>CAVQUJ010000001.1:0-23980 GCA_963716895.1 uncultured delta proteobacterium
TATTTTTGACAATCTCTTAGACGGCGATCAATCGACTCATCGCGCTCGCGGGCGCGGAGCTGCCGGCGATGGCCGAGGCCATGCCGATGCTGGCCGACGCCGAGAGCGCGCCGGCGAAGACCGACGAGGCCGCGCCGGCCGGGGCGATGGCCGGCGGCGAGTCGGCTCCGGCCGCGCCCGCGGAGCCGAGGCCGCCGCGGAGGGCACCGGCAAGGCGCAGATGGTGCACGGCGTCCAGCTCGACTCCACGGACGGCCACGATCGCGTGGTGATCGTGACCGACGCCCCCGCCGACTACGGCCTCACCGAGGTCGACGAGAAGACGGTGATGGTGCAGGTGCGCGGCGCGCACATCCTGCCGGAGGCGGCGGTGCGGCTCACGCCCGAGCAGCCCGGCGTGGTCTCGATGGTCGCGGCCTTCGAGCAGCCCGAGCTGGCGACGCCCGAGGTGCGCGTCGTCGTCGAGCGCGCGCCGGGCTCCAAGCCGGTGGTCTCGCAGCACGGCACGATGCTGATGCTCGAGTTCGTGAGCGCCGGCGCGGCGGCGGAGCCGGTGCCGGTGATGTCGGCGGGGCGCCGACGTGCAGCCGGCGACGGATCCGACCGGCGCTGGCGGACGCCGCTCCCGAACGGGCGCGTCGGCCAAGGCCATCAAGCAGGCCACGCACGGCAAGGGGCCGGGTCCCGCGGCGATCGACGCGACGGCCATGGCATCGAGGTGCTCGAAGAGGGCGGCCTGCTCGAGGGCAAGATCTACACGGGCCGCCGCATCTCGCTCGACTTCAAGGACGTCGAGATCGACGACGTGCTGCGACTGATCGCCGAGGTGTCGGACCTCAACATCATCGCGGGCGACGAGGTCTCGGGTCAGGTCACGATCCGCCTGGTGGACGTGCCCTGGGACCAGGCGCTCGACGTCATCCTGCTCACCAAGGGCCTCGGCTTCGTGCGCGTCGGCAACGTGCTCCGGATCGCGCCCGGCGAGGTGCTGAAGAGCGAGGAGGAGGCGCGGCTCCAGGAGAAGCGCGCGAAGGAGAAGCTGGAGGACCTCGTGGTCAAGCTCCAGCCCGTGAACTACGCGAACGTGAAGGAGGTGGCCAAGATGGTCAAGCGCCTCCTCACCCAGCGCGGCACGGTGGACATCGACATGCGCACCAACACGATCATCCTGAAGGACATCGGCCACGTGATCGACGAGTCCGTCGCCCTGATCAAGGCGATCGACACGCAGACGCCGCAGGTGATGATCGAGGCGAAGATCGTCGAGGCCAACCTCGACTACCTCCGCGAGGTCGGCAGCCGCTGGGGCGTCGGCGTCCAGCCCTTCGAGGACGCCTTCGACACCGGCAGCCCGCTGAAGCGAGAACGTCGGTAGCGACGGCTTCACGCTCCAGAACGTGCAGGACATCCTCTCCAACACGGTTGCGCCGAACAACATCGCCGTCTCGAACCCGATCACCGAGCTCGCGACGGGTGTGGTGAACGTCGGCGCCTTCCTGCTGGACGACCGCTTCAACCTCGACCTCGAGCTCGAGGCGGCCGAGAGCGAAGGCGAAGGCAAGGTGATCTCGAGCCCGCGCGTGGTGACGCTCGACAACCGCAAGGCGTCGATCGAGCAGGGCGTGTCGATCCCCTTCCAGACCTTCGAGAACGGGGACGCCAAGCTCGAGTTCATCGACGCGGTGCTGCGGCTCGACGTGACGCCGCACATCACGCAGGACCGCAGCATCATCATGAAGATCGAGGTGCAGCGGAACGCGCCGGACGACAGCGTGCCGACGCCCACGGGCTCGCCGGCCATCGCCAAGAACGAGGCGCAGACCGAGACGCTGGTGCGGGACGGTCAGACGCTCGTGATCGGCGGCATCTACGTGGTGCGCTCGGCCGATCGCCAGACGCGCGTGCCCTTCCTGCACAAGATCCCGATCATCGGCAACGCGTTCAAGAACAACGAGACGCGCGAAGTGCGCCAGGAGCTCCTGGTCTTCGTGACGCCGCGCGTGGTGGTGAACCCCGAAGTCGGCAGCTGAGCCCGACTGCTACTTCGCTCGGCTTCGCCTCGCTGCGCGGGGCGAGGCCGGGCTCTCGGGCCGAGCGCGCCAGCCCTTGCTCCCGCCCTCGCTCTTGCGTTATTCTGCCTCCGTGCGCGACGGCACCGTCTGGCTGGTGGGGATGATGGGGGCGGGCAAGTCCGCGGTGGGCGCTCTGCTCGCGGCGCGGCTCGCGCGCCCGCTCGTCGATCTCGACCGCGAGATCGAGCGCAGCGCGGGACGCAGCATCCCGGAGCTGTTCGCCAGCGAAGGCGAGGCAGGCTTCCGCAAGCGCGAGCGCGAGGCGATCGAGGCGGTGGCCGGCCAGCGCGCCGTGGTCGCGCTCGGCGGCGGCGCCGCGGCGCAGCCAGGCGCGGCGCAGCGCCTGCTCGCGAGCGGCACGCTGGTCTACCTGCGCGCGCGCCTCGAGACGCTCGCCGCGCGGCTCGGCGACGCCGCCGCGCGGCCGCTGCTCGCGGGCCTCGACCCCGAGGCGCGGCTCGCGAAGCTGCGCGCCCTGCTCGCCGAGCGCGAGCCCGCCTACCTGCGCGCCACCGTGGTGGTGGACACCGACGAGCTCGACGCGGAGGGCGCCGCCGCCGCTGGTGGCGCGGCGCCTCGGAGCGGCCGGATGAGCGCGCCGGCCCCGCGACGTCGCGTCGAGGTGGCGCTCGGCGAGCGCAGCTACCCGATCGAGATCGGCCTCGGCACGCTCGACGAGCTCGGCGCCGCCGTGAAGCGGATCGTCGCGCCCTCGCGCGCGTTCGTGATCACGACGCCGCCGGTGGGCCGGCGCTGGGCGGGCGCGCACGCTGGCCTCGCTGAAGAGCGCCGGGCTTCGCGCCCACCGCCTCGACGTGCCGGACGGCGAGAGCAGCAAGAACCTCGCCTGGCTGGGCCTCTACGACGCGCTCCTGGCCGACGCGCGCCGACCGCGGCTAGCGCGGTCGTCGCGCTCGGCGGCGGCGTGGTCGGCGACCTCGCGGCTTCATCGCCGCCACCTTCCTGCGCGGCGTGCCCGTTCGTGCAGGTGCCGACCACGCTGCTGGCGCAGGTCGATTCGAGCGTCGGCGGCAAGACGGCCGTCAACCTTCCCGCGCGGCAAGAACCTGATCGGCGCCTTCCACCAGCCGCGCCTGGTGTGGATCGACGCCGCCACCCTGAAGACGCTGCCGCGGCGCGAGCGCCGCGCCGGCATGGCCGAGGTGATCAAGCACGCCGCGATCCTCGACGCCGCGCTGTTCGCCCTGCTCGAGGCGGAGGTCGACGCGCTGCTGGCGCGCGACGAGGCGCTGCTGCCGATCGTGGTGCGCGAACTGCGCCATCAAGGCCGCCGTGGTGGCGAGGACGAGCGCGAGAGCGGCTGCGCATGCTCCTCAACTTCGGCCACACGCTGGGGCATGCGATCGAGAGCCTGACCGCGCTACCGGGGCGATCTGCACGGCGAGGCGGTCGCGATCGGCATGGCCTTCGCGGCCCGCCTGTCCGGGCGCGCGGCCTTGCGCCCGGCCGGCACGGCCGCCGCATCGTCGCGCTGCTGCGCGCGCCGGATTGCCCACCGAGCTGCCGCGCCACCCGCGGCAGGCTTATCTCAGAGCGCTGTCGGTCGATAAGAAGAGGCGGGACACACACATCCGCTTCATCGCGTTGCGCGGCATCGGGCGGGCGGAGACCGTGTCGCTGCTGCCGAGAGAAATCGTTCCTCCGGAGGTCCGGTGAGCGACGAAACCAACTGGGTGAGAGACGCCGAGGCCGCGCGCCGCGCGGGGCGGCCCGAGCAGGCGCGGCGTCTCGCCGAGGCCGGCCTGGTGGAAGAGCCCTACGAGCTGGCCGGGCGCATCGTGCTCGCGCTCGCGTGTCTCGATCTCGGCGACGCTTCGGGCGCACGACGCGCGCTCGAGCCGGGCGCGGCGAGCGTCTCCTCGATCGCGCCCGAGCCGCTCGTGCTCGAGCCGGACGAAGACGAGCCGTTCCACGTCCAGTCCGATCCGCTGGCCGACCTCGCGGAGAACGAGCTCGAGCACGCCTTCGAGCGCGCCGAGTCCGAGCCCGTCGAGGCGTGGACGACGAACCGCGTGGCCGAGGCGGCGCTGCGCGCGGTCGAGCGAGGGCGAGCCCGAGGGCGTGCGCACCGACCGCCCGACTCGCCGTTCGCGACCGAGACGGTGGCCGGCCTCTATGAGCGCCAGGGCGACCCGGAGCGCGCCCGCGCGATCCGTCGCGTCGCTGCGCGGCGAAGCCGAAGCAGGCGCCGCTGCGCCCGACGAGCGCAAGCGCTGGGTGGGCACGCTCGAGCGCTGGCTCGACAACCTGCGGAGAGCATCGCGATGAGCTTCGAGTCGATTCTGGGCCAGGTGCTGAGCGAGTGTCCCGGCGCACTCGGGGCGGCGTTGATGGGGAGCGACGGCGTGCCGATCGCGGAGGTCGTCGGCTTCGTCGCCGCGCGACGCCGCCGACGAGCTGAGCACTGCTCGGCGTCGAGTTCGGCCGCATCCTCGACGAGGCGCGCAAGGCCGCCGACGCGGCGGACGCCGGCGCGATCCTCGAGCTCGTCGTGCAGACCGAGCGCTTCCACGTGCTGATCCAGGCGGTGGATCGCGACACCTACCTGGTGCTCGCGCTCACGCCCGAAGGCAACGTGGGGAAGGGCCGCTACCTGATGCGGCGCCACCAGCTCGCGATCCGCGAAGAGCTGTAGGCAGAGTCGAGCGAGGTCCGCAGCGAGGCGAAGCCGAGCGAAGCGTTAGAGCAAGGGCTGGGCCACTGCGCGCGGAGGGCCGGCCACGCTCCCGCGCAGCGAGGCGAAGCCGAGCGAAGCGTTAGAATGGCGCCATGTCCGAGCCGCAGCGCATCCTGGTCCTGCACGGGCCGAACCTGAACCTGCTGGGCACGCGCGAGCCCGACGTCTACGGGCACGCGACGCTCGAGGAGATCGAGGCGGAGCTCGCGGCGGTCGCCAAGGTGAATGGCGCGGAGGTGCAGGGCTTCCAGTCGAACCACGAGGGCGCGCTGATCGACCGCATCCACGAGGCGCGCAGCTGGGCCGATGGCATCCTCATCAACCCCGGCGGCCTCACGCACACCAGCGTGGCGCTGCGCGACGCGCTCGCCGCGGTCGAGCTGCCCGTGGTGGAGGTGCATCTCTCCAACGTGGCCGCGCGCGAGGAGTTCCGGCAGCGCTCCCTGATCACGCCGATCGCCGTCGGCGTGGTGAGCGGCTTCGGCCCGACGAGCTACCGGCTCGGCCTCGAGGCGCTGCTCGACGCCCTCTCGCGCTGACGGGGAATCCCCGCGCGCCTGCGCAAGCGGGTGCAGGCCGGGCACCTCAAGGGCCCCTGCCGCCGGCCGATACCTAGGAAGGAGGGGAGGCGGCCCAGCCCTCTCCCTGTGGGTACTCGTCTGTACGGGGGCGGTGCTTGGCGATCAACAAGCGGAAGATCCTGGAGTCCGCGCAGAAGCACCTGCAGCGCGGCGCTCTGGACAAGGCGCTCGAGGACTACCGCACCCTCCTCAAGGCCGACCCGCACGATTCGAACGTGTTGCTCAAGGTCGGCGACCTCTACCTGAAGCAGGGCAAGCGGGACGAGGCGATCAACGCCTACCTGCGCGTGGCGCAGCAGTTCACGCGCGACGGCTTCGATGCGAAGGCGGTCGCGCTCTACAAGCAGATCTCGCGGCTCGATCCGAAGCGCCACGACGTCTCCGTGCCGCTCGCCGATCTGTACGCGCGCATGGGCCTCGTGCCCGATGCGATCGCCGCACTCCAGGCGGCCGCGGACGCCGCGTATCGCGCGGGCGACAAGGACGACGCGCTCGAGCTGCTGCGCCGCATGGCCGCGCTCGATCCCGCGAACACGCAGAACCGCCTCAAGGTGGCGGAGCTGTTCGCGAAGGAAGGCCGCAAGCAGGAGGCGATCGCCGAGTACCAGGCGGTGGCCGACGAGCTCGAGCGGCGCGGTGAAGACGAAGAGCGGATCCGCACCCTCGAGCGGATGCTCGCCTGCGATCCCGACCGCGCGCCGGCGCTGCTCGCGGTGGCGCGCGCGAAGCTCGCCGCGAACCAGTTCGCCGCGGCGCGGAAGCTCGCCGAGCGCCTGCTCGCGGGACAGCCCGAAGACATCGAAGGCCGCGAGATTCTCGGCCATGCGCTCGCCGGCGACGGTGAAGTCGAGCGCTCGCGCGACACCTTCCGCGAGCTCGCCGAGCTGTACCGCCTGCGCGGAGACGAAGGGCGCGCGCGCGACCTGATGCAGCGCTTCGGCGGGCTCGAGGCGCTCGCTCCCGACGAGTCCGACAATCCGCTCGAGGGCACCGACGTGCCCGTGCTCGAGCTCGAAGCGGAGCTGCCCGAGGAAGACTTCCTGCTCGACGCCGAGCCGCTCGGCGCGCCCGAGCCCAAGCCGCCGCCTCCGCCTCCGCCGGTGGCGCGCCCGCGCGCCGAGACCACGAACGTCGAGACGCCGAAGCGCGAGAAGCCGAAGTTCGCGGAGAAGCCGAAGGTCGTCGAGAAGCCGAAGCCGATCGAGAAGCCCAAGCCCGTCGAGAAGCCGCGCGTCGCGGTGCCGCCGCCGCGGCCCGTCGCCGCGGCCGTCGAGGCGCCGGCCGCGAGCGCCGAGCTCGAGTCGGCGGATCCGGATCAGCTGCTCGCGGAGGCGACCGTCTACCTGCGCTACGGCAAGAACGAGCGCGCCGTCGGCGCGCTGCGCGCGATCCTCGCGCAGGAGCCCGGCCATCGCGGCGCCCTCGAGAGCCTCGGCGAAGCGCTCGCCGCGAGCGGCGAGACCGCACACGCGTTGACCGCCTGGCAGCGCGCCGCGGAGGCCGCGCGCGCCGCCGGCGACAAGGACGTGGTGCAGCGCATCCGCGACCGCATGGCGAACGTCGATCCCGCCGCGGCAGCGGCGTTCGCACCGCCGGCGCGGCCCGCACCGGCCGCACCGTCCGCGCCGGCCGACGCCGGCGACGAGGTCGAGATCGACATCGACCTCGGCGGCTCGCTCGAGGCGATCGAAGATCCGACGCTCTCCGCCACGCCGGAGCTCGAGGACGCGCTCGACATCGACGGGCTCGAGCCGCTCGATGCAGACGAGCTCGAGGAGTCCGCCGCGCCCGAGGCGGAGATGAAGTCGTACGGGCCTTCCCTCACGGGCGACTCGCCGACGGCCACGACATCCGCGCGCGTCGCGGGAGACCTGGAAGAGGCCGAGTTCTATTTCGAGCAGGGCCTGCTCGACGAGGCGCGCGCCTTGTACGAGCGCATCCTCGCCGCGGCGCCGAATCATCCCCAGGCGATGCTGCGCCTGGGTGAGGTCGCCGCACGGAGTGGTGCGCCGTCGCCGAGCGCGCCCGTCGCAGTGCCCGCCTCCCTACCGCGGGCGCCGGCGACGCCGCCCGTCGCGCCGATCGAGATCGACGTGGCGCCACGAGTCGCGCCGATCGAGATCGACGTGGCGCCGCCTGTCGCGCCCATCGAGATCGACGACGCGCCGCCCGAAGTGGAGATCGACTTCGGCGGCGACCTCGATCTGCCGGCGCCGGACGAGCCGCCGCCTTCGCCGGCTCCCGCGCCGTTGCTCGAGCTGGAGATGGACCTCGAGGTCGAGGAGCCGCCGCCGCCGCCCGTCGCGCCGCCCGCGCGTCCGGCGGCGCCGCCGCAGGGGGTCGCCCCGCCGCCTCCTCCTCCGCCGGCGCCGCACGTCCAGGCCGAGACCACTGCGCCGAGCCTCACGGGCGCGCCCATGGTCGAGAGCGGGGACTTCGACCTCGCCGCTGCGCTCGGCGGCGACGAGCCCGCGGTGCGCACGCTCGCGGGCACCGAGGAAGAGGCGTTCGAGCAGGTCTTCGCTGCCTTCAAGACCGGCGTCGAGCGCGAGCTCGGCGAAGGGGATCACGAGGCCCGCTACGACCTCGGCATCGCCTACAAGGAGATGGGCCTGCTCGAGGACGCCATCGAGGCCTTCCAGCTCGCGATGTCGGCGCCCGAGCGCAAGCTCGCGTGCCTCCACATGCTCGGGCTCTGCGCGCTCGATCTCGGGCGCACGGCCGACGCCGTGGCGCATCTCGAGCAGGCGCTCTCGCTGCCGAATCTGCCGTCCGAGCAGCGCGTGCCCCTGCGCTACGACGTGGGCCGCGCCTACGCGGCGCAGGGCGACGTGGCGCGCGCGCGCGCCGCCTTCGAGGAAGTGCGCAAGGCCGATCCCGAGTTCGGCGACGTGGCGGCGGAGCTGGCCGCGCTTGCCAAAGGGCCGAAGCGGCCGCCGGCGGGCGCGCAGAGCGGCGAGGCGTACGAGTCGTTCGACGACCTGCTCGCCGAGACGCCCGCACCCGCGACGGCCCCGCGCTACGAATCCTTCGACGACCTGTTCGGCGACGACGCGGACGAGCGACCGGAGCCCGACGCGGAGCCCGAGCCGAGCGAGCCCGAGCCCGAGGCGGAAGCCGCGCCCGAGCCGCCGCCCCCGGCGCCGGCCGCGCGTGAGGCGGAGGCCGAGGAGCCGCAGCAAGCGCCGGCTCCGGCCGAGCCGGCCGCCCCGCGGCGGAAGCGCAAGATCTCCTTCGTATAGGACAGGCGAACGTGGAACATCTCTCGACCTTTGGCCTCACCCGCGACCCGTTCGCCAACGAGCCGCAGCTCGACCTCTTCTTCGAGAGCCAGTCGGTGCGCGAGACGGCGGCGCGGCTGCGGCGCGCGGCCCAGCAGGGCAAGGGCCTGGTGCTGCTCACCGGCGCCGGCGGGCTCGGCAAGACGATGCTGGTGCGGCACGTGCTCGAGGGGCTCGAGGAGGAGATCTTCGAAGCGTGTCTGCTCGTGCCCGTGCCGGGCGTGAGCGACGGCGCCTGGGTGCTCGACCGCCTCGCGCGCCAGCTCGGCGTCGAATCGCCGTCGCGCGAGCGCGCGGCCGTGCTCACCGAGGTGTACGAGCAGCTCGCGATCGTGCGCGAGGACGGCCGCCATGCGGTCGTGATCCTCGACGAGGCACAGGTGCTGGCGGAGCAGGGCGTGCTGCGCGAGCTGCGCGGCCTCCTCAATCTCGAGTACGAAGAGCGGCGGCTGCTGACGCTCGTGCTGGTGGGCCTGCCGGCGCTGGCGCGCGCCGTGGCGGACGAGTCCGCGCTCGCCGATCGCCTCGACGTGCCGCTGCGCCTCGCGCCCCTCACGAACGAAGAGGCGGGTCGCTACCTGACGCACCGCATCCGCGCCGCCGGCGGCAACCCGGCCATCGTGGAGTCGGGCGCCGTCGCGGCGCTCGTGAAGTGGGGAGCGGGCGTGCCGCGGCGGCTGAACCGCCTCGCGGATGCGGCCCTCTTCGAAGCGCACATGGCCGGCCGCGTGAGCGCCACCGCCGCCGACGTGGAGCGCGCCGCCTCCGAGCTCGACCTGCGCGAGCCCGAGCCGGCAGCCCCGCTGGCGCCGACCCCGATCGTGCCCCTGGAGCCCGCCCGGAAGCCGGCCCTGACCGCTCCGGTGTTCATCCCCGCGGCGGCGCCCGCGCCCGCACGCAAGCCCGCGCCGCCCCCGCCGCCGAAGGTCGTCGCTCCTGCCGCTCCCGCGCCCAAGCGCGCGCCGCCGCGCGAGCTCGACGCGATCTTCGAGGAGGCCGACGCCGCGATCGAGCTCGAGGAGGTGGTGGCGATCGGCACCGACCCGCTGCGCTCCGCCCCGCACGAGACGGTTGCCATGCTCGGTGACACCTCTGCGATCGACGAGGCCTTCGAGAAGGCCAGCGAGCCCGACGCCACCATGGCCCTGTTCGCCGACTCCGACGACCTCGCCAACGCCATCCCGCTCCGTGGCGATGACAGCGGCGGCGACCTCGACGACCTCTTCGCCGACCTGGTCAAGGAGTAGGGCCCGGCCCTCCGCCTCCGTTGCAGCGCGCACAGCGAGGTGCCAAGCTGCGCAGGACGCGCGAGTAGCTCAGCTGGTAGAGCATCGGCTTCCCAAGCCGAGGGTCGCGGGTTCGAATCCCGTCTCGCGCTCCAAGCATTCGCGGGGGCTCCCGCTCGGTTGCAGCACTCGCCTCGGCAGCCTGGCCGCCCGTCGGCTTCAGCCGGAGACGTCTGGAGACGCCCGGAGCCGTCTGCCGCACCGAAGTCGGCGAAGGCGAGGTCGGCTTTCTGGACGGGCAGCGCGTGCGCGTAGGTGCGCAGGGTCAGCTCCGGATCCGAGTGCCCGGTGTGTGGCAATCCGCTTCCTGTCGCAGGCGTGTGTAGGGCGCACACAGGGAAGCTGCCAAGACTCCAGCGAACGCAGCCGACCTGGCGACGCCCGCAACGAACCGCTGTGCAGGGGTCCGGTTGGCGCAGCGAGGGCAACCGGCGTGCGTGCCGAGCAGCGGGGGTCCGAGAACGAATGCGCGGCGGGCTACCGTGCCGCGCATCGACCCGACGCCCGACCAGCTCCCGCGCGACGGTGTCTGGGACCCGCGAGGTCACCGCATCCTGTAGAATGCCGGGGTCTGAAGCGCCGAGCGCGCGCATCTCCTGAGCGATTCCGAGCCGGGAGGATGGCTCTGGCACGCCTGGGCTCACGCGACAAGCTGCTCCTGGCCGTCCTGCTACCGATCTGGGCGGCCTGCTTCGGCCTCAGCGTTCGATCCGCGGTTCGCGGTGTGGCTTTCCCGCCGGTCGTCGTGTCCGCACCCCTCGGCGCCGAGGAATATCCGACGGTGAGCGGGTTCTCGCTCGGGTTGGCAAGCGAGTCTGGCCTGCGCGTCGGCGACCGGCTGCTCCGCATGGGCGACGCGGATCTCCGAGGCGTCGGCTTCCTAGGCTTCTTCGCGCTCGCTGCAGAGGAGGCCGGACCGGAGCGGGTCGTCACCATCGTATTCGAGCGAGCTGGGGAGCGCGTCGAGACCACGCTCCGTCTGGGCTCGTACGCGGTGGTCTGGCCGCTCCTGCTCGTGTCGTTCGGCTTCGCACTGAGCGCGGTGGTCCTGTTCCTACGCGCAAGTCCTTCGCCGCTGGTGCGTGCCTGGTTTCTCGCCCTTCTCTGCCTTGCCATCGTCACGGCATCCAAGGGGTTCGGCGCGAACCGGTGGGAGCTCTACGCTTCTGCCACGATCTTCATCACGGCTGCCACCCTCATCGCGCCTCTTTCTCTTCGAGCTCTCTTGCTGCACAGCCCCGCCGCTCCGCCGATGCGTTGGCTCGTCCGCGTGGGTCCGTGGCTCTTCGGACCCCTCCTGCTGCTCTTCCTTCTGGGTCTCGTTCCGTACCCGCTCTTTCTCCGCACCTTGTATGCCCTGGCCCTCCTTCTTGGCGTGACGCTTCTCGTCTTGGCGACGCGCATCTACCGGGGTCTGGATCCGATCGGTCGCCGCCAGGCAAAGTGGGTTCTGTGGGGCGGCTACTGTGCGCTCCTTCCCCGGCTCGCCGTCGCCGCCTGGATCGCGATCCAGCCCGAAGTCGCCCAGCGCCCGGTCTACCTGATCAGCTACCTCGCGCTGCTCCTCTTCCCCGTCTCCCTCCTCGTTGCGATCGCGCGCTTCAACTTCTTCGACGTCGACCGCCTGCTGAGCGCGACGGCGTCCTACAACCTCGTGCTCGTCGCCCTCGTGGGCACCGGCCTCGTCGTGGTGCCATGGCTCGGCGAGCTCTCGTCGGGGCTGCTCGGCGTCGAACCCCGCGTCGGTCGAGCCGCGCTCTCGCTGGCGCTGGCGGCCGTGGTGATTCCGGTGCACCAGCGGCTGCGCCCTCGGATCGATCGCGTCTTCTTCAAGGAGCGCTACGCCCTCGACCACGGCGTCGCGGAGCTGCTGCGCACGCTCTCGGCTTGCGAGGACACACGCGCATTGACGCAGTGTGTGGGTGAGAAGCTCCATCGGCTGCTCCAGCCGGAGGGCTTGCGTGGTCTACGCCCGAGCCGGGGATTCCTTCGCACCGGTCTTCGTGGCTGGCCGCGCCGTGCCGCCGGGGTTCGAAGCGGGGAGCCCCCTCGTCGCGACGCTGCGCCGAGCGCCGCAAGCCCCTGGCGCTTTCCGCGCTCGGGGCGCCGGCCCGACGCCGCGGCGCTCGGCCCCTTCGACCGTGCGGCGCTCGAGGCGCTCGAGGCCGAGGTGGTCGTGCCGGTGCGCCGCGAGCGCGCTCGCTGCCTTCCTGTGCCTGGGTCCCAAGCGCTCGGGCGACGTCTACACCTCGACCGATCTCTCGCACCTGGCCGCCGTTGCGGAGGCGGTGTCGAGCCAGCTGCGGCGCTTCGACCAGGAGCAGGTGATCCGCGAGGCGCGGGCGATGCAGGAGTCGCTGCGCCGCTACGTGCCCGGCGCGATCGCCGAGCAGCTCGCGCAGCGGCGCCGAGCTCGACGCCCGCGCGAGCGCGAGGTCTCGGTGCTCTTCGTGGACATCCGCGGCTACACGAGCTTCTCGGAGCCGCGCCGCGCCGAGGAGATCTTCTCGACGGTGAACCGCTACACGGAGACGGTGTCGGAGATCGTGCGCGAGCACGGCGGCACGGTGGTCGAGTTCAACGGCGACGGCATGATGGCCGTGTTCGGCGCGCCCCGGGAGCTTCCGCACAAGGAGCGCGCGGCCGTGGCGGCGGGGCGCGAGATCTTCGCGGCCGTCGGGGCGCTGCCGGTGGAGGACGCGAAGGCCGGAGACGGCAGGGCTCTCCGTGGGCGTCGGAATCGCGACGGGCGAGGCCTTCGTGGGCAACATCCGCGCCGCGGACCGCATGATCTGGACCGCGCTCGGCAACACGACGAACCTCGCGGCGCGGCTCCAGGGCTGACGCCGCGAGCTCGATGCCGCGCTCGTGATCGACGCGGCCACGTGGGAGGCGCTCGACCCGGCCGCGCGCCGAGACTTCGAGCGGCATGCCGCGATCGAGATCCGCGGCCGCAAGCAGGTCCAGGACCTCTACACGCTGCCGCTCGGCACGGTGCAGGCGCACCCGCACTAGGAACGCTACGAGCCCGAGATGCTCCTCCGAACCGTCGCCCGCGAGAACGCCGACCTGCTCATGAACAGGCCGCTGTCTGGCTTTGCCGGCGTGCTGCTGTTCGTGCTGCTGGGATGTGCGAGCGGCGGGGCTTATCAGACAGAATCAACGACCGCTCCGGGCACGGACATCGCCGCGTATGCCTCGTTCGGCTGGCTGCCGGCCAGCGACAGCGCTGGGGGCGCAAGCGAGCCGCCGCTCTCGATCCCGGATGCGAACCTCCACAATGCCATCCGCGCACAGCTCATCCAAAAGGGCTACCGCGAAGTCGAGGAGAATCCCGACTTTCGGGTCGGCTTCGAGACGACTGTGCACATGAAGGAGAAGGCCTCCAATCCCGTCCGCATCGGCGTCGGCATGGGTTCGTGGGGCGGCAACGTCGGCGGCGGGGTCAGCACCTCGGTCCCCGTCGGCTCCGAGGGCGTGACGACGACTCACGAAACGCGGCTCACCATCCGCGCCGTGGACCAGAAGAGCAATCGGGAAGTGTGGGTCGGCAGCGCGACGGGAGACCTCCAGCAAGGCCTCGACGCGGGCGTCGTCGAGAAGGCGGTGGCCGGCACGCTGGAAGCGTTCCCCGCGAGGCGCAGATAGGCCACCCCGCGTTCTGCGGATGTGGTCTTCGCCTCGATTGGCGCGCCGCGCATGGGGATTTCCCTTGTTAGGGGAAGGTCGCCCCTGCGCACGAGTGACCGCACCGCCCTCCCGGGTAAGGGCCCGTTCCACCATGGCGGGCAGCGTGCGGTCAACCGCCATCGACGGGCACGCGGTTCAAGCTGGGCGTGCGGCGTGACAACAAGTCCTTGCGTGAGTCACGACGCCCCGCCAAGACGCGACTGGAGTTGCGTCTCCGGGCACCAGGCCCGTTCCGGTGGCGAATCGCATCCCCTGGCTCTTGGCCCCCGGCTTGCAACCGGAGTCCGCCGCACCGTCTAGAGGAAGGGGAGTTCGTGCCCGACCGTCTTCTCTCTTCGCGGTCGGCCTCGCGCCAACCGGCAACAACCCAGGTGATGACGTTGGTGCTGCTGCTCGCCTGGCCGGGCGCCGCGCACGCCGTGCCGAGCTTCGCTCGCCAGACCGGGATGCCGTGCACGTCCTGCCACACGGAGTTCCCGCAGCTCACGCCGTTCGGGCGGTTCTTCAAGCTGACGGGCTACACGATGGTCGGTGGCGATTCGCGCCTGCCGCCGCTCGCCGTGATGGCGAACGGGGGCTTCACGCACACCGACGGAGACCAGAACCGGCACGACCTGCCGCAGGACTACCTAGAGAACGACAACTGGTCGTTCAACCAGGTCAGCTTGTTCTATGCCGGTCGGCTCGTCGGCCCCTACTCCGAGACGCTCGAGACGGCGATCGGCGAGAAGACGGGCGATGCCCTCGAACACGTCGGCATGTTCATCCAGGGCACCTGGGACGGCGTCGAGCAGGAGTGGGCTCTGGACAACGCGGAGGTTCGTGCGGCGACGTCCACGCAAGTGGCGGGCCAGAACGTGATCGTCGGCGCGTACACGAACAACAATCCCACCATGCAGGACGTCTGGAACACGACGCCCGCCTGGTCGTATCCTTTCTCGACGTCGGGGCTCGCTCCGTCGCCGACGGCGGCGCCGCTCATCGCGGGAGGCGTCGCACAGCAGGTGATGGGCTTCGGCGCCTATACGATGCTCGCGGATTTGCTCTACCTCGAGGCGGGCACCTACAAGACGGTGAACACCAGCACGCAGCGCAACCTCGGCGTCGATCCGGAGGGCGAGACACAGATCGACACGTGGGCACCGTACTGGCGCGTCGCGCTACAGAAGACCTCGGGCCCCCACTCGCTCGAGGCCGGCACCTACGGGCTCTCGGCGAGAACTTTTCCGGGCCGCGACGAGAGCGAGGGGCACGATCACTTCTCGGACGTCGGAGTCGACACCCAGTATCAGTATCTGTCGGAGTCGAACGACTTCACTTTGGGCGCGAACTGGATCCAGGAGCATCAGAATCTGGGCGCGAGCCAGGCGCTCGGCCTCGCGACGAATCGCACGAACATCCTCTGGACGGCCGCCGTCACCGGCTCCTACCTCTTCGACAAGACCTACGGCTTCGACACCCAGTACTTCGTCTCGGGCGGGGACGGGGACGCGCTGCTCTACGGCAGCCAGACCGGCGAGCCCGGCAGCGAAGGGTGGATCTTCCAGCTGAACTACCTGCCCTTCAACAAGAAGGAAGGGCCCTCGTTCTGGCCGAAGAGCAACGTGAAGTTCTCGCTGCAGTACACGCTCTACCAGCGCTTCGACGGCTCGCACGCGAACTACGACGGCACGGGCCGCACCGCGTCGGACAACAACACGCTCTACCTGGAGGCCTGGCTCGCACTCTGACGCGCGGCCGACGCTCTCAGCGTCGTCGCCTCAGCCACGCGGATCGCCGGCACCAGCCGCCCGACCTCGCAGCCGCCGCACGCCCCCGCCAGTCAGCTTGTTAGGCGGCGCAGCGCGAAGGGGCCCCGAAGCGCTGGGCGGGCGGCGGGATCATCCGGTCGTCGGTGGCGACCAGGTACCAGCTCGGCTTGGTCTTCCAGGCCGGCTGGCTGATCGTGCCCGCAAGCGCCTCGACACCCCACGGCACTTGAGAGTCGGCCATGAACTCTGCCTTTCCCACATCCACATCCGCCGCGAAGGAGGCTGGGAACTTTGCCTTGTCCAGGAACAGATAGCCGTCCTGCGGTGGGAGAATCGGGGGACCGGCGCGCCCGGCGGCGGGTCCTTGATCAGGCTGGACACCGATTCCCCTGTGTCCGGAGCAAACGCCGCGATGTAGACCAGCCCGACCACCTTGGGATCGTTTCCGGCTTCGGTAATCACCACCCCGCCGTACGAGTGGCCGACGAGAATCACGGGACCGTTCTGCGCGGCGATGATGCGCTTGGTCGCTCGGACATCGTCGGCGAGTGAGATGGTCGGATTCTGGACAATACTCACGATGTAGCCGTCTTTGCGCAGGGATCGGTAGACCCCCTCCCAACCGGATCCGTCCACAAAGCCGCCGTGGACAAGAACGACGTTCCTCGGCGCCGAGCTAGGTGTGGCGGGCATGGTGAGCTCCTCTGAGGTACTCGCCGCGAGTGAAGGGGCTTGAAGGCGCCGTGGCCGAGCTGCTGCGCAACTACGCGGGAACCTCTCCTCCCGGAGCGCCGTAGAAGATCCTCCACACGGCGAGGTCCTCGCTGATCTCCCCGAAACGATGCTCGATCCCCGCAGCCACGAACAGAAGATCGCCTGACTCGAAGGGGTCCTCCGCGCCATCGTGAAACAGGATCCCCCGACCACGGATGACGATGTAGATCTCGTCCTGCGCATGCGGCGTCTGTGGGTTCGTCGACGGAGGGGCGGATAGCGCCACATCGAGAGTGCCGCGTTGCATGAGCCTGACGGCGCGCTCGCCGGCGGGACCCGGGATGCGACCTCGAGCTTGTGCAAGACGGATCACGCGGCTGCGATCTGACTGGCTCATGGTTCGCTCCTCGGCCGGCCGAGGCTGCCGCGCTCCGCGGCCCGAAGCCGTCCGCGACAGCCGCTCGTCAGGCCGCGCCTTGCCCCACGCGCGCCGTGACCCCACGCGGAGTGAGAACACCGAGCACTGCAGCGACGAGGAACAGCGCGGCAACGTCGCCCGGCAGGTGACCGTGCTCCGCGGGATCGACGATGGCCTGGACGGCCATGATCCCGCCGTGGACCACGCTCGACCACACGGTGAACCAGATGAGACTGAGGTGGGCATCGGGCTGTCGCGAGGCCCAGAGCAGAAACACCCCGAGCGTCGCGTAGATGCCCACGATCATCTGCTCGTACTCGTGCTGACTGGGCTGCCAGGCCCAGCCGGACGGCCACACCACCATCAGCGGATAGACGAGTAGAAACGCGACACCGAACGCGACCAGGGCGACGCGAAGCTGTCGACTCCGGTCCGCCATGCTCGTGGTCTCCTTCTCCGTTGGCGCGACCCAACGGATCGCGGCTCAGCTGCGGCCGCACGCGTCACGTTACCACCGACCGGCCGCCCGTGAGTCGACTCGACGCAGCCGCGCTCAGAACACGAGGGACGATCCCGGCGCGCCGAGGCGACGGCCCGTCACTCCGCTCGCAACGACGCGAAGCCATGCATTGTGGATCCCGATGGCCCACGGTGCGGGCGGGAGCCCGCTCATGCGGCGGAGCAGCTCGGGAACGCGGTCCATGTCCACCTCGGATGCCGCGCCGCGCACGATGACGCTCCACGCCGAGCGCGCTCCTTCGTCGATGTGATCCACTTCGAACGCCACGACGGGCTGGTCCAAGGCGGCGCGCTTCGTCCCGTGCTCCACCCGAAACACGATGTCGGCTCCTGCCATCGCGTAGTTGACCGGGATCGCGACCGGACCCTGCTCATCGACGTACACGAGGCGACCGACCCGACCCGAGGCGAGGAGGTCGAGGCACTCCTGCTTCGAGAGCTCCTCGAGCACGCGCTGCGTCATGGCGTCAGTCTGCCCGAGAGCGGAGGGGAAGAATAGAGGGTGGCCTGGGGCCGCATGCGGGGGCGTTTGCGTCGCCGGACGCACGGGGAGCCGAGCTCTCAGGTGCCTGCCACTCCGCACGCCGCACTCACGGAAAGAAGCTGGAGGGACGGCTCGAGCTCGCGGCGCAGCACTCCCGAATGGCGCTGGCCCTGAAGCCCGATCTCCCGGGCGCGGCGGAAGGGCTGGCCGGCACGCTGCGCGACCTCGGTCGCCCCGAGCCCGAGAAGCCCCCGCTCGCTCCCTGACGACGGAACGGGCTCGCGACCTCCCAGCGATCACGGCTAGAATGCGCGCACCTTGCGCGAGATCGTGCTCGTCAATCCGCCCTACGAACGGATCGCACCGGGCTACGAGTTCGTCCGCCACGTCACGAACCGCTCGCCGTCGCTCGGCCTGCTCCACCTCGCGGCGATGGTGCGCGAGCACGGCTACGGCGTCTCGATCGTCGAGAGCGACGTCGAGGGGCTCGACGAGTCGGCGGTCGTCGAGCGCATCGTCGCGCGCGGCGCCGCGCTACGTCGGCATCACGCTCTTCACCGTCGGTGTCTGGTCGGCCTCGCTCATCGCGCGCGGCATCAGGAAGGCGCTGCCCGACATCACGGTGATCGTGGGCGGCCCGCACATCTCCTCGATGGGGCGCGAGACGCTCGAGCGCTTCCCGGAGTTCGATCTCGCCGTGGTGGGCGAAGGGGAGTGGGCGCTGATCGAGCTGCTCGCGGCGCTCGAGGGCGGCGCGGCGCTCGACGGCATCTCGGGGCTGCTCTGGCGCGACGGCGACGAGCGTGCGCGAGAACCCGTCGCGCCCGATTCCGAAGGACCTCGACGACCTGCCGATGCCGGCCTGGGATCTGCTGCCCGGCTTCCCGGCGGCGTATCCGCCCGCGATCTACGACTACCCGCGCGGCCCCGTCGCCACGATCGCGGCGTCTCGCGGCTGCCCCTTCCACTGCAAGTTCTGCGACACCTCGACCTTCGGCGCGCGCGTGCGCGCCTACTCGCCGGCGCGCGTGGTGGAGATGATCCAGCACCTCCACGACCGCTGGGGCGTGCGGCACATCATGTTCGTGGACGACCTGTTCCTCGCGAGCCGCGTGCGCGTGACGGAGTTCTGCGAGCGCCTCCTCGCCTCCGGGCTGCGCATCACGTGGACCTGCACCGCGCGCGTGGACACCGTGAAGCCCGGCGTGCTGGCGCTCATGAAGAAGGCCGGCTGCTGGGAGATCAGCTTCGGCCTCGAGACGGGCTCGAACGAGCTCCTGATCGCGATGGACAAGGCCGCGCGCGTCGAGCGCTCGGAGGAGGCGGTCGGCTGGACGCACGACGCCGGCATCCGCACCAAGGGCCTGTTCATGCTCGGCTATCCCGGCGAGAACGAGGAGACGATCCGGGCCACGCGCGACTTCGTGCGCCGCATCCCGATGGACATCATGAACCTGACGAAGTTCACGCCCTATCCGGGCTCGCCGATCTACGTGGACCTCTACGGCACGAAGATCCGGCCCGACGACTGGCGCAAGATGAACGGCATGAACTTCGTCTGGTCGCCCGAGGGCATCTCGGTCGAGGCGCTCGACCGCGCCTACCAGCGCCTGCTGCTCGTCGTTCTACCTCCGCCGGCGCGTGATGCACCACTACATGTGGCTCACGCTGCGCCACCCGACGCACCTCGCGCGGGTGCTCCGCTTCGGCGCGGGCTACGCGCGCGCCAAGCTGCGCAGCCTCGCGGCCGGGCGGCGCGGGCCTGCTCGTCGAGCAGGCCGAGAGCCTGCACTGACCTACGACGTGATCGTGCTCGGCGCCGGCGCCGCGGGCCTGATGTGCGCGATCGAGGCGGGCAAGCGCGGGCGCCGCGTGCTGGTGATCGAGCGCAACGGCGAGCTCGGCGCGCAAGATCCTGATCTCGGGCGGCGGGCGCTGCAACTTCACGAACCTGCGACGCCGCGCCCGAGCACTTCCTCTCCGGCAATCCCGACTTCTGCCAGCTCGGCGCTGGCGCGCTACACGCCGGCGGACTTCGTCGCGCTGGTCGAGAAGCACGGCATCGCTTACCACGAGAAGAAGCTCGGCCAGCTGTTCTGCGACGGCAGCGCGCGCGCAGATCGTCGAGCTGCTGCTGGCGCGAGTGCCGCGCCGCCGGCGTGCGGATCGAGGTGCGGCTGCGAGGTCGAGCGCGGTCGAGCGGGCGAGCGGCTTCGCGCTGGCGACGAGCCACGGCGCGCTGTCGCGTCGCGCGTCGCTGGTGGTGGCGACCGGCGGGCTCTCGATCCCGAAGCTGGGCGCGACCGACTTCGGCTACCGCCTCGCGCGCGCAGTTCGGCCTGCGCGGTCATCGACGACGCGGCCCGGCCTGGTGCCGCTGCGCTTGGCGGGCCGAGGACCTCGCGCTCTGCGCGGCGCTGCGCCGGCGTGTCGATCCGCACGATGGCGCGCTGCGGCGGCGCGGCGTTCCGCGAGAGCGTGCTCTTCACGCACCGCGGCCTCAGCGGCCCGGCGGTGCTCCAGGTCGTCGAGCTACTGGCGGCCGGGCGAGGCGCTCGAGCATCGATCTGCTGCCCGGCGAGGACGCCGCGGCGCTGCCTCGCCGAGGCACGCGAGCGCGGCCGCGGTCTCGTGCGCCTGCTCGAGGAGCGCCAGCCGCGCCGCTTCGCGCAGGCGCTGCGGAGCGCGCTGGCGCAAGCCCGGACCGCTCGCCGAGCTGCGCAAGCCGCGAGCTCGCGGAGCTGGCCGAGCGCCTGCACGCGTGGCGGCTCGTGCCGAGCGACACCGAGGGCTACGCGAAGGCCGAGGTCACCGTCGGCGGCGTCGACACGCGCGAGCTGTCGTCGCGCACGATGGAGTGCGCGCGAGCGTGCCGGGCCTCTACTTCATCGGCGAAGTGGTGGACGTGACGGGCTGGCTCGGCGGCTACAACTTCCAGTGGGCCTGGGCCTCTGGCTTCGCGGCGGGCCAGGCGGCGTAGCGTTCAAGCGCTCGCGAGGTGCGCGAGCAGCGCGGCGCGGTCGGGTCCGAGCTCGGGCTCGGCGCGCTCGTGCCGCCGCTGGTACACCGCGAGCACGCGCCCGAGCACTTCGGGATCGCGCATCAAGTCGCCGGGCGGGTCGAGCAGGTTGAAGCCGCGCAGGAAGCGGCGGAGCACGGTGGCGTCGAGCCGCAGCGCGGGCACGAGGCCGCGCAGGATCAGGTCGCGCAGGTAGGCGCGCGGATCCACGGCGCCGCTGCCGTCGGTCGGCTTCGGTGCGCCCTGTTCGCGCAGGGTGCGCGCCCACTCGAGCGCGTCGCGGTCCTGGGCCACCGCGAGCTTGTACCAGGGGATGAGCTCCCGCTCGGTGGCGGCCTCGTGGGCGAGAGCGAGCGCGTCGAGGTCCGCGCCGTGCTCCGCGAGCGCGTCGGTGAGCGCGGCCGCGTGCACGAACGCGAGCGTGCAGCCGCGGCCGTAGAGCGGATTGGTGTGCACCGCCGCGTCCCCGATGGCGACGAGCCCGCGCACCAGCGGGCGCCCGTCCTGCACGAAGCGGCGGCGCATGTTGCGGAGCCCGTCCATGCCGAACACGCCGGTGATGGGCTCGGACACCGCGGGGTCCACCCAGCGCGCCATCGGCGGCAGCAGCCGCGTGGTGGCCTCGAACGGGCCCTCGCGCAGCAGCGCGCGCAGGCCGCGGTCGGCCGGGTCGGCGGCGAGCGTGATCGAGAAGATCCGCGCGTCGCCGTGGAAGATCGCGTACTTGAGATACCCGAGGTCGGCGCCGATCGTGGTCTCGCGTTCGGGCGGCACGATGCCGGGCTGGAGCCGGTAGAAGCGGGAGCAGTAGAAGATCCCGCACGGCGACTCCTCCTCCTCGGGCCGCGGCAGGCCGACGGCCTCGAACCAGGCCGGGAGACGCGAGCGGCGCCCGGCCGCATCGACGAAGAGGTCGGCCTCGATCGTCTCGGGGCCGCGCGCGCCGTCGAAGTGGAGGGCGGAGACCCGCAGCGGCGCGCTCCCGTTGCCGCCGCGCTCGAGCGCGATGCCGCGCACGTGGCAGCCGTCCCGAAACACGAGGCGCGGCGTTTCGAGCGCGATGCGATGCAGCACCCATTCGAAGGTGAGCCGCCGGCAGGCGAGCAGCGTGAGGTCGTCGTCGCCCGGGCGCGGTGAGCGGTCGTCGATCTCGTCGCGCAGCGCGTTCGAGATCGGGAGCTCCTCCGCGCCCACCGCGAGCAGCGCGGCGAGCACGTCGGGCATGCGGTCGCGCAGCAGGTTGCGGAGGCGCGCCAGCAGCGCGTGGGAGTGCCGCACCTGCGGCGCGCCGCGGCGCTCCCAGCTCTCGAAGGCCGTCACCGGGTCGGGGGGGAAGGGCGTGTCGTCGCGCTCGAGCACCGTGACGTCGTGCCCCGCGCGCGCGAGGAACAACGCCGCGCCGAGCCCGGCGATGCCGCCACCGATCACGACCGTGCGCACACCACCCCCGGTTTCACTCCGCTCGCCTACGTGCTCGCTGCGCGCTTCCGGCCGCGATGCTCCGCTCGCCTACGGCTCGCTGCGCGCTTCCGGCCACCTTGCTTCGCTCGCCTACGGCTCGCTGCGCGCTTCGCTTGCACTAGAGCGCGCCCTCGCGGCGCAGCGTGGCGAGCAGTCGTTCGGGAGCGCGAGGTGCAGCTCGGCGTACGCGAGCTGCGGCTGCTCGGCGGCCACCTCCGGCGTGCAGCCGGCGTCCCAGGGAAAGCGGCCGTCGCGATCGGGCCAGAAGCCCTGCAGCGCCGGGAAGCGCTCGCTCCGGTAGTGCCACGCCGCGTTGCCGAGGAAGACGTTCATCCAGCGCGGCGCGACGGCGCGGAACGCGAAGGGCAGGCCCTGGAGCACGCCCGCCTCTTCCGTGCCCGGCTCGAAGCGCCGGCCGCCGCGGACGCGCTCGCCGAGCGTGTTCACGAGCGCGCCCAGCTGGCGCGGCTCGCTGCCGAACACGAGCAGCTCGGGATGCTCGAAGCGCTGCCACAGCCCGATCGAGTGGGCCCAGCCGGGCGAGTCCGCCTCGGGCGGGACGAGCACGACGTGCCAGCCGTGCCGCTCGATGTCGAGAGAGACCCGCTGATCGACCTCGTCCGGCTGCTGCACGGCGGCAGGTTAGCCATTGGACGCCGCGACCGGCCACGAGGAAGGGAGGCGCCAGATGCGTGCGGCGTGGTCCGGCCGTTGGACGCCGCGACTAGCGACGTCGCGGAGGGCCTCCCGATGTCGTGCGGCGTGCTCCCTCGCTGGAGCGTCGCGGAGCGGTCCAGGCTCAGCGAAGCAGGCCGAGCAGATCGTCGCGCGTGAGGCCGCGCGGCGGCGCCCGCTTCGGCCAGCGCGGCGTCGGCGAGCGCGCGCTTCTTCGCCTGGAGCTCGAGGATGCGCTCCTCGACCGTGCCCGCCGCGACCAGCCGGTAGACGAACACGGGCTTGTCCTGGCCGATGCGGTGGGCGCGGTCGGCGGCCTGGTCCTCGACCGCCGGGTTCCACCAGGGATCGAGCAGGAAGACGTGGTCGGCCGCGGTGAGGTTGAGGCCGGTGCCGCCGGCCTTGAGCGAGATCAGGCATCACCGGCGGCCCGTCCTCGGCCTGGAAGCGCGCGACCACGGCGCCGCGATCGCGCGTGGAGCCGTCGAGGCGCGCGAAGCGGATGCCCGGCCGCGTCGAGGCGCGGCTCGACGAGATCGAGCAGCGAGGTCCACTGCGAGAAGACCAGCGCCTTGTGGCCCTCCGCCGCGCATCTGTCGAGCGCGCTCGACGAGCAGCTCGAGCTTGGCGGAGCTCGTCGCGCGTCTGGCCCGGGAGCAGGCGCGGGTGGCAGCGGCCTGGCGCAGGCGGAGCAGCGCCTCGAGCGCGCCGATGCACGCCGCCGCCCGTCTCGAGCAGCGCGAGCGACCTCGGCGCGCGTGGCGGCGCGCGACCGCGTCGTAGAGCGGCGCGCTCGCGCTCGTCGAGCGAGCACGTGCAGCACGACCTCGGTGCGCGGCGGCAGCTCGGGCGCGACCTCGCTCTTGAGCCGGCGCAGCACGAACGGCCGGATGCGCTGCGCGCAGGCGCTCGGCCGCGCCCGCGTCGCCCTCCGCGATCGGGCGGCGCGTAGCGCTCGTCGAAGTCGCTGCGCCCGCCGAGCAGGCCGGGGTTCACGAAGTGGAACTGGCTCCAGAGCTCGTCGAGCCGGTTCTCGACCGGCGTGCCGGTGAGCGCGAGGCGGCAGCCGGCGCGCAGAGCGCGAAGGCCGCGCGCGCCACCTGGCTCTCGGGGTTCTTGATCGCCTGGGCCTCGTCGAGCACGAGCGTGTCCCACTCACGCGCGGTGAGCGGCTCCGCGGTCGAGCCGCAAGATCGCGTAGGTCGTGAGGATCACGTCCGCGTCGACATTGAGGCTGCGGTTGGCACCGTGGTAGATGCTCGTCGCCAGCGCGGGTCGGAAGCGGGCGATCTCGTCCTGCCAGTTGCCGAGCAGGCTGGTCGGCGCCACCA
>CAVQUJ010000002.1:0-18203 GCA_963716895.1 uncultured delta proteobacterium
TCCGATGACCCGCGCCACGATCTACGCCCGCTTCTCGAGCGACCGGCAGTTAGAGGCGAGCAGTGAAGACCAGGTGCTGCACGAGTGCCTCCGCATGCAACCTTCGTCCGCTTCTTGCGAATGGGCTGCTCGAGCGGGCTTTTGTGGAAGCGTGGACCGGGACTCGCACCAACTGGGTCGCCTTTCCGCTCAGGACCACTCGGCGGATTCTGAGGCACTGCGGTCGCGAGCGGCTTCGAGCCGCGGGTGACAGGATCCCTTCCGGCGACACGTTCACGCTCTACCGCGGCGTCGCCGGCCTGGGGCGCGATGCGCAGGGAGTCGGGGCTCTCGTGGACTCGATCGGTTGACCGCGCCGCACGGTTCGCCACTCGGCTCGAGCGTGTTCTTGAGCATCCGGCGGTTCTGACGACCGAAGTGTCACGCGCCGAGGTGCTCTTCTACTCGGACGGTCGCAATGACGACTTCGCGCTGTTCGCGACGCGCTGGAGGCAGCTCCGATGACCCGCGCACGATCTATTCGCGGTACTCGAGCGATCGCCGGTCCGAGGCGAGCAGCGAAGACCAGGTGCCGCACGAGTGCCTCTCCTTCGCCGAGGAAGGGCTGGACGAACATCGCCGAGACCGAGCGTGACAAGCGGCAAAATCCTCACCTTCGGCTCGCCGGATACCGGGATCCCGGGATGGTCGCAGCAGCGCTCACGCTCAGGCTTAGGCGGGCGTATCTCCGGGGTGAGAGGGCGCGATGCAGCCGAAGCGAATCATTTCGAGCCGCCGGTGCGGGCTCCGCGTCGTCGGCCCCGGCTTCTATCTCTGGGAGTTCGACGCGCGGGAGGCGCTTTGCCTCGCGGCGGAGCTGCGCCAGCGACATCCGCGACTTCGGCCGTGGCGGGCGAGTGCGAGCAGAAGGCCGCGCGCGCGCTCCAAGTGCTCGCGGAGCGCGGACCCCGCTACAGCGAGCGGCTCGGTCGTAGCCTCGAAGGCGCGATCCACCCCGCTCTCGATGGCGTGGGGCACTGGCCCACGAAGGTCGCCGCGCTTAGGAGCGAGGCCGACCCGCTGCGCGCGTGTGGCTTCAAGGCAGCGGTAGCTGTGGCGAAGGGTTGAACGATGACCCGCGCCGCCATCTACGCCCGCATGTCCACCGACAAGCAGAGCGACGCCTCGCCCGCCGATCGAAAGGAGCGAGCATGACGAAGACGAAGCCGCGCGACGTGGACTGCCGCAACCTCTCGCTCCGCGGCGCCGTGATCTACTACGAGCGCGTTCGGAACGGAGAGCGCGACCGCTTCTCGTGCGAGACGGCGGATTGGGCCGAGGCCGCTGCGATCCGCGACAGCTACGAGGAGAAGCTCCGCGCGCGCGAGGCGCTCGGGCTCGTGGCCGCCCTGCCCTCGCTGGCCGACTTCGCGGAGAGGTATCTCGAGGAAGACACGGGGCACCTCGCGCCCACCACGAAGGGGATCGCGAGAGCGCACTGCGCGAGGATGGGCCGCTCGTCGGCTACTTCGGCGACGTGAAGCTCGACGAGATCACGGCGCCGGCGCTCCGCGAGTGGTGGGGCCGCGAGATCCAGCGGCGAGGCTTCACGCTGCGGACGGGCCGCGGCTACGTGGACGTGCTCTCGGCCGTGCTCGGCTACGCCCGCGACCTCTGGCCCGGTCTGCCCGATCCGATCCCCGCCTTCCGCGCGCAGATTCGGCGGCGGAGCCGGACGCAGCGGGCGCGCGCCGAGGCCGAGGCAGGCCGCACGATCCGGCCCGTGGAGAGCGCGAAGGGCCTTCGGAAGCTCGTCGAGGCGGCCGAGGCGGAGGCTGCACGAGACTTCGCCCGCGAGTTCGAGGTGCAGCGGGACAAGCCGACGAAGCGCCGTCGCACGCTCGAGGAGCGGACCGGGGGCCTGCGGTCGCTCGTGGCGGTGCTCGCGGCGCTCGACGCGGGCCTCCGCATGGGCGAGGTGGCGGGCCTCACCTGGGGCCAGGTGCGCTGGGGCGAGAGCGAGGACGACCCGCGGCGCGCGCTCGTGATCGACCGCTCGCGCGCGCGCGGTGGCGAAGAGGGGCCGCCGAAGAGCGGCCGGACGCGCACGGTCGCCCTCTCCCGCCGCCTGCGCCGCGCGCTCGAGCGACTCTACGCGCGCGCAGTGGCGCCCGGGCGCCGAGGCCCGCGTGTTCCCGGGCTTCGACCCACGCAACTTCGGCCAGCGGCGCTGGGCGCTGATCGCCCGCGAGGCCGGGCTCGGGCACCACGTCCCGAAGGATCTCCGCGACACGTTCGCCTCGTGGCTCCTGAGCCTCGGCGTCCAGCTCGGCTACGTGAGCCAGCAGCTCGGCCACGCCGACGTCGCGGTGACGGCGCGGCACTACGCCAAGTGGGTCGGGGGCGACGCCTACCGGGAGCCGATGACGCTCCTCCCGGGGGAGCTGCCGGCCGACCTCCTCGCCCGCGTGGTAGAGGGGGCCGAGGATGCCGCGACGCCGGCCGAGTCCCCCCACCAGTCCCCTCACCTACACGACGCGGTGTCAGAGGCAGTAGGGGCGGAGGGCTGAAATCGCGAGTCCGGACGAGGGGGTTGGGGCTGGTGGGGCGTGCAGGGCTCGAACCTGCGACCTCCGCGGTGTGAACACGGCGCTCTGCCAACTGAGCTAACGCCCCGGACCCCGCCAGACCCTCGAGCGAAGGGGTTGTAGAGAAGGGGCGGAGGGGGCGCAACCCGCGGCGGCGCTCAGCGCGGCGGTGCGCCGACCTCCATCACCTCCCGCACCTCCACGGGACCGATCTCGATGTGCGGGCAGCGCTTCGCGATCTCGAGCGCCTCGCGCCGGTCGGCCGCTTCGATCACGAAGAAGCCGGCCACCATCTCCTTGGTCTCGGCGAACGGCCCGTCGGTGACGACGGGCTTGCCGGCGCGCGTCCGCACGCGCGCCGCCTCGGCCATCGACTTCAGCGGGCTGCCTCCCTGGAGCTTGCCCTGCTTCCCGAGCTCGCTCGCGAACGCTCCCATCTTGGCCATGGTCGCGCCGGCCTCGGCCGGCGATGCCCACTGACGGTTCGGATCGTCGAGGATCAAGAGCACGTAACGCGGCATCGCAGCACCTCCTGCTGGAGGGTCGGTCGGGGCGCGGGGAAATCGACAGCGCGAAGGCGCGGAGCAGCTACCGCTTCGCCGCGTGCCGGATCGCCGCCTCGATGAAGGCCGTGAAGAGCGGGTGCGGGTCGAAGGGGCCCGACTGGAACTCGGGATGGAACTGGGAGCCCAGGAACCAGGGATGGTCCGCGAGCTCCACGACCTCGATCAGGCGCCCGTCCGGCGAGGTGCCCGAGAGGACGAGGCCCGCGCGCGAGAGCTGGTCGCGGTACTCGGGGTTGAATTCGTAGCGGTGGCGATGGCGCTCGGAGACCTCGCGCATGCCGTACGCGGCGAATGCGCGCGTGCCCTCGCGGAGCACGCAGGGCCAGGCGCCGAGCCGCATGGTGGCGCCCTTCTCGGAGACCTGGCGCTGCTCGGGCATCAGGTCGATCACCGGATGCGGTGTCTCCGGATCCACTTCGGCCGAGTTCGCGCGCTCGAGCCCCGCCACGTTGCGGGCGAACTCGATCACGGCGAGCTGCATGCCGAAGCAGATGCCGAAGAACGGCGTGCGCCGCTCGCGCGCGAAGCGCACCGCGGCGATCTTGCCCTCGACGCCGCGCGAGCCGAAGCCGTGCGGCACCAGAATGCCGTCCACGCGCGCCAGCTCGTCGGTGTTCACGAGCTTCTCGGAGTCGTAGTACTCGATCTCGACGCGGGTGCGGTGGGCGATGCCGCCGTGGTGGAGCGCCTCGTTGAGGCTCTTGTACGAGTCGGTGAGGTTCACGTACTTCCCCACCATCGCGATCTTCACGGTGCGCTCGGGGTTGCGCACGGCGTGCACCACGCGCTCCCACGGCCCGAGCCGCGGCTCGCCCGTCCAGATGCCGAGCACGCGCGTGATCTTCTCGTCGAGGCCCTCGTCGTGGAAGGCGAGCGGCAGCTCGTAGATGTGCGCGAGGTCGCGCGCGCCGACCACGGCGTCCTCGTCCACGTTGCAGAACAGCGCGATCTTCGCCTTGACCGAGCGCGGCAGGTCGCGGTCGGTGCGGCAGAGCAGCACGTCGGGCGCGATGCCCACCGACTGCAGCTCCTTCACCGAGTGTTGGAGCGGCTTCGTCTTCAGCTCGCCCACCGAGGCGATGAACGGCACCAGCGCGAGGTGCACGTAGCAGACGTTGTCGCGCCCGACGTCGGCGCGGAACTGGCGCACCGCCTCGAGGAACGGCAGCGACTCGATGTCGCCCACCGTGCCACCCACTTCACAGATGAGAATGTCCCCGTCCTCGGACGCCTTGTGGATGCGCTGCTTGATCTCGTCCGTGACGTGCGGGATCACCTGCACGGTGCCGCCGAGGTACTCGCCGCGCCGCTCCTTCGCGAGGATCGACTCGTACACCCGCCCCGCGGTGACGTTGTTCACGCGGCTGGTTCGGATCCGCGTGAAGCGCTCGTAGTGGCCGAGGTCGAGGTCGGTCTCGGCGCCGTCCTCGGTGACGTAGACCTCGCCGTGCTGGATCGGGTTCATCGTGCCCGGATCCACGTTGAGATACGGATCGAGCTTCAAGAACGTGACGCGCAACCCGCGCGCCTCGAGCAGCGCCCCGATCGCGGCGGCCGAGAGGCCCTTGCCGAGACCGGAGAGCACTCCGCCGGTGACGAAGATGAACTTCTTGGGGCGCGCGTTCATGAATGCTCCTTGGCGAGGCTAACGGATCCGTGCGGCAAGATCGCCGTCGAGCGCATCTCGAATGCGGATCGCGTGGATGGGAACGAAGGGCTCGGGCAGCGCGGCCGGCGCGAAGTAGCCGGTCGCGAGCGACTCCTGCGGCGTGGTCGGCGTCGCCTGGCCCACGGGCCGCGCTTCGAAACACAGGTTGACGGCCTGCACGCGGCGGCCGTCGGGATACGCGATCACCTGCCGCTCGGGATCGGAGTAGACGCCCACGAGACGCCCGAGCTCGATCTGCACGCCCGGTTTCCTCGAGCACTTCGCGCGCAGTGGCCGCAGCGACCGACTCGCCGAGCTCGACGTAGCCGCCCGGGAGCCCCCAGGCGCCGTTGTCGCTGCGCTGCATCAGGAGCAGCGGGCTCCCCTGGCCATCGCTCCAGACGACGGCCGACACCGAGAGGCGGATCGCCGTCGGGTCCGTGGCGTAGTACGAGGTTTGCGCCCGGACCCCCTCGCCGATCAGCTGACGCGAGGGCTCGATGTCTCACCCCTGGGACGGTTCGGCGCTTGATAGCGCCCACGCCGAGCGCCGTCAAAAGCGCCCCCGGCAAAGCACGCATGAAGAGTGCGACACCTCTCGACATTTTCACTCAAGGAGGGCCTTCGGTTCGCGATACCCACACACGTGGCAACCGGCAACACACGGCCCGTCTGGCTGCTCGGGCTCGCGAACTACCTCGGGCTGCTGGGCATCGCGGTCGGCTTCGTGCCGTGGGCAGCGCTCGCGAGCCCATGGCCCGCGGCGTGGGTCGGCGCCGTCTGGCTCACGTACCCCCTGCTCTTCCTGGCGCCGGCCTTCGCGCTCGCCTGGCTCGGCAGCGGCGCGGCAGCAGTGGCATGCGCGGGACGCCCGCGCCTCGCTGTGGCCGGCATGGCGGCGTTCTCGGCGCTGCCGTTCGCGGCCGTGCTGCTGCTCCTGTTGACCGATGAGCGCATCCACGAGCTGTACGGCTTCCACGTGAACGGCTTCGTGTGGAACCTCGTCACGACCCGCGGCGGGATCTCGGCGCTCGGCGCGGGGCCGGAGACCTTCCTCGCGGCCGGGGGGCTCTGCGCCACCGTGCTGGCCGTGGAGGGGTTCGTCGCCCACCGGCTGTTCGAACGGCGGAAGCGCACGGCGTTCGGCAACCGGCTCAGCCGGCGGCGCTTCGTCGTCACCTTCCTCGCGGCGGCCGTCGCGTTCTCCGGCTTCGAGCGGGTCAGCTTCGCGGCAAGCCGCGTCACGGGCTACGTGCCCATCCTCGAGCTCGAGGAGGCGTTCCCGCTCTACCAGCCCACCTCCTTCAACAGCTGGGCCGAGCAGCTCGGCTTCCGGGTCTCGCGCACGAAGAGCCTGCATGCGAGCACGGGGGGCGGAGCGCTCGCCTACCCGCTGAGTCCCCTCGCCTTCCGCGCGGATGCGCCTCGCTACAACGTGCTGGTCCTCTGCGCCGAATCGCTGCGCGCCGACGCGCTCGACCCCGAGCGCATGCCCGCCACCTGGGCCTTCTCGCAGCGCGCGCTGCGCTTCACGCAGCATGTCTCCTCGGGCAACGGCACCCGGATGGGCGTGTTCGGCCTCTTCTACGGGCTGCCGGGGCCGTACTGGTTCCGCTTCATCAACGGCCGGCGCGGACCGGTGCTGCTGAGCGAGCTGCAGGGCCGCGGCTACGACGTGCGCGCCTTCACGGCCGACGACTTCTCGTATCCGGAGTTCGACCAGACGGTGTTCGCCGACCTCGACCGCTCGCGCCTCCGCGAGGAAGGGCCGCAGGGTCATCGGCCGAGCTGGCAGCGCGACCGCTCGATGACCGGCGCGATGCTCGACTACCTCGGGCAGCGCGACCCGGCGCAGCCCTTCTTCATGTACGCCTTCTTCGAGTCGCCGCACGCCCGCTACGACTTCCCGCCCGAGACGGCGGTCCACAAGCCGTATCTCGAGCACTTCGACTACCTGACGATGAACCTCGAGCGCGACATCGGGCAGATCCAGAACCGCTACTGGAACTCGGTGCGCCACCTCGACACGCAGATCGAGCGCGTGCTGGCCGGGCTCGAGGAGCGGCACCTGCTCGAGAACACGATCGTGGTGATCACCGGCGACCACGGCGAGGAGTTCATGGAGACCGGCCGCTGGGGCCACAACTCGGCCTTCAGCGAGCCGCAGATCCGCGTGCCCCTCGTGCTCTCCGTGCCGGGCCACGGGGCGGGCACCGTGAACGCCCTCACCAGCCACCTCGACGTGCCGGCGACGCTGCTCGGCGCGCTCGGCGTCTCGAACCCGCCCGACGACTACAGCATGGGACACAGCCTGCTCGACGGGCCGCCGCGCCGCTGGACCCTGGTGAGCGACTGGACGCGCGTCGCCTACCTCGACGCCGACGGGAAGGTGGCGCTGCCGATGAAGGCCTCGTCCTTCCTGCGCTTCGACGTCTCGGACCGCAGCGATCGCCCGCTGGCGGACACGCAGGCGTACATGGCTTCACGCGCCGAGGTGTTCCCGACCGTGATGGCGCAGCTCGGGCACCTGACGGTCGCCCGCGCGAAGTAGCGCCCGGACGTGTGCCCCGCACGTGGCGGAGCAGCTCGGGCACTTGACGGTCGCCCGCGCGAAGTTTCGTTCGCCTAGCGCTTCGAGAACTGGAAGCGGGCCCGAGCGCCGCGCTGCCCGTACTTCTTGCGCTCGACCTCGCGCGAATCGCGCGTGAGGAGGCCGGCCTTCTTGATGACCGGCCGGTGCGCCGGGTCGAGCTTCTCGACCGCGCGCGAGATGCCGTGGCGCAGCGCGCCCGCCTGACCGGCGACGCCGCCGCCCGAGAGCGAGGCGCGCACGTCGTAGCGGCCGGCCACGCCCGCGAGCTGGAGCGGAACCTGGATCATGCTGCGCAGGCTCTCGCGCGGGAAGTAGTCCTCGAGCGTGCGCCCATTGATGCGGAACTGGCCGGTGCCCAGCGTGAGCGTCACGCGCGCGACCGACGTCTTGCGGCGCCCCGTCGCCGAGGGCCCCTTCACGACTTCAGGCAAGGGGGAGAACCTCCGGCTTCTGCGCGGCGTGCGGATGCTCCGCGCCCGCGTAGACCTTGAGCTTCGTGAACATCTGCCGGCCGAGATGGTTCTTCGGCAGCATCCCGCGCACCGCCGACTCGAGCACGCGCTCGGGATACGGCCCGTCGAGCACCTTCGCCGCGGTGGTGGTCTTGAGCCCGCCCGGCCAGCCCGTGTGGCGGTAGTAGGTCTTCGCCTCGCGCTTGTTGCCCGTGAGGCGCACGCGCGCCGCGTTCACGACCACGACGAAGTCTCCGGTGTCCACGTGCGGCGTGTAGACGGGCTTGTGCTTGCCGCGCAGCACGGTGGCGAGGCGCGTCGCGAGCCGGCCGAGCACCTGGTCCGTCGCATCCACGACGTACCAGCGCCGCTCGACCTCTTCGGCCTTCGCGCTCTGGGTGGCGCGATGCGCCTGGGCGCTCATCGGGTCCCTCCGGGAAGCCGCATTGGATAGCCAACCCCCCTCAGTAATCAACCCGGACGAGCGTGAGACCGCGGGCCGGCGCCGTCGGGCCGGCGCGGCTTCGGTCGCGCGCCGCCAGCAGCTCCGGCAGCGACCCCGCGGGTCGGCGGCCCGCCCCTACCTCTAGAAGGGTTCCGACCAGGTTCCGGACCATGTGGCGCAGGAAGCCGTCGCCCTCGACGAGGAACGTGACCTCGCCGCCGGCCTGGCCGGCGAGCTCGACGCGGTGGAGCGTGCGCACCGTCTCCGTGACGGCGGAGCCCGCGGCCTGGAAGCTCGCGAAGTCGTGGCGGCCGACGAGATGCGCCGCACCGTCCTTCATCGCCGCGACGTCGAGCGGCCCCTGCACGTGGTGGAAGCGCCGGCGCCGGAGCGGCGAGGCGACCGGCGCGTTCCACACGCCGTAGCGATAGAGCTTGCCCGTCGCCTCGCGGCGCGGATCGAAGCCGTCGCGCGCGGACGCGCACGCGACCAGCGCGAGATCGCGCGGCAGGTGGGCGTTCACCGCGCGCAGCAGCGTCTCGGCGTCGAGCCGCGTCTCGAGCGCCACCGCCGCGACCTGACCCTCCGCGTGCACGCCCGCATCCGTGCGCCCCGCTCCCGTCACGCGCACGGGCGCTCCCGCGATCTCCGCGAGCGCCGCCGCGAGCGTCGCCTGCACCGTGCGCTCGCCCTGCGCCTGGCTCTGCCAGCCCGCGAACTCGGTGCCGTCGTACTCGAGCGTGAGGCGGAAGGTGGGCACGGCCTCACTCCAGCGGCGGAACCGACAGATCGTCCGGCGGCTCTTCGGCCGGGTCCTCCATCACCCAGCTCACGATCTTCCACTCCGAGCCTTCCCTGCGGACGACATACGAGGTCACCGATCTGCTTTCGCGGTACGTCACGTCGACCAGGATCTCCGCATCGCCCTCTTGGATTCCGAACTGCGGGTCCGGCTCCGTCACCTCGCGGGCCTTCACGATCGCGTGGCTCGCGACCTGATCATGCAGCGCTTTCACGGTGGGCTCATCGAGCACCTGGCTGCTCTCGTCGTCCAGTACGCCGCGGCACAGCGAAAGGTCCGTGGTCTCGAAACAGCGGTAGAGGGTCTCCACTGCCGTTCGAGCAGCGGATAGATCCGGCTCGGGCCTTGCCTCGACGACCTCGAGCGAGGCGCTCTTGATGAGCCGATCGTTCACGTACACGTCGATGCGATAGGTCCCGAGCGGGTCGCCCTCCTCGAAGCCGAACGAGAAGACCCGCGGGCCGCGCACGGTCGCGGTCTCCGTGCGAAGTCCTCCGTCCTCCGTGGCGGTGAACGAGGGGCTCTTCGGCGGCGGCTTCGGAAGGTGGTGGACCGAGTAGATCTCGTACGGCTCCGCCTTCGCGGGGCGAACCTCGAAGCCGAGCGCTGTGAGGCCACCGACGTCCCGGGGAACGACCGTCGTCTCCTCGAGGAGGGCCTGGTAGGGCTGGCTCCCGTCCCAGACGATCCCGACTCGCCCGAACCGGACGTCGAATTCGCCCGGGCTCTTGGCGGCGAGGCGGGTTCGGAGGTCCTCCTGCCAGGTCGACCACGAGAGAGCGGGGTCGTACCCGCGCGTTTCGGCCGCCTTCTCCACGATCTCGTCGATCCGCGCCTGCGACGAGCGGGCCCCTGCCTTGCCATACACCCGGCTCGTCTCGTTCGAGTACACGCGTGCGGCCGGGGTCGGGCGCATCGGCTTCAGGAACCTCCGCCAACTCTCCGCATACGCAGGCGGCATGATCCAGATCTCCAACGCCTCCTTTCCGATCGCGTCGCGATGCCATCCGCCGTCACGATCGCGCCAGCTCATGTACCGGTCCGCCGGTCCGCTGAAGACGAGGAGCTGGCCTCGGGGTCCGTCGTACGAATCTCCCCAGTAGTGACCGTAGGGGAGCTGGTCCGGCTTCGATTCCGCAAGAAACCAGCCCGCCGGAAGAGCCGCCTGAATCGCGGCCAGGGCTGGCTCCTCGGCTCCGCCATCGGAGCGAGCCAGCTGAGGCGAGATCCACAGTCCGAGCAGACAGGAACTGAGAAGCAGACCCAGCCGGGTCCGGACGAGCATGCGGACACTCCGATCGAGCATCACGGAAATGGCGAATCGGTCTCCAGCGGGGCCGGTCGCTTCACACCGCCGAGCGGAAGCGCGCCTCCGCCACGCGGAGCGCGTGGCTCGCGGCGAGGCGCACGGGGTCGAGTGACAGCCAGAGCGAAAGCCCGTGCGGCGCGCTCGCGTCGCGACGCACGCGGCCCACCTGCACGGCGTCGTCGCCGATCGCGTCGCGCGTGCTCGGGCCGTGGGACGGCGCCCAGAGCGTCACGCCCGGCATCTTCGCGAGGCGCTCACGCGCGAGCTCGGGGTCGAGCGGAAGCGAAGTCTCGAGCGCGAGCTGGATGCCCATGCCCGCGAAGATCGGGACGCGCAGCGTGGTGACTGCGATGCGCAGCTCGGTGTGGAGGAGGCGGCCGAGCTCGCGCGCCACGCGCGCCTCGGCCTCGCTGGCGCCGTCCGCGTCGACCGGGCCGCTCGCCGGGAGGCAGTCGAAGGCGAGCGCGTGGCCGAGGCCCGTCGAGGGCGGATCCTCCTGGTTGAAGAGCGCGATCGTCTCGGCCTGGAGCGCATCCACGCCGACGCGGCCGGCGCCCGACGCGCTGTCGCAGACGGTGGCCACGAGCCGCACGAGGCCCGCGGCCTCGCGCAGCGGCGCGAGCACGCGCGCCAGCGCGAGCGCGGGCGCCGCCGGCACCGAGACCAACGGCGCCGCGAGCACGTGCGCGTCGAGCGCGGCGCCTTCGCCGAGCAGCGGTACTTCGGCCCGGGTCGCGAGCGCGCCCGAGAAGTCGATGCACGCCACGCTCGCCTGGAGGGCGCGGCGGATCCAATCGAGCGCGGCCTCGGGCGGCGTACAGACGAACACCAGGTCGAGGCCGCCGAGCGCCTCGGCCTCCGTCACCACCGGCAGCTCGTGGCCGAGCCACTCGACCGACTCGCCGAGCGAGCGGTCCGTCGCGATGGGGCGCAGCTCCTGGATCGGGAAGCGTCGCTCGCGGAGCTGATCGAGCAGCTCGCCGCCGAGCGCGCCCGTCGCGCCGACCACCGCCACGCGGAGGAGCGGTGACGTCATCGCACGGCGCCGAGGCGTTCGAGCACCCGGTCGGCCATGGCGCGGCAGCCGAGCGCGGGCCGCGTCTCGCCGGCGATCAGCAGATCCGCCGTGCGGTGGCCGGCGTCGAGCACCTCGCGCACCGCCGTCCGCACCGCGGCGGCCGCCGCCGCGTGCTCGAGGCTGTGCTCGAGCAGCATCGCCACCGAGAGGATGGCCGCGAGCGGGTTCGCCACGTCCTGGCCCGCGATGTCCGGCGCGGAGCCGTGCACCGGCTCGTAGAGCCCTACCCCGCCGGCGCCGAGGCTCGCGGAGGGCAGCATGCCGAGCGAGCCCGTGATCATCGCCGCTTCGTCGGACAGGATGTCGCCGAACAGGTTCTCGGTGAGGAGCACGTCGAAGCGGCGCGGCTCGCGCACCAGCAGCATGGCGCACGAATCGACGAGCTGATGCGACGAGCTCGACGTCGTCGTACTGCTTCGCGACCTCGTTCACGACCTCGATCCAGAGCTGCGAGACCTCGAGCACGTTGGCCTTGTGCACGTGCGTGACGTGCCGGCGCCGGCGCCGCGCGGCGTCGAAGGCCACGCGCGCGATGCGCTCGATCTCGACCTCGTCGTAGACCAGCGTGTTGCGCGCCTCGCGCCGCCCCGAGACGAGCGCGCGGCCACGCGGCTCGCCGAAGTAGAGCCCGCCGGTGAGCTCGCGCACCACGAGCAGGTCGATGCCTTCGACCACCTCGGGACGCAGCGTCGAGGCCTGGGCCAGCGCCGGAAACACCGTGGCGGGCCGCAGGTTCGCGAACAGCCCGAGCTGCTTGCGGATGCCGAGCAGGCCCTTCTCCGGCCGGCGGTCCACCGGCATCGCGTCCCACTTCGGGCCGCCCACCGCGCCGAGCAGCACGGCCTGGCAGCGCTTCGCGAGCGCGATCGTGTCGTCCGAAAGCGGCGTGCCCTGCGCGTCGATCGCGGCGCCGCCGATCAGGCCCGCCTCGAAGCCGAGCGCGAGGCCGAAGCGCTTCGTCACCGCCTCGAGCACGCGCACGGCCTGCCCCGTCACCTCGGGCCCGATGCCGTCGCCCGGGAGGATCAGGATCTTCTGCACGGCTCAGATCCCTCTCGGCGCGTCCTGGTCGCGCCGCTTCTGCTGGCCCTCGAGCTTGTTGATCGCGTTCACGTACGCGAGCGCCGAGGCCACGAGGATGTCGGTGTGCGCGCCGTGCCCGATCACGCGCCGGCCGCCCTCGGAGATCGTCACCGTCACCTCGCCCTGCGCGTCCATGCCACCGGTGATCGCCTTCACCTGGTACTGCACGAGCTCGCACTTCGCCTCGCTGAGCTCGCTGATGGCCCGGAACACCGCGTCCACCGGGCCGTCGCCCTGCGCGGTGGCCTTCCTCGACTCGCCGTCCACGAGCAGCTCGACGGTGGCGTTCGGCGTCGCGAAGGTGCCGCTCTGCACGACCAGGTTGCCGAGGCGGAAGCGCCCTTCGTGCGCGGTGACGGAGTCCGCGACGATCGACTCGAGGTCCTCGTTGTAGATGCTCTTCTTCTTGTCCGCGAGATCCTTGAAGCGCTTGAAGGCGCGCTGGAAGTCTTCGTCGGCCAGCTCGTAGCCCAGCTCCGCGCAGGCGATCCTTGAAGGCGTGGCGGCCGGAGTGCTTGCCGAGCACGAGCTCGTTGCTGGGCCGCCCGATCGACTGCGGCGTCATGATCTCGTACGTGATCGCGCGCCTGGAGCACGCCGTGCTGGTGGATGCCCGCCTCGTGCGCGAAGGCGTTGTCGCCCACGATCGCCTTGTTCGGCTGCACCGGGATGCCGATGATCGACGAGAGCAGCCGGCTGGTCGGGTAGATCTCGGTGGTGCGGATACCGGTGTCGAGGCCGCCGAAGACGTCGGGCCGCGTCTTCAGCGCCATCACCACCTCTTCCATGGCGGTGTTGCCGGCGCGCTCGCCGATGCCGTTCACGGTGCACTCGACCTGGCGCGCGCCGGCCTGGATCGGCGGCCAGGCTGTTCGCGACGGCGAGGCCGAGGTCGTTGTGGCAGTGCAGGCTGAAGATCACGTCGTCCGCGCCCGGCACGTGCGCGCGCAGGTAGCGGATCAGCTCGTCGTACTCGTCGGGCGTGCGTGTAGCCGACGGTGTCGGGCACGTTCAGCGTGGTGGCGCCGGCCTTCGACCGCGACGCCGAACACCTGCACCAGGTAGTCCCAGCTCGATGCGCGTCGCGTCCTCGGCGGAGAACTCGACGTCGTCCACGTAGCCGCGCGCCTGCCGCACCGCGCGATCGACCTCCTCGAGCACCTGCTCGCGGCCCATCCTGAGCTTGTGCTGGAGGTGGATGTCGCTGGTGGCGATGAAGGTGTGGATGCGCGGGCGCTTCGCGCGCGTCGAGCGCACGCGCCGCGCGCTCGACGTCCTCGCGACTGGTGCGCGCCAGGCTCGCGACGCTGACGTCGCCGATCTCGCGCGAGCGATCGCCTTCACCGCCTCGAAGTCGCCCTCGCTCGCGATCGCGAAGCCGGCCTCGATCACGTCCACGCCGAGCTTCGCGAGCTGACGGGCCAGCACGAGCTTCTCGGACAGGTTCATGCTGCAGCCCGGCGATTGCTCGCCGTCGCGCAAGCGTGGTGTCGAAGATGCGGATCCGCCGGTCGTCACTCATGCGCGGCGCCTCCCGGATTGACGGCGGGCGGTGGCGCCGGCTCGACGGCCCGCAGCTCCAGCGGGCGCCCGGTGCGCCAGCGCCAGAACGCCTCGATCGGCCCCGACGCCACGTACGCGACGCCCGCGAGGAAGAACGTCACCGACGGCTTCGTGAGCAGCACGACGAGCGCGAGCACGACGAGCACCAGCGAGCCGAACGAGCCGTGCAGCTGGACGTCCTTGAAGCTCCGGTAGGGGATCGGGCTGACCATCAGCAGGCCCACCACGGCCACGCCGAGGCCGGCGATGGGCGCCGGAATTTCGAAGGCGAGGCCGCTCTCGCGCAGGAAGCCCGACGAACCAGACGGCCGAGAGCACCATGCCCGCCGCGGCCGGCGAGGCGAGGCCGTCGAAGCGGCCGGCGTAGCGGCCGGGCGTCACGTTGAAGCGCGCGAGCCGGAGCGCGGCGCACGCGGTGTACAGGAACGCGAGCACCCAGCCGGTCCAGCCGAGCTCCTGGAGCGCGCCGGCGCTGTAGGCCAGGATGGCCGGCGCCACGCCGAACGAGACGGTGTCGGCGATCGAGTCGTACTCGCCGCCGAAGCGGCTGGTCGCGCGCGTGAGTCGCGCGACGCGGCCGTCGAGCGCGTCGAAGAGCGCCGCGAACACGATGACCAGCGCGGCGCGCTCGATGTCGCCCTTGAACGAGAGCGTGATCGAGTAGAAGCCGGCCGCGAGATTGCCCGTGGTGAGGAGCTGCGGCAGCAGCTGCGTGGCGCGCCGCCGCTGATCGCGCCGCCGGCGCCGCCGGCGCGCGCGCCGCACGCGGCGTTCTTCGATGTCGGGCACGAGGCTCATGCGGCGCCTCCCGGCAGCTCGGCCACCACGGAGCTGCCGCCGCGCACGCGGTCGCCCTTCGCGACGCGCGCCCGGCTCCCGGCCGGCAGCACCACGTCGGTGCGCGAGCCGAAGCGGATCAGCCCGTAGCGCACGCCGCGCGGCAGCCACTCGCCCACCTGCGCGTGGCACACGATGCGCCGCGCGATCAGCCCGGTGATCTGCGCCACCCGCACGCGCGCGCCCGAGGGGAGCTCGAGCGTGAGGTCGAGCCGCACGTTCTTCGTCTCGGCCTCGGGGTTGAAGGCAGCAAGATAGCTGTTGCCCGCGCGCTCGATCGCGACGACGCGGCCCGCCACCGGCGCGCGGTTCACGTGGACGTCGAACACCGAGAGGAAGATGCCGATGCGCAGGCCCTTCTCGCCGCCCGGCAGCTCCACCTCGTCGAGCGCGATCACGCGCCCGTCGGCCGGCGACACGACCTCGCGCTCGGCCGTCGGGATCTCGCGCGTCGGGTTGCGGAAGAACGCCGTGACGAACCCGCCCAGCACGATCAGCAGCACGCCGACTGCGGCGAAGTCGAAGCCGAGCGCGAAGACGCCGCCGAGCAAGAGAGGCGCGGCGATCGCGTAGGCGTCGGGTGCCAGGGGCCCGGTCAGTCGCTCCTGGAAGACGGGGGGCGCCGGCGCGTCGGCAGGCATTCCGGTCAGTTCTTGGACCGGTCGACGAGCCGGTTGTCTTTCAGCCACGGCATGAGCGAGCGGAGGCTGCGCACCCACCTCTTCCATCGGATGCTGCGCGGCCCGGCGCCGCTGCGCATTGAACGAGACGTTTCCGGAGTGGTTCTCGAGGATGAACTCCTTCGCGAACTCGCCGCGTTGGATCTCCGCGAGGATCTCCTTCATGCGCGCCTTCACGTCCGCGTCGATCACGCGCGGCCCGCGCGTGAAGTCGCCGTACTCGGCGGTGTTCGAGACCGAGTAGCGCATGTTCGCGATGCCGCCTTCGTAGATCAGGTCCACGATCAGCTTCACCTCGTGGATGGTCTCGAAGTAGGCCATCTCCGGCGCGTAGCCCGCCTCGACGAGCGTCTCGTAGCCCGCTTGCATCAGCGCGGTGAGGCCGCCGCACAGCACGGTCTGCTCGCCGAACAGATCCGTCTCCGTCTCCTCGCGGAAGTTCGTCAAGAGGATGCCGGCGCGGCCGGCGCCGATGCCCTTCGCGTAGGCGAGCGCGATCTGCTGGGTGTCGCCGCTCGGATCCTGGTGGATCGCGATGAGCGCCGGAACGCCGCGGCCCTGCTCGTAGAGCGCACGCACGGTGTGGCCCGGGCCCTTCGGCGCGACCATGAAGACGTTCACGTCGGCGGGCGGGCGGATCGCCTGGAAGTGGATGTTGAAGCCGTGCGCCACCGCGAGGTAGTCGCCGGCCTCGAGGTTCGGCGCGATGTCGCTCTTGTAGAGGTCGGCGGCGGTCTCGTCGGGGACGACCAGCATGATCACGTCGGCGCGGCGGGCGGCCTCGGCCGGGCGTGACCACCGTGAGGCCCGCGGCCTCGGCCTTGCTCCAGGAGCCGGAGTCCTTGCGCAGGCCCACCACCACCGACACGCCGGAGCGCGACAGGTTCAGCGCGTGGGCGTGGCCCTGGCTGCCGTAGCCGACGATCGCGACCGTCTTGCCCGCGAGGCGCGCGAGGTCGGCGTCCTTGTCGTAATAGGTCTGGAGCGCCATCGGTCCTCCGCCGGTTTCCGCTTGAAAGCCGCGAGGTTATGGAAGGCCCGCGGCGTGTCAAAGCGAGCGGAGCGGCGGCGCCTCCCCGCGCCACCAGAAGGACGGGCGCAGCAGCACGGAGTAGTCGGGGCGTTCGACGCGCGCCCAAGCCGCGAGGCTGCGCTCGCCGCGCGCGACGCAGCACTTGCAGCACAGGCACGGGCTGGAGGGCTGCGCGCTGCCGAGGAGCTGGTCCCAGACCTTGAAGAAGAATCCGGTGTGCAGCGGCCGACGCCAGGTCGAGCGGGCGTGGTGGAGGTAGTGCTGGAACGAGGTGTTGATCCAGGGGTGGTGCGCGTCGGGCCAGCGCAGCTCGTAGCCCCAGTGCAGGTACGCCCCGTAGCCGTAGAAGAACGCGGCGAAGGTGAAGAACAGCAGATCCATCTGGATCGGCATCACGAGCGGGACGAGCAGCAGCGGCGCGGCGCGCACGAGCTGGTCGATGCTGCCGTCGGCGACCACCGCGAAGGGCGTCGGGTTGTGGAAGACGTGGTGCGTCTTGTGCTCGCGCCAGCCGAGGCGCCAGAGGTGGCCGAGTCGGTGGTAGAGGAACTCGTAGAGGTCCGTTCCGATCCACACCACGGCGAAGCTCAGCAGCAGGTAGCCGGCTCCGTGGTCGAACATCCCGCAGTACGCCTTCGACCAGCCCTGCTCGATCCCGTGCAGGGAGAGCGCCGGCAGGAGCGTGGCAGCAAGCAGGCTTCGGCCCATGGTCAGCGCCTCGCGCCGCACCATGCTCGGGGCCGGATACGCGGGATTCGTCTTGCGCTGCCACTGGGCGAAGGTTGGCGCCCAGTAGGAGCGGTAGAAGACGGCGGCGGAGATGGCGGGCAGCAGCACGAGTGCGATCGCACTGAGCGTGAGCCAGGTCGTGAGGAAGCTCTCGTGCGCAGCGAGCTCGCAGAGCATGGGGGGCTCCGTGAGTCCCAAGGCTGGCACGGCACGGGCGACCGCGGTAGCCCCCCCGCACGGAGTGCTACCCGCTCGCGGGCTCCGTCGCGAGGCCGAGACGGCGCGCCTCGGCCTCCGCGCGGCGCACGTAGCGGGGCACGAGCGCGGCAGCCGGCACGGCGCATCCCGCGGCGAGCAGCGCCCGGCCGAGCCGCCCCACCCGCGCGGCGCGCGCGCTGCCGGCGCCCGGCGCGAGCGGGCGCAGGTCGGGACGCAGCACGAGGAGGCGCGCGGCGGCCGGCTCGGCGTCCTCGCCGATCACCAGCGTCGCGTCGGCTGGCAACAGGGCGGCAAGCTCCTCGGGCGTGAAGACGGAGTCGGGCAGCAGGGTGGGCTCCGGATCGCCCGCCGCCGCAACGGCGGCCGCATACACTTCGCCGCGTCGCGCGTCGAGCAGCGCCGCGACGGCGCCCGGTGCGCCGGCAGCCGCTGCGCAGAGCGCCGCCAGCGTCGGCACAGCGGCCACCGGCCGCGTCTCGTCGAACGCGAGCGCCTTCAGCGTGGCGAGGCCGATGCGGAGGCCCGTGAAGGAGCCCGGCCCGATGGAGATCGCGAACGCGCCGACGGCGTCGAGCCGCGTCCCCGCGAGCTCGAACAGC
>CAVQUJ010000003.1:0-198841 GCA_963716895.1 uncultured delta proteobacterium
GGGCACGGGCAGGGCGCGCGCGGGCCCGAGGCCAACCTCGGCGGCTACGACGCCAGCTCGTTCTGGTCGCGCGGCGGCATCTGCGACGCGCTCACGCCGGCCGGCGCGCAGGCGCCCACCGGCCAGCGCGCGGCGTTCGGTGACGGCATCGGTGGCATGACCATCGCCGGCGGCATCGCGGCGGCGCTGTTCCAGCGCGAGCGCACCGGCCATGCCGCGGTGCTCGACATCTCGCTGCTCAACACCGCGATGTGGGTGCTCTCGCCCGACATCATCGCCTCGGGCCTGCTGCCGGCCGAGATGAAGTCGCTGCCCACCATGACGCGCAAGCAGAACTTCAATCCCGGCGTGAACCCGTACAAGACGAAGGACGAGCGCTGGCTGATGCTGGTGATGCTCCAGACCGACCGCTACTGGCCCGACTTCTGCCAGCGCATCGGCCATCCCGAGCTGGCGACCGATCCGCGCTATCGCGACATGAAGGCGCGCTTCGAGAACCGCGAGGCCTGCATCGCCGCGCTCGACGCGATCTTCGCCGAGCGCACGCTCGACGAGTGGCGCGCAGCGCTCGACGGCATGGAGGGCCCGTGGGCGCCGATCCAGAAGGCGCGCGAGCTGCTCAGCGACCGCCAGGCGCTCGAGAACGGCTACGTGCAGCAGGTGGACGGCGGCAAGCGCGGCCGCTTCCACCTCGTCACGAACCCCGTGCAGTTCGACGAGACGCCGCCCGTCCTCACGCGCGGGCCCGAGTGGGGCGAGCACACGGACGAGGTGCTCCAGAGCGAGCTCGGGCTGCCCATCGAGGAGCTGCTCGAGTACAAGGCGAAGGGCGTGATCCTGTAGGGGACGCCGCGACTGGCGACGTGGTGGCGCACGCCGGATGCGGGCGGCGTGTACTAGGCGAGTTCGACGCTGTCGCCCACCCGTACGGTGCCCGGCTCGGCCACGCTCGCGTAGACGCCGATGCTGCCGCCGGCCTCGCGCACCAGCGTGCGCATCAGGCCCGGGTCCTTCGGCAGGTCGTCGAAGCCGTGCGTGATCATCACGCAGCGCGGGCAGGCGACGCCGACGCTCGAGCAGCGCGCCGCCGAGGCGCAGGCGCTTGCCGGCCCAGGCCAGCTCCGGGAAGCCCGCGCCGTCGTCCGTCTCGATCACGAAGTTCGGGCGGAAGCGGCGCACGTCGACGCGCGAGCCCGGCGCGAGCTCTGCGAGTCGGCGCAGGCTGGCGCCGGTGAGGAGCAGCAGCGGGAAGGCGTCGAAGTAGGTGCCGGGCGGCGACTCGTACTGGAACAGCTCGGGCGGGAAGACGGACAGGTCCGGCAGCGGCTCGTCCGTCGTCGCGGCCGAAGATCGCGCGCAGCTCCGTCAGCACGTCGGTGTGGTCGGGCGCGCCGCGCGGTAGTGCTCGAGCGTCGCTCGCCGGCCGCAGCGGCCAGAGCGTCACGGGCGTCCCGACGGCGGCCGAGACGCGCGCATTCGCGTCGGGGGCGTCGGCGCGCAGCGTGTCGCCGTCGGGCAGCGCGATCTCCGGCGCCGCCACGCGCTCGGCGCTCGGCGCGCTCGTGTAGCGCGCGGAGCAGCGCATCAGCGCCGGGATCTTCTTCGCGCCGCGGATCCCGCCGCGCACCTCGTCGCGCACCGCCCAGGCGCGGTCGCCGGGCACGCCGCTCGCGCCGACGCTCGTCTCGCGGAGGCGCTCGCCCGCCCATCGACTTCACCGGGTAGCGCCAGATCTCCGTGATGCGTCCCGCGCTCACGACTCGGCCTCCACGCGCTTCGCGAGCGCATCGCGCAGCTTGCGCCGGTCGAGCTTGCCGCTGTCGGTCATCGGGATCTCGGCGCTCGTCACGAAGAAGGTGTGGCGCGGCAGCTTGTAGGCGGAGAGCTCCTCCTTGAGCCGCGCGTGGAGCGTGGCGGCGTCGAGCGTGGCGCCGCGGGCGCAGCACCACCGCCACGGCCACGTTCTCGCCGCGCTCCTTGTGCGGCACGCCCGACGGCGTGCGCCGACAGGATCTCCGGCATCGCCCCGAGCAGCAGCTCGATCTCGCGCGGCGCGACGTTCGCGCCGCCGGTCTTGATCATCTCGCCGAGCCGGCCCTTGAAGAAGAGGTGGCCGCTCGCGTCGAAGAAGCCTGCGTCGCCGGTGTGGTAGTAGCCGTCGGCGTCGAAGGCGTCCTCGCGCTCGACCTTGTAGAGGCCCTGCATCACGGAGTAGCCGCGCACGCAGATCTCGCCGAACTCGCCGGGGCCGAGCGTCCTCCCGGTCTCGGGGTCGACGATCTTGTGCTAGACGCCGGGCACCGCGGGGCCGAACGAGCCGCGCAGCTTCTCCGGCAGCTCGACGTCCATGCGGTCGTAGGTGTGCGGGCCGCAGGTCTCCGTCATGCCGAGCGAGTTCGAGCGCAGCTCCGGGTCGCGCGGGCGCGCGCTCGCGGGCAGCAGGTCGTAGAGGTTGCCGCCGCGGATGCTCGACAGGTCGCGCTCCCCGAAGCTCGGATGCGCGCGCATCGCGGCCCCGAAGTGCGGCCAGCCCGCGACCATCGTGATGCGCTCGCGCTCGATCAGGTCGAGCGTCTTGCCCGGCTCGAAGACGTCCTGGCAGTAGAGGCGCGCGCCCACGTGCATGGCCGAGATCAGCGTGAAGCAGAAGCCGCCGACCCAGAAGAACGGCATCGGCGAGTAGATGCGGTCGTCGGCGCATCAGGTCGCGGAAGCCGTTCAGGTTGTGCGCGTGGCGCAGCGCGGTGCCGTGCGTGTGGATCGCGCCCTTGGGCTCGGCGGTCGAGCCCGAGCTGTAGATCACCACGAGCGGGTCGGCGGGCCGGACCTCGCGCTCCACCTGCTCGAGCAGCGCGTCGTCGAGCGCCGGTGTCGCCTCGGCGAGCGCTTCGAGCGCGGCTGCGCCGCCGGCGGTCCACGGGCGCTCGTGGCCGGCGCTCTCCCAGATCCGGACCTCGCGCAGATACGGCAGCGTGTGCAGCCGCAGCGGCGCTGCGCCGTGCCCGGTGAGCTCGGGCGCGCACTTCTCGAGCCGCTCGAGGTAGTCGTTGTTCAGGAAGCGCGCCGTCGTGAGCAGCGTGTGCACGTCGGCGTGACGCAGCACGAAGGCGAGCTCGCGCGCCTGGTAGAAGGTGTTGAGCGGCACGACGAGCGCGCCGATGCGCGCAGCGGCGAGCCACGCGAGCACCCAGTCGGGCCCGTTCGGCAGCAGGATCGCGACGCGCGTGCCCTTGCCGACGCCCGGTCGCGAGCAGCCCGCGGGCGAGCTTGCGCGAGCGCCGCTCCGCCTCGCCGAAAGTGAGCTGCACCGCGTCCTTCACGATGAAGACGCGCTCGGGGTCGCGCGCGGCCTTGCTGCGGATCAGGCCGGAGACGGTGCACTCGCTGTCCGGAAGGCTCATGTGATAGGCTGCGACCTCGTTTGACGAATCGTCAAAACGGGTAGCACGGAGACGGCATGGCGGGCGAGAAGTTCGACACCACCGACGTCGATCGCTGGATCGGCGTGCCTCTCGGCGGCGCATTCCTCAAGGACCCGATCGCCCCGAACGACATCCGCCGCTGGGCGCAGGGGATGCAGAACCCGAACCCGCTCTACTTCGACGAAGCGTTCGCCGCGGCGGGCCGCTTCGGGCGCCTCGTCGGCCCGCAGTCGTTCGCCATCTGCACCGACGACAGCCACGGCGCCGCGCCCGCGATCCAGGGGCACATCCCCGGCACACACATGCTGTTCGGCGGCGACGAGTGGTGGATGTACGGCCCGCGCATCGAGCCCGGCGACCGCATCCGCCACGAGCGCATGCTGTTCGACTACAAGCTCACCGAGACGAAGTTCGCCGGGCCCACCATGTTCTCGCGCGGCGACACGACGTACGTGAACCAGAAGGGCGAGATCGTCTGCAAGCAGCGCTCCACCTCGATCCGCTATCGCGCCGACCTCGCGCGCGACCGCGGCCAGTTCATGGGACAGAAGGAGAAGAGCTGGAGCGACGACGAGCTGAAGGAGATCGAGCGCCAGAAGTTCGAGTACTACCAGAGCTTCCTCGACCTGAAGCACGACCGGCGCCTGTTCGTGAAGAAGGGCGACAAGCTGCCGCGCCGCCCGATCGGCCCGCACACGCTGATGAGCTTCACCACCGAGTGGCGCGCGTACCTGATGACGGTGTGGGGCGCGTTCCAGGACTCGGGCGGCCCCACCTCGCTCTGGAACGCGGGCTGGCTGCCCGAGATGAGCCGCGACCGCGAGGGCGCGAAGATCGACCCGACGCTCAGCGACGGCCTCTACCACGGTCCGTCGCGCGGCCACGTGCAGGAGCGCTACGCGCAGCTGATCGGCCTCCCGCGCGGCTACGGCTACGGCGCCACGATGGGCGCGTGGATACTCGACTACCCTCTCGAACTGGTGCGGCGAGTGGGGCGAGATCGCGCACAGCAAGATGTCCTACCGCTCGCCGGCGTTCACCGGCGACGTCACGTTCATCGACGGCGAAGTCGAGGAGGTCAGCGAAGACCGCCGCGGCGGCCAGCCGATCGCGAGCGTGAAGGTGGTGATGACGAACCAGCGGCAGGAGGTGATGGCGAGCGGCACGGCCGAGGTGCGGCTCCCGACGGAGACCCAGCCGGCGAAGTAGGAGGAGTGGTGGTCTCCGCCGAGCTGCGCCTCCAGCCCGACCCCGCGCGCTACACGCTGCCGCGCTTCCTCGACGACGTGGCGGAGCGCTACGGCCCGCGCGTCGCGCTGCGCTTCGAGGGGCGGGACACGACCTATGCGGAGCTGCGCGCCGAGGCGCGCCGCATCGCGAAGGGGCTCGTGGCGCTCGGCGTGGGCAAGGGCACGCGCGTGGCGGTGCTGCTCGCGAACCGGCCCGAGTGGATCACCGCGGCGTTCGGCGCGGCGCTCACGGGCGCGGTGGTCGTGCCCGTGAACACGTTCGCCACGCCCGACGAGCTCGACTACGTGCTGCGCCACGCCGACGCGGCGTGGCTGCTGCTCCAGCCGCGTGTGCTGAAGCACGCGTTCCTCGACGACCTGCGCGCGCGCCATCCGGAGATCGGAGCCGCGCGGGCCGGCGCGATCCGCTGCACGGCGCTGCCGCAGCTGCGGGGCGTCGTCGCCCTCGGGCCCGACTGGGACGCGCTCGGCAAAGCGGGCGCCGAGGTCTCGGACGCGCTGCTCGATGCGATCTCGGCCGAGATCCATCCCGCCGACGAGGCGCTCGTGATCTACACCTCGGGCACGACCGCGCGGCCGAAGGGCGTGGTGCACCGCCAGCGCACGCCCGTGATCCAGGGCTGGCGCTTCGCCGAGCTGATGGGCTTCACGCCGGACGACCGCGTCTACACCGCGTACCCGTTCTTCTGGACCGCGGGCATCGCGATGGCGCTCGGCGCCACGCTCGCCGCGGGCGCCACGCTCGTGCTCCAGGAGATCTTCGAGCCGGGCGCGGCGCTCGCGCTCGCGGCGCGGGAGCGCGCGACCTCGCTCCAGGTCTGGCCGCATCAGGCGAAGGCGATGGCGGAGCATCCCGACGCCGCGCGCGCGGACCTGTCGAGCGTCCGCAAGATCGAGTTCAGCTCGCCGCTCGCGAAGCTCGCCGGCCTCGAGCAGGACGTCTGGGGGATCTACTCCTCCTACGGCATGTCCGAGACCTTCACGCTCGCGACCGCGCTCTCGGCCGACGCGCCGGCCGAGCGCCGCAAGGGCACGAACGGGCCGGTGCTGCCGGGCACGGCGCTGCGCATCGTCGATCCGCACACGGGCGCGGTGCTCCCGCCCGGCGAGAAGGGCGAGATCGCGGTGAAGGGCCTCACGCTGATGTCCGGCTACGCGAAGATCGAGCCCGAGCTGTTCCTCGACGCCGACGGCTTCTTCCACACCCAGGACGGCGGCTACCTCGACGCCGCCGGCGATCTGCACTGGACCGGCCGGCTCTCGAACCTGATCAAGACCGGCGGCGCGAATGTCTCGCCGCTCGAGCTCGAGGAGCGGGCCGGGCGCTACACCGGCGTCCGCAGCGCGCACGCGGTGGGCGTGCCGCACCCGACGCTCGGCGAGGCGATCGTGCTGTGCGTGGTGCCGACCGAGGGCGCGGTCGTGGACGTGCCGGGCCTGGAAAAGCACCTGCGCGAGGCGCTCTCGGCGTACAAGCTCCCGCGCGCCGTGTTCGTGCTGCGCCCGGAGCAGGTCTCCTACACCGGCACGCAGAAGGTGCAGGTGGAGCCGCTGCGCGAGCTGGCCCTCGCGAAGCTCGGCGAGGCGCGTGTCACGATCGCGGGCTACGGCTACGGAAGCTGAGCGAGCAGTCCCCTCGCAGGAGCCAACCCCGCGTCCCGGCGTGCCACGCCCTCACCGGCTCGTCTCGAGGCGGTGGTGGCGGAAGAACGTCCAGATCGCCTCGGTCGCGTCGATGTCCCGGTTCGTGACGCCGAGCAGAAATTCGGGAGCTCCGCGGTAGCCGCCTGGGAGGGTGTGGCCACCGCCTACGATCGAGTAGAGCACGACCTCGTGACCGGTAGGGGCGCGCCAGCGCTCGCGCACTACCGTCGAGCCATCGCCGGGGTCCCGGTCCGGAAGCTCTTCGCGGGTGCCGAGCCCTTCGATTCCGTTCACGCGTCTCCAATGCGAGATCGTCCCCTCGCTGGACTGCACCTCGCCGGCCGAGAACCAGCCGTGGAACGAGGCCTCTCCCCCCTCGTAGGGAATGATCGGGTCCTCGGTTCCGTTCATCACGAGCACCGAGATGGGGCCGCGCGGTTCGCGGCAGCTCGAGTTCTCCGGCGCCGGCTCCTGCGCAACGACTGCCGCGATCGCAGCGAAGCGGTCGGGGTGCTCGGCGGCCATTCGGTAGGCCATCTGGCCGCCGTCGGAGACGCCGGCCGCGTAGACGCGGGCGCGATCGATCGCCTGCTCACGGGCCGTCGCTTCCAGTACCTCGAGCACGAAGCCCACATCGTCCACGTCCTCGAGGTGCGCGGGCTGACGTGTGTGCTTGCGGCAGTCGTTCCATTCGGGCCCGAGCGCGCTCCCCTCGCGCCAGGCCTCGGCGTAGACCAGCAGGAAGCCGTCGCGGTCTGCGAGCGCCTCGAAGCCGAAGATCGTCGCGAGCCGCAGCGCCTCCCCGCTCTGCCCGGAGCCGGGGAAGGCGAAGACGAGCGGCGCGGGGTCTCTCGGGTGCTCGGGCCTGTAGGTGAGCCAGGTTCGCGTTCGCCCCTCCCATTCCATCTCGGCGTGGAACAGGCGGCCCGTGGTCTCCGGTGGCTCGGGCGGGGCAGGGGTCGAGACCTCGACGAAGACTGCCGCAAGCGCGAGCAGCGAGATGGCCGCGATCGTTGCCCACCCCAACGCCCGGAGAACGCGCCTCATGCCAGGCGCAACCTAACCGAGCTTCCTCACCGGGTAGACCGCCGAGATGCCGCCATCCACGCGCAGCGTGGCGCCGGTGACGAACGACGAGGCGTCGCTCGCGAGGAAGAGCGCCGCGCCCTTGATGTCGTCGGCGGCGCCCGGCCGCCCGAGCGGCACCTGCGCGTTGTGGCGCGCGAGCACGGCCGGGTCGCGCTTCACGTGGTCGAGCATGTCGGTGTCGAAGGGCCCCGGCGCGAGCGAGTTCACGCGGATCGCATAGGGCGCGAGCTTCACGGCCATCGCCCGCGTGAGCCCCTCGACCGCGCCCTTGCTCGCCATGTATGCCACCACGGGCTGCTCCTCGTCGGTGGCGCCGAGCCACGCCGACAGCGAGCTCACGTTCACGATGCTGCCGCCGCCGGCGCCCTTCATGTGGCGCGCCACCTGTCGCGAGAGCCAGAACACGCCGCGCACGTTGAGCCCGAAGGTCTTGTCCCAGCCGTCGAGCGGGAAGTCGAAGAAGGGCGCGGCCCAGGCGAGGCCCGCGTTGTTCACGAGCACGTGCAGGCGCGGCGTGCGCTCGAGCACCGCCGCCACCAGCGCGTCGATCGACTCGGGCTGCGAGACGTCGGCTTCGAGCGCGGTGGCGCGGCCGCCGCGGGCCGTGATCTCGGCCGCAACGCGCTCGCAGTTGGCGCGCTTGCGCGACGCGAGGAACACGTGCGCGCCGGCCTCGGCGAGCCCCTCGGCGATGAAGCGGCCGATGCCGCGCCCGCCGCCCGTCACGAGAGCGCTGCGGCCGGACAAGTCGAAGAGCTCGCGCACGTTCACGCAGCGCAGGGAAACGCGAATCTGACGGAGCGTCAACGCTCGGCTACGGTCGGCCGGTCGCGAGGAGAGCCCTTGGCGGGAGACGAGCTGGCGGTGCGAAGGCGCGAGCGCCGTCCGGTGGCGCAGACCGGGCGCATGCTCGGCCCGCGCGCTCTCGCCACGCGCCGCCGCATCATGGCCGCCACCGCCGCGCTGCTCCAGGAGCAGAGCGTGCTCGACCTGCCGGTAGTGGACATCGCACGCCGGGCGGGGACTTCGCCTGCCACCTTCTACCACTACTTCAAGGACGTGGAGGAGGTGGCGCTGGTGCTGGCCGAGGAGGCGGCGGAGGAGATGCCCAGCGTGGTCGCCCGCCTCGCCGGCCCCTTCGACGGCGGCGACGGCCTCGTGCGCTCGCGCGGCGTGGTGGATCACTTCTTCGACCACTGGGACGCGCACCACGCCGTGCTCACGCTGCGCAACATGGCCTCGGAGCGCGGCGACGGGCGCTTCTCGCGCGTGCGGCAGGAGAGCATCGGGCCGGTCCTCGACGCGCTCGCGGCTCGCATCCGCGAAGGGCAGCTGCGCGGTCTGGTGTCGCGCGCCTTGCATCCCTACGCCGTCGCGGCCTCGCTCGCCGCCATGCTCGAGCGCATGGCCGCTCACCATCGCGACATCGGCTTCTTCGGCGTGTCGCGCGACGATCTGCGCGAGACGTGCGCGCGCATCCTGCTCCAGACGCTCACCGGCCGCGCGGCGGGCGACTAGGAGCAAGCGCCGCTGAGCGGCGCGCGCAGCGAGCGAAGAACGGAGGACGAGGTGGAGTTCGAGTGGGCGCCCGAGGACGCCGCGTTCCGCGCCGAGCTGCGGGCGTTCCTGGCGCGCGAGCTGCCGGCGGATTGGGCCGCGCTCTCGAAGGACGGTCCCGGCAGCGACGCGCAGCTCGAGTTCTCGCGGAGCTTCTGCGCGAAGCTCGCCGAGCGCGGCTGGCTCACCCAGCACTGGCCGGCCGCGTACGGCGGCCGCGACGCTTCGCCGTGGCGCCACGCCGTGCTCGGCGAGGAGATGTGGGCGCACGGCGAGCCGCGCGGCTCGCAGTACATGAACGTGAACTGGATCGGCCCGGCCATCATGAAGTACGGCAGCGACGCGCAGAAGGCGCTCCACCTGCCGCGCATCTCGCAGGGCGACGTGCTCTGGTGTCAGGGCTTCTCCGAGCCGAACGCGGGCTCGGACCTCGCGGCGCTGCGCACGGCGGCCGTCCGGGACGGCGACGCGTACGTCGTGAACGGCCAGAAGATCTGGACCTCCTACTGCAACAAGGCGGACTACTGCTTCCTGCTCGTGCGCACGGACCCGGCCTCGCAGAAGAGCCGCGGCATCTCGGTGCTGCTGATGCCGATGAGCCTGCCCGGCGTCGAGGTGCGCGAGATCCCCTCCGTGGTCGGCGAGCGCTACTTCCACGAGGTGTTCCTCAGCGACGTGCGCGTGCCGGCCGACTGCCGCCTCGGGCCCGAGGGCGAGGGCTGGGACGTCGTGACGTACGCGCTCGCCTACGAGCGGGTCGGCGCGGCGCGCTACGCGAAGGCGGCGCTGGTGCTCGACGCCGTGGCCGAAGCCGCGCGCACGGCGGGGCGCCTCGGAGACGGCGCGCTCCAGGAGCGGCTCGCCGAGGCGCGCGCGCTGTGCGAGGCGGCGCGCGTGCTGGCCTACCGCGTGATCGATCTGCGCGCGAAGGCGAGCCCACCCACCGTCGACACGAACCTGGCGCGCGTCGCAGGCACGCAACGCCGACAAGCTCGTAGGCGAGCTCGCGCTCGAGGTGTTCGGCAGCGAGGCGCTCGTCTACGAGAGCTTCGCTGCGGCGAACTTCCGGCTCTCGATGACAGCGGGCGTCGCGGTGGGCGCCACCGAGGTGCAGCTCAACCTGATCGCCGCGCGCTGGCTCGAGCTGCCCAAAGGCGCATAGGACGGACCGTGGACTTCGAGCTGTCCGAGGATCAGCGGGCCGTGGTGGAGGCGGTGGACGCGTTGCTCGCGCGCCACGCCGGCCCCGTCCGCGCGATCGAGCTGGCGGGGAAGGGCTCGAGCGACGCGGCGCTCGACGCCGCTCTCGCCGAGGCGGGCTTCACCGAGATCGCGCTCGGCGAGGAGACGGGCGCGCTCGAGGCGGCGCTGGTCGTCGAGCGCGTCGCCCGGGCCGCGGGCGCCGTGGCGTTCGCGGCCCAGGCGCTGGTGGCGCCGCTCGTGGCGGGGCGCGCGCTGCCGGGGCCCGTCGCGCTCGTGCGCGCCGACGACAGCGGGCCGATCCGCTTCGCGCCCGCGGCGCGCACGCTGCTCGTGTGGGACGGCGACCGGGCGCGCATCAGCACGCTCGCCGCAGGCGACGTCACGCCCGTCCGCTCGAACTTCGGCTACCCCGTCGGCCGCATTGCGGACGCAGCGCGGCGGCGAGGCGAAGCGCTCGGCTCGGGCTCGGGCGAACGGCTGCTGGCGTGGTGGCGGGTGGCGCTCGCCGCCGAAGCGCTCGGCGCGATGGACGCCGCGCTGCGCTTCACCGTCGGCTACGTCTCGCAGCGCGTGCAGTTCGGGCGCCCGATCGGCTCGTTCCAGGCGGTGCAGCACCGGCTCGCGGACTGCGCCGTGCAGGTGGAGGGCGCGCGCTGGCTCACCTACGAGGCGGCGGCGCAGGGCGCGCCCGCAGAGGCCGCGGCGTGCGCGGCGGGCTTCGCGCTCGCCGCCGCGGGTCGCGTGCAGCGCGAGACGCACCAGCTCTCGGGCGCGATCGGCTACACGACCGAGCACGACCTCCATGTCTGGAGCATGCGCCTCCTCGCGCTGCGCCTCGAGCTCGGCGGCGCGGGGGAGCAGCTGCGCGCGCTCGCCCGCGCGCGTTGGGGCGCCACCGCGTGATCTCGGCCCTCGAGCTCGACGCCGAGGGCAAAGCGGTGCGCGACGCCGTCGCGGCGGGCTGCCCTCTGGGCTGGGCCGCGCTGGCCGAGCTCGGTGCGCTCGCAGCCGGCGCCGACGGCGAGAGCGGAGCGGGCGAGCTCGTCGCGACCTGCGAGGCGCTCGGCGCCGCCGCCGTCGCCGGCCCCATCGTGGAGACCGTGATCGCGCTGCGCCTGCTGCCGGCGGCGGAGCGCGCGCCGATCGCGGCGGGCACGGCGCGGGTCTCGGTGGGCGTGCCGCCGCTGCTGCCCTTCGCGCCGGAGGCGAGCGTGTTCATCGAGCTCGACGGCGAGCGCGCCTTCCGTGCGACGCCGCGCGGCGAGATCCGCGCCGTCGAGACGCTCGCGGGCGACGCCTGGGGCCGCGTCGAGCTGGTGCGCGGCGCAGAGCTGCCCGGCGCGCCCGCGGCGCTCGCGGCCGGCCGGCTCGCGTGCGCGGCGCTGCTCGCGGCGGCGGGGCGCCGCGCGCTCGAGGCCGCCGCCGAGCACGCGCGCACGCGCAAGCAGTTCGGGCGTGCGATCGGCGAGTTCCAGGCCGTGGCGCATCCGCTGGCCGCCGCGTGGATCCGCTGCTCGGCTGCGGAGATGCTGGCACGCGCCGCGGCGCACCACGCCGACGCCGCTGCGCCCGAGGCCGCTGCGCTGGCTGCGGCCGCGTGGCTCTCGGCCCGGCGCGCCGCGCTCGCCGCCGTGCTCCGTGCGCACCAGACGTTCGGCGCCGTGGGCATCACGCTCGAGGGCCCCGTCTTCCCCCTGACGAGGCGCGTACGGCAGTGGGCGTCGCTCGCGCTCGACGAGCCGGCGGCGCTCGGGCTGGTCGCGGCGCACGCCGGGCTCGGGCGATGAACCGGCTGTTCGGCCCCGAGGAGGAGGCCTTCCGCCGCGACGTGCGCGCCTTCCTCACCGACTGGACCGACCTCGACGCCTATCTGTGTCACGGCCCGAAGTGGCCACGCGTGGCGGCGCTGTTTCGCGCGCTCGGCGAGCGCGGCTGGCTCTCGCTGGCGTGGCCGAAGGCGCACGGCGGCCTGGGCCTGCCGCCGAGCTACGAGTACATCCTGTGGGACGAGGTGGCCTTTGCGCGCGCGGCGCGGAATCCGCTCGCCACCATCGTGGCGCGCACGCTGCTGCGCGCCGGCAGCGACGCGCAGCGCGCGAGCTGGCTGCCGCGGATCCGCGCCGGCGAAGCCCACTTCGCGCTCGCGTATTCCGAGCCCGAGGCCGGCTCCGATCTCGCCGGCTTGCGCACGCGCGCTGCGCTGCGAGGCGACGTCTACGTGGTGGACGGCGACAAGTGCTGGCAGTCCTACGCCGGTCACGTGGACTACCTCTGGTTGCTCGCGCGCACCGGCGAGCCCGGCAGCCGCGGCGGGGGCCTGTCGCTGTTCATCGTGGACCGCGCGAGCCCCGGCGTGACGGTGACGCCGCTGCCGACGCTCGACGGCGACGCCCTCTACGCGTGCCGCTTCGAGGGCGTCCTCGTGCCGGCGGCGCGCCGCGTCGGGCCCGAGCACGGCGCTTGGCAGCTGATGGCCGACGCGCTCGCCGACGAGCGGCACATCCAGTTCCCGGCCGGCCGGCTGCGGCGCGATCTCCTCGAGGTCGAGGCCTTCCTGCGCGAGACGGGTCGCGGGCGCGACCCGGCCGTGCAGCGCGGCCTCGCCGAGCTCGCGGTGGCGGCGCTCGAGGCCGAGGTGCTGGCGCTGCGGGTCGTAGAGCTCACGCAGGCCGGGCGCAGCGCGGTGGCCGAGGCCGCGGCGAACAAGGTGTTCCACACCGAGCTGTGTCAGGAGATCGCGGCGCGCGCGTTCGAGTGGGGCGGCGCGGAGTCGCTCGTGCACGGCGCGCGCGTGCAGCTCCTCTGGCTGCAGAGCCTGTGGGAGACGATCGGCGGCGGCACCTCGGAGGTAATGCGCGGCGTGGTGGCGCGGCAGGGCCTCGGCCTCGGCGGCCGGGGGTGACGCGCTTCGCCACGACGGTCCCTGTGGCGAAGCTGGCGCTCGGCGAGCACACCGCCACGCTCGCGGCGCTCTCGGCCGCCGGCTACACGGATTTCTGGACGCAGGAGGTGCGCGGCTTCGACGCGCTCACCCCGCTCGCGGCACTCGCCGCGCAGGCGCCGGCGGCGCGGCTCGGCGCCGCGATCGCGGGCGTCTACAGCCGGGGCCCGGCGCTGCTCGCCATGCAGACCGCTGCCGTGGCCGAGGCCGCGCCGGGCCGCTTCGCGCTCGGCATCGGCACCTCGTCGGAGGCGATCGTCGAGGGCTGGAACGCGGGGCGCATGGAGAAGCCGCTGGCGCGCATGCGCGACACGCTGCGCTTCCTGCGCGCGGCGCTCGCGGGCGAGCGCATCGACGCCGCCTACGAGACCTTTGCGGTGCGCGGGTTCGCGCTCGAGCGCGCGCCCGCGAAGCCGCCGCCGCTGCTGATCGCCGCGCTGCGGGAGCGCATGCTCGCGCTCGCCGGCGCCGAGGCCGACGGCGTGTGCCTCAGCCTGCTCTCGGCCGACGACACACGTGGCGTGCTCCCGGCGTTCATCGCGGCGGGCGGCCGCGGCAAGGAGGTGTTCCTGCGCGTGGCGGTGTTCGCGCTCGCCGACGCGAAGCGCGCGCGGCGCATGGCGCGCAAGCTGATCGCGCCGTATCTCGCCGCCGGCCCGTACGCGCGCTTCCACACCGCGCTCGGCCGCGGACCCGAGGTGGAGGCGGTGGCGCTGGCGCTACGCATGCGCGATCGCGAGGCGGCGCTCGCAGCCATCCCCGATGCGTGGGTGGACGGCCTCGTCGCGCACGGCGCGCCCGACGCCTGCCGCGCGCAGCTCGCGCGCTTCGTCGCAGCCGGGGTGACGACGCTCTGCATCGACGTCGTCGCCTCGGACGGCCCGTGGCTCGAAGCGCAGTGCGCCGTGCTGCCCCGCTGACCCGCTTCACCCCGCTCACGGAGTCGCTCGCGCTCAGAGGTGGCGGAGGATCCACTGCTGGCGCTCGCGCAGGAAGCGCGAGGGGTTGGCGGGGTTCGAGCGGCGCGGGCTCGGCAGCATCGCGGCGAGCAGCGCGGACTCGTGCGCGCCGAGCTGGGCGGCGCTCCGGCCGAAGTAGCGGTGCGCGGCGGCGTCGGCGCCGAACACGCCGTCCCCCAGCTCGACCACGTTCAGGTAGACCTCGAGGATGCGCTGCTTCGGCCAGAGGAGCTCGATCCACAGCGTGAGCCAGGCCTCGAGGCCCTTGCGCAGGAAGCTCCGCCCCGGCCACAGGAACAGGTTCTTCGCGACCTGCTGGCTGATCGTGCTGGCGCCGCGCAGCTTCTCGCCGCCCCGCCATTCGCCGAGCGCGCTCTGCAGCGCCTTCCAGTCGAAGCCGCCGTGCTCGAAGAAGCGCTGGTCCTCCGAGGCGACCACGGCGGCGCGGAGCGAGGGCGCGATCTGGCGCGCGGGCACCCAGTGGTACTGGAGCCGGAAGCTCCGGCCCGCCGCGCGCGCTTCGACCCAACGCTGCAGCATCAGCGCCGAGCCCAGCGGCGGCACGAAGCGCAGCACCAGCACCGGCACGGCCGGCCCGAGCAGCACGACGGCGAGCGCGATGGCTGCGCTGCGCCGGACGCGGTGAGCGGGCTCGCGACGCTTGCTAGAGATCCGGATCGTCTTCATCGGCGCGCGCGGCGCGGACGGGATTCGGCGCGTACTCGGGCCCGTCGGACCAGCCCGGGATCAGCCGCGCCTCGACGAGCCACGACTCGGCGACGTGGTCGTCCAGCACGACCGAGCTGCCGCCGAGGTCGTCGAGCAGGCCCTCCCAGAGCGACTGCCCGCCGTTCTCCCACCAGCGGCGCGACGGATGCTCGAAGTCGATCGCGAGCTTGACCATCCTCACTTCCCGGCGAGCGGCTGGACGATCTGCTCGGCGAAGTTGCCCAGCACCTTCTCGTCGTGGCCCTGGATCACCACGTAGCTGATGCCGAGCACCTCGCGCCGCTTCGCGATCGTGTCGCGCATCTCGGCGGCCGAGCCGGTGAGGTAGAGCGGGCTCGCGGCCACCTGCTCGACGGTCATCTGGCCGTTCTTCGCCAGCGCTTCGCGGATCGGCTTCGGGTCGTCGGTCACCGCCGCCACGAACACGAGGGCGTTCCACTCGAGCGCGTTCGGGTCGCGGCCCGCGGCGGCGGCGGCTTCGCGCACCCAGCGCACCTTCTCGAGCGTGCGCTCGGCGGTCGCGTCCTGCATGGCGGCCGCGGTCACGCGGCCCTCCGCCACCTTCGGGTTCACGCCCACGATGTCGGCGTGGCGGCCCGCCACGGCCAGCACCTTCGGCCCGCCGCCGCCGATCAGGATGCGCGGCGGCGCGGGGCGCGGCAGCACCGCGGCCTGGGCGTCCTTCACGGTGTAGTGGCGGCCGGCGAAGCTCGTCTTGTCCTGGCTCCACGTGCCGCGGATGATGCGCAGCGCCTCCTCGAGCCGCTCGATGCGGAGCCCCGCGCGGTCGTAGGCCATGCCGGCCTCGCGGTAGTCGGACTCCATCCAGCCGGCCCCGAGCCCGAACTCGTGGCGCCCGCCCGAGAGCAGCTGGATCGTGGCGGCCGCCTTCGCGAGCACGATCGGATGGCGGTAGTCGATGCCGTAGACGAGCGAGCCCACCTTGAGGCGGCGCGTGACGGCCGCGGCGGCGGCGAGTGCCGCGACGGGCTCCCACTGTGGGCCGAAGTGATCCGGCCAGAACACGGAGTCGTAGCCCCAGGCCTCGATGCGCTGGATGCGCTCGCGCCAGTCGGTCGGAGGCAGCGTGGCCAGCTGGACGCCGAAACGGAACGGATGCGGCAAGGGAGGTCTCCTCTAGCTCGTGAAGCTCGTGAGCCACGCGGCGGCCCGGTCGAGGGCGAGATAGACGCCGATCCCCCCGAGCGCGGTCGCGGGAAGCTCGCAAACGAAGCCGCGGCGGGGAAGGGGGGCGCGCGCGAGGAGTGCGATCACCGGCCAGGCCAGCGCCACGAGTGCGAGCTGGCCGAGCTCGATGCCGGCATTGAAGGCGAGCAGGGCGAGCGGCACGGCGTGGCCGGGCAGGCCGGCCGCCGCCAGCGTGCCGGCGAAGCCGAGCCCGTGCAGCAACCCGAAGGCGAAGGGCAGCAGCGCCGGCCGGCGCACGAGGCTCGACGAGGCGCCGCGGTCGGGTCGCGCCAGCGCGCCGGCCAGTAGCACCAGGCTCGCCGCGATCGCGATCTCGACGGGACGCGCCGGCACGCGGAGGAGGCCGAGGCTCGCGGCAGCAAGCGTGACGCTGTGGCCCACCGTGAACGCGGAGATCGCGACGAGCAGCGGCCGGCCGCCGCGCAGCAGCGCGAGCAGACCGAGCACGAACAGCAGATGGTCGAGGCCGGTGAGGAGGTGCTCCATCCCGAGGCGCACGTACGCCGTCATCACCGCGAGCGCGCTCTCGCGCTCGGGGACGACCAGGGCCGGGCGGCTCGCGGTGAGCACCGAGCGCACCTCGCGCCCGTCGGCGAAGACGATGCGCGCGATCGCATCGGTGCCGCTGCCTGCGAGGCCGTCGACGCGGAGCTCCCGGCCGACCAGGCCGGCCGGGCAGCGGATCGCGCTGCGCAGTACGAGCGCGCTCGGCTCGAGCTCGGGGCGCGGCTCGCCCTGCGCCTCGCACGGCAGCACGGGCGCGAGTCGGGCGCCCCGCGCGACGAGCTGCGGCGTGCGCCACAGCACCTCGAACACGCCGGGCGCCCCCTCACGCAGCTCCAGATAGGACGGCGCGAGCGCGTGCGCATGCGCGCTCGCCGCGAGCAGCAACGCGAGGCCGAACGGGACGAGCCGCTTCATTCCGCCCTCAGCGCGGCGATGCCTGCGCGCACTGCGGCGTCGGCTCGCTCGGCGAGCAGCGCTTCGCGCACGGCGGAGCGCACGCTTGCGAGCGAGGAGAGGCGTGCCGGCGTGCGCGCGCGGATCCAGACGAGATGCTGCCCGTAGCTCGACGCGACCGGGCCGAACCAGCGCCCGTCCGGGCCCGCCAGCGCCGCCTCCGCGAAGGCCGGGCCGAGCCGCGCCGCCAGCTCGGCCTGCGAGTGCGAGGGCAGCGCGCGCGGCAGCGGCAGCGCATCGCCGAGGCCGGCTGGAGCCGCTCCCTCGACCGTGAGCGTCGCGAGGGCGGCCTCGGCGCGCGCCCGATCGCGGAAGTAGAGCTGGGAGACCGTCACGCGCGCGGGCTCGGTGAAGCGCTCCGCGTGCGCGGCGAGGTAGCCGGCGAGCTCGGCTTCGCTCGGCTCCGTGGCGCGCGCCTCCTCTCCGAGCTGGAGCCGCATCCTCCACGCGAGCCGGCGCTGCACCACGAGATCGCTCTCGTGCATGCCGAGCCGGATCGCTTCGCTCAGCAGCTCGTCCTCGCTGCGCGGGTCGTCGGGCCGCGCGAAGCGCAGGTTCTGGACCAGGCGCCGGCGCACGACGTCGTCGCTCCGCTCGAAGCCGCGCAGCAGGGCCTCGCGCACGAGCAGCGCGTCGTCGTCGAGCGCGGCGGCGGGCGGCAGCGTCGCGGCGCGCGGCGCTGGACGTGGATCGAGCGCGAACAGGAGCCCACCGAGCAGCGCGAAGCGGAGTAGCGGATACCGCATCAGGGCGAATACCAGATCGGCGACGTCCAGGCGCGCTCCTGCACCGTGGGCCGGTAACGCGCATCGCAGCAGCCCTCGAAGCCTTCGCCGATGGTCGCGGGGCTGCGCGCAGTCCACGTGCGCCGGCGTTGCAGACGTACTGGCTCCAGCGGCAGGTCGGGTTCTCGAGGACGCGCGCGTAGTAGAAGGCGGGCTCGCGCGGATCGAAGTCCGGGTCGGTCCACACCGCGCAGAGCCGGGCGGCGCCGGCGCCGCGCGGCTCGCAGGTGGCGAGGTCGACGCTCGCGTCGTTCGGGCCGCCCGCCACGTCGACGACGCGCTCGTGCGCCGCGCCGTTCGTCGAGCCAGCCCTTCACGATCTGGACGCGCTGGAGCGGCGGTGCCCGGGCTCGGCTGCGCTGCCCGGGTCCTGGAGCGCCGACACGGCGAAGCGCGGCGCGGCTGCGGCCGGCGCCGCGCCGAGCAGCTCGCCGCCCATCGGCACGCCGTCGCGCGTAGCCCGGTCGCGACGAAGTCGGCGCGCTCGCACAGGTCGCTCGGCAGCGCGCAGCCGCCGAAGAAGCGCACGCCCGGGCGCGTGCCGCTCGTGCCGTAGGTCTCGCGGCGCTTCAGCGCGGCGAAGAGCGCGTCGCGCGAGTTCTCCTCCGCCCAGAGCACCGGCGAGGCCGCCCGGGTTGAACTCGATCGCGTCGGGCAGGCCGACGGGCAGCGCGTCGGCGGCGCCGGCGCCCGCGCCGCCGTGGCCCGGGTAGCCGCGCTCGGACGACCAGGCCGGGCGTGCCGAGGTGCGTGTCGGTGCTCGCCGATGATCCCGTAGCGGAACGGATTCGCGCCGAGCTTCGACTCGATCACGAGGCCGCGCTTCAGCGCCTCGCGCACGAACTGCTGGCGCGCTGTCGGCGGCGGCGGCGCCGAGCAGCGGGAAGCGCCCGCGGAAGTTGTCGTACGGCAGCTTCTCGAAGCCGCAGGCCTCGTCGGTGGTGTCGCCGCCGGGCAGGCACTCGGAGTCGCCCTTGTGCTGCATCACCTCGACGAGCGGCTCCCAGCGCGCGCGGCGCCACGCCTCGTCGGCGCCGATCTCGCCGCCGAGCTCGACCGCGGACTGGAACATCAGGCCGCCGTCCAGGTTCGAGTTGTGCGGGATCGTGAGCACCTCGCAGCCCGGCAGGCCGTCGACGCAATCGCGCTGCGAGCGCATCCCAGAGCTTCGCCGCCTCGGCGCCGGTCTCCATCACGCTGATCGGCAGCTCCGGCACGCGCTCGTTTCGCGAAGATCACGTTGCGGTGCAGGTTCTTGCCGTCGTCCGACGCCGGCCGGTCCACTCGTACGCCACGAAGCTGGTGAAGCGGCAGGCGGCCTGCGGTCGTACGCGCCCTCGGCGGCGTCGCGCGTCTCCTGCCAGACGGTGCGCGCGGCGGCGAGGCAGCCGCGGCCCGCCCTCGCCGCAGAAGCCGAAGCGCTCGCCGCCCGCGGAGTAGCTCGCGTTCATCACGAAGAACGCGAGCGCGCGGGAAGCTCCGATAGCATCCGGCACACCCAGGCGTCGTAGCCCGGCGCGCCCGGCGTCTGGCAGATGCGCACCTCGCCGATCATGCTCGGAGTGGTCGGTGACCGCGACGAAGTCGAGCGGCCGCTCGAGCCGCACCGTGCGGCAGCGGCTCGCCCGCCGCGTCGTAGGGCTGGATGCCGAGCGGCTCGCCGCGCGCGAAGCGATACGCGTCGCGCGGCGTGGTGCGCGTGCCCTGCGTGCTCGCGTCCAGCGAGAAGCGCCGTGTGCACGTGCAGGTCGCCGAAGAAGGGCTGGCGTTCGGCGTCGCGATGCGCGCAGGGCTCGCGCGTTTCGGCGCCGAGCGCCGGAGCGAGCCCCAGTGCGAACGTCAGTGCGCCCGCGATGCATTGTCCTCTCATGTCGGCTCCGCTCGCTCCGCAGGGGCGCGGATGATAGCCTCGCAGTCTTGCTCGGGAGACGGCCGATGAGCCGAAAGCTGAACCGCGTGAGCGCGCGCATCACGCAGGAGAAGGCGCAGGGCGCCTCGCAGGCGATGCTCCACGCCACCGGCCTGTCCGTGGAGGATCTCGACAAGCCGCAGCTCGGCATCGCGGCGATGTGGTACGACGGCAACCCGTGCAACATGCACCTCGGGCTGCTCGCCGACGCCGTGCGCGAGGGCGCGAAGGAAGCTGGCCTGGTCGGCTTCCGCTTCTTCACGATCGGCGTCTCGGACGGCATCTCGATGGGCACCGAGGGCATGAGCTACTCGCTCCAGTCGCGCGACCTGATCGCGGACTCGATCGAGACGGTGATGTCCGCGCAGTGGTACGACGCGAACGTGTCGATCCCCGGCTGCGACAAGAACATGCCCGGCTGCGTGATGGCGATGGGCCGGCTGAACCGGCCCGCGCTGATGGTCTACGGCGGCACGATCCGGGCGGGACGGAACCGCCGCGGCGAGCCGATCGACATCATCTCGGCCTTCCAGAGCTACGGTGAGTACGATCGCGCAGCGCATCACCGAGGACCAGCGCCTCGACGTGATCCGGCACGCGTGCCCCGGCGCCGGCGCGTGCGGCGGCATGTACACGGCCAACACGATGGCGTCGGCGATCGAGGCGCTCGGCATGTCGCTGCCGTACAGCGCCTCCACGCCCGCCGACGGATCCCGAGAAGCTGGCGGAGTGCCGCCGCGCCGGCGCCGCGGTCCGGAAGCTGCTCGAGCTCGACCTCAAGCCGCGCGACATCATGACGCGGAAGGCGTTCGAGAACGCGATGGTCGTCGGCATCGCGCTCGGCGGCTCCACCAACCTGGTGCTGCACCTGATCGCGATGGCGCGCTCGGTGGGCGTCACGCTCACGCTCGACGACTTCCAGCGCGCGAGCGACAAGACGCCGTTGCTCGGCGGACTTCAAGCCGAGCGGGCGCTACGTGATGGAGGACCTGCACAAGGTCGGCGGCACGCCCGCGGTGATGAAGCGGCTCCTCGAGGCGGGCCTGCTGCATGGCGACTGCATGACCGTGACCGGCCGCACGCTCGCCGAGAATCTCGCCGAGCTGCCGGGCCTCGCGCCGGGACAGCAGATCGTGCACGCGCTGTCCGACCCGATCAAGGAGACCGGGCCACATCCAGATCCTGCGCGGCAGCCTCGCGCCCGAGGGCTGCTGTCGCGAAGATCACCGGGAAGGAGGGCCTCTCCTTCAGCGGCCCGGCGCAGGTGTTCGACTGCGAGGAGGAGATGCTCGCTGCGCTGGAACGCGGCGCGATCCGCGACGGGCGAGGTGATCGTGATCCGCTACGAGGGGCCGAAGGGCGGGCCGGGCATGCCGGAGATGCTCGACGCCGCACCTCCGCGATCATGGGCGCGGGGCTCGGCGACAAGGTCGCGCTGATCACCGACGGCCGCTTCTCGGGCGGCTTCGCACGGCTTCATCGTCGGGCACGTCTGCCCGGAGGCGCAGGAGGGCGGCCCGATCGCGCTCGTGCGCGACGGCGACCGCATCGCGATCGACGCGAAGAAGAACGCGATCGAGCTCGAGGTGCCGGCCGCCGAGCTGGCGCGGCGACGCGCGGCCTGGACGGCGCCGCCGCTCAAGGCCACGCGCGGCACGCTCGCGAAGTACATCCGCAGCGTGCGGCCCGCCTCGGAAGGGTGCGTCACGGACGAGTGAGCAAGTGCCGCGCTTCGCGGCGCGCGCCGCGAGCGAAGGCGAGCGGAGTCACAAGTGGGGATGCGTCACGGACGAATGACGGAGGACGCCTCGTGAAGACCGGCGCTCAGTATCGAGCCTCCCTCCGCGACGGCCGCGCCACCTACTTCGAGGGCAAGCGCATCGACGACGTCGAGGGCGATCCCGTGCTCGGCCCGACGGTGCACGAGGTCGCGGCGACCTACGACCGGTTCTACTCGCCGGAGCCGGAAGCCACGAGCCCGCTGCTGACGACCGCGCACTCGGCCGAAGACCTCCGCGCGCGCATCCCGGTGCTGCATCGGGCCGACCTGGTCGCGAACGTCACCTATCAGTCGATCATGACGCTGCTGACGGCGGCCGCGCGCATGAGCGACTGCCCGAAGTACGTGGAGCGGATCGGCGCCTACGTCGATTGCGCGCAGAAGGAGGACATCCGCATCGTCGAGTGCATCACCGACGCGAAGGGCGACCGCTCGCTGCCGCCGAGCAAGCAGCACGATCCGGATCTCTACGTGCGCGTGGTGGGCCGCAACCCGGACGGCGTGGTGATCCGCGGCGCCAAGCTGCACATCTCGGGCGCTTCCTACGCCCACGACCTGATGACGATCCCGACCAAGGCGATGAAGGCGGGCGAAGAGGCCTACGCGATCGCGGCGATGGTGCCGGTCAACGCGCCGGGCGTGCGCATCGTCAACACGACCTATGCGCCGCGGCACGGAGACGCGCGCACGTTCCCGATCTCGGGCCGGCACCACATGCCCGAGGGCTTCGTGATCTTCGACGACGTGTTCGTGCCGAACGAGCGCGTGTTCCTCGACGGCGAGACGCGCCATGCCGCCGTGTTCGCGCATTCGCTCGGGCTCTGGGAGCGGCTCGGCGGCCTGTCGGCGTTCGTGGAGGAGGCCGACCAGCTCGTGGGCTTCGCGCAGCTGATCGCCGAGGCGAACGGCCTCGCGAGCGAGGCGCACATCCGGGAGAAGATCTCGGAGATGATCATCCACGCGACGCTCCTCCGCGCCGGCCTCGAGGCCGCGCTGTCGAACTGCCATCTCACGCCCGAAGGCGCCGCGTTCCCCGACGAGCTCTTCACGAACGCCGCGAAGTACTACGGCGCTGCGAACTACAACCTGATGGTGCGGCACCTGCACGACATCTCGGGCGGCTCGGTGCTCACCGCGCCGTCCGTCGCCGATCTCGAGAACGCCGAGGTCGGGCCGCTGATCCGCAAGTACATGAGCACGGGCCCCGGCGTGGACGGCGAGTACCGCACGCGCCTGTTCCACGCGATCCGCGACCTCACGGCCGATGCGCTCGGCGGTTGGAAGGCGGTCACCAATCTCCAGGCGGGAGGCGGTCTCTACGCGCAGCGCATCGTCACGCGCAGGTTCTACGATCTCGCGGCTGCGAAGCGGAAGGCGCTCGTGTACGCGGGGATCGAGCCGCCGGCCTAGCGCCGCGAGAGCAGCTTCGGATCGAGGGCCAGGTGCTCGGAGATGTCGCCCACCTGATCCACGTGGATCAGCCGCTCGGCCCAGCGCCAGGCGCCCGCGACGCGTTCGAAGCGATCCTCGTAGCGGCCGCCCACGATGGGCTGGAACGGCAGCTTCTTCGTCGCCTGGAGCACCACGTAGGTCGAGCGCACCTGTGCGGTGCCGGCGGCCTCGTCGATGTCCACGAGCGGATTCGCGTTCACGTGGCGCGTGCGGAGCGTGCCGTCCTCGTGCACGCGGTTCGTGCGCGAGTAGAAATCGCGCACCTCGTCGCCGGACCAGCCGTTGCCGGTCGGCCCCGCGGACGAGCGGATGCGGCCGTGCGCGAAAAGCGCCGCGAGCCCGGCGAAATCCGCCGCGTCGATGCACTCCGCGTAGCGGTACATCAGCGTGGTGATGGCGTGATGGCTCTCCCAGCTTCCGGCGCCCATGGCCCTCCCCTGCGTTGCGACCGGCAACGTATCCCGGATCGGGAGCGCTGTTGACTTAGCCGAACGGCTAAGCGTAAACTTAGCCACCTCGCTAATCAAGGAGGACGGCGATGCCCGAGACCGTGATCTGCCACTACTGCGTGAAGAGCGGGAAGGAGGCCGACTTCGAAGCCCTGCTCCGACGGCATTGGCCCACGCTGAGCCGACTCGGCACCGTGACCGACGAGCCCAGCCAGATCTACCGGGGTCGCGACGCCAAGGAGCGACCGATGTTCTGGGAGATCTTCCACTGGAAGAGCGCCGCCGCGTTCGAGAAGGCGCACTCGCACCCCGAGGTGCTCGCGATCTGGGAGCCGATGGACGCGCTCTGCGAGCCGCGTGACGGACGGCCGAACATGGAGTTCCCGCACGTCGAGCGCGTGGCGCTCCCCGGTTGAGCCCCGAGCGCGACGCTCTCGCGGAGCTGGACGAGCTCGAGCGCGTGTTCGCCGCGCTCGCGCACCCTTCGCGGCGGCAGATCCTGCTGGTGCTGAAGGCGCGGGGCAGCCGCGTGAAGGCGGGAGACATCGCGCAGCGCTTCGCGTGCAGCTGGCCGACCACGACGCGTCATCTGCGCGTGCTCGAAGCGGCGGGCCTGGTGCGCGTCGAGCAGGAAGGCCGCGAGCGCTGGTACGTACTCGAGGCGAAGAAGCTCCAGCGCGTGGCGGGCGGCTGGCTGCGCGGCTTCGCCTGAGCGGCGTCAGTCGCGGACGCCGAGGAAGCGGGCCATGCGCTCCCGCTCGCGCTCGACGCCGCGGCGGAACTCAGGGTCGCGCGGCGCCCGCCCGCTGACGTAGCCGAGGCGGACGTCGAGGCGGCCGCGCTCCGTCACCGCGACGTTGCCCCAGCCGATCACGCGGTCGCGCCAGAGCAGCGGCAGCGCGTAGTAGCCGAGCCGGCGCTTCGCAGCGCGGCGTGTAGGCCTCGAAGCGGTAGGCCCAGCCCCAGAGGAGCTCGAAGCGGCGCCGGTCCCAGACCACCGGGTCGAACGGCGCGAGCAGGCGCACCTCATCGGCGGCTGCGTGCGCCGGCGAGCGCAGGCGCTCGCCGGCCGGCCAGTACCAGTCGACGCCGTCGACGCGCGCGTGCGCCGAGGCGCTGCCTGCGCGCGCCGCAGCGCGGCACGGAGGCTCGACCGCGCCACTGCGGCGCGCCGAAGCGCAGCCGGCCCACCAGCCCGGCGAGGCTCTGCGCGGGCAGCGGCGCGTAGTTGCGCACCACCACGTCGACCAGCGCGTCGATGCGCGTGCGGCGCTCGGCTCGCATCGCTCGGCGGCGGCGTGGACTCGCGCACGGCGTAGACGCGGATGCCGTTCTCGCGCCGCGCCACGCGCAGCAGGCCGCGGTAGTGCATCGCGTCGAGCAGCTGCGTCGTCGCGTTCGACGAGCCGCCGAACCAGTTGGTGACGCTGCCGTGTGCGAAGTGCGCGTCCACCTCGCGCGGATGCGCCTGCGCCGCGCTCGCGCACGAAGTCGAGCACCTCGCGCGCATGCCGGATGCGCCGCCGGCCGCCAGGGATGCCCGCTCGAGCGCGGATGCATCAGCGCCTGACTCGCTCGCGGAAGGAAGCCGTAGTTGACGAAGAAGTCCTCCTCGACGTCGAGCTCCGCGTAGCGCGCGTTCGAGATCGCCCGCGCGTAGCCTGCGACGCGATGGCGCAGCGTCAGGTCCTGCGCGCGCGCCGGCGCGCGGATCGGATCCGCCTGGACGAAGCCGAGCCGATCGATCGCGTCGCACAGCGTGGTGGGCGGGAACAGGCTGCGCGCGACGGCGTAGCGGGCCAGCTGCTCCAGCGTGAGGGAGGTCGCCGTGCCCGCGCTCAGGTCTCCGCGAGCCCGCGCGCCATCAGGATCTTGCCGGAGCGCACCAGCTCGCTGAGGCCGTAGGGCCGGAGCAGCGCGATGAAGGCGTCGAGCTTGTCGCTGTCGCCGTAGACGCGCAGCATCAGCGAGTCGGTGCCGTAGTCGACGACCTTCGCGCCGTAGTGCTCGGCGATCTGGAGGATCTCGGTGCGCTGGTCGAGCTGCGACTCGAGCTTCACCAGCGCGATCTCGGTCTCGTACGAGTCGTCGCCGGTGTGGTCGATGGCGTGCACCACGTCGATCAGCTTGGCGAGCTGCTTGATGATCTGCTCGAGCGTCTCGGGGTCGCCGCGAGCAGGTGATCGTCATGCGCGAGAAGTCGCCGCCGGACCGTCGGGCTCACCACCAGGCTCTCGATGTTGTAGCCGCGTCGCGCGAACACCAGCGCGACGCGCACCAGCACGCCCGGCTTGTTGTTGACGTAGAGCGAGAGGGTGTGGACGTCGTTGCGCTGCGGCGCGCGCGCGGGCGTGCCACGCGTGCTCGGCTCAGGTGCTGCCACTGGGCTTCTCCAGACGATGCTTGGGAGGCTCGATGATCATGTTCGCGATCGGCGCGCCGGCCGGGATCATCGGGAAGACGTTGTCCTCCTTCATCGACCTCGGCCACCACCAGCACGGGCCCGCCCTTGTGCGCGCGCGCCTCGCGCAGCTTGCGGTCGATGTCGCCGGGCCGCCGGATGCGGAGTCCCTTGACGCCGTAGGCCTCGGCGAGCTTCACGAAGTCGGGGTTGCCCTCGAGGTCCACGCCGGACAGGCGGTTCTCGTAGAACAGCTCCTGCCACTGCCGCACCATGCCCAGGTAGTGGTTGTTGATGATGAGGATCTTGACGCGGCACCTTGTGCACGGCGCGGTGGCCAGCTCGCACATCGTCATCTGGAAGCCGCCGTCGCCGACGATGGCCCAGACCTCCTCCTCGGGCCGCGCGAACTGCGCGCCGATCGCGGCCGGGAAGCCGAAGCCCATCGTGCCGGCGCCGCCGGAGGAGATCCAGTGCCGGCCCTCGCGCGTGCGGTAGAACTGCGCCGCCCACATCTGGTGCTGGCCGACGTCGGTGGTGATCACCGTGCGGCCCTCGGTGAGCTCGTCGAGTCGTCGAGCACGTGCTGCGCGCGCAGGCCGCCCTTCTTCGGTACTTGAGCGGGTAGCGCCGCCGCCACTCCTTGCACTGCGCGAGCCACTCCGCGGTGTCGAGCGGGCTCGACCAGGGGCAGCAGCTCCTCGAGCACGAGCCGGGCGTCGCCGAGCACGCACACGATCGGGGCGGAGCATCTTGTTGATCTCGGCCGGATCGATGTCGATGTGGATCTTCGTCGCCTCGGGGCAGAACTCGTCCAGCTTGCCGGTGATGCGGTCGTCCCAGCGCGAGCCGATCGACATGATCAGGTCGCAGTCGTCACCGCCTTGTTCGCGTAGGCGGTGCCGTGCATGCCGAGCATGCCGAGGGGCAGCGGGTGCGTCTCGCGGACGCGCCCTTGCCGAGCAGCGTGTTCACGACGGGCGCGCGCAGCTTCTCGGCCAGCGCCATCACGGCCTTGCCGGCGCCCGAGATCACCGCGCCGTGGCCGACGAGAGCACCGGCCGCCGCGCGCGCGCGATCAGCTCGGCCGCGTGCTCGACGGCCTCCTGCGCGGCCGCGCCGGGCACCGTGTAGCCGGGCAGATCGACGTGCTCCACGTCGGCGGCGTCGCACGGCCCCTGGCTCACGTCCTTCGGCACGTCGATCAGCACCGGCCCCGGCCGGCCGCTCGTCGCGATGTGGAACGCCTCGCGCACGATGCGCGGGATGTCCGCGGCGTCCTTCACGAGGTAGCTGTGCTTCACCACGGGGTACGTGATGCCGGAGACGTCGGCCTCCTGGAACGCGTCCTTGCCGAGGCTCGCGCGGTTGGTCTGCCCGGTGATCACGATCATCGGCACCGAGTCCATCTGCGCGGTGAGCAGGCCCGTGACCGTGTTCGTGGCGCCCGGCCCCGAGGTCACGAGCACGACGCCCGGCCGGCCCGAGGCGCGCGCGTAGCCGTCCGCCATGTGCGTGGCGCCCTGCTCGTGGCGCACCAGGATCAGCTTGATCGGCGAGTCTACGAGCGCGTCGAAGATGGGGATCGCCGCGCCGCCGGAGAGCCCGAAGATGTACTTCACGCCCTCGCGCTCGAGGCAGCGGATCAGGACCTCGGCACCCGTCGGCAGGCGACCCTCAGCGCTCATCGAACTCCTCGCTTCGGAGGCCAAGATGACGACCTCGGAAGGCGCCTATAGTATGAAACGCGATCTCAGATGACAATTCGGCCTCCCCCGCTTTGACACTCAGTCGAAACCGCGCCATGGGGCGAAGAATCGAATGCCCCTCGGGGAATCCCCGCAGATCCCATGAACCGATTCCACGACATCGCCGCCCGCCTGGTGGCGGCGGACACCGTCAGCTCCCGCGGCAACGCGGCGCTGATGGGCGAGCTCGGCGATCGGCTGGCCTCGGCGGGCTTCGCGGTGCGCCTGCAGCGCTGGGGCGAGGGGGGCGCTGCGAAGGCGAACCTGGTCGCGGTCGCCGGCCCGCCCGAGCCGGACGGGCTCGTGCTGTCGGGGCACCTCGACGTGGTGCCCTTCGCGGATCAGCCGGGCTGGACGCGCGACCCGCTCCGCCTCGCGTTCGAGGGCGACCGCGTCTACGGGCGCGGCACCTCGGACATGAAGGTGTTCCTGGCGCAGTGCGTGGAGGCGGCGGCGCAGCTCGACCTCGCGAAGCTGCGCCGGCCCGTCGTCTTCCTGTTCACCGCGGACGAGGAGATCGGCTGCCTCGGGGCCGCGCGGCTCGTGCCGGAGCTCGATGCGCTCCTCGGCGGCGTGCCGCGGCCGGCGCTCGCGTGGATCGGCGAGCCCACCTCGTGGCGGGTCCTCCATACACACAAGGGCGTCGTCGCATTCGCCGTGACGGTGCGCGGGCGGGGCGGCCACAGCAGCGTGCCGACGGCCGGCGTCAACGCGATCGCGGTGGCGGCGCAGGCGCTGGCGTTGGTGGGTGAGCTGCAGGCCGAGCTGCGCCGCCGGCCGCGCCCCGAGTTCGCCGGGCTGTTCCCCGACGCGCCCTACACCACGCTCAACTTCGGCACGGTGCAGGGCGGCACGGCGACGAACGTGATCGCCGAGCAATGCACCTTCACGCTGAGCTACCGGCCGCTCCCCGACGAAGACCCGAGCTGGGTGCAGCGCGAGGTGAAGCGGCGCCTCGGCGAGCACGCGTTCCGGGATTGGGGCTCGGAGGTTGCCGCGGAGATCACGGTCTCCGACGCAGTGGTGGCGCCGGGCCTCCTCTCGCCCACCGGCACGACGCTCGAGCGCGCGCTCCGCGAGCAGCTCTCCGCCGGCGCGCCCGGCGGTGCGCCGTTCTGCACCGACGGCGGGCGCTTCGCGGCAGCGGGGATCGCGTCGCTGATCTGCGGCCCCGGCGACCTCGAGCAGGCGCATCAGCCGGACGAGAGCGTGTCACGCGGCGCGTTCGAGAGCGGCGCCGGCCACATCCTCCAGGTGATCACCCGACTCTGCGGCTGAGCCTCACGCGCCCGCGAAGAAGCGACGCGCCACGGCGGCCGGGTCGCCGCGCAGCTCCTCGGGTGCGCGGCCGGCGAGCCACTCGTCGGGCAGCAGGCGGCGGTACGGATCGCGCAGGAAGCGCCGGTCGTAGAGCGCGATGACGCCGCGATCCGCCGAGGTGCGGAGCAGCCGGCCCGCGGATTGGATCACGCGGATCATGCCCGGCAACGCGTACGCCAGCTCGAAGCCGCGATCGAAGCGCTCTTCGAAGTGCTCGGCGAGGAGTGCGCGGTGCGTGCTCACGGCGGGCAGGCAGGGGCCCATCACCGCCACTGCCCCGAGGCTGGCCCCGGCGTAGTCCACGCCTTCCGCGAGCCCGCCGCCCGCGACCGCCAGCACGAGCAGGTCGTCGCGGCGGCGCAGCTCGTCGACGAGCGCGCTGCGCTCGGGCTCTCCGTCCCCGCGCGACTGCCAGCGCAGGGCGCCCGTGGGCGCCGGGAGCTGGGCGCGCACGAGCTCGAGCAGCGCGTGGCTCGGGAACAGCGCCAGGCAGTTGCCGGGGACGGCCTCCGCGAGCGCGGCGAGGCGGCGCGCGAGGCGCGGCGCTTCGCGTCTGCGCGCCGCTTCGGTCGTGGTCACGCCCGCGTCGATCACGACGGCGCGCTGCGCGCTGCGGTCCTCGGCCGGAATCCGGGCGTGGACGAAGCGCTCGCGCGTGAGCCCGAGGCTCGCGGCGTAGAGCTCGGGCGGCGAGAGCGTCGCGGAGCAGCCGACCAGCGCGAAGCTGGATTCGAACAGGCGGCCGAGCGCGTGCGAAGGGTCGCGGCAGAAGCGCTCGAGCGCCGGAGCGCCGCCGACGAAGCCGGCGAGGGAGACGAAGCCGGGCTCGCCGTGCTGCGAGACGAAGCGGTCGAGCTGGAAGGCGAGCTCGAAGAGCGGCGCCAGCGGGCCCGCCGGAGCGCCCGCGAGCGTGCCGGTCGCGCGCAGAGCGAGCGCCCCGAGCGCCGCCGAGAGCTCGGCGAGCGCCGCCTCGGGCGGCTCGTGGGGAAGCCAGTCGGCGTCGGGGCGGGCGCCGGCGTCGAGGGCGGTCTCGGCGAGACGCGCTTCGAGCGCCTCGCCGAGCTCCCGCAGCTCGCGATGCAGCGGGCTGCTCCCGAGCGCGCCGGCTTCGATGGCTGCGCGCACGGCGGGCCCGCCGACCATCACCGAGAGCGCCTCGCGCGCGCGCTCGGGCACGTGATGCGCCTCGTCGATCACGAAGATCGTGTCGCCCAGCTGCGCGGGATCGCGCAGGTCGGGCGCGGCGATCACGGGATCGATCGCGTAGTTGAGATCGCAGACCGTCACCGGCGCTTCTCGCGCGGCGTCGAGCTGGAGCTCGTAGGGGCAGGCGGCGGCTTCCCGCCCGAGCGCGAAGACGGCGTCGGGCAACGCGAGGCCCCGCGCGTCGAAGCAGCGCGCCACCAGCTCGTGCGCGTCTCGCTTCTCGGCGTAGCCGCTGGCGCTCGCGCAGATGGACTCGTGGCAGAGCAGGTCGCCGCGCGTGCACATGCGCGACTTTGCGCGCAGCCGTGCGGCGAGGCGCAGCCGGCCCGGCGCGAGCTGGCGCAGCGTGTCGACGACGAGGTGCTGCTGCAGGGTGCCGGCGGTCAGCACCACGAGTCGCCGCCCCGTCGCGAGCGCGAAGCGCAGCGCGGGCGTGAGGACGGCCGCGGTCTTCCCGCTGCCCGTCGCGGCCTCGAGCAGCAGCAGCTCGCGTTGCTCGAGCGCGCGCTCGACGTTCGCCACCACCTCGGCCTGGCCCGGCCGCAGCGTGGGATGGGGGAAGCGGATCTCCGCCGCCGCCGCGCGCCCGGCGGCGCGGGCGGCGCTCGTCCGCTCGAGCGCGGCGAGCAGCGCGTCGAGTGCGGCGAGCAGCGCGCAGCCGACGGCTTCGGGCGTGAGCTCGATCGGCTCGCGCAGCGGGACTTCGGCGCCGAGGAAGACCAGCTCGGCCTGCGCCGGGGCGCCGCGGGCGCGCTCGAGCATGCGCGCATAGAGGGCCGCCTGGAGCCGCCAGAGGGCGGTCGCGGCGGCGGGGCGGGTGGGCGCCCACTTCAGCTCCTCCACGCGCCAGCCGGGCCCGTCCGCGCGAACGCCATCGGCGCGGCCGCGCAGCGTGACCTGCCAGCCGCGATGCAAGAGCGTCTCGTGGAGCGCTACCTCCGCCTCGAAGCTCGCGTCGTGTCGCGCCGCGTGACGCTGGTACTCCGCGTGCAGCGTCTGCCCGAGCCATGCGCCGTGGGCGCCGCCCCGGCTGCCGAAGCCCGGGCTGCGCTGCGGGCCGAGCAGCAGCTCGGTGACTCCGATCTGGAGCGTGCGCTGGGAGAGGTCCGCGCGCGTGGCTCAGCCGCCAAAGACGAAAGTAAAACGAAAGAAGAACGCCAAAGAAAAGCCGGCCTGGGCCGGCTTGAACAACGCGAAATGACGGCCAGAAGATAGCGAACGAATTCTCGGTTGCAAGGCCTCGCTCGAAGAAAGTTCCGGACGCGCTCTGGCGTCCAAAAAACCGCTCCACTCGCGGTCCGAATCGCTCGAACCGGCCTCGAAAACGTCGTCTGGCGGGGAGAGCTTCGAAGCACCCGAGGGGCGTGCTCCGCCGCGTGCGCGGGTGCGGGGCGAGGCTGGGGCGAAAACGCGGGCGCAGCGCGTCGGCTCAGACGCGGAAGCGCCGCCAGACCCCGCGCCGCCGCCGGGCCAGCGAGGCCTCGCGCTCGGCGTGCGAGACCCGCGGTGTCGCCTCCGGGAGCTCGTCGCGGAGCGCGGCGAGCTTCACGCTGCGCGTGCGGATCACGGGCGCCTCCTGCGCCATCACGAAGCGCGCGATGAGCGTGCCGCGCTCGTGCCCCGCGGTGTCGAGCCAGTTCGGGACGCCCGGGTCGTCGTGCGCGATCACGCCGCGGAACACGCCGTCGCCGTCGAGCCGCGCCTGCGCCTGGTTCAGCGAGGACTGCCGCGCGGTGAAGTCGATCGCCTCCCACCACCCGTTGGCGAGGGACACGCTCCAGTGCCGGCAGGGCGGAGGCCGGCACTCGAAGATGACCGCCTCGCCGGGGCCGCAGGTGAAGTTGCCCATCCCATAGGCCTGGCCGCGCAGCCCGGCGTGGGCGTTGCTCTGGTCGAGCGGCGGAATGATCAGCGTGTTCGGCTTCTGCGCGAGCATGACCTTGCTCATGTCGCGCCACAGCGCACCGCCGCGCTCGAGCCAGCTCTGGAGCAGCTCGATCCGCTCGGTGATCGCCTCGGCGTCGAGACGCGGCCGGAGCACGGGGCCGGAGGCGCGCTCGATGATCAGCTCGGCGGGGCGCTCGCGCTCCCAATCCGCGAACACCTGGCGCACCTGCACGAAGCGCGCCTCGGGCGCGAGCGGCAGCCAGTTGCCCGGCTGCGGCGGCCCGCCGAGGTGGAGCACGCAGGAGCCGTCGCGCTCGCGCACCAGCTCGTCACCGGTGATCGACGAGATCGTCTTCAGCGCGCCGACCGCGCCGAGCGCGAAGTGGCCCGCGTTCACCTGGATGTCGAGGAGATTGGCGCTGCCCGGCTCGCCGGAGACGCGGTACTCGGCGTCGCCGCGAATCGTCGCCCACAGGTACAAGTGGTCGGGCGAATCGAGCCCCCAGCGCCGGTTCAGGTCCATCATGCGCGTGAACTCGGGGTGATCGGGGTCGGCGTGCTCCACGCAGGTCGCGATGCCGGAGGCGAAGAAGCGCAGCAGATAGCGGAGATACTCGGCGCGATCGGCCGGTGTGTCGGGGAAGCTCGGGTCGCGCAGGTTCGCGTGGGCGTTCGCGAGGCTCGCGCACAGCTCGGCCCACAGGCTGCCGTCCGCGACGCGGGCCTCGGGATCGGCGGTCGGCTCGCCCATGCTCACCTCGAGACGGTAGAGTGGATCGCCCGAGCATAGCCGCGTGCTGCGCAGGAGGATCGCGTGAATCGCTTCATCGTCGGCACCGGACGCTGCGGCTCCACGCTGCTGTCGACGATGATCGCGAAGAACCCGGCGGTGTTGAGCCTGTTCGAGTTCTTCAACGGCCTCGATGGGACGCGCCGCTTCCGCCTCGATCCGATGACAGGCAGCGAGTACCGCGACCTGATCTGCGAGGTGCATCCGTTCCTGCACATGGTGCTCGAGCGCGGGTACGACGTGCCGGAGGTGACGTATCCCTTCGAAGCGCCGGGCGCGCGCTTCTCGCGGAAGAGCGGCGTGCCGTGGGTGCTCGGCGTGACGCTGCCGCGCCTCTCGGATACGCCCGATCGGCTCTATGACGAGCTGCGCGCGTGGCTCGAGCGCGCGCCCGCGCAGCGGCCTGCGGAGCACGCCAGCGCGCTGTTCGCCTGGCTGATGGAGCGCGGCAAGTGCAGCGCCTGGGTCGAGCGCTCGGGCGCGGCGCTCGACTACCTCGGCGACCTCGACGCGTCCTTCACCGAGGCCCGCTTCCTCCACATTCATCGCGCGGGCGAAGAAGCCGCACTGTCGATGCGCGAGCACCACGCGTTCCGGCTCGCGATCATGCTCACGTTCCAGCTGCCGCCCGGCACGGGGCGCTCGACCGACGAGCTGCGCCGCTCGGCGCCCGACGACGATCGGATCGGGCAGATGCTCGCCTCGCGCCCCTCCGCCGAATACTTCGGCCGGTTCTGGACCGAGCAGGTGCGCCGCGGGATGGCGGCCGTGCCGAAGCTCGACGCGCGCCGCTACCGCGAGGTGCGCTTCGAGGACCTGCTGGCGAAGCCGCGCGAGGTGATCGCGCGAGGTCGCGGACTTCCTCGAGCTGCCCGCTGCGCGCGGCGCGTGGCTCGACGAGGCGGCCGCGCTCGTGCGCCGCGCCCCGCCGAGCCGCGTGGACGAGCTGCCTCGCGACGAAGCAGGGCGCCTCCGCGAAGCCTGCCGCCCCGGCAACGCGCTGCTCGGTCGCGCATGAGCGAAGCCCGGCGCTTCGAGCACCTGCTCTCGCCCGGGCGGCTCGGCCCGCTCGAGCTGAAGAGCCGCATCCTGATGACGCCGATGGGCACGAACCAGGAGCGCAGCGACGGCCGGCTCGGTGACGGCATCCTCGACTACTACGAAGCGCGGGCGCGCGGCGGCGTGGCGCTGGTGATCGCGGGCGTCGCGGCGATCACCTGGCCGGAAGGGGCGTGCAACCCGAACCAGGCGGCGCTCTCCGACGACCGCTTCCTGCCCGACTGGGAGGAGCTCGCGCGCCGCTGCCACCGGCACGGCGCGAAAGCGGCGGCGCAGCTCCAGCACGCGAGCAAGGTGGCGCAGGAGGACGTCAAGGCGGGGCGGCCGATGTGGGTGCCGTCGGTGCCCGAGGCGAAGGTGGGCGATCTGTTCCACGAGCTCACGCGCGAGGAGGTTGCGAAAGCCGCCTCCGCCTACCAGGCGCCCGGCGCGAAGGTCGCGTTCCACGTGATGACGGAGGCCGACATCGCGCTCGTGGTCGAGCGCTTCGCCGCGGCCGCCGCCCGCGCCGAGCGCGCGGGCCTCGACGGCGTCGAGCTGCACGCGGGCCACGGCTACCTGCTGTCGGCATTCCTCTCACCCGCGTCGAACCAGCGCACCGACGCATACGGCGGCCCTCTCGAGAACCGCGCGCGCTTCCTCGTCGAGACGATCCGCGCGGTGCGCGCGCGCGTCGGGGCCGGCTTCGCCGTCTGGTGCCGTCTCGATGCGAAGGAGTTCCGCATCCCGGGCGGGATCGGCGAGGAGGACGCACGGCGCGCCGCGGAGCTCGCCGAGGCGGCCGGTGCCCACGCCGTGCACGTGAGCGCCTACGCCGACCCGACCTCCGGCATCGCCTTCACCGACGCCCCGCTCGTGCACGAGCCCGCCGGCTTCCTGCCCTTCGCGGCGGCGATGAAGCAGCGCCTGCGCATCCCGGTGATCGCGGTGGGACGGCTCGAGCCCGAGGTGGCCGACGCCGCGATTCGCGACGGGCGCTGCGACTTCGTGGCGATGGGCCGCAAGCTGCTCGCGGATCCCGAGCTGCCGCGCCGGCTCGCGGAAGGCCGGCCCGAGGCGGCGCGGCCCTGCGTCTACGCGTACCGCTGCGTCGGCAACGTCTTCCTGCGCGAGGCGTCGCGCTGCGTGGTGAACCCGGCGCTCGGGCGCGAGGCGGAGCTGGCCGTGACGCCCGCCGCGCAGCGCCGGCGCATCGCGGTGATCGGCGGGGGGCCGGTGGGCCTCGAGCTGGCGCGCGTCGCGGCGGAGCGGGGCCACGCGGTCGTGCTCCACGAGCGGGAGTCGGCGCTCGGCGGCCGCGCCCGCCTGGCGGCGCGGCTCGATCCCGAGACCGCGCGCTTTCTCGCGTGGCTCGAGCGCGGCGCGCGCGAGGCGGGCGTCGCGCTGCGCCTCGGCAAGGAAGCGAGCGCAGCGACACTGGTCGGCAGCGCGGACGTCTTCGTCGTCGCCACGGGCGCGCGCCGCGCGCTCGAGCTCACGCCGGCCGCTCGCGGGCCGCGCGTCGAAGCCGTGGAGCGTCTCGATCGCCTGCTCGACGGGCTGGCGCCGGGCCAGCGCATCGCCGTCTCGGGCAGCGACGTGATCGGCGTGAAGGCAGCCGAGGCGCTCGCCAGCGCGGGCCACGCCGTCACGCTGCTCGAGCGCGGCGCCTTCGCGCCGGAGATGGGCCTGCCGCGGCGCTGGCGCGCGGCGGACCTGCTCGCGCGGCTCGGCGTCGTGCGCGTGAAGGGCGTGGTGGAGCTGGCGCTCGCGGAGACCGGCGTGCTCTACCGCACCGCGAAGCAGCAGGGCGAGGCGCCGTGCGACGTGTTCGTGGACGCCACCGGCCTCGCTGCCGACGAGACGCTCGCGGAGGCGCTGCGCGCGAGCGGCGCCGAGACGCACGCGATCGGGGACTGCCGCGGCCCGCGCTACCTCGAGGCCGGGTTGCTCGAGGCGGCGCGCCTGGCGCGCGCGCTGTGAGTGCGGCGCCGGCCCCGGCCGACTGGCTGGCGCCCGACTGGCTCGAGAATCCGTACCCGCGCTTCGCGTGGCTGCGCCAGCATGCGCCGCTGTGCGAGGTCGGCGCGTCGCGCGTCTTCCTCGTCGCGAGCTGGTCGCTCGTCGAGGAGGCGCTCGCGCGCGAGGAGTTCTCCGCGAATCTGACGGGCCTCCTGATCCGCGGCGAGTCCGGAGCGCCCGAGCTGTTCTCGTTCGGCGGCGTAGGCGACGCGAACGCCGTGCTCGCGACGGCGGACCCGCCGGCCCACGATGTGCACCGCCGCATCGTGCAGCCGGTGCTCGCGGCGGGGCGCGTGGCAGCGCTCGAGGCCGAGCTGCGCGAGCGCGTGGTGCGGCGGCTCGCGCCCTACGTCGCGGCCGGCGGCGGCGAGTGGACCGCGGCCGTGGCCGATCCGATCCCGAGCGAGATGATCTCGCGCCTGCTCGGCTTCCCGGAGCCCGACTTGCCGCGCGTGCTCGGCTGGGCGATGCAGGGCGGGGCGATTCTCGCGGGGACGATCGGGCAAGCGGAGCTGCGTGCTCTCGTGCGCGAGACGGGCTCGCTGACGGCGTATCTCGCCGAGCACTTCGCGTCGGCGCGCGCCGACGGGGTGCGGCGCCGCGCGGCGCCCATACTGGACGCGCTGCTCGCCGCCGTGGAGCAGGGCGCGCTCACCTCGGGCCAGGCGATCGGCATCGGCGTGGTGTTGGTGGGCGCGGCCGGGGAATCCACCGCGAGCCTGGTGGGCAGCGCGGCGCGGCTGCTGGCGGAGCGACCGGAGCTCCAGGCGACGTTGCGTCGCGAGCCGGAGCGGCTGCCTGCCTTCATCGAAGAGGCCGTGCGCCTCGAGTCGCCGTTCCGGGGCCACTATCGCGCGGTGGTGCGGCCGGCGTGCCTCGGCGGCGTCGCGCTCGAGACCGGCGATCGCCTGCTCCTGCTCTGGGCGAGCGCCAACCGCGACGCCGCTCGCTTCGCGCGGCCCGACGAGCTCGACCTCGCGCGACCGCATCCGCGCGAGCACCTCGGTTTCGGCCGCGGCATCCACTTCTGCGTCGGCGCGGCGCTCGCCCGGCTCGAGGCGCGCGTGATCCTGGCAGAGCTGCTCGCGCGCACGCGCGAGATCGTGCTCGATCCGGCGCATCCGCTTGCCCACGTGCCGAGCCTGTTCGTGCGGCGGCTCGCACACCTGCATCTGCGGCTGCGGTAATGTCGGCGCCCATGTCGGTGGCCCTCGATCTCCTCGCTCGCGCACCTGCATCTACGCCTGCGGAAAATGTCGGCGCCCATGTCGGTGGCCCTCGATCTCTCGCTCGCGCACCTGCATCTACGCCTGCGGTAGTGTCGGCGCCCATGTCGGTGGCACTCGATCTCGGGTCGGCGCGTCCTCGTCGCGGGCGCCTCATCGGGCGTGGGCCGTGCGGTCGCGGAGGTAGCGGCGCGCTCGGGCGCGAAGGTGGCGCTCGCGGCGCGCCGGCGCGACCGCCTCGACGCGGCGGTCGTCGCGCTCGTGCAGGAAGGGCGCTCGGCCGTGGCGTTCCCCTGCGACGTGACCGACGAGGCGCAGTGCCGCAGCGCGGTCGCGCAGGCCGTCGACCGGCTCGGTGGGCTCGACGCGCTGGTCTACGCCTCGGGCCTCTCGCCCCTGTGCCTGCTCGCAGAGGCGAGCCAGGCCGACTGGCGCGCCGTGCTCGACGTGAACCTGATCGGCGCCTCACTGGTGACCGCTGCCGCGCTCGAGGCGCTCCGCGCGAGCCGCGGCCGCGCGGTCTATGTCGGCTCGTACAGCGAGCGCCAGACGCTGCCGGGCATCGGGCTCTACAGCGTCTCGAAGAAGGCGCTCTCGGCGCTGATCGAGGCGTGGCGCATGGAGCACCCCGAGGTGGACTTCACCAAGGTCGTGCTCGGCAACACGACCGGCACCGAGTTCGCGGACGGCTGGGGCCGCGAGCGCACCCTCGCGATCACCAAGCTCTGGGTCGAGCGCGGCCTGTTCCCGGCGCCGAAGATGATGCCGCTCGCGAACGCCGCGGAGGCGATCTGCGCCGTGCTCGCCGTGCGCGGCCACGTGGACGAGATCGGCGTGATGCCGCGCCTGCACGACGCGCAGGTCGAAACCTGAGAACGAAGTCACGACAGAGGGAGTCACGATGCCCACCCCCCAGCACATCCGAGAGACGATGGAGCGCTACGTGAAGCTCATGAGCGACGGCGACGCCGACGGCATCGCCGCGCTCTATCGCGACGACGCGACGCTCGAAGACCCGATCGGGGCGCCGCTGGTGCGCGGCAAGGCCGCGATCCTCGCCTGGTATCGGAAGAGCGCCGGCAAGGTGAAGCTCGAGATCACCGGCCCGGTTCGCGCGTGCAACACCGAGGCCGCGACGCCGCTCCAGGCGCGCGCACCCGCCGGCCCCGGCAAGACGACGCTGATCGACATCATCGACGTGATGCGCTTCGACGAGGAAGGCCGCATCGCCTCGATGCGCGCGTTCTGGAGCGTCGACGCGATCCGTGTGATCGACGCCTGACCGCTCGAAGGCCCGACCGAGGGCCGGGCCTTCTCGAGAGCGGTGGTGGAGCTGAGGGGGATCGAACCCCTGACCTCGTGAATGCCATTCACGCGCTCTCCCAGCTGAGCTACAGCCCCACGAAGCCGCGGAGGCTACCGGGGTCGACCGCGCTGGCAAGGCCGTTCGCCACGCCCGTACAGGGCGTCGACAAGCCCGCGGTCCCGCTGTGACCCCGCGCCGACTACCGCGCCCCGGTCCACGCCGCCCGCATCCGGTGGCGCGGGTCCTCGTCGCCAGTTGCGGCGTCCAAGGATATGTTGCGGCCCGCGCCGGAGTGGCGGAATCGGCAGACGCAGGGGACTCAAAATCCCCCGGCTCGCAAGGGCCGTGTGGGTTCGACTCCCACCTCCGGCACCGCTCCCGACCACTGATTGCGCGGCCCCGCGCCTCGTTTTACCGTGGGCGCGGCTCGGCCCGGAGCGTCGAATCAACGCCTCGCCGCCGCGTCGAAGCCCGAGTGCCCATCGAGGAGAGGAGAGAGTGAGATGAGGAAGAGTCTTCGCGTGGCGGCCCTGTGGAGCGTGCTGTTGCTCGGCACGTCGCTGGCGCTCACCGGCCCGGCGTTTGCCGGCTGCGAGGGGATGCGCGAGTTCACCGGCATCCTGCAGGGGATGAAGAAGGGCGACAAGGGCGCCTTCGTCGTCGACAACCGCCAGGGCGACAAGGTGAAGTTCATGCGCGACGCCACCAGCACCGTCCTGGACGAGAGCGGTGGCGCGACGCCCAAGACCGAGTGGGACAAGCTCGCCAACGGCGACTACGTCTCGGTCTGCTGGAAGTTCACGGACAACCCGCGCAAGGCGTACAAGGTGACCGTGAAGCCGGCGCCGAAGGAAGAGGTCCAGGAGGAGTAGCCGCGCCTCGCGGGCGGTGCGCGCGGGGAGTACCGTTCGCGGGCGATGCCGACGCCGCCGCTCCGTCCCGAGCAGTTCGAGCGCTACCGCCGCCACCTGAACCTGCCCGAGTTCGGGCTCGAGGGGCAGCAGCGGCTGCTCGCCGCGCGCGTGCTGCTGATCGGCGCCGGCGGGCTCGGCTGCCCGCTCGGCGCTGTACCTCGCCGCGGCCGGCGTCGGGACGCCTCGGTCTCGTCGACTTCGACGTGGTCGATCTCTCGAACCTGCAGCGCCAGGTGCTCTACGGCACGCGCCGACGTCGGGCGGCCGAAGGTCGAGGTCGCGCGCGAGCGCATCCTGGCGCTGAACCCCGACGTCGAGGTGGAGACGCACGCCGTGCGCCTCACCTCCGAGAACGCGCTCGAGCGTGTTCGCGCGACTACGACGTGGTGATCGACGGCACCGACAACTTCCCGACGCGCTATCTCGTCGAACGACGCCTGCGTGCTGCTCGGCAAGCCCACCGTGTACGGCGCGATCCTGCGCTTCGAGGGACAGGCCTCGGTGTTCGATGCGCGGCGCGGGCCCTGCTACCGCTGCCTGTTCCCGGAGCCGCCGCCGCCCGGGCAGCGTGCCGTCGTGCGCCGAGGGCGGCGTGCTCGGCGTGCTGCCCGGCATCGTCGCGATGATCCAGGCGACCGAGGCGGTGAAGCTGCTGACGGGGATCGGCGAGCCGCTGATCGGCCGCTTCCTCCAGCTACGACGCGCTCGCGATGCGCTTCGAGGAGTTCCGCTTCCGCAAGGATCCCGACTGCCCGGTCTGCGGCGACGCAGCCGACCGTCACCGAGCTCGATCGACTACGACGGCTTCTGCGGCGTCCGCGCCGAGCGGGGAGACGGCGATGCGCGAGATCTCGGCGGCGCGAGCTGCGGCGCTCGCAGCAGCGCGGCGAGGAGCTTCCTGCTGCTCGACGTGCGCGAGCCCGCAGGAGCTCGCAGACGCGCGCGGATCGAGGGCTCGCATGCTCGTGCCGCTCGGGGAGCTCGAGGCGCGCCTCGCCGAGCTGCGAGCTGGAAGGAGCGGCCGCGTGGTCGTCCACTGCCACCACGGCGGCGCGCAGCGCTGCGCGCCGTGCGAGCTGCTCTCGGCGGCGCGGCTTCCGCGACGTCGCGAACCTCGTCGGGCGGCATCGACGCGTGGTCGCTCACCGTCGATCCCGCGGTGCCGCGCTACTGAGGGAGGCCCGATGGCCAAGCCCGCGATCCCGATCCGCTCAAGCGCCGCCATCTGGTCGAGCGCGACGCTCGAGCCGCGCGCGCGCGCTCGCGATCGCCGAGGCGTACCTGGCGGAGGGCCGCACCTTCGACGCGGTCGCCTTCCTCGCGAAGGCCGGCGAGGAGAGCGGCTCGCGCGCTGCGCGCCGACGCCGTCGCGCGAGGGCGACCTGTTCCTGGTGCGCGAGATCGCGCGCGCTGCTCGGCGAGGAGCCGGACGCCGCGGCGTGGAGCGCGCTCGCCGACGCCGCGGCCGCCGCGGGCAAGGAGCGCTACGCGGCCGAGGCGCGACGTCTGGCGGACGACTCGCGAATCGGCCGGGGGGATGATGGCGCTGCGATGTCTCGTCGTGCGCGGTCTCGTGAAGGAGGTCGAAGAGGACCTCAACAAGTTCCTCGCGACGCCACGACGTCGACGATCGTGCACATGACGCAGAGCGAGCACGGCGAGTACATCAGCATCACGCTGCTCTACGACGAGCTCGCCCCGCTCGAGTAGGCCGGCCGCCGAGGCTGCGCGCCGCGACATCCGCATCGAGAACGCCCGCTCCCACAACCTGAAGGGCGTGTCGTGCCGCATCCCGCTCGGGCGGCTGACGGTGATCACGCGGCGTCTCGGGCTCGGGCAAGTCGACCCTCGCCTTCGACACGCTCTACGCCGAGGGCCAGCGCCGCTACGTCGCGTCGCTCTCGACCTACGCGCGCCAGTTCCTCGAGCGCCTGCCGCGGCCCGACGTGGACGCGATCAGCCATCTGCCGCCCGCGATCGCGATCGAGCAGCGCAACCGCGTCACCAACGCGCGCTCGACGGTCGGCACCGCGACGGAGATCCTCGACCATCTGCGCCTGCTGTTCGCGACGCGTCGGCGAGACGCGCTGCTGCGGGCGCCGCGTGCGGCCGGGCACGGTGGAGTGCGTGACGGAGCGGCTGCTCGAGCGCTTCGCGGGCGGCGCGTGACGCTCTCGGCGCCGCTGCCGCGCCGGCGCGGCGAGACGCCGCGGTGCGCTGCGCGAGCGCCTCGTCGCGCGACGGCTACGACGCGCCTGCTGCTGCCGGACGGCAGCGTCGTCGACGTCGACCGAGCTCTCGCTGAAGGCGTTGCGCGAGCTCGCGCGGCGACGCGCGAGCTGCGTGATCGACCGGCTCGCCGTGGCCCCGCGAGGCGCGCGCGCGCCTCGCCGAGGCGGTGGCCGCCGGCTTTCGAGCGCGAGCGGCGAGGTCCGCACGCTGCACGCCCGAGGGCGAGCGCCGCGTGTTCCGCGAGGGCTTCGCCTGCGACGAGTGCGGCCGCCGCCACCCGACGCCCGAGCCCGCGCTGTTCTCGTTCAACAGCCCGCTCGGCGCCTGCGAGACCTGCCAGGGCTTCGGCCGCACGCAGGCGCTCGACCTCGAGCGCGTGGTGCCCGATCCGGCGCGCACGCTCGCGGCGGGCGCGATCGCGCCGTTCGCGACGCCGGGCGGCACGCGGCTGCCAGCGCGATCTGCTGCGCGCCTGCGAAGCGCAGCGCGGCGTGCCCGCGGACGTGCCCTGGCGCGCGCTCGAGCGACGCGCAGCGCCGCTTCGTGGTCGAGGGCGACGGCGGCAACTGGTACGGCGTGCGCGGCTACTTCGAGTGGCTGGAGTCGCGGCGCTACAAGGTGCAGGCGCGCGTCACGATCGCGCGCTACCGGCGCTTCGATCCCTGCCCCGAGCTGCGGCGGCACGCGGCTGCGCGCCGAGGCGCTCGCGGTGCTACGTGGGCGGGCGCCACATCGGCGAGCTCGTCGCGCCTGAGCGTCGGCGAGCTCGACGGCGTGGCTCGCGGCCTCGCGCCTCGGCGCGGCGCAGCGAGGCGCGCGGCGCGCGGCTGCTGGCGCGGCCCTGCGCGCGCGCGTCGGCACCGCGCGCGAGGTCGGCCTCGGCTACCTCTCGCTCGACCGCCAGGTGCGCACGCTCTCGGGCGGCGAGGCGCAGCGCATCCAGCTCGCGACCGCGCTCGGCGGCGCGCTCACGGCCACGCTCTACGTGCTCGACGAGCCGTCGGTCGGGCTCCACGCGCGCGACGTCGAGCGCCTGCTCGCGCGTGCTCCACGCGATCCGCGACCACGGCAACACCGTCGTGGTGGTCGAGCACGCGCCGGAGATCGTGCGCGCCGCGGATCACGTGATCGACCTCGGGCCGGGCGCGGGTCGCCACGGGGGCCGCGTCGTCGCGGAGGGCACGCGTCGCCGAGGTGCGCGGCGAATCCGGCCTCGCTCACGGGCCGCCTGCTGCGCGGCGACTTCCGCGTCGAGCGCGAAGCGCCGCGGGCGCGCGCGCGGCGCGCTCTTCGTGCGCGGCGCGACCGCGCACAACCTGAAGAGCGTCGACGTCGGCGTGCCGCTCGGGCAGCTCGTGGTGGTGACCGGCGTCTCGGGCGCCGGCAAGTCGAGCCTCGTGCGCTCGGTGCTGGTCGGCCACCTGCGCCGCGACCCGGAGCGCGGGCCCTGCCTCGCGATGGAGGGCGGCGAGCAGCTCGATCGAGGTGGTGGTCGTCGAGCCGACGCCGCCCGCGCGCAGCCTGCGCTCGAATCCGGCCACCGTGTCGAAGGCGTTCGACGGCATCCGCCGCCTGCTTCGCCGCGACGCGCGAGGCGCGGCGCCCGAAGCTCACGCCGGGCTGGTTCTCGTTCAACGTGCCCGGCGGGCGCTGCGAGACGTGCGAGGGCACGGGCGAGGCCGTGGTCGACATGCAGTTCCTCGAGGACGTGCGCGTGCCGTGCGAGGCGTGCGGCGGCCGGCGCTACCGCAAGGAGGCGGAGGCCATCCGCCTGCGCGGCCGCACCGTCGTCGAGCTGCTCGAGCTGACCATCGACGAGGCGCAGCGCGTGTTCGCGGACGAGCCGTCCGTGACGGACCGCCTCGCTCCGTTCGCTCGCGTCGGCCTCGGCTACCTCACCCTCGCGCAGCCGCTCTCGACGCTCTCGGGCGGCGAGCTCCAGCGGATGCGCGTGGCGCTCGCGCTCGGCGAGAAGCCCGGCCGCTCGCTCTACGTGCTCGACGAGCCCACCACCGGCCTGCACGCCAGCGAGGTGCAGGTGCTGCTCGACTGCCTCGAGCAGCTGCTCGCGGCGGGCGGCAGCGTGATCGTGGTCGAGCACAACCTCGACGTGATCCGGCACGCCGACCACGTGATCGACGTGGGGCCCGAAGGGGGGCCGGCTGGCGGGCGGATCGTGGCCGTGGGGCCGCCCGCGGCCATCGCCGCGGTCGAGGCGTCGCACACGGGCCGCGCCCTGCGCGCACTCGCGGAACGCGACCGGGTCGCGGGGTAGACTCGCGCGTCATGCCGGAACGGCCGGTCCCTCCGAGCGAGATCGAGCCCTTCGAGTTCTTCACCCGCTGGCTGCCAGAGGTGGTCGCGGGCGACCCCGAGCGCCGCCTGCGGCTCGGCGACACGGCGGCGACGCTGCAGTTCGACCTGGCCGGCGACGGGGGCGGGAGCTTCCTGCTGCACGTCGAGGCGGGGGTGGTGCGCGGCGCGCTCGGGCCCGCTGCGGCGGCGGACCTCCGGCTCGAGCTCGACGTCGAGACGTGGCGCGCGCTGAACGACGGCTCGCTCTCGGCGCCGGAGGCCTTCCTCCGCCAGCGCCTCCGCGTGCACGGAAGCTTCCTGCTCGCCCTGAAGCTTCAGCTCATCATCGGCTAGCGAACGGTCGGCTTCCGCTTCGGATTTTCCCGCTGCGCCGCGCGCCGCCGCGAGAAGATGCGCTTGTCGTGAGAGCGCCGCAGCTGCTGACGGAGCGTGTCGAGCAGGCGGTCTGCGGCGTGGCCCGGCTTCCCCGCGGCGGTGTGGGTCGCGAGCTCGGTGGAGCGGCCGGTCACGCGGCCCGAGGCCGAGTGCCCGCCGCCGTCGGGCGTGAGCGTGACCTCGACGTGCGTGAGCTCGGGAAACTCCTCGGCCAGCGCCCGACAGCGATCCTCCACGTCGTCGCGCACTTCCTCGTTCACCGGCATGTCCTTGAAGTGGACCGCGATCACCGCATTCGACATCGGATCCCCCTGTGTGTTCGACGTGTCTCGAAGTTCGGTTGCGGCTCCGGTGACGTCAAGCGAACGAGGCGAGGTATGCTCGGCGGTTCGCGGAAGCGTTTCGAGCGCTGGTGCCTCGCCCGGACTTCAAATCCGGTGAGAACCGTGGCGACACGGTTCTGGCGGGTTCGATTCCCGTCCGCTTCCGCCAACCGTTGACGCGGGCCCGTCTCGTCGAGCAAACTGCGCGCGGGGGGCCGCCACTGTACTCGCGTGTCGAGGCTGCGCGCATTCTCCGGGTCACGCCGACTCGCTTGCGCACGTTCGAGCGCATGGATCTCGTGCGGCCGGCGCACGGGCAGGGGGAAGCCGCCTCCTTCGACTTCCGCGACCTGTTGAGCTTGCGCGCGTTGGTCGCGCTGCTCGATCGCGGCGTGTCGATGCGGCGGATCCGGCGCAGCGTCGAACGCGTGCGCGAGCGCTGGCCCGAGCTCGAACGCCCGCTCGGCGCGCTCCAGCTCCAGGAGGGGACGGCGGAGCGCCTGGTCGTGCGGCACGCAGGCTCGCTGCTCGACCCGGACGGCCAGCTGCTGCTCGACTTCGCGGACGGCGATGCGGAGGGACGGCCCGTGGCGGAGCTGCCGGCGGCGCCCGGCACCGGGCCCACGACCGCGCTCGAGTGGTTCGAGCGCGGCTGCCAGCTCGACGTCGAGAGCACCACGCTGCCCGAGGCGATCGAGGCCTATCGCCGCGCCATCGAGCTCGAGCCGACGCTGGCCGATGCGCACTGCAACCTCGGTACGGCGCACTACAACCGCGGCGAGCGCGACCTCGCGCGCACCGCCTACGAGGCGGCGCTCGAGCAGTACGCCGCGCATCGCGAGGCCAACTTCAACCTGGCGAACCTGCTCGAAGAGGCCGGCCGGCGCGAGGCGGCGATCCACCACTACAAGCGCGCGGTCGCGGCCGATCCCTGCTTCGCCGACGCGCACCTGAATCTCGCGCTGCTGTACGAGAAGATCGGAATCCCGCGCCGCGGCCGCGACCACTGGCGGCGCTACCTGCAGCTCGCGCCCGAAGGCACCTGGGCCGAGGTCGCGCGCCAGCGGCTGCGCGAAGGAAAAGAGACGCCGGCCGACTAGGGGCCGGGCACGACGCGGAAGGTCCAGCGGCCGAGGCTCTCGTCCTCGAGCCACGCTTCCGCCTGCCAGATGCCGGGCCGCTCGCCGTCGAGCGGCAGCGTCGCCGTCACGTTCGGCCCGCGGATGCTCTTCACGGGCCCTCGCTGCACCTCGCGCCCGCCGGGATCCGTCCAGACCAGCGTCATCTCGTTCCGCTTCTCCAGCCACTCGGACTCTACGCGCGCCCACCAGCTCACGGTGCGCGTGCCGGACTCGAACTCTTCGCGGGAGTGGCCGACCGGTGTGTCGGCGCCCTCGGAGCGTTCGCCATCGGCGAAGCCGGCGGCCGCGAACACCGGCAGCGTGAGGACGCGGATCATGCGCTCGGCGCGGAGCTGGAGGCTCTTGCCCTTCTCGAAGCGATGCTGCGCCTGCTCGAGATAGAGCACGGCGTCGGGACGGTCACCGAGCTCCTTGTACGCGCGGCCGATCTGGAAATACGTGAGCGCGACCTCGGGGTCGAGCACGAGCGCGCGCTTCCAGGCCGCGATCGCTTCCGGGCGCTGGCCGAGCTCGCGCAGCCACTCGCCGCGACGGAAGGGCAGGCGCGGGTCGTTCGGCTCCTCGCTCTCTCCCGCGGCGAGCGTCGCGACCGCGGCCTCGAGGTCGCCGGCCTTCGCCTGGCGCTCGGCCTGCGCGAGCGCCGCGCCGCTCACCTTCGTGTTGGGTGCGGGATGTCCGGCCGGCAGCGTCGGGCGGCCGCTGTCGAGCACGCGAGCGAGCCGCACCTCGAGCTCGGGGAACGCCGCGCGCAGGCGCGGATCCACGTGGCCCGGCACCGTGGTGTTGCGCGCGCGCGCCGTGGCTACGTCGAGACGCTCCTCGACGCGCGGGTGGCTCATCAGGTAGGGCGGCACCTCGAAGCCGAGCTCCGGCTGGCGCTCGGCGGCGAGCCGCTCGAAGAACGTGGCCATGCCCATCGGGTCGTAGCCGGCCCGCACCAGGATCGCGACGCCCACCTCGTCTGCCTCGGCCTCGAACTCGCGGCTGTAGGCGAGCTGCAGGCTCTGGCTGACGCCCTCGGCGGCGATCAATGCGCCGGGCTCCTTCGTGGCGACGGCCACGCCGACCCCGAGGACCTTCGCCAGCAGATCGGGGATCGTGGACCTCTCGATCGAGCGCGCGATGTGCCGCCGCTTCGAGTGCGCGATCTCGTGCGCCATCACGCCCGCGAGCTCGTCGAGCGAGCCCGCCGCCATGATCATCCCGGTGTGGAAGTAGATGTAACCGGCCGGCCCGGCGAAGGCGTTCAGCGTCGGGTCCACCACCACGCGGAAGCGATAGACGTAGGGCTGCGGCTCGAGCTGCTGCACCAACGACTGGCCGACGTCGTTCACCATCGCGAGCACCTGCGGATCGTCGATCAGCGTCAGGTTCTCGCGCACCACCTGATCGAGGTGCGCGCCCATCTCGCGCTCCTGCGTGGGCGTCACTTCGATCAGGCGCTGCAGCCCGGTCGCCTTGCCGTCCTCGTGAGCGCAGGCCAGCGCGAGGACGGCCAGGCCGATCAACGCGTGTCGGCGGGCTGCCATCGGAGCACGGGCTTGCGGGCCGCCAGCGTCTCGTCGAGACGGCGCAGGCGCGTGCGATGGGGCGCGGTGCGCACCGTGTCCGGGTCGCTGCGCGCCTCCGCGGCGATCTCGAGCAGGGCGTCGGCGAAGCGGTCGAGCGTCCTTCCAGGCTCTCGCTCTCGGTGGGCTCGATCATCAGGGCGCCGGGGACGATCAGCGGGAAGTAGATCGTGGGCGGGTGGTAGCCGTGGTCGATCAGCCGCTTGGCGATGTCCATCGTGGTGACGCCGACCTCGGCGAAGTTGCGGTCGGAGAGCACGCACTCGTGCATCACCGTCCCGGGATAGGGGACGTGGAAGGTCGCGGCGAGCCGGGCGAGGAGGTAGTTGGCGTTCAGCACCGCCATCTCCGAGCAGCGCCGCAGGCCCTGCGCTGCCGAGCGACAGGATGTAGCGTGTACGCGCGCACCAGCATGCCGACGTTGCCGTGCTGGCCGTGCAGCCGCCCGATCGTGCCGGGCAGATCGTCCTGCCATGCGAAGGAGCCATCCTTGCGCTTCATCACCACGGGCACCGGCAGGTAGCGGCGCCAGGATCTTCTTCACGCAGACCGGGCCCGAGCCGGGCCCGCCGCCGCCGTGCGGCGTGGAGAACGTCTTGTGCAGGTTCATGTGCATCACGTCGATGCCCATGTCGCCGGGCCGCACGATGCCGAGCAGCGCGTTCAGGTTCGCGCCGTCGCCGTAGACGAGCCCGCCCTTCGCGTGCACGATCTCGCAGATCTCGGCGATGTGCTTCTCGAACAGCCCGAGCGTGTTCGGGTTCGTGACCATCAGCGCGGCCACCTGCTCGTCCATGGCCGCGGCCACGGCCTCGGGGTGCAGGATGCCGTCGTCGCCCGACGCGACGGAGACGACCTCGTAGCCGTTCAGCGCCGCGCTCGCGGGGTTCGTGCCGTGCGCGGAGTCGGGCACGAGCACGCGCGTGCGCTTCTCGCCGCGCGCCTCGTGGTACGCGCGGATCATCATGATGCCCGCGAGCTCGCCCTGCGCGCCGGCGGCGGGCTGGAGCGTCACGCGATCCATGCCGCTGATCTCGGCCAGCAGCTGCTCGAGCGCGTGGAACAGGGCGAGCAGGCCCTGCACGCGCTCGGCCGGGCAGAACGGATGTGCCGCCGCGAAGCCGGGCAGGCGCGCGATCCGCTCGTTCAGCTTGGGGTTGTACTTCATCGTGCAGGAGCCGAGGGGATAGAGGCCGAGATCGACCGCCGCGTTCCAGGTGGAGAGGCGTGTGAAGTGGCGGACGACGTCCACCTCCGACACCTCGGGCAGGCCCGGCAGGTCGGTGCGGGCGAGCGGCCCGAGCAGCTTCGCGACGTCGGCGGGCGGGACGTCGGGCGCCGGCACCTCGGCGCCGCGGCGGCCGGGCCGGCTGCGCTCGAACAGCAGCGGCTCTTCGTAGCCGAGCCCCGGTGCCGCGTTCTTGCTCAGTGGGTGGCTCCCGCGAGCAGGCCGAGCGCGCGGTCGATCGACGCACGGGACGCCAGCTCGGTGGCGCAGAACAGCACGGCCGGGCCGAGCGCAGGCGCGTGCGGCGCGAGGTCGAGGCCCGCCACCACCCCGGCGTCGCGCGCCCGCGCGAGGGCGCGCTCGGCGGGCTCGCGCAAACCGATCACGAACTCGTTGAACGTGGGGGCGGAGAAGGGCAGGCGAGAGGCCCACGGTGGCCCGCACCCGCGCCTTCGCGTACTCCGCCTTGGCGAGGTTCAGCTCGGCGAGCTCGCGCAGCCCACGGCGCCCGAGCAGCGCGAGGTAGATCGTCGCCATGAGCAGGCACAGGCCCTGGTTCGTGCAGATGTTCGACGTCGCCCGCTCGCGGCGGATGTGCTGCTCGCGCGTCGAGAGCGTCAGCACGAAGCCGCGCCGTCCCTCGGCGTCCACGGTCTGGCCGGCGAGGCGTCCGGGCAGCTGCCGCACGTGCGCGGTGCGCGCCGCCAGGAAGCCCACGTGCGGGCCCGCCGAAGCTCATCGGCACGCCGAAGCTCTGCGCCTCGCCGCACACGATGTCGGCGCCGAGCGCGCCGGGCGCGCTCGAGCAGCGCGAGCGAGAGCGCCTCCGCCACCGACGACCACCAGCAGCGCGCCCGCGCGCGTGCGACGGCCTCGGCGGCCGGCCTCAGCTCCTCCACCGCGCCGAGGAAGGACGGCTGCTGCACCACGACGCAGGCGATCTCGTCGTCGAGCGCGGACGCGGGCAGCGGGCTGCGGCCGTCCGCGGCGAGCGGGACGGTCGACGAGCGCGACGTCGAGGCCGTCGAGGTACGTCTCGAGCACCTGGCGGTAGTGCGGGTGCAGCCCGGCCGCGACGACGACCTTGCGGCGGCGCGTGAGGCGCATCGCCATCAGCGCCGCCTCGGCCGTGGCCGATGCGCCGTCGTACATCGACGCGTTCGCCACCTCGAGGCCGGTGAGCGCGCAGATCAGCGTCTGCCACTCGAAGATCGCCTGCAGCGTGCCCTGGCTGATCTCGGGCTGGTACGGCGTGTAGGAGGTGGTGAACTCGGCGCGCGAGACCAGCGCGTCGACCGCGCTCGGGAGGTAGTGCGCGTAGCAGCCGGCGCCGAGGAACCAGGGGCCCGCCTGCGCATGCTCGTTCTGCGCGGCGAGCGCGGTGAGGTGCTCGAACACCTCCTGCTCGCTGCGCGCCTCGCGGCACCGCGAGCGCCCGCGCCAGCCGCAGCTTCTCGGGGATCGGCGCGAAGAGCGCGTCGAGGTCTCGCATGCCCGATGCGCGCGAGCATCCGCTGGACCTCGTCCTCGGTGTGAGGGATGTAGCGCAGGCGCAGGCTCCGCTCTGCACCTACTCGGTGCGGTCCTTCACGTGCTGGCGGTAGGCGGCGGCGACGAGCAGGTCTTCGATCTCGCCGGGGTCGTCGGGCTCCACCACGAGCATCCAGCCGTCGCCGTAGCAGTCCTCGTTGACGAGCTCGGGCTGGTCGGCGAGCGCCTCGTTCGACCTCGACGACCTCGCCGGTCACCGGGCGCGTACAGGTCGGAGACCGCCTTCACCGACTCGATCGACGCCGAACGGCTCGCCGCGCTCGATCGTGGCGCCGACCGCGGGCAGCTCGACGAAGACGACGTCGCCGAGCTGCTGCTGCGCGTAGTCGCGTGATGCCGATGACGACGCGCTCGCCCTCGATGCGCACCCACTCGTCCTCGCGCGTGTAGCGGAGATCGTTCGGGATCTCGTAGTCAGCCATTCGAAGCCACCTCGGCTCGACAGCCCGCACCGGCGTGTCGCGAACGAACGGCGTCTCGACCACCCGCGCGGCCACCCCGCGACCACGGACCATCGACCTCGAGACGCGTGCCCAGCGCGGCCAGGGCGGGCGGAACGTAGCCGAGCCCGATCGACTTTTGGAGGGTGGGCGAGGGCGCTCCCGACGTCACGACGCCGACCTCCGCGCCCGCGTGCGCGAGCGCATGACCGGCGCGCGCGATGCCGCGCTCCGTCGAGCTCGAAGCCGGCGAGCAGCGCGCGTGGCCGGCCCGCTTCCGGCGCGCGATCGCCTCGGCGCCGAGGAAGGCGCGCCTCCGAGCTTCACGAAGCGGTCGAGCCGCGCCTCGAGCGGCGAGGTCGTGTCGTCGAGCTCGTGGCCGTAGAGCGGCAGCGCCGCCTCGAGGCGCAGCGTGTCGCGCGCGCCGAGGCCCGCCGGGCACGAGGCCGTGCGGCGCGCCCGCCTCGAGCAGCGCGTCGAACAGGGCGCGGCGCCGCGTCGCTCGCGCAGTAGAGCTCGAAGCCGTCGGCGCCGGTGTAGCCGGTGCGCGAGACCAGCGCGCGCACGCCCGCGAGCTTCGCGCTCGCGAAAGCGGAAGCGCGGCAGCGCGCCGAGCGTCGCGTCCGCGGCGGCCGCGAGCACCGCGCGGCTCGCCGGACCCTGCAGCGCGAGCAGCGCCGGTCTCCGTCGCTGCGGTCGCGCGACCTCCACGCCCGCCGGGCGCGTGGCGCACGATCCAGCGATAGTCCTTCTCGATGTTGGCGGCGTTCACGCACAGGAACAACGCGCTCGTCGGCGAGGCGGTAGACGGTCACGTCGTCGACGACGCCGCCCGCCTCGTTGCAGAGCAGCCGTAGCGCACGCGCCCGGCGCGGAGCGAGGCGACCGGGCAGCGTGCACGAGCCGCTCGACCGCAGCGACCGCGCCGGGGCCCGCGAAGTGGATCTGGCCCATGTGCGAGACGTCGAAGAGGCCGGCCGCGCTCGCGCACCGCCGCGTGCTCCTCGAGGATCGAGCGTGTACTGCACCGGCATCTCGAAGCCGGCGAACGGCACCATCCGCGCGCCGAGCCGCGCGGTGCGCCGCGTAGAGCGGCGTGCGCTGGCAGCTCGCTCACGCGCCGGTGCGCGTGCTCGTAGGCGCGCAGCGTGTTGCGCAGCAGCATCGTGATGGTCATCGGGCCGACACCGCGCGCGGTGCGGCGTGACGAGGCCCGCGACGCCGAGCACGCCCTCGAAGTCGACGTCGCCCACGATGCACGCCGTCGACCTCGCTCACGCCGACGTCGATCACGGCGGCGCCGGGCTTCACCCAGTCGCGCCTTCACCAGCCGCGGCACGCCGGCCGCCGCGACCAGCACGTCGGCCTCGCGGCAGAGCGCGGCGAGGTCGCGCGTGCGCGAGTGGCACATCGTGACGGTGGCGTTGCGCGCGCTGGAGCAGCAGCGAGATCGGCTTGCCGACGATGTTGCTGCGCCCGATCACGACGGCGTGCGCGCCCTCGAGCGGGATGCGCGTGGCGGTCGAGGATCTCGAGGATGCCGAGCGGCGTGCACGGGACGCAGCCCGGGCAGCCCGAGCAGCAGGCGTGCCGGCGTTGAGCGGGTCGAGGCCGTCCACGTCCTTGGCCGGGTCGATCGCGCGCGCGATCGCCGTTGGCGTCGAGCTGCTTCGGCAGCGGCAGCTGGACGAGGATGCCGTCGACGCCGGTCGTCGCGGTTCAGCGCGCGATCAGGGCGAGCACCTCGTCCTGCTCGCGCGTCGGCGGGGAGCTCGTGCTCGCGGAGTCCATGCCGACGCGCTCGCAGGCGCGCCGCTTGCCCTTGATGTAGGAGGCGCTCGCGGGGTCGTCGCCGACGAGCACGACGGCGAGGCACGGCGGCGCGGCGGCCCGCGGCGACGAGGCGCCGCGACCTCCTCGGCGAGCTCCTCGCGGAGCTCCTGCGCGAGCGCGAGCCCGTCGACGACGACGGTGCGCCCGGCGCTCGGTGACCGACGACAAGCCTGCGCACCCCTCCGTCGGAGGCGCGCAGGATAACGGTCAGGCCGCGGCCTTCGCTGCCCTTGCCGCCTTTGCCTTGCCCTTGCTTCGGGCCTTGCCCGGTTCGTCGCCCTTGCCGCCGCCGTCGTCGGTCTTCGCTCTCGGCTGGGCGTCGTCGCCGCCGGCGCCTCGGCCGCGGGCTTCGCCTCGGCGCTCGGGGCGGCCTCCTCCGTCTTCGCCTCGGGCTTCGGCTGCGCGTAGAGGTCCGAGTACCAGCCGCTGCCCTTCAGCACGAACGAGGTGCGCGAGATCAGCCGGCGCGACCTTCGCGCGCGCGGCACTTCGGGCAGGTCTTGATCGGCTCGTCGGTGATGCGCTGCTCGCGCTCGAACTCGTGCCCGCACTTCTCGCAGGCGTACTCGTAGACCGGCATCGTCGGCCTCCTCGGAGCGAGCTGGGTATCGGAATCAGTCGGGCTTCGCCAGCGCCTCGAAACGGCGTTCGAGGACGGCCCGCATCCCCCGCGACGCGCACGCGCTTCCGCCGACCGCTCGCGCGCGGGTCGAGCACGACGGCGCGCTGCGGACACCGAGACGCCGCGCGCGAGCGCCGCGACGCAGGCGGCGTTGGCGCGCGCCGGCTTCGGGTGCCGCGCGACCGCGACGCGCAGCGCGTCGCCGTGGCGCCCGCCGACGCCTCGCGGCGGGCGCGCGGCGTCACGTGGATCCAGAACGAGCAGCCCGGCTCGGGCGGGCTCGCAAGCTCCCTTGGGCCGCGTCAGGTAGGCGACCTTCTCGGCCTCGGCCTCCTCGCTGCCGCCGGTCGAGAGCGTGTCGAGCAGCGCGAGGTGCGTCTCGATGCGTCGCGCGCAGCGCGGCGGCGAGGCGGCCGCGCAGCGCGCGCATCTCGCGGATGTCCTCGGCGAGCTTCGCGGCGCGGCGGTGCGCGGCGTCGAGCACCTTCTCGCGCCTTCACCTCGGCCTCGACGACCATCACCTCGGCCTCCTTCATCGCGGTCTGCTTCAGGTCCTCGCTCAGCGTCTGCGCGGTGATCAGCGTGTCCTGCAGGATCTTCTCGTTCGGCGAGAGCTCCTCGACGCGGCGCTCGAGGCTCGCGCACGCGGTCGCGCGAGCTGGTCGCGCTCGCGGAGCAGGCTCTCGTAGTCCTCGGAGACCATGCGCAGGAAGGTGTCGACCTCGCTCGGGTCGTAGCCGCGCCAGCGCGCGCGCGAAGCGTGGTTCTGGATGTCGAGCGGCGTGAGGCGCACGGCGCTCCTCCGGCGAGTCGCGGATGCCGTCGGCGCCGACCAGCTCGCGACAACTTGACGCAACCGTCGCCGGCTTGAGGATCGCGTCAGCTCCGCCCAGCTCCTTGGAGCGCCGGGTCGCCGCGGCGACCGCCTCGTAGACGCGCGGCGCGGAAGCCGCCGGCCTCGAGCCGCTCGAGCCCCGCGATCGTGGTGCCGCCCGGCGAGGTCACCTGGTCCTTGAGCGCCGCCGGGATGGCGGCCCGTCTCGCTGCGCGAGCTGCGCCGCGCCGAGCACGGTCTGGCACGGCGAGCCGCTCGGCGGCGTCGCGCGGCAGGCCCATCGCGCACGCCGGCGTCGGCGAGCGCCTCGAGGAACACGAACACGTAGGCGGGGCCGCTGCCGGAGAGGCCGGTGACGGCGTCGAGCAGCGCCTCGTGCGGGCGCCTCCCAGCGAGGCCGACGCTCTCGAAGAGCGCGCGCGCGAGCGCGCGGTCGGCGGCGCTCGCGCGCTGCGTTGCCGCACGAACGCGGTGGCGCCCGCGCGCACCAGCGCCGGCGTGTTGGGCATCGCGCGCACGATGCGCGCGCCGGCCGGCAGCGCGCTCGCGCAGCGCCGCGAGCGGCACGCCCGCCGCGATCGAGATCCAGAGCGGCCGCGCGAGGGCGGTCGCGCTCGCCCGCCGAGCGCGGCGAGCGCCGCGGCCCACGAGGCCGGGCTTCACCGCGAGCACGACGACGTCGCTCGCCGCGACGACGCTCGCGTTGTCGTCGCCGACCTCGATGCCGAGCGCCTGCTCGAGCTGCTTGCGGCGCGCGGGGTCGGGGTCGGCGGCGCGCAGCGGGCCGCCGGCACGCCGGCCGCGAGCAGCCCGCCGCGAGCGCCTCGCCCATCGCGCCGCCGCCGAGGAATCCGATGCGCACGCTCGTCGAGTCGAGCCGTCATGCCGCTCCTCCTCGCGCTCCGAACAGCGCCGTGCCCGACGCGCACGATGCGTGGCGCCCTCCTCGATCGCCACCTCGAAGTCGGCCGACATGCCCATCGAGAGCTCGCGCAGCGCGAGGCCTCCGGCGTCGCGGCGCAAGCCGTCGCGCAGCTCGCGCAGCGCGCGCGAAGGCCGGGCGCGCGCGCTCGGGGTCGTCGGTCGGCGGCGGGCACCGTCATCAAGCCCGACGAGCGCGCAGTGCGGCCAGCGCCGCGCACGGCGCTCGAGCAGCGCCGGCGAGCGCGCTCGGGCGCGACGCCGCCCTTCTGCGGCCTCGCCGCTCAGGTTCACCTGCAGGAGCACGTCGAGCGTGCGGCCGGCCGCCGCCGCGCTGCGCTCGAGCGCGCGCGCCAGCTCGGGCCGGTCGACCGTCTGCACGCACGTCGAAGAGCGCGGCCGCGCGCTGCGCCTTGTTGCGCTGGAGGCGGCCGATGAAGTGCCAGCGCGGCGGCGCGAGCGCCCGCGCCGAGCAGCTCCGCCACGCGCGGGCAGCTTCGTCGCGCGCCTCCTGCACGTAGTTCTCGCCGACGTCGCGCGAGGCCGGCCGCGCACCGCCGCCGCCACGCGCCTCGGCGGGCTGCCGCTTCGCGACGCCGACGAGCGTGACCGTCGCCGGCGCGCCGGCCCGCGCGCGCGCGGCGGCGCGCGCGATGCGCTCGCGCACGGCGCGCGAGCCGCGCCGCGAGCGCGTCCGCTCACGCGCGCGGCTCGAGCGCCGGCTGCCGCGCAGCAGCGCGAGCGTCTCTTCGAGCGGCAGGCCGATCACGTTGCGTCTCGCTGCCCTCGACGCGGCTCACGAAGCGGCGGCCCTCGCCCTGGAGCGCGTAGGCGCCGGCCTTGTCGAGCGGCTCGCCGGTCGCCACGTAGGCGCGCGATCTCCGCCTCGCGCGACCGGCGCGCAGCGTGACCCGGCTCTCGACGCTCGCGACGCGCAGCGCCGCCGCGCCGGTCGCTGCGCGACGAGCGCCACGCCCGGTCAGCACGCGGTGCGTGCGCCCGACCAGCGCGGCGCAGCATCGCGCACCGCGTGCTCGGCGTCGCGCGGCTTGCCGAGGATCTCGCCGTCGAGCACGACGACCGTGTCGGCGCCGAGCACGAGCGCGGCGCGGACGCTCCGGCGGCGATCGCGCACGGCCAGCGCCTTCTCGCGCGCGAGCCGCCGACGCAGCGCGCTCGGGCGCCTCGCCGCTGCCGCGCGCTCCTCGTCGACGTCGGCGGGCACGACCTCGAAGTGCGACGCCGGCGCCGGCGAGCAGCTCGCGGCGCCGCGGCGATGCGCTCGCGAGCACGAGGACGGCGGGATCGGGCGCGGCACGCACGGCGCGCTCGGAGTACCGGGGCGCACGGGCAGCGTCAAGCGCTCGGCGCCGGCTGGCGATTTCGGTAGGCTGGCCGCGATGCATGGGTCGCCTCGGGGCCGCTCGCATCCGTTTGCGGGCTGGCTCGTCGTCTGTCGCGGCGTCCACAGTGGGGCGCACGTTGGCCCGCGCTGGCCGTGGCCGGCGTGTTGGCGGCGGCGTGCGCCACGCCGGTGACACGCGACGCCGAGCGCTGGCGTGCGCGGCAAGGCGGGCGCGTCGGTCGCGGACCTCGCGGCGCTCGCGCCCGGCTGGGAGCGCGCGGACGTCGCCGGCGCGCTGCTCGCGTTCCGCCATCCGAGCGGCGGGCGCGCCGCCTGGCTGCGCCAGTGCCGCGGCGCCGCCGCCGCCGCGCGCCCCGAGGCGCAGCGCTGCTGGTCGGCTGACCGACGCGGAGGTGGAGCGCGAGCGGGCCCGGTCTCGCTCGCGGGGCGCGACGGCTGGCCGCAGGTGGTCGACGGCGGTCGACGGCGGCCATCGCGTGCACGTGAAGACGGTGACCGCGTCGTCGGCGAACGCCTGCACCGTCGACTTCCTGCTCGTCGCGCCGCAGGACTTCGCCACGCTCGAGCCGGGCTTCGACGCGTGGTGGGCCAGCTTCGAGCCGAGGCGGCCCGACGATGAGCGACGCTCGCGAGCCGCGCCGCGTCGACGACGCGGCTCGGCGACCGCGCGCTGCGCGTCGCCGAAGAGCTCGGCGACTTCGCGCTCCTGGCGCTGGCCGCACTCGCCGCGCTGGCGCGGCCCCGCTTCCCGTGGCGCGAGCTCGCTGCGCCAGTTCGAGGCGATCGGCGCGCGCTCGACGCACGATCGTGCTGATCACCGCGCTGGCTTCACCGGCATGGTGCTCGCGCTCCAGACCGGCATCGCGCTCGCGCGCTTCGGCGCCAAGCCCTACGTCGGCAGCGTGGTCGGGCTCTCGCTCGCGCGCGAGCTCGGCCCGGTGCTCGACGGCGCTGATGGTCGGCGGCCGCGTCGGCGCCGGCATCACCGCCGAGCTCGGCTCGATGCAGGTGACCGAGCAGGTCGACGCGATCCGCTCGATGGGCGCCGACCCGGTGCAGAAGCTCGTGCTGCCGCGCGTGCTCGCCGCCACGCTCGCGCTGCCGCTGCTCACGGTGCTCGCCATCACGTGCTCGGCATCGCGGGCGGCATGCTGGTCGCCGCAGGCGCAGTTCGGCATCGACCCGAGCTTCTACCTGCAGACGATCATCCACGTCGCGAGCGTGAGGACTTCGCTCTCGGGCATCGGCAAGACCGTTCGTGTTCGGCTGGCTGATCGCGATGGTCGGCTGCTTCGTGGGGCTCGCGCACGACGGGCGGCACGGTCGGCGTCGGCCGCGCGACCACGCGCGCGGTGGTGGTCGGCGTCGATCGGCGTGCTGGTCACCGACTTCTTCCTGACGCAGCTGCTGCTGCTGCTGCCCACCGACGCGCTGCTGGCCGCGTTCGTGCGCTCCGGGGGCGACGTGAACGAGGCGCTCGCCGATCGAGCTCGCGCGGCGTGCAGAAGGCGTTCCGCGACAAGGCCGGTGCTGCGCGGCGTCGACCTCGCGCATCCGCGCCGGCGAGACCTTCACGATCCTGGGCGGCTCGGGCAGCGGGAAGTCGGTCTGCCTGAAGCACATGATCGGCCTGCTGCGCTGCGACGCCGGGCAGGTGCGCGTGTTCGGCCGCGACATGAGCCGGCTGCCCGAGCGCGACTGGTCACCGCTGCGGCGCGACTTCGGATGGTCTTCCAGAGCGCCGCGCTGTTCGACTCGCTGACGGTCTACGAGAACGTCGCCTACCCGCTGCGCGAGCACATGAGCTGGAGCGAGGAGCGCGTGCGCGAGCGCGTGCGGGAGTGCCTCGACGGCGGTGGGCCTCGCCGGGCATCGAGGCGCTGCTGCCCGCCGAGCTCTCGGGCGGCATGCGCAAGCGCGTCGGCGTGGCGCGCGGCGATCGCGCTCGAGCCGCGCGTCGATCCTCTACGACGAGCCCACCACCGGCCTCGATCCGGCGAACCAGCGCCGCATCGGCGAGCTGATCGCCGCGCTCCAAGCCGAGCTCGACGTCACCTCGGTGGTGGTGACGCACGAGCTCGAGCTGTGCTTCGCGGTCTCGGACCGCGTGGCGCTGCTCACGCGAGGGCCGGATCGCGGCGCAGGGCCGGCCGACGAGATGCGCGCGCTCCGAGCACCCGACGTGCGCGCATTCTGTCGAGGCGCGCGACAATGCCGAGTCGGATGGAGGCGACGCCATGGACCGTGACCGCGCTCAGCTGATCGTGGGATCTTCGCTGCTCGCCGCGCTCGGCGCGGTCGCGTTCGCGATCCTCTCGCTCGGCACCAGCCCGGGCTCCTCGAGCGGCGCTACCGGCTGGTCGACGTACTTCGACAGACGTGCAGGGCCTGATGGCGGGCGCTCCGGTCTGGCTCGCCGGCAAGGACGTCGGGCAGGTCGAGATCGTCACCTTCGGCACGCTCGACGAGCAGCGCCCGCCGGTGCACGTGGTGCTCCAGGTCGATGCGCGACGTGCAGGATCGCATCCGCAGCGACTCGGTCGCGAGCGATCGGCACGATCGGGCTGCTCGGCGACCGCTACGTCGAGCTCTCGATCGGCACCTCGGCCGGGCGCGTGCTCGAGGACGGCGACGAGCTCGCCTCGGTGACGCCCGATCGACCTCTCGATGGCCGTGGTGCGGGGCACCGAGGCGCTCGACAACGTCGCCACGCTCGCGGAGAACCTGAACCGGGTGGTGGGGAGCTTTCACGAAGCAATGGGAGGCCAGCGCCTGGCCGACGCCACGGGCGCGGCCGCCAAGGCCGCCGGGGACCTCGGCGGCGTGGTGCGCGAGATCCAGCGACGGCAAGGGCCTGCTCCACAGCCTGATCTACGACGAGTACGCGGGCGGCGAAGTGGCGAGCATCTAGCGCTCGCTCGCGCGCCTCGAGCAGATCCTCGGCGAGATCGCGCGACGGCGACGGCCTGCTCCACGAGCTCGTCTACGACGCCCGCGAACGAGCAGGACCTGGTGCTCGAGGCGATCGAGGCGAGCGCGCGGCTTGACGAGCATCCTGGCGAAGGTGGACGAGGGCGAGGGCACGCTGGGCCTGCTCGTGAACGATCCGACGCTCTACGACGACCTCGAAGCGCTCGTCGGCGGCACGAAGCGCAGCTGGATCGTGCGCTCGCTCGTCGGCGGCGAGGAGTCGGAGTCGAAGAAGTGAGGCGGGCGTGAGCGAGCGGCGCTGGACCCTCGAAGCGGCGCGCGAGATGCTGCCCGACGTGCGGACGCGCACCGCGCGCGCGGTCGCCGAGGTCGAGGCGCTCGCGGAGGAGCAGGCCGGCCACGCCGAGGGCTCGCCCGCGCGCGCCGCGCTGGCCGAGCGCATCGAGGCCGTGGTGATGCGCTGGGCGCGCGCGATGGAGGCGCTCGGCCTCGACGTGAAGGGGCTCTGGCTCGTCGATTTCGACAGCGGCAGCGGGTACTACTGCTGGCGCTGGCCCGAAGAGCGCCTCGAGTACTACCACGGCTACGACGAAGGCTTCGCGGGACGCGTGCGCATCCACTAGCGCGCGACCTCACGGGAGCGTGAGGAAGCCGAATCTGCGGAACGTCTCGCCGGCGGCGTCTCCGCGCAGGAATTCCACGAAGCGAGTCGCACCGTCGTGGGCGTCGTGGGTCACGGCGACCGGGAAGACGATCGGGAGGTGCGTGTCCTCCGGAAACACGCCGACCACGCGGACGCCGGGATCGATCCGCGCGTCCGTCGCATAGACGATCCCGAGCGGCGCCTCGCCGCGCGAGACGAAGGCGAGGGCCGTTCGCACGTTGTCGGCGCGCACCAGGCGGTCCGCGACGTCGCTCCAGACGCCGAGGCTCGTGAGCGCGCTCTTCGCGTAGCGGCCGACCGGGACGTAGTCGGGATCGCCGGTCGCGAGGCGGCCCTTGCCGAGCGCCGCGGCGAGGGCGAAGCCTGGTGCGATCTCGAGCTCGACGGTGCTCGCAGACGGCGCGATCAGCACGAGTCGATTGCCGAGGAGGTCGCGCCGTGAGCTGCGCTCGATGAGGCCGCGCGCCTGGACGTAGTCCATCCACTCGATGTCGGCGGAGAGGAAGACGTCGGCGTTGGCGCCCGCCTCGAGCTGGCGCGCGAGCGCCGAGCTGGCCGCGAAGGAGAACGTCACGGGCTGCGCCGTCTCCTTCGTGTACGCGGCGCCGAGCTCTTCGAGCACGTTCGTGAGCGAGGCGGCGGCGAAGACGAGCAGGCCGGGCTCGGCCGCGCGCGCCGGCGGCCCGACGAGGGCGGCGAGCAGCAGCGGCACCAGGACGAGGAAGGCACGCCAGCGTTTCACCAGGGCTCCGATATGCACAATCGGACACAACGCTATGCGAGTGCCCCGACGGTCGCAACCGGGTAGCCTGCGTCCGATGGCCACGAAGCCCCGGATCGACGTCCGCCTGCGCCTCGACTTCGGGCCGAGCAGCGCGCTCGGGCCCGGGAAGATCGCGCTGCTCGAAGAGATCGCGCTCGGCGGTTCGCTCTCGCACGCGGCGCTCGAGCTGGGCATGAGCTACCGCCGCGCCTGGGCGCTGCTGCAGGACCTCGGCCGGGCGTTCGGCGAGCCCGTCGCGATCACGAGCGTCGGCGGACGCGCCGGCGGCGGCGCGCAGCTCACGCCGTTCGCCCAGCGCCTGATCGCGGCCTATCGGGCCGTCGAGAGCAAGGCCGCGTCCGCAGCAGCCGAGGAGTTCGCCGGCGTGGTGCGGAAGCGGGCGAGCCCGAAGCGACCTGCGCTGCGCCGGACGGTCAAGAAGACGCGGCGGGGAGGTCGCCCCGCAGCGTCGCGGAACTGACGACCAGCCAGACGCGCCGGCCGACTGCGAGCCCGAGCGCGTGCGCGCGCTCGGCGGGCACGCGCGAGAGCAGGCGCGCGCCGCCCACGTCCACCTCGGCCAGCTGGGCGCCGGGCGTCTCGGCAGCGAGCGCTGTGATCGTGCCCTCCAGCAGATTCGACTGCGCGAGGCCGAGCGGCGCCTCGGTCGCCACGATGGCTTCGCTCGCGCGCACCTGCACCCAGACGCGCCGCCCGACGGACGCGCGCCGCGACGGCACCGCGATGCGGCCCCCTCCGATCCGCACCTGGGCGATGCCCGCCGGATCGATCGCCTCGACCCGGCCTTCCACCACGGCCCCGGCGGCGTCGGGCCCGAGGAGCGCGCGCAGCGCAGGCTCTCGGCTCACACTCGCCACGTCGCCCTGCGCCGCGACGGAGCCGTCGCCGAGCAGGACGACGTAGGTGGCGAGGCGCAGCACCTCCTCGAACTGATGGCTCACGTAGATGATGGGGATGCGGAAGCGGTCGCGGAGCTGCTCCAGGTAGGGCAGCACCTCCTGCCGCCGGGCGCGGTCGATCGAGGCGAGCGGCTCGTCGAGCAGCAGGAGCCGCGGGCGCGACAGGAGCGCACGCCCGATCGCGACGCGCTGGCGCTCGCCACCCGAGAGCTCGTGCGGCCGCCGCGCGAGCAGGGTCTGCAGGCCGAGCAGCTCCACGATCTCGTCGAAGCCCGCCGTGGGCTTGCGATGCCGGGCGCGCCGCTCGCCGTAGCGCAGGTTGCCGAGCACGCTCCGGTGCGGAAACAGGCGCGCGTCCTGGAAGACGTATCCGATCGCGCGTCGCTCGGGCGACAGGTCGGTGCGGCCCGCGTCGAACAGCACGTCGCCGTCCACCTCGACGCGCCCGGCGTCGGGGTGGAGCAGGCCCGAGATCAGGTCGATCAGCGTGGTCTTGCCGCAGCCCGATGCGCCGAAGAGCGCGACCACGCCGGGCGTGGGCGCGTCGAACGCGACGTCGAGCGCGAAGGGGCCACGGCGTTTCTGGAGGCGCACCGAGAGCATCAGCGCCCCATCCGCCGGCGGACCCAGCGCGCCAGCGATTCGGATGCGAGGAGTCCTGCGAGCCCGAGCGCGAACGAGATCGCCGCGAGCCGCGCCGCCGCGGCGTCGCCGCCGGGCTGCTGGAGCGCGGTGTAGAGCGCCAGCGGCAGGGTGCGCGTCTCGCCCGGGATGTTGGACGCGAAGGTGATCACCGCGCCGAACTCTCCGAGCCCTGCTGCGAACGCCGTGATCGCGCCTGCGAGGATGCCGGGTGTGATCAGCGGCAGCGTGATCGTTGCGAAGCGGTCCAGCGGACCGGCGCCCAGCGTGCGAGCCGCCTGCTCGAGCCCGCGGTCCACGCTCTCGAGCGAGATCCGGATCGCGCGCACCATCAGCGGAAACGACATCACCGCCGTCGCGAGCGCAGCCCCGGCGCGCGTGAACACGAGCTGGATCCCGAAGACTTGATCGAGCCAGCCGCCGATCGGCCCGCGCGCGCCGAAGCCGAGGAGCAGCAGGTAGCCCACCAGCACCGGCGGCAGGACGAGCGGCAGGTGCACCAGCGCGTCGAGCAGCGTGCGTCCCGGGAAGCGCACGCGCGTCAGCAGCCACGCCGCGAGCGTGGCGAGCGGCAGGTTGACCAGGACGCTCCGCAGCGCGATGGCCAGGCTGAGACGCAGCGCCTCCCATTCCAGGGCACCGAGCAGCGGCATCCGGAACCATTACCAGAGCGCGCCCGCGCGGGCCGTTTCGCTAGAACCCCGCCTCGGAGGGCCGCCATGAAGATCAGCGCTCGCAACGTCCTCGAGGGCAAGGTGAAGCAGGACACGCCCGGTGCGGTGAACACGGAGGTGGTCGTCGAGCTGCCCGGCGGCCAGGAGATGCTACGGATGACCGACTGGATCGCGCTCTAGCGCCGGGCGCGCAGCTCGAGCGTGGCGTGAGCCGCAGCGGGGTCGAGCACCACGACGGGCGCGCGGCCTGCCTCGAGCCAGCGCAGGGAGAGCTCTCGCGCGAGCGCGAGCAGCTCGGTGGCGAGATCGTCCGGCAGCGCGGCGAAGGGCGGGGCGGGTGGTACGGCCTCGATCACGATGCGGTCGGGCGCGGGCTGCACGGCGCGCACGCGCCCGCGCGTGACGAGCGCGAGAGGCGCGGCGGCCGGCGCCTGCGCGCGGAAACGGTGCACCGGCTGCGGATCCCCGACCAGGTCGACGGCGAGGCTGCGACGCGCCTCGTCCGCGAGCACGGTGCGCGCGGTGTAGTGCGGATGGTCGACGCGCAGCGCGACCGGGGTGGCGGCCGCTGCGAAGCTCGCGGCCTGCTCCGGCGTCAGCGCGAAGCGCAGGTAGTGCACCGCCGAGATGCGGTCCTCGTCGAGCTGCCGGCGATCGAACGCGCGCGGGCAGCGCGTTCGGCGCCGACGCTCGAGCGAGACGCTGCTCGTCGATGCCGAGCAGGCGGTCGAGCTCCGGCCGGATGCGGCCGGGCTCGGTGATCTCGATGAAGAGCGTGGCCGAGAGCTCGCTCGGCCCGGGCACGAGCTCGTTGTAGACGTCGAGCTCGTGCGCCATCGCGCTCGGGCTCGCGGATGCGCTCGACGCGGCACATCTCGAGCACCTGCCAGCGGATGCGTCTCGCGGTCCTCGAACAGCAGCGTGAGCTTGTCGCCGACCGCGATGCGCCGCGCGGCCTTGTGGGCGATCACCGCCTGGCGCATGGCCTCGCGCTCGGCCTCGAACACCTCGAGCGGCGGCAGGTCGGCGGCGGTCGAGCGGCCTCATTCGGCTGGAATCCCGTAGGCGTGCCGCAGCAGCACGATCGGGTGCACGGCCTTGCGCCCGTAGCCCTTCCTCGATGCGCAGCGCGGAGAGCGGGCAGTCGGTGGCGACGTGGTCGGGCGCCGCGCCGTCGATGGCGCCGAGCATCTTCTTCGCGACGCCGAGCGAGGCCTCGTGGAAGCGCGCCTGCATGCCCCAGGTGCCGTCCACGCCGGAGCACGCGTCCACCAGCACCACCTCGTCGGCGACGAGGCTCAGCAGGTCGCGCGAGCGGAAGCCGATGTTCTGGCGCCCGCAGATGGCAGGGCGCGTGGTACGCCACCTTGCCGAGCCGCTGCGTGAAGTCGCGCGGCAGCTTCTTGTCGCGCGCGAGCTGGTAGACGTACTCCATCAGGTCGCGCGTGGCGGCGGCCACGCGCCGCGCGGCGTCGCTGCCGGAGCAGCCGCGGGTACTCCTCCTTCAGCATCAGCGAGCACGAAGGGCCGGGCACCACGCACGCAGCGCGCCGGCCTCGACCTTCGGCAGCAGCGCGGCCACGTTGCGCCTCGGCGTTGGCGCGGGCGGAGTCGAGGTCGCCGGTGTCGGTGAAGGGCATGCCGCAGCAGCGCTCGATAGCCGACCTCGACGTGCGACGCCGGCGTGCTCGAGCACCGCGCACCGCCGAGCGCGCCGTGATCGGGTCGCTGTAGTTCGACCGCGCAGGTGGTGAACAGCACCACGCGGCCGTTGTCGCCGCTGCCGCGCGCGCCGCGGCGCCGGAACCAGCGCTCGACCGTCTCGAAGAAGTAGGAGGGCTGCACCCAGTCGCGGTCGATGCCGACCGTCTTCTCCATCAGCACGCGCGAGAGACGGTTCCGGTTGGCGAAGTTCATCAGCGGCGGCGCGAGCGAGGCCGAGCTTGCCGATGCAGGTCGGTGCGCGTGGTGAGCTTGCGCGCCAGCGGGACGCCGTCGCGCGCGCGCCCGCGCCAGCTGCTGCCGGCGCATCAGCGCCGGGAAGTCGACGTCCCACTCGTGCGGCGGCGTGTAGGGGCAGTGGTTGTAGCAGAGCTTGCAGTGGTAACAGAGCTCGTTCACCTGCTCGAAGCCGGCGAAGGTCGACGCCGGCCACCTCGTCCGGCGTGGCGTCGATCAGCTCGAACAGCTTCGGGAACGACGGGCACAGCGGCAGGCAGCGCCGGCACTGGTGGCAGATGTCGCCGACGCGCCGCAGCTCGCGCTCGAGCTTCGCCGGGTCGAGGTAGTCCGGATCGTCGTAGCGGAGTCGTCTGCGCTCGAGCGGACGCTCGCGGCAGGCGCGCGACCTTCACGCGGTCCGGGCCTAGAGCTTCTCGAGGCCGTCGAGCGCCTTCTGGAAGCGGCCGGCGTGCGACTTCTCGGCCTTCGCCAGCGTCTCGAACCACTCGGCGATCTCGGCGAAGCCCTCGCCGCGCGCCGTCTTCGCCATGCCCGGGTACATCTCGGTGTACTCGTAGGTCTCGCCGGCGACGGCGGCGGCCAGGTTCTCGATCCGTGCTGCCGATCGGCTTGTCGGTGGCCGGATCGCCCGCCTGCTTCAGGTAGTCGAGGTGGCCGTGCGCGTGGCCGGTCTCGGCCTCGGCGGTGTCGCGGAACAGGCCCGCCGACGTCCGGGTAGCCCTCGATGTCGGCCTGCCTGCGCGAAGTAGAGGTAGCGGCGGTTCGCCTGCGACTCGCCCGCGAAGGCGTCCTTCAGGTTGGCGTGGGTCTTGGTCCCCTTGAGCGTCGCCATCGACTCGTCTCCTTGCCTCGGCGCGCGCGAGTTCTAGTCGCGGGCTCGCGTGCGACCGGCGTCGGCGCGCCATCGTTTCTGTCGGATCGGCTGCGATCAGAGCCGGCCTCGCGCGCTCAGATCACGCCGTCGGCGCGCAGCTGCGCGCGCTCCTCGTCGCGGCGACGCCGAGCTCGTCGAGGATCGCGTCGGTGTGCGGCGCCGAGCGCGGGCGGCCGCTGCGCATGCGCAGCGGCGTGCGCGAGAGCTTGGCCGCCGGTCCGGTGAGCGGGCACGCTGCCGCCGCCTCGACGCGGCGTCGGCTGGAGCATGTCGCGCTCGCGCACGTGCGCGTTGCGCGCCGCCTCGGCGTAGCTGCGCACGCGGCGCGACAGGGCAGGCCGGCGCCGAGCAGCGCCTGCGAGCGCCTCCGCCACGGTGCGCTCGCGCGAGCCCAGTCGCGCGAGCAGCGCGTCCACCTCGGCGCGCCGCGCGATCCGCTCGGCAGCGCGGTCGCGTAGCGCGGCGTCGTCGGCCAGCTCGGGCCGGCCGATCAGCCGCGCCAGGCCGCTTCCAGTGCGCGTCGAGCAGCACGCCGGCCAGCGATGCAGCCCGTCGCGGCAGCGGTAGGTGTTGGCCGGCGCCGCGATGCGGAACTGGTTGCCGAGCCGCGGCAGCTGCGACGCCGAGCGCGCCGAGCGTGAGGTAGCCGGTCGACTGGAACAGCATCGCGTCGAGCAGCGCGACGTCGATGTGCTGGCCCTCGCCGGTGCGGTCGCGGTGGCGCAGCGCCGCCAGCGCCGAGAGCGCGGCGTGCAGGCCGGCGAGATCGTCGGCCAGGAAGGTCGGCGCCTTGATCGGCTCGCCGTCGGGCTCGCCGTTCAGCGACATGAAGCCGCTCTCGGCCTGCGCCAGCGGGTCGTAGCCCGCGCGCTCGTGCGCTGCGGGCCCGTACTGGCCGAAGCCGCTGATCGAGACGTAGCACGACGTCGTGCTTCATCGCGCGCAGCGCCGCGTAGCCGCAGCCCCAGGCGTCGAGCGCGCCGGGCCGGAAGTTCTCGATCACGACGTCGGTGCGCGCCACCAGCCGCAGCAGGATCTCGCGCGCCGCGCGCGTCGTGCAGGTCGAGCGCGAGGCTGCGCTTGTTGCGGTTCACGCGTCGCGTGCATGAACGAGAGCGGCGGCTCGGCCCCGGCAGGAAGGGCGGCGAGCGCCGCGCGATCTCGCCGCGCGGGTGCTCGACCTTGATCACGTCGGCGCCGAAGTCGGCGAGCATGCAGCCGCCCATCGGCCCGGCCCAGGTGGTGGTGAGCTCCACCACGCGCAGGTCCCGCGAGCGGCCCCGGCGGTCGCGGCGCGCTTCGCGGTAGAAGTCGGCGCGGCGCATGCTGCCCTCAGGCTCGCCGCGCCGGCGCGCAGTCGCGTGAGCGCGCGCTCGACGGCCCGGCGCAGGTCGGCGTCCTCGTCGCGGCAGGGCCGCGGCCTCGAGCTGCGCGGCTGCGTCGTGCTGGAAGTGCAGCCGGCCAGCCCGCGCCGATCTCGCCGAGCGCGCAGCGCAGCCAGGCGGCGCGATCGCCGCGTCGGGGTCGGAGCGCAACGCGCCGAGCAGATGCTGCGCCACGCTCGCAGGGCGGATCCTGCAGCGAGGCCATCGCGGTGGTGGCAGCGCGGCGCACGCGGAGGTCCGCGTCGCGGGCGGCGACGAGCAGCACCTCGGTCGCCTCGGGCCGGTCGGGCGCGAGCTCGCGCAGCGCGAAGGTGGCCATGCGGCGCACCACCGGCGTTCTCGCCCGCGCGCGCGAGGCCCACGCAGCAGCGGCAGCACCTCGCCGTGCAGCGCGGCCCGAGCTCGACCAGCAGGCGCGCGGCCGCCCAGCGCACGTCGCCGTCGCTGCTCGCCGAGCGCGTCGACCAGCGCGGGCAGCAGCCTGATCGGGCCGGCGGCTCGAGGCGCGCCGCGGTCGAAGGCGGCGCCGAAGCGCTGCGCGGGGCTCGTCGCTGCGCGAGCGCGCGGCGCGAGCGCGTCCTCCACGCCGCCGGAGCGCGCGCCCGATCGCGACCAGCGCGTCGGACGCTGCGCGCACCACCGGCTTGGCCGGGATCGCGCGAGCGCCGCGCACGAGCGCGTCCGCCAGCAGCACCGCCGAGGGATCGTCGGGGGCCTCGGCGCAGGCCGCGCGGCGCTCGTCCGGGTCCGGGCTCGCGCAGGCGCGCCAGCGATCGGGTGGCTCACGCAGCGCTCCAGCGCGCGCGAGCGCGTCGCGCGCCGTCGCGCGCACGCGCCCCTCGCGCTCGAGCTTGCGCAGGTGCGAGCAGACCGACTGCGCGGCCGGCGGCGTGGAGCGCCACGGGATAGGCGGCGTAGACGCCGCCACGATCTCCGGGATGCCGCGTCGGCCCGCGCTCGAGCGCGGCGAGGATCTGCGCGCTCGCGCTCGTGCCGGTGCGCGATGTACTCGCGCAGCTTCGCGACGCCGTCGTCGATCGCGGGCCCGTGCGCGGGATAGATGCGCGCGCGGCGCTCGAGCTCGAGCAGGCGCTCGAGCGAGCGCCATGTAGTGGCCGAGGTCGCCGTTCTCGTTCGGGATCACGGTGGTGCCGACGCCGAGCACGTTGTCGCCGGAGAACAGCGCGCGCTCCTCCTCGAGCACGAAGCAGAGGTGATCGGGCGCGTGGCCCGGCGTGTGGACGCGCGCGCAGCGTGGCGCCCTCGGTGCGCGCCACGGCGCCGTCGTCGAGCGGCTGGAGCTCGAGGTCCGCGTAGGCGCGTCGAGCCTCGGGCCACGGGAACTTCGAGACGCGCAGCGTCCCGTAGCGCTCCCGCACCGCGCGCACGCCGCCGATGTGGTCGGGATGGCCGTGCGTCAGCACGATCTCCTGGATGCGCCGGCAGCCGGCGCGCTCGAGCGCGCGCTCGAGCACGGGCAGGTAGCCGGGCACGCCCTGGCCGGGGTCGAGCAGGATGCGCTCGGGCCCCGTGCCGACCAGATAGGTGTTCGTGCCGGGGCCGGTGAACAGGCTCGGGATTCTGCCCGAGCGCGACGGTGACCCGCTCCGACCAGACGTCCACGTCGGGCAGCCGCATGCCGAGCATGACGGGCGCCTGGCTCACGCGGCGCTTCCCGCGACCGTCAGCTGCGCCACGCGGAACGAGGGCGCGCCGAGGCTACCGAGCCAGAGCAGGTCGTTCGCCACGCGATCGACGTCGCGCAGCATATCGGCGAGGTTCCCGGCGACGGTGATCTCCTCCACCGGGAACGCGCGCTCGCCGCCCTCGATCCAGAAGCCCGCGGCGCCGCGCGAGAAGTCGCCGGTGACCGGGTTGAAGCCCAGGCCGAACAGCCCGGTGACGAGCAGACCGCGCTCGGTGTTCGCGAGGAGCTGCTCGAGCGAGTCGCGCCCCGGCTCGAGCCACAGATTGGTCGGCGCCACGCCCGGCGCGCTGCGCGGCGCCGCGCGCTGGCGTTGCCCGTCGAGCGCAGGCCGAGCTTCTTCGCCGAGTAGACGTCGAGCAGAAAGCTCGCGAGCCGGCCCTTCTCCACGGCGACCGTGCGGCGCGTGGCCTGACCCTCGGCGTCGAACGGGCGGCTGCCGAGGCCGCGCGGTCGGCGGCCGTCGTCGATCACGGTGACGGCGTCCGAGCCGATGCGCTCGCCGAGCTTGCCGGCCAGGAACGACGTCTTGCGGTAGATCGCGCCGCCGGAGAGGCAGGCGACGAGATTGCCGAGCACGCCGCGCGCGGCGGGCGCCTCGAAGATCACCGGCACCTGCTGGGTCGGGACGCAGCGCGCGCCGAGCTGCGCGAGCGCGCGCTCCGCCGCGCGCTTCCCGACGCTCGCGGGCGATTCGAGCTCGCTGCGCCGGCGTGCCGCGGTGAGCCAGTAGTCGGTCTGCATCGCTCCGTTCTCCGCAGCGACGGGCGACGACACCAGCGAGTGGTGTGCGCCCTCGTAGCAGCCCTCGAAGCCGGCGCTGCTGGCGACGGCGACCGCGTCGAAGCTCGAACCCACGCTGGTGCCTTCGGAGTTCACGATGCGCGGATCCACCGCACGCGCGGCGGCCTCGGCCTCGCGCGCTTCGGCGAGCTGGGTCTCGAGCGTCACCGCGCGGTCGCGCGGATCGTGCAGCTCGAGCTCGGGCCAGTCGCGCGCGAAGCCGTCGCTCGGGAGGCCGGCGTCCGGGTCCTGGGCGGTCGCGCGCGCGAGCGCCACGGCGTCCGCGGCGAGCGCGCGGATCGCGGCGTGCGACAGGTCGCTGGTCGAGACCAGCGCCGTCGCGAGCCCGCGCTTGCCGCGCACGAAGGCGCGCAGGCCGAGCGCGCGCTCGCGCGCCTGCTTCACGTAGTCGATCTCGTCGCCGCGCACGCGGGCCTCGACGGAATCCGAGGCGAGCTGGATCGCGTCGGCGGCGTCGGCGCCGGCCTGCTTCGCCGCTTCGACGGCGTGGCGCACCCCGTCGGCGTCGATCAACGCTCGGTGCCTCCCACCGTGATGCCGTCCACGCGGATCGTCGGCAGGCCGACTCCCACCGGCACCGACTGGCCATCCTTGCCGCAGGTGCCTTCGCCGCGATCGAGCGCGAGGTCGAAGCCGATGCGCGAGACGCGCGTCAGCACGTCGGGGCCGTTGCCGATCAGCGTGGCGCCCTTCACCGGCGCCGTGATCCGGCCGTCCTCGATGCGATAGGCCTCGCTGGCCGCGAACACGAACTTGCCGTTCGTGATGTCCACCTGGCCGCCGCTGAAGTTGACCGCGTAGAGGCCGCGCGAGACCGAGCGCACGATGTCGGCGGGATCGTCGTGGCCGGCGAGCATGAACGTGTTCGTCATGCGCGGCATGGGCAGGTGCGCGTAGCTCTCGCGGCGGCCGTTGCCGGTGGGCGCGACGCCGAGCAGGCGCGCGTTCAGCCGATCCTGGAGGAAGCCCACCAGGATGCCGTCCTCGATCAGCGTGGTGCGCTGCGTGGGCGTGCCCTCGTCGTCCACGTTGAGCGAGCCGCGGCGCCCGGGGAGGGTGCCGTCGTCCACCACGGTGACGCCGGGCGCGGCGACGCGCTGGCCGAGCCGGCCCGCGAACGTCGAGGTGCCCTTGCGCACGAAGTCGCCCTCGAGGCCGTGGCCCACCGCCTCGTGCAGCAGCACGCCGGGCCAGCCGGGGCCGAGCACCACGTCCATCGCTGCCGGCCGGGCAGGGCACGGCCTCGAGGTTGAGCAGCGCGAGGCGCACCGCCTCGTCGACGAGCGGCTGCCAGTAGCTCGGGAGCAGCACGCGGCCGAGCTCGAAGCGCCCGCCGCCGCCCTGCCGCGCCACCTCGCGGCGCCCCTCCGCGTTCTCGACGATCACCTGCACGTTGAGGCGCAGCAGCGGCTGCACGTCGGCGACGAAGGTGCCGTCGCTGGCGGCGAGCAGCACGTGCCGGTTCTGGCAGACCAGGCTCGCGAGCACCTCCTCGACGCGCGCGTCGCGGCTGCGAGCGTAGCGCGTCGATCTGCTCGAGCAGCAGCACCTTGGCCGCGATCGGGACGTCGGTGGGGGCGCTGCCGACCGGATACAGGTCGCGCGCGGGCGCCGCCGGGCCGCGCACGGCCACGCTGCGCGCGCTGCCGCGGCCGGCGGCGATGGCGCGCGCGGTGGTGGCGGCCTGGATGAGGCTGTGTGCGTCGATCTCGTCGGAGTGCGCGTAGCCCTGCTTCTCGCCGGCCTGCACGCGCACGCCCACGCCCTGGGAGAGGTGCCGGTCGCCGCTCTTGACGATGCCCTCCTCGAGCACCACGGCGTCGCGCGTCGCGTACTCGAAGAAGAGGTCGGCGGCGTCGGCCGGGCCGTCGAGCGCGGCAGCGAGCGTGCGCGCGAGGCTCTGCTCGTCGAGGCCGAAGCGCTCGCGGAAGAACTGGACGGGAGCGAGGGTGCTCATGCGCGTGCGAGGTCCTCTTCGATGCGGTCGATGGCGGCGGGCAGCGCGGAGAGGTCGGGCAGCGTGGTCACGTCGAGCCCACGCAGGCCGGCCGCGCGCGCGGCCGCGACGTCCTCCACCTCGCGGTCGCCCACGTACAGCACACGCGGCGCGGCCAGGCCGAAGCGCTTGAGGCAGACGTCGAAGATCGCGCCGTCCGGCTTGGCGGCGCCGGCGTCGCCCGGCAACGTGACCACCTCGAACCGCTCGTCGAGGCCGAGCCCATGGAGGATTCCGCGGAGGCGCTGATCGAAGTTGGACAGCACGCCGAGGCGCAAACCGCGCGCCGCCAGCGCGTCCAGGCCGGGCTCCGCGCCCGGGAGCAGGCGCCACGCGTCCGCACCGGCGTAGTAGCTCCAGACGCGCGCGAAGAACGTCTCGAAGCCGTCGAAGCGCGCCATGCCGTCGGCGGCGCGGAAGGTCTCGCGCACGCGGTCGCGCCACCAGTCGTGCTCGCGCTCGGCGGCGCCGGCGAGCGTCGTGCCGGGGTGGACGTTGGGCTTCGCCGCCGCGAGCACCCGCGCGAACGCGTCGTCGAGGCGCGCCGCGGAGATCACGACGCCGTGGTCGCGCGCGAACCGCGCATAGCTCTCACCCACCGCTTCGCGAGGGAGGAGCAGGGTGCCTACGACGTCGAACACGACCGCGAGGATGATTCGCTGGGCCTCGCTCATCGCGCGGAGCTTAGGTTTCCTCGGGGTCGTAGGCGAGGTTCGGCTGGAGCCAGCGCTCGATTTCCGCAACCGGCATGCGCTTGCGGCGGGCGTAGTCGGCCACCTGGTCGCGGCCGATGCGGCCGACGGCGAAATAGCGCGAGCCGGGGTGGGCGAAGTAGAGGCCGGAGACGCTCGCGGCCGGCGTCATCGCGTAGCTCTCCGTGAGCGCCATGCCGATCCGCTCGGCGCCGAGCAGCGCGAAGAGGCGTCGCTTCTCGGTGTGGTCGGGGCAGGCCGGGTAGCCGAACGCGGGCCGGATGCCACGGTACTTCTCGTCGATCAGGTCCTCGAGGCCGAGCTTCTCCTGCTGGCCGTAGCCCCACGCGCGGCGCGCCTCGGCGTGCAGCCACTCGGCGCCGGCCTCGGCGAGCCGGTCGGCGACCGCCTTGGCGAGGATGGCCTGGTAGTCGTCGTTCTCGCGCTCGAAGCGGGCGGCCAGAGCTTCGGCGCCGAGGCCGCCCGTCACGGCGAAGGCGCCGACGCTGTCCACGAAGCCGCTCGTCCGCGGCGCCACGAAGTCGGCCAGGGAGCGCAGCGGCGCACCCTCCGCCTCCTGCTGCTGCCGCAGCATCGGGAAGCGCGTGCACTCCCGCGCGAGGCTCTCGTCCTCGAACAGCACGAGGTCGTCGCCCTCCGCGACGGCGGGCCAGAAGCCGTAGACGCCGCGTGCGGTGAGCAGCCCCTCGCGCTCGATGCGGTCGAGCAGCTCGTTCGCGTCCACGAACAGCTTCTTGGCTTCGGCGCCGTAGGCCGGGTGCTCGAAGATCTTCGGGTAGCGCCCCTTCAGCTCCCAGGCCGAGAAGAAGAACGTCCAGTCGATGAACGGGCGCAGCGTGGCCACCGGGATCGGGTCGAGCACGCGCGTGCCGAAGAACGCCGGCCGGGCGAGCTCGCTGGCCCGCCACTCGATCGGCGCGCGGCGCTCGCGCGCCTCGCCGATCGGGAGCAGGGGGCGCTCGCGGCGGTCGGCGTGCAGCGCCCGCAGGCGCGCCTGCGTCTCGCGGTTCTTGCGGTCGAAGACGATGCGCGCGCCGCTGTCGAGCAGCGTGGTGACGACGCCCACCGCGCGCGAGGCGTCCTGTACGTGCACCGTGGCGCCCTCGAAGGCGGGCGCGATGCGGACGGCGGTGTGCTGGCGGCTCGTGGTGGCGCCGCCGATGAGCAGCGGCTGCGAGAGCTTCCGGCGCTCCATCTCCTTCGCGACGTGCACCATCTCGGTGAGCGACGGCGTGATCAGACCCGAGAGCCCGATCAGGTCGCAGCGCTGCTCGACGGCCACGTCGAGGATCTTGTCGGCTGGCACCATCACGCCGAGGTCGATCACCTCGTAGCCGTTGCAGCGCAGCACCACGCCCACGATGTTCTTGCCGATGTCGTGCACGTCGCCCTTCACCGTGGCCATCACGATGCGCCCCTTGGCGGCGCTCTGGCCGGCGGTGCGTTCCTTCTCGAGGTAGGGCTCGAGCACCGCGACCGCCTTCTTCATGGCGCGCGCGCTCTTCACCACCTGGGGCAGGAACATCTTCCCGGCGCCGAACAGGTCGCCCACCACGCTCATGCCGGCCATGAGCGGGCCCTCGATCACCGAGAGCGGGCGGTCGTACTTCTGGCGCGCCTCCTCGGTGTCGGCCTCGATGAAGTCGAGCACACCGTGCACGAGCGCGTGCGAGAGGCGCTCTTCGACGGTGCCGTTGCGCCAGGTGAGGTCCTGCTCGGGGCGCTGCCCGCGCCCCTTCACGCGCTCGGCGATCTCGATCATTCGCTCGGTAGCGTCGGGCCGCCGCGCGAAGATCAGGTCTTCGACGTGTTCGAGCAGGTCCTTCGGGATGTCCTCGTACACCGGCAGCTGGCCGGCGTTCACGATGCCCATGTCCAGCCCGGCGCGGATCGCGTGATAGAGGAACGCGGAGTGGATGGCCTCGCGCACCACGTCGTTGCCGCGGAACGAGAAGGACAGGTTCGAGATGCCGCCGCTCACGTGGACGAAGGGGCAGCGCCGCTTGATCTCGCGGGTGGCCGCGATGAAGTTCTTGCCGTACTCCGCGTGCTCCTCGATGCCGGTGCCGATCGCGAGCACGTTCGGGTCGAAGATGATGTCCTCGGGCGGGAAGCCGGCCTGCTCGGTGAGCAGCCGATAGGCGCGCTCGCAGATCTCGACCTTGCGGGCGACCGTGTCGGCCTGGCCGAGCTCGTCGAAGGCCATCACCACCACCGCCGCGCCGTAGCGGCGGATCGTGCGCGCCTTCGCGAGGAAGTCCGCTTCGCCTTCCTTGAGCGAGATCGAGTTGACGATGCTCTTGCCCTGGCACGACTGGAGGCCGGCCTCGAGCACGGACCACTGGCTGCTGTCGATCATCACAGGCACGCGCGCGACTTCGGGGTCCGACGCGATCCAGGCCAGGAAGGTGCGCATGCAGCCTTCCGAGTCGAGGAGGCCTTCGTCCATGTTCACGTCGATGACGTTGGCGCCGTTGCGCACCTGCTCGACGGCCACGGCCACGGCCTGCTCCCAGGCGCCGGACTTCACGAGCCGGCGGAACTTCGTGGAGCCGGTCACGTTGGTGCGCTCGCCCACCGTGAGGAAGTTGCTGTCCGGGCGGAGCGTGAGCGTCTCCATGCCGGCGAGCTGCGTGAAGTGCTCGGTCTGCGCCGGGATCGAGCGCGGCGGAAGGCCGGCGACGGCCTTGGCCACGGCGCCGATGTGCGCGGGCGTCGTCCCGCAGCAGCCGCCCACCAGGTTGACGAGGCCGCTGCGCGCCCACTCGCCGACCAGCTCGGCCGTGCGCGCGGGGCTCTCGTCGTAGTCGCCCATCGCGTTCGGGAGCCCGGCGTTCGGGTAGGCCGAGACGGGCAGATCGGCCAGCTCCGCCAGCTCCGCCAGGTGCGGCCGCATCTGCTCCGCGCCGAGCGAGCAATTGAGCCCGACCGCGAGCGGCGTCGCGTGGCGCACCGAGTGATAGAAGGCGTCGAGCGTCTGACCCGAGAGCGTGCGGCCGCTGCTGTCGGTGACCGCCATCGAGACCACCACGGGCACGCGCACGCCGCGCTCCGCGCACACCTCGTCGATCGCGACGAGCGCCGCCTTGGTATTGAGCGTGTCGATCTGCGTCTCGACCAGCAGCAGGTCGGCGCCACCGTCGAGGAGCCCGCGCGCCTGCTCGGCGAAGGCGTCGCAGAGCTCGCGCCAGCCGAGCGCCCGCTTGCCCGGGTCGTTCACGTCCGGCGAGATCGAGAGCGTACGCGTGGTCGGCCCCATCGCGCCCGCGACGAAGCGCGGCTTGTCGGGCGTGCGCGCGGTCCACGCGTCCGCCACGCGTCGGCAGATGCGCGCGCCCTCGAGGTTCATCTCGTACGCGAGATCCTCGAGCCCGTAGTCCGCCTGGGCGATGCGTGTGGCGCCGAAGGTGCCCGTGGCGGTGATGTCGGCGCCGGCGGCGAGGAACTCGTCGTGGATCGACTCGATCACGTCGGGCCGGGTGAGGATCAGCACTTCGTTGTCGCCGCGGAGATCGCGCGGATGCGACGCGAAGCGCGTGCCACGGAAGTCGGCCTCGGCGAGGCCGCGGGCCTGGATCATGGTGCCCTTCGGCCCCTCGAACACGAGGATGCGCTCGCGGAGCAGGGCGCGGAGGCGGGCTTCGGCGTCGGTCATCGGCTCGGCTCCGGCGGGCGCCGCGCGTCCGCGATGAAGGTGGCCGGCAGGTCGCCGCCTCGGAGCGACGGCGCCTGCACTTCGACGCGCACGTGCTCGAGGCCCGCGTCGGCGAGCCCGCTCGCGACCTCGTCGGGCGAGAAGCCCATCCACACCACGCCGAGCTCCTGGCGCATCCACTCCCGGTCGTGGCGCACGAAGTCCACCACGACCACCGCGCCTCCGGGCTTCACCACGCGCGCGAGCTCCGCGAAGGCGCGGGCGGGGGCGGGCAGATACTGGAGCACCAGGTGCGCGAAGGCGGCGTCGACCTCGGCGTCCGCGAGGGGCAGGGCCTCGGCCTCGCCGAGGCGCAGCTCGACGCGCGCGCCGCTCTCGTCGAGCTTGCGTTGCGTGGCGTCGAGCATCGCCTTCGAGTGATCGACCGCGATCACTCGCATGCCGGCGGCCGCCAGCTCGAGCGCGAGCGTGCCGGTGCCGGTGCCGACGTCGGCCACCACAAGATCGCGCGGCACCACGCGGGCGAGGGCGCGCGCGCGCAGCGTGTCGTCGTTCCAGACCTTGCGCAGCGCGTCCCACTCGGGGCCGACGGCGTCGAAGAAGCTGCGGCTCTTCGCTGCGCGCGCTTCGAGCACGCGGGCGAGCGCGAGCCGGTCGCGCTCGGCGAGCGCATCGCGGTCGAGCTCGCGCCGGGCCAGCGACCACGCGTTCGCCCAGGGGCCGTCGGCCGGGCGCTCGAAGCGATAGAGCGCATAGGTGCCGTCGCGCCGGTCGCGCAGCAGGCCGGCCTCGCGCAGGATGCCGAGGTGCCGCGAGACCCGGGACTGCGCCATGCCGAGCGCCTCCATCAGCTCGTGCACGGCGAGCTCCTCGCGCTCGAGGAGGGCGAGGATGCGGACCCGCGTCGGGTCGCCGAGCGTGCGGAAGATCTTCTGGAGCAGGTCGGTGCTCACCAGAGCTCCATCCATCAATGAATCCAGATGGACGGATGCTAACGACCGGACTCAGCGCGGGCCACCCAGGTAGGGAGCGGCCAGCGAGCCGGTCACCCGCAGCCGGGCGCGGCCGTTGGCATCCACGGGAATCCCCAGGGGACCGAGGTACCCGCGCAAGGCGGGATCGACCTGCTCGATCTCCACATCGAGATCGAGCGGCCAGGCCGAAGGGAACCCACCGGCCGCGCTGGCGGTGCCCTCGACGTTGGCGGTGACGAGAGGTCCCTCCAGGCGGGCGCTCGAGACCGTCACGAGCGCCGGCGAGACCGCGAGCTGCGCCTCGAGGGCGACGAAGGGGATCGCCACTGGCAGGCCGGGGAGATCGACGCTGCCCTCGCCCCCGGCCACCTCGGCGGAGCCCTCCCAGGCGCCGTTGCTCCGCGCCAGCTCGACCTCCCCCGAGAGCCGGCCGTGGAGCGGCGCCAGCGCGCCGAACATCGCCCAGGGCAGGGCATCGGTGTCTACCTCGCTCCACTCGCCGGCGACCCGATCCGGCGCCACCACGCCGCGCCAGGCGCCCGGCGCGCCCGAGGCATTCACGTGCCAGAGCGGAGAGCCCGTGAGCCAGGCGAACGACCACGCGGGCCGTACGCGCACCTCGTCGAGCACGAGCTCCGGCGCCTCGGGCCAGCGCAGCCGCACGCCGCTCGCGACGACCTCTGGCCCCCCGAGGCCGAGCCCGAGCCCGAGATCCGTCACGTCGATCTCGGCGCCTGTCGCAGCGCGAGCCGCCTCGAGCAGCGGGGGCAGCAGCCGGCGGTAGGGAAAGCGCGCCGCCAGGAACACGACGAGCAGCACCACGATCCCCGCGATCAGCGCGCCCCTTCTCATCGGGGTGACTCCGCTCGCATCAGATCCGCTCGAAGGAGGAGACCGTGAACGTCACGTCCAGCAGGTCCTGCTTGTCCGCGCGGGTGCGGAGGCGCAGGCTCTTGATCGAGAGCATCTGCGGCGCCTTGTCGATGCGCTCGAGCAAGCCGACGACCTGCGCCAGCGTCACGCCCTTGAGCGCCACCTGCACCTTCGTCTCGCGATACTCCGCGCTGGCCGGCGCCGTGCGCGGCTCCATCGAGTCGATCTTCACGGCGGACTGCGAGGCCATCTGCTCGAGCGTGGTGAAGATCTCACCCTGCGGACCGCCCTGGATGCGCGCTTCGACGTCGGCCAGCCGTCCGTTCACCTCGTCGAAGCGCGTGCGCAGCGCGCGCACCATCTCGACCTGCTGCTCGGCCGTGGCTGCGCGTTGCGACGCATTGCGCGCCGCCGCCAGCAGCGGCATCGCGAGCCCGAACCAGAGCAGGGTCACGACCAGCAGACCGCCCGCGACGCTGACGAGCAGTCGCTCGTTCGCGGACAGGCCTTCGAAGGCGGCCGTCACCCGGCGCCACAGCTCCCTCACGACGGCTCCTCCTCGTCGGACAGGCTGATGCGCACGCTGAAGTTCTGGCCGCCGCGTCGCGCGTCGGCGGTGATGTCGCCCACCGCGATCTCGGCGAAGGGTCCGAACTGCGCCAGCAGGCTGCGGAGCTGATCGACGCTGCCGAAGCTCGGGGAGTGACCCTTGATCTGGATCACCTGGCGCTCGATCGAGAGCTCCTCGAACACCACGTCGAGCCCGGTCGGCACGCGGCGCGAGATCTCCGTCAGGATGTCGAGCGCCGACAGATTGCCGCGGTAGACGCCCAGCGTGTCGGCGCGGCGCTCGGCGTTGCGCAGCGCCTCCTGCATGGCGGCCAGCGGATCCTGATTGCTCTTGGCGCCCGGCAGTGCCTCCGCCACGAGGGCGCGCGCGTGCCGCTCCGCGACCGCCGCGCGGCGCGAATCGAGCGACATGCGCGTGATCACCGAGGCGCCCGCCAGGAGCAGCGCGGCGGCGGCCAGCGCCACCGTGAAGCGCACCTCGCGGCCGACCTGGCGGTAGTCGATGCGCTGACCGAGGCTGCCCTGGCGCAGGTTCATGCGCGTCGTGGCGCGCGAAGAGCCGCGCAGCGCGAGCGCCATGGCCGGGCCGAACAGCAGCGGGTCGCCGCCGGCCAGCAACGCGGCGCCGAGCTCCCCGGATGGCAGCGCCAGGCGCTGCGCCGGCAGCCCGGTGCGCTCGCGCAGGAACTCCTCGAGCCGGTGCAAGCGCCCGCCGCCGCCGAGGAGGTGCAGCGCCTGGAGCCCGGCCACGCCGCGCGGCAGCAGCGACTCGAGCGAGCCGACCGTGCGCAGGATCTCGCGTGCGAGCCGGTCGAGCACCTCGAGCGAGGCGGTGTTCTTCGGCACGCCGATCACGCCTTCCTCGATCTTCGCGCGCTCGGCCTCGATCTCGCCGAGGTCACGGTCGCGCGCGACCGCGCGCGTGAGGGCGTGGCCCGCGACCGGCACCGTGCGTGTCGCCACCACGCGCCCGTCGAGGCACAGGCACACCGTCGTCTTGCGGTGCCCGATGTCCACCAGCAGGCGCGTGCCGGGCAGGTCGAACACCGACGACAGGTTCGAGAGCACCAGGCCCTCGGCCTCGACGATGCGTGGACGACAGGCCCGCCTCGCCCAGCGTCTCGAGCAGCAGCGCCACCTCGTTGCGCGGCGCGAGCGTCGCGAGCACCTTCGTGCGGTTCTTCTCCTCGCCGACGATCTCCCAGTCGACGAAGTAGTCGTCGAGCGAGAAGGGCACCTGGCCCTCGACCTCGAAGGGCACCGCGGGCCCGATCTTCCGGCGGTCGCGGAACGGGAACTCGAGCCGGCGCGTCGAGATGCGATCGCCCGCGAGGCTCACCACCACGTAGTCGCCCGGCAGGTCGTAGAGCGACACGAGGTCGCGCAGCTCACTGCCGACGCCGGGCGTGGGGTCGTCGAACGGGAGATGGCGCAGCTGCACCACCTCGACGCCCCGCAGCGTCTGCCGCAGCTCCACCGCCTTTGCCGCGTGGCTCCCCACGTCGAGTCCGAGAATGCGCCTGGCCAGCATGGGACTCAGTGCACCCGCCAGGCGAGGATCTTGGGCCCCTTGTCGTCGCTGCGGTCCACCACCGCCTCCACGGTGCGTCTCACCTCTCCCCCGTAGCGCGCCTCCGCCGTCACGCGGAAGACGTCCGCGTGAAAGGAAAGCGGCGGGTACACCTCACCTTCGATGACTTCGCGGACGGGCGTGCACCGGGGGTTGTTCGCCTCGTCCTTGCACAGGATGCCCTTCTGCTCGCGGATGTCGAGGATGCGACGGACCTCGTCCTCCTGCGCGAGGCGTTCCGAGCCGGGCTGGCCGTGATAGAGCAGGGCCAGCACCCAGGGCGGCGCGGTATTCGGGTTGATGCCGTCGGCCTTCGCGAACGGGAGCACGTCCACGTAGGGGCGGAGCGCGTTCACGAGCTGGGCGTCGAAGCCCTCGATGAGCAGCAGCTCGTCCACCGAGAGCAGGTTGCCGGTTCGCCGGCAGGTAGGGCGGGCGCTGCGCCTGGTAGTACTCGTCCTCGTCGCCGCCGGCGACGCGGACGGAGTCGGCGTCGACCCAGTCGATCAGGTTGCGGGCCAGCGCCTGCACGTCGTAGAGCTTCTGCTCGGGGCGCACCGGGATCTCGTCGATCACCTTCGTGAGCAGCTCGCCGAGGAAGATCTCGGTCTTCTCGTCGCGCACCGCCCCCTTGGAGAACAGGGCGTTCAGGGGGAGCTTCGCGCCGGCGTCCTCGACCTTGACCCGGAGCTCGCCGCCGTCGTCGAGCGGGAACGGGACGCCGCTGAGCAGCGACCAGGGGTCCTGGCTGGTGTCTGCCTGGAACTCGTTCTGCTGCTCGGCGAGACGGTCCATCAGCAGCACGCGCCTCGGCGAGCCGCACGCCGCCGCGCGCCAGCGCCTCCGCGCTCGCCGCGCCGTCGCGGTTGCTCGCCGCCATGCCGTCCACCATCGCGCGGGACAGGAAGCTCGCCACGCCCGCCGTGGCGAGCAGCACGAAGAACAGCACCGCCATCAGCACCATGCCGCGATCGTGGCGTCGCCTTCATTCGCAATTGTTCACCGGGATCGGCACGCTCGCGGCGCTGATCCTTCCAGCACTGCCCGGCGATCGAGGCGATGATCTGTCCGAGTCTCGGGGTTCTGGCCGATATAGGCATCGACGATGCCCTGGTTCCGCGACACGCACTCCGCCACGGTGACGCACGCGGCGTTCTCGTCGTCCTCCTCCTCGTTCCCCTCCTCGGCGGTCTCGACGCCGAGGGCCTTCTCGAGATCGAGCGGCTCGAGCGCGAGGACCACGGGGCGCACGAAGGGCAGCGGCGGCTCGGCGGCGAGCTCGTCGTCCTCGCTCGGGGTCTCGGGCAGCAGCGCCACGCGCACTTCCGCCGCGATCGGCAGCAGGTTCGCCTGCGCCGGCGACCAGGAGTCCCACGCGCTCTGCCACGCGCCGTCCCCGTCCTGGAGGCGCACCGAGAACTGCGCGACGTGCGAGGCCAGCACCTCGACGCCGGGGTCGTCGCGGCGGGGAAAGTTGCGGTCGAGCGGCGGCACAGGCGGCCGAGCCGAGGTCCAGCGCAGCAGGTCGAAGCCTTCGCCTTCCTCTGCCGAGACGAGCCAGTAGGCGATCTCGACGAGATCGGACTGCGGGCCGCCGCCGGGCCGCGGGCGGTGGTTGCGGGCCTGGAAGCGCAGGCGATCGGCGCCATCGCTGCCGCGGCCCTCGGCCAGAAACAGCCAGGGGATGCTCGAGCGGATCGAGGGCATCGGGCTTCTTCACCAGCGTGGCGGCCTCGAGGTCGCGCGTGACGCGGTCGAGCACCGTCGCGGCGCGCCGCAGGTCGACGCTCTCGGCGAGCGCGGCCTGGCCGGCCCGCGACAGCTCGATGGTGAAGTTCGCGGCGAAGGTGAGCACGATGCCGGTGAACAGCACCACCATCAGCATCTCGAGCAGCGTGAAGCCGGCTCGGGCGGCGTGGCCGGCGGCTCGCGGGCTCACTGCGACTCCTCCTCGGGCGCGGGCTCCGACGGGGCCGGGGCGTTCTCCTCGTTCTGCGGGCTCTGCTGGTTCGCTGCGCTCAACGCCTGCAGTGCGGCCGTCGCGTCGTACGCGAACGTGGTGCGGGTCACGGCCAGCTCGCGCAAGCCCTCCGTCCAGGCGACGCGGATGAGGACCTGGAACAGCGGGAGCGCGGCCGGGCTGGGGCGGTCGGGCGACGGCGGCGGGACGGCGCCCGGGTCCCTCGGACGGCGCGAAGCAGCGCGCCGATCCCGGCCTGCGCCAGGTCGAGGGGCTGCACGTCCACGCTGAGCCGGAACTCCTCCGCCTCCTGGCTCTCCTGATGGCCCGGCTGCGGCGGCGTGCCCAGCTTGAGGCCGGCCTCGATGCGCGCGAGCTCGCGATCCGCGAGCAGCGACGCGCGCAAGCGGCGCGAGGCGTCGCCCTCGTAGCTCATGCCCTGGATCGCGCTCTGCGCCAGCACGCTCACGACCAGGCCGAGCAGCGCGACGGCGACGAGCACCTCGAGCAGCGTGAAGCCGCGGGCCCTAGTCACGGCGAGATCCGGATCTCGTCGGCGAGACGCGACAGCTGGAGGCGCACGACGTCGCCCGACTCGTTCACGAGCACGAAGAGGGCGGGGTCGGCCGTGCCGTCGCCCTCGAACACGATCTCGACCTGCCCGCTGGCCGCGGGCCCGGTCGTGGCCGGCGTCTCGACCGACTCGAAGCTCACGCCCTCGGGCAGCGTGTGGGGGTGACCGAAGGGCCCCGCCAGCGGGAGCGGCTCGCCCGCGTTCGAAGGCGGCGCCGAGAGCTGGATCTCCCGCCGCCCGTCCGGCGCGGCGGCCACGGGCGCGAAGGGGCTCGCCTCCTCCGGCCACGCTTCGATCCACCAGCCGGCGCCGTCGAGATCGACCACCACGCGATGCGGTGTGCCGGTGGCGACCGCGCGCTGGCGGGTGAAGGTGAGGTCGGCCGCGAGCTGCTGCGCCTCGCCGAGCACGACGCGCTCCGAGCGCAGCGAGAGGTTCGGGAGCGTGAGGCCGGCGACGAGCCCCATGATCAGCAGCACCGCGAGCAGCTCGATCAGCGTGAAGGCACGGCGCCGGGCGTTCGCGCGCGGTGCGGACGGCATCAAGCGCCCTCTTCGGGCTCCGTCCAGTTGCCGATGTCGGCGTCGGTCTCGGTCCCGCCGGGCTGGCCGTCCGCGCCGAGCGACCAGAGGTCGAAGCCTTGCGTGTTGTTCGTGCCCGGCATCTCGTACTGGTACGGGTTCCCCCAGGCGTCCTCGGGCACCTTGCCGCCCTGGAGGTACCCGCCCGCCCGATAGTTGCGCGGCTCCGGCGCGCTGGTGGGCGGCTTCACCAGGGCCGAGAGGCCCTGCTCGGTCGTGGGGAAGCGGCCGTTGTCCATCTGGTAGAAGGCGAGGGCGCTCTCGAGCTGCTTCACCTGTGCCCGCGTCGTGTTGACGCGCGCCGTGTCGAGCTGGGAGAAGATCGCGGTGCCCACGATGCCCATCAGCAGACCCATGATGATCACCACGGCCATGATCTCGATCAGCGTGAAGCCGAGCTTGTTCCTACGCTCGCCTGCGGCTCGCTGCGCGCCCGCAGGAAGCGGGCTTGCGGCGTTGCTCACAGGGACTCCGTGGCTTCGCTCGCCTGCGGCTCGCTGCGCGCCTGCAGGAAGCGGGCTTGCGGCGTTGCTCACAGAGGCTCCGTTGCCTCGCTCGCCTGCGGCTCGCTGCGCGCCCGCAGGAAGCGGGCTTGCGGCGTTGCTCACAGCGACTCCCTGGCTTCGCTCGCCTGTGGCGCGCGGGCGGCCCTGGTCTCGGTTCGTCATGTGCGGAATTCCTCCGGTTCAGCGGATGGCGCTCGTGAGCTGCAACAGCGGCACGAGCGTGGCGAGGATGATGAACAGCACGATGCCGACCATCATCAGGATGAGCATCGGCTCGAGCAGGGCGGTGAGGCGGGTGACGGCGGTCTCGACCTGCTCGTCGTAGGTGTCGGCCACCTTGGCGAGCATGGCCTCGAGCTCGCCGCTCTTCTCGCCGACGTCCACCATGTGCGTGACCAGCGCCGGGAACTGCCCGCTGCGGCGCAACGGCGCCGCGATGCTCGAGCCCTCGGTGATCGACTCTCGGGCCCGGTCGATGGCCTCGCCGATCACGTGGTTGTCGGCCACGAACTTCGAGATCTCGAGCGAACGCACGATCGGGATGCCGCCGGCCAGCAGCGTCGAGAGCGTGCGCGTGAAGCGCGAGATGGCGAGCACGCGGATCACGCGTCCGAACACGGGCAGGCGCAGCTTCAGCCCGTCGAAGCCCTCGCTTCCCGCGCTCCGTGCGGAGCACGGCCCGAATCGAGATCGCCGCCACCCCCACGACCGCGAGCAGCGCCCACCACCAGGTCCGCACGAAGCGGGAGCCGGAGATGATCACCTGGGTGTACCAGGGCAGCGGCATGTTCATGCTCTCGAGCAGCGTGGTGATCTGCGGCAGCACCACCGTCACGAGCGCGATCACGACGAGGACGGCGAAGCCCATCATCATCATCGGGTAGAGCATGATCGAGATGACGCGGTTGCGGGTGCGCTCCTGGCTCTCGAGGTAGTCGGCCAGCCGCCGCAGCACCTGCTCGAGCGCGCCGCCCGCCTCGCCGGCGCGCACCATGCTCACGAACAGATCGGAGAACGGGCCGGCCCGCGCGAGCGCGTCGGCCAGCGTGGCGCCCTCGTTCACCCGGTCGCGCACCTTGCCGATCACGCTCTTGAGGCGCGCGTGCTCGACCTGCTCCGTCAGCGCGCCGAGCGACTCGACCAGCGGGATGCCGGCGCCGAGCAGCGTGGCGAGCTGGCGGGTGGCGATGGCGAGGTCGCTGCCCGGGACCGAGCGGCGGAAGCTGAAAGAGAAGCGCGAGCTGCTCTCTTCGGCCGGCGTGGGCGCGGAGCCGGTGCTCTCCACGAGCTCGGTGAGATAGAGCCCCTCCCGGCGCAGCTTCTGGCGCGCCGAGCGATCGCTGTCGGCGTCCACGAAGCCGCGCGTCGCCCGGCCCGCGTTGTTGACGCCTTTGTAGCTGTAGACGGGCAACGCGAAATCTCTCCAGCTGTCGTGACTTCGTTCGCCTGCGGCGCACTGCGCGCTGCTTGCTGTCGTGACTTCGTTCGCCTTGGGCTCACTGCGCGCTGCGCTTGCGTCAGATCTGGGCGACGACGCCTTCTTCCTCGGTGGCGCGCACGACCTCCTCGATCGAGGTGGTGCCGAGCAGGACCTTGCGCGCGCCGTCCTGCCGCAGCGAGTGCATGCCCCGGGTCACGGCCAGACGCTTGATGCTCTTCGAGTCGGTGTTCTGGATGATCATCGCGCGCAGCTCGTCGTCGAGCACCATCAGCTCGAAGATGCCGACGCGGCCGTAGTAGCCGGTGTGATGGCAGCGGTGGCAGCCCTTGGGCCGGTACGCCTTCACCGGCTCGGCGCTGCGCACGCCGAGCTCGGCCAGCTCGGCCGCGGTCGGCGTGTAGGCCTCGCGGCACTCCGGGCAGAGCACGCGCACGAGCCGCTGCGCGAGCACCGCGACCAGCGACGACGCGACGAGGTACGGCTCGACGCCCATGTCCACGAGGCGCGTGATCGCGGCCGGCGCGTCGTTCGTGTGCAGCGTCGAGAAGACGAGGTGACCGGTGAGCGAGGCCTGGATGGCGATCTCCGCGGTCTCGAGGTCGCGGATCTCGCCCACCAGCACCACGTTCGGGTCCTGGCGCAGCACCGAGCGCAGCGCGCGCGCGAAGGTGAGGCCGACCTTGTTGTTGACCTCGATCTGGCCGACGCCCGGCAGCTGGATCTCCACCGGATCGTCGATGGTGATGATGTTCTGGTCGGTGCGGTTCAGCTTCGAGAGCGCCCCGTAGAGCGTCGTGGTCTTGCCGCTGCCCGTCGGGCCCGTCACGAGCACGATGCCGTTCGGGCGCGCGATCAGCTTCTCCCAGACCACGAGCTGGCGTTGGCTGAAGCCGAGGCGCTCGAGGTCGAGCATCTCGGTGGTGCGGGGCAGGAGGCGCAGGACGAGGCGCTCGCCGTGTGCCACCGGCACGGAGGAGACGCGCACGTCGTAGTCGCGGCCGGCGATCTTGAGGCGGATGCGGCCGTCCTGCGGCACCCGCTTCTCGGCGATGTCGAGGCCGGCGAGGATCTTGACGCGCGAGACGATGCTCGGGCAGCAGCGCCTTCGGCAGCGCCGAGACCGGCTCGTACAGCACGTCGTCCGAGCGGAAGCGGACGCGGATCTCCTTCTCGAAGGGCTCGATGTGGATGTCGCTCGCCCGCTCCTTCACGGACTGCTGGAGCAGCGAGTCCACGAGGCGGATGATCGGCGCGTCGTCCTGCGCTTCGAGCAGGTCCTGCGGCTCGGCGCTGATCTCGCTCGCGAGCGCCGCGAAATCGATCGAGGCCTCCTCGACGATGCCGTCGATCGAGCCCAGCGCGCGGTCGTAGACCTGGTTGATCAGCGAGAGGATCGCGCGCCGCGGCACCAGCTCGGTCTGGATCTCGTCGCCGTCGAAGAGCAGGCGCAGGTCGTCGAAGACCGTGGTGTCGAGCGCGCTCGGCGTGGCGACGCGGACGGTGCCCTCCGCCGTGCGGCGCAGCGGCAGCACGGCGTTGGCCTTCGCGAAGGCGATCGGCAGGCGCTCGAGCAGCTCGGTGTCCACGTCCTCGGGCGTGACGTCGCGCCGCACGGGCAGCCCGAGCTGGCGCGCCGAGGGCGTGGAGCACTTCCTCTTCGTCGAGGAAGCCGAGCTCGACGATGTGATCGACGAGCCGCCCGCCGGCGGTCTCCTGGCGCCGCACCGCTTCCTCGAGCTGCTGGAGCGAGAGCCGCGTGGTGCGGAGCAGCACCTCGCGGAGCCCCAGATGCTCGAGCTGCGGCGTCGTCGCGGCGCTCACTCGCTTGCCTCCTCCACGTAGACGGTCGGCGCGAGGCGGAACGCTTCGCGCACGCTCTCGGCCGACGTGCTCGGCCTCGGCCTGGTCGGCGTAGGGGCCGAGGCGCACCTCGTAGAGGAGCGTGCCCTGGTGCTCTTCGCTCACGAGCGCGCCGTCGTGACCGGCGTCGATCAGCTGTTGCAGCTCGACGGCGGCGGCGCCTCGTCGGCGAACGTCGCGGCCAGCACGCCCCAGCGCTGATGGCTGGTGCCGAGGGCGGGCGGTTGGCCGCGGCCATCGCGCCGCTCGCCGCGGCAGAGGGCTCGCCGGGGGTGCGGGGCTGGCTCGACTCGCCCTGCTCCTCGAGCTCGCGCATCTGCTCGACCGGGTAGCGCTTGCGATGTCCCTCGAGCCGCGCGCGCACGGGGTTCGTGTCGCCGATGCCCTCGAGCTCGATGCCGGCCGCGCGGTCCTCCTCGATCGCGCTCGTTCGGCGGCCGCGCGCTCCGCGTCGGACATCTGGCGTGCTGGCCTCCGAGCTCGGCCCAGAACTCCTCGCGCTTGCGGATCGTCTGCCTGCGCGTGCTGCGCCTTGTTGCGGATGATGTGCGGCGTCAGGAACACCAGCAGGTTCCGCTTCTGGATCGAGTCCTTGCGTGGTCTTGAACAGCCAGCCGAGGATCGGGATGTCGCCGAGCCAGGGCACCTTCGTACTCGTTGTCCACCTGGTTGCTCGTCGATCAGGCCGCCGATCACCACGGTCTCTTCGTCGGACACGGTCACGACGTTCTCGATCTTGCGGTTCGAGAGCGCGACGCCGACCTCCTCGGCGCTGCCGGTGACGCCCGAGAGCGCTTCGTTCACGGCCGTGATCTCCTGGAAGATCTCGAGGCGCAGCGTGTCGCCCTCGCTGATCTGCGGCGTCACGCGCAGCGTGATGCCGATGTCCTGGCGCTCGATGTTCTGGCTGGTGGCGAGGCTGCTGTTTGTTGTTGCCCACGTCCGGCGTGGTGATCCCCGCGGCCGACTGCACGCGGCTCGAGATGATCGGGATGTTGTCGCCGACCTTGATCTCGGCCTCCTCGTTGTCGAGCGTGAGGATGTGCGGCGCCGACAGGATGTTGGTGCCGTTCACGCTCGCGCTGGCGCGGATCAGGCCCTGGATCAGCGTGCTCGCCGGTCGTGACGGCGCCGCCGGCGACGAAGCTCGCGGCGTTCGTGGCGAGCGCCTGACGCAGGTTGTCGAGCACGCCGGTGCGTCGGTCGGTGTCCGCGTCGTCGCGTGCTGCCGAGCACCGTGTCGGTGAGGCTGCCGATCGCGTACTGGTTGCCGCTGCTCGTGATGCGCGACCAGGCCGCTGAAGCCGAGGTCGATCGCGTCGGTGACGTCCACCTCCATGATCAGCGCCTCGACCAGCACCTGCGGGCGCGGGATGTCGAGCTGGTCGATCACCTGCGAGAGCGTGTTGAAGCCCTCCTGGCTGGCCTGGATCAGGAGCGAGTTGGTGGGCGGATCCGCCGTGACGGTGACGCCCCGGCGAGCTCGCTGACCGAGCTGCGCAGCGCCTGCGCCGCGCCGGCCGCGCCGCCGCGAGAGCGACGTGGTCTGCAGGCCGACCGCCGATGCCGGAGGAGCAGGCCGCCGCCGCTCGGCGCCGAGGGCTGGCCGCGAGAGCAGCGCCGAGATCGTGTTGGCGAGCTCCTCGGCGTCGGCGTACTTCAGGTAGTAGACGTGGATGCGGCCGCCGCCCTGCACCGGCACGTCGAGGCGCGACGCACGACGTCGCGGATCTCCGCCGTGCGCTGGCGCGACGCGAGCACGATCAGCGAGTTCGTGCGCTCGTCCGTGATGATGCGGACCATGCCCTTGGTCGCGATCTCCGCGCTGCCCGGCTGGACCGCCGGCTGCACGGGGCGGCGCGCGCGCGTCGGCAGGCGGCCGACGCCGGCCCCGCCCGCGTCCGCCACGTCGGCGCCGAAGATCTCGGAGAGCTGCTCGTGCCAGGGTCGCCGCGTCGGCGTGGCGCAGCGCGATCACGGCGAGCTCTTCCTTGAAGGTCTCGACGTCGATCGAGCGCACGATCGAGAGGATGCGCGAGATGTTGGTGGCCGCGTCGGTGAGGATCACCGTGTTGGTGGGCGCGTAGGCGACCAGCGAGGCGTCCTTCGAGACCAGCGGCTTCAGCGTCTCGGCGATGGCCTCGGCGTCGATGTAGCGGAGCGGGATCAGGCGCGTGATGAAGCGGTCGCTGACCGGTGGCGCCGTCCCGCCGCGCACCGTCTCGACGTTGCTCTCCTTGGCCTCGCGCAGCGGGATCACCTTGATGGAGCCGCCCGGCGCCTGCACCGTGGTGAAGCCCTTCACCTGGAGCACGGACTCGAACACCGCGTACGCCTCGTCGACCGTGATCTCGGTGGGCGAGACGATCGTGACGCGCCCGCGCACGCGGTCGTCGTAGATGAAGTTCTTCCCGGTGAGACGGGCGATGGTGTCGATCACGACGGAGAGCTCGACGTCGTTGAAGTCGAGCTGGACCTTGCCGTCCGTGACGGTGGCGCCCGTGCCGGGGGAGGGGGAGGGCGCCGGTTGCGTCCACGCCGGGTGGGTGAGCGCCAGCCCGAGGGCGACGAGCCCGAGCGCTCCAACGATCCGCGACCTCATCGAACCCCCTCTGCGTTCATCACCCGGCCTATTTCGGAACGAAGCTCTTCGAGAAGTGCGAGCCGTCTGCGCTCTGACCGTCGAGTGAGATCTCGCCGCCCTGAGTCAAGCGTTGGAAGATGACGGATGCACCGTCCGGGCCGTTCACGGGCGTCCCGTTCACGCCCGTGATCGTGTCCCCGTTCTGGAGTCCGGCCTGCTCGAACAGGCTGCCCGGTTTGATCGCGCTCACCTGCACTCCAACCATCTGCCCACCTTCGTATTTCGGCAGGATGCGCGCCTGGGAGAAGAGGGCTGAGGGGTTGGTGGCGAGATTCTGGACCTCTTCCCGATTCACGGCGAAGCGGTTCTCGGCCAGGCGTTCGAGGTTCGCGCGGGCGGTCGGGCGGGGCGCGCGCTGCGCGGTGGTGCGGGGCAGGGGCGGCTGGTCGCCCTCGAGCGCCAGCTCCTCCCGCCGCGCGCCGTTCTGGAGCACGATCCGGCGCCGCTCGATCTTGACCACCCGCACGCCGCTGCCTCCTTGACCTCGTCCTCGAGCCGGCGCACCAGGTGCTGCTTGGTCTCGAGGTCCTCGATCGCCGCCCAGGAGAGCTTCGCGTCCGCGGCGGCGGCCGTGCCGAGCAGGCGCAGCGGCAGCTTCGTCTTCTCGTACTCCTCCTCCTCGTCGACCACGGGCCCGGGAGTCAGCGTCGAGACGTTGAAGAGGTTGCGCGTGAGGATCACCTGGCGGTCGCCGCGGTCCCGGGGGGAGGTGGCGGCTGCGGCGGCGCTGGGATTCGCGCCGGCGGCGTCGGGAGCGAGCAGTGCGGCGCTCACGTCCGCGATGATGCCCGACGCCAGAAAGCAGCACAGGACCACGAGGGCAGCATTCGCGGTCAGGATGAGGACACGCTTCATCGGCGGTACGCCTGTGAGACGGTGGTTGGGGGTGGATGGGCTTGGGCCCGCCCTTCGGTCGGCCGCCGTCCCCGAAACGGGCCGAGTATAGCCGCCGAGCGCAGCGCCTCCACCTGTATCGTGAGAAAATCCAGGGGGTTAGTGACCGTTCTCACGCCAGGGCCGCCGCTCGGGGTTCCAAGTGGAAACCCGAGCGCGTCGATTCGTTCGTGGAGGGCGCAGGAATTCGGGGAATCGCCTTGACGCCCGGGGGGTCGGCCTCAGGCTTCGCGGCGTTTTCCCCCGGCCGGAAGGGCTGGGGAGGGGAGGCACACCAAGGCGATGGCGGACTCGGGCAAGATCATCGGAATCGACCTCGGCACCACGAACTCGGTGGTCGCGGTGATGGAGGGCGGCCAGCCGGTCGTCATCACGAACGAGGAGGGCGGCCGCACGACGCCCTCGGTGGTCGCCTTCACGGACGACGGCGAGCGGCCGGTCGGCGCCGTGGCCAAGCGCCAGGCGGTCACCAACCCGCAGCGCACGATCTACTCGATCAAGCGCTTCATGGGCCGGCGCCGTCGCGGAGGTGCCCGAGGAGATCCGGCTGGTCCCCTACAAGGTCGTCGAGGGCAAGGACGGCATGGCCGCCGTCGACATCGACGGCAAGCACGTTCACGCCCGCCCGAGATCTCGGCGATGATCCTCCAGAAGCTGAAGAAGGCCGCGGAGGACTACCTCGGCCAGGCCGTGACCGGCGCGGTGATCACGGTGCCCGCCTACTTCAACGACGCGCAGCGCCAGGCCACCAAGGACGCCGGGCAAGATCGCCGGGCTCGACGTGAAGCGCATCATCAACGAGCCCACCGCGGCCGCGCTCGCCTACGGCCTCGACAAGAAGAAGGACGAGAAGATCGCCGTCTACGACTTCGGCGGCGGCACCTTCGACATCTCGATCCTCGAGGTCGGCGAGAACGTGGTCGAGGTGAAGTCCACCAACGGCGACACGCACCTCGGCGGCGACAACCTCGACCAGCGCGTGATCGACTACCTGATCGCCGAGTTCAAGAAGGACCAGGGCATCGACCTCACCAAGGATCCGATGGCGATGCAGCGCCTGCGCGAGGCCGCGGAGAAGGCGAAGATCGAGCTCTCCACCGCGCAGAGCACCGACATCAACCTGCCGTACGTCACGGCGGACCAGTCGCGGCCCGAAGCACATGAACCTGAAGCTCTCGCGCGCGAAGTTCGAGCAGCTGTCGAGGACCTGGTCGAGAAGAGCGCTCGAGCCCTGCCGCAAGGCGCTCGCCGACGCCGGGCTGCGCGCCGTCGGAGATCGACGAGGTCGTGCTGGTGGGCGGCTCGACGCGCATCCCGCTCGTGCAGCAGCGCGTGAAGGAGCTGTTCGGCAAGGAGCCCAACCGGAGCGTGAACCCCGACGAGGTGGTGGCGGTCGGCGCGGCGGTGCAGGGCGGCGTGCTGGCCGGCGACGTGAAGGACGTGCTGCTGCTCGACGTGACGCCGCTCTCGCTCGGCATCGAGACGCTCGGCGGCGTGATGACGAAGCTGATCGAGCGCAACACCACGATCCCGACCCGGCGCAGCCAGGTGTTCTCGACGGCGGCGGACAGCCAGCCGCAGGTGGAGATCCACGTGCTGCAGGGCGAGCGCGAGATGGCCGCGCGACAACCGCGAGATCGGCCGCTTCATCCTCGACGGCATCCCGCCCGCGCCGCGCGGCATGCCGCAGATCGAGGTGACCTTCGACATCGACGCCAACGGCATCCTGGCGGTGTCGCGCCAAGGACAAGGCCACCAGCAAGGAGCAGTCGATCCGCATCGAGGGCTCGGGCGGCCTCGCGAAGGACGAGATCGAGCGCATGGTGACGGACGCCGAGTCGCACGCCGCGGAGGACCAGCGCGCGGCGCGAGGCGCATCGAGAAGAAGAACCAGCTCGACACCTGATCTACAGACCGAGAAGACGCTGCGCGACAACGGCGACAAGCTGCCGGCCGACGCGAGAAGCAGCGCTCGAGGAGGTGCTCGCCGAGGCGCAAGCAAGGACCTCGAGAGCGACGACGCGGCGCGCATCGACGCGGCGCGCCAGCGCGTCGAGCAGGCGATGCACAAGGTCGCCGAGCTGCTCTACAAGGCGCAGGGGCGGCGCGCCGGGCGCCGCGCGGCGGCCCGCCGGCGGCCGCGCCGAGGCGGGCGCGGACGACGACGTGATCGACGCCGAGTACACGGAGGAGAAGGGCGACTAGCGCCCTCGCGGTCGCCGCCTCGAGCAGTCCGTGTCCGAAACAAGAGCGCGAGACCGCCGAGCCGCAAGGTCGCCTGCGGAGCGCACGAGCGGCATCGTGAGCGTCGCCCGACACGCTGCCCGATCCTGCCGCTCAAGAACACCGTGATCTTCCCGCATCTGCTCTCGCCGCTGCTCGTGAACACCGAGCGCAGCAAGAAGCTGATCGACGCGGTGATGGCGCGGCCCGGAGCGCCTGATGCTCGTCGGTGGCGGTGCGCGGGCGCGGTCGAGGGCAGCCCGCGGCAGCAGGACCTCCACCGCGTCGGCACGGTGCTGCGCGTCGCGAAGATGCTGCGCTTCCCGGACGAGTCCTACCGCCTGCTGGTGCAGGGCGTGGCGCGCGCGCGCATCGACGAGTTCGCGTCGGACGAGGAGTTCTTCCGCGGCCGCGTCGAGCGTGCTCGCCGACACCGGCGACGCCGACTCGGTGGAGGCGACCGCGCTCGCGCGCGACGTGCGCGACCAGTTCGTGGCGCTGGTCTCCGAGAGCCCGCGGCTCTCCGACGAGCTCCAGGTGCTGGCCATGAACCTCGAGGAGCCCTCGCGGCTGGCCGACCTCGTCGCCTCGAACCTCGAGCTCGACCTCGCGGGCAAGCAGGCGCTTGCTCGAGGAGCTCGACGTGGTCGCGCGCCTGCGCCGCGCGCGCGACGAGCTGCGCCGCGCCGACGAGGCGCTGAAGATCGAGAGCGAGATCCGCGAGAAGGTCCAGACCGAGATGGGCCAGACGCAGCGCGACTACATGCTGCGCCAGCAGCTCGAGCAGATCCGCCGCGAGCTGGGCGAGAGCCGAGGACGAGGAGACCGAGGTCGAGCAAGCTGCGCGAGCGCATCGAGGCCGCCGGCCTGCCCGAGGACGCGCACGCGCAGGCGCTGCGCGAGCTCGAGCGTCTCGAGCAGACGCCGGCCGCCGCGGCCGAGCACAGCGTGATCCGCACCTATCTCGAGTGGCTGGCCGATCTGCCCTGGAGCCAGCTCCAGCCGAGGACTGCCTCGACGTCGAGCAGGCGCGCCGCGATCCTCGACGAGGACCACTGCGGCCTCGAGAAGGTGAAGGACCGCATCGTCGAGTACATCGCGGTGCTCTCGCTGAAGCGCGACCTGCGCGGCCCGATCCTCTGCTTCGTCGGGCCCGCCCGGCACCGGCAAGACCTCGCTCGGCCGCTCGATCGCGCGCGCGCTCGGCCGCGAGCTTCGAGCGCATCTCGCTCGGCGGCGTGCGCGACGAGGCCGAGATCCGCGGCCACCGCCGCACCTACGTCGGCGCGCTGCCCGGCCGCATCGATCCAGGGCCTGCGCCGCGCGGGCACGCGCAACCCGGTCTTCCTGCTCGACGAGATCGACAAGGTCGGCGCCGACTTCCGCGGCGATCCGTCGTCGGCGCTGCTCGAGGTGCTCGATCCCGAGCAGAACTCGACCTTCAGCGACCACTACCTCGAGGTGCCCTTCGACCTCTCGCAGGTGCTGTTCATCGCCACCGCCAACGTGATCGACCCGGTGCCGCCGGCGCTGCGCGACCGCATGGAGGTGATCGAGCTGCCCGGGCTACACGGAGGAGGACAAGCTCGAGATCGCGCGGCGCTACCTGCTGCCGCGGCAGCGCGAGGCGAACGGACGTCGCGGGCGTCGACGCTCGAGATTCCCGACGACGACGCTGCTGGCGCTGATCCGCAGCTACACGCGCGAGGCCGGCGTGCGCAACCTCGAGCGGGAGATCGGCGCGGTGTGCCGCAAGATCGCGCTGCGCGTCGCCGAGGGCGAGGCTCGGCGCCGATCCGCGTGCGCGCCGCGAGGAGCTGGCCGGACCTGCTCGGCCCGGTGCGCTTCGAGCCGGAGCTCGCCGAGCGCGCGGGGCGCCCCGGCGTCGCGGTCGGGCCTCGCCTGGACGCCCGGCGGGCGGCGACATCCTGTTCGTCGAGTCGCACGCGCATGCCCGGCAAGGGCGAGCTCGAGCTCACCGGCTCGCTCGGCGACGTGATGCGCGAGTCGGCCGAGGCCGCGCGCTCCTGGCTCCGCAGCCACGCGCGCGGAGCTCGGCCTCGACCGCCGCCGACTTCGAGACGTTCGACCTCCACGTCCACGTGCCCGCAGGGCGCGGTGCCGAAGGACGGGCCCTCGGCGGGCGTGGCGATGGTCACCTCGCTGGCCTCGCTGCTGACCGGCCGGAGCGCGCGCGCCCGACGTGGCGATGACCGGCGAGATCACGCTGCGCGGCAAGGTGCTGCCGGTCGGCGGCATCAAGGAGAAGGTGCTCGCCGCGAAGCGCGCGGGCATCCAGCGCGTGGTGCTTCCGGAGCGGAACCGCCGCGACGTGGAGGAGATCCCGTCGCATCTCGTGAAGGGCCTCGAGTTCCAGTACGTTGCGCGCATCGATGAAGCGCTCGACCACATCCTGGCGCCCGCGCCTCACTGAGCTCGCCCTCCCCGCGCTCGCGCTGCTCGCGCTGGGCTGCGTCACGCGGGGCACGCACGAGCAGGTCGTCCGCGAGCGCGACTCGCTCCAGGAGCGCGTGCGCCTGCTCGAGGCGTCGAACGAGAGCCTCTCGAACGAGCGCGTGAAGCTCATCTCGGAGGTCGAGGATCTCGGCACCGAGCGCGAGCAGCTCGCCGCCAACGTGGAGGAGCTGCGGGCGACGCGCGACAAGCTCCAGGAGAATCTGGCCCTCACGTCGACCCAGCTGGCTCAGCGCAACGCCGAGGTGCAACAGCTCCGCAGCACGTACGACGGCCTGGTCTCCGACCTGCAGAGCGAGGTGGCCTCGGGCCGCATCCAGATCGAGCAGCTGCGCGACGGCCTCAACGTGAAGCTCGCGCAGGGCGTGCTGTTTCCCTCCGGCTCTGCCCAGGTCGGGGCCGAGGGCACCGACGTGCTCGGCAAGGTGGCGAAGCGGCTGCTCGAGCTGCCGCACCGCGTCCAGGTGCAGGGCCACACCGACGACGTGCCGATCAGCGGCCGCCTCGCCGAGCGCTATCCGACGAACTGGGAGCTCGCGGGAGCTCGCGCTGCGAGCGTGGTTCGCATCCTCGCGGAGCGCGGCGTGCCGCCGGCCCGGCTGACGGCCGTGTCGTTCGCCGACACGGAGCCCGTGGCGCCGAACGATACGCCCGAGGGCAAGGCGGCGAATCGTCGCATCGAGATCCGGCTGGTTCCCGCGCCGGGCGCGCCGAAGCCGGCGGTCGCCCCCGCGGCCGAGTGAACGGCGCGCGCGCGGAGCTCGAGGCGATCTTCCGCGCGGCGCTCCGGGCCGTCGATCCCGCGGCCGCCGTGGCGCAGGCGGTGAAGCGCGAGCGCGGCGCGCTCCGCATCGCCGGCGTGGCGCTGCCACTCGGTTCGCGCTGCGGCGTGATCGCGGCCGGCAAGGCCGCGCCCGTCATGGCGGCGGGCTTTCGAGCAGGTCGCGGGGGCGCTCGCACTGCGGGGCCTCGTCGTCACCAAGGACGGTCACGCGCGGCCGCTCTCGCGCGCTGGAGCAGCGCGAGGCCGGGCATCCGCTGCCGGACGCACGCAGCGTCGCCGCCGGCCGCGCGGCGCTCGCAGTTCGCGGCCGAGGCGGGCGCCGACGAGACGCTCGTCGTGCTGCTGTCGGGCGGCGCGTCGGCGTTGCTCACCGCGCCGCTGCCCGGCCTCGGGCTCGCCGAGCTGCGCGCCACCACGGCGCTGCTCCTCGAGAGCGGCGCAGACATCGGCGAGCTGAACTGCGTGCGCAAGCACCTGACCGCCGTCTCGGGTGGACGGCTGGCCGCTGCGACGCGCGCGGCGCGTGTGCTCGTGCTGGTGATCTCCGACGTGCTCGGCGACGAGCTCGGCACGATCGGCTCGGGGCCGTGCGCGCCGGATCCGACGCACGTACGCCGACGCTCTCGCCGTGCTCGAGCGCCGCGGGCTGCTGGCGGGGGTTTCGCCGCGCCGTGCGCGCGCACCTCGAGCAGGGCGCCAGGGGCGCTCGCGCCCGAGTCGCCGAAGCCGGGCGATCCCGCGCTCGCGCGCGTCACGACCGCGGTGCTCGCGTCCAACCGCGATGCGCTCGTGGCGGCACGCGCCGACGCCCGCGCTCGCGGTCTCGACGCACGCATCGTGACCGACGGCATGCGCGGCGAGGCGCGGGAGCTCGGCGCGAGGTTCGCCTCCCTCGCCCTCGCGACGGCGCCGACCGGACGGGCGCAGCTGCTGCTCGCCGGAGGCGAACCCACCGTCACGGTGCGCGGGCCGGGCCGGGGAGGCCGTGCGCAGGAGCTGGCGCTCGCTGCGGCGCTCGTCCTCGCGGAGGAGCCGGGTGTCACGCTGCTCGCGGCCGGCACCGACGGCAGCGACGGTCCCACCGACGCGGCGGGCGCCTTCGCGGATGCCGGCACGGTGGCGCGCGGCGCAGCCGCGGGGCTCGACGCGCGCGCCTGCCTCGATGCGAACGACGCGCACGGATTCTTCGCGCGCGAGGGCGGCTGCCTCCGCACCGGCCCGACCGGCACGAACGTGATGGACCTCGTGCTGGTCCGCGTCGAGCGCGCTGCCTAGACTGCGCGGCTCCGCCACCATGCACGGTCCTTCCCCGCTCGCGCTTGCGCACCGCTTCATCGTGCTGCTCGGCCTCATCGGCGGGGCGCTGGCCGTGTGGGTGCGCATCTGGCTGCGGCAGCGCAACGACGAGGAGGGCGACAGCGCGGCGCTCGTCGAGGCCGAGCGCCGCTTCGCACGGCGCTTCGTCGCCGTGGCGGTCCGCTTCAAGGGCGGCCTCATCAAGATCGGACAGGTCGCGAGCCTCCGGGTGGACGTGCTGCCGGCGGAGGTGAGCGAGGAGCTGACGCGCCTCCAGGACCGCGTGGATCCGCATCCCATCGCCGAGGTCGAGGCGCAGATCGTGCACGCGCTCGGCGCGCCGATCGCACGCTGCTTCGCCGAGTTCGAGCGCGAGCCGATCGCCTCGGCCAGCCTCGGCCAGGTGCACGCGGCGCGGCTCGCCGACGGCCGCAAGGTGGCCGTCAAGGTGCTCTACCCGGGCGTCGAGCGTTCCGTCGCGATCGATCTGGTCGCCGTGCGCTTCGGCCTCTGGCTCTTCGACTTCCTCACCGTCGCCGACCTGCGCACCGTCTACCGCGAGGTCCGCGAATCGCTGCTCGGGGAGATGGACTACGAGCGGGAGGGGCGTGCCGCGGAAGAGGTGGCGCGCAACCTGGCGGCGGACCCGGAGGTGTTCGCGCACGTGCGCGTGCCGGCGATCCACTGGCCCACTACTCGCCGCCGCGTACTCACGATGGAGTTCATCGACGGCGTGAAGATCAACGATCGCGCGGCGCTCACGGCGCGCGGCTTCGACTCGGAGCAGATCGCGGCCTGGGCCGTGCGCGCCTTCCTCCACATGATCTTTCGCGACGGCTTCTTCCACTGCGACCCGCACCCGGGCAACCTGCTGGTGGATGCCGACGGTCGTATCGGCATCGTCGACTTCGGCATGAACAAGCGTCTCTCGCCGGCCGTGATGGCGATGCTCCGCGAGAACCTGCTCGCGACGGTGACGCGCGACGCGCAGCGCTACGCCCGCGCGTTCCTCGACGCGGGCATGATCGATGCGCGCGACGTCCCCGCCGTCGAGGACGTGGCGCGCCTCAGCTTCGACCCGCGCTACTTCAACCTGACTCCGCGCGAGGTGGCCGGGCTCGACTTCGGCGAGTACTTGAGCCGGATGCGCGCTCAGATGAAGCGCGTCCGGAGCTTCCGCCTGCCCGACGGCATCGTGATGTGGGGCCGCGCGCTCACGCTGCTGATGGGCCTCGCCACGGAGCTGGCGCCGGGCATCCGGCCGCTCGAGGTGGTGGGCCCCTACGTGATGCGGTTCCTCGCGGGCGGGGCGCCGGTGGGCAGCCCGCCCGCGAGTCCAGGTTGAAGCGCTACTCGACGGTTTCGTAGCGCTTGTCGAGCTCGTCCTCGGACAGCACCACGTCGATCTTGCGGGCGAAGAGCTGACCCTTCTTGTTCGGATCCTCCACCCAGTAGATCTGCACCGTCTTGCCCGGCCGCAGGTCCTTCATCTCGCCCTTCACGCCGTTCACGGCGACGGAGGTGCGCGTGAGCACCGAGCCCGTCGGGATGACGTTGAACGAGGTCTCCTTGCCGATCTTCACCTGATCCTCGAACTGCTTCATCAGGGCCGAGTTGCCCTTGCCCTTCTTCGTGATCTTGAGCGTGACAGTGCTGGCGGCCTCGTCGTACTTCACGAACTCGGCTTCGTTCTGCACGCTCTTCTGGTTGCCCTGCGCGTGCACAGCCGGAGCGAAGCCGGCGATGGCGAGGGCCAGGGCCAAGGGGCCCAGGGCGACGACGAAATTGCGAATCTGGATCACGGGCGCTCTCTCCTCTGCTCAGGTGGGCCGTCCGGCCCGCTTCCCCAAAACGGTCACGGGCGGAGGCTAACACGGTGACGGACGCGCCGGGAAGACGGGATATTCGTTCATCTCGGGAGCCCCAAGGGGTGCGATAGACTCGGCGCCCAGCCGGACCGGAGGGCCGATGCCGATCGACGCCGCGCAGTTTCGCGCCGCCCTCGCGCTGCGCGCCGGAGGCGTCGCGATCGTGACGGCGCGCGCGGGCGAGCGCGTGCACGGCATGACCGTGACGGACTTCGCCGGGGTCTCGCTCGAGCCGCCGCTCGTGCTCGTGTGCGCCGACAAGAAATCGAACACGTTGCCGCTGATCGAGAGCGGCCGGAACTTCGCGGTGAATCTGCTGGCGAACGGTCAGGAGGTGCTCTCGAACCGCTTCGCCTCCAAGGAGCACGAGTGGACGCGCTTCGAAGGCCTCGCCTGCGAGGCCGGCGCCACGGGCGCGCCGTTCATTCCGGGCGCGCTGGCGAGCCTGGCGTGCCGTGTCGTCGCACTGCACGACGCGGGCGACCACGTGATCGTGGTCGGGCAGGTAGAAGAAGCGCGCTGCGCCGAGGCGAGCCCGCTCGTGCATTTCCGCGGTGCGTACCGCCAGCTGGCGCCGGGCTCGTGATGGAGCGCGTCTCCCTCATCGTCTACTCGGACTATCTGTGCCCCTGGTGCTACCTGGCCGAGCACCGGCTCGGGCTCTTGCAGCGCGAGCTCGGCGCGGCGCTCGCGCTCGAGTGGCGGAGCTTCCTGCTCCGGCCACGGCCCGAGGAGGGGCGCGATCTCGAGAAGTTCATGCGCTACACGCAGTCGTGGCTGCGTCCGGCGGGAGAGCCCGACGCGCCGGTGTTCCGCGTCTGGGAGAGCACCGAGGGGCCGCCCACACACAGCGTGCCGGCGCACCTCGTTGCCAAGGCGGCCGCGGAGCTCGGCCCGGAGGCGTTCGCGGCGGTTCACGCGCGCCTGCTGCGCGCCTACTTCGAGCAGAGCCGAGACATCAGCCGCGCGGACACGCTGCGGGCGATCTGGGCGGAGGCGGGGCTGGCCGAGGCCGGCTTCGCGGCCTGCTTCGAGGAGCGATTCGTGGAGCAGACGCTGCAGCAACACAACGAAGCGTTGTCGCTCGGCATCACGGGCGTACCCGCCGTGCGCGTCGCCGGCACCGACGCGTTCGTGCTCGGCGCGCAGCCGCTCGCCACCTATCGCCGTTGGCTCGAACGGCTGCGCGCCGGAGTCCTCGATGAAGCGTCCTGAGGAGCAATTCCGGCTCGACGGTCGCGTCGCCGTCGTGACGGGAGCCTCGTCGGGCATGGGCGTCACGTTCGCGCAGGCGCTTGCGGCCGCGGGCGCCCGCGTGGTGGTCTCCGCGCGGCGCCTGGAGAAGCTGCGCGAAGTGGTGGCCGAGATCGAGCGGCGGGGCGGGGCGGCCCACGCCGTCGCCTGCGACGTCTCGCGCGAGGACGAGGTCGAACGCCTCGTCGGCGAGACCGAGAGCCGCTTCGGGACGGCCGACGTGCTGGTGAGCAACGCCGGCTTCACCACGGTGGTGGCGGCCGAGGACCAGAGCGTCGAGGACTGGCGCGCGCATCTCGACGTCAACCTCACCGGCGTGTTCCTGTGTGCGCAGCGCTTCGGCCGGAGGATGCTCGGTCGCCGGCCGCGGCACGATCGTGAACGTCGCGTCGGTGCTCGGGTTCGTCGCTTCCGGTCAGATCCGCCAGGCGGCGTACGCGGCGTCGAAGGGCGGCGTCGTGAACCTCACGCGCGAGCTCGCTGCGCAGTGGGCCCGCCGCGGTGTGCGCGTGAACGCGCTGGCGCCGGGCTGGTTCCCGACGGAGATGACCGCCGACATGTTCGGCGACGAGCGCTCGCTGACCTGGATGCGGAGCCGCACTCCGCTCGGCCGCGGCGGCGAGCTCGACGAGCTCGTCGGCCCGCTGCTGTTCCTCGCCTCGGACGCCTCGAGCTTCGTGACCGGTCACGTCCTCACGGTCGATGGCGGCTGGACGATCGTCTGAGCCAACTTGTTCCTACGCTCGCTCCGCTCGCTGCGCGCGCCGCAGACGCGGCGCTTGCTGACCGGCTCAGAGGCGATGCGCTGTTGAGCCTCGCCGCAAGCGGCGCGTCCGCGCCGCGCGCAGTGAGCCGCAGGCGAACGAAGGAACGAGCTGGGTGCGGCAGAGAGGATTCGAACCTCCACGGGATTGCTCCCGCCAGCCCCTCAAGCTGGTGCGTCTGCCAGTTCCGCCACTGCCGCACTCGAACGGCGCAGAATAACGGAGCCGCCCTGTGGCGCTACGGCTTCGGCTCGGGGGCAGGCGCCGGCGGCGCTGCGGGCGCGGGCACCTCCTCGAACGCGCCCATCGCGTCGGCCGGTGCGGCCGGGGCCTCGCCGAAGGTGGAGTCCTTGGGCGCCGCCGGGGCTTCCTCTTCGAAGAGCGTGTCGCCCGCGCGGTCGTGGGCGATGTACGCCAGCGTGAGGCTGGTCAGCATGAACACGACGGCCGCGGCGGTCGTCATGCGCGTCAGGAAGTTCCCGGCGCCCCGGCTGCCGAACACGGTCGCGCCTGCGCCGCCGCCGAAGACGGCGCCCATCTCGGCGCCTTTGCCGCGCTGGAGCAGCACGATCACGATCAGGAACACGCACGCGAGCACGTGGAGCACGGTCAGGAAGATCGTCACGCAGATCCCTCCGGGCGGATGATACGAGCAAAGCTCTCGGGTTCGAGGCTAGCGCCGCCGACCAGGGCCCCGTCGATGTCCGGCTGCGCCATCAGGGCCGCCGCGTTGTCGGGCTTCACGGAGCCGCCGTACTGGATGCGAACGCCGTCGCCGACGGCGCCGAAGCGCCGGCGAAGCTGCGCGCGGATCAGGGCGTGGACCTCCTGCGCGAGCTCCGGCGTCGCCGTCTTGCCGGTGCCGATCGCCCACACCGGCTCGTAGGCCACGACGATCTCTTCGGCGCGTTCGGGCGGCACGCTCGCGAGGCTCCCTTCGAGCTGGCCGCTCACGACGGCGTTCGTGCGGCCCTGCTCGCGCTGCTCGAGCGTCTCGCCCACGCACACGATCGGGCGGATGCCGTGCGCGAGGAGCGCGGCGGCCTTGCGCGCCACGAGCGCGTCGCCCTCGCCGTAGAGTGCGCGGCGCTCGCTGTGCCCGACGATGCCGTATCGGCAGCCGAGCTCGACGAGCATCACGGGCGAGATCTCGCCCGTGAACGCGCCCTGCTTCTCGGGGCTCACGTTCTGCGCCGCGAGCGCGACCGCGCTGCCGGCGAGCTTCGCGCCGACGGCGGCGAGCGCCGTGAACGGCGGAGCGAGCGCGATCTCGACGTCGCGCACGCCGGCCACGAGCGGGAGGAAGGCCGACACGAAGGCCTCGGCCTCGCGCACCGTCTTGTACATCTTCCAGTTCGCCGCGACGATGGGACGCCTCACGGCCTCTCCAACGCGACGACGCCGGGCAGGGCGAGGCCCTGCACGAACTCGAGCGAGGCGCCGCCTCCAGTCGAGAGATGGCCGATGCGGGCACCGAGCCCGAGCTTGTTGACTGCTGCCAGCGAGTCGCCGCCTCCGACGACGGAGCGCGCGCCCGATTCGGCCACCGCCTTCGCGACGGCCTCCGTGCCCTTCGCGAACGCGTCGATCTCGAACACGCCCATCGGGCCGTTCCAGAAGATCGTGCGCGCGCGCTTCGCCGCTGCCGCGTAGCGGGCGGCCGTCTCGGGGCCGATGTCGACGCCGCGCCAGCCGTCCGGGATCTCCTTCACCACCCGCGTGGGCGCGCCGGCCTCCAGCTTCTGCGCGATCACGTGATCGACCGGCAGCAGCAGCTCGCGCCCGGCCCCGCGCGCGGCGGCGAGAACGCGCTTGGCGTCCTCGACCCGATCGGTCTCGACCAGCGAGTCGCCGGTCGGCAGGCCCTGCGCGCGCAGGAACGTGTACGCCATGGCGCCGCCCACGGCGAGCACGTCGGTGTGCGGCGCGAGCGCCTCCAGCACGGCGAGCTTGTCGGAGACCTTCGCGCCGCCGAGGAAGCACACGAGCGGGCGCTCCGGCTCGCGCACCACACGCAGGTGCTCGAGCTCCTCGCGCAGCAGGTCTCCCGCCACGGCGCGGGCGACGAAGGGCACGAGACCCGCGGTCGAAGCGTGTGCGCGGTGCGCCGTGCCGAAGGCGTCGTTCACGTAGATGTCCGCGAGCGCGGCGAGCTGGCGTGCGAACGCCGGATCGTTCTTCTCCTCTTCCTTGTGGAAGCGGAGGTTCTCGAGCAGCAGCAGCTCGCCGTCGCGAAGCTGCGCAGCGGCGGCCTCGGCGACGGGGCCGATGCAGTCCGCAGCGAAGGCCACCGGACGCCCGAGCAGCTCGGCGAGCCGCTCGGCCACCGGCCTCAGCGAGAGCTCGGGCTTGGGCGCTCCCTTGGGCCGGCCGAGATGCGAGGCGAGCACCACGCGCGCGCCGCCGGCGAGCAGGCGCCGCAGGGTGCCGAGCGCGGCGCGGATGCGCGTGTCGTCGCCGACGCGCCCACCCGGCAGCGGTACGTTCAGGTCGGCGCGCACGAAGACGCGCCGGCCCCGCACACCGCTCGGCTCGGCGAGCAGCTCGTCGAGCGTACCGATGGCCACCTAGCCCCTCGGCTCCGCTCGCCTCACGCGAGGCAAAGCCTCGCGTTGGCTCGCTGCGCGCTTCGCTTGCACTACTTGCCCATGCGGACGGCGAGGTCGGCCACGCGCGTCGCGTAGCCCATCTCGTTGTCGTACCAGGCGAGCACCTTCGCGAAGTTGCCTTCGAGCACCTTCGTGCTCGGGGCGTCGAAGATCGACGAGTGCCGATTGCCGACGAAGTCGGCGGACACGAGCGGCTCGTCCACGTACTGGAGGATGCCCTTGAGGGGACCTTCGGCTGCCTTGCGGATCGCCTCGTTGAGGGCGGCGTCGGTCGTCGTCTTCTTGAGCTGGAGGGTGAGATCCACCACGGAGACGTCCGGCGTCGGCACGCGCATCGCGTAGCCGTCGAGCTTGCCCTTCAGCTCGGGCAGCACGAGTCCGATCGCGCGGGCGGCGCCGGTGCTGGTCGGGATCATCGAGAGCGCGCCCGCTCGCGCGCGGCGCAGGTCCTTGTGCGGCGCGTCCACGAGGTTCTGGTCGGCCGTGTACGCGTGGATGGTCACCATCAAGCCGCGCTCGATGCCGAAGGTGTCGTTCAGCACCTTCGCGACGGGCGCGAGACAGTTCGTCGTGCACGAGGCGTTCGACACGATGAAGTGCTTCGCCGGGTCGTAGGCCGCGTCGTTGACGCCGAGCACCAGCGTGACGTCGGGATTCTCCGCGGGCGCGCTGATGATCACGCGCTCGGCGCCGGCGTCGAGGTGCGCCTTCGCCTTCTCGCGCGCGGTGAACAGGCCGGTGGACTCGACGGCGATGCGTGCGCCCCACTTCTTCCACGGGATCTTGGCGGGGTCGCGCTCGGCCGACACGGGGATGCGCCGGCCGTTCACGACCAGCGCGTCCTTCTCCGCCGTGACCGTGCCCGAATACTGGCCGTGCACCGAGTCCCACTTGAGCAGATGGGCGAGCACCGCGGGCTCCACGACGTCGTTGATGCCGACGACCTGGATGTCCTTGTCGGCCATCGCGCGGAATGCGAGCCGCCCGATCCGCCCGAAGCCGTTGATCCCGACCGCGACCGCCATGTCCCATCTCCTTTGTGTTGGCTGCGTGTGTGCGCCGAGGCCGGCGCTGCACCCGCCTTCCGGTCGGGGCGCGCGGCCGAGCGATTTTCGCCCGGCAGGGGCCGGGGCCCGCCGCGGGCGGCGAATGTATACCGGCCGCCCCCCGATCCCGCACGGCCGGGCTCCGCAGTGGGCGCACGGTGGGCTCCGCAGTCGGCGGGGATCATCCGATACGCTGGCGCGGGGGTGGGGCAGAGTGGGCGATCTGAACCAGTCGCGGGTCTCGGCGGCGCGCGCGCGCTCGCGAGGTCGCTTCGTCTTCGGCATCGCGCTGGTGGCGCTGGCGGTGGTCGGGCTGCTGCGCTGGACGGAGGGCCGGCGCGCCCTGCGCGCGTCGCATCCGCCGCTCGAGGGCAGCCTGGTCGTGGCGGGCGTCGAGGCGCCGGTCGCGGTCGTGCGAGATCGGCGCGGTGTGCCCCACGTGCGCGCGGCGAACGAGCACGACGCATGGTTCGCGCTCGGCTTCGCCCATGCGCAGGATCGCCTTGCGCAGATGCTCTGGCTACGGCGCGTCGCGGCGGGGCGCACCGCCGAGCTGATCGGCGAGGCGGGGCTCGCGCAGGATCGCGAGGCCCGCACGCTCGACCTCGTCGGCCTCGCGCGCCGCGATGCCGCTCGGCAGGGCCCGCTGGTGCGCCGCGTGCTCGAGGCCTACTCCGCAGGCGTGAACGCGCGGCTCGCCCGCATCCGCGCGCGGGAAGAGGGTGCCCCGCTCGCGCTGCTGGAGCCGATCAGTGCCGCGGATCCGTGGTCGCCCGCGGACTCGCTCGCGCTCGTGAAGCTGACGGCGTGGGCCTACAGCGACGGGCTCGACGAGGTGATCGTGCTCGAGCAGATCGTCCGCAAGCTCGGCGCGACCGCCGCACGGCCGTTCTTTCCGCGCGGCGTCGGCAGCGAAGCGGTGGCGCCGGAGCCGGAGCCCGCGGTGGACGAGACGCCGCCGGGGCCGGCCCCGGCGAGCGCGCGTGCGGCCGGGCCTGCCCGCGACGTGCGCCAGGTCGCCGCGCTGCGCCGCGCCGCCGGCCTCGCGGGCGCGTCCATCGGCAGCTCGGCGTGGGTGGTGGCTGGCGCGCTCACCCCCCGCGGCCGCCCGCTGCTCGCGGCCGACGCTCACCTCGAGCCGTTGTTTCCGTCCCACTTCTATCAGGTGGACGTCGCCGGCGGAGAGCTGCAGGTCGCGGGGGCGACACTTCCGGGTGTCCCCGTGGTGTGGACGGGCTTCAACCCGTGGCTCGCGTGGGCATCCACGGCCTCGGGCGCGGTAGTTGCGGATCTGTTCGAGGAGACGCTCCACGCCGAAGATCCATCGCGCTACGCGGAGGGGAGCGGCTGGCGCTCGCTCGACACCCAGGAGCACGAGATCCAGGTGCGCGACGGCGAGCCCGAGCGGCTCGTGGTGCGCTCGACGCTGCGCGGTCCGCTGGTGGACGGCCTGATCCCGGGCGCGGATCGCCCGCTCTCGCTGCGCTGGACGGGTGCGCTGCCGGGGGACGGCATCGAAGGCATGCTGCGCGTGGCCAAGGCGCACGACGCGACGCAGCTGCTCGCGGCGCTCGCGCTGCACCGCGAGCCGGCGCTCGTCGTCGCCTACGCGGACCAAGCAGGCGAGGGCGGCGTGAAGCTCGCCGGCGCCCTGCCGCGGCGGCGCATGGCGAGCGGCCTCCAGCCCGTCCCTTCGCGGAACCCGGTGTTCGCGTGGAACGAGACGCTCGACGCGAGCCTGCTGCCGGGCCGGCGGCTCGGGCCGGGCGCGGACTGGGTCGTGGCGTCCGACCGCAGCCTCGCGGGTCGCGAGAGCGGCATCGAGTTCTTCTGGCAGCCGGGGGATCGCGCGCGCCGCATCGACACCCTGATCGCCGAGGCGCACGCGGCGGGGCAGATCCAGCCCTCCACGCTCGGCGCGATGCTCGCGGATCGCCGGGCCGCCGCGGCCGAACCGCTGCTCTCGCTGGTGCTCGCGCAGGCGACGCACTTCGATGCGACGAGCCGCGAAGAGCGCGAGGTCCTCGAGCTGCTGCACGACTGGGACCGCGATTCGGGGCGGCGCAGCGCCGGCGCAGCCGTCTTCCAGGTGTTCGTCGCGCACCTGCTGCGCGAGCTCTACGAGCCCGCGCTCGGGACGGAGCTGTTCGAGCGCTATCTCGCGCTGCCGCGCGTGAACGGCACTGCGCTCGCGGCGGGCGCGCTCGCCGCCGCGGAGCGGGGAGGCGACGACGCGCTGCCCTGGACCGACCCCGGCTTCGTGCGCAAGGCGCTCCGCGAGAGCTTGCGCGGCACGTGGATCGCCCTGTCGGTCGAGCTCGGTACGAACCGGGAGCGCTGGGCGTGGGGCCGGCTCGAGACGCTGCGCTTCGCCCCGCTCTGGCCGGATGCGTGGCGCGGCGATGCCGCCCGGCTCGGCCCGTTCCCCTACGGCGGCGACTCCGCCAGCGTGGCCGTGGCCGAGCACCCTCCGCTCGGCCCGTGGGAGCCCCGGGTGGTGTCGTCGTGGCGCTTCGTCGTGGACACCGCGGACCTCGACCAGGCGCTGACCGCCCTCGCGCCCGGCCAGTCCGAGCACGCCGGCCACGTCAACGCGACCGACGGCATCGAGCGCTGGATCGACGACCGCCTCGCGTTGCTCTCCACCAGCGACCCCGTGATCGAGGACGGCCCCGTGCGCCGTCTCGTGCTGGTGCCCCGGGACTAGAGCTGGGTCAACCTTTCCGCGTGCTCATCTACGCCACGGTTCCGGGCTTCTACGCGGAGGTCGAGCGCAGACGCGATCCCTCGCTGCGCGGCCGCCCGGTGATCGTGGGTGGAGATCCGCGCAAGCACGGGCTCGTCCAGTCGGCGAGCGAGGACGCGCTCGGCCTCGGGGTCGCGGTGGGGATGGCCGTGCTGGAGGCGCTCGAGCGCTGCCCACAGGCGCGCGTGCGCAAGACCGACATGCGCGCATACCGCGAGGCGACGGCGCAGCTCCGCTCCTGCTTCCGCCTCGCGACGGAGAAGGTCGAGCCCGCCGGCCTCGACGCGGCCTATCTCGACGCGGGGGGCTCCGACGAAGCGCCCGAAGCGATCGCCGCGCGCTTGCGCGAAGGCGTCGCCCGCGAGCTCGGCCTGCCGCTGCGGCTCGGCATCGCCCCCGTGCGGTTTCTCGCGAAGCTGGCCGCCGAGGAGAGCGGCGCCGCGGGCGTGCTGTGCGTGCGGCCCGGCGAGGTGCGCCGCTTCCTCGATCCGTTGCCCGTCGAGCGCCTGCCGGGCGTGGGCCCGCGCACGCGCGAGACGCTGCTCGGCCTCGGCGCCGTGCACGTGGCCGACCTCCTCGCGCTCGGGCAGCGCCGCCTCGAGGAGGCGCTCGGCAATCACGGCCGCGCAATCTTCGAGCTGGCGCAGGGTGCGGACGACGCGCGCGTGCACCCCGCGCGGCATCCGCGCACGGTCAGCCACGAGAGCACGCTCGCGACGCCCGAGATCGACCGCGGCGCCATCGAGGCTCGCCTGGCCGAGCTCGCCGGCAACGTCGAGGCGACGCTCGCCCGCGAGCGGCTGGCGGCGAAACGGCTGGTCCTCAAGGTGCGCTACGTGGACCACGAGGAGACCACGCGCAGCCGCACCGTGAAGCACCCGCTCGCGCAGGCCGCGGAGCTGCTCGCTCTGGCCGCCGACCTGTTGGCCCGCACCCAGGTCGGAACGCGGCCGATCCGAGGCCTCGGGCTGGCCGCGAGCACCCTGGTCCGCGCCCGCCGCGACGACCGCCAGCTCGACCTGTTCGCGCGCAAGTAGGCAGGCAGCCGCCTCAAGCCCCCGTGGCGCCGGACCGATGAGCCCCCTGGCGGTGCTGGTGCCGCAATCGAGGGGGGGATTTCGGGTGGACGACCGCCGGAAATACCCGCGCATTGCGACGGACCAGGTGATCTCGTTCTCGTTGCTCGACTCGCGCGACCAGCTCGGCGTGAGCAAGAACCTGTCCGCCGGCGGCATCCGCTTCGAAGCCGTGGGCTGCGAGCTCGACCTCGGGGACACGATCCGGGTCACGTTCAACCTCGGCGAGCACACCGTCGTCGCGGTGGGGCAGGTCACCTGGGCCACCGAGGTCGATCCGCTCACGACCGACATCGGCCTGGCCTTCCTCGAGGTCGATCCCGAGGCGCTCCGCCTGCTCGAGGCCTTCGACGACGACCTCGCCAGGGCCTGAGCCCGTCTCGCGAGGATCCACGCCGCCCGCATCCGCAGGCGGCTATCTCGTCGCCGGTTGCGGCGTCCAACGTCCTGGGTCAGCGTTCCCGCCCATGGCCGACTTCCACCAGACTGGGGTGATCAGCACCCTGCATCGCCTCGGGCGTTCCGACCTCGACCGGCTCGAGCGCGACCTGCGCGCCCACGCGCGCGCGCGGCCGATCGCCTTGGTGCTGCCCTGTCTCTACTCCGAGCTGCACGACGGCGCGCTCAAGAACCTGATCGACGAGCTCACGCGCGTGACGTACCTGGCGCAGGTGGTCGTGAGCGTGGCCGGCACGGATCGGCCGTCCGAGTTCAACGAGATGCGCGACGCCTTTGCCCCGGTGCGCACGCGCAGCGGCGCCCCGCCCACGCTGATCTGGGAGGGCGGGCCGCGCGTCCAGGAGCTCTACGAGGCGTTGCGGCACGAGGGGCTCGAGGCCGGCGGCCCGGGCAAGGGGCGCGGCGTGTGGCTGGCCTTCGGCTACGTGCTCGCCACCGATCTCGCGCGCGTGATCGCGATCCACGATTGCGACATCCGCGACTACGACCGCGAGCTGCTGGCGCGACTCTGCTTCCCCGTCGCCAACCGCAACATGAACTACGAATTCGCGAAGGGGTACTACGCGCGCGTCACCGACCGGCTCTACGGCCGCGTCACACGCCTGTTCATGACGCCGCTGCTGCGCGCGATGAAGTCGGTACTCGGCCCGAACCCGCTGCTCGAGTACCTCGACTCGTTCCGCTTCACGCTGGCCGGCGAGTGCGCCATGACGACGGAGCTGGCGCGCAGCATCCGGATCCCGAGCGACTGGGGCCTCGAGGTCGGCCTGCTGGCCGAGGTGTTCCGGAACTGCGCGCTCAAGCGCGTCTGCCAGGTCGAGCTGACCGAGAACTACGACCACAAGCACCGCGATCTCTCCGAGGCCGATCCGGCCACCGGCCTCCAGCGCATGGTGGCGGACATCGGCGCGTCGCTGATCCGCAACCTCGCCAGCTACGGCATCGAGTTCGACGCCGGCTTCCTGAACACGCTGACCGCCGCATACGTGCGCATGGCCCAGGATGCCGTGGCCCGCTACAGCGACGACGCGGCGCTGAACGGCATCCGCTTCGATCGGCACGAGGAGGAGGTGGCGGTGGAGGTCTTCTCGCGCGCGCTGCGCCGCGCCGGCCTCGACTTCGTGCGCGATCCGATGGGCGCGCCCCAGATCCCGAACTGGAACCGCGTGACGTCCGCGCTGCCTCGCTTCCTGCAGGATCTGCGCGAGTCGGTCGACGCGGACTCCCGTTAGGCCGGCCGGCCCTGGCTCGCCCCTGGCGAATCCTTCGCTATCTACAACGGCCGTGACGATCCGGATTGGCGATATCCCCGTTGGGGGCGGGGCGCCGTTGGTCCTCATCGCCGGCCTCAACGTGATCGAGTCCGAGGCCGCGACGCTGGCCGCCGCGCGCGCCCTTCAGCTCATGGCCTCGCGCCACGACTTCCCGCTCGTGTTCAAGGCCTCGGTGGACAAGGCGAACCGCTCGAGCCTGCGCTCGTACCGCGGGCCCGGTCTCGACGAGGGCCTCTCGATCCTGGCGCGCGTGAAGGCCGAGACCGGTCTCCCGCTGCTCACGGACGTCCACGAGCCCGGGCAGGCCAAGCCCGCCTCGGAGGTGGTGGACTGCCTCCAGATCCCGGCCTTCCTGTGCCGCCAGACCGACCTGATCGTGGCGTGCGCCGCCACCGGCCGGCCGGTGAACATCAAGAAGGGCCAGTTCATCGCGCCCGACGACGCGCGGCTCGCGGTCGAGAAGGTTCACGCCGCGGGGACGGGCGGAGCGATGCTCACCGAGCGCGGCAGCTCCTTCGGCTACAACGATCTCGTGGTCGACATGCGCGGCCTCGTGCGCATGCGCCGCTTCGCGCCGGTCTGCTTCGACGCCACGCACTCCGTGCAGCAGCCGGGCGCGGGCGGGGAGGCGAGCGGGGGCGAGCGCGGCATGGTGGCGCCGCTCGCGCGCGCCGCCGTGGCGGTCGGCATCGACGCGCTGTTCGTCGAGATGCATCCCGACCCGGATGCGGCGCCCTGCGACGGACCGAGCCAGATCTCGCCCGACGCGCTCGAGGCGCTGATCGCCGAGGCACGCGCGATCGAGCGCGCGCTCGGGCGCTAGGCGCGAGCGAAGGCCAGGAGTCGAGAAGAGCGCGCTCTCCGCGCCGCCCGGCCCCGACACCAGCAGGTCGTCGCGGCCGTCGCCGTCGAGGTCGAGCGCCCGCACCGATTCGACCGGGCCGCGCGCGAGGACGCGCCGGTCGATCAAGCGTGCGCCGTCGAGCAGCCACGCGCGCAGCTCGCCGTGCGCCGGGTCGAAGCCGGCGAGGTCGTCGCGGCCATCTCCGTTCCAATCCAGCGTCGCAGCGCCCTGGAGCTCGCCGTCGAAGCGCATGGGAGCGACCTCGAGGCGGCCGCCCTCCCGCATCATCCAGAGCTCGGCCTCGCCGGGGCGAGACTGCACCCACAGATCGTCCCGGCCGTCGCCGTCGAAGTCCCCGGCGCGCAACGCGCGCAGCGGTCGGATCGTGCCGAGGTCTCGGGTCTGCCCGGGTGGCGGACTGCGCTCCGTCAGGCGTCCGGTCGCCGGGTCGTAGCTCACGAGCGACGCCGAGCCGTCCCCGTCGAGATCGCGCCATGAGGGCGGTCGCGCCGCGCGGCAGCGGCTCGTACCGCAGCAGCGTCGCGGTGCCGGGCCGGTCGAGGCGGAGGAGCGAGACGGCCGGCGCCGCCCGCACCGCGAGCTCGTCGCGGCCGTCGCCGTCGAGGTCGGCGGCGAAGAGCGGCGCTCGACGCCTCGAACGGCGCGAGGCAGGCGAGCTGGTCGAGCGAGCCGCGCTTCAGGAACAGCGCGACGGGGATGCTCCGAGGAGCCGAACGTCGCCGATCAGGTCGAGGTCGCCGTCGCCGTCGAAGTCGCCGCTGGCCTGGATCGCGACCGCAGGCGCGAGCTGCGAGACGGGAAGCGAGCGGGCCTCGCTCGGCGCGGGCAGGGCGGCGACGGCGGGTGCGACGCTCGGCGGCGCTGCGCTGACCGAGGAAGGCGCCGGCCCGGCGGGCACGAAGCGGATCGTCTCGGAGGGCTCCGAGGGCACGCTCGCGAGCGCGCGCCCATCCGAGAGGGCGTAGGCGCGCACGAGCACCTGGACGGTCTCGCCGAGCCGCCCGCCGACGCGCGCGCGCGGCGCCCGGTGTACTGCTCGCTCCGGTAGGGCCCGCCGTCCCGGGAGACGAAGACGACGTACGCCCCGACCTCGCCGTCGGCCGGCGCCCACTCGAGGCTCACCTCGCTGGCGCCGAGGACATCGCGCGCGAGACGAAGGCGCGGACGCGAGCGCGACGCTTGCCGCGCCGATCGACGCAGCCGTCACCGCAGCGCGTCCGAGCGCGCCCCATCCCCCCCGAAGCGACACGCGCGCAGTGTAGGAGCTGAGGCTTCGCCTGCTACGCCGCGCGTTCGAGCGCCTGCTCCAGCGCCTCTTCGATGGTGTCCACCAGCACGACGTCGAGCTGCTCGCGCACCTCCGCGGGCACCTCGACGAGGTCCTTCGCGTTGCGGCGGGGGAGCAGCACGCGGCGCACGCCCGCACGCTGTGCAGCCATCACCTTCTGCTTGATGCCTCCGACTGGAAGCACGCGTCCGCGCAGCGAGATCTCGCCGGTCATGGCCAGCTCGCCGCGGGCGCGCCGGCCCGACAGGGCCGAGACGATCGCCGTGGCGAGCGCGACGCCCGCGGACGGGCCGTCCTTCGGCACCGCGCCGGCCGGCACGTGCAGGTGGATCTCCCCCGCGGCGAGCGCAGGCGCATTCGGCGCCCAGCGCTCGGCGTTCGAGCGCACCCACGACAGCGCGGCCTCCGCCGACTCGCGCATCACGTCGCCGAGCTGGCCCGTCAGGCGCAGGCGCACGCCCTTGCCGCCCGCGTTGGCCGTGGCCTCGATGAACAGGATGTCGCCGCCGTGCGCCGTCGCGGCGAGGCCGACCACGACGCCCGCCACCTCGGTGCGCTCGGCGGTCTCCGGCAGATGCGGCGGCGCGCCGAGCGCCTCGCCCACGAACTCGCCATCGACCGTCACCGGCACCGCTGCCGGATCCGCAGCGACTCTCGCCGCCACCTTGCGCATCAGGCTCGCCACCTGCCGGTCGAGGCTCCGCACACCGGCCTCGCGCGTGTACTCGTGCACCACGCGGTCGACGGCGGCGTCCTCCACGCGCACCTGCGTCTCGGAGAGACCGTGCGCCTCGAGCTGCTTCGGGATCAGGTGTTCGCGCGCGATCACCAGCTTGTCGCGATCCGTGTAGCCGGGCAGCTCGATCACCTCCATGCGGTCGAGCAGGGCGGGCGGGATCGTGGCGAGCGAGTTCGCCGTTGCGATGAAGAGCACGCGCGACAGGTCGAAGGAGACCTCGAGGTAGTGGTCCGAGAAGGTCGAGTTCTGCTCGGGATCGAGCACCTCGAGCAGGGCCGACGACGGGTCGCCGCGGAAGTCCGCGCCGAGCTTGTCTACCTCGTCGAGCAGGAACACCGGGTTGCGCGAGCCCGCGCGCCGCAGGCTCTGGAGGATGCGGCCCGGCATCGCGCCGACGTACGTGCGCCGGTGCCCGCGGATCTCGGCCTCGTCGCGCACGCCGCCGAGTGAGGCGCGCGCGAACTTGCGCCCGAGCGCCCGTGAGATCGAGCGGCCGAGCGAGGTCTTGCCGACGCCGGGCGGGCCGACGAAGCAGAGGATCGGCGCCTTCGCCTCGGGTGCGAGCTTTCGCACCGCCAGGTACTCGAGGATGCGGTCCTTCACCTTCGCGAGGTCGTGGTGGTCCTCGTCGAGCACGCGCCGCGCGTGCGGGAGCTCGAGCTGGTCCTTCGTCTCCTTCGACCACGGCAGGTCGGCGATCCACTCGAGGTAGCTGCGCACCAGATGGCGATCGGGCGCGTGCTGGGGCAGGGCGCGGAACCGGCGCAGCTCGCGCTCGGCGTGGGCGCTCGCCTCGGCGGGAAGCTCCGCGGCCTCGAGCCGTTCGGCCAGCTCGTCCGCCTCGCGCCCGCCGCCCTCGTCCTCGCCGAGCTCCTTCTGGATCTCGCGCATGCGCCGGCGCAGCAGGCGCTCGCGGTTCTTCGGGTCGGCATCCTCCGGGCCCTGCTCGGCGCGGAGCGCGCGCTGCGTCTCGGCGATGGTGATCTCGCGCTCGAGCGCGCTCGCGATGCGCCACAGGCGCTTCACGGGATCCGGCTCGCAGAGGAGGGCGATCCGCTCTTCGCCCGACAGGCCCACGTTCGAGGCGATCAGGTCCGCGAGCAGGCCCGGCGCGGGGATCTGGCTCACCAGGTTCTTCCACTCGTCCGGGTAGTCGTCGCGCAGGTCGATCACGCGATGGGCGAGCTCGACCACGCGGCTGCGCGCGGCCTCGGCTTCCGCGCTGGGCACGACGTTCTCGTTCAGGGGGTCGAGGCGCGTGCGCAGGGCGCCCTTCGCTCCGGCGGGGGCAGCGCCGAGGCGCGTCCGCGCGAGGCCGAGCACCAGCGCCTGGCGCGCCTGGCCGCGGGCGTCCACCACGCGCACGATCCGCGCGATGCACGCGATCGGGTGCAGGTCGGCGAGCTCGGGCTCCTCCGTCTCGGGGACCTTCTGCGTGGCCACGACCAGGAAGCCGCCGTCGCCGGCCTCTTCCAGCGCCGCCAGGGAGCGCGCGCGCCCCACCGAGAGCGGAACGTTCATGCCCGGGAAGACCACGGCGTCGCGCACCGGCAGGACCGGGAGCTCCGCGGGAACGCGCATGGGCTCGTTCCCGACCACCACGATCGACACGCTTTCCGGCTCGCTCACGCTCTCCTCCGTCCCCGGGGCGCCGGCTGGAAACGCCGAAGCCTAAGGCTGGGGTGCGCTCGGTCAAGCGAGCTGTCGTGACCTCGTTCGCCTCACGCGAGGCAAAGCCTCGCGTGGGCTCACTGCGCGCGCCGCCGGGCTCGTTCCTCCGCTCGCTGCGCGCGCCGCCAAGGCGCGGCGCTTGCCGCGGCGCTTGCGTGGTGCCCGGGACTGGAGTCGAACCAGCACGGCCTTGCGGCCACAAGATTCTGAGTCTTGCGCGTCTGCCAATTCCGCCACCCGGGCCTGGGAGCCGGAGCGCGCGGGAGACTAAGCTGCACCCATGAGAGCGTCAACGGAGCGGGCCTGAAGAAGCGACGCGAGAAAGCCCGTCGCGGAGCCCAGCCCCGGGTGCGCCCGCAGCGACGCGCGAGCGCGCGCGCCGTGGTGTGCGCGGGAACGCGCGGTCTCGAGCTGCGCCCTCATCCCGACGACGGTTCGTTTCGCGCACCGCTACCGCGCGAGGCCGGCTTCGACGCGGGCGACATCGTGGCGGTGCGCTTCGAGCGGCGCGGGCGTGTCCATGTGGACCGCCGGCTCGGGCGTGTGGGCGACCCGGAGCTCGACTTCGCCGGGCTCTGCGATCTGCACGGGCTGCCGCGCGGGTTTCCGCCCGCCGTGCTGCACGAGCTGGAGGCGACCGAGGGCGGAGTCGACGACGCCGCGCGGCTCGACCTGCGGGCGCTGCCCTTCGTGACGATCGATCCGCTGCGCGCGCGCGATCACGACGACGCGGTCTTCGCAGAGCGGAGAGCGGGGGGCTTCGGGCTCTGGGTCGCGATCGCGGACGTCTCGCACTTCGTGGCGCCCGGCTCGGCGCTCGACCGCGAGGCGAAGCGGCGCGGCAACAGCGTCTACCTGCCGGAGCGCGTGGTGCCGATGCTGCCGGAGCGGCTCTCGGGCGATCTCTGCTCGCTGCGGCCGGAGCAGGATCGGCTGGCCCTCGCGGTCGAGCTGGCGATCGACGCCGGCGGCGAGGTGCGCCGCCTGCGCGTCGCCACCGCCCGCATCCGCTCGCGCGCGAAGCTCGCCTACGAGGAGGCGGCCGCGGTGATGGAGGGCGCGGCGCCGGCGGAGCCCGAGCGCCTCGACTCGCTGCGTGCGCTCGCCGAGCTCGCGGCGATCCTGCGGGCGCGCCGCGTCGCGGAGGGCTCGCTCGACCTCGAGCTCGCCGAGGCCGAGCCCGCGCTGGATGCGCAGGGTCGCGTGACCGCGATCGGCCGCGCGGCGCGGAGCGTGGCGCATCGCGCGATCGAGGAGGCGATGCTCACCGCGAATCGCGCCATCGCCGAGCTGCTGGTGGACGCCGGCTGGCCGACCCTGCATCGGATCCACGAGCCGCCGGATCCCGCCGAGCTCGCGGAGCTCGAGCCGGTGCTGGCGTCGCTGGGGCTCTGGCCCGGGCGCATGCGGCGCCCGCCCGCCGCGAGCGACCTGCCGCAGCTCGTCGAAGCCTCGCGGGAGCGCACGGACGCCCGGGTCGTGCACGGGCTCCTCGTGCGGGCGCTGCGCCAGGCCCGCTACGCGGAGGCTCCGCTCGGACACTTCGCGCTCGCATTCGAGCGGTATCTGCACTTCACCTCGCCGATCCGCCGCTACGCCGACCTGGTCGTCCATCGCGCGGTGAAGGCGCAGCTCGCAGGGAGGCGGCCCGCGCGCGCGCCGCTGGCCGAGCTCGCGGAGCACCTCTCGCAGCGTGAGCGCGCCTCCGCGCAGGCCGAGTACCAGGCGCTCGACTGGAAGCGCGCCGCGCTGCTCCTGCCGCGGATCGGGCAGGTGTTCGAGGGCCGCGTGAGCACGATCGCCGCGCCGGGTCTGTTCGTGACGCTCGACGCGGTGATGGGCGACGGGCTGCTGCCCGCCCGCGCGCTGCCGCGCCAGGCGCATCTCGACCTGCGGCGCGCCGTCGTGACGATCGGGCGCGAGCGCATCCGGCTCGGCGATCCGATCGGCGTCCGCCTCGCCGGGGTGGATCCGGCGCGCGGGCGTTTCCGCCTCGCGCTCGCCGGCTACCCGGAGGCCGGGGGCTCGAAGAGGCCGGCCAGGCGCTCCCACTCCGGGTAGAGCCCGTCGAGCGTCGCGCGCAGCACGTCGCGATCCGCGGAGAGACGGCGCCCCTGCTCGGGGTCGCTCCAGAGCGCCGGGTCCGCCAGGCGGAAGGTGAGGGCCTCGAGCGCGCTCTCGCGCTCGGCGATCTCGGTCTCGAGCGCCGCGAAGCGGCGGCGGGCCGCCCGCTGGTCTTCGCGAGCGAAGCTCGCTGCGCGCCCGGAGGAACCGGGCTTGCTGCGCGACCGGTCAGCGCTCTTCACCGGGGCTTCCTCGGCGGTCATCCGGCGCAGGTAGTCGTCGTAGTTGCCGGGGAACTCGCGGAGCGCGCCGCCCTTCACCTCGATCACGCGCGTCGCCACGGCGTTCAGGAAGGCGCGGTCGTGGGAGATCACCACGAGCGTGCCCGTGTAGCTCGCGAGCGCGCTCTCGAGCACCTCGCACGCGCTCACGTCGAGATGGTTCGTGGGCTCGTCGAGCACCAGCACGTTCGACGGGCGCAGCAGCAGCTTCGCGAGCGCGAGCCGCGCCTTCTCGCCGCCGGACAGCACGGACACCTTCTTCTGCACGTCGTCGCCCGGGAACAGGAAGGCGCCGAGGTGGCCGCGCAGGCGCGGCTGATCCTCGAGCGCGGCGCCGCGCTCGAGCTCTTCGAGCACGGTGCAGCGCGGCTCGAGCGCGTCGAGCTGGTGCTGCGCGTAGAAGGCCACCTGCACCTGGTGGCCGACCTTGCGCTCGCCCGACTCGAAGGGGAGCACGCCCGCGAGCAGGCGCAGCAGCGTGGACTTGCCGGCGCCGTTGGGCCCGACCAGCGCGACCTTCTCGCCGCGCCGGATCTGGACGCTCACGCCGCGGTACACCACCTGCTCGCCGTAGGCCTTGTGCACTCCGACCAGCTCGAGCGGCACCGCGCCGGCGCGCGAGGGCTCGGGGATCGCGAGGCGCATCCGGCGTGCGCCGGACGACGGCGCCTCCACGCGTTCGAGCTTGTCGAGCGCCTTGACACGGCTCTGCACCTGGCGCGCCTTCGACGCCTTGTAGCGGAAGCGCTCGATGAAGCGCTCCGTCTCGGCCACCTTGCGATCCTGCGCGCGACGCTCAGCCTCCGCCTGCTCGCGCCGGCGCTCGCGCTCGGCGAGGTAGAAGTCCCAGCCGCCCGGGAAGAGCGTCAGGCGACCGCCCGCGAGCTCGGCGACGCGCGCCGCGTGGCGGCGCAGGAAGGCGCGGTCGTGCGAGACCAGCACCACGCCGCCGCGAAACGCGGCGAGCGTCTCGTCGAACCACTCGAGCGAGGGCAGGTCGAGGTGGTTGGTGGGCTCGTCGAGCAGCAGCACCTCGGGGTCCTGGAGCAGCAGCTTCGCCAGCTCGACGCGCATCAGCCAGCCGCCCGAGAAGCTCGCGAGCGGGCGCGCGCGCGCCGCGGCGTCGAAGCCGAGCCCCTCGAGCACGCGCTCCACGCGCGACTCGCGCGAGAAGGCGTCCTCGCTCGCGAGGCGCGCGTGCAGCGCGTCGTAGCGCTCGGCGAGGGCCGCGGGGACGTGCCCCTGCGCCGTCGCGATCTGGGCCTCGAGCTCGCGCAGCTCCGCCTCGAGCGCGTCGAGGTGCGCGAAGGCGGTGGCGGCCTCGGCCTGGACGCGTGCCCGGGCGGGCCGGGTCGATCTCCTGCCGCAGCAGCGCCACGCGCTCGCCGCGCGAGCACCCGCGCTCGCCGCCGTCCGCCGGCTCGACGCCGGCGGCGATGCGCAACAGCGTCGTCTTTCCGACGCCGTTGGCGCCGACCAGCGCGATGCGGTCGCCCGCGCGCACCTCGAGCTCGACGCCCGCGAAGAGCGTCCGGCCGCCGAATGCACGGGAGATGCCGGCCAGGCGAAGCGTCACGGGCGGGGACGGTAGCGACCGGTCAATTCCCGGCCGGGATCAGCCGATACGGGGGCCATGCTGGACACGGAGCGGCTCCTCGAGATCGGCGAGCGCGGCATCCATCTGCTGTTCGACGCCGACACCATCCACACCGCCTTCGAGCAGGATGCCGAACGGCTCCGGCACGAGCTCGCCGGGCGGGTCGCCGAAGTCCATCTCGCCATCGAGCAGGTCGTCCAGCTTCCGTCCCTGGACGAGGCGCGGCAGTTCGTGGCCGACCTCGCGCCCGGCCGTGCGCCACGTGCTGGTGCTGCTCTACTTCGAGCTGCTCGACGGCCGCCTTCGCACGCACGCGCCGCTGCACTGATCTCGGGCTCTGATGCTGTCGGCCCGGAGCGAGCCGCGCATCCTGTGAGCCGCGCCGCAAGCCCGGTTCCCCCGGGCGCGCAGCGAGCGGAGCGAGCCGCGCATCCTGTGAGCCGCGCCGCAAGCCCGGTTCCCCCGGGCGCGCAGCGAGCGGAGCGAGCGTAGGAACAAGTTTCGCGCGCTCGATCAGCTCGGGCAGCGAGAGCCGCAGCGGCAGCCGCACGCGCTCGCCGCCCTTGGTGCGGAAGAGCAGGTGGCCGTGCGCGCGCGCGTGCTCGAACAGGTCGCGCAGGATCGCCACGTCGCCGCGGCAGTAGTGCTCGATCTCCGCGATGCGGCCCTCGCTCCACCAGCGCAGCGACTGGAGCCCGTCGGCGGATCTTCGCGACCCCGAGCGTCTCCTCGCCGAGGTGGCCGAGCGTCAGGCGGAAGCCGAGCCGCGCGTGCACGGCGTCGAGCAGGTCGAAGGTGGGGAGCGTCGCGAGATCGCGGTCGGTGTAGCCGCGCAGCACGCGGTAGTCGAAGCCGAGCACGTTGAAGCCGACCACGAGATCCGCCGCCGCGAGCTTGTCGAGCAGCGCTTCGACGTCGCGCCTCGCGGAAGGTCTCGAAGCGCCGGTCGCTGCTGTCCCAGGTGACGGCGAGCGCGAGCCGCATGAGGTGCGCGTTGTGCCAGCCGCCCACCTCCTCGGCGCCGCGCTGCGTCTCGAGGTCGAAGACCACGACGCGCGCCGCCGGCTCCGCGGGCGCGGTCGCGGCGGCGCCTCGAGCCGGGCGTGTGCGGGCTCGCTCGCGAGCTCGGCCGGCAGCGCCAGGCTGCGGTCGCCGAGCAGCAGGTCGAGCGCGTCGAGCGGCGCCGGCCTTGTCGATCGGGCGGTTGCCGTTCCCGCACTGCGGCGAGTGCACGCAGCCGGGGCAGCCGTTCTCGCACGCGCAGTCGCGGATCCGCTCGCGCGTGGCCTCGAGCAGCGCCTCGATGCGGTCGAACAGGCCGGCGGCGAGGCCGACGCCCGCCTGCGTGCCCGTCGTACAGGAAGATCGCCGCGCGCCCGAGCTGCGGGTGGCGACGGTACGTGATGCCGCCGACGTCGAAGCGGTCGCAGAGCGCGAACAGCGGGAACAGCGAGAGCGCGGCGTGCTCGACGGCGTGGAGCGCGCCCATCACATGGCGCTCGGCGTGCTGGAGCGCCTGCGGGATCTCGTCGGGCAGCTCGAGCCAGAGCGAAGTGGTCTCGAACGAGGTGGGCGGCAGCTCGAGCGGCTCGGTGCCGAGCAGCTCCTGGCCGCGCACGCGGCGCCGCTCGTAGCCGGTGACGCGCGTCGTGACCTTCACGCGGCCCTGACAGAGCCGGAAGTTCCCGGCTGGGCGCGCGCGCTCGCGCGTCAGGATGCTCGTCTCCTTCTCGGCGAGGGCGCGCGTGTAGGTAGGTGCCGTCGGAGGGCTCGACGAAGACCTTGCGCTCCTCGAGGTCGAACCGCGTGACGCGCTACGCGCGCGCGTGGTGCAGATAGATCGCGCCCTCGTGGCACTCGGTGAAGACGTGACCGCTTCCGATCGGTTCCGATGCTCCGCGGCTCTCCGCGCGCCGCGCTCGAGAGATCTGGAAGCTCGCGCCCGTCGAGCGCAGGCTCACGTCGCGGTGCGGGGCGCGCCGGGCCGCGAACCACTCGCGCGCCCGACTCGCTGCGGAGCAGCGCGCCGCTCTCCTCGCCGGCGGCGAGCGCCTCGGCGAGGCGCGGCCGCGCGAGCCACGGCTCGCGCGCGCGCAGCGGCACCTCGGCGGCGGCGCAGGGCAGGTGCGCGCGCGAGAAGCTCGGCGTGCTCGGGATCGAGCACGGCCTGCTCGAAGCCGCGCTCGAAGAAGGCGCGCGGGTGCGCGACCAGGTACTGGTCGAGCGCGTCGGGCATCGCGACCAGCGCGATCGCGGCCTCGCCGCTGCGGCCGACGCGCCCGGCCGCGCTGCCAGGTGGCGATCTGGCTGCCGGGGTATCCGACGAGGATGCAGACGTCGAGGCCGCCCACGTCGATGCCGAGCTCGAGCGCGGAGGTCGAGATCACGCCGAGCAGCTCGCCGTCGAACAGCTTGCGCTCGATCTCGCGGCGCTCCTCCGGGCAGGAAGCCCGCGCGGTAGGAGCTGATGCGCCGCGCGAGGCCGGGCTCGGCGGACTGCACCCACGTGTGCAGGAGCTCGGTCACGCGCCGCGCCTTGGTGAACGCGATGGTGCGGAGACCACCGCGCACCGCCATGCGGAACAGCCGCGCGGCGGCGGTGTACGGCGAGCCGCCCGGGTTCAGCAGCAGCACGTGGCGCGGCGCGCGCGAGGCGCCGTCCGACTCCACCACCTCGAAGGCGCGGCCGGTCACGTTCGCGGCGAGCTCGCCGGGGTTCGCGATGGTGGCCGAGGCGCAGACGAAGCGCGGCGCCGCACCGTGGTGGCGCGCGACGCGGTCGAGACGCCGCATCACCTGGGCCACGTGCGAGCCGAAGACGCCGCGATAGGTGTGCAGCTCGTCGAGCACCACGAGCCGGAGCGACCGGAAGAAGCTCCGCCAGCTCTCGTGGTGGGGCAGCAGGCCGAGGTGGAGCATGTCGGGCGTGGTGATCAACAGGTTCGGCGGATCGGCGCGCAGCTTCCTCCGCTCGCTGTCCCGGGTGTCGCCGTCGTAGACGGCGACGCGCGGGCGCACGGCTCCGCGCGGCAGGGCCAGTGCGCGGATGTCGGCCTCGAGCTTCTTCCGCTGGTCCTGCTCGAGCGCGCGCAGCGGGAAGAGCAGCAGCGTGCGCGCCTCCGGATCGGCGAGGCAAGCCTCGAGCGCGGGCAGTGAGTAGACGAGCGACTTGCCGCTCGCGGTGGGCGTGGCGAGCACGACGTCGCGGCCCGCGCGCAGCGCCTCGATCGCGCGCGCCTGGTGGCGGTAGAGCGCGTCGATGCCGCGCGCGCGCAGCACGGGGCCGAGCGCAGCGCTCACGGGAAGCTCGGGAGCGAAGACCGGCTCGCTGGCGGGCAGGAGCGCGTGATGGCGCACGGCGCGCGAGAGCTCGGTATCTTCGGCGAGCGCCGACAGCCAAGCTTCGAGCGCAGGCCCGGTTCGCGGCGCCAGGGGCATCCTCCACGCCGGGCGAGGAGGAGCCGGGCGCGCGAACGGGGTCCGCGGATCCTACCCGATGCGCGCGACACCGAAAGCCGCGCTTGACTCCGGTCGCTCGCGTCCTGCATGTTGGGCCGCCCCCCGATGCGCTTCTCCCAGCAGGCCCAGTACGCGATCTGCGGCATGTTCGACCTCGCCTACAACGGCGAGTCCCTCCCGGTGCAGGTGCGCGTGATCGGAGAGCGGCAGCGCATCCCGGCGCGCTACCTCGAGCAGATCTTCCAGCGCCTGCGCCGTGCCGACCTCGTGCGCGGCAAGCGGGGGCCGGGAGGGGGCTACGTGCTCGCGAAGCCGGCCGGCGCCATCACCCTGCGCCACATCGTCGAGGCCGTGGAGGGCCCGCTCGCGGAGGGGCTCGCGTGCGGTCCGCCGCCGCGCGACCGCCGCCCGGCGCACCGGCCGAACTTCCTGTGGCCCGAGCTGTGCGAGCGCATCGAGGCGACGCTCGCCGAGGTCTCGCTCGAAGAGGTCTGCCGCCGCGCCGCTGACGCGGCTGTACGCCGCGTCTAGCTGCAGCTTGTTCCTACGCTCGCTCCGCTCGCTGCGCGCAGCGCAGACGCGCTGCTTGCCGACTGGCGCGGCGATAGTGCGGGCGGCGTCCAGGTCGGCCAGCAAGCGCCGCGTCCGCAGCGCGCGCAGCGAGCGGAGCGAGCGTAGGAAGCTAGACTGCGCCGCTTTGACGAGGCCTCCCGACTCGTGAGCGGACGCATCGACGTGAATCGGACGCTGCCGCCCGTGCTCATGCCGGCGCGGCTGCTGAACGCGCTGTGCGAGCACGCGCGCGAGACCCATCCCGAAGAGTGCTGCGGGCTGCTGACCGGGCGCGGCGTGGGCAGCTTCGAGGAGGCGTACCGCTGTCGGAACGAGATGACTCTGATGCATCGGCGCGACCCGCGGGCGCATCCCCGGAACGGCCAGACCGCCTTCCACATGAACGAAGCGGACGTGCTGCGCGTGGCGGAGGAGGCCGAGGAGAAGCAATGGCTGGTGACGGGCGTGTACCACTCGCACGCCGACGCCGGGCCCTACTTCTCGGAGCTCGACCAGGAGTTTGCGCGCCAGCCCGGCTTCCCGTTCCCGCTCGCGCACCACGTGGTGATCTCGGTGCTAGAGGGCCTCGTCGGCGAGTCGGCGGTGTTCCGCCGCATCGACGAGCCGCCGGGCTTCGAGGGCCGCGTCCTGCTCGGGGGCCCTCCGTGAGACGCCGCGCCGCGCTCGCGAGCCTGCTGTGGCTCGGCTGCCTGAGCCCGAGCCTCGACTTCGAGGCGATGCCCGCCGAGCCGATCGCCTTCGTGTACCGCAGCGTCGAGGAGAGCGAGCGGATCGTCGAGGAGGCCGAGGCTCAGCGGGACGCGCAGAACCCCGACCCGGAGCAGGACCAGATCGACGTCAAGCTCAACAAGCTGGCGAAGCTCGCCGGGCGGCGCACCGACGAGGATCTCTGGCGCGATCAGCAGGGGCGGGTGGGCCTGTACGTGGCGCCGGGGACGAAGCTCGAGCTGCCCGACGCGATGGCGCGCGGCGCGCGCCCGGTCGACTGGTCCGCCGATCACACGCGGCTCCTGTTCAGTCTCACGCAGCGTACGCTCGTGCATCTGTTCGAGTGGGTCTCGACGACGGGCGACGTGCGACAGCTCACGAGCGGCTCGGCCTCCGAGGTCGACGGCTGCTATCTGCCGGCGGGCGCGCTCGTGTGGATGCAGTGGGAGCCGACGGGGCCGCGGGCGGGCACGCGCCTCTGGCTGCGCCGGCCCGGCGAGGCGCCGCGGGAGCTCACCGAGGGGCCTCGGGACACGCAGCCCGCCTGCGCTCCCGACGGCTCGCGCGTCGTGTTCACGCGCCTCGAGCCGAGCGAGGGGACCACGCTGCGCTGGCTCGATCCGGCGAGCGACGCCGGCGGCAGCTACGGGCGCGGGCGCTCGGCGGACTTCTCGCCCGACGGCGAGTGGATCGTTTTCAGCGCGCAAACCGCCACGGGCTGGCAGCTGCGACGCATGCGTTTCGACGGCTCCGGCAAGCGCAGCCTCGGCGCGAGCGGCTACCTGGAGACCGACCCCTCGGTCTCGCCCGACGGGCGCTACGTCGTGTTCTCCGCCCGGAAGACGCTGCAGACGCCGACCAGCATCCTGTTCGTGCGCTCGATCGACGGTGCGCGCGATCGGCAGCTCGAGTTCTCCGGCAGCGGCCTGCTGCCGGTCTGGTGAGCAACCTGGACGAACCGCAGAAGGAGTGGAGATGACGCGCGATCTGGTTCCGGTGCACGGGGGCCTCGACGAGCTGGTGGATCGCACGGTGCCGCTCTCGAAGCGGAAGGATCTCGTCGCGGAGGCGGCCGGCCTGCCCTCGGTGCGGGTGGCGCGCGCGGACCAGGCGATGCTCCATCGCATCGGCGACGGCGCGCTCTCGCCGCTCGAGGGGCCGATGGGCGCCGAGGCGTGGAACCGCGTGCTCGACGAGCGCGTGATCGTGTCGCGCGGCAAGCGCTACGCGTGGACATCCCGCTCGCGCTGCCGATCAGCGACGCCGAGGAGCGAGCGCTCGCGCGCGGGCGGCTCGGTCGCGGTGCGCGACGAGGAAGGCGGACTCGTCGGCATCGTCGACGACGTCGAGATCGTTCGCCTGGGACAAGGCGCGCTACGTCGAGCGCGTCTACGGCACGACCGCCTCGACCACCCGGGCGGCCGCATGGTCGAGTCCGATCCGCGCATGCGCCTGCTCGGCGGCAAGCTGCGCGTGCTGCCGCCGAAGCTGCACCCCGAGTACGGCGAGTACCTGCTCTCGCCGCGCATGACGCGCGCGCTGATCCGCGACCGCAAGTGGCAGCGCGCGCTCGCCTTCCAGACCCGCAACCCGCTGCACCGCGCGCACGAGTACGCGCTCGTGGCCGGGGCGGAGCGGCTCACGCGGCGAGGGCTTCTTCACCGGCGTCGTGCTGAACCCGCTGGTGGGCGAGCTCAAGGGCGACGACGTCCCCGCCGCGATGCGCATGCGCTGCTACCGCGAGCTGCACGACCGCGAGCTGCTCGGGCAGGGCGACAAGGACGAGGCGATCTGGAAGCGGGTGGGCTACGACCTGACCGAGGTCTTCGAGCTGATCGGGCTCGACATCAAGATGTTCTACGGCGGGCCCAGCGAGGCGGTGATGCACGCCATCTACCGGCAGAACTACGGCTTCAGCGACCTCGTGATCGGGCGCAAGCACGCCGACGCTCCCTTCGAGGACGGCAAGCCGATCTGGGGCGACTTCGACGCGCAGGAGATCTTCGATGCGCTGCCGGGCGAGCTGCACATCAAGCCGTGCAAGATCGGCTTCGCGGCGTTCTACGAGTCGCTCGGGCGCGTCGACCTCGACCGAGCGCCACCCGGACGAGAAGCCCTTCGCGATCAGCGGCACCAAGGTGCGCGAGCAGCTGCGCGCGGGCGAGCGGCCCGACCCGCGCATCATGCGGCCCGAGATCGCCGACATCCTGATCGAGGCCTACCGGCGAGGATGAGCGCATGAAGATCGGCGTCCCGAGGGAGACGAAGGACCAGGAGCACCGCGTCGGGCATGACGCCCGACGGCGTGCGCGCGCTCGTCGAGGACGGGCACGCGGTGCTGGTCGAGCAGCGGCGCGGGCGTCGGCAGCGGCTTCCCGGACGAGGCCTACGCGGCCGCGGGCGCCGAGCTCGTCCCGGCGCGAGGAGGCGTGGTCTGCGCCCGATCTCGTCGTGAAGGTGAAGGAGCCGAACCCCAGCGAGATCGCGCCGGCTGCACGCCGGCCAGACGCTCTTCACGTACCTGCACCTCGCCGCGGCGCCCGAGCTCGCGCGCGCGCTGCTCGACGCCGGCGTGATCGGCATCGCCTACGAGACGATCCAGCTCCCGGACGGCACGTTCCCGGTGCTGGCGCCGATGAGCGAGGTGGCGGGGCGCCTCGCCACGCAGATCGGCGTCACGCTGCTCCAGAAGGACCACGGCGGGAAGGGGCTGCTCGTCGGCGGCGTGCCCGGCGTGCCGCGCGGGCGCGTGACGGTGATCGGCGCCGGCATCGTCGGCATCAACGCGGTGCGCGTGGCGCACGCGCTCGGCGCCGAGGTGGACGTGCTCGACGTCGATCTGAAGCGCCTCACCTACCTCTACGACATCTTCGCCGGCGAGCTCAACACGCTCTTCTCGAACCGCGCCAACATCGAGCGCTCGGTGCTCGAGAGCGACCTCGTGATCGGCGCGGTCTACGTGCACGGCCGGCGCGCGCCGCATCCTCGTGACCGAGAAGATGGTGCAGCGCATGACGCCCGGGCTCGGTGCTGGTGGACGTGGCGGTGGACCAGGGCGGCTGCATCGAGACGATCCGCCCGACCAGCCACACGGACCCGACCTACGAGCTGCACGGCGTGATCCACTACGGCGTGCCGAACATGCCGGGCGCCGTGCCGCGCACCTCGACCTTCGCGCTCACGAACACCACGCTCCCCTTCGTGGAGAAGATCGCCGAGCTCGGCGCCGCCGAAGCGCTGCGCCAGCGACGAGGCGCTGCGCCTCGGCGCGAACGTCTGGCGCGGCGAGGTCGTGTGCGAGGGCGTCGGCGAGTCGCTCGGGCTGCCCTGGAAGCCGATCGAGAAGGTGCTCGCAAGCCGCGCGTAGTCGCAAGCAGCGCGCAGGGCTGCGCGCAGTGAGCCGCAGGCGAACGGAGCCACGACAGCTCGAGCGGCGCGTATCGCGCTGCGTCAGACCATCCGGATGCGCGGCTTGCGGGCGCGCGAGAGCAGGGCGTCGCGGTCGCTGCCCTCGGCCGGGTGGACCGCGTAGCCGAACGCGAGGTTCGCGCGGGGGCCGCCGGCGAGCGCCTCGTCCTTGGCGATCTCCTCGGCCACGGCGCGGGCGAGCGCCGTCACGCGCTCCTCGGGCGACGGTCCGGGATCGGGCAGCAGCGCGGCGAACTCGTCCTCGCCGGTGCGCGCGAGCACGTCGAACTCGCGCAGATGGGTGCGGAGGGCGTCGGCGGCGCGCGCCACGAGCAGGTCCGCCCGCCGTTGGTCGCCCTGCCGGAGCTCGGGCAGGTTGTCGAGCTTGCAGGTGACGAGTGCCACCGAGCCGGCCTTCCCACCCGCGCGCGCCAGCTCCTGGCTCACCCGCCGGTTCAGGTACTCGGCGTTCGGCAGGCCCGTCTCTTCGTCGAAGCTCTGGTTTCGCTGCGAGCTGGCGTGGAACATCGCGTTCTCGATGCCGCGCTCGACGTAGGAGACGAGGCGGCCGAACACGTGGAGGTCGTCGTCGCCGAAGGCGCCGGCGAAGAAGCGGTCGGGCGCGATCTTGTCGTAGAGCGCGAGCGTGCCGATCACGCGTCCGTCGCGCCGCAGCGGCGCAGCGAGCGCGGAACGGAAGCCGCCGGCCAGCGGCGCCGCGTTGGCGTCGCGGGCGAGGTCCGGCAGCACGCGCGCGCGCTGGCTGCGCAGCGTGTCGAGCGCCACCTGCTTGTCGAGCCGGAACAGCAGCTCCTGCGTGCGCCCGTCGGCGCTCCCGTAGTAGGAGCGGATCGCGAAGCGGCGGGTGTCCGGATCCTGGAGGCGCAGGATCGCGTGATCCGCCTCGAGGATGAAGACCGCGGAGGAGGTCGCGAGGCGCGTCACCTCGGCGGGATCGCGGCACGACACGAGGCGGATGCCCGTCTCGTTGATGGCGCCGATCTTGGTGGCGCGCGCGGACATCCGCGCCTCGCGCCGCGCCTGCGCGATGGTGTCGGCGGCGGCGGCCGCGATCTCCAGCAGCCGCTCGCGGAGCGCGCGGGCCTGGCCCTCCGGCACCGCGGGGCCCGCCTGCACGGAGAGCACGCCCACCAGCGTCGTGCCCGAGACCAGCGGCAGCGAGGCGAGATCGATCTGGCCGGGCCGGCTCTCCAGGAACAGCGGCTCGCGCTGCTCGGCGGCGCGCCCGTCGAGGCCCTGCCCGAGGCCGATGCGGTACTCGCCGCCGAGGCCACCACCGGCGAGCGAGGTGGCCGCGAGGCGCAGCTCGCGCTCGCTCTCGCCGTAGAGGTAGACCGTGGCGATGCCGTTCCCGAGCAGGGCGGCCACGCGGTTGCAGAGCGCCTCGAGGCGCGTCTCGAGCGGGCCTTCACCGGCGAGGCTGTCGCGCACGGCCCGCACGGCCGCGTAGCGCGATGCCTGGCGGGCCAGCGCCTCGTGCTCTTCCGCGCGCGCGACGATCGCGGCGTCGAGGCGGCCCAGCTGCTCGGCGAACTCGAGGTCGGCGTCGGCGAAGAGGTCGGTGCGCGTGCGGTGGTGCAGGTTGAGCACGCCCAGCACACGCCCCTCGTGCACGAGCGGCACGCACAGCGCCGACTCGACGTCGAGGCGCTGCCGCGAGAGGCGGAACACCTCGCCGTCGGCGCGCCCGCGCACGCGGATCGGCCGAGCCTCCGCGGCGGCGCGGCCCGCCACGCCCTCCCCGAGCTTCACGCGGATCTTCGGCCAGAGCTCGGGCTCGACGCCGGCGGCCACGCGGATCGAGAGCTCGCCGCGCTCCGGGTCGAGCAGCATCAGCGAGCCGCCGTCGGCGCCCGTCACGCCCATCGCGATCTCGAGCATGCGGGAGAAGAGCTCGTCGGTGTCGATCGTGAGATTCACGGACTCGACGATCTCGTGGAGCGCCTGGAGCAGCTCCGCCTTGCGATCGGGGCTCGACGCGCCGATCCCCCACAGCAGCCGCGCGGTGAGCGGCGAGACCACCTGCAGATCGCGCGCCGCGGCGGCCGGGAAGGCGTCGGCGAAGGCCGGTGCGACGCCCGCGTCGATCACGCCGTGCAGCGGGCGCTCGAACAGCGCCGGGTCGTTGTCGATCGGAATCGAGACGCGAAGCCGCCGCGCCAGCCGCCGCGCCGCGTCGAGATCCGCGGCGTACACGCCGACCAGCTCGATCTCGGCGTTCTGCTCGAGCGCCGGCACGAGGCTCAGCGCCTCCTCCGTGGCGCCATAGATGACGAGGCCCTTCCTCACGCGTCCTTGTCCTCGATCGCTTCGATCTGGATGCGGAGTGCGATCTCGCGGGTGCGGCCGGCGGCGTCGCGCACGCGCACGGGCACGCGCACGCTCGTCGGCCCCGCGAGGCTCGGGACGCCGAGGCTCTCCACGCGGAGCAGCCGGTCCGGAGCCGCGGGGACGTCGGCCGTCGCGCCCGCGAGCTGCGTGGCCTCGCGGAAGGAAGGCTCGAAGAGCGCCTCGGCCGCAGCGGCGGTTGCCGCCACGCCTTCGTCGGGCGCGCTCGCGAGCAGCTCCGGCGCGAGGCCTGCGCGAGCTTCGACGGCGGGCTCGGGCTCCGCCATGCGGACCACGAACTGCGAGGTGCCGGGCGGCGGGCTCGGCCGGGCCGGCGCGGCGGCCGCTGCCGCCTCGCGCTCGGTCTCCTCGCGCCGGTGGCGGATGACGCGCTTGCTGATCGTCGTGAGCGTCTGCAGCACCGCGCCGCCGTCGCGCGCCACGGCCTCGAACGCCGCGACGCCGCGCAGCGCGAGCTTGCGGTGCAGCTCTTCGAGCGCGTACGGATCGGACAGGTCGCGCTTGTTGTACTGGATCACGAGCGGCACGCGCTCGGGCGAGCGCCCGTAGGCGGCGAGCGCCGCGCGCAGCTCCTCGAAGCTCGCGAGGTTCTCCGAGAGACGCTCGCGGCGCGCATCCGCCACGAACACCACGCCGTCCACGCGATCGAGCAGCTGCTTGCGCGTGGGCGCCTGCTCGGGGCCCGAGGGAGCGGTGAGCACCTGGATCCGCGTGCGGACGCCGCTCACCTCGCCGAGCTCGATCGGCAGCATGCAGTACGTCACCGTCGGATCGAGACGGGTCGGCAGCTCCCGGAGGTCGCCCCGGTGGTCCGGGCGGAGCTTGGCGTGGATCACGCGCAGGTTGGTGCGCTTGCCGGCGCCCGCGACGCCCCAGTACACGATGCGGGCGTTCACCTCGGTGATCGCGCGGGACTCGTCCATCAGTGCTTTCCCTTCTTCTCCAGCAGGCGGCGGGCGTGGGTGGAGACCGGCGACGAAACATCCTTGCTCTTCATGATCGCGCGAAGGTCCCGTTCCTGGAGATAGTTCACGAACTTCATCGCCGTCGGTACGGGGCACTTCGGGTTGGTGGCTAGCGCAACCTTGACCCCGTAGCTGCGGGTCCAGTCGCGGTTGTTGGCGATGATGCGGAGCACTTCGTCCGAGACGTTGCGCGCCTTGGCGAAGCCCTCGACCTCCTGATTGGTGATCTTGGGGCTGCGCACCGCGGCGGAGGACACGATCTTGTTCCGATCGCGGATCAGCAGGCCGCGCGCCTCCTTGTTGCCCATGCGCGCGAGCTTGATCTTCTGCATCACGTTCATCTTCTGCACGAGCGCGAACAGGTTGCCCTGCTTCTCGGCGTCGAGGATCTCGTTCTCGTCCATGTCCCGGATGAGGTCGGGCGCGAAGGCGCTCGCGTCGTCGCCGAGCAGCTCGCGCAGGGCGGCGAGGGCGCGCTCGTCGGAGAGCGGATCCGGGTCGCCGGTCTTCGGCGGCTGCGTGTCGTCCGAGACCTCCGCGGCCGGGCGCTCGAGCCCGAGGAACGCGAGGATGCGATCGATGGTCGAGCGGCCCGTGAGCGGGTTGTCGCCGAGCGCCTCGACGATCTCGGAGTGGCGCAGCAGGCGCGTCTGGTTGTTCGCCACGATCTCGATCACGCGGCGGTGGGGCAGGCTCGCGAGGAAGGCGTAGGTGCGGTCGTCGGTGGCGGCGTTGAGCGCGAGCAGCTCCATGCGGTCGGCGCGGTCGCGCCACGCCTGCGCGAGCCAGGCGAGCAGCGCCGGGTGCGCGTTCCCCGACAGCACCGTGGTGGCGACCGGGTCGGGCAGCTTCTCGAGGCTCGCCTGCGCGCGCGTCTTCACCTCGTGGTCCGCGTCGTGCAGCAGCGCGAACAGCACGGTCGCGAGCTCCACCGGCTGGAGCGGGAGCGCGCCCGACGCGGCGAGGCGGCGCACCTCGACCGGCGCGTCGGCGCGAACGTACTTCTCCGCCTGAGCCGACAGCTCGAGACGGATGGTCTGGGACTCGCTCAAGGGCCGCCTCTCCTCCGCGGCCCTCGTGAGTCGGCGCCGGCGCGTCCTCGGACGCCCCCGGCGGCCTCACCCCTCCCGGGCGGCCGCGGCCTTTGCCTCCGCGATGATCTTGTCCCGCGCGTACGCGGGCACCTCGTCGTAGTGCGCGAACTCCATGTGGAACGCCCCCTTGCCCCCGGTGAGGGAGGTGAGGGCGTTCGCGTATTCGAGCATTTCGGCCATCGGCACTTCGGCCTTGACGACCTGCGCGTGACCGCGGGATTCCGTGCCCTGCACCCGGCCGCGCCGGGACGAGATGTCGCCCATCACGTCGCCGAGGCTCTCGTCCGGGACCGTGATCTCGGCCTTCATGATCGGCTCGAGGAGGGTCGGCTTGGCCTGCTCGATGGCCGCCTTGAAGCCGAAGGAGCCGGCGAGCTTGAAGGCCATCTCGTTCGAGTCCACCGGGTGGTACTTGCCGTCGATGCAGCGCACCCGGACGTCCACCACCGGGAAGCCGGCCAGCGGGCCCGCCACGGCCGACTCGAGGACGCCCTTCTCGACGGCCGGGATCAGGTTCCGCGGGATCGCGCCGCCCACGATCTCGTCCTCGAACTGGATCCCTGCCCCGCGGGGGAGCGGCTCCACGCTCAGGTAGCAGACCCCGTACATGCCCTTGCCCCCGGTCTGCTTCTTGAGCTTGCCCTCCACGTTCTCGGCCCGGCGCGTGATCGTCTCGCGGTAGGGCACCTTCGGCGTCTTCAGCTCGACCTCCACCTCGTAGAGCCGGCGCAGACGCTGCGCCGCGATCCGGATGTGGAGCTCGCCCATGCCGGTGAGCAGGAACTCGCCGGTGCTCGGGTCGCGCGAGAGCTGGAGCGTCGGGTCTTCGTGCACGAGGCGGCCGAGCGCGGTGAAGAGCTTGTCCTCGTCGTTGCGCGACTTCGCGGAGACGGCGTACGAGAGCACGCCGCTCGGAATCGGGATGGGCGAGAGCGTGACGCCCGTTCTTCTCCTGCGTGAGCGCGTCGCCGGTGTGGCAGTCCTTGAGCTTCGCGAGCGCGATGACGTCGCCGGGTCCGGCCTCCGGCACGTCCACGTGCTCCGCGCCGCGCATCAGCAGCAGCTTGCCGACGCGCTCCTTGCTGCCGCGCGTCGCGTTGGAGAGCGTGCCGTCGGGATGCAGCGTGCCGGACACGATGCGGATCACCGAGAGCGTGCCGGCGTAGCGATCGGCCACCGTCTTGAAGACGCGCGCGGCGAACGGCTCGCTCGGGCTCCCCTGCGGCGGCGGGGAACAGGGAGATCACGCTGCGCAGCGCGAGCAGGGCGCCGACCTGGGAGACCGCTGCGCCGGAGAGCACCGGCACGAGCTTGCGCGCGTGCGTGGCCGCGACGAGGCCGCGCGCCACCTCCTCGTCGTCGAGCTCGCCGGCTTCGAGGTACTTCTCGAGCAGCGTGTCGTCGCACTCCGCCACCGCCTCGACGAGGTGCGCGCGCGCGTCGTCGGCGGCTGCGCGGACCTCGGCGGGGATGTCCACCTCGCGGCCGTCCACGAAGGCGCGCCGGCTCACGAGATCGATCACGCCCTTCAGCGCGGGCCCGAGGCCGATCGGCAGCGCCACGATCACGGGGTTCGCGTCGAGCGTGCGCAGCGATTCGACGGCGCGCCTCGAAGCTCGCGCGGTCGCGGTCGAGCCCGTTCACGAAGGCGATCACCGGCACGCCGGCGCGCTCGGCGGCGCGCCACATGCTCTCCGTACCGACCTTCACGCCGTCCACCGCCGAGACCACCAGCAGCGCGCCGTCGAGGGCCGCGAGCGCGATCGCTCCCTCGCCCTGGAAGTTCGGGATCGCCGGGCGTGTCCACCAGCGTCACGTGATGGCCGTTCCAGTCGAAGCCGAATACGGCGCAGGCCAGCGTGTGGTGACGCTCCTTCTCCTCGGGGGTGTGGTCGAGGTGCGAGGTCTTCGCGTCCACCGAGCCGAGCGGCGGGCACCGCGCCGGCGGCGTAGAGCAACGCCTCGCCGAGCGACGTCTTCCCGTCGGCCGAGTGGCCGATCAGGGCGAAGCTCCGGGTGCGCGCGACCTCGACGTTCTGCATGACGGCCTCTCTCCCTCGTAGGGGCGCGCGAGACGCGCCGCTTACTCCTTGGCGGGCGCCTCCGCATGGCCGCGGTTCTTCTCGAACAGCATGCGCAGGCCTTCGAGCGTGAGGAACGGCTCCACGCGCTCGATCGACTTCGTCTCGGCGGCCACGCGCTGGGCGAGGCCGCCGGTCGCGATCACGCGCGCCTCGGCGCCGAGCTCGGCGCGGATGCGCTCGACCATGGCGTCCACCATGCCCGCGTAGCCGAACAGCAGACCCGACTGGAGCGACTGCGTGGTGGTGCGGCCGATCACCGAGCGCGGGCGCGCGATCTCGATGCGGTGCAGCATCGAGGCTCGCGAGAAGAGCGCCTCCATCGCGACCAGGATGCCCGGGAAGATCGCGCCGCCGAGGTACTCGCCCTTCGCCGACACGCAGTCGAAGGTGGTGGCGGTGCCGAAGTCCACCGCGATCACCGGGCCGCCGAGCAGCTCGAGGGCCGCCACCGCGTTCACGATGCGGTCGGCGCCGACCTCGCGCGGGTTCTCGTAGCGCACGGGCATGCCGGTCTTGATCCCGGTGCCCACCACGAGCGGCGGCCGGCCGAGCAGCTTCGCGCAGACGCGCTCCCAGATCGGCAGCAGCGGCGGCACCACGCTCGACACGATCGCGTCGCTGAGGCGCGCGATCGGGAACTCGGCGAGGTCGCACAGGCCCTTGAGGGCCACGAGCACCTCGTCGGAGGTCTGCTCGCGGTGCGTGGCGAGGCGCCAGTGGTGCGCGAGCTCGGCGCGGCCGTCCGCGTAGGTGAAGACGCCGAGGGTGACGTTCGTGTTGCCGATGTCGACGGCGAGCAGGGCCGGCTCGGTCACGCGGCCTCCTCGGGCAGCAGCGTCACCTCGCCGGCCACCACGCGCCGCTCCGCGCCGTCGTGCGCGAGGCGCAGCGCGCCGTCCGCGTCCACGCCCACCACCGTGCCCTCGCACGCGGCTCCGCCCGGCTCGAGCACGCGCACGCGCTCTCCGCGCATGCGGAACAGCGCGTCGAAGCGGGGCCGCAGGGCGGGGAAGCCGGCGCTCGCATGCAGATCCAGCACGCGTTCGAGACTACCGTAAAGGCGCTGCGCGAACGCCACGCGATCCACCGGCCCTCCGCTCGCGGCCGAGAGGCTCGTGGCGCGACGCCGGAACTCGTCGGGAAAGGTGGCCGGGTCCACGTTCAGGTTGATGCCGATGCCGAGCACCGCGAAGCTCGGAGCGCCCGCGCTGCTGGTGAGCTCGACCAGGATTCCCGAGGTCTTGCGACGATCGATGCGTACGTCGTTCGGCCACTTCAGCTCGACGCGCGAGGCGTCACCGAGCCAGGCTGACACGCACTCGGCCACGGCGACTCCGCTCGCGAGCACGAGCGTGGGCGCCAGCATGCCGGCCGGCGTCGGGCGCAGCAGGATCGAGGTGTAGAGGTTCGTGCCGGGCGGCGAGTAGAAGCTCCGGCCGAGCCGCCCGCGGCCCGCAGTCTGCTCCTCTGCGACCACGGTGGCGCCGTGCGGGGCGCCGCGGAGCGCCTGCTCCGCGACGACGCGCATGGTCGAGTCGGTGCTCCGCAGGCAGACCAGCTCTCGGGCCAGCCAGCGCGTATCGAGGCCGGCGCCGATCGCCGCGGCCGTGAGTGGGCTCACCCGCGCCCCCGGGCGCGCAGCTCGAGCGCCACGTCGGCGTTCGGCGCGGAGTGCGTGAGCGCGCCGATCGAAATGCGCTGCACCCCGGTCTCCGCGATCTCGCGCACGTTCGCCAGCGTGATGCCGCCGCTCGCCTCGAGCACCGCTTCCTTCCCGAATCGCTCGGCCAGGCGGCGCAGCTCGGCCGGGGTGCGGTTGTCGAGCAGCAGCCAGCGCGCGCCCGCCTCGATCGCCTCCGCGGCCTGCTCCTCGGATTCGACCTCGACCTGCAGCAGCAGATGGGGCGGGGCGCCCGCTCGCGCCGCCTTCACGGCAGCGCCTACGCCGCCTGCGGCCGCCACGTGGTTGTCCTTGATCAGCAGGGCGTCGTAGAGGCCGAAGCGGTGGTTCGTCCCGCCGCCGACCGCCACCGCGTACTTGTCGAGGACGCGCCAGCCCGGCAGCGTCTTCCGGGTGTCGAGGATCTCGGCGCCGGTGCCCGCCACGGCCGCCACGTACGCGCGCGTGTGCGTGGCGACGCCGCAGAGCCGGCCGAGGAAGTTCAGCACGGTGCGCTCGGCGGCGAGCACGCTGCGCGCGCTGCCCGCGACCCCGAGCAGCGCGCTGCCCGCCTCCGCGAACGCGCCCTCGGGCCGCAGCGTCTCGACGCGCAGCGCCGGGTCCACCGCGTCGAACACGGCCTGCGCCACGGGCAGGCCACAGACCACGAGCCGCGCCCGAGCCTCGACCACCGCTTCGCACGTCGCGTCCGCCGCGAGCACCGCGTTGCTCGTGGCGTCGCCGTTGCCGAGATCCTCGGCCAGCGCGCGCTCGACGAGCGGCAGCCAGGTCGCAGGCGCGGGCAGGGCGGGCAGAGTCACCCGGCCAGTCTAACTGGTTCCTACTTGTTCCTACGCTCGCTCCGCTCGCTGCGCGCCCGGAGGAACCGGGCTTGCGGCGCGGCTCAAGGCTTCGGCTCGCTGCGCGCCCGGAGGAACCGGGCTTGCGGCGCGGCTCAAGGCTTCGGCTCGCTGCGCGCCCGGAGGAACCGGGCTTGCGGCGCGGCTCAAGGCTTCGGCTCGCTGCGCGCCCGGAGGAACCGGGCTTGCGGCGCTGGCTCAAGGCTTCGGCTCGCTGCGCGCCCGGAGGAACCGGGCTTGCGGCGCGGCTCACAGGCTTCAGCTCGCTGCGCGCGCCGCAGGAAGCGGCGCTTGCGGACTGGCCCGGAGGCGACGGCGGAGACTACTCCTCGCCCTTCAGCTTGCGGATCTCCTCGCGGATCAAGGTCTCCGCGAGGCGCGGGATCACGTCCCAGGCGACCTGCTCGATGCGCGCCACGGCTTCCTTCACGATCCGCTCCGACACGTCGCCGAGCGCCTCCCAGGCGATCTTCTCGAGCGTGCCGTGCACCTGGTCGCGCAGCGCCCCCGACAGCTCGGGCGGCGCGGCGGCCATCGGCGCGGCGGCCGGTGACGGCGCGGGAGCGGGCGTGCGCGGCGGCGCCACCTCGGTGAGCTCGAACTCCGCCGCCGCGTCGTCGTCGAACAGCGGCCCAGAGAACGCGGGCGGGGTGACGTCGTCGTGCTCCGGCGTGGCGGGCGCGGTTGCGCGCTCGCCGAGCACGTCGGTCGCAAAGGGATCGCCGAGCTCGTCCGAAGCGACGTCCCACTGCCGGGACTCGCCGGTGGGCTCGAACGGATCGGCCGCGAACTCCTGGATGTCCGAGAGCGGATCCTCTTCCAGCGGGGCCGCGGTGGCGGCGGCAGGCGTGCCGGCGGCGGGCAGGACCAGCCGGGTGAGCTCGTCGGCGTCGTCGAAGTCTGCGGCGGTGGGCAGCGGCGTCGGGGCCGGAGCCGGGCTGCGCGGCGCGCTGACGGGCGGGGCCGTGCCGGCACGCACCGGCGGCGCTGTGCCGGGCCGCACGGCGGCGCTGTGCCGGGCCGCACCGGGGTGCGGCAGCGGCGGCGTGCACCGGCGGCGCGGCAACGGCGGCACGCACCGGCGGCGTGGTGTTCGCGCGGACAGGCGGCGCCGTGGCGGCGCGCGCGAAGGCCGGGTCGTCGTCCAGCAGCAGCGTCGTGCGCGCTGCGGTGGCTTCGTTGCCGAGGTCGATCTCTGCGTCGTCCTCCGTCTCGAGGTCGATCGGCTCGAGCGGCTCCGCGTCGAAGGCGAAGGCGTCCTCGGAGTCGCCCGGCACGGGGCGCGCGGTGCCGGCCTGCGGGCGGCTCGCCGTTCCCGCATCGGGCTCGAGGAAGTCGAACGGCTCGGGATCGGAGGCGGCCGCCGCGGCCACGACGGGCGGCGCCGTGCGCGAAGGCGCGGCCTTCGCGAGCCGCGCGCTCACGAGCTCGACCAGCGCCTGCGCCTCGAAGGGCTTGGTGATGTGACCGTCGGCGCCGACGCGCGCAGCGCGATCCTCGTCGAAGGTCTCGAACGTGCCGGTGAGCAGCAGCACCGGGATGTGGGCGAGCGCGGGATCGCTCTTCAGCGCGGCGCACACGTCGTAGCCGCTCTTGCCCGGCATCACCACGTCGGCGAGCACGATGTCGGGCCGGATCTCCTTCGCGCGCACAACGGCGTCGTCGCCGTTGTCCACGGTTACGATCCGGACGTCCTCGTTCGCGAAGCTGATCCCGACGACCTTCTGGATCGTGACGCTGTCGTCGGCGAGGAGCAGTGTCTTGGGCATGTGTCCCCCCCGGGCCCGGAACAAAGTCGTGCCTGCCGCCCGCGAGCTGGCGCGTTCTCGCTTGTTATCGTCGCCGCGGCGCGGGCGATTGACCCCTTTCTTCCGCCGCGCGCGGCAGGCTAGCGGGCGCCCCCGCCCGTCGCCGCCCGCGAGCGTCAAGTCGGGGCTCGCGGCGGCCGATGCACAGCGCGATGGGGCGTTCGCGGCCCTGGAGAGGCGATGATCCTACGCACGGCGGCGCATACGGACGTCGGCCTGCGGCGCCGGGGAAACGAAGACCGCTTCGCCGTGGATGCGGAGCTCGGCCTCAGCCTGGTCGCCGACGGCATGGGCGGCCACAGCGCAGGCCAGGTGGCGAGCGCCCTCGCCGCGTCCTCCGTGGTGGCGTCCTTGCACGAGCGCAAGGGCAACGAGGCTGGCCCCGCGGAGAAGCTGCGCGGTGCGATCGAGGACGCGAACCGCGCCATCTACTCCGCGGCCCGCCAGCAGCAGGAGTACAGCGGCATGGGCACCACCGTGGTGGCGCTGCTGGTGGAGGGCGGCCGCGCCGCGATCGCCCACGTCGGCGACAGCCGCGCCTACCGCGTGCGCCGCGGCCGCATCCGGCAGCTGACGGACGACCACTCGATCGTGGGCGAGCTGCTCCGCCGCCACGAGATCACGGCCGACGACGCGCGCGAGCATCCGCACCGGCACGTGCTCACGCGCGCGCTCGGCGTGCGGGGCCACGTGCAGCCCGACCTCGCCGAGCTGACGCTCGCGCCGGGCGACCTGTTCGTGCTCTGTTCGGATGGCCTCACGAACCACGTCGAGGATCACGAGATCGCGAAGCTGGCGGGCGAAGCGACCGACCTCGACGCGGGCTGCGAGGCCCTGATCGAGCTCGCGAACCGCCGCGGCGGCGAGGACAACATCACGGTCGCTCTCGCGCGCTGGGACGAGTAACCACGGCGCCACGCCCGCACGCGGCAGGCGGCCGGAGCCCCGGAACTGAGCGCCGTCGAGCGCGCCGCACGCGAGCCCTCCGCAGGATCCGCACGCGAAGCAAGTGCGGAGACCAGCGTGCACCACCCGACGTGGACGGCGCGAAACTGAGGAGCGCAGGCCGCCTGCCGCGCGCGGTCTGGGACCGGCGCGCTCTGGCGTCAGCTGCGCTCGAGCGTGTTCTTCAGCTTCGAGCGCAAGCGCAGCACGGACTTGGTGTGGATCTGGCACACGCGGGACTCGGTGATCCCGAGGATGTTCCCGATCTCTTTCATGTTGAGGTCTTCGTAGTAGTAGAGCGAGATGACCAGCCGCTCCTTCTCGGGCAGCGTCGCGATCGTGTCGGCCACGATCTGCTTCATCTCCTGGAGCTTGAGCGTCGAGTACGGATTCTCGGCGTTGACGTCCTCGACCACGTCGGCGTAGTTGCCGTTGCGATCGCCCTCCTGCCCGCCGCTGCGGATCTCCTCCAGGTTCACGAGCGAGATGCCGCGCACCTGGTTGACGAGCTCCTGGAGCTTGTCGAGCTGGAGGCCGAGCGAGTCGGCAACCTCGTCTTCGGTCGCGGAGCGGCCGAGGCGTTGCTCGACCTCGCCGTACGCCCGCTCGAGACGGCGGCCCTTCTGGCGCACGCTGCGCGGCACCCAGTCGAGCGAGCGCAGCTGGTCGAGGATCGCGCCCTTGATCCGGAACTCGGCGTAGGTCTTGAACTTGCAGTTCTTCTCGGGGTCGTACTTCTCGATCGCGTCCATCAGACCGATCACGCCCGTGTTGTGCAGGTCGTCGAGGTCGATGTGCGAGGGCAGACGCACCGCGATGCGGTTCACGATGTACCGGATCAGCGGGGTGTGTTCGAGAACGATCTGCTCTTTGAGCGTGCTGGGGATGTCCCCAGTCCGATTCTTGGCATCGCGCAGCTGACTCTCCATGCCTTCCTCCAGGTCGTCTCGGTTCGGCGGGTTGCCGGTGCCCTGCATGCGGGATGCGAGGCAAAGCACGGCGCGTGCCAAGGACGCGGGCCGCGGGGGCGCGGAACTCCGCCTGGCTCGGGGTTCGAGACTGCAACCCGCCGCGGGAGCGGCGGTTTTCGCGGAGAGGGCGAGCGCTGGTGGCCTGGCTCACAGGCCCGCCACGCGAGGCTGCGGCAGCGGCAGGCGGCGCGCGGAAGCGTCGGGACACCGACGCTCGAGACGGCCGGGAGTTACGAAACCGTCAGTGCGCCGCGCGCCAGGCCATCGCCCGGCTCGAGCGCTTTGCACTCAACCATCGGGCGAGAGGCCCAACTTCTTGATCTTCTCGAGCAGCGTGGTGCGGTTGAGGCCGAGCAGCTTCGCCGCCTGGTTCTTGTTCCAGTGGGTGCGTTCGAGCGCTTGCCGGATGAGATCGGCCTCGAAGCGACTCACCAGCTCGTGATGGGTGAGGCCGACCTCGGCCAGGCGGGGCGCCTCGTCCAGCGCATCGCCGGCGTCGCCGCCGTGCAGCTCGGGCGGGAGGTCGCTCGCGGCGATCTCGCCCTGGCCGCGCAGCACCACGCAGCGCTCCACGAGATTCTCGAGCTCGCGCACGTTGCCGGGCCAGTCGTGCTGCACCAGCCGCTCGAGCGCCTCGGGCGCGAGCGTGCAGGGGCCGAGCTTCTTCTCCTCCGCCGCCTGGCGCAGGAAGTGCGCGACCAGCAGCGGGATGTCCTCCCGCCGCTCGCGCAGCGCGGGCAGCTCGATCGGGATCACGTTGAGCCGGAAGTAGAGATCCTCGCGGAAGCGCTTCTCGCGGATCGCGACGTCGAGCTTCTGGTGGGTCGCTGCGATCACGCGCACGTCCACCTTGACGGTCGTGGAGGACCCCACGGGCTCGAACGTGCGGTCCTGGAGCACGCGCAGCAGCTTCACCTGGAGCGTCGGGCTCATGTCCCCGATCTCGTCGAGGAAGATGGTGCCGCCGTGCGCGAGGGCGAAGCGTCCTTCGCGATGGTTGACCGCGTTCGTGAAGGCGCCCTTCACGTGCCCGAAGAGCTCCGACTCGAGCAGCTCCTCGGGGATCGCCCCGCAGTTGACGGTGACGAACATGCGCTCCGCGCGGCGGCTGCTCCAGTGCAGGGCACGGGCGATCATCTCCTTGCCGGTGCCGCTCTCGCCCGTGATGAGCACGGTGCTGTCCGTATCCGCCACCTTCGCCACCATGTCGAGCACGCGGCGCAGCGCCGGGCTCGACCCGATCAGGTTCTGGTGGTGGTAGCGGCCGTGGAGCTGCCGCTGGAGCAGCTTGTTCTCGGTCTTCAGGCGCCCGTGCTCGATGGCCTGGGCCGCGAGGCGCCGCAGCACGTCGTGGTGCGCCGGCTCGACCGGCTTCTCGAGGAACCAGTAGGCGCCGGCCCGCAGCGCCTCGAGCGACGCCTCGGCGCCCCCGTAGCCCGTGATCACGATGCAGGGCAGGTCGGGCTGCACCTCGCGGATCTGCCGCACCAGCTCGAGCCCGCTGATCCCGGGCATCTTCACGTCGCACAGCACCAGATCGACCGGCTCGTGCGTGACGAGCTGCATCGCCTCGCTCGCGTCGCGTGCGGTGGAGACCTGATGGCCTGCGCGCACGAGGATCCGCTCGACCGCTTTGCGGTACAGCTCGTGGTCGTCCACCACGAGCACATGCGGCTTGCGCAACGTGCGGTCTCCCCCGAACGGGCCCAGTGTAGGAACCGACCCTCGGCGCCTCAAGGGCCCGCGCGCGCGCACCGATAGCGGGCGGATGGTCCGAGACGCCGGCCTCGTGCTGCTGGTGGACGACGAGCCGCTGATCCTGCGCGCGCTCGCGCGCATCCTCCGCCCCGACGCGCATCGCCTGCTCACCGCGGAGCGCATCGAGCAGGTGGGCGAAGCCCTGGCCGACGCCGCGCTGGACGTGGTGCTGCTCGACCTGCGCTTCGGCGAGCACGACGGCCGCGAGCTGCTCGTCCGCATCAAGCGCGAGCGCCCCGAGGTCGAGGTGATCGTGGTGACCGGCCACGCCAGCGTCGCCAGCGCGGTGGACTGCATGCGGGCCGGTGCCTTCGACTACGTCGAGAAGCCCTTTCCCGATGCCCGCCGCGTGCGGCTCACCGTGCACCGCGCCATCGAGCGGCGCCGGCTGGTCTCGCGCAACCACGAGCTCGAGCGCGAGCTGGTGGCGCGAGACGCAGAGCCGACGCTGGTGGGCGCCTCGCCCGCGATGCGCACGCTCCAGCGCACGCTCGCCAGCCTCCGCCACAACGAGAGCACGGTCCTGATCCAGGGCGAGAGCGGCACCGGCAAGGAGCTCGTCGCGGCCGCGCTCCACGCCTCGAGCCCGCGGCGCACCGGCCCCTTCGTGCCCGTGGACTGCGGGGCGCTCCCCGAATCGATCATCGAGAGCGAGCTGTTCGGGCACGAGCGCGGGGCCTTCACCGGGGCGCTGGGCGCGCCGGGTCTGTTCCGGCTCGCGAACCGCGGGACGCTCTTCCTCGACGAGATCGGCGAGATCCCGCTCGCGGTGCAGGCGAAGCTGCTGCGGGCGCTCCAGACGCGCGAGGTGCGCCCGCTCGGCGGGAGCGCGGCGCTGCCCGTGGACATCCGCGTGATCGGCGCGACCAACCGCGACCTCGGCGAGATGGTCGCGGCCGGGCGCTTCCGGCGAGACCTCTACTACCGCCTCGACGTGGTGCGGCTGGCCCTGCCGCCGCTCCGGGAGCGCGGCGACGACGTGCCGCTGCTCGCGCAGCACTTTCTCGAGAAGCACCGGCGCCCCGACTCGCCGGTGCTGGGCTTCGAGCCGGACGCCCTCGCCGCGCTCGCGGCGCGCGACTGGCCCGGCAACGTGCGCGAGCTCGAGAACGTCATCGAGTCCGCGCTCGCGCTCGCGCGCGGCCCGCGGCTCACGGCCCGCGACTTCACGCCGCCGGGCGCTCGCTCCGCGGCCTCGGCCGGCCGCGCCGAGGAGGCGCTGCCGCTCTCTCTCGACGCCTACGAACGCGCCGCGCTCGAGCGCGCGCTCCGCGAGTGCGGCGGAGACGCCAGCCGCGCCGCCCGTAGGCTCGGCATCGGGCGCTCGACCTTCTACCGCAAGCTGGCTCGTCGAGGCGCCGAGCTGCGTCCGCAGGACGCCAGCTCCAGCGCCTCCGCACCGCGCCCGCGCTGAGCTAGGTCCCCTTCGGCAGGCGGCTCAGGTACTCGAGGTCGGTCTTCTGGCTGTTCTTGGCCCCGATCGCGAGGATGCGGAACCTCCGAGTCCTGCCGGTCGTGTAGTAGATGCGGCCCTTGTCGGCGAAGCCGAGCTCGAAGATCGAGAGGTGCGGCGGGAGCCCGCCCACCTTGCGCCGCACCGCCGCGGTGTCGGCCTCGTCGCACAGGCGCTTCACCGCCTCCTCCGCGCGCAGCCGCCACGATTCGTCGCCGAGCTCGGCGAGGTTCTCGATCGCCCGCTCGTCCACCTCGAGGTTCTTGTAGAGCGTGCGGAGCCGCCGCGCGATCACCTCCTCGTCGCGCGCGGCTCGCTTGCCCGCGCGCCGCGTCTGGCTGCGCAGCTCGGAGAGCTCGGTCTCCTTGGTGGTCAGGTCGCGCGTGGCTTCCTCGAGCAGCTCCTCGAGCGCAACGCGTTCCTCCTCGAGCTTCTGCGCGCGAGCGCTGCCCGAGCGCAGCGCCGCCTCCCGCACCTCGAGCCGCGCGAGGCGCGCGTGCAGCTCGACGCGCTCGCGCTGCAGCGTGCCGATCTCCTCCGCCTGGAGCTCGCTCTCGGGCTCCACCTCGGCCAGCCGCGCGCGCACGGCCGTGAGCTCGGACTCGATGGCGTTCGCGCGCTCCGCCAGGGCGTCGCGTGTGGCGCCCATCGCATCGAGCTCGAGCTGCTCGCGCGCGGCGAGGCGGCGCGTATAGACGACCAGCGTGGTGACCAGCACGGCCGCGTAGATCAGCAGCACCGCGTTGGCGAGCAGCGTGTTGTGCGGCAGCGAGACGTCGACTTCGACGATCGCGGGCAGCAGCGCCTCCGCTCCCGTGCCGTCGCCGCCGTGCCCGGCGAAGCCGCCGCCGGCGTAGAGCAGGGTGCGGGCGTCGGCCGCGAGGACGAGCGGGCGCACGCGCACGTCGCCGTAGCGGATCCAGACGGACGTCTGGAGCAGCGTGTCGATGCGGCTCGAGATCTGCTGCGCCACCGGACCCGCCGCGGGGTCCACGCGCACCGCGGCTTCGACCTGGGCCCGGTAGTAGCGCCGCAGCACCTCCTCCAGCCCCTCGACCGTGAAGACGTAGGCCACCAGGAACACGAAGATCGCGAGGTACGCGAAGCGGAAGCTGGCGATGCGCTCGAGGGGGCGGAGGGAGCGCTTGCTCTCGAGCGCGGGCGGCGCCGCGTCCGGGGATCCCGACATACGCTGGAGATAGCAGACGACGCTAACGTCCGGCGCCATGCGGGTGGTCGACCTCGATCGCGACATGTCCGACGTGATTCCGACCGGAACCACACGCGACAGCGCGTTCCTGTTCGAGCGCATGACGGAGGCCACCCTGGCCGCGACCCGGCCCGGGCCGGGCCGGCGCATCCTGGACGTGGCGAGCGGCTTCGGCCAGGACGCGTTCGCGCTCCGGCGCGCAGGCGCGGACGTGATCGGCGCCGAGCCGTCGTTGCGCATGACGGGCTGGGCGCGGCAGGAGAGCGCGAAGCAGGCTGGAGCCGGGCCGCGCTTCGTACGCGCCTGGTCCGACGCGCTGCCGTTTGCCGACGCGAGCTTCGACGCGGTGGTCTGCAAGGGCGCGCTCGACCATTTCGACCGGCCCGAGCTCGCGATCGCGGAGATGGCGCGCGTCACGCGCGCGGACGGGCACGTGGTGCTCGCAGTGGCCAACTTCGCTTCGCTGGCCTGCCGCGTCGCGCGCCTCGCGGACGACGCGCGCGAGCGCGGTCTGGGTCGCGCCGTGCGCCGCGGTCGCCGCCACTACGACGTGCCGGCGGACCACTTCACGCGCTTCGAGCTCGGGCTGCTGCGCGCGCAGGCGGGACGACAGCTCCATCTCGAGCGGGTGGAGGGCATCTCGCTCGCGTGGGGCTTGCCGGCGTGGACGCGCGGCGTAGGCCGTCTGCCCGGGCGCGTTGCCCAGCGGGCGCTCGAAGGCCTCGACGCGATTGCCCAGCGCGTGCCCAGCCTCGCCGACGTGATCCTGCTGGTCGGCCGGCCGCGCCGCCCGGCGCTGCCGCCCCTCGCCGAGCCGAGCTCGTGACCTCGCTTCCAACTTGTTTCTTCGTTCGCCTTCGGCTCACTGCGCGCCCGCGCCGAGCGCGGGCTTGCGGCGTGGCGGGTCGGCAGCGCGCCATGCGCTCGGCCTCAACTGCGCGCCCGCGCCGAGCGCGGGCTTGCGGCGCGGCCGGTCAGCGTGCGGCGTTCGAGCGGCGCGCCGTGCGCTCGGAGACGACGCGTCGGTACTCCGCAACCGTGCGCTCGGCCACGTGGGGCCAGGCGTAGGCGGCCTCGATGCGGCTTCGCGCGCGCGCGGCGAGGGCGTGCCTCGCCTCCGGCTGCTCGAGCAGGCTCGCGATCGCCTTGGCCAGCGGCTCGGGCGCGTCCGGCGGCACCAGCACGCCGCCGCCTCCGACGCCGATCACCTCGGGGAGCGCGCCCGCCTCGCTCGCGACCACGGGCGTGCCGCACGCCATCGCCTCCGCGGCCGGCAGGCCGAAGCCCTCGAAGCGCGAGGGCACCACCACCAGCGTCGCGCGCCGGTAGAGCGCCACGAGCGCCGCGGTCTCGACGCGGCCGGTGACGCGCAGGCGGTGTGCGCAGCCGGCCTCGCGCGCCCAGCGCAGGGCCTCGCTGGCGGGGTCGTCGACCAGGGTCAGCGTCACCGCCTCGGGGAGGCGCGCCAGCGCGGCCACGAGCGTGCGCACGCCCTTGTTGGGATCCGAGGCTCGGCCCACGCAGAGCAGCTCGGCGGGGGCCTTCGGAGCGGCGGGATCGGGCGAGAAGAGCTCGGTGTCGAGGCCGTTCGCCAGCATCGCGAGCCGCTCCGGCGGCACGCGGAAGTCGCGCTGGATGCGGCGCGCGCTCACCTCGGAGCTCGTGAACACGCGCTCGAGCCGCCGCGCCACGAAGCCCTGCATCTCGACGGGATAGAACTCCCAGGTACCGAGCGCCTCGCGCAGGGTGCGATCGCGCGCGAACGAGGTGGCGCGATCGACGCTGAGCGGATGATGCACGGTCGTCACCACCGGCAGGCCGAGCGCGCGGATGCCGAGCAGTCCGTAGCCGAGCGACTGCACGTCGTGCACCACGTCGTAGCGCGCGCCCGCGCGGAGGCGCGCCGCCAGCGCGCGGAATGCGCGCACGCTGAACGCGAACGGCTCGGGCAGGAAGCCCATGCGCGCGGCGGCGAACTCGTAGAAGTTGAGCGGCTCGAACACCCGCAGCGGCTCGGGACGCGGGAGCAGGTTCTTCCAGTCGCGGAGGAACCACTTGCCCCAGAACATCTCGTTCGGAATGCGCGCGACCGAGCCGGCGAAGGGCATCGGATCGGGCCACGGCGGGCCGACCAGCACGTCCACCGCATGGCCGAGCCGCGCGAGCTCGCGCGCCAGGAACCACAGGTAGATGCCCTGGCCCCCGCACGCCATGTTGCCGCGATACGCGACGAAGCAGATGCGGAGCGGACGCTCGGCGTCCGTCACTGCGGCACTCCCGGGGGACTCTGCTCGGCTTCGCCTCGCTGCGCGCCGGCGCTCGGCGTCGGCTTGCTCGCGTACAGGATCACGCTCTTCGGGCAGATCCAGTTCAGCACGCGCTTCTCGAGCCGGTCGACCGCGCGCGACACGGCGGCGCGGATCAGGAAGAAGCGGTACGCGCGCACCAGGCGGCTCGAGTCGGCGCCGTTCAGCCCCACCACCGAGCGCAGCGCCCAGTACGGCGTGTGGAGGCCGTGGGCGAAGCCGGCGCCCTCGCAGCGCAGCCCCGCCGCCGCGAGCGCGCGCGCCAGCTCACGCGGGCGGAAGATGCGGATGTGGCCGCCCGGGCTCTCGAAGTAGTCGTCGCCGAGCCGCAGGTAGAGGCGCTCGCTCGTCGCGGTGGGGATCGTGACCGCGAGGCGGCCGCCGGGACGCAGCACGCGCGCCAGCTCGCGCGCGGCGCCGCGATAGTCGTGCACGTGCTCCATCACCTCGGCGCAGATCACGCGGTCGAAGGTGGCGTCGCGGAAGGGCAGGGCGAACGCGTCACCCTGGAGCACGCTCGCGAGGCGCCCGACCTCGCGGCCGCGTGCGCGCAACGGCCTGCCGCCTCTGCTCAGCGACGCGGGATCGAGGTCGAGGCCCACCACGCGCGCGCCGCGCTCGAGGGCGCCGAAGCAGTGGCGTCCTTCCCCGCAGCCGGCGTCGAGGAGCAGGTCGCCGCGCGCGACCCTAAGCCGCTCGAGGTCGACGGTGAGCAGCACGCCGCGTCTCCTCGAACACGGTGATCAGGCGCTCGGCGGCGTCGCTCCAGCGGAAGCTCTTCTCGACGCGCTGGCGCGCGGCGCGCCCCATGCGGGCCGCGCGCTCGGGATCGGCGAGCACGTCCGCGATCGCCGCGGCCATCGCCTGCGGGTTCGCGCGCCGGCACGAGCCGGCCTGCATGGCCGTCCGTGCCGATCACCTCGGGCAGCGCGCCCGCCGCGTTGGCCACGACGGGCAGGCCGCACGCCATCGCCTCGCTGGCCGGGAAGCCGAAGCCCTCGAAGAACGAAGGCACCACCGCCACCCGCCCCGTCGAGTACTCGCGCACGAGCTCCGGCGTCTCGAGGAAGCGGTCCTGGATCGAGCACGCGGCCCTCGAGGCCGAAGCGGCGCATCAGCGTCGGCACGAGGCCGTGCGCCGGGATGCGGCCGTCCACGATCTTCAGCGTGACGTGGCGCGGCAGCAGCGAGAGCGCCTCGAGCAGCGTGCCGATGCCCTTCTTCCGATCCTCGGTGCGCCCGACGAAGATCAGGTCGGCCTGCTTCTCGACCTCGGGATGCGGGCGGAAGCGCTCGGTGTCGGTGCCGTTGTAGACCACCGGCACCTCCTTCTCGGGGATGCCGAAGCAGCGCTCGATCTCGCGGCGCGAGGCCTCGCTCACCGTCACGATCCGCGCCAGCCGCCTCGCCACGACCTGCTGCATGAAGAGCGGGAAGTAGAGCGTGCGGCGCACCTTCTTGTGCAGCCGCGGATCCACGGCGAAGTCGGCCTCGCGGTCGAGGTGCAGCGGATGATGGATCACCGACACCACGGGCACGCCGGTGGCCTGGAGGCCGAGCAGCCCCCAGCGACAGGCTCTGGTTGTCGAAGACCACGTCGAAGCGATGCCGCGCCTGCAGCTCGCGCCAGCGCAGGAACAAGCGCAGCCCGAAGCTCTGCATCTCGGGGAAGACGCCGATGCGCGAGACGCCGAGCTCCCACAGGTTCACGGGCGTGAGCAGTGTGCGCGGATCGTTCTGCTTCGCCCAGTCGCGCAGCGGCAGGCCGAAGACGTTGGCGTTCGGGATGGTGTCGAGCCCGATGCCCGGCGCGAGATCGGGCAGCGGCGGGCCCGCGATCACGTGCACCTCGTGACCGGCGCGCTGCCACTCGCGTGCGAGGTAGGCGGCATAGATGCCCTGACCGCCGCAGTACATGTTTCCGCGGTACGTGAGCAGCGCGATCCGCAACACTACAACTTCGCTCGGCTTCGCCTCGCTGCGCGGGACGAAGCCGCGAAGGCGACGCGATCCGTACCAGCCCTTGCGGGCTTCGGTCGGCGGGTTCGGCTGCTCACGTCGGGCCGCCCTCGTCGCGGCGGCCTTCACCGGGCGCGGGCGCGGCCTGCGCGGCCGGCGGCCGGGGCGCGGCCGCTTCGCCCTCGGGCTCGACCGCGACGGTGGCGAGCGTGAAGCCCACCCAGAACGTCAGGCCCAGCACGAAGGCGAGGAGCACCGCCACCGGAATCGCCACCGCCCACCACGCGCCCGCGAGCAGACCGATGCCGAAGATCAGCCCGAGGCCGATCGCCCCGCCGCAGATCGCGAGGCCCTGATTCCGCGAGGAGTCCTTCATGGCTGTCGCTGGTGCTCCCCGTTGCTTCGCTCGCTCTGCTCGCTGCGCGCCCGCAGGAATCGGACTTGCGGCGCGCGGAAAGGCGGGATCATGAGCGGGACGCAGCGGCGTGTCAACGCGCGGCCGGTATCCTGCGCCGCGTGCTCGTGATCGGGCTGATGTCGGGGACCTCCGCGGACGGGGTGGACGCGGCGCTCGTGGAGTGGCCCGCCGGGCCCGAGGCGCAGCCCTTCCGGCTGCTCGCCTTCGACGAGACGCCGCTCGAGCCCGCGCTCCAGGCGCGCATCCATCGGCTCGCGGCGGGGCGGCTGCCCGGGTCCGAGGTGCTCGCGGAGCTGGCGGGTCTCGACGTCGAGCTGGGCGAGCGCTTCGCGGCGGCCGCACGCGCGGTGGCCGCTCGCGCCGGCGTGCCCCTCGAGCGCGTCGCGCTGATCGCCTCGCACGGGCAGACCGTCGCGCACCATCCGGAACGCAAGGCCACGCTCCAGATCGGCGACCCCTCCGTGGTCGCCGAGCGCACGGGCCGACCCGTGATCGCCGACTTCCGCCCGCGCGATCTCGCCGCTGGCGGCGAGGGCGCGCCGCTCGCGCCGTTCTTCCACCTCGCTGCGTTCGCGAGCCTGCGCGAGGGCCGCGTCGTGCTCAACCTCGGCGGCATCGCGAACGTGACTTGGTTGCCGGCCGGCGGCGCGCCCGACGACGTGATCGCGTTCGACGTGGGGCCCGCCAACGCATGGCTCGACGCGGTGGCGCAGCTTGCGAGCGGCGGAGCGGAGCGCTTCGACGCAGGCGGCGCGCGCGCGCAACGCGGCCGCGTCGCGCCGCACCTGCTCGACGCGCTGCTCGAGGACGCGTTCCTGCGCCGCGCGCCGCCGAAGTCCACCGGCCGGGAGCGCTACGGGCTGGTCGAGGCGGAGGCGCTGTTCGAGCGCGCGCGCGCGGCGGGGCTCTCGCCGGACGATCTGCTCGCCACGCTCGTGGCGTTCTCCGCCGAGGCCGTCGCGCGCGCGTGCCGCGACTTCCTGCCCGCGCGCGTCGACCGTCTGATCGTCGGGGGCGGCGGCGCCCGCAACGCCGCGACGATGGCCGCGCTCGCCGAGCGCCTGCCGGGCGTGCCCATCGACCCGATGGACGCGCACGGCGTGCCGGCCGCCGCGGCGGAGGCGATGGCGTTCTCCCTGCTGGGCCGCAACGCGCGGCTCGGCCTGCCGAACCATCTGCCGCGCTGCACGGGCGCCGCCGGCGCGCGCGTGCTGGGCGAGTGGGTGCCCGACGCCTCCGGTCGCTTTTGATCCCACGCCGCCCGCATCCGCCGGCGGCCTGCCCGGTGGTCGGTCGCGGCGTCCCAAGCTCAGAGCTTCAGCACCCGCCCGTCGTCGGCGACCTCGAAGCCCCCGAAATCGCCGCGCGCCCGCATCTCGGCGCCCAGGTGGGTGAGCACGAGCCGGCCGCAGTCGAACTCGCCGTTGCGCTCGGAAAGCTCCTCGAAGCTCAAGTGATACTCGAACTCGCGGTGCACCTGGGTGCACTCGCACAGGAACAGGTCGGCGCCGTTGACCTCGCCAGGCAGGGCGTCGAACCAGCCGGTGTCGCCGGAGTACGCGATGCGGCGCTTGCCCGCGTCGATCACGAGGCCGTGGGGGCGCGAGTCGGGCGAGTGGAAGGTCGCGAAGGCGCGCGCTGAGATGGGCCCGACCGCGCGCGTCGCGCCGGTCGCGAGCTCTTCGAAGCGCACCTCGAAGCCGAGCCGGTGGTCGTCGAGCGAGTGGCCGAGCGCGTGCGCGACCTCTCGCACGCGGCGCTCGACGCCGGGCGGGCCCGCGATGACGATCGGACGGCGCCGCCGATCCGCGTATTGCGCGCCGAGCAGCAGCAGCGGGATCCCGCCGAAGTGGTCGGCGTGGAAGTGCGTCACCAGGATGGCGTCGATCTCGTCGCGCGAGATGCCGAGCGAGGAGAGTCCGGTCCCGGTGCTGCCGCCGCAGTCGAGCAGCACGCTGCCCCCTTCGGCGCGCAGCAGGTACGCGGACTGTCGCCGCCCGCCGGCGCCGAAGGCGTCGCTCGTGCCGACGAGGACCAGCTCGCTCACGCGGCCCCCTCCAGCGGAAGGGGGCGACAGGCGTGGAAGCGCCCGCCCGCGAACACGCCGTCCCGGCCGACGCAGCCGGCGGGCACGCGCTCTCCGTCCCACACCACGGCGTGTTCGAGCTTCGCGCCGGGCGCGAGCACGGCGCCGGCGCCGACGACGAGGTCGGGCAGCAGGCGCGCGCCTGCGGCGCGCGCTCGTGCGTCCACGTCGAGGTACGAGAGCGGAGGCAGCTCGAAGTTGGCGTGCAGATACTCCGCCGGCGTTCCGACCGGCTCCCAGCGGCAGGCCTCGGGCGGCAGCACCACCGCGCCGATCGCCTCCGAGCCGCGGGCCAGCTCGGGCGCCCACCAGTCGTCGAGATGGGAGAAGACCTCGCGCTGTGGAAGCGAGTCGAAGGCCCGCGCAGAGACGACGTTCACCCAGGTGTACACGCCGGAGTCGACTTCACCCCCGAGGTCGAAGCGACGACCGATGCGCCGCATGCGTCCCGTCCGATCGACGCCGATCGTACCGAACTCGCGTGCGCGCCGGTCACGACGCAGCACCGCCGTCACCGCGCGGCCCGAGGCCCGATGCAGGGCGAGCAGCGCGGCGACGTCGAGGTCCACAACCATGTCGCCGCCGATCAGCAGGCACGGATCGCTCTCGCGCAGGAACGGCGCGACGCGCGCGATGCCGCCGCCGGTGTCGAGCAGCTCGGGCTCGGGCGAGAAGTTGAGCGCGAGCCCGGGCGGGCACCAGGCCTCCCCGGCCTCGATCAGTTGCTCCGGCAGGTGGTGCACGTTCACCGTCACCTCGCGCACGCCGGCGTGCGCGAGCAGCGCCAGGGGATATGCGACGAGCGGAATGCCGCGCACCGGCACGGCCGGCTTCGGGCGCAGGTGCGTGAGCGGCTGGAGCCGCTTGCCGACGCCGGCCGCCACGATCATGGCCCGCATGGCGCCTCCTCGGGCAGCGCGAGCACGAGCTCGGCGAGTCGGGCGAGCGGCGTCGCGACCGCCCGCGTGCGCTCGGCGGCCCGGCGCAGCATCGCCGCCGTGCGCGGCACGAAGCGGCGGTAGCGCAGATCTCCGCGCGCGATCGCGCTCAGGAAGCGCGCGTGGTCCTTGCCCTTGCGCGTGAGCGTGAGCAGCTCGAAGCGCAGCGCGAAGTCGTCCGCGGGCGGGGCATCGGGAAGGAGTGGGCGGATGCGCTCACGCTCGCGCTCCACGAAGGGCTCGGCCAGCTCGAGGTACGAATCGCGCAGCAGGCAGACGAGGTCGTACTCGGGCGGCGCGAGGAACGCGCCCTGCAGGTCGATCAGCGTGAGCGTGGCGCCACGCGGTTCGCCGGGGCGCACGATCAGGTTCTGGCTCTGGAAGTCGCGATGCGCGAAGCGCTGCGGCGCCCGCGCGCAGCGTTCTGCGATCCAGTCGAAGGCCTCGAGCACCGCGCCGCGCTCCGCGGGCGTGGGCGCTCGGCGGAGCGCCGCCGCCACGCTGGTGGAGGCGAACAGCTCGGCCTTGTAGCGGAACAGCGTCGCGTCGAGCCGCCGGCGGAAGGCGTCCACGCCGCTGCCGTCGTCCGCGAGGCGCTGGAGCTGCGGCACGAGCTCGAGCGCACGCGCCACGAGCGCCTCGCCGGCCGCGCGCGGCGCCGCGGCGACGGCGTCGCAGAGCGACTCGTGCCCCGCATCCTCGAGCAGCTCGATGCCGCGCGCCGGATCGGCGGCGTAGCGGCGCGGGACGGGCAGGCCGCTCCGCTCGAGGAAGGCCCGCACCGGCTCGAGCGGCGGCTCGGGAGGGGCGCCCGCCGGCCGGCCCGCCGGGTCTTCCGGCAGATCGACGCGCGCGATCGCGCTGCCCGGTGCGCCCGCGAGCCGGAGCCGGTAGAAGCGGCGGAGCCCGATGCCGGCCGGGATCGCTTCCACCGCGGTCACCGCGACGCCGAGGCGGGCCGCGGCCCAGGGGCCGAGGCTCTCGACCTCGGGAGCGGCTCGCTGCACCGGTTCCGCGCTCGACATGACACCCCTGCGTAGCCGATCGCACGCCGCGATTCTGTGAAGCGGTTCACCCGAAGAAGACGTGGCAGGCGGCCGTGGCCGCGGCGAAGCCGGCCAGGTCGCCGGCCAGGCAGGCCCACAGGATGTGGCGCGAGTCGCGCACGCCCACCACGCCCAGGTAGACCGCGAGCACGTAGAAGGTGGTCTCGGTCGAGCCTTGCAGCGTGCAGATCAGCCGGCCGACGAACGAGTCCGGCCCGTACGTGGTCATGGCCTCCGCCATCACCGCGAAGGCGCCCGAGCCGGAGAGGGGGCGCAGCAGCGCCATCGGCAGCGCCTCCGCCGGGAAGCCCACCTTGGACGTGAGGGGATCGAGCACGCCGACCAGCATGTCGAGCGCGCCCGAGGCGCGGAACATCGCGACCGCCACCAGGATCGCGACGAGGTACGGCGCGATCCGCGCCGCGACGGCGAGCCCTTCCTTGCCGCCCTCGATCAGCACGTCGTAGACGCGCACGCGGCCGAGCACGCCGATCACGACGAAGCCGAGGAGCAGCAGGGGCAGCAGCCAGTGCACCAGCACCTGGTCGCGGAGGAAGGGCCACGTCCCGAGGATCGGCGCCTGCTCCGCCCACTGCCGCGCGAGGCCCCAGAACAGCGCGACGCCGACGCCGGCCATCGCCGCGACGCGCCACGAGCCCGCGGGCGCCGCGGCCGCGCCGACGCCGGGCAGCGTCGCGTCCGGCAGCTCGGGCGTCGCCCGCACCGGCTCGACGTCTGTCGGCGGGCGCGGCCGGAACGAAGGCAGCCGCTGGAGCGCGAGACAGACCGTCACCGCGGTGAGCGTCGAGGCCAGCGTCGCGAGCACGGTGGGGATCCAGATGGCGAAGGGCGCCGTCGAGCCCGCGGCGGCGCGGATCGATGATCGTGCCCGTGGGCGGCATCAGGTGGAAGGCGGTGGCGTTGATGGCGAGGAACAGCGCCATCGCGTTGGTGGCGCTGCCGCGCTGCGGGTTCAGCCGGTCGAGCTCGACCATCGCCTTCAGGCCGAACGGCGTCGCGGCGTTCCCGAGTCCGAGCATGTTCGCCGCGAGGTTCATGATCATCGCGTGCATGGCCGGGTGATCGGCCGGCACGTCGGGAAAGAGCCGGCGCAGGAGCGGACGCAGGCCGCGCACGACCCAGCGCAAGCAGGCCGCCCTCGGAGGCGACCTTCACCAGTCCGAGGAACAGGATCATCCCGCCCGTGAGGCCGATGATCAGCTGGATCGCGTCCTTGGTCGCCTCGATCGCGTCGTGCGAGACGGCTTCCATCTTGCCGGTGAACGCGGCGACCACGACCGCGATCACGACGAGCCCGACCCAGATCGCGTTGAGCACCGGGCCCCCCTCGCCCCGCCTCATCGGATTGATCGGGCGCAACCTGATGGATAAGCTCGCACGAGTCAACCAGCCCCCCGGATGGCGCGCGTTTCCGCATGCAGAGCTGCTTCGTGACGGTGCTCGCTCGCGTGCTGCTGCTGGCCGGCATCTGTGCCGCCTGCGCCGGCGCGCCCGCCGCGCGCGCCGACGAGCCTTCCGCGTGGGAGGCGTCGGTGCGCCGCGCGCTCGCCGCGCGCGGCTTCGAAGGCGCTTCCGTCTCGGCGCTGGTCGTGGAGCGGGCAAGTGATCGCGAGCTGGTCGCGCTGAATCCCGACACGACGCTGATGCCGGCGTCCACGCAGAAGGTATTGACCGCGGTCGCGGCGCTCTCGGTGTTCGGTCCGTCGTATCGCTTCGTGACGGACGTGCGCGCCTCGCGACCGATCGGGCCGGATGGCGCGGTGGGCGATCTGTTCGTGACCGGCGGCGATCCGGCGCTCACGTCGGAGCAGTGGTGGCGTCTCGCGGCCGACCTGCGCGCGCTCGGGCTGCGCGAAGTGCGGGGCGACCTGGTGCTCGACGACAGCCTGTTCGACGAGGAGCGCTGGAATGCGAGCTGGGCGCCGGTCTCGGCGCGCGCGTACCACGCGCCGGTGAGCCCGCTCGCCGCGAACTACGGGGCGTTCCGGGTGCGCGTCGCGCCGGGCGCCGCGCCGGGCGCGCCCGTGCTGGCGTCGATCGACCCGCCGGTGCCGTACCTGCAGCTCGCGAACGCGGCGCGCACCGGCAAGGCGAACGCGGCCTCGACGCTCCTGGTCGAGCGCGAGGCGCTGGCCGGCGCGGAGCGCGTGCGCGTGAGCGGGATCCTGCCGGCGGGCGCTGCGCCCGACGACGTCTGGCGCAGCGTCAGCGATCCGCTCGCGTACGCCGCCGCCGTGCTGCGGCTCCAGCTCGAGGCGAACGGGGTGCATGTGGTGGGCGGTGTCCGGCGCGGCGCCGCCGTGCCCGGCGCGAACCTCCTCCTCGCGTTCGAAGGCCTGCCGCTCCAGCAGATTGCGGCGCTGTTCCTCAAGTACAGCAACAACTTCATCGCGGAGTGTCTGCTGAAGTGGCTCGCGCTCGGCCCGGCGCCTCTGCCGACCGCACCGCCGGCCAGCTGGGCGGCCGGCGCCGAGGCGCTGCGCGGGCAGCTCGTGGCGCTCGGGGTGCCGCTCGGCGAGACGCACCTCGTGGACGGCTCGGGCCTGTCGCGCGCGAATCGCGTCTCGGCGCGCGTGCTGGTCGAGACCCTGCGGCGGGGCGATGCGGCGTTCGACGCGGGCCCCGAGCTGCTCGCCGGGCTGCCGATCGCCGCGCTCGATGGCACGCTCGCCCACCGCGCCGAAGGGGCACGGGGCCGGATCCGGGCGAAGACCGGCTCGCTCGACGGCGTGACGGCGCTCGCCGGCTTCGCCCGCAGCGAGCGCGGGCGAGACGTCGTGTTCGCCGTGATCGTGAACGGCGCGCGCCACGGAGACGAGGCCGCTTCGGCCGCGGTGGACGGCGTGGCTGCCGCCCTGGTCCGCGACTAGAGCGAATCTCACGAATCACTCCCGTCGCCGGGCACGCGTCTTCGACCGTCTGGCTGCGTTGCGCTCCCTGCGCCGTAGCTCTCGCTACGGCTCGGTCGCGCGCCTTGCCAGCCGGCCGAATCCACGCGCCGGGCTCGGTCCGGATTTATGAGATGCGCTCTAGGCGTTCCCGCCGAGCAGGCCGATCTGCTGGATCACGTCGAGGTTGTTCGCGACGGCGAACGCCGAGGTGCCGATCAGCAGTCCGAGCAGGGCCAGCCGCGCGGCTCGCGGCAAGCGCACGCGTATGGCCACGAGGATCACGACGGCCAGTGCGGTCACCAGCGTGTCGATGGCGAGCCCCTCGACCAGACCGACACGGTCGAAGAGCCACGCCGCGAGCGGGTTCGCCTCGCGGATCTCCCAGCCGGGGATCGGCGCCGCGCAGGCAGAGCCACGTCGTCGCGTGGTCGAGCAGCGCGAAGAGGATGGCCAGCGCAGCAAAGAAGGGCAGCATCGCCCGACGCCGAGCAAGATCCATGCCCCGGTTCGGGCCGGGCAGCCATCCGGAATGGGGACGGTCGGCTCTCGGGCTCAGCTGCCGGTCCCGCGGCGCTCGCGGATGCGCAGCAAGGGAAGCGCGCTTCCCAACCTGGGAACCGGGCTACCGCCCTCTGTGGGAACTGGGCTACCGCCCTCTGCGCATTCGCCCCTGGCTTCGGCTCCGCTCGCCAGGCTCGCTGCGCGGTTCGCCTGCGCCGCGGGCTAGCGCCCGCGTCGCATTCGCCCCTTGCCCAGCAGCAGCCAGTCGATGGAGATGCCCTCGCGCACGGCCAGCTGGATCAGGAAGTCGGTGTGCGGGGTGGTGCCGCTCTCGTAGCGGTTCACGTTCTGCTGGAACACGCCCAGGTCGCGCGCGAACTGGCGCTGCGAGCGCTCGCCGCGCACGGAGGCGAGGCGCTCGGGAAGCTTCTTCTTGGCGCGGTCCACCAACAGCTTGCTCATGGGAAGGAGATCTCCAGGGAGTGACTTTGCTCGGAGTGACACCATACGGTGACGACCGACGAAGAGGGCGCATTCTACGCGAACGCGCGACGAGCGGCAATCGGTTGGAAGCTCGGTTTCGGGAAGTCCTACACTGCTGCCCGTCGGGGACGGAGGGGCAGTGCGCATCACCGGGGGCCGACTTGCGGGCCGGCGGCTCGAGGTGCCGCGCGCCGAGGTGCGTCCCACCGCGGATCGCGTCCGCGAGTCGCTGTTCGGCCGGCTCGGGGACCTCGCGGGGAAGCGCGTGCTCGATCTGTTCGCGGGCTCGGGTGCGCTCGGCTTCGAAGCCCTCTCGCGCGGCGCGACGAGCGTCGTCTTCGCGGATCGTTCGCCGCTGGTGCTGGCCACGCTGCGCAAGAACGCGGAGCGACTCGGTGTGCAGGATGCGATCGAGCTGCGGCGCGGCGATGCCCGCGCCGTGCTGCGGCGGCTCGGCGGCGGCCCGCCGTTCGATCTCGTCTTCCTGGACCCGCCGTACGCGAGCGGCCACCTCGCCGCCACGCTCGGGGCGCTGGTCGAGGCCGCCCTGCTCGCGCCGGAGGCGCTCGTGGTGGCGGAGAGCGATCGCCGGCATCCTCCCGGCCCGGTCGAGGGGCTCGCCGCGATCGACGAGCGGCGCTACGGAGACACACTGATCACCTGGTTCGTCCCCCGGGGCCCGGCCACGGCGGCGATCCGCGCACGGGAGGCCAGCGACGCATGAGCAAGGCGGAGCGGGGGAGAGCGCTGTTTCCGGCGAGCTTCGACCCCGTCACGAACGGGCACCTGGACCTGATCCATCGCGCGCGGCGCGTGTTCCCGGAGCTCGTCGTCGCCGTGGCGAAGAACATCGGCAAGACCGGCACCTTCGACATCGACGAGCGCCTCGACATGATGAAGAGCGTGCTCGGCGAGCACGTCGGCGTGCGGGTCACCGCGTTCGACGGCCTGGTGGTGGACTTCGCGCACGAGATCGGGGCGGGCGTGATCATCCGCGGCCTGCGCGCGAACGCCGACTTCGAGTACGAGTTCGAGATGGCCCTCATGAACCGGCACATGAAGCCCGAGATCGAGACGCTGTTCCTGATGACGAGCCAGGAGTTCTTCTACGTGAGCTCGTCCCGTCTCAAGGAGCTCGTGCACTTCGGCGCCGACGTCAGCGAGTGGGTGCATCCGATCGTGGCGAAGTACCTGCGCGAGAAGCTGGGCCGTCCCCCGAGGTGAGCGCTCGCCCGCGCATCCGCTTCGGCACGAGCGGCTGGCGCGGCGTGCTCGGCGAGGACTTCCACTTCGCCGGCGCGCGCGCGGTCGCTGCGGCGCTCGCGCGGCACGCCGGCGCCCCGGCGGCCCGGCCGCGGATCCTGGTCGCGCACGACACGCGTTTTCTCGGCGAGCGCCTGGCCGAGGAGGCGGCGGCCGTGCTGGCCGGCGCGGGCGCGCGGCCGCTCCTCTGCGCCGGCCCCACGCCCACCCCGGTGGTGAACCACGCGCTCCGGGCGCGCCGGGCGGCAGCGGCGCTGGTGTTCACCGCGAGCCACAACCCCGCCTCGTACCAGGGCCTCAAGCTGCTGCTGCCCTGGGGTGGCGGCGCGCCCGATCCCGTGGCGCGGCGCATCGCTGCCGAGGCCGAGCGCTGGCTCGCGCGCGGAGAGCCGCCGCGCGGACCGGTGCCGGCGCAGCGGAGCGAGGTGATCCCTGCCTATCTGACCGCGCTCGCGAAGCGGCTCGGCCCGCGGCCGCCCGGCCGCCGGCCGCGGATCGTCTACGACGCGCTGCACGGCTGCGGCGCGGGTGTGCTCGACCGCGCGCTCGCGGCGCGGGGCAGCCCCGTCGAGCTGCTGCGCGGCGCGGCCGACCCGTGGTTCGGGGGCGCCGCGCCGGACCCGACGCCGGCGCGCCTCGCGGACCTCGCGCGCCGCGTGCGGGGCGCGCGCGGCCTCCGCCTCGGCCTCGCCACGGACGGCGACGCCGACCGGCTCGCCGCCGTCGACGCCGACGGCACGATCCTCTCCGAGACCGAGGTGCTCGCGCTGCTCGTCGACCACCTGGCGCGGAGCGGACGCGTGACGCGCGGCGTGGCGATCTCGGTGGCGACGGGCTCGCTCGTCGAGCGCGTTGCGCGCCACTACGGGCTCTCGTGCGTGCGGCGCCCGATCGGCTTCAAGCACCTGACCGCGGCCCTCGCCTCGGGCCGCTGCGACGTGGCCGGCGAGGAGAGCCGGGGCTTCGCGTGGGCGCCGTTCGCGCGCGACAAGGACGCCGTCCTCGCCGGCTGTCTGCTCGCCGACCTCGTGGCGGCGACGCAGGCGCCGCTCTCCGCGCGTCTGCGCGAGCTGGCGAAGCGGCACGGGGCGCCGGCCTGCGGGCGGCTGTCGCTGCCGGCGGGGCCGCGCGTGCGCGCCGCGCTCGCGGCCCTGCCGCGCCGCGCCCCGCGTCGTTTCGATGGCGCACGCGTCGCGCGCCTCGACCAGATCGACGGCCTGCGCCTCGAGCTCGAGGACGGCTTCGTGCTCTGGCGCGCCTCCGGCACCGAGCCCCTCGTGCGCGTGTATGCGGAGGCGCCGAGCCGGCGCGCGCTCGCGCGCAGGCTCGCCGCCGCGGCCGCGCGGCTGGGCCGCTAACTTCCGTCCTCATGAGACGGCGCATCCTGGTCGCAGTGAGCGGAGGCATCGCGGCCTACAAGATCCCGGAGCTGGTGCGTGCGCTCGATCGCGCCGGCCACGCGGTGCGCTGCATCCTCACCGAAGCGGCCACGCATTTCGTCTCGCCGCTGGTGCTCCAGACGCTCACCCGCGAGCCGGTGCGCACGAGCCTGCTCGACCCGGGCGAGGAAGGGCAGATCGGTCACATCGACCTCGCGGACTGGGCGGAGGCGGTGGTGGTGGCGCCGGCCACGGCGAACGTGCTGGCGAAGCTGGCGGCCGGCATCGCCGACGACCTCGTCACCACGGTGCTGCTCGCCACGCGCGCGCCCGTGCTGGTGGCGCCGGCCATGAACGTGAACATGTGGGAGCACGCGGCCACGCAGGCCAATCTCGCGACGCTCCGCTCGCGCGGCGTGCGCTTCGTCGGCCCCGACGTGGGCGAGCTCGCCTGCGGCTGGGAGGGCGCGGGCCGGATGTCCGAGCCTGCCGCCATCGCGGGCGAAGTCGAGCTGCTGCTCGGTCCGAAGAGTCTCGCGGGCGAGCGCGTGGTCGTGACGGCGGGCGGCACGCGCGAGCCGATCGACGGCGTGCGCGCGCTCGTGAACCGCTCGTCCGGCAAGATGGGCTTCGCGCTCGCGGCCGAGGCGGCCCGGCGCGGCGCCGAGGTCGCGCTCGTCGCGGGCCCGTCGGCGCTCGCGACTCCGCCCGGCGTGCGCCGGCTCGACGTGGAGACCGCGCTCGAGATGCGCGCGGCGGTGCTCGCGGAGTGGCCCCTCGCGAGCGTGCTGGTGATGGCGGCGGCCGTCGCCGACTTCCGCCCGGCCGAGCCGGTCCTGGGCAAGCTCAAGAAGGAGGACCTCGCCGAGGGCGCCGGGCTCGAGCTGCGCCTCGTGCAGAACCCGGACATCCTGGCCGAGCTCAGCCGCGAGCGCGGCTCGCGCGTCGTGGTGGGCTTCGCTGCCGAGAGCCGCGACGTCCTCGCCGCGGCGCGGCGCAAGCTCGCGCGCAAGGGCTGCGATCTGCTCGTCGCGAACGACGTGTCGCGCAGCGACGCCGGCTTCGAATCGGATCGGAACGCGGTGGCCCTCCTCAGCCCCGATGGCGAGGTGGAGGAGCTGCCGCTGCTCGACAAGCGCGAGGTCGCGGCGCGCATCTGGGATCGCATCGAGAAGCTCCTCCCGGAGCGGCGCCGATGACACGCCGCTCGCGCGCGCTCGGAGTCACGCTGCTCGCGCTGGCGTTCGCAGCTCCCGCGCTCGCGGCGGCGAAGCGCGAGATCCCCGAGCGGCGCGGTCCGATCGCGATCGCGCGCATCGACGGCTCGATCAACCCGGCGTCCTCCGACTACCTGCAGCGTGCGATCGAAGAGGCCGCCGCGAGCGACGCGGTGATCCTGCTGATCGAGCTCGACACACCCGGCGGCCTGGTGGCTTCCACGCAGGACATCATCCAGGCGATGCTCGGCTCGCGCGTTCCCATCGTGGTCTACGTGGCGCCACAAGGCGCGTGGGCCGGATCCGCCGGCACGTTCATCACGCTCGCGGGGCACGTGGCGGCGATGGCGCCGGGCTCGAGCATCGGCGCCGCGCACCCGGTCGGCATCGGCGGCGGCTCGCCGAGCCCGGAGGGGGAGAGCGGCAAGCCGTCGGCGTCCGACCAGAAGGCCGAGAACCTGCTGGCGTCCTTCATCGAGTCGATCGCGAAGAAGCGGGGCCGCAACGTCGAGTGGGCGGAGAAGGCCGTGCGCGATTCCGTGGCGGCGACGGCCGAGGAGGCGCTCCAGCTGAAGGTGATCGACCTCGTGGCGCGCGACCGGGCGGAGCTGCTCGAGCGGCTCGACGGCCGGGTGGTCGAGACGGACCAGGGTCCGCAACGCCTCATCGTCTCGGGCGCAGCGCAACACGAGATCGAGATGAGCCTGCTGACCCGCATCCTGAACGTGGTCGTCGATCCGAACGTCGCGATGCTGCTGCTGATGGCCGGCCTGCTCGGGCTCTACGTCGAGTTCAGTCAGCCGGGCCTGGTCCTGCCCGGCGTGCTCGGCGCGGGCTGCCTGATCCTCGCCATGATCGCGATGCAGGTGCTGCCCTTCTCCTGGGTCGGCGTGCTGCTGCTCCTGCTCGGCGCGGGGCTGCTGATCGCCGAAGGCTTCGTGAGCTCCTTCGGCGTGCTGTTCCTCGTCGGGCTCGCGTGCCTGCTGATCGGCGGCGTGATGCTGTTCGATCGCCCGGATCTCTCCGACCTCAGCGTGGACTTCTGGCGGGTGCTGGTGCCCGTCGTGGTCGGCTTCGGCTTGTGCGCGGGCCTGCTCGTGTTCGCGATCGGGCGCGTGGCGCGGCGCGCGCAGGTGGCCGGAGTGGAGCAGCTGGTCGGCATGATCGGCGTGGCTTCGACGCGGCTCGCCCCCTCCGGCACGGTGTTCGTGCACGGCGAATACTGGAACGCCGACGCCGCGGAGCCCGTCGAGGCCAACGAGCGCGTGGAATTGCTCGCAGTCGAAGGCCTCCGTTTGCGGGTGCGCCGCGCACCCCATCGCAGCTAGCCTCCGCCCGACTCGCAAACGAGGGGGAGGACGATGGCCCTGTCACCGCTGATCGTGATCGGCATCGTGCTGGCGTTCTTCCTGGCAGGCGCCCGCGTGATCCAGGAGTACGAACGCGGCGTCATCTTCCGCCTCGGCCGCTTCGCCGGCGTGAAGCCGGCCGGCTTCCGCTGGATCGTCCCGCTCGTGGATCGGATGGTGAAGATCAGCCTGCGCGAGATCGTGATGGACGTGCCGGCGCAAGAGGTGATCACCCGCGACAACGTCTCGCTCAAGGTCAACGCGGTGCTCTACTTCCGCGTGCTGCATCCCGAAAAGGCCGTGATCCAGGTGGAGAACTACCTGTACGGCACGTCGCAGCTCTCGCAGACGACGCTGCGCAGCGTGTGCGGCCAGGCCGAGCTCGACGAGCTGCTGGCCGAGCGGGACCACATCAACCGGCGGCTCCAGGAGATCATCGACACGGCGACGGAGCCGTGGGGCGTCAAGGTGCGCGCCGTCGAGGTGAAGCAGATCGACCTGCCGCCGGAGATGCAGCGCGCGATGGCGAAGCAGGCCGAGGCCGAGCGCGAGAAGCGCTCGAAGATCATCCACGCCGAGGGCGAGGCAATGGCGGCCGAGCGACTGCTGGAGGCGGCGCGCATCCTGGCGCGCGACCCCGCGGCGCTGCAGCTGCGCTACCTGCAGACGCTGGCCGAGATCGCGACCGAGAAGAACTCGACGCTCGTGTTCCCGATCCCGATCGACATGCTGACGCCCTTCCTCTCGGGCCGCGGCACGGATGGGACGGGCCGCTAGGTGGCGCGCGAAGAGGTGGAGCGCAGCGCGCGCCGCACGGTGCGCCGCGTCGGGCTCGTCCTGCTGGTGCTGATCGGGATCGGCGTCTGGTGCGGCCTCACGGGCTACTACCAGATCACCGCGGGCGAGGCCGCGGTGATCCTGCGCCTCGGCCGTTTCGCGCGCATCGAGACGCGGGAGGGCCCGCACCTGCACCTGCCGGCGCCCATCGAGACGCGAGACATCGTGCACGTGGGCGTGAGCCAGCGGCGCGAATTCGGGAACGTCGACGCCACCGAGCCCGATGCGGTCGCAGAGACCGCCATGCAGACCGGCGACAACAACATCGTGCTGGTCGAGTTCGTGGTGCAGTACAAGGTGGGCGACCCCTTCCTGCAGCTCTATCGGATCACCGACCCGGACGCGGTGCTCGACGAGGCCGCGCAGGCCGCGATGCGCGAGGTGGTGGCGCGCGAGAGCATCGACGGGGTGCTGGGCGACCGGAAGGGCGCCGTGGCCTCGGACGCGGCCGAGCTGCTCCAGGAGCTGCTCGATCGCTACCAGACCGGCATCGCCGTGGAGGACATCGAGCTGCAGCAGGTGGAGGCGCCGAGCGCGGTGCGGCAGGCCTTCACGGACGTGCTCTCGGCGAACCAGGACCGCAACCGCGCCGTGAACGAGGCCGAGGGCTACGCGAACGAGACCCTGCCCAAGGCGCGCGCGGAGGCCGCCGAGCTGCGCGCCAGCTCCCTCGGCTACCGCGACGCGAAGATCGCGGACGCGCAGGGCGACGCGGCGCGCTTCCTCGCGGTGCTCACGGAGTACGAGAAGGCGCCCGCCATCACGCGCAAGCGCCTGTACCTCGAGACCATGGAGGCGGTGCTGCCCGACGCCGAGAAGGTCGTGGTCGAGCCGGGTACCGCCACCGTGCTGCCCTACCTGCCGCTCGGAGCCGCCGCCGCGAAGGAGGCGCGATGAGGACGCTCGTGCTCGTGCTCGGCGTCGTGCTCGTGCTCTTCGCGCTGACGAGCGTGGCCGGCCTCGGCCCCGTCGTGATGAACCGCGAGGGCGAGCAGCGCATCGCCTTCCTGCTCGGCGATCCGGTCGCGGTGATCACGAAGCCCGGCGTTTCGCTCACGTGGCCTCTCGTGACCATCGACGTCTACGACGGTCGCTGGCAGCACCTCTCCGCCGAGCCGCGCGAGATCTCGTCGCTCGATCAGGAGCGGATCGTGATCGACCACTACGTGGTGTGGCGGATCGTCGATCCGCTCCAGTTCCGGCGCACCTTCCCACAGGGCATGGTGGAAGCGCAGCGGCAGATCGACCAGCAGGCGCGGGGCCAGCTCCGCGAGGTGGTCGGCCAGAAGCGCCTGATCCAGGTGCTGAAGACCGAGCGCCAGGCGATCGTGGACGAGATCGTGCGCCGGAGTGGGGAGGCGGTGAAGCGCTTCGGCGTCGAGATCGGCGACGTGCGGCTGAACCGCACCGAGCTGCCGCACGGCACCGAGGAGAACGTCTACGCGCGGATGCGCGCCGAGCGCGACCGGCTCGCGCGCAAGTACCGCGCCGAGGGCGAGGAGCAGGCGCGGACGATTCGCGCGGAGGCGGATCGCGCGGCTCGCGTGCTGGTGGCGGAGGCGCGGCGGGACGGCGAGACGGAGCGCGGCAAGGGCGACGCCGAAGCCGCGCGCATCTACGCCGAGGCCTACTCACGCGACCCGGAGTTCTACGCGTTCCAGCGCGGCCTCGAGGCCTACCGCAAGACGCTCGGCAAGCGCACGACGCTGGTGCTACCGCCGGACCACGAGTTCTTCCGGCTGTTCGGGAGCGGGGGCAAGCTCACCGAGGACGGCCGGCTCGCCGCTCCGAAGAGCCCGTAGATCCGTCTCGGGCTGCCAGCGGGCGCGGAGGGCGAGGAGCCCGAGCGCCAGCACGACGGTGAGCACCACGCCGAGCTCGCTGTTGCGGCGCACGCGCTCGAAGCGCCACGGCGGCGGGCTGGCGCCGGCGGCGGGTGACCAGGCGCGGAGGCGAGGCAGCAGCGCCGGCACGGCGGCGTGATAGACCCGGTACTGCTCGCCGTACAGCTTCTCGAGCAGCGCGCTCTCCGTGCGCTCCTTGCGCGGGAAGTAGTACCCGAAGAAGAGCAGGAGGCCGATCGGCACCGCGATCGCCGCGATGGTCGTGCCCGCGAGCAGCGCGAAGCCCGCGCCGATCGCGAAGGTTCCCACGTAGAGCGGGTTTCGCGTATACGCGTAGGGGCCCGAGACGGTGAGCTCGCGGGTCTTCAGCAGGTGCCCCGCGGCCCAGACGCGCAGCCCGACCCCGGCCACGATCAGGGGCAGCCCCAAGGCCACGCTGAGAGTCGTGGGATGTGCGGTCGCCAGCAGGCCGAGGCTCACCGCGAGCAGGGCCACCACCTTCCAGCGCCGGTGCCCGCGCCGCAGCGGATTCGTGATCAGCGGCTTCGGTACGTCGTGTCTCGCCACTTCCATCCCCCCAAAAGCGGAATTGGCGAGAAACGATCGCGAATCCGGAAGGCAGGCGCCGGAAAAGACGCTCATGGAAACGTGACGTCCCGGTCATGGAGGACGGTGGGGCTTGCGCTCAGCGCGGCGTGAGGGCGAGGCGCACGGTGGCGAAGACGAGGAACGACCCGAGCGTCGCCCACGGCAGCCACACCGCGGACAGGCCGCCCGCCTTCGCGAGGCCGCCGGCCGCATCGCGCAGGAACAGGAACAGGGCGACCCACAGCACGCCCTGCAGCGCGCGGCGCGCGAGGGCGCCGGTCGTCTCGATCGAGAGGGCGAGGGGGACGGCCAGCAGGGCGAACAGGAAGGTGAGCGCCGGCGCCGAGGCGCGCTGGTGGAAGACGAAGCGCGCGGGCCCGGGTCTTCCGCCCGCGCTGAGCACGGCGCTCACGTAGGCGCCGAGCGTCGGCAGCGAGAGCGCGGCGAGCTCGTCCGGGTGGAGGCTCGGTGTGCGGGGGGTGGCGAGCTCGAGCGTGAGCTCGGCGCCGCGCTGGAAGTGAGGCGGCGTGGTGGGCGAGTCGGGGTCGAAGGTCCGCACCACCGCGTTCTCGAAGCGCCACTGCTGGGGCGAGAGACGCACCGCGCGCTCGGCGTGGATCTCCCGCAGCAGGTGGCCGCGCTCGTCGCGCTCCAGCACCTGGATGTCGGCCACGCGCTCGCCTTCCGGGTCGGCCTCGCGCGCGCTGTAGATCACGCGGCCCGCGCTGTACCAGATCGCGCCCGAGCGCGTGACCTCGCCGCGTGTGACACCGGTGAGCGTGGCCAGGGCCGCCGCGGCGCGCACGCCCGCCGTCTCGTGCACCAGAGCGAGGCCGAGCCCGGCCAGCAGCGCACCCGCGAACACGGGCGCGAGTGCGACCAGCGGATTCACGCCGCCCGCCTTGAGCGCGACGATCTCCCGAGCGCGCGCGCCCTGCGCGACGGTCACGAAGGTGGCGGCGAACGTGGCCACCGGCACGAGGTAGGTGAGGTACTGCGCGAGCGTGCGCAAGCCGATACGAACCACGGCGGCCGCGAGGCCGCGCTCGCTGTCCGGGATATCGTCGAGCTCGAGCAGCGTGTCGACGGCGATCACGAGGAGCGTCAATATCAGGAGCGACGCGCCGAAAGCGCGCGCGAAGCGCCCCGCATAGTGGCGCCACAGCGTATTCATCGGCCTCTCACGGGGGCGGGAGCTTAGCGGTTGCGGATCGTGCGGGGCAGCAGTTCGCTCGAGAAGCCGCTCGAGCGCTCGGTCCTCACGGTGGGCAACTTCGACGGCCTGCACGTCGGTCATCGCCGCATCATGAACACCGTGACCAGCCGCGCGCGAGCGCTCGGCGGCGAAGCGGCCGTCTACACCTTCGAGCCCCACCCGCGGAAGGTGCTCCAGCCCGAGCGCGCGCCCCGGCTGCTCACGACGCTCGAGCAGAAGCTCGAGCTGTTCGAGGCGGCCGGCGTGGACGTGGCCATCGTCGAGCCCTTCGATCTCGAGTTCGCGCGGGTGCCGGCGGAGCGCTTCGTCCGCGAGATCCTGTTCGAACGCATCGCGCCGCTCGAGGTCTATGTCGGCTACGACTTCCGCTACGGGCGCGATCGGGAAGGCTCGATGCGCACGCTGACCGAGCTCGGGCCGCACCTGGGCTTCTCCGTAACGATCGTGCCCGAGGTGAAGCTCGGCAGCCGCGACGTGAACTCGACGCGCATCCGCGAGCTGCTCGAACAGGGCCACGTCGGGGAGGCCGCGCTGCTGCTGGGCCGGCGCTACTCGATCCGGGGCCGCGTGATCGCCGGGGAGCGCCGGGGCCGCTCGCTCGGCTTCCCGACGCTGAACCTCGCCGCCGACAACGAAGTGCTGCCGCAGGCCGGCGTGTACGCGTGCACCGTGCGCTTCCTCGATGCGGGCGCTCCGCCCGCCGACAGCGTGCACCTCGCGGTCACCAACGTCGGCCGGCGTCCCACCTTCGGCGACCTCTCGGCGCCGTTGACCGAGGCGCATCTGCTCGACTTCTCGGCCGACGTCTACGATCGCCGCGTCGAGGTGGCGTTCGTGGACCACATTCGCGCCGAGCAGCGCTTCCCGAGCGTGGACGCGCTGCGCGCGCAGATCGCGCGTGACGCCGACGCGGCGCGCGCGCGGCTGGCGGGAGAGCGCGAGCCCACGTGAAGCGTCTTCGCAGCTGGCGTCTCTGGCTCGGCCTCGCCGTCACCGCCCTCTCGCTGTGGGTGGCGTTTCGCGACGTCTCGTGGTCGGCGCTGGGCCGCGAGCTGGCGGGCGCGAACTGGTGGCTGCTGCTCGGCTTGTCGCTGCCCGCCTACCTCTGGTCGGTCCAGCTGCGCGCCGCGCGCTGGCGGGTGCTGGCCCGTGGGGTGGCGGACGTGCCGGTGAGCGCCGCCTTCCGCGCCAACGCCGTCGGCATTCTCGTGAACAACGTGCTGCCGCTCCGCGTCGGCGAGTTCGTGCGCGTGTGGTGGCTCGCGCGCGAGATCCGCTCCTCCGTGGCGGCGCTCCTGGGCACGGCGATCGTGGAGCGCGTGATCGACATGGTGTTCGTGCTCGGGCTGGCCTCGCTCGTGGTGGGAAACGAGGTCGGGCGGGGCGTGCTCGTGGGGGCCGCCGCAGCCCCGCTCGCAGCCACGCTCGCGCTCCGGCGTTGGCCGGCGCCCGCGCTGCGCGCCGTCCGGCGCTGCGCAGGCCTCGTGCTCCCAGCGGCGCGGGCCGACCGCATCACGGGCATCGCCGGGGCGGTCGCGCAGGGCGTCGCCGCGCTGCGTGGGGGCGCCGACTTCGCGCGCATGGCGTGGCTGACGTTCCTGCTCTGGGCGGTCGCCACCGTGATCCCGTTCTGGGCCGCGCTGACCGCGCTCGGCATCGACCTCGGCGGGCTCGCCGCCTCGATCCATGGCGCGTTCCTGATCGTGGTGTACGTGGCCGCGGCCGTGGCGCTGCCCGCTGCCCCCGGCTTCTTCGGTCCCTACCACGCCGCCTGCCGCTACGCGCTCACCCCCCTCGGGGTGCCCCTCGAGCTCGCGGTCGCCCTCGGCACGCTGGCCCACGCCGTCTTCTGGATAGGGACGACGGGCCTCGGTCTCGCCTGCCTGCGCGGCGGGCCGCAGCGCCTCCGCGAGGCCGTTTCCAGCGCCGAGCAGCCGGACCCCGCCTCCCCGTAAAGCCCCCCGGCCGCCCGGCCGATAACCGAGCGGGTTCGTGGGACTTTTCTCGCGGTCGCAGGAGGGGCGTCGAGCGGCGCGCCGCCTCGGCCGTTTCCGGCGCACCCGCTTGCGGAGACGGGGACTTGAACGAGCGGATCGGCGAACTCCTGGTTCGAGAGAACCTGATCACGGCCGAGCAGTTGCGGAAGGCGCGTGACGAGGCGAAGTCCGGCGGCTCTCGGCTGGGCGCGCAGATCACCAAGCTCGGCTTCCTCCAGGAGCAGGAGCTCTCGTCCTTCGTCGCCAAGCAGTACGGCGTCCCCGACATCAATCTCGACGAGTTCGACATCGATCCCTCGGTGATCCAGCTGATCCCCGAGGAGGTCGCGCAGAAGCACACCGTCGTGCCGGTGAACCGCGCGGGGTCGACGCTGATCCTGGCCACCGCCGACCCGTCGAACATCTTCGCGATCGACGACATCAAGTTCCTCACCGGCTACAACGTCGAGGTCGTCGTCGCCTCGGAAGACCAGATCAAGCGGGCGATCGACCGCTACTACGACAAGACGTCGTCGCTCGACGACATCATGGGCGACTTCGACGACTCGGATCTCGAGCTCGTCAACACGGACGACGACGTCGACGTCAACGCGCTCGCCAAGGAGTCCGAGGACGCGCCCGTCGTCAAGCTCGTGAACCTCGTGCTCACCGACGCCATCAAGAAGAACGCGTCGGATATCCACGTGGAGCCCTACGAGAAGGAGTTCCGCGTCCGGTACCGCATCGACGGCGTGCTCTACGAGGTGATGCGGCCGCCGATGAAGCTCAAGAACGCGATGACCTCGCGCCTCAAGATCATGGCCGAGCTCGACATCGCCGAGCGGCGCTTGCCGCAGGACGGGCGCATCAAGCTGAAGCTCGGGCGCGGCAAGGAGATGGACTACCGCGTCTCGGTCCTGCCCACGCTGTTCGGCGAGAAGACCGTGCTCCGCCTCCTCGACAAGTCGAACCTGCAGCTCGACATGACCAAGCTCGGCTTCGAGCAGCCGCAGCTCGACACCTTCCAGCACGCGATCCACCAGCCCTTCGGCATGGTGCTCGTCACGGGACCCACCGGCTCGGGCAAGACGACCACGCTGTACTCGGCGCTCTCCGAGCTGAACAAGATCAGCGAGAACATCTCGACCGCGGAGGATCCCGTCGAGTTCAACCTCACCGGCATCAACCAGGTGCAGATGCACGAGGAGATCGGCCTCAACTTCGCGGCGGCGTTGCGTTCGTTCCTGCGCCAGGACCCCGACATCATCATGGTCGGCGAGATCCGCGATTTCGAGACGGCGGAGATCGCCGTCAAGGCAGCGCTCACGGGTCACATGGTGCTCTCCACGCTGCACACCAACGACGCGCCCTCCACCGTCAACCGCTTGCTCAACATGGGCATCGAGCCGTTCCTGGTCGCCTCGTCGGTGAACGCCATCGTGGCGCAGCGCCTCGCGCGGCGGGTGTGCGGCGAATGCAAGGAGCCCGACGTCGAGGCTACGCACGAGGCGTTGATGGCGGCCGGCATGCCCGAGGCCGAGGCGCGCGAGACCAAGGCGATGAAGGGGCGCGGCTGCAACGTGTGCTCGAACACCGGCTACAAGGGCCGGGTCGCCATCTACGAGGTGATGCGGCTGGGCGAGGAGCTGAAGGAGTTCGTGCTGAACGGCGCCTCGGCCACCGAGCTGAAACGCGAGGCGATCCGCCTCGGCATGCTGACCTTGCGCCGGAGCGCGCTGAACAAGCTGCGCGAAGGCACCACGACCGTGAGCGAGGTCTACCGCGTTTCGGCGGCGGACTTCTAGGAGTTCCCGATGGCAAACCTGCACCAGCTGCTCAAGGCCATGATCGAGAAGGGCGCGAGCGATCTGCACATCACGACGAGCTCGCCGCCCCAGCTCCGCATCGATGGCAAGCTGCACCCGTTGAAGGTGCCGCCGCTGGCTCCGCCGGAGACGAAGCAGCTCTGCTACTCGATCCTGACCGACGCGCAGAAGCACAAGTTCGAAGAGAACAACGAGCTCGATCTGTCGTTCGGCGTGCGCGGCCTGTCGCGCTTCCGCGCCAACATCTTCATGCAGCGCGGCGCCGTGGCAGGGGCGTTCCGGTCCATCCCGTACAAGATCAAGACGTTCGAAGAGCTCGGGCTCCCGCCCGTGATCTCGGAGCTGGCGAAGAAGCCCCGCGGCCTGGTGCTGGTGACCGGGCCGACCGGCTCGGGCAAGAGCACGACGCTCGCCACGATCATCGACAAGATCAACGGCGAGCGGGCCGAGCACATCGTCACGATCGAAGACCCGATCGAGTACCTGCACCCGCACAAGACGTGCCTCGTGAATCAGCGCGAAGTGGGCGCCGATACGAGCGGCTTCAAGACGGCGCTGAAGTACATCCTGCGCCAGGACCCGGACGTGGTGCTGATCGGCGAGATGCGCGATCTCGAGACGATCGAGGCGGCGCTGACCGTGGCCGAGACCGGCCACCTCGCGTTCGCGACGCTGCACACGAACTCGTGCGTGCAGACGATCAACCGCGTGGTGGACGTCTTCCCGCCGTACCAGCAGGCGCAGATCCGCGCGCAGCTGTCCTTCGTGCTCGAAGGCGTGCTCTCGCAGGCGCTGATCCCGCGCGCGAACGGGCCGGGGCGCGCGCTCTCGCTCGAGATCATGGTGCCGAACGCCGCGATCCGGAACCTCATCCGCGAGGACAAGATCCATCAGATCTACTCGCAGATGCAGATCGGTCAGGAGAAGTTCGGCATGCAGACGATGAACCAGTCGCTGGCGTCGCTCTATGCACGGCGCCTGATCACGATGGATGACGCGCTGGGACGGAGCAGCGACACGGACGAGCTCCGCAACCTGATCAACCAGGGCCCGACCGCCGCCGCCACGCGGCGCGCGGCCAGCGCGGCTTAGGGGGGAACGCATGCCGGTCTATACCTGGGAGGGGCGGACCCGTCAGGGCACCACCAAGAAGGGCGTGATGGAGGCGGTCAGCGAGGCCGCCGTGATGGCGCAGCTGCGCGCGCAGATGATCACGCCGGTGGGCGTGAAGGCGAAGGCCAAGGACCTCTTCGAAGGGATCAAGTTCTTCAAGGCCGGTCCGAACACGCGCGACCTCGTCATCTTCACGCGTCAGTTCGCCACCATGATCGACGCCGGTCTGCCGCTGGTGCAGTGCCTCTCGATCCAGGGCGACCAGCAGCCCAAGGCCGGCTTCAAGGAAGTGATCCTCGCCGTGAAGGCCGAGGTGGAGCAGGGCTCCACCTTCGCCGACGCGCTCGGCAAGCATCCGAGCGTGTTCAACGACCTGTTCGTGAACCTGGTTCGCGCCGGCGAGGTGGGCGGCATCCTCGACACGATCCTGACGCGCCTCGCGCAGTACATGGAGAAGGCCGACGCCCTGAAGCGCAAGGTCAAGAGCGCCATGGTCTACCCGGCCACCATCATGGTGGTGGCGATCGGCGTCATCACCCTGCTGCTCGTGAAGGTGATCCCGGTCTTCAAGAAGATGTTCGAAGAGATGGGCGGGGCGCTGCCGGCCCCCACGCAGATGGTCGTGGACTTGTCCGAGTTCATGCAGCACTGGGTGGTGGTCATCCTGGCCGGCATGGTGGCGACGGTGTTCGGCTTCTTCTACGCGCGCAAGCGCGTGCGGGAGTTCCGCTACCGCACCGACGCGTTCTTCCTGAAGATGCCCGTCTTCGGCTCCCTGCTGCGCAAGGTGGCCGTGGCGCGCTTCAGCCGCACCCTCGGCACGATGATCTCGAGCGGCGTGCCCATCCTCGAGGCGCTCGACATCTGCGCCCGCACCTCCGGCAACCTCGTGATCGAGTCGGCGCTGGTGAAGACGCGCGCCGCGATCTCCGAGGGGCGCACGATCGCCGAGCCGCTCGAGGCGTCGGGCGTCTTCCCGGGCATGGTGGTGCAGATGATCTCCGTGGGTGAAGCCACCGGCGCGATGGACCAGATGCTCTCGAAGATCGCCGACTTCTACGACGACGAGGTGGACACGGCGGTGGACGCCCTGACCTCCCTGCTCGAGCCGCTCATGATGGTGTTCCTCGGCGGCACGGTGGGCGGCATGCTGCTCGCGATGTACCTGCCGATCTTCAAGATCGCGGAGGCCGTGAAGTAGCGCGGTAGCCATGAGCGCCGAGGCGACCGAGACGGCCCCGCACGTCGTGGGTCCGCGGGGGCTCGCGCGACTGCTGGCCGCGCGGCTCGTGCTGGCCGTGTTCGCGTTCGTGCTCGCGCTCGCGCTGTCGCCGGAGGGCCGTAGCGACGGCGACACGCTCGGCCTCTGGGCCGTGCTCGCGCTCGCGTTCCTCTCGACCGCCGTCTCCGCCGCCTTGATGAACCGGGTGCGGCGGCTCGCGGCCTTCGGCGTGGTGCAGCTGGCCACCGACGTGGCCGTGGTGACGGCGCTCGTTCACTTCTCGGGCAGCGGCGTCTCGGCGTTCGGCTTCCTGTACCTGCCCATCACAGTCTTCGGCGCGGTGCTGTTCGACCGGCGGGGCGCGTACGGTTCCGCCTTGCTCTCCTCGGCGGCGTATGCCGCGACGCTCGCGTGGTCCGGCGCGGCGATGCCGGCCAACGCGCTCTTCGCGCTCTGGAGCGCGCAGACGGGCGCGCTGCTGATCGTGGCGCTGCTGGCGAGCGCGCTCGCGCGCGAGCTGCGCGTCACCGGCGAGCGGCTCGACGTCAGCCGCGCGCGACTCTTCGTGCTGCGGAGCTTGCACGAGCGCACCGTCGAGTCTCTCTCGAGCGGGCTCCTCACCACGGACCAGAGCCTGCGCATCACCTTCTTCAACCCGGAGGCCGAGCGCATCACGGGCCGCACCGCGGCGTCTGCGGTGGGCCGTGAGCTGGACGAGGTGCTCCCGGGCGCCGCCGCCCTCGCGCGTGACGCCGAGGTGGGGCAGAGCCGCATGCGCGCCCGCCTCCAGCTGCGGGGCGCCGGCGGCGAAATCCGGCATCTCGGCATCGCGGTGTCCATCCTGCGCGGCGAGGGCGGCGAGGCCGGCGGCTACGTGGCGATCTTCCAGGACGTCACCGGCGTGGTGCAGATGGAGCAGGAGCTGCGCCGGCGCGAGCGCCTCGCGGGAGTGGGCGAGCTCGCAGCGAGCATCGCGCACGAGATCCGCAATCCGCTCGCAGCCATCTCGGGCTCGGTGGAGCTGCTGCGGAGCGGCGAGGGCGCTGCCGAGGAGAGCGGGCGCCTGATGGACATCGTGCTGCGCGAGATCGGCCGGCTCGACGCGCTCATCCGGGATTTCCTCCAGTACGCGCGGCCGGCGGCGCCGAAGCTCGAGGCGGTGCCGCTGACGGCGCTGCTCGAGGACGTCGTGCGCATGGCCGAGAACTCGCTCCCGCCGGGCGTCCGGCTCGAGCGCGAGGCCGACGCCGGCGCGGTCGCGCTCGCCGACCCCACGCAGCTCCGGCAGGTGCTCTGGAACCTGGTGCGCAACGCGCTGGAGGCGCTCGAGGGCGCGGGCGTGGTGCGCTTGTCGGCGAGCCGCGTGGCCGGTCCGCCTCAAGACGCTGCCGCCGACGGCCGAAGACGCCGGGCGGAGGGCCCCGGCTCCGTGGAGATCGTCGTCGCGGATACGGGACGCGGGATCGCTCTCGCGGACCTCGAGCGGATCTTCGATCCGTTCTACACGACCAAGCCCGATGGCACCGGGCTCGGCCTCGCCACCGTCCATCGCATCGTCGAGAGCCACGGCGGAGCGCTCCAGGTCGAGAGCCAGGCCGGCGTGGGCACGCGCTTCCGCGTGCGCCTGCCGGCAGCGGAGCCGGCACCGTGAAGCACAGCGCCCGCATCCTGGTCGTGGACGACGAGCGCAGCCTGCGCGAGTTCCTCGAGATCTTCTTCCGGCGCGAGGGGTACTCGGTGACCACCGCCGCGAGCGTGGAGGAAGCGCAGGTCGCGGTGGCGGCCGACGACTTCGACGTGGTGATCTCCGACGTCCAGCTGGCCGGTGCGTCGGGCCTCGAGCTGCTCCGCAGCGTGAAGGACGCGGCGCCGGACACGGTCGTCATCATGATCACCGCGTTCGCCACCACCGAGAACGCCATCGAGGCGATGAAGCAGGGCGCGTACGACTACATCACCAAGCCGTTCAAGGTGGACGAGCTGCGGCTGGTGATCGAGAAGGCGCTCGAGAAGAAGCTGCTCACGGACGAGAACCAGCGGCTCCGCAGTGCGCTGCGCTCGCGTACGCGCTCCCTCGTGGGCTCGGGCGAGGGGATGCGGCGCGTGCACGACCTCATCGCGCAGGTGGCCACCACCAAGACCAACGTGCTGGTGAGCGGGGAGAGCGGCACCGGCAAGGAGCTCGTGGCGCGCGGGATCCACGACCTCTCGGAGCGGCGCGACAAGCCGTTCGTCGCCGTGAACTGCGGCGCGATCCCCGAGAACCTGCTCGAGTCCGAGCTGTTCGGGCACGTGCGCGGCGCGTTCACCGGCGCCGTCTCGAACAAGCCCGGCCTCTTCGAGACGGCCGACGGCGGCACGCTCTTCCTCGACGAGATCGGCGAGCTGCCGCAGAGCCTCCAGGTGAAGCTGCTGCGCCTGATCCAGGAGAAGACCCTGCGCCGGGTGGGCGGAAACAACGACCAGCGCGTGGACGTGCGCATCGTGGCGGCCACCAACCGCGACCTCCAGGCGGAGGCCCAGGCCGGGCGCTTCCGCGAAGACCTCTACTACCGCCTGAACGTGATCCAGATCCTGCTGCCGCCGTTGCGCGAGCGCATGGAGGACGTGCCGCTCCTGGTCCAGCACTTCCTGGAGAAGTACCGGCGCGAGCTCGGCAAGCAGGTCACGAGCCTGTCCGCGGCGGCGATGGAGAAGATCCTCGCGCATCCCTTCCCGGGGAACGTGCGGGAGCTCGAGAACCTGATCGAGCGCGCCGTGGCGCTCGCGCGCGGGCCGGTGCTCGACGTGGACGTGTTGCCCGGCTCGGTGCTCGAGCGCAGTGGCGCGGCGCGCGCGCCCGCTCCGCCGGCGACCGGCTCGAACCTCGACGAGATCCTGGCGAGCTACGAGCGCGGCCTCCTCACCGACGCGCTGCAGCGCGCGGGCGGCGTGAAGAAGCGCGCGGCGCGTCTGCTCGGCATCTCGTTCCGCTCGTTCCGCTACCGGCTCGAGAAGCTCGGCCTCGACGGCTCCGACGACGCCGACGCCACGGACTGAGCCGGAAGATGGAGCGGCGCCCCGGACTGCAACGGGAAGTGCTCGCGAGCCTCGCGCTCGTGATGGGCCTCGCCACGCTCGTGCTGGTGGGGCTCATCGTCGTCCACCACGAGCGCACGCTGCGCGCCACGCTCGGGCCGGCCCTGCTCTCGGAAGCGCGCGCGGGCGCGTTCGGCGAGCCGGCGCTGCCGGGCACGCGCTGGTGGGAGCTCGGCGCGGACGGTCGCTTCGAGCCCTGGCGCCCGGGCGGCCGCGCGCCGGATGCGGAGACCCGCGCGCTCGCCGCCGAGGCGCAGGCCAGCGGCGCGACGCTGCTCCGGCTCGGCGGGCTCGGCGACGCGATCCGCTTCGCCGCGCCGGTGCGCGCGCGCCGCACCGTCGCGGTGGCCGAGCTGCCGGAGGAGACGTCCCGCTCGCTCCGTCACGGTCCGATCCTGGTGATCGGGCTGCTCGGCGCCGCGGACCTCGCCGTGTTCAGCCTGTTCGCGGCGCTCGTGCTGCAGATGCGCGTAGTGCGGCCGCTCCAGGAGCTGGCCGCCGCCGCGCGCGCGGTCGGGCGGGGCGAGGCTGCGCGCGCGCCCGTGGGCGGCCCGCGCGAGACCGCCGAGGTGGCGATCGCCTGGAACGAGATGACCGAGGCGCTGGAGGCGCGCACCGACGACCTCGCGAAGGCGGTGGCCGAGCTGCGCTCCGCGAACGTCGAGCTGCGCCGCACGCGCGCCGGGCTCGATCGGGCGGAGCGGCTCGCCGTGGTGGGCCGACTCGCGGCGGGCGTGGCGCACGAGGTGGGGAACCCGATCGGCGCCATCCTGGCCTTCGTGGAGCTTGCGGCGCGTGACCCCGGCCTCGGCGAGGCGTCGCGCTCGCACCTCGAACGCGCGGCGCGGGAGGGCGGGCGCGTGCGCACGATCCTCCGGCAGCTGCTCGACTTCTCCCGCCCGGCGCGGCCCGCGCCCGCGCCTCTCGACCTCGCGGCCGTGGTGCGCGAGGCGCGCGAGCTGGTCGAGGCGCAGCACGGCCATCGCCACATCCGCTTCGAGACGGTGTCCGTAGAGGGCGCGCCCCTCGCGTGGGCCGATGCCGGCGCGGTGCTCCAGATCCTGCTGAACCTGCTGCTCAACGCCGCGGACGCGGTGGCGGGCGTGGCCGAGCCGCGGGTGCGCCTCGAGCTCGCGCCGGCGCCGTTGCGCACGCGGCCGGCGGACGCCGACGGCGCGGGCCCCGCGGCGCGTGCGCGGCCCGACGCGGTCGAGTGTCGCGTGAGCGACAACGGCTCCGGGATCGCGGAGGGCGATCGCGAGCGCATCTTCGACCCCTTCTTCACCACGAAGCCGCCCGGCCAGGGTACGGGCCTCGGCCTCTCCACCGCGCTGCGCCTCGCGGAGGAGATGGAGGGGGCGCTGCTCCAGGTCGAGCCGCCCGCGGGCTTCGCGACGAGCTTCGCGCTGCGCCTGCCGAGTGCGCCCGCCGAGGACGCCGCGGCCGCGGTGCGGCGCGCCGAGGCGACTGCGCAGGCGGATGCGCAGTGCGCAGAAGCTTGCAGTGCAGACGGCCCCCACCGGGGTCGCGGCGCGCCCTCTCGCTAAAGGAGACGCGTCCGCGGGCCGATTCCAGCCCTGGCACGGGCCTTGCTCCCGAGGCGTGTCGAAGGAGTAGCGGCGGCATGCGAGTCGACCTGCGCCGGGCCCGAGCCGGCTTCACGCTCGTCGAGATCATGATCGTGGTGGCGATCGTCGGCATCTTCGCCGCGATCGCGGTGCCCTCGTGGCAGCGCTACCAGAGCAACCTCCAGCTCCGTGCGGTCACCCGGGGCATCTCGAACGCTTTCTCCTACGCGCGCTCTCGCGCGATCACCACCGGCAACCGCTACGTCGTGGCCTTCGCGGTCGGGGTTCCCACCGACGTGTGCGGCAACGACATCGTGAACGAGCAGGGCCAGCCGGTGCCCTGGGTGGTGTTCGACGACGGCTCCCCGGCTGCAGCGAATTGCTGCCTCGACGCCGGCGAGCAGCGGCTGTCGGAGCCCTCGCGCCCGGGCATTCTCTGGGGCGTCACGAAGGCGACGGTCCCTACGCCCACCGACGTGGGCGGCGGCATCTTCACGGCCGGAACCACGTTCACCGAGCCCGGCGGCGCCAACGACGCGCAGTGGGTGGTGTTCGGGCCCGACGGGATCCCGGTCGCCTTCAACGTGGCCTGCAATCTCGGGACCGTCGGTAGCGGCGCGGGCGCGGTCTACGTCACCAACGGCGACCGCGACTACAGCGTCGTGCTGAACCCGCTCGGCACCAGCACCGTCGAGCGCTTCGATTCGGCGCAAGGCCAGTGGGAGAACTGATGACGGCCACCGACACCGCGCCGCGCGCCCGCAAGCGCGCCGGCTTCTCGCTGATCGAGATGATGTTCGCGCTGGCGATCCTCGCCGGCGGGCTCCTCGCCATGCTCACCGCGCAGATCTCGGCGCTGAAGCAGGGCAAGTACGGCCGCCACACCACCGAGGCGATGCAGGTGGCGCGCGACCAGATGGAGTTCCTGTTGCGCGTGCCGTGGAGCGACGCCGCGGCCCAGCCCACGAACTGGACCGCGGCCACGCCGTACACGCTGACGTACCAGAACGACCAGGGCGCGGTGCAGCAGCAGGTGTTCAACGTCTCGTGGCGCATCCAGGCGTCCGGCTTCGACGCCGACGTGCGCACGATCGACGTGGACGTGCAGTGGAACGAGGCCGAGGCCGACCCGGCCGCGCCTCCGCGTCAATACGTCCTCTCCTCCAACAAGTCGAACGGCTGAGCCATGCGCAGGACTTCCGGCTTCAGCTTGATCGAGATGATGGTCACCCTCGCGATACTCGGGATGGTCACGTTCTTCCTGACCGATCTGCTCGTGCGCCAGAGCCGCACGTACACGGTCGTGGACGACGTCAGCGAGACGCAGCAGAGCCTGCGCGCGGTGAGCGGGCTGATCGAGCGCGACCTGCGCTCGACCGGCTTCCTGGTGCCCGCCGGCGCCGCCGTGTGCGGCTGGGACATGCCGGGCGCGGCGGCGACGGACAGCACGCCCGACGTGCTCTACGTGACCGACGCGGACTCCATCGACCCGACCGGCGTCACGAGCCTCACCGCGCAGGCGGCCAAGGTGACCGCGGGCTTCACGGGCATCGGCGTGGACGACCTCGTGCTCGAGAAGCTCGTGGTGGACGCGAACGCGTTCTACGACCTCGACGGCGACGGCGACGCCGACAGCGACTTCCTCTACACGACGGCGCCGCAGCGCAACGGCGCCGTGATCGTGGTGGATCGCAACAGCCCGAGCCTCGGCGCGGCGTGCGGCGTGATCACCGACATCGATACGGCCACCAACACGGTCCAGGTGGACTTCGAGGTGCTGACCGCGCCGAACTCGCCCGTCGGGGGCGCGGCGCCCGGCGGCACACCGCTCGGCGCGGGCGTGCCCACCGATCTCGTCGCGGTGCCGGCTCACGTGTACTGGGTCAACCCGGGCCCGCCGCCGGTGCTGATCCGCGACGGCATGATCCTCGCGAACGACGTCGAGGACCTGCAGGTCGCGTACTTCTACGACCTGAACGGCAACGGCGTGGTGGACGGTCTGGACGTCAACTTCACGCCGCCGCCCGAGGTCAGCGCGCTCGAGTATCCGGGCTCGGCGGCGCTCAACGCCGACTACCAGTCGGGCCTCTGGGACAACTCGAAGCTGCGCGAGATCCGCGTGACGGTGGTGGGGCGCACGCGCGGCGAGGATCCGGATGTCATGTCGAATCCGGCGCTGGCCAATAGCGTGACGCAGGCCTTCGAGAACCGGCCCGTGGGCGCCGTCGCGGACGGCTTCCGCCGCCGCGCGATCACGCTCACCGTGAAGCCCCGGAACGTGAACCGGGTCCTCTAGCAGGAGACAGAGCCATGCAACGAGAACGGCGACGTGAACAAGGCGTAGTCATGTTCATCACCGTGCTGCTGCTCGCGATGATGGGCGGCCTCGGCCTCGCAGCGCTCGACTCGGCCACGCGCGATCGCGACACGGCCGGCTACTACAACCGCGAGACGGCCGCGTTCTACGCCGCCGACGCCGGCGTCCAGCACGCGCGCGCGCTCGTGAAGAAGGTGGGCAGCCCGAACGACACGCCCGCCTTCCCGACCTCGGGCTCGCCGCAGGAGATGGGCGACAGCTCGCTGTACGCGACGCAGCTCAGCGCGGGCGGCGCGCTGCCGAGCTACTACGGCGACCCGGCGTTCCCGAACCCGGTGCGCTCCGACGGCGACAGCGCCGGCCAGTACTCGGAGGGCATGAACCTCCAGAGCAAGGGCGCCAAGGCCATCGCGACGCTCTGGCAGATCAACGTCGTCGGTCAGTCCGCCAACGGCGAGACGGCCCGCATCGAGGCGAAGGAAGTGAAGTTCATCTTCGGCGGCGGGTACTGAGCGCCGCCACGACGGGGGGGGAATCATGCGAAGCCGGCGAATCGCGCGCTGCGCGCTCGCCGCGGGCGCGCTCGCGCTCGCGTGCGGCAGCGAAGAAGCTCCGAAGCCCAGCGGCGCGCCGATGGCGCGTAGCGACGCGGCAGCGAGGCAGGAGCGCGCCGAGAACCAGCCGCCCCAGCTCGAGCGCGTGGTGCTGCATCCGCCGCGCCCGCTGCCGGGCAACACCATCGAGGCGCGCATCGAGGCCAGCGATCCCGACGGCGACCCGATCCGGCTCGAGCTCGAGTGGCGGCAGAACGGCCGCGTGATCTCGTCGGGAGCCAAGGCCGCCGTCACGCCCGAGCACCTCAAGAAGAACGACGAGATCGAGCTGCGCGTGACCGCGTCGGACGGTCGCGACGAGAGTGAGCCCATGCGCGCGACCGCGGCGGTCGGCAACCAGACGCCGCTGATCCAGGCCCTGTACCTCACGCCCGATGGCGAGGTGCGGCCCGGGCAGGCCGTGACCGCGGCGCCGCAGGGGCTGGACGCGGACGGCGACCCGCTCGAGTACGAGTTCGAGTGGTGGCTGAACGGCCACGTCGTGCGCGGCGCAGACGCGCCGGCCTTCGACACCGGCGAGCTGGTGCGCGGCGACCGCCTCCAGGCGAAGGTGCGCGTCACCGACGGCGAGGACTGGAGCCCGGTGGCCGAGAGCATGGTGCTCGAGCTCGCCAACCGCCCGCCGAAGATCGCGGGGCTGCCGCCGATCGAGCCGGTCGCCGGCGGAGGGATCTCTGCGGACCTCCGCGCGGAGGATCCCGACGGCGACAAGAGCCTGCGCTTCCGCCTGGTCGAGGGGCCGCCCGGCCTCAACGTGGATCCGGTGACGGGGCGCGTGAGCTGGCAGCCCGAGCCCGGCACGACGGGCACGCAGCCGGTCGAGATCGCCGTGGCCGACAGCTTCGGCGCGGAGAGCGCGCTGCGCTTCGAGCTCACCGTCTCGCCGGCCGCGGAGGAGAAGACCGCTGAGGGAAAGACCGCGAACGGGAGGAAGAAGGAAGCGCCCGCGCCGCCGGCCAAGAAGAAGAGCGCCGACGACGAGGACGCGGAGGAGTAGGGCGATGCAAGCGCAGCCTGGCGCGGCTCGCCGCGCTCTTCCTGGCCGCTGGCCTCTGTCTCCCGGCCGTTCGCTCGTCCGCGCCGAAGACGGCGCGCGGATCGCAGCAGCGAGCGCGGTGAAGGCGAAGCCCACGCCGAGGCCGAAGGCCGTGAAGCACGCGCCGAAGCCGCGGCGCGCCGCGGTGCCGAAGCCTTCGAGGGCGAAGAAGAAGGCCGGGCCGCCGCCCGTGCGCACCGGACTGCACGCTGCGCAAGAGCTTGCAGTGCCCGCCGGACGCCTCGAGGCGCCGACCCTCGTGAAGTCGGGCAGTTGCTGAGCGCGTTGCCGATGGCACCCCGCTTGCTTGGTCAGGGCCGCGTGAAGGAGATCGCCATGTCCACGACTCGAAGCTTCCGGTCGCGCCTCGCCGCGCTCGCTCTGGTCGCCGCCGTGCTGCTGCCGGCCGCCGCCGGCCGCGCGGACGACAGCGTGCTGTTCTCGACAACCGGCGTCGCGCCGAACGTGCTGATCTTCCTCGACAACTCCGGCTCGATGAACAACATCAGCTGGCACACGAACTTCCTGCTCGGCAACACCTACTCGTGCAACCAGGCCGCCTACGGCGTGTGGAACCCGTCCACCAACGCGAACGGCGCGTTCAACCCGGCCGACACCTACTACATCGATACCTCGAACAAGTTCTATTACATCAACGGCAGCGGCAACAAGGTGCAGAGCGGTACCAGCACGCGGACGCACTGCGGCAAGACGCACACCGTGCCGATGGATCCCCTCGCAGAAGGCGGCCAAACGCGCTACGAGGGCGCGTACCTCAACTGGCTGTTCAGCACCGAGGCGGACGCGAGCTGGACCGACATCTCGTCGAACACCAACGGCGTACCCTCCGTCTGCATCGGCGGCGCGAACTACGCGAAGTACAAGCGCACGCGCATGAACACGGCGAAGCAGATCCTCAAGGAAGTGGTCTGCGAGATCAACGTGATCGGCGGCGTACGCGTCGGCCTCGCCGTGTTCCGCGACGAGAGCGACCCGAACGGCGGCTATGTGATGGAGCCGATCGACCTGATCAGCGGCGCCCAGCTCGGCGACCTGGTCACCGCGATCAACAGCGTCGAGGCGGACACGTGGACGCCACTCGGCGAGACGCTGTTCCAGCTCTACACGTACTTCATGCCGCGCACCACCACGAACCTGCCGAAGGGCAAGGACGGCGTCACCAAGTTCCCACGCTACGAGTACAAGTTCGGGACGTCCGCGAACGGTGGCGATCACTCGTCCACCTCGAGCAACTGGCCGCCGGACCCGATCCAGTACAAGTGCCAGAAGAACTTCGTGATCATCGTGACGGACGGTGAGCCCACCAAGGACGACTTCGACACCGGCGGCGCGCCCACGGGCACGGACGCCGGCTTCAGCAACTTCAAGAGCAAGCTGATCGGCGACTACAACGCGGACGGCGAGACGGAGGAGGGAGCCCCCGACGAGGGCGCCTTCTACCTCGACGACATCGCGCTCTTCATGGAGACGAACGACTTCCGCCCGGATCTGGACGGCACGCAGACGATCGACACCTACACGATCGGCTTCACGACCAACACGGTCGCGAACGCGCTGCTGAACAAAACGGCGCAGGTGGGCAACGGCATCTACCTCACCAGCAACAACTCGGACGAGCTCTCGAACGCCATCGTCGAGGCCGTCACCGACATCATCGAGAAGTCGCAGAGCTTCACGGCCGCCACCGTGCCGGCCAGCCGAACGGCGGACGGCGAGCAGCTGTACGTGTCGCTGTTCACGCCCGCGAGCGGGACGCCCTACTGGGCGGGCCACCTGCGCGCCTACCGGCTGACGGGCGCCGGCGACATCCAGGACGCGAACGGCAACTGCGCCATCGACGATCCGAGTGGGCAGTGCTTCTCGGGCCCGTTCCTGCCGGTGGACGAGGCGCCGCCGTTCTGGGACGCGGCCGACGAGATGCCGAATCCGATGGCGACGACGGGTGGGCGGGAGCTCCGCGTCTCGGTGCTCCGCGGCACGACGCCGGCGCCCCAGATGAACGAGTTCCGCTACGACGCCAATACGCCCGCGCTCACCGGAGTGAACACCGCCGACCTGGGCGTAACCTACCCGGGCTCGCCGGCGCCGCTCGGCTCCGTCGCCACGAACGTGACGCAGTATACGAAGGAGATCATCGCGAGCGTGCGAGGCTGCCGGTTCGGCACGGGTGACAACGGCTTCGCGTGCGTGCTGCGCGAAGGCCAGCTCCCCGACATCTTCCACTCGAACCCGGTGGTGGTCGGCCAGCCCGTGCTCTTCGAGTCCGACCAGTCCTACAAGAACGGCTTCAAGGGGCTCGTGGCGAACCGCGAGCGCGTCATCTACGCGGGCAGCAACGGCGGCTTCCTGCACGGCTTCGACGCCGGCACGTGGCAGGCGTCGGATACGCCGCCGCAGTACGACCAGGGCACGGGCGCCGAGGTGTTCGGCTTCATGCCCTGGCCGGCGCGGCAGAAGATCCGCTTCAAGCCGGGCGACACGGGCAACCGCGACTACTACTACGTGGACGGCTCGCCGAGCGTCGCCGACGCGTGGCTGTACTCGAACTACACCGTGGACACCAAGAACACGGACGGCAGCGAGTGGCGCACCGTGCTCGTGGGCGGCATGCGCCAGGGCGGCGAGGCCTACTTCGCGCTCGACGTCACGCACCCCGGCGCGCTCGGCTGCGACGCGCCGGCGAGCGGCGACGGCTACCCCTGCTACCTCTGGGAGTTCCCGAAGGAGAACGACGGCGCGGCCTACCAGAACTGGGTCGCCCAGACCTGGGGCGACGCGATCCTGACGAAGGTCCGCGTCCAGGTCGGCACCAGCGTGATGGAGCGCTGGGTGGCGGTGGTGAGCGGCGGCTACCACCCGTCGAGCGACCCGAACGAGCACGCGGCCTACGTGCCTTCGGCGACGGAAGGACGCTCGATCTGGGTGCTCGACCTGAAGACCGGCAAGCCGCTGGCGTACAAGAAGTTCGACACGGCGGGCGACTGCACGAACCCGGCCAACGTGGTGAACAACACCCCGGAACGCCAGATGTGCTTCTCGCTGGCCGCGACGCCGGCCGTGTACGACACGGACGGCGACGGCTTCGCCGACCTGATCTACGCCGGCGACCTGGGCGGCAACGTGTGGAAGTGGGTGATCAAGGCGCCGCTGAACCTGTCGGCCGCCACCACGGCGAGCCAGCCGGCGACGGACTGGCCGTTCCGCAAGTGGTTCTCCGCGCCCATCTACACCAGCGGCGGGAACAAGTACTACAAGAGCTTCTACTTCCCGCCGGCGGGCACCCGCAAGAACGGCAAGATCTGGCTGGCCTTCGGCTCCGGCGAGCGCAACGACCTGCTGTACACCAGCAGCTCGACCACGACGGACGACAACAACCGCTTCTACGTGGTCGAGGAGACCGACCTGTACGAGGCGCTGGCCACACCGAACGCGCTGGTGACGGAGTCGAACCTGACGGACCTGACCAGCAACAACACCTGCGCGAGCCTGGGCTCGACGCGGGGTTACTTCATCGTCGGCGCCGAAGGCGAGAAGTGGGTCACGAACGTCGAGATCTTCGTCGGCTACGTGATCGCCAACTCGTTCAAGATCGTGACGGTCTCGAGCGACCCGTGCGACATCTCCGGCGTCTCGTATCTGTGGGCGTTCCGGGTCGACTGCGGCCAGGGCCTGTTCACGGACGCGAGCGGCAACGCCACCCGCAAGCAGGACATCGGCGCCGGTCTGCCGACCGACCCGCGCGTGACGGTGGGCGCCGCCGGCGACGTGACGAACCGCGTGATCATCAGCAAGCAGGGCGGTGACATCATCAACATCGGGGCGCCGCCTGGCTTCCCGACCAGCGGCTCGTTCTACTGGCGCGAGCTGACCCAGTAGCCCCTCCGCCAGGGGTCAGACGGAACGGCCCGGGAGCCTCGACGGATCCCGGGCCGTTCTTGTTTCTTCGAGAGCGAAGCTCGCTGCAGCTCCCGGAGAACCGCTCGCGTCAGTCGGCCTCGGCGTCCCCGCCCAGTCCGTGCTCCTTGATCTTGTAGAGCAGTGCGCGGTAGCTGATCTCGAGCAGCTTCGCGGCGCGGGTGCGGTTGCCGCCGGTGGCTTCGAGCGCGCGGCGGATCAGGTCGGCCTCGAAGCGGCGCCGGGCGCGGCGCATCGAGAAGTCCGCGGTCGGCGAGGACGGGGAGGCCGGTGCGGCGTCGGCGCGCGGCGCGGCGATCGCCTCGGGCAGCTCGGCCAGCGTGATGCGGTCGCCGTCCGCGAGGATCATGGCGCGCTCGATCACGTTCTCGAGCTCGCGCACGTTGCCGGGCCAGTGATGGCCGAGCAGCCGCTCGAGCGCGTCGTCTGCGATGGTGCGCACGGGTCGGCCGAGCGTCTCGCGGAAGCGCGCGATGAAGTGGTCCACCAGCAGCGGAACGTCTTCGCGGCGCTCGCGCAGCGGAGGCACGCGCACGCGGAACACGTCGAGCCGGTAGAAGAGGTCTTCGCGGAAGCGACCCGCGGCCACCTCGCGCTCGAGATCGCGCGAAGTCGCGGCGATCACGCGCACGTCCACGCTGCGCGCCTTCGCCTCGCCGATCGGACGCACCTCCTCCTCCTGGAGGACGCGCAGCAGCTTCACCTGGAGCGCGGGCGGCATCTCGCCGATCTCGTCGAGGAACAGCGTGCCGCCGTCCGCCTCGACGAACAGGCCGCGGCGGGCGCGGTCGGCGCCGGTGAAGGCGCCGCGCGCGTGGCCGAACAGCTCGCTCTCGAGCAGCGCCTCCGGGATCGCGCCGCAGTTCACGGCCACGAAGGCCTGGTGGCGCCGGCCGGACTGCGCGTGGATCGCGCGCGCCAGCACCTCCTTGCCGGTGCCGCTCTCGCCGGTCAGGAGCACGGTGGCCTTGTACTCGGCGGCGCGCTCGAGGAGCTCGAGCAGGTCGATCATGCCGGGCGAAGCGGCCACGATGGGCCGGTCGCCCACCGCGCGGCTCACGTCGCGCTGGAGCAGGGCGTTGGCGCGCCGCAGCCGTTCGCGTTCGCGGGCCTTCTTGATCGCGAGCAGCACCTCGGCGGGCTGGAAGGGCTTCGCCAGGTAGTCGAACGCGCCGCGCTTCAGCGCCTCCACGGCCAGATCTCCGGAGCCGTACGCCGACATCATCAGCACGGGCGCCCCCGGCAGGCGCCGGATCAGCTCCGGCAGGAGCTCGAGGCCGTCCATGCCGGGCATGCGGACGTCGCAGAGCACCACGTCCACGGGCGTCTCGAGGCAGGCGAGGGCGGCCGCCGCGTCCGCGGCCGCCACCACCTCGTAGCCCTCGGCCGCGAGCAACAGGCCCAGGCTGTCGCGCAGGGCCGCGTCGTCGTCCACGACCAGGATGCGGTCCGACAAAGACACCCCCCGGGCGTGTCGTATCGGCGCGCCCCGGGTTTCGCGTGAGGACCCTCCCGGACGGTCCACGAGCCCGCTCCTCGGGCGCGCAGCGAGGGGAGCGAGCGAAGGAACCAGTGTGTGACCCGCGGCACAGCTTCCGCAGGGACGCCGGCTCGTTGCCGGCTCAAGTCGCCCCGAGGGCAGGCCGATAGCACGGGCGAACCGAGGCGTGGGTCCGAGGTCAGGGGTTTGGGGGGGACTGGTGCCCGCCAATAACGTCCAGCGCTTTCGCGAGTCGCTCATGATGAGCAAGGCCGAACTTGCGCGCCGCGCCGGCCTCTCGACGCTCACCATCGACCGCATCGAGTCCGGCCGGCCGTGCCGCCTCGACACGAAGCGCCGCATCTTGATGGCGCTCGGCATGCGCGTCGCCGACCGCGACAAGGTCTTCGGCGAAGCGAAGATCCCCAACCCGGCCGAGCTGCTCGGCCGGCAGTTCGCCAAGTCGGCCTGAGCTCGAGGAGGTTCTCCGTGCAGCTCTTTTCCCTGGGAAAGTCGAAGTCGATCGTCGGGCTCGACATCGGCTCTTCGTCCGTGAAGGCCGTCGAGTGCGTCGTTCGCAACAAGCGCGTGGAGCTGGTCCACGTCGGCGTCGCGCCGCTTCCGGCCGAGGCCATCGTGCAGGGCGCCTTCCTCAACTCGAGCGCGATCGTCGACGCGATCCGCGAGGCGATGGACTCCGCCGGCATCAAGTCCAAGCAGGTGGCCACCGCGGTCTCCGGTCACTCCGTGATCGTGAAGAAGATCAGCCTGCCGAGCATGACCCGCGAGGAGCTCGAGGAGTCGATCCGCTGGGAGGCCGAGCAGTACATCCCGTTCGACATCAACGAGGTGAACCTCGACTTCCAGATCCTGAACGGCGCCGAGATGGAAGGGCAGATGGACGTGCTGCTCGTCGCCGCCAAGAAGGACCTGATCGACGACTACGTGCAGGTGATCGGCGACGCCGGCCTGACGCCCTCCGTGATCGACGTGGCGGCCTTCGCGGTCGAGAACGCCTTCGAGGCGAACTACGACCTCCGGAGCGACGACGTGGTGGCGCTGGTCAACATCGGCTCCCAGGTCGTGAACATCAACATCGTGGCGAACGGCGCGCCCGCCTTCACGCGCGACATCTCGACCGGCGGCTCGGCCTATACCGAAGAGATCCAGAAGGCGCTCTCGGTCGGCTGGGACGAGGCCGAGCGCATGAAGATCGGCGGCAGGGGCGACGGCGAGTCGCAGGACGTCGTCCCCCACGAGGTGGAAGAGGCGATGCGCAGTGTCACCGACACGGTGCTCGGCGAGATCAGCCGCTCGCTCGACTTCTTCGCGGCCACCGCCGCGGAGAGCCGCATCAGCAAGGTCTACCTCTCCGGCGGCGGCGCCCGAGTGTCGGGCCTCGACGCCGCGTTCCAGCAGAAGACGAACCTCGCCGTCGAGCGGATGAACCCGCTCGCGCGAGTCCAGCCGGCTTCGAAGCTGGACGAGGAGTTCCTCAAGGAGATCGGTCCCTCGCTCGGGGTCGGGATCGGTCTCGCGCTGCGAAGGATGGACGACTGATGATTCGGATCAATCTCCTTCCGGTCCGCGAAGAGCGGCGCAAGGCGGGCGCGCGGCAGCTGGCGCTCGTCATGGTCGCCGCGCTGATGGGCTCCACGCTGCTGGCGGCCGCGCTGCACTGGAAGGTGCGGCGTGACATCTCTTCTACGCGCGAGCAGACGGTCGCGACGCAGAAGGAGATCGACAACTTCGCGCCGCAGTTGAAGCAGGTCGAGGAGTTCAAGAAGACCAAGGCCGAGATCGAGCAGAAGCTCGACGTGATCCAGGGCCTCAACGAGGCGCGTTCGGGTCCCGTCCACATGCTCGACGAGCTGGCGACGCACACGCCCGACCGCATCTGGATCAGCAAGGTCTCGGTGCACGGCGGCCGCCTGCTGATGGAAGGCATGAGCCTCGACAACGAGCTCGTGGCCCTGTTCCTCACCGCGCTCGAAGAGTCGCCCTACTTCAAGGACGTCGAGCTGGTCGAGACGCAGGCCAAGGAGAAGGACGGCTTCCGCCTGAACGCGTTCGAGGTGAGCGGCGTGCTGACGGCGCCGGGCGCCGAGAAGCGCGCGGCCGAGGGCGCGCCCGCGGCGGCGCCCGAGCCGCCGGCCAAGGGCGCGGCGAAGCCCCGGCGCGGCAAGACGGCTCAGCTCGACACCGGCGTCGCCGGGCCGGCGCGGTAGGAGGCGAGCATGGATCTCGGTCTCGACAAGCTCCAGGTCCACCTCGACAAGCTCGCGCGGCTCCCGAAGGGCGCGCGGATGGCGACGGTGCCGGCGCTGATGGGCATCGTGCTCGGCATCTACGGCTACCTGTTCTTCATGCCCGCGCGCCAGGAGCTGGCGAAGGCGGAGCAGGAACGGCTCCAGCTGCAGCGCAAGCTCTCCGAGGTGCGCGCGGTCGCGGCCAACGAGCAGGCCGTGCGCGACGAGATCGCGCAGCTCGAGAAGAAGCTCGCGGTCGCGCTGCGCCAGCTGCCCGACAGCAAGGAGCTGCCGGTGCTGCTCACCGACGTGACCAGCCTCGGCAAGAACGCGGGCCTCGACTTCCGCGCGTTCCGCCCCGGGCAGGAGATCCGCAAGGCCTTCTACGCCGAGGTGCCGATCGACATCGAGTTCACCGGTGGCTTCCACGACATCGCGACGTTCTTCGACCAGATCGCGCGACTGCCGCGGATCATCAACATCACCGACCTCGACATGACGATCGGCAAGGAGAGCTCGACCGCGACGCTGCTCAAGGTCGAGGGCAAGGCAACGACGTTCCGCTTCGTCGAGCCGGAGCCGGAGCCCCAGGTCGATCCCAATGCCAAGGGCAAGGGCAAGGCCGGCAAGGGCAAGGGCGGAGCGCCGTCCCGGGCTCCGGCGAAGGGTGCGGCGCAGGGGGGTGCGCGATGAAGCGCGCAGGTTGGATCACTACGGCGCTGCTCGGGGCGCTGCTGGTCGCGGCCGGCTGCTCTCGCCAGTCGGTCGGTCCGACCACGGCGGACTTCCAGAAGCAGCGGACGAAGGTCGTCGAGAAGCAGAAGCAGATGGCGGCGCTCCAGCTCCCGTCGAAGCCGGGGAAGAAGGCCGACGACAAGGCCGGGCCGGCCGGCTCGATGGGCGGCAGCGAAGGCTTTGCCTACGAGGCCACCGGCCGACGCGACCCGTTCCGCTCCTTCATTCTCGATCGCCTCCACGAGGACGAGAGCCAGACCAAGGGCCCGCTCGAGGAGTACGACCTCGTGCAGCTCCAGGTGGCCGGTCTCGTCTGGAAGGCCGAGAAGCGGCGCGCGCTCGTGATCGACCCGTCCGGCCAGGGCTACGTGGTCGAAGAGGGCGACAAGATCGGCAAGAACAACGGTCGTGTGCTCGAGATCGGCGACAGCTCGATGCGAGTCCGTGAGGAGTACGTGGACTTCCACGGCGAGGCGACCACGAAAGAGATCGACATGCGTATTCGGCAGAGCCAGGGAGGGTGAGCCCGATGTTCCCGCAACTCGTGAATCGATTCCGCGGGGCCGCGCTTGCGGCCGCCATGGGCCTCTCGGCCGTGCTCAGCGGCTGTGCCAGCGCCCCGGCGCCCACGGCCCAGAGCGAGGAGCTCAGCGGCGTGCGTGTCGAGACGGGCAGCGACGCCACCCAGGTGGTGTTGCTGGGCGTCGCGGCCTCGCAGCCGACGGCCGTCGAAGAGCAGGATCCCGCGCGGATCGTCGTGGATCTGCCCACGGGCGTCGCGGCGTCGGCCGAAGGCGCCACGCCCGTCTGGGACGGCATGCTCGAAGAGGTGACGGTGAGCCGCGAAGGCGCCGACGACGGCGAGTCGCACACCCGCGTGGTGATCGGTCTTGCGGCTTCGGCCACCTGGGAGATGCAGACGGGCCCCGACGGCCTCGTCGTCCGCGTTTCGCACGGCGACGGCACCGCGAGCGCGGCACCGGCGGCCAGCACCGATGCGCCCGCGGCGGATCCGTGGGCGGCCAGCGCGCCGGAGACGGCGAGCGCCGAGAGCGCGGCTCCGGCCCCGGCCATGGAGGCGAAGCGCGCGACGAAGCTCACCGGCGTCGGCACCAAGGTCGAGGGCGACGGCGTCGTCGTCGATCTCCAGGCGGATGGCCAGATCGAGGGCGCGCATGCGTTCATGCTCGAGAAGCCGCCCCGCCTCGTGGTGGATCTGCCGGACATGAAGAGCGCCGTGGCGCAGACCCGCTTCGAGGTCGGGCACGGCATCGTGAAGGCGGTGCGCGTCGGCCAGCACGACGGCAAGGTGCGCGTGGTGGTGGATGGCGCGGACGAGGCGAAGGGCTTCGCCGAGAAGATGGCGCCTCAGCCCGGCGGCCTCTGGCTCGCCCTGGCGGGCGCGGAGCTGCCGGCGATGGCCGAGGCCATGCCGATGATGGCCGGCGCCGAGAGCGAGCCGGCGAAGACGGACGAGGCCGCCCCGGCCGAAGCGATGGCCGGCGGCGAGTCGGCACCGGCCGCGCCCGCGGAGCCGATGGCCGCCGCGGAGGGCACCGGCAAGGCGCAGATGGTGCACGGCGTCCAGCTCGATTCGACGAACGGCCAGGATCGCGTGGTGATCGTGACCGACGCCCCCGCCGACTACGCCCTCACCGAGGTCGACGAGAAGACCGTGATGGTGCAGGTGCGCGGCGCGCACATCGAGCCCGAGGCGGCGGTGCGGCTCACGCCCGAGCAGCCCGGCGTGGTCTCGATGGTCGCGGCCTTCGAGCAGCCCGAGATGAAGACGCCCGAAGTGCGCGTCGTCGTCGAGCGCGCGCCCGGGTCCAAGCCCGTGGTCACGCAGCACGGCACGATGCTGATGCTCGAGTTCGCGAGCGCCGGCGCGGCGGCAGAGCCGGTGCCGGTGATGGCAGCGGAAGGCGCCGCCGTGCAGCCGGCGGCGGATGCAGCGGCGCTGCCGGAGGCCGCTCCCGAAACGGGCGCGTCGGCCAAGGCCATCAAGCAGGCCAAGCACGGCAAGCAGCCCGGTCCGGCGGCGATCGACGCGACGGGCCACGGCATCGAGGTGCTGGAAGAGGGCGGCCTGCTCGAGGGCAAGATCTACACGGGCCGCCGCATCTCGCTCGACTTCAAGGACGTCGAGATCGACGACGTGCTGCGACTGATCGCCGAGGTGTCGGACCTCAACATCATCGCGGGCGACGAGGTCTCGGGTCAGGTCACGATCCGCCTGGTGGACGTGCCCTGGGACCAGGCCCTCGACGTCATCCTCCTCACCAAGGGCCTCGGCTTCGTGCGCGTGGGCAACGTGCTCCGGATCGCGCCCGGCGAGGTGCTGAAGAGCGAGGAGGAGGCGCGGCTCCAGGAGAAGCGCGCGAAGGAGAAGCTGGAGGACCTCGTGGTCAAGCTCCAGCCCGTGAACTACGCGAACGTGAAGGAGGTGGCCAAGATGGTCAAGCGCCTCCTCACCCAGCGCGGCACGGTGGACATCGACATCCGCACCAACACGATCATCCTGAAGGACATCGGCCACGTGATCGACGAGTCCGTCGCCTTGATCAAGGCGATCGACACGCAGACGCCGCAGGTGATGATCGAGGCGAAGATCGTCGAGGCCAACCTCGACTACCTCCGCGAGGTCGGCAGCCGCTGGGGCGTCGGCGTCCAGCCCTTCGAGGACGCCTTCGACACCGGCAGCCCGCTGAAGGAGAACGTCGGTAGCGACGGCTTCACGCTCCAGAACGTGCAGGACATCCTCTCCAACACGGTTGCTCCGAACAACATCGCCGTCTCGAACCCGATCACCGAGCTTGCGACGGGTGTGGTGAACGTCGGCGCCTTCCTGCTGGACGACCGCTTCAACCTCGACCTCGAGCTCGAGGCGGCCGAGAGCGAAGGCGAAGGCAAGGTGATCTCGAGCCCGCGCGTGGTGACGCTGGACAACCGCAAGGCGTCGATCGAGCAGGGCGTGTCGATCCCCTTCCAGACCTTCGAGAACGGGGACGCCAAGCTCGAGTTCATCGATGCCGTGCTGCGGCTGGACGTGACGCCGCACATCACGCAGGACCGCAGCATCATCATGAAGATCGAGGTGCAGCGAAACGCGCCGGACGACAGCGTGCCGACGCCCACGGGCTCGCCGGCCATCGCCAAGAACGAGGCGCAGACCGAGACCCTGGTGCGGGACGGTCAGACGCTCGTGATCGGCGGCATCTACGTGGTGCGCTCCGCCGATCGCCAGACGCGCGTGCCCTTCCTGCACAAGATCCCGATCATCGGCAACGCCTTCAAGAACAACGAGACGCGCGAAGTGCGCCAGGAGCTCCTGGTCTTCGTGACGCCGCGTGTGGTGGTGAACCCCGAAGTCGGCAGCTGAGCCCGACCGCTACTTCGCTCGGCTTCGCCTCGCTGCGCGGGGCGAGGCCGGGCCTTCGGGCCGAGCGCTCCAGCCCTTGCATCCCGCCTCTCGCTCTTCGTTATTCTGCCTCGCGTGCGCGACGGCACCGTCTGGTTGGTGGGGATGATGGGGGCGGGCAAGTCCGCGGTGGGCGCTCTGCTCGCGGCGCGGCTCGCGCGCCCGCTCGTCGATCTGGACCGCGAGATCGAGCGCAGCGCGGAACGCAGCATCCCGGAGCTGTTCGCCAGCGAAGGCGAGGCAGGCTTCCGCAAGCGCGAGCGCGAGGCGATCGAAGCGGTGGCCGGCCAGCGCGCCGTGGTCGCGCTCGGCGGCGGCGCCGCGGCGCAACCAGGCGCGGCGCAGCGCCTGCTCGCGAGCGGCACGCTGGTCTACCTGCGCGCGCGCGTCGAGACCCTCGCCGCGCGGCTCGGGGACGCGGCCGCGCGGCCGCTGCTCGCGGGCCTCGGCCCCGAGGCGCGCCTCGCGAAGCTGCGCGCCCTGCTGGCCGAGCGCGAGCCCGCCTACCTGCGCGCCACCGTGGTGGTGGACACGGACGACCTCGACGCAGAGGGCGCCGCCGCCCTGGTGGCGCGGCGCCTCGGAGCGGCCGGATGAGCGCGCCGGCCCCGCGACGTCGCGTCGAGGTGGCGCTCGGCGAGCGCAGCTACCCGATCGAGATCGGCCTCGGCACGCTCGACGAGCTCGGCGCCGCCGTGAAGCGGATCGTCGCGCCCTCGCGCGCGTTCGTGATCACGACGCCGCCGGTGGGCCGGCGCTGGGGGGCGCGCACGCTGGCCTCGCTGAAGAGCGCCGGGCTCCGCGCCCGCCGCCTCGACGTGCCCGACGGCGAGCGCAGCAAGAGCCTCGGGCAGGCCGCGCGCCTCTACGAGGCGCTCCTCGCCGGGGGCGCCGACCGCGGCTCCGTGGTGGTGGCGCTCGGCGGGGGCGTGGTGGGCGACCTCGCGGGCTTCGTGGCCGCGACGCTGCTGCGCGGCCTCCCGATCGTGCAGGTGCCGACCAGCCTGCTGGCGATGGTGGATTCGAGCGTCGGCGGCAAGACGGCCGTCAACGTGGCGCGGGGCAAGAACCTGGTGGGCGCCTTCCACCAGCCCCGCCTGGTCTGGATCGACGCCGCCACCCTGGCGACACTGCCGCTGCGCCAGCGCCGCGCCGGCCTCGCCGAAGTGGTGAAGCACGCCGCGATCGCCGACGCCGCCCTGTTCGCCGAGCTCGAGGCGGAGGGCGAGCGGCTGCTCGGCGGCGAGCTCGAGCGCTGGCTGCCGATCCTGGAGCGGAACTGCGCCATCAAGGCCGGCGTGGTGGCGCAGGACGAGCGCGAGACCGGGCTGCGCATGCTCCTCAACTTCGGCCACACGCTGGGGCACGCGGTCGAGAGCCTGGCCCGCTACCGGGGCGTGCTGCACGGCGAGGCAGTGGCAATGGGCATGGCGTTCGCGGCGCGCCGCTCCGAGGCGCTCGGCCTGGCCCCAGCCGGCACGGCCGCGCGCCTGGTGGCGCTGCTGGCGCGCCTCGGCCTTCCCACCGAGCTGCCGCACCACCCGCGGCAGGCTTATCTCAGAGCGCTGTCGGTCGATAAGAAGAGGCGGGACACACACATCCGCTTCATCGCGTTGCGCGGCATCGGGCGGGCGGAGACCGTGTCGCTGCTGCCGAGAGAAATCGTTCCTCCGGAGGTCCGGTGAGCGACGAAACCAACTGGGTGAGAGACGCCGAGGCCGCGCGCCGCGCGGGGCGGCCCGAGCAGGCGCGGCGTCTCGCCGAGGCCGGCCTGGTGGAAGAGCCCTACGAGCTGGCCGGGCGCATCGTGCTCGCGCTCGCGTGTCTCGATCTCGGCGACGCTTCGGGCGCACGACGCGCGCTCGAGCCGGGTGCGGCGAGCGTCTCCTCGATCGCGCCCGAGCCGCTCGTGCTCGAGCCGGGCGAAGACGAGCCGTTCCACGTCCAGTCCGATCCGCTGGCCGACCTCGCGGAGAACGAGCTCGAGCATGCCTTCGAGCGCGCCGAGTCCGAGCCCGTCGAGGCGTGGACGACGAACCGCGTGGCCGAGGCGGCGCTGCACGCGGTGGAGGAGGGCGAGCCCGAAGGCGTGCGCACCGAGCCGTCCGCCTCGCCGTTCGCGACCGAGACGGTGGCCGGCCTCTATGAGCGCCAGGGCGACCCGGAGCGCGCCCGCGCGATCCGTCGCTCGCTGCGCGGCGAAGCCGAAGCAGGCGCCGCTGCGCCCGACGAGCGCAAGCGCTGGGTGGGCACTCTCGAGCGCTGGCTCGACAACCTGCGGAGAGCATCGCGATGAGCTTCGAGTCGATTCTGGGCCAGGTGCTGAGCGAGTGTCCCGGCGCAGTCGGGGCGGCATTGATGGGGAGCGACGGCGTGCCGATCGCGGAGGTGTCGGCTTCTTCGCCGCGCGACGCCGCCGACGAGGTGAGCCTGCTCGGTGTCGAGTTCGGCCGCATCCTCGACGAGGCGCGCAAGGCCGCCGACGCGGCGGACGCCGGCGCGATCCTCGAGCTCGTCGTGCAGACGGAGCGCTTCCACGTGCTGATCCAGGCGGTGGATCGCGACACCTACCTGGTGCTCGCGCTCACGCCCGAAGGCAACGTGGGGAAGGGCCGCTACCTGATGCGGCGCCACCAGCTCGCGATCCGCGAAGAGCTGTAGGCAGAGTCGAGCGAGGTCCGCAGCGAGGCGAAGCCGAGCGAAGCGTTAGAGCAAGGGCTGGGCCACTGCGCGCGGAGGGCCGGCCACGCTCCCGCGCAGCGAGGCGAAGCCGAGCGAAGCGTTAGAATGGCGCCATGTCCGAGCCGCAGCGCATCCTGGTCCTGCACGGGCCGAACCTGAACCTGCTGGGCACGCGCGAGCCCGACGTGTACGGGCACGCGACGCTCGAGGAGATCGAGGCGGAGCTCGCGGCGGTCGCCAAGGTGAATGGCGCGGAGGTGCAGGGCTTCCAGTCGAACCACGAGGGCGCGCTGATCGACCGCATCCACGAGGCGCGCAGCTGGGCCGATGGCATCCTCATCAACCCCGGCGGCCTCACGCACACCAGCGTGGCGCTGCGCGACGCGCTCGCCGCGGTCGAGCTGCCCGTGGTGGAGGTGCATCTCTCCAACGTGGCCGCGCGCGAGGAGTTCCGGCAGCGCTCCCTGATCACGCCGATCGCCGTCGGCGTGGTGAGCGGCTTCGGCCCGACGAGCTACCGGCTCGGCCTCGAAGCGCTGCTCGACGCCCTCTCGCGCTGACGGGGAATCCCCGCGCGCCTGCGCAAGCGGGTGCAGGCCGGGCACCTCAAGGGCCCCTGCCGCCGGCCGATACCTAGGAAGGAGGGGAGGCGGCCCAGCCCTCTCCCTGTGGGTACTCGTCTGTACGGGGGCGGTGCTTGGCGATCAACAAGCGGAAGATCCTGGAGTCCGCGCAGAAGCACCTGCAGCGCGGCGCTCTGGACAAGGCGCTCGAGGACTACCGCACCCTCCTCAAGGCCGACCCGCACGATTCGAACGTGTTGCTCAAGGTCGGCGACCTCTACCTGAAGCAGGGCAAGCGGGACGAGGCGATCAACGCCTACCTGCGCGTGGCGCAGCAGTTCACGCGCGACGGCTTCGATGCGAAGGCGGTCGCGCTCTACAAGCAGATCTCGCGGCTCGATCCGAAGCGCCACGACGTCTCCGTGCCGCTCGCCGATCTGTACGCGCGCATGGGCCTCGTGCCCGATGCGATCGCCGCACTCCAGGCGGCCGCGGACGCCGCGTATCGCGCAGGCGACAAGGACGACGCGCTCGAGCTGCTGCGCCGCATGGCCGCGCTCGATCCCGCGAATACGCAGAACCGCCTCAAGGTGGCGGAGCTGTTCGCGAAGGAAGGCCGCAAGCAGGAGGCGATCGCCGAGTACCAGGCGGTGGCCGACGAGCTCGAGCGGCGCGGTGAAGACGAAGAGCGGATCCGCACCCTCGAGCGGATGCTCGCCTGCGATCCCGACCGCGCGCCGGCGCTGCTCGCGGTGGCGCGCGCGAAGCTCGCCGCGAACCAGTTCGCCGCGGCGCGGAAGCTCGCCGGAGCGCCTGCTCGCGGGACAGCCCGAAGACATCGAAGGCCGCGAGATTCTCGGCCATGCGCTCGCCGGCGACGGTGAAGTCGAGCGCTCGCGCGACACCTTCCGCGAGCTCGCCGAGCTGTACCGCCTGCGCGGAGACGAAGGGCGCGCGCGCGACCTGATGCAGCGCTTCGGCGGGCTCGAGGCGCTCGCTCCCGACGAGTCCGACAATCCGCTCGAGGGCACCGACGTGCCCGTGCTCGAGCTCGAAGCGGAGCTGCCCGAGGAAGACTTCCTGCTCGACGCCGAGCCGCTCGGCGCGCCCGAGCCCAAGCCGCCGCCTCCGCCTCCGCCGGTGGCGCGCCCGCGCGCCGAGACGACGAACGTCGAGACGCCGAAGCGCGAGAAGCCGAAGTTCGCGGAGAAGCCGAAGGTCGTCGAGAAGCCGAAGCCGATCGAGAAGCCCAAGCCCGTCGAGAAGCCGCGCGTCGCGGCGCCGCTGCCGCGGCCGTCGCCGCGGCCGTCGAGGCGCCGGCCGCGAGCGCCGAGCTCGAGTCGGCGGATCCGGATCAGCTGCTCGCGGAAGCGACCGTCTACCTGCGCTACGGCAAGAACGAGCGCGCCGTCGGCGCGCTGCGCGCGATCCTCGCGCAGGAGCCCGGCCATCGCGGCGCCCTCGAGAGCCTCGGCGAAGCGCTCGCCGCGAGCGGCGAGACCGCACACGCGTTGACCGCCTGGCAGCGCGCCGCGGAGGCCGCGCGCGCCGCCGGCGACAAGGACGTGGTGCAGCGCATCCGCGACCGCATGGCGAACGTCGATCCCGCCGCGGCAGCGGCGTTCGCTCCGCCGGCGCGGCCCGCACCGGCCGCACCGTCCGCGCCGGCCGACGCCGGTGACGAGGTCGAGATCGACATCGACCTCGGCGGCTCGCTCGAGGCGATCGAAGATCCGACGCTCTCCGCCACGCCGGAGCTCGAAGACGCGCTCGACATCGACGGGCTCGAGCCCCTCGATGCAGAGGAGCTCGAGGAGTCCGCCGCGCCCGAGGCGGAGATGAAGTCGTACGGGCCTTCCCTCACGGGCGACTCGCCGACGGCCACGACGTCCGCGCGCGTCGCGGGAGACCTGGAAGAGGCCGAGTTCTACTTCGAGCAGGGCCTGCTCGACGAGGCGCGCGCCTTGTACGAGCGCATCCTCGCCGCGGCGCCGAATCATCCCCAGGCGATGCTGCGCCTGGGTGAGGTCGCCGCACGGAGTGGTGCGCCGTCGCCGAGCGCGCCCGTCGCAGTGCCCGCCTCCCTACCGCGGGCGCCGGCGACGCCGCCCGTCGCGCCCATCGAGATCGACGTGGCGCCACGAGTCGCGCCGATCGAGATCGACGTGGCGTCGCCCGTCGCGCCCGTCGAGATCGACGACGCGCCGCCCGAAGTGGAGATCGACTTCGGCGGCGACCTCGATCTGCCGGCGCCGGACGAGCCGCCGCCTTCGCCCGCTCCCGTGCCGTCGCTCGAGCTGGAGATGGACCTCGAGGTCGAGGAGCCGCCGCCGCCGCCCGTCGCGCCGCCCGCGCGTCCGGCGCCACCGCCGCAGGGGGTCGCCCCGCCGCCGCCTCCTCCTCCGCCGCACGTCCAGGCCGAGACCACTGCGCCGAGCCTCACGGGCGCGCCCATGGTCGAGAGCGGGGACTTCGACCTCGCCGCTGCGCTCGGCGGCGACGAGCCCGCGGTGCGCACGCTCGCGGGCACCGAGGAAGAGGCGTTCGAGCAGGTCTTCGCCGCCTTCAAGACCGGCGTCGAGCGCGAGCTCGGCGAAGGGGATCACGAGGCCCGCTACGACCTCGGCATCGCCTACAAGGAGATGGGCCTGCTCGAGGACGCCATCGAGGCCTTCCAGCTCGCGATGTCGGCGCCCGAGCGCAAGCTCGCGTGCCTCCACATGCTCGGGCTCTGCGCGCTCGATCTCGGGCGCACGGCCGACGCCGTGGCGCATCTCGAGCAGGCGCTCTCGCTGCCGAATCTGCCGTCCGAGCAGCGCGTGCCCCTGCGCTACGACGTGGGCCGCGCCTACGCGGCGCAGGGCGACGTGGCGCGCGCGCGCGCCGCCTTCGAGG
>CAVQUJ010000004.1:0-420075 GCA_963716895.1 uncultured delta proteobacterium
CGCCAGCCGCGCCGCTTCGCGCAGGCGTTCGCGGAGCGCGTGGCGAAGCCCGGACCACTCGCAGAGCTGCGCAAGCCCGAGCTCGCGGAGCTCGCCGGCCGCCTGCACGCGTGGCGGCTCGTGCCGAGCGACACCGAGGGCTACAAGAAGGCCGAAGTCACCGTCGGTGGCATCGACACGCGCGCTCTCTCGTCGCGCACGCTCGAGTGCCGCGAGGTGCCGGGGCTCTACTTCATCGGCGAAGCGGTGGATGTGACGGGCTGGCTCGGCGGCTTCAACTTCCAGTGGGCCTGGGCGTCTGGCTTCGCCGCGGGCCAGGCGGCGTAGCGTTCAAGCGCTCGCGAGGTGCGCGAGCAGCGCGGCGCGGTCAGGTCCGAGCTCGGGCTCGGCGCACTCTGGTGCGCCGCTGGTACACCGGCGCGCCCGAGCACTTCGGGATCGCGCATCAAGTCGCCGGGCGGGTCGAGCAGGTTGAAGCCGCGCAGGAAGCGGCGGAGCACGGTGGCGTCGAGGCGCAGCGCGGGCACCAGGCCGCGCAGGATCAGGTCGCGCAGGTAGGCGCGCGGATCCACGGCGCCGCTGCGGTCGGTCGGCTTCGGTGCGCCCTGTTCGCGCAGGGTGCGCGCCCACTCGAGCGCGTCGCGGTCCTGGGCCACCGCGAGCTTGTACCAGGGGATGAGCTCCCGCTCCGTGGCCGCCTCGTGGGCGAGAGCGAGCGCGTCGAGGTCCGCGCCGTGCTCCGCGAGCGCGTCGGTGAGCGCGGCCGCGTGCACGAACGCGAGCGTGCAGCCGCGGCCGTAGAGCGGATTGGTGTGCACCGCCGCGTCCCCGATGGCGACGAGCCCGCGCACCAGTGGGCGCCCGTCCTTCACGAAGCGGCGGCGCATGTTGCGGAGCCCGTCCATGCCGAACACGCCGGTGATGGGCTCGGACACCGCGGGGTCCACCCAGCGCGCCATCGGCGGCAGCAGCCGCGTGGTGGCCTCGAACGGGCCCTCGCGCAGCAGCGCGCGCAGGCCGCGGTCGGCCGGGTCGGCGGCGAGCGTGATCGAGAAGATCCGCGCGTCGCCGTGGAAGATCGCGTACTTGAGATACCCGAGGTCGGCGCCGATCGTGGTCTCGCGTTCGGGCGGCACGATGCCGGGCTGGAGCCGGTAGAAGCGGGAGCAGTAGAAGATCCCGCACGGCGACTCCTCCTCCTCGGGCCGCGGCAGGCCGACGGCCTCGAACCAGGCCGGGAGACGCGAGCGGCGCCCGGCCGCATCGACGAAGAGGTCGGCCTCGATCGTCTCGGGGCCGCGCGCGCCGTCGAAGTGGAGGGCGGAGACCCGCGGCGGCGCGCTCCCGTTTCCGCCGCGCTCGAGCGCGATGCCGCGCACGTGGCAGCCGTCCCGAAACACGAGGCGCGGCGTTTCGAGCGCGATGCGATGCAGCACCCATTCGAAGGTGAGCCGCCGGCAGGCGAGCAGCGTGAGGTCGTCGTCGCCCGGGCGCGGTGAACGGTCGTCGATCTCGTCGCGGAGCGCGTTCGAGATCGGGAGCTCCTCCGCGCCCACCGAGAGCAGCGCGGCGAGCACGTCGGGCATGCGGTCGCGCAGCAGGTTGCGGAGGCGCGCCAGCAGCGCGTGGGAGTGCCGCACCTGCGGCGCGCCGCGGCGCTCCCAGCTCTCGAAGGCCGTCACCGGGTCGGGGGGGAAGGGCGTGTCGTCGCGCTCGAGCACCGTGACGTCGTGCCCCGCGCGCGCGAGGAACAACGCCGCGCCGAGCCCGGCGATGCCGCCACCGATCACGACCGTGCGCACACCCCCCCCGGTTTCACTCCGCTCGCCTCACGCGAGGCAAAGCCTCGCGTGGGCTCGCTGCGCGCTTCCGGCCGCGTTGCTCCGCTCGCCTGCGTTGCGGGCTCCGGCCGCGCTCGCCTACGGCTCGCTGCGCGCTTCGCTTGCACTAGAGCGCGCCCTCGCGGCGCAGCGTGGCGAGCAGTCGTTCGGGGAGCGCGAGGTGCAGCTCGGCGTACGCGAGCTGCGGCTGCTCGGCGGCCACCTCCGGCGTGCAGCCGGCGTCCCAGGGAAAGCGGCCGTCGCGATCGGGCCAGAAGCCCTGCAGCGCCGGGAAGCGCTCGCTCCGGTAGTGCCAGGCCGCGTTGCCGAGGAAGACGTTCATCCAACGCGGCGCCACGGCGCGGAAGGCGAAGGGCAGGCCCGAGAGCGCGCCCTTCTTCCGTGCCCGGCTCGAAGCGCCGGCCGCCGCGGACGCGCTCGCCGAGCGCGTTCACGAGGGCGCCCAGCTGGCGCGGCTCGCTGCCGAACACGAGCAGCTCGGGATGCTCGAAGCGCTGCCAGAGTCCGATCGAGTGGGCCCAGCCCGGCGAGTCCGCCTCGGGCGGGACGAGCACGACGTGCCAGCCGTGCCGCTCGATGTCGAGAGAGACCCGCTGATCGACCTCGTCCGGCTGCTGCACGGCGGCAGGTTAGCCAGCTTTGGACGCCGCAACCGGCCACGAAGAAGGGAGCCACCGGATGCGTGCGGCGTGTTCCGGCCGTTGGACGCCGCGACTGGCGACGGGGCGGAGGGCCACCCGATGCGTGCGGCGTGATCCATCGGTGGAGCGTCTGCGGAGCAGTCCAGGCTCAGGTGAGCAGGGCGAGCAGATCTTCGCGCGTGAGGCCCGCGGCGGCGCCCGCTTCGGCCAGCGCGACGTCGGCGAGCGCGCGCTTCTTCTCCTGGAGCGCGAGGATGCGCTCCTCGACCGTGTCCGCGCGCGACCAGCCGGTAGACGATCACGGGCCGGTCCTGGCCGATGCGGTGGGCGCGGTCGGCGGCCTGATCCTCGACGGCCGGGTTCCACCACGGATCGAGCAGGAAGACGTGGTCGGCCGCCGTCAGGTTGAGGCCGGTGCCGCCGGCCTTGCAGCGAGATCAGCAAGACGGGCGGGCCGTCCTCGGCCTGGAAGCTCGCGACCACGGCGGCGCGATCGCGCGTGGAGCCGTCGAGGCGCGTGAAGCGGATGCCCGGCCGCGGCGAGGTGCGGCTCCGACGAGATCGAGCAGCGACGTCCACTGCGAGAAGACGAGCGCCTTGTGGCCCTCGGCCGCGATCGTGCTCGAGCGCGATCGACGAGCAGCTCGAGCTTGGCGGACTGGTCGGCGTCTGGCCCGGGACGAGGCGCGGGTGGCAGCAGGCCTGGCGCAGGCGGAGCAGCGCCTCGAGCGCGGCCATCACGCCGCCGCCCGTCTCGAGCTGTCGCGACCACCTCGGCGCGCGTCGCGGCGGCGACGGCGTCGTAGAGGCGTGCGCTCCTCGCTCGTCGAGCTCGCACGTGCAGCACGCAGCTCGGTGCGCGGCGGCAGCTCGGGCGCCACCTCGCTCTTGATGCGGCGCAGCACGAACGGGCGGATGCGCTGCGCGCAGGCGCTCGGCGACGCCCGGCGTCGCCCGCCGCGATCGGGCGCGCGTAGCGCTCGTCGAAGTCGCTGCGCCCGCCGAGCAGGCCGGGGTTCAGGAAGTGCAGCTGGCTCCAGAGCTCGTCGAGCCGGTTCTCGACCGGCGTGCCGGTGAGCGCGATGCGCCGCTCGGCGCAGAGCGCGAAGGCCGCCTGCGCCACCTGGCTCTCGGGTTCTTGATCGCCTGCGCCTCGTCGAGCACGAGCGTGTCCCACGCCTCGGCGGCGAGCGTGTCGCGATCGAGGCGCAGGATCGCGTAGGTGGTGAGCGTGACGTCCGCGCCGGCATCGAGGCTGCGGCCGGCGCCGTGATAGACGCTCGTCGCGCAGCGCCGGGACGGAAGCGCGCGATCTCGTCCTGCCAGTTGTCGAGCACGCTCGTCGGCGCCACGACGAGCGTGCGGCCGCGGAGCGCGGCGAGCGCCTGCAGCGTCTTGCCGAGCCCCATGTCGTCGGCGAGCAGCGCGCCGAGGCCGGCGCTCGCGGAGGAACGCGAGCCAGCGCGCGCCTTCCTTCTGGTACGGGCGCAGCTCGCCGCGCAGATCCGCGGGCAGCGGCGTCTCGGGCCAGTCGCCGCGGGCGAGCGCGGCGAGGCGCTCGAAGCCGGGCGGCGGCGGCTGATCGAGCAGCGCGCAGAGGTCGGGCGAGGTCGGGCAGCAGCGCCGCGGGCACGCGGCCCGAGGGCTGGCGCGCCGCGAGCAGGTCGGCGAGCGGGCCCGCGAAGCGTGCGAGCCAGTCGGTGGGCAGCGGCGCGAAGCCGCCGCCGAGGAGCGGCACCAGCGACTCGCCGCGCCGGAACGCCGCGAGCACGGCGCCCGGCTCCGCCTCGCGCTCGCCTTCGTCTGCGCGCGTGCGGAAGCGCAAGGTGAAGCCGTCGCCCGCGATGCGGAGCTCCGGCTCGAGCTTGGCTTCGAGCCGGAAGCCGCGGTGCGCGTCGCCGCTCACCGAGACGCCGAGGCGCTCGAGCCGCTCGACGAACGGGATCGCGGCCTCGGGCGCGAGCTCCACCCGGTGGCCGGGCGCGAGGCCGAGCGTCGCGCGCAGCCTCGTCACGAGCCGGCTCTCGGCCTCCTCGTCGCGCAGCGGGATCGGCCCGCGCAGGTGCACGAGCCGGCCGGCGTCGACGCGCGCGCAGGGCGGATCGCCGTACACGAGCGTGGCCAGCACGGAGAGCCCGTCGCCGGCGCGCGCCGTCTCGACGGCCAGCCGCGGCGGCTCGCGGTGCCCGCGCGGCAGGCGCTCGCTCTCGACGTGGACCGGCATGCGGCTCGCGAGCGACGGCAGCACGTCGGCCACGAGCGTGGCCGCCTCGTCCGCGGAGAAGCGGCGGCCGGCCCCGAGCAGCTCCTCGCGCTCGCGCCCGCCGAGCGAGAGCGGCGCGAGCTCGCGGATCGCGCCTTCGCACAGCACGAAGCCGCCGCCGAGGTCGCGCTCCGGCGTGGGCTCGACCGCCACGCGCAGGCGGAAGCCGGGGCCGTCGTCGGAGAGGCGCGCGCACGCGCCGAGCGCCTCGCGGGAGGTCGCGACCGGCTGCCCGTCGAGCCACACCGACGGGTGTCCCTCGAGCAGGGGCAGCAGCGCGCGCAGGATGCCGCGGGGCAGCGCGCCTTCGCGGTGCGTGCCGAGCACGCTCTCGACCGTGAGGTCCGTGCGCGAGGGACTCACCGGCGGGCCCGCGGCACGCCGGCTCGCGAGCGCCGAGAGGGTGCTCGTGAGCGGTGCCTCGCCGCCCGCGTGGACCACCACGCGCTCGAGCGCGAGCCCCGCCGGCGTGGTGCGAAAGCGGTAGGCAACGCGCCCCGAGCTGCGTGCCTCGGCGGCCGGCAGGGGCTGGCCGTCCTTCTTCGCGGCGCGGAGCGCGATCACCGCGGCCGCCACGTGCGCGCAGGGGTCGTCCTCGCCCCCGCAGTCGCACTCCCAGGCCTCGTCTTCGGGGAAGAGCAGCACGGTGGGATGGACCACGCCCGCGAGCGGTCGCACACGCAGCACGACCTCGTGCGCGCTCTCGCGCTCGCCCTGCACGGCGCCGCTGCGCGCGAGCTCCACGCCCTGGCTCCAGGCGGCGCGCGACGCCTGCGCACGGATCGTGTCGAACAAGGCCTGCACGCGGGCTCACGATAACGACTTGCCGGTGGGCGGCGGCTCACGAGAACGACTTGCCGGCGGGCGGCGGCTCGCGAGAACGACTTGCCAGCGGGCGCCGGCTCGGCGATCCATCGCCGTGTGGCGAGCTACATCACACCCGAGGGCCTACAGCGGCTCCAGGAGGAAGCCGATCGCCTCTGGCGCATCGAGCGCCCGCGCGTGACGCGCGAGGTGAGCGAGGCGGCCGCGCTCGGCGATCGCTCGGAGAACGCCGAGTACATCTACGGCAAGCGCCGGCTGCGCGAGATCGACCGCCGGCTGCGTTTCCTCCAGAAGCGCATGGACGAGCTCACCGTGGTGCGGAGCACGCCCGACCAGCCGGAGAAGATCTTCTTCGGCGCCTGGGTCGAGATCGAGCAGGAGGACGGCGAGCGCCGCGAGCTGCGCATCGTCGGGCCCGATGAGTCCGACCCGGCGGCGGGACTGCTCAGCATGGAGTCGCCGCTCGGTCGCGCGCTGCTCGGCAAGCGGGCGGGCGACGAGGTGACGGTGCGGCGCCCGAAGGGCGAGCTGCGCTGCGAGGTGATCGCGATCCGCTACGTGACCGGAGAGGAAGGCTAGGACGGCTCGCCGGCCGGCGGAGTGGGCTCGGCGCCCGCGCGCTTCGGTGCGCTCGTCCGCTTCGGCTCGGGCTTCGCGCGCCGGGCGATGGCGCGTAGCTCGTCGAACGACTCGCGCACGAAGCCGACGAAGAGCTCGAGGTCGGGCACCAGGTCCCAGTCGGCGTTGAAGCCCCAGCAGAGCTTGCCGTCGTAGCTGAACAGCGCGATGCCGAGGCCGAGCCCGTCGAGCAGCGGCACCACCGGATAGGCCTCGACCATGCGGCTGCCGAGCAGGTACAGCGGCACCTGCGGGCCGGGCACGTTCGTCACCACCATGTGGAAGGGCAGCTGGCGCGTGGCGTTGCGCGCGGCGAGCGAGAGCAAGGTGGCGGGCGTCCAGTCCGCGGCCTGCGTGAGCACCTCCGCCGCGACGGCCTGGCGTTTCTGCTTCAGCTCCTCGGTGCAGGCGGCGAGGATCTGGAGCCGCACGGCCGGGTCGGGCTCGGTGAGCGGCAGCGGCACGATCCACGCGGAGACGCGGTTGCCGAGCCGGCCGCGCTCGTTGCTCGCGCGCACGCTCACCGGGGCCATCACGCGGAAGTCGATGCCCTCGAGCGGGAAGCGGCGTTGGTCGAGGAAGCGGCGCACCGCGCCGGTCACGATCGTGAGCACCACGTCGTTGAGCGAGCCGCCGAGCGCGCGGCGGATCGACTTCACCTCGTCCACCTGGAGCACGAGCCAGTCGAAGCGGCGGTGCGGGCTCACGCGCTCGTTGAGCGGCGTCGGCGCCGTGCGCTGGAGCGCGCCGCCGAGCATCTCGCGCACGGCGCGCAGGCGCACGGAGAGCTCGCGCCGCGCGTCCTCCGCCTCGCGGATCAGCTTGCGCGTGTCGCGCACCGCCTCGAAGGGCAGGCGCGCGCGCCGGATCACCTCGTCGCGCAGCAGCTCGAACGGCGTGGGCGCCGGCCGCGGCACGAAAGGCACGGGCTCGAAGATCTCGGCGTCCGGCGACGGGCTCATCAACACGTTCATCAGGTCCACGCCCGAGACGCCGTCGATCATGCAGTGATGCACCTTCGAGATCAGCGCGAAGCGGTCGTCCTCGAGGCCCTCGACCACCCACATCTCCCAGAGCGGGCGCGAGCGGTCGAGGCGCTGCGCCATCACGCGCGCCGCGAGCTGCTGGAGCTGCAAGGTGTCGCCCGGCCGGGGCAGGCTGGTGTGGCGCACGTGGTACTCGAGGTTGAAGCCCTCGTCGTCCACCCAGACCGGCGTGCCCTCGATCGGGACCCAGGCCAGCCGCTGGCGGTAGCGCGGGATGCGGTGCAGCACGCCGGCGATGCCGCGCCGCACGAGGTCGATGTCCACGCCGCCCTCGCGGCTCCGCAACGCGCCGATCTCGTGGATGGCGACCGTACCGACGTGCATCGGGGCGTGCGGCCGCTCGAGGAACAGGAACGAATGGTCGAGCGCGGTGAGCCGGTCGTAGCTGTAGCGCGGCATCGGGTCCCCCTCGGCGTGACGCGCCGCAGCGTAGCGAACGGCTCCGAACGGAGAGCCGCTCCCCCGAGGGACGGGGCTCAAGGTTTGCCCCGGGGACGCGAAGAAGACGGGGTTGGAGGCATTCATGGCTGCCGGGACGAAGGTCCAGCTGCGCCTCGGGGAACGTGTCGTCGCGGAGGTGTCCTTCCGAAACGACGAGCTCCGGATCGGCCGCATGAAGGAAAACGATCTCATCATCAACAACCTCGCCGTGAGCCGCTTCCACGCGGTGCTGCGGCGCGCGGGCGACGGCTTCGAGATCGAGGACCTCGGCAGCGAGAACGGCACCCTGCTCGACGGCGTCGCGGTGACGGGGAAGGTGGCCATGCCGCCGGGCGCGGAGCTCACGATCGGCAAGCACACGCTCTCGATCCGAGACGCCGACCCCGAGAACGCGCCCGTGCCGCGCTCGCTGAGAAGCGACGCGTGGGACGCGCAGCAGACCTACTTCGCGCCCGAGCTCGCGGCCCGCGCCGCGCCCACCGCCGACGCGCCGGCCGCCGAGGAGCCGATGGTGGTGGCGGTGTTGGCGGACGACACGGGGAGTGGCGCGCCGGCGATCGCCGAGCCGACTGCTCCCGCACGCGCCCAGGCGCTCGAGCTGCCCGATCCCGACGGCCTGTTCGCGTTCGGCGAAGAGGAGCTGCAGCTGCCCGCGCCGGCCCCTGCGAGCGATCCGGCGTTCGGCGCCGAGTTCGACGTCGCGGCCCCGGACGCCGTGGCGGCGCCCGCGCCGACGCCGGCGCGGCCCGACCCGGCCGGCCAGACGGCGCTCTTCGACTTCGGCGCCACGAACGACCTCGGCCTCTCCGAGCCCTCGCTCGCGCGCGCTGCGGCTGCGCGAGCCGCCCAGGCGCCGGCCGCGGCGGCAGCGCCGGGCCACGCCGGGCTGATCGTCGAGCGCAACGGCAAGGTGGAGCGGGTGGCGCCGTTCCGCGGCGAGGAGCTGATCGTCGGGCGCGGGCCGAGCTGCGACCTCGTGCTGGCCACGGCCGGCGTGTCGCGCAAGCACGCGCGCTTCGTGCGCGAGGGCGAGAGCTTCCGCGTGTTCGACCTCGACTCCGCCAACGGCGTGCGGGTGAACGGCGAGCGCGCCACCGAGCGGCTGCTCCACGTCGGCGACGTCGTCGGCATCGACGACTTCACGCTCACCTTCGTGATCGACCGCGAGCCGCTCGACGCCGTCGTGCGCAGTGTGACGGAAGCGCCGGCGGAAACGGGCGCTCCGAACGTCACCGTGCTGCAAGACGCGCCGCTCGCCAGGATGGTCGAGCAGGATCTCGTGACGGCGAGCGACGATGACGACGACGTGGGCGTGCTCGACGCCGAGAAGGAGCTCGAGATCGTGGCCGAGCTTACGAGCGCCCCCGTGTCGGGTGTGGCGCAGGGCCTCGCCGCGGCCTGGGTGGTGGAGGTGGCCGTGTCGTCCGAGCGGCTGCCGCCGGAGCTCCGCGACGCGCTCGCCGAGCTCGACGGCGACGAGCTCCGCCTGCCGGCCGAGCTCGTCTTCCGGCGCCGCAGCTAGTCGCGTCGCCCGGGCCGGGAGGGGACGCTGCTCCGGCTCCCTCGACGCGGCGGCGTGCCGAGCGGGTCGAGGCGGTTCCGCGAGCGCATGGCGCCGCATTCTGCGGGCGCGGCCCCGTTCTCGTGGCTCGGCGCCGCGCGGCGACCTCGCAAGCAACCCGGGACCTCCGCAGCATCCCCTCCCGGCCCCGCGTCGCGGAGGCTGCGCGTCTAGTCGCGGGTCTGCTCGCGGCCGCGGGCGACCACGCCGAGCCGGCGCGAGGCCACGTCGCCGGCGGACACGCTCTTCATGTGCTCGGTCGAGACGTGCACCTCGTGCCGGCGCGCGTCGGCCGCCGTCATGCCGAAGCCCTCGTCGATGAGCCGCTTGTAGCCGCGCAGCGTGCGCGGCTCGCACGACAGCATGTCGCGTGCGACCGCGCGGCAGGCGGGCAGCAGCTCCTCCGGCGGCACCACACGCGCGAGCAGGCCGATGCGCTCGGCCTCCTCGGCACTCACGTAGTTGCCGGTGAGCGAGATCAGCTTCGCGCGCCCGATCCCGACCAGGCGCGGCAGCTTCACCGAGAGCCCCCAGCCGGGCAGGATTCCGACGCGCGCGTGCGTGTCGGCGAAGCGCGCGGCCGTGGAGCCGATCAGCACGTCGCAGGCGAGGGCGAGCTCGAAGCCGCCGGTGACGGCGACGCCGTTGATGGCGCCGATCACGGGGCGTTCGAAGCCTTCGATGGCCTGCACGATGTCGTGCGCGCTCTCACGCGGGCGGTCGCTGCCGCGGTCGGCGCCGGGCTGCGAGAGCTCCTTGAGGTCGAGGCCCGCGCAGAACGCCGCACCCGCGCCCGTGAGGATCACCGCGCCCACCGAGTCGTCGCGCTCGAGCGCCGCGAAGGCCGCGCGGATCGCGTCGCGCAGCGCGCGGTCGAGCGCGTTTCTCGCCTCGGGTCGCGAGAGTGTGAGAGTGGCGATGCCCTCGGACCTCTCGACGCGCAGCACCTCGCTCATCGGCCCTCCTTGGACGCCGCGACCGGCCACGAGGTAGGCCGTTACCGGATGCGGGCGGCGTAGGCGTGCCCGAGCATACGGCGCGCGCGGCTCCGGGTCAGCCGCCCGCGGTGCGACGCGCCGCGGTCATCCGGCCGCGGCGGGCGTGGGCAGCGCGCGGGTCGTGAGAGAGCGCGGCCGCAGCTCCTGCTTGATGGCGTCGAGCTCGCGCCGGGCGCCCTCCTGCGCGGCATCCGCGCGCAGCGCGCGGATGCGGCGGCCCGTGTCGTCCGACACGCCGAGCTCGCGGTCGAGCTCGTTCTCCGACACGAGCTGCGCCACGTGCGCTCGCACGCTCTCGAGGGCCTGCATGTCGGCGTCCATGGCGAGGCCGTCGAAGGCCTCGCGCAGGCGACGGCGCGCGCGCGCGTTCGCGAGCGTCGCGAGGGTGCGGCCGCGCTCGCGCTCGAGCACGCGGATCTCCTCGCGGAAGCGCAGCAGGTTCGCCTTCGCTTCCTCGGCCTCGCGCGCGAGCCCGGTCCACTCGCGCTCGGCCCGCTCGATCTCGCCCACCAGGAGCTGCTTGTGCTGGATCAACGCGAGCCCGACCTCGTCGTCGTTGCGGGTCACGGCGTTGCGAATGTCGTCGTGGGTGCGCGCCAGCTCGGAGCGGCGCTCGCCGACCTCGGCCTCGAGCTTGTTGCGCATGAACAGGATCCCGGCCACGGCCTCCTTGAGCTCGCGGTAACGGCGCACGCGCTCGGCGATGGCCTGCTCGTACACCGCGCGCGGGTTCTGCTCCTCGCGCTCGCGCATCCAGTTGCTGGCGCCGCCGCGCAGCAGTCCACACAGGCGGGCGATGATTCCGGCTCGTTGGGTCATGGCTTCTCCTTCATCCGGTCAGTCGGACCGGCTCCAGTCTTCGTCCCGCAGCCCGAGCTCGCGGATCTTCTGTTGCAGGCTCTGGCGCACCATGCCGATCGCCTCGGCGGTGCGGGACACGTTGCCCTCGTTGGCGCGCAGCGCGCGCAGCAGGAACTCGCGCTCGAAGCCTTCGACGGCGGCGCGCTTGGCTTCCGAGAAGGGGCGTTCCGCCGCTGCGATCCGGCCGGTCGCCGGCGTGCCGCCGATCAGCAGGTCCGCGGCGCCGATCTCCTCGCCGGTCGCCAGCACGACGGATTGCTCGATCAGGTTGCGGAGCTCGCGCGCGTTGCCGGGCCAGGCGTGGCTCGCGAGCGCGGCCAGCGCGTCCGCCGTCAGCCGCTTCTTCGGGCGGCCGAGGCGCTCGGCCACCTGTGCGAGAAAGCGCTCCGCGAGCGCGGGCAGGTCCTCCGGGCGCTCGCGCAGCGCCGGCAAGCGGATCTCCACGACCTTGAGGCGGTAGTAGAGGTCCTCGCGGAAACGGCCCGAAGCGACGTCCTTTTCCAGATCCCGGTGGGTGGCCGCGATCACCCGCACGTCCACCGCGAGCGGCTTCACGCCGCCGACGCGCTCGAAGCTGCGCTCCTGGAGCACGCGCAGCACCTTGGCCTGCGTGTCGGCCGCCATGTCGCCGATCTCGTCCAGGAAGATCGTGCCGCCGTGCGCCGCCTCGAAGCGCCCGACGCGGCGCGCGTCGGCGCCCGTGAACGCGCCCTTCTCGTGACCGAACAGCTCGCTCTCGACCAGCTCGCGGCTGATCGCCGCGCAGTTCACGGCCACGAAGGGGCCGCTCTTCCGCGCGCTCGCCTCGTGCAGCGCCTGCGCGACGAGCTCCTTGCCGGTGCCGGATTCGCCGCGGATCAGCACGGTGAGATCGGTCTCGGCGACCTTGCGGATGGTGTCGAAGACGGCGCGCATGCCGGGCCCGCGGCCGACCAGGTTGCCCATGCCGAACTCGCGCTCGACGCGCGCGCGCAGCATCCGGTTCTCGCGGGCGAGCTGCGTCCGCTCGAGCGCGCGGCGCACCACGAGGCGGATCTCGTCGTTGTCGAACGGCTTCGGGACGTAGTCCTCCGCGCCGAGCTTCATGGCCTCGACGGCGATCTTCTCGCTGCCGTGGGCGGTGATCATCACGATCGGCGTCTCGGGCTGGCGCTCCTTCGAAAAGCGCAGCACGTCGAGACCGGAGGGGCCCTCGCCGAGCGCGAGGTCGGTCAGCACGAAGTCGAACTCGCCGGCGCCGAGCTGCGCGAGCGCGTCCGCGCCGCCGCTCGCACTGGACGACCTCGTAGCCCTCGCGCTTCAGCAGCCCCGTGAGCGCGAGCCGGATGCCGGCCTCGTCCTCCACCACCAGCACGCGCGGTGCGCTCATCGCGGCTCTCCCGCGCCGTTCGAGCGGGGCAGGGTGATCAGGAACTCCGAGCCCTCACCCGGCGCGGAGCCCGCTTCGATCGCGCCGCCGTGCGCCTCGATCACCTTGCGGCTCAGCGCGAGACCGAGCCCGGTGCCGGTGCTCTTCGAGGTGTAGAAGGGGCTCCAGATCTTCCCGAGCCGCTCGGCGTCCATGCCGGGGCCGTTGTCGCGCACGCGCAGCCAGACCTCGCTGCCGGCGAGGTTCTCGCCGGCCTGGAGGATCAGGTGCGGCCCCGGCGTCTTCGCCTCGGCGAACGCGTCGAGCGCGTTGCCGATCAGGTTGATCAGCACGCGGCGCAGCTTCTCGGGGTCGCCGCGCAGCGGGCGCACCACGCCGAGGTCCTTCTCCACGGTGACGCCGAGCCCGCCGATGCGATCGGTCAGCGTGGCCAGCGCGGCCTCGACCACCTCGCCGATCTTCACCTCGCCGAGCGCGATGTCCTCCTCGCGCGCGAAGCGGAGCAGGTGGGAGATGCTGCGCTCGACCCGCTCGAGCTCGGCCAGCGCCACGCCGGCGTACTCGACGTTGTCGCGCGCCGTCGGGTCCTCGCCCATCTGCTGGACGAGGCTCTTGGCGGCGGTGATGGGATTGCGGATCTCGTGCGCGACTCCGGCCGCGAGCTCCTCGACGTGTCGCGTGTGCGCGTCGACGAGGCGTGCGGCGCTCGCGCGACACGTCCGCGTGCACGCGCTTCGCGACCTCGTGCTCGACGATCCGCTTGTGCATGCGCGGCGCGACGATCGCGCCGAAGAAGTGGCTCGCGACGCCGATCCCCCAGGCGAGCGCGACGATCCCCGCCGCGCGCGGCCCGGCCACGAAGGTGAGGAAGAAGACGACGGCGAGATAGGGCACGAGGTGCCCGAGGAAGCCGATCTTGCGATTGGCTTCGGCGCGCGCCTCGCGCAGCGCGCGCTGCTCGGGGGTCACGCCGTCGCGCTGGTCACGCTCGTCGCGCTCGCGCGTCTCGTCCGGGTCGGGCGGCTCCCAGCCGTAGGAGGCGCGGCGCGAAGCGCGGCGCGCGCGCAGCGCTTCGCGCCGTTGCCGGCGTCGCTCGTCGCGATGATCTCGACTCATCTGGCCGTCCTCGCTCCATCCGGTCCCGTTCGCTCGGCAGCCCATGCCGGGCTGTAGAGCAAGCGGCGTGCCGGTCGCCTGGGGCCGCGAAACGCAAGGCCGTGCGTCCGCACGGTCCGGAGGTGCAGCGTACAGGCGACAGGGTGCAGCAGGCTCGCTGCACCTGGGTGGTCAAGCTGGGGGCCGGATCGGACGATCCGTTGGGGCGATGTGGCTCGACGCCGGAGTCCTGGTCCTGATCCTCCTGCTCGCCTGGCGGGGCACCCGCACGGGCGCGGCGGCGGCCGGGCTCCAATTGGCGAGCCTGCCCATCGCCTACGTTGCGGCGCTGCTGTGCGCCTGGGCCTTCGGGCCGGCGCTCGCGCGCGAGCTCGGCTGGTCGGATGCGATCGGCGGCGCCGTGGCCGCCACGGTGGGCCTGTTCGGCGTCCAGGCGCTGCGCTGGCTCGGCTCCCGGGCGCTGCGCCGGCACGACGAGACGCCGGCGCCGACCTCGCAGGCGCTCGGCGCCGTCTTCGGCGCGCTGCGCGGCGCGCTCTACGCGCTGCCGATCCTCTGGCTCGCCGGCCTCGGCGAGGGCGCGCGGGTGGCCGGCATCCGGCCCGAGCTGCCCGACCTGTCGACCGCCCAGCTCCCGGCGCTCGGCGGCAAGGTGATCGGCGCGGGCGCACAGGCGCTGCTCGACGAGAAGGACGTCGGCGGCCGCGTGGCGATCCGGCTCGCGAGCCGCCCGGCGGAGACCGTCGTCGGGCTGGAGCAGGTGCTCCGCGACCCCCGCATCGCGAGCCTCGAGCGCGACGCCGCGTTCTGGGACGACGTGGAGCGCGGCGCCGTCTCCTCCGCGCTCACCCGTCCGCCGGCGCGCGCGCTCGTCGCCGACCGCTCCTTCCGCGCGAAGCTCGCCGGGATCGGCGCCGTCTCCCCCGAGGCGGCACGCGACGCGCACGCCTTCGAGGTGGAGCTTGCACTCGCGCTCGCCGAGGCCGGGCCGAAGGTCGAAGCGTTGCGCGCCGACCCGGCCCTCACGTCGCTGCTCGAGGATCCGGCCGTGCGGATCCGGGTCCAGCGCGGCGAGACGCTCTCGCTGCTGAACGATTCGCGCGTCCGCTCCCTGGTGTCGCACGCGACGCGATAGCTTCCTCCTCCAACGCGAGGAGGAGCCCATGCTCAAGCTCACGTTCTGCCTGCACCGCCTGCCGGGCATGTCGCGGGACGAGTTCCAGCGCTACTGGCGCGAGACGCACGCGCCGCTCGTGCGGCGTCACGCAGAGGCGCTCGGCCTCGAGCGCTACGTGCAGGTGCACGCCGGCCACGACGATCTCGGCGCGGGCCTGCGCGCGAGCCGCGGCGCGCCGGAGGCCTACGACGGCGTCGCCGAGCTCTGGTGGAAGAGCCGGGCCGCGTTCGAGGCGGCGCTCGCGACCCCAGCGGCGCAGCGCGCGGGAGCGGAGCTGCTCGCCGACGAGCGGCGCTTCATCGACCTCTCGCGCTCACCGCTCTGGCTGGGCGAGGAGTACCCGGTCGTCGAATGAGGGACGGACCAGGCCAGAACGCGTTGGCGGAGCCGACATCGCGACGCGGAGTCCGCTGTCGTGACTCCGTTCGCCTTCGGCTCACTGCGCACGCCGCAGACGCGGCGCTTGCTAGAAGAGCGGCTCGCCGTCCGGCGCGTACGCCGTGATCTCGCAGGAGAGCGAGATCACCTCGACGCGCGGGGCCTCCCAGCGGGAGGTCGGAGCCTGGCTCTCGGGCATCTGGTTGTTCGGCATGGCCTCGGTTCTAGCACCTGCTCAGCGCAGGAGCACGTCGCAAACCGTCCGGATCCGCCGCACCAGGCGGCCGAAGGCGTTCCGGTGGATGTTGCGGCGCAGGAGCACCAGCAGGCGGCGCTCGACCGAGTAGCGGGTGAGGGCGGGGCGGGGCGACCCGGCACCCGCCGGAACCAGCTCCGCGAGGGTCTTGCGCAGCTCGGGCCCGGGCGTGCCCCAGAGCGCGAGGTCCTGGTCGGCGAGCCGCTCCGCGATGAGGCGGCACTGCGCGAGGCGGGCGGGGTCGGCGCGCAGCGCCTCGGCCCACTTCGCGATCGAGCCCGTGGTGGGCCGGGTCTCGCGATTCACGGTGATCGGGTCACCGAGGCCGCGGCCGGCCTTCGGCGCGGCTTCCTCGGACCGGCCGTACTCGACCATGCCCGGCTCGTAGGCGACGCCGAGGAATGCGCAGAGCTCGCGCAGGCCGCCCTCCGGGTCCTTCACGAGCGCCTCGTAGCGGACGTGCACGAACGGAACCGGGCGCTCGCGCAGGAAGCGCGCGATCGCGGGCACGTAGCGCTCGAGCAGCGGGTTGCGCGCGTGCGCCGCCGCCGCGTCACCGTCGAAGAACGAGTCCACGTACGAGGACCAGATCGCCATCGGATGCCGCGTGAGGACGAGGTAGCGCGCGTCGGGATAGAGCTTCACGAGGAAGTCGAGCACGAGCGCGTAGGCCGGCGTCTTGTCGAGGAACAGGGCGCGGCCCGAGGGCGCCAGCGCGCGTTCGTAGAGATGATCGGTGGCGCGCCGCAGCGCCGCGAGCCAGTCGGCCTCGCCGCCCGGCAGCAGCGACACGAAGCTGCGCAGGCCCTGCTGCGTGATGACCGGGTCGTACGGTGCCTGGTCCACGCGCTCGTGGAAGCCGAGGTGCGCGAGCGGCGGCATCAGGTGCGGCTCGGCCGGCGCGAAGATGGTGGAGTGGCTGCCGAGCATGCGCGCGAGCAGGGTGGAGCCCGAGCGCGGAGCGCCGATCAGGAAGACGGGCGGCTGCATCGTGGGATCCATCGACCGGTCACGGCGCGGGGGAGAGTGGCAGGCGGCGGCGACGCTGCAAGCGATAAGGTCGGAGGGTGCGAAGAGGAGCTGACCGAGCGGGTGCGCGCCGCCGGGCGCGCGCTCGGCTTCGATGCGGTGGGCGTCGCGCCCGCGGAGCCGCCGCCGCACGCGGATTTCCTGTGCGAATGGCTCGCCCGCGGCTACGCCGGCGAGATGGCCTGGCTCGCGCGCCGCGCCGCCGAGCGCGAAGACCCGCGGCGCGTGCTGCCGCGGCGCACGCAGCGCGGTGCTGGTAGCGGTCGTCTACGACCCGGATGGAGAACGCACTGCCTCGCCGGTCGAGGCCGCCGATGACCACGCCGCCCGCATCCGGGAGCGGCCTGCCTCGTCGCCGGTCGCGGCGTCCGAAGCCTGCATCGCGCGCTACGCAGGCGGGCGCGACTACCACGACGTGCTGCTCGAGCGGCTCGCGCAGCTCGAGCGCGAGATCGCGGCGCTCGCGCCCGGCACGCGGACGCGCCGCTACGTGGACACCGGGCCCGTGCTCGAGCGGCCGCTCGCCGCGCGGGCCGGCCTCGGCTGGATCGGGAAGAACACGCTGCTGATCCATCCCGCGCTCGGCTCCTATCTGTTCCTCGGCGTCGTCCTCACCGACCTCGCGCTCGCCAGCGACGCGCCGGAGCCCGACCACTGCGGGAGCTGTCGCGCCTGTCTCGACGCGTGCCCCACGAACGCCTTTCCGGAGCCCTACGTGCTCGACGCCTCGCGCTGCCTCTCCTACACGACGATCGAGCTGCGCGGCGCGATCCCCGAGCCGCTGCGCGCCGCGCAGGCGAGCTGGGTGTTCGGCTGCGACGTGTGTCAGGAGGTGTGTCCCTGGAACCTGCGCTCGAAGCGGCGCGTGCCGGCGGACGAGGGCGGCCTGCGCGCGGCGCTCGCTCCGCATCCGGCGTGGCGCGGACCGGCGCTGGCGTGGCTGCTCGCGCTCGAGGCCGCGGACTTCGAGGCCGCGGCGGCAGGCACGGCGCTCACCCGCACGAAGTGGCGTGGCCTCGTGCGCAACGCCCTCGTCGCCGCGGGCAACAGCGGCGACGCGAGCTTGCTCCCCGCGCTGCGCCGCTACGCCGCGGGCGAGGACGCGCTCCTCGCGGAGCACGCGCGCTGGGCGTTGGCGCGGCTCGAGCGCCCCTAGCCTCTCTTGCGTGCCACGAGGCGCGCGACCGCCTCGCGCTCGGGCGCCTCCACCAGCGCCTCCTCGAAGCGCAGCACTTCGAGCCCTGGGAAGAGCCTCGGCAGCTCACCGGGCTCGAGCAGGAACGCTGGATTTCTCGGGTGTTGCGCGATTTCCCTCTGCCTTCGCGTGAAGGTCTCGTAGAGGAGCACGCCGCCCGGCCGGAGCACGCGCTCGAGCTCGGGCGCGAGCGGCCGGTGCAGGTACCGGAACACGACCACCACGCCGCAGCTCGCGCTCGCGAGCGGGATGCTGGCGTCCGCCTCGAGCTCGGCGAGCAGCGCGTGCACGGGCAGCGCGCTCGCGTGGGCCGTGGCGGCGAGCGCCGCGAGGCGCCCGCGCTCGCGGTCGAGCGCGATCGTGGCGAGGCCCGCGTGTGCGAGCGCGAGGGCGTTGCGGCCGCGCCCGCAGGCGAGGTCGAGCGCCGGCGCCCCCGCCGCGCGCAGCCGGGCGAGCTCGGCGCGCAGGAGCGCGGCCGGCTCCGGGTCAGCGTGCACGGCTCTGCGCGTCCACCACGGCGCGCAGCCGTCCCGGGAAGTCGCTCATGATGCCGTCGACGTCGAGCGCGAGCAGCTTCCTCATCTCGGTCTCGTCGTTGATCGTCCACACGTGCACCTGCACGTCGAGAGAGTGCGCGAACTCGACCAGCGCGCGCGTGACGAGCGGCTGGCCGGCGAAGGTCGGCGGGATCTGGAGCGCCATCGGGCCCTCGGGCGCCTTGCCCTGGCCGAGCGCGGCGCGCACGAAGCCGAGCACATCCGCCACCGAGGCGCCCAGCGCGGTCGCCACGCCGCGGCGCTCGAGCTCGAAGCGCACCGCGGCGAGCGTCTCGGCCTCGGCGCCGGCCAAGAGCGTGAGATGCGCGCGCTCGTGCTCGGCCACGAGTCCGACCACCGCGGCCACGAGCCGCGGATCGTTCTCCTTCACCTCGATGTTGAAACGCGCCGTCGGAAGGCGGCGGAATGCCTCGCGAAGCGTGGGAATGCGGACGCCGAGCCCGCGATACGGATGCGTGGCGCCGTCGTCCGGGCTGAAGCGATGGCCCGCGTCGAGGCTCGCGAGCTCCGCGAGCCGCAGCTCGGCGATGCGCCCGACGCCGTTCGTGGTGCGCGAGACGTCCGGGTCGTGTGCGATCACGACCTCGCCGTCGCGCGTCAGGTGCACGTCGGTCTCGAGGATCGCGGCGCCCTCCGCGAGCGCGCGCTCGAAGGCGGGCAAGGTGTTCTCGGGCGCTTCGCCGCTCGCGCCGCGATGCCCGAACACGATCGGCCGCGGCACGTCGAAGTACGGGTGGCGCACCCGCGTACGTTATCGTGCGCCTCATGACGGTGCTCACGCGCGACGCGCTCCTCGCGGAGATCGAGAAGGGTGGGCTCGCGCTCGAGCCCTTCGATCCCACGGCCGTCGGGCCCGCGTCGATCGACCTCACGCTCGGCGACGAGATCCGCGTGCTCTCGCCCGGCCCGGATCCGATCCCGATCCGCGACGACGCCGACTTCCGGGACTACTCCCACGTGGCGCGGCTCGACCGCCCGTACGTGCTGATGCCCGGCGACACCATCCACGGGATCACGCGCGAGAAGATCACGCTCTCGCCCTCGCTCTGCGGGCTGCTCGAGGGCCGCAGCCGCTTCGCGCGCCTCGGCCTGATGATCCACGTGACGTCGGCCTTCGTGCAGCCGGGCGTGTCGAACCGGCAGGTGCTCGAGATGAGCAACGTGTCCGGCCACCCGCTCGAGATCCACGCCGGGGTACGGATCTGCCAGCTCGTGGTGATGCGCGCCGAGGGCGAGGCGGTCTACCGGGGGCGCTTCGCGCGGCAGGACTCGCTCTAGTTGCGCGCAGTCGTGCAGCGCGTCCGCGAGGCGCGCATCCGCGTGGGCGACGAAGCGGTAGCCGAGATGGGCGCGGGCCTGCTCGCGCTCGTGGGGGTGGCGCGCCACGACGGCCCCGCGGATGCCGAGGCGCTCGCGGAGAAGCTCGTGCACCTGCGCGTGCTGGCGGATCTGGAGGGCCGCATGAACCGTTCGCTGCTCGAGACCGGTGGGACGCTCGGCGTGGTGTCGCAATTCACGCTGCTCGGTGACGCACGCCAGGGTCGCCGGCCTTCGTGGGCGGACGCAGCTTCGCCCGAACGGGCGGAGCCACTCGTGACGGCCGTCGCGGCAGCGGCCCGGCAAGCGGGCGTGAACGTAGTGATGGGCCGCTTCCGTGCCGAAATGGAAGTCACACTGGTGAATGCCGGACCTGTCACCGTGCTGCTCGACACGCGACGTCTGTTCTAGGCGAAGGGCTGGCGGGCGGGGCTTGCGCGAGCCCGCACCAGAACGGAGAATCCGGCCCGATGGGGGCGGCGCAGCCGGACGGGCCGCCGCAAAGAGGGGAAGAACATGCAATCGGTGCATCGTTTGCTTCGCGTACGCGGAGCGGTGTCGGCGTTGGTGATCGCCGGCCTGATCTCGGTCCAGCCCGGCGTGGCCCGGGCCGCGGACGCCAAGCACGTCGGCGTGGGCTCGGTCTGCGCACTGAGCAACCTGCTCTACGGGCCCGCCAAGCTGCTGCTGGCGATGCTCGGCAGCGTCACCGCCGGCCTCGGCTACGCGGTGACGGCGGGAGACGTCGACGTCGCCCGCAAGATCCTCGACAGCTCGGTGATGGGCGACTACGTGATCGAGCCTGCGCACATCACGGGCCAGAAGTCGCTCGAGTTCATCGGCAACACGAATCCGCCGCCGGCCGATGACTGGGGCAACGCGCCCGCCTCGAACAGCGGCTTCTAGCCGGGGCGAGCGAGGTCCGGCGCCCGGGCTTGGTGCCGAGGCGCTCCAGTCGCCATCCTAGGGGCATGACCAGCGACGCCATCTCACTCGGCGCCTACGCGACTGCGTTCGGCGCCGGCCTGATCTCGGTACTGTCGCCCTGCGTCGTGCCGCTGCTGCCGGGCTACCTCTCGCTGGTGTCCGGCGTGTCGGTGGACGAGCTGCACGAGCTCGACGACCTCGTACGGCTCCGCGGCCGGATCCGCCGCGGCAGCGCCGGCTTCATCGCCGGCTTCTCGAGCGTGTTCGTCCTGCTCGGCGCCTCCGCGACGGCGCTCGGTGGCTTCCTGCGCGGCTTCGGGTTCGAGCTGTTCGGCTTCCGGATCGATGCGATCCAGCTCGCGGGCGTGGTGATCGTTGCGATGGGCCTGCACCTGCTCGGCGTGCTCCGCATCCCGCTCCTGTATCGGGACACGCGCATCCAGGTGCGCGGCGCGCCGCGCGGCTTCGTGGGGACGTTCCTGGTCGGCGCGGCCTTCGCCTTCGGCTGGTCTCCCTGTGTGGGGCCGATCCTCGGCGGCATCCTCACCATGGCCGGCAGCCACGACACCGTCTATCAGGGGATGGGGCTGCTCGCGGTGTACGCGGCGGGCCTCGCGGTGCCGTTCCTGCTGGCGGGCCTGTCGGTGGAGTTCTTCTTCCGCTCGCTCGCGCGCGTGCGGCGCCACCTCCACCGCATCGAGCAGCTGTCGGGCGTCCTGCTGATCGCGCTCGGCCTGCTGGTGGCGAGCAACCGGCTTACGTGGATGAACGAGCACCTGACGTTCCTCAACCTCTGGGTCGAGCGCGCGGAGGCGTGGCTGCTGTGAGGCGAGGCATCGCGCTCGCGCTGCCGCTCGCCCTCGCGCTCGCGTGCGAGCGCATCGATCCGGCGCCGGCAGCCGGCGCGCCGGAGCCCCTGCCGGGCCGTGCGGCGCCCGCTTCGGCGCTGGCGCCCAACTTCTCCCTGCCCGATCTCGCGGGTGGCACGGTCTCGCTCGCCGAGCTGCGCGGGCGCCCGGTCGTCCTCGACTTCTGGGCGACGTGGTGCGCGCCCTGCGAGCGCCAGGTGCCCGTCCTGAACGCGTTCCACGACAAGTACGGCGATCGCATCCCCGTGCTCGGGATCGCGGTGGACGTGGACGGCGCAGCGGTCGTCGCGCCCTTCGTACGCGAGCACGAGCTCCGCTATCGCGTGCTGCTCGGAAACGAGAGCCTCGCCCAGGACTACGACGCGTTCGGGTTCCCCACCCTCTATGTGATCCGGCCCGACGGCACGATCCACTCGGCGCACGTCGGCGTGGTGACCCCCGAGGCGCTCGAGGAGGCCGTCTCCGAGTGGGCGGGCTAGCCGGGAAGGCGAGATCCCCTCAAGTCCAGCGGCGGGGGCGTCGAAGACGCCTCCGTGGCGGCCTCCTCCGCGAGAGCGCAGAACCTCAGCGACACCGGTGTGCGCATTCGCTCGGTGTTCGAGCGGAACTTCCGTGCCGGCGAGACGATCTTCGACGAGGGCCAGGAGGGCGACGCGCTGTACGTCATCCAGGCCGGGCAGGTGGAGCTGATCCGCCATGCCGAGGCCGGGCACCGCGTGATCTCGCGGCACGGCCCCGGCGAGTTCTTCGGCGAGATGTCGGTGCTGCTGGGCCGCGCCCGCATGGCGCGCGCCGTGGCGGTGGCCGACACGCGCGTGCTCCAGCTGGATGGACGCACCTTCGAGACGATGTGCGTGGAGCAGCCGGAGATCGCGATCCGCGTGATCCAGCGGCTCGCGGCGCGCATGACCCATCTCGAGCAGCGGCTCGCGGCGCTCGGCGCCGACGACATGCTGCGCCCCGTCGTGCGCGTGCTCGTGCGCTGGGTGCAACGTGAGGCCGGGGGCGGGCGCGTCGAGACCACGCTCCGCGCGCTGGCGGGCGAGGCGGGTCTCTCGCTCGTCGATGCGCATCGCGCACTCGGCTACCTGATGGATCAGCGTCTCGTCCGTCTCTCCGACGACGTGCTGCTCGTCGGCGATATCGAAGCGCTCTCGGCGGCCCTCGACTCCGACTGACGTGCTAGCGTGGCGCGCCGGCGGGTCCGAACGTGGCCCGGAGGGGCGTGCTGGGGCGCATGCGACGGGTATTCCTGACCGGCCTCGGGTCGGCGCTCCTCGTCGCGCTGGTTGTGGGTGCCGCCTCGGCGGAGGCGCCCCCTCCCGAGCCGTCGCGCCGCGCGTGGGACATCACCGCGGATTCGATCTCCTACGAGAAGGACCGCGACGTGTACATCGCACGCGGCAACGTGCGCATCGTGCAGCCGGGCCGCTCGCTAGTCGCCGACTGGGTCGCCTTCAGCAACACCACGCGCCGCGGCGTCGCGACCGGCAACGTGGTGATCGAGGACCAGGGCCAGAAGCTCGAGGCCGACGTCATCCACTTCCAGCTCGACGACCTGCGCGGCGTGCTGCTCGGCGGCCGGCTCGAGGGCAAGAACACGCCGTTCCTCGCCACCGGCGAAGAGGTGAGGAAGCTCGGCGACGAGGAGTACGAGTTCAAGAAGGGCACCTTCACCACGTGTCGCTGCCCCGACGGCAGTACGGAGCCGTGGGTGATCCAGGCCGAGGAGGCGGATCTCGAGATCGGCGGCTACGGCACCGCGCGGAACACGGTGGTCGACATACTCGGCGTGCCCGTTTTCTGGCTGCCCTGGATGAAGTACCCGCTGCTGACGAATCGCGCCTCGGGCGTGCTCTTCCCCGTCTTCAACAACTCGTCGCGCTCCGGCTTCGACGTGGGGCTGCCGCTGTTCTGGACGGCGCTGCCGAACGTGAACGTGACCTTCACACCGCACTACCTCACCAAGCGCGGCTTCGCGCCCGAGCTCGAGGTGGAGTACGTGTTCGGCGACAAGTCCTACGGCGACTTCCTCGGGAGCGGGATCCTCGGCGACCAGCGGGTTCATCCCGACGACTCCGCCACCCCGTTCAGCGACGACCGCTGGGCGCTCTCGTTGCGGCACGACCAATACCTGCCGGACGACTGGCGCCTAAAGGTCGCTGGCGAGCTCTTTTCGGACAATCTCTACCCCTTCGACTTTCGGGTGTTCTCCCAGTACCGACACGATCGCTACGTCGAGGCGGTGACCTTCGCGGAGACGCAGTTCGGCGCGCTCGGCCGCTACGGCTTCTTCGCTGGCGGGCGCTACGCGGGCGACATGCAGAACCCGGACGACGTCGATCGCGACAGCTTCCTGCTCCAGCGCGCGGGCGAGCTCGCGCTCTCCGGCATGCCGCAGCCGGTCGAGGTGGGGCTCCCGTTCGAGTTCTCCTTCGACACGCAGCTCGTGAACTTCTACCCGCATCTGAATGCGCACGCGGCTGTACCGGCCGGCGCGGTCGTCGGGGACCACTTGTTCATCGACACCGGCGTCGATGCGCTGCCCGACAAGAACGAGCCGGGCTACGGCAATCCGAAGCTTTCCACGGACGAGATCTTCGATCCCGACAAGGACGACTTCGATCCGACCACCGGCCACGGCACCGAGGGCGACGGGCACTTCCAGGAGGGCGAGCCGCTGGCGGATCGCGGCCAGCGCCTGCTCGTGAACCCGCGCGTCTCTCTCCCGCTTCGCCTCGGCGACGTCGCCGAGCTGCGCACGGAAGTCGGCTACCACGGCACGTACTACACCACGCACTCGCAGTCCTTCGCGGAGCGCAGCCTCGGCACCGCGCAGGTGGAGCTGCGCACGCGGCTGCGCCGCGAGCTCGAGCTGCCGTTCGGCGCCGGGCGCGCCACGCACCTGCTCGAGCCGCGCCTCGCTTGGACGGGCATCACGGACGTGTCCCAGGGCGGGAATCCGCTGCTGGTGCCGCGCGGCTCCGTGCTCCAGGAGCGCCTCCGCCAGCTCGAGCTCGACAACGTGCTGCGCGACCCCTCCGACCGCATCGACGGCACCGACGCCATCACCTTCGCCGTCGGCAACCGGCTGTTCGTGCCCACGCCCCCGGGCGAGAAGGGCATCCTCGAGCCGCCGCGCCTGTTCCTGGATGCGACGGCGTCGGCCTCGTGGGACTTCGGCAACGACGACCTGCGCAACCTCTACGTCGACGGGGAGATGTTCCCGACCCGCTCGTGGCGCACGCGCTTCAATGCCGGCTGGGATCTCGACAAGTCCGAGATCTCCGAGGCACTGTTCGAGTTCGGCTACTCCGACGAGCTCGGCAACGACCTCGGCGTCGGCTACCGCAAGGTCGTGGACGTGCCGCCCTTCTTCGAAAGCTTCCACTTCTCGGGCGCGCGTTTCGACAAGGCCAAGGACGAGTTCAAGTCGATCAACCAGGTCGAGCTGTTCGGTCGCTATGCCTTCACGCGCCTCTGGGCCGCGAGCTATCGGCTGCGCTACTCGCTCGAAAGCTCACTCGTGCTCGCGAACCAGTTCGGCGTCGAGTACACCTCGCGCTGCCAGTGCTGGGCCGTGCGGTTCGAGGTCGAGGACGAGCGCCAGAGCGGCTTCCAGTACGGGCTCCGCTATCGGATCGTGGGACTCGGTGACGACACCGTTCGGCCCTTCGACACGCGCCACCGCGGGGCCGGCGATTCACTGCTGGATTCCTTCTAGGGTCCGTGGCGCCGCGTCCTGCGGAGTTGCCACCTCGAAGCCCCTTTGATATCCAGCGGTTTTCACGCGGCTTTTCGCCCACCACCCGAGGATTTCGTGCTCCGCCCGGAGCCTCACGAGTTCGGCCGCCTGGCTGCGCAGGGGAATCTCATCCCCGTCGTGCGCGAGATCCTTGCCGACCTCGATACGCCGCTCTCGCTGTTTCGCGCGCTCGACGACGGGCGCACCAGCTTCCTGCTCGAGTCGGTCGAGGGCGGGGAGAAGTGGGCGCGGTACAGCTTCATCGGCACCGGCGCGCGCGCTCTCTTCCGTGCGCGCGGACGCGACGTGGAGTGGGTCGAGGGCGGCGAGACGCGCCGCTTCGAGGCGCCGGGCGATCCCCTCGAGGTGCTGCGCGCGCGGCTCGCCGAGTACCGGCCGGTCGTGCCGCCGGGCCTCGAGCTGCCGCGCTTCACCGGCGGCGCAGTCGGCATGATCGGCTACGACTGGGTGCGCTTCGTCGAGCGCATTCCGGACGCGAATCCCGACGAGCTCGGGCTGCCCGATCTCTGGTTCGTGCTGCCCGAGACGGTGGTCGTCTACGACAACGTCCGCCACACCGCGCGCGTGATCCGCCACGTGGATCTGCGCGACGGCGCGGACCCGGAGCGGCGCTATCGCGAGGCGGAGGCCGCCATCGAGGCGGTGGTGGCGAAGCTGCGCGGGCCGCGCCCGGCGCAGCCGCGCTCGGAGCCGGTGCGCGCGCCGATGCAGGTGCGCCGCAGCATGGAGCGCGAGGCGTACGCCGAGATCGTGAAGCGCGCCAAGGAGTACGTCGTCGCCGGCGACATCTTCCAGGTCGTCCTGGGCTTCCGGCACACGGTGCCGCTCCAGGTCGACCCGTTCACGCTCTACCGCCAGCTCCGGCTGGTGAACCCGAGCCCCTATCTCTTCTTCCTCCGCATGGAGGGGCCGGTGTTGATCGGCTCCTCGCCCGAGATCCTGGTGCGCCTCGAGGGCCGCCAGATCGACGTGCGCCCGATCGCCGGCACGCGCCGCCGCGGCCGCGACGCCGCGGACGAAGCGCGCATGGAGCAGGAGCTCGTCTCGGACCCGAAGGAGCGGGCCGAGCACCTGATGCTCGTCGACCTCGGGCGCAACGACGTGGGGCGCGTGGCGGAGATCGGCTCGGTCGGCGTGACGGAGTACGCCACCGTCGAGAAGTACTCGCACGTCATGCACCTCGTCTCGAACGTGCAGGGCACGCTGCGCGCGGGCCTCGACTGGCTCGATCTGCTGCGCGCCACGTTCCCGGCCGGCACGCTGTCGGGCGCTCCGAAGGTGCGGGCGATGGAGATCATCGACGAGCTCGAGACGGTGCGGCGCGGTCCGTTCGGCGGCTGCTGCGGCTACCTCGACTACTCGGGCAACATGGATCTCGCGATCACGATCCGCACCATGCTCGTGAACGGCGGGGAAGTCTCGGTGCAGGCCGGCGCGGGGATCGTGGCCGACTCCGACCCGCGCCTCGAGTACCTCGAGTGCGAGAACAAGGCGCGTGCGCTGATCCAGGCGATCGACCTGGCGCGCGAGGGCGTGGACTGATGCCGCGGCTCTTGATGATCGATAACTACGACTCGTTCACGTACAACCTCGTGCAGTACCTGGGCGAGCTCGGCGCCGACGTGCACGTGCTGCGCAACGACGCGGCTCCGCTCGCCGAGCTGCTCGCGCTGCGTCCCGATGCGCTCGTGATCTCGCCCGGACCGGGCCGGCCTGCGGACGCGGGTGTCACGATCCCGTCGATTCGCGCCTTTGCGGAGCAGGGGACCCCGGTGCTCGGCGTGTGCCTCGGCCACCAGGGAATCGGCGAGGCGTTCGGCGGCCGCGTGGTCGGCGCGCGCACGCTCATGCACGGCAAGACCTCGTGGATCCACCACGACGAGCGCGGCCTGTTCGCGGGGCTGCCGAGCCCCTTCGAGGCCACGCGCTACCACAGCCTCGTGATCGAGCGCGAGAGCTGCCCGGCGGCGCTCGAGATCGCGGCGTGGACGGACGACGGCGAGATCATGGGCGTGCGCCATCGCGAGCTGCCCGTCGAGGGCGTCCAGTTCCATCCCGAGTCGATCCTCACGCGCGAGGGCAAGCGCCTGCTCGCGAACTTCCTCGCGCGCTCCGGCCCGCGGCGGAGGGCGGCGTGAGCCTCGCCGACGCCATCGCCGCCGCTGCGCGCGGCGACGAGGTGCCCGCGGCGACGCTCGAGGCGGCGTTCGAGGAGATCGCCCGCGGCGAGGCGAGCCCGGTGCGCATCGCCGCTCTGCTCGTGGCGCTCCGCACGAAGGGAGAGACGGTGGCGGAGATCGCCGCGGCGGCGCGTGCGCTGCGCCGCTTCGCCGAGACGGCGCCGCTGCCCGACCCGCGCACCATCGACACGTGCGGCACCGGCGGCGACGGCAGCGGCACCTTCAACATCTCGACCACCGCCGCCTTCGTGGTGGCCGGCGCGGGCGTGCCGGTCGCGAAGCACGGCAATCGCGCGGCTTCGAGCCGAGCGGGCTCCTTCGACGTGCTCGAGGCGCTCGGCGTGCGCGCGGACGTGCCCGTCGCAGTCGCGGTGCGCCTGCTGCGCGAGGTCGGCATCGGGCCGTTCTTTGCCCGCCGGGCGCATCCGGCGATGCGCTTCGTGGCGCCGGTGCGCGCGGAGCTCCCGATCCGCACCGTGATGAATTGCCTCGGCCCGCTGCTCAACCCGGTCGGGGCGAAGCGGCAGCTCGTGGGCGTGTACGCGCGCGCGCTGGTCGAGCCGATCGCGGAGGTGCTCGGGGCGCTCGGCAGCGAGCGCGCGCTGGTGGTGCACGGCTCCGACGGGCTCGACGAGATCACGCTGACGGGGCCGACCTACGCGGCGCTGCTCGAGCGGGGCCGCGTGCGCACGCTCACGCTCGAGCCCGAGGCGCTCGGCCTCGCGCGGGCGCCCGCCGCGGCGCTCGCCGGCGGCGACGCCGCCGAGAACGCCCGCATCACGCGCGCGATCCTGGAAGGCGAGGCGGGGCCGCGCCAGGACATCGTGGTGCTCAACGCGGGCGCGGCCCTCTGGGTCGCGGAGGCGGCGCCGGACCTCGGCGCGGGCGTCGCGCTCGCGCGCCGCAGCATCGCATCCGGGGCGGCGAAGGCGAAGCTCGCTGCGCTGATCGAAGCCTCGCGGGCGCTGGCGGAGGCGTGACGATCCTCGACGAGATCCTCGCGCACAAGCGCGTCGAGCTCGACGCCGCACGGCGCCGCGTGGCGCCGGACGAGCTCGCGGCGCGCGCGCTCGCGCGGACGGAGCCGCCGCGCGGCTTCCGTCAGGCGCTGCTCGGGCGCGGCCCGCACGTGATCGCGGAGCTCAAGCGCCGCTCGCCGAGCCGCGGCGAGATCCGGCAGGACTTCGACCCCGTGGCGATCGCCCGCGCCTACCAGGCCGGCGGCGCGGCCGCGCTCTCCGTGCTGACCGACGAGCGCTTCTTCGGCGGCTCGCTCGCGGTACTCGAGGCGGTGCGGGCCGCAACGGCGCTGCCGCTCCTGCGGAAGGACTTCGTGATCGACGCCTACCAGATCGACGAAGCCCGCGTGGCGGGCGCCGACGCCGTCCTCCTGATCGTCGCGGCCCTCACGCCGGCCGAGCTCGCGCGCCTCGGCGCCCATGCGGCCCGCCTCGGCCTCGACGCGCTGGTCGAGGTCCACGACGAGGCCGAGCTGGACGTGGCGAAGGGCGCCGGTGCCGACCTGATCGGCATCAACAACCGCGACCTCCGGAGCTTCGTCTGCGACCTCGCCGTGACGGAGCGGCTCGCCCCGCGCGCGCCGCAGGGCGCGCTGATCGTGGCGGAGAGCGGCATTTTCGGGCCCGAGGACGTGGCGCGCCTCGCGAGGGCTGGCGCCACCGCGTTCCTCGTCGGAGAATCCCTGATGCGCGAAGCCGACCCGGGGCTCGCGCTACGGAGGCTTCTGGGCACCCCGTGACGGTGCGCATCAAAATCTGTGGGATCGTCCATCCGGACGACGCAGCGGCGGCCGTGGACGCCGGGGCGGACCTGATCGGCCTCAACTTCGTGCCGGGCTCCCCGCGCAGGCTCTCGCTCGACGTCGCCGAGCAGATCGCGAGCCGCGTGGCCGGCCAGGTGGAACGCGTGGCCGTGTTCCAGAACGCGAGCTGGGACGAGATCGAGCGCGTCACCCGCCGCGTGGACCTCGAGCGCATCCAGCTCCACGGGGAGGAGACGGAGCAGGACGTCGAGATGCTCGACTATCCGGTGATCAAGGCCGTGCGCGGCGCCGACCGCGAGGCGGCCGAGACATACCCGGGCACGCTGCTGCTCCTCGACCACCCGACGCGCGGCGGCGGCCAGGGGCACGCGTGGAACTGGGCGGACGCGGCCGACCTGATCGCGGAGGGCGTGGACATCATCCTGGCCGGCGGGCTCACGCCCGACAACGTGGGCCAGGCGCTCGAAGAGCTGGGCGACCTGCTGCCGTGGGGCGTGGACGTCGCGACCGGCGTCGAGGGCGAGGCCTTCCGCAAGGATCCGGTGCGCATCCGCGCCTTCGTCGCGGCGGTGCGCAGCGCGGAGAAGCTCAAGTGAGCGCGGCGCCGGGCGTGCGCGGTCGCTTCGGGCCGTACGGCGGCCGCTACGTGCCCGAGACGCTGATGGCCGCGCTCGACGAGCTCGAAGCCGCCGTCGCGACGATCGTGCCGAGCGAGGCGTTCCAGCGCGAGCTCGCGGCGCTGCTGTCGGACTACGCCGGCCGCCCCACGCCGCTCTACCGCGCGCGGCGCATGAGCGAGGAGCTCGGCGCGAACATCTACCTGAAGCGCGAGGATCTCGCGCACACGGGCGCGCACAAGATCAACAACGTGCTCGGCCAGGTGCTGCTCGCGAAGCACATGGGCAAGCAGCGCGTGATCGCCGAGACGGGCGCCGGCCAGCACGGCGTCGCCGCCGCCACCGCGTGCGCGCTGCTCGGCATCGCGTGCGAGGTGTTCATGGGCGAGGAGGACGTCGCGCGCCAGGCGCTCAACGTCTTCAAGATGGAGCTGCTCGGCGCCGAGGTGCATCCGGTGACGTGCGGCTCGCGGACGCTCAAGGACGCCATCAACGAGGCGATGCGCGACTGGGTCACGAACGTCCGCACCACCTACTACTGCATCGGCTCGGTGATGGGCCCGCACCCGTACCCGACGCTGGTGCGCGACTTCCAGCGCGTGATCGGGATCGAGGCCCGCGGGCAGATCCTCGCGAAGGAAGGCCGGCTGCCCGACGTGCTGGTGGCGTGCGTGGGCGGCGGCTCGAACGCGATCGGCCTGTTCCACCCCTTCCTCGACGACGCGAGCGTGCGCCTCGTCGGCGTCGAGCCGGCGGGCGAGGGCCTCCACACCTCCCGCCACGGCGCCACGCTCGGCAAGGGCGTGCCCGGCATCTTCCACGGCCAGCGGACGATCGTGCTGCTCGGACGACGACGGGCAGATCTGCCCTGCGCACTCCGTCTCCGCCGGGCTCGACTATCCCGGCGTCGGCCCCGAGCACGCCTGGCTGCGCGACAGCGGCCGCGCGAGCTACGTGAGCGTGACGGACGCCGAGGCGCTCGACGCGTTCCAGTACCTGTCGCGCTGCGAGGGAATCATCCCGGCGCTCGAGTCGGCGCACGCGATCGCACACACGCGCAAGCTCGCGCCCACGCTGGGCCGCGAGGCGATCGTGATCGTCGGGCTCTCGGGCCGCGGCGACAAGGACGTGCCGCAGGTGCGCGAGCTGCTGCGCGGGAACAGCAAGCGAAGCGCGCAGTGAGCCGCAGGCGAACGGAGTCACGACAGCTGAGGGCCGCGCACTGATGGGCAGGATCGGCGAGCGCTTCGCCCGGCTCCGCAAAGCGGGCGACAAGGCCCTGGTGCCCTTCGTGACGGCGGGCGACCCCGACCTGGCCACCACCGCCGAGCTGGTGATCGCCATGGCCGAGGCCGGCGCCGACCTGATCGAGCTCGGCGTGCCGTTCTCGGACCCGACCGCCGACGGCCCCACGATCCAGCGCGCCAGCGAGCGCTCGCTCGCCGGCGGCACCACGCTGCGGCGCGTGCTCGCGCTGGTGAAGCAGCTCCGGCCGCAGGTCGCGGTGCCGCTCGTGCTGATGGGCTACGCGAATCCGTACTACGCGCTGGGCGCGGAGGGCTTCGCGCAGGAGGCCGCGGCGGCGGGCGTGGACGGCGTGATCTGCCCCGATCTCCCGCCCGAGGAGGGCGCCGATCTCTACTCCGCTCTCGAGAAGGCCGGCATCGACGGCGTGCTCCTCGCCGCGCCCACCACCACGCCGGCACGTCTCGCGCTGCTGGCGCGCGAGACCCGCGGCTTCCTCTACTACGTCTCCCTCACGGGCGTGACCGGCGCGCGGCAGGCGCTCGCGAGCGGGATCGAGGCCGGCGTGCGCTCGGTGCGCGCGACCTCCGACGTGCCGGTGTGCGTCGGCTTCGGCGTGTCCACGCCCGAGCAGGCCGGCGAGATCGGGCGCTACGCGGACGGCGTGGTCGTCGGCGGCGCGGTCGTGGACCGGATCGAGCGCGCGGCGAACCGCGACGCGGCCGTCTCTGCCGTGGCGCGCTTCGTGAGCGAGCTCAAGGCGCCGCTGCGCGCGAAGCCCGGCGACTCGGGCCAGGGGCCCCCGCCGCTGGCCAGGTAGCGCCGCTGTCGAGCAGGCATCAAGAACGCCGGCGCGCAACCCGATGTCCGAGCCGTCCCGCGCGGAGAGCACATGGACGGAATCCTCGAGGTCGCGCTGCTCGCCTTCGGCGCCTTCGCGCTGCTCTACCCGAAGTCGCCCTTCACGCTCGCGCTGCTCCGGCAGCGCGGCCCGCGCCGCGACCACGGGGTGCTGCTGCGCAGCGAGATCCGCGAGAGCGCAAAGGGCTTCGCGACCTATGCCATCGCCGCCTTCGCCGGCGCCGCGGTGATCCACCTCGCCGTGCGCTCGGCCGGGCCTCGGCCGGACGCGGAGAACGCGCCGTTCTACGTGGCGCTGCTCACGTGTGCCGGGCGTGGGCACGTGGCTCGCGTGGCAGGCGGTCCGCGCCTGGCTCGCCGCCGCGTTGCGCAGCGACGCACGCGAGGACGAGATCCTGCGTGCACGCATCGCGCGTACGAGCGACGCACCGGGCGGCGCGCCGCTCACGAGCCGGCTCGGCCCGCGCGGAATCTTGATTCCGGCTGCGCCCGCCGCACGGCCGGCGGACGTCGAGCAGCTTCTCGGCGGTCGCGTCGCCGTCTCGGTGCTCGTCCTCGGAGCCGCCGCCGCGCTCGGCGGCGCGGCGATGATCTGCTGGACGCTCGCCCACCCAGGCGAGATGCGCGGCATCGGAGAGCCCGTGCTGGTGTGCGCGATCGGCATCGCGCTGGTGGCGCTGGCGCTGCGGCTGGATCGAGTGGGGTCGCGGCGGAGGTAGGAGGCGCGCGAGCGTCGGAGCGGCGCTCGAGGCAGGTCAGCCGGGCGCCGACGGACTGGCGGTGAGCTTCGCGTACAGCTCGCGCACCTGGCGCTCGGTGTCGGCGAGCGTGCCCGAGTTGTCGATCACGTGGTCGGCGAGCTTGCGCTTCTCCTCGATCGAGAGCTGCGCGCCGCACGCGCTCGGTGGCGTGCTCGCGCGTCGCGCCGTCGCGCGAGACCTGCCGCTCGATCTGCGCGGACTCGGGCGCGTAGACCACGATCACCTCGGAAACGAGGTCGGAGGCGGTGCGGGCGCGGCCCGGCTCCGCCGCGCGGGCGGAGCGCCCTTCGAGCAGCAGCGGGATGTCGAGCACCACGAGCGCCGCGCCCGCGCGCCGCGCGGCCTCGAGGCGCCGCACCATCTCGGCGCCCACCGCGGGGTGCACGAGATCGTTGAGGCGCTTCCGCGCCGCCGGGTCCTTGAACACGAGCTGCCCGAGGCGCTCGCGGTCGAGCGCGCCGTCCGGCCGCAGCATCTCGGCCCCGAAGGCCTCGGCGATGCGCGCGACGAGCGGTGTGCCCGGCGCCTGGAGCTCGTGGACGATCGCGTCCGCATCGATCACCACCGCGCCGAGGCCCGCCAGCAGGCGGGCCACGGTGCTCTTGCCGGTGCCGATGCCCCCCGTGAGTCCCACCACGCGCGTCACCCGCCCAAGATGACACACGAGGCGGAAAGCGCAGGAACGGCAGGGGGTTCCGGGCTTCGGAGCGCGCGCGGCGGCGCCCGGCCGGCGTGATTCGGTAACTCCGCGGAAAGGCGACGGATTCCGGCGCGGACCCGTTTGACCGCGCATCCCCCGTCCGATACTCTGCGCGTGTTTTTTCGAGGGGTTAGGCGAACTTTCGCGGTTCACGCGCCGTTCCCCAGGCGTCCGACCCTGCACACCGATCGATCCGGCGTCCTGCAAAGGTTGCGAAGACGTCTACGAGGATGGATGAACGACCCGGGCGCCACGAAGCCTGCGTGGGCAGACGAGTCTCCGGCGGACGCCGCCGAGCTCCGTCGCCTGCGCGAGCAGATCGATGCGGTCGATCGCAGCCTCCTGCACCAGCTGAACCAGCGCGCGGCGTTGGTCGAGGCGGTGGGACGGCTCAAGGCCGGGCGGCGCGACCTCGTGTACCGCGCGGGCCGCGAGCGCGACCTGGTCGATGCGCTCATCCGCGAGAACGCGGGGCCGTTCCCGAGTGCGGCGCTGCCCGCGGTGTACCGCGAGATCATCTCGGCCATGCGCTCGCTCGAGGCGCGCCTCCGCGTGGCGTATCTGGGCCCGGCGGGCACCTCGTCGCACGTCGCCGCACGCGAGGCGTTCGGCGCGCAGGTCGAGCTGGTGCCGGTCCTGACCCTCGCCGACGTGATCAGCGCGGTCGAGCGCGGCCAGGTGGATCACGCGCTGCTGCCGATCGAGAACACCAGCGAGGGCGTGGTGACGCAGGCCCTCGACGCGCTGCTCGGGTGCGAGGTGCCGCTCGCCGGCGAGCGCTGGCTGCGCATCTCGTACCAGCTGGTCTCGCAGAGCGGCCGGCGGGAGGACGTGCGCCGCGTGGCCTCTCATCCGCAGGCGCTCGCCCAGTGCCGCGGCTGGCTCGATCGCAATCTCGCGGGCGTCGAGCGGCTCGAGACGTCGAGCACGGCGGCCGCCGCAGAGCTCGCGGCGCGCGAGCCGGGAACGGCGGCCATCGTGAATCCCTTCCTCGCGGAGGAGAGCGGGCTCGCCTCCGTGGCGAGCGCGATCGAAGACCGGCGCGACAACACCACGCGCTTCCTCGTGCTCGGCGGCGCGACGCCGCCGCCCTCGGGCAACGACCTCACCATGCTCGCCTACACCGTCCGCAAGGCGGAGTCCGGGGCGCTGCATCGGCTGCTCGAGCCGTTCTCGCGGCTCGGCGTGAACCTCACCAGCATCCAGGCCCGTCCGCTCAAGGGCGCGCCCTGGGAGTACGTGTTCTTCCTCGACCTCGAGGGCCACCAGAGCGAGCCGCGCGTGCGCGAGGCGGTCGAGGCGGCCGGCCGCGTCGCGAACTCGTTCCGCGTGCTGGGCTCCTTCCCGCGCGCGCGCGAAGCGCGCGGCGAAGGGGGCGGGCGATGAGCCTGCCGGTGAAGCCCTGGGTGCAGAAGCTCGAGCCCTACGTGCCGGGCAAGCCGATCGAGGAGCTCGAGCGCGAGCTCGGCATCGCGAACGCGGTGAAGCTGGCGTCGAACGAGAACCCGCTCGGCCCGTCGCCGCGTGCGGTCGAGGCGATCTGGAACCTCGCCGAGGGCGTGCACCGGTATCCGGACGGCGCGTGCTTCAAGCTGCGCCGGGCACTCGCGGCGAAGCTCGACGTGGTGCCCGAGCAGCTGGTGTTCGGAACGGGAAGCGACGAGATCCTCGAGCTGCTCGCCAAGTGCTTCCTCGGGCCGAGCGACGAGGTGGTCTACGCCTGGCCCTCCTTCGCGATGTATCCGGTCGTGGTGCAGGGCATGGGCGCGACGTCGGTGCGGATCCCGCTCGACGGCGACTTCGTGCACGACCTCGACGCCATGCGCTCCGCCGTGACGACGCGCACCCGCCTGGTGATCGTCTGCAACCCGAACAACCCGACCGGCACGAGCGTCGGCGCCGCGGCCTTCGACCGCTTCGCGGGCTCCTTGCCGGAGGGCGTGGTGCTGGCGATCGACGAGGCCTACGCCGAGTACGCGCGCCGGCCCGACTTCCCGGACGCGCTCGCGTGGGTGCGCCGTCGCGCCGGCACGTGCGTGCTGCGCACCTTCTCGAAGATCTACGGCCTCGCGGGCTTGCGCGTGGGCTACGCGGTCGCCGACCGCGAGCTGGCGGGCTACCTCCAGCGCGCGCGGCACCCGTTCAACGTGAACCTGATCGCGGAGGCCGCCGCGCTCGCGGCGCTCGGCGACCACGAGCACGTGGAGCGGGCGCGCAGCACGAACGCCGCGGGCTTCGAGTTCCTGACGAGGGAGCTGCAGCGGCTCGGGCTGCGCAGCTGGCCCACGGACGCGAACTTCCTGCTCGCCGAGGCGCCGCCCGGGAGCTACGAGCGGCTGCTCCGCGAGGGCGTGATCGTGCGCCCGCTCGCCGGCTTCGGGCTGCCGAACCACATCCGCATCACGATCGGCACGGCCGAGGAGAACGAGCGCCTCGTGAAGGCGCTCGAGCGGCAGCGCGGGGCGGTGTCGTGACGAGCGCGAGGAACGAGCGCGGCGCCGGGCTCGAACGCATCGCCGTCGTCGGGATGGGGCTGCTCGGCGGATCGGTCGCGGGCGCGGCGCGAGCCCGCGGACTCGCGAAGCGCGTGGTCGGCGTGTCGCGCGGGCGCGACACGGCGGCGGCGGCGAAGGCGGCCGGGCTCGTCGACGAAGGCACCGCCGACCTCGCGGCTGGCGTCGCGGGCGCGGGGCTCGTCGTGCTCTGCACGCCGGTGTTCGCGATGGCCGAGACGCTGAAGCGCGCCGCGCCGCACCTCGCGCCGGGCGCGCTGGTCACGGACGTCGGCAGCGTCAAGGGCACGCTGGTCGAGACGCTGCCCGGGCTGCTGCCGCCGGGCGTCCACTACGTGGGCGCGCACCCGATGGCCGGCAGCCACCTGACGGGCCTCCGCCACGCGAGCAAAGACCTGTTCGAGGGCGCGGCCTGCGTGCTCACGCCGACGCCGACCACGCCGCCGGCGGCGGTCGCCACCGTGAAGCGCTTCTGGGCCGCGCTCGGCGCGCGCCTCTACGAGCGCGACCCGGCGCAGCACGACGCCGAGGTGGCCTGGGTGAGCCACCTGCCGCACGCCGTCGCGTTCGCGTATGCGGAGAGCCTGACGGCCGCGCCGGCCGGAGCCTTCTCGCTGAGAGGCGCCGGCTTCCGAGACTTCACGCGGATCGCGGCGAGCGATCCCGAGCTGTGGGCCGACATCCTCGCCACCAACGCGAAGGCGCTGGCCGGCCCGCTCGCGCACGCCGCGGGCGCGCTCGCCCGCCTCTCGCGCGCGATCGAGGCCGGAGACGTCGACGCCGTGCACCGCTTCCTGGCGGCGGCGAGCGAAGCGCTCGCGGCCGCGAACAGAGATGCCCGATCCGGGGGCCAAGCCGGAAATTTCGTCGCCCGAGAGGCGACACCCAAGGAGTGATCGTTTCTTCATGACGCAACAGACCCAAACGACCGGCGAGAGCTTCGCCGACCTGTTCGAGCGCGAATCGCCGCGCATCAAGGAGGGCGAGGTCGTCCGCGGCCGCGTCCTCTCCGTAGACGCCGACCACGTGCACGTGGACATCGGCTTCAAGTCCGAAGGCCTCGTGGACAGCTGGGAGTTCATGGACGAGCAGGGCACCGTGCTCGTCAAGACCGGCGACATGGTGGACGTCCTCGTCGAGGAGACCGAAGACGAGGACGGGCGCATCGTGCTGTCCAAGGAGAAGGCCGACCGTCTCAAGATCTGGGACGACATCAGCAAGGCCTACGAGGCCGACCAGGCCGTCGAAGGGCGCGTGCTGTCCCGTGTGAAGGGCGGCCTGGCCGTGGACATCGGCGTGAAGGCGTTCCTGCCCGGCTCGCAGGTGGATCTGCGTCCGGTGCGGAATCTCGAAGGCCTGATCGGCGAGCGGCTCCAGTTCAAGATCATCAAGTTCAACAAGCGGCGCGGGAACATCGTGCTGTCGCGCCGTGCGCTCCTCGAGAAGGAGCGTGAGCGCATGCGCGCCACCACGCTGTCGAGCCTCGAAGAGGGGCAGATCGTGGACGGCGTGATCAAGAACATCACGGACTACGGCGCGTTCGTGGACCTCGGCGGGCTCGACGGCCTGCTGCACGTCACGGACATGTCGTGGGGCCGGGTGAACCATCCGAGCGAGCTGTTCCGCATCGGCGACGAGATCAAGGTCAAGGTGCTCCGCTTCGACGCGGGCACCGAGCGCGTCTCGCTCGGGCTGAAGCAGATCCAGCCCGACCCGTGGCGCGACGCGGCCATGCGGCATCCGCTCGGCCAACGCGTGCGCGGCAAGGTGGTCTCGCTCACCGACTACGGCGCGTTCGTCGAGCTCGAGCCCGGCATCGAGGGCCTGGTCCACATCTCCGAGATGTCGTGGACGAAGCGTGTCAAGCATCCCTCGAAGCTGGTCAACCTCGGCGATCTCGTCGAAGCGATCGTGCTCGACGTGGACGAGGGCAACCGCAAGATCTCGCTCGGCATGAAGCAGATCGAGCCGAACCCGTGGTCGCTGATCGAGGAGAAGTACCCGATCGGCACGCACGTCTCCGGCGAGGTCAAGAGCATCACCAACTTCGGGGTCTTCATCGGCCTCGAGGAGGGGATCGACGGCCTCGTGCACGTCTCAGACATCTCGTGGACCGAGCAGATCAAGCACCCGAGCGAGAAGTACAAGAAGGGCGACGTGCTCCAGGCGATCGTGCTGAAGATCGACCAGGAGAACGAGAAGTTCTCGCTCGGCATCAAGCAGCTCAGCCCGAACCCGTGGGAAGGCATCCAGCGGCGCTACCCGCTGGGCACTTCGGTCACGGGCGAGGTCACGAACGTCACCGACTTCGGCGCCTTCGTGAAGCTCGAGGAGGGCATCGAGGGGCTGATCTACAGCTCCGAGCTGTCGAGCGAGCCGGTCGGCAAGCCGGCGGACGTGGTCAAGGCGGGCGACACCGTGACGGCCCTCGTCACGAAGATCGATCCCGACGACCAGAAGATCTCGCTCTCGATCAAGGCCCTCACGGACCGCGAGCAGCGCGAGACCCTGAAGCGCCTCGCCGCGCAGCAGGCGACGACCCAGACCGTGACCTTCGGCGATCTGCTGAAGGAGAAGCTGGCGAAGAAGGACACGGGCGAATGACCGGGCCGGGCGCGTCCAAAGGAAGCGCCCGGCCGTTCCTCGGGAGTGAGCGATGACCAAGAGCGGCTTGATCGAGAAGGTGGCGGAGCTCACGCCGCACGTCTCGAAGAAGGACACGGAGATCGTGGTGAACACGATCTTCGACGCCATGACCGAGGCGTTGAAGCAGGGCGAGCGCATCGAGATCCGGGGCTTCGGCAGCTTCCAGGTGAAGGTGCGCGAGGCGCGCGAGGGCCGGAACCCGAAGACCGGCGAGGAGGTCCAGATCCCCGCCAAGCGCACGCCCTTCTTCAAGGTGGGCAAGGAGCTGAAGGAGATGGTCGACGCGTCGCACGGGCCGCTCCCGCCCGACGACGATGAGGATGGCGACTAGGAGCCGTCTTCTTTCGCGGAGATTCTGATGCGCATGCTGCGTCGTGTGTTGGTGGTGGGCATCTTCGGCGCGCTGTTCTTCGGCGCGTGGCGCTTCGTGAACGGCAACGGCGCGCCGACGGATCTCGACCTCGTCTTCTTCGACCTCCACCAGGTCCCGCTCTGGTCGGCGCTGCTCGGCTCCTTCGGGCTCGGCGCGCTCTCCGCGGGTGCGTCGCTGGTCTACGAGCTCGCCAAGAAGTCCTTCGCGGCGCGCCGCTATCGCAAGGAGCTGGCGGGCCTCGAGTCGGAGATCCACCAGCTGCGCAACCTCCCCCTCGCCGCGCCCGACTCGCACGGCGGGCCGGCGCCCCCGAGCCGCGCCGCGGCAGGGCCGCGGGGCTGAGCGGATGCGCTTCCGGCGGGGGGGGTCGGGGCGGAGCACGAGGGTCGACGTCGCGCGCGTCGAGCAGGCGTTCCGCCTTGCGCTCGGTGCGACGCTCGAAGACGACCTCGAGCGCGCCGAGCAGGCGCTCGCCGCCGTGGTGCAGGACGACTCGACGCAGATCGAGGTGTATCTCGCGCTCGGGCAGCTGTACCGGCGGCGCGGCGAGATCGGCCGCGCGATCCGCATCCACCAGAACCTGCTGCTACGCAGCGATCTCGCCTCCGACCACCGCGAGCGCGCGCTGCGGGGGCTCGCCCGCGACTTCCGGAAGGGCGGTTTCCTGCAGCGCGCGATCTCGGCCTTCGAGGAGCTGCGCGACCGGCGGCCGAAGGATCCCGAGGCGCTCGCCGCGCTCGCGCGCCTGCGCGCCGACGTGCGCGACTTCGACGCCGCCTTCGAAGCGCAGCGCCGGCTCGCCCGCAGCACCGGCGAGAAGGGGCGCGCGCTCGAGGCGCGGCTCTGGCTCGAGAAGAGCGAGGCGCTGGCGGCCGAAGGCAAGAACGACGCCGCGCGGCGCGCGCTCGGGAAGTGCCTGCGCTGCGAGCCGGCGCTCGCCGCGGCGTGGCTGAAGCTGGGCGAGCTCGAGGCCGAGCGCGGCAAGCCGAAGAAGGCGCTCGCGGCGTGGAAGAGGGCGCTGGCGGCGGATCGCCGCGTCGCGCCGCAGGTGTATCCGCGCCTCGAGGCCGCGTGGGCGGCGCTCGGGCGGGCGCGCGAGTTCGAAGCGGAGCTGCGCGCCGAGCTGGCGCAGCGCCCGGACGCCGCGGAGCCCCGCCTCGCGCTGGCTCGAACGCTCGCCGCGCGCGGCGAAGGCGCGGCCGCCCTCGCCGAGCTGGAGGCGCTGTTCGAGCGCGAGCCGGAGCGCCTCGACGCACACGCGGCGCGCGGGCGCGTGCTGCTCAGCGAGGGCCGCGACGCCGAGGCCACCAAGGCGCTCGCCGAGCTGCTCGACGTGCTCGAGCGCACCGGCGCGCTCGTGCCGCGGGAGGAGCTGGCGTGACCTCCGCCCGCGAGACGCCGCTGATGCGCCAGTACCTGGCGGTCAAAGCGCAGGTTCCGGACGCCCTCTTGTTCTTCCGCATGGGCGACTTCTACGAGCTCTTCCTCGAGGACGCGGAGCAGGCCGCACCGCTGCTCGACATCGCGCTCACGTCGCGCGACAAGGGCAAGCCCGACGCCGTGCCGATGTGCGGCGTGCCCGTGCACAGCGTGGACGGCTACGTGAAGAGGCTCGTCGAGCTGGGCCACCGCGTGGCGATCTGCGAGCAGGTCGAGGACGCGCGGGCGGCGGGCGGCCGCCGGCTCGTGCGCCGCGAGGTCGTCGAGGTGCTGACGCCGGGCCTCGCGGGCGACCCCGAGAGCCTCGACGCCGCGCGCGAGGTGGCGCTGCTCGCGCTCGCGTTCGCGGAGGGAGAGATCGGCCTGGCGGCGCTCGACGCCTCGACCGGGAGCTTCCGCGCCACGCGTGTGCTGCGCCCCGGCACCGAGCTGCCGCGCGCGCTGCTCGACGAGCTCGAGCGCATCGCCCCGCGTGAGCTGCTGCTCGCCGAAGGGGAGGGAGACGCTGCACTCGCAGCCGTGTCGGCGCGACTGCCGGCGCTCTCGATCGTGCGGGTGCCGGCCGAGAGCTTCGAGCCCGCGCGCGCAGCCGGCGCGGCCCGACGGCTTCGACCCTGCGGCGCCGGGCGCCGAGCTGCGCGCGGCGGCCGCGGTGCTGGCGTACGTCGCGCTGCGCCAGCCGGCGGCGCTGCGCCAGGCGCCGCGCCTGCGCCGCTACGACCTCGCGGACACGATGGTCGTGGACGCCGCCACGCGCCGGCACCTCGAGCTGTTCGAGAGCGCCGAGGATCGCTCGCGCCGCGGCACGCTGATCGAGCGCATCGACGCGACGGTGACGGCGCTCGGCGCGCGGCGGCTCGCGCGCTGGCTCGCGTATCCGCTCTGCGACGTGGCGGCCATCCGTCGGCGCCAGGAGGGTGTGGCCGCGCTCGCCGAAGGCGACCGCCAGCGCGCGCGCCTCCGGAGCGCGCTCGCCGGCGTGCGCGACCTCGAGCGGCGCTTCGCGCGCTGCCAGCGCCCGGGCGCGGAGCCGCGCGACCTGGCCGCGCTCCGCGACTCGCTCGCCGCCTTGCCGGGCGTCGAGGCCGTGCTCGCCGGCGCGGCGCAGGGAGCGCTCGAGCGCTCGGGCGCGGCCGTGCTGCCGCGCCCCGCGCCGCTGCCCGGAGTGCTGCAGCTGCTCCAGGACGCGCTCGTGGACGAGCCCCGGCCGCTGCCGCGCGGCTCGCGCGGCGCGGGCGAGACGGGCTACGTGCGCGCCGGCTTCCGGCCCGAGCTCGACGCGCTGCGCGAGAGCGCCAGGAAGGGCCGCGACTGGATCGCCGGGCTCGAGCAGCGCGAGCGTGAACGCACCGGCATCGCGAGCCTGAAGGCTCGCTTCCACCCGGTGCTCGGCTACGGGCTCGAGGTGACGAAGGCGAACCTCGAGCGCGTACCGGCGGACTACGAGCGGCGCCAGACGCTCGCCAACGCCGAGCGCTTCACCACGCCCGAGCTGCGCGAGATGGAAGCGACCATCCTCGGCGCCAGCGAGCGCGCGGCCGGCATGGAGCGCGAGATCTTCGAGGCCGTGCGCCAGGAGGTGCTGAGCCACGCCGACGCGGTGCGCGCGGCGGCCGACGCCGTCGCGGAGCTCGACGCGCTCGGCTCGCTGGCCGAGGTGGCGCGGCGCGACGGCTGGGTGCGCCCGACGCTCGACGAGTCGGAGGCGCTCGAGGTGCGCGCCGCGCGGCATCCCGTGGTCGAGCATCTGCTCCAGCGCGAGCGGCGGCGCGTTCGTGCCGAACGACGTCGTGCTCGACGCGGAGGGCACGCGCATCCTGCTGCTCACCGGCCCGAACATGTCGGGCAAGAGCACGTACCTGCGGCAGGTCGCGCTGCTCGTGCTGCTCGCGCAGATCGGCAGCTTCGTGCCGGCGGAGAGCGCGCGTATCGGCGTCGTCGATCGCATCTTCACGCGCGTCGGCGCCTCCGACCGGCAGGCGCAGGGCGAGTCCACGTTCCTGGTGGAGATGCGCGAGACGGCCGAGATCCTGGCGCAGGCCTCGCGCGCGAGCCTCGTGATCCTCGACGAGATCGGGCGCGGCACGAGCACGTTCGACGGCCTCTCGATCGCCTGGGCCGTGGCCGAGTATCTCCACGACACGCCGGGCCTCCGGCCGCGCACGCTGTTCGCCACGCACTACCACGAGCTCGCGGACCTGGCGCGCACGCGCACGGGCGTCGCCAACGCGCACTTCGAGGTGCGCGAGTGGAAGGGGGAGGTGGTCTTCCTGCGCCGCCTCGTGCCCGGTGAGGTGAGCCGCTCCTACGGCATCGAGGTGGCGCGCCTCGCGGGTCTGCCCGCCGTCGTGATCGCGCGCGCGCGGGAGGTGCTGTTGGAGCTCGAGAGCGAGCGTCACGCCGCGTCGCGGGGCCGGGCCGCGCAGCTCACGCTGTTCGAGCCGCGGCGCGACGCCGCGGAGGAGGAAGTGCTCGCGGCGCTGCGCAGCGTCGATGCGCTCGCCACCACGCCGCTCGACGCGCTCGCGCTCCTCGCGCGCTTCAGCGAGCGCCTGCGCGGTGGAGGCGCGACGTGAGCTGGCGCTCCGCACGCTCGCTCGCGCTCCTCCTGCTGGCCGCCTTCGCGCTCGGCGCGGACCGGCCTTCGGACGTGCGGCGGATCCGCACCTGGTCCTACCCCGAGTTCACGCGCGTCGCGATCGAGCTGACGCGGCCCACCGAGGCGCGTCTCGATCGCCTCGGCGCCGACGCCTCCGCCGGTCGCCCGGAGCGGCTCTACCTCGATCTCTCCGGGCTCTGGGTCGGGCATCATCTCGACGCGCCGATCGCGGTGGGCGACGGCCTGCTGCGCGGCATCCGCGTCGGCCAGTTCACGAGCGACACCACGCGCGTCGTGATCGATCTCCAACGCTACGACCGCCATCAGATCCGCATGCTGACGAATCCCGACCGCGTGCTGATCGACGTGTACGGCGTGCGCGGCCGGCCGGCGCCGCCGGAGCTGCCGCCCGTCGCCGCGGCGCCGCCGAGCCAGGCGCCCGCGGCGAGCCGCCCGCCGGCGCTGCCGCCGGTCTTGCCCCCCGCGCTGCGCCCGGTGCACACGGTGGTGGTGGACGCCGGGCACGGCGGCGCGGACCCGGGCGCGATCGGCCCGGGCGGGCTGCGCGAGAAGGACGTGACGCTCGCCGTGGCGCTCGACGTGGAGAAGCGCCTCGTCGCGCGCGGCTTCCGCGTGGTGATGACGCGGCGGAACGACGCCACCGTCAGCCTCGAGGAACGCACGGCGCTCGCGGAGGGCGTGGGCGGAGACGTCTTCCTCTCGATCCACGTCAACGCCGCCGCGCGCAGCAACGCCAACGGCATCGAGACCTACTACCTCGACCGCACGCACGAGCGGCACACCTTGCGCGTGGCCGCACGCGAGAACGGCGTGCCCGCGTCGGCGCTCGATCCGCTCCAGCGCGCGGTGGCGGGGCTGCGCATCGGGGAGGTCGGCGCGAGCTCCGCGACGCTGGCGCGCACCGTCCACGGCGAGCTGATCCGCGGCGTGCGGGACGCGTTCGGCTCGGTCGCGAATCTGGGCGTGAAGCAGGGGCCGTTCCACGTGCTGTTCCTGTCGAGCTCGCCGTCGATCCTGGTGGAGGTGGGCTTCCTCACGCACCGCTCCGAGGCGCGGCGGCTCCAGACGCGCTGGTACCGGCAGGTGCTCGCCGAGCACATCGCGCGCGGGCTGGCCCAGTACCGCAGCCACGGCACGCCGCTGCTGGCAGCGAGGAACGAATGAGCGGCGCGCCGTCGATCGACGCGCACCTGGCGCCCGACAGCGCGCGCGAGGGCGGCGCGCTCGGCACCGCGGTGCGCGCGTATCTCGCGGGCGTGCGCGAGCACCTCGCGGCGCTGCAGCAGGCCGGCGCCGGCGGCGCCGCCGTCAACACGGCGAACTCCGATGCGCACGATCGGCTGATCCGCCGCCTGTACGAGGTGGCCGAGTCGAGCCACCACGCGGAGGAAGGCCTCGAGGGCGCGCCGCGCTTCGCCGTGCTCGCCGCCGGGGGCTACGCGCGCCGCGAGATGTCGATCGCCTCCGACGTGGATCTGCTGTTCCTCGCGGAGGACGCCGAGGCGAGCTCCTTCGCGAAGCGCGCGCTCGAGGTCATCCAGTACGCGCTGTGGGACGCGAACGTCGAGGTGGGCGCGGCGCTCCGCACGATCGACGAATGCATCGAGCTGGGCCAGCAGGACGAGACGGCGCGCACCACCATCCTCGGCGCGCGCTTTCTGGCGGGCGATCCCTCGCTGTATCACAAGCTCGGGCGCGCCGTGCGCGAGCGCCTCATTCCCGACGTGGCGAGCTTCATCGACGGGCAGCGCGAGGCGCTGGCGCGGCGCCGCGAGCGCTTCGGGGATTCGCTGTATCTGCTCCAGCCGAATCTGAAGGAAGGCGCGGGCGGGCTGCGCGACTACCACACCGCCTACTGGGTGGCGCGCGCGTCGGAGCCCCTGGTGCGCGAGGTGGGCGACTTCCTCCATGCGGGCCTCCTCACCGAGGCGGAGGCCGCCGAGCTGCGCGACGCCCTCGACTTCGTCTGGCGCACGCGCAACCAGCTGCACCTCCAGGCGGGGCGCAAGGTCGACCAGCTGAGCTTCGAGATGCAGGAGCAGATGGCGCGGGCGTTCGGCTATCCCGACGACGACGTGGGGCTCCCCGTCGAGCGCTTCATGCGCGACTACTACCGGCACGCGCGCGTGATCGGAAGCCTCTCGGAGATCGTGATCGAGCAGTGCTTGTCGCGCGCGCGGCCCGCGCCGGCGGCGCGGCCCACGGTCGCGGTGGAGGAGGGCTTCCGCAAGGCGGACGACCACCTCGAGATCCCGCACGCCGCGCACCTCCGCGAGAAGCCCGTGCGCCTGCTGCTCGCCTTCGCGGTGGCGCAGGACCACAACGTCCCGCTCTCGCGCACCGCGCGCCGGCTCGTGCGGGAGAACCTGCACCTCGTCGACGAGGGCTTCCAGCGCAGCCCGGCCGCGGCCGCGGCGTTTCTGCGCATCCTGGCCTCGCCCCATCGCGTGATGCGCACGCTGATGGCGCTGAACGAGACGGGCCTGCTCGGCCGCTATCTGCCGGAGTGGGAGCACATCGTCTGCCGCTGGCAGCACGTCATCTATCACACGTATACGGTGGACGTGCACTCGATCTTCCTGGTCGAGGAGCTGCGCCGGCTCTGGAAGGGCAAGTACGAGCGTGCGCTGCCCGACCTCACCGAGCTGGTGCGCGGCGCCCAGGATCTGCCGGGGCTCTACCTCGGCTGCCTGCTGCACGACATCGGCAAGGGCCGCCGCAGCGGCGACCACTCGGCTGCCGGCGTCGAGCTGACGCGCACGCTGCTCGAGCGCATCGGGCTCGACGAGGAGCGCAAGGAGCGCGTGCTCTTCATCGTGCGCCACCACCTCACCATGTCGCACATTGCGCACCGCCGGGACCTCTCGGATCCGAAGGTGATCGTCGAGTTCGCGCGCGTGGTCGGCGATCGGCAGAACCTCCGCGACCTCTATCTCGCCACCTTCGCCGATACGCGGGCTTCCTCGAGCACGGCGTGGACGGAGTGGCGCGGCGAGCTGCTGCGCGAGCTCTACGAGCGCACCTCCGAGTTCCTCGAGTCGGGCGACGACGACCCGGAGCGCGCCGCAGCGCTGGCCACGGAGCGCGTGGAGCGGCGCAAGGACGCGGCGCGCGGCGAGCTGCGCGCGCTCGGCGTCGCCGAGACCCGCATCGACCAGTTCTTCGAGATGATGCCCCAGCGCTACTTCGTGTCTCACGCGCCCAAACAGATTGCGCGCCACGGCCTGGTGCTGTTCTCGCTGCGTCCCGACAAGCGCTTCGCCACCTCGGTGCGCGAGCTGCGCAGCGAGCTGTCGGAGTTCATCGTCTGGACGAAGGACCAGCACGGCCTGTTCGCCGACGTCGCCGGCGCACTCACCGCGAGCGGGATCAACATCATCGGCACGCACGTCTACACCACGCGCACCGGGCTGGCGCTCGAGGTGTATCGCGTCTCGTCGCCGCCGGGCGGGGTGGACGATCGGCGCGAGCGCTGGGAGCGGCTCGAGCAGGTGCTCGAGCAGGTGCTCTCGAAGCAGGTGGCCGTGGCGCAGCTCATCGCGCGGCAGCGCCGCCCGGTGGGCAAGGCGCAGCCGCCGCTCCAGTCGCCGCCCGTGGTGGTGATCCGCAACGACGTGTCGGACTTCTACACGGTCATCGACATCACCGCCGACGATCGGCTCGGGCTGCTGCACGACCTCACGCGCACGCTCTCGGAGCAGGGGCTCGAGATCTACGTCTCGAAGGCCACCACCGTGCTCGACCAGATCGCCGACACCTTCTACGTGAAGACGGCCGACCAGAAGCGGCTCAGCGATCCGCAGGCCATCGCGCGTTTGCGGGAGGCGCTGCTGGTGGCGGCCGCAGGGGCCGAGGTGGCCGCGACGTGAGCGTCTCGCTCGACGCGGCGGTGGACGGCTTCCTCCAGCACGCGGCGGTGGAGCGCGGACTCTCGTCGCGCACGCTCGAAGCCTACGGCCGCGACCTCGCGCGCTTCGTCCGCTTCGCGGCGGCGCAGGGCGTGCGCCAGGTGGGCGGGCTCGAGCGCCGGCATCTCACGGGCTTCCTCGAGGGCCTCGCCGCCGAGGGTCTCGCGCCGCGCAGCCGCACGCGCATGCTCGTGGCGACGCGCCGCTTCGTGCGCTTCCTGCTCGCGACGGGGCGCCTCTCGCGCGACCCGAGCGAGGGCGTGCTCGGCCCGCGCCTCCCGCGCACGCTGCCGAAGCTGCTGCGGCCCGAGGAGAGCGCGGCGTTGCTCGCGGCAGCCGAGGGCGACGACGCCCTGGCGCTCCGGGACCGCGCCATGCTCGAGGTGCTCTACGGCGGCGGCCTCCGCGTCTCGGAGCTGGTGGGCCTGCCGCGCTCGGCGCTCGATGCACGCGCCGGCCTCCTGCGCGTGTACGGCAAGGGCCGGCGCGAGCGCATCGTCCCGCTCGGCGAGCCCGCGCTCGAGGCGGTGGCGCGCTACCTCGAGGCCGGGCGCTCGGCACTCGCGCGCAAGTCGAAGCGCCCGAGCGAGGCGCTGTTCCTCTCGCAGCGCGGCGCGCCGATGAGCCGGCAGAACTTCTTCGAGCGGCTCCGGGGCTACGCGGTGCGTGCGGGGATTCCGCGCGAGCGCGTGTCGCCGCACGTGCTGCGCCACGCGTTCGCGACGGACCTCCTCGAGGGCGGCGCCGACCTGCGCGCCGTGCAGGCGATGCTCGGTCACGCCGACCTCGCCACCACGCAGATCTACACGCACGTGAGCCGGAAGCGCCTGCGGGAGCTCGTGGATGCGCACCATCCCCGCGGAGCGAAGCCGGGGTGAGGCGCGCGGACGCGCGAGCGCTCCAGCGCGCCCTGCCGGAGGGTCTCGCGCCGCGCGTCGCGGAGCTCGCGAGCGCCGGCGACCGGCTCGGCCTCGGGGTGCTGCTCGTCGGCGGCCCGGTGCGGGATCTGCTGCTCGGCCGCGCGCTCGTCGACGTGGACCTCATCGTCGAGTCGCGCGCGGGCGACGTGAGCGATCCGGCGCGCCGGCTGGCGGAAGCGGCGGCCGGGCCGGGCGCTGCGCTCGTGGCGCACGCGCGCTTCGGCACGGTCGCGCTCGCCGGCCCGGGCGGTGCGATCGATCTCGCGGCCGCGCGGGCCGAGCGCTACGCGACGCCGGGCGCGCTGCCGGAGGTGCGCGCCGCCGCGCTCGAGCAGGACCTCGCGCGCCGCGACTTCAGCGTGAATGCGATGGCGATGCCTCTGAACGAAGTCGCACGAGCGGGACGGCCGCCCCTCGTCGATCCGCTCGGCGGGCAGGCCGATCTCGCCGGCCGGCGGCTGCGCGTGCTGCACGCAGAGAGCTTCCACGACGACCCGACGCGGGCCTTCCGCGCGGCGCGGCTCGCGGCTCGGCTCGGCTTCCGCCTCGAGGCGGAGAGCCGGCGTGCGCTCGGTCGCGCGCTCGCGGCGCGCGTCTGCGACGCCGTCTCGGGTGAGCGCTTCCGCGCCGAGCTCGCGAAGAGCTTCGAGGACGCGCGCCGGGGCGGGGATCCGGCCCGGGCGCTCGCGCTGCTCGACGGCTGGCGCGTGCTCGGAGCCGTGTCACGCGGGCTCGCGCTCGCGTCCGAGGCGCGCCGGGCGCTGCGCATCCTCGGCCGGGAGCTCGGCGCATGCGCGCCCGACGCGGCTCCCGATCCGCTCGAGAGCGGGCTCTGCGCGTGGCTCGCGCCCCTCGCGGCCGCTCCGCGCCGCCGCGCGCTCGAGCGGCTCGCGCTCCGGGGGCGGCCGGCCGAGCGCGTGCAGGGCTTCGCGGCGCTGGCGCGGCGCACCCTCCGCGCGCTCGCGCGTGCGCGGAGCCGCGGCGCGACCGACGCGGTGCTGCGCGACCTCCCGCGCGAGGAGCTGTTCGCCCTCGCGGCGTTGGCCGGAGCCGCCGAGCGGCGCCGGATCCTACGCCATGCGCGCGAGGACCGCGCCGTGCGCCTGCCGCTCGGGGGCGACGAGCTGCTCGCGCTCGGGCTCTCGGGGCCGGCGCTGGGCCGCGCGCTCGCGGCGCTTCGCCGGGCCTTCCTCGACGGCGCGTGGCGCGAGCCGGAGGAAGGGCGGGCCTGGCTCCGCGCGCGGCTCCGCTAGGGGCATCGGCGGCGAGTACCGCTATGTTCCGCCCACCCCCGCTCACCGTCCCCGCCTCCACGGAGAGCGCGCGCATGAACGAGACCGCACCCACGGGCGCCGAGCCGCGCCTCGATGGCTTCGTCGCCGCGAACGCGTGCGCGATCAAGCTCCAGGTCTTCGAGGGTCCGCTCGACCTGCTGCTGCACCTGATCCGTCTCAACGAGGTGGACGTCACCGACCTCCCGGTCGCCCAGATCGCGCAGCAGTACAGCGAGTACGTCGCGTTGATGCACGAGCTCGACCTCGACGTGGCCGGCGAGTACCTGCTGATGGCGGCGACCCTGGCGTGGATCAAGTCGCGCATGCTGCTGCCGCCGAGTGGCGAGGGCGAGGAGGCCGAGGGCGCCGATCCGCGCGCGGAGCTGATCGCGCGCCTGCTCGAGTACCAGCGCTTCAAGGAAGTGGCCGAGCAGCTCGGCGACCGCACGCTCGAGGGCCGCGACGTCTTCGCCGCGCAGGCGGAGGGCGCCGAGCCCCTGCCCGACGACGAGCGGCCGCTCGCCGTCTCGCTCGTCGCTCTGCTCGACGCCTTCCGGCGCGTGCTCGCGAAGACGGGCGGCACGGGCCGGCACGAGGTCACCGGCGAGCCGGTCCACGTGCGCGACCGCATGCTGGCCGTGATGGATGCGCTCGGCCGCTTCGAGTCGATCGAGTTCGAGCGCATCTTCGAGCTCGAGAACGCGCCGCCACTGACGCGCCGGATGCTGATCGCCACCTTCCTCGCTGTGCTCGAGCTGGTGCGGCTCGCGGCGGTGCGCGTGTACCAGGGGCTGTCGGCCGCCGGGGTGCCCGAGGGACCGATCCGGCTCCGCCGCGCGGACGGCCCCGGCGCGGACGACTGGTCGGCCGCGGTGGCCGAGATCACCTGAGATCGGAGTCGAGACATGGACAAGGACTCGCAGAAGCGGATCGTCGAGGCCCTCGTGCTCGGAGCGCCCGAGCCCGTGTCGGCGCAGAAGCTCGCCGACGTGGTGCCCGGCCTCGAAGCCGAGGACGCGCGCGCGTTGGTGACCGAGCTCCAGCGCGAGTACGAAGAGCAGGGGCGCGCCTTCGAGATCTGGGAGGTGGCGGGTGGCTACCAGCTGCGCACGCGCCCGGAGTACGCCGCGTACCTGCGCCTGCTCCACCGCGAACGCCCACTCCGCCTGTCGCGGGCTGCGCTCGAGACGCTCGCGGTGGTGGCGTACCGGCAGCCGGTCACACGCGCGGAGGTCGAGGCCGTGCGCGGCGTCGAGGTGGATGCGGTGATCCGCAGCCTGCTCGACCGCCAGCTCGTGCGCATCGCGGGCCACCGCGAGGTGCCCGGTCGGCCGATGCTCTACGCCACGACGAAGCGCTTCCTCGAGGTGTTCGGGCTCGGCCGCATCGACGACTTGCCGACGCTGCGCGAGATGGAGGAGCTGCTGCCGCCGCCGATGCCGGACGCGCCCGGTCCGCCGCCGCCGCTCGGCGCCGCGCCCGAGCTGGCCGACGACGAGCCCGACGCCGAGGCGGCCGAGCTCCACTAGCGGAGCGGGCAAAGGAACGAGCAAGCCGGGCGCCTCGCCCGGCGCGCCGCGAGCGGAGCGAGCAAAGGAACGAGCAAGCCGGGCGCCTCGCCCGGCGCGCCGCGAGCGGAGCGAGCAAAGGAACAAGTCGTGAAGGTCCGGCTCCAGAAGCTGCTGGCGGACGCCGGGCTGGCCTCGCGCCGCGCGGCCGAGGAGTGGATCCGCGCGGGCCGCGTGCGCGTGAACGGCAAGCTCGCGGAGCTCGGCTCTTCCGCCGACCCGGCGAGCGACGACGTGCGCGTGGACGGCAAGCGGATCGAGGCCGAGCCGCGGCGCTACTGGCTGCTGCACAAGCCGCAGAACGTGCTCACGACCACGGCCGACCCGTGGGCGGCGGAGGCGGGCCGTCGCAACGTGCTCGAGCTGCTCCCGGCGGCGGCGCGCCGCACGCGCCTCGTGCCCGTGGGCCGGCTCGATCTCAACTCCGAGGGTCTGCTCCTGCTCACCAACGACGGCCCGGTGGTGCAGGCCCTGCTGCATCCGTCGCGCGGCTGCGAGCGCGAGTACCGTGTGGACGTGTGGGGCGACGTTGCGCCCGCCACGGCGCGCCAGCTCGCGGCAGGCGTCGAGCTCGACGACGGGCGCACGAACCCCTGCCGCGTCCGCGTCGAGGGCTACGACGCCTCGCAGGGCACGAGCCGGCTGGTGCTGGTGCTGCGCGAGGGGCGCAAGCGGCAGATCCGGCGCTCGCTGCTCGCGCTCGGGCATCCGGTGCGGCGGCTCGTGCGCGTGCGCATGGGCCCGCTGCACCTCGGTGACCTGAAGCGCGGTGCCGCGCGCGAGCTCACCGCGGCCGAACGGCGCCAGCTCCAGCGTCTCGCCGCCGGTGGGCACGAGAGCGGCAACACGCGCGCAAGTCGCCCCGCTCGCCGCCCGAAGCGCTCGCGAAGCGCGAGGCACCCGGCCCGCCCTCGGCGTCGTGAGCGAGAGCCTCGTTGATGTTGCGCATCGCGATCGAGTAGAATCGTCCTTTGCCGTCGCGGAAGCTCCCCATGCTGCCGTTCTTCTCGTCGCGCACTTCATCGCTCTGTGTGCTGCTCGCCCTCGGAGTCGGCGCTCCGGCCAGCGCGAACGCGTCGCTCACCGGCATCTGCCCCGACGGCAGCATGTACATCGTGCAGGAAGCGCGGCAGATCCCCTGTCGCGATGCGAAGCCGATCGACACCGACGAGGTGCCGCCGATCCGGCCGCACTATCTCCCCACGCCGTACACGTGGAAGGTGTGGAACGAGCGCCACGATCCGAACAATCCCTACAACGCGATCGACGCCGCGCGACAGGTGCGCGGGCTCGAGACGCCGCCGCCGGCTCCGGGCGGCGCGAAGGCGCCGGCGCCGCAGGCCGGCGCTACGCCGCCGGTGGGGGCGGCGCCCCCGGCGGCTGCACCCGCGCCGCTCCAGCTCGGTCTGTCGGAGACGGAGCTGCGCGACCTGTTCCAGATCGTCGAGCTGTCGCAGGAGCGGACTCCCGCGCGCCTGACGCGCGAGACCGCGGGCGGGCAGGGCGTGTTCGAGGTGAGCTTCGCGCGCTCGTCCTCCTTCGAGGAGCTGCTGCGCGAGAGCTTCACCGCGCGCGGCGGGCTGCCGAGCGGCGGCGTCCTGCTGTTCTCGGCGCGCTCCGTCTCGGCGGAGCAGTTCTACGCGAGCTTCACCTTCCTGCAGGAGCACCTGAGCTACCAGCCCGACGCCACCGACCCGCGCCAGCTGGGCGTGCTCCAGGGTCAGCTCGGCGCGCTCGCCGCGGGCGAGGTGGTGCTCGGCTACGTCTCGCTGCCGCCGAACTTCGACCCGACGCGCGAGCTCGACATCTACTGGGACGACCGCCACATCACGGTGACGTTCGCGCCCTAGCGCTCGACGCTCAGGTAGAGCTGGGTGTAGAAGAGCCGGCCGTCGGGGGCACGGGCGATGCCGATGCCGGTCGCGTTCATCGGCCGCGACAGCAGGTTCTCGCGGTGCGCGGGGGAGTTCTTCCAGCCCTCGAGGATCTCGCGGTTCGGGTCGGGCCGGTTCGTCTGCCCGACGTTCTCGCCGGCCATCGTGAAGCCCGAGACGCCCGCGAGCGCGAGCCGCTCGACCCAGGTGTTGCCCTCGGGCGAGGCGTGGGAGAAGAAGCCGCGGCGCGCCATGTCCTCGCTGTGGCCGCGCGCGACCTCGTCGAGGTCGGGCCGCCGCTCGAGCGGGATCAGGTGCTGCTCGTGGCGGAAGTCGTTGACGGCGGCGTGCAGGCGGGTCTCGAGCAGTGCGAGCCCCGGGTCGGCGGCGGCGGCCCAGGGCGCGCCGAGCGGGAGCAGCAGTACCACCGCCAGCCAGAGCCCGCCGAGGAAGCCGAGCGCGTCGTACGGCGTGCGCGGCATCAGGGATGCGCGTCCTTCGGATCGCTCGACCACTGCGCGCTCGTGAGATCCTCCTCGTCGTCGATCGCGTTGCCCTGGCTCTCGCTCACGAGCTCGCGCCGCACGAGGCGTCCCTCTTCGTAGTAGGCGCGCGCGTCCACCAGCCCGTCGCCGTCCTGGTCCTCGTCGCGCTGCACCACGCGCTGCTGCGCGTCGTAGCGCGTGAGGCGATCGACGCGTCCGTCGGCGTCGCGGTCTTCGCGCTCCGACACGAGCCGGCCATCCTGATAGATCGAGACGCGGTTCCGGAAGCCGTCGCCGTCGGGGTCCTGCTCCTCGCGCGTGAGCTGCCCCGCGCGATAGAAGCTCCACGCATCGGGCGTGCCGTCGAAGTCGGTGTCGCGGCGCACGCGCGCGAGCTGACCGTCCTTGTACTCGGAGATGACGTCGGGGCGGCCGTCGCCGTTGCGATCTTCTTCGACCCGCAGCTCCTGCCCGCTCGCCGGATCGCGGATCACGGTGCGATCGGGCACGCCGTCGCCGTTGTCGTCGAACTCCTCGCGGGCGGGGCGGCCCTGCGAGAGATGGATCCAGTGGTCGGGGCGGCCGTCGCCGTCGCCGTCGAGCACGCGGTCGGCCGGGCCGACGACGACGGGGGGTGCGGGCACGGGGACGGGCAGCGCGGACGGCACGGCGGCAGCCAGCACGGGCGCGCCCTCGGCTTCGGGAGCCACGCGCGCCGAGCCACCGCGCAGCGCCGCCAGCTCGTCGGCGATCGACGGTCGAGGCCGCGCGGGGGCTGCAACCTCGCCCGTGCCGGCGCCGACGGCCGGCCCGCTCGTGCTGCTGCTGCTGCTCGACCGCGTCTTCCCGCCGCGCTGCTCGAGCTCCCGCTCGAGGGCCGAGAGCTGCTGCTCCTCGTGCGTCGTCTGCGGATCCGCCTTGGCGATCTTCGCCTGCGAGCTGCGCAGCCGCGGATCCATCGGCACCTCGTCCTTGGGGTTGACGAGGTCGCCGAGCTTGCCGGCGCCGGCGGCCATGAGCTTGAACGGGAAGAGCAGGATCGCGAAGGGGGCCGAGATGGCCTTCACCACCGGATGCGGCTGGGTCTTCGTCGTCTTCTGGCCTTCGTCGACCACGCCGCCGCCGGCGATCGAGGTGTAGCCGCCCGCGCAGCCGGGGGAGTCTCCGGGCTCGGGCATCGGCATCGTCTCGCCGGGCATCAGGATCGTGGCGCATGCGCCACGCTCGACCATCGGCGTTCGATACGCGCCTTGGGTGGTCGTCCCGCCGCAAGCGAGCGTGAAGAGAGCCATCGACAGCAGCAGCATTCCGAGCATTCGCATGGGACTCTCCCGGTTGCGCCCAACCCTGGCGGGATCCCGTCCGCGGGCTCCGGACGCAGGAGCCCAGGCCGAACCCTGCAAGTTCCGTGCGCGCGCCTCGGGCTCGGGCGGCGCAACGTCCGAAACCCGGGGCCGGGCGGGCCGTCCGCGCGGGCCCCTGCCGCGCGGTTGCCGGCTCGGCCGCAGCTCGGCCGTGGAACGGACTTTCCCATTCTCGGCAGCCGGGCGGCTACCCTGGCTCGCCTTCCATGTGTGGCCGCTTCACGCTGACGCGCTCCGCCACCGAGGTGGCGGAGCACTTCGGGCTCGCCGCCGCGCCTGCGTTCGCGCCGCATTGGAACGCGGCGCCGACCCAGGAGCTGCCGGTCGTGCGCGCCCGTTCGACCGGCGAGCGCGCGCTCGAGCTGCGGCACTGGGGCCTCGTGCCGCCCTGGGCGAAGGCGGTCGCGGTGGGCGCGCGCATGATCAACGCGCGCGTCGAGAGCGTGCTCGAGCGCCCGGCCTTCCGGGAGGCGATGGGGCGGCGGCGCTGTCTCGTGCCGGCCGACGGCTTCTTCGAGTGGCAGGGGAAGGCGCGCGCGCGCCGCCCGTTCCATCTGGCGCTTCCGGACGGCGCTCTGTTCGCCATCGCCGGGCTCTACGAGCGCTGGCACGGGCCCGGCGCCGAGGTCTTCGACTCCTTCACGCTGCTCACGCGCCCGGCGCGAGGGGCCGTCGCCACGCTCCACGACCGCATGCCGCTGATCGTGGACCCCGCCGGCTACGCGGCCTGGCTCGAGCCGGCGGCGCCGGACCCCGCAGCGCTCCTCGCCGCCGTGCCCGAGGCGCTCGGCGCGGGCCTCGTCGCGCGGCCCGTGAGCACCCGCGTGAACGACGTGCGCAACGACGATCCGGCCTGCCTGGCGCCGCCGGACGACGAGCCCCTGCCTCTCTTCCGTGACTGAGCAGGCTATGGTTCGCCGCATGTCCGACGGGTACGAGCGCCTCGGAGCCCAGGACAAGACGTTTCTCGACCTGGAGCGCCCGAACGAGCCGCAGCACATCGCGGCGATCACCGTCTTCGAAGCGGGGCGGCTCGCGCGCCCCGACGGCGGCGTGGACATCGAGCGCGTGCGCGCGTACGTCGCGTCGCGGCTCCACCGGCTGCCGCGCTATCGCCAGCGGCTCGCGTGGATCCCCCTCGAGAACCACCCGGTGTGGGTGGACGATCCGCACTTCCAGATCGAGTTCCACGTGCGCCACACGGCGCTGCCGCGGCCGGGCGACGAGCGCCAGCTGAAGCGTCTCGCGGGGCGTGTGGTCTCGCAGCCGCTCGATCGCGAGCGGCCGCTCTGGGAGTTCTGGGTCGTCGAGGGCCTCGAGGGCGGCAAGCGCTTCGCGATCGTGCAGAAGGTCCACCACTGCATGATCGACGGGATCTCGGGCGTGGATCTGATGGCGATCCTGCTCGCGCTCGATCCCGAGGCCGAGCCCGAGCCGAGCCCGCCCTTCGAGCCGCAGCCCGCGCCGGGCCCGCTCGACCTGCTCGCGAGCGAGGTCGGGCGCCGCGTCACGGGCCTGGTCGGCGTGCTCGGTCGCACGCCGGGCGCCCTGCGCGAGCCCGCGGATCTCGCCGGGCGCGTGCGCGAGGGCGTGGCCGCGGTGAGCGAGACGCTCTCCGCGGCGCTGCGCCCCGCCTCGGACACGCCGATCAACCAGAAGCTCGGCCCGCATCGCCGGATCGACTGGCGCGATCTCGAGCTCTCGCGCGTGAAGGCCGTGAAGGATCGGCTCGGCGGCACGGTGAACGACGTGGTGCTCGCCACCGTCGCGGGCGCGCTGCGGCACTTCCTCAGCCTGCGGCGGCTCGACGTCGATCAGCTGCGCATCCGCGCCAACGTGCCCGTGAGCCTCCGCACGCGCGACGAGCGCGGCACGCTCGGCAACCGCATCGCGCTGTTCATGGCGGAGCTGCCCGTGGACGAGGCCGATCCCCTCGCGCGCCTCGCGCGCGTGCGGGAGACGATGGAGCGTCTCAAGTCATCGCGGCAGGCGATGGGCGCCGAGGTGCTCGCGGCGGTGTCGGAATGGACCAGCGCCACGCTGCTCTCGCTGGCCGTGCGCGGGGCGTCGCGCGGGCGCCCCTACAACCTCGTCGTGACGAACGTGCCGGGCCCGCAGATCCCGCTCTACATGCTCGGCGCGCGCATGGAGCGCTGCTATCCGGTCGTGAACCTCCAGCCCCAGCAGGGGCTCGGCGTCGGCCTGTTCAGCTACGCGGGAACGCTCGGCTGGGGCTTCACCGCCGACCCCGATCAGGTGCCCGACCTCTACGTCTTCGCCAACGCGGTGATGGCGAGCTTCGAAGAGCTGGAGCGGCTCGCGCGGGCCTAGGCCCGTAGCTCCGCGAGCGCCTGCTTCCGCTGCGCGTCGTCGTGGAAGGCGAAGGTGGCGAGCACGCGGTCGATCGAGGCGCCGTAGCGCCGCTTCAGCTGGCCGGGCACCTCGTGCGGCTGCGCCACGATCGCGAACTGCTCGAGGATCTCGTCCGTGATGCGCGTGCCCATCGCGTCCCATTCGCCGCGCTTGCTCATCGCGTTGAGCTCGCCCTGGAGCTCGCCCCAGCCGTGCAGCTCGAGCACGCGGCGGTAGGCCGGCGTCGAGCCGTAGAAGGCGATCTGCTTGCAGACGGCGCCACGGCTCTGCTCCCACTCCTTGGCGTCGCGCCCCGTCACCACGAAAACCGGGCAGGCGAGCTGGAAGCCTTTGCGGCTCCGACCGGCCGCGGCGAGGCCGCGCTCGAGAGCCGGCAGCGTCACCTCGTGCACGTACTTCGGCGTGGTGAAGCCGTGGACGATCATGCCGTCCGCCACCTCGCCGGCGACCTCGGTCATCTTCGGGCCCACCGCGGCCAGCAGTACCTTCGGCGCGCCGTACTTCGTATGGGTCGGCGTGAACATCGGCGTCATCAGCGTGTGCGTGTAGAACTCCCCGCGGAAGGCGAGCTTCTCGCCCTCGTACCAGCAGCGCCAGATCGCCCGCATCGCGAGGATCAGCTCGCGCATGCGCGCCGCCGGATGCGACCACGGCATGCTGAAGCGCTTCGTGATGTGCGGCTGGATCTGCGAGCCGAGGCCGAGCAGGAAGCGGCCCTTCGAGAATGCGTTCAGGTCGTGGCCGAGGTTGGCGAGCGTCATGGGGCTGCGCGCGAAGGCCACCGCGATCGACGTCATGAGCTCGAGACGTTGCGTGTGCTCCGCGGCCAGCAGCAGCGGGAGGAACGGATCGCTCGCGATCTCGGCCGTGACGCAGCCGTCGAAGCCCTGCGCCTCGAGCGCCTTCGCGCGCGCCGGAACCTCGGCCAGGTCGGCCGCGATCAGTCCTGCATCGATCTTCATCTGGATCTCCTCGGGAAACAGGGCTCAGGGGAAGCCGGCGCCGGGCACGTCCACGCGCGCGATCTCGACGCGGGCGGAGCGCTTCGCGACCGCCTCTTCCGCGCGGAACGTGTCGGACGACAGCACGAACAGCGTGCGCCGGTCGGGGCCCCCGAGCGCGCAGGCGATGGCCGGGCGGCCGACCGGGATGCGCTCGGCCACCGCGCCCCCCTCGCGCACGCGCAGCACCTCGTTCGACATCGGCGAAGCCACCCACACCGCGTTCTCGGCGTCGAGGCAGATGCCGTCGGGCACCGCGCGCTCGAGCTTCGCCCATTCGCGGCGGGCGGAGAGCGCGCCGTCGCGCCCGATCGTGAAGGCCGTGAGGCAGCCGCCGAAGGATTCGCCCACGATCAACGTACGCCCGTCGGGCGTGATCACGCTGCCGTTGGGGAATCGCATCTCCGTGGCGGCGACCGTGGCGCGGCCGTCCGGGTCCACGCGCACGAGGCAAGTGGTGCGCGGCTCCTTCTCGTGCTCGAAATCGAAGCCGAAGTTGCCGACGAAGGCGCGGCCCTGGCCGTCCACCACCATGTCGTTGCAGGGATGGTCGGCGAAGGGGCGCAGGTCGGCGTGCGTGACGAGCGTGCCGTCCGGCTCGCGGCGCAGCAGCTGGCGGTCGTTCATCGAGACGACGAGCAGCCGGCCGTCGGGCAGCCAGCCGAGGCCCGAGGGCTTGCCGGCGACCTCGAGCACGTCCTCACGCTTCCCGTCGAGGTCCACCGCCAGCACGGTGTGGGCGTGCATGTCCGAGAGCCAGAGCCGGCCCTCGTGCCAGCGCGGCCCTTCGCCGAAGCAGAGCCCGTCGAGGAGCGTGTCGAGCGGCATGGCGGACCTCCGGCCGCAGGATGGAAGAGGCGAGGGCGCTCTGCCATGCTGCCGGGCCGTGAAGTTCGTCACCTCGCTCGCCTTCTCGGCCCCGGCCCAGATCCTCCCGCTCGCGCGCGCGTGCGACGCCGCCGGCTTCGACGGCGTGGCGCTCTCGGACCACGTGGTGCACCCGGAGCGGATCGACACGCCCTACCCCTATACGAAGGACGGCGCGCCGCGCTGGCAGCCCTTCACGGCGTGGCCCGACCCGTGGGTGACGGCCGGCGCGATCGCGGCCGTGACGGAGCGGCTGCGCGTGGTGACGAGCATCTTCGTGCTGCCGCTGCGCCACCCGGTGCTCGTGGCCAAGGCGGTGGGCACCGCGGCGGTGCTGTCGAACGGGCGCATGGCGCTCGGCATCGGCGTCGGCTGGATGCGCGAGGAGTTCGAGATCTGCGGCGCCGCCTTCGAGCGCCGCGGCGCGCGCACGGACGAGGCGATCGCGGTGCTGCGCAAGCTCTGGGCGGGCGGCTGGATCGAGCACAAGGGCGAGTTCTACACGTTCCCGCGCCTCGACATGAGCCCTGCGCCCGGCGACGTGCCGATCTACGCCGGCGGGCTCAGCGAGGCGGCCTTCCGGCGCGCGGCCTGGCACTGCGACGGCTGGATCTCCGACCTCCACACCACGGACGAGCTGCGCCGCATCGTGGCGAAGCTTCACGAGCTGCGCGCCGACGGACCGCGCGCCGGCAAGCCCTTCGCGGTGCTGGCCTCGGTGCTCGACGCGGTGAAGCCCGACCAGTACCGCCGCCTCGAAGAGCACGGCGTGACGCACATCCAGACCATGCCCTGGATCTTCTACGGCGGGCCGACCGAGGATCTCGCGAAGCGCGTCGAGGGCATCCGGCGCTTCGGCGACGAGGTCGCGCGGCCCCTGGCTTGATCAGCCGCGGCGCGCGTGAGCGGCCAACACGTCCGCCACACACGCGGTCACGCGCTCGGCGGTCGGCAGGTGCAGGAACTCGTTCGGGCCGTGCGCGTTCGAGCCCGGGCCGAGCACGCCCGTCACCAGGAACTGCGCGGCGGGGAAGCGTTCGCCGAGCATCGCCATGAACGGGATCGAGCCGCCTTCGCCCATGCTGATGACGGGCTTGCCGAAGTGCGCGCGCGAGGCGGAGTCCATCGCCTGCTCGAGCCAGGGCGCGAAAGCCGGCGCGTTCCAGCCGGTCGAGCCCACCGCCGAGAAGCGCACGCGCGCGCCGTGCGGCGGGTCGGCCTCGAGGATCTGCTTCACGCGCGCGGCCGCGGCGTCGCCGTCCACCGTGGGCGGCAGACGCAACGAGAGACGGGCGGCGGTGAAGGGGCGCAACACGTTGCCCGCGGTCTGCAGCGGCGGGGCTCCCTCCATGCCGATGACCTCGAGCCACGGCCGCCAGGTGCGGTTCAGCACCAGCGCCACGGGATCCCGCGAGAGCGGCTCCATGCCGGGCGCGAAAGGGAATTTCGCGAACACGCTGGCGCCGAGCACGGCCGCCGAGGCCTCCGCCTGGCGCAGGCGATCCGGCGGCACGGCGACGTGCAGCTCGGGGACGAGGAGCTCGCCGCTGGCCTCGTCCTCGATCCGCGAGAGCAGCTGGCGCAGGATGCGGAAGCTCGACGGCACCACGCCGCTCGCGTCACCGGAGTGCACGCCCTCGGTGAGCACGTCCACGCGCAGCGTGCCCGTCAGCATGCCGCGCAGCGAGGTGGTGACCCAGAGCTGCTCGTAGTTTCCGCAGCCCGAGTCGAGGCAGATCACCAGGCTCGGCGAGCCGATGCGCGGCGCCAGGTGCTCGACGTAGGCGGGCAGGTCGAACGAGCCGCTCTCCTCGCAGGCTTCGATCAGCGCGATGCAGCGGGCGCGGGGCACGCGCTGCGCCGCGAGGGCCTCGAGCGCGGTGGCCACCGCGAAGGCCGAATAGCCGTCGTCGGCGCCGCCGCGGCCGTAGAGGCGGTCGCCGCGGCGCACCGGCGTCCACGGTCCGAGCCCCTCCGCCCAGCCTTCCATCTCGGGCTGCTTGTCGAGGTGGCCGTAGAGCAGCACGGTCTCGTCGCTCTCGCCCGGCGCCTCCATCACGATCAGCGGCGTGCGGCCCTCGAGGCGGAGCACCTCGACCGTGAGGCCGGGCACCGCGCGCGCCGCGCACCACGACGAGATCAGCTGGGCCGCGCGCTCCATGTGCCCCGCCGCGGCCCAGTCCGGATCGAAGAGCGGCGAGCGGTTGGGGATCTCGATGTAGCGCTCGAGCGCGGGGGCGGCGGAGTCGCGGAAGACGCGCTCCACGTGCGCGCGCAGCGAATTCGAATCGAGCCCCATCGCGCGCGGACTCTAGCCGAGCGTGATCACGCTCATCAGGAAGGCGGCGAAGGCCAGCACCAGCAGCAGCCCGAGCCCTCGCAGCAGCAGATCCGTCATCGTCCTCTCCCCGGTGGCGCCGCTGGAGGATCGGCACTCCGCAGGCGGGCCGCAGTGGCGCGCTTCACACCCCCCGCTCGACGCGGCTAGGCTGCGGCAGGCGCAGCATGCGAGCCCAGGGTCACTGCCACATCTACTACGCGTTCCTCGCGGCGTCGCAGGTCGACCTCGACCGCGCCCAGACGATCGCGCGCGCCCGGCCCACCGAGCGCACGCGCTTCCAGCGCGAACGCCGCACGCCCGCCTATCTCGACTTCGACCCGCCGCCGCTCCAGGTCACGCTGCCGTGCGAGCCCGTGCCGATCGGCGTGGGGCGCTTCGCGAGCGAAGGGCAGGCCGACGTCACCGTGTTCGACTTCGGCGCGTTCTCGGTGGACTTCCGGGTGCCCTTCGACGCCACGCTCGCGGAGCTGAACGAGCTGTCGGCCGCGCTCTACGACCACGTGGGCCTGCTCGGCGCCGCGCGCCGGCGGGTGGACGAGCTGGTCGAAACGCTCGGGCCCGCGCTCACCGGCGAGCGCTCGCGCGAGGTCTACGAGCAGTACGTGATGTTCGACTTCGCCGCGCTCGAGCCGCCGTCCCCCCCGTCCGCGCTGCTCGAGAAGCCCGAGCTGCGCCACGCGCTGGCGCAGCTCCTGCGCGCGGAGAAGCGCCCGCTCTCCGAGAGCCGGGTCGAGGACGCGCTGCGGCTCTCGATCTCGTATGCGCCCGACGACCTGCTGGTGGTGGACTGGAGCACCGCGCTCGCGGTCGGCGGCTCGCCGGATGAGCGCCTCGTGCTGGAGTTCGCGAACACCGAGCTGCTCGAGCTGCGCTGTCTCGACAAGCGCCTCGACGGCGACCTCGAGGAGGCGAGCCGCGCGCTCTCGCGCCCGCGCCGCCGGATCTTCGGCGGCGGCCACCTGCGCCGCGTCGCGAAGCTCCAGGTGGACAGCGCGATGCTCTACGAGTCGGTGAACAACGCCGTGAGCCTGCTCGGCGACCAGTGGCTCGCCGAGGTCTACGCCCTCATCGCCGAGCGCTACGACCTCGAGAAGTGGCAGCAGAGCGTCGCCCACAAGCTCGCGAGCCTCGAGAGCATCTACGAGAAGGTCGCCGACGAGTCCAACGTGCGGCGGAGCGAGCTGCTCGAGCTGATCATCATCGGCCTGATCGCGCTCGAGATCAGCTGGGGCAGCCTGTTCGCCGGCCTGCGCGAGACGATCGCGGGCTGGCTCCGCGGGGGCCCGTGAGGGCGGACGAGGCCAGCACCACGGCGCTCTACGTCGCGATGGGCCGGGCGGTCGCCCACGCCGAGGGGCGGGTGCGCGGCTTCTCCGATCCGATCGCGAGACAGCTGCTGCCGCCCGACGCGCGCCGTCTCGTCGATCTTCTCTCCTCGCGCGAGCCCGCGGGTTGGCGGGATCGCGCGCGCCTCGGCGTCGTGCGGCGTGTGGTGCGCATGATCTCGCTCCGCACCATCGCGATCGACGACGCCGTGCGCGCCGCGGCGCCCGTGCGGCAGCTCGTGATCCTCGGCGCCGGCCTCGACGCGCGCGCCTGGCGCATGGCAGAGCTCTCGGACGCGGTGGTGTTCGAGGTGGATCACCCCGCGACGCAGGCGGTGAAGCGCGAGCGCACGGCCGCGCTGCGGCCGGCCGCGCGAGAGGTGCGCTTCGTCCCGGTGGACTTCCAGCGCGACGCCCTCGACGAGGCGCTCGCGGGCGCGGGCCACGACGCGAGCGTGCCGACGGTGTTCCTCTGGGAGGGCGTCGTCCGTTACCTGACGCTCGCGGCGATCGAGGCGACGCTCGATGCGGTGGCCCGGCGCGCGGCGCCGGGCAGTCGCTTCGTCGCGAACTACACCGCGGGCGGCGGCCGGACGCGCTCGCTCCAGAACCTCGTGCTCCGCGTGATCGGCGAGCCGATCCGCTCCGAGCACACGTCCGCCGGCTTCGCGGCGCTGCTCGCCGCGCGCGGCTTCGCCGTCGTCTCCGACACCAACGCGGTCGCGTGGGCCGAGCTCGGCGGCGTCGCGCTGAGCGAGCGCCAGCGCCGGCGCTGGGCCGAGAGCCGACGCCTGCTGGTGGCGGAGCGGAGCTAGTCGGCGTCGCGGCTGATGGCGCGCAGGCTGTCCGAGCTCTCGCTCTCGGCGCCATCGACGGCGTCGAGCTTCTCGCCGTCCAAGTCGGGCGCGGCGTCGACGTTCTCCGCGTCGCCCTCGAGGGCGTCGGAGTCCTCGGAGCTGGCGTCCTCGACCGAGTCCGGGTTCTCGCTGTCGGCGGTGAGCCGTCTCGAAGATTGGTAGCGGGGGCCTGCAACGCCCTGGGCTATCTGCCCGTTCCGATCCCGTTGCCGTGCTCGGAACCGTGAAGCCGGCAGCGTGAGGACGCCCGGCGCTACTCGCCGCGGTGTCTCCCGGCGCCCGCGAGCGCCGGGGCTAGGCGGAGAGCTGACACTTCGTGGTGGCGGCGCGGGCGTAGTACGCGCTCACGCGTGGCTCCCTCCAAACAGGGGATGCGCTCGGGGTGCCGGCGGCCATAGGCTCGGTGCCTTCGTTCTCATCCGGAGGGCTTCCGATGAGGGGAACGAGCGCGTGGGCGACTCTGGTCGCGGCGGCCTTCGCTGCGCTCGGCCTCGCGGCCGCGGCGGCGGAGCCCGGTCCCGTCGTGGGCTACGGAGGCGCCAACCCGATCCCTCCCAGCGTGAACGGCGCGGAAGGCATGGCGAGCGCGCTCACTGCGGGTACATCGCACAACTGCGCGATCCAGGAGGGCACAGGTGCGGTCGTATGCTGGGGCTCCGATGCCTCGGGCCAGGCGACGTCGCCCCCGTCGGTGAACGGCGCCCTCGGATCGGCTACCGCGATCGCGGCGGGCGACTCCCACACCTGCGCGATCCAGGCAGGGAGCAGGGAAGTCGTGTGCTGGGGCGACAACACCTACGGGCAGACGAGGCCCCGTCGGTCGAGCCGAAAGTCGCGGGGCGCGATCGCGATCGCGACGGGTGCGGCGCACACCTGCGCGATCGAGTCCCGCAAAGACAAGGTCGTCTGCTGGGGGCTCGACGGCGAGGGCCAAGCCTCGCCGCCGCGCTTCCTCAACAGCGGCAAGCAAAAGGGGGCGATCGCGATCGCGGCGGGCTGGACACACAGCTGCGCCATCCGGAAGCACAGCGGGGCTGTCGTCTGCTGGGGGAGCGATTCCTATGGCGAGTCGACGCCGCCGCCGTCGGTGGACGGCACGCTCGGCGGAGCCACGGCGATCGCGGCGGGGTTCTCGCACACCTGCGCCATCCAGAGCGGCACCGGTGCAGTGGTCTGCTGGGGTGTCGATCTCGCTGGGGAGTCAGAGCCGCCTCCCTCCGTGGACGGCACGCTCGGCACCGCGACCGCGATCGCGGTAGGAAATGCCTTCAGCTGTGCGATTCAGTCGGGTACGAGGGCACTGGTCTGCTGGGGCAATGGAGCGAGCGAGGTGGCACCGCAAGTGGACGGTGTGCACGGCCGCGCCAACGCGGTCGCGGCTGCGGCCGTGGGGCTCTACCAGTTCACGATCGTGGCCATCCAAGTGCCGGAGTGCTCGGACGCCATCGACAACGACCGCGATGGGGAGATCGATGCCTTCGCCGACCCGGGCTGCGAATCGCCCCGCGACCCGAGTGAGAAGAGCGGGGCGCTCGTCTGCGACGACGGCCTCGACAACGACGGCGACGGACGGATCGACGTCACCGGCGACCCCGGCTGCTCTCGCTCGATGACGACAGTGAGAGGACCCCGACGCTCGTCTGCGACAACGGGCTCGACGACGATGGGGACGACGCCGTGGACTACCCGTCCGACCCGGGCTGCTCCGAGCCCGAGGGCGGGAGCGGAACTCCTGGGAACTGTCTGCGACAACGGCATCGACGACGATGGCGACGGAGCCGTGGATTTCCCGGACGACCCCGGCTGCGCCAGTCCGTACGGGACACTCGAGAATCCGGTGTGCCTGGACGGCCGCGACAACGACGGCGATGGGCTCGTCGACTACCCGGACGATCCGGGCTGCACCGGCCCCCAGGGCGCGGTCGAGAACCCGGTGTGCCAGGACGGTCTCGACAACGACGGTGACGGCCTCGTGGACTACCCGTCCGACCCCGGTTGCGGGAGCCCTTTCGGAGAGATCGAGAACCCGGCTTGCCAGGACGGTCTCGACAACGACACCGACGGGCTCGTGGACTACCCGGACGACCCGGGCTGTCTCTCTGTCTACGAAGTCACCGAAGAAGCGGGTTGCCAGGACGGCGTCGACAACGACGGCGACGGGCAGATCGACTTCGATGGAGGCGCCTCGGTGCATGGCGGCGTACCGATCGCCGCTCGCGACACGGAATGCTCGAACGCCACGGACCCCGACGAGTTCTGCGGTCTGCTCGGCATCGAGCTCGGTCTCGTGCTGCCGTTCATCGCGCGCTCGCGCGCGCGACGGCGGCGGGCGCAACGCGAAACGCCCGGAAGCCGCGAGGCCTCCGGGTGTCTCGAAAGGTCGTAGCTAGGGCCCGCAACGGCTACGGGTCGCTGCCCGTTGCGATCCCGCTGCCTGTGCTCGCAATGGTGATCACGGTCGTCGCGTCAGAAAATGTGACACGATCGAACGCCTGAGCCAGGAGGGGACGCCGTGAGCGGGACGGACACCGCATCGACGCAGCGCACGAGTCTCCTGCTTGCCGCGATTCTCCTGGTTGCCGCTGGATTGCGTTTTGGATTCTTGTCGTCGCGCGGCTGGTGGTTCGACGAGGCGCTCACCGTGGTCGAGACCCGACTCGCCCTGCCGGAGATGCTTCGGCAGCTGTCGCTGAACGAGCATACGCCCCCGCTCTACTTCATCTTGGCCAACGGCTGGACGACCATCGCCGGCACGAGCGAGGCGGGCTTGCGCTCCTTCTCCGCCACGCTCGGTGTGGGCGCGGTGTGGCTCGCCTACCTCGTCGCGGCTCGCTCGGTGTCGACCCGGGCCGGACTGGTCGCCGCGGCGCTGGCGGCGGTGAATCCGATGCTCGTCTGGTTCTCGCTCGAAGCCCGGGCGTACTCGCTGCTCACCTTGCTCGGGGGGTGGTCGTTTCTGAGCTTCGTGGCAGCCCGCGAGCGGCCGCGCGGGCGGGCGATCGTGGCGTGGACGATCACGTCCGCGCTCGCGCTCTGGACGCACTACTTCGCGGTCTTCCTCGTCGGCCCGGAAGCTCTCTGGCTGCTGCTGCGCCATCCGCGGAGCCGTGCCGTCCAGGCGAGCCTCCTGGCGCTGGCGCTCGCCGCCGCGGCGCTTCTCCCCGTTCTCGCGAGCAAGCTCGGCGGGGTCGACTGGATCGGGAGACACAGCTGGCTGATGCGTGTTGCCAGCGTTCCCCCGGAGATCTTGCTCGGCTTCCAGCCCCCGGCACCGCTTCTCCTCGCACCGCTCGCGCTGCTCACTCCGGTCGTGGCGCTCTGGCTCCTGTGTGACCCGTGCCGATCCCGACGAACGGCGCGGCGCGACCTCTGCGGCGCTCGTCGCCGCGTCGGCGCTCGGCGTCCCGATGCTGATCACGCTCCTCCCGCACCTCGACGTGATGCTGTCGCGCTACCTCGCTGCGGCGACGATTCCCATCCTCGTCGTGATCGCGGCCGGTCTCGGCACGCGCCGCGGGGGCGCACTCGCCGCGACCACCGTCGCGTTCACCTGCGTCCTCGGCATCGCGATCGATCTCGGCACGGCATCCGTCTCGAAGTTCGAACACGAAGACTGGCGTGGTGCCGCCCGGGCATGGGTCCCGCGGACGATGTGCGCGCGTTGGTCGTGACGCCATCCCGCGGCGCGCTTCCGCTCGGGCTCTACCGTTCTGGACTGGGTGAGTGGGCCGGACCCTCGGCGGCAGTCTCCGAGATCGTCACGATCGCGCTGCCCCCGATGTTTCGGAAACTCGGCCAGCCGAGCATGCCGCCACGCGCGCCGTCGCCACCCCTCGAGGCGCCGTTCGAGATGGTGGAGCGAGTGGATGCCGACTCGTTCACTCTCGTCCGCTACCGCGCCGCCAAGGCGGTCAGCGTCGATCGCGCGCGCCTCGCGGCGTTGCGTCTGGGGCCGGAAGACGCCGCGGTGCTCCTCGAGTCACCGGGAGCAATTTCGAATCTACGCGAGAAATAGAAAAGACCGCAGCGACGAGCATCTGCTCGTAGCTGCCGATGCCCTCGGAGCCTGTGCTGGAAGGGTGCTGCCGGCAGCCCAGCGCCGTGGGTGGTGGCTCCCGGCCGAAGCGCCGTCGAGCATGCTCGAAGCAGGTTCGCCGCACACCCATGCACGAGACCTGGCGGCGCTAGGCTGGGGCCCGTGCCCGAGCGCGAGCCGACGTCCATCACCGAAGCCCTCGAGATCGAGGTCGGCGGCGAGACCCACCGCGGCCAGCGCGTCGTCCTGGTGGTCAGCGACACCGAGGTGCGCCAGGAGATCCGGTACGAGTCCCTGCGGCGCGTCGATCCGGAGGTCTACGCGGCGGCCGACGCCGACTTCATGCGCGCGATCGCGAACGAGATCCTCTGGCGTCTGGTCACGCAGTGGAAAGCAGGAGGAGCGCGCCGGCCGGAGAAGGTGGAGCCGCGGCCGAGACGTCGGAGGCGGCGCCAGAGCTGAGCGCGGCAGGCGGGGCGACGCGCCCTCCCTCGGTGAACGGCACCCTCGGTACGGCCACTGCGATCGCGGCGGGCAACCAACACAGCTGCGCGATCCAGGCGGGCACTTCGACGGGGGGCGCATCACGCGAACGGTGGTGTCCCCATCGGCGACCCCGACCCCGCGTGCCGCGAGGCCTTCGCGCCCAGTGAGTGCGGCTCATCGGCATCGAGCTCGGCCTCGTGCTGCCTTTCGTCGCGCGGTCTCGCGCGCGGCGGCGCCAGAGGACGAAACGCGAGACGCCGGAACCCTGCCAGGTCCCGGGCGTCTCGAAGGTTGATAGCGCGGGCCCGCTTCGCCCGGGTGTCGCTGCCCGTGCCGATCCCGCTTCCGATCGTCGGCTACGCGCAACACATCGCCGCAGGCGCGCGATCGAAACGACGCACCAGGAGCTCGAGGCGCCCGGCAAGTTGCTTGCGATCAGCGTGGGCGGGCAGGACCCTCATGGCTGGGCCGGCGTCGCGTCCTTCTCCAAGGCATCACGGTGCTCGTGTCCTGCGCGTCGCGCGCTCCTCGAGAGAGCCGGGCACAAGCGGCCGGCGCGTCGCGGTGTCGTCGGGAACTGGCCTGGACGGGGTGTCTTCGACCGAGGTGGCCAAGCGCTGCGCTGGGGGGCGCGAACATCGCCAAACGCCGGTAGGGCTCGGCCCTTCCGGTTCACGCGCCAGAGCGCGCCCGATGGCTGCGACTCGATCTCGTATGGCGCCACGTCGCAGCCCAGCAACATCAGTGCCAGCACCAGCATCAGCCATCGTCGCATTGCTTCCTCCCGCGGCCTCGCGGACCGCTCCGGCTCTTCCCTCAGGAAGGCACCATCCGGAGCGGGTCTCTCTCGCAGAGTTCTCGTCGCTGATGCTTCGCGCTGCGTTGTCGCATCCACCCGAGGGCATCCTGCGGACGGTGCAGTCGCTCGAGCGCGAGCGGAGGCGGGCCGGCTCCTTCACGATCGCATGCACCACGGCGACCCTGAGGCGGGAAACGCTATGGGCCCCGGAGGACAGCCTCGGAGCCGATAGTCCCGGTTCGCCGTCGGCGGGGCTGCGCACACCTCAGGCGCGAATCGCTCGCGCGACAGCTCAGCCCGAGTGCCGTCAGCTGTTGCGCCATGGCATGATCGGCCGCGGGGCGAGAGGAGGGACGCAGGAGGCTCTTCCTGTGCGTGACGCCGCTCTGTCGAGACTCGCTCGAGGCCTCGCGCTCGGAATCCTCGTCGCCTTCCTCGCACCCTCCGCCGAGAAGGCGAGCGAGCCGCTCGGCCCCCGCAGCGCGGAGCCGGACGGCTACGAATCGTTCCGCAGCTACGGCGGCGATACGCATGTCCACAGCGGATCGCCGGCCGGCGCGTACAACCAGACGTTGAGCAGCTGGAATCCCGCCTGCACTGACTGTCCGAGCGTCTGGTGCTCCCGGATGTACGCCTTCGCGCGCCAGGCCGGCTACGACTGGGTGGTGTCCACCAATCACGAGGGAAGCCTTCCTTCCTACTACCGGCCCGGTGACCCAGTCGGCGGGCTCGCGATGACGCCCGAGATCCTCGCGTGGTGGAAGAGCGCCAGGCCGAACTACTCGAACCCCTCGCATCCACAGGACGTCTATCCGACGCATCCCGCAGGCTTCCCGCTCTACGACGGAAGCGGCAGCCATACGGACGATCAGATCGCTTCGCTCGCGAGCTGCGCCGATGCGGCGACCGAGAACGGCCGCTTCGTCGCGTTCTTCGGGATCGAGTACACGGCAGCGCCGGCGTCCGAGAGCGGTTGCCGCACGGAAGCCGTCGGCTGCGGCGGCCACAAGACGGTGATCTTTCCACGCGCCCGAAGCCAGGCGCGCGGAGAACGGGCATGCACCGGTGCCTCGGGCACGTCGGTCTATGACGACCAGTGCCGGACGCTGGGCCAGCTCTACGGCCAGGTGGCTGCGATGGGAGGCGTCGTGAACATCGCCCACCCCAACTTCGGCCCGAAGCCGGGGCTCGCCCCGTTTGCGGTCACCGGCAAGGGCGACAACGGAGGAATCGATCCGAGGGTCGTGGTGGGAGTCGAGGTACTCGAGACGTCGCCCGAGCTGACGCCCGGACTGGAGAGCACCTACCCGGGTGGGCTGAGGCTCGTCCCGGGACTGAACGTCGGCGGAATCCTCGCGCGAGGCTATCGAGTGCATCCGGTCTTCGGATCGGACGTGCACTTCGAGCCCACCGAGACCTCCTGGCGTGCCGCGCCTCCCGCCGGAGCCACCGAATGCTGGGCGCGTGACCTGACCAAGGCCGATCTGTTGGACGCGATGCGCGCGCACCGCTGCTATTTCGCGCGTGATGGCATCCAGGTCCGACTGACGATCGAGCACGCGATCATGGGCTCGTCGCTCGCGAGCGACGCGGTCGACCCGCAGCAGGGGTTGCGCGTCCGCCTCTCCGCACAGGGGAAGTCCGCGAGCCTCGGCATGAGCCAGTGGTTTCTGATGCACGGAAAGGTCCGGAGCCCGATCGTGGCGCCGGCGCCACTCAAGCTCGCCAGCGCCGTCGCCGATTGCAACGCCGGCGGAGGAGCGGTCCCAGCCGAGCGCTGCGTCCAAGACGTCCATGTCTCGATTCCGGGTGCGACCTCCGCTGCGGACTACGAAGGCTTCTACTATGTAATCCTCCGCCGCGGAGCCACGGAGGTCGCCGTCACGGCGCCGATCTGGGTCGATCCGCCTTCGCGCCTCTAGCAACGACGAGAACAGATCCGCCGCCGGCGCGGGGTGGGGAGGAGCTCGCTCCTGGCCATCGCAGGTGCGGCGGCCTTGGCTCGCCGCTGTCGGGGCGGGGTGGGATCGCCGCCAGCGATTCCGCGAGGTGATAGCGGGGGGCCTGCAACGCCCTGCGCTTCCCGTGCCGATCCCGCTGCCGATCGTCGGCAATGGTGCGCAGGGCTAGTTGACGCACGCGGCACAGGAGCACCGTCGGCGAATCAGGCGGTGCGGAGGAGCGACTGTTCGAGCTGGTCATCACGGCCTCAGCCCGGGAGGCGCGAAGCAATCGCAGCCTCCCCGTGGCCCAGCGCCCCTGGGGCCTCTCGCCACGGAAGGCTCGTTTCGCACGACGTGATGAGGCGCTGAGGATCACTGCCAGACGCGAGCGCGATCCGGTCTTGTGTCACCTCCGCAGACCGAGCGGGATCCGACTGCATTGCGATTGACACCTACCTCTCGCTGGGTGTTGACTGAGCGTGTGCGTTCGACTTCCGATCGGGAAGCTGAGCGCGACGAATCGGCCCTCGAGTTCCTTCCTCGGCGGTTCGGAGGCTTGCGATGCGTGCCATCGCGTGGCTCCGTGGCCTCGAGCTCGGTTTCGCTGCCCGATTGCACACACGCCTATGGTCGAGACGAGGCGCAGTCAGGCCAGCGAAGTCTTCTCGTCCTTCGCGCAGGAGGTGAGCCATGCATCGACCGATTGGCATCGTCCTCGCCCTTTCTCTCGCGGTGCCGCTTAGCGCGTCGGCGCTGACGCTCGTGAGCCAGGATCGCTCGGTCCACGCAGACGCGTATCTCGCGCCAAGCTTCGGAACTCCGATCGTTGTGAGCGAGACCAAGGTTTCCCCCGACTTCGGCCCCTTCGTCGAGACCGTGAACGCCGCAGCGGGCTTCGCCGGTGCAGGAGGCGGACAGACTTCCACGATCACGCCGCTCTCGGACCTGAGTCTCCAGGTGGATGCGTCAGGCGGGGGCGCCGCGAACGCGTTCGACATGTTTGGGGACAACCAGTTCGGCCTCGCGAGCGTGAGTTCCCACTTCGAGATCACCTTTGCGGTTGATGCGGCGGTGCCCTACGACCTCTCGGCCCGAATCTTCGGCACGACCCTGACCGACCCGTTCCAGGCCTCACCGTTCCGCGAGTGGAGCGCGCGGGTAGAGCTGCTGGACGGTGGGGGTGGAGCCCTCGCGCAGCTCGTGGGGAGCTCCGCGCCGGGAGATCCACCTGCTTATGTCGACGAGGCGCAGCTCTTCTCCGGCGTTCTCGCGCCTGGGATGTACACACTTCGGGCGATCGCGGATGGCAAGGCCTGGGGCGATCAGTACTTCCCCGACTATGCATACAGCCAGGTCTCCTTCGCGCTGGATCTTTCGATCGTGCCCGAGCCGGGGCCGGCCGGGTTGCTGCTCTTCGGGCTCGCGTTCGTAGCCGTGCGTCGGCGTGCCTCCTAGATCGGCACTGAGAGTCCCCGGCTCGCTGGCGGCGGGCAGCGCGAGCAGGTCGTGGGCGAACTCTCGCCGAGAGCGAGGGTGCTCCCGACTTCTGAAGGACATTGAGCCGCTGCGGCCGCGCCCGCGCGACCTGCGGGCGACAGGCACGCGACGTGGGCCTCGGCGAAGGGCGCTCGGCACGCTGCTCGACCAGCGCTGCGAGGGCGCGGCGACGCTGCGCCCCGAAACGCTATGGGCCCTGAGGCGAGCCTCGGAGCCCATAGACTTGGTGGTAGCGGGGGCCCGCTCCGGCCCTAGACCGGCGCTCCGGCTGGCCGTCGCATGGCCCTTCGCTGCGTGAAGCCCGGGCGGGGCTACCCCGGCCGAGGTCATCCAACACGGGTTCTCGCGCTAGGTTCGAGGGCCTAGTGCTCACGGATCGGAGGATCTCCGTGAGCCTCCCGGAAAGGAACTGCGATGTCTTCAGGAGCGAGGAACATCGTCCTTGTGCACGGCGGCTTCGTGGATGGATCGGGTTGGGAGGCGGTCTACCGATCGCTACGGAGAGACGGCTTTGCGGTGAGCATCGTCCAGAATCCGACGGTTTCTCTCGCTGACGATGTCCGCGCGACCAAGGCCATCATCGCTGCGCAGAACGGTCCCGTGGTGCTCGTCGGGCACTCCTACGGAGGGGTGGTGATCACCGAAGCGGGCAACGATCCCAAGGTGGTCGGTCTGGTCTACATCGCAGCATTTGCTCCAGACAAAGGCGAATCGGTATCGAGCATCATCAAGGACCCGCCGCCCGGCGCGCCGGTTCCTCCGATCCTTCCACCGCAAGGCGGCTACCTGTTCCTGGACAAGACGAAGTTCGCAGCTTCTTTCGCCGCTGACGTGGAAAAGGGGAAGGCAGAGTTCATGGCCGACTCCCAAGTTCCCTGGGGAGTGGAGGCCCTTGGCGGCACGATCAGCCAGCCGGCTTGGAAGGCCAAGCCAAGTTGGTACTTGGTCGCAACCGACGACCGGATGATCCCGCCGCCCGCCCAGCGTTTCATGTCCAAGCGCGCGGGCGCGATGGTCGTAGAGGTCTCCGGGAGTCACGCCGTCTACGTCTCTCAACCCGATGCGGTCGCCGGGCTGATCGCCAAGGCCGCCAAAGGTTAAGCCGCACTCGGGCGTGAACGGAAGGCGGACGTCCCCGAACCCGTTCCCCTTCATGGACCTGTAGGACGTCCAGGAGGCAGCGAACTTCTTCGAGCGCCGCGTGAGCGCGTACCAGGTCGGCGTGACCGGTCGATCGGTCCGCGCTGCGCGCGCGGATCGAGGTGCTCGTGGCCGACCTCCGCCGCGTCGTGGTCGGCGCTCCCGCAGCGATGCGGAAGACCTTCGAGGTGCTGCTCCGCGACGGCCGGATGCGCGTCCAGCCGCACGCCGAGCGGGGCTACCGAGTCGAGGGCGCCTTCGTCCTGAGCCCGAAGCGGCTGCGCCGCACCCCGGAGGATGCGGCGCAGCAAGTGTTGATAGCGGGGGCGGGCAACGGCAACGGCTCGCTGCCGATGCCGATCCCGCTTGCCATCTCCGCCGCGCTTCAACCCGCGGCGTAAGAGGAGACGCCTTGGCCGCGGTGCGCCGCAAGGCCCACCGGCTCGAGGCGAGCGCGCATGGCTCGAGGGGGAGCTGACGGGACGGCCTCCGGCCGACTTTCAGGCCCTTACCGAAAGAGGCCGAGGCGCTCTTCGAGCGGCGTTCCGGGACTGTCGCACTGAACCGTGGGCGGCATGTGCCCGAGTGTTCCTGGGAACCCCTGACGCGCCCACCGCGCTCCGGTCAGGCTCGCTCGGCGCCGATGCGCCAAAAACAGGCCAGGCTCGCCGCAAGCAGCATGAGCGAACCGGACTCTGGAACCGCAAAGAAGGTGAACTCGACTCCCCCCGGGTTGCTCGTCGTTCCCCCGGAGCAGCCTCCGCAACTCGCTTGCGTAGCGCTGAGGCTGAGCTGTACGAGAATGTCGTACGAGCCCGCCGCGTACATGCGTGCCGAACCCGTAGAAGGTGAAGCTGGGGTTCCCCCACAAGACCGCCTCCTCCGTTACGGCACCTGAAACCGAACCCAACAGCGAGACCGTCGTCGTCTCGGAGAGACTGAACGACGCGCTGATATACCCATCGGTCCGGGCGGTGAGCTGGTTGGCGGAACCCGGCCCCGGTCCCGGCGTCGGGGCGGATGCAGTCGGTGAGAGGTCGAGGGAGACGGACAGCACTTGGTCGGAGACGCTGCCGGACCCAGTAGCGCCCGCGGTCGCGAATACGACGTACTCGGGCGTCGATGCCGAGATCGTCGCGGAATCGCTGAACGGTAGAGGCCCTTGGCTCTCAAGAGATCCGCAGCCAGAGCAGCCCGATCCAACGCTCTGGCCGACATCGACGAAGAGGTAAATGCCTGCGTTTGTGATGGTCAACGCCGAGGCCGGGGACGGCGCCCACAGTGCGAGAACTGCGCCAACGAGCGCCGATTGGATGAGGCGCAGGGAAGCGCCGCGCTGACGTGATCGGCCACTCACCGACTGCCGCTCACATCGCGTCATCGGAGTGCTCCTCCCTGATCGGCACGCAAGTGACATGCCGAGGGGAAGTGTCTTGGTGATGCTGCTAGCAGATGGAGAGAGGTGTTCCCCGGCTGCGCATAACAAAACTCGGAACCGCCCTCTCGGTAGCGCTCCTCGACGGGACAAGAAGGCGCGGAACTCTGTTGCCGCAGGAGTGGAAACTTCCTTCCGTCGGGCGGCGCGTCACCCGGGTGGCCTCTGGGGTAGATCGCCCGCCCACACCGTCGTTCCCCGGCCCTCCGTCGCGCTACTCGTCGCGCTCGGCCTCGCCGGCCTCGCAGGCTGGGCGTCGCCTGTCGGTGTAGCCGCGAGCAAATCAGCGAGCCGCACCCGAAACCGCAGACACCCCGCACCGTCACGGCACCGAGCGTCTGGGCTTCAGGTAGCGGGATCGGCGACCCCGGCCCCGCGTGCCGCGAGGCCTTCGCGCCCACTGAGTGCGGCCTCATCGGCATCGAACTCGGCCTCGTGCTGCCGTTCATCGCGCGGTCTCGCGCGCGGCGGCGCCAGAGGACGAGAGTCGAGCGGTAGGTCACACTGGCATGGTGATTGCTGCGATCTCGAGCGGAGACGTTCTGTCCGGGAGGGTCGATGCCGCGCATCGCTCTCACGCTCCTCGGTTTCGCCTTGGTCCTGGCCGCGCCCACTGCGCGCGCCATGCCGATGTTCATGGGACTCGGCGGCGTCGATAGCTCCGCCCAAGGAGTGTCCGCCGATGGATCCGTCGTGGTGGGCTCGAGACACGCCGGCGAGGCATTCCGCTGGACCGCGACCGGTGGGATGGTGGGCCTCGGTTATCTGCCGGGGGGAGCAATGAGCAACGCGAACGCCGCATCCGCCGATGGGTCCGTAGTCGTGGGTGAGGCCGCAACCACACCTCAGGGCGCCTATCAAGCGTTCCGCTGGACGCCGCAAGGAGGGATGATCAGCCTCGACTCTCTGCCTGGGGACACTGCCGCGTTCGGCGTCTCCGACGACGGATCCGTCGTGGTGGGCGGAACCTCCGAGGTCTTGGTCCCGGAAGCCTTCCGTTGGACGGAGGGGACCGGGATGCTCGGTCTAGGCTTGCTCCCGGGAGCGACCGAAAGCCAAGCGAGCGGCGTCTCGGCGGACGGCTCGGTGGTGGTCGGCTACAGCGGATCCTCGAGCTTTGCCCAGGCGTTCCTTTGGACAGCCGAGGGCGGCATGGTCGGGATCGGGCTGGCGGCGACCTACAGCTACGCGAACGACGTATCCGCGGATGGCTCCGTGGTGGTGGGTGACGCGGGCGACCAGGCCTTCCGCTGGACGGAGGGCACCGGGATGGTCGGTCTCGGCATGCTCCCAGGTGCGATGGGGAGCCAAGCGAGCAGTGTCTCCGCGGACGGCTCTGTCGTCGTCGGCACCAGCGACACCGCGTTCGTCTGGGACTCGGTGCACGGCATGCGGTCGCTCCAACAGGTGCTGACGAACGATTACGGGTTCGACCTCAGCGACTGGACGCTATCGCATGCGACCGCAGTCTCCGCGGACGGCCGCACCATCGTCGGCTACGGGACCAACCCGAGCGGGCAAGAGGAGGCGTGGATCGCCTTCCTCCCGGAGCCCTCGGCCGCGCTGCTCGTTGCGCTCGGAATCGCCGGGCTCGCAGCGTGGCGTCGCCAGCTGGTGTAGCCGCGATCGAATCGGCGAGCCGTGCCCGAAACCGCAGACGCCCGGCACTGTGCGGCACCGGGCGTCTGCTCTTCAGGTAGCGGGGGCTCGCTACGCCCGGGGCTCTCTGCCGGTGCCGATCCCGTTGCCGATCGTTGGCAATCTGCGCAAGGCAGGTTGAACCTCGCGGGCGTCCAGGGGACCGCCGGTGCGAGGGCGCCAGCCATCGTCTGTCCCGTGGCCCATAATCGTCCCGCAACGTCACGGGAGATTTCCATGCCTCGCCTGCCTTCGATCCTCGTCCTCGCGGCCGCGCTCGCGGCCGGACCCGCCTGGGCCGACAACGAGCAACACGGCAAGAATCAGAAGCATGGTCGCGACGACCGGACGACGGCTCGCGTCGAGGTGCGCTTCGACGAGCCCCAACACGCCGCAGTGCACGGTTGGTACGTGAAACAGATCGAGGCCGGCCATTGCCCGCCCGGCCTCGCCAAGAAGCACAACGGCTGTCTGCCGCCGGGCCAGGCGAAGAAGCGCTGGGCGGTCGGCCGGCCCCTGCCGCGCGAGGTGATCTTCTACGATCTGCCGCCGCCGCTGGTCGTCGAGCTCGGCCCGCCGCCGCTCGGCTACCGCTACGCGCGCGTCGCGAACGACGTGCTGCTGCTCGCGACCGGCACCGGCATGGTGGTCGACGCCATCACCGACCTGGGGCGGATGTAGCGGGACGACCACCTGAGCGGCGTTGCACGGGCCGCGTTCTAGCACTTTCCTGCTGGACGTGGAGCTCCCGTGCGCGGCCTGAGGGGAGACGCTCGCAGGGGGCGCGAACCCCAGCAGCAGCAGCCCCGTCGAACCCTCGAGCTCACCGGACCCGTCGCCGCGGCCACCCACCGCGTAGGGCGCCGGGCCCCGCTCTCCTACAATCGGGCCCTCGAGAGGACGGGAGCATGGAGCGCGAGCCGACATCGAAGACCGAGGAGTTCAAGATCGACGTGAACGGCACGATGCACCGCGGCCAACGCGTCGTGCTCGTGGTGAGCGACACCGAGGTGCGCCAGGAGATCCGCTACAAGGGCCTGCGTCGCGCCGATCCGGACGTCTACGCCATCCGCGACCACGACTTCATGAGCGCGATCGCCCGCGAGATCCTCTGGCGCCTGGTCGCGGAGTGGAAGGCCGAACGAGCGCGCGCGCCGCTGCCGCGACAGGACCGGCCGACGCCGGGATGAGGTACCGGCGGCCCCGGAGTCGGGACCGCCCAAGGCACAGCGACGCTGCGGCCCGAAACGCTATGGGCCCCGAGGCGAGCCTCGGAGCCCATAGACTCGGTGGTAGCGGGGGCCCGCTACGCCCGGGTGCTCGCTGCCGGTGCCGGACGCCCGGCGCCGTGAAGCACCGGGCGTCTGCGTTTCAGGTAGCGGGGGCTGAGTTCGAACACCTCCTGCAGGACGTCGAGCTCACGTGGGCGGCGTAGCAGCCCAGTCGTCGTCGCGGAAGGCGCCCCGGCGGAACTCATTTGCCGCGCCGGTGGAACGTCCCTTCCCTCGGCATTCGCAGAAGTCCTGGCCAAATGCCCGTGAAGCCGTTCTCGGCATCTCGCTTGCAGGCAGATCGCAGGGGGGCGGATGTCCCCTCTCCCTCCTGCCGAGCAGTTCCGTCGTTCGTTAGGCCGTGGTTCTTCGCGTCATTTTTCCGCCCTCCCAGGCGACCTAGGCTCGCGGAGGGGAACGTCGTGAGAACACTCATTCGGGCCGCAACAGTCTTGGCCGCGTTCGCTCTATACGCTGAACCGCGCGTGGCCGCCGCGACTTCTCTGATCCTGGACGAATTCGACGGCCCGGCCGCCGGCCAGGCGGTGTCGCTCTTGAGCGGCGGCCAGCTCGCATACGGCGTTGTGTCAGGGACCGGGGCCGTCGGTGATGTGCGGGAGATTTTCGTTGGGGCCTCCGAGGTCTTGGGCGGTAGCTCGTTCATTCAGGTGAGCGTGAACGGGAGCGAGACGCCGGGAATGCTCGACATCTCGCGGAGCGCCGGGTTCCGGTCGGGAACGACCATCCAATTCGAAGCAGGAGGAGCCGGGCTCGACCTCGACCTGACGGGGTTCACGAGCTTCACGCTAGAAGGCGTGAGCGTCGATCAGGACACAGGGATCATCTTCCGGACCGAGGCGCCGTTGGATGACGGCGACTGCTGCATTGGCTCAGGGGCTGGCGTCAACCTTCCCGCCGGCTTTTCTGGTGATGTGACGGTCGACCGTGATTCCAGTTTCCCCGGGGACCTAGCGCACGTCTTCCGCGTCGAGCTGCAAGTCGCGCTCGGGACCGCCGGCGGCCATCTCCAGGCGGAGCGCCTCGTCGCGAATTTCCCCGAGCCCTCGACCGAGCTGCTCCTCGCACTCGGGCTGGCCGGGATCGCAGGTTGGCGTCGCCGATTGGCGTAGCCGCGAACGAATCGGTGAGCTGCGCCCGAAACCGCAGCGCCCGGCGCCGAGAAGGCACCGGGCGTTTGCACTCCAAGTAGCGGGGGCGGCGTTCGAACACTTCCTGCTGGACGTGGAGCTGCCGTGGGCGGCCTGAGAGGTGACCCTCGCAGGGAGCGCGAACCCGAGCAGCACCAGCCCCCGTCGAACCCTCGAGCTCACCGGACCCGTCGCCGCGGCCACCCACCGCGTAGGGCGCCGGGCCCCGCTCTCCTACAATCGGGCCCTCGAGAGGACGGATCCATGGAGCGCGAGCCGACATCGAAGACCGAGGAGTTCAAGATCGACGTGAACGGCACGATGCACCGCGGCCAACGCGTCGTGCTCGTGGTGAGCGACACCGAGGTGCGCCAGGAGATCCGCTACAAGGGCCTGCGTCGCGCCGATCCGGACGTCTACGCCATCCGCGACCACGACTTCATGAGCGCGATCGCCCGCGAGATCCTTTGGCGCTTGGTCGCGGAGTGGAAGGCGGAACGAGCGCGCGCGCCGCTGCCGCGACAGGACCGGCCGACGCCGGGATGAGGTAGGGAACGGCGTTTCTGCGACCGGAGGGTCTGCGGGCTCCGAGGCGATCCCAGGAGCCCGCAGACGTGGTGGTAGCGGGGGTGCGCTACTCGCAGTTGAGCCGCCTCGTGGTACCGCTCTCACTGTGAGCGGCGCGGGAGAATGCGTCGAGAGCCACGATCGCGGGCGTGGACGCAGTGCTTGCCGGCCTCAACGATTGAGCGAGCACCTCGGGGCTAGGGAGCGACCGATCACCGCGCCCGAAGGCCGCGCGTCGGTGCGCTATCGCTCGACCCCGCGCTCCGCCGGACAGCGGTCCGTGGAGCGGGTACATGGTTTGTACCCGCACATCCCCTGCGAACGCTGCTGGCTCGCGGGCGAGCCCGACGAGGGCGCCGCGTGAGTCCGGCGCGAGTACCGCCGTGGCTTGGCGCTATGCTGGCGCGCATCGACGCCCTCGACCCCGACCAGTAGGCGACACATCTGCCGTTCAAAGCCACCTCGGGGGAAGAAAAGGCCGGCCCCAAATGAGGAGGCGCAAGAGCTTGTTCCTCACCCTCATCGCCGGCCTCGTGTTGTTCGCGGGCCAGAGCAAGGCGGGCACCCTTGATTCCGCCACCTGGAAGGGAGCCTTCCAGGGCGTTCCGTTCACTCTCACCATCGGAAGCGGCACCGTCGGTGGCGTGGGCAGCAGTATGCTCCACCTCGTTGTCAGCGGTACGGCAGCGGGCAACAACGTCGTCACCGCCAGTGTGTCTGTGATTCCGTTCACCACGTCGAAATTCTTTGAGCCGCCTCCGGCGGCGCTGACCATCACCCAGATGCTGGGTGGCAACCAGAAGATCAACGTTGCAGGCAACGTGGCCTCTGCGACCGGGACCCCCAACATGGGCGCCCTCGGCACGGTGAACGTGTTCATGCAAGTGGGCTTCCCGCTGCTTCTCCTGGGCGTCCCGCTGAATGTCGGCGGCACCGGAGTCCAGACTTATCAGGGCTTCAACCCCCTCTTTACGCACGTGACGGTCACCGCGACCTTCCTCGGCTGGCAGATCGCTCCGTTCACGGTCACCGGCCTCACGAACCAGGGGGTTGCGCTTCCCAACGTGATGTTCACGGGAAGCAACAACCTCATGTTCGGCGAAGGCACGGTGACCCTGGTGGCGCCGGCTCGCGTGGCGGTCTGCGTGGGTGGCGGAACGACCACGAGCGGCAGCTGCACGGGCGCGAGCCTAGAAGGGCTACCAGGTCTCGGGCAGTTCAACCGCACGGCGAGCTCCACCACGCTGAAGCTGACGTTCATCCCGGAGCCGGGCGTTCTGTTGCTGCTGGGTGCGGGTCTCGCTTTCGTGGGTCGACGCTCTCGCTAGTCGTTCCGCACGCCCTTCACGGGGTGTGATCTCCGAGGGGCGGTCGCCGCGGATAGCCAGGCGGTGGCGCGGGTCAAGATGGCCGAGATCGAAGCAGAGGGGGCACGCCTTCGCGGCGCGCTCGAGGAGGGCGCTTTGGCGTTCGCACCGGCGGCCCCCGATGGAGGCCGCCGGTACTGGCAGGTAGCGGGGGCGGAGTTCGAACACCTCCTGCAGGAGATCGAGCTCGCGTGGGCGGCGTAGGAGCAGTCGTCGTCGCGGAATCCAGCGTTCGCGCGGTTGGAGTGGAGCTCAGCCGGCTCGGTGTTGCCTCTGCGCTGCGAAGAGGACGGCGGCGGCCAGGAGAGCCAGTGAGCCGGGCTCCATACGAACGTTTGGCCCGTCGCGAGCGTGACGGTGACGCCGGGCGGTGGCGTGAACGTCAACGTAGCCGTGTCGAAGAAGTTCGACTCGACCCCTTGGCTGTCGAGCGTCCGGTCCGCCGCGTAGGACTCGAGGAACACGGCAATGCCGGTATCGGTGGACGTCGGCAGAACGAAGGGCACGGTCAGCGACCAAGCGTTGCGGCTGGTCAGCTGCGTGCGATTGGTGCAGCTCCCAGGCGGAGTGCAGACATCGACGACCCCCGTCGCGTTCGCCTGTAGCTCCACATCGAGGGGCAACTGACGCCGCTGGGGCGGGCCCGAACACGTCCGAGCCGGCGCTCGGGGCTTGAGGTGGCCGATTTCGCTCGAAAGCTGGCGCGCACGGAGCCGTGTCTCTCGGCTCCCGGTTTGCGGGCCTCTCGCTCCGTGAGTGGCCTACGCGCTCAGCCTGCGCCGTGCCACGAGTCCCGCGAGTCCGAGTCCGCACAGCCTTCGCCGGTGCGCGCGGCATGCGCTGTGCGAGCGCTTCGGCCCGCAGCGCGCCGCCGAGCTGCTCCAGGCGCCGCTTGCTCAGCTCGAGCCGGCCCCGCGGGCGTTCGCTCGCTGACGTTGCCTGCAACGTCGCAGGAAACGTCGAGGAAGCGATGCGGCCGCCGCGAGCGACCTCGCTCCGCACCGCGGGGCGCATCGGGACCCCGCTCCAACCGGCGCGCGTGAAAGACGCGGCGGCGCGCGGTGATGGCTTCTGTCTGCTGGCGAGCAGCCGACGAGGAGGGTGACCGATGGTGAAGGCGAAGCGCCCCAGGACTCGAGGCTGAACTCGCGGTGCTTCGTGCGCACGCAATCCGGCTCGGCGAGGTTCGCAACCCCGAGGGCAAGAACGGCTCCGCGGCGCAGCGCTTCCGTCGGATCTTCGAGGAAGAGGCGACCGACGACGAGCTGCGCAAGCTCGCGCGCGCGTGTTTCAAGCCCGGGCGGCTGCGCGAAATGATGGTCGATCGCTTGCTACCGCCGAAGACTGACCGGCTCGAGGTCGGCTCGATCGGCGACAGCGACGCCATGGAGCGGGAGGCCGCTCGAAGCCGCCTGGCCCAGCTCATGAGCCGTCGCGAGTCCCCGCCGGCGCCGCTCCAGGACCCGCACGGCGGCGGCGGCGCGGGTGCTGGCGATCGCGACGAACACGCGGGGCGCACCCCCGCACAGGAGGGAACGACATGAAGGCGAAGAGGCGAGGCGGGGCGGCGCCGAGGGTGGCACAGTGATCGGGCAGGACACGCACCGTCTACCGCCTACCGCAGAGTTCACCTGCGCGCTCTTCCAGCCCGCGTCCGAGCGCCAACTCGCTCGGGTGAACCGACGAGGTGCAGAATCTCTCGGCCAAGTCAGCAACGCGCTGGAAGTTGCGCGGATACTCAAGGCATCCGGGCATGTAGTCGTAGGGATTGAGGGATGCGAGGAAGCCTTGGAGCTTCGCTCGCTTCGCGACGGGCGACGCCGCGTTCCACTGCTTGCACCACGCCGAGAGGGGAGGCGCGGCGGCGGGCGGTGCGCTGGCAACCTCTACCGACGGTTGGTCCTTCTCGTCTACCACTTTCGAACAGATCCACACGAGGAGGATGACTGCGCACATGGAAGCCAGGCGATCGAAGCGCATGCTTCCTCCTCGGGGCAAGCTCGGTCCCACGGTAGCCGGCTTCAGCAAGTGAGACGCCGCAAGCGAGCAACCTCGCGCAGAGTCTCGGTTTCGCCGCGCGCCGGGCGTAGCGGGCACGGGGAACGCCGCGGGGCCCGGGCGCCTCGAGGAGCGCCGCGGTGAAGCGTCCGAGCCTGCGCGCCGCGGGGTCAGTCGGCTATGCGCGCAGCCTGCGGTGCGCCACGAGCCCCGCGAGTCCGAGCCCGCACAGCAGCGCAACCGAGGGCTCTGGGACGAACGCGAGACTAAAGTAACCAGACGCAGTCGCATCAGCGATGGGAGCCCCGGGTTCAGCAAACAGGTAAGAATGCACCCCCAATCGATACTCGTGCCCGGCAATCAATGTTCCGGTGATGGATCCAACCAATTGGTTTTCTTGATCACCGCCCGCCTCACCGAGTACGAAGTTCTCGTTTGGGGTTATTAGGCTCTCTTGGTTGCTATAGATCAGCCAGGGAACAGGGGAAGACAGGTCCTCGAAATGAACAAACTGTCTAATTCCATTGCCGAGGGGATCCACTGCCTGGTACTGCCCTTCGAGCACGTAGTTGACGGTGCTGCTCGGAACGAAATCCACAAAAAAGTGACTCTCTGCGTTACTGAAAAGCGTGGTGGGGCGGACGTGGTCAAATGTGATGAGAAAGCCGAAATCCGAGAGCTCAAATGCAGTCGCGCTGCTAGCCCCTCCATGATTGGCGATGGCGGTGCCTAACGACGGCAGGGAGAGAGGGAATTCATTGTCCTCCCCAATGCCCGCAACGGAGGCGTCACGGGCTCCGCTCGTTACTTCAGTTGTTCCGGTGAGGGTGATCGTTGCCCCGAAAGCAGCAGGGGCGGTGGCAAGACCCGCCGTAGCAAGGGCGGCGAGAAGCAGGGTGAGAAAGCGGAGGCGCTTCGGTTGGGTGCCGAGCGGCAGGAGGCGACGCATGGGCTGTCCTCCTTTTGGAAGTGGGACGGATAGCGCACCACGCGGACAGACCACGGCCAGTCGGGACGTGACCGCCGAGTGGCACCTGGGGTTCTTCGGTGAGGCGAGCCGCCCCTGGCGTGCCCAGCGGTACGCTCGCCCGGATGGACACGACCCCCGACCCCTACTGCCCCCGACGCGCTGCTGCGCAGGGTCGCAGCCGAGAACGCGATCCTTCGCGAGCTCCTCACGGCCGTGGCTCAGGACCTCGAGCGCCTCGCCTGCGAGCGGCCGGAGCTGGCGGAGCGCTTCCTGGCGCGGGCGATGCGGCTTCGGCGGCGGCTGTGGGAAGCCCTTTGATCCCGGCATATTGATTTACTCGCAAACCAAATCGACTAGGAGTAGACTTTTGGGCGTGCGACGAACAGGGCGAGGTGGTCCGAGGGCCGGAGCGGGAAGGCCCCGAGGTCTGGCGGAGGAGATCCGGCGCAACCGGGTGGTGGTGATGCTGACCGACTCAGAGCTGCGGCAGCTTGAGGCCCTCGCGCGGAAGCGGAACCTTCCGGTCGGCACAGCCGCCTACGAAGTGCTGGCTCGCTCGCTCGCCCGACGAGCGAGCCCATGAGCGCCAACGTCCGCCTCGCGCTCGGCCTGGTCTTCTGCCTCGCGGTGCTCGCCGTCATCCTCTGCGGGCCGCGGCTCGCGATCGAGGCGCCGAAGTGAGCGCGCGCGTTCGTTCTAGGTCACCGGGGCCGCAACTAGCCACGGCTGCCTGGAACCTCGAGCCGATCGCGCGCTTGATGCGCGACCAAGCGCTCGAGGCCATCAAGGACGGCGACGTCGTAGGCTTCCTTGCCACGGAGAACAACGAGAAGGGGCTAGAGATCGTCGCATGCAACCTTCGTCCGCTTCTTGCGAATGGGCTGCTCGAGCGGGCTTTCGTGGAAGCGTGGATCAGGACTCGCACCAACTGGGTCGCCTTTCCGCTCAGGACCACTCGGCGGATTCTGAGGCACTGCGGTCGCGAGCGGCTTCGAGCCGCGGGTGACAAGATCCCTTCGGGCGACACGTTCACGCTCTACCGCGGCGTCGCCGGCCTGGGCGCGATGCGCAGGGAGTCGGGGCTCTCGTGGACTCGATCGGTTGAGCGCGCCGCATGGTTCGCCAGACGGTTCGAGCGTGTTCTTGAGCACCCTGCGGTTCTGACGACCGAAGTGTCGCGCGCCGAGGTGCTCTTCTACTCGGACGGTCGCAACGACGACTTCGCGCTGTTCGCGACGCGCTGGAGGGAGCTACGATGACCCGCGCTGCGATCTACGCCCGCTACTCGAGCGACCCGCAGTCCGAGGCGAGCAGCGAAGACCAGGTGCTGCACGGGTGCCTCCGCTTCGCCGAGGCGAAGGGCTGGACGACCATCGCCGAGACCGACCGTGACAAGCGGCAGAATCCTCACCTTCGGCTCGCCGGATACCGGGATCCCGGGATGGTCGCAGCAGCGTTCACGCTCAGGCTTAGGCGGGCGTATCTCCGGGGTGAGGGGGCGCGCGATGCAGCCGAAGCGAATCACGCCGAGCCGCCGGTGCGGGGTCCGCGTCGTCGGCCCCGGCTTCTATCTCTGGGAGTTCGACGCGCGGGAGGCGCTTTGCCTCGCGGCGGAGCTGCGCCAGCGACATCCGCGACTTCGACCGCTGCGCGGGCAAGTGCGAGGAGAAGGCCGCGCGCGCGCGCTAACTGCTCGAGGAGCGCGGACCCCGCTACAGCGAGCGGCTCGGTCGTAGCCTCGAGGGCGCGATCCACCGCGCTGCGCGATCACCGGCTCGAGGAGAGCCGATGAGGGCCGCCATCTACGCCCGCATGTCCACCGACAAGCAGAGCGACGCCTCAACCACCGACCAGGTGCGAGAGTGCCGGCGCTTCGCCGAGCGCCGCGGGCTTCATGTTGTGTTCGACCTCGTCTTCGAAGAGGCGGGCATCTCGGGCGCCTCGCGCCACAACCGGCCGCGGCTGCTTGAGCTCGTCGCACGCATCGACGAGTGGGACGTGCTGCTCGCGTTCGACTTCTCGCGGCTCGCGAGGAACCAGGAGGACCTCGGCTGGATCCGGAACCGGCTGCGCCTTCACCGGCGCGAGGCGTTCGAGGCGTCCACGGGGCTCGAGCTCGGGAACATCGGCGCGCGCGTGATGGGCGTCGTGAACGAGGAGTATCTCGAGAAGCTCCGCAGCCGACACGCACCGCGGGCTGCGCGGGCGCTTCGATCGCGAAGCTCGCGACGGGCGGCTGCCCCTTCGGCTACCGCACGGTGCCGATCGTGGTCGGGACGGATCCGCACGGCCGGCCGCTCGTCGATGGCTTCGAGCTCGAGCTGGTGCCCGAGCTCGCGCCCATCGTGCTTCGGATCTTCGACGGCTATGCGCTCCAGGGGCTCGGGCTGCGCACGCTCGCGCACCAGCTCAACGGCGAGGCGCTGCCGTCGCCGCGAGGGAAGGGCTGGGCGCCGACCGCGATCCGCGATCTGCTGTCGAACCCCATCTACCGAGGCGAGCGCGTGTGGAACCGCTCGCTGTGGGTGAAGGATCATGAGACCGGGACGGCGTCGCCGGATCGAGCGCCCGGAATCGGAGTGGGTGCGGCAGCACGAGGAGCGTTGGCGCATCGTGCCCGACGAGCTGTGGGCAGCGGCGCAGGACGCACGGGCCGGCCGAAACGAGCGGCACGTGCGCGACAGCGGCGGGCGGATCCGTCGGAGCGCAGCGGCGTGCGGAGCGCACCGGAAGCGCCTGCTCTCGGGCTTCCTGCGGTGCGGCGAGTGCGGCGGCAGCTTCCACGCGCTCGACGCGCGCGCATGGGGCTGCTCGTGGAACCGCAACCGCGGGAGCTGTGCGAACGACGTGCGCGTGCCGGCCGGCAATCTCGAGCGCGCCGTGCTCGCGGCCGTCCAGGACGCGCTCGACGAGGAGGTGGCGGAGCAAGCGGCGAGGGTTGCTCTCGACGAGCTGCAGGCGCGGCTCGCGCAGACCGACCGAACCGCCCTCGAGGCGAAGCTCTCGGCGCTCGACGTGAAGATCGAGCGGGCCCTCGACATGGCGGTCGAGCTGCCCGACCTCGCGGTGGTGAAGACGAAGATGCGCGAGCTGCGCACGGAGCGCGAGAAGGTGGTGGGCGAGCTCGCGCGCGCCGGGAGGGTGCTGCCGACGCTGGAGGAGCTCGAGCCGCTCGTGCGCGCGCGTCTCCGCGACCTACGGGCGACTCTCACGGCCGACGTCGGGCTCGGGCGGATGGCGCTCGGCGCACTGCTCGGCGAGGACCGGCTGCGCATCTACCGCGACGGCCGGATCGAGGGCACCGCGACGCTGAGGCCGGAAATGCTATGGGCCCCGAGGGAAGCCTCGGAGCCCATAGACCCGGTGGTAGCGGGGGCAGGATTCGAACCTGCGACCTGCGGGTTATGAGCCCGCCGAGCTACCAGACTGCTCCACCCCGCAACGAAAGAGCGCGCAGGATAGAGCCTGCGTCGGCGAGGGTCAAACCGGGGGAGCTGCGGTTCCGCTGCTCATCGGATGCACGAGGGGTGGCTCGGAAACTCCCCGCGCTGGTGACACTTCGTGTCACCCTGCGGCCACGCTACTAGCGGGAGACTCTCATGCCGAAGCTGAAGATGCTGGCTCTGTCGTGCTTCCTGCTCACCGTCCTGCAGGCGGGCGCCGCGTTCGCGGGCTCGGTCTATCGCTGGACGGGGGACGATGGCTCGGTCGCGTTCAGCGACGACGCCAAGCGCATCCCGTCGCAGTACCGCGCGAGCGCCAAGGTCGTCCGCACCGGCGATCTCGGCAGCTACGGGCGCTACACGCCCGCCGAGACGCGCGCGGCGTCGCAGGAGCGGAGCCTCCAGCTGAGGGAGCGGATCGAGCGTCTGCGCGAAATGAACGAGACGCCCGGCTACACGCCCGCGCCCGCGCGCATCAGCGAGACGAGCACCATCCTGCACCTCAACAACCGCTCCTCGATCACGATCCCGAACGACCGCTCCGGGAACGGCGAGCCGGTCGTGGTCGAACAGCGCCGCGTGCGCGATCGCAACAACATCTCGACCACGCACGTGACGGTGGTGCGGCAGGGCGACGAGATCCTGTCCGTGGTGCGGCCCGAGAGCGCGCACGATCGCGCCAACTGGGGCAGCGAGCGCGAGCTCCTCGGCGAGGACTAGGGCGCGGCCGGGCCCGGCGAGTCGCTGTCGGCGTCCTCGAACGGACGGAGCACCGCGGGCGATACGCCGGCGCTTCGCGCCTGCTCGATCAGCTCGGGGAAGCGCTCCTCGGCGGCGGCGAGATCCTGGCGCGCGTCGTCGAGGTTTTTCTCGATCTTCTCGAGCGCCTCGCCGCGCGGATGATGGCGGTGGCGCGCGGTGCTGAGCGCCGCCTCGCCGGCGATCACGCGGTTCCGCGCGTTGTCGCGCTGCGCCAGGGCGTCGGTGAGCCGCGCCGCCCACGCCTCGTCCTGCGCCGCGGCGGCGGAGGGCGCGCTCGGCGGCGGCGCCACCGGCTTTCCGGCCCGCGCAACGCCCGCGTGGAACAGCCACGGCGCCAGCAGCAGCGCCAGCCACGCGCGCCTCATCCGTAGGCCCGGCTGGCGGCGACGAAGTGGTGGAGGGCGCGCGAGGTTCCACCGTCGAGCTCGAGGAAGCGGAAGCCCGCGCCCGGCTGCCGGCGGCCCGGCACCATGCGGCGCCAGACGAGGCGCGCCGTCAGCGCGAGGTGGTTCGCGAAGCCCGGCAGGCCGAAGTCGAGGTTCAGCTCGTGGCCTTCGCCCGGCAGCCATTCGGGCGACTCCACGTAGCAGCCGCCGCGCGAGACGTTGCGCATCGTGCCGGTGGCTTCGTTCTCGCCGTCCCAGAGACGGATCGGGCGCGCGAGGTGTGCGCGCGGCAGACCGGAGGCGAGGAGCGGCGCGCCGAGGAAACGCTCGACCGCCTGCACGAGAGTCTCGTGCGCGAGTGGTCGCGTGAGGACGTCCGTGGCCCCGGCGCGCACCGCGCGCGCGTGCTCTTCGGGGCTGCCGCGCGTGAGCGCGACGATCGGGATCTCGCGGGTGCGAGGCTCGCGGCGCAGCTCGCGCACGAGCTCCTCGCCGGGCCGGTCGGGCAGGTCGAGCGAGGTGACGATCAGCTGCGGCCGTTGCTGCTGGATGGCGGCGACCGCGGCGGCCGCGTTCCCCGCCGTGCGCACGCACGCGACTCGCGAGAGATAGTGCGCCTCGACCTCCCGGAACAGCGCCAGGCTCTCGACGACGAGCACGTCCGGGCGCGACTCCGGCTGCGTCACTGCGCGCGCCCGAGGCCGCTCTTGAGCTCGGCGAGCTCGAGCCGCACCTGCCAGCCCTTGTCGTCGGCCTTGTCCCACTGCTGCGCCAGGTGCACGACGCGCTCGACCGGCTGGCTGAGCCGGTAGCCGCGCAGCATCACGTCGACGTGGGCCGACTCCGTCCCGTAGTCGAGCTTCGTGATCTCGTAGTCGGTGAAGCGGATGTCCGAGAGCTCGGGCGCGAGCGCGAGGAACTCCTCCCGCTGATCCTCGACCACGAACACCGACGCCTCGTGGACCTTGCCCCAGCGCACGTACTGCGTGAAGCGCTTCTGCATCATCCGGAAGTCGTCCTCGTGCCCCATCGGGTCGCCGAGATCCACGCATCCGGTCGCAGCGAGGCAGAGCAGGGCAGCGAGCACGAGCAACGAACGACGCCGCAGCGCGGTCATCAGGATCCCCTCCTGGGCCGGCAGCTCCCTTGCGCAAGGAAGCGTGTCGGCACGGAGTCCCTATCGGACGCGCGGCCGGCCGCACTTGAGCGGCCGCAGCAGGCCTCGTACGTTGCGCGCGCGAGGGCATCCCGATCGCGCTCTATCTCGGCATCGACATCGGCGGCACCAAGACGGCGCTCGCGCTGGGCGACGGCGCCGGCGCCCTGCATGCGGTGGAGCGCCTGCCGACGCCGCTCTCGGGCGACGCGCGCGCCGACCTGGGCGTGATCGTGGCGCACGCGCGGGCGCTGCTGGCGCAGCACGGCTCGCGCGTCGAGCAGGTCGCCGGGGTCGGCGTCTCGATGCCGAGCCCGCTCGACGTCGAGCTCGGCGTGGTGCTGAACCCGCCGAACCTGCCGGGCTGGCACGGCACGCCGGTGCGCCGGCTGCTCGCCGAGGCGCTCGGCCGGCCCGTGGCGATCGAGAACGACGCGAACGCGGCGGCGCTCGCGGAGTGGCGCTTCGGCGCGGGACGCGGCTGCGACGACCTCGTGTTCCTGACGATGTCCACGGGCGTGGGCGGCGGCCTCGTGCTGGGCCGGCGCCTCCATCGCGGCGTGGCCTCGTCGGCCGGCGAGGTGGGCCACCTGCCGGTCGAGTGGGACGGCGAGCCGTGCAGCTGCGGCCTGCGCGGCTGCCTCGAGGCCTACACCGGCGGCGCCGCCTGGACGCGGCGCCTGGCCCGCCTCACGCCGGCGAACAGCGCGGTCGCGAAGCACGCGGGCGGCGCGGAGCACGCGCGCCCCGAGCACGTGGTGGCCGCCGCGCTCGAGGGTGACGCCTTCGCGCTCGCGGAGTTCGCGCGCTTCAACGACTACCTCGCGCGCGGGCTCGTCGCGGTGGCGTTCCTGCTGGCGCCGCAGCGCATCGTGCTCGGCACGATCCCGACGGCCGCGGGCGAGGCGCTGTGCCTCGGGCCGGTGCGGGAGCGCTTCCGGCGGCATGTGTGGCCGTTCCTGGCGCAGGGCATCGAGATCCTGCCGTCCGCGCTCGGCAAGGCCGTGGCCGCGCACGCCGGCATCGTCGTCGCGCTCTCCGCGGCGGAGTCGGCCGGCTAGCCGTTCGCGGCCCCTGCGAGCGCGCCGCCCTGCAGGCCGGCGGCCTCGGACAGCGAGAGCGTCTCGCCGCGCAGCGTCTCGAGCTGCCGGGCGAGGGCCTGCGCCGAGCTGCCGCTCTTCCGCGCCACCTCGAGGATGCGGTTCACCGCCTCCTGCACCGATTCGCTCGCGGCGCCGTGGCTCTCGGTGTTGGTTCGGATCGACTTGATCATCTCGGTGATGGCCGAGACGCTGGCCGTGATGTAACGCGTGGTCTCGCGCTGCTCCTCGATCGAGCGCTGCACCTGGCCGCACAGATCGAGCGACGACTCGGCGTTGCGCAGCAGGTCCTGGCTCGCCTGCGACTGGCCGCTCATCGCCTCGCTGATCTGCTGGACCATGGTCGAGGTGCGCTGCGCCGCCTCGGCCACGTGCTTCGAGTTGCGGCTCTGCTCCTGGCTCGCGCGCGCGATCTCCGCCACGCGCGAGCTCGCCTGGCGCGCCTGCTCGCGGATCGCGTCGAGCGCGCCGCCCGCGCGGCGCGAACGCTCCACGCCGGACTCGACCGCCGCGATGCCCGCGCCCATGGCGCTCACCGCATTGGCCGACTGCTGCTGCACGGCGCCGATCAGCGCCTCGATCTCCTTGGTGCTGCCGGCGGTGCGCTGCGCGAGCGTCTTCACGTGGTTCGCGACCACGGCGAAGGCCTTGCCCTGTTCGCCGGCCTGCGCCGCGATGATCGCAGCGTTGAGGGAGAGCAGGTTGGTCTCTTCGTTGATGCTGCCGATCACGTCCACGATCTCGCCGATCTGCGCGATGCGGTCGGCGAGCTTCTCCAGCACCGCCTTGGCCTCGAGCGTCTGGCGGCGGATCTCGGCGATGCCCTCGATCGTCTCGGACACCGCGTGCGAGCCTTCCTCCGCGCCGGCGCTCACCTGCTGGGTGAGCTCGGAGGCGCCGTTCACGTGCTGCGTCACCTCCTGGATCGCGCGGTCCATCTCGACCATCGCGGCCGCCGACTCCTCCGCCATGCCCTGCACCGCGTCGGCGCTCTCCGCGACCTGACGGATGCTGCCGCTCAGCTGGTGGACGGCGCTGGCGGATGCGCCGGCGGCGTCGTGGAGGGCTCCGGCGTTGCGCGCCACCTCGTCGATGGCCGAGCCCATCTCGAGGATCGAAGACGAGGCCTCCTCGGACGAGCTCGCGAGGCTCTCGACCTCGGCCGTGATACCACGGATCGAGCCGTTGATGTGCGCGAGCAGCGAAGCCGTCTCCTCGACGGTCTCCTCGATCGCGCTGCGGCTCTCGCTCACCTCGGTATCCGCGCGATCGATCGCCTCCGGCAGGCTCGCGAGGGAGCCCTGCAGTCGCTTCGCCGCGCTGCGAATGGCCTGCCCGCGCCCGATCACCGGGCGCAGCGAATCGGCCAGCGGGCCGAGCGCGGCAGCCATGCTGGGGTCGAGCGCCTTCACCTCGCCCTCGGCGACCCGCGTGAGGATGCGGCTCAGCAGCTGGGCGCGGGCGTGCGCCCGCGCGAAGTAGCCACCGCCGGCCGCGCCGCCGGCGGCGGCGAGCGCCGCGGCGCCGAGGCCCCACGGCGTCCCGAGCCAGCTCGTGATCGCCACGCAGGCGGCGACGGCGAGGAACACGCCGAGCGCGGCGAATGCAGCGGCACGGCTGGATTGCCCGGTGGAAGCCTCCGATCCGTCGAGATACGCAGCCATGGCCCTCCTCGCCGGGGAGGGCATCGGCCATGGGGCGCGGGCGCTTGAGGGGATTCTCCGAGCGCCCGCGCGCGACTGCGGGGTCTTCCTGCTACGCCACGCGTGCGCGAGCGGCGGCGCTCACCTCGGCGCGCAGCGGCTCGAAGGCGCCCGCCGCGATCGCGGCGCGCGCGCGCTCGAGCAGGCGCAGGTAGAAGCGCAGGTTGTGGAGCGTCGCGAGGCGGGGCCCGAGCGCGTCGTTCACCTGGAACAGGTGGCGCAGGTAGCCGCGCGAGTGCGCGCCGCAGGTCGGGCAGTCGCACGCGGGATCCGGCGGAGCGTCGTCGCCGGCGAAGCGGGCGTTGCGGATCGCGAGCCCGCCCCGACTGGTGAACAGCATGCCGTGCCGCGCGTGGCGCGTCGGGATCACGCAGTCGAAGAGGTCGACGCCCTGCGCGATGCCCGCCACCAGATCCTCGGGGCGGCCGAGGCCCATCAGGTAGCGGGGCTGGGCTTCGGGCAGCGCGGCGTTCGCCTCGGCGACGAGCGCGTCGCGGGCGGGGCCGTCCTCGCCGAGCCCGAGGCCGCCGTGCGCGATGCCGTCGAAGCCGAGCCCGGCGAGCGCCTGCGCCGAGCGCCGCCGCAGCGCCGGGTCGGCGCCGCCCTGCACGATGCCGAACAGCGCCTGGTCGCCGCGCCGTCGTGCGCGCGCGCAGCGCTCGGCCCAGCGCAGCGCTCCGCTCCATCGCGGCCGCGACGCGCGCCGGCTCGGCATCCGTGGCGGGGATGCACTCGTCGAGGACCATCGCGATGTCGGCGCCGAGCGCCTCCTGGATCGCCACCGCGCTCTCGGGCGTGAGCAGCCGGCGGCGTCCGTCGAGCGGCGAGGCGAAGGCCACGCCGTCCTCGCTCACGACCGCGCGCTCCGCGAGGGAGGTGACCTGATAGCCGCCGCTGTCCGTGAGCCACGGGCCGCGCCAGCCGGTGAAGCCGTGGAGACCGCCCGCCTTCGCCACCGCCTCCTCGCCCGGGCGCTCGTGCAGGTGGAAGGTGTTGGCGAGCAGGATCTGCGCGCCGAGCTCGATCAGATCCCGCGGCTCGACGCCGCGCACCGCGCCGTACGTGGCCACCGCCATGAACGCGGGCGTCTCGACGACCCCGCTGCGCGTGAGCAGGAGCCCGCGGCGCGCGGCGCCGCTGCGGGCGGTGATCTCGAAGCGCAGCGGCTCCGGCATTCCGCTCACACGCACCAGCATGGCGTCGCCGTAGGAGTAGAAGCGGTAGCCCGCCGCGATGGCTTCGGCGTATGCGTCGAGGACGGCCTCGCGGCCGGCGAAGGCGGCGACGAGCAGCAGCAGCGACGAGCGGGGCAGGTGGAAGTTGGTGAGCAGCGCGTCCACCACGCGGAAGCGGTGGCCGGGGCGGAGGAAGAGGTCGGTCTCGCCCGCGCCGGGCGATGACGCAGCCGCCGTCGCGCGCGCGCGCCTCGAGCACGCGCGCCGTGGTGGTGCCGACCGCGACGACGCGCCCGCCGCGCGCGCGCGTGGCGGCGATCGCCTCGGCGGTCTCGGCCGGCAGCTCGAAGCGCTCGGCGTGGAGCCGGCCGGCGGCGAGCTCCGCCTCGCGCAGCGGGCGGAACGTGCCGAGACCGACGTGCAGCACCAGCTCGGCGCAGGCCACGCCGGCGCGCCGCGAGCGCGTCGAGCAGCGCGCGCGTGAGGTGCAGGCCCGCGGTGGGTGCGGCCACGGCGCCCGGCACGCGCGCGAACACGGTCTGGTAGCGCTCCTCGTCCTCGGGCCGCGGCTCGCTGCGGCGGATGTAGGGCGGCAGCGGCGTCTCGCCGAGGGCGTGCGGGCGCGCGTCCGGCGCGAAGCAGAGCGTGGCGGCTGCCGTCCTCCGCGAGCGCCGAGACCTCGGCCTCGAGCGCCGCGTCGCCGCGCGCGAAGCGGAGCTTCGTGCCGACCCGGAGAGAGCGCGCGCGCACCAGCGCGCGCCACTCGCCGGGGCGCTCGCCCGGGCCGAGCAGCAGGGCCTCCGCTGCGCCGCCGCTCGCCTTCCGGCCGCGCAGCCGCGCCGGCTCGACGCGCGTGGCGTTCACCACCAGCAGGTCGCCGGCGCGCAGCAGCGCCGGCAGCTCGCGCACGTGGCAGTGCGAGCGCGCGCCGCTGCCGCGCTCGAGCACGAGCAGGCGTGCGGCGTCGCGCTCGGCGAGCGGCTCCTGCGCGATCCGCTCGGGCGGCAGCGCGAAGTCGTAGTCAGCGAGCCGGAGCGGGTCTGCCACGGGCCACGTCGGTCGCGAGCGCAGAGAGCAGGGCAGGGCGTCTCGCGGATCGAATCCCAGGAGAAGAGGGCGGTGCCGAGGATCGGCTCGGCGTGCGCGGTGCGCAGCTGCGCGACGGCTTCCTCCGGCGCGTCGGCGAACAGCCAGCTGCCGAGCCCGACCCAGAGCTGGCGATGCTTCGCCAGGCCGGCGTAGGTCTCGACGCCGTAGCGCAGCAGCGTCGCGTCGCGCGTGTAGAGCATGGGGACGGCGAAGTCGAGCGAGCCGGCGTCGAGCCAGCCGAGCCAATCCTGGAGGTCCACGCGATAGGCGCGCTCGCGTTCGGGGATCACTGCGGCGGAGACGCGCAGGCCGGGGCGCTCGGCGCGCGCGGCGGTGGCGATGGCCGCGACCAGCGCGCCGAGCTTCTCGCGCCGCCAGCCGTCGAAGCGCTCGGCGTTGCCGAGCCCGGCGCCGAACGGCGCGACCCGGCCCGTCTCCGTCTGGAAGCGAGCGCGCGAGAGCTCGCCGAAGCCGAAGCCGAGCCCGACACCGAACTGCGTCCCGGGGGAGAACGGCAGGGTGTCGGGGTAGCGCACGTAGTCGAGGTGCAGGCCGTCGAGCCCCGGATAGCCGCGCACGAGCTCGCCGAACGTCGCGGCGAGCCGCTCGGCGACGCCGGGTACCGCCGGATCGAGCCAGATCGCGGGCGTGCCCATGCGCAACCACTCGCGGTCGGGCGGCGGCACGTCGAAGTCGGGGTAGTCGAGCACCGAGCGGCCCTTCTGGTCCACCACCACCGCGTCCCGCCCGAGCGCCAGCAGGATCGGCGCCTGCCGGTTCGTGGCGAGGTTCAGCACGTTCACCCACGCGTGCACGCGGAGGCCGCGCTCGTGCGCGCGACGGATCAGCTCGCTGAGCCCATCGGCCTCTCCCGTGCGGGGGATCGCGTTCCAGGGCGTGGCGTCGGCGAGCGTGCTGCGGAACCACGCGCGCCCGGCGCGGTAGACCTGGACGAACAGATCCGTCACGCCGAGCGCCTCCGCGTCGGCCAGCAGCGTGTCGATGCGGTCGGGATGCTCGAGCACGCGCTGCGAGCCCTCGCACAGCACCCAGAGCCCGCGCGGCGGGGCGGACGGGCGGACGGCGCTCGGCGCCGGCGGCGCGGGCGCGGTGGGCTCCGCCTCGAGTCCGCTCGTCTCCGCGAACAGCACGAGCGCCGCGAGCGCGCTCGCGAGAGCGAAGCTCGAACGTCGCCGCCCACTCCTCACGGCGCGTGACCCTAGCGGCCGCCCCTGCTTCCCGCTGCGTTCCGTTGACAGAAGAGACCTCTCGCTCACACTCGCTCGATGCCGTGCGCTCGGGGCAGATGGGTGATCGCGCTGGCGCTCGTGTGGCTCGCCGCGGGTGGCGGCGCTGCGCGCGCAGACGAAGCGGCGCCGGCCCCGGCGCCGGGGCCGGCACTCCGCGCCGCGGCGCTGCTGCTCGAGAGCGGCGACGCGGCGGCCGCGGCCGAACGCTTCGGCGCCGTCGCGCTCGCATCGCCCGACATCGCCGACCACGCGAGCGAGCTGCGCATCGAGGCGCTCGTGAAGGCGGGCGCGCCCGAGCCGGCGCTCGCCGCGGCGCAGGCGTTTCGCGCGCGCTTCACGAACGCGTGGCTGCTCCGGCGCGTGTGGGCGTACGAAGGGGAGGCGCACGTCGCTGCGGGCGACGAAGTGGCCGCGCGCGCCGCGTTCGGCGAGGCGCTGCGCGACGTGCCCGAGAGCGCGGACGAAACGCACGCGCGGTGGCTCGCCGAGATCGCGGGCAGCTACGAGCGCAGCGGCGATCGAGAGGCTGCGGCCGAGCGCTGGCGCGAGCTCTGGACGCGCTATGCGACGACCTCCGTAGCCTCCGCCGCGGAGCGGGCGCTGGCGCGCTTCGCGGCGCAGGATCCCGCGTTCGTCTATCGCACGCCCGCCGCGCTGCGCGAGCGTTGCCTGCGGCTGTCGGCCGCGCTCCGCAACGAGGCGGCGCTCGCGAGCTGCGGCGAAGCGCTGGCCGCCGCGCCCGGCGACCGGAGCCTCCAGCGCGAGCGTGCGGACGTGCTGTTCCGGATGCGCCGCTACGCCGACGCCGTGGAGGCGTTTCGCGCGCTCGGCGACGACGACCGCCTGGCGGTGTTCTGGCGCGCGCGCTCGCTCGCTCGCGCCGGCCGCACCGACGAGTCCCTCGCGACCTTCGCGCGCGTCGCGGACGGCGCCGACCCCGAGCTCGCGGCGCGCGCGCGCTTCCTGTCCGCGACGTTGCTCGAAGACACCGACCTCGCGGCCGCCGAGGCGGCCTACCGCACGGTCGAGAAGCAGGCACCCACAGCGGCGCAGCGCTCCGCGGCGAGCTGGCGGCTCGCCTGGCTCGAGTGGCGCCGCGGCGACGTCGCGGCGGCTGCGAAGGGCCTCGAGCACTACGCCGCCGAGGTGCCCGATCCCGCGGAGGGTTCGCGCGGGCGCTACTGGCTCGGGCGCGCGCTCGAGCGACTCGGCAAGAGCGAGGGCCGCGAGCAGCTGGCGCGGATCGCGAGCGAGGAGCCGTTTTCGTACTACGGCTGGCGCGCGGCGGGCCGCGTCGAGACGGGCGAGCCGGCGGCGCGCGACGTGGCCGCGGCGCCCGCCGCGCCCGCGGCGACGCCCGTGGCGCTTCCGGAGCTCGCGCTGCGCCGCATCCAGATCCTGCTCGAGGCGGGCTTCGACGAACGCGCCGCCGTCGAGATCGAGCCGCTCGACGCCGCCTCGGCTCCCGTCGAGACGCGGCTCGTGCTCGCACAGCTGCTCGTGGAGGCCGGGCGCTTCCACCTGGCGCAGCGCCTGGTCGTGGAGCGCGATGCGGACGCGCTCGTGCGGCGCCCGGCGCCGGGCGAGGAGGCGCTGTGGTGGCTCGCGTGGCCCACCGCCTACGACGAGAACGTCGAGCGTGCGGCGCGCGCGCACGGCGTCGAGCCGGCGCTCGTCTACGCGATCATGCGCGAGGAGAGCGGCTATCAGCCCGATGCGCTGTCGGTGGTCGGCGCGCGCGGGCTCACGCAGATCATGCCCCAGACGGGGCAGCGGCTGGCGGCGGACCTCGGCGCCGCGGCGTTCGACCCGGCCGAGCTGTTCCAGCCCGAGCGTAACCTCGAGCTCGGCGCGTTCTATCTGTCGCAGCTCGTGGGCCGCTTCGGGGGGCGGCTGTCTGCGGCGATCGCCAGCTACAACGCCGGACCCGAGGCGGTCGCGCGTTGGCTCGCCGCGGAGCCCACGCGCGAAGACGACGAGTGGGTCGAGTCGATCCCCTACGACCAGACCCGCAGCTACGTGAAGCGCGTGCTGCGGAGCCTGTACGTGTATCGCGCGCTCTACGGCTCATGAGGTGAGCGCCGCCGTGCTCGCGCGGCCGCCCGAGCGGCGCTTCGACGTGCTCGGCGTCGGCGAGTGCTCGCTCGACACGTGGCTGCGCCTCGACGCGCTGCCGGCGCCGGGCGGCAAGGCGACGGCCACCGACTGGCGCGAGCTGCCGGGCGGGCAGGTGGCCACCGCGACGCTCGCGGCGGCGCGCCTCGGCCTCCGCGCGGAGTACGCCGGCGTGGTGGGCGGCGACGCCGCCGCGGAGCGCGTGCTCGCGCCGCTGCGCGCGGCGGGCGTGGAGCTGTCGCGCGTGCGCGTCGTGCCGGACGCGCGAACGCGCGCGGCGGTGATCGCGGTGGAGCAGGGGAGCGGCGAGCGCGCCGTGTTCGGCTACCGCGACCCGCGCCTTGCCGCAGGGCGGGCCGCGCTCGCGGCGCTCGAGCTCGACCAGGCACGGCTGCTGCTCCTCGACGGGAGCGACTTCGCCGTGGCGCTCCCGCTCGCGCGACGGGCGCGGGCGTGCGGCGTGCCCGTGGTGCTCGACCTCGACGCCGCCGCGCCGGACGCCGAGGAGCTGCTCGCCTTCGTGGACTTCCCGGTCGTCTCGCAGAGCTTCGCCGAGCGCTGCTACGGCTCTCCGCAGGGCGCTCTCGCCCGGCTGGCGGCGCTCGGCGCCAGGCTCCCGGTGGTGACGCTCGGTGCACAGGGCGCGCTCGCCTGGTGGGAGGGCCAGCCGCTCGCGAGCCCCGCCTTCCGCGTCGCAGTGCTGGACACCACGGGCGCGGGCGACGTGTTCCACGGTGCGTTCGCGTGGGGGCTGCTCGAGGGCTTCGGCGCCGTGGCACTGCTCCGCGCGGCGAACGGCGCGGCGGCCTGGGCCTGCACGGGCCTCGGCGCGCAGGGCGCGCTCCCGGATGCGGCGGAGCTGCGCGCGTTCCTGGCCGAAGGCGCGCGGGCCTACTCGTCCTCGTAGCGCGCTCCCGGATGCGGCGGAGCTGCGTTCCTGGCCGAAGGCGCGCGCGGCTACTCGTCCTCGTAGTCCGGCTCGACGAAGGCGCCGGTCTCCTCGATCGCCTCGATGTCGAGCTCCGCGGCTTCTTCCTCGCCCTCGTCGACGAACGCTTCTTCGGCCGGCGCTTCCTCCTCGTCGAGATAGCGGGCCATCGGCGGCTGCGGCGCGCGGCGCGGCGGAGGAGGCGGCGGCGGGGCGTCGGAGGCCGGTCGGGTGCGCTGATCGGCGCCGCAGCGCGGACAGACGGGCTCGGGCTTCCCGAGGTCGTAGAACTTGGCGCTGCAGGAGAAGCAGACCCACTTGTAGCCGAGGCCCGGCTTGGCCTCGCGGCTCGCGGGCATCGCCTTCGAGGCCGCGGTCGACTTCTTGCGCGCCTTCGGCGCCGGCTTTCCCGCCTTGGCGGGCGCCGGCTTCGCCACCAGCTCTTTCTTCTGCGGCGCGTCCTTCTTCGGCACAGGCTCCTTCTTCGGGGGCGGCTTCGCGGCGTGCTTGGGCTTCGCCTTGGCGGACGCGCTCTTCGGGGGGGCTTTCTTCACGGGCTTCTTGGCGGTCTTCGCGGCCTTCGTGGGCTTCTTGGTTCGGCTCATGCAGGCACTCCCCGAATGGCCAGCTTGTAGCCATTCAGCTCGGTGGGCGCGACGGTGGCGCCGCACCCACCTGGATAGGGGATTCGTCTGTGCGTCCGGGGCGATGCGAGCGCCGGCGAGCCCCGGAGTTTTGATTTGACATAATCATTCTTATCGGACGTCAATCAAGGGCCGCGGCTACGGGGTCTTCGTCGCGCCGGCGGCCGCGGCGCCCGCCTTCGCACGCAGGCCGAGCTCGGTGAGACGCGCCGATACGTAGACGGGCAGCTTCGACTTCTCGGCGTCCGTCAATCCGCCGAACACCTCGAGCGCGCGCTCGGTCTGGCCGGCCTCGGCGAAGCAACGCGCGGCGTCGCCGAGCGCGAGCACGCGTCCCGGGTAGTCCTCCACCTGCCCCGCGGCGAGATACGCCTCGGCTGCGCCCGCGGAGTCCCCCGCGTTCTCGAGGCCCGCTGCGAGCCGCGTGCGCACCAGGGCCTCGAGCGCGGATCCGCGCGGCGCGGCGTCGGCGGCCGCGCGCCACGTGGCGAGCGCGGCCTCGCGATCGCCGAGCTCGGCTTCGAGCGTGCCGGCCTCGAGCCGCGCGCTCACCGCGGCACGCGTGCCCGAGAGCCGATCGGCGGCTTCGAGGAGCTGCGTCGCGTACTCGCGGCGCGTCTTGGCGGCGGCTTCGGCGTTCGCCGGTTCGGGGACATCGAGCTGCCCGGGCTTCGCGCCCATCGCGCGCAGGTAGGCACCCTGGATCGCCGCCACCTCGGCCGAGGCCTTGGCCTCGTGCCGCGAACGCCAGGCGTTGTAGCCGCCGAGCGAGGCGGCTCCCAGCAGGATGGCCGCGGTGCCGGCGAGCAGGAGCGCGGGGTTCTCGGACGCCCACCGCGCCAGGCGGTCGAAGACGGATTCGATGTCGTGGAGGGTCTCGGTCGCTTGTCTGGAATCCGGCTTCGCCACGTTCCCCCCGGCTGTTTCGGGTCGCGCATTCTATCCGTCGCGGGTCGCCGGCGCCGGATCTCGGAGGGCGTCAGGCCTCGGCCTGGGTGCGCTTCCGCAGGCGCAGCCGCACGGGCACGCCGGCCAGGTCGAAGCGCTCGCGCAAGCGGTTCTCGAGGAAGCGCCGGTAGGCCGGCTGGACCGCCGCGGGCTCGGTGCAGAACAGCACGAAGGTGGGCGGGTGCGTGGCCGTCTGCGTGGCGTAGAAGAACTTCATCGGGCGGCGGCGCGGCCCGCGCTGCGCCATCGCGGGCTCGTGCTTCCGGATCGCGTCCTGGAGCCAGCGGTTGAGCTCGGCCGTCGGGATCTCGCGGTTCGAGGCCGTGGCCAGGCGCTTCGCGAGCGGGAGCACGCGCCCGACGCCCTTCCCCGTGCGGGCCGAGACGTGGAGCACCGGGATGTCCGACATGCCGCGCAGCCGCCGCTCCAGCTCATCGGCGAGTGCGCGCGCGCCGTCTCCGATCAGGTCCTGCTTGTTCACGAGCAGCCCACACGCGGCGCCGCGCTCGCGGACCAGACCGAGCAGATGCATGTCCTGGTCGCGGAAGCCTTCGCTGCCGTCGATGACCACGAGCACCACGTTCGCGCGCTCGATCGCGCGGACCGCCATCAAGGCGCTGCCGCGCTCCGCGAGCCGGTCGCGCCGGCCGGGCCGGCGGATGCCCGCGGTGTCCACGAAGACGAAACGCTCGTCGCCCACCGCGAGCGTCACGTCGATGGCGTCGCGCGTGGTGCCGGGCACGTCGGACACCACGACCCGATCCTCGCCGACGAGTCGATTCAGCAGCGAGCTCTTGCCCACGTTCGGGCGCCCCACCAGCGCGATGCGGAGCGGCGCGTCGGGGGCGGCCGGCGCGACGGCTTCCGTGCTCGGCGGGAGCGCGGCGACGAGCTCCTCCAGCAGGTCCCATGCGCCGCTGCCGTGCTCGGCCGACACGCCCTGCACGCGCGGCAGCCCGAGCGCGTAGAACTCGGCCACCAGCGCCGCGTGCTGCGGCGCGTCGATCTTGTTCACGCACACCGCGAGCGGCTTTTTCGAGCGCTGGAGCCAGCGCGCCAGCTCGCGCTCCTGCGGCATCACCCCGGCGCGGCCGTCCACCACGAACAGGATCGCGTCGGCGAGCTCGAGCGCGGCGCGCGCCTGGCCCTGCACCGCGGCGTCGATGGGCGAATCGGGCTCGGGGTCGAGGCCGGCCGTGTCCACGATCAGCACGCGGCGCGTGCCCACCTGGATCTCCTCGGCGATGCGATCGCGCGTGATCCCCGGCACGTCGTCCACCAGCGCGCGCCGATAGCCCGCGTAGCGGTTGAAGAGCGTGGACTTGCCGACGTTCGGACGTCCGATGATCGCGACGATGGGCGGGCCGGCGCTGGACATGGCCCCTCCGCGGCCGGGAGGCGGCCGGCCCGGCAACCTACCGGCCCCGGCCCCCGTCGCAACCGAGACGCGCAACGCGGCGCGCCACCGAGTTTTCTTGACATTCGCGCGCGCGCGCGCCTAGGCTGGCCGCGCCGCGCTGGGGCCGGCGGCCCTGGGCGTTTGTCATCCGGCCGCTCGTGGGCCCATCGAAGGGGAAAGCGCATGATGCTGCTCGACCGGACCGCGCGAACACTGCAGAGGGCGATGTTGGCGGCGGGCGTCGCCCTGCTGGCAGCGGCCCCGGCTGGAGCCACCACCGACGTGCTGAAGCGCTCCTTCGAGAACATGCCCCAAGGCCTCCTGGACGCAGCGCTTTCTCCCATCACCGCGGGTCACTCGGTCTACACGAACCTGACGACGGTCGAGGACACCATGCCGGTTCGCGTGGCCTACGCCGTCCCGGGCTACGCGTGGAACGTGATGTGCGATTTCGGCGGCGGCTTGATCCGCTCGATCACGGGCGTGATGGAGCTGCCGGTCGGCCTGGTGCTGCTGTTCACCGACGCCGAGATGGAGCCGCTCTTCGATCCGGCCGAGGACAACGAGGCCCTGGTCAACTTCGACCAGTTCGAAGACATCTACCGGGTGAAGTTCGCCATCCCCTACACCACCGGCGGCTAGTCCTCCTCCCCTTCGAGGAAGCGCTTCACCCGCAGCACGAGCGCCTCGAGGGGCTCCGGCGGTAGCCATTCGACGCCGGCGACGCCGCGCAGCCAGGTCCGTTGGCGCCGCGCGAAGCGGCGTGTGTCGCGCTGCATCGGCTCGAGCACTCCCACGAGCGTCTCGAGCCCGTCGATCACCGGCTGCATGTGGCGGTAGCCGATCGCCCGCATGCTGGGCAGCTCGGGCCCGTAGCCGAGGTCGCGCAGGTTCCGCACCTCCTGGAGCAGGCCGCCCCCGAGCATCGCCTCGCAGCGCCGGTCGATGCGGAGTCCGAGCGCCTCACGGCCCGGATCGAGCGCGAGCTGAAGGACGCGCCACGGCCGCGCGCAGCGCGCCGCGCCGCGCTGGATCACGGAGGGCGCGACGCCGGTCGCGGCGTGCAGCTCGAGCGCGCGCACCAGGCGCACGCGGTCGTTCGGGTGGAGCGCGCGCGCCGTCGTCGGGTCGATCTCCGCGAGCCGGCGGTGGAGTCGCTCGGGGTCTCCCTCCTCGCGGGCGTGCTCGTGCTCTGTCTCCAATGCGCGGCGCAGCTCGGGGTCACGGCCCACGCCCACCGAGAGGCCCTCGAGCAACGCTCGGATGTAGAGTCCGCTTCCGCCGACCACGAAGACGGCGTGCCCGCGCGCGTGGATCGCGGCGATCGCGTCCGCCGCCTCGCGCGCGTAGCGGCCCGCGTCGTACTGGACGTCGGGATCGACCACGTCGAAGAGGTGGTGGGGAACGCGCGCCCGCTCCGCAGCCGAGGGCTTCGCGGTGCCGATGTCGAGGTGGCGGTACACCTGCATCGAGTCCGCGTTCACGATCTCGCCGCCGAAGCGCTCGGCCAGCTCGATCGCGGCGTGGCTCTTCCCGGACGCGGTGGGACCGGTCACCACGACGACGGGCGCGAGGCGGGGCAGAGACATGGCGGGGACGGTAGCTACCCCGCGGCTCCGCCGTCGCGTCGGGCCTACGTCCGGCCGAAGCGGCGGGCGATCTCGGCGGCGGCGATCGGCACTGCCACCGGCCGCCCGTGCGGGCACGTCGGCGCCCACGGGATCGCGTCGAGCGCGTCGGCGAGCGCGCGCTGCTCCGTCGGCGGCAGCACCTCGCCCGCGCGCCGCGCGGAGTGACACGCCAGGCTCGCGAAGAGGCGATCCGCCGCATCGAGCCAGCGGCTCGCGGCGCGCGAGGCCGCGCCCTCTCCCGCTCCCTCGCGCAGCTGCTCGGCCAGGCTGCGCAGGCCGCCGAGCGGATCGCGCTCCGCCAACAGCGCAGGCACCGCCCGCACCACGACGGCGCCGGCGCCGAACGGCTCGACCTCGTAGCCGAGCGCTTCGACGAGCGCGGCGTGCTCCACCAGCGCGCCCTGGAAGGCGGGCTCGAGCTCGAGCGTCTCCGCGACGAGCAGGCCCTGGCGCGGCACGCCCGAGCCGTGCCACGCCGCACGCAGGCTCTCGTACAGCACGCGCTCGTGCGCGGCGTGCTGATCCACGAGCAGCAGGCCCTCCTTCGACTCGAGCAGCAGGTACGTGCCGTGCAGCTGCCCGAGCAGACGCAGCTCCCCGAAGCGGAAGGGCCGCGCGACGGAGAGCAGTGCGGGCTCCGCCGCATCGGCCGCGAGCGGCGGCGCTGCGAAGAGCCAGTCGCCCGGGCCCGCGGGCGTGCGGTCGCCCACGCGCTCGGCAGGCGCGGCCGAGAAGTCGCGCGCCGGCGCGGCCGCGAGCCAGCCCCGGCGCGCCACGGCGTCCGCCACGGTCGCGGTCACGAGCCGGTGGATCGTACGCGGATCGGCGAAGCGCACCTCCCATTTCGCGGGATGCACGTTGACGTCCACGCCGCCGCCCGCCACGCGCAGGAACAGCAACGCGGTGGGAAAGCGTCCGCGCGGCAGCAGGTCGCGGTACACCTCGAGCAGCGCGTGGCGCAGCAGGCGGTCGCGGACGGGGCGCGCGTTCACGAACAGGTGGATGCCGCTGCCGGTCGCGCGGTGCTGGTCGGGCCGCGACACGAAGGCTTCGAGCGCGAGGTCGCCGGCGTCGCGCGTGCTCCTCACCAGGCCGGCGGCTTCGCGCTCGCCGAGCACCGCGGCGATCCGTTCGAGCGGGTCCGCTACCGCGGGCCAGTGCATGGCCTCGCGTTCGTCGCGGCGCACGTCGAAGTGCACCGCGGGCAGCGCGAGCGCGGCCTTGCCGAGCCATTCGCTCACGTGGCCCCACTCCGTGACGGCGGACTTCAGGAACTTGCGCCGCGCGGGCACCGCCGCGAACAGCTCGTCCACCTCGACGCGCGTGCCCTCCGGCGTCGGCGCCGCGCGCGCGTCGACGAGGCGGCCGGCGTCCACGCGCAGCTCGGCGCCCTCTTCCGAGCCGCGCGCGCGGGTCACGAGGCGCAGGCGCGAGACGGAGGCGATCGCCGGCAGCGCTTCGCCGCGGAAGCCGAAGCTCCGGATGTCCACGAGGTCTGCGCTGCTCCGCAGCTTGCTCGTCGCGTGACGCTCGAGCGCGAGGCGCGCCTCCTCCGGCGTCATCCCGAAGCCGTCGTCGCTGACCGAGACCGAGCGGCTCCCGCCCTCGCGCACCTCCACCCGGATGCGCGACGCGGCCGCGTCGATCGCGTTCTCGACGAGCTCCTTCACCACGGACGCCGGCCGCTCGACGACCTCGCCGGCCGCGATCTGGTCGACCAGCGCGTCGGGCAGCCGCTCGATTCGAGGCCCAGCCATGGGTCGCTTTTCCCCCCGCGCGCAGGGCGTACCATGGAACCCGCCGTGGGGTCAACCCGGCGTCCACTCGCAAGTCCATTGACAAAGACACCGGATTTCCAATAGTTTGCCGCCTCGTGACCATTCGGGGGGATGTGGCCATGCCGAGCACGACCCGTAGTCCCGGCCTTTCGGGAGCCACGGCTGCGGCCGGCGGCGCTCTCGCAGCCGTCGAGCCGGTGAATGCTTCGCGGGCCGCCGGGCGGCGGCGCGAAGACCGACTCGTCGGGCCGAGCGACGCCACCCGGCGCTTGATCGCGCAGGCCGCCGCGGCCGCGCGGACGGATCTCGTGGTGTGGATCGTCGGGCCGCCCGGTGCCGACCACGGGCTCGTGGCGCGCGCCGTCCACGAGTGGGGCCCGCGCTCGGGACGGCCGCTCGAGATCGTGGCGTGCAGCGCGGTGCCCGAGGCCCTCCAGGGCCGCGAGCTGTTCGGCTGCGCCGCGAGCGTCTACCCCGCGATCCCCGGCGCCTACACGGGCGCGCTCGATCGCGCGGCTGCGGGCACGCTGCTGCTCGAGGACGTCGATCAGCTCCGCGCCGACCTGCGCGCCGGGCTGCTGCGGGCGGTCGCTACGGGCGCCTTCCGGCGCGAGGGCGACAGCGGCACGCGTCCGATCACGGCGCGCGTGGTGGCCACGACCAGCCGGAGCGGCGTGCCCGAGCTCGGCGATCTGCCGCATCACGAGATCCGCATCGCTGCGCTCGCGGAGCGTACGGAAGACGTGTTGCCCCTCGCGGCGCACTACCTCGCCTCGTTCGCCGAGGAGGCCGGCATCCGCTCGGCGGGCTTCAGCGCGGACGCGCGCGCGTTCCTCGAGACGGAGCGCTGGCCGGGCGACACGCGCGAGCTGCGCGGCCGCATCCGCGAGGCGCTGCGCCTCTGCGGCGAGGCGCCGGTCAGCGCCGAGGCGTTGCTGCTCGCCCGCGACGACGTGCCCTCCTTCAAGGAGGCGAAGCGCGCCTTCGAGACGCGCTACGTGGTGGGCCTGCTCCGGCGCTGCAACGGCAACATCAGCCGCGCCGCGCGTCTCGCGCGCAAGGACCGCAAGGACTTCTACGACGTGATCCGGCGCACCGGCGTGGACCCGTCCTCCTTCCGCTCCTAGCGCAGGCGGCGCGCTTCGCGGCGCGCGCAGTGAGCGAGGGCGAACGGAGTGACGACAGCCGTGCTCCGGTATGCTGCGGCCGTGCGCGCCGCCGCCGTGCAGATGTGCTCGACCGACGATCTGGCGGGCAACCTGCGGGCGGCGGAAGCCCTCGTGGCCGAGGCGGCGCGCGGCGGCGCGGAGCTCGTCGCGCTGCCCGAGAACTTCGCGTTCCTGCGTCGCGAGGGCGCTCCGATTCCGTGCGCGCAGCCGCTCGACGGGCCGATCGTCAGCGCCCTCCGCGAGTGGGCGCGTGCGCACCGGCTCTGGCTGCTGGGCGGCAGCTTCGCGGAAGCGGTGCCGCGCGACGAGCGCGTCCACAACACGAGCGTGCTGCTCGCGCCCGACGGCTCGCTCGCCGCCGTCTATCGCAAGATCCACCTGTTCGACGTGGACCTGAGCGCGCAGGGAGGCAACACCTACCGCGAGTCGGCCGCGGTGGCTCCCGGCAGCGAGGTGGTGGTGGCGGACACGCCCTTCGGGCCGGTGGGTCTCTCGGTCTGCTACGACCTCCGCTTCCCCGAGCTGTTCCGCGCGCAGAGCGCGCGGGGTGCGCGCTTCCTGCTGGTGCCGAGCGCGTTCGCGCGGGAGACCGGGCGCGACCACTGGGAGGTCCTGCTGCGCGCGCGCGCGATCGAGAACCAGTGCTTCGTGATCGCGCCGGCGCAGTGGGGACAGCACTCGGCCGACCGCGCGAGCCACGGGCGCGCCCTGATCGCGGATCCCTGGGGCGTGCTGCTCGCCGTGGCCCCCGATCGGCCGGGCGTGGTGCTGGCCGATTGCGACCTGGCCCAGCAGGACCGCGTCCGCGCCAGCCTGCCGGCGCTGCGGCACCGCCGCCTCTAGGGCGCCCGACCCGCCCGCTCAAGCCATCGGAACGCCGCTCCGATCCGAAGGGGCATGTCCGAGCTGCGCCACCCCGCCCGCCTCGTGATCAAGAACGGCGGCTTCGAGGGCATGGCTTTCGACCTGACCGCGGCCGAGACCCTGATCGGACGCAACCCGACCACGGACATCACGCTGCTCGACGAAGGCATCAGCCGCGAGCACGCGATCATCCTCTACGACCCCGACAGCGACAGCTATTGCCTCGAGGATCTGCAGTCCACCAACGGCACCCAGGTCAATGGCAAGCGCGTGCGCTCGGTCACGCTCGCGGACGGCGACGAAGTGCAGGTAGGCCGCACGCTCTTCCACTTCTCGCGCGACATCCCTCGTCGCTGACGCGCAACAGCGCCGCACGATCCGTTAGCCTACGCCCTCCGCAGAAGAGAGGGCGACATGCGCGCCTCGGACGCGATGCGAGATTGCCGGGCCGGATTGGCCGCCGCCGCCGTTCTCTCGCTCGCCGCCGCGGCCGCGCGCGCCGAGACGATCACGCTGCGCTGGCGCTACCCCGCGCCGGAGCGCGTGGCCGGCTTCCGGGTGCACACCGGGCCGGCGGCGGGCCAGTACACGAAGACCGTGGACGTCGGGCGCCCCACCGCCGACGCCGCCGGCGTCTTCAGTGCCCGCATCGACGTCGCGGACGCGGGGCCCACGCATCTCGCCGTCTCCGCCTACGACGCGCACGGCGCGGAGAGCCCGCCCTCGAGCGATTGGGCGCGCCCCGCCTCCGCGGGAGCGCCCAGCCGGCCCGGGCGGCCGCAGGTGGTGGAGCCGTGAGCGGTCGCCGCGTCTGCCTCCTCGCTCTCGTGCTGTTCGCCGCAGGCCTGCCGCGAGCCGGCTCGGCCCAGGGCCTGCGCGACCGCGTGCTGGTCTGGCCGCAGGGCGACTTCCGCGCGCCCCTCGTGTGCGTGCTCGACGGCAGCCCGCGCCAGGCGCTCCGCCGCGTGCGCATCCACCCTGCGCCGCGCAACGCGCTGCCCTCGGTTCGCGTCACCTTCCAGGATCTCGAGGCGCCGGCCGGCACGACGTGCGGCGGAGTCTCGAACCAGGACGAACCCAACGTGATCGGCGCGCTCGACCTCGTGTTCGAGGGCCGCAACCAGCCCGACACGGGTGAGGTGGATTTCCGCAACGCGCTGCGCCACGACGGCGGGTTCAGCTTCCGGATCCGGGCCGGGCGGCTGCGCATCGGGCCCGCCGGCGAACCGGCGGCGTCCCTCCAGAGCTTCGACTACGCGGGTGGCACCGCGCGTGTGCAGGGCGTTCCTCCCGGCAGCGACGCAGCGCGCCGCCTCGCCGTCTTCGGCGCCGAGCGCCAGCTCCAGCTCGAGCTGGACGCAGAGGGAGCGCGGCGCCTCGCCTTCGATCTCGTCGAGCTTCCGCCACGCTGAGATTCAGCTCGGCCCCGACCTTGCCGATATCCCGGGCATGGCGGTCTACGAGCGCCCCGAACCCGCGCTGCGGTCGAGCCGCGAGGACGATCCCGAGGTCGAGCTCCAGATCGACGCCTTCGTGGTGGGCCTCGGCGAGACGGTCGATGCGCTCCAGGATGCCGAGGCCAGCGGGCAGCTCGCGGCGCTGCGACAGCTCGCGGCCGCCCTGGAGGGTCGCACCCGCGAGCTCGGCTACGAGCTGCTCTCGGACGTCGCGCGGCAGATCCGCGAGGCCTGCGACGACCCGAACCCGATGGCCGCCCACAAGGCCGTCGAGGACTTCACCGAGCTGACGAAACGCGTGCGCCGCGGCCACCGCAGCGCCGCGCCCTGACGGCTAGAGGAAGGCCCGCAGGTCCCACGGCCCGAGGAGGACGAGCGCGGCGATCGCGCCGTTCGTGACCGCATGCGCGAGCCACACGCACACGAGCCGCCGGCGCCGGTAGAGCCAGAGGTTGAACAGCGCTCCGGTCGGCGCGGCCACCCACCATTCCCACGGCACGTGGCTGAGCGTGAACCACACGACCGTCACGGCGAACGCCAGCGGCTGCGCACGCGCGATGGGACGGCGGAAGAAGTCGCGCCAGTCGGGCCAGGCTTCCGCGGCACGATGCAGGAAGCTCCGCACGAAGAGCTCCTCGACGAGCGGCGAGACGAGCACGAAGCCGGTGAGGCGCAGCCCGATCCAGAGTGGGCGCCCGCCCTCGCCGAGCACGTCGAGGTCGAAGCGCGCGCCGCGCGGCAGCGCCGGCCACAGCAGGTACGGGGCGAGCCAGAGCGCCGCGAGCGCGAGACCGACCGCGACATCCGCGGCGCCCGCGGCGCCGCGCGTGCCGCGCAGCTCCGGGTAGGCGCCACTCCGCCAGGCGAGGAGCAGCAGCGCGGCGGGAAGGATCACGCGGCCCGCGAGCAGCGGTGCCTCGAGGCCCGGCAGCCAGCGCCCGAGCTCGGCCAACAGCAGCAGCGCGCCGTACGGGGCGAGATACGGCCAGAGCCGGCCCTCCATTGCTTCTCGCCTCCGTGGGCGAGTGTGTACCCTCGCGCCCGGGCTCCCGCTGCCCAGGAGGTGCCCGATGCCTTCCTCCCAGCTCCGCCGCCAGGACGACGGCGGCGTCACCACGCTCACGCTCGATCGCCCCGATCAGTTCAACTCGCTGTCCGAGGCGTTGATCGGCGAGCTCGCCGAAGCGCTCGAAGGCGTCGCGAAGGATCCGAGCGTGCGGGTCGTGGTGCTGGCCGGCGCAGGGCGCGCCTTCTGCGCGGGCCACGATCTGCGCGAGATGCGCGCGCGGCCCGACACGGACTGGCACCGCGAGCTGTTCGCGCGCTGCGCCGCGATGATGCAGGCGCTGCCGCAGCTGCCGCAGCCGGTCATCGCGCGCGTGCACGGCGTGGCCACCGCGGCGGGCTGCCAGCTGGTCGCGAGCTGCGACCTCGCCGTGGCGTCGAGCGCGGCGCGCTTCGCCACCTCGGGCATCAACCTCGGCCTCTTCTGCGCCACGCCCGCCGTGGCGGTGACGCGGAACCTGTCGCGCAAGAGCGCCTTCGAGCTGCTCTTCACGGGCGAGTTCCTGAGCGCCGAGCGCGCCTGCGAGCTCGGTCTCGTCAATCGGGTGGTCGCGCCCGAGGCGCTCGACGAGACGGTGGCCGCGCTGGCGCGCTCCCTCGCGGCGAAGCCGCGCGAGGCGGTGCGCGCGGGCAAGGCCCTCTTCTACCGCCAGCTCGGCCGGCCCACGGCCGACGCCTACCTCGACGCCGGCGCCGTGATGGCCGCGAATCTCAGCGAGGCCGATGCCATCGAGGGAATCGACGCCTTCCTCGAGAAGCGCTCGCCACGCTGGCGAGGCTGAGCCCGAGGAGCAGCCCCGCGTGCGGCTCCGCCACGTGCGCCGCGACGAGCGGCACGGGCAGCGAGGGCTCCAGCAGCGGCGCCCGGAGGCTCGGCTCCGGCAGCGCCTCGCGGTGCTCGAAGCTCGGCCCCACCTCGAGCCGCAGCGCGGAGCCCACGAGATCCGGCTCGACCAGGGCGAGCTGCATCGGGTCGACCGCTGGCGCCGGTGCGGCGGCACGCGCTGCGCGAGGGAGCCCCGGCGAAAGGTCCGCGAGGCGGCTCGGAACGAGCGCGAGGACGAGACCGGCCGCGAGCAGCCAGCGTTGCCGCGTGGTGGCCTCGTCCATGCGCATCCCCGGTGCAGGGACGAACTCCGAAGCCCCGCACTGGCAGACGGAATCGGCGCTCGGGCGCGCGGACTTGAGAAGACCCCCGCGGGCTCAGCGCCGCGCGGGCAGCGCTGCGTAGAACTGGAAGAACGCGAGGAGCGCGAGCGCGGTGAGGACGTGCCAGACGGCGTGGCCCTGGAGCCAGTGGTTCCGGGGGTCGCAGACGACGCGCGTAACGTCGAGCGCCGAAGAGAGCGCGGCGGCGCCCAGCAGCGCGAGGCCCACGAAGTAGCTGCGGGCGAAGACCATGCCCGGCACGCGGCGCCTGAGCACCGCCTCCTGGCCGAGGGCCACCGCGATGCAGGCCGCCACCGTGAGCTGGATCGGCACGCCGAGCTCGAACAGCACGGGCACGAGCGCGCTCGCGCCGAGCACGCCCAGCGCGAAGAAGCGCGCCTCGCGGCGCGGCTCGATCCAGCCGAGCCGGCTCGCGTTCCGCGCGAGCACCGTGAAGCAGAAGAGGAACATCCCGACGAAGTCGAGGAACTGGAGCGCCCACGTGTAGGAGGCGTGGTACGCGAACGAGAAGACGCCGACCGCGATGCTGGCGGGGCCGAACAGCGCGAGGTCGTGCCGGCCCTGGCTCCGCGCGGCGCGCCACATCCAGACGCCGAGCACGATGTAGAGCAGGTTCGACCAGGTGTCGGCGGGATTCACGATCCAGGCGCACAGCTCTTCCTCGCACCAGTCGAGATTGGGCGGCGTGAATCCGCTCCACGGGCAGCCGGGCGGAAGGGGCGGCGCGAGCAGGCGCGTCATCGGCGGGTGCTCCCGGCAGGAGTCGAACTTGCGACCAAAGGTCTAGGAAGACGTCGACGAGGTGTGCGTCTTCGACCGCACCCTCGCGGCGAGCGAGATGCAGAGCCTGAAGCACCAGGCCGTCCGTCCCGTGACGGTGTCACCCACCGACGGCAGGGGCATCGGCCCGGAGCTGCCCGCTCGCGCAAAGTCCGCACTCGACTATGCTAGGCGGCTCCGCGGCGCGTCGCGTGACACGGAGGGAGTGACTCGAACATGCTCGAGACACGTCGCGCTTCATCGACTCTGCGCGCCCTCATCGTCTCATTGGCCTTCGTCTCGCCGGCTGCCGCCCAGAACTTCGTGAACGAGCTCGTGGTTCCGGGCATCTCGGCGGCCACCACGATCGCGTTCCTGCCCGACGGGCGGCTGCTGGTGGGCGAGCTGACGAACACGATCTGGGTGGTCCAGCCGGGCAGCAGCGCGCCGGATCCCGTGCCGTTCCTGCAGATCGACAACCCCGGTCTGCGAGCCGAGCAAGGGCTCCTCGACGTCCTCCCGGACCCGAACTTCGCCCAGAACGGCCACTACTACGTCTACTACACGAAGACCCACGGGGGATTCGACAATCGCAATCGACTGTCGCGATTCACGGCCTCCGGCAACACGACCGATCCCACGACGGAGATGATCCTCTGGGAGGATTTCTGGTGGGCCGGGACCGACCACCAGGGCGGATCCATCGCGCTCGGGAGCGACGGCAAGCTCTACCTCAGCATCGGAGACCTGACCTCCACCTTCCAGCCCCAGCGACTCGACCATTACGGCGGCAAGATCCTCCGCCTCAATCTGGATGGATCGATCCCGACGGACAATCCCTTCTACGACGGAGCGGGGCCCAACAAGGACGAGATCTGGGCGCTCGGATTCCGCAACCCGTTCCGCATGTCCATCGATCCGGTCACGGGCCGGATGTACCTCGGCGACGTCGGCGAGAACAGCACCACCTCGTCGATCGAGGAGATCAACCTCGTCACGCGCGGGGCGAACTACGGCTGGCCGCTCTGCGAGGGAAGCTGCGGCGTCGCGGGCATGACGAACCCCGTCTACCAGTACGTCCACGCGAGCCACGACGCCGCGGTGATCGGCGGCCTCGTGTACCGCGGCAGCCAGTTCCCGCCCGAGTACGTCGGCAGCTACTTCTACGGAGACTTCACGCAGAACTTCATCCGCCGTCTGCTGCTGAACTCCGACGGCACCGTCGCCTCGCAGCAGAGCTTCTGGCCGTCGAACGGCAGCCTCGACGATCCGTCGGTGGGTGACATCGTGAAGCTCCTGGTCGGGCCCGACGGCGCGCTGTACTTCGTCGACATCGGCTTCACGAATCACGACGAAACGCACACCGCCGCGATCCGGCGGATCCGCTGGACGAGCGGGAACCAGCCGCCCGTGTGCGTCGCCTCGGCGACGCCGACCAGCGGCGCGGCGCCGCTCCAGGTGAACTTCTCGAGCGCGGGCTCGTTCGACCCCGAAGGCGTGCCGCTCACGTACCTGTGGAGCTTCGGCGACGGCGCCACGTCGAATCTGGCCGGCGTCGCGCACACCTACGCGAGCGAGGGCTCCTACCTCGCTCGGCTCACCGTCTCCGACGGCAACAGCCCGACGCTGTCGAACGGGCTCGACATCAGCGTGGGTGCGCCGCCGGTGGCGTCGATCACGACCCCGCAGGACGGCAGCAGCTTCCGCGCCGGCGACGTCATCACGTTCTCCGGCTCGGGCTTCGACCCCGGCACCGGCTCGCTGCCCCCGAGCGGGCTCTCGTGGACGATCCTGTTCCTGCACGAGGACCACGTCCATCCCGGCGGCAACGTGAACGGCAGCGGGACGGGCACGCTCTCGATCCCGACGACAGGCCACAGCTTCGAGGGCAACACCCGCTACGAGATCACGCTCACCGCGACGGACGCGAGCGGGCTCAGCGACTCCACTTCCGTCACCGTCTTCCCGGACAAGCGCAATGTGACCTTCCAGACGCAGCCCCCGAGCCTCGGCGTCGACATCGACGGGATCCGGAAGCAGACGCCGTTCGTGCTCGATTCGCTGATCGGCTTCCAGCACACGATCTCGGCGCCGCAGCAGACGAGCGGCGGGACCACGTGGGGCTTCACGGGCTGGTCGGACGGCGGGGCGCAGACGCGCTCGATCGCGATCACGCCGGGGACGAGCCAGTCGTACACCGCGAGCTTCCACGCGCTCCTCTCGCCCCCCTACGCCTGCGGGCTCGGGCCGGAGCTCGGTCTGGTCGTGACGACGCTGTGCTGGCTCCGGGGGCGCAGACGCCGGCTAGGCGCCGCGCCGATCGCGTGAGCGCTAGAGGCTGGCGCCCCCGGCAGGAGTCGAACCTGCGACCAAAGGTTTAGGAAACCTCTGCTCTGTCCATCTGAGCTACGGGGGCGGGGGCCCGAACCTACCGGAGACGCCGAGCCGACGCCGACTAGAACTTCAGCACGGCGTGGCAGCGCGAATCGACGCGAGCGCAGCCGCCGAGCGCCTCGAGCTCGATCAGGAAGGTGCAGCCGACCACCTCGGCGCTCGCCTGCCGCGCCAGATGGACGGCAGCGGCCGCGGTGCCGCCGGTCGCGATCAGGTCGTCGACGATCAGCACGCGCTCGCCGCGGCCGACGGCGTCGACGTGCATCTCGACGGTGTCGACGCCGTACTCGAGCTCGTAGCGCGCCTGGAGCGTGTCGAAGGGCAGCTTGCCCTGCTTGCGCACGAGGCCGAGGCCGACGCCGAGCGCGAGCGCGATCGGTGCGCCGAACAGGAAGCCGCGCGACTCGATGGCGAGCACGCGCTCGACCCCGAGGCCTCGGAAGGGAGCGGCCATCAACTCGGACGCAGCGCGAAACGCCGGCGGGTCGAGCAGCAGCGGCGTCACGTCGCGGAACAGGATGCCGGGCTTCGGGAAGTCGGGAATGGCGCGGACTTTTCGAGCGAGCGCCTCTGCGTCCATGTCTTCTCCTCGCGCCGGGCGGCTCAGGGCAGGAACAGTAGCGGGTCGCGCGGATCGTCGTTCCGGCGGATCTCGAAGTGCAGGTGGGGCGCCGTCGCGTTCCCGGTGGAGCCGACCTCCGCGATCACGTCGCCCTTGCGCACGCGTGCGCCCTTCGCCACGCGAAAGCGGCGGTTGTGCGCGTACACCGTCTCGTAGAGCTTGCCATGGCGCACCACCACAACGTTGCCGTAGCCGCCGAGCCGGCTGGCGTAGATCACGTGGCCCTCCTCGGCCGCGTGCACCTGCGTGCCGGTGCGCGCGGCGATGTCGATGCCCTCGTGCATGCGGCTCCGACGCCAGCCGTAGGCCGAGGTGAGCACGCCGTGCAGCGGCCACGCGAAGCGGAGCCCGCCGTCCTCGAAGGCGTCGTTCTGCGCGAAGGCGCGGAGCCGCTCCGGCGGCACGAGCGGCTGCTCGGACGTGCCCCGCTCCGGGTGCGGGATCGTGAGCCGCGTCCCGACCTCGAGCTGGCTCTCGTCCGAGATGCCGTTCGCCTCCGCGATCGCTTCGACCGAGACGCCGTAGTGGAGCGCGATGCGGTAGAGGTTCTCGCCGCGTTGCACCACGTGGACTGTGCTCGCGGGACGGCTCGCGCACGCGGCGACCGCGAGCACGAGGCCGAGCGCCGCGGCCCGGCTCAGCCGCCCCATCCGTGCTCGCCCACCAGGTCGACGAAGCGCGCGTCTCCGAGCACCTCGGGCGCGAGCACGAGGCCGTCCGCGTCTCGCCGGACGCGCATCAGCTGCTGCTGCCCGCGCGGGCCGAACGGGCCGATCAAGCGGCCGCCGAGTGCGAGCTGCGCCAGCAGCGGCTCGGGGATCTCGGGGCCTCCGGCCGTCACCACGATCGCGTCGAACGGCGCTTCCGGGAGCCAGCCGCGCGTGCCGTCGCCGAGGTGCACCACCACGTTCGAGACGCCGAGCTGATCGAGCGCACGGCGCGCCCGGCTCGCGAGCGCCGGCACGCGCTCGATCGAGATCACGCGCGCCGCGAGGCGCGAGAGCACGGCCGCCTGATAGGCCGAGCCGGTGCCGATCTCGAGCACCTTCTCGCCGCCCGTGAGCTCGAGCGCCACGCTCATCGCGGCCACCGTGCCGGGCGCCGAGATGGTCTGGCCCGCGCCGATCGGCAGCGGCGCCTCGTCGTAGGCGCGATGGCCGAGCGCTTCCGGCACGAGCGTGTGACGCGGAATCGAAGCCAGCGCTTCGAGCACGCGGGGGTCCCGGATCCCGGCTCGCGCCAGGCGCTCCAGCATGCGCCGCCGCGAGACGTGCCAGCGGTCGCCCGCGGCGCGCACCGCACGCTCCATCCTCACCCCCCGGATCGGCGCGGAGCTTAGCCAGCGCAGCGGCGCACGCTCAACGCGGTAGGATGCCCGCCGGCGCCATGCTTTCGACGACTCTCAGGCTTGCGTGCGTGCTCGTCCTTGCCCTCGCTCGCGCGGACGCCGCGGCGGCGGCGCGCATCGCAGGCAGCGTGCACGACGGCGCGGGCGCGCCGCTGGTGGGCGCGCAGGTGACGGTGCAGAGCGGCGAGCCCGCGCATCGCGTCTCGGTCTGGAGCGACGCGGCGGGCCGCTTCGCGACGCCGGAGCTGGCCGACGCCGGGCCCTTCACGGTGCGTGCGCGCCGTATCGGCTGGCGCGACGCGGAGGCGACGAACGTGGCGCCCGGCGCCGAGCTCGCGCTCGTGGCCGAGCGGCTCACCGATCCGGCGCTCGTCGCGGCGCAGCTGCCCGCGAATCACTGGTGGAGCCTCGCGGTCGAGCGCTTCCCGGACGAGGCGGAGCGCAACCGCCTCAAGCGCGAGTGCACCTATTGCCACCAGCAGGGCAGCGAGGTGACGCGCCGGCCGCGCCCCGCAGAGGAATGGCAGAAGCTGATCGTCGCGATGGAGCGCCGCGGCGCGCGTCTCGACGACGCGCTGCACGAGCAGCTCGCCGCGACGCTGGTCGCCGCGTACGACCCCGCGGTGGCCGTGCCGCGGCTCACCGCGGGCTGGCAGGACGCCGAGGCCTTCGCGCCCCCTCCCCCGCCCGCCGTGCGCGCGGCGCTCGTCGAGGAATGGGATCTCGGCTCGCGCGGCTCGATGCAGCACGACGTGATCGTGCATCCGGATGGCTGGCTCTACTCCGTGGACGGCAGCCAGGACCAGCTGCACCGCCTCGATCCCCGCGACGGCTCGCGCCAGGCCTTCGCGGTACCGCAAGGCGACCGGCCGCTCGGCGGCATCTTCGGCGAGGCGCGCGGGCCGGTCTCGCAGACGGCCGTCTCGCGGGTGGGGCCGCATTCGCTCCAGGTCGCGCCGGACGGCAGCGTCTGGATCACGCTCGCGATCGGCAACCAGCTGGCGCGCTTCGATCCCGCTACCTCGCGCTTCGAGATCCACGACGTGGCAGAGGGCTTCTATCCGCACACGCTGCGCTTCGATGCGAAGGGGCGCATCTGGTACACGATGGCCGCTTCGAACCACGTCGGGATGTTCGACCCGCGGACGGGCCAGCAGCGCCACGTGCGGCTGCCGGCGCGCACGCTCACGCAGGAGATCGCACTGCGGCTGATGCCGGCGCTGATGTGGCTGGACCAGCAGGTGGACCTGCGCAGCCAGAGCGCGGGCAAGAGCGACGGCTTCACCATGCCGGTGCCCTACGGCATCGACGTCGCCCCCGACGGCGGCGTCTGGTTCAGCCAGCTGAACGAGGACCGCATCGGACGCATCGACCCCGACACGTTGGCGGTCGAGCTGTTCGAGACGCCCTTCCCGGCGCCGCGGCGCCTGCGCTTCGACCGGAGCGGCACGCTCTGGGTGCCGAGCTTCTCGGCCGGCCTGCTCGCGGCGTTCGATCCGCGGACGAAGCGCTATCGCACGTTCGAGCTGCCGACCCGCCCGCTGCTCGGTGAGGTGCCCTACGCGCTCGCGGTGAACCCGCTGACGCAGGACGTCTGGGTTTGCGGCACCAACAGCGACTCGCTCATCCGCTTCGAGCAGGCCTCGGAACGCTTCACGGTGTACCCGCTGCCGACTCGCGTCACGTACACGCGGGAGATCGACTTCGATGCCGCCGGCCGCGTCTGGACGTCGAACTCGAATGCGCCGTCCTGGCAGATCGAAGGCGGGCAGCCGCGGGTGCTGCGTCTCGATCCCGCTCCCGCCGCGCGGAGCCTCGCCCGCGAATGAAGCGCCGCCTCGGGGCCGCGCTGCTCGCGGCCGTGCTCTTCGCCTGCAGCGAGTCGCATCCCCACGGCGGCGCGGTGGCGGGCTGGCCGGCCTGGGGCGGCGACGCCGGCGGCACGCGCTTCTCGCCCCTCGACGAGATCACGCGCGAGAACGTGAGCGACCTCGAGATCGCGTGGAGCTTCCGCACCGGCGACTTCGACCCGACGCACGAGCTCCGCACCTCCTTCCAGGCGACGCCGGTGCTCCACGACGGCGCCCTCTACTTCTGCACGCCGTTCGACCGCGTCTTCGCGCTCGACGCCGAGACGGGCGCCGAGCGCTGGGTCTTCGATCCAGGGATCGATCGCGCGGCCATGCGCCACCTCAACTGCCGCGGCGTGGCGCTGCACGAAGACCCGCACGCGGCGCCCGGCGCGAGCTGCCGCGTGCGGGTGCTGCTGGGCACGATGGACCTGCGCCTGATCGCGCTCGACGCCGCCACGGGTGAGCGCTGCGCCGGCTTCGGCGCGAACGGCGAGGTGGACCTCTCGCGCGGGCTCGGCGACATCGCGACGGGCGAGGTGAAGGTCTACTCCGCGCCGACGGTGATCGGCGACGTCGTCGCCGTCGGCACGATGGTCTCCGACAACAAGCGCGCCGACGCGCCGGGCGGCGTCGTGCGCGGCTACGACGTGCGCACCGGCGCGCTCGCGTGGGCCTTCGACCCGGCGCCGCCCGGCACCCCGCCCCTGCCCGACGGCCCCGACGGCCCGCGCTTCCACCGCGGCACGCCGAACGCGTGGGGCGTGTTCTCGGCGGATCCCGAGCGCGACCTGCTGTTCGTCCCGACCGGAAATCCGAGCAACGACTTCTATCGCGGCGGCCGCGGACCCGTCGACGCCTACGGCAGCTCCGTCGTCGCGCTGCGCGGCTCGACGGGCGAGGTCGTCTGGCACTTCCAGACCGTTCACCACGATCTCTGGGACTACGACGTCGGCTCGCAGCCGAGCCTGCTCGAGGTGCCCGTCGCCGGCCGGCCCGTCGCCGCCGTCGCGCAGCCGACGAAGATGGGCCACGTCTTCCTGCTCGATCGCGAGACGGGCGTGCCGCTCTTCCCGGTCGAGGAGCGCGCCGTCCCGCAGAGTGACGTCCCCGGCGAAGAGAGCGCGCCGACGCAGCCCTTCCCGACACACCCGGCCCCGCTCCACCCGGAGCGCGTTCGCGCCGAGGACGTGTTCGGGCTCACGCCGATCGACCGCAAAGACTGCCGCGAGCGGCTCGCGGCCCTCCGCAACGACGGCGTCTTCACGCCGCCGAGCCTTCGAGGATCGCTTCAATTCCCGGGCGTAGCGGGCGGCGTCAACTGGGGAAGCGCGGCGTGGGATCCGGGCCGGGGTCTCCTCGTGGTCAACCACACCCAGGCCGCGATGGTGCAGCGTCTGGTGCCCCGCGCGGACGTGCCCGAGCACGCCGGCGAACCCGCCGTACGAGATCCTCTTCCCGCAGCAGGGCGCACCCTACGCGCTGCTGCAGAGCGTGTTCGTCTCGTCCTGGGGGATCCCCTGCACGCGGCCGCCGTGGAGCGAGCTGATCGCGATCGACCTCGCGAGCGGTGAGGTGGCGTGGCGTGTGCCGTTCGGGAGCACGCGCGGCCTCGCGCCCTGGCCGTTCTGGTTCGACTGGGGCGTGCCCAGCATGGGCGGGCCGCTCGTCACGGCCGGCGGCCTCGTCTTCATCGGCGCGGCCATGGACGGTTACTTCCGCGCCTACGACGTCGAGAGCGGCGACGAGCTGTGGCGAGACGCGCTGCCGGCCGGCGGCCAGGCGAACCCGATGACCTACCGCGTACGGACCGACGGCCCGCAGTACGTGGTGATCGCCGCCGGCGGCCACGCCACCCTCGGCACCACGCCGGGCGACTGGGTGATCGCGTACGCGCTGCCTTAGACTCGCGCGCCATGCAGAGGGGCCTGCTCGTTCCGATCCTGCTGCTCGCCAACGCGAGCGTGGTGCTCGCGATGAGCGCGAGCGGCGCGGACCTCGACGCGCGGCTCGCCTCCACCGCCGCGCAGCTCCGCGATGCCCTGCCGGAGGACGCGCGCGCCGACGCGCTCTACCCGTTCGACGACGACGAGCGGGAGGACATCCGCTTCGCGCCGCTGCTGCTCGACGGCGCGCGCCACGGCGCGCTGCCGGAGGGGGCGGCCTCGCTGACCGAGCAGCTGCTCGCCATCTCCCTGAGCCCGCGCGGGCTCGAGAAGACGCGTCAGATCCGGCGCAACGAGCTCGCCGTCGCGAAGAAGGACGCCGCGCGCTACGTGCCCGGCTTCGTGATCGAGCGCCTGCGCGACCCCGGCCGCTACTTCGTGGCGCTGTTCGGCGCGCCGGGCGGCGACACGCCCTGGGGCTACCGCTACGAGGGACATCACCTCTCGCTGAACGTGACGGTGAAGCCGGGCGCCGCGCCCGCGGCCACGCCGCTCTTCCTCGGCGCCGAGCCGCGCGTGGTGCCCGCCGGCCAGCCCGACGCCGGCGTCGCCGTGCTCGGCGAGGAGGAGGCGACCGCACGCGCGCTGCTGGCGGCGTTGCCCGAGCCGCTGCGTGCGCGCGCCACGCTGCCCTACGAGGAGGACCGCGGCCTGATGCTCGGGCAGCTGCGGCGGGTCGCGCTCGGTGCGGGGGTCGGTGTCACGCGCGGCGAGGCGCCGCCCGACGCGCAGGCGCAGTTCGACCGGCTGATCGACGAGTTCGTGGATCTGTTCGCTCCCGAGATCGCCGCGGCCCGCCGCGCCGAGATCGACGCCGCCGGACGCGACGCGCTGCGCTTCGCGTGGGCCGAGGCGCCCGAGCCGCCGGGCGCCTTCTACTGGCGCCTGTCCGGCCCGCGCACGCTGATCGAGATGGACAACACCACCGACGGCGACCACGTGCACGCTGTCTGGCACGACGTTCGCAACGACTTCGGCGACGATCTCCTCGCCGCGCACTACCGGACATCCCACCCCCTCGCGCTCGGGAGCCTGCCGTGAAGCTGGAAGCCAACCTGGTCGATGCGGCCACGTACAAGAACGGTCCGCCCCACGCGCTGTTCGCGCGCCTCCGCGCCGAGGCGCCGGTGTGCTGGCACCCCGAGCCGCACGGCCCCGGCTTCTGGGCGCTCACGAAGCATGCCGATGTGCTCGCGGCCTCGCGCGACTCGGCGACCTTCTCCTCGGCGCGCGCCGGCTACATGACGCAGGACATGGATCCGCTGGCCGTCGTGCAGAGCCGGCTGATGCTGCTCGGCATGGACCCGCCCGAGCACACGCGCCTGCGCGGGCTCGTGAACCGCGGCTTCACGCCACGCCAGGTGGCGCGCCTCGAGCCGCGCATCCGCGCGCTGTCGGCGTCGATCGTGGACGCGGTGGCGCCGCGCGGCGCGTGCGACTTCGTCACCGACGTGTCGGGCGAGCTGCCCTCGCTGCTGATCGCGGAGCTGATGGGCATCCCGCCGGCGGATGGGCGGCGCCTGTACGAGCTCACCGAGCGCATGCACCAGACCGAGGCGCCCGCCGACACGCAGGCCGCGGTCGTGGAGATGCTCGCCTACGCGGCCGGCGTGCGGGCCGCGAAGCGCGCGCAGCCGAAAGGCGACATCGCGAGCGTGCTGCTCGAGGCGGAGATCGGCGGCGAGCGCCTCTCCGACCTCGAGTTCGACCTGTTCTTCCTGCTCCTCATCAACGCCGGCGGCGACACCACGCGGAACCTCGTCGCGAGCGGGATGCTGGCGTTGCTCGCTCATCCCGAGCAGCTCGCGGCGGTGCGCGCCGATCGCGCCCTGCTGCCCCTGGCCATCGAGGAAATGCTCCGCTTCGTGCCGCCCGTGGTGCAGTTCCGGCGCACACTCACGCGCGACGTCGAGCTCCGCGGCCAGAAGATCCGCGAGGGCGAGAAGGTCGTGATGTTCTACCCCGCGGCGAACCGCGACGAAGAGGTGTTCGAGGCGCCCGATCGCTTCGACGTGCGGCGGGCGCCGAACCCGCATCTCGCCTTCGGCGGCGGCGGCGCGCACTACTGCCTCGGCGCGAACCTCGCGCGGCTCGAGATCCGTTGCCTGTTCGAGGCGGTGCTCGATCGCTTCCTCGACCTCGAGCTGGCCGGCCCGGTCGATCGCCTGCACTCGTGGTTCATCGACGGCCCACGCCGCATGCCGGTGCGCTTCCGGGCCACGCCCGCCGGACGCTGACGCTTCTCCGAGCACGCGCTGCCCAGCGTTTGCACAGGGAGGCGCCCGGGGCGGCCGTGCGCCCCCGCGGTGCGGTCTATTTCTTGCAACGCTCAGGTTCCGATGGAGAGTGAGCTTCGGGTCTACGTGCTCTGCTTCGCGGAGCCCGCGGCGCTGAGCCGCGCATTCGATCGCGTCAGCGACACCCCCGACGTCGCGAGCTGCTCGTTCGAGCTGACCGAGCGCCGCATCCGTCTGCTGGCGCGGCCGGCGGTGGGCGAGCCGCTGGTCGAGCGTCTCTACCTCGAGGGCGGGCTCGCCTGGTGCTCGCGCCACGTCTTCGAGCATCCGCCGGAGGCGTGAGCCGCGGCTCCGGCTCAGGCCGAGAGACGCACCGGCAGGTGCTTGAGGCCGAGCAGGCGGTTCTCGCGCGTGAACACTGCGGGCCCGGTGATCTCGAAACGGCGGTAGCGCGCGAACAGCTCCTCGAACATCACGCGCATCTCGAGGCGCGCCAGGTTGGCGCCGAGGCAGTAGTGGACGCCCTGCCCGAAGCCCAGGTGCGGGTTCGGGTCGCGCGCGACGTCGAAGCGGAACGGCGTCGGCGAACACGCGCTCGTCGCGGTTCGCCGACATCTCCCAGAACGTCACCTTCTCGCCCGCGCGGATCTTCTCGCCGCCGAGCTCGAGATCGCAGGTGGCGGTGCGGCGCTTGTAGACCGAGGGCGTCGTCCAGCGCACGATCTCCTCGATCGCGGAGTCGAGCAGCGCGGGCTCGGCGCGCAGGCGCGCCAGCTCGGCGGGGTTCTCGACGAGCGCCCGGAGGCCGCCCGCGATGGCCTTGCGCGTCGTCTCGCTGCCGGCGGTGAAGAGCAACGAGAAGAAGAACATCAGCTCGTCGTCGCCCAGCGCGGGCGGATCCTCCTGCGGCATGCGCGCCTGGATCACCACCGAGAGCAGGTCGTCGGCCGGCTGCTTGCGCTTCTCGCGGATCAGCGTAGAGCCGTACGCCGAGAGCATGCGCCCGTACTCTCGGTTCAACGCCTCGCCCGACTCGGCCTCGAGGCCGCGATCCATCCACTCGCAGAGCATCGCGCGGTCGCGCTGCGGCACGCCGAGCAGCAGGCAGATCGCCTGGAGCGGCAGCTCGCGCGCCACGTCGGTGACGAAGTCGCAGGCGCCGTCCGCCGGCACCGCGTCGAGGATCGCGCGCGCGCGGCGGCGCAGCTCCGGCTCGAGCGCGCCGATGCGGTGCGGCGTGAAGCCCTTGTTCACGAGGCCGCGGATCCGCCGGTGGCGCGGGTCGTCCATCATGTTGAGCATCAGGCCCGCGCCGTACTGATCGGCGATCATCGTGCCGCCGCGCTCGCGGCTGCCGCCGGTCACCGACGAGAAGCGCTTCGGATCCAGCTGGATGGCGAGAGAATCGGCATGCCGGCTCACCACCCAGAAGCCCTCGCCCTGCGGCGTGTGCGCGGTCGGCTCGTGCCAGTAGACGGGCGCCTCGGCGCGGAGCCAGGTGAACACCTCGTGCGGGAAGCCGGCGCGGTAGGTGTCGAGGTCGGTGAGGTCGAAGGCGGGGGCCGGCACCTCGCCATGCTAGCCGGCCGGCTTCTCCGTTGTGCGCAAGGCTTCGATCGTGCGCGCGAGCCCGTCGCGGAGATCGACGCGCGGCTCCCAGCCGAGTCGCTGGCGCGCGTCGGCGAGGTCCGCCACCCGCGCTCGCTCGAAGGGACGATCCGGAAGCGCGCCGTAGAGCGGCGCGACTTCCGTTTCGAGCAGGCCGCGGATCGTCTCCACGACCTCGCGGATCGAGACCAGCCGGCCGCTCCCGAGGTCGATCGGCGCCGGGCCCGGGTACGACACGGAGGCCGCCGAGAGGAGGCCGTCCACGACGTCGTCCACGAACACCCAGTCCGCTTCGCTGCGGCCGCTCGAGAGGCGCGGTGCCTCACCGGCGGAGAGCGTGCGGATCACGTTCGGCACGAGCTTGCTCGCGGCCTGACCCGGCCCGTAGGCCATGAACGGCCTCACGGAAGCGACCTCCAGCCCGTAGAGGTTCTGGAACATGCGTCCGTAGCCGCTCGCCGCCCATTTGGCTGCGGCGTAGGGCGAGCCCGGGGTCGGGGACGTGGGCGCGTCGTCGGGCTCGGTCAGCGAGGCAGCGAGCACCACGCGCCGGCAGCCGAACTCGAGCGCCGCGCCGAGCACGTGAACCGTGCTCGCGAGCAGGCTCTGGAAGGTCGGCAAGACGCGCGCGGCGTCGGGCGCGGCGCCAACGTCTCCGGCGAGGTGGTAGACGACCTCCGGCCGGATCTCGGCGAAGAGCCGGCGTGCGGTCTCGGCATCGTCGCACACCCCTTGCCACCAGCGGGCGCGATCCGCCTCCGTCGGCGGCTTCCGCGAGAGTGCATGGAGCTCCGCGCCGGCACGCACGAGGCGCGTGCGCAGGGGCGCCGCCAGGAAGCCGCGCGCCCCGGTCACCAGCACCCGCACACCGGCCAGCGACCGGCGCGAGCTCACCGGCCGAAGCCCTGCTCGTAACGCTCGACCCACTCGTCGGGGAGCTGGGTCAGGTCGGTGCAGCGGAGGTAGTCGCGGAGCGTGGTCCCGGTGCATGCAGAATCGACGTTCGGGGCGCCGCTGCCTGCCTCCACGTCGTCTCTCTGCACGGTCCGGAAGTCGATGCTGAAGCGCGTGTGGCCCGAGCGGTTCTCGATCGACGAGTGGAGCTGGGCCGCGGAGAACACCATCAGGCAGCCGCGCCGGCCACGCACTTCGACGTCGCCGCCGAGGTCGAGCTCCTGCTCGGGTCGCGGCTGCACGCGCGTGTCGGAGCCGATGTGCTGCGCGGCGTTGAAGCGGCTCACCCGGTTCCACTCGGCGTAGTCGTAGCCGCGCGAGCCGTTCTCGACCCGGCGATTCCAGTAGTTCAGATGGAACGCCATCCCGCTGCCCGGCTCGAGATCGTAGACCGGGAGCCACCAGTTCAGCTGGCAGGTCGGTGCGGAGTACCAGGTGTCGCGGTGCGGGTGGAAGGCGTACGCGATGCCGGTGGTCAGGTAGCCGTGTGAGGTCGCCGAGCGCAGGCGCGGGACATCGAAGTAGGTGCGCTCGGGGTCGCATCCGAATGCGCTCAACAGCTCGCGAATCAGGCGCTTGGATTCGGGGTGATGGATGAAGGCAGGCTTCAGCTCGGCGAGGATCGCGGCGTAGCGCTCGACGGGGAGCTGGTCCTGCGCGGCACGAGGCTCGAGCGGGTGGAAGGCGTCGTCGAGCATGCGGTGGGCGAAGTCGCAGAGGGCCGTCGTCTCCGGACGGGGCGCGTAGACGTAGACGTCTCCGGCGTAGAGGCGGCGGCGCCGGAGCGCGTCGTCGTCGCTGGGGTCCAGGTGGAGGGTGGGCATCCGTCCTCTCGGCCGCGCGGCAGTCTAGCCGTCGGCCTTGCCGGCGGATCGGCGGCACTCGTGCTGCAGGGAGGTAGAGCTCGCGAAGGGAAAGGTGACGAAGCCCGAGCCGGCCTGTCCCGCGGGGCAAGCGGCCGTTCGGTGGGATCCGTCCGACCCATTCAGGGCACTCACCCAAGGTGCCGAAGTTGTAGGATCGCGATCGCTCCGGCCCGTGGTGCCGACTGAACCGGAGCTGGGGGCCCCTCCTTTGCGGTGGATGTCGCAGCGTCTCCTGTACACGCTCGCAGCTCTCGCGCTGCTCGTCGCGGGCCCGGCCCGCGCCGCTCTCACGCTCGCGCAGCCGGGGTTCACGTCGGAACAGGTTGTCGGGAATCTGTCTCAAGTCACCGCCGTCTCGTTCGCACCCGACGGCCGGATCTTCCTCGCGCAGAGGAACGGCATCGTTCTGGTCTGGGACGGCGCACTGCTGTCGCAGCCGTTCATCGATCTGACGGCGCAGGTGTGTGACTGCGGCGACCGTGCACTGCTGGGTCTCGCCGTGCACCCGCAGTTCCCCGCGCAGCCGTACATCTATCTGCTCTACACGTACGACCCGCCGGGAGTGACGCCCACCGACAACTCCGTCGGCGCTCGTGTCTCGCGTCTCATCCGCGTCGAGGCGGATCCGGCGCAGGGCTACAACGTGGCCTTGCCCGGGAGCCTGGTGCCCAACAACTCACCCGGTGGCCCCGGTCACTGGGTGATGCTCGGGAAGAACAGCACTCTCGCGAACATCGGCAACCCGAACGACGGCCGCGACACGACCAAGGCTTCGTGCATGGTCGGCCTCTCGATGGCGAATCCGCCGGTCCAGGACTGCATGGCTTCCGACGAAGACACACACTCGATCGGCACCGTCATGTTCGGCACCGACGGCAGCCTGTTCATCTCGAATGGCGACGGCTGCAATGCCGTCGGCGTGGATCATCGCTGCCTGCGCTCGCAGAACCTCGACAGCCTCTCCGGCAAGATCCTCCACATCGATCCCGACACCGCGCTCGGCCTCCCCGACAACCCGTTCTACGACGCCGTGAATCCGGGCAGCAACCGCTCGAAGGTCTGGGCGTACGGCCTGCGCAATCCCTTCCGTATGACGATCGACCCCGCCACCAACGACGCGTGGATGGGCGACGTCGGCTGGTTCACCTGGGAGGAGATCAACTCCGGGAAAGGCGCGAACTTTGGCTGGCCCTGCTACGAGGGCTCCGCTCAGACCCTTCCCGAGAGCGGCCTGACGCTGAGCCTCCAGCAGCCCAGCTACGCGGAGTCCGCTGCGACGAGTGCTGCCTGCGCGGCGATGTATGCGCAAGGGCTCGGCGCGGTGAAGCCGCCGGTCTTCTCGTACATCCACGGCGATCTCGACAGCTACGGCGTCGGGGGCGGCGCCGCGGTCGAGGGCGGCGCGCGCTACACCGGCTCGAAATACCCCCCGCTGTTCCAGAACGCGTTCTTCTTCTCCGACTACTCGCGGCGCTGGATCCGCTTCCTCACCTTCGACGCCCAGGGCGTGCCGACCGTCGGAAACTTTGCGAGGTCGACCGTCGATGGTCCCGTGCAGGTCCTGCAGGGCCCCGACACGAACCTGTACGTGCTGCTCCTCGGGGGTCCTGGAGAGCTGCGCCGCATCCGCTACACGGCGGGCGGAAACACGCCGCCCACGGCCGTCCCCACGGCGACCCCGAGCTCCGGCGCCGCCCCCCTCGCGGTCGCCTTCACCGGGCAGGGCAGCTACGACCCGGATGCCCAGCCCCTCGCCTTCCACTGGGCCTTCGGGGACGGCGCGTCCTCGACGCTCGAAAACCCGACGCATAGCTACGCGAGCACCGGGACCTTCACCGCGACGCTGACGGTGACCGAGCAGACCGCGCCGTTCGCGAGCGGCTCGGAGAACGTGGTGATCACCGTGGGCGCGGTGCCGCCCGTCGCGGTGATCGCGCAGCCCTTGACGGGCAGCACGTTCGCGATCGGCAACGTGATCAACTACGCGGGCTCTGCTTCCGCCGGCGGCGCCCCGCTCCCCGACAGCGCCCTCACCTGGCAACGGCGGATGCACCACAACGAGCACATCCACTTCGACCCGTTGCCGGGTGGCTCGAGCGGCAGCTTCCCCGCGATCGACCACTCCGACGGTGTCTGGTTCGAGCTGTGCCTCACCGCGACGGCCCAGAACCTGTCGGACACGCAGTGCGTCGATCTGCTGCCGCGGCAGACGTCGCTCACCGTGGACTCGGTGCCCCCGGGCATGCACATCGTCTACGAGGAGCAGGGCGTGGCGTTGACGACGCCGGCGATCGTCCAGCCCACGCAGGGCTGCACGCGCACGCTGAATGCGCCTGCCGTCGAGCAGTGGCGCAGCTTCGATCGCTGGTCGGACGGGCTCACCTCGTCCACGCGCAGCTTCACGATCGGGACCACGCCGCTCGCCTTCACCGCGCTCTACCAGAATCAGCCGCCGCTGGCCTCGGCGGGGGCACAGGTCGGCAGCGGTCCGGGGCGGCTGACCGTCTCGTTCGACACGGTGGGCTCGAGCGATCCCGAGGGCGGCGCGCTCACCTACGCCTGGGACTTCGGCGACGGCCAGAGCGGGAGCGGCGCGACGCCGACGCACATCTACGCCGCGCCGGGCACGTACGTCGCCACGCTCACCGTGACCGACCCGATCGGGGGCACCGGCACCGATACGGTGGCGGTGCAGATCCCGAACGCCGCTCCGACGGCTTCCTTCACGAAATCCCCGTCGACCGGGAGCGCTCCCCTCACCGTGCAATTCAACGCGACCGCCTCGCTGGATCCGGACGGCGATGCGCTCGCCTACGCCTGGACCTTCGGCGATGGCCAGACCGCGACGGGCGCGCAGGTCAGCCACGCGTACGCCGCGCCGGGCACCTACGTCGCGACCCTCGGCGTCTCGGATCCGTTCCTCGCGACGGGGACGGCGCAAGCCTCGATCACCGCCATCTATGTGCTACCGCCGATCAGCTGCGGGATCGGCCCCGAGCTCACCGCCGTGCTCGGCGCCCTGCTCTGGCTCAAGCGCTCACGCGATCGGCGCACCAGCTAGCGGGCGTCTCCGCCCCCGGAGCCAGAACAGCGTCGTCACGACCAGACCGAGCTCCGGCCCGAGCCCACAAGCGTAGGGAGGCGAGAGGACTGGCGCGCCCACGCCCTGGTTCATCGCGGCCTGGATCTCGCTGGCGCTGAGGGCCCGAGCGTAGACCCGGACGTCGTCGATCGCGCCCGCGAAGGACTGGCCGTAGAGGCTGTCGCCGCCGATCTCCAACGGGAACGTCGAGGTCGCGATGGGGCCGGTCTGTGCGCGGCTCGCCACCTCGACCCCGTTCACGAACAGACGCAGCGTGGCGCCGTCGTAGGTCGTCGCCAGGTGCGTCCAATCGTTCACGATCAGCGTGCTGGTTCCCTCGAGCGGGGGTTCCGTGAACGTGCCCCCCGCCGCGGGCCTCCGGTTCGGCGTGGACGCCGACAGGTAGTACACGTCGTTGCCCTTGTAGATGACGTCGCTCCAGTAGCTGATGGTGATCGACGGCCGGACCCAGGCCGCGAGCGTCATGGCCGTGGTGAGATCGAGAGAGGCGGCGTCGCTCACCGTCACGCGCGCGCCCGCGCCGTCGAACGACAACGCGCCGCCGTGCTTGCCGGCCGTCGTCCAGGTCGCGCTGCCGATTGCGCCGGTGTTCCCGTTCCCCGAAGCATCGCTCGCCGTCAGACCGCTTCCCTCGTTGAACGAATAGGCGGCCACGAGATCCGGAGTGCCGAGCGACCTGAACTGCGCCGTGTAGCTCTGGTTCGACGCGGGCGTAACGACCGTATGGCTCGCGGTGCCGCCGTCCGACCAGCCCAGGAACCCGTACAACGTGCCCTGACTCGTCTGCTGCGGTGCCGCGATCGTGTGCTGGAAGCCGATCAGCGAATCGAGGATCAGCGGCGTCGTCTTGCGAACCCCGTCGATATCGACGCCGAGGCCGGCAGGCGACGTGCTGAAGGTGAGATTCACCTTCTGCGGGAAGATCGTGACGGAGGTGGAGCGGCTCAAGCCGGTGGCGTCCGTCGCGGTGAGGATGACCTCGAAGCTGGTGTTGCCCGAGAAGTCGTGCCCGGTCGTCGGGATGTCGAAGGTCCCGCTGCTTCCAGGGAACGGCCCTCCCCCGGGATGGATGTGGTCCTCGTGATGGAAGAGGACCGACCAGGAGAGCGCGCCCGCTCCGAGCGTGCCTTGGTCAGGGTCGGTCGCAGAGCCCGCGAAGCTGATCTGGTCGCCCGCGCGGAACACGCTGCCGTCGATGGGCAGCTGGATCGCCGGCACGGGGGGGCCACCGACGGTGATGTTCAGGTCGTTGGACAGCGTGGAGTGGCTGCCATCCGAGACCGTCAACCGAGCGGTGTACGGCCCTTGGGCAGCGTAGGTATGGAGGGGGTTCGGCTGGCTCGTCAACGCTCCGTCGCCGAAGGTCCACAGGTAGCTGAGCGACGCGCCTTCGGGGTCGTACGAACCGACGCTGGAGAAGGCGACCTGGAGCGGCGACGGACCCGTCGTCGGCACCGCCGAGGCCACGCACACGGGCGGCAGGTCGCCCGCGACGTATCGGATTCTCCGGATCGCCGCCGGGTTCGGCTGGTGGGACTCGGTGAAGCCGATGTCGACGAAGTAGAGAGAGCCGTCCGGCCCCACCACGAGCTTGACGATGTCACCGACGCTCGGATCGTCGAGGCTCCCGTCCGCAGGCCAAAAGTTCAAGGCGGAGGCGACGGTGCCGTTCGCGTTCAGGGTGAGCCGGCGCACGAAGTTCTGCGCGTAGTCGCCATAGAAGTAGCTACCGACGTACTGCGCCGGGAACTGATTTCCCCTGTAGACGACCCCGCCGATGATCGCGGCATCGTGATTCGGGTGCACGTACTGGAAGATCGGGTTCGTCATGCCCGCGAGCCCGCAGCTGCCCTCGCAGAGCGGCCAGCCGTAGTTCGCGCCGCGGGTGACGAGGTTGACCTCTTCGATCGACGACGTGGTGCTGTTCTCGCCGACGTCTCCCTCGTACATCCGCCCCGTCACCGGATCGACCGACATGCGGAACGGATTGCGGAAGCCGAGCGCCCAGATCTCGTCCTTGTTCGTGCCGGCTCCATCGTAGAAGGGATTGTCGGTCGGAATCGTTCCATCGAGATTGATCCGCAGGACCTTGCCGCCGTAGTAGCTCAGATTCTGGACCTGGAACGAGAACGTCCCGTCCCCGACGGTGAAGTACAGCTTCCCGTCGGTGCCGACCGCCAGCGTTCCTCCGTGGTGGTCGTTGCCGGCGGACCAGAAATCCTGCCAGAGAACCACTTCGGTCGAGGGAGACGTGGTGTTCCCCGACGCCGTGAATCTCGAGACCCGATTGTGATTGACGCCGTCCGGGAAGCCCTTCGTGTAGAACACGTAGTAGCGCCCGTTCTGTGCGAAGTTCGGGTCGGGCAGGACGTCCAGCAACCCCTGCTCGGCGACAATGTTGGGGTTGCTCAGCTGCAGGAACGGGGTCGGGTCGGGGGCGTTCGCGCCCGGTTGCACGACCCAGATCGTCCCGGTGAGCTCGCCGACCAGCATCCGCCCGTCGGGCAGGAAGGCGATGGTGGTCGCGCTCGTGATGCCGGGGACGACGACCTCGTTCACGAAGCCCGTACTCTGTGCCGCTGCGGTGTTCGCCAGGAACCCCGTCCAGCCGATGAGAATCAGCGTCACCAGACTCAGCGAAATGCGACGTACTTGCAGCACTTTTTCGGACAGCTCCATTCCCCACCAGGCGCAGGAAGATCGGGGATGACCGCGTATCATATGCGACGGCTCGAGCCACGGGAACGGCGGCCCGCGGCGAATCCGTTCTCGTCCGTGGCTCCGCCTCGACCGTTGACCGAGGAGCAGTCCGTGAATTCGCCAACGGAGTCGGCCGCGACGCCGCTTTTCCTGCGCGTCGGTGAGCTCGTCGAGGTGCGCGAGGCTGCAGAGATCCTCGCAACGCTCGACGAGAAGGGCGAGCTGGACGGGCTCCCGTTCATGCCGGAGATGCTGCGCTTCTGCGGGCGCCAGCTGCGCGTCTACCGCAGCGCGCACAAGACCTGCGACACCATCACCGGGCAGCTCGTCAGCCGCCGCATGGAGCACTGCGTGCACCTCGAGGGCGTGCGCTGCGACGGCGGCGCCCACGGCGGCTGCCAGGCCGGCTGCCTGATGTTCTGGAAGGAGGCCTGGCTGAGGCGCGTGGAACCGGACCGCAGCGGAGTCGTGTGGAGGCTGCTCTCCGACTCGAGCGAGCCCGGCGCGGCCCGAGCGGGCAAGGCGGGTTGCACGCCCGGGGACCTCGAGCGGCAGACGGTCCGTTCTGGCGCGCCGAATGCGCCGGATGCGACGTACCGATGCCAGGTGACCCAGCTGATCGCGGCCAGCCGCCCGCTTCCCTGGTGGGAGCCGCGGCAGTACCTCCAGGACTGGCTGTCGGGCAACTGGTCGCTCGGCTCGGTCCTGCGCACGGTGTTGCTTCGCGCCGCGTACCGGCTCGTCCTGCTGTGGCGGGGCTACCGGGTGAAGATCAAGGCCTACGACGCCCTTGCGCGGCTGCTCGGGGAGCCCGCCTGGCCGTACTCGGTGGGGACCCTGACCGGCCCGACGCCCTCGGAATCCTCGGGGTTCCAGCCCGGCGACTGGGTGGAAGTGAAGTCCCACCAGGAGATCCTCGCCACTTTGCGCGGGCAGAAGAACCGCGGGATGGGCTTCGCGCCCGAGATGGTTCGCTACTGCGGCGGCAGGTACCGCGTGCGTTCGCGGGTCGAGAACATCATCGACGAGAGGACGGGGAAGATGATGCGCATGAGCAACGACTGCCTCATCCTCGAGGACGTCATCTGCCGCTCGGAGTGCAGCGAGCGCAGGCTCTTCTGCCCGCGGAGTATCTACCCCTTCTGGCGCGAGATCTGGTTGCGCCGGTTCCCTCGCGAGCCGGCTTCGCGCGCGCAGGGAGGCTGAGGCGGCGCATGCAGTCGGGTTCGCGGCCGCGCGTCAGCTTCGGCGTTCCCGTCTACAACGAGGAGCGCGCGATCGCACGCTGCCTGGACTCGATCCTGGCGCAGGACCTCCGCGACTTCGAGGTGGTCGTCTGCGACAACGCCTCGACGGATCGGACGCCGAAGATCCTGGCGGGCTACGCGGCGCGTGACCCCCGGATCCGCGTCGTCCGGAACGACGAGAACCTCGGTCTGATCCGGAACTTCAATCGCGCCTTCGACTTATCCCGCGGAGAGTTCTTTCGCTGGGTGGGCGCCGACGACTGGCTGGAGCCGAAGTACCTCTCCCGTTGCGTGTCGGCGCTGGACGCGGACCCCGGCGTCATCGCGGCGACGACGGGCTTCGCGCTGCACGACGCCGAAGGGATCCGCTTCGAGGAGTACCGGGGCGAGCGCCTCGAGTCGGAGAGCCCCGCGCGGCGCTTCGCAACGCGCGCTGTGGTTCTTCCACGCAGGCGCCACCAAGTACGAGCCGCTCTACAGCCTGATGCGCCGAGACGTGCTGGCGCGCACCGGACTCATCCGCCCCATCGTCTACAACGACTACATGCTCGTGGCCGAGCTGAGCCTGGCGGGCCGCTTCACGCATGTCCCCGAGCTGCTGTTCCACCGCGGCTGGCGCGCGCCCCAGGATCGCAAGGCGCTCTCGGCGAAGATGCTGCGCGGCACCGGCCTCGACGCGGGCAGCCCCTTCTTCGCGATGGTTCCGGTGCTGCTGTCGATCGTTCGCTCGGCGCCTCTCTCCCCCGGAGAGCGAGCGCGCTGCCATGCCACCGCGATTCGCTACCTCGCGCGTGAGTTCTGGCAGCTCAGCGTCGAAGGGCTGGTGCGCTTCCGTCGGGAGCGTCTGGGCCTCACGCGGGCTGGGCTGCGTCGCTACCTCGGCATCGACGGCTAGCGGCGCGCATCGGGGTCGGCCAGGGTTCAGCGCAGGCTGCGCACTCTCGCCCACAGCCCCGGGAGCCGGGTGCGGAGGAGCAGCAGCGAAGCGGGAATCCAGATCGCGAGCACCACGCCGACGCTGGCCAGGAGGCGCAGCACGATCCCGACGCCGCTCTCCTCGAGCCAGCGCGTGGTGAGCCAGCCAGCGAGCGCCGCCACGAGCACGAGCGCCGAGCTGCCGAGATCCACGCGCCAGCTGGGCAGCCGGTGTCGCCCGACGGCGTACGCGAAGCAAGACCAGCGGAAGGCTTCGGAGGCGGCGAGGCCGAGGATGGCCCCGTGCACGCCGAACAGCGCGTAGCCGCCGGGAACGAGGGCGACCATGCCGAGCAGCTTCACGCCGTTGCCGACCGCCATCCAGCCCGGCTTGCCGACGGCCAGGAGCGCGTTCGCACTGAGCGCCTGCGGAACCTGAAGCCAGACCCCCACCGCGAGCAGCTGCAGCATCCAGCCCGCGTCCGCGTAGCGCGGGTCGTAGAGCAGCTCGATGACCTCCGGCCCGCACGCGACGAGGCCGGCGACCGGGAGCCCGCCCGCCAGCAGCACCGGGAGCTGCAGCGTCCGGTAGCTCTTCTCGAGAGCATCCCGCGCCTCGGCCTGCCGGCTGAACGCCGGCATGATCACGAAGCTCCCGACGCTCCAGAGCAGCTGCGTAGGCAGGCTCGCGAGCACCAGCGCGATGCCGTAGACGCCGAGCATCGCCACGGAGAACACCTTGCCGAAGAGGAGGCGATCGGCCTGACTCGCCATGAAGGCGAGCACCGTGCTGAGGAAGATCCACTTGCCGAACCCGAGGAGCTGTCGGGTTGCATGTCGTTCCCAGCCGAAGCCGGACCCCTCCCCTCCCGCGATGGCGTGGCTGAGGCTCAGCTTCACGAGGCTGCCGAACACCGCGCCGCCCACGAGCGCCCAGACGGAAGGGATCGCGTAGGCCCAGGCGATCGTGACGCTCATCGAGATCACCTGAGCCGCGAGCTCGAGAGCGGCGAGCCGGCCGAGCTGGAGGTGGCGTTGCATCCGCATCAGCGAGATCGAGTTGAAGCCGCTGATCAGCGCGGTGAGGGAGGCGGCGGGGATGATGCGACGCAGGTCGTCGTGGCCGTAGAAGAGCGCCATCGGGCCGGCGATCGCGGCGCCGACGCAGCAGAGCAGCACACCTCGGAAGACCTGGAGCGTCCACGCAGTGCGCAGGAACTCCGGATCGTCGCCGCGTGGGTTCTGCACGACGCTCGGCGTGAGCCCGATGTCCGAGAACATCTGCAGGCCGACCAGGAGCGAGTTCACGAGCGCCATCAGGCCGAAGGCCTCGGGGAACAGCAGCCGCGTGAGGATCAGGTTGCTGCCGAGGCGGATCGAGTATTCGGCGAAATAGCGGAGGCCCGTCCAGACCGTCCCCCGCATCGCTCTCGCGCCGAAGGAGGCATCGGAGCGTGCGGCCGGAAGGCTCACTCGGACGTGCGCGCAGTGCGCGGACGCGGCTCGAGCACGAGCTTCCGCGCGTAGAAGGCCTCGGCGTAGCCAGCGGGTGCGTTGCACTCGACTCCGCGCAGCCGCATCAGCGCGCGGAAGGTGTCTTCGCTGAACCAACTGCGGCCGCGCTGCGACGCGAAGGCGCCCAGCACGTGCTCGAGCTTGCGCGCCACCAGTGCCTCCGTCAGCGGCACGAAGACGTTCGGCGCGCCGAGATCGCCGTCGTACTTGGGGATCTCGAACTCGAGGATGAGATGGTCGCGGAAGGTGTTCCACGTGAGATCCGAGACCAGGCGATGGTCCTGGTGCAGGTCGGACCGGAAGTGGGTCAGGATCAGATCCGGCTGGAGCTGGCCCTTGAGCCCCTCGAAGAAGTCCTTCACCTCTCCGCCGAGGTACGGCAGGAAGCCGTCGCGGAAGCTCTGGACCTGCGACTCGCTTCTCGGCGCTCGCGCCGAGGAAGCGCCGCGCACCCTCGAGCGCCTCACGGCGTCGCAGCTCGTTGGAGCAGAGCACGACCCAGTGCACCTCGAGGGCGGGATTCAGCTCCAGCAGCCGGAGCACCGTGCCGCCGCAGCCGATCTCGATGTCGTCGCAGTGGGCGCCGACGCACAGCACGACCCCCGGGCCTGCCGCGAAACTTCGCGAGCTCGAGCGACTGCATCGCGGCGGCGTCAGGTCTTCCAGACCTGCCAGGGTGCGTGTCCGCGCGCGAGCAGGTCTTCGAAGCGCTGCTTGTCCTTGAACGTGTCCATGCTCGCCCAGAAGCCGTCGTACGGATACGCGCGCAGCTTCGACTTCTCGATCAGGCGATGGAAGGGCTCGATCGACGAGCTCTTCTCCGGGCCGCATGTAGTCGAAGATCTCGCGCCGGAAGACGAAGAAGCCGCCGTTGATGCGCACCGCCGACTCGCCGACGTACACGAGCGTTGCGAGCCAAGGCCTTCGAATCGGCTTCGACGATGTGGAACGCATGCGGGGCGGGCACCGAGAGCAGCTGGGCGACGCAATCGGTCTTCAGGAAGGCGTCGATGTAGGCCGGTCAGCGGCAGGTCGGTGAGGCCGTCGCTGTAGTTGGCGAGGAAGACCTCCTCACCGGCGACGTGCTTCTTCACCGCCAGGAGCCGCTCGCCGATGTTCGAGTGGAGGCCCGTGTCGACGAAGGTGATGGTCCAGTCGTCGATGTCGCGCTGCAGCAGCTCGACCTCGCGGCCGCCCTTCGTGAGCACGAAGTCGTTCGACATCGCCTCGTTGTACTCGAGGAAGTACTGCTTGATCGCGTCCGCCCGGTAGCCGAGGCACAGGACGAAGTCCTTGTGCCCGTAGTGGGCGTAGTACCGCATCAGGTTCACCAGGATCGGGCGCGAGCCGATCGGAACCAGCGGCTTCGGGATGTTCTCCGAAAAGTCCCGGATCCGGGTGCCGAGCCCACCGCAGAAGAGCACGACCTTCATCTGTGCCTGCCCCTTGTTCGCCCGCGAGGCGGTGACTCGCAGCTTGATCGGCAAACCGGCTCGCGACCATAACAACTCGCCACTGGCGCAACCACACGCGCAGCGCGAGCCTCGGACCCCGATGATCTTCCAGCAGACTCCCCTGGCGGGCGCCTACGTCATCGAGCTCGAGCCGCACGCGGACGAGCGTGGCTTTTTCGCCCGGAGCTTCTGCGAGCGCGAGTTCGCTGCGCACGGCCTCGCGACCCACTACCCGCAGGCGAACACGTCCTTCAATCGCAGCGCGGGCACGCTGCGCGGCATGCACTGGCAGGTGGCGCCGCACGCCGAGGCGAAGCTCGTGCGCTGCACGAGCGGCGCCATCTATGACGTGATCGTCGACCTGCGACGCCGCTCCCCCACCCGCCTCCGCTGGTTCGGTGTCGAGCTCAGCGCGCGCAACCGAACCGCGCTCTACGTGCCCGAAGCCTTCGCTCACGGCTTCCTGACGCTCGAAGCGGAGACGGAAGTCGCGTACCTGATGAGCGAGAGCTACGAGCCCGCCGCAGCGAGGGGAATGCGCTTCGACGACCCCCAGCGTCGGCATCGTCTGGCCGTCTCGTCCGGTCGTCGTCTCGCCGAAAGATCTCGCCTACCTGGAGTTCGAGGATGGAATGCTGCAAGCCTGAGGCCGCGAGGCGACCGTGAGCGCAGGAACGAGCCGCGGCGAAGAGATGCACGCGCTGATCCGGGAGCTCTACCCGATCTGTCGGAGCATCACGGGCGACGGCGTGCGGGAGACGCTGCGCATCCTGCAGCGCCAGGTGCCGCTCGAGATCCACGAGGTGCCGAGCGGGACCCCCGTGTTCGACTGGACGGTGCCGCGGGAATGGAATCTGCGGAGCGCCTGGATCGCCACTCGCGACGGGCACCGCGTCGTCGATGCTCGGACCTCGAATCTGCACGTGATGAGCTACAGCACTCCGGTCCGCGGGCGCTTCGCCCTGGCGGAGCTTCGCGAGCACCTCTACTCGCTGCCCGACCGACCCGACTGGATCCCCTATCGGACGTCCTACTACCAGGAAGCGTGGGGCTTCTGCGTGACGCAGAAGCAGCTCGATGCGCTCACCGAGCCCGAGTACGACGTGTGCATCGATACGACGCTGGCGCCGGGAAGCCTCACGTACGGGGAGCTGGTGCTCCCCGGCCGAAGCGCGCGTGAGATCTTGATCTCCGTGCACGTGTGCCACCCCTCGCTCTGTAACGACAACCTCTCGGGCATCGCCCTCGCGACGCGGCTCGCGCGGGAGCTGGGCGGGAGCGCGCGGGAGTACGGCTACCGCTTCCTGTTCGTGCCCGGCACGATCGGCTCGCTCACCTGGCTCGCCCGCAATCGGGAGCGCACCCAGCGGATCGCGCACGGCCTGACCCTCGTCTGCGTGGGAGACGCGAGCCCCTTCACCTACAAGCGCACGCTCGCCGGGAACGCGGAGATCGATCGCGCCGCGGCGCTCGCCCTCCGCGAGAGCGGGCTGCCGCACGAGCTGATCGACTTCTTCCCGTTCGGCTACGACGAGCGCCAATACAACTCGCCGGGCTTCCGCCTCGCCGTGGGCTCCCTCATGCGCGCGCGCCACGGGCGCTTCCCGGAGTACCACACCTCCGCTGACGACCCGAGCTTCGTCTCGCCGGCGCGGCTCGAGGAATCGCTGGACGTTTGTCGCGCGATCCTCGAGGTGCTCGAGGGGAATCGCACGTATCGGAATACCAGCCCGTACGGCGAGCCCCAGCTGGGGACCCGGGGCATCTATCGCGCGGTGGGCGGCGAGCCGGATCTCGGCGAGCTGCAGCTGGCCATGTTGTGGTTGCTCACGCTCTCGGACGGCACCCGCTCCCTGCTCGACGTCGCGGAGCGGGCCGGACTGCGCTTCAGCCTGGTGCGCCGCGCGGCCGGCGTCCTCTCCGAGCACGGCCTGCTCGAGCCCAGCGCGGCGAGCTAGGCGTCCCAGCCGCGCTGCGCCGCAGCGGTCTACGCCGCGCCTCTTCCAGACGTGGCGCCAGGCGCTCCGCGAGCCAGTGCGCGACCCGGTCGTTGCCTTCCCGCGAGAGGTGGCCGTCCGCTTGGAAGCAGCACGCCATGCCGTGTTCGCGCACCGCGCGCGCCATCGGCGGGCCGAGGTCGATCAGCTCGATGCCGGCCGATCGCAAGGCACGTGCGAGCGGGAGCGAGTCCTCGTCAGGGTACGTGTCGAGCAGCTCGCGCATGGGGATCAGCAGGACGAGCGGAACCGCGCCCGTCACGGCCACCTCGCGGCGCCACTGCTCGGCGATCGCGACGGTGATCTCGATGCCGCTCGGATCCTCGCCCGAGTAGAGCCGCTCGCGTTGCGCGCGCCGCTGGTAGACGCTGAGCAGCGTGGCTGCGATGCGCGCCAGGCGCAGACGCTGGAACGGCCGGGGCGTGACGACGTCGCGGCTGAGCCAGTGCTCGTGCGCGAGCAGCGGCGTCTCGAACGGCTCGGTGATGGCACGGGCCAGGGCATCGCCTTCGAGCACGGGCTGGCCGATCACTTCGAGTCCGCCGGATTTCACGAGGAAGCGCGGCTTCTGTGAGAAGCCGCCGCCGGGTTGGAGGAAGTAGCGGATGACGTTGAGGTTGCGGCACAGGTTCTCGGGCCAGATGCCGAGCACGGCAAAGTGGGTGCGCAGCGAGCGGGTATCGCGACGCCAGCGCAGAAACGCCTGATCGGTGCCGTAGCCGGGCACTCCGAAGTTCACGACCTCGAGCTCGGGCAGCAGCGCCTCGAGCCGCGCGCCCCAGGTTTCCTCGTTCGAGACGCCATCGCCGTGTGTGAAGGAATCGCCCACCGCGACGATGCGAGTCCGGCCCGCCGGAGGGAACGGCGCGTAGACGACGTCGTGTCGGGCGCGGGCACCCTGGGCATTCGCCTCGTAGCTCCCGTCGGTCGTGCGACCGCTCGGGACGATCGACCAGCCGAGGTCGGGATCGGGCGCGACATAGCTGCTCGCCGCGACGCGGGTCGACCAGTCGCGCACCTGCGCAGCCGTCGGGCGGAGGGGCAGCAGCGGGATGCCCAGGAAGGCCTCCATGCCGTTGTCGGGGAGCACCCGGGTGAGAGCGCGCGTCGCGATCTCGGCGGCCACCAGGGGCACCAGCGCCAAGGCCAGGAGATAGAGGACGAGGCGGCGGAAGGGTCCGGAGCGGCCGTTTCTCATCGTCTAGGTGCCTCTTCGGACCGATCTGCCGCTTTACCCGCTCCGGTGGGGTTGCTGTGGGCCCCGAGGAGCGCGGATTATGGTCGCCCGGCGGGGCGCCGGCTAGAGGAGCGCCCGACGGCCGCGTCACCTGAGCCGCTAAGCTGGCGCCCCACTGGGCGGGCGGCGCATGCGGGCAGGCGTGGCGCTCCGGGCTCTACCGCCCGCGCTCCGGTCTGCCGATAGGAGCCGGCCGATGCGGGTGCTACTGACGGGACACGACGGCTACATCGGGGCGGTGATGGCGCCGCTGCTGCAGGCCGAGCAGCACGAGGTCGTCGGGCTCGACAGCGGGCTGTTCGCGGGCTGTGACTTCGGCGCCTACGGACCGAAGCTCGAAACGCTGCGCCGGGACCTGCGCGACATCGGAGCTGCCGACCTGCGGGGCTTCGATGCCGTGATCCACCTCGCCGCGATCTCGAACGATCCGCTCGGCAACCTCAACCCCGCTTGCACCTACGACATCAACCACCGCGCGTCCGTCCGCCTCGCGGAGCTCGCGCGCAGCGCGGGCGTGCCGCGTTTCCTCTACTCCTCGTCGTGCAGCGTCTACGGCGCAGCCAACCCCGACGCGGTGCTCGACGAGTCCGCGCCGTTCAGCCCGGTGACGCCCTATGGAAAGTCCAAGGTGCTCGTCGAGGAGGACGTGGCGAAGCTCGCCGACCAACGCTTCAGCCCGACCTTCTTGCGCAACGCGACGGTCTACGGTGTTTCACCACGGCTCCGCGGAGACCTGGTCGTCAACAATCTCGTGGGCTGGGCGCACACGACGGGGCGCGTGCTCATCAAGAGCGACGGCTCGCCGTGGCGCCCGCTCGTGCACGTCGAGGACGTGTGCCGTGCCTTCAGCGCGGTGCTGCGCGCGCCGCGTGAACGGGTGCACAACCTCGCGCTCAATGTGGGCCGGAACGGTGAGAACTACCGGATTCGCGACGTCGCCGACCTCGTGAAGCAGGCCATCCCCGGGAGCGTGATCGAGTACGCGGAAGACGCGGGCCCGGATCCCCGCTGCTACCGCGTCGACTTCGGCCGGATCGCGCGCACGCTGCCCGAGTTCGCGCCGCGCTGGACGGTCGAGGCGGGAGTCGCAGAGCTCCGCGACGCGTTCCGCCGCATCGGTCTCACGCAGGCCGATCTCGAGGGCGACCGCTACCTGCGCATCCGGCGCATCGGCCGGCTGATGAACGAAGGCCGGCTCGACGCGAACCTCCGTTGGGTTCCGCGCTAGCCTGGCCCGGCGAAGGGGGAATCCCGTGACCGCGGCCACCGCGCTCCCGCGCGCCAGCTGCCGATTCTGCAAGTCGAGCGACGTGCACCCCTTCGTGGATCTGGGCATGTCGCCGCTCTGCGAGACCTTTCTCCCCGCGGAAGCGCTCGATCGCATGGAGCCGTTCTACCCGCTGACGGTCTTCGTGTGCGGCCGCTGCTTCCTGGTGCAGCTCAAGGAGTACGTGTCGCCCGAGGAGATCTTCACGGAGTACGCGTACTTCTCGTCGTATTCGGACAGCTGGATGGCCCACGCCCGCGAGTACGCCCGCCGGATGACGGAGCGCTTCCGGCTCGGCCCGCGCAGCTTCGTCGTCGAGCTGGCGAGCAACGACGGCTATCTCCTCCGGAACTTCGTCGCCGCCGGCATCCCGTGTCTGGGGATCGAGCCCGCCGCGAACGTGGCGAAGGTCGCCGAGCAGGCGGGCGTTCCCACGCTCGTGGAGTTCTTCGGGCGCCGCTGCGCCGGCAACCTCGCCGCGTCGGGCAGGCAAGCGCACCTGATCGCCGGGAACAACGTGCTGGCTCAGGTGCCGGACCTGAACGACTTCGTGGGGGGCATGCCCCTGCTGCTCGCTCCGGACGGCGTGGTGACGCTCGAGTTCCCCCACCTGCTCCAGCTGATGGAGCAGAACCAGTTCGACACCATCTATCACGAGCACTTCTCGTATTTCTCGTTGCTCACGACCGAGCGCATCTTCGCCGCGCACGGCCTCGAGCTCTTCGACGTGGAGGAGCTTCCGAGCCACGGCGGCTCGCTCCGGGTGTTCGGCCGGCATGCGGGCCGCTCGCCCGAAGGCGTGAGTGCGGCCGTCGTGGGGCTACGCGCGCGGGAGCGCGCGGCACGGCTCGACTCGCTCGCGGGCTACGAGGGCTACCCGCGTCGGGTGGAGGAGACGAAGCGGAACCTCCTCGAGTTCCTGATCGAGGCGAAGCGTGCCGGCAAGACCGTCGTCGGCTACGGAGCGCCCGGCAAGGGCAACACGCTCTTGAACTACTGCGGCATCCGGACCGACTTCCTGGAGTTCACCGTCGATCGCAATCCGTACAAGCACGGCCGCTTCCTGCCGGGCACCCACATTCCGATCTTCCCGGTCGAGAAGCTCCGCGAAGCACGTCCCGACTACATCCTGATCCTGCCGTGGAACCTCCGCCGCGAGATCGCCGCGCAGCTCGAGTACGCGCGAGGTTGGGGCGCGAAGTTCGCGGTCCCGATCCCCCGGCTCGAGGTGTGGTGAGCAGAGGGTCCTCTGCCGTGACGACCGCAGTCCTCGTGGGCGCCGGAAGCATCGCCCGTGCGCACCTGGTCGGGCTCGCGCAGCTGGCCGGCGTCGAGGTCACCGGGGTTTGCGACCTCTCGCAGGGGCTCGCGGAAGCGACCGCGGAAGAGTTCGGCATCGCGCGCGCGTACACGGACTACGCACGGATGCTGGCCGAGTTGGCGCCCGACGTCGTCCACGTGACCACGAGCCCGGCCGCTCACTATCGGCTCGCGCGCGCGGCGCTCGACGCCAACGCGCATGTCTTCGTCGAGAAGCCGATCACCACGAACCGTCAGGAGCTCGACGCGTTGCTCGACCACGCGAAGTCGCGCTCGCGCCACGTGGTCGAGGATCACAACTACCTGTTCCAGCACTCCGTCCAGAGGGTCCTCGAGCTGGTGCGGGACGGTCGGTTCGGAACGGTGAACCACGCAGAGGTGGTCCTCCAGGTGGACCATGCCGGCCCGGGCAGCCGCTACCGCGAGGGCGGCTATCGCCACCCGAGCCTCGATCTTCCCGGCGGAGTGATCGGCGAGTATCTGCCCCACGTGGCGTCGCTCCTCCTCCCCTTCGTGGGCGCACATCGGGCGGTACACGTAACGACGCAGCGCAACGCCGGCAGCCCGTTCCCGTGCGACGGGATCTCCGCGCTCATCGAAGGAGAGCGCGCGACCGCGTCGGTGTCGGTGAGCCTGCGCTCCGAGCCCGATCTCTTCACGCTCCGCGTGATGGGAACGCGGATGCGCGCCCTCGCCGGACTCTTCGAGCCGCTCCTCGTGCTCGAGGAGATGCGCGCAGGGCCGCGTCCACTCGTGCCGTTTCGCTCCAACCTCGGGGCCGCGGGTGCGTATGCGCGTGCCGGGCTGCGCGGGCTCTGGGAGCGCTTGGCGGGGCGGCCCCCCGCCTTCCAGGGCATGAGGACCCTGCTGCGCCTCTTCTACGACTCGCTGGCCAGTGACGGTCCGCCGCCGATCTCTCCCGGGGAGATCCTCGGGGTTCATGCGCTGGCGGATGCGCTCGTTCCGCGGGAGGGCGTGTCGTGCTCGTCGTGATCACCGGGGCGAGCGGCTTCCTCGGCCGCGCAACCGTCGAGGCGCTGCTGGCGCGCAAGCACCGCGTCCGAGCGCTGGTGCGCGATGCGCAGCGCATGGCGGGAATCGACGGAGGCAGCCAGCTCGAGACGGTGGTGTGCAATCTCAAGAACGCGCGCGATCTCACGAGTGCCTTGCGCGACGCCGACGCCGTCGTGCACCTGGCGACGACGATGGAGGGCGACGACTTCTCGACGCTGGCGGGATCGATCGTCGGCACCGAGCAGCTCCTCGCCGCGATGAGGGAAGCCGGGTGTCGTCGCTTGATCCTCTGCAGCAGCTTCTCGGTCTACGACTGGGGGCGCATGCAAGGCGTCGTGACCGAGGCAAGCCCCCTCGCCGAGAACCCGTATCGCTACGGGGCCTACGCCGCCGCCAAGGTCTGGCAGGAGCGCCTGGCGCGCCGCGCCGAGGCGGCGGGGCAGCTCCGCCTCACGATTGTCCGGCCCGGGTTCATCTGGGGGCGGGGCAACGAGTACCTCTATTGTCTGGGTCAACGGGTCCAGCACCACCACCTCGTGTTCGGGCCGTTCCGCCGCCTGCCGCTGACGCACGTCGAGAATTGCGCCGACCTCCTGGGCCGCATCGTCGAGGATCCGCGTTCCGTCGGCGAGACCTTCAACGTCGTCGACGACGACTCGGTCCGCGCCTGGCGGTACATGGGCGAGTACATCCGCGGCAGCGCGTCCGGGGGTCTCCGGATCCCCCTGCCCTATCTCGGCGTGCGGGTGCTGGTGGAGACCTTCCATCGGCTGAGCCAATGGATCTTCTCGGGTCGCGGCAAGCTTCCGAGCATGTTCGTACCGCCGCGCTTCGTGACGCGCTTTCGGCCCTTTCGCTACAGCACCAGCAAGCTCCGCGACGTGCTCGGCTGGCAACCACCGCTGAGCTTCGGCGAATGCGTCCAGCGCACGTGGCCCCGCTAGCGCTCCCTCTCGCCCTTGTATTCGATGAGCTTCGGGAGCCGGCCCCGCCAGCGGGCGACGAGATACTTCCACTGGCCCGCGTGCTGGGCCCACTTCCCGAGCACACAGAACGCGGCGTAGAGCCAGGCGTCGGACGCGCGCGGGGCGCGGCCGCTCTCGCGGCGCGCGATCCGTGCGATCTGGAGCGGGTACGCCAGCAGCAGCAGCAGGGAGCCCCCGTGCGTCGGAGCGGCGAATCCGAGCGCGACGAGCGGCCAGACCAGGCTCCAGAACACGATGCTCGCGTTCTCCCGCAGGCAGAAGCTCCCATGCAGTGCGGTGGCCTGGGCGTAGGCATGGCCGGACCTCACCATCCGCCTCCACCACTGGTCGAATCGGGTGATGGCCGCGTCGTGCAGGGTCATCTCCGAGGCGATGCGCACGATCGTCCACCCCGCGCGGCGGAGCCGGAGGCACAGCTCGGGCTCCTCGCCCGCGACGACGGACGGGTCGAAGCCGCCCACCTGGGTGAGCGCGCGGATCCGCGCGAGGAAGTCGCCGCCGGAGGCGAGGGCCTCGCCCACCGGCGTGTCCCATTCGAGGTCGCACAGGCGGTTGTAGAGCGAGGCCTCCGGATGACGCTCGCGCCGGCGCCCGCAGACGACGGCGGCCTGCGGCAGCGCCTCGAGCGCCGCCAGAGCGCTCGCGATCCACTCCGGCGCCACTTCGCAATCGCCGTCGACGAACTGCACGAGCTCGGCCGTGGGCTCCGCCTCGAGCAGACGGCGCAGTCCCTCGTTCCGCGCTCGCGCGGCAGAGAACGGGAGCGAGGCGTCGAGCTCCACCACGCGGCAGCCCTCGCCGCGCGCGAACGCGACGCTGTCATCCGTGGAGCCCGAATCCACGTAGACGACGGTCCGTTCCGAGCCCGCCAGGGAACGCAGGCAGCCCTGGAGGCGCTCGCCCTCGTTGCGGCCGATCACCACGATGCCCAGCCGGCTCACGGCGCCGCCGCGAGCTCGCGGAAGAACTCGCCGTACTGCTGTGCCACGGCCGACCACGAGTGGCGGCGGCGCGCCAGCTCGACCGCGCTCGCGCGCGGGCCTGGCGCGGCGAGCGCCCGCGCCAGCGCCGCCGCGACGGCGGCCGGATCTCGCGCGTCGGCGTACTCCGCTTGCTCCTCGAGGATCCAACGCGACACGCGGCGGTCGTGCGCCACCACCGGCAGCCCCGTAGCCAGCGCTTCGAGGTAGACGTTTCCATAGGGCTCGTCGAGGCTCATGTGGAGCAGCGCATCGGCGGAACGGTAGAGCGCCGGCATGTCCTGCTGCGGCAGCTGGAGGCGCTGGTATCGGCTCCCGAGCGCCTCCCGCCCGAGCCGGTCCACCTCGTCGCGCAACGGCCCGTCGCCCGCGACCACGAGGTGCGCGCCCGGCGTGCGCGCGACGCAGCGGATCCCTTCGAGCACCCGCTTGTCGGGGATCAGGGCGCTGACCATGAGCACGAGCGGCACGCCCGAGGCGAGCCCGAACCGCGCCCGCTCCGAGGGCCCCGGCTGGAAGCGTGCCCCGTCCACTCCGTTTCCGATCAGGCGGCTCGGCCAGCTCGCCGCGTGCGCGTCGCGATAGTCGGGGTTCGTGCAGACCACGGCATCGCACGAGAACCAGCGAAACTCGGCATTCCTGCGCTGGAGGGGCCAGTCGCCGTTCTGGGTCACGAAGACGTGGAGCGGGCGGCGGCGCGCGCCGCGGCGCAGGCGGATCGCCCAGTTGAGGAAGGGGTAGCTGCATGTCACGACGAGGTCGAAGCGCTTCGGTCGGTAGCGCCCGAGGAAGCCGGGCAGGAACGTGAGCTCTTCCCAGTGGCAGTCGCTGCGAAGGATGGGCAGCGCGGGCCAGCGCTCGAAGCGCTCGCGGGGGACGCAGGCGGTGTGCAGGTAGGCATAGGGCTGGTCTTCGCGAGGCGGCCCCGAGCCCAGCAGCGTGACCTCGAACTGGTCCCGCGCCGCGAGCTCTCGCGCCACCGCTTCGAAGGCGATCTCCGCGCCCCGGTTCACGCGGTGGAGGCCCGGAAGGCAGAACAGGACCCGCGGGCGCTCCTTCACGCCGTGCTGCCCCCGCGGAGGATGAGTCCGAGGCGGGTGCGGAGCTCGGCTCGTCGGGCCCGCTCGCCCCGCAGCGTGGCGAGGGCCAGCTCCAACGTCGAGGCGACCAGGTCGACGCCGCGCACCCAGCTCGCCGCCGCCCTCCCCCAGCACTTGCGCTGCACGAGGTAGCGGGCGCGCCACTGCCGCACGGATTGCAGGCTGGACGGCATGCGGGTGGGATCCGAGGAGCCTCCGCCGAGATGCACGATCGAGCCGACCGGGTCGTACCGAAGCGTGAAGCCGAGCCGGTGGATGCGATGGCAGAACTCGATGTCCTCGCCGTAGAAGAAGAAGTCCTCGTCCAGCCGCACCCGACCTCCGAACACCGACGAGCGCACGAACAGGAAGGCGCCCCCGAGCCAGTCGACGTCTCGCGACGTGGTGACGCGGTCCCAACCCAGGTCTTCGGCGTCCGCCCAGGCGAACAGGCGCGGAAGCTTCCACGGGAGCCCGAGCGCGGCGGCGGTCACGAGGAGCGGCGTCGGGAACTTGCGGGCCACGTTCTGGATGGAGCCGTCGGCGTTGAGCACACGACAGCTCAGCGCGCCGATCCGCGGCTCGCGGTCCATGACCTCGAGGCAGCGGCGCAGGCAGCCGGCATGGACGACCGTGTCGCTGTTCAGCAGGAGCACGTACTCCGCCGGCTCGGCGCGTGCGATCGCGAGGTTGTTGCCGCCGGCGAAGCCGAGGTTGCGATCGGATCGGAGGAGCTCCGCCCACGCCGCCCAGCCGGCGTCGCGAATCGCGGCCTCCAGCTTCTCGACCGAGCCGTCCCCGGACGCGTTGTCCACCACGATGGTGCGAGCGCCTGCCACGGCGGCGACCTCCGGAGCGAGACTGCGCAGGCACGCGATCGTCAGCTCCGGAGTTCGATAGTTGATCACGGCGATCAAGAGGCGCGTCGCGGCTGCCATCGGCGGCCGATCGTAGAGGTGTGGTCGGGCGGCGTCGATCGGCGCTCGCGCCGTGGTACGCGCGGAGAGAACCCCTAGACTCGCGACTCTGTGCCGGCCCGCCTCCGCCAGCTGCTCCTCGGCGCGATCACCGCGAGCCTGGCGGTGTTCGTCTGCCTGGCCGCCGCCGAGGTCGTGCTGCGCCTCGCACGCGATCCGGATCGCTACTTCCCGTACTTCCCGAACTCGAATCGCGTGTTCTACCCCTCCGACGACATCACGCCGGGCATCCACGATCCCTCCCGCTTCACCACGAACTCCTACGGCGCGCGCGGCCCCGAGCTCGACGGCGAGCCCATCCGCATCCTGACCGTGGGCGGCAGCACCACCGCGTGCACTGTCCTCGACGACGACGAGACGTGGCCGGCGCTGCTCATGAAGGACCTCAACGTGCGTGCCGGTGCGCCGCTGTTCTGGGTCACGAACAGCGGCATGGACGGATCGAACACGCATCACCACCTGATGCACGTGAAGTACTTCCTGCCGAAGCTCCCGAAGATCGACTACGTGATCCTCTACGCCGGGTTGAACGACGTGGGGATGTGGCTCTACGTCACCGACTGGGACCCGAACTACCTCGACGATCCCGCGCATTGGGCCAGCCGGGTCGGTGAGGCCTTCCGCGTGAGCAACTACACGCCTGCCGCCTACCCCTGGTACCGGCATCTCGAGCTCTGGAAACGGGCGTCGATCCTGAAGGCTCGAGTGCTCACCCTCATCGCGCAGCGAAACGGCGACGCTGGGCTCATCGTGCAGGACGAGAACCTCGCCTGGATGCTGCGTGAGCAGCAGCGCCGGGCGAAGGCGGAGAAGCAGTTCGTCCATCGCGCGAAGATGGAGACGTTGCCCGCCGCGCTCGATTCCTACGCCCGCAACCTCGTGCAGATCGCCGAGCTCACCCGCGCCGCCGGCGCCGAGCCCATCTTCATGGCGCAGGCCATCGACCACGTGATCCTCGACGAGGCGGAGCGCAAGCGTTGGTGGATGGGCGCCATGGACGGCGGCAAGACCTACGTGGAAGAAGAACAGATGCGTGACCTGCTGCTGGCGTTCAACGCCCGGATGAAGGAGGTCGCCGAGGCGCACCACGTGCTGTTCGTCGACCTCCCCGCCCTGCTGCACGACCAGCGCGGCCTCTTCTTCGACGGGGTCCACTTCAACGAGCGGGGCGCCGCGGTGTCGGCGCAGCGGATCACCGATTTCCTGTGGCCCGAGGTCATGGAGGAGGCCGCGGCCCGCGCGCAGCAATGACCTGCGCGTAGATCCGCTCGATCTTCGCCGCCTTCGCCGACCAGGCGTACTCGTCGAGCGCGCGACGATGGGCTGCGGCGCCGAGGCTCCGGCGCAGCTCGGAGTCCGCCGCCAGGCGCTCGAGCGCGCTGCGGAATGCGCTCACCAGCTGGGGCTTCGAGCCGAGCGGGAGCTTCAGGCCCACCCCCTCGTCGATCAGCCCGCCGGGCCCTCCATAGTCGACCACGACACACGGCAGACCACACGCCATCGCTTCGACCACCACCCCGGCACCGAGCTCGCGGATCGACGGGAAGACGAACACGTCCGCATCCGCCATGCGCTTCGCCACCTCGGGTTGCGGCAGTCCCCCCGTCAGCTCGACCACGCCCGCGAGCCCATGCGCGGCGACGAGGCCCTCGAGCCGCTGCCGCTCGGGGCCGTCCCCGACCACGAGCAGCCGATGTCTCCGCAGCTCCGAGCTCGCGGCGAACGCGAGGACGGCCACGTCGGGGCACTTGTACGGCACCAACCGCCCGGCGTACAGGAATGTCAGGCGCTCCCGCGAGCGGCTGCCCGAGGGCGCGCGGAAGCGCGTCGGGTCGATCCCGACCTCGGGCAGGTCGACGATGCGGTCCGCGGCCTCCGCGGGAAGATCCGCCCGCGTGTGCGGGAATGCGGCGAGGATGGCGGCGGCGCGCTGGTAGGTGGAGCGGTAGTACGGGAGCAGGCGATACGTGGTGCGCAGGTAGGTGAGCCACTCCCGCTCTCGCCGCAGCTCTTCGCGGAACTGGCGGGGCCACGGCAGGCCGCCGTTCAGCGGTCCCAGCACGAACGGCACCGGGCTCCAGCTGGCCATGGGGCTCGGCAGCGTCGGCGACATCGGCGTCACGCGATGCACGACGTCGAAGCGGCCGCTTCGCAGCTCGGCCCCGAAGCGTTTCCAGACCTCGTGCTCGAACGTGAGGTAGGGCAGATAGGCCATGGCGACGTTGGTGGTCCAGTTGACGGAACCTCCTCCGCGCAGGAAGGTGGCCGCCCGGTACATCGGGCGCGCCACGTACTCGTTGTCGATGAAGACGAGCTCGGCCCCGAAGGCGCCGCTCGCCTCGAGAAAGGGGCGGTTTCGTACGTGCGTGGCGACCGTGAGCTCGACGCGTTCCGCGAGCGCGCGGCAGGCGTTGTATCCGACCAAGGGAAGCGACGGCCAGTCGGGATTGCATTCCTCGGCCAGCGCCAGCACTCGCATTCCGGGGCTCCTCGAAGGGCCCGACGATCACGCGAGATCGCTCGCCCGGCAATGCGCATCGGCGAATCGGGGGTTGACCTTTTCGGTCACGCTGGGACCATCTGCGCCTCGACGAGGGACACGAGGCGGCTCGCTGCGAGCCGCGGCGGCTGCGGCTGCTCTCGACGCAGCGCCCGTCCGATAGGACCGGAATGACTGCGCCCGCGGAGCACGGCCGCCGCATCGTGATCGTCTCTCCCTGTCGGGACGAAGCGCGCACGCTCGAGCGCACGATCGCCAGCGTCCGCGCGCAGACCGTGCAGCCGGTGCGCTGGATCATCGTCGATGACGGCTCGCGCGACCGCACGCCGGAGATCCTGCGGGTCGCCGCGGAGGAGCTGCCCTGGCTGCGCGTCGTGCAGCGCGCCGACCGCGGCTACCGCGCGCTCGGCAGCGGCGTGATCGATGCCTTCTACGCAGGCGTTGCCACGATCGACGTTCCGTACGACTTCGTCGCGAAGATGGACGTCGACCTCGAGTTCGGCCCCCGCTACCTCGAGCGCATGCTGGAGCACTTCGAACGCGACGCGCGGCTCGCGGGTGCGAGCGGCAAGGTGTTCCGGCGCGAGGGCGACCGCGAGGTCGAAGAGTTCATGATCGACGAGATGGTGGCCGGGCAGTTCAAGCTCTACCGGCGCGAAGCGTTCGAGGCGATCGGCGGCTTCGTGCGCGAGCTGATGTGGGACGGGATCGACTTCCACCACGCGCGCATGCTCGGCCTTCGCACGGCCAGCCTGCCCGACCCGGAGCTGCGGATCCTGCACCTGCGCCTGATGGGCTCGTCGGATCGCGGGATCTACCGCGGCCGCCTGCGCTGGGGCCGCGGGCAATGGTTCATGGGCTCCGCGTTCCCCTACGTGGTGGCCAGCGGTCTGTTCCGGATGCGCGAGAAGCCGTACGTGCTCGGTGGCCTGCTGATCATCGCGGGCTACCTGGGCGCGGCTCTCCGGGGTGCGCCGCGCTACGGCGACCGCGCGTTCCGGCGGGAGCTGCAGCGTTGGCAGTACGCGCGCCTGCGCGGGCTGGCGCGCGGCGCCGGCGCGCGCTGAGCCTCAGAGCGAGGCGCCCTGCTCCCGCGTCCAGCGCAGCAGCGTGAAGACCGCCCAGATCCGCGACCAGTACAGCCCCGGCGCGCCGGCGCGGTACGCGCGCCAGAGCCGGCCGACGGCGTCCGGACGCAGGCCCGCGGCCTCGCATTGCGCGCGATCCGAGAGCGCGGCGTCGACCTCGCCGTGCGCGGCGTCCCGGATCCAGCGGTCGAGCGGCAGGACGAAGCCCGACTTCGGTCGCTCGAAGAGCGCCGGGTCGAGGCCGCGCAGGCCGACGCGGCGGAGCGCCTGCTTCCGGCCCAGCGGCAGGTACCGCGAGGCCGTGTCGAGCCCCGCCGCGGTCTCGATCACGACGTGATCGAGGAGCGGCACGCGGACCTCGAGCGCCACGGCCATGCTCGTGGTGTCGGTGTCGCGCAGGAGCCGCTCGCCGATGAAGCAGGTGAGCTCGAGGTCCGAGACGGCCTGGAGCGGCGCGCGCGTGCGCAGGGCGCCCTGGAGAGCCGCACGCCGCTCGCGAGGCAGGCCGAAGCGGACGTCGGCCGGCTCCGGGAACGCCGCGAGCTCTCCGGAGAACTCGCGCGAGAACAGCGCGTACGAGACCTGATAGGCGTCGACGAGCTCGCCGCGCGCGGCGAGGACGTCCGCCGGCTTCCCCCAGCGCGTCTGCGGCGGGACCTCGCCGGGTGGGCCGGTCAGCACGCGCGCAAGCGCGCGCGCAGCTGCGGCGCCGAGCGCGCGCGGCAGCGGCGCGAGCCGGCGCGACCAGCGCGCGGCGCGCGGCACCTCGGCGAATGTCCGATAGCCGCCGAACAGCTCGTCGCCGCCCGCACCGGAGAGCGCCACGGTCATGCCGGCCTCGCGGACCGCGCGGCTGACGAAGTACGTGTTGATCCCGTCGAAGGTGGGCTGGTCGAGGCTTCCGAGCGCGGGCTCGAACAGCTCGCGAAAGCGCGCCTGCGAGAGCCGGATCTCGTGGTGCTCCGTGCCGAGCGCCTGCGCTACCTGCCGCGCGTGGCTCGACTCGTCGTACTCCGCTTCGTCGAAGGCCACGTTGAACGTCCGGATCTTCGACGTGCCCACGCGCGTCGCGAGCGCGGCGAGCGCGCTCGAGTCGATGCCGCCCGAGAGGAAGACGCCGAGCGGCACGTCGCTCAGCAGGCGCAGCCGCACCGCGTCCTCGAGCGTGCGCTCGAGGGCCTCGAGCGTGCTCGGCGCGGCCTCCGCGCCGGGGAGGCGCCAGTAGCGCCGCTCCGCTAGCACGCGGCCGTCGTCCGCGAGGCGGAGCCAGCTGCCCGCGGGCAGCTCGCGAACGTCGCGGATCATGGTCTCGGGGCCGACGACGAAGCCGTTCCACAGATACGTCGCCAGCCCGCTCGGCGAGAGACGGCGCGACACCAGCCCGCTCGCGAGCAGCGCCCGGAGCTCCGAGGCGAAGAGCACGGTTTCGCCCTCGCCTCTCCTCACGCGCGCCAGGTAGAGCGGCTTGATCCCGACGCGGTCCCGCGCCAGGAACACCTCCCGCCGCCGCGCGTCCCAGAGTGCGAACGCGAACATGCCGCGGAAGCGCTCGACGCAGCCGGGCCCCCACACCGCGTACGCGTGGAGCAGCACCTCGGTGTCCGACGCGCTCCGGAACACGCAGCCCGCTGCCTCGAGCAGCGGCCGCAGCTCCTGGAAGTTGTAGATCTCGCCGTTGAAGCAGACGACGTTGCCCGTGGCCGGGTCGCGCATCGGCTGACGGCCGCCCTCGGAGAGGTCGATGATCGCGAGCCGCCGGTGGGCGAAGGCGACGCTGCGGGCCGCGGGGCCGCCGGCCTCGCTCCAGAAACCCTCGGCGTCGGGGCCGCGATGGATCTGGCGCTCGTGCATCCGCTGCACGCCGCCGAGGACCGCCTGATCCACGAGGCCCACGGCGCCAGCGATTCCGCACATCGAACGTCGAGTCTCCGCGGCGCAGCCTAGCAGCGCAGCGATCGGCTAGGCGAAGCGCTTCTTCAGCTCGAGGAACGGCGTCTCGTAGAAGCGGTAGCTGAGCTCGCAGAGTGCCCACGTGAGCGGGAAGCCGAGCAGAAGGTCACCGAAGGGAACGGAGAGGCCCGCGAGCTCGAGCGCCTTGTTCGCGATCCCGAGCCCGATGTGGTGCAGCAGGTAGATGCCGTAGCTGAGCGCGCCGATGCGTGCGACGGGCTTCCACTCGAGGAAGCGCGAGAGCACGTGATCCTCGCGCACGACGCAGCTCGCGATCAACAGCAACATGAGGCACTGGAGGAACGGTCGCGGCCAACCCCGCAGGTCGGCCGGCGTCAGCGCGCAGCCGAGGACGATCGCGACCAGCAGCACGAGGGGAGCGAGCCTCCACCCGAGCAGCCGCGCGATGCGGTCGAAGCTCGGCCCCTGGTGGAGCGCGTGGGCCAGCAAGACGCCCAGGCAGATCGGGGTGAAGGTGGCCTCGCGCAGCATGGTCGGCTCGTCCGGGGACCAGCCCAGCGTGCGCATGAGGAAGCCGTCGATCCAGCCGAGCTGGATCAGCTGACTTCCGATCAGGAGCAGGGCCAGCGCGGCGAGCGCGAAACGCGGCACGAAGCGCTCGATCGGGGGCCACAGCAGATAGAACTGCTCCTCCGCAGCGAGCGACCAGGTGATCGCCAGCATGCCGGACGCCTCCACCCAGTTCGTGAGGTACAGGAGCAGGAACGGAAGATCACGAAGGAACGGCGCGGCTCCCGATCCACCGGGTCGCAGCCAATAGAACACGAGGAAGGCCGCGAGCACGCCGTAGTAGAGCGGGAAGATCCGGAGGAAGCGCCGCGCATAGAAGTTCGGCAGCGCGATGCGGCCGCGCTTCTCGCGCTCGCGGAGCAGCAGCGTGACGATGAGGAAGCCGCTGATGACGAAGAACAGGTCCACGCCGAGGAAGCCCCGACGGAAGAGAGTGATGTCCTGCATCCATGTCGGCAGCGTGGCCGAGTGCTGCCAGACGACCGCGGTGATGCTGAGGCAGCGCAGGCCGTCGAGCGAGCCGAAGCTGCGCACGCCGCGAAAGCGCGCGTGGCGCGGCTCGCCGCTCATGCGCGACTCCGCACGGCCTGCCACAGGAGCGCCTCGAGCTGGCGAATGTTCGCCGCTGCGTCGTGACGATCGGCAACCCGGGCGGCACCACGCCGGCCCATCTCGGCCAACGCTTCCGCCGGGGCGTCGATGACGGCTCGCATGGCGGCGGCGAGCTCGTCGACCGAACCGGGCGGCACCAGGAAGCCGCTCAGGCCGGGCTGCACCAGCTCCGGGATGCCCGCGACCCAGGTGCTGATGACGGGCCGGTGCGAGGCCAGGGCCTCGAGCAGCACGATCGGCAAGCCTTCGGCGAAGCTCGGCAGCACGAGCGCTCGGCTGGCCAGGATCTCCTCGCGAACCCGCTCGCTGCCGCACCAGCCGAGCAGCGTCACGGAGTCGGCGAGGCCGTGACGCGCGACGGCCGTCGCGATCTCGGGCCGGGCCGGCCCCTCGCCGATCAGCACCAGCTCGACCCGGGCTCCCTCGCGTCGCAGCTTCGCCGCGGCGTCGACCAGGAGCACGGTGCCCTTCTCCGCGGCAAGTCGCCCCACGAAGAGCAGCCGCTTCGCCGCCGGGATCGGGACCGGGGGGCGGTCGCGGAAGGTCTCGTCGAGGCCACAGCGAACGACGTGCAGCTTCGGCCAGACGGACGGAGGTGTGAGCCACATGCCCTGGCTCCGGCCGAAGTCCGCAACGAACACCGTGAATGCCGCCGCCGCGAGCTTCTCCGGCAGCGCCCAGCGCGTGGGCTCCACGAAGTCGTGGGGGCCGTGCACGGTCATGCTCCAGCTCACGTCCGCCAGCAGCGCCGCGAGCATGCAGACGCTGGCTGAATTCATTCCCATGTGGTTGTGCACGTGCTGGATGCCGAGGGACTCGATGCGCCGGGCGAGATAGGCCGCCTCGAGGAGATAGAACAGCTGCCAGAGCACGCCGCGCGGGCCGGGCGCGGAGGTTCCCCACGCGCGTGCGGCGGCGCGGGCCATCCTCCCCGGGTGCCGGAAGGTGCAGGCCAGCAGAGCCCCTCCCAGCTGCAGCGGACCGGCTTCGAGGATGTAGTGGGTGTGCGCCTGCGCCTCGCGGATCTCTTCACTGACGGCGTGCGGGGTCTCGGGCCGGCGGATCGAGAACGTGAGCACCGTGTGACCCAGCCGGCGGAGCTGGCGCACCTCCTGGCGGATGAAGGTGTCGCTGGCGCGCCCATACTCATTGGTGAGGTAGCCCAGCACCATCGGCTCAGGCATGCGGCGACTCCGTCCCGATCTCGCGCAGCGCAGCCAGGGCGTAGGCGGCGGGGGTCGGCGAGTCTACGCGAAACTGCTGCGAGGCTGCATCGGCGAGGCGACGCTGCGCGTCCGTTGCGTGTGAACTGCTGCTACGAGCGCTCGCCGTCGTGGCGACCGCCGCGGCGCCGACATAGCCTCGGCCAGAGCCCCTGCGCCGATGAACGGTCACGAGGAGCAGGACATCCCTCCCACCTGCCCGCGCCGGATCGGCTATCTGGTTCCCGAGTTCCCGGGGCAGACGCACGTCTTCTTCTGGCGGGAGATCGAGGCGCTGCGCGCGCTGGGCGCAGATCTCCGCCTGATCTCCACGCGACGGCCCGACGCCGGTGGTTGCCGCCACGAGTTCGCCGCACGCGCGGCCGCGGAAACGCACTACGCGTTCCCTCCCGACGTCTCGAGCGCTGCCGCACGGCTGGCGCGCTACCCGCGACGGCTGAGCCGCGCGCTTGCGTACCTCCGAGGTCTGCAGCGCGCGGGCCTGCGCGAGTCTGCACGCCACTACACCCTGCTGTGGTGCGCACTCGCCCTGGCCGAGTGGTGTCGTCGCGAATCGATCGTCCACGTCCACGGACATTCGTGCGCCGATGCGGCACATCTGTTGGCCCTCTGTCAGCGCCTGGGCGGACCGTCCTACAGTCTCACGCTTCACGGAGACCTGCCCGTCTATGGCGCCGACCATCGCGCCAAGTTCGAGCAGGCACGCTTCGTGTGTGCCGTCGGAAGCCACCTGCGGCGTCAGATCCTGGAGCAGACGGGACTCACAGCGGAGCGAGTCTGGGTGACTTTCATGGGAATCGACGCTGCGCGGCTGGCACGTTTCGCGACGGCTCGCGTGCAGCGCCGTGGCTCCCTCCATCTCGTCACCGTGGCGCGTCTCAACGCGGCGAAGGGCCACGCGCACGCCCTCGCCGCCCTGCGCGGAGCCGCGAACCAGGGTGCGGACGTGCAGTACACCATCGCCGGAGAGGGACCGCATCGCGACTGGATCGAGCGCCGGATCCGAGAGCTCGAGCTGGGCGATCGCGTCCGCCTCGTCGGAACGCTCTCCGAGGGCGAAGTGTTCCAGCTTCTGTCGGAGGCGGACGCTTTCCTCCTCCCGAGCGTCGGAGATGGGGAGGCGTGGCCGGTGTCGGTGATGGAGGCGATGGGATGTGGGCTCCCCGTGATCGCGTCTCGCATCGGGGCGACACCCGAGATGATCACGCCCGAGCGGGATGGATTCCTCGTCGAGCAGGCAGACGAGGCGGGTCTCACCGAGGCGATTCTCCGCCTCGTCCACGACGTCGATCTCCGGCGGCGCATCGGCGATCAGGCCCTGCTCACCGCGCAACACCGCTTCGACGTGCGGAACACGGCGACGCGCCTGCACGAAGCCATCCTCTCCCAGATGCCCCCGGGCGCCCCGTGACGTCTCGGGCAGGAGCGCAATTTCCTGCGGACTCGCGGGAAGGTGCCCGTCGTCACAGACTCCCCGCGACGCTTCGACGATTGATTCCCGAGTCAACGGTGCCGGCTGGGCGGGTGCTAGCGGCACCGACGAGGGGGGCGACAGTGTTTCGGTCTGCCATTCGCGCGGCTTCATTTTTGCTCGTCGGAGTCTTCTTCGCGCTGGCATCGAACGCCGACGCGCAAACCTGTACGCACGGCCCCTTCACGAGCGCCACGTCGCTCGGGACGATCGATTCAGAGGTCGACCGCGCCCCCGACGGCTCGGTCATCTGCCTCCGGCGGGGCCAGAGCTGGTCCCAGACGAACGGCGCAGCCATCAGCTTCGCGACCGGCCACCCGAACACCGGCCGCGTGACGATCTGCTCCTCGGACGACACGAGCTGCACCAATTCGACGGCTGCCGGCGCGAACGCGCGCATCACCGTGACGCGCACGAACGCTGGGGACTCCTTCGACACGTCCTGCTGGAGCTTCGACAAGAGCGGCGACGGCTACACGGTCAAGAACATCGATTGCTACGGGAAAGGCAGCACGTGCTCCGGCAAGCAGGCCGCGGCTTCTCCGAGCGCGTTCTGGCCGACCGGCCTCCAGGACGTCACGTTCGAGGGTGGCGTCTACGACGGCTGGGGCACGATGGCGCTGTTCTCGGCGAACACCACCGAGCAGCCGCCCACCAACATCCGGATGGGCACCTGCGAGAACCGCATCGAGTTCCGCAACTGCGTCGGCAAGACGAGCCACGTGCACTATGGCCATTGCAAGAACTGCGGCTTCTCCTACTGGATCCACGACTACGGCTGGGGCGAGGGCGCGCTCGGCATGGGCCACCATCTCGACTTCGCCGGCTACAACGACGACGTGCTCAACACGATCGACAGCGAGAACGTCACGGTCGAGTGCAACCTGTGGGAGACCGACACCGACAAGACGCCCGGTACGGGCGACATGCTGCGGATCTCCGACGGGAAGAACATGATCGTCCGCAACAACGTGTTCCGGAAGGTCGGCGGCTCCCGCTGCATCGTCTCCGGAATCGGGTTCGTGGGTCACGGCGCCAGCGCAGGCTCCGTGAGCTCGAACTGGGACGGAGCGGAGATCTACAACAATCGCTTCGAATTCGGCGACTGCTTCAACCCGGGCATCACCACGGCGAAGGGCAGCGAAATCAAGATCCATCACAACGTGTTCGACCTGCGGAAGAACACGGCCGGAACCGACTCCTGGGGCACGGCGATCTCGACGCAGCAGTCCACCGAGAATCCGCCGAACAACGTCTGGGTCTACAACAACACCATCTTCGCGCCGGAGAACCAGTCGGACAGCCCGACCGTGAGCTTCTGTGGCCAGGGCTGCGGCACCGGGCACAAGTTCTTCAACAACATCATCGTCGAAGGCAAGGCGGGGAACGCCGAGCCTCTTCGGGTGGCCGACTGCAACGCGTTCGGGCCGAACGGCTCCGAGATCAAGAACAACTTCATCCAGACGCCGAACGACTCGTCGCCGACGCTGCCGGCGTGCTCGGGCGCGTCGGGCTGGCGGCCGGGAGCGCCGTGGAACACGGCTCCGGGCTTCCTCAACGCCGCCGCGCGGGACTTCGGCCTCGCCTCTTCGAGCAGCCCCGCCTTCGGCTCGGGGGCATTCGGTGTCGGCAGCGCGCCTTCGCCTGCACCGACTCCCACGCCGACCCCGACCCCGACGCCGACCCCCACGCCCACGCCGACCCCGACGCCAACCCCCACGCCGACTCCGACTCCGACGCCGACTCCCACGCCGACGCCGACGCCGGCCCCGCCGGCGGCACCCATCCTGCTGCCGTAGCGGAGCGGGGGTCGTGCGGTAGCGGAGCGAGGGCGGTCGCTCAGGCGAGCGGAGGTCGAGCCATCGCGATCAGGCTGACGCCGAAGGGCAGCCGGAGCTTGCCGAGCAGGTGCCGCTCGGCGGCGAAGAGATGCGCCAGGCCGTCGTTCACGAGGCCGGGTTTGCCCTGATCGAAGTCGCTCACCTGCCCGTGGCCGCGGCCCAGCAGCAGGCGACCCCAGCGCACCGCGGCCACGGCCGGGAACAGCGCGGTGTTGAAGTAGCTGAGCCAGCCGAGCGGCAGCCCCGCGCGTTCGAACGCCCGCGTGAGCGAGCCCGCGTTGTAGCGTCGCTTGTGATGGGAGGCGATGTCCTGGTTTCCCCAGAGCGACTGGAACGCGGGCACCGTGACCAGCAGGAACCCGCCGGGCCGCACGAGCCGGGCCGCCTCGGCGAGCCCCCCGGCGTCGTCGTCCATGTGCTCGATCACGTCGAGGAGGAGCACGGCGTCGCACGAGCCCGAGCGCAGCGGCGCCGTCTCCGCGCGCCCGTAGGCGAACGCGACGCCGTCGGGGAGCACCGCGCTCTCCGGGCGACCGCGCAGCGCGCCGGACGGATCGGCGTCGATGCCGATGACGAGGCCCTCGCGGCCGAGCAAGGGGACCAGCCAGTCGAGGCCCGCGGCCGGTCCGCAGCCGATGCTGACGAGACGCCTCGGCGTCAGGCCGGCTGCGCGTTGGCGCGCGAACTCGCGCTGCAGCACCGACGCGAGAATCTGGCGCCGACCACGGAACCACCAGTGCCAGCGCTCGAAATCCTCATACTGATTGGCGAACTGCTCTTCCACCGGGATCCGTTCTGCGCTCGAGCTCGTTGGAGGAAGTCTCTTCGAAGCCGACCCACTCGCGCACGACGTAGCTGGGACGAGCGCGCACTTCGTCGTACACGCGTCCGAGATACTCGCCCATGACGCCGAGCACGAGCAGCTGGATCCCACCGAGGAACATCATCACCGCGATCTGGCTCGCCCAGCCTCGAGGGGATGGGATGCCGAGGATCTTGGTCGCCACGGCCCAGACGGCGACGCCGAAGCCGATGCCGGCCACCGTGAGTCCGATCCACGACGCGATGCGCAAGGGAACCGTCGAGAAGCCGACGTAGCCGGATACGGCGAGTCGCACCAGCTTGCCGAGCGTGTACTTCGGCTCCCCCGCGTGACGACCTTGCCTCTCGTATTCGACCCCGACCTGACGGAAGCCCAGCCAGGAGCGGAGGCCGCGCAGGAAGCGATGCGCCTCGGGGAGACGCTTGAGCGCGTCGACGACCTTGCGGTCCATGAGGCAGAAGTCACCCGCATCCAGCGGGACTTCGATCTGGGCCATCATGCGCATGGAGCGGTAGAACACCGCGTATCCCGCGCGCTTCAGGATCCCCTCTTTCCGCTTCCGGCGGATCCCGTACACCACCTCAGCCCCTTCCCGCCAGCGGTCGATGAAGGCTTCGATCACTTCGGGGGGGTCTTGCAGGTCGCAGTCCATGAGGACCACCGCGGCGCCGGTGCTCGCATCGAGCCCCGCCGACAAGGCGGCCTGGTGGCCGAAGTTGCGGGAGAAGTGGATCACCTTGAAGCGCGGATCCTTGCGATTGAGCTCGTCCAGCAGCTCACTGCAGCCGTCGCTGCTCCCATCGTCGACGATGATCACCTCGAAGCTGCGCGTGATCTTCTCGAGCAGCGGCGCGAGGCGCTGATAGAGCGGCTGGAGGTTCTCCCGCTCGTTGAAGCAGGGGAGAACCACAGAGAGGGTCGGGCCCGAGAAACTCGCCATCTCGTTACTCTCCCGTTGCAGACTATCGACCCCGGCTGCCGGGCGCGACGGCTTCCCCAAGTGAGGGTCGATCGCACCTCGGCTGGACTCGACGCAAGTGTTCACCTGGCAGTGCCTAGCGGGCGGATGAAGGTGGCGCGGAACCGACGATGAACCTCGTTGCCATAGGCTTCTGCTTCCTGGTTGCCTTCTTGTTGACCCTGTCGCGCGGCGCGGGCGCCGGACTCGTGTACGGCTATCTCCCCGCGCTGCTGCTCCTGGTCGCCGTGACCGGGTTCCAGGTCCTCGGCCTCCCGGATCCGACGCCACCCACGGCCGCCATCTACGGAATCCTGGCCGGCTCGGTTCTGCGGGGCCGGCTCGCGCGCCTGCGCCTCGTGTCCGTCGACTACCTGTTCCTGCTCGTTCCCCTCGTCTATGCGGTCTCCGCGATCCGAACGGAGTACCTCTACACGGGGGTGAGCATCTTCGGGTCCGTGGTCCTGCAGCTCGTGGCACCCTACTTCATCGCCCGGGCCTCCCTCGAGTCGCGCTCGACGCAGCGCGAGGCCATCTTCGTTCTCGCGGCGTGCAGCCTGGTGATCGCCTTCTTCGGGCTGATCGAGTTCCGGCTCGTGCCCAACACCTACGCCCACCTGATGACGCTGGGCGGGCTCCGTGACAGCTACGTGGACTTCGCGTTCCAGCGCTTCGGCTTCTTCCGCGCGACGAGCTCGTTCTTCCACCCGATCGATCTGGGGAACAGCGCGGCGCTGATCTTCACCACCCTCGCGATCTTCGGCCTGCGGTCCGAGGGCCACTTCGATCGGCTGTGGGTGCGCGTCGGCCTGGCCGCGGCGCTCGTGTCGTGGTTCGTGGCGGGCAGCTTCACCTCGTACCTGGGGCTGGGCTCGGGTCTTGCCCTCTACCTGATGCTCGAGCGGCTCCCCGTCACGCGCCGGTTCCTCGTGCCCGGCATGCTCGCCGCCGTCGCGATCGGAATCCTCTACGCCGCGACCCTGGCCACGACTCCGGTCGGCGAGAGCTCGGCCCCGAGCGGCTCGTTCGCCGGGAGTCTCTGGATCCGGCACGTGATCATCCAGAAAGCCTGGGCGATGGCGACCAGCGCGGGACCGTTCGGCTGGGGCCGACTCGTGCCGATCGGAGATCTGAAGAGCCTCGACAACGCGTACCTGGTGATCGCGATCCAGCGAGGCTGGGTTGCCCTCGCGCTCTGGCTCGCGCTGCCCGTGTTGCTCGCGCGCCTGGTGTCGCGGGCACTGAGGAGGGCGTCCTCCGAACGAGCGGTGCGCAGAATCCTCCTCGCGTTCTGCGGTACGTTCGGAACGATGGTCGCGATGTTCACCGTCTGGTTCGGCTTCGCCTATCAATCCCTGTTCGCCATCGTGGTGGCTCTGGCGGTGAACGCGTCCCTGGCCGCGCTGCGCACTGTGCGAGCGCGACCGCAAACGATCCCCAGCCAGACGCCGCGGCTCGTGCGTCACGCCTGACGATGGGACCGCTCGCCCGGGATCGGCGCCTACTCGTCTGGATCTGTGTCGCCGCGGTAGCCCTCCGGCTCCTCGCCGTCTGCGTGCTCCGCGCCTGGGAGGCGCCGGGCGCGATGGAGCACGCGGGACTCGCAAGGCACGTGGTCCAGGGATACGGGTTCTCGTGGAACGCCTTCGGTCACTTCGGTCCGAGCTCGATCCAGTCGCCGACCTACCCCGCGCTGCTCGCCGCCCTCTTCCTGCTGTTCGGGACGGAGAGCAGCCTGGCCTACGCCGTGGCGCTCACGATCAACTGTCTGCTGGCGGCGCCTGTGGCCGCGGGACTCGCCGCGATGACGCGGCAGATGGGGGGTCGCGGCCTCGAGCCCTGCGTTGCTGCGGCACTGTTCGCCGTCTGGCCGACGCAGATCTATGCGGCCGCTCACGCCCAGGCGATCGCCCTCATCACGGGGTGCGTGATCTGGATGATCGCGCTGTTCCTGCGCTGCGAGCGCGAGCAGAGCACGGGAGCGTGGGTTGGCTTCTCGCTGGTGGCATGGTTCGCGTCGCTCACCGAACCCACCTTGCTTCCGATCACCGTGCTGTCGCTGCCGTGGATGCTGCTGCGGGTGCGCTCGGACCGGCGCGTGCAGCTGCGCACCGCAGCGATCCTGCTCGGGGTGGGCGTGCTCGTGATGGGGCCCTGGACCGTCCGGAACTGGAAGGTCCACGGCACCTTCGTGCTCGTGAAGAGCGGGTTCTGGGTCAACGTCTGGAAGGGCGCGAACGACTACGCCACGGGGACCGACCGCCTGAGGACGGACACTCCGCGCACGGAACGCGCCGATCTGCTCTCGCTTCACGAAGTGCGAGGCGACGAGGAGCCCCCGCACCAGTACGAAATGCTGACGCCGGATCAGCGGCTCGAGCTCGAGGGGAAGAGCGAGATCGAGCGGGAGAAGATCTTCCGCCGCTACGCGACGACGTGGATCGCCGCGCACCCCGATCGATTCGCCGAGCTTTGCGTGGCTCGCCTGTGGAAGACGCTCTGGATCGATACGGACAACCCGAAGGGCGACAGGTTCGTCTACCCCGTCTCTCGCGCAGCGCTCCTGCTCCTCGCTGTTCCCGGGCTCGTCGTCGCTGCCGCGCGCCGCTGGCGGCTGCTGTATGCCGCTCGCACTCTTCGCGTCCTGCGTGGGGGTGTACACGCTGACCTTGACGGCCGCGCGCTTCGCGATCCCCCTCGAGCCCGTGCAGATGGCGCTCGGTGCGGCATGGATCGGCTGGCTCGTTCAACGATCCGAGAGGCGCCCGCTCGTGTCGGGGCCGTCCACGAGCCGGTAGCAATCCACCCTTCCCACGGTCCGCTCGAGGCGGTACCGCTCGCGGAGCGCCGAGCGAACGATGTCTCCGTACCGCGAGGTGATCGTCGCCCGCGGTCCGACGTAGAGATAGTCGGCGTCCTGCGGCCAGCGCACGAGCAGGATCAAACGGGGCGGGTGATCCGAGAAGGCCGTTCGGAGCTCGCTGGCCCAGGCGTCGAAGCGACTGAAGCTCTCCGTCGGCTGAGCGAGATAGGCCGTGTTCTGGAATCGGATCGGAGAGCGGCGCTCCGCGAGGAAGTTCACGAGCAAGGGAGTGCCCCACCAGAGCACCGTTTCCTGCGGTGACACCTCGGCCTTCGCGAGCTCCGCGAGCTGCACGGCCTCCGCGACGGAGACCTCGTCGCCGGCTGGATAGCGAGCGAGGAGCGCTTCGGTGGACACCGTGCCGGCGTACCAGCCGAGCTGGCCGCGGAGAACGCGGGTCACCTTGAGCGTCAGGCCGGCGGCGACGACCGCGCACAACACGAGCGCCCAACCCGTCCGCAGCCGAGACCGAGGGGGGAGATCAGCGCTCCGAGCGCCCAGCTGACGGCGGGCCCCATCAGCATCGCGAAGACCGGCAGGAGCGGGCCGAGGTGATAGCCGAAGCCCTTCCCTTGCGCGTAGGCGGAGCCGAGCGCGGTGAGCGCGATCGCCAGCAGCCCGCCGACAGCGAGCTGCCCCCCGGCTCGCCAGATCAGCGCCAGACCGAACGCCGACACGACCCAGTACCAATTCCAGGAAACGAGCTGGTCCAGGAGCCGCCGCGTCACCTCCGCGACGGGAACGGGCGTCGCCGCGTAGACCTCCAGCACGAAGCGCAGGGACAGCTCCTGCCATGCCGCGAACGCACCGCTCGGGATCGCCAGCAGCGCCACGAGGGCGAGCGCGCCGGCGCAGGCGCTACCCGCCAGACTGCAGTCGGCCAAGATGAGGGGGAACCGCCTCCCCGTGCGACGCGCGAAACCCACATCCACGGCCGCGAGCAGCACGCCGAGCAGCAGGAACGTCGGGCGCAGCAACGCGGATGCCGCCAGCGTGAAGCCCTGGAGCAGGCACCACGCGCGTCCTCCTCCTCGAGCGCGGCGAAGAAAAGCGGCCGTGGCGAGGAGCAGGAACGGAGCCGCGATCAGGTCGCGCTGGCCCGAGAACCACGATGTGCCGGTGACGTAGACCGCCTGATAGAGGGGAACCGTGGCGAACGCGGCGCTCCGTCCGGCGTAGTCGCGCACAAGATAGAAGGCGCACGCACACGTTCCGAGCATCCAGAAGTAGTCGAACAGCCGGAACGACCAGAGCGTGTTGCCGAAGAGTGCGGACGAGACGGCGTGCACCAGCATGTCGCCGGGGAAGTTGTGGTCGGCGGTATCGACATACGGGATTCCGCCCTGACTCAATACCCAACCCATGTAGTCGTAGAGGGACTGATCGGGGTTCGGCGGAACGCGCACGTACAGCAAGCCGAGCACGATCGAGTAGACGACCCAGGTCGCCAGGAGGATGGCGCGCCAGCGGAACGCCCCCCGCATCAGCTCAGAGGAAGGTGAACACATGTCGATGCTCGGCGCGCGAGACTACCCGCGGCAACCGCGAGGCGTCACGTCCGGGGCCTCGCGAGCTCCTCGAAGCAGAGCCGAGCGAACGTGAGCGCGTCGCGTGCGTAGCGCGGCCCCAGCCGCCCGGGCTGCGTGACCGCCCGGTGGATCCACTCGAGGCCGCTGCGCCGCATCCAGCGCGGCGCGCGGCTCTGCTGGCCGACGAGGAAGTCGAATGCGCCGCCGACGCCGATGGCAACCGGCACCTGGAGCGCGCCGCTCGCGCGGTGGTGATCGATCCAGAGCTCCTGCTTCGGCGCGCCGAAGGCCACGAGCAGCACGTCGGGCGCCGAGGCGCGGATCGCCGCGAGCAGGCTGGCGTTCGCGTCCGGATCGGTGAGCTCGGCCAGATCGGTGAAGCTCGGGCTCGCCGTCCCGACGACGTTCACGCCGGGCGCTCGCCGTCGCAGCTCCGCGGTGACCCGATCGGCGACGCCGGGAGCCCCGCCGCACAGGAACAGGCGCCAGCCTTCCCGCGCGGCGCGCGCCGCGAGCGGGACCATCAGGTCCGCTCCAGTCACGCGCGCAGCCAGCGGCCGCCCCCGCAGCCGGGACATCCAGACGATGGGCATCCCGTCCGCCGTCCGGACCTCGGCGCGCTCCACCACCGCGCGGAAGCTCGGATCGCGCTGTGCCAGGCAGAGGAAGTTCACGTTCACCGTCACGATCCAGCAGCGTTCGCGCGCGTGGATCGCGTCGCCGATCCGGTCCACGAGGCCCGCCTGCGTCAGGTCCTCGAACTCGAGCCCGAAGAGATTCGACCGGAGCCGCTCGCCTCCTGCCCCCCCCTCGCTCATGGCTTGCTCGTCCCCCGCGGCGGCGCAGCTGCGCCCGGAAGCCGACGAGTATAGACGTGCAACGCGCGTCACCTGCGCACGGTCGAGAGCCACCTCTCTGCTGGCGAGAACGTGTCGAAACGCGGAGAATCGGGAATGGTCGAGGCCCGAAAGCTGGTGGACATCAAGCGACCGACGGGGGCGTCCATCCGGATCTCGAAGGAGCGCGACCGGGATTGGGCCTCCCGTGCGGTCTGGGTGGCGCGCTCGGGCCCCCACGCCGAGGCCTTCCGCTATCTGGCGCTGCGCCTCGGTTCGGAGCTCGAGAATCGTGCGACCTCGAGCATCCTGATCACGAGCGCTCTGCCGCAGGAGGGCAAGACCCTCACGGCCTGCAACCTCGCTCTCGCGTTCGCGTCGCTCGCGACGACGGAGCGGGTCGCGCTGGTGGATCTCGATCTACGCGTGCCTCGGGTCGGCGCCGCGTTCGGCTTGCGGCCCCGCATCGGGATCGTGGAGGTGCTGGCGCGCGACGCGTCGCTGCAGGCCGCGGCGGTCGTCACCGATGCGCCGCTGGACATCTACCCCGTTGCGATGCGCCGGCCGGCTGCGCACGAGCTGCTCTCGCGACCCGACCTCGCCGACGTCATCAAGCAGCTCGAGGCGCGCTATCGCTGGGTCATCTGCGACACGGGGCCGGCGTTGCTGGTGCCGGACGTGCAGATCATCGCCCCGCACGTCGGAGCCTGCATGGCGGTGGTTCGCGCGGGCAGGACGCCGCGCTCCGCCCTCGAGGAGCTCAGCAAGCGCCTGCCCCGGGATCGGATGGTCGGCTTCTTCCTCAACGATGCGCGACCCCCGCGACACACGCGCCGCTACTACCGCTCCGCCTATTACACCGCGGACACCGAGTCGGACGAGGAGGACGCCCGGTGAGCCCTCGCGACGACGACTACACGTCCGACGAAGGGGGTGGCGGCCCCGCTCCGCTCCTCGATCCGGTCGGGCTGCTCGAGCGGCGCTGGAAGCCGATGGCGGCCGGTCTCGTGCTCGGCGTCCTGGCGAGCGTCGGCTTCTCGTTCCGCGCCGAGCCCCGCTACGAAGCCGAGGCCACCGTGCTGGTCGCTCCGCAGCAGATCTCGGAGCGCATCGTCGAGCCCACCATCCAGGAAGACGCCCTCACGCGCATCGACGCCCTCGCCGCCGAAGTGCTGTCGCGCTCGAACCTGGCGCGGCTGGTCGAGGAGTTCGACGTCTACCCGGAGCTGCGCAACCAGGAGACGATGGGCGAGGTCGTCAGCCGCATGCGCGCCGACGTCACGATCAAGGCGGTCGAGACGACGTCGGGCGGCGATCGCGGCATGACCGCTCGTGCCTACGCGATCCGCTTCGAGGCCTCGAAGCCAGAGGTCGCCGCGGAGGTGGCGAACGCCCTGGCGACGCTGTTCGTGGACACGAGCTTCGAGGAGCGGCACCGGCAGCATCAGCTCACGAGTGACTTCCTCCGCCGGGAGCTGGCTCGCGCGGAGCAGGAGCTGCGCGAGCAGAACCGCCTGATCGCCGACTTCAAGGAGCAGAACCGCGCGCTGCTCCCGAGCGACCTCCAAGCCAACCTCACGCGACTCGACATGCTGCAGAACCAGCGGCAGTCGCTCTCGCTCCAGATCGCCGAGGCGGGCACGCGGATCGCATCACTCGCCTCCGACGACCACAGCTCGCCGGAGGCGAAGCTGGCGGCCCTGCACCAGGAGCTGGAGCGGCTGCGCTCGATCCAGACCGAGCGCCATCCCGACGTCGTGGAGCTGAAGCGCCGGATCGAGCAGCTCGAGCGGGATCCGGCGTCGTCGGGCCCCGGGCAGGACGAGTCGCCGCGAGGCCTCCTGCAGGCGGCGGACAGGACGCTCGGGGTCCTGCGCGGGCAGCTCGCCGCCACCGAGCACGAGCTCTCCGCCCTCGACGCCAAGATCGGGAAGATGCCGGCCGTGCAGGAGGATCTCGCCTCCCTCGAGGAGAAGGCGAGCATCCTGCGCGAGAACTACCTCGACTTCCTCCGCAAGGTGCAGGACGCGGAGCTCGACGAGAATCTGCTGAAGGCGCAGCAGGGCGAGCGCGTCTCCGTGCTCAATCCGGCCGAGCCGCCGTCGCAGCCGATGCACGGTCAATGGCAGTATCTCGGCTTCGGCCTGTTCGCGTCGCTGGGCCTCGCGCTGGTGGTGGGGATCGCCCTCGAGTTCGCGGATCCGGTGGTGATCTCCGCGGAGCAGGTGGCCGCAGCTCTCCGGCCTGCCGACGCTCGGCTCGGTGGCGCGCATCCGCTAGGAGTCGGGGGCGAGCGCTCGGCGGACCGGCCAGCCGATCTCCGCGGCGAACTCGAGCAGCTCCTGCTCGGCGTCCCGCCCCGGCTCCACGGGCGTCGACAGGCGCACGAAGGCGAACTGGGGGTGGCCCGCGAGCGAGTCGCCGATGCGCGCGACCTGCTCCCAGCTCTGGCTGCCCGGCCAACGCCCCGCCGGCTGGAACCAGTAGAGAGCCTTGCGCTCGTCCGTGCCCTGGTGCGCGGTCAACAGCTTGCCCGAGAGCCTCCCGCCCTGCGGCAACGCGATCTCCACCGAGCGCGTGGCCATCACCTCCCAGCCCGAAGCGGGGTAGCAGAGGGCCGGGTCGTGAGCGCCCTCGCCGTCCGGCGACGGGCCCCGGTAGAGGGCCACGTAGACCGAGATCGGCGCCCGCTCGGGCGCCTCGAACTGCCACGCGAGGTAGCTGTCCGGCTGGAGCATCGCGCGCTCCTCCGCCGAGAGCGCCCCTTCCTCGGCGAGCGCCCAGGCACCCACGGCGCGCGGGAAGCCCGCGAGGCCGGGCAACGCCTCCGAGCCTCTGCCGAGACCCGACCAGGCGCCGAGCGCGAGCGCGGGAAGGAAGAGGCTCATCGCCACCGCAACCAGACGCGCCCGCTCCGTCATCGCAGCCACCTCGCGAGCGCCACCAGGAGCGCGGTGCCGACGGCGTAGGTCGCGAGCCCGAAGCTCTCGTGCAGCAGGCCCTGCGCGGCCGCAGGTCCGATCTGCGAGACGAGCTTTACCGTCACCACGACGCGCAGGATGTTCACGAGCATCGCGAGCGGCACGACGCCCACCACGACGAGGGCACGCCGCCAGACTCCGTGCGACACGAAATAGGCCACCACGCAAGCAACCGGGAGCAGGGTCACGATCGAAGTGAGGCCGCTGCACGCATCCGCGACGAACAGCACGTGGCCGGGAATCTCGATGCGATTTCCCTCGTGATAGATCGGTTGGCCCGTCCGGTAGAGGATCTCCACGGCGGTCCCCGTCACGAACCGCTTGAGGCCCGCGAGCAGGTCGTCGACGACGAAGCCGGGTAGCGGCGCCATCAGGCTCAGGAAGACCAGCGGGAGCGCGAGCGGCCGCAGCAGGCGCATGCCGCCGACGCCGTACGCCGCGGCCGCCAGCAGGAGCGGGATCCCGACCCCGGCCGCGAACCGGAGGTCCCCCACCACCATCAGCAGCTGGAAGGTCGCGGCGAGCAGGGCAAACAGCGCGCCGAAGCGGGGTGGCCGCAGCTCCGCCAGGGCCGCCCGGATCGCTGCGCGCTCGAGATAGGTCAAGTAGGCCGCAACGACGGGGATCAAGTAGCCGTGCGCGTAGAGCTCTACGCGCTCGAACAGGAAGCTGAGGCTGCGGGCCGCCGGAATACAGAGGGCGAAAGCCAACAGGAAGACGAGGCCGGCCAGCGCCTGTTCCACCCGTCGCGGCCGCTCGGAAACGGTCTCGTCCACCACCCCCCCCGGATCCTGGAGTCAGAGATCATCACAGAAGTCGGCTCGACTGAGCCAGGGTCGGGAGGGCCAGGTGCTCGCATCCCCCCTAAATGGGTGGGAAGTCCGTCACGCGAGCCGCTGCAACGGCTACTCATTGGTTCGGAACGTCCCCTGAATCTCACTCCGTCGCGTTGCGTCATGGCTCGTCCGGAATAGAATCGCGTTCGTGGTGTGGGGTTCGAAGAGCTGCGATGTGGAGCAATGCTGCGGAGTCAGGCCCCCCGGTTAGAGCGCGCGCTACGAACGGTTGACTGTGTTCTCGCCGCCGTCGTCGCGCTGGCGGTGATCCGAGCCCGGGGTGAGCCGGCTTCGGAGGACGTGTTCCCGTTGCTCGTCCTCGCGAGCGTCGCATCGCTCGCGTACCCGATCGCGCTCGGCGCGCTCGGCTTGTACCGCTCGCAACGGCGCGAGTCGCTCGCGCACATGCTCGGCCAGCTGGCGATGGGCGGTGGGCTCGTGGCGGCGGTGCTGGTCGGCACGGCCTTCGCGCTCGGTCGGCCCGACTGGAGCCATCTCGCCGCGACGTGCGCGTTCGCCCAGCTGTGCGTCTTCGGAGCGCAGCGCGTGCTGATCCAATCGGGCCTGCGCCTGCTGCGTCGCCGCGGCCGGAACTTCCGGCATGCCGTGGTGCTCGGCAGCGGCCCGCGCGCCCGCGCGTTCGCGAGCGAAGTCGCCGCGCATCCCGAGTGGGGTGTGCGCATCGTCGCGTTCCTCGACGAGGGAGACGTCGCGCACGATCCGGCGCTCGCGAGCGAGCCGCTGCGCAAGCTGGTGGACTTCCCGGATTTCGCACGCAGCGAGGTGATCGACGAGGTGGTGATCGCGATGCCGCGCTCACTCCTCCAGAACGTCGAGCCGGTGGTGCGCGAGTGCGGCCAGCGCGGCATCCCGGTCACGCTCCTCTCGGAGCTCTTCGCCGACGTGCTGCCCGCCACGCACACCGCGCAGTACGGCCGCTTCCCGGTGCTCCAGTTCGGCAACGTGGGCTACGGGTCGATCGCGCGCGGCGTGAAGCGCACCATCGACATCCTCGGCTCGACCATGGCGCTGCTCGTGTTCGCGCCGGCGCTCGGCGCCGCCGCGCTCGCCATCCGGCTGACGTCGCCGGGCCCCGTGATCTTCCGGCAGACGCGGCTCGGCAAGAACGGCCGGCCGTTCCAGGTGCTGAAGCTGCGCTCGATGGTCGTCGACGCCGAGGCGCGCTGGGCGGAGCTGGCTCCGCGCAACGAGATGAACGGCCCGGTCTTCAAGGTCCGCAACGACCCGCGCGTCACCCGCGTCGGACGCATCCTGCGGATGTGGAGCCTCGACGAGCTGCCGCAGCTCTGGAACGTGCTCCGCGGCGAGATGAGTCTCGTCGGCCCCCGCCCGCCGCTCCCCCACGAGGTCGACCAGTACGAGCCCCGCGATCGGCGCCGGCTCTCGGTGCGGCCCGGGCTCACGTGCCTCTGGCAGATCAGCGGGCGCAACCACGTCCAGTTCGCCGACTGGGTGGAAATGGACCTCTACTACATCGACCACTGGTCCCTGCCGCTCGACCTCTGGATCCTGCTCCGCACGCCCCTGGCGGTGATCCGGCGCGACGGGGCCTTCTAGGCGCCAGCGCGCGCCTCTTTCTCCGCCCGCCTGGGGTCCGAGCGAAGATTCGCCGTCACCTGGGTGTCGGATTCGTTTACATACTGTCGTGCGGACCCCTCCCGACCCCCTCCGCGAGGCCGCCCGACGATGCTGATCCTCCTCGCCAGCCTGGCTTGCGGCGCTGCCTACGCCTCGCTCGCCCTCCTGCTCGCCCTGCACTCGGGCCGGCGCGCGATCGGGATCACGCTCGTCGCCGCCTGCGCGCTGACGGCGCTCTGGGCGTTCGCCGAGCCGCTCGCGGCGAGCTTGCCGGTCGGCGCCCTCGAGGCGCTGGACGTCCTCCGGTTGAGCGGCTGGCTGGTCTTCCTCGGTCTCGCGACCCGGCCGGGCGGCGCGCCCTCGCGCCCCTCCGCGCTGTCCAGCCTCGACGTTCGCCACGGTCGCGGCTGCTGGCTCTCGGGCTGGTGGCGCACGCGCTCGCCACCGGGCGCCGGCCCGGAGGGTCCGCTCGGGCTGATCGTCCCCTACGGGCATCTCGCGCTCGCGATCGCCGGGCTCGTGCTGGTCGAGGCGCTGCTCCGGCGCGCGCGGGGCGCCGGCCACCATCGGACCCGCTACCTCGCGCTCGGCATCGGCGCCACGCTCGCCTACGAAGCGTTCGAGTGGTCGCAGGCGCTGCTGTTCGAGCGCTTCGATCCGTTCCTGCACGCCGCGGAGCCGGCGGTCTGCCTGCTGGCCCTGCCCCTCCTCGGCGTCGGCGCCGCTCGCAACGAGCTCTGGGCCACCGAGCTGAACCTCGCGCGACGCGCCGTGATCCACTCGGCGACGTTCTTCGTGATGGGGCTCTACCTGCTCGGGCTCTCGCTCGCCGGTGCGTTCGTCCGCGAGAGCGGCGGCCTCTGGGGTCCGTCGCTGGAAGCGGCGTTCCTGTTCGCGGGTGGCCTCGCGCTCGCGCTGATCTGGGTCTCTCCCTCCGCGCGCACGGCCGTGCGCCTCCAGCTCGGCCGCTACCTCTTCACGAACCGCCACGACTACCGCGAGCAGTGGGAGCGCTTCGCGAAGGCCCTCGCGGCCTCCGAGGGGCCGGCGACGGGCGCCGCGCAGGCGCTCCGCGCGCTCGCGGACGTGACGGGCAGCCTGTGGGGCGCGCTCTGGCTGCGAGAGGGCGACGCCTTCGTGCTGGCGGCCCACCAGGGCGCGCCGGCAGGCGAGCTCGAGCAGCACTCCGACGGAGCCTTCACCGCGTGGGTCGAGGCGCAGCGCGGGGCGGTGAGCGAGCTGGCCGGCGCGCCGGAGCTGCCGGCCGAGCTCGGCTGGGGCTGGATCGTGGTGCCGCTCGAGCGGACACGGCTCGTGGGCTTCGTCGTGCTCTCGCGCCCTCGCGGACAGGGCGCGCTCCATCGCGAGGATGCGGAGGTGCTGCGCATCGCCGGCGTCCACGCGGCGAGCTCGCTCCTCGCGGACCAGCGCGCACGGCAGCTCGCCGAGGTGCAGCGCTTCGAAGAGGTATCGCGCGGCCTCGCCTTCGTGGCGCACGACCTTCGCAACGTCGCGAACGAGCTCACGCTGACGCTGGCCAACGCCCGCCAGCACATCGGGAGCCCGGAGTTCCAGCGCGACCTCATCCTGAGCATGGAGGATTCCGTCCAGGGCATGAAGCGGCTGCTCGACAAGGTCGCGCGCCGGCGCCAGGACGTCGCTGTCTCCGAGCCCGTGGATCTCGGCCCGATGGTCGTCGCAACGGTCCGCACGCGTCGCGGCGTCGAGTCGCACCTCCGGCTCGAGCACGAGCCGAGCGAGATCCTGCCGATCGCGGGGATCCGGAGCGGCTCGCGGCGATGAGCGGGCACCTCGTCCAGAACGCCATCGATGCCGCCGGCGCCGACGGTCACGTGACGGTGACCCTGCGGCGTGCCGGAGACCACGCGCTCCTCGAGGTGAAGGACGACGGCCCTGGCATGGCTCCCGAGCTGCTGCGCGAGCGCCTCCGGCATCCCTTCCAGTCGAGCAAGCCCGGCGGCCTCGGCCTCGGCTTGTTCGAATGCCGCGAGCTCGCCCAGGAGCTCGGCGGCGAGCTCGCCGTGGAGAGCGCACCCGGGCGCGGCACCGCGGCACGCCTGCGCCTGCCGCTCGCGAAGGTCCGTCCCACCGCGAAGGAGGCCCCGATTGCCCACCCCGGATGACAAGCCGGCGCTGCTGATCGTCGAGGACGACGAGGCGGCGCTGCGCCAGCTGCGCTGGACGTTCATCGCCTACGCCGTGCAAGGCGTGCGGAGCCGCAGCGAGGCGGTCGAAGCGTGCCGGCGGCAGAGCTTCCCGGTCGTGCTGCTCGACCTCGGGCTGCCGGGCGATCCGGACGGCTCCTCGGAGGGGCTCGCCGCCCTCGGTGAGATCCTCGCCGTGCAGCCCGACGCGAAGGTGATCGTGGTGACGGGCCAGGAGGCGCGAGCCGCCGCGCTGCGCGCCGTCGAGCTCGGCGCCTACGACTACTACCGGAAGCCCGTCGACTCGGAGGAGATCCGCTTCCTCGTCGCGCGAGCGCTGCAGCTCCACGCGCTCCAGGCCGAGAATCGCCGCCTCGCGCGCGAGGCCGGAGCCGAGCCGCTGCCGGGCGTCGTGTGCGTGAGCGAGGCCATGCGGCGCGTGTGCCGGCTCGTCGAGCGGGCGGCGGCGAGCCAGATCAGCGTGCTGCTCGTCGGCGAGAGCGGCACGGGCAAGGAGGTGATCGCGCGTGCGCTGCATGCGCTCAGCCCCCGCCGCGACGGGCCGCTCGTGGCGATCAACTGCGCAGCGATCCCCGAGAGCCTGCTCGAGAGCGAGCTGTTCGGTCACGAGCGCGGCTCCTTCACCGGCGCCGATCGTCGCGTCGTCGGGCGCCTCGAGCTCGCGAACGGCGGCACGCTGTTCCTGGACGAGATCGCCGAGGTGCCGAAGCCGGTGCAGGTGAAGCTGCTGCGCTTCCTCCAGGAGCGCGTGATCCAACGCGTCGGCGGACGCACCGACCTGACGGTGGACGTGCGCGTGGTGAGCGCCACGAACCGCGCTCCGAGCGCTCTCACCGGGAGCGACGGCCTGCGCGAGGACCTCTTCTATCGCCTGAGCGAGCTCCTCATCGAAGTGCCGCCGCTGCGCGAGCGGCCGGAAGACGCGGTGCTGCTCGCCCAGCACTTCCTCCGGCAGCACGGCAAGGAGCGCGAGCGGCCGCTCGAAGGGCTCGCCTCCGATGCGGTCGCCGCCGTGGCGCGCCATGGTTGGCCCGGAAACGTGCGCGAGCTCGAGAACCGCATGAAGCGGGCCAGCGTGCTCGCCGAGGGTCCGCGCGTCAGCGCCCAGGATCTCGACCTCGAGGCGGCGGAGCCGGGCTCGGTTCCCGGCGGCACGCTCCGGGCGGTGGTCGGCGCGGCCGAGCGCGAGAGCGTGATCCGCGCGTGGGCAGAATCCGGTCACAACGTCTCGCGCGCCAGCCGGCAGCTCGGCGTGAGTCGGCCCACTTTCTACAAGCTCTTGCGCGAGCACGGCTTGCGCGAGTGAGCTCGCTCCCTGTAAAGGAGATTGACGGCGAACGAGAGAGGGCCCGCCAGGTTGTCAACGCGGTTGACATTCGAGGCATCAAGCGTCCCCGGGCTAGTTCTCAACCATCTGAAAGTAAACGTGTTCTCGTCCCCATAGCGCGCTGGCATGCGACTTGCTCCGATTCGACCAGACAGGAGGAATCCGTGCGATCCACTCTTCTCGCGTTGGTGCTGAGCGCCTTGGGCCTCGCGTTCGGAACGTCCGCGCAGGCGCTCTCGTCCTCCCCGAGCCAGGACCACGGCAATGGCTACAGCGTCCAGCTGTCCCATTCGGGCGGTGGCTTCTTCATCGATTTCTCCGATTTCCAGTTCTCGCGCGGCCGGTCCGGCTACGAGCACTACCTCACCGCAGCGATCGACCGCCTGCGCGCTCGCGGCATCGACGTGAGCCGCTTCCTCGGTGGGCACGACTACCAGCCGAAGCCCCCTCGCGACGCCGGCTACGTGCCCGAACCGGGCGCGGTCGGCGTGTTCTCGGTCGGCCTGCTGGTGGCGGGCGCCCTGATCCGGCGGCTCGGCCGCAAGGCCTGAGCCCGGCCGCGGCTCCCGGAGCGGCGCCAGGCCTCGGCGCCGCAGCCTCGCGCGTTGACACCCGTTCGCGCGCGCGACTAGGCTGCTGACGATCCGTCAACTCCGAGGGGGTCGTCATGTCCTTCGAGGTGAACCGCCGGCTCGTCGCGCGCCGCCCGCCGCTGCCCACCTCGGCGAGCGTCGATCCGGTCACCGCCGGCATCATCCGCGGCGCCTTCGAGACGATCTGCTTCGAGGTCGCCACCCACCTCGGGCGCTGCGCCTCGTCGGCCATCATCAACCAGTCGAACGAGCGCAACGCCAGCGTGATCGACGGCGCACGGGCGGCTCGCGGGCATCTCGGTCGGCATCCCGCAGCTGCTCTTCATCTCGCCGCTCACGGTGCGCTACGGCCTCGAGCACCGCGAGCGCGACGACTGGGGCCCGGGCGACGTCTTCGTCGGCAACGACCCCGAGCACGGCGGCGGCCACCTGCCCGACTACAACGTGTACGCGCCGGTCTACGACGAGCGCGGCGAGATCGTGCTGATCCAGGCGCTCCAGGCGCACCAGGGCGACACCGGCGGCAAGGATCCGGGCGGCTTCTCGGTGGACGCGCGCGAGATCTAGGCCGAGGGGCTGATCGTCCCCGTGCGTGAAGCTCGTGCAGCGCGGCCAGCGCCGCGCGACGACGTGCTCGAGCTGCTGACGCGCAACAACCGGCTGCCGAGCTTCGCGGGCGACCTCGCCGCGATGATCTCGGCGGTGCGAGCTCGGCGTGCGAGCGCCTCGGCGAGCTGATCGCGAAGTACGGCGCCGACGTGCGTGCGCGCCGCGATCAACTGGAACATCGCCGAGACCGAGCGGCGCTTCCGCGCCGAGGTCGCGCGCTGGCCCGACGGGCGCTACGAGGCCGACGTCTGATCGACCACGACACCGTCGGGCAACCGCGACGTGCGCGTGCACGTGGCCTGTACGGTCGCGGGCGACCAGCTCACCGTCGACCTGACCGGCAGCGACGCGCGCCCCGAGCTGGTCTGCGTGTGGAACACCTTCTCGAACACGCGCGGCTACGCGATGGCGCAGCTCGCCTCGATGGTCGATCCCACGATCGCCGAAGAACGAGGGCCTGTTCGACGCGGTCGAGATGATCGTGCCCGAGGGCTCGATCCTGCAGCCGCCGGCCGGCAAGCCCGTCGCGCTCGGCGCCTTCCACCCGGCCGTCGAGGTCGGCGAGGCGATCTGCATCGCGCTCTCGCAGATCCTGCCCGAGCGCTCCTCGCCCGCAGGTCTACAAGCTCGGCATGCCGAACGCGGTGATCGGCTTCGACGCGCACGGGCAGCATGTGGATGGACCAGGGCGTCGACGTGCGCGCCTCCGACGCCTCGCGCGACGCAGGGCATCGACGGCTGGGGCTCGATGTGCGCGGGCCTCGGCAACCTGATCCTCGCGACCGCCGAGGAGGCCGAGAGCCGCTTCCCGGTGCTGAACCTGTCGCGCGAGATGACGACCGACACCGGCGGCGCCGGACGCTGGCGCGGGCAGCCGGGCACGCGAGAACGTGAAGCAGGTGCTCGAGCCCTGCACGGCGATGGCGTGGATGGTGTCGCGCCGGCATCCGCTGCGCGGCCTGCGCGGCGGCGACGACGCCGGCGCCCTACGCGAACCGCTTCCTGGTGGGCACGCCCGAGGAGTCGAGATCGAGAACGCGGTCACGGCGCAGCTGCCCGCCGGCGCGGTGATCGCGTACCAGTACGGCGGCGGCGCCGGCTTCGAGACGCGCGCTGCTGCGCGACCCCGAGGCGGTGAGGAGGACGTGCTCGACGAGTACGTCAGCGTGGCGGCGGCGCGCGAGCGCTACGGCGTGGTGCTGCGCGGCTCCCTCGAAGCGGGCGACCTCGCGGTGGACGCCGAGGCCACCGCGAGCGCTGCGCGCCGCGCGCGGAGCGCCGCGGTGAGCTGGCGGGTCGGCATCGACATCGGCGGCACCTTCACCGACTTCGCCCTCCAGAAGGGCGACGCGATCGTCCTCGAGAAGACGCTCTCGACGCCCGCCGACCGCTCGCTGGCGGTGATGCAGGGGCTCGAGAAGCTCGCCGCGCGCGAGGGCCTCGCGCTGCGCGACTTCCTCGCCCGCGTCGACGCGATCGTGCACGGCACCACCGTCGCCGACAACACGCTGATCGAGGGGAACGGCGCCGTGCACGGGCCTGCTCACCACCGCCGGCTTCCGCGACGAGCTCGAGCTCCGGCGCGGCTACAAGGAGGACATCTGGGACGTGCGGCTGCCGCCGCCGCGCCCGATCGTGCCGCGCCGCCGCCGCCTCGACGGTGCCCGAGCGCATGCGCTTCGACGGCAGCGTGCACACGCCGCTCGACGAGGCCGCGGCGCGCGCGCGCGCTCCGGCGGCTGCGCAAGCTCAGGGCGTCGAGTCGCTCGCGATCTCGCTGCTGTTCTCCTTCGTGAACCCCGCGCACGAGCAGCGCCTCGCCGGAGCTCGCGCGCGAGGAGCTGCCGGGCGTGCCGCTCTCGCTCTCGCACGAGGTGATGCCGAAGGCGCCGGAGTTCGAGCGCACCAGCACGACGGTGGTGAACGCGTACATCGGCCCGCGCGTCACGGGCTACCTCGACCGCCTGAGCGAGCGGCTGCGCGCGGCGGGCTTCGCGCGCGAGCTGCTGGTGATGCAGTCGAGCGGCGGCGTGATGACGCGCGACTACCTGCGCGCGGCGCCGGTGCGCATCCTCGCCTCGGGCCCCGCCGGCGGCGTGATCGGCGGCGCCCGCGCTCGGCCGTCGCCAAGGGCGCGCCGGACCTGCTCTGCGTCGACATGGGCGGCACCAGCTACGACGTCTCGGTGGTGCGCGGCGGCGTCAGCGCCCGCCGCAGCCCGGCTGGAACTGGCACCACCGCTACGTGATCGGGCTGCCGATGGTGAGCGTCGAGACGCTCGGCGCCGGCGGCGGCTCGCTCTGCCACGTGAGCGAGCGGCGTGCTCCAGGTCGGGCCCGCGAGCGCCGGCGCCGACCCGGGCCCGGTCTGCTACGGGCGCGGCGGCGCGCTCCCGACGGTGACCGACGCGATGCTCGTGCTCGGCCTGCTCTCCGAGGACGAGCGAGTTCGCCGGCGGCAGCTTCCGCCTCACGCGGCAGCGGCGTCGACGAGGCCTTCGCGAAGCACGTCGCCGGCCCGCTCGGCTGCTCGCGTCGAGGAGGCGGCCTTCGACTGCTGGCGCGTGGTGAACGCCAACATGACCCAGGCCGTGCGGCGCGCGACCGCCGAGCAAGGGCGTCGACCCGCGCGAGCTCGCGCTGCTCGCCTACGGCGGCAACGGCCCGCTCTTCGCCGCGATCCAGGCCCAGGAGCTCGGCATCCGCCGCGTGCTCGTGCCGAAGGCGTCGCCGGCCTTCTCCGCGCTCGGCGCGCTCGCCGCGCAGCCCTCCGTCGACGAGGAGCGCTCCTACCTGGCGCCCGGCGCTCGCACGCCGACGCTCGCGCGAGCTGCGCGCGCTCTGCTCGAGGGCTCGACGAGCGCGCCGAGCGCTTCCTCGGCGCCGCCGGCTTCGCGCGCGGCGAGCTCACCGCGCGCTACCAGCTGAACCTGCGCTACCCGGGCCAGAACTGGTCGCTCGCCGTGCGATGGCCGAGCGGCGCGGCGCCCGGGATCTCGCCTTCCTCGGCGCCGCGCTGTCGCGAGACGCTCGTCGAGCGACTTCCACCAGCCGCCACGCGCAGGAGTACGGCCATCGCGCGCCGCGCCGAGGAGCCGGAGATCACGGGCGTGCGCCTCGTCGCCGTCGGCGAGGTGCCGGCGCCCGCGCTTCGACGGCGGGCTCGCGGCGCCCGCGCCGCGAGCCGGCGCCCGCGCCTCACGCGGCGCGCCAATCTCGGCGACGGCTTCGAGGAGACGGCGGTCCACCGCGGCCCCGCGCTGCGCCCCGGCGACGTCGTCGCGCAGCCCCGCGGTGATCGAGGAGACCTTCACCACGATCGTCGTCTATCCGGGCTGGGAGGCGCGTGTCGACGACGCCGGCGACTACGTGCTCACCCGCACGGAATGAAGCGACCCGAGCCCCGCCTGGGCGTCCTCTGCGCAGGAGCTGCGCGAGAGCTGCGGTGAGGTCGGCTACACGGCCTCTCGCCACGATCGCCGAGAACCCTCGCTGGAGAGATGCGGGAGGGTGAGTCGATGGAGCGTGCGCTCCGAGTCGCACCGTTCGCCCTCGTCGCGGCCTTCGGGTTCGCGTGCGGCGCCGAGCGTGCCACTCCCCTCGAGCTGTGCAGCGCCATCCTGGAGAGCAAGCTCCCCGACTCCGAGGTGGTCGCGGTCCTGCCGCGGCCCCCCGACCGGCTGGACATCACCTACGCGGCTCCCGATGAAGACAGGACTCCCGTGGAGGGCCACCTCCTGTGCGAGGTCGAGCGCTCCGAGCTGGGCGGGCCTCGGCTGCGGGCTGCGATTCTCGACGGGCGCCCGCTTTCGGATACGGAGCTCGTCGTGGTGAACGCCAACCTGCTGCTCGACGAGCTCTACTGGATCGGCAACCGAAGCGGGTAGGAGGTCGCGCTCCGGCTGGGGTCGGCCTGTCGCCTGCCACCCAGCGCCATGAACGCCTCCAACTTCGCGATGACGTCGTCCGGCGTGATCAGGTCCATCACGCCTTCGCGTTCGATCTTCCGGGTCCACGGGATCTCGCTGGCAGGCCTGCCGAGGAAGGTGCGCGCGGCGGCGTCATAGCGATCGACGCACAGCTCCCGGCTGAAGTACGGACCGCTGCGCTGTGGATTGGTGGCGGCGTAGAGACCCAGCACCGGTGTGCCCACGGCGGTGGCCATGTGCGCCGGGCCCGAGTCGGGTGTGAGCAGGAGCGTGGCGCGCCCCAAGGTCGCCAGCAATTTAGGCAACGAGTCCCGGCCGATGACGTTGCTGCACTCGTGACGCATGTGGGCGGCGATGTGCTCGCCCATCCGGCCTTCCAGGGCACTGCGGCCTCCGCAGAGGACGACTCGCATGCCATAGGAAGAGACGGCGAAGTCGGCCACCTCTTCGTAGTACTCCGCCCGCCAGTTTCGCAGCGGGTGGCTCGAGCAGGGGCTGATCAACAGGGTCGAGACGCCGTCGGGGATCAAGCGTTGCGCGTAGTCGCGAGCATCGTCGGGGATCGGAATGTCCCAGCGGTAGCGTCGTTCGTGTACGCCCAGGTGCTCGGCAAAGCTGAAGAACCCGTCCATGACGTGCTGTCGCTCGGCGCGCGCGATGCCGTGCGTGGTGAACAGCCATTGCAGCTCGCGCGCGCGGGGCCGATGGAATCCCAGCTTGACGCGGGCCGGGACGACCAGGGCCACCGTGCTGGCGCGCAGCGACGATTGCATGTGCATCAGCAGGTCGAAGCGCCAGCCACGGAAGCGTCGCTCGATGTCACGCAACGCCAGCAAGCCGCGGCTCTTGTCGTACTCGACGAACTCGACGTCGGGAATGGTGGACACCAGGGTGGCTTCGGCCTTGCCGATGACCCAGGTGAATCGCGTGCGCGGCCATGCCTGCTGCAGCGTGCGGACGACCGGGAGCACGTTGCAGACGTCGCCGATCGACGAGAGCCGCAGGATGCACACGGACTCGGGCGGTTCGGAAAACAGCGGGCGCATGCAACGAGCCCTCGAGGGGGCTCCGCCCGGCTTGCCTACGCGGCACGGCGCCGCGGCAGCTTGCCCGGCGTGGCCCCGGTGCAGCGCTGTCCCTCGAATGTGATCTCGCCATTCACGAGCGTGCGCCGGCGGCGAGAGAGTGCAGTCTATCTGGCTGGCAAGCCGGCGTGGATGACGTAGGCGCCACCTGCTCACGCGCGCGGAGTGAGGGTGCGCGCCCTGCTGTTTCCGGCTCGATCATGCGGCGCCGCGCCCTGCTGCGTCCGGCTCGCCTATGCGGCGCCGTGCCGCAGCAGCTTCCCCGGTGTGGCCCCGGTGCAGCGCTGCCCCTCGAACGTGATCTCGCCGTTCACCAGCGTGAAGTGGTAGCCCTCGGCGCGTTGGATGCGGCGCCACTCGCCGGCCGGGAAGTCGTGCGCGATCTCGGAGTCCCACCACTCGGGCACGCGCCGGAGGCGCGTGAGGTCGTAGACCACGACGTCCGCGGGCCAGCCCTCGAGCAGCGCGCCACGGTTCTTGAAGCCCGCCGCGCGCGCCGGCAGGTACGAGAGCTTGTAGTGCGCGTCCTCGAGCGCGAGGCGCTTCTCGTCGCGCACGAGCCAGGTGAGCGTGTCGGTGGTGTACGAGCCCGCGGTCAGGAACTTGGTGTGGGCGCCGCCGTCCGAGACGCCCGGGATCACGTACGGCGATGCCAGCAGCTCGGCGACGAACTCAGGGTTGTCGCTGGTTGCGCTCTTCGTGAGGAAGCCCGCCTCGAGGTCGCTCGCGAGCGCGAGCTGGAGCATCGCCTCGATCGGATGGACGCCCGTCTCCTTGCCGACCTCGCCGACGGTGAGGCCCAGGAAGCGGTCGAGCTCGGGGGCGTTCTTTGCGCCTTCGAACACGAAGCCCGCCGGCGGCCCGCCGAGCAGCACGGTCTGGAGCAGGCCGGCGTCGGCCTCGGCCGCCATCGCTGCGCGCAGCTCGGGGTCGGCCAGCTTCTGCTTCTTCTCGGCGAGCGTGCCCGTGAGCGCGCGCCGCCACGCGGGGCTCGAGTCGAACAGGTTCCAGTCCGCCAGCGTGAGCCGGAACGGCGCGCGGATCGAGTTGGCCTGCCCGAACATGCGCAGGCCCTTGGCCTGACACGCCGCCAGCCACTCGACGAACATCTTGTGCACCCACGGCAGCTCGTTCACTGCGAGCACGACGTTGAACAGCACCGGCTTTCCGCTCGCGGCGGCCACCTGCTCCGAGAGCGCGAGGTCCTTCGGCAGGTCGCCCGTCGCATTGGTGAGCTGGATGAAGCCTTCGCCCCGGCTCGCGAGCGCGCGCGCGAAGGCGAGGAGGTCCTCCTCGCTCATCGTGTCGGTGACCATGGGCGTGCCATCGTGGTCGCACTGGATCGAGCCCGTGCCCGTGCGCTGCACCGACCAGCCGAGCGCTCCGGCGTCGAGCGACTGGTCGAGCAAGCGCAGCATGCGCGCCATCTCCCCCTCGGTGGCCGGGCGCTGCTTCGCATTCTCGAGCCCCATCACGTAGGTGAGCAGCGGCGCGAGCGGCGCATAGGAGAGGCAGTTCACTCCCTTCGGGATGCGCGCCAGCGTGTCCAGCCACTGCGGAAACGTCTCCCAGTCCCACAGCATGCCGGCCTGCATCGACGCGAGCGGAATCGCCTCGAGGCGCGACATGGTGAGCATGGCGCGCTCGCGCTCCTCCGGATGGACGGGTGCGAAGCCGAAGCCGCAGTTGCCGAGCGCCACGCTGGTGACGCCGTGCCAGCCCGAGATCGAGCACCACGGGTCCCACTGGATCTGGGCGTCGTAGTGCGTGTGAAGGTCCACGAAGCCCGGCGCGACGACGAGCCCGTCCGCGTCGAGCACGCGCCGCGCGCCGGCGGCCGAGAGCCGCCCGATCGCGGCGATGCGCCCGTCGCGGATCCCGACGTCCGCGGTGAAGGCCGGGAAGCGCGTCCCGTCTACGACGGTTCCGCCGCGAATCAGGACGTCGTAGTCGGCCATGGCAGCGCCCCCTCTCGAGCCCAGCGGGCTGCGTCGAGGTTGCCGCTTCGCTGCACAGCGAGTCAAGGCGCTTCGCGCAGCCGGGCGACCGCTCACCCCTGCCCGCGCGCACGCCGATGTTTCCCGCATGGCCGAGCTCGACGCCGTTCGCGCGCTGCTTCCGCTGTGGGCCCGCCTGCCGGGTCTGCTCCTACTGCCGGCATCCTTCGCGCTCGGCTTCGTCGTCACGGCACTCGCGGCGCGTCTTGCGCTGCCTCGGATGCGACGCCTGGCCGGGGCCCACTGGACCGAGCGCGCGCGCGCCGCGCTGCCCGCGCGCTGGGTCGCGACGGTGGCGAGCTTCTCGGTCGCAGCCTCTCTCGCGACGCTCGCCTTTTTCCGCGCCGGCCCCCTCTTGCCCGTTCCCGCCGGTGTGCTGGCGATCGGCGCGGGCGTCTCCGGCTATCTGGGGGCCATGTTCGCGGCCGCGCACATCGAGTCCCAGGTGGGACTCGGCTCGCGCTCGCGGAGCCGCCTCGCGCTCGGCCGGCTCGGGATGCTCGTGGTCGTGTATCCGCACCTGTTGGTCCTGGTGGTGATCTCGTGCGTGGTCGACGGGAAGCTCGGCGTGAAAGACCTCGTCGCCGCGTCGCTCGGCGTCTCAGCGTATGCGGTCCTCTCGATCTGGGGCGGTCTGCCGTTCGCGCGCGCGTTCGGTGCCGTGCATCCGGCGTCGCCGAAGCTGCGCGGCGCAGTCGACCGCGCGATCGGGAAGACCCGCATCCGGCCGAAGGCGCTGTTCGAGATCGACCTGCCGATCACGAACGCGTTCGTCCTGCCCCTCCCGAACTGGCTCTTCTTCACGCGGCGCTGCGTCGCAGGGCTGAGCGAGGCCGAGCTCGAGTGCGTCGCGTGCCACGAGCTGGGGCACGTGAGCGAACCGACGGCGGTGAAGCTGCTGCGCACGGGCGCCTCGTTCGCGCTCTTGCCGCTGGGGTTCGCGCCGGCCTTCGTGGGCGCCTTCGGTGTGCCGATAGGGCTGGGCATCGTCTACGCGCTGGTCTTCGCCGTGGCGATGCCGATGCGACGGCTGGGCCGGCGCATGGAGGCGCGAGCCGACGCCGTAGCCGGCCATCACGAAGAGGACGCCGGCACCTACGCCACCGCGCTCGAACGCCTCCACGAAGGCAACCTCATGCCGGCGGTCGGCTGGTCGCGAGGCGGCTCGCATCCGCACCTCTACGACCGCATGGAGGCGGCGGGCGTCACACCCGCGTACCCGCGGCCTGCGCCGCCGAGCCGCGCTCGCGCAGCCGTCGGCTTCGTCGCCGGCGTGACCGTGCTCGTGGCCCTCCCGTTCGCGGTGGGCGCGCTGTCGACAGGGTACTCCGCGGCGCCGGAGCGCCGCGCGGCCCTCGACGTAGCGCTGTTCGGAGGCACGGCGGACGCGTTCTTCCAGCTCGCCGGGTACGGCGCGAACCGCGCGCCCGAGGATGCGGCGACGTTCCTGCGCGCATCTCTCGCGCTGCGGCCCCTGGACCACCGCGCGCAGGCACGCTTGGCCGAGGCATTGGCGGAGCTCCGACGCTGTGACGAGGGGTGGCTGGCGTACCAGGCCGCGCTCGACACACTCGAACGGCAGCACTGGGAGCACCACGCGGATGACTGCGGATGGATGAGCCGCGCGGCCCAAGCGCTCGTCACCTGCGAGTAGGGGCCCGGTCTACGCCCGCCCGATCTCCAGCACCGAGCGCGCGACCTTGCCGCCCTTCATCAGCTCGAAGGCGTGGTTCACGTCCGTGAGCGGCAGCCGCTGGCTCACCAGCGACGACAGGTCGAGCCGGCCCTTCAGGAAGAGGTCGATCAGCTTCGGCATGTGCTCGCGGAAGCGCGTGCTGCCGTACATGCAGCCGATCGCCTTCTTCTCCATCAGGAAATCGGGGCCCGACAGCTTGATCTCGGAACCGAGCGGCATCATGCCGACGATCACGGCGGTGCCGCCGTTGCGGATCATCGCGAAGGCCTGGGTCGCGGCGTCGGGGCTGCCGATCGCCTCGAAGGCGTACTCGGCGCCGAGGCCGCCGGTGAGCTCCTTGACCTGGGCCACCGGGTCACCGGTCTTCCCGTTGATGGTGCGCGTGGCGCCGAAGCGCTTCGCCATCTCGAGCTTCTCGGGCACCACGTCGATCGCGATGATCTCGGAGGCGCCGGCGAGGCGCAGGCCCTGGATCACGTTGAGGCCGATGCCGCCGCAGCCGATCACCGCGGCGATGGCGCCGCCGGGCACCTTCGCGGTGTAGAGCGCGGCGCCGACGCCGGTCATCACGCCGCAGCCGATCAGCGCGGCCTCGGCCATCGGCATGTCCTTCGGGATCTTCACCACGCCGTTCTGGTGCGTGACCATCATCTCCGAGAAGGAGCCAACGCTCGCGAACTGGAGCACCGGCTTGCCCTTCCACGTGAGGCGCGTCGCGGAGGCGATGCCCTGCGCCGGGTCGTTGCAGAGATGAGGCTCGCCGCGCAGGCAGTAGTAGCAGCCGCCGCAGAAGGGCCGGAACGACATGATGACGTGGTCGCCCTTCTGCACGTACGTGACGCCCTCGCCGACCTTCTCCACCACGCCGGCCGCCTCGTGCCCGAGCACCGTCGGCATCGGCAGCATCCACTTGCCGTCGATGAAGTGGAGGTCCGAGTGGCAGACGCCGCTGCACACCGTGCGCACGAGCACCTCGCCGGCCCGCGGAGAGATGATGTCCACGTCTTCGATCGTGAGCGGCTGGTGCGGGGCCTGGTAGATGGCGGCTTTCACGGAGATCCTCCTGCCCTGCGGGCCTGGCGAAAGGCCGCATGATGGCGCGCCGTCGTCCGTCGCGAAAGGCCCTCGGCCGCCTTATCGTGCGCGGCAAGCCGGGCGACGCCCGGCGCGCAGCGAGCCGGAGGCGAGCGAAGGCAGAGGATGGAAGACGCGCCCACCGACTGGCGACCCGGCCCGCGGCCGGCCTGGGTCCAGGCGCTCCACACCATCGCCGAGCCGGCCTGGATCGAGCTCGACGCCGACGCGCTCCTCGCCGAGGCGTCGGCGCGGAGCGGGCTCGCGGACTTCGGCGACGGCGACTTCCTCGAGCCGTATCGCCTGTTCGTCCGCGCGCTCGACAGCGAGGCGCAGCTCCACACCCTCGGCCGCCTGATCGCGCGCAGCGACGTGGTGAACTGGCTCGAGAACCGCCTCCAGCTCACCGACTGGCGGAAGCGCCAGCCCGAGATCGCGCGGCAAGCGGTCGCCGCCCCGATCTTCATCACCGGCCTGCCGCGCACGGGCACCTCGATCCTGCACGAGCTGCTCGCGCAGGATCCGGCACATCGCGTGCCGCTGCACTGGGAGGTGCGGCATCCGTGCCCGCCGCCGGAGCCCGACGCTGGCCGACACCGACCCGCGCGTCGAGCGCGCGGAGCGGCAGGTGCAGCTCTGGAACCACATCGTGCCCGAGTACAAGGCGATGCACGAGCTCGGCGCGAAGCTGCCGGTCGAGTGCATCCAGCTCACCGCGCACTCGTTCCGGAGCGAGGAGCTGATGGGACGGCACCAGGTGCCGAGCTACGCGGCCTGGTACGCGGGCTGCGACCTCGCGCCGGCGTACCGCTTCCACCGCGCGATGCTCCAGCATCTCCAGTGGCGCCACCGGCGCGAGCGCTGGGTGCTGAAGGCGCCCTCGCATCTGCCTGCGCTGCGCACGCTGTTCGCCGTGTATCCCGACGCGCGCGTGGTGGTGACGCACCGCGACCCGCTGAAGATCCTTCCCTCGGTGGCGAGCATCCTCTACTCGACGGCGTTCGTGCGCTCGGATGCGGTGGATCCGGCGGCCATGCTCGGCTGGTTCACCGGTGAGACCTGCCGCGGTCTGCTCGACGGGATGACCGCCTTCCGCGCGAGCGGCACGGTCGCGCAGAGCCAGTTCCACGACCTGCGCTACGCAGAGCTGGTGGCGAAGCCCCTCGAGACGATCGCCGCGCTCTACGACGCGTTCGGGCTCCGCCTGCTCTGCCGAGGCGGAGGCGACGCATGCGCGCGTACCTCGCGGCGAAGCCGAAGGGCAAGCACGGCGCGCACCGCTACGACTTCTCCGCCACCGGCCTCGAGCGCGACGCGGAGCGCGAGCGCTTCCGGCCCTATCAGGAGCGCTACGGCGTGCCGTCGGAGGTCTGAGCGAATGGGCACGCACGACGAGAACGCCGCGCGGCTGCTCGATGGGCGCGCCTGGGAGGACTTCTGCCGCCGCCTCGCCGACGCCGGGCCGCTGGGCGCTCGACTTCCCGCAGCCCGACCACCCGGAGCTCCGCGCGGAGGGCTTCCGCTACCTGCTCGGCCTCGTCGTCTCGGGTATCGCGCAGGCGGGCGCGCTCGCGGATCCCGATCACCCGCGCTTCGTGCGCAACCCCGACAGCCAGGCCAAGTGGGGCGCGGAGAACGCCGACAACCAGTACCTCTGGGCCTGCATCCGACCCGACGCCGCGTACCGCATCCACGGCCAGCGCGAGAGCGCGCTCGACTTCCTGATCGAGGTGAAGGAAGGCTACATGCAGCTCGGGCAGGCGAAGAACTACGCCACGCTCTCTGCCCACGACCTCGTGCTCGCGCCCGACGGCAGCTTCGAGATCCTGCTCGCCGCCGCGAAGCCGGCCGGCCACGCGGGCAACTTCCTCGCGCTGCATCCGGACGCGCGCTACCTCGGCATCCGCCAGTACTTCTACGACTGGGCGAGCGAGAGCCCGGCGCGCTTCACGATCGAGCGCGTCGGCGGGACGGGCGAGCCGCCGCCGCCGCTCACGCCGGCGCGCATGGCCGAGCTGCTCGACGCGGCCGGCGCGTGGACGCTCGGCACGGCTCGCTTCTGGGGCGAGTGGGTGCGCGAGCTGCGCGAGGCCTGGCGGCCGGACCACATCGCGCCGGCGAAGCACTTCGTGGGCGGCGCCGACGACATCGTCTACGGCAACGACTGGTGGAAGCTCGCTCCCGGCGAAGCGCTCGTGATCGAGTGCGACGTGCCGGACGCGCGCTACTGGGCCTTCCAGCTCTGCGACGCCTGGTTCCGCACCTTCGACTACGCGACCCGGCAGACGAGCCTGAACGGCGCGCAGATGCACGTGGACCCCGACGGCCGCTTCCGCTGCGTGATCGCGCACCGCGACCCCGGCGTGCCGAACTGGCTCGACGCCAGCGGCCATCCCGAGGGCATGATCCAGTACCGCTTCGTGTGGGCGCGGAGCCGGCCGCAGCCGACGCTGCGGCGGGTTCCGCTCGGCGAGCTCCGGAGCGCGCTGCCCGCCGGCCATCCGAGCGTCTCGCCGCAGGAGCGGCGGCGCGCCCTCGCCGCGCGCGAGGCGCACCTCCAGCGGCGCGAGCCCGCGACCTAGCGACGGTGCGGTCGGCCTCTCACGCAAGCGCCGCGGAGCGTCGCGCGCAGCGAGGCGGAGTCGAGCGAAGTCACGAGTGGGGATCCGTGAGGCGGCGCGGATCCAGCAGACGGTCGAGCGTTGCCGCATCGAGGTCGCACATCTCCGCGGCCACGTCGCGCACCGGGCGCCCCTCCGCGTAGGCGCGCTTCGCGATCTCCGCCGCGCGCTCGTAGCCGAGCCGCGGCGCGAGCGCGGTCGCGAGGATCGGGTTGCGCTCTGCCTGCGCGGCGAGCTTCGCCGCGTCCACGGTGAAGCCGCGCACCACGCGCTCGGCCAGCAGCCGCGCGCCGTTCGCGAGCAGCGCGAGGCTCTGGTCGAGGTTCCAGGCGAACAGCGGCCAGGCCGTGTTCAGCTGGAAGCTGCCCGTGCCCGCCCCGAGCGCGAGCGCGACGTCGTGGCCGAGCACCTGGAGGCACGCCATCGCCACCGCCTCGGGCACCACCGGGTTCACCTTGCCGGGCATGATGCTGCTGCCGGGCTGGAGCGCGGGCAGCGCAAGCTCGGCGAGGCCCGCGCGCGGGCCGCTCGCCATGAGCCGCAGGTCGCTCGTCACCTTCAGCAGCGCCGCGGCGAGGCCGCGCAGCGCGCCGTGCAGCTCGAGCGCCGCATCCGGCACGGCCAGGCTCGCGAACGGGTTGCGGCTCGGGCGGAACGCGAGGCCCGTGCGCTCGGCGAGCTTCGCGGCGACGCGCGCGCCGAACTCGCGGTGCGTGTTGGCGCCGGTGCCGACGCCCGTGGCGCCCTGCGCCAGCTCGAGCAGGCGCGGCAGCCCGGCCTCGAGCCGCTCGCTCGCGAGCGCCACGTGATGCGCCCACGCGCCGAGCTCCTGGCCGAGCCGGATCGGCAGCGCGTCCACGAGGTGGGTGCGGCCCGTCTTCACCACGCCGTCGAGCTCGCGCGCGCGCGCCGCGATCGCCTCGCGCAGCGCCGCGAGCGCGGGGAGCAGCGTGTCCCTGCAGCGCGAGCGCCGCGAACACGTGCAGCGCGGTCGGGATCGTGTCGTTGCTGCTCTGGCCGCGGTTCACGTGATCGTTCGGATGCACGGGTACGCCGAGCGCACGGCTCGCGAGCGTGGCGATCACCTCGTTCGCGTTCATGTTCGTGCTCGTGCCCGAGCCGGTCTGGAACACGTCCACGGGGAAGTGCTCGAGATGGCGACCCGCCGCGATCTCCCGCGCCGCGGCCGCGATGGCGCCTGCGCGCGCCGCGTCGAGCTCGCCGAGCTCGCCGTTCACCTGCGCGGCGATCTCCTTCACGAGACCGAGCGCGCGCAGGAAGCGCGGCGGCATGCGGAGGCCGCTCAGCGGGAAGTTCTCCACCGCGCGCTGCGTCTGCGCCCCGAACAGGGCCGAGGCCGGCACGCGCACCTCGCCCAGGCTGTCGTGCTCGATGCGATCGCTGGCCGTCATCGCGTCTCCTTTTCGCTGCGAGGATCGCGGGTTCGGCCTTGGAGGGCGACCCAGAACGCGCACGCCGGAGACCCCGCGCTAGAGGGGATCTACGCCGCACGCACCCGGCTGCGTTCCACCTCGTCGCCGGTTGCGGCGTCACACGGCCGGCGCGCGGCGCAAAGTGCGCCGCTTGCCGTAGACTCGCCCGCCGTGAAGGATCGACCGCGGCGGGGGCTCGTGCTCTCGGGGGGTGGGGCACGAGGCGCCTACGAGGCCGGCGTGCTGCGCTACCTGCTCGAGGAGCTGCCCGTCCGTCTCGGCCGCCCCGCGCGCTTCGACATCATCACGGGCGCCTCGGTGGGCGCCATCCACGCCTGCTTCCTCGCCGCGACCGCGCACCGCCCCGCTCGCGCGGGCGATCGGCTCGCGCGGATCTGGGGCCGCCTCTCGATCGGCTCCCTCGCCTCGCTCCGCACCGGCGCGCTGCTGACGACGCCCCTGCGGGCGATGGGCTGGCTCGTGCCGCGCGGGCTGCGCGGCGAGCGGCCGCTGCCCGACCGCATCTCGGGCATTCTCGAGACGGGCCCGCTCGAGGCGCTCGTGCGGCGCTCGGTGGAGTGGCGGCGCATCGGCGAGAACCTGGCCGCGGGCCACCTCGACGCGGTGTCGGTGGCAGCCACCGAGATCGCCACGGGTCGCGTGGTCGCGTTCCTCCAGTCGCGCGACTCGCGTGCCGGCTGGGGGAACGATCAGTCGCTCGTCTCGCGCCCCGTCGAGCTGCGCGTCGAGCATGCGCTCGCCTCCGCCGCGATCCCCGTGCTGTTCCCCGCGGTGCGCGTGGACAAGACGTACTTCGCGGACGGCGGCATCCGCCTCAACACGCCGCTCGCGCCCGCGCTCCGGCTCGGCGCCGACCGCGTGCTCGTGATCCCGCTGCGGCGCGGCGCGGGCGACGACACCGAGGTCGCGCTCGAGACCTCGCGCATCGCCTCCTACCCGAACCCGCTGTTCCTGTACGGCAAGGTGCTGAACGCCCTGCTGCTCGATCACATCGAGACGGACCTCCAGCGCATGCGCGTGATCAACAGCATCCTCGAGCGCGGCGAGCGCAGCTTCGGGCCGCAGTTCCTGGAGCGCATGAACAGCGCTGCGCGCGGCGAACGCGATCACCCGTTCCGCAAGGTATGGGACGTGGTGGTGCGCCCGTCGCGCGACCTCGGCGTCCTCGCCGGCGAGCTGGTCTCGGAGCCGCGCGCGGGCGCGCGCGTGCCGACCTGGGTGCGGCTGCTCCAGGGCGCGCTCGGGCTGGCCGGTGAGCCCTTCGAAGCGGATCTGCTCTCGTACGTGCTGTTCGACCGCTTGTACACGGCGCCGCTCGTGTCGCTCGGCATGGAGGACGCGCGGCGCAAGGAAGAAGAGCTGCTGCGCTTCTTCTCCGACGACTGATAAGCTCCGCGGCCGATCACGGGAGGCTCCGATGCGTCGCGCGTTCGCTCTCGGCCTGGTGCTCGGCGCCGTCGCCTGCGGCTCCGGCGAGAAGACGACCCAGCCGGCGCCGGCCGCGCCGCCGGAGGCGAGCGCACCCGCGCCGGCGCCCGCCCCCGACGCCGGCGGCCCCGGCCGCGGCGGATCCCGCGCGCGGCCAGGCGCAGTACCAGACGCTCTGCGCGAGCTGTCACGGCCCGCGCGGCGCGGGCGACGGCCCTGCCGGCCAGGCCCTGAACCCGCGACCGGCGCATCACAACGACGGCGCCTACATGAACGCGCTCACGAACGATCACCTGTTCAAGGTGATCAAGGAAGGCGGCGCCGCCGTCGGGAAGTCGCCCGCGATGGCGCCCTGGGGCGGCGCGCTCAGCGACGCCCAGATCCGCGACGTGATCGCCTACATCCGCACGCTCGCGGATCCGCCGTACTCGGGGCCGCAGCCTTGAGGCGGCTCACGGGGACGCAGCCCTGACGCGGCTCGGGGTGGGGATGCTCGTGGCCGTCTCGCTCGCCGCAACGCCCGCCGCGGCCTTCGACCTCGACGCTCTACGCTCGCCTGCTCGCGGCACACACGCGAGCGGTGCCCGATCGCGCGGGCGTGCGCGTGGACTACGCGGCGCTGCGGGCTTCCGCCGACTGGCGCGCGCTCGTGGCGAGCCTCGCGGCGAGCGACCCCGCGCAGCTCACGGAGCCGCGACGAGCGTCTCGCCTTCTGGATCGACGCCTACAACGTGCTCGCGATCGACCTCGTCGTGCAGGCCGGGCCCGGTCGCGAGCATCCGCGACCTCGGCTCGCTGCTGCGGCCCGTGTGGAAGCGCGAGGCCGGCCGGATCGGCGGGCGCGCGTACACGCTCGATCGAGATCGAGCACGACATCCTGCGCAAGGCGGGCGAGCCGCGCATCCACGCGGCGATCGTCTGCGCCTCGGTGTCGTGTCCTTCGCTCGTGCGCGAGCCCTTCCGCGCGTCCACGCTCGATGCGCAGCTCGCGGCCGCCCTGCGCGGCTTCCTCGCGGATCCGCGCAAGGGCGCGCGTCTCGACCCCGCGCGCGGGGTGCTCACGCTGTCGCCGATCTTCGACTGGTTCGCCGAGGACTTCGCGCCCGCCGGCGGCGCGCTCGGCGTTCGTACGCCCATCGCTGCCGGAGCCCACGCGCGCGTGGCTGCTGAAGAACGAAGGCCGCGTCGAGCTCGACTGGTTCGACTACGACTGGTCGCTGAACGGGCTCGGAGACGCGAAGTGAAGCAGGTGCGCCTCCACGGCCCGGACGACGTGCGCCTCGACGAGGTGCCCGAGCCCGAGCCGGGCCCGCGCGACGTCGTGGTGCGCGTGGCGGCGTGCGGCATCTGCGGCAGCGACGTCGGCTACATCCGGCTCGGCGGCGTCGCCGGCCCGACGCGCCGGCCGCTCCCGCTCGGCCACGAGCTGGCGGGCGTGATCGAGGCGGTGGGCGCGCGAGGTGACGGGCCTCCTCCGCGGGGGCGCGCGTGGTCGTGCACCCGGGCGCCGCGGGCAATCGCATCGGGAACGGCGGCGCCCGAGGGCGGCTTCGCGCCGCGCCTGCTGGTGAGGAACGCCGCCGCGGGGAGCAACGTCTTCGCGATTCCGGACGGCGATGCCCTTCGAGGTGGCGGCGCTGGCCGAGCCGCTCGGCGTCGGCATGAACGCGGCGCAGCGCAGCGAGGCGCGCGCCGGCGAGAAGGCGGTGGTGTTCGGCGCCGGGCCGATCGGCCTCGCCGCCGTCGCGACGCTCGTCGATCGCGGCGTCGCGGACGTGATCGCCGTGGATCTGTCGGAGCGGCGCCTCGCGCTCGCGCGGACGCTCGGCGCCGCCGCCACGCTGAACCCCGGCACGCGACGACGTGTGGAAGGGCATCCGCGCCCGGCACGGCGAGGCGCTGCTGATGGGCGCGCCGATGGCCGCGAGCGACGCCTACGTCGAGGCGTCGGGCGCCGCGCCCGTGATCGGCGAGATCCTCCAGCACGCGAAGGCCGAGGCGCGCGTCGTCGGTGGTGGCGCTCCATCGCCAGCCGATCCCGGTGAGCTTCCTGCTCGTGATGATGAAGCAGCTCACGCTGCGCGGCGCGATGGAGTATCCGGCGGACTTCGGGGAGACGATCGCGCTGCTCTCGCGCCGCGATCTCGCGCCGATGATCACGCATCGCTTCCCGCTCGAGCGCTTCGCCGAGGCGCTCGCCGTCGCGCGCGACGCGAACGCCGGCGGCAAGGTCATGATCGAGCCGTGAGCGCGGGCGCGTGATGCGGCTTCAGCCGTCCGGTGGCCAGCATCCAGCGCGCGGTGTCGTCGAAGGTCTCGCGGACCGGCCGCAGCCGCACGCCGAGCTTCTCGAGCGCCGGCGTGTTCGGCAGCGGGCGCATGCGCGTGGCGTGGTCCATGCCCTCGCGCGAGATCAGCGAGTCCACCGGGCGGAAGCGGCGCACGAAGTCGACGAGCGAGCCCATGGCGCGCAGCACGGGCGCCGGCGCGCTCATGCGCCGCGGGGCGCCGGCCGAGCACGTCCTCGAGCTCCGCGGCGATCTCGTCCCAGCGACAGGAACTGGCCGCCCACCAGGTAGCGCCCGGTCGCCTTGGCTTCGAGCAGCGCGACGAGGAACGCGACGAGGTCGCGCACGTCCACGAAGCCCGTGCCGCCCGCGCTCGCGAGGCAGCGCGACATGAAGCCCCGCAGCGCCGCGACCGATTCGCTCCAGCCCGGGTCGTCGGGGCCGATCACCGCGTTCGGGTAGACCGTCGCGAGCGGCGCCCCCGCCGCGGCGAGCGCGCGCGCCTCGCGCTCGGCGGCGGCCTTGGCGCGCGCGTACGGATTCCGGTGCGCGAGCACGGGGCTGTCCTCCGTCGGGTCGGGGCCGCGCGGATCGAACAGCGTGGTGAGGCTCGACACGTACACCAGCGCGCCGAGGCCGCGCGCGAAGCCCTGGCCGAGGACGTTCCGCACGCCGGCGAGGTTGGCGTCGCGCAGCGCGTCCGCCGAATCGCGCGAGAAGGAGACGGTGGCGGCGGCGTGGAGCGTCGCGTCCATGCCCGAGAGCGCGGCGCGCGACAGCCGCCTCGTCCGTCATGTCGCCCACGGCGATCTCGACGTCGCGCGCGCTGCGGAACAGGCGCTCGGCCTTCTCGAGGCTGCGCGCGAGCACGCGCACCTCGTGCCCGCGCGCGGCGAGCGCGCGCGCGCTGTGGTAGCCGACGAAGCCCGTCGCTCCGGTCACCAGCACCCGCATCGCGTCTAGCTCTCCTCCGTCACGAGGCGCGGCCAGCGCCCGCGCCACGGCTGCGCCGCCTCGAGCTCGTAGGCGAGCGCGAGCAGCGTCGCCTCGGCCCCGCGCCGCGCCGCGAACTGCGCGCCGATCGGGAGGCCGGCCCGGCTCCAGGCGAGCGGCACGGACATCGCCGGCGTCCCCGCCACGTTGTGTACGGGCGTGTAGCTGACGTACCGCACGCAGCGTTCGCGCAGCGTCTCGAACGGCACGTCCGGCGCGAGCTCGCCGAGCCGCGGCGGCGGGCTCGCGAGCACGGGCGTGAGCCAGACGTCTGCGCCGATGAAGAAGTCGTCGAGCGCGCGCTCGACGCCCGTGAAGTACTCGAGCGCCGCCTCGAGCGAGCCGAGCGGCTTGCTCGCGAACTCGCGCGCGAGGCCGAGCGTCCACGGCTCGAGCAGCGCGACCGCGGCCGGATCCGCTCCGCTGGAGCTCCTCGACGAGCTGCGCGGGCCCGTGCGCCCAGACCGTGAGGAAGTGCTCCGCGAAGGCCTCGCCGGACAGGTCGGGCGACGCCTCGTAGACGGCGTGGCCGAGGCTCGCGCAGAGCTGCGCGGCGGCGTCGGTGGCGGCCTTCACCTCCGGGTCGGGCTCGTCGCCGAAATAGGTCTTCGTGGAGAAGGCGATGCGGAGGCGCCGCCGGTCGGGCCCGGTGACGCGCCCGACCGGCGGGAACGGCGCGCCGGCCCCGCTGCGCTCGGTGAGCGAGAGCAGCAGCGCGCTGTCGCGCACGGAGCGCGACACGCAGTGGTGCGCGTCGAGCCCACCGGCCGAATCGCCGGCCGCGTCGGCCTCCATGCGCCCGCGGCTCGGCTTGAGGCCGAACACGCCGCAGCACGAGGCCGGGATGCGGATCGAGCCGCCGCCGTCGCTCGCCTCCGCGAGCGGCACGATGCCGGCGGCGACGGCCGCGGCCGCGCCGCCGCTCGAGCCGCCGGTGCTGTGCGCGGGGATCCCACGGGTTGGCGCAGGCGCCGAGCGCGAGCCCCTCGGTCGACGGCAGCAGGCCGAACTCGGGCGTGTTGGTCTTGCCGAGCACCACGAGCCCCGCCGCCTCGCTGCGCGACACGAACTCCGGTGTGCTCGTCGAGATGCGTTCGAGGAAGAGCCGCGAGCCCGCCGTGCAGCGCACGCCCTCCCAGTCGGTGAGGTCCTTCAGCAGGTACGGGACGCCGCCGAAGGGGCCGCTCGGGACGCCGGCCGCCACGCGCGCGAGCGCGCGGTCGAAGCTCTTCGTCACGATCGCATTCAGCGTGGGATCGAGCGCAGCGCTGCGCCGCATCGCGGCCTGGATCAGCTCGGCGGGCGTCACCTCGCCCTTCGCGACCAGCTCGGCCTGCGCGATGCCGTCGAGCCGCGCCAGCGGGTCGTCGGCGGCGCTGGCGCGCGCCCGCCGCCAGTCCAGCTCCGCACAGCCCGAGGCCGCCCAGGCTGCTGCGGCGAGCGACGCCTTCAGGAAGCGGCGGCGATCCATCGCGTGATCACTCCGAGCAGCGCGCTTGCGGCCAGGGTCGGGAGCATCCCGACATGGAAGCGGAGCATGGCGAGAAGCGCCGCGGCCGCGATCGCGAGCGCGATGGGATCGACGTTCGCGAGCGCCGGTGACCCGTGGAACACCACGTGCAACGCGAACCAGACCGCGAGATTCAGCACCACGCCCACCACCGCCGCCGTGATGCCGGCGAGCGCGCCGTCGAGGCTGCGCCGCCCGCGCAGGGCCTCCATGTACGGCGCGCCCAGGAAGATCCACAGGAAGCACGGCACGAACGTGACCCAGGTGGTGAGCGCCGCGCCGAGCACGCCCGCGAGCAGCGGATCGAGGCCGCTCGCGTGCCGATACGCGGCGAGGAAGCCGACGAACTGCGTGACGAGGATGAGCGGGCCGGGCGTCGTCTCCGCGAGGCCGAGGCCGTCGAGCATCTCGCCCGGCTGGAGCCAGCCGAAGGTGCCGACCGCGGCCTGCGCCAGGTAGGCCAGCACGGCGTAGGCGCCGCCGAACGTCACCACCGCGGCCTGGCTGAAGAAGAGCGCGATGCGCGAGAACACGGCGTCGGGCCCGAGCCACGCGTGGAGAAAGGCGACGGGGACGAGCCAGAGCCCGCCCCACACTCCGAGCGTGCGCAGCGCGCGGCCGCGCGAGGGCTGCGTGTGCGCGGCGCCCGTCGCGAGATCGGCGGCGCGCGCCTCGCCCGCGTCCGCGCGCGGCGGCGGCAGCCACACGGGCCGGAGACGCGCGACCGCGAAGCCGATCGTGCCGGCGCCCGCCACGATCGCGGGAAAAGGCACGTGCAGGGCGAAGATCGCGAGGAACGCGAGCGCGGCGAGCGCCACGAGGAAGCGCGTGCGCAGCGCGCGGCGTCCGATGCGCAGCACGGCCTCCACCACTACCGCCAGCACGGCGGGCTTCAGGCCCGCGAACAGCGCCGTCACCAACGGGAGCGTCTGGTAGCGCGCGTAGACGACGCTGAGCGCCAGCACGACCAGCGCGCCCGGCAGCACGAACAGCACGCCCGCGGCGAGCCCTCCGGGAGTGCGGTGCAGCAGCCAGCCGACGTACGTCGCGAGCTGCTGGGCCTCGGGCCCGGGCAGCAGCATGCAGTAGTTGAGCGCGTGGAGGAAGCGGGTCTCGCTGATCCAGCGCTTCTCCTCGACGAGGATGCGGTGCATCAGCGCGATCTGACCGGCGGGCCCGCCGAAGCCCAGGCAGCCGATCCTGGCCCACGTGCCGAGCGCCTCCCGCCAGGGCACCTGCGGCTGCGCTCGGCTCCCCACCTGCACGATTCCCGGCGCCCCCCGCGATGGCGCCCAGCCTAGAGGACACCCGCGTGGTAGTCTCGGGCCCTTCGCGAGCCTCCCATGCTGTTGCGACCGATCCCCCTCGCCTCGCTGCTCGTCGGGCTCTGGGCCATCGCCTGGCTCGCGCTCGGCACGGGCGGCTGCGCGAGCACCGGTTGGCCGGTGAACCTGCTGGTCGACAGCGACGGCGACGGGCTCCCCGACTACGTGCGCGTGGGCGACTTCGATGGCGACGGCGTGCTCGAGCTGGACGACGTGAAGGACGCGGTCGACGCGCTCACGGACCCGGGCCCGAAGCTGATCCAGGTGGTGCCGGGCATCTTCGTGCCGCCCCCGGACGAGCGCTCCGCCGCCGACTTCGAGGCCGCCACGGGCTTCACGGTGACGGGAGCGAGCTGCGTCGGGACGCAGAGCGGCGTGCCCTGTATCGAGTGAGGCCCCGGAGCAGCGCGATTCCGACGAGCGACGTCACCGTCCCGAGCGCGGCGAGCGCCATGTCCTTCTGCGCGTCCCAGGCGTCGCCCTGCGTGCCCAGATAGGCGACGCCGAGGTCGCCCCCGAAAGTCTCCGCCGCGCCCCACTCGATCAGCTCGTAGATCACCGAGTGGCCGAACATCGACGTCGCGGGCAGGAGCCAACGCCACGCGGCCCGCGCGGGCGCATAGGCCGCGAACACCTCGAAGAGCGCCGGCGTCACGAGCAGGCCGTAGCTCCAGTGCACGAGCCGATCGTAGTGGTTGCGCCCGCCAGCGAGCGCGGGGATCCAGTCCCTGTAGGGCACGAGCGAGTACGTGTAGTGCGAGCCGACCTCGTGGAGGCAGAAGAAGACGAAGAGCGCGAGATAGACCGGGTTCGAGAAGCGCAGCCGGCGCGAGCCCCAGACCAGCGCCGGCACGGCGGCGAAGACGAGCAGGTTCTCGAGCAGCCAGTCCTCGCGGAAGCTCGGCGCGATGCCGAGCGCGACGAACCAGACGCCGAAGGCCGCGAGCAGGACCGCCGGAAACACCGCATCCTCCGCGTGCCGTTCGAGCGGAGGACACGATGACCGGAAAGCGCTTCCCCGTCGAGGCGGGGCACATCGCGCTGTTCGCGCGGACGGCGCGCCTCGAGGTCGGGGTGCGCGCGAACGAGGCGGGCAACCCCAGCGCCGAGCTCGCGGTCTCGACGCGGAACCAGCACGGAGCGAAGGTGCTCGCCGGCGCCGCCACGGCGAGGCTCGAGCCCTCCGCATGAACGGCGCGCGCTGGCTCTCGCGAAACGCCGACAAGGCGTTCGCGGAGAAGCTCTACCTGCTCTTCCTGCCGGTCTTCTTCGCGTACAACGCGCTGATCCAGGGCATGGGCTGGCTCGACGCCGGCAACGGCTGGCACGTCGTGCAGAACTTCGGGATGTGGTTCCCGTACTGCGTCGCGCTGCCCGCGTGGCTGCGACGGCGCTCCGTGATCCCGTGGCATCGCAGCGCCTGGTTCAAGCTGAACCTGTACATGGCGGTGTGGGTGTTCTACGCGACGTACTTCCACACCGAGTACTTCTTCGAGGTGCTCGGGCTCCGCTACCGCTTCCCCGCCGTCAGCTGGACCTTCGACTCCGTGCTGCTCGGCCCGGACGAGGCGACGGCCGCCGCCACCTTCGAGAAGGTGCCGGTCGGGATGTACCTCAACTCGATCGCGTTCTTCCTCGTCTACCACACCGCGGCCGTCGTCTGCATGCGGCGCGTGCGGAGCGCCACGCTGCGCTTCGGGCCGCTCGCGAAGCGGCTGGCCTGGGCGGCGATCGTCGGCGCCACGGCGCTGTTCTTCGCCTGGGCCGAGACGCGCCTCTACATCACCGACCAGGCCGAGGCGAACGTCTGGTACGTGGACCTCGGCCGCATGCTGCGCTTCGGCTCGTTCTTCTACGCGCTCTACTTCGTGGTGAGCTTCCCGAACGTGTACCGGCTCGACGAGGAGCCCGACCAGCCGCCCTGGACGCCTCGGCCGGACGGTGGTCGAGGCCTCCTTCGTGGCGATGACGAGCCTGCTCCTGCTCGACCTCTGGGCGCGCTTCGTGGGGCCGATCGTCTGAGCAAGCCCGGTGCCTCCGGGCGCGCAGCGAGCGGAGCGAGCCGCGCCGTCTCCGAGCCACACCGCAAGCCCGCGTCCGCGCGGGCGCGCAGCGAGCGGAGCGAGCGAAGCAACAGGTGGGGCGTATCCTGTCCGGCCATGAGCCAACGACGCATGCTCTCGGGCGGCAAGCCCGGCTCGGGCCACTACGAAGAGTTCCTCGCGCACCCCGCGCTCCTGATGCTGCGCGCCTGGCGCGAGTGCGGCGACTTCGCGGAGTTCGACCTCGGCGGCATGAAGAACGTGCTCGTGGTCGGCCCCGACGCGCTCGAGGCGGTGTTCCGCGCGCCCGACGAGCAGCTCTCCGCGGCCGAGGCCTACCAGTACATGGTGCCCATCTTCGGCGAGGGCATTCAGTTCGGGGCGCCGCTCGAGCTCGAGCGCCAGCAGGTGAAGATGCAGGCCACCGCGCTGCGGCCCGACCGCATGAAGGGCTACGCGCGCATCATCGCTGCGGAGGTCGAGGACTTCATCGCGAGCTGGGGCGACGAAGGCGAGCGGGACATCCACCACGAATTCAAGGAGCTGGTGCTGCGCACCTCGACGCACTGCCTGCTCGGCGCGGAGTTCCGGAACAAGCTGTCCGACGAGTTCGGCGCCCTGCTCCACGACCTCGAGCTCGCGGTCTCCCCGTCTTCGGTGCTCGACCCGTACGGGCAGGACGAGGTGTTCGCGCGGCGCGACCGCTCGCGCGCGCGCCTCTCCGAGCTGGTGACGGCGGTGATCCAGGAGCGCCGGCGCACCGGCGAAGCGCACCCCGACATGCTCCAGGTGTTCATGGAGGTGGAGTACCTCGACGGCACGAAGCTCACGGACGACGAGATCGTCGGCATGGTCATCTGGATCATGTTCGCAGGCTTTCACACCAGCTCGAACACGGCGACGTGGACGGCCGTGGAGCTGGCGCGACACCCGGAGTTCGCCGCACCGGTCGCGCGCGAGATCGATTCGATCTACAACGGGGCAGAAGGGCTGAGCTTCGCCGCGCTGCGCGAGATCCCGCGGCTCGAGCGCTTCGTGCTCGAGGTGTTGCGCCTGCATCCCCCGCTCGTGACGCTGATGCGCCGCGTGAAGAGCGACTTCCGCGTCGGCGACCAGCTCATCCCCGCCGGCGACATGATCGCGATCTCGCCCTACGTGACGCACCGGAACCCGGCGTACTTCGCCGAGCCGGAGCGCTTCGACCCGGAGCGCCCGCTGCCCGAGCACGTGTTCGCCTACATCCCGTTCGGCGCTGGCCGGCGCAAGTGCGTCGGCAACGCCTTCGCGCTGCTCCAGGTGAAGGCGATCTTCTGCGCCCTGCTCGCCCGCTACGACTTCGCGCTCGTCGATCGCGCCCGAGACGTACCGCGACGTGATGCCCTCGCTGATCCTCCAGGTGAGCGAGCCCTGCCGGCTGCGCTACGTCGCGTGCAGGGTCTGAGCGTGCGCGTGCGGGTCGACCTCGAGCTGTGTCAGGGGCACGCGCTCTGCCACGAAGAGGCGCCCGAGGTGTTCGAGGTGATCGAGCGCGCCGGAGAGTACGACCAGGTGAAGCTGCTGCAGGAGCGCCCGCCCGAGGCGCTACGCGCGAAGGTGATGGCGGCGGTGCAGGCACTGCCCGAATCGTGTGATCCGGATCGAAGAGGACTGAGGCCCGCCTAGATCCGGAGCATCACCGACAGGTAGACGTAGTCGGAGTCGACGACCGAGATCGGACCGGCGGCGGGCTCGGGCACTTCGTTCAGGTACGAGCCCTTGAACCAGTGGTCGTAGCCCGTCTCGAGCGTGAGCCACGGCGTGGGCGTCCACTGCGCCGAGAGCTCGATGTCGGTGCCGAGCTTGTCGCCCGCGTCACCCGAGGGATCCGTGAGCCCGTTGCCGGCGAACGTGTCCTTGGCCTGCGCGAGCTGCCAGTAGCGCACCTTGAGCCACGCCTTCACGTCGGCGCGCGGCACGACCAGCAGGCGCGCGCCGGCCGACCAGAGGTTCGAACGGCGGAACGGGCCGTAGATGCCCGTGGCGATCAGGTCGCCGCGGCGCGCGCCGAAGAGCGGGTCGAAGGTGCCGCTGTCGTCGCCCGTCGGGTTCGGGTTGCCCGAGGCGTAGTCGAGCTGGCCGACGAGGCGCGGCGTCCAGGGCGCCGCAAACGTGTACCCGAGCTCGGCGTGTCCCAGGAAGGCCTGCTGGTCGAGCTGCGCGGGCACGCCGCCGCGCGTGATGGTGCGCTGGCCGAACTGCCCCGCCGCCTCGACCTCGTAGTCCCACTGCTCGAGCTTCGGCGCCCGCAGCGCGCGCGCGCCGAACGTCTCGTAGCTGCGGCCCAGCGTCGAGCCGTTCGTGCGCCGGTCGTGCAGGCCGAAGTAGTAGACGTCGAAGTTCAGCCACGGCACCTGCTTGTCCTCGAGCGCCGCGCCCCAGAGGCGCTGCGAGCCGTAGCTCTTGTCCTCCCAGGCGCGCTCGTCGAGGACGACGGGCTGGACGTAGAAGGCGCGCACGCGCCACGCGGCGCCGTCGCCGAGGGCGAGGTGCACGCCGTCGAAGGCGTTCGTGGTGTTGCGGAACAGGTTGCGCGCGACGAGGCGGCGCGAGCCGAAGTCGAGGCTCATGCGCCCGACGTGTACGTCCGCGCGAAGCGCCGTGCCGAACAGCTCGCGCTTCGTGTACGACGCGAAGAGCTGCGCGAACGAGAGCCGGTCCTGCTCCGAGCCGGTGAAGTCGTTCGGCCCGTCGCCGAAGACGCGGGAGTCCTGGAGCTCGGCGAGGAAGCGGAAGCCGCCCGGCGCGTCGACGCCGATTCGAAGGCGGCTGCGGATCGGATACTGCGTCTGCGTGCCGGGCTCGCCGCCGCGGAACGGCTGGGCGAGATACTCGAAGCGCGTCCGCTGCTCGACGGCGACGTCGAGCCACTCCGGCAGCGCGAGCGCGTCGTGGAGATAGCGATTCCACACGACGTTCTCGCTGATCAGCGGCGCGTCGGCGGTCTCCTTCGGTCGCCACGTGTCCGCCTGCGCCGCGAGCGGCAGGCAGAGCGCCGCGCACACCCACAAGCCCGCCCGCATCCCGCCTCCGGCCCGCTATTCCCGGCCGACTATAGGCGAGCGCTCCGCGCCGGCGCGCGCTTCGCGCGCGGCTTCCGGGCGCGTGCCGCGGGCCCGGCGAGATGCGCCGCGAGCCTCGCGAGATCGGGTGCGATCGCGGCCTCTGTCGTCGTCTCCATCGCGCGAAAACGCGCGAGCAGCTCGACACCGAACGGCGTGAGCCGCGCCCCGCCCCCTTCGCGTCCGCCCGCCGCCGTCTCCACCACCCCGGGCGCAAAGCCGGCGTTGAGATCGTCCACCAGCTCCCACGCGTGGCGGTAGGCCATGCCGAGCGAGCGGGCCGCGGCGGAGATGGAGCCGGTCTCGCGGATGGCCTCGAGGAGGGCGGCCTTGCCGGGGCCGAGCGAGTGGTCCGCGCCGACGTGGATGTGGAGGCGGATGCGGAAGGAGGGCGGCTTCACGCGGGGAGGTGTAGCGCGAGGGAAGCCGCCGACGCCTCCGGCTCACGCGCACTGCACGTGCGTGGAGATCTCCAGCCCCTCCTGGCTTCGGACTCGCGACGCGAAAGCCGAAGACGCTGCTCTCGAGTTCCGCGCTGGCGTCGAACTGGTTCGACGCTGCGAGGTCCTGCCACGTTGCCGTCGAAGTCCCCGCCCCGCTGCCACGGATCGAGCCGCTGACGATGGCCTCGTTCCACTCCGCAGACGTTCCCACCCTGGTCGAAGGTGCCGTACGGGCTCGCCGAGCCCGTGTAGCTCGCCCACGTCGGTCAGGTCGCCGACCGCCAGGTCGCAGTTCGCCGTGTTGGCCGTCGCCGCCGGCGCCGCGCAGACCGTCTGCGTGTTCGTCCCCGCCGGGTAGTCGAAGTAGCTCGTCGACAGAGCGTCGTAGTACGCCGCCTTGTACCACTCGTCCTCGCTCGTGAGGAAGATGTTGGCGCCGGCGTTGCGCGTCACCGTCGTGCCGTTGCTCGGCGTCGCGGTCCCGCCCGAGCAGCGTGTACGCGCCCGTCTCGGTGTCGCCGCTCCCCTGACCGTTGTTCAGCCAGTTCGCGAAGCGCAGCGCGTCGTAGAACGAGACGAAGTTCACCGGCATGTCGTCGCGGCCCGCGATGGCGCCGTAGGTGTAGCTGCCCGAAGTGCCGCTGCGCGTGATGCCGCCGAAGCCCGCGCCCATGTCTCGTGTTGTAGAGCGCCGAGTGGATCCGAGGCGGCCTTCGCGTTCAGGAACTCCGCGTACTGCGCGTTCGTGACCTCGTACTTCGAGATCTGGTAGGTGTACGCCACGTGCGCCGAAGCAGCCGGTCGACTGCGTATCGCAGGCGTTGCCCGGGTCGCCCACAGTCACCCAGTCGATGCTGACGGCAGAGGCCGGGGCGGCGAGGAGTGCAACGCACAACGCGAGCGCACACAGAAGGGCGAGGTGATGCCGCATGGCGCATCCTCCCGACGGATAACGCAGCATTTCTCGTGCCGAAGGCGCCGCCCGAGCGAGATCGCGGGGTTAGTGGTGCTAGGGCTAGACGGAGTGGGAAAAGCTCTTCCTCGTTTCGAGAATCGCTTTTAGTTCTGGGCTCAGCCTCAGGGGCTACTGTGGCGCGATGGAACCGACCGCTGACCCCTTCGACTACTCGACCGAGCGGCTGCTCCGCGCGAGGGCCCGCGAGGTGGCTGAACTCCGCGAGCTGCTCGTGGCCGTCGCGCAGGACTTGGAGCGGCTCGCCTGTGAGCACCCGGACCTCGGGAGCCGCCTCCTGGCGCGTGCGATGCGGCTGCGGCGGCGGCTGTGGGAGGCGGGCTCGTGACGGAGGCCGGGGCGGTGCTCGTCGGCGTGGTGGGCGCTGCGACTGGGGCGCCGGCCTTCCTCTTGGCGCTCTCGAGCGTGCTGGATCGAAGGGTGCGACGCGAATGACGAAAACCCTTCCCACCTAGATGAGGGTCTCGGGTTTGACGATCTCCCGCGGCCACACGAAATGCTCTGCGAAGAGACGATCAACATAGTCAGAAAGCGGAAGGAGGAAGGACCAGAGCAAGAAGGGGATTTCCAGCGGAACCGGGATAAGGTCGCCGGGTTTCATGCCGGATTCGGGGTAGTCGGCGAGGAATCTTCCGTCCACCCGTCCGTTCGAGTGCACGATCCGATGTCGGACGTGCGCGACGGCCTGCAAGAAGTCGATCGGGTCACTGAGTACCTTGCCGAAGAAGTTGAACACGTGACCCTCGTAGAGAGCCAGCAAGTCCCGCGAGCGATAGCGGAGCCCGAGTTTCTCGGCTGTTCCCTCGAGCTTCTGGCGCCAGGCTCGGTTCATCAGCAGGAGCTTCGTAGAGTTCTCAGGGTCGCCGCCTCCCCTCGCCTGAAACACGGCCAACACATGATCGGCCAGCAGGGCTTCGAAGTTGCCATAAAGACCCACGCACGCCTGCCGGGCAAGCTCTTGCTCATTGCCGGCGGACACCGACAGGGCTGGCGCATTCAAGATCACGGGAAATGGGCCAACGCTGAACTTGAAGACGAGCTCTGGGTTCCCCGCGTGTTCCTTCGCTATTTCTCCAAAGCGCTGCCTCCCGAGGGTGGCAAACCCAAGCGACGTAAAGTACGTGGCCACGAGCCGCTGGCCCCGTTCCAAATAGTGTCGCCGGCGCAACGTCGCGAGCTGGTCTGCAGGCACGCCGTCGCCAATTCGGATTTGTACTGCGGCTAACCCCTTGCTCACGCGTCCGAGCGCCCCCTGCCCTCTCGCTAGCGGACCTTCGCCTGGAGGAAGTTCACGAACGCCGAACACGCGACGAGCATGAACTTCGCCTCGTCGAGGCCGACCTTCTCGTTAGGCTCGAGCAGCGCGTGTCGGATGCCCCCCTCGTCCGACGTGTACCCATAGAGCTTGAGGAATCCCTCCCGCATGGCGAGGTGGAGATGCCCTGCGCTCTCGACCTTCAGCAGCGCGGCCTTCAGACCACCGCCGCCCGCGACGATTCGCACGATCGACTCGACCGCGCTGATCGCCTCCTTCACCGAGTTGCGGTAGTCCGGTTCGGGCGTCTGGCGGAGCGCTGCTCCTGCCGCCTGCAGGTGCAGCGACCACGGGCTCCTCCCCGCTGCAGCTCGAGCAACCGCGGCCATCTCCTCCTCGTTTGTGATGGGGAGAAGCTGGTCGTCTGCAAAGCGGTAGCCACCGCCGGCGCGAGCCATAAGCTCGTTCGCAAGCTTCCGGAATTGCCAAGCCGCGGTGGCGAGAACGGTCGTTTCTTCGAACCGATCGGAAGCGAACTGCAGAACGTTGTAGGCGGTGTACCAGGGCTTGATGGTGAGAACCTTCGTCTTCACCCACAGGTCATACGAGTTGACGTCGTACGTGAGCATCCGGTCCGCGGGCTCGTTGAAGACCTCGATGGCGAGCAGCTCGGCCGCAACGCGCCACCTGTCGGACCTGACCGTCCGGATGAGTGTGTTCCAGATTGCGATCTGGATGGCCGAATTGATCGACCCCACGATGAACGGCGGCGGCGAGGTGAGGCCGAGGCGGTCGGAGAATCGATCCATGACGCTTCCGCCCTGCTTCCGGCGCGGAGTCGGACCGACCTGAGAGGAGGGCTAAGTGCTGGTCGGGCCGGCGAGATTCGAACTCGCGACCCCCTGAACCCCATTCAGGTGCGCTACCAGGCTGCGCCACGGCCCGACCGAAGGCCTAGGGGTAGCCGCTCGCCCTGGGGCTGTCGACCAGCGCCAATCACACCAGCGCGGAGCGGACTTCCTGGAGCTGCTCGCGGATGCGGCGGAGCTGTTGGCGCGGGTCGGCGTCGAGGGCGAGGTCGAGCTGCGGAGCGTCGAGCGCGCGCGACATGCCGAGCTCCTGGAGCTTCTTCTTCGCGCCCGCGATGGTGAAGCGCTCCTGGTAGAGCAAGCGCTTGATCAGCTGGATGATGTCGATGTCGCGCTTGCGGTAGAGGCGCTGCTGGGAGCGCGACTTGGCGGGCGCCATCCAGCGGAACTGCGACTCCCAGTAGCGGAGCACGTAGGCCTCGACGCCGGTGATCTTGCTGACTTCGCCGATGCGGTAGTAGCGCTTGCCGTCGGCGCCCTCGTCTTCGGCCACGGGCTTCTTCCGCGACTTGTCCGCCACAACGCCCCCCTCGCTGACAACGGTCGCACGTTGTTAGCACGAACGAGCGCTAGAGGCCGCCGGCGCGGCGCGGTTCCTCGCTCTCTTCGTCGTTCAGCACGGTCTTGAGCACGAGGCTCGGCTTGAAGGTGAGCACGCGCCGCGCATCGAGCCGGATTTCCTCCCCGGTTTGGGGGTTGCGGCCCTTGCGCGCGTTCTTCTCGCGCACCACGAAGTTGCCGAAGCCCGAGATCTTCACCTTCTCGCCGCGTGCGAGCGTGTCCTTGATGATGTCGAAGACGCGCTCGACCAGCTCCGCCGACTCCTTCTTCGAGAACCCGACCCGCTCGTAGATGTGCTCGACGATGTCTGCCTTCGTCACGACCTTCCCCCTTTCTGCTGCGCCTCAGCGCAGCTCGGCTCCGAAGCGGCGCGTCAGCGCCGCCACGACACGCTCCATGGCTTCCGACACTTCCGGCTCGGTGAGCGTGCGATCGAGACGCTGGAACACCAGCCGGAACGCCACGCTCACCTTGCCCGTCCGGCACGCCGCGACCCGCGAAGCGATCGAAGACGCGCACGCTCTGGAGCGCCTCGCCGCCGGCCTCGCGCAAGGCGTCGGCGACCGCGCCCGCCTCGACGTCGCGCGCGAGCAGCACGGCGAGGTCGCGCGCGCACGGCGGGGAAGCGGGAGACTTCGCGGTAGCGCGCGGCGGCGCGCCCGCGCGCGATCGAGCGCATCCACGTCGGCGATCAGCAACGCCACGGGTCCGTCGAGCTCGAACTCGCGCGCGCACTCGGGGTGCAGCTCGCCGACCGTCACGACGCGCTGCTTGCCGAGCCGGAACTCGCCAGCCGCGCCCGGGTGCAGGAACGGCTCGACCTCGCCGCCGCGGAAGCTGGCGCGCACGCCGAGCTCGGCGAGCAGGCGCTCGGCCGCGCCCTTGGCCTCGAAGAAGACGGGCGGCCGTTCGCCGCCCCAGAGGGTCTTCTCTGCGCCGCGCGCGAGCAGTGCCACCGCCTCGATCGGCTCGTCGGGCAGCGCGCCGCTGGCCCCGGCGCGGAACACGCGCGCCAGCTCGAAGGCGCGGATCTCCTCCACCTGGCGCGCGCGGTTGGCGTGCGCGGTGCGCAGCAGCGAAGCGACGAGCTGCGTGCGCAGCCACGGCGCCGTCGGCCTGGATCGGGTTCACCACGCGCACCGCGCGCCGCCGCGGGTCGCCCTCCGCGAGGCGCAGCGCCTCCGCGTCGCCGCCGCTCACGAAGGGGAACGTCATCACCTCGGTGAAGCCCGCGGCCACGAGCGCGCTCCGCACCGCCTCGCGCGTCTCGCGCCGCGGCGGGATCGAGACGCCGTCGATCGCGCCGCCCGGCAGCGTGCTCGGGATGCGGTCGTAGCCGTGGATGCGCGCGACCTCCTCGACCAGGTCGGCCGCGATGCGCAGGTCGGGGCGGTAGCTCGGCGGCTGGCAGACGAAAGCCGTCGCCGCCGCGGCGTCGGCCTCCACCTCGACGCGCGCGAGCAGCGCCGCATCTCGGCGGGCGTGAGCTGCGTGCCGAGCAGGCGGTTCACGCGCGCGGGCGCGAGCGCGATCGGCTCCGCGGAGAGCACCGGCTCGCCTTCGGCCAGCACGACGCCGCGCGCCACCTCGCCGCCCGCGAGCTCCGCGACGAGACGCGCCGCGCGGTCGGCGGCGCGCACCTGGCCGTCCGGGTCGACGCCGCGCTCGAAGCGGTAGCTCGCGTCGCTCGAGAGGCCGAGGCGCCGCGGTGCGGCGCACGCGCGGCGGATCGAAGTACGCGCTCTCGAGCAGGATCTCGCGGGTGGTCTCCGTCACCTCGCTGTCGGCGCCGCCCATCACGCCGGCGATCGCGACGGCGCCCTCGGCGTCGGCGATCACCAGGTCTTCGCGCGCGAGCTCGCGCACGTGGCCGTCGAGCGTGCGCAGCTTCTCGCCTGCCTCGGCCGCGCGCACGCGGATGCTGCGCCCGCGCATGCGCGCCAGGTCGAAGGCGTGGAGCGGCTGGCCGAGCTCGAGCATCACCAGGTTGGTGACGTCCACGACGACGTTGATCGGAGCGCATGCCGGCGGCCTCGAGGCGCCGCGCGCAGCCAGTCGGGCGACGGCCCGACCGTGACGCCGCGCACCACGCGGCCCGCGTAGCGCGGGCAGCCGCTGCGGTCCTCGATCGCGATCTTCACCGCGTCGCTCGCCGGTGCGCCGCGCTCCGGCGCGGCCGGTCTCGGGCAGACGCAGCGTGCCGCCGAAGCTCGCGCGCACCTCGCGCGCCATGCCGAGCAGCGAGACCCAGTCGCCGCGGTTCGGCGTGATCTCGACGTCGAGCACCGTCTCGCCGCCCGCGAGCACGCTCGAGAGCGGCGCGCCGACCCGCGCCGTCGGCGTCGAGCACGAGGATGCCCTCGCGGCTCGTCGCCGAGGCCGAGCTCCTGCGCCGAGCAGATCATGCCGTTCGAGACGACGCCGCGGATCTTCGCTCTTCTTGATGCGGAGCCGTCCGGCAGCTCGCGCCGACGGGCGCCACCGCCACCTTCTGCCCGGCGGCCACGTTCGGCGCGCCGCACACGATCTCGAGCGGCTCCGCCCCGCCCACGTCGACGCGGCACACCGAGAGGCGGTCGGCGTCGGGATGGGCGCGGCGCTCGAGCACGAGGCCGACGCGACGACGCCGAGAGTCCGGCCCGGTGCGCACGATCTCCTCGACCTCGAGGCCGGCCGCGGTGAGGCGATCCACCAGCACGTCCACCGACGGCGGGAGATCGATCCACTCCGCGAGCCAGCCCAGCGGCACCTTCATAGCTGCTCCAGCACGCGCAGGTCGCCGTCGAAGAGGAGGTGGATGTTCGGAATGCCGAAGCGCAGCAGCGCGGGGCGGTCGAGGCCCATGCCGAACGCGAAGCCCTGCCAGCGCTCGGGGTCGAGGCCGCAGTTGCGCAGCACGCGCGGATGGATCATTCCGCAGCCGCCCCACTCGAGCCAGTCGCGCCGCGCCACAGTGCACGTCCATCTCGGCGGACGGCTCGGTGAACGGGAAGAAGTGCGCGCGGAAGCGCAGCTTCGTGTCGGCGCCGAACAGGTGGCGCGCGAAGGCGTAGAGCGTGCCCTTCAGGTCGGCGAAGGAGACGCGCTCGTCGACGCAGAAGCCCTCGATCTGGTGGAACATCGGCGCGTGCGTGGCGTCGAGGTCGTTGCGGTAGACGCGCCCGGGCACGATGAAGCGGAACGGCGGCGTGCGGCCCGTCATGGTGCGGATCTGCACCGGCGAGGTGTGCGTGCGCAGCACGTGCCCGCCCTCGACGAAGAAGGTGTCCTGCGAGTCGCGCGCCGGATGGTCGTCGGGGAAGTTGAGCGCGTCGAAGTTGTTCCACTCGGTCTCGACCTCGGGGCCGTCCTCGATCGAGAAGCCGAGCGTGGTGAAGAAGGCGGACGATCTCGCGCTCGATCACGCTGACCGGATGCAGGCGCCCGCGCGGCGGCGCGGCGCCCGGCAGCGTGACGTCGAGGCGCCGCTCGCGAGCGACTCCGCCTGGCCCGCGGCCTCGAGCGCGGCCTTGCGCGCGTCGGCCCAGCCTTCGATCCGCTCCTTGGCCTCGTTCGCCGCCGCGCCGAGGCGCGCGCGCTCGTCCGGCGCGAGCGCGCCGAGGCCGCGCAGCACGCCCGACAGCGAGCCCTTCTTGCCGAGGAAGCGCGCGCGCACCTCGATCAGCGCCTGGGGAGAGCCGGCCGCCGCGAGGGCGCGCTCGGCCTCGCGCGAGGATCGCCGCTAGATCCGCGGCGGCAGGCACGGCGCGGCGCTCAGCCGGCGTGCGCCTTCGCGAGCTCGGCCAGCTCGCCGAAGGCCTGCGGGTCCGCCACCGCGAGGTCGGCGAGGTTCTTGCGGTCCACCTCGACGCCCGCCTCGACGAGGCCGTGGATCAGCCGGCTGTACGAGAGCCCGTGCTCGCGCGCCGCCGCGTTGATGCGCGCGATCCACAGCGTGCGGAACTCGCGCTTGCGCTGCTTGCGGTCGCGGTAGGCGTACTTCCAGCCCTCTCGACGGCCTCGCGCGCCACGCGCAGCAGCCGGCTGGCGGCGCCGTAGTAGCCCTTCGCGCTCTCGAGGATGCTTGCGCTGGCGCGCGCGCGCGTCACGCCGCGTTTCACTGCGGGACATGGCGACTCTCCTTCCGGCCTACAGGTAGGGAACGAGCTGATCCAGGCGCTTCTGATCGCCCGGCGACAGCACGTTCTTCTCGCGCAGCTGACGCTTCCGCTTGCGGGTCTTCTTGGTGAGGATGTGGCGCCGGTTGCTGCTTCGCGTGCACGATCTTGCCGCGTGCCGGTGCTTCTTGAAGCGCTTCGCCGCGCCCCGGTGCGTCTTCATCTTCGGCATCTTCACTCCTCCTTGCGGCGGCTGCGCGGCCGCCGCTGCTTCACGCGCCGCCGCCTCCGCCTCGCGCGCCGCCTTCTGCAGCTTCGCGATCGCCTCGCGGTTGGGCACCAGGATCATCGAGAGGAAGCGCCCCTCCATGCGCGGCGGGCTCTCCACCGTCGCGAGCGTCGCCGAGCATCTCCTTCACGCGGTCGAGCTGCTCGCTAGCCGATCTCGCGGTGCACCATCTCGCGCCCGCGGAACATCACCGTGACCTTGACCTTGTCGCCGTCGATCAGGAAGCGCCGCGCGTTGCTTCAGCTTGAAGTCGAGGTCGTGGTCGTCCGTGCGCGGCCGCAGCTTCACTTCCTTGAGCGTCGCGGCGTGCCCCTTGCTCTTGCCCGCCGCGGCCTTCTTCTTCTGCTCGTACTTGTACTGGCCGTAGTCCATGATGCGGCAGACGGGCGGCTTCGCGTTCGGGCGCCACCTCGACCAGGTCGAGGCCCTCCTCCTCCGCCTGCCGCACGCGCCTCCTCGGGCGTCATCACCCCGAGCTGCTCGCCGTCGCCGCCGATCACGCGAACCTCGCGGCGCGCGGATCCGCTCGTTGACGCGCGTCGTGTCCTTCTTGACGGCCTCTGATCTCGGTCATGCGACGTTCCTCCTCGGTGGGCGCGCCAGGCGCTCGCGTCGTGCGATCTCGCTCGGCGAGCTCCGCGACGAACGCATCGAGCGCCATCGGCTCCGCTCTCCGCGGCCGGCCGCGCCGGCAGCGCGGGGTGACGGTCCCGGCCGCCGCCTCCTGGTCGCCGACCACCAGCATCACCGGGATCTTCTGCAGCTCGGCCTCGCGGATCTTGAAGCCGAGCTTCTCGCTGCGCTCGTCGAGCTCGACGCGCACGCCGGCGCCGCGCAGCGCCGCGTGCACCTTGCGCGGCGTAGCCGAGGTGGCGCTCGGCGATCGGCAGCACGCCCACCTGCACCGGCGCGAGCCAGAGCGGGAAGTCGCCGCGCGGTGTGCTCGAGGTAGAGCGCGATGAAGCGCTCGAGCGAGCCCAGCACCGCGCGGTGCAGCATGGCCGGCTGGTGCTCGGCGCCGTCGCGGCCGACGTAGCGCAGGCCGAAGCGCGCCGGGCATCGCCATGTCGATCTGGAGCGTGGCGAGCGTCCAGGCGCGGCCGAGCACGTCGCGAAAGTCGCACTCGACCTTCGGGCGCGTAGAAGGCGGCCTCGCCCGGGCTTGATCGCGCACGCGTAGCCCGCGCGCCTCGACGGCCGCCGATCAGCGCCGCTCGGCGCGCTCCCAGTCCGCGGGCTCGCCGATGAACTCGTCTCGGGCCGCGTCGAGACCGCGCAGCTCGACGCCCGCGAGCCCGAGCGCGCGGTAGACCTCGCGCGTCATCTCGAAGAAGCGGTCGATCTCGCTCGTCGACCTGCTCCGGCTCGCAGTAGATGTGCGCGTCGTCCTGCGCGAAGGAGCGCACGCGCGAGAGGCCGGTGAGCGTGCCGCTGCGCTCGTTGCGGTGCAGGCGCGAGAACTCCGCGAGGCGCAGCGGCAGCTCGCGGTAGGAGCGCTTGCGGCGTCTCGAACAGATGGCAGTGGCCGGGGCAGTTCATCGGCTTGACGCCGAGCTCCTCGCCCTCGTCGCCCTCGAACCAGAACATGTCGTCGCGGAAGGCTCGTAGTGGCCCGAGGTCTTGAAGAGCTCGGAGCGGAAGAGCTGCGGCGTCATCACCTCCTGGTAGCCGTACTTCGGGTAGAGCGAGCGCACGAAGTCGACCAGGCCGTTGTAGAGCAGCCATGCCCTTCGGCAGGTAGAACGGCGAGCCGGGCGCGATCGGGTCGAGGTGGAAGAGCTCGAGCTCGACGCCGAGCGCGGCGGTGGTCGCGGCGCTTCGCCTCTTCGATGCGCGCGCAGGTGCTCGTCGAGCTCCTCTGCGAGTCGCGAAGGCGGTGCCGTAGATGCGCTGCAGCATCGGGTTGCGCTCGTCGCCGCGCCAGTACGCGCCGGCGGCTCTCGAGCAGCTTCGACGGCGCCGATCTGGTCGGTGCGCTGCACGTGCGGGCCGCGGCAGAGGTCGACGAAGCCGCCGTGGCGGAAGAGCGTGATCGTCCTCGCCCTCCGGGATGTCGTCGAGGCGCGAGAGCTTGAGCGTCTCGCCCAGCGCCTCGAAGAAGCGCCTTCGCCTCGTCGCGGCTCACCACCTCGCGCGTGAAGGCGCGCCTTCTCGGCGATGATGCTGCGCCATCTCCTCCTCGATGCGCTCGAGATCCTCGGGCGTGAAGGGGCGCTCGACCAGGAAGTCGTACTGGAACTTCTCGGAGTGGTCGGTGCGCCCGACGTCGACCTGCGCGCTCGGGAACAGGCGCTTCACCGCGTCGGCCATCACGTGCTCGGCCGAGTGGCGGATCACCTCGCCGGCCGCGGGATCGCGGTCGGTCACGATCTCGAGCGAGACGTTCTGCGTGGAGCGGCAGGCGCAGGTCGACCAGCGGCCGTCGACGCGGCCGGCGAGCGCCGCGCGCGCGAGCCCCTTGCCGATCCGCTCGGCGACGTCGAGCACGCTCGCGCCCGCCGGCACCGCGAGCGTCTTGCCATCGGGCAGGCGGACCTGGATCTCGCTCATGAGTGCTGGGGGCTTCGTGGAGTCGCGATCGGCTCTTCGGCGGGAACGCGGTCGAGTCAGCTGGTAGGCACGGGCGGGATTGAACCGCCGACCTCCACCGTGTCAAGGTGGTGCTCTAGCCACTGAGCTACGTGCCTGAAACCGTCTAACGGTCGGATCCAATTACCGTTTTCGCCGCTGGAGTGTCAATCGGCGGCGGGGCGTCGCCCGGCACGGGCTGCGACGCGGTCGAGCCGGATGCGCGGCGCGCCCGTCGCGGTCGCCCGCTCGAGCGCTGACCGCGACCCCGGGCGGCGGCGACGCGACGAGCGGCGGCGACGAGGCTCGCGGCGCGCGCTCGCCCTCGACGCGAGCACCGCGCGCTCGGGCTCGACGCGCTCGAGGCTGACCCGGCGCGGCCCCGAGCTCGACCAGGCGCCGGCGCAGCGCGCTGAGCGCGGGCCAGCTCGGCAGCGGCTCCACCACGATCCGCGGGCGCCGCATCGGGCGGCGGCGGCGTCGCCTGCGTCGGCGAGCAGGCCGGCCCGGCGCAGGGCCTCGGCGCACGCGGGTCGCGGTCGACCTGGGCCTCGACGCTGACGACCAGCTCGCGCCCGGGCGCGTCCGAACGCGCGCGCGCTCGCCTGCGACACCCCGCGATAGCTCTGGCGCGAAGCGGCTCGGATTCGGGCCGAGCGCCTCGCGCAGGGCCGCGGACGGCCGCCGGCTCCGGGGCTCCTCCGACCAGGCCCGCGGCGACGCGCTCGCACTGCGTCGGCGAGCGCCGCGTCGAGCGCGGCGGCGCGCGGGCGAGGCGCCGGCGGCGCCCGGCAGCGGGGCCGCGCCCAGGCCATCCGACGCGCACCGACTCGCGCGCGCCGCGCCGCGGCGAGCAGCGAGCGCGAGCGCAGAGCGCGACGAGCGCCCGCCTCACAGGTGCAGCTCCGCCACGGACCGCCCGAACAGCCCGTCGACCTCGCGCAGCAGGCGCCGGCGTCGCGTCGACGCCCTGGCAGCGCGAGCACGCGTCTCGCTCTCGCCCGGGATCGCGAGGTGGAGCACCACGCTGCAGTCGCCCGGCGTGCCGCTCGAGCAGCGAGCGCAGCGCGAGCAGGCGGTCGCGCGTCGCCTCCTCTGCGCGCACGGTGATGTGCACGCGCGACCGCGAGGTGCTCGGCGGCGTCGCGCGAGCGCGAACACGTCGCGCACGAGGATGCTTCGGCGGGTCGCGCGCTCTCGAGCGTGCCCTCCGCGACGAGCGGCACCGCCGCTCCCGCCTCCCTGCGCGCGCTTCAGCACGTCGCGCGCGGACGTCCAGGGGTCGGGGAAGATCACGAGCTCGAAGCTGCCCTCGAGGTCCTCGAGCGTCGCGAAGGCCATCGTCTGGCCGCGGCGCGTGCGCGTCTCGCGCAGCGCGGTGATGAGGCCGCCGGCGCGCACCTCGCGCCCGACCTTCGCCTCGGCGGTGCCGGCGGAGACGTCGGTCGAAGCGCGCGAGCGCGGCGGCGAAGGCGCTCGAGCGGGTGGCCCGTCACGTAGAAGCCGAGCACCTCCTTCTCGTCGGCGAGGCGCTCGGCGTCGGTCCACGCCGCGGCGTCGGGCAGCTCGGGCGCCACCTCCTGCCGTGCCCGTGGTGGCGCCGAACAGGCTGCCCTGGCCGATCTCGCGGTCGCGCTGCGCGGCCGCGCCCTGCTCGAGCGCCGCGTCGAGCGCGGTCCACACCGCCGCGCGGTTCGCGTGCAGCGAGTCGAAGGCGCCGCACTTGACGAGGCTCTCGACCACGCGCCGGTTCACGCGGCGCCCGTCCACGCGCCGCGCGAAGTCGAAGAGGCTCGCGAACGGGCCGCCCTCTCCGCGCACCGCGAGGATCGACTCGATCGCGCCCTCGCCGACGTTCTTCACGCCCGCGAGGCCGAAGCGGATGCCCTCGGCCACGGGCGTGAAGTCGCGCGCGGACTCGTTCACGTCGGGCGGCAGCACCTCGATCTTGTGCTCGCGCGCGTGCGCGATGTAGCGCGCGAGCTTGTCGTGGTTGCCCGCTTCGATCGAGAGCAGCGCGGCGAGGAACTCGCGCGGGTGGTTCGCCTTCAGGTACGCCGTCTGGTAGGTGATGAGCGCGTAGGCCGTCGAGTGCGCCTTCGGGAAGCCGTAGCCCGCGAACTCGGCCATCAGGTCGAAGAGCGTGGCCGCCTTCCTCGAGTCGATCTTGTTGCGGGCGCAGCCGCTCACGAAGCGGTCGCGGTGCTTCGCCATCTCCTCGGGCTTCTTCTTGCCCATGGCGCGGCGCAGCAGGTCGGCCTCGCCGAGGCTGTAGCCCGCGAGGCGGTTCGCGATCTGGAGCACCTGGTCCTGGTACACGATCACGCCGAGCGTCTCGGCCAGCAGCTCCTCGAGCTCGGGCAGCAGGTACTCGACCCTCGTGAGCCCGTTCTTGCGGGCCACGTAGTCGCTCGACCATGCCCGAGCCGAGCGGGCCGGGCCGGTAGAGCGCGACCAGCGGGATCACCTCCTTGAAGGTGCGCGGCTTGAGCTTCACCACGAGGTCGGTCATGCCCGCCGACTCCATCTGGAACACGCCCTCGGTGTCGCCGCTCGAGAGCAGCTCGTAGGCCGCCTCGTCGTCGAGCGGGCACCCGTTCCGCCGAGAACTCCGGCAGGCCGCTCGCGCGGATGTGCTTCTCCGCGTCGGCGATCAGGGTGAGCGTGCGCAGCCCGAGGAAGTCGAACTTGATCAGCCCGACCTTCTCGACGCAGCGCATGTCGTACTGGGTCATCACGTCGCCGGTCTTGGAGTCGCGGTAGAGCGGCACCAGCTCGATCAGCGGGCGATTGCCGATCACGACGCCGGCGGCGTGGGTGGAGGCGTGGCGCGTGAGGCCCTCGAGCTTCCGCGCGGTCTCGAGCAGGCGGGCCACCTGCCCGTCCGCCTCCTGCCGCGCGCGCAGCTCGGGGCTCTGCGCGATGCGCCTCGTCGAGCGTGATGCCGAGCGTGTCGGGGACGAGCTTCGCGATGCGGTCCACGTCGCCGTACGGCATGCCCATCACGCGGCCCACGTCGCGCAGCGCGGCGCGCGCCTGGAGCGTGCCGAAGGTGATGATCTGCGCGACGCGGCGGCCCTCGTCGCCGCGCGCCGAGTCGTCGTACTTCTCGGCGACGTAGCGGATCACCTCGTCGCGCCCGCGCATGCAGAAGTCGACGTCGATGTCGGGCATCGAGATGCGCTCGGGGTTCAGGAAGCGCTCGAAGATGATGTCGTACTCGATCGGATCGACGCCGGTGATGCCGAGCGACCAGGCGACCACGCTGCCGGCCGACGAGCCGCGTCCGGGCCCGACCGGGATGCCGTGCTGCTTCGCGTAGCCGATGAAGTCGGCCACGATCAGGAAGTAGCCGGCGAAGCCCATCTGCGAGATCACGCCGAGCTCGTGCTCGAGGCGCTCGACGTAGGGCGCGTGCGTCTTCGCGAACGGCTCGTCCGGCGCGAGCCCGAGGCGCGCGCGCAGCCCGCCCCAGGCGTCCTTCGCGAGCACCTCCTCGCGCGTGCTGCCGCGCGGGCACCTGGAACTCGGGCATGTGGTAGGTGCCCATCGGCAGCTCGAGCGCGCAGCGCTCGGCGATCTCGATGGTGTTGTGCACGGCCTGCGGGTGGTCGTGGAAGAGCTCGAGCATCTCGTCGCCGCTCTTCACGTAGAAGCCCTGCCCGTCGAAGCGGAAGCGGCTCGGGTCGTCGAGGTTCGCGGCGGTGCCGATGCAGAGCAGCGCGTCGTGGTGCGCGTGGTCGCACGCCTCGAGGTAGTGCGCGTCGTTCGTGGCGAGCAGCGGCAGCCGCAGGTCGGCCGACATCTTCAGCAGCTCGGCGTTCACGCGGTCCTGGTCCGCGATGCCGTGGCGCTGGAGCTCGAGGTAGTAGCGGCCGGGGAAGATGCGGCGAGAACTCCTCGGCGAGTCGCCAGGCGTCGTCGAGCTGGCCGCCGAGGATGCGGCGCGACACCAGCGAGGAGAGGCAGCCCGAGGTCGCGATCAGCCCCTCGCTGTGCTTGCGCAGCAGATCGAGGTCGATGCGCGGCTTGTAGTAGAAGCCCTCGAGGTACGCCTTCGAGACGAGCTGCATCAGGTTCCGGTAGCCGGTGTCGTCCATCGCGATCAGCAGCAGGTGGCTGATCGCGTCGAAGCCGCCCGAGTCGCGTTCGCGCGCCTCCTTGTCGAAGCGCGAGCCCGGCGAGATGTACGTCTCGCAGCCGAGGATCGGCTTCACGCCGGCCTCGCGCGCCTTCTCGTAGAAGTCGACCGCGCCGAACAGGTTGCCGTGGTCGGTCATGGCGATGGCCTCCTGGCCGATCGCCCCGAGCCGCTCGAACAGCGGGTCGTGCTTGATGGCGCCGTCGAGCAGCGAGTACTGCGTGTGCAGGTGCAGGTGGGTGAACGAAGACTCGCGCCATGCTACTCCCACCCGATCGTGGCGGGCGGCCTCGACGAGACGTCGTTCGTGAACGGGACGCGCGCCACGCTACTCCCACTCGATGGTGGCGGGCGGCTTCGACGAGACGTCGTAGACCACCCGGTTCACGCCCTTCACCTCGTTGGTGATGCGGCTCGAGACGGTGGCGAGCAGATCGTGCGGGAGCCGCGCCCAGTCCGCGGTCATCGCGTCCACCGACGTCACGCAGCGCAGGCCGATCACGTGGTCGTAGGTGCGCTCGTCGCCCATCACGCCGACGCTCTGGATCGGCAGGAACACCGCGAAGGCCTGCCAGATCTCGTCGTAGAGGCCCGCCTTCCGGATCTCGTCGATCAGGATCGCGTCGGCCTGGCGCAGCATCGCGAGGCGCTCGCGCGTCACCTCGCCGAGGATGCGGATCGCGAGGCCCGGACCCGGGAACGGATGGCGGCCCACGATCGTCTCCGGCAGGCCGAGCTTGCGGCCCGCGGCGCGCACCTCGTCCTTGAAGAGCTCGCGCAGCGGCTCGACCAGGCCGAGCCGCATGCGCTCGGGCAGGCCGCCGACGTTGTGGTGCGTCTTGATGGTGGCCGACGGACCGCGCACGGAGACGCTCTCGATCACGTCCGGGTAGACCGTGCCCTGCACCAGGAAGTCGGCGCCGCCGAGCCGGTGCGGCCGTCTCGTCGAAGACCTCGATGAACTGGTGGCCGATGATGCGCCGCTTCCTCTCCGGGTCGCTGACGCCGGCGAGCGCCGCGAGGAAGCGGTCTGCGGCGTCGACGGTGACGAGCGGCACGTGCAGCGTCTCGCGGAAGGCGCGCTCGACCTCGGCGCGCTCGCCTTCCCGCAGCAGGCCGTGGTCCACGAAGATGCAGGTGAGCCGATCGCCGACGGCGCGGTGCACGAGGGCGGCGGCCACCGACGAATCGACGCCGCCGGAGAGCCCGCAGATCACGCGGCGATCGCCGACGCGCTCGCGGACGCGGGCGATCGCATCCTCGACGAATGCGCCGGGCGTCCACGTGCCGGCGCAGCCGCACATGCCGCGCGCGAAGTTGCGCAGGATCAGGCCGCCGGCCTCGGTGTGCACCACCTCGGGATGGAACTGCACGCCGACGATCGGCTCGCTCCGGTGCGCCACCGCGGCGAACGGCGAGTTCTCGCTGGTTGCGATCACCTCGAAGCCGGGCGGCAGGCGCAGCACGCGGTCGCCGTGGCTCATCCACACGGTGCGCTCGACGCCGCCGGGCAGCGCCGCGAACAGCGGGTGGTCGCGCTCGACCTTCAGCAGCGCGCGACCGTACTCGCGATCGTCGGCCTTCTCGACGAGCCCGCCGAGCTGGTGACAGAGCAGCTGGAGCCCGTAGCAGATGCCGAGCACGGGCACGCCGAGCCGATAGATGCCGGGATCGACGCTCGGCGCCCCGGGCGAGAGCACGCTCGACGGGCCGCCCGAGAGGACGATGCCGCGCGGCTGCCAGGCGCGGATGCGCTCGAGATCCCAGTGATGCGGATGGATCTCGCAGTAGACCTGGTGCTCGCGCAGGCGCCGCGCGATCAGCTGCGTGTACTGCGCGCCGAAATCCAGGATCAGGATGCGGTCGCTGTGAACGTCAGGGGGCATGGTGCGACTCCGCAGCGGGAGTGCGCTGCGCACGGCTCGAGTCGCTGGGCCCGTGGGGGAGGCAGGCCGCTCACTCGATGCGGTAGTTCGGGGCCTCCTGGGTGATGATGACGTCGTGGACGTGGCTCTCCTGGAGCCCCGCCTGCGAGATGCGCACGAAGCGCGCGTTGCTGCGCAGCTCGGCGAGCGTGGCGGCGCCGCAGTAGCCCATGCCCGCGCGCACGCCGCCGATCAGCTGGTGGATGCTGCTGCCGAGGCTGCCGCGGTACGGCACGCGGCCCTCGATGCCCTCGGGCACGAGCTTCCGCGTGTCCTCGACGTGTCCCTGGAAGTAGCGGTCGCGGCTGCCCTCGGCCATCGCGCCGAGCGAGCCCATGCCGCGGTAGACCTTGTAGGAGCGACCCTGGTAGAGGATCACCTCGCCCGGCGCCTCGTCGGTGCCGGCGAACAGCGAGCCGATCATCAGGCTGCGCGCGCCGGCGGCGAGCGCCTTCACCACGTCGCCCGAGTACTTGATGCCGCCGTCGGCGATCACCGGGATGCCGAAGCGTGACGCGGTCTCGACGGCGTCCATGATCGCGGTGAGCTGCGGCACGCCGACGCCCGCCACGATGCGCGTGGTGCAGATCGAGCCCGGCCCGACGCCCACCTTCACGCCCGACACGCCCGCCTTGATCAGCGCCTCCGCGCCCTCGGCCGTGGCCACGTTGCCGCCCACGATCGGCAGCTCGGCGAAGGTGCGGCGCAGCTCGACGACGGCCTCGATCACGCCGGACGAGTGGCCGTGCGCGGTGTCCACGACGATCACGTCCACGCCCGCGTCCACCAGCGCCTGCGCGCGCTCGAGCCGGTCGGGCCCCGCGCCCACCGCGGCGCCGCAGCGCAGCCGGCCGAGCGCGTCCTTGGCGGCATCCGGGAAGCGCTCGGTCTTCTCGATGTCCTTGATCGTGATCAGGCCGCGCAGCGTGCCCGACTGGTCCACGACCAGGAGCTTCTCGATGCGGTGCTCGTGCAGGAGCTCCTTCGCGCGCTCCATCGTCGTGCCCGGCGGCACCGTGACGAGGTTGTCCTTCGTCATCACGCGTCGAGATCGCGCGCGAAGCGTCCTTCACGAAGCGGAGGTCGCGGTTGGTGAGGATGCCGACCGCCTTGCCTTCGCGCGTGATCGGCACGCCGGAGATCCCGTAGCGGCGCATCACGTCGAGCGCGTCCTGGATGCGCTGCTCGGGGGACATCGTGATCGGATCCACGATCATGCCCGACTCGGAGCGCTTCACCTTGTCGACTTCGGCGGCCTGCGCGTCGATCGACAGGTTGCGGTGCACGATGCCGATGCCGCCGTTCTGCGCCATGCAGATCGCCGTGCGGTGCTCGGTCACGGTGTCCATCGCCGCCGAGGCGAGCGGCATGGAGAGCGAGATCTCGCGCGTGAACTGCGTCGAGACGTCGGTTCGAGCGGGGACCACGTCCGAGGCAGCGGGCACGAGGAGGACGTCGTCGAACGTCAGACCCTCGCGAACCCGGCTCTCGTTCATGCGCCTTCCCGGCTCCCGTGCCTGTCTTGGCTCCGGATCGGGAGTGCCGGTTGTCGCCGAATGCACCACGGCCAACTGGGGCCCCCGAGTTGGCGCGTCAGTCTAGGTGCCGAGCGCGCACGGGTCAACGCTGCGCGGTCAGGAACGGGAGCCCGTCGCGCAGCACGGCGCCGAGCTCGGCGGCGATTGCCGTGAGCACGTGGGCCGCCGTGCGCGGCGCGGCCTCGAGCAGCTGCGCAAACGCCGTTCTCGTGAGCACGAGCACCCGCGCGGAGCCTGCGGCGTAGGCCGAGGCCTCGCGCGCGGCGTCGTTGACGAGGCTGACCGCGCCGATGCAGGCCGGTGCTTCGTAGTGGCCGAGCGTGCCCTCGCTGCGCGACTCGAAGCGCAGCGTGCCCTCGTCGAGCAGCCAGAGGCCGTCTGCGGGCTCCCCTTCGCGCCATGCCCGCTGCTCCGCGGCGAGCTCGCGCGCTTCGAGCAGGAAGGCCACGAGCTTGAGCTCGGCCTCGTCGAGCCCGGCGAACAACGGGAAGCGGCGGAGGTCGGCGTCGGTCACGGCAGCACCCGCGCGAGCATCGTGGCGAGCAGCGAGAAGCGATCCTTGCCGGCCTCGAGCGGCAGCAGGAACAGGGAGGAGCGATCGAGCAGCGCGAGGCGCTGCTGCACCTCGTCTGCCGGCACCCGCTCCCCCTTGCGCAGCAGCAGCACGCGGAACAGACGCGCGCCGGGCTCCTGCGACAGGCACTGCACCAGCGGGCGTAGGCGGGCCTCGGCCTCGGCCACCGGGTGGGTGTGCACGAGCAGCACGCCGAGCGCGCCATAGGCGAGCGTTCGCCACGCTGGCGCGAAGGGCTCCCGCCACGGGGCGTGGATGATGTCCACGCTCGGCCCGTCGCCGAGCCGCAGCCGCGCCACGTGCTTCACGTCGTCGGCGCCGAGCCCGCCGGCCTCGATCACGGGTGCGACCTCGAAGCCCGGCAGCGGCGCGAGGAGCCGGAGGAAGTCGCGCGTGCCCTCGAGGTCCGACGACGCCAGCAGCAGCTTGGCGCTCGCCGCCGCCTGACCGGGCAGCCGGCCGAGCTGGAGCCAATCCTGGAGGCGGCGCGCCGCGCCCGGGTCGAGCCAGCCCGACTTCTGCGCCTGCACCGTCGACTCGCCGCGCGAGACCACCACGAGGCCGCGCTCGAGCAGCGTCTGGAGCGTGCGCAGCACCTGGTAGTCCGGATGGCTGCAGTGCTCGACGATCTGCTCCACGCGGTCGTACATCTCGAGCAGCAGCAGCACTTCCTGCGTCACCGGATGGACGGCGTGGGGGATCTCGCTCTTGGCGACCGCGAGCCGGATCTCGGCCTCGCGGGGCGGTAGCGAGGAATCGTTCGCGAGCTCGTCGCCCTGGCGCAGGCCCTCGAGCAGCAGCACGCGGGTCGGGCCCGACAGCGTCTGCGTCGGGGCGCGGCGCTCGGCCGAGAAGGTGAAGCGCCCCTCCTTCCAGCCGAGCAGGCGGAACAGCGCCTTCGGTCCGATCACCTCGGTGCCGACCGTGGCGTGGACGAGTTCACCGTCCTGGAGCCACACGGCGCCGGCCTGGCGCGTGGCCCCTGCCGGCGCGCGCGTCAGCTCGATCACGCCGCTGCGACGGTTCAGGTGGAGGAGCTCGACGAGGTCGACCAGCGGGATCTGGGAGAGCTGGCCTTCCAGCTCGCGGCGCGCCGCGCTCTCGCGCCGCACGGCGTCCATACGCGTCTGGCGCGCGAGCATCGCGACCGCCTGCGCCGCGATCTCCTCGGGCGGGGTCTGCCCCGGCAGCGTCTCGTCGAACGGGCTCGGCGGCCGCGCGGGCGGGCGACCGAGGAAGAGGAAGCGGGCCTCCGCGGTCCGCGGATTCGCGCGCAGGATCTCCGAGAGCCGGACGCCGTCGATCAACGGCAGCTCGACCGCCGCGATGAGCAGCTGCGGGACGTCCGCCAGCGACGCCTCGAGCGCCTCGGGGCCGGTCTCGACGCGGCGGGCCTGGAGGCCGCCGGCGAGACAGGCCTCCAGCACGCGCTCACCCCGCGCGCGGTTTCCGTCTGCGACGAGCACCGCGCTAGCCACTGATCGGCACTCCGAGCTCGTGGCCGAGCTGGAACGCCAGGTGCTCGACGAGCACCGGGTCCGCGGTGTGATAGATGCCGACGCCCTGCGAGGCCGAGCCGCCCTCGCGCATCACCGCGTACGGAGCACCCTCGCCGAAGTGCACCAGGAACGCGGCCTCCGTGCCGGCCCGGTCCGCCGGCACCCACGTGACGGGCATCGGCGGCGAGAGCTCGCCCCGCTCGGCCACGAGCACGAGGCCCGTCGAGAGCGGCCGCGAGCCGAGAGCCTCGAGCCCTTCTTCGACGGCCTGCGTGAGGCTCGAGCCGGGCGCCACGAACAGCAGGCTGCGCTCGTTCGGGCGCCGCGCGAGATCCTCGATCACGAAGCGCACGAGCTGCTCGACGTGCTCGGCACGGCCCACGAAGCCGTCGCCGATCAGGGATTCGACGAGGCCGCGGAACGGCATGTGCTCGAGCGAGAGGGCGCGCACGATGCTGGCGCGGTCCTGGCCGATGCGGAGGTCGAGCGAGGCACGGAGCGCCTCGAGGCTGGTGCCGTCGCGCGGGTACGTGGCGGACGCCGCCAGCACGGTGGGCCGGTCGTTCGGATCCAGCGCCCGCATCGGCGCTGCCCGCTCGACCGCGGCGCGCACGCGGCGCTTCGCCACCGTCGCGCCGAGCGTGTCCGCTTCCGGCAGGTGGATGCCGAAGCGGCCGTCGGACTCGACCGCCAGCAGATCCATGCTGCGCAGCGTGCCGCGGATCGAGGCCGCCACCTCCTGGGTCCAGTGCGCGTACTCGACCTGACCCAGGCGCTCGCGCAGCGCGCCGACTCCGTCGAGCTCGACGCGCACCAACGAGGTGTGGCGCGAGAAGCGGCTGGCCTTGCGCACCTCGTTGGTCGCGACGTCCTCGAAGTAGGCGCGCGTGTAGGCCTGGGTGGCGGGATCGCGGAACGAGCGGCGTTCGAGCGTGCGGAAGCGCAGCGCGTTCGCGATGGCCTGCGACCCGAAGCTCGCGAGACGCGCGGCGAGCTCGCGATCGGAGGGATCGAATGCGGTGCCGTCGAGCTTGTCGCCGAGCCGCAGCAGGCCGAGCAAGGGCCCCTCGGTCTGGAAGCGCACGTACAGGCACGGCCCGCGCGAGCCCGAGCCGCCGGGACCGATCGCCGAGCCGGTGTGCGAGGCCTCTTCCAGCACGGGCGCGAGCTCCGGCGGCAGCTGCGTCGCGTCGAGCTCCTTGGGCTCCTCGTCCACACGCACGAGGCCGCCGACGCCGACGAGGCGGAGCAGCTGCGGCGAGTCGGGGCGCGCGATCCACAGCACCCCACCCTGCGCGTTCGTCTCGAGGCAGAACACCTCGACGATCCGGTCGGCGAGCGTCTCGAGCGAGAGCGTCGAGAAGAAGCCGAGCAGCCGCTCGTACTGCGTGAAGGCGCCGAGGAGCTCCAGGTTCTCCGCCATCAGGCGGCCGTGCTCGGCGCGCAGCCGGCGGCGCTCGAGGATCTGCTCGAGGGAGCGGAGCAGCGCCTTCCGGTCCACGGGCTTCAGCAGGTAGTCGCTGGCGCCGAGCTTCATCGCGTCGATCGCCGTGCGGAGATCGCCGACGCTCGTGACGACGACGACGTCCTGGTCGGGCCAGCGCTCCTTCACGCGCTGGACCAGCTCGCTCCCGTCCATGCCGGGCATGACCATGTCGGTCACGACCACGTCGAAGCGCTGGGTCTCGAGCTGGGCGAGCGCTTCGGCCCCGCCGTCCGCGCTCGTCACCTCGTAGCCCTCTTCGCGCAGGAGGTCCTCGAGGAACACCCGGAAGTAGAGCTGATCGTCGACCGCGAGTATCCGGGCCCCGCTCACCCCCGCCCCCTGTCCCGGTGAGACGGCCGCCCCTGGGCTTTCAGGCCAGGCCGACCGGCTGGCCCATCTCATCGGCCAGCGGGGGTCTCGGCTGGACGCCCGCGAGCTCCCCGATCAGGGAGTGCGGGGTGGCCTCGACCAGCTCCAGGCGGACCAGACGGCCGGCCGGGAGCGCCACGGGAGCCCGGAAGTTGACCACGCGGTGGTAGGGGTCGCGGCCCTGGAGCTGGGGCCCCGCCCCACTGCCGTCCAGCGCAGCCCTTCGGCTCGGCCCCTCCACCAGCACCTCCACGATCTCTCCGACGCGGCGCCGATGGTACGCAACCGTGAGGGATCGTTGAAGCGCTTGCAGCGCTTCGAGGCGCTCTTGCGCCTCTTCTGCCGGCACGCGATCCGGGAGCTCCGCCGCCGCCGTGCCAGGGCGCGGCGAGTACTTGAAGGCGTAGCTGTCCACGAAGCCCGCCTCGCGCACGACGCGCAGGGTCTCCTCGAAGTCGGCGCGCGTCTCGCCCGGGAAGCCCACGATCAGGTCGGTCGTCAGGGCGAGGTCGGGACGGGCGGTGCGGAGGCGCTCCACGAGGCGCAGATACGCCGCGCTGTCGTAGCGCCGCCGCATCCGCTCGAGCACGCGGTCGGAGCCGCTCTGGAGCGGGAGATGCACGTGGGGCTGGAGCGTTCCGAGCGTTGCGTGGGCTCGCACCAGGGCGTCGTCGAAGAAGATCGGATGCGGGCTCGTGTAGCGGAGCCGCGCGACGCCCGGGATCGCGTCGAGCTGCGCGAGCAGCGCGGCGAAGAGCACGCTCCCCGCCGCGCTGCGCCCGCGGCGCGCGTCGTGCCGCCCGTATGCATTCACCGTCTGCCCGAGCAGCGTCAGCTCGACGACGCCGGCGGCCGCCAGCCGCCGCGCCTCGTCCACGATCGCGCCCGCCGGCCGGCTGATCTCGCGCCCGCGCGTGTGCGGCACGATGCAGAACGAGCAGAAGAGGTCGCAGCCCTCCATCACCGTGAGCCACGCCCGACCCGGCGTGTGGCCGTGGAAGGCCGGGTGCCGTTCCGGGAGGTCGAAGCGCTCTTGCGATCGGCTCTCGGCGGTCTCGGCCTGCCGCGCGCCGGCGGCCGCGGCCTCCACCAGCTCCGGGACGAGCCGCAGATTGTGGGTGCCGAACACGAAGTCGAGGTGCGGGAAGCGTCGCAACAGCGCATCGCCTTCCTGCTGCGCCACGCAGCCCCCGACGCCGAGCACGCGGCCGGGCGCAGCGTCGCGCCAGTCGCGCAGGGCGCCGAGATCGCTCGCGAGACGATGCTCCGCCTTCTCGCGGATCGAGCAGGTGTTGATGAGCAGGAGATCCGCGTCGTCGAGGCCGGCGGCCGGTCGCCAACCGGCGTGGTGGAGCAGGTTCTCGACCTTCTCCGAGTCGTGCAGGTTCATCTGGCAGCCGTACGTGCGGACGTGATAGCGGCGCAGCACGGGCGGAACCTACCCGAGTGAGTCCCCGAGTCCAGCACGGGAGCGGCCCGCCTGGGGCGATTCGGCGGTCGAGAGGTTCTGGCTCAACCGCCTGTTCTGTCAGCCTTTTGCCCGCCTGATCGGAATTGCTCGCAAAAGGTGTTTGACAAGTCGGGGGGGCTCGGAACATACTGCGCGCATTCCACCGGATTTTCATGGAGTGGCGGTGGATAAGGCATTTCTCACCGAAATGTCCAACCTCTCACCCCCCATCATCTATCCACCGCCCTCCGCCCTGAAACGAAGCCCCGTCGGACCCTGGTCCGGCGGGGCTTCGAGTTTTGGACGCCGCTCGTTGGACGCCGCAACCGGCCACGAGCCAACGCGCCACCCGATGCGTGCGGCGTGGATCCGCTCTCCTGGTGACGTCGCTCTCGGCAGGGCGCCCTAGAGGACGAGGCGGTCGACGATGCGCGAGAGCTGCTTCAGGTTGCGGCACTCTTCGGCGAGATCCACGTACGGCAGGTACTTGTCCATCACGCTGTCGCCGAAGCCCCAGGCGCTCGGGCTCTCCGGGTTCAGCCATACGACGTCCTTGGCCTTGTTGTGGATGTCGCGCAGGCACCAGGCGCGCGGATCGTTGTAGTTGTTCCGCGCGTCGCCCAGGATCAGGACGGTGGTCTTGTTGTCGACCGCGGCCAGGAAGTTCTGCCAGAAGTAGTGGAACGCGTGGCCGAAGTTCGAGCGCGTGTAGACGTTGATGGTCTCGCCGCCGTCGAGGGCCTTGTCGATCGCGAGGCTGATGTCGCGCTCCTTGAAGAGCGGCGTGACCTCGCCGAGCTCCGCCACGAACACGAACGAGCGGATCTTCGTGAAGCATTCCTGCAGGCTGTACATGAACTGCAGCATGAAGCGCGACACGTTCGCGACGGATGAAGAAACGTCACACAGGATCACCAGCTTCGGACGATCCTTGCGGCGCTGCTTGAAGATCAGCTCGAACGGCACTCCGCCGTGCCCGGCGTTGCGGCGCAGCATCGTGTGCAGGTCGAGCTTGCCGCGCTTGAGGCGCCGCCGGCGGATCGAGAGCACGTTCTTGATGCGCTGGGCCAGGCGGGCCACCACCTCGCGCATCTTGCGGATCTCGTCCTCGGTGAGGTTGTAGAAGCTCTTCTCGAGCAGGCTCTCGCGCCGGAACTTCTCCATGTAGTCGAAGTTGCGCTGCTGGAGCTCGCGCTCGGTGTAGTTCCGCACGGCCTGGCGGAGCGCGTCGAGGAACTTGTCGATCAGGTCGAGCAACGCGTCCACCTGGGCGTCCGGCATGCCCGATTCGCGCAGCTGCCGCGCCAGATCGCGCAGCTGCTTGCCCGCTCCTTCCGCGTCCATCTGCTCGAGCGTGCGGCGCGTGAAGAAGCCGATCTGGAGCATGTTCTCGATGCGCTCGGTGCCCGCGCCCTGCGCCGCCTGCCGGATCAGCTGCTCGAGCTGCGAGAGGTCCTGCGTGAGGAGGGCCTTCGCCAGCTCCGACAGGTCCATCTCCTGCGACTGGCCCTGCAGGTTCTGGAGCCCTTGCTGGATGGCCTGGAGCATCTTCTCGAGGTCGAACTCCCCGCCCATCGAGCCGACGGCCTGGTCGAAAGCGCCGCGCAGGTTGTCGTAGAACGCGGACCAGTAGAGGTCGAAGAGCTGGTCGAAGCTGGGGATGTCCTCCGAGCGCTTCACCATCGTGGTGCGCAGCGCGTCGCGGAACACCTCGCGGTCGTCGAGGGAGAGCTCGTCGAGCGCGTCGAAGGCGTCGATCGACTCGGCCATCGAGACGCGGATCCCGCTCTTCCGGAGCAGGTTGGTGAAGTCGACGATCTTGCGCTGCACGGCGCGGCCCCTCGCTGGCGCTAGTGGAGAACGCCCTTCTTGGCGGGCGCGGCCGGGGCCGCACCCTGCCCGGGAGCCGCCGCGGGCTCTTCCGCCCTCTTCACGAGCAGCTTGCCGAGCTCTCCCTGCGCCTTCTTGATGTCGCCCTCGTACTTGAGGATCACGTTGAGCGTGTCGCGCACGAGCCCCTCGTCGAGCTCCTTTGCATTCAGCGCGAGCAGCGCGCGGGCCCAGTCGAGCGTCTCGCTGATCGAGGGCGTCTTCTTGAGGTCGAGCTTGCGCAGCCGCTGCATCATCCCGACCAGGTCCTGAGCGAGGCGCTGCTCGATGCCCGGCACCTTGGTGCTGAGGATCCGCTCCTCGAGCGCCTGGTCGGGGAAGTCGATGTAGAGGTGGAGGCAGCGGCGCTTCAGCGCGTCGCTCATCTCGCGCGCGTCGTTCGAGGTGAGAAAGACCAGCGGCTTGTGCTTCGCCTCGAGCGTCCCGACCTCGGGCACGGTGACCTGGAAGTCGGAGAGCACCTCGAGGAGGAACGCCTCGAACTCCGGGTCGGACTTGTCGACCTCGTCGATCAGGAGCGCGGTGGGCTCCGCGGACTGGATCGCGCGGAGCAACGGGCGCGGCACGATGAAGCGCTCCGAGAAGAACACGCTGTCCTCGCGGCCCACCCGCTCGGCGGCGTCGCGAAGCGTGGTCGTTCCGCTCATCGCCTCGGCGAACTTCTCCTTCAGGATCTGCGTGTAGAGGAGCTGCTTCGAGTACTCCCACTCGTAGAGCGCCTTGGCTTCGTCGAGGCCCTCGTAGCACTGGAGGCGGATGAGCGGGCGGCCGGTGGCCTTCGCGACGACCTTCGCCAGCTCCGTCTTGCCGACGCCCGCGGGCCCTTCCACCAGCACCGGCTTCTCGAGCTGCGTCGCCAGATAGACGACCGTCCCGATGTTCTTGCCGCAGATGTATCCCTGCCGGCTGAGCTGGCTCACCACGTCATCGACCGAATCGAACATCTCCGCTGCTCCCTAGCTCATCAGATGAAGAACGTGACCGAGCTTCTCCTTCTTCGTGCGGAGATACTCGAGGTTCTTCTCGTTGGGTTGGATCTCGAGGGGCACGCGCTCCACGATGGTGAGCCCGTAACCCTCGATACCGGCGCGCTTGCCGGGGTTGTTCGTGATGATTCGCATCTTGCGGACGCCGAGATCGTGGAGGATCTGGGCGCCCACGCCGTAGTCGCGGAGATCGGCCGCGAAGCCGAGGCGTTCGTTGGCCTGGACGGTGTCGAGGCCTTCCTCGTCCTGGAGGCCGTAGGCGCGAATCTTGTTCTTGAGCCCGATGCCGCGGCCTTCCTGGCGCATGTAGAGCAGCACGCCCTTGCCGGCGCCCTCGATCATCCGCATCGCCGCCTGCAGCTGCTCGCCGCAGTCGCACCGCAGCGAGCCGAAGGCGTCGCCGGTGAGGCACTCGCTGTGCACGCGCACGAGCACCTCGTCGTCCTCGTGGATGTCGCCCTTCACGAGGGCGATGTGGTCGATGTGGTCGATGCCGTTCTCGTAGACGATCGAGCGGAACTCGCCGCCCTCGCGCGTGGGCAGCACGGCCTCGCCGGAGCGGCGGACGAGCTTCTCGTTCCGCAGCCGGTACTCGATCAGGTCGGCGATCGTCACGATCTTGAGCTCGTGCTGCCGCGCGAAGCGCACCAGGTCGGGCATGCGCGCCATGCTGCCGTCGTCGTTCATGATCTCGCAGATGACGCCGGCCGGCTTGAGGCCGGCCATGCGCGCGAGGTCCACCGAGCCCTCGGTCTGCCCGGCGCGGCGCAGCACGCCGCCGGTGCGCGCGCGCAGCGGGAACACGTGGCCGGGCCGCACGATGTCCTGCGGGCGGGCGTCCTCGCGGATCGCCGTCTGGATCGTGTGGGCGCGGTCGTGGGCCGAGATGCCCGTGGTGACGCCTTCGCGCGCCTCGATCGAGACGGTGAAGGCCGTGCCGAAGCCCGACGAGTTCTCGGCGTCCGGCACCATCATGCCGAGGCGCAGGCGATCGATCTGCTCCTCGGTGAGCGGCAGGCAGATCAGGCCGCGCCCGAAGCGCGCCATGAAGTTGATCGCCTCGGGCGTGACCATCTCCGCGGCCATGCAGAGGTCGCCTTCGTTCTCGCGGTCCTCGTCGTCCACGAGCACGATCATGCGGCCGGCGCGAATCTCGGCGAGCGCCACGTCGATCGGCACCACCACGTCGCTCGCGTCGAAGGGAAGCGGGGTGGGCGCGCCGCTGCGCGCCGCGCGCGGCTGCCGGGCGTCGTTCATGACGGGGCTCGCTCGGGCGCGCGATCGAGGGGTTGGGGGAGCGTCGACAACCCGGCCGACGCTATCGGCAAAGGCCCCGCGTGTCAAACGAGCACGGCGTGAAAGCGTCGCGGGGACGCGGGGTTCTGAGCTTTCTCAGCCCCGGAAGTGCTGGAGCACGCCCTTCAGGAAGTCGTCCTCGGAGACGCCGAACTTCGCCTCGAACTGATGCTTCTGATCGAGCGCGCGATACGTGCGCCGCACCAGCTCGCGGAACGTCTCGAGCACGCCCTGCCCGGTGCTGGCCACGCCCGGGAAGGTCGGGATGTCGCCCCACGCCGTCTTGATCTCTTCGAGCGGCTTCACGTCGGGCAGATCCCGCTTGTTGAACTGCACCACCTTCGGCATCGACGCGAAGTCGATCCCGTTGGCCTTGAGGTTCGCTTCCATGTCGCGCCACGAGTACTGATTCGCGCTCGCCGAGGAGCGCTGCGAGTCCGCGATGAACGCGATGCCGTCCGCGCCGGCGAGCACCACCTTGCGCGTGGAGCGATGCATCACCTGGCCCGGCACCGTGAACAGCTTCAGCTTCACCGAGAAGCCGTTCTGCGTGCCGAACTCGACCGGCAGGAAGTCGAAGTAGAGCGTGCGGTCGTCGGCCGTGTCGAGCGTGACCATCTTGCCGCGCGACTCGGGCGCGAGCATCTCGTGCAGCTTCTGGAGGTTCGTGGTCTTGCCCGAGAGCGCCGGCCCGTAGTAGACGAGCTTCAGCACGATCTCGCGGCTCGCCATGTTGATCTGGACCATCGACGACTCGCCTCTGGCTCCGAGCGGGGCCCTCTCGCGGTTCTCTTCGGCAAACAGGCAGTCGTCGTTGAGGATCCTGCGCCAGAACGGGGTTCCCCGCGGGGCTCAGCGCTTGTCGAAGGCGGCCAGCAACGCGCGGGCAGCGGCGGCGGGTGTGGTCGTGAGCGCCTCGACCTCGGCCTCGAGGCGCTCGATGCGCGCGGCCACCTCGGGGTGCGAGCGGAAGCTCTGCTGGAGGCCCTCGCGGACGAGGGCCCACATCCAATCCCGCGCCTGGCTGCGGCGCCGCCGCTCGAGCTCGCCAGCGGCGTCGAGGGCTGCGCGGTGCGCCAGGACGGTGTCCCAGAACGCGGCGATCCCCTCGCCGCTGAGCGCGCTGCCCGTCATCACGCGCGGGCGCCAGGCGGGCGAGAGCGGCCGCAGCAGCTCGAGCGCGCGCGCGTGCTCCCCGCGCGTGCGCTCCGCGAGCGCCTTCTGCTCGCCGTCCGCCTTGTTGACGACGAGCGCGTCGGCGAGCTCGAGCACGCCTCGCTTCAGGCCCTGGAGCTCGTCGCCGGCGCCGGGCTGGAGCAGCACGCCGAAGAAGTCCACCAGCGAGCGGACGGCCACCTCCGACTGCCCGATGCCCACCGTCTCGACGATCACGACGTCGAAGCCGGCGGCCTCGCAGAGCAGGAGGACCTCGCGCGTGCGATGCGCCACGCCGCCGAGCGCACCGCCCGAGGGCGAGGGGCGGATGAACGCCCGCTCCTCCTGCGCCAGCCGCTCCATGCGCGTCTTGTCGCCGAGGATGCTGCCGCCGGTCACCGGGCTCGTGGGATCGACTGCGAGCACCGCGACGCGCAGGCCGAGGCCGAGCAGGTGCAGGCCCAGCGCCTCGATGAAGGTCGACTTGCCGACGCCGGGGGGGCCCGTGAGCCCGACGCGCACCGCCCCGCCGGTCGCGGCCACGAGGCCTTCGAGGATCTCCTGGCCGAGCGCCTGCCGATCGGGTCGGGTGCTCTCGATCAGCGTGATGGCGCGCGCGAGCGCGCGCCGGTCGCCCGCGCGAATCGCGGCCATGAACTCCGCGGCCGTGGCCGGCCCACGCGCCCGGGAGTCGGTCATCCGCGCCGGGTCCGCACCACCTGGAGCACCTCGCGGGCCGCCTTCGGGATCGCGGTGCCCGGGCCGAAGATGCCCGCGACGCCCCGCTCGCGCAGGAACGGATAGTCGTGCGGCGGGATGATGCCGCCCACCACCACCGCGATCTCTGGAGCGCCCTTCTGGCGCAGCGCCTCGATCAGCTGGGGCACGAGCGTCTTGTGGCCGGCCGCCTGGCTCGACACGCCCACCACGTGCACGTCGGCGTCGAGCGCCTGCTGCGCGGCCTCCTCGGGCGTCTGGAACAGCGGGCCGACGTCCACGTCGAAGCCGAGGTCGGCGAAGGCGGTGGCGATCACCTTCATGCCGCGGTCGTGGCCGTCCTGGCCGAGCTTCACGACGAGCATGCGCGGGCGCCGCCCTTCCTGCGCCGCGAACGCCTCCACCTCGCGCTGCGCCGCCTCGAACTCGTCGTCGCCCCGATAGCTGCCGCCGTAGACGCCGGACACGGAACGCACCTCCGCACGATGGCGCGTGTAGATCTTCTCGAGGGCGAAGGAGATCTCGCCCAGCGTCGCGCGTACGCGGGCGGCGTCCACCGCAGCCTCGAGCAGGTTGCCCTGGCCCGAGGCCGCGAGCTCCTCGAGGCGCGCGAGCGCCTTCGCGACGGCCGCAGCATCGCGGCTCTGCTTGATCTGGACGAGCCGGCGGATCTGCGACTCGCGCACCGCGCCGTTGTCGATGTCGCGCACGTCGATCGGGGTCTCTTCCTCGAGCCGGTACTTGTTGACGCCGACGATCGTGTCCGCGCCGCTGTCGACGCGGGCCTGCCGCCTCGCGGCGGCCTCCTCGATCCGCAGCTTCGGCATGCCGGCCTGGATCGCGCGCGTCATCCCGCCGAGCTCCTCGACCTCCGCGATCAGCTCCTGGGCCGCGGCGTACACGCTCTCGGTCAGGCGCTCCATGAAGTACGAGCCGCCCCAGGGATCGACCACCGCGGTGATCCCCGACTCCTCCTGCAGGATCAGCTGCGTGTTGCGCGCGACGCGCGCCGCGGCGTCGGTGGGCAGGCTCACCGCCTCGTCGTAGCCGTTCGTGTGGAGTGACTGCGTGCCGCCGAACACCGCCGCCATCGCCTCGACCGTGGTGCGAATGATGTTGTTCATCGGATCCTGCTCGGTCAGGCTCGCCCCGGACGTCTGGCAGTGCGTGCGCAGCATGAGCGACTCCGCACGCTTCGGCGCGAACTCGTCGCGCATGCGCTCGGCCCAGATGCGGCGGCCCGCCCGCATCTTCGCGATCTCGAGATAGAAGTTCATGCCGATGCACCAGAAGAACGAGAGGCGCCCGGCGAACGCGTCCACGTCGAGGCCCTTCGAACGCGCCGCGCGCACGTACTCGAGCCCGTCGGCGATGGTGAAGGCCAGCTCCTGCACCGTCGTCGCACCGGCCTCCTGCATGTGGTAGCCGGAGATCGAGATCGAGTTGAACTTCGGCATGTGCTTCGCCGTGAACTCGATGATGTCCGCCACGATCCGCATGCTCGGCGCCGGCGGATAGATGTACGTGTTGCGGACCATGAACTCCTTGAGGATGTCGTTCTGGATCGTCCCGGCGAGCTTCTCGCGCGGGACGCCCTGCTCCTCGCCGGCCACGATGAAGCACGCGAGCACCGGCAGGACCGCGCCGTTCATCGTCATCGAGACGGTGACCTTGTCGAGCGGAATGCCCGCGAACAGGATCTTCATGTCCTCGACCGAATCGATCGCGACGCCCGCCTTGCCGACGTCGCCCGTGACGCGCGGGTGGTCGGAGTCGTAGCCGCGGTGCGTGGCGAGATCGAACGCCACCGACAAGCCTTGCTGCCCCGCTGCGAGGTTCGCGCGGTAGAAGGCGTTCGACTCCTCGGCGGTCGAAAAGCCCGCGTATTGCCGGAGGGTCCAGGGCCGATTCGCGTACATCGTGGCGCGCGGCCCGCGCAGGAACGGAAACAGGCCGGGCAGCGTGTCGGTGAGCGCGAGGCCCTCGAGGTCCCGTGCGGTGTAGAGGGGCTGGATGCGGAGGCCGTCGGGCGTCACGCGCACGAGCTCGTCGGGCGGCTTGCCCCCGAGCTCCTTCTTCGCGAGCTCCCGCCAGCGTTCGAGATCCGTCATGTCCGCCACACTCCCGCTAGAGCGATCGACGATAGCGACCGCCCACCTCGAACAAGGCCTCGCTGATCTGCCCGAGGCTCGCGACCTGCACGGTGTCCATCAGCTCGGCGAAGACGTTGCCTCCACTCCGCACAACCTGCTGGAGACGCGCCAACGCAGGTCCGGTCGCGGCGCCCTCGCGCGCCTGGAAGGCGTGCAGCGCGTCGAGCTGGTGGCGCTTCTCGTCCTCGCTCGCGCGCATCAGCGCAACGGGGCGGAGCCCCTCCCCGGTGCCCTTGCCCTCGAAGGTGTTGACGCCCACGATCGGCAGCTCGCCCGAGTGCTTCTTCGCCTCGTAGCGCAGGCTCTCCTCCTGGATCCGGCCGCGCTGGTAGTGCGTCTCCATCGCGCCGAGCACCCCGCCCCGCTCCGAGAGCCGGTCGAACTCCTCGAGCACGGCCTCCTCGACGCGGTCCGTGAGCCATTCGATCGCATAGGAGCCCTGCAGCGCGTTCTCGTTCCGCGAGATCCCGAGCTCGCGCTGGATCACGAGCTGGATCGCGAGCGCGCGGCGCACGGAGTCCTCCGTGGGCGTGGTGACGGCCTCGTCGTATGCGTTCGTGTGGAGGCTGTTGCAGTGATCCTGGATCGCGGTGAGCGCCTGGAGCGTGGTGCGGATGTCGTTGAACGCCATCTCCTGAGCGTGGAGCGACCGGCCCGAGGTCTGGATGTGGTACTTGAGCTTCTGGCTCCGCTCGGAGGCGCCGTAGAGATCGCGCAAGGCGATGGCCCAGATGCGGCGCGCGACGCGCCCGATCACGCTGTACTCGGCGTCGAGGCCGTTGCTGAAGAAGAACGAGAAATTCGGCGCGAAGTCGTCGACCTTCATGCCACGGGCGCGCCAGGCCTCCACGTACGTGAAGCCGTTCGCGAGCGTGAAGGCGAGCTGCGTGATCGGCACCGCGCCTGCTTCCGCGATGTGGTAGCCGGAGATCGAGACCGCGTAGAAGTTCCGCACGCCGTGCCGGACGAACCACTCCTGCACGTCGCCCATCACCTTGAGGGAGAAGGCGGTCGAGAAGATGCACGTGTTCTGCGCCTGCTCCTCCTTGAGGATGTCGGCCTGCACCGTGCCGCGGACGCGAGCGAGGGCGTCGGCGCGGATGCGCGCGTACGTCTCTCCGTCCACCGCCTCCTCGCCGCGGATGCCGAGGAGGCCGAGGCCGAGGCCGTCGTGCCCTTCCGGGAGCGGGCCGGCATAGCTGGGCAGGCCCCGCGCCGCGAAGCGCCGGCGCACCGCCTCGAGCTCGCCGCGCACGCGCAGGTGCTTCTCGACCTGCTGGTCGACCGCCGCGTTCAGGAAGAAGGCCAGCACCGTCGGCGCGGGCCCGTTGATCGTCATCGACACGGAGGTGCGCGGATCGCACAGGTCGAAGCCCGAGTAGAGCTTCTTCGCGTCGTCGACGGTGCAGACCGACACGCCCGAGGTTCCGACCTTGCCCCAGATGTCGGGCCGTTCGTGCGGATCTCGTCCGTAGAGCGTGACGCTGTCGAAGGCCGTCGAGAGGCGGGTCGCAGTCTGACCGGCGGCGAGGAGATGGAAGCGGCGGTTCGTGCGCTCGGGCGGACCCTCACCCGCGAACATGCGGGCGGGATCCTCCTCGGCGCGCTTGAACGGGAAGACGCCCGCGGTGAACGGGAAGTGCCCGGGCAGATTCTCCTGGCGCAGGTAGCGCGCCAGCTCGCCCCAGTCTTCGCCGCGCGGCAGCGAGACGCGCGGCAGCTGCGTGCCCGAGAGCGTCTCGACGTGGTTCCTCACCTCGACGCGCTGCTCCCGCACGCCGTAGCTCTGCCGCTCGGCTTCGTACTGCCGGGTCGTCTCCTCCCAGCGCTCGAGCTGCGCCCGCAGCGTGGGCTCGAGCGCAGCGAGGCGCTCCGCGTGCCGCTCGCGCAGCACGCGTGCCGCCTCCGCATCCGGCCCGACGGCCTCGAACGCCGTGCGCAGCGCGGCGGCCTCGCGCGCGGCGCGCACCTGCCCGTCGGTGCCGCGCCGGTACGCGCGCACGGCCTCTGCGATCTCGGACAGGTAACGCTCGCGGCCGCCCGGGATCAACGGCGGTGGCGCGATCCGCTGGGCGCGGACCGGCTCCGCGGGCGCGAGCGCTGCGCCCGACGCTCCGACCTTCGCGAGCAGCGCGCGCGCGAGCCGGTCGAGGCCCGGGTCGTCCCACTGGCTCGCGACGGTCGCGAAGATGGGGAGCTCGGCGTCGTCGGCCGGCGCCCCGGGATGGTTCCGCCGCCACTGCCGCCGCACGTCGCGCAGCGCGTCGGCCGCGCCACGGCGATCGGATTTGTTCAGCACCACCAGCGAAGCGAGCTCGAGCATGTCGATCTTCTCGAGCTGCGACGGCGCGCCGTAGTCGGGCGTCATCACGTACACGGAGGTGTCCGCCAGGTCCACGACTTCGGAGTCGCTCTGGCCGATGCCGGCCGTCTCCACGAAGACGGTGTCGAAGCCCGCCGCGCGCAGCACCAGGATGGCATCCTTCACGGCGAGCGAGAGCGCCGCGTGCGCGCGGCGCGTGGCGAGCGAGCGCACGTACACGCCCGGCCCGTGGATGCCGTTCATGCGGATCCGGTCGCCGAGGAGCGCGCCGCCGGAGCGACGCCGCGTGGGATCGACGAGCACCACCCCGATCCGGCGCTCCGGCAGAGCCTGACGGAAGCGCCGGACCAGCTCGTCGACCACGCTCGACTTGCCCGCGCCCCCCGTGCCCGTGAAGCCGACCACCGGGGCCGAGCGGCCGCTCGCGCGCCGCGCCAGAGCCGTTCGCACGCGGTCCGCCTCCAGGCTGCGCTCGCCCGCGCTCTCGAGGAAGCTGATCAGGCGCGCGATCGCGTCGGGCGCATCCGGCGACAGCCGGGGCAGAAGCTCCGCGGGCTGCGGCGGCCGTGCGTGCGCACGACACTCGTCGAGGATCTGGCCGATCATGCCGTCGAGCCCGAGCGCGCGCCCGTCGTCGGGGCTGAAGATGCGGGCCACGCCGTGCGCCTGCAGCTCCGCGCTCTCCGCCGGCAGGATCGTGCCGCCGCCCCCGCCGTACACGCGGATGTGCTCGCCGCCGTGTTCGCGTAGCTGCTGCACCAGGTAGGAGAAGAACTCCATGTGCCCGCCCTGGTACGACGAGACGGCGACGGCCTGTGCGTCCTCCTGGATCGCGGCGGCCACGATCTCGTCCACCGAACGGTCGTGGCCCAGGTGGATCACTTCGGCGCCCTGCGCCTGGAGCAGGCGGCGCATCACGTTGATGGCCGCATCGTGGCCGTCGAAGAGCGAGGCCGCCGTGACGACGCGGATGGGGCCGCGAGAGTCCGCGCCGGGCGCGTGCGAGGCGCTCGCGCTCATCGGGGCGGCTCCCCGGCCCCGAGGGAATCCGCGCGCTCGGCCACGTGGTCGCGGTACTTGCGGATCTGATCGCGCAGCGAGTCGAGCTCGCCGATGCGGGCGTCGAGCTCCTCGAGCCGGCGGGCCAGCAGCTCGTCGAGGCGGCCGAGCATCGCGCGGGTCGAGCCGCCGATCGCGTGCACGGCGTTCAGCTCGCCGATCTCCTCGAGCGAGAGGCCGAGCGCCTTGAGCCGCGTGATGAAGCGCAGCCGCTCGAGCTCGTCGGGGCCGTAGACGCGGCGGCCCGCGGTGCGCCGGCGCACGCCCGGCAGGAGCCCGAGCTCCTCGTAGTAGCGGACGGTGCGGGCCGAGAGGCCGCTCCGGAGGCACACGTCACGGATCGAGAAGGAGCTGGGCTCGGGCATCGGGGAGGCGCCTCCGCCAGTTGACGTCAGCTGGCAAAGCTAGCGCCCGAGCGATCCCGCTGCCACCCGCCCGCGGTCCGCCGTCAGAGGCCGACGATGAAGCTGACGCTCGTCGTGCCGCTGCCGCCGATGTTCAGGGTCTGGAAGTTCCGGGCGCCCTCGACCTGGTAGTCGCCGGCCTGGCCCGTGACCTGCGAGGCTGGCGTCGAGCAGCTGGCGCACGCCGGTCGCGCCGACCGGGTGGCCCGGCGCCGATCAGCCCGCCGCTCGGGTTGATCGGGTGCTTGCCGTCGATCTCGAGCCAGCCGGCCTCCACCGCCTTCCAGCTCTCGCCCGGCGCCGTGATGCCGAAGTGGTCGATCGCCATGTACTCGGAGGTCGTGAAGCAGTCGTGCGTCTCGATCCCGTCGATGCCGCTCACGTCGGCGATGCCGGCGCGCTTCCATCGCGCTCGCGATCGTCGCGCGCACGTGCGGCAGCACGTAACTGGGCGTCGCGGCTCTCGGCGATCTTGTCGTCGAAGCGCAGCCGCGCCGTGTTGTGGCCCCAGCCCTTGATGCGCGGAATCTCGCGCCAGCTCGATGCCCCGGCCCTTCGCCCACTTCTCGGCGTAGGCGCGCGAGGCGAGGAACACGCACACCGCGCCGTCGGTCACCTGCGAGCAGTCGGCGATGCGGATGCGACCGCCCACCGCCGGGTTGTCCTCGGTGCGGCAGAGCGCGTGCTGCTTGTTCATGTACCAGGTGCGCGTCTGCGCGTTCGGGTTGAGCTTCGCGTTGTCGTAGTTGATGCGGCTGATCTCGGCGAGGTACTCGTCCTTCAGCCCGTAGCGCCGGTCGTACTCGTCGCCGAGCCGGCCGAACAGCTTCGGGAACGGGAACTCGACGCCCTTCGCCTCGAGGTCGTACCAGGCGGCCGTGCCGAGGTAGCTCGCCGCCCTGCGCGGCGGAGACCGTCTTCATCTGCTCGATGCCGACCACGGCCTGGAGGTCGTAGCGACCCGCCTCGATCTCGGCGGAGGCGGCGAGCAGCGCGATGCTGCCGGAGGCGCACGCGGCCTCGTGGCGCGAGGTGGGCAGCCCGCTGAACGCCGGATCCACCTCGGTGAAGAACGCGCCGAGATGGCCCTGCATGCAGTAGAGCTCGGCGGCGAAGTTGCCGACGTGCGCGCTCTGCGACCTCTTCCGGCGCGATGTCGCAGCGCTCGAGCGCGCCGAGCACGCCCTCGCGCATCAGCGCCGAGAAGTGCTTGTTCTCCTTGGTCCAGTTGCGTGCGAAGTCGGTCTGGTAGCCGCCGAGCACGTAGACTTCGAGGTTCGCTGCCATTGTTCCTCCATCGGCCGCCTAGCTCGCGACGAAGAACTTACCCATGTTGAGCTGCGGATGCTGGAAGAAGCGCTTCGGCTCGCCGCTCTTCGCGGCGCGCGCAGCGCCTCGGGAACCGGAAGTCCGGCCTCCTCGATCAGCTCGACCGTCGGCGCGCGCGCCCATCGATGTCGACGAGCACGCTCGGCGGCGCCCAGTTGAAGCCGGTCGCCATGATCCGGTCGATGCCGGTGATCGTGTCGGTCACCTCGCCGACGCGCTGGAAGGCGTAGCTGACGTAGCCGGCGATCACGCGGCGCGCGATCTCCGCTTCCGACCTTCGGCCGCCAGGAAGGCCTGCAGGCCCTCCGCGTAGCGACCCACCGCGTGGAGCGCGGCCACCCGCCGATGTAGTCGAGCTTCGGGATCGCGAGCTCGGCGACCGGGCGGTAGTCGCCGCGTCTTCGGATCGAGGACGAGCGAGGTCTTGCCCTCGCGCTTGAAGAAGCCCGCGCCCGACTTGTTGCCGAGCACGCCCTGCTCCATGACCTTCGCCATGTAGTCGGGGAGCTTCAGCGTCGCGTGCGCCTCGTCCTTCGTGTTCGCGTAGACGTTGTCGACGATCGCGCGGTGGATGTCCCAGCCGACGAGGTCGATGGTCGCGAGCGGCGTCATGGCGCGGCCGGTGTACGGGCCGACCAGCCGATCCGCGAGCACGCGGGCCCATCTGCTCGGCGAGCTGCGCGACCTCGTTCAGCACCTTGAAGCCGACGCGGTTGCCCGCGAACGCCGGCGCATCGTGGGTGCGCACGATCTCGCGGCCGAGCCGCACGCGCGAGAACGCCTCGATGAAGTCGACGAGCGCGGGGTCGGTGTCGCGGCCCGGGATCAGCTCCGTGCCCACGATCACGTTGGGCGGATTGAAGAGGTGCAGGCCGAGGAAGTGGCGGCGGAAGGAATCGCTGCGCCCGTCCGCCAGCTCGTTGATCGAGAGGCCGGAGGTGACGGTGGCCACGATCGAGTCCGGGCGGCGCGCCTTCTCGACGCGGTCGAACATCTGCTTCTTGAGCGCGAAGTCCTCGGTGAGCGCCTCGAACACGAGATCCGCCGTGGCGAGGCTGGCGTCGAGGTCCTCGTAGCTGCCGACGTCCGCGTGGTTCGCGACGGTCTGGGAGCGCACCTGCCGGGTGGCGGCTGCGAGGCCTTCCTGCGCCTTGTCGCGGCTGCGCGCGAGCAGCGTCACGCGCGGAATCGCCTGCGTGAAGAGCGCGGCGGCGCCGTAGCCCATCGTGCCGTTGGCCCCGAGCACCACGACGTGCTCGAGGCGCCGGCTCGTGGCCAGCCGGCGGTTCTGCGCGGGGGTCGAGGACATGGGGGCCGCCTTCGAAGAGAGATGTCAGTGGGTGCCCGAAAAACCCGCGGACGCTACCCCACGCTCGCTCCGGCAGTCAACGCGACGACACGCTGACCGCGAGTCAGCGGTAGCCGAGCGCGGCCAGACGGCGGGGACGCTTCGCCCACGCGGGCTCGACCTTCACCCACAGCTCGAGGTGGACGTGCGTTTCGAGCAGCGCTTCGAGCGCCTCGCGCGCCTTCTTGCCGATCTCCTTCACCTGCGCGCCGCCGCTGCCGATCACGATGCGCTTCTGCGACTCGCGCTCGACGAGCAGCTGCGCGCGGATCCGCACGAGCCCGGGCCGGGATTCGTCGAACGACTCGATCTCGACCGCGGTGCTGTACGGCAGCTCCTGCTCGAGCTCCTCGAACACGGCCTCACGAACGCACTCCGCCGCGAGCCAGCGCAGCGAACGATCCGTCAGCTGCTCCGGGTCGTCGTAGAACGGCGGCGCGATCGGCAGGCGCGCCACCACCGCAGCGAGCAGTGCCTCGACGCCCTCCCCCGTCTGGCCCGAGATGCGGAAGTCCACCGGCAGCTCGGCAGGCGCCGCGCTCGGGCAGATCCGCCTTGCTCGCCACCACGAGGACGCCGGCGCCCCGCTGCGCGAGCCGGGCGCGCAGCGCCTCGAGCTCGGGATCGAGCCCACGCGCCGGCTCCACGAGGAGGAGCGCGAGGTCGCAGTCCTCCGCCGCCGCCTCGGCGAGCGCGTTGAGCGCGCGGTTCAGCGGCCGCGCGGCGGCGCCGTGCACGCCCGGCGTGTCGAGCCACAGGATCTGCGCATCGGGCAGGCCCTGGATGCCGAGGATGCGACTCCGCGTCGTCTGCGGCTTCGCGGTCACGATCGCGAGCTTCTGGCCGACGAGCCGGTTCAGCAGCGTGGACTTGCCGGCGTTCGGACGGCCGAGGAGCGCCACGACGCCCGCGCGATGCTCAGCCACGGGCGGCGCCCTCCACGCGCTCGAGCGCGGCGGCGGCCGCGGCGCGCTCGGCGGCCTGCTTCGTCCGCCCCGTGCCCGTGCCCCACGGCTCCTCGCCGACGTGCACGGCGACCGTGAAGCGGTCCTCCGCGTTCTCGACTCCACTGTCCGTGACGGCCGCATAGCGCGGCGTGTCCTGCAGCGTGGCGTGCGCCCACTCCTGGAAGCGGGTCTTCGGATCGCGCTGCAGGGTCGCGTCGTCGAGGAGCGCCTCGCCGAAGCAGCGGCTCACGAGCGCGCGGACCGGCTCGATCCCCCCGTCCAGATAGATCGCGCCGATCACGGCCTCGAACAGGTTCGCGAGTACGCGCTCCTTTTCCGCTCCGCCCGAGCGGCGCTCCGTGCGACCGAGCACGAGATAGTCCACGAGGCCGAGGGCCCGCGCCCGGAGCGCGAGCACGTGGCCGTTCACCAGCGCCGCGCGGGCGCGAGTGAGCTCGCCTTCCCGCCAGTCGGGGTGGCTCTCGTAGAGGAGCCGCGCCACCACCAGGCCGAGGACCGCGTCGCCGAGGAACTCGAGCCGCTCGTTGCCTCGTGAACCGTCCCGCTCGAAGGCGGCCGACGCGTGCGTGAGCGCCGTCGCGAGCAGCTCCGGAGCCGCGAAGGCGTGACCGAGCCGCTGGGTGAGCTCGTCGTCGGGCGCACGCGCGCTCATGCCACGGACCCGGTGAGCCACCCTCCGCCGAGCACCTGATCGCCTCGATAGAACACCGCGGCCTGCCCGGGGGCGAGCGCGCGCACCGGCTCGTCGAAGGCGAGCGCGGCGCTGCCGTCGCTGTGCGGCGTCACCCGCGCACGCGCGCCCGCGTGCCGATAGCGGATGCGCACCTTCGCCTCGAACGGATCGCGCGGCGGCGTGCCCGAGATCCACGACACCTGCGCGACGCGGCCGGCGCTCGATTCGAGCCCCCGTTCGGTCGTCACGACCACGCGGTTGCTGGCCGCGTCGAGCGCCTTCACGTAGAGCGGCGCGGCCGCGCTCACGCCGAGGCCGCGGCGTTGTCCCACGGTGAAGCGATGGACGCCGGCGTGGCGACCGAGGACGCCGCCGGCCTCGTCGACGATGTCGCCCGCGCCCGGCATGCGTTCGGGGCGCAGCCGCTCGACGGCGGAGCCGGTGTCGCCGTCGGGCACGAAGCACAGCTCCTGGCTCTCGGGCTTCTCCGCCGTCGCGAGACCGAGCGCGCGGGCGCGGGCGCGCACCTCGTCCTTCGAGAGCTCGCCGAGCGGGAAGCACGCGCGTTCGAGCTGCGCCGGCGTGAGCCCGAACAGGAAGTAGGACTGGTCCTTCCCCGCGTCGCGCGCGGCCCACAGCGTCGGCTGCCCGGACTCGGCGTCGCGTCCGACGCGCGCGTAGTGACCCGTGGCTACGCGCTCGGCGCCGAGCGCCAGCGCGCGCGCGAGCAGGCGGTCGAACTTGAAGCGGCTGTTGCAGGTGGCGCAGGGCAGCGGCGTGCGGCCTTCGAGGTAGGCGTCCGCGAAGGGGAGCATCACCTCCTGCCGGAACTCGCGAGTGTAGTTCGCGACGAAGAAGCGGATGCCGAGCTGCTCCGCGACCCGGCGGGCATCGTCGGCGTCGTCGAGCGAGCAGCAGCGGGAAGCGCTTCCGGCGAGGTGCATCGTCACGCCGATCACCTCGTAGCCCTGCTCCACCAGCAACGCGGCGGCGAGCGACGAGTCCACACCGCCCGACAGGCCGACCACCACGCGGGGGACCGCTCACGCCCCGGCCTCGCGCACCCGCGCCACCAGCCTCGGAAGCAGCGCGAGCACGTGTTCGATCTCCGCGGCGGTGTTGCCGGGCCCGACGCTGAAGCGGAGCGAGCCGCGCGCCTGCGCCTCGCTGCGCCCCATCGCCAGCAGCACCGCCGAGGGCTCGATCGAGCCCGAGTGGCAGGCGGCGCCGGCGGATACCGCGATCCCCTCGAGGTCGAGCGCCTCGAGCAGCACCTCGCCCGCCGTCTCCTCGAACTCGACGCTCAGGGTGTTCGGCAGGACGTGAGCCGCGGCGCCGTTGCGGCGCACGCGCGGCACCCGCGCCTCGAGCCCCCGCCACAGCGCATCTCGCAACGCCGACACGTGCGCGTGTCGCTCTGCGAGCTCGACGCGAGCCAGCACGCACGCCACGCCCAGCCCGACGATGCCCGCGACGTTCTCCGTTCCGCCCCGGCGGCGGCGCTCCTGCGGGCCGCCCTGGAGCAGCGCCGGCAGCGGCGTCCGCGAGCGGTCGACGAGGAAGCCCGTGCCCTTCGGACCGTTCAGCTTGTGCGCCGTGCCCGAGAGCAGATCTGCGCCGAGCGCGACGGCGTCCACGGGGAGCTTGCCGACCGCCTGGGTGGCGTCGAGGTGCAACGGTACGCCGCGCGCATGCGCCAGTTCGGCGAGCTTCGCGGCGTCCTGCACGACGCCCGTCTCGTTGTTGGCGAGGATCACGCTGAGGAGCGCCGTGTCGTCCCGGAAGGCTGCGGCGACCGCCTCCGGATCGAGTCGCCCCTCGGCGTCGACGGCGACGCGTGTGACGGCCACGCCCTCGGCCTCGAGAGCGCGCAGCGGCTCGTCGACGGAGGGGTGCTCGACGGTCGTGGTCACCACGTGGCGCCCGCGCGCGCCTGCGAGCACGCCGCGCAGCGCCGTGTTGTTGGCCTCGGTGGCGCCCGACGTGAAGAGCACCTCGCGCGCGCTCACGCCGACCAGCTCGGCCACCTGCTCGCGCGCGCGCTCGAGCGCCGCGCGCGCCGCCGCGCCCTCCGCGTGCGTGCTGGACGGGTTGCCCCAGCGCTCCCGCAGCGCCGCCGCCATGGCCTCCACCACTTCCGTCCGCACCGGCGTGGTGGCGTTGTGATCCAGATAGATACGCATCGACGCGACGGGCGAAGCTACGAAGCGCGCGGAGGGCGGTCAACCTCGGGCCCGAGCGCCTCCACGAGGTCGCGCAGATTCCGTCCCTCCGCCGCCGTGCTGGCGGCGCGATCCACGTCGGCCAGCACCTCCGCCACGGCACGCGCCACCTCGGGCACCGCGAGCGCCATGTCGCGCGAGCCACGCAGGGCCGCGAGCAGGTCGGCGACGCGGATGCGCTCCAGCGAGCGCGCGGGCTGCACCGCGCCGCTCTGCTCTCCTCCGCACGCGCTCACGATGCCCGCCTGCGCGAGCTGATCGAGCACGCTGCGCACGGTGCGCAGCGGCACCTCGAGCGCCTCCGACAGACGGTCGGCCGTCCAGGGCGGTGCGCCGTCGCGAAACGCCCGCGCGCACTGCACCGCGATCGCGAGCCCGAGGGCTTCGCGCGCCGCGGGGCTCGCAGGCTCACCCAGCACCTCGCGCCGGTAGAGCGGGAGCGTCTGATGGGCGTACGCGACCTCCGCGCCGAACAGGACGATCGCCCACGAGAAGTAGACCCAGACGAGGAACAGCACGCCGCCGGCCAGCACGCCGAATACCGCGCTGGAGCGCGCGGAGCCGATCGACAGCCCTACGTAGGCCTGCTGCGCGACGCTGAACAGCAGCCCTGCGGCAAGCCCGCCGAGCAGCGCCGAGAGCGGGCGCACGCGCGTGTTCGGCAGGAACCAGTAGAGGTACGAGAAGCCGACGACGAACAGCAGCGTGGGCAGCTGGCGCAGGCCGGTGTGATAGGCGGCGTCGAAGAGCGGGTTCTCGAGCGCCCAGCGCAGGAAGCCCTGGCTCTCGAGGCTCGCGCGGAGCGAGATGGCGACGCCCAGCACCAGCGGCGCCACCACCAGCACCGCCAGGTAGTCCGGGATGCGGCGCGCCCACGGCCGCGTCTCGCGCACGCCCCACACGGCGTTGAGCGCCCGTTCGACGTTGCCGATCGCGAGCACGGTGGTCCCGAGCAGCACGCCTCCGCCGAGGGGGCCGAGGGAGGCGAAGTGGAAGTCGGCCACGCGCGCGAGGATGAAGTCGCGGACGTCCGGCGGCACCGCTGCGGCGAGCTCGAGCAGCTGGCGGACCACCTGCTCGCCGCCGCCGATCAGGTCGACGACGGCCACCGCGAGCGCGAGCGCGGGGATCAGCGAGAGGAGCGTGAGGTAGGTGAGCTGGGTCGCGCGCAGCAGGAGCTGGTCGCGCGCAAAGCCCTCGGTCACCACGATCGCAAACTGCAGAAAAGAACGGAGCCGCTCGAGCCCGAAAGGCTCGAGCGGCTCCCGGCTCCACAGACGCTCCGCTGCGAGAGCGCGCAGGCGCTCCCGCAGCGAAGGCGCCTTCCTACTCGAGGTTGAGCTCGACGCGGCGGTTCAGTGCGCGACCGTCCGCCGTGTCGTTGGACGCGATCGGGTTCGCCTCACCGTAGCCCTGCGTGGTGAGCCGCGAGGCATCGACGCCCTTGCCCACGAGGTAGTCCTTCACCGAAGCCGCGCGGCGCTCGGAGAGGGACAGGTTGTAGGCCTCGGCGCCGACCGAGTCGGTGTGACCGCCGACGCTCACGTTCCGGCCGGGGTTCTCGTTCAGGAGGCTCGCCGCCTCGTCGAGGATCACCGCGGCGTCGGGCCGGATGTCCGCCTTGTCGAAGTCGAAGTTCACGCCGCGGAGCACGATCTTCTCTTCGACCGGCGGCGGCGGCGGAGCGGGCTTCGGAGCGGGCTTCGCGACCGGCGGCGGCGGCGGGGGCGGCGCCTCCTCCTTCTGCATCGCGCGGCAGATCAAGTAGCCCGCGCTCGCGCCGAGAATCGCGCCAGCGCCGCCATAGATGCCTTCCTCTCGGGAATCCGGAGCGGGCGTCGTGTTGCCGAGCAGGTAGCCGCCGCCGCCTCCGAGCGCACCGCCGACAGCTGCGCAGATCCCAGGATGGGGCGGGCTCGCGCAACCGAGAGCAACGAACGAGGCGCAGAGCGCTAGCGCGACCAACCGGCAGCGAAGCGTGGTTCGGAACATGGGATTCTCCTTGTGACGGCGCGCCTGGGGGCGGCTCAATTGCGACCTACCCTAGCCCGCTTCGCATCACTAGATCAATCCCTACATGCAAGGGGCCGAGGCGGGGGCACGCTCACCTGTCCCACCAGCCGACTCAGCGTCACGGGCCCGATGCCACGGACCCGGCGCAGCTCCGATACGCGGCAGAATGGCCGCGCCGCTCGAATAGCTCGCGCCCGTGTGGGGCCGATCCCCGGCAAAACCTCCAAAGTCCGCTCGTCTTCGCGGTTCAGATCGAGCGGTAGGCCCCAGAGCAGGCGCGCCGCGCCCGTGCGCGGGGGCGGAGCCGGGGCGGGTCGCTCGGCACGGTCTGCCAACGGCAGCGCGCACCACAGCAGCCCGAGCGCCACCACGAGCGCGACGACCGGCGCGCGCTCATTCGGCATGACGTCTCCCCGGGACCGCGGGTGAGAGCCGCTGCTACGACTCGGTGCGCGGCGCCTCGGCGCCGTCCTCCACGAACGCTGCGTGCAGCGCGCGCACCGCGAGCTCGGCGTACTTCTCGTCGATCACCACCGAGATCTTGATCTCGCTGGTCGTGATCATCTGGATGTTGATGCCCTCGCGCGCGAGCACCGTGAACATCTTCGCCGCCACGCCCGCGTGATCCTTCATGCCGAGGCCCACGATGGAGATCTTGGCGATCGCAGGATCCGCTTCGACGCGCGAGCTGCCGAGCTGAGGCGCCACGTCGCGCGTGATCGCGAGCGCGCGGCTGCCGTCCTCGCGCGGCACCGTGAACGTCATGTCCGTGGTGCCATCGTGCGACACGTTCTGCACGATCATGTCCACCACGATGCCGGCATCCGAGAGCTGTCCGAACAGCTTCGCCGCCACGCCGGGAACGTCCTTCACGCCCGAGACGCGAACCTTGGTCTCGTTGCGGTTGTAGGTCACCCCGGACACCACGAGCCGCTCCATCACGTCCTCCTCCCGCATCACCCAGGTGCCCTCGCCGTCGTGGAAGGACGAACGCACGTGAATGGGAATGCCGTAGTACATCGCGAACTTGACCGAACGGATCTGGAGCACCTTCGCGCCGAGGCTGGCCATCTCGAGCATCTCCTCGAAGGAGACGCGCGCCAGCTTTCGCGCCGCAGGCACCAGGTTCGGGTCGCTGGTGAAGACGCCATCCACGTCGGTGTAGATCTCGCACACGTCGGCGCCGAGCGCGGCCGCCACGGCGACGGCGGAGGTGTCGGAGCCGCCGCGCCCGAGCGTGGTCACGTTGCCGTCCTCGTCGATGCCCTGGAAGCCGGCCAGCACGGCGACGCCGCCCTCGTCGAGCACGCGCAGAATGCGGTCGGTGGCGATGCTCTGGATCCGCGCGCGCGTGTGGGCGGCGTCCGTGAGCATGCCCATCTGGGCGCCGGTGAAGCTGCGCGCCTTGCCGCCGAGCCGCTGGATCGCCATGGCGAGCAGCGCGATGGTCTTCGACTCGCCGATCGAGATGAGCGCGTCGTACTCGCGCGGGTCGGGTGTCTCGCCGCCGGCCTGCTTCGCGAGCGCCACCAGCGCGTTCGTCTCCCCCGCCATCGCCGACACGATCACCGCGACCTTGTGGCCCTTGCTCTGCGTGGCGACGACGCGGCGCGCGACGTTCCGGATGCGCTCGACGTCGCCCACGCTCGTGCCGCCGAACTTCTGGACGATCAGGGACATCGCTCGCTCCAGCGGGCCAACGCGAGCTCGGGCGTGCGGCCGCGCGCTCGCGCGCTGATCTCGCGCGAGCCGTCGGCAGCCTCCTCGAGGCGCACCTCGAGCTGCTCGGGGCCGAGCGCCTCGGAGAAGCGATCGCCCCACTCGGCGACGAGGACGGTGCCCGGCTCGAGCCAGTCCGCGAGACCCGCGGCCTCGAGCTCGTCCGCCGCGACGAGACGAAAGCAATCGGCATGGACGAGTCGGCGCGGGCCGTCGGGGCGCACCGGCAGGCGCACGTCCTGCGCGATCGTGAACGTGGGGCTCGCGAGCAGGGAGGCGGGGAGCCCGAGCCCCTCCGCGAGCCCCTTCGCGAACTCCGTCTTTCCTGCGCCGAGCGCGCCCACCAGGCTCACCACCAGTCCCTCTGCTCCGATCGCCACCGCCAGACCCCGCGCGAGCGCGCGCGTGTCAGCCGGGCTCCGGGAACGCCACCCGGTCGGCTGCGCCGATCGCACCACCGTGATCCACTCCGAGTGCGCGAAGGGCATCGGGTAGCGCGCCGGCCACCTCGCTCGCCAGCAGTCCCGCCGCGCCGCGCTCCGCAGCGAGCCGATCGGCGGCCGCGCCGTGCAGGAACACGCCCAGCACCGCTGCGTCCCGTGCCGGCACGCCCTGCGCCAGCAGGCCGGCGATCACGCCCGTCAGCACGTCGCCCGTGCCCCCCGAAGCGAGGGCCGGACCGCCGGTCGGGTTCACGGCGACGAAGCCGCCCGGGTCGGCGATCACGGTGGCGGCGCCCTTGAGGGCGACGCAGGCGCCGGTCTCGGCCGCCAGGCGCCGGGCGGCGCCGAGCCGGTCGCGGTTCACCTCGGCGGGCGTGCTCCCGAGCAGCAGCGCCGCCTCGCCGGGATGCGGTGTCAGCACCGTCGGCGCGCGGCGCGCCCGCAGCTCCGGCAGCGCGTCGGTGAACGCGACGAGGCCATCGGCGTCGAGCACCAGCGGGTTCGCGAGCGCGCGCGTCACGCGTCGCGCGAAGGCGCGCGTCTCCTCGCTGCGGCCGATGCCGGGCCCGAGCGCCACGACGTCGCGCGCCGCGGCGAGCTCGAGCACCGGCTTCTCGGCCGCGCGGCCGAGAGCTGCGAGCCCGCCGCCTCGGGCACGGGCGCCGTCATCACCTCGCTGCAGGCCGCCTCGAGCACGGGATTGATGCGTTCCGGGCAGGCGATCGTCACGAGCCCCGCGCCGATGCGCGCCGCGCCGAGGGCCGCGAGCGTCGCCGCGCCCGTCTTGCCCTCGGAGCCGGCCACGACGAGCACGTGTCCGAAGCGGCCCTTGTGGCCGTCGCGCGGTCGCTGCGGGAGCCGCCGCGCGGCGGCCGCGCGCGTCCAGAGCTCCGCGCCGGCCGAGACGCCCGGCGCTTCGTCCGCGATGCCGATGCGCGCCACCACGATGCGGCCCGCGAGGCTGCGCCCCGGCTCGAGCGCGAGCCCGAGCTTCGGCAGCCCGATCGTCACGGTCACGTCGGCGGCCACGGCGTCGCCCTGCGGCTGGCCGGTGTCGGCGTCGAGGCCGGACGGCAGGTCCACGGCGAGCACGGTGCAGCCGGGCCGCGCCTCGCGGATGCGGCGGATCGCGGCGGCTGCCGGGCCCGCGACCGGACGCGAGAGGCCCGTGCCGAAGATCGCATCGACGATCACCGCGCCCGGCTCGGGGCGCTGGCGCGCGCCGGCCAACGTCAGCCCGAGCGCGTGCGCGCGCTTCCAGTTCGCCGCGGCGTCGCCGCGCCAGCGGGCCGGCTCTTCCACGGCCACCAGCTTGACCGGCGCGCCGCGCAGCTGGAGGTGCCGCGCCGCCACGAGACCATCGCCGCCGTTGCTGCCCGACCCGCAGAACACCCAGACGCACGCGCCCGCCGGAAGCAGCGCCAGTGCCTCGTGCGCCACCGCTGCCCCCGCGAGCTCCATGAGCAGCGCGCCGGGGACGCCGAGCGTCTCGATCGTGTGTCGGTCGAGCGCGCGCATCTCCGAGGCGGTCAGCAGCGGCCAGGCGTCCCCGAGCACGGCAGGCTCCTAGCTCCGCGCCACGGCGCGCTCGCGCAGGTCGCGCGTGGCGCGATCGATGCCGACCAGTGCGGCGCGCGCGACGAAGGCCCGCCCGACGGTCACCGAGGTCGCGATGGGCGCCGCCTCGAGCACCGCGCCGAGGCTCTGCTCGTCGAGGCGGCCGCCGAGCCCCACCTCGAGGCGCAGCTTCGCGGCGAGGCGGGCCGCGTCGCCGAGGCGCTCGAGGGCCTCGGCGCGCTCGGCGAGCGGCAGATCCACGAGCGCGCCGGTGTAGAGCTCGACGCCGCGCGCTCCCACCGCGTGCGCGGCCTTCACGGGGCGAGGTCGGGGCTCACCAGGGCCACGCACGCGAGGCCGGCGTCGGCGAGCGTGCGCAGCGCCGGCGCCAGCACGTTGCTCCACGCGCGGAAGTCGAGCGGCAACGCCGCCGCCGCCGCGGCCCTCGACGGCCAGCACCACGCGCGCGGGCCGCGCCTCGAGCGCCGCCTTCACCAGGGTCGGGATGGGCGCCATGCGCAGCTCGAGCGCCGCGCCCGCGGCGGCGACCTCGCGCAGGTCGCGCTCGCTCACCGGCCTGCGCGCTCCTCGGCCAGGCCGAGCCGCACCGCGTCGGCAGCCGGCGACGCGTGGCCAGCGCTGCCGCGGCGGGCAGCGCCGGCCCGCCCACCGCCTCGCGCAGCGCGCACAGCCCGTCGAGTCCGAGGACCAGCCGGCGCATCGCTAGGCCCCTCGCGCCGAGCGCGCGACGCAGCGTCGCGGCGAGGTCTTCGGCGGTTGCGCGCACGTGCTCCTCGTCGTCGCCTTCGACCATGATGCGCACCTTGCGCTCGGTGCCCGAGTAGCGGATCAGCACGCGGCCGCGGCCCGCGAGCTCCGCCTCGACCTGGCGGATGCGGCGCACGCAGCTCGGGCAGCTCGATCGAGCGGCCTCTTCTCCGCCACGTCGACGTTGAGCAGCACCTGCGGGAAGCGCTCGATGCCCGCGCACCAGCTCGGAGAGCGGCCGCTCCTTGCGGCGCTGGATGGCGAGCACCTGGAGCGCGGTGAGCAGCCCGTCGCCGGTCGTGTTGTGGTCGAGGAACACGACGTGGCCCGACTGCTCGCCGCCGAGGTTGTAGCCGCCGAACGGCGCATCTCCTCGACCACGTAGCGGTCGCCGACCTGGGTGCGCACCAGCTCGAGGCCCAGCTCGCTCGAGGGCGCGCTCGAGGCCGAGGTTGCTCATGACCGTCGCGACCACGCCTCCGCCGCGCAGCTTGCCGCGCTCGGCGAGGTCGCGCGCGCAGAGCGCCAGCAGCGCGTCGCCGTCGACCACCTCGCCCGCTCCGACGACCATCACGCACGCGGTCGGCGTCGCCGTCGACGGCGATGCCGACGTCGGCGCGCAGCTCGCGCACCTTCGCCGCGAGCCGCTCGGGATGGAGCGAGCCGCAGTCCGTCGTTGATGTTGCGACCGTTCGGCTCGATCCCGAGCGGGAACACCTCCGCGCCGAGCTCGCGCGAGCATGGTGGGCCCGACCTTGTACGCGGCGCCGTTGGCGCAGTCGAGCACGACGCGGAGGCCGTCGAGGCGTGAGCTCGAGCGGGAACGTCTTCTTCAGGAAGACGATGTAGCGCCCGGCCGCGTCCTCGATGCGCCTCGCGCGGCCGATCTCGTCCGGGCCCGCGCGCAGGCGCTCGCAGCTCGCCCGAGACGATCAGCTCCTCGATGCGGCGCCTCGAGCTCGTCGGGCAGCTTGAAGCCGTCGTGCGCCGAAGAACTTGATGCCGTTGTCGTGGTAGGGGTTGTGGCTGGCGGAGATCATCACGCCCGCGTCGCAGCGCATGTCGGCGGTGAGGAAGGCCATCGCCGGCGTCGGCATCGGGCCGACCTGGATCACGTCCACGCCCATCGAGCAGACGCCCGCCGCCAGGGCGTCCTCGAACATGTAGCCGGAGAGCCGCGTGTCCTTGCCGATCAGGATGCGATGGCTGGCGCCGCGCCGCCGCGGAAGACGTGGGCCACCGCCTGGCCGAGCTGGAGCGCCATCTCGGCCGTCATCGGCCAGACGTTGGCGGTGCCGCGCACCCCATCGGTCCCGAACAGCCGCGGGGAGCTCGCGCTGCTCATCCCTTTCCCCTTCCCTTCGGCTTCGCGGGCGGCTCGGGCTCGGGCGCGACGGCCGGCTCGATCGGGACCCGGACGGTGACCTCGTTGCCTCCGTCGAAGCGAACGTGGAGACCCCCCGGCGTCGCCTTCACCTTCTTCTCGAGCGCCGTGCTCGCGCCGGCCACGTCGATCGTCTCGGTCAACACCTCGGACAGCCGGAGCACTTCGCTGCGCGGGCCCGAGATGCGCAGGCGCGCCGGCTCGACGGTCACCTCACCCAGCACGAAGCCCGGCGCCGGCTCGCCGTCCACGTCGGCGCGCACCTTGAGCGCGCGCGTGCTGCGGCGCTCGAGGGTGAAGTCGATGCTGGCCGGCGAGCGAGACACGATCTGCACGCCGCGGGGGAGATTGATCGCCGCCGGCTCGACCTCGTGGACGGTGGTGCCGGCCTGCGCTCCCGCGAGATCCACGGGATAGGCGAGCTCGGCCACCGACAAGCGGCGCAGGGCGGCGTTGGTGGCGCGCACCCGGATGTTGATGGTGTCGGTGTTCTGGTCGGTGACGACGAGATCCTCGGGCTCGTTGCTCGTCACCACCGGGATGTCGAAGCCGCGCTCGACGGAGGACGTGGTGTGCGCCACGCCCCACAGCAGGAGCGCGGTGAGCAGGGCGACCACCTTGTAACGCAGGTTCGAGAACATGCTCAGGGCGTCCCCGCCTCGGCGGTCGGCGCCGGGTTTGCCGCGGCCTCGGCGTCCGGCAGATCCTCGTCCGGCCGCGCCAGCGCGTCGCGCAGCACGACCCGCAGCCGCGGCGCGTCGAGCCCGCGGATCATCTCGCCGCCCATCACCACCGAGATCGCGCCGGTCTCTTCCGAGACCACGACGACGACGGCGTCCGTCTCCTCGGTGATGCCCACCGCGGCGCGATGGCGCGTGCCCACGCCTTCGGGCAGATCGGTGCGCAGCGTCAGCGGCAGGATCGTGCCGGCATGGCTCACGCGGCCCTGCTGGATGAGCACGGCGCCGTCGTGCAGCGGCGAGCTCGGCAGGAAGATCGAGGTGAGCAGCTCCTTCGAGACCGTGGCGTCGAGAGGCGTCCCCGCCTCGATCTGGTCGTCGAGGCCGGTGCGCCGCTCGAGCACGATCAGCGCGCCCGTGCGCCGCGCCGAGAGCGTCTGCGCCGCACGCACCACCTCCTCGACCATCTGCGACTCCTGGCGCTCCGACAGCCGCGGGAAGAAGCCGCGCCCGAGCCGCGACAGACCACGGCGAATGTCCGCCTGGAACAGGATCACCACGATCAACACCGCGGGGCCGAGGAAGTTGTCGAGCAGCCACGCGAGCGTGAGCAGCTCGAGGAAGTCGGCCGCCACGCGCAGGCCGATCAGCGCGCCGAGGCCGACCAGGATCTGGATGGCGCGCGTGCCCTTGATCAGCAGCAACAGCCAGTAGATGCCCACCGCGACGACCAGCACGTCGAGCGTGTCGCGGAAGGGATCGAAGTTCGTCTGGAGGAAGGTCCAGAGCTCCGCCGCCTGGCTGCCGAGCAGGTCGAAGACGTACTCGATCACGCGGATACCCTCTGCGCCGCACGCAACGCAGAGCCGAGCGCGACGGCCCGCCGCGCGCCACCCGCGTCGTGCACGCGCACCGCGTCGACTCCGGCGCAGACCGCGATGGCGCACACCACGGCGGTGGCGAGATCGCGCTCGTCCACGGGGTCGCCCGTGAGCTCACCGAGGAAGGCCTTCCGGGACGGGCCCACCAGCACCGGCAGCCCGACGCGGGCGCGCAGCTCCGCCACGTTCGCGAGCAGCGCCAGGTTGTGCGGCGAGCCGCTTGCCGAAGCCGAGGCCGGGATCCACCACGAGCTCGCCGCGGAAGCCCAGCGCCCGCGCCTGCGCCGCGGACTCCGCCAGCTCCGCCGCCACCTCGGCCACCACGTCGGCGAAGGCGATCTCGCGCTGCATGGTGGCGGGCGCGCCGCGAAGGTGGCCCAGCACGAGCGCGGCGTCCGCCGCGGCCGCCACCCGCGCGAGGGCGGGATCGTGACGGAGCCCCGAGACGTCGTTGACGACGCGCGCTCCGGCCGCCAGCGCCGCCTCGGCCACGACGGCCTTGCGCGTGTCGATCGAGATCGGCGCGGGCAGCTCCTTCGCGAGCGCCTCGATCACTGCGCACGTGCGCGCGATCTCGAGCGCGGCGGGCACCTCGCTCGCGCCGGGCCGCGTGGACTCGCCGCCGACGTCGAGCACGTGGGCGCCAGCCTCCACCAGCGCCCGCGCGGCGGCCAGCGCGGCCGCGATGTCCGGGGCGCCATCGCCGCGAAGCAGACGGCCTCCGTCCGAGAACGAGTCCGGCGTCAGGTTCACGACGCCGACGATCGTCACGCGATCGGGCGGGAAGAGGAGCGCCTTCGCCATGGGAGCCTCCGCGGCGCTCGAGTTAGCCCGGAATCGGCTCCGGATCAGGCAGCTTGCCGCCGCGCGCCGGGGCCTCGCCGGTCACGCGCACCGGCCGAGCCTCGCTCGTGGCGGCATGCACGGCGCGGCGGCGGGCGGCAGCGGAGGGAGCACCTGGCCGTCGAGCAGTCGCTTGAGATCGGTCGTCTCGAGGGTCTCGCGCTCGAGCAACGCCTCCGCGATCCGGTCGAGCAGCGCGGCGATTGTCGGCGAGCACCGCCCGCGCCTCGCTCGTACAGCTCGCGAGAGCAGGCGCTTCACCTCGTCGTCGATCTGCTCGGCCTTCTTCTCGCTGTAGTTCTTGCGCGTCACGAAGTCGCGGCCGAGGAACACGTCGCCCGAGTCGTCGTCGAAGGAGACCGGGCCGATCGCCTCGCTCATGCCGAAGCGGCAGATCATCTCGCGCGCCATGCGCGTGGCCTGCTGCAGATCGTTCGACGGCACCGGTCGAGAGGTGGCCGAAGACCAGCTCCTCGGCCGCCCGCCCGCCCATGGCGTGCTTGATCATCGCGAGCATCTGGTCGCTGCGTGAGGTTGTAACGGTCCTCGACCGGCAGGGTCATGGTCACGCCCAGCGCCATCCCGCGCGGGATGATCGTGACCTTGTGCACCGGATCCGAGCCCTGCGGTGAGGAGCGCCACCAGCGCGTGACCGGCCTCGTGATAGGCCGTCACCCGCTTGTCCTCGTCGCTCATGATCAGGCTGCGCCGCTCGGCGCCGAGCAGCACCTTGTCCTTCGCGCTCTCGAAGTCGACCATCGCCACCCGCTGCGCCGTCGCGGCGCGCGGCGAGCAGCGCGGCCTCGTTCACCAGGTTCTGGAGATCGGCGCCCACGAAGCCGGGCGTGCCGCGGGCGAGCACCTCGAGCTCGACGTCGTCGGCGAGCGGCACCCGCCGCGTGTGCACGTGCAGGATGGCGAGCCGGCCGCGCAGGTCGGGGCGCGGCACGACCACGCGGCGGTCGAAGCGGCCGGGGCGCAGCAGCGCGGGGTCGAGCACGTCGGGCCGGTTCGTGGCGGCGATCAGGATCACGCCGTCGTTGCTCTCGAAGCCGTCCATCTCGACGAGCAGCTGGTTCAGCGTCTGCTCGCGCTCGTCGTGCCCGCCGCCGAGGCCGGCGCCGCGGTGGCGGCCCACCGCGTCGATCTCGTCGATGAAGATGATGCAGGGCGCGTGCTTCTTGCCCTGCATGAACAGGTCGCGCACGCGCGACGCGCCGACGCCCACGAACATCTCGACGAAGTCCGAGCCGGAGATCGAGAAGAAGGGAACGCCGGCCTCGCCGGCGACCGCGCGCGCCAGCAGCGTCTTGCCGGTGCCCGGCGGGCCGACGAGCAGCACGCCCTTCGGGATGCGGCCGCCGAGGCGCGTGAACTTCTTCGGGCTCGCGCAGGAAGGCGATGATCTCTTCGAGCTCGAGCCTTCGACTCCTCGACCCCGGCGACGTCGTCGAAGGTGACGCGCTGCTGGTTCTCGGTGAGCAGGCGCGCGCGCGACTTGCCGAAGCTCATCGCCTTGCCGCCGCCCGCCTGCATCTGGCGCACGAAGAAGACCCAGAGGCCGATCAGCACCAGGAACGGCACCCACCAGATCAGCATCTGCTGCCAGACCGAGGACTCTCGCGCTTGGGGCGCGCGGTGATCTTGAGATCGGGCTGGCTCTCCTCGAGCTGCCGCAGCTCGCTGCCGAACTCGCCGTAGAGCAGCTCGGGCACGTAGGCCGTGAAGGGCGTGGCCGGCGTCATCGAGCTCGCCGCTCACGTGGCCCTCTTCGATCGTGAGCTCGCTCGACCTTGCCGGCATCGAGCTGCGCGAGGAGCTCGGTGTAGGTGAGGTCTCGCGGGGCCGTCTGGTCTGGTCTTGAGCACCGTGACGAGGCAGGATCATCAGGACGAGCAGGACGACCCAGACGGCCATGTTCTTGTAGAACTGCTGGTTCATGCGCTCCTCACGGTGCGGCCGGGCGCGCGGCAGCGGCCGAAAACCGTGGCGATCGGGCGAGCTTAGCATCCGTGCTGCGCTCGACCCCCGGGGCCGCGCCGCAGCCGGACGATCCCCGCGCTCCGCGTTCGAGGACGAGCCCGCCCGGGAGCTCGAGCAGCGGAGCCGGTGCGGCCGCTCGCGCAGGAACCTCGAGGATGCGCTCGAGGTGCCGGCGCGAGACGTCGCGCCCCGCGCCCGCGCGGTGCAGCACGTGCCGCACGAGGCGGCGCGCCAGCGCGGTGGGCAGCTCGCTCCAGCCGGCGCAGGCGAGCATCCAGCCCGTCGCCGTCGCGGGTCGAGGCGCGCCTCGGCTTCCTGTCGAACGAGCGGGTCGATCCACTCCGATTCCCTGCGCTGTGCTTCGGCCAGATCGCCGACGGCCCTGAGCCAGTTGCGGGTTGAAGGCCTCGCCGAGACCCGGCAGCCAGTCGCGACGCAGGCGCGCGCGCGCGTAGGCGGGATCCCGGTTGGAGGCGTCCTCTCGCCAGAGCAGACCCCGTACCTCGGCGAATCGTTCGATCTCGGCCCGCGGACACCCCGAGCAGCGGCCGCACGATGCGCCCGTCCGGCGAGCGCTCCGGGATGCCGCCGAGCGCCGCTGGGCCCCGTGCCGCGCAGCAGCCGCAGCAGGACCGTCTCGGCCTGGTCGTCCAGCGTGTGGGCCGTGGCGATGCGCTCGGCCCGCGCGCGCTTCGGCCATCTCACCGAGCGCGTCGTAGCGCAGTCGGCGCGCTGCCTCCTGGAGGGTGGGCCGGGAGCGACTCGGGCCCTCCTCGCGCAGGCGCCGGGGCGCCACCGCCCGCGTCAGCGCCGGGACCCCCAGCCCGAGCGCGAGCGCGCGGACGAATGCCTCGTCGGCGTCGGCCTCGGCGCCGCGCAGCCCGTGGTGGACGTGGCCCAGCACGAGCCGGATCTCGAGCTTCGCGGCGAGCGCGTGCACGCCGTGGGCGAGCACGGTCGAGTCGATCCCCGCCGACGCGCCCACGAGCAACGTGCGGCCCGCGCAGTCGAGCGCCTCGAGCGCGTCGGCCAGCCGCCCGAGCAGCGGGTCGCGCTCCTTCTCGCGCTGTCGTGACTCCGCGCTTCGCTCGCTCACACGTCTTCGAGGGCGCTCGCGTCGCCGAGCAGGATCCGGGTGCCGTCGTCCTTGTCCACCCAGACGTCGCAGTGGACGCGTACGCGCGTGCCCTCCGGCGAGCGCTCCCGCACCCGCGCGCGCGCCGTCACGGCCTCGTCCACCCAGAGCACGTTGGTGAGCTTCAGCGACATGCGGCCGCCTTCGAGGAAGCCGCGCCCGAACGCGTCGAGCATCACCTGGGCCGCGAAGCAGGTGGACATCATCCCCTGCACCACGATGTTCGGGAAGCCGAGCTTCTTCGCCTGCTCCGCGTCGGTGTGATAGTTGGCGCCGGGCCCCGAGAACATCCAGCAGCGGCGCTGATCGACCTTCTTGTGGACCGCGGGGAGCTCCGTCCCCGTCGCGGTCGGGAACGGTGCTGCCGCTTCGCGCTCCTGCTCCTTCTGCTTCGCGGTCGCCTGGTCCACGACGAAGCCGCCTGCCCGCGCCCGTCTGCTTCGGCGGCAGGAACGACTGATGCGTGCGGCCGCGCACGAGCAGGCGACCGTCCGCGGCGTCCATCAGGTCCGTCTCGTTCACGACGTAGTCGCGGCCGCGCTTCGAGTAGCGATCGACGATCGTGGAACGTGTGCGCACGCGCGAGCCGACCGCGATCGGCGCGAACAGCTCCCAGTCCTGGCGGGCGTGCAGGTTCCCGAACAGGTTCTTCAGGTACCACTCGCCGAGCACCTTGTAGCACTCGGAGTGGTGGAGCAGCGGCGGCGCGAGCTCCGCGTAGAGCGGCGAGTGATCGTCGAGCGCGTCGGCGTAGAAGTCCACGACCTCGCGCGAGATGTCGTACTCGTGGCTGCCGCAGTGGCGGCCGACGTAGGCCGGCTGGCCGAGCAGGTTCATCGCGCATCCTCCAGATCCGCGCGAGGATACAGGTCCGTATCGCAGTTCACGCCGCCCGCATCCGCTGACGCCCTCCCTCGCTGCCGGTCGCGGCGTCCGAAGTTTGCTAGGCACCCCGACCGCATGGGGTCCGCAGCAGACAACGTCGCCAGCTGGCTCGTGGAGCACGCGGCGCGCCGGGGCGAGCGCCCCGCCCTGCGCGACGCCGAGCGCGCGCTCGACTACGCGGCGCTCGAGGAGCGCTGCGCGCGCGCGGCGGGCGCGCTCGCGGCGCTCGGGCTCGCGCGCGGGGAGCGCGTGGCGCTGCTGCTCGGCAATCGCACCGCGACGCTCGAAGCGGTGTTCGCTGCGGCGCGGCTCGGCGCGATCGCGGTGCCCCTCAACACGCGGCTCGCCGCGCCGGAGCTCGCGGAGCAGCTCGACGACTGCCGGCCCGTCGCGCTGCTCCACGAGGCCGCCTTCGAGCCCCTCGCCGCCGCCGCATGCGCCAGCGCCGTGCGCCCGCCTCCCGAGCGCCTCGCCGTGGGCGGCGCGCCGGACGCGTTCGAGGCCGCGCTCGCCGCCGCCGCGCCACGGCGCGAGCCGACGCCGGTCTCGCCCGAGGACCCGATGATCCTGATGTACACGTCGGGCACCACCGGCGTGCCCAAGGGCGCGCTGCTCCCGCACCGGAAGGCGCTCTACAACTGCAGGAACGCGGGCGCGTTCTTCGGGCTCACGGAGCGCGACCGCGTCCTCACGGTCGTGCCGCTGTTCCATTCCTTCGGGCTCTCGATCCTGTCGCTGCCGACGCTGTGGGCCGGGGGCGAGGTGGTGCTCCAGCCGCGCTTCGACGCGAGCGCGGTGTGGCGCACCGTCGCCGAACACCGCATCACGTTCCTGGGCGGCGTGCCCACCATGTTCCCGCCGCTGCTCGAGGCCTTCGATCGCGAGCGGCCGGACGTGGCGAGCGTCCGCTTCCTCTTCACGGCCGGCGCGGCGATCCCGGTCGATGTGATCCACGCCTTCGCCGAGCGCGGCCTCGCGCTGAAGCAGGGCTTCGGGCAGACCGAGACCTCGATCCTCTGCTGTCTCGACGCCGCCGACGCGGTGCGCAAGGCGGGCAGCGTGGGCCGCCCGGTGCCGCACGCCGAGCTCCGCATCGTCCGCCGCGACAGCCTCGCGCGGCCCCCGAGCGGGTGGGAGGACTGCGCCGTCGGCGAGAGCGGCGAGATCGTGGTGCGCGGCCCGATCACGATGACCGGCTACTGGGAGCGGCCCGACGCCACCGCCGAGACGATCCGCGAGGGCTGGCTCCTCACCGGCGACCTCGGCCGCTTCGACGCCGAGGGCTTCGTGACGCTCGACGGCCGCTCGAAGGAGCTGTTCATCTCGGGCGGCGAGAACGTGTACCCGCGCCAGGTCGAGGCGGTGTACGAGTCGCATCCCGCCGTGCGCGAGGTGGCGGTGGTGGGCGTGCCGGACCCGCGCTGGGGCGAGGTCGGCTGCGCCTATCTCGTGCTCCGCCCGGGCGCCGCGCTCGACGCGGCGGAGCTCACCCGCTTCGGGCGCGAGCGGCTCGCGGCGTTCAAGGTGCCGCAGCGCTTCGTGGCGCTCCGCGAGCTGCCGCGCACCGCGAGCGGCAAGGTGCAGAAGCACCGGCTCGGCTGAGCGCGCTCAGCGCCCGAGCGCCTTGCCGAGGGCCGCGACCACGCGCTCCGGGCCGTCCTTCGGCAAGCCGGGATACATCGGCAGCCCGAGCAGCTCGCGCGCGGCGCGCTCGGCCACCGGGAAGCTGCCCGCGCCGAGGCCGAGATCCGCGAACGCCGGCTGGAGGTGCAGCGGCCGCGGATAGACCACGGCGGTGCCGACGCCCTGCTCGCGCAGCACGGCCGCCACGCGCTCGCGCTCGGGCACGCGCACGGTGTACACGTGCCAGACGTGCCGGCGGCCCGGCGCTTCGAGCGGCGGCTCGAGGCCGATCCCCGGGAGCAGCTCCGCATAGCGCGCCGCGATCGCGCGCCGCTCCTCGTTCCACGCCGTGAGGCGCCGCAGCTTCACGCGCAGCACGGCGCCCTGGAAGGCGTCCATGCGCGCGTTGTAGGCCACGATCTCGTGCTGGTACTTCTCGCGCGCGCCCCAGTCGCGCAGCAGTCGCAGCGCGTCCGCGAGCTTCGCGTCGCGCGTGGTGACGAGGCCGCCCTCGCCGAGCGCGCCGAGGTTCTTGGTCGGGTAGAAGCTGAAGCAGCCGAGCGCGCCGAGGCCGCCGGCCGGCGCGCCGTGATAGCTCGCGCCGTGCGCCTGCGCGGCGTCCTCGATCAGCGCGAGCCCGTTGCGTTCGGCCAGCGCGCGGAGCGGATCCATGTCCGCCGTCTGCCCGTACAGATGGACCGGCAGGATCGCGCGCGTGCGCGGCGTGAGCGCCTTCGCGGCCGCCTCCGGGTCGAGATTGCGCGTGGCGAAGTCGATGTCGGCGAAGACGGGATTCGCGCCGACGTAGCGGATCGCGCAGGCGGTGGCGATGAACGTGAAAGGCGAGGTGATCACGTCGTCGCCGGGCCCGACGCCCGCGGCGAGCAACGCCAGGTGGAGCGCCGTCGTGCCCGAGTTCATCGCGACGGCGTGCGGCACTCCGCACCAGGCCGCGAACTCCTCTTCGAAGGCGGCCACCTCGGGGCCGAGGGTGTACGCGCCGGAGTCGAGGACGCGCCCGAGCGCGGCCTCGAGCTCGCTGCGGAGCACGTCGTTCTGCGGTCGCAAGTCGATGAAGGGAATCACGCCAGCACTCTCCAGGGCGCGGATGAAAGGAAGGGGGCGATGGTGGCGGCGGCTGGACTCGAACCAGCGACCTTAGGCTTATGAAACCCACGCTCTAACCAGCTGAGCTACGCCGCCTCGCTCCAGCCCGGGCGGCCGGAAGGCGGCGAACGTAGCGAAGGTGACGAGCCCGGCGACTCGAAAGCGCGGAGCTTTGTAGATCTGGCCGCGCTCTCGCGACCTGGCTTGCACTCGGGCTCAGGGAAAGGACACGAAGCGGGAATCGGGGCCGATCTTCACCTTCCGTCGAAGCTTGCGGCCGTCCGGGAAGGTGGCCTCGAACTCGTGCTCTCCGCTCGGGAGGTTGCGGCGGATGAGGGGAGTCACGCCGACGGACTGGCCGTCGATGCGGATCCGGGCCCAGGGCTGTGCGTTCACCTGCACGTCGTGACCGGACACCGCCTCGGCTAGGACGGCGACCGGCGGCGCGGCACCGGCCGGGCCTGGCGGGCCTGCGGGACCCGGCGGGCCGACTGCGCCGGCCGGACCCGGTAGACCCACGGCTCCCTCCGTACCCGCAAGACCTCGCGGGCCGACCGCACCATCGGCACCCACCGGGCCCGCGGGACCGGCCAGACCTGCGGGACCCGACGGGCCCACTGCGCCGGCCGGGCCGGCCGGGCCGGGTGGACCCACGGCTCCGTCTGCACCAGCGAGACCTTGCGGGCCGACCGCACCATCGGCACCCACCGGCCCTGCGAGACCGGCCGGACCTGCGGGACCCGGCGGGCCGACCGCGCCCTCAGGGCCGGCAGGACCCTGCGGGCCCACGGCTCCGTCTGCACCAGCAAGACCTTGCGGGCCGACGGCACCATCGGCACCCACCGGGCCTGCGGGACCCGCCGGACCTGTGGGACCTGGCGGGCCTGCGGGACCCGGCGGGCCGGCGGGACCCGCCGGACCTGCGGGACCCGGCGGGCCGACGGCGCCCTCAGGGCCAGCCGGACCGTGCGGGCCCACGACTCCGCCAGCGCCGGACACGGCCGCGAGCTCACCGGCCTCCGGTGTGGTGCCCGAATCCGAATCCCAGACTTGCCAGCCTTGCCAGCCGCCGATCAGGCCGATCGAGAAGCCGAGGCCGAGCATCGCCGCAGGGATCCAGGGAAAGCGACGCCGGTGCGGAGGCGGCTGCAGCCGCTGCGGGGGCGAGATCGGAGCGCGGATCGGCGGGGTGATCGGCGGGACGACGGGCGGCGGCAGCGCGAACACCGGCCGTTCGGCCGGCGCACGAGCGCTGCGCTCCATCAACGCGTTTCTCAAGCGTCGTGGGCTTCCCTCGGCAGCCGCTGCCAGCGCGGCGAGATCCACTCCTGCGAGACGTTGGCGCGCCCCCGCATCGAGCGCGGGATGTGCACAGAGGGCTTCCGCGAGGCGCCGGAGTTCCTCCGCCGACCATTCCGGCAAGGCGAGCGTCAGCACGCCCGCGCCGCCCACCGCTTGCGCTGCGCTCGTGAGCGCGGGGCCCGCGCAGCCGCCGAGACAGATGCGAAGCTCCGGCGCGCGCGTCCGGCGCAGGTGTGCGAGGGCCTCGAGGGTCGCGGGCGTCGCTGCATGCGCATCGTCCAAGAGAAGAAGCGGTGGCGGACCCGGCTCTCCCGCGAGCCAAGCGTCGGGCGCGGCGGACGTCGTGTCGTGCGCGAGCCAGTGTTCGAGAGGCTGAAGGGCCTCAGGCTCCACGTGAAGGATCGGCGCGAACAACACGCGCCGGCGCCGCGCTCGCTCGCGCTGCTCGAGGACACGCAACAGCAGCGTGGTGCCGACCCCGGGGGCCCCCGCGACGACCGCGGTAGCGACCTCGCCGTCGAGCCAGGCGGCGAGCGCCGCGAGAACCTCCTCGCTCGCGGGCCTCGGTAGGTACGAACGCGCGTCGGCAACGTCCGCCAGGGGCTGGCCGGCCGGAGCCATGGCTCGAAGCTAAGGGACCGACCCACGACGCGCACGCACCTTCGGCCTCGGTACGCTTCTTGCGCTATGACGGAGCAATGGGCTTCGCATCGCCCCCTCGCCCGCTCCTCTTCTTGTGGGTCGCCGCGCTCGCGAGCGCCTGCGCCGGCGCCAACGGGAAGGGGTCTGCGCTCGAGTCGGCGCCGGTGGGCCGCGCGGTCCCCGGGGTCCCCGTGGTCCCGGTGGTGCCCGGCGAGGACGCCTGCCAGGCGGCAGGCCGGCTCGGGGTCTCCGTCGACGCGCTCCTCGCAGCGAACCAGCTCCGCCAGCAACCCGAGCAACAGCTGCCGAGTGGGAGCGTCTCGGTGCCGCCGCAGGCTCCGCTGCAGCATCACATCCGCCCTGGCCAGACCCTCGGCGGCGTGGCCGCTTGGTACGGGCTCTCCGCGAACGAGCTCGCACGAGCGAACGGCATCGCCGAGCCCGATCGCATCCTCGCCGGGGAGCGGCTGCGCATCCCGGCCGGCGCGCGCACCGGGTGTCCCCCGCCGCCGGTCGTGGCGCGCGCAGTCGTCCAGCGGCCGGTCGCCCTGCCACGTACTCCGCCTGCCCCGCGAGCGGTTGCCGCCATGGGCGCCGGGCCGCCTGCGCCGCGGTCCGCCCCAGCGGTCGCGCCCGGCCTCCCGGCGGAGCAGCTCGCCCGCGTCGACGATCTTCTCGCGCGTGCGAGCAGCCGCTACGACGCGGCTGACTTCCGGGCCGTGGTCGCGCTGACCCGCAACGCGAGCGAGCTCCTTGCCGTCCGGGCGGACCACCCAGCGAGCGTCGATCGGCGCGCACGCGCCAAGTGGCTCGAGGGTCTGGCACTCGCCGGGCTCGATGAACGCGCCAGCGCGGTTCGTTCCTTGCGCGAGGCGCTCGCGCTCCGTCCAGCGCTGCGCGACGACCCGAGCGCGTCGCCGCGCATCCTCGCGCTACTCGACGCGGAAGATGCGGAAGGACGCGAGCGCTCGATGACGTCGGAGCTCTCGCACTAGGGGGCTGCGGCGCCCGGAGGCGCCGTCGGAGCGGGAGCTGTCGTACCGCGCCGCTCGAGTGCATCGATCCGCCGGCGCAGCTCCTCCAATTCGCTGCGTCCCACGCTGCCGCCGGGTGCCCGCGCCACGTCGGCTTCGCGTCCGAGCACGTGCGCCGCGACGCGCTCCGCGACGCCGTCGAGCTGGGGGATCAGGTCAGCGATCTGCCCCGACTGCACGAAGATGGAACGCGGCCCCGGATCTCCGGGTGCCGCCACGGACAGGCACTGGACGTCGAGGCTCGCGCCCTCCCCGAAGCGGGTGAAGGAGCCGAACAGCACCCACTGCGCCCCGAGCGCCTGGCCTGCCGCGCGCGCGACCGCCGGGTCGAGCGTGGCCTTCGCCGGATCGTTCACTCGCACCACGCCGATGCCGGGCTGCTGGCCGAGCCGGGAGGCCAGCATGTCGGCGAGCCCTTCGCGCAGGTAGGCCTGGTCGTCGCGCGCGTGCACCACGACGGGCAGGATCGCGACCGTGTGCCGCTCCTCGCCGCGCGCCGCGCGGGGCAGAGGGCCGATCGCGAGGCCCAGAACGAACAGCAACGACGCGGAGCGGAGACGCACGCGAACTCCCGAGCTGCGGCGCGCCGTTTCTATCGGAGCCCGGCGTGGGGGTCAACCGAGGCGGGCGCGGCCAGCTGCCGCACCTTCACGCCCGCCTCGCGCAGCAGGCGCAGCGAGACGTCACCGAGCGGGTATTCCGCGCTGTAGACGACCTCGGAGAGGCCCGCGTTGATGATCATCTTGGTGCACATCAGGCATGGACAGAACGTCGTGTACACCGTGCCGCCCCGCACCGAGACGCCGTGGTAGGCGCTCTGCGTGATCGCATTCTCCTCGGCGTGGGAGCACAGGCACTCGCCGAGGTCGGCGCCGCCCGGCGCGAAGCTGTTGCAGCGCGGGCAGCCGCCCTCGTTGCAGTTGGTGACGCCGCGCGGCGTGCCGTTGTAGCCGGTCGCGATGATCCGCCGGTCGACCGTGATCACGGCCGCCACCTTCCGCTTCACGCAGTTGCTCCGCGCCGCCACCACCCGCGCGATGTTCATGAAGTACTCGTCCCAGTCCGGCCGCTCGAACGAGAGGTTGCTGCGTAGAAGACGGTGGAGCTGCTCGTGCAGCTCGGCGAGCGCGCCGTCGTTCACGATCACGTCGTCGGCCAGCGCGCGCACCGCGAGCAGCTGCTGCGCCGCCGGGTCGTCGCTGCCGAGCTCGCGCCCCTCGAGCCGCCGCAGCTCCGCCAGCGTCGTGGGATCGCCCGGGCGGCCGCGCGAGCGGATGCGCTCGAGCCGGGTCGGCTCCGCGGCGTCGATCCAGATCAGCCGGAAGCGCTGCGTGGCGCCGCGCAGCACCTCCACCTCGCCCGGGTGGCGGATCGAGTCGATCACGCTGTTGCGGTCGCGCTGGAGACGCGGGAGCAGGCGCTTCGCGAGCGCGCCCGGGCCCTCGGCGCTGCGCAAGGCGTTGCCCACCTCGATCATGCGCTCGCGGCTCTCGCTCTCGCCGCGGCGGGCCAGCTCGGCGCGGATCACGTCCGAGAGTGAGAAGGCGGCGAAGCTGCGCGCGACCAGGAAATCGACTGCCTCGCCCTTGCCCGAGGCGTAGAGGCCCGCGATGCCGAGGATCATGACGCCGCATTTCAACGGTGGGGGGCACTCTCGTCAAGCGCGGCGCCACCCGGCACCATCGGGCCGGAGGTCCCCCCGTGAGCACGTCCTACCAGACCATCCGCCTCGAGAGCGATGCCGAGGGCGTCGCGACGCTTACCCTGAACCGCCCCGAGGCGATGAACGCCTGGAACGGGCGCATGGCGGAGGAGGTCGAGCTGGCGCTGCGGGCTTGCGAGGCCGACGACGCCGTGCGCGCCGTGGTGATCATCGGCGCCGGGCGCGCCTTCTGCGCGGGCGCGGACCTGTCGGGCGGAGGCGACACGTTCGGGACGAGTCCCGAGCCGCGCGCGCAGAAGCCGCCGCCGCGCGACTACCCGCAGCGCTTCTGGCCGTTCCACATGACGAAGCCGGTGATCGCGGCCATCAACGGCCACGCGATCGGCGTGGGGATCTCGTTTCCGATGACCTGCGATCTCCGCTACGTGGCCGAAGACGCGAAGCTCCAGTTCGCCTTCGTGCGGCGCGGCGTGATCCCGGAGCTGGGCGCGCACGCCATCGTGCCCCGGGTGGTCGGGCTCTCGCGGGCGGCCGACCTGCTGCTGACCGGCCGCATCTTCCTCGGCCGCGAGGCGGCGGAGCTGGGGCTCGCCTCGCGCGCGCTGCCGGCGAGCGAGGTGCTGCCCGCCGCGCTTGCGCACGCGCGCGAGTTCCGCCTGGCCGCACCCGTCTCGGTGGCGCTGAGCAAGCGCCTGCTCTGGCAGGGGCTCGGCCTCGGCGTGCAGGAGACGATGGAGCGCGAGGCGCCGCTCTTCGCGTGGACCAGCCGCCAGCCGGACGCGCGCGAAGGCGTGGTCTCGTTCCTCGAGAAGCGCGAGCCGGCCTGGAAGCTCCGGCCGAGCGTGGACCTGCCCGAAGCGTGAGCAAGCGCCGCGTCTGCGGCGCGCGCAGCGAGCGGAGCGAGCGAAGGAACGATGCAAGCGCCGGCTCCGCGGCGCGCGCAGCGAGCCGCAGGCGAGCGGAGGAACGAGTTTGCGGGTCTTCGTCACCGGGGCCGAGGGCTTCGTCGGGCGCGTGCTCGTCGCGCGCCTGCGCGCGCGCGGCGACGAGGTGCTCGCGTCCGACCGCGAAGACCTGGACGTGTGCGACGCCGCACGCGTGCGCGCCGCGCTCGCCGAAGCGCAACCCGATGCGGTCGCGCACCTGGCCGCCGTCACCTTCGTGCCGGAGGCCGAGTCCGAGAGCGGCCGCGCGTTTCGCGTGAACTACCTGGGCACACGCCACGTGCTCGCGGCCGTGGCCGAGCACGCACCGCGTGCGCGCGTGCTGTTGGTCTCGTCCTCGACGGTGTACGGCTCGGCCCCGGCCGGCGCCCCACCCTTCGTCGAGTCCTCGCCGCTCCGCCCCGCGAACGCCTACGCCCGCACGAAGGCCGCCGCGGATCTCCTCGGCGCTGCATGGGCAGCGCGCGGCCTCGCGGTGTGGCGCGCGCGGTCGTGGAATCACACCGGCGCGGGGCGGCCCGAGCGCTTCGTCGAATCGAGCTTCGCGCGGCAGCTCGCGGAGATCGAAGCCGGCCGTCGGCCCGCGCGCCTCGAGGTGGGCGCGCTCGACTCGCTGCGTGACTTCCTGCACGTCGAGGACGTGGTGGATGCCTACCTCGCGCTGCTCGCGGGAGACTCCCCGCCCGGCGCCTACAACGTCGCGAGCGGGCGCGGCGTCACGATCCGTGCGCTCCTCGAGCGCCTGCTCGCGCACACCCGGCTCGCCCCTGCACTGGTGGTCGATCCCGCCCGCTTGCGTCCGCCCGATGCCAGCGTGGGATCTGCCGGGAAGCTCACGCGCGCGACCGGCTGGACCCCGCGCCGCTCGCTCGACGCGGCCCTGGCCGAGCTGCTGGAGGACTGGCGGCACAGAATCCGGAGCGAATCCAGCCGTCTCGAAGCTGCTCTCTAGAGTGGTCTCTCAGCTCGTGGCGCGCGCGAGCAGCGCCACCCAGGCGTCGCCCGTCGCGTCGCTCGCTTCCCGCGCTGCAGAGACCTCGAGGCCGAGCGCCGCGAGCGCCCGCGCGACGTCCTCGCGCTCGCTCGCGAGCAGACCCGACAGCACGGCGCGCCCGCCGGGCCGGAGCGCGCGCACGAGCGCCGGCAGCAGCGGCTCGAGCTCGCGCCGCAGCAGGTTCGCCAGCACCAGCGCGAAGCCGCCTTCCGCGCGCGCGCCGAGCGCATCGAGAGACCCCGTCACGAGCGCGAGGCGCGAGCCGAAGCCGTTTGCGTCCGCCGCCTCGCGCGCCGCCGCCGTCGCGAGCGGATCGAGGTCGCAGCCGAGCGCGTGCTCTGCGCCGAGCGCGAGCGCCGCGAGGGCCAGCACGCCCGAGCCGCAGCCGACGTCGAGCACGCGCGCGCCGCGCAGCGCCTCCGCCGGCAGCGCCGCGATCACCTCGAGCGCGAGACGCGTCGAGGCGTGCCCACCCGTGCCGAAGGCCTGGCCCGGCTCGATCACCAGCTCGCGGCCCGCGAAGCCGGCCGGCGCCGCACGGAACGACGGCCGCACGAGCAGGCGCGGCGAGATCACGATCGCCTCGAGCCCTTCCTTCCAGGCTTCGGACCAGGCGCGCTCCGCGATCGGCTCCGCGGGGCCGAGTACGAGCGCGGGGAGCGGCAGCAACGCGGCCCGCACCCGACCCGCATCGCCGGCGCGCACGTAGATCCAGAGCGAAGGCGGCGGGCCGTCCCGCTCCTCGATGCCGAGCGCGCCCGCCTCGAAGGCTTCCGCCGCCGCGCGCTCGAGCAGCTCGGGGCTTCCGCCCTGCACCGAGATGCGCTCGTGGCGCGCGGCCAGCGACGACGCATCTCCAGTCGCGCGCGGCACCTGCCGAAGTTAGCGGCTTGGGACGGAAGGAGATTCGGAGCGTGAGGGCGCGGGCGGAGCCGGAGCTTCCGATGCTGGACCCCAGGGCCGCCGCCGCGTTGGCGGCGAAGCTGCGCACGAACGTCGAGCGGGCGCTGCGCGGCAAGCCCTCCGTGGTGCAGCGCGCGGTCGAGACGTTGATCAGCGGCGGGCACCTGCTGCTCGAGGACGTGCCGGGCGTGGGCAAGACGACGCTGGCCGCGCGCCCTCGCCCGCAGCGTGGACGGCTCGTTCCGCCGCATCCAGTTCACCAGCGACCTGCTCCCGAGCGACGTGATGGGCTCGGCGATGCCGGAGACTTCGCACGGCCGCCCGACCGGCACGCTTCGTCTTCCAGCCCGGCCCGCTGTTCGCGCACGTGGTGCTCGCCGACGAGATCAACCGCGCCAGCCCGAAGACGCAGTCCGCGCTGCTCGAGGCGATGGCGGAGGCGGCGGTCACGGTGGACGGCAAGACGCACCCACTGCCCGAGCCGTTCTTCGTCGTGGCGACGCAGAACCCGCTCGAGCACCACGGCACGAACCCGCTGCCCGAGTCGCAGCTCGACCGCTTCCAGATGCGCCTCTCGATCGGCTACCCCGCACCGGAGGACGAAGCCTCCGTGCTGCGCGACGACCCGGGCACGAATCACGCTGCCCGAGCTGCCCGCCGTGCTCACGCCGCACGACGTGCTGCGCGCTCCGCGCGAGCGCGCGGCAGGTGAAGTTCGACGATGCGCTGATCGGCTACCTGCTCGCGATCGTGCGCGAGAGCCGCGAGCACGAAGCGATCCACGTCGGGCGTCTCCACCCGCGCGGCCCTCGCGCTGCGCCGCGCCGCGCAGGCGCACGCGCTGCTCGACGAACGCGACTACGCCATCCCCGAGGACGTGCGCGAGCTCGCGGTCGACGTGCTCGCGCATCGCATCACGGTGGATCCACGCTCCGGCGCCGACCGCGGCGGAGAGGAGGCGCAGTGGCTCCTGCGCGAGATCCTGGACCGCGTCCCCGTTCCGCTCTAGAGCCGGGCGACCGGGCTCGCCGTCGCCGGCGGCCGTCCGCCGAGAGCGTGCTCGCGCGGCGCGTGCGGCGCTGGCTGCGCCCGCCGCGCACGCTGCGCCCGACGCGCGCGGGCTGGGTCTTCTTCGCGCTCACGCTCGGCGTCGGCTTCGCCGCGCTCAACACCGGCAACAACCTCTGTACATGGTGCTGTCGCTGCTGCTGTCGTTCCTCGTGCTCTCGGGTGTGATGTCCGAGTCGGCGTTGCGCGGCATCGAGGTGCGGCGCGTGCTGCCGCCCGAGCTGGTGGCCGAGCAGGAGGCGATCGTCGGCGTCGAGGTCGACGAACCAGCAGAGCCGCGTGCCGGCCTTCGCGGTGGTCGTCGAGGACGTGATCCGACGTCGGCACCACCGACGCGGCCCGCCGGCCGTGCGTTCGCGCTGCGCGTCGCGCCGCACGCCGCCGAGATGCGGAGCTATCGCTTCACGCCCTCGAAGCGGGGCCCGCTCGAGTTCGTGGGCTTCCGCGTCGCCACGCGCTTCCCCTTCGGCCTGTTCTCGAAGGCGCTCTGGATCGAGGCGCCGCGTGGCGCGCTCGTCTTCCCTCGCCCTCGACCCGGTGCGCGTCGCCGCGCCCCGCCTCGGCGCGCTGCGGCGCGGCGAATGGCGGGCCGGCCCGTCGGGCCAGAGCCCGGAGTCGGCCGGCCTGCGCGGCTACGCGCCCGGCGACGCCCACCGGCGCGTGCACTGGCGCGCCTCGCTGCGCCGCGGCGCGCTGCTCGTCCGCGAGCAGGAGCGAGGAGACGCACGGGTGAGCACATGGTGCGGCTCCGCACCGCGGGCTGCGCGCCGGGCGTCGCCTTCGAGGAGGCGGTGCGGCGCGCCGCCTCGGACGTCGCCGAGCATCTGCGCAGCGGCCTGCGCGTGGCGCTCCACACCGACTGCGATCGCCTTCCCGCCACGGCGACGGCGCGGCGCATCGGCGCCGTCTCCTCGCGCACCTCGCGCTCGTCGCGCCGGAGGCGCCGGCCGGCCGCGGGGGACGCCGCGTGAGCCGGCTCGAGTTCCGCGTCGCCGTCGACTTCTCCGCGGCCGCGCTCCGCGCTGGCCATGGTGGGGCTCGCCTCCGCGACGCTCGCGATCACCGGGCAGATCCGCCCTGCGGCGCTCGCGATCGCCGTGCTCGCGCTCGGCCTGGGCCACCCGCCGCGGCGCGCGTCCTGCGGCGCTGGCAGCGGAACCGTTGGCTGCTGAACGCTCGCCCTCGCCGGCTGCGTATCGCCGCGGCCGCCCTCATCGACGGTGCTCGGCGACACGCTGATCGTCGCGCTCGCACACTTCGCGGTGCTGACGCAGGGCCTCCAGCTGGTCGACGCGCGACCGCGGCGCACCGAGTTCCTGCTCGTCGCGCTCGCTGTCTTCCAGGTGACGCTGGCCGCGAACCTCACGGACAGCGTGCTCTTCCCGCCGCTCTTGATCGCGTTCACCGTCGCCGCGGTTTGGACGCTCGTCGTGCACACGCTGCGCGCGGAGGCGCTCGAGGCGGGCGAGCCCGAGGCGGCGCGACGCGCGCTCTCGCGGGGCCTCGAGCGCACCACCCTGATCGCGAGCCTCTGCTCGGTGCTGCTGTCGCTGTCGCTGTTTCCCGCTGCTGCCCCGCGTGCGCTCGGGGGCAATCTTCGACAAAGGCTTCGGCGTGGCGGTGGCCACCTCGGGCTTCTCGGATCGCGTCGAGCTCGGCGACATCGGGCGCATCCGCATGGACCCGACGCGCGTGATGCGCGTGACCACGCTCGAAGGCCCCGTCGCGCCGGCGAGCGAGCGCTACTGGCGCGGGCTCGCCTTCGACCGCTTCGACGGCCGCAGCTGGTCGGTGACGCCGATCGCTGCGCACGCCCGTGCAGGGCGACGTCGAGATCGGCGTCGATCTCGGTGGGCCGCGCCGGCGCGGCAGCCGCGCCGTGCAGCAGATCGCGCGCGAGGAGCTCGCCTCGGGCGTGCTCTTCACGCCCGGCCTGCCGGCCGCCTTTCGCGGCGCGGTCGGCCGGCTCGAGCGCGACGCGAATCGGCGCCCTCTACGCGCCGGCCGCGGCGGGCAAGCGCGTGCTCTACCACGTGGTGTCGGAGCTGTCCGAGCCGCCGGAGCACGAGCTGGCGCGAAGACCGGGTCGAGGCGCCGAGCCGCGACGCCCGCTACCTCCAGCTGCCGCCCCTCGATCCCCGCGTCGCGGCGCTCGCGCGCGAGATCGTCGCCGGCCAGCCGAACGACGCCGCCCGCGTGCGCGCCGTCGAGCGCTAGCTGCGCCAGCACGGCCGCTACACGACGATTCGCCGCCCGACTTCGGCGCGCCCGACTCGCCCGTCGAAGCGCTTCCTGCTCGAGCGCACCGAGGGCCACTGCGAGTACTTCGCCCGCGCGATGGTCGCTGCTGCTCGCGCAGCGTCGGCCTGCCGGCGCGCCTCGTGAACGGCTTCGCCGGCGGACACAGCGAACGCGCTCGGCCGACTTCATCGAGGTCGCCAGTCCGACGCGCACACCTGGGTCGAGGTGCCATACCAGAAGCCGGCTGGGTGCGCTACGACCCGACGCCGCCCGACCTCCGCCTCGCCGGCGCCGAAGCGCTGCTCGGCGGCGACGCGCTGGAGCGAGCTCGCGAGCGCGCTCGAGTTCTGGTGGTTCCGCAACGTGGTCGACTTCGACCGCGGCCACCAGGCGCCGCGCGGTGCGCTCGGTCTGGCTCGCGTGGCATCGCTGGCGGAACGCGGAGCCGCCCGGCCGGAGCCCGACGGAGGAAGACCCCGCTCGCTCCTGCTCCCGACGCGCCGCTCTGGGGCCGCGCTGCGCGGTGATCGCGATCGGCAGCGCGCTCGCTGCGGAGCTGCGGCGCCGCGCGCGGCGAAGACGCGGGCGCGGCTGCCCGTCGCCTACTACCGGCGTGCGCTCCAGCTGCTCTCGCGCACGCGGCCACGGCGCGGCGAGGCGAGACCGCGCGCGGCTTCGCCGCGCGCGCCGCCGAGACGCTCCCGCCCGCCCGCTGCAGTCGCCTTCGAGCGCCTCACCGAGCTCTATCTCGCCGAGCGCTTCGGCGGCGCGCCCGCCGCCGCGGCGGGCAGCCGACGCTCCGCGCGCTGCGTGATAGCCTGCGCGGGTGAGCCGCTTCGTGTTCCTCGATCGCGACGGCACGCTCGTGCGCGACACCGGCTACGTGCATCGCGTCGAGGACTACGCGCTGCTGCCCGGCGCGTGCCTGCGCGCTGCGCCGGCTCGCGGCGCGCGGCTTCGGCCTCGCGATCGTCACCAACCAGAGCGGGATCGGCCGCGGCTCTTCGACGAGGCCGCATATCGAGCGCTTCGAGGCGCGGCTCTTCGGCGGACCTCGCCCGCGCGGGCGTCCGCATCGAGCGCACCTTCCACTGCCCCCACCGGCCCGACGAGGGCTGCGCGTGCCGCAAGCCGGCGCCCGGGCTGCTCCTGGCGCGCGCGCGACGCGCTCGGCGCCGACCTCGCTGCGAGCTGGGTGATCGGCGACGGCGCGGTGGACGTCGAGCTGGCGGCGCGCGCGGGGTGCGGAGCCGTGCGGCTGCGTCCGCCGCCGGGCGGCCCGCTCGGTGAGGCGCACCCGCCGCGCTACGCGGAGGCGGCGGATCTCGGCGCCGCCGCCGACGCCATCGCTCAGAGGACGCCGTAGAGCGGGTGCGTCTGCGGGATCACGCGCACGTCGCGAAGCTGCCGCTCGGCGCGCGCGCTCGAGCGCCAGCATGCGCGCGGCGCTCGGCCGCTCGCGCACGGGGCGCGAAGGGCGTGACGGGCTGGAGCACGAGGGTCGCCTCGGGCGCCGTGCGGGCGACGCGCCCGACGCGCCTCGTCGATCTCGGCGTCCTCGCTCGCCGGCGTGATCACGATCTTCACGACCACGCGCGGCGCGACCCCGCGCCACCGCGAGGAAGGCCTCGTGCTCGCCGTGGAACGGCAGGGCCGCCGGTCCCCGCTTCGGGTCGCTCGCGCGGCGCACGTCGCTCGCGAGCTTCCAGTCCATCGAGACCACGTCGACGTGGGGCGACGACGCGCGCGAGGGCGCCGGCGCGCGAGCCCGTGCGTCTCGAGGTAGATCGCGAGGCCCGCGGGCGCGCAGCGCGCGCAACGCCGCCTCGCTGCGGCCTCGGGCTGGAGCAGCGGCTCGCCGCCGGTGAGGCTCAGCGAAGCGGTGGCGCGCGAGCCTCGAGCGCGCGCGCAGGCATCGACGAGCGTCTCGAGCGGCACCGGGTTCGCGCACCTCGCGAAACGCCGCGCGCCGCGGCGCAGCTCGAGCCGGCAACGCTCGCGCGCTGCCAGATGTGCGGCGAGTCGCACCAGCGGCAGCGCAGGTCGCACTCCCGAAGCGCACGAACAGGGTCTCGCGCCCAGCTCGGGGCCTTCGCCCTGGACGGAGGAGAAGATCTCGACGAGGTTGGCTTGCAAGGCAGTCGGCTCTCGGACGGGCGGGGCAAGGCGAGCCGCGGGCTCAGCCCTCGAGCAGCGCGCGGCTCATGCCGATCTCGGCGACCAGCTTCGTCGAGACGCTCCGGCCGGCGCTCGAGGTCGCGGATGCGGAAGCGGGCGACGTGGTCGTCGTCGGACAGCGCCTCCACCCAGTCGAGCTTCTCGGCGAGGTGCTCGACCATCGCTCCGACGTCGAGCGCGCGCCGCGTGGTCGCCTCGTCGGCGCCGAGCACGCATCGCCTCCTGAGCCCGAGCTCCGCACCGAGCGAGAGCGGCCGCGCCGAAGCGCTCGCGGGACGCGCCGCTGGCAGGGCGAGATCGAGCTCCGCGGGCACCTCGACCACCGCCATCCCGTAGCCCGCCGAAGTGGACGAGCCGGAAGTCGCGGCTCGCGACCCAGGTCAGCCTCCTCGGGCGAGCGGCGGCACCGGCGGCGCGCTCGCCTCGCGCGCGAGGTCCGAGGGCCGGCCCTCGATCAGCAGCTCGAGGTCCGCGCGGTGCTCGCCGCGCTGCTTGCCAGCTCGCCGAGCCGCGCACGACCAGAGCCGGCCCCAGCGCTCCCAGTCGTGCTGGGTGAAGCGAGCCGCTCACGAGGTCGACGAGCTTGTCGGTGAAGCGGCTGCGCCGCCCGCAGAGCGCGCACCACCGCCGGCAGCGAGCTGCTCGGCGCCCGGCAGTCACGTGGACGACGCCCGGCGCCGAGCGCCTCGCGCATCGCGAGGAGATCCTCGGGCGGCCAGTCGTGGTGGTCGAACCAGACGAGGCGCCCGCGGTAGAGCGCCGCGGCCTGGAGCACGTCGCGCGACGGCCGCGGCACGAAGCCCGACGACGTAGATCGGCGTGCTCTCGGCGCAGGTCGGTCGCGACGCCGCGGAAGAACGTCATCAGCTCGGACTGCGGGATAGATCCAGAGGCCCTCGAGCTGGCGCACCTCGCGCGCCAGCAGCACCGCCGCCGCGATCGAGTCGCGATCGGCGTGCGCGAGGATCGCCGCGCGCCCGCGCGGCAGCTCGCGGCTCCCGGCCTCGGCGCCCCGGGCTCGCCGCCGCCGTCGCCGCTGGAGAGCTCGCGCAGCGTGCTGCCGCGGCGCGGCGCCGCTGCTCGCGCTCGATGCGCAGGCGGTCGAGCTCGCTCTCGGGCTCGCCCTCCTCCTCCTCCTCGTACGCCGGGACGGCGGTCTCTTCGAGGTCGGGCGCGTCGGGCGACAGCTCGAGCTCGGCTTCGACGTCGTCGTCGAGCGCCTCGGCCTCGGCGGCGGGCGGCTCGGGGCGCAGCTCCGAGCGGGGCGGCTCGTCTTCGTCGGCGCTCTCGCCGGCGTCGCCCGGGCCGCGGCGGCGTCGCCGCCCGCGCCCGCGCCGCCGGCCGCGCCGGGCTTGCCCGAGTGCTGCGTCTCCTGCGCCCGGCTCGTCCCCGAGCTCGAACATCGAGAACTCGAGCGCGGCCGGGCCCTCGGCCGTGGCGCCGGGCTCGCGCTCGTCCCGGTCGCCGAGATCCGCCGCGCTCGCGGCGGGCGCCGGCTCGTCGTCGTCCGCGCCGAGCGAGAACGTGTCGAAGCTCTCGCGCTCGGCGGGCTCGCCGCCTTCCTCGACCCGGTCGTCGCGGGGCTCGGCGGCGCCGTACGACGGCCCGTCCTCGCGCCCGCCGCGGCGACCCCGGCCGCGCCGGCGCCGGCGGCGTCCTCGGCCCGGCTCGCGGTCGCCCTCTCCCTCGACCCGGGACGGCTCGCGCTCCGGGGTGCGCTCCGCCGCGGGTTCAGGCGGTCGCACGAACGGCGGAGGCGTGAACTCGAAGCGCCCGATCCGCTCGGGGACCGGCGCCCGATCCGACTCGGCGTACACCACGAGCGTGTCGCCGGCGGTCCGGAGGCGCAGCGTCGCCAGCGTCAGCCGGCCGATCACGGTCTCTGCGGCGGCGTCGATCTCCCGCGCTGCGAGCACGAGGCGCGGTCGCTCGGCGATCTGCACCGGCCCCGGCGCGTCGCGCACCGCGAGCGGGAGCAGCGGCTCCGCGGCGAGCGCCGCGTCGAGCACGGCGCCGAGCTCGGACAGGCCGAGGCGCTCGCGCACGAAGCCGAGCACGAGCCCGCCCTCGGCATCGACGCCGACCACGTCCACGTCCTGCGCCGGGCCCGCGAACGGCCAGCGCAGCGCGAAGCGGAGACCCGCGGCCTCGGCGAGCGGGGTCACGAAGCGGCCGCGCAGCCCATCCTCGCCGTCCCGCACGTGGCGGTCCGCGAGGCGGCGGCGGATCCCGCCCTCCAGCCGATCGAGCGCCTCGACGAGCCCTGCCTCGTCGAGCGTGAGCGTGAGGCGGTCGGGCGCCAGGATGTCGAGCGAGATGCGCGCCGGGTCGGCGCGCAGCGAGGCCACGGGCCGCGCCAGGATGACGAGCTCGAGGCCGCCGCGGGCGGGCCGCGTGGCGCCACCGTGCTTGGCGGCGAGGCCGCGGAGGCCCGCCATCGCGCGCGCGAACAGGCTGCGATCGGCGGGCGACGCGAGCGGCGCGGAGAGGCACTCCTCGGGCACCAGCGGCGTCGGCAGCTCGGGCAGCACGGCCTCGGCTCCTCCGAGCTCGAGCGTGCGCAGCGGACCGCGGAGCGCGCCGAGCCGGCGCCGACTGGCCGCGTCGAAGCGAGGCGCCGCCGCCACGACCTCCGCGCCGGCGGCTTCGGGGCGCAACTCGGCCGCGAGCGCCGCGAACAGCGCGTCGCCGCCCGACCGGGCGCTCACCGCGACGAGCGTCCGGCGCTCGCCTTCGCCGCTCGCGAGGCCGAGCAAGGCGAACGAGGGCGGGACGTCGTCCCACTCGAGCTTCCTCACCTCGCCTGCCGCGAGCGCGCTGGCGGCGCGTTCGAGCCAGCTCGCGTCGATCGGAGCGCCGCGCCCGTCTTCCGTGCGGCGCCTGCGCCCGAATCGGCCTCCGATCACTGCGGACCCTCCCGGCTGCGGCCCTTTCCGAGCAGGCGCAGCCGCGGGTGGGTAGCGGTCGCCGGGGTCCGGCTCAAGCGCCGCCCTCCGCGGGACCCAGGCCGAGTGCGTCGGATTCGATCAGGGCCAGCGTGGTCTCGCCCAGGATCTCGATTAGGCCCAGGTAGAGCCGGTCGCTCGCGATCACGGCCGAGAGCCGGTCCTTCTGCCGCGCGAAGTCGAGCAGCAGCCCGCCGAGCAGCTTGCGGTCTCCGCGCCGCAGATAGACCACGCGCCGCCATTCGCCGAGCGGCACCTCGATGCGGAAGTCGCCGAGCTCTTCGAGCTCCCGCGGCAGCGTCTCGCGCTCGAGCACGAGCCCCACCGCTGCGTTGCTCTTCACGAGCTCCGCGCGCCAGAAGCGCCCGCGCGCGAGCATCAGGGCCGCACCAGCAGCGAAGGCTCCGGCTCCTTCGCTGCGGCGGGCGGCTCACCGCTCACCGCGCCGAGCAACGGCCGCAGCCAGAGCTCGACGAAAGCGCGCGCCACCGGGTTCTCCGCGCCGGGTCGACCTTCGAACGCGGTCGCTGCAGCGAGGCATGCGCGCGCCGCGGGCTCGTCGCCGCGGCGCCAGAACGCGAAGGCCGTCTCGCGGAACCGCTGCGCGGCGACCGCGCTCGCGTCACCGGCGAAGATCTCGCCCGCCGCCTCTTCCACGAGGCGGGCGACCTGCTCGCGACGCGTCGCGCCCGACACCACGAGCGGGCTCTCGAGCGCCGTGCGGATGCGTTCCACCACCGGCGTCATGGTCTCGCGCAGCGGAGGCCACGGCCCGACGCGTCCGTCGCCGACGAGCTTCTCGGCGGCATCGAGCGACTCACGCCCAGCGCTCTCGCCGAGCGCCTCCTGCACCAGCTCGCCGGGCAGGCGCGCGCCTTCGAGCGAGCCGAGGCGCGCGCGCCACTCGATCCAGCGCTTCGGCGCCGAGCGCTCCCCGGCCTGCCGCTCCGCGGCGCGGCGCACGAGCGCCTTCGCGGTCGCGGTCTCCACCGGAAAGGCGGGGAAGCTGGCGTTGGCGGACAGGCCCTTCAGGAAGCGGCGGAGTTCGCTCCGGCTCGGCGTGTAGACCTCGAAGGCGAGCACCCCGCGCGCATCGTCGATCACGCACTCGAAGAGCCGCGTGCCGCCCGACGGATGCGACTCGAGCCACCACACCTGGCGCGCGCCGACGGGATCGAGGCCGGTGACGAAGCCGCCGCTGAGCGCGTCTTCGAGCTCGGGCAGACGCGCGACGGTGGGCGCCGGCGCGGGCTCCGGCGTGGCGACGCCGCGCGAGCGCAGCCGGTGGCGGAGCCGCCGCAGCAGCTTGCGCCCTTCCTTCGGAAGGCTGCTCTCTTCGACCGCCAGCAGCGCCGCCTGCCCGTTCGGCTCCTCGCACCAGAGCTCCGCGAGCTCCTCGGCGTCGGCCGGGCGCTCGGCGAGCAGCCACGCCGCCACGCGCGCCGCGCCCGCGGCAGGCAGCGCCGCCAACAGGCGCGCGGCGTCGCCGTTCGCGGGCCGGATCGCATCGGCCTCCGCGGGCAGCGCGCCGGCCGCTGCCTCGAGCGCATCGGCGAGGCTCACGCCGAGGCCCCCGCCGCGCCCCGCACCCAGTCGAGATAGGGAGCGCTGCCACCCGCGACGGGGAGCGCCAGCACCTCGGGCAGCTCGTAGGGATGGAGCGCGCGGACGCGCGAGGCGAGCGCGTCCACGAGCGAGGCTCGTGTCTTCAGGATCAAGCAGCACCTCCGGATCGTCCTGGATCTCGCCCTGCCAGCGGTAGATCGAGCGCACGCCGGGCACCAGGTTCGCGCAGGCCGCGAGGCCCTCTTCGACGAGGCTCCGGCCGATACGCGCGCCCACCACCGGGTCGGGCGCAGTCACCAGCACCACGTGGACGGGCTCTGTCCCTGCCATTTCCCCGGGCTCTGGGCGCTAGGCCCGCAGCTTCTCGTGCTCCGCGAGCGCGAAGCGGTCGGTCATGCCCGCGATGTAGTCCGCGATCGCGCGAGCTTCGCCCTCCTCCCCGAAACGCGCCACCACATGGGGCGGCAAGGCCGCGGGCCGCGCGCGGTAGTGTCGATAGAGGTCGCCGAGCGTCTGCTCGGCGCGCCGGGTCGCCTCGCGCACGTGCGGATGCTGGTAGAGCTGGTCGTAGAGGAACTCCTTGAGCTCGCGCTGCAGCGGAGCGAGCTCGCGCGAGAAGCGCACCAGCGGATCCTTGCAGCGGCGGACCTCGTCCGGGCTCGCGACGCCCGTCTCCGCGACGGCGCGGCGGCTCTCCTCGCGCGAGGTCGGTGACGAGGCGGTCGAGCAGCGCACGGATCAGCTGCGCGCGCAGCACGCGCTCGGAGACGTTGCCCGTGAGCGGCGCCGACACGGCGCGCGCCTCGGCCCAGAGCGTGACGGCCTGGAGCTGCTCCCAGCCCAGCAGGCCCGAGCGCAGGCCGTCGTCGAGGTCGTGGTTCAGGTAGGCGATCTCGTCGGCGTGGTCGGCCACCTGGGCCTCGAGCGACGGGCTCGCCAGCAACGCCGGCACGCGGGACCGGATGTGGCCAATCGCTGCCGTGCTTGAGGATGCCTTCGCGCGTCTCGTGCGGTGAGGTTCAGCCCGCGGAAGGCCGGATAGCGCTCCTCGAGCCAGTCCACGATGCGCAGCGTCTGGCGGTTGTGGTCGAAGCCGCCGTCGCCGGCCAGCAGCTCGTCGAGCACGTGCTCGCCCGCGTGGCCGAAGGGCGTGTGGCCGAGGTCGTGCGCCAGCACGACCGCCTCCGCGAGGTCCTCGTTGAGCGCGGAGCGCGCGCGCCAGCGTGCGCGCGATCTGGCTGCCCTCGAGCGTGTGCGTGAGCCGGTTCCGGTAGTGGTCGCCCTCGTGGTAGACGAAGACCTGCGTCTTGTACTCGAGCCGCCGGAAGGCGCGCGAGTGCACGATGCGATCGCGGTCGCGCGCGAAGCGCGTGCGGTAGGCGTGCTCGGGCTCGGGGTGCAGCCGGCCGCGCGAGTCGCCGCTCTTCTCCGCCCAGGGCGCGAGGCGCGCGCGCTCCTCCTGCTCGAACTCCGCGCGACCCGGCAGCGCCGAGCTCACGGCGCCTTCTCCTCTCCTGCTTCAGGATCTCGCGCAGCGCCTGCTTCGAGGCGTCGTCGATCTCCTCGGCGTCCGGCGCCGTCGCGGGTGCGCGCTCGCGCAGCGTCCAGAGCGCGAGCCCGACGGCGAGCAGTGCCGCCGCCACGAGAACCCAGCGTCTCACGGCGTCCCTCGCATCGCGGCGCAGAGTACCATCGCGCCATGTCCACCCACAGGCTGCTGCTCGGTCCCGGTCCGTCGAATCCGCACCCGCGCGTGCTCGCCGCGCTGTCGCGCCCGCTGCTCGGCCACCTCGACCCGGCCTTCCTCGCGTTGCTCGACGAGGTGCAGGCGCGCCTGCGCACGCTGTTCGGCACCGCGAACGCGCTCACGCTGCCGCTCTCGGCCACCGGCAGCGGTGGCATGGAGGCGTGCCTCGCGAATCTGCTGGAGCCGGGCGACCGGGCCGTGATCGGCGTCGCGGGCGTGTTCGGCGAGCGCATGTGCGAGGTGGCGCGGCGCATCGGCGCGCGAGGTCGAGCGCGTCGAGACGGAGCCCGGCACGGCGCTCGCGGACGACGCGATGGCGGATGCGATCGCACGCGTGCGCCCGCGGGTGGTCGCCTTCGTGCACGCCGAGACGTCGACCGGCGTGCTCCAGCCCGTCGAGGCGATCGCCGCTGCGGCGCGCCGTGCCGGCGCCTTCCTCGTGCTCGACTGCGTCACCTCGCTCGGCGGCCTGCCCGTCACGCTCGACGCGTGGGGCGTGGACGCGGCCTACAGCGGCACGCAGAAGTGTCTGTCGTGCCCGCCCGGTCTGTCTCCAGCGTCCTTTTCGGAGCGCGCCGTCGAGCGCGTGCGCGCGCGCCGCACACCCGTCCAGAGCTGGTACTTCGACGTCACGCTGCTCGCCGCCTACTACGGCAGCGAGCGCGTCTACCACCACACCGCGCCGATCTCGATGGTGTACGGGCTGGCCGAGGCGCTGCGCGTGGTGGAGGAGGAAGGCATGCCCGCGCGGGAGCAGCGCCACCGTGCCGCGGCGCGCGCGCTGCTCGAGCGCCTCGCGCCGCTCGGCTTCACGCCGCTGGTGGCTCCCGAGGTGCGGCTGCCGACCCTCACCACGCTGCGCCTGCCCGAGGCCGTGCTCGCGCGCGGCGAGGCGAAGCTCCGGCGCCAGCTGCTCGACGCCCACGGCATCGAGGTGGGCGGCGGCCTCGGCAAGCTCGCGGGCGCCGTCTGGCGCGTCGGGCTGATGGGCGAGAACGCGCGCGTCGAGAACGTGGAGCGGCTCGCCGGCGCCCTCGCGGCGCTCCTCGCCTGAGCCCCCGGTCACCCGCCACCCCGAGCCGGACACCTAGAAGGGGGGAGCGCTCGGAGACCGGCCTCCGTACCCTCCTCCGGCTCCCCCCACCCCGGAGGTTTCCGATGCGCCCTGGCTCGCCGACCGGTCTCGTCCTGGTCGCGTTCATGGCCCTCGCCGCGTCCGACGGAGCGCTCGCCGCAACGCTGGTCGTGAACAGCACCGCCAACACCACCGTGGACGCCGATGGAAATTGCACGCTGCGCGAGGCGGTCCTCAACGCCAACGGGGACACGGACACCACGACCGGTGACTGCCTGCCGGGAAGCGGCGCAGACGTGATCGACATCCCGGCGGGCACCTACGTCCTCACCGCAACCCTCAGCGTGACGGACGACGTCACTCTGCACGGTGCGGGCGCGGCGCAGACGAAGCTCGACGCCCAGGGGCTCAGCGGCGTGCTGGCGATCCAGGAGATCGCCGGGATCGTCCGCGTCGAGGGCCTCACCCTCACCCGGGCCGGCGCCGTCGGCGCCATCAACAATCACGGTGCGGCGCTCACGCTCGCAGACAGCATCGTGTCCGACAGCGCGGGAGTTCCGGCGGGCGCCCTCACGAACTACAAAGGCACCACCACGATCGAGCGCAGCCTGATTCGCGACAACGACGGCCCGCCCAACTGCGGCGTGAACAGCGCCGGTGCGATCTCCGTCTTCGACGGCTCCGTTCGGATCGAGAACAGCACGCTGTCCGGCAATCGGGGCCTCTGCGCGCAGGGTGCGGGCGCCCTCCACGTCGGCGCCGGCGCCGACTCCGTCGTGATCGCCTTCAGCACGATCGCGGCTACCACCTGCACGTCGGACTGCGCCGCGATCGTCACCGACGCCGCCGTCAGCGTGACGCAGGCGAAGGCGTCGGTGTTCTCGCACACCGTGGATGAATCTCCCAACTGCTCCGACCCGCTGACCTCCCTCGGCTACAACGTGGACAGCGGCACGACCTGTGGGCTCGCGGAAGCGACGGATCTCCCGGGCGTCGACCCCAGGATCGGTCCGCTCAAGAACAACGGCGGCCTGCCCACGCACGCACTGCTCCCCGCGACCGTGACTCCCCCGAACCCGGTGAGCCCGGCGATCGACGCGATCCCGCTCGAGGCCTGTGGCATCGACGACGACGGCGTGCCCGAGACCCCCGAGGTTCCGCTGGAGGAGGACCAGCGCGGCGAGCCGCGGCCGGCGGCCGGCGACGCAGGCGCCTGCGACATCGGCGCGTACGAAGGCACGTACGTCAACACGCCGCCCTCGGCCGTGTGCGAGAACGTGAGCGTCACCACTCCCCCCGGCGCGTGCAGCGCGACCGCCTCCGTCGACGGAGGCTCGACTGACCCGAACGACGACACCCTCACGTTCGAGCAGGTGCCGCCCGGCCCGTACGCGCCGGGTACGACCGACGTCACGCTGCACGTCACCGACACGGACGCTGCCGAAGACACGTGCGAGGCGCTGGTGACCGTGACCGACACGCGGCCGCCGGTCATCTCCTGCCCCACGGCGCCGGTGAAGCGCAGCAAGAAGGGCGTGGAGCACAACTTCGGCGTGCCGGCCACCGACAACTGCGGGTCGCCGACCTTCGCGGTGTCGGCGGATCCGGCGCCCGAGTGCTTCTCGATCAAGAAGGGGAAGAAGGGCGCGCCGGACGAGAACATCCCGCAGCTCTGCACCATCGTGAGCGACGCCAGCGGCGTGCACGTCACCCTGTTCCCGAGGAAGAAGAGCCATCTGGTCTGGACCGTCGAAGCCGAGGACGCGCACGAGAACACGGCCACGCGCGAATGCCAAGCCATCATGAAGTGAGGCCGCGGCCGGCGGCTACGCCCCGTGGTGCAGTCGCGGCAGCGGGGGCCCTTCCAGCAGCGCGCGCGCCTCGTGCGCCGCCAGCTCGGCGAGACGCGCCGCGACCCGCTCGCGCGGCGCCACCTCACACGCGAGCTCCACGTAGAGGCCGTGATGCCTCGCCTCCGCCGTGCGCAGCGCGGCGTAGCAGCGCGCGAGCTCGGGATCGGAGACGGCGTCCGCGAGCAGGCCGAGGCGCTCGCAGCTCCGCGCCTCGATCAACGCGGAGCAGAGCAGCGTGTCGAGGAGGCGCTCCGGCTCGCGCGGCGAGACCGCACGGCGGAGGCGCCCCGCGTACGCGCTCGGGCGCTGGCGCCGGAACGCGATGCCGCGCGCGGCGAGCACGTCGAGCAGCGTCTCGAAATGCGCGAGCTCCTCGCGCGCCAGCGCCGCGAGCGGCGCCTGGAACGAGGCGCGCTCCGGGTACTGGAACAGCAGCGTGAGCGCGACGCCGGCCGCCTTCTTCTCGCAGTGCGCGTGGTCGAGCAGGATCTCGTCGAGGTGCTCGAGCGCAGCCGCCGTCCAGCCCTCCGACGTCTCCGACGCGAGCTTCAACACGGCGGTCGAGCATACCCACTCGCTTGACCTGCGCGTGCTTCCGTGCGAAGCGTGGCGGCCGATGCGCGTGCTCATGTCGTGGAGCTCCGGCAAGGACAGCGCCTGGGCCCTCCATGCGCTGCGCCAGCGGCCGGAGGTCGAGCTGGTCGGGCTGCTGACCACGCTCAACGAGACGGTGGACCGCGTCGCCATGCACGCCGTGCGCCGGACGCTGCTCGAGGCGCAGGCCCGGGCGCTCGGGCTTCCGCTCTTGACGGTGCCGCTCCCTTCGCCCTGCCCCAACGCCGTGTACGAGGAGCGCCTCGGCGCCGCCATCGGGCGCGCCCGCGAGGCGGGCGTCACCCACGTCGCGTTCGGAGATCTGTTCCTCGAGGAAGTGCGCGAGTATCGGATCGAGCGCATGCGCGGCACCGGCATCGAGCCGCTCTTCCCGCTGTGGACCTCGGCCGCGGAGACGCCCGCGCTCGCGCGTCGCATGGTCGCGGCAGGTCTGCGTGCCGTCCTCACGTGCGTCGATCCGCGGCAGCTCCCGGAGCGCTTCGTCGGGCGTGAGCTCGACACCACGCTGCTCGACGAGCTGCCGCCGACGGTGGATCCGTGCGGCGAGCGCGGCGAGTTCCACACCTTCTGCTACGCGGGGCCGATGTTCCACGCGCCGATTCCGATCCGCGTGGGAGAGAGAGTGTCGCGCGACGGCTTCTGCTTCGCCGACGTGCTCCCTTGACCGGCGCAAGGGCGCGGTGCAAGATGCCGCGATCGTCCGGGAGCCCCGAAATACGGGGCCTCGAGGGAAGGCCGTGAGAATCGGCCGCGGTCGCGCCACTGTGATCGGGGAGCAGCACTGACGAATCCACTGGGTCGCGAGGCCTGGGAAGGAGTCAGCGCAGCGCGCGAGGGCAACCTCGCACACCCGAGAGCCAGGAGACCTACCCGGGCGAGTGTTCTGCAACAGCTCTTCGCGGATGAGAGCGTGGCAGAGGGCGCTCGCGTCCTCCTACACCCTTTCGGCTAGCGGAGGGTGATGGAGGTCTCCGATGAGCCCCGCACCCGCCCGGCGCAAGGCGCGCCGGCACCGTCTCCTTTGGCTCGCGCTGCTGCTGTCCCTTCCCACTCGCGCCGCCGCCGACGACCCGGCGCCGCCCGCACCGCCGGCGCCGCCGGTGATCGATGCCGGCGAGATCACGGTCTCCTCGACGCGTACGCCCGAGGGCGCGCTCGAGATCCCGGGCAACGTCACGCGCATCGACCGCAAGGCGATCGAGGAGAGCGGCGCGAGCAGCGTGCCCGAGCTGCTGCGCCGCGAGGCGGGCATCATGGTGACGAGCCTCGGCACCACGCCCGAGGGCTACACCGTCGAGGCGCGTGGCTTCAACAACGGCGGTGGCAACGGCTGCGCGACGCTGGTGCTCGTGGACGGCCGGCGCCTGAACGAGCCCGAGACGGGCTGCCCGGACTGGTCGTTCGTCGCGCTCGAGGAGATCGACCGCATCGAGATCGTGCGCGGCCCGGCGAGCGTCGCGTACGGAGACAACGCCGCGGGAGGCGTGATCCAGATCTTCACGCGGCGCGCGACCGAGGACGGCTTCCGCAGCGCGTCGCACCTCTCGACGGGCAGCTACGGCAGTCAGGGCGGCAGCGGGCTCGTGGACGGCCGCATGGGCGGCTTCTCCGCGCGGGCGTTCTACGACCACGCGGACAGCAACGGCTATCGCGACCAGTCCGGCTTCGACGGCGACGAGATGCACCTCGGCTTCGGCGTCGACCTCGACGGGATGGGCGAGCTGCGCCTCGACGGCGGCTACGACAGCAACCTGCGCCACCGGCCGGGCGCGCTCAACCCGGTCGAGATCCGCCAGAACCGGCGCCAGGCGGATCCCGACAGCCTCGGCGACTTCGACCGGGCGCGCGCGCGCTTCCTGCAAACCACGCTCGAGCTCCGCCCGATGGAGGACGTCACGGTGCGCGTCGTGCCCTACCTGCGCCGCCGGATCGACTCGGGGCAGCTCTCGGGAGACGACGGCGCCGGTGGCATCTTCGACTTCTCCACGGATACGAACACGGACCAGCTCGGCCTCGATGGCCAGGTGGAGGTGGGCTTCGACGCCTTCGAACGGCGCCATACCTTCCTGGCCGGCGGCGAGCTCCGCCGCGAAGACAGCGACGTGAACAACCTCTTCAGCTCGAGCACCTTCGACTCCGCCACGGACGTGCGGCTCCGCCGGGAAACCTGGGGTCTGTTCCTCCAGCAGGACATCAGTCTGCTCGACGACGTCTCGCTGCTGCTGGGCGTACGCTACGACGAGATCCACTACACGGGCGGTGGGCACGAGGACGACGGCGGCGTGGTGAGCGAAGTGAGCGTGGACAAGGACCCGGACGTGTGGTCGCCCAAGGCCGCGCTCACCTGGCGCGTGGCGGAGCCCGTCTCGCTCTACGCGAGCTATGCGCGCGGCTTCCGCTCCGCGAACGTGGTGGAGACGGTGAGCCTGGTCGGCGTGAAGCCGCTCGATCCCGAGCGGACGGAGAGCTACGAGGTGGGCGGCAAGTACCGCGACGGCTGTTTCACGGGCAACCTCGCGCTGTACTGGATGAACGTGAAGGACGAGCTGCTGTTCAATCCCTTCACGTTCGAGAACGAGAACCTCGATCGGGTGCGGCATCGGGGGATCGAGCTCTCCGGCAGCGTGCGTCCGCTCGAGTGGCTCGAGCTCTATGCCAGCTACACCTTCGACGACGTGCAGATCCTCGACGACGTCCGAACCTCGATCGGACCCCCTCCCACGTTCACGGACCCGGGCAGCATGCCGATCACGCCGAAGAACCGCGGCGCAGCCGGGGCCATCGCGCATCTGCCGTACGGCTTCGAGCTCGGTGCGGACGCGCTCTGGATGGGCTCGCGACCGCTCGCGAACGACCTCGACAACGACTCGAAGAGCCTGCCCTCGTTCGCCACCTACAACGCGCGCGTAGCGTGGCGTGGCAGCCGTGGCCCGTTCGGGCTCGTGCTCGAAGCGATCGGAAGGAACCTGACGAATCGCGAGTACTCGGAGTTCGGCGGTGAGGCCACGTTCGGCGGCGCGCCCGGCTACTTCCCGTCCCCCGAGCGCTCGTACGTGCTCGGCATGCGGCTGGAGATGCACCTATGAGAGCGCGGCGGGCATTCGCGCTCGCCCTGCTCGCGGCGGGTTGGTTCGCCGGCGCCGGCGCCGCGCCCGCGACGCCGCCCGAGCCGGGGCCGGTGGACGCCATGCCGCTCGGACCGAGCCCGCACGAGCGGCTCGACGAGATCCGGCGGCGCGTGCAGGCGGCGGTGGCGTATCCGCCGCGCGCGCGCGAGCTCGGCCTCGAGGGCACCACGCGCATCCAGTTCGAGATCGGCGCCGACGGTCTCGCCCGCGAGGTGGCCACCGTGGAGAGCTCCGGCCACGCGCTGCTCGACCGCGCCGCCGAGCGCGGCGCCATCGACGCCGGCCGGCTCCCAACGCTCTACGGCCGCATCCGCATCCCGGTGCGCTTCGAGCTGCGGAGCCCGGAGTAGCCCCGGCTAGCGAACCCGCGCGAGATGCTCGAGCACGGCCTCGCGCCACGCGTCCGCCGCCTCGTGCTGGGGCTGGTGGCCGGCGCCCGGCAGCACGCGGAGCCTGGCTCCGGGGATGTGGCGCGCGAGCGCCTCGCTCGGCGCGCGGAACTCGTGGTCGAGCTCGCCGACCAGCACCGCGGTCGGGCAGGCGATCTCGCCGAGGCGCGCCGTCAGATCCTCCTGCTCGACCAACGCGAGGCCGAGAGCCTCGTAGGCGGCAGGGTCCATCGCGGCCACGCGCGCGCTGCGCCAGGCCCAGAAGCGCTCCGCGCCCCACTCCTGCTCGACCCGCCGGTCGGGAGCGCTGCGCTCCGGGTCATCCCCCGCGCGCGCGCGGAGGATCTGCGCGAGCGCCGCCATGCCCGCCTCGCGTCCCACGCGCGCGGCCAGCGCGAGCTGGGCGCGGTCGACGAAGCCGAGCGGGCCGGGTGCGGTGTCCATCAGCACCAGCGACGCGACGCGCGCCGGAGCCGACAGCGCGGCACGCAGCGCGACCATGCCTCCCATCGAGTGGCCGAGCAGGTCGCAGCGCTCGATGCCGAGGGCATCGAGGAGGGCGAGCAGGTCCGCCGTCAGCTGCGCGAAGCCGTAGCTGGAAGGATCGCCGGTGCGGCCCGATTCCCCGTGCCCGCGGAGGTCGGGCGCCAGCACGCGGCCTCGTTCCGCGAGGGCGGGCAGCTGCGTGGCGAAGTCCTGCCGGAAGCCGGTGAAGCCGTGCACCAGCACGAGCGGCCGCTCGCCGTGACCCCGCTCCTCGAAGGCGATCTCGACGTCGTTCACCCGCACCCGCATCGGCGCGGAATATACTCGCGCGCGAGGGGCCGAAGGCCCCGTCCCCGGGCCCGGCGGCTCGGTGTTCGAGGAGGAGCGATGCATCCCGGCGTCCATGCGGCGAAGACCCCCGACAAGGTGGCGTATCGGATGGCCGAGAGCGGAAGGCAAGTCACCTACCGCGAGCTCGACGAGCGCTCGAACCGCGGCGCGCAGCTGCTCCGCTCGCTCGGCCTGCGGCCGCGGCGACGACATCGCGATCTGCATGGAGAACCACCCGCACTTCTTCGAGATCTGCTGGGCGGCGCAGCGCTCCGGGCCTCTACTACACGCCGATCAGCTCGCGCCTCACGCCGCCCGAGGTCGAGTACATCGTGCACGACTGCGGCGCGAAGGTGCTGGTCGCCTCGCACGGCGACGCGCGACGTCGCCGAGCGCGCTCGCGGGCGCGCTGCCCCGCGTCTCGTCGGCCGCTTCCTGGTGGACGGCACGCGCCGCGGGCTTCGAGCTCGTGGGCCGAGGCGTTCGCGCGCTTGCCCGCCACGCCCATCGCCGACGAGAGCGAGGGCGCGCCGACCTGCTCTACTCGTCGGGCACCACCGGCCGGCCCAAGGGCGTGAAGCTACCCGCTGCCCGGCAAGCCGATCGGCACGCCCCCCGCGCTCGTGGCGCTGCTCAAGGGGCTCTACGGCGTCGACGGAGCACGCCGTCTATCTCTCGCCCGCGCCGCTCTACCACGCCGCGCCGCTGCGCTTCTGCATGTCCTGCCCAACGGCTCGGCGCGACGCGTGATCGTGATGGAGCACTTCGACGCCGTCGCGGCGCTCGCGCTGATCGAGCGCCACCGCGTCACGCACTAGCCAGTGGGTGCCGACGATGTTCGTGCGCATGCTGAAGCTGCCCGAGCCGGAGCGGCGCCGCTACGACGTGTCGAGCCTGCGCGTCGCGATCCACGCCGCGGCGCCCTGCCCGGTTCCCGTGAAGCAGCAGATGATCGAGTGGTGGGGCCCGATGCTCTACGAGTACTACGCCGGCACCGAGGGCAACGGCTTCACGTCGATCGACTCGCACGAGTGGCTCGCGCACCCGGGCTCGGTCGGGCCGCCCGCTCAACGCGCAGGTCCACATCCTCGACGACGACGGGCAAGCGAGCTGCCGCCGGGCGAGGCCGGGCGACGATCTACTTCGAGAGCGGCGCGACGTTCGAGTATCACAACGCACCCGAGAAGACGGCGAGCGCGCAGAGCCCGCAGGGCTGGACCACGCTCGGCGACATCGGCTACGTCGACGCGCGAGGGCTACCTCTACCTCACCGACCGCAAGGCCAACATGATCATCTCGGGCGGCGTCAACATCTACCCGCAGGAGACGGAGAACGTGCTGGTCGACGCATCCGAAGGTCGCGGACGTCGCGGTGTTCGGCGTCCCGAACGAAGACTTCGGCGAGGAGGTGAAGGCGGTCGTGCAGCCGGTCGACATGGCCGACGCCGGGCCCGCGCTCGAGCGCGAGCTGATCGCGTACTGCCAGCAGCGCAGCTCGCGCGACTCAAGTGCCCGCGCATCATCGACTTCGAGGCCGAGCTGCCGCGCCATCCGACCGGCAAGCTCTACAAGCGCCTGCTCCGCGACCGCTACTGGGGCAATCGCGACTCGCGGATCGTGTGAGGCGCCTGGCGTGAGCTCCGAGAAGACAGCTTCCGGCCGGCTCGGCCGCTACGACAATCCCTGGCTGGTCGCCGAGTGGCATCGCGATCCGCCGCCGGGCACCACGTGCACGCCGCTCCAGCTCCCGACCGCCGGACCGCGCCGTCGCCCACGGCTGGCTCTACGCGCGCGGCGGCGAGCGCAGTGTCGTGTGCCTGATGCACCCCCGCGCGAACTTCTCGCGCCACTACCGCGGTGCCCGGGCTGTCGAGGCGGGCTTCGCGGTGCTTCTGCATCAACAGCCGCTGGCTCGGCAACGACTCGACGCTGATCCACGAGCGGGTGCTGCTCGACGTCGCCGCAGGCGCTGCGCGCCGTGCGCGAGCGCTACGACCGCGTGGTGCTGCTCGGAAACTCGGGCGGCGCCTCGCTCTTCACGTTCTACCTGAGTCAGGCGCTCGCGCCCGCGGGCGGGCGTCTCATGGACACCGCGGCAGGCGAGCCCTCGACCTCAATCGCTTCGAGCTTCCCGGCGGCGGACGCGATGGTCTATCTCGCCGCGACACGCGGGCGAAGGGCACTACCTGCTGCACGCGATCGACCCGTCGGTCGTCGACGAGCGCGACCCCGTCGCCTGCGATCCGGGCCTCGACCTCTACGAGCCCGCGAATGGCTTCGCGCACGCCGCCCCAGGAGAGTCGCTACACGCCGGCGTTCCTCGCGACCTACCGCGCGGCGCAGCGCGCGCGCGTCGAACGCATCGACGCCGAGGCGCGCCGCCGCGTCGCCGCCCGGCGCGTCGCGCGCACGCGCTGGCAAGCCACCGGCTCGCGCGAGGACCGCCGCCGCTCGATCGCGACCGACTTCCTGATCGTCTATCGCACCGATGCCGACCCGCGGTGCGTCGATCTCTCGCTCGATCCTTCGGGCGCAGCTACGGCTCGCTCTGGGGCGTGCGGCCCGACGCGATCAACTACGGAGCCGTCGGCTTCGGTCGCGTGGTCTCGCCCGAGGCCTGGCTCTCGACCTGGTCGGGCCTCTCCTCGCGCGCCGAGATCCGCGAAGACCGGCGCCGCATGACGTTGCCCGCGCTCGTGCTCGACTACGCGGGCGACAACGCGATCTACCCGAGCGACACCGAGCACATCGTGCAGTCACTGGCGTCGAAGCGGATCGAGCGGCGCACCATCGACGGCGACCACTACGGCTTCCCCACCGAGCGCGGCCGCGACGTCGCGCTGGAGGAGGTCGTGGCGTGGCTCCGGAAGACGGCGTGAGCGCAAGCGCCGCTTCGCGGCGCGCGCAGCGAGCCGAAGGCGAGCGGAGGAACGAGTTGGAACCCCTTGCGAGCTATCACCGCCGCGTGGCGGCGCCGCTCGACCGGGTGTGGGAGAACGTGCTCGACTGGGAGCACCTGCCCTACCTCCACCACGACTCGTTCTGCAGCATCGCGCTCGAGGCGAGCGGCGCCTGGGGCTGGCGCGCCCGGGTCGAGCTGCCGCCACGGGAGAAGCCGACCGCGCTCACGATCGAAGTCCGCATCGACCGCGCGGCGGGCGAGTACCACACGCGCACGCTGGCCGGTGCCGGCGCGGGGACCGACATCGTGACGCGCCTCGGCGCAGCCGACGCCGAGCACACCGACGTGGCGGTGGCCTTCCACGTGCCGAACGTGCCCGCGAGCGCGAGGAAGCCGCTCGGGGAGGGTTACCTCCGCCTCTACGAGCGACTCTGGGATCAGGACGAGGCGATGATGACACGGCGGCACGCGCAGCTCGCGGGGCGGGCGCCCGTGCCCGCCCGCCCGGGGCCGCGCGCGCCGCTCGCGCTCGGCGCCGCGGACGCGCTGCGCGCGCGCCTGCCGCTGCGCGTGGACGTCGCGGGCGACGGCTTTCGCGTGGTGGAGCACGAGGGGCGCCTGCTCGCACACGCGCTGGTGTGCCCGCATCTGGGCGGGCCCCTCGACGACGCGCAAGTCGAGGCCGGTGCCGTGATCTGCCCCTGGCACGGCTACCGCTTCGACTGCGAGACGGGGCGCGGGCCCGACTCGCAACGCTGCCGGATGGCGGTCCGCGCGCGCGTCGCCGTGGACGCGAGCGGCGCGGCCCAGCTGGTCGTCGAGTAGCGCGGTGGCCGACCTCGGGCTCACGCACGTCGCGCTGCCGGTCACGAACGTCGACCACAGCGTCGCCTTCTACGCCAAGTACGCCGGCATGAAGGTCGTCCACCGGCGCACCGACCCCACCGCGGGCAACACGGTCGTGTGGCTCTCGGACGGCACCCGCCCGTTCGTGATCGTGCTGATCGAGACGCCCGAGGTCCGGAACCCGCTCGTCCCGATCGCGCACCTCGGCGTGGGCTGCGCCTCGCGCGCGGAGGTGGAGCGCCTGGTGGAGGAAGCGAAGCGCGACGGGCGGCCGACCATCGGCCCGATCGACGCGCCCTACCCCGTCGGCTACTTCGCGCTGATCTCCGACCCCGACCAGCACACGCTCGAGGTGTCCCACGGGCAGGAGGTCGGCCTGGCCGTCGCGCGCGCGGCGGAGGAGACGTGAAGCTCGGGCTCTTCGTGCCGCTCACCGCGCCCGTCGCGACGCCCGCCTTCGTGGAGACGCTCGGCCTCGAGGCCGAGGCGCTCGGCTTCGACTCCCTCTGGCTCGCCGAGCACGTGGTGCTCTTCGACGACCACGCCTCGCGCTATCCGTACGCCCCCGACGGCCGCTTCCCGGCGAGCGGCGAGGCCGGCTTCCTCGATCCCTTCGGCGCGCTCGGCTTCCTGGCGGGCGTGACGTCGTGCATCCGGCTCGGCACCGGGATCTGCCTGGTGCCGCAACGCAATCCGGTGTACGTGGCGAAGGAGGTAGCGACGGCCGACTGGCTCTCGCGCGGGCGCTTCGACTTCGGCGTGGGCGTCGGCTGGCTCGCTGAGGAGTTCGACGCCGTCGCGGCGCCGTTCGCCGACCTCGGCCAGGGCTGGTACGGCTTCAACCTCGATCCGCCGGGCTTCGCGGAGCGGATGCGACGCCTCGACGCGCTCCTCGCGCAGGCTGGCCGCTCGCGCCGGGAGCTCACCGTGAGCGTGTCGCCGTACCTGCGCGCGACGTGCGAGGCCGACCTCGCCGCGTACGCCGCGGCGGGCGCCGACCAGGTGATCCTCGCCACCTTCGCGCGCGACGCCGATGGCCTGCGGCGGCGGCTCGCGGACCTCGCCGCGACGCTGCTGCCCGCCGCGCATCGGCTCTAGGCGAAGAGCTTCTGCTGCGCGTAGAGCGTGTCCACGTACTCGCGCACGGCGTAGATGCGGCCGTCGCGCACGCGGAACGCGAAGTGGTAGAAGTTGTGGTAGGGCTCGCCCTTCGCCGTGCGCCCGTCGATCACGAGCTGCACCGCGGCCTGCTCGCCTTCCGCAATCAACGACTCGATCGTCACCGCGAGCGGCCCGTCGTAGAGGCCGACGCCCTGCGCCATCAGGGCCAGCACCTTCGCCTTGCCCTCGTGGAGCCCGCCGAGCGGCGAGCTCGGCGGCACCCACCAGCTGACGTCGTCCGAGAGCAGCTCGGGCAGCGCCGGCGAGCCCACCTTCATCAGCTCGAAGTAGCGGCGCACCAGGGCCCGCGTTTCGTCCGTGCTCATGCCGCCTCCGAATCGCGGCAGTGTACACTGCGCGCGTTCCGGAGCCGGGGAGAAGCGCGTGGTCCGAGCCATCGACTGCTGGGTGAACGTGACGATGGGCGAACAGAAGCCGCCCGACTACCTGATCCGCGTGAAGGAGGATTACTTCAAGGGCGGCGACGAGTTCTTCCGGAACCTCGAGCCCGACGCGCTGCTCGAGCAGATGGACCGGGCCGGGGTCGAGAAGGCGGTCATCACGATCGACGCGAGCCGGCCCTCGGAGCACGCGCTGCGTTTCGCGGAGAAGCATCCGCGCCGCTTCTTCTACGCCGCGAGCCTCGCGCCCACCGGCCACATGCGCGAGGTGTGGGCGCTCGAAGCGCTCGCGAAGGCGCATCCGGTGGTGATGGCGCGGGTGGTGCCGTTCGGCACGGAGACGCCGCCCAGCCACCCGAAGTACTTCCCGCTCTACGTGAAGTGCATCGAGCTCGACCTGCCCGTCTCGATCAACACCGGCTTGCCGGGGCCGCCGGTGCCGGGCGAGTGCCAGAACCCGTTGCATCTCGACCGCGTCTGCGTGCAGCTGCCCGAGCTGAAGATCTGCATGGCGCACGGCGCGGATCCGTGGTGGGCCGTGGCGATCCGGCTGATGATCAAGTACCGGAACCTGCACCTGATGACGTCGGCCTACGCGCCGAAGTACCTGCCGCCCGAGCTCATCCACTACATGAACACGCGGGGCCAGGAGAAGATCCTCTTCGCATCGGATCATCCGGTGCTGTCCTTCGAGCGTTGCATCGAGGAGGCGAAGGCTCTCGACCTGCGTGAGGGGGTGCTCGACAAGTACCTGTACGCGAACGCGGAGCGCCTGTTCTTCGCGCCGCGGAAGCCGCGGAGCTCCTGACGTGGCGGCGCGCAAGAAGGCCGCTGCTCGCGGCAGCGCCCGGAAGCGGCTCACCCCGCGCAGCGAAGCGCGGGGCCCGGCTGCGAGCGAGACGCTGCTCGACCCGCTGGGCCCCGAGCTCGCGACGCTGGCGAAGGCCGTGCGCGAGGCGGGCGGCGCCGTCATCGGCGGCTACCGCGAGCCCTTCGCGGGCCACGCGCTGCTCCTCGCCACGCTGCCGCGCGAGAAGGTCGAGCCGACCCCGTTCCAGCGCGACCTCTCGCCGACGCACGCGAAGCGTCTCGCCGCGAAGATCGAGGAGACGGGCTCCTTCCTCGATCCGATCATCGCCGTGCGTCGGCACCGAGGGCGGCTTCTGGACGCCGAACGGACGCCATCGGCTCGCCGCGTCGAAGGTGCTCGGGCAGCGCCAGATCACCGCGCTGATCTCGCCCGACGAGAGCCTCGCCTTCCGGATCCTCGCGCTCAACACGGAGAAGGCGCACAACCTGCGCGACCGCAGCCTCGAGGTGATCCGCATGGCCCGCGCGCTCGCGAAGCGCGACCCCAAGGCCAGCGAGCAGGACTACGCCGCGCAGCTCGAAGCGCCCGAGCTGCTCACGCTCGGCATCGTCTACGAGAAGGAGGGCCGCTTCGCCGGCGGCGCCTACGCGCCGTGCCTGCGCAAGGTGGATCGCTTCGCGGCGAAGCCGCTGGCGAAGAGCCTCGCCGAGCGCAGCCGGCTACGCGGCGCGGCTGCTCGAGATCGACACGCGCGTGAAGCAGATCATCGCGGCGCTCTCAGGAGCGCGGCTTCCGCTCGCCGTACCTGCGCGCGTACGTGGTGGCGCGCATCAACCCGGTGCGCTTCCACAAGATGAAGAAGGGCGAGACGAAGCCGCCGATGCGAGCTGCCCGCCGCGCTCACGCGCATGGCGGCGTCGGCGCGCAAGTTCGACGTCGCCACGGTGCGCGAACGCGACCTCGCGCTGGTGGCCGCGGTGGCCGGAGACGCGGAGTGAACATCTCGCGCCCGTGGCTCTCCGTGGCGGCGCTGCTCGGCGCATCGGGCGTGCTGTTCGGAGCGGGCGGCGCGCACGCGCTGCGCTCGCTGATGGTTCCCGAGTACCTGCCGACCTTCGAGACGGGCGTCCGCTACCACCTGATCCACGCCGTCGCGCTGCTTACGCTCGCGCTCGTCGGCGAGCGCCGGCCGATCGCCCTGCCCGCCGGCCTCTTCACCGTGGGCGTGTGCCTGTTCTCCGGCTCCCTGTACGCCCTCGCGCTCGGCGCGCCCACGGGCGTCGGCATCATCACGCCGTTCGGCGGCGTCTCGCTACTGCTCGGCTGGCTCGCGCTGCTTCGCCTGCTCCGCAGCGACCGCTAACCTCGCGCGCCACCAGCTGGGGGACGCCATGGGCCTGGTCGAGACCGCCACCGCGCAGATGAAGGACTCGATGAAGGCGAAGGACGCCCCGCGCCTCAACGCGCTGCGCAACATCCGCGCCGCGTTCCTGACCGAGATGAAGAAGGACGGCTCCGAGACGCTCGACGACGCGGTGGCGATCACCGTGCTGCGCAAGCTCGCGAAGCAGCGTCAGGAGAGCATCGACGCCTTCACGCAAGCCAACCGTCCCGAGCGCGTCGCCGAGGAGCGCGCAGAGCTCGCCGTGATCGAGGAGTTCCTCCCGCGCCTCGCCGACGAAGCGACCACACGCGCCTGGGTACAGGCCGCGGTCGCGGCCAGCGGCGCCGCCAGCGCCAAGGAGCTCGGCAAGGTGATGGGCGCGCTGATGAAGGCGCACAAGGGCGACGTCGACGGCGACCTCGCACGCCGGATCGCGACGGAGCTGCTCGGCGGAACCTGAGAGGTCGGGGCTGGGCCGGGAGGGAGTCGCTGCGGAGGTCCCGGGTTCTGTGCGAGATCGTCGGGCACCGCCGTGCCACGAGGACGGGGCCGCGCCCGCAGAATGCGGCGCCATGCGCTTGCGGATCGCCTCCACCCGCTCGGCCGGTGAGTCGAGGGAGCCGGAGCAGCGATCCCTCCCGGCCCGGCCTCCCAACGCTGCGTTCTACACGCCCAGCGCCTTCTTCACGCCGGCGATGCCGCCCTTGTAGACGCCCTCGATCATGGCGCGCGCCTGGTCGTCGCTGATGCCCTTCGGCTCGAAGTGGCTCGACCAGTCGATGCGGCAGGCCCGGCTGCCTTCGTCCTTCACCTCGATCGTCGCGAGATAGCCCGTGACCGGGATCGGTCCCCCCACGATCGCGTACTGGAGCCGCCGGCCGCGGTCGTCGAAAGCCTCGAGCCGCTCCTGCAACGTGACGCCGCCGGGCACGCTGATCGTGCGCACCGCGCCGATGCCGGAGCCGGCGACCTCGACCTTCTCGATCCCGGCCGAGAAGCGCTGGATGCCGCCGAAGTCACGGAACAGATCCCACACCGCGTCGGCGCTCGCCTCGACGCGCTCGCTCACCTTCACGCTCACCATGCCTCGCTTCCTCCTCAGCCCCTCGCTCGGGCGACGCGCAGAGTAGAGCAGCTAGGCTGGCGTCGCTGTGCCCGCCGATTTCGAGACCCTCGCCTCCGGCTACGGCCTGGTCGAAGGCCCCACCTGGGCGCCGGACGGCTCGCTCTATTGGAGTGACGTGCTCGGCGGCGGCGTCTTCCGGCGCGATGCGAGCGGCGCCGTCACCACCGTCGTACCGAAGCGGCGCGGCGTCGGCGGCATCGCGCTCCATGCGGATGGCGGACTCGTGCTCGGCGGCCGCGATCTCGTCCACGTGCGGGGCGGCGTGAGCCGCACACTGCTCTCGATCGAAGGTCTGCCCGGCTGGAACGACCTGTGCGCCGATGCGCGGGGACGCGTCTGGGCCGGCTCCGTCCGCTTCCGCGTGTTCGACGAGGGCGCCACGCCCGTGCCGGGGGAGTGCTGGCGTCTCGACGCCGCAGGCCAGGCGACGCGCATGTACGACGGCGTGCTGCACGCCAACGGCATCGCGCTCTCGCCCGACGAGCGCTGGATCGCGCACTCGGACACGCGCAGCCAGGTGCTCTGGGCCCACGCGCTCGACGCGGACGGCAACGTCTCGGAGCGGCGCTCGTTCCCGGTGGACGGCGCCCCCGACGGCCTCGCCTTCGATGCGAGCGGCTGCGTCTGGGTGGCGATCGCGGGCGGCGGGCGTGTGGATCGCTTCACTCCCGCCGGCCGCGTCGACCGCTCGCTCGAGGTACCGGCGCGCGTGGTCACGAGCGTGTGCTTCGCCGGGGCCGACCTGCGCGAGCTGATCGTCGTGACGGCCGACCATGCGCGCGAGCCCGCGCTGCGCGGTTCGGTGCTGCGCACGCGCGTCGGCGTCGCCGGCGCGCCAGTGCCTCCCGCGCGGATCTAGCCCGCGGAGCGTACCGGCTCCGCGCCGATGCTCTGGATCTGCTCGAGCGTCAGGCCGCGCGTCTCGGGCGCGTAGCGCAGCACGAACAGCGCGCCGAGGATCGGGCCGAACGCCACGCGAGCGAGACGGCCCACGGGATGCCGAGCACCGGGATCAAGAGGCCGATCAGCGATCGGCGTCGCGATCTCGGTGACGCGGCCGAACAGGTTCGTGGTCCAGCCGTAGCCGGTGGCGCGGATCTCGGTCGGGAACAGCTCCGAGGCGTAGACGTGCGTCGCGGTGTTCGCGGCGGCGAAGCAGAACACGCGTCGCGATGTGCCAGACGTACTGGCCGAGCATGCTCGTGGGTGGAACAAGCCCACGATCGCGATCGCCGCCGAGCACGTAGAAGCCGGCGCACGGTGCGCCTTGCGGCCGATGCGGTCGATCAGCCAGCCGGCGACGAAGTTGCCGCCGACGCCCGCCCCGTAGCCCCAGAACACGATGTCGCCGATCGTGCGCTGAGTCGAGACCGACCAGTCGTCGCGCGCGTAGATCACCCAGTACACGACCGACGGGGCGACGTCACCAGGAGACGCAGTTCCAGAGCAGCGCCACGATCGCGGTGCGGCGCGCGGTAGCGCGGCGCCAGGGCACGGCGCGCGCGCCGCGCGCCACTGCGCGGCGCAGCTCTGCGCGCCGCTGCGCTTCGTGCGCGCGGCGCGAGCCGCCTCGAAGCGGCGCGTCTCGCGCATGCCGAAGCGCAGCACGAAGATCAGCACGAGCGGCGGCCAGGCCGAGCAGGTAGAGCGCGCGCCAGGGCGCGCCGTCCGCCGACCAGCCCGAGCGCGCCCTGGAGCGCGCGCACGCAGGCGACTGCCGCGTCGTGGAGCCAGTTCGCCTCCGCGCCGTCGGGCCGAGCAGCACGAACGGCTGCAGCTTCGCCATCACCATCACGCCGACGTCGCGAAGGCGGTGAGCAGGATCGCGATCGCGCGCCCGCGCAGCGCGCGCGGGGAACTCCTCGCCGATCATGATCACGGCGAGCGCGTACTCCGCCGGTGAGGAAGAAGCGCGCCGTCGTCTGGAGCGCGGTGAACTCGAACGCATCGTCGGGCCAGCGCGGTGAGCGCCCGTGACGGCGCCGAAGCCGAGCACGGTCACGAACATGAGCAGGCGTCGCCCGAAGCGATCCGCGAACAGCAGCAGGAAGAACGACGCCACGATGCCGACGCGGGTGATGCTGAAGATCAGGCCCCAGCTCTGCTGCGAGATGCCGAGCCCGGCGCTCACGTCGCGCGAGGCGAGGCTCATCATCGAGACGTCGAAGCCGTCGAAGAACGTCGCGGTCGAGAGCAGCACGAACAGCAGGCCGTGGTACGGCGTGACGCGGGAGGACTCGACGGGCGCCGGGGCCTGGCTCACGGCGCGCGGCTTCGGCTAGCGCCGCGGATGCTTCGGCGGCATGGGGAAGCTGCCCGAGTACGCCGCCCGGATCTCGCGCTCGCTTCCCGACGTCATCGCGGCTCCTCCCTCGAGTGGCGCACGGTAGCGCGGCCGGGGTGAGGGCCGTCACGGGGGAGCCCGGCGCGGCTTCCGATGAAGGAGGAAGTCGCTCGCAACATCCACCCTGGCGTTTGCCGAAACGCCGAGCCAGGCCCCGGTGGCGCCACGAGGAAGCCTCCGGGGCCTGTGCTGCTTCTCCAGACGGGGCGAGCGAGGACGAGCGCAGCGAGGCGTGTCGAACCGGGCATGCCACTGTCGTGACTTCGTTCGCCTTCGGCTCACTGCGCGCGGCGCGAAACGCGCCGCTTGCGTTCAGGCGCCGGCGGGCTCGGGGAGCGCCTCGGCCGGCTCGTCGTCCTCCCACGTCAGGCGGAAGCACGCGCGCCGGCCGGGCGGATCGAAGCGCTCGACCGTCACCTCGCCCTTGAGATCCATGAAATCGAAGCCCGCGGCGATCGCGCCCGCGACGCCGTCGAGGTAGTCGCGGCTCTCCGCGATCGCGGGTGGGAGCAACGACAGCTCGAGCCGGGCCGAGCCGGGCGCGTCCGCCTCGAAGCGCATCTCCCCCGCATCGCGGTAGATCTGCGCGTACGCCTTCGGCGCCCACGAGAAGAGGCGCGCGGGCGAGGCGCCGAACAGGCGCAGCGCACCCTGCGCGAGCGAGCGCAGGATCGGCGTGTCGAGCGCGGCCGACAGGTTGCGGCGGAACAGCTCGTGGGCGCGGCCGGCGCCGAGCTCGGCATAGATGGCGTGCGTGAGCTCGACGTCCACCTCGATCGGCAGCCACGCGATCCGGCTGCTGCGCTCGAGCGTGGTGACGGTCTCCGGCGCGAGCCGCGCGCGCACGCGTGCGGCGATCGCGGGCTCGAGCCCCACGAGCGTGCCCTGCACGAAGCCGGCGAGGATGCGAGGCCGCTGCACGCGGAGGCTTTCGGAGCGACGCCGCGCCGCCTTGAACGCGCCGCCGAGGCCGGCTCAGGAGCGGAACGTGTCGCAGCTCTCGAGCGAGCCCGTCTCGAGGCCGCGCGAGAACCACTCGACGCGCTGCTGCGAGCTGCCGTGCGTGAACGACTCGGGGACCACCCGCCCCTGCGTCTGCTGCTGCAGGCGGTCGTCGCCGATCGCAGCCGCCGCGGCGAGCCCCTCTTCGACGTCGCCCGCTTCGAGCACCTGGCGCGCGCGGTTCGCATGGTGGGCCCAGACGCCGGCATAGCAATCGGCCTGCAGCTCGAGCCGCACCGAGAGCGCGTTGGCCCGCGCCTCGCCAGCGCCCTGCTGGGCGGCGCGCACCTGCTCCGACGTGCCGAGCAGCGTCTGCACGTGGTGCCCCACCTCGTGCGCGATCACGTAGGCCTGCGCGAAGTCTCCGGGGGCGCCGAAGCGCTCGCGGAGCTCGCGATAGAAGTCGAGGTCGATGTAGACGGTCTGGTCGGGCGGGCAGTAGAACGGTCCCATCGCGGCCTGCGCCGTGCCGCACGCGGAGCGCACGAGCTGCGAGAAGAGCACCAGCTTCGGCGGCGTGTAGCGCGAGCCCGCCTGCGAGAAGAGCGCCGACCAGGTGTCCTCGGTGTCGCCGAGCACGACGGCGACGAAGTCGGCGCCCTCGTCCGTGGGCGCGCCGCCGGGCGCGGCCACCGAGCCGGGCTCGGGCGCCTCCAGCGTGGCGCTGCCGCCGCCGGCCAGCACGGTGAGCACGTCCAGCGGATTCACACCGAGCAGCCACGCCCCGACCACCACCACCAGGATCCCGCCGACGCCGAGCCGGAGGCCGCCACCGCCGAAGCCCATGCCCCGCCGATCCTCGACGTTCTCGCTGCGACGGCCGTCTCTCCAGCGCATGGCTTCCTCCTCGCCCCGCCGGCCGAGCGTAGATCTTTACTCGGGCAGCACGCCCCCGCCCTGCAGCCGATGACGCTGCACCTTGCCGAGCGCGTTCCGCGGCAACGCCTCCACCCGGTGCACGAGGCGCGGGTGCTTGAAGGCCGCGAGGCGCTCGACGAAGATGGCTGCGCAGCTCGTCCAGCCCGAGCTCGCGCTCGCTCACGAGATAGGCGGTCACCGTCTCGCCCCACTCCGCCGACGGCGTCCCCACCACCGCGGCGTCGCGCACGGCCGGGTGCGTGAGCAGCGCCTCCTCCACCTCGCGCGGATGCACGTTGTAGCCGCCCGAGATCACGAGCTCCTTGGCGCGGCCGACGATGCGCAGGCGCCCGTCCGCGTCGAGCTCACCGAGGTCGCCGGTGCGGAACCAGCCGTCGCTCGTGAACGCCTCGGCGTTCGCGTCGGGCCGCCCGAGGTAGCCGCGCGAACACGTTCGGTCCGCGCACCTCGATCTCTCCGCTCGCGGCGAGGCGCAGCTCGACGCCCGGCAGCGGAAAGCCCACCGAGCCGGGGACGCGCGCGCCTTCGAGCGGATTCGAGACGAGCATGCCCGTCTCGGTCATCCCGTAGCGCTCGAGGCAGCGCTGCCCCGTGCGCGCCGCGATGCGCGCGTGCAGCTCGCTCGCGAGCGCGGCCGAGCCCGACACCGCGAGCCGGAGCCGCGCCAGCGCGCGCCGCGCGCGGGTGATCCACCAGGCGGTGCCACATGGTCGGGACGCCGAAGAAGAGCGTCGCCGCGTGCGCTTCGACGGCGTCGAGCACCGCGTCGGGGTCGAAGCGCGGCAGCAGCACCGCCGACGCGCCCGCCTGGAGCGTGCCGTGCAGCGCCACGCCGAGGCCGTGCATGTGGAAGAGCGGCAGCGCGTGGACGAGCCGGTCGTCGGCCGTCCAGCGCCAGGCCAGGCGCAGGGCCTCGGCGGTGGCGTGGAGGTTCCCGTGCGAGAGCAGCGCGCCCTTGGGCCGGCCCGGTGGTGCCCGACGTGTACGCGAGCAGCGCGACCGCCTCGGGCGCGACGCGATCGAGCGCGGGCACGGGGCCATCCGCCAGCTCGAGCGCGGGCGGGTGACGAGCAGCCCGGGATCGAGCGCGGCGAGCTGGGCCGCGCGCTCCGGCTCGTCGATCAGCGCCGCGCGCGGGCGCGCATCGGCGAGCGAGGTGCGCCAGCTCGGCCGTCCGGTAGGCCGGGTTCGCGGGCAGCACGACCAGCCCGAGCCGCAGGCATGCGACGTGCGCCACCGCGAGCGCCAGCGACGACGTCGCGCTCGCGAGCACGCGCTCGCCCGCGCGCAGGCCCGCGGCCGCGAGCCGGCCCGCCGCGCGCGCCGACGCCGCCTCGAGCTGGCCCCAGGACAGCGCCGCGCCGCGGTCGTCGGCGAGCGCCGGCCGCTCGGGCGCCGCGCGCCAGTGCTCCGCCCACGCGACCGGCAGCGAGCGCGCAGCCAGCCGGCCCGGCTCGAAGCCGGCGCCGGGCGGCAGATGCGCGCTCCAGCCCCGAAGGCATCATGGGCCGAATCTAGAGCAGCGTCGCGGTCGCGCGCGCGCTCGCTAACTTCGAGCCCTTCCAGGAGCACCGATGTCTCGACTCGACTACCCCGCGTTCGACTGCGACAACCACTACTACGAGGCGCTCGACGCCTTCACCCGCCACGTGCCGAAGGCGATGCAGCCGCGCTGCGTGCAGTGGGCCGAGATCGACGGCCGCAAGCACCACCTGGTGGGCGGCAAGCTCGCGCACGCCGTTCGCAACCCGACCTGGAACCCGATCGCGAAGCCCGGCGTGATGTCCGAGTACTTCCGCGGCAACAAGAACCAGCGCAACCCGATCGAGATGCTGCGCGAGCGCGAGCCGCTGCCCGCGTACTACATGGATCACGACGCCCGGCTGGCGAAGATGGACGAGCAGGGCCTCGAGGCGGTGTGGCTGTTCCCGACGCTGGGCGTGCTCTACGAGGAGCTGCTGAAGCACGACACCGAGGCCGTCACCACGCTGTTCCACGCCTTCAACCGCTGGCTCGACGAGGACTGGGGCGTCGCCTACCGCGGCCGCATCTTCGCGGCGCCGTACCTCACGCTCGGCGAACCCTGACTGGGCCTGCACAGAGCTCGAGTGGGCGATCGCGCGCGGCGCGCGCGTCGTCGTGATGCGGCCCGCCGCCGTCTTCACGCAATACGGCACCACGTCGCCCGCCGATCCGACGCTTCGACCCCTTCTGGGCGCGCATGAACGAGGCGGGCATCACGCTCGTCGTCCACGCGGGAGACTCCGGCTACACCTCGCACGGCTACGCGAAGGACGGCTTCAGCGCCGAGCTCGGCGGCGCGATGATGAAGCCCTCGGTCAAGGGCTTCAACATCGAGCGCGCCGCGTACGACTTCCTGATCACGCTCGTCCTACGAGCGGCTGTTCGAGCGCTTCCCGAACCTGCGCGTCGCCTCGGTCGAGAACGGCTCGGAGTTCCTCTCCGACATGTTCCGCAAGCTGCGCCACGCCCGCGCGCGCATGCCGCGCTACTTCCAGGAAGACCCGGTCGAGCTGTTCAAGCGCCACGTCTGGATCAACCCGTTCTGGGAGGACGACGTGAACGAGGTCGCGGCGCTGATGGGCCCCGAGCGCGTGATCTTCGGCTCCGACTGGCCGCACATCGAGGGCATGCCCGAGCCGCTCGACTACCTCGGCGATCTCGTGAAGTTCGACGCCCCGACGAAGCAGCTCATCCTGCGCGACAACACCCGCGAGCTGAACGAGCTGAGGCCGGCGTAGCAAGCGGCGCGCGAGGCAAAGCGCGCAGTGAGCCGAAGGCGCGCCTGCGGGGTCGCCCGGGATCAGAACCGCAGCGCGAGGTAGAAGCCCGAGCGCTCGAGATCGTCGCCCGGGTTCAGCAGGGAGCGCTCGGTGAGGAGCTGCCCGTCGGTGTCGTACCAGCGCTGCGGCAGCGACCAGCCGACCCCGAGGCCGAAGTGGCGCCCGAACCGCTTCGGGCTCCAGGGCGACGTGATGCCGAACCGCATGCGATCCGGCTCGTCGTCCCGAGCCGTCTGCGCCCGCGCCGGGGCCTGCGCCGGATCCGCGTGCGAAGCAGCCGGAAGCCAGCAGAAGGCACAGCAGCAGCGCCGGGCCGAGGAAGCGCATCGGGACCGACCTCGACGAGGGGATTCGGCCCCGAGAGCCTTCCGCTTGAGACTCTCCCCGACGGGCGGCAGCGCAGGCGCAGCGGCGCCGCAGCGCGTGCGCGGAACGCGCACGGCGCGGTCGCTGGGGCCCTCAGCGCGCCGCGGCCTGCCCGGACGTGGCCGGTGCGCCGGCTCGCCCGAACACGTGGTCGAGGTGATCCGCGCCGCGGCCGACGGCCCACCAGAAGTAGGGCACGAGCTGGTAGTGCCCCGTCGGCACCGTGAGCCAGCGCGGGCGCCCGAGCGCCTGCCAGAGCGCGAGGGTGCGCTCCGGCGCGATCACCTGGTCGTAGCGCGCCGAGATCAGGAGCACCTGCTCCGGCTCGATGCGGTGGGCCCAGGTGAGCGGATCCATCGGATCGGTGTAGGCCCGCGCGCGGCGCGCGAGGTCGTCGGGGTCCGCGAAGGCGTTCGCCGCGATGCCCTTCGCGCGGAACTCCACCACGTCGCCGTCCTGAGAGTCGCGCAGGATCTCCGGCAGGCCGCCGCCGGCCATCACGAAGAAGCCCGCGTGCGCGCGCGGCTCCTGCGCGAGCGTGGTGGCGGCGAGGATGCCGCCGAGGCTCACGCCGGCGGTCGCGATGCGCTCCGGGTCCACCTCGGGGCGCGTCGCCAGCCAACCGATCAGCCGGCGCGCGTCGAGCACGAAATCGCTGAGGTCCGCCGCGAAGGCTGCGAAGTCGCCCGGGGCGCGATGGTCGTCGTCTCCGAACAGGGAACGGCGCTTCTCGATCCAGATCGCCGCGTAGCCGCGATTCACGAGCGCCTTGGCCAGCGCCTCCGAGACCACGTGGTTGCCGGCGCGGATCGGGAACACCACCACGGTCGGATGCGGGCCGGCGCCGGGGGGAAGCTGCCAATGCGCCACGCGCGTCTCCCCGTCCGCGCCGGGGAAGTCGACGCGAAGGGCCCGCGCCGCCACGGGCTTCAGCCGGTCGTAGAGCCAGATCAGCACGTGGGACTCGATCGTGGTGGGCTCGGGCGTGACGACCGGCGCTTCGAGAGGTGCGACGTCCAGGGCGCTCATCTCCGCCCGGGCGCCCGCTGCGAGCAGCAGCGCCACGCTCGCCGCGAGAACGAAGGGGGTTCGCGACATGCAGAGGAGTGTCGCCGGGAGGGTGCGCGGTGGCGAAGTGCGCATCGGTTGCGCATCCGTCGGCGCGCTTCCTGCAATACCCCTGTGTGCCCTCGGCCGGAAGCCGCGTACGATCGGGTGTACGCCGGGTGCGGGGCGAGCGGCCCCGCCGCGATGGGGCAAGGAGAGCCAGCATGGTGGATGGCCTGCGTCTGATCGATCCGCGCGCCTACTCGGAGCGCGGCTACCCGCACGAAGAGTGGCGGCAGCTGCGGAAGATGCCGCTCACGTACTTCGAGCCCGAGGGTTGGCAGGCGTACTGGGCGATCACGAAGCACGCCGACGTGATCGAGGTGTCGAAGCAGCCCGAGCGCTTCCTGAACGGGCCGGGCATGACGATCATCCGCAAGCGGGAGGAACAGAACCAGGGCTCGTTCATGCAGATGCGGACGATCATCAACATGGACCAGCCGGATCACCGCAAGTACCGCAAGGTCGCGAGCCCGTGGTTCACGCCGCGCGCGCTCGGCCGGCTCGACCCCCTGGTGAAGGCGACCGCGCGCGAGCTGGTCGATTCGCTCGGGCGCGAGGGCGAGTGCGACTTCGTGCAGCAGGTCGCTTCGATCCACCCGCTGAAGGTGATCGCGCGGATCCTCGGCGTGCCGGAGCAGGACGAGCCCTTCATCCTCAAGATCACCAACGAGCTGTTCGGCGCCGAAGACCCGGAGTTCCAGCGCAGCGAAGACTTCATGGAGCACCGGCGCACGCTCGGCATGGATTTCTTCAACTACTTCACGAAGGTGCTCGAGGCCCGCCGCAAGACGCCGCAGGACGACCTCGCCAGCGTGATCGCGAACGCGCGGGTCGACGGCCAGCCGATGGGCGTGATGGAGACGATGGGGTACTTCCTGATCACCTTCACGGCGGGACACGAGACGACGCGCGGCGGCATCGGCGGCGGCATGCACGCGCTGATCGAGCACCCCGCGCAGCGCGAGCGCCTCGCGAAGCATCCGGAGCTGATGTCGCTCGCGGTCGACGAGCTGATCCGGTACGTGACGCCCGTGACTCACATGGTGCGAACCGCCACCGAGGATTACGAGCTGCGCGGCAGCAAGATCCGCAAGGGCAACAAGCTCGTGATCTTCTACGCCTCGGCCAATCGCGACGAGGAGGTGTTCGAAGCGCCGGACGAGCTGCGCATCGACCGCGACCCCAACCCGCATCTGGCCTTCGGCGTGGGCGAGCACTTCTGCCTCGGCTCCCATCTCGCGCGCAAGACGACGGGCTCGCTGCTGCACGAGCTCATCCCGCGCCTCGAGCACGTGGAGCTCGCGGGCAAGCCGGAGCGCACGGCTTCGAATCTGGTGCCCGGTCTCAAGCACCTGCCCATCCGCTACCGCATCCGGCCGGCGGCGAACGCGTGAGCGCTAGCCGCTCCGGCGGAGCGGCCAGCGATCGAGCACCACGCGCCCCTCGACGAGCTCGCGCCAGAGCCCGGGGATCGCGCGCACGTGCTCGCGCGCCAGCTCCTCCGCCTGTCGCCACGCACGGGGCGCGTCGCACGCGAGGCGCAGGGCCACGAGCGGCGGGTCGTCGACGGGATGGCCGATCTGGCTCACCAGCACGCACTCCGCGTGGCGCAGCCCGGGGATCTCGCTCACCAGCGCGGCCGCCAGCAGGCTCGCGGCCACGTTGTAGAGCTTGCCGACGTGGCTGATCGGGTTCTTGCCGGCGACCGACTCGAGGGTCATCGGGCGGCCGGGCGTGATCAGCCCGTTCGCGCGATTGCCGCGCCCGGCCTGCCCGTCGTCGCCCATCTCGGCCGAGCTGCCGGTGACGGTCAGGTAGAAGACGTCCCGCGCGTCGTCGTCCGCGGAGTTGACCGCCACCTCCACGGGCTGCGCGGTGTGCCGACGCGCGCAGGCGAGCGCCCGCCGCGCGAGCTCGGCGCGCAGCGCGAGATACGCGGCGCGATCGGACAGCACCGGTGAGAGCGCGGCGCACGCGACCTGGAGCTGGATCCGTTCGCCGCGCCGGACGCCCATCACCTTCACGTCCGCGCCGGCGCCGGCCAGCGCGCCGCTCGAGAGCTCGCGCTCGGCCTCGTACACGATCGTCTCGAGCGCCGAGAACGGCGCATGTCCGCAGCCGCACGAGGTGTCGTTCGCGAGGGGCGCCCGCTCGGCGCGCTCGAACAGATCCACCAGCTCCTGCGCGCCGGGGCTCACCTCACAATGCAGCCGCAGCGCGCGCTCGGAGGCGAGCCCCGGGAGGTGCGCCTCGAGCCAGCCGCGCGTGCTCGCGCGCGCGAGCTCCTCGAGCGGGATGCGCTCGCCACGCACCTGCGCCGTGGCACGACCCGCGAGGGTGAGCTCGACCGGCTCGAGCAGCTCGCCGCCGCCGAAGCGCGGCGCGGAGCGGCCCGCCTTCAGCAGCACCTTGTCCACGTTGTGATGCGGGATGCGTCCGAAGCGCGCGAGGCAGTGGCGCGAGTACGCCAGCGAGAGCGCCTCGGCCAACGCATCGCACACGCTGTCGGGATGGCCGAGACCCTTGCGCTCGACGACCTCGAAGGGGCGCGTGGCCACCGTCTCGGCCAGAGGCTCGAGGATCAGCTCCACCCGCTCGCTCCGGAGACGAGGCGGGTGTCAGGGAGCCGACGCGTCGGGCGGCGGGGGCCGCACGACGGTCGCCTGCAGGCCGCGCTCGCCCGCCTCGAGCGAGAGGCCGACCCGCGCGCCCTCCACGAGAGCCTCGAGGGCCAGGCCTCCCTTGAGCGCATTGCGGTGGAAGTACACGCGCTCTCCGGCATCGGTGAGGATGAAGCCATAGCCCTCTTGCGCGTGCACCCGGTCGATCACGCCGAGCAGATCGGGACTCGCCGATGCGTGTTCGCGCCCGGTGTCGCGCCGGCCGCGCAGCTTGCGGAGCTCGCGCTCGAAGACGTCGAGCACCTCGTCGAGCGCCTGCCCGAGATCCGGGCGCGTGCGCTCGGCCACGAGCTCGCGGCCGCGGGCCTGGCAGCGCAGGTGGATCTCCTGCGCGCCGTGGCGATGGTGCGCGGTGGTCGCGCCCGTGATCCAGAGCTTGATCAGGTCACCGTGTCCCTCGTCGAGGCGCCGCAGCCGCGCCTCGATCTCCTCGCGCCGCTCGGGGCGGAGCGCGTCCAGGTTGCGCCAGTGAATCTCCACGGCTCCTCCTTCTCGGGGACCACGCGTGCAACGAGCATGCCGGCGCGCCGCTCCAGCGGGAAGGTCCAGCGCGCCTCCCTCGCGTCCCTTTCCGCCCCGCGCAGGCCAGCAATGCCGCGTCCGTCCGGCTATCCAGAAGGCCGTGAGCGCAGCGCCGCCGAGCCCCTCGCCGCCCCGACGCGGGGCCGTCGTCTTCATCTTCGTGACGCTGCTGCTCGATTCGCTCGCGCTCGGCGTCGCAGTCCCGGTGTTCCCCAAGCTCGTGCTGGCGTTCGAGGGCGGCGACACCGCCGATGCGGCGACCGCCTTCGGCGCCTTCGGCACCGTCTTCGCGCTGATGCAGCTCGTGTGCGCGCCGCTGCTCGGCGCCCTCTCCGACCGCTTCGGCCGCCGTCCCGTCATCCTGCTCTCGATCTTCGGCCTCGGCTTCGACTACGTGTTGATGGCGCTCGCGCCGTCGCTCGCCTGGCTGTTCGTGGGCCGCGTGGTGTCGGGGATCTGCGCGGCGAACTTCAGCACCGCCGGCGCGTACATCGCGGACGTGACGCCGCCAGAGAAGCGCGCTGCGAGCTTCGGCATGCTGGGCGCCGCCTTCGGCGTGGGCTTCACGCTCGGGCCCGCGCTGGGCGGGCTGCTCGGCAGCGTCTCGTTGCGCCTGCCGTTCTGGGTGGCCGCGGGCCTCACGCTCGCGAACGCGGTCTACGGGCTCTCGATCCTGCCCGAGTCGCTGCCGCCCGAACGCCGCGTGGCGTTCCGCTGGCGCGAAGCCAACCCGCTCGGCTCGCTCGCTCTGCTGCGGAGCATCCCCGTCGTGTTCGGCCTGGCCGGCGTCGCGTTCCTGCACCGGCTCGCGCACGACGTGCAGCCGAGCATGTTCGTGCTGTACACCGGCTACCGCTACGGCTGGGACGAGCGCACCGTCGGCCTCGTGCTCATGGCCGTGGGCGTGCTCGGCGCGTTGCTCTCGGCGGGCGCTGTCGGGCCCGTGGTGAAGCGCATCGGGGAGCGCCGCGCACTGCTGCTCGGCCTCGCGAGCGGTGCGATCGGCTTCAGCGCGTACGGCCTCGCCGCGACGGGCGCCGGCTTCCTGACCTTCCTGCCCGTGGTGGCGCTCTGGGGCGGCTTCACGGGGCCCTCGCTCCAGGCGCTGGTGACCCGCCGCGTGGATCCCTCCGAACAGGGGCGACTGCAAGGCGCGCTCGCGAGCCTCGGCAGCGTGGCGAGCGTGATCGCCCCCGGGCTGTTCACCGGCGTGTTCGCGGCCGTCGTGCGCGGCGACGCGCCGCCCGCCCTGCCCGGCGCGCCCTTCCTGCTGGCCGGCGCGCTGCTCGCGCTCGCGTTCGCGCTCGCCTGGCGCGTCGCGCGCTGAAACGCCGGGGCCTTCGTCACCGGAATTCTTTGACACGGGTGCCCGCAACCGCCCACATCCCGGTGGAGCGGGAGCCCCCCGACGGGCCGAGGCATGGCCGGGAGCGACCCGCCTTCTTCGAGCGGAGAAACCATCATGAGTTCACCGAGCCGAAGCTCATCTCTGACGCTGGGGATTCGAGGCGTCGTCCTGATGGGTCTCGTGGCGATGCAGCCCACTGCGTCGTCCGGACTCACCCTGGTCAGCAGTGACGCCACTGCGGTCGCACAGTTCCAGGCGGGAGCGACCGTCGAAGGCTTCGACGACCTGTCGGCTTTGACGATCACGTCGTACGACGACGGGCAAATCGTTCCGGCAGCGAACCGGTTCAGCTCACGCAACCTCGGTGTCTTCACGTCTCCGTTCTTCAACAGTGGTGGCGCCAGCTTCAACGATCCGGTCGGAAACCCGGGAACACCGATCGGAATCTTCGATCCGGATGGCGCCATCGCTGGGGACGTCAAGTCACCCAACAACGTCGCCGGGCCGTTGGTGGGTGATGGTTCCTTTGAAGCCTTCAACAATGGCTTCATGGAAGTCATCTTCCCCGCCGATGTCATCCGAGTCGGTTTCTGGATCACGCAGGGCAGCAGCATTCACGCTGATTCTCAAAGACTCCAACAACACGAATCTCGCGACCGGGGACGTCAGCGTGACCGGCAGTGCCGGCCAGTTCATCGGAATCCAACGCGATACGGCAGACGTCCGGGGAGTGACGATCGGCTTCGCCCAGGCCTTCACGATCGACGACTTCACCTACTCGATCACGCCGATTCCGGAACCGTCGAGTTTCGTCCTGATCGCGATGGGATCGACGGCTCTGGTCGGTTGGCGGCGCGTCCGCTGACCGAACTACCGCCAGGGTTTCCGCTCGATCCCCGAAACGGCGCCGGCGGGCGGGTAACCCCGCGCCATGATGCGCGGTGAGTTGGCGTCCCCAACGGGAGTCGAACCCGTGTTATCGCCTTGAAAGGGCGACGTCCTGACCACTAGACGATGGGGACGCGAGGCCAGCGCGGGCGGCAGTATCGCGGACCCGGCGACGGCCTGCGAGAGTGCGGCCCGTGCTCGTCCCGTCCTCCCTCCCGCCCGGCGCGCGACGCATCGTCGTGGCGCGCGCCGTGCGCGGGCTCGCCGACGGCTGCGTGAGCGTGCTGCTGCCCGCGCACCTGCTGGCGCTCGGGCTCGACGCCTTCGCGGTGGGCGCGATCGTCACGGCCACGCTGCTCGGCTCGGCGCTGACGACGCTCGCGATCGGCCTCTTCGCCACGCGGCTGCCTGTGCGCGGCGTGCTGCTCACAGGCGCGGTGCTGATGGCTGCCACAGGCGTCGGCTTCGCCGGCTTGCACGGACTCGCGCCACTGCTCGTGATCGCGTTCGTGGGCACGCTGAATCCGTCCGCGGGGGATGTCTCGCTGTTCCTGCCGCTCGAGCACGCGCTGCTCGCCAAGCTCGCGCCAGAGGCGCGCCGCACCGAGGTGTTCGCGCGCTACGCCACCGCGGGCGCCCTCGCGGGCGCCCTCGGCGCGCTCGCGGCCGGCGTCCCGGATCTGCTGGCCGAGCTCGGGGTCGCCTCCCGCGAGGCGGGCCTGCGCGCGGGCTTCGGGCTCTACGTGTTCGCTGCGCTCGCTCTCGCCGCGCTCTACCAGGGCCTGCGCGTGCCGAGCGAGCCCGTCGCTGCGGCGCCGAGCCGGGCCCTCGGCCCGTCGCGCGGGCGCGTGCTCGCGCTCTCGGCGCTGTTCTCCCTCGACGCGTTCGGCGGCGGCCTGGTCGTGCAGTCGCTGCTCGCGCTCTGGCTGTTCCAGCGCTTCGGCCTCTCGCTCGGCGACGCCTCGCTGCTGTTCTTCGCCACCGGGCTTTGCGGTGCGCTCTCGCAGCTCGCCGCGCCCGCGCTGGCGCGCCGCATCGGCCTGCTGCCCACGATGGCGTTCCCGCATCTGATCGCGAACGCGTGCCTCGTCGCGCTTCCGTTCGCAGCGAGTTTGCCACTCGCGCTCGCGCTGTTCGGCCTGCGCAGCCTCCTCTCCTCGCTCGACGTGCCCGTGCGCAGCGCGTACGTGATGTGGCTGGTGACTCCCGCCGAGCGCGCCGCGGCCGCCAGCGTGACGAACGTGCCCCGCAGCCTCGCGGCCGCGGCCGGGCCGGCGCTCGCCGGCTGGCTGCTCGCGAGCACGAGCTTCGGCTGGCCGCTGCTGTTCGCCGGGGTGCTGAAGGGCGGCTACGACCTGCTGCTGTTCGCCTCCTTCCGTCGCGTGCGGCCTCCCGAAGCGACGTAGACTGCCCGCCACGGAGGTGCGCATGGCGGCGCGACGAATCGGCCCGGGCATGGTGGCGATCGTGACGGGAGCGTCCTCCGGCATCGGACACGCGACGGCGCGCGAGCTCGCGCGGCGCGGCGCGACCGTGGTGGCCGTCGCCCGCCGCGAGGAGCGCCTGCGCGCGTTGATCGAGAGCTGCCGCGCGGACTCGCCCGAGAGCGGCTACCTCGCCGGCGATCTCGGCGAGCGCGCGTTCGCGGAGCGCGTGGTGAGCGAGAGCGTGGCGCGACACGGCCGCCTCGACGCGCTCGTGAACAACCACGCCATCCCGAAGCACAAGCACGCGCTCCACACCTCGGCCGAGGAGGCGGAGATCACGCTCCGCATCAACTTCCTGTCCTGCGTGTGGACCAGCTACGCCGCGCTGCCGGTGCTGCTGCGCCAGCCGGGCGGCGGCGTGATCGTGAACGTGTCGTCCTTCGCGGCGCAGGTCGTGCCGCCGCGCGAGGGGCTCTACGCCGCCTCGAAGGCCGCGCTCGACGCCTTCACCGCCGGCCTGTGGAACGATCTCGCCGGCAGCGACGTGCACGTGGGGCTCGTGATCCCCGGAGCCATCGACACCGAGATCTGGGAGAAGGAGGACGAGCCGCCGGCCTTCTCGGGCAAGAAGCATCCGCCCGAGGTCGTGGTGCGCGCGATCCTCGAGGTGATCGAGCGGCGCCGGCACGAGCTCGTGGCGCCGGCGCGCGATCCCAGCCTGGTGACGGCGAAGCTGCTGCGCTGGCTGGCGCCGTCTCTGCTACGGAAGGGAATGGCGCGGATGGAGCCCGTGCCCCGCGCGCTGCTCGACGCCGCGCGCGAACGCGCGCAGAAGGGCCTGCGCCTCGGCGAGTCGAGCTAGGCGCCTCCCCTGAGCAGACGCTCGAGCTCGACGACCAGCTCGTCGCGCCCGTAGGGCTTGCGCAGGAAGCGCGCGGGGAACAGCGAGGCGAAGCGCGCGGCCGCGAGATCGGCGTCGTAGCCGCTCACGAGCAGCAACGGCAGCTCGGCGCGCAGCGCGTGGATCGCGTGCCCCACCTGCTCGCCGTCCACGTCGGGCATCGCGAGGTCGAGCACCACGGCGTCGAAGCTGTTCGCTGCAGCCACGAAGCTCTCGAGCCCGGCGCGGCCGCCCTGAGCGGTGTGCACTTCGTAGCCGGCGCGGCCGAGGAATTCGCGCGCGAGCTCGAGCAGCGGCTCCTGGTCGTCGATCACGAGCACGCGGGCGACACGCTTCGGCGTCGCTGTCGAGCCGACCGCGCGCACGCGTTCGCTCCGCGTGCTCGCGCCCTCCGGCAGCCACACGCGGAAGCCGCTGCCGCGCCCGGGCGAGCTCGTGAGCGCCACGCGGCCGCCGTGCCCGCGCACGATGCCGAGCACCGCTGCGAGCCCGAGCCCGCGCCCCGAGAGCTTCGTCGTGAAGAACGGCTCGAAGACCCGCTCGCGCGTCGCCTCGTCCATGCCGGCGCCGTCGTCCACCACTTCGAGCAGCGCGTAGCGCCCGGGGACGAGGCCGCTCGCACCCCGCGCCGCCGCGAGCTCGGCGGCGCTTGCTTCGCCGTGTGACGTCCTCACCTCCACCGTGCCGGGCCGCCCCCCGATCGCCTCGCCCGCGTTGGCCACGAGGTTGAGCACCACCTGGCGCAGCTGCGTCTCGTCGCCCTGCACCCATACGCCGGCGCCGAGGCTCTCGCGGAGGGTCACGCGCTCCGGCAGCGACGCGCGCGCGAGGTCGAGCATCTCGGCGACGAGCGACGACAGATCCACCGGCTTCTGCGCCCGCGGCGCGCGGCCCGCGTAGACGAGCATCTGGTCCGTGAGCCCCGCCCCGTGCTCGGCGGCCACGAGCATGCGCTCGAGGCGCGGGCGCAGCGGATGTCCCGCCGGCAGCTCCGCCAGCGCCAGCCGGCCGTTGCCGAGGATCACGGTGAGCAGGTTGTTGAAGTCGTGGGCGACGCCGCTCGTGACGAGGCCGAGGCTCTCGAAGCGCTGCGCCTCCTGTACCTGTCGCTCGAGGCGGAAGCGCTCCTCCTCCGCGAGGCGCGCTTCCGTGACGTCGCGCGCCGCGCCCACCACGCGCAAGTAGTCCGGATGGCGCACCACGCGCTGGCGCGCTTCGAGCCAGCGCACCCCGCCCTCCTTGCCCACGATGCGGAACAGGTGGCGGGCGATGCCGCTGCCGGTGCCGATCGCCGCGGCGAAGGCGCGCTCGAGGGCCGGGCGATCCTCGGGATGCATCAACGCGAGCCAGCGATCGCCCGTCATCTCGGACACGTCGAAGCCCGTCATGCGGGTGAACGCGTCGGTGACCCAGCCGCCCTGCACCCGGCCATCGTGCCAGACTTTGAAGCCGAAGCTGAGGTCGCTGCTCAGCTCCGAGACGGTGCGATAGCGCTCCTCGCTGCGGCGCAGCGATTCGTTCACGCGCGCGAGCTCGGCGGTGCGCTCGGCAATCGTGTGCTCGAGCTCGCGCCGGGCGAGCACCAGGTGGCGCCGCGTCCATTCCGCGCCGACGCGCAGCTGGAGGCCCAGCATGGGCGGCGTCACGAACATCCAGAGCGTGAGGAGCCAATCCTGCGGCTGCGACGCGGCCTGGAGCCACAGGTGGAGCGCGCCGACCCCGGAGAGCAGCACCAGTGCGGCCGGCAGCGCGCGTTGCGTCGCGCTCGCCTCGGGACGCGGGATCGCGCGCCGCGCGTACACGGCGGCTCCGAGCACCGCGGGCAGGTCGGTGACGAAGCCGACGAGGTATCCCGCCTCTTCGAAGCCGAGCCCCGCCAGCACCGAGCGCAGCCCGCCGCAGCCGAGGCCGAGCGGGAGGAGCCAGCCCGGCACGGGCCGCTCCGCGAGCACGAGCGCCCCCGCGAGCAGGAACCACGGGAACAGCGTCCCGAACGGGAGGCTGAGCAGCATGAGCGCGGGGTGGTGATTCGCGATCAGCAGCAGCAGGCCGCCGATCGCCGCCGAGATCCACCCGCCGATCCAGTAAGCGCTCGGCGTCCGCTCGCGCCGGCGCACGAACCCGAGGCCCGCGAGCACGAGCCCGAGCACGCCGGCCAAGAGGAGCCATCGCGTTCGCACGACCGGCTACGTTAGCCGAGTGCGCGAAGGGACGAACGCGATGCGCGGCAGCTGTCTGTGTGGGGACGTGAGCTGGCAGGCCGAGGGCGGCTTCGAGCTTGCGGCGCACTGCCACTGCTCGCGCTGCCGGAAGGCCCACGGCACGGCGTACGCCACCCATGCGGCGACCCCCGAGCGGGGCTTCTCGGCGCGCGGTGCGAGCGCGCGCTTCGAATCCTCGCCCGGGTTCTTCCGCTGCTTCTGCGCCCGCTGCGGTTCGGTGACGCCGGGCGACGCCGCGGAGGGGCGGCGCTTCGTGCCCCTCGGCAGCCTCGACGGCGATCCCGGCGTTCGCCCGCAGGCGCACATCTTCGTGGCCTCGAAAGCGCCGTGGTACGCGCTGCACGACGGGCTGCCGCGCTTCGACGCGTACCCGCCCGGCTTCGGCGCGGCCGTGGGCGAAGGCCCTGCCCCGCTCGATCCCCCGGGCCCGATCCGCGGCAGCTGCCTCTGCGGCGGCGTCGGCTTCGCGATCACGGAGCAGCCGCAGCTCGCGCGCTACTGCCACTGCTCGCGCTGCCGCAGGGCGCGCGCCGCCGCGTTCGCGAGCAACGGGTTCGTGCCGGAGACGGCGATCCGCTTCACGCGCGGGAGCGAGCTCCTCGTCTCGTACAAGATTCCCGACGCGCTTCGCTTCACGCAGACGTTCTGCCGCGTCTGCGGCGGGAAGCTCCCGCGTCTCGACCCCGAGCGGAAGCTCGCGGTCGTCCCGCTGGGCGCGCTCGACGACGACCCGGGCGTCCGGCCGCGCGAGCACATCTTCGTGGCTTCGAAGGCGGGCTGGGACGAGATCCGCGACGAGCTGCCGCAGCACGCCGAGCTCCCGCCGAGCTCGTGAGACCCCGTTCGCCTCACGCGAGGCGAAGCCTCGCGTGGGCTCACTGCGCGCGGCGCGAAGCGCGCCGCGGACTGACCGAGGGCGCGACCCCGCACGCGTGCGGCTCGATGTCTCGCTGCCGCGAGCCGAGCTGTCGTGACTCCGTTCGCCTGCGGCTCCTGCGCGCGGCGCGAAGCGCGCCGCTTGCATGGGCCGGCGACCGAACGCTAGCCGGGCGGTGCCGCGTCGAGGGCGCGCCACAGGTACCAGCTCGCCACCGTGCGCCACGGGCGCCAGGGCTCGGCGAGCGCTTCGAGCTCGGCCGGACGCGGCAGCTCCGCGAGCCCATAGAGCTGCTGCGCCGCCTTGCGCACGCCGTAGTCGGAGACCGGCAGCACATCGGGCCGGCCGAGCGAGAACATCAGCAGCATGTGCGCGGTCCAGACGCCGACGCCGTGGATCTCGGTCACCGCGTCGATCACCGCCGCGTCGTCGAGCGACGCCAGGCGCCGCGGCACCTGGCCGTCGCGGAACGCGCGCGCCACCGCGCGCACGGCGGCGATCTTCTGGCGCGAGAGGCCGGCGCTCCGCAGGCGCGGCGTGCGTGCCGCGGCGAGCACCTCCGGCGCGGGGAGGCCGCCCCCGAAGCTGGCGTGGAGCCGCCGTTCGATCGCGCGGGCCGCGTTCCCCGCGATCTGCTGGCGCAAGATGGCGCGCACCAGGAAGCGATACGGCGCGCCGCGCGGCCGCAGCGCACAGGGCCCGACGCGCGCGATCACACCTCCCAGCAGGGGGTCGCCGCGCAGCAGCGCGGTGCGCGCGGCCGCGCAGGCCTCCGCGTCGAGCCGCGGGGCGCTCACGGCCGCGACCCGTCCGCCGGGCCGGGGTACGCTGAGCGCGGAGGTGCGCCATGAGCGAGCGGGAGATCGTCCAGGGGCGGGCCCAGAACCTGTGGAACAGCGCGGCCCGCAAGTACCCGCCGCTGGCGCGCGCCGCGACGCTCCGCACCTCGCCCGAAGTGGGCAGCGATCAGATCGGCGGTCTCGAGGAAGCCCAGGAAGAGGTCCTCACGTACGCGTGCACCATGACGAATCGCGAAGTCTACGCGGCCTGGGGAACGTTCCCACCCTCGGGCCTGCTGCTGATCGGGCAGCACGGCTGCGGCAAGAGCCTGCTGGCCGAGGCCCTCGCGACGCGCGCGGGCACCGCATTCCTGCGCCTCGAGGTGCCCCGCCTCGCGCTCGAGCTCGTCCACCACGGCGGCAAGGTCGGCGAGCTGCTCGAGGCGTGGTCGGCCGCGCTCGCCGACATGCCGCCCACCACCGTCTACTTCCACGAGCTCGAGTTCATGCAGTCCGCCGAGATCGGCGGCGATCGGATGGACCTGCCGCTCGGGCCGATCATGGACTTCCTGTGCGAGCTCACGGATCGCGCCGTCGCCCACGACAACACCCTGCTCGTCGGCTCGAGCAGCCATCCGGACACGATCCGGCCCGCCTTCGCGCTGCCGGGCCGCTTCGAACGCGTCGTCGAGGTGACGCCGAGCTATCCGGACGACATCGTGGCCGCCCTCCGCATTCACGCGCGCGCGGCCGAGAAGCGCGCGGGCCGCACGCTGTTCGGCGCGGTGGACTGGCCCGACGTCGTGAACCGCTTCCGCGCGCCGAGCACCGGCGAGTGGGTGGGCCTGCTGCACGCCACGCTGCGCCGCAAGGCGCGCTCGGACTGCGCAGCGCTCGAGCCCGGCCAGGTGAGCACCAGCGACCTGCTCGTCGAGGTGGAGGTGCTGCGCCGCACGCTGAAACGGCTGCGCGCGAGCGAGGGCGGCACCTACCTCTAGCGGCCGGTGCGGCTAGCGGGGGCTCCGGAGCTGGCTCTGGAGGCAGCTCGGGCAGATCCCGTGCGAGACCGGCGGCGCAGACGAGGGGGCGCGGCCCGCGTTCCGCAGGCGGCCCAAGATCGCATGGCACCAGGCACAGATCAGCATCTCGTCTAGGAAGTGGCGGGAGCCCGGCAGAAGTGGCATCCGCCGCGTCCCGATCCGGGGACGTCCCGTGCGCGGGATTGCCCGCGGGGGTCCGAGCCCTCCGGCGGCGCTGCCGCACCGCCTGCTGCGAGGAAGCCGGGGCCCGGCGGCCCCTTTCGCGCCGCGCTGCCGCCGCGCGGGGCGGCAGCGGCGGCGCGCCCGTCCGGCAGCCTGCGCCCGGCCTGCCGGCCGCCTTCCGCTTTCGGTCCCGGCCGCGGGATTCGCGCCGGCTCGTCGCTCCCCGGCAAGCCGCGCCGGAAGCCCGCGGAACCCGAGCGTTTCGGCCGCACGGCGGCGCGCGGCACGCGCCTTGCGATGAAAGCCGGCGGAGGCTCCCCATGCGCGAGCACACCGTGCTCTTCGTGGACGACGAGGTGAACATCCTGCGCGCCGTGCAGCGCCTGCTCCGGCACGAGCCGTGCCGGGTGCTGACGGCGTCGCGCGGCAGCGAAGCGCTCGGCCTGCTCGCGTCCGAGTCCGCGCAGGTGGTGGTCTCCGACCAGCGCATGCCCGAGATGAACGGCGTCGAGTTGCTCTCGGTGATCCGCGAGCGCCATCCCGACGCCGTCCGCATGATGCTCACCGGCTACACCGAGATGAACGTCGCAGTGGAGGCCATCAACCACGGCGAGATCTATCGCCTGATCACGAAGCCGTGGAACGACGAGGAGCTGAAGGCCACGCTGCGCCAGGCCTTCGACCACTACGACCTGAAGAGCGAGATCCGCCGGCTGAACCTCGTCACGCGCGAGCAGAACCTGAAGCTGCAGGACATGAACCGCACGCTCGAAGCGAAGGTGCGTGACCGCACCAAGCAGCTCGCGGACAAGAACCAGGAGCTGCGGATCGGGTACGTGCAGACGATCCGCGCGCTCGCCGAGGCGGTGGACGCGAAGGATGCGTACACGCGCGGCCACTCGGAGCGCGTCGGCGTCTACGCCTCGAAGCTCGGGCGCGAGCTCGGCCTGCAGCGCGAGCTCATCGAGCGCATCTACATCTCGGGTCTGCTCCACGACGTCGGCAAGATCGGCATCCCCGACCGCATCATCACGAAGCCCGATCGGCTCACCCCGGAGGAGTACGAGGAGATCAAGCGCCACCCCGAGATCGGCGCGCGCATCCTCCAGCCCGTCGCGTTCCTCGCCGACGTCGTGCCCTGCGTGCGGCATCACCACGAGTGGTACGACGGCTCGGACCGCGGCTACCCCTCGCAGCTCGTGGGCGACCAGATCCCGCTGCCGTCGCGCATCATCCTCGTCTCGGACACGCTCGAGGCGATGACCAGCGACCGCCCGTACCGCAAGGGCATGCCGCTGGAGCGCGTGCTCGCGGAGCTGACGCGGTTCTCGGGGACGCAGTTCGATCCGCTCTGCGTGGACGCGATGCTGCGGCTGCTCGAGCGCGAGGGCGAGGCGTTCCTGTCGCGCGATCGCACGTTCGACATCCACGCGTTCCTCGAGGTCTAGGGAGCGCTTGCCGCGTCACCACCGTTCCCTCGCGCAGGATCTCGCCCGGCTGGGCCTCGATCTCGAGAGCCTGCTCGGGCGGGAGCCGCGCCTGCTGCTGAACGCCGAGTTCCTCGGCTCGCTGCACGTGGAGCTCGAAGAGCGGCTCGGCGCGGACGGAGCGGAGGCGACGCTCCTGCAGCTCGGCTTCCTGCACGGCTTCTGCGACGCGCTCGCGGTGCTGCGCACCGGCTTCGCGCCGCTGGAGCCGCCGAGCCAGGGCAAGGTCGCGACCACGCGCCTCGCGATCCGGCTCGCGCCGCCGCGCGGTCGGCTCGACTGGTCCGGCACCTGGCCCGAGGCGCTCGAAGTGCGCGCGCGCGGCGCCGACGGCGAGCAGCTCGCGGCACCCGTGTGCCATGCGAGCGCCGGCTACACCTCGGGCTGGCTGTCCGGGATCCTCGACGCCGACATCCTCGCCCTCGAAGAGTGCTGCCGCGCGACGGGGCACGCCGAGTGCGGCTTCGTGGCGCGCGAGGCCGGCGCCTGGCAGGCGAGCGACGACGTGCGCGCACACGCGGCCCTCGACGCGCTCGTCTACCCCGCCCTGCGCGAGCTCGCGGCACGCCACCTGCCCGCGGCCGAGGCGGCCGAAGAAGGTGAGCGCTACGAGCCGGGCTCGCCTGTGATCCACGTCTGGGGTCCGGTGATGGTGCTGCCCTTCGCGGGCTCCGACGAGTGCCTGCGCTCGCTCGAGCTGCTCGGCCGTGACCCCGGCGCCCGCTCCGTGCGGGTCGTGATCGTGGATCTCTCGGGCGCCGTGATCGACGAGGGCTTCGGCGCGGCGAGCCTCGAGCAGGTGCTCGACGCCGTCGAGGGCTGGGGCGCCGAGCCGCTCCTGACCGGCATCTCGCCGCTCTCGGAGCGCGCGGTGGCCGACCTCGAGAAGACGCACCTCGTGATCCGCAAGGACCTCCCCGAGGCGATCGCGAGCGCCTTCCAGATCGCCGACGCGCAGCGCAGGCCGGCCTGAGGACGCCGCGACTGGCCACTCCGTGGGCCGGCCGCAGATGCGTGCGGCGTGGGCCGTGGCGTCGCGTTCCAGGCCGAGCTCATGGGTTCTTCGCCGCGACTGGCCACTCCGCGGGCCGGCCGCAGATGCGTGCGGCGTGCGCCGGGGCGTCGCGTTCCAGGCCGAACCCATGGGTTCTTCGCAGGCTTCAAGTCCCCGGTACGGAGGCCCGAAGCGCAGCGCGTGGGCTCCTTGTTCGAGACGCCGCTCCCTCGCTTGCTGGTCGGCCTCCACCGGGACGGCTTCACCGGCCATCTCACCCTGTCCTGCGACTCGGTGCAGCGACGCTTCGAGTGGCGCGCGGGCCGGCCCGTGAGCGTGAGCTCGCGCGTGCCGGCGGAGAGCCTGTGCAAGCTCCTCGCGCGCGACGGAACGCTCGAGGAAGGGATGGAAGCGCGCGTGGCGGAGCTCGTGGCGGAGCGCGGCTGCAGCGAGCTCCAGGCCCTCGCGGGCCTCGGCACCGTCGCCCCGAAGGCGCTGCTGCTCGCTCTCGCCGAGCAGCTGCGACGCGCGCTGCTCGGCAGCCTCGCCTGGCGCAGCGGCGAGTTCATGTTCGAGCCGCGCGAGGCGATGGGCGCGGCGCCGGCCCTGCCCCTCGATTGGCTCGCGGTGCTGTTCGAGGGCACCGCCGCGGGCTGGCGCACGCACGAGGTGCTGAGCGCGCTCGGCGAACGGGCCACCCGCTACCCGCAGCTCGCGGCGGGCGCGCTCACGTCGTGGCTGCCCGCCGAAGGACCGGCGCGCGCGTTGCTCCCGCGCCTCGACGGCCGCAGCGCAGCCTTCACGCTGCTGCAGCAGCGGCCCGAGCCCGAGTGCGCCGCCGCGCTCTGGCTGCTCGACGGGCTCGGCGCGCTCGCCTGGACCGAAGAGCCCGCCGCCGCGGCGGACAGCACCCCGGCCGAGGCGCCGGCCGGCCCCCGCATCGAGATCGTCGTCCGCGGCGGAGCGGCGCACGCGGCCGCGGAAGCGGAGAGCACCGCGGGCGGAGCCAAGACCGCCGCGGCTTCGCGCGTCGACGAGGAGCTGCGGCGCGAGATCCTCGACCTGCATGCGAAGCTGCGCACGCTGCCGCTCTGGGATCTGCTCGGTGTCGCGCGCGACGCGAAGCCGCCCGACGTGCGTCGCGCCTACCTGCGGGCCGCGAAGCGCCTGCATCCCGACCGCCTCGCGCAGCTCGGGCTGGTCGACCTCAAGGAAGCGGCCAACGAGGTGTTCGCCGAGATCGCGCGCGCGCACGAGGTGCTCTCCGACCCGGCGCAGCGCGCGCGCTACGAGGAGACGCTCGGGGACGCGCCGATCGCCGACGCGGAGCGGATCGCGGAGGCCGAGGCCTCCTATCGGCGCGGCGACCACCTCATGCGCGCGGGCAACTTTCGCGGCGCACTCGAGTTCCTGGAGCGGGCGGTGGTGCTCTGGCCGGAGGAGGCCGACTACCAGGCGGCGCTCGGCTGGGCGCTCCATCGCAAGACGCCGGCCGAGAGCGAGCGCGCGCTCGAGCATCTCGAGCGCGCCTTCGCCCTCGGCACTCAGCAGGCCGTCTGGTGGCTACGCGGCAGCCTGGTGGCGCGCAGCCTCGGGAACGAGGCGCGCGCGGCGGAGCTCGGCGCGAAGGCGCGCGCACTCGACCCGAACGTCAAGGCATAGCCCTGGACGCCGCGACGCGGCTTGTGTCACCGGCGCGGTAGCGCGCTGCGCGTGCTCGCCTCGGGGAGCAGCAGCAGCTGCGTCGGATCGCGCGCGAGCTCGGCGAGACCCGCCACGAGGAAGCCCCACTCGCGTCCCCGCTCGTCGCGCCAGAAGATGCGGCCCACCTGCTCAGCGGCGCGCAGGTACGGCCCGTCGAGCTGATTCGTGCGCGAGAGCCGCGCCAGCCGATCGAGCTCCGCCGTGCGCCAGGCCTCGACCCGCGCCGTCGCGAGGATCTCGCCCGGCGGGCGCGCGTAGAGCGCCGCCAGCGACGCGCTCGCGAGCGTCTCACCGGCCAGCGCCCGCGCGCCGGCGCGGCGCGCGGCCTCGGGCGTCGCGCAGAGCGGATCGTCCGCCGACGGCGCGTGGCCCGCGACGCCGAGCGCATGGCCGAGCTCGTGCACGAGCGTGCCTGCGCTCTCCTCGGCGGAGAGCGTACGCTCGCGCCCACGCCAATCGGGTGGCGCCGTACGCGCCACCTCGACGCTCGCCGCCACGAGCGCCGCGCGCGCGCCCGCGACACCGAGCCGGCAATCCGCGATCGTGCGGCCCGTGCCGCGCGTACCGTCCGCCCGCGCCACCGGTGCCGCGACGAAGCGCACGTGGATCCCCGCTGCGCCGGCGTCCACACGCAGGAGCCGGAGCCCGGGCAGCGCTCCCTCCCACGCGCGCAACGCCACGTCGAGCACGTGCGATTCCTCGGGCGTCGCATCGGCGGCGAGCGCTACGGGGATCGGATCCGCGAGCGTCCAGCGGCAGCCCGAGAGCTCGACCTGCCCGTCGCTCGCCCACACGTACGGACGATCGCGCCACGCGCTCTCGGGGGAGGCGAAGCTGGCGCAGCAGAGGGCCAGCAGCGCCGACGCGAGCGCGCGTCTCACGTGCGCCGCCTCCGGGGATCGATCGCGGCGTCGAGGATGAAGAACGTCACCGTGCCGAGGGCGAGAGCGATGCCCCCGGCGCCGTACATCGTCGCGAAGCCGAAGCGCTCGATCACGAGGCCGAAGCTCGGCCCACCGATCAGCACGCCGAGATCGAAGAGCGCGGTGAAGAGCGCGAGCGTCGAGCCGCGGTTCTCCTCCGGCGTGCGACTCACCACCAGGCCGAACAGGATCGGGAAGGTGAAGCCGTGGCCGATGCCGCACAGCGCGCCGGCGAGCAGCAGGCTGCGCTCCGTCTGCGCGAAGGTCATCACGGCGAAGCCGAGCGTGAGGGCGACGAGCGCCGGGGCGAGCACGCGCTTCGGCCCCACGCGATCGGGGAGCCAACCGAAGAAGATCCGCAGCACGAGCGCGGCGCCGGTGTACGCGCTGAAGAACAGGCCGACGCTGCCGATTCCCGTCTCGTCCACGAAGCGCTTGATGAACACGAAGAAGGCCGTGAGCACGATCGAGAACACGGTGCCGAGCAGCCAGAGCGGCCCCAGCTCGCGCTGGCGGAGCGCGGCCTTCGTGCCGACGGACATGCTCGGTGCGACGAGGGGCCGCGGCGGCTCGGTCATCGCAAGCGAGAGCACGAACGAGCCGGCCGCGAGCGCGGTGGCGAGCTCGAACAGCAGCGGGAAGCCGTGGAGCGGAAGCAGCCAGTCTCCGAGCCAGCCCCCGATCGAGATCGGCAGCATCCCCGACACCCCGAACAACGCGAGCCCCTCCGTGCGCCGCGACGCCGGCACGCGATCCGCGGCGTACGCGAACAACGCCGAGAAGAGGAGCGCCTCCGCGACGCCGTGCAACACCCGCACCGCGTAGAGCAGCGGCCCGATCGAGTGGACGCCGAGGTAGAGCGCGGTGGCGCACGCGTGGAGCGCGCCGCCGAGGCGGATCACCGGGCGCCGCCCGTGCCGGTCCATGGCGCGCCCGACCGGCGGCCGGAACGCCACCGCGGCCAGCGCGGTGAGGCTCGAGATCCAGCCGATCCGGGCGTCGTTCGCCCCGAGATCATGGAGATAGCCCGGCAGATGGAGAAACAGGTTGAAGGCCGTGCCCTGGCAGAGGTTGGTCACGAAGCAGAGCACGAACGGCCCGGTCCAGAGCCGCTCCTCATGGCTGGTCTCGCTCATCGCAGCACGGGGACGGGCTCGGGCGTGGTGTCGACGCGGATCCCGAGCACCTGGCCGTAGAACCAGAGCTCCGCTTCGAGCGCGCGCCGGATGTTCTCGGCGCGACGGAAGCCGTGGCCCTCGTCCGGGAAGAAGACGGTCGCGTGCGGCACGCCGCGCGCGGCGAGCGCCGCGGCCATCGCCTCGGCCTGCGCGGGCGGCACGACGCGATCCTCGAGCCCCTGGAAGAAGATCACCGGCCGGCGGAGGAGCGCCGCGTGATGGATGGGAGAGCGCTCGCGGTAGCGCGCGCTCTCGGCCGGCCACGGGCCGACCAGCCAGTCCGTGTAGCGCGACTCGAACTTGTGCGTGTCGCGCGCCAGCGCCTCGAGATCGCCGATGCCGTAGTGGCTCGCGCCGGCCGCCAGCTCGTCCCGGAACGTGAGCAGGCACAGCGTGGTGTAGCCCCCGGCGCTGCCGCCGGTCGCGACGATCCGCGCACGGTCGACGAGCCCCTCGTTCGCGAGGAAGAGCGCCCCGTGCGCGCAGTCCTCGACGTCCACCACGCCCCAACGCTCGTGCAGCAGCTCGCGGTACGCGCGGCCATAGCCGGTGCTGCCGCCGTAGTTCACGTCGACGACCGCGAAGCCGCGCGAGGTCCAGAACTGATGCGAGAGCCGCAGCGCGGGGCTCGCCGCGGCCGTCGGGCCGCCGTGGCTCATCACGACGAGCGGCGGCCGCTCGCCGCGCGGCCCGTCGAAGGCGCTGCTCTTCGGCTGATACACGAGCGCGTGCGCGTCGCGCCCGCCGGCGGAGGCGAAGCGCAGGGGCTCGGCCGCGGAGATCCCGTCCGGATCGAGCGGCTCGTCGAAGCCCCGCGACAGCTCCTCGCAGCGCCCGCTCGCGAGATCGAGCACGCACAGCGCGGTGACCTGGCGAGCGCCGGCGGCGACGAACACGGCGAGCCCGCGCTCGGCGCGGACGCCGGCGAACTCGTTGTACGGCAGCGCGAAGGGCCGGAGCGTTCCCGAGGACAGCTCGAGCCGCGCGAGCTGCTGGCGGCCGGACTCGGCGAACGCGCACACGACTTCATCGGCCGACAGGAAGGCGTAGCTCGACATGCCGAACACCCACTGCGCGGCGCCGAACTCGGCCGCGCGCACGTGCAGGGGGACGAGCCCGCCATCCGTGAGCTGGTGGAGGTTCCACCAGCCCGAGCGATCGGAGACCACCACGAGCCGGCCGTCGGGCGCGAACTCGGGCTGGTAGAGCGACTCGCCCGGACCGCCGGCCACGGCGCGCGCCGCGCCGCGCGGCCCGTCCGGGCCCCACGGCACGACGATCAGCTCCGTGCCGAGCCACGGCATCCGCGGGTGATCCCAGGCGAGGCACGCGACGCGGCGGCCATCGGGCGCGAAGCGCGGCGAGGAGACGAAGTCGCGGCCGTCCAGCACGACGACGCGGCGCCCGCGCGCGAGGTCGAAGGCGACGAGGCGATTCGCAGGCTCCGCCTGCCCCGGTGCGTGCTCCTCTTCCACGGCGAGCAGCCAGCGGCCGTCCGGCGAGCCGGTGAAGTCGGCATGGCGCGCGCCGGGCAGCGTCGCGGGCACGGGCTCGCCGCCGAGCCGCTGGATGCCGGGCTGCGCGAAGTCCGCGTAGACGAGCGTGTCGCCCGCAAAGCCCAGCTCGCCTCCGCCGTACTCGTGGACTTGCGTCCGCAGATTCGCGCCGGGCGGCGAGAGCTCGCGCGCGGCGCCGTCGCGCCAGCCGAGCAGCGCCATCCGGCCCGCTTCCTCGGGCCGACTCTCGAGCCAGCACGGCGCGCCGCGCCAGAAGCGGGGCGCAGCGAAGCGCTTCGCGCCCGCCGCGATGCGAGCTGCGCGCAGGGGAGACGTCCACGAGCCGTAGGGAGCGGTGCTTCGCATCGACGCTGCTTCTGGGCCGGCGTACTGTACCCGGCCCGTGCAAGCGAGCGATGCCTTCCTTCTCGCCGGCGGCGGCCTGGTGGCTGGCGTCGTCAACACGCTCGCCGGCGGCGGCTCGCTGCTCACGGTGCCGCTGCTCGTCCTGCTCGGCCTGCCCGGCCCGGTGGCGAACGGCACGAACCGCGTGGGCGTGCTGCTCGGCAGCGCGGTGGCCACCTGGCGGCTCGCCGCGCACGGGGTCTCCGGCGTGCGCGACGCGGCGCCCCTGCTGCTGCCGAGCGCCGTGGGCGCGGTGCTCGGCGCCTACGGCGTCGTCCAGCTTCCCGCCGAGCTCTTCAACCGCGCCTTCGGTCTGCTCATGCTCGTGCTGCTCGTGCCGACCTTGCGCGGCGTCCGCCTCCCGACGGCCCCCCGCGCCGCGCTCCATCCGTTCGTTCGCACCCTCGCCTTCTTCGGCATCGGCCTGTACGGCGGCGCGTTCCAGGCGGGCGTCGGCGTCCTCCTGCTCTCCGTGCTGTCGCTCGCCGGCATCGACATCGTGCGCAGCACCCACATCAAGACGGCGCTCAACACGTGCTTCACGCTGCTCGCGCTGCCGATCTTCTGGCTCGCCGGGCAGATCCGCTGGCCCGAGGCGGTCGCGCTCGGGCTGGGCTTCGCGGTCGGCGGCGGGCTCGGCGCGCGCATCGCGGTGCGCGGAGGGGAGCGCGTGATCCGGCCCGTGCTCGCATGCGCGGTGATCGCCCTCGCCGGCCGCATGCTGGGGGTCTACTGACGCCATGCCGATCCGTCTCGAACGTCCCGCCGATCATCCGCACGTCGCGCTGGTCACAATCGACCGGCCGGAGAAGGCCAACGCGCTCGATCCGGCCCTGCTCGCCGCGCTCGCGAGCGCCTGGCGCGAGATCGCGGCCGACCCCGCGCTGCGCTGCGCCGTGGTGACCGGCGCGGGCACGCGCGTCTTCTGCGCCGGCATGGACATGAACGAGACGATCCGCGCCTCGCAGCAGCTCGCGCGCGGCGAGCGCGTCTCGCCCGAGGCGTTCGAGGGGCTGCGCAACGTCGGAGCCGCGCTGCTCGCCGGCTTCGACCTCGGCAAGCCCCTCGTGGCCGCCGTCAACGGACACGCGCGCGCCGGCGGCCTCGACCTGCTGCTCGCCGCAGAGCTGCGCTACGCCGTTCCGCACGCCAGCTTCGCGCTCGAGGAGGTCGCGCTCGGGCTGTATCCCACCGGCAACGCCACCGTGCTCCTGGCGCGGCAGATCGGCTGGGTGCATGCGCACGAGCTGCTGCTCACCGCCGCGCCGATCGACGCCGAGCGCGCGCGCGCGATCGGGCTCGTAAACGACGTGGTCCCGCCCGAGCGACTGCTCGAGCGCGCCTTCGCCGCGGCGGACGCGATCGCCGCGAACGCCCCGCTCGCCGTGCAGGCCACGCGCGCCGGCGTGCGCGAGCTGCTCGGCCTGCCGTTGCCGGAGGCCTACCGCCGGCAGGAAGAGCTCGGAAGGCCCTTGCGCAACAGCGAAGATGCGCGCGAGGCGCAGCGTGCGTTCGCCGAGCGCCGCAAGCCGAACTTCCGCGGTCGGTGACGCGGGCCCTTCAGTCGGCCCCCCGTCCGGTCGAAACGGTCCGGATGCGGGTGCGTCGAGGCTTCACGCTGATCGAATTGATGATCGTGGTGGCGATCGTGGGGATCCTCACGGCGCTCGCGATCCCGAACTACCTGCGCTTCCAGCTGCGCAGCAAGACGTCCGAGGCGCGGATCAATCTCAAGGCGATCGCGACCTCCGAGAACTCGTACTTCGGCGAGTTCAACCAGTTCATCGCGGCGGGCGCCACGCCCGGCGGGCCGGAGACCACGAGCCGCCGCGCCTGGAGCGGCGGCGGCCTCAGCCAGTTCGACAACCTGGGCTTCGTGCCGATCGGCTCGGTGTTGTTCACGTACGCGGTGGACACCGATCCCGCGAATGTCGCCTTCACGGCCGGCGCGCGCGGGGACCTCGACGGCAACGGCACCGTCTCGGAGTTCGGCTACGTGCACCCGCTCGCCGGCGCCAGCGCCGGGCCGGCGTCCACGCTCGTGCCCTCGTGCAGCGTGAACGGGGTCTTCAACCCGGCCGGTCTCCAGCTCGAGACCGTGGGGCCGTGCACGGCGATCGACGGCCAGTCGCGCTTCTAGCGCGCGCAAGCCCCGGGCCCGGGATCTGGGCTCAAGCGCCCATCAGCACGTACTTCAGCTCGACGTACTCGTCGATGCCGGCGTGCGAGCCCTCGCGGCCGAGGCCCGATTGCTTGACGCCGCCGAACGGCGCCACCTCGGTCGAGATCAGCCCCTCGTTGACGCCGACCATGCCGGCCTCGAGCGCCTCGGCGACGCGCCACGCGCGCCCGAGATCGCGCGTGTAGAGGTAGGCCGCGAGGCCGAACTCGGTGTCGTTCGCGAGGCGCACGGCGTCGGCCTCGTCGCGGAAGCGGAGCAGCGGCGCCACGGGGCCGAAGGTCTCCTCCCGCGCGCAGCGCATCGACGGCGTCGCTTCGGCGAGCACGGTGGGCTCGTAGAAGTTGCCGCCGCGCGCGTGACGCCGGCCGCCGCAGAGGAGCTTCGCACCCTGCCCCAGCGCGTCCGCCACGTGCGCCTCCACCTTCGCGAGCGCTGCGGCCGAGATCAGCGGGCCTTGCTGCACGCCGGGCTCCCGCCCGTCGCCGACCTGGAGCGCGCGCACGCGCTCGGTAAGCCGCGCCGCGAACGCGTCGTAGATGCCGTCCTGCACGAGGAAGCGGTTGGCGCACACGCACGTCTGCCCGCTGTTGCGGTACTTCGAGACGAGCGCGCCCTCGATCGCGGCGTCGAGATCGGCGTCGTCGAACACGACGAACGGCGCGTTGCCGCCGAGCTCGAGGGCGAGGCGCTTCACGGTGGGCGCGCACTGCGCCATCAGCAGCCGACCCGTTTCGGTGGAGCCGGTGAAGGAGAGCGCGCGCACGGTCGGGCTCGCGGTCAGGACACCGCCGATCTTGGTGCCCGCCCCCGTCACGATGTTCAGCACGCCTGCCGGCAGGCCGGCGCGCTCGCCGAGCTTCGCGATCGCGAGCGCGGTGAATGGCGTCTCCACGGCGGGCTTGGCCACCATCGCGCAGCCCGCGGCCAGCGCCGGCGCGATCTTCCGCGCGATCATCGCGGCCGGGAAGTTCCAGGGCGTGATGGCGGCCGCCACGCCGATGGGCTCGCGCAGCACCACGATGTGCGCGCCGGCCTTGTGGCTCGGGACCACCAGGCCGTCGATGCGCTTCGCCTCCTCCCCGAACCACTCCAGGAAGGAGGCCGCGTAGGCGACCTCGCCCTTCGCCTCCGCGAGCGGCTTGCCGCCCTCCAACGTCATCAGCAGCGCCAGGTCGTCCCGGTGCGCGAGCATCAGGTCCGACCAGCGCCGGAGCACGCGCGCGCGTTCCTTGGCGGTGCGCGCACGCCAGGCCGGGAATGCGCGCGCCGCGGCCGCGATCGCCTGCTCGACCTCGGCGGCGCCGAGCGCCGGCACGCGCCCGACCGTCTCGCCGGTCGCCGGGTTCGTCACGGTCAGCTGCGCGCCGTCGGCGGCGCGGAGCGGGCGCCCGTCTACCCACGAGGCCTCGAGGAAGAGCTCCGGGTCAGCGAGTCGCATGCAGGCCTCCTCGCGCGAGCTTGCCCGCGCTCTGCCTCGGCCGCAAAGCCTCGCGCGCAGAGCGGAGCGAGGCCCACGAGCACGGCGCCGTCGCGCCCGGTCCAGCGCCACGGGATGCCCGCCGCGGCGAGCCGCTCGACGACGTCGCGGTGCGGCATGCCGAAGCGGCCGTGCACCGGCGCGGACACGATCGCGAGCGCCGGAGCCACCGCCCGCAGGAACGCCGCGCTCGACGAAGTGCGGCTGCCATGGTGCCCGAGCTTCAGCACGTCCGCGCGCGGCAGAGCGCCGGCTTCGAGCAGCGCGCGCTCGCCGCCCTGCTCGAGATCCCCGGGGAGCAGCACGGCGCGCTCGCCCGCGACCACGCGTAGCACCAGCGAGGCGTCGTTGCGGGAGGAGCGGGGGCCCGCGCGCGGCGGCCAGAGCGTCTCGACCCGCAGCTCGCCGAGCTGGAGCGGCGGATCTTCCGCGGCGCGCTCCTCGACAAAGACGCCACGCGCGTCCGCAAGCTCGATCAGCGCGGCGAAGGCGCGGTCCGTGCGGCCGCCCGGCGGCAGCCAGAGCCTCCGCACCGGAACCGCGCGCAGGACGGCCGGGAGCCCGCCCGCGTGATCGAGATCCGCATGGCTCGCGACGACCAGATCGAGCCGCGCGACGCCGAGCGCGCCCAGCGCCGGCACCACCACGCGCTCGCCCGAATCGAAGCGCCCGGGCACGGCGACGCCCCCGTCCACGAGCACGCTCGCGCTGCGCCCCTGCACCAGCACGGCGTCGCCCTGCCCGACGTCGAGGAACGCCACGCGCGGTGCCGGGGGGTCGAGCGCGGGCGCGGGCCCGAGGGCCGGCGCGCTCGCGGCGAGGAGCGCAAGGGCGAGCCGGTGCGAGGTGCGCCGTGCCCTCACGCAGGCCAGCGCGAGGCCCGCGGAGAGCGCGAGGCCGGGCGCGCCGGGCGCGACGCCGGACCACGCGGGCACGCGCGCAGCGAGGGCGGCGACGGCCGCGAGCGAGCCGTCCCCGAGGCGCGCGGCCCACGTCACGGCGGCGCCGAGCCAGCCGCCCGCGAGGTCCGGACGGGCGACCGCGACGCCGCCGGCCGCGAGCGCGAGCGGCAGGAACACGAACGAGGTGAGCGGCACCGCCAGCGCGTTCGCGAGCCAGCCGAGCGGCGACACCATGCCGAAGTGGACCGCCACGAGCGGCGCCGTCACCGCCGTCGCGCTCGCGGAGATGCGGAGCGCCGCGATCAGTCCTCCGAGCGCGGCCGCGCGCTCGCCCCGGCGCTCGCGCTCGGGGCCGGGCGCGCTCGCGACCAGCGCAGCCGTCGCGGCGAACGAGAGCTGGACCCCGGGCGCGAACAGGGCCGCGGGCTCGAACGCCAGCAGCGCGAGCCCCGCGGCCGCGAACACCACGCTCGCGACGAGCCGCCGGCGGAGCCACTGCGCGAGCGCGAGCAGCAGCAGAAACACCAGCGCGCGCTGCACCGGCGCGGCCAGACCGGTGAAGACGGCGTACGCCGCGCCCACCGCAACCGCGACGCCGAGCGCGGCACGCCGCGTGTCGCCTCGCGCGGCGAGCCACGCGCTCCGCCGGAGAGCCGCGGCCGCCGCGAGATAGACCGGTCCTGCGACCAGCCAGAGATGCAGCCCCGAGACCGCGACGAGGTGCGAGAGCCCGAGCCGCGCGAGGTCGCGCCGCGCGTCCGGGCCGAGCGCCGCCGCCTCGCCGAGCCCGAGCGCGGCGAGCAGCCCGCCGCCCGGTCCCTCGCGCGCGAGGCGCTGCGCGCCGCGGCGGCGCAGCCGCGCGAGGCCCTCCGCGAGCGGCCCCGGCGCCGTCGGGGCGAGCTCGGCACGGAGCAGCGGATGGACCTCGCTCGCCAGCGCGCCGATCCCGCGACGACCGAGCGCACGCTCTCGATCGTGCCCGCCCGGATTCGTACGCCCCCGGATGGGCGAGAGACGCAGCGCGACGCGTACCCAGCTCCCGGCCCGCCAGGCCGCGGGCAGCGCCGGCTCCGCCCGAACCAGAATGCCCGTCGGGACGCGCAGCGCGGAGGGCGACACGGCGCGCGCCTCGCGCAGCGCCACGTCGAGCCCGCCGGGCACCGCGACGACGCTGTCGACGCGCGCCTCGACCACCGCCTCCGCGGCCTCGCGCAGCGGCCGGCTCGCTGCGCGCTCGTGTGCGGCGGTGAGGGCCAGCCCGCCGGCGGCGAGGCTCACGAGCAGCGCGGCGGCGACGCGCACGCGCGACCCGCGCGTGACCGCACCGACCGCGAGCGCCTGCGCGGCCAGCCACAGCCAGGCGCCCGCCGGCAGGAGCGCACGATCGCCGAGCGCGATCCCGAGCGCATGGGCGGTCGCCAGCGCAGGGAGCAGGAGCCGCACGCGACGCCACCCGGGACCGGGGTGGCGCAGGCTACCTAGTGCAGCGTGCGATCGCCCGAGATCGACTGGCTCTGGAGCCGCACGAGGTACGCGGCGAGCGTCTCGAGCGCCTCGTCGAGCTTGCGCAGCTCGTCGGCGAAGCCATCCAGCAGGTGGTGGATCTCTTCGAGGTCGGCGTTGATGCGCTCCGCCGGGCCGAGGGGCTTCTTCTCCATGGGCGAAGGAAGGAGCAAGATCGGTGCCGACCTTCGAGAACCGGCAACGGGCGCAGCCAAGGACGTGGCGCGGCGGCACTCTCGGGCTTGCCGGCGCGCGCAGGCGCCGCGCCCCGGGTGTGGAAGCGCGTTTCCACTCTTGGGGCGTCCCCCGGCGCTAGGCCGCTCCGAGCGCGTCGAAGAAGCTCCGGATCGCCTCGGCGTCGCGCCGCGAGAGACCGCTCACGGCCGCCAGCGCCTCGAGCGGCGCCTCGCGCACGCGCTTCAGCGAGCCGAGCTCGCGCAACAGGTTCTTGCGCTTGCCGGGCCCGATGCCGGGAATCTCCTGGAGGATGGAGGTCAGCCCGGCGCGCTGGCGCAGCTCGCGCTGGAACGAGATCGCGAAACGATGCGCCTCGTCGCGCACGCGTTGGAGCAGCAGCAGCCCGCGCCCGCTCGGCGGCAGCAGCACCGGGTTGAGCCGGCCCGGCAGGAAGATGCGCTCGGCCTTGAGACCGCCGGAGCGCTTCACGCGCGGCGACGGGCTCTCGGCGTCGCGCTCCTTCGCGAGCCCGATGTGGTCGAGCTCGACGGCTGCGTCGGCGAGCAGCGCGCTCGCGACCGCGAGCTGCCCGCGCCCGCCGTCCACCACGAGCAGATCCGGCAAGGGCTCGCTCTCCTGCTTCGCGAGCCGGCGCGCCAGCACCTCGCGCAGGCACGCGAGGTCGTCGCCGGCCGCCGCCTCGCGGATCCGATAGCGCCGATAGTCCGCCTTCACCGGCTGGCCGTCCTCGAATACGACGCGGCTGCCGACCGCGAGCGTGCCCGCGAGGTTCGAGATGTCGTAGCACTCGATGCGGCGCGGCAGCCGCGCCAGGCCGAGCTTCTCCTGCAGCTCCGCCGCGGCCGCGTCCACGCTCTCGCGCGCGGCGAGGCGCCGTTCGAGCGCGCCTTCCGCGTTGCGGAGCGCGAGCGCCACCAGCTCCAGCGCCGGCCCGCGCTGCGGTGCGCGCACCGTCACCTTGCGCGCCGCGCGCTCGGTGAGTAGCGCCTCGAGGGCGCCGTCGTCGGCCGGCTCGAGCGAGACCAGCACCTCGGCCGGCACCTGCCGCTCGGCGTCGCCCGCGTAGTACTGGCCGAGGAACGACGCCATCACCTCGGCGTCGTCGAGATCCACTTCGGAGAACGGGTGCTCCGACGCGCCGATCATGCGCCCCTCGCGCACGTGCAACACCTGGAGCTGCACCTCGCCGCCGCGGCGCGCGAGGCCGAACACGTCCCGCTCGACGCGCCGCTCGGTGACGATCTGCTGGCGAACGACGGTCTCCTCGACGGCGCCGATGCGATCGCGCAGCCGCGCCGCCTCCTCGAAGCGCTCGGCCCCGGCGGCGGCCTCCATCCGCGCGCGCAGCGTCTCCACGAGCTCCTCGGAGCGCCCGCGCAGGAACAGCTCGGTGCCCGAGAGCAGCTCGCGGTAGGCCTCGTCTGTGACCAGCCCCACGCACGGCCCCGGGCAGCGCTTCATCTCGTGCTCGATGCAGGGCCGGCCGCGGCGCGCGTAGTCCTTGAACACGCCCTCGCTGCACGTGCGCAGCGGGAAGATCCGGCGCAGCTGGCCGAGCGCCTGATGCAGCGCGCTGCTCGACGTGTAGGGCCCGAAGTAGAGCGCGCCGTCGCGCTCGAAACGCCGCACCTGCGTGAGGCGCGGCCACGTCTGGCGCAGGTCGAGGCGCAGGCCCAGGTACTGCTTGTCGTCGCGCAGGCGCACGTTGAAGGGCGGCCGGTGCTGCTTGATCAGCTCGTTCTCGAGCAGCAGCGCCTCCTTCACGCTGGGCGTAACCAGCACGGAGACGTCGGCGATGCGGCGCACCAGCCTCGGCACCTGCACGCGGCCGTCGCCGCCGCCGAAGTACGAGCGCACGCGCGCGCGCAGGTTCTGCGCCTTGCCGACGTAGAGCACGCGCCCCTTCGCGCTCTTCATCAGGTAGACGCCGGGGGTCTGCGGCAGCCCTTCGACCCGCTCCGTCAGCTCCGGGCTCAAGAACTCCCCAGGCGCTCCGCCTCGAGCACGCGGATGCGGTCGCGCAGCTCGGCCGCGCGCTCGTACTCGAGCGCCTTCGCCGCCTTCTGCATCTCCCGCCGGAGGTCCTCGATCAGGCCGGGCAGCTCGTGCGCGGGCACTTCGGGCTCGGGCCGCTCGTCGCGCTTCGGCACCGTCACGTAGTCGGCCTCCCAGATCGAATCGCGCAGGCTCGAGATGCGCTTCTTCACGGTCTGGGGCGTGATGCCGTGGTCCTGGTTGTACTGGAGCTGGATGTCGCGGCGGCGGCCCGTCTCGAGCAGCGTGCGCTCGATCGAGTCGGTGCGCTTGTCGGCGTACAGGATCACGGTGCCGTTCACGTTCCGCGCGGCGCGGCCGATCGTCTGGATCAGCGAGCGCGTGGCGCGGAGGAAGCCTTCCTTGTCGGCGTCGAGGATCGCCACCAGCGACACCTCGGGGATGTCGAGGCCCTCGCGCAGCAGGTTGATGCCCACCAGCACGTCGAAGGCGCCCTCGCGCAGCTCGCGGATGATCTCGATGCGCTCGATGGTCTCGATGTCGCTGTGCAGGTAGCGCACGCGCACCCCGTGATCGCTGTAGTACTCGGTGAGCTCCTCGGCCATGCGCTTGGTGAGGGTGGTGACGAGCACGCGCTCCGAGACCGCCACGCGCGCGCGGATCTCGCCGAGCAGGTCGTCGACCTGGCCCGACGCGGGGCGGATGTCGATCTGCGGATCGACCAGGCCGGTCGGCCGGATGATCTGCTCGACCACCACGCCGCCGCAGCGCTCCAGCTCGTAGTCGCCGGGCGTCGCGGACACGTAGACGCGCGTGTGCGCGCGCGTGTTCCACTCCTCGAAGCGGAGCGGCCGGTTGTCGAGCGCCGAGGGCAGCCGGAAGCCGTACTCGACGAGCGTCTCCTTGCGCGCGCGGTCGCCGCGGTACATCGCGCCGATCTGCGGCACGGTGACGTGGCTCTCGTCGAGGAAGACGAGGCCGTCCTTCGGGAAGTAGTCGTAGAGCGTGTACGGCGCCTCGCCCGCGGCGCGGCCATCGAGCCAGCGCGAGTAGTTCTCGACGCCCGGGCACATGCCGAGCTCGGAGAGGCTCTCGACGTCGTGCATGGTGCGCTGCTCGAGCCGCTGCGCCTCGAGCAGCTTGCCGGCGCTGCGCAGCTCGGCGAGCCGCTCCGTCAGCTCGGCGCGGATTCCGGTGCACGCCTGCCGGATGCGCTCCTCGGTCGAGACGTAGTGACTGGCCGGGTAGATCATCGCCCGCTTCGGCCGCGCCAGGACCTTGCCGCGCAGCGGGTCGATCTCCGCGAGCCCCTCGACCTCGTCGCCGAAGAATTCGATGCGCACCGCGCGCTCGCTCTCGTACTGCGGGATGATCTCGACCACGTCGCCACGGACGCGGAAAGTGCCGCGCTGGAAGTCGTGGTCGTTGCGCGTGTAGAGCATGTCCACGAGCTGGCGCAGCAGCTTGTCGCGGTCGAGCCGCTGCCCCACTTCGACGAAGGCGTGCATCGAGCCGTACGCGTCGGGCGAGCCCAGCCCGTAGATGCACGACACGCTCGCCACGACCAGCACGTCGTGACGCGTGAGGAGCGAGTGCGTGGCGGAGTGGCGCAGCTTGTCGATCTCGTCGTTGATCGACGAGTCCTTCTCGATGTACGTGTCGCTCGAGGGGATGTACGCCTCCGGCTGGTAGTAGTCGTAGTAGGAGACGAAGTACTCGACGGCGTTGCTCGGAAACAGCGACTTGAACTCGCCGTAGAGCTGGGCGGCGAGCGTCTTGTTCGGCGCCATCACGAGGGCCGGCCGGTTCAGCGCCGCCACCACGCACGCCATGGTGAAGGACTTGCCGCTGCCGGTGACGCCGAGCAGGGTCTGGTGCGGCTGGCCCTGCTCGATGCCCTCGACCAGCTCCGCGATCGCGCGCGGCTGGTCGCCCTGCGGCGTGTAGTCGGAGACGAGCTCGAAGCGCTCGGTCATGGCGGCGGAGGCTAGCGGACCGGGAAGGCCGCGAGCGATTCTGCCCGGGTGCTGACCCAGATCTACGGCATCACCACGGCCGAGGACGCGGCCCTCGTGAATGCGCTGCGGCCCGATCACGTGGGTGTGGTGCTCGACGAGGGGATCGCGAGCTGGGACTCCATCGACGAGCTCGCCCTGGGCGAGATCCTGCCCGAGCTCTGCGACGTCCGCGTGGTGGCCCTCTCGCTCGCGACCGAGCGCGAGAGGATCCTGCGGACGGTGGACCTGGTGACACCGTCGTGGCTGCATCTCGCTCGAGCGGTTGCGCTTCCGCCGGACGAGGTGAGCCGGCTGCGAGAGGCGCTGGCACCGCTGCCCGTCATGCTGACGATTCCCGTGCGCGACGTCGCCGCCGTCGCGCTGGCCGAGCGCTACGCCCCGTGCGCGGATGCGCTGCTCCTCGACTCGGCCCATCCGGCCACCGGAGAGGTCGGAGCGACCGGCCGAGTGCACGACTGGGAGCTGAGCCGCCGCATCGTCCAGCGCGTGCCCGTGCCGGTGATCCTGGCCGGCGGGCTCGGGCCGGACAACGTGCTCGAGGCCATCGAACGCACGCGCCCTGCGGGCGTCGATTCCCTGACGCGCACCAGCCGCGCGGACGACCGCCGCCGCAAGGATCCGGAGCGCGTGCGCCTCTTCCTCGAACGCGCCCGCGCCGCGCAGGTCTGAGGCTCGGGCTACTTCCTGCGCCACCTCGCCCCGCCCGGCGTGTCCTCGACGACGATCCCTTCGGCGGCGAGCGCATTGCGGATCCGATCGGATTCGCGGAAGTCGCGGCGTTTGCGGGCGGCCTCGCGCTCGGCCACGAGCGCGTCGATGCGCGGGTCGCTCTCCTGCGCCTCGGCGGGCAGCTCGGCGGTGAGCAGCCCCAGCCCGAGGAATGCGTCGAACTCCTTCAGGAGCGCGTGCTGGTCGCCCGGCGCGAGCGCCGGGTCGCGCAGCATCTCGATCGCGACGGCGAGCGCGCGGGGCGCGTTCAGGTCGTCGCGCACGGCGTCCCGGAAGCGCTCGCTCCAGGGCGCGCAGCGCGTGGCCTCCGCGACGCCGCCGGCCGCGCGCGCGGCCACGGTCTGCGCGAGCAGCCTCCGGTAGCCCCGATCGGCCGCGGCGATGGCGTCGTCCGTGAAGCTCTGCTGCTTCCGGTAGTGCGCCTGGAGGAAGAAGAAGCGATACGCAAGAGGGAGCAGTCCCTGCGCGACGAGGTCGTCGAGCAGGTAGATGTTCCCCTTCGACTTGGACATCTTCTCGCCCTGGAAGTCGAGGAACTCCTCGTGCATCCACACCTGCACCCAGGGGTGGACGTCGAGCGCCGTCTCGCTCTGCGCGAGTTCGTTGGTGTGGTGCACCGGCAGGTGATCGATACCGCCGGTGTGGATGTCGAACTGGCGACCCAGGTACTTCGTGCTCATCGCGGAGCACTCGATGTGCCAGCCCGGGAAGCCGCGGCCCCACGGCGACTCCCATTCCTGCTGACGCCGCACGCCGGACTTCGCGAACTTCCACAGCGCGAAGTCGGCCGGGTGGCGTTTGCCCGGCACGTCCTCGATCCGCCGCCCTGCGCGCTGCGCCGCGAGGTCGAGGCGCGCCAGCTCCGCGTAGCGCGGGAACTTCGAGACGTCGAAATACAGGCCGTCATCGATGCGATACGTCGCGCCCTTCGCCTCCAGCGCGCGGATCATCTCGATCTGCTCGGGCACGTGCTCGCTCGCCTTGCAGATCACCTCGGGCGGCAGGCAGCCGAGGCGGAGGAGATCCCGCTGCCACTGCGCAGTGAACTCGGCCGCGATGTCGGCGGCGCGGCGCCCGCTGCGTCGGGCCGCCAGCTCCATCTTGTCTTCGCCCGCGTCGGCGTCGTCGGTCAGGTGCCCCACGTCGGTCACGTTGATCACGTGCGTCACGCGCAGGCCCTCCGCGAGCAGCGCGCGCTTCAGCAGATCGGAGAACATCCACGCGCGCAGGTTGCCGATGTGCTGCGCCGAGTAGACCGTCGGGCCGCACGAGTACACGCGCGCGTGCCCCGGCTCGAGCGGCGTGAACGGGGCCTGCCGCCGCGTGCGCGAGTCGAACAGCTCGAGGCGCGCCGGGCTCACGCGCGGTCTCCCTCCGCCGCGACGAGCAGCACCACGGCCTGCGCGGCGATGCCTTCGCCGCGGCCGATCGCGCCGAGCCCATCTGTGCTCGTGAGCTGGAGGTTCACCGCGCGGGGCAGCACCTCGAGCAGCGCCGCCACGCTCCGCCGCATCGCCTCCTGATGGGGCGCGAGCCGGGGCGCCTCCGCGATCACCGTGGCGTCGAGATTCCCGACCGCGAGGCCCGCCTGCCGCACGAGGCGGTTGGCTTCACGCACGAACACCGCGCTCGCGGCGCCGCGCCAGCGCTCGTCCGAGGACGGAAAATGCTGCCCGAGGTCACCCGCGCCGAGCGCACCGAGGAGGGCGCGTGCGACGGCGTGCAGCAGCACGTCGCCGTCCGAGTGCCCTTCGAGACCGCGATCGTGCGGGATCTCGACGCCGCCGAGCCGCAGCACCCGCCCTGCGACGAGGCGATGCGCATCGAAGCCCTGCCCCACGCGCGGCGTCACTCGGACCTCGCGAGCCACGCCTCGGCGCGCGCGAGATCGGCGGCCGTGGTGATCTTGAAGTTCGCGGGATCGCCGGGCACCACCTGCACGGGGTTGCCGAGCCGCGCCACGAGCGCCGCGTCGTCGGTGCCGACCACGCCGTCGGCCTTCGCCTTCGCATAGGCCTCGCGCAGCCAGTCCACCCGGAACACCTGCGGCGTCTGCGCCGCGAAGCACTCGGCCCGCGGCGGCGTCGCCACGATGCGGCCCTCTGCCACACGGTGGATCGTGTCGCGCACGGGCTCCGCCAGGATCGCCGCGCCGTGCGCGAGGGCGGCGGCGACCACGCGCGAGACGTCGGCGGCCCGCACCAGCGGCCGCGCCGCGTCGTGCACGGCGACGTGCGTGGCGGCCTCGGGCAGCGCGGCCAGACCTGCGCGCGCCGAGTCCTGCCGCTCCGCGCCGCCCGCCACGGGCGCGAGCACGCGCGCCGGGTCGGGCAGCTCCGCGCGCACGCGCGGCCACGCAGCGAGCTCCTCCGCGGGCAGCACCGGCAGGATCCACTCGATCTCCCCCACGGCCGCGAGCGCAGCGAGCGAGCGAGCGAGCAGCGACACGCCGCCGAGCGAGACGAGCGCCTTCGGGGGCGCCGGGTCGAGCGTCGCTCGCAACCGCGCGCCGGCTCCGGCGCCCAGAACGATCGCTGCGACGCGCATGCGGCGCAGCTTAGCGGCCCGACGACCGGGGATGAGGGCCGCGGGCGGATGCGGGCGGCGTCGCGCCCCGGGGGCGGGACGGCTACCGTGCCGCCCCAAGCGCCTCGGAGGGAGCATGCGGCTCGCGCTCGTCATGATGGGAATGCTGATCGGCGCGTCCCGCGCCTTCGCGCAGGACGAGCCACAGCCGGCCCCGCCCGAGCCCACCTCGACCGCCGCGCCCGCTCCCAGTGGCGCGCCTGCGGATGTGCTGCCCCTCTCGTTGAGCGAGGCGATCGCGCTCGGCATCGAGCACAACACGGGCGTGCAGCTGATCCGCTACGACCCACCGATCGCCGACTACGAGCACGTCGCGGCCTGGGGCGCCCACGACCCGACGCTGTTCGGCGACTACCTGTACTCGAAGAGCGACGTTCCTACGGCGAGCGCGCTCTTCATCGACCCGACAACCACTCCGACGGAGACGTTCCATCTCACCGAGCGGGAGAACAGCGAAGACGCCGGCGTTCGAGGCTTGGTCCCGATGCTCGGCTGGCAATACCAGATCGCGTACAGCGGGGATCAGCTCAATAGCAACTCGCCCATCCTGGGCCTCTCGAAGCAGTTCACGGCCGGGGTGACGGCGATCCTGACCGCCCCTCTGCTCAGGGGCGCCTGGTGGGGCTCCGCCTGGACGCAGGTGAAGTTGACCGGGATCGGGAGCGACCTTGCGCTGCAGCAATTCCGGGGGAGCCTGACCGACATCGTGGCCGGCATCGAGAACGGCTACTGGAACCTCGCCGCCACGAAGCAGAACCTCGACGTCGCGAACAAGAGTCTCGAGACCTCGCGCGCCCTGCTCCAGCAGACCAAGGCGCAGTACGAGGTGGGTGTGGTCTCGCGGGTCGAGGTGACCGAGGCCGAGGCCGGCGTGGCGAACCGGGAATTCATCCAGATCCGCGATCTCAACTTCTACCGCGCGGCGCAGGACGACCTGATCGATCTGGTCTACGGCCCGAAGCTGACGCCCACCACGCGGCTCGAGATCGAGCCCACAGACAGGCCCGAGGACTACGTCATCTTCGCGCTCGATCCCGAGGCCTCCACGCAGCGCGCCCTGCAGCGCCGTCCCGAGCTCATCATCGCGCAGCAGCAGGTGGACCAGAGCGAGATCCTGCTCAAGTTCGCCAAGAACGAGCGACTGCCCCAGGTCGACGCGGTGGGGAGCTACGGATACACCGGGCTTGCGGGCAAGCCCAACCAGAATCCCGCCTTCGGAGCTCCCCTTCCCGACGGCCTCCTCCCCAGTCACTACGGAGGCACGGACAACGATTTCTTCAGTGGAAGCGACAACCAGATCTGGACCGCGGGGGCTGTGCTGTCGATCCCGATCCCGAACACCACCGCTCGTTCCAACGTCAGCATCAGCGAGCTCCAGCTCAAGAAGGCCCACACGAACGTGAGGCGCGTCGAGCAGGACATCGTGAAGGACGTCCGCGACGCAGTCCGCAACCTCGAATCGGCGCTCCAGGGTGTGCAGGCCGCCGAGCGTGGCGTATCGGCATCCGCCGAGCAGCTGCGCGCGGAGCGCATCCGGCTCGAGCACGGCGAGTCCACGCCCTTCGACGTGCTCCAGCGCGAAGAGGCGCTCGTGACCGCGGAGAGCCAGCGGATCGCGGCCCTGCGGATCTACCACGGCAATGTGACCGCCCTCGACCGCGCCCAGGGCACGCTGCTCGAAGATCGCAGCATCGTGCTCGAAGACGCGCTGACGCTGCGGTAGGATCCGCGCTTCTTCGGAGCCACCTCGCGTGAGTCTGTTCGGCAAGAAGGACGCCCTCGACGCGCCTCGCCCCTATGGCGAGGAGCCCGCGGTCGCCCCGACGCCGGCCGCTCCCGCGTGGACTCCTCCCCCGCGCCCCGCGCGCGTACCTCGAGCAGGAGATGACATGGCGAACATCGGCAAGTCGATCACGATCAAGGGCGACCTGAGCGGCAACGAAGACCTGCAGATCGACGGTACGGTCGAAGGGCGCATCGACCTCCCGAACAACCAGCTGACGATCGGTGCCGAGGGCCGCGTGAAGGCCGAAGTGCACGCGAAGGCGGTCATCGTGATCGGGCACGTCACGGGGAACCTGTCGGCGGCCGACCGCATCCAGGTCGAAGCCACGGGCATCGTGGACGGCGACGTGAAAGCCCCGCGCCTGGTGATCCAGGAGGGCGCGATGCTGAACGGCGGCGTGGAGATGAGCGGCAGCGCGAAGTCGAGCCACGCGGTCTCGGCCCCGCCGCTGGCGAAGGCGGCCGGCGGCCTCTAGCCCGGGCGGGCCTCAGGCCTTCGCGGCGCGCGCCCGCCCGGCGGCGCGCGCTGCGGATGCCGCGCGCCAGCGCTCGAGCCCGAGCATGGTCGGCGACGCGATGTAGATCGACGAGTACGTCCCGACGAAGATGCCGATCAGCATGGCGAGGGCGAAGGGCCGCACCACCTCGCCACCGAACGCCAGCAGCGCCGTCACCGCGACGAACGTCGTGAACGACGTCAGCAGCGTGCGCGACAGCGTCTCGTTCACGCTGCGGTTCAACACGTCCGCCAGGTCCAGCTTGGTGTGGAGCGCCAGGTTCTCGCGGATGCGGTCGTAGACGATGATCGTGTCGTTCAGGCTGTAGCCGAGCACCGCGAGCAGCGCCGCCAGCACGCGCAGGTCGAACTCGAGCCCGAACACGATCCACACGGCCGAGGTCACGAGCACGTCGTGGACCAAGGCGACCACGGCGCCGGGCGCGTAGCGCGGCGTGAAGCGGAACGCGATGTAGATCAGGATCAGCACGCAGGCGATGCCGATCGCCTTGAGCCCGTCGTCGCGCAGCTCCGCGCCGACCTTCGGGCCCACGAACTCGACGCGCGTCAGCTCGAGCGGCCCGACCCGCTCGGCCAGCGCGTTCTCGATCTGGATGATGCGGTCGGTCTTCGCCGTGATCTCGCCGCCCTGGGGCCGCGCCTCGGGGGCCGCGGGCGCCGCGTCCGGCGTGGCCGGTGCCGCCGGTGCGTTCGAGTCGGGCGGCGCCGCGATGTGCCGTTCGCCCTGGAACTTGAGCAGGAACTCGTTGCCCTTCCCGACCTGCACGACGTCGGCGCCGCCGACGGTCAGCTCGCCGAGCACGTTGCGGATCTTGGCCGGGTCCACCGCTCCCTCGCCGGTGAAGCGCACCTGCATCTCGGTGCCGCCCTTGAAGTCCACGCCCATGCGGAAGCCGCGCAGCGGAATCCCGATCAGGCCGATCAGCAGCACGATCACGGAGCCGGTCACGCAGATCTTCCACTTGCCGATGAAATCGATCTTCGTCCCGGGCTTGACGATCTCGAACGACACGGCGGGCTCCTAGATGGAGAGCTGGGCGACGGGCTTGTTGCCCGGATGCAGCTCGTAGAGGATCCGCGTGATCACGAGCGCGGCGAACACGCTCGTGAGGATCCCGACCGACAGCGTGACGGCGAAGCCCTTGATCGGGCCGGTGCCGTACTCGAACAGCACGAGCGCGGTGATCAGCGCGGTGACGTTGGCGTCGAGGATCGTCCGGAACGCCTTCGAGAAGCCGGCGGCGATCGCCGCTCGAGGGGTGCGGCCGGCGCGGAGCTCCTCGCGGATGCGCTCGAAGATGATCACGTTCGCGTCCACCGCCATGCCGACCGTGAGCACGAGGCCCGCGATGCCGGGCATCGTGAGCGTGCCGCCGAACAACGCCATCAGCCCGACGAGCATCACGAGATTCGCGAGCAGCGCGAGGCTCGCGTAGATGCCGGAGACGCGGTAGTAGCCGATCGTGAACGCCACCACGAGCACGAAGCCCGCCACCGACGCGTAGATGCCGCGGCGGATCGAGTCCTGGCCCAGCGCGGGGCCGATCGTGCGCTCCTCTTCGATCTTCACCGGGATCGGCAGCGCGCCGGCGCGCAGCACGATCGCGAGGTCGCGCGCCTCTTCGGAGCTGAAGCGGCCCGAGATCTGGCCCTGCCGCGAGATGCGGTCGCGGATCACGGGCGCGCTGTAGACCTGCTGGTCGAGGATGATCGCGAGCGGCTTGCCGATGCTCTTCTCGGTGAGCGCGCCGAAGATCTGGCCGCCCTCGGGGTTCCACGTGAACGTCACCTGCCACTCGTTCACGCGGTTGTCGAACTGCACCTGCGCGTCGGTCAGGAAGTCGCCGTTGATGTCGGCGTCGACGGGCACCAGGTACGCCGCGATCACGCGCTCGGTCTTGCGCTCCTTCTCGACGGCGATCTCGGTGCCCGGCGGCAGCCCGTCCTTGTGCTTGGCCCGCAGCAGCTCTTCGCTCGGCGCCGAGTCCTGCACGATCTTGAACTCGAGGAAGCCCGTCTTGCGGAAGATGTCGGGCACGCGATCCACGCCGGGGATCTCGATCAGGATGCGCTCCTTGCCCTGGCGCGTGATGACCGACTCGGGGATGCCCGTCTGCGGGTCGTCGATCCGGCGGCGCAGCACCTCGAGGGCCTGGAGCATGGCGCGATCACGCACGTCTGCGGCCCAGTGGTCCGTGAGCGAGAGCACGAGGTCGGCGCCGTCCTCGCGCAGCGTGAAGCGGCCGTCGTCCTCGGTGAGCTTCCGCACGGCGGCGGCGTCGGCGGGCGCGGCGGGCCGGATGCGGAGCTCCTGCCCGCTGCGCGCGAAGGTCACGCCCGTCACCTTCTCGCCCTCGAGCCGGCGCTCGAGGCCGTCCTGGATCGCGGAGAGCTCGTGCTCGGTGGCCACCGTGAGGTCGGGGCCGATCACGATGTGCACGCCGCCCTGGAGATCGAGGCCGAGCCGGAGACCGCTGTCGGGCAGCCACCAGGCGGCCTTCCGCTGCGCGTCGCTGAAGAACGAGCCCACCACGAACAAACCGAGCCAGAGGACCGCCACCAGCACCGCGATCATCCGCGTGCGCAGGCTCACGACTCCCCCTTCTCGTCGGACTTCTCGGCGGCGGCGTCGATGCGCCGGTCGACACGCGCGCGATCCACCTTGACCCGGATCTTCTCACCCTTGAGCGCGGCGATCTCGAGCGTGATCACGTCCTTCTCGGTGCCGACCACGAGGCCGTGGATTCCGCCCGAGGTCACGACCCGATCGCCCTTCGCGAGCGCGCCCAGCATCTTCTCGTGCTCGCGCTGCTTCTTGGTCTGGGGGCGGATCAGCAGGAAGTAGAAGATCAGCAGCATCGCGCCGAACGGGACCAGGAAGCCGAGGCCGCCGCCCGGCTGGGTCTGGAGCCAGATCGCGTCCATCGGCTAGCGGGCCGCGGCGCGACGCAGGGCGTCCGCGCGGGAGGTGTCCTCCCAGGGGAAGCCGGAGCGCCCGAAGTGGCCGTGGTACGAGGTGGCGCGGTAGATCGGGCGCCGCAGCGCGAGCGCGTCGATGATGCCGGCCGGCGTCAGGTCGAAGTGGTTGCGCACGAGCTTCTCGAGCTGGTCGGGCGCGAGCGTGCTGGTGCCGAAGGCGTCGACGCGGATCGAGACCGGCTCGGCCACGCCGATCGCGTACGCCACCTGCACCTCGCAGCGCCTGGCCAGGCCCGCCGCCACCACGTTCTTCGCCACCCAGCGCGCCGCGTAGGCCCCGCTGCGATCGACCTTGGTCGGGTCCTTGCCCGAGAAGGCGCCGCCGCCGTGGCGACCCATTCCGCCGTAGGTGTCGACGATGATCTTGCGCCCGGTGAGGCCTGCGTCGCCCATCGGCCCCCCGATCACGAAGCGCCCGGTCGGGTTCACGTGGAAGATGGTGTTGGCGTCGAGCCACTGCGCGGGAACGGAGGGACGGATGATCTTCTCGATCACGTCGGCGCGCAGCCGGTCGTAGGAGACGTCCGGGTCGTGCTGCGTCGAGAGCACGAGCGCCGTGATCCGAGCCGGCCGGTCGCCGTCGTACTCGATGGACACCTGGGACTTCGCATCGGGCCGGAGCCAATCGAGCTCGCCCGATTCGAAGTGCATGCGCTGCGTCTCGATCAGCTGGTGGGCCAGGCGGATCGGCGCCGGCATCAGCTCGGGCGTCTCGTCGCAGGCGTAGCCGAACATCATGCCCTGATCGCCCGCGCCCTGCTCCTTGTGCAGGCCCTCGCCCTCGGTCACGCCCTGCGAGATGTCCGGGCTCTGCTTGCCGAGCGCGATCATCACGCCGCAGGTGGCGGCATCGAAGCCCATCGCCGAATCCGTGTACCCGATCTCCTCGACCACGCTGCGGACCAGCGGCGCGATGTCGACCTGGGCGGTCGTGGTGACCTCGCCGGCGACCACCACGAGACCGGTGGTGGTGAGCGTCTCGCAGGCGACCCGCGAGCGGGGGTCCTGCTCGAGCATGGCGTCCAGGATCGAGTCGGAGATCTGGTCGCACATCTTGTCCGGGTGGCCCATCGAGACCGACTCGGACGTGAAAACGGAGCGGCCGGCCATCGAAATAGAACTCCTGCGCAGTCCCGCTCCGGGGAAGCCCGCGGGGAACGGGCGCGGAGAGTAAGCAACGAGCCCCACACGGGCAATCCGGTCCGCGACTCGCGGGACTCAGCCTCCCACTCTTGACTACGCTCGCTCCGCTCGCGGCGCGCCCGCGCAGCCGCGGGCTTGCGGACGCGGCTCGGAGCGCGCGGAGTCACGAGTGCGGCGCTCTCGATCAGGTCGCCGAGCGTCGAGACGGCCTGCTCGGCGTCCGGCCCCACGGCCCGCACCACGCAGCCGCGTGCCGCGCCCGGCCGCGAGCGAGAGCAGCGAGAGCACGCTCTGGCCGCTCACCCACTCGCCGCCGCGCGAGACCTGGATCTCCGCCACGAAGCGGCTCGCGACGCGCACGAACTCTCCGGCGGGGCGCGCGTGGAAGCCGAGCTCGCTCGCCACGACGAAGGTGCGCTCGATCGCGTCGGCCTCGCTCACTTCCGGTCGCCTGGGAGGATCTCGCTCGCGACCGAGATATTGCGCTGGCCGTACTGCTTCACGAAGGAAGCCAGCTCGTCGAGCGGCTTCTCCTCGCGCAGCGTGCAGAGCTTGATCAGCATCGGCAGGTTCACGCCCGTCACCACCTCGACGCGGCGCTCGCCCAGGAACGAGAGGCTCACGTTCGACGGCGTGCCCCCGAACATGTCGGTGAGCACGAGCACGCCCTGGCCCTGGTCGGCGCTGTCGAGCGCCGCACCGATGGCGGCGCGCATCTCGTCCACGCGCATCTTCGGCTCGATGCCCACCGCGAAGAAGCGCGGCGCATCCGGCACGATCAGACGCGCCGCCTGCAGCATCTCCTCGCCCAGCCGGTAGTGCGAAACGATCACGACGCCGATCTTCACGCGCTCTTCTCCACGTCGCGGTGGTTCACGTTCACTTCGCGACCGCCGCGGCGAAGGTCGGGCGCCAACGCCTCGACCACGGCCACGGAACGGTGGCGCCCGCCTGTGCAACCCACGGCCACTGTGAGATAAGCCTTTCCCTCCGCCTCGTACAGGGGCAGCAGGAACTGCAGCAGATCGCGGAGACGCGTCAGCAGCCCGAGCCCGCGCTCCTCCTCGAGGGCGTACGCGGCGACGTCGGCGTCGAGGCCCGTCTTCGGCCGCAGGGTCGGATGGAAGTGCGGATTGCGCAGGAAGCGGACGTCGAACATCAGATCCGCGCCGCGCGGCACGCCATGGCGGAAGCCGAACGAGACGAGATTCACGACCGTGCCGCGACCCTCGCCGGACACCGCGCGCGCCACGGTCTCGCGAAGCTCGTGCACGTTCAGCTCACTGGTGTCGATCCGAAGGTCCGCGAGCTCTGCGATCTCGACGAGCAGCTGGCGTTCGGTCTCGATGCCTTCCTCGACCGATCCGCCCGGCGAGAGCGGATGCACCCGACGCGTCTCGCGGTAGCGGTTCACGAGCACGTCGGTGGCGCAGTCGAGGAACAGCACCCGCACGGAGAGATTCTGCCGACGAAGGTCTTCGATCACGCCGGGGACACCGCGGAGGAACGCGCCCTCGCGCGCGTCGATGGCGAGCGCAACCCGCCCGATCGGGGGCTGCGCGGCGACGCAGAGGTCGAGGAACTGCCGCGTCAGCTGGGCCGGCAGGTTGTCCACGCAGTAGAAGCCGAGGTCTTCGAGCGAGGCCATCACGGTAGTCTTGCCGCTGCCCGACAGGCCGGAGACGAACACCACCTGGAGCGGCGTGCTCACGAGCGCCCCGCGATCTCGGCCTCGAGGCGCGCCGCGGCAGAGGGCCCCCGAGCGCGCATGCAGTGATCCCGCGCGGCGGCCTCGACGATCACCCCGAGGCTCGTCGCCGGGCGCATCGGCAGGCGCACCACGGGAAGGTCCACGCCCCCGAGCGTTTCGCGCGGCCGCTCCAGCCCGACCCGCTCGTACTCGAGGCCCGGCGCGTCGCGCTCGAGGCGGCAGAGCAGATCGATCGGGCTCTCGATCAGCACGGCCTGCGGGCCGTACAGCTCCGGCACGAACAGGATGCCGAGGCCCCGGATCTCGAGATAGTGGCGGATCCGTTCCGGCGCGCGCCCGATCAGGCGGCCGGCCTCGGTCCGGAGCTCGACCAGGTCATCGGCCACCAGCGGATGCCCTCGCGTGACGAGCTCGAGCGCCGTCTCGCTCTTGCCGACTCCGCTGGGCCCCAGCAACAGGACCCCGACACCCTGGATCTGCACGAGCGCGCCGTGAACTTGCACACTCGTTCCTTCGCTCGCTCCGCTCGCTGCGCGCGGCGTGGAGCGCCGCTTGCGCCTCTTCAGAACTTCGCGTCTTCCTCTTCGATCGCGCGGAAGACATCCTCGCGCGTTTCCGCCTCTTCGAGCGCCTTGCGGAAGGAGGCGTCGCGGAAGAAGCGCGAGATGCGCGCGAGGGCCTTGAGGTGCATGCCGCCGGCGTGCTCGGGGACGACCAGCAGGAAGAAGAGATGCGTCTTCTGGCCGTCGATCGAGTCGAAGTCCACGCCTTCGCGGCAGCGCGCGAACGAAGCCACCAGCCGGTCGAGGCCCGCCAGCTTGCCGTGCGGGATCGCGACGCCGTCGCCGATCCCCGTGCTCTGGAGCCGCTCGCGCTCGAGGAGCACCTCGAGCAGGCGGGCGGCGTCGAGACGCGGCTCGGCAACGGCCAGCGATCGCGCGAGCTCCTGGAGGGCCGCCTGCTTCCCGGACGAAGCCAGATCGAGCAGCACGGCATCCTTGACCAGGATGTCCATGATCTTCATGGGACCCTCTCGGACGGCGCGCCGCAGCCTAGCAGACGGCTCGGGCCCATCAGCCGACCCTCCGCCGCTTGGTGGAGGACAGGATGTTCATCGCCTCGCGGTACTTGGCCACGGTGCGGCGCGCGATGTCGATGTTCGACGACTTGAGGAGCTCGACGAGCTTCTGGTCGGAGAGCGGGTCGCGCGGGTCCTCGCGCGAGATGAGCTGGCGGATCTTCTCCTTCACGCTCTCGCTCGCGATCGTCGTCGCCGTCGACCCGGTTGATGCTCGAGTTGAAGAAGTACTTGAGCTCGAAGATCCCCTGCGGCGTGTGCGACGTACTTGTTGGTGGTCACGCGGCTGACCGTGGACTCGTGCATCCCGATGTCCTCGGCCACGTCGCGCAGGATGAGCGGGCTTCAGGTGCGCGATGCCCTTGTCGAAGAACTCGCGCTGGAACTGCACGATGCTCTCGGTGACCGCGATAGATCGTGCGCTGCCGCTGGTGGATCGACTGGATCAGCCACAGCGCGCGAGCGCAGCTGTCCTGCACGTACTCGCGCGTCTCCTTCGCCCACCTCGCGCGACTTGGCCAGCACGTCGCGGTAGAGGCGGTTGATGCGGAGCTTCGGCAGCCCGTCGTCGTTCATCACGATGAGGTACTCGTCGCCGATCTTGTGGACGTAGATGTCGGGGATGATGTAGATCGGGTCGTCGCCGCCGAACGGCCGCGCCCGGGCGGGCTCGAGCTGCGCCACGACGTCGGCGGCGGCCGCCACGGCCTCGAGCGTCACCGGAGAGATCGCGTGCGATGCCGCGCAGGTCGCGCTTCTCGAGCTGAGGCAGGTGCTGATCCACCACGCGGCGCACGAGCGCATCCTCGATGCCGAGCGCATCGAGCTGGGCGAGCAGGCACTCGCGCAGGTCGCGGGCGGCGACGCCGGGCGGATCCAGCCTCTGCACGCGCGCGAGCATGGCGGCGGCCTCTGCCTCGCTCACGCCGGCCTGGCGCGCGATCTCCTCGACCGTGGAGCGCAGGTAGCCGTCGTCGTCGAGGTTGCCGAGGATCCAGCTCGCAACGCCGCGCTCCTCCGCAGAGAACGAGCCGAGCTGGAGCTGCCACTCGAGGTGCTCCTGGAGCGTCGGGCGGCGCGTGGCCACGGCGTCCACGCCGGGACGCTCCTCGTCGTCCCGGATCACGGCCGGCCCCGGGCTCCCCTGGCCCTCGCCGTAGGTCGCCCAGTCCATGTCGGGCACCGGGTCGCGCTCGGGCAGCTCGGCGGCGCTCTCTCGCTCGCTCTGCGCAGCCACCTCGATCGCCTCGGCCGGGGCGTCCTCGCGCGAGCCCTCTTCCGCGAGATCCTCCTCGTACGATTCCTCGAGGACCGGGTTCTCCTCGAGCTCCTGCTGCACGGTCGAGACGAGCTCGAGCCGCGAGAGCTGCAGCAGCTTGATGGCCTGCTGCAGCTGGGGCGTCATCACCAGCTGTTGGGTCAGCTTGAGCTGCTGTTTGAGCTCGATGGCCATGTGGTTCACCAGCTAGGTCAGCTGGAAGTTCTCCCCGAGGTAGACCTGACGCACCTGCGGATCCGCCGCGATCTCGTTCGGCGTGCCCTCGCGGATGATGCGCCCGGTCTGGAGGATGTACGCGCGATCGCAGATCGCGAGCGCCTCGCGGACCTTGTGCTCGGTGATCACGATGCCGATGCCCCGCACCTTGAGCTCCTCGACCAGCTTCTGGATCTCGATCACGGCGATCGGATCGATCCCCGTGAAGGGCTCGTCGAGCAGCAGGAACTTCGGGTCGAGAACCAACGCTCGCGCCACTTCGACGCGCCGGCGCTCTCCCCCGAGAGAGAGTCCCCTCTCTGGCGGGCCTTATCGGCGATCCCGAGCTCGGACAGCAGGGCATCGAGGCGTTCGCGACGGCGCGTGCGATCGGACTCGACCGTCTCGAGGATCGCCAGCACGTTCTCGGCCACCGTGAGGCGGCGGAAGATCGACGCCTCCTGCGGCAGATAGACCACACCGAGCCGCGCCCGCCGATACATCGGCAGTCCGGTGATGACCTGATCGCCGAGCACGACATCGCCGGCGTCCGGCTTGACGCCGCCGACGATCATGTTGAACGTGGTCGTCTTGCCGGCGCCGTTCGGGCCGAGCAGGCCGACCACCTCGCCGCGTAACACCTCGAGGTCCACGCCGTCCACGACCCGGCGCTCGCCGTACTTCTTCACCAGGCCGCGCGCCGCGAGCGCTTGCGTCACCGGCCCGGCCCTCCGGCCGCTGCGGCGACGCCGCAGCCGGGCACGTCGGGACGGATCTGCACGTCCGCCCCGCCCTCCACTTCGAGCCGCTCGGACCCGAGGTGGAAGACGATCTTGGGGCCGCGCACGCGATCGCAGCCCTGCTCGATCTCGGCGAGCTGGCCCGTGCACACCACGCGTTCCTCGCTGCGGAAGAACACGGCTTCGGCGCAGCGCGCCACGCGGGTGCCCTGCTTGATGGTGACGTGGCCGCGCGCGGTGAGGCGTTCGGGCTCGCTCACACCGGCCGCCGAGAAGGCCTCGAGACCGTCCGCGACGAGCGAGAGATCGCCCTGCACGGCGCGCACGTGCCCGGTGAACACGAGGTGCCGCCGGCCGTCCTTCTCGAGCTGCGAGTCGAGCTGGTCGGACTGGATCGAGAGCGGCTTGCCGCGATCGAAGGTCGCGCCGGTGCGCTCCTTCGGCTCGGGCGCGGCGCCGGGAGCCGCGGCGCTCACCGCACCCGGCCGCTTGGACAGGCGATCGACCAGCGAGCCCGTGAGGTGATCGATCGTGCGCCCGAGGTCCTCGGGGCGCGCCGCTTCCTCCACGACGGGTGCGCCGATCGGCGCGCCGCTCGCGCCGTCGATCAGCTTCACGTGCACGGAGAGGCCGCTGCCCACGCGCGTGGTGCGGCCCACCACGATCGCGTCCACGCCGGCCGCGTGCGCCCACCCGCGCACCTCGTCCGCGCTCGCATCGAAGCGCGCAGGAGCGCCGAGCTCGCTCGGGCCGGCGACGCGTCCCACGCCACGCGTCGCGAGCCGCTGCGCCACGTGCGCGCCCAGCTCCGGCGTCGCTTGCCCGCTCGGCACGACTTCGAAAGGAGCGACGCCGACGCCGTCCGCGCGCGCCGAGACCGGTGCGGCGAGGCAGGCGAGCGCGAGGACGAGCGCGCCGCGAAGCCTCACCGGCCCTGCTCCACCGAGGCTCCGCCGATCAGCCGAAAGCGGTCCTCGCGGACCCAGTACTCGAAGCCGGCGCCGCGAATCGTCCCGAACGCGTCCTTGATCACGACGGGCGAACGCGTGGAGACCCGGCCCGACTCCCGCCGGTAGACCACATGCTCCGTCTCGAAGCGACGGCCGTCAGCGGTGACGCCGCGAACGTTGCCGTCCGCGCTCAGGTCTCCGCTCTCGAGGTCGAAGCTGCCGCGGTCGCACTGGAGCTCGAGGCCGCCCAGGCTGGTGGTCGCGGCCCCGGCGGCCTTGCCGACGCGCGCGTGTACCGCCGTGAGCCGCGCGACGCGATCCTCGCGCCCCATGCTCGCGCTGCCGGCCTCGATGATGGCGTCGTTCTGCGAGCCCGCGCTCGAGACGAAGGTCATGCCGTCGACGCGCAGGTCGGCCTCGGGCGGCTCCGGCCCCTCGGCGGCCGCCACGATCCCCGCGCCGCCGAACGGCAACGCGAGTGCAGCGGCAATGAGAAGGGCGCGCATCGGCATGAATGCAAGGATCATACCCATGCGCGATGGCCCGGTAAACGACGGATCGTGTCCGGCGCAGTGTTTTGGCGCGCGGGACGCCCGGGCGCGCCGCTAGCGCTGGGGGTCTTCGTCGATCTCGTGGCCGAAGATGGTGCGGATCACCGGCTGCGACCCGACCCAATGCGCCGGCCGGAACAGCAGGTAGTCGAGCGCGACCCCGACGGGGTGCAGCACGTACGCCACGACTCGCAGCGGATGGCCGGCGCGGCGTGCGTCGTATTCGTCGGCGGCGGCGGGCCCGGCCAGCACGGCCAAGCCGGCGACCACGAGCAACGCGGCCAGAGAACGTCGAAGCGGGGTGATGCGCTCGTGCGACATGGCGGGCCTCCCGGAGCTCCACTCATCGGTCGTTCCGCGGACCGACCGAAGCTAACGGAGGTCAGCCCCGGCCGCCCCACGCGAGCAGCAGCTGGGCCGCGTAGTAGGCGGGCAGACCCCAGAGCGTGCTCGCGAAGCTCGGCGCCACGAAGCGGTCCTGCGCCACGGCCAGGTCGGAGAGCGCGAACAGCAGCGCCCCGGCCGCCGCCGCCCCGGGCGCGCCGCGCGCAGCAGCGCCGATCGCACACACCAGCATCCCGCCGATCACGCCGGCATAGATGCCCACCGGCAGGCGGTCGGCCGGCGCCAGGTGGCGGCCCAACCAGCGCCACACGCCGAGCACGAAGGCGAGCGCCCCGGCAGCCGCGATCGCCGTGGCCCGAAGCGACACGCCGTGGACGAGGAAGGCGGTCGCGAACAGCCCGTGGCCGACGCCGAACGCCAGCATCCCCGCGCGCAAGGCGCCGGGCGCGCGGCGCGGGATCAGCAGCACGTCGCCGACTGCGCAAGCCACGAGGCCGAGCGCGAGCCAGCGGCCGAACGGCGAAGCCAGCGCACCCCACGCGAGCGCGGCCCAGACGAACGCCACGGAGGCCAACGGCTTGGTCAGCCAGACGCCGCGCTCGCTCCTCTTGCGCTCCGCTACGAGGCAGCCCGCCACCAGCGCGGCGCACGCGAGCACCGGGAGCACGGGTTCAGCGCTTCGGCGGCCAGAGCGGCGCGGGGATCTCGAAGCCCACCGGCTTCCCCCACGCATTCCGGTAGCTCACCTGGTGGACGGGCATGCGCGGTGCGACGCCCCACTTCCCGGTGGGCACGCCGAAGCTCACGCAGCCGTTGAAGTTCCAGCCCTGATCCTTCGGGACTCCCAGCACTTCGAGCACCTCGGCCATGCGGAACATCATGACGCTGGTGAGCGCGCTGCCGATGCCCTCGGCGCGCGCCGCGAGCATCGCGCTCCACACGGCCGGGAAGATCGAGCTGCCGGTCGTGTCGAACTGGCTGAAGGCGAACAGGAACAGCGGATACGACTCGAAGTGATCGGCGAGCCAGCTGGCCGAGCGCTGCATCTTCACGAACTCGCGCGACTCGGGGGCGTCCGGCGCCTTCGCGGCGGCTTCGGCGCGCGGCTTGTAGATCGTCTCCCAGAGCGTCGACAAGCAGGCGCGATAGATCGGACCGAGGCGCGCCTTCTGCGCCGGATCATCGACGAGCATGAAGCGCCACATCTGCGTGTTGCCGCCCGACGGCGCGCGGATCGCGGCGTCGAGGATCTTCTGCTGCACCGCGGCCGGGATCGGATCGGGCTTCACGCGCCGCATCGCGCGGGTGGTGTAGAGCGCCTCGTAGATGTCCAACTTGTTCCTCCGTTCGCCTTCGGCTCACTGCGCGCCCGGTGGGAGCCGGGCTTGCTGACGGGCCGGGCGGTGATTTGCTTCTCGGTTCGCCTTCGGCTCACTGCGCGCCCGGTGGGAGCCGGGCTTGCTGACGGGCCGGGCGGTGAATTGCGAAGGACGCGAGCATGGCACGCTCCCCGGGCACCGTGCCAGAATGCGCGCCGTGTCCGACCTCGAGCGCCGCCTCGCCGCCTATCTCACCACGCGTCTCGCCAGCGCGAAGAGCGTCGAGGTGAGCGGGCTCGACCGCATCCACGGCGGCGCCTCGCGCGAGACCTCGCGCTTCGTGCTGCGCTACGAGCAGAACGGCCGACCCGTGGAGCGGCGGCTCATCCTGCGGCGCGACCCGCCCGGCAGCCTCATCGAGACCGACCGGCGCGTCGAGTTCGCCGCGTATCGCGCCTTCCACGGCTCGGCGGTGCCGGTGCCCGAAGCGCTCTGGCTCGAAGAGGATCCCGCGCCGCTCGACTTCCCGTTCTTCATCATGGAGGAGCTCTCGGGCTTCGAGAGCTCCGTGCCGGCGCTGCTCGCGCCGCCCTACCTCCAGCACCGCGCGAAGATCGGCCAGCGGAAGTGGACGATCCTCGGCGAGATCGCGAAGGCCGACCCGGAGAAGCTCGGCCTCGTGGGCCTGCTCGCGCCGGTGGCCGCGGACGAGTGCTGGCGCCGCGAGCTCGCGCACTGGGAGAAGGTGCTCGACGAGGACGAGCTCGAGCCGCAACCCGTGGTGCGGGCCGTGATCCGCTGGCTGCGGCGGAACCCGCCGCCGCCCGCGCAGAAGGTCGGCGTCGTCCACGCGGACTACCGCACGGGGAACTTCCTGTTCGACCAGGACGGCGAGATCCGCGCGATTCTCGACTGGGAGATGGCGCACCTCGGCGACCCGCTCGAAGACCTCGCCTGGGGTCTCAATGCCGTCTGGCAATGGTCGCGCGACGGCCTCTCGGGCAGCCTGCTGCCGAAGGCCGAGGCGATCCGCATCTGGGAGGCGGCGAGCGGACTCTCCGCCGAGCCCCGCGCGCTGCTCTGGTGGGAGCTGTTCTCGTGCGTGAAGGGCCAAGGCATCTGGGTCTCGGGTGGCCGCGAGTACCAGGCCGGCGCGAACCACGACCCCGTGCTCTGCATGTCGAGCTGGATGATGGGGAACTCGCAGGATCGCGCGGCGCTCGCGCTCCTCGGGCAGCTCCGATGAAGCCCGACGCAACGCACGCGCTCGAGCGCGTCATGCAGGCACTGCTCACGGAGCTCGCGCCCGCCGTGCAGCCCGCCTACCGGCAGGCCACGGTGACGGTGCAGGCGATGATCCTGCTCTCGATCCGCGAGGAGCTCGACCGCGCCGCGGCCCGCCGCGTCGAGGAGAACCGCGCGCTGCGCGCGCTCTTCGCCGAGGCGGCACCGGCCGTCGCCGACGCCGCGCTGCGCGGGCGCCTCGCGGCAGCCGCCGCGAGCACGGACGCCAGTCTGCTCGTGCCGGCGCTCGATGAGAGCAACCGCGCGCTGCGCGCTCTCCTGATCGAGCTCCATGCGCACGTCGAGGGGCAGAGCGGCGACGCCGCCCGCCGCGTCGAGGACGCGATCTGGCGCGAGCTCGCCGCCTCGACCGAGCGACGCAAGCTCAGCCTGGGGCCCTGCTAGCCAGCGGCGCTCCGCGCCGCGCGCAGTGAGCCGCAGGGCACTCGGCCCTCCTGCCCCCGCGCGCCTATGTGTCCCAGCTGATCTCGCAGTCGGATGAGGTCGCGCGGCCGTGACACGTGAGGATCCACCCCGCCTCGACGTCGGCCTTCGTGAAGACGTCGTTGCGGTCGAGCACCACCGTGCCGCGCAGGCGCTTCGCCGCGCACGAGCCGCAGAACGCCTCCTCGCACGCGAACGGCGGCTGGAGCCCGGCCTGGCGCGCCGCGTCGAGGATCGTCTGACCCGCGCGATAGGGAATGCGGTGCGCCTTGCCCTCGAGATGCACCACGATCTCGCTCGGCGCGCCCTCGGCGACCACGGGGGCCGCCGCTGCGGCGGCGTCGGGGTGCGCCGGCAGCTCGAAGCGCTCGATGTGGATGAGCTCTTCGGGCACGCCCGCCGCGCGCAGCGTCTGCTCCACGAGCGCCATGAACGGGCCGGGCCCGCACAGATAGTTCTCGGCGTCCTCGAAGCCCTCGCGCGCGCGGCGCACGGTGTCTGCGCTGGCGAAGCCTGCGGCGTCGTCCAGGTGATGGATGCACTCGAAGCGCGCAGGCTCGCGCTTCGCGAGCGCCTCGAGCTCCTGCGAGAAGATCACGGAGCGCGCGTCGCGGTTCGCGTACAGCAGGCGGATCCGGCGCGCCGTCGTGGCGAGCGCGCTCTTGATCAAGCCGATCACCGGGGTGATGCCGCTGCCGCCCGCGAAGAAGAGCAGCGGCCGCGCGCTCTCGTGGAGCACGAAACGGCCGAGCGGCGGCATCACACGCAACGCAGAGCCGGCCTTCACCTGCTTCGTGGAACCAGCCCGAGCCGCGTCCCTCCGGCACGCGCTTGACCGTGACCTTGGCCGCCTCGCCGAGCTCCGGGGAGCTCGCGAGCGAGTAGCAGCGCACGATGCGCTCGTTCGCGAGCGGCACCTCGAAGGTGAGGTACTGGCCGGCGCGGTAGCGGAAGCGCTCCGCGAGCTCGGCGGGGATGGCCAGCTCGAAGGAGCGCGCGTCGGAGGTCTCGTCCACGACGCGCGAGACGCGCAGCTCGTGAAAGCTCAAGCCAGCTCCGGCGGCGGCGTGAAGCCCCCGAGCTCGCGCTCCGCCGCGCGCGCGAACGCGAGCGGGGTGCGGTCTTCGAGGTAGGGCCCGACGATCTGCACGCCCACCGGGAGCCCGGCCGCGCTGCGGCCCACGGGAATCACGGTGGAGGGCAGCAGCGCCAGGGTGATCAGGCCCGGCCACTGGATGTTCTCGATGTAGGGGCGGTCCTCGCCGTTCACGCGCAGCCGCCGCGTGGTGAACTCGCTCTGGTCCTGCACGAAGGCTGGCGTGAGCATCACCGGGCAGAGCAGCACGTCGAAGCGGCGGAAGAGCTCCGCCCAGCGCGCGCGCATGTGCTCGCGGCGTTCGTGCGAGCGGAGCCAGTCGCGGTGGCGCGCCGCGTGGGCGCGCGCCGATGCCGCGAGCAGGCCCGGCGCGCCCGCGGGCACCTGCTCGCCGCCCCGCGCCATCTGCCGCGCCACGTCGTCGGGCAGCTCGAGGCTCATGATCGGCATGAGCAACTCGACGTAGGTGTCCACCGCGGCTCGGAAATCGATCTCCGGCCGCGCCTCGCGATCGATCCGTGCGCCGGCCTTCGTGAGCGTGTCCGCCGCGCGCTCGAGCAGGCCCCGCATCTCGTGGTCCACCGGACACGCCGGCTCGTCGAACCAGGCGGCGACGCGGAAGTCCGCCAGCTTCGTCCCCCGCGCCGGCGGCAGGCGCAGCGTCAGCGCGTGCGCGAGCTCGGGGAGCGGGCCCGCCACGACGTCGAGACCGAGCTCGAGGTCGTCGACCGAGCGCGCGAGCGGCCCGATCGTGTTGAGATCGCGCTCGGTGAGCGTGCCGGGCACGCCCGGAATGTGACCGCGCTGCGGCACGAGGCCGTGGCTCGGCTTGTGCCCGAAGACGCCGCAGCAGTGCGCGGGCACGCGGATCGAGCCGCCGATGTCGCTGCCGAGCTCGAGGCTCGTGAAGCCTGCGGCCACGGCGGCGGCGGAGCCGCCCGAGGAGCCGCCCGGCGTGCGCGTCCGATCCCACGGGTTGTTCGTGGTGCCGAAGATCGGGTTCGTCGTCTGCCAGTCGCCGGCCCAGGTCGGCGTGTTGGTCTTGCCGAACACGATCGCGCCCGCGGCGCGGAGTCGCGCCACGGCCACGGCGTCGGTGCTCGGCACGTGCTGCGCCAGCTCGGGCACGCCGCATGTGGTGCGGAGCCCGGCCGTCTCGAAGGTGTCCTTCACGGTCATCGGCAGGCCGAGCAAGGCCCCCTTCGCCTCTCCGGCTGCGAGCGCGCGATCCGCGGCGTCCGCCGCGGCCCGGGCCCGCTCGACGTCGAGCGTGACGACGGCGTTGATGCCGCCGTTCCAGCGCTCGATGCGAGCCAGGGCGTGATCGAGGAGCTCGCGGCTGCCGACCTCGCGCCGGCGCAAGGCGGCGACGAGCGCGGTGGCCGTCCGGAACGCGAGCGAAGCCATGCGGTCCTCCAGATTTCTGAAACGTGTTCTAGCCTACCGGCGCCGTGGATCCCAAGCTCTGGTTCTGGACGTTCGCGCTGCTCAACATGGCGGCCGTCGTCGCGCTCGCGACGCGCGGCGTCCGCGCCATCCGCGCCGGGGAGATCGCGAAGCACCGGCGCTCGATGATGGCCGCCGGCTGGCTCGTCGTCGCGTTCCTCGGCTCCTACGTCGTGAAGCGCGTCGTGCTCGGACCGGAGGACCTCTCGCTCTGGAGCGAAGCGGCCCGCCTCAACCTGCGGGTGCACGAGAGCTTCGTCGCCTGGCTGCTCGTGGGCGGCGGCACCGCGCTCGTGCTCGGCCGCAGGATCGCGCGCACCCGGCGCGTGACGGGCCGCGCCGAGGATCCCGCGCCGGGCGGGGCGCAGCTCCGCCGCCATCGCCGCTTCGGCTGGAGCGCGGTCATCGCGTCCGTGCTCGGCTTCGCGACCGCGTGCGGCATCCTCGCCGGCATGTTCGAGCGCGCGGGCTAGCGAGCCGCCCCGCCCCGGCGCAGCGCGAGCGTGGCGCCCACGCTCGACAGGGTCGACACCGCGTAGGGCACGAGCACGGTGAGCCCCATCTTGAGCAGCCGCCGCGCGTCCAGCTCGCCGGCGAGAAGCGCGTCGCCGTGATTGATCGTGATCAGCACGGCGCCCACCACCACCGCGTACTGGCTGGCGCGCAGCACCACGCTGCGCTCGCGCGCCACCGCCAGCCACTCGCGCAGCGCACCGCTCCGCGGCGCTCCAGCTGTCGACTCCGTTCGCCTTCGGCTCACTGCGCCCTTCGCTTGCTAGCCCTGCGTGATCGGGATGTGGCGCGGCTGGCCGGCCACGCGTGCGAGCCAGGCGCGGATCGCCGGGTACGGCGCGAGCGGGAAGCCGCCCTCCTCCGCCACGTGCGTGTACGCGTAGAGCGCGATGTCCGCGATCGTGTAGCGCTCGCCGACGAAGAAGCGGTGCCGCGTGAGCTGCCCTTCCATCACGCCGAGCGCGGCCACGCCCGCCTCGCGCTTGCCGGGAACCAGCGCCGCGCGCGGCTCGAGCAGGCCCGCGTGCGTCCAGAACCGCAGCGTCGCGATGTTCGGCTCGTGGCTGTACTGCTCGAAGCACATCCACGAGAGCACCTGGGCGCGAGCGAGGCGCTCCTCCGGCAGGAACGGCGTGCCTTCGGCCAGGTACCAGAGGATCGCGTTCGACTCCGGCAGGAACGTGCCGTCCTCGAGCTCGAGCGTCGGGATCCGGCCGTTCGGGTTCTTCGCGAGGAAGGCCGGCGTGCGCGTCTCGCCTTTCAGGATGTCGAGCTCCACGCGCTCGAACGGGAGGCCGAGCTGGTGCAGCAGCAGGCGCACCTTGTAGCCATTGCCGGACTCGAGGTAGTCGAAGAGGCGCAGCATCACGGCGCCGCCGGCGTGAGGCGCAGCACGGTGGGCTCGCGCATGCGGAACGCGCTCATCACGCGCTGCACGAAGCCGTACTTGGCCTTGAAGGCCTTCTCCACCTCGGCGGCGAGAGCGGCGTCGCTCACCTCTTCGCTCGTCACGGGGCGGCTCGTCTCGTCGAGGCGCAGCACCACGTTCGAGCCGCGCCGGATGTTCGCGAGCCAGCGCGAATCGTTGGTGCGCACGAAGCCCGCGTCGTCCACGACCACGAACCAGACGTTCGTGTCCCGCTCCGCGCCGTCCTCGTCCTGCGTGACGATGTGGACCACGCTCGCCTCGGCGAAGGGCGACCATTCGCTCTGGGCGGCCGCGGGCGCGGCGCAGAGCAGAGCCAGCGCGAGCAAGACGCGAGGCACGCGGCTCACCCCTTGCGCCCCGTGTAGCCGAACAGGTGGCCGGCCACCTTCCGGATCTGGATCTCCTCGGAGCCCTCGGTGATGCGGTAGCGGCGGTGGTGGCGGTAGATGTGCTCGAAGGGCTTGTGGCGGGTGTAGCCGATGCCGCCGTGTACCTGGATCGCCACGTCCGCGGCCTGGCACACCATGCGGTTGGCGCGGTAGTTGGCCATCGACACCATCGACGAGAGCGTCGGGTCCACGTGCGCCTTGTCCGTGCGCGCGTCCATCTGCCAGGCCGTCTTGTAGACGAGGTTCCGCACCATCTCGCACTCGGTGTGCAGCTCGGTGAGCGGCCACTGGATGGCCTGGTTGCTGGCGAGCGGCTTGCCCCAGGTGACGCGCTCGGCCGCGTACTTCGCGGACTCGTCGATGCAGTACTGCGCCGCACCGACGCCCGAAGCCGCCTGGCGGATGCGATTCTCGTGCACGAAGTGCTGCGCGAGGTCGAGCCCCTCGCCTTCCTTGCCGAGGATCATGGCATCGTCCACGCGCACGTTCGTGAGCGTCACCTCGGCGTGGTCGGTGGGCATGTTGAACGTCCACCACATGAACTCGACCTTGAAGCCGGGCGAATCGACCGGCACCACGAAGCACGTGACGCCGCGCGAGCTGCCGGGCTTGCCGCTCGTGCGCGCAAAGATGAGGTCGTGCGTGGCGGTGTGGAGGCCGGTGTTGAAGCGCTTCGCGCCGTTGATCACCCACTCGCTGCCGGAGCGAACGGCGGTGGTCTCCAGGTACAGCGCGTCGCTGCCGTGGTTCGGCTCGGTGAGCCCGAAGGCCACGCGTTTCCTGCCCGTGATCATGCCCTCGACGAACTCGCGCTTCTGCTCGGGCGTCCCGAAGTACCAGAACATCAGTGACCTGGGGAAAGTTGCCGACGATCGAGGCCTCGTTCTGGAGATCGTTGTGGAGGCCGAGCCCCTTTGCGGCGAGGTGTTCGCGAATGATCGCCATCGCGAGGTTGCCGCCGTCGCGGCCACCGAGCTCCTTCGGCAGCGCGAAGCGCAGGTGCCCGGCGCGATCCGCGCGCCGCCGCATCTCGCCGAGCAGCTGCTCCCACTCGGGACGCGGCTGTCCGTCGTTGTCGAAGTCGGTCCGGGCCCACTCGCGACGGTGGTCGAAGTATTGGATGTGGTCGCGCTCGAGCGGCGCGATCTCGCGCTCGATGAAATCGTCGAGCTCGGCGAGGTAGCGCTGGATCTCGTCGGGAACGGAGAAGTCCATCGGCGCACTCCTGCGAAGGAGGCGACTCTATCGCAGTTGCGCGGGCGTCCCGGCCGGGCCACGCTGCGCGCGATGGAGCCCACCGTCGAGACGCCGCTCGGCCCCGTGCGCGGCCAGAAGGAGAACGGCGTGCGCCGCTTCCTGGGCTTGCCGTACGCCGCGCCGCCGTCGGGTGCTCTGCGCTTCGCCCCGCCCGCGCCGCATCCCGGCTGGCGCGAGGTGCGCGACGCCTCGGCCTTCGGCGCCGCGCCGATCCAGCCCGTCGACGGCCTCTCGCAGACGCTCGGGCTGCTCGGCACGCATCCACAGAGCGAGGACTGCCTCACGCTCAACGTCTTCGCGCCCGCCGCGCTCGACCCGGCGCCGCGTCCCGTGATGGTCTGGCTGCACGGGGGCGCCTTCCAGACGGGCACTGCAGCCGGCCCCGCCTACGACGGCGCCCGCCTCGCGAAGCGTGGCGACGTGGTGGTGGTGACGCTCAACTATCGCGTCGGCGCGCTCGGCTTCCTGCACACCGGAGCCAGGGGCGGCGCGAACCTCGGGCTCCAGGATCAGCTCGCCGCGCTGCGCTGGATCCAGGCGTCGATCGCCGCCTTCGGCGGCGACCCCCGGTCCGTAACCGTCTTCGGCGAGTCGGCGGGGGCCGGCTCGATCGTGTGCCTGCTCGCGATGCCCGCGGCGCGCGGGCTCTTCCACCGCGCCATCGTGCAGAGCGCGGCGCCGGAGGGACAGCTCAGCGCGGCCGAGGCCGCGGAGCGCGCGCGGATCCTCGTGGAGAAGCTCGGAGGGACGCGCGCAGACCTCGCATGGCTGCGCAGCGTGCCGGCCGAGCAGATCCTCGCAGCGCAGGCCGCGTGCGCGGAGCCCGGCCCGCGCCGCATCGGCATGTTCTTCGCGCCGGTGGTGGACGGCGAGACGCTGCCCGAGCCGCCGCTCGTCGCGATCGCGCGCGGCGCGGCGCGCGAGGTGGAGCTGATCATCGGCACCACCGCGGACGAGATGCTGCTGTTCACGCTCGTGCCCGGCTTCGGCGACATCCCGGAGGCCGTGCTGCCGCAGCTCGTCGCGACGCGGCTGCCCGGCCCGCCCGAGACCGCGCTCGCGCGCGCAGAGACGCTGCTGGAGCAGATCCCCGGCAGCGCCGCCGAGCGCTTCTTCGCGCTGGAGACGGACGCGAGCCTGTTCGTGCCCTCGACGCGGCTCGCCGAGGCCCAGAGCCGACATCAGCCGCGAACCTTCATGTATCGCTTCACCTGGCGTTCGCCGCTCCACGGGGGCCGGCTCGGCGCGTGCCACGCGCTCGACGTGCCCTTCGCGCTCGGCACGCTCGAGCTGCCGAAGGTGCGCGACTTCGCAGGCGCCGGCCCCGAAGCCGAACGCCTCGCGCACGCGATGATGGACGCATGGGCCGCGTTCGCGCGGCGCGGCGACCCCTCGCACCCGGGCATCCCGGCGTGGCCGGCGTACGCGCCGCCGCGCCGCGCCACCCTCGAGCTCGGCGCGGCGTGCCGCGTGGTGGACGCGCCCGGCGAAGCGCGGCGGCGCGCCTTCACGGAGGGCGGCGCTTGAAGCTCGGCGCCTTCGTGATGCCTTCGCATCCGCCCGAGCGTGCGCTGCTCGACGGCTACCGCTGGGACCTCGAGCACCTCGTGCAGCTCGATCGCCTCGGCTTCCACGAGGCATGGATCGGCGAGCACTTCACCGCGCCGTGGGAGCCGAACCCGGCGCCCGACCTGTTGATCGCGCAGGCCCTGCCCCGCACCCAGCGCATCAAGCTCTGCCCGGGCGCGCACCTGCTGCCCTATCACCATCCGATCGAGCTCGCGCACCGCGTCGCGTTCCTCGATCAGCTGGCGCAGGGCCGCTACATGCTGGGTGTCGGCATCAGCGCGCTCCCGAGCGACCTCGCGCTCTACGCTGTGGACGCCGCCGGCGGCCAGAACCGGCGCATGACGATGGAGGCGCTCGAGATCATGCTGCGCGTCTGGCGCGGCGAGCCCTTCTCCTTCGACGGCGAGTTCTGGAAGGTTCGGCCGCCGAAGAGCGACTTCGAGTTCTTGAAGCTGCACATCAAGCCCTACCAGCAGCCGCACCCGCCGATCGGCATCGCGGGCCTCTCGCCCGGCTCCGAGACGCTGAAGATCGCGGGCGAGCGCGGCTTCATCCCGCTCTCGATCTCGCTCAATCCGGCGCACACGGCGTCGCACTGGACCTCGGTCGAGGCCGGCGCCGCGCGCAGCGGCCGCACGCCGGACCGCCGCGAGTGGCGGCTGGTGCGCGAGGTCTACGTGGCGGCCAGCGACGACGAAGCGAAGAAGCGGGTGCGCGAAGGCGCGATGGGCCGCTGCTGGCGCGAGTACCTGCTGCCCTTCTACGTCGGCAGCGGCATGGGCCCGCAGTTCCTGGCGCATCCTTCGCACTCGGTGGAGAAGCTCGACGTCGACTACTTGATCGAGAACTCCTGGTTCGTGGGCTCGCCGCAGACGGTGATCGACAAGATCGGCGCGCTTCAGCGCCACACCGGCGGCTTCGGCGGCCTGCTCGTCATGATCTACGACTTCAGCACCGAGCCCGCGTGGTGGAACGAATCGCTGCACCGCCTGGTCGAGGAGGTGCTGCCCCATTTCCCCGACTAGCCGATTCGAAGATCGCGTCGCGTTCGTCACGGGGGCTGCGTCGGGGATCGGACGCGCCACGGCGCTTCGCCTCGCGGCCGAGGGCGCGCGCGTGTTCGCCGCGGACCGCGACGCCGCGCGCCTCGCCGAGACCGTGAAGGACGTCGCCCTCGCGGGCGGCGACGCGCACGCGCACCCGCTCGACGTCTCCGACCCGGCGGCTTGCCGCGCGGCGGTGGCGGCGGCTGTGGCCCGCTACGGGCGGCTCGACCTGCTCGCGAACGTGGCCGGCGTGATGTACTGGGGCCACCTCACCGACGTCTCCGAGGCCGACTGGGCACGCACGCTGGGCGTGAATCTGTCCGGCGTCTTCTTCCTGTGTCAGGCGGCCGTGCCCCATCTCCTCGAGCGCAAGGGCGTGATCGTGAACGTGGCCTCCGCTGCCGGCCTCAAGGGCCAGGCCTACACCGCGCCGTACTGCGTGTCGAAGGCGGGCGTCGTCTCGCTCACGAAGTGCCTCGCCGTCGAGTACGCGAAGCGCGGACTGCGCGCCGTGGCGATCTGCCCGGGCGGCGTGAACACGCCGCTCAACGCCGACCTGAAGCTGCCGGAGGGCGCGGACAAGGCGCTGTTCGCGCGCCTGTTGCCGCTCGCCTTCCCGATCGCCGAGCCCGAGGAGATCGCCGCGGCAATCGCGTACCTGGCGTCGGCCGAGGCGCGCTTCGTGAACGGCGCGGTGTTCTCGATCGACGGCGGCCAGACGGCCGGCTAGCCAGCGAAGCGCGCAGTGAGCGCCAGCGAAGCGCGCAGCGAGCGGAGCGAGCGAAGGAACGAGTGCGACGAACGGAGTCACGACAGCGCGAGCGGCGCAGCGCGCCGCGTACGGGGACCACCCGCCGCATCTGGCAGCTCGCGTGGCCCGCGATCCTCACGAACCTGCTGCAGTCCACGGTCGGGGTCGTGAGCGTGATCATCGTCGGCCGACTCGGCCCCGACGCGGTCGCTGCAACGGGCATCGGCAACCGGATCTTCTTCTTCCAGCAGGTCGTGCTGATGGCGGTCACCGCGGGCACGACCGCCCTGGTGTCACGCGCGTGGGGCGCCGGCGACGAGGCCGAGGCACAACGCGTCACGCGTACCTCGCTCTGGCTCGCGCTGGCGCTCGCCGTCGCGTTCGCCGTGCCGTCCACCGCCTTCGCCGACTCCCTCGCCGGGATCTTCCGGCTCGATCCCCGCACCCACGAGCTCACAGCCACCTTCATTCGCTGGATCAGCCTGTCCACACCCTTTCTCGCTGTGAGCTTCGTGATCGGCGCGGCGCTGCGCGCGGCCGGCGACACGCTGACGCCCCTCGGCCTCGGCGCGCTCACCATGACCGTGAATCTCGGGGCGTTCTACACCCTCGTCTTCGGCGCCTTCGGCTTCCCTGCACTCGGCGTGAAGGGCGCGGCGATCGCCAACTTGATCGGCCTCGCGGTGGGCGGGCTCGCGACCGCCGCACTCTGGCTGCGGGGCCGGCTGCGGATCCGCCCGGGGCCGCCCGGCGGCGACTTCGAGCCGACGCGCGTGCGGCGGCTGCTCCGCATCGGCTCGCCCGCAGGCCTCGAGCAGGCGGCGTTCCAGCTCGGCTTCACGACGTTCATCTGGATCGTCGCCCTCTACGGCAACGCGGCGAACGCGGCCTACCAGATCGGCGTGCAGATCCTCTCGTTCTCGTTCCTGGTCGGCTTCGGGTTCTCGATCGCCGCGTCGACCCTGGTCGGTCAGCACCTCGGAGCGAACGACCCGGAAGGCGCCGAACGCAGCGGCTGGCGCGCGATGTGGCTCGCGATCGGCGTGATGGTCGTGTTCGGCACGGCCATCATCGTGTTCGCCGAGCCGATCGCGCGGCGCATGATCGACGACGCCGAGGTGGTGCGGCTCGCCGTGGTGTTCATCCGCGTGCTCGGCTCGGTGCAGGCGCTGATGGCCATCGAGTTCACGCTCGGCGGAGCGCTCCGCGGCGCCGGCGACACGCGCTTCCCACTCTTCGTGGTGCTCGCGGGAATGGTCGTGATGCGGCTCGGCACGGCGGTCACGCTGCATGCGCTCGGCTTCACGGTGGAGTGGATCTACGCCGCCCTGCTCGCGGACTACCTGGTCAAGGGCGCGATGCTGATCGCGCGCTTCCGGAGCGGTCGCTGGAAGACGGTGCTCGCGCGCGAGCCGGCCCCCGTCACCGAGCTGCTCGAGCCCTCGGAGACGTGACTCGAGGTCGTCCGCGCGGGCCTAGCGGACGGGGCCCACCTTGGAGACCTCGTAACGCTGCACCTTCATCTCGCGCACGCCGAGGCCGCCCACCGCCTTCTGGAAGCGCGCCATGTGCGGGCTCGCGAAGTGCGCGCGCAGCGCCTCGTCGCTCTCCCACTCTTCGAAGATGCGGAAGCGCCCGGGCTCGTCGAGGTCCGCCGAGAACGTGTAGGAGATGCAGCCGGCCTCCTTGCGCGTCTCGCTCATCATCTCGCGGGCGGCGGCCGCGGCCGGCTCCCTCTGCTTCGGGTCGAGCACCACGTGCCCGGCAATCACGATCATGCGACCTCCAGATCGGGCGGATCCTATCACCGACCCGCAGCCGGCCGGCAGCCCGGGCGTGGCACGCCCCCGGCAGATTTGCGAACCACCCAGGCGGGCTCCGGGGTAGGATGGCCTCGCGGTTCGAGGCCCACGGCCCTCGAGCGATCACTTCCCTTGCGGGTGCCCCCACCGGCCCTCGGGTCAGGCGGGCCGGAGGTTTCCATGTACGCAGCCGAGCGCAGTCTCTCCGTCCCGAGCCGCTTCGTCCTCCTCTGGCTCGCGCTCGCGGCCTGGGCGCTGCTCGGCGGCGGCGCCGGCTGCATCCCCGCCACCTCTCCGCACGAGGCGCTCGGCAGCCTGACCTTCACCAGCCCCCAGGTGAACCCGGTGGTGGTGGCGGCGGACGGCCAGACCGCCTACGTCGCGAACACCACGTCCGGCACCGTGAGCTTCGTCGCCACGCCCTTGTTCCAGATCACGCGCAACGTGCGCGTCGGCATGGAGCCGGTGAGCCTCGCGCTCCGTCCCGATGGCCTCGAGCTCTGGGTCTCGAACCACCTCTCCGACAGCGTCAGCGTGATCGACCTCGACCCGACGAGCACGAGCTTCGGTTCCGTGGTCGAGACCATCCAGGCGCTCGACGCGAAGGGCGTCACGCAGTTCGACGAGCCGGTCGGCATCGCGTTCGCGAGCAACAGCAAGGCATACGTCGCGCTCTCTTCGCGCAACCAGATCGCGATCGTGAACACGAACACCTACCAGGTCACCGGCTTCTTGACCGTGCGCGCCCAGGAGCCGCGCGCGATCACCGTCCAGGGCGGCAAGCTCTACGTGGCGGCCTTCGAGTCCGGCAGCAAGACCCAGCTCTCCGCGTGTCTCGCGCTCTCTCCGCCGGCCTGCACGCTCACGCTGACGGACCTCCTCGCCTTCGCGACGAACCCGAACCTGCCGGGCGTGACGAAGAACATCGTGACGGCCAGCAACATCCCCGACCGCGACGTGTTCATCTTCGACACCACGACCGACACCGAGGACGGCGCCATCTCCGGCGTCGGCACGCTGCTCTACGGCCTCGCGGTGAGCAGCAACAACACGCTCTGGGTGACGGAAACCGACGCGCGCAACGCCGTGAACGGCCTGCAGGGCCTCGGGCTCGCCGATCTCGACGGCCGCATGTTCGACAACGAGCTCGCCCGGCTCAGCGCGTGCAGCTGCAACACGGGCACCAAGGTGTGCACCTGTACGAACAGCACGCGGAACCTCGAGCCCAGCGGGACCACCCCCCAGAACTCGCGCGCGACGCCCTATGGCGTCGCCGTGAGTGCGGACGGCTCCACGGTACTGGTGACCGCCGCCGGAGCGAGCCGCCTGGCGAGCTACAACGCGAACGGTGACGAGCTCGCCGCGATCGACGTCGGCGCCATCCCGAAAGGCGTGGCCTTCTACGCGCCCGCGGGCCCCGGCGGCACCGCCTACGTGTTGAACACGCTCGGCAACACGCTGAGTCGGGTTGCCGTGGCCGCGAACGGCCAGCTCACCAAGCTCGCCGACCTCCCGGTCGGCGCCGACCCGACGCCCCCGGCCGTGCGGCGCGGCAACATCGCCTTCAACAACGCCTTCGCATCGACCACGGGCAACCATCTCGTGCGGGAGCTGCCATCCCGACGGCAACACCGACCAGCTGCTGTGGCGCATCGGCGGCGATTGCTTCCTGGCCGGCTGCGACGGCAACGAGCTGCGCTCGACGATGCCCGTGCGCGGCCTCAAGAACACGCTGCCGCTGCACTGGGACGGCACGCTCGGCGACCCCTTCGGCGGCCCCAACGGCTCGGTCGGAATCGCGGGCAACAACCCGCCCGACTGCTCGCTCGCCGACGGCGACGACCAGGACTGCTTCCTCGACCTCGTGCAGGGCAGCCTGGCCGGCGTGATGTGCGACCAGAGCGGGCCTTGCCCGAACACCGCGCTCAGCGCGGCCGACCAGGCCGACATGGCGAAGTTCCTCTCCAGCGTCTCGTATCCGCCGGCACGCTCGCGCCGCATCGACGACTCCCTCTCGGACGACTCGGACACCGCCAACCTCAACGGCATCGCGACCAGCGCCCGTCAGGGCTTCGCGAACTTCTTCACCGACGTCGGCGGCAACGGCGGGACCACGCGCACGTGCGCCGACTCGAACGGCGGCTGCCATGCGTTGCCGCTCGGCGCCTCCAACAACTCGGCGACGCTCCAGGGCTTCGACGCGCCCACCATGCGGGGCCTGACCGATCGTTCGCTGCAGTTCTCCCTGGGCGTGACCAGTCCGATCCCCATCCTCACCCTCGCGAACGTCGGCGGGAGCTTCGGCGGCCTCACGGTGAGCCCGCTCGAGCCCCAGATCGCCTTCAGCACCACCAGCGGCTTCCAGGAGGTGACGACCTTCGGGGCCGCCTTCCTGATCTTTCAGCCCGTGTACGGCGTGCGGCCGCCGGATCTCTGGCAGATGTTCGAAGAGGCCAGCACCGGCCTGTCGGGCGCGCAGGGCCGCCAGCTCACGCTGAACACCGCCACCGCGTCGCTGCCGGGGACCAGCGCGCTGCTCGCGAAGCTGGAGGCCGCCGACGCGCGCGGCGTGGTGAGCCTGCAGGGCAACGTGCTTCGGGGCGGCGTCTCGAGCGAGATCAGCTTCGCCGGCGGGGTGTACGTCATCACCAACGCGCCTTCGCTCAGCACGGCGCAGCTGCTCGCGGAGGCGCAGCTCGGCACGAGCCTGGTGACGTTGACGGCGCTGCTGCGCCCGAACGTCGGCACCAGCCCGCAGCCGCTGCTCGGGACCGCGGGTACGATCGGCAACGGGCTGATCGGAGATCCGCCGCTGCCGCAGCTGGCTTCGGGGCATCCGCCCTTCGACGTCACCGGCACGACGGTCTCGAGCACCGCAGCGGTGTTCGTCGACGGTCAGCCGGCAGGCGCCGTTCTCGGCTGCACGGCGGGAATCACCAACGGCCTCTGCAACAACGGCCTCGTGTCGATCGACCTCGCGGCTCGACCGACGCCGGACGGCTTGCACCTGCTGCAAGTGCAGAATCCGTCGGGTCTGCTCTCGAACGAGCTGCCGATCTGCGTGGCACCGAGCAACAACCTGTCGCTCTGCATCAACGACTAGGGGCGGAGGGAGAGCCGAGCCGGAGCTTCTTGTACAGGGGCTGGGCGTGGACGCTCTTGCCGTGCCACTCCGCCGCGGCGGGATCGGTCGCGAGCCACGCGATCACGGCGGCCGGCACCTCCGGCGGCGCACCGCCACCCACGCTCGCGAGCAGATCCTCCGTCAGGCCCTGAACGCGCATCGACTCCGTCAGGATCAGCCCGGGCTCGAGGTTGAAGAACGCGACGCCCGAGTCTGCGTGCTCGACGGCGAGGCAGCCGGCCATCCGGATCAGCGCCGCCTTCGACGCGCCGTACGCGAAGCCCCAGCCGCCGCGCTCCGGCGGCACCGGCGGATCGGACATGCCCGCCGCCGAGACCAGGTTCACGATCGTGCCGCGCTTCCGCTCGAGCATGCCGGGCAGGAAGCGCTGCACGAGGCGCAGCTGGCTCGACACGTTCCCGCGCAGGATGTCCTCGACGCGCGCAGGGTCGAGCGCGAGGACGCGATCCATGATGCCGGGCCCCTGATAGATCGCATTGTTCACCAGCAGCTCGACCGGGCCGAAGGCCTCGAGCGCACGCGTCGCGGCGGCATCGACCGAGGCGGGATCGAGCAGGTCTAGCGGCACCACGAACGCTTCCCGGCCCGCCGCGCGGACCAGCGCCGCCGTCTCTTGGAGGCTGCCCGGCATCGCCCGCTTGAGCGATCTCCCCTGGTCGGGCGAGTACTCGTGCACCTCCGTGCCGGTCACGCTGCGCGCCGCGACGACGCAGTCGAAGCCCCGGGCCGCGAGCGCCAGCGCGGTCGCGCGGCCGATGCCGCGGCTCGCGCCGGTCACGAAGGCGATGCGTCGGCTCAACGTATCCTCGGCCCGCGGTTGTAGCATGCGACGCGCCCCGCCGGTAAGGTCCGCCCCTCGCGAGGAGGGTCCCGATGCCGATCAGCCTCAAGGGCAAGAGCCTGCTGACGCTCCGCGACTTCGACGCGCACGAGATCGCCCACATGATCGACACGGCGGCCGACCTCAAGGCCGCCAAGCGAAGCGGCATCTTCCCGCGCCGCCTGGTCGGCAAGAACATCGCGCTGATCTTCCTGAAGCCCTCGACCCGGACGCGCGCGGCCTTCGCGGTCGCCGCCGCGGACGAAGGCGCGAACCTCGAGGTGCTGCCGCCGGCGGACATCCGCTTCGGCGAGAAGGAGTCCGTCAAGGACATCGCGCGCGTGCTCGGGCGCTTCTTCGACGGCATCGTGTTCCGCGGCTTCGAGCACGAGCGCGTGCGCGAGATCGCGGCCTGGGCCGGCGTGCCGGTGTGGAACGCGCTCTGCGACACCTATCACCCGACGCAGGTGCTCGCCGACCTGCTCACGGTGCGCGAGGTGTTCGGCAAGATCCGCGGCGTGCGGATCGCCTACGTCGGTGACGGCCGCAACAACCTCGCCCGCTCGCTCATGATCGGCGCCGCCAAGATGGGTGTGGACCTCCGCATCCTCGCGCCGCCGGAGCTCTCGCCCTCGCCCGCGCTGGTGAAGGAGCTGATGAACGACGCCGCCGTGGGCGCCCGCATCCTGGTCACGTCGGAGCCGCGCGAGGCCCTCGATGGCTGCGAGGCGGTGTACAACGACGTCTGGGTGTCGATGGGCGAGGAGAATCTCCTCGCCGAGCGCGTGGCGCTGCTGCGCGGCTTCAAGGTGACGCCGCGCCTGATGGCGCTCACCGGACGCCCCGACACGATCTACCTGCACTGCCTGCCCGCGCTGCACGACGAGTCGACCGAGTTCGCCCGTGCCCATCCCGAGGTGTGCGAGGTGGCCGACGAGGTCTTCGAGAGCCCGCAGAGCCGCGTCTTCGACCAGGCCGAGAACCGCATGCACACGGCCAAGGCCGTGATGGTCCTGACGCTCTAGCCGTCACGAAGGGGACGTTCCTTTTCCGTCACGAAGCGCCGCCGCGCAGTCGCGCACGAGGCGCGGGCCGCGGTAGACGAGGCCGCTGTAGAGCTCGACCAGGTGCGCGCCCGCGTCCCGGAGCGCGACCGCATCCGCCGCATCCATCACCCCGCCGACGCCGATGCGGAGCTGCGCCGGCGCGAGCGCCGCGAGGGCGCTCATCGCCTCGCGCGCGAGCCCGCGGAGCGGCGCGCCCGACACGCCGCCGGACGGCTCGCCCGCGCCCACCGCCACGTGTGCCTTCGCCAGAGCCACCGAGGTGTTGATGGCCACGAAGCCGTCGCACACGTCGCCCGCGAGGAAGGGCTGCACCAGCCGAGCCAGCCCGTCCGCGCCGAGCGGCTTTCCGTCGGCATCCTCCGGCGGAAGCTTCACGAGCAGGCCGGTGGGCGCGAGCCGGCGTGCCGCCGCGTCGAGCCGGAGCAGCTCGGCGCGCAGCGGCGCCACGATCTCCTGCGCGAAGCCGGAGCCCTCGAGCTGCCGCCGCAGCCCGGGGGTGTTCGGCGAGCTCGCGTTCAGCACGAAGAACGCCGCCCACGGGTGCAGCAGGCACGCGCTCTCGAACAGCTCCGCGCGCGCGCGGGCCGCGAAGCCCGGCTCGCTGTCCGCGCTCTTCACGGTCAACGGATGCGGCGCCAGGTTCACCGCCAGCGCCACCTCGGCGAGCGGCGCTCTCGCCATGTGATCGCGCACGCGCGCGGCGCCCTGGCTCGGGAAGCCGAGCCGGTTCCAGAGCGCGCGCTCGCGGAGCAGCCGGCGCATGCGCGGCCGCACGGCGTTGCCCGGGTGCGGGCGGCTCAGCACCGTGCCCACCTCGATGAAGCCCACGCCGAGCCGGGCGAGGCCGCGCAGGGCCACGCCGTTCTTGTCGAGCCCGGCGGCGATGCCCACCCGATTGCGGAAGCGATGGCCGCGCCACTCGAACGGATCGTCCACCGCCGCGCCCGCGAACGGCAGTGGTGTGCGCAGCGCGAGCAGCCCGAGCTCGTGCGCGAGCTCCGAGGGCACGAGACGGACGAGCGGCCACAGCCACTCGTAGACAGACCGTTCCATCGCGGGCCGACTCTACTTCTTGCCGGGCGCCTTGCCCTTGTCGCGCTGCAGATCGGTGAGGCTCGGCGCCGGCCGCGCCAGCAGCCAGGCACGCGTCTCCGCGTCCGGCTCGCGCCGCGGGCCCGCCCACGAGAATCCTTCGAGCGCCTCGCGTCGCACGAGGTGCCGCGGCGCTTGGCCGCCGAGCAGGCGAGCGAGGTCGTCGCCCACGATCCGGCCCTGGTGCGCGCCGATCTCCGCGGTGTTGCCGCCCACGTGCGGCGTCGCGATCACGCCCGGGGCCGCGAGCAGCGGATGGTCCGCCCCCGGCGGCTCCACGCCGAACACGTCGAGGCCCGCGCCGGCGAGGTGGCCGCTCGCCAGGGCCTCCGCCAGCGCCACCTCGTCCACCAACGCCGCGCGCGCCGTGTTGATGAGACAGGCGCCCTGCTTCATCCGCGCGAGCTCTGCCGCGCCGATCAGCCCACGCGAGGCGTCCGTCACCGCCGCGTGCAGGCTCACGAAGTCGCTGCGCGCGAGCAGCTCTTCGAGCGAGACCGGCTCCGCTCCCGCGGCGAGCACGCGCTCGGCGCCGAGCCACGGGTCGAAGACGAGCAGCTCGACGCCGAACGGCAGCAGGCGCTCCGCCACCTTGCGGCCCACCGCGCCGAGCCCGATCAGCCCCACCGTCTTGCGCCAGAGCTCGCGACCGCGCAGCGCGGCGTACGCGCGTCCCATCGCGGCGAGATCGCCGGCTTTCATCGCCGGGTCGCGCAGGAAGGTGATCGCCTCGGGCAGCTTGCGGGCCAGCGCGAGCAGAAACGAGACGGTCAGATCAGCGACCGCGTCGGCGTTGCGCCCGGGCGCGTGCAGCACGGGGATGCCGAGCCTCGCCGCGGCTTCGCCGTCCACGTTCACGGCGTCGCCGCGGCAGGCCGCGACCACGCGCAGCTCCGGCAGCTCGAGCAGCGACTTCGCGTCCACGAGGTCGATCTCGGTCACGAACACGGCGTAGCCGCGCAGCGCCTCGACGAGCTTCTCGCCGGCGAGCAGCCGGCCGACCTGCCGGTAGCTGGCGTAGGTGACGTCGCCGAGCGACTGGAGCAGCGCGAGCGCGTCGGCGTCGAGGTCAGCGGCCACCAGCATGCGCGGGCGTGGCGCCGCTCCACCGGCCCCACGCTGCGCTCCGGCCTCCGCCAGCGCGCGCAGCGCGTGGCCTTGCGCCAGCGCCTCGCCCGCCTTGCGCGTCTCGTGCCATTCGCGCCAGCGCGGGTACAGCTCCGCGTAGCGCGCGGCGTGCGCCGCCCGCGGCTCCACGGACTCGGGCGCGGGCAGCGTCGCCGCCGCCGCACCGAGGTCTCGCCACACGCCCGCGGCGACGCCGGCGCACAGCGCCGCCCCGAGCGCGGTCGACTCCGGCATCGTCGCCAGCTCGAGGGGCTCGCCGAGCACGTCCGACAGCAGCTGTGCCCAGGCCCGGCTGCGCGACATGCCGCCGCTGACGCGGAGCGGCAGGTCCGCGCGGGCGGTGGCCGCGCGCAGCTGCTCGAGGTTCGCGCGCACGCCGTATGCGACTCCTTCGGCCGCCGCGCGCGCGAGCCGCGCGCGCGACTCGTCGGGCGCCCCCATCAGATGCGAGATTGCGATGTCGCCGACGGGGAAGACCATCGAGCGAGCGTCGAAGAGCTGCGCGCCGAACGTCGAGAGCCCCCCCGCGCCCGGCGGCGCCTCGCTCGCCTCCGCGAAGAGGCGTGCCGCGCCCGAGCGCGCACGCGCGAAGAGCAGCCGGCCGAGCCAGTCGAGCGCCTCGCCACTCGCGCCGACGTTGCTCTCGAGCACCCACGCGCCGGGCACGAGGTGCGGCTCCAGCCAGAGCCGCCCGGCGGAGTCGGCCGTTGGCGCGGCGACCACCTGCTGGATCGGGAGCGTCGTCCCGCACACCGCGCCGGCCGCGCCGGGCGCGAGCACGCCCATCCCGACGAGCGCGCACTGCGTGTCGCCCCCGCCCACCGCCACGGGCGTGCCGGCGCGGAGGCCGAACGCATCCGCGGCCTCCGCACGCAGGGCGCCGAGGCGCGTGCCGGCGGCGCGCACCGGCGGCAGCAGCGCGGCGCTCGCGCCGCTGCGAGCGAGCGCCTCGGTGTCCCAGTCGGAGGCCGCCGGGTTCCAGAGCCCGCTCACGCCGGCCTGCGAGAGGTCCGTCGCCAGCTCGCCGGTGAGGCGCCAGGCGAGCCAGCCGTCGAGCGAGAGCGCGGAACGCGCCTCGGCGAGCCGGCCTGCCTTCGCGAGCGCGCGGAGCCGCGCCGACGTCGCGACCGCCGAAGGCCAGTGTCCGGTCCGCCGTTGCAGCTCCGCGCCGGCCTCGCCGGCGAGCGCGAAGCCCTCCGCCGCCGCGCGCGAGTCGCGATTGCTCGCGGCGAGCAGCGGGCGCCCGTCGCGGCCGATCACGACGGTGCCGAAGCGCACCGCGGCCACCGCGACTCCCGCGACCTCGGCGTCTCCCACCCGGGCGAGCGCCGCCCGCGACGCCTCGGCCACCCGCGCGAAGAGCGCGTCGAGATCGAGGTCGCCGCCCGCGCCGCTGAAGTCCGCCCAGGCGCGCGCCGCCACGACCGGCGGCTCCCCGGCGAGGTCGAGCAGCAGGCAGCGCGCACCGCCTCCGCCGAGATCGAGTCCCATCAGAAGACGCCGCGTCACGGGAAGATCTCCACGTCCGCTCGAGCTACGAGCGCAAAATGAATTCGGAGAGCGGCACCGAGTGGAGCCGGCTCGGATCGGCGTAGTGCGCCACCTCGGCGGCCGAGCGCGCGAGCACGTCCTTCGAGCCGAACAGCCGCTTCGGGTCGGTGTAGTCCTCGAGGCTGCGGAAGCGCTCGGCCACGATCGCGCGAATCGGCGGCGCCCCCGGTGTGAGCGCGCGCGCCACGCTGTTGCGGACGTAGCTCCAGCGCCGCGGGTGCAGCTCGAACGAGAAGGGCGTGTGCACCTCGTGCCAGGCGCGAAAGAAGTCCTCGTCGGAGACGGCCGCCGGCTTCTCGAACCAGGTGAAGTGCGTGACGCCGGGGCTCCGCGCGCCGTCGGGCCAGTCGCGATCGGTGCACGCCTGCGGCACCGACTCGGTCACCAGGTAGCCGTCGAGGCGGGCGGCCCGGCTCCGCAGCACCGCCTCGACCGGGCCGCGCGCGTCGTAGCAGTCGAGCCAGAGCGAGATCGCCGCCGAGAGCGACGCGCCCTCCCCCATCAGCAGCATCGGCTTCGGGATCGTGTCGAGAAGATCGGAGACGTTCACGTCGAGCCGCGCGACTCCCGCGGCGAGCAGGCGCGGCGCCGCCTCCTCGAGGAGGTGCCGGCGGTACTCGGCGGCGTCGAGCTCCGGCTTGCGCCGCGCGAGATAGATCAGCTTCTCCATCCTCGTCAGTAGCCGCGCATGCGGTCGATGGCGTTGCGGATCGGCTCGCCGCGCTCGAGGCGCGCCACGTTCTCCGCGAACAGCCGGGTGGTCTCGTCCAGGATCTCCGGGAAGCCGCCGGCCATGTGCGGCGTGATCCACAGATTCGGGGCGTCCCAGAGCGGGCTCTCGGCCGGCAGCGGCTCGCGCGCGAAGACGTCGAAGGCCGCGCCGGCCAGCCGGCCCTCGCGCAGCGCCAGGACGAGCGCCTCCTCGTCCACGATGCCGCCCCGCGCCAGGTTCACGAGCAACGCGCCCGGCTTCATGCGCGCGATCCGCTCGCGCGACAGCAGGCCGCGTGTCTCGTCGGTGAGCGGCAGCAGCAGCACCACCACGTCCGCCTCGGCGAGCACGGCGTCGGTCCGCGCGGGGGGCTCGATGCGCGCCACCGCCGGGTGCACCTTCGGCGAGCGCTGCGTGCCGATCACGCGCATGCCGAGCGCCGCGGCCTTCACCGCGAGGGCCTCGCCGATCGCGCCGAGCCCGAGGATCCCGAGGGTCTTGCCCGCGGCGCGGGCCGGCAGCGCCCGCCGCCAGGCGTGCTCGCGCTGCGCGGTCACGAAGAAGGGCAGCTGCTTCAGCAGCGCGAGCACGAGGGTGAGGCCGAACTCGGCCATCGGCTCGGCGGACATGCCGCGTTGGTTGGCGAGCGCCACCGCCGCCGGCAGGTCCGGCGCCGGCAGCACGCCGTCCACACCGGCGCCGAGCACCTGGATCAGGCGCAGCCGCGTGGCCTTCGCCCAGTGCCCCCGCGGCGGATTCAGCGCGAGCAGGTATTCGACGTCGCCGATGCCCGCGGCGAGCTCGGCCTCGTTCGACCAGCACGCGACGGGTCGGCCCGGGAAGTGCCGCTCGAGCAGGGGCCGCAGCGCCCCGGCGAACGGAGAGAAAGCGTGGACCGGGCCCGGCATGGGGCCGCAGGCTAGCTCGCCTTGCCCTGCGCGCGGGACCTCGGCTCGCGATCCGGGCCTGCCGTCGCTGGGGCACCGTTTCCCGCAGTGCCCCAGCCGGGGACGCAGTGCCGCAGCGGGAGCCGACGGAGGCGCTGCCCGGGTCCGTGTGCTTGGCACGCCGGTTGCTGTGTTCGCGGGCCAGCGGATGCCGCCCTCGCAGGCGACGGGCCCAGGAGGACGCCGGGAGCGTTGCTTCCTCAACCGCCACGTTCCGTGGTCGGACGCCGCTGAGCTCCCGGAAGGAGAAAACCGTGCCCATCGACTCCTTGCTGCGACGTCCCGTCTACACGCTCTTGCCCGACGCCCCGTGCCGCGAGGCGGCGCAGCTCTTGCGCGACGCGGGCGTCGGGTGTGTCGTGGTGGCCGAGGACGGGCGGCCGCTCGGCATCGTGACCGATCGCGACCTCGTCGTCCGCGTGATGGCGGCGGGCCGCGACCCGGAGAAGACTCCGCTGCGGGACGTGATGTCCGGCGAGCCGGTGTTCCTCGCGAACGAGCGCAGCGTCGATCAGGTGTTCGCAACCATGCGCCAGCAGCACGTGCGTCGCGTTCCCGTCGTGGACGCCCACGGCCGCCTCGAGGGCGTGATCGCGCTCGATGACCTGCTGCCGCTGCTCGCCGACCAGCTCGGCGATCTGGCCGACGCGATTCGCGGCGATCTCGACGCGTCCTGAGTGCGCGAGCACATGGTCGCTCGGAGCGTCAGGGCCGCAGCCCGATGCCCTCGACCTCGACGTCGGTGCCGTCGCGCCGCGTGCGTGCGCCGAAGCGCTCCACGAGCCAGAGGTTTGTCCGCAGATGCTCGGTGTCCGCCGGCACGCGGTACCGCGTGGTCCCGCGCGCCACTGCGGCCGCGAGAACCAGCTGATCGGCCAAGTGCCGGTCGACGCTGGCTCTCGCCCCGAGAGCTTCCAGCAACGATCGCGCGACGTGGCGTCCGACGGCCTCGGCGCTGCGGCGAGGCGCACCGGCGCGGTCCGCGCCGAGGAGGCAGCCGGTCGACGTCTCGGCCCAGATCGCGAGCCCGGCGCCAGGCCCGCTGGCCGTCGCATCGTCGATCCGCTCGATGGAGCACGGGAGCGCGTGAGCGGCCAGCTGCTGCTCGCAGGCGAGCGCCATGCGCTCGCTCACGCGCCGCTCCGCTAGATGGCTCGCGAGCGCGATCCCCCGCACGGAGCGCACCGCGCCCGGATCGCTCAGCTCGAGGCACGCGAGACCGTGCGCGGCGGGTTGCACGCGCAGCTCCAGCAGCCCGGCTCCCGCCGGCAGGTAGCCGGGGCGCAGCATCTCGACCGTGACCGCCGCGCCCATGCGCGCGAGCAACGGCGCGAGCACGTGGCGCAGATGGAACGGGGACGGCGCGAAGTCCTGGAAGAGGCCTCCTGTGATCCGCGCCGTGAGCGGCGCATCCGCCAGGCACGCGAGCGGAAGCACGCCGAGGGCCAGCATCGTCGCCGACCCGGCCGTGCCGATGTCCCACTCGCGGCGACCGCCGCGGACCTTCTCCCGCGGTAGGAAGACCAGCTCGCGGGAGCCCACCGTGACGCCCTCGGTGTGCGCAGCACACAGCTCCGCAGCGGCGCGCACTGCAGCGACGTGCTGGGGACGCAGCCCCGGCTGCTTGCGCCGCGCGCGCGCGTTCACGACGTGAACCGCATCTCCACGGAGCGCTGCCAAAGCGATCCCGAAGCGCACGATCGTGCCGCTTCCGGATTGCTGACTGCCGTCGATCTCGATCAAGGCGCCAAGGCGTACCGCCGCGCCTACCTTGCGCCCGTGCGGACGAAGCGCTCCAGCGACTGGCGGCTCAGCTCGCGCAGGTGCTCCATGCTGCGGACCAGCTCGCCCTCGGCCCCCGCGCGGTCGTCGATCGAGAGCTCGATCAAGACCCGTTCGGCGTGCTTCCGCAGCTCCTCGTGGCAACGGCGCACCAGCGCGAGGATGGCCTCGAGATCACCCTCGACGGTCGTGCCCATCGCGTGCAGCTCGTACTGCAGGGGACTCTCGGCGAGGATGGGCAGCAGGTCCGCGACCAACCGCACGAAGGGAATCGTGGAGCCCACGGGCGTGATACGAAGCTCGGCCACCATGTCAGATCCTCCCAGCTCGGTCGTTGCAACCTCCGTACCGACGCGCGCTGTCCGCTCTCCATGCGTGCCGTCGCTCGCTGGGGCCATGGGTCACACACCTGCGTGGCGAAGGGTCAGCGCCCCCGCCGGGCGCGGCGGGCGCCCTTCAATCGGCCGAGACACTCCTCCACCGATCCCGTGTTGATCACATCAGCACGGCGCGCCCAGCCGCGCCTCGCCACCGCCACGCCCAGCGCGTCGGCGTAGGCGAAGTGGGCCGGCTGGTGGGCGTCCGAATCGATCGCGAGCTTCACACCGGCGTCGACCGCCTTGCGCACGTACTCGTCCGGCAGGTCGAGTCGATCCGGCATCGCGTCGATCTCGAGGACTGTCCCGGTACGCTTCGCAGCGGCCACCACGGCATCGATGTCGAGCGCCACGGGCTCGCGATGGCCGAGGGAACGGCCCGTCGGATGAAACAAGATGTCGACGTGAGGGTGCTCGATGGCGCGCACGAGCCGGCGGGTCGTCTGGGCGCGGCTCTGGCGAAAGTGCGTGTGGACGGCGGCGCCCACCACCTCGAGCTCAGCGAGCGCCTCGTCGGCGACGTCGAGGCTGCCGTCCTCCCGGATGTTGACCTCCGCGCCCGTCAGCACGCGGAAGCCGCACAGCCTGCGATTCAGCCCACGGATCGCCTCGGCCTGTTCGAGCAGCCTCGCCTCGTCGAGGCCGCGGGCCATGGCGAGATCGCGCGTGTGATCCGTCACCGCGATGTACTCGAGCCCGAATGCCTGCGCGGCTTCCGCCATCTTCTCGATCGACGCCGCGCCATCGGTCCAGCTCGTCTGGACCTGGAGATCTCCGCGCAGTGACCCGTGCTCGATCAGCTTCGGAAGTCGTCCCGCGTGTGCCGCCTCGATCTCGCCGGCGTTCTCGCGGAGCTCCGGCGGGACGAAGGACAGGCCGAGCGCCTCGTACACCCCCTGCTCCGTGCGTCCGGCCAGGCGCCGGTCGCCCCGGAAGAGCCCGTACTCGTTCAGCTTGAGCCCCTTGCGCCGCGCGATGCTGCGAAGCGCGAGGTTGTGCGCCTTGCTCCCGGTGAAGTAGGCGAGCGCGGCGCCGAAGCTCTCCGCGGGCACGACGCGCAGGTCCGCGTCCATGCCGTTGGCGAGACGCACGAGGGTCTTGCTCTCGCCGCGCGCGTGGACGTGGATCACCTCTGGCATCGAGGCGAAGGCCGCGGCGACGGCCTCGGCATCGCGCGCGGCTACCAGGAAATCGAGGTCGCCGATCGTCTCCTTGCGGCGCCGGATCGAGCCCGCGACCGCCGCCCGCTCGACGCCCGGCAGCTTCGAAAGGCGGCGCTCGAGCTCGGCCGCGAGTGGCAGCACCCCCCCGAGCAGTTGGCGCCCACCTGCGCTGGCCAGGAACGAGATGCCCTTCAGGATCTTCTGCTCGCTCCGCTCCCCGAAGTGGGCGAGCTGGCGCACCCGGCCTTCACGACACGCGCGTTCGAGGCCGGGCACGTCGCGGATGCCGAGCTCGTCGTAGAGCGCCTTGACCAGCTTGGGGCCAAGCCCCTCGATGGCCGTGAGCCCACGCACGTCGATCGGCGTTTGCTTCCGCAGGCGCTCGAGGTCGTGCATGTGGCCGGTGCGCAGTAGCTCCGCGATCCGCTCGGCGATCCCCTTGCCGATCGCAGGGAGCGTGTCGATGCCCTCGACGCCTTCCCTCGCCTCGATCTCGTGGAGGGGCCGATCGAGCGCCTCGACCGCGAGCGCCGCCTTCTCGTAGGCGCGAGGCTTGAACGGCACTCCCTCCATCTCGAGGAATAGCCCCATCTCGCGAAGGGCGCTCCCGATCTCGGCGTTGCTCGGAACGCGTTTCGGCCTGGCCACGGGCCGCCCTCGCCGGCTAGCTCTGGGCGCCGGGGAGTTCCTCGTCGTACGCCGCGCGCAGCAGGTCGGTCTCGGTCACGAGGCCCACCGCCTCGCCGCCCGGGCCCACCACCGGCAGGCAGCCGATCTTGTGGCGGAGGAGCAGCGCCGCCGCCTCGGCGAGCGACGCGCCCGGCGCGACCGTGATCGGCCGGCCGGCCATCACCTCGCGCACGTCGACCGAGCGCAGGAAGGTGCGCCGCTCCTTCACGTCGAAGTCGAGCACCTTCGACAGGGACGCGGCGAGCAGGTCGCGCTGCGACACGACGCCCACCAGCTTGCCGTCGTCCACGACCGGCATGTGGCGCACGCGGCCGAGCGCCATCACGTCCTCCACGAAGTCGAGCCGCTCGTCGGAACGGACGCTCGCGAACTCGCGTTGCATGATGCGCTCGACCGGCGTGTCCAGCTTCAAGGCAGCCCTCCTGGTTCCCGTGCTCGGACTAGGCCTTGATGTCCACCAGGCGCGGCTTGGTCTCCGGCCGCTTCCCGATCGTCACCGAGAGAACGCCGTCCTTGAAGCTCGCCGAGACGCGCTCCGGATCGGCGTTGGCCGGCAGCGTGAACGAGCGGCTGAAGGTGCCGTAGCTGCGCTCGACGAAGCGCCGCTTCTCCTTCTTCTCTTCGCGCTCGTTGCGCTTCTCGCCGCGGATCGTGAGGACGTCGTCCTCGAGCTCGACGGTGACGTCTTCCCGCTTGGTGCCCGGCAGCTCGGCGGTGACGACGTAGTTGCCGTCGTCCTCGCTGATGTCCACCGCGGGCGCGAGCCCACGGCCGGCGCCGGCGCGGCCCCAGACTTCCTCGAGCAGGTTGCGCCCTTCGCGTCCGAACAGCGACCCCCAGAGCGGCCGCCATTCGGCGAGCTCTGCGAAGGGATCTCTCCGCGTCACCGAGCGTTCCTTGTTCTCCGTCATGAACCTTCCTCCTGGTTCGTTGCGAATCAGCCGTGGGCCTTGCGAACGGTGAGCACGCTGCACGGCGCATAGCGCAGGGTCCGCTCGGCCACGCTCCCGAGCAGCGCGTGCTTGAGGCCGGTGAGACCGCGCGAGCCGGTCACGATCAGCTCGGCGGGCAGCCGGGTCGCCGCGTCCACGAGGGCGGCGTGCGCGGGGGTGCTCGCGAGCTCCGTCGTCACCTCGAGGCCGCTCGCCTGCTTCGCCGCCTGCTCGAGCTGGCGCTGCGCCTCGCGGCGCGCGCCCTCGATCACGCCCTCCGGGATCGCCACCTCGTACGGGGCGATCAACGGCATCGGGAGCTGGAGCGCGTGCACGATGTGGAGGCGCGCGCCGAAGCCGCGGGCCCAGTCGGCCGCGAGGCGTAGAGCCTCGGCTCCGTCCTCGGAGAAGTCGTTGCCGACCACGATCGTGCGCGGGGTCGTGGCGGCGGTGCCCTTCACTGTCCACACCGCGCAGGGCGCGTATTCGACGGTGCGCTCGGCGACGCTCCCGAGCAGCACGTGCTTGAGGCCCGTGTGGCCGTGCGTGCCGATCACCACCAGGTCGGCGCCGAGCGCCTTGGCGCGCTCCGCGATGGCATGCGCGGCCGGCACGTCGCCGAGGTGGACGGTGCCGGTGAGACCCTTCGCGCGCACCGCCGCGTGCGCCTTCTGGAGCTTCTGCTCCGCGAGCCGGCGCGCCTCGCCGATCCAGTCGGCCGGCAGCACCACGGCGTATGGCTCGAACAGCGGCAGCGCGACCTCGAGCGCGTGGATCAGATGAACCTCGGCCTTCGTGCGCACCGCGAGCGCTACCGCCGCGTCGAGCGCACGCCCGGCCTGTTCGGAGAAATCCGTCGCTACGAGGATGCGCTTCGGGCCTTCCATCTACTTCTCCTTCTTCGAGCCGCTGACGCGGGCTTCGCGTTCCGCGCGACGGTAGAGCGTCTTGCGGTCGATGCCGAGGATCCGCGCCGCCTGCACCTTGTTCCCGCCGGTGGCGCGCAGCACCTGCTCCGTGTAGCGCTCGTCGAGCTCGTGCAGCGTCATGCCGTGCGCCGCGGCCGCGGCGAGGAAGTCTTCGCCACGCGGCGCCTCGGGTGCCGGCGCGCCGGGCAGCGGCACGTCCTCGGGCCCGAGCGTCTCGACATCCGACAGTGCGAGCGCGCGCTCGACCACGTTCTCGAGCTCCCGCGCGTTGCCCCGCCAGGGGTGAGCGAGCAGTCGCTCCATCGCCTCGGCCGAGAAGAAGCGGCGCCGGCCGTCGGCATGGCGGCGCAGGAAGCCCTCCGCCAGGGCCGGGATGTCCTCGGGCCGCTCGCGCAGCGGCGCAAGGTGGATCGGGATCACGTTGAGCCGGTAGAAGAGATCCTCGCGGAAGCGGCCCGCGGCGATCTCGGCCTCGAGGTCGCGGTTGGTGGCCGCGATGATCCGCACGTCGACGCGCAGCGAGCTGCGTTCCGCCCACCGGCCGGATCTCGCGATCCTGGAGCACGCGCAGCAGCTTGCCCTGCAGGCCGAGGCCCATGTCGCCGATCTCGTCGAGGAACAGGGTGCCGCCGTCGGCCTTCTCGAACAGCCCGCGCTTGGTGGTGTGCGCGCCGGTGAAGGCGCCGCGCACGTGGCCGAACAGCTCGCTCTCGAGCAGTCCCTCCGGAATCGCGGTGCAGTTGATCGGGACGAAGGGCTTCTCCGAGCGGTCGCCGTGGAAGTGGATGGCGCGCGCCACCACCTCCTTGCCGGTGCCGCTCTCGCCTGTGATCAGCACCGAGCTGCGGTTGTGCGAGATGCGCTTGATCAGCGCGAAGATCTCCCGCATCGCGGGGCTCTTGCCGATCAGCTCGCCGAGCGAGCCGGTGCGGTCCACGGCACGCCGCAGCTGCTCGTTCTCGAGCGCGAGCGCCCGATGCGCGAGCGCGCGCTCCACCGCGAGGATCACGGCGTCCGGCTCGAAGGGCTTGGTCAGGTAGTCGAACGCGCCGCTGCGCATGGCCTCGACGGCGGAATCGATCGAGCCGAACGCCGTCATCAGCACGACCGGCGTGCTCGGGCGCAGCCGGCGGAGCTGGCCGACCAGCTCGACCCCCGACAGGCCCGGCATCCGCACGTCCGAGAGCACGACGTCGAAGTCCTGATCCGCCGCGGCCGCCAGCGCCGCGTCGGCCGAGGGGGCGTCCTCGACGAGGAGCCCGCGCTCCTTGAACAGGGAGACCAGCATCTCGCGCATCGCGCGGTCGTCGTCGACGACCAGAAGGCGGCGTGAAGTCGACATGGAGGGGCTCCAGAGCATGCGGCGTGCCAAGCCAGCGGCGCTGCCGGCGCATGCGCCGGGACGGCAGGCCGGGGAGAATTGTCCCGCCCCCGACCGGACTGGGTCAACCCACCCCGCTCAGCTCGTGGGCAGCAGCAGGCGGAACTCGGTGCCGGTGGCGTCGCTGCGGACGACCTCGATGGCGCCGTGGTGCTCGGCAACGATCCCCTGGACCACCGACAGGCCGAGGCCGCTGCCCTCGCCGGCGGCCTTCGTGGTGTAGAAGGGCTCGAAGACCCGCTCGAGGTCCTCGGCCGCGATGCCGTGGCCCGAGTCCGCCACGTGCACCTCCACCTCGTTCGCGTGGCGCCGCAGCGAGACCGAGAGCTCCCCGCCCTTCGGCATGGCGTCGGCCGCATTCAGGAACAGGTTCAGGAAGACCTGCTGGAGGCGCTCGGGGTCGCCGAGCACGTGCGGGACGTCCGCGAAGTCCCGCACCACGTGGATCTCGCGGCGGCTCAGCTTCTCGGTGAGGAACGCGAGCGTGCCGTCGAGCAGGGTGGCGAGGTCCACGGGCACGCGCCGCGGGCGCCCCGGCCGCGCCATGTGGAGCAGGCTCTGGATGATGCGCGAGATGCGCCCGATCTGTTCCTGGATCGTGCGCAGGCGCCAGCGGGCGTTGTCGCCCGCGACGGCGTTCTCCAGCAGCTTCGCGTGGCCCTGGATCACGCCCATGGGCGTGCCGATCTCGTGCGCCAGGCCGGCGACCAGCGTGCCGATCGAGGCGAGGCGCTCCGCCGCTTGCGCCCGCTCGGTGGTGTGGCGCAGCGCCGAGTCGGTGCGCTCGAGATCCCGGGCGAGCCGGCGCCCGGAAGCGGCGAGCTCCTCGTTCAGGTGCTCGAGGTCGAGCTCGTGGCGCTGCATGTAGGCGTCGAGCGAGAGCGACGCGTCCAGAAAGAGGAGCCGGTGCAGGGCCTGCAACGTCGGGCGGATCCGCTCCGGGCTGCCGACGGCGCCCATCACGATCGGAACGAGCAGCGATTCGTAGAGCGCATACGCTCCGAGCACCCAGATCGGCTCGACCCCGAGGCGGGCGTGCACCTCGCCGATGCGGCGCCGCTGCGCCACATAGGCGTCGTCGAGCTCCGGACCGGCGAGCGAGAGCAGGTAGTCACGCTGCACGTGCAGCAGCCGCTTCGCGACCTCCGTATCGCGCAGCAGCTCCCGCGTGCCCGGAAACGAGAGCAGATGCCGGTAGAAGTCGTCCACCAGCGTCTCGGCGTGCTTCTCGAGGACGGGCCGCAGCGCGGCGAGCAGCGCCTGCTCTTCAGGGCCGTATTGGAAGAAGTCGGAGAGCAGCCCGACTCGGGCTCGCATCGGCACGGCCGACATTTTTGGGGCATTCCGGGTCGCTGTAAAGCCTGGCACGGCGTCTGCAATGCGAGTCGTCATGTTGTCTTCATCCGGGGCGGATTTCCCGCTCGCGCAGGTGCGCGAGCGGATGCGCGCGGGCCAGCCTCTCGCCGAAGCCGCCGCGGCCGTCGCCGAGGCCGGGCGACACCCCGCCGCGCCGCTGCTCGCGGCCGCCCGCTCCCACGCGGACCTGGTCGCGATCCCGCGCGCCACCCGCGTCTGCCGCGGCACCTCCTGCGAGCTGCGGGGCGCAGCGCGCGTGGCCGAGGCGTTGGCCCACGACGGGCCGGTCCGGCCCGTCTCCTGCCTCGGCTACTGCCACCGCTCCCCGGCCGTCCTCGATCCCGAGGGCGGGGTCTGGGTGGACGTGGATCCGACGCGGATCGTGGCCGAGCGGGGGCGACCGGCGCCGCTTCCGGCTGCACCGCGGGTCGAGAGCCTCGGCGTCGAGCCGATCGTCACGCGCCGCATCGGGCGCGGGGATTTCTCGCCGCTCGCGAAGGCCCGCGCGGACGGCGCCTACCAGACGCTGCTGCGCGCGCTCTCGCTCGGGCCCGAGCGCGTGCTGAGCGGAGCTCGAGCGCTCGGGCGAGCGCGGCCGCGGCGGGGCCGGCTTCCCGACCGCCGCCAAGTGGCGCCAGGCCCGGGCTGCGGCGAGCGAGGAGAAGGTGGTGATCGCGAACGGCGACGAGGGAGACCCGGGCTCCTTCGTGGACCGCGTGCTGCTCGAGCGCGATCCGCACGGCGTGCTCGAGGGCCTCGCGCTCGCGGCGCTCGCGGTCGGCGCCCGGCGGGGCGTCGTCTTCGTCCGCTCCGAGTATCCGCGCGCGGCCCGGCGCATGCGCGACGCGGCGGCCGACGCCGAGCGCGCGGGCATCCTGGGCGCGCGGCTCGGCGGGGACGGCCCGCCGCTCCACGTCGACGTCGTCGAGGGCTTCGGCAGCTACGTGTGCGGCGAGGAGACGGCGCTGATCGCCGCGCTCGAAGGCCGGCGTGGCGAGGTGCGACCGCGCCCGCCCTATCCCAGCGACGAGGGCCTGTTCGGGCATCCCACCGTGATCAACAACGTCGAGACGCTCGTGAACGTGCCGTGGATCGTGGAGCGCGGCGGCGACGCCTTCGCCGCGATCGGCACGAAGCGCTCGAATGGAACCAAGGCGCTCTGCCTCAATGCGGGCTTCGCGCATCCCGGCATCGTCGAGGTGCCGTTCGGGCCGTCGCTGCGCGACGTGATCCAGGACTGGGGCGCGACCTCGTGCACCCGGGGCGAGCTCGCCGGCGTGCTGCTCGGCGGCCCGATGGGGAGCTTCCTCGACCCGAGCGAGTGCGACCTCCCGCTCTGCTTCGCCGCGCTCGAGGAGCGCGGCATCCAGCTCGGCCACGGCGGGCTCGTCGCAGTTCCGCGCGACGCCGACCTCGTCGCGCTCGCGAGGCACCTGCTGGGCTTCATGGCCGCGGAGTCCTGCGGGCGCTGCCTGCCCTGCCGCGCCGGCTCGGCGCGCGCGCGCAGCCTGGCCGCCGGCGATCTGCGCAGCCACGCCGCGGCGCTCCGCTCCGTGCTCGCGCTGATGCACGAGACGAGCCTCTGCGCCTTCGGCCGCGACACGCCGGGGCCCGTCGGAGCCGTGCTCGAGCGGGCGCTGCGCAGGCCCGAGGCATGAGCGACGGCGCCTGGATCGACGGCCGCAACGTCGCCCCGGTCGCGGGCGAGAGCGTGCTCGCGGCCGCGAGCCGGCTCGGCGTCGCGCATCCCCGCGCTCTGCCACTCCGCGTCGGCCGCGCCCGAGGGCGGCTGCCGGCTGTGTCTCGTCGAGCTCGCCAATCGCCCCGACCCGGTCGCCGCCTGTCACACCGCCCTGCACGGCGGGATGCGCGTCCTCACGAACACGCCCCGCCTGCTCGCGTTGCGCCGCGCGCTGCTCGAGCTGCTCGTCGAAGAGCGTGCCCCGGCGCTGCGCGCCGATCCGACCGGAAGCGAGGTGGAGCGCCTGATGCACGAGCTCGGCGTGCCCGGGCGCGGGCAGCCGTCGTCGCCCGACCGCTCGCATCCGCTGCTCCGCTTCGACGCCGAGCGCTGCGTCCTGTGCCGGCGCTGCGTCGACGTGTGCGCCGACGTGCAGGGTGCGTTCGTCTGGAACGTCGTCGGGCACGGCTCCGCCTCGCAGCTCGAGTTCGGCGCCGAGCGCTTCGCCGATAGCGCCTGCGTCGCGTGCGGCGCCTGCGTGGACGTGTGTCCGTCCGCGGCGATCAGCGATCGCGACCGCACCGAGGAGCCCGCGCCCGAGCAGCGCACGCGCAGCACGTGCGGCTACTGCGGCGTCGGCTGCCAGCTCGAGATCGGCACGGCCGCGGGGCGCGTGGTGCGCATCGACGCGGCGCCCGGCGCGGCGGTGAATCGCGGGCACCTCTGCGCCAAGGGCCGCTACGCCCACGCGTGGCAAGCGTTCGTCCGACCGGCTCACGCGCCCGCTGCTGCGCCGCGGCGAGGGCTTCGAGCCCGTCTCGTGGGACGAGCGCGCTCGGCTTCGTGGCGGAGCGGCTCGACGCGATCCATCGCGCACACGGGCCCGACGCCGCTCGGCGCGCTCACCTCGTCGCGCTCGACCAACGAGGCCGCCTACCTGCTCCAGAAGCTCTTCCGCGTGCGCTTCGGCACGAATCACGTGGACTGCTGCGCGCGCGTCTGCCACGCCTCGACGGCGCAGGCGCTGCGCAGCGTCGTCGGCACGGGCGCCGCTTCGGCCTGCTACGACGACATCGAGCAGGCCCGCGCCATCGTGGTGGCCGGCGCCAACCCGACCGAAGCGCATCCCGTGATCGGCGCGCGCATCCTCCAGCGCGTGCGCGCCGGGGCGCGGCTGTTCGTGATCGACCCGCGCAAGACCGAGCTCGCGGCGCTCGCGCACCACCACCTGGCGCTCCGGCCCGGCACCAACGTCGCGCTGTTGAACGCACTCGCGCGGGTGTTGGTGGACGAGATGCGCGTGGACCAGGGCTTCGTCGCAGCGCGTTGCGAAGGTTTCGACGCGCTCGCGGACTTCCTGCGCTCGCTCTCGCTCGAAGAAGCGGGCCGCATCACGGGCGTCGCACCGGCCGCGATCCGGGCCTTCGCCCGAGAGCTGGCTGCGAGCGGACCCGCGCTGTTCGTGACGGGGCTCGGCCTCTCCGAGCAGACGCAGGGCGTGGCTTCGGTGCGGGCGCTCTGCAACCTGACCCTGCTCACCGGCGCCCTCGGGCCGCCGGGCGCAGGGCTGCTGCCGCTGCGCGGGCAGAACAACGTGCAGGGCAACGCGGACATGGGCGCCATGCCCGACCTGCTGACGGGCTACCAGCCGGTCGCCGACCCGGCCGTGCGCGCGCACTTCGCATCGCTCTGGGGCACGCTGCCGCCGAGCCACGCGGGCCGCACGCTCCCGGAGCTGCTCGACGCCGCCGTGGCGGGGCGGCTGCGCGCGCTCTGGGTGCAGGGCGAGGACCTCGCGCAGAGCGACCCGAATCAGAATCACGTTCTCGCCGCGCTCGAGCGCCTCGAGCTGCTGGTGGTGCAGGAGCTGTTCCTCACCGACACCGCGCGACGCGCGCACGTCGTCCTTCCGGCGGCCGGCGTGCTCGAGCAGTCGGGCACCTTCACGAATGCGGAGCGCCGCGTGCAGCGCGTGCGGCCCGCGCTCGCGCCGCCCGGCGAAGCGCGGCCCGACTGGGAGATCATCCAGGCCGCGGCGCAGGCGCTGGGCCTCGCCTGGCGCTACCGCGATCCCGGCGAGGTGCTCGCGGAGATCGCGCGCGCGGCGCCTGCGCTCTTCGGCGGGCTCGCGCTGGAGCGGCTCGACGGCGACGGGCTCCAGTGGCCCTGCCCGACGCCCGACCACCCGGGCACGCCGCGGCTCCACGTCGAGCGACCGCTGCGCGGGCGGGCGCAGCTCTCGGTGGTGTCCTACACGCCGAGCCCCGAAGCCGACCGGCCCGGCTTCCCGCTGACGCTCGTGACCGGCCGCGTGCGCGACCAGTACAACGTGGGCACGATGACGCGGCGCACGCCGCTCTCCGAGCTCGCGCCCCGCGACTGGCTCGAGCTCGCGCCCGGGGATGCCGACGCCCTCGGCCTCGACGAACGGCGCAGCGGCGCGCGTGACCAGCCGCTGGGGCGAGGTCGAAGCGCCCGTGCGCCGCAGCGACCGGATCGCGAAGGGCACGTGCTTCCTGTCCTTCCACCATCCGGCGAGCCACACCAACCGGCTGACCGGACCGCAGCGCGACCCCGAGTCGAACTGCCCGGAGTACAAGGTCACCGCGGTGCGCGTGGAGCGGATTCCTTGAGGCGAGCTTCCGGGCTCGCCTCGGGAGCGAGCTCGGGCCGCATGGCCTCGCGCGCGCACGCGTCGCAGACCCGCGTATCCGGCGCCTGGTGCAGGCGCTCCCGCGCGATGCTCTGCCCGCAGCGCAGGCACGCGAGACGGTCGCCCCGGGTGAGTGCTTCGAGCGCGCGGTCGATCGCGTCGAGCCGCGCGTGGTGCAGCGCGCGCAAGGATTCGTCCAGTCGCGAAGTGATGCCTGCGCCCTCGAACCCCTCGGTGGCACCCGGCGGCTGGAGCCCGCCCCAGTCCGCCGCGGCGGCGGCCTCGGCGAGACGCCGGCGATTCTCGTCGGTGATCTCGCGCCGCTCCTCGCGCAGATCGGCGGCCAGCTGAGCCAGCTCCTCTCGGCGCGGGTCGGGTACGTCGCCGAGCGACGAGAGCGGCGCCCCCTCCTCCTCGCGCAGCCGGGTCACGCGCACCGCGAGGAGGTCGCGCTTCTGGGCGTCTGCGAGGATGTCGCACTCCAGGAGCCCGACGCACGGGGCCAGCTTCTTCGCCGCGCAGAGCTCGTCGAGCACGATGTGCCCACGGCCCTGATTCGCCGCCACGTCGCGCGCATCCACGGTCACCAGGCGCAGGTTCGCGCAGCGGTGGAAGTGCTGGCGCATCAGTCGAAGCCTTCGCCGAGATCCGCGTAGTTCGGCTCGACGATCCAGCGCTGCTGCGTCTCGTCCCAGCAGCCGCCCCGTGCGACCGCGCAGCGGAAGCACAAAGCCGCGTCGCTCCCGACCGGGAAGCCGCGCTCCGTCGCGGGATCGAGCTCCTCGCTGCAATCGGCGCAGCGCTCGGGCGCCTGGTCGTCCGGGCCCGGTCCGCTTCCGACGGGATGTGACATGGCGCATCCTCCCTCGCTCGACGCAGCTGCAATGCGCGTGCCCTCGGGTTGCGCGAGCGCGGCGGCGCGCGGGCGGCGGCGTTGGGGCCGCGCGCGGCAGACGGCGCTCGCTCCGGGGCGAATCGCCACTCTCCGCACCTCGGCCGCCCGGGCGCAGGCCGAGCGCGCCGGCATGGGCGTTGCACGAAGCAGGAGCGCCGTCCGACCAGGAGATGAGTCCATGCCCCACAGCCAGCTCCGCTTCCGCGACCAGGCCCGTACCAAGGTTCTCGCCGGCGCCACCGCCCTGGCCGACGCCGTCCGCGTCACGCTCGGGCCCAAGGCGCGCTGCGTGCTGATCGAGAAGAAGTGGGGCAGCCCGCTGGTCTGCGACGACGGCGTCACCATCGCCAAGGAGCTGAACCTCAAGGATCCGGAGGAGAACCTCGGCGCCCGCTTGCTGCGCGAGGCCGCCGTGCGCACCGGCGACGCCGTCGGCGACGGCACGACCTCGGCCACCTTGCTCGCCCACGCCATCGTGGCCGAGGGCATGCGCAACGTGGTGGCCGGCGCCAGCGCGATCGACCTCAAGCGCGGGCTCGACCGCGGCGTCCGCGTGGCCGTCGAGACGCTGCGCGCGCTGTCGAAGCCGGTCACGAGCACGAAGGAGAAGCAGCAGGTCGCCACCATCTCGGCCCACAACGACGCCAGCATCGGCGAGCTGGTCGCGCAGGCCATCGAGCGCGTCGGCAGCGAGGGCGTCGTCACGGTCGAGGAAGCGAAGGGCACCGAGACTTCGCTCGACGTGGTCGAGGGCATGCAGGTCGATCGCGGCTATCTCTCGCCCTACTTCGTGACCGAGCCCGAGAAGATGGAGGCGGTGCTCGAGGATCCGCTGATCCTGCTGCACGACAAACGCATCTCCACCATGAAGGATCTGCTGCCCCTGCTCGAGCAGGTGGTGCGCGAGGGACGCGCCCTGCTGGTCGTGGCGGAGGACCTCGAGGGCGAGGCGCTCGCGACGCTCGTCGTGAACAAGATCCGCGGGACGATCCGCTGCGCGGCGCTCAAGGCACCGGGCTTCGGCGATCGCCGCAAGGCCATGCTGGAAGACATGGCGATCCTGACGGGCGGCCATGTGATCAGCGACGAGCTCGGGCTCAAGCTCGAGAACACCACGCCGAAGGACCTGGGCTCGGCCAAGAAGGTGGTGCTGACGAAGGACGACACCACGATCATCCAGGGCGCGGGGCAGCGCGCTGCCATCGAGGGCCGCTGCAACGAGCTGCGCCACCAGATCGAAGACAGCACCTCGGACTACGACAAGGAGAAGCTGCGCGAGCGGCTGGCGAAGCTGGCGGGCGGCGTCGCGGTGATCCGCGTGGGCGCGCCCTCCGAGTCCGAGCTCAAGAACCGCAAGGACGCCTTCGACGACGCGATCTCCTCCACCAAGGCCGCCATCGCCGAAGGCATCGTGCCCGGCGGCGGCGTCGCGCTGCTGCGCACCGTGTCCGCGCTCGATGCCGAAGCCGCCAAGTGCGAGGGCGATGAGGCGACCGGAGTGCGGATCCTGCGCCACGCGCTCGAGGCCCCGCTCCGCCAGATCGCCGTCAACTCCGGCATGGATGCCGGCGTAGTGGCAGACCGCGTGGCGCAGGGCCAGGGCGCCTTCGGCTTCGACGCGCGCAACGGCCGCTATCTCGATCTCATCGAAGCCGGCATCATCGATCCCACGAAGGTCGTGCGGCTCGCGCTCGAGAACGCCGTGTCGGTGGCGAGCGTGATGCTGCTCGCCGAGGCGACCCTCACCGAGATCGAAGACGAGAAGAAGAGCGAGGGCGCCGGCGCCCCCGACCTGATGTGAGCCGTCAGCGCTTCCAGGTCACGCGCATCACGCTCTCGACCTCGCTCCAGTCGTAGTCGAGCTCGCCGTGGTGCGCGTGCCGCAAGGCGATGCCGATGGCCCGTGCGAGCTTGGCATCGGTGGTGGTGACCTCGAGGCCCCCGCGAGTCGGGCGCAGATCCATCACGCGCTTCAGCGGATGGTTGCGCCCCTCGCGCTGCTCCACGTGCCGGATCTGATGCTCGATCTCCTCGCGGTGCTCGCGTAGATACGCGCCCGAGAGCTTCACGATGCCCGCCGGATAACGGTCTTTGACCCGCTGGCAGGCGGGACACGTCACCCGCTTCGCCTGCGCAGCGCCGCCGCGGCCGCGCACCCAGCGCCCGGCCCGATAGCTGAGCCCGCAGGTTCCGCACACCGAGGGCTCGGCGTGCTTCGCCTTCGTCGTATACGGATCGCGGCGGCTCGGCTTGTTGCTGGACGACTCGCGCGGCTTCGAGGCGCCCGGATGGGTCTTGGATCGGGTTCGTCGCATCTCGCTTTCCTCCTTCGTGGATTCCTTGCAGGCAGCGTGCCATTCACAGCTGCACGCGTTCGTCGTGGGCCGGCACCACCGCGGGCCAGCCGAGCTCGCGGTCCACGCGCGCGGCCAATGCTGCCGCGGCGGCCGGCTCGCCGTGCACACCGAAGACACCGAGCGGCGGCCGCGGCGCAGAGCGGACCCAGTCCACCAGCTCGCTGGCGTCGGCGTGCACCGAGAACGCGGACAGGTTGCGCACCTGCGCGCGCACCGGCACGTAGCGGCCGAGCATCTTGATCGCGCGCTCGCCGCGAGAGCAGGCGATGGCCGCGCGTGCCGCGCACCTGGTAGCCGACCAGCAGCACGCTGTTGCGGGGATCGGGCAGCCGCGCCGCGAGGTGGTGGAGCACGCGGCCCGCCCGTCGCCATGCCCGAGGCCGACACGACCACGAACGGGCCCCGGCGGCCTCGCACAGCTCGCGCGACGCGAGCGGCTCGCGGATCTCGGTGAGCTTCCCGGGATCGAGCACCTCGTCGCGCCCGCGCCACTCGGGCCGCACCTCGTCGCGGCCCTCCGCGAGCGCGCGCCGGTAGACGCGCAGCGCGGCCAGCGCCATCGGGCTGTCGACGAAGATCGGCAGCCGCGGGATGCGGCCGGCTTCGGCCAACGCGCGCAGCTGGAACAGCACGACCTCGGTGCGGTCCACGGCGAACGCGGGGATCACGACCACGCCGCCGCGCGCCGCCGTCTCGCGCACCGACGAGGCCAGCTCGCTCCAGCACGTCGCCCTCGTCGTGCTCGCGATCGCCGTAGGTCGACTCGATCAGCATCCAGTCGGCGGCGGGCGCCGGCTCGGGAGGGAGCAGCAGCGGGTGCGCCGGTGCGCCCGAGGTCGCCGCTCACCACGAGGCGCCGCTCGGGCGGCCCCTCGAGCTCGAGCGTGACCGACGCGGCGCCGAGGATGTGCCCGGCCCGCGTGAGCGCGAGGCGCACGCCCGGTGCGATCTCGAGCGTCGCGCCAGTGCGCGAGCGGCTGGATCATCGCCGCCGCCTGCGCCCGTCCTCTTCGCGTGTAGAGCGGCAGCGCGGGGTCGTGCTTCGAGAAGCCCGCGCGGTTCGCGAAGCTCGCGTCCTCCTCCTGGAGGCGCCCGCTGTCGGGCAGCACGATCGCCGCCAGCTCGGCGGTTCCGCGCGTCGCGAACACGGGGCCGCGGAAGCCGGCGCGCACCAGCGCGCGGCAGGTAGCCGCAGTGGTCCACGTGCGCGTGCGTCAGCACGACGGCGTGCGAGGCTCTCGGGGCGGACCGGGAACGGCTCCCAGTTGCGCAGGCGCAGCGCCTTCTCGCCCTGGAACAGGCCGCAGTCCACCAGCACCTGCGCGCGCGGCGTCGTGACGCAGGAAGCGGCTCCCCGTCACGGTGCCGGCCGCGCCGAGGAAGCGCAGCGTCGCGCGTGTCGGCGCGCCATCAGAACCCGAAGCCGAAGAGCTGCGGGCGCTGGTTCGCGTACTCGAGCGCGAACTCGAGCTGCGTCCGGCTCTGGGCGTGGATCTCGAGCAGCGGCTCACCGCGCGACACCACCTCGTCGAGCGGCGTGCAGCACGCGCAGGCCCGCCGCCGGGTTCGCCGGCGCGCCCGGCCAGCTTCGCGATCGCGTTCACCTCGAGGCAGTCGATCGAGTGGAGCCGGCCGTCGCGCGTCGCCACGACTCGGCGCGGAAGGGCGCCGGCTCGGCGGCAGCTCGAGCCGGCCCTGCGCCTCGACGATCTCCTCGAACTTGGCGCAGCGCCGCGCCCGAGTCGAGCGCGCGCTGCGCCGCGCGGTAGCCGCCGGCGTCGGCGCACGGGCCCGTGCACTCGAGCAGCCGTGCCGCGAGGTAGAGGCTCTTCTCGCGCAGCTCGACGCGGCGCCTCGGGCTCGCGCTGCAGCACGGCGAGCACGTCGAGCGCCTCGAGCCGCGGGCCGACGCCGCCGCCGATCGGCGCGTGCGCCTCGGTCAGCACGACCTCGACGCGCAGGCCGATCGCGCGCGCCACGTCGCGGAAGCAGCTCCGCCAGCGCCTCGCCGCGCTCGCGCGAGCGCACCTTCGCGGTCGGCCGACCGGGATGTCGATCAGCGCGTGCGTGGCGCCCGCCGTCTTCTTCTTGGAGAGGATCGACGCGATCATCTGCGACTCGGTGTCGATGCCCATCGGCCGCTCGACGGTGATCAGGACGTCGTCGGCGGGCGCCAGGTCGAGCGCACCGCCCCACGCGATGCAGGCGCCGGCCTTGCGCGACCACGACCTCGCGGATGCGCTCCGGCGGAGCGCCACGTCGGCGAGCGACGCCCATCGTGTCCGCGGTGCCCGCCGGGCTCGTGATCGCGCGCGACGAGGTCTTCGGCACCGTGAGGCCGAGCGCCGCGAGGATCGGCACCACGATCAGCGTGGTGCGGTTGCCCGGCACTCCCGCCGATGCAGTGCTTGTCGGCCACCACCGCGCGCGTCGAAGTGGAGCTGCGAGCCGCACGCGATCATCGCCTCGGTGAACGCGACCAGCTCGGCGCGATCGAGGCGGCGCAGCGCGCAGGCGAGCACGAACATCGCGAGCTCGGGCTTCGAGTAGCGGCGCGCGCACACGTCGGCGCAGGATGGCGTCGAAGTCGGCGCGCGCGAGCCGCTCGCCGCGCAGCTTGCGGCGCACGCGCTCGACGCTCTCCGGCGCCGGCGCATGCGTCGCCTGCACCGGCGCGCCCTCGGGCAGGCCGAGATCGCGAAAGGCCGACGTCCGAGAGGCCGATCTCGTCGTGCGCGAGCAGCGTGTCGCGGCAGAAGTTGAGCACGCCGCGTCACTCGCGGGGCCCGCCCGGGCCCGATCACGCGCACGCGGTCGAGCGGCTGGAAGCCGAGCGCGCCCTCCGCCACCGCGCGCTCGTGCGATGAACGATCACGTGCTCCGAGAGCGTGTCGATCCGCGATCCGGCGCAGCCGCATCACGTCCCCACGTCCGACTCGCGAGCAACGCCTCGGCGATCAGCCGGCGCTACGCCGATCGCGATTGGTCGGATGCGGGACGGTGTCGCACGAGACGAGTCGCTCGACACCCGCGCTCCGAATGCGCTGCTCGGCGCGCCGGGCGCGAAGATCGCGTGCACCACCACCGCATCGACCCGCGCCGCACCGGCGCCGCGCACGGCGCCGCGCGGCGGCGGCGAAGGTCGCGCCCCAGCTCACGATGTCGTCCACGAGCACCGCGCGCTCGTGAGCGGAGCGCGGACCCCGCGCGGCAGCGACACCGCGACGGGTCGTCGCCGCGACGGCGCTTCTGGCGCCACGCACCAGGGCGCGCCCGCCAGGCCGCGCCACGTCGCGCACCCAGGGCTCGGACTCCGCGTCGGGCCCGACGACCAGCGCGGCTCGCCGGCGCCGCGCAGCCAGGCAGCCAGCGCCGCCGCGGCCGAGCGCGATCGGCGCGGCACGCGAACACCTCCGCCAGCGCCGCCACCCGGTGCAGGTGCGCCTCGACGCACAGCACGCGGTCGAAGGCGCTCGCCGAGCAGCTCGGCGACGACGCGCTGCGAGACCGCCTCGCCGGGCTCGAACGCGGCGTCCTGCCGCATGTAGCCGAGATACGGCGCCACCAGCGTGACGGGCGCCGCGCCGGCGCGCCGCAGCGCGTCGGCCGCGAGCAGCAGCTCGACGAGCTTCGCGTTCGGGTCGTCGAGCGAGCGCACCAGCACGGCCGCGCTGTCGGGGCTCGGCGTCGACGCGCACCCGGCTCTCACCGTCCGGGAAGCGATGCAGCGCCACCTCGCGCGCGGCCAGCGCCAGCCGTTCGTGCAGCGCGCGAGCGAGCGGGAGCGCATCGGGAAACGCGTGGAGCACTCGTGCCGGCACTGCAGCTGGACGTCACAGCGGGCCTGTCGCGCGTTCGCCGGCCACCGCACGCCGCAGCGCCGCGAGCACGTCCTCGCGCGCGATGATGCCGACCACGATGCCTCGTCGACGCGACCGGGAGGCTCTTCGAGCGCGTACGCACCAGGGTCTCGAGCACGCGCGTGAGCGGCGTCCGCGGCGTCACCGTCGTGGCGTCGGGCGTCATCACGCTCCGCACGGGCTCCGCCATGATCTGCTCGTAGGCCGGGAACATGTGATCGTCCGTGAAGCGGAATGCGCGCAGGAGGTCGAGCTTCGTGACGACGCCGAGCAGCTCGCCGCGCGGCCCGACGACCGGCAGCGCGTTGAAGTCGTGCTTCTCGAGCAGCGCCTCGGTCTCGGCGAGCGAGGCCTCGGGCGTCACGCGCACCGGGTCGGCGTCATCGCGTCGCATACGCGATAGTCGAGGAACTCGTACACGGAGCCGCTCAGAGCCGCTTGCGCAGGTGCTCGGAGGATTCGCGCCAGCTCGCTCGCGAGCAGGCGGCGCCGCTTCGCGCACGTTCTGGCGTGTCTTCGCGCGCGCTGTCGCGGGCCAGCTTCGAGGCGCCCTTCGAGCTGATGCCAGCTCTTCTCGAGCTCCTGCCAGCGGTCGCGCAGCTCCGCGCGCCCGAGCTCCGCCTGCACACGCAGCTCGTCCCGTAGCTCGCGCAGCTTGTCGATCTCCTCGCCCAGGAAGGTCTTGCTCTCGGCCATGCTTTCCTCCAAGCGCACCGCCGAGGAAAGAGCACGAAACGTGCCGGCGCCAGTGGGCTCGTGACGTCCCACCGGGTCCCGGGCCGGGGCATCTTGCGCCGAGCCGGGGCGCGACGGGACACCTCAGGGCTTCAGCTCGACCTGGACCCGCACCACGCCATCCTCGTAGCGGGCGTGCTCCTCGAAGCCGAGGTGGCGGAACACCTCGAGCATGCGCTGGTTCGTCGGGAGCACGTGGGCGACGAAGCGCCGCACGCCCGCGCGCGCCGCCACCCCCGCCAGCTCGGCCAGCATCGCGGTTCCGACGCCGTGCCCCTGGAAGCCGTCCGCGACCTCGAGCGCGACCTCGGCCTCGGTCGGATCCGCCGCGAGCCGGTCGTAGAGCGCGTGGCCCACGAGGGCGCCGTCCACCGACGCGACGATGCCAGCGTGATCGTGCTGATCCACCTCGGTGAAGTGCCGGATCTCGTGCTCGGGGAGCTTGCGACGGGCGGTGAAGTAGCGGAAGTAGCGCGACTCCTCGGACAGCGCCGCGTGGAAGGCGAGAAAGGCGTCGCGGTCGCTCGGCCGGATCGGGCGCAGCACGGCGTCGCGACCGTCGAGGAGCCGCACGTGCCGTTCTTCGAGCGCTGCTCCCAACCCGGCCCTCCGTCCTCTGCGCGGAGCCTACCGCGGACGGCGCTGAGGAAAGCTGCCCCGCAGCGTGGGCGCGCGGCGAGACGGGAGGCGCGCTCGGCCTTGGCGCGAACCTTGCTCTACGTGCCCGGCGGAGGCGCGATGTCGATCGCCGACTATTGCCGCCGCGACGTGTGCACGGTCGAGCCCGGCTCCACCCTGCGCGAGGCGGCGGAGCGCATGGCTGCGGCCAGCACCGGCTGCGCGGTCGTCGTGGAGGATGGGCGCCCCGTCGGCGTGCTCACCGATCGCGATCTCGCGCTCCGCATCCTCTGCGACCGGCTCGACCCGGGCGGCGTGCGGGTGGAAGAGCTGCGGCTCCCCGCCGCCGTGACGCTGCGCGCGGACCAACCGCTCGTCGAGGCGGCGCGCTGTCTGCGCCGCCACCGCTTCCGCCGCATTCCGGTCGTCGGCCCGTCCGGCGAGCTCGCCGGGATCATCGCCGCGGACGACCTGCTCCCCGTGATCGCGGCGGAGCTGACGGGGCTCGCGCGGGCGGTCGCTCTGCAGCGCAGGAGCGCGGCGCCGTGACGCGAATCCAGCCGAAGAGCCGGACGCTCGCCACGATCGATTGCGCCGCGACCCTGCGCGAGGCCGCCGAGCGCATGCGGCGCGACGCGGTGGGAGCGCTCGTGGTGACGAAGGCCGGTCGCCCGACCGGCCTGCTCACCGACCGCGACCTGCTCGTGCGCGGCGTGGTCCCGCGCCGCGACGCGGCCCGAGACACGGTCGATCAGGTGATGAGCCACCCGCTTCTCACCGCGTCGGCCGACGAGCCGCTCGAGCGCCTGGTCGAATGCATGAAACAGCACGGCGTGCGACGGCTGCCGCTCGTGGCGGGCGGCGAGCTCGCCGGGATGGTCAGCCTCGACGACGTCGTGGTCGCTCTCGCCAACGAGCTCGACGCGATCGCAGCCGCCTTCCGCCGCAGCGACTGGGACGCGCAGCGCCGCCGGCGCTGGGCGCGGCCGAGGGCCTGGCTCCAGCATCGGATCGGGCGGGCTGCGGCGCAGACCCGCCACGCGGTCGCGGCGCTACGGCGCGCGTGGGCGCGGCTCGCGCAATGAACGACGCCGCCGCTTCGGAATGGCTGCGCAAGGATCCGTCGCGCTTCCGCGTCGCGCCGAACCTGCGCGACTACGCCGCGGAGTGCGCGGCGTTCCGCTGGGAGGCGGCGCGCGCGCGCGTTCGACGGGCTGCCGCACGGCCGCGGGCTCAACATCGCCCACGAGGCGGTGGACCGACACGCGGCGGGGCCGCGCGCGGACGCGGCCGCGCTGCGCTGGCTTCCGCGCCGCGGCGGCGCCGTGAACGTGTCAGCTACGCCGCGCTCGCCGAGCAGACGAGCCGCTTCGCGAACGTGCTCGCGCGGGCTCGGCGTGGCAAAGGGCGAGCGCGTGTTCGCGCTGCTGCGGCACGCGTCCCCGAGCTCTACGTCGCGGCGCTCGGCGCGCTCAAGCACGGCGCGGTCTTCTGCCCGCTGTTCTCGGCCTTCGGCCCCGAGCCGGTGCGCCAGCGCCTCGCAGCTCGGCGCAGGCGCGCGTGCTCGTCACGACCGAGACGCTCTACCGCCGCAAGGTCGAGGCGCTGCGCGCCGCGCTGCCCGGCCTCGCGCACGTGCTGCTGCGTGCGCGGCGAGCGCGGCCGCGCCGCTGCCCCCGGCACGCTCGACCTCGCGCGCTGCTCGCGGCGGCCGTCGCGCAGCTTCGAGATCGGCCCCGACCGATCCCGAGGATCCGGCGCTGCTGCACTTCACGAGCGGCACGACCGGCACGCCGAAGGGCGCGCTGCACGTGCACGACGCGGTCGTCGCGCACTCACGCCACCGGCACGCTCGCGCTCGACCTCCACGACGGGCGACGTGTTCTGGTGTACGGCCGATCCGGGCTGGGTGACCGGCACCTCGTACGGGATCATCGCGCCGCTCGCTGCACGGCGCTGACGCTGGTGGTCGACGAGGCCGACTTCGACGCCGAGCGCTGGTACGGCATGCTCCAGGACGAGCGCGTGAGCGTCTGGTACACGGCGCCCACCGCGATCCGCATGCTGATGAGGCGGGGCGACGATCTGCCGCGCAAGCGTTCGATCTCTCCGCGCTGCGCTTCGTCGCGAGCGTGGGCGAGCCGCTGAACGCCGAGGCCGTGGTGTGGGGCCGCGACGCTGCTCGGGCCTGCCGATCCACGACAACTGGTGGCAGACCGAGACGGGCGGAATCATGATCGCGAACTTCGCCGGCATCGACATCCGCCCGGGCTCGATGGGCCGGCCGCTGCCCGGCATCGAGGCCGCGATCGTGCGGCGGCGCGAGGACGGCGGCCTCGATCAGCTCGCTGCGCCCGACGCGCAGGGCGAGCTCGCGCTGCGCGCGGGCTGGCCGTCGATGTTCCGCGCCTACCTCGGCGAGGAGGAGCGCTACCGCCGTTGCTTCCGCGACGGCTGGTATCTGACGGGCGACCTCGCGCGCCGCGACGCCGACGGCTTCTTCTGGTTCGCCGGCCGCGCCGACGACGTGATCAAGACCGCCGGCCACCTGATCGGCCCGACCGAGGTGGAGAGCACGCTGCTCGAGCACCCGGCCGTGGTCGAGGCCGGCGTGATCGGCAAGCCCGATCCCGTCGCGGGAGAGGTGGTGAAGGCCTTCGTCTCCCTGCGCACCGGCTTCGTTCCGGACGACGCGCTGCGCCGCGAGCTGCTCGGCTTCGCACGCGCGCGCCTCGGCCCCGCCGTGGCGCCGCGCGAGATCGAGTTCCGCGACGCCCTGCCGCACACGCGCAGCGGCAAGATCATGCGCCGCCTGCTCCGCGCGCGCGAGCTCGGTCTCCCGACCGGCGACCTCTCGACGCTCGAAGGGAGCGCGCGAATGACGCGCGGTGGATCCGGCGCACGGCCGCGCGCTGCTGCACGAGATGCTCCGCATCCGCCGCTTCGAGGAGAAGTGCGCCGAGCTCTACACGCAGGAGAAGATCCGCGGCTTCCTGCACCTGTACGTGGGCGAGGAGGCGGTGGCCGTCGGCGTGTGCGCGGCGCTCGAGGCCGAGGACGCGGTGGTCGCCACCTATCGCGAGCACGGCCACGCGCTCGCGCGCGGCGTCTCGCCCGACTCCATCCTCGCCGAGATGTACGGCAAGCTCGAGGGCTGCTGCCGCGGCCGCGGCGGCTCGATGCATCTCTTCGACGCCCATCGTCGCTTCTACGGCGGCAACGCGATCGTGGGCGGCGGGCTCCCGATCGCGGTCGGCCTCGCGCTGGCCGATCGCATGCAGCAGCGCCCGCGCGTCACCGCCTGCTTCTTCGGCGAAGGCGCGGTGGCCGAGGGCGAGTTCCACGAGGCGCATGAATCTCGCGGCGCTGTGGCGGCTCCCCGTGCTCTTCTGCTGCGAGAACAACCTCTACGCGATGGGAACCGCGCTCGCGCGCTCCGAGTCGCAGCTCGACCTCTGCGTGAAGGCGGCCAGCTACGGCATGCCGGCCTGGCCGGTGGACGGCATGGACGTGCTGGCCGTCGAGGCCGCGGCGCGCAGCGCAGCCCTCGCGGTGCGCGCCGGCGGCGGCCCCGCCTTCCTCGAGCTGCGCACGTATCGCTTCCGCGCGCACTCGATGTTCGACCCGGAGCTGTACCGCGAGAAGAGCGAGATCGAGCGCTGGAAGGAGCGCGACCCGATCGAAGCGCTGGCCGCGCGGCTCCGCGCCGAGGGCGCGCTCGACGACGCGCTCCGCAGCGAGCTGGAGAGCGCCTGCACGGAGGAGATCGCGCGCGCGGTGGCCTTCGCCGAGGCCGGCACGCTCGAGCCCGTCGCCGAGCTGTTGCGCTTCGTGACCAGCGAGCGGAGCCCCGCATGAGCGAGCCGCGCGAGCTCAGCTATCGCGACGCGCTCCGCGAGGCGATCGCCGAAGCCCTCCGCCGCGACCCGCGCACGTTCCTGATGGGCGAGGACGTCGGCGCCTACGGCGGCTGCTACGCGGTGAGCCGCGGCCTGCTCGCCGAGTTCGGGCCCGAGCGGATCCGCGACACGCCGCTGTCCGAGTCGGCGTTCGTCGGCGCGGGCATCGGTGCTGCGCTCGGCGGCATGCGCCCGATCGTCGAGATCATGACGGTGAACTTCAGCCTGCTCGCGCTCGACCAGATCGTGAACAACGCTGCGACGCTGCTGCACATGTCCGGCGGGCAGCTCGCGATTCCGCTCGTGATCCGCATGACGACCGGCGCGGGCCGCCAGCTCGCGGCGCAGCACTCGCACAGCCTCGAGGGCTGGTTCGCGCACATCCCCGGCCTGCGCATCGTCGCCCCCGCCACGCTCGAGGATGCGCGCGGGATGCTCTGGACCGCTCTCGAGGACCCGGACCCGGTGCTGATCTTCGAGCACAACCAGCTCTACAACCTGCGCGGCACGCTGCCGGCCGACGCCGGCGCCGTGGACATCGACCGTGCGCTCGTGCGCCGCGCCGGCCGCGACGTGAGCCTGGTGAGCTACGGCGGCACGCTGCACAAGACGCTCGCCGCCGCCGAGCAGCTCGCCGCCGAGGGGATCGAGGCCGAGGTCATCGACCTCCGCAGCCTGCGTCCGCTCGACGCGGACACGATGCTCCGCTCCGTGCAGCGCACGCGGCGCGCGGTGATCGTGGACGAGGGCTGGCGCTCGGGCAGCCTCTCCGCCGAGATCGCGGCGCGCATCCAGGAGGAGATCTTCTTCGAGCTCGAGGCACCCGTCGCACGCGTGTGTAGCCAGGAAGTTCCGATGCCGTATGCGCGCCATCTCGAGGCGGCCGCGCTGCCCCAGCTCGAGGGCATCGTGGCGGCGGCCCGTCGCACGGTCGGCACCCATGCCTGACTTCAAGATGCCTTCGCTCGGGGCCGACATGGAGGCCGGCACCGTGCTCGACCTGGCACGTGAAGCCGGGCGACAGCGTCACGCGCGGCCAGGTGGTGATGCTGGTGGACACCGACAAGGCCGAGATCGACACCGAGATCTGGGAGGACGGCGTGGTCGAGGAGATCCTCGTGCCCGTGGGACGCAAGGTGCCGGTCGGCACGCCGCTGCTGCGCCTGCGCGGCGTCGCGCGAGCGGCACCCGCCGCTCCTGCCCCGCCTGCTCCGCCCGCCGCTCCCGTCCCGCCTCCGCCGGCCGCTCCGCCGACTCCGGTCGCAGCGCCCCCGATCACGGTGCCCCCGGTCGCGGTGAGCCCGATCGCGGCGAGCCCGCACGCCCGCCGGCTCGCGCGCGAGCGCGGCGTCGACCTCGCGAGCCTGCGGGGCACGGGCCCGCACGGCGCGGTGCGCGCGAGCGACGTGGAGCAAGCCGCGGCCCCGCCCGCCGCACGCGAGCCCGAGGCCGGCGGCGTCCTCGGCGCGGAGCGGCTCGCGAGCATGCGCGCGGCGATCGCGAACGCGATGGCGCGCTCGAAGCGCGAGATCCCTCACTACTACCTCGAGCACGATCTCGACGTGTCTGCCGGCCGTCGCGTGGCTCGCGGCGCAGAACGCAGCGCGGCCCGTGACCGAGCGGCTCCTGCTCGGTGTGCTGCTGCTCAAGGCCACCGCGCTCGCGCTCCAGCGCAACCCCGAGCTGAACGGCCACTACGTGGACGGCGCGTTCCGGCCGGGCGCCGGCATCCACGTCGGCGTCGCGATCGCGGTGCGCGGCGGCGGCCTGCTGGCACCGGCGCTGCTCGACGTCGATCGGAAGCCGCTCGCCCAGCTCATGACCGAGCTCCGCGACCTCGTGGCGCGCGCGCGTCGCGCCCGCTTGCGCGGCGCCGAGTCCAACGCGGCGACGATCACCGTCACCAGCCTCGGCGATCTCGGCGTGGACAAGGTATTCGGTGTGATCCAGCCGCCGCAGGTGGCGCTGGTGGGCTTCGGCGCGCTGCGCGAGCGGCCGTGGGCCGAGCACGGCCTGCTCGGCGTGCGCCCCGTGGTGACGGCCACGCTGGCCGCGGACCACCGCGTGAGCGACGGGCTCCGCGGCGCGCGGCTCCTCACCGCGATCGCCCAGGCCCTGGCGCAGCCGGAGGCGCTGTGAGCGCGCCCAGCGACGCCGAGCTCCGCCGCATCCTGGTGGATGCGCTCGGTGGCGTCGCGCCCGAGGCGGACCTGGCCGCGCTCGATCCGAACGCCGAGCTGCGCGACGAGCTCGAGATCGACTCGATCGACGTGCTGAACCTGGCGATCGCGCTGCACGAGGCGACCGGCATCGACATCCCCGAGCGCGACTATGCGGAGCTCGGGACGCTCGCGCGCGGCGTGGCCTACCTCCGCCGCCGTCTCGCCGCCTGAGCCGCCCGGGCGCGACGCCCTGCCCCAGCCCCGGGCTTTCCGCCTCGGCCCGCGGCCCGCGCGACGCCCGCCGGGGCTTCGGCGCTTCGGCACGTTCGCTGCAACGAGGCCCCGTCATGACCTCGACCGTGAAGAGCTGGATGACGCGCGACCCGGTCACGACCGCGCCCGACACCTCGGCCCTCGACGCGCAGGCTTCGATGCTGCGCTTCGGGATCCGCCACCTGCCCGTGGTGGACGAACACAGGCAGCTCGTGGGGATCCTGTCGGTCGACGATCTGCGCGCGGCGCTGTCCGTCGGCACCGAGGTGCGCGCGCCACTTCCGGCGGACGAACGGGCGGCAGCGGCCGAATGGCGCGTCGGCGATCTGATGAGCTTCGGACCCTCGACGGTCGGGCCCGACGCCCTGCTCACGGCCGCCGCCGATCTGATGGCGAGCCGGCGCTTCGGCTGCCTGCCCGTCGTCGATCGCGAGCGCCGCCTCGTCGGAATCCTCTCCGAGACGGATCTTCTGCGCGCGCTCGCTTCGGGCCGCGGCGCGCAGCGCATCGCGCCGAGCGTGCAGGAGGCCCTGCTCGCCGACCTGAGCCAGGAGCGCGAGGCGATCCTCGCGCAGCTCGGCAAGGCGAATCGCGAGGAGCAGCGTCTCACGAGCGAGTTCTCCGACGCGCCGAGCGACGTGGCCGACCGGGGCGAGCGCTACAACGAGCTGCGTCTCACCGAGAGCCTCGCGGGCTTCGCAGCGCGCCGTCTCGCGGCGCTCGATCGCGCGCTCGAACGCGCGGCGGAGGCCCGGCTCGACGTCTGCGAGAGCTGCGGCGGCCGGATCCCGCTGGCCCGCCTGCGCGCTCTCCCGGGGACCACGCGCTGCATCGACTGCGCACGAGCCGGCGAGCGCGCCGGCGCCTGACCCGTGTCGAGCGAAGACGCGGAGCAAGCCGTGCTGCGCGCCGCCGTGCTCGCGGAGGGCGAGCGCTCGTGGGACGACGTCGCCGAGCGGGTCGCGAGCCGCGTCGCGGAGGTCGAGACGGCGGTGGAGCGGGGCCGCTGGCAGGCGCGCTTCGTCGCCGCGATCCGGGCGCGCCGCTTCGTTCCGAGCGTCCCGATCCTCTCGAATGCCGGCCGCAGCGACCAGCTGGCGGCCTGCTTCGTGCTCGCGCCGGAGGACCGCCTCGCCGACATCTACGCGAGCCTCGCGCAGGCCGCGCGGGTGCAGCAGCTCTCCGGCGGCGTCGGGATCGAGCTGTCGCAGCTGCGGCCGCACGGCGCAGCGATCCACCGCGCCGGCGGGCACTCGCCCGGGCCGGTGGCCTTCGCGGAGCTGTTCGCGCACTCCGCGCGCATCAATGCGCTGTCGGGCCGCCGGCCCGGCGCGCACCTCGCGATCCTCTCCGACGCCCACCCCGACGTGCTCGAGTTCGTGCGCGCCGCGGGCACGGGCGGGCCGCGCTTCGCGAGCCTCGGCTTCGCGCTCGGCCTGACGGGGCGCCTGTTCGAGGCTGCACGCCGCGACGGCTGGCACACGCTCCGGCACCCGGCGAGCGGGAGTCGCCGCGTGCGCGCGCGCGAGCTCCTGAACGAGGTGGCGCGGGCGATCGTCGCCGGCGGCCAGCCTACGCTGCTCTTCCTCGATGCGATCGAGGCGGCGAACCCGACTCCCGAGCTCGGGCCACTGCGCGCCACCAATCCCTGCGGCGAGCAGCCGCTCCTGCCCGGCGAGAGCTGCGTGCTCGGCTCCCTCCAGCTGCCGGCCTTCGCAGACGCGCACGGCGACGTCGATCTCGCCGCGCTGGCGGAGGCAACCAGCGACGCGATCCGCTTTCTCGACGACGTGGTGGAGCGCTGCGTGTTCCCGGGCGCGGAATGCGCCGAAGCCAGCCGGCGCACGCGCAAGGTCGGCCTCGGCGTCATGGGCCTCGCCGATCTCCTGCTCCTGCGCGGCCTCCGCTACGACGCGCCGGCGGCGCGCCGGCTCACGAGCGAGCTGCTCGGCTGCGTGCGGCGGAGCGCCGAGCGCGCCTCGGCCGCCCTGGCGGAGGAGCGCGGCGCCTTCCCGGCCTACCGGGGACGTGGGCCGCGCCGGCGCAACGCCACGCTCCTCGCGGTGGCACCCACCGGGACGATCCGCCTCCTGGCGGGCTGCAATGGCGGGATCGAGCCCCTGCTCCAGCCCGTGGTCGAGCTCGAGACGGCGGACGCGCGCGCGCGCTGGACGGATCCGTGGCTCCGCGCCTGGCTGGCACAGCACGCGCGCGCCCCCGAGCGCGTGATCGACGCGCTCGGCGCCGGCGTACCCGCCCGCCGTCTGCCAGGCCTCACTCCTCGCGCGCGCACGCTGCTGCGCGTCGGGTCCGAAATCGATTGGCGCGCCCAGCTCGCGCTCCAGGCGGTGGCGCAGGCGCACGTGGACGGCGCGGTCTCGAAGACCGTGCAGCTGCCCGCGAGCGCCACGCCGGCGACCGTCCTCGCGGCGATCCGCCTGGCACGGCGCTCGGGCTGCAAGGGCCTCGCGTGCTACCGCAGCGAGCCCGCGCCCGCCTGCCTCGACTGCCGCGGCGTGGCTTGATCCGACCGCGCGGCGACCCAAGCCGCCCCGTCCCAGAGCCGCCGGGCCCGGCGACGTGGCTCCGCGCCTGGGCACGCGGGTTGCAACGGTGCCTCCAGGAGGACCCAGCCATGGCCATGACGGCGGGCGACCTGATGACACGCGCGGTGATCTCCGTCGGCAGCGAGACGCCGCTGCTCGACGTCTACCGTCTCTTCGTCACCGAGCAGATCCATGCCGCTCCGGTCATCGACGAGGAGGAGCGGCTGATCGGCGTCGTCAGCAGCAGCGACCTGCTGCGCGCGATCGACGAGGAGCGCGATACGGCGCTCGTCGCGAGCGACTACCTCCGAGAGCTGCTCGAGTTCTCGGGGCCCGATTGGGGAGAAGGGCTCACGGACTTCCAGGACCGGCTGGCGCAGCGCACCGTGGCCGACGTCATGACGACGGGCGCCATCACGGTGCAGACGGACACGCCCATCTCCGCGGCGGCTCGGATCCTGCGCGAGAACGGGATCCATCGCGCCTGGGTCGAGGAGAAGGGGCGCCTCTGCGGCGTTCTCTCGACTTTCGATCTGCTGCCGTTGCTCGAGTAGCGCGCGATCTACAGGTAGAGGCCCTGGCCGGGCTTGGTGAGCGACTCGGCGCGCTCGCTGCGCTGAGTCAGCGCCTCTTGGTGCGTGACACCGCCGAACATCTGCTTCAGGCGGTCGTCCCACTGGTCGGCGGTGGACGCGACCACGTCGATCGTGAAGCGCAGCTCCTCGTCGCTGAACTGGTCGCCGAGCAGCGTCTCGTCGAACCAGATCGAGTGATGCTCCGCGTCGAGCGCGAAGCGCCCGAACATGAGCCCGAAGTTGAGGCGCGCGAGGAACAGCCCGAGCTCGGGCGTGACGGCGACGCCCACGTTGGTGATGGCGAATACGCGCACGATGACCGGCCCGCCCGGAGCGACCCTCGGCGCGAGGCCGACGTGAACGTCGCCGATCGGGAGCACGTAGTCGCCGTCCTGGTCCCGCTCGACGCGAGCCCCGGCCACTGCCTGCACCGCGGCCTCCAGCCGCGCCCGCACGGCGGCCAGCCTCTGGCGGGCCACGTGCTCGGCCTTGTGGCTGCCGTGCGCCACGTCGAGGCGGAGCTCGGGCTTCTCACCGAGGACGTCGATCATGAGGCGCTGCACGAGCTCGACCGCGGCGGCGGCGTCGCCCACCTCGTGGACCCACGGCCGGGTGGGATCGGCCGGAGCCTCGTTGCTGAAGCCGCGATCGCGGAGCGCACTGCGAATCGCGATCGGAAGCTCCGGCACGACCGGCGGCCGCCCGGGCACGTGCACCTCGAGGCGTTGGTCCTCGCGGCGCGTCACCTCCACGACGTGGAGCGGCGTCCCCGCTGGACTCACCGCCAGGAAGTCGAACGACTCGAGCGCTTCGACTTCGCCGAGGAGGAAGGATCGCGCGACGGCAGGATCGGTCATGGGGTCCTCTCGGCGGCACGGTAGCCACGCCCCGTGCGGCACGCGATTCGAGCCGTTCCGCCCCCGGCGGCCCCGTCCCGTGGCGCGCCGCCCCGCTCGCCACCCCGCGAGAACGCGCGGACGCGCGCATGCGCTGGCATGCCACTTGCGACTCGACTGGGCCAGAGAGCGCGCGCCTCTCGCAAGGAGCAACGCCGTGAAGGACTTCCTCGAGGGCTACGACATCCAATATTGGCTCGAGTCTGCGCCGCAGGGGTACCTGAAGAGCACGCAGTACGGCCACGCGCCCGGCGCGCGCGAGCCCGCGGTGCTGCTCGAGGATCCGGTCCTCCGCGACCAGGCGATCAGTCTGACGGTGCAGCTGGTGATGGGGGAGCGCTGCGCGCTCGCCGCCTCCTCGGGCCTCGTCAACGCCGCCCCGGACGAGGGCAGCCGCCGCTTCCTGGCCACGCAGACGCTCGACGAGGCGCGTCACGTCGAGATCTTCACGCACCGCCTCTTCGACCTCGGCGTGAAGGCGAACGAGCTCGAAGACGTGCTCCGCGAGCGCGCCAATCCGAACCTGGTGAAGTTCGCCGAGCTGCTGCTCGACAAGGTGGAGCGCAAGGACTTCGTCGCCGGCGTCGTCGGCCAGAACGTGATCCTCGAAGGCATGGCCTTCCATGTCTTCGAGATGCTCCACGCGGGCAATCGCGAGCCGAATCCGAAGTTCGCGCAGACGCTCGCGGGCACGATCGCCGATGAGCGGCGTCACGTGGGCTTCGGGGAGAACCGCATCGGCTCGCTGATCCGCGAGCATCCCGAGCGCAAGGCCGACGTCGAGAAGCTGCAGCGCGAGATGTCCTACTGGATGCTCGCCACGTTCGGCTCGCAGCTCCGCCAGGGCCCGAGCCCCGAAGAAGTCCAGCGGCGGCTCGCCGCGCGCGGCGTCACCAGCGCGGAGCCCGCCCACTGGCAAGGCGTGCGCCTCGGCGAGGCGTCGCCGGCGGAGCTCGAGTCCGCGCTCGGCGGCACGATCCTGAAGGAGTTCAAGATCCGCCTCGAGCGCATCGGCATCACGTATCAGACGCCCGTCGCGCCGTAGGAGGCCAGCGCCGTGAGCGACCTCACGCAGGATCTGCACGCGCTGCCGCCCGGGGCCTTCCTCGAGCACGTGCACTCCTTCGAGTTCTGGTTCGGCTCGGTGCAGGGCTATCTCGAGGGTCGCCCGTACGGGCACCACGAGAACCTCGCCGAGCCGGCATGGACCGACGCCGACCGCGAGCGCCTCGTCACCGTGTTGTGTCACTACTGCCTCGGCGAGACGATGGCGCTCGAGGGCGCGGGCGGACTGATTCGCGTCGCGCCGAACCGGCCCACCAAGGTCTTCCTCGCGACGCAGACCGTGGACGAGGGCCGTCACCTCGAGGTGCTCGTGCACCGCCTCACCGAGCTCGGGGTGGCGGACCCGGAGCGCGAGATCGAGCAGCGCGCGAGCCCGGAGCTCTCGCGCTTCCGCGAGCGGCTGCTCGCGTTCGTGAGCGCGGGCGACTGGGAGGCGGCGCTCTTCGCCCAGAACGTGATCCTGGAGGCGGCCGAGTTCGCGGTGTTCCACCGGCATGCGCGAAGCGCCGACCCGATCACGCGCGAGGTGCTGCTGGGCATCATCAAGGACGAACGGCGGCACATCGGCTTCGGAGAGAACGAGCTCGGCCGCCGCCTCGCGCGCGCGCCCGTGCTGCGCGTCAAGCTGCGCCACATCCGCGACACGCTCGATCCCCTCGTGCTCGACACGTTCGCGCACACGCTCGCCCTGCTCGGCGCTCCCCCGAACGAACGGGCGGAGCTCGGCCGCGACTATCGCGCCGCCGTAGAAAGGCTGGGCTTCGCGTGAGCCTGGAGACGCAGGAGCGCCGCCACTACGAGCTCGACGATCGGGGCTTCGACGAGGTGCCCGCGAAGTACCGCAAGTACTACCGGCGCTTCGAAGGGCCCGGCGACACGCTCGCCCCGAACGAGTTGCTCTGCCCGGTCTGCAAGGTGGTGATCCGCTCCACCCGCGAGCTGCGGGAGGGCGATCGCGTCTACTGCATGGCGTGTCTGACGCGGCTGCGCGTCGCAAAGAGCGCGGCCGGACTCGCGGGCGTGGTGGAGTACACGTGAGCTGCCACGAGCGGAGGACGGAGCCGGGCCTGGCCTTGCGCATGCAGCGCGAGACGCGCGTGATCTCCGCCCAGCATCGCCAGCTCGACGACTTCTACGTGCGCGTCGCCGCCGCCATCGACGCGGACGCGCCGGAGGCCGCGCGGGCCGCCTTCACGCGCTTCGCCGATGCGCTCGAGGCCCATCTCGCGCTCGAGGACGGGCTCTACTTCCCCGCGCTGCGCGGGCTGCGCCCGGCGCTGGCGCGCGACCTCGACACGTTCTGCGAGGAGCACCAGCGGCTCCGCGCCAGCGTGGCCGGCGTGGCGCGGCTCCTCGAACACGGCGCGTGCGCCGCGTGCGCCCGGCCGTTCGAGCGGCTGGCCGGCGACCTCGCCGAGCACGAGGGGCGCGAGGAGGGGCTGCTCGCTTCGCTCATCCGACCCGGAGGAAGAACGTCATGAGAATCCAGCCGGCCGGTCTCGGCTTCGCCGCGTTCGTGCTGCTCGCGCTGGCCTGCGGCGAGCGCGAGGTGGCGCCTGCACCGTCCGCCGCCCCCGTGCCCGCGGCCTCACCGGCGGCCCCGCCCGCCGCGGCTGCCGCTCCGGCGGAAGCGGCCGTCGCCGAAGCGAGCCAGATCTTCGGGACGCGCTGCGTCACCTGTCACGGAGCTGCTGGCGCGGGCGACGGCCCCGGCTCGGCGGCTCTTTCTCCGAAGCCGCGCAACTTCCAGGACGCGGCGTGGCAGGACTCCGTCACGGACGAGCACATCGAGCAGATCGTGATGTACGGCGGAGCCGCGGTCGGCCGCAGCCCGACCATGCCCGGCAATCCCGACCTGATGTCCAAGCCCGACGTCGTACGCGCGCTCGTCGCACACGTGCGCGGGCTGGCGAGGAGATGACGATGAAGAGGAACCTCGTGATCGGCTCCGCCGCTTGCCTCGCGCTCGCACTGGCGGCCTGCTCGCCTCGCACCGCCCAGGCGCCCGCCGCCGCCGGGGACGGCAACGGCTCGGTGGCGGAGCTCATGCAGGCTCGTCACCTCGCGGAGGCCGACGTGACGGCGGCGCTCAAGACCTACACGCCGACGGGCGTCCACGACGAGTACCTGATGTTCGCGTCGGGCGGGCACTCGCGGGCAGGTGCTCGTGATCGGCGTGCCGAGCATGCGCATGCTCAAGGTGATCGCCGTGTTCACGCCCGAGCCCTGGCAGGGCTACGGCTACGGCGACCAGACGAACGCCGTGCTGGCCGAGGGCACCCGCCACGGCCAGACGCTCGCGCTGGGCCGACACGCATCACCCGGCGCTCTCCGAGACGAACGGCGACTACGACGGCCAGTTCCTGTTCATCAACGACAAGGCGAACGCGCGCCTCGCCGTGATCGACCTCAAGGACTTCGTCACCAAGCAGATCGTCGTCTCGAACGCTGATCGAGTCCGACCACGGCGCCGCCTTCGTCACGCCCGAACACCGACTACGTGATCGAGGCGACCGCAGTACCCGGCGCCGCTCGGCGGCGGCTACGCGCCGATCGAGGAGTTCAACGAGAAGTACCGCGGCGCGGTGCATCTTCTGGAAGTTCGACCGCAGCAAGGGCCGCATCGACCCCGACGGCGTCCTTCGCGATCGAGCTGCCGCCCTACATCCAGGACCTCGCCGACGCCGGCAAGCTCGTGAGCGACGGCTTCGCCTTCATCAACTCGTTCAACACCGAGCGCGCCTGGGGCGGCGACCTGGAGGGCAAGCCGCCGCTCGAGTCGGGCGCCTCGCAGAACGACATGGACTACCTGCACGTCATCGACTGGAAGAAGGCCGAGGCGGCGGTGGCCGCCGGCAAGACCGAGACGATCAACGGCATGCGCGTGATCCGCCTGCCGACCGCGATCGCCGAGGGCGTGCTCTACTTCGTGCCCGAGCCGAAGAGCCCGCACGGCGTCGACGTGACGCCCGACGGCAAGGACATCGTCGTCCGCGGCAAGCTCGACACGCACGTGACCGTCTACTCGCTTCGAGAAGATCAAGGCGCTGATCGACGCAGAAGAAGTACGTCGGGCAAGGACCCCTACGGCGTGCCGATCCTGCCGTTCGAGGACTCGCATCCGCGGCGCAGGTCGAGATCGGCCTCGGGCCGCTGCACACGCAGTTCGACGACAAGGGCAACGCCTACACCTCGCTCTTCCTCGAGTCGACGGTCGCCAAGTGGACGCTGGCCGAGGACCTGCAAGCGTGATCGAGAAGATCCCCGTGCACTACAACATCGGCCACCTCGCCGCCGCCGAGGGCGACACCGTGCAGCCCCGACGGCCAGTACCTGGTCGCGATGAACAAGTGGTCGCTCGACCGCTTCTCGCCGGTCGGCCCGCTGCTGCCGCAGAACTTCCAGCTCATCGACATCACGCGGCGAGCCAGATGCAGCTGCTCTACGACATGCCGATGCCGCTCGGCGAGCCGCACTACGCGCAGATGATCAAGGCCGACAAGCTCAAGCCGTCGACGGTCTACACGCCGGTCGGCATCGAACCCGATCACCGACGCGAAGGACCCCGACGCGGTCGAGGCCGGCAAGGAGCGCATCGAGCGCCGCGCCGACGGCGTGCACGTCTACATGACCGCGGTGCGCAGCCACTTCACGCCCGACATCGTGCGCGTGAAGCAGGGCGACACGGTCCACCTCCACATCACGAACGTCGAGCAGGCGCAGGACGCGACGCACGGCTTCGCGATCGACTCGCTACAACATCAACCTGAGCCTCGAGCCGGGCGAGCACGCGAACGTCGACGTTCGTGGCGAACCAGCCGCGGCGTCTTCCCGATGTACTGCACCGAGTTCTGCTCGGCGCTGCACCTGGAGATGGCCGGGCTACCTGCTGGTCGAGCCGAAGTAGTCGTGCGGCGCTCCGGCAGCGCCCGGGCGAGCGCCGGCTTGCGCGCTCGCGCTCGCGCTCGGCTGGCGCCGCGGCCGGCCGCGCCGCCGGCGGGCTGCGCGCCGGTCGCGGCGCGGCGCCGGAGCTCGGCCCAGCGCCTCGCCGAGGCGGCGCCCGGGGCACGACGCTCTGCCTCGCGCCGGGCGCGTACGCCGGGCCCGCTCCGCGTCGGCCCGCGGCGTGACGCTCTGGGGGCCGCGCGAGGCGCGGTGCTCTCGGGCGGCGACACCGTGGTCACGCTCGCCGCGTGAGCGGCGCTGCGCTCGAGGGCGTCACGATCGACGGCAGCGGGCGGCCGCTTCGACCGTCTCGACGCCGCGCTGCTCGTGACGGCCGACGACGCGCGGGTCGAGGGCGTCCGCATCCGCGACGCGCTCTTCGGCATCCTCGCCGAGCGCGCGCGCGGGCTCGTGATCCGCGGGAACGAGATCACGGGCGACCCGGCGCGAGCCGCTCGGCCTGCGCGGCGACGGCATCCGGCTCTGGGAGGTGCGCGACAGCCGTCGTCGCGGACAACCTCCTCGCGCGACGGCCGCGACCTCGTGGTCTGGTACTCGCCCGGCAACCGCTTCGAGCGCAACCACGTGGAGCGCGGCCGCTACGGCCTCCACTTCATGTACAGCCACGACAACCACGTCGCGGACAACGGCTTCGCGGACGACGTGGTCGGCATCTTCGTGATGTACAGCCACCGCGTGAGCGCTCGAGGGCGAACCGATTCCTGCGCGCCGGCGGGGCGGCCGGCATCGGCCTCGGCGTCAAGGAGTCCGGCGACCTCCTCGATGCGCGGCAACACCTTCGTCGGCCAACACGCACCGGCGTGTTCGTCGACACCAATGCGGTCGATCCCGACGGAGCGCAATCGCTTCGAGGGCAACGAGTTCCGCTTCCACGACCGGCGCCCTGCTCTTCCACGGCGCGCGTCGAGCGCAACGAGTTCACGCGGCAACCGCTTCCGCGACAACCGCGTGAGCGTGGCGGTCGAGGGCGCGGGCGACGCCCGCGCCGCGCTGTGGCGCGGCAACGACTTCGACGACTACGCCGGCTACGACCTCGACGGCGACGGCGTCGGCGACATGCCCGTACGAGCTGACGCAGCCTCGCCGAGCGACTGGATCGCGCGCATCCCGGCGCTCGGCTTCTTCCGCGGCAGCCTCGCGCTCGGCGCCGTCGAGTGGCTCGGGCGGGCGCTTCCGCTGTTCCGACCGGCAGCCCGTGCTCGTCGACCCCGCGCCGCGGCTGCGCCTCGCCTCGCTCGGAGCGGGCCGTGGAGATTGAGGCGCGCGGGCTACGGAAGCGCTTCGGCAGCGTCGAGGCGCTGCGCGGGCTGATCTTCGACGTGCCCGCCGGCCGACGCGTCGCGCATCGTGGGGCCGAATGGCTCGGGCAAGTCCACGCTGAATCGCGTGCTGCTCGGCCTGCTCACCTACGAGGGCGAGGTGCGCATCGACGGCGCCGACGTCCGCACCGCGCGCGCGCAGATCGCGCGGCGCATCGCCTACGTGCCGCAGCTCGCGCCCGCCCTGGCCGTGCCGGTGGCCGAGTGGGTGCGCGCCGTGGCACGCCTGCGCGGCCTCGCACCCGATGCGGTGCCGCGCGCGGCCGAGCGGCTCGACCTCTCGCTCGACGAGATCGCGACGCGGCCGTTCCGCGCGCTCTCCGGCGGCACGAAGCAGAAGCTCCTCGTCGCGCTCGCGCTCGCCGCCCGGCCGAGCCTGCTCATCCTCGACGAGCCGACCGGCAGCCTCGACCCGGAGAGCCGCGCGCGCGTGCTCACGCTCGTGGACGAGCTGCCCCGCGACACGACCGTGCTGCTCTGCTCGCACCGCCTGTCGGAGATCCGCCAGCTCGTGGATGAGGTGATCGCGCTCGAGGACGGCGTGATCGCGAGCCGCGGCCCCGTGCGCACCTACCTCGACGGCGCCGTGCGCTGCGTGATCGAGGTGGCGCGCCGAGGTCGGCGCGGCGGCCTGGCTCGACGAGCGCGGCTTCCGGCGCGGCGCCGGCGGCTGGTGGGTGCGCGTGGTCGCGCGCGACGAGAAGCTCGCGCTGCTCGGCGGAGCTGCCCGCCACGCTCGGCGCCGACCTGCGCGACGTCTGCGTCCGCGACGGCGACGCGCTCCCGCCGCGCGCCCGGCAGGCGAGGGCCGACCATGCCGCGTGAGCCGCGCTCGCCGCGCTGGCGCGGCGCGCTCGTGCTCGCCGCGCTCGGCCTCGCGCTCTGGCGCGCGGCGCAGCCCGCCAGCCGGCCCGATCGAGCCCGCCTGGGACCGCGTGGCCTGCGCGCGCTGCCACATGCTCGTCAGCGACCCCGCCTTCGCCGCGCAGCTCCACACGCGCGAGCGGCGAGGTGCTCTTCTTCGACGACCCCGGCTGCCTGCTGCTCGAGCGCGCCGAGCGACCCGACGCGGCCGGCGCCGCGTGGTTCCACGACTCGGCGGGCGAGGGCTGGCTGGCGGAGGCCGACGCGCGCTTCGTGCCGGCGGCGGAGACGCCGATGGGCGCACGGCTTCGCGGCGGTCGCGTGCCGGAAGCGCGCCGGCGCGCTCGACGCCGAGGCGACGCTCGCCGCGCTCCGCGGGAGAGCGCGCCGTGAGCCCCGAGCTCGGCGCCCTGGCCACGCTCGAGCTCGCGGAGGTGCTGCGCTCGCGCTGGCTGTGGTTCTGCCTGCGACCTCTACGCGGCGCTCGCCGCGCTCTTCGTCGGCGTCGGCCTGCGCGAGTCGAGCGTGCTCGGCTTCACCGGCATCGGCCGCGTGCTGTTCTCGTTCTCCCACGCGCTGGTGTACCTCCTGCCGCTGCTCGCGCTCGTCGCCACCGGGCCGCTCGTGACGCGCGCGCGCGAGGACGGCACCCTCGAGCTGCTGCTCAGCCAGCCCGTCGCGCGCGGCCGCTACCTCGGCGTGGCGCTCGCCGTGCGCTCGCTCGCCCTGGTGCTGCCGCTCGCCGTGCTGTTCCTCGCCGCCGGCGCGGGCGCGCTGCTGCTCGGCGCGCCGGTGCCGTGGGGCTTCCTCGTCCAGGCGCTCGCCGTGTGCGCCGCCTTGCTGTTCGCGTTCGCCGCGCTCGGGCTCGCGCTCTCGTGCGCCGCGCGAACGAGCGCTCACGCGCTCGCCGCCCTGTTGCTCGCCTGGCTCGGCGCCGTCGCGCTGCTCGACTTCGGCGTGATCGGCATCCTGCTGCGCTGGCACCTCGCGCCGCAGGCCGTGCTCGTGCTCGCGGCGCTCAACCCCGTGGAGGCCGCGCGCGTCGCGCTGCTCGCCGGCGCCGAGCCGGATCTCGCCACGCTCGGCCCGGTCGGCTTCTACCTCGCCGATCGGCTCGGCCCGAACGGCCTGGTCGCGCTCGGCGTCGGCTGGCCTCTCGCATTCGGCGGGCTCGCCTTCGCATACGCGCTCCACCGCTTCCGCCGCGACGACGCGGTGTAGAGGAGTCTCCATGCAGAGCACGTCGACCTGGCTGTCTCGACCACTCGGTCTCCGGAGCCGCTGGTGCCTGCTGCTCCTGCTGGTCCCGCTCTTCCTCGCGCTGATCGCGCCGATGTGGAAGATGCGCTTCGACGCGCCGCAGTATCCCCAGGGCCTCGAGCTCGTGATCTTCCCCTACACGGTGACCGGCGACGTGCAGGAGGTGAACACGCTGAACCACTACATCGGCATGGCGAAGATCGACCGCGCGGCGCTCTCGGATCTCGCCTTCCTGCCCTTCGCCCTCGGCGCGGCCGCGCTGCTGCTGCTGCGCGTGGCGGCGCTCGGTGATCTGCGGTCGCTGCTCGACCTGATCGCGCTGTACAGCTACTTCGGCGTCTTCGCCTTCGCGCGCTTCGCGTACACGCTCTACGTGTTCGGGCACAACCTCGACCCGAAGGCCCCCTTCCGCGTGGAGCCGTTCACGCCCACCGTGCTCGGCACCGGCACGGTCGCGAACTTCACCATCACCAGCCTGCCCGAGCGCGGGAGCTTCTATCTCGCGAGCGTGGGAGTCGCGCTGCTGCTGATCCTACTCGTGAACGTCCGGGACCGGAGGACGGCGGCGGCCGCGAGCGGCTGACGAGTCGTTTCCTTCCGGGCTGACGTGTCGTTTCCTTCCGGTTACGCTCGGCCGCCACATGCGAGCCTGGCGCCTCTTCGTCGCAGTGGCCGTGCTCGGGCTCGGCCTCGCCGCTCGGGCGGCCACGCCGCTGCCGCCGCAGCCCGCGGGCGTGCCCTGGCCCACGCTGAGCTGGCCGGTCGGCTTGCCGGCGGCGGGCGCCGACCACACCGCGCTCGAGACGGCGGTGGCGCAGCTGTTCCTGCCCGTCGGCCGCGGCGGGATCCCGGACACGCGCGCCCTTCTCGTCGTGCAGGGCGGGCGCGTCGTCCTCGAGCGCTACGCCGACGCCTTCGGGCCCGAGTCGCACTTCCGCTCCTGGTCGATGGCGAAGAGCGTGACGCAGTGCCTCGCGGGCATCCTCGTGCGCGAGGGCAAGCTCGGGCTCGACGCGCCCGTGCCGGTGCCCGAGTGGCAGCGCGACGGCGACCCGCGCGCCACGCTCACCCTGCGCCAGCTGCTCAACATGACGAGCGGGCTCGACAATGCCGACGGCGAGGAAGGCCCGAGCGGCTTCGTGGCGAAGCTCCTGTTCGGCGATTTCGCCGCGAACACCGCCGCGGCGGCGGAGCACGTGAACTTCGTCTACGACCCGGGCACGCACTGGGCGTACTCCACGGCGACGAGCCAGATCGTGTCGGCGATCATCGGGCGCACGGTCGGCGGCGGGCGAGCGGGCGTGCGGGATTTCGCCGAGCGCGAGCTCGCGCAGCCGCTCGGCATCCGCAGCCTCGTGCTCGAGTTCGACGCGGCGGAGACGATGATGGGCGGCGCCTTCGTCTGGGCCAGCGCGCGCGACTGGGCGCGGCTCGGCCTCCTCTACCTGCGCGACGGCCGCTGGGCGGACCGCCGCATCCTGCCCGAGGGCTGGGTGGAGTTCACGCGCACGCCGGCGCCCGCGCCGAACAACGGCACGTACGGCGCCTCCTTCTGGGTCAGCGGCAAGCCGGCGGACGGTCAGTTCTCGCCGTTCGAGACCGACGGCGGCTTCCACATGGGCGGCAACGGCGGCCAGTTCGTCGTGATCGTGCCGGACCGCGACCTGGTTGTGGTGCGGCTCGGCGAGATGCTGGCGTCCACCTGGCCCGAGCTGAACTCGGAGATCGCCGCGCTGATTCGAGCCTTCCCGGCGCGCGCTGGGGCGCCGCAGTGAGCCGTTGGCGGGCGATCGCGGTGTTCTGGGTGCTGCTCGTGGTCGGCGCTCTCGTCTTCGAGCGCGCGCGCGGCATGAGCTCGATCGGCGCCGGCTACGTGGCGAAGGAGATGTGCTCGTGCGTCTTCGTCGGCGGGCGCACCGTCGAGTCGTGCCGGCCCGACATTCCCGCGTCGATGGACCGCGTCCAGCTCGAGCTGGGCAAGGACCGCGTGCGCGCCTTCGTGCCCTACCTGGCGGAGCGCATCGCGCGCCACGAGCCGCCCTACGGCTGCGTCCTCTACTAGTTCCTACGCTCG
>CAVQUJ010000005.1:0-878882 GCA_963716895.1 uncultured delta proteobacterium
GAGGGCTACGGACCCGGGGGCCGTGTGCGCCACGGCGAGCGCGAGCTCGATCCCGCAGAGGCCTCGCTCGCTCGAGAGCTCTTGACCGTCTTCGTGGGCTGCAACGACGCGAACCTCTCGCACGAGGGCGGCGACTGGAAGGTGATCGGCGATCCCACCGAGGGCGCGCTGCTCGCGGCGGGAGGGAAGCTCGACGTCCGGCGCGACGAGATCGAGCAGCGCTGGCCGCGCCTGCGCGAGTGGCCCTTCGACGCCACGCGCAAGCGCATGAGCGTGGCCCGCGGCGTCGGGGAAGGACGCGTGCGCGTTCTCGTGAAGGGCGCGCCCGAGGCGATCCTCGAGCGCTGCGACCGCCTCGGGACCGATCTCGGTGTCCGGCCGCTCGATTCGACCGATCGCGCGCGGATCGCGGCGCAGCAAGCGGAGCTGTCGCAGCGTGCGCTGCGCGTGCTCGCGGCCGCGTATCGCGACACGAGCCGCGAGGGCGTCGCTGGCGCGGCCGCAGACGAGGCCGAGCAGGGCCTCGTGTTCGTCGGCCTCGTCGGCATGTACGACCCGCCGCGTCCCGAGGCGCGCGAGGCGATCACCCGCTGCCATGACGCCGGAATCCGCGTCGTCATGATCACCGGGGATCGTCCGCAGACCGGCTTCGCCGTCGCCAGGGAGCTCGGCATCGCGAGCGTGGCGTCCGAGGTGCTGAGCGGTCCCGAGCTCGAGGTGCTCTCCGACGAGGGCCTGGCGGGCCAGGTCGAGGGCATCTCCGTCTACGCGCGCGTGAGCGCCGAGCACAAGCTTCCGCATCGTGCGGGCCTGGCAGAGCGTGGGCGCGGTGGTCGCCATGACCGGCGACGGCGTGAACGATGCCCCCGCCATCCGCGGCGCCGACATCGGCATCGCCATGGGCGGGACCGGCACCGAGGTGACGAAGCAGGCCTCGGACATGATCGTCACGGACGACGACTTCGCGTCCATCGTCGCCGCCGTCGAGGAAGGGCGCGGCATCTTCGACAACATCCGCAAGACCATCCAGTACCTGCTCGCGGGCAACACTGCGGAGCTGCTCGTGATGGCGGCGTGCATCGCCGCCGGTCTTCCGATTCCGCTGCTCCCGATCCACCTGCTCTGGATCAACCTGGTGACCGACGGCCTGCCGGCGCTCTGCCTAGCGACGGATCCGATCGACCCCGATGTGATGCGGCGGCCACCGCGGCGCCGAGGCGAGGCGCTGGCGGATCGCCGCATGCTCGTCGCGATCCTGACGACGGGCTTCCTGACCGCGGCCGCGACGATCGCCGTCTACGTCTACGGGCTGCGCTACGAGGGCGAGCTGGAGGCGCGCACGCACGCCTTCGCCGTGCTCGTGTTCGCGGAGCTGCTGCGGGCCTTCGGTGGCCGCAGCGAGACCAAGCCGTTGTGGAGGATGGGGCTGCTCGAGAACGCGCGGCTCAGCGCCGTGGTGGCGGTGTCTTTCGCGCTCCAGATCGCGGGCCACTACTTCGAGCCGCTGCGCGCTCTCCTCCAGACCGCGCTGCTGCCCTGGTCCGAGTGCGCGGCGCTCGTGGGCGTCGCGCTGGTGCCGATCGTTCTGCTCGAGATCGGGAAGGTAGTCTCGTCGAGGAGGAAGCGACCGTGACCAGGCTCGTTCGGTTGCTCATCGGCGCCCTCGCGCTCGCCGGAACACTTGCAGGAGCCGGACTTCTCGCGTTCGCGTGGAAGGGTGTCTCCGCGCGAGCGGAACCCTCGGTCCTCGAGGTCTGGATCGGTCGGACGGCGCGCCACCTCCTGATCCCCTCCCCGGCGCGCGCAGTCGCGAATCCGCTGGCTGCGGATCCCGCTCTCCTCGAGCGCGCGAAGGAACACTTCGCCGACCACTGCGCCGTCTGTCACGGGTACGACGGCCACGGCGATACGCCGATCGGTCGCGGGCTCCATCCGCGCGTCCCCGATCTGACCCTCGCCGCGACGCAGGATCTGTCCGACGGCGAGCTGTTCTGGATCATCGAGAACGGGATCGAGCTCACGGGCATGCCGGCCTTCGGAGAGGAGTCTCCGGACGACGACGAGCACGCCTGGACGCTCGTGCACTGGATCCGGCGCCTGCCCGCACTGACGCCGGAGGAGATCGAGGCGATCGAGCGCGAGCACGGCCCCCTCACGCACACCCATCACCGGGAGTAGCGACGTGCTCGTACGCGATCCGGTGTGTGGGATGATGGTCGATCCGGAGCAGACGCTCTGGCGCGAGCCGCACGAAGGCACCACCTACTTCTTCTGCAATCCACGCTGCGCCGGGAAGTTCCGCGCGCGCCCGGCGCACTACGTCGAGGCGCTGGCCCTGATCTGGGAGCGCCAGCCGCCGGTTGCGGAGCGGACCGAGCGGGTACGCCGCCAGTACCGACGCAACGTGCGCTGGTACGACCTCGCGGTGGAGCCCCTGACGGCGCGGCTGCGCGCAGAGGCGGTCGCGCGGCTCGGCCTCGGCGAGGGCTCGCGCGTGCTCGACCTCGGCTGCGGCACCGGACTCAGCCTCCCATTCCTGCGCGCCGCGGTCGGCGCGTCCGGCGCGGTGTACGGAGTCGATCTCAGCCCTGACATGCTCGCCGCCGCACGCCGCCGCTCCGACGCAGCCGGCTGGACCAACGTCCACTGGATCGAAGCCGACGCCGAGCGCTTCGAGCTGCCCGAGCCGCTGGACGGACTGCTCTGCTTCTACACGAACGACATCCTGCTCTCGCCGACGGCGCTGCCTCGCGCGTTCGGCTTCCTGCGCCCTGGTGCGCGCGTCGTCGCCGCGGGCGCGAAGCTGGCGCGCGGCTGGCGCGGTGCGCTCGTGAACCCGCTGACGCGCGGCTACTCCGGTCTCGCGGTCACGCGCGCACTCGTGCACGAGCCCTACGCGATGCTGCGCGAGCGCCTGGCCGACTTCCGCGTCGAGGAGCGTGGGCTCGGCTCGCAGTACCTCGCCTGGGGACTTCATCAGCCTTAGGCTGCGCCGTCGAGGCGTTGGGGCCAGGGGCCCCGGCGCCGCAGGTCGTTCGTGGCAGCCGGACCCGTCCGGAGGCTCCCGTCGCGCTGGGCGACCGGGCTGGGAGGCGGCACGTCTCCTGCAGCGTCCGCCTCGTCACGAAAGGAGGACTCGGACGTATGCGTGAACGAGAGGTGCCGGATGAGCTCCTCATGGCGCGCTACGCGGAGGGAGACGCCGACGCCTTCGACCAGCTCTTCGGCCGCTACGAGCCGCGGGCCTATGCCTACTTCCTCAAGCGCACCGGCTCTCCGGAGCGCTCGCAGGATCTCTACCAGGAGCTGTTCCTCCGGATCCACCGCGCTCGCGATCGGTACGATGCACAGCGTCCGTTCGCGCCGTGGCTGTTCCAGATCGCCCAGCGACTGCTCGTCGACGATCACCGGCGCGCATATCGCGCGTACGAGGTTCCGATCGAGGATCCCGAGCGCCAGAGCGAGCAGGCAGGCAGCGAGGAGCTGGCGAGCGAGCGCGAGCTGCTCGGCCAGGCGCTCGACACCCTCTCGGCGGAGGAGCGCTACGTCCTGGTCTCGTCGAAGCTCGAGGGGGTGGCCTATCCAGAGCTGGCCCGCCAGCTCGGCAAGTCCGTGGAAGCCGTACGGAAGACGGCGTCACGCACGCTCCAGCGACTGCGGGCTGCCGCGATCCTCTCGGCCTCGCTTCCGTCGGAGAGCCGCTAGCGTCTCCCGACCGAGCGGGAGCGGCTAGTGGCGGGAACCGAGAGCGAGCACACGCCGGCGGATCTGCGAGAGGGCGTTCGCAGCGGAATTCTCGAGAGCCTCGAACGCGACCTGGCGCAGCGCGGCGGTCGGACGGCGCGCCTGCTCTTCACGGCGGGCGCGATCGGGACCGCAGGGGCCGTGGGCATGACGCTGCTGCTCGCAGGCCATCCCTACGGTCATCATCCGTCGTGGCACGCGGTGGTCTTCGGTGCCGTCTGGACGGGGCTCCTGGTCGTCGGCCTCTCGCTCGCGCTGCTCGAGGTACGCACCCCTTCGCTTCCGCTGGCGCGTTCGGCGCTGGTCGCGCTCCTCGGGCTCGGTCTCGCGGGCGTGTGCGGCGCGGCCTGCCCCGACCAGCACTTCCTCCACTGGTGGTCCGCCACGGCGCTCGGGGATCGTCTCGGCGCGGCGGGCGGGCTCGCGCTCAGCGCCCTCTGCTTCGGGGGCGTCACCAGTCTCGTGTTCGGGGCGGGCGCGGCCTTCCTCGCGCTCGGAGCGCGCGGCGAGGGGCTCCGTCCGCTCCTCCCGGCGGCGATGCTCCTGCTGTTGCTCGCGCCCGGGATCGTGCTCCAGTCCGTCGACACGTCCTGGGGAGTGTTCGGGGGCTGGCTGACTGGCACTGCGGCAGGAGCGTACGCCGGCGTGGCGGGCGGCATTCGCCTCCGCTCGCGGATCGGGCGCGGGTGAGCGCGATCGCTCCCCCACGCGGGGGGAGCGATCGCGCGCCACAGATCAGCTCAGAATGCGACTCCGAGGCTGAGCATGCCCACGGGGTACGTGCTCTTGCCGCGGTTCGTGTTCTCGAGGGTCTCGGACAGGAACAGGTACTTGCCGCTCGCGCTCAGCGTCCAGGAGCCCGCGCCCTCGGGCATGAAGCTGAGCGGGAGGCTCGCGAGCAGGCCCACCGACCCGTAGCCGAACGTGTTCTCGCCGTGGCCTCCGTTGCCTTGGGCCGGGTCGTGATCCACGCCCTCGTAGTAGTCGCTGAGCGCGAGCCCGAGCTCGGCCGGCGCCGACAGCGTGAGCGCGTACTGCTCCGCCTCCGACGCATAGAGCACCGGCGCGATGCCGAGCTGGAGGCCCTCACCCGAGTAGGGCCCGAACGACTGGTTGTTGGTCTCGATCGCGAGGTTGACCCAGGGATGGACGGCGAACTTGCCGAAGGTCTCGCTGTCATCCCAGGCGAGCTTGAAGTTCAGTTCCTGCGTGTTCTTGAACGCGCCGTTCGGGCTCGTATAGAGGTAGTAGATGGTGGTCAGGGTGACGTTGCCCGGGAATGCCACCGAGATCAGGGGATAGAGGTCGGTCTCGTACAGCCACTGCGGGCCATCGTCGTGGTTGTTGGTGCCGACGGTGCTCGTTGCACCGTGAAACGTCCGCTCGCTCTGGAAGCTGTTCCAGATGCCCGCGCCGACCGTGACGCTGCGGATCGGACCGTCTTCCGAGGAGTACAGGTTGTAGTAGAGCTCCATCCAGGGCTGGAACAGCGTGCCCTCGCGCTCCTGCAAGATGCCGCGGAAGAAGTAGGCGTTCGTGAAGTCGACCTGGAGGGCGCCGGAGAAGCGGCTCTCCTCTTCGGCTGCCTCCTCCGCGAGCGCGGGTGACGCGATCGCCAGAGCAAGCATCAAGACAGAAAGCGCCCGAAGGCGGGCGGGGTGGTTCCTCGTCACAGTGATCTCCTTAGGGCCGCTTTCCGCAAAGGGGTCGCGGCTTTTCATTGCGGCCACTCCGTAGTGAAGGGACTTCCACGCTGCAAGCCCGGGTGAGCCGGAACGGGCACCATTCCGCCGCCCGGTGCCCGCGTGCGGCTGGTTCTTGACTACTTCTTGCCGAAGGCCCCCGCCTCGCGGAGGGCGGCCACGCGCGCCGCGTCGTAGCCCAGCACGCCGCGCAGCACCTCGTCCGTGTGCTGCCCGACCGTCGGCGCCTTGCTCGGCTCGGGCAGCGTTTCGCCCGGGAACTTGACCGGGAAGGGCAGCATGTCCGCGCCGTGCTGCGCGTGCGCGTAGAGCGGGAAGCGGTCCTGGAACTGCGGATCGTCCACGATCGTCTTCGGCGTGTTCACCGGCGCGATCGGGAAGTTCTTCTGCTCGCCGAGCCGCAGCCACTCGGCGGAGCTCTTGCTCGCGAACACGCCCTTCAGGATCGCTTGCAGCTCGCGGTTGCCGCGCGCGTGATCGGCGAACTTCGAGCCGGGCCAGCGCTCGAACAGCTCCATGCGCCCGATGCACTCGCAGAAGTTCTTCCAGAACGCCTGCTCGCTCGCCATGAACAGCACGTGCCCGTCCGCCGACTCGTACATCTGGTAGCGGACGCCTTCCTTCATGCCGGCCGTGCCCGGCGCGCGCCGTTCGTAGTTGTCCGCCTTGTTGCCCGTCACCACGTCGGCCGGGCGCTCGTACGCGAGCCAGCTCTCGATCCGGTACCAGTCGGTGTAGGCCGTGGCGTCGGACTGGCCGATCTCGAGCTCCGAGCCCGCGCCCGTCTCGCGCGCACGGATCACGGCGGCGAGGATGCCGAGCGCGCCGAGCATCGGGCCCACGTGCATGCCGATCGAGGCGTGCTCGGGGATGTAGCAGAAGCCCTGCTCGTCGGTCGCGGCCTTCACCGCGCCGCCCCAGGTATCGAACGCGATGCCGTGCGCGGGCAGATCGCGGTACGGGCCCGTCGCGCCGTAGCCCGAGATGTTGCAGAACACGAGCTTCGGGTTCAGCGCCCGAAGCTCGGCGTAGCCGACGCCGCGCGCGGCGAGCGAGCCCGGCCGCATCGCCTCGATCACCACGTCGGACTTCTTCGCCAGCTCCCGGAACAGCTCCACGCCTTCGCGGCTCTTCAGGTCGAGCGTGACGCTCTTCTTGCCCCGGTGGACGTGGAGGTGCAGCAGCGAGACGCCCTCGATGATGGGCCACGTCATTTCGCGGATGTAGTCGCCGGCGGGCGACTCGACCTTGATCACCTCGGCGCCGAGGTCGGCCAGATGGGTGCCGATCGCGCCGGGACCGAGGAGCGAGCACTCGAGCACGCGCAGCCCGGCGAGCGGGGGACGGGAGTGCGGCATCGGGCCTCCTAGCGGTCGAGCACGTCGGCCGCGATCAGCTCTTCGAGGTAGCGCGTGTCCCACCAGGTGAGCTGGAGCTGCTTCGCGCGGCGGAAGTAGAGCTGGATGTCGTACTCGATCGTGAAGCCGACGCCGCCCCACACCTGCTGGCACATCGCGGTGACGTCGCGGTAGGTCTGGCAAGCGAACAGCTTCGCCATCGGCGCCAGCCGGCCGATGTCCTTGCCCGCCGCGCGCGCGCTGGCCGCCTCGTAGACCAGCGTCTTGCCGCCGTCGAGCTGCGTCACTGCGTCGGCCAGGTAGTGCGAGATGGCCTGGAAGGCGCCGATCGGCTTGTCGAACTGCTTGCGGTCCTTCGCGTACTGCACCGTGATCTCGAGGGCACGCTCGCAGCCGCCCATGGCGAGCGCGGCCAGCACGATGATGCCGTCGTGCATCGCCGCGTCCCAGACCTTCCAGCCGCCGTTCTCCGCTCCGAGCCGCGCCGAGGCGGGCACACGCACGTTCTCGAAGCCCACGTCGTACTGCGTGTCGGAGGCAAGGCTCTTCATCTGCTTCAGCGACACGCCGGCGGCGTGCGGATCGACGAGGAAGAGCGAGATGTCCTCGACCTTCTCGCCGGTGCGCGCGAGCACCACGAGCCGGGCCGCGGAAGATGCGAAGGCCACGTGGCGCTTCTGACCCGAGAGCAGATACCCGTCGCCGGCCTTTGCCGCGCGCAGGTTCACGCCCTTCGCTCCGAAGCCGCTCTGGGGCTCGAGCCACGCCGGCGTCACGATGGCCTCGCCGCTCGCGAGCTTCGGCAGCCACTCCTTCTGCTGGGCGGCGCCGCCCGCGGCGAGCAGCACGCCCGCGCTCATCACCGCCGACTCGAAGGCGGGCGTGGGCGCGAGCGCGCGGCCCAGCTCTTCGAACATCACCACGGCCTCGAGCAGCGTCTGGGCCGAGCCGCCGAACTCCTCGGGTACGAGCACGCCGAGCAGGCCGAGCTCGCCGAGCTGCTTCCAGAGCGCGTCGGGGATGCCCTTCGGGTCGTCCTCCATCGCGCGCACCACGGCGATCGGGCTGTACTCCGCGCAGACCTTGCGCACGGTGTCGCGGAGGACGAGCTGCTCCTCGCTGAAGTCGAGGTTCATCGACATTTCTCCTACGGCCGCCACTGATCGCCGCGGCGCTTCCAGGGGTTGTCGTCGGCCGAGGTCGGCAGCGCGATGCGCGCCGTGCACTCGGTCGTGGTCTTCTCGCCGACCGTGAGCCAGACGGAGAGAGACGCCCAGCCGCAACCGGCGGCGTCCTTCTCCACCTTCTCCACCTTGCCGTGGAAGACCATGCGGTCGCCCGGGAAGACGGAGTCCTTCATGCGGAACTGGATCTTGCCGAGCCGGCCCTTCGGGCCCGTCCAGTCGGTGATGAAGCGCTCGAAGAAGGCGGCGTTGTGCGGGGTGTTGATGAAGATGTTCCGCACGCCGTTGCGCTCGACGGCGAAGTCCTTGTCGTGGTGCATCGGGCGGTAGTCGCGCGAGGCGATGGCGCCGGCCACCACCGTCGTGGCGGTCACGTCGATGCCGAGCTCGGGCAGCTGCTCGCCCGGCTTCACCTGGTCGAGAGTCAGCGTCTTCCAGCCCATCGCTACGCTCGCCTCCGGCTCGCTGCGCGCTGGCGGAGCCGGTCGATGAGTCCATCCATGCCTAGCTTGCTCATTGCGCCCTCCGGTAGCCGAAGCCGGTGTAGGACTCGGTCGCGACCTTCTCGCCCTTCTGGTTCTCGTACTCGACGTCGAGCACCCAGAAGCGGCCGAGGCCGAGCTTGGTCTGCTTCTCGTCGGAGACGGAGCGCAGCACCTGGTAGGTCTTGAGGCGATCACCGACGCGCACCGGGTCGTAGAAGGTGATGGTGTTGTCGGTCATCACGGCCTCGGGCAGGCCGAGGCGCTTCTTCAGGTCGAAGTGGAGCTGGAGCGGCACGGCCTCCTCGGTGCGGCCGGGCGACCAGTGATGCGGGCGGAACCAGACCGAAATCATGGTCGGCGGAGCAATGAAGCCGCCGGTGAGCTCCTGCGCCGCCTTCTCGTCCCAGAACAGCGGGTTGCCGTTCTGCACGCTGGCGCAGGTCGTGTAGACGTAGCCGCGCTCGACGTCGAACTCGCCCCACTGCTCGTAGAGCTTCTTCCCGATCCAGCTCTTCACGTCTTCCGGTAGCTCGGGCATCTCTCCTCCTGTCCTACGCGATCACGCCGCTGGTGATCGCTATGCGATCACACCGCTGGCGCGGAGCGCGTCGATGGTGGCTCGCGCGACGCCCGCCTCGGCGAGCAGCGCCTCGGTGTCGGAGGCGCTCGCGTCGCGCACGCGCACGGGCTCGCTCGGGCGCGGCATGCCGGCCAGCGCGGGCGCAAGCTGGCGGAAGCGCCGGCCCGCGGCGTCCACCGCCTCGCCGAACACGCCGCGCGCGGCGAGCTGCGGATCGCGCACCAGCTCCTCGACCGTGTAGACCGGCGCCACGCACGCGTCGCCGGGCGCGAGCTCGGCCACCCAGTCGTCGCGATCGCGCATCACGAAGGCTGCCGCGAAGTCCGCGCGCATCTCCTCCTGGGCGTCGTCGTCGTTCTGGTGCGTGAGCCATTGCTCGCAGCCGATGCCCTTGCACAGGTTCCGATAGAAGTGCGGCTCGATCGCAGCGACCGCGAGCCACTTGCCGTCGCGACACCGGTACGTGTCGTAGTAGGCGTAGCGGCCGGTGAGCACGTCGTGGCCCGGCGCCGGGTGCGCGGCGGTGGCGAGGTGGTCGTCGATCGAAAGCGACATCAGCGAGAGCACGCCCTCGACCACCGAGACGTCGAGGTAGGCGCCTGTCCCCGTCTTGTCGCGCGCGAACAGCGCGGCCGTGATGGCGAGCGCAGCGTGCATGCCGCCGGCGGCGCTGTCGGCGATGGTCGCGCCCGGCAGCGGCGGCTTGCCGCCCGCGCCGCGGCCCGAGGTGTGCAGGTACCCGCCGAGTGCGAGGTAGTTCAGGTCGTGCCCGGCCCAGGCGGCGGCCGGGCCCGTCTGCCCGTAGCCCGAGGTCGAGCAGTAGACGATGAGCGGGTTCACGCGCGCGACGTCGGCGTAGGCGATGCCGAGCCGCGCCACCACGCCGGGCCGGTAGCTCTCGAGCACGACGTCCGCCTTCGTCGCGAGCGCGAGGAACGCGTCGCGCCCCTCCGGCGCCTTGAGGTCGACGCGGGCCTGCTGCCAGCCGCGCCGCGCGCTGTACGCCCAGAAGGCCGGCTCCGTCTGCACGCCCGCCTGCCTGGGCGGCGCGCCAAGTTTTACGACGCGCGCCCCGTAGTCCGCGAGCAGCCGCGTACAGCGCGTCCCCGGCCCGACCGTCGAGAGGTCGAGCACCGTCACGCCCGCGAGCGGCCCACGTTCGGTCACCGCGAAGCCTCCGAGGGGCGAAGCCCCGCGCCGAACGGATCAGCTGCGGGCCGCGGGCCCGCCAGCTGCATCCGGAGCCGCACTCTCTCGACCGGGTTCCGCTCCGTTGTCACGTCAAGCTCTCGCACCCTAGAAGTTCTTGGGGAGCCCTAGAAGCCGTCGGGCAATGATGTTCTTCTGCACCTCGGATGACCCGCCACCAATGGTCTCGACCACCGTCGCGCGATACGTGCCCTCGAAGCGGCCCGAGAGCGGCGCCTCGGGCTGGTCCACCCGCAGCTGCCCCTCCGGGCCCTGGATGTCGAGCGCCACGTTCGCCTGCCGCTGCGAGAGCTGCGTTGCGAACAGCTTGTACTGCGAGGCCTGCGTGCTCGGCGGCTTCTTGCCGTGCTCCTCGCTCTGAATCGCGGCCCACACGAAGCGCAGCGAGTGGCAGCGCGCCACCTCGGCGTCCGTCACGAGCCGCGCCACCTTCGCGCGCACCGTCGGGTCGCGCTTCAGCAGCTCGCCGTCGCGGGCGGCGCCGGAGCGCAGCCACTCGCAGGTGAGCTTCACGCGCTCGTTGATGGGCGAGAGCGTGAACATCGTGAAGCGCTCGAGGTCGAGCGCCTCCGAGATGTACTGGAAGCCGCTGCCGCGCTTGCCCACCAGGTAGTCGTCCGGCACGAACACGTCGGTGAAGAACACCGAGTTCGTGATGTCCTTCCCGATCGTGGGCATCGCCTGGATCTCGAGCCCGGGCGCCCGCATCGGCAGCAGGAACACGCTGATGCCGTCGTGCTTGGCCTTGTCCGGGTCGGTGCGCGCGCCGAACCAGTACCAGTCCGCGAAGTGCGCCGAGGTCGTCCAGATCTTCTGGCCGTTCATCTTCCAGCCGCCGGGAACCTTCTCGGCCTTGAGCTGCATGTTCGCGGCGTCGGAGCCCGCCTGGGGCTCGCTATAGCCCACCGCGAACTCGATCTCGCCGGCGATGATCTGCGGCAGGAACTCGCGCTTCAGCTTCTCGCTGCCGTGGCGGATCAGCGTCTTGCCGATGATCCCGACGCCCTTCCCGATCTGGGGCGCGTGCCGCCGCGCGAGCGCCTCGTTGAGGATGTACTCGTAGACGCCCTTCCTCTCCTGGCCGCCGTACGCCTTCGGCCAGGTCAGGCCGAGCCAGCCCTTGGCGGCGAGCTTCTTCATGAACGCGCGGCGCTTCGGCGTGTCCACGAGCTGCGCGAAGTTCTCCTTGGTCGGATCCATCACCTCGGGGTCGTGGTTCGCATCCAGGAAGCGCTCGACCTCGACGGCGAACGCCTGCTCCTCGGCGGAAAGCTCGAAGTCCACGGGAGACCTCCTCTTCTGCGGCCGGAGAATCCTATACGATACGGAGCGTATTGTAAATCAGAACCCGTCTTTCCCCGCGGGAATCTAGAGTCCTCCAGCCTTTCCCCTAGGGCGCGATTGATGCCTTTTGACGGGCTCCGCCTCCACGCTGCCGTTTAGGATCAGAACGGTTCGGGTGCAGCTGGGGAAGGCGATGCGCGAGGCGGGCGCCAGTGGGTGGCGACGGCGGCGGGCCGGATGGCTCGCCTTGGCCCTCGCGGTGTCGGTGCCCGCCGGCGCGGGCGCCCTCGGCGCGGACGACGACCCCCAGCAGCTCCTCACCCGGGCCTTCGAGCGCCGCTACGCCTGCTCCATCACCGGTGTGGTGCGCATCGCGACGCGGAAGGGCGAGGCGCGCGCCCGCGAGCGGCGCCTCCACGTCGCCGCGAAGTTCGTGCAGGGCAAGCTCCACACCTACGCGATCTTCCGCGAGCCGCAGTACGTGCGGGGCATGGCGTTCCTCGGCGTCGAGTCGGACGATCCGCGGCGCAGCGAGCAGCAGTTCGTCTACCTGCCGAGCATGGCCAAGGTACGCCGCGTGAGCGGCAGCCAGCCGACCGATTCGTTCCTCGGCACCGACCTCAGCTACAACGACTTCCAACGCCAGCATCCCGAGCGCTATCGCGCGACCCGCGCGACGCCCGGCACGATGGACGGCGAGGCCATCGAGACCCTCTCGGTGCTGCCGCTCTTCGATGCGCCGTACTCGAACGTCGAGTACGAGGTCGCGGTTGCGGACGGCGTCATCCTCGGCACGCACTACCACAAACGCGCAGATCAGAGCCCCTACAAAGACATGCGGATGCCACGCGCAGACATCGTCACGCAGAAGAACTGCAGCGTCCCCACGCGCGTGATCGTCGAAGATCGGCAGCGCGGAACACACACCGAGCTCACGATCTCGGAGCTGCGCACGAACGCGCCCCTCGACGATGCGCTCTTCACGTACTCCGCGCTCGAGGCGCGGCGCGAGATCCCTGGCATCCACGACCGCTGACGAGAGAGCTGGAGGTCCCATGTCGAGCGCGCCCCTGGTTCTGCTGGCAGACGATTGCGCGGATGCGCTCGACGTGATCGAGGGAGAGTTCCGCGAGGCCGGCTTCGACACGGCCCGCGCTCCCGACGGCCGGCGCGCGTGGGAGCGCTTCCAGGAGCGCAAGCCCGATCTCGTCGTGAGCGACGTGCGCATGCCGGAGATCGACGGCTTCGACCTGCTGAAGAAGATTCGCGACGTGTCGGACCTGCCCGTGATCCTGCTGACGGCCTATGGCGAGATCTCGCTCGCCGTCTCGGCGATCCGCAGCGGCGCGGACGACTACCTCCGCTTCCCCGACGATCTGAGCCACCTGATCACGCGCGCTCGCGACCTGCTCAGCCGCAACCCCGAGGACGCCTCCGACCCGGCCACCTCGATGCTCGTGGGCAAGAGCAAGGCCGCGCGCGAGCTGCGTGCGCGCGTGCGGGCGCTCGGGGCGCTCCAGATTCCCGTGCTGGTGTGCGGCGAGCACGGCACGGGGAGGGCGCGCGCGGTGCGCGCCCTCCACGCCTGCTCGCCGCTCCGGGAGCTGCCGCTGGTGCGCTGCGAGGGCGTACCGGCCGAGCTTCCGGCCCGCTCGTGCGTCGCCTTCGTCGATGGCATCGAGCAGCTCGAGCGCGAGCAGCAGAGCCGCTGGCTCGCCGAGATCCGCCGCATCGGGCAGCGCCGGCCCGGCCCCGTGGCGCGCGTGCTCGCGACGGCGAGTCCGCTGCTCCACGACGAGGTGGCGTCGCGGCGCTTCCATCCCGAGCTGTGGAGCGCGCTGTCGCGCTTCCAGCTCCAGGTGCTCCCGCTGCGCGATCGCATGGAGGACATCGAGCCGCTCGCGCGCGACCTGCTGCTCGACACGGCGCGCCGGCTCGGTCGCCCGCACCTCGCGCTCTCGGCCGGCGCGCTCGCCGAGCTGCAGAAGCGCAGCTGGCCCGGCAACGCGCGCGAGCTGCGCGACGTGCTCGAGCAGGCCGTCGCCGTCGAGAAGGGCGAGCGCGTCGGCGTCGAAGCCGTGCGCGACGCCATCGAAGAAGTCATCGCGAAGCGCGGCGACAGCCTCGAGACCCACCGCGCCACCCGCCACTCGCTCCAGCGCAAGGAGCTCGTGGATCTCCTCACCGAGTGCGGCGGCAACGTCGCGGAGATGGCGCGGAGGCTGTCGCTCACCCGCGGTGCGGTGGTGTATCGGCTCCAGAAGCATGGGCTGATGACGTAGGGCTAGGGCGGGCCCTCGGGCGCGGCGACCGGCGCTCTCGAGGCGCACCAGTCGCGGGAGCCGGCGTCGTCGAGAGGATCGCGCCAGTCGGGGTGCCGGCTGCGCATCACGGCGAAGGCCACCGCCTCGCCGAGGCGCCGGACGTCCTCGCGATCCTGGCGGTTGCACTCCGGCCCTACGTTCCAACCCGTGCGCTGCTCCTCGTGCACGAGCGCGTGCGTGGCCTCCGCGAGCTCTGCGTCGTTTCCGGGATCGAGCCAATACCCGGTGGACATGCGGCTGACCTTGCGAAAGTACTCGTGGCCGCCGCCGACCCGCTCCGCGTCGTCGCCCGAAAGCTGCGCCACGTGGACGGGGAAGTAGTGCACGTAGCGCATGCCCTTGTCGCGCGCGGCCCGGGTGTCGTAGCGCTCCTTCTGCTTCTCGAGCTCCGCGCCCGCGAGGCCGCGCAGCGAGAGCCAGCGGTCGATGTGCTGGAGACGCGCCCAGGCGACGTCCTCGCCGCGGCGCTTGTTCGAGTAGTGGATCATGCCGAGGCTCTCCGCGCCCGAGCCCAGGCTCGCGATCGGCCAGCCGAGCTCGAAGAAGTCGGTCATGTTGCGGCGCTTGCCGTCGCTCTCGGCGCGGTTGGCGTCGTAGCGCGTGGCATCGGCGTTGATGGCGATCAGCACGAGATCCTGGACGCGTCCCTCCATCACCAGGTGCTCGTAGAGGTCGACCACCGCGGTGAGGCCGGAGTTGTCGTAGACGCCGCCGTCGGAGAGGCGCACGCGATCCTTGTAGATCCGCATGTGCTCGCCCTCGAGCACGTACTTCGGCAGGGCGAGCGGCTCGACGCCGAGGGGAAAGGCGGCGCTCGCCATCGCCGCGTACGCCAGCGAGAAGTTGGCCGGCGAGCCGCCGAAATCCTCGAGCGTGAAGCCCGAGCGCAGGGGGCGGCGCGCGTCGAAGCTCGGGTCGGTGTCGCCGCCGGGCAGCGCCGGGTGGAGATCGAAGCGCGCCGAACGGAGCGGCACGCGGATCGCTCGATGCTCCTGTGCGCAGGGGTACTCGTCCGGCACCATGCAGCGCGGCCGCGCGTTGGTGACGCGCTGGGTGAGCACGAAGGGATGCCCCGTCTCGAGCGTGGTCGCGTTGAAGTAGAAGCGGGGCGAGGCGGGCAGATCCGCCATCAGGAAGTGCGCGCGGAGGCCGGGCGGCACCAGCAGGTCCCAGGGCTGCCCGCTCTCCGACGCCTCGAGGCCCTTCGCGAGATGATCGAGGAACGACCAGTCCACGAAGGGCCCCGCCACCAGGTTGAGACCCGAGGCGCCGATCACGCTCTGGAGCGCGAGGGCGCCCACGTGCTGCGTGCCCGCGGAGACGCGCGCGCTTGCGCTCAGCTCCCGGAACAGCCCCGCGCTGTCGGCCTCCGGCTCGTACGGCGCGGCGGAGGACTGCTGGACGGCGGGGCGCAGGAAGCGCAGCGGCGAGAGCCGTGCGTGGCCGACGCCCCGCGCCACGTGATAGGCGTACATCGAGCCGCCGCTCACGGTGGAGAAGGCGTCGATCGCGCTGACGAGCGGCGCCTCGCCGCTGAGCTGCGCGTATACGGCCTCGATCTCGGCCATGGCGTGCGCGGCCATCCGTGCCGCACGCGCGCCGCCGCCCGAGACCGCCACGGCGACCAACGTGCTGCGGCCGGTGAGGTCTGCGAAGTCGTCCACGCAATCCGGCCGGAGCCCTTTCTTCGCGGCGTCCACACAGCCCGCCGGCAGGCCCTCGGCCTCGGCGCGTTCGAGCGCGAGCCAGAGCTCCGGCGGCAGCGGCTTGCTCTCGGGAAACACCGCGTGCGTGCGCCAGCGCAGCGGCGACTTCAGATTCGAGAGCACCAGCGCCGTCCCACCGGGCAGCGCGCACGCGGCGGCCGCGCTCGTGCCGCAGAGCAGGACGAAGGCTCGCAGGCATCGGCTCATCGCACGCTTCTCATCCCGGCAGCGGATAGTTGATCCGCTCCGCGCCGCTCTCGTCGAATAGCTTCAGCGTGATGCGGTAGCGATCCGGCTCGTAGACGAGCTCCACCACGCCGAAGTTCCGGTCGGCGAGCGGACCGGCCAGGATCTTTCCACTGAGGCCGGGAGCGATGTCGAAGAAGGTCCGTGCGATCTCCTCGAAGACGGAGACGAGCAGCCGCGGCGGCCGGTTGGTGATGGGCGAGGAGCAGAGCTGGTAGATCAGCGGGCGCTTCGCGTGCTCGGGGCGCGTCGAGCGGAGGCAGGCGACGGTGCCGAGGTGGACGTCGCCGCCGAGCAGCACGATCGGGATGTCGTGCTCGTTCGCGCGGTCGAACAGCTCGACCGCGAGGCGCTCGAGCTCTGCCAGGTTGTACACCGAGGTCCACTGGTCGCGGATGTCGCTCACGAGCGTGCCGCCCGGCTTCGCCAGCTCCGGCGGCACGTGCACGGGCGGGACGCTCGCCACCACGAACAGCGCCTCGAGGCCCGGCGTCGCGTCGCGGAGCCATTGCTTCACGAGGCGCCATTGCCGCGAGCCGAGCAGCGGGTCGATCGGCCGCTCGATGTCGCGCGCGCCGCGGCCGTCGAGCACGAGGAAGCCCGCGTTCCCGTACTGGAACGCGTAGAAGAGGTCGTCGGCGCCGCCGCCGAAGCTCGGCGGATTGTGGTCGTGCTGGAAGCGGCGATAGACCTCCCGCACCACGGCGAAGGCCTGCTGCCGGTTCGCGGCCGAGCCGTCGAGACGCTCCGAGCCCCAGCCGTTCCGGATCTCGTGGTCGTCCCAGGTCATGTAGCTGGGGAAGCTCGCGAGGGTGCGGCGGAACCAGCGGTAGTCCCACTGCGCCTGGTACGCGTCCTGATAGGCGCGGCGCAGCGTGGGTTCGAAAACCTTGCTCGTCACCTGCTTCTCCCACACGTCGTCGGCGTACACCTGGTCGCCGACGCAGAGCAGGAAGGCGAGGTCGCGCTCGTCGGCCGTCGTGTAGAGCGTGCGCCACGGACGCTCCGGGTCGGGCCGGTTCTTCTGCGTCGCCGGGCGCATGTCGTTGCACGAGACGAGGCCGAAGCGGAAGGGACCGGTGGTGTCGGGCTTCGGCGCGCTCCAGAAGCCCGGCGTGCCGAGCCAGGCGGGCAGCGCGCTCGCGCCCGCGTCGTCCCGCACGTCGTACGTGTAGCGGGCGTACGCCGCCGGCAGATTCACCGCGATGGTGGCGGTGCCGGACACGTCCCCCGGATCGAGCGCCGCACGGAACGGCGAGCCGGGCACCTCCGTGCCCGTGTCTCGGAACACGTGCACGCGAGCTGCGCCTGGGTCGTCCGCGCGCAGCCAGATGCGTGCCTCGCGATCGGAGGTGGCGCCGACGATGGGGCCGAGGAGGAGCTTCATGGCGGCGAGTGTGGCGGAAGGAAGCCGCACGAGCGCGTGGTGGGCTTCACTACACGCCGGCTCCGAGTTGTGCTCTGATCGGGCGCAGGAGGAATCTCGTGAGCTGCGCCCGCGCGGGCGCTCACGGCTCGGGGAAGCTCTCGCTCCCCCGAACCGCCACCGCGAGCTCCGCTCACACCGCAATGCCCACGAGCTTCCACGCGCGACGCGTGAAGATCTCCTCGAGGCTGCCGGCGCCGAAGCGCGTGCGCGCCGTCTTCACCGTCTCGTCCGCCCACTGCGCGAACGTCGCGTGCGGGTTGTTGAGCGCCTGGAGGGCGTCGTACCAGATGTGCCCCGCCTTCTCCCAGGCGTGCCCGCCGAGATACTGGGCGAGCAGGTAGAAGGCGTGGTTCGGAATGCCCGAGTTGATGTGCACACCGCCGTTGTCGCTCGAGGTGTGGACGTAGCCATCCATGTGGAAGGGCTGCGGATCCTTCCCCAGCACGGGGTCGTCGTACGCCGTGCCGGGCGCCTTCAGCGAGCGCAGCGCCTTGCCATGGATGTTCGGTGCGAGGATGCCGTCGCCGATGAGCCAGGTGGCGTCGCACGCCTTCTCCTTCTTCTTGTGTTGCACCGTGAGCACCCCGCCGACGTCGGCGTAGCTCTCGTTCAGCGCGCCGGCCTGGTCCTGGTAGACGAGGCCGCCCGAGTACTGCACGACGCCGTGCGATAGCTCGTGGCCGATGACGGAGAGCGAGCGCGTGAAGGGAATGAAGAGCTGTCCGTCGCCGTCGCCGTACACCATCTGGCTGCCGTTCCAGAAGGCGTTGTCGAAGTTCTGGTCGAAGTGCACGGTCGAAACGAGCTTCAGCCCGTGACCGTCGAGCGAGTCGCGGCCGTAGGCGTGGCGATACAGCTCGTAGGTGTCGCCCGACCCGTCGTACGCCTCGTTGACGGTGCGGTCGGCCACGGGCGGCTGCCCTTCGGAGCGCACCAGCTTCCCCGGCAGGCCGCCCGCGTTCCCGGCGTCGTAGACTTCGCGGTTCGGCTTGTTGGCCTTCGCGGCGGCGGCTACCGCGAAGCCGGCAGACGGCACCGCCTCCTGGCGAAGCAGGCGCACGTCGGCGCTGCGCTGGCCCAGCAGCGTTGCCATGTGGCGCTGCTCCGGATTGCCTCGCAGCTGGATCGCCTCGATCATGTGAGGCGGAATGATGCACTCGATCGGATGGGGATGAGAGGTCATGTGGGCTTCTCCTTTCGGCACCCGGGTTGAAAGGAATCTTGTATGGTCCTCCGACGGTGGATTGTGAATTGGTTCACACCGAGACGATCGATATACCAGCTCCTGGTGGTTACAGCGACACTCATCGGTGTTTCCACGGGGTGCAGGTCTCAGTATTCGACACGAGAAGAGGGAGGTGGAGACATGCCTTCCGTGTTGCAGCTCCGCGTGGAGCAGCCCGGAGTCGTGGGCGTGACGGCAACCGTGTGGCGCATCGAGGACGGAAAGCTGCGCCAAGAGCGCCTGGTGAACGATCGAAAGGTCTCGGAGGAGAGCCGCGTGCTGAAGCCCGACGAGCTGGCGCGCGTGCGGGCCGCGCTGAGTCAGGCCGACCTCGCGACGCTGCCGCCCGCCGCGAGCCGCTCGCTCGAGGCGAACGCCGGCAAGCTGGTGCTCGAAGCCGACGGCCGGCGCTGGGAAGCGCCGTATGGCGCGGGAGCCCCCCAGCCCGACGCCTCGGCAGGCTCGACCGAGGCGCGCCTGCGTGAGGTGGCCGACGTGGTTCGGGGGCTATCGCAAGGCGGGCGTTGACGCGTGGCGACTACTCGCCGCCCGCCCTCCGCGCCCCGGTGTCCATCGCGCGGTTCACACGCTCGCGCACGCCTTGCCCGATGCCCTGCGGCGGCGCCGGCCGGTCTTCGTTCTCCCACCAGTCCCGCCCGCCGCGGGGAGCGGCCGGCGCGTCGTAGGTGGCGGCCTTCGGCGCCTCGCGATGCGTGAAGCGGGCGAGCGCGCCGCCGAAGGCGCGGTCCGCGCCCTGGCTCTGGATCACCAGGAACACGCCGAGACCGCCGAGCACGAGGAGGATGGCGAGGACACGCGCCATGCCTTGCCCATCGGCCGGCCGGCGCCCGTGACTAAGCCGCCAGGTAGAGCTGGAGCGCGACGAAGGCGCTCATCGCGGCAAGGCAGACGAAGTGGGAGCGGCAGATCGAGCGCGCGAGGCGCGTCCGCTCCTCCAGTGAGCCCTGGCGCGCACCCAGCTTCGCGGCTGCCGGGAAGATGCGCGTCTGCGCGAGCAGCACCGGCGGCACGCACAGCGCGAGCGACAGCCAGCCGGCCCAGCGCGGCTGCGCGCCCCGTCCGAGGAAGGCCACGATGGTGGCCACCGCGGCCAGCATGGCGACGCCCACGAGGTGCCCCATCGGCGAGGCGCCCGTGGTGACGCGGCGGTAGTACGCGGCGATCGAGTCGAGCACGGGCTCGGGCAAGGCCTCGCTGCGGTGGCGGAGCACCTGCACGTCGAACATCAGGTCCATCCAGAGCACCGCGAGCAGGAAGCCACCGCACGCCGCGAGGATCGTGAAGGTCACGTCTGGACTATAGACTCCGCCGCCATGACATCCCGCCCCGCTCTCCCGGTCCGCTTCGCCCTGTTGCTCATCACTTGCGTGTCGGCGTTGCCTGCGTCGGCGGAGCTCCGCGCCGGCTTCGGCCGCACTTCGATCACGCCCGACGCGCCCGACACCTGGACCGACATCGATGGCGACGGGCGCTTCACGAGCAACGACAGGTGGGAGGACCGCAACGGCAACGGCAAGTTCGACGCGGTGTGGATGGCCGGCTTCCAGCACAAGCGCGCGGCGGCGGGCGTGCACGACGAGCTCGAGGCGGTGGCGGCGGTGTTCGACGACGGCACGACGCGGGTCGGCATCGTCACCGCCGACGTGGTGGGGCTCTCCCACACCTTCGTCGAGAGCGTGCGAGCAGCGCACCAGACGAAGCTCGGCCTCGACTACCTGGTCGTGCACGCGACCCACAATCACCAGGGGCCCGACACGCAGGGGATCTGGGGCGGCGGGTACCTGACCACCGGCCGCGACGACGCCTACATGGCGAAGCTCCGCGCGCGTATGGGCGGGGCGCTCGCCGAGGCGGTGGCGGGGCTGGCGCCCGCGAGGCTCGAGGTCGCCGAGATCACGGGCCGCGACCGGCGCATCGGCACCACGGACACGCGCGGCCCGATGGTGATCGACGACGGCATCCGCGTGGCCCTGCTGCGCAAGGCCGCCGGGCCCGGTGTACTCGGCACGCTCGTGAACTTCGGCAACCACCCGGAGCTGCTCTGGAATCTGAACCTCCAGCTCACTGCCGACATCGTGGGGTACGCGCGGCGGGGCATCGCGGCCGGCCTCGACTACGACGGCGCGCTCTACAAGCCGGGTCTCGGCGGCACCGCGCTCTGGCTCACCGGCAACATCGGCGGGCTGATCACGACCGGGCCCGAGACGGGCGTGCTCGACCTGCGCACGGGCGATGCGATCGCGGCTCCCTCGTTCGAGAAGGCGCGCGCGCAGGGCTACGCCATCGCCGAGGCCGTGCTCGACACGGTCGCGGCCGGCAGCTTCGCCCCGGTGGCCGACCCGCGCGTGCGCGTACACCACCGCGTGTTCGAGATCCCGGTGACGAACCGGCCGCTGGTGTTCGGCGCGGCGATCGGCGTGCTCGACCGCGACGTGAAGCACGGCTGGGGCGCGCGCACCGAGACCGAGGTGGCCCTCGTCGAGCTCGGCGACCTGTGGATCGTGTGCGTGCCCGGCGAGCTGTATCCCGAGATCGCAGTGGGCGGCATCGTGAATCCCGAGGGCGCCGACTACAAGATGGAGCCGATCGAGGTGCCGCCGCTGCGCTCCGCCATGACCGGCCGCGTGAACATGATGGTGAACCTCGCGAACGACGCGATCGGATACATCATCCCGAAGAGCGAATGGGACGTGAGCCGCCCGTATCTCTATGGCGCGCAGGAAGACACCTACGGCGAGGTCGTGTCCGCCGGCCCCGACACGGCGCGGCTCGTGCACGGCGCGCTGATGGAGCTGTTCGCGGAGGCGAAGCGCGAAGCTCCCCCGCCGTGAGCGCCGGGCCCTGGGCGCCGCTGCGGAGGCCGCTGTTCCGCGCGCTCTGGCTCGCGGGCCTCGCCTCCAATCTCGGGACGTGGATCCAGAACGTCGGCGCAGCGTGGCAGATGACCTCGCTTGCGCCCGAGCCGCTCGTGGTCGCGCTCGTGCAGGCCGCCTCGAACCTGCCGTTCTTCCTGCTCGCGATCCCGGCCGGCGCGCTGGCCGACGTGGTGGACCGCCGGCGCCTCGCGCTGTTCGCGCTGGCCTGGCTCACCGCCGCGGCGGCGCTGCTCGCTGCGCTGTCGTTCGCGGGGCTCGTCGGGCCCGCCGCGCTGCTCGCGCTCACCTTCGCGATCGGCATCGGCAGCGCGCTCCTCTCGCCCGCCTTCGCGGCGATCATCCCGGAGCTGGTCCCGCGCGAGGAGATCGAGCCGGCGGTGTCGCTCGGCGGGATCTCGATGAACGCGGCGCGCGCGGTGGGGCCCGCGCTCGGCGGCTTGGTCGTCGCCGCGGCCGGCCCGGGCGCGACGTTCGCGCTGAACGCCGCGTCGTTCGTCGCGGTGATGCTCGTGCTCGCGCGCTGGACGCCGCGAGACGCCCGAGCGAAAGCTCCCGCCCGAGGAGCTGTTCGGCGCGATGCGCGCCGGCCTCCGCTACGTGCGGCACAGCCCGGCGCTGCAGACGGTGCTCGTGCGCACCGGCGCCTTCGCGCTGCCGGCGAGCGCGGTATGGGCGCTGCTGCCGCTCTATGCGCGCGACGAGCTCGCGCTCGGGCCCTCGGGCTACGGCGTGCTGCTCGGCTTCTTCGGCGTGGGCGCGGTGGGCGGCGGGCTGATGCTGCATCGGACGCGGCGCAGGCTCGGCGTCGAGGGGCTCGCCACCGGCGCGGCGCTCGCCTTCGCCGCGAGCCACGGGGTGATGGCCGCCACGCACGCGTTCGCGCCCGTCGCCGTCGCGCTCTTCGTCGCGGGCGGCGCCTGGACCTCGCTGCTGTCGACGCTGAACGCCGCAGCCCAGATGGCGATCCCGTCCTGGGTGCGCGCCCGCGCGCTCGCGACCCACATGCTCGTGATCTTCGGCGGCCTCGCGGTGGGAAGCGCGGCGTGGGGGGCGCTCGCGGGCGTCGTCGGCGTGCCGCGGACCTTCGGGCTGGCGGGGCTCGCGATCGTGCTCGGGCGCGCGTTGACCTGGCGGCGGCGCCTGCCGGAAGGGGAGGCTCCCGATCTCGCGCCGTCGCCGAGCTGGCCCGACCCGGAGCTCGTGCGCTCCTTCGAGCACGAGCGCGGCCCGGCGCTCGTGACCGTCGAGTACGAGATCGATCCTGCCGACGCCGAGGCGTTCTCGCGCGCGATGCAGGGCCTCGGCGCGATCCGGCTCCGCGACGGCGCGATCCGCTGGGGCCTCTGGGAGGACATCGAGCAGCCCGGGCGGGTGCTCGAGTCGTTCGTCGTCGAGTCGTGGCTCGAGCATCTCCGCCAGCACGAGCGGATCACGGCCGCGGATCGCGCCGTGCAAGGCGTCGCGCACGCCTTCCATCGCGGCGCCGAGCCGCCGCGCGTGCGCCACTTCGTCCACGAGCGCATGCCGGGCGGGCGCTGAGCGCGTCAGCCGAAGCGGGTGGTGCGCCAGAGCGCGAGCGCGCACCAGACGAGCAGCGCGAGAGACACCGCCCCGAGCACGAGTGCGGCGCTCCCGTGGAAGGCGAGGGCCGGCGCTTCCGCGACCCACGCCGCCGCCAGGAACGCGGCGCTCGCGCCCGCCACGAGCAGCCAGTCGAGCGGGCTGCGTCGCTGCGCCAGCTCGGCGTCGGGGTCTTCCCCGGCGAGACGCGCCGCGACCCACGCCGGGTCGAGCCCGTAGCGCTGCGCTTCGCGCGCGGCGGCGGCTTGCCAGTGCTGGTGCTCGCGCACGGGCGCCGAGGAGAGCGCGATCGAGAGCGCGCCCGCCGCCATGAGCGCCGAGCCGCCCACCACCCGCGCGAGCACGGCGCCCTCCGCGCCGGCGAGCTCGCCGAACACGAGCACGCCCCACAGCAATCCCCAGAGCTGATTCGTGTTCGAGAGCGGGATGCCGCGCCCGATGCCGATGTACTTCGCGGCGTACTGCTGGAACAGGTCGCCGATCACCCACACGAAGCCGCCGAGCAGCAGCCAGAGCCACACACCCTTCGCGGCAGCGAGCGTCTGCCACACGCCGGCGGGGCCGCCGAGCTCGGTCCATGCGAGCGCGCCCATCGTCGCCAGCTCGCCGACGGTGAAGAAGGCGACGAACGAGAGCGGGTGCATGCCGGTGAGGTACGCCTTGCGGTAGGGGATGTACATCGTGCCCCAGAGCACGCCGGCGCCGAGCGCGGCCAGAACGCCGCGCGCGGCGTGCGCCGGCGTCGCGTGCGCGACCGATGCGAGCGCGAGGAGGATCGCGCCCGCGAACAGGACGCCGGCGCCGCCGCACACGCCGAGCCAACGTGCGGTGCCGGCGCCGCGCAGCTCGCCGAACAACAGCGCGCCCCACACGATCCCGAGCAGACCGTTCGCATTCCAGAGCGGGAAGGCGATGGCGAGGCCCACGTCGCGGATCGCGTGCACGGTGAGCGTGTTCGCGACCGCCCAGAGCCCGCCCGCGAGCAGCGCCCACACCACGAGGTGCGGCGCGCGCCGCAGGTCCGCGCGCACGCCGGCGGTGCCGCGCAGCAGCGCGGGCACGCTCCAGCGCGCGAGGAACACGCCGAGCACCATCACCAGCGAGATCGCGACGGGCGGGATGCCGAGCGTCACCAGCTTGGTGGGCGCCTCGGCGGCCCCGAGCCAGGCGCCGGCCGTCACGCCCGAGAGGACGCCGACGGACTGGAGGCGGGACAGGCGTGCCGCGTCTATGCGAGCCACCGCAGCAGCGTCACGCCCGCCACGAGCACGACGAGCGGGATCCAGAAGTGCAGGTCGCCGAGCAGTGCGATCCAGCGCGAGGGCGCCGCGGGTGCGATCAAGCCGCGAACGCCTTCGCGAAGATCCAGAGGCACGCCAGGGTGCCGATCCCGAACACGACCGAGCGCGGGGTGGCGAGGTCGCGGACGTAGCAGACCGCGTGCGCGATGCGCGCCGCCACGAACAGGAGCGCCGGCGCGGCGAGCGAGGCCGGCTCGACGCCGCCCAGAAACGCGGCGACGAGCGAGGCAGTGAAGACGGCAAGCGCCTCCCACGCGTTCTGCTGCGCGGCCACGGCGCGCGCGCCGGCGCCCGTGAGCTGCGCGGCCTGGAGGCGCGGGTTGTTGTTGTCGGCCTTTCCGAACTGCTGGGCCTTGTAGCGGCCGCCGAGGCCGGCGAGCACGTACGGGATCAGCACGGCGACGAGCAGGCAGGCGAGGACGGTGGTCACGGAGTCTCCTTCACGTGGGCCCTGGATACTTCTCGAGCGCGGCTTCGTCGAGCGACAGGCCGCGCGATTCCGTCGTCACCCACCAGAAGAGCGCGAGGGCGGGGAGCACGAGCGCGGGCACCATCAACGCCATCGCGAGCCGGAGGCTGCCGGCCGCGCCGATCGCGGCGGAGAGCCCGAAGTTCTGGAGCGTCGCTGCCGCGGCGTCGGCGATCGTGCGCACACCCGCATAGGTGCCGCGCAGCCGCGTCGGAAACAGCTCCGTGTCCACCAGCCGATCGGCCACGGCGAAGGTCTGGATGCCGACCACGTAGCAGAGGAAGGCGACTCCGAGGCCGAGCGGCGTCCACACGCCGCGGCCTCCGGGCACCCAGTAGTACGCGATGCCCGCACCGATCGTGAGGAGCGCGCCCGCGACCTGCGTCGGGCGCCGGCCCCAGCGCTCCGAGAGGATCGCGCCGAGCCCGTTGCCGACCATGCCGAGCCCGCCCCCGACGCCGAGCACGGCGGACGCCACCCACGCCGGCTCCGCCAGGTTCGCCACGGCGTGATAGAAGGCGTAGGTGCCCACCGCAGCGAGACCCGCACCGCGCAGCATGCCCACGCAGAGGAGGCCGACGCTGCGACGGCGCCACGCCGGCGCGAGGAGATCGCGCAAGCGCCCGTCCGCCGCACCGTCCGCGCGAATCCGCTCGAAGCGTTTCGTCTCTGGCACGCGCCGCCACAACCACGGGAGCGCGAGCACGGATGCGCCGACGAACGCGAACAGCCAACGCCAGCCGTTCGGAAGGCTCCCGAGCCCGGCCGCGAGACCGAGCGGGATGCCGCTGCCGCCGGCGGATGCGAGGCCGAGCCAGCCGTGGTTCTTGGCGCGCTTGCCCTCGGACGAGACCTCGGTGATCGCCACGCTCACCACGGAGGCGAGCGAGCCGCGGAACGCGGAGGTGACGAGCTGCGCCACGGCGTAGACGAGGACCGAGGGGGCGAGCGCGGTGACGAACGAGAGCGGCCCGAGGGCGGCGAGGCCGAGGCGCATCACGAGGCGCCGGCCGCGGCGATCGGCCAGCCGCGACAGGGCGAACGCGCCGAAGGCGCCCAGGGAGATCACGCCGGAGACGAAGGCGACCTGCGCGTCCGACAGGCCGAACTCCCTGGCTACGTAGGGCGCGGCGAAGAGCGGCACGGTCATGCTCATCTGCGCCGAAGCGCCGAGCAGCAGCAGCGCGTTCATCGGGGGGCGGGGATCGGCAGCTTCCGGCACGGGCCGGAGCGTACGGGGTATGCTGGCTCGCCGCAGCGGAGGAGGAAACGGAATGGAGACCCGCCGGCTCGGACGCACGGGGCTCCGCGTCCCCGTGCTCTGCCTGGGCACGATGACCTTCGGGGTCCAGTGCGATCGCGAGACTTCGTTCGCGATCCTCGACCGCGCGCTCGCGGGCGGCCTCGACTTCCTCGACACGGCCGACGTCTACCCGCTCGGCGGCGGGCTCGACACGGTCGGGCGCACCGAGGAGATCCTCGGGCGAGTGGATGCGCGAGCGCGGCAACCGCGAGCGCATCGTGCTCGCGACGAAGTGCTGCGGGCCGATGGGGAAGGGGCCGAACGATGCGGGCCTCTCGCGCCAGCACATCGTCGCGGCCGTCGAGGCGAGCCTGCGGCGGCTCTGCGCACCGACTGGATCGACCTGTACCAGAGCCACTGCCTTCGATCCGGTCACGCCGATCGACGAGACGCTGCGCGCGCTTCGACGATCTCGTGCGCGCGGGCAAGGTCCGCTACGTCGGCTGCTCGAACTACCCGGCCTGGCGGCTCGCCGGCGCGCTGCGCGCGGCCGATCGCCTCGGCGTCGCCGGCTACGTCTCGGTGCAGCCCCGCTACAACCTGCTCTATCGCGAGATCGAGACGGAGCTGCTGCCGCTCTGCCGCGCCGAAGGGCTCGGCGTGCTCGTCTACAACCCGCTCGCGGGCGGGTTCCTGTCGGGCAAGCACAAGCTCGGCAGCGAGCCCGAGGCCGGCGGGCGCTTCACGCTCGGCACGTCGGCCGGGTTCTATCGCCACCGCTACTGGCAGGAGGCGCAGTTCCGCGGCGTCGAGCGGCTCGCGAAGGAGTGCGAAGCGCGGAGCCTCGCGCTCACGACGGTCGCGGTGGCATGGGTGGTGGCGCAGGAGGGCGTCACCTCCGCGCTCATCGGCGCGAGCCGGCCCGAGCAGCTCGCGGCCTCGCTCGCCGCCGCAGAGCTGAAGCTCGATCCCGAGCTGCGAAAGCTCTGCGACGAGCTGTGGTTCGAGCTGCCGCGCCGCCCCGTGATCGAGGGCTATCGCTGATGGCTGACAGCTTCTGGCTGCGCGCGGAGCAGCAGCCGGATCGCCCCGCGCTGATCGAGCCCGATGGGCGCGTCTGGACCGCGGGCGCGCTCGCGGCGCGCTGCCACGCGCTCGTGCACGCGCTCCGCGCGCGCGGGCTCGGGCACGGCGACGCGGTGGCGGTGTTGCTCCCGAACGGCGAGCCGCTCGTCGCGATGCTGCTCGCCGTGATGCAGGCGGGCTGGCACTGGGTGCCCATCAACACCTCGCTCACCGCGAGTGAGGTGGCCTGGATCCTTGCCGACTCGGGCGCGCGCGCCTTCGTCGCGCATTCGCGCTACGCGGAGGTCGCGGCGGCCGCGGCGGAGCAGGCCGGCGTGCCGGCGGCGGGGCGCATCGCCGTAGGCGCGGTGCCGCCCGCGGCGGGGCGCATCGCCGTAGGCGCGGTGCCGGGCTTCACCCCGTTCGACGCGCTGCTCGCCGATCAGCCGACGGCGCGCCCGGCCGACCGCCTCGCGGGCCAGTTCATGCAGTACACCTCGGGCACCACCGGGCGGCCGAAGGCCGTGCAGCGTGCCACGCCCGCCTTCGATCCCGACCAGATGGCGCAGCTGCTCGCGCCGAACCTCGGCCGCTACGACATCACGCCCGGCGGCGACCACGTCCATCTCGTGACCTCGCCCATGTACCACATGGCGCCGCTCTCGTTCGGCTACTTCTCGCTGCACTTCGGGCACCCGGTCGTGCTGATGGATCGCTTCGACGCCGGAGGCGGCGCTCGCGCTCATCGAGCGCCACCGCGTCACCACCACGCACATGGTGCCGACGCAGCTTCACCGGCTGATGCTGTTGCCCGAAGCGACGCGTCGCCGCCACGACGTGTCGTCGCTCCGCCACGTCATGCACGCCGCCGCGCCGTGTCCGGTGGAGCTGAAGCGCAAGCTGCTCGAGTGGTGGGGGCCGGTCGTCTACGAGTACTACGGCGCCTCGGAAGGCGGCGGCACGCTGGTGCGCGCCGCGGAGTGGCTCGAGCGGCCCGGCACCGTCGGTCGCCCGTGGCCCGGCGCCGGCATCCGCGTGCTCGACGACGAGGGCAAGGATCTGCCGCCCGGCGAGGTCGGCACCGTCTACCTGAAGCTGACGATGGACTTCGCCTACAAGGGCGACCCGGAGAAGACGCAGGCCGCGCGCCGCGGCGAGTGGTTCACCGTCGGCGACATGGGCTGGCTCGATGCCGACGGCTACCTGTTCCTTTCCGATCGCAAGATCGACATGATCATCACCGGCGGCGTGAACGTGTATCCGGCGGAGATCGAGGCTGCGCTGCTCGCGCACCCCGAGGTCGGCGACGCGGCGGTCTTCGGCGTGCCGAGCGAGGAGTGGGGCGAAGAGGTGAAGGCAGTGGTCGAGCCGGCGCCCGGCGCCGCGGCGGGTGACGCGCTCCGCGAGCGGCTCCTCGCGCACTGCCGTGCTCGGCTCGCCGGCTACAAGTGCCCGCGCACGCTCGACTTCACGAGCGCGCTGCCGCGCGATCCGAATGGCAAGCTCTACAAGCGCAAGCTCCGCGACCCGTACTGGGTCGGGCGCGAGCGGCGGATCTGAGGACCTGATGCGGAAGCTCGCGCACCTCTTCGAGAGGAACCGCAACTGGGCCACCGAGCTCACGCGCGGCGATCCGGCCTACTTCGAGCGCCTCGTCGGCCAGCAGGCGCCCGAGTACCTGTGGATCGGCTGCTCCGACAGCCGCGTCCCCGCGAACCAGATCGTCGGGCTCGCGCCCGGCGAGCTGTTCGTGCACCGCAACGTCTCGAACGTGGTCGTGCACACCGATCTCAACTGCCTCTCCGTGCTCCAGTTCGCCGTGGACGTGCTGCACGTGAAGCACGTGATCGTGTGCGGGCACTACGGCTGCAGCGGCATCCAGGCGGCGCTACGCGACGAGAAGCTCGGCCTGATCGACAACTGGCTGCGCCACATCCAGGACGTGGGCGCGAAGCACCGGGCGCAGCTCCAGGCGCTGCCGGACGAGCGCGACGCGACTCGCGCGCCTCTGCGAGCTGAACGTGATCGAGCAGGTGCGCAACGTGGGCGACACCACCGTGGTGCGCGACGCCTGGCGGCGCGGCCAGGAGCTCTCCGTGCACGGCTGGATCTACGACGTCCGCGACGGCCTGCTGCGCGACCTCGACGTGACGCTCGACAAGGAGTGACGCGCGGCAGAGTGCGGGGCCGGGGACGGGAGGGGTCGCTGCTCCGGTGCTTGTCGTGTTGGTGTGCGGAGCGGGTGGTGGCGTGCGGGAGCATTCGAGCTCTACGGACCACGCTCGCTTGCGCTCGCGACTCGGTTGGCGCGGCCGCTCCTCGTGACTCGGAGCCGTGCGGACGCCGCCTTCGGACACCGCACCTGCGCAGCAACGCCCTCCCGTCCCCCGTTGCTCGCGAGATGCACGCGACTTCCTGTGACCCCCCCTTTCTAAATTGGGGGGGGTAGTCGACCGCGTGCCGTCTCCAGAGACACGAGGGGCGGGAGGGCGTTGCTGCGCAGGTGCGGTAACGGCTCGGCTGTCGCACGGCGTCTTGTCACGAAAGGTGGCCGCGCCAACCGAGTCGCGAGCGCAAGCGAGCGTGGTCCGTAGAGCTCGAATGCTCCCGCACGCCACCACCCGCTCCGCACACCAACACGACAAGCACCGGAGCAGCGACCCCTCCCGTCCCCAGCCCCGGACCCAACCGCGCCGCTACCCGATCGCCTTCCTCAGCGTTGCCGCCGCGCGCTCCACCGCTCCCTCGACGTGCGCGTCGGCGGGCAGGTTCACGACGATGCCGTCGAGGCCGGGCTCGAGGATCTCGCGCTGCACGCGCTCGCCCACCGTGTCCGGGTCGCCGAGCACGAGCGCGCGATTCACGATGTCGCGCACCGGCTCGGGCAGCGTGTTCCAGTTCATGCCGCGGCGCGCGAGGAAATCGTTGCGCGCCGCCTCGGCCTGCTCGAACGTCGGCGCGAGGATGAAGGAGCCGAGCCAGCTCTTGCCGATCGTCCGCGGATCGCGGCCGAGGTCCTGGCAATGGCGCGCGAGCGCCTCGAGCTTGCGCGGGATCTCGTTCGGCGCGCAGGTGAGGTTGCTCTCGTCGGCGTACTTCGCGACGAGGCGCAGCGTGCGCTTCTCGCCGCTGCCGCCGATCAGGATCGGCGGCCCGCCGGCGTGCACGGGTGCCGGCGAGTTGAGCGCCTCCTGTGCGCGATAGAAGCGGCCCGACACGGTCGGCTTCTCGCCGCGGAACATCGGCACGATGATCGAGAGCGCCTCGTCGAGCCGGTCGAGCCGCTCGCGGATCGGCGGGAAGTCGAAGCCGTAGCCGACGTGCTCCGGCTCGAACCAGCCGGCGCCGATGCCGAGCATCGCGCGGCCGCCCGAGATCACGTCGAGGGTGGTGACGATCTTCGCGAGCATCGCCGGGTTCCGATACGTGTTGCCCGAGACCAGCGTCGCGAGCCGCACACGCCGCGTGCGCGCCGCGAGGGCGCCGAGCAGCGTGTAGGCCTCGAGCATCGGCTGATCGGGCGAGCCGAGCGCCGGCAGCTGGTAGAAGTGGTCCATCACGAACACGGTGTCGAAGCCCGCGGCTTCGGCGCGGCCCGCGATCGACGCGACCTGCTCGAAGAGCGCCGTCGTGGGAACGCCCGGGAAGCTGAAGTTCGGGATCTGGAAGCCGAGGCGAGTGGTCATGCGTTCACCCTCCAGGCGCCCGTGAACCTTACTCCGCGCTCGGGGGAGTGCTCGCGTCCGTGAAGCGGAAGCTCCGGATCGCCTCGAGGATCGCCGGCTGCATCCGCTTGCGCAGCTTCTCCTGCGTCACGCCGACCACGCTGTAGACGAGTCCGCGATGGGCGGTGGCGTAGTAGAAGCCGATCGTCGCGACGCGTCCCTTGGGTAGCTCCACCACCGCGCGGTACACGAAGTACGCGGCCGGCTTCCCGCCGAGCTGCGCCTTGCCGCGGTCGAGGAGCTGGAAGTCCTTCAGCGCGCCCGCGGTCGTAGCCGCCAGGTCGTCGGCGATGCGATCGAGCTCGGCGTCGCTGAAGTGGTCGGCGTCGAAGTCGGGCCGGCTCGCGGCCGCCACGCTCACGTTCATCGCGCTGCCAGGGCCGACGGCCCGCGTTCGGAGCTCGCCTTCCCCTTCGCGGATCTCCCAGTCCTTCGGATAGTCGATCGAGAACGGCGGCGTGTTGCTCCGGAAGGTCTCGGCCCGGACCGGAATTCCGACATCGCTCGCGAGCAGCAGCACACCGAGGGCGAGAGCGGACGTTCGACGCATGCGGGCTCCTCACGGCCTTCGAAAGCGCGCGCGCCCGGATAGCGCACGCTCTCGCGCGGCGCAGCCCTCGAGGTGGTCGTTCACGAGTCCCATCGCCTGCATGAAGGCGTAGGCGGTGGTGGGCCCGACGAATCGGAAGCCGCGCCCACGCAGATCCTTCGAGAGCGCGCGCGACTCGTCGCTCTCGGTGAGGCGGCGGAGCGCGGCGCGCGTCACGCGGCGCGGGCGGCTCTTGCTGTCCCCGTCGGGCTCGAAGCGCCAGATGTAGCTCGCGAGCGAGCCGAACTCGTCGGCCAGCTCCGCCGCCGCGCGCGCGTTCGCGAGCGCGGCTTCGATCTTGCCGCGGTGGCGCACGATGCCGGCGTCACCGAGCAGCCGCGCGACGTCGCGCGCCCCCATGCGCGCTACCGCCTCGATCTCGAAGCCGCGGAAGGCGCGCCGGAAGTTCTCGCGCTTGCGGAGGATCGTGAGCCACGACAGCCCGGACTGGAAGCCCTCGAGACAGAGCTTCTCGAACAGCCGGCGGTCGTCCGCCACCGGGAAGCCCCATTCGCGATCGTGGTAGCCGCGATAGAGAGGATCGCCTCCGCACCAGAAGCAGTGCGTGACGCCGTCGTCGCCGCGCACGACGCCGGCCGGGAGACGAGCAGGCATGGGTCCACCGTAGCGCGCTAGACCCCGCCTCTCGCGCTGCGTCGCGTTCTCCGAATCCACCCTTCGGCGACCGCGGAGTGGAGCACGAAGGCCGCACCGAAGGACACGAGAGACCGCCAACGTGCGCGCTCCTCGTCATCGTGGCGATGCTCGTTCCGATCGCCAAAGCGCGAATCATCCATTCCCGATGCCTCGCGTAGTCCCGCCGTCTCGCCAACCAGACACCTATCGGCCCGGAGTGGGGAAAGAGCAGGGTGACGAGCAGCGCGGTGAATCACACGATGACAGCCGCGACTGCGATCCGACCCATCGCCCGGTGGAGGCGAGGGCGGCGTTGGCGAACCGAAGAGGCGAACTGCGGAAGCGCGAACGCGAGAGCGCGATGCCCGGCTGCGTGCAGCTCGGCAGCTGCACTCGACGCGCCGGCGGCCTAGATCCCGAAGCGGACGCCCGTCAGCTGCTCCGACACTTCCCAGAGTCGCCGCGCCGTCGCCAGGTCCTTCGAGCGCGGGCTCGAGCGCGCTCGATCCGGCGGGCCGAGCATGCCGAACGCGCGGCTCGGGCCGAAGTACTCGCCGCCGCGCACGTCGGGTGCGGTCGCGGCATACAGGCTCGGCAGCGCGCCCTGCGGCGGCAGCTGCGAGACGAGCCGCACGGCCGCCGCCATCAGCCGCGAGTGGCGCTGCAGCTCGGTGCGCGTCGAGCCTGGATGGGCTGCGGCGGAGAGCGCAGGGATGCCCGCCGCCGCGAAGCGGCGCGCGAGCTCGCGCGTGAAGAGCAGGTTCGCGAGCTTGCTCTGCCCATAGGCGCGCATCGGATCGTAGGAGCGCTCGGCCTGGAGATCGTCGAAGTCGATGCGCCCCGGGAAATGCGCGAGGCTGCTCACGTTCACCACGCGCGCGGCGGGCGCGCGGCGCAGCCTTTCCAGCAGCAGGCCCGTGAGCGCGAAATGGCCGAGGTGGTTCGTGCCGAACTGCGTCTCGAAGCCGTCGGCCGTCTTTCCCCGCGGCGTCATCATCACGCCGGCGTTGTTCACGAGCAGATCGAGCCGGCCTTCGGCCGCGCCGAGCTTGTCGGCGAAGGCACGCACCGACGCCAGCGAGCCCAGGTCGAGCAGTTCGAAGCGCACGTCCGCGTTCGGCACCCGCTGGCGGATCCGCTGCTCCGCGTCACGTCCCTTCTCTTCGTTGCGACAGGCGACGATCACCCTCGCGCCCTTCGCCGCGAGCGCGCGCGCGGTGTCCCAGCCGATGCCGCTGTTGGCGCCGGTGACGACGGCCGTGCGGCCGCCCTGATCCGGGATGTCGGCTTCGCTCCAGGCCACCGCTAGCGCACCTCGAACTCGCGCGTTGCCGCCGGCGCGCCATCGGCTGTGATCACGACCTTGTAGCGGCCGGCCGGGAAGCCGTCGGGCTTCGCGATGTGGAACTCCGTCGTGGCGGGCCCGGTGGGCGCGATCGTCTCGCTGCTCTCGTCCACGAGCTGGCCGTCCTCGTACGTCCAGCGCGCGGTGAGTGTGAGCGACGGCGCGCTGCCCTCGGTCGAGATCGACGCGAAGATCGTGTCGCCCGGGGCGAAGGCGGCGGCAGGCGCGCTGACGCGCTTGTCGGCGCTGATCGCGTTGCCGAGCTGGACGGCGCTCACGCGCGCGGGCGCGTTGGCGGAGACGGGCGGCGTGCTCGGCGTGCTGGTCGTGGTCTCCGAGCGGCCGCACGCGAAGAGCGCGAGACCGACGGCGAGTGCGAGAGCGATGCGCATGGCCTTCTCCTCAGCCGCGCTTCTGCGCGGAGTCGGGGATGCGGAGCTTCCAGCCCGGCTGGATCAGGTCGGGGTCCTTCACCTGCTCGCGGTTCGCGTCGTAGATCTGCCGCCACTGCTGCGCGTCGCCGTAGAAGTGCTTGGCGATCTTCGAGAGGCTGTCGCCCGGAGCGACGGTGTACCAGCGCTCCTGCGGCGCCGGCGCCGGCGCCGTCGAAGAGGAGCCAGCCCGCACGTTCGAGAAGTCCGCCTTGCGCGGCGCCCCCGCCGCGGCGCCGAGGATGGAGCCGCCGAGCTCGGGGATGCGCCCCGGCTGCGGCACGCGGCCGTCCGGCGTCAGCTTGTCGATCAACGCCGGCAGGATCGCCGCGATGGCGGCGGCGCCCACCGAGGAGCCGAGCCCGGCGCGGCGCGAGAGCGCGTCGATCTGCGACGAGCCCAGCGCGGAGGTGACCTGATCCGGAGAGATCGGCCGGTTCGCGCCCGTGCCGATCCACGAGGCGCTCTCGGCCCCGAGCCCCTTCTGCTCGAAGGAGCGCGCGAGGCCCGCGATGCCGTCGCTGCCGGGCTGTTGCAGCAGGTCGAGCAGGCCCTCGACGAGGCCGCGCGACTGCTGCTCCGGCTCGCGCGCCTCGGTGCCGATCGCGGTCTTCAAGAGCTCGTCGAAGAGACCCATGGGCCACCCTCCAGCCCCGACCCCCCGCCCCGGGCGCCTTCCCCTTCTACGCCCGTCACCGGCCCGCTTCAAGGGAAGTCGTGATAGGCTGCCCCGGTTGACGGTCCGTCAACTCCGACCGAGGAGGCCGCCGGAAGCCGTGCCATGGCCGAGCCCGCCCCCCGACGCCGCGTTCCGATCGAGCCCGGCTTCTTCACGATTCCCGACGACCCGAGCGCGCCCCCGCAGCTGCTCGGCTCGCGCTGCCGCGCCTGTGGCGAGCACTTCTTCCCGCGCCGCTTCGTCTGCGCGCGCTGTCTCGCGCACGGCTGCGAGGACGTGCTGCTCGGGCCGCGCGGCACGCTCTGGACCTTCACGTGGGTGCACGTGCCGTTCTTCGGACAGAAGAAAGCCGCGGGCGCGGGCTACGGCGTCGGCCAGGTCGATCTACCCGAGGGGCCGCGCATCCAGGCGGTGTTGTCGGGCGCGCGGGACGCGCTCCGCATCGGCCTGCCGATGCAGCTCGAGCTCGAGACGCTGCGCGAGACGCCGGAAGGGGAGCTGGTGGTGATCCATCGCTTCCGGCCCGCCGCGGAGCGCGCGTGAAGCTCGAGAACGTGGCGGTGCTCGGAGTCGGGCAGGTGCGTTTCGGGATCCACAAGACGAAGAGCGCGGTCGAGCTCGCGCGCGACGCGGGTCTGCTCGCGCTCGCGGATGCGGGGATCGACCTGCGCCGGGTCGGTGAGGCGTTCGTCGGCTACCTCCAGCCGGCTCCGATGCTCGGCATCCGCGCCATGAAGGAGTTCGGGCTCACCGGCCTACCGGTGACGCACGTCGAGAACGCATCGGCCACGGGGCTCGTGGCATTTCGCGAGGCGGCGCACGCGGTCGCGTCGGGGCGTGCGCGCGTCGCGCTGGCGCTCGGCTTCGACAAGATGAGCGAGATGGCCCGGGCCGGGGCGGCCGGTCGCGGCGTCGGCCGTGACACGATCGACTCGGTGATCCTGCCCGCCGCGTACTTCGCGCTCTGGGCGATGCGACGCATGCACGAGCGCGGCACGAAGCCCGAGCACTTCGCGAAGATCGCCGCGAAGAACTGGAACCATGGCGCGCTGTGTCCGGTGGCCGATCGCCAGGCCGACCATCGCGTCACGGTCGAGGAAGTGCTCGCGTCTGCGAAGATCGCCGAGCCGCTCACCGCGATGATGGCGTGCCCGGCCGACGACGGGGCGGCATGCGCGATCCTCGCTGCGCCGGAGCTGGTGCGCGAGCTGCAGCCCGGGCGGCCCCTCGTGCGCGTGCTCTCGTCCGCGCTCCAGAGCGAGACCTACACGCCGGGGCATACCTTCGTCGGGCCGGTGGTCGGGCCGGCCACGATGAGTCGCGACACCGCGCAGGAGGCGTACCGCGACGCGGGCCTCGGCCCGGAGGACGTCGACCTCGCCGAGTGCCACGACGCCTTCGCCAACGAGGAGCTCGAGTACTACGAGCTGCTGGGCTTCTGCGCCGAGGGCGAGGCGGAGAAGCTCGTCGAGGAGGAGCAGACCTCGCTCGGCGGGCGCATCCCGTTCAACACCGACGGCGGGCTGATCGCGCGCGGCCACCCGGCGGGTCCTACCGGCCTCGCGCAGATCCACGAGCTGGTGACGCAGCTGCGCGGCGAAGCCGGGCGGCGCCAGGTCGAGCGCGCTCGCGTCGGCCTCGCGCATCTCGTCGGCGGCGGCAGCGTCTGCACGGTGTCACTACTCGCCCGAGACTGAAAGGGAGGCTGCCATGCCCTTCGAGGATTTCGTCGTCTGCGACAGCGACATGCACGTGCTCGAGCCGGCCGATCTCTGGCAGCGCTACATCGCCGCCCGAGTTCAGGCACGCGGCGCCCGTCGGCATGACGGAGCTGAAGCGCGACCTGCGCGTGAAGGTGAAGTCGCAGGTGCTGCTGAAGGCCGGGCCGGTGCGGCCGCTGAAGGAGCGCGGCGGCAGCGGCATCGGCTGGCGCGTCGAGCAGGAGGCCGCCTACGCCGAGGCCGAGGCGAAGGGCTGGGGCGCCCGAGGCGCAGCTCGACGCGATGCGAAGGAGGGCGTGGACCTCGCCGTGCTGTTCCCGTCGCGCGGGCTGTTCGTGCTCGACGCTCGACTCCTCCGAGCAGATCGGCGCCGACGGCCTCGAGCCCGAGTTCGCCGCCGCGATCGCGCGCGCCTACAACGACTGGCTCCACGACTTCTGCCGCGCTGCGCCCGAGCGCCTGTTCGGCGCGGCGATGGTGGCGCCGCACGACATCGCCGCCGCGGTCGACGAGGTGCGGCGCACGAAGCGCGAGTACGGCTTCAAGGCGATCTTCCTCCAGCCGGGCACCGTGCGGCGCCGGCCTTGGCACCACCGCGACTACGACCCGCTCTGGGCCGAGTGCCAGGAGGAGGACGTCGCCGGTCTGCTTCCACGGCGGCGGGCGCACCTCGCTCACGCCCGACTTCTCGCTCGAGGTCTTCGCCGACCGGCTGATGATGTGGCACACGTTCAACCAGCCGCTCGGCGTGATGACGGCCGCCGTGAGCCTCACCGCGGGCGGCGTGCTCGAGCGCTTCCCCGAGCTGCGCATCGGCCTGCTCGAGGGCAACTGCTCGTGGGCGCCGTGGCTGCTGCACCGTCTCGACGAGCACCAGGAGTGGGTGGGCTGGTACGAGGCGCGCGATCTCACCATGAAGCCGTCGGAGTACTTCATGCGCCAGTGCTTCGTCTCGGTGGACGCCGACGAGGAGACCGTGAAGCACTACGTGGACTGGTTCGACGACTCGAACCTGGTCTTCTCCACCGACTTCCCGCACGGCGACGCGCATGTACCCGCACGCGGTGGAGGGCTTCCGCAAGCTGCCGCTCTCGGAGGCGTCGCAACGCAAGATCGTCGGAGACAACTGGAGCCGGCTCTACCGGATCCCCCTGGCGCGGAAGCGCTAGCTCGCACACGCGCGTCGGCGGAGGCCGGGCCGGGAGGGTCGGGCTGCTCCGGGCCTCGGCTCCCAGGCGGGCCCGGCGTGTTGGCGGCTTCGCCGGGGTTCCCTCGGTTGGCCGAGCCCTGCTACCGGCCCTCCACAGCCCGACCCTCCCGGCCCCAGCTTCCCGCTGCGTGATACGCTGCCTCGCTCGATGCGAGGAGACTTCGATGCCGATCGACCGCGAGAAAGCGCTGGCGCATCAGTTCCCGTCGGGCCGCGGCGGCTACGAGCGCGACGACGTGATTCTCTACCACCTCGGCGTCGGCGCGGGGGCGAGGCCGACCGACGCGAACGAGCTCGCGTACACGTACGAGAAGAATCTGAAGGTGCTGCCGAGCTTCGCGACGGTGGCAGGCTCCGGCGCGGGCGCAGCGATCTTCGACGTGCCGGCGCTGAAGTTCGACCCGCGCCTCCTGCTGCACGGCGAGCAGGACGTCGAGCTCCATCGGCCGCTGCCGCCCGAGGCGAAGCTCACGGGCCGCTCCCGCATCGCCGACATCTTCGACAAGGGCAAGGCGGCGCTGGTGATCGTCGAGGTGGTGGCGAGCGACGCCGTCGGCCCGCTCTACACCAATCGCATGTCGCTGTTCCTGCGCGGCGAAGGTGGCTTCGGCGGGCCGAGAGGCCCCGAAGTGGGCAACGAGCCGCCGTCACGCGCGCCCGACGCCGTGATCCTGTCGAAGACGCTGCCGCAGCAGGCGTTGCTCTATCGGCTGTGCGGCGACAAGAATCCGCTGCACTGCGACCCCGACTTCGCGAAGGCCGCCGGCTTCGAGCGACCGATCCTCCACGGCCTCTGCTCGTACGGCATCGTCTGCAAGGCCGTCGTGGACGGCGTGCTCGGGGGCGAGCCCGCGCGCGTCGCGCGCTGGCAGGCGCGCTTTCGCGGAGTCGCCTTCCCGGGGGAGACCTACGAGACGCGCTGCTGGCGCGAGGAGGGCCGCATTCTCGTCGAGGCGTGGTCGCAGGACCGCGGCCAGATCATCTTGTCGAACGGCTGCGTGACTCTGGACGCCGCGACTGACGACGAGGTAGGCCATCGCCGGATGCGGACGGCGTGATCCGGGCGCGGGAGGTACCTACCGCGTCGGCGTGCTCTTGAAGCGGCCCTGGCGCTCGAGCTCGGCGGCGCTGAAGCGCTTGCGCTCGATGGGCACGCTCACCTTCAGCTTCTCGATCACGATCGTGGTGGCGGTCTCTGTGCGCAGGTCCTTCATCGCGATCTCGCGCGGGACGAAGCCGGTCTTCTCGTGCGAGTAGCTCTTCGGGTTGGTGGTCATTCGCTTGACGGGAGTGGCGGCGTCCTTGGTGAAGAACTCGACCTGGAGCGGCACGCAGGTCTCCTGGTCGATCCAGGAACGGATGCGTGCGTACTCGGAGCCGACGTCGCCGGTCGGCATCGACTCCGTCACGAAGGCCTTCCGCTCGCTCATGGTCTCGTCGTCGAGCCGCTTCGTCTGGAGGCTGGTGAGCATGCCCTGGAGGCGCTGGAAGTCTTCGTAACTGAAGTCGGTGCCCATCATGTTGCCCTGCACCATCTGGGTGGTGATGCGGCGCGTCTTCCCGAGCTCGGGTAGGAACATGAACATGTCGTTCTGCGGCTTCTTCTCGAGCACGAGCACCGAGGCCCCGCGCAGCTCGGGCGGATTGTCGAAGATCAAGAGCACGTTGGAGAGCTCGGTCTTCGGGTCCCGCTGCCAGAACATCTCGGCTTCGAGCACGCGTTCGACGCCCATGCGGTCGAGGCTCACCATCCTCACCGTCTGCACCATCGAATCGCTCGGGAAGTTCCGCTGCACGCAGGCCTGGATCTCCTCCGCGGACATCTCCGCGGGCGGCTTGGGTGTCGCGGCGAAGGCCGCAGCGGTGAAGGCGAAGCAGAGCAGCGCGAGCGACGAGCGAAGCATCATCCGGGGAACCTCCGAAGCGGGCCCACCATACCACCGAATCTCCCATTCGAGGGTTGACCCCGACCGGCGAGCGGAGGCAACGTAGGTCTCATGAAGTGGCGAGCGAACGCCGGCCTGGTGCTGGCGTTGCTGATCGGTCAGGCCGCGGGCGTCGCGCCGGCTCAGCCCGCGACTCCTCGAAATCCGCCCGCCTCGGCGCAAGCCGTGCTCGACAGCCAACCGAAGGAACGGATCGAGGAGCTGCTCCAGGAGCGCATCGTGGTGCTCCCCTCCGACGGCCTCCCGGAGGGGCAGGTCGAGGCGCTCGTGGTCTTCTCGCAGCCGGCCGAAAGGGTCTGGGAGCTGCTGCTCCAGCGCGAGCGGCAGAAGGAGTTCCGCCCCGAGCTCGTGTCCATGTCGCGTGCTGGAGCGCAACGCAGATGGCCTCATCGAGGAGCAACATCTGAAGATCGCGTTTCTCAACATCGGCTACCGGCTGCGAGATCGTTTCGACGCGAACACGCACACGATCACGTGGGAGCTCGACCCCACCTTCGAGAGCACGCTCCAGCACGTGTCGGGCTACTGGGAGCTGCACGCGCTCGATTCTGCCCGCACGCTCGCGCGCTTCGCCACGAAGGTCTCCGTGAGCCCCGCGGTGCCCGGCTTCCTGCAGAACGGGATCACCCGGAAGAACGTGCCCGAGACGCTCGAGAACACCCGCCAGTGGGTGGACTCGGACGGTCGCTGGCGGCCCTAGGAGCGCGAGCCGATGACGAGCTTCCCCGAACGACTGCTCCGCGCTTCGCTGCTCCAGGCGGACCTCTACGAGGAGGTGGAAGCCGACGCCGGCGCGAATCGACAGGCATTCGTGGTGGTGGTGCTCTCGGGTGCGGCGCTCGGCATCGGCGGCATCGCGAACAGCGGGCCGCAGGGGATCTTCTGGCAGGCGCTGGTCTCGGTGATCGGCTGGTGGATCTGGGCGTACGCGACGTACTTCATCGGCACGAAGCTGCTGCCGACCGCGGCGACCGAGGCCGACCCGGGCCAGCTGCTGCGCACGATCGGCTTCTCCGGCGCACCGGGGATCCTGCGTATCGCGATGGTCGTGCCGGTCCTGGCGTTCCCGGCTTTCGTGGTGGGTACGCTCTGGGAGCTGCTCGCCATGGTGGTGGCCGTCCGTCAGGCCCTCGACTACACGAGCACGCTGCGTGCGATCGCGGTGTGCGTGATCGGCTTCCCGTTCTACGCGCTCGCGCTGGTCGCCTCAGTGCTCTTCCTGGGCCCCTGGCCCGTGTGAGCGCGCGCGGCGCGCCTTCGCGCGGCGCTCCATGAAGCGGTGCACGGGGTCGTGGAAGCGCGCGAAGATGCGCCGCATCCCATCCGGCGCGACGGCGTGCAGCAGCTCGAGGGCGGTCGTCCACGCCGGCGAGAGCCGCACGGGCCGCTCGATCAGGGCCTTGCCGATGCGACGGGCGGCTTGCTGCGCCTCGAGCGCCGGGAACGCCTCGTAGACGGCGGTCGCCTCGATCATCGGCGTTCGCACGAGCGGCATGTGGACGGTCGTGATCCGGACGGGCCGCCGGCCCAGCTCGAGCAGGAGAGCGCGCGCGAAGTGATCCATCGCGGCCTTCGACGCGACGTAGCCCGAGAAGTTCGGCGCGCCGGCCTGCACGCCGATCGTCGAGACGTTGACGATGTGCCCGCGGCCGCGCTCGAGCATCCCGGGCAGCAGGCCGAGCGTGAGCCCGAGCGGGCCCAGGTAGTTCACGGAGATCAGGCGCTCGAAGTCTTCGGGGCGATCGAGCGAGCGCTCGACGGGACGCCGGATGGAGAGACCCGCGTTGTTGACGAGCACGTCCACGGCCTCCGGGCCGCGTTGCAGCGCCTCGACGAGCGCGCGCACCTGCGCCGGCTCGGCCAGGTCGGCGCGCATGGCGACGACGGCGGCTCCGAGCGCCTGCACCTCTGCGAGCGTGCGCTCGAGCCGCGCCGCGTCGCGCGCGACCAGGATCAGCCGCGCGCCGGCCTGCGCGCACTGGTGAGCGAGCGCGCGCCCGATCCCGGAGGAAGCGCCGGTGATCAGCACCGTACGGCCGGCGAGAGCAGAGCGCAGGCGCTCCTCGTAGCGCATCGCGACGCCTAGGCGCCGAACTCTTCCGCGCGGCGCTTCATGATCTGCTCGATCCACCACTTCGGCACCGCGCTCATCATGGTCTGCACGTCCCAGTAGTCGCGCCAGAGCGAGATCTTGCCGTCGCGTACCTCGTGCACCGTCACGAACGGGTTCTTCATCACCTCGCCCGTGTGGAAGTGCCACACCTCGGTGTGCTCGACGATCACGGTGTCGCCTTCGGCGACGATGCGGTGCTCGTGGTGCTCGAAGCGCTCGATCGGATCGAGCCCGATGCGGAGCCGCGTCACGATGTTCTTGGCGCCTCGCGCCCCCGGGTCGGGCGTCGGCACGTCTTCGTAGAACGCGTCGGGATGGAAGAGCTGCTCGAGCGCGTCCCAGTTCTTCGTGTAGAGCGTGGCCCAGAGGCGGCGGACGACGGCTTTGTTGGCTTCTGACATGATGACTTCACTCGCCTCACGCGAGGCCAAGCCTCGCGTGGGCTCGCTGCGCGCTTCGCTTGCAGCGGCGACGTTAAGGAAGGTCGAGCAGCTTCGCCGCCTCGGCGGGCGTGGCGAGCGGACGGCCCACCTCGGCCGCGAGGGCGGCGGCTTCGCGCGCGAGCTCGAGATTGGTCGGCTCGCGCTCCGGCGAGAAGAACTCCTCGATCCCGACGTGGAGATGGCCGCCGCGCTCGAGCGCGAGCCGCGCGATCGGCGTCGCCATCAGGTCGCCGCCCCAGACCGACACCGACCACGGCAGCGCCGAGCCCTCGAGCAGCTCCAGGTACGCGTCGAGCGCGCGCGCCGTGGGCGGGAGCCCGAAGCTCACGCCCGGCTGCGTCGCGAAGAGGCCGTACTCGCCGCCGAAGTAGAGCTTCACGAGCGTGCCGCGCGGCAGCCGCCCTCGCCGTCGCCACGCGAGCACGGTGCGCAGCGCGCCCGGCTCGTAGATGCCGAGGCTCGGGCCGAGGCGTAGCTCTTCGCACAGCGCGAAGGCGGTGCGCACGTCGTCGTAGGAGACGCCGTAGACGACGCCGGCGGGGAGCCCGTCCGCGCCGGGCATGCCGAGGTTCGTCGAGCCCGGGTCGAAGGCGCCGATGCGGAGCGGCGCCTGTCGCGCGATCGGCGCCCAATGCGCGCACATCGCGGCCATTCCGGTGGCCTGGCAGAGCGTCGGATACCAGAGCGCATCGGGACGCTCGGCGAGGATCGGCTGCCACGCGGCGAGGTAGTCGCGCGCGGCGTCTTCGCCACTCGCGCGCATGTCGGGCGAGTGCGCGTGCAGGATGGCGGCGCCGGCGTCGAGACACGCGAGCGCGTCTCGGCGCAGCTCCCCCGGCGTGCGCGGGACGTGGCGGTTCTTCTCGGGGCTGGTGAGGCCGTTCAGCGCGACCTCGAGGATGACCGGCTCGGTTCGGCTTCGCCTCACTCCGCCCCCAGCCTTGGGACTCCGCTCGCCTCACGCGAGGCAAAGCCTCGCGTGGGCTCGCTGCGCGCGCCGAAGAGCGGCGCTTGCAGGTTCACCAGCCGAGCACGTACGCGAACATGAGGGGCGCGACGATCGTGGCGTCGGACTCGATCACGAAGCGCGGCGTGTCCACGTCGAGCTTGCCCCAGGTGATCTTTTCGTTCGGCACGGCACCGGAATACGAGCCGTAGCTCGTGGTCGAGTCGCTGATCTGGCAGAAGTAGCCCCAGTATGGACACGGCCGGCGCAGATCCTGGTGGATCATCGGCACGACGCAGATCGGGAAGTCGCCCGCGATGCCGCCGCCGATCTGGAAGAAGCCCACCGTGCGCTCGGCCTGCTCGGGCGGAATCGCGCGCAGCGCCACCGATTCGCCGCCGTGCGGCGCCACCACCTCGGGCAGCTCGGCGAGCCCGCGGCCCATCGTGGTGCGCACGTACCACTCGGCGAGCACTCCCATCGTCTCGAGCCCGCTCTTCACGGTGCCGTAGCTCGACAGATCGCCCGAGAGCACGTGCGAGACGAAGATGTTGCCGAGCGTCGAGTCTTCCCACCCGGGCACGAAGATCGGCAGGTCGGCCTCCGCCGCTGCCACGAGCCACGAGAGCGCGGGGTCGATCTGATAGTGCTCGCGCACCCAGCCCTCGCGGATCAGCTGGTACAGATACTCGTAGGGCAGGTGGCGCTGCCCGGCGGCTTCGGCGCGCCGCCACAGCTCGAGGATCGGCTTCTCGATGGCACGGAAGGCCTCGACCTCCGGGATGCAGGTGTCGGTGACGCGATTGAGCCCCCGCTGTTCGAGGTCCTTCTCTTCGCGCGCCGACAGCTCGCGGTAGTTCGGCAGCCGCACGTAGTGGTCGTGCGCGACGAGGTTGAAGAGATCTTCCTCGAGGTTCGCGCCGGTCGAGCAGATCGCGTGCACCTTGCCGCGCCGGATCATCTCGGCGAGCGAGCGCCCGAGCTCGGCGGTGCTCATCGCGCCCGCGAGCGTGACGAGCATGCGCCCGCCGCCGTCGATGTGCTTGGCGTAGGCCTGGGCCGCGTCCACGAGGGTGGCGGCGTTGAAGTGGCGGAAGTGGGTCTCGAGAAAGGAGCGGATCGTCACGGGACCCTCCGGAGCCGGCCGAGAAGGGATCGCCCGGAACGCCTCGGATTGCAAGCCCGCGTCCGCGGGCGCGCAGCGAGCGAAGCGAGGGAAGGAACAGGTTGAGGTGCTTTCGCTTGCGGCGACGCCGTCAGAAACGCAGTCTACGACGCGCTCGACCGGAGGCGCCATGCGCGATCGAAAGCTGCTCGCCGTCCTCGTTGCCGCCTGCCTGCTGGCCTGCGCGGGCGCGCCGGCTGGCGAGGACGCGGCCGACATCGCTGCGGCCGCCGCGCACGACGCCGCTCCGGCGCGGAATCCGATGCTCTCGAACGGGTTGTGCCCGCTCGTGCACTGCGATGCCTATCAAACCGACGCCTTCCCGGTGCGCGGCCCCGAGCTTCCGTCGCGCGCCCTCGGCGCCGCCGAGGTCGACTGGTTCGCCGGGAGCCCGATCTCGGCGGGCGTGCTCGACGTCACCTATCCGGGCGGCGCGACGGTGTTCTGGGTGCCCAAAGTGGATCGCATCTGGAAGCTCGGCTTCGACCAGAACCTGCGTCTCGTGCTGCTGGCCGAGCTGCTGCTCCCGGCGGCGAAGTATCCCGCGCACTCCGGCGAGTTCATGCAGCGCTGGATCGCGGAGCTCGACGCGCTGCCCCTCGGGAGCGACGCCTATCGCGAGAAGGCTGCCTACTGGCGCGACTATCCGCTCGAGGCGCTCAGCGCCTACTACGCGGTCGTGGACGTGGACGGCGTGCTGTTCGTGGGCGCGCGCGATCGCATCATCGCCTACGGCGACGCCGAGCCCGGCAACCCGCGCTCTCCGATCGTGAAACGCGGCGAGTACGTCTTCGATCCCACGCTCATGAACGGCGGGCCGTCGATCCTGATCGGGCTGAACGCGACCTTCGACGGCACGCTGATCGCGGTGAGCCTCGACGGCACCGTGATGGCGGTGGATCGCTCGCTCACCCGCGTCGTCTACCACCCCATCCCGGGCGAACGCATCTGGAACAGCGTCGCCGTGGACGAGCAGGGCGGCGTCTACGCCGTCACCGACAAGCAGCTGCACAAGCTCGTGTGGACCGGCAAGAACTTCAGCACGAACACCGAGGACGGCGCCTGGTCCGAGCCGTACGAGGTGGGCGCGAACGACGCCGCGCTGCGCGGCTCGCGCGGCAGCGGCACCACGCCGACGCTGCTGGGAAGCGAGAGCGACCGGGACCAGTTCGTGCTGATTGCCGACGCCGCGGACGTGAACAACCTCGTGCTCTACTGGCGCGACGCGATCCCCGACGACTGGGACGCGCTCGACGACGACTCGTCGCCCCGCATCGCGGGCAGGGCGCCCGTCGACTTCGGCCGGAGCGACGTGACCGACTCCTACTCCGAGAACGCGCCAGTCGCGCTCGGCTACGGCGCGGTGATCGCGAACGGCCGGCCGAGCAACGGGATGGAGCTCCAGCTCGACAACCAGCTCTGGATCAACGACCCCGAGGTGGCGCCTCGGGGCGTCCAGAAGTTCGTGTGGGATCCGAAGCGCCAGCGCTTCGGCCCGAGCTGGGTGCGCCCGGAGCTCTCGAATCCGAACGTGACGCCCGCGATCGCGATCGAGAACCGCCAGCTCCACGCGGTGACCGTGCACGACGGCGCGTGGTCGCTCGAGACGCTCGACTGGGACACCGGCGCGACGCGCGCCATCTACACGCTCGGCCCGAGCCAGCGTTTCAACCCGATCGAGCTCTCGCTGCAGCTGATGGCCAACGGCGACCTGATCTACTCGACCTTCGGCGGTGTGCTGCACCTCAAGATCGGGCACTAGGCCGTGCTCCTTCGCGAGCTCGTGGCGAGCTCCGAAGTGGTCTCCAACACACCGTCTCGCAACGCGAAGGTGGCGCGCCTCGCCGAGTGCCTGCGTGCCCTCGCACCCGACGAGATCGCGCTCGGCGTGGCGGCGCTCTCCGGCGCGTTGCCCGAGCGGCTCGGTGTGGGGCCGGCGGCGCTCGCCGAGGCGCAGCGCGTCGCCGCGGCGGCGACGGCGGGACTCACGCTCGGCGAGCTGGCCCGGGCGTTCGCCGAGCTCGGCGCCGTCGGCGGCCGGGGATCGTCCCGCGAGCGCGCCACGCGGCTCGCCGCCCTCTTCGCGCGGGCGACTGCCGAGGAGCAGCGTTTCCTCGCAGCGCTGATCGCTGGCGGACTGCGCCAGGGCGCCGCGCTGGGTCTCGTTGCAGAGGCGCTGGCGCACGCCTCCGGTGCTTCCGGGGACGCCGTGCGCCGCGCGCTCGCCGTGGGCGGCGACCTCGGCCGCGTGGCGCACTCCGCCCTGACGGAGGGGCCGGCGGCTCTCGCCCGCTTTCGGCTCGAGCTGTTTCGGCCGCTCCTCCCCATGCTGGCGCAGCCCGCGGACGACGCGGCCGCCGCGCTCGCCGAGCTCGGCGAGGCCGCGCTCGAATGGAAGCTCGATGGCGCGCGCGTGCAGGTGCACAAGAGCGGCGACGACGTGCGCGTGTTCACGCGGCGACTGAACGAAGTCGGCGACGCCCTCCCCGAGCTGATCGAAGCGGCGCGCAGCTTGCCGGCTCGGAGCCTCGTCCTCGACGGGGAGGCGATCGCGCTTCGGGTGGACGGCAGGCCCGAGCCGTTTCAGCTGACGATGCGCCGCTTCGGCCGCCGCCTCGACGTGGCCCGCCTGCGCCGGGAGCTTCCGCTCTCGGTGCTGTTCTTCGATTGCCTGCATCTCGAAGGCGACGATCTGATCGCGCGACCCACTCGAGACCGACACGCGGCGCTCGCGAGCGCCGTCCCCGAGGCGCTGCGAGTGCCCCGTCTCGTGACCGCGGACGCAGTGGCAGCCGAGGCGTTCCTCGATGCCACTCTCGCCGCCGGCCACGAGGGGGTGATGGCCAAGTCGCTCGTCGCCCCGTACGACGCGGGCGGACGCGGCGGCGCGTGGCGGAAGATCAAGGTCGCGCACACGCTCGACCTCGTCGTGCTCGCGGCCGAGTGGGGCAGCGGCCGCAGGCAGGGCTGGCTTTCGAATCTGCATCTCGGCGCGCGCGACCCGGCGAGCGGTGCCTTCGCGATGCTCGGCAAGACCTTCAAGGGGCTCACCGACGCGCTGCTCGAGTGGCAGACGCGCGAGCTGCTGGCGCGCGAGATCGGGCGCGACGAGTCCACCGTGTACGTGCGGCCCGAGCTCGTCGTCGAAATCGCGCTCTCGGGCGTACAGACCAGCCCGCACTATCCCGCCGGCATGGCGCTGCGCTTCGCGCGCGTGCGGCGCTACCGGACCGACAAACACGCTGCCGACGCGGACACGCTCGACGCCGTCCGCGCCCTCCACGCCGCCTAGACGGCTCGGCTAGAACGCCTTCAGCAGCAGCGCGATCGCCGCGATCAGCGTGACCAGCAGGGTGCCGAGCGCGCCGATGCCGCGGAGGGGCGAACGCATCGTCTCGGCCTTCAACCCGAGCGGGTGTGCGATCCGGCACGCGAACAGACCACCTCCGAGGCCGTGCAGCAGGCCCGCTGAGCCGCCGTTCAGCTCGAGCAGCGCGATCAGCAGCAGCGCGAAGGGCACGTGTTCCGCCCAGTTCGCGTGCCGGCGGATCGCGACGTCGAGGTCGGGGTGTCCGGCCGCGTGGATCGACACGTCGTACTTCCCGCGCAGGCGGCCGATCGGCACGATCAGCACGATCGCGACGAACACCTGCAGCGCGGCCCAGAGGCCGGTGATCGGAACGTGAAGCTCGGGCATGGCGGATCCTCCACCCCCATTCGAGCACACGCCGGCCCCCTACGGGCCTTCTTTCTCGCGTCGCGCGCGGGCGAACTGCTCGAATTTCTCGCCGCCCACGGCGATGAACACGCCGCTCGCCTCGGCGGTGCGAACGCCGCTCGTCTCGACCTCGGCCGAGACGAACAGCCGGCGGCCCTCGGCCCGGTCGAGCCGGCCGGTGAACGACAGCTCCACGCCGATCGGCGTCGGCCGCAGGTAGCGGACGTGGAGGTCGCGCGTCATGCCGGCCCCGCCGGAGAAGACGGTGGCGAGGCCGAGCAGCTCGTCGAAGGCGGCCGCGAGGATGCCGCCGTGCAAGAGCCCCGGTGCGCCCTCGTAGGCCGCCGAAAAACGGGCGCGCGCACGCACCACGCCGGCCTCCGCGTCCACGTGGGCCTCGAGCGGCGGCGCGATCGGGTTCGACAGCCCGACGATCGGCCCGGTGTCCTGGAAGTTCTCCATGCCGGCGTACAGAGAGACGGGGCGGTCCGAGGCGGGCGCGCGCCCCGCCGCCGCGACGCGCTCGCCGGCGGCCCGCAGCAACGGGGAGCAGCCGCGCGAGCTCCTCGTCCGCGACGGCGCTGGCCGGCAGGTGCGCCAGCAAGCCGCGCAAGGCTGCGGCGAGCTCGCGCTTGGCGGCCCAGGGGCCTTCCGCCACGGCGGCGGCTGCGCGCATCCGGGCGACGCGCTCGGCGTGACTGCGGTCCCGTTTCGACACGCCGGCTCGATAGCAGATCGGCGCCGGGCGATAGCAGATCGCCCTTGGGCGAAAGCGTGACGCTCGCCCCTGTGGCGGCAGGGCCGGCTCGCTACCTTGATTCGCCCGATATGCCGCCCCGTCCTCTCTTGCTGCGAGCCGTGACGCTCTCGCTGCTGCTCGCCGCGCTGCGGGGCGCAGCGCCTGCGAACGCCTTCGGCCTCGACGACGTCGCCGAGAAGGCGCGCACGATGGCCGGCGAGTCCTTCCGCGATCCACGTGGTGAGGTGCCGAGCTGGCTGCTCGAGATCGGCTACGACCAGTGGCGCGACATCCGCTTCCGCACCGACCGCGCGCTCTGGCGGGACGACAAGCTCCCGTTCGAGGCGCAGTTCTTCCACCCCGGCCTCTACTACGACCGCGTGGTGCGAGTGCACGAGATCGACGCGAAGGGCGTCCACGAGGTGCCGTTCTCGCCGGACCAGTTCGACTACGGCCGCAACGAGTTCGCGAGCCGTGTGCCGCAGAATCTCGGCTTCGCCGGCTTCCGGCTGCACTACCCGCTCAACCAACGTGACTACAAGGACGAGCTGATCGTGTTCCTCGGCGCGAGCTACTTCCGCGCGCTCGGCAAGGGCCACGTGTACGGCCTCTCGGCGCGCGGCCTCGGCATCGACACGGCGCTGCCGACCGGCGAGGAGTTCCCGTTCTTCCGCGAGTTCTGGCTCGAGCGCCCGCGCCCGAGCGCGAAGCAGCTCGTGGTCTACGCGTTGCTCGACAGCCCGCGCGTGACCGGCGCCTATCGCTTCGCGATCCGGCCCGGCGTGCAGACCGTGCTGGACATCGATGCGCGCGTCTTCTTCCGCCGCCCGGTCGCGAAGGTCGGCCTGGGCCCGCTCACCAGCATGTTCTTCTTCGGCGAAGGCGACGCGCACGGCCCCGACTACCGGCCCGAAGTGCACGACTCCGACGGGCTCCTGATCGCCGACCGCAGCGGCGAGTGGATCTGGCGTCCGCTCCACGATCCCAAGCGCCTGCGCATCTCCTCCTTCTCCTCGCCGAGCCCGGTAGGCTTCGGCCTGCTGCAGCGCGACCGCAGCTTCGACCACTTCCAGGATCTCGAGACGCACCAGGAGCAGCGCCCGAGCGCGTGGGTGGCGCCGAAGGGAGAGTGGGGGCCGGGCCACGTCGAGCTGGTGGAGATCCCGACGGACTCGGAGCGCCACGACAACATCGTGGCCTACTGGGTGCCGACGCGGCCGGAGGGCTCCGTCGAGCCCGTGCAGTTCGGATACGAGCTGCGCTTCTACAGCGACGACACGACGCTGCCGCCCGGTGGCCGCGCGGTGGCGACGCGCCGCGATCGCGGCACCCACGACGACGCGTGGCGCTACGTCGTCGACTTCGAGGGGCCCGGTCTCTCGACGATCTCGGAGGAGATCGTGCTCCAGGGCGTGGTGACCTCGCGCTCGTCCGACGGCGACGCCGAGATCATCGAGCAACAGGTGCAGAAGAACCCCGTGACGGGAGGCTGGCGGCTCGTGTTCCAGGTGCGGCCGCGCGGTGGCGCGCCGGTGGACCTGCGCGCGTTCCTGCGGCGCGGCGAGCAGACGCTGACCGAGACGTGGGTGGACACGCTCGAGCCGTGACGGAGCCGGCCCGGACGGAGCAGGCGGTGCGAAGCGAGACGGCGCCGCTTCCGCCGGAGCGGCTCCTCCACGACTGGCGCGAGGCGCACGATCGCGCGAGCGCCTACCTCGCAGCGCTCGAGGTCGCGCCCGGCGAGACGGCGGACTATGCCTGGCAGGCGGTGGCCGGCGCGGCGTCGGATCCGCACTGGGAGCCCGGCGCCGGCGCGATCGCTTCGACGCTGGCGCGGCTGCGGCGTCTGCTCGTCGCGGAGCAGGGCGTGCCGCCGGGCGGCGAGACGGCCGGCTTCCTGCGCTGGCGCCTCGCGCGCATGCTCACGGGCGCCGGCACCGTGAAGGGCCGGCTGCCCGCGTTGCCCGACGGCCTGCGCGATGCGCCCGACCTGCTGCGCGGACACATGATCCCGCGCGCGGGCGCCCCCGACGCGAAGGCCTTGCGGCGCTGGCGCCGGAGCCTCGCCTGGGTGCGCGCCGCGCGCCGGCGGCACTTCGCGCTGGCGGCGCTCGTGCTCGTGCCCTCGGCCGTGGCGAGCAGCTACATGGCGAGCGTGTTGCCGCAGCAGGGCCGCACCGGGCTCGAGCTCGCGATCGCGCTCGTGTTCGGCGCGCTGTTCGGCTGGATCTCGATCGGCTTCTGGACCGCGATCGCCGGCTGCCTCGTGCTGATCCGCGGCGATCGCTTCGACATCGCGCGCGAGGCCGAGGGCGCCGGCCCGCTCACCTCCGAGGCGCGCACCGCCGTCCTCATGCCCATCTGCGAAGAGCCGGTGGAGCGCGTGTTCGCGGGGCTGCGCGCGCTCTACCGCTCGCTCGAGCGCGTCGACGCGCTCCAGCACTTCGACTTCTTCGTGCTCTCGGACAGCCGCGAGGCCTCGACCGTGGTCGAAGAGGAGGTGGCCTGGGCCGACTGGTGCCGCGAGGTGAACGGCTGGGGCCGCATCTTCTACCGGCGCCGCAAGGTGCGCACCGCGAAGAAGGCGGGCAACGTCGCAGACTTCTGCCGGCGCTGGGGCCGCCGCTATCGCTACATGGTCGTCTTCGATGCCGACTCCGTGATGTCGGGCTCGGCGCTGGTGCGGATGGTGACGATCATGGAGCGGCGCCCCGACGTGGCCGTGATCCAGACCGTGCCGCGTTCGTTCGGGCGCCGTTCGTTGTTCGGCCGCGTGCAGCAGTTCGCCGGCACGCTCTATACGCCGATCTTCGCAGCGGGCCTGCACTACTGGCAGCTGGGCGACGCGCCGTACTGGGGCCACAACGCGATCCTGCGCGTGGCGCCCTTCATGGAGCACTGCGGGCTCGCGCGGCTGCCGGGCAAGCCGCCGCTCGGCGGCGACATCCTCTCGCACGACTTCGTCGAGGCGGCGTTGCTCGCGCGCGCGGGCCACACGCTCTGGCTGGCACACGACCTGCCGGGCTCGTGGGAGGAGACTCCCGCCACGCTGCTCGAGGAGATGCAGCGCGACCGCCGCTGGTGCCAGGGCAACCTCCAGCACCTGCGCCTCCTGTTCCGCGAAGGCTTCTTCGCCGCGCACCGCGCGGTGTTCCTGCAGGGCGCGCTCTCGTACGTCTCGGCGCTGATCTGGCTGCTGTTCCTCGTGCTCTCGACGTGGGAGGCCGTCGCGCTCGCGCGCGGGAGCATCGACTACTTCTCGGGTCCGGGCCTGTTCCCGCAGTGGCCGGTGTTCCGGCCCGATTGGGTGGCCGGCCTCGTCGTCGTGACGCTGATCCTGCTGTTCATGCCGAAGATCCTGTCGGTGGCGTTCGCGCTCGGCCGCGGCGAAGCGAAGCAGTACGGCGGCGCCGCCCGGCTGCTCGTGAGCGTGGTGTTCGAGAGCGTGCTCTCGACGCTGCTCGCGCCCATCCGCATGGCCTTCCACAGCCGCTTCGTGCTGCTCAATCTGATGGGGCGCGAGGTGCCCTGGATCTCGCAGCGCCGCGAAGATCGCGAGACGCCCTGGCGCGACGCGCTCCGCCATCACGGGCGCGATGCGCTCGTGGCGGGCGCGTGGGGCTCGGCCGTGCTGTGGATCGCGCCCGCCTACTTCTTCTGGCTCACGCCCGTGCTCGTGGCGCTCGTGCTCTCGGTGCCGCTCTCGGTCTTCACCAGCCGCGTGCGCTTCGGCGAGATCGCGCGCCGCCGCGGGCTCTTCCTCACGCCCGAGGAGACGGCCCCCGCCCGCGAGCTGCGCGATCTCTACGTCGCCGCAGTGGAGATGAACGCCGCGCGCGACTGGCGCCCTCCGCAGGAGCGGGACGGCTTCGTGCGCGCGGCCGTCGATCCCTACGTGAACGCGCTGCACTGCACGCTGCAGCGCGGCGAGCGTCACCTGCGCCCCTCGATCGAGCGGCAGCGGCGCAGCTGGCTGGACCGCGCGCTCACCGGCGGGCCGAGCGCGCTCTCCGGCGCGGAACGCCGCGTGCTGCTCTCCGACCCCGAGTTCGCCGCCGAGCTGCACCGCCGCATCTGGGAGCTCGAGGACGAGGAGCACGCCGAGCTCTGGGGCCGCCCGGGCGCCTCAGCGGACGCGCCGTAGCGCCTGCCAGGCCGGGACGTTCGTCGACTCGTTGACTGACGGGTCAACGAGTCAACGAACGTCCCCACTCGAGCCCGCCGCAGGTAGCGTCCGCGCGAGCAATGCGACTCCGCCGAGGCAGGCGAGCACCGACGCGACGAGTACGCCCAGCTTCGCTGCCGAGGCGAGCGGGCCGTCGCGGAAGGCGAGCGCGGTGATGAACAGGGCCATCGTGAAGCCGATGCCCCCGAGCAGCCCCACGCCGAAGCAGCGCTCCCGCGCCGACGCCGTCGGGCAGCCGCGCGAGGCCGAGGCGCGCTGCGAGGAGCGCGAACGTCGCGATGCCGAGCGGCTTGCCGATCAGCAGGCCGAGCACCACGGCCAGCGCCACGCGCAGCCCGGTGGGGTCTCCGACGGTGCGCGGCGTCGAGCGTTACGCCCGCGTTGGCGAGCGCGAAGACGGGCATCACCACGAAGGCCACCCACGGGTGCAGCCGGTGCGTCAGGTACTCGAGCGGGGACTGCGCGGTACGCGAGAGATCACGCACCTCCTGCAGCAGCAGGTCGGGCACCTCCGCTTGCGATCCGCCGCTTCCGATCCGGCCGAGCGCCTCGCCGGCGCGTTCGCGCACGCGCTCGATCAGCGTCCGGCGTTCACCGACTGCATGTACCGGCGTCAGCAGACCGAGCAACACGCCCGCGACGGTGGCGTGCACGCCGGAGCCGAGCGTCGCGAGCCATACACCCGTACCCACCACGAAGTACGGCGCATACGCGCGCACGCCGGCGCGACGCGTCGCGTAGACGAGGCCGAGCCCGACGCCGGCCGCGAGCAGCGCCGAGACGCGGATCTCGTCCGTGTAGAAGAGCGCGATCACGGTGACCGCGCCGAGGTCGTCCACGATCGCGAGCGCCAGCAGGAAGATCTTCAGGCCGGGCGAGACGCGGGGGCCGAGGATTGCGAGCGCGGCCACGGCGAAGGCGATGTCGGTCGCCATCGGGATGCCCCAGCCCGCCGCGGCGTCGCCGCCCGGCTGGAAGAGCAGGTAGATCAGGGCCGGCGCCACCATGCCGCCGAGCGCGCCGAACACGGGCAGCATGGCGCGCTCTCGCGACGCGAGCTCGCCGATCGTCATCTCGCGCTTGATCTCGAGGCCGACGACGAAGAAGAAGATCGCCATCAGCGCATCGTTCACCCAGTGCGCGAGCGAGAGGCCGAGCGTGAAGCTGCCGACCTCGATCGCGATGCGCTGGTGCCAGAAGTGCGCCCAGCCCTCGCGCCAGGGCGAGTTCGCGGCCGCGAGCGCCACGAGCGTGGCCGCGAGGAGCAGGATGCTGCTCGCGGCCTGGACCGCGAGGAAGCGGCGCACGGGACGTGCGAGCCGGTCCGACCAGCGTCGCCATCGTCAGTCCGCTTCGTCGGGGGCGAAGGGCGTGCCCGAGAAGTCGGGCTTCAGGTGGAAGCCGTCGAAGCGCGCGAGGCCGCGGTGGTGTCCGATCGGCAGCAGGCGACCCTTCTGGAACTGCTGGCCGCCGTCCACCTCGAGCGTCACGCCGGTGACGAAGGCCGCGGCCGGCGAGAGCAGGAACACGATCGCCGCCGACACCTCGCTCTCGGTGCCGAGCCGCGCCGGCGTGGACTTCACCATCTCCTCGACGATGCGCTCCTGGATCTCGCGCGGGTAGTGCAGCATCCCGCTCGACAGGATCGTGCCGGGCGCCACGCAGTTCACGCGCACGTCGGACGCGGCCCACTCCATCGAGAGCGTGATCGTGAGATTGCCGATGCCCGCGCGCGCGGCCGCCATGTGGGCCATGCCCGGGAAGCCGGTCCAGATGTCCGCCAGCATGTTCACGATCGCGCCGCCGTGCTGCTGCATGCTGTGGCGGTAGACGGCGCGCGACATCAGGAAGGTGCCGTTCAGGTTGAGGTCGATCACCGTGCGCCAGCCGTTGGGCGACATCTCCGCCGCGGGCTGCACGAACTGGCCGCCCGCGTTGTTCACGAGCCCGTCGATGCGGCCGTGGCGCGCGGCGAGGCCGCCGACGACCTCCTCCACGGCCTGCTCGTCGCGGATGTTGAGCACGGCCGTCTCGCAGCGCCCGCCGGCCTCGGCGATCTCGGCGGCGGTGCGCTCGAGCAGCTCGCGGCGCCGTCCCGCGATCACCACGTGCGCGCCGAGCGCGGCCAGCTCGTGCGCGGTGCAGCGGCCGAGACCCGTGCCGCCGCCGGTCACCAGGATGGTCTTGCCGTCGAACAGGCCGGGCCGGAAGACGCTCTGGTAGCGCTCGGACATGCCGAGGCACGATAGCCACCTTGCCGTCCGGGGCGGAGCCAGCCACGCTCTGCGCGATGCAAGCGCCCCGCGCCGCCGGTCTCCTGCTCGCGCTCGTCACGAGCCTCACCGGCTGCGCCAACGTGATGCAGCGCATTCCCTTCATCGGCAGCCAGTCAGGCGCCACCACGGAGGCGGAGCTGCGCAACGCGCTCTCGACCTGGTCCGTGAGCTTCTCCTCCCTGGTCACCTCCTCCTGCGATCGCATCCGCACCGAGTCGAAGCAACGCGAGACGCGGCGCAATACGCTGCTCTGGCAGCTCCGCATGGTCCCGCTGGCGCGGCAGGCGGCCTTCGGGCGCGACGCGCAGGAGGCCTACGTGGCCTCGCTCGCCCTGGCCGGCGCCCAGCAGCACTACTTCGCGAGCGGCGACGGCCGCGCGCTGTTCGGTGAGCAGCAGCCGATCGCCGTGACCACCGCCGGCAAGCTCGAGCAGGACGTGCTCGATCTCGGCCGGGAGTTCCTGAGCGAGAAGCAGCTCGCGCAGCTCCAGCAGCAGGTGGACTCCCTGGTCGAGAAGCATCCGATCAGCGGCGTGTTCGGCGTCGATTCGCTGGTGGAGGGCTTCTCCGATCCGGGCGTGCGCATGAGCTTCGGCTGGATCTTCGACCTGCCCATGGTCCCCTTCCGCGCGCTCTCCGGCGTGAGCGACACCGCCCAGGCGATCCACGACTTCAACGAGACCGCGCAGGAGTTCACGGAGACGGTGAACGACCTGCCGCACCTGACGCGCTTCGAGCTCGAGCTGCTGCTCTATGACGCGGAGGATCTCGAGACGACGGAGCGGGTGCTCGCGGCGGCGGAGTCGTTCTCGACCAGCGCCGATCGCATCTCGGCGGTGGCCGAGACGCTGCCGGAGGACTTCGGCGCGGAGCTCTCGGGCCGGCTCGACGAGGCGCGCGCCACGATCACGGAGCTCGATGCGACGCTCGCGCGCGCCGAGAGCCTGGCGGAGCCGCTCACGCACGTGGCGGATCGCGTGGGCGAGGCGAGCGCGCAGTGGACGACGCTGCTCACGCAGATGCGAGCGGGCGGCGAGAAGAGCGACGGCCGCCCCTTCGACATCCGCGAGTACGAGACGACGGCCACGCGCATCGAGGACGCGACCCGTGAGATCCGCTCGCTGATCACGGAGCTGAACGGTCTCGATCCCACCGCGGCGGAAGCGATCATCGATCGCGCCACCTGGCGCGGAGCCCTGCTGATCGGCGTCTTCTTCGCGGCGCTCGTCGCCTACCGCTTCGTGACGTCGAAGCTGCGCTAGTCGGCCGGCGGCCCGGCGGCGACGGTGGGCGCCGTGTGCGCGCGCTGCGCGGCGACGTCTTCGGGCGAGTTGTGGTAGCGCATCCAGCGCGCCGTCTGGTAGAGGCCGAGCGCCAGATCGTCGAGCTGCGCCGCCGCGGCGGGATTCTCCGCGCCCACGTCCTCGCGCGGCGTCGGCGAGTCGAGGCGGTGGAGCAGCTTCTCGCCGCCGTTGGCCGCGGCCTGGAAGTAGAAGTCGTTCGTGACGAGCCCGACCACCGGGTTCTTCTCGATCCGCTCCACCGTGAACGCGTAGCGGCGGCCGGCGAAGGCGGGGTCGAAGAGGTCGCGCCCGAGCGTCGAGTTCACGCCGGTCGCGCCCGCGATGTCGACGACCGTGGGCAGCACGTCGAGCTGGCTCCCGACCTCGTCGATCACGCGCGGCGTGAGGTGCTTCGGCGAGTAGAAGACGAGCGGGACGTGGTAGCGCGGCAGCGAGAGCTGGCGCTCCGCGAGCGGCCGATGCTCGGCCGAGGCGGGCGAGCCGTGGTCTCCGTAGAACACGAAGACGGTGTCGTCGAAGTACTTCTCCTGCCGTGCGACGCGCATGAACTCACCGATGCTGTGGTCGATGAACCGCATCGAGTCGAGCTCCTTCAGCGTGTCGAAGCCGAAGCGCTTCGCTTCGTCCGGCGAGGCGGTGCTGCGCACGAAGCCGTGGTTGTCGTCGGGGATGGTGTGCGGCTTGTGATTGCCCGCGGTCTGGATGATCGCGAGGAACGGCCGCGTGCGCGGCTGCGCGAGCACCTTGTTCGCTTCGAGGAACAGGCTGAGGTCGCTGATCCCCCAGACGTCCACGCGCGGTGAGGTGTAGCTGCCTTCCTCGTAGATCTGGAGCCCGTCGATGTTGTGCGAGAGCAGCGCGCGGATGTTGCCCCAGTTCGCGCTGCCGCCGAGGAAATAGAAGCGGTCCCAGCCGTCGAAGGCGTTGAGCAGCGTGTTCTGGCGCGCGAGCAGCGGGTTACGGGTCGAGTGGCTCGAGCGGTCGATGTCCGGCAGCCCCGTCACCGACGCGAACACCGCGCGCGCCGTGCCCGAGTGGGGCGTGTAGAAGTGGCGGAACAGCACGCCGCCGTTCGCGAGCGCGTCGAAGTTCGGCGTGGCGTCCATCGGATTGCCGGACAGGCCGGTCTTGTAGTACGCGAACGACTCGAGCAGCACGATGACGACGTTGAGCGGCTTCTTCCCGGCCGACTGCCTGCCGACGACGCGGGTGAAGTCGAGCGCGTCCGCATCCGGATGCTCGACGCCGAGGTACTTCGCGACGGCGGGGTAGTGCTCGCGCACGACCGCTTCGTCGTACTCGACCTCGCGGTTGTCGAGAGTCTCGTAGAAGTAGAGCACCGGATTGAGCGAGAGCGCGGAGGCGAAGGAGTGCGTGGTGAAGTAGGCGTCGCTCCAGCGCAGCGGGTAGTACGACAGCTTGCCGTAGATGCCGAGGGCATAGAGGAGGACGACCACCGTGCCGAAGGCGATGCGCGCGGCGAGGGGCCGCGCGGGCGCAGGCGCCACCTCGCGCGTGAACAGCCGGCGCAGCAGCAGCACGTAGGCCGTGACGGCGAGGCCGATCGCCGCGAGCCCGCGGATCACCGGGTAGCTGCCCCAGACCACGCCGGCGCTCTCGTACGGGTTCAGCAGGTAGCGGAGCACCGAGCCGTCGACGCGCGCCTCGAGGTAGCCGTAGTGGCCGAAGTCCACCCCGTAGGAGAACAGGAGCAAGAAGCTGGTGACGCCGAAGTAGGTGAGCCAGACCTTCCGGCCGAGGTTCGTCCGGAACGGGCTCAGCGGCGGCAGCAGCGCGAGCAGCGCGAAGGGCAGGTTGATGAGGAGCGCCAGCCGCAGGTCGAACTTGAGCCCGAGGTAGAAGGCCTCGGCGAGCGTGAGGCTCTCCGGCGAATCGGCCGGGTTCTCGAAGATCGTCCAGAACGCGAGCCGCATCCCGGTGAACACCAACACCAGGAGCACGACGTTCCAGCCGAGGAAACGGACCGAACGAGACACCTTCGCTCCTCCGCGAGCTAGCGCGATTCGGCGGCGGGCTGACGCTCCCGGCGCGGCACGTACGCCTGGAGGAAGCGGCTGCTCCGCGAGCCGGGGCGGAAGCCTAGGAACGCCGAGCGCCGTCGCAACACGGACAGCGCACGCTCGTTCGGCCAGCGCTGGTACTCCATGCGGCAGATCGCCTCGAACTGGGCGGCGCGCCGGACGCCGTGATTGCAGTGGACCAGCGCGGGGCGGTTCTCCGGCTGATCGAGCAGGGCGAGCACCGCGTCGACGGTCTCGGCCCGCGGCACCTGCTTCGACGGCAGGTGGAAATGCTTGACGCCGATCTCGGCGAGCGCCTCCCGCTCGCGATCCACCTCGGGGCGCGCGGAGCGGAGGTCGATGACGGCGCGGATCCCGTACCGCTGCACCTTCCGCTTCAGGCGGTCGGGGCGCAGCGCCCCGGAGCGGAACAGCTGGCCTTCCTCGACCGTGAAGAAGCGGCCGTGGAGGTGGCTCCACTGCCAGCGCGCGACGCCGAGCGCCGCCACGACCAGGGCGAAGACGAGGAGGGTCCGGGGGTCGAGCAGGTCGTCCCACATCAGGCCGGTCGAACCTCCGAAACCCCCATCCTATCCACTCCGGCGCGGGAGCGTGACAACTCCCGGGGGACCGACAAGGGCGCGCGACACCCGCGGGCGGGCGCGTGGTATAAGACCGCCCGTGGCGGACCGTCCGATCGCTCCCGCTGCCGTCGGCGGCCCCTACGCACGTTACGTTCTCGCGATCCTCACGCTGGTCTACGTCTTCAACTTCGTCGACCGGCAGATCCTCTCGATCCTCGCGCCCAGGATCCAGCCCGAGCTCGGCATCTCGGACGCCGACATGAGCTTCCTCTACGGCACCGCCTTCGCGGTGTTCTACGCGGTGTTCGGGATCCCCCTGGGTCGGCTCGCGGACGTCTGGACGCGGCGCAGCGTGATCGCGCTCGGCCTCGCGGTCTGGAGCGGCATGACGGCGCTCTCGGGCACGGCGCGGGGCTTCGCCAGCCTGGCCGCGTACCGCATCGGCGTCGGGATCGGCGAGGCGAGCGCCTCGCCCGCCGCGTTCTCGCTGCTCGGCGACTGGTTCTCGCCGCGCGTACGCGGCTTCGCGCTCGCGATCTACTCGAGCGGCATCTACATCGGCGCGGGCATCGGCATCTTCCTCGGCGGCTGGATCGTGGACGGCTGGGAGGCGCTCTACCCGGACGGCGGCGCGCCCTTCGATCTCCGCGGCTGGCAGGTGGCGTTCTTCGCGGTGGGCCTGCCGGGCCTCGCGCTCGCGCTCTGGGTGCGAAGCCTCCGCGAGCCGCCCCGCGGCCAGAGCGAGGGGCTCCCCGAGCCGGCGCCGCACCCGCATCCCTTCCGCGAGCTCGGGCGCGAGCTGTTCGCGATGCTGCCGCCGTTCACGCTGTTCTCGCTGGGGCGCGCGGGCGGTGCGGGCGCGGTGCTGGCGAACCTCGCGGCCGCGGGCGTCATCGCGCTCGGCGCGTACGGCATGATCCGGCTCACGGGCAGCACGGCGCAGTGGGTCGCGCTCGGCGTCGGCAGCTACAGCGCGTGCGCCTGGGCGCAGGGGCTCGCGAGCCGCGACGCGACCGCGTTCGCGCTGATCTTCCGGAGCCGCGCGCTGCTGCTGCTCTCGGTGGGCTTCGCGTCGATCGCGTTCGTGACGTACGGCGCCGGCTTCTGGGGCCCGTCCTTCTTCGTGCGCGTGCACGGCGTCTCGGTCCATCAGGTCGGGACCGTGGTCGGGCTCTCCGCTGCGGTGGGCGGCTGGCTCGGCGTCTCGCTCGGCGGCGCGCTCTCGGATCGCTGGAAGGCGCGCTCGCCCAACGGCCGGCTCTGGGTCGGCGGGCTCACCGCGTTGCTCTCGGTGCCGAGCGGGCTCTGGATGCTCCACACCGAGAGCCTGGCGCTGGCCTACGTGCTCAACTTCGTGTTCTCGCTCGTCTCGCCGCTCTGGCTCGGCGCCGGCGCCTCCGCGGTGAACGAGCTGGTGCTGCCGCGCCTGCGCGCCGTGGCGTCCGCGTTCTATCTCCTGGTCATCACCTTCATCGGCCTCGCGCTCGGGCCCTACACGATGGGCAAGCTCTCCGACGTCTTCGCCCGCGGCGGCGCCGACCCCGGCATCGCGCTGCGCGACGCGATGAGCTTCGGGCTCGCCATGTTCGCGGTGAGCGCCGTCGCGCTGTGGCTGGCCTCGCGCTTCCTGCCTGCCGAGGAGGCGAGCCGCTTCGAGCGGGCGCGCGCGGCCGGTGAGGCGGTGTAGGCGCCCGCCGGTGGTGCCGAGGCTGGACCGCCGCGGCTTCCTCCAGCTCGCGCTCGCGAGCGCGATCGCACGGCCCGCGCGCGCCGCGACCGCGCCCGGCCCGACGGCGCTCGACGTGCACCGCGCCACGCGCAACACGTGGCACGGCCCGAGTGCCCTCGGCTCGCTCCTCACGGAGCGTCCACTCCCGTACAAGCCGTACCCGGGCGCGCCGCGTCAGAAGCTGCCCGCCGGCATCCCGTCCTTGAGCCTCTCGCTCGCCGACGCGGTGCGTGGATACACGCCGGCAACCGGCTTCTCGGGCGAACCGATCTCGCTCGCCACGCTCGCCTCGCTGTTGCAGCTCGCGAACGGGGTCACGGGGGTCATCCCGGGCAGCGAGCCGCCCGACTACCGCCGCGCGGCGCCCTCGGCCGGCGCGCTCTACGCCGGCGAGGTCTACGTGGTGGCGGAGCGCGTCGACGGGCTCGCGCCCGGCGTGTACTCCTACGCGGTCGCCGAACACGCGCTGGTGTCGATCGGGAGCGGCGCCGTACCCGAGGAAGCCTCCAGTGCGGCCTGTGCGGTGCTGCTGAGCAACGTCTTCGAGCGTTACGCGTGGCGCTACAGCCAGCGCGGCTATCGCTACGCGCTGATCGACAGCGGCCACATCGGGGAGAACCTGCGGCTCGCGTCGGCAGCCGCCGGCCTCGGCCACGCGAGCCCTCTGCGCTTCCGCGACGATGCGCTGAACGCGCTGCTCGGTCTCGACGGCCGCGAGGAGGCGGTCTGTGCCCTGCACGCGGTGGGCTTCGCTTCGGCAGCGCGCGGTGCAGCGCCGGGCCGCGCGTTGGTCGAGAAGGGGCGTGCCGAGCGCTCCCTCTCCGCGGTCGAGCGCTATCACGAGGCGACGAAGCTCGAGCCGGGCGCTGCGGGGGAGCCGGCGCCCGCGCGCGCGTGGAGGTGCCGGAGTCGGGGAAGCAGCTCCCGTCGCCCACGCTGCCCCTCGCTCGCGCCATCTCCCAGCGCCGCTCGGCGCCCGCCTTCCGCGACGCAGCGATCACGCAGGACGAGCTGGGCTTCGCGCTCGAGATGGCGCGCAGCCCGAGTCTCGACCTGCGCCTGGTGGTCCATCGGGTCGAGGGGCTCGCGCCCGGCCTCTACGCGGTCGCGCCCGGCACGCGCGTTCTCGCGCCGCTCCGGGAGGGCTCGCTCGAGCGGCGCATGATCCGCGCCTGCTTGTTTCAGGAGCGGGCGGGAACCGCCGCCGCGGCCTTCGCCTTCGTCGCGGACCTCGCCCGTGCCGCGACGGAGGGCGAGCGCAGCTATCGCGACCAGCTGCTCGAAGCAGGCGCGGCGGCAGAGCGCGTCTACCTCGCCGCGGAGTCGCTCGGCCTCGCGGCGCGCAACCTGGCCGGCTTCTTCGACGACGCGCTCGACGACCTGCTCGGCCTCGAGCCGCCGCACGCCACCATCCACCTCACGCTGCTCGGGAGGGAGTCGTAGGAGAGCGAGGCGTTACTCTGCCGCCGTGGTGTTCGCCTTCGCCGACTGCGAGCTCGACCGCGAGCTGTACCAGCTGCGCCGCCGCGGCCGCGTCGATCAAGCTCGAGCCGAAGGTCTTCGACGTGCTCGTGCACCTGCTCGAGCACCGCGACCGCGTCGTCACCAAGGCGGAGCTGCTCGACGCGCTCTGGCCGGGCGAGGCGCTCTCGGAGTCGGTGCTGCCGCGCGCATCGCCGCGGCGCGCCGCGCGGTCGGCGACACGCGCTCGAAGGCGCGCGTGATCGAGACCGTCCACGGCCGCGGCTATCGCTTCGTGGCGGAGGTGCGCGAGGCGGCGCGGCGACGCCGGCCGCGGCGCCCGTCGGCGCCCGCCTCGGTGTTCGTCGGTCGCGACGCGCACGCTCGAGCGCCTCGAGCGCGCGCTCGACGTCGCGCTCGCCGGCCGCGGCCGGCTCGTGCTGCTCGCCGGCGAGCCCGGCATCGGCAAGACGCGCACGGCCGAGGAGCTCGCGCGCGTGGCGCGCGAGCGCGGCGCGCAGGTGCTGGTCGGGCGCTGCTTCGAGGGCGAGGGCGCGCCGGCGTTCTGGCCGTGGGTGCAGGTGCTGCGCGAGCTCGTCGCGAGCGTCCGAGCCGCGAACGGCTGAGCGCTGCGCTCGGCGCCGACGCGGCCGAGCTGGCGCAGCTCGTGCCCGAGCTGCGCGCCCGGCTGCCGGCGCTGCCGCCGGCCTCGGCCTCGCGGGCGAGCAGGCGCGCTTCCGGCTCTTCGACGCGCTCACCGGCTTCCTGCGCCGCCGCGCGCAGCAGGGGCCGCTCGTGCTCGTGCTCGACGATCTCCACTGGGCCGACGAGGCGTCGCTGCGCGCCCTCGAGTTCCTGGCGCCCGAGCTGCGCTCGGCGGCGCTGCTCGTGGTCGCGACCTTCCGCGACGTCGAGGTGCGGCGCGACCACCCGCTCTCGAAGCTGCTCGGCGCGCTCGCGCGCGTGCCGGCCTGCGAGCGCATCGCGCTGCGCGGCCTCGAGCCCGCGGAGGTGGCCGCGCTGGTCGAGGCGGTCGGCGGGCCTCGCGCCGTCGGCCGACCTCGCCGCGCACCGTCCACGAGATGACCGAGGGCAATCCGTTCTTCGTGTTCGAGCTCGCGCGGCTGCTCGGCGAGGCCGGCGCGCCCGCCGAGCGCGCCGTCCTCGCTCGCGCTGCCGCAGAGCGTGCGCGACGCGATCGGCCGGCGCCTCGACGCGCTCTCGGCCGCCTGCAACGAGCTGCTGCGCACCGGCCGCGGTGCTCGGGCGCGACTTCGACGTCGCACTGCTCTCGCGCGTGGCTGAGCTGCCGCCGGCGACGAGCTGCTCGAGCTGCTCGGCGAGGCGCTCGCCGCGGGCGTGCTGGTCGAGCACGAGGACCGCGTCGGCCACTACGCGTTCGCCCACGCGCTGGTGCGGCAGACGCTCTACGAGGAGCTGAACGCGCCGCAGCGCGTGCGCCTCCACCGGCGCGTCGCCGAGGCGCTCGAGGCGGTGTTCGCCGCGAGCGACGAGCCGCCGCTCTCCGAGCTCGCGCACCACTTCTTCGAGGCGGCGGCGGGGGGTAGCGCCGAGCAGGCGATCGCAGCCGCGCGGCGCGCGGCCGAGCGCGCGCACGCGCTGCTCGCCTACGAGGAGAGCGCGCGGCTCTACGAGCAGGCGCTCGAGGCGCTCGCGATCGCCGCGCCCGACGACGCCGAGCGGCGCTTCGAGCTGCTCGCGGCGGCCGGCGCCGAGCATGCCGCCGCCGGCGTGCGCGAGTCGGCGCGTGCGCACTTCCGCACCGCGGCCGGCATCGCGCGCGGGCTCGGGCGCGCCGACCTGCTGGCGCGCGCGGCGCTCGGCTATCGCGGCTTCGGCGAGATGGGCCTGCCGCCCGAGCCCGACACGCTGGCGCTGCTCGAAGAGGCGCGCGACGCGCTCGGCGCCAGCGACCCGGTGCTGCGCTCGCGGCTGCTCTCGAAGCTCACCGGCACCGCGCCGTACATGCTCTCGATGGCGCAGCGCGACCAGCTCTCGGGCGAGGCGCTCGAGCTGGCGCGCGCGAGCGGCGACCTCGGCGCGCTGCGCGACGCGCTCGGTGCGCGCTACTGGGCCTGTCTCGGCCCCGATCGCGTCGCCGAACGCGTCGCCATCGGCGAGGAGATGGTGTCGCTCGGCGAGCGCAGCGGCGACCCGCTGACGGTCTTCACCGGCCACGAGGCGCTGTTCGGCGTGCACCTGCTGTGCGGCAACGCAGCCGGCGCGGATCGCGCGCTCGCGGAGTGCGTCCGCCTCGCCGACGCACTCCGCTACCGCTTCGTGCTGTTCCAGGCGCGCTTCTTCGAGGGCGCGCGCGCGGCGTGCTCCGGCGACCTCGACGCGGCGGAGCGGATCTTCCGCGAGGCGATGGAGTGGGGCCGGATCGCGTGCCGTTCGCGCAGGTGCTGTACGACGCGCACACGCTCTGGATGAGCTTCCAGCGCGGCGATCGGACCGGGCTCCCCGCGAGCGGCGCGCTGCTCGAGAGGATCTCCAGGTACTGGAAGGGAGGCGAGAACGTCTCGCGCGCTGCCCTCGCGCTCATCGCGCGCATCGAGGGCCGCGACGGCGATGCCCGCCGCATCCTCGAGGAGATCTCGACGCACGGCCTCGCGTCGATCGAGCACGACGAGCACTTCCTGCTCACCGCAGCGATCCTGAGCGACGTCATTCTCGAGCTCGACGATCGCGCGCGCGCGGCCGAGCTCTACGACGTCTTGCTGCCCTACGCGCATCTGCTCGCGTTCCACGACCTGCTGCGCACCTTCGCGGGCAGCGTCTCGGGGGAGCTCGGCGAGCTCGCGCTGGTGCTCGGCCGCTACGACGCCGCGGTCGGGCACTACGAGGCGGCGCTCGCGTGCGAGCACGGAGTGGGCGCGCGCGGGGCGGAGCTCTCGAGCCGGGTGGGGCTCGCACGGGTGCTGCGCGCGCGCGGCGCTCCGGCGACGAGCCGCGTGCCGTCGCGCTGCTCCGCGAGGCGGCGGCCGAGTCCGCCGCCCTCGGCGTGCGCTGGGGAGAGCGCTTCGGCTTCGACCCCGAGACCCTGCGCGAGCGAAAACGCTAGTCCGTTCCACGGGTTCCGCGCGGCGAAGCATCAGCAACCCATCAGGAAGCCGTCAGGACTCGGGCGCCCGCCGAGCCGATGCTCGCGGCCATCGGAGGACACTCCCATGGCAACCGCGATCGACTCCCCGTCCGTCACGCCCCCCGCAGCGGGCCGCTTCCAGGCGCGCCGCGCCTTCCGCCTGCTGCGCGAGCTGATTCGAAATCCCGAGGACACCGACAAGGTGTTCGAGTTCTTCGAGGCGGTGGGCGGCGACGACGGCGAACGGCACTTCCGGCGCTTGGCCGCCGAGCCCGACGGGCGGCGGCTGCTCGCGAGTCGCCCGTGCCTCGTCGAGACGCTCGCCGACGAGGCGTATCTCGCCTCGCTGCCGGAGGACAGCCTCGGCCGCTGGTACCTGCGCTTCATGCGTGCGCGCGGCTTCGCTCCGTCGGGGCTGCTCGAGGCGCGCGAGCGCGGCGCCGGCAAGCGCCAAGAAGCCGATGCCGAGCACCAGTGGTTCTACGACCGCATCAACGTGATGCACGACCTCTGGCACGTGCTCACCGGCTACGGCACCGACGAGCTCGGCGAGTCCGCGCTCATCGCGTTCAGCGAGGCGCAGATCCCGAACCGCAGCTTTCCGCTCCTGCTCCTCGCGGCCGTCGTGAAGGGCCCGAAGAGCTGGGACATGGCGTGGCCCCGTTATCTGTGGAGCGCCTATCGCCGCGGCCGGAAGGCGAAGCTCCTCACCGCCGCATGCTTCGAGGAGCTGCTGCCGCTGCCCGTGCCCGAGGTGCGCGAGCGGCTCGGCATCGGCCCGGCGGCGCTGTGGCACGCCGATGGCATCCGGGCGGGCACACTGATGCGCACCGCCCGCATCCGGGAGCAGCCTGCCTCGTCGCCGGTCGCGGCGTCCAAAGGCCCGGCCTGATGCGGCGCTGGCTGTGGCCGAGCTTCGTGGTCGCTTCGGCGCTCGCCTACGGCCTCGCGTTCTGGCGGGGCGCCGCGCGGGAGTCGGTACTGATCGTGCCGTCGGTGCAGGTCCTGCTGTTGGTCGCGCTCGAAGTCTGGCTTCCGGCGGACCGTGAGCGCTCCTTGCGCTCCGATCCCGGCTGGCGAAACGACGTGGCGCACAACGTGGTCGGCTCGGGGCTCGGGCCGGCGCTCAGCGACGCCCTCGTCCTCGCCGCGGTGGCGTTGCTCGCCGGGCGCGTGGCCGCGCTCGTGGGAGGAACGCTCTGGCCTGCGCACTGGCCGCTCGTCGCGCAGGCGGCGCTGGTGATCTTCCTCGCCGAAGGGCTCGAGACGGTGCGTCATCGCGCGTTCCACGTCGTGCCGTGGCTCTGGCCGATCCACGCCGTGCATCATGCCGGCGACCGGCTCCACGTGCTCAAGTCCGGCCGCGTGCATGCGCTCGACATGGCGGCTCGAGGTCTCTGCGTGCTCGCGCCGCTCGCGCTGCTCGGCGCGCCGACCGAGGCGCTGCTCGCCTATCCGGCCGCAAACTCGGTGTTCGGTCCGATCGCCCACGCCAACCTGGATCTCCGCGTCCCAGCCTGGCTCCACGGCTGGCTGCTGACGCCGGCGGTGCACCAGGTCCACCACGCGCGGGAGCACGAGCTCTCGCTCCACAACTACGCCCCTGTGCTGCCGCTGTGGGATCGCCTCCTCGGAACCTTCCTCGATCCGAGCGGCGCTCCACGCCCACCCGCCGGGCTCCAGCAGGATCCGAACCCGCCGCGCTTCTGGGCGCAGCTCACCTCACCCCTCGGATGGCGATAGCCATGAGACTCCCTCTCGGAGCGCTGCTCACCTACGCCGCACCCGGCGTCGGCTTCGGCTTCATGACGCTGCTGATCAGCACGTACTTCATGAAGTTCTCGACCGACGTGCTCGCGATCCCCGCGGCGACGATGGGCGGCATCCTGCTCGTGTCGCGCGTGTGGGACGCCGTGGCCGACCCGGTGGCCGGCTACCTCTCCGACCGCACGCGCACGCGCTTCGGCCGGCGCCGGCCGTGGATGATCGCGGGTGCCGTGCCGCTCGCGTTCGCCTTCGCGCTGGCGTGGAGCCCGCCGGCCGCGCTCTCGCCCGCCGGCCTCGCGGCGTGGAGCGGCGGCGCCGTGCTGCTGCTCTTCACCACCCTCACGATCTGCCGCATGCCGCACGAGGCGCTCGGCGCCGAGCTGTCGCGCGACTACCACGAGCGCAATCGCGTGTTCGGCGTGAAGCGCGCGCTGTTCGGCGTGGGGGCGCTCGCGGTCTTCGCGGCGCTGGCGCAGCTCGGCGAGGCGAGCGACCCGCGTGCGAGCGCGCTGCGGCTCGCCGTGGCCGCGAGCGCGGTGACGGCGGTGCTGCTGCTGCTCACGGGCTTCTTCGTGCGCGAGCCTGCGGCGCACCTCGGCCGCGGCGCCGCGAAGCCGCTCGCCGCCGTGCGCGACGTGCTCGCGAACCCGCACGCGCGGCGGCTGCTCTCGGTGTCGTTCCTCCAGCAGGTCGCGACCGGCACCGTCACCACCGCGGCGGCGTATCACGCGCAGTACGTGCTCGGCGACCCCGGCGCCTTTCCCATCCTGCTCGGGTGCTTCTTCGTGGCTTCGCTGGCCTCGATCCCGCTCTGGCTGCGCATCGGCCAGCGCGTGGACAAGAAGCCGCTGCTGGTGGGCTCGATGATCTCGGTCGGCGTGATCATGGCCGGCATGTTCGCAGTGGGAGAGGGTGACCATGCGTTGTTCTTCTCTCTGGCGGCGGCCGGCGGCGTCGCGGCGGGCGCGCTCGACGTGATCATGCCGTCGCTCCAGGCCGACGTGATCGACTGGGACGAGCTCCGCACCGGCGAGCGGAAGGAGGGCGTCTACTTCGCGGCCTGGCACCTCGCCGAAAAGTTGGCGCTCGGCGTGGCCGCGGGCGTCACCGGGCTCGCGCTCGCGGCGAGTGGCTTCGTGCCGAACCAGGGCCAGGCAGCGCCGGCGCTGCTCGCGATGCGCCTCTTGCTGTCGCTCTTCCCGCTCGGCTGCTACGCCGCGGGCGCCTTCCTGTTCGTGCGCTTCGGCTTCGACCGCGCGGCGCACGCGCGCGTGCAGAGCCAGCTCGACGCTACGCGAAGCTGCGTCGCAGCAGCATGAGCACGTCCCACTCGAGCTCCGCCACGCGGCGCCCGCTGGCGGCCATCACGATCGACGGCACCGAGCCGTCGAGGTGCGCCTTCGCCTGGCCGGCGAGGCCGAGGCCCCAGCGCAGCGTCCCCATCGTCTTCCACCAGTGGAAGCGCTCGGGCTCGAAGCGGCCGCCCGCGGCGGTGTAGCCGGCCGCGAGGTCGGCGCGCGCGCCGAAGCCGCCGACCTCGAGCGCGTCGTTCCGGAAGCGCCACATGCGCTGGCAGACCCAGCCGAGGTCTTCCATCGGGTCGCCGACGTGGCAGATCTCCCAGTCGAGCGCGGCGCAGAGGCCCTCTTCGCCGACGATCAGGTTGCCGTTGCGGAAGTCGCCGTGCACGACGGTGAGGCGCGCCGGCGCGGGCGGGCGCTCGCGCTCGAGCGTGCGCAGCGCGAGCGTGAAAGCAGGCGAAGGCTGGAGCAGCCCGCGCACCAGCGCTTCGACCGCGCGCAGCGACGTCTCGATCGGGTCGCCGGCCGGCCGCGCGATGAGCGGATGCGTGCCCGGGTCGGCCGCGTGGAGCTTTGCCAGCGCCTCGCCGCACTGGCGCGCGAGGCGCGGGCCGAGCCCCGGGTTCGCCTCGACGAGGCGCAGGATCTGGCGCGGGATCGTCTCGCCCGCGACGCGCGCCGTCACGAAGAAAGGGCCGCCCACGTAGCTCGCGTCCTCGCACACGGCGAAGACGTGCGGCGCCGGCATGCCGGCTGCCTCGGCGAAGCGCAGGTGCGAGGCCTCGACCTCGATCGGCATGATCTGCACCGCCGCGCTCGGGATGATCGTGGCCACGAGCGGGATGCGCTTGCCGTCCCTGAGCGCATCGAAGAGCACGTTGCGCCGGCGCGCGCCCGCAGACGCCACCGCGAGGTTCTCCACCTCGACGGCGGCGCCCCACTCCTTGGCGAGGAAGGACGCGAGGCCGCTCTTCGCCTGCTCGACGGGATTCAATCCAGCTCCGCGGTGAAGTCCCAGGCGTCGTGGCCGGGCTTCGCGATCGCGAGCTTGGCGCGCACGACCTCGACCAGCGCGCGCCACGCGCGCTGCTCGAGCGCGGCATCGCGGCCCGCGTCGAGGCGCGCGACCAACGCCTGCGAGAGGGCGAGCGCGTCGCGGCCGGCGGCCGGCTCGCCGAGCGCGCTCGCGAGCCCCTCGACCTCGCGCGCGTCGGCGGCGGCGCCGAGCCGCGCCTCGCGCTCGAGGATGCGGCACAGATTGCCCGCTACGCGCACCTGGTGCTGGAGGCCGCCCTTCGTCGCCGCGAGCACCTCGCCCTCGAGCAGATCGGCGATGGTCTGGAGCAGCTCGCTCGCGGTCGGACGATCCTGCATGGGAGCCCAGCATATCGCGGGGCTCTGATAGGATGGGCGGCCGATGTCGCACTCCACGCGGGCCGTTGCCGCCGCGCTCTCGTCTTGGCTCCTGCTCGCGGCGCCCGCTGCCCTCGCCGCCAGTGGCCCCTCCGGCCTGCCCGCCGAGCTCGCGACGCCCGGCGTCGAGGCGCCCGGCGGCTCCGCGGCCGTGCCCGTCCCCGAGCCCGACGCGAAGGCGCTCGCCTACTACCGGAGCGGCAACGTGCTCTGGGTCGTGGGCGAGCTGTTCGGCCTGGCCTTCCCGCTGGTGCTGCTCGCCACGGGCTTCTCGGCGCGCATGCGCTCGCGCGCCGAGCGCATCTCGAAGCACTGGCTCGGCACGGTGGCGGTGTACGCCGTCTTCTATCGCGCGCTCGACTGGCTGGTGGCGCGGCCGCTCGGCTTCTACGGCGGCTACGTCAGGCCGCACGCCTACGGCCTGTCGAGCCAGACCCTCGGCAAGTGGCTGCGCGACACCTCGCTCGACCTCGCCATCACGTCGCTCGTGGGCGTGGTGCTCGCGGTGGGCCTCTACGCGTGGATCCGCAAGAGCCCGCGGCGCTGGTGGCTCGGCGCCACCGCCTGCCTGATCCCGTTCCTGCTGCTCGTGTTCCTGATCGAGCCGCTCTGGATCGCGCCGCTCTACAACGACTTCGGCCCGATGAAGGACCCCGTGCTCGAGACGAAGATCCTCACGCTCGCCGAGCGCGCCGGCATCGAAGGCGGCCGCGTGTTCGAGGTGGCGAAGAGCGTCGACACGAAGACGGTGAACGCCTACGTCACCGGCTTCCTCGCGAGCAAGCGCATCGTGCTCTGGGACACGCTCCTCGCGCGCCTCGACGAGCCCGAGGTGCTGTTCGTGATGGGCCACGAGATGGGCCACTACGTGCTGCACCACGTGCTGCTCGGCATCGTGCTCTACTCCCTGCTCGCGGGGCTCGGCCTCTACGCCATCCACCGCGTGGCGCCGTGGGTGATCGCGCGCTGGTGCGGGAGGATGGGCTTCGCGCGGCTCGGCGACGTGGCGTCGCTGCCGCTGCTGCTCGTACTGCTCCAGCTCGGCTCGTTCGCGATCATGCCCGCCGGGCTCGCGCTCTCGCGCTGGATGGAGCACGAGGCCGACCGCTTCGGCCTCGAGCTCACGCAGGACAACCGCGCCGCAGCGCTGGCGTTCGTCAAGCTCCAGCAGAACAACCTCTCGATCCCGCGGCCCGGCCTCCTCTTCATGTGGTGGCGCGCCTCGCATCCTTCGCTCGGCGACCGCATCGACTTCGCGAACGAGTACCGGCCGTGGGAGGACGGCGAGCCGCTTCGCTACGGCGACCGCTTCCGCTAGCGCGAAGCGGCGAGCAGGGCGGCGAAGAGGCGCATCTCGACCCGCGAGATCTCGGTGTTGCCGTACTCGCCCGCCGTGAACACCACGCAGAGGTCGAGCTCGGGCGCCACGAAGATGCGCTGGCCGCCGAGGCCCACTCCCGCGCTCCACGCGACCGGGCGGCCCCGGCGCTCGGTGCTGCCCGTCCACCACTGGTAGCCGTAGCCGCTCGTGCCGGGGCCGATCGAGAACTCGCCGGTGTCGATGTGCGCGCGCAGCGAATCCTTCACCCACGCCTCGGGCACGACCTGGCGCCCGTGCCAGCGCCCGCCCTCGAGCAGGAGCCGCCCGAGCTTCGCCATGTCGCGCGGCCGGAGGCGCAGGCCCGCGAAGGCGAGCGGGCGATCGCGCAGATCGGTCACCCACTCGAAGCGGGTGATGCCGAGCGGTGCGAACAGCTCGTCGCGCGCCACGTCGACGAGCGGCCTTGCCCGTGGCGCGGACGATCAGCTCGGCGAGCGCGGTGGTGCTCCCGCCGTTGTACTCGAAATGCGTGCCCGGCTTCGCGGCAAACGGCCGGTCGAACAGGAAGCGCACGGGCTCCGCCTTCCAGAACAGCCGCGTCTCGTCGCTCGTGAGCGGACCATCGTTCCACTCGCTCCAGGCGAGGCCGCTGCTCATGGTGAGGAGGTTCTCGATGGTCACGGCATCTCGCTCGGGGGTCCGCAGATCCGCGAGCTCGGGAAACGCCGCGAGCGCCGAGCTCGCGAGGCTCGGCAGCTTGCCTTGCGCCGAGACGATGCCGAACAGCAGCGACACCACGCTCTTGCTGATCGAGCGGACGTCGTGCAGCACGCCCTCGCCGAAGGCCACGTCGCGCGCGAGGCCGAGCCCGTAGAGGTTGGCGATCGTGTCGTCCGGCCCGGTGCGATAGAGCTCCGCGACGAGCCGCCCGCCGCGCACGACCAGCACGGCATGCAGGTCGAGAGGCTCGCCCGCCGCGTCCTCGAGCACCGCGCAGAGCGCGGCGGGGTCGAAGCCGGCGTCCTCCGGAGCGGCGACCGCCCAGTCTGCGTCGGCCGCCGGCGCCGCGCACGGCGCCGGAGCCTGCGCGGCGTGCGCGTGCATCGGCGCGCCGAGCAGCACGAGGCCGAGCGCCAAGCGGAGCCGGCGCGCGCTCAGAACTTCTCCTCGCCGCGCACGCGCTGCGGGTCCGGGAAGTCGCGATAGAGCGCCGCGCGCAGGTTGCAGGCCTTCTGATTGACGGCGGCGTGCAGGCCCTCGATGGGCCCCGCGCGCGTCGACACCGTCCCGAAGGCGCGATCGAGCTGCGCGAGCCCCTCGACCTCGATCACCAGGAACCACTCGCCCAGCTCCGGAGGCCCGAAGGCGAGCTTCCGGCGCGTGAGCCGGTATCCGGCGATCTCGCCGCGCTGCTTCAGCGGGCCGAGATACGCCGCGACGGCCTCGCAGAACTCGACGTCGCTCACGCCGGGCTTCAGGTCGAACCAGTTGAGGAAGAGGTCCATGGGCGAGCGATCCTACCGCGCGCCGGAGTGGAGCGCGGGATTCCCCTCGTTCCAGAGCACGCGCTGGGTGATCGAGGCGATGCGCCAGCCGCGTTCGTCGCGACGCAGGCCGAACTCGTAGATCACGTGCGAGTGGAAGAACTCCCCGGCCTTCCGGCGGTAGATCGCGCCCGAGGCCCGACAGGTTGCCGACTCCGGGCCCACCTCGATCTCCAGGTTCGCGAGCAGGTGATGGGTGTCGAGGTGCGCGAGGGAAGCTCGCCGCTTCGCGACGTACGCGGAGCGCGTGACGCTGCCCTTCTCGCCACGCAGGTCGGAGTAGTCCACCTCGATCTCGTCGGCGAGGACAGCCTCGAGCCCCGCCCAGTCCTTGAGATCGAAGCTCGTGGCGAAGGTGCCGATCGTGCTCGCAACGTCTACCGACTGCACGGCTCCTCCTCCGGGCTTGCGTCAGCGCAGCGCCGCGATCTCTGCGTCCGTGAAGCCGGCCTCGCGCAGCACCTCGGCGGTGTGTTCGCCGAGCAGCGGGGGCGGGCGGAGCGCGTTGCCGGGCGTCGCGCTGAAGCGCGGCGCGCTGCGTAGCACGGGCACGGGGCCGGTCTCGGGGCGCTCGACCTCGAGCACGGTGTGGTTCGCGCGCACCTGCGCGTCGGCGAGGAACTCGGCGAGGCCGTTCACCGCGGCGAGCGGGGCGCCGAAGCGGCGCGCGCGCTCGACCAGCTCGGCGGTCTTCCAGCGGCGCAGCTCGCTCTCGAGCATCCCGAACAGCTCGGGCGCGTTCGAGAGGCGCCCCAGCAGCGTGGCGTAGCGCGTGTCGCCGACGAGGTCGTCGCGGCCGATGGTGCGGCACACCGCCTCGAACTGGCGGTCTTCGATCACCACCACGACGACGTGGCCGTCGGCGGTCTCCCACGCGCGATACAGGCCCTGGCTCGCGACGGCGGTGGCGGGCGGCTCGCCGAAGGCCCGCGCGCCGAGCACGTCGGGCAGCACGAAGCTCGCGAAGGCGTCGAGCATCGGCACCTCGACGTGCTGACCGCGGCCCGTCTTCTCGCGCGCGAGCAGCGCGGCGAGCGTGGCCCAGGCGGCGGTGAGCGCGCTCGTCTTGTCCGCCACCAGGTTCGAGATGAGCTTCGGCGCGGCGTCGCTGCCGAGCAGCTTCGCGAAGCCGCCGCGCGCCTGGATCACCATGTCGTAGGCGGGCGAGCCGGCGTCGGGGCCCTCGGAGCCGAAGCCGTTGATGGAGACGTAGACGAGGCGCGGGTTCTCGCGCAGGAGCGTCTCGACGCCGAGGCCGAGGCGTCCCATCACCGCGGGACGGAAGTTCTCGACGAGCACGTCGGCGCTCCGCGCGAGCCGGCGCACGGCGGCCTGCGCCAGCTCCTGCTTGAGGTCGAGCACGACGCTGCGCTTGTTCCGGTTCCACTGTACGAAGAAGCCGGTCATGTCGGCCTTGCGCACGCCGCCGAGGTAGCGCGAGGTGTCGCCGACCGGCGACTCGATCTTCACCACGTCGGCGCCGAGGTCGCCGAGGATCTGCGTACACAGCGGGCCCGACACGACGGTCGAGAGGTCGATCACCTTCGTTCCGGCGAGCGGGCCGCTCATCCCGGCTAGCTGCCTTTGCGCGGGCTCACGACGTAGTTGCCGCGTCGCTCGTCGTAGTCGAGGTCGATCAGGTTCTGGTCACGTGCGTCCTCGAGCATGTCGTCGAAGGACGCGTAGCCGTAGTAGTCCTCGTTGAAGCCCGGGTACACGCGCCGGATCGTCTGCTTCACCATCGAGCCCCAGACCGTGTCGTAGTCGCGCGACAGCGAGGTCACGATCTCGACCAGGCGCTCGAGCGCTTCTTCCTTCTTGCTGGGCTTCACGCCGGTGGTGGCGGCCTTCTTCTTCACGGGCGTGGGCTTCTGCGCCGCGCGCGCGAGATCGTCGTAGTAGATGAACTCGTCGCAGCTCGCGATCAGCAGATCCGAGGTCGAGTTCTTCACCCCGCAGCCGATCACGCGCTTGTCGTTCTCCTTGAGCTTCGAGACGAGCGGCGAGAAGTCGCTGTCGCCCGAGAGCAGCGCGAAGGCGTCGATGTGCTCCTTCGCGTAACAGAGGTCGAGCGCGTCCACGACCATGTGGATGTCGGCGCTGTTCTTCCCGCTGTGCCGGCCGCGCGGCATCTCCATCATCGAGATGCCGAGCGCGTGCAGCTCGCGCACCGCGCCGGCGTAGGCGTTCCAGTCGCCGTACGCCCGCTTGTAGACGATGCGCCCCTTCTCGAGCAGGCGCTTCAGCACCAGGTCGAGCTTCAGCTCGGTCTTCATGTCGCGCACGCCGATCGCGAGGTTCTCGTAGTCCACGAACACGGCGATCAGCAGCTCGTCGGCCATGAATCCTCCGGTGCGATCGCGCGAGCCTACCGGAGTGCGCGGCGCAACGCTTCGCCTACCCGCTTCGGGTCTCAGCGGCCGAGGGTGTCGAGACGGCGCCTTCCACGCGCCTCGGCGGGGAGGCCGGAGTGGGCGCGTAGCGTCCGAGCCATCCGTCGATCGCCGCTGGACTGCGAGCGATCGCCGCAAGCAGCTCGCCGACGGCCTCGAGTCGCGGTGGGCTGAGCTGCAGCAGCTCGTTCAGCGACAGGGTCGAGCTGCCCTCCCAGATCGCCCAGCACACCGCGAGCATCGCGCGCCCATCGGGGTCGAGGCTCCGCGGCGGTGCGACGCGGGCGTCCGGCGCCGGACCCGTAGGCGTCCAGCGGCTCGCGGCATCGACCAGCGCGAGCAGCCCGATGCACACGCACGCCCGCTGGTGCCCGCTCCCGAAGACGAGCTCGGGGCTAGCCGTGCGCACGCCGAGACTCGGCGAAGGTCTTGAACGCGCGGAGCTGTCGCTCGAGCGTGTATTGCGACGGACCCCGCTCCGCCGCGACCTCGACCGCAACCCGCGACGCCACGGGAGCGAGCGCCTCGAAGTCGACGCAGCGTCCGTCGCGCGAGGGAGCGGCGAACGCGCCCCAGCTCTCGAGGGCGTCGCGCACGCTGGCGCGAATGTCGATGCAGGCACGAATCGGCACGGGGAATGCTCCTTGGAAGGTTGGAACGGATGCGTCGCCACGCCGGACCCCGGTGCAGCGCGAGCGGACCGGACGCTGCACCGGGATCCGGGGGAAGCGCACCGGCCGCGGCGCTGCTGTGCGCGCTCCAGCCTCGTGCGCTCCGATGACGACGCTCGGGGTTCTCTCTCACTGCTCTGCGCCGCGAGATGCGCCCTCTGATGCGCGCTCTCGCCGGTCACGCCAGGCCGCTCGTGTATGGGTGGCGTCTCGATAGCTGGGGCACGGCGGCAGGTGCCCTCGAGTGACGTGCTCGTAGCGATGGCCGCAATCGACACACTCGAACGATCCAGCGTCGATCTGGACACCGTAGGCGTGGACCCACTCGGCACGCTGCTCCATCCAGCTCCTCCGCCTCGCGGCCCCGAGGAGCGAAGGCACCGCTCCTCGGGGCGACCGGGGGCGCTGGCTCAGCCCGAGTGCTTCAGCTCGAGGCCATCGATCACCGAGCCGACACCGTCGGTGCTGCGAGCCACCGTCAGCGCCGTGAGCCGATCACGCTGCGTCGCGACGGTGCCGGTGAGGCGCACCACGCCGTTCTTCACGGCGACGTCGATGTCGGCGTCCTCGAGCGCGGCCGCCGCGTCGAGCCGCTGGCGCACGGCCTCGAGCACCTGATCATCCTTCGGCCCGACGCGCTTCGCCGCGACCTCGGGCACCACCTGGAGCTCGTTCTCGACGCCCTTGACGCCGGCGACGTCCCGGGCCTCGGCGGCGGCGCGTGCCTTCAGGTCCTGGGTCTCGACGTTGCCGAAGAGCGTCACGACGCCGCTGCGCGTATCCACGTTGACGCCGACCGGCGACAGCCCGGGCTTTGCCATCAGGCGCACCTTGACCTTGGTGGTGATCCACGAGTCGGACGCCACACTCTTCATGTCCTCGGTGGTGCTGGTGTGCTGGGCGGAATCCCAGATCTCTTCGTCGCCCAGCTCATCCGGGCTGCGGATCTCGCTCGCCACCTGGCGCACGCCCGGGACCGCACGCGCGTCCTCGATCGCCCGATGGTGGGCGCTCAGCGTCTTCGCATCGCCCGCGAGCACGACGACGCCCTTGTTCACGGACTCGACCTCGATGTCACTGGTCGACAGCGCCTTGTCGCGCTTCAGCACGGTGCTCACCTGCCTCGCGAGCGCGTCGTCGGACACCTCGTTGGCCTTCCGGCTCGAGGCGGGCACGACCGCGAGGAGATTCCGGACGTCGACGACGCCCGTCACCTGCCGGGCGAGGGTCTCCGCCTCGGCCTTCTCGACCGCGGAGTCGACCTTGCCGTGGAGCGTCACGCGACCGCTGAAGGTGTCGACGTCGATGCCGAGGCCGTCGACGGTGTCGTCCGTCAGGAGCGCCATCTTCACCTTCGTGGTGATCCAGGCGTCCTCGGGCTGCGCGGCCAGCGCCGGCGCCGCCGAGAGCGAGAGGGCCGCCACGAGAGCGGCGCTGCGAAGAGTTCGTGCGAGAGACTTCATGTTCACTTCCTCCTCAAAGGTTTTCGACGCCCTTCAGCGCGTGGCGGAGCGCCACACCGAGCGTCAGAACGAAGACCATCACGAGGGCGAGCCACGTGATGTGCCCCGCGACGCCGGCGATCCCTGTCGAACCGAGCAGGCCGGCGGCGAAGGCCAGGATCAGGAACGTCAGTGCGCAACCGAACACGCTTCGTTCCTCCGGGTGGGAGCCCGAAGCACGACGCGTGCCAACCCGCTGGGCGCCGTGAAACCGCTCGGAGACGAGACGCGTGGCGCCCCTCACGAAGTCGGCCGGTGAGTTTGTAGAAGCTGCGCGCCCTCCAGGTTCTCGACGAGGAAGTCCCAGTTCAGGAGATGGTCGAGAAAGCCCCGGACGTAGCGATCGCGTTCGCTCTGGTAGTCGAGGTAGTAGGCGTGCTCCCACACGTCGAGCGCGAGAAGCGGCACGGAGTCGCGCTGGAGCGGATTCTCGGCGTTCGAGCTGCTCTCGATGCGGAGCCGCCCGCGCCCGTCCTTCACCAGCCAAGCCCAGCCCGAGCCGAACCGTCCGTTCGCCGCCTCGGCGAAACGCTGCTTGAAGTCGGCGACGGAGCCGAAGCTGTTGGCGAGCAGCGCGCGCAGCCGGGGATCCGGGCGGCCGCCGCCGCCGGGTCGCATCGAGCGCCAGTGAAAGCTGTGGTTCCAGACCTGCGCGGCATTGTCGAAGAGGTCGCCCGCCGCGTGACGCACCAGCTCCTCGAGGCTCAGCTTCTCCTCGGGCTTGCCGCGCACCAGTTTCGCGAGCTTGCGAAGGTAGCCCTTGTGGTGCTTCTCGTAGTGCACGTCGAGCGTGCGCGCGCTCAGGTACGGAGCCAGCGCGTCCTTCGCATACGGCAGCGGCGGCAGCGCCAGCTTCATGCTCTCTCCTTGCGGGCAGCGCCGTTGCTCTTCGGGGCCATGTAGTCGCGCACCTGCTGCGCCCGAGCCGACAGGCGCCGGCGCATCTCCGGTCCGGTGCTCGGGGTGAGCAGCGTCGTCAGGCCGGTCCCGAGCGCGATGCCCGCGCCGAACCAGCCAGCGTGCCGGGCCACGCGGGCCGCTCGCTGCCTGCGCCGCTGCAGGCCGACACGGCTCAGGAGCTGATAGAGCTGCGGCGCCTGGACTGCGAGGTCCGCCAGCGAGACGAATCGATTCCGGCTGCGATGGTCGTTCATTGCTCGTTCTCCTGCGCGTCTGCGCGTTCGAGGAACTCCTGCTCGAGCCAGGCGCCCGCCATGCGCGTGCCGACCCCGAGCAGCACGGTGAGCGCTCTGCGCGACAAGCCGCCGCCGAGGAGGAAGCCGATGCCCACGGCTGCGCCCAGCGCGAGGACGGGCTGCTCCTCGACGGTGTCGCGCAGCTTGCGGCGGAGGTCCTGCGTCGCGCCTGCGCTCATCGCGTCCTCCGGACCAGCTGCGCGAGGACGAAGCCGAGCGCCGCCGCTCCCAGCAGAGAGGCGAAGGGGTGGGCGCGAATCGTTTCGAGCGCCGGCTGTGCTTCGGGCTTCGACGTCGTCATCGCATCCTCCGGGCGCGACCCCTGGCGCCGAGCCACCAGCCGAGCGCGAGAGCTCCAGCGAGGAACGGCAAGGGCCGCTCGCGGATCCACTCGGCGGGGCCGGCGATGCGCCGGGCGGCCAGCTTCAGGTCGCGCACCGCGGCCTCGAGCTCCTTTTCTTCTTCGTCGAGGCGGTCGCGGAGCATCGCCACGCGCTCGGCAGTCTCACTCATCGTTGCGACTCCTCGAGCGGAGCAGCAGCGGGGCGGCCAGGCCGAAGTGGGCGAAGCCCACCGCGAGCTCCAGCGCGAAGCGCGGATAGCGCGGCGCGAGCCCATCGATCACACCGTGCACGAGATGGATCCAGCCGATCGAGGCGACGACGGCGCCGAGCACCACCAGCCCGCTGCTTCTCACGAGCAGCTTCGACTCCGCGACGAGCAGGTCGATGCGCCGCACGACCAGCGCCTGGCCCGCTTCGAACGTGCGCTCGAGCGCGTCACCGATGCTCGGCTCTCGATCCATCCGCCATTGCGGAGCAAGACGTGTGCCAGCACGCACGCGCGGCCTGGGTATGCGCGAGCCGCCTGCCGGGTGGGGGATTGTAGAAAGCACCGATCGGGCGAGCGCGTCGGGCACGTGGCTTGCACCGACGACGGGGCGCGTTCACGAAGGAGAGACATGGAGCGCTGGCTGAGGTCGTCGCCCGCCACGAGCCTCGGCGTCGCGGTGGCCGCGGTCGCCGTCCTCTACTTCGCGAAGCCGGTCCTGCTGCCCCTCGCGGTCGCGGTCCTCTTGAACGTCGTGATCGCGCCGGCCGTGAAGCGGCTCGAGCGCAGCGGAGTGGGCCGCGTCCGCATCGGCCGGATCGGGGCGGTGCTCGCGGTGACGCTCGCCATTGCCGGCGTCTTCGCCGGCATGGGGTGGATCGTCGGCGTGCAGGGCGGGGCGCTGGTCGAGAAGCTCCCCGAGTATCGGCAGGGCGTGCTCGCCCAGCTCCGCGAGCCGCTGCAGTCCCTCCGGCGCCTCGAGCGCACCGCGCGCGAGGTGCGCGAGCTGACCGAGTCGCCGGGCGGCGTGCCCAGGCCGTCACAGGTCGAGGTCGTGGAGGGCGGCTCGGAGCTCGTCGGCCTCGCGCGCGATTGGGCCGGCTCGGTCGCTTCGCTGCTGGGCACGGCCGGGCTGGTGATCGTGCTGCTCGTCTTCCTCCTGATCGAACGCGAAGGGCTGCGCGATCGCGTGATCCGCGTCGTCGCTCCCGGAGATCTCCGCGCGACGACCTCGGCGCTCAGCGACGCCGTGGAGCGCGTCACTCGCTACGTGCGCGCGCTCGCGCTGCTCAACCTCGGGCACGGCGCCATCGTCGCGCTCGGCCTCTGGCTGATCGGGCTCCCTGCGGCGCTGCTGCTCGGCCTGCTCTCGGCGCTGCTGCGCTTCGTGCCCTACCTGGGGCCGTGGCTCTCGGCAGGCCTCGCGCTCGTGGTTGCGCTCGCGAGCTCGCAAGGCTGGGCGGTTCCGCTGACGGTCGTCCTCTTCCTCGTCAGCCTCGAGCTGGTCAGCAACAACCTGCTGGAGCCCTGGCTGTTCGGAACCAGCGTCGGCCTCTCGCCCTTCGCGCTGATCGTGTCGACGATCTTCTGGGCCTGGCTGTGGGGACCGATCGGGCTCGTGCTCGCGACGCCGTTCACGGCGTGTCTGGTCGCGTTCGGTCGCTACGCGCCGAGCCTCGAGCCGCTCGCGATCCTGCTGAGCGACGCAGAGGCGCTGCCGCCCGCCGAGCGTCTCTACCAGCGCTTGCTGGCGCGCGACCCCTACGAAGCCACGGCGCTGGTGGCAGAACGCGCCGAAGCGCTCGGCGCGCTCGCGGCCTGGGACGAGGCCGTGCTGCCGGCGTGGGGGCTGCTCGAACGGGATCGACGGGAGCAGCGACTCGACGCGGAGCAGCTCGAGGTCGCCCGCGAGACGCTCGAGCTGCTGCTGAGCGAGCTGCCGGAGCCCGAGCCCGCTGCGGCGAACGCGGGAGCGCCGGCGGTCCTCTGCGTTCCGGCGCGCGACGGCTGGGACGAGACGATCTGCGCCGCCCTGGCCCGCGCCCTCGCGGCGGTGGGTGTGCCGGCCCGGGCGATCGGTCACAAGCTCAGCACCGAGCTCGCGGCCGAGGTGAGGCGCGCGGGCGCGACGCTGGTCTGCATCTCCTCGTTGGCGAGCCCGCCTGGCGCCGCGCTGCATCTCGTGATGCGCATTCGCAAGCACTGCCCGGAGACGAATGTCCTGGTCGGCTTGTGGGGGCAGGACGCCGGTGCGGCGCTCCGCGACCGCATCGGAGCCGACGCCGGGACGTGCGTGGTGAACGGGTTCGTCGAGGCCACGAACCGGGCGCGGCTCTCGATTCCTACGTGAGCGAACGCGCTTCGGCCCTCGCCCAGGCCGCGAGCACGACGGCAGCGAGCAGCCCTGCGACGGCCGCGAGGAGCGCGAAGAGCCAGGGCCGGATCCCGAGGATCAGCGCGTCGATCACGCGGGTCGCCGCGAAGACGCAGCCGAGCGCGACGATGGTTGCGGGCGCCCAGGGCGTTTGCAGCCACAGGCCGGCGCCGGAGAGCCCGGCCAGCAGCGCGAACGCTCCGTGAGCGATCTCCACGTAGGCGCTTCCCACGGTGGGGAGCGCCGCGAGGAAGCGCAGCAGCTCGAGCCCCGCGACCAGCAGCAGTGCGACCGCGACGCCGACGCGTAGCGCGGGAGGGAGGCGGTCCATCGTTCCATCCTTCCTGGCGGACACGGTCCGGGGCAGCGGCTGCCCCGAACCGTCCCCGGCTAGAGCCGCTGGGTGAACTCGTCGAGCTGCCGCTCCGCCTGCTCACGCTCGAGGCCGTAGCGCTCCTGGAGCTTGCCGAGCAGCTCGTCGCGCCGGCCTGCGATGACGTCGAAATCGTCGTCCGTGAGCTTTCCCCACTTCTGCTTCAGCTTGCCCTTCAGCTGTTGCCAATGACCTTCGACCTGATCCCAGTTCATGACGTGGACCTCCTGCTCGCGCTTCGAAAGCACACCGCGTGCCAAGGCGGCCCTCAGCGGTTGATCTCTTGCCGCCGCCGGCCGTGGAGCTCGCGCGCCTTCCCGCGCGCGGCCATCTCGCCGTCGCCCGCCATCTCGCCGGCGCGGTTCTCGAGCGCGCCCGTGAACTCCTCCAGCCGGCCGCGCGCGCGCTCACTCGCTTTGGCGCGCTCCTCGGCCTCCGTCGCGTTCGTAGGGGTCGGTGTGACGTGGCTCATGTCCTTCTTTGCGCCTCCTTCGTAGAAATTTCATGCGCCGCGGCGCCGGCGGGAGCGGCGCCTCCGGGCCGCGGAGCGGGCATGCCGGGCGAGCGCACGAGAAGAGGCGGCGCTGCGTCCCTCGTGCCGCAGCGCCTGCACCGACGCGCGCGAGCGCCGCGCCGACGCGGGGCGCCGGCCCGCGTGCGCGAGGTCGCGCTTCGCCTGCGCGCGCGTCTCCTTCGAGGCGCTGCCCGGCTGCGGGACGCGCAGCCGCACGCCCGCGCGGCGCGCCTTCGAGAGACCGATGGCGATCGCCTGCTTCGCCGAGCGCGCGCCGTGCTTGCCTTCGCGGATGTGATGGATCTCCTCGCGCACGAACTCACCGGCCTGCGTCGACGGTGACTTGCCCTCTCGCCGGGCCTGGCGCGCGCGTTCTCGCGTCTTTCTCTCGGGCATCGTTTCTCCCTCCGCGCCACGAGCGCTGCAGGCTTCGTGCCACTCGTCGGCGCGGGTCTCGCCCGCTTTGGCACGAATGTTGAACAGACCCCAGCCATGTTGACCGAGATGCTGATCGACTCGATCCACCGGTACGAAGGCATCGGCTACACGGAGCGCTTCGTCACCGCGCCCGGCGGGCTGCGCTCGGAGCAGACCGGTCTGATCCATCGCGCGGACGCGCTCGAGGTCGAGCACGTGGTGCCGCTGGGCTCGCTCTCGGCGGAGAGCGGCCCGACGCTGCTCTTCGCGCTCCACTCGCGAGTGGACGGCGCGCGCGGGACGTGGGTGGTCGCTCGCGGCGCCCTGCCGCGCGATGCGCAGCGTCTCGTCGAGCGGCTCGCTGGCATCGACCCGAAGCGCACGTGGACGCGTCGCGTGCCGCTCGGGGGCGCGGGCGCGGGCGAGTTCGTGCTCGAGGGCACGATGGTCGGCGTGATCGGCGCGTCCGTCGTCGCCCTCTGGTTCCTGCTCGTGGACCTCCTGGTGCGTGAGCCGCTCTTCACACCGTCGCTCGTGGCCGATCGGCTGTTCGGGCAGGATCCCGACACGCACGCGCTCACCATCGACCTGGCCCGTGTGTCGGCGGTGGCAGCGCTGCACGGCGGGCTCTTCGTCGGATTCGGCATCGCCGCCGCGTGGCTCGTCTCGCGATACGTGACCCGTCCGGCACTTCCTCGGCTGTTCCTGGCGCTGTTCGCTGCGCTCGAAGGGGGCTTCCTCCTCGTCAGCGAGCTCGCGTTCCCGGGCATCGCCAGCGGAATCGGGTACGGGACGATTCTCGTCGGCAACGTGCTGTCGGCCGCGGCGATGGCCGCGGTTCTGGGCAGATCCCGACCTCACCCTGCGCATCCGGAAGCCGCCCCGCTGGTGGTGCTGAAGCGCGGCAGATCCTGAGCCGCTCGCGAGGAGCGTCAGGCTTCGGCCTCGGCGTGGATCGGTCCGTCGCGGAACAGGATCTCGCGGAGCAAGCGGTCGAAGGTCGGGTCCTGCCGGCGGATCCACTCGAGGGTCATGCAGGCGTGCTCCTTCTCCTCGTCCCGGTTGTGGGCGAGGACTCCTCGCAGCGCCTGGTCCTGGCTCGCGTCGACGCGCTGCGCGTACCAGTCCACCGCCTCGAGCTCCTCGATCAGAGAGGCGAGCGCTCGATGCATCTCGATCGTCTCGGGCCGCAATGCATGCGCGGGCTCGTGGAGCTGGTCGGAGGCCATCTCCGCTCGGAACGCAAAGCCCGTGCCCGCGCGACGCGGCACGAGCGAGTCCGCCGCGCTGCGCGGGACGGGCGAGTTGTACAAAGGCGCCGCTGCGCGCGGCCCCGAGCGCGAAAAAGCCGAGCGCGGTCCAGCGTGGCACGGATCTCGCAATGGCGGCGGCCGGACTTCGAAGGAGGCTTCCCGATGTTGAGTTGGGCACTCACGTTCCTCGTGATCGCTTTGATCGCAGGGTTGCTGGGCTTCACCGGAATCGCCGGTGCGGCGACGGGGATCGCGAAGATCCTGTTCGTCGTGTTCCTGGTGATCTTCGTGATCTCGCTGGTCGCCGGGCAGCGCGGTCGCGCGCCGCTCTAGCGCACGTGACGCATGGGCCGGGCAGCTCCCGTCGGCGCGCTTCGCGGCTTCGCTCTCGAGCGGCGCCGCAAGGCCCATGCGTCACGCGTCGCGCTCGTGCTCGGCGCAGGCGGCTCCCGCGGCGCGTACGAGGCGGGCGTGCTCGCACACCTGTTCGAGGAGATTGCTCTCGTACCTCTACTTCGACCGCTGCTACACCCGCGAGCTGATCGAGCTCGGGCGGGCCGACGCCGCGCGAGCGCACGACCAGATCCTGGGCCTGCTCGGCGAGGCCTGCGCGGCCGCCGCCTGACGAAGGAGGAGAAGAGCCTCGGAGCGCTGAACGCCCCGCTCCGTGCGGTGACCCGCGACGCCGTGGCTGCGCTGCGGCACGGCGTCGCGGGTGGCATCCGCGTGGCCTATTGGCGCTGCGGAGTGCGCTCGCCCTCGCGCGGCGCGTGGCGCTGATCATCCGGGTCCGGCGCCCGTCGCTGCGGGTCCGGGCGCGCCGGATTCTGACGCTCGCGCTGCTCCGCCGGCGGAGCGACCGCCGCCGGGCTGCTGCTCGGGCTCGTACCGTTCGGGCTTCTGGGGCTGCTTGGGATCTGCCATCTCCATTTCTCCTCTCACGCCGCGATCTGCGCGGCTGTTGAAGGAAGAGGAGGACTGCAACGATCGTGCCGCTCTCCGGGTGCGCGGCGGCGCGCCGAGAGCCGCGCGTCGCGAGCGGAATGTTCGTTCTACACCCGCGAGCCCGGCGGGCATGCATCTTGCGACCACACCCGCGCGTGCACCCGTCAGTCGTGCGTAGTCCTGCGCTTCGCGGCTTCTTCGCGCAGCAGTCGGTTCGCGGTCTGGAGCAGGAAGACGGACAGCTCCGGCTCCCTCTCCTCGACGAGCTCCGGCAGCGCGCGAACGAGCACGCTACGCGTCAAGCGCTGCGCGCTGGTGTGATCTCCGACACGTGCGAGCACGTACGCATAGACGCGCCGGAAGGCGCCCCCAAAGTGCTTCTCGAACGCGCTCGTGATCTCGTCCGGCGGTGCTTTGTGAATCGGGTCCATGAGCACGGCCCGAGAGCATGGTTCGTACCGACGTGCTCGGAGCTGGCGCGGTCGCACGCGGTGCGTCCGCGCGGGAGGCTGGGACCCGAGCGGCCTGTCGCTTTCTACAAAGGAAGGAGGAACGCGATGGATGCAGCACGGAGAGGTCGTCTCGGCATCATCGGGCTCGCGCTCGTCGCCGGGTTGGCGCTGCTCGCGAGCCGCCCCGCACCGGCAGGGGTGCCGCCGGGCCGCTGCGCGAAGGACGCGCTCGAAAAGTGGTACTGCGCGGCGGACGCGAAGGGAGTCGCCGTCGTCGACAACCTGGGGGTGGTGGTGTGCTCGCCCGGGCGCTGCGTCGAGGTGGACGACGAGTGGGAGTGCTCGTCCGTCTCGGGCGGAGGCGCCGAGCTCACGCCCGACGGGCCGGTCTGCGAAGGTCGTTGTCGCTCACCGCGCGCGGTCGATTGCGACCACGGCATGGGCCCGACCTAGCGCGGCGGCTCGCTGCGCCCGGCCTGCTCCGCCTCGTACACGTTCAGCCGGTTGTACAGGGTCTTCAGGCTGATCCCGAGCACCTCGGCGGTGCGGCGCTTGTTCCCTCCGAGATTCTCGAGCGTGGCGAGGATCACTCGGCGCTCGATGTCTCCGAGCGGCGTTCCGACCCGCACCTGGAGCGTGGCGTCCTCGGCGATCGGCGCCTCCGCCTGCGGGAGCGGGAGCGCCTCGGCATCGATCGTCACGTCGGCGAGGATCGCGGCGCGTTCCACCGCGTTCTTGAGCTCACGAACGTTCCCGGGCCAGGCGAGCGACTGGAGTCGCGCGAGCGCTCGCGGCGTGAACCGCTTCCGGGTGCCCTCTCTCGCGTTCACCTCCTCGAGGAAGTGCTCGGCGAGCAGGGCGGTGTCGTCCTCCCGCATGCGCAGCGGCGGGAGCTCGATCGGGAAGACGTTCAGGCGGTAGAACAGATCCTCCCGCAGCTGGCCGTTCGCCACAGCCTGCGCCGGGTCGCGATTCGAAGCCGCGACGACGCGGACGTTCACCGGCGTGAGCTCGGTCGCGCCCACGCGCGTCACCGCGCCCACCTCGAGCACGCGGAGGAGCTTCACCTGGAGCTCCTGGGGCATCTCCGTGACTTCGTCGAGGAACAGCGTGCCGCCGTCCGCGCGCTCGAAGTAGCCGAGCCGCCGGCGGTCCGCGCCGGTGAAGCTCCCCTTCTCGTGACCGAAGAGCTCGCTCTCGATCAGGGTGGGCGCCATCGCGCCGCAGTTCACGGCGACGAACGCCTCGGCGCGGCGGCGGCTCAGCAGATGGACCGTCTCGGCGACGAGCTCCTTGCCGGTGCCGCTCTCCCCGGTGACGAAGACGCCGGCGTCCGTGGGCGCGACGCGCTCGATCAGCTCGTAGACCTTCTGCATCGCCTCGGAGCGTCCGATCAGGCGGCCGAAGCGCCCGAACTCGCGCAGCTGTCCGCGCAAGCCGACGACTTCGTCCTTCAGCACCCGCGTGCGCTGGACGTTGGCGAGCACGCTGCGCAGCCGCGCGCGGTCGACCGGCTTCGTCAGGTAGTCGAGCGCGCCGCGCTTGAGGGCCTGGACGGCCGTCTCGGCCGCCGCATCGCCCGTGACCACGATGTACTCCGGCCCGCCGTGAGCTCCGGGCTCGCCCAGCAGCTCCAGCCCGCTGCCGTCGGGCAGCGTGAGATCCACGAGCACCGCGTCGGGCGACGTCTCGGCGAGCCGCTGGCGCGCCTCCTCGAGGGTCGAGGCATCGTGCACCACGGCCCCCTCGCGCGACACGAGCGCGGCGAGCGCGGCGCGCAGGTTCGCGTCGTCCTCGATGATCAGGACCTTCAGCGGATCGCCGCGGCTCTCGGACTCCGGCGCGCTCACGTCATCTCCCCGAAGCGGAGCAGTCGATCCAGTGCCTCCGGATCGAAGGGCCTCACCAAGGTGAAGTCGAAGCCCTGCTCGCTCAGCTCGGAGTCATCATCCACCAGTCCCACGAGATCGGCACGCACGCCACGGGCGGCGAGCCGCTCGGCGAACGCCGAGGCGTCGAGCGCGGCGGAGGCGCGCGCGAAGATGAGCTGCGGCTCGAAGCCGTTCGCCCCGCGCAGCGCCTCGGCCGCATCGCGGGCCTCGCGCGCCTCGTGCCCCATCTTCCGGAGGAGCTGCACCAGCTCGCGCGCAGCCTCCGTGTCGGGGTCCAGGACGAGGACCCGGCGCGCCGGAGTCTTCGAGGCCGCGCGGGCCCGGAGCTTCGCGATCCGATCGATCACGACGTCGGGGCCGACCGGCTTCGCGAGATAGGAGTCGAATCCCGCGCGCCGGATGCGCCGCCGCTCCTCCGGCCCGGCGAGCCCCGTGACCGCGATCGCCAGGATCGACCGGCCCGTCTCGCCGAGCCCGCGCACGGCGCGGATCAGGTCGAAGCCGTCTCGATCGGGGAGGCCGATGTCGCTCACCAGCACCTCCGGCGTCCCCCGCTCCAGATGGAGCAGGGCTTCGGGCACGGATCGGGCGAGGCGCGGCATCGCGCCGGCCTTGCTGAGCGCGGCGCCGATCGCGTCCACCGTCGCGACGTCGTCGTCGACCACGACCACCTCGATGCCGCTCAGGTCGGGCGGCTCGGCCGCGCCCTCCGCCGCTTGCGTCGAAGCCGCGCCCGCCTTGGGGAGCTCGACCTCGACCGTCGTGCCGCGACCCTCTCCCCCGCTCGAGATGCGCACCACGCCGCCATGACGCTCGACCAGGTGTTTCACGATGAGGAGCCCGAGCCCGAGGCCCTTGCCGCTGCTCGAGCTCGTGCGGTCTTCCTGCCAGAACTCGTCGAAGACGTGAGGCAGCGCTTCGGACGTGATTCCGCGTCCGTCGTCGCGGACCTCCAGCCGCCAGCTCTCGCCGCCTTCCGAGAGCTCCACGATGACGTGGCCTCCTTTGGGCGTGAACTTGAGCGCGTTGTCCACCAGATTGCGGACGACCTGCTCGATGCGTTCCGCGTCCGCGAGAGCGAAGGCAGTCCCCTGCGTCACGACCTCGAGGGAGATTCCCTTCTCGCTCGCGATGGGCCTCAGGTAGTTCACCGCGCTCGTCACGACCGCCTCGAGGTCGATGCGCGCCGGCTCGATCTCGAGCGTGCCGGCGCGGATCCGGGAGGCGTCGAGCAGGTCGTTCACGAGCCGGGTCTGGGCGTGTACCGACGCTTCGATCGCGTCGGCCACGCGCGTCACCTCCTCGCCGGACTCGTCCCGGAGCAGCGAGGTCCAGGCGAGGATGGCGTTCAGCGGCGAGCGCAGCTCGTGGGAGACGACGGAGAGGAAGCGATCCTTGGCGAGGTTCGCCGACTCCGCCTCCAGGCGAGCGCGCTGCGCCGAGGTGAGCAGGTCCTCGCGCTCGGCCAGCGCTTGCACGCGCTCCGTGGCGTCGCTGAGCACGGCCACGAAGTGGGTGATCTTCCCCGACGGATCTTCGACGGGCGCCAGCGAGAGTTCGTTCCAGAACGGCTCGCCGTCCTTGCGATGGTTGCGGAGCAGGACCGAGCAGGAGGCCCCCGCGGCGATCGCCCGACGGACTTCGTCCAGTGCCGCCTGGTCGCGCGTCTTCTCGTTGAGGAAGCGACAGTTCCTGCCGAGCGCCTCCGACTGCGCGTATCCCGTGATCTTCGAGAAGGCGGGGTTCACGTAGGTGATCGGGTGGTCGTCCTGCCGGGCATCGGTGATCACCACGCCGTTCTGCGTCGCTGCCAGCACGCGCTCGTAGACGCGCAGCGTGCCCTCGGAGAGCTTGCGCCCCGTGATGTCCTGGAGCACGGCGATGAGGTGGCGGAGCGTGCCTGTCTCGTCTTCCTCCCGGGCGAGGCGTACGTCGGCGAAGACGATCTCGCCCTTCTTCGTCTCGAAGCGCCGTTCCACGCCGTAGTCGCTGATCTCGCCCCGACGGAGCAGCTCCCACTGCTTCACGTCGACGTCGAGATCCTGAAGGAGGCTCACCTCCGCGTACGTCTTCTCGAGCAGCTCGGCGGCTTCGTAGCCGAGGATCTCGCAGAGCCGCTCGTTGACTCGCAGCCAACGACCGTCGGGCGCCACATGTGCGATGCCGATGCGGGCCTGCTCGAACGTGCGGCGATAGCGCTCTTCGCTCGAGGCCAGCTCGGCGCGAGCCTTCTGGCGGTCCTCCACCGAGCGACGCAGGGAGGTGTAGGAGATCCAGGCGACACCGAAGAGCGCGAGCGCGATGAAGACCACGAGCAACGTGGTCTTGAAGGTGCTGTCGTACCAACCCACGCGTTCGCCGGCGAGCGAGAGCCAGCCGAGCATCACCGGCAGGAGCAGGGCGGTGGGCAACAGCCGCCGGAGCTCGCGCCCGGCCTCCGAGCGATCCAGTAGAGCCGCGGGCAGGCCCTGCTCGGGGCGCAGAAACAACACACCGAAGCTGGCCCCGATCAGGAGCACCACCTCGAGGAGCGCCATGCGCGTAACGGGCACGCGGTACAGCGTCGGAATCCCGTAGAGGTAGCCGAGGATGGCGAGCGCCCCGGTCGCCGCGACGAGCAGTGTCAGCAGGCGGGAGAGCGAAACGCTTCTGCGCGCCAACAAGATCGCCGCGGCGAGGAGGGCGACGCCGAGGCCGGTGGCTGGCGGCATGTGCTCCAGGCTCTCGGCGACCAGCCCGCCGCTGCGCGCCGAGAGGCCGAAGGAGTCTGGCGAGAGCGCGAGGAGACCGAAGACCAGCACGGCGGCGGCCAGGACGTCTGCGACGCCGACGGCGCTGCGCGCCTGGAACGTCGCGAGACCCAGCGCGAGCCCGAGGGCGGAGAAGGCGACGGCCGAGTCGAACTCCAGCGCGAAGCCGCTCAGCAGGCCGCTCAGCGGCTCGGCCGGGAGCAGCGCACCGGCGATGGCGAGCGCGCTCTCCGCGAGGAGCCCGCACGCGACCAGGCGAATCCCGATGCGCACCCAGCCGCGTCGACGGGGTTCGAGCGTCTCGGGTTCTCCCATCCTCGGCTCCTCCTCGGGGGTCCGGAGGCGGTGCACTCCGCATGCCGAGCAGCGGCTCGTCAGAGCCTGCCGATAGTACAACGCGCCAGCGCGGCGAGACACCGGGCGCCACAGCGCCGAAGCTTGCGGAGGTTGCCCCACAGACCCGGGGTCTTGCGTCCCGAAGCGTGCGCCCGGTCACAACTCCGTGGCGCATGCGAGACCTAACAACGGGGACGTCGCTGCTCGTCAGTTGTAGAAAGCGCCCGCACGTTTCGTTCTCGCGCACGGAGAAGCGGCGCGAGAGGCGGTCCCGGCTCTGGCACCGGGCTTGCAGACTCGAGGTTGCCAGCCCGCTCCACGAGAAAGCCAGTCTCTTCTCGCGAGTCGGGCACGGCCGGGGTGCCCCGCCTCTCCCCCCGGAGGCGGGGCATCTCCGGCCCTCTTCAGGAGGAGCTTCCCATGGTCCGCTGCGTTCGTTTCCTCGCGTGCCTGTCGTTCGCGCTCGCGCTCTCGAGTGTCGGCTGCGGGAATGCGCGCGCAGACCGCGAGATCGCCGTCAAGGTCGGCCAGGAGATCGCCAACAGTCCGGTGCTCGCAGATGCGCAGATCGACGTGGCCGCGCGCGACGGCGTCGTGATCCTCGCTGGTGTCGTCGACAGCGACGAGCAGGTGAAGAGCGCCGAGAGGCTCGCATGGAGCGTCGAAGGCGTGGAAGGTGTCGAGAGCCGGCTTCGCGTCTCACTCCCCGCGGACGAGGGCGAGCCGCCGCCGGTGGGCGCCGCGCCTGCTCCGCCCGAAGGGGATGCGCAATGACGAGTGAACGACCGGGTTGGCTGGCGCCTCTTGCCGTTGCCGCGCTCGCTCTCGGCGTCAGCGTCGCACCGTCGCCCACCCGCGCGCTGGCTTCCGATCTGTGGACGACGCTCGACGTGAAGCTCGGGCTCATCCGTGCGGTCGGCACGGATGCGCTCGACATCGCGGTCGAAACTGCGGACGGCCTCGTCAGCCTGCGCGGCTTCGCCGCCAGTGACGAGGAGAAGGCGAAGGCCGAGAGCATCGCCCGCGGCGTGGGCGGCATGCGTCCGGTGCGGAACCTCATCCACGTGACGCGTCGCTTCGCCGCGCTCGAGCACCCCCGCGCGGGCGTCGAATAGCGAAGGGGCCGACATGAGCTCGCTGCGCACGATCCTCGTGCCTCACGACTTTTCCCCGCAATCGCGGGCGGCCTTCTCCCAGGCCGAGCAGCTGGCCCAGCTCTCCGGCGCCTGCATCCACCTGCTCCACGTCGTGCACGCGCCGATGCTCCACGCTCTCACGCCTTCGGGCCCTCTCGACCTCGCACTCCCGGAGGTGGTGGTGGCGGGCGCGCGGCTCGAGGCGGACGAGCTGCTGAGCCGGATCGCCGACGATTCACGGGAGAAGGTCGAGGTTCACGTGATCGAAGGCCTGCCCACCGACGCCATCTGTGGGTTGGCAGAGGAGATCCGCGCCGACCTGATCGTGATGGGCACGCACGGGCGGGAGGGGCTCAGCCACTTCCTGCTCGGAAGCGTCGCCGAGCGCACACTGCGTCGTGCGCCGTGCCCCGTGTTGACGGTGCGCGCGCCGTCCGCTGTGGGCGGAGCATGACGACCGACGTGGCGGCCGAGAGCCGCCTGGTCGTGCTCAGCAACCGCCTTCCGTTCACGGTGAAGAGCGAGCACGGGCGGAAGCGAATCGAGCGCTCGACCGGCGGACTCGTGGCGGCGCTCGAACCGGCGTTGCGCCGGCGCGGAGGCGCGTGGCTCGGGTGGGCCGGCGGCGCTCTCGCTGCCCCGCCGGCCGACGCGCCGTGCCAGATCACGAGCATCTCCCTCACGCGGCGGGAGGTGGACGGCTACTACCACGGCTTCGCGAACCGCACGCTCTGGCCGCTGCTCCACTCCTTCCCGACGCGGATGGAGCTCGATCCCGCGGACTGGACCGTCTACGAAGAGGTGAATCGCCGCTTCGCGAAGCTCGCGGTCGCGACGGCCGGCCCGAACGACCTGATCTGGATCCACGACTATCACCTGATGCGCGTGGCGCTCGAGCTGCGCCGGCTCCGGCGCAACGCGCGCATCGCGTTCTTCCTCCACGTTCCGTTCCCTTCCGCGGACCTGTTCCGGATCCTGCCCTGGGATCGAGAGCTGCTGCGCGGGCTGTTGGCCTGCGACGTCATCGGCTTCCACTGCACCCGCTACGCGGCCAACTTCCTCGACTGCGTCGAGCAGGTGCTCGGCGCGCGCGTCGATCGCGAGCGAGGGCAGGTGGAGCACGGCCAGCACACGGCCCTGGTCGGGGCCTTTCCGCTCGGCATCGACTACGAGCTCTTCGCCCGGCGTGCGCGCGAGGCGCCGGAGGGCCGGCTCCAGAACGAGCGCATCGTGCTCGGCGTCGATCGCCTCGACTACACCAAGGGCCTGCCCGAGAGGATCCGCGCCTTCGAGCGCCTGCTCGAGCTGCATCCGGAGCACCACGAGCGGATCGTCCTGCTGCAGATCGCCGAGCCGAGCCGCGGTGCGGTGGCCGAGTATCGCCGCGCGAAGCGCGAGCTCGACGAGCTGGTGGGACGCGTGAACGGCCGCTTCGGCACGAGTCGCTGGACCCCGGTGCACTATCTCCATCGTCACTTCGAGCAAGACGAGCTGGCGCAGCTCTATCGCGACGCCGACGTGGCGTTGGTGACTCCGCTCCGGGACGGCATGAATCTGGTCGCGAAGGAGTACGTCGCGTGCCAGGTGCGCGAGCCCGGCGTGCTGGTGTTGTCCGAGCTGGCGGGCGCGGCCGAAGCCATGCACGAGGCGATCCGCGTGAACCCCTACCACCGCGACGCGGTGGCCGCGTCGCTGCACCAGGCGCTGGTGATGGACCCGGCCGAGCGGATGGCGCGCATGCGCGCGCTCCAGCGCCGGGAACGCCGGTGCGACGTGCACGCCTGGCTGGACACCCTGCTGACGGCGGCTGCCTCACCGCCCGAGCGCTTCCGGCCGGTGCAGGCTGCGGACTTCGCGCGTTGGTTGCAGCGAAACCTGGCGGGCGCGCGTGTGGCGCTGTTCCTCGACTACGACGGAACGCTCGCGCCCATCTCGCGACACCCGAAGGAGACCCGCATGGCAGAGAGCATGCGCGAGGCGCTCGCGCTCTGTCTGAAGCGCGACGACACGGAGGTCACCGTGGTGAGCGGCCGGGCGCTCTCGGACCTCCGCGCACGCTTCGCGCTGCCAGGCCTCACGTTCGCCGCGAATCACGGCCTCGAGATCGAGGGGTCGGGCCTCGACTCCTTCACGCATCCCGACCTGCCTCACTTCGACGAGCGCTCGCGCGATCTCGCGCGCGCGCTCGCCGAGATCCACGAGCCGGGCGTGTGGCTGGAGGAGAAGGGCGCTTCGCTGACGCTGCACTACCGGGAGGCCGAGCCGGACTCCCACGGCCGCGTCGCCGAGCGGGCGCGCGAGATCGTGACCGGCGCCGGCTTCCAGGCGCGCGAGGCGCTCTGCGCGGTCGAAGCGCGTCCGCCGACGGGCTGGGACAAGGGACGCGCCGCGTTCCACGTGCTGCGAGCGCGCCACGGCCCGGAGTGGCCGGAGCAGGTCGGCGTGGTCTACGTCGGAGACGACGAGACCGACGAGGATGCCTTCCGCGCGCTCGAGGGCCTGGCCTTCACCTTCCGCGTGGGGCAGGCGGACCGCCCGACGAGTGCGACGCGCCGGCTGCCCGACGTGGACGCCGTCGAGACGCTGCTGCGTTGGGTCGCGGAACGGCCCGCGGCGACCCGGTGAGCCTCGACCTCGCCGTCGTCGGCAACTGCGCGTGGGCCGGCCTGCTCGACCGGAACGCGCGCCTCGTCTGGGCCTGCTTGCCGCGTTTCGACTCCGACCCGGTCTTCCCCGCTCTGCTCGACGACCGGCCGGGCCACGACGGCACGTTCACGATCGAGCTCCTCGAGCTCGCGGCGAGCGAGCAGCACTACGACGGCCACACCGCGATCCTCGTCACGGTGCTGCGCGACCGCAGCGGCAGCGCTCTCGAAGTGCGCGATTTCGCCCCGCGCTTCCTGAGCCAGGGGCGCGTCTTCCGCCCCACCACGTTGATCCGTCGCGTGCGCCCGCTGCGCGGCGAGCCGCGCGTGCGGATCGTGCTGCGGCCGCGCTGCGGCTGGGGGAAGCAACGCCCGGACACGACGCGCGGCAGCAACCACGTGCGCTTCGTGATGCCCGATCTCACGCTGCGGCTCACCACCGATGCGCCGATCACCTACCTGATGGACGCGCGCCCCTTCCGCGTCGAGCGCCCCTTCGATCTGATCCTCGGGCCCGACGAGAGCCTGAGCGGCCCGATCGCCTCCATCGCGCGCACCTTCGACGAGCGAACGCGCGACCACTGGCTGGACTGGTCGCGCACGCTCTCCATCCCGTTCGAGTGGCAGGAGGAGGTGATCCGCGCCGCCATCACGCTCAAGCTCTGCCAGTTCGAGGAGACGGGCGCGATCGTGGCCGCGCTCACGAGCTCGATCCCCGAGGCGCCGGAGAGCGGGCGCAACTGGGACTACCGGTACTGCTGGCTGCGCGACGCCTACTTCGTGATCCACGCGCTGAACCGGCTCGGCGCCACGCGCACGATGGAGGGCTTCCTGTCCTACATCGGCAACCTCGTCGTCGGCGCCGACGGCCGCCTGCAGCCGGTCTACGGGATCGGCCTCGAGTCCGTGCTCGCCGAGCGGCTCGAAGACGGGCTCGCCGGCTATCGCGGCATGGGCCCGGTGCGCGTCGGCAACCAGGCCTTCGAACAGCTCCAGAACGACGTGTACGGCAGCGTCGTCCTCGCGGCGACGCACTCCTTCTTCGACCGGCGCCTGCTGCACCCGGGCGGCAGGCGTCTCTTCGAGCTGCTCGAAGGCTTCGGCGAGCGTGCGCGCAGCCTCTGGGACCAGCCGGACGCCGGGCCGTGGGAGCTCCGCACGCGCCGTGAGGTCCACACCTTCTCCGCGGTGATGTGCTGGGCGGCGTGCGATCGGCTCGCTCGCATCGCCGTGCGGCTCGGCGATCGGGGCCGCGCGAACTACTGGCGCGTCGAGGCGGACCAGCTGCGCCACGGGATCGTGGATCGCGCGTGGAGCGAGGCGCAGGGCAGCTTCGTCGCCACCTTCGACGGCAAGGAGCTCGACGCGTCGCTCCTGCTCCTGCACGACCTCGGCTTCCTCGCGGCGGACGATCCCCGCTTCGCGGGCACCGTCGCCGCGGTCGAGCAGTCCCTGCGCCGCGGCTCGTATCTGATGCGCTACGCCGCACCCGACGACTTCGGCCTGCCCCGCGCCGCCTTCAGCGTCTGCACGTTCTGGTACGTCGACGCCCTCGCGGCGCTCGGGCGTCGCGACGAGGCGCGCGAGCTGTTCGAGAACATGCTGCGCCGCCGCAACCAGGCGGGGCTGCTCTCCGAAGACCTCGACGCCGCGAGCGGCGAGCTCTGGGGAAACTTCCCGCAGACCTACTCGCTGGTCGGGCTCATCAACGCGGCGATGCGGCTTTCGCAGCGGTGGGAGGAGGCGTTCTGAGGGCCTGGCGCAGCGCTTCCATCACTTCGCGCGCGCCGCGCTGCGAGACCTTCGCGCCCGGGATCAGCGCCGAGCCGTGGAAGGTGCCCGGGTACGAGTGCAGCTCGACCGGCACGCCCGCCTGCAGCAGGCGCAGGGCGTAGAGGATGCCCTCGTCGCGCAGCGGGTCGAACTCCATGGTCGAGACGTACGCGGGCGGCAGCCCGGCGAGATCCTTCGCGCGCGCGGGCGCGGCGTACGGCGACGGCCTCGCCCGTGTGCGTCGGGACCGAGGTAGTGCCGCCAGCTCCACTCCGCGTTCGGCCGGTTCCACAGCGGCGTGTCGGTGAACGCGCGCATCGAGGGCGTGTCGAGCCGGTCGTCGAGCTCCGGGATCTCGAGCAGCTGAAAGCAGAGCGCCGGGCCGCCGCGGTCGCGGGCGAGCAGCGCCGTCGCCGCAGCGAGGCCGCCGCCTGCGCTCTGGCCGGCCAATGCGATGCGCGCCGGATCGACGCCCAGCTCCGCCACGTGCGCGGCCAGCCAGGCGAGCGCGGCGTAGCAATCCTCGACGCCGGCGGGGAACGGGTGCTCGGGCGCGAGGCGGTACTCGACGGAGACCACCACCGCGCCCACTTCGGCGGCCACGAGCTGGCACCAGGCGTCCATCATCTCGATGTCGCCGAACAGGAAGCCGCCGCCGTGGATCTCGAACAAGCCCGGGCGCGGGCCCGTCGCTTCCTCCCGCGGCCGGTAGATGCGGATCGGCACCTCGGGCGCGCCCTTCGGGCCGGGTACGCGGCGATCCTGCTTCGTCACGTCGGCGCGGTCGGGCGGAGCGTCCGGCAGCGGCAGGCGGCTCGCGGTTCGCATCGCCTGCACCTTCTCGACGGTCGAGAGGTCCATCGTGGTCGGCAGCGCCGGCACCATCGCTGCGAGCTCGGAGTCGTACGTGCGCTTCGTCATGGGCGCGGAGCCTAGCGTGAGCGGACCCAGCTGGGGCGGCGTACGGATCCGGCCCATGCGCGCAGCCGGTTCGACACGCGCGCGGTGAAGCGGCCGGCGTCCTCCACGAGCACGTAGGCGACGGGCACCACCACCATCGTGAGCAGCGTCGAGGAGACGAGGCCGCCGATCACGAGCACGCCCATCGGCTGGCGGAACTCGGCGCCGTCGCTCTGGGCGATCGCCACCGGGATCATGCCGGCGATGGTGGCCACCGTGGTCATCAGCACCGGGCGGAGCCGCACCGGGCCGGCCTCGAGGATCGCGTCGCGCGCCGAGAGCCCGGCCTCGCGCCGCTGGTTCGCATAGTCCACGAGCAGGATGCCGTTCTTCATCGCGAGGCCCATCAATGCCACGAGCCCGATCTGCGCGAAGATGCTGAGCGAGAGGCCGGAGAGGCGGAGCGCGGCGAAGGCGCCGGCGAACGAGAGCGGCGCGGTCAGCATGATCACCGCGGGCTGCGTGAAGCTGTTGAACTGGCTGGCGAGAATCATGTAGAGCGCCGCTAGCGCCATCAGAAAGGCGAACTTCACCGAGTTGGCGGAGTCCTTCATGCGCTCGGCCTGGCCGTGGTGGTTGCCGCTGTAGCCGGGCGGCAGGCCGACGCCGGCGACGATCTGGTCGAGCCGGTCGGCCGCAGTGCCGAGCGCGACGCCCTCGGGGTTGTTGGCGAACAGCGAGATGCGCCGCGCGCGCGAGTCGCGCTCGATCTGCGCCGGGCCGCTCGCGACCTCGAGCTTCGCGACGTTCGCGAGATCGACGAGCGCGCCCCCCGCCGCGCGGATCTGGATCTGTCCGAGCTCGGCGAGGTCGTCGCGCTGCGCTTCCTCGAGACGGACGCGCACGTCGTAGCGGCGGCCCTCGTCCTGGAACGTCGCGACGTCGAGGCCGCCCACCAGCGCGCGCACCGTGTCGGCGAGCGAGCGCACGGGCACGCCGAGGTCCGCGGCGCGATCGCGGTCGACCTGGATCTGCAGCTCGGGCTTGCCCAGCTCGTAGCTCGAGCGCGCGTCCACGAAGTGCGGGTCGGCCCGCATCGCCGTCACGATCGCCTCGCTCTTCTGCTCGAGCGTCTTCAGGTTCGAGCCGGTGATTCCGTACTCCATCTGGTACGAGGAGAAGCCGCCGCCGGAGATCCACGACACCTCGCTCACCGCGATCACGCGCGCCTCCGGCGCCGCCTTGCGCAGCGCCTCGCGCGCGTTCTCCATCATGGTGGCCTGGCTGAGCGGCCGGCCCTTCTTCGGCGTCGTGCCGACGTAGAAGCCGATCTCGTTGACGCGCTGGCGGCTCCCGGCGCCCACCGTCACGAACACGGTCTGGATCTGGTCGAGCCCGCTGAGCGCGGCGCCGACCTGGTGCGCGACGCGCTTCGCTTCGCCGACACCCACGCCGAGCGGCAGCTCCACGCTGCCCTCGAACTCGCTGCGGTCGGCGCTGCCCGAGAACGCGAAAGGGATCCCGCGCGCGAGCAGGATGCCGAGCACGAACGAGAACAGGGCGACGCCGAGCGTGAGCCACGGGCGGCCCAGCGCGACGCCGAGCCAGCGCCCATACGAGCGCTCGAGGCCCGTGTAGCGCTCTTCGAGCCAGTTGAAGATGCGGCCGTGCCCGGTCTCGTGCTTCAACACGCGCGCACAGAGGGTCGGCGTGAGCGTCAGGGCCACGAGCAGGGAGACGGCCACCGCGAACGAGATGGCGAGGCCGTACGCGTAGAAGAAGCGGCCGATCACGCCCGACATGAACGCGATGGGCAGGAACACCGCGAGCACCGAGACGGAGGCCGCCACGGCGGCTGCGCCCACGCGCTGCGTGCCGACGGACGCCGCCTGCATCGGCTCGAGCCCCGCCTCGATCTCGCGCTGGATGCTCTCGAGCACGATGATGGCGTCGTCGATCAAGAGGCCGATCGAGACCGAGAGCCCCATCAGCGTGATGATGTTCAGCGTGAAGCCCATCACGTAGAAGCAGAAGAAGGTCGCGATCACCGAGGCCGGGATGGCGGTGGCCACGATCAGCGTCGAGCGTGCGCTGCGAAGGAAGGCGAAGGTCACGAGCACGGCGAGGACGCCGCCCAGCACGATGTCGACGCCGACGTCGTGGGCGGAGGCCTCGATGAAGCGCGAGGTGTCGCGCGCGATGGTGATGCGCACGCCCTCGGGCGCCTCGCCGCGCAGCGCCGCCACCTCCCTGCGGATCGCGCGCGCCACCTCGACGGTGTTTCGCCCCGACTGGCGCCTCACCTCGAGCGAGACGCCCTGCACGCCGTCGAGCTGGGCGAACGTGCGTTCGTCCTCGACGCCGTCCTCGACGCGCGCGACGTCGGAGAGCCGCGTCGGCGCGCCGTCGCGGAACGCCACCACCACCGCGCCGAACTCGCGTACGCTCGCGACCTCGCCCTTGGTCTTGACCGCGAACTCGTTGGCGCCGGCGCCCGCCTCGAGGCGCCCGCCCGGCACCTCCGCGTGCTCGCTGCGCAGCGCGCGAATCAGGTCGTCCACGCTGAGCCCGTAGCTGCGCAGGCGCTTGGCGTCGGCCCAGATGCGGACCTCGCGCTCGCGCCCGCCCACCAGCGTCGCCGAGCCCACGCCCGGGATGCGCTGGATGCGTTCCTTCACCACGTACTTCGCGAAGCGCGTGAGATCGCGCACGGGCAGGTCGCCCGAAACCATCACCGACAGGATCGGCGCCGCGTCGGGATCGACCTTCTCGACGATCGACGGCTGCGCGTCGAGCGGCAGGTCGCCGCGCGCGCGCGCCACCTTGTCGCGCACGTCCTGCGCACGCTGGTCCGCGTCTTCCTCGAGCCCGAAGCGCACGAAGACCTGCGAGATGCCCTCGCTGCTGATCGAGCGCAGCTCCTCGACGCCACCGATGGTGTTGAGCTGCTCCTCGATCGGATCGCTGACCTCGGTCTCCATCGTCTGCGGCGTGGCGCCCTCGAGCAGCGTGGTCACCGCCATGTACGGGAACTCGATGCGCGGGAACAGATCGGTGCCGAGCCGGCCGAGCGAGACGAAGCCGAGCACCACCAGCGCGCCGATGAGCATCACCGCGAAGACGGGGCGGCGGATCGAGAAGTCAGCGATCCGCACGCGTCACCTCGACTGCCGACGGGCTTTCGTCCGCGGGGCGGCGGATCGAGAAGTCAGCGATCCGCACGCGTCACCTCGATCGCTACCGGGGTGCCTTCCACGAGCTGCGCCAGGTTCGGGCCGAGCAGCACGCGGTCGCCGGGGGCGAGGCCCTCGAGCACCTCGACGCGCGCGGCGTCGAGCTCCTTCATTCGGACCGGGCGGCGCGCGGCGTGGCCGTCAGCCAGCACGAACACATAGGCGGCGCCTTCGCCGCCGAGCAGCGCGCCGCGTTCGAGCAGCGTGGCCTCCCGCGGCTCGGGGTGGAGCTCCAGCTCAGCGAACAGGCCCGGCTTCAGCGCGTAGTCCGGATTCTCGATCGCGAGGCGCACCTCGAAGGCGCGCGAGACGGGGTCCACGCGGTCGTTGAGGATCGCCACCTGGCTCTCGTACGAGCGCGCAATGCCGTCCACGCGCACGATGCCCGGCGTGCCCAGGTGCACGCGCGAGAGATGCACTTCCGGCAGCTGCACGATCGCGGCCACGATGTCCATCTTCATGATCTGCACGACCGCGTTGCCGGCCGTCATCATCGTCGAGAGCATCGCGCCCTCGTCCACGAAGCGGCGCGTGATCACGCCGCGATAGGGCGCTCGCACCGTGGTGTCGGCCAGGTTCTGGCGCGCCTGCGCGAGCGCTGCCTCGGCCTGGTCGCGCTGCGCGGCGGCCATCTCGTACGCGGTGCGCACTGCGTCGAGGCGTTCGTCGGAGGCCACGTTCTGGCCGTGCAGGGTCTGGATGCGCTCGAGGTCGCGCTTCGCCTTCTCGGCGTTCGCGCGCCCGAGCCGCACGGTGGACTCCGCTTCGCGGACGCGGATCTCGTAGTCCACGGGCCGGGTGCGGAAGAGGGGGTCGCCCTCCTCGACGCGATCGCCCACCGCGACGTGGATCGTGTCGATGATGCCCGAGACGCGCGGGCCGATGTCGGTGCTCTTGTGCGCGGCGATCGTGCCGGTGCCGAACACGGGCTCGACGATCGCTTCGCGCACGACGGTGGTGCTCGCGACGGGCACCGCCGCGACCTCGGGGCTCGCGCTGGCGAGGGGCGGCGCCTCGTCGCCGCCGCAGCCGACGAGCCCGACCGCGAGCAGCAGAGCGAGGGGTCGCAGGCGTCCTGTCATCGTTGCGTCTCCGGGGCGAGCAGGCGTTCGAAGAGGGCGCGCACGTCGGCAGCGAACGCTTCGGCGGGCCGCGCCGTCGTGCCGGCGGTGAGCGCCGCGGTGACGTTCACGAGCGCGCCCATCAGCGCGAGGCCGAACGTCTCGGGGTCGATGCCGCGCAGCGCGCCGGCCGCCGCCGCGTCGCGCGCGAGGCCGACCACCCACTGCACGAACTCCGTGAAGTGCGCCTGCGCGGACTCGCCCATGGTGGCCCGGATCCGGGCGGGCCAGCCGTGCGTGGACTGTGCGTAGATGCGGAAGAAGACGGGGTCGTTCCGGAAGTGCTCGAAGCAGGAGTCGATCAGGCACAACAGGCGCTCGCGCGCGCCCGAGATCGCCGCGACCTCGGCCTGGATGGAGTCGCGCACGGCGTTCGCGCTGGTCTCGATCACCGCCTGGAAGAGCTGCTCCTTGCTCTCGAACAGCGAGTACAGCGTGCCGAGCGCGACCTCGGCGCGGGCGGAGAGGGCGCTCATCTGCGCGCCGTCGAAGCCCTTTTCGGCGAACTCCGCAGCGGCCGCGGCCAGCACGTCGGCCCGCCGCAGCTCGAGCTCGCGCTCGCGGCGCTCCTCGCGGCGGGAGCGCGGAGAATCCGTTGTTTCGGCTCGTGAAATCGACATTTCAGTAGACGGAGTATGGCTTCCAGCGGCGCCCGCGCCACCGTTCGATTACCGTGGAAGCATGGAAACGAAGGATGCCGTCGCGGCGCTCGGCGCCATGGCCCAGGAGACCCGTCTCACCGCGCTGCGCCTCCTCGTGCAGGCGGGCCCCGCAGGCCTCCCGGCCGGCGAGATCGCGCGCCGCCTCGAGGTGCCCGCGCCCACGCTCTCCTTCCACCTCCGCGCCCTGCTCCACGCCGGGCTCGTGAGCTCCACGCGCGACGGCCGCTCGCTCTACTACGCCGCGGACTACGCGCGGCTCCGCGGCCTCGTCGCCTTCCTCAGCGACAACTGCTGCCAGGCGCCCGCGAGCCGCCGCCGGGCTTGACATCCTTCTATATTTCCATAATACTGGAATTATAGAAAGAGGTGCCGATGCGCATCCAACTGGCCCTGAACGTGAGCAACCTGGAAGAGGCGATCGAGTTCTACTCGAAGATGTTCGGAGCCCCGGTGAACAAGCGGAAGCCGGGCTACGCGAACTTCGCGATCGACCACCCGCCGCTGAAGCTCGTGCTGTTCGAGACGCCCGGCGCGCCCGAACGTCTGAATCACCTCGGCGTCGAGGTGTTCGAGAGCGAGCAGGTGACGGCGGCGACCGACCGGCTGAAGGCCGCGGGCCTGGTCGATCGCGTCGAGGACGAGACGACCTGCTGCTACGCGACGCAGAGCAAGGTCTGGGCGAAGGACCCGGACGGCGCGCGCTGGGAGTGGTACCGGCTGCTCCAGGACTCCGAGACCTTCCAGGGCTCCGGACGCCGCGACTGACGACGGGGAAGGGCATCTGCAGATGCGTGCGGCGCGAGGACCCGGAACACGCCGCACGCATCCGCTGACGGCCTACCCTGTCGTCAGTCGCGGCGTCCAGAGCGGGGAGCGAGGCTCAGCATCACCACCGCCATCTTCACCGGGCGGCCGCTGCGATTGCGCCAGGCGTGGCGCGTCGCGCGCTGCACGACGCAGTCGCCCGGCCCGAGCTTTACCGCGCCGCGGTCGAGCTCGAGCGTGACCTCGCCGTCGAGGATCATCACGTAGTCGAGCGTGTCGGTGCGGTGGAAGCCGCTCGCCTCGACCTCCGGCACGTTCTGGCTCGCGAGGTAGGCCGCGACCACCTCGTCGGGCGGCAGGTCGAAGACCCGCCACGAGCTGCCGCCGGGCGCGGGCTCGAGGCGGACGGGCGGGCCGCCTGCGCTGGCGACGCCCGTGAGCGGGTCGCCGCCCTCGGCGAGCCAGAGCTCGTCGAAGCCCGCCACGCTCGACGGCGCGCCATCGCTCACGAAGAAGGACTGTCCGCGCTCGTCGGTGCCCGTCACGATGCGCCGGATCGCCATTGCGGCAACTCTAGGAGACCTTCCTCGGAACACGAACGAACTGGACGCCTCGAAACGCGGAACCACGCGGTCGTGACTCCGTTCGCCCCACGCGAGGCAAAGCCTCGCGTGGGCTCACTGCGCGCGCCGCAAAGCGCCGCTTGCACTAGCTTCGCACGCATGGGCTCGTCACGGGATCGCGACTCGGACCGTCTCGTCTACTCGAGCGCGCGCGGGCGCGTGCGGCCGGCCGACCCGGAGCCGCCCCGCCGCCCGCGCGGCGACGGCATCGTGCGCGTGCGCCGCGAGACGCAGGGTCGCGGCGGGAAGACCGTCACCACCGTCTCGGGTGTGCCGCTCGCCGACGCCGCACTCGGCGCGCTCGCGAGCGAGCTGAAGCGCCGCTGCGGCACCGGCGGCACCGCGAAGGACGGCGTGATCGAGATCCAGGGCGACCACCGCGACCTGCTCGTCGCCGAGCTCGAGCAGCGCGGCTACACGGTGAAGCGCGCCGGCGGCTGACGCAAGCGGCGCGCTTCGCGCCATAGGCAGGGTGGCCTCGGGGTGTCTCCATGCTCGCACCCTCGGTTGCTCTCGGGGCGCTTGACAGCGCGCCCCTGGCCGGGACCTTGACCTGCCATGCGCAGCGCGCTCCTGCTCGCCCTGGTCCTGTGGGCGTTGCCCGCGGCCGCGGCCGACGACACGTGGAGCGATTCGGACGTCGAGGCGGCCGATCGCTACCGCGCGCAGGAGCGCGAGCGGGCGGAGCGCTACCGGGCACAGCTCGAGGCGCCCCGCAGCGAAGCGCCTGCGCCGCGCCCGCGCACGGCGCGCTCGGGCGAAGGCCTCGGCGATCGCGTCGCCGGCGGCGTGCGCGGCTGGCTCGAGGGCGTGCTGGCCGACCTGGTGCGCGCAGTCGCCGATGCGCTCCGCGCCGCGCTCGACGAGCTGCTCGGCACGTTCCAGCCGCGGCACGAGGCTGCGCGCCGCGAGCTCGCGCCGCGCGAGCGCAGCGGCTTCGGCGCCTGGCTGAGCCGCGAGCAGACGCGCGCCGACGACTGGCTCGCCGGCCGCCCGGGCGCGGCGGCGCCCGCGCCCGAGAGTGTGCGCGAGTGGCAGCAGCGCGAGGCGCAGCGCGCCCGCGAGCTGGCGAGGCGCGAGCAGGAGGAGGCGCGCGAGCGCGCGCGCCGGAATGCGTCGCTCGAACGCGACGAGCGCGAGCGCGCGCGCTGGCAGGAGCGCTGGCACGACGCGGATGCTTGGCGCGAGGAGGAACGCGCCCGGCTCGAAGCAGCCGGGGCGGACGACTGAGGCATGCGCCGCCTCCCGGCCCGTTGGCTCCTCGTCGTCGCTCCGGTGCTGCTCGCGCTGCTCGCGTGGGGGCTCTGGCTCTCGCGCGATCTCGGCGTGCGCCTCGCCGAGCGCGCACTCGCGGTGCCGTCGCGCGTCTATGCGCGCCCCCTCGTACTGGTGCCGGGCGCGCACGTCTCGGAGCGCGTGGTGGCCACGCACCTGCGCGCAGCCGGCTACCGCGCCGCCGCGCAGGCGCCGCCTGCGCTCGGCGAGTACTGGCTCGGGGCGCGCCGCTGGCAGATCGGGCGGCGCGGCTTCCGCTATCCCGACGGCTTCGAGCCCGAGGGCGTCGCCACCGTCGAGCTCGACTCCGCCGGCCTGGTGCGCGCGCTCTCGGGCCCGGACGGGAAGCCGCTCGCCGCGCTGCTCCTCGACCCGGAGCTGCTCGCGGTGCTGTACGGCAGCGGCGGCCTCGACCGGCGGCTCGTCCCGCTCGCGCGGATTCCGAAGCCCGTGGTCGACGCCGTCCTGGCGGCCGAAGACCAGCGCTTCTTCGAGCACCACGGCGTGGACTGGATGCGGCTCGGCGGCGCGCTGCTGAGCAACGTGCGCGCGCGGCGCACCGTGCAGGGCGGCAGCACGCTCACGCAGCAGCTCGTGAAGAACCTGTACGTCGGCAGCGAGCGTACGCTCTGGCGCAAGCTCCGCGAGGCGTTCCTCGCGCTGCTGCTCGAGCTCCGGTACGACAAGTCCGAGATCCTCGAGGCCTATCTCAACCAGATCTACCTCGGGCAGAACGGCGCGCTCGCGATCCACGGCGTCGAGCGTGCGGCGCAGCACTACTTCGGCAAGAGCATCGAGGCGGTGAGCGTCGATGAGGCCGCGCTGCTGGCGGCGCTCATCCCGGCGCCCAATCGCTACACGCCGCTGCGTCATCCCGAGCAGGCCCGGAAGCGGCGGGATCTCGTGCTGCGGCTGATGCGCGAGCAGGGCCGCATCACACCCGCCGCCGAGCGCGCCGCCGCGGCCACGCCGATCCGCCTGTCGCGAGCCGAGCCGCCGCCCTCGCCCGGCTCCTTCTTCGTCGACTGGTTGCGGCGCGATCTCGACGCCCGGCTCGGCCCCGCCGCGCTGAGCGAGGCGGGCCTCTCCATCTTCTCGACGCTCGACGCAGGCTTCCAGCGCGCCGCGGAGTCGGCGGTCGCGAGCGGGCTCGCCGCGCTCGAGCGCCGCCAGCCGCGCCTGCGGCAGGGCGGGGCGCGGCCCGAGGCGGCGCTCGTGGCGTTCGATCCGCTCACGGGCGACGTGCTCGCGCTCGTCGGCGGGCGCGACGCCGCGCGCTCTTCGTTCGACCGCGCGGTGGACGCGCGGCGCCAGCCGGGCAGCCTGATGAAGCCGATCGTGGCCGCCGCGGCTCTCTCGCGCGCGGGCAACGACCATCTGCTCACGCTCGCCTCGGTGCTCGCGGACGAGCCGCTCGAGGTGGCCGTGCCCGAGGGCGTGTGGCGGCCGGTGAACTTCGACGGACGTCATCGCGGCCCCGTCACGTTGCGCGAGGCGCTCGAGCAGTCGCTGAACGTGCCGTTCGCGCGCCTCGGCCTCGAGGTCGGTCTCGTGCGCGTGGTCGAGACGGCGCGCCGCTTCGGCCTGACGGGCACGCTGCGGCCGGTGCCGGCGGTCTCGCTCGGCGCCTTCGAGGTGACGCCGCTCGAGATCACGGCCGCATACGGCGTGTTCGCCTCGGGCGGGCAGCGGACCTGGCCGCGCCACACGCTCGCGGTGCTGCAGCCCGACGGCCGCGTGCGCGCGGGGCAGAATGTGCGCCGCGAGCGCGTGCTCGAACCCGACGAGGCGCACCTCGTGGTCTCGGCGCTGCGCGGCGTGGTCGAGCGCGGCACCGCACGCTCGCTGCGCAGCCTCGGCGTCCGCGCGCCCGTGGCGGGGAAGACGGGCACCACGGACGGCGAGCGGGACGCCTGGTTCATCGGCTTCACGCCGGACCTGGTGGTGGGCGTCTGGGTCGGCTTCGACGGCGACCGGAAGCTCGGCCTGACCGGGGCCGAGGCCGCGCTCCCGATCTTCGCCGCCTTCGCCGAGGGCGCGCTCGCGCGCGCGCTGCCGAAGCCCTTCGCGCTGCCCGAGCGCATCGACGTCGTCGAGATCGACCCGCGCACAGGCCTCCGCGCCGGGCCGGGCTGCCGCGGCGACGACGAGATCTTCCTGCGCGGCACGGCGCCGACGAAGCGCTGCGCACGCGACCCGTGGGCCTTCCTCCGCCGCTTCCATCTCGATTAGGATGCGCGCCGTGGAGGTGCTCATGAAGAACCTGTTCTCGGTGGCGGGCAAGGTGGCGCTGGTGACGGGCGGCTCGCGCGGGATCGGGCGCATGATCGCGCACGGGCTCGTCGCGAACGGCGCGCGCACGTATCTGACGTCGCGCAAGGCCGAGGCCTGCCAGCAGGCCGCCGCGGAGCTCTCGCGCGAGGGCGAGTGCATCGCGCTGCCCGGCGATCTCGCGAACAGCGCAGACCGCGCGCGGGTGGTGGCCGAGCTCGCGGCGAAGGAGCAGAAGCTCCACATCCTCGTGAACAACGCGGGCGCGAACTGGGGTGCGCCGCTCGCGGAGTTCCCGGAGTCGGGCTGGGACAAGGTCTTCGATCTCAACCTGAAGGCGGTGTTCTTCCTGACGCGCGACCTGCTGCCGCAGCTCGAGCGCGCGGCGACGGCGGCCGACCCCGCGCGCGTCGTGAACATCGGCTCGATCGACGGACTGCACGTGCCGCTGCTCGAGACGTACTCGTACTCGGCGGCGAAGGCGGCACTCCATCACCTGACGCGCGTGCTCGCGCGCAAGCTGGCGCCACGCATCACGGTGAACGCGATCGCGCCCGGCCCCTTCGAGAGCCAGATGATGAAGGCGACGCTCGACCGCTTCCGCGGCTCGATCGAGAGCGCGAATCCGCGCGGGCGCATCGGCGAGCCCGAGGACATGGCCGGCACGACAATCTTCCTGTGCTCGCGTGCCGCGGCGTACGTGACCGGCGCGGTGATCCCCGTGGACGGCGGCATCTCCACCTGCCTGTGATCGAGGGGCCAGCTGTTGCGCGGCGCTCCGGGGCGCAGTGAGCCCTAGAAGGGCTTCGCGATCGCGAGCACGAAGAGCACGGGCACGATCACCACCACGATCGGCTCGGTGATGCGGAGGAAGGTCGCGTGGTAGCGCATGAAGCGCTCGTAGCGCGCCATGTTTCCCGAGCGGCGAATGGCGGCCTTGTTGCCGCCGAGGTGCGAGAGGTAGATGTCAGCGACCTCCATGGGCAGGATCACGACGACGCCGATCCACAGCTTGACCGTCACGAAGCTCCAGCGCGTGAGGTCGAAGCCGCCGAGCCAGATCATCGCGAGCGCCGTGGCGACGAGGACCGCGAGGGCGACGTGCTCGACGATCGCGCCGCGGTCGAACAGCTCCATGTAGAGATCGCGCCGCCGGCGGGCATCGGCGCTGTCGGGCTCGCGGGCGGCGCGGCGGAGCGCGGGCTTCAGGTAGAAGATCCAGGCGACAGCGGTGCTGAAGGCCCAGATCGCCGCCGCGATCACGTGCACCGCCTTGATGTAGAGGTAGTACGGGCCGAGCAGCGCGCGGAGTTCCTCTGCCAACGGGGCTCCCTTCTCAGTCGCGACGGAGAATCAGCTCGAGCGCGCCGCCCGTCCAGCGCACCACACGATCCTCGCGCGCGACGCGCGCCCAGTCGAAGTCGCGGAGCAGCTCGGCGGGCGGGAGCGGCGCGGCATTCGGGCGGAGCCCGGCCGCGTGCGCGAGGAAGCCCGTCAGCGCGGGCGCCGCGTAGGCGCCGCGCAGCGCGTCGGCGCCGACCGCGCCGTGTAGCTTCGCGAGCTTCTCGCCGCGCTCCTCGAGCAGCAGCAGATGGTGGCGATACACCGGCTCGGGCAGGCCGAGCAGCCGCTGGAGCGCGACCTGCGTGGCGGTGCTCGCCGCGAGGTCGCGGCCGCGCACCACGCGCGTGACCGCGCTCGCCGCGTCGTCCACCACCACCGCGAGCTGGTAGGCCACGGCCGCGTCGCGCCGGCGCACGATCGGGTCGCCCATCACCTCGGCCGGATCCTGCGCGAGGTCGAGGCCGCCCTCGTCGTGGGGCGCGATGTGCCCGCTCGGAAGCGCCACGCGCAGCGGATCGCTCGACGGCGCGCCAGCCCGCCGCCGGCAGCGGACGGCCGCGACAGCGGTTCGTGTAGCGGGCGCCGCGCCCGAGCGCCGGGTCGGATTCCGCGCGCAGCAGGCTGCGGCTGCACGCGCACGGATACAGCACGCCGAGCGCGGCCAGCCGGTCGAGCGCCGCAGCGTGGCGCGCGGCGGAGTCGTGCTGCTCCGCCTGCGCATCGAAGTCGAGGCCGAGCCACGCCAGGTCTTCGCGCATGCGCGCGCTCCATTCGGGTCGGCAGCGCTCGGGGTCGAGGTCTTCGAGCCGCAGCAGGAAGCGTGCGCCCAGCGCGCGCGCGTCGAGCCAGGCGAGCAGGCCGGCCAGCAGTGTGCCGGGATGGGCGCGGCCTGTCGTGGACGGTGCGAAGCGGGAGACCTGCACGGCGGAGGCCGAAGACCCTAGGAGAGCGACCCAGCACACGCACTTCGCGCTGGCTCGGCCTCTCCGTTCGCCTCACGCGAGGCAAAGCCTCGCGTGGGCTCACTGCGCACAGCGCGTTCCGCGCTGCTTGCAGTAGACTGCGCGGCTCGAAGCGCCCAACAGGAGAGCGCATGGCTTCTGCGTCCGACCTCGGCCGCGACGAGCGGGCGGCGCTGATGGAGCAGCAGCGCGGGATCGTGCGGCCGCGCGCATGAAGGCCTCGGTCCACGCGCGCTTCGCGTCGCAGCTTCCGGCCGGTGACGACCATCCCTATCGCACCGGCGCGTGGCGCCCGCAGACCACTGAGTGGGACGCGAGCGAGCTCGACGTGGTGGGCGAGATCCCGCGCGACCTCGCGGGCGTCTACCTGCGCAACACCGAGAACCCGCTGATCGCGTCGCAGGGCCTCTATCACCCTTTCGACGGCGACGGGATGCTCCACTCCATCGCGTTCCGCGACGGCGCGGCGAGCTACCGGAACCGTTTCGTGCGCACCCTCGGCCTCGCGGCCGAGCAGGCCGCCGGGCACGCGCTCTGGGCCGGCATCGCGGAGCGGCCCGAGCTGGCGAAGCGCAGCGACGGCTGGGGCGCGCGCGGCCGCATGAAGGACGCCTCCAGCACCGACGTGGTGGTGCATCGCGGCATCGCGCTCTCGAGCTTCTACCAGTGCGGGGATCTCTACCGGCTCGACCCGGCGACGCTCGACGATCTCGGCCGCGAGAGCTGGCTGGGCCGCTTCCCGCCCGAGGGCGTCTCGGCGCACTGCAAGGTGGACGCGGCGACCCGCGAGCTGCTCTTCTTCAACTACGGCAAGCAGCCGCCCTACATGCACTACGGCGTGGTCTCGCCGGCCGGCGAGCTCGTGCACTACATCGACGTCCCGCTGCCCGGCCCGCGGCTCCCGCACGACATGGCCTTCACCGAGCGCTACGCGATCCTGAACGACTGCCCGCTGTTCTGGGATCCGGCGGCGCTCGCGAAAGGCGTCCACGCGAACCGCTTTTTCCCCGAGCTGCCGACGCGCTTCGCGATCGTGCCGCGGCGCGGGACGACGGAGCAGATCCGCTGGTTCGAGGCCGCGCCCACCTTCGTGCTCCACTGGATCAACGCGTGGGAGGAGGGCGACGAAGTCGTGCTCGACGGCTTCTTCCAGCACGACCCCGCGCCGAAGCTTCCGGCAGGCGCCTCGCTGCACGACCGCCTGTTCCGCTTCCTCGACGTGCATCAGCTCCAGGCGCGGCCGCACCGCTGGCGCTTCGACCTGCGTACGGGCAGGACGCGCGAGGAGCCGCTCAGCGACCGCGTGATGGAGTTCGGAAAGATCAACGCCGGCCACGCGGGCCGGCCCTACCGCTACGCGTACAACGTGACGGGCGTACCTGGCGCGTTCCTGTTCGACGGGCTCGTGAAGCACGACCTCGCGACCGGGCGCGAGGAGCTGCACGCGTTCGGCCCGGGCATCTACGGCAGCGAGACGGTGATGGCGCCGCGCCTCGGCAGCAAGAGCGAGGACGACGGCTACCTCGTCACCTTCGTCTCGGATCTGCCGAGCGACCGCTCCGAGTGCTGGATCTTCGCTGCGCAGGCGCTCGGCGACGGGCCGATCGCGCGCGTCGCGCTGCCCGAACGCATCTCGAGCGGCACGCACGCCTGCTGGGCGCCGGCGAAGGCGCTACCGGGCTGGTGAGGGCACGTGGCGTTCGCGCGTCCAGAAGCGGTGGAGCACGACGCCGGCCAGCATCGCTCCCACGAACAGGAAGGCCTCGCCCGAGCCGCGGCTCAGGTTGGCGAGCGCGGGCCCGGGGCAGATGCCGACGAGACCCCAGCCGACGCCGAACAGCGCGGCGCCACCGACGAGGCGGGGATCGAGGTCGCGCCGGGACGGGATCGCGAACGTGCTCGTGAGCCACGGGTGCGGGCGGCGGCGCGCCACGGCGAAGCCCGCTGCGCTCACCGCGAGGGCGCCGCCCATCACGCACGCGAGCGTCGGATCCCAGCGTCCGAACACGTCGAGGAAAGCGAGCACCTTCGCGGGGTTCGTCATGCCCGAGACGGCGAGGCCGACGCCGAACACGATGCCGCAGAGCGCGGAGAGGAGGGTCTGCATCACGCGACTCCCAGCACGTGGCGCAGGACGAACACCGTGGCGGCGCCGGTGGCCACGAAGGTGAGGGTGGCGACGAGCGAGCGCGGCGAGCCGCGCGCCAGCCCGCAGACGCCGTGGCCGCTCGTGCAGCCTCCGCCGAGCTGCGTTCCGAAGCCGACGAGCAGTCCGCCCGCGATCAGCAGCGCAGGCTGCTGCGTGATGGCGAAGCCCATCGAGTCCGACGCGAGCGTTCGCACGAGCCAGGCGCCGAGCGGCAGCCCCAGCAGGAAGGCGAGGCGCCAGCCGAGCTCGGCGCGAGGGCCGAAGAGAGTTCCGCCGAGGATGCCGCTGACGCCGGCGATCCGGCCGTTGCCGAGCAGCAGCATCACGCTGGCGAGGCCGATCAGCGCGCCTCCGACTAGGCCTGCGAGCGGCGTGAAGGTGGTTTCCATCGGGTTTCGCCTTTCGAGCGCTATCTCATCCGAACACGAACGAGGAGGACTCTCGTGACGGATCGTCGCACTGCCGTGGTCACCGGCGCCAACAAGGGGATCGGGCTCGAGATCGCGCGCCAGCTCGCGCGTCGGGGCATCACCGTCTACATCGGCGCGCGCGACGAGGCGCGTGGCCGCGAGGCGGCGGAGAAGCTCCGGGCCGACGGCCTCGACGCGCGCCTGCTCCGCCTCGACGTCACGGACGACGCGAGCGTGGCCGCCGCCGTCGCGTCTCTCGAGAAGGAGGTGGGGCGGCTCGACATCCTCGTGAACAACGCCGGCATCGCGATCGACGACGGGCCGCCGAGCCGGGTCTCCATGGACGTGCTGCGCCGCACCTACGAGACGAACGTGTTCGGCCTCGTGCGCGTGACGCAGGCGCTCCTGCCGCTGCTCCGGCGCTCGGACGCGGGCCGCATCGTGAACCTCTCCTCGGGGCTCGGCTCGCTCACGTTGAACAGCGACCCGAGCTGGCCCTTCGCCTCGGTGAAGTACCTCGCCTACAACAGCTCGAAGAGCGCGGTGAACGCGATCACGGTGCAGCTCGCATGGGAGCTGCGCGACACGAAGCTCAAGGTGAACGCGGCCGACCCGGGCTACGTGGCCACCGACATGAACCAGCACCAGGGCGTGCGCACGGTGGAGCAGGGCGCCGCCACGCCGGTGCGGCTCGCGACGCTGCCGCCGAACGGTCCCACGGGCGGCTACTTCAACGACGAGGGGCCGATTCCCTGGTGACCCTCGGCGCCGGGCACGCAGTCCTAAGGGCCGTTTGAACCTACGCATGGCGTAGGCGGCACACCCCACCCGCCGAGTGCGCGGCCACCGGATCCCACATGCCGCGGGCGGGCCGATCTATGATCGAGCCCATCGCGCCCAGGTGGGCTGGGATCTGCGCACACCTCGTTCCTCCGGAGAAACGTCATGAAGAGACTGGTCCTCGCCTCGATCATGCTCGGCGCCCTGGCGGGCCCCCCGGCGCTCGCAGCCGAGCCGCAGACCATGGGCGTCTTCGATGCGGCCCGCGAATCGCTCTTCGGCGACGTGTATGCGACGCCCTCGCGCTGGCGCCCGCTCGCCGCGGGGACGTTCTTCAGCGAGGGCTGGAACCAGCCCTGGGCGAGTCCGGCGGCCGGACCGGGTGGTGCGCCACGCCAGGGCTGGATCAACGCGTTCGACGGCGTCTTCTACCGGCTCGGCATCGTCACCGCGGGGATGGCGCCGAACGTCAACGCCGGCACCCAATACACGAGCGGTCTCACGCTCTACACGCCCTTCAGCCGGCGCTTCGAGATCCAGACGGACGTGCCCCTCCTGATCTCGAACGTCTCGGGGAGCAACGGGAACCGTCACACGAATTTCGGAGACCTCCAGATCACGCCGCGCTTCCTGATCTCGGAGAGCGAGGGCTTCACCCAGTCGTTCAACCTCGCCTTCCGTACGCCGACCGGAAACGAGGACAACGGCAACGGCCAATCCGCGGTGACTCCGACCTGGAACTTCTGGTCGAATCCCTGGCAGGGTCTCGTCGTGCGCGGCGGCGCCGGCCTTGCGGTGCCCTGGAGCGGCTTCGACGCGGGCGCCCGCACCGCCCTGCTCGGGAACCTCGCGGTCGGGTACTACTTCACGCCCCACGACCGTGCGCCGTTCGGCGACTTCGTGACGTACCTCGCGACGAACGTGAGCCAGCCCATCGACGATCGCGGCGCCCAGAGCACGACGCTGACGTTCACGCCCGGCTTCCGCACGCACCTCGGCGCGAACTGGTACCTGCTCGGCGGCTTCGAGCTGCCGGTGACGAACCCCTCCCCCTTCAACTACCAGGTGATCTTCGGTCTGATGAAGGTGTTCTGAGCAGACGCGCAGGGATGGCCGCCGACCGAAGCGGTGAGAATTAAGAATTACATTCGTCAAATTTAGTTGACGAGTGTAAACATTCCTGGAATGCTGGGTTCTCCTATCTCTCTGGAGGCCCCCATGGCTGCCTTCGCCCCCGACCAGGTCGCCTTCTACCTCGGCGACCCGCACACCGAGTTCCGCCGGCTCCGCGCCGAGGACCCGCTGCACTGGTACGCCGCGGGCTCGTTCTGGTGCGCGACGCGGCACGCCGAGGTGAGCGAGATCTCGCGCAAGCCGCGCACCTTCTCCTCGGCGCACGGCACGCAGCTCTTCGAGATCCCGTCGCGGCTCGCCGGACGCGACCTCGGCATGGAGGAGGCCGCGCCGTCCATCATCCGGATGGATCCGCCCGCGCACAACCGCTACCGCAAGCTCGCGATCAGCGCGTTCACGCCGCGGATGATCGCGGCGCTCGAGCCGCGCGTGCGCGCACTCGCGCGCGAGAGCGTGGCGGCGCTCCGCCCCGGCGAGCCGTTCGACTTCGTCGAGAAGGTCGCGATCCCGCTCCCGATGTTCGTGATCGCGGAGCTGCTCGGCGTGCCGAGCTCCGACTACGACGCCTTCCGGCGCTGGTCCGACGTGATGATCGAGGCCGGCAGCAGCGGGCCTCGCCCCGAGACGCTCGGCACCGTGATCGAGCTCTTCAGCGTACATGGTCGCCAAGGCGGCCGAGCGGCGGCGCGAGCCGCGCGAGGACGTGCTCTCGAAGCTCGCGCTCGCCGAGCTCGACGGCGAGCGGCTCACCGACGCGGAGCTCGGCGCCTTCTGCCTGACGCTGCTCGTGGCCGGCAACGAGACCACGCGCAACCTGATCTCGGGCGGGATGCGCGCGCTGCTCGAACGATCCGCGCGCAGTGGCAGAAGCTGTGCGCGGATCCCTCGCTCGCTGCCGAACGCGGTCGAGGAGATGCTGCGCTTCGTGAGCCCGATCCAGAACTTCGTGCGGCGCGTCCAGCACGACACGGAGCTCGCAGGCAAGCGGCTGCGCGCCGGCGAGTACGTCGTGCTGCTCTACGGCTCGGCGAACCGCGACGAGGCCGTGTTCGGGCCCGACGCGGAGAGCTTCGACCTGCTGCGGCCGAGCGCCGACCGCCACCTCGCCTTCGGCTTCGGCGAGCACCTCTGCCTCGGCGCCTCGCTCGCGCGCCTCGAGGCGCGCGTGATGTTCGAGGAGCTGATCGCGCGCGGCCCCGGCTTCTCGCTCGCGGGGCCGGTGCAGCGAGCTGCCCTCGACGTTGGTGAACGGCATCGTCGAGATGCCCGTGGTGTTCGAGGAGCGGGCGTGAGCGCGTGGCCGTCCGATCCGCGCTCCCCCTTCGTGCGCACGGGGCCGCGCGAGCGGCAGCGCGCCGCCACGCGCGAGCGGCTCTACGAGGCCGCGCTCGCCGAGTTCCGGAGCAAGGGCTTCGAGCGCGCCAACGTCTCCGAGATCGCGCGCGCGGCGGGCGTCTCGCGGCCGAGCTTCTACGCGCACTTCCCGACGATCGACCACGTGCTGTTCGAGCTGGCGTGGCGGCTCGCGCAGGAGGTCGTGCGGCGGCTCGAGAGCGCGACGGGCCTCCGCGCGACGCTCGATCGCCTCGCCGACGCGCTGATCGAAGCGGAGCAGGCCGTGGGCGACCCGGTGCTGTTCCGCGAGATGATCAGCATCTTCGCGCGGCGCTCCGCGGCGCCGGGGCTCGACCCGAGCGAGATGCCGGTGCTGGTCGAGCTGATGAGCCGCTTCGAGCAGGCGCGCGCGGTCGGCGAGCTGCGCGGCGGCATGCCGCCCGAGCAGGCGGCGCGGCTGTGTCTCTCGGGCGTCTTCGGTCATCTGCTCGGCGTCGAGGCGACGCCCGACGAGCGCCGCGCCGATCTACGCGCGCTGTTCTCTCTCTACGTCGCCGACCCGGCGTAGCCCGCGGAACGGCAGCGCCAGCAGGCCGGCCGTCGTCTGCACAGCCGCGTCGTCGCAGCCGTCGAGCCCGAACTCCACGTCCATGCCGCGCTCGGAAGGCGTGAAGGTGCCGAACAGCCGGTCCCACACCGAGAAGACGTTGCTGTAGTTCGTGTCGGTCTCCTCGGCGCGCCGCGAGTGATGGACCTTGTGCATGTGCGGCCACGTCGTCAGCCAGCGAGAGCACGCGATCGAGCGCGCGCGGCGCGCGCAGGTTGGCGTGCTCGAGCAGGCCGTTGACCGCCGACCACGCGCGATAGACGGCGAAGGCGCCGGGGCTCGCACCGAGCGCGATCGCAAAGGCCGCGAGCGACGCGTAGCGGATCACGCTCTCGCCCGGGTGCTGCCGGATCGTCGTGGTGACGTCGAGCGCGGGGTCCGAGTGATGCACGCTGTGGAAGCGCCAGAACGCCGGAATCTTGTGCATGGCGACGTGCGTCACGTAGAACGAGAAGTCGAGCGCCACGATGGCCGCGGCGCCTGCCCAGAGCGGCGGGAGCGCCAGCGCGCGCAGCAGGCCGAGGCCCTCGGCCTCGAGCCACACCAGCGCCATCACCAGGCCGGCGTTCATGACGGCGTTCGTCGCGAACGTGAGGAAGGTGAGCGCGAGATTCGGGCCGAGATGCTCGCGGTCCGAGCGCCCGCGTGCGTGCAGCGGGATGATGGCTTCGATCGCGGCGATCACCGCCATCACGGCGAGGATCAGGACGATGGCGGGCAGGGCGGACTGGAGTGCGGTGGTGAACGTCATGCCCGGGAGAACGCTCGGCGCGCCCCGGGCGTTACGCGGGCCCGAACCCCGCCAGCTTGCGCGGCGCCAGGATCGCGTGGACGAGCCGGATGCGGCCCGCCTCGTCCAGCTCGCAGCGCAGCAGGCTGCGCGGCGCCTGGTTGCGCACCGGCGCCAGGAGCGTGACGAGCGCGGCCGGCAGCCCGTTCACGAGGCGGATCTCGCTCCGGGTGCCGCCCGCCTGGCGGTGCTGCGCCGCCATCAGGTAGAGCCGCGCGACGGGCGCGCGGCCCACGAGCGGCCTCGCCAGCGCGGTGTACTCGCCGGCGGCGTCGGTCACGGTGTGGACCGACTCGGCGAGCAGCGCCTCGAGGCCGCGCGCGTCCTGCGCCTGGAGGCAGTCGAGGAAGCGCTGGAGCGCGGCGCGGTGGCGCTCGCGCAGCTCCGGCGTCGGGATGCAGCGCGCCTCGTCGTACGCCTCGAGCGCGCGGCGCGCGCGGAGGTGCAGCACGCGCACGCTGCCCTCCGACGCGCCGATCAGCTCCGCCGTCTCGCGCGCGGAGTGGCCGAGCACGTCGCGCAGCAGCAGCACGGCGCGCTGGCGCGGCCCGAGCGCTTCGAGGGCGACGCAGGAACGCGTACGTCGCGCTCTCCGCGAGGCCGTAGCGCGCCTCCGGGTCGGGCTCCTCGCGCTCGGCTCCGAATCGCTCGAGCGGCGCGGGCAGCCACGGGCCCGAGTACGCCCGCCGCTTCCGGCGACGGAGCGCGTCGATGCCGAGGTTGGTGGCGACGCGCGCGAGCCAGGGGCCGAGCTCCGCCGATGGGCGCCGCGGGCGGCTCCGCCACGAGCCGCGCGAACGCCTCCTGCACGACGTCCTCCGCGTCCTCCGTGCTGCCGGTCAGCCGATAGGCGAGGCCCCAGAGCCTCTTCCGCTGGACGCGGAAGAGCTGCTCGAGCCCTGCGGCCCGATCGGGAGGCTCGGTTGCGGTCACGCTCATCTCGACTCACCGCGAGAACGCGGTGGAGACCCGAGACGTTACACGGAGCCTCCGGGGCTCACTTCTCGAACGCGAAGATCCGCTTCCAGTCGTCCTTCATGCTGATCACGACCCAGCCGTTCTTCTTCGCCTCGGCCAGGAGCGCGTCCGGGAACGTGCCGACCTTCGAGTCGGCGCCGTAGACGTACTCGCGGGCGTCGTCGTGATGGACGAGCATCAGCAGCCGCGCTCCGGGGCCTGCGCCGGTGTACTCGAGCATCTCGCGATCGCCGCTCGAGTTGCCGAAGGCGGCCACGGGCCGGCGCCCGATCAGCAGGTGGATGCCTTCGGGCTTGCCGGCCTTGTCGTCGTTCAGCAGGAGCCTCGGCTCCTTGGTCAGGAACGGCTTGCCGTCCTCGTCGTAGCCGAACGTGGTGCCGCCCGCGCTGCCGACCACCTGCTCGGGCGGAATGCCGTAGACGCGCTCCGAGTACACGCGCACGAAGTCCTGCCCGCCGCCCGTCACGATGTAGGTCTTGTAGCCGTGGGCGCGCAGGTACTCGAGCACCTCCCGCATGGGCAGGTACGTCAGCTCGGTGTAGGGCCGCTTCCAGCGCGGGTCGTTCGCCGACTCGAGCCATGCCTTCACCTGGCTCTGGAAGTCGTCCACCGACATGCCGGTGAGCGTCGCGGCGAGGAGCTTCTCGAGATCTGCCATCGGGAGCTTCGCGATCGCCGCCCGGTCGCCGGACAGCACCGTCGCGAACGGCTCGACCTTCGCCAGCTCCGGCTTGGTCTTCACGAGCGCCGGCACGCGCGCGAGGCAGTACATCACCTGCGCGTACATCGGCTGCTCGACCCAGAGCGTGCCGTCCTGGTCGAAGGCGGCGATCCGCTCGGCACGCGGGACGAACGTCGGCCGTCCCTCCTCCGTGGTCGCGTGCACGAAGGCGACGATGGCCTGCTTGGCGGGGCCGTCGTTCCACGAGGGCAGGGGGTCGGCCGGCTGGGCGAGCGCGACGCCCGCCCAGCCCAGCAGCACGGTACAGAGCAACGACCCTAGCTGCCGCATGTGAGGCGCCCGGGATTGCCGCCCCAACTACTGCCCCGTCACTGCCCCGTCCCCTTGCTCGCCTTCGCCGCTTCTTCCATCCGCTTCGCCATCTCCGCCTTGACGGCGTCGAGGTTGAAGCTCGCGCCGCGCTGCATCGGCGGGTAGTCGAGGAAGGTCTGGAGCTCCTTGGCCATCAACTGCTGGACGAACACGAAGCGCCAGAACTGATACTTGAACCAATCGAAGTACTGCTGCGCCCCGTCCTTGGTCCCGTTGCCGGGCCAGCCCGTGCGCTCGAACGGATCGAGGCGGAGGTTGGTGATGTAGGGAACGTCGACATGCGTCTTCTCGCCCAACCAACCGTTGGGCTGGTCGATGAAGCGGAACTTGTAGTCGTCGATGCGCACCGCGCCGACCGTGCTCTCGCCGAGGTAGAAGATCTCGTGACGCGCGGACGGCCCCTTGCCGGTGATGGCGGCCATCTGGTTGTAGCCGTCCAGATGGTTCTTGTAGGTCACGTCACCGATCTTCTTCCCCTTCAGCAGCTCCTCGCTGATGTTCGGATTGCCCGCCGCGGCGACGAACGTGGGGAACCAGTCCAGACCGGAGAAGATGCCGTTCTGCACCGTGTCCGCCGGCACGTGACCGGGCCAGCGCAGGATCGCGGGCACGCGGAAGCCGCCCTCGAGGACCGTGCCCTTGGACTGCGCGAAGGGCGTCTGCCCACCGTCGGGCCAGGTGAAGACCTCGGTGCCGTTGTCGGTGGTGAACACGACGATGGTGTTCTGGTCCTCTCCCATGTCCTTGAGCTTCTTGAGCACCATGCCGATGTCGTCGTCGAGCTGGGCCATGCCGGCTTCTTCTTCCGACCAGCCGTTCTCCGCGTTGCGCAGCGCTTCATACTTCGGCGAGAGATGCGTGACGATGTGCATGCGGGTCGGGTTGAGCCAGACGAAGAACGGCTTGCCGTCCTTCTTCGCCTTGTCCATGAACTGGATGGCGAAGTCGCGGATCTCGTCGTCCACCGTCTCCATCCGCTTCGGATAGAGCGTGCCGGCGTCCTCGATCTTCTGCTTGCCGATCTTGCCCCAGCGCGGCATCTCGGTGGGGTCGTCCTTGTCCGTGGCCCAGCTGTGCACCATGTTGCGCGGGCCGACCACGTTCAGGAGCTTCTGCGGATAGTTGGGATGCGCCGGGTCCTCCATCGCGTCGAGGTGGTAGAGGTACCCGAAGAACTCGTCGAAGCCGTGGACCGTGGGCAGGAACTCGTTCTTGTCGCCGAGATGGTTCTTGCCGAACTGGCCGGTGGCATACCCCATGTCTTTGAGCGCCGTGGCGATGGTCACCGCCTCGGCGGGCAGGCCGGTCGGCGCGCCAGCCTGGCCGACCGTCGTCATGCCGGTGCGGATCGGCAGCTCGCCGGTGATGAAGTTCGCGCGACCCGCCGTGCAGCTCGCCTCGGCGTAGTAGTCGGTGAACAGCATGCCTTCCTTGGCGAGCCGATCGAGGTTCGGCGTCCTGCCGGCCATCATGCCGCGGTGGTAGGCGCCGATGTTCCACATGCCGATGTCGTCGCCCATGATGACGACGATGTTCGGCTTGTCCGCAGCCTGTGCGGCGCCCGCCCAAGCGAGCCCGGCCAACAGCGCGACGGCCAGACTGATTCGAACTCGATTCGCCATGAAGCTCTCCCTTCGTGCCTGCACGCCCGCGCTCCCGTAGCAAGGAATGGGCCACGCCTGGCGCGGCGGGGAGAGGTCGCGGACTCGCGAAGTCGCGACATGTCGCGAGCTCGCTGCGGCATTTCGCGAGCCGCTCAGGCCGAGGGTCGCGAGACTCCGAGCTTCTTGAGACGTGAGCGCAGCGTGCTCGGGTTGAGGCCGAGGACCTCGGCTGCGTTGCCGGCGCCGCTGATCCGCCACTGGCAGCGCTCGAGGACGCGCACGAAGTGCACGCGCTCGACGTCGTCCATCCGCTCCGCCGGCCGGGGAGCGGCCTTCGTGGCCCCAGCGAAGGCGGGATCGAGCGTGAGCACCGGCCCGGGCGACAGGATGAGCGCGCGCTCGAGCACGTTGCCGAGCTCGCGGACGTTACCGGGCCACGCGTAGCGGGCGAGCGCGTCCATGGCCTTCTCGGGCACGCGCTCGATCCGCCGGCCGAGCTCGCTCTGGCGGCGCTGGATCAGCTCCCACACGAGGATCGGGATGTCCTCGCGCCGATCGCGGAGGGGAGGCAGGCGGATCGGGAAGGCCGAGAGCCGGTAGAAGAGGTCTTCGCGGAAGTTGCCGTCGGCCATCGCGCGCTCGAGATCGCGGTTCGTGGCCGCCACGACCCGCACGTCGACCTTGCGCGTGCGCACCGAGCCCACTCGCTCGAACTCGCCGTCCTGCAGCACGCGCAGCAGCTTGACCTGCACTTCGGGCGGGATGTCGCCGACCTCGTCGAGGAACAGCGTCCCGCCGTCGGCCAGCTCGAAGCGGCCCGGCTTCGCCGACGTCGCGCCGGTGAAGGCGCCCTTCTCGTGACCGAACAGCTCGCTCTCGATCAGCGAGGCGGGGAGGGCGGCGCAGTTGACCTTGATGAGCGGCCGCTCCGCGCGCGGGCTGCGCGCATGGATCGCGCGCGCGAGCAGCTCCTTGCCCGTGCCCGTCTCGCCGAGGAGGAGCACCGCCGTCGGCGCGGGCGCCACCTGCGCAGCGAGCGCGAGCACCTCGCGGATCGCGCGGCTCTTGCCGGCGATCTCCTCGAAGCCGGAGGCGACCGCGATCTCCTCGCGCAGGTAGCGGTTCTCCGCCTCGAGCCGCCGCTGCAGATCGCGCACCTCGTGTAGGCTCTCGCGCAGCTCGAGCTCGAGATGTTTGCGGTGCACGGCCGTCGCGAGGATCTGCCCGATGATCCGCAGGCGTTCGACGTCCGCGTCCGTCCAGCGGCGGTAGTCGCGTCCCATGGCGGTGCCCAGCGCGCAGATCCAACGCCCGCCCACCAGCAGCGGAACCATGACGTGCGAGAGCATGGGCATCTGCGCCGCGTACTGGCGCTCCGCCTCCGCCTCCGGCGGGAGCTCGTCGGACACCCGGTCGAAGCGCAGCGTCTCGCCCCGCTTCAGCCGATCGTGGTACCAGGGGAGCAGCCCGCTGACCCGCATGGCGGGAGCGACCGGCGCGAAGCCGGGCCGGGCCCACGAGTGGTTGACGGCCACCGCGCCGTCGTCGGAGAGGATCTCGAGCAGCGAGCTGCGATCCGTGTCGAAGAACTCGACCACGCGCTCGAGCGCACGGTCGATCTCTTCGTCGACCCGCTCTGGAGCGACGCCCGAGAAGCGCGCCGAGAGATCTGCGAGAAGCGCTGTGAAGCTGGGGTCGTCTGCCAAGCCTTCATGCTACCGGAGCTGCGCCTCGCGCTCGCGAGATATCGCGACGGAGGGCTCCAAGCTCGCCTTCGAGCACCCCGCGCCGCGGCACGGGATTCGCATAGGCGCTCGTGACCGTCCGCATCACGGTGACCGGGGGGGCGCCCCATCGCCTCATCCGGTTGGAAGGGCGCCTCACCGGCGACGCGTGGCCCGAGCTCGAGCAGGCGATCGGCGACGACCCGGCCGCGGCCTGCCTCGATCTGTCGGGGCTGCGTGGGGCCGACGCCGTCGCGCTCGATGGACTGCGCCGGCTGCGCGTCTGGGGAGTTGCTCTGATGCGAATTCCCCCTCACCTCGCCTGGCGGATCGAAGACGACGAAGCCTGAACGCCCTCCGCTCAGGGCGGCGGCGGGGGCGGCTCTCCGCGCTTCATCGCTTCGAGCCGCGCGCGACGGTGCTCGTCGTGGATGCGGACCAGCTCCCGGCGCTGCTCGGGCGTGAGGAGCATGCGGATCTGGAGCAGCGTGGCCAGCCGGTGCTTGTCGAGCGCGGTCTCGGCGGCGCCGATGCGGTCGGCCAGCCCCATCACGGCGTCGCGGTCGGGCGCGTCTCCCGAGAGCAGCGCGCGCATCTCGAGCCGGAGCGCGTGCACCTCGTCGGCGAGGCGATCGTGCTCGGGACGCGAGGCCGCGACGATCGTGCGCACGCGGGCGAGCGTGTCGGCGTCGAGGCCGAGGCGCTCGGCGTTGCGTTCGAGCAAGGCGTCGAGCGGCGGCGGCTCGTGGCCGGGCCCGTGCCCGCCGGCGCGCGCCGGGAGCGCGCCGCACGCCGCCGCGAGCACCGCGGCCAGCAGCAGGCGGGGCCTCGCGATTCGCATCCAGCTCTCCTTCGCCGCGCTCATTCGAGCAGGCTCGCGAGCGTCTGATAGTCCTCGGGCAGCGCTTCGTCCGGGTCGTCGAGCGGACCGTTCGCGATGAGCAGCAGCGACTCGTCGGTCGAGGGCAGCTCGGCGCTGGCGACGCTCGCCGGACGCGCGTCGGGCTCCGCGCTCGGCAGCAGCACGAAGGTCAGCGCGGCGGCCGCCGTCGCCACGGCGCCGCCGATCAGCCAGGGCCGGCGCGCACGACCGCGCGCGATCCGCTCGTCGAGGCGGGCGGCGAAGCGCGCGCGCGCGGCAGGCGTCACCTCGGGCGGCCGATAGAGCGCGTCGAGCCTCTCGGCGAAGCGCGCGTCGTCTTCGGAGAGCTCCAGCTCGTCGTCGTTCCGGCTCATGTCGTCTCCCGTCGCGGGTCGAGGTCGGCGAGCTGCGTGCGGAGTGCACGCAGCGCGCGGTGCAGGTGGGACTTGAGCGTGCCCGTGGCCCGCCCCGTGGCCTCCGCAGCCTCGCGCAGGCTGAGTCCTTCGAAGTGCACCAGCACGAAGGCTTCGCGCTGCCCGCGCGGCAGCGCCATGACGGCGCGCGCCACGCGCGCGCGCAGCGCCGGGTCGCCCAGCGCAGGCGGGTGCGGATCGGGCAGCTCCTCCGGCATCGCGCCGCCGAAGCGCTCGCGCACCCAGCGCCAGCGGCGATGACGCTGCGCCTCGTTCACGAGGATCCGGTAGAACCACGTCGGCAGGCTCGACTCTCCGCGAAAGGTTCCGAGCGCGCGGTGGGCGCGCGCGAAGGCCTCCTGCGCGACGTCCTCCGCGGCGGCGCCGTCGCCGCCCAGCAGGCGCCAGGCGAGACCGATCGCGCGGTCGCGATGGGCCGAGACGAACGCTGCGAACGCGCGCTCCCGGTCCACTTCCACCGCGCTCTCCCCGGCGATCGCCTGCGGCCGTGCCGCCACCGCAGCTTGCCCTCCTCTCAGGATTTCTCCATGGGCTCGCCCCGCTCGTGGTGGAGCGAGCTCTTCAGGGCCTGCCACTGCTCGGGGCCGATCAGCGCGCGCAGCTCGAGCATCGTGCGCAGCTTCGCCTTGTGCGCCTCGGTCTCGAGGGCGCCGATCGCGTCGGCTTGCGCCATCAGCGGCTCGACCGCGGGCGAATCCTGCTCGAGCAGATCGCGCATCGCGCGACGCGCGTCTCGCAGCTCTTCCCAGCGCGACTTGCCCTCGGTGCGCGCCTGCGCGAGCAGCTGCTCCGCCTTCGCGCGCGTGTCGGCGTCGAGCGTGAGGTCGCCGAGCTTCGCTTCGAGGCGGGCGTGCGGCGATCGTCCGTGGCAGGCGCCGCCGTGGCGCGGCCCCGGCATCCCCGGGCTCGCGCCGAGCAGAGCCACCACGCCGAGCGCCAGCGCCGCGCCAGCGGCTCCCATCAGGAAGTTGCTCCTCATGTCCGTCTCCTCCTCCCCTGGGCTCGGGGTCGGGGAGTTGGACCCGCGACGGGCAAGTGCGGATTACAGTGGGGGCCCATGAAGCTGTTCACCTGCGCCGTCTGCCGGCAGCTCCTGTTCTTCGAGAACGTGAAGTGCGGCGGCTGCGGCCACTCGGTCGCGTATCTCCCGGAGCACGCGGTGGTGAGCGCGCTCGAGCCGGACGGCGAGGCGTGGCGGACGCTCGCTGCGGAGGCCCTGGGCGCGCGCTACCGGCTCTGCGCCAACTCCATCGCGTACGGGGTCTGCAACTGGGCGGTGCCCGCGGCGAGCCCGGCGAGCCTCTGCCGCTCGTGTCCCTGAACGACACCATCCCCAACCTCGCGGACCCGAACGCGCTCGGCGCCTGGCAGCGGCTCGAGAGCGCGAAGCGCCGGCTCCTCTACACGCTGATCGCGCTCGGGCTTCCGGTCGAGCGCGGACGAGCACCACCGAGCGCGGGATCGCCTTCTCCTTCAAGGCGGACCAGGCGGGCGAGAAGGTCTTCACCGGCCACGACGACGGGCTCATCACGATCAACGTCGCCGAGGCCGACGATCCGTTCCGCGAGAAGATGCGGCTCCGGCTCGGCGAGCCGTACCGCACGCTGCTCGGCCACTTCCGCCACGAGATCGGCCACTACTACTGGGACCGCCTGGTGCGCGACGACGCGCTGGCTCGCGCCGTTCCGCGCGCTGTTCGGCGACGAGCAGCGAGGACTACGCGAAGGCGCTCGAGGCGCACTACGAGCGCGGCGCGCCCGAGAGCTGGGGCGAGCGAGTACGTGAGCGCGTACGCCTCGGCGCACCCGTGGGAGGACTTCGCCGAGACGTTCGCCCACTACCTGCACATGGTGGACACGCTCGAGACGGCGCGAAGCTACGGGCTCGCCCTGCGCCCGGAGCCGGCCGGCGGCGCGCATTTCGACGACCTCGTGAACGCGTGGTACCCGCTCACGATCGCGCTGAACAGCCTGAACCGCGGGATGGGTCTCGCCGACCTCTATCCGTTCGTCCTCTCGCCGCGCGCGATCCAGAAGCTCCGCTTCGTGCACGAGCTGATCGACGCAGAGACACGCGCCGCCGGCTGGACGTGACGCCTGTGCCGCTCTCCGCGCTATGGCAGAGCGCCGGAGCTCCAGCTACCTCCGAGGGGTGCGATCGACACAACACAGTGTAACAACCGGCGCAGGTGAGCCGAGAACGGCTGATCCGCGATGATTCGCGTCGCGCTCACCCACCTCACCCGCTACCGCTACGACCGCTGGGTCACGCTCTCGCCGCAGCTCGTGCGGCTCCGCCCCGCGCCGCACTGCCGCACGCCGGTCCCGAGCTACTCGCTCCGCGCTCGAGCCGCAGGGCCACTTCCTGAACTGGCAGCAGGATCCGCACGGGAACTTCCTGGCGCGCGTCGTCTTTCCCGAAGCCGGTCCGGCACTTCGAGATCGACGTCGATCTCGTCGCCGAGATCGCGGTCTCGAATCCGTTCGACTTCTTCCTCGAGCCGGCGGCCGAGCGCTTCCCGTTCGCGTACGAGCCGTGGCTCGCCAAGGAGCTCGCGCCCGTTCCTCGAGGTGCCGCCGCCGGGGCCGCGGCTCGCCGTCCTCCTCGCGGGCATCGACCGCAGCGAGCGCCGCACCGTCGACTTCCTGGTCGAGCTGAACCGGCGGCTCTCGCGCGAGATCCGCTACGAGATCCGCCTCGAGCCGGGCGTGCAGACGCCGGAGGAGACGCTCGAGCGGGCCGCGGGCTCGTGCCGCGACACGGCCTGGCTGCTGGTCCAGGTGCTGCGCCACCTCGGCCTCGCTGCGCGCTTCGTCTCCGGCTACCTGATCCAGCTCCGCCCGGACGAGAAGCCGCTCGAGGGTCCCGCCGGCGCCGAGGCGGACTTCACCGATCTGCACGCGTGGACCGAGGTGTATCTGCCCGGCGCCGGCTGGATCGGGCTCGATCCGACGTCCGGCCTGCTCGCCGGCGAGGGCCATCTGCCGCTCGCCGCGACGCCCGAGCCCGCGTCGCGCGGCGCCGATCACGGGCGAGGTCGAGCGAGTGCGAGGTCGAGTTCGACTTCGAGATGCAGGTGCAGCGCGATCTACGAGGATCCGCGCGTCACGCTGCCCTACGACGACGCGAGCTGGGCGCGCATCGACGCGCTCGGCGAGCGCATCGACGCGGCACTCGTCGCCGGCGACGTGCGGCTCACGCTCGGGCGGCGAGCCGACCTTCGTCTCGATCGACGACCGCGACGGCGACGAGTGGAACCACGCGGCGCTCGGCCCGACCAAGCGGCGGCTCGGCCGAGGCGCTGCTTGCGGCGGATCGCAGGCGCGCTCGCGCCGGGCGCGCTGCTCCACCTCGGACAGGGCAAGTGGTATCCGGGCGAGCCGCTGCCGCGCTGGGCGCTCTCGTGCTTCTGGCGGCGCGACGGCGTGCCGATCTGGCGCGATCCCGAGCTGGTCGCCGGCGCCCGACGCCGCGCACGGGTCACGACGCCGGCGACGCGCAGCGCTTCGCCGAGGCGCTCGCCGAGCGGCTCGGCGTCGACCCCGCACTACGCGATCCCCGCCTACGAGGATCCGTGGCACTTCATCCGCGAGGAGGGGCGGCTGCCGCTGAACGTCGACGCCGACCGACAGCAAGCTCGACGACGCCGAGACGCGCGAGCGGCCTGCGCCGCGTGCTCGAGCGCGGCCTCGCGACGCCGGTCGGGCACGGTGCTGCCGCTCGCAGCGCGTCGGCGGCGCGCACGGGCCGGCCTGGCAGAGCGGGCTCTGGATGCTGCGCGGCCGCCATCTCGTGCTCGTGCCCGGCGACTCGCCGATCGGCCTGCGGCTCCCGCTCGCGAGCCTGCCGTGGGAGGATCCGGAGGGCGCGGACTGGGTCGAGCCGCGCGATCCGCTGGCGCCGCGCGGGCCGCTCCCGCCGCTATCCCGACCTCGCGCGCCGCGCGCTCGGCCCGGCGCCGCGGGCCGCGGGCGCTGCGCCGCGCCAGCGCGTCCACCCGCAGCGCGCTCGCCGACCCCGACCGCCGTCCCGCGCCCGGCGAGTCGGCGCGCTGGGTCGTGCGCACCGCGCTCGCCGTCGAAGCGCGCGAAGGCCGCCTCCACGTCTTCATGCCGCCGCTGCACGACGCTCGAGGACTACCTCGAGCTCGTCGCCGCGTCGAGGACGACCGCGCCGCGCTCGGCATGCCGGTCGTCGTCGAGGGCTATCCGCCGCCGCCCGACCCGCGCCTCGCGAAGCTCAGCGTCACGCCCGACCCGGGCGTGATCGAGGTGAACGTGCGCCCGGCCGCGAGCTGGCGCGAGCTCGTGCGCGAGCGTGACCGCGCTCTACGACGACGCGCGCGCGCACGCGCCTCGGCACCGAGAAGTTCATGCTCGACGGGCGCCACTCCGGCACCGGCGGCGGCAATCACGTCGTGCTCGGCGGCCCGTCCGCCGGCGGACAGCCCGATCCTGCGCCGTCCCGACCTGCTCGCGGAGCCTCGTCGGCTACTGGCTGAACCACCCGTCGCTCTCCTATCTCTTCTCGGGTCTCTTCGTCGGCCCCACCAGCCAGGCGCCGCGGGTCGACGAGGCGCGACACGACAGCGTGTACGAGCTCGAGCTCGCGTTCGCGCAGGTGCCGGAGCCGGGCGCGGGCGAGCTGCCCGCCGTGGCTCGTCGACCGCATCTTCCGCAACCTGCTCGACCGACGTCACCGGCAACACCCACCGCGCCGAGTTCTGCATCGACAAGCTCTACGCGCCCGAGAGCGCGACCGGGCGGCTCGGCCTCGTCGAGCTGCGCGCCTTCGAGATGCCGCCGCACGCGCGCATGAGCCTCGTGCAGCAGCTGCTGCTGCGCGCGCTCGTCGCGCGCTTCTGGCGCGAGCCCTATCGGCGCCGCCCCGTGCGCTGGGGCACGCAGCTCCACGATCGCTTCCTGCTGCCGCACTTCGTCGACCAGGATTTCCGCGACGTGCTCGACGACCTCGCGCGCGCGGGCTATCCGCTTCGAGCGCGCTGGTTCGACCCGCACTTCGAGTTCCGCTTCCCGCGCATCGGGCGCGTGGCGCACGCGCGACGTCGAGCTCGAGCTGCGCCACGCGATCGAGCCGTGGCACGTGCTCGGCGAGGAGCCGGGCGCGCGGCGGCACGGTGCGCTACGTGGACTCGTCGCTCGAGCGCCTCCAGGTGCGCGCGCGAGGGCCTCGTCGGCGAGCGCTACGTGGTCGACGTGCAACGGCCGCCGCGTGCCGCTGCAGCCGACCGGGCACGCACGGCGAGCTCGTGGCGGGCGTCCGCTACCGCGCCTGGCAGCCGGCCGCGGCGCTGCACCCGACGATCGCCGTGCACACGCCGCTCGTCTTCGATCTCGTCGACACGCTGGCCGGGCGCTCGGTCGGCGGCTGCACCTACCACGTCGCGCATCCGGGCGGGCGCAACTACGAGACGTTCCCGGTGAACGCGTACGAGGCCGAGGCGCGGCGGCGGCGCGCGCTTCGCGCCCTTCGGCCACACGCCGGGCCCGATGGACGAGCCCGCCGCTCGAGCCGAACCCGCAGTTCCCGCTACACGCTCGACCTGCGGCGGGCGCCCGCGCTGATGCCGCGCTCCGGAGACGCGCGCTACGCCGCAGCCGGATCGGGCACTACGACGAGCTGAGCGCTGCCGTCGGGCGAGCCGCGCCCGCGACTGGCGCGTCTCGCTCGCGTCGCTCGACGGGCTCGGACGGCGACGAGCTGCCAGCGCCGCTGGCGCGAGGGCGAGCGCCTGATCCGCGAGAACGGCGTCACCTACAACGTCTACGGCGACCCGCGCGGGATGGACCGGCCCTGGCAGCTCGACCCGATCCCGCTGCTCATCGCCCGCGGCGGAGTGGCGCGCGATCGAGGCGGCCGTCGCGCAGCGCGCGCGCGCTGCTCGATCGCGTGCTCGCCGATCTCTACGGCGCGCAGCGGCTGCTGCGCGACGGGCTCCTTCCGCCGGAGCTCGTGTTCGCGCAATCCGGGCTTCCTGCGCCCGTGTCACGGCCTGCGCCGTCGCCGACGAGCGCTACCTGCACGTCTACGCCGTCGATCTCGCGCGCTCGCCGGACGGCCGCTGGTGGGTGCTCGGCGACCGCACGCAGGCGCCGTCGGGCGCGGGCTACGCGCTCGAGAACCGCGTCGTGCTCTCGCGCATCCTGCCCGAGCCGTTCCGCGACTTCCACGTCCAGCGCCTCGCGGGCTTCTTCCGCGATCTGCGCGACGGGCTCGGCGCGCTCGCGCCGCGCGGCGGCGGCTCGGCCGCGCGTCGTGCTCCTCACGCCCGGGCCGTACAACGAGACCTACTTCGAGCACGCCTATCTGGCGCGCTACCTCGGCTTCCCGCTCGTCGAAGGCGCCGATCTCACGGTGCGCGACGAGCGCGTGTTCCTGAAGACGCTCGACGGGCTCGCTGCCGGTCGACGTGATCCTGCGCCGCCAGGACGACGCCTGGTGCGATCCGCTCGAGCTGCGCGGCGAGTCGGCGCTCGGCGTGCCGGGCCTCGTGCAGGCGGCGCGCGCGGGCAACGTCACGGTCGCGAACGCGCTCGGCAGCGGGCTCGTCGAGATCGCCCGCGCTGATGGCGTTCCTGCCCGGGCTCTGCCGCGCGGCTGCTCGGCGAGGAGCTCCGCATGCCGTCGGTCGCGACCTGGTGGTGCGGCCAGCCGCGCGAGCTCGACTACGTGACGCGAGCATCTCGACGAGCTGGTGCTGAAGCCGACGTTCCCGCAGCCCGGCGCCGATGCCGTGTTCGGCGAGCGAGCTCGGTCTCGCGCGAGAAGGCCGCCTTCCTCGCGCGGCTCGCGGCGGAGCCCGCGCAGTTCGTGGCGCAGGAGCGCGTCGCGCTCTCGACCGCGCCGAGCGCGGCCGGCGAGCGGTGAGCCCGGAGGCGCGGCATCTCGTGCTGCGCGTCTTCGCGGCGTCGGCGCAGGGCGCGCTGGACGGTGATGCCGGGCGGGCTGACGCGCGTCTCGACGTCGTCCGAGAGTCTCGTCGTCTCGAGCCAACGCGGCGGCGGCAGCAAGGACACGTGGGTGCTCGCGAGCGGGCCGGTGCCGTGGGTGAGCCTCCTCGACCGCGTCACGGGGCCGATCGACGTGAATCGCGCCGGCTCGGCGCTCACCAGCCGCGCGGCCGACAACCTGCTCTGGCTCGGCCGCACCAGCGAGCGCGTCGAGGGCGGCGCGCGCCTGTTCCGCGCGGCGCTCCGGCGTCTCGCCGAGGAGCCGCTGCGCGTCGCCGATGCACCGCCGCCGGATCCGGTCGAGCTCCTCGAGCGCATGCGGCGTCTCGACGGTGCGCCCGGGCTGGGCGGCACGCTCGAGGAGCGCGTGCTCGCTTCGCTCTTCGACCGCGAGCGGCCGGGCGCGCTCGGCAACGCGGTGCGCCAGCTCCATCGGCTCGCCTGGCTCGTGCGCGACCGCCTCTCGGCCGACTCCTGGCGCGTCCTGTCGCGGCTCGATCAGGAGCTGCTCGAGCCCGAGGGTCTCCACCCGGCGCTCCGCGTGAGCGCGGCGCTCGACCGTCTCGATCGCACGCTGCTCTCGCTCTCGGCCTTCACCGGTCTCGTGATGGAGAGCATGACGCGCGCGCTCGGCTGGCAGGTGCTCGACCTCGGCCGCCGTCTCGAGCGCGGCATCGAGGTGGTGGAGCTCCTGCGCGCGGGGCTCGTCGAGGAACGACCGCAGGAGTGGCGGCGGCTCGAGACGATCCTCGAGGTCGCCGACAGCGCGATGACGTACCGCTCGCGCTATCAGACCTCGGTGCAGACGCCGCTCGTGCTCGACCTGTTGCTGCGCGACGAGGCGAACCCGCGCTCCGTCGCGTTCCAGCTCGCGGAGCTCGGAGAGCGGCTCGCGAGCCTGCCGAAGGTCCGGCGACGGCGGTGACGGCGCTCCTCGCGCGGGTCCGCGAAGCGTCGCGTCGCAGCGCTCACCGAAGCGGAGGCGGGTCGCCGCGTGCAGCTCGACGCGCTGCTCGCGCGAGATCGCGCAGGCGCTGCCCGCGGTCTTCCAGGCGGTGAACCACGCCTACCTCGTGCATGCGCTGCCCCGCCGGCAGGGCGGCATGACGCGCTACGTCGTCGAACACGAGACGGTGTACGAGTACGGCGAGCCGGTCGCGATCTCGCACAACGAGCTGCGCCTCGTCGCGCGCCGGCTCGCGCACCAGCGGGTCGAAGACTTCGCGATGTCGATCGACCCGCTGCCCGAGACGATCGCCGCACGCCGCGACTACTTCGGCAACGACGTGTTGTTCGTCGCGCTCGGCGAGCCGCACGCGCGGCTCACGATCACGGCGCGGAGCTGCGTCGCGCGCAGCGCCGCGCTGCCGCCGCGGCGCCGAGGCCTCGCCGCCGTGGGAGGACGTGGCGGCCGCGGTGCGTCGCGGCGCGCGGGGCCCCTGCGCTCGACGCGCTCGAGCTCGTCTTCGCCTCGCCCTTCGCGCCGCGTCGTCGCCCGCGCTCGCGGAGTACGCGCGTCCCTCCTTCCCGCCCGGGCGGCCGCTCGTCGCCGCCTTCACCGACCTCTGCGCCCGGATCCACCGCGACTTCGCCTACGACCCGAAGGCCACGTCGCTCGTCGACGCCGGTGCTCGACGTGCTGCGCGAGCGCCGCGGCGTCTGTCAGGACTTCGCGCATCTCGCGATCGGCTGCCTGCGCTCGCTCGGCCTCCCCGCGCGCTACGTGAGCGGCTACGTCCGGACCGTGCGCGCCGACGCAAAGCCCGGCGAACGCGAGCTGCTCGGCGCCGATGCGTCGCACGCCTGGGTGTCGGCCTTCTGCCCGGCGAACGGCTGGGTCGACATCGACCCCACGAACGACCGACTCGCCGCGGACCGACACGTCACGCTCGCCTGGGGCCGCGACTACGACGACGTGAGCCCGGTGAAGGGCGTGACCGTCGGCGGCGGCGCGCAGACCATGCGGGTGCGCGTGGAGCTCGCGCCCGCGGAGGCGTAGACGCGGCTCAGCGTCCGGGCGCGCAGCGACTTCAGCAGCGGGCGAAGCCACACGGACTGGGCGAGCGGATCGAGCCAGCGGTAGAGGCGGCCCGAGATCCAGATCGGCTTGCCGCGCTCGACCGCCTCGATGCCTTCGCGCACGACCGTCGCGGCGTCGTACCAGACGAAGCCGGGCAGGCCGCGCTTCATGTCCATGAGTCCGGCCGCCTCGTGGAACTCGGTGTGGGTGAAGCCGGGGCAGAGCGCGCAGACGTGGACGCCGCTGCCGCGGAGCATCAGCGCCAGCTCTTCGGAGAGCGCCACGAGATAGGCCTTGGCGGGGCCGTAGTTCGCGCCGGCCGGACGCGAGAGGCGGCCCGCGAAGGACGACACGTTGATCACGCGTCCGAAGCCCCGCTCGCGCATCGGCGGGACGAAGCGATGACACATCTGCGCGACGGAGAGCATCATCAGCTCGAAGAAGCGGGCCTGCGCGTTCCAGTCGCGCTCCTCGAGCAGGTCGGGCCCGGCGACGCCCGCGTTGTTGACCAGCCAGTCGATCCGGAGGCCCTGCTCGCGGACGAACGCCTCGATGCGCGCCGGCGCCTCGCGCTCGTCGAGATCGGCCGCGAAGACGTCGACGCGAACGCCGTGCGCCGCGCCGAGCTCGCTGCGCGAGCTCCTTCAGCCGCTCTTCGCGGCGCGCGACGAGCAGCAGGTCGTGCCCGCGCGCGGCGAGCTGGCGCGCGAACTCCGCGCCGAGCCCGGCCGAGGCGCCCGTGACGAGTGCAGCTCCCGTGGACATCGCGGCCTCCGATCGCATGAGAGGCGACTCTAGCGAGCGTCCAGCTCGGGGTAGCGTCGGAAGATTCCCTCCTGGTTGAACGCCATCCGCCGTGCGGATGCCAGATAGGCCGCGATCCGCGGCCGCGTGCGCACGCGCTCGCGCAAAGCGAGCAGGCCCGGCGTGGCGGCGCTCGCCGTCGCGAAGGCGCGGGGGAACGCGTACGCGAGGCCCTCGAGCGCCTGGAAGAGCGAGAGGTCGGCGTGCGAGATGCCGGCCCCCACCAGCACGCCGCCGCCGTTGTGCTCGAGGACGCGCTCGAAGTAGCCGAGAAAGCGCGGCAGTCGCTCGCCCACGAAGTGCGCGGCGCGCCGCTTGGCCGCGGGCTTCTGGTCCTCGTAGTAGAGCGCGGCGCTGATGGGATGATGGGTATCGTGCACCTCGCCGACGAGGTCGGCGATGGTGAGCTGCAGCTCGAGCGCGTGCGCATCGCCCGCCTCGTCGGCCGGCGCGAGCCCGTGTCGCCGCCCGAGGAAGTGACAGATCGCGGCCGTCTGCGCGAGGACGAGCTCGCCCTGCTTCAGCACGGGCGGCGCGAAGATCGGGTGGCCGTCGCTCTTGCCCGCGTAGAACGCGATCACCGCTTCGACCCCGCCGCCCTCGGCGCGCGGCTGCCGGCCGACATCGACGTAGGGCGCGCCGGCCTCCTCGAGCACGAGGCGCACGAACTCGCCGCGCCCGGGGATGTTGGGCCAGTAGTAGAGCTCGTAGGGGGTGTGGGTCATGCGCGGAGCATCGCGGATCCACTGGCGTCCGCTGCGGTGCTACGGGCCGTGGTGACCCCGGGGCCGATCTTCGCTGCACGCGAAGTCGGCTCGGTTGTCGGTCGCAGCGCCGCGGCCCCCGCTTCTTCCTCGAGCAGCAACGATCCTACGCCCGGTGTCAAGGAGGACGATGCTCAACGAAGCCCGCCCGCGACCGATAGGAACGAGATGGTGTGGGGTCGTCGCGTCGAGTCACCTGCGCCGCTCGCCGCGCTCGCCCTCGCGGCGGTCGCTCTCGGCGCGAGCGGCTGCTTGACCGCAACCTCCGTGAAGCGGCTGACCTCCGGCGCCACGGAGACACAGGCCTGGATGGTGCGAAAGCCCGAGAGCAGTACGCAGGAGGTCGAGTGGCGGGTGACGCGCGACATGGGCGGCGAAAAATTCGGCCAGACCGAGGTGGCGGGCCTCGCGCAGCTCCCCGAGCTGCCGCCGGGTTGCGCGGCCTGGGAGCTGTACGACATCGAGGGCGCGGAGCGAATCGCTTCGAGTCGGTCCGCAGAAGCTGGGGATCAAGCGCTCGCCCGAGCTGACTCGCCGAGTGTCCGACCCGAGTCACCCCAACGGCGGCGACCTGCTCGGCCCGGAGCAGTGCCGCCTGGGCGTCGGCTGGTATCCCGGCGCGCGCGCGAGCGGCACGATGCGGATCCGTTTTCCGGGCGGCGAGGAGTGCGAGCTCTCTTTGTCGTGCCGCGCGAGGTACCGCTTGCTGAGCCGAAGCTCTGGGGCTTCCTTCTCTTCAGCCCGATCGCAGACGTGTTCTCGATCCTCTACGCCGGGCTCGGACTCCTGACCGGCTTGCACTGATTGCACGCGAGGAGCGGCCACGAGCGTCCAGCGCAGCTTCGAGCGGCTGCTCGCACAGCTCGATGACCTTCGGCTGGTGGACCCGAGCGCGCTCTCCTACGCGCCGAGCTTCATCATCCGCGGCCTGAACGACTTGCCGCAGCGCTTCCGGCGAGCGAGTACCGAGCGGCAACCGTAACGGCCCGACGGCCCCTGTCCTACAGTCCGCGGGTTCCGATCCGGGAGGACCCGCGTGGGATCTGCGCTCTCCGACCTCGAAGCGGTTGCCGCATACCAGATGGCCGGGCAGGACGTCGGCTGGCTGCTGCGCCACTGGGCTGCGAAGAAGCCCGAGCACCCCTTCCTGATCTGGGAGCCGCGCGACGGGCGCGACCGGACCTGGACCTACGCGCAGTTCCTCGCCGAGGCGCGCAGCATCGGCGCGGGCCTGGCGCGGCGCGGGGTCGGCAAGGGCGACCGCGTGATGATCCACGCCGACAACTGCCCGGAGATGGTGCTCGCCTGGTACGCCTGCGCGTTGCTCGGCGCCGTCGCGGTCACCACCAACACCAAGAGCGCCGGCCCGGAGGTCGAGTACTTCGCGGCGCACGCGCGCTGCGTCGCGGCGATCACCCAGCCGCAGCACGTGGAGCTCGTCGCCGCGCACGCGAGGCACCTCAAGTGGATCGCCGTGACGGCGGACGACAGCGGCGAGCCCGCCGAGCCTCGCGCGCGGGGCGACGTCGGCGCCGAGCGGATCGCGTTCGCGGATCTCGCCGGCGACGGCGCGGCGCTGCCCGACCGTCCCGCGGAGCCGATGCTGCCCGTCGGGATCATGTTCACCTCGGGCACCACCTCGCGCCCGAAGGCGGTCGTGCACACGCACGCCAACGTGATCTGGGCGTCGCGCGTCGGGCCGGACAACATCGCCCTCGGCACCGACGACCGGTACCTCGTCTACACTGCCGTTCTTCCACGTGAACGCGCAGAGCTGGGCGACGTGGAGCGCGCTCGGCGTCGGGGCCACGATCGTGCTCACCCCGAAGTGGTCGGCCTCCCGCTTCTGGGACGTGGTGACGAAGCACGACGTCACGCACTTCTCGGTGATGGGCTTCACGATGCAGGCCATCGTCGGGAAGCCCGATTCCCCCGAACCAGCTGAAGGTCGGCGTGTTCGGTCTCACCATGCCGCCGCTCGAGAAGCTGGTCGGCTTCCGGCTGACCTCGAACTGGGGCATGACCGAGACGGTCACCCACGCGACGCGCAACCAGCTCGCGCAGGACTATCCCGCCGGCACGATGGGCCGGCCGACGCCCGGCTACGAGTTCCTCGTCGTGAACAACGAGACGAACGAGATCTGCGCGCCGGGCGAGATCGGCGAGCTCTGGGTGCGCGGCCGGCGCGGCATCCAGCTCTTCCTCGAGTACCTCGACAACGACGAGGCGAACCGGAAGGCCTTCACCGAGGACGGCTGGTTCCGGACCGGCGATCTCGTGACGCTCTCCGAGGACGGCTTCTTCTTCTACAAGGACCGCGACAAGGACGCGCTCAAGGTCGGCGGCGAGAACGTCTCGGCCAAGGAGGTCGAGGACGTGTGCCGCAGCGTGCCGGGCATCGCCGACGTCGCGGTGGTCGGCCAGAAGCACGACTTCCTCGGACAGCAGGCGGTCGCGTTCGTGATCCCGGCGCCGAACGCGCCGGCCGATCTCGGCGACCAGATCATGAAGGCGTGCGCCGCGCGCCTCGCCGGCTTCAAGTGCCCGAAGGCCGTCTACCTCGTCGACGAGTTCCCGCGCGCCACGCTCGAGAAGGTCGCGAAGAACAAGCTCCGCGAGCTCGCGGATTCGTACGTGGACGGACGCTGAGCGTTCCTGTGCAAGCCGCTTCACAGTGACGGCCTCGCCGGTGTGAGGGCGGTCACGCCCGCCGCGCCGCGTTCGCGCGAAATCTGGAGGGAGGCGCGGACATGGCGAGCAGGGGGCGGACGTCGGCTCGCGGCCGGCACGGAGAGTCGGGCGGATCCGCCCGGGGAGCGGATCCGGCTGCGGCGCCGCCCGTCGTGGGATGCGCCACGCATCTGGGCCGTGGGCGGCGGCAAGGGCGGCGTCGGCAAGTCCGTCATCGCCTCGAGCCTGGCGGCAGCCATCGCCGGCACGGGGCGCCGCTGCGCCGTGATCGACGTCGATCTCGGAGGCGCGAACCTCCACACGCTGCTCGGGGTCTCGCGGCCGCGGCGCACCCTGTCGCACCTCCTGACCGGCGAGGTCGGTTCGCTCGCGGAGCTGATGGTCCAGACCTCGGTTCCGAACCTCTGGCTCGTGAGCGGCAATCAGGCCCTGCTCGACATGGCCAATCCCAAGCACAGCCAGAAGGAGAAGCTCTTCCGCCACATCCGCGGTCTCGACGTCGACGACGTCGTGCTCGATCTCGGCGCGGGCAGCGCGTTCAACGTCCTCGACTTCTTCCTGCTCGCTCGGCGCAGACTGGTCGTCGTCACGCCCGAGCCCACGGCGATCGAGAACGCCGAGCACTTCCTCAAGGCGGCCCTCTACCGCTCGCTCCAGGTCGTCGCCCGGCGCGCCCGACGTCCGCGCGGCGATCCTGCGCGCTCCGCGAGGACCACCGCGGACGGCGCGTGCGCTCTGCCGGAGAGCTGATCGCCCTCGTCCGGGAGATCGACCCGCCCGCCGCGAAGCTGCTGGACGAACGCGCGCAGGCCTTCATGCCCGTGCTGCTCGTGAACCAGGTCCGGACCGCGGAGCACCGCCGTGTCGGTCCCGCAGCTGGTCGCGACGTGCCGCGATCGACTCGGCGTCCCGATCGAGCTCGCGGGATCCGTCGACAGCGACCCGAACGTTTCGGCGGCGGTCGCGCAGCAGACAGCCGGCGTTCCAGGCCTTCCCGCACTGCGACTTCTCGCGACACATCGAGGCGCTCGCGCAGCGCCTGCTCCGCGACGATTGGGATGCTCCCCGCGAGCGAGCGGACGAGAGGGGCCGTCCCGACGAAATCGCGGGATCCCGCCTCGCCGCGCCGCGCGCTGCCGCCCCTGGATCTGGCCGAGCCCGGCGCCTACCTGCGCCGTTGTCGGGAGGCGCTGGGCGTCAGCTTGCGCGAGATGATCGAGCGGACGCGCATCCGCGTCCTCGACCACATCGAGAGCGAGCAGTTCGAGCTGCTGCCGCCCGAGCCCTATCTCAAGGGCTACCTGCTCTCGTACACGCAGGAGCTCGGCGTGCCCGAGTTCGCGCGCCTCGTGGCCAGCTACCTCGCGCGCCTACCGCGCGTCGAGACGGCTCACGCTCCTCAGCGCGCGCGGCGTTGAGGCCTCATCGACGCCGCGGATTCACTGGCGCGCCGGGAGGGATTCGAACCCCCGACCCTCAGGTTCGAAGTACGCAGGAGCTCCCGAAGAGACGTGAGCTTGCACGTCGGGCGTTGCGACGGCATGCGAGCGGCGGCACACGGCGGCAACCGCGAGGGCCCGACGGCCCACGCCCTCCCGTCGTGCCGTCGACCTCGTTGGCAGCCGAGTGGGAAAGCGCCACGTCAGCTCCTTCGAGGGCACGCGTCGGGGTTCTTCAGCTCGATCAGGATCCCGTGCGCGTCGGTGTCGCCGATGTTCTTCGGCGAGTGGGTGACCGGAGGACTGAACAGAACGTCGCCCGCCCTCGTCTCGCGCAGGCTCTTCGAGCCGTCGGGGAGCGTGAACTCGACACGGAAGCCCTCGAGCACGTAGAGCACGTGCGCCGGGTGCTGGTGCGGCCGCTCGGTCGCACCCTGACGTAGCTTGAAATCCATCACGCGCACGCAGTCGTTCTCGAGCAGGATCGCATAGTTCTCCGGGTAGACCTGCGCCGGATCCGGAATCGGATCCGTAGCGGATGCGGGCGCCGTGCCGGCGAGGGCGAACGCCAGCAGGGTCGTGGCTCTCTTCTTCATGACATCTCCCTTCGCGAGCGCGGACTACTGGTCCGCCGCCACACGTCTCCAGATCGTGATTCGAGTGGTCCAGCCCTCGCGCTGGCGCTTCTCGAAAGAGGCACGCAGGACGGGCGATGCCTTGTGAGCCTCGAGGTCCGCGAGGCTGCGCCAACGCTCGAGGCGCATGAACTCGGTCGGGGCGTCTGGCGACTCGTAGAGGTCGTACGCGAGACAGCCGACCTCGGCGCGCGTGGGCGCCGCGACCGAGAGCAGGTGCGCCTTCAGGTCCTGTTCGTTCCCGGGGATGCCGTGGACGAAGGTCACCGCCGTAACGACGTCATCCGGGCCGGCGTCCGCCCGGGCGCCGCGCGGCCTCGGGAGGAGAAGGCCCGCGGCGAGGGTCATGGCTCCCGCGAGCAGGCCGCGTCGACTCGTGGTCGGGCCGGGCATGGTGGCTCCTTCGAAAACGCTCCTCCGATGAGCGCCCCGGCAACCCCGTAACAGCGGAGGACCTCCGTGACCGCGCTCCGGGTGAGGGCATCGAAAGGCCATGTCGACCTACCGATCTCTCGCGTTCCTCGTGTTCCTGACCCTGTTCGCGTTCGGTGCGACGGCGGACCCCGCGGTTCCCGAGGCGCCGCTCATCCTCCAGAGGCCCTCGCTCTCCCTCGCTGCCGCACGGAAGATCATCGCCGCCGCCGAGGAGGCGGCGCGGGCGCGTGGCGTCGGCGTCGTGACGGTCGTCGTCGACGCGGCTGGCCACCTGATCCAGCTCTCGCGCATGGACGACGCGCAGGTGGCGAGCGTCGAGGTCGGCATCGGCAAAGCGCGTACCGCCGCGATCTACCGCCGCCCGAGCCGCGTCTTCGAGGAGCAGATCCGCGATGGCCGCGTGGCGGCGCTCGCGCTCGCGGGTGCGACGCCGCTCCAGGGCGGCGTGCCGGTGGTGATCGAAGGCTCCGTGGTGGGTGCGGTCGGCGTGAGCGGCGACTCGCCGCAGGTGGACGAGGACATCGCGATCGCGGGCGCCAACGCGTTGAAGTGACGCGAGCGGCGCGGGTCAGTCCGGCGGACTCATCGCGGGCCGCCGCAAGCCGAGCTTCTTCATGCGGCTGCGCAGCGTGCTCGCGGTGAGTCCGAGGGCCGCTGCCGCGCCCCGTTCGCCCTCGATCACCCAGCCCGTGCGCTCGAGGATGCCCTCGATCTGACGCCGCGATACTTCCTCGAGCGTCTGCCCGGAGCTGCGCGGCGGCGACGAGGCGTCCGCCGCTGCGTTGATCGGCATGGGTGCGCCGGGCGCCCCCGACAGAAGCTCCTCCGCAACGTCGAGCACGGGCCCGCGCGCGAGCACGACGGCGCGCTCGATCACGTTCGAGAGCTCGCGCACGTTCCCCGGCCAGGGGTAGGCGAGCAGGCGCTCCACGGCCTTCGGGCGCGATGCGCTCGACGCGCTTGCCGAACTCTCGCGCGAACCGGTCCGCGAAGTAGTACGCGAGGAGCGGTACGTCATCCTTGCGCTCGCGCAGCGGCGGCATCTCGATCGGGATCACGTTCAGGCGGTAGTAGAGGTCCGCGCGGAAGCGCCCCGCGGCGACGTCGCGTTCGAGGTCGCGGTTGGTCGCCGCGATCACGCGCACGTCGACCTTGCGCGGCCTGCGCGCTGCCGACGGGCTCGATCTCGCGCTCCTGGAGCACGCGCAGCAGCTTCACCTGCGTGTCGAGCGGCAGCTCGCCGATCTCGTCCAGGAAGATCGTCCCGCCGTCGGCGACCTCGAAGCGCCCGGTGCGCTCGTCGACCGCGCCGGTGAAGGCGCCGCGCACGTGGCCGAACAGCTCGCTCTCGAGCAGTCCCGCGGAGATCGCGGCGCAGTTGACCTCGACGAGCGGGCGCTCGCGGCGCGGGCTGCGGTCGTGGATGGCGCGCGCGACGAGCTCCTTGCCGGTGCCGGTCTCGCCGAGGATCAGCACGGTGGACGGCATCGGCGCCACGGTCTCGACCAGCGAGAGCACCTTCGTGAGCGCGGGCTGTTGCCCACGATCTCGGCGAAGTTGTGCTCCCGCTGGATCTCCTCCTGCAGGTACACGTTCTCGACGCTGAGCCGGTCGCGGAGCTGCTGCACCTGCTCGTATGCGAAGCAGTTGTCGACGGCGACCGCGACGGCGCCCGCCACGCGCTCGATCAGGGTGACCGGGATCTCTCGGTATGCGTCGAGCTGCGTCGACATGAAGAAGAGCGCGCCGAAGCTCTTCTCCTCGCGCAGGAGCGGCAGCGCGCAGAGCGACTGCATGCCCTCCCGCTCCATCACGGCATGGGTCATCGGGAAGCAGCTCGCGCAGCTCTTCGCGGCGGCCGGCGACGTAGCGCTGGCGTTTCTCCTGCGCCCAGCGGCACGCGGTGCCGGCGGAGGGGAACTCCTCGATCATCGGACCTCGCGAGGGTTGGTCGAGCGCGAGCACGTGTACCTGGAGCGACTCTGGCCCCGTCGGCACCTCGATGCCGAAGCGCTCACAGCGAAGCAGGGGCTTCACGCAGCGCGCGAGCTCGGCGAAGAGGTCCGCGCGACGCAGGTGGCGGGTCGAGGACTGGTTGATCTCGAGCAGCGCCTGCAGCTCGCCGTAGGCGAGGTCGAGGCTCTGCCGGGTCACGCTCAGATCGCGGCGGGTGCTCTCGAGTCGCACCTCGAGGTCGCCGACGGCGTGGTGGAGCACGGTCTCGGCGTGGAGCCGCTCCAGCTCCACGCGAGCTCGGTTCGCGAACGCCTCGAAGATCGCGAGCCCGCGCGGGTCGTCGTCCATCGGGCGCGTGTCGAGCGCCGCGAGATGGCCGAGCGTCTGACCGTTTGCGCCGCTGCAGCGGGACGCCGAGGTAGCTCCGGGCGCGGAGCGCAACCAGATCGGAGTCCTCCGGGAAGAGGCGCTGGACGTCGTCCTTGTAGAGGCAGTAGGACCCCGCCACGACCCGTTCGCACGGAGTGCCCCCCAGGCGGTACTCGACGTTCGAGCGCCAGTCGTCCCCGCTCCAGAAGGCGATGGTCTTGACGCGGTCCTCGGCACCGGCGAACTCGGCGACGAATGCGTACTCGACGTGAAGGGCCTGCGCGAGGTTCTTCACGAGGTGTCGCATGAAGTCCAGGCCCGCCTTGTCGGACGTGGCCTCGAACACGGCCCGAAAAGCGAGATCGGCGTTCCACCTCGCGACCGAACCGCCCTCCGGGATCACGACATTCTGCGAACGCGCCATCTGCCGCCTCTGGCTATTCGACCTCGGCGCATTGTAGGCGTGGACGCGCCGACCTCACAAGCGGACTCGTTGTCCGAGGTCCGCCAGCACGTTCATGAAGGCGATGTGCGCTTCGTAGGGGGACTCGTAGGGGCTGAAGTACTTGTGCACGTCGCCGTCGGCGAAGTACTTCGTGCACATGTAGTAGAGGTGGTCGCTCGTCGAGAGCCGGCGCCACGTCTCGAGCAGCGCGGGGTCGCCACTCGCGACGACGGGCGCGCGCAGCGAGAGCAGCTGATCGAGGGCGGCCCGCTGCATCTTGTTGCCGAGCCAGGCCGTGAGGTCGCGCTCGCTGTCGGCCCACGAGACCCAGTCGCGGAACTCGACGGTGCCGGCCGCGTCGTGCCGCGCGATCGATTCGCTCGGCGTCGCGAAGCCCCCGTCGGCGTGGTCGAGGATCGCACCCGGGAGCCGGCGCATGAACTCGAAGATCCCCGTCTCGGCCCACTGGTGCTCGCCGAAGGTCTCGTAGTCCATGAACAGATTCACGCTCGTGCCGCAGCCGTTCACCGCGTGCACCCAGCCGGCGAACTTCTCGACGGAGAGGGGATGCTCGCTCCAGCCGCGGTCACCGAAGCGGAACGCGATGTCGTCGCTGAGCCTGTAGTTCTTGAGCAGGACGCGCAGTCCGGGCGCGGGCCGCGCCGCGTAGACGAAGTTCGGCGAGCGCCAGCCGAGCACGCGCTCGGCGCCCTCCGCCAGCACGGCGCGGAAGCCGAGCGCAGCGATGCGCGCCGCGAGCGAGTCGTGGAACATCAGCTCCGTGTTCCGGAAGACGGCCGGGCGCTGGCCGAACAGCTTCTCGATGCGCGCCGAATGCAGCGCCACCTGCTCGGCGAACTCCGCCGGGATGCACGACGCCCGCCAGGCTGTGGTGGTACGTCTCGCCGAGGAACTCGACGCAGCCGCTCGCCGCGAGCCGCTGGTAGCTCTCGATCACGTCGGGCGCGAAGCGCTCGAGCTGGTCGAGCGCGGTGCCGGTGATCGAGAACGAGCACTTGAAACGCCCATCGTGCTTCGTGACGAGCTCCTCGAGCAGCGCATTCATGGGCCGGTAGCACTTGTTCGCGACCTTCTGGAGGATCGCCTCGTTCGCGGCGTCGTCGAAGTAGTCGCGCGATCTACCGATGTCGAACACCCCGTAGCGGCGTAGCCGCCACGGCTGGTGGACCTGGAAGTAGAAGCAGACGTCAGGCATGTGCGACCTCGCGGTAGACCGTCTCGGTGCGCTCGGCGACCCAGTCCCAGGAGAGCTGACCGGCCTCCTCGCGCCCTGCCTCTTCGAGCTCCGCCGAGAGCGCTCGGTAACGCAGCACCGAGACGATCTTGCTCGCGAGGTCATCCACGTCCCAGAAGTCCACCTTGAGGGCGTTCCGCAGCAGCTCGCTCGAGCCCGACTGGCGCGAGACGATCACGGGCACGCCGCGGTCCATCGCCTCGAGCGGCACGATGCCGAAGGGCTCCGACACGCTCGGCATCACGAAGACGTCGGCGAGCGCGAAGAGCTGGCTGGCGCGCTCGCGGTCCACGAAGCCAGGGAAGAAGAAGCGGTGCGCGACCCCGAGCTCGGCGGCGCGCTCGATCACCTTCGGCAGCATGTCGCCGGTGCCGGCGAGCACGAAACTCGCCTCGGGCTCGGCGTCGAGCACGCGGCGCGCGGCCTCGACGAACCAGTCGGGCCCCTTCTGGAGCGTGACGCGGCCGAGGAACAGCACGACCGGGCCGCGGATGCGCTCGGGCTCGGCCGGGCGCTGGTCGGAGTCGACGCCGTTGTAGACCACGCGGATGCGCGCCGGGTCTACGCCGTAGCGCGAGGCGCACATGTCGGCCACGCGCCGGCTCACCGCCACGACGCGGTCGGCCGCCTGCATGCCCCCGCGCTCGATCTCGTAGATGCGCGGGTCGGCGTGGCGGCCGCCGCTCTTGTCGAACTCGGTGATGTGGACGTGCGCCACGAGCGGCCGTCCGAGCGCGCGGCGCAGCGCGATGCCGGCGGGGAAGGTCGTCCAGTCGTGGGCGTGGATCAGATCCGGAGCGGCGCTGCGGGCTTCTGCCACCGCCACGGCGCGCGCCGCGAAGCGCTCGACCTCACCGAGCAGGTCCGGCCCGTATAGAGGCAGGGAGGCCGGCGGGGAGCACCTCCCCGGGGATGCGGATGCTCGGCCGGGCGTCGCTGGCGTAGCGAGTGGAGCCGCGCCGGGATGCCGACCACGTCGAGGCCGTGCGGTCCCGCTCCCGGGCCGATCAGCTCGAGGCCCGCGCCGCCGGAGGCGGGCGGCGTCCAGGGCATCAGGTACGTGATCTCGTGGCCGCGGCCGACGAGCGAGCGCGTCAGGGCCTCGCACACCACGCCGACGCCGCCGGCGAAGTACGGAGGAAACTCCCAGCCGAGCATGAGGACCTTCACGGCACCTCGGATGCGAGGCTGCGCGGGAAGTAACCGGGTAACGCTCGCTGCGCGCTTCGCTTGCGGGCTCAGTGTGCGAGCGGGATCCGGTACACCGTGTCGTTCGCCGCCACGAACAGCATGCCCGGCGTGACGTGCACGTTGCCCGTGGCGACGCCCGTCCAGAGCGTGCCGAGCCGCGAGCCGTCGGGCATGAGCACGTGTACGCCGCCCGGCGCTGCCGCGAAGATGTGGCCGGCGGCGTCGACTTCGAGCCCGTCTGGAACACCGGGCAGACCCGCTGCGATCTGCGCGCGCGCGTCGAAGATCTCGCGCGGCGGGCCGAGCTTGCCGTCCGCTCCGACAGGGAACGCGAGCCATACCGGGTTCGCGCGATCGGCATTCGAGACGTAGAGCACGTCGCCCGCGGGCGAGAGCGCGAGCCCGTTCGGCGCCCGCACCTGGTCGGTGAGGAGCTCGAGTGAGCCGTCGCTGGCGCGCAGCCGGTACACGCCCTGGAACGACAGCTCCTTCGCGAGGTCGTCGAAGCCACCCGGCAGACCGAAGGGCGGATCGCTCACGTAGAGATCGCCGTTCGGCGCCTCGAAGACGTCGTTGGGCGAGTTCAGGCGCTTGCCCTGCCAGCGCTCGATGAGCACGGTGCGGCGGCCGTCCGGTTCGAGGCGCGTCACGCGGCGGTTGCCGTGCTCGCAGAGGATCAGCCGGCCCGCGCGGTCGAGCGCGAGCCCGTTGCTGCCCGGCTCGCGGCCGGCGAAGGGCGCCGCGCCCGTGTAGCCCGACGGCGAGAGGAACGGCTGCGCGCCTTCGCCCTCGCGCCAGCGATACAGGATGTTCGCGATCACGTCGGAGAAGAAGAGCGAGCGGGTGCGCGCGTCCCAGACCGGGCCCTCGGCCCAGCGGATGCCGGTCGCGAGCGTCTCGGGCGCGACGCCGGGCGGGATCACGCCATCGAGGCGCGCGTCCAGGCGCTCGATGCGGATCTCCGCCGAGCCGGCCGTCGCGAGCAGCCAGAGCCACGGCAGCAGGAACAAGAGACGCTTCACGGCCGGATGCCCTCCACCTGGAGCGGCAGCCGGTACAGGCCCGAGCGGGCGGTGAGATAGAGCGTCTTGCCGTCGTCGCCCCACGCGAAGTTCGCCGGCAGGCGCGGGCCGCGGATCGTGCCGAGGTGCTTGCCATGCGCGTCGATGATCCAGAGCCCGCCGGGACCGGAGACGTAGAGGTTGCCGGCCTTGTCCACCTTGAGGCCGTCGAGCGCGAGGTCCGGGTCTTCGGGCGCGTGCGTCATGTCGAAGAACACGCGCCCGTCGGAGAGCGCGCCGTCCGATGCCACCGCGTAGCGCATCACCACCTTCTTCGTGACGTCCCAGTTCGTGACGTAGAGGAACTTCTCGTCGGGCGAGAAGGCGATCCCGTTCGGTCCCGCGAGCTCCTGCGTGAGGAGGCGCAGCCGGCCGTCCTTCCACGCGAAGACGCCGCTGTACGGCAGCTCGCGACGCGGGTCGTCGAAGAGCTTCGGCAGGCCGAACGGCGGATCGGTGAAGTAGAGCGTGCCGTCGGAGCGGTAGACGAGGTCGTTCGGCGAGTTGAGCCGCTTGCCCTGGTACGAATCGACCAGCACGGTTTCCGCGCCGTTCCCGTCGAGCTGCACCACGCGATGGCGCCCGTGTTGATCGATCGTGATGCGGCCCTGCGGGTCGCGCGTGATGCCGTTGCTGCCGGGCTGGAAGTACTCTGCGATGTCCGCGCCCTCGTAGCCCGATTTGTCGCGGAACACCGAGAGCGCGCCGCCGTCCCTCGGGTCGTACTGATAGATCTTGTTCGCGTTCGGGTCGCTGAAGATCAGCACGCCGCGGTCGCGCAGCCAGAGCGGGCCCTCGGTGAACTGGAACCCCTCCGCGAGCTTGAGGAGCTTCGGATTCGCGGGGACGATCGCGTCGAGCGCGGGATCCTCGCGGATCACCTCGACGTTCACCTCCGAGACGGGGATCGCGTACGGCGCGGCCGGGCCCGGGTAGAAGTCGAGCGTGGCGGAGCGCAGCCAGATGAAGTTCGCGGGCGGGTCGGAGAGCGGGCCGTTCGCGCCGAACACCGCGAGCTCGATCTTCTGGCCCGGCGTGACGCCGCGGCCGATCACGAGCCGGTTGGGCGCGTTCCAGCCGCCCACCACCGAGCCGCCGCGCTGGCCGAGCGTGCGTGCGATCTCGCCGTCCACCCAGACCTCGGCGTAGTCGTCGAGCACGGTCTCGAACACGACGGTGGCGCCGGTCGGATCGAACGCGCCGATCTTCGGCGGGATCGTCACGGTGATCCGATACCAGTTGAAGCAGAGGCGGCCCGTCGCGCGTCGCGTCGCGAGCGAGGTGGGCGCGATCACGGGCCACCTCGCGTCGTCGAAGCCGGCCCAGCCGGCGCGCGGCTCGATCGCGTGCGTCGTGACGGGCGCGCCCGTGGGCTGCCCGTTCGCGTCGGGCAGGCGGTGCTGCACCTCGACGATCTTCGCGTCGGAGTAGCGCCAGGCGCCGCCGACGAGCGCGACGCCCGCGTCGGTGGCGAGATCGACGTGCGCGGCCGGCGCGCCGCTCGGAACGGCAGGCGCGTCGGGCGCGGCCGCCGCGGGTGCGGCGAGGAGGGCTAGGAGGAGCCACGAAGCGCGCACCGGTTTCACTCCGGGGCCGTCACTTTGACGACGTAGTAGACGAACGGGCCGGGCACGGCCTGGAACCAGTGCGGCGTGCCGTTCGGCACCACCACGACTTGGCCCGGCGCGAGCTCGCGGGTCGCGCCGCCATCGATGCGCACGCCGCGGATCTCGTCCGGCGCGATCTCCTTGCCGCCAACGACGTTGCCGCCGGTGACGAGGGTGGCGGTGCCCTCGAGCACGTAGATGATGTCCGTGTCGCGCGTGTGCACCTCGGCCTGGCCGGGCGCATCGCGGCGACTCGCATGGACCTTGTAGAGGTCGTTCTCGACCAGCGGCTTGCCCTTCGCGAAGGCCGTCTGCACCTCGGCTGCGCCGAGCTGGGTGACCTCGCGGGCAGGAGCAGCCGCGATCGCGGGCAGGGCCGCGGCGAGCAGGGCGTAGAGCAAGAGCCGCCGCATCACTTCGTCTCCTTGGGAGCGAGCGCGGCAGCGCCCGCTGCTGCGAGCTGAGTGTCCTGCTGCGCGCTCGCGGCGCCCGAGACGCCGATCGCGCCGACCACCTGGCCGTCGACCACGAGCGGGATGCCGCCTTGAAGCGGCGTGGCGTCGCGGTTGCCGAGAAACGCGGTGCGTCCGCTGTTCACGGCCGTCTCGAAGTCGGCCGTCGCCTTGCGGAACTCCGCGGCGGTGCGGGCCTTTTGCGTGGCGACGCTCGACGCGGCAGGGAAGGTGTCGTCGAGGCGCTCGAGGTAGAGCAGATGCCCGCCGTCGTCGACGACGGCGATCGCGCCGCTCGGCGCGCCGAGGCGCTTCGCCTCCGCTGCCGCGCCGGCGGCTACGCGCTTCGCCTCGTCGAGCGAGAGCACGGGCTTGCTCGCGGCGGATGCCGCGGAGCCGGCGGCGAGCAACGCCGCCAGGGAGAGCACGAGATGGAGCTTCGACACGCTGCCTCCTTCGCTGTTGCGGCTCGGATGGCCGCGTGCGTCCGGGCGTAACGCACGCGCTACCAGCGCGCGAAGACGTTGCGGCCGACCTCGAGCGTGTGGAAAGCGACGGCCACGGGCAGTGTGAGCGCCAGCGCGGACGCGCCGATCAGCCCGTCGTGCAGCGCCAGCGCTGCGAGCCACAGCGAGAACGGCAGATAGACGAGCAGGCCCGTCACCGCGCCGGGACAGTACGTACGCGACCACACGCTCGCGCCTGCGTGGAAGAGCGCATTGCAGAACACGCCGGGGCCGAACAGCAGCGCGAAGAAACCGAAGAGCAGCCACGGCGCCGGCCAGGCGCGCAGCAGTAGCGCGACGCCGACCGCCGAAGCCACTGCGAACGCGTGTGTGAGCGAGTAGGCGCGATCCGAGTAGCCCGGCGATGCGAAGCGCCTCGCCCAGCGCGGAAACCCCGGCCACTCCTCGTAGACGTGGAGCACCACTGCGAGCGGGAACAGCAGCACGGCGTCGCGGAAGCCCGGTTCCACCAACATCCCCGTCACCGCGGGCCGCCGCGCAGGGTGGGCGAGGCGCTCGTCGAGTACTGCACGAGGTCCTTCGAGAAGACGAGGTCGAGCGTCCAGTCGAGCATCACGCGGAGCTTCTTCTCGGCGCGCGGCAGCTTGGCGAGGTAGATCGTGCGCCACAGCCACCAGGCCAGGAAGCCCGAGAAGCGCAGCCCGAAGATCTGCGCCACACCCGCGCGCCGGCCGATCGTAGCGAGCTGCCCGAGCGTGCGGAACGTGAACGCGCGCTTCTCACCGCCGCGCAGCGCGGCCACCACGTTCTCGGCGACCACGCGTCCCTGGCGCAACGCGTGCTGCGCGGTCGGCGGATAGGGCTTGCCCGTCGGATCGGGGATCCACGCGCAGTCGCCGAGCGCGAACACGCCCGGCCACTCCGAAAGCTCGAGCCGCTCGTTCACGAGCAGGCGCCCGCCCTCCTTCTTGCAGGGCAGCGTCGCGAGGAGCGGATGGGGCGTGGTGCCGGCGGTCCAGACGAGCGTTCGCGTCGGCACGACGCTGCCGTCCGACAGCTCGACGCCCTCCGCGCTGGCGCCGCGCACCCGCGTGCCGAGCCGCAACTCGACGCCGCGCGCTGCGAGCTTCTTCCGCGCGTACGCGCCGAGGCGGGGGTCGAGCTCCGGCAGGATCTCGTCGCCCGAGTGGACGAGCACCATCCGCAAGTCGTCGCGCGTACAGATTCGGGTAGAAGCGCAGCGACTGACGAGCGAAGTCGTTGAGCGCCGCGAGCGTCTCGACACCTGCGAAGCCGCCGCCCGCGACCACCACGGTCGCGAGCGCCGCGCGCCGCCCGGCCCGCGCGGAGCACTCCGTGTCGGCCTCCTCGAGGCAGCCGATCACTCGGTTGCGCAGCGCAATCGCGTCGCCGAGCGACTTCATGGGGAGCGCGTGCTCGGCGAGGCCGGGCAGCCCGTAGTAGTTCGTCGTCGAGCCGAGCCCGATCACGAGCTGGTCGTAGTCGAGGTCGTGGGTGTGGTGGCCGGCCCCCGAGCCGTGCGCGACCCGTACGAAGCGCCGCTCGAGGTCCACCTGCTCGACGTCGCCGTGAAAGAAGCGCGCCCGGCGCAGCAGCTTGCGCACCGGGTTCACCACGTGCGTCAGGTCCACGTCGCTCGCCGCAACCTCGTGGAGCATCGGCGTGAACGAGAAGAAGTTCTCTCGGCTCACGAGTACGAGCTCGACGTCGTCGGCCCGGCCGAGCTGCTTCTGGAGATGGAGCGCGGCATGCAGGCCGCCGAAGCCTCCGCCCAGGATCAGGATGCGATGCTTGCGCGCGCTCATTCGACCTCCGACCCGGGGCGGATGCCGCGGCGGCGCGATCCGTAACCCTGCGCCTAGCGCTCCTCCTGCGGCAGGCGCTGCGCGAGCAGCGTGCGCAGCGCCTGGCGCGCGCGATGGAGGCGCATCTTCGTCGCGTCGGGGCCGATGCCGAGCGCGGCGGCGGCTTCGGAGGTGTCCATGCCTTCGATATCGCGCAGCACGAGCACCACGCGATAGCTCTCGGGCAGCTCGTCGATGGCCGCGCGCACGATCGCCGCGAGCTGCGCCGAGGCGAGCTCGTCCTCGGCGCCGCGGAAGTCCTGCACGGGAGCCAGGTGATGGCCGTCCTCGGCGAAGCCGGGGAGCAGCTCGTCGATTGCGTCCTCGCGGCGGCGCTTCTTCGAGCGCAGGCGCATCAGCGCCGCGTTGACCGTGATGCGATGCAGCCAGGTCGAGAGGCGTGCGTTGCCTTCGAAGCGGTCGAGGTTCTGGAACGCGGAGAGCAGCGCCTCCTGCACGGCGTCCTGCGCCTCTTCCTCGGAGCGCAGGATGCGGCGCGCCACCGCGAGCAGCTTGCCGCTCTCGCGCCGCACGAGCGCAGCGAAGGCGCGCTCGTCGCCGGCCCGGAGCTGCGCGAGCAGCGCGGCGTCGGGATGACCCGGTGTGTGGCCGCGAAGCTCGGTCGCCATTCCCATCGACATCGTGTTCCCTCCTCGATCTGGGCGCCCCTAGAGCAAGGGCCGTGCCAGCCTCGCGGAGGCGTCTCGTGGCGCCGCGCGGCGATCCAGCCCACGACACCCACGGACCGCCGCGGCCTTTCGTGGCCGCCCACGAAGCTTCGTGGCCGCGCGCGGTTAGAGCGCGGAGTCGGCGAGCAGGGCGTCGAGGAAGCCCGATGCGCCCACGAGCAAGACGCCGCGGCGGCGGAGCGCGCGCAGCGTGGCGACGGCCTCGCGGTCCGCGAACTGGAGCCCGGACAGCTCGAGGCTGAGGCTGCGGCCCGCTGCGAGCAGCTCGCCGCATGCCTGCTGGAAGCGCGCGAGATCCTCGGCCGTGAGACGGCCTTCCACCCGCAGGATCTCGGTCTCCTCGCGGGCGTCGAAACGGGTGACACGGAGCATGATGAGCAGATGCCCGGTACGCCTCTCCGGTCACGCCGTCCGGCGTGAGGCGCGCCGCATGAGCGCATCGATCGCGAGCAGGGCGACAGCCAACGCGAGCAGCGCGCGCGGCACGAGCTCGAGCCCGAGGCGAGCCGCCAGTAGGCCGGCCAGCGCGGGGAGGAGCGACTGCCCGAGCGCCGCCGCGGCGACCTGCACGCCCACCGCGTTCGCGGTGTGCGCGGGCCCGAGGCGCGCCGGCGTCGCGCCGATCAGCGCGGGGAAGATCGGTGCGGCGCAGAAGCCGAGCGCGGCCGCGGCGCCGAGGCTCGGCACAGGCCCCAGGTCGAGCGAGAGCACGGTCGCCGCCAGGCCGACGCCCGCGATGCACGGCGGCAGCAGCGCCTCGGGGCGCAGCCGGTTCGGCGCGAAGCCGAAGCCGACTCGGCCGACGAGCAGCCCGCTCCAGTAGAGCGTCACCGCGCTGCCGGCCGCGGCCATCGACGCGCCGCGGCCTTCCGAGAGGAGCGTGTAGAGCCACGCGCCTGCGCTCGCCTCGATGCCGAGATAGAGGAAGAACGCGGCCGCACCGAGCTGCGCGGCCGGCAGGCGCAGCGTCTCGCCGAGCCCGGCGACGCGCCCGGCGTTCGCGGCGGCGCCGCGCTCGGGGCCAGGCCAGAGGCGCAGGGTCGCCGCGAAGCCTGCGGCCACGGCGAGCTGGATCGTGCCGATCGCGAGGTAGCCGCGCTGCCAGGGGTGGCCGCCCATCAGCACGCTCGTCATCAGCGCGGGGCCCGCGGTGGTACCGAGCCCGTAGGCCGCGTGCAGCAGGTGGAGGGTGCGCGGCGCAAAGTTCGTGGCCGCGAAGGTGTTGATGCCCGCGTCGATCGCGCCCGCGCCGAGCCCGGCAATCACGCCGAGCGCCACCATCACGGCCCACAGCGGCGAGACCGCGTAGCCGAGCAGCGTGGCGCCGGTCGCCACGCACGAGAGCGCGAGCAGTGCGCCCACCGAGATCCGCCGCAGGAACGCGCCGGCCAGGAAGCTCGACGCCACGTAGCCCGCCGTCGTCGAGACGAGCAACGCGCCGAGCGCGTCGAGCGGCAGCCCGAAGCCCGCGCGGATGCTCGGCCACGCCACGCCCAGCACGCCGTCGGGCAGGCCGATGCTTGCGAAGCCCAGGAGGGAGAGCGCGACGAGGGCGGCACGTCGGCGCGACACGGGCGGCATGGAGCTGGGATGACGCCCGAGGGCCTCAGGGTTCGCGCCGGATCCCGTACTTCTGCATGCGGCTGCGCAGCGTGCTCGGCTGGAGGCCGAGCCGCTTCGCCGCGCCGTTCGCGCCCTCGATGCGCCAGCCGCACGCGCGCAGCGTCGCCTCGACGTGGCGGCGCTCGACCTCGTCGAGCGTGGTTGCGCCGGCGGGCCCAGGCGCCGTTGCGGCGCTCCCACGCGGAGCGGCGTGCGCAGGCGCGGCGGCCGCCGCCACGGGCAGCAGCGCCTCGGGGACGTCGAGCTCGGGCGCCTCGCGCGGCGCCAGGATCAGCGCGCGCTCGATCACGTTCTCGAGCTCGCGGACATTGCCGGGCCAGGCGTAGCGCGAGAGGCGCTCGCTCGCGCTCGCGGAGAGGCGTGAGGCAGCGCGCCCGATCTGCGGCGCATGGCGCGCGATGAAGAAGCTCGCGAGCAGAGGCACGTCCTCGGCCCGCTCGCGCAGCGGCGGCAGCGCGAGCGGGAACACGTCGAGGCGGTAGTAGAGATCGGAGCGGAAGCGGCCCCCGGCCACCATCTCGGGCAGGTCGCGATTGGTCGCCGCGATCACGCGCACGTCGGCGAGCTGCGTGCGACCCGATCCTACGCGCTCGAACTCGCGTTCCTGCAGCACGCGCAGCAGCCTCGCCTGCGTGTCGAGCGGCAGCTCGCCGATCTCGTCGAGGAAGATCGTGCCGCCCGCGGCCAGCTCGAAGCGGCCCATGCGCTGCGTGGTCGCGCCCGTGAAGGCGCCCCTCTCGTGGCCGAAGAGCTCGCTCTCGACCAGCCCCGCCGGGATCGCGGCGCAGTTCAGCTTCACCAGCGGACGCCCGGCACGCCGGCTACGCGCGTGGATGGCGCGCGCCACCAGCTCCTTGCCCGTGCCCGTCTCCCCCTGGATGAGTACCGTTGCCTCGGTGCTGGCGACCATCTCGACGTCGCGGAGCAGGCGCGCGAGGGCGTCGCTCCGGCCCACGATCTCCTCGAAGTTGTGGACCTGCTGAAGCTCTTCGCGCAGGTACTCGCTCTGGCTGCGCAGCCGCGCCAGCTCCTCGGCATCCTCACGGCGCTCGTCGAGGTCGCGGAAGATGACGGTGTAGAGCGCCTTGCCGCCGGACTCGCTGCGCGACAGCGTCGCCTCGAACGCGTATTCGCTGCCGTCGAGGCGCGTGCCGCGCAGGCCCGCCTCCGGTCCGGCGTAGAAGCGCGTCTGCGGGTTGCTGTCGAGCTCCCGCAGCACGGCCTCGGTCGCCTTGCGTCCCTCTTCGGTCGCGAAGCGCCAGATCGACGAGCCGACGATCTCGGCCACGCTCCCGCGCAGCGTGCGCGCGGCGCTCGGGTTGCAGAGCACGATCTGCCCATCCGCGCCGTAGCTGATGATGCCGTCGGTGGCACCCGACAGGATGCTCGCGATGCGTGCCTCGCTCTCGCGCACCGCCTGCTCCGCACGCAGCCGATCGATCTCGGCCACCGCACGCTTCGCGAAGATGCGCATCACGGCCAGGGCACGCGTCGCCTCCAAAAGCGGCTGGTCGTGGATGAAGGCGAGATGACCGACCACGCGCCCCGTCGAGTCGAGCATCGGCACGCCGCCGTAGCTGCGGGCTCGCCACTCGACGAGCCCCACGTCGCGCGGGAACAGCTCCTGGAGCCGGTCCGGGTGGAAGCAGCATTCGCCCCGCAGGACCGACTCGCAGGGTGTGCCGTCGAGCGGCACTTCGAGGTTCGGCGCAAGAGTGCCGCGCGCGAAGAGCGCGAGCGTGCGGAAGTGGCTGCCGCCCCGCGTCAGCTCGGCGATGAACGCGTACGCCACGTCGAGCGTCTGGGCGAGTGCCTGCACGAGGCTGCCGAAGAAGCCCTCGCCGACCTCCGCTTCGACGCCTTCGACCAATGCCCCCAGCAGATCGTCGGGGGGCTTGTGCCCAGCAGCAGTCATGGCCGCTCAGTCTAGGGCGGTCACGCCAACCCGAGGAGCACCGTTTGCACCAGCCGGAAGGCGAGGGGTGAAGTCAGGTACTCGACGTGGCCGAGGCCCGAGACGCCGGTGCAGCGCAGGCGCGGCATCCGCTTGGGGCGGGCGAACACGGCCGGCACCAGACTGTCGGCGTCCGAGGCCACCGCCACGACCTCGGAGCCCGCGGGCACCGGAAGGCGCGCGATCTCCCGCAGCAGCGGCGAGCCCGGGATCATCTGCCAGATCGCGCGCGAAAAGAAGCCGAGCACGAGCGCGCCGAACAGAGCCGCGGGCGTCCCACGGTGCGGCGTTCCGAGCGTGACGACCCGGCGCACGCGCCGTCCGCGGTCGAGCGCCTTGAGCAGATAGGTCGCGACGAGGCCGCCGAGCGAGTGACCGACCACGTCGACGTAGGGGAAGCCGGCCTCGGCAGCGTGGCGCTCGATCTCGGCGAGCACGCGCGCAGCGCTCTTGCGCACATCGCCGAGGTGGATGGGAAGGCGCCCGCCGAGCGGCACGCGGATCACGGGCCGGCCGAGCTCGCGACGGAGGTAGCGGGCAAGCGGCGCGGTCACCGCGCTCGAGGTCCCGAAGCCATGGAGCAAGATCACGGGCGGGAGCGGGCCGCCGACGGTGTCGGGCAGCGCCTCTCCGTGCAGGAGCGAGCGAACCACCATCGGGAAGCGGGGCGCAAGGCCGCGCCGAGCGCGGGCGCGCAGCGAGCAGAAGGTGAGCGGAGACACGACGGTGGCCTCGGGGCTGGGGCGGCCTCGGACAGAGAGTTCGAGCCCGTCTCGGGTGCTGCTTCTTCGTCGGCTCATCGTGCTGTCCTCCACGAAGCCAACGATGCGGCGCACGAGTCGGGGGTGACCGGGTAACGCGGGTGACGCCAGACGGGCGCCACGCCCGCGGCCGTTACAGGCGCGGCGAGGTCGGCATCGGATCGGCCGCACGGGCGTGTCCCGTCTCAGCCGAAGGAGCCGTCATGAATGCATTGTTCCGTCTCGCCGAGCGCCTTGCGGCCCCCGCGCTGCGCACGAGCCTGGCCGTGGTACTGGCCTGGATCGGCGCGCTCAAGTTCGTGGACCCGCAGCCGGTCGTTGGCCTGCTCTCGGCGTCGTTCGCGTTCCTCGCCTTCCCCGCCTTCGTGTACCTCCTCGGCGCGGCGGAGTTGGCGGCGGCGGCGCTGCTGCTCGTGGGCGTCGCGCAGCGCTGGGTCGGTCTGCTCTGTGCCAGCCTCTTCACTGGAACGCTCGCCATCTTCGTGATCGCGCCCGCGGTGAGCTACGGCGACGCTGGCTTTCCCAGACTCACGCTCGCAGGTGAGTTCCTGCTCAAGGACCTGGTGCTGTTCGCGGCATCGCTCGCCGTGATCGCGCTCGCAACCGACCACCGCCGCGCCATCCCGGCGCGCTGAGGAGAAGCCATGAAGGCCGTTGCCGTGTTCCCCGGCCAACGCGAGGTCCACGTCATCGATGCGCCCGCGCCGCGCATCACGACTCCGACGCAGGCGCGTATGCGTGTCCTCGACGTCGGCGTCTGCGGCACCGACCGCGAGATCTGCGCGCTTCGAGTACGGCACGCCGCCGGCCGGCCAGCCGACCACCTGGTGATCGGCCACGAGTCGCTCGCGCGAGGTCGACGAGGTCGGCCCGGGCGTGACGCAGGTCCGGCCCGGCGACCTCGTCGTCGCCGATGGTGCGCCGGCCCTGCCCGCACGACTACTGCGGCGCCTGCCGCGCAGGGCCGCCAGGACTTCTGCTTCACGGGCGACTTCGACGAGCGCGGCATCAAGGAGCCGCACGGCTTCATGACCGAGCAGATCGTCGAGGACGAGCGCTACCTGCATGCTCGTGCCGCGCGGCGCTGCGCGACGTCGGCGTGCTGGTCGAGCCGCTCACGATCGCCGAGAAGGCGCTGATCCAGCTCTGGCGAGGTGCAGGAGCGCCTGCCCTGGGCGTGCCCGCATCGGCCGGGCAAGAACCACGGCCACTGCCACCGCGCGCGTCGTGCTCGGCGCCGGGCCGGTCGGCCTGCTCGGCGCGATGGCGCTGCGCGCGCGCGGACTTCGAGACGATCGTGTACTCGCGCGAGCCGGCGCCGAACCCGAAGGCCGACTGGTCGCCGAGCCGATCGGCGCGCACTACGTCTCGTCGCAGGACGTCGCCGGCCGAGCAGCTCGCGGAGCAGCGTCGGCAACATCGACGTCGTCTACGAGGCGACCGGCGCCTCGAGCGCTCGCGTTCGAGGTGATGCAGGTGCTCGGCACGAACGGCGTCTTCGTCTTCACCGGCGTGCCGGGCCGCAAGGCGCCCGATCGAGGTCGACACCGATCTCCTGATGCGGAACCTCGTGCTGAAGAACCAGGTCGTGTTCGGCACCGTGAACGCCGGCCGCGACGCCTTCGAGGCCGCGATCGCGCGACCTCGGCGACGTTCCTGACCGCGCTGGCCCGACGCGCACGCGCGCCCTGATCACGCGGCCGCCACCCCGTCGAGGCGCACCGCGAGCTCCTGCTCGGCCAGGCCGGGCGGCATCAAGAACGTCTTCGCGTTCGCTGAGTGACCGGCGGCGCGAGCGAAGCGCTCGAGTGGCTCGAGGCCGACGGCCTCGGCGGCTTCGCGTCGGGCACCGTCGGCGGGCGCTCCGCACGCGCCGCTACCACGCGCTGCTGCTGCACGGCGACGACGCCGCCGACCGGGCGCATCGTGCTGGTGAACGGCTTCGACGCCTGGGTCGAGACCGCCGGCGGCAGCTTCGCGCTCATCGTCGCAGCGCTACGCGCCGGACGTGATCCACCCCGACGGCGCGCACGCGCATCGACGCCTTCGCGCCCGAGCCGTGGCCGCGCTGGCGCTTCCGCCTCGCCGACGGCACGCGCGGTCGAGCAGGAGCTGCTTCGTGCCGCACGGCACGCGCCGCCGTCGCGCTCGCGCTGGCGGCTCGCGAGCGCGCGGACGCGGCGGGCGCCGTCCTGCGCGTGCGCCCGTTCCTCTCCGGCCGCGACTACCACGCGCTGCACCACGAGAACCCGGCCTTCCGCTTCGACGCCGAGCCGGAGCGGCGAGCGCGCTGCGTCTGGCGGCCGTACCCCGGCGTGCCGGCGATCGCGTGCGCTCGCCAACGGCGCGCTACGCGCACGAGCCGATCTGGTACCGCGAACTTCCTCTACGACGAGGAGCGCGCGCGCGGCCTCGACGCCACCGAGGACCTCGCCTCGCCCGGCGAGCTTCCGCTTGGACCTCGCCGCGGGCGAGGCGGCGCTGGTTCTGGCGGCCGACGGCGCCGGCGGGCTCGCACGCCGAGCCGGCGCCGCGGCGCGCTCGCGATCGCGAGCTGCGCGACGCGGAGCGCGCCGCGCGCCGTCTCCGACGCGCGCTGCACCGCGCCGCCGACGCCTACCTCGTGCGGCGCGGCGCGGCCAGACGATCATCGCCGGCTACCCGTGGTTCACCGACTGGGGGCGCGACACGTTCATCGCGCTGCGCGGCCTCTGCCTCGCCGACCGGCCGGCTCGACGACGCGCGCGACGATCCTGCTCGCGTGGGCCGGCACGGTCTCCGAGGGCATGCTGCCGAACCGCTTTCCCGACCACGGCGACGCGCCGGAGTTCAACTCGGTCGACGCCTCGCTCTGGTACGTCGTCGCCGTGCACGAGTTCCTCGCCGCGACGCGCAGCGCGGCGCGCGCTGCCCGCGCCGAGCGACGCGCGCTGCGCGCCGCCGTCGACGCGATCCTCGACGGCTACGCGCGCGGCACGCGCTACGGCATCCGCGTCGACGCCGACGGCCTGCTCGCGCGCCGGCGAGCCGGGCGTGCAGCTCACCTGGATGGACGCCAAGGTCGGCGACTGGGTGGTGACGCCGCGCATCGGCAAGCCGGTCGAGGTGCAGGCGCTGTGGCTGAACGCGCTGCGCGATCGGCGGCGCAGGCCTCCGAGCGCTGGGCCGACGCTCGCCGACGCGCGGCCGCGCCGCGTTCGCGCGCGCGCTTCTGGAACGAGGCGCGCGGCTGCCTGCTACGACGTCGTCGACGTCGACCACCGGCCGGGCACGGTCGACGCGACGCTGCGGCCGAACCAGATCTTCGCCGTCGGCGGCCTGCCGCTCGCGCTGCTCGACGGCGAGCGCGCGCGGCGCGTCGTCGACGCGGTCGAGCGCGCAGCTGCTGGACGCCGCTCGGCCTGCGCTCGCTCGCGCCCGGCGAGCCCGGCTACGCGCCGCGCTACGAGGGCGGCCGTGCGCGAGCGCGACGGCGCCTACCACCAGGGCACGGTCTGGCCGTGGCTGCTCGGGCCCGTTCGTCGAGGCCTGGGTGCGCGTGCGCGGCGGCACGCCGGCGGCGAAGCGCGAGGCGCGCGCGCGCTTCCTCGCGCCGCTGCTCGCGCACCTCGACGAGGCCGGCCTCGGCCACGTCTCCGAGATCGCCGACGGCGAGCCGCCGCACACGCCGCGCGGCTGCCCGTTCCAGGCCTGGTCGGTCGGCGAGGCTGCTGCGTCTCGAGCGCGAGGTCCTGGCTTGACGGTGCCGCTGCTCACCGCCGCGCTCGCGGTCGCGCTCGGCGGCTTCCTCCACTTCTGGATCGGCCGCGCGGCGCGGCGCATTCCGCGCTGGCTCGCGCAGCGGCGCGGCGAGGGGCTCGGCCCGAACGTCCGCCACGGCCGTGCGTTCGCATTCGGGGCCGTGGTGCTGCGCAGCGTGCTCTGGCTCGCGCTCGCGTGGAGCATCAGCGAGCGCATCGAGCCGCTGATGCGGGCACGCGGCTGGTCGCTGATGCTCCTGGCGAGGGCGCTCGGCGCACCCCTCTTCACGGTCGGCGAGCGCGCCTACTCGGCGCTCGATCTGGTCATGCTGCCCGTCTTGTTGCTGGTGCTCTGGCTGGCGGTGGGCCTCTTGGTGCGCGTGATCCGCAACCAGGTCTTCGAGGCGGCCGGCGTCGAGAGTGGGCTCCAGGAGACGCTCGCGATCCTGCTGCGCTACGCGCTCACCTTCGTGGGCGCCCTCGTGCTGCTGCAGGGCTTCGGCGTGGACGTGCGCTCCCTCGCCATCGCCGCCTCGGTGCTCGGCGTCGGAATAGGCTTCGGCCTCCAGAGCATCGCCAACAACTTCGTCTCGGGGCTGCTGATCAACCTGGAGCGGCCGATCCGCCCCGGCGACCACGTCAACGTCGGCGCCTTCGAGGGCACGGTCGTCCGCGTCGGGGGGCGCAGCACCACGATTCGCACTCTCGACGGTGTGTTGATCCTGATCCCGAACAGCAGGTTTCTCGAGACCGAGGTCGTCAACTGGAACCTCGGCGATCCTCGCTCGCGCGTGCACGTCCCGGTGGGCGTGGCCTACGGCAGCGACGTGGCGCGTGTGCGCCGTGCGCTACTCGAGGCAGCGCGTTCGCATCCCGAGGTCGAGCCCGACCCTCGCCCGCAGGTGCAGATGCGCGGCTTCGGCGCGTGCTCGCTCGACTTCGAACTGCTGGTCTGGACGCGCGACCCGCGCAACAAGAATACGCTCGAGAGCGACCTCAACTTCCGGATCGAGGAGAGCCTGCGCAAGCATGGCATCGAGGTGCCCTTCCCGCAGCTCGACCTGCACATGCGCCAGCCGGGCGAACACCGCGCGAGCGCGCTAGCGCCCGCGCATCTCGAGGCCGACGACCAGCCGGCGCAGACGCGCGAGCTCGATCCCTACGAGTGGAGCGAGGCCGAGGTGGGCGCCGCGTTGAAGCGACTCGTCGCCTCCGGTGGTGTCGCGATCCGCGACCGCCGTCACCTGCTCCAGGTCTACCGCCAGGCCTTCGTCGGACGCGAGGCCGTGGACTGGCTGGTGATGAACGAAGGGCTGACGCGCACCGAGGCTGTGGAGCTCGGCGAGCGCTGGGTCGACTTCGGCTTCGTGCGGCACGTCCTCGACGAGCACGGGTTCCGGGATGGCCACTTCTACTACCGGCTCTCGAGTTACTGAGCGTCGCCTGTACCTCCCGGGACGAGTCGCGCATCGAAGGCTGCATGGGATTCTCCGACGCCCTTCACCGCCACTGGCCCGAGTACCTGATCGAGGCGTTCCTGCTCGGCGCCTTCATGGTGTCGGCGCTCGGCTTCACGGTGCTGCTCGAACATCCGGCGTCTCCCGTGCATGCGGCGCTGCCCGATCGGACGCTGCGGCGCGCGCTGATGGGCTGTGCGATGGGGGCGACGGCGATCGCGCTGGTCTACTCGCCATTCGGCCAGCGCTCGGGGGCGCACTTCAACCCGGCCCTGACTCTCACCTTCCTGCGGCTCGGCAAGGTCGAGCTGACCGACGCGCTCGGCTACGTGGCCGCCCAGTTCGCGGGTGGCGTAGTCGGGGTTCTCGTGGTCGTGGGTGCGCTCGGCATGCTCGTCGCGGCGCCGAGCGTCAACTACGCCGTCACCGTGCCCGGCGCGGCTGGAGTCGCCACCGCCTTCGCGGCCGAGGTCGCCATCTCGTTCGCCACGATGCTGACAGTGCTGATCGTCTCGAACCAGGCAAGGCTCGCGCGCTACACGCCGCTCTTCGTCGGTACGCTCGTCGCGACCTGGATCACGCTCGAGGCCCCGATCTCCGGCATGAGCATGAACCCGGCGCGCAGCTTCGCTTCGGCGGCCGGCGCGGGGGTCTTCTCGTCCCTCTGGCTCTACTTCGCGGCGCCGCTCGCCGGCATGCTGCTCGCGGCCGAGCTGTTCGTGCGAATGCGCGGCCTGCGCGCCGTTCACTGCGCGAAGCTGCATCACCAGAACTCGCAGCCCTGCATCTTCCGCTGCGGCTACCCCATGCCCGCTGCGGCTCGGGAGGCTTGAATGGAACGCTATGACGTGATCATCATCGGCAGCGGAGCGGGCGGTGGCACGCTCGTGAACAAGCTCGCGCTCTCCGGCAAGAAGATCCTGCTGCTCGAACGCGGCGATTTCGTCCGCCGCGAGCGTGAGAACTGGGACCCGCAGGCCGCGGTGAGCGATGCCCGCTATCACGCGGACGAGACCTGGCTGGACAAGGACGGGAACGGCTTCCGCCCGGGCACGCACTACAACGTGGGCGGCAACACCAAGTTCTACGGCGCGGCGCTATTCCGGATGCGCGAGGCCGACTTCGGCGAGGTGAAGCACCACGCGGGCGTCTCGCCGGCCTGGCCGATCTCGTACGACGAGCTGGAGCCCTACTACACGCAGGCCGAGCGGCTCTATCACGTGCACGGGGCGCGCGGGGAGGATCCGACCGAGCCGCGCGCGAGCGGCCCCTTCTCGCATCCGGCCGTCTCGCACGAGCCGGTGATCCAGCGCCTCAGCGACCAGCTCGCGAAGGCCGGCTTCCAGCCCTTCCACGTCCCAGTGGGCGTACTGCTCGACGAGCGCGATCCGCTGAACAGCCCCTGCATCCGCTGCTCCACCTGCGACGGCTTCCCGTGCCTCGTGAACGCCAAGAGCGACGCCGACGTGCTGGGAGTGCGCCCGGCGCTGCGCCACCCGAACGTGACGCTCAGGACGCGTGCCTTCGTGAAGCGTCTCGAGACGAACGCCTCGGGCCGCGAAGTCTCCGAGGTCGTCGCCCTGCGAGATGGAGTCGAGGAGCGCTACGCCGCGAGCATCGTGGTCGTCTCGGGCGGAGCGATCAACTCCGCGGCGCTGCTGCTGCGCTCGGCCACCGATCGCCACCCGAGCGGCCTCGCGAACGGGTCGGGTGTCGTGGGCCGCCACTACATGAGCCACAACAATTCGATGCTGATTGCGCTCTCGAAGGAGGAGAACCCGACGCTCTTCCACAAGACCTTTGCGATGACGGACTTCTACTTCGGCGCGGAGGACTTCCCGTTCCCGCTCGGCTGCATCCAGCTGATGGGCAACGCGCACGCCGAGGTGCTCGGCGAGGGAGCGCCGCCCGGCACGCCGAAGCGCATCCTCCGGCTGATGGCGAGCCATGGCATCCCGTTCTGGCTCACGTCGGAGGACCTGCCCGACCCCGAGAACCGCGTGGCCCTCACGAGCGACGGCGGGATCCAGCTTCGGCATACGCCGAACAACCTCGAGGGCCACGAGCGGCTCGGCGCAAAGGTCCGCCAGATGCTCGCGAAGGCGAAGATGAAGAAGGTGATCCCGACCAATCTCTACATCGGCGGGCGCATCCCGCTCGCGGGCGTCGCGCACCAGTGCGGCACGGTGCGCTTCGGCAACGACCCCAGGACATCAGCGCTCGACACCAGCTGCCGCGCGCACGACGTCGAGAACCTGTACGTGGTGGACGGCAGCTTCTTCCCGTCGAGCTCCGCGGTGAACCCGGCGCTCACGATCATGGCCAATGCGCTGCGCGTCGGCGACCGCATCCTCGGGCGGCTGGCGTGAAGCTCGCGCTACGCCTCCTGCTCGCGCTGCTGCTCGCGGCGCAGTCCGCACTCGCGGCGCCCGCCGTCGAGGCGGTGGGCGCGGTCGCGCTCACCGTCTCGGACGCCGATCGCGAGGCCGTTTTTCTCACGGAAGTGCTCACGTTCGAGAAGGTCTCCGACGTCGAGGTGGCGGGCGACGCCGTCGAACGCCTCACGGGCGTATTCGGCGCACGCCTCCGCGTGGTGACGATGCGGCTCGGCGGCGAGACGCTCGAGCTGCACGAATTCCTGGCGCCGCGCGGGCGTGCATTCCCGGAGGACAGCCGCGGCAACGACCGCTGGTTCCAGCACGTCGCCATCGTCGTCTCCGACATGGCGAAGGCGTACGCCAGGCTGCGCGCGAGCTACGTCGAGCACGCCTCGACCGGCCCGCAGCGCCTTCCCGACTGGAATCCGAACGCCGCCGGCATCGAGGCCTTCTACTTTCGCGACCCGGACGGACACTTCCTCGAGCTGATCTCCTTCCCGAAGGGGAAGGGCGACCCGCGCTGGCAGCAGGCGGACGGGAAGCTCTTCCTCGGCATCGACCACACCGCGATCGTGGTCGGCGATACCGAGGCGAGCCTCGCCTTCTATCGCGACACGCTTGGGTCTCCGCGTCGCGGGTGGCAGCGAGAACTACGGCAGCGAGCAGGAGCACCTCAACAACGTGTTCGGCGCACACCTGCGTATCACCACGCTGCGGGCAGCGACCGGCCCCGGCGTCGAGCTGCTCGAGTACCTTGCGCCGCGCGACGGGCGCCCTCGACCCACCGGTTCGCGCGCAAACGACCTGTTGTACTGGGAGACCGCGCTCGTGAGCGGCGACGTGGATGGCGTCGGCAGGAAGCTCGGATTGCGGCCCCAGCGCCTCCCCGACGACGCTCTCGGCTTTCGCGAGGCGTTCCTGGCGGGCGATCCGGACGGGCACGCGATTCGCGTGCAAGGAGGTGCGCCGTGAGCGCAGCAGAAGAACAGCGGCGGCTCCAGGAGGACGCGGCGCGCGAGCGACACTGGAAGCGCTTCGGGCCGTACCTCGCCGAACGGCAGTGGGCGACGGTGCGCGAGGACTACTCGAAGGACGGCGACTGCTGGAGCTACTTCCCGCACGATCACGCACGGAGCCGGGCGTATCGGTGGGGCGAGGACGGCCTGCTCGGCATCTCGGATCATCTCGCGCGGATCTGCTTCGGCCTTGCGCTCTGGAACGAGCGGGACCCCATCCTGAAGGAGCGCCTGTTCGGCCTCACCGGGCCCGAGGGCAACCACGGTGAGGACGTGAAGGAGCACTACTTCTATCTCGACTCGACGCCGAGCCACAGCTACCTGCGCTCGCTCTACAAGTATCCGCAGGGCGCGTTCCCGTACGCGCGGCTCGTCGATGAGAATCGGCGCCGCAGCAAGCAGGAAGGCGAATTCGAGCTCGAGCACAGCGGAGCGTTCGAGGGCGGCCGCTACTTCGACGTGTTCGCGGAGTACGCGAAGGCGACCCCGAACGACATCGGCATCCGCATCACCGTCGTGAACCGCGGGCCCGAGGCGGCGCCGCTGCACGTGCTGCCGACCCTCTGGTTCCGCAACACCTGGTCGTGGGGGCGCACGGGCGAAGGCTACGGGCCGCGGCCCGAGATCCGCGCCGAGCGCGCGGGCCTGCTGCGCGCCGAGCACTGGGACCTCGGCACCTTCCGCCTCGCGGTCGACGGCGCGCCCGAGTCGCTCCTCTTCACCGAGAACGACACGAACGTGGCGCGCCTCTACGGCGCCGAGAATTCGCAGCCGTACGTCAAGGACGCGTTCCACCGCCATGTGATCGCAGGCGAGCGGGGCGCGGTGAACCCGGCCGGCCGCGGCAGTAAGGCGGCGGCGCACTTCCGTTTCGTGCTCGCGCCGGGCGAGAGCCGGACGCTGAAGCTGCGGCTCTCCGGCGCGAACGAGACGCCGGCCGAGCCGTTCGGCCCGGCCTTCGACGCGCTGTTCGCGGCACGCCTTGCCGATGCCGACGCGTACTGGAACGAGCGCTTGCCGGCCGCGATGACGCCGGCTGCGAGGAACGTCGCGCGCCAGGGCTACGCGGGGCTGCTCAACTCGAAGCAGTTCTACCACTTCGTCACGAAGGAGTGGCTCGAGGGCGACCCGGCCCAGCCTGCGCCTCCGCCGGAGCGCGCGCACGGGCGCAACGTCGACTGGCCGCACCTCCACGCGCGCGACCTGATCTCGGTGTGCGACAAGTGGGAGTATCCGTGGTTCGCGGCGTGGGACCTCGCCTTCCACATGATCCCCTTCGCGCGCGTCGACGCGGACTTCACCAAGCGCCAGCTGCTGCTGTTCCTGCGCGAGTGGTTCATGCACCCGAACGGCCAGATCCCGGCCTACGAGTTCGCGTTCTCCGACGTGAATCCGCCGGTGCACGCCTGGGCGGCATGGCGCGCCTACAAGATCTCCGCGCCGGCGGGCAAGCGCGACCGGGCGTTCCTGCGCCGTGTCTTCCACAAGCTGGTGATGAACTTCACCTGGTGGGTGAACCGCAAGGACGCCGAGGGCAAGCATCTGTTCTCGGGCGGATTCCTGGGTCTCGACAACATCGGCGTCTTCGACCGGTCGCAGCCGCTGCCGACCGGCGGCCACCTCGAGCAGGCGGATGGCACGGCATGGATGGCGTTCTACTGCGCCACGATGCTCTCGATGGCGCTCGAGCTCGCGCGCGAAGATCCGGCCTACGAGGACATGGCGTCCCGCTTCTTCGAGCACTTCGTGATGATCGTGGACGCGATCAACACCGTCGGCGGCACGGGCCTCTGGGACGAGGAGGACGGCTTCTACTACGACGAGCTGCACCTGCCCGACCGCGAGGTGCCGCTCAAGGTGCGCTCGATGGTCGGCCTGCTCCCGCTGATCGCGGTCGAGGTGCTCGACGATTCCGTGATCGAGCGTCTGCCCGGCTTCAAGAAACGCATGGACTGGTTCCTCGCCAACCGCAGCGACCTCGCGCGACACATCCACTACTGCACGTCGCGGAAGGAGCACGGCCATCGTCTGCTCGCGGTGCCGTCGTATGACCGGCTGATGCGCGTGCTGGGCTACCTGCTCGACGAGAACGAGTTCCTCTCGCCGTACGGCATTCGCTCGGTGTCGCGCGTGCACGCAGAGAAGCCGTACAGCTTCTGGGTGAACGGACAGGAGCACCGCGTCGACTATGTGCCCGGCGAGTCCACCACGGGTCTGTTCGGCGGCAACTCGAACTGGCGCGGGCCCATCTGGTTCCCGATCAACTACCTGATCGTCGAGGCGCTCGAGCGCTACGGCCACTACTACGGCGACAGCGTGAAGGTCGAGTGCCCGACTGGCTCGGGCAATCTGATGACGCTCACCGAGGTGGCCCGCGAGATCGCACGACGGCTCGCCTCGATCTTCCTCCCCGATGCGTCGGGCGAGCGCCCGTGGCATGGCGGCAGCCCGCTCTGGCAGGACCCGCACTGGCGCGAGCTCTCGCTCTTCCACGAGTACTTCCACGGCGAGACGGGCCGCGGCCTCGGGGCCTCGCATCAGACCGGCTGGACTGCGCTGGTTGTGACGCTGCTCGAGGACCTCGCCTCAGTGGCGTGAGCGGGACCGCGCCGCCAGGACGGCGCGTACGAGTTCTTCGGGGACGAGCGTGCGCGCATCCGCGTCCTCGTCTTCGAAGGCCTTGCGCCCGAGTGCGACCGTGGCGCGATAGCTCCTGAGATACGCGACGCAGTCCGGGCACTCGTCCAGGTGCGCGTCGAAGCGGGCGCGCCCGGCGGCGGACAGCTCCATGTCCTCGTACGCCATCAGGAAGTCGGCAAACTCGCGGCACGTCAGGTCGGGCGCGGCCATCGGGGCTCCTCCGGGGTGCGAGTCGTGACTGGGCCGGGAATGGGTCATGAGAGTGCGATGCGGCATGCGGAGAGGAGGTAACGGGTGCGCTGCAGGCCCCGAGCTATCGGCAATGGCTCCGATCCCGGCGCGCGATCTGCCCTGAGATGGCCTCGGGGAGGCAGAGCCTCCTCTCGAGCTCGACGGCGCACGCGCGGCCTGCCGCGGTCAGCCTCTCCTTCAGGCCCGCACCCCCGTCGTCCAGGAGCTTCTCGAGCTCGTTGCCGTGGCGTGCGGCCGACGGGTCGATGCGGCAATGCAGCTGCCAGAGCACGCGGCCGGACGGCGCCTCCACGAGCCGCGCGAGCGCGCGGTAGTGGACCACGTAGAGCTCGTTCGAGCCCGAGCCCTCGTAGCTGAGGTCCCAGGACTCGGTGCGGAAGTCGAGCACGACGCCGTCTGGGAAGCGAGCGGCCACGGCAGCCGGCTCGGCGTCGGCGTCGATCTCCTCCGCGCGCGAAGAGATCTCCGGCGCTCCCAGCGAACGGCGTAGCGACGCTGCGAAACTCTCGCCGGCCGCGAGCGCCGGGTCGGGGAGTCCATACCGCTGGCGCAGGTCCGCCCCCGCGGACTCGGACGCCTTGTGCGCCATCACGATCCCGACCACGCCCTGGAGTTCCACCCTCCTGTTCTCGGGCGTGTGCACCACGAAGTCGGCGGGTACGCGGATCGCGAGGTGGAGGGCTGGGGTGCGTCCGAGCGCTGCGCGCTCCTCGGGCTCGAGAGAGTCGGTGCCCGTCGTGCACGCGGCGACGAGGAGGAGGCTGGGGAGGAGCCACTGCAGTGCCGGAGTCGAGGATTGCATCGCGACGAGAGCCCGCGCGCAGCATCGCGAATTCACTGGCGCGCCGGGAGGGATTCGAACCCCCGACCCTCAGGTTCGAAGCCTGATGCTCTATCCAGCTGAGCTACCGGCGCGGGAGTCGGGCAGTCTACCCAGCCTGGATGACTTCGCTCGCCTTCGGCTCGCTGCGCGCTGCGCTTGCTCGGCGCTTCAGGCGCTCTCGCGCACCGCGGCGGCGGGCAGCGGGCGGACGCTGCGCAGGCGCGGGAAGTACTCTTCGCGCGCGGTCCACGGCACGGCGAGCGCGATCAGGATCTTGCGCTTGGTGGCCTGCCGGCAGTCCTGGCCCTTCTCGATCGCGTGGATGGTTCGCGGAGACACGTGGGCCCGCACGGCCAGCTCGGCCTGGGTCCAGCCGCGACCCTGACGCGCGGCGCGGATGCGGTTCATGGCACGCCTCGAACTGGGGTGGAAGGACCGGATACTAGCGCCGGAGGACCACCGGCAAAGCCGGCCGTTCCCCACAGCAACAGCCCGGTTTTCCGACGGAGACGGGGGCCGGAGCCGGGCCCGCCCCGGGTCGCTCAGTAGGGCCCGCCCCCGGGCATCACGTAGGCGACCTGGGTCACCCCGGCGGACGACGGAGTGGGCGCGGGAAGCCAGCGCGTGGCACCGGCGAGAGCTACCACGCCCGCCAGGGCCGCCGCGGCCGCCGCCATGGCGAAGCCCTCGAGGGCCAGCACGCGCTGCGGGGACGGCCGCAGGAAGGCCCAGCGCGCGAGGCGCTCGAGGCGCTGATCACCCGCGGCCGGCACGACCAGCGGCACGACCGCGAGGGGCAGGTGGGCGACGAGGCGGTCGCAGAGCTCGAGCTCGGCCAGGTGGCGAGTGCAGCGCACGCAGCCGGCGGTGTGCGCGCGCAGGGCCTGTTCGACAGCGGGCGGAAGCGTCTGATCGAACCCCTGCGGGAGGAGGCGCCGGGCGGCTCCGTGTCTCATCGCGCACCTCCTTCGATCTCGCGCAGCGTGGGGGCGAGCGCAGCGCGCAGCTCCTCCCGTCCCCGCCGCAGCCAGGTGGCGACGGTGGCGGCCGGGACGCCCTCCTGCTCCGCGATCTCGACGTTCGAGAGGCCGTGCTTGATGCGCAGCACCAGCACGCGGCGATGTCGGGGCTTCACCCGCAGCAGGGCCCGCGCCACGCACGCGAGCAGCTCGCCCTCGAGCACCTGGGCCTCGGGATCGGCCGCGGGAGGACGCACATCGAGCGACGCCTCGTGTCCGAGATCCTGGCAGAGGACCTCGCGGCGGCGGCGCGCCCGGAGCAGGTTCACCGAGCCGTTCACCGCGGCGCGGTGCAGATACGCCCAGAGGCTCGCCGTCCCGCGGTAGGACGCGCGCGGCAGCGCCTGGAAGACCCGCTGCACCACGTCCTCGGCGTCGGCACGGCTGCCCACGATGCGGTAGGCCACGGCCTCGAGCCGGGTGCGATAGCGGCCGTGGGCCTCGCCGTAGGCGCCGGGCTCGCGGCGGAGCCAGCGACCGTCGAGATCGGCGGATCCGGGATCGAACGAATCGGTTCGGGTTCCCTGCACGGACGCTTTCCCCAGTGCTGTGACGCCTGGCGGCCCGCTCTGGTTTCATCTACCCCGGGGGCTCCGAGAAGAGACCCCTCAGCTCGCGCTTCATCACCTTGCCCATCGCGTTTCTCGGCAGCGTCGCGAGGCTCGCGATGCGCTCGGGCACCTTGTAGCGGGCGATGCGCTCCGCGCAGAAGGCGCGCAGGGCCTCCTCCGACGGAGCGGCGCGCCCGGGCTTCGGCTGCACCGCCGCCACCACGCGCTCGCCGAGGCGCTCGTCCGCCACGCCGAGCACGGCTGCGCCTTCGAGGTCGGGATGCTCCAGCAGCGCGCGCTCGACCTCGGCGGGATATACGTTCGCGCCGCCGCGGAGGATCAGCTCGTTCCTCCGCCCGCGGATGAAGAGGTTGCCGTCGGCGGCGACGAAGCCGAGGTCGCCGGTGTGGTAGCGGCCGGCCCGGAGCGCCTGCGCGGTCGCCTCCGGCTTCCGCCAGTAGCCGAGCATCGGCGTGTAGACGCCGGGGTACGGGCCGCCGCGCGCGGGCCGCACGCGTGATCTCGCCGAGCTCGCCGGGCGGGAGCACGCGGCCGGCGTCGTCCACGATCTCGATCTCGACCTGCGGGATGCGGCTTGCCCGCAGCAGGCCCGGCGCGGCCGGCACGCTGCCGTCGCTCCGCGGTCACGGCCGTCGGCGCCTCGGTCATGCCGTAGCCGATGCCGACGCCCCGTCCGAAGCGCTCGCGATAGAGCCGCACCACTTCGGGCGGCACGTCGGAGCCGCCGACGCCCGGCGCCACCAGCGAGGCGAGGTCCGCGGCCTTCACCTCCGGATGCGTCGAGCAGATCGTGGAAGATGGTCGGCACGCCCGAGAAGGCGCCGACGCGCTCGCTCCGGATCCACTCGGCGAGGCCGAGCGGCGTCGGTGCGGTCGATCGCGACGACGGCGCGCCCGTCGAGCCACGGCGCCAGCACCTCGAGCACGATCAGGTTCAGGATCGTGAGCGGCAGCACCGCGCCCTGCCGCGTGCCCGCCGGCACGCGGCGCGTCAGGTGCGAGACGGTGCCGGGCAGCAGCAGGTTGTGCGCGCTGTGCACGGCGCCCTTCGGCAGGCCGGTGGTGCCGCTCGTGTACGCGATCGCCGCTGGCGCGAAGGGGTCGATCGCGACGGCGGGCCGCGCGTCGCTCGCCGCGGCGCAGAGCCGAGCCCACGCGCAGTCGCGCGCGCCGGGCGAGACGCCGATCACGTGCGCGAGCTCGGGCAGCTCGGGCTGCGCCACGAGCTCGCGCGCCGACGCCGCGAGCGTCACGTACACGTGCGCGCCCGAGTCGCGCAGCAGGTACGCCTTCTCGGGCGGCGCCAGCAGCCGGTTCACGCCGACCCAGAGCGCACCGAGTCGCTGCGTGGCGAGGAACAGGATCGGCAGCTGCACGTCGTTCGGCAGGCACGCGGCGACGCGCGCGCCCCGCGCGACGCCGAGCGCCGCGAGCGCGTTGGCGGCGCGATTCGCGGCGGCGTCGAGCGCGGCGAACGTGAAGCGCCCGCTGCGCCCGACTAGCGCCTCGCGCTCCGGCTCCGCCGCGACGACCGGGTCGATCACCTCGGCCGTCGTCTGCGGCCCGCCGCCGGGCAGCGGCAGGCGCACCACGGGGGCGATCAGACCGAGGGCGTCGACGGGCTCCGGCACGCGCGCAGCGTAGCGCCTACACTCGGCCCGATTTCGGGAGGCCCCATGCACGACCTCGTGATCCGCGGCGGCACGGTCGTCGACGGCACCGGCGCGCCGCGCCGCGCGCGGGCGACGTCGCGATCGCAGGACGGCCGCATCGCCGAGGTCGGGCGCGTCGTCGGCGCGGCGCAGCGCGACGATCGACGCCGACGGGCCTCGCGCGTGACGCCCGGCTTCGTCGACATCCACACGCACTACGACGGCCAGGCCACCTGGGACCCGCTGCTCGCGCCGTCCTGCTAGCACGGCGTCACCACGCGTCGTGATGGGCAACTGCGGCGTCGGCTTCGCGCCGGTGCGGCCGGACCAGCACGACTTCCTGATCGAGCTGATGGAGGGCGTCGAGGACATCCCCGGCACCGCGCTGCACGAGGGCATCCAGTGGGAGTGGGAGACCTTCCCGCGAGTATCTCGACGCGCTCGCGCGGCGGCGCTTCGCGATGGACGTCGGCGACGCAGGTGCCGCACGGCGCCGTGCGCGCCTACGTGATGGGCGAGCGCGGCGCGAAGAACGAGCCCGCGACGCCCGAGGACATCGCGGCGATGGCGGCGCTCGTGAAGGAGGGCGTCGCCGCGGGCGCGCTCGGCTTCTCGACCTCGCGCACGATCGCGCACCGCGCGATCACCGGCGAGCCCGTGCCCGGCACGTTCGCCGCCGAGGACGAGCTGTTCGGCATCGGACGCGCGCTGGGCGAGCTCGGCCGCGGCGATCTTCGAGGTCGCGGCCGCGGGCGCGGCGGGCGAGGACATCGCGGCGCCCAAGGCCGAGCTCGATTGGATGCGGCGCCTGTCCGCCGAGATCGGCCGCCCCGTCACGTTCGCGATGCTCCAGGTCGACGCGGCGCCGGAGCTCTGGCGCGAGCTGCTCGAGCTCTCCGCGGACGCGGCGCGAGGAGGGCGCGCAGGTCTTTCCGCAGGTCGCGGGCCGCCCGTTCGGCATGCTGATCGGGCACCAGACGACGATCCACCCGTTCGCGGCTGCGCCCGACCTTCGACCGCGCTCCTCGCGCTGCCGTTCGACGAGCGCATCCGCCGGCTGCGCGACCCCGAGGTGACGCGCAGCGATCCTCGCCGAGGGCAAGTCCGCGCCGCGCCTCGATGCTGCTGCGCGAGCTCGCACAAGTTCTTCCCGATCGGCGACCCGCCCGACTACGAGCCCGCGCACGAGGATCGCATCGACGGCGATCGCGCGAGCGCGGAAGGCCGCGACGCCGAGGAGCTGCTCTACGACCGCATGCTCGAGCGCGACGGCCGCGAGCTCTTCCTCGTGCCGGTGCTCAACTACTGCCGAGGCTCAGCTGCCGACCCGATCCGCGAGATGATGCTGCCACCCGCGCGCCGCGCTCGGGCTCGGCGACGGCGGCGCGCACTGCGGGATCATCTGCGACGCGCGCATCCAGACCTTCATGCTCACGCACTGGGTGCGCGATCGCACGCGCGGGCCGAAGCTCCCCGTCGAGTTCGCGGTGAAGCGCATGACGCGCGACACCGCGGCGCTCTACGGCCTGCACGACCGCGGCACGCTCGCGCCCGGCACGAAGGCCGACCTGAACGTGATCGACCTCGACGGCCTGAAGCTCGCGCCGCCCGTGATGGTCGTCGGACCTGCCGGCCGGCGGGCAGCGCTTCATGCAGCGCGCGGACGGCTACCGCGCCACGATCGTGGCGGGCGAGCAGACGCTCGAGCACGACGAGCCGACCGGGGCGCTGCCCGGCCGGCTCGTGCGGGGCGCGTGAGCCAGCTCAGGGAAGCTGGGCGCTGAGCACGCTCATGTCGGCGCCGTCGTGCAGCTCGATCGACTCGATCGCGAGCGCGTCGGGCGCGCCGTCCGGCAGCTCGCGCGCATCGAGGTTCCCGCCCTCGTCCGTCGTCAGCGTGGCGAGCGCCATGCCGTCGATCACGAGCGCGTAGCTGGCGTTCGGAGCCAGGCCGCTCGCCGTCAGGCGGAACTGCGTCTTGTCACCGTTGCTCTTCAGGAACAGCGCGCCTGCGGCGTCGTCGTCGAGGCCGTCGTTCTCGAGCTTCTGCTTCACCAGGTACTGGAGGAAGTCGGGAGCGCCGAGGTCGGCGTCCAGCACGGTCTGGTCCATGTCGTCGCGCACCTCGAGCGCGAGCACGTCGACGAGCGGGTCCATCGGCTGCGGCACCTGGCCCTTCATCCGCCTCTCCGAGGCATCGCCGTTCTCGTCCGTGTCGAAGGTGAGGACTTCGGTGAGGGCCATCTGTCCGCGCAGCAGCGCGAAGAGGTGGTAGGTGGCGTCGGGCTCGAGCCCGCTCACGTCCAGCTCGAAGCGCTGGATGTCGGCTGCGCCCTGCTGGCGGAGCATCAGCGTCACCTGGCCGCTCGGATCCGGGCCCATCGTTCCCGCGTCCGGCGGAGCTTCGGTGCCGAGCAGGCCCGTGCGCAGCGTCAGGTGCAGAACGTCCGTGCCCTTGCCCTGATGCGGCGCGGCGAGCGCGGGCGCGGCCAGGCAGATCGAGAGAGCGAGGAGCGTGAGTCGCATCATCTGGGGGTCCTCCGTTTTACCTGAGTTCGTTCGGAGGGGAAGCCCGGATTGGAAGCGCCATCACAGAAGCGGGGCGATATCATCGGCCGCCACTTCCAGGAGTTTTGGAAATGCCGCTTCCTGCCGACGGAGTGCACATCCGCACCTGCCCGCTCTGCGAGGCGATGTGCGGCCTCGAGTCACGTGTCGAGGCGGCCGCGTCGCGCAGATCCGCGCCAACCGCGACGACGTCTGGAGCCAGGGCTACCTCTGCCCGAAGGGCACCACGCTCGGCCACCTGCACCACGACCCCGACCGCCTGCGCGCGCCGCTGGTGCGCGACGGCGAGCGGCTGGCGCGAGGTGACGCTGGGACGAGGCGTTCGCGCGGTGCGACGCGCCTGCTGCGCCCGGTGCTCGCGCAGCACGGCACCGACGCGCGTCACCGCCTACATCGGCAACCCGACCGCGCACAACTTCTCGCTCGTCCGCTACGTGCCGGCTGTTCATCGGCGATGTCGGGGCTGCCCGATGATCTACTCGGCCGGCACCGTCGACCAGTGGCCGAAGAACGTGTCGTGCGCGCTGATGTACGGCGGCATGTGGACGATCCCGGTGCCCGACCTCGACCGCACCGACTACCTGCTGATGCTCGGCGCCAACCCGCACGCGTCGCAGGGCAGCCTGCTCGCCGCGCCCGACGTGCTCGGCGAGATCGACGCGATCCGCGCGCGCGGCGGCACGGTGGTCGTCATCGACCCGCGCCGCACCGGCACCGCGGACCGCGCCGACGAGTGGATCCCGATCGCGCCCCGGCACCGACGCCGCGCTCCTGCTCGCGATCGCGCACGTGCTGTTCGCCGAGGGGCTGCGTGCGACCTCGGCGACGCTCGCGGGCCGCGTGAACGGCGTCGACGAGGTGCGGCGCATCGCGCGCGCGAGTTCACGCCCGAGGCGGTCGGCCGAGACCTGCGGCATCGCCGCCGACGACGATCCGCCGGCTCGCGCGCGAGCTCGCCGGCGGCGCCGCGCGCCGCCGTCTACGGCCGCATCGGCACGTGCAACCAGGAGTTCGGCACGCTCGCGTCCTGGCTCGTCGACGTCGTCAACATGCTGACCGGCAACTTCGACCGCGCCGGGCGGCGCGATGTTCGCGAACCCGATCGCGTGGTCGCTGGCGTCGCTGCCGCCGCCCGAGTTCGCGAACGGCTTCACGCTTCGGCCGCTGGCAGCAGCCGCGTGCGCGGCGCGCCCGAGGTGCTCGGCCAGGTGCCGGTGTCGTGCCTCGCCGAGGAGATCGCGACGCCGGGCGACGGGCCAGATCCGGCGCTGATCACGATCGCCGGCAACCCGGTGCTCTCGGCGCCCGACGCCGCGACGCCTCGACGCGGCGCTGCCCGACGCTCGAGTGCATGATCAGCGTCGACAACTGGCTCAACGAGACGACGCGCCACGCCGACGTGATCCTGCCCGGGCCTCTCGGCGCTCGAGCAGCCGCACTACGACGAGCTGATCTGGGCGTGGGCGGTGCGCAGCGCGGGCAAGTACTCGCCGGCGGTGTTCGCCGCCGGGCCGACCGCCCGCACGAGTGGGAGATCCTGCTCCGGCTCGGCGGCGCTGCTGCGCCGGCATGCGCAACGCCGAGCATCGACGTCGCGCGCGCTCGACGACGGCTTCTTCGCCGGCGCTCGTCGCCGGCGTCAGCGGCGCTCGACTCGCGATCGACGGCCGCGACCCGGCGAGATCGTGGCCGCGACCGCGGGCGGCGGCCCCGAGCGCCTGCTCGACCTCACGATCCGCACCGGCCCGTGGGGCGACCGCTACGGCGCGAGCCCGGACGGCCTCACGCTCGCCGACGCTCGAGGCAGCAGCCGCACGGCATCGACCTGGGCCCGCTCGTGCCGCGCGCTGCGACGAGATCCTGCACACGCCGTCGGGCAAGATCGAGCTCGCGCCGCCCTACATCATCGGCCGACGTCGCCGCGGCTCGCGCGCGCGGCTCGCGCGCCGCGACGACGGCCTCGTGCTCGTGAGCCGCCGCCACGTGCGCTCGAACAACTCGTGGATGCACAACGTGACCGTGCTCGTGACGGGCAAGGACCGCTGCACGCTGCTCGATCCACCCCGACGACGCCGCGCGCGCGGGCGTCGCCGACGGCGCGCCGGCGCGCGTCCGCTCGAAGGCCGGGCAGCGTCGTGGCGCCGGTCGAGGTGAGCGACGAGATGATGCCCGGCGTCGTGTGCCTGCCGCACGGCTGGGGCCACGACAAGCCGGGCACGCGCCTCTCGGTCGCGTCGCGCGCACGCCGGCGTCAACAACAACGTGCTCGCGCCCGGCGACCTTCGTCGACGTGCTCTCGGGCAACGCCGTCGTGAACGGCATCCCGGTCGAGGTGGCGCCGGCCTCGTGACGCCGCGACTGGCGACGAGGTAGGCCGCCGCCGGATGCGGGCGGCGTGAATCTCGACGTCTACAGCGGCAGGTCGCCCGCGGCGCTCGTGACGCTGCCGGTCTTCGTGTAGGCCTCGATGGCGCGCTGCGCGATGCGCCACTGGTGCACCTCGTCGGCGCCGTCGGCGAAGCGCGCCCAGCGCGCCTGCGTCGCCATCTGCGCGAGCGGCGTGTCGATCGAGTAGCCGAGCGCGCCGTGCACCTGGATCGCGCGGTCGATGATGCGGTTCAGCGCGTTCGCGACGAAGTGCTTCGCCATCGACACCTCGCTCTTGAAGTCGAGCCCGCGGTCGATGCGGTAGGCCGCGTGCAGCACCATCAGCTTGCACTGGTACAGCTCCATGGTGCCGTCGGCGATCATCCACTGGATGCCCTGCTTCTCGGCGAGCAGCGAGCCGTGCGCGTAGCGCTTCAGCGCGCGGTCGATCGTCATGTCGAGCGCCGTCTCGGCCTGGCCGATCCAGCGCATGCAGTGCGCGAGGCGCGCCGGCCCGAGCCGGTACTGGCCGAGCAGGTGGCCCTGGCCGCGCCCGCCGAGGATGTTGTCCTTCGGCACGCGCAGGTTCTTGATCCGGATCTCGCAGTGGTTGTGGCTCGCCGCTCATCGTGTCGATGTCGCGCACCACCTCCCAGCCCTCGGACGGGATGTCGACGAGGAAGGCGGTGTTCGCGGCCTGCGGGATCTCGGGGTCGTCCTCGGTGCGCGCGATCAGGATCGCGAACTGCGCGCCGCGCGCGCCCGAGATGAACCACTTGTGGCCGTTGATCACCCAGTGATCGCCCTCGAGCACGGCGCGCGTCTGGATCAGCGTCGGGTCGGAGCCCGCCACCTCGGGCTCGGTCATCGCGAAGCACGAGCGGATGCGCCCGTCGCAGAGCGGCTTCAGGTACTTCTTCTTCTGCTCCGGCGTCGCCCAGTGATGGAGCGTGTGCATGTTGCCCTCGTCGGGCGCCTGCGCGTTCAGCGCGAACGGACCGAAGCGCGTCTTCGCCGCCTCGGCCGAGACCGCCGCCATCGCGACGTGACCGAGCCCCATGCCGCCGTACTCCTCCGGCATGTGCGGCAGCCAGAGCCCCCACTCCTGCGCCGCCTTGCGCATCTGGATGATCTGCTCGACGAGCACCTCGCGGCTCGTCGCCGCTGCGCCTCGATCTTCTCCTCGGCGGGTCGCACCACCTCGTCGCAGAACTCGCGCACGCTGCGCCGACGACGAGCTGCGACCTCTTCGGGGAAGCTGAAGTCGATGGCCATGGGGATCTCCTCGGTGCCGGCGAGTATGCCTTCGCACCGACCCCCACGCCGCCCGCATCCGCGGGCGGCCTACCTCGCCGTCAGTCGCGGCGTCCAACGACCGGCAGCTCTTGCTCCCAGTCGACGATCAGGTCGCGCCGGCAGAGCCGCCAGGCGCCGTCCGCGCCGCGGCGGTAGCGGTCCTGGTAGCGGATGCCCCAGTCGAGCTTGCGCGCCTGGCCGTCGCGCTCGAGGAAGTGGTTGGCCACGCAGTAGGTCTCGCCGGCCGCCTCGTCGCCAGAGAACTCGAGCGTCTGGTTGTGGACGGCATGGAAGGTCGCGCGATAGCGCTCGACGGTGCGCAGCCCGCGCAGGATCTGTTCGCGACCCACCAGCTCGAAGCGCGGACCCACGAGCACCGCGTCGTCGGTGAAGAGCGTCGCGGCGAGCGCCCAGTCGCGGCGATCGACGGCGCGCGCGTAGCGATACGCCACCTCGCGGATCGCGAGGCGATCCGCGAGGTGGCGCTCGGTGTCGGCCAGGGCTAGCGGCCCTTGGTGAGGCGCCCCACGTCGATGAAGCGGCGGATCTTGCCCACGCTGTCCATCGGCGTGCCGGAGCGGTTCCAGAACTCGATGCGGTTGCCCGTGCCGGTCTGGACGTTCACGATGATGTCGCTCACCACCGTGAGGTCGCGCGGCTTGTCTACGCTGGGCCAGCCCTTGTACTCGGTGTAGCCCGGATCGTCGCTCCAGCGATGGTTGTGCCAGATGATCTTCCACAGCTCGCCCTTGCGGTCGTAGGCGAAGGAGTAGAGCGGCTCCATCGAGTTCGCGTCGATGTAGATGTCCTTGTGGCTGTACGGATGGTCCGAGTTGGTCGGCGTGAAGCGGAACTTGATGGCGTGCCGCATCTCCCAGCGGTCGTCCGCGAAGGAGAGCCCGTACGGCCCGAAGTTGTGGTCCTTCTCGTACGGGTACGCCTTCACCTTGGTGTGCGCGGGCGCGATGATGTCCATCTGGCCCAGGCACTTCCACTCGTACTGCGGGACGATGCCGTTGAAGCTGAACAGGTCGTCGAAGGTGAAGTCGGTGCCCGACACCGCGTCCGTGCGCTGCGCCGACGAGATGCGGCGGACACGCCGCAGCGTCGGCACGTACACCCAGGTGTCGTCGTACTTCGTGGTGGCCTTCGGCCCGAACGAGGCCTTGTAGCGATACGAGAGCAGCATGATGCCGCGCGCGTCGAACGGCGCGTCCACCGACGGGCCGCTCGCGACGTAGCGCTTCTCGTTGCGGAACACGTCGCCCTGGGTGTCGGCGTACTCCGGCTCGGGCCGGAACGCGAGGGCCGTGCCCTGGCTCGTGCCCTGGTAGTAGAGCGGAAGCTCTTCGCCGCGGTCCCAGTAGGAGTAGTAGAAGTCGACGGGCACGCCGCCGAAGCCCTCCCAGCGCAGCACGAAGTCCCACGCGACCTTGGCGCCCGCCTGCGGATCGCCCTTGCAATCGATCTTCTCGACCGGGAAGGGCTGGCCCGCGGTGTAGCCGACGAGGCTGCTCTCGGGGCCGAGCTTCACGTCGCCGCTGAACTTCGTCGTGGCCTGCTTGTAGACATCGGCCGGTGAGTAGTCGACGTACGAGGGCCCGACCTCGAGCTGCATGCCTTCGTAGAAGAAGAAGTCACGGTTGTCCCAGAACTCGGGCGGCAGGAAGGGCTTGATCTGCTCGATCTTGTCGAGCGAGATGACGTCGCCCTCCTTGAAGGACGGGGCGCCGGGCTTCACGTCTTCCTGAGCGAACGCAGAAGAAGCGGCCAGCACCAGCGTGACCGCGAGACAGACGAATCGAACCACGAGCATGGTTGCTCTCCTCCAGAACGGCGGCCGGACTCTACACCAGCGACACCCCGCGCAACGTTCGCGTTTCAGGGGCTACGGACGGCGAGCCCGATGTGGATCGGTCCAGCGAGCGTTCCCCCTCGGGGTGGTATGCTGGGCGCCCATCTTTCTCTTGGAGCGGAAGCCTTGAGCGAGCCCCGCCTGATCCTCGTCGATCGCCCCGCGCCCGGCGTGGAGCGCATCACCCTGAACCGCCCCGAGAAGCGCAACGCGCTCTCGAACGCGCTGCGCGGCGAGCTGCTCGACGCGCTGCGGCGCGCCGACGGCGACGACGCGGTGCGCGTCTCGATCGTGCGCGGCGCCGGGCCCTGCTTCTCGTCCGGCTACGACCTGAAGTCGGACCTCGGAGCCGATCAGCCGTACTTCACGTCGCACGTCGGCATGCAGTGGGCGCGCCACGTCAGCGAGGGCTGGATGTCGCTGTGGGACCTCGCGAAGCCCGTGATCGCCCAGATCCACGGCTACGCGATGGCCGGCGGGCTCGAGCTGGCCGGCGCGTGCGACCTCGCCTACGCCGCGAGCGATGCGCGCGCTCTCGCATCCGGTGCTGCGCTTCGCCGGCCTGCCGGACTTCGCCTGGTTCCCGGTCTTCCTCGCACCGCGTCACGCCATGGAGCTGCACCTCACCGGCCGCGTCTACACGGGCGAGGAGGCGGCCCGCATCGGCCTCATCAACCAGGCCTTCCCGGCGGCCGAGCTCGAGGCCCGCGTGCTCGCGATCGCGCAGACGATCGCCGAGACGCCGCCGGCCGTGGTGACGGTGAACAAGCGCTACGTCTACACCGCCCTCGAGGCGCGCGGCGGCCGCAGCGTGATCCGCACCGGCGCGGACCTCCAGGCCGGCCCGCACCTCCAGGGCGTGCGCGCCGGCGGCGCGGAGCTCTCGGCGAAGATCAAGGCGGCGCAGCAGAAGAAGTAGTCGACCGGATGAACACCTACCGAGGCTCGTGCCACTGCGGTCGCGTCCGCTTCGAGGTGGACCTGGAGCTGGATCACGTCCGAGCCTGCGACTGCTCGATCTGCCGGCGGCGGGGCGCGCTCATCCACCGGGTCGAGGCGGATCGGCTGCGGCTGCTCACGCCGCTCGAAGACCTCACGCTGTACCAGTGGCACACGCGCACGGCCGAGGACTATTTCTGCCCCACCTGCGGCATCCTCCCGTTCCGGCGCCCGCGTCACCGGACGCCGGAGGAGATCGCCCGAGGCGCACCTGCGTTCTCCGGCTGGGGCATCAACGTCCGCTGTCTGGAGGGCGTCGAGCTGGACGCCATCCCGATCCGGCGCGTGTACGGGAGCAAGCTCGCCTAGGTGGAAGATCGTCTCACACCCGTTCTCCAGCTCGAGCTGACCGACCTCGCGCCCGAGGCGTGGCTGCGCGCGCGGGGGCCGGCGCTGGGGCGGATCGACGGGGTCGAGCGCGCGAGCGCGTGGACGAACTGCGCGCTCCACCGCAGCGACCTGCCGCGCACGCTCTCGGAGTTCGCGACGCTCGGCGTGGTCGAGGCGCGCGCGCCCTTCGCCGCGCCCGCGCCGCCCGCGGGCGTGGTCGCGCACCAGTTCCGTCAGGTGCGGCCGGGGCAGGGCGTGCTGACGGGGAGGCCGACGCGCGGCCTCGAGCTGGTGCTGGTCAGCCCGAAGAGCGGCGACGCCGGCGCCCAGGCGTTCCGCGACTGGGCCGACTTCGTCCACATCCGGCACATCGCGGGCGCCGCGGTGCCGGGCTTCACGTTGATCACCCCGTACGAGAACGTGACGCGCGCGCGGCCGCGCTTCCTGCACTTCTACGAGATGGACACGGAGGCCGCGGAAGAGACCTTCCAGCGCATGACGCCCGCGACGCTCGCGCGGCTGCCCGAAAAGGCAGAGCGGCGCGCATGGGCCGGCCACCCGGAGCTGGTGATCGAGTACGTGAGCACCTTCCGCTTCGTCGCGGAGGGGTAGCCCTCGCGACTAGCCGGCCGTCATGCCCGCGTCGAGCGCCAGCTCGGCGCCGTTCATCAGGCTCGAGGCGTCCGAGATCAGGTAGAGCACGAGCTCGGCCACGTCCTCCGGCTTGCCGAGACGCGCGGTCGTCTGCTTCGCGAGCAGCTCGAGCGCGAGCGGCGCGGCGTTCTCCGCGAGCGCGCCGAGGCTCTGGAGCATCGGCGTATCGATGCCGCCGGGGTGGATCGAGTTGCAGCGGATCGCCCAGCCGCGCAGGACGCAGTGGACCGCCACGGTCTTCGTGAGCGACCGCACCGCGCCTTTGCTCGCGCTGTAGGCCGCGAACGCGGGCGTGCCGACCAGCGCGGCCGCCGACGACAGGTTGACGATCGAGCCGCCGCCGCTCTGCGCCAGCGCCGGCAGCGCGTGCTTGCAGCCGAGGAACACGCCGTCGGAGTTCACCGCCTGCACCGCTCGCCACTGGGCGAGCGTCGTCTCCTCGATGGTGGCGAGCACCACGATGCCTGCGTTGTTGACGAGCCCGTCGAGCCGGCCGAAGTGCCGCAGGGTTTCGTCGATCACGTGCTGCCAAGAGGCTTCGTCGCGGACGTCGTGACGCACGAAGCGGGCCGGCCGTCCGAGCTCCTGCGCCACGCCCGCGCCGCCGGCTTCGTTCACGTCCGTCACCACGACGTGCGCGCCTTCCCGGGCCAGCAGCGTCGCCTGGGCACGGCCGAGGCCGGAGGCCGCGCCCGTCACGATCACCACCTTGCCCCCCACGCGACCCATGCCGTTCCATGCCTCCGCGGCCCGCACGCTAGCGCGCGAGGCTCGCAACCTGGAGGACCCAATGGATCCGAAGCTGTTCCTGACCGTGTTCGGCACGGTCTTCGTGGCCGAGCTCGGCGACAAGACGCAGCTCGCCACGCTGCTGTACGCGGCGGATGCTCCGAACGCGCGCCTCACCGTGTTCGTGGCGGCGGCGTCCGCGCTCGCGCTCACGTCGGCCCTCGGGGTGCTCGCGGGCGGCCTGGTCGCCGAGTGGGTGAGCCCGCGCGTGCTGCGCTGGGTGGCCGGCGCGGGCTTCGTCGCGATCGGGCTCTGGATCCTGCTGCGCGGCGAGAGCTGACCCCGAGAAGCCCGGATCAGAGGCCCCTCAAGCCCATCCCCCGGCTCCACGAAAGAGTGTAGGGAGACGATTCGCGTGCCCCGGCGTCCCGCTCGACCTACGCCCGATTCCCAGCCGCCCGCAGCGGGGGGCTCGCCCAGCGTGCGGCGCGGCGCCGTGCTCGTGATCGAGGACTCGGCTTCGCACCGCGCCGAGCTGCGGCGCGCGCTCGAGGGCAGCGCGGACGTCCGCGAAATCGTCGAGGCGAGCAACGGGATCGCCGGGCTCCAGGCGCTCCTCACGCGGTCCTTCGACGCCGTGATCTGCGACCTCGAGCTGCCGGGCTTCGATGGCGAGAAGCTGCTCGCCGTGAAGGAGCAGCGCCCCGAGCTCGCGGATACGCCCATCCTGTTCGTCTCCGCCAACCGCGACCCCGAGCGGAAGGCGCGCCTGCTCGAGCGCGGCGCCTCCGACACGATCGAGAAGCCCTTCCATCCCGCCGAGCTGCTCGCGCGGCTCGGCGTCCACCTGCGCCTGCGCCAGCTCCGCATCGAGCTCGAGGTGAAGAACCTCCAGCTCGAGCGCCTCTCGGTGACGGACGCGCTCACCGGCCTCCGCAACCGGCGCTTCGCGGAGTGGTTCCTGTCTCGCGAGCTCGAGCGCGTGCACCGGCACGGCAATCGGCTCTCGGTCTTCATGGCGGATCTCGACCACTTCAAGCGCGTGAACGACACGCACGGGCATCCCGTGGGAGATGCCGCGCTGCGCCACGTCGGCGCGCTGCTGGCGGACCAGCTGCGCAGGACCGACGTGGCCGCACGCTGGGGCGGGGAGGAGTTCCTGATCGCCCTCGCGCAGGTGCCGCTCGAGGGGGCGCTCGCGCTCGCCGAGCGCCAGCGTGCGGCGATCGAAGCGACGCCACTCCAGCTGCCGGATGGTCGCTCGCTCGAGCTCACGATCTCGATCGGCGTGGCCACGGCGATCGCCGCGGACGCGAGCCCCGAAGACCTCGTCGCCGCCGCCGACCGTGCGCTCTACGAAGCGAAGGACGCCGGCCGCAACCGCGTGACCGTGTCGAAGCGCTGAGCCGACGCAGAGAAGGGATGGGGTGAGCGACGGGGTTCGAACCCGCGACCTCCAGGGCCACAACGGGATTCCGGGCAACCGGAAGAAGTAGGAATCTCGGGATCCTGCCGAGTTACGGACGTGGCGAGCCGCGCTGGATGGGGCCTCTCGTGACGAAGCGACCCCAGAGTGACCCCATCTCGGACTGCTCTACCCGCGAGCTCGCCCCTTGATTCGTTGCCTCGTCCCGCATGGCGAGTTCGTGGCGCGCCTGCTGGTGCCGTGAAGGAGTGTCCCGTCGGCTCTACAGCCTGAACGAAGAGACCCGAGCCCGTTCTTGCTCCATCCTCCCCGTGCGAACGAATTGCGCAGGTGAGCCATGACGGTGACCAAGCGAAAGATGTCGGGAGTCGTGGCGGCAGTCGGCTGCGCGCTGACCCTCGGCTGCATGAACATCCCGGGGACGACGACGGGTCGCCAGAAGCCGTCACCGCCGCGGGAGTCCCCGGCGATTGCGGCGACCCCCGCGCAGGCTGAGCGTCTCCGACGGGTGATGGTTCCGCTGCTCGCCAAGATGGACCACCCGCTGTCGGCCGAGCAGGTGAGCGTCGGAATCCTCGACTCTTCCGAGATCAACGCCGCGAACGCCGGCGGCGGGCGCTTCTTCGTGACCACCGGCCTGCTCGCGAGAGCCAACGACGACCGGCTGCGCGCGGTTCTCGCGCACGAGATCTCCCACGAGGACCTGAACCACGTGGCCCAGGCACAAGTCCTTCAGGCGGGGCTCGGCATCGGCGTGGCGATCCTGGAGCAGGTGTTCCCGGGCAGCGGAGCGATCACGCCGTACGCGGGTGAGCTCGTCGCCCGCAAGTACAGCCGTGACGAGGAGTTCGCCGCCGACCGGCAAGCCGTCGTGCTGCTGCAGCGCGCCGGCTATAGCAAGGAGCTGATGATCGACGCCCTCACCTGGCTCATGCAGGAATCAGGGTCGGGGGGCGGCGGCTTCTTCGAGACCCACCCCGGCACGGTCGAACGCATCACCGCCCTGCGTGAGGGCCGCTAGCGCCCACGCGCGCGCTCCCGGACGCGCCGGGCGGCTGCGATCATCGCCCGGCAGCCCCTCGAGCGGATAGGCGGTCATCGGATTCGGGGAGCACGCCGGCCCGTCGTGCCACCGAGAGGCAGGCACGCACGAGCGTCGGCGGGAACGCGGGCAGACGCACGCACGCGTCGTGATCCCCCTCGACTTCGAACACCTCGGCGCCCGGGATGGAGCGGGCCAGCTTGCGCTGGCGGACGGCGGGCACGAGCTCGTCGAGCAGCGTCACGACGATGGCCGTGGGCACGTCCACCGTGCCGATCCAGTCATGCGACGAGAAGCGCGTCAGCGCGTCCGCCGCCTGGATCACCGTGGCGGGTTCGTGGCCGAGGAGATCCTCGCGCACGCGGTCGCGCAGCTCCGGGTGCTCGATCCGTACCAGCATGCGCTGCAGCATGCGACGGCGCGCCGCGCCGGGCATCAGCCGCGCGGCGGCGGCCGCGACCGGCAGCGCGGCGCGCCCGAGCCGCGCCACGCGCCGCGGCACGAAGTGGCGCGCCGTCGCGCACAGCACCAGCCCGCACACCTGCTCCGGGTGCCGCTGCCACACGAGCGACGCGATCGGCCCGCCCATCGAGTAGCCCACCGCCAGGAAGCGCCCGACCCCGAGCGCCGCCATCGCGGAGGCTGCGTCGTCCGCGCACTCCTCGAGCCGGAAGCGGTCGGTGCGGAGGCCGCTCCCGTGCCCGCGGTGATCGAGGCTCAGCACCCGGAAGTGCGCGGAGAGCGGCCGGAAGCAGCGGCCCCAGTTGAGGCGCGCGGTGGCACCGAGGCCGTGCAGGAGCAGGACCGCCGGCGCGTCGTCGCGCGGGCCGGGGATGTCGCGGACCAGCAGGGGGCCGTGCCCGGGGACGTCGAGCAGGCGGTCGATCGTGGGATTCGGTGTGCGGGAGGACACTTCGGTCGTCGGAGGGTAGCTCTCGCTACGAGTGGCAGTGCCTCGCTTCCCCGACCCTCGAGCCCGCAGCAGGCGGTAGGATCTCGCCCGGGAGGCACTCCCGATGGCGCAGACCGCCCAGCTCCGCCGCATCGAGCATCCCGACAACGAGGCGCAGCGCATCTTCCAGCTGCAGCGCGAGGCCTACCGCGCGCACCCCTTCCCGAGCCTCGACGAACGCCGCGCACGGCTGCGCGCAGTCGAGCGAACGCTGCTCGAGAACCGCGACGCGATCGCCGACGCCATCCACCGTGACTTCGGGCACCGCTGCACCGAGGAATCGCTGATGCTCGAGCTCTTCACCTGCGTCGGCGGGATCCGCCACACGTTGAAGAAGCTCCCGGGCTGGATGCGGCCAAAGCGGCGCTCCGTCTCGATCCTCTTCGCCACGGGCCGCAACCGGCTGGTGCCGCAGCCGAAGGGCGTGGTCGGCATCGTCTCGCCCTGGAACTACCCGCTCTTCCTCACGGTGAGCCCGCTCACCAGCGCGCTCGCCGCGGGAAACCGCGTCATGATCAAGATGGCGAGCCATTCGCAAACGCTCTGCCGGCTCCTCCACGAGAAGCTCGGCGCGGTGCTCGCCGAGGACGTGGTGGCGATCCTGCCCGGGCGTCGCCGCCCGCGATTTCTCGACGCTGCCATTCGATCATCTGCTCTTCACTGGGTCCGCCGACGCCGGTCGCACCGTGATGCGCGACGCCGCCGAGAACCTGACCCCGGTGACGCTCGAGCTCGGCGGGAAGTCGCCCACGATCGTGTGCGACGACTTCGACGTCGACGAGGCGGCCTCGCGCATCCTCTACGCCAAGCTCGTCAACGCCGGGCAGACCTGCCTCGCCCCGGACTACCTCTTCCTGCCCGAGGTGGCGCGCGAACGCTTCGTCGCCGCGGCGCGGCGCATCGTGCCCGAGCGCTACCCCGACACGAAGGACCCGAGCTACACCTCGATCATCGACGAGAAATCCTACCGACGTCTGCGAGCAACCCTCGAGGACGCCGAGGCCAAGGGCGCGAACGTGATCCCGCTCGTGCCGGGCGCGTCGTTCGACGACGGCCTGCGCAAGGTGCCCCCGCACCTCGTGCTCGACGTGACCGACGACATGACGATCATGCGCGACGAGATCTTCGGACCGCTCCTTCCGGTGAAGACCTACCGAGACCTCGACGAGGTGATCGCGTACGTCAACGCCAAGGATCGTCCGCTCGGCTTCTACGTGTTCACAAACGATGCAAAGCGCGAGGAGAAGCTGCTCTACGCCACCATCTCGGGCGGCGTCTCGATCAACAACTGCATGCTCCACGTCGCGCAGCATGACCTGCCCTTCGGCGGGGTCGGCGCGAGCGGGATGGGGCAATACCACGGCTTCGAGGGATTCGTCGAGTTCAGCAAGATGCGGCCCGTCTTCACCAACCCGCGGCTCTCGCTGCTGCACCTCTTCTATCCGCCCTACCGGCCGCGCCACCGGCGCCTGCTCGACGCGCTGATCCGGTGGGGTCGCTGAGTCCGCTCCCCGAGTCGGGGGGTTCGAATCCCGAGGGGCCGCATAGGGCCGTCCGGGCGCGCCGAAGTCGGCGAAGGGCGGACGCCCGTGCGACCGGCGACTCGATGTCGGCGATCTCCCTGAGGTCCTTCATTACGCATGGCTAGGCGAGCATCGTCCCGTGATTCCTGAAGCCCACGGCCGGTTAGTCGAACCTCCACGCGTGGCATAACAAGCAACTGCAGCTGACGGCCTCGGCACCGGACGGCCCGTCGCTCCGAGGGCGAGGTCGAGCGCGAAGGAGCCGCGCTCGGAAGTCCGCGGGACGTCGAGAGATTCGATGGGGTGAGCGACGGGGTTCGAACCCGCGACCTCCAGGGCCACAACCTGGCGCTCTAACCAGCTGAGCTACGCCCACCGCCGAAGGCGCAGGAGGCTATCACCGGCCCTCGGGGGTGTCGATCGAACGTCGCGGTATGCTGGCGCGGCCCCGCCTTGGAGGACGCCCGGTGCCCGATCATCCGACGAATCCGAAGGTCCGCCTGCACAGCCGCTTCTTCTACGTGGACCCGCATGCGCACTTCCGCTGGCTGCGTGAAAACGCGCCGGTGTACTGGGACGAGACGGCCGACGGTGGGCTCTGGGGCGTCTCGCGCTACGACGACATCATGGAGGTGTCGCGCCAGCCGGAGCTGTTCTGCTCGAGCAAGAGCTCCCGGCCGGAGCGCGACTCGTGGATCCCGTCGATGATCAACCTCGACGATCCCGGGCACAAGCGGCGGCGCAATCTCGTGAACCGCGGCTTCACGCCGCGGCGCGTGGAAGCACACGAGCCGATGCTGCGGAAGCTCACCAACGAGCTGATCGACGCCGTCTCGCCGCGCGGCACCTGCGACTTCGTCACGGAGATCGCGCAGTGGATCCCGATGGCGGTGATCGGCGACATGCTGGGCATGCCGCGCGAGCACCACGCCGAGCTGCTGCGCTGGTCCGACGAGCTGCTCGGCGGGGGTGAGATGGCCGCGATCGCGGACGAGAACGAGCGCCGCGCGCGGCAAGCGGGCGTCATGCTCGAGTACCTCAGCTTCGCGCGCTCAGTGATCGTGGATCGCCGCGCGAATCCCCGCGAAGACCTGATGTCGGTTCTCGTGCACGCCGTGATCGACGGCGACCGGCTGAGCGACGAGGAGATCCTCCAGGAGAGCCTGCTGATCCTGATCGGCGGCGACGAGACGACGCGCCACGTGATGACGGGCGGGCTGCTCGAGCTGATCCGGAACCCCGAGCAGAAGAAGAAGCTCACGGCCGACCCGAGGCGGCACATCCTCACCGCGGTCGAGGAGATGCTGCGTTGGGTGAGCCCGATCCAGAACATGAACCGCACCGTCACGCGCGACACCGTGCTGCGGGGACAGAAGCTGCGCGAGGGCGATCGCCTGCTGCTGCTCTATCCCTCGGGCAACCGCGACGCGGGCGAGTTCCGCGAGCCGGACCGCTTCGACGTGACGCGCGACCCGAACCGCCATGTCGCCTTCGGCGGCTTCGGCACCCACCACTGCCTCGGCGCCACGCTGGCCCGCCTCGAGCTGAAGGTGCTGTTCGAGGAGCTGCTGCGGCGCCTGCCGGACATCGAGCTGGCCACGAGCGAGCCCCTGCCGATCCGGCCGAGCAACTTCATCGTGGGGCTCGAGCAGATGCCGGTGCGCTTCACCCCGGGTGGGTGAGGTGGCACTGGGCGCCGCGCTCGACCTCAGCCCTCGGCGGGCTCGGTGAGCGAGAGCATGGCCACGCGAATGCGATTCTCGAGCCGACCGATCAGGCGCTCGTAGCGAAGCGCCTTCTCGTAGAGGAGCGCGCTCCGGGTCGCTTCCGCATCGCAGAGGCTGAGTCGCACGGCGCCGAGCTGCTTCGCGAAGAGCTCGTGCAGCGGCACGAGCTGGGTCACTTCGGCGCGGGCGACGTCGGGGGTGGTGGGCGGCATCCGGCCCCGGTTTGGTACGCGGCCGGAGCGGCTCCGTCAACGCTGCGCCGGGATCGGCGCACGCGTGACCGCCGATACGACGTTTGATTCGCGAGGTCGCTACCTTCCACGCCCGCGCCCCGGTAGCTCAGCGGACTAGAGCGGCTGCCTTCTAAGCAGCGGGTCGCAGGTTCGATTCCTGCCCGGGGCGCCACCGCAAACGCGCGGCGTTGAAGCACTTCTCCCGAAGCAGTCAGCGGACTCGGATCGCTCGGGGCCGCGAAGTGCTGCACCAGTGCTGCAACTGCGGCGCGGAATCGCTCGCGCAGACCGAGGGTCCGGCTCATCGACCCCCCGGTCAGCCCCCCCTCCCCCTCCGAGTGCTCGGGCCGTGGCTCCCTCGCAACGCGAGAAACAAAGCGCGATCTCTATCCTCCAGGTCTACACCCACCTCTCGGATCGCCGGGCCCGCGAGGCGGCGGACCTCATCGACAACGCGCTCGGCAAGCGCCCGGCGTAGCCTTCGCCCGTGATCCGTTCGAGCAGTGAGGGGACGCCCGCGGCGTCCCCGTCAGCCGGTCGTCGCGCCCTTCTGCCGGCGCGGTCGCGGAACCTTGGCGGCGTCCTTCGCGCCGGCCTAGGCCTGGTCCGCCTCGTCGAGCCGCTCGAGCCCTTAGGTCGCAATTCGGCGCTGCGCGACGAGGCGCGGCTCGTTCGCCTTGACCCAGGTTCGGGCTGCGAGCGTGAGCGCGAAGAGCAGGCACGCGCCGGCGGCCAGCAGGAAGTCGACGGGGGTGAGCCCGAACAGGAGTAGGTTGCACCGCTGCGAGGGTGCAAATCGAGCTTCTGCGGACACACGGGCGAGTTGCACAGCGCCGACTCCCGCCACAATCGCGAGCGAGAAACCACTCCCCAGAGGGCTCTGAGGGGCGAAGCGTGCCCCATCGCTCTTGGGCTCGGGCAGGGAGATCCGCCATGGTGTCCTGGATCGGCCGGCTCTCGGTGGTCGCGATCCTCGTGTGGGTCGGGTCGACATCCGCGCAGGCAACGACCTATACACAGGTGGGGTGCCTAGGGATCTTCGACACCGAAAACGGTCGGGCCTCGTGCTTGCAAGGACGGGCCTACGGCTCCACCCCCGGGATCGAAGTGCTCGGCCGGGGCGAGGCGTCAGCAGATCTCCGAACCGGCGCACTGAAATCACGCAGCCGCGCAGAGGGTGAGCGATCCGACTCGAATCCCGCGGATGCCGTGGGCGCAAGCGCCAGCTCGTCAGCCCTCTTCACCGACACGATCACGATCGGAGGTGGTTTCACCGGGGCTGTCGAGATCCGCATGGAGCTGTCCGGCGCCTTCCTGATGAACGTTCCCTATGGCAGCTTTACCGGCACGACCGGCCCCGCGCTGTCGGCGTACCTCTCCATCTGGGACGACAATCCCGGCGCTCCGGAGAGCGAAGCCCAACTCCGTGTAGAGCAGTACACCTCCGAGTTCTTGCTCTCTGTCGATCCTCTGACTACCCGGGGTAGCTGGACCAACGCCGACTCATCGGGGAATTTCGCCGATCCGGCGGACGTGCGCGCCGTGCTCACGGCGTCCTTCGTGGTAACACCGGCGACCCCGACGTTCAGTTTCCGGGCGCAGCTCGCCACCGCCACCGGGATCAACGCTTTGGCCCTGTTGCCCGGTGAGCACACGACCTCGGAGCTGAACTTCGGCAACAGCGCGTACCTCTCCTTGGTCATTCCCGCAGGTGTGTCGTGGACGTCCGAATCGGGCGTCTTCCTCCAGTCCGTGCCGGAACCCGGCACGGGCGCGCTGCTGGCGGCAGGGATGCTCTGCCTGAGCACCGTCAGACCGGTCGGCGGTGCGATCGCGCGCGCCCGAAACCGATCGTCGCGGGTTGTATGGCGGGCGATCCAAAGCTAGGTCGGCGGCAAGAACGAGATCTGAGGGGCGCTGAGAAGAGGGCTCGCGAGGCAGCGGACCTCCTCGACGACGCGCTCGGCAACCGCCCAGCGTAGCGATAGCCCGTGCTGCACCAGTGCTGCACGAGTGTTGCTGAGCCGGTGAAGGTCGGTGAACGCCGGTGGACGCCGGCAGACGCTCAAGCGCCCGGAATCGCTGCATCCTTGGGCGACCGTGAACGAGGGTGGACCTCAGTGAAATGGGGCTGGAGCCAACTTCTAAGCAGCGGGTCGCAGGTTCGATTCCTGCCCGGGGCGCCAGCTCAACTCCTCGAGCTCGAGCGTTTCGGCGAGAGGCGCAGGGCGTCGCCGGCGAGTAGGGCGATCACGTCCGCGTGGAAGTGGTCGCGGGCCTGGAACCACACCTTGCGCGGCGCGGGGCGCGCCCCGAAGCGGCGCTTCTCGAGAGGCGCCCCCATGCCGAGCTGGAGCTTGCGCATGCCGAGCTGCCCCGCCCTCTCGAGCGCGGTCGCGAGACATTGCCGGTAGAGGCCGTGCTCGCGAACGGCCCGCCGATCCAGACCGATCACGAGAGCCAGGTAGTGCTCCGCTCCGCGGTAGGCCGCGAAGAAGCCATCGGGCAGAGCGTCGGCCCCTCCTCCGCGCAAGGCGAGGGTCACGATCTCGAAGCCTTCGTGCTCGAGCATGCGCGGCAGGAAGTCCTCGGGAAGTGCGAAGGTGTTGAGGTGGAAGCTCTGCCTCCAGACTTCGAGATAGAGGCCGTAGAGGTGCGACCAGAACGCGTCGGGCAGACGCTCGCCGGCGCGCAGGAGCCGTACCTCGTAGCTGCCCGCGAGCGGCTCGACCACCCGACGCTGGAAGCGCCGCGCGCGCCGGCTCAAGCCGGCCAGGTACTCCTCGCGCGAGCGCCACGCGATCTCCAAGGCGAACGTGTCGGGCACCGGGAGCTCGGCGAAGCCGAGCGCGAGGAGCGCCGCATCGAGCTCTGTGTCCCCGGCCGGCAGGTCACGTAGCACCAGGAGCGCTGCGCCGACCGACTCCGCGAGCTCCGAGAGGCGCGCGACAAGGAGCTGAAGTGCGCTCGTCCAGTCTCCACGTCGATCGAGGAAGAGAGCGTCGCCTTCGCTCAGGGGAGAGCCCAGCGTGACCACGCGGGAGGTCAGGTAGGTGGGTTCCTCCCGGCGCCGCGCCTCGATCGTCCTCGACACCGAGGGATCGGCGAACATGTCGTCCTTCATCGACGCCACCGTCGCGAAGCTCGCGAGCACGGGGCGGCCGGCCGCGTCGCCGACCCGGTAGTAGTGGAGGCGCCAGTGGTTGTCCGGCTTCTGATGGGGGCCGAAGGTCTGCTCGAGGTAGCGAAGGAACGGAATCCCGAAGCCGCCGCGCCGAGCGAAGAGGCGGTTCCACTCTTCCGCATCGAGCGCCTCGATCGACTCCGCGTGCTCGCAGCGCAACTCACTCGCCCGATGCGGTCGGGTGCTGGCTCGCGGCCCGGCAGGAGCGATCTCGAACGCGCGGTCGACGTCCGCTCGAGTGACGCCGCCGGCAGCGAGGGCTCGAGGAAGGAAGCCCGAGATCTCCTCCAGGAGCCGGTCGACGTCCTCGAGCGCATGATGACGCGTGAGGTTGAAGCGGATTCCCGTCTGATGAGCAGGGACTGCGGGGAAGAGCGCGCAGCTCGCGAGCAGGCCCCGCTCCTTCAGGTGCGTGGCCATGGCGATCGAGGCTCCGCGCGGACCGAGCCCGATGAAGCGGATCGGTGAGCTCTGCTCCGGGAAGAGGAGTGGAAGCTCGAGCTCCCGGCAGCGCGCGTTCGCGTGTGCGACCCGCTCGAGCAGCTCTCCCTGGAGTCGCTCGATCTCGGGAGAGCCATGGATGCGCGCCGAGGCGAGCGCCGCACCCAGCGTCGGCGGCTGCAGCGGACCCGTGAAGAGGAGCGGTCCGGCGGTGTGGCGGACTCTCCGCTGCGTCGCCTCGTCTGGCAGCACCAGCGCCCCGCCGCCTGCGCCGAAGGACTTGTTCAGCGACAGGGCGACGATGGCGCGTGCGCGCTCCGGTCCGCGCAGGTGCTCGAGGGCATGGCCGCGGCCGGAGCGGCCCGTCCAGCTGGTGCCGTGGGCGTCGTCCACGAACAGATGGAGCTGCTCGTAGCGCCCGAGCAGGAAGGCGAGTGCCTCCATGGGGGCGAGGTCACCGTGCATGCTGTATACGCCGTCGAGGAGGAGCCACACGCGGCGGTGTCGACCGCGAAGCGCTCGGATGCGCTCCTCGACCTGATCCAGGCGGCCGTGCCGGACGAGCTCCACCCCGGCGCCGATTCGCTGGAGCAGGGGCACCACCTGCTGGACGGTCATGTGCACCTGGTGGTCCAGCAGGACCGCGTCGTCCTCGCGAACGAGCGACGGAAGCGCGGCCGCCGAGGCGAGCGTCGTGTTGGGAGTAACCAGCGTGAAGCCGCCGGTGATCGCGTCGAGCCGCGTTTCCAGCTCGGCGTACGGGGGCGCCGAGAGGAAGGCCCGAGAGACGGAGAACTGCGTGCCGAAGCGCCGGGCGCCGTCGATCGCGCCTGCGATGAGGCGCGGGTCGAGCTCCAGACCCAGGTAACTGCACGAGCAGAAGTGCAGCAGGCGACGGCCTGCGATGCAGACGCTCCGTCCGTCGAAGCGGTCGTCCTCCGCCTGGAGCAGACCAACCCCGAGCTCGCGGGCGACGTCGCCGACCGCGTCGCAAGCGTCGAGCAGATCGGAATGAGAAGCCATGCGGGGGTCGCCGCGGCTGCGGCGCTCTTCCGTCTTCGGCGACTCGGGCACCGCGGAATGTGCGGCGCGACACGCGCTCAGCGGCGGATCGGCACTAGCAGGACGCCTCGCAACGTGGGGTGGAGACGGGCGATCCGGCGCAGCGACTCGGGGCGGAGTTCGACGGCCTCCCAGTCGGCCACGACGAGCCGGATGGGACCGCTCGGGGGATCAGCGAGCGGCAGATCGGAGAGGTCGCTCGCGACGGCCACCACGGCGTGCCCCTGGGCCTCGAGCCGGCGGCGTCCGCGCCACCGGATCAGCTCGTCGTCCTCGATCAGCAGCACCGTTCCCGCGAAGGGCGAAATGACCGATGCCACCAGCGGATCGTGTTGCTCCGGCTCGTTGATGATCCTCTCGAGGACGGTCTCGACCTGCTTCCAGTCCGAGAGGCTGTTCTCGAGGAGCTGGGAGAGGCGCTGGTTCGCCTCGGCGACGCGATGGCCGTCGAGCAGGAACGCGAGCAGGGGGCGGAGCGCCTGGAGCCGCCGCTCCGCCTCCTCGCCGAGCGCTCCCCCCTTGGGCGTCCAGAGCGTCAGCCAGCCGACCCGTTGCTGGGCGAAGGCGAGCGGGCGCACGCTGGCGGGTCGTCCCGTTCGTTCTCCTGCTTCGGCGAGATTGTCCTCTCCGCGCACACCCGGATAGCCCCGAGAGAGCGCGGCGCCCTGAACGCCGAGCTCGCGCTGGAGCACGCGCACCGCCGCGTCCGGGACCTCGTGCCAACCGCGAGCGCGACCGAGCGCGCGCGCGAATCGCTCCACCGAACCGCTGTGGCCGATTTGGCTCGACCGGACCCAGCTCTCGAGGCGTGCGCGAAGCGTGGCGCGCGGGAGGCGGGGCTGCGGCACCGGCTCGATCAGGAACACGCCGCGTCGACCGTCGGACTCGAGCCCTACGATCGCGTCTGGCTGCCCGAAGAGACGCGGCGTCGTGCGCAACAGACCCCGTACCCCGCGGAAGAACTCCGGCGACTCCTGATACTCGGGCAGGATCTCGATGACTTCGCGGAGCCGGCCGTCGGAAAGGACTTCGCACTCGGCGCGCGTGGCACGAAAGATGCGCGGGCCCCAGAACCACGCGCCGACCCGATAGGCGTTGCGCACGCTGCCCGCCCCAGACAGCAGCCAGCGCAATGGAGACGGCAGCGCGGCTTGCGCCGAGCGCGCCGCGAGCTCCTCGAAGGCATCGGGACCGAAGAGCTCCGAACAGCGACGCGCGAGCTCCACGAAGTCGTCCCACGAAATGCGCCGGCGCGGATTCCCGAGCTCTTCGAGCTCGACCGGGATCCCGTGCAGGAGCTCCTCGGGCGGAATTCCCCGGGCTCGAAGCTCGTCGACCACTGGGCGGAAGACGCACGCCACTTCGTTCACGGGCGCTCCTCCAGCGCCCCCCCAACTGATCGAACCGTAGTGCACGAGCAACGGAAACACCGGGTGTGGGTCGATCGGCCCGGCGAGTGCGATCCGCGAACTGCGCCAGCTGGCGAGCTCGTCACCCGCCGTGTTGCGCCACCGTACGCGCCGTCGGTTAGGGTGCGTGCCATGACGACCCAGATCCGGTGGCAAGCTCCGCGGAGCAAGAGGTAGCCCCTGTTCACGCGTCGGCTCCCGATCTGGATCTGGCTCCTGGCGCTCGTCGTCTCGGGCGCCTGCGCGCGGCCGTGCCCTCCGGGCGATCTCTTCGCCGACCTCCTCGATCCCGGCCTCGCGGCGCGCGTGCTCGCCGAGCAGCAGCCGGACTTCCTCGCCGAGCTCCCGAAGATCAGCACGCACGAGCACTACCGGGTCGGGGGGGCGATCGACGCGTATCGCAAGGTCGCGGCCGAGCTCGGCATCCGGAAAGTCATCCTGCTGCCGACCGGCGACGCGCCCGACAACCGTGGCTACCGCGCGCACATGGCGAGCCTGCTCACGCTCGCGAAGCAGGACCCGGACTTCATCGTCCCCTTCGCCACGGTGAATCCCCCGGACGCCGATGCGGTCGCGGTGCTGAGAGACGCGATCGCGAAGGGCGCTCGTGGGCTCAAGCTGATGTCGGGGCACCCGGACTACTACCGGGCGCCGCTCGATGGCCCGCCCATCCTCGCCCTCTTCGAGGTCGCGCGCGCGGCCGGGATCCCGGTGCTGATGCACGTGAGCCCGATGCGGCTACCGAAGCAGATGCCCGAGTTCGAGCACCTGCTGACGGCGTTCCCCACCGTCACGGTGGTCGCCGCCCACTATGCGCGCACGCCGCCCGACTTCAGCGAGACGGCGCGCCTGCTCGATCGCTATCCGAACCTCTTCATGGACGTCAGCATGGGCGCGGGCCTCCCGCGCTATCAGGGCGAGATCCCGCGCTACCTGCGCCAGTACCGCGAGTTCATCCTCGCCTACCAGGACCGGCTGCTCTGGGGCACCGACATGATCCTCGACGACCAGGACACGGAAGCGTTCATCCGCGCCCGGATCGAGACCGACTTCCTGGTCCTCGGCAAGCGTCTCTACGTCGACCCGCAGCCGGGGACGGACAAGAGCGTGGTCGAGGTCGGGCTCGATCTGCCGAGATCCGTGCTGGAGAAGATCTTCACCGGGAACCCCGGCCGGATCCTCGGGATCCACTGAGGCGCGGCGCGGGCTGGGTTACGGTTGGGCGTGCAGAGGGCCCGGATGAGCGACTTCCCGATTGCGATCATCGGCGCCGGCTTCGCCGGCATCGGCACGGCGATCCGCCTCAAGCAGGCCGGGATCGAATCGTTCACGATGTTCGAGCGCGGCGCCGAGATCGGCGGGACGTGGCGCGACAACACCTACCCGGGCGCGGCATGCGACGTGCCCTCGCACGCGTACTCGCTCTCCTTCGAGCCGTACCCGAGCTGGACGCGCAAGTTCTCGCCGTCCGCCGAGATCCAGGCGTATCTGCTCCGGCTGGTCGAGAAGTGGCAGCTGCGGTCGCATCTCCGCCTCGGCACCGAGATCGTGGAGGCGCGCTTCGACGAGGCGCGCGGCGCCTGGACGCTCACCACGGGCGGCGGCGAGAGCTTCACGGCGCGCGTGGTGGTGTCGGGGGTGGGCGGGCTCGTGAATCCCGCGCTGCCGGACATCAAGGGCATCGAGAGCTTCGCGGGCGAGATCTTCCACACCGCCCGTTGGCGGCACGACGTCGAGCTCACCGGCAAGCGCGTCGCCGTCATCGGCACCGGCGCGAGCGCGGTGCAGGTGGTTCCGGCGATCGCGCCGGAGGTGGAGCAGCTCAGCGTCTTCCAGCGCACGCCGGCCTGGGTCGTGCCCAAGCTCGACAAGCGCTACTCCGAGCGCGCGAAGCGTCTCTATGCGCGCTTCCCGTTCCTGCTGAAGGCGAGCCGCTTCCTGCAGTACGCCACCAGCGAGATCCTGGGCCCGATGATCTTCCTCGACGCGCCGCGGCTCTCGGCGCTCGGCGAGGGCATGTCGCTCCGGCACCTGCAAGCGCAGGTCCAGGACCCGGTGCTGCGCGAGAAGCTCCGCCCGCACTTCCAGTTCGGCTGCAAGCGCATCCTGGTCTCGGACGACTACTGGGCGAGCTTCGAGCGCGAGAACGTCGAGCTGGTGACCGACCCGATCGCGCAGATCGAACGCGACGCGATCGAGACGAAGGACGGAGCGCGGCGCCCCGTCGATGCCATCGTGCTCGCAACCGGCTTCGCGGTGGGCCTCGCCGCGGCGCCGTTCCCGGTGATCGGGCGCGGCCAGCAGTCGCTCGACGCCGCTTGGAGCGGCGGCGCGGTCGCGTACAAGGGCATGACGGTGTCGGGCTTCCCGAACTGGTTCATCCTGATGGGCCCGAACACCGGCCCGGGGCACACCTCCGTGCTGGTCTACACCGAGGCGCAGATCGCCCACGTGGTGCAGGCGATCCAGCGCATCCGCCGCCACGGCCTGCGCTTCGTGGACGTCCGGCCGGACGTGCTGGAGCGCTACAACGCGGGCATCCAGGGGCGCATGAAGCACATGGTCTGGTCGAGCTGCAAGAGCTGGTATCTCTCGCCGGACGGCAGCAACCACGCCCTCTACCCCGGCTTCGCGGGCGAGTACGCGCTGCGCACCCGGCGCTTCCGGCCCGCCGACTACGAGCTGGCCGTGTTCTAGCTCGCAGCTACGTCACCTAACTGGCTGAAAGCAATCAAATTTTTGGGTGGGGCCGAGGAGTTGGTGACCTCCTCCGGGCTTTGGGGCCACTCACTGAATGTGCTTCTCTCTCGCCCTCACGAATCGCCGGAAAGGGATTTCTCCATGACGCTCGTGAACGCCACCGCCCCGACCCGGAACCGGAAGCTCATGCGCTGGGTCGAGGAAGTCGCGGCGCTCACGCAGCCCGCCGCCATCCACTGGTGCGACGGCTCGCAGGCCGAGTACGACCGCATGTTCGAGCTGATGCTCGCGAGCGGGACGGCCGTGCGCCTCGACCCGAAGAAGCGCCCCGGCTCCTACCTCGTGCTGTCCGACCCGGCCGACGTGGCGCGCGTCGAGGACCGCACCTTCATCTGCTCCGAGAAGGCGGACGACGCGGGCCCGACCAACAACTGGCGCGACCCGAACGAGATGCGCGAGACGCTGCGCGGACTGTTCGCCGGCTCGATGCGTGGCCGCACGCTCTACGTGCTGCCCTTCAGCATGGGCCCGCTCGGCTCCCACATCGCGCAGATCGGCGTCCAGATCTCCGACTCGCCGTACGTGGTCGCGAGCATGCGCATCATGACGCGCATGGGGCGCGAAGTGCTCGACGTGCTCGGCGAGAGCGGCGACTTCGTGCCGTGTCTCCACTCGGTCGGCCATCCGCTCGCGGACGGCCAGCCCGACGTGCCGTGGCCCTGCGACGGCGAGAACAAGTACATCGTGCACTTCCCGGAACGGCGCGAGATCTGGAGCTACGGCTCCGGCTACGGCGGCAACGCGCTGCTCGGCAAGAAGTGCTTCGCGCTGCGTATCGCCTCGACCATGGCCCGCGACGAGGGCTGGCTCGCCGAGCACATGCTGATCCTGAAGCTCACCTCGCCGCAGGGCGAGGTCCGCTACGTGGCGGCCGCGTTCCCGAGCGCGTGCGGCAAGACCAACCTCGCGATGCTCGAGCCCACCATCCCCGGCTGGAAGGTCGAGACGATCGGCGACGACATCGCGTGGATGAAGTTCCACAGTGACGGCCAGCTCTACGCGATCAATCCCGAGGCGGGCTTCTTCGGCGTGGCGCCCGGCACGAGCATGAAGTCGAACCCGAACGCGATGCGCAGCGTCTCGGAGAACTGCATCTTCACCAACGTCGCGAAGACCGACGACGGCGACGTGTGGTGGGAGGAGATGAGCCCGCCGCCCGCGCGCCTCACCGACTGGCGCGGCAACGCGTGGACGCCGGACAGCAAGACGCCGGCCGCCCACCCGAACTCGCGCTTCACCGCGCCGGCGCGCCAGTGCCCGGTGATCGCGCCTGAGTGGGAAGATCCGGCAGGCGTGCCGATCAGCGCGATCTTGTTCGGCGGCCGCCGCGCCACCGTCGTCCCGCTCGTGCACGAGGCGCGCGACTGGCAGCACGGCACGTTCCTGGGCTCGATCATCTCGAGCGAGACGACCGCAGCGGCGGCCGGCAAGGTCGGCAACCTGCGCCGCGATCCGATGGCCATGCTGCCCTTCTGCGGATACAACATGGCCGACTACTGGGCGCACTGGCTCACGATCGGCCTGCGCCCCGGCGCGAAGCTTCCGCGCCTCTACTACGTGAACTGGTTCCGCAAGCAGGACGGCCGTTTCCTCTGGCCCGGCTTCGGCGACAACTCGCGCGTGCTCGCGTGGGTGTTCGAGCGCTGCGCGGGCCGAGCGGGTGGGCGCGAGACGCCGATCGGCACCGTGCCGGCGCCGAGCGACCTCGAGCTCTCGGGCCTCACGCTGCGGGAGGAGCACCTCGAGACGCTGCTGGGCGTCGACGTCGAGGGCTGGCTCGCGGAGATCCCGCTGATCCGCGAGTACTACGCGCAGTTCGGCGTGAAGCTCCCGATCGAGCTCGCTCGAGAGCTCGACCAGCTCGAGCGACGGCTGCGCACGCAGGGCTAGGCGCGGACGCAAGGCGAAGCGCGCGGCATTGCTCCATCCTGCCCGGGGCTCGACACCCCGGAGGATCCCGATGCGCGCCACGCCTCTCGTGATCGCCCTCGTCGTCTCGCTCGCCGCTGCCTGCGGTGAACGGCGCGAGGCGCCTCCGCCGGCCGCGACGGCGGGCGCGCAAGGCGAAGCCGACGAGCACGGCTTCACCGCGCCCAGCGCGGTCACGGCCGAAGCCAACGCGAAGTTCGGCGCGGGGCTCGCGCTCGACGATGCGCTCGACTTCGAAGACGCGAAGCGTGGCCTGATCGCGAGCGATCCGGCCATGGAAGTGCACACCGCGAGCGGGAAGACTTGGAGCCAGTCTCTCTTCGGCTTCGTTGCTGGGGACGCACCGCCGAGCGTGAACCCGAGCCTGTGGCGGCAGGCCAAGCTGAACGGGATCCACGGCTTGTTCCAGGTGGCCGAGGGCATCTACCAGGTGCGCGGCTACGACTGCTCGAACATGACGTGGATCCGCGGCAAGACGGGCTGGATCATCGTGGATCCGCTCACGAGCGTGGAGAGCGCCACGGTCGCCTACGCGCTCGCGAGGGAGCACCTCGGTGACGACCCGGTCGTGGCCGTGATCTTCACGCACAGCCACGTCGATCACTTCGCGGGCGTGAAGGCCGTCCTGCCGAACGGCTCTGCGGACGGCGTGCGGATCGTGACGCCACGGCGCTTCGTCGAGGAGGTGACGAGCGAGAACGTGCTCGCCGGAACGGCCATGGGTCGCCGTGCGAGCTTCCAGTTCGGCACGAACCTGCCGTTCGGCCCGCGCGGCTACGTGGACACCGGCCTCGGCAAGCAGCCGCTCGCCGGCACCACGAGCTTCGCGCTGCCGACCGACATCGTGGACCACACGCCGCAGGAGATGGAGATCGACGGCGTTCCCTTCGTGTTCCAGTACACGCCGGAGTCGGAAGCGCCTGCCGAGCTCGCCTTCTACCTCCCCGCGCAGAAGGCGTACTGCGGCGCGGAGATCGTGAACCACACGATGCACAACCTCTACACGCTGCGCGGCGCCAAGGTGCGCGACTCGCTGAAGTGGAGCGGCTACATCGACGACGCGATCGAGCGCTTCCCCGACGTCGAGCTCGTGTTCACGAGCCACACCTGGCCGACCTTCGGACACGAGCGCGCGGTCGCGTTCCTGAAGGGCCAGCGCGACACCTACCGCTACATCCACGATCAGACGCTGCGGCTCGCGAACGAGGGCGCGACGCCGCGCGAGATCGCCGAGCAGATCGAGCTGCCGCCGCAGCTCGCGAAGAGCTTCGCGAACCGCGGCTACTACGGGACGCTGCGGCACAACGCCAAGGCGGTCTATCAGTTCTACTTCGGCTGGTACGACGGAAACCCGGCCAACCTCGACCCGCTGCCCCCCACCGAGCTCGGCACGAAGTACGTCGAGGCGATGGGCGGCGCGGCGGCGGTGAAGGAGAAGGCGCGCGCCGCCATCGAGCGGGGCGAGTATCGCTGGGCCGCGACGCTGCTCGACCATCTCGTGTTCGCCGAGCCGAAGGACGCCGAGGCGCACGAGCTGCTCGCCCGCGCATACGACCAGCTCGGCTACCAGGCCGAGAGCGGCGTCTGGCGCGCGGTCTACCTCACCGGCGCGAACGAGCTGCGCCACGGCGTGCCCGAAGGCGGCGGGATCGACCAGCGCTTCGCGGGAGACATCCTCGCCCGCATTCCTCTCGACATGTTCTTCGCCGCCATGGCCACGCGCGTGAACGGCCCGAAGGCCGCGGAGCAGGAGCCGACGACGCTGAACTTCGTGTTCACCGACGTCGGCGAGACGCACGTGCTGAACCTGGAGAACGGCGTGCTGCACCACTGGCTGCGCGCGGCCGACCCGAGCGCCGCCGCGACGGTGAAGCTCACGCGCGAGATGTTCCTGAAGCTGGGCACGGGCCAGGTCGGGCTCAAGGACTTCATCTTCTCGGACCAGCTCGACGTGGACGGCAGCCGCACCGCGCTGCTCTCGTTCTTCGGCGTGCTGGACAAGGTGGACCCGAACTTCGCGATCGTGACGCCTTGAACGGGGCTCCGCTATCGTTCGCCGCGTTTCGAGGATCGCCCGTCGCATGACACCCGCGCGCTAGCCAGATCTCGGCTCGCATCGACGACGAACACCTGACGCGCCGTTCGGCGCGTCGCATGCGGGGTCGTGCGCCGCGAGGTCGGGATCTGGCTGCACGCCAGCGTCCCGCCTTCGCCACGACCTCGTGCCGCCAGCCTCCGCCCGCACGGGCCGCCCCGTTCGGGGCATTCCTTGGTTCTCTGGCGCGTGGAAGTCCTCGCGACGCCGGCCTGGCACGACGCCTGCGCGCGCTGCCACCGGCTCACCGCTCACGACAGCACCGGCCTGTTTCGCGTGAACTCGAACGGCGAGCGCCACGACGTGTGGCTGCTGTATCGCTGCCGCGCCTGCGCGGGCACGAAGAAGCGCCGCCTCGCGCACCGGCGGCGCGCGAGCGAGCTGCCGGCGGGCGCGCTCCAGCCGTATCTCGAGAACGACGCGGCCGCTGCGCGCCGCCACGCGTTCGAGCTCGCGCCGCGCGAGGCGCTGCCCTACCGCGTGCAGCGGCCGCCGCTTCCCGCCGCAGGCGCGTTGCATGCCTGCATCGCACAGCCGGAGCCGAGCGGCGAGCGTTGGGATCGCTTCCTGGCGCGCGAGCTCGGCTGGTCGCGAGGCGGCGTGGCCCGCGCCGCTGCGAGCGGCGCCCTGCGCCTCGCAGGCGCGGGCTCGCTGGCGCGTCCCGTGCGGGACGGGCAGGGCTTCACGCTCCTTCGGTAGCCGCGCTCGAACACTCCTCGCACACGCTCTCGGCGAGCCGCGGCAGCGGCGGGCCGTCGAACATGCGCCCGCTCGCGATCGCCTGCTCCGCCTCGAGCCACGCGGCGCGGAAGAACACGCGCCGGCAGAGGCTGCAGATCGGAATCATCGCGTCGGATCTCGCGGTGCGCCGCGAGAACAGCGCCACGGGCTCGCGGCGTCTTCTGGTCGAGGAGCCGGCCTTCGAGCTCGATGCCCCGCGCGGGGAGGGCGCGCAGCATCAGCTCCATCGAACGGATGAGCTCCGGAGAATCGCAGCGAAACGGCACCACGATGGGCTCGCCGCGCGTGCGTAGCGACGAGAACAGCGTCGCGTAGAGCCGACGCACCTCGACGCCCTGGACGAAATCCCAGATGACGCGGCCGAGCACGCGGCCCTCGTTCAGCTCGCTGGCGTCGTTCTCCCGCGCGAAGCGCAGCCAGGCCGGGCTCACGAAGGAGATCGTGTCCATCGCGTCGAGGCGGTAGACGTACCGCACCGCGCTAGCGCAGCTCGAGGCCCGCGAGCTCGCCCGCCGCGCGCCACTCCCGCAGGATCCGGAAGAACTCCTCCGAGCCGCCGCCGTAGAAGCCGTTCTGCGCGGCCTGGTCGGAGAGCTTGCCTTCGTTGTTGTAGTAGCCGGGCGTGCACTCCTCGAGGAACTGCCGCCCCATGCCCGCGAGCCGGATGATCGTGTCCACCCACTCGTTCTCGGCCTGCTCCGAAGCTTCGACCGTTCGGACGCCGTGGTCGAGCGCGTGCCGGATGAGGTACGCGATGTGCTGGCTCTGCTCGTTCAGCATGTGCGGGTAGTTCGCGGTGAACCCGCCCTGCTGCGCGCCCATGATGAAGCAGTTCGGGAAGCCGTGGCTGTGCATGCCGTGGAGCGTGCGGAGTCCGCCCGCCCACTTCTTCGTGAGGCTGAGGCCGTTGCGCCCGATCATCTCGTAGCCCGCGCGGCGCGTGTAGTCGGTGCCCACCTCGAAGCCGGTCGCGAAGATCAGGCAGTCCAGCTCGTACTCGACGCCGTCGACGACGACACCCTTCGGCGTCACCCGCTCGACGCCGCGCCCCTTCGTGTCGACCAGCGTCACGTTCGGGCGGTTGAACGTCTGGAGGTACTCGTCGTGGAAGCAGGGGCGCTTGCAGAACTGCCGGTAGTACGGCTTCAGCGCCTCCGCGGTGGCGGCGTCCTTCACGATCGAATTCACGCGCGCGCGGATCTGCTCCATCTTCTGGAAGTCGGCGAGCTCCATCGTCTTCGCGAGGCCTTCGGGCGACAGGTTCGAGCCGGGCTGCTGCACCATCACCAGCAGCTTGCGGATGATGTCCGTCCAGCCGTCGGCGACGAGGTCCTCGGCCTGGAAGCCGCCGGAGACGAGGATGTTGAAGTTGTTCATCCGGTGCTGGTGCCAGCCCGGCGCGAGGCCCTGTGCCCACGACGGATCCGTCGGCCGATTGGCACGCACGTCGATCGACGAGGGAGTGCGCTGGAAGACGTAGAGCTGGCCGGCCGCTTCGCTGAGGTGCGGCACGCACTGCACCGCCGTGGCGCCGGTGCCGATGATGCCGACGCGCTTGCCGCGCAAGCCGGTGAGATTGCCGCGGGAATCGCCGCCGGTGTAGCCATAGTCCCAGCGGCTGGTGTGGAAGGTGTGGCCGCGAAACGAGCCGATGCCGGGGATGCCGGGCAGCTTGGGCCGATTGAGCGGCCCGTTCGACATGCACACGTAGCGCGCGCGGAGCCGGTCCCCCCGATTCGTCGAGACGATCCAGCGCGCGGCAGCCTCGTCCCAGCGCAGCTCGGTCACCTCGGTCTGGAACAGGGCGCCGCGATAGAGGTCGTACTTCTCTCCGATCGCGCGGCTGTGCGCCAGGATCTCGGGCGCGCGCACGTACTTCTCGGTCGGCACGTAGCCGAGCTCTTCGAGCAGAGGCAGGTAGATGTACGACTCGATGTCGCACTGCGCGCCCGGGTAGCGGTTCCAGTACCAGGTGCCCCCGAAGTCGCCGCCCTTCTCGATGAGCCGGATGTCGTCGACCCCGGCGTCGCGCAGCCGCGCGCCCGCCAGGAGCCCCCCGAAGCCGCCGCCGATCACGACGACCTCCACCTCGTCCGAAAGCGGCGCCCGCGTGACGGGCTCGACGTAGGGGTCCTCGACGAAGTGGGCGAAGCCGTCCTTCACCTCGAGGTACTGGTCGTTGCCGTCGGCGCGGAGGCGCTTGTCGCGCTCCGCGCGGTACTTCGCGCGCAGGGCGTCGGGGTCGAAGGAGAGGTCGGTCGGGTGGCTGGCCATGGCGGCGAAATCTACCGAACGCAGTGCACGGAAAGCTCGACGCTGCGCGCGAGTCGCCGCCCGTGCGAGAGCGCAAGCCGCTCGTTCAGGAACGCCAGCCGCGGGGCCGACGTGGCGAGGCGGATCGCGGTCCGGAAGTAGTAGGCGTCGGCCGGCAACTCCTCGCCCGCGGCGAGGCGCGCCGCGACCTCGGCCGTGGCATGGCGGAGGCCCTCGCTCCGCACCTCGATGCGCTCGCCGCCGGTCGTCTCGAGCAGGTAGCGCGCGCGGATCTCGAGCAGGCCGCCGCCGCGCACCTCCTGCCAGTCGGCGCCGCCGGGCAGGATGCGTCCCGCGAGGCCTTCGCCCGAGAACTCGCCGCCGACGATCGGCACGAGCCGGATCTCGCCGAGCGGCGTCGCGCCGAGGGCGAGCGCCTCGCCGACGTCCACGCGCAGCGTCATCAGCGGGACGAGCTCGATGGGCCTCACCGTCCACCCTCCGCGAGCGACGGACGCCGGTTGAGCTCGTCCACCGAGAAGCCGGCGAGACGCTTGTACTTGTCGGCGATCGCAGCGAGCTCGGCGTCGGAGATGACGTCGGAGAGCCGCTCGAAGCCGCTGGGAGCGCGCTGCTCCACGAGCGTCATGCACTCCTCCGGGCCCTGCTGTCGGTTCGCGAGGACGATGGCGGCGGTGGCAGGCCGCCGCGTCGCTTCGTAGGCGGCGAGCGCGCGCACGGGGTCCGAGTCCGCGCGCAAGCATGCCGCGAGCACGCGCGCGTCGAGGATCGCCTGCGAAGCGCCGTTCGAGCCGACCGGATACATCGGGTGGGCGGCGTCCCCGAGCAGGGTCATGCGGCCGAAGCTCCAGCGCGGCAGCGGGTCGCGATCGACCATCGGGTACACGTAGATCGCCTCGGCGCGGCGGATCAAGGCGGGCACGTCGAGCCAGTCGAAGCGCCACGCCTCGAAGCGCGGCAGGAAGTCGCCCGGGTCGGCGCGCTGGTCCCAGTCCTGCCGCGGCGGAGCGCTCGCGGGATCGAAGCGCAGCTCCGCGATCCAGTTGATCGTGCGCTCGCCGATCGGGTAGGCCACGAACTTCTGCCGCTCGTGGCCGGCCATGATCATCGAGCGGCCCGAGAGGAACGCCGGCGCCTCGCTCACGCCGCGCCAGAGCAGCGCGCCGCTCCAGCGCGGCGGCCCCTCGTCGGGGTAGAGCCTCCGGCGCGCAGCCGAGTGGATGCCGTCCGCGGCCACGAGCGCGTCGCCGCTCGCTCTCGCCTCTGCGAAGTGCGCCACGATCTCGCCGCCGACCTCGTTCCAGCCCGTGAGGTGGAGGCCCGTGCGGATCCGCTGCGCGCCGAGACGCGCTCGCGCCTCGTCGAGCAGGAACATGTGGAGCTGCCCGCGGTGGATCGAGATCTGCGGCCAGTGATAGCCGGCGGCGACGCCACGCGGCTCGCGCCAGATGCGGCGGCCGTGCTTCGAGAAGTAGACGAGCTCGGAGGTGGCGATGCCCAGCTTCTCGAGGGACGTCCGGAGCCCGAGCTCGTCGAGCTCGCGCACCGCGTGGGGCAGCAGGTTGATCCCGACACCGAGCGGACGCAGCGTCGCGACCGATTCGAAGACCTCCACCTCGAGGCCGGCCGCGTGGAGGCTCAGGGCCGCCACGAGCCCGCCGATGCCGCCGCCCGCGACGATGACTCTCAGGGCTCGGCCTCCCGCGAAGGCGGCGAGTATGGCGCAGCCCGCCCCAGGCTGGGGTGCGAGGGCGCACGGTCCGCGGCGCACGGCGCCGCGCGCGGGCCCGAGGGCCGGCACACGTCTTGCGTGGCACCATCGGTCGTCCACCGGGAGGTCGGCATGGGTTCGGAACGGCCGCTGCGCTTCGCGATCATCGGCGCGGGCATGTCGGGCATCCTGAGCGCGATCAAGCTGCAGGAGGCCGGCTTCGACGACTTCACGCTCTACGAGAAGGCCGACCGCCTCGGCGGCACCTGGCGCGAGAACACCTACCCCGGCATCGCCTGCGACGTCCCGTCGCCATCTCTACAGCTACTCGTTCGAGCCGAACCCCGAGTGGAGCCACCGCTTCTCGCCGGGCGCCGAGATCGAGGCCTACTTCGAACGCGTGGCGCACGAGTACGGCGTGAAGCGGCGCATCCGGTTCGGCGAGGAGATCGACGCGCTGCGCGCTTCGAGCGACGGCCGCTGGCACCTCGAGACGAAGAGCGGCACGCGCGACGAGGTCGACGTCGTGATCGCGGCGACCGGCGTGCTCCACCACCCGAACCTGCCCGACATCGCGGGCCTCGACCGCTTCGAGGGCGCGCTCTTCCACAGCGCGCGCTGGGACCACGGCGTCCGCCTCGACGGCCGGCGCGTCGGCATCATCGGCACCGGCTCGACGGCCGTGCAGATCGTGTCGGCGCTGGTCGACCGCGTGGCGAAGCTCGCGCTCTTCCAGCGCACCGCGCAGTGGATCATGCCGCAGGAGAACCCCGCCTACAGCGAGAGCGAGAAGGCCGAGTTCCGCCGCCACCCGGAGACGATGCGCCAGCTGCACGCCGACCTGTCGCGGCTCTTCGCGCAGGGCTTCTCGAACGCGGTCGTCGACGCCGAGCTCGCCGCAGATGAAGCTGATCGAGGACGCGTGCCGCGCGAACCTCGAGAGCAACGTCGCGCGATCCGGTGCTGCGCGAGAGGCTCCGCCCGAGCTACCGCGCGGCGTGCAAGCGGCTGATCATCTCGCCCGACTTCTACGAGGCGATCCAGAAGCCGAACGCCGAGCTCGTCACCGAGGGCATCGAGCGCGTCGAGCCGGCCGGCGTGCGCACGCGCGACGGGCGGCTCCACGAGCTCGACGTGCTGGTGCTCGCGACGGCTTCCGGGCCGACCGCTTCATGCGGCCGATGGAGCGTGATCGGCCGCGACGGCCAGCCGCTCGACGACGCGCTGGGCGAAGCGGCCGAACGCCTACCTGTCGATCTCGATCCCCGGCTTCCCGAACTTCTTCATGCTGAACGGTCCGAACGGGCCGGTCGGCAACTTCTCGCTGATCGAGGTGGCGGAGCTGCAGATCGCCTACATCCTGCAGCTCGTCGACGCAGCTGCGCGCGGGCCGCTGTCGCGAGATCAGCCCGAGCGAGGAGGCGACGGCGCGCTTCGAGGCGGCACGCGTCGAGGCGGCGAAGCGCACCGTCTGGACCACGGGCTGCCGCAGCTGGTACCTCGACGACCGCGGCATCCCCGCCGTCTGGCCGTGGACCTTCGACCGCTTCCGCGAGGAGATGGCGCGGCCGAAGCTGGAGGCCTTCTCGCGGGCGGGCTGAGGTAGCGTGCCGGCCATGGCCGACCCCGATCTCTCGAAGCGCGACCCGCTCGACGACTTCGAGGCCCGTGAGCTCTCGCTAGAGGGCACCACCAAGCGCGTGTTCGTGGCGGGGCAGGGGCCGGCGGTGCTCGTGATGACGGAGATGCCGGGCATCACGCCGCACGTGGCGCGCTTCGCCCGCTTCGTGCGCGACGCCGGCTTCACGGTGTGGATGCCCCAGCTGTTCGGCGACCCCGGCCGGCCGATCTCGACGCTCTACACCGCGGGGTCGGTCCTGCGCGCGTGCGTGAGCCGCGAGTTCCGCGCGCTGGCGGCGAACGCGTCGAGCCCGGTGACGCGCTGGCTGCGCGCGCTCGCCGCCCACGCCCATCCCCTCTGCGGCGGCCGGGGCGTCGGCGCGATCGGCATGTGCTTCACGGGCAACTTCGCGCTCTCGCTCATGCTCGAGCCCGCCGTGCGCGCGCCCGTGCTCTCGCAGCCCTCGCTGCCGATCGGGAGCAAGGGCGGCCTGCACATCGCGCCGGACGAGCTCGCGGCGGTGAAGGAGCGCATGGTGCGCGACGACCTCACCGTGCTTGCCTATCGCTTCGCCGGCGACGCCTTCTGTCGCGCCGAGCGCTTCGCCGCGTACCAGGCCGCGCTCGGCGACCGTTTCGTGGGCCGCGTGCTCCCCGACTCGGCGGCGAATCCCGATTCACCCATGAAGAACCCGCACAGCGTGGTGACGCTGCACCTGATCGACCGGGCCGGCGAGCCGACGCGCGCGGCGCTCGACGAGATCCTCGGCTTCTTCGCGACGCGCCTACGCGGATAGGAACGGCAACGCCGCGTCCGCCACCGCGTCCGGCTTCTCTTCGTGCACGAGCAGGCGCGCCCCCGGCACCGCGACGAGGCCGCGGCAGTCGTGCAGCTGGCTCACCATCGCGCGGGCGCGCTCGATCGGAAAGGTGGGATCGTCCTCGCCCCACACGAAGAGGACGGGCGCGGCGATCTCGGCGTGGCGCCGGGCGAGCCCGTCCACCAGCGCCCAGTCGATCCCGGCGAGATAGCGCTGCGCGCCGGCGAGCCTTTGCTTCGACGAGAGGAGAGGCGCCACGGTGCCGGCCAGGAAGTCGGGGTCGTCGATCCGGCCGAGGTCGCGGAAGCAGCCGCCGAAGCCGAGCCCCGAGCGGCGCAGCCGGCGCGAGCGCAGCAGCAGACGCATCGAGGCGCCGCTGCCGGGCAGCCCCACGCTGCGCTGGAACAGCGGGATCCACGGCGGCCGATGGCCCGGGATCTCGGTGTTGAGCAGCACGAGCCGGCGCACGCGCGCCGGATCGATCAGCGCGAGCTGGCGGGCGATCGTGGCGCCGGTGTCGAAGGCGAGCACGGAGTACGCGGAGAGATCGATCGTGTCCGCGAACCGCCGCAAGCTCTCGGCCTGCGCCGCGAACCGGAAGTCAGTCCCTGGACGCCGCGACCGACCCCCGGAGAGACCGTCGCCAGATGCGGGCGGCGTGTCGAACCACTCGGTCTCTCCGAGGCCGGGCGTGTCGGGCAGGAAGCAGGTGAAGCGCTCGGCGAGCCGCGGCAGCACGCGCCGGAAGCTCCAGCTCGAGAACGGCCAGCCGTGGATCAGCAGCAGCGGCTCGCCGTGGCCGACGCTCCGCCACGCGATGCGCGCCGAGCCCACGTCGGCGAACAACGGCGGCTTCTGCCAGAGCTCGTTCATGCGGTCGACCGTAGCTTCGCGAGCGTCTCGCGCGCCGCGGCGAGGGGCAGGCCGATCTGGTCGCAGAGCGAGGCGAGGTCGAAGAAGTAGCGCTCCCGAGTCAGGCGCCCGTTCCGCCCCTCGAACACCGAGACGAACGGCAGTCGTGCGCTGCGGCCCGTGGGGGCAAAGCCGAGGAAGGGGCCGCCGAAGGTCTGGCGCACCGCGCCCCAGCAGACGACGGCCCCGTTCTCCGCGGCGATGCCGTCGGCTTCGATCGCGTAGTCGGGGAAGGAGCGGAAGAAGAGCTCGAGCTGGCGCTCGGCATCCTTGCGATCGCGCGCCGCGAGGCCGAGCGGCACCGTCTCGAGCACGAAGTCCTCGCTGCAGAGCGAGAGCGCGGCGGCGACGTCCTGCTCGCTCTTGGCCCCGGCGTAGCAGCGCGCGAGCGTCCGCAGCAGCGCCGCCTCGGCGTCCCGCGCGTCGCGGGGATCGGCCGGCGGCCGCGCGGGGCTCCCGGCCGGATGCAGCTTCGCGTTGTGCTCGCGCAGGTAGGCATCGACGCGCTCGCCCGTGCCGGGCGGCAGCGTCTCCTCGATGGCGACGAGCCGCCCACCCGCGAAGCGCGCGAGATGCTCCCCCTCGAAGGCCAGCTCGGGCAGGCCGTCGCGCCGGAGCCGCAGCGCGTATCGCATCCAGACGCCGTCGGGCCGCGTGACGGGCCCGGCCAGCACCTCGGGGATGCGCACGTCGAAGCGGCGATCCATCCCGCGCACGCCGTCGCGCAGGCCCGCGAGCGTGGCATCGCGGCCGCGGTGGTCGGCGGCCAGCGAGCCCTCGGCGTGGACGATGCGGCGCGCATCCTCGGCGAGATGCGCCGCGGCGACGTCCCACTGGTCGCTCCAGAAGGAGACCTCGAAGTCGAGGGCGAAGCGCAGGAACCGCTCGAGGTCGGAGGTCGTCATGCCCCCGAGCTTCGCGCCGGGCGCGATCCCAGAGAAGATCCACTTCCTGGCGAATCTCTGGTACCAATCGACCGTGCTGCTGCGACTCGACGGCGACGGACCGCTCCACCGCCAGGCCTACCGGGCGCTGCGCGCCGCCATCCTGGAGCGGCGGCTCGCGGCCGGCACCCGCCTGCCCGCCACGCGCGCGCTGGCGCGCGAGCTCGGCCTCTCGCGCAACACCGTGCTCGCGGCCTACGAGCAGCTCGCGGCCGAGGGCTACGCCACGGCGCGGGTCGGCTCCGGCACGACCGTGTGCGAGACGCTGCCGGCTCCGGCCGTGCGCGCCGCCGCGCGCCGCGAGCCCGAGCCGCCGCGGCTCTCGGCCTTCGGCGCGCGCATCGCGGCCGCGATTCCGCCGGGCCGCGCCTCGTGGAGCCTGCCGCGCGAGCCGCTGCCCCACGACTTCCGCTACGGCGAGCCCGCCTATGCGGACCTGCCGCTCGCGACGTGGTCGCGACTGCTCGGCCGCCGCGCGCGGCGCCTCTCCGTGCGGCGGCTGGCGTACCAGCCGCCGGGTGGCGCGCCCGAGCTGCGCGAGGCGCTCGCGGGCTACCTCGCGCGTGCGCGCGGCGTGCGCGCGGCACCCGAGCAGCTGATCGTGGTGCGCGGCTCGCAGCAGGCGATCGACCTCACCACGCGGCTGCTGCTCGACCCGGGCGACACGGTCGTGCTCGAGGAGCCGCACTACACCGGCTTCACGTTCTGCACGACGGCGCTCGGCGCGAAGCCCGTCTTCGTGCCGGTGGATGGCGATGGGCTCCAGGTCGAGGCGCTCGAAGGCGTGCGCGCGGCGCGGCTCGCGTGCGTCACGCCCTCGCACCAGTTCCCCGCCGGCAGCGTGATGCCCCTCGCGCGCCGGCTCGCGCTCCTCGCGTGGGCGCAGCGCTCGGGCGCCTTCGTGCTCGAGGACGACTACGACGGCGAGTTCCGGTACACGGGGCGCCCGCTCGAGTGCCTCCAGGCGCTCGACGAGCACGGCCGCGTGCTCTACATGGGCACGGCGTCGAAGCTGCTCTTCCCCGCGCTGCGCATCGGCTGGCTGGTGGCGCCGCCGGCGCTCGCCCCGCACCTCGCAGACGCCGCGGCGCTCGCCGACACGGGCACCGCCACGCTCGAGCAGCTCGCGCTGGCGGACTTCATCCGCGAAGGGCACCTCGAGCGCCACGTGCGCCGCATGCGGGTGCGGCTCTCGGCCCGGCGCGCGGTGCTGGTCGAGGCGCTCGGCCGCGAGCTCGGGCAGCGCGCGCAGGTGCACGGCGCCGACGCCGGCCTGCACGTGCTGCTGCGCCTGCCGGAGCTGCGGATGCGCGACGTGCGCGCGCTGCGCGAGGCCTGCCGCACGCGGGGAGTCGGCGTGTACCCGGCCGCCCCCTTCTACGCGCGCCCGCCCCGGCAGGCCGAGGTCCTGCTCGGCTACGGAGCGCTCGGCGAGGACGCGATCCGCGAGGGCATCAAGCGCCTGCGGCGGGCCCTGGATTCGGTTGCCTCGGAAAAGGGAGGCAGCGCGGGATGAGCGCGCGCAGGCGGCGGCAGGCCCACGCCATCTACCTCATTCCGGGCTTCTTCGGCTTCACGAACCTCGGCCGGCTCCGCTACTTCACGCACGTCGACCGTTTCCTGCGCGAGCGCTGCGCGGAGCGCGGCATCGAGGCACGCGTGCACGTGGTGCGCACACACCCGACGGCCTCGCTCGCGAAGCGCGCGGCGCTCGTCGTCGAGAGCGTGGCGCGCACGCTGCGCGGGCGCAGCGAGATCGTGCATCTGATCGGCCACTCGACCGGCGGCATCGACGCGCGGCTCGCGGCGACGCCCGGCGTCGTGCTGCCGACGGAGCTGGACGTCGAGCGCTGGGCCGGGCGCGTGCGCAGCGTGGTCGGCGTGAGCTCGCCCCAGCACGGCACGCCGCTGGCTGCCGCCCTCACCACGCGGCGGGGCCAGCGCACGCTGGCGTTGCTCTCCCTCGTCACCTCCTACGTGCTGCGCTTCGGGCACTTGCCGCTCTCGGTGCTGCTCGGCATCGCAGCCGCCTTCGGGCGCGGCGAGACGAGGGGCGAGGGCACCCTGATCGACGATCTCTCGCAGCAGCTCCTGGAGGACTTCTCGCTGGCGCGGCGGCGCGCCGTCGGCCGACTGCTGCGCGAGGTCTTCGAGGACCAGTCGCTGCTCTTGCAGCTCACGCCCGAGGCGATGGATCTCTTCGCCGCGACGGTGCGCGACCGGCCGGGTGTCCGCTACGGCTCGGTCGTCACGCGCTCCCGGCCGCCGGGGCTTTCGACGACCCTGGCCGCCGGCCTCGACCCCGGAGCCCAGGCGATCCATGCGATCTACGGCGCGATCTATCGGCTGAGTGCGAAAGCCCGACCCGCCGCGACGCCGCAGCCGAGCGCCACCCAGCGACGCGCGTTGCGCCGCGCCTACGGGAAGGTCTCGGGCGTACACGCGAACGACGGCATCGTGCCGACACGCGCACAGCTGCATGGCCACGTGATCGCGGCGGTGCGCGGCGACCACCTCGACGTGATCGGGCACTTCAACGATCCGGCGTCGGACCCGCCGCACTTCGACTGGCTCACGACCGGCAGCGGCTTCGATCGAGCCCGCTTCGAGGCGGTCTGGGACGGCGTGTTGGGGTTTCTGTTGGCGTAGCGGAGGTATGATGCAGCCATGAACGTCGGCATCGTCGGCATCAGCGGCTACGGCGGCGCGGAGCTCCTCCGGCTCTGCGCGGGCCATCCGAGCTTCCGGGTCACGTACGCGAGCGGCGACAGCACCGCGGGGCAGACGCTCCGCTCGCGCTTCCCGGCGCTGGCCGGGCATCCGACGGGCGAGCTCGTGATCCAGCCGTTCACGCCCGAGCGAGTGCCCGCCCTCGACGTGCTGTTCGCCTCGCTTCCCACCGGCAAGTCGCGGGAGCCGCTCGCGCGCCTCGATCCGAAGATCCGCATCGTGGACGTCGGCGGCGACCATCGCTTTCTCCCGGACTGGGTGTACGGCCTCACCGAGCTGCCGGGGCAGCGGGCGAAGATCCAGGCGACGACGCGGCTCGCGAATCCCGGCTGCTACCCGGCGGCGTCGCTGCTCGCGCTCGCGCCGCTGGCGCAGGCCGGCCTGATCGAGACGGAAGGCATCGTGATCGACGCGAAGAGCGGCATCACCGGCACGGGCCGCGGCGGCTCGAGCGACTACGGCTACGTCGAGACGAACGAGGACATGTTCGCCTACGGCCTCGAGAAGCATCCCCACGTCCCCGAGATGCAGGCGGCGCTCGCGCAGGTCTCCGGACGGAAGTGCACGGTCGCCTTCACGCCGCAGGTCGTGCCGATGTCGCGCGGCATCCTCTCCACCTGCTACGCGCGCCCGCGCGGCCGCGCGACGACGGCGCAGCTGCTCGAGGCGGCGCGGGCGATGTACGAGAAGGAGCCCTTCATCAAGGTGCATGCGGCCGGCGACGGGCGCAGCGCGCGCACGCACTGGGCCACGGGCACGAACCTCGCCTTCCTCTCCTACGCGGTGAACGCGGAGACGGGGCTGATCGTCGCGATCGGCGCGATCGACAACCTCGGCAAGGGCGCGGCCGGGCAGGCCGTGCAGAACGCGAACCTGATGACCGGTCAGCCCGAGACGGCGGGCCTCACGGGGCTGCCGCTCTGGCCATAGATCCGGCCCAGTCCTCACACGTGGAATTTCACGGACTGCTGGAGGATCTCGACGAAGAGGCGACTGTCCCGCCGATCTTGGAGGCGGAGATACTCTTGCTCGATGAGGTGGACCACCTGTTCCAGCCGGCTTCGACCGCTGGCTTCGTTACAGCGGAAGGCAATCCAGCCGAGGCGTCGCAACTTGGCCCGCGTTCCATGCGGAGCACGTGAGGCAATCTGTCGGAAGTCCTTCAGATTCCACGTGACGACGATCGCCTCCTGCCGGTCGGCAACCGCCTCAAGAAGATGATCCGCTGCGCCCGGGAGGAAGAACTCGCGGGCATGAAGGACCTCGTGACCCCGCTCCTGAAAGCACGATGCAACGGACGCCGGAACGTTCTCGTCGATCAGGAGTCGCAAGCCGAGGGGTCAGGCCACGGCTTACGCGGCTCGGCCCCGGCGTCGCCTCTCTTGATCCCAAAAGGCTACGGCGGCTCGAACGTCGCGGTCCGTCAGCGTCGGATATTCAGCTCGAATCGCTCTCAGGCCCAGCCCCGCCTGGTGCAGGTTCCAGACAGCAGAAGCGGGGATTCGCGTGCCGGCGACCACGTACGAGTTCCTCACTACGCCTCGCTCCCGGCTGATCTGACCGATCTGCGTGGATCGACGCGTGGCGATTTTTCTGATGTCTCTGCTCAGGTCACTGGCGATGGATTCGAGGTCGACGGGGAAGACCCGCTGTCGAGTGCCCGCTTCAACCTCAAGGCCCGTGTCCGGCTCGCGAAACACCACTCGACGACCGGCTACGAAGAAGCGAAGCGTGGACCACGGAGCGTCGTATCGCGCGGCAAGCCAGGCGCCGACCTTTCGGAGCTCTTGCAGCGGCACCTTCCTTCGGAGCATCGCGATCGTTCGCAATGCGACGAGGTCGCGAAACGAGTAGACGCGCCGGCGCTCGTAGACCAACTCGGGTGAGAAGAAGTAAGTGCGGTCCCAGTACGACAGCTGACGCTTCGAGAGTTTGGTCAGCGAGCAGACCTGCTCGGACGAGAACGTAAAGCGGTCGAGGATCATGCGGGCTGGGACCCCTCCGACACGCGCCGAATGCCGACTCTAACCATCTTGGGCACCCGTGCCCACCCATCGTCCCGCCAGGTCGCAGAAATGAGAGGGGGCCAGGCGCGCTGGTCGTGCCTAACGAGCTTGAGTGCTTCCGCCAGCCCGCGCCCGCTCGTACTTCGCCATCTGGAAGGTCGGGCAGGTCGAGTTCGGGATCTCGTCGAGCGGCACCGCCACCTGCGCGGGCGTGATGCCGATGCGCTCGGCGGCGGCCGGAGCTTCGCGAGGTCGAAGCCGTAGAGCTTCGCGGCGTTCTCGCCGAGCATCATGCGCACCTCGCGCTCGTCCACCTGCGAGAAGGCGAGGCGCATGTTCTCGCGCGAGTACGGGTAGCAGCCCTCGTAGTGCGGGTAGTCGTTGCCCCAGAGGATGCGGTCCACGCCGACGACCTCGCGGCCGGCGACGTCGTGCGGCGACGGGAAGCTCGCCCCGTACCAGCAGTTGCGCTTCGCGTAGAAGCTCGGCGGCTCCGCCAGCACGAACGACTTCGAGAAGTCCACCTCGCCCGTGGCGCCGGCCTTCATGCTCATGTGGACGCCGTCCATGCGCCGCAGCAGGCCCGGCGCCCAAGCGCAGCCCGACTCTGTCAGGATGTATCGCAGGCGCGGATGGCGCTCGAACACGCCCGACAGGATCAGCTGGCAGTAGCCGCGCTGGACGAAGAAGGGCATCTCGAGCACCCAGAGCGCGTCGCTGCCCGGATCGGTGCCGTAGTGCGGCGAGCCCTGGCCCGAGTGCTGGTTGACCACGAGGTCGTGGTCTTCGATCGCCGACCAGAGCCGTTCGTAGTGCGGGCGAGGTGAGCGGCGGCAGGTGCACGTCCGACGGCGCCGGCAGCGGAAGCAGCACGCCGCCGCGCAGGCCGTGCTTCGCGATCCACGCGACGTCCTCGATGGCGGCGTCCACGTCGTTCAGGTGGATCAGGCCGATGCCCGCGCGCCGCTCCGGCGCGTCCGCGCAGAACTCGGCGAGCCAGCGGTTGTGCGCGCGGATGCCGGCCTGCCAGCGCTCGTACTGCGCGGGCTGCGGCGGCGGTGAGACGTGGAAGGCCTTGTCGTAGAAGGGCGGGACGGTGTTCGGGAACAGCACCTCGCCCACCACGCCGTCGCGCTCGAGGTCCGCGGTGCGCAGGGCCGAGTCCCAGCTCTTGTTCTTCTTGCTGCCGAGGTGCTTCTTCGACGGGTTCGAATACAAAGCGCGCCAGGCGTCGAACTCGCCCTGCCAGCGCGGCTCGAGGTACGCGCGGTACGCCTCGATCGACGCCCCCGCGTGCGTGTCGCCGGTGATGACGACGTAGGGGCGGTCGGTCGGGCTCGCGGCGCTCATCAGGGTCTCCTGCTCCGAAATGGGATGCTAGGAGGCCGACCCATGATGCGCTGCTCGAGGCATCACGCGGCCTCGAGTGCAGCTGTCGTGACTCCGTTCGCCCCACGCGAGGCAAAGCCTCGCGTGGGCTTACTGCGCGCGGCGCCAGAGCGCGCCGCTTGCGCTAGACGAGCCGCTCGGCGCCGCGCAGCGCGCGCTCGGCGCCGGCGACGAGGTCGCGCAGCACCTCGGCGGCCGGACGGATCGCGGTGATCATGCCGATGCCCTGGCCCGCGAAGCCGGGCGCGACGTCGGCGCGCCCGGCCGCGAAGGCGGCGGCCTGGATGGGGCCCGAGACGGCGCCCTGGAACGGCATCGGCAGCGGCTCGAGCCCCGAGACGGCGAGCGCGTCCGTCCACTTGCTGCGGATCATGCGCGCGGGCTTGCCGGTGAGCGCGCGGCTCACCACCGTGCTCTCCTCGGTGGCCGCCACGATCGCCTTCTTCTGGAACTCGAAGATGCCCGCCTCGTGCGTGGCGAGGAACGCGCTGCCGACCCACGCGCCGTCGGCGCCGAGCATCAGCGCCGCGGCCACGCCGCGCCCGTCGCTGATGCCGCCCGCGCCGAGCACCGGGAGCGGCGTCACCGCGTCCACCACCTGCGGGATCAGCGCCATCGTGCCGACCGGCGAGTTGTGCCCGCCCGCGTCGTGCCCCTGTGCGACGATCACGTCGACGCCCGACGCCGCGACCTTCCGCGCGTGGCGCACCGCGCCCACCACCGCCATCACCTTCGTGCCGTTCGCGCGCATCCGCTCCATCCACGGCCCGGGGTCGCCGAGGCCCGAGGCGTAGACGGGCACGCGCTCCTCGATCACCACCTCCATCTGCGCCGCGAAGAAGTCCTTGGTGAAGGTCTCGCGCCGGCGTTTGTCGCTCGCCGGCGTGGGCGGCGGGGCGGCGAGCCCTTCCTTCTCCATGAACTCCCGCGCGAACGCGAGCAGCTCGGGCAGGCGCTCCTGCGGCGTCGGCCCCGGCGCCTGTGCGTAGCTCTCGCGCCGCACGGAGGCGGGCAACAGCGTGTCCACGCCGAACGGCTTGTCCGTGAGCGCGCGCGTCTTGCGGATCCACTCGCGCAGCTCGTCGGGGCCGCACGCGGCGGCGCCGAGAATCCCGAGGCCGCCCGCGTTCGAGACGGCCGCCGCCAGCGCGGGCGTGCTCGCGCCGCCCATGCCGGCCAGCACGATCGGCACCTCGATGCCGAACAGGTCGCAGATGCGGGTGTGCAGCGTCACGCGATGTCTCCGGGGAACGCGCTCGCGAGCGAGGCGTCGTCCGTCGCGAGCAGGCGCTCGAGCCAGCGGTGGAAGCGTTGGCCGCCGCCTTCGTTGCGGCCGAACAGTACGAAGCTCTTCGCGCCCGTGGCGAGCGCGCGCTGCTGGCGGTAACCGGTCGCGTAGTCCTCCGTTCGCACCACGTGCCCGAGCAGCTCGAACATCTTCTCGGCGGCGGCCTTCTGCTCGGGCCCGGGCGCCTTCTCCATCAGGTACGACTGCACGGTGAGCGACTCGAGCGGCGTGCTGCCCGGGAAGAGCTGCGAGACGAGCACGCCGCGCCCGCCCGCGTCGAAGCTCGCGATCGAGACGTGCGGGAAGATCGTCCACACGCCGCCGAGCAGATGCCGCACGTCCCAGTCGGCTTCGGGACGGTCCGCGAGCTTCCGCAGCAGCGGGTTCGGCGAGTCCACGCGCTGGTGCGGCCCGAAGGCGTGGTACAGCGCGCGGTTCGGAAAGCTCGAGCCGAAGGTGTTCTTGTGCAGGTAGGGCAGGTGATAGAGATCGAGGTAGCCGTCGTAGGCGATCTTCCAGTTCGGGCCGGCCACCTCGCGCCGCTCGACGAGGTGCCAGCTCTCGAAGCCGAAGTGGGCGAGCAGCGCGTCATAGCCGCAGAGGAAGGCATCGATGTCGAGCGTGGAGCGCGGGTCGAGCACGACGAACACGAGGCCCGCGCGCTCGGCCACGGGCAGGGCCGTCAGGCCGTGGCACGACTTGTCGAGCTCGCCGAACTCCGCGGCCGCCGTGATCCCGACCAGCGCGCCCCGCTCGTCGTACGTCCAGGCGTGGTACGGGCAGGTGAAGCGGCGCGCGGTGCCCGCGCCCTCGGGGACGAGCTGTGCGCCGCGGTGGCTGCACGTGTTCACGAACGCGCGGAGCGCGCCGTCCGTTCCGCGCGAGAGCAACACCGGCACGCCCGCCGCGAGGAGCGCCTTGTAGTCGCCGGGGCGCGAGAGCTCGGCCGAGAACGCGAGCAGCAGCGGCAGACGCCGCCAGACGCGCTCGAGCTCCAGCCGGAAGCGCCCTTCGTCGACGTAGTGCGCGGCCGGCACGCGGAACACCTCGGGCGCCAGCGCGATCGTGCCGGCGCCCTCGTGCGCCAGGTTGTGGCGCGCCATCGCGACGAGCTGTGCACGTCCGGGGGTTTGATCCACGGCCCGGACTGTGCCACGACATGGGGCCCGTCCCAACCACCCCGAGGCACACCCCATGCAGCTCTCGCTCGCCGGCAAGGTCGCGCTCGTCACCGGAGGCTCGCGCGGCATCGGCAAGGGCATCGCACAGGCCTTCGCCGCCGCCGGCGCGCAGGTGATGATCACCTCGCGCAAGGCCGAGAGCTGCGCCGAGGCCGTGAAGGAGATCGGCCCGAACGCGCACTTCGAGGCGGGGAACATCGGCCGCGTCGAGGACGCGGAGCGCGTGATCTTTGCCACGCTCGACCGGCTCGGCCGCCTCGACGTGCTCGTGAACAACGCCGCCACGAACCCCTACGCGGGGCCGACCATCGACGTGAACCTGTCGGCGTGGGAGAAGACGCTCCAGGTCAACCTCACGGCGCCGCTGTTCTGGACGCAGCTCGCGTGGCAGCGCTGGATGAAGCAGCACGGCGGCGCAGTGATCAACATCTCGAGCGTAGGCGGTCTCAGCACGAACCCGATCCTCGGCGTCTACGACGTCACCAAGGCGGCGCTGCTCCACTTGACCAAGCAGCTCGCGGCGGAGCTCGGCCCCAAGGTGCGCGTGAACGCGATCGCGCCCGGCCTGATCAAGACCGACTTCGCGCGCGTGCTCTGGGAGAAGGGGCGCGGCGATCAGGTGGCGCAGGCGTACCCGCTGAAGCGGCTCGGCGAGCCCGAGGACGTGGCGGCCGCCGCGCTCTACCTCGCCTGCGACGCGAGCAGCGGCTGGATCACCGGCAACACCATCGTGCTGGACGGCGGCGGCCTCGTCAGCTTCGCCCGCGTCGGCTGAGCGGCGCTCGGCCAACCCGGGCGATCGTTACTCGACCTTCTCCTTCGCGTCGTCGATGGCGTCCTCGGTCTTGCGGGCCGTCTTTTCGAGCGGTCCCTCGTTCGGGTGCGTGATCTTGTCCACGGTCTCGTCGACCTTCTCGCCAGCCTTCTCCATCGGGCCCTTGTTGTCGCAGCCCAGCGAGCCGGTGAACAGCACGCTCGACGCGACGACGATCGTCATCAGCATTCGCTTCATCGATCTCTCCTCTGCAGTCGAATCGAACGGCAGGCTAACCCTTTTCCTCGGCCGTCCGGTAGTCACCGAACGGCGCGTCGCGCTCCTGGAGCGCCGTGGTGAGCCCGCCCTGCCGCACGCGCGCGATGAACTCGTGCATGCTCTTCTGGTGCGTGCCGAGCGCGCACAGCTCCGTGCCGACGCGCAGCGCCGTGCGCATTCCCATCATTTCCATCTGCCGGTGGACGAGCCGCTTGTTGAGCTGCACCAGGTCGCTCGGCATCTGCGCGATGCGCTCGGCCATCTCCACCACCTTGCTCTCGAGCTGAGCGAGCGGATAGGCGCGCGTGGCCCAGCCGAGCTGCGCGGCTTCGACGCCCGAGATCGAGTCTCCCGTCAGCATCATCTCCATGCCCATGCGCATGCCGACGAGCCAGGCGTGGAAGTGCATGTCGGGCACGCCGAAGCGCACCGCCGGGTAGCCGATCTTCGCGTCCTCGGCGCAGTAGACGAGATCGCAGCCGGTGGCGAGCTCGCTGCCGCCGGCGAGGCAGTAGCCGTGCACCTGCGCGATCACGGGCTTGGCGAGATCCCAGATGCTCATCCAGCCCGAGGTGACGTGGCGCGGCCAGTGGCCATCGCCGCCCGCGGTGTAGTACGGCAGCTCCTGGCCCTCGTTGCCGCCGCCGAGCTCGTAGCCGGCAGAGAAGCACTTGCCCGCGCCGCGTACGATCTGGACGCGCACCTCGGCGTCGCCGTCGCCCTCGACCAGCGCGTTCAGGATCCCGCCGCGCAGCGCGTGGTTCAGCGCGTTGCGTTTCTCGGGGCGGTTCAGGGTGATGCGCCGCACGTGCGGCGCGGGGTTGTCGATCAGGACGACGGGCTCGGTCACGGGGGATCCTCCGGCGGTAGAGCCGGAGGATGGCGCAAACCTGTGACGCCGCGACTGGCGACGAGGTAGGCCGCCGGCGGAGGCGTGCGGCGTGGACCGAGGCCGGGCGCCTCGGCGATCGTGGCAGTGTTCTACACCGGATCGCGGAAGCGCGGCTCGCGCTTCTCCAGGTTCGCGCGCACGGCCTCGAGCTGGTTCGGCTTGCCGACGAGGCTGCCCTGCAGCTCCGCCTCGAGGCGGAGGCCGTCCGCCACGCTGCCGAGCAGCGCGGCATTCAGCAGCTTCTTCGCGGCGCGCACCGCGTCGGGGCTGCGCGCCGCGATCTCGCGGGCGAGCGCGAGGGCGTCGCGATGCGGGTCGTCGGAGACGTGCGTGGCGATGCGCAGCTCCTTCGCCTCGGCGCCGCTGAAGACGCGCGCGGTGAACGTGAGCTCCTTCGCCACATCGAGCCCCACCACGTTGCGGATCGTCTGCGTGAGCGCGACGTCCGGCACGAGGCCCCAGTACGTCTCGCGGATCGAGAGCTTCGCGTCGGGCGCCACGAAGCGGATGTCGGCGCCGAGCGCGAGCTGGAGGCCCGCGCCGTACGCCACGCCGTGCACCGCCGCGATCACCGGCACCGGTACCTCCTGCCAGATCCAGGCCGCGCGCTGCGCGTGGTTGGCCGGGCTCCCGTCGGTCGGATCCGAGAGCCGCGGCCCGGCCTTCCGTTCACCGAGCCCGCTCATCACCGCGGGGATGTCGAGCCCGCTCGAGAACGCGCGGCCCTCCCCCGAGAGCACGACCGCGCGCACCGAGGGATCGCGGGAGAGGTCGAGGCCCGCCTCCACGAGCGCGGCGAACATCGGCAGGTCGAAGGCGTTCAGCTTGTCCGCGCGCACCAGGCGCACGTCCGCGATCCCATCCTTCTTGTCGATCCGGACTCGTTCTTCCATTTCGTCCCTCCCTCGGAAACGGGCACTAGGTATGCCATCGTGCCCGAGCACGCCAGACGAAGGAGACGACCGTGAAGCTCGCCATCAGCGCGCTCGGCTTCGGCCCGAAGGTCTCGATCGACCTCGAACGGATCCGCCGAGCGGAGGCGCTCGGCTTCGATTCGGCCTGGACCGCGGAGGCCTACGGCAACGACGCGGTCACCACCGCGACGTGGGTGCTCGCGAACACGAGCCGCATCAAGGTGGGCACGGCGATCATGCAGATGCCGGCGCGCACGCCGGCGATGGCCGCGATGACGGCGATGACGCTCGACCAGCTCTCGGGCGGCCGCTTCGTGCTCGGGCTCGGCGCGTCGGGCCCGCAGGTCGTCGAGGGCTGGCACGGCGTGCCCTACGGCAACGCGCTGGTGCGGACGCGCGAGTACATCGCGATCGTGCGCCAGATCCTCGCGCGCGAGAAGCCGCTCGAGTTCCACGGCGAGCTGTACGACGTGCCGGCCACGGGCGCAGGCACCACCGGCCTCGGCAAGCCGCTGAAGAGCATCCTGCACGGCAACCCCGCGATCCCCATCTACGTGGCGTCGATCAGCCCGGGCGGGCTGCGCTGCGCGGCGGAGGTGGCCGACGGCGTGTTCCCGATGATGGTCGATCCGGAGAAGTTCGACCGCGTCTACCTGCCGCACCTCGCGCAGGGCTTCGCGAAGGCCGGCGGCGGCAAGGGCCTCGCCAACTTCGCGGTGATCGCGAGCGCCAGCGTGATCGTGAGCGACGACGTCGAGAAGGCGCGCGCCGCGCTGAAGCCCGGGATGGCGCTCTACATCGGCGGCATGGGCGCGCGCGACAAGAACTTCTACAACGACCTCGCCAAGCGGCTCGGCTACGAAGAGGCCGCGGCGCGCATCCAGGATCTGTACCTCGACGGCAAGAAGGCCGAGGCCACGGCCGCGGTGCCCGATGCGCTGGTGGACGCCGTCCACCTGGTCGGGCCGCGCGAGCGCGTGCGCGAGCGGCTCCAGGCCTGGAAGGAAGCAGGCAAGCGCGGCTGGGTGCACACGCTCAACGTCGGCGCTCCGCAGCCCGCCGCGCTCGAGCTGCTCGCGGAGGAGCTGCTCTAGCGGCGGCGCCAGCCCCTGGCGGGCCTGATATATCTGGACGATATATCTAGGCGCGACATGTCCGCCCCGAACCGCACGCGGCTGGCGCTGCTGGGCTTCCTCTCCTGGGGGCCGATGTCCGGCTATGGGCTCAAGCGGATGATCGAGGGGTCCATCTCCAACTTCTGGACCGAGAGCTACGGCCAGATCTATCCGATGCTGCGCCAGCTCGAGGCGGAGGGCCTGGCGAAGACCGCGAGCGCGGAGAAGGGCGGCCGGGGCCGCACCCTCTACGCAATCACGCCCGCCGGTCGCGCGGAGCTAGCGAGCTGGCTCGCAGCCGCGGTGGAGCCGCGGCCGCTTCGCAACGAGCTGCTGCTGAAGCTCTTCTTCGGCGCGCTCGTGAAGCCGGCAGCAGCGCGCCGTCACCTGGAGAAATACCGCGGCGGGCGCGTCGCGCTGCTCGCCCGCTACGCGCGCATTCGAGCCACGCTCGAGGCCCTCGCCTCGCCGCCCCCGCACCTGCCCTATTGGCTGATCACATTGAGCTACGGCGAGAGCGAGGCGAGAGCCCAGCTGCGCTGGGCCGAGTCCGCGCTCGCCACGCTCGCGACGGCGCCCAGGAGGAAGGAGCCTCGCCATGCACCCGTCCGACGCCGAAGCCCGCGGAAGCGCTGAGGAGCGCGATCCGCGCTACCGCCCGTCCTGGTTCCGGTTCACGCCGTTCCTCGGGCGGCCGCCGCTGCTCTCACGGCGCCAATGGAACGTGCTCGGCCTGGTTTCGCTGGTCTCCCTGTTCGAGCAGTACGACGTGTACCTGTTCTCGCTGAACCTCGCGCACATCCAGCGCGAGCTCGGCATCGACGAGGGGCAGCTCGGTCTCCTCGGCGGGCTCGTGCGTGCGGGGGCGCTCGGCGCCGTACTGGTCACGCTCGCGGCCGATCGTTTCGGCCGGCGCCGGATGCTGCTGGTGACGGTGCTCGCGTACACGCTGCTCACCGGCGCCACCGCGTTCGCACCGAGCGCGGAGTGGTTCGTGGCCTGCCAGTTCCTCTCGCGCATCTTCGCTGCGGCCGAGGGGCTCATCGCGGTGGTCGTGATCGCGGAGGAGTTCGACGCCGAGCATCGCGGCTGGGGGATCGGCGCGCTCGGCGCGATCACGGCCTGCGGCGCGGGCCTGGCGGCCGTGCTGTTCGGCTTCGTGAACCTGCTGCCGGGGGGCTGGCGCTCGCTCTACCTCGTCGGCCTCGGGCCGCTGCTCGCTCTGGCGTGGTGGCGGCGCTCGATGCCCGAGACGGGTCGCTTCCTGGCGCTGGAACGCGAGCGCGGCGCCGCGCTGCGCGCGACGCCGGCGCTGGCCCCCTTCGCCGCCCTGCTGCGCAGCTACCCGCGTCGCTTGCTGGTGATGGCTGGCGCGGTGCTGCTGATCGGGTTGGCCACCGCGCCCGCCAGCTTCTTCGCGCCGAAGTACCTCCAGGACGTGCACGGCTGGAGCCCGGCCTGGGTGGCGGCGCTCAACTTCGGCGGCGGCTTCTTCGCGATCATCGGCAATCCGGTCGCCGGGCGGCTGAGCGACCGCTTCGGGCGTCGTCCCGTCACCGCGATCTTCGCGGTCGTGGCGGCGCTCAGCGCGATCGCGTTCTATGCCGGCGCCGGGCTCGCGCTGGCGCCACTCTGGGTCTTGATGATCTTCGGCAGCATGGGCTCGGACGTCACGCTCGCGGCGTACGGCGCCGAGCTGTTCCCGACCTCGCAGCGCTCCACCGCCTCGGGCGCGCGCTCGTTCGCGGGCACGCTCGGCATCGTGGCCGGCCTCGGCGCGGTGTCCTTGCTGTTCGGAGCGCTCGGGTCGAACCGGACCGCGGTGATGGCCCTCGGCGCGGTCGCGCTCGGCACGGCCGTGCTCGTGTGGTTCGGCTTTCCGGAGACTTCGGGCCGGGCGCTCGAGGAGATCGCGCCGGAGCGCTAGGCCTTCGCCTTCCACACCGTCGGCGGTCGGCCCTGCAGCATGTCCTGGCCGGCCCAGAGCTCGACGCGCGTCGGCGTCAGGCGCAGCACGCCGTAGGCCGGGTCGGCAGCGCCGCCCGGGAAGAGAAGCCCGGGTCGTAGCCCACTGGCGGCGGCGTGCTGTTCAGGAGCTCCCAGATGCGCCCCCAAGTGGCGACGTCGTCGCACCACTCGGCGCGGCATTGCGCGATCACGGTGTCGTGCTGCGCGTCCCAGTACGAAAGGGCCAGCATCGGGTTCTTCGCGAGGTGCTTCGCCTCGAGCGTCCGCCGGCCGGTGGCGATCCAGCCGGTGGAACCCTCCCAGATCGGATGGAGGATCCGCGAGAAGGAGCCGGCCCTTCGTGTCCACCGTGGTGACGGTGCACCAGACGATGCGCCGCACGCGTTCGTCGAAGGTCTGGGCGATGTCGTCGAAGGACCTGGCTTCCGGCATCCGGACACAGACGTTAGCTCCAGCGCTGCCTCGCGCCGGCCGATGAAAGGCAGATGCGCCGCGCCTCCATAGTGACACTCGGCTTGCTGCTGTCGGGTGCGATCGCGGCGTATGCCGGGGACGAGCCCGACACGATCGGCGGGCACGACCCCGCGTGGTGGAGTGCGCAGGCGCGCGCGCACGAGAGCGCCGTGGAAGATCAGGTGCAGGCGCTCGAAGAGTGCGAGGAGCGCGAGGCGCCGCCGTCCTACCAGAGCACGCCCGGCCAGATCGTCCGCGGGCGGCGGGGAGAGATGCGCTACCGCGAGCTGCTGAGCTGCGACGACAAGCGCGAGGCGCTCGATGCCGCCCGCGAACGGCTGGACGAGTTCGAGGATCTCGCGCGCCGGCTCGGCGTGCCGCCGGGCTGGCTGCGCTGAACGGCGCCGGAGGACGAGGTGAGCAGGCTCCGGGGGCGAAGGGGAGATCGCATGCGACGTGTGCCTTTCATTGTGCTCGGCCTGGCGATTCTCGGAATCGCGACGCGCGTCGAGGATCGGGGCGCGCCTCCGCGCCCGGAGCCCGTGGCAGAGCACGCGCCGAGCGGGAGCGCCGCTGCGAGAATCTCAGCCGGCGCGGCCTCGACTCCCGCAGGGCGGTCGCCAGACGAGGCGCGTGCGCTCGTTGCCGCGTGGTCGGAGCGCGTACGCGTCCAGCGGAAGGAGCGGCGCGCGGCGCCGCAGCGTTCGCACGCGGCGTCGCCGCTCGGCGCAACCCGGCTCGCGCTGCTCGAGGAGCACGGGCCGGTGCGGCGCGCGGGCGATGCGCTGCGCGTGGCCGGAGTCGATCACACCCGCTTCGAGGTCACGAAGCGCGGTCTGCCGTTCCTCGACCGCGGCGGCCGCATCCACGAGCGCGACGGCCAGCCGATCGGCGTGTCGGGGCGAACGCAATTCCCGCCGCTCGCGCTGCGCCCGCGCAGCCTCGACCGCACACGCGCGATCGAGCGCGCGAAGTCCGCAACCGGCGTGCAGGCGCTGCTCGTGCCGCCGCGCACCCGGCTCGGCTGGGTCGCGCGCGAGGGCCGGAGCGTGCTCGCCTTCGAGGTGACGCTCGTCTCCCGCGCTCCGCTCGCCGACTACCGCGTCTGGCTCGACGCCGCCGACGGCGCCGTGCTCGGCAAGGTCGATCGCACGCTGAGCGCCGACGGGACGGGTGTCGTCTTCGCAAAGGACCCGGTGACTTCGAAGACGCCGAGCGCACAGCCGCTGCGCGAGCTCGACGGGAGCGGCCGCCTCACCGGCCGCATCGCGGCCGTGTTCGACGAGGTGGCGACCGAGGCCTTCCGGCCCGATCTCTTCTTCGAGTTTCCGACCGCAGACCCGCGCTTCCGGCAGGCGTCGGTCTACCGGGGTCTCACCGAGGCCGGGCTCCTCGCCGAGCTGCACGGCTTTCCGACCACCCCGCCCGTGCCCGCCTTCACGGGCATCATCGACCCGTTCACCGCCGGCCCGCTCAACAACGCCTACTACCTGCCGTCGATCCCGGCCTTCGGCTTCGGTGACGGCGACGGCACCGTGCTCCGGAACCTCGGCACCGACGTGGACGTGCCGGCCCACGAGTTCGGCCACCACGTGTTCGAGATCCTCGCCGAGCCGCTCGTGACCACGAATTTCGATCCGGTCCTCGCGATGCACGAGGGCGTGGCGGACACGTTCTCGCTGCTCATCGGCGGCGACACGCGCGTCGGCAACTCGGTCGTGCCCGGCGCCAAGGCGCTTCGGACGATCGGGAACGCGCGCTTCCCCAGCGCCTTCGATCCGGATCCGCACGTGACCGGCCTCGTCTACGCCGGCGCGAACGCCGACCTCGTCGACGAGCTCGGCGCGGGCCCCTTCATGGACCTGCTCGTCGCCTCACTGCCCTTCCTGCCGCCCGAGCCGGAAGAGACCGACTACCGCGAGGCCTTCCTCGACGGCGACGCCGCGCTGAACGGCGGCGCGAACCAGGCGCTGCTCCAGGCGGTGTTCCACGCGCGCGGCTTCGACGACACCGACCTGCCGGCCACGTTCCAGGGCGAGATCGTAGAAGGCATGCCGGAGATGGGTGCGATCCCCGCCGACGACTACCAGGTCTGGATCTTCTCCGAGCTGCCGCCCTCCGCGCAGCTCCGCTTCCAGACCACCGGCACCGGCGACGTCGACCTGGTCGTGGTGCCGATCGACTTCGACGAGACGACGCCGCTTCTCCAGTCGTTCGGCCCGGGCAGCTCCGAGACCGTGAACGTGAACGCCGGCACGCTTCCCTCCATCCACGACGCCGACACCTGGCTCGTGTACGTCTTCGACGCCCTCACGGCCGGCGGGAGCACGTACACGCTCACCGCCACGGCCACGCCCGGCGCCGACGACATCTCGATCGGCGGCGGCCCGGTGGCGGGCTCGATCGTCGATCCCGTCAACGAGATCGACTGGTTCCAGTTCCAGGCCACCGCCGGTCAGCGCGTGCGCGTCGCGATGACGGGGACCGGCGGCACCATCGATCCCTTCGTCGCCGTGGTGACGCGCGAGCCGTTCGAGGTGCTCGAGACCGACGACGATTCGGGCGGCGGCACCGCAGGGCTCGATGCACTCCTCCAGGGCGTCCTGATCCCCACCACCGGGAAGTACGTCGTGGCGGCGCTCTCGGTGGCGTCCGATTTCGATCCGTCGGTGGGCGCGGGCTCGTACACCCTCGAGCTCACCACCTGCAACAACAGCGGTCCCGATTTCGACGGCGACGGCGTCGCCAACCTCTGCGACCAGGACGACGACGACGACGGCTTCGGGGACGACGAGGACCTCGACGACTTCGACGTCGGCGTGTGCATCGACTTGGACGCCGACGGCTGCAACGACTGCGCGAGCGGCGAGTTCGATTTCCTGAACGACGGCCTCGACTCGGATGGCGACTCCGCCTGCGACCTCGGGGACGACGACGACGACGACGACGGCTGCGCGGACGACGTGGACCCGGCGCCGCTCGCGCCGAGCGTGGACGACGACCTCGACTTCCTGGGCCTCGACTGCGACAACTGCGCCGAGGTGCCGAACCCCGCGCAGGAGGACGCGGACGACGACGGCGACGGCGACGCCTGCTCGGTCTGCACACGTGTGGATTGGCAGGAGCCGCCCACGACGCCGCCCGACCAGAACCCGGCGGGCGCCGTGCTCCAGCTCTCCGCCAAGGGCCTGCTCGGCTCACTGCGCGCGAGCGGCTCCTTCAATCCCGCCGGCGTGGTGGGCCCGCTCGACCCGAGCGCGAGCGGCGTGCAGGTGCGGCTCGCGGATGGGAACGGCGCCCTGGTCGACGTCTTCGTGCCAGGGGCCGCCGCGGGCCTGCCGTGCGGCAGCGGCGACGGCTGGACCGTGAAGGGCGCGAGCTTCGCCTACGCGAACCGCTCGGGCGCCTTGCCCCCGCTCTGCATGGCGGGCTCGGCGCAGGGGCTGTCGTCTCTGCGCATCACCGACGGCCGCGCTTTGGGCGGCGCCGTGCTCTACAGCCTCGGCGGCAAGGGCATCCCCCTCGCGCAAGGCATCGTGGCGCCGGTGCGCTTCCTCCAGCTCGACCTGGCGTTCGGCGAGCCGCCGGCGCCCGGCATGCCGAGCGCGGAAGGTGCGGCGGGGGTGTGCGCCGAGAGCGTGCTGCGCGTGGGCGCGGTCGGCACCGAGTGCCGGATCTCGCAGAAGGAGGGCGTCGTCCGCAGCGTGCGCTGCGCGCTCGAATGACGGCGAGTCCGGCGGAGCCGGGCGCAGCGAGCCGAAGGCGAGCGCAGGCAAGTGGTAAGCTCGCCCCATGCTCCGCCGCGGCTGGCCGCCTCTGCTCCTCGCGCTCGCGCTGGCCACGGCCGCCGTCGCCGACCCGGACACCGGCGCCTTCCCGCTCGAGACCCGGCTTCAGCTGCTGGTGCAGCCCCGCAGCGTGCTCGTGATCGACGAGACGGGCGGCGAGCGCGAGGAGGCGCTCGAGCTCGGCGAGCAGGTGCAGACGCACGGCGTGGACGGCCGGGTGGCCTTCGCGGTGACGGACCGCCGCATCCTCGCCATCGCCGCGCGAGCCGGGTCCTTCCAGGAGACGCGCTTCGGGCGCGGCGAGACGCTCGCGGCGCCCGCCTCGATCGGCGACCGCGTGATCCTGTTCGTGACCAACCTGCGCGTGCTCGGCCTCGACGGGGGCAGCGGCAACCTGGTGGAGTCGAGGCTCGGCCCGCGCGAGCGCGTCGAACGCACGGCGGTGGCGGACAGCGTGGCGGTGGTGACGACCCGGCGCCGCGCGCTCGGCCTGTCGCCGTTCCGCGGCGGCTTCTTCGAGGTGCCGCTCGACCTCGACGAGGCGAAGACCTCGCTCGTCGCCACCGGCGACATCGCCACCCTCACCACGAGCCAACGCATCCTCATCTTCCGGTCCTCCACCGGCAGCTGGGAAGAGCGCCGGCTCGGGATCGGGTACTAGGGAGAGCAGGCATGAGCGACGTTTGGCACGCCTTCGAGCTGGAAGACGAGATCGCGAAGCAGCTCGGCTCGGGCCGCCCGTATCGGGAGTTCCTGCGCGTGCCCGCGCTCTCGTGCGGCATCTACACGCTGCCCGTCGGCGCGAAGGACCTGCAAGGCCCGCACGACGAAGACGAGGTCTATCTCGTGATCCGCGGCCGCGGGCGCGTGCGTGTGGACGGCAAGGAGCACGAGGTGAAGCGCGGCACGCTGCTCTACGTGAACGCGACCTCCGAGCACAGCTTCTTCGAGATCGACGAGGACATCACGCTGCTCGTGTTCTTCGCTTCGGGCGGCCCGGATGGGGGCGCGCGCTAGTGGCGTGGTGGACCTGGGTCGTGCTCGGCGCCGCGCTGCTCGCAGCTGAGCTGTTCCTGATCGACGCGCAGTTCTACCTGGTGTTCCTCGGCGCCGCGGCGATCGCGGTGGGCTTCGCGGCCGCCTCCGGCGTCACCGCGGCCTGGCTCCAGTGGCTCGCGTTCGGGGCGCTCTCCGTGCTCCTCTTGTTCGGCTTCCGCAGGCGCCTGTATGCGACGCTGCGCCCCGCCGGCGGCGGCATCGCCGAAGACTCGCTCGCGGGCGAGACGGGCGTGGCGAAGGAGACGCTCGCGCCGGGCGGACGCGGCAGCGCCGAGCTGCGCGGCACCACCTGGACGGCGCACAACGTGGGCGTCGACCCGATCGCGGCCGGCGCCCGCATCCGCGTCGAGCGCTCGGAGGGCCTGGTGCTCCACGTGCGTCGCGCTGACTGAAGAGCGCAAGCGGCGCAACGCGCCACGCGCAGTGCTCGGACTGCGCTACTCAGCCAGACATCGATCGTAAGGAGACCCATTGGACGCTTCCGTTCTGATTGCCGTGCTCGCCGTGGTCGTGCTCGTCGTATTCGTGATCGCGCGCACGGCGGTGATCGTGCCGCAGCAGAGCGCGTACGTGATCGAGACGCTCGGCAAGTACAGCCGGACGCTGCGCGCGGGCTTCCACATCCTCGTGCCCTTCGTGGAGCGCGTTGCCTACAAGCACAACCTGAAGGAGATGGCGCTCGACGTGCCCGAGCAGGTCTGCATCACCAAGGACAACGTGCAGGTCTCGGTCGATGGGATCCTCTACATGCAGACGCTCGAGCCGGAGCGGGCGTCGTACGGCATCTCGGACTTCGCCTTCGCGATCTCGCAGCTGGTGCAGACGACGCTGCGCAGCGAGATCGGCAAGATCGAGCTCGACCGCACCTTCGAGGAGCGCGGCGCCATCAATGCGAACGTGGTGACCGAGCTCGACAAGGCCACGCAGCCGTGGGGCGTGAAGGTGCTGCGCTACGAGATCCGCAACATCACGCCGCCCACCGACGTGCTCACCGCGATGGAGAAGCAGATGCGCGCCGAGCGCGAGAAGCGCGCGGTGGTGCTCACGAGCGAAGGCGAGCGCGACGCGAAGATCAACCAGGCCGAAGGCGAGAAGCAGCGCGTGATCAAGGAGTCGGAGGCTTCGCGCCAGCAGCAGATCAACGAGGCGCAGGGCGAGGCCGAGGCGATCCTGGCGGTGGCGAACGCGACCGCCGCCGGCCTCGAGCGCATCGCGCGGGCGCTCTCGCAGGAAGGTGGCGAGAAGGCGATGCAGCTCCGCGTGGCGGAGGAATACATCGGTCAGTTCGGCAACCTCGCGAAGGCCGGCAACACGCTGGTCGTGCCCGCGAGCCTCTCCGACGTGGCGAGCATGATCGCGCTCGCGACGCAGGTGGCGGGCGGCAGGAAGCCGGCCGGCGGGAAGGGCGAGCCGGCCTGATTCTTGCTCGACGCCCGGCATGGCCGGGCCGTTGCTCGCGAGCGTGTGGTGCCTGCTGCTGCTCGGGGCCGCGCTGCGTGCGCCGGTCGTCGTTGCCTATCTCGCCTGCGTCGCGCTGCTCTGGTGGACGCGACCGCATTCGAGCGCGCGGCCGGCGCCGCTCGCGGATCTGCTCGCCGGCGCATCCGGCTTCGTCGCGCTGCCAGCCTGGCTCGCGCTCGTCGTGGCGTGCGGTGACGCGCTCGGACTCGCGCGTCCCGCGCCGGTCGCGCCGCCTGCCGCTTGGCTCGCGGACGTCGCGCTCGCGCCGCCTGCCACGTGGGTCGCGGACGTCGCGCTCGCGCCGCTCTTCGAGGAGTGGCTCTACCGCGAGCGCCTGCTGCCCGCCCTGCGGGCGCGCCTCGGCGCGCCGCTCGCGCTCGTGCTGAGCAGCGCGGCGTTCGCAGCGCCGCACCTCGGGGTGTGGAGCGTGCTCACGACGTTCGCCGTCGGCCTCGCGCTCGGCGGCGTGTTCCTCGCGAGCGGTCGCGTCGGCCTCTGCGTCGCGGCGCACGCGGGGCTGAACGCGGGGGCGCTCGTCTGTGGGCTGCCGCCGCGGCGCTGGGCGCTGCCGCCGGAGTGGGCCGCGCTCGCGGGGGGTGTACTCCTGGCGTTGGCGCTCGTGAGCACCCGCGTCCACGCGGCGCCGCCCGCGCCCCGCCGTGCGCGCCCGCGCTGAGGCACGGCGGTTGCAGCGCTCCGCGCCATGCAGGCTCTTCTGCAGCCGCGTCTCGTCGCGGCGCTGGCCACCGGCGCCTTCCTGGCCGCCACGCATGCCGCGTGGCGCGAGCCCGAGCCGCGGGCCTCCGCGCAGTACGCGTTGGTGATCACGCTCGGCTACGGGCACCTGATCGGCGCGGCGCTGCCGGCATGGCGCCGGATCGCGGCGCGGGGCGCGCTCGGCATGGCGGCGTGGGGCGTCGCAGTCGCGACGGCGTTCGCCCTCTACACGAAGGCGGTCGCAGCGTGGCCGCCGCTCGCGCTCGGGCTCGTGGCGCTCTCGGTCTGGCACATCTGCGAGAACGACGTAGCGCTGGCGCGCGCGCTGCGCGCGGGCGGCGCGCTCTCGCCGATCGCATTCCGCCACGCGTTGCCGCTCGCGGGCGCCGCGCTCGTGCTCGCTCTCGCGGGCTGGGCGCTGCCGGACGCGGGCCGCTTCGGCGACGTGTTCAGCGCCGTCACCCTGTATCACCTCGTGGCGTGGCTCGCGCTCCGCCTCGTGCGCGGCGCGCGACTCGGGCCGCTCGTCGCGCTGCACGCAGCGCCCGCGTTCCTCTGCGGTGCGCTCTGGCTCGCGCCAGAGGGCACCGCTCGGCTCCGCGCGGTGGCGTTCTCGCCCGGCGTGTACCTGTTCTGGTCCGCGCTGCACGTCCTCCAGACCGCGCGCAGCCGGGCGCGGGCGTGACGGGCGAGCAGCTCTACACGGCGGCGCTCTGCGGGGCGTTCTGGGTCGCGCTGCTCGGCTTTCGCGGCGCGCCGCCCGCCGCGCGCGAGGCGGCGCGCTTCGTGGTCGGGCTCGCACTCGGCGCCGCGCTCGCCCGCATGGGCGGCCTGCTGTTCGCGCCGGCCGGGATCCTCCTCGCGGCGCCGCTTCGCGCGCCGCGGCGGGCCTCGTTCCTCGACGCCGCGCTGCCCGCGTTGCCGCTCGCGTGCGCGGTCGCGAAGCTCGGCTGCGTCGCGGCGGGCTGCTGCGCCGCGGCTGGCGGCGAAGCGCTGGGCTTCGCAGCGGTGGGCGCGGCGCTGCGCGTCGTGCCTCGCGAGCGCGGCGCGGTCCTTGCGCTGGCCGGTTTCGGGCTCGTGCGGCTGGCGGCGCTCCCGTTCCGTCCGGAGGCGCGCGGCTCGGCGTGGCTCGCCGCCGTGTGGCTCGCCGCGGCCGCGCTACGTTGCCCGCCTTCGCGCGGAGGAGAGACATGCCCACGCCCTGGCAGCGCAACCTCGAGCAGGACGCCCCCAAGTTCGAGGCCTGGCTGCGCCGTCAGCTCGGAGGCGCGCGCGATCTCACGCTGACGCCGCTCGTCGCGCCGCACCAGCTCGGGCTTCTCCAACGAGACGCTGCTCTGCTCGGCCGCATGGACGGAGAACGGCAAGCAGCGCCGCGAGTCGCTCGTCGTGCGCATCCAGCCGATCGGCTACCAGGTCTTCCCCGAGTACGACATGGGGCTCCAGTTCCGCACCATGCAGCTCCTCGCGAAGACCGACGTGCCGGTGCCGCGCGTGCTCTGGCTCGAGAGCGAGGACAGCTCGATCTTCGGCGCGCCGTTCTACGTGATGGCGAAGGTCGAGGGGCGCGTGCCGACGGACCAGCCGCCGTACACCGTCGGCGGCTGGCTGCTCGAGGTCCCGCCGGCCGAGCAGCGCGCGATCTTCCTCGGCGGCTTCGAGGCGATGGCGCGCATCCACCAGCTCGACCTCGACGCCACGGGCTTCGGCTTCCTGCGCCGGCCCGAGCTCGGCGCGAACGGCCTCGAGCAGGAGCTCGCGTACTACGAGCGCTACCTGTCGTGGGCGGGCGCGGGGCGCGAGCAGCCGATCGCGGAGGCCGCGTGGAGCTGGCTCCAGAAGCACAAGCCGACGGGCGAGCCCGAGGGCCTGGTGTGGGGCGACGCACGCATCGGCAACATCATCTTCTCGGGCACCGAGCTCGCCGCCGTGCTCGACTGGGAGATGGTGACGTGCGGCAGCCCCGAGAAGGACATCGGCTGGGCCGTCTTCCTCGACCGCCATCACAGCGAGGGCCTCGAAGCGCCGCGCGTCCCGGGCTTCCCGAGCTACGACGAGTGCATGGCGTACTACGAGAGCCGCACCGGCCACCGCGTGAAGCACCTGCACTACTACCAGGTGTTCGCGGGCTTCCGCTTCGCGGCGGTGATGATGCGCATCGCGCAGCAGCTCCTGCACTACGGCCTGATGACGAAGGAGCAGAGCCGCGCGATGGAGATCGAGAACACGGTCACGAAGCTCACCGCGAAGCTCCTCGACCTCCCGCCGCCGTCGGAGTACGTGGCGAAGCTAGTCGGGTAGCGAGAACGCGACGAGGGCGTCGCCGGGCGGGCTGCCGAGGATGCCGTGGCCGCCGGCGGCGATCACCACGTACTGCTTCCCGTCGGGCCGCAGGCGGTAGGTCATCGGCGTGGCGTGGCCGGCCGTCGGCAGGCGGCCCTTCCAGAGCTCGCGGCCGGTCGCCTCGTCGAAGGCGCGCAGGAAGAAGTCCGTCGTGGCGCCGATGAAGACGAGCCCGCTCGCGGTGACGAGCGGTCCACCCAGGTTCGGCGTCCCCGTGTGCAGCCAGAGCGGCCAGGGCGCGAGGTCGCGCGTGGTGCCGAGCGGCACCTCCCAGCGCGAGCGCGCCGGTCGCGAGATCGATCGCCGCGAGCGTGCCCCACGGCGGTGGGTTGCACGGCGCGCCGAACGGCGAGAGCAGCGGCGCGCGCTCGAGCGCGTACGGGCGTGCCCTCCTGCGGCTCGACCCCGTAGGCCGGCGGCGTGTCGCCGTACTTCGCGCGCAGCTCGTCGCGCGTGAGCAGCCGGATGCGCGTCGCGATGCGCTGCGTGTTCACGAGCAGCAGCCCGCGCTCGGGATCGACCGCGACGCCGCCCCAGTTGCTGCCGCCGATCATGCCCGGGTACTGGATCGAGCCCTGCGCGCTCGGCGGCGTGAAGATGCCGTCCGAGCGCAGCGCCGCGATCTCCTCGCGGCACTTCGCGCGATCCCACGGCGTGAAGCCGAAGGCCTCGTCGGCCGAGAGCGTCTCGGGATGCAGCGGCGCCGGCAGCACGGGGAACGGCTGCGTCGGCGAGAGCGTCTCGCCTGGCACGGCTCCGGCCTGCGGCACCGGCCGCTCCTCGACCGGGAAACAGCGGCGCGCCCGTCTCGCGCGCGAGCACGAAGAGATGGCCGAGCTTCGTGGCCTGCGCGACCGCCGGCACGGACCCGTTCGGCCCGGGCCAGTCGAACAGCGTCGGCTGCGCGGGCACGTCGTAGTCCCAGACGTCGTGGTGCACGGTCTGGAAGTGCCAGCGCACGTCGCCGGTATGTGCGTCGAGCGCGACCACCGAGCTCGAGTAGAGATCGAGGCCGTTTCGCTGCCCGCCGTAGTAGTCGGGCGAGGTGTTGCCCGTCGGCACGAACACGAGGCCGCGCGCCTCGTCCACCGAGAGCGGCGCCCAGGCGTTCGTGGTGCCGCGCGGTCGCAGCACGCCGCCCGCATCCGCCTGCGGCCCGCTCGTCGTCCGTCGCGGCGTCCAGGAACCGGGTCCCACGCCCAGACCAGCGCGCCCGTGCGCGCGTCGAAGGCGCGCACCACGCCGCCGGGCGCGTCGGTGCGGCGGTTGTCGAGCACCATCGAGCCGACGACGACGAGGTCGTCGATCACCGCGGGCGGCGAGGTGACGCCGTACTCGCCGGGCGCGCGGTCGCCGATCCCCTCGCCGAGGTCGACGCTGCCGCCGCTGCCGAAGTCCGCGCACGGCCGGCCGCTCGCGGCATCGAGCGCGATCAGCCGCGCGTCGAGCGTGCCGACGAAGATCCGACGCCGGCACTGCGCGCCGAGCGGCGCCTCTTCGTCGCGCCAGCCGAGACGCCGCGGCAGTTCACGATGTAGAAGTTCGAGACGTCCACACCCGGGTCGTAGCGCCAGCGCTCGCGGCCCGTCTCCGGGTCGAGCGCGAACACCCGGCCGCGCGGCGTGCAGGCGAAGAGCCAGCCGTCGACCAGGATCGGCGTGACCTGGAGCGAGCTCTTGCCGAGCGAGTGCGTGCCGTCGAGCACGTCGCCCGAGCGGTGGATCCACGCGACCTTCAGTGCGCCCACGTTCTCGGGCGTGATCTGCGTCAGCGGCGACCAACGCCGGCCGCCGGCGTCCGCCCCGTAGGCGGGCCAGTCGGCGACCGGCCCCGACAGGTCGAGCGCGGGCTTGCCGCAGCCGAGCCCGAACGCGACGAGCAGCAGCGCGAGCGAGCCGCCGAACCAGGAGAAGAACTGCGCCAGGTGAGCGCGTCGCTCGGGCGGCAGGTACGAGAAGTTCACGCCGCGGTCGGTGAACTCCCAGTACTGCGCGCGCTCCTCCGCCACCAGCTCGTCGCGCACGGCGACCAGCCGCTCCCGCCGCTCGTCCTTCATGTCCTCGAAGATGCGCCGCGCCCTCGGCTCGTCGCCGCGCGCGAGGAAGAACGTCGCGAGCTGCACCTGCGCGCGCCGCACGCCGCGCAGGCGCTCCTCCTGCTCGGGCGATTCGGGCTCACGGTCCACCTGGAGGAACAGATCGAGCAGCGCGCCGGCCTCCGGCCGCTGTCTCTCGACGGCGTGCTCGACGAGGCGCGCGAGGTCGTAGGCGACGGCCTCGAGCAGGAACGGCTGCTCCATCTCGTACGCGAGCATGCCCGTAGAAGCGGAGGTGGCCGGCGATCTCGAGGGTCCGTTCTCGGTCGCCCGCGGCGAGCGCCGCCTCGCCGAGCAAGCGGTACTGGTCGAGCACGTAGTAGGCCGTGCGCAGGTCGTGCGCGTTCACGGCCGCGCGCAGGTAGCTGTTGAAGAAGCGGATCACGAGCGTGAGCAGGGCGGGGTGGAAGCCGATGGCCTCGACGCCGAGCTGGCGCGTCTCGAGCGCGATCAGGTTCGCGACGTCGCGCGCGTCGCCGAGGCTCTCGCCGAACAGCGCGAGGTACTGGCGCAGCACCTTCGTCTCGAGCCAGATGCGCTGCTCGCGGATCTCGGCCACCGAGACCGGCGCCATCGAGACGAAGTCCGGGTCGTGCGGCCAGCGGGCCCTCGACTTCGAACCAGCTCGCCGGCAGCTCGCCGCGCAGCGGCGCGTACTCGCGCAGCAGGCCCGCGAGCGCGCTGATCGCCGCCATCGAGATGCTGCGGTCGCTGTGCTCGCGCGCGCTGCGCGCCACGTCCTCGAGCTCTTCGATGGCTTCGATCACGGTCGCGCTGCGTGTCGGGCACGCTGCGCGTGTGCGCGCGCTGGATGCTCTCCACCGCGAGGCCGCGGATGCGGCTGATCACGTTGGTGGGCTCGAGAAAGCGGAACAGGAAGCCGAAGTAGGGCAGCAGCGCGGCCAGGCACACGCTCACCAGCGCGAGCCCGATCACGAGTCCCGCGCGCGGCACCCGCGAGGGCGCGTCGGCGTCGAGCGCGGGCACGGCGGAGAGCCAGAGGCAGAGCAGCGTGGTGACGACGTAGAGCCCCATCAGCAGGAAGTTCACCGGCTCGCGCACGAACAGCTGCGTGATGCGGCTCGTGTACCGGTTGGCGGCCAGCTCGACCACGATCGCGGCCACCGTGATCACGATCGCGAGCACGCCCGCGACCAGCTGCGCGGCCACGCCGAGCAGGTTCGCGGCACGATCCGCGTCGAGCGAAGCCAGCCATTCGTGCGGGCCCAGCGAGTGGCCGGGCGGGCTCTCGAGCCAGATCGAGAGCACGAGCAGCGCGAGCGCGACCAGGATCAGCGCCGACAGGCCACCGAGATCTCGCAGCAGGCTCATGAGGGGCGAGGGCGCGGACGGCGAGCTCATGCGACTCCGGGCGGGGCGTCGACCGCGCGGGAGCGTGCGCATACCCTCGCGGCCTCGCCCACTCTAGGAGACCGACCCAAGATGCGGAAGCGGGTGGCATTGCGGGGCGCCGCACCCAGCTGTCGTGACTCCGTTCGCCTCCCGCGAGGCAAAGCCTCGCGTGGGCTCACTGCGCGCGGCGCGAAGCCGCGCCGCTTGCGCTAGCCGAAGCCGAGGAGCCCCCGCGCGTGTATCCCACCTGGCGCATCGCGGTGCTCGCGCTGATGGCGCTGCTCATGCTGCTCCCCGTCACGCTGCCGGTGCCGGTGTTGCGCGAGCTCGTGGCCGAGCGCTTCGGTGTGTCGGAGCTGCTCACCTCGCTGTTCATGTCGATCAACATGATCGGCGCCGTGCTGGCGGCGCCGCTGGCGGGCGCGCTCGCCGATCGCTTCGGCCGGCGGCCCCGCTGGATCGCCGCGGCGCTGCTGCTCGATGCCCTCTGCTTCCTCGGGCTCACGCGCGACGTCCCGTTCCCCGTGTTCCTCGCGATCCGCTTCGTCGAGGGCGCGGCGCACATCTTCGCGCTGTCGCTGCTGCTCGGCCTCGCCGCGGGCGCGCGGCCGGAGGCGCAGCGCGGCCTCGTGATGGGCGCGACGGGCTCGGGTCTGCTGCTCGGCGTCGCGAGCGGAGCGCCGCTCGGCGGGCGGCTCGGGCATCCGGATCCGCTGGTGCCGCTCTACCTCGGCGCGGCGGTGGTCGCGCTCGCCGCCCTGCTCGCGCTGCTGCTGCTCCGCGAGACGGAGGGCCGCGAGCGCGAGCGGCCCGGCCTCGGCGAGATCGCGCGTCTGGTGCGCGCGAGCCCGATCGTGGCGATCCCGCTCCTGTTCGCGTTCGCCGACCGCTTCACCGTGGGCTTCTTCACGTCCACGTTCCCGCTGATGCTGCGCAACGTCCACGCGCTGCCGCCGGCGCGGATCGGCCTCCTGATCGCGGTGTTCATGCTGCCCTTCGCCGCGCTCTCGTTCCCGTTCGGGATCCTCTCGCAGCGGACCTCGCGCGCGTTCGTGCTGTGCGGCGGCAGCTTCGTCTACGGCTGCCTGGTGGCGAGCCTCGGCTTCTGGCCGGCGGGCGCGCTCGTGGGGGTGATGCTCGCGACGGGCGCGGCGGCGGCGGTGATGTTCGTGCCGTCGATGCTGTTCACGGCCGACGCCACCCCCGAGTCGGTGCGCACCACCTCGCTGGGCGCCTTCAACGCCGCGGGCAGCCTCGGCTTCATCGTGGGGCCGCTCACCGGCGGCTTCGTGAGCCAGAGCGTGGCCGCCGTCGAGGGCTGGGAGGCCGGCTACGCCGCCGCCTTCGGCGTGGCCGGCGGCTTCAAGATCCTCCTCGCGCTCGTCGCCTTCGCGCCGATCCGGCGCTTCGACCGCGGCCTCAGAAGGGGACGGACCTCTTCCTAGGCCTTCGAGACCGGCTCGAGCACCACCACCGGGATCTCGCGGTCGGTGCGCTTCTGATAGTCGTCGTAGTCGCGGTAGATCGCGACGAGGCGCGGCCAGAGCGCGGTCTTCTCCGCGGCGTTCGCGGTGCGTGCGCGATAGCGGCGCTCGCCCTTCGGCGTCTGGAACGCGACATCCGGCTTCGCGGCCAGGTTGTCGTACCAGAGCGGGTTCCGCGGCATGCCGCCCTGAGAGGCCACCAGCACGATGCGCTCGCCGTCCGCCAGGTAGATGAGCGGCGTGGTGCGCTGGGCGCCGCTCTTGCGGCCCGTCGTCGTGAGCAGCCCCACCGGCGCGCCGCCCCTGAACTTCGCGCCGATGCGACCGCCCGACACCCGGAACACCCAGGTGTTCGCGACCGACATCAGCTTCATGAAGGGCTTGATGCGACGCAGCTCGGCGTCGGTGGAACGGCGAATCGGCTCGGCCATGGCTTCCTCCTGTGCGCGCTCGCGCATGATACCCTGCCCCGGTCGCGCCCTCGGAGGAATCATGGCCATCAAGCTCTACGGAATCCCGCAGTCGCGGACGTCTCGCTGCCTCTGGATGCTCGAGGAGCTCGGCGTGCCGTACGAGAACGTGCCGGTGAGCTTCGTCGGCGACGCGCAGAAGCCCGACTACCTGAGGATCAACCCGAACGGCCGCGTCCCCGCGCTCGACGACGACGGGCTGATCCTGTTCGAGTCGCTCGCCATCAACCTCCACCTCGCTCGGAAGTACGACGGCGGCAAGGGCCTCTGGCCGAAGTCGCAAGACGACCAGTCGCGCGCGATCCAGTGGTCGATCTGGGCGATGACCGAGGCGGAGCCGCCGGTGATGCGGGTGCTGATGAACCGCGCCTTCCTGCCCGAGCCGCAGCGCAACGAGGCCGAGGCGAAGGCCGGCGAGGAGGCGCTCGCGAAGCCGGTGGGCGTACTCGAGGGCGCACTGCGCGGCCGGCAGTATCTGCTCGGCGAGAGCTTCAGCGTCGCGGACCTGAACGTGCACGCGGTGCTCGGCTGGGCGCCGACCCTCGGCCGGGTGAAGTTCGAGGCGACACCGAACGTGGCCGGCTGGCTGAAGCGCTGCGGCGAGCGCCCGGCACTCGCGCGGGCGATGGGGCGGCGGGGATAGCTGTTAGCGGGCCCCGAGCCGGCGGAAGATGTCGTCCGGAGACTCCGGACCTTCCGCGCTCGCGGCGTGCGCGCCCGCGATGCGCCCGAGGACGCCCGCGCAGACGCTCGCCCCGTTGGCGACGCCGCGCTTCGAGAGCTCCTCCGGCAGCACTTGCTTCGCGACGAGCTCGAACTGCGCCTTGGTGAGAGTCGCTGGATCGAGCCCCACGCTGCGCAGGGCCAACCGCACGGTGCCGCGCATCACCAGCCGCTCCATACCCGTCGTCCGCTCCAGCTCGTCGCACACGGAGTCGAAGATCGATGCCGACATCGCGATGCCTCAGGCCGGCTGCTGGGACAGCCAGCGGATATAGAAGCGGGGCGGCAGGAAGGCGAACCAGAGGGACACCGACGCCGCCAACGAAACGGGCGCGGCCAGGATCACGCCGACCAGCGACTGGGAGAGCTTCGGGTCGACGACGCTGGTGACGAAGCTCAACACCGTGCAGGTGAGGGCGGACCACGCCCAGAGCAGGAAGCGGTTCGTGGTGGCCCGGTCGGAGAGACCGATGCGCTGCCGTCGCGCCGAGACGCGCGCATAGTGGAGTGACTCGACGCCGCTCCACAAGAGGACGGCCGTGGTGAGGAGGCGATAGGACAGCCACTGCAGCGCTTCGCCGCGCGCGATCGCCGCATAGCCCGGCTGGACGGCCTGGCCGACCACGCACACCGCGAACGCCAGCGCGAAAGCCCCGACCACGGCGCGCGCCCAGCCCTGTTTCGGGCGGAACACCTGCTGCGTGAAGACGGCGAGGGACACCTCGCCGAGCGCCAGCACGGCGGTCGCCACCAGCGCGAAGCCCCCGCGCGTGCCGTCGCCGAGCGTGCCGGCCTGCTGGGCGACCAGCATCAAAGGACAGCCGAAGCCGCCCATGGCGAAGAGCCCGAAGCCCACGGCGAGCTCGGGGGTCCGGCCCGAGCGGAGCCCGAGCAGCAGCAGGCGTCCGCCCACCACCAGGCTCACCAGAATGAAGCTCGACCCGATGAGTCCCGCGAAGACCAGCATCGTGCACCCCCCCGACTCGAAGGCTTCGGGTCGCCGGCGCGCGAGCTTGAGCGCCCTCAACCGCGGGCCGGCGGACGCCGATGCGGGCGGCGTGCGCGTCGAATACGAGCCCTTCGGGAGCCGCTGGCAGGCCGATCCCTACCCGACGTATCGCGCGCTTCGCGAATGCGAGCCCGTGCACTGGGCGCCCGAGGCGCGCTGCTTCTGCCTGTCGCGCTACGAGGACGCCGCGTTCGTCCTCCGGAACCACGAGGACTTCTCCTCGGAGGCGATGCTGACGGTGCTCGGCAACTCGAGCGCGGGCGGGTCGCTGTGGAGCCGATTGTTCGCCGTCGCGGAGTTCCTGGCGAAGACCCGCATCAATCCGTTCCAGCTCCAGCGCACCCCGAACCTGATCACCTCGGATCCGCCGCGTCACGACGCGATGCGCGCGGTGGTGAGCCGCGGCTTCACGCCGCGGCGCATCCGGGTCTGGGAGGGCCGCGCGCGCGAGCTCGCGACCGCCTCCGTGGCGAAGCTGTCGGGCGGCGGGGTCTTCGACGTGGTGCGCGATCTCGCGATCCCGCTACCCGTCACCATCATCGCGGAGCTGCTCGGTGTCCCGCCCGCGCGTCAGCTCGACTTCAAGCGCTGGAGCGACACGGTGATCTCGACCTCCACCGGCTCGGGGCGCGCGCGTGGCATGGACCGCGGCTTCCTGCGGACGCTGAGCGAGCTGTACCGCTTCCTCCGCGACGTCGTCGCCGAGCGCAGGCGCCGGCCGGGCGACGACCTCGTGAGCGTGATCGTCGCGGGGCAGGCAGGCGAGGCGACGCTGGACGACCTCGAGGTGTTCCAGTTCGTGCTCGTGCTGCTGGTGGCGGGGAACGAGACCACCACCAACCTGATCGGGAGCGCGGTGCAGGCGCTGCTCGACCATCCGGAGCAGCTCGAGCTCGTGATCGAGAACCCGTCGCTGATCCCTCAGCTCGTCGAGGAGACGCTGCGCTTCGATCCTCCCATCCAGATGCTGTTCCGCACCGCGAAGCGCGACGTCGAGATCCGGGGCGTCCGCATCCCCGCCGGCGGCGTCGTGGCGCCGTTGATCGGCGCCGCGAACCGCGACGCGAGCCGCTTCCCGGACGGCGATCGCTTCGACGTGCTGCGCGACGCGACCGGGCATCTCGCATTCGGCCTGGGCGCGCACTTCTGTCTCGGCGCCGCGCTCGCCCGTCTCGAGGCCAACGCCGCGCTGACCGCGCTCGTCCCGGAGCTGCCGCGCCTGGTGCGCGCCGATCCGGAGCGCCGCAGGGTCGATTCGTTCCTCGTGCGCGGGCTCACGCGCCTCGAGCTCGTGCCGGCGAAGGCGTAGTCGCTCGGCTCGGAGGGCTTTGGAGGAATGGGTCGAGCCGCTGCGCACCCGGTTCGTGCGGTCGCCGCTGACACGACGGACCGCGGAAGGCGTGAGATTTGCTACGGGACTGAAGGCGCAGCACTCACGCCGGGTACTTCGGTCGGGTCTACGAGGCCGTGCCGTCTCCACCCGGTGCGCAGCAGCCAGGTGCGCGGTCGAGCGACCTCGCGCGGGGCCCCTGCCTCCTCCAAGCCGTCGACGATCCCGGGTCGCCAGCCGTCGAACCAGCGCGCGGAGCTTGCGCCATCGAGATGGGAAGTGGCCGCGCGCGGCAGGTGACGCCGCTTGGCCAGGTGTCGGCGGGCATTCAGCAGGACGTACGCCAGCGCGCGGCGCACCTCGCGCGGCGTTCGCAGACTGCGGTGGTGGTAGCGGCCGTCGAGCACCGGGCCGCTGCGCGCGGCGGCGCGGTTCAGAGCGCGTGCGAGACGCGCTGCGATGCTCTTCATCCCGCACCCGAGCGCCTCCTTGCCATGCGCCTCGACGATCAGGTGGGCATGATCACTCTGCAGCGAGTAGTGGGCGACGCGGAAGCTGCCGCGCTCGCTCGCTTCGGCGAGCGAACGCCGCCACTCGCGAACAAACCTCCCGTCGCGGAGCGAAGGGAGGTTCGCCTTCACGCGGAGGGTCACGTGCACCGGGCAGTGCACCGGGACGGCCTCACGCTCGCGGTGCAATACGCGGGGTCGCGGGCCGCGAGGTCGGCCGGCGCCGGGCCGCGGACCACCGCGGCCGGTGCGACGGCGGTAGTCCATGAACGTGAGCTGCTTCGCGCGGCGCGGCATGACTTTAGATTAAGGCTATGTTATTCGCCCGTCAAGCTAAACCAGAAACATCCCTCCGGAAGAAGTGCCGAAGTCCGTCGCGATCCCGGTAGCTCGAGACCGCTAGCCAGGAACGCCCGCCACCCCTGAGCTTGCTTCCATTCTCTCCAGGTGGCTCTCGTCGAATCGCTCGCAGCGGAATTCCACGTGCGGGGCTCCCACCAGGAAGCCGTAGTTGTCTCGCGTAAGTGGGTCCGGGTTTACGATCGCGATCCGCCGTCCCCAACGGTCTGCGTACGGAAGGTTCTCTGCGAAGAAGCTGCGGATGATGAAGTCATCCCGCGCGAGACTCAGGCCGAGGACGAAGACGTCGTGCGTCCCGTAGACCGCAACTCCCGGCTTGTACCACAACGGTGCAATATGTCGTACGTCGAATGCCTTCCCGAAACCGGGGAGCACGATGAAGGGCTGAACCTCGTCGAGGGGACGTCTCTCCCACTCCCTCCACACTTCAAGTTGTTGCAGCTCTCGGCACCAATAGACCTCGCGGTCCATCATGCCCTCCGCGAACTTCATCGAGTGCCACGTAAGCAACGGATGCTCTGGCACGTCGAGCCTCCAGTTGAGTGAGCCGTGAAGCTTGGCGAGGCGGATGGCGCCCTCTTCGAACGTGTACGAGTAGGGCGCACCGAGATGGTCGAGCGCCGCCTCCAGCAAGCAGTCCCAGTTGAAGCTGATCACGATGTCCGAGGGACCGAGTTGGCACGCGAACCGGATGTAGAGGCTGGGAATGGCGTCACCCTGGGGCGTGAGCTCGACGATCGTCTTCGCGAGGTAGTGGCGAAGGGCGAGGTTCTTGCTCGATCCAGCGTCGTTCCACCGATCACCCCCGCCGTACTCGCGGAGTTCGACGTAGTGGAGGAAGGTGCAGATCTCGGACAGGCTCAGAGCCTCGTAGTCGGGCTCGCCGTCCAAGCCGAAGCAGGTTCGGACGTAGCCGTCGACGCTCGCAAAGAGGCCGGGGCACTCCTCTCGGAACTTCCTCATCGTGCAGTCGAGCAGCTGGGCGGTCATGGGAATACCCGCCGCCGCGGAGAATCCGGCTCCGAGGATGAAGAGCCGGCTCATCCGGATGTATTCCCTCAGGGTTTCCGCGGGCTTCTCGTCGATCACGGGCCTCTACCTCGCCTTCAGCTCCACTTCGAGCGCGGCCGGCACGCGGAACAGCGACGGGCCCCACGCGACGCGGCCGGTCTTGCGCGCCAGCTCCTTGGTGCGCGCGGCGAGGGCGCCGAGGGCCTCCTGGGCCTCCATCCGTGCGAGGTGGGCGCCGAGGCAGAGGTGCGTGCCGCCGCCGAAGCCGAGGTGCTCGTTGTCGCGACGCTCGACGTCGAAGCGCTCGGGGTCCCGGAACTGCGCGGGATCGCGGTTCGCCGACCAGATCGAGAGCCACACTGTGGTGTCCTTCGCGATCTTGCGCCCGTCGAACACGGCGTCGGCGTGCAGCACGCGCGTCGTCATGCCCACCGGGCTCTCGAAGCGCATGCACTCCTCGATGGCGCTGGCCGCGAGCTCGGGCCGCGCGCGCAGCTTCGCGAGCTCGTGGGGATGGTCGATCAGGTTCTTCGCGCCGAGCCCGATCAGGCCCACCGTGGTCTCGAAGCCCGCCACGAGCAGGCCGATCGACTGGATCAGGAGCTCCTCGGGCGTGAGGCGATCGCCTTCCTCCTCGGCGCGGATCAGCACCGAGAGCAGGTCGTCGCCGAGCTGCTTGCGCCGCTCCGCGATCAGCCCCTGGAAGTAGGCCGCGAGCGCGCCCGCCGCCTCCTCGACGCGCGTGCGCTCCTCGCCGGAGAGGAATACGCCGCGCAGCAGGTGCGTCGCGACGCCCGTCCAGCTCGTGAAGCGCTCGCGGTCGGCGCTCGGCACGCCGAGCATCTCGCAGATCAGGATCGACGGAACCGGGTACGCGAGGCCCGCCACCAGATCGAAGCGCCCGGCGTCGAGCGCGGGCTCGAGCAGCTCGGCGACGATCTCGCGCACGCGCGGGCGCCAGCGCTCGACGGCGCGCGGCGTGAAGGCCTTCGAGACGAGCTTGCGCAGCCGCGTGTGGTTCGGCGGATCCTGCTGGAGCATGAACTGGCCGCCCTCGCCCGTGCCGCCCATCGCGGTGCCGGTGGACGAGCCGTCGACGCGCCGCACGCCGCACGGCAGCTCCCGCAGCACGCGCACGCAGTCGGCGTAGCGGAAGAAGCGCCAGAGTCCGGCGGGCGTCTCGTTCACCGGCCAGTCCCGGCGCATGCGCGCGAGGTGCGGGAACGGGTCGTCGTAGCGGTCCTGGTCGGGCGCGGTCGGGTCGTACCCGTGCCAGGAGGGCTCGGGCTCGTGGGCACGAGCGGGCTGGGTCATCGGGTGGCTCCGGGGCGCGTCCGCGCAGCTTAACTCCGGACGTAAGTGCCCGCCGCCGGGCGCGGCGTTAGCATCCGCCCTTTCTCGCTGGAGGATCCCCGGTGCACACGAAGCTCTGCGACCGGCTCGGCATCGAGTTCCCGATCTTCGCCTTCACCCACTGCCGCGACGTGGTGGCCGCGGTCTCGCAAGGCGGGCGGCTTCGGCGTGCTCGGCGCGGTCGGCTTCAGCGCCCGAGCAGCTCGAGATCGAGTGCAAGTGGATCGACGAGCACGTCGGCGACAAGCCCGTACGGCGTCGACATCGTGATCCCCGGCAAGTACGAGGGCATGGGCGAGATCGATCCGAAGAAGCTCGAGGAGCAGCTCGCGAAGATGATCCCGCACCAGCACCGCGAGTTCGCCGCCAAGCTCCTCGCCGACCACGGCGTGCCCGAGCTGCCGCGCGACGAGAAGCGGCCACGAGCTGCTCGGCTGGACGGCCGCCACCGCGACGCCGCAGGTCGACGTCGCGCTGAAGCACCCGAAGGTGAAGCTGATCGCGAACGCGCTCGGCACGCCGCCGAAGGACGTGATCGACCGCATCCACGCGAGCGGGCCGGCTGGTGGCCGCGCTCTGCGGCCGCGCCCACCAGGCGCGTGCGCACAAGGAGGCGGGCGTCGACATCGTCATCGCGCAGGGCACCGAGGGCGGCGGCCACACCGGCGAGATCGGCAGCATGGTGCTGTGGCCGGAGGTGATCGACGCGGTGGCGCCGACGCCGGTGCTCGCGGCGGGCGGCATCGGCAAGCGGCCGCCAGATCGCCGCCGCGCTCGCGATGGGCGCGCAGGGCGTGTGGACCGGCTCGATCTGGCTCACCGTCGAGGAGGCCGAGGCGCCGCCGGCGCAGCTCGACGTCGTACCTGCACGCGACCAGCGAGGACACCGTGCGCTCGCGCTCGTGGACCGGGAAGCCGTGCCGCATGCTGCGCAACGACTGGACCGAGGCGTGGGAGGCGCGAGGGCGCGCCGAAGCCGCTCGGCATGCCGCTCCAGGGCATGGTCACGATGGAGGCGGTGGCGCGCACCACCGCTACGCCGGCCGGGCCGGCGCAGCGTGTCGCCTTCAACCCGGTCGGCCAGATCGTCGGGCAGATGAACGGACGTGCGCTCGTGCCGCGAGGTGATCTACGAGCTCGTCGCAGGAGTACGTCGAGGCGGTCGAGCGCCTGCAGGCGATGCAGGAGGCGTAGCTACTCCGCGAAGGGCCCGTTCGCCCAGGTCTCGGCCGAGAGGCGCTTCTGGCCGCGGGCCGAAGGATGGAAGCAGTCGAAGGGCGACAGGTCCTCGGCGTCGAAGGGCATCTGGAACGCCGCGTCCGTGTACTGCCAGTAGTGGTGCTCGTCGTTCGCTTCGTACTCCGCGACGAGGCGCGCGAGGATCTCGTTGAACGCGAGGATGCGGCCGCGCGTGTACTCGCGGTCGGCGTCGTCGAGGTTCGGCCCGAACATGGTTCCGCACGGCGTGAGCTCGAAGAGGTCGCTCTCCCAGATCTGCTTGCAGTCGAGAATCCCGAGTGACTGGAGCTCGTCGCCGATCTGCCAGAGCCGGAAGATGTCGATGATGCCCACGGTGTAGATGGTCGCGCCCGGCGGCAGACCCGCGAGCAGCGTGTCGAAGCCGGCGCGCACGTTCGACTCGAACTCGGCGTCGCTCGGGATCCCCGCGAAGTCCTTGGTGCAGACGTCGTTGTGCCCCATGAACACGGTCACGTAGTCGGCCCTGTGCTTCACCGACTTCGTGGCCTGCGCGAGCAGGTCCTCGCTGTCGGCGCCGGCGAACGCCTCCATGTAGTTCTTGCGCTTCTTCTTGCCGAACTGGTCCGTGATGCGCTGGTTGTGGCTCTCGACGTCCGTCCGGCCGAGCAGCCGTTCGTACTTCTCGTGGTAGCCGTTCGCCCAGCTCGCCCACTTGTTCGGCGTGATTCCTTCCCAGGGATGGAACTCTTCGGCGTCGATCGCGGCGGTGATCGAATCGCCTTCGCTCGAGAGCCGCTTCGGCTCGCGCCGCGGGTCCTTGGCGGCCGCGGGCGCGGCGAGGGCGAGGCAGAGCACGACGAGGCCGAGAGGTCGCGACATGGAAGCTCCAGACGCCGTCCGCTCCGAAGAATTCAACGCGTCTCCTCGTTTCCGGCCAGCGCCAGCTCCTCCTGGACGAGCGCGCGCAGCTCGCCGTAGCCGCCGAGCCCACTCCAGTAGCGCCCGTTCACGAACAGGGTGGGCTCGCGGAGCGAGCCGCTCCGTTGCGCGAGCGCGAGGTCCGCCCCGACGCGGCGGCGCAGCGCGGCCTCGTCGGCGCGCGCCAGCGCATCCTCGGCCAGGCCGGCGGCGCGCGCTGCGTCCGCGAGCGCGGCGTCGTCGATGCGCCCGCCGTGCGCGAAGAGCGCGTCGTGCGCGTCCCAGAAGCGGCCCGCGTCCTGCGCGAGGAACGCGAGCTCCGCGGCGCGGAGGCCGGCCTCGTCGCCCTCGCGGAGCTGGTTGACGTGGAGCCAGCGGAAGCGGCCCGGCAGCTCGGCAGCGAGGTGCTCGAGCTTTTCGGCGGAGCGCGCGGAATCGGCGGACCCGAAGCTCGCGAGGTGGACGATCGTGACGGGCGCCGCGTCGGGCCCGCGCACCGGCGCGCCTTTCGCGTCGAGCGCGACGCGCGGCGGCGCCGGCTTCGCGAGCAGCCACTCGAAGCCGGCGCGCTCGCGCAGCTCCGCGAGGAAGGCGAGCCGCTGCTCGATGCGCGCGCGCTCCTCGAGATAGGTCCGCACGCGCGCGCGCGCGCCGCCATCCGACGTCGTCTCGGGATGCTCGGCGAGATAGCGCTCGACCGCCTCCTCCGGCACCGCGGGTGCCTCGCTCTCGACGCGCGCGAGCAGCGCGGCCGGAGCGAGGCCTTCGCGGCTCGCGGCCTCCGCGAGGAGCTGCTCGTTCGCGAGGCGCCGCGTCTCCTCTTCGAGCACGGAGTACGCCTGCACCTCCTGCACGTAGAGCCGGAAGGCGGCGGGCGCGCTCACCGCGCTGCGGTGGATCGGCCGCCCGCCGAGGCGCGCGATCACCGGATCGTCGGCCGCGGGCTTGCCGCAGCCGGCCGCCGCGAGCGACGACCACAACGCGAGGACGAGTCGACCCCGCAGTCTTAGCGCTGCCCCGCCTGCCGAGCGGCGAAGCGCTCCATCATCGCGCGGCGCACGGCGTCGTTGTCCACGCCCTGGTCGTCGCGGAACGCCACCGCGTACGCGCCCGCCATCTGCTGCATGATGTCGCCGATCGTGCAGTAGCCGCTCTTGTAGTCGGACGGCTTCTTGCCGCCCTTGCCGGCCGTCGGCCTCACGTCGACGTGCTTCGCCTTCGCGCGCAGCGCGCCCACCGTCGCCTGCTCGCGCGGTACGTGCTTGAACGGATCGAAGCGGAAGAAGCGCATCGCGTTGGCGTGGGTGATCGCGTCGACCTCGGCCTTCGGGACGTCCTTCACGCTCTCCCACAGCACCTCGGGCGAGCGCGGCCACGTGCTGTCGCTGTGCGGGTAGTCGCACTCCCAGGTCAGCGTGTCGACGCCGATCAGGTCGCGGTTGCGGACGCCGGCGGCGTCGTCGATGAAGCAGGTGACGACGTGCTCGCGGAACAGGTCGCTCGGCAGGCGCCCGCCGAACTCGTTGTGCGTCCACTTGTGATGGTGCTTGTAGACGTAGTCGGCGCGCTCGAGGAAGTACGGGATCCAGCCGATGCCGCCCTCGGAGAGCGCGAAGCGCAGGTTCTTGTAGCGCGGCAGGAACTTCGAGTAGGTGATCTCGTTGGCGAAGTTGAACAGCGTGATCGGCGTGCCGGTGATCATGATCTCGACCGGCGCCGTCTGGTCCTGGAGGTTCATGCCGGTGCCCGAGCCGATGTGGACGCAGAGCACCGTCCCCGTCTCGTCGCAGGCGCGCCAGATCGGATCCCAGTGGTCGCTGTGGAGGCTCGGATAGCCGAGACCCGTCGGCACGTCGGGGAAGGTGACGGCGAGGCAGCCCTTCTTCGCGACGCGCCGGATCTCCTCGGCGGCGAGCTTCGGATCCCAGAGCATCGGCATCGCGAGCGGGATGAAGCGTCCCGGCGCGCCGCCGCACCACTCGTCGATGTGCCAGTCGTTGTAGGCCTGCGTCATCACGCGCGCGAGCTCCTTGTCGGGGCTGCGCGCGAACAGCTCGCCGGTGAAGCCCGTCATCGACGCGAAGCAGAGCGAGCCGAGCACGCCGTTCGCGTTCATGTCGTCGATGCGCGCCTGGAGGTTCCAGCAGCCGCGGCGGATCTGTCCCGAGCGCGGTGGGCTCCATGCCGTACTCGTCGGCCGGCCGGCCCGCGACCGCGTTGAGCCCGACGTTCGGGATCTGCTGGTTCTCGAAGAACCACGCGTCGGTGCCGTCGTTCTTGGTGAGCAGCCGCGGCGCCTGGTCCTTCCACTTCGCCGGCACGTGGCGCTCGAACATGTCGGGCGGCTCGCACGACGTGGTCGTCGACCGACACGAGGATCATGTCGTTCATCTGCATGGGGGCCCTCCCGGCGCGGTTGGCGCGGTCGGCTGGAGTATTTGACGGATCGTCAGATCGGTCAACCCGGCGAGTTCGGGTGCGCCGTTCACCCGGACGCGCTGCCGACCGAGATCGCGCGAGACCAGCGCGTCGCAGGCGCCTCGACGAAGCGATGCATCAGCCACGCTGCGACGATCGAGCCGGCGATCGCCAACCCGCACCACAGCCACGGCCACAGTCCGTCCACCGGCAACCCCCCGCGTTTCACGGCGCTGACGAACGGCGGACCGATCGGCAGGTGCACGAGGTAGAGCGAGTAGGAGATGCCGCCGAGCCACACCAACACGGCCGGCATCCGAACCTCGAGCGCGATCGCAAGCGCGCCGAGGGCGAGAATCGTACCGGTCTCGGCCTCGCCCAGAGCGGCGCCCCAATACGCGCTGAGTCCCACGCTGACCAGAGCGAAGGCTGGGAGGCCGAGCACGCCGCGTCGATAGGCAACGATGGCCATGCCGAGGACGAACGGCGGCGCGAACCGAAGCGCAGTCGCCTCGGGCGCGAACGGTGCGATGGCGAGCAAGCACACTGCCGTGAGCCATGCCGTGCGCACGCCCCGAGCCAGCGCAAGCGGCACGATGCAACACGCGATCAAGTAGAACTGCACCTCGATTTCGAGCGACCAGCCCACCTTGAGGTAGAGCGGCAAGCCCAGCGGATAGCAGAGGTACGCGAGCGAGCAGAGCAGCAGATCGGGTCGAAGCTCGAGGTAGGAGCCTGCGGGATTCAGACGCTTGAAGATCTCGAGCAGCGTGAGCACGAGCGCGATCGCAGCGAAGTAGGGCGGCGTGAGGCGCAACATGCGCCGCGCCATGAAGCGAGGGAGCGTCCGCAGGCCGGACTCGCGGTCCGTGAGCAACGCGCCGATCACGAACCCCGAGATCACGAAGAACAGCTGCACACCCATCCGGCCTAGATTGAGTGCGTGAAACCAGTGCATGCCGAACACGTCCGCGCGAAGAACGTGCCAGAACACGACGAGCATCACGGCGAGGCCGCGCAAGCCATCCACCGTGGAATCGCGTTGCGATAGGAGCCGGCGAGACGCCACGACAGTGGGAGAGGGAGCCGCCGCCGGCAGCGCATCACGCTCTGTGTCGACGGGACTCCGCGTGACGGCGTCGTCCATCTAGCGCTCGCACCTCCGCCCGGGGCGTGTGTAGGGGACTCGAGCCTCCAAAGCGAGGCCCGAGCTCGCTAGCGAGCGAACTTGCCGCCCGCGGCCGCCCACCTCTTCATCAGCGCCTCGGCTTCGTGCGGGTTGTAGAGATCCTCCTGGAGCGACCACAGCCCGGCGCCCGCGTACTCGAGGATCGTGACGCAGCCGAAGCGATAGATTTCGCTCCCGCCCTGCGGGTCGGGCATCACCTGCCACGGGTAGTAGACGACGCGCCCGCCCTCGATCACGTGCCACGCGACGGGGAAGGTCATCATCGGGACGGGCTTCATCACGTCGAGGATCGCCTTCCGGATCGCCTCGCGGCCGCGGAAGGTGCCGAGGTGGTGCTCGATCCAGACGCCGTCCGGGCTGTGCAGGTCGGCCCAGGCGCTCCAGTCCCCCGAGTCGCCGACGGCGACGAAGTGGCGCCAGGCTTCCTCGACTTCGCTGCGCTTCCAGTCAGGCATCGGGTCTCCTTCATCCGCTACGGAGGTCACAGACCTGGAGCCGGGGCATGGCGGTGCGGGTGGGCGCGGGCGACCGGCTCGGCGGGCAGCCCGTGGGCCAGCCGCAGCTCCCGCAGCATGGCGCGCTTCTTGGTCTGGTGGGCCTGCATCCGCCGGAGGATGTCGTCCAGCACGCGCACGGCGCTGAGCACGTGGGGGCCCTTGTTGAGCATCACGCACTCGGCGCGGTGCCCCATCGCCGCGTCCGTGATCTCGGCGCGCGACGGCATCCCCTCCTTCGCGAGCGTCTCCAGCACCTGCGTGGCCCAGATCACCGGGACGTGGGCGGCCTCGCAGATCCAGAGGATCTCTTCCTGCACCTCCGCCAGACGCTCGAATCCGCACTCCACCGCGAGGTCACCGCGCGCGATCATCACCCCGCAACACGGCCAGCGCATGGCCGCCAGCAGCATGTCCGGCAGGTTCTCGAAGCCCCGCCGCGTCTCGATCTTGAGCACGATGGCCGGCCGCCCCTTGCCGAGGCGCTCGAGGTGCTCCTGGAGCCTCTCCACGTCGCGGGCCGTGTTGGCGAAGGAGAGTTCCACGACGTCGGCGTGCTGGGCCACGAAGGCGAGGTCTTCGATGTCCTTGGCGCGTCAAGGCGGCGAGCGCGAGGTCGCTGTCGGGGAGGTTGATCCCCTTGTCGGCGCGCAAGGTTCCCGCCGCGCAGCCGGGCGTGGGTGATGCGAACCAGGACCCGATCGCGGTCCACCTTCTCGATCACGCCGCCGATCTTGCCGTCGTCGAACCAGATCGACTCTCCGGAGCGGACGTCGTCGAACACCTCGGGAATCGTGCAGCCGATGCGGGCGGGTGTGAGGACGCGCCCGGCGCTATCGAGGGTGGCGGGACGGCCCGGCGCGAGGTTCCGGGTCACGATGAGCAGGTCCCTCGGATTCAGGGTGATCGCGTTCGCGCGCGGCGGCAGGTCGCCGAATCGGGCCCCGCGCTCGGTCTCCTCGGCACCTCTCCGCCCGTGACGCAAGCTCGTGCCCGGCACGAGGTAGATCGTCTTATCGGTCGTGGCCCAGCACCCCTCGCCGGTCACGTCGACGACGCTGAGCTTTCGTCTGGCCTCGCGGGCATCGCGGAGACTCACTGCCTCGCCGACGCGAAGCCGCGCCAGCCAGGCTGCCGGCACGTGCAGGCACGCATCGGCCGGCGTGGGCGGCGGGCGCGGGGCGCTCTCCGCCGTCAACCAGACCCGGGCGGGAGCGGTGACGCGTCCGTAGACGTCGCGCTGCGGGCGGACGCGGAGCACGCGCCGGGCCTGGCTCGAGCGGACCCGTGCGCAGCTTCGGCCCGGCTAGGTCCATGACCACCCGGCACGACCGGCCGAGCGCGTCCTCGGCGCGCCGCAGATTGTCGATCATGCGCCGACCACGCTGCGGCATCGTCGTGCGCGCAGTTGATGCGCATGCAGTCCATGCCTCGCTCGAGCAGGTCGTCGAACGAGGCTGTACTCGTGCGCCGCCTCGCTCGGCATGGTGACCATGATCCGCACCGCTCGGCCGGGCGCCGGCGGGCCCAGCAAGGCCTCGGAGTGTTCGGCCAGCAAGCGCCGCCCTGCGGCGAAATCGACGACGGCGGCCTCCTGCGGCGGCGGCTGCCACGGGCGCTGCATCAGATGGTGGACGACTTGCAGGACTGCATCGACCGTCGCGAGGACGTATGACTCGGCCCGCCCGAGCGACGACAGGCCCAGCGCGGCCAGGCGAAGCTGGAGCCGACGCAGGTCGTGGCGGCGCAGCGCCAGGTAGTGCAGGAGATTTCGCGCGCTGTCCCGGTAGTCCGCGTGAACCGAGTCGAGGAGCGTTCTCGGGACGGATGCGTCGGCGACGATGTCCGCGCGGATGGCCACGAGCTCGGCGAGCACAGCTTCGATCTCCGTGTTCACCGAGTCCGTGCCGCTATCGGCTCGATCCTGGGCCAAGAGGATCCTCCGTGGCACCCGACGGATGCGCGCCGCATGGCGCGCGTTCGTGAAGCCGGAAGATATCGGCGGAGGGCCGGCTCGCGGCCCTTATTTCTCGATCGCCTCCGCTCGCACCGACGGAGCAGGGGCGCTCCGCCCCACGCGGATCCGTCAGGAGAACCGCGCGCGCAGCTCGTGCTTCAGGATCTTGAGCGTGGCGTTGCGCGGCAGTGCGTCCACGACCTCGAGCTGCTCGGGGATCTTCTGCGTCATCAATCCGGACCGGCGACAGAACGCCTGAAGCTCCGCGAAGCCGAGCGGCCCGGCGTCCGCGCGCAGCTCCACCACGGCGCACACGCGCTCGCCGCGCTCGGCGTCGGGCAGCCCGATCACCGCCGCCGCCGCGACGCTCGGGTGCGTCTGGAGCAGATCTTCGATCTCGCGCGGGCTGATGTTCTCGCCCTTGCGGATGATCAGGTCCTTGCTGCGGCCCGTGAGCACGACGTGGCCGTCCGCGCGGAGCATGCCGAGATCGCCGGTGCGGAAGAAGCCGTCGGCGTCGAAGGCCTCGGCGGTGAGCGCCGGGTCGGTGTAGCCGCGGCACAACATCGGGCCGCGCACGCGGATCTCGCCGCCGACCACGCGCACCTCGCAGCCCGCGACGGGCTTGCCGTCGGTGTTGGCGAGCTGCTCGTCGCTGTCGCCCGGCGCGCCGCTCGCGATCATCGGGCACTCGGTCATGCCGTAGCCGTGGCAGGACGGGGACGCCGAGCTCGCGCCGCACCTGCCAGAACACCTCGGGCGGCTTCGGCGCGCCGCCGCCCGCGAGCGCGCGCAGCGACGGCAGGATCTTCTCGCCGGGCCGCTTGCGCTGCTCGTTCACGAAGGCCTGGTAGAAGGCGGTGCTGCCACCCGAGATCGTGACGCCGTGCCGCCGGAACACCGCGACGGCAGGCTCGGGCACGAAGCTCTCGAGCAGCACCGCGGACATGCCTCGCAGCAGCATCATCACCAGGTAGTCGGGCCCGCCGATGTGCGTGTAGGGGAACGCGATCGAGCCCACGTCGCTCGTCCGTCGCGGCGAGCGCCACGGCGAGCCCGGTGCCGCCCGCGATCAGCGTCGCATCCGTGTGTCGCGCGCACTTCGGCTCAGCGGTGGTGCCCGACGTCGAGTAGATCCAGCGCACCGCCGAGCCGTCGCGCGGCAGCGGGGGCAGGCGCGAGCGGGTCGCCCTCCGGCAGCGCGCGGTCGACGACGAGGATCTCGAAGGCGCCGCCGCTCGCGCCTGGAGCGCGCTGCGCCAGCGCGGGGTGGTCGAAGCCGCGGAAGACGCCCGGCACGGCGAGCCAGCGCGCGCCGGTCTGGCGCAGCACGGCGCCGACCTCGCGCTCGCGATAGATCGGGAGGATCGGATTCTGCACGGCGCCGAGCCGCGACAGCGCGAGCGAGAGCACCACCGACTCGATGCGCGTCGGCAGCTGCCACGTGAACGGCGTGCCCTCTCCGACGCCGAGGGCGAGCAGCCCGGCCGCGACGCGCTCGCTCCACGCGAGGCATTCCGCGAACGTGACCCGCCGGTCGCGTTCGTCGAACAGCATCGGAAGCGAAGGGCTCGCGGCCGCACGCTGCTCGAGGAGCTGCCAGAGGGTTCCCGCGGCGCTCATCTCCTTGACGCTACGCCAGGTACATCCCGCCGTTCACCTGGAACACCTGGCCGGTGACGTAGCCGCTGATCTTCGGGTCGGCGAGCGCGCACACGAAGTGCGCCATGTCCGCGGGCTCGGCGATGCGGCCGGTGAGCGTGGCGCGCCCCATCGCCTTGATGCCCTCCTCACCGACGGCTGCGAGCATCGGCGTGTTCACCGGGCCCGGCGCGATCGCGTTCACGCGCGCGCGGTAGGCGGAGAACTCTCGCGCTGCCGTCTTCGTCGCAGACTCGATCGCGCCCTTCGCGGCGGTGTAGTCGATCTGGCCGATGTTGCCGTTGCGCGCCGAGACCGAGGAGAAGTTGATCACGAAGCGGTTCACGCCGTCGTCGAGCGGCTGGTTGCCCGCGTTCTTGAACTGCACGTGCCAGCACTGCGCCGCCACCTCGCGCAGGAACAGGAACGTGCCGTAGAGGTGCACGCCGACCACCAGCTTGAAGTCGTCGAAGGACTTCTTCGGGATGCGCGCGTCGCGGGTGATGCCCGCCACGTTGACCACGCCGTTCACCACGCCCGTGGCCTCGAGCGCGTGGGCGACGGCGCGCTGCACGTGCGCCTCGTCGGCCACGTTCGCGGCCGCGTAGAGCGGCTTCACGCGGGCGGCCTTGCCGATCTCGGCGGCGGCCTCCTTCAGGCGTCCCTCGTCGAGATCCACGAGCACGACCTGCGCGCCGTGCTCGGCGAGAGCAGAGGCGACCGCCCGGCCGATTCCCTGGGCCGCGCCCGTCACGATGTGGGTCTCGCCCTCGAATGCGCCGTCGCGCAGCACGCGTGCCATGCCGGTTCCTCCCTACGAAGGGACGCAGTGTGGCGGGCGGCTCAGTACTCGGCAACGACGATGGAGCGGGGCGGGAGCGTGAGGGATTTCTTGGGCTTCGCGTTCACGATGCCGGCGACAGGGTCGTCGAATACGAGCACGGCGCTCGGCAGCTGCTTCTTGCCGTCGATCTCGAGCTTCAGCTTGTGCGCGATGGTGCCGCGGTTCACGAGCAGCACGCGCAGCTTGCCCGCCGGGTCGCGTGTGGCGAAGACGATGCCGCCGCCCGGCAGCGCCTCGGCGCGGAGGAGCGCGGCGCCGTCCGGCCCGATCGTGCGCGCGAGCAGCGCGTAGGCGCGCTGCAGCGGATTCGGCGCGCCGTCGTGCGTGGCGATCCCGAGCGTGATGCCCGGATAGAAGTCCCAGAGGATCGCGCGATGCGCGCGGCCGAGGCGGCTGGCGCCGAGCGTGAGCACGCTGGCCGCGTGGAGCGGCGCATCCATCGAGCCCGCCCAGGCCGGGTCCGCGACGTGCGCGTCGAGGTTCGGTCCCCACTCCGCCAGCGCGAGCTCGACGTCGCCGTAGTGGGTGGAGGCCGCCCGCGTGGCGTCCACCGTCTCGATCGCCGACTCGATCGCGAGCGGATCGTCGAGGTAGGCGTGGAAGGAGAGGAAGTCGAGCGGAACGTGGCCGCCGCTCGGGAGCGTCGCGGCGTCGAAGGCGGGGAGCACCTGCGCCGCCGTGGCGGCCTGCGCGAAGCTGCCGAGCCCGAAGCGCAGCGCCTGGATCTCCGGGTGCGGCGACGCCGCGCGCCAGGCGTCGAGCGCCACCAGCGTGGTGATCGCCATCTCGAAGAAGCGATCGAGCGCCCCCGCGCCGTCCTCGAAGGACCTGTCCCAGAAGAACGGCAGCTCCGGCTCGTTCCACAGCTCGACGTAGGTGAAGGCGCGGCCCGGCTCGCCGTCGCCGCCGAGGCGCAGGCGTTCGAGCGCGCCGATCAGCGCCGCAGCGAACACCTCCGGGTCGGCGGGCCGCACGTTGGAGACGCGGTTCTTGAAGCTCCATTGGCAGTCGTCGCGGAGCGGCGTGCGGTTCACGGCGAGTGCGCGCGGCATGAGATCCACGGAGAGATAGGGCCGCGCGCCGAACGCGAGGGTGGTGTCGAGCGCGCTGCGTGCGTAGGCGAGTGCGTAGCGGCCGTCGTCGGCCGTGTCTGCGAGCGAGACGGGCTCTCCGTCGTCCGTGAACCAGTCGTGCGCGGCGATCAGGTCGAGGTCGGTGGCGCCAGGAGGCGCCGCGGCTTCGGGCGGCGCCACCGCGCACGGTGCGCCGCTCGTGAGCGTCGGCAGCAGCAGCGTGCCCGCCTCCCAGCGGCCGAGCCCGACCCGCCAGTCGGCGCCCGCGATGCCGGCCTCGGTCGCCGTCGCGACCAGGCCCGGCACCTGGTCGTAGCCGAACAGCGCGCCCGACAGGTCGTAGTGGCCGAGCAGCGCTCGGCTCACGGGCACGCCGGCGGCATGCGAGTCGAGCGCGAGCCTCCACGTCTTCGACGAGCCGCTCGCCGCTGGCGGCGCCGCGCAGGCGAGCGGCAGCGCGAGGACGAGCAGCGGCCGGATCAACCGCAGGAGACGCCCGTGCCGCCGAGCCCGCAGTAGCCGCCCGGATTCTTGTGGAGGTACTGCTGGTGATAGTCCTCGGCGAAGTAGAACTTCGGCGCCTCGCGGATCTCGCTCGTGACTGGGCCGTAGCCGGCCTGCTCGAGCTTGCGCTCGAATGCCACGCGTGACGCCTCGGCCGCCTTCCGCTGCTCCTCGCCGTACCAGTAGATGGCGGAGCGGTACTGTGTGCCGACGTCGTTGCCCTGGCGCATGCCCTGCGTCGGGTCGTGGCTCTCCCAGAAGATCTTGAGCAGCGCGTCGTAGGCGATGCGCGCCGGGTCGAACACCACGCGCACCGCCTCGGTGTGGCCCGTCATGCCGCTGCATACTTCTTCGTACGTCGGGTTCTTCGTGTGCCCGCCCGCGTAGCCGACCGCCGTGCTCCACACGCCGGGCGCCTCCCAGAACTTCCGCTCCGCGCCCCAGAAGCAGCCCATGCCGAAGCAGGCCAGCTCGAGGCCGTCGGGGTAGGGCGGCAGCAGCGGATTGCCGAGCACGGCGTGGCGCGGCGCGACCGGCATCTTCGTCGCGCGGCCGGCGAGCGCCTCCTCGGGGCTCGGGATCCGGAGCTTCTTCTGGAACAGGGCCATGGCGTCCTCCTTCTCGCGAACCGTCGCAAGATAGCTTCCGATGCCGCCGCGGCCGTCTCCGTTACCCTGCGGCCCATGCGCATCGCGACCTTCAACGTGAACGGCCTGCGCGCGCGGCAGGACTTCCTGCTCCACTGGCTGCGCACGCGCGAGCCCGACCTGGTCGCGCTCCAGGAGCTGAAGCTCGAGGGCGAGCAGTTCCCGCACGACGTGTTCGCGCAGGCCGGCTACCAGGCGCTGGTGCACGGCCAGAAGAGCTGGAACGGCGTGGCCGTGCTCGCGCGAAAGCCGCTCGCGCCGGTGCAGGTCGGGCTGCCCGGCCAGGAAGAGATGGGAGCGCGCCTCGTCACCGCCGAGGTCGAGGGGCTCCGCTTCGCGAGCCTCTACTGTCCGAACGGCAAGCACACCGGTCACGACGACTTCGCGAAGAAGCTCGCCTGGTACGACGCGCTCGCCGCGCACCTCGCGGCGCAGCACCGCGCGGACGCTCCGCTCGTTCTCGGCGGCGACTTCAACGTCTGCCCGACCGGGCTCGACAGCTACGACGAGGCCGCGCTGGCCGGGCAGATCTTCCACACCGACGACGAGCGCGCGCGCTTCCGGCGCCTACTCGACTGGGGCCTCCGCGATCTCTTCCGGGAGAAGAACCCGACGCTGCGCGCGTTCTCGTGGTGGGACTACCGCGCCGGCGCCTTCCACAAGGGCCACGGGCTGCGCATCGACTTCCTGCTCGGCACGGCGCCGGTGCTCGCGCGCGTGAAGGACGTCTCGATCGACCGTGATTGGCGGAAGAAGCAGGGTGAGCTCACCGCCTCGGATCACGCGCCGGTGATCGCCGAGCTCGACTAGCGAGGACGCATGGGATCGACGGCAACTGCGCTGATCGGCTTCGCTGCTTGGTTCGTGCTGCTCAGCCTCGTGCTCGCGATCTACCGCGTCGTGCTCGTGGCGCGCGGGGAGAAGGGCGTCAACACCTTCGCCACGAGCGGCGCGGATCTTCCGCCGTTCGGCCAGCGCCTCACGCGCGCGCGCGACAACTGCTTCGAGACGCTGCCGCTGTTCGCCGCCCTCGCGCTCGGCGCCCAGCTCGCGGGCCGGCTCGACGTGACCGATCCGCTCGCGCTCTGGGTGCTCTGGCTCCGCCTCGCCCAGTCGGTGACGCATCTCGTCTCGACCAGCGTGCCTGCCGTGCAGCTGCGCGCCACGCTCTTCTTCGGCCAGATGGGGATCTACGGCTGGTGGGCGATCCGCCTGCTCGGCTGAATCAGGCGACGAGGCTGCTCGCGCCCGCCGCGAGCAGCAGCGTGTAGACCACGAAGCGGAAGCGGCGCTCGTCGAGGCGATGGTGCGCCCACTCCCCGGCCGCGATCGCCACGCCGAGCACGGGGACGAGCGCGGCGGTGGCGCGCAGGGAATGCCCGTCGAGGCGCCCGTTCAGCGCGTAGGCCGTGGTGAGCGCGCTGCCGAGCACGAGCCACACGCACGAGAGCGTGGCCCGGAAGGCGCGCTTCGTGGGGAGGCTCCGGCCGAGCGCCCAGACGAGCAGCGGGCCGCCGGTCGAGAACATCCCGTGCATCACGCCGGCGCCGAGTAGCGCGGCGGTCGCCGCGGGCTGCGGGAGCTCGCGCGCGACGCTGCTCTCGCGGACGAGGCGCCAGAGCTCGAGCGCTGCGAGCGTCACCACGAAGGCGCCGAAGGCGCGGCGCAGCAGCTCACCCGAGGCCCTCTCGAAGACGAAGAGCCCGACCGCGAGGCCGAGCCCCATCCACGGCAGGATGCGCCCCAGCAGGAGGCGCCGGTCGACGTGCGCGCGCCCGCGCAGCGCGAGCCAGCTGCTGAGGAGCAGACCGAGCGGCACGAACACCGGCAGCAGCTCGCCGAGCGGATAGAGGTGGATGCCGAGCGCGAGCGCGATCACCGTGGCGCCGAAGCCCGCGGTGGCTTCCGCAGCGAAGGCGAGCGCGACGATGCCGGCGAAGGCCCAGAACCGCGGGTCACCTACGTCCAGGAGAACTTCTCTCCGAGCGTCTCCTCCGACACCGCCCAGAGTCGCTTCGCGGCCTCGGGGTCGAGCGCCCAGGCCTCGGCGCCGAGGGAGCCCGGCGGCGGCGTGGTGCCCGAGATCTGACAGTCCTCGAGATACAGGCCGCCGCGCCCGGCGAGCTCGGGCGCCGTCACGGCCCAGCACTGCGTGGCCGCGCCCTGTTGCGGCGTCTTCCAGCTCGGCATGCCCGCCGACTCCCGCTCGCTGGCGCGCGACTGGAGCTGCTTGATGTCGTCGGGAGTGAGGTGGCGCCCCAGCTCGGTGACGATCATGCCCGGGTGGACGCCGAAGGCGCGCACCCCGGAGCCGGCGAGCCGCCGGTCGAGCTCCACCGCATGCAGCACGTTCGCGCTCTTCGCCTGGCCGTAGGACGCCCACTTGTCGTACGGCCGGCGCTCGAAATGGATGTCCTCGAATACGACGCCCGAGAAGCGATGCCCGCCGGAGCTGGTGTTCGCCACGCGCGCCCCGCCCGCGGCGCGGAGCGCGGGCACGAGCAGCGCCGTCAGCAGGAAGTGGCCGAGGTGATTCGTCGCGAACTGCATCTCCCAGCCCTCGGGGGTGCGTGCGAGCGGGCAGGCCATCACGCCGGCGTTGTTGAGCAGCAGATGGAGCACGCGGTTCTCGGCGAGCCAGCCCTTCGCGAAGGCGCGCACGCTGTCGGGCCGGTCGAGCGCGAGCGAGCGCACGCTGAGCTTCGCAGCGGGGTGCGCGGCGCGGATCGTGCCGGCCACCTGCTCGGCCTTCTTCGTGTCACGCGCCGTGAGCGTGACCGCGGCGCCGCGCGACGCGAGCGCGCGCGCCGTTTCGGCGCCGAGCCCGCCCGACGCCCCGGTCACGATCGCGACCTTGCCGGTGAGATCGATGCCCTCGAGCACCTGGTCGGTGGTCGAGCTCTTGTCGAAGTGGCGTGCGGCGGGCATGGCGGTCCTCCAGACGAGGCACTCTAGTGCGCTTCACAGAACTTTACGCGCACGCAATCGGGCCGAAGCGGGACGGGCCGAGGCTCCCTTCGATCCACGTGCGCCCGAACCAAGGAGACGAGATGAGCGATACGCCTCGACCCTTCTGGCTGTCCCGCCGCGCCTGGCTCGGCGCCTCCGCACTCGCGGCCCTCGGGCTCGGGGCGGCCGGCGTCGCGACCGCGATGCCCGGCTGGCTCGGGCACGCGCGACACGGCTTCGGCCACTTCGGTCCGGGACCGCACGGCCCGCACGCGTGGAGCGAGGACGACATCCGCTTCTTCGTGAGCTGGACGCTGCACGAGGTGGATGCGAGCGACGACCAGGTGGCGCGCGTGACCGAGATCGCGACGGTCGCCGCTGCCGATCTGCGCACGCTGCACGAGGCGCACCGCGCGCGCCGCGAGTCGTTCACGCAGGCGCTCGTGGCGGTGGACCGCGCGGCGCTGGAGAAGCTGCGCAGCGAGGAGCTCTCGGCCGCCGAGAGCGTCTCGCAGCGCATCGTGACGGCGCTCGCGGATGCCGCCGACGTGCTCACGCCCGAACAGCGCCAACGGCTCGCGGAAGCTCACGCTGCGCATCATCGGGGCGAGTGACCCGGGCGTCCCGGAGCGCGCCGGAGCTACGGTTCCCTGGCGCGCCCCGGACGGCCCCGTGACCCGACGCCTCCTGCTGATCGACGACGACGCCGCGCTCACCCGCCTGGTGAGCGAGTACTTGAGCGGCGCGGGCTTCGTCGTCGAGAGCTGCGCGGACGGCGCTACCGGACTCGCGGCGCTGCGCCGGGGAGCGGCGAGCGGCCGGCCCTTCGATGGGCTGGTGCTCGACCTGATGCTGCCCGACGGTGACGGCCTCGAGCTGTGCCGCCGGCTGCGCTCCGACGCCGATCCCACGCTCGCGGCGCTGCCGATCGTGATGCTCACGGCGCGGGGTGACGAGGCAGACCGCATCGTCGGGCTCGAGCTCGGCGCCGACGACTATCTCGGCAAGCCCTTCCATCCGCGCGAGCTGCTCGCGCGCCTGCGCGCCGTGCTGCGCCGCGGCGCGCGCGCAGCGCCGGGAGGCGAAGCGCCGCTGCGCTTCGGCCGCCTCGAGATCGACCGCGCCGCGCGCGTGGCGCGAGTGGATGGGGCGCCGCGCGCGCTCACCGGCCACCAGTTCGACCTCCTCGTAGCGCTCGCGGAGAGCGCGGGTCGCGTGCTGTCGCGCGAGGCGCTGATGAGCCGCTTCCGCGGCCGCGAGCTCGAGGCCTTCGACCGCAGCATCGACGTTCACGTCTCGCGAATCCGCGCGGCAATCGAGGACGATGCCGCGCACCCGCGCCGCATCCTGACCGTACGCGGCGTCGGCTACGTGTTCGCGAGCCGACAGGACGACGACGCAAGCCCGGTTCCGCCGGGCGCGCAGCGAGGCGAAGCCGAGCGGAGCAACGAGTGAGCCGGCTCTACGTGCGCGTCTACCTCGCGTTGCTCGCGGTGATCGTGGTCTTCTTCGCGTGCTCGGCGTTGCTGTTCTGGCAGCGGGAAGGCGGACCCGAGTCGGGGTCGCTCGCTGCGACCTCGGCGATCGCCGAGCTGCTGCTGCCGCCGGCCGACGCCGAGCCGGCGGCGCAGGCTGCTGCCGTGGCGCGCATCGCGGCCGCGCTCGACGGCGGCGTCGCGCTCTTCGACGCCGAGGGCCGGCGCATCGCGGAAGCGGGCGGCTACGTGCCGCTGCCGCACGTCGAGCGCAGGACGAGCCACCCGCTGCCGGGCCCGCCCGGGCGGCGCGGCGTGGCGCTCCGACTCCGCGACGGCCGCTGGCTCGCAGCGCGTGCAAGCGTGCCGCCTCACGACCACTGGGGCCTGTTCGCGGGCCTCGCGCTGCTTGCGACGCTGATCGGTGTCGCCGCGTATCCCGTGGCGCGCGGCCTGGCGCGGCGCCTCGAGGCGCTCACCGCGCGCGTGGATGCCTTCGGACGCGGCGATCTCGCGGTGCGCGCCGGAATTTCGGGCAAGGACGAGGTGGCGCGCCTCGCCGCGAGCTTCGACCAGGCCGCCGCACGCATCGAGGCGCTGGTCGGCACGCAGCGCACGCTGCTGGCGAGCGCGTCGCACGCGCTGCGCTCGCCGCTCGCGCGCTTGCGCGTCGCAGCGGAGCTGCTCACGGACGAGCCGGCGCCCGCGCCCGCCCGCGGGCGCGAGCTGCGGGAACAGCTCGCGCGGGAGGTGACGTCGCTCGACGCGGCGGTGGAGGAGCTGCTCGCGGTGAGCCGCCTCGAGCTCGGCGCCGCCGAGCACGCGCCGGTGGATCTGCTCGCGCTCGCAGCGGAGGAGGGCGCGCGCGCGGGCGCCGAGGTCGCCGGCGCGCCGGCGGAGCTGCTCGGGGACGCGCGCAGCCTGCGTCACCTGCTGCGCAATCTGCTCGAGAACGCACGGCGCTACGCGCCCGGCACGATCGAGCTCGCGGTCGTCCCGCTCGATGCCGCGCGCGGGCGGCGGCGTTTGCATCACCGTCGCCGACCGCGGCCCGGGCATTCCCGACGCGGAGCGCGAGCGCATCTTCGAGCCTTTCGCGAAGGGCTCCGCGCGGTCGTGCGGCACCGACACCGGCGCGGGCCTCGGGCTCGCGATCGTGCGTCAGATCGCCCGGCACCACGGCGGCGACGTGCACGCCCGCCCACGCGAGGGCGGCGGCAGCGTCTTCGAGGTCGTCCTTCCCGCGCGCCCGGAGCATCCGACATGAGCACGAGCCTCCTGAATCGAGAGAGCGAGGGCCTTCCCTGCGAACAGGCCACGGGCTGGCGCTCGCAGTTCGCGCACCCGCGTGGTGTCCTCGGCCGCCTCGCGGGCCGGCTGATGGCGCGAAAGAACGGCGCGATGAACGCCGCCTGCGTCGAGTGGCTCGATGTCGCGCCGCGCGACCGCGTGCTCGAGATCGGCTTCGGCCACGGCCGCACCGTGCAGCTATTGGCGGCGCGCGCAGTCGAGGGATCGGTGGCCGGCGTCGATCCGTCCGACACCATGCTGAGTCAGGCCGCTCGGCGGAATCGAGGCGCGATCGCCGCGGGGCGCGTCCGCCTCGAGCGAGGAGAGGCGGCGAGGCTGCCCTTCGCCGACGCGAGCTTCGACAAAGCCCTGGCCTCGAACTGTGTGCAGTTCTGGCGCGACGTGCCCGCTGCTCTCGCCGAGATCCGGCGCGTCCTCGCGCCAGGCGGAGTGCTCCTGATCGGGATCCGGGTCCACGATCCCGCCGGCGGCCGGTTCGCGTCGCCGGGCTTCCGCGAGGAGCAGATCGAGGCGGTGAGGCGCGCCGTGGCCGGCGCAGGCTTCGCAGAGCTCCGCGTGCTGCGGCGAAACGTCGGCCGGGAGGTCGTCGGGATCCTGGCACGACTCTAGGCCCGCGCCTGCGGCGGTTGACGGCGCAGCCAGTACCCGCCAGCCGTCCACTGGCGCCAGCCCCAGCGCAGCCAGCCGACGAGCGCCTGCGCCACCCAGAGCGCCCAGGCCAGCATCACGGCGCGGTAGAACCAGAGCGAGAGCGAGAGCAGCCACGGCTGCGGCAGCACGGGGCTCGCCCGGTCCTGGTACCAGCGCAGCAGGCTGGGCTCGGAGCCGTTGCCCGCGATCTGCATCACCGGCGTGCCGAGCAGGCCCAGCTGGATCGCGAAGAACAGGGCGCCGAGCGCCGTCACGGTCAGCAGCACGAGCACGACCTGGAGCGCGTCGAACGCGAGCCGGCTGCGCGTGCGCTCGGTCTCGGAGAGCCGCCCGCGCCAGCCGAGCGCGAGCAGCCAGACGACGACGAGCGCCGCGGCCGGCAGCGGCGCCTGCGTGAGGCCGAGGCCGAGGCCGAGCCAGTGGCGCGCGCGGAGCGGCGTCCACGGCACGCGGCCGAGCGCGAACGCGAGCGCCGCCACCACGAGCAGGATGGGCCAGAACAGCACCGAGGGGCCGAGCCGCGGGCCGCCCATGAAGAGCACCCAGCGCCCGTCGGGCACGGCGAGCTCGACGTGCGCGTTCACCGAGGGCGCGCCGAGATCCACCGCGGAGCCGCGGAACCACGCGCTGATGCCGCGCGGCTCGCGCCAGGCGAGCGTCGCCTCGTGCGCGCCCGGCGCGAGCGGAATCGGCACGCGCAGCCCCTCCTGCCGGAGCGGCTGCTCCACGCCGTCGAGCGTCAGCTTCGTCAGCTCCGCGCCCTCGGGCAGCGTGACGAAGTGCTGCCCGCCCTGGCTGCTGCGCAGGTTCAGCGCGAGCGACGCGTCCGTCGCGCGCAGGCCGGGCACGAGCTCGAGCCGGCTGCGGTCGATGGTGAGCGTCTCGCCGCCGGCGCCCTCGGGCCGCTCGATCGCGAGCGCGAGCTTCTCGCCGGGCCAGGGCCGCCACTCGCGCTGGCGCGAGCCGGCCGCCGGCGCATCGACCGCGGGGATGCCCTCCGTCGTCACGTGCCAGAGCGGGCTCGGATCGAGCCGCCAGATCTCGGTCCACGCCACCGCGCGCGGCGCCTCGAGCGCGAGCGCGGGAGCGATCGCGAGCACGCTACTCCACGCGGCGCTCGTCTCGCCGGGCGCGAGCGTCACCAGGGCGCGGCCGTCCGCGACGCGCACGCCCGCCGTGGTCACCGACTCGCCCGCGAGCAGCGGCACCTCGAGCACGATCGCGCCCTCGGGCGGCGCCACGCGCACGACCTCGGTCGTCACCTGCCAGCGGAGGCCGAGCGCGAGCGTGCGCTCGACGCTCACGAAGGGCGGGATCGCGGTGGGCTCGAGGTGCTGCGCTTCGGGCGCGCCCGTCACCGGCGCCGCATCGCGCACGAGCTGGAGCGCGCCCGGCACGCGGCCGGCGGCGTCGAGGCCGAGCACCGTCCAGCCGCGCGGCGCGCCGACCAGCTCGACGCGCTGCGGCCGCAGGGGCAGGGGGATCTCGACGTTCGCGCGCGCGGGCAGCGGCCCGGCGAGCGTGATCACGTGACTGCCCGGCGCGAGCCGCAGCCAGAGCTGGCCCGCGGCGTCGCGGCGCACCGCTTCGGCGGGCCGACCGTCCACGGCGATGGCGTCGGGCGTGAAGCCTGCGGATTCGCCCGTGCCGCCGCTCGGGAGCGGCACCGCCGACTCCGCCGCGACGTCCACGCCGAGGCGCAGCTCGAGCCGGTCGGGAGCGACGGACAGCGCGAGGCGAGAAGCCGTCGCGCAGCTCGGCGCGCAGCTCGGGCTCTCGAGCAGGCGCTCGCGCAGCTCCTGGAGCAGCTCGGGCGTCGGCAGGTCGGCGCGCGCGGCGGTCGGCACGAGGCCGGCGGCGAACGCGACCGCGAGCGTCGAGCCGAGGATCGGCGCCGCGCCCCAGCTGCGTCCCGTGCGGCGCGGGAGCCGCCCGAGCAGCAGCAACACCAACGCCGCGAGCAGCGCCACGCGCAGGAGCGCGAGCGCGCCGGCCAGCCCGGGCGGCAGCAGCCAGAGCACGAGCTGCTGGTCGCGCGCCACCGGCCCGCTCCAGCCGAGGCTCACGTGCTGCCAGCTCCAGTCGGGGCGGCCGGGGCCGGTCTGCACGCGCGCGTCGGGGTCGGGGGCGTAGACGTTCGCGTAGCCGAGGGAGCGGAGCTGCATCGGCGCCCGCTTCGCGCGCTTCTCGAGGCTGCCGCTGATTTCCTCGCGGAGCACGGCTCCCGTCGCCGTGTCCGCGAAGTCCGCCTCCGCTGCCGGGGCCGGCGCGCTCGCCGGCACGGCCGCCTGCCACGGGCGCTCGAGCGCGGGGAAGAGACCGGTGCGCACCTGCGCCACCGCGAACGGCACGGCGATCGCGAGCAGCCCGGCGTACGCGGCGAGGCGGAGCCAGCGCACGGCGCGCGCGAGCCGGCCTTCCGGCACCGCCCGGCGCAGCGCCTCGACCGCGAGCACGGACAGCCACGCCCAGCGCGGCGCGCCGGGCTCCGTGTAGACGAGCGCGAGCGTGGCGAGCGCGAGCGCGCCGCCGAAGACGCCGAACAGCCGCAGCGTCGCCATCGCCACCACCATCACCACGAACAGGTCGAGCAGCGACCAGTCCGCGATCCAGGTCGGGGAGGCCTCGTCCACGCCCGAGGCGTGGAGCAGGCGCCAGCCGGGCGGCAGCTCGAGCGTGGCCGAGAGCGCGTCGACGTCGGCGTCCCAGCCCACGGCGGGGAGGCGCCGCGCGCCGCCTGCCACGCGGCTGTCGGCGTCGAGCGCGAGCGGCCCGAGCGGCAGCTCGACACCTCGCAGTGTCATGCCGGCGCGCGTCGTCACCGGCTGGTCGATGCCGTGTCACCGCGGCGCGTCCGAGCGCCGTGGCCTCGCCCATCTCGAGCCGCGTGGCCGTGCGCAGCTCACCCGAGAGTCGATCGGCCACGGTCGCGCCGCCGCCGTCGAAGTCGAGATGCCACGTGCGCGTGAGCGAGAGCTGATCGGCCGCGCCGCCTTCGCCGCCGCGGCGCTTCTCCACGAGGCGCAGCTCGCCGCCGGGCTCGAGCCGATACGCCGGCAGCGCGCGCCACTCCTCGGGCAGCTCGGTCTGGGTCGGATCCACCGCCGGCGCGCCCTCGACCTCGACGAGGCGCAGCGCGGGCTGCGCCTCGAAGGACCACACCTCCGACGCGTCCCAGCGCGCGCCCTCGGCCTGCACGGGCAGCGCGAGCTTCGTCGCCGGCGCCTCGGTGCGCGCCGTCAGCACGAACACCCACGAGCCGGGCCGCACCTGCACGCGCAGCCGACCGTCGGGCTCGAGACGCGCAGGGAGCGGGCCGGAGAGGCTGGTGGGCACGAAGCCGTCGGGCAGCGCGCGGCCGAGCTGCTCGTCGCGCGCCGCGCCCGACACGCGCAGCGTGATGCGCGTCTCGAGCACGAGCGGGATCTCGTCCGCCACGCGCCGGTGCACCTCGACCTCGATGCGGTCTTCGGCCTCGCGCTCGGCGGGCTCGGCCTCGGCGTCGCGCAGCCAGAGCCGGCCCTCGGCGTCGCGCCGCGGGAACGCGACGGCCGCGCCGTTCACGCGCAGCGCCACGACGCCGGTCTCTGCGGGGATCGCGAGCAGCGGGCGGAAGCGCGCTCCAGACGAAGCGGCCCGCAGACGGCGTGCACGCCGCGCGCGAGACGCAGCGCCGGGCGGCCGTCGCGCTCGAACACGGCGACGCCGGCGCCGTCCACGCGCACGTCCTCGGGCCACATCTCGGCCGCGCCGGGCAGGAGCACGTCGCTCTCGGCCGCGACGTACAGCTCCTGCGCGAAGCGGCCGCCCGCGTCGTCGAGCGCGAGCTCGAGCCGGCCCGGCCAGACGCACTGCCGCTCGCCCTGCGCGTGCAGGAACGGGCAGGCCTCGGCCTCGTGGCCGTGCAGCACCCAGTCCACCCACGGGCGCAGCGGCTCGGGCACGTCGGCGCGCGCGAGCGGCGCGGCGGCGAGGGGGGAGGCAACCAGCGCGGCGCAGAGGAAGGGCAGGCCGAGCGAGCGAAGACGAGGCATGGGCCCCTCCTGACGCGACGGTCGAACCCATCGTCCGCCCGGCGCGAGGATCTGAGGATGGCAACTCGCGCGCGGTTCCCGTTTGGCGGGGAACGCCTACAGGACGACCGGCAGCTCCAGCCTCTCGCGATAGATGCGGTCGCGGTGCTCGAGCAGCCCGGTCTTGCGCAGCAGCTCGTGGATCGCCGGATCGGGGTGCGTGAAGATCGGCCGCATCCGCTCGGGGATCGCGAGCAGCTCCGGCGGCAGCGGCGAGACCAGGTTGCAGAACGTGGCCCAGTAGAGGTCGAGCGCGCTGAGCTCGGCGCCGAGCAGGTAGCGCCCGCCGCGTGCGCTCGACTGCGCCAGCAGCTCGGCGAGGAGGCCGAGCACGTCGCGCACGCGCGCGGGCGCCAGCGCGGCGGTCTCCGGGCTGTAGCCGTACTTGTTGCCGAGCCAGACGGCGATCGGATCGGGCGGCGTGCGCGCGAGGCCGGCGGCCACGCTCTCGAGGCGGCGGCACCAGCCGAGGCCCATCTCACCGCAGATCTCGTGACAGAGCCCGAAGAAGAGCGCGCGCTGCTCGGGGTCGGCCGGCACGAGCGCGGGCTCGGGCGCGAGGCGTTCGGCGAGCAGCAGGATCTCGGCCCAGCCCGTGCGCGGCCGCTCCTGTTCGAACATGGCGGCGGGGAAGCTCGCCTGTCCCGTCCACGCCTCGAGCGCGCCCGGCGGATCGCTCGCCGTGCGATGCACGAGCGTGTAGGGCAGCTGCTTCACGCGCAGGATCGCCTTCGCGGCCTGCGACCAGGGGCTCGGCACGCCCTGGATCACGACGAGGCGCAGCCCCGGCAGCTCGCGCGCGGCGCTGATGCTCACGGGACCGGCAGGCGGGGTGTTCACGAGGTCCTCCTCGCCCGGTCTTGTACCAGCGCGCGGCCCTCTTGACATATCGAGTGGCACTCGATTAGTATCGAGTAACGCTCGATAGTAGGGAGACGCCGATGCCCGCCGCCGTCCGCCGCGCGCCGCGCCGGCCCCGCCGCCGCGAGCCCGCGGAGAAGCAGGTGCGGATCCTCGGGGCGGCGCAGCGCCTGTTCGTGGCGCGCGGCTTCGCCGCCACCACGACCGCCGACATCGCCCGGGCGGCCGAGGTGTCGGAGGGCATCCTGTTCCACCACTTCGACAGCAAGGAAGCGTTGCTCGTCGCGGTGGCCGCCGCGTACGGGCGCGGGCTCGCCGAGGCGATGTTCGCGAGCGAGCAGAGCCCGCAGCAGGCGCCCGGTACGGAGGTGATGCTGCGCGCGGCCTTCGACTACGTGCGCGAGCGGGGGCCGCTCTCGCGCCTGCTGATGCTGGTTCCCGTCTCGGCGGATCGCAGCTCCGCGCGCGACGCGACGCGGGAGCAGATCGTCGACGCGCTCGCCGCCGCGTTCGAGCGCTGGCAGCCGAGCGGGCTCATCCGGCCGATGGATTCGCGCATCGTCGCGGAGCTGCTACACGCGCTCGTCGAGCGCGCGCTCGTGGAGTGTTTCGTGCGGGGCGACGGATCCCGCGAAGAGGACTACCTGCGCGAAGCCGTGCGCTGCATCGAGGGCGCGACACGGCCCGTGCAACCCTGAAGGAGGAGAACCCATGGCGGCAGCCGAAGTCGAGGTTCCGTTCCATCTGCGCGGCAACTACGCGCCGGTCCAGCAGGAGGTCACGGCCTTCGATCTGCCCGTTTCGGGCGCGATCCCGCGCGAGCTGTCCGGGCTCTATCTGCGCAACGGCCCCAACCCGAAGAGCGGCAGCTCGCCGCACTGGTTCGTGGGCGACGGCATGGTGCACGGCGTCCGGCTCGAGAACGGGCGGGCGGCCTGGTACCGCAACCGCTGGGTGAGGACGAGGGTGCTCGAGAATCCCGAGCTGGCGTTCGTGCAGGAAGACGGCAGCGTCGATCGCACCGTCGTCGTCGCCAACACGAACGTGATCGGCCACGCCGGCCGCATCTATGCGCTGGTCGAGAACGGCTTCCCCACCGAGCTCACGCCGGAGCTCGAGACGCGCGGCACGTGCGACTTCGGCGGCAAGCTCCACTCCGCGTTCACCGCGCATCCCAAGCACTGCCCGAAGACCGGCGAGCTGCACTTCTTCGGCTACGGCTTCTTCCCGCCGTTCCTCACCTATCACGTGCTCGACCGCTCCGGGGAGCTGGTGAAGAGCCTCGAGATCCCGGTGCCCGGCCCGACCATGATGCACGACTTCGCGATCACCGAGCGGCACGTGCTGTTCATGGACCTGCCGGTCGTGTTCGATCTCGAGCAGGCGCTCTCGGGCAGGGCGGCATGCCCTATCACTGGAGCGACGACTACGGCGCGCGCATCGGCGTGATGCCGAGGGACGGCAGCGCGGCGGAGCTGCGCTGGTACGCGATCGAGCCCTGCTACGTCTTCCATCCCTGGAACGCCTTCGAGACGGCGGACGGCCGCATCGTGCTCGACGTCGCGCGCTACCCCGAGCTCTGGCGACAGAACGCGAACCGCTTCGACACCGCCACTGCGCATCGCTTCACGCTCGACCCGAAGAGCGGGAACGTGAAGGAGGAGCGGCTCGACGACCGTGCGATCGAGTTCCCGCGCGTGGACGACCGGCTCGGCGGCCTGCGCCAGCGCTACGGCTATGCGGTGGCGGCGGTGGGCGGCGTGGACGAAGGCGGCTTCCAGGGGCTGCTCAAGTACGACTTCGAGAAGGGCACGAGCGTGCTCCACGACTTCGGGCCCGGCCGCGCGACCGGCGAGGGTGTGTTCGTGCCGGCCGGCCGACGGCGAGGACGAGGGCTTCGTGCTCTCGTTCGTGTACGACGAGGCCACGAACGGCAGCACGCTCAGCATCCTCGACGCCCAGAACCTGGCGAAGCCGCCGGTGGCCGAGATCGCGCTGCCGCAGCGCGTGCCCTTCGGCTTCCACGGCAACTGGGTACCCGCCTGAAACGAGGCTGGACGGCGACGAGCAGCCTCGTATAGGCTGGGTCCTCACGCGCTCGCACGAGGTCCCCTCCCTTGGACTCTCTGCGCCTGGGCTCCGCCGTGGCTCTGTTGTTCGTCTTCGCCTGTGGCGGGGACGCGGCGCCGCCGCCTGCCACGGCGAAGGTCGAGCGCGGGCGGATCGAGCGTGTGGTGGTCGCCACCGGCACGATCGAGCCCGCCAAGGAGGTCGAGGTGCGGCCGCGCATCCCCGGCATCATCGAGCGCATCCACGTCGAGCCGGGCGATCTCGTCGAGCCCGGCCAGCTGCTGGTCGAGATCGACCGCGAGCTGCTCGCCTCGCAGGCCGCCGAGGCGGAGGCGGCGCTCACGGAGGCGAAGGTGGCGCTCCACTATGCGGAGATCGAGGTCGGGCGCGCCGAAGAGCTCGTGAAGCGCAACGTGCAGTCCGAGCAACAGCTCGACGACATGCGCTCGCGTCACGAGGCGGCGCGCGCGCGCGTGGCGGCGGCCGAGGCGAAGCGGGACACGCTCCGCACGCAGCTCGGCTATGCGCGCGTGACGTCACCGCTCGCCGGGCGCGTGCTCGACGTGCCGGTGGAGGAGGGCAACGCCGTCTCGCCCGTGACTGCGGTGACCGGCGGCACGCTGCTGCTCTCGCTCGCGGGCACGAGCTCGCTGCACCTCAAGGGCCTCGTGGACGAGAACGAGGTCGCGCGAGTCGCGGTGGGACAGCCGGCGCGGCTGCGCACCGAAGCGTATGGCGCGCAGAGCTTCACCGGGCGCGTGCAGAAGATTTCCCCGGTCGGCCAGCGCGTGCAGAACGTCACCTACTTCGAGGTGAAGGTGGACGTCACCGATCCCGCAGGCAGAGCTGCTGAAGCCGCGCATGAGCGGCGACGCGGAGATCGTCACCGAGGTCGTGGAGGACGCGCTCGTGCTCCCCGAGACCGCGCTGCGCTATCGCGGCGAGCAGGTGTACGTGGAGGCGAAGGACGGCAAGGGCCTGTTCGAGCCGCGCGACATCCGCGTCGGCATCGTCGACGGCACCCGCGTCCAGGTCGCCGACGGCCTCGCGGAGGGCGACGAGGTGACGCTGCGATGACCGGTGCGTTTGCCATCCGGTTGGCAGAAGTCTCGCCGATGGCGACGAGGTGTCGCTGCGATGAGCGCTGCGTCCGCCATCCGGTTGGCAGAAAGTCTCGCCGACGACGCGGAGGTGTCGCTGCGATGAGCGCTGCGTCCGCGATTCGTCTGGCCGACGTCCACAAGCGCTACGCGATCGGCGGGGGCGAGGTCCATGCGCTGCGGGGGCTCGATCTCGAGATCGAGCGGGGCGAGTACGTCAGCGTGATGGGGCCGTCGGGCTCGGGGAAGTCGACGCTGCTCGAGATTCTCGGCTGCCTGTCGCGGCCGAGCGCGGGCCGCTACTGGCTGAACGGCGTGGCGGTGGACGAGGTGGACGCCGACGGGCTCGCGAAGCTGCGCGGCGAGGCGATCGGCTTCGTGTTCCAGGCCTTCAACCTGCTGCCGCGCATGACGCTGCTCGAGAACGTGGCGCTGCCGCTGCTCTATCGCGGCGTCTCGCGCGGCGCGGCACGAGCGCGCGCTCGGAGGCGCTCGCGCGCGTCTCGCTCGAGCACCGCGCGGCACACCGCCCCGGCGAGGTGTCGGGCGGCGAGCGCCAGCGCGCGGCCATCGCGCGCGCGCTGGTGAACCGCCCGTCGCTGCTGCTCGCCGACGAGCCCACGGGCAACCTCGACAGCGGACACGGCCGCGAGATCCTCGCGCTGCTCGAGGGCATCCACGCCGACGGCGCCACCGTCGTGATCGTGACCCACGACCCGACCATCGGCGGGCGCCCGTCGCGCCGGATCGCGATCCGCGACGGCCAGATCGAGGCGGATCAGCGAGGCGCCGCCGAGCGGAGTGCGGCGTCGTGAGTCCGCTCGAGAGCCTGCGCGAGGCGTTGCGGCTGCTGCGCGCGCAGCCGCTGCGCTCGCTGCTCACGCTGTTCGGTCTGGTCTGGGGCACGGCGGCGGTGATCTTCCTGCTCTCCTGGGGCGTGGGCCTGCGCACCATGCTCGACACCGCCTTCCAGCGCGCCGGCAAGAACCTGGTGCAGACGTGGGCCGGCCGGGTCTCGGAGGACTTCTCGCCGGCGGTGGATCGGCGCTGGCTCTGGTACACGCCGGCGGACGTCGACGGCGCTGCGCCAGCGCGTGCGCGAGTCCGATCTCGTGGCGGGCGAGGCGCGCACGCACGCGCCGGCGGCGTTCCGTGGCCGCGCGCTCTCGCTCGAGGTGCGGGGCGTGGAGCCCGACGGCGAGGCGATCCGCGCGGTGCCGCTCGCGTCGGGCCGGCTGGTCTCGCGCGAGGACGTCGAGCACCGCCGGCGCGTGCTCGTGATCGGGCAGCGCGCGCGCGAGCGCCTGCTCGGCGCGGACGGCCGCGTCGGCAGCTGGGTGCGCCTCGACGGCACGCCGTTCCAGGTGGTGGGCGTGCTCGCGCGCGTCGGCACGCAGCTCTCTCGCGATGGCGACCGAGATCGACGATCAGCTCTGGGTTCCGCTCTCCGTGCACCTGGCGATGTGGCCGAACCCGTGGCTCCAGGAGGAGATGGTCAACTCGATCCTCGCTCGCGCGAAGGACCGGAAGCGCATCGACGCGGCGGAGACGGAGATCCGCCGCGTGCTCGCCGAGCGCCTCGGCGTGAAGGCCGACGACGAAGAGGCGGTGCCCATCTTCAGCCCGCTGCAGATGCTGAAGCGCATTCCCATCGATCGAGCAGAGCGGGCTCACGCTTCTGATCGCGCTCACCACGCTGCTGGTCGGCGGCATCGGCATCCTCGCGATGATGCTCGACTCGGTGCAGGAGCGGCGCGCCGAGATCGGCGTGCGCCTCGCGCTCGGCGCCCGGCGGCGCGACGTGCTGCTCCAGTTCCTGTGGGAGGGCATCGCGATCGTGGCGATCGGCGGCGCCGCGGGGTGGCGCTCGGCGGCGGGCGGCGCGCTGTTCCTCGCGAGCGACGCGTTTCGCGCCGGCATTCCACCGGCGCTGCGCGATCTGGTGCCGATCCCCGAGCTGTCGGTCGCGATGGTGGTGCGGCGGTGGTCGCGATGTCCGTGGTGGCGCTGCGTCGCGGGCGTCGTGCCGGCGTGGCGCGCCGCGCGCATCGACCCCGCCGAGACGCTGCGGGTCGAGTGATGCGCGATCTCCTCGCCGAGACCTTCGCGAGCCTGCGCGCGCACGCGCTGCGCTTCGGCTTGGCCTCGCTCGGGGTCGGCTGGGGCGCGCTCATGCTCACGTTCCTCTCGGCGCAGATCGGGCGCGATGGCCGAGCACTTCCGCCACGAGCTCGAGGAGATCGGTCCGAAGCTCGTGATCATGGGGCCGGGAGTGATGCTCAAGGATCGGGTCGGCGAGCGCGCCTCGCGCGAGGTCGAGCTCGAGCCGAAGGACGTCGACGCGCATCGAGCGGCTCGGCGTCGGTCGAGCACGCCTCGCCGAACGTCGAGCTGTGACAACCAGCCCGTGCGGCGCGGACGGCGCACGAAGCTCCTCAACGTGATGGGCTTCGGACTTCGACGCCGCCGAGATCCGGAACATGCGACGCCGCCGAGGGGCGCTTCCTCTCCGCCCGCGACGTGGCGGAGGCCGAGACGGTCGCCTTCCTCGGCCCCCGCGCGCGCGACCGGCTCTTCGGCTCTGCACCTGCGGTCGGAGAGACGATCCAGATCGGCTCCGAGCGCTTCCGCGTGATCGGCGTCGGCGTGCCCAAGAACGATCAGGTGATGGACGTCGAGCAACCCCGACGACCTGATGGTGGTGATCCCGTACACCACCGCGCAGCGCGCGCTTCACGCAGACCGACCACCTGCGCGAGATGTTTCTGACCGCGCAGCACCGCGAGCTCGGCGGGTCGCGATCACCGAGGCGCGCGAGCTCATCGCGCTGCACCACGGCTTCGACCCCCGCTCCGACACCGCACTCTGGTCCGTCGACTTCTGGGACACGCTGAAGGTCCTGTTCGGCATGCTGTTCGCGATCCAGTTCTTCATGGCCGTGGCCGGCACGCTCACGCTGCTGGTGGGCGCGATCGGCGTGATGAACATCATGCTCGTCGTCGTCGGCGAGCGGACGCGCGAGATCGGCGTGCGCAAGGCGCTCGGCGCGCGCGATCGCGACGTCTTCCTCCAGTTCCTGACCGAGGCGGTGGTGGTCGCGGTCGGCGCCGGCGTGCTCGGCACGGCCGGCGGGCTCGCCTTGCTGCGCGCCACGGCGTCCGCCTTCGAGCGCGCAGGCATCGCGGTGAGCACCCGCCCGGATCCGTTCACGACGGTGGTGGTGAGCGGCGCGCTGGTGGTGGTGGCGATTCTGGCCGGCGCGCTACCCGCGGCCCGTGCCGCGCGTGTGCCGCCGGCCGAGGCCCTGCGCTCGTACTAGCATCGGCTCCCAGGAGGACCCACGAATGTCGTTCTCTCGTTCGTTTCTTCGTCGTGCGGCCGAGGCCGCGACCTTCGCGCTGGTGTTCTCGGCTGGCTACGTGCTCGGCACGCTCGACGTCCAGCCCGCCGGCGCGCAGGTGAAGGACATGGGCAAGGATCTGCTCGGCAAGGCATCCGAGTCGGGCGGCGCGCTCGGCACGGCAGCGCAGCTCGGCACGACGATCAGCGACATGGAGACCCACGTGACTGCGCTCCAGAAGAACCTCGATGCGTTGAACAAGATCAAGGCGGCGCTGGGCGGCTGAGCGGTTGACTCCCGAGCAGGCTGCGTTCGTAGGGCGGGCGCTGGCCTTCGCGCTCGAGAAGCACGCCGGGCAGACGCGCCGCGGCCGCGACGTCCCTTATGCCAGCCATCCGGTGCGGGTGGCCGGCCTCGTGCTCGAGCATGGCGGCGACGCGACGCAGGTGGCGGTCGGGCTGCTGCACGACGTGATCGAGGATTGCGGCGTCAGCGATGCGGAGCTGCACGAGCGCTTCGGCGACGAGGTCGCGCGCGCGGTGCGGGCGCTCTCCGACGTGCTCGAGGGCGACACGCCGAAGCAGAAGGCGCCGTGGCGCGAGCGCAAGACACGCTTCGTGGCGCGGCTCCCGAGCGTCGGCGCGCGCGCCCGTCTCGTCGCGGCCTGCGACAAGCTCGACAACCTGTCGGCGATCGTGGCGGATCTCGAGACGGAAGGCCTCGCCACGCTCGAGCGCTTCAGCGGCAAGCCGCGCCAGATCCGCTGGTACTACGAAGAGGTGATCGGAGCCCTCGGCGACGACCTGCCGCCGCGCCTGCGCGCCGAGCTCGACGACCGCCTCGACATGCTGCGCCGCTTCGTGCCCGAAGCATCGCCGGAGCCCTGATGCGGCGCGTTCTGCTCGTGCTCGCCGTGTTGCTGCTGCTGTTCTTCTTCGTCGTGCCCGGGCTCGTCGACCGCGCGATGAATCGCGTCGCGGGCGTGCCGCCGGCTGCGCCGTCGGAGCGGGCTCGCGCGCTCTTCGCGTCGCTGCGCGTGGTCGATCTGCACGCCGATGCACTGCTCTGGCAGCGCGATCTCTCGCAGCGTCTCGGCCACGGCCAGGTGGACGTGCCGCGGCTGATCGAAGGCAACGTCGCGCTCCAGGTGTTCGGCCTCGTCACGCAGAGCCCGCTCGGCCTGAACTTCGTGCGCAACGAGTCGGACGCGCCCGACATGATCACGCTGCTGGCGGTGGCGCAACGCTGGCCGCTCGCGACGTGGCGGAGCCGCCTCGCGCGCGCCACCCATCAGGCCGCGCAGCTCGATGCGGTCGCGGCGGACTCCGGCGGAAGGCTCACGGTGATCCGCACCGCGGCCGACCTGCGCGCCTTCCTCGCCGCGCGCGCGCAGGATCCCGCGCACGTCGCGGGCCTGCTCGCCATCGAAGGCGCGCAGGCGCTCGACGGCACGCTCGAGGGAGTGGATCGCCTGTTCGCCGCGGGCGTGCGGATGATCGGCCTCGCGCACTTCACCGACAATCCGGTGGCCGGCTCGTCGGCCGGCGCCGCGAAGGGCGGCCTCACGCCGCTCGGCCGCGAGGTCGTGGCGCGCATGCAGAAGCTCGGCATCGCCGTCGATCTCGCGCACGTCTCGCCCGTCTCGGTGGCGGATGCGCTCGCGCTGGCAACGAAGCCGGTCATCGTCTCGCACACGGGCGTGCAGGCCACGTGCCCGGGCCCACGGAACCTCTCCGATGAGCAGATTCGTGGCGTCGCCGCGACCGGAGGCGTCATCGGCATCGCCTACTTCGCGGAGGCGGTGTGTGGCAAGGACGTCGCCCACATCGTGAGCGCGATGAGCCACGTGAAGGACCTGGTGGGCGCCGAGCACGTCGCCCTCGGCTCCGACTTCGACGGCGCCGTCGTCACCACCTTCGACACCACCGCCCTCGCGTCGATCGTGGATGGGCTGCTGGCCGACAGCTGGAACGAGTCGCAGATCCGCGGGGCGATGGGGGAGAACGCGCTGCGGGTGCTGGGGGCGCTGCTGCCGTGATATGCTGCCGCGCTCGGAGGTCCCATGCCCGGCACGATCGGCCCGCTGCTCCCGTCCGACGAGCGCTTCGACCACCAGATCGTCGACACCTTCGCGAGCGTCGCGCAGAGCGACCTCGGCTGGACCGAGAAGGTCTGCGGCATGGCGTGCGCGAAGGACGGCTCGCTCCAGATCGGCTTCGGCTTCGGCAAGTACACGAACCGCAACGTGCTGGACGGCTACGGCGGCATCTCGCGCGGCGTCGAGCAGCGCACGGTGCGCGCGAGCCGGCGGCTCTCGGCCGATCCCGAGACGATGAAGATCGGCCCGCTCTCGTACGAAGTGATCGAGCCGCTGAAGAAGGTGCGCGTCCGGCTCGAGCCGACGGCGCACCAGCCGATCGCCTTCGACCTGCTCTTCGAGGGCGCGGTGCCATGCTTCCTCGAGGATCGCGAGGACTGGCGCGTGCCCTCGGGCTACCGCCACCAGGCGCATCAGATCCGGTATCACCAGACGGGCACGGGCTCCGGCTGGGTCGAGGTCGAGGGCAAGCGCACCGTCATCACGCCCGACACGTGGATCTCGACGCGCGACCACTCCTGGGGCGTGCGGCCGGACGTCGGCATCGCGCCCGCGGACCTCGAGCACGGCGATCGCCCGCCGAATCTGTCGGTGCTCGCGATCTGGAACCCGGTGCTGATGCAGCGCCCCGACGGCACGCGCTACGCGATCCACCACTACCTGCGGCGCATCGAGATCCCGGGCGTGTATCGCGACGACCGCTTCCAGGGCGGCATCGAGCATCCCGACGGCCGGAAGGAGTTCTTCCGCGCGCACGAGCCCGAGATCCGCTTCCACCCCGTGAACCGCCGCTTCCAGGGCGGGCGCTTCCTCTTCACGCTCGCGAACGGCGCGGCGCGTCCGATGGACGTCGAGGTGGTGAGCGAGACGGGCTTCCATCTCGGCACCGGCCTCTATCACGGCTTCGACGGCTGGCACCACGGCAGCTTCCGCGGCGAGCTCCACGTGGACGGTGAGTGCGTGCCCGACTGCTCGGAGCGCAAGAGCGCCGAGCGCGTGCACCAGATCCGCGACTGCGTGGTCCGCGTGAAGGACCCGGTGGGTGGCGGCGAGGGCATCGGCAACTGCCAGACCGTGGCCGTCGGCGCGTGGCCCGACTACGGGCTGCCCACGGCGGCCGATTCGTTCTTGTGAGATACGAACCGACCCTCGAGAGCGTGCGCCGGCACGCGGTGCCCGACTGGTATCACGACGCCAAGCTCGGGATCTTCATCCACTGGAGCCTGTCGTCGGTGCCGGGCTTCGCGACGCGCGAGTACGACATCACCGAGCTGATGCGCGACCGGCCCGGGGAGATGAACGCGCTCTCGCCGTACGCGGAGTGGTACGAGAACTCGCTGAAGTTCCCGGACAGCCCCGCGGCGAAGCACCATCGCGAAGTGCACGGCGGGCGCCCGTATGCCGAGTTCCGCGAGGCGTACGAGAAGGGGCTCGCGCGTGGCGGCCGGAGCAGTGGGCCGAGCGCTTCGCGGCGGCGGGCGCGCGCTACGTGGTGCTCGTGACGAAGCACCACGACGGTTACTGCCTGTGGCCGAGCCGCGTCGCGAATCCGCACCGCAAGGACTGGTGCTGCCCGCGCGATCTCGTCGGCGAGCTGGCGGCCGCGGTGCGCGCGCGCGGCATGCAGCTTCGGCGTCTACTACTCGGCCGGGCTCGACTGGACCTTCGACGCGCGCCGCATCGCCGGCATCGGCGACCTGATGGCCGCGATCCCACTCGGCGACTACCCCGCCTACGCCGACGCGCAGATGCGCGAGCTGATCGAGCGCGTCGCGCCCGACGTGCTCTGGAACGACATCGCCTGGCCGGGCGACCAGGCGTCGTTCTATCGCCTGGTGGCCGACTACTACAACGCCATCCCCGAAGGCGTGATCAACGACCGCTGGCTCGCGGCGAACTGGCTCACGCGCGCGATGAAGCTCGCGCCGGTGCGCGTCGTGGTGGATCGCGTGCTCACGCACCCGTGCGCCACGCCTTCGAGAAGCCCGACGCGAAGTTCGCGCCGCCGCCGCCGCCGCACTACGACGCGCGAACGCCGGAGTACGCGGTGTTCGCCGAGGCGCGCCGCGAGAAGTGGGAGTGCGTGCGCGGCATGGACAAGAGCTTCGGCTACAACCGCATGTCGCGGCCGGAGGACTTCCTCTCGCGCGAGGCGCTGATCCACTCGCTCTGCGACATCACCAGCAAGAACGGGAACCTGCTGCTGAACGTCGGCCCACGCGGCGAGGATGCGCAGATCCCCGAACCGCAGCTCGAGCGGCTCGCGCTGGCTCGCGAGCTTCACGAGCGGAACGGCGAGGCGCTCTACGGCACGCGCCCGTGGCGGCGCGCCGAGGGCGCGACGGCGGAAGGCATCCCCGTCCGCTTCACGCAGAAGGACGGGACGCTCTACGCGATCCTGCTCGGCCGCCCCGCCGGCAGCTCCGTCACGCTGCGGGACCTCGCGCTCCCCGCCGGCGCGCGCGCGCGGCTCGTGGGCGGCGGCCCACTCGCCGCCGTCACGAAAGGAACGTCCCTGTCCGTCACTTTCTCGGGGCCGTTGCCGGACGAGCCGGCGCATGCGATCGCGCTCGCATCAGGCGCCTGACGAGCGTCCCTCCAGCGCGCGGCGCAGCTCCGCGTGGCGCAGGCGCGACAGGTGGAAGCGCGTGAACAGCCAGAGCGGGATCAGGAAGCTCGCGGCCACGATCGGGCCCGCCGCGAGCCCGAGGCGGAAGATCGCGTCCGGTTCGATCGTGCCCGGCTGGGCCTGCGCCGGCAGGCCGACCCAGTAGACGATCAGGCCACCGAGCGCGTTGCCGAGGCCCGTCGGCACCTTGATCGCGAAGGCCAGTGCCGCGAAGAACACGCCTTCCTTCCGCTCGCCCGTCTCGACTTCGTGCTCGTCGGCGACATCGGCGATCATCGAGGGCGACATCGTCGACCAGATCACGACCGCCGTCACGACGATGAACTGATGGACGAAGGCCAGCGCGAAGATCGTGCCGGTGCCGTTCGCAGGCAGCAGTCCCATCAACCGCCCCCCGTACCACCACAGGGCGTTCGCGATGAAGATGGCCATGCACCAGAGGGTGATGCCCTTCTTCTCGAAGCGGGTGCCGAGCGGCCTCAGGAGCGCGAAGGCGACGAACGTCGGCACCAGCGAGAACAGCGTCAGCGCGCCCGCTTGCCCCGTGGAGAACTCCCAGAAGTAGGCCCACGTGTAGGTGCCGAGGATGGTGGTGACGCCGGTGCTCGCGCCGATCGCGACGGTGGCCAGAAAGATCCAGCGGAAGTTCCGGTTGCGAAGCGCCTGCCTCACGTCGCGCACGGGATCGAGCAGGCCGAGCTTGCGACGCTCGCGCCCGCACCGGCAGCTCGGGGATCAGCTTCCAGGTGCTGGCGCAGGCGATCACGACCGCGGCCGTCGCCGCGATGGCCGAGGCCCAGGCGTAGACCTCGTAGTTGCTGGCGACGAGGCGGCCGTCACTGTCACCGATCTTTCGGAACACGATCGCGTAGGCGCCGGCCGGGAGCAGGATGCCGACGATGAAGGCGAGGAGCGTGCGGTAGCTGACGATCCGCGTGCGTTCGTGGTAGTCGGTCGAGAGCTCCGCGCCGAGCGCGGTGTGCGGGATCGCGAAGACCGAGAGCAGGGCGCGGAGGCCTGTCTGCACGAGCGCGATCCAGCAGAACACCGCCCACTCGGCGGGCGTCGCGGAGGGCAGCGAGAAGAACGGGATGGCGGCGCCGAGGGCATCCCACCCGCGCGCCACGAAGGCGAAGACGGGCCAGTCGGGCGGCTCGCTCGGCGGCGCGAACAGCAGGAGGAAGCCGACTCCGATCGGCAGCGCGGACACGGCCATCCACGGATGCCGCCGTCCGAAGCGCGTTCGCGAGTTGTCGGAGAGCGTGCCGAGCACCGGGTCCGCGAAGGCGTCCACCGCCTGCGCGACGAACGCCGACAGGCCGTAGAGCCAGGCCGGCAGGCCGATCACCTGCGAGTAGTAGAAGGCGAGGAAGTGGACGACGGCGGCGTCCTTCGCGGCAACGGCCACCGCGCCGCTGCCGTAGCCGACCAACATCCCGGTCGAGAGCTTCCTCACTCCTAGACGTCCAGCCGAACCACATCGCCGTCGCGCACGAGGCGGCCGCCCGTGGGCCCCGCGAAGTGCGTGCCGAGCACGAGCACGGGGCGACCGGCGTAACGGCGCAGGAAGGCGTGGCGTGTCGCTTCGGCCTGCGCCTTGTCGTGGTCCGCGCTGCTGCCCCACTCCGGATGCGCGATCTGCACCGGGTGGTGCATCAGGTCGCCGGTGATCACCGCCTCTTCGCCGCGCGAGGTGATGTGCACGCTCACGTGGCCGGGCGTGTGGCCGGGCGTGGGCTCGAGCCGCACCTCGTCGGTGACGACGTGGTCGTTCTTCACGAGGTCGACGAGCCCGGCCTCGAACACCGGCCGCACCGACTCGGCGAGCACGCGCGCGTTCTCCTCGCCGCTCGCGACATCCCAGTGCTCGTACTCGTCGCGGCTCCACAGGTATCGCGCGTTCGCGAAGGTGGGCACCCAGCGCCCGTTCTCGAGCCGCGTGTTCCAGCCGATGTGGTCCACGTGGAGATGCGTGCAGAGCACGGTGTCGATCGAGTCGGCCGCGAAGCCCGCGGCGGCGAGATCGGCGAGGAAGGGCCCCTGGCGCCGGTTCCACGCCGGGATCGGCAGCTGCTTGTCGTTGCCGATGCAGGTGTCCACCACGATGCGGCGACCCTGCGACTCCACCACGAAGGCGTGCACGCTCATCAGCGCATCGCCGCGCTCGTTCACGAAGTGGGGCCGGAGCCATACGTCGCGCAGCAGGTTCTCGCGGGTCGCCTCGGGGAGGATCCAGGTCGCCTTCCCGGCCAGCTCGAGCTCGACGACCTTGCTCACCGTCACGTCCCCGACCCGCCAGCGCTGCATCGCGTCTCCTCGTGCGAGGCGGCTATCGTACCGGGTCTCGTGCCGGACCCGACCTCCGAACTCGTGAATGCGAACGGACTCTCGTTCGAGGTCCACACCGCCGGCGACCCCGCGAGCGACCGCCTCGCGCTGCTGCTGCACGGCTTCCCGGAGCACGCGTTCTCGTGGCGCCATCAGCTGCCGCTCTTCGCGCAGCTCGGCTACCGCGTCTGGGCGCCGAACCAGCGCGGCTACGGCCGCTCGTCGAAGCCGAAGGGCGTGGCGAGCTACCGCATCGAGCATCTCGTCGCCGACGTCGCGGGCCTGATCGACGCCGCTGGCGCGCGGCGCGTCACGCTGGTCGCCCACGACTGGGGCGGGCTCGTGGCGTGGGAGTTCGCGGCGCGCCGCGTTCGCCCGCTCGAGCGCCTCGTGATCATGAACGTCCCGCACCCGATGCGCTTCCGCGAAGAGCTCGCGAGCAATCGCGCGCAGCGCCGGCGCTCGCTCTACGCGGGCTTCTTCCAGCTGCCGTGGCTGCCCGAGTGGTTCTTCCGGCGGAACGGCGCGGCGGCGATCGAGCAGGCCTTCCGCGGCATGGCGATCGACAAGAGCCGCTTCCCCGACGACGTGCTCGCCGTGTTCAAGGAGAACGTGCTCCAGCCGGGCGCCCTCACCGCGATGCTGAACTGGTACCGCGCGGCGGGCCGTCACTTCGGCGCGCTCGGCAAGCAGGGCGCGGCCGCGTACCCGGTGATCGAGACGCCCACCTTGCTGATCTGGGGCGAGGAAGACACCGCGCTCGGCAAGGAGACGACGGTCGGCACCGAGCGCTACGTGAAGGATCTGACGGTGCGCTACCTGCCGGGCGTGTCGCACTGGGTGCAGCAGGAGGCGCCGGAGGCCGTGAACGAGATCCTCGCGGCCTGGCTCGGCGAGGAGCGACCGTGAGCGTCGAAGCCACGCCCGCCCAGCTGGCCGCGCTCCGCGACGGCGACCCGGCCGAGCGCATCGCGTTGGTGCGACTGCTCCGCGTGAGGGAGCGCGGCGCGTACGACCGCTGGCGCGCGGTCCTCGATGCCGCCGTCACCGCGGCGGGCGGGCGCAGGAGCTTCCGCGGCGTGGTGGACGCGGTGCTCACGGAGTCCGGGCTCGCCTTCGACGAGCTGTGGATCGACGAGTTCCCGTCGCGCGAGCTGGCGGCCGAGTCGCTGCGCTCGCCGAACCCGCACGCGGAGAGCGCGCTCGCCGACGCGTTCGTGCTCGCGGCCCGGCCGCGGCGCCTGCCGGGCCTCGCGCTCCGCGCCGCCGGCCTCTGGCTGCGGCTCCGGCACGGCAGCCGGGCGAAGCAGCCCGGCGCGCTGCCCGCCGACAGCGGCAACCGCGCGATCGATCCGCCGCCCGCCGAGCTCGGCGCCTTCCTCGCGAAGGAGCCCGAGCGCCCGCTCTTCATGCTGAATCTGAACCAGCACAGCGATCGCGCGGCCTACGGACGCTACGGGAAGAACACGCTGCCCCAGCTGCTGCGCCGCGGGGCCGGGCCGATCTTCGTGGCGGATGCGCTGCCGGTGGTGGTCGGCGACGCGTCGCACCCGCTGCACCAGCCGTGGCACGAGATCCTGCTCGTCCACTATCCAATGCGCGCTGCGATGCTCGACATGCTGCGCGATCCGGACTACCAGCGCGGCCTGCCGCATCGCGAGCAGGGCCTCGCGCGCGCCGGGCTCGTCGCCACGAGCCGCTAGCGCGCTGCCGCGGCCTTGTAGACACGAGGGGCCTTCCCGCCCTCGCTCACCGCCGGATGCGGGTCGCGCAGCAGCTCGAGGGCGCGCGCGCGGTCCGCGGCGGTGAAGTCGCGCACCAGCGTGCAGAACTCGACGAGGATCCCGTTCGGATCCTGCGTGTAGATCGAGACGCACCAGTCGTGATCGATCTCCATCACGTCGTGGCCGTGCGCGAGCCAGCGCTCGCGGCGGCGCGCGAGGTCGGCGAGGTCGCTCGCCGAGAAGGCCAGGTGGTTCACCCAGATGGGGAGGCCCTGGCTCGTGGAGATGGCGGGGCTCCAGCCGGCCGGCAGCGTGGGATCGTGCAGGTCCCAGAACGCGATCAGCTGATCGCGCGGCTCACCGGTGCCGTAGAACAGGTGCTTGGCCCAGCCGCCCTCGGTCTTGCCGACCTCGACCTTCACCAGCTCGAAGCCCATGGCCTCGGTGTAGAAGCGGTGCGTGGCCTCGGCGTCGCGCGTGGCGAACGCCATGTGATGGACGCCCATGCCCATTCCTCCGTTCGCCTGCGGCTCACTGCGCGCCTGCGGCTTGCTGGGGTTCCTCGGCTACGGACTCGCCGATTGTACCGGCTCCAGCAGATCCGCGATCGACGCCATGATCTCGGCCTGGACCTCCGGCTTGTAGAGGTTTCCGAGGTGTCCGCCGGTCGGGAACAGGCGCACGTGCTCCGCGCCCAGCGTCGCCGTGAGCCAGGCGACGTCGTCGGGCGTGGCGAGGAAGTCGTTGCGGTTCGCGAAGTGGCGGATCTTCGGGTTGTCGCGCAAGCCATCCGCCACCGAGCGCAGGTCGCTCTGCGCGATCAGGTCGTCCATGCCCGACACCCAGTGGAGCTGGTCGCGGAAGTAGGGCAGCACGAAGGCGTAGACGTACCCCTCGAAGCTGTAGCTGGCCATCTCGACGTAGGCGGACTCGCGGTGGAGGAAGCTGCGCTGGGTCTTCAGGACGCCGAAGTCGTTGCGCTCTTCGATGCTGCCCAGCACGTCCACGAGCGAGAGGCGGAAGTCGAGGCCGACCAGGTACTTCGCCTCGAGATCGGTGAACGGAAGCGGCCCGCGCGGGCGCAGCCGGGCACTCGGCTCCGTCGCAGGACTCATCCGGCTGAACTCGCCCGAGCGTTTCTGCTCGCCCTCTGCGATCTCGATCGTCCGCCACAGGATGTCCTGCACGCGCGCCTCACGCTCCGCGGGCGGGAACGCAGCTGCGCGTCGTAGAAGGCGTCGACCTTCCGCATCCCGGTGAGGAGCTGGACCGGCGCGTCCAGGGTCACGTAGCGGTCGAAGCCGACGAGCGGGCTCCCCGCGCGCTCGGCCGCCGCGATGAAGAGGGCGTGGTAGGCGCCGAGCGAGTAGCCCATCAGCACGCGCTGCTTCAGCCGGCCGGGGTGGCGCGCCTCGAGGTCGCGGTGCACGGCGTCGAGGACGAAATGCACGTCCTCGACGTCCGCGGGCGTGTAGCCGGGCAGCGGGACGTTCGCGCCGAGCGCGATGAACTCCCAGTTCATCGCGCTGCTCACGATCGCGACGGAGAAGCCGCGATCCCACGCCATCTCCGCCAGCGCGAGGCTCGAGCCGTCGAGCCGATGCGAGCCCAGGCCCGGGAGGAGGTAGACGATCGGCGCGGGGCCGGGCTGCAGCCGGTAGGAGTACGGCAGCTCGCGGCCGCCGGCGCCGGTCACCGTGCCCTGGCAGAGCTCGCTCGGGAACTCCGGGTCGTGAACGGAGAGGAAGGCGATCTCGAGCGTCTGAACCGCCGCGGTGTCGGCGGGCTTCGGCCGGTAGCGTGCGACGCGCTTCTCGCGGTCGAGCGTCCACAGCAGCCGCGCGAGGTGGTAGGGGTCGTAGGTCGACCGCACGAATCGCTTGTACGGCACGACGAGGTCGGCCTGCTCGTTGAAGAGGAGCGCGGCGCCGACGTAGTAGGGGAGGTAGAACGTCGGGTTCGTGAGCGAGTCCGGGACGAGACCGATCGCGTCGCGCACCGTGCTCGGCCCGAAGAACGGCACGACCAGGAACGTGGACGGATTCCAGCCCCACCTCCCGAAGACCTGACCGAAGTCCTCGTCCGAGGCAGGGATGCCGAGGCGCGAGGCGGGATCGAAGAAGCCCAGCACCCCGAGCGTCGTGTTGACGCCGAAGCGCCGCGTCTCGTCCCACGCGCCGCCGGCGCTCGCCCTGGAGGAGGAACGCGAGCGCCCGGCGCGGATAGAGCAGGTTGGTCGAGAAGCGCTGGATGCTCGTGCGCACGGGCGACGGGAACGACGAAGCGGTAGACGGTCGCGAGCGGATCGATCACGCCCATCATCACGCCGTGGTTGAAGATCGAGGCGCTGCGATTCCAGGGCTCGAGCGGATCCGGGAAGTCCGGCGGCGGAGACTGCGGCTCCGCGCAGCACCTCGGCCCCCGGCCCGTCGTAGCGCGACCAATCCGCGCGCCGCACCGGAACCTGGCAACCGAAGACGAGCAGCACTGCGACGGCGAGCGCGATTCTTCCCATCGCGGCGACGAGTAGCACCCTCTAGAGTCGCGCCATGCCGATCTCTCGTGAGCGATACCTGCTGGCGCTCGCCGTGCTCTTCGGCGTCTGGTGGGTGGCGCTCGCGATCCATCCGTCGGACCGCAGCGACTGGCTCCTGGAGAACGCGCTCTCCGTCGGCGCGGTCGCCGCCCTGCGCGGTGCTGCGTCGCCGCCTGCCGTTCTCGCGCGTGTCGTACACGCTGATCTTCGTGTTCCTCTGCCTGCACACGCTCGGCGCGCACTACACCTACTCGGAGGTGCCGTACGACGCGTGGTTCGAGCAGCTGACGGGACGAACCTTGAACGGCCTCGTCGGCTGGGAGCGGAACAACTTCGACCGCGTCGTCCACTTCGCCTACGGCCTGCTGCTGGCCTATCCGGTGCGCGAGGTGTTCCTGCGCGTGGCCGATGCGCGCGGCTTCTGGGGCTACTTCCTGCCGCTCGACCTGACCATGTCCACGTCGATGCTGTACGAGCTGATCGAGTGGGGCGCGGCCGCGGCGTTCGGCGGCGATCTGGGCCAGGCCTATCTCGGCACGCAGGGCGACGCGTGGGACTGCGCACAAGGACATGGCGCTGGCCAGCCTCGGCGCGCTCGTCGCGATGAGCCTCACGGCCGTCATCAACTGGCGCTTCCAGCGCGACTTCTCGCGCGAGTGGGCCGAGAGCCTGCGCGTGAAGCACCCGGCCCCGCTCGGCGAGGAAGCGCTGGCGCGCATGACGGACGGGCAGCGCTGATCGCGCGGCTCAGGGCGCCTCCGAGAAGAAGCGCCAGATCTCGTGGGCCGCGCTGATGTCGTGGTTGGTCGGTCCGAACAGCCGCGGGATCTGGAGCGCCGGGCTCGGCGCGTTGTGGCCGCCGTTCTGGATCGCGTAGAGCGCGACGGACTTGTGTCCGGGCGCGCGCCAGCGCGTCACCTCGACCGTGCTCGCGTCGGCCGGGTCGAGGTCGGGCAGCGTCGCCCGCTCGGGCGCGTCCGTGTATCCGGCGAGGTCGCGCCAGTAGTCGATGCTGTCCTCGCTCGAGAGCACGGCACCGCGGTTGCCGACGAGCCCGTAGAGCGCGACGTCGCCACCGGCGAACGGGTTCATCGGGTCGGAGGTGCCGTTCATGATCAGCACCGAGACCGGGCGCCCGGCCGGCTTGCAGTCCATGTTGCGCTCCGCGGGCAGGCTCGCGGCCACGGGCGCCACCGCGCGCACCAGCTCGGGCGCCTCGAGCGCGAGGCGCAGCGCCATCTGGCCCGCCGTTCGAGATGCCCGTCGCGAACACGCGCGTGAGGTCCGCGCCGTGCTCCTTCGCGAACTTCAGGACCAGCGCGCGGAGGAAGCCGACGTCGTCGATGTCCAGCGTGTTCGCGGCGTAGGGCCCGGCCTTGCGGCAGTCGTTCCAGCAGCCCTCGAAGCCGTCCGGATAGATGGGGATGAAGCCCTCCGCTTCGGCGAGCACGTCGAAGTCGTACGCATAGCCGCCGCGCGCCTGCAGCCAATCACCGTTCGAGCCATGCAGCACGAAGACGAGCGCGGGGGCCGCTGCCTTCCGCGCCGGCAGGTACGCGTGCCAGCTGCGCGTCCGCCCGCCGTGCTCGAGCGAGCCCATCACGAGCGCGCCCGGCAGCGTCGGCTCGGGCGCACGGTGGAAGCGCAGGCCCCAGAAGGCGGCGACGGCGAGCACCGCCCCCAGCAGGGCGAACGCGAGCCCGATCCTTCGCATCATCGCTGTGTCTCCGTGGTGTAGGATGGCCTCCCCGACGTCAGCCGAGGTGCCACGATGAAGCCGCGCATGCTCCTGCTCCTCCTGCCGCTCCTCGGGCTCGCCGCCGGCAACGGCGGGCAGCGACCCCCGGGTCGGGTGGTGCAGAGAGTGGTGCATTCGCCGGGTTTCGTGGAGCCCCACACCCCGGGCTCCGGCGCACCCGAAGAAGCGGCGGCCGCACCCGGGCTCGAGGCGTTGCTCGGTGCGCCGGTGAACCTGAACCGCGTGACCACCGTGCGCACCAGCTGGCAGGGGCCGGGCTTCGGCCCGGCGCGTCCGCGCGCCATCCTGATCCTGATCCCGGGCTTCCTCGGCGGCGCCACCACGCTCGACCCGCTCGCGCGGGACCTGGTCGCGGCATTCCGCGGCAAGCTCGAGGTGTGGGCGGTCGATCGCCGGCCGAACCAGCTCGAGGACCGGCTCGGCTCGCTGCACGCGAACGCCGGGGCTACCGAGCCGGAGTGCCGCACGAGCCCGCCCGCGCCCGGCTGCGCGATCTTCGAAGGCACGCAGTTCTACTTCCCCGACCTCGACGTGCGCCCGCTCGGCGACTTCCCGGGCCCGCGCGATCTCGACGTGGATCTCGACGGCGTCCTCGATCCGCAGCTGCCGCTGACGGATCGCTTCGGGGTCACGCGCGGGCCGATCCTCTTCAGTCAGGACGACGTGCGCTTCATGGCGCACTGGGGTCTCGACACGTACTTCCGCGACTGGAAGCGGCTGGTCCAGAGCGCACGCAAGCGCGTCGGGCCAGGTGGAGTCGTGCTGCTCGGTGGGCACTCGCAGGGGACGAGCTGGTCCACGCTCTTCGCCGCCTACGACTTCGATCCCGACCCCCGGCGAGTGGACGCGGGCTACCGACTCATCGACGGCCTCGTGCTGCTGGAAGGCGGTGGCGCGGGACCGGGCGACGCGACGAAGCCGACGCTCGCCGAGTACCAGGCGACCGTGGCGGAGCTCGCGGCGAGCGGCGGTCCGGAGGTGTTCCTCTCCTCGCTGCTCGGGCTGATCCCGCTGCTGCCGCTCGGGCAGGTCGGCGAAGTCGCCTCGCTCGGCGCCTTCTACCAGCCGAACGAGCCCGCGCTCTCGCAGCGCACCACCATCTTCGGCTCGGGCCTCATCTCCCTGCTGCTCAGTGCGCCGGCGACGAATCGCGCGGCGGTCGGCTTCTTCCTCGACGACGACTTCTCGAGCTTCGCGGCCTTCCGCGCCTCGATGGGCTTCAGCGACGACGGGGGCAACTTCGCGTTGACACTCTTCGGCGGGCGCTTCTATCAGGCGCTGCCCAATGGCGCGCTCCGCACGTGGAAGGAGTTCGACGACCCCACGCTGCCGAGCTGCCCGCCGAACGAGGAGGACGTGAGCCCGGGCTGCGCGTTGCTCGACAACGGCCCACCCTCCGACCCGAGCGACCCCGCCGCCGAGCCGAAGGTCAACGGCGTCGAGCGCGAGGTGACGTCGGTCGACACCTTCGCGCAGACGCAGTTCGGCAAGCTGAACGGCTTCGAGTGGTACTTCTCGGCGGGCCGCCCCGACCTCGACTTCTCGTACGGCCGCGATTCGAGCGCGCTGGTGGCCGAGCACCTGGCCGTCGATCCGCACAGTGAAGGCCCGCTCGTGCTGACGCAGAACGCGAAGGTGAACGTGCCGGTGATCGCGATCGGCGGCTCGAACGGTCTCGCGCCCGAGCCGCGCTCGTTCTCGACCTATCTCGACTCGATCGCGACTCCTGCTCGCTGGAAGGAAGTCCACATCGTCCCCGGCTACGCGCACCTCGATGTGATCTCCGCCGCGGAGAACGAGGTCGTACCCCTGATCGCGGACTTCATCCGTCGCGTGCAACGCTTCCGGCCCGGTTGGAGCCACGCCTTCTGAGCTCGACGCGCGTTCCCGAGTTCTCGCGCGGCTACACCCGGTACGCGCTCGGACTGCTGCTCGTCGTGTACGTGGTGAACTTCCTCGACCGGCAGGTGATCGCGATCCTGCTGCAGGCGATCAAGGCCGACCTCGGCGTCTCGGACAGCGCGCTCGGCTTCCTCTCCGGCATCGCCTTCGCCGCGCTCTACTCGGTGCTCGGCATTCCGCTGGCGCGCCTCGCAGATCGCGGCGTCCGCCGCACGCTGATCGCCGCCTCGCTCGCGGTGTGGAGCGGCATGACCGCGCTCCAGGGCCTGGCTGCCAGCTTCGTCTGGCTCGTGCTGGCGCGCGTCGGTGTCGGCATCGGCGAGGCCGGCTGCAGCCCGCCCGCCCACTCGCTGATCGCCGACCTGTTCGCACCCGCGCGCCGCGCCACGGCGCTCTCGATCTACGCGCTCGGCATCCCGATCGGCGCCGCGATCGGACTGTACGGCGGCGGCTTGCTGCGCGAGGCCTTCGACTGGCGCACCGCGCTCGTGATCGTCGGGCTGCCGGGTCTCGTCCTCGCGCTGCTGGTGCAGCTCACGCTGCGCGAGCCCACGCGCGGCTGGTGGGAAGGCGCGCGCGGCCAGGAGCCGCAACCGTCGCTCACCGAGGTCGCCGCCGTGCTGCGTGCGCGGCGCTCCTTCGTGCACATGGCCTTCGCCGGCGCGCTGCACGCCTTCTACGGCTACGGCGCGGGCGCCTTCAACCCGGCGTTCCTCGAGCGCGTGCACGGCCTCGCGCCGCTCGAGATCGGCGCCTGGCTCGGCGGCATCGCCGCCACCACCGGCGTGCTCGGCACCTTCCTCGGCGGCTGGCTCACCGACCGCGTCTCCGGCCGCGATCAGCGCTGGTACGCGTGGCTGCCCGGCATCGGCTCCGTGATCGCGGTGCCGTTCGTGCTGCTCTTCTACCTGTGGGACCACGGCCGCGAGGCGCTCGCGCTCGCCGCGCTGCCCGCGATCCTCGGCGGGCTCTACCTCGGCCCGACGTTCGCGATGGCGCAGGCGCTCGTACCGCCGCGCATGCGCGCGCAGGCCGCCGCGGTGCTGCTGCTGATCCTGAACCTGATCGGCATGGGCCTCGGCCCGCAGTTCGTGGGCGTGCTGTCGGACGCGCTGGCCCCGCGCTTCGGCGTCGAGTCGATCCGCTGGGCGCTGCTCGCCACGGTCGTGGTCGGCGCGCTCTGGTCGGCCGTGCACTACTTCGCCGCGGCGCGCACGCTGCGGGAGGATCTGGCGCGCTAGCCGGCGCCCTCACGCGGGCCGGAAATGCACCAGCGTCGTGCCCTCGACATCCTCGTACGCCGCGACGACGGGCATGCCCACCTTCACCGCGTTCGGGTCGCACTCCACGAGGCGCGCCGTCATGCGCGGGCCGGCCTCGAGCTCGACGATCGCGATCGCGTACGGCGCGTGCTTCTGGAGCGCCGGCACGTGGCCGACGCGGTCCACCGTGAACGAGTGCACGCGCCCGCGGGCGGCGACCTCCTCCCATTTCCAGTCGGCCCCGAGGCAGCCCGGGCAGCGGCTGCGTGGATAGAAGAAGAACCCGTCGCGCGGGCAACGCTGCAGCACGAGCCGCCGCTCGCGCGCCGCATCGAAGAACGGCCGCGTCGTCGGATTCACCCAGGGCAGCGGCCGCCCATCGCTCGCGTGCTGGACCCCCATCCTAAACGAGCTCCGTTCGCCTCACGCGAGGCAAAGCCTCGCGTGGGCTCACTGCGCGCTTCGCTTGCATCACGCGCCCTCGAGGATCAGCGCCACCTGCTCGGCCATCATGCCGCCGGTGCCGTTCACGTAGGCCAGGTCGCACTTCGCGAGCTGGCGCGCAGCGGCGCGGCCCTGGAGCTGGAGCACGGCTTCGGTCGCGTGGGAGAGCCCGCCCGCGAGCCCGGCCTGGCCGCAGCCCAGCTGGCCGCCGTGCGTGTTGAGCGGGAAGTCGCCGCGGAACGTCAGGTCGTGCTCCGAAACGAAGCGCTCCCCTTCCCCTTTGCCGCAGAAGCCCGCGTTCTCGAGCGTGACCAGCACGGTGATCGTGTAGCAGTCGTACGGATTCACGAGCTGCACCGCGTCGCGCTTCGCGCCGGCCATCGCGAAGGCGCGCTCGGCGGCGACGCGGATCGGGTTGTCGAGCAGGTCGGGAGCGTAGGTGATGCTCTTGTGCGTCAGGTGCTCGGCGAAGCCCGACACGAACACCGGGCGGTGTCGAGCGCGCGCGGCGCGCTCGCGAGTGGTGAGTACCACCGCCCCGCCGCCGAAGCAGGGCATCACGATCTCGAGCAGCTTCAGGGGGTCGCAGATGCGCGGCGAGCGCATCACGTCCTCGAGGGTGATGGGCTTGCCGTAGAACACCGCCTTCGGATTGGCCTGCGCGTTCACGCGCGCCTCGACCGCGATCTTGGCGAGCGTCTCCTCGCGGAGGCCGTATCGGTCCATGTAGCGCTGCGCGACCATCGCGAAGCTCGGCGTCGCCGCGACGAGGCCGGCCGGGATCTCGAACTGGCCCTGCGGCGAGCCCCAGGCGTCGCCGCCCAGGTAGATGGGCATGCTCATCTTCCGTGCGTCGGCGCCGTCGGGCGGCGGCGACGGCACCATCGGGCAGAGCACGAGCGCGGTCTCGCACACGCCGAGCTCGATCGCGGCCGCGGCGCGCCAGATCATCCCGCACGCCGTCGCGCCGCCGAGGTCCACCGTCTCGGCGAAATTTGCGCGCACCGCCAGGTACTCGGCCGCCGCCGAGGGTCCGAACATCGGCGACTCGGGGATGTGGCCGACCACGAGGCCGTCCACCTCGCGCTTGTCGATGCCCGCGTCGGCGAGCGCTTCCGCCGCGAGCTCGGCGCAGGCCTCGAGGCCGAACATGGGACGATCCCAGACGCGCTTCGGCGCCCACTCCGCGAGGCCCGCGATCGCGGCCGCCTTGCGTCCCACCCTATGACTCCGCTCGCCTCACGCGAGGCAAAGCCTCGCGTGGCTCGCTGCGCGCTTCGCTTGCATGGCGCCCTCAGCTCTCGAAGTGCGGCAGCACGTGCCGGCCCATCAGCTCGATCGTCTGCATCACCTTGTCGTGCGGGACGTCGTAGGGGTTCACGAGGCAGAGCAGCAGGTCGGCGCCCGTCTCCGCGTACTTCTTGCAGCGCTCGACGACCTCGGCCGGATCGCCCGCGATCACCGCGTTCATCGCGAGCAGCGCGTCGAGGGAGGCCAGCTCGTGCAGGCGCTGGTCCACCGCCTGCCGCGCGGCCTCGAGATAGTCGTAGGTGCCGTCGGACGTCGCCTTCATCTCCTCGAGCCAGAGCGGCACCGAGGCCACCAGCTCCGCCGAGCGCTTCGCGTACCACTCGAACGAGCGCTTCGAGACGGTGTAGCTCTCCTCGCGCGTCGGCGCGCAGTTCACCATCGTGAAGCAGGCGGCGCGGTCGTTCACGAACTTCCCGAGCGGCTTCTTGCAGGCCGCGATGCCCGCCCGGTAGATGTCGACGCGCTTCTTCAGCTCCTCGGGCGGCGTGCCCACGCTGAACGAGAGCAGGCCGAGGCCGAGCTCGCCCATCATGCGGTGGCCGTCGGGGCTGCCCGTCGCGCCCCACACCGGCGGGTGCGGCGCCTGGAGCGGCTTCGGCAGCACGCGCCGCTTCGGCAGCTGCCAGTGCTTGCCCGAGAACTCGGCTTCGTCCTCCGTCCAGCACGTCACGATGTGGCCGACGGCCTCGTGCCACATCTCGCGCGTCTGGTTCGGGTGGATGCCGAAGCCCTCCATCTCGATGCGCGTGCTGGAGCGGCCGGTGCCGAACTCGACGCGCCCGTCGGAGAGCAGGTCGAGCACGGCCGCGCTCTCGGCCGAGCGCACCGGATGGTTGTACGGCTTCGGGCCGAGCCGCACGCCGTAGCCGATGCGGAGCTTCTGCGTGCGCGCAGCGATCGCGCCGTACAGCACCTCGGGGTTCGAGCAGTGGGAGTACTCCTCGAGGAAGTGGTGCTCCACCGTCCACACGGAGTGGAAGCCGACCTTGTCCCCGAGCACGGCCTGCTCGAGCACGTTCTTGTAGGCCTGGTGCTCCTTGTCCTTCGTCCACGGGCGAGCGACGGGGATCTCGTAGAAGAGGGCGAACTTCACCGGGAGGCTCCTTCTGGGAAGAGACGACGCGCGGCGGCCTTCACGGCGGCCGCGGCGGATTCGGGCGCGAGGCGACCGCTCGTCATGTGGACGAGCGCAGAGAAGAAGACGTGGCCGATCAGCTGCGCGAGCTCGTCGCGCTCCGGGCCGGCGCCGCCGCCGAGCGCGACGTCGAGGTAGCCGCCGATCACCGAGCCGAGCCGGAGGCCGGCGCGCACCGCCTCGGGGTCGGCGGAGGTCGCGGCGGCGAGCACGGCGCTCGTGAGGCGCGGCTCGGCCTGCGCCGCGTCGAGCACGTGCTGGAGCACCTCGGCCACGCGCTCCGCCGGCAGCGTGGCCGCGAGCGGGCGCGTGCGCAGCGCGGCGGCGAGATCCGCGCCCCAGGCCAGCGCCACCTCGGCGAGCAGGTGGTCCTTCGATGCGAAGTAGCGGTAGAGCGTGGCGCGCCCGACCGGGGAGCGCTCCGCCACCGCCTGCATCGTCACGGCCGCGTAGCCGCCCTCGCGCGCGAGCGCGCGGGCCGCGTCGATCGCCGCGCCGCGGCGGAGCGACTGCTCCGGCGACAGGCGCCGGGAGAGGGTCAGGGTCTCGGGGGCGGAGGCCACGGGCCGCAGCATGCCCGAAGCTGAGACTCTCGTCTAGACCTGAGTCTCAACAGCCGCTAGCTCGGCTTCTCCTCCGGCATCCGCTTCTCGAGCTGCTCGAGGCGGCGCTCGAGGTCGTCGAGGCGCTGCTCGAGCATGCCGTGATGGAAGCCGCCCGGCAGGAAGCGCTCGAAGGTGTCCGCGGCGACGGGCGCGCCCTTCGGCGCGACCTTCAGCGTGAGCGTCTTGCCGTCGCGCACGAGCTCGAGCGTGAGCTGCTCGCCCTCGGGCACCTGCGCCACGCGCGTGACCAGGTCGAACGGGCCGTCGAGGGGCTCGCCCCCGGCGCGCGTCACCACGTCCCCGACCTCGATGCCCGCGGCGGCCGCCGGCGAATCCTTGTCCACCCGCACCACCAGCACACCGGCGTCGCTCGGCGCGTGCATGTGCTCGCGCAGCTCGGGCGTCATGGGCTGCACCTGGACGCCGATGCGGCCGCGACCTTCGGGCGGCGGCATCGGCATGCCCTCTGGCCCGGCGCTCGCGGGTCGCGCCAGCACGAGCAGGCCGAGCAGGGGAAGGCAGGCGAGAAGAGGGCGCGTCATGGGATCACCTCCCGACGCTGCTCGGAACCCTCAGCCCCGCCCGCGGTTCCGCCGGCGGCCGCGGGCGGCGGTCAGCAGCGGCAGCAGCAGTGCGAGCTCGGGCCCGATCCCACAGCCGTAGTTCGGCGCCCAGGCCTCCGAGTTGTCGAAGCCGTCCGCGCATTCCGGATCGGGCGTGCCCCCGTTTCCGTCCACGTCGATGCGGCCGTCGCCGTCGTTGTCGAGGCCGTCGAAGCACGCGCCGGGCGCGCGGGCGCGCACCGCGTCGTCCACCTGGAGGCGCGGGAAGGTCAGGCCGTTCCGCGAGTCGAAGAGGGGGAAGCCCGTGCTCGTGAGCGCCGCCAGCAGCGTGCTCACGCTGGCGCCGGGATCGGCCTGGCGCAGCACCGCGAAGGCGCCGGTCACGTGCGGCGTGGCCATCGAAGTGCCGGTGGCATCGCTGAAGCCTCCGGGCACCGACGAGCGGATGTTGGTGCCGGGCGCGAACAGATCGAGCGGAGGCCCCGAGTTCGAACGCACCCACACCGCATCGCCGACGTCGGTCGAGCCTCCCACCGCGATCGCACTCGAGATGCACGCCGGCGCCGAGATCCCCGTCGGGTCCGAGCCGTTGCCTGCCGCCGCGACGCTGGCGATGCCGAGCGCGCGCAGCGCGTCGATCGCGACCTTGTAGCTCGCGTTCAGGGGGTCTGCGTTGCAAGCCGACTCGCTGGGCCACGTGTCATCCGAGCCGAGGCTCATGTTGACGGCGGCGATCTCGAACGTGCTCGACAGCGTGTCCGCGACGTAGTCGAGCGCGGCGAGGATGTCCGAGTCGTAGAACTGGACGCAGTGGATCCCGGCGCCGCCGCACACCGCGCCGCTCAAGTCGGAGCCGACCTGGATCGCGATGACGCTCGCGCCCGGCGCGACGCCCTGGAGGGTGTCGGAGCGCCCGGCGGCGATCCCCGCCACGTGCGTGCCGTGCCAGCATTGCGCCGCGTACGTGCACGGCGCGGCGGAGCCGGGGCCCAATTGGGTGGAGAGGCCGTTCGGGCAGCTGTCCGTGAACGAGAAGCAGGCTTCCGCGACGACGCGGCCGCCGAAGAACGGGTGCGAGCTCTGCACCCCGGTATCGACGATCACCACGGCCGCGCCGGAGCCGTCGAAGCCGGCCGCGGCGCTCACGTCCGCACCCACGTGCGGGATGCTCTCGGCGAGGCTCGGCCGGAGCGTGCGATCCGCCTCGATCGAGAGCACCTCGGGCGCGGCGGCGAGCGCGGCGAGCTCGCTCGCATCGAGCTCGAGGGCGAGCAGCGGCAGGACCTGGTAGCGGCGCAGCCGGGCCCGGCCGGGCGCTCCCGCTCCGAGGCGGCCGAGAGCAGCGTCGGCCGCGCGCCCGATCGCGGCCCGGCGTGCCTGCTTCACGTCCGCCGCCAGCGCGCCAGCCGCCGGCAGCGCCGCGAGCCGCACGATCACCCGCGCGCGCCCTTCTCGCTCCGCCTGCGCCCGCACTTCGTCCGAGACGGGCGCCGCCGCCCCGGCCGCCTGGGCCACGGCGACGAGCAGGGGCAGCCAGAGCCTCGGGCCGAACCGCATGGCACCCGCTTTCGAGCCGCGAGTCTACGCGACGATGCCGGCCGCGCGAAGCGCGCCGATCCGATTCCCGGCACCGAGCTCGCGCAGGATCTCGTCCGTGTGCTGCCCGAGGCTCGGGGCGGGGCTTGCGGGCTCGAGCGGCCCCTCGCCGAAGCGCGCGGGCGGGCGCGGCTCGCGCAGGCGTCCGGCGAGCGGGTGTACCCGCTCCACGAAGGTCCCGTTGGTCACCACCTGCGCGTCGGTGTGCAGCTCGTCGAGCTCGCGGACGACCCCGCAGGGGACATCCTCGGCCGAGAAGCGGGCGAGCGCCTCCTCGCGCGTGAGCTTGCCGAGCGCCTGCGCGAGATCGTCCGTCAGCAGCCGCGCGAGCGCGGGCAGGTTCGAGAGCCGCGCCGCGACCGTCGCGAAACGCGGATCCTCGGCCACGTCCGCGCGCCCCGACGCCCGGCAGAAGCCGTGGAACTCGGCGTCGGTCAGCACGGTGACCGACGCCCACCCGTCGGCGAGGCGCAGCAGGTTGTAGCGGCTTCCGATCGTGGGCTGATGCGCGACGCCGTCGCCGAGCAGGATGTGGTCGGCGCCCGCGTCGGGCCACAGGAACGCGATCGAGGCGTCGAGCATCGACAGCTCGAGGTGCCGCCCGCCGCGGCCGCGCGCTCGCGCGTAGAGCGCAGCCGAGATCGCCTGCGCCGCCGTGAGCGCCGTGATCTTGTCGCACGCGAGCTGGCGGATCGGCCGGGGATCGTTGCCTTCACGCTGCACCGCCGCCATGCCCGAGAACGACTGGATCACGTTGTCGTACACGCGCTGGCGGGAGTACGGCCCCGTGCTCCCGAAGCCGCTGATCGAGACGTAGATCAGCTCGGGCTTCGCCTCGCGCAGGGCGCGCTCGCCGATGCCCATGCGGTCCACGACGCCCGGCCGGAAGTTCTGCACGAACACGTCGGCGCCGGCGGCGAGCTCGCGCAGCAGCGCGCGGCCGGACTCGTGCGCGAGGTTCAGCGCGAGCGAGCGCTTGCCGCGGTTCGCGAGATGGAACAGCCCGGACATTCCGCCGCGCGACGAGCCCACCGCACGCAGCACGTCGCCCGCGCCGGGCGGCTCCACCTTGACCACGTCGGCGCCCTGGTCCGCCAGGATCGTGGTCGCGAGCGGGCCCGAGATCACCGCTGAGCAGTCGACGATGCGTACGCCGGACAACGGGAGCTCCATCGGTTCCTCCGTTGCGATCGCCGCCAGCATACGCGAGGGTTGCGCGCCGATGACCGACCCGGTCAGCGACCTGCTGCGCTTCATCGATCGCTCCCCGACCCCGTACCACGCGGTGGCCGAGGCGTCGCGGCGCCTCGCCGGGGCCGGCTTCCGCGCTCTCGACGAGGGCGAGCTGTGGGAGCTCTCGCCCGGCGACGCGCGTTACGCGGTGCGTGGCGGCGGCTCGCTGCTCGCCTTCATCGTGGGCGAGCGCTCGCCGGCCGACGCCGGCTTCCACTGGATCGGCGCGCACACCGACTCGCCGAACCTGCGCGTGAAGCCGGTGCCCGACGTCTCGCGCGAAGGCGTCCACCAGCTCGCGATGGAGCCGTACGGCGGCGTGCTGCTCCACACCTGGCTCGACCGCGACCTCTCGCTGGCCGGGCGCGTGAGCGTGGCCCGAGACGCGGGCGTCGCGACCGTGCTCGTGGACTTCCGCCGGCCGCTGCTGCGCCTGCCGAACCTCGCCATCCACCTGCAGCGCGAGATCGCGACGAAGGGCCTGCGGCTCAACGCGCAGACGCACGCGGTGCCGGTGCTCGGGCTCGCGGGCGGGCCGCCGCTCGCGGAGCTGCTCGCGGGGGAGCTGGCGGCGGGCGGCGGGCCTGCCGTCGCCGCGCGCGACGTGGTCGGCTTCGACCTGATGGCCTACGACGTGCAGCCCGCGGCGCGCGCGGGCTCGCGCGGCGAGCTGCTGTTCGCCCCGCGCCTCGACAACCTGGTCTCGTGTCACGCCGCGGTGTCGGCGCTGGTGGCGGCGCGCGAGACGAAGCTGCCCGCCTGGACGAGCGGCATCGTGCTCTACGACCACGAGGAGGTCGGGAGCCGCAGCGCGGAGGGCGCCGCGGGCACGTTCCTGGCCGACGGCCTCGAGCGCATCGTCGGGAGCGTGAAGGGCGGGGCGAAGCAGGGCCTCGCGCGCGCCGCGGCCCGTTCGCTGCTGCTCTCGGCAGACATGGCGCATGCCGTCCACCCGAACTACGCGGACAAGCACGAGCCCGGCCATCGGCCCCGGCTCGGCGGCGGGCCCGTGCTCAAGGTGAACGCGGGGCAGGCCTACGCGAGCGACGGGCCGGGCATCGGCTTCGTCACCACGCTCGCGCGGCGCTGCGGCTTCGAGCCGCAGCACTTCGTCACACGCAGCGACCTCGTGTGCGGCAGCACGATCGGCCCGATCGCGGCCGCGCAGGTCGGCATCCGCACCGTCGATCTCGGCAATCCGATGCTGTCGATGCACTCGTGCCGCGAAATGGCGGCGGCGGACGACGTGGCGCCGCTCCTCGCGCTGCTCGGCGCGTTCCTCGCCACACCGCTCGCGCGAGACACGGCGTGAGCGCGTCGTTCGCTCCGTTCGAGCGCAAGATGCGCGAGGCCGGCCTGCCGGACGTCGCGGTGCGGAGCTTCCGCGCCGCGTTCGAGGCGCTCGTCGCCGGCGAGACCGGCCTGCTCTCGGAGCGCGAGCTCGAGCCGGTGGACGCAGTGGCCGACGCCGCGTCGTTCGGAGAGCTGCGCGGCATCGGATTCGAGGCGCTCTCCCACACCGTGGTGATCAAGCTCAACGGCGGCCTCGGCACCTCGATGGGCATGACGCGCGCCAAGTCGCTCGTGCACGTGAAGGACGGGCTCAGCTTCCTCGACGTGATCGCGCGCCAGATCGTGCATCTGCACGACGGTCACGGCGTGACCGTGCCGCTCGTGCTGATGGACAGCTTCCGCACGCGCGCCGACTCGCTCGCCGCGCTCTCCCGCTACGGGAAGCTCTCGGGCTCGCTCGCGCCCGACTTCCTCCAGCACAAGGTGCCGCGGATCCTCGCCTCGGATCTAACGCCTGTGCGCTGGCCCGCCGAGCCCGAGCACGAGTGGTGCCCGCCCGGCCACGGCGACATCTACGCGGCGTTGCTGAGCTCCGGCGAGCTCGATGCGATGCTCGCGGCGGGTTACCACACGGCGTTCGTTTCCAACGCCGACAACCTCGGCGCCGTGCTGGATCTCGGCCTGCTCGGCTGGTTCGTCGAGTCGCGCGCTCCGTTCGCGATGGAGGTGAAGCAGCGTACGCACGCCGACCGCAAGGGCGGGCACCTCGCGCGCAACCGCGCCGGCCGGCTCACGCTGCGGGAAGTGGCGCAGTGCCCCGAGGACGAGCGCAAGAGCTTCGAGGACGTCTCCCTCTGGCGCTTCTTCAACACCAACAACCTGTGGATCCACCTGCCCGCGCTGCGGCATGCGCTCGCCGAGACGGACGGCGTGCTGCCGCTGCCGCTGATCCGCAACGAGAAGCCGGTGGATCCGGAAGACCCGACGTCGCCGCGCGTGATCCAGCTCGAGACGGCGATGGGCGCGGCGATCGCGCTGTTCGAGGGCGCGCAGGCGGTGCGCGTGCCCGATGAGCGTTTCGCGCCCGTGAAGACGGCCGGCGACCTGCTGCGCGTCCGCTCCGACGCCTACGTGCGCGACGAGGAGGAACGCGTGGTGCCGGCGCCGGGTGGCCTCGGCGGCGCCATCGCGATCGACCTCGACGCGAAGCACTTCCGCACCGTGGCCGAGCTCGAGCAGCGCACGCCGCACGGGCCGCCCTCGCTCCTGCACTGCCGCCGCCTCACCGTGCGCGGCGACGTGCGCTTCGGCCGGGGCGTCGTGATCGAGGGCGACGTCACGCTCGAGGCGCCGCCGGGCGGCGGGCTCCACGTGCCGGACGGGACGCTGCTGACCGGCTAGGGCGGCGGCGCGGCCACCGCAGGGAGGGCGGCGCCGCCGAGCACGGGCGGGGCCAGCGGCGCTGCTTCGGGCGACGGCTCGACCACGGTGGCGGTGCGCGAGCGCCGGCCGCTCGCGACCGGCACCCAACCGGGCGGCGCGTGCCGCGAGACCACGCGCAGGCCGGTCTCCGCGTCGTTGCCGGCGAACAGCACGCCTGCGGGCAGCGCGAACGAATCGGCCGGAGCCGCGGCGAGGGCCGCCTCCATGAAGTCCATCCAGATCGGCAGCGCGGCGCGCGCGCCCGTCTCGGATGCGCCCATCGGCCGGCGGTCGTCGTGGCCGACCCAGACGCCCGCGGCCACCGCCGGCGAGTAGCCCACGAACCAGGCGTCGCGGCTCTCGTTCGTGGAGCCCGTCTTGCCGGCGAGTGCGGGACCGAGGCGCGCCGCAGCGTGCGCGGTGCCGTAGCCCTCCTGCACGGCCTCGCGGAGCAGGTGCGTCACGAGGTACGCGTCCACCGCGGAGACGCCCGCCGCGGCGGGCGGGCTCTCGCCACACAGCGCGAGGCCGTCGAGCACGACGGCGCCGCTCCGATCGAGCACGCGCCGCACGAAGCGCGGCGCGGCGAAGCGGCCGCCGCGCGCGAAGGTGGAGTAGGCCGTCGTCAGCTCGAGCAGCGTCACCTCCGAGGTGCCGAGCACGATGCCGAGGTCGTGGCTCAGCGGAGAGCGGATGCCCGCGCGCCGCGCGAAGTCCACGATGCGCCCGACGCCCACGTCGTTCGCGAGCCGGATGCTCGCGTTGTTGAGCGAGCGCGCGAAGGCTTCGGAGAGCGGCACGACGCCCCGCAACGTGTCGCCGTGGTTGCGCGGCCGCCAGAGGCCGCCGGCGAGCCGGGGGTTCGGCGCCTCGAACTGCACGTCGTAGACGGGCGTGTCCGCCGGGAAGCCGCGTTCGAGCGCCGCGCCGTAGGCGAAGGTCTTGAAGGCCGAGCCTGGCTGGCGGCGCGCCTGGCACGCGCGGTCGAAGCGGTTCGCGCCGAAGTCGTAGCCGCCCACCCAGGCGAGCACCTCGCCGCTCGTGACCTCGAGCGCCACCAGCGCGCCCTGCACCTGCGGCGGCCCCGGCTCGCCGCGCCCGGCCCGAGGCCGCGGCGCGTCGCGCCGCTCGCGAGACGGCGGCGCGTTCCGCGGCTCGGTGCGCCGGTGCGACGCTTCGAGGCCGGCGCGCACCGCACGCGCGGCGCGCCGCTGGAGCGCGAGGTCGATCGGCGTCTCGATGCGCAGCCCGCCGCGCAGCACGGCCTCCGCGCCGAGCCGCTCGATCAACGCCTGCCGCACCTCCTCGACGAACCAGGCCGAGGCGACGAAGGCCTCGGAGGGCGCGGCGGGCCGGAGGCGCGGTCGCTCGGCGAGCGCGGCCTCGAGCGCGTCGCCGCCGGCAAAGCCGAGCTGGCCCATCCGCTCGAGCACCCAGCGCCGCCGCGCCTCGGCGCCGTCCGGATTCACCAGCGGCGAGAGCGCGGAGGGCGCCTTCGGCAGGCCCGCCAGCAGCGCGGCTTCGGAGAGCGTCAGCGCCGCGACGTCGCGATCGAAGTACGTGCTCGCCGCCGCCGCCACGCCGTACGCGCCGCTGCCGAGGTAGATCTGGTTCAGGTAGACCTCGAGGATCTCGTGCTTCGTGAGGCGCCGCTCGATCTGGAGCGCGAGCGCGGCCTCGCGCGCCTTGCGCCAGAACGTGCGCTCGGGCCCGAGAAAGAGCGTCTTCGCGAGCTGCTGCGTGATCGTGCTGCCGCCCTGCACGATGCGGCCGCCCCGCAGGTTCGCCTCGAGGGCGCGCAGCAGCGCGCCGGCGTCGACGCCCGGATGCTCGTAGAAGTGCTCGTCTTCGGCGGCGAGGAACGCCTGCACGAGATGGGCGGGCAGCCGCTCGAACGGCACGAGCTGGCGGCGCTCGCTCGCGAACTCGCCGATCGGGAGGCCGTGGCGATCCACGACGACGCTCGGCAGCGGCGGGCGGTATTCGTCGAGCGCGCCCACGTCGGGCAGCTGCGCGGCGAAGAACGCCCCCAGCCCGGCGAAGACGACGAGCGTCCCGACCGCGAGTCGCCAGCGGCGGGCACGAGCTGCGCTGTTCGAGGGGGGAGCCAGCACGGGCACCAGGGGAAGTGGGGAAGTCCCCGTCCGTCCGTACCCCGTCGGTTAGCTCCGACGGTGGCGCAGCGTCAAGCCGAGCGGGCGGCCCGGCTCAGTGGATGCGTGCCGCCTGTGGGCGCAGCGCCTCGACGCGCGCGCGCAGCGCGTCGGCCTCGGGCGCGCGCGGTGCGAGCGCGAGGAAGCGCTCGAGGTCCTCGAGCGCGCGGCCGAAGCACTCGAGCTGCTCGTAGAGGAGCCCGCGGTCGCGGAGCTCGCCGGCCGCCTCGGGCGCGAGCAGCAGGATGCGGTCGCAGCAGTCGACCGCCCGCACCCACTCCTGCCGCCCGGCGTAGCCGTGCTTCAGGTTCGCGAGCATCCGCACCAGCACGTCGCGCGTGGCGGCGGGCTCGAGGTGGCCGGGCTCGAGCGCTGCGCCCGGGCCGAGCGCACGGCGCAGCAGCGCCGTGCAGCCCTCGGCGTCGAGCACCCGCCCGTGGAAGGCGTCGAGCACCACGGGTGGCTCGCCGACGCTGCGCGCCAGGAAGTGGCCGGGGAAGGAGACGCCGCACAGCGGCAGGCCGGCGCGCGCGGCAACCTCGATCGCGACGATCGCGAGCGTGATGGGGATGCCCGTGCGCCGCGCGAGTACGTCGGGGAGAAAGCTGTTCCGCGGATCGTCGTACTGGATCTCGTTGCCGCGGAAGCCGCAGCTCGTGTGAAGGTAGTCGAGCAGGCTCGCGGCGCGCGCGGCGAGCGCCCCGTTCGCCGGCACCGAGCGCGCGGCCTCCGCGCCGAGCCGCGCGAGCTCCGCCCGCGCCGCGCCGAGCGCCACGCCTGGTTGGAACTCGGCGGCCAGCAGCAGCGCGGCCTCGCCGAGGCCCACGCTCTCGTCGTCCTGGCGGACGCGCGCGGCGAGCTCGCGAAAACCGGGCGTGGGCGGACGCAGCTCCATGCGGAGTCGGTAACCGCAGAGTGGGCCTGCGGCAACGGGCGGCACGAGGGGCTGCGGGTACAATCGCCCGCCATGCCTGCGCTGTTGCGTCGCGAGATCGCCGGCGTGCCGGTCGCCGACCTGGCGCGCGACTTCGGCACGCCCACCTACGTCTACGACGCCGCGGTGATCGAGCAGCGCATCGCCGACCTCGCGGCCTTCGACGTGATCCGCTTCGCGCAGAAGGCCAACTCGAACCTGGCCGTGCTCGACCTGTGCCGGAGGCACGGTGTGCTGGTGGACGCGGTTTCGGCCGGCGAAATCCAGCGCGCCCTGCTCGCCGGCTACCCGGCCCAGGGCGACCCGCCGCCGATCGTGTTCACCGCCGACGTCTTCGATCGCGAGAGCCTCGAGCTGGTGCTCGAGCACGGCATCCCGGTGAACTGCGGCTCGCCCGACATGATCGACCAGTACGGCGAGCGCGCGTCCGGCGCGGGCGGCGAGATCGCGCTGCGCGTGAACCCGGGCTTCGGGCACGGCCACAGCCGCAAGACGAACACCGGCGGCGAGGGCTCGAAGCACGGCATCTGGTGGGAGGACGTGGGCGACGCGCTGCGCCGCGCCGAGCGGTACGGGCTCCGCGTCGGCACGCTGCACATGCACATCGGCTCGGGCGTGGACCTCGAGCATCTCGCGCTCGTGGCGGGCGCGATGGAGCGCTGCGCCAGCGACGTGGGCGCCGGGATTCACACCATCAGCACCGGCGGCGGCCTACCCATCCCGTACAAGCCCGGCGACCCGCGCATCGACATCGCGCGCCACTTCGGGATCTGGAACGCGACGCGAAAGCGCCTCGCAGACGCCTTCGGCCACCCCGTGCGGCTCGAGATCGAGCCGGGCCGCTACCTCGTGGCCGAGTCGGGCTTCCTGGTTACCGAGATCCGCGCGATCAAGCGGATGGGTGGGAACACCTTCTACCTGGTGGACGCGGGCTTCAACACGCTCGCGCGCCCCGTGCTGTACGGCTCGTACCACCCGATGTCGCTCGCGCCCGCGGACGCGACGCCGCGCGGGGAGCGCGACGTGGTGGTGGGCGGCCCGCTCTGCGAGTCGGGCGACATCTTCACGCAAGACGAAGGCGGCGTGGTGCGCACCGAGCGCCTGCCCGAGGCCAAGGTGGGCGAGTACCTGGTGATCGAGCGGGCCGGCGCGTACGGCTTCGTGATGAGCTCGAACTACAACAGCAAGCCGCAGCCTGCCGAGGTGCTGCTGCGCGACGGCAAGGCCCACCTGGTGCGTGCGCGCCAGTCGCTCGCCGATCTCGTCCGCGGCGAATCCATCCCGCGCAGTTAGAAAGGGGACGGGCTACTCGCGGCCCTTGTCGCCGGTCTGCTTCGAGAGGCGGCGGGCCAGGGAGCGGATCACGCGCAGGCCCATTGCGGGGTTGCTCGTCACGAAGCGCTCGAGCTCGGCGGCGTTGAGCACCACCGCCCACACCGTGCCGGCGGCGCGCAGCGTGGCGGTACGCGGCATGCTGGTGAGCGTCGCCACCTCGCCGAGGAAGCTGCCTTCGCCGGTGACGCGGGTGACCTCGCGCCCGAGCCGCTCCACCCGCACCGTGCCGCGCAGCAGCAGGAACGCGTGATACGAGTGCTCGCCTTCCGCGCACAGCACCTCGTTGTCGTCGAACTTCACGAAGTGGCGCCGGAAGCTCGCCTGGCGGCAGATCGCGCTGAGCAGCGGATCCACGAGCGAGTGGATCAGCGTCTCGACCTCGTCGTCCGTCACATTGCTGCGCCGCACCGTCTCGGCGGCGAGGGGCGTGCCGCTGATCGCCGCGCGCACGCGCGCCATCACCTCGGGCACGCTGCCGGGCCGCCGGTTCGGGTCGATGTGCAGCATGCTCATCACGACTTCTTCCAGCTCGCGCGAGCACTTGATGCGGTACTCCGAGAGAGGCGGCAGGCCGTAGATCCAGTCGCCGTCGGCCGGCCGCATCAGCTCCTCGCGATCGGCGAGGTGGATGCCGGTCGCGAGCGCCCACGCCGTGGCGCCGACGCCGAACAGGTCGGTTCGCAGGTCGTACTCGTCGAACTTCTCGCTCTTCTGCTCGGGCGCCTGGTAGCCGCGCGTGCCCACGCTGAACGGCAGCAGGCCACGGTGCATGCGCGAGTACTGCGCCACCCCGAAGTCGGTGAGCACGAAGCCGCCGTTGGCGTCGAGCAGCACGTTCGCGGGCTTGATGTCGAGGTGCAGCACCGCCGCGCGGTGTGCGACGTCGAGTGCCTCGAGCACGTCGGCGAGCATGCGCCAGACGCGCTCTTCCTCCGGAGGGCCCTGGAGCGGCATCACGTCGCGCAGGCTGCCGGTCGGGTAGTACTGCATCACCACGAAGGCGCGGTCGCCCTCGAGCGACCAGTCGTACACGCGCGGGATGCGGTCGGTCTGGATCGCGAGCAGGGCGGCCAGCTCGCGACGCAGCATGTCGAGCGCGGGGCCCTTCGACGTCCGGAGGATCTTCACGGCGACGCGCTCGGGCGGGCTGTCGTCGCGGCGCGGGTCGTGATCGATGCAGCGGGCGAGATACACCGAGCCGAACGAGCCCCGGCCGAGCCGCTTCAGCAGCCGGTAGCGGAAACGCCCGCGCAGCTCCGTCCCGTAGCCGTTCGCGCTGCCGCCGGCCCCGGCCGGCAACCGCTGCGTAGGCGCCGTCTCCGAGTCTTTTGCGCCGCTCACCCGGGATGGAACGGCCGGCGGGCCCCCTCGCTTGAGGGTTCGCCCCCGGCTTGCCCGGGGCTTCGCCCCCCGGTATCCCCCCGCCATCGGCTTCCGGGGGGACGCATGCCCGTCGAATCTGCACTGCTCCGGGATCTCTGCCGGCGCACGCTCGAACGCACCGACTTCGAGGGCCTCGGCCGGCGCGACGAGGGCAAGGTGCGCGACAGCTACATCGGCGAGAAGCGGCGCACGATCGTCGTGACCGATCGCGTTTCGTGCTTCGACGTGGTGGTGGGCACGATCCCGCTGAAGGGCCAGGTGCTGAACCAGCTCGCTGCCTTCTGGTTCGAGAAGACGCGCGCGCTCGCGCCGAACCATCTGATCTCGGTGCCCGATCCCAACGTCTCGGTGGTGCGCGAGCTCACCGTGCTGCCGGTCGAGTTCGTGATGCGCGGGTATCTCACGGGCGTCACCTCGACCTCGATCTGGACGGCCTACGAGCGCGGCGACGCCACGTACTGCGGGCACGTCCTGCCGAAGGGGCTCGTGAAGCACCAGCGCCTGCCCGAGCCGCTGCTCACGCCCACGACGAAGGCGAAGAAGGGCGATCACGACGAGGTCGTCTCGCGCGCCGAGGTGATCGAGCGCGGGCTGGTTTCCGCCGCGCTCTACGACCGCGCGGCGACGCTCGCCGCCGAGCTGTTCCGCGCGGGCCAGGCCTGGGCCACGAGCCGCGGGCTGATCCTCGCCGACACCAAGTACGAGCTCGGCCTCGACGAGGCGGGCACGCTGGTGGTGGCCGACGAGATCCACACGCCGGACTCGTCGCGGTACTGGTACGCCGAGAGCTACGAGCAGGTGATGCGCGAGGGCGGCGACCCGCGCGCGCTCGACAAGGAGTACGTGCGGCGCTGGCTCGTGGCGGAGCGTGGCTATCGCGGCGAAGGCCCGCCGCCGCCCCTGCCCGACGAGGTGCGCTGCGAAGCGGCCGCCCGCTACATCGAGGCCTACGAGCGCGTGACCGGTCAGGCCTTCGTCGCGAACATCGAGTCGCCGGAGCCCCGCATCCGCCGGAATCTCGGACTGGCAAGCGCCGCAACGCAGCTCGCGCAGTGAGCGCAAGCGGAGCGCGCAGCGAGTGAAGCGAGCGAAGGAACCAGTGCGGCGAACGGAGTCACGACAGCTGGCCTCCGCCGACGGCCAGGCCTCCGAGCCGGTCGCCGCCGCTGCCCCAGGCCAACGCCTGAGAGTCGAGCTCCTCACCCGGGCGGAGCTCGAGGCCGCGGCGGACGTGCTGGCGCGCGCCTTCCGCGACAACCCGCTGAATCGCGCGGTGGTCGGCGGCAGCGACCGGCGCCGCGTGCGCGCGAATCGGGCGGGGGTGGCCGCGTACCTGCCGGCGGCGCTCGAGCGCGCCCGCGTCACGACGGTGCGGCAGGGCGACGCGCTCGCCGGCGTGCTGGTCGCTACGCCGCCGTACCGCTGGCCGATCCCCGGCCCGAGCATGGCCGGCTTCGTCCGCCTGCTCTGGGGGCAGGGCCTGCGCGTGGCGAGGCGCTGGGGCGAGGTGGCGCGCGAGCTGGCCCGCCACCATCCACAGGGGCCGCTCTGGTATCTCGCCACCCTCGGGGTGGAGCCTGGGCTCTGGGGACGCGGCTTCGGGCAGGCGCTGCTGCGGGACTTCGCGGCCCAGGTTGACGCCGACGGCAGCGGGGCCTACCTCGAAACGGATCGGCGCGAGCTCACGGGCTTCTACGAGCGGGCGGGCTTCCGGGTCGAGCAGGAGATCGAGGTGTTCGGCGTGAAGGTGCTGTTGATGGAGCGCTGGCCGCGGCCCGCAAGCGAAGCGCGCAGCGAGCCGCAGGCGAGCGGAGCAACGCGGCCGGAAGCGCGCAGCGAGCCGCAGGCGAGCGGAGCAACGCGGCCGGAAGCGCGCAGCGAGCCGCAGGCGAGCGGAGCAACGCGGCCGGAAGCGCGCAGCGAGCCGCAGGCGAGCGGAGCAACGCGGCCGGAAGCGCGCAGCGAGCCGCAGGCGGGTGAAGTCACAGCTGTGGAGAACGACTGATGTTCGGACGGCGGCCCGACGCTGCGCTGGTGGGTGACCTGTCGGCGACGCGCCGCTTCATGCCCATCCTCTCGCCGCGCCGCAACGACAACCTGGTGTGGTTCGAGCTCGAGGTCGAGGTGGAGCGCGCGCTCGAGTGGGCGCGCGAGCGCAGCACCGGCCGCGATCCGCGCCGGCAGATCACCTTGTTCCACGTGATCCTTGCCGCGCTCGCGCGCATCCTGCACGAGCGGCCGCGCCTCAACCGCTTCACCGCGGGCGGGCGGGTCTGGCAGCGCGACGGCATCTGGATCACGTTCAGCGCGAAGGTGCGCTTCGACGAGGAGGCGCCGCTCCTCACGGTGAAGCGGCGCGTCGATCCTTCGCTGCCGGTCGAAGCGATGGTGGATGCGCTGCTCGTCTCGCTCGAGAGCGGGCGCCGCGGCGAGGCGACCACCTCCGATCGCGAGGTGGCCGGACTGCTCCGGCTGCCGCCGCTGCTCGCGCGCATTGCCACGCGGCTCGCCGATCTCGCCGATTCGTTCGGGCTGCTGCCACGCGCGATGCTCGACGCCGATCCGCTGAACGCCTCGGTGTTCGTCGCGAACCTGGGCTCGGTCGGGCTCGAGGCCGGCTACCACCATCTCTGGGAGCACGGCAACTGCCCGATCTTCTGCGTGATCGGCCGCGTGAAGCCGGGGTCGAAGGGCGCGCGCGTGGCCACGCTCAAGTTCACCTACGACGAGCGCGTCGAGGACGGCCTCTACTGCGCGCGCTCCCTCGATCGCCTGCGCGAGCTGATCGAGCGTCCGGAGAAGCTCGATGCCGCCTGACAAGGAGCGCGACCTCTACAAGGTGCTCGGCGTAGCGCGCGATGTGGACGCCGACGCGCTGAAGAAGGCCTACCGCAAGCTCGCGCGCCGCCATCACCCGGACGTGAATCCCGGCGACAAGGCGGCGGAGGAGAAGTTCAAGGAGATCTCCGAGGCCTACGACGTCCTCTCCGACGCGACCAAGCGCCGCAACTACGACGAGTTCGGCGAGGTCTCGCTGCAAGGCGGCTTCGACGCCGAGCAGGCGCGGCGCGCGCGCGAGGCCTTCGGCGCGCGCTTCGGCGGCGGCGCCGGGCCCGGCGCGGGCTACGGCACGTACACGAGCGAAGAGCCGTTCGAGTTCGGCGATCTCGACGACCTGCTCGGCCGCTTCGGCTTCGGCGGGCGTGGCGCATCCGGCCGCGCGGCAGGCCTGCGCGGCTCGGATCTCGAGGCGAGCCTCGAGCTCGACTTCCTCGAGGCGGCGAAGGGGGGCGAGAAGCGGCTCACGCTCTCGCTGCCCGGCGCGGACGGCCGGCCGAAGACCGAGACCCTCACGGTGCGCATTCCGCCCGGCGTCGCCGACGGCGGACGCATCCGCCTGCGCGGGAAGGGCGCACCGGGACTAGGCGGCGGGCCGGCGGGCGATCTGTGGGCAACCGTGCGCGTGCGCCCGCATCCCGTGTTCCGCCGCGAGGGCCGCGACGTGTTCGTGGACGTGCCGGTCACGATCGTCGAGGCGATCCGCGGCGCGAAGATCGAGGTGCCCACGCTCGACGGGCGCGCCACGGTCACCGTGCCGCCCGGCACCGACAGCGGCCGCAAGCTGCGGCTGCGGGGCAAGGGCATCCCCGATCCGGCGGGCGGCGCGCCGGGCGACCTCTACGTGCTGATCCAGATCCGGGTGCCGAAGCAGCTCGACCCGGAGGCCCTCGCGAAGCTCGACGCGCTCGCCGGGACCGAGGACCCGCGCCAGGAGCTCTTCCGATGAGCCGTACGACGATCGACGAGGTGCTGCGCTTCCTCGGCGTGGACGACCCCGAGCTGCTGCGCCTGCTGCGCGACGAGGGGCTGTTCGAGGAGGAGGAGCTCGAGCCCGGCGGCGCCGAGGAGCTGCGCGTCGCCGTGCTCTGGATGCGCGAGCTCGGCGTGAACCCGGCCGGCGTGGACGTCGCGCTCCAGCTGCGCCGTCGCCTGCTCGCCCTCGAGGCCCGCCTGCACGACGCCCTGGAGCAGCTCGGCAAGAAGTGACCCCCCGAGAGCGGGGCCTGTCGGTGCGCCCGTCCGGCTATGCTGGCGCGCGATGGAGTCGCCCCCGACCTCCCATGCGCGCCCGGCGAAGCGGCCCGACGACGGGCGCGTGGTGCGCGGGCGCAAGAGCCGCAGCAAGATCCACGAGGCGGCGCGCGCGCTGTTCCGCGAGCAGGGCTTCGACAAGACGACGCTGCGCGAGATCGCGGCGCGCGCGGGAATGGGCGCGAGCTCGATCTACCGCCACATCCGCTCGAAGGAAGAGCTGCTGGTGGACGAGCTCGGCGAGCTGCAGCAGCGCGCGTGGGCGCGGCTCCGCACCGGGCCGTCGCGCGCGCTGCCCGCGCGCGAGCGGCTGCGCCGCTTCCTCGACGCCGAGCACGGGCTGCTCGTGCGCGCGCCCGACCTCACCACGATCGCGCTGCGCGCCACCACGCATCCCGAGGCGCGCGTGGCGCGCCGCGCGCTCGCGCTCCAGGACCAGACCATCGGTCTCGTCGCCGAGATCCTGCAGTCCGCGCGCTCGCGCGGCGAGCTGCGCCGCGACGCCGACGTGCTCGTCGCCGCGCGCACGCTCACGCACGCCGTCCACGGCGCACGCCTCGCCTGGGCGAACGGTCTGCTCGACGCAGAAGATTGCCGCGCGGCGGTGGACGCCGCGGTGGCGCTGCTGTTCGACGGCATCGGCGCGCGCGGTGCCGAGCCCGATGGAGGCGCGAGTGCCCGAGAGCCCGCCTGATCTGCTGACGCTGCACGCCGCCGCGAATCCCCACAAGCCCGCCGTGATCGACGACCGGCCCGACGGCACGGGGCTGCGCTGGAGCTACGCCGAGCTCGAGGAGCGCGCGAATCGCCTCGCGAACGTGCTGCTCGCGCAGGGCGTCGCGGCCGCGCGATCGCGTGGTCTGGTGCGGGCCGAACTCGCCGGACGTCGTCACGATGGTGCACGCCGCGCGCAAGATCTCCGCCACCGCGGTGCCGCTCAACTACCGCTTCACGCCCGACGAGGCGGCGTACGTGGTGGACAACTGCGACGCGGTGTTCGCGTGGGTGGACGCGGACCAGGCGCCGCTCTTCGCCGAGATCCGGCCGCGCTGCCCGAAGCTGCGGCAGGTCGCGATCTACGGCGGCGGCGCAGCGACGGGACAGCTCGACGGAGAGCGCCTCGTCGCCGCGGCCGATGCGAAGCCGCCGGCGCGGCCCGCCGCCGAGCCGCAGACCATGATCTACACCTCGGGCACCACCGGGCATCCGAAGGGCGCGGTGCGCAGCGGGATCGGCGACCCGGAGCAGGTGCGCGCGCTGACCGGCTTCATCGGCTACCGCCCCGACGACGTCTACCTCTCGACGGGGCCCGCTGTATCACTCGGGCCCGGGCGGCTTCATGGGCCTCGCCTACGCCTTCGGCCAGACTGTCGTGCTCCAGCGCAAGTTCGACCCCGAGGACTGGCTGCGCCTCGTCGAGAAGCACCGCGTCACGAGCACGTTCTCCGCACCGACGCCGATCCGCATGGTGTGCAACCTGCCCGACGACGTGAAGCGGAAGTACGACCGTCGCTCGATGCGCGTGATGATCGCGAACGCCGCGCCGTGGTCCTTCGCGCTGAAGCAGCAGTACGTGCGCGACTTCCCGCCCGAGTCGCTGTGGGAGGTGTACGGCTCCACCGAGCTCGGCGTGGACACCATCCTGCGGCCGGAGGACCAGCTCCGGAAGCCGGGCTCGTGCGGCAAGCCCGCGCCGATGGTCGAGGTGGTGCTGTTCGACGACGACGGCAAGCCGGTCACCACGCCGAACACGCCAGGCGAGCTGTTCGTACGCAGCCGCAGCGTGCTGACCACGTATCACAAGGCGCACGACAAGTACGAGGCCGACACGCGCGGCGACTACCACACCGTCGGCGACGTCGCGTACTTCGACGAGGAAGGCTTCTACTACATCTGCGACCGCAAGAAGGACATGATCATCTCGGGCGGCATGAACATCTATCCGGCCGAGATCGAGGCGACGCTCGAGGCGCATCCCGACATCTACGACGCCGCGGTGTTCGGCATCCCGAGCGAGCAGTGGGGCGAGGCCGTGCACGCGGTGGTGGTGACGAAGCCCGGGGCGAAGCTGGCCGATGCCGACGTGATCGCGCACGCGCGCGAGCATCTGGCCAGCTACAAGATCCCGCGCTCGGTCTCGTTCGCTCCCGAGCTGCCGCGCACCGGCAGCGGCAAGATCCTGAAGCGCCAGCTGCGCGAGCCGTTCTGGGCGGGACACAAGAGCCGCGTGGGCTGAGCGCGTGTCGGCAGCCAGCGGCTCCTGGGCCTACCCCCCGGGCCAGCGGCGTGCCAGCGCCTCGAGGGCGAGCTCGACGCAGCCGTCGATGCCGAAGCTGGCCGTGTTCACCGCCAGGTCGTAGAGGCTCGGGTCGTCCGGGTCGACGCGGAAGCTGCGTTCGATGAACTGGCGGCGCGCGCTGTCCTCGCGCTCGAGCTGGGCCTCGGCCTCGGCGACCGTCAGGTCGTGCCGCTTGGCGAAGCGCTCGATGCGTTCCGCTCGCGGCGCCACCACGAGCACGCGGAGCGCCCACTCCGGACCGAGGATGTACGGGCTCCCGCGCCCCACGATCACGGCGGAGCCGCCTTCCCCGAGCGTGGCGATGACGCGCACCACTCGGCTCACGTAGTTGCTCTCGCTGAAGGGCGCGGGGCGGTTGCGCAGGCCGTCCAGCATGGTCTCGACCGCGCCTCGCACACGCTCGTCCATGCCGGCCACGAGCTCGCGCTGGATGCCGGCGTCGCGCGCAATGCGGTCCACGAGCTCGATGTCGAAGAAGGCGTAGCCGAGGCGCTCCGCGAGCCGCTGGCCGAACTCGTCGGCACCCGAGCCGGGCAGGCGCGATAGCGCCACGCATGGGCGCGGCGGGCGGGACCGCTGACGCTGGGCCTCGACGTGCCAGCGTCGGATCTGATGATCGGCGAGCCGATCCATCGATCGCGGGGGCGTCACGAACGGATTCTACATCGAGTCCGCGAGATCCGGTCACACCCCGGGCGATCAGCCCGCGCTCCGCGTCCGGTACACGACGAACATGCCGACGTAGGTGAGCATGCCCGCCAGGCTGGCGAGGCTCCCAGTGAGCGCCGTGAAGGCGAAGCCGGAGAGCGCGGGGTTCGCGGTGGTCAGCAGGCCTCCGAGCGACGTCGCGGCGAGGCCCGGCAGCTCGAGCAGCGCGAGCAGCAGCAGGACCCGGCCGGTCGCGCCCTTCACCAGCTCGCGGCTGCGGTCCAGGCAGCGAACGGTCGACGGGCGTTCGAGCACCGCGACCGGCTCGACCAGCGCGTAGCGCGCGAAAGCGATCACGCCCGGCACCAGGAACGCGATCACGCCGAGCGCGATCAGCGCGCCGGACAGCTGCTGTGCGAAGAGCACGCGGAGCCACGGGCGGGCCGACCGGCGGAGCAGCTCGCCGGACGACAGCGTGTCGCCCACGGCGGAGGCGTCGGCGGCGATGATGGCCGCGGCGCCGAGAAAGGGGCTGATGATCGAGGCGAGCCCGAGCTGGAGCAGTAGCGGACGCCAGATCTCCGCGGGACCGAAGCGGCGCTCGAGCCAATATTCGCTCAGCAGCTGGAGCGGGAACGCGAACACGGCGACCGCGAGGAGCAGATGCGGGAAGGCCCGGCCGTAGAGGAAGGCGCATTCGGTCAGGGTCTCGCCGACGGGGATGGGCTCGCGGAGCGGAGGGGCCACTTCCGCCACTACGCGCTCCCGCGTTCCCGCATCTTCTCTGCCACGAAGCGGCGAAAGGCCTCGCCCTCCCACGCGCGATGCTCGCCCTTCGCGTAGGCCTGCGCGTTCCACGCGTAGTTCCACGCGTTCCGCGCGGTTCTCCTCCGCCGAGTCGCGGCTCTTGATCACACGCGCGGGCACGCCCGCGACGATCGAGCCGGGCGGGATCACGGTGCGCTCGGTGACGACGGCGCCCGGCGCCACGATGGAGCCGCGTCCGATCACCGCGCCGTCCATCACGACGGCGCCGATGCCGATCAGGCACTCGTCCTCGACGGTCGCGCCGTGCACCACGGCGCGGTGCGTGATCGAGCAGAAGTCGCCGATCCGGGTGGGATCGTCGTAGCCGACGTGGATCATCACGAAGTCCTGGAGGTTGGTGTGGCGCCCGATGCGCACCTCCTGGCACTCCGCGCGGATCACGCACTGCGGCCAGATGGACGAGCCCTCGCCGATCTCGATGCGCCCGTACAGCTCGGCGCTCGGCGCGATCCAGACGCTCTCGTGGATGCTCTTCACGGCGTGGCTCGCGCGGCAGTATAGGCGTCACTCGGTGGGCGCTAGCTCGCGCAGCGCGACAGAGCCAGCGCGAGGGTCCCCGCTTGCGCACGCCCGCTCTCCTCCGCACTCTCGACCGCCTACGGTCAGCCGGTTCGAGCCCAGGAGGAAGAGGCGTTGGCGCACAAGGTGATCGTCTGGGGGACGGGCTTCACGGGCAAGATGGTGATCCGCGAGCTGCTCGAGCACCCCGCGTTCGAGCTGGTCGGCTGTGATCGTGAACGACCCGGCCAAGGACGGGAGGGACGTCGGCGAGCTGCTCGGCCTCGCGCCCGATCGGCATGAAGGCCACGCGCGACGTCGACGCGGCGCTGCGCGCTCGACGCCGACGCGGTCGCCTACTTCGGCCCGACCGCCGAGTTCGCCGCCGCGAACATCGAGAACATGAGCCGCGCGCTGCGCGCCGGGAAGAACGTGGTCTCGACCTCGATGACGCCGCTCGTCTACCCGAAGGCGTGCCCGCCCGCGATGGTCGAGGCGCTCGAGAAGGCCTGCCAGGAGGGCGGCACCAGCTGCTTCACGACCGGCATCGACCCGGGCTTCGCGAACGACCTGTTCCCGCTGACGCTGATCGGGCTGTGCGCGCGCGTCGACTCGGTGCGGATCCAGGAGATCCTCGACTACCAGAGCTACACGGGCGACTACGCGCGCACCATGGGCATCGGCGAGCCGCTCGAGTTCAAGGCGCTGCTCGAGAACACGCAGGATCCTCGTCTTCTCGTGGGGCCACACGATCCCGATGATCGCCGACGCGCTCGGCGTCGAGATCGAGAGGTACGAGTCCACCTACGAGAAGTGGGCGGCGCCCGAGCGCATCGTGCACATGAACGGCGCGATCGAGAAGGGCTGCTGCGCGGCGGTGCGCTTCGAGATCCAGGGCTTCGTCGCGCGGCGAGCCGCGCATCGTGATCGAGCACGTGAACCGCATCACGAAGGCCGCGGCGCCGCACTGGCCGCGCACGAAGCTCGAGGACGACGACTGCTACCGCGTGATCGTCCGGGGCAGCCCGAACATCACGCAGGAGACCGCGCTTCGCGGCGCCTACGACGGCGACTCGAACGCGGGCGGCTGCCTCGCGACGGGCATGCGCGCGATCCACGCGATCCCCGCCGTGTGCGCCGCGAAGCCCGGCCTGCTCTCGGCGCTCGACCTGCCGCTGATCGCAGGGCGCGGGAACATGCGCTGATCAGCGGGTCTTCGGGATCCTGCGTACGAGGTAACCCTGCTGCGACAGCAGGCTCGGGATGCCTCGCGCACCCACCACGTGGCCGGCGCCGACCGCCACGAACCAGCTCCCGCCGGCGTCCACGCGCTCGGCGATGCCGCGGGCCATGCGGTCGTTGCGGTCGAAGTAGAACACCTCGTAGAAGGGAGCGAGCGCCGGATCGCGGTCGAGCTCGCCGAACAGCTCCTGCTCGAGGCGCGCGTCGTCGCCGCGGCGCCAGGCTTCGATGAGCACCGACAGGTCGCCGGTGTCCCCTCCGCCGTGCTCGAGGAACTCGCGCAGCTGCCGCTCCTGGAGGTCGAGCGGAAGATTGTCGAAGGTGGAGAGCTGCTCCGCAGCGGTCTCGAGCCCCTGTGTCGGCTTGCCGTGCTCCACGGCGTCCTCGGTCAGCTGCGTCTCGACGCCCTTCTCGACGTCGTAGCCCTCGAGCTGGAGCGTGGCCATCTGGAGCGTGAGCAGCGCGAGCCACGGCTCCATCGTGCGGAAGGCCTCGCTGCGGAAGGCCGAGCGCGCGGACTCGCTCCTGGAGCTCGCTCCACGTCTTCGGCGCGATCACCTCCTCGAGCGTGCGCCCGTCGCGGAAGTGGCCCTTCTCGACGGAGAGCGCGGCGAGGTCGCCCGGGTCCATGTCGTCGGGATCGATCTCGAGCACGAGCGTGTCGCTGCTCTCGAGCGCCTGGTCGACGGCGGGGTCGAAGGCCAGCTCCTGCTCGGACAGGTGCACCGAGCCGAGCAGATGCGCGACGCCGCCGCTGCCGTCCGGCCGCGCCACCTCCCAGAGGAAGAGCTCGCCCGTCTCGACCGGCGGCGGCGGCACGGTCGCGCAGGCGAGGCCGAGCGACGCGCACGCCGCGAGGAGCGTCGAGAGGTTCGAGAGGCGCACGCGGTCTCCGCGAGGGGGCCGAAACAGCGCTGCTAGCATAGGGGCCTTTTCGGCCGAGGGGAGAGCGCCCGCATGCGCGCGATCGTCGTGGACCGCTGGCTGGAGCCGGCCGAGCTCGCGCTCCGCGAGGCGCCCGAGCCCGCCCTGCGGCCGGGCACGCTGCTCGTGGACGTGAAGGCCGCGGGCTGCAACTTCTTCGACATCCTGATGTGCCGCGGCACCTATCAGGTGAAGCCGCCGTTCCCGTTCGTGCCGGGCGCCGAGGTGGCGGGCGTCGTCGCGCGCGGTGGGCGAGGGCGTCGCCGGCTTCGCGGCGGGCGATCGCGTGTTCGGCTCGTCGGGCCTCGGCGGCTTCGCCGAACGCGCGTTGGTGCCGGCCGGCGGCGCATGGCGCCTGCCCGATGCGATGAGCTTCGCGGAGGGCGCGGCGCTTCCCGATCGTGTACCCGACCTCGTATGCCGGCGCTCGTCCACCGCGCAGCGCTCCAGCGCGGCGAGACGCTGCTCGTGCACGCCGCGGCGGGCGGCGTGGGCGTCGCGGCGGTGCAGATCGGCAAGGCGCTCGGCGCGCGCGTGATCGCGACCGCCGGCGGCGCCGGAGAAGCTCGCGCGTCGCGCAGCGCGCGGGCGCCGACGTCGTGATCGACTACCAGAGCGAGGACTTCGTGGCGCGCGTGCTCGCCGAGACCGGCGGCCGCGGCGCCGACGTGATCTACGACTCGGTCGGCGGCGACGTGTTCGAGAAGTCGCTCAAGTGCATCGCCTGGAACGGTCGGCTGCTGGTGATCGGCTTCGCGGGCGGCGAGATCCCGTCGGTGAAGGCTGAATCGCATCCTGCTGAAGAACATCGCCGTGGTGGGCCTGCACTGGGGCGCGTACGCCAAGTTCGAGCCCGCGCGCATCCCGGAGACGATGCAGGCGCTGCTCGCGCTGTACGAGAAGGGCGCGATCCGGCCCGAGATCTACCGCAGCTACCCGCTCGCCGAGGCCGGCGCTGCGCTCGCGGCGCTCGGCTCGCGCCGCACCTGGGGCAAGGTCGTCCTGGTCCCTTGACGCCGCGACGGACGACGAGCTTGGCCGCCGGCGGATGCGGGCGGCGGGGTCTCCCCATCCGCCTCAGGCACCTATAGGTAGGGGCGCCCCCGCGGGGCGATTCCTCACGCCGCGTTGCGCCGCCGAGGGTCGCTTCCTACTCTCCGCCGCTCGCCAGAACCCGGGAGTCACGGCATTGGCCAAGAAGTCGCAGGTCCTGCGGGACCAGGGCCGCCGAAGCTGATCACGAAGTACAAGGAGAAGCGCGCCGAGCTCCGCAAGCGCCTGCAGGACCCGAACCTCTCGATGGAGGAGAAGTTCGAGGTGCAGGAGGCCTTCGCGAAGCTGCCGCGGAACTCGTGCCCGACCCGCGTCACGCGCCGCTGCCGCATCACCGGCCGCTCGCACGCCGTGTACCGGAAGTTCGGGGTGTCGCGCATCATGCTGCGCGAGCTCACGCTGAAGGGCGAGCTCCCCGGGATGCGCAAGTCGAGCTGGTAGTCGGAGCCGCCGTGAAGGAAGGCATCCACCCCGACTACCACACCGTCCTGTTCGTGGACAACGCCACGGGCAAGGAATGGCTCGGCCGTTCGACGTTGAAGTCGGACAAGACGAAGACGATCGACGGCGAAGACGTTCCGATCGTGCACCTCGAGATCTCCGCCGAGAGCCATCCGTTCTGGACCGGCCAGCAGCGCGAGCTCGACTCCGAGGGCCGCGTCGATCGCTTCCGCAAGCGCTAGCCAGAGGAAGAAGTAGATGCCGCGCCGCTGCCACCTGACCGGCACGCACTCGCACGCCGGGCAGAACGTCTCGCACAGCAATCGCAAGTCGAAGCGGCGCTTCGAGCCCGAACCTCCAGCACGCGCACCTGCACAGCGACGCGCTCGGCCGCACCGTGCGGATCCGCGTCACCACGCGCGCGCTGCGCACCGTGCAGAAGCGCGGCGGCCTCGACGCCTACCTGATCGGCAGCGACGACGCGAAGCTCCCGCCCGAGGCGCTCTCGCTCAAGCGCCAGGTGCTGAAGGCGCTGCACTAGGGACGTCACGAGGGGACGGTCTTTTTCGTCATGAAAGGACCTTCATGCCTCTCGCGCCCAGCTCTGGACGCCGCGACTGGTCACGAGCTAGCGCGCTAGCGGATGCGGGCGGTGTGTGCGTCGGATCGCACGCCGCACGCATCCGGTGGCGGCCTCCCTCGTCGTCCGTTGCGGCGTCCAAGGTTGGACCCGGCGCACGACGCGCTCGCGAGCGCGACGGGCGCCGTCGTGGTGAGCGTGGGCTACCGGCTCGCGCCGGAGCATCCGTACCCGGCCGGCCCCGACGACTGCGAGGCCGGCGCTCGGGCTGATCGAGCACGCGCGGCGCGAGCTCGGCAGCGAGCGGAGCTGCGCGGCCTGCCGCCGGCGCTGCGGACGCGCTAGCGGGATGAGCGGCGGCCGCGCAGCGCCACGGCGCCGAGCGCGAGCGCGAGCAGCCCGAACGGGACGAGGGTCCAGCCCGCGCTCTCGGTGAGGGCGCGCGCCGTCTCTGCGCCGAGGAGGCGCGGCGCGAGCGCGAGGCCGTAGTGCGGCGATCAGCGGCACCGGCCGCACCACGCCGTCCGCGCCGGTCGACGTCGACGTCGAGCCCCGAGAGGAGCGCCACGCGCGAGCCCCGCGAGCGCGCCGCCCGCGATCAGGCCCGATGCGAAGAGCGTGCCGGGCGACGCGTCGGCCTCGGCGACGCTCGCCGGCGCGCGGCCCGCGGCGATGCGGCGCACCACGCCGCCGAGCGCGATCGCCGCGGTGGTGGGAGCGGGATGTAGACGCCCACCGCGAACGGCAGCGACGACACGCCGCAGAGCTCCATCACGAGAGCGATCGCCACGCCGAGCAGCACGAGCCCCCACGGCAGCTCGCCGCCGAGCACGCCGTCGATGATCAGGCGGAAGAGCTGCGCCTTCGGCGCGTCGAACTTCGTCACCACCTTCTCGATGCGGCCGTCGGGCCCGCGCTGCTCGGGCTCGGTGCCGCACACGCCCGGGTCGACGCGGAAGGCGATGCGCGTCGTCGTCGCCGACGAGGTAGCGGCCCGACCGGCACGCCGTCCGTCGGGCTCGCGCACCATCAGCACGCGCCAGTCGGCGTCGCGGAAGTGCGTGCGCTCCGCCGCGAAGGCGAGCGCGTCCGGCGGCGCCGCTGCGACGCGCGCGGCGCTCGCGCTCGAAGGCCGGGTAGTCGGCGGCCACGTAGGTGGTGGCGGCGCGATCGAGCGCGATCAGGATCGAGCCGATCGCGAGCGCGCTGGTCACCACGCCGACCAGGATCGCGAGCTGCTGCGCGCGCGGCGTCGCGCCGACCAGGTAGCCGGTCTTCAGGTCCTGCGAGGTGGTGCCGCCGTTGCTCGCGGCGACGCAGACGAGCGCCGCCGTCGCGAGCGCCATCTCCTTGTACGGAGACGCCGGTGCGGCCGGCCGCGACGAAGAGCAGGCACGTCGCGAGCAGCGTCGCGACCGTCATGCCCGAGATCGGATTCGACGACGAGCCGATCTCGCCGGTGATGCGGCTCGACACCGTCACGAAGAAGAAGCCGAAGAGCACGACGAGCGCGGCCGTGGGCGCGTCGATGCCGAGCGGCGGCGCCAGCGCGATCGCGACGGCGAGCGCGAGCGAGCCGCCGAGCACGAGCGTCATCGGCAGGTCGCGGTCGGTGCGCTCGCGCGCTCGCGCGCCGAGGCGTCCACCGCGGCCGACGCCCTCGCGGAACGCGCGCCAGATCGTCGGCAGCGCGCGCACGCAGCGTGAGCAGGCCGCCCGTCGCGACGGCGCCGGCGCCGACGTAGAGCAGGAAGGCGTTGCGCACCTGGCCGGGCGTCATCTCGCGCACCGGCAGCGCGCCTGCCGCCGACGAGCGGCGAGGTGAGCTCGGGGCCGAAGAGGTGGATGGCCGGGATCAGCACGCAGTACGAGAGCACGCCGCCCGCCAGCATCACCAGCGCGACGCGCGTGCCGATCACGTAGCCGACGCCGAGCAGCGCCGGGTTCGTCTCGAGCGCGAGGCTGCCGCCCGGCAGCACGCGGCCGAACGACCACGCTCGCGACGTCGCCCCAGAAGCGGCCGAGCCCGCCGAGCAGCCCGAAGGCGCCGCCGGCGCCGAGCCCCGCGAAGACCGTGCGCGCCGAGACGCCGCCGCGCTCGCCCGCGAGCAGCACCTGCGCGCACGCCGTGCCCTCCGGATACGGCAGCGTGTCGCGCTCGCGCACGATCAGCCCGCGCCGCAGCGGGATCATCATCAGCACGCCGAGCGGCGCCGCCGAGCAGCGCGATCAACGTGGTCGTCAGCAGCTCCAGCTCGAAGCCCATCAGCAGCAGCGAGGGCAGCGTGAACGCGACGCCGGCCGCGATCGACTCGCCCGCCGAGCCCGTCGTCTGCACGATGTTGTTCTCGAGGATCGACGAGCGCCCGAGCGCGCGGAACAGCGTGATCGACAGCACCGCGATCGGGATCGACGCCGACACCGTGAGCCCGACCTTGAGGCCGAGGTAGACCGACGACGCCGCGAAAGCGATGCCGAGCAAGCGAGCCGAGCACGAGCGCGCGAAGGGTCAGCTCACGCGGCTCGCTCGACATGCCCCGCCGAGTACCGGACCGAGCGGGGTCGTGTCAACGACCCCGCTGGGTCGTGTCAACGACCCTGCTGGCTCAGGCGCGACGGCGCAGCGCGAGTCCGCCGGCCGCGAGCGCGAGCAGGGCCAACGTCGCGGGCTCCGGCACCGTGACGGTGACCGTCAGCGAGGAGACGAGGGCAGTGACCTCGGGTCCTACCACCCCGTTCGTGAACTCGAGGCTCGCGCTCCTTTGCGTGAAGTCGGCGAGATCGAGGCTCGTCGGCAGCGAATCGTCCGGGAAGATCGTCGAGGGGCCCGACACGAGGAAGGTCATGCCTTGCAGCGCAAAGGCGTCCACCATCGCGGCCGTGCAGGTGCCATTACAGGTCTTGGTGCCGATGAAGCGGTCGAACAGGCCCCCGCCCATCGCATCGTTGTCGATGAAGACAGCGCCGGGCGAGCTCGACGTCGCGGTGTAGCCGCCGAAGTCGAAGTCGAAGCCCGTCGCGCCGACGTAGACGCCGAGGTTGGGGTTCGCGGGCTGTGCGTCCGGGACGGTGGTCGAGAAATGGAACGTTCCGCTGACCGGATCCCCGAGCGTGAAGGCCGAGGAGAGCTGGGTGGCGACGAAGTTCACCGTGCCGCTGAAGCTCACCGTGATCGTGTCGGCGCTGGCGGCCGCAGGCGCGAGTGCTGCGAACGCGAGGCAGAGAGCGAGGCGGACGTACGAGAGCAAGGCGCTTCTCCTGAGACTCCACTCCAACCCCCGGAAGTGGAGTGGCACAGCGCCCGCGTTTGTGGCGGCCGGGGCCCTCTCATTCGGAGGGGGCCCGGTACCGTGGGGGCGAGGAGACGCACGCATGAGCACGATCCTGGCCTGGCGCGTCGTTCGTCACGGGCGCCCGTCCGCGGCGCTCGAGCTGCAGCAGATCCCCGAGCCGACCCCCGGCCCCGGCCAGGCGCGGGTGCGCGTGCACGCGAGCGTCTGCAACTACAACGAGGTGGACGGCTGCTACGGCCGCTACCTCACCATCGACCCGCCGCTGCCGTACACGCTCGGCATGGAGGTCACCGGCGTGGTGGACGCCGCCGGCGCTGGCGCCGAGCGCTGGCTCGGCCGGCGCGTCACGGCCTGCGCGGTCGGTGCGACCGGCGCCCACGCGCAGTCTGCGCTCGTGGATCCGGCGATGACCTTCGAAGCGCCCGGCGCGCTCGACGACCTCGAGGCGGGCGCGTTCTTCTTCCCGTTCCACGTCGCCTGGCTCGCGCTCCACGAGCGCGGCCAGCTCCGTGAGAAGGAGTGGCTGCTCGTGCACGCCGGCGCCGGCGGCGTGGGCTCGGCGGCCGTGCAGCTCGGCGTCGCGCACGGCGCGCGCGTGATCGCGACGGCCGGCTCGGCCGAGAAGCTCGCGTTCTGCCGCGAGCTCGGCGCCGAGGTCGCGCTCGACTACCGCAGCGGCGACCTCGCGGCCGCGCTGCTCGAGGCGACGCAGGGCCACGGCGTGGACGTGGTCTGCGACCTCGTCGGCGGCGCCACCACGCTCGCGACGGTGCCCGCGGTGGCGCGCGGGGGCCGGCTCGTGATGGCGGGCTTCTCGGGCGGGATCGAGGCCGAGGACCAGCCCGCGCTCACGCCGCGCGCGATCCTGTTCGGGAACTTCTCGCTCGGCGGCGTGATGCTGGCCTATCGGGACGGCCCGACGAAGCTCGGCCCGGTCAACCTGCTGCCGCGCGCGCTCGGCGAAGCGGTCCAGGCCGACCTGCTGCGGCTCCTCGCCGAGAAGCGCATCCGCCCCATCGTGGGGCGCACCGCGTCGTACCGGGAGCTGCCCGCCGAGCTCGAGCGCCTCGAGTCGCGCGCGACGATCGGCCGCAGCGTGCTCGACTGGCGCTGAGGCGCTCTCAGCGGTGCGCGCGCCGGATGCGGAGCCGGAACAAGGCGAGGCCGGCCACGAGATAGAAGGACGCGTACGCGAGCATGACGCCGGTCGGAGCCAGCGCCGCCTCGAGGCCGCGCCGGCGGATCATCAGGTCGTTGAAGGCGTCCATCGCCCACGTGGTCGGGAACGGCGAGCGCCACCTGCGCATCCAGCGCGGCTCGAGGTCGATCGGCCACCAGCAGCCGCCGACGGCGGCCATGGTGACGATCACGATCGAGCCGACCGGCAGCACCGCCTCGCGGCTCGGCGGCGACGCGCGGCGACGACCAGGCCGAACGCCGTGCCGGCGAAGACGATGCCGACCGTCGGCAGCAGCGAGCGCCCACGGCTGCGGGCCGAGCGAGATGCCGAAGACGCAGCCGGCCGACGGCGAACAGCAGCGACCATCTGCACGACGCCGACCAGGAAGCGCGCCAGCAGCTTGCCGCCGAGCACGGTCGCGAGCCGCGATCGGCATCGCGCGCAGCGCGGTCGAGCGTGCCCCAGTCGCGCTCGTCGAGCAGCCCGAGCGAGACGCCGAGCAGCATGCCGAGCAGCAGGAAGGTGACGCTGAAGCCCGGGACGTTCTGGTCGAAGGTGTTGATGTGCGACGCCGCCGCCGGTGACGTCGCGTCTCCTCGATGCCGAGCGCGCCCGGCGGACGCGGCGGCTCGGGCAGCTCGAGCGCCGGCAGCGCGATCGCCGGCGGCTGCGGCAGCGCGGGGAGCTCGGTTGGCAGCGCGATCGCGCAGGCGAGCGTCGGCGTCGGGAGCGCGGGCGCTCGGCCGCCAGCATCGGTCGCGAGCCAACGCGACAGCGCGGGCGGCGGATCCGGGAGACGCCGGCGGCGGCGGAATCTGGTCGGCGTGCGATCCCGGCCGCTGGCGCGCAGCGCGGCGAGCCACGCCTCGAACGTCGGCGCCGGCGCGCGGCGAGCGGTAGCGAGATAGGCGCGCGCGCGGCGCGCAGCTCCGCGTCGAGCTCGCGGCGAGCTGCGCTCGCCGCGCCTCGCGCAAGATGCGCGTGACGCGGTCGCGGACTTCGTGCAGCCCGCGCTGCGCCTCGGCCGCTGCGCTCCGCGGCGGCGTGCTGCTGCGCCCGGCGCGGCTTCCGTGCCGAGCGCTCGAGTCGCGCTCCGCACTTCGCGGCGGCTCCGCTCGAGCTGGGCGCGCTGCTCGTCGAGGCCCGCCTCGCGCGCGCTGCGCCTCGGCCTGCGCACCGCCGCCGCGCTGCTCGGCGCGAGCCGCGTCGCGCAGCTCGAGCAGCCGGACGCGGACGTTGAGACGCTCGAGGTACTTGACCGCGTCGGTGTAGAGCAGGAGCTGCGCCGGCCCGTCCCGCGTCGCAGCGCCGCCTCGGTGCCGCTGCGGGATGACGAGCGCGGTGCCCGCTGCTTGCGTTCCGCGCACCAGCCGCTCGCGCCTCGGCGCGGCTCGCGACGCGGCGCAGCGCGCACCGCCGTCTCGCCGGCGAGCGCGGTCGCGCAGCTGCCGGGCCGAGCGCGCCGCCGTCCTCGTCCACGACCGGCAGCTCGTAGGCCGTCTGGCCCGTCGGGTCGGCGCCGTAGAGGTTGGCGAGCGAGAGCCCGCCACCGTGATCACGACGATCGGCGCGAGGCCGAGGAAGATGAGACCGGCCCGGTCGCGCCAGCAGCAGGCGCAGATCCTTGGCGAGCGACGGCGACGAAGGCCCGCATGCTAGTCGCGCAGCTCGCGGCCCGTGAGCTCGAGGAAGACGTCCTCGAGGCCCGGCTGGTGCAGCGTCGAAGCTCGACCAGGCCGACGCTGTCACGGCGCGCTCGACGGACGCGCTGCGCTCGCGGCATCCGCCGACGCGCAGCCGCACGCGAGGTGCCTCCGCCTCGTCCGCGCGAGCGGGCGCCGGGCTCGGGATCGAGCTCGATGCCGGCGAGGTCGTCGAGCCAGCCGTCCGGCAGCGGCCCGCGCGTGCATCGCGACGAGGCGTAGGCCGGCGCGCGCTCTGCCGCACCAGCTCCGCCGGCGTGCCCTCCGCGACGACGCGGCCGTCGTCGATCAGCACCACGCGATCGCAGCAGGCGCTCGGCCTCGTCCATCGCATGAGTGCTGTAGAGCACGGCGCTGCCCGCGCGCGCCTGCTTCGCGCACCGCTGCGAAGATGCGCTCGCGCGACTGCGGATCGACACCGACCGTCGCCTCGTCGAGCAGCAGCACTGGCGGACGGTGCAGCAGCGCGCACGCGAGGTTCAGGCGCCGCTGCATGCCGCCGGAGAACGTGGCGACGACGTCGTCGCGCCGGTCGTCGAGCCCGACGATGTCGAGGACGCGCCGCGCAGCGTCGCGCGCACTCGGCCCGCGCAGGCCCGCGGCCGTCCGCGAAGAAGCGACACGTTCTCGCGCGCGGTGAGCGTCGGGTAGATGGCGAGGCGTTGCGGCACGAGACCGAGCGCGCGGCGCAGCTCCCGCGTCGCACGCGAGACGTCGTGGCCGGCGACGGAAGCCGAGCCCTCGTCGGGCGTACGCAGCGTGGCGAGCACCGACAGCGTCGTGGTCTTGCCGGCGCCGTTCGGACCGAGCAATCCCGACGATCTCGCCCGCGCGCACGCAGAAGCTGAGCTCGCGCACGGCCCAGCGTGTGCCGAAGCGGACGCCGAGGCCGTCGACGGCAACGAGCGCAGCGGGCTCCGTCACGCAGCCGCTCTAGCGGCTCAGCGTCACGACCGCGCTGCCCGGCGTGGTCGTCTTGCCTTCCTCGTTCTTCACCCACAGCTCGACCTCGGCCAGCTTCTCGCCGCCCTCGGTCCACTTGCGCTTCACCGTGCCGCCGAGGGTCATCTCCTTGTCCGGGAGATCCATGCCGCGGTACTGGCAGCCGAGCTTCCGGATGCGGCCGCCGTGGTCGAGCCAGTTGGAGACGAGCTCGCCGAGCGCGGCGTACTTGAAGCGGCCGTGCACGATGATCGAGCCGAGCGCCTTGCTCTGCGGAAAGTTGTAGTCGTGGTGGAGCGGATTGAAGTCGCCGCCGCCGGCCGCGTACTTCACGAGCTGCGTGACGCCCGGCTTCTTCTTCAGCACCGGGAGCGCGTCGCCTTCCTTGAACGAATCGAAGCTGAGGGGCATGTGCGTTCCTCCGGTGCCTAGTAGAAGAGGCCCTGCGAGCGCTGCCTCGCGACGACCTTGCCGTGCTGGTTCTTGCAGGTCGTCTCCTGGGTGACGATGAGCATCTGGCCGGTCGTCTTGCTCTCGCGCACCGCGAGGTCGGCGACCTTGATGGTGACGGTGAGCGTGTCGCCGGCGCAGATGTCGTCGAAGTACTCGATCTCTGCGCCGCCATCGAGGATGTTCCGGAGCCCGTGCTTGAGGCTCGGGCCCGTCTGGTTCGGGCCGCTGAAGGTGTCGTTGCTCTTGCCCGGGATGAAGATGGGCGTGCCGAAGTACGTGGCCGGCGCCGGCAGGCTGCGGTAGCCGCGCTTCTTCGCCTCGGCCTCGTCGAAGTAGACGGGGTCGGTGTATCCGACGCCGCGCGCGAACGCGCGCACGCTCGTGGTGGTGACCTCGTGCGTCCAGGACGGCGAATCGACGCCGATGACCGCGCGCATCTCGGGAGTGATGTCGATCTTCTCGGCCATGATGTTCCTCCGAAGCGCGGCAGTCTACACCAGCGGTTCCTGCTGCGTGAGGCAGTGGATCGTGCCGAAGCCCCAGACCAGGTCCACCGCGTGGATGCCGACGACGCTGCGGCCCTTGAAGAGCTCGGCGAGGAGGCCGAGGGCGACGCGGTCCTTCGGGTCGTCGAAGGTCGGGACGAGCACGGCCTCGTTGGTGACGTAGAAGTTCAGGTAGCTGGCGGGCAGCCGCGACGCCGGCGAAGAAGAGCGGCGCCGGCATCGGCAGCGGCACGACCTCGAGCGTGCGGCCCTGCGCGTCGTGCGCGCCCTGCGAGCCGCTCGCGATTCTCGGCGAGCGCGCGGTGGTTGGCGTCCTGCGGGTCGTCTTCGGCCGCCAGCACGACGAGGCCGGGCCGCACGAAGCGCGCGAGGTCGTCCACGTGGCCGTGCGTGTCGTCGCCGGCGATGCCGTCGCCGAGCCAGAGCACGTGCGTGGCGCCGAGGTGCTCGCGCAGCGCGCGCTCGATCCCTTTCCGGCCGAGGCCCGGGTTGCGCGCCTGCACCTCCGAGAGCAGGCACTCCTCGGTGGCGAGCAGCGTGCCCTCGCCGTCGACGTCGATCGCGCCGCCCTCGAGCACCACGCGCCGGCCGCCGGCGCCGTCGGCCGCCAGGCGCGCACGCCGAGCTTCGCGCACGATGCGGTCCTTCGCGGCGTCGTCGCGCCGATAGTTCGGGTACTTCGCCCAGCCGTTGAACTTCCAGTTGACGGCGCCGAGCTCGCGCTTGCCGCCCGCCTTCTCGCGCACCACGAAGATCGGGCACGATGTCGCGCGTCCAGCCGCGATCCGTGGCCGCGCGGAAGAAGTCGATCCGCTCGAGCGGCGCGCCCGCCTTGTCGAGCGCGTCCTTCGCCGCGGCCTCGTGCGTCGGCGTCCTTCACGATCAGGCGCACGCGCTCGCTGCGCGCGATCGCGCGGATGATCTCCGCGAACGCCCACGGGATGGCGCCGAACTTGCCCGGCCAGTCGCGGGCGTTGTGCGGCCACGCGAGCCAGGTGGCCGCGTGCGGCTCCCACTCGGCCGGCATGCGGAAGCTGCGCGAGGTCGCGGGACGCGCTCACGTCGATGAGCGCTGGTGATCCGTCGTAGGCGTCGATGCGGCGGTCGCGCAGGAACGGCCAGTGCCGGCGCGTCTCCTCGGCCTTCGCGGGGTCGCACTCGGCGACGAGGATCGCCTCCGCGTCGTGCGGCGCCTCGGCGAGCACGCGGCCGAACGGGTCGGCGACGAACGAGCCGCCCCAGAACTCGATGCCGTCGCCGCGCCGCCCGGCGTCGCCTCGTGGCCGACGCGGTTGCACGCCGCCACGTACACGCCGTTCGCGATCGCGTGCGAGCGCTGCATGGTGCGCCACGCGTCGCACTGCGCCGCGCCGTACTCGGCTCGCTTCTCGGCCGGATGCCAGCCGATCGCCGTCGGGTAGAACAGGATCGCCGGCGCCGCTGCAGCGCGGTGAGCCGCGCGCCTTCCGGGTACCACTGGTCCCAGCAGACCAGCGTGCCGACCTGCGCCGACCTTCGTGTCGAACGCGCGGAAGCCGAGGTCGCCCGGCGTGAAGTAGAACTTCTCGTAGTAGAGCGGGTCGTCGGGGATGTGCATCTTGCGGTAGACGCCCGCGAGCGCGCCGTCCGCGTCGATGACGCGCGGCCGTGTTGTGGTAGACGCCCGCGGCGCGGCGCTCGAACACCGACGCGATCACCACCACGCCCGCCGCGCGCGCCGCGCTTCGCGAGCGCCTCGGTCGTCGGGCCCGGGCACCGGCTCGGCGAGGTCGAACAGCTTCGCGTCCTCGCGTCTGGCAGAAGTACGGCGTGCGGAACAGCTCGGGCAGGCACACCACGTCGGCGCCGCTCTTCGCCGCCTCCGCGATCTTCGCGAGCGCGCGCTCCAGGTTGTCGGCAGGGTCCGCCGTCATGCGCATCTGGATCGCGGCCGCGCGGAATTTGCCCGGATTCGCCATGAGGCGCGCGAAGATAGCGGCTATGCGAAGAGCGGCCGCACCCGGGCGACGAACGTCCCGGCTCTAACGCCCCTTCCAAACCGGCTCCCGCTTCTCGGCGAAGGCGCGCGGGCCTTCCTTCGCGTCCTCGGACTGCATCACGCGCGCCGCGTTCTGCACCTCGAGCTGGAAGGCCTCGGCGAGCGGGATCCCGCTGGTCTGGAGGGCCGTCCGCTTGATCGCCTCGAGCGAGAGCGGCGCGTTGCGGGCGAGGCGGTGCGCGACCTGCTCGGCCTCTTCGAGCAGCCGCTCGGGCGCGACCACGCGGCTGATGAGGCCGAGGCGCGCGGCTTCCTCGGCGGAGATCGGGTCGCCGGTGAGCAGCAGCTCCATCGCGCGCGCCCACGGCATCTGGCGCGGCAGCCGCACCATCGAGCCGCCGCCGGGCACGAGGCCGCGCTGCACCTCGGTGAGGCCGAAGCGCGCGTGCGGCACGGCGAGGCGGATGTCGCACGCCAGCATCACCTCGCAGCCGCCCGCGAGCGCGGCGCCGTTCACGGCCGCGATGATCGGCTTCCACAGCTCGAAGGTCTTGAGCAGCGACACGAAGGAGATGCCGGGGTCGGCGAGGAGGCGCCGATCCCACTCGTTCTCGGGCTTGCGCGCGCCGGTCCAGAGCGGGAGCAGCAGCTTGAGGTCGCCGCCCGAGGTGAAGGCCTCGCTGCCGGCTCCGGTCAGCACCGCCACCCGCAGCGAGGGGTCGTCGCGGAACTCGGTCCAGGCGTCGGCAAGCCGGCAGAACGCCTCGGGCGAGAGCGCGTTCTTCGCCTGCGGGCGATTCAGCGTGATCCACGCAACGCCGTCGCGTTTCTCGAACAGCAGGTCGGGCATGCGGCGCAGGCTACCGTAACGCGGCTCGATGGAGGCGAGGTCATGGCCCTGGAAGCCGCGGTGCCGATTCTCTCGGTGAACGACCTCCCGCGCGCCCTCGACTACTACCAGCGCGTGCTCGGCTTCCGGCAGAGCTGGGTCTGGGGGGAGCCGCCGGAGCTGGCGTGCGTGTGCCGCGATCGCATCGAGCTACAGCTCGCGCAGCGAGGCAAGCTCGGTCCGCCCGGCGCCTCGCAGGCCTACGTGCAGTGCAGCGACGTCGATGCGTACTGCGGCGAGGTGACGCGCGCCGGCGCGGCGATCGAGACGCCGCTCGCGGACCGCGTCTACGGCATGCGCGACTTCAGCCTGCGCGACGAGAGCGGCAATCTGCTCGACTTCGGCGCGCCCCTGCCGCGCGAGGCGGGGCCGCCCGCCGCGGAGGACCTCAAGGTCTTCGTGCCCGCGAAGGACTTCGCGCTCTCGAAGCGCTTCTACGCCGCGCTCGGCTTCCGCACGAACTGGGAGGAGGGCGAGCTCGCCGAGCTCGAGCTCGCGGGCGTGCGGCTCCTGCTGCAGAACTTCTACCACCCCGGCTGGGCGGGGAACTTCATGATCCACATCCGAGTGCCGGACGCGGACGCCTGGGCGCGCCACGCCCGCGCGGTGCTCGCGGCCGGCGCGTTCCCGGGCACGAAGGTCGAGGGCCCGCGCGAGGAGTCCTGGGGCTTCCGCGTCGCGTACGTGTGGGACCCCTCGAACGTGCTGCTCCACTTTGCCGAGCCGCTTCCTCGCGCGGTGTGAGACACTTCCCGCGGCGCGCCGGAGTCCCGCATGTCCCCCACCGTCTGGATCGTGCTGCTCTGGGTCGCATTCACCGCGACGCACCTCGGCCTCGCGAGCCGCAGTATCGAGCCCGCGCTGCGCGCCAGGCTCGGCAACGTCGGCTTCCTCGGTCTCTACTCCGTCGTCGCGCTCGCGCTGTTCGTCCCGCTGATGTCGATCTACTTCGGCAATCGCCACGCGGGGCCGTGGCTCTGGGTGGTGACGGTGGGGCCTGTGCTGCGCGTGCTGCTCTACCTCGGCATGACGCTCGGCCTCGTGCTGGCGGTGGGCTCGTTCCTGCGGCCGAGCCCCGCCTCGCTGGTGCCGAACGCGCCCGCCGAGGTGCGCGGCATCTATCGCGTGACGCGGCACCCGCTCGTGCTCGGCCTCGCCCTGATCTGGGCGCTGCACCTGATCCCGAACGCCAGCACCGCGGACGTCGCGTTCTTCGGCGGCTTCGTCCTCTTCTCGCTCGCGGGCGCCTGGCACCAGGACGCGCGCAAGCTCGCCGCCGGCGACGAGAGGTTCCGCGCCTTCCACGCCGCCACGTCGTTCCTGCCGTTCGGCCGCGGGGTCGGCGGGCTCACCGATCTGCCGCTGCTCGTCGTCGCGCTCGGTGTGGTCGCGGCGCTCGGCATCCGCTGGCTCCACCCCGGCGCGCTCTGGCCGTAGGGGACGCGATGCACGATGCCCTCGCGCTGCTGCGCGTCGAACCCGCCGGTGCGGGCCGTTTCCGCGTCGCGAACGAGGGCGACCCGGCGGTGCGTGACGTCGTCTTCGGCGGCCAGCTGCTCGGCCAGATGATCATGGCCGCGAGCGCGAGCACGCCGGGCAAGCAGGTGCGCACGCTCCACACGATCTTCGCGCGGGCCGCGCGCGTGAGCGCGCCGACCGAGCTCGCCGTCGAGCCGCTGCACGACGGCCGCTCCTTCGCGAGCGCGAGCGTGACGGCGTGGCAGGGCGATCGGCTCTGCGCGCGGGCGCTCGCGCTGCTCGACGCCACCGACCCCGACCTGATCCGGCACGCCACGCCCGCGCCGCGCGTGGCCGGCCCCGACGCAGCCGCCGACGCGGGCGCGAGCCCGCTCGTGTTTCCGGGCGCCGAGCTGCGCATCGTCGGGCGGCGTCGACACCTGGAGCCCGGACGCGCCCGTCGGCCCCGCCGAGCTGTTCGCCTGGGTGCGCTATCGCGGTGCGCCCGACGATGTCGCGACGAATCAGGCGATCCTCGCGTGGGGCACGGACGGCTTCCTGATCGGCACCGCGATGCGCCCGCACGCCGGCATCGGCCAGGCCGACGCGCACAAGACGCTCTCGACCGGCGTCGTCGGCCACACGCTCACCTTCCACGAGCCGTTCACGATTCGCGACTGGCTGCTGATCGCGCACGAGAGCCCGCACGCGGGCGGCGGCCGCTCGTACGGCCGCGCGCAGGTCTTCACGCGAGACGGCCGGCTCGTCGCGTCCTTCGTGCAGGACAACATGATCCGGGCGGCCGCGCCGAGCGGCGGCGGCCCGCGCTCCGCGATGTGAGCGTCAGCGCGCCGCGCGCGAGACCACCCGCCGCGTCTCGCTCGCGATCTCGGGCCGCAGCACCTGCTCGCCGCCGCCCGGGACGCGGAAGCCGCCCGCCGCCGTGCCTTCGTAGCGTTCGCGCTCGTAGGCCGGGTTGCCGTCTACCTCGAAGCCGGCGTCGCGGATCATGCGGTAGGTGTCGACGATGCCTTCGCCCTTCGTGGTGGTGTAGCCCTCGACGAACAGCGAGTTCGCGGGCCAGAGCGCCAGCGGATTCAGCGCGCGCAGATGCCCTTCGCGGCCACCGCATGCGCGAATCTCCGCGCGCGGGTTCACGAGCCGCAGCAGCGCCAGCGCGCGCAGGCAGCGGGTGGGCGTGAGCGAGCCGTCGGAGATCAGCTGGTTCCCCTCGATGGGCACGAGGAAGTTCACGGGGATCGACGGCACCCCGAGCTCGCGCAGCCGGAACGCGACCTCGATCACGTCCTCGCTGCGCTCCCCCATGCCGAGAATGAGGCCGCTGCACGGCTCGATGCCGCAGGCTTGCGCGGCGCGGAGCGTCGCGAGGCGGTCGGCAAACGTGTGCGTCGAGCAGACGCGGTCGTAGTGCGCCTCGCTCGTGTTGAGGTTGTGATTGAGACGATCGAGACCGGCGTCGGCGAGTACGCGCGCGTGCTCCTCGCCGAGCAGTCCGACGGAGAGGCAGACCTCGATCGGCCAGCGCTCCTTCACCTTGCGCACGATCGCAGCGAGGCGCCGCGTCGTCTCGAGCGTCGGGCCGCGTCCCGAGAGCACCATGCAGTAGCGGGTCGCTCCGGCGCGCGCGGCGTGCTCGGCCTCGGCGAGGATCTCGGCCTCGCCCTTCATCGCGTACTTCTGGATCGTCGCCTTCGAGTCGCGGTTCTGGGAGCAGTACCCGCAGTCCTCGGGGCACAGGCCGTTCTGCACGTTGTTCAGGAAGTGCACCATCACCTTGTTTCCGAAGTGACGGCGGCGCGGCACGTAGGCGGCGTGAAGCAGCGGCAGGAGCTCGACGTCGTCGCCGTCGAGGATCCAGCGCGCCTCGGCTGCGCTCGGCGCTTCGTCGCGGAGCGCGCGCTCGGCGAGCTGCGCGTAGGGATCGAGATCGGACATGCCTTGCTCCTTCGCCGCTACGAGCGGGTCTGCCAGGGCTCCGAGAAGAACCAGTCGAGCGCCTCGTCCTGGAACTCGCTGGACGGCCAGTGCCGGCCGCCCTCGTCCACGCGGAAGGTGACGGCGCAGCCGTGCGCCTCGAGCTGCTCGCGCATCGGCACGGCCACCTGCTCGAACGGGAACAGCTCGTCGTGCGTGCCGTACTCGATCAGCACCGCGGGCCGCGGGACACCAGGCTCCGCCGCCTCGTTCTCGATCGCCACGAAGCCCGCCGCCCAGCCCATCACCGCGCGGAACAGGTGCGGGTTCGAGAGGCCGACCGAGAGCGCGTAGCTCGCGCCGTCCGAGTAGCCGATCAGGGCGAGCCGTTCCGCGTCCACCCGATAGCGCCGGAAGATCAGGTCGTAGGCGTACTCGAGGAAGTCGAGGTCGGGCCGACTCGAGGGCGCGTTGCCGGCTCCGCTCGCCGCCGCGCCCTGCGTGGCGGCGGTGATGAGATCCCACGTCATGTGGAAGGAGCGCGGGATCAGGATCAGCGCCTGCCGGCGCTCGGCCTCGTCGCGATACGCCTTCATCAGCTGCTCGTCCTGGCGGCCCGCGCCGTGCAGCACGGCGAGCAGCGGATAGCGGCGGCCCGGCTCGAGCTCGTCGGGCGTGAAGAGCGCGGCGCGCTGCGTGCCGCGCTCGATCCACACCAGACCCGTCGGCAACTCCTCGACGGGCTCGGGAGTCTTCGGCGTGACGCGCAGCTTGAGGCTGTCCACAGCGCGCTAGGATGGCATGCTTTGGACGCCGCGACAGGCGACGAGCAAGGGCGAGACCGGATGCGTGCGGCGTGGGCTGCCGCTCGCGAGCGAGAGGAAGCATGACCGACTTCGACTTTGCGGAAGTGAACGAGACCATCGCCGCCGCGATCCCCGACCGCGAGGCGCTGGTCTTCCGCGAGCGGCGCCTCACGCTATCGCGCGCTGCGCCGAGCGCACGCCGGCGCCTCGCGAACTACCTGCTCGCGCGCGGGCTCCGCGTCGCGCAGCGAGCGCGCGCAGCTCGCGGGCCACGAGTCGCGGCCAGGACCACCTCGCGCTCTACCTCTACAACGGCAACGAGTACGTCGAGGGCGATGCTCGGCGCCTTCAAGGCGCGCGTGGCGCCGCTCAACGTCAACTACCGCTACGTCGAGGAGGAGCTGCTCTACCTGTTCCGCAACTCGCGGCGCGCGGGCGGTCGTCTACCACGCCGAGTTCGCGCCGCACATCGCCGCGATCCGCGCGCGAGCTCCCCGAGCTCGAGCGTGCTGCTCCAGGTGGCCGACGACTCCGGGCAACGCGCTGCTGCCCGGCGCGGTCGACTACGAGGCGGCGCTCGCGGCGCGCCTCGCCGGCGAGCGCCGCGCCGTCACGCCGACTCGCCCGACGACCTCTACATCCTCTACACCGGCGGCACGACCGGCATGCCGAAGGGCGTGCTCTGGCGCTCGGCCGACATCTACGTCGCGGCGATGGGCGGCCGGCGCGCCGACGGCCGCGAGCTCGCGTCGCTCGACGAGATCGGCCGAGCACGCGCGGACGCGGCGCGGCAGCTGCGCTGCCTGATCGGGCCGCCGCTCATGCACGGCGCCGCGCAGTGGGGCCTGCTTCATCACCATGGGCATGGGCAACGCCGTGATCTTCCCGAACGAGACCACGACGCTTCGAGCCCGCACGACTTCCTGCGCACGATCGAGCGCGAGCGCGTCAACTCGACCTGCACGATCGTCGGCGACGCCTTCGCGCGGCCGCTGCTCGACCAGCTCGCGAACGGCAAGCTACGACCTGTCGAGCCTGCTGATCGTCGGCTCGGGCGGCGCGCCGCTCTCCGCCGCGAACAAGCGCGAGTTCCTGGAGCGCGTCCCCCAGGTGACGGTGCTCGACTCGATCGGCTCCTCCGAGACCGGCGCGCAGGCGAGCAACCCGAGCAACAAGCAGACGGGCGTCTCGACCGGCGACTTCCGGCCGCTGGCCGGCGCGGGCGTCGTCTCGGCGGACCTCGACGCGCGTGCTCGCGCCCGGCGACGACGAGATCGGCTGGTTCGCGCAGACGCGGCCGCGTGCCGCTCGGCTACCTCGGCGACGCCGAGAAGACCGCGCGCACCTTCCCGGTGATCGACGGCGTGCGCTGGTCGGTGCCCGGCGACCGCGCGCGCTACCGCGCCGACGGCGCGATCGAGGTGCTCGGCCGCGACTCGGTCACGATCAACTCGGGCGGCGAGAAGATCTTCGCCGAGGAGGTCGAGCACGCGCTGAAGCACCACCCGGCCGTCTACGACGCCGTGGTCGCGGGGCGGCCGAGCGAGCGCTGGGGCCAGGAGGTGGTCGCGATCGTGCAGCTCCGCGCCGGGCGCGGCGCGCCACGCGAGGCGGAGCTGCTCGCCGAGGCCGGCGAAGCACCTCGCGCGCTACAAGCTGCCCGAAGGCAGTTCGTGTTCCGCGACGAGATCCAGCGCAGCCCGAGCGGCAAGGCCGACTACCGCTGGGCGAAAGAACAGGCGGAGAAGGGATGAACGCCACCGACGAATCGCAAGGGACGCGAAGCGGCCCGCGCAGCGAGCCCACGCGAGGCTTTGCCTCGCGTGAGGCGAGCGAAGTTCATCCGGTCGGCTTCATCGGCACGGGCACGATCGGGGCGCCGATGGCGAAGCGGTTGCTCGATGCGGGGCACGCGCTCGTGGTGTGCGATCGCGTCGAGTCGGCGACGGCGCCGCTCGTTGCGGCGGGCGCGCGGCGCGCGGCGAGCCCGCGCGAGGTGGCGGCGGCGTGTCGCGTCGTGTTCACGTCGCTGCCCGGCCCGGCGCAGGTCGAGGAGGTCGCTACGGGCCCGGACGGCATCCTCGCCGGCGCGCGCCCGGGCGACGTCCACGTCGATCTCAGCACCAGCGCCTTCGACGCGGTGCGCGCGCTCGCGGCGCGCGAGGCTGCGGCCGGCGTGCACCTGGTGGACGCGCCCGTCTCCGGCGGCGCGGCCGGCGCCGTGCAAGGGACGCTCACGGTGATGGCGAGCGGCGAGCGCGCGGCGTTCGAGCGCGTGGAGAAGCTCTTCGGCGCGTTCGGGAAGAACGTCTTCTATCTCGGCGAGTCCGGGAACGGCACGCTGACCAAGCTCGTGAACAACGCGATCTTCCTGTGCGGCGGCCTCCTCGTGCAGGAGACCTTCGCGCTCGCAGCCAAGGCCGGGCTCGACTCGGGCCGCCTGCTGGAGGTGGTGCAGAAGAGCTCTGGCGCGGCCTACGCGGGCCTCGCGAAGCTGCTGCTCGGCCGCGGCTTCGACAACGCCTTCTTCCAGCTCGCGCTCGCGGAGAAGGACGTCGGCCTCGCGCTCGCGTCGGCGAAGGGGCTCGGCGTGCCGATGCCGGTGATCGAGGCGGCGCACGCCACCTACGCGCGCGCTCTCGCGATGGGGCTCGGGCCGAAGCTGTTCGCGGCCACGCTGCTCGCCGTCGAGGACGCCGCGGGCGTGAAGGTGCCGCCGCCGTCGTGACCTTCCCCGACTTCGCCTGGGCCTCTGGCGAGGAGGCTTCGGATCCCCTCGTCCTCCACGACGGCGCACCCGTGCGCGTCGACGAGCTGGCGCGGAGCGGTCACCTCGCGGAGCAGGACCGGGACCTCGCGGCGGTCGCCGCGCTGGGGGTGCGCGTCTGGCGCTACGGGATGCCGTGGCGCCTCGTGGAGCGCAGCCCACGCGAGTACGACTGGTCGCTCTGGGACCGCGCCCTCGCGGCGTGCGAGCGGCACGGGCTCGAGCCCGTGGTGGACCTCTGCCATTTCGGGCTGCCCGACCACTACACCGGATTCTGTCAGCTCGACTGGGTCGAGGGCTTCGTCCGCTACGTCGAAGCGTTCCTCGCGCGCTACCGATCGCCGCGTTGGTTCACGCCGGTGAACGAGCCCTCCTTCACCGCTCTGGGCTCGGCGCGGTACGGCATCTGGAACGACCGGCGCCGCTCGCCGCAGGATTTCGCCTCCGCGCTCTGCCACGGGGTGCTGGCGAACCTCGAGGCCAACGCCCGGATCCGCGCGGATCGCGACGGCTGGTGGGTGGGCGCCGAGGGCTTCTCCTGCCCGATCGCGTGCTCGGACGCGCACGCGGAAGAAGCCGAGCGCATGCGGGCGAGCGCCTGGGCCGTCTGGGACCTCCACTTCGGGAAGGCGCTGCCGCCGTCGGTGGAGGACGACTTCGCGGCGGTGCCGCATGCCACGCGGCTGCGCATCGAGAAGCTCGCGACGACGGCCAACACCATCGCGGGTCACGACTTCTATCCGATCTCCATCGTGCCCGTCGGCGGCTCGCTCGACGGCTGGTCGATCGAGCAGCGCCTCGACGCCTACGAGGCCACCGCCCGCGCCTGGCACGCGCGCTACGGCCTCGACTTCTGGGTCGCGGAGACCTCGAACCTCGGGCTGCCGGTCGCGTCGCAGGAGGCCTGGCTCTCGGCCTTCGCGACGCGCCTCCGCGGCATGCGCGGCGGCGGCCTCCCGGTGCGCGGCCTCTGCTGGTACAGCCGCGGCGACCAGTACGACTGGGACAGCGCGCTGACGGCGCCGGTCGGGCGCGTCACCGAGGTCGGGCTCTTCGCGGCGGATCGGAGCGCGCGCCCGGTGGCTGCGCTCTTCCGCCGGCTCGCCGCGGGCGGGCCTCCGTAGCCCGGCTCAGGCCATGCGCGGGAACGCCGCCGCGATGCCGCTCAGGATGAACTGCACGCCGATCGCGAGCGTGATCAGCCCGAAGACCTTCGTGAAGACGTCCATCCCGGTCTGACCGAGGATGCGCACGAGCAGCGGTGCGCGCCGGAAGGAGACGTAGATGATGCCCGTCATCACCACGATCGCGGCGAGGAGCTTCCACTCGAGCGGCCACTGGTGGTGGAGGCTCTCGGCGAAGAGGATCACGGTCGACATCGCGCCGGCGCCCGTCGTGAGCGGGATGCCGATCGGGATCACGGCCGCGGAGATCACCTGCGAGAAGCCCCGCTCCGTCTTCTCCTCGGCGTCGGGCTCCGCGGGCTTCATCATCCCGAAGCCGGTGCTGATCAGCAGCAGGCCGCCGGCGATGCGGAAGGCGGGGATGGTGATGTCGAAGAAGGAGAGGATCGCCATGCCCGCCAGCATCGAGGTCAGCATGGTGACGAAGGCGGTGAACGTCGCGATCAGGCAGAGCCGGTGCTGCTCCTGCTTGGAGCGCCCGTGGATCAGGCCGAGATAGAGCGGGATGGCCGAGACGTTGTTCGCGACGGCGAACAAGCCCAGCAGGTAGTGCTGGAAGGACAGCTCGCCCATGGCTTCGCACGCTAGCACGCGGCCTAGATCGAGTAGTCCTCGCCGAAGACGCGGCGCTCGCGCGGCCGCACGAACACCTCGTCGCCGCGCTCGAGGGCGAGCTCGCGCAGATGCTCCTGCGAGATCTCGGCCTGGAGCCGCCGCCGTCCGAGACCAGCTCGACCTTCACGGTCGGGCCCGCGGCGTGGATGCGCTCGACGCGCGCGCGCAGGCCTCGGGCGCGTCGCCGCGTCGGATCTCGAGCGTGCGGCTCACGAGCTCGAGCGGTGTGCGGGCCGCACGTAGGACGCCGCTCGACCCGCGCGAGGCCGCGCTCGACGCGCGCGTGGAAGACGTTCACGTCGCCGAGGAACTCGTAGACGAACGGCGTCGCGGGCTCGTGGTAGACCTCCTCGGGCGTGCCGACCTGCTCGATCCGCCCGTGGTTCATCACCACCACGCGGTCGGCGAGCTCGAGCGCCTCCTCCTGGTCGTGGGTGACGAACACGCTGGTGAGGCCGAGCTCGTCGTGGAGCCGGCGCAGCCAGCGGCGCAGCTCCTTGCGCACGCGCGCGTCGAGCGCGCCGAAGGGCTCGTCGAGCAGCAGCACGCGCGGCTCGACCGCGAGCGCGCGCGCCAGCGCCACGCGCTGGCGCTGGCCGCCCGAGAGCTGCGTCGGGCAGCCGCCCGGCGAGGCCCTCGAGCTGCACCAGGCGCAGCAGCTCGTGCACGCGCGCGCGGATCTCGGCCTCGGCCGGGCCGCTCGCGCGCGCGGCCGCACGCGCAGGCCGAAGGCGACGTTCTCGAACACGGTCATGTGGCGGAACAGCGCGTAGTGCTGGAACACGAAGCCGACGCGCGCTCGCGCGCGCTGCGCTCGGTCGCGTCCTCGCCGTCGAAGCACACGTCGCCGCGGTCCGGGAACTCGAGCCCGGCGATGATGCGCAGCAGCGTGGTCTTGCCCGAGCCCGAGGGCCCGAGCAGCGCGACGCAGCTCGCCCTGCTTCACCTCGAGGCTCACGTCGCGCAGCGCCGCGAAGTCGCCGAAGCGCTTGGCGATGCCGCGCACCTCGATGCTCATGCGTCGCTCCGCTCGCCGCCTCAGCCGCCGGCGCGCCGCCCCATGCTGCCACTCGAGCGCGCTCTTCGCGACGAGCGTCACGAGCGCGAGCAGCGCGAGCAGCGAGGCGACCGCGAAGGCGGCGGCGCCCTGGTACTCGTTGTAGAGGATCTCGACGTGCAGCGGCATCGTGTTGGTCAGCCCGCGGATGTGGCCCGAGACCACCGACACCGCGCCGAACTCGCCCATCGCGCGCGCGTTCAGCAGCACGATCCCGTAGAGCAGGCCGAGGCGGATGTTCGGCAGCGTGACGCGCCGGAAGGTCTGCCAGCCGCTCGCGCCGAGCGAGACCGCGGCCTCCTCCTCCTCGGTGCCCTGCTCCTGCATCAGCGGGATCAGCTCGCGCGCGACGAACGGGAAGGTGATGAAGATCGTCGCGAGCACGATGCCCGGGCACCGCGAAGATGATCTTGATGCCGTGCGCCTGGAGCCACGGCCCGAGCAGGCCCTGCGCGCCGAACAGCAGCACGAAGATCAGGCCCGAGACCACCGGCGAGACCGCGAACGGCAGGTCGATCAGCGGTGATCAGCAGCGCCTTGCCGCGGAAGTCGAACTTCGCGATCGCCCAGGCCGCCGCGACGCCGAACACGGCGTTCAGCGGCACCGAGATCGCGGCGACGAGCAGCGTGAGCCGGATCGCGGCGAGCGCCGTCGGGCTCGCGGATCGCGCCCAGTAGACGCCGAGCGCCCTTCGCGAACGCCTGCGACGAAGACGGTCGACGAGCGGCAGCACGAGGAAGAGCCCGAGGAAGACGAGCGCGACGCCGATCAGCGCGGCGCGCACCCAGGCGGGTCCTCGAGCGGCGCGCGCGGCGATGCGCGGCGCGGCGCGCAGTCGAGCGTCCAGTCGGCGGACGGCGGCTCACGCGTCGCCTCCGCGCGCCGCGAGGCGCCGCGCCGCCAGCGCCTGGAGCGCGTTGATCGCCGAGCAGCAGCGCGAACGAGGTCACGAGCAGCACCGCCGCGATCGCGGTCGGCGCCGGCGTAGTCGTACTGCTCGAGCTGGGTGACGATCAGGAGCGGCGCGATCTCGGTGCTGCATCGGCATGTTGCCCGAGATGAAGACGACCGAGCCGTACTCGCCGACGCGCGCGCGCGAAGGCGAGCGCGAAGCCGGTCGCGAGCGCCGGCCAGAGCGTCGGGAAGAGCACGCGCGCGGAACGTCTGCCAGCGGCTCGCGCCGAGGCTCGCGGCGGCCTCCTCGAGCTCGGGCTCGAGGTCCTCGAGCACCGGCTGCACCGTGCGCACGACGAACGGCAGGCCGATGAAGGTGAGCGCGACCACGACGCCGAGCGGCGTGTAGGCGACCTCGATGCCGAGCGGCTCGAGCCAGCGGCCGATCCAGCCGTTCTTCGCGAGCAGCGTGGTGAGCGTGATGCCGGCCACCGCGGTCGGCAGCGCGAACGGCAGGTCGACGAGCGCGTCGACGAGGCCGCGGCCCGGGAAGCGGTAGCGGACGAGCACCCACGCCACGACGAGGCCGAACACCGCGTTGACCGCCGCCGCCGCGAACGCGGCGCCGAACGAGAGCCGGTAGGCGGCGAGCGCGCGCGGCGAGCGCGACCGCCGCGAGGAACTCGCCCAGGCCGAGCGACGCCGACTTCACGAAGAGCCCCGCGAGCGGGATCAGCACGAGCAGGCGCGAGGTAGACGAGCGTGAAGCCGAGCGTCAGCCCGAAGCCGGGCAGCACCGATGCGGCGTCGCGCGGAGGACAAGCGGACTCCCTGCTCAGCGCCCGGCTGGTAGATCTGGTCGAAGATCGCCGCCGTCGGCGAAGTGCTTCGCCTGCGCCTCCTTCCAGCCGCCGAACTCCGTCGATCGTGAACAGCTCGAGCTTCGGGAACTTGCGCGGCGTACTTCGCGGCCACCGCGGGCAGCGCTCGGCCGGTAGTGGTGCTTGCGCGATCAGCTCCTGCGCCTCGGGCGTGTAGAGGTACTCGAGGTAGGCCTCGCGCGACCTTCGCCGTGCCCTTGCGCCGCGCCACCGCGTCGACCACCGCGACCGGCGGCTCGGCGAGGATGCTGACGCGACGGCACCACGATCTCGAACTTGCCCTGCGCCGAGCTTCTCGACCGCGAGCAGCGCCTCGTTCTCCCAGGCGAGCAGCACGTCGCCGATGCCGCGCTCGACGAAGGTCGTGGTCGAGCCGCGCGCGCCGGTGTCGAGCACCGGCACGTTCTTGTAGAGCTGCGCCGACGAACTCGCGCGCCTTCGCCTCGTCGCCGCCGTTCTTGCGCGAGCGCGTAGCCCCAGGCCGCGAGGTAGTTCCAGCGCGCGCCGCCCGAGGTCTTCGGGTTCGGCGTGATCACCGACGACGCCCGGCTTCACGAGGTCGTCCCAGTCGTGGATGCCCTTCGGGTTGCCCTTGCGCACCAGGAACACGATCGTCGAGGTGTAGGGGCAGCTGTTGTTCGGCAGCCGCTTCTGCCAGGCGCGTCGGGATCAGCTGGCCGCGCTCGGAGAGCGCGTCGACGTCGCCGGCGAGCGCGAGCGTGACGACGTCGGCCTCGAGGCCGTCGATCACCGCGCGCGCCTGCTTGCCCGAGCCGCCGTGCGACTGGTTGATCGTGACCGTCTCGCCCGTCTGTCTCCTGCCAGTGCTTGGCGAAGAGCGCGTTGTACGTCCTCGTAGAGCTCGCGCGTCGGGTCGTAGGAGACGTTGAGCAGCGTCGACGTCGGCGCGCGCGGCGCCGGCGAGCGGCGAGCAGCGCGACGCGAGCAGCGCGAGCAGCACGGCGATGCGGATCGTCATCGGAGCTTCCTCGGCCCGCTAGTAGTTGAGCTGGAGGCGGGTCAGGACGGTGCTCTTCGCGTCGTCGCGGTCGCCGCCGCCGCGGCGCGCCGCCGTCGAACCAGTCGTGCGGTCGTAGTTCGAGCATCGAGCTTGAGCCAGCGGTTCAGGTACCAGTTGAGGCCGACGGTCCAGCCCTGCGCGCGGTCCGCCGACAGCGTCCGGGTTCGCGAAGACCGGGAACGAAGTCGTCGTCGACGTCGATCTCGCCGTAGCGGGCGGCGACCTCGAAGGCGCCCCAGCGTGCCCTCGCACGGGTCGAAGGTCGCGCGCGGGATCACGCCCTTGTAGGACGCGTTCTCGCCGGTGAGCACGTAGCTCGCCGCGACCTGCCAGGCGCTGTTGGTCGAGGCGTCTCGTGACGCGGTTCCGGGCGCGCGGCGGTCGCGGTGCACGTCCTGCTGCGAGACGACGTACTCGCCGAGCAGGCCGAACGGGCCCGCAGTACCAGTAGGCCTGCGGCGAGAAGCGGATGCGGTCGCCTTCGCCGGTGACCGCGGCGAAGCCGCCGTCGCGCCGCGGTAGGCGAAGAAGTTCTGCTGGCCGGCGGTCGTGCGGAAGCGACGGCCGGCGTCTGCTCGTCGTCCCGTGCCCGCAGCTGCCGGCGACGCCGAGGCCGAGGCCCTCGAGCCACTCGTTGCCGAGCTGGCCGGAACGGGCTGCGCGAAGACGCGCGCCGACCACGTCCTTGCCGTCGTCGGTGTCGACGTCGCGTTCTGCGTTGCCGCCGTCGCGCGACGCCGTTGAAGCCGCCGAGCTGGTAGGTGAACAGGCCCTCGCGCGAGCTCGCCCTGGAGCATGCACGCCGAGGTCGCGGTTCGGGACGAGGTAGCGTCGGGAAGCCGCGCTCGATGAACATCGTCGCGGTCGCCGACTGGAGCCGCTCGAGGCCGACCGGCGGCTTGAACTTGCCGACCTGGAGCTGCGCCTGCGGGCAAGTAGCGGAGGTTCACGTACGCGTCGAAGAGCGTCGAGCGTGCTGCCCGCGAAGTCCGGCATGATCCGGAAGTCGACGTACTCGGCGAGCGGTGCCCTCGACGATCGGCCGCACGCGCCGCAACAGCGAAGGTGTCGTTGCCCGAGCTCGTCCGCCGTCGGTGAACCAGCGCGCGTCGGCCTGCGCGTAGCCGCGCAGCCGGAGCTGGAACTTCTTGTCCGGCGAGCGCAGGAAGAAGCCGTCGGGCCCGGCGCCGACGATCGGGCGTCGTCGGCTCGCCTTCGGCCGTGGCGTCCTCCTCCTTCACCTCGAGCTTGCGCTTCAGCAGCGCGACCTCCTGCTCGAGCTGCGTCGAGGCGCTCGCGGTCGCTGCGTCGCGCGGGCCGGCGGCGCCGGCGCCGCGGCGAGCGCGCCAGCGACGCAGCGCCTGCGGCGAGCGGGTCCGATCGAGCAGACATGCGCACTGTCGATCCTCCGTGCGGGGTGCGGCGGGCGTAGAGCAAGCGCCGTGCCGGCGCACGGGGCCGTTCGAGACGAATCGCTGTGATTCCAGTCGCTTACGCCATTCGACCTGCAGATGACGAGATCTTCCCGCTAAATGACACGGGATGATTCCGTCTATCTTGCTGAGTCGCTATCACATGCCACGGCCATGACGGACCGACTCCGCCGCTCCTGCTCGAGGTCTGGCGCGAGGCCTGCCGGCACATCGAGCTCGCCGAGGCGGTGCTGCGCGCATCGTCGCCGCTGCTCGGCGCGCAGCTGCCGCTCGCGCGGCTCGCGGTGCGCGAGCTCGACCTCGGCGCGGCACGCGGTCGAGACGCTCGCCGCGGCGCCAGGCGAGGGCACGACGCGCGCGCGGCCTCGCGCGCAGCGAGCTCGGCGCCGACGAGCTCGACGCGCTCCTCGCGTGGTGCCGCAGCGGCGCGCTCGAGCACGCCACGCGCGAGCGTGCTGCGGCGCAGCGCTGCCCGGCCTCGCTGCCCGCCGGCGTCGAAGGCGACGTGCTGCTCGGCCCGCTCGCCGTCGCGCGGCGGAGCCGCACGGCGTGCTGCTGCTCGTCGCGCGCCGCGGCCAGCGCTTCGACGCCGCGCACGAGGCGCGTCGCGCGCGCGCTGCTCGAGCCCTTCGCGGCCGCGCTCGAGAACGACCGCCGCGCTGCGCGAGCTGTCGGCGCTGCGCGAGGCCGCGCGAGGCCGATCGCGCGCTCGCTGCTCTCGCGGCTCGGGCGCACGCGAGCTCGGCGAGACGATCGTCGGCGCCGAGGCGCGGCCTGCGCCCGGTGATGGAGCGCGTCGAGCTCGTCGCCGACCTCGACGTGCCGGTGCTGCATGCTCGGCGAGACCGGCTCGGGCAAGGAGGTCGTCGCGCGCGCGATCCACGCGCGCTCGCGCCGCGCGGCGGGCCCGTTCCTGCGCGTGAACTGCGGCGCGATCCCGCCCGGGCCTGATCGACTCCGAGCTGTTCGGCCACGAGCGCGGCAGCTTCACCGGCGCGCTCGCCGAGCGGCGCGGCTGGTTCGAGCGCGCCGACGGCGGGACGCTCTTCCTCGACGAGATCGGCGAGCTGCCCGCTCGACGCGCAGGTGCGCCTGCTGCGCGTGCTCCAGGACGGCACGCTCGAGCGCGTCGGCGGGCAGCGCCCGCTCCACGTCGACGTGCGCATCGTCGCCGCCACGCACCGCGACCTGCAGCGCGATGGTCGCGCGAGGGCCGCTTCCGCGAGGACCTCTGGTACCGGATCGCGGTGTTCCCGATCCATCTGCCGCCGCTGCGCGAGCGCAGCGAGGACATCCCGGCGCTCGCGAACCACTTCGCGCTGCGCGCCGCGACGCGCTTCGGCACGCCGCCGCGCGCTGCCCGCGCCCGAGGATCTCGAGCTGCTCGTCGCGCTACCCGTGGCCGGGCAACGTGCGCGAGCTGATCGCGGTGATCGAGCGCGCGGTGATCCTCGGCGACGGCGAGCGGCTCGAGGTCGCGAAGGCGCTCGGCGTGGCGCCGGGCGCGCGCCGCGGGCCGCGGCGCGGCGCGCGCGGCGCCGCGCGCGCGCCGGCGCCGCCGAGCCGTTCCCGTCCCTCGACCGCGCGATGGCGCGCCACATCGAGGCGGCGCTGACGCGCACGCACGGGCAGATCGAGGGGCCCGGCGGCGCCGCCGCGCTGCTCGAGATCAATCCGCACACGCTGCGCGCGCGGATGCGCAAGCTCGGCGTCGACTGGCGCCGCCACCGCCCGAGCTGAAGCTCGCTACGAACGCAGCCGGCACAGCAGCTCGGCCAGCAGCGCCTCGCCTTCGAACCACGGCCCGAAGCCGGAGGCGACGTTGATGTGGCCGCGCGCGCCGAGCACGTGGAGGCGCGAGCCCCAATCGTGAGCGAGATCCCGCGCGCGCTCGACCTCGAGATAGGGATCGTTCGTGCTCGTCGAGACTCCAGCGCCAGCGGGCACCATGCGCACAGCCGACTCATCACTCCCCCTGTCTTCGCTTCACGAGCGGGGAACCGGGGGGAGCAAATGCCGTGCCGGGGCTCGGGAGCGTCCAGGCGGCGTTTCACGCCGCCGTCCGTCACATGAAGATGGGAGCGCCGTGAGGATTCACGGCGCGGCCCGAACCGTCGCATATCACGGCTCGCCCGTCAGATTCGACGGACCGTTACATATGACGGCTGAGCTGCGCTCTCCGTGCGTTTCACGGCGGCACACGGGTTGCTCTGGCGGGGGCCTCATGAGGTCGCGCCTTCGCCCGGTCCCCGTATGTCTCCTGCTCGCCCTGCTGCTCGGCTGCGGCGAGAGCAAGCCCGAAGCCGCCGCTCCGGGCCTCGTCCGCCTCGGCTACTTCGCGAACGTCACCCACGCGCCGGCGATCGTCGGCGCTCGAGCAGGGCTGGTTCGCGGAGGCGCTCGGGGCCGGCGTGAAGCTCGAGCCGCGCACCTTCAACGCCGGGCCCCGAGGCGGTCGAGGCGCTCTTCTCCGACGCGCTCGACATCACGCTACATCGGCCCGAACCCGGCCATCAACGCCTTCGCGAAGTCGGACGGCGAGGCGATCCGCATCGTGGCGGGCGCGACGTCGGGCGGCGCGGCGCTCGTCGTGCAGCCGGAGATCACGACGCCGGCGGATCTGGTCGGCAAGAAGCTCGCGACGCCGCAGCTCGGCAACACGCAGGACGTCGCGCTGCGCGCGTGGCTGAAGACGCAGGGGCTCTCCGCGAACCTCGAGGGCGGCGGCGACGTCGCGGTCGTGCCGCAGGCGAACGCGCAGACGCTCGAGACCTTTCGCGCGGGCGAGATCCAGGGCGCCTGGGTGCCCGAGCCCTGGGCGACGCGCCTCGTCCTCGAGGGCGGCGGCACGGTGCTGGTGGACGAGCGCAGCCTCTGGCCCGACGGGCAGTTCGTGACCACGCACGTCGTGGTGCGCACGCAGTTCCTCGAGCAGCACCCCGAGCTCGTGGCCGCCGTGCTGCGCGCGCACGTGCGCGCGGTGGACTTCGTGAACGCCGAGCCGGCGAAGGCGCGCGAGCTCGTGAACGCCGGCATCGCGAAGGTCACGGGCAAGGCGACTGCCGGCGGCGGTGATCGAAGGCGCGTGGGACAAGCTCCACTTCACGGTCGATCCGATCGCTGCGTCGCTCCGCAAGTCGGCCGAGGACGCCACCGCCGTGGGCCTGCTCGACCCGGTGAAGCTCGACGGCATCTACGACCTCGGCCCCCTGAACGAGATCCTCGCGGCTGCCGGCAAGCCGCCGATCGCGCACTGAGCCCGCCGCTTGCAGCCCGCGATCCGCATCCGCGACGTCTCGCAGACCTACCACGGCGGGCACAGTGCGATCCAGGCGCTCGACCGCGTCTCGCTCGACGTCGCGCCCGGCGAGTTCGTCTGCCTCCTCGGCGCCTCGGGCTGCGGCAAGAGCACGCTGCTCAACCTGATCGTCGGCCTCTACGAGATCACCGCGGGCACGATCGACGTGGGCGGGCGCCGCGTCGCGCTGATGTTCCAGGAGCCGGCGCTGTTCCCCTGGCTCACCGTGCAGAAGAACGTCGAGCTGGGGATGCGCTTCCGCGGCGTGCGCGGCCGCCGAGCGGCACGGCGAAGGCGCACGAGCTGCTGCGGCTCGTCCACCTCGACGGCGTTCGCCGACCGCCGCCCGCACGAGCTGTCGGGCGGCATGCGCCAGCGCGTCGCCATCGCGCGCGCGCTCGCGCAGGAGGCCGACGTGCTGCTGATGGACGAGCCCTTCGGCGCGCTCGACGCCATGACGCGCGACGTGCTGCACGACGAGCTCGAGGCGATCTGGTCGCGCACGGCGATGACGGTGCTGTTCGTGACGCACAACGTGCGCGAGGCGGTGCGGCTCGGCGATCGCGTGGTGTTGCTCTCGAGCCGGCCCGGCCGCGTGGTGGCGGAGTTCCCGATCGCGATCCCGCGGCCGCGCCAGAGCGACTCGGTCGCGGTGGCGGAGGCGACCGCCAAGATCACCGACGCGCCTGCGCGAGGAGGTGCGCCGCCATGGCCGCTGAGCCGCCCGCCCGTGGCCGAGCGCGGCTCGCTCGCGCAGGAGATCGAAGGGCTCGACGCGCTCGACGCCCCGCATCGTCGAGCCGCCGCGTCGCCTCCGCGCCGCGTGGGAAGCCACCTGGCCGAAGCTCGCCGCGGTCGGGATCGTGCTCGCGCTCTGGCAGGTGACGGTCTGGACGGGCTGGCGTCCGACGTACGTGCTGCCCGGCCCCGTGTCGCGTGTTCGCCGAGCTCGCCGACCTGATCGTCACCGCGAAGTTCTGGGCCGCCGTCGCGACCACGCTGCGGCGCGCGGCCACCGGCTTCGCGCTCGCGATCGTGATCGGCACGGCGCTCGGGGTGATCGTCTCGCGCAGCCGCGTGCTGCGGGGCGCCTTCGGCTCGTTCATCACCGGCCTGCAGAGCATGCCCTCCATCGCGTGGTTCCCGTTCGCGATCCTGCTCTTCAAGCTGTCGGAGGGGGCGATCCTGTTCGTGGTGGTGCTCGGCGCCTCGCCGTCGATCGCGAACGGGCTGATCAACGGCATCGACCACATCCCGCCGCTGCTGCTGCGCGCCGGCCGCGTGCTCGGCGCGCGCGGCCTCGCGAGCCTGCGCCACGTCGTGCTGCCCGCCGCGCTGCCCGGCTACGTGGCCGGGCTGAAGCAGGGCTGGGCGTTCTCCTGGCGCTCGCTGATGGCGGGCGAGCTGCTCGTGATCATCGAGACGCGGCCCGCGCTCGGCAGCCAGCTCCAGTTCGCGCGCGAGCTCTCCGACGCGCCCGGCCTGCTCGCGCTGATGATCGTGGTGCTCCTGATCGGCATCCTGATCGACAGCCTCGTCTTCTCCGCGATCGAGCAGCGCATCCGCCGCCGCCGCGGGCTCGTAGAGGTAGGCAGCTAGGCGTACAATCGGCCCGACCTCCGAGAGGAGAACGCGCCGTGAAGCAGCTCTGGTTCCACCTCATGCCGTACACCGAGCTGCCGGACGACTTCAAGCAGAAGCATCCGTCGGTCTGGGTGGACATCGACTCGCGCCTCTTCGATCCCGCGAAGGCGCACGGGATGTACAACGACTTCCTCGACGAGCTCGAGTTCGCCGCCGAGGTCGGCTTCGACGGCATCTGCTGCAACGAGCATCACCAGAACGCGTACGGGCTGATGCCGTCGCCGAACCTGATCGCCGCCGCGCTCGCGCGCCGCACCCGCGACGCCGCGCTCTGCGTGATGGGCAACTCGCTCGCCCTCTACAACCCGCCGACGCGCGTCGCGGAGGAGTTCGCGATGCTCGACGTGATCTCGGGCGGGCGGCTCATCGCCGGCTTCCCCGTCGGCACGCCGATGGACACCTGCTTCGCGTACGGCCAGAACCCGAGCCAGCTCCGCGAGCGCTACTACGAGGCGCACGACCTGATCCTGAAGGCGTGGACGCACGCCGAGGTCTTCGCGTGGAACGGCCGCTACAACCAGCTCCGCTACGTGAACCCGTGGCCGCGCCCGCTCCAGCAGCCGCACCCGCCGATCTGGATCCCGGGCGGCGGCTCCGTCGAGACGTGGCGCTGGTGCGCGGAGCTCGACTACGTCTACGCCTATCTCTCCTACTTCGGCTACAAGCTCGGCGAAGCCACCATGCACGGCTTCTGGGAGGAGATGGAGCGGCTCGGCAAGGACCGCAATCCGTTCCGCGCCGGCTTCCTCCAGTTCGTCGGCGTGGCCGAGACGCGCGAGGAGGCGCTCGACCTCTACACGCGAGCCGGCGCTAGTACTTCTACGAGCGCTGCCTGCACGTCGACGCGCGCTACGCCTCGCCGCCGGGCTACACGAGCGAGGCGACGATCCGCGCGCGCGTGAAGTCGCAGGTGGTGCAGGCAGCGGCGGCCTCGGCCACCGACTCGCACGCATACGGCCGGCCCGCGTTCGAGGAGATCGTCTCGAAGGGCTACGTGATCATCGGCAGCCCCGACGAGGTGGCCGAGCAGCTGCGCGAGGTCGCGGTGAACCTCAACGTCGGCCAACTCATGCTGCTGCTCCAGTTCGGCAACATGAAGAAGGACCTGGTGTTCCACAACACGGAGCTGTTCGCGAAGCGCGTCGCGCCGCAGCTCGCGGGCCTGTTCGAGGACGAGTGGGAGAACCGCTGGTGGCCGAAGCCGCTCGCCGCAGCGAAGCGCGCGGTGCCGCGGAGCATCGCGTGAAGGCGAAGACGGTGAAGAGGTTGTCGACGCGGACGCTCCGCGTTCGCGGAGACAAGGTGCGCGTCTTCGAGCAGGGCAGGGGCCGGCCGCTCGGCTTGCTGTCGGGGCTGTTCGGCTTCCCGGCGTGGACGCCGTTCCTCGAGCGCGCTCGCGCAGAAGCGCCGCGTGATCGTGCCGTCGCTGCCGGGCCATCCGGGCGGCGGCGACTTCCGGAAGCTCGACGATCTCGCCGACTGGGTGATCGCGACGCAGGAGCTGCTCGAGGCCGCGGGCCTCGCGGGCGCCGACCTCGTGGGCCTCGGCCTCGGCGGCACGCTCGCCGCGGAGGTCGCGGCGTTCTCGCCCGCGCTCGTGAAGCGGCTCGTGCTCGTCGCGCCGTTCGGTCTGTTCGACGAGCGCGAGCCCGTCGCCGACTTCTGGGCGAAGCGCGGCACCGAGCTGCCCGGGCACGTTCTCGGCGAAGCCGGCGGAGTTCGCGGCGCAGGTCCTCGCGCAGCCGGCGGGCGCCGACCCGATCGAGTTCCAGGTCCAGCAGCTGCGCGCGCTCGAGGCCGCCGCGCGCCTGCTCTGGCCCTTCGGCGACCGTGGCCTCGCGAAGCGCCTGCACCGCATCCGCGCGCCCACGCTGCTGGTCTGGGGCAGCGAGGATCGCATCGTGCCCGCGAGCTACGCGAAGCGCTTCGCCGCGGGGATCGCGGGGCGCACGCGGATCCGCTCGCTCGCCGGCGCAGGCCACCGCGCCGACTTCGACGCGCCCGAGGCGCTGGCGAAGGCGATCCTCGGCTTCCTGAAGTAGCCGCGCGGCGTCCGGGCTCCGGCCGGCACACCCAGAGCGGGCTTCAAGCCCGCCCGCCGCCGCGTCGATGCTCACTGCGGAGCGCCGGCCCTTGAATCCCTACTTCGTGCTTCCGCTTGCGTCGGCTCTCGCGTGCCTGGTGTTCGGTGTCCTGATCCTGGCGCGCGGTCCCGCCGCGACCGAGAACCGCTGCGCGGCGGCGCTGCTCCTCGGCGGCGCCCACTGGGGCGTCTGCGAGGCGTTCTGGACGGTCGCGCCCGACGCCTCGAGCGCCCTCGTCGGGCTGCGGGTTTCCGCGCTCGGCTGGCTCGCGGTCGGACCCCTCTGCATGCATCTGTTCCTCGCCCAGGAGCGGCGCGCGTTCCACGCTCTGCGGCGCGCGCTGCCCGTCGCCTACGGCTTCGCGGGCCTCTGCCTCGCGCTCGAATGGATCGAGCCCTGGCTACCGGGCGGCCCGTATCTGACGCGCGACATGGTGCCGGTGCCGTGGGGCTGGGCCTACCGCCCCGGGCCGCTGTACCCGCTCTGGTACGCGTTCACCGTCGTGAGCGCTTCGATCGGCGTGTTCGCAGCTCTCACGGAGCTCCGTCGCGACGCATCGCCGGCGGAGACCCGGCAGAGCCCGTGGTTCGGTACCAGCGTCGGCATCCCGCTGCTCGTGGGCTCGACGACCGACGGCCTGTTGCCCGCGCTCGGGGTCACGTTCCCCCGCTTCGGCGTCTTCTCGTTCGCCCTGTTCGGGGCGATCGTCGCCTGGAGCATGCACCGCTTCGGATTCTCGCTGGTCGCACCCAGCGCGTTCGCGGAGCGCATCCTCGAGACGATCCCCGACGGCGTCGCGCTCGCGACCCTCGAGGGCCGGATCCGCGTCGCGAACGCGAGCCTCGTCGAGCTCCTCGGCGTCCCGATGGCTTCGCTCCTCGATCGCCCGCTGCAGTCCTTTCTGCCCGGCATCGCCATCGCGCCCGACCTCCACCTGAACGAGCTCGAATGCGAGATCGACACCCGCGGCGAGCGCGTGCCCGTGGCGCTCACGTCGGCCGCGCTGCGTGATCGTCAGGGCGCCCTGATCGGGCTCGTGCTGGTCGTCCGCGACCTCCGCGAGGTGGTGTCGCTTCGCAGCCGTCTCCTCACGTCGGCGCGGCTCGCGGCGGTGGGCGAGCTGGCCGCAGGTCTCGCGCACGAGATCAACAATCCGCTGGCCTACATCGGCGCGAACCTCCGTGCGCTCCGCGAGCATTGGACCGAGCTCACCGAGGCGTGGCGCTCCGAAGGGCCCAAGCGGGAGATGACAGAGGTCTTCGACGAGGGTGCCGCGATGCTCGACGACTCTCTGGAAGGGGTCGAGCGAACCACCGCGATCGTGCGCGACGTGCGCGTCTTCTCGCGCGGCGGCGGCGAGCTTCGCTCCCGCTGCGACCCGAACGAGCTGCTCGAGCGCGCCCTGCGCGTCGCGGCGCCGCATCTGCGCGAACGGATCCGCGTCGAGCGCGAGCTCGGCGACGTCGGGGAGGTCGAGGCGGCGTCGCGCGAGCTCGAACGGGTCTTCCTGAATCTCATCGTGAACGCGGCGCAGGCGATAGACGGCAACGGCACGATCTGGCTGCGCACCACCCGCCGCGAAGGTGCGGTCGAGATCTCGATCGCCGACGACGGGGTCGGCATCGCGCCCGGCCACATCGACCGGATCTTCGATCCCTTCTTCACGACCAAGCCGGTCGGCGAGGGCACCGGGCTCGGCCTCTCGATCTCCCACGAGATCGTGCGCCGCCACGGGGGGAGCATCGACGTGAGCTCCGAGCCCGGGCGCGGCACCGAGTTCCGCATCCGCCTGCCCGCGGCCTAGCCAGCGCTTCGCTGCCGCGCCTCGAGGGCGAGCGGGAGGACGACGGCGGCGGCGACGGCCGCCGAGGCGGTCGCCCAGTCGTCCAGATGCAGCGGCTCGACGTGAAGGCGCTGCGCGAGCGCCGGGCTCTGCAGGAGCACGATCGAGAGCGCCGTCGTCGCGAGCACCACCGCGCGCGCGGCACGCGTCCGCAACCGGCTCAGCAGCGCCGTCACCGCGGCGTTCGAGAGCACGAGCGTGGCGAGCGCGAGGGCGCGCGCGTGCTCCACGTTCGCGCGGTCGGGCCCGAGCCCGCGCACGTAGGCGAACGTGATCAGCGCGGTGACCATGGCCGCGATCCCGGCGATCCACAGCCATTCGACCGAGGTGAAGAAGCGGGGGCGCCCCGTCTCGCGCCGGGGCCGCAGCCGTCCCGCCGGCGGTAGGTCCTGGAACACGAGCAGCGCGGTCGGATGGATCACGAGCTCGAGCCACACCACGTGCAGCGGCAGGTAGAGCAGCGGGAAGCCCGCGAGCGGCACGAGCGCGGCCGTCGTCACGAGCGGGATATGGACGAGGAGCAGGTAGCGGAACGCGAGGCGGAGGTTCACGAAGAGCTGCCGGCCCTCGGCGATCGCGCGCACGATCGTGCGGAAGTTGTCGTCGAGCAGGACGATGGCCGCGACCTCGCGCGCGCTGCGGGTCGCGCGCTCTCCCATGGCGATGCCCACGTCGGCTGCCTGCAACGCCGGGACGTCGTTCACGCCGTCGCCGGTCACCGCCACGATCTCGCCGCGCCGCTGGAGCGCGCGGACCAGGGCGAGCTTCTGCGCGGGCACCGCGCGTGCGATCACGTCGAGCGTGCGCGGATCGCTGCCGGGCGAGGCGAGGAACGCGTCGAGGCCTTCGCCGGAGAGGACGCGCGGCTCGGCGCCGCCGAGACCGATTTCGCGCGCCACCGCCCGCGCGGTGAGCGGGTGATCGCCCGTCACCAGGATGGTGTGGATCCCGGCCTCCGCGCAGGCCGCGACCGCTTCGGCCACGCCCGCGCGGATCGGGTCCTCGCACGCGATGAGCCCCTCGAACCGGAAGCCGCCGGCCGGCTCCTCCGTCGCCGGCTCCGTCTCGGCGAGCGTGCGCGAGGCGCAGGCGACCACCTTGTGTGCGCCGGCGGCCAGCGCGTCGACGCGCTCGCTCCAGCGGGCGCGCTCGCGCGCATCGAGGGTGCAGCGCGCGAGCACGGTCTCCGGCGATCCCTTCAGCGCCGCCCAGCGCGCGCCGGCGGTGTCGCGCAGGATCGCGCTCTCGCGCCGTCGGTCCTCGGTGAAGGGGAACGTCGCGAGCCGCTCGAGGCCGGAATTGTCCACCGGCGCGGCCGCGGCGAGGATCGCTGCGTCGAGCGGATCGCGACTCTCCGCGCGCGACGCGGCGGCCGCCCGCGCGAGCAGCTGCGCCTCCTCGCCCGCCAGCGCCGGCTCGAGATGCGCGAGCCGCAGCTGGCCTTCCGTGATCGTGCCGGTCTTGTCCGAGCACACGCAGGAGACGCGCCCGATGTTCTCGACGGAGACCCCGCGACGCACGAGGGCCTGCTGCTTCGCGAGCCGATACACGCCGACGCCGAGGAAGAACGTGAAGACGATCGGGAACTCCTCCGGCAGGGCGGCGACGGCGAGCGTGAGCGCGCTGACGAGCGCATCGACCCAGCCGAAGCCCTGGTGCAGTCGCACGACCGCGAGCGCGAAGCACACCCCCGCGGCGGCCGCGACGAGGATCCAGAGCAGGCGCGCGAGCGCGGCCTGGAGCGGCGTCGCGCCGCCGGCGCCGCCGATCGCGCTGCGCACGATCTCGCCGTAGAGCGTCTCGCCGCCGGTGTGGGAGACGCGCAGCGCCGCGCGCCCGGTGAGGAGGCGCGTCCCCGCGAAGCCCCAGTGCAACGTGTCGACCGCCGGCTCCTCGCCGTCCGCCGGCGGGGCCGCGAGCGCGCGCTTGCGCACCGGGTGCGCCTCGCCGGTGAGCGCGGACTCGTCCACCTGCAGGTCCGTCCCGGAGAGGAGCAGGCCGTCCGCCGGGAAGGGCTCGCCGGCCGCGACGAGCGCGAGATCGCCCGGCACGACCTCGAGCGCGGGAATCGGCACGGCCGCGCCGTCGCGCACGACGGTGGCGCGCTGCGCGAGGCGGCCCGCGAGGCCCTCCGTCGAGGCTCGCGTGCGTCGGTGCAGCCACGCGTCCATGCCGACGAGGGGCACGCTCGCGGCGAGCAGCGTGGCGGCCTCGGCACCCTGGCCGAGGAACGCATAGAGGCCGCTCGTACCGAAGAGGAACCAGATCATCGGATCGCGCGCCGTGTCGCGGAGCAGGTCCCAGAGCGCGCTCGGCGGCGTCTCGGCGATGTCGTTGGGGCCGTGCGCGGCGCGCCGGGCGTCGGCCTCGGCGCGCGACAGGCCGCGCTCGCCAGCGAGCAGGCCCTCGAGCCGGTCCAGCGGGATGGGACGGCGCACGCTAGCCGTCGACCGGGCGGCTCACCGCGTCGCCGGCCTTCGGAGGCGCACAGCGCGACTGCGCGCGCAAGTAGGCGACGAGCTTCCAGAGATCCGCGTCGCCGTCGGGCAGCTTGCCGGCGAACGAGATCATGCGCGTGTTCGGCACGCCGGTCGAGAGCGTGTGGAAGATCTCGGCGTCGCTCCCGCCGTGGAGCCACGTGCAATCGAACAGGTTCGGCGCCTCGCGCACGCCGGCGGCGTCGCCGGGCAGGGCGTGGCAGTAGGCGGAGCACACCGAGCTGAAGAGCTGCGCGCCGCGCGCGATCGCTGCGGGATCGTGCGCGTATGCGGCGGCCGGGCTCGCCGGCGGTTGCGGCGCGGCGCAGGCGAGGATCGCAAGGAAGGCGAGGGCGCTGCTTCTCAAGCCGGCGTCACTTCGCCGGCAACGCGAACACGAACAGCGCGCCGCCGTCCGAGGTCTCCGTGGGCCCGCCCACGTACGCGGTCGACGACGCATGGTTGCCCGCGCCGATCGCGACGTAAGTGCGCCCGTGCGCCTGCCACGCGATCGGCTGGCTGCGCATGCCCGCACCCATGTGGAAGCGCCAGACGACCGCGCCGGTCTTCGCGTCGAGGGCGAGCGCGTCGCCGTCCAGGTTGCCCGTGAACACCACGCCGCCTGCCGTGCTGAGCGCGCCGCCGGTCATCGGGTGCGGGTCGCGGTAGCGCCAGCGCACGCGGCCGGTCGCGACGTCCATCGCCGTCACGTTCCCATACGTCTTGCCCGCTCGCGCGTCGATCTGGACCGGCGTGCCCGCCAGGAACGGAATGCCCTTCACGAAGATCGGGAGGCCCTTCTGGAACTGCTGGCAGCCCTCGATCTCCGGCACGAAGGCGAGGCCGAGCGCGGGGTCGTACGAGGCCGTCCACGAGCCGTTGAGCCCGCCCATGTTGCCGGGGCAGACGCGCTCGCTCGGCTGGTCGGAAGGCATCTTGGTGGGATCGACGATCGGGCGCCCCTGCGCGTCGATCGTCGCCCAGTTCACCTGCTCGACGTAGGGCGTCGCGCGCAGGAAGCGGCCGTCGCTGCGGTCGATCAGATAGAAGTAGCCGTTGCGGTTCGGCTGCGCGGCCGCCTTCACCGGCTTTCCGCCGAAGGGTACGTCGACGAGGAAGAGCTGGGTGTTCCCGTCGTAGTCCCAGACGTCGTGAGGCGTGAACTGGAAGTACCACTTGCGCGCGCCGGTGTGGGGATCGAGCGCGAGCAGCGAGTTCGAGTAGAGGTTGTCGCCCTTGCGCTGGTCGCCGTTCCAGTCGGGCGACGGGTTGCCCGTCGTCCAGAAGAGCGTGTCGCTCTCGACGTCGTAGACGCCGGTCGTCCACGCGGGCACGCCGCCGGTCTCGTAGGAGGTCCCCTCCCACGTCTCGGCGCCCGGCTCTCCTTTGGTGGGGACGGTGTAGTGCCGCCACACGCGCTTCCCCGTCTTCACGTCGTATGCGTCGATGAAGCCGCGGACGCCGAACTCGCCGCCGCCGGGCCCGAGGATCGCGAGGTCGCCGACCACGAGCGGCGCGGAGGTGAAGCTGAAGCCGTCCTGGTAGGGTGCGACCTCCTGGCTCCAGCGCAGCTCGCCGGTGCGGCGGTCGAAGGCGAGCAGCTTCGCGTCGAGCGTCGCCATCAGCACGAGGTCGCCCGCGATCGCGACGCCGCGGCTCGGCGGCCCGCAGCACAGGCGGAGGTCGGCCGGCTGCGGATGGTCGTAGCGCCAGAGCACGCGCCCGCTCTCGGCGTCGAGCGCGAACAGGCGGTTGAACGAGGTCGTCACGTACAGGGCGCCGTCGTATACCAGCGGCGACGCCTCCATCTGGCCGACCGTGCCCGTCGGCATCACCCACGCCACCGCGAGGCCCTTCACCGAGCTCGGCGTGAGCGTCGCGAGCGGGCTGTGCCGATAGCCGCGGTAGTCGCCGTGATACTGGAGCCAGCTCGAGCCGTCGCCGCCGGATGCGCGCAGCATCGCGTCCGTGACCGGACGCGCGTCGTGGCCGGCCGGTGTCGTCGCCTTCCAGTGCGTCGGGATCGCGGGGATGTCGTACTCCGGCAGCTTCGCCGCATCCTCGGCGCGGGCGGGCGGCGCAACGATGAGCAACAAGAGCACGGACCACATGAAATTCCTGGGCGAGCGCGTCATGCGCGGGATCCTGGCACAAACGGACTTTCGAAGGTCCACCGTTTTGCCGATGTTCCTCGAATCCGAGAGGTTGGATGCGAGCGAAACTCGCGGGTGCGATCGCTGCGTTCGGGATCTGCTGCGCCTCGTTGGCCGCGGCGCAGCCCGCCCCCGCGCCGAGCCGGACGCGCTGCTGGGAGCCGGCGAGCCCGCCTGTCGTGGCGATGGGCGAGACGCCCGACGTGGCTGCGGCACCGCCCGGCGAGGCCATGCGGATCGCGATGCTCGCGGACCCGGGCCTCGCGCCGAAGAAGCGCAAGTGGGAGGAGTCGCTCGGCGGGCGCGAGGCCGCGAAGCTCCGCATCCAGGCGCGGCTCGCGGGCTGGCCGAGCGCGCTGAACGTCGATCGCGCGGCGCTGCCGGCCGACGACCAGGAGCTGCTCTGGCGCATGGCGCGCGACACGTGGCGCGGCCTCGCCGCGCTCACCGACCGCGAGAACGGGCTCCCCGTCGACCACGTGCGCTTTCTGGGCGGCGCCGATCCGGCGCAGGCCGAGATCGGCGACTACACGTCCGCGAGCTCGGTGGGCCTCCACATCGCGGCCACGGTTGCCGCCCACGAGCTCGGCTTCCTGACGCACGAACAGGCGGTGGCGCGCCTGCGCCGCGTGCTCGCCACGCTGGAGCGGCTCGAGACCTGGCGCGGCTTCCACTTCAACTTCTACGACACCACCTCGCTCGAGCGCACCAGCCACTTCGTCTCGTTCGTGGATTCGGCCTGGCTCGCGGCGGGGCTGATGGTGATGCGGCAGTCGCTCCCGGAGCTGGCGCCCGCCGCCACCCGCATGATCGAGGAGCGCGACTACGGCGTGTTCTGGGATCCGCAGCAGCAGCAGATGTCGCACGGCTTCTTCGTGGATGCGCGCGGCCGCTCGCCGTACCACTATGCGACGCTCTACACCGAGGCGCGGGTCGGCAGCCTGATCGCGATCGGCAAGGGCGACGTGCCCGAGTCGCACTGGTTCCACATGCTGCGCACCTTCCCGCCCGACTGCGATTGGCAGTCGCAGCCGCCGAAGCAGCGCAGCCCGAAGGTGGTGCGCGGCTATCCGACCACGGGCGGCTGGTACGAGTGGAAGGACCTGCGCTTCGTGCCGTCGTGGGGCGGCAGCATGTTCGAGGCGCTGATGCCGACCCTGTTCGTGGACGAGCGCCAGTTCGCGCCGAAGAACCTCGGGCTCAACGACGAGGTGCACGTCGAGGTGCAGCGGCGCTGGGCGAACGAGGTGCTCGGCTGGCAGATCTGGGGCCTCTCGCCCGCCGTCGCGCCGGGACCCGACGGCTACCGCGAGTACGGCGTGCCCGTGCTCGGCACCTCGAAGAGCTACCACGACGCGGCGGTGACGCCGCACGCGGTGGCGCTCGCCCTCGACTTCGAGCCCGACGCCGCCACGAAGGCGCTGCGCCAGCTCGCCACGCGCTACGACGTCTACGGCGAGTTCGGCTTCTACGATTCGGTGGATCCGAAGACGGGCGAGGTGGCCACGGCCTATCTCTCGCTCGACCAGGGCATGCTCTTCCTCGCGCTCGCGAACCATCTCCGGGACGGCCTCGTGCAGAAGCTCTTCGCGGCCGACCCGATCGCGAAGAAGGCGCTGCCCATCCTGGCGGACGAGGACTTCTTCCAGTAGCTCTGCGCCCACGAATGAGCAGCGTGACGTTCGAGGGCGTCGAGAAGATCTACCCGGGCGGCACCGTGGCGCTCAGCGACTTCTCGCTCGAAGTCGCCGACGGCGAGCTCGTCGCGCTGGTGGGCCCCTCGGGCTGCGGCAAGTCCACGGTGCTGCGCCTGCTCGCGGGCCTCGAGACGCCGACGCGCGGCACCCTCCGCATCGGCGGGCAGGACGTGAGCGCGCTGCCGCCGCAGGCGCGCAACGTCGCGATGGTGTTCCAGGACTACGCGCTCTATCCGCACCTCAGCGTGCGCGAGAACCTCGCCTTCCCGCTGCGCATGCGCGGCATGCCCGCGGCCGAGCGCGAGCAGCGCGTGGCGCGCGTGGCCGAGCTGCTCTCGCTGGGCCCGCTGCTCGAACGCGCGCCGCGCCAGCTCTCGGGCGGCGAGCGCCAGCGCGTCGCGATGGGCCGCGCGCTCGTGCGCGAGCCCGCCGCGTTCCTGCTCGACGAGCCGCTCTCGAATCTCGACGCGAAGCTGCGCGTCCAGGTGCGCGCGGAGATCGCGGAGCTGCGCCGCCGCGCGCCCACCACGATGCTCTACGTCACGCACGATCAGGTGGAAGCGCTGACGCTCGGCGACCGCGTGGCCGTGCTCGAGCGCGGGCGCCTCCAGCAGGTGGCGACGCCGGCCGAGCTCTACGCGCGCCCGGCCAACCGCTTCGTGGCGGGCTTCATCGGGAGCCCGCCGATGAACTTCGCGCCCGCGCGCTGGCTCCGCGGCGCTCCCGCCGGCGACGACCTCGTGGCGGGTGTACGCCCCGAGGCCGTGGCGCTGGCCGAGTCGGGCGACGCGGGCGCGCTCGCGGGCACGGTGGTGCAGGTCGAGGCGCTCGGCCACGAGACGCTCGTGCACGTGCGGCTCGCGGGGAGCGGGAGCGAAGCGCCCGTGCGCTGGGTGGTGCGCGAGCACGGCATGGCGGAAAGGAGGAGCGGCGACCCCGTCTTCCTCCGCGTCGACGAAGCCGCGCTCCACCTGTTCGCGAACGACGGCCGCGCCCTCGTCTGACACGCCGCCACTCGAGGCCACCCGTGAGAGGTGGCCCCCTTCCCAGGCCCCTTCGCTGGTGCAAGCGCCGTGCCCGCAGCCGCGGCGAGGCGGCCTCCTGCAAGATCAAGGGGTTACGTACCCCGAGCCCGCCGCCGGTAGGGAAAGATGGGGAAGGAGCGTTCCGCCGAGCGCAGAAAAGATTTTCTCCGCGGCGGCTACTCGGGGCGCAGGAACACCTCGGCGGGCAGCTCGCGGACAATCTGCGGCGCCACGCCCGGCGGCGCTAGCACGACGCCGCCCGGCGGCACGCGCAGCCCACCGCCGACGCGCATCCGCAGCGTCCCGGTGTCCCCGCGGCGCAGCTCGTAGTCGAGCGGGCCCCACCAGGTCGAGAGCCGCGCCACGCGCACCGGCTCGCCGCCCGCGAGCCACGCCGCGGGCACGCCGGCCGCGAGCACGAGCGCGGCGTCGGAGGCGCGCTCGTAGACGAGCGCGGTGCGGACCGCGTGCAGGAACGTCGAGCCGATCCAGCTGTGGGGCAGGTCGCCGAGCCACTGGCCCTTCGTCTCGTCGGTCCACACGATCTCGGGCCACTGGTTCCAGCCCTGCGGGCGGCGGCCGGCGAGGTTCAGCGCGAGCACGTCCCACGCGCGCTCGCGTTCGCCCATCCGGATGAGCGCGCCGGCGATGCGGATCTCGTAGGGCGCGAAGGCCTCGCGCTTCATCACGCCGCGCTTCCGTTCGGCCACCTCGGTGAGGTAGCGCGCGAAGGTCGCGCCGAGCGCGGCCCGAGGAAAGTCGCGCGGCTCGCCGCCGAGCTCGAAGGCGACGGCGGTGGCGGTCGGGTCGAAGTCGCCGAGCTCGACCGAGCCCGGCAGGTGCGGGATGTTGCGCAGCTTCAGCGTCGCCTGGTACGACGCGAGCAGGTCGCGCTCGAAGGCATCGCGCAGCGCGGTCCACGCGGCGGTGTGTGCGGTGTCGCCGGTGAGCTCCGCGAGGAACACCGCGTCGCGCAGACCCTGCCGCGCGAACAGGTCGTCCCAGTACGAGTGCACGGGCTTCTTCGCGTAGCCCTCGTGGGAGATCGACTCGGGCAGGATCCCGTACGTCGCCCCGCCCTGCTCGGTACGGAAGCGCGGCGCGAGCTGCTCGGCGCGCAGCCGCTCGAGCCAGGCCACCGCGCGCACCACGCGCGGCCAGAGCGAGCGCACGAAGGCGGCGTCGCGCGTCTGCCGCGCGTACTCGCCGAGCGCGTAGAGGAACGCGCCGGTCGAGTCGTGCTCGGGCGTCGGATCCGCGCCGCGCGCGTCGACGCAGCAGGGGATGGCGCCGTTCGCGAGCTGGAAGCCGGCGTACCAGGCGAGGAAGTCGCGCGCGGCGTCGGCGTGGCCGAGCTGCGCGAGCGCGCTCGAGGTGAGCGCGCCGTCGCGGATCCAGCTGCGCTCGTAGTTGCGCGAGCCGGGCTGGAGGCGCGGGCCGTCGCGGTTCACGAGCACGTGGGCGAGCGCGGTGTGGAACGTGCGCTCGACGTCGCGGCCGGGGCCGGGCAGGGCGACCTCGACGCGATCGAGCTGCTCGCGCCAGCCCGCCGCCGTCGCGGCGAGCGCGGCGGTCACGAGCGCGTCGCCGCCGTCCTTCGGCGCGGTGATGGGCGCCACGCCCGTCGCGAGCGCCACGCGCACGTGCAGCTCGCGCGCAGCGTGCGGCGCGAGCGTCAGGCGCCATGCGAGCACGCCCCCGCTGAAGCCGTCCTCGTTGCGCGCTTCGAGCGCCGCCGGCAGCACGCCGGTTTCGGGGGGCTCGGCTCATGTCTCCCACCGCGACGCCGAAGCGGTCCGGGCGCGTGAGAGGCCAGAGGGCGCGCGCGCCGTTCACGCGCACCTCGGCCCCGTCGCAGCCGATTTCGCGGATCGGCGCGAAGCCCGGGGTGAGGTTCAGGAACTGCCACGCCGGCAGCACCTGCAGCGGGCGCAGGGCGAGCCAGAGGTCGATCTGCTGCTCCCGGTCGCGCGGGTTCTCGACCCGGTAGCTCACGAACGCGACGGCGTCGTCCGTTGCGAAGGCGCGTACGCGCAGCTGCGCACGCGGATGCTCCCAGAGCACCGACGGGATCGGCAGCGTCGCCGTCTTCGAGCGAGCGACGCCGGACGGTGTCACTCGCCGCGATGCGGTCGCCCTCCACCCAGAGGAAGGGCTCGATCGAGTAGCCGCCCTTCCCGGGCTCGAGCGCGCCGTCCTCCGAGAGCAGCGCCTCGTGGTCCCCGCCGGCCGCGCCGACGACCGTCCAGTAGAGCGCCTCGCCGCGCCAGCTCCGCGCGTACGCGCCGGGCGGGGCGTGCTGCGCCGCGGCGCGGATGCGCTCGTTCGGCTCGGCCGCGTGGGCGCCGGCCGCCGCGAGCGCGAGCGCGAGGGCGAGCGCGCGTCTCAACCGCGCAGGCTCCCGGCCAGGATCCCCTGCAGGTAGTAGCGCTGCAGCACGATGAACAGCACGACCACCGGCAGCACCGTCAGCACCGAGCCGGCCATCAGGATCTCGACGTCCTGCGCGTGCTCGCCGAGCAGCAGGGCGAGCGCCACCGGCAGCGGCTGGAGCCGCTCGTCGCTGAGCACGACCAGCGGCCAGAGGAAGTCGTTCCAGGCGCCGAGGAAGGTGAAGGTGCCGAGCGTCACCAGCACGGGACGGCAGAGCGGCAGCACCACGGAGGTGAAGACGCGCAGCTCGCCCGCGCCGTCGAGGCGCGCCGCGTCGAGCAGCGCGTCGGGGATGCTCACCACGTACTGCCGCACGAGGAAGATCCCGAAGATGCTGGCGAGGCTCGGCACGAGCACGCCGGCGTAGGTGTTCACGAGGCCGAGCTCCTTCACCAGCAGGAAGAGCGGCAGCATCGCCACCTGGCCCGGGATCACGAGCGCCGCGAGCAGCGCGCGCGCCAGAGCGCGTCGCGCCCGCGGAAACGCAGCTTCGCGAAGGCGTAGCCGGCGGCGGAGTTGGTGACGAGGCCGATCAGCGTCGCCGCGCTGGCGAGGAACAGGCTGTTCGCGAGGGCGCGCGCGAGCGGCAGGCGCTGGAACAGCGCGCGGTAGTGGTCGTAGGTGACGGCGCTCGGCAGCAGGCGCGGCGGCGTCGCCGTGGCCTCGCCCACCGGCATCAGCGAGACGGAGACCATCCAGAGCAGCGGCGCGAGCGCCGCCGCGGCGAGCGCCACGAGGCCGAGGAGCGTGAGCACCGCCAGCGCGCGGCGCTTCACGTGCGCTCCGCGCCGAGGAACGTCGCGCCGAGTACCCGCCGGCCGAGCCACGTCGCCCCCGCCACCAGCGCGAACAGCACGAAGGCGATCGCCGCGGCGTGGCCGAGGTTCCACCAGCGGAAGCCCTGCTCGTACATCAGCAGCACGAGGCTGCGCGTCGCATCGCCGGGCCCGCCCTGCGTCATCACGTAGGGCTCGGCAAAGAGCTGGAGCGAGCCGATCGCCGTCATCAGCACCACGAAGCTCGTGGTGGGCAGCAGCATCGGCAGCGTGACGTGGCGCAGCTGCTGCCAGCCCGATGCGCCGTCGAGCCGCGCCGCCTCGTAGAGCCGCGCCGGGATCGCCTGGAGGCCCGCCGCGAAGATCACCAGGTTCCAGCCGAAGTTCTTCCAGACGGTGAGGCCGATGATGGCGGGCATCGCCCAGGCCGGGTCGCCGAGCCAGTCGACTCCCGGGAGCCCGACCAGCGCGAGCGCGCGATTCAAGAGGCCGATGCGCGGGTGGTAGAGGAAGCGCCACACGATGGCGACGGCCACCAGCGTCGTCACCACCGGCAGGAAGTAGACGGTGCGGAAGAAGCCGCGCGCGCGGGCGAGCGGCGCCTCGAGCAGCAGCGCGCCCCCGAGCGACGTCGCCACCGAGAGCGTGCCGCCGACCGCGGCGAAGTAGAGCGTGTTCGCGAGCGCGCGCCAGAAGCTCGGGTCGTCCGCCAGCCGCGTGTAGTTCGCGAGGCCCACGAAGCGCAGCGTGCCGAGGTCGGCCACCGCGTAGATGTCGAAGTCCGTGAGCGAGAGCCCGAGCGCCGCCACCACCGGCAGCACGAAGAACACGCCGATCGCGGCGAGCGCAGGACCGGCGAAGAGGAGGCCCGCTCGGTTTCGCGTCACGCGGGGGTTCTTACCTGCCCGGGCTCAACGCGCAAGCAGCGCAAAGCGCTGCGCGCAGCGAGCCGCAGGCGAGCGAAGTCGGACAGTCGACCTCGGGGTAGCGGGATGGCTCGCCAGTCCGCATGCTGGAACGGTCTCTCAACGAATCCAGGCCGCGATGCGGAGCCCGAGCTCGTCGAGCAGCTCGCGCGACGTCACGTCCGCGGGCGGGTCGAGCACGAGCTGCATGATCGTCGAGCTCGTGAGGTTCACGATCAGCCGCATCGTGGCCGGCGAGATCTCCTGCCGCACGAGCCCGCCCGCGCGCCTCTGCACCTGCTGCGAGAATTCGAGCAGCCGCGACGAGACGGTGCGGATGGCGTCGAGGCGGTTCGTGTACGGCACCTGGTAGGTGAAGACGGCGAAGAGCGCGCGCTCGCGCGCCACCGTCTCGTGGATGAGGTCGAGCCAGACGCGCAGCGCGTCGTCCTCCGGCGCCTCGAGCACGCGCGGCGCCTCCTTCGCGAGGCGGCGCAGCACGCGATCGACGAGGCGCTCCGCCACCTGCGCGACGATCGCGTCCTTGCCTCGGAAGTACTCGTAGAGCGACGCGATGGACACGCCCGCGCGCTCCGCGATGTGGTTCGTGGTGGTGCCTGCGTAGCCGAGCCGCGGCAGGAGCCCAGTACAGGCGTCCACGAGCGCGTCGAAAGTGGCCTGCGAGCGGGCCTGCGAAGGGCGCTTTCGCGGTTGCAGATCGCGGGCTTGCGGCGCTCGGCGCAGCGGCAGCTCCCGGCTCGGCGAATCCGAGTAAAACCAAGTTATTACTTGGATTAGGCTCAGCTCGCAAGGAGGCGCACGTGACCCACATGCACGGCCCCGATTCGCTCACCATCCGGCTCGCCGGCGACCTGCGCATGGCCCTGCTCGGCGGACGCACGTTCGTGATGCAGGTGGCGCACCCGGCGGTCGGGGCGGGCGTGAACGAGTTCTCGGCGTTCCGTAGCGACCCGTGGACGCGCATCGAGCAGATCACGCAGTCCGGCATCCGGTACCTGTACCGAGGCGAGGCGGCGGGCTTCGAAGAAGGGCGCCGGCTGCGGCGCATCCACCAGAGCATCCAGGGCGTCGACACCCGCGGCCGCCCGTACCACTCGCTCGATCCCGACGTCTACGGCTGGGTGCACACGATCTTCTTCGACTCGATCGTGACGGGGCACGCGCTGTTCGGTGAAGCGCTCTCGCGCGCGCAGCAGGAGCGCCTGTTCGAGGAGTGGCGGCAGGGCGGGCGCGTGTTCGGTCTCCGCGACGAGGACATGCCCGCGAGCGTGGACGAGTACTGGCGCTTCTACGCCGACGCCATCGAGCACACGCTCGAGTACAACCCGGTCATGGACTGGATCCTGCGCGGCGAGCAGGTGCCGAAGCCGCCGAACCTGGCGTGGCTGCCCGACGCGCTGTGGGCGCGGCTCTGGAAGCCGTACGGGAAGCTCCAGCGCAAGCTCATCCTCGGCACGCTGCCGCCCGCGTTCCGCGCGAAGATCGCGCCGCACCAGCCCTGGACGGAGAAGGACCAGCGCCGCTTCGACCGCTTCGCGCGCTTCGTGCGCCGCGCCGTGCCGCGCCTCCCCGAGCGCTGGCGCATGGACCCGGAGGCGTGGGCGGTGTTGACCGCGAAGTCGCAGGCGGAGCCGGGCCCCGTGCAGGTGGCGCAGCTCTAGCCCGCGAGCCCCGCGAGGCGCCCCGCGAGGAAGCGCCGCTCCGGCTCTCCCCGGCACAGCTCGAGCGCGATGCGATACGCCGCCGCCGCTTCGTCCCGGCGGCCCGCGCAGCGCAGCAGGTCGGCGCGCGCCGCGTGGTAGGGCTGGTAGTCGGCGAGGCGGCGCGCGGCGTCCTCGTCTTCGAGGGACGCGAGGAGCGTGAGGCCGGCCTCGGCCCCGAGGGCGCGACCCACCGCGACTGCCCGGTTCACGCGCACGACCGGGGAGGGCGCGAGGTTCTCCAGCTCCGCATAGAGCGAAGCGATCGTGTGCCAGGGCGTGTCGGCGCCGCTCGGTGCGACGACGTGCGCGGCTGCGATCGCGGCCTGTACCTGGTATGGGCCGCGCTCGCGGCACGACGCCGCGGTGCGCAGCGCCGCGAGCCCCTCGCGGAGCTCGTCGCGGCGCCAGCGCTCGCGGTCCTGCTCGTCGAGCGGCACGAGGGCGCCGTCGGCGTCGACGCGTGCCTCCCGGCGCGCATCGTGGAGCAGCAGCAGCGCGAGCAGGGCGTGCGCCTCGCCCTCGCGCGGCAGCAGCGCAGCCAGGATCCGCGCGAGACGGATCGCCTCCTCGCACAGCGAACGGCGCGCGGCGGGCTCGGCCTCCGTCGCGCTGTAGCCCTCGTTGAAGATCAGGTACACGACCGCGAGCACGGAATCGACCCGGCGCGCCCACTCCGACTCGGGCGGCACACGGTACGGGATGCGGGCGTCGCGGATCTTGCCTTTCGCGCGCTCGAGTCGCTTGGCCAGTGTGGCGACCGGGAGGAGGAACGCGCGCGCGACGGCTTCGGTCGAGAGGCCCCCGAGCGTGCGCAGCGTGAGCGCGACGCGCGCCTCGGGCGGCAAGGCCGGGTGGCAGCAGGTGAAGACCAGACGCAGCCGTTCGTCGGTCACGGTGTCGTCGGCCTCCTCCGCGAGCTCGCGTGCGGCGCAGCTCCTCGCTCGCACGCAGCGCGTCCGCCTTGTCCGCGTGCATCGCCCGATGACGCAGCCGATCGAGGGCGCGCCGCCGCGCCGCGACCGTGAGCCAAGCTGCCGGCCGCAGCGGCACGCCGTCGCGCGGCCAGCGCTCGAGCGCCGACGCCACCGCGTCCTGGAGCGCGTCCTCGGCCAGGTCGAAGTCGCCGAAGCGGGCGATGAGCGAGGCCAGCACCAGGCCCGCCTCGCCCCGCGCGATCGCTTCGAGCGCCTCGCGGCTTCCGTCGAGGCTCATGCTCGCAGGCTACGGCGCGGCCTTTGCTCCGGCCATCAGCGAGGCGGGCCGAACTCCGGCCGCACCTCGACCGTGCCGATCCGCACGAGCGGGCAGCGCTTCGCGAAGGCCAGCGCCTCGTCGAGGTCGGCGCATTCGAGGATGGCGAGCCCGCCGAGGATCTCCTTGGTCTCGGAGAAGGGCCCGTCGGTGACGAGCACCTCGTCGCCATTCCGGCGCAGCGAAGTGGCCGCGTCCACCGAGGCGAGCCGCAGCATCGTCCGGAATACGCCGGCGCGCTCGAGCTCCGCGTGCCAGACGCGCATCTCCTTCAGCATCTCGGCGACCACCGTGTCGCGCTGTGCGGCAGGCAGCTGATCGATCGGCGGGTTGTAGAAGAGCAGGGCGTATTGCATGGCTTCCTCCTGGGGCGTGGCCGACTAGGCCATCGCGGTCTTGAACGACGGGCGCGCGAGCAGCGCCCGGTAGTAGCTCGCCGTGCGGGGCCAGCGCCCGGCGTCGATCTCGACGCCCGACAACGTCAGCGTGGCGAGCTGCGCGCCTACGGCGACGTCGGCGATGCTGAAGCGCGCCAGCAGCGTGCCCTGGCCTTCGGGAAGCTGGCTCTCGAGATAGTCGAGCACCGGCGGCAGCTTGTTGTCGAGGTGATCCGCGACGCGCGCCTCGTCGGGCGGCTGCTGGAACACGAAGCGCTTCACCACGCGCTCGAAGAGCACCGGCTGCAGCACCTCGAACATCCGCGTGTCCGCGTACTCCTCGAGGAAGAGCGCCTTCGCGAACTCGGCGAGATCGCTCGGATGGAGCGCGGGCGACGGGTGCTTCTTCTCGAGATAGGCGGCGATCACGGACGAGTCGGGGATCACGAGCTCGCCGTCGCGCAGGATGGGGATCTTGCCCATCGGATGGAGCGCCAGCAGCTCGGGCGACTTGGGCTGCACCGAGACCATCGTCACCAGCTCGTAGGAGAGGCCCTTCTCCTCGAGCACGACCAGGGCCTTGCGGACGAACGGGGATCCCTTGACGCCGTAGAGCTTCATGACTTCCGACCTCCGGGCAGACGACGGACGAGGGCGGCCCGGAACGACATCGCTCCCGGGGGGCATGTCGATCTCGAGCCCGCCCGTTCGACTCTGTAGCAAGAGGAGGAAGCCATGTGCCCTGTGTGTCTCACCAGCGCGGCGCTCGTCGTCGCGAGCGCCACCTCGGCGGGCGGGCTGACCGCGCTCGCCATGAAGACCCTTCGGAGGAAGGCACGATGAAAGCCCACCGGATCGTGAGTCGGGGCGAGTGGCTCGCGGCGCGCCAGCAGCATCTGGCGCAGGAGAAGGAGCTCACGCGGCTGCGCGACGAGCTCGCGCGGCAGCGCCGGGAGCTGCCGTGGGTGAAGGTGGAGAAGGACTACGTGTTCGACGGCGCCGGCGGGAAGCGGACGCTGGCCGACCTCTTCCACGGGCGCAGCCAGCTCGTCCTCTACCACTTCATGTTCGGACCGGACTGGCAGGAGGGCTGCCCCAGCTGCTCGTTCGTGTCCGACCACGTCGACGGCGCGCTCGCGCACCTGGCCGCACGCGACGTCACGCTGGCGCTGGTCTCGCGGGCGCCGCTGGCCAAGCTCGAGGCGTTCAAGAAGCGGATGGGCTGGCGCGTCCAGTGGGTGTCGTCCTACGGCAGCGACTTCAACCGCGACTTCCGCGTGTCGTTCACGGCGGACGAGATGGCGCACGGGGAGGTGGACTACAACTACACGAGGCAGAAGTTCCCGAGCCAGGAAGCGCCGGGCATCAGCGTCTTCACCAAGGACGCTGGCGGCGACGTCTTCCACACGTACTCCACCTACGGGCGTGGCGTCGAGCCGCTCGTCGGCACGTACATGGTGCTCGACCTGGTGCCCAAGGGCCGCGACGAAGATCACCTGGGGTTCACGATGGAATGGGTGCGCCACCATGATCGCTACGGCACCGACGAGTTCGCGGACGCGAGCAAGCCGTACTGGCCGTCGACGACGGAGCCGCGATGAAGCTCTACGAGTTCGCCCCGACCCGATCGATCCGCGCGCGCTGGATGCTCCAGGAGCTGGGCGTGGACTTCGAGGCCATCCCCGTCGAACCTGAGAGCCGGTGAGCACCGCCGCCCCGAGTTCCTCGCGATCAATCCCGCCGGCAAGCTCCCCGTGCTCGTCGACGGGGACTTCGTGCTCACCGAATCGGTCGCCATCGTGCTCTACCTGGCGGAGAAGCATGCGAGCAAGGGCTTCCTCCCGACGGAGCCGCGGCAGCGAGCCGAGGTCTACCGCTGGCTGATGTTCGCGGCGACCGAGCTCGAGCAGCCGTTGTGGCGCATCGCTCGCCACACGGCGTTGTACCCCGAAGCTCGGCGCCTGCCCGCCGACGTCGTGCTCGCGAGCGAGGACTTCCAGGCCATGGCCGAGGTGCTGGAGAAGCACATGCAACCGCGGCAGTTCGTCGCAGGCGAGCGTGTCACGGTTGCGGACTTCGTGCTGGCCTACACGCTCGACTGGGGCAACGAGGTGAAGCTGCTGGACGGCTTCCCGCGGCTGCTGGCCTACATGAAGCGGATGTACGCCCGGCCGCACGCGCCGCCGCGCATCGCCGCGGCGTTCGCCAGCCTCGAGACCTGAAGGGCCTCAGTCGCCCTCGGCCCCGCGGCGCGCCAGCAGCACGCGGCGCTTCTCGAGCACCTGGTCGGTGTCGCGGTCGAGGGCGGCGAGCACGGTGTCGAGGGCGGTCCCCTCGCGCACCGCGTTCTCCGCGTGCCACGCGATGCGGCTCGCGATGCGCTCCCACTCGGGCAGCTTCGGCGTCGGGCGCACGTTCGCGAGCTGCGCGCGGAAGGCGGCGATCTGCGGCAGCTGGAGCGAGGAGTCGTCCCACGCCGAGCGGCTCGAGGGCAGGTTGCCGGAGAGCTGGTGGAACTTCGCCTGCTGCTGCGGCTGGGCCAGGAACGCCATCCACGCCCACGCCGCCTCCTTGTGCTTCGACTTCGCGACGAGCCCGAGGCTGGCGCCGCCCGCGAGCGAGACGCCGGGGCCCGCGCCCTCGAACGCCGGCATCGGCGCCGTGGCCCAGCGCGCGCGGAACTCGAGCGGCAGCCGCGCCGAGAACTCGCGCACGTTCCACGGCCCGCTCACGAGGGCGCCGAATGCGCCGTCCGCGAAGTCCTGGTGGAGGCTCGCGAGCTGCGCCACGCCCGTCTTCGCGGCGAGGCCCTGCTCGAACAGGCTCAGGTAGAAGGCGAACGCGGCGCGGAACTCCGGGCCCTGGAAATTCCCCTGCGTCTCGCCGGCGCGCAGCAGCTCGGCCCCGCTGTTCGAGCCCGAGGATGACGGGCACCTCCCACTCGCCGAGCGGGAGCAGCAGCGCGTGCTGCCCGGCCCCGAGCCGCGCCTGCACGCGCTTCGCCTGCGCGACCCACGCGGGCCACGTCGCCGGCAGCGGCTTCGGGAACCAGTCGCTGCGATAGAAGAGCAGGCGCGTGTCCGCGTACCACGGCAGCGCCTGCGTCACGCCGCCGAGCACGGTGGTGTCGAGCACGCCGGGGAAGAAGTCCTTCGGGTCGAGCGCGGGCGTCTTCGCGAGCCACGGCTCGAGCGGCTCGAGCGCGCCGAGCTCCGCGAACTCCGGGATCCACGTGTTGCCGAGCTGGATCACGTCGGGCAGCGCGCCGCCCACGAACGCGGTCAGCAGCTTCTCGTGCGCCGCGCTCCACGGGATCTGCTGCACGCGCACCGTGACGCCGGGGTTGCGCGCCTCGAAGTCGGGCACGAGCGCGCGCACGTAGTCGCCCTCGCGCCCGAGCGCCCAGAATTCGACGACCGGGCCGCCCGTCTCTCCGCCGCCGCTGCACGCGAGGCCGAGCAGCAGCGCCGCGAGGGCCGCAAGGGTCCTGCGGTACCGTGACGAGGACGTCGCTCCCCCCAACCCCACACTCCCCGATGCGCTGCTTGTAACCGAGTTCCGCTCATCGGCCAAATCCCCGCCGGAGGAAAGCCCCATGGAGACTCGTCCGCTCGGCCGCTCGAAGCTCGCCGCCAGCCGGGTCGGCCTCGGCTGCAACAACTTCGGCATGAAGCTCGGCGTCGAAGAGACCCGGCGCGTGATCGACGCCGCGCTCGACGCCGGCGTCACCTTCCTCGACACCGCCGACATGTACGGCGGCACGAAGTCCGAGGAGTTCATCGGCGCCGCGCTGGCCGGCCGGCGCACGCGCGCGGTGATCGCGACCAAGTTCGGCGGCCTCGCCATGATGAGCAAGAACGGCGAGCGCTGGGGCACGCGCGCCTACGTGCGGAAGTGCGTCGAGGCGAGCCTCGCGCGCCTCCGCACGGACGTGATCGACCTCTACCAGATGCACTTCCCCGACCCGAAGACGCCGATCGAGGAGACGCTCGCCGCGCTCGGCGAGCTGGTGAGCGAGGGCAAGGTGCGCGCGATCGGCTGCTCGAACTTCACCGGCGCGATGCTCGACGCCGCTGACGCCGCGGCGCGGGCGAGCGGCGGCCCGCGCTTCGAGACCGCGCAGAACGAGTGGAGCCTGCTCGTGCGCAAGGCCGAGGCCGACGTGATCCCGGCCTGCGAGAAGCACGGCGTCTCGCAGCTGCCGTACTTCCCGCTCGCGAGCGGCATGCTCACCGGGAAGTACCGGCGCGGCGAGCCGCTGCCCGCCGGCACGCGCCTCGCGAGCAGCGACTACTTCAAGGCGGTGCGCAGCGAGGAGAACTTCGACAAGGTCGAGACGCTCCGCGCCTTCGCCGCCGAGCGCGGCCGCAGCCTGCTCGAGCTCGCCGTCTCGTGGCTCGCCTCGCAGCCGAGCGTCGGCTCGGTGATCGCCGGCGCGACGAGCGCCCGAGCAGGTGCGCGCCAACGCCGCCGCCGCGAGCTGGAAGCTCACGCCCGCGGAGCTGGCGGAAGTGGACAAGCTGGCGCCGCGCTGATCAGCGAGAGACCGACGGCGTGCCCCGGAGCAGCCCGGCCACGCTGAGGTCTTCGTCCAGGTCGGGCCAGTGAATCCCCTGACCGTCACCGATCAGCTCGAAGCGCGCGCGCTGCGCCGCCGTGGCGCGGAGCAGCCGCGGAAACCAAGCGAGCGGAACGGAGATGCGCCGGCCGTCAGCGAGGAGGACGGAGAGGTCGTCTCCCGTGATGACGACTTCCTTGGCGCGGGGATCGACGCTAGGCAGAGAAGAACTCACGCCACGCCTCCTCGAAGTGATCCCGATTCTCTTCCACGTGCCGGTGGAGCCGACGGAGCTCATGTCCGGCGAAGCCGCTCGCGGATGCTAGCGCGAGGGGCCTGAGCCAGAACTTGGCCAGCATCCGGTCGCGCTGGACGTGGATGTGAGGGGGCTCCAGCCCCTCGTTCCCGAAGAAGAAGAACCGGTAGGGCCCGATGCGCGCGACGGTCGGCACGCGCTCACCCTATGCGGGTGAGGGCGGCGGGCCTCCATCAACGAGTGTCCAGTCGCCGGACTTCCGTGCCCGAGCGCCCGATCGCGTCCTCAGAACCCCTCCGGCACGAGGAACGGGCGGATCACCGTGCCGTCCACGGGCACGCCGGGCTCGATGCCGAGCAGGGTGGTGACGGTCGGGTGCAGGTCGATCGCGCGCACGTGCGCCTTGTAGATGCCCTCGGCGACGCCGTCGCCCCAGAAGTAGAGGACGCCCAGCATGCCCGGCGTCGCAGGCGGGTAGCCGTGCGTGGCCTTCAGGAACAGCGCGGCGGAGGGGAACTCGGGGCCGTAGCGGCCGAGCCACTGGAGGCCGAACGGCCAGCGACGAGGCGTCCTCGATGAAGTAGGGCGGCTTCGCCGAGACGATGAGCGGCGCCACGCGCGGGCTGGTGCCGAGGTGCGCGTAGGCCGGCAGCGCCTCGCGCCGCAGCACCTCGAACTGCGTGTACGCCGCGAGCTTCTCGGCGGCGGGCTCGATCGCGGCCGGGTCGTCGAAGTAGAGGAACGAGGTGGTGCCCGTCGAGTACGCGCGCGCCGGGATCTCGTTCACGCGCAGGATGCGCTCGATGTTCACGATCGTCGTCACCGGCGCCATGCCGTGGTCGGTGGTGACGATCAGCGTCGTCGCGTCGCGGCCCGGGCCGGCCTCGATCGCCTCCATCACGCGCGCCACCGCGCGATCCATCCCGACCACCGCCTTGCGCGCCGCGCGCGAGCTCATGCCGTCATAGTGCTCGGCGTGATCGGGGCCGCGGAAGTAGGCGAGGATCAGCCGCGGGCGTTGCTCGGCGGGCAGCGCCAGCAGCCCGGCGACCTCCTCGGCGCGCGTCGCGTCGTCGGGGAAGGAGTCGTGCTCCGGCGTCGAGTCCACGATGCTCGCGAGGGGTCCGCGCAAGGACGAGCGCGCGCCGTACCAGTCGAGCGCCGCGGCGTGCACGCCCTGCCGCTCGGCCACCTGGTGCAGGTTCTCGCAGCCCGTCATCCAGTCGGCGTCGCGGCTGTGGTCGTAGAGCGCGTCGCCGTCGAGGAACTTGTTCGTGACGATGCCGTGGTGCTCGGGCCAGCAGCCCGTCGAGATCGTGAAGCCGCTGATCAGTGAGATCGAGGGGAACGGCGGCTCGAAGCCATGCGAGAACGAGCCCTCGCGGCGCATGCGCTCGAACGCAGGCACGGGCGCGAGCTCGAGCGCGGCCGGCGCGACGCCGTCGAACAGCAGCACCACCACGGTGCGTTCCTGGGGCGGAGCGGCGAGCGCGGGGGCCGGGAGCCAGGCGAGAGCGGCAGCGAGCAGGACCGGGAGGGGTCGCATGAGACGGGGCAGGATAACGGCCGCCCCCTCAAGCGCCGCGGCGGATCAGCCGACGGAGAGGCCCAGACAGGGGGATCCCATGAAGTCCGTGTGCCTGGGTTTGCTCATCGCGCTCGTTCCGTCCGCCGTCCTCGCCGAGTCGCTCGCGGTCTCGCCCGCGGCGAGCTACGGGGCGGGCATCGCCGACAACCTCAAGCAGTGTGGCCTGCCGGAGACGCAGTCCGAGTCCGTGCTGAAGGCGCTCGCCAAGGCCGGTGTGCCCGCTCAGGCGGCCCCCGCGGATGCAGTCCCGCCCAAGGGACGCTTCCTCCAGCTCCGGATCGAGTCGGCCATGTCCTCCGGCAACGCCTTCGTCGGCCACCACAAAGCGGTGACGACCTCGGCGCACCTCTTCGAGAACGGCAAAGAGGTCGGGCAGACCACGCTCTCGCGCGACTCGACGGGCGGCGCCTTCGGCGGCTACAAGGGCTCGTGCAGCGTGCTGCGCCGCTGCACCGTCACGCTCGGCAAGGACATCGCGGCCTGGGTGAAGACTCAGTCGACCCAGGCCCCGGCCGCGCCTGCCCCGTAGCGACGCAGGGCGGTCAGTGCGGCTCGCGTGACCACGCGGGCTCGTAGCCGGGCACCCACTTCTCGAACTGGGGAAGTGCGTCCGCGATCTCCCACCAGCACGCCTTCGAGCCGGCGAACTGGTGGAGCACCGGCCGCACGCCGGGATCGCCGTCGAGCAGGCCGGCCGGCACCGCGACGATCGTGTCGTTCAGCAGCCGCAGCGGCGCCTTCGAGCCGCAGACGCGGCAGAACGCCCGGGTGCCGTCGGGCGGGTAGCGATAGTGCTGCACGAGCTCCGCGCCGCGCACGAAGCGGAAGTGCTCCGGCTCGACGACGGCCAGCGTGCCGAACGCCGAGCCCGTCTCCTTCCGGCACATCGAGCAATGGCAGTGCCGCATGAGCGCGACGCGCTCCACTTCGATGACGATGCCGCCGCAGAGGCAGTGTCCCGTGATCACGCCGAGACCTCCAGCTCCGACAGGCAGAAGCGCTCCGCGTGGAGCCAGCAGTGCGAGCTCGCGTCGTGCGCGGACCTGCGCAGGCTCTTCACGCGCTCGTGCCCGCCGCGCGAATAGCCGGCCCGTAGCAACGCGTCGCCCGCAGCCGTGCGTGCGCCGGCGCAGTCGAAGATGCCGACCGCCGAGGTGAAGCGCGCTTCGAAGCCGCCTGCCCGGCGCGTGATCAGCAGCATGTGGCCGGCGCCGAGGCCGGGGCGCGGCAGCGCGACGGTCAGCGGCACGAGCAGCCGCCCGCCGTTCGCGAGCGCGTCGAGCCAGAGCGCGAGCGGCTCGGTGGCGCCCGCATTCACGAAGATCGCGTCGAAGGGGCCGCCCGCGAGCGTGCTGCCGTCACCGGACACGACCGTGGCGTTCGGCGTGCGCGCGAGGTTCCGCCGCGCGAGCGCGGCGAGCCGCGGCTCGAGCTCGACGCCGACTACGTTGCCGCCCGGCATCGCCGCCGCTGCGATCGCGGTGTAGTAGCCGACGCCGCAGCCGACGTGCAGCATGCGTTCGCCGGGCGCGGGCGCGAGCTCGTCGAGCCAGCGCAGCAGCGCCGCGGGCTCGCCGTTGTTCAGGAAGCGACCGGCGTCGAGGGCGACGAGCACGTTGTCGTAGAGATGGCGCGGGTCGTCGTCGGGGGTCTGCTCGTAGCCGCCGCTCGTTCCCGACACCCGGAGGATCTGCCAGGGCCCCGGGCCCAGGAAGTCCTCGCGCCGCACCGTCGCGAGCGCCTCCGCCAGCAGGGCCGAGCGCAGGCCTGCCAGCGCGCGAATCTTCTCCGCGAACTCGCGGCGGACGGGGTCGAGGCGGCTAGAGGGCATCGACGCTCAGCTCCGGACGAAGCGCGGCCAGCGCCTCCAGCAACACCGAGCGGTGGCACTCCGTCGCCTCGGCCTCGTAGCAAAGCAGCGCCGCGGGCGTAGTGCCAGCGGCGGCGAGGATTGCCTCCAGCACGCCCGGCGTCCGCGCGAGGTGCTCGCGGTAGCGCGCGAGGATCTCCGCGCTCGGCGCCCCGCTCTTGCGGTTCTCGCGCGGATTCCCGGCCGCGCGGAGATGCACGTAGCGGATGCCTTCTCGCGCCAGCCGCTCCGCCAGCGCCTTCCTTGCAAAGTCGGCGCGGCGGCTCCATGGCAGCTCGCGGACGTCGATCAGCGTCACGATCGAGGCGCGGCGTAGGCGTTCCACCACTTCGTCGATCGTCTGACCCTGATAGCCGATGCCGGCGATGCGCATCGGCAAGCAGGGTACCGGGCGAGGCGTGGCCGCGTGATAGGATGCGCAAGAGTCAGCACAGGGGGCCCCCATGAGCCAACCCGCTGCGCAACCGAAGCTCGCCGTCGCTGCCGCCGAGATGCTGAGAGAGCACCGGGGCCTGTTCCAGGCGCTCGCGGTCTCGTGGATCGTGCTCGGTGCGCTCTGCATCCTCGCGCCAACGGCCGCCGGCGTCGCCGTCGGGCTGGTCGTGGCCTGGGCGCTGCTGCTCGGCGGCGCCGCGCAGTTCGTGCACGCCTTCCGCGCGCGCCCGTGGACCGGCTCCGCGTTCTCGTTCCTGTGGGCGATCGCGAACATGGTCGCCGGCGTGCTGCTGCTGACGCGGCCGCTCGAGAGCGTGCTGACGCTCACCGTCATCCTCTCGGTGTTCCTCCTCTGGGAAGGCGCCGCCAAGATCGTCCTCGCATTCCGGATCCGCCCGCACCCGAGCTGGAGCGGCTTCCTGCTGAGCGGCGGCCTCGCCCTCGTGCTCGGCTTCCTGCTCATCGCGGGGCTGCCCGGCACGGCCACGTGGGCGCTCGGCACCTTCGTCGGCATCAACATGATCTTCGGCGGCATCGCGCTCTGGCGCTTCGCAAGGCACGCGGCCTGAGCTCAGCGGGCAGAATCCGATGCATTCTGTTGGCGACGAAGAGTCGCTCGTCGGATAGGGTGTCCTTCGTCGCGCTCGCCCTCTGGTCCCCGGCTGGCCGGTATGCCGGAAATGACATACGCTGGGCTCCGTCCCGTCGGAGGCAAGCCTCTGGCTTGGCTGCGGGGCGAGGTGAAGACGCCGCCGTTCTCGCGGACGGCTCGAATCGAGATGGGATTCCTCTTGAGGTGTCTTCAGCAGGGAGAGAATCTCGGCCTACCGCACTCGCGTCCGATGCCCTCGATCGGTGCCCGATGCCACGAGCTGCGCGTGCGAGAGCCCGTGCACAACTGGCGCCTGGTCTATCGCGTGGATCCCGATGCGATCGTGATCGTGGATGTGTTCGACAAGAGGACACGGCGGACACCCCGAGACGTCATTGCGAACTGCCGGCGCCGCCTGCGCGCCTACGATGACACCGCGCACGAGGGAGAGGACGGATGAAGGCCGCGATGAGGAAGCGCCTCGCCGCCCGCGGGTGGGCGGTCGGGGGTGTGAAGGAGTTCCTCGACCTGAGCGAGGACGAGGCTGCCTTCATCGAGCTGAAGCTCGCGCTCTCGAACCACCTTCGGAAGCAGCGGGCCAAGAAGGGCCTGACGCAGAACCAGCTGGCCCGGCGGCTCGAGTCGAGTCAGTCGCGCGTCGCCAAGATGGAGGCGGGCGACGCCTCCGTGAGCCTCGACCTGCTCGTGCGTTCGTTGCTGGCCGTGGGAACGACGCGTCGGGAGCTCGCGAAGATCATCGCGGCTTCCGGCCGCACGCGCGCTGCCTGACCCGCCTATCTCCTCCGCAGCACGACCATCGCGCGCCCCACCACGGGCTCGCGCGCCTCGCCCTCGACGCTGAACTCGCTGACGCCGGTCGCACGGCTCGACTCCGGGTGCCACGACTCGAGCGCGAGATCGCGGCACGCGCCGACGCGCTCGGCGAACGAGCTCGCGGTGTAGCCGCGCAGGTGCGCCTCGGCTCCCCACGCGAGGCGCCGCTCGACACCCGAGTCCGTCACGGTGACGCCGTCGTTCTCGCCGCGCACGGTCACGTCTCCGCGGGTCATCTCCCAGCCCTCGTCGGTCGTTTCGACGCCCTCGTCCGCGTGCGCCAGGAAGGCCAGGTCGAGGACGTACACGCCGCCCGGTCGGAGCGCCGCCGCCATGCAGCGCAGATGCGCGTCGGCTTCCGCGTCGCTGTGGAGCAGACGGAACGAGCTGAGCGGGTTGTAGGCCGCCGCGAACGCACGCTCGACCGAGAACGCGGTCATGTCGGCGCAGAGCGTGTCGAGGGCCAACGCCTCGCGGGCGGCCTCCTCGCGCGCGAACGCCAGCATCGCGGCGCTGTGGTCGAGCGCGGTCACGGGCCAGCCGCGCCGCGCGAGCAGCCGCGCGACCCGAGCGGGGCCGGCGCCCACTTCGAGCACCGGCCCGCCCGCGGCGACCCCGCAGCGCGAGAAGGTGCGGTGATAGAACTCGGCTTCCTTGCTCCGATCGAAGCCGAACAGGATGTCGTAGTAACGCGGATGGTCGTAGATCGTCTCCGAAGCCATGCTTCGTCTCCCCGGCGGCCCGCGCGATGGCGCGAGCCGCGGCCGTTGCGACAGGGGCGGACCCGATCGGTCCGCGGTGCTCGGCTCAGCGGGAGATCATGACCCGGCGAGGGTCCGTCGCGGGCAGCCGGGAGTCAAGGGCGCGCTGTCGAATTTCGCCTCGCCCGTTCGACCTTGGGGAGGAGGTTCCGCATGAAATGGCGAAGTGTGGCCGCAGTGCTCCTGGGGTTCGTGGCGGTCGTTGCTCTCTCGCTCGCTACCGATGAGGTGCTGCACGTGCTCGAGGTCTATCCGCCGTGGGGGCAGCCGATGCATGAGCCGGGCCTGTGCCTGCTCGCGCTGTCGTATCGGACCGCCTACGCCGTCGCCGGCAGCTACATCGCCGCGCGGCTCGCGCCCCGCGCCCCGATGGGTCACGCCCTGGCTCTCGGCGTCCTCGGGCTCGTGGTGAGCACGCTCGGTGCGATCGCCACGATCCCGATGGACCTGGGCCCCGCCTGGTACCCGATCGCGCTCGTGCTCACCGCGTTGCCCTGCGCCTGGCTCGGCGGCGTTCTGTACCGCTCGGTGCACGCGCGATGATCCGGGTCCACAACTTCGAGCGCGGGGCTCGCGGCCTGCGCGTGTTCTGGCTGTGCGAGGAGATGGGCCTGCCGTATCGGGCCCTGACGGTCTCCTTCCCGCCGAGCGAGGCCTATCGCGCGCTCCACCCGCTCGGCACGGTGCCGTTCCTCGAGAGACGACGGCGGCATCGCGATCAACGAGTCCGTGGCCATCATGCTCTACCTCGCGCAGCGCTACGGGCCGACCCCGCTGCTGCCCGGCAAGGACGATCCGGCCCTCGCGCGCGTGCTCCAGCTGACCGTGTTCGGCGAAGCCACGCTCGGCGCGGCCCTCGATCCGCTGCTGGCCGCGCGCTTCGTCGCGCCGGAGGCGGACAAGCGCAACTGGTCGGTGCGCTCGCAGGAAGCGCGCGTCGAGCGAGCCCTGCGCTACGTGGTGGGCCAGCTCGGCGCCGGCCCGTTCCTCGCCGGCGAGGGCCTCACGCTCGCCGACATCTCCGTCTGCTGCGCGCTCGGAATCTGGTGCGGCGGGCTCGGCGGGGCGCTGCCGGACTCGCTCGTCGCCTATCGAGAGCGGCTGGCCGCACGGCCGGCGTACCAGCGCGCCGTCGCTCAGGGCGCGCCGAGGTAGTCCATCTTCCCGAGCTCGACGCCGCCCTGCCGCAGCAGCGCGTAGGTCATCGTCGCGTGGAAGAAGAAGTTCGGCAGCGAGAAGCCCTTCAGGAACGTCTCGCCGGGGAACGTCATCGTCCGGGTCGGGCCGACGGGCAGCGAGATCTCGCGCTTCTCCGAGCCGTCGATCTTCTCCGCCGGGATCGACTGCGCGTACTCGATCGCCTTCTTGATGCGCGCGCGCAGCTCGTCGAGCGTCTTCTCGTCGTCCGCCCACTTCGGCGGCTCCATCCCGGCGAGCCGCGCCGTGCAGCCCTTCACGTGATCGGTCGCGATCTGGATCTGCCGCGCGAACGGCAGCATGTCCGGCGTGAGCCGCAGCGCGAGGTAGTTGTTCGGATCGAACTTGCGCGCCTTCGCGTGCGCCTCGGCCTTGTCGAGCCAGCCGAGCATGTTGTTCAGCATGCGGACGAAGACGGGGACGGAGGCGGAGTGCATGGTGATGGACATGAGGGGTCTCCGGAGGTTGGGGCGCGAAGGACGGAGCTTACCGTGCGGGAGAGGCGGAGCGGGGTCAGCAACCTTGAATAGCCACTGCTGGTATTAAGAGTTCGGGCGAAAGTCTTAACAGCGTCCCGCGGGGACCGCTGCGCGCGAGACAGAACGCGCGAGACAGAAGGATGGGAGCGGTTCAATCCCTCTCGCTTGACGGGCTTCGGGGGCTGACGTAGACGGACACGCCAGCAGAGCGGCTCGCAACAGCGCCCGGCCGTGCCGCAGGAGGTAGCCAGTTCGCGATGCGGTCTCGAAGCGCGCGCACTGAGTCGAGCGGCTCCCCGAGCGAGCAGCCTGCGTACACGTTGGCGGAGGCTGCGCGCTACCTGAAGCTGCCCGTGGCCACGCTGCGCTCCTGGCTCATCGGACGCAGCTATCCGACAGCCGCGGGCTCGAGAAGCTTCCAGCCGCTCATCCACCCCCCGCGTGGGAAGCCGCCCGTGCTCTCGTTCTCCAACCTGATCGAGGCTCACGTGCTGCGCGCGCTTAGGACCGACCATGGTGTGTCGGTGAAGGACCTGCGCCGGGCCCTGCGGTACGCAGAGGAGTCTCTCGGCGTCGAGAGGCTCCTGCTTCGCCGGGAGCTGTGCACAGAAGGCGGTGTCCTCTTCCTCGAGCGTTACGGTCAGCTAATCAGCCTTTCAGCCTCGGGTCAGCTCGCCATGCGCAAGGTGTTCGAGCAGCACCTCGAGCACGTCGAGTGGGACCTCCCTCAGGTTCCGATCCGGCTCTACCCGTTCCTCTCTTCCGAGGCTCCCGCGCAGGGTCGCCCGATCGCCATCGACCCCCGGATCGCCTTCGGGCGCCCGATCGTGGTGCGGAGGGGCGTCTCCACGCACGTCATCGCAGAGCGCATCGATGCAGGCGAAACGGTGCCCGCTCTCGCAGCTGACTACGAGCTCTCCCCGACGGAGATCGAAGAAGCGGTCCTCTACGAACACGCAGCTTGAGCCTCGTCTTCTTCACCGACCGCGATCTCGGCAATGCATTTCCGGCGGCCCTTGTGGAGAGCGGGCTCGAGGTCGAACGCCACTCGGCTCACTTCGCTCCGGATTGCCCGGACGAGGAATGGCTGCGCGCGGTCGGCTCGCGCGGCTGGATCGCTATAACCCGCGACACGCGGATTCGCTACAAGCCCAACGAGCTTGCCGCGGTTGTCAGGCATCGCGTGGCGTCCTCGTCGTCGTCGGGAAGGCAACGCACGGTGAGCTAGCCGAGAACTTCGTGCGAACTGCTACCAAGATCACCGCATTCCTCGAGCAGCACACCCCGCCGCTGATCGCGAAGGTGTATCGCCCTGGCTCCGCCGACCTCGCCCGCGACCCGCGCGCGCCTGGCAGCGTGTCGCTCTGGTATCCGAAGTCGAGGACGTGATTCTGTGGCACCGGATCCGGACGCGGCTCCGCGTCACGAGGCAGGCGCGTCCGCGCGGCGATCACCATACGAGATCGAACGAGAGGGGTCGGACACGGCCACCCGTCGCTCGGCGGACGCTGTGGTCCGAGCGTTCTGCCCAACTCGGTCAGGCTCGCTGTCCTTGCCGGCAGCGAGGCCGTCGCCATTGCGCCACACTTGTTCGCCTCTTGGAGACTGACTTGCGCAGCACGACCAGCACGGCGCCTACCAGCCCCGCCCGCGATCTGAACATTTCCCCCGAGTGGCTCCCCGCCTTCACCCACGTCGAATCCCTCACCGGCGGCCGCATCGTCTCCGCCCAGTCCCAGGAGCGCTGGCGCCCCGCCTGGTTCCTCGAGGTCGAGCGCCCCACCGGCGAACGTCTCGGCGTCTACTTCCGCGGCGACCGCGGCGCCGAGCAGCACGGCGTGTACCCGCTCGAGCACGAGTACGAGGTGATGCGCGTGCTCGAAGCCCACGGCATCCCGGTCCCGCACATCTACGGCTTCTGCGACGAGCCGCGCGGGATCGTGATGGAGCAGGCGCCCGGCCGCGCGAACCTGGCGACCGCCGTCGACGAGGCCGAGCGCCGCGCCGTGCTCGATCACTACGTCGAGATCCTCGTCGCGATGCACCGCATCCCGACCTCCGCGTTCGCCCATCTGAAGCTGCCGCTGCCCGCCACACCCGAAGCCCTCGCGCTGGGCGATCTCCCGCGCTGGGAGAAGAGCTATCGCGCGCGCAAGAAGCAGCCGGAGCCGCTGATCGAGTTCGTGCTGCGCTGGCTGCACGAGAATGCGCCGCGGCATCGCTCGCGCGCGACGTTCCTCGCGGGCGACTCGGGGCAGTTCCTGTTCGACGCGGGGCGCGTGACGCGCGTGATCGATCTCGAGCTGGCCTATCTCGGCGATCCGCTCGCGGATCTCGCGGGGATGATGTCGCGCGATCTCAGCGAGCCGCTCGGGGATCTGTCGCGCGGCTTCCGGCGCTACGGCGAGCTGATGGGCGAGCCGGTGGATCTGCGCGACCGTCCTCTACCACGCGGTGCGCTTCGCGATCGTGACGCCGCTCGCGACGGCGCCGCTCGTGCAGTCGCCGCCGCCGGGGTTCAACTACGTGCAGTACGCGGGCTGGGGGCACGTCTGGGGGCGCGCCGCGCTCGAGGCGATGGCGCAGCGTCTGGGGCTCGCGCTCGAGGCGCCCGCGCTGCCCGAGCCCGAGCCGACGCGCGCGAGCCCGGCGTTCGCGCACGCGGTGCGCGCTGCTCGACGGGACCGGCGAAGAAGAGCTACGAGGCGGACGTCTCGCTGCGCCTCGCGCAGCACCTCGCCGAGGTCGACCGGCTCGGGGCGGAGCTCGAGGCGGAGGACGTCGACGAGGTGTCGATCCTATTGGGCCGCGGCGTCACGGACTGGAGCGAGGCCGACGCGGCGCTCGAGGACTTCGTGCTCGAAGCCAAGCCCGCGCAGACGCCGGACATCCTCCAGCTCCTCTACCGCCGCACGCTGCGGCAAGAGGCGCTGCTCCGGCCGGCGCTGCGCGAGCTCGACGGCGTCGCGATCCAGAAGATCCGACTCTAGAGATCGACCCGGGTCGCGAAGCCTCCGTAGATCATGCGCTTGCCGTCGAAGGGCATCTGCGCCGGATCCATCGGCAGGCGCTTGTCCGCCATCACCTTCGCGAGCACGCGGTCGCGGTGCTTCCGCGACTTGTAGACGATCCACGAGAACCACACGACCTCGCCCGGCTTCAGCTTCACGCTCTGCGGGAACGACGTGGTCTTACCGGGCTTGACGTCGTCGCCGACGCACTCGACGTACTCGAGCGCGCCGTGCTCGCGCCAGATCTTCCCGGCCTTCTGCGCCATGCGGCGATAGGCGGCGACCTTCCGCTTCGGGACGGGCACGACGAAGCCGTCGACGTAGCGGGCCATCTACCGGCTCTCCGCCTTGAGCAGCCCGATCGGGTTGCCCTCGGGGTCGGCGAACATGGCGATCAGCGGGCCGCCCGGGATCTGGTGCGGCTCCATGAGCGTCTTGCCGCCGAGGCTCTTGGCCTGCGCGAGCGCCTTCGCCGGCTCCTCGACCGCGACGTAGAACGTCACCATCGGGGCCGTCGGCGACTGCGCGATGCCGCCGCCGATGCCGCCCGGCTCGGCGCCCACGATGCCGTATTGCATCGGGTTGTTGGTGTCGATCTTCCAGCCGAACAGCGAGCTGTAGAACGCGCGCAGCTTGGCTGCGTCCTTCCCGTGGACTTCGAAGTGAACGACCTTGTCGGCCATCGTCGGGTCTCCTCGTTTTTGGGCGCTGGTTGTTGTCGAACGTAACCCCCACCGTTCGACATCCACGCAGAAAAGGAGGCTCTCATGAAGCTCTACGGCGCCAATGGCTCCCCGTTCTTCCGCAAGGCTCGGGTCGTGCTCGAGGAGAAGGGGATTCCCTACGAGACCGAGAACCTGGTCCCCGTGCCCAAGACCCCCGCGCTACTCGCCATGAATCCGCTGGGAAAGATCCCCATCCTGCGAGACGGGGACGTCGTGGTCCCCGATTCGTCCGTGATCTGCGCGTACCTCGAGAAGAAGTTCCCGGCGCCCGCGCTCTATCCGGCCGACCCCGCCGAGTACGCGAGGGCCCTCTTTCTCGAGGAGTACGCCGATACGGGGATGGCCGCGGTGATGGGCGGGATCCTGTTCGAGCGCGTCGTGAAGCGCTTCGTGCTCCAGCAGGCGACCGACGAGGCGCGCGTGGCGGAGCTGCTCGCGAACGGGGTGCCGCCGGTGCTGGACTACCTGGAGTCGCAGATCCCCGCCGATCGCGACACGGTGCTGCCGCGCTTCAGCATCGCGGATGCGGCAATCGGTGCGCAGCTCGGCAGCATGACGCTCTCGGGCGTCGCGCTCGACGCCGGCCGCTGGCCGCGCACCGCGCGCTACTACCAGGCGCTGCTGGCCCGCCCCTCGTTCAAGACGGCGACGTCGGGTTAGTTAGCCTTCCCTCCATCGCCTTGGGGGGAATCGCATGGGCAAGATCTTCGGCGTCCTCGTCCTGCTCGTGGCCGCGCTGGCGGCCTTCGTCGCGATGCAGCCGTCCGAGTTCACGATCTCGCGCGCGCGGACGCTCGCCGCGCCGCCCGCGGTCGTGTTCGCGTACCTGAACGACTTCCACCAGTGGAAGGAGTGGTCGCCCTGGGAGAAGCTCGACCCCGCCATGCGGCGCGAGTTCTCGGGCGCGCCGGCGGGCCCCGGCGCGATCTACGAGTGGGCCGGCAACGACAAGGTCGGCGAAGGCCGCATGACGATCACCGACAGCAAGGAGCCGGAGACGGTCAGCATCCGTCTCGAGTTCCTGAAGCCATACCAGGCCACGAACACGGCGGAGTTCTTCATCACGCCCGGCGGCCTCGGCACGGACGTCACGTGGGCGATGAGCGGCCACAACGGCTTCATGGAGAAGGCGGCCTCGCTGGTCCTGAACGTCGACAAGCGGGTCGGCGGCGACTTCGAGAAGGGCCTCGCCAGCCTCGACACGGTGACGGAGGCGGCCGCCAAGGCGGCGGCCCTCGCGCCGCCGCCCCCGATCCCCGACGCCGAAGCGCCGCCGCCGGAAGGCCCGGCGCCCGCAGCCCCGGCGTCCTGAGGCCCGCGCGTGAGCGACGCGTGCTGCGAGGGATCGGCGGAGAGCGCGGCTGCGCTCGCGGCTCGTCATCGCGGTGTGTTGTGGACGGTGCTCGCGATCAACCTCGCGCTCTTCGCCGTCGAGCTCGGTGCGGGCTTCCGCGCGGGCTCGAGCGCACTGCTCGGGGACTCGCTCGACATGCTCGGCGACGCGCTCGTCTACGCGGCCAGCCTCTACGTCGTCGGCCGCAGCACGCGCGCGCAGGCGCGCGTCGCCGTGGGCAAGGGCGTGCTCATGGGCGTCCTCGCCGTGGCCGTCGTCGCCGACGCGCTCTCTCGGCTCGCCGGCGGCGCGGCTCCTTCGACGGCGATCGTCGGCGGGGTGGGCACGCTCGCGCTCGCCGGGAATGCGGCCTGCTTCGCGCTCCTCTATCGCCACCGCGGCGACAACCTGAACCTCCGCTCGACCTGGCTCTGCTCCCGCAACGACCTGGTGGCGAACCTCGCCGTGCTGGGATCCGCCGGTCTCGTCGCGCTGACCGCGAGCCCGTGGCCGGACGCGCTCGTCGGCGCGGGGCTCGCCGTGCTCTGGCTCCGCACCTCGGTCCGGGTGCTCGCCGAGGCCTGGGCCGGCGCGCGTCCGCTGCGACTCACGTAGAGAGCAGCTCGCGCACCTCGATCGGGCCCCACTTCGCGTGCGGGCAGCCCGTGGCGAGCTCGATCGCCTCGGCGCGGCTCGCGGCGCGGACGATGGTGTAGCCGCCGAGCAGGTCCTTCGTCTCGGCGAAGGGCCCGTCCATCACCAGGGTCTTCCCGCGCCGCGACTGGATGCGCGCGGGCGGCGGGTCGTTCGCGAGCGGCGCGGTCTCTTCGAACCGGCCGGCGCGGATCAGCCCCTCTCCGTGGGCTCTCATCTCGGCCATGTGCGAGGCCTCGGGCACGAAGCCGGGCTCCCGGTCGTAGAGGAACGCGTGCAGGAAGAGCGTCCCCTTGCCGGGGGGGACGACGATCTCCGGAAGGCGCGCGAGGTGCACCTCGACGACGCCGCTGCGCGCGTGCGGGCGCGGCTCGCCGAGCTCGAAGGCGCGGCGCGCGATCTCGATCGCCTCGTCGCGGCTCGCGACGTCCACGATCCAGAAGCCGCCGAGCACCTCCTTGCTCTCCGCGAACGGGCCGTCCACGACGAAGGCCTTGCCGTCCCGCACGCGGATGCGCGCGCCGTCGGCCTCGGGGCCGAGCGGCGCGGCGCGGCGCAGCTTGCCCTGGCTCGCGAGCTCGCCTGCGAACCGCTTCAGCTCGCCCATGCCGGCGGGCTCGCCGGCCCGCGCGTCCCTGCGGTCGATGAACAGCAGCATGAAATGCATGGGGTCTCCTTCTCACGTGCGATCGAAGAACTGGATCTCGCGCAGCACGACCGGCCCCCACTTCGCGTGCGGGTAGCGCTTCGCGATCTCGATGGCCTCGGCGCGGCTCGCGGCGCGGACGAAGCCGTAGCCGCCCACGACCTCCTTCGCCTCCGCGAACGGGCCGTCGATCACCACGCTCTTGCCGCCGCGCGTCTCGACGCGCGCGCGCGGCAGGTCCTGCCGGAGCGGCGCGGTCTCGAGGAGCTTGTTCTGCTGCGCCAGCATCTCGCTGAAGTCGAGCATCTCGCGCAGCTTCGAGCCGTCGGCGTCTTCGATGCGGGGCTCCGCGCAGAAGGCGAACAGGTAGGGCGCGCCCTCGCCGAGGTCGCGGTAGACGTTGCGGAACACGCAGCTCCGCGCACCTCGACGATTCCGTAGCCCGCGTGCGGGCAGCGGCGCGCGATGTCGAGCGCCTCCTCGCGGCTCGCGACGTCGACGATCCAGAAGCCGCCGAGCACCTCCTTGCTCTCGGCGAACGGTGCCGTCGGTCACGATCGGCTTGCCGGCGTGCACGCGAATGCGTGCTCCGTCCGACTTCGGGGTGCAGCGGCGCGCCGCGCCGGAGCTTCCCCTGGCTCGCGAGCTCGCGCGAGAGCTTCCCCATCGCGGCGAAGCCGTCCGGCCCGCCGCCCGGCGAGCCCCTCCGGTCCAGGAACAAGAGCATGAACTCCACGGCGCCTCCTCCCGGTTCACACGCGATCGAAGGACTGGATCTCGCGCAGCACGATCGGGCCCCACCTGGCGTGCGGATAGCGCTTCGCGATCTCGACGGCCTCGGCGCGGCTGTCGGCGCGGAGCAGGCCGTAGCCGCCTACGACCTCCTTCGCCTCGGCGAACGGCCCGTCCGTCACCACGAGCTTGCCGCCGCGCGTCTCGAGGCGCGCCGGGGGCGGGTCGGCCGCGAGCGGCGCGGTCTCGAGGAGCTTCTTCTGCTGCGCCAGCGTCTCGCTGAAGTCGAGCATCTCGCGCAGCTTCGAGCGATCGGCGTCTTCGATGCGCGGCTCCGCGCAGAACGCGAACAGGAAGGGCATGCCTTGCCCGGCATCCTCGTAGGCGTTCCGGAACTCCACGGGATGCACCTCGACGATGCCGTGGCGCGCGTGCGGGCAGCGGCGGGCGATGTCGAGCGCCTCGTCGCGGCTCGCGACGTCGACGATCCAGAAGCCGCCGAGCACCTCCTTGCTCTCGGCGAACGGACCGTCGGTCACGACCCGCTGGCCGTTCCGCACGCGGACGCGCGCGCCGCCGGGCTCGGGATTCAGCCGCGCGCCGCGCCGGAGCTTCCCCTGGCTCGCGACGTCGCTCGCGAACTTCTTCATCGCGGCGAGGTCGTCCGGCGTGCCGCTCGGCGCGCCCTTCCGGTCCAGGAACAGGATCATGAACTCCATGGCACCACCTCCTCGTGTTTCCTCCTGGAGTCGAGCGAGCGACGGCCGAATCGACCAGCCCGCCGCGCTCCCTCGGGGGCTTGTCGATTTTCGCGCCGCTCGCTCGACTACAGAGCATGCTGAAGAGAATCGCGTTGGGTCTGGGAGTGCTCGTCGTCGGGCTGGTCGTCGTCATCGCGCTCCAGCCGGCGGCGTTCACGGTCGAGCGCTCGGCCACCATCGGGGCGCCGGCCGAGGTGGTCTACGCCCACATCGAGAATCTGCGCCTGATGGACGAGTGGCAGCCCTTCGCGAAGATGGACCCGCAGCTGAAGATCGAGTACGCAGGGCCCGAGGCGGGCGTCGGCGCGCGCTCGTCGTGGGAAGGGCCGCAGATGGGGAAGGGTCGCATCTCGATCACCGCGGCACAGCCCGTCGAGCAGGTCGAGATGAAGCTCGAGATGCTCGCGCCGATGGCCGGGACCAACCGCATCCGCTTCACGCTGGCGCCGGCGGGCGAGGGCACCGCGGTGACCTGGCGCATGGACGGCCGCAACGGCTTCGTCGGCAAGGCCTTCTCGCTGTTCGGCGACATGGACGGGATGATGGGCGGCGAGTTCGAGAAGGGCCTGGCCGCGCTGGCGGCGCGGGTCGAGGCGGATCCGCGATGAGCGGCGGCGGCTGGTCGAAGACGCGGCTCGCGCGTCTGCGCGAGGTGATGGCCGGCCACGTCGCGAGCGGCCGCATGCCCGGCCTGGTCGCGCTCGTCCACCGGCGCGGCGAGACGCACGCCCTTGCGCTCGGCACGCTCGCGTTCGGCGGCAGCGAGCCGATGCGGCGCGACACGATCTTCCGCATCTCCTCGATGACGAAGCCGATCACGGCCGCGGCGGCGATGATCCTCGTCGAGGAGTGCAAGCTGCGGCTCGACGAGCCGGTGGATCGGCTGCTGCCCGAGCTGGCGCAGCGCCGCGTGCTGGCGAAGCCCGACGGGCCGCTCGACGAGACCGTGCCCGCGCGCCGGGCGATCACGCTGCGCGACCTGCTGACGCTGCGCCTCGGCATCGGGCTCGTGCTCGCGCCGCCCGGCCGGTACCCGATCCAGCGCGCGATCGCCGAGGCGGGGCTCGCGCCCGGGCCGAACCCGCCGCTCTTCGCGCCCGACGAGTGGATGAAGCGCCTCGGCGCGCTGCCGCTGGTCCATCAGCCGGGCGAGAAGTTCCTGTATCACACGGGCTCCGACGTGCTGGGCGTGCTGATCGCGCGCGCCGCCGGCCAGCCGCTCGAGACGTTCCTGCGCGAGCGGCTGTTCGAGCCGCTCGGGATGAAGGACACGGCCTTCCACGTGCCGGCCGAGAAGCGGCACCGGCTGCCGCCCACGTACGAGAGCGATCCCGAGACGGGGGCCGCCCGCGTGCACGACGATCCCGCTCACAGCCGCTGGGCCGAGCCGGCGATCTTCCCGGCCGGCGGCAGCGGCCTCGTCTCGACCGCCGACGACTACCTCGCGTTCTGCCGGATGCTGCTCGACCGCGGCCAACACGAGCGCGAGCGCATCCTGTCGCGGCCCTCGATCGAGCTGATGACGAGCGACCAGCTGACGCCCGAGCAGAAGGCGGAGGCGAGCCTCTTCTTCGGCGACGGCGCGAGCTGGGGCTTCGGCATGGGCGTCGTCACGAAGCGCACCGGGCTCGCCGCGCCGGGGAGCTTCGGCTGGGACGGCGGCTGCGGCACGACCGCGCACTCGGACCCCGCGGAAGACCTGGTCGGCATCCTGCTGACGCAGCGTTTGATGGAGTCGCCCGAGCCGCCGCGCGTCTTCCAGGATTTCTGGACCACGGCCTATCAGGCCATCGACGACTGAACGGAGCACCCATGAAGTACCTGTGCCTCGGCTACTACGACGAGAAGAAGTTCGATGCGCTGTCGCCGGCCGAGCTGGCCGCGATCCCGCCGAAGTGCCGGCCCCTCGACAGGGCGCTCGAGCAGAGCGGCAAGCTGGTCGCCATCGGTTCGCTCGCGGCGACGCGCGACTCCGTCAGCATCCGGCCCGAAGGACGGCAAGGCCGTGGTGATGGACGGCCCCTACGCGGAGACGAAGGAGCAGCTCGGGAGCTTCTTCATCATCGAGGCCGAGGATCTCGACGAGGCGATCCAGCTCGCGTCGATGCATCCGGCCGCGCAGCTGAACGAGCACCTCGGCTGGGGCATCGAGCTGCGCCCGATCGAAGCCTGCCGCCTCGCGGACGTGGGCTAAGGCAGCGCCGCGATGCGTTCGGCGATCTCGTGCGTGACGACGCCGAGCGCGGCGCTGTGGGCGGCGACGTAGGCTCCCCAGCCGGGCGCGGCCGAGGCCTGCTCGACGTTGGATTCGCCGACGGCGAGCGCGCGGCCGTCGCCGCCGGCGGCGATGGTCCAGCGCGCGCGCAGCGTCACCGGCCCGCCCTCCGGTCCGCCGAACTCGAGCAGCTCGAGCAGCACGCGGTAGGTGACGGGGAAGCGCGCCTCGACGGGATAGACGACCACGCGCGCGGTGCCGAGCAGCTGCGCGAGATCGTTCGCCACGACGCGCTGGATGTCGCTCCGCAGCGAGCCGCCCCAGCGCACGCCGCTCCAGACCTTCAGCTGATGCGGCCCGCTGCGCGTCACCAGCTCGGCGCGGTCGAGATAGCGCGGCAGCTCGAGCTGCCCGAGCACGAGGCCGAGCTCGGGCCGCGCCGCGAGCGGCGTCGTGCTCGGGCCGGCGGCTGGGCTCAGCGTGAAGAACTCGGGCTCGGCCTTCGTGCCGCCGAGACAGCCCAGTGCGAGCCCCGCGAGCGCCAGCGCCCCGGCGAGCGCCACCTGCCTCAGCGCCCCGGCGAGCGCCACCTGCCTCACTTGTTTTCCTCCCGCCCGAAGATCAGCGAGTCGGGCTGCTGTTGGATCTGGTCCGCGGCGAGGCCCACCGAGCGCGCGGCGTCGGAGAGCTCGAGCAGCGCGCGCCGCAGCTCGCTGTTCACGGGCGAGTCGGGGCCGACGAGATTGCTCGCCGTGGCGAGCGTCTGCTGCGCCTGCACGAGCGCGGCCTGCGCCGCCTGGAGCGTGCCGTTCATCGACGCGACCACCTCGTTGAGCGGCAGGTTCTCGAGGCGCTTCACCAGATTCTGCACGCTCGCGGTGATCTCCTCGAGCGGCGCCGGGACGGTCGGGAACACCGGGTTGGGCTCGCTCCAGACGATCTCGGCCGGCTTCGCGTTCTTGTGGAAGTCGAGCTGCACGATGAGCTGGCCCGTCAGCAGGTTGCCGCTCTCGAGCTGCGCGCGCAGACCGCGCTTCACGAGCTCACCGAGCCGCTCGCGACGCGACGACGGGTCCACGCCCTTGAGGTTCATGATGCGCTCGGGCTCGATCTCGAAGCGCACCGGGATGCGGAACTGGCCGGTCGTCGGGCTCGAACTCGAGCTTCACGTCGCGCACCTCGCCGATCTGGATGCCGCGGAACTCGACCGGCGCACCCACCGAGAGCCCGCGCACCGACTGATCGAAGTACGCCACGTAGCTCGACTTGATCGAGTACACCTCGCGCCGCGTGGCGGCCTCGCTCTCGTAGAGCGTGAAGAGCGCGCCTTCCGCGGCGGGCGTCGCCGCGTCGTCGGGCGTATCGAAGGCGATACCGCCGATCAGCAGGCTCGAGAGCGATTCGAGGTTCACGTTGACGCCGGTCGCACTCACCGACACGTCGATGCCGCTCGCGTTCCAGAAGCGCGAGTCCGCCGACACCCGCACGTCGTTCGGGGCGTGGATGAAGACCTGGATCGAGATGAAGTCGCCCGACGCGTCGAGCTCCGAGGAGATCACCTCGCCCACGCGGATCTTGCGGAAGTAGACCGGCGTGCCGACGTCCACGCTGCCCGCGCGGTGCGAGTGCAGCACGAAGCGCCGCCCGGGCTGGTCCGTCGTCACGATCGGCGGCACCTCGAGCCCGGTGAACTCGCGCGCGCTCTTGCCCTCGCGCACCGGATCGACGCCGATGTACGCGCCCGACAGGATCGTGCTCGAGCCCCGAGACCTGGCCGCCCGCGAACGCGTGCGCGCGCCACCCAGAAGCGCGTCCCCTCCTTCAGGAAGGGCGCGAAGCCCTTCACCATGCGCGCGGTGCAGTGCACGCCGGAGAGGTCCTCGCGCAGGTGGATCTCCTCCACCACGCCGATCTCGACGTCCTTGTACTTGATCTGCGTCTTGCCGGCTTCGAGGCCCTCGGCAGTCTCGAACGCGATCTCGATCGCCGGGCCGCGCTCCGAGAAGGTGCGCCACGCGACGAAGCGCGCCCACCACCGCGGCGACGATCGGAATCAGCCACACGATCGAGGGGCGGCGGCGCGTCGAGACCATCGCCTCGACTGCGTCGAGGTCGTCGGGTTGTTCCGAGCTCATGTCTTCCTCGCTTCGCTGTTGTCCCAGATCAGGCGCGGGTCGAACGACTCGGCGGCGAGCATGGTGAGCACCACCACGGAGCCGAAGAACACGGCGCCCGTCTGGGCCTCGACCGTGGCCAGGTTCCCGAGCCGCACGAGCGCGACCAGGATCGTGACCACGAAGATGTCCACCATCGACCAGCGCCCGATCAGCTCGGTGAGCCGGTAGAGGCGCGTGCGATCCACCGGGCCGCCAGCTCGAGCGGCGGTGCACCGAGAGGAGCAGGGTGAGGAGGATCGCGAGCTTCAGCACCGGCACGAACACGCTCGCGGTGAACACCACCACCGCGAGCGGCCACATGCCGTGCAGCAGCAGGTAGACGACGCCGCTCATGATCGTGTCGGCCTGCGCGCGGCCGAGCGAGGTGATCTTCATGATCGGCAGCAGGTTCGCCGGCAGGTAGCAGAGCGCGGCGGCGCTCCACGAACGCCCACGTGCGCTCGAGGCTGCGCGGCTTGCGCGCGTGCAGCGGGCGCCTCGCAGCGCGGGCAGAGCGCGCCGTGCGCGTGTGCGGGGAGCCGGCACAGGAGGCCGCAGTCGTGGCAGGGCGTGCATGCCGCGGCGAGCGCCGTCTTCATCGCCGCACCTCGAGCCGCTCCCACACCGCTTCGGGATCGAGCGAGGACACCGCGCCCGTGAGCACCACGATCAGCCCCGCGAACGCCCAGAGCGCGAGGCCGGGCAGCACGGTCGCCATGTCCACCAGCTTGGTGACGGCGACGAGGATCCCGACCATGAACACCTCCATCATGCTCCAGGGCTCGATGCGGCGGAGGAGCCGGAACATGGGCCGCATCAGCCAGGGCACGCGGCCGAGGTGCACCGGCAGCAGCACGTAGAGCAGCAGCGCGAGCTGCACGAAGGGCGCGAACACGGCGGTGAAGGCCGACGAGCACGGAGATCTCCGGCACGCCCTGCTTCCACAGGTCGACGACGCCCGTCACGAGCGTCGTCTGCGTGGTGCGCCCCTTCATGTCGAACGACAGGAACGGGAAGAGGTTCGCGACGACGAAGAGCACGCTCGCGGCCATCGTCAGCGCGAGCGTGCGCTCGATCGACTTCTTGCGGCGCCGGCGGAGCAGGCCGCCGCAGCGCGTGCAGGTTGCCGTGGCGCCTTCGGGCAAGTCGCCGAGCCGGCACAGCAGATCGCAGTCGTGACAGGCGACGAGGGGGATGTGGGATGCATAGCACCGTGCGCGCGGGGGGTTGCCCACGCCGGCGCCGCTGTAGACTGCCGCGCATGCCCGAACCGCTCTTCCGCTCGCGCCCGGATGCCTTCGCGATCCGGCCCGCCACGGAGGTCCGCCGGCAGCGGGTGAACGACTTCATCTGGCTGTCCGAGAGCAACTCGAACGTCTACCTCGTCACGACGAGCGAGGGCCGCGTCGTGATCAACACCGGCATGGGCTTCGAGGCGCCGGTGCACAAGGAGTGGTTCGACTCGATCGACGCGAGCCCGGTGCGGTACATCGTGCTGACGCAGGGCCACGTGGACCACGTGGGCGGCGTCGACCGGTTCCGCGAGCCCGGCACGCAGCTGGTGGCGCACGCGGGCAACCCGTCGCATCAGGCCTACGACGCGCGGCTCGCGCCGTTCCGCGCGCGGCGCAGCATGTTCGCGTTCGCGGACAGCATCCGGGCGGGCAGCAAGGCTGCGCAGGGCGGCGCGCCGCCCGTGCAGTCGCGCCCGACGCCCGACGTGCTGTTCGAGGGCCGCTTCGCGTTCGAGCTGGGCGGCCTCCGCTTCGAGCTGATCGGCGTCGACGGCGCGGAGACCGAGGACTCGCTGCTGGTGTGGCTGCCGCAGCACAAGATCTGCTTCACGGGCAACGTGTTCGGCGCGCTGTTCGGGCACTTCCCCAACCTGGTGACGATCCGCGGCGACCGCTACCGCGACGCGCTCAAGTACGTCGCGACGCTCGACGTGCTGCTCGAGCTCGACGCGGAGCTGCTCCTCACCGGCCACCACGGCCCGGTGGTGGGCCGCGACGTGATCCGCGCGGAGCTCCTCCGCATGCGCGGCGCGGTGCTGCACGTGCACGACGCGGTGGTGGCGGCGATGAACGCGGGCAAGGACGTCTGGCAGATGCTCAGCGAGGTGCGGCTCCCGCCCGAGCTCGAGGTGGGCGAGGGCTACGGCAAGGTGGCCTGGTCTGCGCGCGCGATCTGGGAGATGTACCAGGGCTGGTTCCACGGCCGCTCGACGACGGAGCTGTACGCGGTGCCGTACTGGAGCGCGTCGCCGGAGCTGGTGGCGCTGGCCGGCGGGGCGGGGCCGGTGGCGGAGGCCGCGCAGAAGAAGGCCGAGAGCGCGCCGCTCGAGGCGCTGCACCTCGCCGAGGCCGCGCTCGCGGCGGAGCCGAAGCATCCGGCCGCCCTGGCCGCGAGCCTCGCCGCGCACCGCACACTGCGCGCGCGCGCCACGAACTTCTGGGAAGTGAAGTGGCTCGAGAAGGAGATCGGCAAGCTCGAGCGCGCGCTCGGAGGCGCGGCGTGAAGCTCGGCGCGATCGACCAGGTGGGCTTCGTGGTGCCCGACCTCGACACCGCGTGCGCGCGCTACGAGCCGCTGTTCGGGCCGTGGAAGCGGGCGGAGTCGCCGCTCACGGGCGTCCTCTACCGCGGCGAGCCGACCGACGTGCACCTCCGGCTCGCCTTCGGCCACGCGGACGGCCTCGAGATGGAGTTCATCTCGGTGGTGAGCGGCTCCTCGCCGCACAGCGAGTTCCTCGCCGCCGGCCGCGAGGGCATCCACCACGTGCGCTACCCGGTGCGCGACCTCGCCGCGACCGTCGCGTCGCTCGAAGCCGAAGGCTTCGTCTCGATCTGGTCGCACGCGATCGGCCCGTACAAGTGGGCCTACTGCGAGCACCGCTCGCGCGATGGCGTGCTGATCGAGCTGCTCGAATCGCCGCAGCCGGGCTAGGCGTCAGCTCCAACGGCGTTCGTCAACGGAGCCGGGAGCCTGGGCCGGCGGAGCCCCCACTCTGCTCCGGCGCTGAGAATCGGGTTATGCGCCTCCGCAGAGCGGGGGCTCCGCCGGCCCACGTTGCCGCTAGCCGTGCTCCCTTCTTCGAGATCAGGCCGAGATCCCGCCGCTGGAGACCGGTCCCTGCGTAGGCGCATAACCCGATTCTCAGCGCCGGAGCAGGGACCGGTCTCCAGCGGCTTCTTGGTCTCGACGGTGACGAACGCTCTTGGAGCTGACAGCTAGGGCAGCCTCGCCGCCCACTTGGCGAGGGTGTCGGTGAAGAGCCGCGGATCCTGGCCGTGCATCGAGTGGCCCATCGTCGGGAAGGACTCGAGCTCGAACGGCTGGCCGGCGGCGGTGACGAGCTCGCGCGCGCGCGCGGCCTGCAGGTCCGAGATCGCGCCCATCAGCGTGCCGCTCGCCTCGTCGATCCGGCGGAAGTGGTGCGTCAGCAGCACGGGCACCTTCACGCTCGCCAGCATCCGCGCGTGGTCGCAGCTCGCCGCGACGGTGCCGGTCCAGAAGGCGCGGCCCCACTCGGGGTCGTACTCCTTGAGGTTCTGCGGCGGCTCCGATCCGACCGGCGCCGAGAAGATCGCGGCGATCCACGCGGGCAGCTCGCGCGGCGCGGCCGCGACCATGCCGTCCCAGTCGCCGACGCTCCACTGGTCGCCGAGGTACTTGCTCCAGAGCGCGAACATCGGGCCGATGGCCTGACGGATCGACGTGACCGCAGGCGGTGTGGACCTCGGAGGCGAACAGCGGCGGATCTTCGTAGAGGGCGCCGCGAATCTGACCCGGCTTGGCGTAGGCCGAGAGCCAGGCCGAGAGCACGCCGCCCGAGGACAGCCCGCTGACGACGACCGGGCGGCCGATCGCGCGGTCGATGAAGCGCACGAGATCGTTGCCCATGTTGTCGAGCGTGTAGCGGCCCGGCGTGCGCGTGGAGCGACCCTGACCGCGCAGATCGACGGCGAACGCCTGGAAGTGCTCGGCGAGCAGCGGCAGCGCCTGCTCGTAGCCCCACCACGATTCGGTCTGGCCCGGGAATCAGGAGCAGCGCGGGCTTGCGCGCGTCGCCGGCGACGGCGTAGTTCAGCGCGACCTCGCCGGTGTCGCACGTCTGCTCGGGGAAGGCGTGCGGGACGTAGGTCGCGTCGGGGCGATGCGGCCCGAAGGCGTTCGCGTAGCGGCCCATCGGAGGCTCCTTTGATTCGATGCGCGCCGTCACAGCGGGATCACCGTGAGCCGCGTGAGCTTCAGCCGGCGGATGCGCCAGCGGCCCGCCTGCTTGCGGTACTCCTCGTGGTAGTGCCCGTAGCCGCGGAAGCCGGCGCCGAGCTTCACGATGTCCATCATCGCCCAGATGCCGGTGGCGGTGTCGGCGCCGGTGATCGTGATCTCGGGCATGTGGCCATGGTGCACGGTGGTCGCGGTGGCGAGGATCTTGCGGTTGCTCGCGACCAGCTCCTCGGGGCTCGCGAAGTGGACCGGCGCGTGGACGCTGCCGCCGTCCACGTCGCCGGTGAAGTCGTCGCTGAAGACCTCGCGCCACGCATCCCACTGCTTGGTGTCGAGCAGCCGGAAGTAGCGCGCCTTCAGCTGCTTGATGGCCTCGATCTCGGCTAGCGTGGCCGCGTCCATCGGAACCTCCTGCGACGCGCGAGGCTACCACGCTCATGAACCAGCTCCGCTTCGACTTCACCGGCGCGCGCGTGCTCGTGACGGGCGGCTCGAACGGCATCGGGCTCGGCATCGCGCGCGCGTTCGCGGCGGCGGGGGCGCGCGTCACGATCACCGGGACGCGCGCGGCGGCCGCGGACTACGACCACGACCTGTCGGCGTTCGCGTACCGCGCACTCGACGTGCGCGACGGCGCGGCGATCAAGGAGCTGGCGGCCGGGCTCGACGGGCTCGACGTGCTCGTCAACAACGCGGGCGCCAACACCGTGCAGCCGAGCGAGTGGGATCCCGGACGTGTTCGAGGACGCGCTGCGCCTCAACCTGTCGAGCGCGTTCCGCCTCGCGACGGCGTGCAAGAAGCTGCTGGCGCAGAGCGCGCTCGAGGGCGGCGCCTCGATCGTGAATCTCGCGAGCATGTCGTCGTTCTTCGCGGTGCCGATCGTGCCGGGCTACGGGGCGGCGAAGGCCGGCGTGGTGCAGCTGACGAAGAACCTCGCGGTGGCGTGGGCGAAGCATCACATCCGCGTGAACGCGGTGGCGCCGGGGCTGATCCTCTCGAACATGACGAAGGTGATGAAGGGCATCGAGGCGCTCGAGAAGCCGCAGCTCGAACGCACGCCGCTCGGGCGCTGGGGCACGCCCGAGGACGTGGCGCCGGCCGTGCTGTATCTCGCGAGCGCCGCGGCGAGCTTCGTCACCGGCCACACGCTGTGCGTGGACGGCGGCTACGCGGTCGCCTGAACCCTGCGGCGCGTCTTCATCCACGCCGCGGCGCGTACGAGCGGAGCGGCGACGAAGGCGCTGACGAAGCCCGCGTGCAGCGCGTCCCAGCCGCGGCTCGGGTCGGGGACGAACGTGAACGCGAAGATGAACCACAGGTACCAGATGCCGGTGCGGTGGAGCAGCGTCCAGCGCGCGCGGCCGAGCTTCTGGAAGGCGGCGTCGGACGAGGTGGCGGCCATCAGCGCGATGAACACGAAGCCGAGCCCGCCGCCCGCGAGGGTGATGGCGTTCGTCTGATAGGCGCCCGGGAAGGCCGTGAACAGCGAGACGATCGCGCAGCCGTGGATGAGATGGGAGACGGCCATCGACACGCCGAAGTAGCGGCGGTTCTTGAGCGCGTAGGCGGTGGCGTCCGTGCGCCAGAGCTGGCGCAGCGGGCCGCGCGAGGAAGGCGATCAGGAAGAGCAGGGCGGAGCTGCGGGCGGTGGCGCGGATCAGCATCCGCACGCCGTCCTCGCCGGTGCCGGCCACCGCCAACACCACGGCCGTCATCGCGACGAGCGCGACGCTGATCCACCTCGTGAGCGCCCAGCCCCGGAGCTGCATCGGGCGCAGTATGCCGGCTCGCCCGAGAGCGGAAAAGGACAAAATCCCCACGCCGGCAGACTAGACTGGGTGCCGTGGACGCGCGGATCTTCCTCGACGAGTTCCGCCCCTTCCGCCGCGGCGAGCTCGCGCTCGCGCGCCGGCTGGCGGCCGAGCCGCGCTTCCTGCCCGCGCGCGAGCTCGCGCTGCTGCGCCATGCGCTGCGCCTCGCGCAGCTCTCGTCGCTCGGCGGCGCGCCCGACGAGCTGGTGGATCGCATCGGCTCGCTGCGCCTGCGGCTGCTCCAGCTGCTCGCGCCGGTGCTGCCGACGGAGCCCACGCAGATCGACGCGAAGCGGCTCGCCGCGCGCCTGCCGAAGGTGGTGACGCTCGTCGGCCGAGGCGCGGCGGCGGATCTTCGAGGCGGGGCTCAGCGAGCGAGATCGCGCTCGACGCGGAGCTCTCGAACAAGCGCCTCGCGCTCGTGCTCGGCGGCGCGGCGGGCTCGGGCTACGTCTTCCTCGGCGCGCTCGCGCGGCTCGAGCAGCTCGGGCTCGCGGCCGAGCTACCTCGCGGGCTGCAGCGTCGGCTCGATTCTCGCGGTGATCCGCGGGCGCACGGCGGGCTTCGAGCTGGCGGAGCTGCTCGGCGAGATCCGCCGGCTGCGCGAGCGCGGCGCCTTCCGCGCGCCGACGCGCCCGCGCTACGGGCTGCCCGGCGCGCTGCGCCTCGACCTGCGCAGCGCGCTCGGCGAGCTGTTCGAGCGTGGACGGGCGCCAGCTGAGCCTCGGCGATCTGCCGATCCCGACGGACGTGCTCGCGACCGGGCTCGGCCCCGGCGCGCTCTCGGAGCCGAGCGACTCGTACGCGAACATGATCGACCTCGAGGTGCACAGCGCCGGCGCGCTCGAGAAGCTGCCGCCGGCGACGCTCGCGCGGCTGGTGGGCCCGCTCGTCTCGCTCGCGATGAGCCGGCAGGTGCTGGTGCCGGTGTTCCTCGGCGCCGATCCCGAGACGCGGCGGCTCGCCGCGCTCGACGCCGCCGGCTTCAGCGCCGCGATCCCCGGGCGTGCTCTCGTACGACCTGCGCGCCGGACGACGCCGACGGCGCGCGCATCCTCGACGCGCTGTTCGCGCGCCACTCGCTCTCGGGCCTGGTGGACGGCGCGCTCTCGACGCTGATCCCGGCGCGCTACGCGTGGGAGGCGATCGAGGCGGGGCGCATCGGCACGCGCCACGTGACGATCCTCGCGCTCGACGCGATCGCGAAGCCGCGCGGCTCGAACGCGCTGCTGCTGCCGCTGCTGCGCGTGGCGTCGGCGACGGCCGACCGCGACCGCGCGTTCTGGGACCTGCACGTGAACTTCTCGCGCGCGCCGAACTTCCTGGACGTGTTCCCGAGCGACAAGCGTCTCGAGCAGCGCGGCCGCGCACGGCGAGCAGGAGTTCGCCGACACCGCGCGCGTCCTCCCGAAGCTGCTCGCGCCGGTCCCGCCCTGGAAGGAGCTCTCCCCCGAAGCGATCGCCCACGTCGACGACCGCTTCGTCTGACGTCCCCTTCGTTACCAGTGGACGCCGGGGACGAGGTGGGCGAAGGCGACGGCCTTCGAGGAGAGCGCGGGCTCTTCCTGCGGGCCCTTCTCTGCGCCCTTGCCGCGCGCGGCGGCCGAGTCGGGGAAGAGCTTGTACGCCTGCGCGAGCAGCTGGTCCACGAGCTGCGGCGCCGCCGCGTAGGCCAGCTCGCCGAGCACGCCGAGCGGCGTCGCCACGCGCTTGCCGCGCTCGACGAACGCCTCGCACAAGAGGTCCGCCGCCTCGTTCGACGAGAGCGTCGGGAACGCCTTGTAGATCGAGGTCGGCGCGATCATCTCCGTCCGCACCAGCGGCATGTAGACGGTGGTGATGTGCACCCCGTCGTCGAGCAGCTCCGACGCCGCCACGCGCGAGAACGCGTCGAGCGCCGCCTTCGACGCCACGTACGCCGAGAAGCGCGGCGGATGCGCCTGCACCCCGATCGACGACACGTTCACGATGTGCCCGGAGCGCTGCGCGCGCATCGCCGGCAGGAAGCCGAACACGAGCTTCAGCGCGCCGAAGTAGTTGAGCTGCATGGTGCGCTGGTAGTCGTGGAAGCGCTCCTGCGAGAGCGCGAGCGAGCGCCGGATCGAGCGCCCGGCGTTGTTCACCAGCACGTCGATGCCGCCGTGCGCGTTCAGCACCTCCTTCACCAACGCGTCGCAGCTCGCGAGGTCGGAGATGTCCGCCGTGAACACGCGCGCGACGCCGCCCGCGCGCTCGATCTCGCGCTGCACCTCGCCGAGCTTCTCCGCCGAGCGCGCCACCAGCAGCACCTCGGCGCCCGCCGCGGCCGCCCGCAGCGCCGTCGCCCGCCCGATACCAGACGACGCGCCCGTGATCAGCACGCGCTTGCCGCCGATCGCGCGCGCGAGCGCATGATCCGCGGCGCCCGGGTCGAGGTGGCGCTCCCAGTATTCGTAGAGGCGAGCGGCGTAGCTCTCGAGCTCGGGCACCGTGACGCCGTGCCGGTCGAGCACCGCCTTGGCCTGCCGGCAGTCGAAGCGCGGCGGGTCCACGTACGCGAGGATGCGCGGCGGGATGCCGAGCTCCGCGAGCGCGAGGTCGGTGAGCCGCTGTGCGCCCGGCAGCAGGCGCAGCGCGCCGCGCAGCGGCGCGGTGAGCAGCCCGGTCGTGCGCTGGTCGAGCTTCATGCCGAAGCGCGGCGCGCCGGCCGCCCGTGCGAACAGGTTCAGCACCTCGCCGGTGCTCTTCGCACGCGGATCCACGAGATGGAAGCAGCGCCCGTCGAGATTCGGCTCGTGCGCGAGCACGTCGAGCGCGCGCGCCACGAAGTCCACCGGCACCAGCGGCATCAGGCCGCCTTCGATGCCGACGAGCGGCAGCCACGACGGGATCGTGCGCATCCGCCGCAGCAATTTGAAGAAGTAGTAGGGCCCGTCGATCTTGTCGATCTCGCCGGTGAGGCTGTGGCCGACGACGATGCCCGGCCGGTACACGCGCCACGGCCGGGCGCATGCCGTGCGCACGAGCCCCTCCGACTCGTGCTTGGTGGCGAAGTACGGATCGTCGAGGCCCACGGCCTCGTCGAACATGTCCTCGCGGAAGGTGCCGCGATAGCGGCCGGCCGCAGCGATCGAGCTGACGTGGTGCACGCAGCCCGCCTCGAGCGCCTCGGCCAGCTCGATGGCGTGGCGCGTGCCGGCCACGTTCGCGTCGCGCAGGCTGCCCTCGTCGGCCTCCATGTCGTAGAGCGCGGCCAGGTGGAAGAAGTGGTCGATGCGGCCGCGCAGCAGCTCGATCTCGCTCTCCGCCACGCCGAGCCGCGGCTCTCCGAGATCGCCGATCACCGCATGCACGCGCTCCGCGCCGTCGCCCCAGCGCGCGCGCAGCGCCTCGAGCCGCGGCAGCGAGCCGCGCCGCACGAGCACGTGCACGCGCTCGCCGCGCGCCAGCAGGTGGGGGACGAGGTGGCGGCCGATGAAGCCGGTGGCGCCGGTGACGAAGCTCTCCATGGGAGGACCTCCCGGGCCATGTTACGCCGCAACCGGCGACGAGGTAGGGAGCCGCCGGATGCGTGCGGCGTGGTCCGGGGCGCTGCAACCCTCGCCGAGCTGGAGGGGATACACGCCGCCCGCATCGGCTGGCGGTTCACCTCGTGGCCGGTTGCGGCGTAAGATGGCCGGATGCTCGAAGTCTGGGCCACCGGCGCCGGCATTCCGGGGCTCGCGGCGCGACGCGCCGCGGCCGTGGAGCAGGCCGGCTACGACGGCCTCGCCCTCGTGGACTCGCAGAACCTGGCCGGGGACTGCTACGTCGGGCTCGCACTCGCGGCGAAGGCAACGACGCGGCTCGGGCTCGCCACCGGCGTCACCAATCCCGTGACGCGCCATCCGGCGGCGACGGCCGCCGCGATCGCGGCCGTGCACGCCGAGTCGGGCGGCCGCGCCGTGCTCGGCATCGGCCGCGGCGACTCCGCGCTCGCGCACCTCGGCTATGCGCCCGCCTCGCCCGCCGTGTTCGAGCGCACGCTCGCGCGCATCCAGGGCTACCTGCGCGGCGAGGAGGTTCCGTTCGAGAGCGACGCCAACCTCGCGACGCTCGGCCTCGCCGACGCGCCGAAGGCGAGCCGCCTCGCCTGGCTCTCGCGCGACCTCGCGAAGGTGCCGGTGGACGTGGCAGCCACGGGCCCGCGGATGATCGGCATCGCCGCGCGGCTCGCCGAGCGCATCACCTTCGCGGTCGGCGCCGATCCGGCCCGCCTCCGCTGGGCGATCGAGACGGCGCGCGCGGCGCGAGCGGAGGCCGGCCTCGCTCCCGCGGGCCTCTCGCTCGGCGCGTGGGTGAACGTGGTCGTGCACGAGAGCGCCGACGCCGCGCGCAAGCTCGGCGAGGGCGGGCTCGCGCTGTTCGCGCGCTTCTCCGCCATGCACGGCACGCCGGTGGGCCCGGCCTCGGCCGGCGACCAGGCGCTGCTCCGCAAGGTGCACGACGCGTACGACATGAACCATCACGCGCGCACCGGCAGCCAGCAGGCCGCGCTGCTCGATGCCGGCTTCGCCGAGCGCTTCGCCGTGTTCGGCCCGCCGGCGCACTGCGTGGCCAGGCTGCGCGAGCTCGTCGGCCTCGGCCTCGAGCGGCTGATGATCGTGGGCCCTTCGGTCGGCGCCGACCGCGCGCAGGCGCTCGCCTGCGAGGCGAGCTTCGTGCGCGAGGTGCTGCCGGCGCTGCGCGGGGGTTGAGCCGACCGCGCGGTCGGCCGATCCAGCTCGCCGGAGGTTCGTGTGATGCGCCTCGGGCTCGCCGTCGTCAGCGCCGCCGCCGTCATCGGCGGCTACGCGCTCGTGAACACGCTCAGCAGCCGGCCGGCCGATTCCGCAGTGGGGGCCCCCGGCGCCCCCGAGGCCGTGCGGAGCTGGATGCCCGGCGCCATCGACGAGCCCGCGGCCGAGCCGCGCAGCTTCGAGCTGATCCGGTACATGAACAAGGATGGCTCGTTCGGCATGGTGGACGATCCCAGACGCGTCCCGCCCGGGGCGACGATCCTCGGCCGCGAACGCAAGACGGCGGCCGCCGCGAAGCCGGCCCCCGCGGAGCCCGCGTCCGAGGAACGGCTCGACAGTGCGCCGCGGCCCCGCGCGGGAGCGGGCCGGCGGCTCTCGGCCGCCGAGCAGCGCGTGATGGAGAAGGTGCTCGAGACCGGCGTGTTTCCCGACGCGGAGCAGCTCGAGCAGATGCAGGGTGACCTCGACGAGCTCGACCGCGAACGCGCGGCTGGAGGCGCGGATGCCGAGGGCGCCGACGCCCCGCTGCGCTAGGCCTGCCACGAGGGGGGTCTAGAGCCCATCTCACAAATCACTCCCGTCGCCGGGCACGTGTCTTCGACTCGGTCCGGATTCACGAGATGCGCTCTAGTCCGGCGCGGCCCCCGGGTCGGCACCGGGACGCGCCTCGTCTGCCCGGTCGGGGCGAATGCGGCGCCAACCGGGCGGGCTTGGTGGAGGCGATGAAGTCGACGAGCACCGCGACGAAGCGCTCGGGGGCCTCGCAGTGCGGGTAGTGGCCCACCCCGTCGAAGATTTCGAGGCGGCTGCCGGGGATGGCCTTGTGCGCCGCGACCGCGTGGCTCACCGGAATGAACGGGTCTTGCGCGCCCCACACGATCAATGTCGGCAGCTGCGCTGCCCGGTACAGCCGGCCAAGGGCGCTCACCGCCTGCCCGCTGAAGTCGATCACGTCGCGCAGGCTGCGAAAGAATGCGCGGCGGCTCTCGGCGTCCGCCAGCGACGCGTAGCTCCGCCAGATCTCCTGGCTGGCGGGCGTGGACCGCACGCCCGCGCGGCCGAGCCACGTGGCGACCAGGTTTCCAGCGTCTCGCAGCCGCGGCGTGCAGAAGAGCGGAAAGACCGACTCGAATCCGGGCACGGTCAGCATCCGGAGGTAGAACGTGACCTCCCGGCCCAGCCCACCGCTGTCCACCAGGACCAGGCGCTCGCAGCGCTCCGGGAACTGATACGCAAACTGCATGGCCACGCCGCCCCCGAGCGACTGGCCGACGACGGTGGCCCGCTCGTACCCGAGCGCGTCCAACAGGTCGCGCAGCGTGTTGGCATGGGCGCCGAGCGAGTAGTCGCCACGGGGTTTGTCGGACTGGCCCTGCCCGAGCAGATCGGGGGCCAGGACCGTGAACCGCTTGGCCAGCGCCGGCATGACGTGCCTCCACGTCACCGAGCTACCGGCCATGCCGTGCACGAGCAGCAGCACCGGCCCCTTGCCGGCGGCTCGATAGACGACCCGATCGCCGTCGACGGTGATCGCACGCGGTTTCATCAGCGCCCAACGCGATTCGTCCGAGTTCATGAGATCCACCTGGAGCTAGGCGAAGCGCCGGAAGAACCACCCCTTCACCAGCTCGCTCGCCAGCAGGTAGGCCCCGGTGATCGCGAGCAGCAGTAGGACGAAGCCCACCGGCAGCGGCACGAATCCGAACAGCGCGCCGAGCGGCGTGTAGGGCAGAAAGATCGTCGTGCCCGCCACGAGGAGCGTGGCGACGAGCAGCAGCGTGCCGGGCCGGCTCCGGAAGAACGGCCTCCGGGTGCGGATGACCAGCACGATGAACAGCTCCGTCATGAGCGACTCGATGAACCAGCCGGTCTGGAACTGTCGCTCCGTCGCCCGCAGCCAGATAGAGCAGCGCGCCGAACGTCAGGAAGTCGAACACGGAGCTCACCAGGCCGAACACCAGCATGAAGTTCCGGATGAATCGGATGTCCCACCGCCGCGGCCGTTCGACCTGCTCGCGGTCCACGCGGTCGGTGGCAATGGTCATCGAGGGAACGTCGGACAGGAAGTTGTTGAGCAGGATCTGCTTCGGCAGGAGCGGCAGGAACGGAAGGAAGAGCGACACGCCCGCCATGCTCACCATGTTGCCGAAGTTCGCGCTGGTCGTGATGAAGACGTACTTGAGCGTGTTGGCGAACGTCTGCCGGCCCATCCGGACGCCGCGCGCGAGGACGCCCAGGTCCCGCTGCAGCAGCACGATGTCGGCCGCCTCCTTGGCGACGTCCACCGCGCTCTCCACCGAGATCCCCACGTCTGCCGTATGGAGCGCGCTCGCGTCGTTGATCCCGTCGCCCAGGTAGCCGACCACGTTGCCGGCCTTGCGGAGCGCCGCCAGGATCCGCTCCTTCTGGTTCGGCTCCGTCTCCGCGAAGATGTCCACCTCGCCCACCCGTTGCAGCAGCGCGGTATCGCTCAAGCGGCGCAGCTCCTCGCCGGTGAGCACGGTCGGTCGCTCCACCCCCATCTGGCGACCGATCTTGCCGGCGACGAGGCGGTTGTCCCCGGTGATGATCTTCAGCTCGCACGCCGAGCTGCCTGAGCTCGGTGATGGCCGCGAGCGCGTCGGCCTTCGGCGGGTCCTCGAGCAGCAGGAAGCCGATGAAGGTCATCTGCTGCTCGTCGTCCTTGTTGATGATCGGATCACCGGTCACGTCCCGGACCGCGACGCCGAGCACCCGATACCCCTGCTCGCTGTAGGCCTCGAAGCGCTCCTGCAGCGCGGCGCGCACCTCGGCGATCGGCACGCTGCGGGCGGCGCCGGGCCGCTCCGCGCCTCCGCATCGACGCAGACCTCGAGCACGTTCCGCAGCGCGCCCTTGGTGATCATCGTGTGCCGGTGCGCGCCGGCGGACGGCGGAGGGGCGCTCCACGACCACGCTCAGCCGCTTGCGGATGAAGTCGTAGGGGACTTCGTCCACCTTGACGTACGCCGCGAGGTCCGGACACGGCTGACCCCGGAGCGCTTCGTCGATCGGGTTGGGGAAGCCCGACTCGAACGTGGCGTTGAGCACCGCGTACAGCAGGACGCGGTCGCTCGGGTCGCCGTCGACGCCGAGGGCCGCGTGGAGCTTCACGACGCCTTCGGTGAGCGTGCCGGTCTTGTCGGAGCACAGCACGTTCATGCTGCCGAAGTCCTCGATCGAGTTGAGACGGCGCACGATGACGTGCGAGGCGGCCATCAGTTGCGCGCCGCGCGCGAGCGTGATGCTCACGATGGCGGGGAGAAGCTCCGGAGTGAGGCCGACCGCGAGCGCGAGCGCGAAGAGGAACGAGTCCACGACCGGCCGGTGCAGATACACGTTGATGCCGAAGATCGCGATCACGAGGAGCATGGTGATCTGGATCAGCATTCCGCCGAAGTGCCGGAGCCCGCGCTCGAACTCGGTTTCGGGCGGGCGGAGCCGGAGCTGCTCGGCGATCTCGCCGAACACGGTCTGTGCGCCGGTCTGCACGACCACGGCACGGCCGGTGCCGCTCACCACGTGCGAGCCCTGGAACAGCGCGTTCGACCGCTTCGCGAGCGGCGTATCGTCGGGGAGGTCGCCCACGCTCTTCTCGGCGGGGTAGCTCTCTCCGGTCAGCGTGGATTCGTCCACGAAGAGGTCGGTGGAACGGAGGATGCGGCAGTCGGCCGGGACGGCCGCGCCCGCCGCGAGAACGATCACGTCCCCCGGCACGAGAGCGTCCTGCGGCAGCTCGATCTCGTGGCCGTCGCGAAGGACCCTCACCGTCGTCTGGATGACCGCCAGCAGCCTGGCGACGGCATTGCTCGCCCGATACTCCTGCCAGAAGCCGAGCAGGGCGCTGCCGAGCACGATCGCGAGGACGATCACGCCGTCCGTCGTCTCGCCCAGGAAGAGCGAGAGCGTCATCGCGAACAGCAGGAGGATGACCAGCGGGCTCCGGAACTGGTTCAGCAGGAGCCCGAGCGGAGTCAGCGTGCGGGTGTCGGAGGTGCGGTTGGGACCGAACTGCAGCAGGCGCCGGTCGGCCTCGACCTGGGTCAAGCCATCGGTGCGGGTGCCGAGCTCGGCGAGATTCGCCTCGATCGAAGAGGCCCAGAACGGCACGGCCATGGCCGGAGCAGCGCCTGGGCGCTAGCTCAGACGCCGCGACAGGAGCTGCGCGTTGTCGTGCATCACGAGCTTCTGCTCGGCCGGCGTGAAGGCCGACAGCTCGCGCACGTAGTCGGTCGGATCGCGGAGCCCCTCGGCGTGCGGCCAGTCCGAGCCCATCACGAGGCGGTCCGCGCCGAGCAGCTCCTTCAGCAGCTTCACGTCGTCTTCGTGGAAAGGCGAGATCCAGACGTGGCGGCGGAAGGTCTCGACCGGGTCGCCGCCCGGGAAGTCCTTCGGGCTGATGCCGTAGGCGCGCTTCAGGCTCTGCACGAGCCACGGCACCCAGTTCGAGCCCATCTCGATCGAGCAGGCGCGGATGCGCGGGAAGCGGTGGAACAGGCCGTGGCAGACGAGCGCGGCCATCGCGTCGAAGGGCGCGCGGTTGCCGGCCACGGTGGCCTTCCACGCCGAGCCCTTGAACGATTCGACGTCGCCGCCCTCGCCCCAGTCCGCGAAGTAGCGGCCGTAGCCCGAGTCGCCGCCGTGGAAGGCGACGGTGATGCCGGATTCGTTCACGCGCGCCCAGAACGGATCGAAGTACGGGTCGGCGAGCGAGCGGCTCTTGCCGGGCACGCGCACCGGCGCCGGGCGCATCACGATCAAGCGCGCGTCGCGCTCGAGCGCCCACTCGAGCTCGTCGATGGCGCTCTCGAGATCCACCAGCGTCACGTAGGGCGTGGCGAAGATGCGCTCCTGGTAGGCGAAGCCCCAGTCGTCGTGGAGCCAGCGGTTGAAGGCGCGGAACGCCGCCACCACCGCCTCGGTGTCCTCGATGAGCGCCTCCTCCATGCCGACGCCGAGCGTCGGGAAGAAGAACGCGCCTTGCATGCGCTGCTGGTTCATCACGGCGATCCGTGCCTCTCGGTTCCGATACTCGGGGTGGATCGGCTCGAGCTCGCCGAACGCGTCGCGGATCGACGAGCCCGCCTTGTTCTTGCCCTGGTAGTAGTCGTCGAGGCAGCCGGGCTTCGCGACGGGGTCGAAGGTGGGGTTCGGGATGAAGCGATTCACCGTGCCCGCGACGAGCAGCTCCTTGCGGCCGCGCAGCACCGCCCAGTCCATGCAGCGCCGCCGCATCTTGCGGTCGAGGTGGCGCGTGAACGCGTCCTCCGCCTCGTAATAGTGGTTGTCGCCGTCGAAGATCTCGAAGGGCAGCTGGGGCATGGCTCTCTCCGCGCTCGCGTGACCGTGGCAGCGTAGTGCGGCGGGCCAGCGGCCGCGAGATACTCGCGCCGTGACGTACGACGCGATCTGCGTGGGCGGCGGGCTCGCGGGCGCCGCGCTCGGGCGCGCGCTCGCGCAGGCGGGCCGGCGCGTGCTCGTGGTCGAGCGCGAGGCGCGCTTTCGCGATCGCGTGCGCGGCGAGTACCTCGAGGCGTGGGGCGTCGCCGAGGCCCGCACGCTCGGCCTGGTCGAGACGCTGCTCGCGGCGGGCGCGCGCGAGGTGCCGTGGCTCACCACGTGGGTGGGGAGCCTGCCCGGCCTCCGCAACGACGTGCGGCAAGCGAATCCGGACGGCCTCGCGCCGCTCTGTCTCTCGCATCCGGCGATGCAGGAGGCGGTGCTCGAGGCCGCGCGCGCGTCCGGGGCCGAGGTGCTGCGGCCGGCGAGCGTCACGGCAGTGAGCGTGACCGCGGGCGCGCAGCCTGCGGTCACGGTGCGGCGCGAAGACGGCAGCGAAGCGAGCTTCGCCGCGCGGCTCGTGGTGGGCGCCGACGGACGGGAGTCCAAGCTGCGCGGCTGGGGCGGCTTCCGCGTCGAGCGCGACGCCGAGAAGCTCGCGCTCGCGGGCCTGCTGCTCGACGGGTACAGCGGCCCCGACGACACCAGCTCGATCTTCTGGAACTTCGCAGTCGGCGAGCAGGCGCTCTTCTTCCCGCAGGGCCGCCAGCGCCTGCGCGCGTACGTCGCCTTCCAGGCGAAGGGGGATCACGGCCGGCTCTCGGGGCGCGGGCGCATCCCCGCGTTCCTGGCGGCCTGCGACGCCGCGAACGTGCCCACGCAGTGGCTCGAGAACGCGACGCCCGTCGGCCCGCTCGCGGCCTTCTCGGGCGCGGACGCGTACGTGCCGCATCCGGCTCGCGACGGCCTCGTGCTGCTGGGTGACGCCGCGGCGTGTAGCGACCCGACCTGGGGCTGCGGGCTCTCGCTCACGCTGCGCGACGTGCGCACGCTGTCGGAGCGGCTGCTCGCGAGCGACGACTGGGACGCCGCCGCGCACGCCTATGCCGAGGAGCACGACCGCTACTACGGCCGCCTCCACACGCTCGAGAGCTGGCTCTCCCGAGGCTTCTTCGACGTCGGCCCCGAGGCGGACGCGCGGCGCGGCCGCATCTTCGCGCGCGCGTTCACGGAGGCGGGCCGCATCCCCGACATCGTGGCCCGCGGTCCCGATTCGCCTTGCGACGAGGCGGCGCGGCGGCGCTTCTTCGGGGAAGACTAGACGGGGCCGTTCTCAGAGCCCCGTGCGGTAGTCCTCCTCCACCGCCGCGTCGATCTTCTGGGCCGCGTCGGCGCCGGCGCCGAGCTTCTTCGCGAGCATCGCGCCGAACGAGATGCGGAGCTTCGCCGGCCAGGTGTCGGGCTGCCAGAGCTTCGAGCGCTTGAACGCCTTCGCGCAGTGGAAGAACACCTGCTCGACGTGCACGCGGATCGCGAGCAGCGCCGGCTGGCCGCGCTCCTCGAGCCGCGCGAGCAGCGCCGGGTCGGCCGTCAGCTCCGCGCGGCCGTGCACGCGCAGCGTCTCCTCGGTGCCGGGCACCAGGAACACGAGCGCGACGCGGCCGGTGGCGAGGATGTTCTGGAGCCCCTGGATCAGCTTGTTCCCCTTGCGCTCGGGGATCAGCAGCGTGCGCTCGTCCTCGATCGCGACGAAGCCGGGCCCGTCGCCCTTGGGCGACACGTCGGGGTGTCCTGCGCGGTCGACGGTGGAGAGCAGGAGCAGGGGCGAATGGCGGATGAAGTGGCTCGCGTTCTCTTCGAGCGCCGGGAAGAACTTGGCTTTGATCGCCGGCACTTCCGGGCCGATGATGGCGCGAACCTGCTCGAGGCTGGCGAGGAGATGGGGGTCGTTCGGCATCCCGGCAGTATCCGTTAGACTGCCGCACTTCGCCCCAACCGGAGGAACCCATGCCCCTTCGCAACGTCGTCCTGGTCGATGGCGCAAGAACAGCCTTCGCGCGCGGCGCCAAGGGCAAGCTCGTGGCCACCCGTCTCGACGACGCCGGCGCGCAGGTCGTGCGCGCGCTGCTCGACCGCAACCCGAAGGTGAAGGACTCGATGATCGAGGACGCCGGTCTCGGCAACGTCGGCGGCTGGGGCGAGTTCACGGGCCTCGGCGTGATGGCGCGCCTCGCGGGTCTGCCGCTCGAGGTGTGCAGCTTCAACAGCAACCGCCAGTGCGGCTCGAGCATGGAGACGCTCCACCGGGTCGCGATGGCGATCGAGACCGGCACGATCGAGTGCGGCCTCGCGCTCGGCGCGGAGCGCATGGGCCGCGGGCTCACCGGCGGCGCCACGGGCGTGCAGAACCGCAACACGAAGCTGAACCCGCGCCTGTTCCAGATGAACGACGTGCAGAAGAAGATGGCGCCCGATCACGCGCAGACGTTCTCGGTGCCGTTCCCCGACTACATCCTGAACTCGCCGCCGCTCCAGGCCATGGTGCAGACCGCACAGAACGCGGCCGAGTGCTACGGGCTGACGCGCGCCGAGCTCGACGCGTTCTCGGCCGAGAGCCATCGCAAGGCGGCGGCCGCGACGGCGGCCGGCATCTACAAGGACGAGATCATCCCGCTCGAGGTCGAGGACCCGGTCTTCGACGAGAAGGGCGAGTGGAACGAGAACGAGACCGGCAAGAAGGTGCTGTTCGACAAGGACGAGTGCATCCGCGCCGACACCACGGCGGAGAAGCTTGCCGCGCTCCAGCCGGTGAAGGGCGTGATCAGCTTCGGCGGCAAGGAGATCATCATCACCGCCGGCAACTCGTGCCCGACCAACGACGCCGTCTCGGCCGCGCTGCTGATGAGCGAGACGCTCGCCCGCAAGCTCGGCCTCACGCCGCTCGCGCGCGTGATCGGCATCGGCGTCGGCGGCGTGAAGCCGCAGGTGATGGGCCTCGGGCCGATCCCGTCGACGAAGAAGGCGCTGCGGCACGCGGGCATCGAGGCCGGCCAGCTCGACCGCGTCGAGTTCAACGAGGCCTTCGCCGCGCAGGTGATCCCGAGCTGCAAGGACCTCGGCATCCCGCTCTCGAAGGTGAACGTGAACGGCGGCTCGATCGCGATCGGCCACCCGCTCGGCGCGACCGGCGCGCGGCTCGTGACCACCGTCGCGAAGGAGCTGCGCCGCTCCGGCAAGCGCTACGGCCTCGCGACGCAGTGCATCGGCGCCGGCATGGGCATCAGCACCCTCCTCGAGCGCATCGACTGACGTCACGAAGGGGACGTTCCTTTTCCGTCACGAACCGGAAGTGACGGAAAAGGACCGTCCCCTAGATGACGGTCCCCTAGATGACGAGGCGCGCCGTCGAGCGGATGGCTCGCGAGGAGCGGCCGGCGCGGAGCTCGTAGAGGCCCGGCTCGCGGCGCCAGGCGCGCTGCGCCTCGTCCCAGACGGAGAACGCGCGCGGCTCGACGCACAGCGTGAGGGTCTGCGCCTCGCCGGGCGCGAGCGCGACCTTCGCGAAGGCGGCGAGTGACTGTGGCGGACGCGGCACGGAGCCGCCGCCGAGGGCGGCGAGATAGAGCTGCACCACCTCCGTCCCCGCGCGCTCGCCCGCGTTGCGGACCTCGATGCGCGCGACGGCGCCGTCGCCTGCGCGCTCCACGGCGAGCGGCCCGTACTCGAAGCGCGCGTACGAGAGCCCGTGCCCGAACGGGAAGTGGGGCGCGATGCGCTGCGCGTCGAAGTGGCGATAGCCCGAGAAGACGCCCTCGGCGTAGACGACCTTGCCGTCGCGCCCCGGATAGACGCGCGGGTCGCGCCGCGCGTGGCACGCGACGTCTTCGAGCCGCCGCGGGAACGTGGTCGGCAGGCGGCCGCCCGGATCGGAGACCCCGAGCAGCACGTCGGCCAGCGCGGTGCCGGCCTCCTGCCCGCCGTACCAGGCCCACACGATCGCCGGCGCCACGTCGGCCCACGGCAGCGCGACCGGCGCGCCTGCGTTCACCACCACTGCCGTGCGCGGCTGCGCGGCGCACACCGCCGCGACCAGCTCGTCCTGTCGGCCGGGCAGCGCGAGGCTCGCGCGGTCGCCGCCCTCGCTCTCCCATTCCGCGTCGAGCCCGATCACCACCACCGCGGCGTCGGCCGAGCGCGCGAGCGCCGCGGCCTCCGCCACCGGGTCGCCACTTGCTCTCGCGAGATGGCCGACGCGCAGCCCGCCCACGCCCGGGGCCGGCTTCGCGTGCTCGATCGCCAGCTCGACGGGGCGGCCGGCGGCGAGCGCGATCTCGCCGATCACCTCCGCGTTGCCGAAGCCGAAGTACGAGTCGCCGGGCTCCGGCGCCGTCCAGCCGTCCACCACCACGGCGCCGTCGACCAGCAGGCGCGCGCGCCCGACGCACGTCAAGGAGAAGCGGTGGACGCCACCGACCTCGGGCACCCACGTGCCGGAGAGGCGCGCCGAGAACAGCCGGCCGTTCGGGACGGGCGCGTCGGAGCCGAGCCAGGTGAAGTCCGGCCGCCGCACCGAGCGCACCGTGAGCGGCGCACCGGTGAGATCGGGGCTCGCGAAGGTCGCGAGCTCGAGGGCCACTTCCTCGAACACGGGCAGGCGCCGGAAGTTCGTGCAGCCCTCGGCGAAGACGACCTCGACCGCGCTCCCGAGCGCCGCGCGCAGCGCCTCCAGCACGTTCGTCTGGTAGTGGGGCGAGACGCGCGCGCTGCCGCCGCCCTGGATCGTGGTGCGCCGCGCGTTCGGGCCGATCACGGCGAGCCGGCGCAGGCCCTCGCGACGGAGCGGCAGCACGCCGTCCTCGTTGCGCAGCAGCACGCACGCCTCGCTCGCCACGCGCCGCGCGAGCGAGCGGTGCTCGACGCGGTCGAGCGCCTGCTCGGGCTCCGGCTCGGCGGGCTCGTCGAGCGCGCCCGTCCGCGCGAGGAGGCGCAGCAGGCGCCGCGCCTTCTCGTCGAGCGCGCGCTCGTCCACCTCGCCGCGCCGCACGGCCGCCGCGAGCTCCCGCCCGAAGAAGCGCGGCGGCCCGGGCATCTCGAGGTCGAGGCCGTTCCGCGCGGACAGGGCGGTGTCCTTCGTCCCGTACCAGTCCGACATCACCACGCCGTCGAAGCCCCACTCGTCGCGCAGGATGCGGATCAACAGCTCGGCGTTCGCGGAGCACGTCGGGCCGTTGAGCCCGTTGTAGGCGGACATCACGCACCACGCGCCCGCCTCGCGCACGGCCGCCTCGAAGGGCGGTAGGTACAGCTCGCGCAGCGTGCGGGCGTCGAGCTCGGAGGAGATCGTCATGCGCTCGAACTCGGAGTCGTTCGCGACGAAGTGCTTCACGCACGCGGCGACGCCCCGGCTCTGCACGCCGCGCACCAGCGCCGCGGCGGTGCGCGCGGCGAGGTGCGGATCCTCCGAGTAGCCCTCGAAGTGGCGGCCGCCGAGCGGCGAGCGGTGCATGTTCACGGTCGGGCCGAGGAGCACGTGCGCGCGCTTGCTGCGCGCCTCCTCGCCGAGCGCCACGCCCACCGCCTCGATCAGCGCCGGGCTCCACGTCGCCGCGAGCGCGCTCCCGCACGGGAAACAGGCGGCCGTGGCGCCGCCGCCGAAGTGGCTGCCTCGCGCGCCGTTCGGGCCGTCCGTGACGCGCAGCGCCGGCAGACCCAGGCGCGGGACGTCGTGCCCGCGCCAGAGCGAGGCGCCCGCAGCGAGCTGCGCCTTCTCGTCGAGCGTGAGCTGCCGGAGCAGCGCGGCGATGCGGGGGTCGTCGGCCAAGGCCGGGAGAATCTCGCAGGACGGGCGGCGCCGCCGGTTGGCAGGAATCGTTGGTCGCATGTCATTGCGGACGAACGGCCGCCGGCCGATGCTGCCCCCATGCGCCGCGTCATCGTCGTCGCCTTTCCGGATTTCCAGCTGCTCGATGTGACCGGGCCCTGGGAGGTGTTCGGCCGCACCACCCGCTGGCTGAGGGAGCACGGCCTCGCGGGCGGCTACACGCTCGAGCTCACGGCCACACGCCGGGGCAGCGTCACCTCGTCCTCCGGGCTCTCGCTCGGCGTGCCGAAGGCGCTCACCGCGCTGCGCGGCACGCTCGACACGCTCGTCGTGGCGGGCGGCACCGGGACGGCGCGCGCGCTCGCGGATCGCACGCTCGTCGCGTTCGTGAAGAGCGCCGCCGGCCGCGCGCGGCGCACCGCCTCGGTGTGCAGCGGCGCGTTCGTGCTCGCGGAGGCGGGCCTGCTCGACGGCCGCCGCGCCACCACGCACTGGGGCTCCTGCGCGGAGCTCGCCGCGCGCTACCCGAAGGTCACGGTCGATCCCGACCCGATCTTCGTTCGCGACGGCCGCATCTGGAGCTCGGCCGGCGTGACGGCCGGCATGGACCTCGCGCTCGCGCTGGTCGAGGAGGACCACGGCCGCGAGGTGGCGCTCGGCGTGGCGCGCGAGCTCGTGCTGTTCCTGAAGCGGCCGGGCGGGCAGGCGCAGTTCAGCGCGCAGCTCCAGGCGCAGCTCGCGGAGCGCGAGCCGCTGCGCGACCTCCAGGCCTGGATGGCGGACCATCCCGCCGCCGATCTCTCCGTCGAGGCGCTCGCGAAGCGCGTGGCGATGAGCCCGCGCCACTTCGCGCGCGTGTTCAAGCACGAGACGGGCGCGACGCCCGCGCGCGCCGCGCTCGCCGCGCGCGTGGAGGCCGCGCGCCGCCGGCTCGAGGATGGCGACGACGGCCTCGAAGGCGTCGCGTCCGCGTGCGGCTTCGGCAGCGCAGAGGTGATGCGGCGCGCCTTCCTGCGCACGCTGCGCGTGGGCCCCGCCGTGTATCGCCGCCGCTTTCGGCGCGCTTCCTGAGCGATGCGAAGGGATCGAGATGAGAAGTCCGTACCAGTGGCTCAGCTGCGGCGCGAAGCGCCGCCAGCTGCAGCCGCGGGCCGACGCACCCGTTGTCGTCGGGTTTCGGCCAATGCCTTGTTACCAAATCGAGGTGAACTCATGAGCGACAAGATGAACACGATCGGAATGTTGGTCTTCGACGACGTCGAAGAGCTCGACTTCGTGGGCCCGTGGGAGGTGTTCGCCGGGCTCTACTCGACCCTGCGCGAAGAGGGCCGCGTGGTGACGATCTCCGAGCACGGCGGCGCCGTGCGCTGCGCCAAGGGACTGCGCGTCACGGTCGATCACTCCTTCGCCGACGCGCCCGCGCTCGACGTGCTGCTCGTGCCGGGCGGGCAGGGCACGCGCCGCGAGGTGAACAATCCCGCGGTGATCGAGTGGGTGCGCAAGGTGGGCGAGCGCTGCACGTGGGTGACGAGCGTCTGCACCGGCGCGCTGCTCCTGCACGAGGCGGGCTTCGCGAAGGGCAAGCGCGTCACCACGCACTGGGCCTTCGTGGAGCAGCTGCGCGCGCGCGGCGACGTGACGGTGCTCGACGGGCCGCGCTACGTGCGCGACGGCAACCTCGTCACCGCGGCGGGCGTCTCGGCCGGCATCGACATGGCGCTCTGGCTGGTGGGCCAGCTCCACTCGCCCGACGTCGCGCGCCGCGTGCAGCGCTACATCCAATACGACCCGTCACCGCCCTACGCGGCGGAGGTGTGAACTCGCTCGAACGGCAGGCTAGGTTCGGCCCTCATGTCGAACCTGCCTGCCGTCGCGCTCGCTGCCGTGCCGGGGCGTCGCCGCGCCACGCTCGAGCTCGCGAAGGAGATCGAGCGGCGCGGGTTCTCGGGGATCTACTGCGCGAGCTTCGGCGACGGCATGGCGCTGTGCGAGGCGCTCGCGCTCGCCACCGAGCGCATCCCCTTCGGCACCGCGATCGCGAACCTCTACACGCGGCACGTCGCCGACTACGCGCAGCACGCCTCCTTCATCCACGAGCTCTCGGGCGGGCGCTTCCGCTTCGGCGTGGGCGTCTCGCACGACGCGGTGAACCGCCGCTACGGCGTCGCCACCGGGAGGCCGCTCGCCGACACGCGCCGCTTCGCGGAGGGCTACGCGAAATCCCAGCTCGGCCTGCCGCCGCTCGTGCTCGCGGCGCTGCGCAGCAAGATGGTCGCGCTCGCGGGGGAGCTCGCGCAGGGCGTGGTGTTCGCGAACGTGGCGCGCTCGCACGTGCCGGCCTCGCTCGCGGCGCTACCGGCGGCGAAGCGCAGCGACTCCGCCTTCTTCGTCGGCAACATGATCCCGGTGTGCATCTCCGAGGATCGGGCGGCTGCCGCTGCGAAGAACCGCCGCACGCTCCAGATGTATCTGAACTTCCCGAACTACCGGAACTACTGGCGCGAGGCCGGCTACGCCGACGAGATGGACCGCGTCGAGAAGGCTCTTGCCGCGGGCGAGCGCGACCGCGTGCACGAGCTGGTCTCGGAGCGCTGGCTCGGCGACGTCTCGCTGTTCGGGAGCGCGGCCGAGGTGCGCGAGGGCGTCGCCGCGTGGCGCGCGGCCGGCGTGAACACGCCGATCCTGGTGCCGTCCTCCGCCGCGGGCAACCAGCTGAAGGCCTTCGAGGAGCTGTTCGCTGCGTTCCCCGGCTGAGCTCCGGGCGCCCGCCACGCGGCTCCGGGCGCTGCTCGCGGAGCCGCGCCTCCGCGTCATGCCGTGCTGCTGGGATGCGCTCTCCGCGCGCCTGATCGAGAGCCATGGCTTCCCGCTCACGTTCATGAGCGGCTTCGCCGTCGCGGCGGCGCGGCTCGCGCTGCCCGACACGCAGCTCATCTCGTACACCGAGATGCTCGACACGGGGCGCGCGCTCTGCGGCGCCGTCTCGATCCCGGTGATCGGCGACGCCGACACCGGCTACGGCAACGCGCTCAACGTGAAGCGCACCGTGCACGGCTACGCGCAGGCGGGCTTCGCGGCGGCGATGATCGAGGATCAGCTCGCGCCGAAGCGCTGCGGCCACACGCGGGGGAAGGACGTGGTCTCGCGCGGCGAGGCGCTCGCCCGGATCCGCGCTGCCGTGGACGCGCGCGACGAGGGCGCGGGCATCCTGATCCTCGCGCGCACCGACGCCGCAGCCGTACACGGCCTCGACGCGGCGATCGACCGGGCGAAGGCGTTCCGGGACGCGGGCGCCGACATCCTGTTCGTCGAGGCGCCGCGGAGCGAGGCCGAGCTCGAGCGCGTGGCGCGCGCGCTCGAGGGCGCGGTGCTGATGGCGAACCTGGTCGAGGGCGGCGACACGCCGCTGCTCCCGCCGCAGCGGCTCGAGGCGCTCGGCTACCGCATCGCGGCGTATCCGCTGACGCTGCTCTCCGTGGCCGTGCATGCGATCGGCGACGCCCTCGCGCGCATGCGCGCCGGCGAGCACCCGGCCGAGAGCGAGCGCATCTCGTTCGCCGCACTCCGCGAGCTGGTCGGCTTCGACGCCTACGACGCCGCCGCGAAGCGCTACGCCGCGGACGACTAGCGCGGCTCATCAGGAGCCGGGCAGCCCCGGGCAGTGCTTGCCGGCCGTCCAGCCGGCGTCCACCGCGATCTCGGCGCCGGTGATCCGGCGGCTCTCGTCGCCGAGCAGGAAGCACACCAGCGGCACGATGTCGTCGATGCCGACTTCGGCCGGCTGCCCGCCCTCGAACAACACCGGCGGCGGCACGTGGCGCAGGTAGCGCTTCACGTCGATCTCGCCGCGAAAAGGCGCGTGCATCTCCGGATTCCCGCTCGACGGGCACACGCAGTTCACGCGGATGCCGTCGCGGCCGAGCTCGATCGCGGCGCTCTTGGTGAAGCCGCGCGCGCCCCACTTGCTCGCGGTGTAGGCGCCGACGCTGTTCATGCCGCCGAGGGCCTCGATCGAGGTGATGGTCACGATGGAGCCGCCGCCCGCGGCGCGCAGCGCGGGGATCACGGCCTTGGTGCCGAGCATGCCGCCGAGGAGGTTCACGCGCAGCACGCGCTCCATCTCCGCGGCCGGCGTGTGCTCGATCGCGCCCATCCACAGGATGGCGGCGTTGTTCACGAGGCCGTCGAGGCGGCCGAATGCGCCTACGGCAGCGCGCACCGCGGCCGCCCAGTCTTCCTCCCGCGCGACGTCGAGCCGCACGAAGCGGGCGCCCGCGCCGAGCGCCTCGGCGGCCTCGCTTCCCTTCGCCTCCTGCACGTCGGCGAGTAGCACGCGCGCGCCCTCGGCCACGGCGCGGCGCGCGATGCCGAGGCCGGTGCCCTGCGCGGCCCCCGTCACGAGCACCACCTTGCCGTCGAGCCCCGCCATCCACCCTCCTCGGGCCGCGAGTCTATCGGGAGGCGCGACGCCTCACAGGTGCTCTCCGCGAGCGCGGGCGCCGAGCGCGAGCGCGATCAAAGCCACGCCGACGCCGAACGCGGTGCCGCGGAGCGAGCTGCGAGCGCCGAGGCCGGCCGCGCCGTTGGCGATCACGATGGCGAGCGTGCGCAGCATCGAGATGCCCGAGAGCGCGGTGGCGCGCCGCTCGCTCGGGATGTGGCGGTGCAGCGAGGCGCCGAACAGCGGGCCGCGCGCGAGGCCGAAGCTCCCGACCCCGACGACGAGCGACGCCACGGCCCAGGGCGAGCGCGCGAAGCCGAGCGCGATCCAGCCGAGCCCCGCGGCGAGCGCGCACGCGAAGAGCAGGGCGCGGCGCGAGCCCAGCACGTCCTCGAGGCGGCCCTGCGCCTGGAGCACCGCGATCTGGCCGAGCGCGAGCGCGACGTGCACGGGCCCGAAGGCCGAGATCGGAACGCCGACCGCCTCGAGCAGCGGCTGGTAGAGCCAGATCACCAGGAACGCGAGCGCGCCGACCGAGACCAGGTCGAAGGTGAGCCGGCGCAGCGCGGGGCTCGCGAGCACGAGGCCGAGCCCTTCGCGGGCGACGCGCAGCAGGGAGTGGCCGCCGCCCGCGCGCTCGTGCGTGGGCGGCTCGGCGAGGCCGAGCGTGCACAGCGCCGCCAGCACCGCCGGCACGGCCTGGAGCGCGACGATCCCGCGCAGCGGCAGCCACTGCGTGAGCGCCGCGCCGCCGAGGGCGCCGAGGACGATGCCGAGCAGCTTCGCCGACTCGAGGCGCGCGATCGCGCGCTTCGCCTCGCCCGTGCGATTCGTGGCGACGAGGCTGTCGTAGAGGAGCGCCTCGTCGGCGCCGGAGATCAGGGTGTACGAGAGCGCCATCGCGACCTCGGCGAACAGGAAGACGCCGAGCCGCGGCGCCGACACGTAGACCAGCGTGGCCAGCGCGCCGACGCCGAAGCCGAGCAGCAGCGAGACGCGCCGCCCGAAGCGGTCGGCGACGGCGCCGGTCGGCACCTCGAGCACGCAGTTCCAGAACATGAACCACGCGTTGAGCAACAGGATCTGGCCGAGGTCGAGGCCGCCCCAGTCGCGGAAGAACGGCACCAGGATCGCGGAGATGAAGTGCGTCCAGAACAGCAGCCGGGCGATCAGGAGCAGCGGGACGTTGCGGGCGAAGCGCTCCGTCACCCGCCCACGACCAGTGCCACGCCTTCGCAGGGCCCGAGCGCGAGGCGGCCGAGCCGCTCCGGCAGCGCCGCGCCCGCGCGCGAATGCACGCCGTCCACGACGCGGCCGCGTCCGAGCGAGACCGTGGCGGGGACGTCGCCGAAGTTGAGCGCGACCACGGCGCGCTGCGCGCCCTCGGCGCGTTCGAACGCGAACACGTCCTTCGGCGCGCGCCGTGCGGCGTACGTGCCGCGCGCGAGCGCCGGCGTCCGCTTCCGGAGCGCCAGCAGCGCGCGGTAGAGATGGAGCAGCGAGGTGGGATCCTCGCGCTGCGCGGCGACGTTGCGCAGCTCGGCGTCGCTGCCGATCGGCAGCCACGGCTCGCCCGTGGTGAATCCGGCGCCCGGGCCCGCTTCCCAGGGCAGCGGCGTGCGCGACGGGTCGCGCGAGAGCTTCGGATGGAGCCGCCACGCCAGCGGATCCTGGAGCCGGTCGTCGGGCACCGGCACGTTGCGCATGCCGATCTCCTCGCCCTGATACAGGAACGGCGTGCCGCGCAGAGTGAGCAGCATCAGCGCGGCGAGCCGCGCGCGTGCGTCGCCGAGGGTCGGATGGTCGTAGCGGCTCGCGTGGCGGGGCGCGTCGTGGCTCGACAGCACGTGGTCGGGCCAGCCGCGCCGGCCGACGTGCTTCTGGAAGCGCTCCGTCTCGCGCCGGAAGGCCTCGGCCGACCAGGGCGCGTGGAGGAACGAGAAGTTGAAGGCGAGGTGCAGCTCGTCGTTCCGGCCGTAGTAGCGCGCCACCTCGGCCGGGTTCATCAGGTACACCTCGCCGACGTACGCGCGCTCCGGATAGCGGTTCGCGAGCTTGCGCAGGCCGCGCAGCAGCCGGTGCACGTCGGGGTGGTTCTCGTCATGGAGGTGATGCTGGCCGCCGAAGCCCTGCGCGGGATCGAGCACCGGGTTGTCGCGCAGCTTCGGATCCTTCGCGATGCGGTGGATCACGTCGATGCGGAAGCCGTCGACGCCGCGCTCGAACCAGAAGCGCACCGCGTCTTGCATGGCGCGCACGACGGCGGGGTTGCGCCAGTTCAGGTCGGGCTGCTCGGGCAGGAAGGAGTGCAGGTAGTACTGGCCCGTCGCGTCGTCGAACGTCCAGGCCGGGCCGCCGAAGACCGCGAGCCAGTTGTTCGGGGGGCTGCCGTCGGGCTTCGCGTCGCGCCACACGTACCAGTCGCGCTTCGGGCTCGTGCGGCTCGCGCGCGATTCCTGGAACCACGGGTGCGCGCTCGAGCTGTGGTTCGGCACGAGGTCGAGCAGGATGCGGATGCCGCGCGCGTGCGCGTCCTTCGAGCAGCCGGTCGAAGTCGGCGAGCGTGCCGAAGCGCGGGTCGATGTCGCAATAGTCGGAGACGTCGTAGCCGAAGTCGGCCATCGGCGACGGGAAGCACGGCGAGAGCCAGAGCGCGTCCACGCCCAGCCAGCTCAGGTGGTCGAGCCGGCGGCGGATGCCCTCGAGGTCGCCCACGCCGTCGCCATTGGAATCCATGAACGAGCGCGGATAGATCTGGTAGACGACGCCGTCGCGCCACCACAGGCCCTTCTTTGCACGCGTGCGGCGGCGCGCAGTCATCGACCTTCCCACGCGGCGCGATCCTCCTCCGAGAGGTCCGCGGTGTGCGCCAGGCGGACGGGCGTGATCGAGACGACGCCGCGGCGCGCGGCGATGACGTCGGTGTCGCGCAGGCTGCTCTCGCGCCGCACCATGCCGCCGAACTCGTGGAAGTAGACGCCCTCGCGGCGCCGCTGGAAGACGCGGTCGTAGCCGACGCGAGCGAGGCGCGTGACCTCGCGCGGCGTCTCGACGCCCGAACCCCACGGAAAGTTCACCGACACCAGATCCGCGCCCGGGGGCAGGCCGTGCTTCTTCGCGACGCGGGTGATGTCGAGCGCGAGCGCCGCCGCGCGCACCCAGCCTTCGCGGGCTTCCGGAGTGCGCGACTCGGCGGACCAGGTCGCGTGGTCTTCGAGGACGCCGGCCGAGAAGGCGAGCGACGGGATGCCGGCGATCCAGCCTTCGATGGCGCCGCCCACCGTGCCGCTCGAGCAGAAGAACGCGAGCCCGTGGTTGAAGCCGACGTTGATGCCCGACACGACCAGCTCCGGCTTCTCGTCGAAGAGCGCATGGATGCCGAGCTGCGTGCAATCCGCCGGGAAGCCGCTCGTCTTCCAGATCGCGCAGCCCTCGCGGTCCGCGCGCTCCACCGTCACGTCCTCGAAGCGCGAGATGGCCTTGCCGATCCAGCTGCGCTCGGTCGCCGGCACCACCGCGCGCACGGGCGCGAGCGCCGAGAGCGCCTGCACCAGCGGCACGAGCGACGGCGAGTCGTAGCCGTCATCGTTCGTTACCAGAATGAATGCCATGCGGCTCTCCGGGGCCTCGAGGCAACCATGCGACTACGCTCGGCTGCGCCTCGCTGCGCGCGCGGCTAAGCCGCGCTTGCCGTCGTCGTGGGTGACCAGGATGAAGCTCATGCCGAGAGCAGCGCCCGCCCGATCACCTTCAGCTCGAGGATCGGCTTCACGCCTTCGAAGATCGGCAGCACGCTCGCGTCCACCACGAAGCGGCTGATCGGATACTCCTCGGCGTAGCCCCAGCCGCCGTGCATGAGCTGGCCCTGCTGCGTCACCTCGACGGCGATGTCGCAGGCGAGGAGCTTCGCCTGCGCGGCGAGGGGCGCGGCGGCGCGCTCGTCCTCGTCCATCGCGAGCGCGGCGGCGTACGTGATGGCGCGCGCCTGGAAGAGACGCAGCGCCATGCGGCCGAGCGTGTACTGCGTGAGCTGGTAGTCCGCGATCGGGCGCCCGAACTGCGAGCGCCCGGCGACGTACTTGGCGGTCTCCTCGAGCGCGGCCTGCGCCAGCCCGCAGCCGCGCCCGCCGGTCTGGAGGCGGCCCGCCGCGAAGCCGCCCATCTGGAGGTAGAAGCCCTTGCCGAGGCCGCCCTCTTCGCCGACCAGGTTCTCGGCCGGCACGAACCAGTTCTCGAAGTTGAGCGTGAAGGAGTGCATGCCGCGGTAGCCGGGCGTGGCATCGGCCTTGCCGGTGAGACGGCCGCCGCCGGGCTGCGACTGCTCGAAGGCGTGACCGCGCGCGGACTCCTTCGGCACGATGAACAACGACAGGCCCTTCGCGCCCGAGCCGGGATCCGCGTCGGTGCGCGCGAGCAGCGCGAGCACGTTCGCGCGGCCGGCGAAGGTGCACCACGCCTTGGGCCCGTGGATCCGCCAGCCACCGTCGCTGCGGATCGCGCGGCACCTCACGCTGGCCACGTCGCTGCCCACGTCCGGCTCGGTGACCGACACGCCCACCATCACCTCGCCCGACGCCAGCTTCGGCAGCCAGCGCTTCTTCTGCGCCTCGGTGCCGCCCTGGAGCAGCGCCTTGGTGAGGATCTCGGGCCGCGTGATCAGCGAGCCCGCGCCGGCGAGCGAGGCCCGCGAGAGCTCCTCGGTGGTGAGGACCATGGCGAGATTGCCGAGCTCGTGGCCGCCGTACTGCTCGGGAATCGAGAGCCCGAAGTAGCCGAGCTCGCCCATCGCGGTGATGAACGACTCGGGGATGTCCTCGTCGTGGCGGTGGATGCGCTCCGCGTGGGGCAGCACCTCCTTCTCGGCGAACTCGCGCACCGAGGCGCGCACCTGCTCGAGCGTCTCGTCGAGGGGCGGCTCGGTTCGGCCGCGCGCGGCGATCGCTCGGCTTCCGATCGCGCGCACGCGCGCCTCGTGGCTCGCCGCGCGGATCTTCGCGCGCACCGCGGCGGGGAAGGCGCGTTCGTAGACGGCGTCGTCGAGGCCGAGCTCGAGGGCGATGCTCTCGAGCCGGAGGCGCGCGCTCCCGACCAGGTCGGCGACCGCGGCCACCGCCGCGGCCTCGTGGTCCGCGCCGCGGCCCTCCGCCGCGAGTGCGCGCTGGAGCGTCAGCACCTCCCGCGCGGCGCGCAGCTCTGTGGCCGCATAGGCCACCCGCTCGGTGACGATCTGGTGATCGTCGATCGCAGCGCCGTTTCGTGTGAGCGCTCGCGCCCGTTCGAGGACCGGCGAGAGAAGGGATTCCCCCGCACTCGAGAGCGTTCCTGCATCGTCGAGAGTGACCGCAGGGACGTTCGAGGCGGCCATTGTGTGATACCTCTCACAACTCGGGGCGCGGAAGGTCCTACGATAGCCGGAGCGTCGTTCTCGCGGCATCTGGCTGCGGGTGGTGACGCCCCAAAAGGAGACCTGGGGATGCGAGAGAAGTTTGGAGCCCGCCTCGTGATCGCCGCACTTGCGGCGCTCGCGTTGGCATGGGTCGCTTGTGGTCAGGGCGAGTCGACCGCCGCCAAGAAGATGGACGAGGCCGCCGAGACGGCGCAGGGCGCGGCCGAGCAGGCGGGTGAGGCCGCGGGCGCCGCCGCCGACGCCGCCGCAGCGGGCTCGGAAGCGGCCGGGGCCGCCGCCGATGCGGCCGCCGATGCCGCTGGCAACGCCGCGGCCGCCGACGCCGCGGCCGCCGACGCCGGCGAGGCGGCCGGTCAAGCCGACGAGGCCGCCAAGGACGCCGCCAGCGATGCGGTGGACGACGCGGGCAGCGCGGCCGATCAGGCTACGGAGTGAGCCAGTCTCAGGTTTGGGGACGGCGAGCGCTGTTCGCGCTCGCCGTCCCGGCGCTCCTCGCCGGCTGCGTCTCGGAGCGCAGCGCCGGCCACCACATGCGGCAGGGCTTCAGTGACGACCGCAGCGTGGTTCAGGTCATCAGCGCCCTGGTCGGCGGGAAGAACGTCTTCATCCCGTCGACGATCGTGCTCACCGAGGGCAGCGGCCGGAAGCTCAGCATCTTCAACTCGACCGATCAGCCGCACGGCTTCGCGATTCCCGGCCTCGGCGTGGAGGTCGTGCTGCCGCCGGGCCAGGAGACGACCGTCGACCTGCCGACGCTCGAGGCGAAACGCATCTACGCGATCAACTGCCATCTGCACCCGCCGCACCGCAACGCCACGCTCATGGTGGTTCCGGCTCGCTAGAGAACACGCCGCCCGCATCCGGCCGCGGCCTTCCTCGTCGTCCGCCGCGGCGTCCAGAGCTGGCGCTCAGTCCCGGAAGTAGTCGAGCAGCTGCTCGACGAGAGCAGGGCTGCCGAAGACGAGACCGACGCCACGGCCCTGCGCGCGCCGATCCAGCGTGACGCAGCGGCCGCCCGCCTCGGGCACCAGGATCTGGGTCGGCGCTGCGTCCCACGGATGGAGCCCGGGATCGACCATCGCGCCGATCCCGCCGTGCAGCACCTGGCTGTGCCCGAAGGCGTCGGTGTAGCCCCGCAGCAGCGGCAGCTCCGCGCTCATCCGCTCCCAGGCGCGGCGTGCGCCGAAGCGGTCGTACTGGAACGGATCACCGGTCGAGATGATCGCGCGCTTCACGTCGCTCTCGGTGGAGACGCGCACCGGATCACCGTTGCGCTTCACTCCCGCGCCGCGGAAGCCGAGGTAGCGCTCGTCGAGCGCCGGCACGTCGATCAGCCCGAGCACGGGCTCGCCCTGCTCGACCAGCGCGATGAGCGTGGTGAAGAGCGGGATGCCGCGCGAGAAGGCGATCGTGCCGTCGATCGGGTCGAGTAGCCAGCCGCGCTCCGCGCTGCCCTCCTGGCCGTACTCCTCGCCGAGGATGCCGAGGCTCGGGTCGAAGGCGCGCAGGACCTCGCGCATGGCGCGCTCGGCGGCGCGGTCCGCCTCCGTCACGGGCGAGCCGTCCGCCTTCGTCTCGGTCGCGACGCGCCGGAAGCGCGGCAGGATCGCGCGCCGCGCGGCGTCGGCCGCGGCGGCTGCGGCCTTCGCGGCGGCCTCGAGGTCGAGCGCGGCCATGGCGCCTACGACACCTCCGCGAGCGGCGCCTCGACGACGTCGTAGCCCGCGTCGGCGGGCAGCACCATCATCGACGTCTCGCCGCGCTTCTCGATGCGCGGCAGCACCGTCACGATCGGCAGGCGGCGCGCGTTCTCGATCGCATCGGCGACGGTCTTCGCACGCCCGAGCCTGCGGACGTTGAGCAGCGTCGGGAAGATGATCGTGCGGCGGCCCGCGCTGCGCTCGGCCTCGGCGCCCTCGGGCGTGATCCAGACCGAGTCCACGGACTCGTGGCCGTCGTGCAGCGCCACCTGATCGACCGGCGCGGCGACGACGAAGAACCAGGTGTCGAAGCGCTTCGGCATGAACACCGGCGTGATCCAGTGGGCGAAGGGCACGAGCAGATCGCAGGCCAGCTCGAGATCCTCCGCGGCCGCGATCTCCGCGAGCGTGCGTTCGCCCGCGTTGAGCGCCGCGCGATGCCGCTGCTCGATGCCCGCAAGCGTCGCGGCGTCCACCAGCGCGCGCTCGCCGCGCCGGCGCGCGAGCAGCACGCCGGCCTCTTCGAACGTCTCGCGGATCGCCGCCACGCGCAGCACGCGCGCGTCGGCGTCGAGCGCCTCGCCTCCCGCGCAGCGCGACGCGAGCGCCGCGTCGGCGTCGGCGGGATCGACCTGTCCGCCCGGGAACACCAGCGCGCCGGTCGCGAAGTCGATCTGGTGATGCCGCTCGACCATGAAGACCTCGAGGCCGCGCGCGCCGTCGCGCACGAGCAGCACCGTCGCGGACAGGCGAGGGGGGCGGGGCTCGGGCATGCTCGCAGCATGGCGGCGCCTGCGTTGCATGTCGAGGCGGTGGGGCAGGGGCCGGGCATCGTGCTCGCGCATGGCTTCGGCGGGAGCGCGCGCAACTGGCGGCCGCAGGTGCGCACGCTGCGCGCGCGCTTCCGCGCCGTCGTCTACGACGCGCGTGGGCACGCGCGCAGCGAAGCGCCTGCCGAGCCCGAGGCGTATCGCGAGGCGGAGCTCGTTCTCGATCTCTCGCGCGCTGCGCTCGCGACGGACGACCCGCGCCCCGTGGTGGGCGGCCTCTCGATGGGCGCCGCCGTCGCCCTTCGCTTTGCTCTCGCGCATCCGGAGCGCGTGCGAGCGCTGGTGTTGGCGTCGGTCCCGGCCGGGCCCGGGAGCGGCCGCGGCGTGGCCGCGCACGCGCTTGCCTTCGCGGAGGCCATCGAGCGCGAGGGACTCGAGGCTGCGGGTGCGCGCTTCGTCTGGGGGCCGAGCTCCGGCCTCGATCCCGCAGGCGCCGCGCTCGTGCGCCAGGGCTTCCTCGAGCACGCGCCGCACGCGCTCGCGCACACGCTGCGCGAGTTCCTGGCGACCCTCGAACCGGTCGAGGCGCAAGCCGAGCGGCTCGCGGGGCTCGCGCTGCCGACGCTCGTGATCGCCGGCGCGCGCGACGAGGCGTCGCTGCCGGTGGGCCGGGCGCTCGCGAGCCTGCTGCCACAGGCCGAGCTGGCCGTGATCCCGGATGCCGGCCACGTCGTGAACCTCGCGGCGCCGGCCGCCTTCGACGCGGCCCTGCTCCGCTTCCTCGACCGCCTCGGCGCGGGCTAAGGTGGCGGGCGGAGGGCACCCCATGGCCGCCGCACCCGCCAGCCCGCGCCGTCTCGACGAGATCCAGCTGATCGACCCCGACTGGTACGTCGCGCACGGCTACCCGCACGAGGCCTGGAAGCTGCTGCGCCGCGAGGCGCCGGTGCACTGGTTCAGCGGCTTCAAGGGCGAGCCGTTCTGGGCGATCACGAAGCACGACGACATCGTCTCGATCTCACGCCAGCCGGAGCTGTTTCCGTCGAGCGTGCGCAACGTGATCGACCCCGATCCCGACCCGAGCGCGGAGCGCTTCGCGCCGCGGATGATCCTGAACATGGATCCGCCCGAGCACGGCGCGTATCGCCGCCTTGTCTCGAAGCGCTTCACGCCGCGCGCCCTCGCGCTGCGCGCGGAGGACATCGAGCACATCGCGCTCGAGATCCTCGAGCAGCTGGCGGCGGCGGGCCGCGAGGGAGAGTGCGACTTCGTGGACGCGGTGGCCGCGCCGTTGCCGATCGCGGTGATCGCGTGGGTGCTCGGCGTGCCGCGCGAGGACTGGCGCCTGCTGTTCGACTGGACGAACCAATCGATCGGCGCCGGCGATCCCGAGTACCAGCGCCCCGGCGAGACGCCGCGCGAGACGGGCCGGCGCGCGCAGCTCGAGCTGTTCACCTACTTCTCGAAGCTGCTCGCCGCGAAGCGCAAGAGCCCCGGCGACGACCTGATCAGCGCGCTCGTGAACGCGCGCCTCGACGACGGCAACGCGCTGCCCGACATCGAGCTGCTCGCCTACTACTTCCTCGTCGTCGTCGCGGGCAACGAGACGACCCGGAACGCCACGAGCAGCGGCCTGCTCGCGCTCGCCGAGCATCCGGAGCAGTGGCGCTGGCTGCGCGCGCATCCGGAGCGCATCGAGACGGCGGTCGAGGAGATCGTGCGCTGGACGTCGCCCGTGATCCACTTCGCGCGCACCGCGTCGCGCGACACCGAGCTGCGCGGTCAGCGCATCCGCGCGGGCGAGACCGTCTGCATGTTCTACGCCTCGGCGAACCGGGACGAGGACGTCTTCGTAGATCCCTATGCGTTCCGTCTCGACCGCGAGCCGAACCGGCACCTCGGCTTCGGCGTCGGCGAGCACTTCTGCCTCGGCTCGCACGTGGCGCGCACCGAGCTCCAGGTGATCTTCCGCCACCTGGCCGAGCGGCTCGAGGACTTCGAGGTGACCGGAGCGCCGGCGCGGCTGCGCTCGAGCCTGGTCGGCGGCGTGAAGCACCTGCCGATCCGCTACCGGCTGCGAGCCTGACCGTCGCCCCGCCGCGCATCGAGCCGCTCATCTCTGCGGACGCGATCCGGGCGCGGATCGACGAGCTGGCGGAGCGCGTGGCGCGCGACTACCGCGGCACGCGGCTCGCCCTGATCTGCATCGCCGAGGGAGCGCGGCGCTTCACGGACGATCTCGTCGTGCGCCTCGCGACCCGGGGCGTCCGTCCGGAGCGCGTCGACGTCCGCGCGCGGCGCAGCGCGGGCACCTCGCTCGGGCCCGTCACGATCGACGCCTTCGATCCAGAACGCCTCGAGGGCCTGGACGTGCTCATCCTCGACGACATCGCCGACGAGGGCGCGACGTTGCGCGCCGTGCTCGAGATCGCGGCCCTCGGCGAGCCGCGCTCGCTCCGCACGGCCGTGCTGATCGACAAGCGCGAGCGCCGGCGCGAGCCCGTGGCGCTCGACTACGTGGGCTTCTCCGTCGAGCGCGGCTGGGTGGTGGGCTACGGGATGGACCTCGACGGCGCCTACCGCGAGCTCGACTGGATCGGCGTGCTGGTGGACGACCGCTTCTGATCAGCGGGCGCCGTCCGACAGCTCGCGCAGCCGGCGGAACGGGTAGATGCCGGCGGCATGTCCGTCGCTCCACGTGATCTGGAGCGCGTAGCGGCCGACGCCTTCGATGCGGAGCGGATGCACGTCGGACGGCACCGCCGCCGGGTCGAGGCGGCCTTCGCCGGACCACTCGTCCACGCACTGCGCGCACGCGCAGGCCAGTCGCAGTGCGCGCACGTCGAGCTCGCTCTCGACACCGTCGGCCCACGTGATCGCGAGCGTGCTCGCATTCTTCTGGGCGATCTTCGTCGGCGTCGTGGCCGGCGTCTGCGCAGCGTCGGACATGGGGATGCAGGCTACGAGAGTGGGCCAACGCGCGCACATCGAAGCTGCTCGCTGCTCGGCGACGAGCCGTCGCGACTTCGCTCGCCTGCGCCTCGCTGCGCGCCCGGCTGTGCCGGGCTTGCGTGCTAGCTTCCGCCGCCCATGACCACACGCAAGCCGGACGCCATCGCGATTCTCGGAGGGACGGGCGATCAGGGGCTGGGACTCGCGCTGCGCTTCGCGCGCGCCGGGCGCCCCGTCGTGATCGGCTCGCGCAAGGAAGACCGCGCCGTCGCGGCCGCTGACGAGGTGAGGAAGGCGGTGCCGGGCGCCGACGTGGTCGGCCTGGAGAACGCTGCAGCGACGCGACTCGCCGACATCGTGATCCTGTCGGTGCCTTTCGAGCACACGGCGGGCACGGTGAAGGCGCTGAAGGACGTGCTGGTGGCGGACCAGATCGTGGTGTCGATGGGCGTCCCGCTCGCCACCGCCATCGGCGACGGAGCCATCCGCACCGTCGGAGTCTGGCAGGGCTCGTGCGCGGAGCTGGTCGACAGCCTGGTGCCCGACGGTGTGGCCGTGGTGTCGGCCTTCCAGAACGTGGCCTCGCACCGGCTCCAGGATCTGGGGCACGACGTCGAGTGCGACGTGATCGTGTCCGGCGCCAAGGCGCCGCGCGATCGGGTGATGGCGCTCTGCCGCCTGATCCCCGGGATGCGCGCTGTGGACGGCGGGCCGCTCGCGAACGCGCGCTACGTCGAGGGTTGGACCGCGCTGCTGATCGGTCTCAACGTCCGCTACAAGGTGGCGGAGGGGATGGGGTTCCGCCTGACGCACCTGCCCGGCAACGCATGAGCGATCTCGTCGATCGCGCCGAGAGCACGTTCGCGCGTCACCTGGCCGCGAATCCCTATCCGGGCCGCGGCCTCGTGCTCGGCCGCAGCTCCGACGGTGAGGCCTGGCTCCAGCTCTATTGGATCATGGGGCGCAGCGCGAACAGCCGGAACCGCGTGTTCGTGAGTGCGGGCACCACGCTCCGCACCGAGCCCTTCGATGCGTCCGCCGTCGAGGACCCGTCGCTCATCCTCTACGACGCCATGCTCGAGCTCGAGCGCGCGTACGTCGTCTCGAACGGCGACCAGACGCGGACCATCGCCGACGCGCTCGCGAAAGGCGGCAGCTTCGAGGCCGCGCTGGCGACGCGCGAGCGGGAGCCGGACGCGCCGAACTTCACGCCGCGCATCTCCGGTCTGATCGACCTGCGCGGCGCCGAGCCGGCTTTCGCGCTCTCGCTGCTGAAGGCGAACCGCGCGGATCCCGAGCGCACCGACCGCATCAGCTTCCGGCCGGCGCCGCCGCCGCCGGGGCTCGGGCTCGGCCTCACCACCTACCAGGGGGACGGCTCGCCCCTGCCGTCCTTCGAGGGCGAGCCGCTCTGGCTGCCGCTCGCGGGCTCGCCCAAGGTGGTGCTGGCCCGCTACTGGGACGCGCTCGACCGCGAGAATCGCGTCTCGCTCGCGCTGAAGCGGATCCCGCTCGGCGGGGGGCCGGGGTCGCTGCTCGTGCGCAACCGGCACGCCCGTTGACGCGCTCCCGACGCAACGCGTCAACATTGCTTTTTCGAGGGTTTGCACGGCTCGGCTGCCCAGGTCCGAAGCCCCGCTGAGGGCCGGCCGGCGCCACCGCACACGAAACGGCGAATCCGCGAGGGCTTGTGGTGCGAGGCCGAGTGAAGCCCAAGATCTTGTGGATTTTGATTGACGGCTCCGTGCCGGGCCTCCTACTCTCGCGCTCACGGGGATGAAATCCTCTCGGCGGCCTGGGGGGTTCGTTAACAGGCGGTTGCCGAGGGGAGTGAGCTTGCGGTGGGTAGGAGGACCTGCCCTGGCTCGGGGGCCCCGGGGTTTCCCCGGGGCCTCTCTCGTCTCCGAGAGGGAAGCGGCGTTCGGGGCGGCGTCGCAGGGTTTCGTATCGCAACTTCGACTCGGGCCAGGGGGATTCCGGTGGATCGCAGCGAGCGCGCAGAGAGCAACGGTCGGGGCCAGACGGCGGGCGAGCGCCGCGCGAAACGGTCGCCCCAGCGTGCGGCTGCGCCGGGTCTCACGATTCCGCGTCACTTCTCCCGCCCCGGCGTGAATCCCTTCGACGAGGTGGAGTGGGATCTCCGCTCGGCGACGATCACCAACGAGCGCGGGGAGCTGATCTTCGAGCAGCGTGACTGCGAGATCCCCCGGAGCTGGTCGCAGCTCGCCACCAACGTCGTCGTCTCCAAGTACTTCCGCGGCCACCTGGGCACGCCCGAGCGCGAGACGAGCGTCAAGCAGCTGATCGGCCGCGTGGTCGGTCGCATCCACGAGTGGGGCGTGCGCGGCGGCTACTTCCGCACCGCAGAGGACGGCGAGGCCTTCCAGGGCGAGCTCACCCACCTGCTGGTGACGCAGAAGATGGCGTTCAACAGCCCGGTCTGGTTCAACCTCGGCGTCGCGGGCACGCCGCAGCAGGCGAGCGCGTGCTTCATCAACTCCGTCGCGGACACGATGGAGTCGATCATGGGGCTCGCCCGCACCGAGGCGATGCTCTTCAAGGGCGGCTCGGGCGCCGGCTCGAACCTGTCGCGAATTCGTTCGTCGCGCGAGAAGCTCGGCGGTGGGGGCACGGCCTCCGGTCCGGTCTCCTTCATGCGCGGCTTCGACTCCTTCGCCGGCGTGGTGAAGTCGGGTGGCAAGACGCGCCGCGCCGCCAAGATGGTGATCCTGAACGTCGATCACCCCGACATCCGGGAGTTCATTCACTCCAAGGCCGACGAGGAGAAGAAGGCCTGGGCACTGATCGACGCCGGCTACGACGGCGGCTTCAACGTGCCGGGCGGCGCCTACGACTCGGTGTTCTTCCAGAACGCGAATCACTCGGTGCGCGTCACGGACGACTTCATGCGCGCGGCGCTCGACGATCGCGAGTGGAAGACGCACGCGGTGACCACCGGCGAGACGATGGACACCTTCCGCGCCAAGGATCTGCTGCGCGAGATCTCGGAGGCCGCCCACGTGTGCGGCGATCCGGGCATGCAGTACGACACGACGATCAACCGCTGGAATCCGGTGAAGGTGTCGGGCCGCATCGACGCGAGCAATCCGTGCTCCGAGTACATGTTCCTCGACGACACGGCGTGCAACCTGGCCAGCTTGAACCTGATGCGCTTCGTGCGAGAGGACGGCAGCTTCGACGTCGCCGCCTTCCGGCACGCGGTCTCCATCACCATCCTGGCTCAGGAGATCCTGGTCGATTTCGCCGACTATCCCACCGAGGCGATCGCGAAGAACAGCCACCTGTTCCGCCCCCTCGGCCTCGGCTACGCGAATCTCGGCGCGCTGCTGATGAGCCAGGGCCTCCCTTACGACGGCGACACCGGCCGCAACGTGTCGGCCGCGCTCACCTCGCTGATGTGTGGCGAGGCCTATCGCACGAGCGCCGAGATCGCCGCGGCGATGGGACCCTTCCCGAGCTATCCCCCGAACCGCGAACCCTTCCTCGACGTGATCAGCATGCACAAGACGGCGGCCGAGACGGTGCCGGCTGCGGGCGTGCAGCGGGATCTGTGGCAGAGCGCGCGCACCGTGTGGGGCGAGGCGCTCGAGCTGGGGCGCCGCCACGGCTACAAGAACGGCCAGGTCACCGTGCTCGCGCCGACCGGCACCATCGCGTTCATGATGGACTGCGACACCACGGGTGTGGAGCCCGACATCGCGCTGGTGAAGTACAAGAAGCTCGTCGGTGGTGGGCTGCTCAAGATCGTGAACGGCACGGTCCCGATGGCGCTGCACAAGCTCGGCTACTCCGAGACGCAGGCCGCAGCGATCGTGAAGTACGTGGACGAGCAGGAGACGATCGAGGGCGCGCCCGGGCTCCGGGACGAGCACCTGCCGGTGTTCGACTGCGCGTTCCGGCCGAGGAACGGCGCGCGCTCGATCCACTGGATGGGCCACATCCGCATGATGGGAGCCGTGCAGCCCTTCCTGTCGGGCGCGATCAGCAAGACGGTCAACCTGCCCAGCGAAGCCACGGCGGACGACCTGAAGCAGGCGTACGTCGAGGGCTGGCGGCAGGGTCTCAAGGCGCTCGCGGTGTATCGCGACGGCAGCAAGCGTACGCAGCCGCTCAACACCGGCAAGGACGAGGAGAAGAAGGCCGACGTCATCGACCTCTACTCGCGCCGTGCGATCCGCGTGAAGCTGCCGGACGAGCGCGACTCGATCACGCACAAGTTCTCGATCGCCGGCCACGAGGGCTATCTCACGGTGGGACGCTATCAGGACGGCGCGCCCGGTGAGATCTTCCTGCGCATGGCGAAGGAGGGCAGCACGGTCTCCGGCCTGATGGACACGATCGCCACGATGACTTCGATCGCGCTGCAGTACGGGGTCCCGCTGAAGGCGCTGGTGGACAAGTTCAGCCACACGCGCTTCGAGCCGGCGGGCTTCACGAACAACCCCGAGATCCCGATGGCGAAGTCGGTGACGGACTATGTGTTCCGCTACCTCGGCAACCGCTTCCTCCACGAGGAAGCGCCGGTTGCCGACGAGCAGGAGACCGAGGCCGAGGTGACCGGCCTCGCCGAGGTGCGTCGAGCCGTTGTCGCAGGTGGCTCGACCGATCGGGCCGCCGGCGAGCGCAGTACCTTCGTGAACCAGGCGGATTCACCGGCATGCACGGAGTGTGGAAGCATCACGGTTCGCAACGGTGCCTGTTACAAGTGCCCGAACTGCGGAGCGACCAGCGGCTGTAGCTGACGGCCAACAGTCCAGTGGCGTCTCGAACTGGGGGGGTGAGAGGCGCCGCGGAGCGCGGGGTCGGGCGCAGGTCCGGCCCCGCGCTTCTGTTCTGAGGCATTCTCTGAGCTTCCTGCCTGGGAGGTGTGAAATGCGACGCGCTCTCGTCGCCCCGAGCCTGCTGTGCTCGTTGCTCGCGGCCGGCTGCATCTCGATCAATCTGCCGCTGTCGGGCAAGGGGCCGCTGGAAGAGACGGTGGTCGATGGCAAGTCCGGGCCCAAGATCCTGATGGTCGACGTCTCGGGCACGCTCACCACGCGCGCGGAATCCGGGAGCTTCGGCCTCGGCGGGCGGGACAGCCCGACGGCGCGCTTTCGGGAAGAGATCGAGCGCGCGCTCGATGACGACGCCATCGCGGCGCTGCTGCTCCGCATCGACAGCCCGGGCGGAACCGTGATCGCGAGCGAGATGATCTATCGAGAGGTACGGCGCTTCAAGGAGAAGACGAAGCGCCCCGTGATCGCGCAGATGATCGGCGCCGGAGCCTCGGGCGCCTACTACGTGGCGATGGCCGCCGACGAAGTGCGCGCCTACCCCTCGACGGTCACGGGCTCGATCGGCGTCATCATCGCCGGCCTCAACTTCTCGGGCCTGATGGAGCGCTTCGGCGTCGCGGACCAGACCATCACGACGGGCCCGTTCAAGGACACGGGCTCCCCGCTGCGTCCGATGCGACCCGAGGAGCGTGCACAGCTCCAGGGCGTGGCGCGCGACCTGTTCGCGTCGTTCCTCGACGTCGTGGAGAAAGGGCGCCCCGAGCTCACGCGCGCCCGCATCGAAGAGCTGGCGGATGGCCGCATCTACAGCGCCAATCAGGCGCTCGCGGCGGGTCTGATCGACGCGGTCGGCGATCTTCCCGAAGCGGTGGAGGCGGCGAAGACGGCGGCAGGTATCCAGGGCGCCGCGCGCGTCGTGGTCTACCACCGGCCGGGCGAGGAGCCCGAGAACCTGTTCTGGGCTCGGACTCCCGCCCTACCGGCGGCGCAGGCGCTCGACTGGACGCAGTTGCCCGACCCGGCGTTCCTCTATCTGTGGGCGCCGGGTGGGCTACCCGCGGCTCAGTAGACCCACTTTCCGCCCTGGAAGCGGAAGATCTCCGTCACGCGCATCTTCTTGCTCGGCGCGCAGCTCGCGGTCGACTTGTCCGCGCACATGTACGTGAGCTCGTGATAGCGGAGGATGCCGACCCAGGGAGCGGTCGCTGAGCCGGTCGGCTTCAGCTCGATCACGTATTCGGGCTCGTAGCCGCGATAGCTCGCGACCATACTCCCGGCCTGTGACTCGAGCTTCGGGCTCGTCCGGTTCTGGCTCTCGAGGCGAGCCATCTTCTGCATCCAACCCTTGGCGAACTCATCGAACGAGCGCTCTGCTCGCTGCTGCGCCGGGTCCGAATTCGGGATCGCAGCCGGCGGGCCCGCGAGGGCCGCGGTCGCGATACCGAGGGCGAGGAACGGAGAAAGACTGAGACGGGCAATTCGCATCAAAGACATGGGTGGGGCTCCTTCGGTGCGAGCCCCCTCCTTTGACCGCACCGTACCACATGCAATCGGCCGGCAGCGGGGGTCCGGATTGTGACGAAACGCACACTTTCTCAGCGACAGGACCTCGGCGGGACGGCGACGATTCCATGAAGAGGGCGCGCGGCTTCGGCGCGCGAGCTGCCGGCGCTTCCCAGCGCTGGGTATGTTCCTCCCCCATGGCAGACCGAGTGCTGGTCGTCGATGACGAGCCGGATCTCCTCGAGCTCGTGCGCTTCCACCTGACGCAAGCCGGCTTCGAGGTCGAGACGGCGCGGGACGGTCGTCAGGGCCTGGAGGCGATTCGCCGCCGTCGGCCGGGCCTCGTGGTCCTGGATTGGATGCTGCCGGACCTGTCGGGCACCGAGGTGTGTCGCCAGGTCCGCGCGGATCCGCAGCTCCGCGACCTGCCCATCCTGCTCCTCACCGCCAAGGCGGAGGAGGTGGATCGCGTGGTGGGCTTCGAGCTCGGGGCCGACGACTACGTCACGAAGCCCTTCAGCCCGCGCGAGCTCGCCCTGCGCGTGCAGGCGATCCTGCGCCGCTCGAGCGGCGAGCAGGTGACGAGCGATGTGCTCGAGCGCGGCCCGATCGCCCTCGACACGGAACGACACCGCTGCAGCGTGGATCGCACCGAGGTCACGCTGACGGCCAAGGAGTTCCGCCTGCTCGAGGCGCTGATGTCGCGTCCGGGGCGGGTGCTCTCTCGCCAACGGCTGCTCGACGAGGTCTGGGGTTCGGACATCACGGTCACCGAGCGCACCATCGACACCCACCTGAAGCGCCTCCGGGAGAAGCTCGGCGCCGCCGGCGATCAGATCGAGACCGTGCGCGGCGTCGGCTACCGCTTCGCGGACTGAGCGCTTGGCCAGCGTCCGCCTGCGCCTGGCTGCGGCCCTGATCGGCCTGGTGCTGGTGGTCGGCCTCGCCTTCGGGTTGGTCGCGCAACGCGGGATCTCCGAGGGCGCGCGCGACCGCCTCACGGGCGCTCTCGAGGCCAATGCGAGGCTCGCGGCGGAGGTGCTCGGGCCGACTCCGTTCGACGCCGCGCAGCGGTCCGAGATCCAGCATCGGGTGGGCACCATCGGGCGCGCGACCGGCATGCGCGTCACGTTGATCGCGGCAGACGGGACGGTCATCGCGGATTCCGACGTCAGCCCGAACGCGCTCGCCGGCGTCGAGAATCATGCGCGGCGGCCCGAGGTCGCCGAGGCGCTCGCGGGACGCGTCGGGCGCGACGAGCGTCGCTCGGGCACGCTCGCCCGGCCGTTCCTGTATCTCGCCATCCCGTTCCACGGCGGCTCGCTGCGCCTGGCGGCGGATTCGGCTCGCGTAGCCGCCGAGGTCAGTGCGCTCTCCCGCGCGCTGGTCGCGGCGGGTGTCGCGGGCCTCGTGCTCGCGGCGGCGCTCGCGGCCGCCTTCGCCACCGTGCTCGGCCGCCGGGTCCAGGAGCTGCGCGGTGTGGTGAAGGCGATCGCGGCCGGGGATCTCACGCAGCGGCTGCCGTGGCGCTCGGGCGACGAGCTCGGCGCGATCGCGAGTGCGATCGACGACATGGCCGAGCAGCTGAGGCGGCGGCTCGCGCAGGCCAGCGACGAGCAGGCGCGCCTGCGCGCCGTGCTCCAGGGGATGGTCGAGGGCGTGCTCGTGCTCGACCGCGAAGGTCGGGTGATCCTCGCGAACCCGCGGCTGCGCGAGCTCTTCGGCGCCTGGGGCGCCGTCGAAGGTCGCCCCGCTCTCGAGGTGATCCGACGCGCAGACGTCGAGGCGGCCCTGGCCGAGGCGGTGCGTACACCGGAGCCGGTGGTCCGCGAGCTCCAGCTCAGCTCGGGCGGCGGACGCCACCTGGAGATGCACGCGGTGCGCTTCCCGAGCAGGGGTGCCCTGCTCGGGACGGTAGCGGTGTTCCACGACGTGACGGAGATCCATCGGCTCGAGGGCGTCCGGCGCGACTTCGTGGCCAACGTCTCGCACGAGCTGCGCACGCCGCTCACCGCCATCCGGGGATTCGCCGAGACGCTGCGCAACAACGAAGTGCCGGTGGAACAACGCCGCCAGTATCTCGACGTGATCCTGCGCCACGCGGACCGGCTCACCGCGTTGATCGAGGACCTGCTCGAGCTGTCGCGAATCGAGGGCGGCACCCGAGGCCTCGCGCCCGAGCCTGTCGACGTGGCGGCGCTGGCCCGTGGCCTCCTCCAGGACCTGAAGCCCCGTCTCGATGCGGGCGGCCTCCAAGCCGCGGTGCGGGCGGAGCCGGCGCCTCTCGCGCTGGCAGACCGCCGCGCCCTCGAACAGGTGCTCCTCAACCTGCTCGACAACGCCATCAAGTACAGCGAGCCGGGCGGCGCCATCGAGCTGACGATCTCGGGCTCGGCGTCTGACGTGCGCGTCGACGTGAGCGACACCGGGATCGGAATCCCGGAGAGCGACCGGGCGCGCGTCTTCGAGCGCTTCTACCGCGTCGAGAAGGCACGCTCGCGCGACCTCGGTGGAACCGGCCTCGGTCTCGCAATCGTGAAGCATCTGATCCAGGCGCAAGACGGCGACGTGTTCATCAGCTCGCGAGAAGGGCAGGGGACCACCTTCACCGTCCGCCTGCCCGCCGCGCCCGTCTCATAGTCAGTCCCGAAATCGGACTTCGTCACCCATTCGTCACGGAAGAGACGCGGTCCCGCCAGCCGGTCCTCTTAGTGTGCGCGCGGCTCCACAGGAGCCCACACCAGGAGGCCCGCGTGAGTTCGATTCGTCACGGAACCGCCTTCCTCTGTCTGCTCGGTGCGCTCGCTGCCGCAGCACCGGCACGAGCCGACGACAACCCGGCGCTGGTCGAGACGCTCCAGATCATGCGCGATCGCGGCATGATCGACGAAGCCAAGTACGGCGAGCTGGTCGCGAAGAACCAGGCTTGGGAGCAATCGCATCCGAGCTGGCTCTCGCGACTCGAGTGGTCCGGAGACCTCCGCGGTCGGCTCGAGAACTTCTGGTACGAGGAAGATCCCTTCGGCGTCGACACGGAAAACCGCACTCGCGCCCGCTACCGCCTCCGGGTCGGAGCGCGCGCGAAGATCAACGAGATCGTGACGGCGGGGTTCCGGGTGGCGTCGGGCACCGCGGGCGACAACCGGAGCACGAACGAGACCTTCGGGCAGGAGGACGACTTCGGGCCCGATCCCATCTTCATCGACCAGGCCTACATCGAGCTCGCGATGCCGAAGCGCTTCCTGGCCGAAGGGACGACCGTCAAGAGCATCATCGGCAAGCAGGCGAACCCGTTCCTCTGGAAGTACGGCAAGGACTTCATGATCTGGGACAACGACATCACGCCCGAGGGCGTCGCGCTCCAGGTCACCGGCGCGCCCTTCGAGAACGTCTCGCTCTTCGGCAACGCCGGCTACTTCATCGCCGACGAGAACGCCGCCACCGAGGATCCGCACGTGCTCGGGGTGCAGGCGGGCTTCGGCGTGAGCCCACTCCCCTGCCTCGAGCTCGGTGGCCGGGCGAGCTACTACGACTGGGAGTCGCTGAACGCCGCGTTCATGGACCGCTCTGCCAACGACGGCTCGATCATCCCCGACACCGACACGAACGACTACAAGGTGGTCGAGCTCGCGGGCTACGCCAAGATCAAGACGTTCGAGCAGTGGCCCATTCTGTTGTACGGGCAGTTCGCGCAGAACTTCGACGCGCCGGACGTCGCCGGAAACGGCAACCAGGACCAGGGCTGGGGCGGCGGCATCGAGATCGGCGACAAGAAGCGCGTGATGATCGGCGCCGGGTACTACTACCTCGAGGCGAACTTCTCTCCGGCGCAGTACACGGACAGCGATCTGTTCGACGGCTTCACGAACCGCAAGGGCTTCCTGGTCTATGCGGCACGCGAGATCTTCGCGAACACCGAGCTCGGCATGACGTTCTTCTCGGGTGACGCGATCGAAGACGGCGCAGCCTTCGACATCGGCACCGCGACCGGCACCACCCCGACGTCGGCCGAACGCTTCCGGCTCCAGACGGACCTGATGGTGAAGTTCTAGGGCCGGGTTCTTCGCTCCGTCACGCGAATGTCACGTACCTCTCACGATCCGTTCGCGGCGCCTTTCTAGCTTCCGCGAACGCCAACCAAGGAGACCGCTCACGTGAAGCCCAGCCGATTCGCTCTGGCGGCGTTCGCCGCCGCCGCTCTCGCGACGCCCGCCCAGGCGCGGGATCAGATTCGCATCGTCGGATCGTCCACCGTATTCCCCTTCTCGACCGCGGTGGCCGAAGCCTTCGGACGCTCCGGCGGCTTCAAGACGCCGGTGGTCGAGAGCACCGGAACCGGCGGCGGTCTCCAGCTGTTCTGCGCGGGGGACGGCCCGGACACGCCCGACATCGCGAATGCCTCTCGTCGCATCAAGCCGGTCGAGCTCGAGACCTGCGCGAAGAACGGGGTCAAGGAGATCGTCGAGGTCAAGATCGGATACGACGGGATCGTCCTCGCGAACTCGAAGAAGCACGCGCGCTTCAACCTGAGCAAGGAGCAGATCTTCCGAGCGCTCGCGAAGCAGGTCCCGATCGACGGCAAGCTCACCGCGAACCCCTACAAGCTCTGGAGTGACATCGATCCCTCCTTGCCCAAGCAGAAGATCGAGGTGCTGGGCCCGCCGCCGACCTCCGGCACACGCGACGCATTCGCCGAGCTCGCGCTCGAGGGCGGCGCCGAAGCCTTCCCCATGCTGAAGGAGCTCAAGGCCAAGGACGAGAAGGCCTTTAAGGCGGCGGCGCAAGCGATTCGCGAGGACGGCGCCTATGTCGAGGCCGGCGAGAACGACAACCTCATCGTCCAGAAGATCGAAGCCAGTCCCAACGCGATCGGCGTGTTCGGCTTCTCGTTCCTCGACCAGAACGCGGACAAGATCCAGGGGAGTCTGGTCGCGAACGTCGAGCCGACCTTCGAGAACATTTCGAGCGGCAAGTACGGCATCTCTCGCTCGCTGTACTTCTACGTGAAGAAGTCGCACATCGGGCAGGTACCGGGCCTGAAGGAGTACATCGCCGAATTCACCAGCGAGCGGGCGGCCGGCGGGGAGGGCTACCTCGCCGACAAGGGCCTGATTCCGCTCACCGACGCGGAGCTCAAGGCCGTGCGCGCCGACGCGCTCGCGCTTCAGGTCGTGAAGCTCCAATAGGTAGGGCGCATCGGCACTCCGAGGGGTGCCGGCGCGACTTCCCAGATGACGCTCATCGCTGCGGCGACTCTGCTGGTCTTTTCCACCGCCGCCTTCTGGCTCGGGCGGCGGCGGGCCGTGGTGTTGGCCGCGAGCGCGAGGGTGCGACTCCATTCACGCCCCGTCTACCACGGGGCCGTGGTGGCCCTCGCGTGTGCTGTGTCCGGCGTCGCGCTGCTCCCGTTTGCGCCGCGGCTGGCGTTGGTCGTCGCCGTCGCGATGGGCGGGCTCGCTTGGGCTCGGCTGACGCCTGCGGTGAGAGCCCGGCCGCTGGTGGAAGCCGTCGTCCGTGCGGCCTTCGCCGCGTGCTCGTTGCTCGCGATCGTCGCGACGATCGGGATCGTCCTCTCGCTCGTGTTCGAGGCGGGACGCTTCTTCCAGCGAGTGCCGCTCGGCGATTTCCTGTTCGGACTCCAGTGGAGCCCGCAGACCGCGATTCGCGCCGACCAGGTGGGCTCGTCCGGCGCCTTCGGAGCGGTGCCTGTCTTCCTGGGCACGCTGCTGATCACCTCGATCGCGATGGCTGTTGCCGTTCCGATCGGCCTGCTCTCCGCGGTCTACATGTCCGACTATGCGGGCCCCCGAGCTCGCGCCGGCTTGAAGCCGATGCTCGAGATCCTCGCCGGCATTCCGACGGTGGTGTACGGCTTCTTCGCCGCGTTGTCGGTCGGCCCGCTGATCCGTGCGCTCGGAGAGAGGGCCGGGCTCGGCGTCGCCTCGGAGAGCGCCCTCGCGGCCGGCCTCGTGATGGGCGTGATGATCATCCCGTTCGTGTCGTCGCTGTCGGACGACGTGATCAACGCCGTGCCCCAGTCGCTGCGTGAGGGCTCGCTCGCCCTCGGCGCCACCCCTTCCGAGACGATCCGGCGCGTCGTCCTGCCGGCGGCGTTGCCCGGCATCGTGGGAGCGGTGCTGCTGGCGGTCTCGCGGGCGATCGGCGAGACGATGATCGTGGTCATGGCCGCTGGCCTCGCCGCGAATCTCACGCTCAACCCGCTCGCCGCGGTCACCACCGTCACCGTCCAGATCGTGACGCTCCTCGTGGGTGATCAGGAGTTCGACTCCGCCAAGACGCTGGCGGCGTTCGCACTCGGCTTGCTGCTGTTCCTCGTGACGCTCACCCTCAACGTGATCGCGCTGCAGGTCGTGCGCCGCTATCGAGAGCAGTATGACTGAGAGCGAGCGCGGCCTGGCCCTCCGCCGTCGGATCCGGCGCCGCTACCGCGCCGAGCGTCGCTTCCGCTTCTACGGCGCCGCAGCGATCGGCACCGCCGTGCTCGCACTGGCGCTGCTGCTGGTGAGCGTCGTGGTACGCGCGCTGCCGGCCTTCTTCGAGCATCGCGTACGCTTGAACGTCGCCTTCGACCCGACGCAGCTCGACACGGACGATCGGAGCAGCGCAGGGCTCGCGCAGGCGAACTACGGCGCGGTGCTGAAGCAGGCGCTGAAGGCCCAGTTTCCGGACGTGACGGCACGCAGCGACGCGCGCTCTCTCTCCGCGTTGCTCTCCGCCGGCGCCCCGTTCGAGCTGCGTGACCGCGTGCTGGCCGATCCCTCGTTGCTCGGCCGGAGCGCGGAGGTCTGGCTGCTGCTCACCGACGAGGCGGATCTGTACCTGAAGGGCGCCGGTGAGGCCTCGGGCCTGTCTCCGGCGCAGATGGGCTGGCTCGATGCGCTGCGGGCGGAAGGCCGCATCGAGCGGGGCTTCGCCACGCGCTTCTTCCGTTCCGGCGACAGCCGAGAGCCCGAGCTGGCGGGCGTCTGGGGCGCCGTGGTCGGATCGTTCTGGACGCTGCTCGTGACGCTCACGCTGTCCTTCCCGATCGGAGCCGCCGCGGCTCTCCATCTCGAGGAGTTCGCGGCGCGGAGCCGCTGGACGGACTGGGTCGAGGTCAACATCAACAACCTCGCCGCCGTGCCGTCGATCGTGTTCGGACTGCTCGGCCTGGCGTTCTTCCTGAACGTGCTCGGTCTGCCACGCTCCGCGCCGCTCGTGGGCGGCATGGTGCTCGCGCTGATGACGCTCCCGACCGTGATCATCGCCGCTCGCTCCGCCATTCGCGCCGTGCCTCCGTCGGTGCGCGAGGCGGCGCTCGGCATCGGGGCGTCCCGGCTCCAGGTCGCGCTCCAACACGTGCTTCCGTTGGCCCTGCCCGGCATCCTCACCGGCACCATCATCGGGATGGCGCGGGCCCTGGGCGAGACCGCGCCGCTGCTCATGATCGGCATGGTCGCGTTCATCGTGGACGTGCCCGACGGGGTCGCGGATCCCGCCACCGTGCTCCCGGTGCAGATCTTCCTGTGGGCCGATGCTCCGGAGCGCGCCTTCCTCGCCAAGACCTCGGCCGCGATCCTGGTCTTGCTGGGCTTCCTCGTCACGATGAACCTGGCCGCCGTGTGGCTCCGCAACCGCTTCGAGAGGAGGTGGTAGGATGCCGGCCGACGAAACGGATCCGCTGAGCAGGGGCGTGCGGTACTTGACCAAGATCACGGCCCGCGACGTGAATGTCTTCTACGGCGAGAAACAGGCGCTGTTCGACGTCAACCTCGACATCCTGCACAACCAGGTCACCGCGCTCATCGGGCCGAGCGGCTGCGGCAAGTCCACCTTCATCCGCTGCGTGAACCGCATGAACGACGTGGTCTCGAGCTGCCGGGTCGAGGGGAAGATCACGCTCGACGGTGAGGACATCTACCGCGACGAGATCGACGTCGTGCAGCTCCGCGCCCGGATCGGGATGGTGTTCCAGAAGCCGAACCCCTTCCCGAAGTCGGTCTACGAGAACGTCGCGTACGGGCCGCGCATCCACGGGCTCGCCGAATCGCGGCAAGCAGCTCGACGAGATCGTGATGTCGAGCCTGGAGCGTGCCGGCCTGCTGGCGGAGGTGAAGGACCGGCTCGGCGACTCGGGCACCAGCCTGTCAGGGGGCCAGCAGCAGCGTCTCTGCATCGCGCGCGCGATCGCCGTGAGCCCGGAGGTGATCCTCATGGACGAGCCGTGCTCCGCGCTCGATCCGATCGCGACGGCCCGCATCGAGGAGCTGATCGGCGAGCTGCGCTCGAACTACACGATCGTGATCGTGACCCACTCGATGCAGCAGGCTGCACGGATCTCCCAGCGCACGGCCTTCTTCCATCTGGGCCGCGTCGTCGAGGTCGGCGACACTGCGCAGATCTTCACCGACCCGCACGAACCCAGGACCCGCGACTACATCACGGGCCGATTCGGTTAGGAGAGGTCATGCGCGTCGTCGATCCCGTTCTCCAGGAGCTGCGTACGAAGCTGCTCCGCATGGGGAGCCTCGCCGAAGCGATCCTCGAGAAGGCGCTGACCGCGGTCTGGAAGCGCGACCGGGCGGCCGCCCGCGAGGTGCAGATCGACGATCTCGAGATCGACCGACTCGATCTCGCGATCGACGAAGCGGTGCTTGCGCATCCTGGCCACCCAGGCCCCCGTCGCGGACGACCTGCGCAGTGTGATCGCGGCGAAGATGATCGCGACGGACCTCGAGCGCGTGGGCGACCTGGCGCGGAACATCGCGAAGTCCGCGCTGCGCCTCGCGGAGCGTCCGGAGGTGGCGATCCCCACCCGACTGCGCACCTTGGGTGACGAGGTGCAGCGCGTGCTGCATCGCGCGCTCGACAGCTTCGCCGACGGCGACGCGGAGCGAGCTGCCCTGGTGCTCGAGCAGGACGACCAGGTGGATGCGGATCAGGACGTCGTGATCCTCGCCGCGATCCACGAGATCATGAACCATCCGGAGCTGACGTCGCAGGGCGTGGACTTCATCCTCATCGCGAAGAATCTCGAGCGGGTCGCCGACCACGCCACGAACGTCGCCGAGGACGTGATCCTCGCGACGCAAGCCCGCAACGTGAAGCACGCCGCGAAGCTGCGCGAATGACGACGCGCCCGGGGTAGACTGCGCCCCGGGAGAACGGCATGAGCGACGTGTTCGAGGCCTTCCGGCTGACGGGGCGGGGCGCGCTGGTCACCGGCGCCGCCAGCGGGATCGGCGCGGCGATCGCAGACGTGCTGGCTGCCGCCGGCGCGCGGGTCGCCCTCGCCGACGTCGATCGGCCGGGAGCCGAAGCCGTAGCGGAGCGCATCCGCGCGAGCGGCGCCGATGCGCGCGCCTTCCGCTGCGACGTCTCGAAGCGCAGCGACGTGGACGAGCTCGTGTCGGCCGCGCACTCGGCGTTCGGGCGTCTCGACGTGCTGTGCAACGTGGCAGGGGTGCCGAGCGACGGGCCGCTCGCCGCGGCGTCGGAGGCCGAGTTCGACCGGGTGCTCGCGATCAACCTGAAGGGCGTGCTGTTCGGCTGTCAGGCGGCGCTCCGCGTGATGACTCCGCGGCGCAGCGGCAGCATCGTGAACGTCACGTCCGCCGTGATCGACTCGCCGGCCCCGGGCTACGGGCTCTACGCCATCAGCAAGGCGGGCGTGGCCAGCCTGACGCAGACGCTCGCGCTCGAGGCAGGACCGCTCGGTGTGAGGGTGAACGCCCTCGCGCCGGGCGCGACGCTGACCGCTTTCACCAGCCGGCATCTGCGTGGGCCCGACGGCAGCACTGACGCGACGCGTCTCGACGCGTTCGTGAGTGCCATGCGCGCGCGCTCGCCGCTCGGCCTCGTGGGCGAAGCGATCGACCAGGCCTGGCTCGCGCTCTACCTCGCTTCCGACGCGTCGCGCTTCTGCACCGGCCAGATCTGGCGCGCCAACGGAGGCCAGGTTCTCGCACGCTGATCTTCGCGAGCTGTGAAGCGGATCACCGCTTCGCCATCGGAATGGGCGATAAGCTCCGCGCGTCGCCCACGATGTCGCCCGACGGAAGGACGATGCTCGGGGCCTCGGAGGATCGTGATGCGTTCGAACCCCCTCCCGCGACGTGAACGCAAAGGGCTCCAGGTGGTCGGCCCCGGCTTCTACCTCTGGGATCCCGACGCCCGCGAGGCGCTCCGCCTCGCGGCGGAGCTCAGCCGGCGCTCTCTGCCCGTCGCGGTGCGTCGCCGGCGCGCGCTCGTGCGGGGACCGGCCGCGTAGCGAGCCTCCCTACATCTGCGTGTAGTCGGGCCCCTCGCCGCCCTCGGGCGGCGTCCACGTGATCACCTGGTACGGGTCGGCGATGTCGCACGTCTTGCAGTGCACGCAGTTCTCGTGGTGGATGAAGAGCTTCTTCTTCCCCGGGTGCTCGGTGTCGTCCACCATCTCGTAGACCGCGGCCGGGCAGAAGCTCTCGCAGGGGTTGCCGTACTCCTCGGCGCACAGGTCGCGGCACAGGTCGGTGTCGGCCACCACGAGATGTGACGGCTGGTCCGCGTCGTGCTTCGTGCCCGAGTACTGGACCAGGTGCTCCTTGCTGAAGGTGAGCTTGCCGTCGAACTCGAACGCCTCCTTGTGGCGCTTCGCGGGCGGCAGCTCCGCCAGCTTCTTGTAGTGCGTGTGGCCGGCGGGGAACGAGATGTCGTCCACGAGCCCGCGGCCGCCCGTGAGGAACAGGCGGAAGGGCTCGTTCAGCATGAAGAAGGGCAGGCCCATCGCGAAGGCGCCGTGGAAGTTGCGCGCCCTGCGGTGCTCTTCGTAGGCCCAGCTCTGGTGGTAGCGCTCGGCGTAGCCGCCGAGCGTGAGCGAGGTGAAGTCGTCGCGCTCGATCGCGTCGGCGATCGTCTCGGCCGCCATCATCCCCGACTTCATCGCCATGTGGACGCCGGAGAGCTTCTCCGCGTTGCAGAAGCCGGCCGAGTCGCCGACCAGCAGCGCGCCGTCGACGTAGAGCTTCGGCATCGAAGACATGCCGCCGATCGGGATCGTCTTGGCGCCGTATCGGATGAGCTCGGCGCCGTCGAGCAGCTCGCGCATCCACGGATGCGTCTTGAACTTCTGCGCCTCGAGGTGCGGGTCGTGGAAGGGATTCGTGGCGTCGAGCGCGCACACCATGCCGTACGACACCAGGTTGTCCTTCATGTCGTAGAGCCACATGCCGCCGAAATACTTGGGCAGGTTCGCCGGAATCATGCCGTGGATGACGCGGCCCGGAACGTGCTTCGCCGGTTGGATGCGCCAGATCTCCTTGATGCCTGTCTCGTAGACCTGCGGGTTGTCTCCCTCGAGCTCGAAGCGCTCGACGAGCTGCTTCGTGAGGCTCCCGCGCACGCCTTCGCCGAGCACGGTCACCTTGGCGCGGATCTCCATGCCCGGCTGATAGTTCGCCTTGGGCTTGCCGTGCTTGTCGACGCCCATGTCGCCGAGGCGAACGCCCGCGACCCTCTGCCCGTCGTAGAGCATCTGGTCGCCCGAGAAGCCGCAGTAGATCTCGATGCCCTTCTCTTCGCATTTCTTCGCGAGCCACTTCGCGACGTTGGAGAGTGACGCGACGTGGTAGCCCTTCTTCTTGAAGAACGGCAGGTTCACGGGCAACGGGATCGCGGCCTTGCCCACGAACAGGTACGTCATGTCCTTGGTGCAGACGTACTCCGTCGGGAAGCCCTGCGCGACGAAGTCGGGCATCAGCTCCTGGATGGCGCGGGGGTTCACCACGGCGCCGGAGAGCATGTGATCGCCGACCTCGGCTCCCTTCTCGATCACCAGCACGCTCGGGGGCTGGACGCCGCGGGCCTCGCAGGTCTGCATCAGGTGATAGGCGGAAGCCAGCGTCGCGGGACCGGCGCCGACGAACAGGACGTCGACCTCCATGGTCTCGCGCTCGACGGGGGCGTTCATGGGTCCTCCGAACTCGAACGGGCGAGCCCGACCCTAGAGAGAGCGTAGCGACCGGTCAAGCTGACGAATTCCCTCGGTGTCCCGCCAAGTTGACCCTCTTGGGGGGCTCCCCTATGTTGCGCCGCCGCCCGGACCCGGCGGCACCGAGGCGCCCTGGAGAAGTTCGCATGGCGACGATGATCACCGAGGAGTGCATCAACTGCGGCGTCTGCGAACCGGAGTGCCCGAACGAGGCGATCAGCGAGGGTGAAGAGACCTTCGTGATCGACCCGCTGCTCTGCACCGAGTGCGTGGGCTTCCACGAGACCGAGCAGTGCGCCGCGGTCTGTCCCGTCGATTGCTGCGTGCCGGATCCGAACAACGCCGAAGAGGAAGGCGCGCTCTTCGAGCGCGCGAAGGCGATCCACCCCGACAAGGCCGCCGAGCTCACGCTCTCGGCCGAGACCTCGCGCTTCCGGCAGGCCTGACGATTCCGCCTAGTCCAGCCGCTCGATGTCGCGTAGCAGAAGCGGCCGCAGCGCCAGGAACAGGACGAGGCCGAGCACGAGCAGCGCGCTCGAAGCCAGGAAGGGCGCGGCGAGAAACCGCTCGGACATGAGCGCACCACCCCCGACGGCGCCCACGATGCGGCCGGCGACCGCCATCGAGTTGCTCTGGCCGAGCAGCTCGCCCGCTTCCTCGGCGCGGCACGCCTTGGTGAAGAGGCTCGTGAAGGACGGAAAGCCGAGTCCGTTGCCGATCGCGATGATCGGGCCGATCACGAAGAACCAACCATAGGATGGAACCCAGGCCACCGCGGCGATCCCGACCGCCATCAGGGCGAAGCCGATCACCAGCAGCTGCACCTCGCCGAGCCAATCGACCAGCCTCCGCAGCGGACCGGCCTGGGTGGCCGCCATGAAGAGGCCGATCCAGGCGAACACGAGCGCAGCCTTGAGCTCGTTCACGGAGAAGCGCTTGAAGAGGTAGAGCGTGCCCATCGCCTCCACGACCGCGAACGCCGCGAACAACACGAAGAAGAGCACCAGGAACAGCGCGATCCGTCGATCGTGAACGCGCGCGAGCAGGCGGATCGGAGTGGGCACGAGCGTGCGCGCGAGATCTCGCCAGGGCGGCCGCGGCAGGTTCGCCGGCCGCGATTCGGGCAGCGCGACCCACGCCAGCACGAAGTTCGCGCCAGCGAGGATCACGATCGCGTAGAAGGGCGCCTGCTGGTGCAGCGCGGCGAGCATGCCGCCGGCCGCCGGACCCACCACGAGGCTGCCGCCGAATGCCGCGCCGATCAGCCCCATGCCGCTGGCGCGCTCGGTCGGCGGCGTCAGATCGGTGACCACCGCCTGTGCGGCCCCGATGCTCGCCGCGAACAGGCCGGTGAGAGCGCGCGCGGCGTACACCACGTCGATGCTCTGCGCCGTGGCGAGCACCGCGAACGAGACGGCCGTCCCGAGGAGCGAGATCAAGATCACGGGTCGGCGCCCGACGCGATCCGACACCCATCCCCAGAACGGCAGGAACAGGAGCTGGAAGAACCCGTACAAGGCGACGATCCACCCGACCTGCAGCGAGCTCGCGCCGAGCCGATCGGCGAAGAGCGGCAACACAGGGATCAGCAGGCTGAAGCCCACGAAGTCGATCAGGATCGTCGTGAACACCACGGCGAACGTGAGGCGCTGTCTTCGTTCACCGGGCTCTCGGCTCAACACGTCTCCCGCGAGGCGGCACAGGGTATCGACAGCGCTGCCGATCCCCATCCCCCTATACTGCGCCCATGCCGGCGGTCGAGTCGGGCCTGGTCGAGATCGTGCGGGAGTTTCTCGCCGCCCACCGCTTGCTGCGGAAGGTGAGCGAGCGCTATCGCGCGGGCGCGTTGGCCTTCGACGAGGTCGGCGAGCTCGTCGGCGACGACGAGCGCAGCGTGTTGTTCCGTCTGAAGGAGCGCTGCCACGTCCTGTTCCGGGGTGAGCGGTCGGACGGCGAGATCGGTCCGACCGCGCTCTTCGACCTCGCCGTGGGATCGCTCTTCCACGAGGCGATGAAGTTCCGCGAGAACTTCTATCAGCGCTCCGCCTACGGCCCGAAGGTGCGCGCGCTGCGCCGCGTCGTCGTGCACGACGAGAGCGGTCTCCTGAGCGAGTTCGAGAAGCTGATCGACGCAGCGGGCGTGCGCATCGACGAATCGCTCCAGGAGCTCGACGTCCTGCTGCGCCAGACCACCGGCCAGTTCCGGCTCCTGCTCGCGGCTCACGCGGAGGAGGGCTCGGTGGCGCGCGTCGTGGCGGCCCGGAGCGACGAGCTGGCCGCAGCGTTCGGCACCTCGTCCGACGCCCTGCTGGCCGAGCTGTACGGGGGCGCGGCCGCAGCCTGGTCGCAGGCGGGGCGCTCGTTCCTCGCGAGCGGCTTCTTCGCGGAGGCGGCGTCCGCCCTCCGGGAGGCGGCGCGTCTGGGTCCGAGCCCCGCCGCCGACGCACGCCTGCTCCACTTTGCGGACGGCATGGCCGCCTATCTGGAAGGCCGCTACGCGCACACGGTGGCCTGCCTCGGCGACTGGTTCGACGCCGCGCCGGTTGCGCTCGACGAGAGCGAGAAGGCGCTCGCTCGGCAGGCGGCCTCTGCGCTCTCCCGCGTGGGCGCCCTCGTGGGCGCGGGTACTCCCGAGGCGACCCAGGCCGCGCGCTGCCTCGAGCGTCTGCGCGCGCTCGATCCCGACAGCGCGCCCGGGCTCGAAACCGCGCGGCCGCGCAGCGCCTCGAGCGCCGGCTAGCGCGGCCTCAGGCGGCGGTCTGGGGCGACAGCGCGAGGGGCTCGGGACGGCCGCGGAAGTAGAGCCAACCGCACGCCCCGAGCGTGAAGAGGAGGATCGCGATCCACTGCGGCTGGGTGAGTCCGAGCGCGAGCGGCTTGTTGACGCGCAGGAACTCGATCGCGAAGCGGCCGACAGCGGCGGTCATGAGATACTCGCCGAAGAGGAACGGGCTCGAACGCCGGCGCCGCCAGAGCACGGCGCCGATCAGCAGCAGCCACCCGACCTCGTAGAGCTGGGTCGGGTGGACGGGCACCTCCGTCGGCGGAGCACCTTCCGGAAAGGCGATGCCCCAGGGCGCGTCCGTCGGCCGGCCGTAGTCGTCTCCGACCAGGAAGCACCCGATCCGACCGCACGCCTGACCGAACGGAGCGGCGGTCGCCACGCAGCTCGCGACCACTCGTGTCGGCAGGCCGTGGAGGCGCGTCGCGACGACCACGAGCAACGTGCCGCCGATCAGGCCGCCATACCAGGTGATGCCCGCCCGCGAGAGCAGCAACGTCATGAACGGGTGATCACCGCGGAGGGATTCGTCGAGGGCGAAGTAGAGCTTCGAGCCGACGACGCCGCCGATCATCGCGTAGATGAGGATCGTGGAAGAGAGCTCGGGATCGAGCCCGTACTCGGCCAGGCGCCGCGACACGATCCACGCGGACACCAGGAAGCCCACGGCCATCATCACGCCGAAGGTGCTGATGGGGAAGCCGAAGAAGTGGAAGAGGATCGGATGCATCGCGGCCGAGTGGCGCGAGCCTACGCAATGGCCACGGGCGACGCTATGCGGTCGGGAACGTGACGTGGAAGGCCGAGCCCTCGCCGAGGCGGCTCTCCACCCACGCCGCACCGCCGTGCGACTCCGCGATCTTGCGAACGATCGCGAGGCCGATGCCCGTGCCGCGCTTGCCGTTGCGGGGCACGCCCCGCGTCTGGAAGATCTCGAAGATCCGCTCGTGGTCCGCCGCATCGATGCCGCGGCCGAAGTCGCGCACCACGAGATGCCGACCGTCGTCCTCCGCGTACACCGTCACCTCGATCACCGGACGGCGGCTCGGGCCGGCGTGATCGAGCACGTTGCCGACGAGATTGCTCAGTACCTGGTAGAGCTGCGTCCGGTCGCACCAGAGCAGCGGCGGGTCGTCGGGCAGGCGGAGCTCGAGCTGGGCCTCTTCGAGGCGGGGCTTGAGCTCGGCCTGGAGCTGGAGCAGCACCTCGCGCGGATCCACGTTCACGCGCTTGGGCTCGCTGCGCCCGATCCGCGCGAACTCGAGCAGATCGTGGACGAGCGACTCCATCGTTCGCCCGGCCTCCTCGATGCGGCGCAGGAAGCGCAGGCCCTGCTCGTCGAGGCGGTCGCCGTAGTCCTCGCTCAGCAGCCGCGCGAAGCCGAGCACCGCCACGAGCGGTGAGCGAAGATCGTGGGAGACTGCATTGACCCAGTTCTGGAGCTCTTCCGCGCGTCGCGTGAGCTCGTTCTCGAAGCGGCGTCGCTCGGTCACGTCTCGCAGGTAGGCCACCGTACCGAGCTCGCTGCCGTCGGGGAGCGTCAGCAGGCGCGCGTGGACGCTCACCGAGAGCGAATGACCATCGCGCCGGCGAACCTCGAGCTCTTCGCTCCACGCGGGGCCTACCGGCCGAAGCGCGGCGGCGATTCGCTCGAGATCTTCCTGAGAGCGCAGGAAGAGCACGAGGGGCTGGTCGATCAGCTCGTCGACGGCGTAGCCCGTCAGCTCCGCCATGGCCGGGTTCGCCCAGGTGATGAAGCGGCTGCGATCGACCACGACGACGGGGTCGGGGGCGCCCGCGAGGATCGCCGAGAGCGTCTCGAGCTTCTGGCGGAACTCGCGCGCGGCGTCCCGAGGGTCTTCGAGACGGAAGATCACCACGGTGGCGTCGCAGCCCGAATCTTCACTGACGCGCGCTGCCGAGATGCGGGCCGGCAGCAGCTTCCCGCCACGAGCTCGCAGGGTGATCGGCTCGCCCGACAAGCGGCCCGTTGCCTGGAGCCGGGCGCTCAACGTGGACGGCGCTCCCGTGAGCGCGTCGAGCCAGTGGGCGCCGGTGAGGGGCCCGGCGTCGCCTAACTTCGCGAGGGCGTCGCTCACCCAGATGGCGTGGCCCTGCCGATCGATCAGAGCGACCAGTTCGTGCAGCTGGGCGAGCGCACGAACCACAGGTAGAACCGGGTCAGGAGTGCTCGCGAGGGCTCGGGCTTCCATCCGGAGGCGTCGCTCCTGGCGCAGAGTCTCGGGGGAGTCCGCGCCCCCGTTTCCCCACAGGAGCGCGCATCCTACCACCCCTGCGTTTGGGGGGTCAACGCAGTCTCCGTGGACTTCTGACGTCCTTCTGGGGGCAACGTCACCAAGTCCGAAAGTCGAGGGACTCACTCCTATCAGAGTGGGAAGACGGTCCCCGTGGGGGCTTCCAGGGTCGCCGGCCATCCGATAGGGTACGGCGGCCCGGAGCTCCAGGCTGAGCAGCTCTCCAGCTGCCCAGGCCTGCCCGGAGGGGTGAACGCGGACCGGGCACGATCCCAGGCGACCCCAGCTCGGGAGATGAAGAACCATGACCCGTGCACGAGTGATCGTTCTAGCGTTGTTCGCAGCGAGCCTCTTGAGCGGCCGGGCTCCGGAGAGCGGCCTCGGCCTCCCCGCGGTGGGAGCTGCCGGGGCGGACGTGTCGCTCGACATCACGCAGCGTCTCGACGAGCTGAATCCGCACCTCACCGAGGCGCAGATCGCGCGCATCCGCGAGGCGATCCTCCGCTACAGCGTCAAGTATTCGCTCGATCCGCTACTCGTCACCGCCGTGATCGAGGTGGAGAGCGCCGGCCGGCCGTGGGCCTACAGCCCGAAGGGCGCGCTCGGGCTGATGCAGGTGATGCCGTACATGATCCGTCCCATGGGCATGGCCGGAAATGCGTCGACGATCGAGGCCAATATCGAGGCGGGCTGCATGATCCTTGCCGGCAACATTCGCCGCCTCGGTGAAGAGGACGGCATCTCCGCCTACTTCTGGGGCTCGGACATTCGGGGTGTGACCTACCTGAACCGGGTTCAGGCGGCCCGCGACCGGCTGAAGCGCGAGATCTCGTCCTGACCGAGCCGGCGGGGGGGGCGCTGCGCTGGGTCGAGTCGCACCTCCGCGCCAGCGACGGGCTGCGTCTCTTCCGCCGTACGTGGACCCCGGAGCACGTGTCGCGCGTGCTGCTCCTGGTCCATGGCTACGCCGAGCACAGCGGGCGCTACGAGGAGATGGCCACCTGGTTCGCCGGGCGAGGCTGCGTCGTGCACGCCTACGACCAGCGCGGACACGGCCGCTCCCAAGGCCCGCGCTGCCACGTCGACCGCTTCGATCAGTTCCTCGACGATCTCGGGCTCGTGCTCGACGCCGTGCGCAGTGAACACCCCGAGCTCCCGATCACGCTGATCGGTCACAGCATGGGCGGCCTCGTCACGCTTGCGTTTCTGGCGTCGCGGAAGCCGAGGCTCTCGAGCGCCGTCACCTCCGGCGCCGCGCTCGCCCTCGGCTCGGTCTCGCCCGCGCGCGTCGCACTCGCGCGCGCGGCGCGGCGGGTGCTGCCGCGCCTCGCCATCGGCAGTGGCATCGATCCGCAGGGTCTCTCGCGCGATCCGGACGTGGTGCGCCGCTACCTCGCCGATCCCCTGATCTTTCGCACGATGACAACGTCCCTCGGTGCCGAGCTGCTCGCTGCAGCGCCCCGCACGGCGGCGCTCGCCGACCAGATCTCCGTCCCGTTGCTCGTCCTGCACGGGGAGGCGGACCCCATCTGCTCGGTCGAGGGCAGCCGGGCGTTCCACGCCGGCGTGCGCTCGCCCGGCAGCGCGCTCCGGATCTATCCCGGGCTCCTGCACGAGATCTTCAACGAGCCGGAGCGCGAGACGGTCTGGCAGGATGTGTCGCGCTGGCTCGAGGAGCATCCGGCATGAGCGATCGGTTGACCCACCTCGACGAGCAGGGCCGTGCGCGCATGGTCGACGTCGGCGCGAAGTCGATCACCGAACGGATGTGCGTCGCCCGGGCAGAGGTGAGGATGGCCGCCGCGACGATCGAGCGGATTGCGGCGGGCGCGTTCCCGAAGGGTGACGTGCTGGCGGTCGCGCGGCTCGCCGGCATCCAGGCCGCCAAGCGGACCGCCGATTGGATCCCCCTGGCGCACCCGATCGCGCTCGACGCGCTCGAGATCGAGCTTCGAATCGACGCGGCCGGGGGCTGCGTCCGCGTGCAAGCGGTGGCGCGGGCCCAGGCGCGGACCGGCGTGGAGATGGAGGCCCTCGTGGGCGTGACGGCGGCGAGCCTCGCCCTCTACGACATGTGCAAGGCCGTGGACCGGGGCATGACGATCGAGGCCGTGCGCCTGGTCGAGAAGCAAGGCGGGAAGAGCGGCCGCTGGGTGCGGCCCGGAGAGAGCGACTGAATCGCCCCGAGGGGTCTGCGTCGAACCTGCCGACCGGGCGGCGCGTAGCCTACGGGTAGGGAACCATGGGAGGAGCGCGGTGTCCCATCCGCGCGTGACGGCAGTGACCCAACCGCTCTTCGACCGCACTCACTCCCTCCCGGCCTCGGACCTGCTCGCTGAGGATCCCGATCGCGAGCTCGTCGAGCGCTGGCGCAAGGGCGAGGGCGACGCGTTCGCCTCGCTCGTCCGCCGCCATCAGCGCCGCGTGTTCGGGCTGCTGCTGCGCATGCTCGGCAATCGCGAGGAGGCGGAGGATGCGGCGCAGGACACGTTCCTGAACCTGCATCGCCACGGCCACCGCTTCCGAAGCGAATCGCGCTTCTCGACCTTCGTGTACCGGGTGGCCGTGAACGCGGCGCTCAATCGCCGGCGCAGTCTCGGCCGACGTCGAGCCCATGCCGAGGCCTTCACGGAAGCGCAATCGGTCGGACACCTCGGGCCGACGGCGGATCCCGATCCCGAGCGCGCCCTGGCCGGCGACGAGCTGCGCGCTCGCCTCGGCCGCGAGCTGCTCGCGCTTCCCGAGGCGCTCCGAGCGCCGGTCGTCCTGTTCGACGTCGAGGGCCTCTCCTATGGAGAGATCGCGGAGGTGCTCGAGGTCGCCGAGGGGACCGTGAAGTCGCGGATCCACCGCGCCCGTCAGGCGCTGCGTGCGCGGCTCGGAGACCTCGTCGCGGAACGGGAGGGCGGCTCGTGAGGCACGAACGCGTCGGCCTGCTCCTGAGCGAGTACCTCGACGGATCGCTTTCCACGCGCGAGACCTCGCGCGTCGAGGCTCACGTGCTCGGCTGCGTCGAATGCCGGCAGGCGCTCGGCGAGCTTCGGCGCACGACCGAGCTGCTCCGCGGCCTGCGCGGCGGCGTCGATGCGCCCGATGTGGCGGACGTCGTGCTCGCCCGCATCCGCGCGGGTGAGGCGGAGCCGTCCGCGCTCGATCGCTTGCGATCGGGCCTGTCGCGATTCCTGTCGGGACCGTTAGGAGCGCCGCTCGCCACCGCGGGCGTGGGGCTCGCGCTCCTCGCGGTGCTCCCGCGGATCGAGGTCGAGGTGAGCATCCCCGGCCGCCTGCGGTCGGACGCTGCGATCACCGAGCTGGCGCCTCGCCCTGCGCCCCGAGTCGCCGAGAGGCCGCGCGCCACGAGCGGTCCTCTGCTGGCGCGGCGAGTGAACGAGTCCTTGAGCGAGGAGCCGAGCCGGTTCGTTCCGTACCAGTGCTTCGAAGCCGCGTCCTTCGAGGCTTGCCGCGATCACCACGCGCTGATGACGAAGCTCGCGATGGACAACACTCTGGCCTTCATGGCGCGGGTCCAGCAGATCCCGGCGCCTCGGCGCGAAGAGTGGCTCGGGCAGGTCTCGCGGTATGCCGCCGAGTCCGGGGACGCGCCGGACGTCGCGGCGCATCTTCGCGCGACGGGAGACCCGCTGGCGCAGCGCGTGGCGCTCCGTTTCGAAGAGGCGCGCTGAGGGGACGCTGCCGCGATGCGTGCGGGGGTGATAGGCTCCGCCGCCGTGCCGAACCGAACCCCTGGCGACGGAGCTGCGTCGCGAGCCCTGCGCGTCGTCGCGCGGCTGGTCCTTCTCGCGTTGCTCGGGGCGACCGTGCTGGGCGCCACGGACGCCGCGGTGCCGACGGTGGATCTCGTGCCCCCGGATCGCGCGGACTGGCGGCCGGGCAATCTGTTCTCGTGGCTCCGGCCCGGCCACAACTACGACACGCGCACCGTGCTCGTCGAGACCTCGCCCGCCGGAGCGATGCTGGATCTGTTCTACGTGCGCTCGAACTTCCAGAAGCGCTACGAGCAGGCCGAGGCTCCGGCGCGCGTGGTGCTGCCGCCGCGCGCCCAGGCGGGGCCGCGCGATGCGCTCGTGGTGCGCGCCTTCCGCGAGGGCTACCGGCAGCGAGAGGTGAGCGTTCGCGTGCAGTCCGACCAGGACCGCATTCTGCTCGAGCTCGAACCGCTACCGAATACGCTGGTCGCCGCCTCGCACGTCTATTTCGCGGGGCGCGGCTCGCTCGCGTTCCTGGCCAAGGAGTCGCTCACGGTTCGCGTGCAGGAAGGGACGGACGGCTTCAACGTGGTGTTGGCCGAGACGGCGGTTGCGCCCGAGGTGGGAGCCACCTTCACCGGCATGAAGAGCCCGCTCGTCGAGAACGTGGAGTCGCTCCAGCTCGGCGAGGATCTGTTGGTCCAGGTGCACATGCCGCCGGGCCAGCGTCCGCTGTACGAGCTGCGCTCGCGCCAGATGCGCGACGAGCTCCGCGACCTCTACGTCTATTCCGTCGATCTGGTTCCCTCCGACGGAGGCGTCGATGCGGTTCGGCGCGCTCGCGAGGCCCTCGCGCGGATCCGGCCCGAGCAGGTGACGGGCTGTGCGCGGGTGTTCGACGACGCGCTGCGCGCGAACCTCGACTCCGAGGCGCTCGCTCGCTCGCTCGCGCCGCGGGGCGCGTTCACGGATCCCTATCTGCGAGCCGCCATGAAGCGGCTGGCGGAGCTCTCGCCCGGCGGCCGCATCGAGATGGTCGACGGCTCGACGTTCACGAGCAGCCCGATCGAGCTGTCGGCCGCGATGAGCCAGGCGGCGCAGGCGCGGGGCTATCTCGCGCTCCTGCGCGCCTTCGTCCGCGAGATCGAAGCGCAGGACGGGCGCCGCGACACGCTGCGTGGCCTCGTCGCTCCGGAGGTCTCCCCGGGCGCCTTCGCCGACGCCCTCGCTGCGGCCGAGCGCCGCGAGGCGAGCTGCGCGAGGAGCTCGCCGGCGCCTAGCGTCTCCTTCACCCCGCGGTCCCGTTCTGGAACTCATCGTGCAGCGAACCGCGGACAGGTGTGGAGCGCGCGAGCGCCTGCGCACGCACGGCGCCCGAAGCGCTCGACGACGTCGACCTCCTCGCGCTCCTCCTGCGAACCGGGACGCGCGGCCGGCCCGCGCGCGCGTTGGCGCGCGAGCTGCTCGGGGCCGAGGGGCTTCACGGCCTCGCTCGCACCCTGCCGACCGAGCTCGAGCGGCATCCGGGCGTCGGCCCGGCCAAGGCGGCCAGCCTGCTCGCCGCGCTCGAGATCGGGCGGCGGCTCGCCGAGCGCGCGGCTCGAGAACGGCGATCCGATCCGCGGCCCGGAGGACGTGTTCCTCCACTTCCACGCCCGCCTGCGCGACATGCCCCACGAGCAGTTCCACCTGCTGCTCCTCGACGGCCGGCATCGCGTGCTCCGCGAGATCATGGCGTCCCGCGGCACGCTCACCGCGAGCCTCGTCCACCCGCGCGAGGTGTTTCGGCCGGCGCTCCGCGAAGGCGCGGCCGCGCTGGTGCGTGGTGCACAACCATCCGAGCGGCGATCCCGGCCCGAGCCACGAGGATCGAGAGGTCACCGCGGCGCCTGGTCCAGGCGGGAGCCCTGCTCGGCGTGCCGCTGCTCGATCACGTGGTCGTCGCCGAACGCGGCTGGGTGAGCCTGCGCGGCGAGGGCGAGCTGCAGGGCCTGCCGTGGGGAGAGCAGCCACGGTCGCCGCTAGACGCTGGCAGGCGGTCCGTTCGGCCCTGTTCAAGCCTCGACGGGGGCGAGACGATGCGGAACTCGATGGCAGAGCGAGTTCGATCCGAGACCCACGCAGCGGTGGAGCGGCGGCGCACCGAGCGCGCGCCCGTCGTCGTGCGGATCGAGTACTCCACGGTCGACGCCCTCTTCTCGGATTTCACGCGCAACATCAACGAGGGCGGCATCTTCGTGGAGACGGATGAGGCGATCCCGCTCGACGAGAAGGTCGAGCTCAAGCTCCGGCTGCCGAGCTCGAACGAGTTCGTGCACGTCACCGGCCGAGTCGTCCGCATCGAGCCCACCACGGCCGACCTCGGCGGGTGGCATCGCGATCGAGTTCGAGGAGCTCGACGGACACGCCCGCGAGCTGATCAACGACCGCGGTGCGGCGCCTTCGCAGCAGCCCGCGCTGACGCCCTAGAACGGGATGTCGTCGTCCGGCGGCGGCTCGGACGCGGGCGCGTCGAGGTTGCCCGCCGCGGGCGCGCCCGCGCCCGCGCCGGCCGCCGCGCCCGCGCCGCGATTGCCGCCCAGGAACTGCACCGTCTGCGCGACGATCTCGGTGGTGCGCTGCTTCTTGCCCTCGCGGTCTTCCCACTCGCGCGTCTGGAGACGTCCCTCGATGTAGACCGTGCGACCCTTGGCGAGGTACTGCGCGCAGAGCTCCGCGGTGCGGCCCCACGCGACGATGCGATGCCACTCGGTCTTCTCTTCCTTCCCGCCACCGTCCTTCTTGTTCCAGGTTTCGGTGGTGGCGAGGGTGAAGTTCGCGACCGGTTGTCCGCTCTGCGTGTAGCGAAGCTCCGGATCGCGACCGAGGTTCCCGATCAGGATGGCCTTGTTGACGCCTGCCATTGGGGGGCGCTCCGTCGGTAGAGGGGTGAGGCGGATCATCGGAGCCGGCTTGCTTCGCGTCAAGAGCGACACGCTACTCTGGGCGCGAGGCTCGGCCCGTGCTCTACGTGTTTCGCTTCGCCCTGATCGTCGTCTACACGGTCTTCTGGGGCTTGCCGGCGATGCTCGTCGCACCGTTCAGCGGCGAGGCGATCGTTTGGATCGGTAGAACGTGGTTGTCCTGGATCTTCCGCACGTGCGGAGTCCGCGTCGTGGCCGAGGGTCTGGAGCACGTCGATCGGACACAACCGTACGTGTTCATGTCGAACCACCAGAGCGTGCTCGACGTCGGAGCGCTCGTCCTCACGCTGCCCGTCTCGTGGCGCTTCGTGGCGAAGCGCGAGCTCACGTGGGTTCCGTTCTTCGGCTGGGCGCTCGGGCTCTCCGACCAGGTCGTGATCGATCGAGGCAGTCGAACGAAGTCGGTGAAGAGCCTGGCGCGCGCGGCCGAGCGCATCCGCGGCGGCGTGAACGTGATCATCTTCCCGGAAGGCACGCGCAGCCCGACGGGAGAGCTGCGCGAGTTCAAGAGCGGCGGCTTCCATCTCGCGATCCAGGCGCAGGTGCCGATCCTGCCGGCCACGGTGTCGGGATCGTTCGAGCTGATTCCGAAGCGCTCTCTCGCAGTCCACTCCGGGACGATCAAGGTCGTGTACGGAGCGCCGATCCCCACCGCGGGGATGCGCTCCGCGCAGCGCAACGAGCTCAAGGAGCTCGTGCGCGATGCGATCGCGCGCGGCTACGACGCAGCGCTCCAGCACGAGCGCGCCGACGCCAGCGTCAGCTTGACGCGAGGGGGCCCCCCGGTACCCTCGGCCCGTTACCCGTCCCAGGGGTGAGGGACGCCGCTGCATGGCCAAGCGCAAGGCAAGGCCCGGCCGCGAGGGGGGTCGGGTCCGAGCCCTTGTCGCTGCCGGTTTCGCTCAGGAGGGGCTCGGGCTGTTCCTGCTCGGCCTCGGCCTGCTGTCGGCGCTCGCGCTCGGCACCTACGACCCCGCGGATCCCTCCTTCCGCTTCGTTCCCGTCGCGAACGCCGCCGGCGTCGCGGGCGCGTCGATCGCGCGACTGCTCGTGGGAAGCCTGGGCTTCGGCGCCGCGGTTCCCGTGCTGGCGGTGCTCGCGCTCGGCGTCCGCTTCCTGACGCACGGACGGCTCCAGTTCCCGAGCCGGCGCTTCTGGCTCGGCATCGGGCTCGTGCTCGTCGCGCTCTCGACGCATCCCGGCGCTGCTCACGGCGATGGGCCTCGGCGCGGTGTCGAGCGCGGCCGCGGGTTGGCTCGGGCGCACGCTCGCCGGGCCCGAGCGCCGGCTCCTCTCGGGGCCGGGCGCGCTGGTGATCAACGTGCTCGCGCTCGTGGTCGGGCGCGCCCAGCCTGGTCGGCGTCGCGCCCGGAGACACGCTGACCGCGATCGGGCGCGGCGCGCAGACGGCGGCCCGCAGCGTCGGAGGCGCGGCGGTGCACGCGGCTTCCGTCGCGCGCGTCGGGCTCGAGCGGGTGCGGGTCGGCCTCGCGACCGCGGTCGCGGCCGTCCAGGTCTGGCGGGAGCGCCGCGCGCGCCGCGAGCGCGTCGCCGCGCTGCGCGAGCCGGCGCCGGTGGCCGAGGCCGCCGAAGCCGCGGAGGCGACGCCGCTCGAGGCGCCGCGCCCGCTGCAGCGCACGCGCGCGCCCGCCGCGGCGCCGCACATCGTCGACCATCGCAGCGAGCGCAAGGAAGAGCCGCAGCAGGTCGTCTTCGCCTTCACGGAGCGGACGTCGTCGGGCCCCTACACGCCGCCGGACTCGGGCCAGATCTTCCAGCCGCCGCCCGAGGGTGCGCGTCGCTACGACCGCGACTCGCTGATCATGAACTCGCGCATCCTCGAGAAGAAGCTCGCGGACTTCGGCGTGCAGGGGCGGGTGGTGACCGTGCACCCGGGCCCGGTGATCACGATGTACGAGTTCGAGCCGGCGCCGGGCGTCAAGGTCAACCGCATCACCAACCTCTCGGACGATCTGGCGCTCGCGCTGCGTGCGCTCTCGATCCGCATCATCGCGCCGATCCCGGGCAAGTCGGTGGTGGGCATCGAGGTGCCCAACCCGGATCGCGAGGTCGTCTACATCCGCGACCTGCTCGAATCGAAGAACTACCGCGCGAGCGCGTCGAAGCTCACGTTGGCCCTCGGCAAGGACATCTTCGGCAATCCGGTGGAGGCGGATCTCTCCGCCATGCCGCACGTGCTCGTGGCGGGCGCGACGGGCACGGGCAAGAGCGTGTTCCTGAACTCGATGCTCTGCTCGATCCTGTGCCGCGCCACGCCCGACGAGGTGAAGCTCCTGCTCGTCGATCCGAAGCTGCTCGAGCTCTCGATCTACGAGGGCATCCCGCACCTGATCGCCGACGTGGTGACGAACCCGAAGCGCGCGGCCGCGGCGCTGCAGGGCATCGTCCAGAAGATGGAGGAGCGCTACCAGCTGATGGCGGCGCTCGGCGTGCGCAACATCGCGCAGTTCAATCGCCGCGTGGACGAGGCGCTGGCCAACGGCGAGAAGACGTTCCGCCTGCGCCTGAAGCCCGGCGAGAGCGAGGGCCGCGAGGTCCCGTATCAGAAGATCCCGTACATCGTGGTGGTGATCGACGAGCTCGCCGACCTGATGGTGGTGTCGGCGCGCGACGTCGAGGAGTCGCTCCAGCGCCTCGCGCAGATGGCGCGCGCGTCCGGGCATCCACCTGGTGCTCGCGACGCAGCGCCCGAGCGTCGACGTGCTCACGGGCGTGATCAAGGCGAACTTCCCGGCGCGCATCTCGTTCCAGGTCTCCTCGAAGACCGACTCGCGCACGATCCTGGACCAGGGCGGCGCCGAGCACCTGCTCGGCCAGGGCGACATGCTCTTCCTGCCGCCGGGCACCTCGAAGCTCCAGCGCCTGCACGGCTCCTTCGTCTCCGAGCGCGAGGTGACGAAGCTGGTCGAGTACCTGCGCACGCAGGGCACGCCGCGCTTCGACGACGACCTGATCCGCGTGCGCGAGGAGGGCGAGGCGCTCGAGGAGCGCGACGCGGAGACCGACGAGCACTACGACCTCGCCGTGCAGATCGTGGCGGAGACCCGGAACGCCTCGATCTCCTACATCCAACGCCGGCTCAAGGTCGGATACAACCGCGCGGCGCGGATGATCGAGCAGATGGAGCGCGAGGGGGTCGTGGGCCCGCAGATCGGCGTCAAGCCCCGCGAGGTCTTCGTTCGAGCGATCGGTACGGACGCCGATGTGGAGTAGGCGCGGCCACGGCGCTCGCGCTGGTCACCGCCGCACTGCTCGCCGGCGCCGGCGCACGCGCCGACGGCGAGGAGCCGCAGCCGGACTGCGCCCGCGAGATCGCCGCGCGCGTGCAGGCCCGTTACGACGGCGTCCAGGATCTGGAGGCCCGCTTCACCCAGAAGAGCAAGAGCGTCGCGTTCGGCGGCGCCGGCCAGGAGACGATGGAGGCGAGCGGCGTCGCGTTGTTCGCGAAGCCCGGCCGCATGCGCTGGACGTACGAGAAGCCCGAGCCCAGCGTCGTCGTGAGCGACGGCCAGACGCTCTGGATCTACGACCCGACCGCGCGCGAGGTGCAGGAGTTCGCGGTCGGGCAGGGCTTCCTGTCCGGCACGGCGGTGCAGTTCCTGCTCGGCGAAGGGCGGATCCTCGACGCCTTCGTGGTTCGGGCCGAGCGCTGCACGGGCGAGGTGGTCCGGCTGTTCCTGACGCCGCGCGAAGAGACCAGCTACGAGTCGCTCGAGCTGCTCGTGGCTCCGAGCTCGGGCGACGTGAGAGGGCACCGCGGTCGTGGACCTCTTCGGCAACCGAACCGACGTGACGTTCGAATCTCTCGTGGTGAACCGGCACCCCGATCCAGCGCGCTTCCGCTTCCAGGCCGAGCCCGGCGTGCGCGTGTTGCGTGCGAACGAGCCGGCAGGCGCGGGCGTTTCCAAATGAGGGAAGCCCTCTTCCGCATCGTCGGCGTGCCGCAAATTCCGGCGGGGCCGTCGGAGCGTCCGACCGCAGCGTCGGGATTCCGGCAACTCCGACGCAGATCGGACGCAGGCAGCGACACGGAAAGGCGCGCACTCGCGCCGCGATTCCTCGCGAGCGGGCGAATCCCGAGCGCTTCGGCCGAAACCCGCACAACCCGAGCGGCGATCCGAGGTTTCGCGCGTCGCCTGCCGGCCGGAGAGCGTTGACACCCAGGGGACCCCTCATTAGACTCGCCTCGAAAACCCTCCTGAAAACGGGAGCTTGGACGATTCTGCGGGTGCTCGAGCGCGATCTCCGGAGGACCGAGGCGACCGATCTGTCGCAAACGACCCCTCGGCGGCTCGTTCGAACCATTCGCCGTTCCGAACGCTCGAACGAGCGTGGATTCACCGTGCTGTGTTTCACGAAGATTGCGTGTGGCTCGCGACCCCCGCAGCCGTTGGGGCCTCAGAGTCGCCCGCGGCATGAGCCTTGCAGGCTTGCTGAGTGACCCCGAGCGATGTCTCGGAGTCCTGCAGGAGAGCGAGCGATGAGCGAGTTCGATTCGGAGTCTGGGCGGCGTGGCTTCGTTCGCGACGTGATGCGGCGCATCTCGCCGACTGGCGCACGTCCCGGCGAGAATCCGGAGCCCGCCGAGGCGGGACGCAATCCGACGCGCAGCCTCCAGGACGAGCTGGAAGATCTGCGCGAGGCGCTGCGCTTCTTCGGCGGAGACTCGGCCGAGTTCCGGCGCCGCCTCGATCGGGTGCTCGCCGAGTACGATGCGCTCCGACGGCGCCATCACCTGATGCGCGATCAGCTCGGTGACGCGGAACGCCAGAACGAGAAGCTCGTCGGTGCGCTCCAGGAAGCGAAGCAGCAGATCGAGCTCCTCAAGGAGGAGGTCGACAAGCTCTGCGCGCCGCCGAACAGCTACGGCGTCTTCATGCGCACGAACAAGGACGGCACGGCCGAGATCGTCGTCGAAGGCAAGCAGATGCGGGTGAACATCCACCCGAACGTCGATACGAGCCACTTCGAGGACGGCCAGCTCGTGGTGCTCAACGAGGCCTTCAACGTCGTCGAGGGCGCCGGCTTCACCCAGCGCGGCGAGATCACTTCGATCGTGGATCTGCTCGGCGATGGGCGCGCGATCGTGCTCGGTCACACCGACGAGGAGCGCGTCGTCACGCTGTCGGAGCCTCTGCGGCGCGAGCGCCTCAAGGTCGGCGATCACATCCTGGTCGATCCCCGCACGCAGTACGCCTTCGAGAAGATGCCGAAGTCGACGGTCGAGGAGGTTGCGCTCGAAGAGGTCCCGGACGTCACGTACGACCAGATCGGTGGGCTCGGCGAGCAGGTCGCCATCCTGCGCGATGCGATCGAGCTGCCGTACCTGCATCCCGAGGTCTTCGCCGAGCACCAGCTGCATCCGCCCAAGGGCATCCTGCTCTACGGACCGCCGGGCTGCGGCAAGACCCTGATCGCGAAGGCCGTCGCGAATGCGCTGGCCAAGCGCATCGAGGAGCGCACGGGCAAGCAGACGCCCGCCTACTTCCTCAACGTGAAGGGGCCGGAGCTCCTGAACAAGTACGTCGGCGAGACGGAGCACAAGATCCGCGAGGTCTTCAAGCGCGCGCGCGAGAAGGCCAGCGAGGACGTGCCGGTCGTGATCTTCTTCGACGAGATGGACTCCCTCTTCCGCATGCGCGGCTCGGGGATCTCCTCGGACATGGAAGCGACGGTGGTCGCCCAGTTCCTGTCGGAGATCGACGGCGTCGAGTCCCTGAAGAACGTGATCGTGATCGGCGCGAGCAACCGGCAGGATCTGATCGACCCCGCGGTGCTGCGCCCCGGGCGCCTCGACCTGAAGGTCAAGGTGAATCGTCCGGACAAGCAGGCCGCCTACGAGATCTTCACCAAGTACCTGACCACGGACCTCCCGTTCCATGCGCAGGCGCAGGAGCAGTACGGCAGCGACCGCAGCAAGATCGTGGACGGTATGCTCCGCGACACGCTCGATCGGATGTACTCGACGAGCGACGAGAACAAGTTCCTCGAGGTCACCTACGCCAAGGGCGAGCGCGAGATCTTCTACTTCAAGGACTTCTCGAGCGGCGCGATGATCGAGAACATCGTGGCGCGCGCGAAGAAGATGGCCGTCAAGCGGCTGATCGATCACAACGAGCGCGGGATCCAGCTGGAAGACCTGCAGCAGGCGGTGCGGGACGAGTTCAAGGAGAACGAGGATCTCCCGAACACGACGAATCCCGACGACTGGGCGAGGATCTCGGGCCGAAAGGGCGAGCGCATCATCAACGTCCGAACCCTGATCACCGGCATCAGCCGGAAGGAACGGACGATCGAGAACATCGACTCAGGTCAATACCTGTAGGATCGACCCGACGACGATCTCGCGTCTTCCCGGGGCGCCGAGCGGAGCGGCAATGGCGATTCCCAAGGTGATGGGGACGGAGATCGAGTACGGGATCACGGTCAAGAACGACCGGGATTTCGATCCGATCTCGAGCTGCGTGCTGCTCGTGAACGCGTATCGGGAGGAACGCGCTGCGCGGATCCTGTGGGACTACGACCAGGAGAACCCGCTGGCGGACGCCCGGGGCTTCCAGGTCGACGGCGAGAAGTACACGCCGAACCAGCAGGAGAACATCGCCCGGAACAAGACGCTCGAGAACGGCGCGCGTTACTACGTCGATCACGCGCACCCCGAGTACTCGTGCCCCGAGGTCACGAACCCGCGCGACCTCGTGATCCACGAGAAGGCCGGCGAGCGCATCGTCGAGATCTCGCGCCGCGAAGCGTGCGCGCTGCTGCCGGAAGGCATGCAGATGCTGATCCACAAGAACAACAGCGATCACAAGGGCAACAGCTACGGCTCGCACGAGAACTACCTGATGGACCGGCGCACGTCCTTCAAGCAGATCGTCGAGCACCTGATGCCGTTCTTCGTGTCGCGCCAGGTCTACTCGGGAGCGGGGAAGGTCGGCAGCGAGAACCGCGCTCATCGCTGTGACTACCAGCTCTCCCAGCGGGCGGACTTCTTCGAGACCGAGGTGGCGCTCGACACGATGGTGAAGCGCCCGATCATCAACACGCGCGACGAACCGCACGCCGATCGCGAGAAGTATCGCCGCCTGCATGTGATCGTGGGCGACGCGAACATGAGCGAGTACACGATCTGGCTCCGTCAGGGTACGACGGCGCTGGTGCTCTCGATGATCGAGGACGGCGCCGTGAGTCGCGATCTCTCGTTGCGCGATCCGGTGCGGGCGATCAAGGACGTGTCCCACGACCCGAGCCTGAAGCAGACGATCGAGCTGCAGAACGGCAAGCGCCTCACCGCGGTGCAGCTCCAGGCCGAGTATCTCGAGCTCGCACAACGCTACGCAGCGGGTCGGCAGCTCGAGCCGTGGTACGGCGAGATCCTCAAGGAATGGGAGATCATGCTCGCGGCCCTCGAGCGCGATCCGCTCGAGCTCTCCGATCGCATCGACTGGGTCATCAAGAAGGTGATGATCGAGCGCTTCATGGAGCGGAAGGGCGTGGACTGGGAGTCTGCGCAGGTCCAGATGATGGATCTCCAGTACCACGACATCCGCCCGGAGAAAGGTCTGTATCATCTGCTGGAGCGGCAAGGCCAGGTACGGCGTGTCGTGACGGACGGTGAGATCATGAGAGCCATCACCGAGCCGCCCGAAGACACGCGTGCCTACTTCCGCGGGCACTGTCTCAAGCGATACGGAGATCAGGTGTTCGGCGTCAACTGGGACTCGATCTCCTTCGGTGTCGGTGACGAACCGATCAAGCGAGTGTTGATGGCCGAACCGCTCAAAGGGTCGAAGGCGCACGTTGCCGACCTGCTCCAGCGTTCGAAGGACGCGGCCGAGCTCGTCAGAAACCTGCGCGCCTGAGGCCCGGAGGAAGAAGCAATGTCCGAATCACAGCAGAAGCAGAAGACCGGCGGCGGCGAGGGTGGCGAGTCGGGCAGCACCGGCGAGGGCGCCAAGAAGCTCGCCAAGAAGGGCGAGGCGCTCAAGGAAGAGATGGACTCGCTGATGGACGAGATCGACGAAGTCCTCGAGGAGAACGCCGAGGAGTTCGTGAAGAACTACGTCCAGCGCGGCGGCCAGTAGCCGCAGAGGACGGCCGCGCCCTCGACACGCACCGAGGGACGCGACAGCACGGGTGAGGGGGGTAGGTGCGGTTCTGGGACGGGTACAAGGGCTCGAGCTTTCTCGAGCTGCTGGCGATCGAGCACACGCATCTCAAGCCCGACGTGCAACGCTGGTTCGACGAGCTGCGCCAGCTGCCTGCCACGGCGCACGGCACGACCTGCATCAGCTTGCGCTTCGCCGACGGCGCTCTGGTTGCCGGCGACCGGCTCGCGACGATGGGCTACCAGGTGGCTTCGCGCGAGATCCAGAAGGTCTACGCCACGGACGACTACTCGATCATGGCGATCGCGGGAGCGGCGGGTCCTGCGATCGAGATGGCGCGCCTGCTCGGCATCCAGTTCGAGCACCACGAGAAGATCGAGGGCGAGCCGCTCGAGCTCGAGGGCAAGGCCAACACGCTGTCGCAGTTGATCCGCCAGAACCTGCCCGCGGCGATGCAGGGGCTGGTGGTGGTTCCGATCTTCGCCGGCTACGACCGGCGCCGGAACACGGGACGCGTCTGGCGCTACGAGGTGACGGGCGGGCGCTACGAAGAGCGGGAGTACGACGCGGTCGGCTCCGGCTCGATCTTCGCGAGGGAGTCGCTCAAGAAGAGCTTCCGTCCCGCGGCCACGCGCGACGACGCGATCCGGATGGCCCTCGAGGCGCTCAAGGACGCCGCCGACGAGGACCGCGGCACCGGCGGTGTCGATCTGGAGCGGAGCATCTACCCGACCATCAAGACCTGCACGGCGCGCGGAATCGAATCCGTCTCCGACGAGGAGATCGCGCGCGCGCATCGCGACGTGCTCGAGCGCCGCCGCCGCCCGGTGGAGGCGTAGGCATGTCGTTCCCGTTCTACGTCAACCCGGAGCAGATGACCCAGGACAAGGCCGAGTTCGCTCGGAAGGGCATCGCGCGGGGCAAGTCGATCGTCACGATGGAGTACGACAGCGGCATCCTGATGGTGGCCGAGAACCCGTTGCGCTTGCAGAAGCTGGGCGAGATCTACGACCGCATCGCGTTCGCCGGCGTCGGGAAGTTCAGCGAGTTCGACCGGCTGCGGAAGATGGGCGTCCAGTGGGCGGACGTGGAGGGCTATCGCTTCAGCCGCGACGACGTGCGCGCCAAGGCGCTGGCGAATCTCTACTCGCAGGCGCTGGGCGAAGAGTTCACGCGCTCGCATCAAGCCCTTCGAGGTGGAGATCGTGGTGGCGGAAGCGGGCGAAGGCTCGCCCGGCCACGAGCGGAACGCTCTCTATCGGGTCGGCTTCGACGGCACGATCCAGGACCAGGAGGGCTACTGCACGATCGGCGGCGGCGTCGACAGCCTGCAGGCGCACCTCGCTGCGAACTATCGACCGGGCATGCCGCTGCGTGACGCGCTGCGCCTCGGCCGCGAGACGCTGCAACGCGCAGAGAACGGACAGCCCGACCTCGCCGCAGAGAAGCTCGAGGTCGCGGTCCTCGATCGCACGCCGCAGCGGGCGCTGCTTCCGGCGGATCGGCGCCGACGAGATCCGCGAGCACCTGAAGCCTCTGATCGCTCTCTCCCCTGGGGATTCTCCAGGCTTCCGCTAGACCTCACACGGAGCAGCGCGCCGACCAGCAGATCGCATGCAAGCTGCGGCCCGTACCTGCCGATATCGGAACGGCTACATTCGGCCAAGCCGGGGCGCGTGCAGTGCAGAAGCGAATCTACGGGGTCGAGACCGAGTACGGCATCATCTTCACGCCCGAAGGGCGGAAGACGCTTCCCGTGGAGAAGGCGATCCGCTTCCTGTTCGAGAAGCTGATCACCACCGAGCACTTCCTCAACGTCTTCCTCGAGAACGGCGCGCGCTTCTACCAGGACACGGGCTGCCACCCCGAGTACGCGACGCCCGAGTGCGCATCGCCCCGCCAGCTCATCGTCTACGACAAGGCCGGCGAGCGGATCCTCGAAGATCTGCAGGACTACGCCGAGGAGAAGATCCGCGAGGAGCGGATCGGCGGGAAGCTCTCGATCTTCAAGAACAACACCGACTTCGTCGGCAACAGCTACGGCTGCCACGAGAACTACCTGGTCGACCGTGACGTCGACTTCTACTACCTCGCCGAGCAGCTGATCCCGTTCCTGGTGACGCGCCAGATCTACTCGGGCGCGGGCAAGGTCTTCCAGACCCAGGACGGCGTGCACTACTGCGTGAGCCAACGCGCGCAGCACATCTACCAGAAGATCTCGGGCACCACGACGAACGATCGCTCGATCATCAACACGCGCGACGAGCCCCACGCCGATCGCGAGCGCTACCGCCGGCTGCACGTGATCGTGGGCGACTCGAACATGAGCGAGTACACGAACTTCCTGAAGATCGGGGCGTGTGCGGTCGTGCTCCAGATGATCGAGGACAACTACATCAACAAGGACTTCACGCTGCGCAACCCCGTGAAGGCCATCAAGGACATTTCCTACGACACCACCTGCAAGCGCAAGCTGCGTCTCGACAACGGCCGCGAGTACTCGCCGATCGAGATCCAGCGCGAGTACTGCGAGATGGCGCAGAAGTACATCGAGCAGTACCCGGTGTCGGACGAGCTCAAGACTTCGGTCGGCATGTGGCAGCACGTGCTCGACTGCCTCGACGACGACCCGGACAAGCTCGAGCGCAAGGTCGACTGGGTCATGAAGCGCAAGCTGATCGAGAAGTGGATCGACTCGCGCGGCGCGCGCTGGAGCGACCCGCGCGTCTTCATGCTCGACCTCCAGTATCACGACATCCGCGTGAACCGCGGGCTGTACTACCTGATGGAGCGGCAAGGGCGCCGTCGATCGGATCCTCGACGACGACGAGATCCTGAAGGCCAAGACCGAGCCGCCGCCGGACACGCGCGCCCGCATGCGCGGTGAGTTCATCAAGCTCGCGCGCCAGAACGGCATCCAGTACGACCTCGACTGGTCGAACATCCGCCTCGGCAACCTCTTGAACGTCCGGGTGATCTGCAACAACCCGTTCGAGACCGACACGGAGAAGGTCGCGGAGCTCGTGCGCACCATCCAGAAGACGAATCTGCGCAAGACGAGCCTCTCGAAGCTCGTGATCCAGTCCTAGGGAACGAGGCCGCGCATGGCAGAAGGACGCCCCCACCTGGTCGCCGTGTCCGAGCCGCGAGCGCCCGCTCGCAGCGCGGAGGGCGACGCAGCCACCGGCTCGAGTGGCTCCTGGCGGTGCTGGCGTTGCTCTGCGCTCTGGGCTTCGGCCTCGCGCGGCGCGAGTCCGCGTCGCTCGCTCGCGACCTCGCCGGCGCGCAGAGCGCGCTCGCCGCCGCCACGGATCGCCTCCAGGCGATCGAGGCGCAGCGCGCCGAGGTGCGCTCGCAGCTCCAGACGCTTTCTTCCGACGCCAGCGCTCTCTCCCAGCGTCTGGCCGAGGTCGAGGCGTTGCTCGCGGCGGATCCCACGCCCGCAGCCGATGCGCAACCGGTGCGCAGCGAGGCCGATCCCCGGAACTGAGGGGCGCCGTGAGCGCAGTCACGGCGCAACTGACGCCGCGATGCGTGCCCTGCACCTCAACTCTGGCGCGCTCCTGCCGATAGGTGGGTATCCCCCTCCGGCGTTCTGCCGTGGGTCCTCCAGGAGCGCATCATGTTGGACGCCATCGCCGGTCTCTTCTCCAGCGATCTGGCCATCGATCTCGGCACCGCGAACACGCTGGTGTTCGCCAAGGGCAAGGGCCTGATCTGCTCGGAGCCGAGCGTCGTCGCTGTCGCCAAGGATCCGAACGGCCGCGGCGAGAAGGTGCTCGCCGTCGGTCACGAGGCGAAGGAGATGCTGGGCCGCACGCCGGCCGGCATTCGCGCGGTGCGTCCGATCAAGGACGGCGTGATCGCGGACTTCGAGATCACCGAGGCGATGCTGCGCTACTTCATCCAGCGCGCGCACAACAACCGCAGCAAGTGGGTGCGCCCGCGCATCGTGATCTGCGTGCCGCCGTGCATCACCAGCGTCGAGAAGCGCGCGGTGCGCGAGTCGGCGCTCTCCGCCGGCGCGCGCGAGGTGTACCTGATCGAGGAGCCGATGGCGGCCGCGATCGGCGCCGGCCTCGACGTGACGGCCGCGACCGGGAACATGGTCGTGGACATCGGCGGCGGCACCACGGACGTCGCCGTGATCTCGCTCTCCGGCATCGTCTGTTCACGCTCGATCCGCTGCGGCGGCGACGCGATGGACGAGGCGATCATCAACTACGTGAAGCGCAAGTACAACATGCTGATCGGTGAGCGCACCGCGGAATCCATCAAGACGACGGTCGGCACCGCTTCGCCCACCGCGAAGACCGAGACGATGGAGATCAAGGGCCGCGACCTCGTGGCCGGCATCCCGAAGGTGGTGGTCACCACCGGCGAGGAGGTGCGCGAGGCGCTCGTCGAGCCGCTCGGCCAGATCGTCGAGACCGTGCATCTCACGCTCGAGCGCACCCCGCCCGAGCTCGCGGCCGACATCGTCGACCGCGGCATCATGCTCGTCGGCGGCGGCTCGATGCTGAAGGACCTCGATCAGGTGCTGCGCCAGGAGACCAAGCTGCCGATCCTGCGCAGCGAGGACCCCTTCACGGCCGTGGTGAACGGCGCCGGCCGCGCGCTCGAGAACCTCGACCTGCTGCGCCAGGTCGCGATCCCCTAGCCCGGGACGCCGCGACCGACCACGAGGAACCGCGCCGCCGGATGCGTGCGGCGTGCACCAGGGCGCGGAGCCCTGCACCAGCCTCAGTCCGGCGACACCGCCGCGAGCGCCAGCTGCATCGCGAGCTGCAGGTCGCCTTCGACCTTGATGCGTCCGGTCAGGAAGGCGTCCTGCGGGTTCAGCTCGCCGCTCCGCAGCTCCGCGTACGCGCCGCGCTCGACTGCGATCGAGGTGGTCGGCTCCGCCGCTGGCTCGCCCGGGCCGAAGTGCACGAGGAGCGCGAAGCCGCCCGGCGCCGCGCACCTCGAAGCGCACCGAGCCGTGCACTCCCGCCAGCAGGTCGATGCGCGCCTGCGTGAGCTTCATCTCCTGCGCGAGGCCCGAGAGCGCGCCGAGGAAGCCGAGCGCCGAGCCGCCCACCTCGGCCACGAAAGCGTCGAACGACGCGCGTTCGAGGACGAGGGTGAGGAAGGGCGGATGGAGCGCGGCGCTCTCCGGGCGTGACGCGCCCCGCGCTGATGTTCAGGAAGAAGGCGCCGCCGTCTTCGCCGCGCACGTCGACGCGGATCGTGGCGTGGACCGCGCGCATGCCTTCGAGCACGCGGCCGGCCGCCAGCGACCGCGCGCTCCTGCTCGCGCAGCGCCGCCTCGAACTGCGCCGGCAGCGTCTCGGTGAAGAACGTCCGCGGCGTGGGCGCGTCGCTCACTGGCCGTTCCGCTGGAAGCGATTCACAGCGCGCACGTGCTCCCCGTAGCTGCGGGAGAACTGGTGCGTGCCGTCCTTCCTCGCCACGAAGTACAGGTAGTCCGCCTCCGCCGGCTCCACCACCGCGCGCAGCGCCGCCGCGCCCGGATTCGCGATCGGTCCGGGCGGCAGCCCCTCGTGCTGGTACGTGTTGTACGGGTTCGTCGCGTCCTCGAGATGAACGCGCCGCAGGTTGCCGTCGAAGCCGGCGATGCCGTAGATCACCGCCGGGTCGGTCTCGAGCCGCATGCCGCGCGCGAGCCGGTTCAGGAACACCGCGGCGATGAGCGGCCGCTCCTCGGGCGCGCCGGTCTCCTTCTCGATCAGCGAGGCCAGCACCACGACCTCGTGCATCGACGAGGCCGCGCGCCTTCGCCACCGGCTCGAGCGGTCGCCACACCGAGAGGAAGTGCTCGACCATCAGACGCACGATGTCACCGGCGGGGATGCCCTTCGCGAGCTCGTACGTCTCCGGGAACAGGTAGCCCTCGAGGCTCGTGCCCTCGACGCCGAGCGCGGCCGCGCTCGCGGGATCTCGCGCGACGGCAAGCAGCGTCCGCCGCGGAGCCGAGCCCCGCCGCCTCGAAGCGCGCGGCGACCTCCTCCATGCGCAGGCCCTCCGGAACGACCACGCGATGGGTCATCACCGCACCGGCGGCGAGACGATCCAAGACCTCCCGCGCGGGAAGGTTCGCCGCGAGCGCATACTCGCCCGCGCGAAGCTCGGCGGCGCGGCCCTGGAGGCGAGCGAGCAGCGCGAACGCCCGTGCGTCGCGGATCGCGCCGGACGCCTCGAGCAGGGCTGCCACGCCCGAGAGCGTGGCGCCGCGCGGGATCTCGACGATGACCTCCGTCGCAGCCGACGAGGGCGGCTGGAGCGCGAGGTACCCGACGGCGCCGAGCCCGCCGAGCCCGAGGAGGAGGGCCACTGCGGCGAGCCGCGCGATGCGCTTCACGGCTCGCGCCCCTCGGCCCGCGCGCGGCGTTCGAGGTAGGTGCTCAGCAGGAGCGTCGCGGCGAGCGTGTCCGCGGCACCTGTCCGCCGCTTGCGCGGCTCTGACCGGTCTCGCGCAGCGTGCGCTCGGCCTCGACCGTGGACCAACGCTCGTCGAGCGTCTCCACCGGGAGCCCGAGCTCGCCGGCGAGCGCAGTCGCGAAGGCGCGGGCCGCGGCGGCCTCCGGCCCCGCGCGTCCGTCCATGTGCAGCGGCAGGCCGACCACGACCTGCCTCACGCCGCGCTCGGTGACCAGGCTGCGGATCGCGGCGAGATCCTTCGCGCGGCCGCGGCTCTCGATGATCCCGGCGGGCAGGGCGATGCGCTCGCGTCTCGTCGGAGATCGCGAGGCCGATGCGCTTCTTCCCGAGGTCGATCCCGAGCACGGACACGCCCGGTCAGGCTCCCGCGCGAGTGCGTGCGTGCGCGCGCCGGTCGAGCGCGGTCTGCGCGGCGCGACGCAGCTGGGTGTCGCTCGTCTGCGCCGCCTGGGCGAGCGCGGCCACCGCTTCGTCTCCGGGGATGCCGACGAGGGCGGTGACGGCTGCGGACTTGAGTTCGCGCAGCCAGCCTCCGCCGATGCGGACGCGGCGCTCGAGCAGGCTCACGAGCGCGCTGCCGGCTTCGGGGCGGCCGAGCCGTCCGAGCGTCCGGATGACGTCCTTGGCGCGGGTCGCATCGCGCGCCTCGAGCGCGTGCTCGAGCGCGCGCCGCAAGGGCTCCACGGCACGCACGCTGCCCGTGCTGCCGAGGCCGTGCAGCGCGGAGACCGCGAGCCCGGGCGTGGCGCTGCCGAGCACGGCGGCGAGCACCTGGATGGCGGCGTCGGAGCCGACGCGCACCAGCGCGCGCACCGCTTCCTCGCGCACGCTGCGCTCGCCCGCCTCGAGCAGCGCGCCCAGCGGGGCGACGACGTCGGGATGCTGGAGCTCGCCCGCGATGCGGATGGCCGCGCGCAGGCGCGGCGGCGGGTCGTCGGCCGCGAGGCGCACCAGCACGACGGGCAGCGCGCGCTCGCCGAACGTCACGACCATGGCGGCCAGGCGCTCGCGCTCCACGCCCTTCTCGAGGAAGCTCGCGGCGTCGAGCAGGGCGGGAACCGTGGCCTCGCCGAGCGCGAGCAGCACCTGGTTGGCTTCGAGGTCCGCCGCCTCGAGCCCGCGCAGGGCGCGCTGGATCACGTGCTCGAGGCGCACTCCCTCGACGAGCGAACGCAGAAAGCCCTGGGCGAGGTCGCGCGAGCGCTCGGTTTCCTTCTCGTTCGCGTGCGCGGCCAGCCGCACGAAGACGCGGAAGGCATCGTCGCGGCGGCCGTCTTCGAAGGCACGCTCGGCGAGCAGCGTGGTGCGCCGCGCCAGGTCGAGGTAGCTGCTCGCGTCCTCGCACTCGTCGAGCTGGCGCAGCAGCACGTCGAGATCCTCGCTGGGCGGCATCTCGCGCAGGTCGTCGAGAGAGGAGCGCTCCGCTTCCACCGGAGGATGGGAGGGCGGTGCGGGCGGCGCCGCCACCACCGGCGCCGCGGCCACGGGCGGCGCGACGGCCGCGACCTCCGAGGGAGCGAGGCCGTTCACCAGGATGCCGGCGGGCGAGTGCGCGTACAGCGCCGCGGCGAAGCCGCCCCGCGACGCGGTGCGGCCCGCGTCGGTGGCGAGCACCTCGGCGAACGCCGCGAAGCCCTCGCCGTCGAGGCTCGCCTCGAAGCGCAGGCGCTGCACGCCTCGCTCCGCGAGATCCTGCTGCAGCTCGGCCAGACCCGGATGCGACAGCACGCCGCGCCCGCCCAGCTCGCGAAAGCCCTCGGCGAGCAGCTCGAGATCGAGCGGCCCGCGCCGCGTCACGTCGCCGTGCCACGCCCGGAGGCTGCGCTCGAACACGGCCGCCAGCTTCGGGTCTCCGGGCGGATAGAAGCGGCGGGCGCGGATCAGCCGTCCGAGCTCGAGCAGCAGGGTCGCGAGCTCGGGCGCGGTCCGCAGGCGCACCGCGGCAGGCGCGGCCATCGATCCCCCCAACGCCATTCGCCTAGGTATATCGAGAAGTCGCCTGCCCCGGTAAAGCGGCCCTTGACGGGACCCGACCCTCGGAGACACTGACGGGGTCCGGAGCCCCCAACCGGACGCTCATCCTCCGCTTTCTCACCCGAACCGGGTCCCGAGCGGGGCGACCGATCTCGAGCGCGCAGGACAACGATCCGGCTCTGACCCGGGGCCTCGCCCTCGCCATCGCGACCGGCGCAGGCGTCGGCTTCGCCCCTATCGCGCCCGGCACTTTCGGTTCCGCTCTCGCGGTGCTGATTTTCGTGTTATTTTCGCCCGTGGGTCCGGCGCTGTTCGGGCTCAGCTGGGCCGGGCTGCTCGCTCTCGGGGTGTGGGCGGCGGAGCGCGCCGAGCGCATCTACGGAGAGGACGACGGCCGCATCGTGATCGACGAAGTGCTCGGCCAGCTGCTGACGCTCGCGCCCCTCCTGTTCTGGGGGCCGGCCTCCCTCTTCGGGCTCGTGACCGGATTCGTCACGTTCCGGGTGTTGGATATCTGGAAGCCGGGGCCTGTCGGTTGGGCCGAGCGGCACTTCGAAGGGGGCGTAGGGGTGGTCGCGGACGACGTGGTGGCGGGCGCGCTCGGGGCCGTCGTGATGGCTGCGCTGGCCGCGGCCGGGCTGTTCACGTGAAGGCCGAGATCCTCACGATCGGCGACGAGCTGCTGCGCGGCGAGATCGTCGACACGAACAAGTCGTTCCTGTCGGATCGGCTGCTGCGCTTCGACGTCGAGACGCGCTTCCACAGCTCGGTCTGCGACGACCCGGCCGACATGACGGACGCGTTCCGGCGCGCCGCGGGTCGCGCCGACGTCGTGCTGGTCTCGGGCGGGCTCGGCCCGACGCGCGACGACATCACGCTCGAGGTGCTCGCGCACACCTTCGGGCGCGACGCTGCGCCGCCACGAGCCGTCCCTCGCCGCGATCCGCCTCTTCTTCGAGCGGCTCGGCCGCGAGATGTCGCCGAGCAACGAGAAGCAGGCGCTCCTGCCCGAGGGCGCCGAGGTGCTGCCCAACCCCGTCGGCACGGCGCCCGGCTGCATGCTCGAGGTCGAGCGCACGGTGTTCTTCTGCCTGCCCGGCGTGCCGCGCGAGCTGATGCGCATGATGGACGAGGAGGTGCTGCCGCGGCTCGCGGCCCGCCTCCGGCCGCGGGCGGCGGCGTGATGCGCGCGGCGCTGCTGCGCACCTTCGGGATGGGGGAGTCGACGCTCGAGGACGAGCTGAAGGATCTGGCGCGCGAGGAGGGCGTCGCGCTCGGCTTCCGCACCGCGTTCCCGGACAACTTCCTGCGGCCGGTCGCGCGCGCCGCGACCGAGGCCGAGGCGACGGCGCGGCTCGAGCGCGTGTGCGAGGCGATCCGCGGCGCGGCTCGGCGCCGCTGCGTCTACGGGCAGGGCGACGAGACGATGGAGCTCGCGCTGGGCCGGCTGCTCGTCGAGCGGGGCGTCACGCTCGCGGTGGCGGAGTCGTGCACGGGCGGGCTCGCTCGCGCAGCGCATCACCGCGGTGCCGGGCTGCTCGCGCTACTTCCGGGGCGGCGTCGTCGCCTACGCGAACGAGGCGAAGCGCGACCTGCTCGGCGTGCCCGAGCCGCTGCTCGCCGCGCACGGCGCGGTCTCGGCGCCGGTGGCGCGCGCCATGGCCGAGGGCGCGCGCGCGCGGCTCGGCGCCGATCTCGCCGTCTCCACCACCGGCATCTCCGGCCCCGACGGCGGCACGGCGGAGAAGCCGGTGGGCCTCGTCTTCGTGGGCTTCGCGGATGCGCGCGGGAGCGACGCGTACGAGTTCCTGTTCCCGTTCGATCGCGAGCGCCATCGCCTGGTCACGAGCGCAGGTGGCGCTCGACTGGGTGCGCCGCGCGCTGCTCGGCGAAGACCGCGTGGCGCCGCGCTGGCTGCGGGGCCGCGCATGAGCGAAGCGCTCTCGCCGTCCGCCCGGCGCCTCGGCGCCGCCGTGCGCGCCTTCTTCGCCTGGGAGCCCCCGGAGGCGGCGAAGCAGGCGCTCGGCGCCCTCGCGCGCGAGCTGCAGGCGCGTCCGGACGGCGACGCCGTGCGCTGGGTGCGGCCCGAGGGCTACCACGTGACGCTGCGCTTCCTCGGCAACGTGCCCACGAGCGAGGTGCCGGCGCTCGCGCAGGCGGTCGAAGCGGCGCTCGCGGGCGCGCTGCGCTTCCGCGTCACGCTCGGCGCCACGCGCGCCTTCCCCTCGGCGCGCCAGCCGCGCGTCGTGGTGATCGAGCTCGAGCCCGAGGCGGCCCTCGCGGCGCTCGCGGCGCGCGTCGAGGCCGGCGTGGTGGCGGCGGGGCTGCCCGCCGAGAAGCGCCGCTTCCGCGCGCACCTCACGCTCGGCCGCGTGCGCGGCCGGCGCGTGCCGGCGCTCGACGCCAAGTGCCCGCGAGGCCGGCGCCCTCGACGTCCACGAGGTCGTGCTGTTCCGGAGCGATCTCGACCGCGACGGCTCCCGCTACACGCCGCTCGCGCAGCTTCCTCTCCCCGACAGTAAGCCTCTAACAGGAGAAACGTTTCATGGCCAAGAGCAACGACACGGAGCGCGCCGACTCGAAGCGCAAGGCGATCGAGCTGGCGGTCTCGACCATCGAGAAGCAGTTCGGCAAGGGCGCCATCCTCACCATGACCGAGGACTCGATCGATCGCGAGATCGACGTGATCCCGAGCGGCTCGGTGAGCCTCGACCTCGCGCTCGGCGTCGGCGGCTACCCGCGCGGGCGCGTCGTCGAGATCTACGGCCCGGAGTCGAGCGGCAAGACGACGCTCACGCTCCACGCGGTGGCGCAGATCCAGCGCCCGGCGGCGTGGCCGCGTTCATCGACGCCGAGCACGCGCTCGACGTCAGCTACGCGCGCAAGCTCGGCGTGAAGGTCGAGGACCTGCTGGTCTCGCAGCCCGACACCGGCGAGCAGGCGCTCGAGATCGCCGACGTGCTGCTGCGCTCGGGCGCGGTGGACCTGGTCGTGATCGACTCGGTCGCGGCGCTGGTGCCGCGCGCCGAGATCGAGGGCGAGATGGGCGACCCGCACATGGGCCTGCAGGCGCGCCTGATGAGCCAGGCGCTGCGCAAGCTCACCGGCACCGTCTCCAAGTCGAACACCACGGTCATCTTCATCAACCAGATCCGCATGAAGATCGGCGTGATGTTCGGCAACCCCGAGACCACGACCGGCGGCAACGCGCTCAAGTTCTACGCCTCGGTGCGCCTCGACATGCGCCGCATCGCGGCGATCAAGGAAGGCGAGGAGGTGGTCGGCAACCGCACGCGGGTCAAGGTGGTGAAGAACAAGGTCGCGCCGCCCTTCCGGGAGGCCGAGTTCGACATCCTCTACAACGAGGGCATCTCCCACGAGGGCGACCTGCTCGACCTCGGCGTCGAGGCCGGCGCGGTCGAGAAGAGCGGCGCCTGGTTCACCTTCGAGGAGGAGCGCATCGGCCAGGGCCGCGAGAACGCCCGGCGCTTCCTGAAGGAGAACCCCGACGCCCGCGACCGCCTCGCCGAGAAGGTCTACGCGGCCAAGGGCATCAAGCGGGCCGTGCCCGCCCGGCCCGCCGCGGCCGCCGCCGAGACGGCCGACGAGGGCGCCTAGTCCGAGCCACCGGGGATGGGCGGGAGCCCATCCCCGGACCGGGCTTGGGTTCTGGAGCTGCCGGTGACCGGCGCCCTCAAGAGGCCCCCCGGATCGACCGAAACGGGGAGGTGCGCTTCCGCCTGCGCGGTGGCGCTCCTTTCTAGGAGTCGGCGATGCCGCTGGTGCTGGACGAGGTCCTCAAGGTCGCCCTCAAGGGTGGGGCCTCCGACATCCACCTGAAGTCGGGCCTGCCGCCGATGTTCCGGGTGGACGGCGCGCTCGTTCCGCTCAAGAACGGCGAGCGCATCATGCCCGACGAGATGCAGAAGATCGCCGTCGGGCATCATGAACCCGGTCCAGCGCGCGCGCTTCGAGGAGTTCCGCGAGTGCGATCTCGCCTACGGGATTCCGGGCCTCGGCCGCTTCCGCGTGAACGTGTTCCAGCAGCGCGGCACGGTCGGCGTGGTGTTCCGCGTCATCCCCTTCGGCGTGAAGTCGATGGAGCAGCTCCACCTGCCCAAGGTGATCGAGAAGATCGCCATGGAGCAGCGCGGGCTCGTGCTCGTCACGGGCACGACGGGCTCCGGCAAGTCGACCACGCTCGCCTCGATGATCGACCACATCAACGCGCACCGGACCGCGCACATCATGACGATCGAGGATCCGATCGAGTTCCTGATCCGCGACCGCCGCTCGGTCGTGAACCAGCGCGAGATCGGCGTCGACACGCAGAGCTTCGCGAACGCGCTGCGCGCCGCCCTGCGCCAGGATCCCGACGTGATCCTGGTGGGTGAGATGCGCGACTACGAGACCATCGAGACGGCGCTGCTCGCGGCCGAGACCGGCCACCTCGTGATGAGCACGCTGCACACGCTCGACGCCACCGAGACGATCAACCGCATCATCTCGGTGTTCCCGCCCTACCAGCAGAAGCAGGTGCGGCTCCAGCTCGGCTCGATCCTGAAGGCCGTGATCTCGCAGCGCCTCGTGCCGCGCGCCGACGGCAAGGGCCGCGTGCCCGCGCTCGAGGTGATGGTCGCGACCGCCCGCGTGCGCGAGTGCATCGGCGACAAGGACCGCACCAAGGAGATCCACGACGCGATCGCGAAGGGCTTCACGACCTACGGCATGCAGACCTTCGACCAGTCGCTGATGCAGCTCGTGAAGGGCGGCCTCGTGACCTACGACGAGGCGCTGAAGCACGTCTCCAACCGCGACGACTTCGCGCTGCGCTTCCGCGGCATCGCCTCGACCTCCGACGGCACCTGGGACGACTTCGACGCGAACGGGGACGAGCAGGCGCAGAAGCCCGAGTCGGAACCCGCGGCCGGCGAGAAGAAGGACGCGGACTTCATCGAGCGGTTCTAGCGGCGCGAGCGAAGCACGGAGCCCCTGTCCCTGCGGGGGGCGTCCGTTATGCTCGCCGGCTCTTCCCGAGGAGAGCCCGTGTCGGCGCCGCGCTCCGCTCGCGAGATCCGCGAGACCTTCCTCCGTTTCTTCGAATCGAAGGGCCACGCTCGCGTTCCGAGCGCCTCGCTGGTCCCGAGCGACCCGACGCTGCTCTTCACGAACGCGGGCATGGTGCCCTTCAAGCGCGTGTTCACCGGCGAAGAGAGCCGCCCCTACAAGCGCGCCACCACCACGCAGAAGTGCATGCGCGTCTCCGGCAAGCACAACGATCTGGAAGAGGTCGGGCGCAGCCTCCGGCACAACACCTTCTTCGAGATGCTCGGGAACTTCTCCTTCGGCGACTACTTCAAGCAGGATGCGATCCGCTTCGCCTGGGAGCTCGTGATCGAGCGCTTCCAGCTCGATCCGAGCCGCCTCGCGGTGACCGTCTTCCGCGAGGACGACGAGGCCGCCACGATCTGGGAGCAGGAGATCGGCGTCCCGCGCGCGCAGATCTACCGGCTCGGCGAGGCCGACAACTTCTGGGCGATGGGCGACACGGGTCCGTGCGGGCCGTGCAGCGAGATCTACCTCGACCGCGGTCCGGTGCCGGGCGTGGTGGACGACGACCCGTCCAAGGACTCCGGGCGCTTCCTCGAGTTCTGGAACCTCGTGTTCATGCAGTTCAACCGGGACGCGCAGGGCCGGCTGACCCCGCTGCCGCGGCCGTCGGTGGACACGGGCGCCGGGCTCGAGCGCACCACGCAGGTACTCGCGGGGCTCACGAGCAACTACGAGACGGACCTGTTCCTGCCGATCCTGGCGCGCGCGCAGGAGCTGTCGGGTGTGCGGCTCGGAGCCGATCCCGAGAAGGACGTATCGCTCCGCGTGGTGGCCGACCACGCGCGCGCCGTGTCGTTCCTGATCGGCGACGGCGTGCTGCCCTCGAACGAGGGCCGCGGCTACGTGGTGCGCCGCATCCTCCGGCGCGCGGCGCGCCACGGCGTGCTGCTCGGCCTCGAGCGCCCGTTCCTGTTCGCAGTCGCCGAGGCTGTGATCGAGGAGATGGGCGACGCCTTCCCCGAGCTGGTCGAGCGCCGCGGCTTCATCACCGATCGCGTGCGCCGCGAGGAGGAGCGCTTCCTCGAGACGCTCGGCAAGGGCCTCGCGCTGCTCGAGGGCGAGATCCGCGAGCTGCGCGCGCGCGGCGGGAGCGAGCTGCCGGGCGGCGTGCTGTTCAAGCTCTACGACACGTTCGGTTTCCCGCTCGACCTGACGCAGGACATCCTGCGCGGGCAGAAGCTGCGGGCGGACGAGGCGGGCTTCCGTGCGGAGATGGAGACGCAGCGCGCTCGCTCGCGCGAGGCGTGGAAGGGCAGCGGCGACCTGGGCGTCGCCGAGGTGTACGGGCGCATCGCGGCGGACCTTCCGACGTCCTTCGTCGGCTACGACACGCTCGAGCACGACGCTGAGATCCGCGCGCTCCTCGTGGGTGGCCGGCCCGTCGAGGAGGCCGCAGCCGGCGCGGAGGTCGAGCTGGCCGTCGGTGAGACGCCCTTCTACGCCGAGTCCGGCGGACAGGTGGGCGACCGCGGCGTGATCGAGACGGCGCACGGCCGCGTCGAGGTGCACGACACGCAGCGGCCGAGCGGCGAGCTCGTCGTGCACCGCGGCAAGGTCGCGTCGGGGCGCGTGCGCGTGGGCGAGGTTGCGCACCTCGCGGTCGATCGCGCGGCGCGCGAGGCCACCGTCCGCAACCACTCCGGCACGCACCTGCTGCACGCGGCGCTGCGCGCGGTGCTGGGTCCGCAGGCGGTCCAGAAGGGCTCGCTGGTCTCGCCCGAGCGACTGCGCTTCGACTTCACGCACGACTCGCCGCTCACCGACGAGCAGCTCGAGCGCATCGAAGATCTCGTGAACGCCTGGATCGAGGCCAACGATAGCGGCGTCGTGCGGCAGATGGGCTACCGCGAGGCGATCGACGCGGGCGCCATCGCGATGTTCACGGAGAAGTACGGCGACCGCGTGCGCGTGGTGTCCTTCGGCGGCGTCTCGACCGAGCTGTGCGGCGGCACCCACGCGCGGGCGACAGGCGACATCGGCGTGCTCCAGATCGTCTCGCAATCGGGGATTGCGGCCGGCGTGCGCCGCATCGAGGCGCTCACCGGCCTCGGCGCGCTGCGCTTCGTGCGCGAGCGCGAGAAGACGCTGCGGCGCGTCGGCGAGCTGCTGCGCGTGCCGCCGCAGCAGGCGCCCGAGCGCGTCGAGAAGCTGCTCGAGGAGCGCAAGGAGAAGGAGCGCGAGATCGCCGAGCTGCGTCGCGCGCGCCATCGCGGACCCGCGGCCGAGGAGGCGCAGGCGCCGCCGCGCGAGATCGGCGGCATGCGCGTGCTCGTGCGCGAGGTCGAGGGCGTGGACGGCAAGGAGCTGCGCGAGCTCGTCGACGACCTGCGCGGGCAGGTGAAGAGCGGCGTGGTGCTCGTGGCCTCGAAGGGCGACGGCCGCGTGTCGCTCGCGCTCGGCGTGACGCCAGACCTGCGCGATCGCATCAAGGCCGGGGACCTCGTCCGCGAGATCGCGAGCATCGTGGGCGGGAAGGGCGGCGGCCGGCCCGACTTCGCGCAGGCCGGCGGCAACGCCCCCGAGAAGCTCCCGGAGGCCATCGAACGGCTCTACGCGCTGCTCGGCGAGGCCGCTGCGTGAGCGCGCGACCGGCCGCCAGCCCCTTCGTCTGGCGGCGCCGTCTCACCCGCGAGGTGAGGGTCGGCGGCGTCGGCGTGGGCGGGGCGAACCCGCTCCGCATCCAGTCGATGACGACCACGGACACGCGCGACACCGCGGCCACCGTGGCGCAGTGCGAGCGGCTGGCGGCGGCGGGCTGCGAGATCCTGCGCGTGACCGCGCCGTCGATCACGGACGCCGAGAACCTCGCCGCCATCCGCGCGGAGCTGTCGCGCCGCGGTGTCCACGCGCCACTCGTCGCCGACATCCACTTCACGCCGAACGCGGCCATGGAAGCGGCGCTCCACGTCGAGAAGGTGCGCGTCAACCCGGGCAACTATGCCGACAAGAAGCGCTTCGAGCAGCGCGAGTACGACGACGCACAGTACGCGGCCGAGGTCGAGCGCGTGCAGGAGCGCTTCCGGCCGCTCGTGCAGCGGCTCAAGCAGCTCGGCCGCGCGCTCCGCATCGGCACGAACCACGGCTCGCTCTCCGACCGCATCCTGAACCGCTTCGGCGACACGCCGCTCGGCATGGTGGAGAGCGCACTCGAATTCCTCGACGTGTGCGAGGACGAGCGCTTCTTCGACGTCGTGTTCAGCATGAAGGCGAGCAACCCGCAGGTCGCCATCCACGCGTATCGGCTGCTCGCCGCGCGGCTCGAGGCGCGCACGCCCGGCCAGCCGTCGTACCCGTTCCACGTCGGCGTGACGGAGGCCGGCGACGGCGTCGATGGGCGCGTGAAGAGCGCGATCGGCATCGGCGCGCTGCTCGAGGACGGCATCGGCGACACCCTTCGCGTGTCGCTCACCGAAGACCCCGTGAAGGAGATTCCGGTCGCGCGCGCGTTGGCACGGCGCTACGACGCGCGCGCGGCGCGCTCGTTCGCCGAGCCCGCGGAGCCGGGCGCCCCGTGGGTCGCCGATCCGCACGCGCATCGCCGCCGCGAGACGCACACCCGCGACGGCATCGGCGGCGCCGAGCCGGTGCGCGTGGAGGCCTGGCTCGGGCCGGTGCCCGCGGCCGGAGAGTCCGCCGCCGCCGAGCTCGGCCGCGAGCTCGGCCGGCTCGGCGAGCTCGCCTGCGAGGGGCTGCTCGTGGACGTCGCCGTGCCGGGCGACGTCGTGCGCGCGGCCTCCTTCAGCGAGTCGCTCGCGAAGGGCGGCATCGCGGTGCCCCTCGCGATCGGCGCGCCTCCGGAGCTGGCCGCGGCGGTCGCGCGCTTCGCGGCGCGCGTCGTGATTCGAATCGACTCGCCGCCGGCCGAGCTGCCGGCGCTACCGATCGCCGTGGAGTGGAGCTTCCACGTTCCGCCGGAGCGGCTGGCTGCGGCGCTCGACGCCGCGCTCTCGCGCTCGCGCCCACCGCAGCTCGTGTCGGTGGACGCCGCGCTGCCGGTGCACGCGGTGCGTCTGCTCGTCGCGCTGCTGGCCGCGCGCGGTCTCCCCCACGTTCCGGTCGCGCTGCGCCACCGCGCGGATCCATTCGCCGAGGGTGAGGGCGCGCTGCTCGCCGCTGCCACCGACCTCGGCGCCCCGCTCTGCGACGGCATCGGCGACCTCGTCTCGCTCGGCGGCTTCGGCTCGCTCTCGCGCGACATCGAGCTCGCCTACCGCATCCTCCAGGGCGCGCGACTCCGCACCTCGTGGACGGAGTTCATCTCCTGCCCGTCGTGCGGCCGCACGCTGTTCGACCTCGAGGAGACGACGGCGCGCGTGAAGGCGGTCACCGGCCATCTGCGCGGGCTCAAGATCGCGGTGATGGGCTGCATCGTGAACGGGCCCGGCGAGATGGCGGACGCCGATTTCGGCTACGTCGGCTCGGGCGTCGGGAAGGTGAATCTGTACGTCGGCCACGAGTGCGTGCTGCGCAACGTGTCGGAAGCCGAAGCACCCGAGCAGCTGGTGGCGCTCATCCGTGAGCGTGGCCGTTGGGTCGATCCGTAGGCGCAGGCGCCTCGATCCCGAGCGCCGCCTCGACCCACTCGTAGGCCGCGAGGCTCCGGGTGCCGGCCAGCGCGCCGTCCTCGCGGCCGAGCAGCGCCGCGAGGCCGAACACCAGCGCCGCCACCACGATCGAGCCCTCGAGCGCGCCGAGCAAGGCGCCGAGCCCGCGGTCCACCACGCCGAGCCCGGCCTCTCGCACGCCGCGGTAGACGAGGCGGCTCACCACCGCGACCACGACCAGCGTCCCGGCTCCGAGGCCCGCCGTCGCGAGCACACGTGCGGCGAGGTCGGTCATCTCGAACGGGCCGTGCGTCACGAGCCAGGCGGCGGCCGGCAGGCGCCAGGTGCGCACCACCCACGCGGCCACCGCGAAACCGGCCAGAGAGAACGCCTCGCGCACCGCGCCGATCCAGAGGCCGCGCAGCGCAGCGAGCGTCAGCACCGCGGCGGCGATGGCATCGACCGTGGCGAGCTCGTGCACGCGCGCAGTCTAGCCACCCGCGCGAGCGGCCGATGAGAGCCGCATGGTCGAAGTCGCACTCGCGCTCGGCTCCATCGCCGCACTCTCGGGCGCCGTCTGGGCCTGGAGCGCAGTGGCTCCGGATGCGCTGCTGGCCGCGGGCTTCTGGCTCGTCGTCGCCGGCCTCGTCTTCGGCCTGCCGACCGGCTTGCTCTATCACATCGAGCTGCGCCGCTCGCTGGTTGCGATCGGACGGCTGCCGCGACGCTGGTGGCTGCATCCGATCGCGCTCCATCCGCTGCTGCCGCCCGAGGACACCTTCCGCGTGATGGCGTGGTGCCGGCTCGGCGCGTTCGGCTGCGCGGTGGCGTTCGTCGGCTGCGCCGTCTTCGGGCTCGGCGCCTTCCGGCTGCTGGTCGCGCGCTGACGCAAGCGAAGCGCGCAGCGAGCCCACGCGAGGCTTTGCCTCGCGCGAGGCGAGCGAAGGCACGACAGCTGGAATCCGCGCAACGAGATTTCGGGCGCTGCGGATCCTGGGTCGCTCGCCTAGGGCCGCGATGCGCCGACCAGACGCAGGTACATGCGCGCGTCGGCGCGCTCGGGCTCCGCCTCGAGCACGCGGTTCCACTCGGCGATCGCCGGCTCGCTGCGCCCGAGGCTCCAGTAGGTGAGGCCGAGCTGCACCGCCGCCTCCACGAACGCCGGGTTGCCGCGCAGCACGCGTTTCAGCTCGCCGATCGCCTGCGCGGGGAGGCCGGCCTCGCGCAGCGCCACCGCGAGGCGGAAGCGGATGTCGTGAAAGGCGGGCGAGAGGTCGAGCGCGCGGCGGAACGACTCGACCGCCTCGCGCAGCTCGCCCGCCTCGCGATAGGCGTCGCCGAGCGCCGCGTGCAGGTTCGCGAGCTTGCCCGAGGTGGTCGGATCGAGCACCCCGCTCTCGACCGAGAGCGCGCCGAGTCGGCCGGCGAGGGCCCGCGCCCGCTCCCATTCGCCGCGCTGCTCGAACACGCTCGCGAGGGCGAGCGCGCACTCCGCGTAGCGCGGATTGATCGCGAGCGCGCGCTCGAAGCTCGTCACCGCTTCGTCGAGCGCGCCCCGGCGCTCGTGCACCAGGCCGACGAGGTAGTGGAGATCCGCGTACCCGGGGTGCGACTCCAGGACCCGCGCGAACGCCGCCAGCGCCGCCTCGTCCTCGCCGCGCTCGAAGCTGCTGCGGGCCGCTCGAACCGCGTCCCGCTCCTCGAGGCTCATGCGGGAGGCGCCGTATGCGACGCGACCTTCCACCACGTCAGTTGGCGGCGGGGATCTGGTCCTGCGCGGCGCGCGCGATCTCGGTGTCCTCGTAGTTCTCGAGGATCACCTCGAAGATGCGGCGCGCTTCGTCGTCCCGATTCATGTGCGTGTAGCAGAGCCCGAGCTTGTAGAGCGCCTCGGCGTCGAGGCCGAGCCCCGGGAATTCGTCCAGCACCTGCCGGTAGCGGCCGGCCGCGCTCTGGTACTCGTCGCGCTTCCAGTAGAAGTCGCCGATCCCGAGCACGTGCTCGCCGAGCTTCGTGCGCAGCTCCTTCCAGAGCGTCTCGGCGTCGCGCGTCTCGGGCGCGGTCGGGTAGCGCGTCATCAGCTGGTCGAGCGAAGCGAGCGCCTCGCGCGTGTTCGTCTGATCGCGGTCCGCCGGACTGCTCTGCTTCGCGTGGCACAGGGCCGTGCGGTAGATCGTGTACGGCACCTTCTCGTGCTCGGGATGGAGCTCCGCGAAGTCGCGGTAGTACGAGAGGGCCTCGTCCCATTTCTTCTGCTCGAAGTAGGAATCGGCGATCTTGAGCTCGGCGGCGACCGCGAACTCGCTGTACGGGTAGTTGTCGACGACCTCCTGGAACTTGTCGATCGCCTGCTGGTAGGGCGTGGTGTCGAAGAGCCACAGGATCGACTTGTGGTTCTCGAGCAGCGACACGCCCTGCCCGTAGAGGACGTCGGCGGCGGGCAGCTCGGCGAGCTCCGGCTCGGGCGGCTGGGTGGCGGCGCAGGCCGCAAGCCCGAGCAGGGCCGCCGGCAACAGAGCGCGCAAGCAGGGGAGAGGGCGCAGAGACAAGGAGGACCCCCACGTTACGATCGGCAGGCTGCCAGCCTATCCGAAGCCGGAAGCGAGTGTCAATTTGCTAAGTTGCCGCGCCTTCGGCTCCAGGAGACCCACCGTGCACGACGACGCCACCAAGCAGCTCCTTCGTCTCGACCGCCGCCTGTCTGGGCGCCGGGGCTGGATCGGGGAGGAGGAGCTGACCCGCGAGCTCGAGCGGCTGCCGGACGTGGCGGCGAAGGGCGACCTGATCGAGGCGCCGGCTCCGCGCAGCCGCGGCGAGTCGTCCCCGCAGGGCAGCTAGCCGGGCTCGGGCCGTGCTGAAGGCGCGCCTCGGAACCGACTTCGACGAGCGCATCTTCCGCGCCGTCCCCTTCCTGTTCCACCCGCGCGTGCACCCGAACGCACTCTCTGTGCTCGGCGTGGCGGTGTCGCTCCTCGGCGCCTGGGCGTTCGCCCTGGGCGCGTTCCGCGCGGGCGCGGCGGTCGTCCTGCTCGGCGGCGTGTTCGACCTGGTGGACGGCGTCGTGGCGCGCCGGCAGGGGCGGGTCACCACCTTCGGCGGCTTTCTCGATTCGAGCCTCGACCGCGTGGTGGACATGGCGCTGCTGCTCGGCCTCATCATGCACTACGCGAGCGGCGGCGCAGCGGGGCTCGCCTGGCTCGCGGCGCTCGCGCTCGTCGCGACGGTGCTGGTCTCCTACACGAAGGCGCGCGCCGAGTCGGTGGTGCCCGACTTCAACGGCGGCCTGCTCGAGCGCGCCGAGCGCATCGTGATCCTCGTGCTCGGCGGTCTCACCGGCTGGATGCCGCTCGCGCTCGCCGTCGTGGCGGTGGGCTCCCTGATCACGGCCGGCCAGCGCATCGCGCTCGCGCATCGCCTGATGCGCGAGCTCGACCTGCGACGCAGCGAGGAGGCGCAGCATGTCGCCTGACGAGCCGAAGCAGGGCCGCGGCTTCACGATCGTCGATCGCCGCGGCAGCCAGGGCGAGCCCGAGCCCTCGCCGCCGCCGGAGCGCACGACGCTGCCGCCGGCCGACTTCGCCGCGATCGTCCTCTCGTTCGCGAGCTCGGCGCTGTTCCACCTCGGGCTCGTCGCCGATCCCGAGACCGGGGAGCCCGGCGAGAAGAGCCTGCCGCTCGCGCAGCACTCGATCGACCTGCTGGAGCTGCTCCAGCTGAAGACGCGCGGCAACCTGAACAGCGACGAAACCGAGCTGCTCACGAACCTGCTGACCGAGCTGCGCGTGCGCTACGTCGAGTCGAGCAAGAGCGGCTGATCCGGCGCCGATGTCGCTGACCCTCTCGGCTCCGGGCAAGGTGAACCTGGGCCTGCGCATCCTCGGCCGCCGCCCGGACGGCTACCACCGCATCGAGAGCCTCTTCCTGCCGATCGACCTGGCGGACACCGTGTCCGTCGCGCTGCGCCCGGAGCGCGGGGTCGGGCTCCGCGTCTCGGGCGCCGCCGCCGGGGTGCCGGAGGACGCGAGCAACCTCGCCGTGCGGGCGGCCGAGTCCTTCCTGGCGGAGGCTGCGCACCCGGGCGGCGTCGCGATCGAGCTCGAGAAGCGGCTGCCCGCCCCGGGCGGGCTCGGTGGGGGCTCGAGCGACGCGGGCGCCGTGCTGCGCGGCCTCGCGAAGCTCCTGCCGGGCCGGGTCGCCGCCGGCCGGCTGCGTGCGCTCGCGCTCGGGCTCGGCGCGGACGTCCCGTTCTTCCTGGCGCCGTCGCCGGCGCTGGTCACGGGCATCGGCGAGGAGATCCTGCCCGTCGATGGGCTCCCGGCCTTGACGCTGTTGCTCGCCCACCCGGGCGCGGCGCTCGCCACCGCCGCGGTCTACGCCGAGCTCGACGCCGCGGCGAGTTCGTTGACGCCCTCGGGCCCGGGTCCTAGCATCCGCGCGCTTCTGGCCCTGCGGGAAGAGGCGGGGCGCGCGCGAGCGGGTCCGATCGAGACCTCGCTGCGTGCCCTCGTGGTGAACGACTTGGAGCCGGCGGCGTCTCGCCTGTGTCCCGCGGTGTCGGAGCTTCGGAAGGAGATCGAGGCGAACGGAGCGCTGGCTGCGAGCTTGTCGGGAAGCGGGCCGACCGTGTTCGGCATCTTCCCGGATCAGGCCGCGGCGGGAGAAGCCCAGCGCCGCATCGCGCGGCGCCCGGGGCTCCGGACGTGGGTGGTCAGGACGGCCCCGTCGGTTGGTCTTCCGGCAGCGGGGCCTGCTGGGGCGTAGCCGAATGGTAAGGCAGCGGCCTTTGGAGCCGCGGATTGCAGGTTCGAGTCCTGCCGCCCCAGCCACTCGAATCCAGGAATCCAGTCCAGGAGAGGGAACGTGGCAGAGAACGTGCTTTCCGCCGAGACCCGCACCGCGACGGGGAAGGGCGCCAATCGCAAGCTCCGCGTGGCGGGCCGGATTCCGGCCATCGTCTACGGCAAGGGCCGCGACACCCAGTCGGTGGCGCTCGACCCGAAGGCGCTCGAGGTGGTGCTCCACAAGAGCGGCGCGGGCCTCAACACGCTGATCGATCTCTCCGTCGCGGGCCGCACCGACACCGTGCTCGTGAAGGAGCTGCAGCGCCATCCGGTGCACGGCAGCTATCTGCACGTCGACTTCTTCCAGGTCGATCTCACCCAGAAGATCACCGTGTCCGTGCCGATCCACTTCATCGGCAAGGCGCGCGGCGTCGAGTTCGGCGGCATCCTCGACCACCCGCTGCGCGAGCTCGAGGTGGAGTGCCTCCCGCGCGCGATCCCCGAGTTCATCGAGGTGGACGTGAGCTCCCTCGAGATCGGCCAGGCCATCCACGTCAGCGACCTGCACCTGCCCGGCGGCGTCGAGGTGAAGACGGACGCGACGCTGCCCGTGGCGTCGGTCGTGCTCCCGGCCGCCGAGGTCGAAGCGACGCCGACCGAGACGGTCGTCGAGGGCGAGGTCGCCGAGGGCGCCGAGGCTGCGGCCGCGCCGGCCGAGGGCGCGCCCGCCGCGAAGGGCGGCAAGGCCGAGGGCGGCGGCAAGGGCAAGTCCGAAGACTAGGCCGCCGCGTCCTTCGCGCCGTGAAGCTGATCGTCGGGCTCGGGAACCCGGGGCCCCGCTACGCGCGCACGCGCCACAATGCGGGCTTCCGCGTGCTCGATGCGGTTGCGTCGCGCGCGGGCGCCGGCGCGGCCGAGAGCCGCTTCGCCGGTCGCTACGTCGAGTGCGAGCTGGCGGGCGAGCGCGTCGGGCTGCTGGCCCCCGAGACCTGGATGAACCGCTCCGGCGAGGCGGTGGCGCTGGCGCTCGCCGCGCTGCCCGTCGCCGACCCCGCGGCCGATCTGCTGGTGGTGTTCGACGACGCGGATCTCCCGCTCGGGCGGCTGCGCCTACGGGCGCGCGGCAGCAGCGGCGGGCACAACGGCCTCGGCGACGTGCTCGAGCGCCTCGGCACGGACGCCGTCCCGCGCCTGCGCTTCGGCATCGGGCGCTCGGCGGCGCCGCGCGACACGGTGGACTGGGTCCTCGAGCCCTTCGCGCCCGAGGAGGAGGCCGCACTCGCCGAGGCGCTGCCGCGCGCCGCCGGGGCGGTGGCCTGCTTCGTGGCCGAGGGCATCGCCCCGGCCATGAACCGCTTCAACGGCCCGATTGACCCGGTATTGTCTGGTCATTGACCCGAAAAGTTTGCCGAATCTGTCGGGTTGATTGCGGGTTTTCGCCCGGATAACCTACTCCCTCATGGCCTTCCAGCTCGCACCGGAGCAGCTCGAGAGCGGGGCCCCCGTCTACCTGCAGATCGCCGGCGCGATCCGGGCGCAGGTGGAGAACGGCGTCCTCGCGAGCGGGGAGAAGCTGCCGACGATCCGCGCGCTCGCCGAGCGCCTCACCGTGAATCGCGACACCGTCGCGGCGGCCTACGAAGCGCTCGCCGCCGAAGGCGTGGTGGATGCGCGCGTCGGCCGCGGCACCTTCGTGCGCGGGCTCCGGACGCGGGCGCGGGCCGCCGGTCCGGTCGTGATCACGCTCTCGCGCCACGCGGAGCGCCTGCTCGAGCTCGAGCGCGCGCGCGTCGGGTACGGCGCGGGGCGCGGCGCGATTCCGCTACACGCGCTCAAGCCCGACCCGCGGCACTTCCCGCTCGACTCGTTCCGCCGCTCGCTCGCGCGCGTGCTCCAGGACGGCGGTGCCGAGCTGCTCACGTACGGCGACCAGCAGGGCTACCTCGGGCTGCGCGAGGTGCTGGCGGAGCGGCTGCGGACGCACGGCATCCTGGTCGGCCCCGAGTCGATCGTGCTGTGCCAGGGCGCGAGCCAGGGCATCGCGCTGACGCTGCGCCTCTTCGCAGACGCGGACTCCGCGATCGCAGTCGAGGAGCCCACGTATCCGAACGCGCTCGCGGCGATCGCAGGGCTCGGGCTCACCGCGGTGCCGGTGCCGATGCGGGGCTCGGGCGCCGACCTCGCGGCGCTCGACCGCGCGCTGGCCCGCCCGGACGTGCGCGCGTTCTACACGATCCCGACCTTCCACAACCCGCTCGGCATCACCACGCCGCTCGAGCACCGGAAGGAAGTGCTCGCGCTCGCGGCCCGTCACGGCAAGGCCGTGATCGAAGACGCCTACGAGATGGACCTGCGCTACGCGGGGCGGCCCGTGCCGACGCTCGCCGGCCTCGACGAGGACGGCGTCGTGGTGCAGCTGCTCTCGTTCTCGAAGTCGCTGTTCCCCGGCGTGCGCGCGGGCGCGGTGGTCGCGCGCGGGCGGCACGTGGACGCGCTGCTCGCGCTGCGCCACGCCTCGGATCTCGGCGGCGCGCTCCCGCTCCAGGCCGCGCTCGCGGACTTCATGCGCTCGGGCGCCTACGACCGTCACCTCGCGGCGCAGCGCAAGCGGCTGCGGGCGCGGCGCGACGTGTTGCTCGAGAGCCTCGCGCGGGAGCTGCCCGAGGGAACGACGTGGACGACGCCCGAGGGCGGGCTCCAGCTCTGGCTCGAGCTGCCCGAGCCGCTCGACTCGCGCGACGTGCACGCCGACGCGCTGCGCGAGGGCGTGCTGGTGGCGCCGGGCTTCCAGTTCCAGTGCGACGGCCGCCCGTCCCGTGGGCTGCGCCTCTCGATCGGGCAGTCCGACGAGGACGCGATTCGCGAGGCGGTGCGCCGGCTCGGCAAGGTGGTGCGCGAACGCCTCGCGGCGGAGCCCACGCAGGGTGGGCACGCCTCGATCCAGGTCTGAGGGCCGCGCGAGCGCGGCCGGAAGGAGAACGAGATGAGCGCGAAGAAGAACGGCGGCGAGCGAAGCTCCGCAGAGCGGAGCGCTCCCAGGCAGGGCGCGACGACGTACGAGATCAAGGTCGGCCTCGCCGAGATGCTGAAGGGCGGCGTGATCATGGACGTCACCACGCCCGAGCAGGCCAAGATCGCCGAGGAAGCGGGCGCCGCCGCGGTGATGGCGCTCGAGCGCGTGCCGGCCGACATCCGCAAGGAAGGCGGCGTGGCGCGCATGGCGCAGATCTCCGTGATCGAAGCGATCCAGCGCACGGTCTCGATCCCGGTGATGGCGAAGGTGCGCATCGGCCACTTCGTCGAGGCGCAGGTGCTCGACGCGCTCGGCGTGGACTTCATCGACGAGAGCGAGGTGCTGACGCCCGCCGACGAGACCTACCACGTCGACAAGCACGGCTTCCGCTCGCCGTTCGTGTGCGGTGCCCGGAATCTCGGCGAAGCGCTGCGCCGCATCAGCGAGGGCGCCGCGATGATCCGCACGAAGGGCGAGGCCGGCAGCGGCAACATCGTCGAGGCCGTGCGGCACCTGCGCCAGGTGAACGGCGACATCCGGGCGATCCAGGCGCTGCGCAGCGACGAGCTCGCCACGCGCGCCAAGGAGCTCGGCGCGGCGCTCGAGCTCGTGCGCTACGTGCACGAGCACGGGAAGCTTCCCGTGCCGAACTTCGCCGCGGGCGGCATCGCCACGCCGGCGGACGCTGCCCTCTGCATGAGCCTCGGCGCGGAGGCCGTGTTCGTGGGCTCGGGCATCTTCAAGAGCGACGACCCGGAAGCGCGCGCCCGGGCGGTGGTGCACGCCACCACGCACTGGAAGGAGCCGGGCGAGGTGCTGGCGGCTTCCCGCGGGCTCGGCGCCGCGATGCCCGGCATCGAGATCTCCACGATCCCCGAGAACGAACGGCTCGCGAACCGAGGCTGGTAGGGAGGGGCGCGCCGCGCAGCCATGTACGTCCCGGAGCACTTCGCCGAGCGTGATCTCGCGGCGCTGCACGCGCTCGTGCGCGGGCGCCCGTTCGCGCTGCTCACGAGCGCGCGGCCGGGTGAGCCGCCGGTCGCGAGCCACCTTCCCCTCCTGCTCGACGAGAAGACGGGCGAGCGCGGGGCGCTGATCGGGCACATGGCGCGCGCGAACGGCCACTGGCGCCATTTCGACGGCGAGACCCGCGCGCTCGCTGTGTTCCAGGGCCCGCACGCGTACGTGTCGGCGCGCTGGTACCCGAGCGCGAAGCAGGTGCCGACGTGGAACTACCTGGCGGTGCACGTCACGGGGCGCCCGCGCGTCATCGCCGACACGACGCGCGTGTTCGCCCTGCTGCGCGAGCTGATGGGCGACAACGAGCGCGGCCTGCCGGACGCCGCGCGCGCCGTCGGCAAGGGCCCGCGCGAGCTCGCGGACATCCCGTTCGCGTACCTCGACCGGCTGGCGCGCGGCATCGTCGCGTTCGAGCTGCCGATCGAGACGCTCGAGGGCAAGCGGAAGCTCTCGCAGAACAAGAAGCCGGCGGACCGCCGCCTGCTCGTCCAGGGCCTGCGCGCGGCGGGCCACCCGGACGCGCTCGAGATCGCGGCGCTGATCGAAGCCGGGCTCGGAGGCGAAGGGGTGTGACGGCGCTGCGCGTCGGGATCCTCGCCATCCAGGGGGACGTCGAGGCGCACGCGCGGGCGCTGGCCCGGCTCGGCGCCGAGGCGGTGCCCGTGCTGCGCGAGGAGGACCTCGAAGGCCTCGCCGCGGTGATCCTGCCCGGCGGCGAGAGCACCACGATCACCCGCGGTATCGAGCGCCAGAAGCTCTGGGAGCCGCTGCGCGCGTTCGCGGCGAGCGGGCGGCCGGTCTTCGGCACCTGCGCGGGCGCGATCCTGCTCGCGAAGCAGGTGGAGCGCGCGCCCGTGCCCACGCTCGGCCTGCTCGACGTCGTGGCGGTGCGCAACGCCTACGGCACGCAGGTGGACTCCTTCGCGGCGGAGGTGGACGCTGGCGCCGCGCCCGGGCTCGCCGGCTTCCGCTGCGTGTTCATCCGCGCCCCGCAGCTCCGGCCCACGAGCGCCGCGGTCGAGGTGCTCGCGCGCGTGGACGGCCGCCCGGTGCTGGTGCGCGAGGGCAACCTGTTCGCGGCCACCTTCCACCCCGAGCTGACCGACGACCCGCGGGTGCACGCGCTGGTGCTGGCGGGCTGCGAGGCCTGACAGCGATGCCGCTGTGACGGGGGTCGAGCTCCGCGCCCCGGTCCACGCCGCACGCATCCGGGGACGCTCTGACTCGTGGCCGGTTGCGGCGTCCCCAGCGAGGCCGCTGTAACGAGGGCCGAGCTCCGCGCCCCGGTCCACGCCGCACGCATCCGGGGACGCTCTGGCTCGTGGCCGGTTGCGGCGTCCCCAGCGAGGCCGCTGTGACGAGGGCCGAGCTCCGCGCCCCGGTCCACGCCGCACGCATCCGGGGACGCTCTGGCTCGTGGCCGGTTGCGGCGTCCAGAGCTTGTCTGCTACCTCCCGCGCCTTCCAACCACCCGGTCCCGTCCACGGACGGGGCCCGGACGCCTCGTGCGTCCGTCCATGGGGAGGTCCATGCGCGAATACGAGACGACGTTCATCGTCCAGCCGGAGATCTCCGACGAAGGAGCCAAGGAGCTCCTCACCCGGATCGACGGCCTCCTGGAGCGCAGCGGGGCGATCCGCCTGCTGCACGACGACCAGGGCAAGCGGCGGCTGGCGTACGACATCCAGAAGTTCCAGAAGGGCCGCTACGTCACCAGCTACTACCTGTCGGACGGCAGCGCGGTCAACGTGGTGGAGCGGGCGCTGCGGCTCGAAGAGTCAGTGCTGCGCTTCCTCACGGTGATGGCGAACCCGGAAGTCATCGACATCGAGGCGCGCAAGGCGCGCGCCGCCGAGGACGAGCGCCAGCACGCCGAGCGCGCGCGCGAGCGCGCCCTCCGCGAGGCCGAGGAAGAGCGCGCCCGCGAGGTGGAGATGCGCTCGGGCGGCCGCAGCGACGACCTCGATGACGACGACGACCGAGGGGACGACGAATGAGCGAGAGCGGCTTCGGCGGAGGCGGCTTCGGCGGCGGCTTCGGTGGCGATCGCGAGGAGCGCGGCGGGCGCGGCGGCTTCGGGCGCGGCCCCGGTGGGCGCGGCGGCGATCGCGATCGGGACCGCGAGCGGGGCCCGATGAGCGTGAAGGCGCGGCTGCGCGCCAAGGCGCGCAAGAAGGCGCGCAAGGCCCAGAAGAAGAAGGGCAGCGGCTTTCGCAAGAAGGTCTGCCGCTTCTGCGCCGACACGACCGTCGGCATCGACTACAAGGATCCGAAGGGGCTCCGCTACTTCCTGACCGAGACGGGGAAGCTGATCCCGTCGCGGATCTCGGGGAACTGCGCGAAGCACCAGCGCCGGATCGCCACCGCGATCAAGCGCGCGCGCCAGATCGCGCTCATGCCCTACGCCTCGCACCACGGGATGTAGCAAGCGCCGCGTCCGCGGCGCGCGCAGTGAGCCGCAGGCGAACGGAGTCACGACAGCTCGGAACCCGCTCCCGAAGAAGGCAACCAACATGGCCCACGTGAAAGTGATCCTGCGCGAGGACATTCCGCGACTCGGCGACGCCGGCGAGGTGGTGAACGTCCGCCCCGGCTTCGCTCGGAACTTCCTGCTCCCCCAGGGCAAGGCGATCCTCGCCACCGAGGCGAGCGTCAACGCGCTGGAGCACCACCAGCGTGTGATCGCGGACAAGACGCAGCGCGAGAAGAAGACGCTCGAGGCGGAGAAGGCGCGCATCGAGTCGATCGCGCTCGAGATCGCGGTGCAGGTGGGCGAGGAAGGCAAGCTGTTCGGCTCCGTCACCGCGGCGCAGATCGCCGACCTGCTCGGCGCGCAGGGCGTGACGGTCGACCGACGGAAGATCGAGCTCGGCGACCCGATCCGGGAAGCCGGTGAGCACCGCGTGCCGCTGCGCCTGCACCGCGAGGTGGTCGCGCACGTGCGCTTGACCGTGAAGGCCGCGGAGTAGACAATCGGCCGAGTCGACCGGGTGAGAATCGAGAGATTCGACCGGGGGGATGATGGCCGGGGGCTCGCGAGACGAGAGCGCCAGCGGTTCCACGGGCCGCCGCGCGAGCAGCAGCGGAGGCCGCGTCCCGCCCCATGACCTCGACGCCGAGCGCTCCGTCGTCTCGGCGCTGCTGCTCGACCCGCGCGCCTTCCACGACGTCTCGCTCGAGCTGCGCGCGGACGACTTCTACCACCCGGCCCACCAGACCGTCTATCGCGCGATGCTGGCGATCCACGAGGAGAGCCGGCCGGTCGATCTGATCACGCTCTCCGAGCAGCTGAACGCGCGGAAGCAGCTCGACCAGGTGGGTGGCACCGTGTTCCTGGCGGAGATCGCGGACTTCGCCGCCACCGCCGCCAACGTCACGCACCACGCGAAGATCGTGCGCGACAAGGCCGTGAAGCGGCGGCTCGCCGCGGTGGCGACGGAAATCGTCGAGTCGGCCTTCGAGGACGCCGGCTCCGCCGACGAGCTGCTCGACTTCGCGGAGTCGCGGGTCTTCGACGTCAGCAAGGCGCAGAGCCGCAGCACCTTCCAGAGCCTGCACGCCGAGATGCCGGGCACCTTCGACTACGTCGAAGCCATCATGAACCGCGGCGGCGAGCTCACCGGCATCCCCACCGGCTTCCGCGACCTCGACCAGATGACGGGGGGCCTCCAGGCGGGGGAACTGGTCGTGATCGCCGCGCGTCCCAGCATGGGCAAGACGGCGTTCGCGCTGAACATCGCGCGGAACGCCGCCGTGGATCACGGCAAGAAGGTGGCGGTGTTCTCGCTCGAAATGACCACGCGCTCGCTGATCATCCGCCTGCTCTCGTCCGAGGCCGCGATCGACTTCTCGAGCCTGCGCAAGGGCTTCCTGCCGATGACGGACTACCGCCGGCTCCAGACCGCCGCCGACAAGCTGACCAACGCCGAGATCTGGATCGACGACTCGGGCTCGCTCGACATCCTCGAGATCAAGGCGAAGAGCCGCCGGCTCCACGCCGAGCACGGCCTCGATCTGGTGGTGCTCGACTATCTCCAGCTCGCGCACGCCGAGGGCCGGCGCGACCGCAAGGACCTCGAGGTGGCCGAGATCAGCAAGGGGCTCAAGGCCCTGGCCAAGGAGCTCGACATGCCGGTGATCGCGCTGTCGCAGCTGAACCGCGGGCCCGAGCAGCGCGACCCCGACAAGCGGCGCCCGATGATGGGCGACCTGCGCGAATCCGGCGCGATCGAACAGGACGCCGACGTGATCGCCTTCATCTACCGCGACATCGTCTACAACAAGGACACCGAAGACCCGCGGCTTGCGGAGATCATCATCGAGAAGCAGCGGAACGGTCCCACCGGCACGGTGAAGCTCGACTTCGAAGGCAAGTTCGCGCGCTTCCAGAACCGCGCGGCCCGCGACGAGGACGGCGGGCCGGCGGGGGGCGGCGGCGGCTTCGTCCCGCCCGCCCGCGACAGCCACTGGTCCGAGAGCGAGACGTTCTAGCGCGTGCCGCGCCTGGTGAAACCGCGGCCGGTCCGGCCGGGCGACTGCATCGCCGTCGCCGCGCCCGGCTTCGCCGCCGACGGCGCGCGGCTCGAGGCCGGCGCCGCGCGCCTGCGAAGCGCCGGCTTCCGCGTGTGCTGGCGCCCCGACCTGCTCGCGCAACAGGGCTACCTCGCCGGCAGCGACGAGCGCCGCGCCGCCGAGCTGACGCAGTGGATCGACGACCCTGCCGTGGCGGCGATCGTGTGCGCGCGGGGCGGCTACGGCGCGCAGCGCATGGTCGCGCGGCTCGACGCCGCGCGCGTGCGCCGGGCCCGCAAGCCGCTCATCGGCTACAGCGACGTGACCACGTTGCTGCTGTGGCAGCTCCGCAAGGCCGGCCTCACCGGCTTCCACGGCCCGATGTTCGACCGCGACGCGGGCCCCTCGGACATCGAGCTCGAGCGTCTCGTGCGCGCGCTCGCCGGCGAGGCGCTGCCTCCGCTCGCGCGGCGCAGGTCGCGCGGGCGGGCGCGCCGAGGGGCGGCTGATCGGCGGCTCGCTCACGCTCCTCGCCGCGAGCCTCGGCACACCGTGGGAGATCGACACGCGCGGCGCGATCCTCGCCTTCGAAGAGATCGGCGAGAAGCCCTACGCGCTCGACCGCGATCTCAACCATCTCGCCGCCGCCGGCAAGCTCGACGTCGCGGCCGGCTTCGCGGTGGGCTCGCTGCTCGGCTGCGAAGACCCGAAGCGCGCGACGCCGACGGCCGACGCGGTGGTGCTGGAGATCCTCGGCGGGCGCGGCAAGCCGCTCGTGACCGGCTTGCCATTCGGCCACGAGCAGCCGAACCTCGTCTGGCCCGTCGGCGTCCGTGCAGCGCTCGATGGGGAACGGGGGGAGCTGGTGCTGCTCGAGGCAGGAGTCTCGCGTTGACGCAAGCGCCGCGGAGCGGCGCGCGCAGTGAGCCGGAGGCGAACGAAGTCGAGGCTGTGGCCTCCGAGTCGCGCGATGGCCTGTGGCTCTGCGAGCTGGAGAGGATGGAGAAGGCAACTTGAGACACGCGGCGATCCGACGCAAGCTGGCGAAGGTGGACCGCGCGCTCGATCGCGCGATCGAGGCGGCGGAGATGCCGGGCGCGGTGGTGCTCGCGCGGATGCACCGCGACGGCGAGTGGCTCGAGCATCTCTCCGTGCGCGGGCTCGCCGTGACGCGGCCCGAGCGCATTCCGATGGCGCGCGAGACGGTCTTCGATCTCGCGTCCCTCACCAAGGTGCTCGCCACCACCACGGCGGTGATGCTGCTGGTCGAGCAGGGCGCGCTCTCGCTCGACGATCCGGTGGCCAAGGTGCTCCCGCACTTCGGCGAGCGGGACAAGGAACGCGTCACGCTGCGCCACCTGCTCACCCACTCCTCGGGGCTCCATCCCTGGCGCGGCTTCCACGAGACGCTGCTCGAGCGCGAGCGCAAGAAGGGAGAGCACTGGATCGGCACCCCGGCCGCGCACGACTGGATCCTCGAGAGCATCTGCCGCTCGGCGCTCGTGCACGAGCCGGCCAGCGCAGCCGTCTACGGCGACCTCGATTTCATCGTGCTCGGCGCGGTGGTGGAGACCGTGACCGGACGACCCCTCGACCAGTTCTGTTCAGAGCGCATCTTCGCGCCGCTCGGCATGACCGAGACGCGCTTCCTGCGCGAGCCGCTGTCCGAGGCGGAGCGGCGCCGCTTCGCGGCCACCGAGAACTGCCCGTGGCGCGGGCGCATCGTGTGGGGTGAGGTGCACGACCCGAACGCTGCGGCAATGGGCGGCGTGGCCGGCCACGCCGGCCTGTTCGCGCCGGCCGACGACGTGATGCGCTTCGGTACGGCGCTCCTCGACGTGTGGCACGGCCGCAGCGACGCGCTGCCGCAGGGACGCCTCCGCGAGTTCGCCGCGCGCCAGAGCCTGCCCGCCGGCTCGGATTGGGCGCTCGGCTGGGACACGCCCACCGCGGGCGGCTCGTCGTCGGGCCGGCACTTCTCGCCGCAGTCGATCGGGCACCTCGGCTTCACCGGCACCTCGCTCTGGATCGACTTCGCCGCCGAGGCGGTGGTGGTGATGCTCACCAACCGGATCCACCTGGTCGCGAAGAAGAGCAAGTTCACGCTCCGTGCCGAGATCCACGACCTGCTGCGCGAAGCCTTCGCGGCGTAACCCGGATGCACGTGCACTTCGTCGCCATCGCCGGCGCCGGGATGGGGTCGCTCGCCGGTCTGCTGAAGGCGCGCGGCCACGAGGTCACCGGCTCCGACGAGAACGTCTACCCGCCGATGAGCACGGCGCTCGAGCGCTGGGGGATCCCGGTGGCGCTCGGCTTCCGCGCCGAGAACGTGCTCGCGAAGCGGCCCGACCTCGCCGTGATCGGCAACGCGGTGCGCCGCGAGAACCCGGAGGCGCGCGCGGTGCTCGACAACGGCATCCCGTACCGCTCGTTCCCCGATGCGCTGTACGAGCATGCGATCCGCGGCAAGCACTCGGTGGTGATCGCCGGCACGCACGGCAAGACCACTACCACGAGCCTCGTCGCGACGCTGCTGCTCGAGGCCGGGCGCGATCCGTCGCTGCTGGTCGGCGGCCTCGCCGAGAACTTCGGCGGCAGCTTCCGCGACGGCGCCGGCCCGGAGTTCGTGGTCGAGGGCGACGAGTACGACACCGCGTTCTTCGACAAGACCCCGAAGTTCCTCCACTACCACGCGGACACGCTGGTCGTCACCTCGATCGAGTTCGACCATGCGGACATCTATCGCGACCTGGCGCACGTGCAGGGGGAGTTCGTGAAGCTGGTCGCAGGCCTGCCCGCAGCGGGCACGCTGATCGCGGCGACGGGCAGCCGGAGCCTCGACGAGGTGGCGGGCGGCGCGCGCTGCCGCGTGCTGCGCTACGGCATCGAGGACGGGAGCGACGTCGAGGCGCGCGGGCTCGCGCCCGGCCCCGAGGGCACGCGCTTCGAGCCTCCGCGTGCGCGGCGCCGGCACGGCCATGGCGCTGCTGCCCGCCTGGGGTGCGTACAACGTGGCGAACGCGCTCGCGGCGGCGGCGGTGTGCACGGCGCGCGGCGTGGCGCTCGAGGAAATCGCAGCGGGGCTCGCGCGCTTCCGCGGCGTGAAGCGGCGCCAGGAGGTGCGCGGCGAGGCGCGCGGCGTCACCGTCGTGGACGACTTCGGCCACCACCCGACCGCGGTGCGCGAGACGCTCGCGGCGCTCGCCGGCCGCTTCCCCGGGCGGCCGCTCGTGGCGGTGTTCGAGCCGCGCTCCAACACCAGCCGGCGCGCCGTGTTCCAGCGCGAATACGCCGAGGCCTTCGACGCGGCCGCGCGCGTGGTGGTGCAGGTCGTGCCCGACGCGCCCATCTACAGCGCGTTCGGCGGCGACCCCGAGCGCCTCTCGGCCGAGCGCCTCGCGCGCGACATCGCGGCGCGCGGCGTGCCCGCTGTCGCGCTGCCCGACGTGGACGCCATCGTCGCGCACCTCGCAGAGAGCATCGCGCCGGGGGACGTGGTGGTGACGCTCAGCAACGGCGGCTTCGGCGGAATCTGGGAGAAGCTGCTCGCCCGCCTCGGAGGGAGGTGACTCGCATGGAGCTTCGAACCGAGCGGATCGAGATCGCGAGCGGCGGCGGGCGAATGCCCGCCTACGTGTCGAAGCCGCGCTCGGGCGGTCCGCGTTCCGCGGTCATCGTCTTGATGGAGGCGTTCGGGCTGGTCCCGAACCTCGAGAAGGAGACGGATCGCATCGCACGGATGGGCTTCGTCGCGATCGCTCCCGACGTCTATCACCGGCAGGCGCCCGACAACACCGCGTCCTACGACGATCTCCCGAAAGCCGTGGGAATGATGCGCAAGCTGAGCGACGCGGAGTTCATCGACGACATGCAGGCCACGCTCGCGTATCTGCGCGGCACGGCTGAGGTGGCCGGCTCGCCGATCGGCGTGACCGGCTTCTGCATGGGTGGTCGCCTCGCCTTTCTCGCTGCGTGCGCGTTGCCCGGCGAGATCCAGGCCAGCGCGCCGTTCTATGGCGGAGGAATCGGCGCCCTGCTCGAGCGCGCCGGCGCGATCCGCTGCCCGCTGCACCTCTTCTTCGGACAGCTCGACTTCTTCATTCCCCAGGAGGAAGTCCGGCGGATCGACGAGAAGCTGCGCGCGCTGGGGCTCGACTACGCGATCGACAACTACGAGGGCGCAGTCCACGGCTTCTGCTGCGAAGAGCGGCGCGACTCGTATCACGCGGCGGCGACGCAGGACGCCTGGGCGAAGCTCGAAGCCTTCTTCGCGAAGTACCTGGTGCGGGCCTAGAAGCAGAGGAGCCTCGCCCCCGCGCCGACCGCTTCCGCGCGCGCGATGGCGCCCTGCACGAAGCTGCGCCCGCGTGCGATGGCCGCGTCGAGCGCGAGGCCCTGCGCGAGGCCCGCCGTGATCGCCGCGGACAGCGCGCAGCCGGTGCCGTGCACGGGCGTGCCCGCGATGCGCTCGCCGGGCAGCCACGCGACGGCCACGCCGCCGCCTTCGCGCCGCGCGAAGCAGTCGTCGGGCGCGCCGTCGCGGTGCCCGCCCTTCACCAGCGCAGCCTCGGCGCCCGCCTCGGTGACGAACCAGCGCGCAGCCTGCTCGGCGCCGCTTTGCATCGACACGTCGAGCCCCGACAGGGTCTCGGCTTCGGGGAGGTTCGGCGTGACGAGCGCAGCGCCCTTCATCAGCTCGACGAGGGCGCCGTACGCGCGCCGCTCGAGCAGCTGCGCGCCGTCGCTCGCGCGCAGCACCGGGTCGATCACGAGCGGCGGCCGCGGATCCCCGAGCGCCCCGAGCCCGAGCGCCACCGCGCGCAGCACGTCGTCCGTGGCCAGCATGCCGAGCTTGATGGCGTGCGGCGTCACGTCGGCGAGCAGCACGCGCAGCTGATCGCTGACCACCGAGGGAAACGCGGGCAGCACGCGGTGCACCTTCTGCGTGTCCTGGATCGTGAGCGCCGTGACCACGGCCGCGCCGTGGACGCCGAGCGCGCGGAACACCTGCAGATCCAGCTGGAGGCCGGCGCCGCCCGTCGGATCGGACCCGGCGACGCTGAGCGCGATCCGCATGGCGCGGGATGGTAAGATCCGCCGCCGTGCCTCGCATCCACTTCTGGCTCGCCGCCGCTCTGCTCGCACTCTCTCCTCGGCTCGCGCACGCGCAGGCCGCGCCGCCCAAGGAGGCGGCGCCGGCGGGCCCCGAGACCTGGTACACGGAGATCCTGCTGACGGGCGGCGCGGCGCCCACGATCGAGCATCTCTGGTCGAAGGGGCCCTGGATGCGCTCCGAGCTCGTCGTGGGCGGGCAGCCGATCGTGCAGCTCGTGAAGGGCAACCGCTACGTGATCTTCAACCGGATCCAGCGGGAAGGCATCGCGATCCAACGCAGCCCACGGGCGATCGCGAACGACGCCGCCGGCAAGCGGCCCTTCGCCGACGACCGCGACCGCATCGTGGCCGCCGGCGGCGAGCGGGTCGGCACCCAGACGGTCGGGGGCCAGGACTGCGAGGTCTATCGCATCACCGACGCCGACGGCCGGCGCGAGACCTGCGTGACGGCGCATGGGCTGCCGGTGCACACCGAGATGTGGCAGCGCTCGTCCGGCAAGTCGACCTCCGCGAGCTACCTCAGCTGGGCGAGCCACGTGCCCGTGTCGGACACGTTCTTCGACGCCGATCCCGGCATCGCGATCACGGAGTACGGGTACGACCAGTACCTCGCCGAGGTGGCGAAGGGGCCGGTCGGGCCTGCGCCGCCGCTCCACTCTTATCTGCTGCACGGGAAATGACCGTCGAAGCGAGCCGCCTTCCGCACGACTACCCGCCGGCCCGTCACGTGCTGCGCGACCTGGGGCTCTGGTCCGAGGCCGGGGCAGAGCCGCCGTGCGCGGGCATCCCCGTGACGCCCGCGCTGTTCGGCGCGACGGGCGCGTGCTCGGCGGGCGCGCTCGGCGTGCTGGTGGACGCCGTGGCCGGCGGGGCGGCGCTGCGCGCGGCGCCGACGAGCTGGATTGCGACGTCGGACATGCGTCTCCACTGGCTCGCGCCGGTGCGCGGCGGCGAGCTGGTCGCGCGCGCGCGTCCGCTGCGGAGCGGCCGCACGAACATCGTGCTCGAGGTGGAGGTGCACGCGGAGGACGCGCTCGTCGCGCACGCCGCGGTGGCCTTCTCGAGGCTCGAGGCGCAAGGCGAGTATCAGCAGCGGCCGCGTGGCGAGCGGCTCGGGCGCGTGGCGTTCGCGGCCGAGGGCGCGGGCTTCGAGCGGCCCTGGGGCGAGGCCATGGGCGTACGCGTGCGCGACGCCGCGGCCGGCGCCGTGGAGCTGGCGCTCGGCCCGTACGTGGGGAACAGCCTCGGCGGCCTGCAGGGCGGTGTCGCCGTGGCGCTCCTCGACCTCGCGGCGGAGGCCGCGGGCCTTGCGTGGCTGGGCCGGCCGGTCGCGACGCGCGATCTCGCCGTCCACTTCCTCGCGATCGGGCGCGCGGGTCCGCTGCGCACGCGCGCGACGCTGCTGCGCCGGAGCCAGGGCGAGGCGCTGCTCCGCATCGAGTCGCGCGACGCCGGCGCGGACGACCGGCTCTGCACGGTCGCCACCGCGACCGTCGGTGCGGCCACGTGACTGCGCTCGGCTTCGACGCGGTGCTGCTCGACGCCGGCGGCGTGCTGGTGCTCCCCTCGCACGAGCCGATCGTCGAGAGCCTCGCCGAGCTCGACCTCGCCGTGGAGCCGCACCGGCTCGACACCGCGCACTACGCGGGCATGCGCGGCCTCGACGAGGCGCCGCACGGGCCCTTCGACTGGCGTCACTACCTCGGCGCGTACCTGCGCACGCTGGGCGTGCCGGAGGCGCGCCAGCGCGAGGCCGCGTCGCACCTGCGGGCCACCTTCGACGGCTCGGCCACGCTCTGGCGGAGGCCCACGGCGGGCGTCCGCGAGGCGCTGGCGGCGCTCGCGCAGACGGGCGTCCGGTTGGGCGTCGTCTCCAACGCCGAAGGCACGGTCGAGGCGCGGCTCGCGGAGCTCGCGATCTGCCAGGTGGGCGCCGGCGCCGGCGTGCCCGTCGAGGTGGTGATCGACTCGCACGTGGTGGGCGTCGAGAAGCCCGACCCCGCGATCTTCGGCTTCGCGCTGCGCGCGATGGGCCTCGAGCCCTCGCGCTGCCTCTACCTCGGCGACTCCGTGCGCATCGACGTGGCCGGCGCCCGCGCCGCGGGGCTCAACCCGGTGCTCGTCACGCCCGACCCGAGCGCGCGCGCCGGCGACTTCCCGCGCATCCGCGGCGTCGCCGGGCTGCTCGACATCCTCTAGACGCCGCCGCTAGCGAGGGCTCGCGACCCAGGTGATGTTGGCGTCCGCGACGGCCGGCGTGCGGGCGGCGAGCAGCGCGAGGCGGCGCGCCACCTCGCCGGCGAGGCGGCGGAACGCCTGCGCCGCCTCGCTCTCGGGCGCGAACACCACGATCGGCTTGCCGAGGTCACCGCCTTCCACGACGCGCGGGTCGATCGGCACCTCGCCGAGGAAGTCCACGCCGAGCTCGTCGGCCACGCGCTTGCCGCCGCCCTTGCCGAAGATGTAGTAGCGGCGGTCGGGGAGATCGGGAGGCACGAAGTACGACATGTTCTCGACGACGCCGAGCACCGGCACCGCGACCTTCTCGAACATCTTGAGGCCCTTGCGCGCGTCGAGCACCGAGAGGTCGTTGGCGGTGGTGACGATCACCGCGCCCGAGAGCGGCGCCTGCTGCGTGAGCGTGAGGGCGGCGTCGCCCGTGCCGGGCGGCAGGTCGATCACGAGGTAGTCGAGCTCGCCCCACTCGACGTCGCCGAGGAACTGGCGGATCAGCCCGTGCACCATCGGGCCGCGCCAGATCACCGGCGAGTTCTCGTTCACGAAGAAGCCCATCGACATCACGCGCATGCCGTAGGCTTCGAGCGGCTGGATGCGCTTCTGGCCGTCACGCTCGATCGTCTCGGGGCGGCCGCTGACGCCGAGCAGCAGCGGCAGCGAGGGGCCGTAGACGTCGGCGTCCATCACGCCCACCGTCGCGCCCGTCTCGCGCAGCGCGAGGGCGAGGTTCATCGCCGTCGTGCTCTTGCCGACGCCGCCTTTGCCCGACGCCACGGCGATCGTGTTCTTCACGCCGGGCAGCACCAGGCCGCCCTCGGCCCGCGCTGCGGCACCGGTCGAGCCGCGCGTGTTGGACGTCATCTTCACGTCCACGTGTGCGACGCCCGGCAGCGCGCCGACGCGTTCACGTGCGGCCTTCTCGAACTCGGCCTTCACCGGGCACGCGGGCGTGGTCAGCTCGATCGCGAACGAGACGCGGCCGCCGTCGATCGTGAGGTTCTTCACGAAGCCGAGGTCGACGATGCTTTTCCGGAAGTCGGGATCGACGATGGGCCGCAGCGCGTCGAGGACGAGCTCCTTGGTAATCGCGCTCATGAGGGCCTCCGATCGGCGCGGGAGATGGGGACGAGGCGCAGGCGCGCAATCATCGCAGCCTCGCTCGACACGAGGTCCGCGAGCGTGACGCGGGAGAGCACCGCGCGCACGGCGTCGTCGGCTGCGCGCCAGATCGCGCGCAGCGCGCAGTCCTTGGCGCGCACGCAGCGCTCTGCGCGCCCGGGGTGGCACTCGCAGAAGCCTTCCGGGAAGAGCGCGCCGCCGAGCACCGCGATGGCGTCCCACGCCGTGATGGCCTCGGCCTCGCGCGCGAGCCGGTAGCCGCCGGCCGCGCCGCGCGTGCTCTCGACGAGGCCGCCGCGGCGCAGCTCGCGGAGCAGCTTCGCCGCATAGTCGGGCGAGAGGCCCTCGGCCTCTGCGATCTCGTGGATCGTGCGCGCGTCCACGCCGTGGCGCGCGAGCTCGAGCAGACAGCGCAGGCCGTACTCTTCCTGGGCGAGGAGCTGCATGGAAGGCGGACCCTCTCGAATCCGGACTCAGCTGTCAAGATTGCACGCCTTGGACGCCGCGAGCGGCCACGAGGTGGAGCGCCGGCGGATGCGGGCGGCGTAGAGGTGGCGCCTTCTTCACGCGCACGCGCTTGCTCGCCCGGCGCGCCTCGGCAACCTTGCGCCCGCCGGCGCTCGGCCGGGGAGGTTCCGATGGCGGAGTGGAGCGTCAATCCGGTCTGGTTCGTGCTCGGCATGGTCGGCCAGGCGATCTTCTTCTCCCGCTTCCTGGTGCAGTGGGTCGCGTCGGAGCGCGCGCGCAAGAGCTTCATCCCGCCCGTCTTCTGGTGGCTCTCGCTGGTGGGCTCGATGCTGCTGCTCGCCTACGCGGTCCATCGCAAGGATCCCGTCTTCGTGCTCGGCCAGGCCTTCGGCTGGGTGGTGTATGCGCGCAACCTGATGCTGATCCAGCGGGGTGGAAGCGCGGCCGCGGGCTGAGCGGTCGCCGCCCCGGCTCAGTCGTGCAGGTGCGCCGCCGCGTGGACCTCGTGACGAAGTCCCGGCAGCGTCGTCTCGCGCCAGCGCCGGAAGGCGTCGAGCCTCGACGTCATCTCGTCGGGAGGGGGAAGGAAGCCGAGGTACTCGCTCCAGACGTACTCGGTGAGGAAGCCGGCGTTCCGGACCTCGAGCATGCGATCGAGGAACGGGTTGGCCGCCGCTTCGCCCTTCTGCTGAAGCTCCTCGCGGAGTTGGAGGCTGACCTCCCACGCGTGGACATAGAGCGCCGGCTCGTGATCGGGAATCCCGTATGCCAGATCCTCCGGCGCGACGTACTTCTGGATCCAGGCCAGCTCCGCCACGCCGTGGGCGATCCACTCCGCGTTCGAGCCCGACACGGCGGGGTCGAGGTCGATGCCGGGCTCCCTCCCGATCGGGTCTCGAGCCGCCAGGTCGCGGCAGCGCACCCGGTCGTGGATGCCGTCGAGCGCCGCGTCGATCGGATACTTCTCGCCGTGCGTCGCGCGGACCTTCAGGAACCAATGCCCGCACTGGAAGACCTGGGCCAGCGTGTGCTGCCCGCCCTCGGCATCGAGCAGCTTGAAGCGGGCTTCGAAGCCCACCGCGCGCCCGTCTGGACGCGGGGAGCGCACGATCGCGCTCGCCTCGTGCATGGCCGCCGGATGGACCTCTTCGAGGTAGCCGCTGGTCTCGAGGAACTCCCCGCGCAAGCGCCCGGCGCGCGCGTCTCCCGCCGGGTACAGGAAGACCGAGATGCGGGCCTGTCCGGCTTCGTCGTAGTTCACGCCGACGTTCGCCTCGGCCGCGTCCCACTTCGTCACGCTCGATCGCGTCAAAGTGCCGAAGCGCTCCGGAAAGTGGGCCCCGGTGGCGGGATGGACGTAGTCCCCCGAGACGTGGATCGGCCAGCCCCGCACCCCTCCGCCCGGCGTGGTGCAGCCGAATGCGCCGGCCGCGAGAACGGCGACGGCGGAGACCACGCATGCGGCGCGCGGGAACGGCACGCCCGCGAGGCTAGTCCAGCCGCTTCCGGAAGCGCAGCGCCGCGAGGGTGAGCGTCACGGCGAAGAACAGCGCGAGCGGCCACAGCTCGCCCGCCACGTCGCCGAGCGTGGCGCCGCGCAGCACGATGCCGCGCACGATGCGCAGGAAGTGGGTGAGCGGAAAGATCTCCGCGAGCCACTGCGCCGGCCGGGGCATCCCGTCGAACGGGAACATGTAGCCGGACAGCATGATCTGCGGGAGGAAGCTCGTGAACGTCAGCTGGAACGCCTGGAACTGGCTCTCGGCGACGGTGGAGATCAGCAGCCCGAGCGTGAGCGACGCGACCACGAATGCGCCCGCGGCCACGTAGAAGTCGAGCAGCGGGCCGCGGATCGGCAGGTCGAAGAGCAGCACGCCGAGGCCGAGGATCAGCGAGATCTGCACGTAGCCGATCGCCACGTAGGGCAGGATCTTGCCCACCATCAACTCGGCCGACTGCACCGGCGTGGTGATCAGCAGCTCGAGGTTGCCGCGCTCGCGCTCGCGCACGATCGCGATCGCCGTGAACAACACCATGGTGAGCGCGAGGATCACGCCGCAGATGCCCGGTACGATGTGCACGGCGGAGCGGCGTTCGGGGTTGTAGAAGGCGCGCAGCTCGAACATCGGGGCGGGCGCGGCAGGCACGAGGCTCCGGCCCGGCACTGGTAGCGACACGAGCGCGCGCGCGGCGCCGAGCACGATCGGGTCGCCGCCGTCGACGAGCAGCTGCGCCGCCGGCCGGTCTCGGCGCACGAGCCGCTGCTCGAGATCCACGGGGATCAGCAGCCCGACGGAGATCTCCCCGCGCGCCAGCATCGCCTCGAGCTCCTGCGCGCTGCCCGCGCGGCGCACGAGGTCCACGACCTGCGTCGCCTGCGCGTCTGCCGCGAGCCAGCGCGCACGCTGCGTGCCCGACAGGTCGGCCACGCCCCCGCGCAGATGCCGGATGTCCTGGTTGATCGCGTAGCCGAAGAGCAGCGTCATCATCAGCGGGATGCCGGCGATCATGCCGCCGGTGAGGCGGTCTCGGCGCAGGTGCAGCAGCTCCTTGCGCGCGACCGCGCCGACGCGCCGCAGCGAGAACGCCCTCACGACTCGGGCCCCCGGCTGCGCGTCGCGGCCACGAACACGTCCTCGAGGCTCGGCGCGGCGAGCTGCGCCCGCGCCGGGATGCCGTGCGCGGCGAGCGCAGCCTCGAGCGCGCGGGCGGGCTCCGCGAGCGCGGGATCCACCAGCGCGCGCAGCCGGCTGCCGAGCTGCGCGGCGCTCCTCACCGCGGGCTCCCGCTCGAGCTGGGCGCGCGCGGCGCGCGGTTGCTCGCTCTCGATCTCGACCACGCGATCGGGCAGCTCGGCCAGCAGCCGGCGCGGCGCGCCCACCGCAACGAGCCGGCCGCGGTCGAGGATCGCGAGCTCGTGGCAGCGCTCAGCCTCGTCCATGAAATGCGTCGAGACGAGGATGGTGATGCCGCGCTCGGCGAGGTCGAAGAGCGCCTCCCAGAAGTCGCGGCGGCTCCGCGGGTCCACCGCGCTCGTCGGCTCGTCGAGCACGAGCAGCTCGGGTTCGTGCAGGATCGCGCCCGCCAACGCGAGCCGCTGGCGCTGCCCGCCGGAGAGCGTGCCCGCGAGCTGGCTCGCGCGCGGCGCGAGCGCGAACTCCGCGAGCAGCGCCTCGACGCGCGTGCGAGCGGCGGCGCGGGGCAGATCGTGGATCGCCGCCAGGAACTCGAGGTTCTCGCGCACGGAGAGGTCTTCGTACAGCGAGAAGCGCTGCGTCATGTAGCCGAGCCGGCGGCGCAGCGTCTCGGCGTCGCGGGGCATCGACAGGCCGAGCACGCTCGCCTCGCCCTCGCTCGGCGTGAGCAGCCCGCACAGCATGCGCATGGTGGTGGACTTGCCCGAGCCGTTCGGGCCGAGGAAGCCCGACACACGCGCGCGCGGGATCTCGAGATCGAGGTGGTCCACCGCGACGCGCGCGCCGAAGCGCCGCGTGAGACCACGCGTGACGATGGCGGGTGTCTCGTTCATCGTTGCGCCTGTCGCACTTCGAGCTCGAACGTCACCTCCACCGGCACGCCGGCGGGGAGCTCGAGCGCCTCGGGCGACGTCACGTCCACCTCGGCGAGGTACGAGAGCCGGCTGCGGTCGCGCTGCGTGAGCGCGAAGTACGGCGTGAAGGCGGGCTCGTGCGCGATGCTGCGCAGGCGGCCTTCGAACGGCGCGGCGTAACCGTCGATGCGCACGCGCGCGTGGGCGCCCGGGCGGAGCTGGCCGCGCAGCGGCTCCGGCACGTGCACGCGCGCCCACGGCGGCCCGTCGGCCACGAGCACGACCACCGCGGCCCCCGGCGGCGGCCGCTCGCCCGGCTCGAAGGGCAACGCGTCCACGAAGGCGGCGCGCGGCGCGCGCACCTCGAGGCGGGCCTGGCGCAGCTCCGCCTCGGCGAGCGCTGCCTCCGCTGCAGCGAGCGCGCTCCGGCCGCGCGCGATCGCTTCGCTGCGGCTGCCGGCCAGCAGCGCGTGGAGGCGGGAGCGGGCGGAGTCGCGGGCGGCGCGCGCGGCGTCGACGGTCATGCGCGCCTGGTCGAGGCGGGAGTGCGAGGCGTAGTCGGCCCGGGCGAGCTGCTGCGCCCGCTCGAGCTCCGCGCTCGCCGTGCGCAACGTTCCCTCCGCGCCGGCGAGCTGGGCCCGCGCCTCCGCGATCTCCTCGCTGCGCGGGCCGCGCTCGAGCTCGTCGAGTCGCGCGCGCGCCTCGTCGCGCGTGCTCCGTGCGCGGTCGGCCTGCGCAGCGATGCGGCCTCCGTCGAGGCGCACCAGCAGCGCACCCGGCGCGACGTGATCCCCTTCGCGCACCGCGTTCTCGACGATGGGCTCGTCCGCCTCCGCGACGAGCTCGAGGCGGTCGCGCTCCAGCGTGCCGAGCGACGGCAGCTTCGAGAGATCCTCCGAGCAGGCCGCGAGCGCGAGGCACAGCAGCAGCAGCGCGCCTCTCATGGCGTGCCTCCGCGGGCGCCGTCGAGGAAGAGCCGCGTGGTGTGGTCCGCGAGCCGCCGCGAGAAGCTCTCGTCGAGCTGGTAGCCGAGGATGGGGCCGATCACCGGCTGCACGAGAAACGGGATCGCGCACATGCCGAGCACCGAGAGCACGGTGAGCGCGGGGTCGAGGTCGGGGCGCAGGCGGCCGCTCGCCGCTTCGCCCCGGAGGAGCGGCAGCACCAGCGGCGCGATGCGCGCCGGGAAGCGGCGGGCGAAGCGCGCGCGGCGCGCCGCATCCCCGCCGAGCACCTCGCGCACCAGGAACGAGGGCAGCCACGGCTCGCGCGAGAAGGTCTCGACGTAGAGGCGGATCAAGCGCTCCGGCGCGTCGCCCGTCGCCGGGGCGGACGCCACCAGCTCGCGCACCTGCGCGATGAGCCGCTCGAAGATGTCGTCGAGGACGGCGTCGAGCAGGCCGGGCTTGTCGCGGAAGTAGTACGCGATCATGGCCGGCGACACGTGCGCGGCGCGGGCCAGCGCGCGCACGCTCACGGCGGCGTAGCCGCGCTCCGCGAACAGCTCCTGCGCGACGCGGAGCAGCCGCGCCCGCACCGGGTCGCTGGGCGCCGCGCCGGCCGGGGCGCGGGCGGGTCGGCCGGGGCCGCGGCGCGGAAGACGAGGGGCCGAGCGGGCCATGGCCAGAATTAAACGGACGATCGTTTAATTGGCAAGCGGCCACCGGGCGGTCCGCCGGGAGGCCGTTCCTCAGGCCGCCTTCGCGGCCGCCCGCCGCAGCACCGCGGCGTAGCCCTGCCGCTCGACGCACGCGCGCGCGAGCAGGCCGCGCTCGCTGGAGCAGCGCGTGCAGCCGCGGCAGGTGGTAGTGCGGCACGGTCATCAGCAGGTGGTGCTCGAGGTGGTAGTTCACGCGGTTCGGCGCGATCAGCAGGCGCTCCCAGCCAGCGGGCCAGCGTGGTGCGCGTGTTGCCGAGCGGATCGTCGGCGTCGGGCGTGAGCGCGTGCTCGGCGATCGAGCGGATGCGCGTCACGAGCGTGTTCGTGGTGAGCCAGGCGCCGGCCCAGAGCAGGTAGAGCTCGGCGTGCCCGAGCGCGGCGAGCACGCGCGAGCAGCACGCCGTTGGTGGTGGCCATGCCGATGGCCGCGCGGCGCGCCGCCGGCGTCGCGCCAGCGCGCGAAGGTCCGCGTGAAGGCGGCGCGCGCGAACTTCACGCCCGTGCGCCCGGAGAGATCGCGCCACACCTTGCGCCGCAGGCTCGCGCGCGTGATCGGGAACGGCCGGATCAGGCCGAGGTCCGGATCGCGCGGCGGTCGCCGGTGTGCGCGTGGTGCTGGAGGTGATAGGGGCGGTAGGCGAAGAGGTCGCTCCACACCGGGTACGCGCACAGCCACTGGCCGACGAAGTCGTTCACGCGGCGGTCCGCGAACAGGCTGCGGTGCGCGGCCTCGTGCATCAGCACCGCGAAGCCGAGCTGCCGCGCGCCGATCACGAACAGCGCCGCGACCACGGTGAGCGGGTTCGGCCAGCGCGCGACCACGCGCCAGCGCCGCGAACACGAGTCCCCAGTTCGTCGCGACGGAGAGCCAGCAGCGCCAGTCCTCCATCGCGAGCAGCGCGGCGATCTCGTCGCGCGAGAGGGCGCTGCGCCAGTCGCTGTTGCCCTCCGCGGTGTGACGCTCGAGCCAGGCGGACTCGGCTCATGTGCGGGCTCCTCAACCGAAGGCCGCCACGGCGCTCGCCGTGCGGCGGGCAGCGCGGCGTGCGGGGCGCCGTAGCGCGCCATGAAGCTCGCCCAGACGCGGCGGCCGGCGCGGTCGTAGCGGCGCATCGCGGCGACGAGCGCGCGACGCTCGGCGGCGGGCGCGAGCGGCTCGGGCAGCAGCGGGTCGTGCACCAGCTCGCGGATCACGCGGCCGCCGAGGCGGAAGGACTCGACCATCGCCGTCGCTTCGGGAGCGCGCTCGAGCCGCGCCTCGCTCGCCGCGAGCGCGCGCGCAGCTGCGCGCGTAGCTCGCGCGCAGCGCCGCCACGTCCCACAAGCCTCGCGCGCGCGCGTCGGCGCCGGCGTCGAGCTCGCGAGAGCGCGCAGACGGTGGCGCCCGCCGGGAGGCCGAGCCCGTACAGCTCCTCGCGCACCGCCGCGACGCCGCCGCGCAGGTTGTCGGGCCGCAGCGCGAGATCGCGCGCGAAGTCCGCGAAGCCGAGCAGGCGCAGCGCGCGCGCGCGTGCGCGCGGCGGCTTCGCCTCGACGCGCGCGGCAGGCCCGCGCGATGGACCGCGATCCAGCCGCCCGCCCAGCGGCAGAGCCGCTCCTCCAGGCTGCGCCACGACACGATGCGCTCGTTCAGCGGGACGGCGGCGGGACCGAGCCGGTAGCGGCCGCGCTCGTCGCGCGCGAGCTCTCCGGCGCCGAGCAGGCGCGTCACCGCCACGCGCATGCCGTTCTCCGCGAATCCCGAACAGCGCCCCCGCCGCCACCAGCGCGCCCACCGGCATGCTGTCCGCCACGCAGCGTGGAGAGCAGCTCGAGCGCGAGGCTGCGAGGCGAGGGTGACGGCACCCCAAGACATTACCGATCTGGTCTGTAGTTCGCAATTCAGGTAATGTCCGCGGGCTCCGGGACGGCCGGGCCGAGGAAGAACATCGCGCTCTGGTCGCCCCAATAGGCCAGCTCGCCGTCCTGCTCGAATCGGAACTCGAGGCGCAGCATCACCCGGCGCGGTCCCACGCGCCGGCGCGTCTCGCGCGAGTGGAGCACGAGCGGCGGGCCGCGCTCCACGAGGCGGCGGAAGTCCGCACGGTGGATGCGATTGCCGAAGCCGGTCCAGCCGAGGTCCCAGCGGCAGTCGTGGAAGAGCCAGGCGTGCAGGCAGCCGAGGCTCCCCGTCGCCATCACGAGCTCGCCGGCCGAGACGTGGGCCGGATGCTCGGGCCGGACGCGCTGCGCGTCCGAGAACGGCAGCGGGCGCGCGGTGTCGAGCCGCGCTTCGAGCGCGCAGGCCTCGCGGTCCACGCTCACGATCTCGTCCACGAGGAAGGCCTCCTCGCGGTACAGGAAGGTGTCGAGGAAGAGCTGCATCTGCTCGCGCGGAATCGGGCCGGACAGGAGCCGGCTCACAGGAAGATTCCCGCCACGCAGCCGGTCATGGCCGAGGCGAAGGTGCCCGCCGCGATCGAGCGCATGCCCAGCGCCGCGATCTCGCCGCGGCGGGAGGGGGCCATGCCGCCCATGCCGCCGATCAGGATCGCGAGCGAGCCGAAGTTCGCGAAGCCGCAGAGGCCGTACGAAGCGATCACCGCGGAGCGATGGGAGACGGCGCCCGTCGCGATCTGGCCGGCGAGATCCTGGTAGGCGAGGAACTCGTTGAGCACCGTCTTCACGCCGAGCAGGGAGCCGATCTCGAGCGCGTCGGCCGGCGCCACGCCCATCAGCAGCGCGAGCGGGGCGAAGGCGAAGCCGAAGATGCGCTGGAGCGTGAGCCCCTCCACGCCGGCGAGGTGTCCGAGCGCGCCCACGCCCGCGTTCACCATCGCGATCAGCGCGACGAAGGCGATCAGCAGCGCGCCCACGTAGGCGGCGAGGCGCAGCGCCGCGATCGCGCCCTCCGCCGCGGCGTCGATCACGTTCACGGCGGGCGAGGCGGTGAGCGCGCCCCCGGCCGAAGCGGTCACGGGCGTCTCCGTCTCGGGCACCATCAGCTTGGCGACGAGGATGCCGGCCGGCGCGGAGAGAAAGCTCGCCGTCACGAGGTGCCCGGCGTACTCGGCCTGGCCCAGCATCTTCGCGTAGGCGACGAGCACCGAGCCCGCGATCGAGGCCATGCCCGTGACCATCACGCAAAAGAGCTCGGAGCGCGTCATCCGCTCGAGGTAGGGGCGCACCATCATCGGCGCCTCGACCATGCCGACGAAGATGTTCGCCACCGCCGACAGGCTCTCCGCGCCGGACAGCCCCATGCTGCGCGCGAGTCCGCGCGCGAGCAGATCCACCAGCCGCTGCACGAGGCCGAGGTGGAAGAGGATCCCGAACAGGCTGCCCATGAACACGATGATCGGGAGCACCTCGATCGCGAAGGAGAAGCCCGTCGTGCGGAGCGAGCCGAACACGAAGCTGGTGCCGGCGTCGGTGAAGCGGATCAGGCCGTCCACCGCGTCGTTCATGGCGACGAAGAAGCGCCGGCCGACCTCGGTGCGGAGCAGCAAGGCGCCGAGGCTGAGCTGGATGCCGAGGCCCCAGGCGATCACGCGCCAGGGCACGCGGCGCCGATCCACGCCGCAGAGCCAGGCGAGCCCGCCGATCCCGACGAGCCCGGCGGCCGAGAGCAGGCGCAGGCCGGGCTCGCTCACGACGCGGCCTCGAGCGCACGCACGAGACGTCGCGCCGCAGCCGCGGGATCCGCCGCGCCCGCCACGGCGGAGAGCACGGCGGCGCCGCGCGCTCCGACGGCGAGCACCTGGCCGATGTTGCTCGCGTCGATGCCGCCGATCGCGACGAGCGGGCGCGGCGCCACGCGCGCCGCGGCCGCGGCGAGCCGCTCGAGCCCGCGCGCTGTGAAGCCGGTCTCCTTCGAGGTGGTGCCGAACACGGGCCCGAAGGCGACGTAGTCGACGGGCTCGCCGAGCGCGCGCTCGAGCTCGGCAGCGTCGTGGGTCGAGCGCCCGATCGCGAGCTTCGCGCCCGCCGCGGCGCGCACGCGCTCGGGCGGGAGGTCTTCCTGGCCGAGGTGCACCGCGTCGGCTTCGAGCGCGAGCGCGAGATCGAAGCGGTCGTTCACGACGAACAGCACGCCCGCGCGGCGTGTGGCGGCGCGGATCGACTCGCCCCAGCGCAGCGTCTCGCGATCGGTGGCGCGCTTGGCGCGCAGCTGCACCGCCGCCGCCCCGCCGTCGCACGCGGCCTGCGCCTGCTCGACCGGGCTCCAGCGCCAGCGCGGGTCGTCGTCCGCCAGCACGTGCAGCCCTGCAAACTGGTTGCTCCGCTCGCCTGCGGCTCGCTGCGCGCCGCGCTCGTTCCTTCGCTCGGCTTCGCCTCGCTGCGCGCTCCTCGCAGACTCGGGGCTTGCTGCGCGACTCACCACCTCACCCTTCGCGTCCCGGCGGCTCGATGCCGAGCTCGGTGAGCTTCTTGCGCAGCGTGTTGCGGTTGATGCCGAGCAGCGCGGCGGCGCGCAGCTGGTTGCCGCCCGTGCGCTCGAGCACGGTCTCGAGCAGCGGCCTCTCGACGCGCGTGAGCAGCTCGCGGAACAGGTCGTTCGGCTCGGGCCCGGCGAGCAGCGCCTCGACGGCGCGCACGACGAGCCCCTCGAGGCTCGCGCCGCCGCTCTGGGCCGCGGACGCCACCGTCGGCGCGGTGCTCAGGAAGGCGAAGTCGTCCGGGCCGAGCACGTCGCCCTGCGCGAGCACGAGCGCGCGCTTGATGGCGTTCTCGAGCTCGCGCACGTTGCCGGGCCAGTCGTGCCGCGAGAGCGCATCCTGCGCCGCGTCCGAGAGCAGCAGCCGCCGGCCCGCGAGCGACTCCTCGTAGCGCGCGAGGAAGTGCTCGACGAGCGCCGGGATGTCCTCGCGCCGCTCGCGCAGCGGCGGCACGTGGATGGGCACCACGCGCAGCCGGTAGAGGAGGTCTTCGCGGAAGCGGCCCGACACGACGCCGGCGTCGAGGTCGCGGTGGGTGGCCGCGACGATGCGCACGTCCACGCGCTCCGAGCGCCGCGAGCCCACCGCGGTCACCTCGCCGCTCTGCAGCGTGCGCAGCAGCTTCGCCTGCAGGTCGGTCGGCATGTCGCCGATCTCGTCGAGGAACAGCGTGCCGCCGGACGCCTCGCGGAAGCGTCCCGGCCGCGCTTCGATGGCGCCGGTGAATGCGCCGCGCTCGTGGCCGAACAGCTCGCTCTCGAGCAGCTCGCGCGGGATCGCCGCCGAGTTCACCGGCACGAACGGCCCGGCGCTGCGCGCGCTCGCGGCGTGCAGCGCGCGCGCGATGAGCTCCTTGCCGGTGCCGCTCTCGCCCGTCACGAGCACCGGCACGTCGCTGCGCGCCACCCGCCCGATGGTCTTGAAGGCGTCGAGCAGGGCAGGGCTTCGGCCGACCAGCCGCTCGCCCGTCGCGGCGCGGCCCGCGACCTCGCGGCGCAGCGCGCGCACCTCGCGCTGGAGCGCACGCGATCGCAGCGCCTTCTCGACGAGCGCCCGCGCCTCCTCGGTGCCGAACGGCTTGGCGAGATAGTCGAGCGCGCCGCGTTGCATCGCTTCGACCGCGTTCTCGAAGGAGTTCTGCGCGGTCATGATCACCACGGCGACGTCGCTGCCGCTCGCCTTCACGTGGTCGAGCAGGTCGAGCCCCGACGGCCCCGGCATGCGCAGGTCGAGGAAGGCGACCTGGAACTCGCCGCCCGCGAGCGCGGCGAGCGCCTCGTCGCCGCTCGCGGCCTCGGTCACCTCGTGCCCCGCCTCCTCGAGCGTCTCGCGCAGGACGAAGCGGATGCCCATCTCGTCGTCGGCGACGAGCACGCGTGCACGATCGCTCACGGTTCCCTCCGGAGCGGCAGCGTCACGCGCGCCGTCGTGCCGACACCCTTCTCGCTCTCGAGATGCAGGCTGCCGTGGTGGCGGGCGACCCAGTACTCGGCCACCGCGAGGCCGAGGCCGGTGCCGCCCGTGCGCGTGGTGAAGAACGGCGTGGTGGCCTGCCGCAGCTCGTCGGGATCCATGCCGCGCCCGGTGTCCTCGAACCACACCGCGAGCGTGGGCAGCGGGCGGCCTTCGTGGAGCGCGATGCGATGGTCGAGCGTCATGCGCGTGGTCACCGTGAGCGTGCCGCCCGTCCCCGCCATGGCCTGGAGCGCGTTCCGCGCCAGGTTCAGGAACACCTGCGTGAGCCGGTCGGTGTCCGCGAGCAGCTCGGGGATCGAGGGATCGTACGAGCGCACGATGCGGCACGGGGAGGCGAGCGGCTCGTGCGCGACGAGCGTCACGACGCCGTCGAGCACGCGGTGCACGTTCGCGGGCGCGAGGCGCAGCTCGTCGCCGCGCGCGAAGACGCCGAGCTCGTCCACCAGCCGCGTGATGCGCGCCGACTCGTGCACCACCAGCTCGGCGATCTCGCGGGTCTTCGCGTCGGCTGCGCGCGCCGCGAGCAGCTCGCCCGCGCCGCGGATGCCGCCGAGCGGGTTCTTGATCTCGTGCGCGAGCCCCGCCGCGATGCGGCCGAACGCCTCGAAGCGCTCGCGCTCCGCCTCGAGCAGCTCGAGCCGCCGCTCGGCGGAGCGGTCGCGCAGCACGATCAACACGCCGTCGGGCGCGGCGGCCGCCTCGCCGAACAGCGGCGACGCCGCGACGTCCACGACCGCGCGCTCGCCGCCGCGCCGCTCGATCTGCTGCTCGAGCTCGGAGATCGCGATGCCGGTCTCGAGCACCCGGCGCGCGATCCGCGCGAGGGCGTGCTGCGGATCGACGAGCGCCTCGACGGGTCGGCCGAGCACGGCCTCGCGCGAGTGCTCGAGCAGCCGGCAGGCGACCGAGTTCAGCTCCTCGACCGCGCCGGTGCGGTCCACCACGACCGTGCCGGCGCGCAGAGCTTCGAGCACATCCCCGAGGGAGCGAGGCAAGTCAACAACTCCGATCGAAAGTGCCCGAATCCTAGGCAGTCCCGACACCGAGTCGAGGCGCTACCGTCGGCGCGATGCGCACGGGGATCGAGGTCGAGGAGGCCCGCCGGCGGGTTCTCGAGGGCGCCGAAGCGCTCCCGGCCGAGGTCGTGGCGACCGCAGACGCGCTCGGGCGCGTGCTGGCGGCGCCGGTCGCATCCGCCCGCACGCTGCCGCCGGCGGACTGCTCGGCCATGGACGGCTATGCGCTCCGCGCGGGGGACCTGGCCGGCGCATCGCGCGGGTCTCCGCGCCGGCTGGCGATCGCCTTCGAGGTGCCGGCCGGCGGCAGCGCGCCCCGGACGCTCCGCCCGGGCGAGGCGGCGCGGATCTTCACCGGCGCGCCGCTGCCGCCGGGCGCCGACAGCGTCGTGATGCAGGAGGACGTCCTGGCCGAGGGCGCCGAGGCGGCGTTCCGCGCCGCGCCCGCGCGGGGAGAGCACGTGCGCGCGGCCGGCGAGGACGTGCGCGCCGGCGACGAGGTGCTCGCCGGCCGGGACGCGCCTCGCCGCCGCGCAGCTCGGGGTGCTGGCCTCGCTCGGGCGGAGCGTGGTGCGCGTCCACCGGCGGCCGCGCGTCGCGATCCTGTCGGGCGGCGACGAGCTCGTCGAGCCCGACGAGGACGTCGCCGGCGGGCGCATCGTCTCGTCGAACGCGTACTCGCTGGCCGCGCAGTGCGCGAGGCGGGCGCGCTCGCGACGAATCTCGGCATCGCGCGCGACACGCACGGGCGACCTCGAGCGCGCGCTTCACGGCCGGGCTCGCCGCCGACGTGCTGGTGAGCTCGGCCGGCGTCTCGGTGGGCGATCACGACCACGTGCGCCCCGTGCTCGAGAAGCTCGGCTGCCGGCTCGACTTCTGCGGCGTGCAGATGAAGCCGGGCTACCCGCTGACCTTCGGCCGCTTCGACGACGGCCGTGGCCCGCGCGTGTTCGGCCTGCCCGGCAATCCGGTCTCGGCCATGGTGACCTTCGAGCTGTTCGTGCGGCCGCTGCTGCTGCGCCTCGCCGGGCGGCGCGTGCTCACCCGACCGCTGGTTCGCGCCGTGCTCGGCGAGACGCTGCGCAAGAAGCCGGGCCGGCTCCACTTCGTGCGCGTCACGCTCGCGCGCGAGGGGGAGCGCTTCGTCGCGCGCAGCACCGGCAATCAGAGCTCGGGCGTGCTGCGTTCGATGGCGCTGGCGCAAGGCCTGCTCGTGTTCCCGGCCGCGGCGGCGGAGCTCGCGGCGGGTGCGACCGCCGACGTGCAGGTGCTCGATCCCGACGTGCTCGCGGCGCCGGAGCCGCAGTGAGCGCGGGCGAGGGCCGGCTCGCGAACGTCGCGGCTGCGTTGCTGCTCGGTGGCGCCTCGTCGCGCATGGGCGCCGACAAGGCGCAGCTCGAGATCGACGGCGAGCCGGTGGCGGCGCGGCTCGCCGCGCGCCTCGGCGCGCTCTGCGAAGAGGTGCTCCTCGTGGGCGGTCGCGCCGCCCGCCGCGGCGCGCGGCCAGCGCGTGCCCGACCCGGACGGCCCCCGCTCCGCGTTGCGGGGCCTCGTCGGCGCGCTCGAGTCCGCAGCGGCTGAGCGCGTGCTGGTGGTCGCGACGGATCTGCTCGGCGTCACGCCGGATCTGCTGCTCGCGCTGGTGGCGGCACCTGAGGCCGACGTCGTGGCGCCGCGCACCGCGGGCGGCCCCGAGCCGCTGTGCGCGCTCTACCGGCGCGAGCCCGTGCTCGCGGAAGCGCGCGCGCGGCTCGCCGCGGGCCGGCTCGCGCTGCACGAGCTGCTCGGCGCGCTCTCCGTGCACTGGCTCGAGGGCGACGAGCTCGCGGCGGTGGATCCCACCGGGCTCGCGCTCGTCAACGTGAACACGCCCGCGGAGCTCGGCGCGTTCCGCAGCAAGCGGAGCGCGCAGTGAGCCGCAGGCGAACGGAGTCACGACAGCAAGCGGAGCGCGCAGTGAGCCGCAGGCGAGCGGAGTCACGACAGCAAGCGGAGCGCGCAGTGAGCCGCAGGCGAACGGAGTCACGACAGCAAGCGGAGCGCGCAGTGAGCCGCAGGCGAACGGAGTCACGACAGGAGGTCGCCCGGTGAGCCGACGCTTCCGGCTCGTGAGCTTCGCCGACGCGGCGCGCGGCATCCGCGCTCTGCTCCTCGAGCCCAACGCACGGGTGCAGGCGTTCGCCGCCCTCGTCGTGGTCGCGCTCGGCGTCTGGCTCGGCGTCGGGCGCCGCGACTGGGCGCTGCTCGTGCTCGCGATCGGCCTGGTGCTGTCGGGCGAAGCGGCGAACACGGCGCTCGAGGCGCTCGCCGACCGAGTCGCGCCGGACCGCCACCCGCTCGTGGCGAAGGCGAAGGACGTCGCAGCTGGCGCCGTGCTGATCGCGGCTGTGGCCGCCGCGCTGATGGGCCTGCTGGTGCTCGGCCCGCCGCTCTGGGCGCGCCTCTTCTGATCGGTTGCTCCGCGCGCCCGGGTCGCGAAGACTCCCGCCCATGCGCGCCTTCCTCGTGACCCACACGCACTGGGATCGTGAGTGGTACCGGACCTACCAGGAGTTCCGGGCCCGGCTCGTGGATGCGGTGGATCGCGTGCTCGACCTCGCCGCGGCGGATCCCGGCTATCGCTTCCTGCTCGACGGACAGTCGATCGCGCTCGAGGACTACGCGGCCATCCGGCCGGGACGGGTCGCCGAGCTGCGCGCGCGGATCGCCGCGGGGCGCATCGCGATCGGGCCGTGGTACGTGCAGCCCGATTCGTTCCTGCCCGCCGGCGAGTCGCACGTGCGCAACCTGCTCGAGGGGCGGCGCGCGGGCGAGGCGTTCGGGCCCGTCTCGCGCGTCGGCTACACGCCCGACTCGTTCGGGCACCCGGCGCAGTTCCCGCAGCTCTTCGCGGGCTTCGGCCTCTCCGCCTTCGTGTACTGGCGCGGCCACGGCAACGAGATCGACTCGCTCCCGCCCGAGTACGACTGGGTCGCGCCCGACGGGAGCGCGCTGCTCGCCTGTCACCTCGGCAAGGGCTACTTCGCCGCCGCGACGGATCCACGCGCCGACGCCGAGACGGCCGCCGGCCGCGTCGCCGGCGCCGCGAAGGAGCTCGCGGCGCGCACGCAGAGCGGCGCGATCCTGCTGTTGAACGGCATCGATCACGCGCTGCCCGAGCCGAAGACGGCGGCGATCGCCGAGGCCGCGAGCCGGCTCACGGGCTTCGGCTTCGAGCGCGCGCTGCTCGAGGACTTCGTGGGCGCCGTCGCGGCGTCGAAGCTGGCGCGGCCGCGCTTCGCCGGCGAGCTCGGCGGCGCGCGCGTGGCGCACCTGCTGCCGGGCGTCTGGTCCACGCGCACGTGGCTCAAGCTCGCGAACCGCGCCTGCGAGGCCGAGCTGCTCGGCTACGCGGAGCCGCTGGCCGCCCTCGCGGAGCGTTTCGGCGCGCCCGACGAGCGCCCCGCGCTGCGCCTCGCCTGGCGGACGCTGCTCCAGAACCACGCGCACGACTCGATCTGCGGCTGCTCGCGCGACGAGGTGCACGACGCCATGCGCGCGCGCTTCGAAGACGCCCGCGAGCTCGCGCGCGAGACGGCGGCGCGCGCTCTCGAGCGGCTCGCGGGCGGCGGCGTGGAGCGGCGCGCGCCGTGGTCCGAGGAGCTCGCGGTCGCCGTCTGGAACCCCACGCCCGAGCCGAGGAGCGGCCTCGTCCGCTTCGCGCTCGATCCGCATCCGTGGCTGATCCCCGCCGTGAACCCCGTCGAGTCGATCCACCCGTTCCTGCTGCGCGACCTCGCGGCGGCGTCGTTCACCGCGGACGGTGCCCCGGCGCGGCTCGTGCCCGCGGAGACGGGGCGCGTCAAGCTGCTGCCCGAGCGCGCGGCGCTTCGACCTCGAGTTCGCAGTGCGCGACGTGCCGGCGTTCGGTTGGAAGCGGGTCGTGATCCAGAAGCAGGACGCGCCGTGTCCGGACGAGCGAGAGCGCGTCGCCCCCGGCAGCCCCGAGGCCGTCGTCGAGGCCGGCGGCGTGCGCATCGCGGCGCGCGCCGACGGGCGCGTGGACGTGGCGTTCGGCGCGCGGCGCTACGAGGGGCTGTTCGGCGTGGAGGACGTCGGCGACCGCGGCGACAGCTACGACTTCGACCTCGCCGGGCCGGACGAGACCGAGCTCGTCTCCGTGTCCGTCGAGCGCTTCGCGCATCCGGCGGGGATCCGCGGCCTGTGCATCGAGCGGATCCTCTCCGTGCCCGCGCGGCTCTCGGCGGATCGCGCGGCGCGGAGCCGTGAGCGCGCGGAGCTCGTGCTGCGGACGGAGCTGCGGCTCGAGCCGGAGACGAACCGCGTCGAGGTGCGCGTCGCGCTGGACAACACCGCCGAGGATCACCGCCTGCGCCTGCTCTTCCCGGTCGGCCGCGGCGTCGTGCGCTGCGACGCCGCCACGACCTTCGACGTGACGGAGCGCGGCGCCGAGCTGCCCGACGACGCGAGCTGGGTGCAACGCGCGGTCGCGACCTTCGTGGCGCAGGGCTTCGTGCACGCGAACGGGCTCAGCGTGGTGGCGCCGGGCCTGAACGAAGCCGAGCTCGTGACGACGGGCGAGGGCGCGGCCATCGCGCTCACGCTCGTGCGCGCCGTCGGACACCTCTCGCGCCACGATCTCCGCGCGCGCCCTGGCCCGGCCGGTCCTGGCACCGACATCCCTGGCGCGCAGTGCCCGGGCCGCGTCGAGGCGCGGCTCGTGCTGTTCGCGGGCCTCGATGCGGCCGCCGCGCGCGACGCGGAGCTGCCGCTCCGCGCCGTGCCCTGCGGCGACGCGCCGCTCGTCGCGCCCGGCGTCGCATTGCTCGCGCTCGCGCCGCACGCGCTGGTGCTCTCGGCCGTGAAGCCGGCCGAAGCCGGCTCGGGTCTGGTCGTGCGCGTGCTGAACCCGACGGACGCCGCCTGCGAGGCCGTGCTCCGCCTCGGCTTCCCGTTCGCCGCCGCCGAGGCCGTGCGCCTCGACGAGGCGCCCGCGGCCGACCCCGTGACACGCGGCGGTGACACCCTCCGCTTCGCGGTGCCGCCCCACGCGCTGCGGAGCGTGCGGATCGCCTAGCGCGCTATACGCGCTCGATCAGCGTGCCCGTCCCGAGGCCGCCGCCGCAGCACATCGAGACGAGCGCGCGCCGGCCGCCGCTGCGCTCGAGCTCGTGGAGCGCGGTGGTGAGCAGGCGGTCGCCGGTGGCGCCGGTCGGGTGGCCGAGCGCGATCGCGCCCCCGTTCGGGTTCACGCGCTCCGCCGGCGGGCCGCACTCCTTCTGCCAGGCCAGCACCACGCTCGCGAAGGCCTCGTTCACCTCGAAGACGTCGATCGCGTCGATCGCGAGGCCGGTCTTCGCGAGCACCTTGCGCGTGGCCGGGATCGGGCCCTTCAGCATCGTCACCGGGTCGACGCCCACGAGCGTGCTGTAGACGATGCGCGCGCGCGGGCGCAGGCCGAAGCGTTTGCACGCTTCCTCCGACGCCAGCAGCACGGCGGCCGCGCCGTCGGTCACCTGGGACGAGGTGCCGGCGGTGTGGAGGCCGCCCTCCATCACCGCCTTGAGCGCGCCGAGCTTCTCGAGCGACGTCTCGCGCAGGCCTTCGTCGCGCGCGACGGTAATCGTCTCGCCCGTCGGCTTCCCCTCGGCGTCCACCACCGGCGCGGCCACCGGAATCACCTCGCGCTCGAAGCGCTTCTCCTGCCATGCCGCGCGCGGCGTTCTGCTGCGAGCGCAGGCCGAAGCCGTCGGTGTCCGCGCGCGTGATGCCGTACTCCGCCGCGATCAGCTCCGCGCCCTGGAACTGCGACTTGAAGGCGAAGCGATCGAGGTAGCTCTTCGGCACCGGCCGGCCGAGCTTCTTGTCCGCGAAGTTCGCGCCGAGGGGGATGCGGCTCATCGACTCGACGCCGCACGAGAGCACGACGTCTTCCAGCCCGGAGCCGACGAGGCCGGCGGCGAGCGTCGTCGCCTGCTGGCTCGAGCCGCACTGGCTGTCGACGGTGGTCGAGGCCACCTCGAGCGGCAGGCCGGCGGAGAGCCACGCCGTGCGCGCCACGTTGAACGACTGCTCGCCCACCTGCGAGACGCAGCCCGCCACGATCTGTCCGACCTGCTTCGCATCGAGGCCGGCGCGCGCCACGGCGGCCTGCATGCACGCTGCCGAGCAGGTCGGCGGGATGCACGCTCGCGAGGCTGCCGCCGCGCCGGCCGAGCGGCGAGCGCACGGCTTCCACGATGTAGACGTCTCGCATATGGCCTCGGCCCCCTAGCGGTGCACCATCTTGATCTGCTCGCCCGAGCGCAGCTTGCCGCCCGCATCGACCCACGCCTTGAACACGCGGCCCGCGTCGCGCGCCGGGTTGTACACGTCCTCTTCGCTCTTCCAGAGGCCGCCTCCGCCGTAGACGAGCCGCGTCCAGGTCGGGAAGGCGTAGGGCGTGCCGTCGGGCTGGAACGGCGCGGGGAACGCGTTCAGCGCCTCGAACACATAGGCCTCTGTCTTCTCGTCGAAGACCTCCCAGGTGTACGGGAAGGTCATCGTCGGGAACGGCGCCATCACCTCGGTGATCCACTTCGTGATCGCCTCGCGCCCGTCGAGCTCGCCGTAGGCATGCTCGGAGTAGTGCGCGTCGGGCGTGAAGCAGCTCGCCCAGATCGTCCAGTCGCCGGTGCGCGACGCCTCGTCACGCGCCCACTTGTACTTCTCGAACGCGGCCTCGATCTCGGCGCGCGGATGTCGGCTCATGGGGGAATCCTCCATCGGCCGGCGAGTCTAGGTCGGGGCTATTCTGGCCCGCCATGGCCGGCGAGCGAAGTCACCGAGGCAAGATCAGAGCGGGCCTCGGGTTGGCGGTGTTTCCGTTCGACGCGCCGAAGGATCTGTTCGCCTTCGCCGAGCGCTGCGAGGCCTGGGGCGTCGATTCACTCTGGCAGACGGATCGCCTCCAAGGAGGCGACGGCCAGCTCGAGGCGCTGGCGACGATGGCGACGCTCGCCGGCTGCACGCAGCGCATCAAGTTCGGGATGAACGCGGTGGTGGCGTCGCTGCGCGATCCGCTCGTGCTCGCGAAGCAGTGCGCGACGATCGATTTCCTGTCGGGCGGCCGGCTGCTGCCCGTGTTCGGCGTCGGCGTCGAGGCCGATCCCGTGTGGAAGGCGACGGGCCGCGATGCCGCCGAGCGCGGTCGCCGCGCCGACGAGGCGCTCGAGATCGCGCAGCGCCTCTGGCGCGGCGAGGAGGTGCACTTCGAGGGGCGCTTCCATCGCTACGCCGGCGCGCGCATCGCCCCGCTGCCCGTGCAGCAGCCGCTGCCCTGCTGGATCGGCGGCAGCAGCCCGGCGGCGGTCCGCCGCACGGCGCGGCTCGGCACCGGCTGGCTCGGCGGGCTCGCGGCGCCGGAAGACGTCGGCCGTGTGATCGCCGCGATCCAGGCTGAGCTCGCGAAGACGGGGCGCACCATCGACTCCGACCACTACGGTGCGACGCTGCCGTGCCGCGCCGGTGATGCCCCCGCCGCCGTCGTCGCGCGCGCGCGGGAGTACCTGGCGGCGGGCGCGACCAAGCTCGTGCTGATCCCGCTCGTCCGCGGCACGCGGGCGTTCCTTGCCGAGGCCGAGCGCCTGGCCGCCGAGGTGCTTCCGGCCATCGAGAGCTGAAGCCCTGCGGGGCGCGCCGGTTACGCCGCGACTGCCGACGAGGGAGGCCGTGGGCGGATGCGGGCGGCGTGGATCTCCCGTCGAGAATGATAAAAAGTGACTTGTCACTTTCATCGAATCGGCGTAGCCTGAGCCCATGCCGAAGCCCCGCCGCACCCAGCGCGAGCGCCGCGAAGAGACGCGCGCCCGCCTGCTCGCCGCCACGCAGACGGCGCTCGTCGAGCGCGGCTACGCGGGCACGACCACCACCGAGGTGTGCCGGCGCGCCGGCGTCTCGCAGGGGGCGCTGTTCAAGCACTTCGCCAGCAAGGGTGAGCTGCTCGCGGCGACCGCCGAGCAGCTGTTCGGCGGGCTGATCGGCGCGTATCGCGACGAGATGCCGAACCTCGCCGGCGTGCAGGACCGCGCCGCGGCCGCGGTGCAGCTGCTGTGGGGCGTGTTCGAGGACGCCCGCCTGCTCGCGGCAATCGAGCTCTACGGCGCCGCGCGCACCGATCGGGAGCTCGCGCGGCGGCTCGCGCCCGTCGCCGAGCGCCACGGCGAGAACCTGCGCCAGCTCTCGCACGAGCTCTTCCCCGAGGCGGCCGCGCGGAACCCGGACTTCGACGCGCTCGTGGCGGTGGTGGTGCAGGCGATCCAGGGCGCGACGCTCGGCAGCCTCGCCTCCGGCGACCGGCGCGCCTTCGCGCCGATGCTCGCGCTGCTCACCGACCTCGTTCGCAAGACGGTCGGCTAGAAGGAACCGAAGCATGGAGCTCACCACGCTCGCCATTCCCGCCTTCCTCGCGCTGGTCGCGCTCGAGTTCGCCGTCGCGCGCGCGAAGAAGCGCGAGATCCAGGAGCGGCGCGACACGACGACGAGTCTCTCGCTCGGCGTCGGCAGCCTGTTCACCGGCGCGGCCTGGAACGCGGCGGCGGCCGGCCTCTACTTCGCGGCGTACGAGCACCGGCTCGTCGATCTCGGCGACGGCCCGTGGGCGTTCGTCGGCGCCCTCGTCGCCGTGGACTTCGCCTACTACTGGTTCCACCGCCTGCACCACGAGGTGCGCGTGCTGTGGGCCTCGCACGTCCCGCACCACTCGAGCCAGCGCTACAACCTCGCGACGGCGCTGCGCCAGTCGTGGACGCCGTTCACCGGGCTGCCGTTCTACCTGCCGCTCGCTCTCTTCTTCTCGCCCGCGCAGATCGCGACCGCGTACGGCATCAACCTCCTCTACCAGTTCTGGATCCACACCGAGCTGATCGATCGGCTCGGGCCGCTCGAGTGGGTGCTCAACACGCCGTCGCACCATCGCGTGCACCACGGCGCGAACGTTGCGTACCTCGACCGCAACTACGCGGGCATGCTGATCGTGTGGGACCGCTGGTTCGGCAGCTTCGAGCCCGAGCGCGAGCCCGTGCGTTACGGCCTGACGAAGAACATCGACACCTTCAACCCGATCGTGGCGGCGTTCGGGGAGTTCGCGGCGGTATTCCGCGACGCACTCGGCGCGCCGTCGCTGCGCGACGCGTTCGGCTTCCTGCTGCGGCCGCCGGGCTGGAAGCCACGCGGCGCCGGCGCCACGGCCACGGACTTGAAGCGCAGCGCGGGACTCACGCCGGCGGCTTCGCTCGCCTCCGGCTCGCTGCGCGGCAGCGGCCGCTGAGCCGAGGCACTCGACGAGCGCCTTGCCGGGGTAACATCGGCGCCTCGTTCGGAAGGAGACGCCGTGGACGCCGACTGGCGCGACCTCGAGGCCATCAAGAGCCTCAAACACCGCTACATGCGCTGCATCGACCGCAAGCTCTGGGACGAGCTGCGCGACGTGTTCGTGCCCGACGCGACGGCCGCCTACAGCAGCGGCAAGTACGCCTTCACCGGGCGCGACGCGATCCTCGAGTTCCTGTCGAAGAGCATGGGCTCGCCGCGCTTTCTCTCGAGCCACTGCGTGCACCACCCGGAGATCGAGCTCACCAGCCCGACGACGGCACGCGCGAACTGGGCGCTCGAAGACACCGTGCACATCCTCGACGCCGGCGTGACGATCCACGGCGCCGCACTCTATGAAGACGCCTACGTGAAGTGCGCGGACGGCCAGTGGCGCATCCAGCACACCGGCTACAGCCGCACCTGGGAAGAGATGTTCCCGCGCGCTTCGATCGCGGGCCTCAAGCTCACCGCCAGCCTGTGGGAGACGGGCGGCAAGAGCAAGATCGACGTGTAGGGGCGCTAGGTGTTCGCCCCGCGCGCGGCGTCCGCGCTCCAGATGCCCGCGCCCCTCGCCGCGATGAAGAGGAACACCCAGCAGTAGACCACCGCGGGCTCTCCCTTGTTCACGATCGGGAAGAAGCCGTTCGACGCGTGCGCCATGAAGTAGGCCGCCGCCATCATGCCGCTGCACAGGAAGGCGGCCGGCGCGGCGAACAGGCCGATCGCCACGAGGGCGCCGCCCACAAGCTCGATCCCGCCGCCGAGGTACACGATGAACGCCGGGGTGCCCTCCGGCACGCCTCCGAACAGCCCGAAGATCTTCTGCAAGCCGTGCTGCATGAACAGCAGGCCCACGAAGATGCGCAATACGGCGTAGATCTTGTCAGCGTGCGGCTTCAGGAATCCCATGGTGTCCTCCGAATGTCGACGGCCGCAGTGTACGACGGCCCGGTCCCGATGCGCCCCACGAATTCGTTCGGGGTGGATCCCCTGCGCAACCAGATGCCGCCGGCGGCATCGAAGGAACACATGAAGACGACACGTCCCGAGATTCCCGAGCGCGAAGTGACGCCCGAGGCGTTGTACCTGCGCCGGCGCGAGTTCCTGCGCGCGGCCGCGGCCGTGTCGCTGGTGGCCGCGGGTTGCCTGCCGGGCGACGAGGGCGAGGCGAAGGCCGAGGCGCCGAAGCTCGAGCCGATCGCGAACGTGAAGCCGGCGCCGGCTGGGCCGTTCCGAGCTACGGACGAGCTCACACCCTTCGAGTCGGCGAGCTCGTACAACAACTTCTACGAGTTCGGGACGGACAAGGAAGACCCCGCCGCGAACGCGAGCACGCTGCGGCCGAAACCGTGGACGGTGGCGATCGAGGGCGAGGTCGCGAAGCCGGGCGTGGTGCCGCTCGAGACGCTGCTCGCGCCGCAGCCGCTCGAGGAGCGCATCTATCGGCTGCGCTGCGTCGAAGCGTGGTCGATGGTGATCCCGTGGGTCGGCTTTCCGCTCGGCGACGCTGCTCGCGCGCTTCGAGCCGACGCTCGCGCGCGAAGTACGTGGCCTTCGAGACGCTCGTCGATCCGGAGCAGATGCCCGGCCAGCGCCGCGAGGTGCTGCGACTGGCCGTACCTCGAGGGGCTGCGCATGGACGAGGCGATGCATCCCGCTCACGATCCTCGCCGTGGGGCATGTACGGGCGCGACGCTGCCGAACCAGAACGGCGCGCCGCTGCGGCTCGTGGTGCCGTGGAAGTACGGCTTCAAGAGCATCAAGTCGATCGTGAAGATCCGCCTGCTGGAGACGCAGCCGCAGACGACCTGGAGCCAGGCGGCGCCGAGCGAGTACGGCTTCTACGCCAACGTGAACCCCGAGGTCGATCACCCGCGCTGGAGCCAGGCGCGCGAGCGGCGCATCGGCGAGCTCACGCGCCGGCCGACGCTGCTCTTCAACGGCTACGCCGAGCAGGTGGGCTCGCTCTACGCCGGCATGGACCTGCGACGCTCCTACTGACCGTGCTCGACACGAAGCGGGCGCGCCGCATCGCCCACCTCAGCTTGATCGCTCTCGGCCTGGCGCCGCTCGCGGCCCTCGCGTTCGGCGCCGCGCGGGGCGCGCTCGGCGCGAACCCGGTCGAGACGATCACCCACGAGACCGGCGGCTGGGCGCTGCGCCTCCTGCTCGCGACGCTCGCGATCACGCCGCTCCGCCGCTCCGCCGGCCTCGCCTTCGTCGCGCCGCTGGCGCCGGAGCCTCGGCCTGCTCGCCTTCCTCTACGCCACGCTCCACTTCGCCACGTTCCTGGCGCTCGACCTGGAGTTCGATCTGTCGGCGCTGGGCAAGGAAGTGGCGAAGCGCCCCTACGTGACGCTCGGCTTCACGGCCCTGCTGCTGCTCACGCCGCTCGCGCTCACGTCGACCCGCGCCTGGCAGCGCCGGCTCGGCCGCCGCTGGCTCGCCCTCCACCGCCTGGTGTACGTCGCAGCCGGGCTCGGCGTGCTGCACTTCCTCTGGCTCGTGAAGGCCGACCTGGCGGAGCCGCTCGCCTACGCGGCCGTGCTCGCGGCGCTGCTGGCGACGCGGCTGCGGCGCCGCCGGCTGTCGTGACTCCGTTCGCCTCCGGCTCACTGCGCGCGGCGCAGGAGCGCCGCTAGCTCGGATCTCCGGGCCGCACGAACGCGACCAGTTCGGCGCAGGCCGGCTCCAGCTCGCGCCAGCGCTGCGTAGGGATGCGGAGCGCCGCGAAGGCCGCTGGCGCGAGGCCGCGGGCCGCGCGCAGCAGCACCTCCGCCTCCGCCTGCCCCACGAGCTGGAGCGCGAGCTCGGCGAGGCCCGGGTTGTGGCCCACCAGCAGGACCTGCGCGGTTGCGTCCGGAAGCTGCTGCAAGCGGCTCAGGAGCCGCCCCGCGCTCGCGAGGTAGAGCGCGTCATCCTCGGACGTGTCGGCGAGGCTGGCGAGCGCCTCGCGCACGCTCGCGAGCGTCTCGCGCGCCCGGCGCGCGGGCGAGACGAGCGCCTGCTCGGGCCGGAAGCCGTGCGCGGCCAGCGCCTTTAGCGCGCGCCCGATCGCGTGCGCCTCGCTCGTTCCCTCGGGCGATAGCGGCCGCTCTCGGTCGTCCTGCCCGGGCCGGGCGCTCGCGTGTCGCATCAGGATCAGGTGCTTCATCGGGCGTCGTTCAGGATCGCGTGCCTCATCGGGCATCGTTCATGGACCGGCAGGCGGGATCCCGTATGATTGCGCGATTCGGGAAAGGGGAGCCAGGCTTGTCACGTCATCCGCTCGTGGCGCGGTCGCGCGATCCGCGCGTGCGCCAGGCACGGGGTTTCCGCGAGGCGGCCGCCGAGCTCACCGGTGAGATCCTCGCGGCCGAGTTCGAGACCGAGCGCGAGAGCGCGCCTCGGCGCAGCGAAGCGAAGAAGAAGCACCTGGTGCAGCCGAATCAGCGCCTCGCCGCCGAGCGTCATCCCGACCGCGATGGCGAGCACGCCGCCATCGCGCTCGTGGCGCGCCGGGACAGGGGTGGCGAGTCGCTCCGCTTGCCCGACGACGAAGGTTTCTTCGACGCGCTGCACGCAGGAGTGGTGCTGAAGGCCGCCCCGGCCGACCCGAAGGCCGGAGAGGACGACCCGAACTTCGGCATCGACCGCATGGACCTCGTGGGATTCGGGCCCGGCGACCGGCTCGCGCTCGTGCTCATGCGCTACGTAGCCCCGAGCTCGACCCGCGTCGGCACGGGTGAGACGCCCCTCCGCGCGTTGCTCGAGGGCCTCGCGCACACCGCGGTCGCGGTGGCGAACCGCGAGGCGCTGGCGGCGGAGATCGAGGCCCGCGCGGACAAGAAGGTCGCCGATGCGCCTCCCTATCTCTTGCTGCTCGGCAGCCCGCGCTACTGGGAGCTCTGCCGCAAGCGCGAGGCGCAGCGCGGCGCCGCGTGGATCCAGCAGATGGAGCGGCTCGCGAAGGAGATCGAGGAGAAGATCGGCGTCTCCGTCCGCTACCTGTCGCTGAAGCTGCAGGGCGACCCCGGTTGGGGCTACGCCGAGGGCCGGCCCACGTTCGACGCCGAGCCGCGCATCGGCCCGGCGTGGGATGCCGGCGCGGGCCGCATCAAGCCCAAGACGAAGTCGCGCAACCGCCGCACCGCCGCGACGCCGAGCGTGGCGATCGTGACGCCGGACCTGTCGCGGCCCGTGCGCGACTACCGCATCAGCGAGCACTACGTGGCGGGCGATCGCATCCAGCATCCGACGCTCGGCACCGGCGTGGTCCAGGGCACCGCGGGGCCCGGCAAGATCAATGTGCACTTCGACGACCGCCGTAGCGTGCTCGTGCACGACCGCGCGGCGTCGGGGGCGTAGCTACGGAGCGGAGGCCCTGGGAGTCGGTGGCCGCGCCCGCGCTCGTCGCGATCGGCTGCGTTCTCCTCGCGGTGGCGTGCGCGAACCTCCCTCCCCGCGAGCTGGACGACCTGTGCGGGATCTTCGCGGAGAAGCAGGAGTGGCAGGGCGCCGCGCTGCGCGCCGAGGAGCGCTGGGGCGCGCCGCTGCCGGTGCTGATGGCGGTGCTCCACCAGGAGTCGCGCTTTCGGGCGCGCGCGCGGCCCGGCTGGCGCACGCTGCTCGGCGTGATTCCGCTCGGCCCGGCGTCGTCCGCCTACGGCTACGGCCAGGTGAAGGTCGGCACGTGGGAGGACTATCGACGGCTCACGCGCCGGCCCGACGCGCGTCGCGATCGCTTCGAGGACGCCATCGACTTCGTCGGCTGGTACGCTGACGTGATCGAGCGCAGCGCGGGCGTCCCGAAGAGCGATCCCTTCCGCCTCTACCTCGCCTATCACGAGGGGCCCACGGGCTACGAGCACCGTAGCTTCGACGCGAAGCCGTGGCTGCTGGGCGTGGCGCAGAAGGTGAAGGAGCGCGCCGACCTGTATGGGCAGCAGCGCGCGCAGTGTGCGCTGCCGACGGTGGCGTCGCGGTAGTCACGAAGCTTTCGCGCTTCGCTTGCTAGCGCATCAGCCGGCGCGCGAGCTTGATCGCCGGCGGATAGCCGCGCTTCGCGCGGAGCGCCTTCACGCGCGCGTGATGCGACTTGGGCAGGTGACGCATCAGCCCGAGGTACTCGCCCTGGAGCTTGAGGCGCGCATGGTCCTTCGCGGTGAGGGCGCGGCGTCGCACCGGCCGCCCGCTGCGCGCGGCGGCGCCCGTCTTCGCAGCCTGGAGCGCGGCGTTCTGGAGCCCGCGTGTGAGCGTCGCGAGGTCCCGCACGAGCGCATTCAGATGACCCGAAATGCGGCGGGCCGCGGCGTTCGTATCGATCGGTCTGGCCATGAGCATCCCCTATGCAAGAGCGCCAAGATGGCACGGAATGCCAGCCCCATACAGGGGGAAACACGGGTTTGTCATCCGGGCTTCGCTGCACCGCAGCCGAGCTCGGCCAGGCGCTGCTCCCATTCGGAGGGGCTCGCGGGTCCAGTCAGCACGCGGCGGCCGTCTCGCGTCCAGATCAGGTTGGCCGGCAGGCCCCGCGCGAAGCGCCGCCAGAGCTCCCCGTCGGGATCACGGAGCAGCGGCAGGCGCAGGCCGTGCTCGGAGCGGAAGCTCTCCGCCGCGGCCAGCGACTCTCCCACGTTCACGGCGGCGACGCTCAATGCCCCCACGCAGCGCTCTGCCGCGCGCTCGAGCCCGGGCAGCTCGCGGACGCACTCGGGGCACCAGCTGGCCCAGAAGTGGACGATGAGGGCGGAGCCGCCGGCCGGGAGCGCGAGCTCCGTGCGCGTGCCGTCGGCGCGCAGCACCTCGAGGGGCGCCTCGGCAGCGCTCGGGGTCGCGGCGGCCAGCACGAGCCAGGCCGCCAGCCACCCCGCGCGCAGCCACTCAGAACGGGACGAGGACACCGACGCTCCAGACCGGCTTCTCGCGCTGATCCGTGTGCAGCCAGTCCTGCGTGAGCGGGAGCTGGATCGCGAGGCGCAGCGAGGCGGGCTGCTCCCGGACGCCGAAGGGTAGCCGGATGCGGAGTGCGGGCGTCGCGAACAGGATCGCTCCTCCGCTGCTGCTGTAGCTCTCGCCGTCCTGCTCGTCACGGCCGGCGTAGCGGAAGTCGAGGCTCAGCCCGGGCGTCACGAAGTCGAGGGCCGGCTGCGCGAACAGGTGACCGAGCGGTGCCTCGACCGCGAGCGTGGCGAGCCAGACATTGCCGTACTGATAGTCGAGCGCGCCCTCCGTGTTCCAGCGGCGGAAGACGCTCCCATAGAGCGAACCCCATTCGAGGCGCTGCACGCCGGCGAGCCCGACGCCCGCGTCCCACGAGCCGGTGCCGGGCTGGAGATGCGGGTCACGCTCGCCGTCCACCTTGTCCTCGTTCGGTCCCGTCGGCGCCTTCAGCCAGACGCGGCCTTCGAGCCAGCGGCTCGGCAGCACGGGACGGTCGCGCCAGAGCACGACGCTGGTGGCGAGCGAGACGTCTCCGAATCCCGAGAGCGTCGAGCGCTCGTGCTCGCCGCCGATGGTTCCGATGATCCGGTTCCACGCGAACGGGACGTCGAGCGTGAGGGTGAGGCGGTCGAGCGGCGTCCAGCTGGCATAGAGATCGAGTCGGTAGCCGTGGGTCTCCTCCGTGTCGGCCGGATCCTCCAGAGCGCCGCTGCGCTTGGTGAAGCCGCGGGATTCGAGATAGAGCGAGAAGGCGCCCTCTTCGCCGACGCTGGCGCCGAGGCTCGAGAACTGGGGATCACCGGCGAGGCAGACCGAGCAGGCGCGCGCTGGCTCGGCTGTGAGGGCGGAGAAGAAGAGCAGGACCGCAGCGGGCCACCCGCTCGCGAGAAGCTTCGACATGCACACATCTCCCGGCAGCCGCGCGCGGGGAGACGCCGGCGCCTGCGAGTTCACGGACGCGAGAACGCGGTGAACCGTCAGGCGGGGCGGGGAACGGGATCGGGCAGCTGGGCCGGTGCGTGCGTGAGGTGGGCCGCGGGCTCGAACGCGTGCGTGGCGCGCGGCAGGTGGGGAGCGGTGTACGCCGGGAGGAGCGCGTCCCCGTGCACGCCGGAGGCGAGGGCGGCCGCGGGCGACTCGTCGCAGCCGCACGGACAGGGCGCGCGCAGCTCGCCGTCGGCGGAGGCGGGCGCAGCGCCGTGCGAATGCAGGGCGCCCGCGGCGTAGGCGTGCGTCAGCTCGGGCGCGGTGGCGGGCGGGTCCGACCGTGAGCACGGAAATGCGGCGGCGGCGAGGTACGCGACCACGAGCGCGAGGCGAAGCACGGCCATGCGGAGGCTCTTTCTAGCAGACCGGCGCTGCGCGGCGAGGCGGCGGCCGGTCTGTCACACTGGCGCGCCGTGGTCACGCCGAGCCGCACGCGCCGCTGGATCCAGCCCGAGCCGACCGACACGCTCGCCTCGATCGCGGCGCGCGAGCTGCCCGAGCTGGCGGCTGCCGATGCGCTGCGCGCGCTCCAGAGCTGGAACCTGCACGTGATCCTGCGCCCGGGCATGCCGGGCGCGCTGATCGGCGCCGACGTCGTCTGGCTCGAGCCCCGCAGCCTCGGTGAAAGAGGCGGAGGCCTTCATCGAGGCGGCCGAGCTGGCCGCCGGCCACGACGGCCGCGCCGAGCTGGTGCTGCGCGTGCGCTACCCGAACGGCGCCAGCACGGAGGTGCGTCTCGACGAGGAGGCCGTCGCCTTCGCGCTCGACGCCGCCGGCGTCGCGAGCCTCGACGACCTCACCGGCAAGCCGTGGGATATCCTCGCGCGCGCCATCCTCTAGGAGTACGCATGCTCGATCTCGCCATCCGCAACGGTTCGATCGTCGACGGCTCCGGCCTGCCGGCCTGGCGCGGCGACCTCGGCATCGAGGGAGGCCGCATCGTGTCCGTCGGGCCGGCGATCGCGAACGCGGCCCGCGTGATCGACGCCGCCGGCAAGGTCGTGGCGCCCGGCTTCATCGATCCGCACACGCACTTCGACGCGCAGCTCTGCTGGGATCCGCAGGCGCGCCCGTCGCTCGAGCACGGCGTGACGAGCGTGGTGCCCGGCAACTGCTCGCTCTCGCTCGCGCCGCTGCGCAAGGACCAGCGCGGGCGCTTCAGCCGCATGTTCCGCCAGATCGAGGAGATGCCCGAGGCCGCCTTCGACGACGGCATCGACTGGCGCTGGGGCGAGCGCTTCGAGGCCTGGGTGGAGTCGCTCGCGCGCGGCCTCGCGATCAACGTGGCGCCGCTCGTGGGCCACAGCTCGATCCGGCTCTACGTGATGGGCGAGGACGCCGCGCAGCGGGTCGCCACGGCCGACGAGGTGCGCGCGATGCAGGACATGCTGCGCAGCTGCCTCGACGCCGGCGCGGTGGGGCTCTCGACCAGCTTCATCGACATCGACGAGAACCTCCGGCCCGTGCCGAGCCGCTTCGCGCACAAGAGCGAGCTCGACGCGCTCTGCGCGGTGCTGGGCGAGCGCGGCAAGATCCTCCAGGCGGTCCACGAGTTCTTCGACACCGAGCTCACGATTGCGCGCGTGGAGCAGCTCGCGGCGCTGTCGCTGCGGCACGGCATCCCCACCACGTTCTCGCCGCTCTTCCACAACCGCGCGTTCCCCGACATGGGCGAGCGCGTGATGGAGCGCGTGGCGCAGGCGTTCGAGCGAGGCGCCCGCGTCTGGCCGCAGGTGCAGACGCGGCCGATCGACATCAGCTTCACGCTCTCGCAGCGCAGCCTGCTCTTCATCACCATGCCGAGCTGGTACATGCTGGTGTCGCTCCCGACGACCGCGGCGAAGATCGCGGCGTTCCAGGATCCCGAGCTCCGGAAGCGGCTCGTCGCCGAGGCCACGCTGCCGCCGGAGATCGCCGCCGCGGCGGGGCGCGACTGGGAGAGCACGATCGTGCGCAAGGTCGCGCTCGAGAAGAACCGCGGCCTCGAGGGCCGGCGGCTCGGGGAGATCGCGGCGGAGCTCGGCAAGACGCCGCTCGAGACGATGATCGAGCTGTCCGTCGAGGAAGGGCTCGAGACGTGGTTCCTGCGCTCGCGCATCGGTCACTGCGACGACGTCGCGGTGGGCGCGCTGCTGGCGCATCCCAATGTGCACGTCGGCGCGGGCGACGGCGGCGCGCACGTGGCGTCCTTCGCGACCTACGGCGACACCGGGTACCTGTTCAGCCGCTTCGTGCGCGAGACGAAGGCGTTCCGGCTCGAAGACGCGGTGAAGAAGCTCACGTTCGACCCGTGCACGATCTGGGGCCTCGCGGGGCGCGGGCTGCTGCGCCGGGGCTACGCCGCCGACGTGGTGGTGTTCGACCCGGCTGCGATCGATCGCGGCCCCGAGCTCGAGGCGCGCGACCTGCCCGGCGACGGCATCCGCTGGGTGCGCCACGCCGTCGGTGTGGAGCACGTCGTCGTGAACGGCGCCGTAGCCTGGTCCGCCGCCGCCGGCTACAGCGACGCCCGGACGGGCGCGATCGTTTCGTGACCGAAAAGGACCGTCCCTTTCGTGACGGTCGTTGACGGGCGGGAGTCGGTCGTCATCCTCCGCGCGTGGCCCGACCGCGGCGTCGCTACGAGCTCCGGAACGCCGAGCTGAACGCGAAGATCGAGGAGCTGATCGCCCTCGCTAGCGACACCTACGGCGCGCACGAGGATCGCTCCGACTACGTACGGCAGATGCTCGTCACCGGGCTCGGCCTGCTCGGCGACGACTGCTCGACGGGCGATCTGAAGCTCCTCAACTCCACGCTGAAGGAGCTGCGCCACGCCTTCCGCGTGTTCTCGCCGTGGGCGCACGTGCGCAAGGTGGCGGTCTTCGGCAGCGCGCGCACGGCGCCGGCCCACCCGGACTGGGAGCAGGCGCGTCGCTTCGCGGAGCGCATCGTCGAGGCCGGCTGGATGGTGATCACCGGCGCCGGCGACGGGATCATGGGCGCGGCGCAGGGCGGCGCGGGCCGCGCGGCCTCTTCGGCGTGAACATCCGCCTGCCGTTCGAGCAGCACGCGAACCCGGTGATCGCGGGCGACCCGAAGCTGATCAACTTCAGATACTTCTTCACCCGCAAGCTCTCCTTCGTGAAGAACGCGACGCGATCGCGCTGTTCCCGGGCGGCTTCGGCACGCACGACGAGGGCTTCGAGGCGCTCACGCTGATCCAGACGGGCAAGAGCGAGATGCTGCCCGTCGTGTTCGTGGACGCACCGGGCGGCTCCTACTGGCACGACTGGCAGGAGTACGTCCACTCGCACCTGCTCTCGCGCCGGCTGATCAGCGAGGAGGACCTCTCGCTGTTCAAGGTCACGGATGACGTCGCGGAGGCCGTGGCCGAGGTCACCGGCTTCTATCGCAACTACCACTCGAGCCGCTACGTGAAGGACTGGCTCGTGATCCGCGTGCGGGAGGCGCCCGACGCCGCGGAGCTGGTGGCGCTCAACGACGAGTTCTCGGACGTGGTCGCAGAGGGCGCGATCGAGGTGCGCGGGGCGCTGCCGGAGGAGGGCGGCGAGGCCGACCCCTTCCCGCGTGTGCTGCTGCGGTTCGACCGCAAGCAGATGGGCCGGCTCCGCCAGCTGATCGACCGCCTGAACCAGCTGGCCGAGCCCGAGGTCTCTGCGAGCGACGCGGCCCCCCACGAGATCGTGGCGGCGCCGCTCCCGCCGGAGGCCGAGCGGGCCGAGCGCAGCGGGGCGTAGACCCCCCACCGGTGGGCCCGCCGGACGCTCATCCGTTGCCGGCCGCCTGCCGATGGACAGGGCGTGTCGGCCCCGCCTTCCCAAGCCAAGAGCCGCGCCCTGCTGATCGGCCGCGGTGAGCCTGCGCTGTCGCTCGTGAAGCAGGCGCTGGTCGCTCCGGGCTGGGCGATCCGCGTGGTCGAGACGGGATCGAACCTGGCGCCCGCCATGGCCGAAGGCCCGGACGTGGTGATCCTCGACGGGCTCCAGGGCGGGCAGCCGATGCTCGAGCTGCTGCCGCACCTGCGCGACCTCGATGCGCGCGGCAGCACCCCGGTGGTGCTCCTGCTCGGCAGCGACGCGCCCGCGGTCGTGACGGCGGCGTACGCGGCCGGCGTCTCCGACGTGCTGGTGGCGCCGGTACGCCCCGCTTCGCTCGCCGATCGCGTGACCTTCCAGCTGCGCTCGGCGCAGCTCGTGGGCGCGGTGCGCTCGCAGGTGCAGGAGCTGCTCCATGCGCAGCGGCTCGGCGGCACGGGCAGCTGGACGCTCGCGAGCTTCTCCGGGCTGATGCACTGGACGCCCGAGGCGGAGCGCCTGCTCGGCCTCCCGGTCGGCGGCGGCCCGCGCAGCATGGAAGCCTTCATGCGCCTCGTGCCCGAGGCCGATCGCGACGAGCTGCGCCGCATGCTCGAGGAGTGCGCCGAGAAGAGCCGGCCGATCGCGGCGCGCCATCGGCTCACGCTCGAGGGCGGCGGCGAGCGCTGGCTCGAGCAGTCCGTCGAGCCGGTGCGCTCGTACCGGCGAACGATCGGGCTGCGCGGCACGGTGCGCGAGATCACGGCGCAGCACGAGTCCGAGCTCGAGCTGCGCCGCCAGGGGAGCAACGATCCGCTCACCCAGCTCGCGTCGCGCTCGGTGCTGCTCGTGCGCCTGCGCGAGGCGATGGACGACGCGCGCAAGGAGGGCCAGCACGTGGCGCTCCTCCACGTCAGCCTCGATCGCTTCCGCAGCGTGAACCAGACACTCGGCCATGCCTTCGGCGACCGCATCCTGCAGCACGTGGCGAAGGTGCTCGTGCGCGTGGCCGACTCCCTCGGCACCACGCGCGAGGACGTGTCGCGCCTCGCGGGCGACGAGTTCGCGGTGCTCGTGCCGGGGCTCACGGATCCCGAGGAGGCCACCGAGGTCGGGCGCCGCCTGCTCGATGCGCTCGCGCAGCCCGAGCGCATCGGCAGTCAGGAGGTGCGGATCAGCGCGAGCATCGGCGTCGCCGTGCATCCCGAGGACGGCGCCACGGCGGACGCGCTGCTCCAGCACGCCGACCTGGCCGCGCTGCACGCGAAGCGCATCGGACAGGGCCGCCTCCAGCTCTTCCGGCGCTCGATGGGCAAGGCGGCCGTGCGCCGCTTCACGCTCGAGGCCGAGCTGCGCAACGCGCTCGGGCGCGGCGAGCTGCACGTCGCGTACCAGCCGCGCGTGGCGGCGAGCGACGGCCGCATCGTCGGCGTGGAGGGGCTCGTGCGCTGGGATCATCCCGTGCTCGGGCGCGTCTCGCCGCGCGAGTTCATCCCGATCGCGGAAGAGACGGGGCTCGTCGGCGAGATCGGGGGCTTCGTGCTCGAGCGCGCGTGCCGGGATGCCAAGCTCCTCGAAGATCGGGGCCATCCGCTCTGCATCTCCGTGAACGTGTCGTCCTGGCAGTTCGCGAACAGCAACGTGTGGGAGCTGGTGACCGCCGCGCTGCGCGACAGCGGGCTGCCGCCCGAGCGGCTCGAGCTCGAGATCACCGAGAGCCTCGTGCTCGAGGGCTCGAACGACCCCGACGTCGCCTTCCGCGACCTGCGCGGCATCGGCGTGCGCATCGCGCTCGACGATTTCGGCACCGGCTACTCGTCCCTCTCCTACGTCGCGCGCTTCCCGATCGACGTGCTGAAGATCGACCGCTCGATCGTGCGCGAGGTGGACTCCGACCCGGCGGCGGAGCGCGTCGCGCGCGCCGTGATCGGCCTCGCGCACTCGCTCGAGATGCGCGTGGTGGCCGAGGGCGTGGACGTCGACGGCCAGGCCGAGGTGCTGAAGCGCCTCGGCTGCGACGAGCTCCAGGGCTTCGGCATCTGCGAGAGCGTGAAGCTCGAGGAGCTGATCGAGCTGCTCGATCGCGGCGCGTTCGGGCAGAAGACACGGCTCGGCGTGATCGCCCTGCAGAGCGTGCCGCAGGGCGGGGGCGGCGAGCGGAGAGCGGCGCCTGAAGGCGCTGCTCGCCTTGCTGTTCGCGGTCGTCTCCCTCGACGCACCGCATCCGGTCCGACCGCCCGAACGGACCTTCCCCTTCACCGCCGAGGAGGACGTCGATGGAGCGCGGTACGTCTGGTTCATGTACCAGGAGGCGGGCCTCCCCTACGCGTATGTCCCCGCGCGCAGTCTGCCCACGTTGCCGAGCTTCGTGCCGTCGCCCGGAAATTCACCTCGGGCGGGCGACGTGGCGTGGTGGCGGGAGTTCGTCGCCCTCTACGATCCGAAGCCGCCCACGGAGTATGGGGCTCCAGCGGGCTGCCAACTCGTCACCGCTCGCGGCGTCGTGTGTCTGCGCGACCTGGAACGGAAGTACGGCCCGGTCGAATGGCTTCGCCTCAAAGCGAAGTGACACCAGCGCGGCTCAGAGCGGCGGCCTTCGCTCGAACCACGGCCGCGCCTGCTCGAGCTGCGCGGCCAGGCGGAACAGCGTCGCCTCGTCGTCCATGCGTCCGATGAAGTGGCTTCCGATCGGCAGCCCGTCCGCATCCCAGAAGAGCGGCACCGACATCGCGGGATTTCCCGTGGCGTTCGCAAGCTGGGTGAAGCCGACGGTCTGGAACAGCGTGCGCACCGACTCGCCCGGGTTCGGGTTCGAGAGTGACAGCACGCCGAGCGCGACCGGCGGCACCGCGAGCGTGGGCGTGAGCAGCACGTCGTAGCGCTCGAGGAAGCGCGCGAGCTCGCGCCCGAGGCGGTGGATCGTGCGCAGCGCGCGCACGTAGGCGAGCGCGTCCTTCGAGGCGCCGATGCTCGACACGAGCCACGTGCCCGGTTCGACGTCGTCGGGCACCAGCGGGCGGCCGAGCGCGCGGGCGCGGTCCTCCATCGTGGCGCGCGTGCTCGCGCCGATGATCACGCCGGTGGCCTCGCGGAAGGGCTCGAGGTCGAGCTCGAAGCGCGCCTCCTCGACGTGATGGCCGAGCGAGGCGCAGAGCTTCGCGGCGTCCTCGGCCGCGGCGACGCAGCTCGGATGCGTGGGCGCGCCGTTCCAAGTGCTGGTCTGGAGCGCGATGCGGAGCGGGCCGGCTTTCGCCCCGACCTCGGACAGAAAGGGCCGCGCCGGCGGTTGCGCCGCGTAGGGGGCGCCGAGGTCGGGGCCGTGGATGGCGTCGAGCAGCGCCGCGCTGTCGCGCACGGAGCGCGAGACCACGCCCTGCGCGCTCATGCCGCTCCAGCCCTCGCCCGCGTCGGGGCCGGCGGGCACGCGGCCGCGCGTGGGCTTCAGCCCGAACACGCCGCAGCACGAGGCCGGCACGCGGATCGAGCCCCCGCCGTCGGTCGCGTGCGCCGCGGGCACGATGCCGGCCGCCACGGCCGCCGCCGAGCCGCCCGACGAGCCGCCGGCGCCGCGCTCGGGATGCCACGGGTTCCTGGTCTGGCCGAACAGCCGCGACTCCGACGTGGTGGTGAGGCCGAACTCCGGCGAGTGCGTCTTGCCGAACGTGACGAGCCCGGCGCGCCGGAAGCGCGCGACGATCTCGCTCTCGAAGCTGGGCACGTTGTCCGCGAAGAGCTTCGAGCCGTACGTGGTCCGCACGCCCGGCACGGAAGCGTGCAGGTCCTTCAGCAGGAACGGCACGCCGCGGAACGGGCCGTCCGGCAGGCCTGCGGCAAGCGCGCGGCGCGCGTGATCGAGCATCGGGATCACGACCGCGTTGAGCGCCGGGTTCCGCTTCTCGAGCCGCTCGATCGCGGCGTCGAGCAGCGCCGTCGGCGTCGCCTCGCCCGTCTTCACCAGCTCGGCGAGGCCGAGCGCGTCGTAGCTCTCGTAGCCATCCATCCCGTGAACCCTCCGGCCAGCGGAGGTCACGGTTTGCCCTCCGGCCAGCGGAGGGGCAGCATAGCCGGACGGGAGGCACCCCGATGCTCGACCTCGTGGTTCGCGGCGGCACCATCGTAGACGGCAGCGGCGGCGAGCCCGTGACGGGTGACGTCGGCGTCCGGGACGGGCGCATCGTTGCGGTCGGCCGCGTAGACGAGCCCGCCCGCCGCACGCTCGACGCGAACGGTCTGCTCGTGACGCCCGGCTTCGTGGACGTGCACACGCACTACGACGGCCAGGTCACGTGGGACTCCCAGCTCTCGCCGTCGTGCTGGCACGGCGTCACCACCGTGGTGATGGGCAACTGCGGCGTCGGCTTCGCGCCGGTGCGACCGGGTGCGCACCCCTACCTGATCAAGCTCATGGAGGGCGTCGAGGACATCCCCGGCACCGCGCTCGCGGAAGGCATCGCGTGGGGGGAGTGGGAGAGCTTCCCCGAGTATCTCGACGCGATCGCACGCCGCTCGTACGCGGTGGACGTCGGCGCGCAGGTGCCGCACGCGGCGCTGCGCTTCTACGTGATGGGCGAGCGCGGCGCGGATCACGAGCAGGCGCCGAGCGCCGCCGAGATCGACACCATGGGGCGCCTCGTGCGCGACGCCGTGCGCGCCGGCGCCCTCGGCTTCACCACCTCGCGCACCAAGAACCATCGCGCGAGCGACGGCCGCTTCACGCCGAGCCTCACGGCCGGCGCCGAGGAGCTGCTCGGCATCAGCCGCATCTTCGGCGAGGCGGGGCAGGGCGTGTTCGAGGTCGTGTCGGACTTCGCCGGCCGCGAGCACGAGTGGGAGCTGTTCCGCGAGATGGTGCGCCAGTCGGGCCGGCCGATGTCGATCTCGATCGGGCAGAACGACGCCTCGCCCGAAGCGTGGCGCACGATGCTCGCCGCGATCGGCGCGGCGAACGCGGCCGGTCTGCCGATGAAGGCGCAGGTGGCCGCGCGGGCGATCGGCCTGCTGCTCGGGCTCGAGGCCTCCGTGCATCCCTTCTCGAGCCACCCGAGCTTTCGCGAGCTCGCGGCGCTTCCGCTCGCCGCGAAGGTGGCGCGGCTGCGCGACCCCGCGCTGAAGCGGCGCCTGCTCGAAGAGAAGCCGTCGCCCGCGCTCGCCATGCTGGTCTGGCAGTTCGAACGCCTCTTCGTGCTCGGCGACCCGCCCGACTACGAGCCGCCGAAGGAGAAGAGCATCGCCGCCGAAGCCGCGCGGCTCGGCGTCTCGCCCGAGGAGCGCGTCTACGACCTGCTGCTCGAGCGCGACGGGCACGCGCTGCTCTACCGGCCCGTTCCTGAACTACAGCGCCTTCAGCCTCGACGCCGTGCGCGAGATGCTGCTCGACCCGAACACCGTGCCGGGGCTCGGCGACGCCGGCGCGCACTGCGGAATGATCTGCGACGGCAGCTTCCCGACCTACCTGCTCGCGTACTGGGGCCGTGGCCGCACGCGCGGCGAGCGCATCCCGGTCGCGCAGCTCGTGAAGGGCCAGACGGCCGACACCGCCGCGCTGGTCGGCCTCCACGACCGCGGCCGCATCGCGCCGGGGCTCAAGGCCGACCTCAATCTGATCGAGCTCGAGCGCCTCGGCATGCGCCCTCCGGAGATCGTCTACGACCTGCCCGCGGGCGGGAAGCGCCTGCTCCAGCGCGCGACCGGGTACCAGGCGACGGTGCTCTCGGGCGCGGTCACGTTCGAGAACGGCGAGAGCACGGGCGAGCTGCCGGGCAAGCTGGTGCGGGGGCCGCGGGCGGCCTAGCTCGCGCTCGCGAGGACGTCCGCGACGCTGCGGCGGTGATCGAGCGCGCCGAGCTTCGACTCGAGCTCGGCGGCGCGCAGCGCGTCGCGCACGCCGCGGCGCGCCTCCGCCAGCGCGAGACGCGCGCCACTCGCGGCGAGCTCGCCGTGCAGGCTCGCCAGCAGTCGCGCGCCAGCGAGGTCCACGAGGGGCGTGGCGCCGAGATCGAAGACCACGAGGCGCAACGGGGCGGGAGCCTCCTGGATGCGACGGAGAAGCTCGGCCCGCACGCTCTCCGCGTTGAAGTAGAGGAGCGCCCCCTCCACGCGGAAGACGAGCACGCCCGGCACCGTCTCCGCCTCGGGGTGGTTCTCCACATTGCGGAAGCGGTCCGTGCCCGGGAGGCGTCCGAGCACGGCCATGGGCGGACGCTCCGCGCGCCGGATCAGCGTGATCAGCGACAAGGCCGCGGCGACGAGCACGCCGCGCAGCACGCCGAGCGTGAGCACGCCCAGCACGGCGACCAGCGCGACGCGGAACTCGGTGCGGCTCGCGCGCCAGAGATACCGCAGCTCGGCCGGATCGAAGAGGCCGCGCACCGCTCCGAGCACGATGGCCGCGAGCAGCGGCTCGGGCAGATGCTTCGTGAGCCCGGTCGCGAATAGCAGCACGCCGACGATCACGAGCGACGTGACCACGAGCGCGACCGGTGTCCGCGCACCCGCGGCTTCGTTCACCGCGGACTGCGACATGCCGCCGGCGATCGGGTAGCCGTGGCCGAGCCCCGCCGCGAGGTTCGCGACGCCGAGTGCGAGCAGCTCCTGGTCGGGGTCGACCCGCTGGCGGTGCCGGAGCGCGAAGGTGCGCGCCGTGGAGCTGCCCTCGACGTAGGCGAGCAGGAAGCACGCGAACGCCGCGAGCAGGAGCCCGTCCACCTCCCTCGCCCGGATGCCGGGCAGCGACGGCAGCGGCAGCCCGCCGGGCAGTTCGCCCACCACGCGCACGCCCCGGGCGTCGAGGTCGGTGAGCGACATCAGCACGATCGAGAGCGCCACCACGATGAGCGCGATCGGCCGGTTCGGCAGGAAGCGCTCGCCCAGCAGGATCAAGGCGAACGCGCCGCCGCCGACGGCGAGGGCCCAGAGGTTCGTCGCGGGCAGGTCGCCGACGAGGCCCGCCATCCGCCCGAAGAAGCCATCGCCGTGCGCGGCGAGGCCGAACAGCTTCGGCAGCTGGGTCGACGCGATCACGAGCGCCGCGCCGACCTTGAAGCCGGTCAGCACGGTCTCCGAGATGAAGTTCACGATCGAGCCCATGCGCAGCACCCACGCGACGATCGCGATGCCACCAGCGAGCAGCGCGGCGAGCGAGCCGATCGCGGCCGCGTGGCTCGGGTTGCCCGCGGCCTGCTGCGCGATCACGCCGCCGATCACGAGCGAGATCGCCGAGGTCGGCCCGAGCGCGAGCTGGCGCGAGGTGCCGAACAGGCAGTAGACCGCGGCGAACAGGTAGCCGTAGAGGCCGCGTTCGGGCGGCAGCCCTGCGATCGTCGCGTAGGCGAGCGAGACCGGGATGGCGTACGCGGCGAGCGTGAGGCCGGCGACCGCGTCGGCGCGCGCGGAGTCGCTGCCGTAGCCGGGCAGCCACTCGCGGATCGGGAGCGCCGCGGCGAGCCGCCGCCGGAAGGAAGCGGCCGGGACACCGCGCTCGCTCTCCTCCGCCCGCTCCTCGCTCACCGGCTCGCCCTCCCGCTACTCCTCGCGGCTCTTCGTCTTGAGCTTGCTCTCGTTCTCGCGCATGAACGCGCGGATCTCGTCGGCCATGGCGAGGATGCGCTCCCACTCCTCCTTGTAGAACGTGATCGGGAAGCGCCGCATGCCGTAGAGCGACACGCCGCCCTTCTCGCTCACCTGGAGGCGCGTGCCGCGCCGCTCCTTCGCCTTGAGCGCCTCGTTCTCCGCCTTGAGCCGCTCGAGCTCGCGGCGCATCTCGTCGTCGGACTGGCTCATCCTCCCCCCTCCTTCGTCGCGCAGCGGACCGTACCGAATCGGGCGCTACAGATCGCCAGGCTCCAGCCCGGTGCGCCGCGCAATCCGTGCCAGCATCTTCGGACCGATCTCGGCCCGATCGTGAAACGCCCAGACGAAATCCGGCCAGCCCTCTCGCGCGAACACGGCATGCGAGCCCTTGCCCTCTCGCTTCGTCTCCCAACCGATTCGATGAAGAGCTGCGCGGACGCGGGCGGCCTTTGCGGCACGCCAGCGAGTCATGCGGCGGCGAAGGTCTCGAAGCTGACGCTGACGGGGCCGCGCGGGCCCTCACCGTGCTCCAACCGATCCGCCAGGACGCGTAGGGCCAGCGCCTGAACATGTGCGAGGGCGTCCTCCGCCGTCGCGCCGTACGCCATCACACCCGGCAGCTCCTGGACTTCCGCGAGGAAGCGGCCGTCGGTCTCCTGCTCAATCTCGATGCGGTAGCTCACCTGCATGCCTCAGGGACCTTCCGGGGTGGCCGGAACCTAGCGCCTGCGCGGCTGCAGCCGCTGCTCCGGCGGCGGGCGTTCGGGGAACTTCGGGAGCGCGTCGGTCAGCTCGTCCCACGCCGCCAGCTGGCTCGTGAAGATGTGCTGGAACGGACGTGTGCCGGGGTCGTCGTCGAGCACGCCGGCGAGGAGGACCCAGAAGCCGCTCTCGGGCTGGAGCACGGGCAGCGGCGAGCCGCACGTGCGGCAGAAGGCGCGGCGCATGGGGGGCGGCTCGCGCAGCAGCGGCGCCTCGTAGTGCACGAGGTTCTCCTCGCCGCGCAGCCAGCGCAGGCGTTCGGCGCGCGCCGCGAGCTCCGGCGAGAACGCCGAGCCCGTGGCCTTCTGGCAGCGCCGCGCGTGGCAGAGCTGGATGGGTGTCACGCGCCCGTCGATCTCGAACGCCACGGCGCCGCACAGGCAGCTGCCTCGGATCATGGTGCTTCCTCCCAGCTCGATCGGCCGTCGTTCCTGCGCGGCCGGGCTATTGAAGGTGCATCGCCGCAGCATACCTCGCCGTCATGGCTCCGTTCGCCCCACGCGAGGCCGTGGGCTCGCTGCGCGCGGCGCGAAACGCGCCGCTTGCACTAGCATCCGGCGATGGTCGTTCGCATCGAGAAGGCCGAGGGTGAAGCTGCGCTCGCGGAGTTCGTTGCCCTCCACGAACGCGCCTACGCCACGCGCTCCGCGCGCTGGCCGGCCTCTCCGCTCCATCTGCCGATGCTGCTCGGCCAGACGCCGCTCACCAAGGAGCGCGAGATCCAGCCCTTCGTGGCGCGCGAAGGCGGCGAGGTGGTGGCGCGCGCGTGCGCGACGGTCGATCACCCGTATCTCCGGCACTGGAACGAGCGCGTCGGCCACATCCTCCTGTTCGAGGCGCTGCCGCACGCGCGCGAGGGCGCGCGCGCCGTGCTCGACGCCGCGTGCGAGTGGCTGGCGCAGCGCGGCATGCACGCCGCGCGCAACGGCTTCGGCCTGCTCGACTCGCCGTACACCACCGACGCCTACGACGCGCTCCCGCCGAGCATGATGCGCCAGAACCCGCCCGAGTATCACGTGCTGATCAAGCAGGCGGGCTTCGTGACGGAGCAGGGCTTCGTCGACCACACGCTCGAAGTGACGCCCGAGCTGGTGGAGCGCTGGCAGGGCGCGCTCGAAGCGGCGCGCCGGCAGGGATTCGAGATCGTTCCGCTCCGCGAGCTGCCGAGCGAGGAGCGCGCCGCCACGCTGTGCGAGCTCTGGAACGCGACCTTCGCGAGCCACTGGGGCTGGTGCCCGCTCTCGCCCGAGATCGTCGCGCTGTTCCTGTTCGACGGCGGCGCGCTCGACACCTCCGTGTTCGCGCTCGAACGCGGCAAGCCCGTCGGCTTCTGCTTCGTGATGCCCGACGATCCGTCGCACGCGACGCTCGCCCCGGGCCGCGCGCTCCGCCCGTCGGAGCACCTGAACGTGCTCGCGATCGGCGTGCGCCAGCCCGCGCGCGGCCGCGGCGTGAACTACGCGATGGCTGCGTACGGATACCTGGAGCTGGCGCGCCGCGGCTGGACGCACCTCTCCTACACGCTGGTGCTCGACCACAACTGGCCGTCGCGGCGCACCGGCGAAGGGCTCGGTGCGAAGCTCTGCGCCAACTACGTGGCTTATCGACGGGAGCTGAAATGAACGGGCTGCTGGAGCTTTCGCTCACCGACCTCTGCGAGCGCCTGCGTGCGCGGCGCGCTTCTCCCGTCGAGCTGATGGAGGCGGTGCTCGCGCGCATCGACGCCACGAACGGCGACCTCAACGCGTTCGTCGCGCTGCACCCGCGCGAGAAGCTGCTCGCCGCGGCGCGGGCCGCCGAGGCGCGCATCGCCCGCGGCGAGGCGCGGGCGCTCGAGGGCATCCCGCTCGGCGTGAAGGATCTCGAGGATGCGACCGGCCTCCCGAACACGCAGGGCAGCCTGCTCTTCAAGGACCGCGTCTCGACGCGCGACACCACGCAGGTCGAGCGGCTCGCCGCGGCCGGCGCGATCGTGGTCGGCAAGACGAACGCGCCCGAATTCGGCTCCACGGCGATCACGAAGAACCTGGTGTACGGCGTGACGCGCTCGCCGTGGGATCTGGCGCTGACGCCCGGCGGCTCGTCGGGCGGCTCGGCCGCGGCGCTCGCCGCGAACGTGTGTCCGCTCGTCACCGCCAGCGACGGCGGCGGCTCGATCCGCATCCCGGCAAGCTTCGTCGGCGCGTTCGGTCTCAAGACCTCGTACGGGCGCGTGCCGCGCGACCCGCTCGAGCACTGGGACTTCGACGACAAGTCCGTGTCGGGGCCGCTCACCAAGACCGTCGCCGACGCGGCGCTCGTGCTCGACCTCACCGCGGGCCCCTCGCCGGGCGACCCGAACTCGCTGCCGGCTCCCGGCCTCTCGTACCTCGCGGCGCTCGCCGAGGCGCTGCCGGCGGACACGCGCTTCGGCTGGTCGCCCGACCTCGGCTACGCGGTGGTGCAGTCCGACGTCGCGGCCGTCGCCGAGGACGCGGCGCAGGCGTTCGAGAAGCTCGGCCATCGGCTCGTGCCGATCGCGGGCGGCCCGCCCGAGCTCGGACGGGAATGGGGGCTGCTCGGCAGCTTCGAGCTGCGCGCGCACCTCTCGGCGTTCCTGCCCGAGCGGAAGGACGAGCTCGGGCGCTCGCTGCTCGCGGGGCTCGAGCTGGCAGAGAAGATCGACGCGCGCGCGTGGGGCGAGATGGCGCGGAAGCGCGCGCAGCTGAACGACTGGTGCGCGGCGCTGTTCGAGCAGGTGGACTTCCTGCTCACGCCGACGGTGCCCTACGATCCGCCCCCCGCGAAGGGGCCGTTCCCGCGCGAGACGGAGGGCCGGCGCCAGCGGCCGGCCGGCGTCGCCGCGTTCACGATCCCGTTCAACTGGTCGTGGCATCCGGCGGCGACCGTGCGCGCGGGGCTCTCGCGGCACGGGCTGCCGGTCGGGCTCCAGGTCGTGGGCCCGCGCCACCGCGACGACCTCGTGCTGCGCGCCGCGCTTGCCTTCGAGCGCGAGCGGCCGTGGCATCCGCACTGGCCGTCGAGCTGGGAGAAGCTGCATGCCTAGCGAGGTGGAGATCCACGGCGTCTGCGACCCGCGCTTCGCGCCCGTGCGCGAGGCCTTTGCGAGGAATTTCCGCGAGCGAGACGAGATCGGCGCGGGCGTGGCGATCGCGCTCGAGGGCGAGCTGGTCGTCGATCTCTGGGCCGGGCACAAGGACCTCGCGCGCACGCAGCCCTGGCAGCGCGACACGCTCGTGAACGTCTACTCGACGACGAAGGGCGTTACGGCGCTCGCGGCGCATCGGCTCGTGGACGAGGGCAAGCTCGAGCTCGACGCGCCCGTGGCGAAGTACTGGCCCGAGTTCGCTCAGGAGGGGAAGGGCGCGCTGCCCGTGCGCTTCCTGCTCTCGCACCGCGCGGGGCTCGCTGCGGTGCGGAAGCTGCTGCCGAACGAGGCGCTCTACGACTGGGAGGCGATGACGGCGGCGCTCGCGGCCGAGGCGCCGTGGTGGACGCCGGGCAGCGCGCACGGCTATCACGCGGTGACGTTCGGCTGGCTGGTGGGCGAGGTGGTGCGCCGCATCGCGGGCAAGAGCCTCGGCACCTACGTGCGCGACACTTTCGCGAAGCCGCTCGGCCTCGACTTCCACATCGGCCTCGCGGAGCGCGAGCACGTGCGCGTGGCCGACATCCTGTCGACCCTGCCGCCCGATCCGACCGGCGAATCGGCGCAGCTCTTCGCGCGCTCACTCGCGGAGCCCGAGGGCGTGACGGCGCGCGCGTTCATGAATCCGCCGAGCATGGTGCTGGGTCCGAACGTGCCGGCCTGGCGCAGCGCCGAGATCCCCGGCGCGAACGGCCACGGCACGGCGCGCGCCCTGGCGACGCTCTACGGGCGCGCGGCACTGGGCGACGGCTCGGTGATCTCGCGCGCGGCGATCGAGCGCTGCCGCGGCGAGCAGTCGCACGGCCCCGATCTCGTCCTCGGCGTGCCGACCCGCTTCGGGCTCGGCTTCATGCTGCGCCAGGAGTCGCACGAGGGCGGGCGCTGCCTCGGCAGAGGGGCGTTCGGGCATCCCGGCGCGGGCGGCTCGCTCGGCTTCGCCGATCCCGAGCAGCGGCTCGGCTTCGGCTACGTGATGAACCGCATGGGCCCGCGCATCCTGCTCGACGACCGCGCCATCGCGCTCGTCGAGGCGATGAACGGCTGCCTCGGGAGGAAGACGTGAGCGTTCGCATCGAGGTCCAGTACGAGGGCGAGCTGCACACGAGCGCGCGGCACGGACCGTCGGGCGCGGTGCTCGAGACCGACGCGCCGAAGGACAACGAGGGGAAGGGCGAGAGCTTCTCGCCCACCGACCTGCTCGCCACCGCGCTCGGCACCTGCATGCTCACGGTGATGGGCATCCTGGCGCGGCGCAAAGGCTGGGAGCTCGCGGGCGCGCGCGTCTCGGTGGACAAGGAGATGGTGGCCGACCCGGTGCGCCGCGTGGGCCGGCTGGGGCTGCGCTTCGAGCTACCGGCCGGCATCCCCGAGGACGCGCGCAAGCCGCTCGAGCGCGCCGCGTACACCTGCCCCGTCCACCAGAGCCTCCACCCCGACGTGAAGATCGAGACGACCTTCGTGTGGAGCTAAGCTCCGGCGCGTGATCGTCCGCTGCGAGCAGGTATCGAAGCGCTTCGGGGCGAAGCTCGCCGTGGACGGCCTCGACCTCGCCGTCGAGAAGGGCCAGTGCTTCGGGCTGCTCGGTCCGAACGGCGCGGGCAAGACGACCGCGCTGAAGATGATCTACGGCGTCACTCCGCCGAGCGCCGGCCGCGTCCTCGTCTTCGATCAGGACATCACCACGCATACGCGCGAGATCCGCGCGCGGCTCGGCGTGACGCTCCAGGAGAACGCGCTGATCGAAGTGCTCTCGCCGGTCGAGAACCTGCGCGTGTTCGGCCGCTACCACCTGATCCCGGCCGACGCGATCGAGGATCGGATCGAAGGGCTGCTCGACTTCCTCGACCTGCGCTCCCACGCGCACCTGCCCGTGAAGGCGCTGTCCGGCGGCTTCCAGCGCCGCCTCGCCATCGCGCTCTCGCTGATGAACGGGCCGGAGCTCCTGATCCTCGACGAGCCCACCACCGGCCTCGACCCCGCCGTGCGGCTCGCGCTCTGGAACCGGGTGCGCGAGCTGCGCCGCGCCGGCACCACCGTGTTGCTCACGACGCACTACATGGAGGAAGCCGAGCGCCTGTGCGACGACCTGGTGGTGATGGACCAGGGCAAGGTGGTGGCGCGCGGCGCGCCGTCCGAGCTGATCCGTGACGTGCTGGCGCCCGAGGCGCTCGAGGTCGAGCTGCCGCCGGGCCGCCACGTCGCCGTGCTCGAACGCCTCTCCGGCGTGCGCGCGCTGCGCTCGGGCGCGCACCTGATGCTCTACGCCAAGGACGCGACCGCGCTGCTCGAAGCCGTGCGCCGCGCCGAGCCCGAGGCGCAGCTCGTCGCGATCCGCCCGACGAATCTCGAGGACGTCTTCCTCGCGCTCACCGGCACCAAGCTCGAGGCCGGCGCATGACCGTCTCGCCGCGCCACGCGCTTTCGGTCTGGTGGCGGAACTTCGCGATGTACCGCCGCTCGTGGGCGCTCAACATCCTGCCGAACTTCTTCGAGCCGCTGCTCTACCTGGTCTCGATGGGCGTCGGCGTCGGCGCCTACATCAGCGAGATGGGCGGCACCTCCTATCTCGCCTTCCTCGCGCCGGGGCTGGTGGCCGTGGCCGCCATGAACGGCGCCAGCTTCGAGGTCACCTACAACGCGTTCGTGCGGCTCAACTTCGAGAAGACGTACGAGTCGATGCTCACCACGCCCATCCAGCCCGAAGACGTGCTCGCGGGCGAAGTGCTCTGGGCCGTGACGCGCGCCAGCATCTACGGCGGCGCGTTCCTGATCGTGATCGCGGGCTGGGGGCTCGTGACGCCGCTGCACGCGCTGCTGGCCCTGCCGCTCGTGCCGCTCGCCGGGCTGCTCTTCGCGGCGCTCGGCATCGCGTTCTCGCTGCGCATCCCGACCATCGAGCTGTTCAGCTTCTACTTCACGCTGTTCCTGACCCCGCTGTTCCTGTTCTCCGACGTCTTCTTCCCGCTGAAGGAGCGCCTCTCGCCGGCCTGGTATCCGGTGGCGGAGGCCCTGCCGCTGCTGCATCCCGTGCGGCTGATGCGCCACGCCTTCAACGGCGAGTTCTCGTGGGTCCTCCTCTGGGATTTCGCGTACATGGCCGCGTTCACGACGCTGCTCCTCTGGCTCGCCGCGCGCGTGATCCGCGCACGGCTGCGGGGCTGAGCATGCCCGCCCGTCCCCTTGGCCAGGTCGCGAACCATCTGCTCTTCGAGAACGAGCGCGTGCGCGTCTGGCGGATGGAGCTCGCGCCCGGCGAGGCGTCGGACTTCCACGAGCACACGCTGCCCTATGTGCTCTGCATCCTGGAGGGCGAGTCGATCGACGCGGACTTCGAGAACGGGCGGACGCTCCACCTGCCCGTCGAGCCGGGCAGGGTCTTCTTCGTGCCGCCGGGCGCACGTGAGACGGCGGTCAACCGCTCGACCGTGCGCTTCCGCGAGATCCTGATCGAGCTGAAGGCCTGAGCTCAGCCCCGTCGCTTGAAGAACTGGACGGCGCGCTCGTGTCGCAGTGCCTGCTCGCGCGTGTCGAAGGTTCCGAGGTTGCGGCGCTTGCCCGTCTTCGGGTTCTTCTTGCGCGAGTAGAGGCGATAGCGGCCGGACGGCAGCTTGCGGATCACCGCCGCGTCTCCTTCCGCCCGGCGTGCCGCGCCTGGAGGATGCGCTTCGCGCGCTCGAGGTCGCGGCGTCGCCGCGCCGGCAGGTTCGCTCCCGCGCGGTTGATGAAGTACTGGACCATCCGGATCGCCGAGCCGAGGCCCTTCGGGCTGACTTTCTTCGTGGCCATCACGCGCGCGATCGTCGCGGCGTCCTTCGCGAACAGCCCAGGCGGCGGGAAGGTGGAGGCCGTCTTCGCGCGGATCGTCCAGCGGCGTGCCATGGTGGCGGCCACTGCACCCGTCGTGCCAGGGCGCGCTCCACGCGGACGACGCAGCGGGCTCCCGCCGTGGATGCCCGGGCTCGAGTGCGAACGCCCGGCCACGCCCCTCAACCCTCCACGTCCACCCAGTCGCGCGGCACGAGATAGCGCTCGAACAGGCGCGCCTCGGGCGAGCCCGGCTCGGGGCGCCAGTCGTAGCGCCAGCGCACCTCGGGTGGCATCGACGCCAGGACGCTCTCGATGCGCCGGCCCGACTCGATGCCGTACTTCGTGCCGCGGTCGTAGATCAGGTTGAACTCGACGTAGCGCCCGCGCCGCCAGAGCTGGAAGTCGCGCTCGCGTTCGCCATACGGCGTGCTCTTGCGGCGCGACACGATCGGCAGATAGCCGGCGAGGAAGTGCTCGCCGTGGCTGCGCACGAATGCGAAGACCGTCTCGAAGTCGGGCTCGGCGAGGTCGTCGAAGAACGTGCCGCCGATGCCGCGCGGCTCGCCGCGGTGCTTCAGGAAGAAGTAGGCGTCGCACTCCTTCTTGAAGCGCGCGTAGGCGCCGCGGCCGAGCGGCGCGCATGCGGCGCGTGCGTGCTCGTGCCAGTGCACGCAGTCTTCGTCGAAGCCGTAGTACGGCGTGAGATCGAAGCCGCCGCCGAACCACCAGACGGGCGCGCGACCGGCGGGTGTCGCCGTGAAGAGCCGCAGGTTCATGTGCGTGGTGGGGACGTACGGATTCCGCGGGTGCACGATCAGCGAGAGCGAGACCGCCTCGAAGGCCGCACCGGCGAGCTCGGGCCGCGCCGCGGTGGCCGGCGCCGGCAGCCGCGCGCCGCGGCCGTGCGTGAAGTTCACCGCCGCCTTCTCGATGCGCGCCCCGCCCTCGAGCACGCGCGGCGCGGCGAGCGTGCCGCCGGGATCGGCGAAGCTCTCGCCCGTGAAGCGCGCGCCACCATCCTCGGCTTCGAGCGCGGCGCAGATGCGCGCTTGCAGCTCGACGAGGTAGGCGTGGACCCGGGCCGGGTCGGGCGCAGTCATCGCCCGAGGCTAGCGAGCGCCCGCTGTCGTGACTCCGTTCGCCCCACGCGAGGCAAAGCCTCGCGTGGGCTCACTGCGCGCGGCGCGAAACGCCGCTTGCTAGCGGTTCGCTCCGCCTTCGATGACCGCGAGCGGCGGCCTCGCACCGAAGCCGCCCGCGAGCTCGACCACGAGCTCGCGGCGGAAGCGATCGACGCGCAGCGCCGCCACCCAGGGCTCGTGGCGCGCGCGGTCGATGCCGGCCAGGAGCGCGGTGCGGGTTCCGAAGCGGAAGCGCACCTCGCGTGTGGGCGTCGAACTCGACAGGTAGGGTGCGGTGGCCATGGGGGGGGCCTCGTGTTCGGGCGCAACCGGAGCCTACCTCCAAGAGCCCGGGCGGATCCGTGACGGCCGACACGTACTTCCTATCCTCTCGCGTCCGCCATGAGCCCCACCTCACCTCCCGCCTGGTTGCTGCCTGCGCTCGCGCTCGGCGTGGGCGTCGGCATCCCGCTCTGGGCAGCCCATGCGAGGGGACGCACCTACGGGATCTTCGCGGCGGTGGTGCTCGCGCTCTCCTTCCCGGCTGGCGTCGTGCTCGGCATGCGCCTCCAGGCCTGGGCCGGCCCGTGGCTCGGCCCGGCGATCGGCTGGGTCTTCGCGTATGCGCTGGCCGTGACGGGCATCCACTTTGCCTCGCTGGTGCGCGCGCGGCTCCGCACGCGCGCCTTCCGCTGGGCGGTGAGCGTGCCGGCGCAGGCCTTCGTGGCCCTCGGCGCCCTGTCGCTCCCGTTCCTCCTGGCGCTCTTCCCCGTGCGGCTCGGCTTCTGGGCGTTCGACGCCGGCGGCGTGCTCTCGGCGCTCCACTGGCTGGATCTGGTCCCGATCGCGGTGATCGGCCTCTCGGTCGCCACCTCCCTCCGCCCGCGCCGCGAGATCGTGCGGGTCGCGCTCGGCGGCGCGGAGCCAGAGTCGTTGACGCGGCTCCCGGTGGAGCGGCGCGGCTGGGGCGAAGCGCACCCCGTGCCCGGGCGGCCGCTGCGCATCGTGCAGATCACCGATCCGCACCTCGGGTCGTGGGCGCCCATTCGTCGCCTCCAGCGCCGGCTCGAAGAGCTCCTCGACCACGAGCCCGACCTGGTGCTCCTCACCGGCGACTTCCTGACCATGGAGGGGAACGGCACGCCGGGCGCGCTGGCCGAGGCGCTCGCCCCGGTGAAGCGCGCGGCGGGACGCTCCTTCGCGATCTTCGGCAACCACGACCACGAGGCACCCGAAGAGGTGGCGGGCGCCCTCGCCGCGAACGGGGTGCGCCTGCTGGTGGACGACGAGGCGCTGATCGAGACGCCCGTCGGCCCGGTCCAGATCGTCGGGGCGGATTGGTACCGCGAGCAACGCAAGGAGCAGCTCCAGGGTCTGCTCGCCCGCTTCCCCCGCCGCTTCGGCCACCTGCGCCTGCTGCTGCTCCACGACCCGCGGAACTTCCACGACGTGCCGAAGGGCGAGGTCGATCTCACGCTCTCCGGGCACACGCACGGCGGGCAGATCGGCCTGGTCTCGCTCGGCCTCGACTGGACCGTGCTGTCGCGCACGCAGTGGCCGGACCACGGCCTGTTCGGCCACGGCAAGGGCCGGCTCTACGTGCACCGCGGCACCGGCTTCTACGGCTTCCCGCTGCGCATCGGGGTGCCCGGCGAGGCGTCGGTGCTGGAGCTGGTGACGGAAAGCTAGGCGCCGCTCAGAGCAGCGGGAGCTGGACCGGCGCCCCGAGCGCCTCGTCGAAGGAGCTGCCGAGCACTTCGAGGATCGCGTCGGCGACGGGGCGCAGCACCTTGTCGACGTAGTGCGTGTGGTCGATGGCGCGCGGCAGCTCGCGGCCGGGCAGCGCCGGCTCGGGGCCGGTGCGCGTGATCACGTAGCGGATCACGCCGCCGGGCACGCGGCCCGCCTTGCGGGCGGCCTGGACGTGCGGCGCGTTCGCCTCGTAGCGCTCGAGCGCACCCTTGCGCACCCGCTTCACGTAGACGAGCTCGGCGTCGCGCGCGCCCGAGCGCAGCTCGGCGACGACGTCGCGCACGAAGGGTGCCGGGTCGCGGCCGGTGAAGAGGCGCTCCAGCATGCCCTCCTGGAGGCGATGCGCCACGTCGGGCCAGTCGCGTCGCACCGCTTCGAGCCCCACCACGACGAGCCGGCCGTCCCGCCAGCCCGCGTAGCGCTTCTTGCTGCCCGTGCGGCCGCCGCGCACGCGCGGCAGCAGCAGGCGCTCGAAGATGCCCTCGAGCTCGAGCTCGAGCTGCGACGGCACGCCGTAGGCCTCGCGGATGCGCTCGCCGATGCGTGCCTCGACGGCCGCGCGGAGCCTTTCGGCGTCGGCCTCTCCCGTCAGCTGCACGAACACGGAGTCGGTGTCGCCATAGAGCACCGCCACGCCGGCCGCCTCGAAGGCGTCGCGCGTCCAGTGCAGGATCTGCTGGCCGAAGCCGGTGATCGCGTTCGAGATGTCGGGGTCGAAGAAGCGGCACGACGCGGCGCCGAGCACGCCATACATCGCGTTCATCATGATCTTGATGGCCTGGTCCGCGTGCCGTTCGCCGCGCGCCTTCGCCTCCTCGCGCTTCTCCCGGAAGCGCTCCAGCAGCGCCGGCAGGATCGCCTCGCTGCGTGAGAAGCGCGCGCCGTTCGGCGCGGTGATCGCATCGTCCCCGGCGCGCGCGTGAGCGAGCGGATCGAGCGAGAAGGTGCGGATCAGGCTCGGATACAGGCTCTTGAAGTCGAACACCGCGACGTCGTGGTGGAGGCCCGGGCGCGGCTCGAGCAGCGTGCCGCCGTGGAGCAGCTCCTGCTTGCGCTCGGGCTCGACGGAGGGCGCCACGAAGCCGCGGCGGCGCAGCTCGGGGAGATACAGCAGGTCGAACGAAGCGATGCTCGCGCCCACGCGATCGAGCTGCATGCCCGAGAGCCGGCTGCGCTCGAGCGCGAGGTCGAGCAGCCCCTCCTTCGCGAGGAGCTCGGGCACGAGGCGGGCGTCCTCGAGGTTGTAGGCCACGAGCGCCTCGGGATCCTCGCGCCACATGCGCAGGATCTCGCGCGCGGCGTCCGGTGCGTCGGCGTCGATCCGCTTGCCGCGGCCCAGAACGTGGCGCGCGACGGTGTCGAGGCGATAGTCGGGCAGGCGCAGTGCGTCGCGCACCAGGCCGATGCCGTCGAGCACCATGCGGCCCGGCACCTCCGCGCGCGACTGCCGCATGGGCCCGGGATCGGCGAGCAGGCGCGGCGCCTCGGGCGCGCGGCCGAGATGACAGGGCAGGGCGTGCGCCTCGCAGCGCGCGAGCAGCACGCGCAGGTCGAAATCCACCACGTTCCAGCCGAGCAGCAGGTCGGGGTCGAGAGCGCGGATGCGCCCGACGAGCGCTTGCAGGAGCGCCGGCTCCTCGGGGTGCGCGATGGCGCCGGCCACGGCGCGCCGCGCCACGACGTGCACCTCCTCGACGCCGCAGCCGGCGAGCGCGGCGGAGAAGATGAGGCCCGCGTCCCGTGTCGTCTCGAGGTCGAGCGACAACGTGCGCAGCGCCACGTCCGCGGGCTCGCTCGCGAGCTCGGGGTTCGTGAAGCGCACGAGGCCGTCGTCGCCGAGCACGCCGCGCGAGTGGATCCCGAGGGTCGAGCGGATCCCGTGGTCGATCAGGTAGCGGTAGGCGAAGCGGACGTCGGCCTCGAGCGCCGCGTGCCCGGCCGCCGCGAGGCGCTCGCGCAGGCGCGGCACCGCCGCCGGCACGTTCGTCTCGATGCGCACGAGCGCGCGCCCCGCGAGATCCCGCAGCTCCGTCGGCGCGATGCGCACCTCCGGCTCGTGCGCGAGCGCGGACTCGCTCCCGCGTGGCGCGAAGAAGTAGGGGCGGAAGCGGTCATCCTCGACGAGAAAGGCCTCGCCCGTTTCGAGGCGACCGTAGAGCTGCACGACCGGCAGGCCCCCACGGACGCGATAGGTCGGGTGCACGACGAAGCCACGAGCCACGCGCGGAGCTTAGGAGACGAACGCTCTAGCGGAACAGGACGCGCGCGAGCGCCGAGCGATACTCGGGCACGAGGGGATGGTCGCTGCCGAGTACGCCGAACACGTCCAGCATCGCCTTGCGAGCCGCCTCGTCGGCGAAGCTGCGGTCGCGCTCGACGACCGCGAGCAGCACGGGCAGCGCCTCGTCGTAGCGGCGCGCGGCCGCGAGTGCGCGGCCGAGCTCGAGCTGCGTCGCAAGGTCGTCGGGACCCGCCGCGGCGCGCGCGCGCAGGGCCGCGAGGTCGGCGGCGGGGGCACTCGTCGCGGTGCGCAGCTCCGCAGCGAGCTTCGCGGCCGCCTGCTCGATCGCGCCCGGCGCCGCCGAGATGCGCTCGAGCAGCTCGAGCGCCTCGTTCGTCGCGCCGCGCTCGCCGAGGACGCGCGCGAGCGCGAGCAGGGCCGTCGGGTGTCGCGCATCCTTCGCGAGCGCGCCCCGCAGGCGCTCTTCGGCAGCGTTGGCGTGCCCACCGGCGTGCAGCTCGAGCCCCTCCTTCGCGAGCTGGTCCGCCTCGCTCGGCAGCAGGCTCGCCACGAAGCGGCGCAGCACGGGCTCCGGCTGCGCGCCCACGAACTCCGCCACGGGTGCGCCGTCCTTGAACGCGATCACGAGCGGGATGCTCTGCACGCCGAACTTCCGCGCGACCTGCGGCGACTGGTCCACGTTCACCTTGGCGAGGCGAACCGCCCCGGCCTGCGCTTCGACGGCGCGCTCGAGCGCGGGACCGAGCTGGCGACAGGGGCCGCACCAGGGCGCCCAGAAATCCACGATCACCGGCTGCTCGGCGGAGCGCTCGAGCACCTCGCGCGCGAACGTGGCGTCGCCCACATCGACGACGACAGGACCGACGGGGGCCGCGGACATGGGCCGAGCTAGCGGCCCGAGGCGCCGAGCAGCCCCTCGAGCTCGCCGCTCTGATACAGCTCGGTGACGATGTCGCAGCCGCCCACGAACTCGCCGTTCACGTAGAGCTGGGGGATCGTCGGCCAGTTCGTGAAGTCCTTGATGCCCTGCCGGATCTCCGCATCCTGGAGCACGTCCACCGTCGTGTAGGCCGGCAGGTGCGCGTCGAGGATCTGCACCACCTGGGCCGAGAAGCCGCACTGCGGCGCCCGGCGATTCCCCTTCATGAACACCACCACCCGATCGGATCCGATCAGGCTCTCGATGCGCTGCTTGGTCTTCTCGGACAGGGCCATGGGGTTCTCCTCGGACGACGTCGGGCTGGCGAGGCAGAGTACGATTGTCTACGGATCAGTCAAGATTCGCCCGAGCGATTTCCCCCGCGCGCTTCACCCGATATATGTAGTGCCCGCCCGAACTCGAATGGAGGGACGATGCCCTGGGTGATCACGAGCCTCTGCCGCGACTGTGTGGACCAAGCCTGTGTGGAGGTGTGTCCGGTCGACTGCATCTACGAGTACACCGGAGAAGACCGCGACACCTGGCCGAACCAGCTCTACATCGATCCCGAGGAGTGCATCGACTGCGGCGTGTGCGAGCCCGAGTGTCCGTGGGAGGCGATCTTCGAGGACGAGCGCGTGCCGGACGTGTTCCAGGCCGACATCGCCCTCAACGCGAACATCAAGGACGCGAAGGAGGAGTTCGCGGTCCCGGAGACCGGCGAGAAGCCGAAGCCCACGCCGGAGCAGGTGAAGGCCAACAAGGAGAAGTGGGGTTTCACGGAGTGACGTCTGTGGAGAGCACCGTCGTCGACACGCTGGGCCGCCCGCTGCGCGACGTCCGCATCTCCGTCACCGACCGCTGCAACTTCCGCTGTCCCTACTGCATGCCCGCCGAGCTCTACGGCGAGCGCTTCCGCTTCCTGCCGTTCGGCGAGATCCTGAGCTTCGAGGAGATCGTGCGCCTCGCGGGACTCTTCGTCCGCCTCGGCGCCAGGAAGCTGCGGCTCACGGGCGGCGAGCCGCTGCTGCGCGCCGAGCTGCCGAAGCTGGTGGCGATGCTGGCCGCGATCCCGGGCGTGGAGGATCTGGCGCTCACCACCAACGGGCACCTGCTCGCCCGCCTCGCGGAGCCGCTCGCGCGCGCGGGCCTGTCGCGCGTCACGGTCTCGCTCGACAGCCACGACGAAGACGTGTTCCGCCGCATGAGCGGCGGCTTCTCCTCGCCGGGGCGGGTGCTCGAGGGCATCGCGGCGGCGGAGCTTGCCGGCCTCGCGCCGATCAAGCTCAACTGCGTGGTGGAGCGGGGCGTGAACGACCACACCGTGGTCGAGCTCGCGCGGCGCTTCCGCGGCACCGGCCACATCGTGCGCTTCATCGAGTACATGGACGTGGGCACCATGAACGCGTGGAACCCGAGCAAGGTGGTGCCGGCGCGCGAGATCGTGGAGCGCATCGCCGCCGAGCTGCCGCTCGAGCCCGCCGAGGCGAACTACCGCGGCGAGGTGGCGCGGCGCTGGCGCTACCGCGACGGCTCGGGCGAGATCGGCGTGATCGCGTCCGTCACGCAGCCCTTCTGCGGCGACTGTACGCGCGCGCGGCTCACGGCCGAGGGGGCGTTCGTGACCTGCCTGTTCGCGGCCGGGGGCCGCGACCTGAAGGCTCCGCTGCGCGCCGGCGCGAGCGACGAGGAGCTGCTCGAGCTCATGACGGGCACCTGGCGGAGCCGCGCCGACCGCTACTCCGAGGAGCGCGCCAATCTCCCGCTGCGCGCCGCACGCCGCATCGAGATGTACCAGGTCGGCGGCTAGCGGGACGGCGAAAGCCGTCACGAAGGGGACGGCCCTTTTCGGTCACTTGTCTGACTCGTAACGAAAAAGGAACGTCCCCTTCGTGACGGACTAGCTCGTCACGTCCGGCAGCTCGCGCAGGCGGGTGCGCGCGACGATGCGGTCGAAGCGCTCGGGCGCGAGCGCGCGCAGGCGCACCACCCAGCGATAGGCGCGCGGGACGACGACCGAGCGCTCGCCTCGGGCCAGCGCGGCGAGCGCCTCCTCGGCGAAGGTCGCGGCCGAGACGAAGCGTCGCTCCGAGCCCTTCGGCATCCGCGCCATCACCTCGGGCGTGAACATCTCCGTCTCCACGAGGACGGGATGCACCACCAGCACGTGGATACCGAGCGGCGCCACCTCGTGACCGAGCGCGTTCGAGAACGCGGTCACCGCCGCCTTCGTCGCCGAGTAGACGGCTTCGTCGGGCTGCGGGATCAAGCCCGCGAACGAGGAGACGTTCACGATCCAGCCGGCGCCGCGCGCCCGCAGCGCCGGGAGGAGCGCCTGCGTCCAGTGCAGTGTCCCGAGCAGGTTCACGTGCACCAGGCGCGAGACATCCGCGGGCAGGTGATCCTTCACGAGGCCGTGGTGGACGAAGCCGGCGCTGTTCACGAGGCCGTCGACGCGCCCGTGCTGGTGGAGGATCTCCTCGGCCGAACGCTCCACCACGGCCCGATCCGCGACGTCGCCCGGGTGCACGCTCGCGCTGCCGCCCGCCGCTGCGATCTCCGCCGCGAGCGCGTGCAGGCGCTCCGCGCGCCGCGACACGAGGGCGACCCGCGCGCCGTGCCCGGCGAGCGCCCGCGCCATCGCCGCGCCGATGCCGCTCGACGCCCCGGTCACCGCGACCACCTTGCCCTGCAATACGTGTCGATCCATCGGTCCCAGCATACGGCGAGGTTGCGTAGACTGGGCGCCTCTTCGGAGCCTCCATGCCCAGCGCCTCGCTTCGACGCGTCACCCTCGCAGTGCTCGGCGGCCTCGTGCTGCTCGCATCCGCGTCGCTCGCGCAGCCGGCGGCGGAGGCGGCGGACGAGGCCACGCTCGAGCTCTGGAACCGGCCCATCGTGGTGCTCCGTGCCACGGTCGGGGGCCGGACGCCCAGCATGCGCGCGGCGTGGATGGCCGATCGCATCGCGGACCTCCCACTCGAGATTCTGCACGAGGAGGTCACGAGCGGTCCGTTCGCGACCGTGCACGGCAGCGGCATCGAGATCGAGCTGGGTGGCGCGGCGCTGATCCGCCTCTTTGCGGCCGACCTGGATCCCGAGAGCGGCGAGACGCTCGAGCAAACGGCGGACGCCGCCGCCGCTCGGCTCCGCGAGGCGCTGGCCGCGCGCGTGGAGCAGGGCGACGCGTCGCGGCTGGCGCACGGCGCCGTGCTCGCGCTCGCGGCGACCGCGTTCTTCGCCCTGCTGCTGACGGGGATCGTGCGCAGCCGCCGCTTCGCGACGGCGCGGCTCTTCCTCGCCTCCGAGCGGCAGCTGCAGCGCGCCTCGCGCATGGGGCTCGACCTGCGCCGCTACGCGCTGCTCGCTGCGAAGTACGCCGTGGACGCGCTCGCCTTCGGCGTCGGCGCGCTGCTGGCGTACCTCTGGCTCACGTTCGTCTTCGTGCAGTTCCCGTACAGCGCGCCCTGGGGCGGCCGGCTCGGCGGCTACCTGATCGATCTCGCGCGCTTCATCGGCTCGAGCATCCTCGAAGCGGTTCCCGCCTTCTTCACGGTGATCGTGATCCTGCTCGTGGCGCGCGTCCTCACGCGCCTCGTGGAGCAGTTCTTCGTCGCCGTCCAGCAGGGACGTTTCCGCACCCCGTGGTTCGAATCCGAGACGGCCGAGGCGACGCGGCGGATCGTGGTGGCGGTGATCTGGGTGTTCGCCCTCACCGCCGCCTTCCCCTTCATTCCCGGCTCGGATAGCCCGGCGTTCCGCGGCATCGGCGTGCTCGCGGGCGTGATGCTCTCGCTCGGCTCGGCGGGCATCGTGAACCAGGCCATGAGCGGCCTCGTGATCGTCTACTCGCGCGCGTTCCGCGAAGGTGAATTCGTGAAGGTCGGCGACTACGAGGGCACGGTGGTCCGGCGCGGCTCGCTCTCCACCAAGATCCGCAACGTCGCGAACGAGGAGGTGACGCTGCCCAACGGCGTGGTGACGGCGTCGGCGATCGTGAACTACACGCGGCTCGGGGGCGGCGGCGGCGCGCTGGTGAGCGCGACGGTCACGATCGGCTACGACGCGCCCTGGCGGCAGGTGCACGCGCTGCTCGAGCTCGCCGCGAGTCGCACGCCCGGCCTGCGCAGGGCGCCCGCAGCCTACGTGGTGCAGCGCGCGCTCTCGGACTTCTACGTCGAGTATCAGCTCGTGGCGTACGCCGAGCGTTCGGACGATCGCCCGCTCGCGCTGTCGCGCCTGCACGCCGCGATCCAGGACGCGTTCAACGAGCACGGCGTGCAGATCATGTCGCCGCACTATCTGACCCAGCCAGGCGCCGCCGTCGTGGTGCCGCGCGAGAAGTGGCGCGCGCCGCCGGCGAAATCCGACTGAGGTAGGATGCGCGACCGGAGGAGCGCGGGATGAGGCGACGCGATTTCGTGAAGGGCCTCGGCGTGGCGGGCGGGCTCGCGGCGCTGCCCTGGCACGCGCTGCTGGCCGAGGCTGCGTCGGCACAGGCGGCGGGCGCACCCGCGACGGAGGCGATGGCGCCCGAGAGCCGGAAGGCGTGGAGCGAGCTGCTGGCGCTCGTGGCCGAGGCCGAGCGGCTGACGCTCTCCGCCGAGTGGAACGTACGCTCGCCGCAGGAGGTCATCGACGGGCATCGCGTCCTGCTGCACCTGCTCGCCGCGAGCATCGACCTCTATCTCGAGGGCGACCCCGAGCGTCCCTGGTTCGTGCCGATGCCGTCGCCCACCCGGAAGTACCTCGGCGACAACCCCGACGCGCTCTACTACTTCACCGTGCTGCGAGGCGACCGCGGCTTCCGCATCCGCGGCAACACGGCGGGCGCGGTCTACACCTCCTTCACGTTCCAGTCCGCCGACAAGACGGGCGCCGCGGGCGGGATCACGGCGGCGCGCAACCAGACGCAGTTCGACGTCGCGCCCGACGGCAGCTACGAGCTGGTGATCGGCCCGGGCGCGAGCGGCCGGAACGGCGTGCCGCTCGACGCGAAGACGGTCTCGGTCACGACGCGCCACTACTTCGAGAACGAGCTCTCGGCGCAGCTCGATCCGAAGGTCCACGTCTCGCTCGCGATCGAGCCGCTCGCGGATCTCCCGCCCCCTCTCGCATGGAACGACGCCGAGAGCACGCGCCGCATCCGCGCCGCCGCGGGCTTCTTCCGGCAGAGCACGCTCGACATGCCGCCGCGCGACCCGAAGCAGCAGCCCGCGTGGGTCTCGACGGTGCCGAACCAGCTCGGCACGCCCGCGCTCCAGGGCGGGCGCAAGGACATCTCGGCGTGGGGCGCCGTCGACAACGCCTACAGCATGGGGCCCTATCTCCTGAAGCCCGACGAGGCGCTCGTGATGACCGGCCGCCTGCCGAAGTGCAGCTTCGCCAACGTGGTGCTCTGGAACCGCTGGATGGCGAGCTTCGAGTACCGCGGCCAGCGCGTCTCGCTGAACCGCAAGCAGATGAAGCTCGAGCCCGACGGCAGCTACCGCATCGTGATCGCGCACCGGGACCCGGGCGTGCCGAACTGGCTCGCCACCGAGGGCCGCCCGTTCGGCACGATCTTCTGGCGCTTCCAGCTGCCGCAGGAGGAGCCCGAGCGGCCGCGCACGCAGGTGGTGGCGCTGGCCGACGTCGCCAAGAGCTGACCGGGCGCGACGGTGCCGAGAGAGCTCGTGCTCGTGGGCGGCGGCCATGCCCACGTGCAGGTGATCCGGCGCTGGGGGATGGAGCCGCTCGCGGGCGTGCGGCTCACGGTGGTGCTCGACCGCCCGGAGGCCGTCTACTCCGGCATGGTGCCGGGCTTCGTCGCTGGCGACTACGTGGCCGCAGAGCTCGAGATCGACGGGGTGCCGCTCGCGCGCCGCGCCCGCGCGCGCGTGGTGCTCGCGGCCGCGACTGCGCTGGATCCGGAGGCGAAGCGCATCTCGCTCGAGGGCCGGCCGGCACTGCCCTACGACGTGGCGAGCCTCGACGTGGGCTCGACGGTGCCGGGCCTCGCGCTGCCCGGCGTGCGCGAGCTCGCGCTGGCCACGCGGCCGGTCCGCGGCTTCGTGGATCGGCTCGAGGCGGCGCTGGCGGCGGCGCGCGCGAGACGCGGCGCAACGCCGCTTCGTGTGGTGGTGGTGGGCGGCGGCGCGGCCGGCATCGAGCTCGCCTTCACGCTCGAGGCGCGGCTCCGTCGCGCGCAGTGCGACGCCGCGTTCGCGCTCGTGGCGGATTCCGCGGAGCTGCTGCCGGGCGCGTCGCGGCGGCTCGCCCGGGCCGCGCTGGCCGAGGCCGCGCGGCGCGGCATCCGCCTGCGGCTCGGCGCGCGCGTCTCGCGTGTGACGCCGGACGGTGTTGCGCTGGTCGGCGAGACGGAGCCCGAGCCGGCGGAGCTGGTGCTGTGGGCTACGGGGGCGGCGCCGGTCCCGTTCCTCGCGGAGGTCGCCGCCGCGAAGGATGCGCAGGGCTTCCTCCGCGTGCGCGACACCTGGCAGTGTCTCGCGAGCGACGACCTGTTCGCGGCGGGCGACTGCGCCTCGCTCGATGCGCACCCGTGGGTCCCGAAGGCCGGCGTCTACGCCGTGCGGGCGGGCCCCGTGCTCGACGCGAACCTGCGCGCGCGGCTCACGGGGCGGGCGCTCCGCCGCTATCGCCCCCAGCGGGACTTCCTCGCCTTGCTGAATCTCGGCGGCGGGCGCGCGCTCGGCGGGAAGTGGGGCGTGGCTGCGTCGGGCCGGGCGGTGTGGCGGCTCAAGGACGCGATCGACCGCCGCTTCGTGGCGCGCTTCCGCGCGGTGGACCTTCCGCCGATGTCCGGACCGCCGATGGCGTGCGGCGGCTGCGCGGCGAAGGTGGAGGCGGGGGCGCTCGCGCGCGCGCTCGCGGCGCTGCCGCCGGCGCCGCCCGACGAGTCGGTGCTCGTGGGCCTCGCGCATCCCGACGACGCCGCCGCGCTGCGCACGCCGGCCGGCGACGTGCTGCTCGCCACGATGGACGGCTTTCGCGCCTTCTGCGACGACCCCTGGCTCGTGGGCGCCGTCGCGGCGGTGAACGCAGTCTCCGACGTCTACGCCAAGGGCGGGCGGCCGCGGCATGCGCTCGCCTGGGTGGTGGTGCCCGAGAGCGAGGGCGCGCACGCGGAGACGATGCTTGCGCAGGTGCTGGCGGGCGTGCGCGCCGCGCTCGATCCACTCGGTGTTTCGCTCGTCGGCGGACACAGCACGACGGGGGCCGATCTGCAGGTCGGCCTCGCGGTGACGGGCGGGCTCGCGCCCGGCGAGGCGCTGCTCGGGCTGGACGGCCTCCAGCCCGGCGACGTGCTGATCCTCACGAAGGCGCTCGGCACCGGCGTCGTGCTCGCGGCCGACATGCAGGGACGCGCGAGCGGCGCATGGGTGCAGGCGGCGCATGCGTCGCTGCTGCGTGCGAACCAGGCGGCGGCGCGCGTGGCGCGGCGCTTCGAGGTGCGCGCCGCGACCGACGTGTCGGGCTTCGGCCTCGCGCATCATCTCGGGCTGCTGCTGCGCGCGAGCGGCGTCGGCGCCGAGCTCGAAGCGGCGGCGCTGCCGGCGCTGCCGGGCGCACGCGAGCTCCTCGGGGCGGGGCTCCGCAGCACGTTCCACGCGCAGAACGTCGAGGCGGCCGCGAGCCTCTGCGATGCGCGTCGCATCGAGGCGCTGCCCCGCGGCGCGCTGCTGTTCGATCCGCAGACCTCCGGTGGACTCCTGTTCGGCGTCCCAGCCGAGCGCGCCGACGCCGCCGTCGCAGTGCTGCGCGACGCGGGCGATCTCGCGGCGAGCGCGATCGGCCGCGTCGTGGCGGGCGTGGCGCGAATCGAGTGGATCAATCTCCCGTTCAGCGCTCCGTCGGCAGACCCTGCTCCCGCCAGCCGCTCATGTCGCCCGTGAGATGTCGTACATCGAAGCCGGCGGCGGCGAGCACCGTGGCCGCCTTCGCCGCGCGCCCGCCGCGCTCGCAGTAGACGACGACCTCCCGCGGCGAGCCGAGCTCTCCGAGCTGCGCGGCGACCTTGTCGTACTCGACGTTGCGCGCGCCGGGCACGTGGCCGCTCGCGAACTCCTCGGGGCTGCGGACGTCGAGCACGAGCGGTGCGTCGGCGTGGCCCGCGAAGGCGAGCACCTCCTGCGCGGAGATGTCGGTCGTCTTCGGAGCGCCGCCGCCGCAGGCGAGTGCGACAGCCAGGAGGGAACAAGTCAACAAATCAAAGAACGTCCCCGCTCGAGTCATCGTCGTGCCTCCGCCTTGGCGGTGTGCTCGCTGATCGCGCCGACGAGCTGACGGCCAGGCGCCTTCGGGCAGGTCGTGGCCCATGCCCTCGATCACGAGCAGCTCCGCGCCCGGGATCGCCTGCGCGGTGTCGCGGCCGCCTTCGATCGGGACCAGCGGATCGGCGGCGCCGTGGATCACGAGCGTCGGCGCGCTCACCGCGCGCAGCCTCTCGGCGCGGCTGCCGTGCGCCATGATCGCGGCCATCTGGCGCGCAGTGCCCTGCGGGTAGAACGAGCGGTCGAAGAGCCGGCGCGGCGCGCTCGCGGATCTTCGCTTCGTCGAACGGGAAGCCCGGGCTGCCGATCGTGCGCCACGTGCGGACCGCCGCGTCGAGGCTGCTCGCGCGGTCCGTCGGGCGGCGGCGTCATCAGCACCGCCATCGCCTCGGGCTTCGCCGGCGGCAGGCTCGGGTCGCCGGTGCTCGACATGATCGAGACGAGGCTGCGCAGGCGCCGCGGGTGCCGGATCGCGACGGTCTGCGCGATCATGCCGCCCATCGACGCGCCGCACACGTGCGCGCGTGTCGAGCCCGAGCGCGTCGAGCAGGCCCGCCGCGTCGTCGGCCATGTCGTCGAGCGTGTAGGGCACTTCGAGCGTCTGGCCGGCCATGCTCTTCAGCATCAGCTCCATCACGTTCGGGACGCCGGCCGCGTCGAACTTCGTCGAGAGCCCGACGTCGCGGTTGTCGTAGCGCACGACGAAGTGGCCGCGCTCCGCGAGCGCGTCGCAGAAGTCCTCGTCCCACATGATCATCTGGCCGCCGAGGCCCATGATCAGCAGCAGCGGGCCGGCCCTCGGACGAGCCGAAGGTGTCGTAGTCGAGCTCGATGCCGTTCGCGCGTGCGTGTGCCATCAGACCACCACTCCCTTCTCGAAGAGCGCCTTGCGCTCGGTTTCGTTCTTGCCGAGCTCGCGCAGCACCTCGTCGCTGTGCTGGCCGAGGGCCGGCGCCATCCAGCGCGGCTGCGCCAGGGCGTGCCGTGAAAGTCCGCGGGAGTGCGGGAACAGTGTCGTCGCCGTCGCCGTCCGGCACCTCGACGAAGCCGCCCGCCGCGCGCACCTGCGGGTCGGCGATCACCTCGTCGAGGTTCTGCACCGGCGACCACCAGAAGTCCTCGGGCTCGGCGTCGAAGATCGCGCTCCACTCGGCTAGCGGCTCCGTCGCGAAGATCGGCGTCGAGCGCGGCGATCAGCGCGGCGGCGTTCTTCGCGCGGTCGCTCGGCGTCGCGAAGCGCGGGTCGGCGAGCCACTCGGGGTGACCCACCGCGCGCGCGAGCGGCGGCCAGTGGCGCTCGCCCTCGAGGCCGACGATCCAGAACCAGCGGCCGTCCTGGTCCGCGTAGACGTTGATGCACGGGTTGCCCATCGTCTTGCGGTTGCCGACGGCGAGGGCGACGCCGAAGCGCAGCGAGGTCGCGAGGTCGAACGAGAGCGTGTAGACGCCCTGGCGCAGCAGCGAGGTCGTGACGAGCTGGCCGTGGCCGGAGCGCTCGCGCTGGAAGAGCGCGGCCGCGATGGCGCCGGCCGCCGCGAGGCCGGTGCCGTGGTCGCCCATGCCGCCGCGCTGGAAGGGCGGGTGCTGGCCCGGCTGCGTCAGCATGTGCGCGATGCCCGAGCGCGCCCAGAAGCCGGCGATGTCGTAGGCGGCCTTGTCCGGGTCCGGCCCCTGCGCGGCCGTAGCCGGTGATCTCGCCGTAGACGAGGCGCGGGTTGCGCGCGAGCAGGCTCGTCCGGATCGAAGCCGAGGCGCGCGAGCCCCGCCGGCCGCACGTTGCGTGACGAAGACGTCGGCGCCGGTCGATCAGCTCGAGCCCGAGCGCACGGCCCTCGGTTCGTCGCGAGGTCGATCACGACGCTGCGCTTGCTGCGGTTGTCCATCTCGAAGGGCGGGTTGAAGGGCAGGTCGCCGCCGAGCATGCGCGCGAAGAGGCGCGCCGGGTCGCCGATGCCGGGCGGCTCGATCTTCACCACGTCGGCGCCCCAGTCGGCGAGGATCCCGCCCGCCGCCGGGCCCGCGATCCACACGCCGAGCTCGACGACGCGCACGCCCTCGAGCGGTCCCATGCCGCTCCTCCGCAGCCGCCGACTCTAGCCCGTCACGAGGGGGACGGTCCTTTTCCGTCACGAGCGAGTGGGCGCCTTCCGGTAGCTTCCGCCCGGTGCGCATCGCCGTCCACGAGGAGTCGTTCCCCGAGCGCCCGGCCTTCGACACGGCCGTGTCGCGCGCGCTGCTGCTCGCGGTGGGGGAGGGGCGCTCACCTGCGGCGCTCCGCCTCTACGACCCGGGCGACGTGGTGGCCTTCTCGCTCCTCGATCGCGTGCAGCCCGGCTTCCGCGAGGCGGTGGCCGCCGCGCGCGCGCACGGCTTCGACGCGGTGCTGCGCCTCGCGGGCGGTCGCGCCGCGGTCTTCACGCGCGAGACGCTCGGCTTCGCCTGGTGCGTCCCCGACCCCGAGCCGCGCGCCACGATCGCCGCGCGCTTCGACGAGATGGCGAGCACGCTCGCCGCCGCGCTCCGCCGCCTCGGCGTCGATGCGCGCGTCGGCGCCGTGCCCGGCGAGTACTGCCCGGGCGACCACAGCGTGAATGCGCGCGGCAAGGTGCAAGCTCGCCGGCATCGGCCAGCGCATCGTGCGCGGCGCCGCGCACGTCGGCGGCGTGATCGTGCTCGGCGGCAGCGCGCGCATCCGCGACGTGCTCGTCCCCGTCTACGAGGCGATGGGCTTCGGCGTGGGATCCCGCGACGGTGGGCTCGCTCGAGGACGAGCTCGGCGGCCGTGGTGCCGCGCGCGCGCGTGATCGAGGCGCTCCTCGCGGAGCTCGCGAAGGAGCACGAGTGGGTGCGTGCGCCGCTACCGCCCGAGCTGCTGGCGCAGGCTGCCACCGCGGAGGCCGAACACCGACTCTAGGAACATGGCATCGCCGCAGCCGCGCGTCCTGCTGATCGACGGCTCCGCGCGCACCGATCCGTCGTCCCCGGGAGAGATGTCGAAGAGCTACCGGCTCGCGCTCGTCGCGGAGCGGGCGCTACGGAGCAGCGGGCTTCGAGGTCGGCTGGGCCTCGCCGCGGGCGTCTGCGTGATGTGCAGCGGACGCTGGCCCGAGCCCGATGAGGGCCTTTGCCCCGCCCCAAAATAGACGCGCGACGCCGCTGTCTGTGGAGCGCCGCCACGGCCCACCGGACTCCGTCAGCGCAAATTTTCATCCCCCTCGCTGCTCTGGCGTGCGACACTTCGAAGCGGCCCGCTCGGTCCCTAGCGGAGGTCGCGAGCCATGCAATGCATCCGCCCCTACCCGCTGCTCCTCTGGCTCTTGAGCGCCGTCCTGCTCGCGTTGCCGTGGAGCTCGCCCGTGCGCGCCGCCGACGCGCCCGTGGCGACGATCAGAGTCTCGTCCGCGACCGCTGGCGGGAGCCTCGGCGGTCATCTGGTCGAGGGCGTGATGAGCTTCCGGGGTCACGACTACATCCTCACGCTGCGAGGCGTGGCACAGTCGGTGACCGCGGTGGGATCCGTCTCCGGGTTGCTCCGCCCCGAGGACATCGAAGGAATCTTCGAGCCTACCGACAAGGGGCTGCGGAACGCTGACGGTGTGACGATCCGGTTCGATCCGCCGCTCTCGCTAGAAAAAGGTCGGCTCGAGATCGAGGTGTCACGCGGGGTGAAACCGAAGGTCTCCGGCGGCGAACCCGGGAGCGGCGTCGAATGAGATGGCCCTCGCTGCATCCAGTCTTCCGCGCCGTCGCTGCGATCTGCCTCGTCTCCGTTGCGGCGCAAGCAGAAGAAGCGCCCGAGCCCGCCCAGGCCGCCCCCGACGCGACGATCATCTTCCGCGGCCGCACGGCGTCGATCGGCGTCGGCTTCTCGTGGGGCGCTTCGACTCTCGAGTTCCAGGGCAAGACCTATCCGGTGCGCGTCGACGGCTTCGTGCTCGGCGCGCTCGGCACGGCGACGATCGACGGCAGCGGCGAGGTCTACGGTCTCCGCCAGGTCGAGGACCTGAGCGGCGACTACACCGCCCTCTCCACCGACCTAGGAATCGTTCGCGGCCCGGCCCAGCTCGTGATGCGCAACAACAAGGGCGTGCGCATCGTCGATGGACGGCACCATGTCGGGCTTCCAGCTCGGCCTCGGCCCGCGCGGCTTCACGCTCCAGCTCGGCGAGGCCGGCGGACCGCCGGCCGACGACGAGCGCCCGGCTGCCGCAGACGCTCGGCTTCGGCGAGCTCCAGGCGGGCCCGCTCTTCTTCAAGCCCACGCTCAATGCCCAGCTCTTCCTCGACGTCTCCCACGACGCGGGCTTCGACGGCGACTGGTCGTTCGGGGACGTCGACGAGGTGAACAGCTGACTTCGAGCACTCGAACGAGGTCGGCCTCAACGCGCGCTTTCCGATGGGCGACTCGGGCACGCCTGCGTGGGGCGCGTCAGCGGCGTCTACTCGCTGACGGCGAGCGGTCCGGACGGGCCCGCTCTGCAGCGGCCACAACACGACCAGCGAGTACACGCTCGAGAGCGCGTACCTCGGCGTGGAAGTCGGGCAACCTCTTCCCGAATCTCGGCTACAACGCCATCGAGCTCAGCGGCGGGAACCAGAACTACCAGGTCTTCGACGGCCTGCTCTTCTGGGACGGCGGCCAGGACTGCTCCGGCCGCGGCGCGAACTGGCTCTCCCCGCGCAAGGCGTTCCGCGAGACGGGGATCCTGTCGCGTCAGCCTCAAGAACGGCTTCACGTTCGAGGGCGTCCACCTCAAGTACAACGACCATCCCGACACGCGACACGCGGCTCGGCGCCGGCGCGCGTCGAGTACGTGACGGACGACTCGTTCCTCGAGCACCTGAAGCTCGGCCTCATGTACTTCAACATCTACCATTCGGATACCGAGACCCGCGACGGCATGGACGGCATCTACGTGTATACGCGAGGCGAATCCGCTTCCGCGTGCTGCCCGACTTCAGCACCAAGGCGTCCTTCGTCCGGGAGAGCAACTCGCAGTCGTCCGGCTCTGTCGTCGGCCTATGCGTGGTACGTCGGCCGGCGCCTACCAGCTCTCGAAGCTGCCGTGGACGCCGACGCTCAGCTACCGCTACGCGCAGTTCAGCGGCGGCGACACGCACGCGTTCGACTCGCTCTTCACGGGCCTGCCCGACTGGGGCTACTGGTTCCAGGGCGAGCTGCTCGGCGAGTTCGTGCTCTCGAACAGCAACCTGAAGTCGCACCAGGTGCGCCTCACGGTGAAGCCGACCGACTGGCTCGACGGCCAACCTGATCTACTACAAGTTCCTGCTCGACGGCAGGACCAGACCTTCGGCGTCACGCCCGTCGCGCGTGAACCGCAACCTCGCGGACGAGGTCGATCTGATCGCCGACGTCGCGCTGACCAACTGGTGGTCGATCACGGCGATCCTCGCCGTCGCGCGTCCCGAACAGCGGCTTCGCCAGGCCGTCGACGGCTCGGCGACCTGGCTCAACGGCTATCTGTACATGAACTTCAACTTCTGAGGGGCGCAGCGAGTCCGCAGGAGCCCCCCATGCCGCACGGCAACACTCCCATGCCGGAGGCGCTGGCCTCGGGCTTCCCGGTGCTGCTCGTCGGCGCGCGCGTCGACGAGGACTCGGCGGTCGGCCGCAGCGTCGCGGAGATCCGCGCCGCGCTCGAAGCGCTCGGACGCCCGGTCGTGGTCACGCACTCGCTCGACGACGCCGAGGCCGCCGTCGAGTCGCACCCGGCTCTCTCCTGCGTGGTGCTCGGCTGGGGCATGGCGGCCGCAGAGCGACGAGTCGCTCGCGCAGACGCAGCGCATCCTCGCGCGCATCCGGCAGCAGGCCGCGGCGCTGCCGGTGCTGATCGGCGCGAGCCGCGGCGCCACGCGCCAGGTGCCGCTCGAGATCGTCGAGCAGGTCGAGGGCTACATCTGGGTGCCCGAGGACAGCGCCGCCTTCATCGCCGGCCGCATCGACGCGGCGGCGCGCCGCTACCTCGACACCGTGCTGCCGCCCTTCTTCGGCGAAGCTCGCGAACTTCGCCGACACGCACGCGTACTCGTGGCACACGCCGGGTCACACCGGCGGCACCGCCTTCATGAAGACCGCGGTCGGCCGCGCCTTCCTCGCGCTTCTACGGCGAGCAGATGCTGCGCTCCGACCTCTCGGTCTCGGTCGGCTCGCTCGGCTCGCTCAACGACCACTCCGGGCCCGTCGCCGAGGCCGAGCGCTACGCCGCGCGCGTGTTCGGCGCCGACTACACCTTCTTCTCGGTCGGCGGCAGCTCGGCGAGCAACGAGATCATCCTGCACTCGGCGGTGGCCGACGGCGACATCGTGCTGCGTCGACCGCAACTGCCACAAGTCGCTCAACTACGCGCTCAACATGAGCGGCGCGATCCCGGTCTACCTGCGGCCGCGGCGCAACGCGCGCGGCGTGATCGGCCCGGTGCCGGCCAGCGAGATCGAGCCCGAGATGCTGCGCCGCAAGATCGAGGAGAGTCCGCTCGTGAAGGGCGCGAAGCGCCGCAAGCCGGTGCTCGCGGTGCTCACGAACTCGACCTACGACGGGCTCTGCTACGACGTCGAGCACACCACGCGGCTGCCTCAGCCAGAGCGTCGACCGCATCCACTACGACGAGGCGTGGTACGCGTACGCGCGCTTCCACCCGATCTACGAGGGCCGCTACGGCATGCACCGCGGGCGGCGCTCGCCGGACGACGCGACCGTCACGGTGACGCACTCGACGCACAAGCTGCTCGCCGCGCTCTCGCAGGCCTCGATGATCCACATCCGCTCGGGACGGATCCCGGTCGAGCCGGCGCTGTTCAACGAGGCGTTCATGATGCACACCTCGACCTCGCCGCAGTACAGCATCATCGCCTCGACGGACGTCTCGGCGAAGATGATGGACGACGCGGGCCCGGCGCTGACGCGACGAGTGCATCCGCGAGGCGATCGACTTCCGCCGCGCGATGCTGCGCATCGGCCGCGATCTCGCGCAGCGCAAGTCCGGCGACTGGTGGTTCGAGACGCTGGCAGAGCCGACGAGGTCGGCAGGCAAGAGCTTCCTCGACGCCGACTCCGGACGAGCTCGCGACCTCGAGCGACGCGTGGCTGCTGAAGCCCGGGCAGGCCTGGCACGGCTTCGGCGATCTCGGCGCGCGCTACTGCATGCTCGATCCGATCAAGGTCACCACGCTCACGCCGGGCGTCGGCGCGCGACGGCAAGCCGCAGAAGGAGGGCATCCCGGCGGCGATCGTGACGCGCCTTCCTCGGCACGCAGGGCATCGTGGTCGAGAAGACCGAGCCGTACTCGTTCCTGACGCTGTTCTCGATCGGCATCACGCGCGGCAAGTGGGGCTCGCTGGTCGCGGCGCTGATGCGCTTCAAGGAGCTCTACGACGCGAACGCGCCGCTCGCGAAGGCGCTGCCCGGGCTCGTCGCCGATCATCCCGAGCGCTACGGCGAAGCTCGGGCTGCGCGATCTCGCGGCGGAGATGCACGCGTCGATCCGCGAGCACGACCTGCTCGGCAGCATCGACGGCGCATTCAGCAACCTGCCCGAGCCCGTCCTCACGCCCGCGCGAGACCTTCGCGCGCCTCGTGCACCGCGAGGTCGAGCAGGTGCCGGCGGCGAAGCTCGAGGGCCGCATGCTCGCGGTGCAGGTGGTGCCGTATCCGCCGGGCATCCCGCTGCTGATGCCGGGCGAGCGCTTCGGCGACGCGACGCGCGCGGTCGGCGACTTCCTGCTCGGGCTCGAGGCCTTCGACGCGAAGTTCCCCGGCTTCGGGCACGACACCCACGGCGTCGAGGTGAAGACCGACGAGAGCGGTCGCCCCTACTACGCCCTCTACTGCCTGCCGAGAGCTGAGCGGGCGAGCACGGAGACCATGGACCGAGACCGACGAAGAAGATGAGCCTGATGCAGCTGACGGTCCTGGTCGCCGTCAACATGATGGGCTCCGGCATCATCATGCTGCCGACGAACATGGCGCAGGTCGGCGCGATCTCGCTGCTCTCGTGGGTGCGTGACGGCGGTGGGCTCGATGGCCATCGCCTACGGCTTCGCGCAGGCCGGCGTCCTCAACCAGACGCTCCGGCGGCATGTCGGCGTACGCTGAGGAGGCCTACGGCAAGTCGGGTTTCTTCATCGTCTTCTATCTCTACTTCTTCTCGCTCGCGATCGGGAACGTGGCGATCGCGATCTCGGCGGTCGGCTACCTGTCGACGTTCTTCCCCGCGCTCTCGTCGACGCCGATCTCGACCTGCGTCGGCGTGATCGCGCTGATCTGGCTGACCACGGTGGCCAACTTCGGCGGCCCGAAGCGTGACGGGCCGCATCGGCGTCGATCACGGTGTGGGGCGTGATCATCCCGGTCGCGGGCCTCTCGTTGATCGGCTGGTTCTGGTTCAGCGCCGACACCTTCGCGAGCGGCCTGGAATCCGAACGGGCTTGAGCCTCGCCCAGGGGATGGGCTCGAGCATCTCGCTCACGCTGTGGGCCTTCCTCGGGATGGAGTCGGCGGCGCAGAACTCGGCGGCCGTCGAGAACCCGAAGCGCAACGTGCCGCTCGCGTGCATGCTCGGCACGCTCGGCGCCGCGGCGATCTACGTCCTCTCGACCACGGTCATCCAGGGTATCGTGCCGAACGAGGAGCTGGCGAAGTCGACTGGCCCGTTCGGCCTCGTCTACGCGCAGATGTTCAACCCGACCGTCGGCTCGATCATCATGGCGCTGGCGGTGATGGCGTGTCTCGGCTCGCTGCTCGGCTGGCAGTTCACGATCGCGCAGACCGCGAAGTCGGCGGCGGAAGACCGCATGTTCCCCGCCTTCTTCGCGAAGGTGACCGGCAACGACGCGCCGATCATCGGCATGGTCGTGATGGGCGTCGTGCAGTCCGCTGATGGCGCTCTCCACCATCTCGCCCTCGCTCAGCGAGCAGTTCGGCGCGCTCGTGAGCCTCGCCGTCGTGACCAACGTGATCCCCTACATCATCGCCCTCTCGGCGCTGATCGTGATGATGCAGAAGGCGGGCGTCGCCGCAGTCGGCGTACAACGCGGAACGTGGCGGTGGCGACGGTGGCGACGCTCTACAGCACCTACGCGATCTACGCCTCGGGCGCGGAGCGCGGTGCTCGGCGGCACGGTGGTGATGGCGATCGGCTTCGTGATCTACGGCTTCCTCGCGCCGCGCTTCGAGAGCCAGGGGCGGGCGAGAGCGGGGACCGTCACGCGAGCCGCGGGGGTCGCGCTGGCGCTTTGCGCTGCTCGGCGGCGGCATGCGCCGTCGCGAGGCGGGCACGCTCGAGCGGGTGCGCGAGGCGGGGAAGCTGCGCCTCGGCCATCGCGTCGACGCGCCGCCGTTCTCGTATCTGGACCAGGCTGGGAAGCCGGCCGGCTATTCGATCGCCCTCTGCCAGAAGATCGCGGAGGCCGTGAAGACCGAGCTCGGCGCGCCCGCTCTCGCGGTCGAGTACGTGAAGGTCGGCACCGTGGACCGCTTCGAGGCGGTGGAGCAGGGCCGGGTCGACCTGCTCTGCGGCGCTGCCACGGCGACGCTGGAGCGGAGGAAGACGGTGTCGTTCTCGATCCCGGTCTTCCCGAGCGGGGTCACGGCGCTGCTGCGGGCGGACAGCCCCGCGCGCCTCAGGGCCCTGCTCTCGGGACAGGAGCCGCCGTACACGCCCCGCTGGCGCGCGTCGCTCGGCCAGGTGCTCGAGAAGCGGATCCTCTCCGCCGTGGCGGGCACGACCGCCGAGACGTGGCTGCGGCAGAGGCGCGACGCTCTCGACGTCCACGCCGAGATCGTGCCGGTGCAGAGCTACGCGGAAGGCGTCGAGCGCGTGCTCGGGCGCCGCTCGGCCGTCCTGTTCGGAGATCGCTCGATCCTCCTCGACACCGTCGCGCGTAGCGAGGCACCCGATTCGCTGGTGGTGATGGACCAGCTGTACACCTACGAGCCCATCGCCCTGGTGCTCAGCCGCGGCGACGAGGACTTCCGCCTGCTCGTCGATCGCACCCTGAGCCGTCTGTACCGTTCGGGCGAGATCTCGACCCTCTACACGAGCTTCTTCGGAAAGCCCGACGCGAGCGCCCAATCGTTCTTCCAGCTCGTCGCGCTACCGGAATGAGCGCGGTCACGTAGCACCCCGGACGCGTTCCGCTCACGGGCGCGGTCACGTTCGGGTCTTCGACGGGCTCAGCGGTAGAAGCCGAGGCCCGAGCAGCTGCGGTCGACCAGCGTGCCCTTCTCGCCGCGCACGATCGCCGCGATGTCGGCGAGCGCGCCGATCGCCGCGGTGTGCCCAGCGGCCTCGGCGAAGCGGCACGCGGCCTCGACCTTCGAGGCCCATCGAGGCCGCCGCGAAGCGATGCTGCGCGAGCGCGGCGGCCGCGCGACAGATCGAGCAGGTACTTGAACTCGCGCTGCGTGTAGTCCTGGACCGTGAGGAGCGAGCGGTTGCGGAGGTTGAGGCTCATGAGTCGGCTCCTCGCTGTGGTTGGGATTCAGTCGGCGGGGTCACGCGAGATCGGGCAGGTCATGCAGTGGCCGCCGCCGCGGCCGCGGCCAAGCTCGGAGCCGCGCACGGTGATCACTTCGATGCCCGCCTTGCGCAGCCGCGTGTTGGTGTGCGTGTTGCGGTCGTACGCCACCACCACGCCGGGCTCGAGCGCGAGCACATTGTTGCCGTCGTCCCACTGCTCGCGCTCCACCTCATAGGCGTCGCCCGCGGTCTCGACCACGCGCAGCTTCTTCAGCTCGAGCGCCTGGGCCACCACGTCGAGCAGGTGGTTCTCGTCCTTGTGTACCTCGAGGCCGCCTTTGTCGTCGGTGGGCCTGGCGCTGTAGGAGCGGATCTGGTCGACCACGTCGCGGAAGATGGTGACGACGTCGCGGTCGCAGAACGTGAACACCGTGTCGAGGTGCATCGCCGCGCGGCTCTTCGGCATCAGGCACGCGATCACGCGCTTCGCGGCGCCGCGCTCGAACAGCCCTGCTGCCACCTGGAACAGGGCTTGGCGCGAGGTGCGCTCGCCCATGCCGATCAGCACGACGCCGTTGCCGATCGGCATCACGTCGCCGCCCTCCATCGAGGCGGCCCCGAAGTCCTCGTCGCTGTCGCCCCACCAGATGCGGAAATCGCCGCCGCGGAACAGCGGGTGGAACTTGTACACCGCACGCTGGAGCAGCGTCTCGGGCTTGCGCGCCGGCCAGAACATCGGGTTGCACGTGACGCCGCCGTAGATCCAGCACGACGGATCGCGCTGGAACAAGGTGTTCGGGATGGGCGGCAGCACGAAGTCGGCCGCACCGAAGGCCTCGACCATGGTCCGCGCGATCTCGCCCTGCGGCAGATCGGAGATGGCGATCCCGCCGATCAGGTGCTCGGCGAGCTGCTTGCCCGGCATCTCGTCGAGCCAGGGGCGGATCGCATCGACGATGCCGAGCCCGACGCTGTTCGCACTGACGCGGCGATCGAGCACGAAGGCGCGCGCCTCCTTCGACTCGAGCGTCTGGGCGAGCAGCTCGTGGAGCTCGAGCACCTCGACGCCGCGCTCGCGCATCTTCAGCACGAAGTCGTAGTGGTCCTTCTGGGCCTCGTGCACCCAGATCACGTCGTCGAAGAGCAGGTCGCGGCAGTTGCCGGGCGTGAGGCGCTGGTGCGCCAGCCCGGGCCGGCACACCAGCACGGTCCGGAGCCTTCCGACTTCGGAGTGGACGCCGAACTTCTGCATGTTCTCTCTCCTCGGAGCGGGCTCACGCTGGCCGCGCGCCCGCTGCCTCTCGCTCGCGGAGGTTGCGGACGTACACCGGGATCCCGAGCAGCAGCAGCAGGAAGCCGTAGAGCACCGCCTCGGGCCCGCAGCCCCACACGGTGAAGACGGAGAACGCGAAGGCGACGACGTCGACCGGCGAGACGCGCAGCGTGCCGCTGCTGCGCCGGGTGAGGATCGCTGCCGCGCCGGCGCAGAACACGTAGGGCACCACCGCCGTCATCGTGCTCAGGTTCACGATCACGCTGTAGAAGCCGACGAGGCTGGTAGCGCCGCTTGCCTGGAGCAGCAGCAGCAGCGAGGCGAGGGTCACGGATACCAGGATGCCGAACGCGGGCACGCCGCGTCGCGAGAGACGGCCGAACACGGCGGGGAAGAGACCGTCCGCGGCCGCCGCCATCGGCACCTGGCCCATCAGCAGCGTCCAGCCGTTGAGCGCGCCGAGCGACGACACCATGATCGCGATCGCGATCACGTTGCCCGCCCACGCGCCCCACATCGCCGTCGCTGCGTCGGCGAAGGGCGCGGGAGATTCCGCGAGGCGCTCGCGCGGCACCACGCCCATCACGGCGAGGGTGCCGAGCACGTAGAGCAGCCCGGCGATCCCGATGCCCAGCATCGTCGAGCGCGGGATCGTACGTCGCGGGTCGCGCACGTCGCCCGCCGGCACGGTCGCCGACTCGAGCCCGAGGTAGGCGAACATCGTGAGCGGCGCGAGCGTGCCGCTGGCCTCGAGCAGGGAGTGGCCGCTCGGATTGAAGGCGGGGAAATTCCCGAAGTCCACGAAGAAGAGGCCGAGCAGCGCGACGATGCCGAGCGGCACCAGCTTCGTGAACGTCGAGACCTCGGCGAACAGGCCGGCCGAGCGCACGCCGCGCAGGTTCACGAGCGTGACGAGCCAGATCGCGCCCAGCGTGACGGCGATCGCGAACGGCCGGTTGCCGCGCGAGGCGGGCACGAAGTCGACGAGATAGCCGGTGAACGCCACCGCGATCGCCGGCAGCGAGCACCAGATCGAGATCCAGTAGCCCCACGCGATCAGGAAGCCCGGGAAGTCGCCGTATGCGGCGCGCGTGTACGCGTAGGGCCCGCCGGTCGAGGGCATCAGCCGTGCGAGGCGCGCGAAGGAGAGACCGAGGCAGATCGCGCCGACCCCCATCACGATCCACGCCACGGCGGCGAGCAGGCCGTAGGGCGCGAGAGCGGCGGGCGAGAGATAGAAACCGGAGCCGACCATGTTGCCGACGACGAGCGCGATGCAGGCCGCGAGCCCGAGCGCCTTCGCCTCGCCGTGCTGCGGGGCCGTCATTGGAGCGACACTTCGTCGTGGCGGAGGACGACGAGGGACGAAGCATGCGGCCTACGGTGGAGCATGCGATTCCGTCCCTCCGTGCGTGCACGGCTCCAGGGCAAACCGCGTGCCGCGATTCAGGGGTGCGAGATCGTACCGCGCTCGGCAGCGAGGGGGCACCTTGCCACGATCCACGGGGACGCTGTGGACGCGAGGTGCAGCGCCGCTCGGCGCGAAGCCGCTGGCGAGCCGTGGAGGCGTGCGGCTCGCGGGTGCGCGGCCGGCGCGGCGCCAGCGGCCGCGGCCGCCGGTCATCCCCCACGGGTCCTTGTCATTTCGGGGGCGTTGATCGGACCGACTGCCCGCTTAGTCCGACTATCCGCGGACGGGCGTCGTGCTCGTGGCCGGCCTGGAGCGCCGCGCGGGCTGCGTGGCGCCCGCCGGCCGTCTTCGGCCAGCTCTCGTCGCGCGGCGTCCCGGCGCGCGGCCTGGATCTTTGTCTCGCTGTCGACGGCGCTCGCGCTGCTCTCGACCTTCGGCACCGGCGCCCTCGTCGCCTTCTACGACCTGGTCGTGAACCTCTCGACCGAGCGCAAGCCGATCCCGCGGGCCCTGCAGGTCGGCCCGTTCATGCCGGTGTCCATCGTCGCGTTCGTCTTCTCGCTCGGGACGATCTACGGTGCCGGAGCGAGCGCGGGAATGTGGTCGCTGATCCTGATCCTGCTGGCGGCGCCCGTCTGGGCCTTCCTGCGCGGCGCCCCGGAGAACCCCGAAGGAGAAACCCGATGATCGGTCGCACTTCGAAGGTCATGAAGCGGCGCGTGCTCATCGTCGACGACAAGCTGGCGCACTCCGACAGCGCCGGCGGCCGGGCGGTGCGCGAGCTGGTGGAGGAGCTCGGGCAACCGCGACATCGAGGTGGTCGAGGCCGTCACGTACGCGGACGGCGAGGCCGTCGTCGTCTCGGACGCGACCATCGACTGCATCTTCGTCGACTGGAGCCTCGGACGAGAACGACACGAAGTCGCACGCGCAGGCGCTCGCCCTGCTGCGCACGATCCGGCGCCGCAACGCGACGATCCCGGTCTTCCTGACGGCCGACCAGGAGGTGCGGGGCACGATCACCGTCGAGGTGATGCAGCTCGCCGACGAATCGGTGTGGATGCTCGAAGACACGGCGACGCTGATCGCCGGCCGCGCGGTGGCGGCGATCCGCCGCTACCTCGACAACCTGGTGCCGCCCTTCACGAGGGCGCTGATCCGCTACAACGAGGTGCGCGAGTACTCGTGGGCCGCGCCGGGACACCAGGGCGGCGTCGCCTTCACCAAGTCTCCCGTCGGCCGGCTGCTGTTCGACTTCTACGGCGAGAACCTGTTCCGCACCGACACCGGCATCGAGCGCGGGGCGCTCGGCTCGCTGCTCGACCACTCGGGACCCGTGCGGGAATCCGAGGAGTACGCCGCGCGCATCTTCGGCGCGCACCGGAGCTACCACGTGCTGGTCGGGACGTCCGCGTCGAACCGCACGATCTTCAGCGCGGTGGTGGGCGAGGGCGAGTTCGCGCTCTGCGACCGCAACTGCCACAAGTCGATCGAGCAGAGCCTGATCCAGTCCGGCGGCATTCCGGCGTTCTTCACGCCGACGCGCAACCGCTACGGGATCATCGGCCCGATTCCGCCGCAGCAGTTCGAGCCGCGCGCGATCAAGAAGAAGATCGCGGAGCATCCGCTGCGCAAGCAGGCGGCCGGCGACGAGCCCGTGTACGCCGTCGTCACCAACTGCACCTACGATGGCATGTGCTACGACGCCGAGCAGGTGCAGGATCTGCTCGACCAGAGCGTCGACCGCATCCACTTCGACGAGGCGTGGTACGCGTACGCTCGCTTCAACCCGATGTACGCCGGCCGCTACGCGATGCGCGGCGATCCGGCGAATCATCCGAAGAAGGGCCCGACCGTCTTCGCGACGCACTCGACCCACAAGCTCCTCGCGGCGCTCTCGCAGTCTTCGTACATCCACATCCGCAACGGGCGCAATCCGATCGACCACCATCGCTTCAACGAGTCCTACTGCATGCAGGCCACCACGTCGCCGCTCTACGCGATCATCGCGTCCAACGAGATCGGCGCGGCGATGATGGACGGGCCGGCGGGCGAGGCGATGACGCAGGAGGTGATCGACGAGGCGGTGCGCTTCCGGCAGGTGCTCGCGCGCTGCCATCGTGAGCTGGCGGAGAAGGGCGAGTGGTTCTTCTCGCCGTGGAACGCGCCGACGGTGACGGATCCGAAGACGAAGAAGAAGCACAAGTTCGAGACCGCCCCGCACGAGCTGCTCGCGCACGAGCCGAGCTGCTGGGTGCTGCATCCGGGCGAGAAGTGGCACGGCTTCGAGGGCATCCCCGACGGCTACTGCCTGCTCGACCCGATCAAGGCCGGCATCGTGTGCCCCGGCATGGGCGACGACGGCAAGCTCGAGGCGCGCGGCGTGCCGGCGGCAGTCGTGAGCGCGTATCTCGGCGCAAAGGGCATCGTGCCGTCGCGCACCACGGATTTCATGATCCTGCCGCTCTTCTCGATCGGGATCACGAAGGGCAAGTGGGCGACGCTGATCAACGTGCTGCTCGACTTCAAGACGGCCTACGACCGCAACGCGCCGCTCCCGCAGGAGCTGCCGGGTCTCGTGGCGGCCGCGCCCGCGCGCTACGCCGGCATGGGCCTGCGCGACCTCGGCGACGAGATCTTCGCCCACATGAAGAAGAGCCGGATGGACCACTGGCAGGCGCAAGCCTTCGGCAAGCTGCCGAAGCCGGTGATGCCGCCGCGCCGCGCCTTCCAACAGCTCCAGGCCGGCGACGCCGAGCTGCTGCCGCTGCGCAAGATGGCGGGCCGCACCGTCGGCGTGGGCGTGATCCCGTATCCGCCGGGGATTCCGATCGTGATGCCGGGCGAGAACGTCGGCCCCGAGGACGGGCCGTGGCTCGGCTATCTCCGGACGCTCCAGGAGTGGGCGCAGGCGTTCCCCGGCTTCGAGAAGGAGCTCGAGGGCTCGCAGATGCGCGACGGCGAGTACCACATCTGGTGCCTGCGCTAGAAGGAACGCCGAGGGGCCGGCACCCGACCAGCCCCTCGGCGTCCGGGCCTAGCGAGCCCACCGCTGCATGAGCCATGCGCGGGGAACGTCGACGGGCCGTGCAGTCAGCGGCTGATCCATCTCGCTCCCCTTCCCATGCGCGACGGGAAGCCTACGCGGATCGGCGGGGCGCCGTGTGACCGGAGCGCAGAGATTCGGATGCGAGCGCGTGGAGCCTTCGCGACGGCGCCTGGGCCGGCGGAGCCCCCACTCTGCTCCGGCGCTGAGAATCGGGTGATGCGCCTACGCAGGGACCGGTCTCCAGCGGCCTCTTGGTCTCGACGCTGACGAACTCTCTTGGAGCTGACAGCTAGCTCCGGGGCTCGAGCTTGCGGATCACCGGCGGCTCACCGGTCGAGCCCTTGTCGACGCCGACGAACTGGAACTGGGCAGACAGGTCGTCGGGCTCGGGGCGCATGCGGCGGGGCAGGGCCGGGCCCATCGCGGTGAGGCCGCCGTCCACCACGAGCGCCTCGCCCGTCACGAACGCGGCGTCGTCGCTGGCGAGGAACAGCGCGGCGCCCGCGATGTTCTCGCCGGTGCCGGCCTCGGGCCAGGGCTGGAGGCCGTCGAGCCGGCGCTTCACCGCCTCGGGGTTCCCGCGGTGGAGGAGCGGCGTCAGGATGCCGCCCGGGCAGATCGCGTTCACGCGGATCCGGTGCTCGGCCAGCTCGAGCGCGGCCGCGCGCGTCAGGTTGATCACCGCGGCCTTGGCGGCCGAGTACGCCGCCGGGCCGGCGCCGCCCGAGAGCCCCGCCACCGACGCGGTATTGATGATCGAGCCGCCGAGCCCGGTGGCCTTCATCGCGCGCCCGCCGTGCTTGATGCCGAGGAAGACGCCGCGTGCGAGGACGGCGAACGTGAAGTCCCAGTCCTCGACCTCGGTCTCGAGCAGGCTGCCGAGCGCGCCGCCGAGCCCGGCGTTGTTGAACACGACGTCGAGGCGGCCGAACTCGGTCATCGCCAGCTCGATCATCGCCTCGACGTCCGTCTCGCGGGACACGTCCGTGCGGATGAAGCGGATGCGGCTCCCCGCCTTCTTCTTGTCCGCGAGCTCGAGGGTCTCTTTACCTGTCCCTTCGTTCATGTCGGCGACGACGATCGAGGCGCCTTCGTCGAGGAAGCGGAGCACCGTCGAACGGCCCATGCCGCTGGCGCCGCCGGTGATCACGGCCACGCGTCCCTCGAGCCGCCCGTCGGACCTCATCCGCATCTCCTCGCGCCTGCGCGTGACGAGCGACGGTATCACAGGCCCCCGGGCGCAACCCCCTCGCACTCCGCGCTCACGCGAGCGGCCCAGGTGCGCTCCGCTTCGTCGGCCGGCACGGCGCGTCCGAACAGGAAGCCCTGCGCCTCGTGACAGCCCCACGTCTGTAACAAACGGCGCTGCTGCTCCTCCTCGACGCCTTCCGCGACGACGCGCAAGCCGAGCGCGACTCCCATCGCCACGATCGACGCCGTGAGCGCGGCGGCACCGTTGTCGCTCACGATGTCCGCGAGGAAGGAGCGGTCGATCTTCAGCGCGTCGGCCGGCAGGTGGCGCAGGTACCAGAGCGACGAGTACCCGGTGCCGAAGTCGTCGAGCGCGACGCGCACGCCGAGCGCGCGCAGCCGCGCGAGCGTCTCGATCGCGAGCTTCGCGTCGTGCAGCAGGACGTTCTCGGTGATCTCGATCCCGAGCCGGCCGGCGGGCGCGCCCGACTCGGCCAGCGCCGCCGAGATCTGCTCGGCCAGGCCCGGCTCGCGGAACTGCTGCGGCGAGAGGTTGACCGAGATCGGGACGGGGCAGACGCCGCGCTCGCGCCAGGCCACGGCCTGACGGCAGGCCTCGCGCACGATCCATTCGCCGAGGCGCAGGATCAGGCCGGTCTCCTCCGCCAGCGGGATGAACTCGTCGGGGCCCACCAGCCCGAGCTCGGGCTCCTGCCAGCGCACCACCCCTTCGAAGCCCACGACCTCGTCGGTCTGGAGCGAGATCTGCGGCTGGTAGTGCAGCACGAACTCGCCCTGCTCGAGCGCGCGCCGCAGCTTCGACTCGAGGATCATGCGCGAGAGCGTCGAGGCGTTCATCGACGCGCGGTAGAACTGGAGGCCGCCGCGCCCGTTGGCCTTGGCATGATGCAACGCCGCGGCGGCGTTGCGCACGAGCGTGTCGCCGTCGCTGCCGTCGTCGGGAGAGACGGAGATGCCGGCGCTGGCGCCGAGCGTCACCTCGTGCGCGTCGAGCACGTAGGGGCGCGCGAGCGCGTCGAGGCAGCGCCGGGCGAGGGTGGCGAGCGCGCGCGGGTCGTCCACGCGCGGCACGAGCAGCGCGAACTCGCCGCCGCTGCGGCGCGCGACGGCGATCTCGTCACGGCGGCACTCGATACCGTCGCCGATCTCGATGGATTCGAGCAGGCGCCCCGCGGCTTCGCGCAGCAGGGCGTCGCCCGCTGCCGGGCCGAGCGTGTCGTTCACACGCTCGAAGTGGTCGAGGGCGAGCACGAGCACGCCGACCCGCGCGCCCGGCTCGCGCAGCACGAAGCCGAGCTGCTCCTCGAGCAGGCGCCGGTTGCCGAGCTGCGTCAGCTCGTCGGTGGTCGCGAGCGAGCGCATGCGCTCCTCGGCGCGCCGGCCCTCGGTGACGTCCTGCACGCTGCCTTCGAGGGCAACCGGCAGGCCGTCGAGGTCGCGCCGCGCCACGAGCCGGCAGCGCAGCACGCGCTGCGCGCCGTCGCCCCGGAATACGCGCAGGTCGAGCGAAGCGGAGCGGTCGGCTTCGAGGCAGCTCTGCACCGCGCGCAGCAGCGGCTCGCGGTCTTCGCTGGCGAGCTGGCTCGCGAAGGCGCGGTAGTGCTGGCCTCCGCGCGGCACGAGGCCGAGCAGCTCGAACAGCGGCGCCGAGGCGTCCACCTCGCCCGTCTCGAGCGCCACGGCGAAGCTGCCCGAGCGCGCGAGGCGTTGCGCGCTCTCGAGCCGCTCCTGCGTGTGGCGCAGCGCCGCGCCCTCTCGAGCGCGCCGCAGCAGCTGGCGAACGCGCTCGCGGAGCAGCGCCCCATCCACGGGACGCGTCACGAAGTCGGAGGCGCCGGCCTCGCAGGCGTGGCGCGCGGCGTCCGCGTCGCTGGGCTCGACCAGCGCGAGGATCGGCGCGTCGCCGCCGGATGCGAGCTGGCGGATCGCGTGGCAGGCCTCGGGCGCGCTCGCGCCGCCGAGCACCACGAGCGTCGCCGGGCGCGCCGCGAGCCATGCGAGCGCGGGCTCGACCGCGCTCGACTCGAGCGCATCGAGCCCTTCGGCCGCGAGCGCCTCCGCCACGCGGCGGCGCTCGTCGGGATCGGGCTCCACCACCAACGCGACCGCGCGCTTGCCTGGCCCTGCGGGCGCACGCGCGTGCGAGTCGAAGCCCCAAGCGTTCGCCATCCCGCCGCTTTTCGGCGGAGCAGCGGAATGGCTTGAGCGTCAGGCGCGCTGCCCGAACAGCCCCGGCGGCTTCGTCACGCGCAGGTCGCCGAGGACGCTCACCTGGCAGGCGAGACGCACGCCGGAGTCGGGCTTGTGCGGGATGATGGCGAGGCGGCGCTCTTCGGCCGGCGTCGGCGGGGAGACCGCGCCTTCGATGCGCACGGCACAGGTTCCGCAGACCCCGTTGCCGCGGCAGTTGAGGGCGGCCGCCACCGAGTTGTAGAGCGGCAGGCGCGCGCGCAGCAGCACCATGCGGAGGTTCGAGCCGGGCAAGCACTCGACCTTGCTTTCGCCGAAGTGGACGGTGGGCACGGCCTCCCTTGGTTATCACGCTCACACGACGGCAGCCATCAGCTGCCAGGCCTGCAACGGCGTCACCTCCGGCGGTTGCCCGACGTAGTACGCCGCGGCGCGCTCCGGCGTGAGCCGATCGACGCGACTGAAGCCGAGCGCGTGAAGGCGGCTCGCGAAGGGCTCGGGCTGGAAGCAGGAGAGCCACGGCTCCCCGCGAGCGCTCGACGCCATCTCCGCAGCGCGCGAGATCTCGCGCTCGGCGGGCGCCAGGCCTTCGAACGGAAGGATGACGTCGAACACGATCTCGGAGCCCGCAGCGTGACAGGCGACGAGCGCCAGCGTCTCGAGCGCCGCACGCTCCGCGATGTACTGGGTCACTCCCAGCCACGCGAAGAACGTCGGCTGCGCGCGCGCGAGCCCGGCCGATATCAGCTCGGTCGCGAGCTCCTGCGTAGCGAAGTCGATCGGCAGGTAGCGCACGCGCGGAGTGGGGAGGCTCAGCTCGGCCAGTCGCTCGAGCTTCCAGCGCTGCGTGTCCGGGTGGTCGACTTCCACGAACGAGACCTCGCTCGGGAGCTGCGGGTGGCGCAACGCGAAGGAGTCCAGACCGGCGCCGAGCAGCACCACTTGCGTCACGCCGCGCGCGAGGGCTGCGTGCAGCCGCTCCTCCGAATAGCGGTGGCGCAACGCGAAATAGGCGCAAACACGGCGCAGCGCGGGCGTGTCGAGGCGCTCGATGAGGCTGCGAAGCTCGTTGCTTCCGGGGAGACCCAGCAAAGGCAGCGCGAAGCTGTCGGCGTGGATCGGAGCCCCGTCGAAGAGAAGCAGATGCGCGGCACGGAATGCCGCCGCGCCGATCGCAGTCGCACTCGGCTTGCCGGCCCTCATGCCCCTCCGGCGAGCTTTCCGATCTTCGCCGCGCTGAGATGCCCCGCACGGTGCATCCAGCGCAGCGTGTCGCGGTAGGTCTCTTCGACGGACCGGAAGACGAGGCCGAGCTCCTCCGTGGTGCGCGCCGCGTCGGAGCCGGGCCACTGTGTGGCGAACTCCATGCTGTCGCGCGTGAGCGGGAAGTTGAAGTCGTAGACGCGCTTCACCACGTCGCCCACGCTGCCGGCGGCGCGCATCAGCCAGCCCGGCACGGAGAAGCGACGCACGCGCGTGCCGGTGATGCGATCCATCAGCACGTAGATGTCGGCCCAGGGCAGCATCTCGGCGGCGGCGGCGTAACGGCGCGCGCCCGGCGGGAGCTCGATCAGCTTCACGTGCAGCGCCGCGACGTCGCGCACGTCCACGCACTGGAAGCCGCTCGAGGTGACGACGCCGGTGTCCTCGAACCAGGTGTAGACGGCGTGGTTGGCGTCGCTCATGCCCGGGTCGTCCGGGCCGACGATGCCGGCGGGGTACGACATGCCGATCGACGCGCCCTTCGCCTGGAGCTCGCGCACGTAGACCTCGGCCTGCGCCTTCGAGCGCGCGTACGCGGTGGTGGGAGGCGCGATCGGAAGCTCCGGCGAGACGGGCGGCCCGCCCGGCACGAAGAACACGGACAGGCTCGACACGTACACGATACTCGGCAGGCCGCGCTTCGCGGCGCCGCCGACCACCAGCTCGACGCCGCGCGCGTTGGTGTCCTCGACGAGGCGCGCCGAGGCGCGGCGCAGATCGACGAGCGCCGCGGAGTGCACCACGCCGTCGCAGCCGGCGAGCGCCTTCTCCACGGCGCCAGCGTCGGTCATGTCGCCGGCCACGAGGTCGGAGAGCTCGAGCCCGTGCGGCTCGAAGACGCGCGGCACCTTCGCCGGATCGCGCACGAGCAGGCGCACCTCGTGCCCGGCCGCGACGAGCGCGCGCACCGTGTGCGAGCCGGTGAAGCCGGTGCCGCCCGTGACGAGCACCTTCACGCGCGGCGCTCCTTCGCCACGGCTTCGGCCACGGCCGTGCCCTCGAAGAAGCGCGGGTTGTTCGCGGTCCAGAGCGCGACCGGTGAGGTGAAGCAGAACTGGCGGAAGTCCGCCTCGGCCACGATGCCGTCCTCCACCAGCTCGAACGCCTCGAGCAGCACGTGCCCGATCTCCGGCACGTCCCAGTGCCCGATGTCCGAGCCGAACAGCGCGTGGAGCGAGAGGCCGAACGGGTTGCGCGCGCGATCGTAGGCGACGGCGTTCAGCGGATCGTCCGCTTCGCAGCCGAAGAAGAAGCGCTCGGCGAACAGCCGCGCCAGCTCGTCGGCCGACGTCACGCCCGTGGCCGCGAACTCGTCGAGGCGGGCGGTGTCTTCGCCGGGCTCGGAGAGCAGGTGCAGATTCGCGTCGAGCTCGGCGAGGCGCTCCACCACGCGCGGCGCGCCCCACTCCTTCGCGAGCGCGGCGAGGCGCGCGCGGTCGAGCCGGGCCGGGTCGTAGCTGCGGATCGCGTCGCCGTTGCGCTTCTCGTAGTGGCCGACCAGGTCGGCCGCGAGCTGGGCGGCCCACGCCACGCCACCTTCGAGGAAGGCGAAGCGCAGCCGCGGGAAGCGCTGCGGCACGCCGTGCAGGAACAGCGCGCGGCACACCGCCTCGCCGGCCGCCGCGAAGTTGCCGAGGTGGTTGAAGACGTAGTTGTGCAGGGAGTTGCGGCTGCCCCAGCCCATCCCGGAGGAGTGGAAGGTGGGCGCGACGCCGAGCGCCTCGCAGCGCGCCCATACCGGGTCGTAGTCGTGCGCGCTCTCGGCGCCGAACGTGTCGAGGAAGCGCGCGCCGCGCGGCACGTTCTCGCCCGGCAGCGGGCGCAGCACGTGGCCCGCGAGCAGCACCACCTTGAAGCCGAGCGTCGTCACGGCGTAGTCCAGCTCCGCGAGCGCCTCCTCGGGCGTGTGCATCGGGATCAACGCGACCGAAGTGAGCCGATCGCCGAGGCCGGCGAACACCTCCGCGTGATAGCGATTGAAGGCGCGGCACGCGGCCTGGCGCACTTCGTCGGGCTCGGCCGAGAGCGCCATCAGGCCGTATGTGGGGTAGATCACCGCAAAGTCGAGGCCGAGCGCGCAGAGTCGCTCGTGCAGCAGTCGCGGCAGCAGCGCGGTCGCGCGGTCGAACGTGTTCTCCGCGGGCAGGCCCCACCACGGGATGCGCATCAGGCCCTGCGCGCGTCGCGTCGCGTCGTCGAGGCCCGCGCATGAGTTGCGCACCCTTCACCATGAGCTCGAAGCGATCGACGGCGGACGGGCCAGCGAGCGTGCGCAGCTCCTCGCGCACGAGCGGCAGGTACTCGATGTCGTGGCCGTCGGAGTCGATCACCGGATGACCCAGCTGGGCGCGGATCTTCTCGATGCGGGCTCTGACGTCGGACATGCAGCTCTCCGGAGGCGCGATGCTACCGCGAGAATTTCCTGCGCGCGCGCTGCCGTGACCTGGCGCACTGCGCGCGAGCGATCCGGAATGGAAGCTGTTCCCACTCCAGCGGTCGGGGGAGTCGATGGAGACGTCATGCAATCCGCAGTCTTTGCCTCCGCGCTCGCGCTCTCGCTCGGCGCTGCACTCGCTCTTCCCGCCAATGCACAACAGCGGCGCGGGGAACGCTTCCGGCACGACGGCCAGGTCGAGGCCGAGGCCCCGCGCCTCGTCGCGGGCCGCGCTCCGGCCATCCCCGGCGCAGTGAGCACCACACCGCCCGAAGAGGCGCCGACCGGCTTCGACAATCTCACCAACGGCTACCTCGACGCAGGGCCCGCCCTTCGAAGACGCTCGACGAGGACAGCGTCGTCCCGCTGCGCTCGTTCAACGACAACCGCTTCATCTTCGAGGAGGTCGAGATGGCGGACGACGGCCTCGGCCCCACCTACAACGCGCAGAGCTGCCGCGAGTGCCACCAGAACGTCGTGACCGGCGGCGCCAGCCAGGTCGCCGAGCACCGCACCGGCCGCCTCGAAGGCGACGACGTTCTTCGAGTCGCTCGGCGGCTCGCTGATCCAGTCGCGCGCGATCTCGCCCGACATCGTCGAGCGCGTCGCCTTCCAGGACGACATCCGCACCTTCCGCATCTCGACCAACACGCTCGGCGCCGGCTTCGTCGAGGCGATCGCGAACAGCACGCTGCTGGCGATCCGCGACGCGCCAGCCGTTCGGCATGCGCGGCACGCTCGTGCGTCGCGCCGGTGCTCGAGGCGGACGGCAAGGCGCGCGATCGGGCGCTTCGGCTGGAAGAGCCAGCACGCGAGCCTCGAGTCGTTCGCCGCCGACGCCTACCTGAACGAGATGGGCATCACGAGCCCGCTGCTGCCCGAGGAGAACACCTCGAGCGGACGTCCGTCGGCTACGGCACGCGACTACGATCCGGTGCCCGATCCCGAGGACGACGGCGAGCGACCTGCGTCGCGTTCGCCGACTTCATGCGCTCGACGAAGGCGCCGTCGCGCGGCCCGATCACGGCGGACGTGCAGGCCGGCGAGCGCTGTTCCGCGACGTCGGCTGCGCCGCCTGCCACACCGCGGCGATCGTGACGGCGCCGGCCGGCACCGCCGATCAACGGCGGCGAGTTCGTCGTGCCGCGCCGCGCTCGGCAACAAGATCATCCATCCCTACAGCGACTTCCTGCTGCACGACGTCGGCACCGGCGACGGCATCCCGCTCTGCCCGACGCCGGAGTACGCGGCGACGGCGAATCAGATCCGCACGGCGCCGCTCTGGGGGCTGCGCACGCGCAACCGCCTGATGCACGACGGCCTCTCGTTCACCAAGGAGGAGGCGATCGCGCGCCATCGCGGCCAGGCCGCGCCGGTGACGGCGCGATACAACGTGCTCGCGAGGACGCAGAAGCAGCAGCTGTTGGCCTTCCTCGACTCGCTCTGACGGGCCATACTGGCGCGCGAGGGAGGACCCGATGTCAGGCGTCCTGTTCGCGCTCGGTTGTGCGATCGGCCTGACGGGCGCGGCGACGGCCGCGCCCGTCTACGGCGACGTGGCGCGCGAGGCCATCGACGCCGCGAACGCGGCCTTCGTGAAGGCCTTCCTGGCCGGGGACGCGAAGGCCGTCTCCAAGCTCTACACGGAAGACGCGCAGGTGATCGCGCCCGGCGCCGCGGTCGTGCGGGGCCACGCGGCCATCGCCGCGTTCTGGGCGGGCTCCATGAAGACCACGCGCGGGGTACGCCTCGAGACGCTGGCAGTCGAGTCGGCCGGCGACCTGGCGGTCGAGGACGGCGTGGTGCACCTGGTCGCGAACGACGGCAGCCAGAGCTCGGAACGCTACGTGGTGGTGTGGAAGCGCGTGGCCGGGATCTGGCGGCTCCATCGCGACATCTGGAACGCGGGGCCCGCCGGGCCAGAGAAAACGCAATGAAGCTCGCCCGAATCCTGGCGGGCGTCGTCGTCGTCGTCCTGCTGCTCGTCGCCGGCTACTTCGCGATGGTCGAGAGCGGCGAGGTGGTGGTCCTCGAGACGCGCGACGCGGCGGGAGCGCATCACACCCGCGTCTGGGTGGTCGACCGCGACGGCGCGGCCTGGCTTCGCACCGGCAGTCCGGAGAACCCCTGGCTCGCCCGCCTGCGCGCGAACCCCGAGGTCACCGTGACCCGCGGCGGCGAGAGCCGTGCATATCTCGCCGTGCCCGTCGAGGACGAGAACACCCGCGAGCAGATCAACGCGCTCGAGCTCGAGAAGTACGGCCTCGCCGAGAGGCTGCTGCGCCTGATGATGGACCCGGCCCACGCGACGCCGATCCGCCTCGACCCGCGCTAGAGCGTGCTCTAGAGCGAATCTCACGAATCACTCCCGTCGCCGGGCACGCGTCTTCGACCGTCTGGCTGCGTTGCGCTCCCTGCGCCGTAGCTCTCGCTACGGCTCGGTCGCGCGCCTTGCCAGCCGGCCGAATCCACGCGCCGGGCTCGGTCCGGATTCATGAGATGCGCTCTCGTCAGCACACGATCTCCATCCACAGACCCTCTCGGTCGCGAGGTGGATCGGGCGGCATCCGTACTCCCTCGCCGCGCAGGATGCGCTCGGCGGTCCAGAGCGCGGCGAAGGCGTCGAGGATGTCGTCGTCGGCGACTTCGCGCTTCGTGTAGCGGAGACGCGCCGAGGAGAACGCAGCCAGGCCGAAGTACTCCGAGACCAGGGCGAGTCGCTCGAGATGGCCCGGCCGCTTCCTCTTGGCGTGGCTCATGGCCGCGCCGCTCCATGCCCAGAAGGAGACCTCCGGGTGGACCTCCCGCACCCAGGCCGCGCGCGCGGGTTCGCGACGCAGCGCTGCGTCGATCTGCCGGATCTTCGGGACGATCGCCCAGGCTTGCTTGCTCATCTTCCTGTCCTCCAGACGACCGCGGATCGCGCACGCCTGCGGCCAGCTCGAAGCGCCGAGCATGGCTCGGAGGGGCGCCGAGAAGACACTGTTCCGGCGCGGCCCCAGCACCTTTCGCGCCGCGCGATCGCATTCCCGCGGCCCCCGTTCGGGGAGTCCGATCGGGATGTCGATCGCGAGCACGTCCGGACGCGGCTCCTGACGGAGCAGGTCCTCCGCCGAGGCGAAGCAGGCGGACGTGATCGGCCCCGGTCCTTCGCGCGCGACGCAGAGCCAGCCCGCCTTGCAGCCGTCGACTCCCGCAGCGCGCTTCACTTGGCTCATCGCACCACGAACCGCACCGAATCCACCGTGCGGCCCGCTTCGTCTTCCAGCACCAGCTCGTGGTGCCCGCGCACGGGCGCCCAGAGGCGCGGGGCCGCGGCGGAGCCGAGCGGGGTGCCGTCGAGCGTCCAGACGAGCGTCGCGCCCGGCGGGTCGACTTGCAGCAGCACGCGCTCGCGTGCGCGCGGGATGTCGGGATCGAGCGCGATCCGCTGGTCGGGCGCGGGGGAGAGGATCCGCGCGAGGCGCGGCGCCGCGGCGACGAGGCCGGCGGCGGGCTCCGTACCGGCGATCCACCACTCGCCGGCGCGGGCTCGGTGCCGGCGATCCACCACTCGCCGGCGCCGCGCGCACCGACCCGGCGGCGGCGCGGGCGGCGCGCTCGGCTCGCCCTCGTGCAGCGCGTTCACGATCTCGAGCCAGGCGGGCGCGGCGCCGTCGATGCCGGAGACGTCCCACATCGGCGCGCCGCGAGAAGTTGCCCACCCAGACGCCGACCGTGAAGCGGCGCGAGAAGCCGACGCACCAGTTGTCGCGCATGTCCTTGCTGGTGCCCGTCTTCACCGCGCTCCAGAGGCGCGTCGCGAGCGGGCTCTCGAGGCCGAAGGTGAGGCTGCGGCTGCGCGCGGTCGACGAGCGATGTCGGCCACGAGGAACGCGGCCTCGGGCGAGAGCACGCGCGCGTCCGGCGCGGCGCGGCTCGTCGCTGCGTACGCGCAGCGGCGCCGGCGACTCCGCCGCGCGCGAGCGCGCGGTACGCGCCGACCAGCTCGACCAGCTGACGTCGGCGGAGCCGAGCGCGAGCGAGGCCCGTAGAAGTCCGGCGTCGCGCAGGCCGCCGAGGCCGAGCGCACGCAGCGCGCCGCACGAAGCTCGTCCACGCCGACGAGCTCGAGCGTGCGCACCGCCGGCACGTTGAGCGAGGAGCCGAGCGCCTCGCGCGCGCGCTCACGAGGCCGCGGAAGCGACGGTCGTAGTTCTCGGGCCGGTAGCTGCCGAGCGCCGGTGGGCAGCGTCGAGCGGCGAGTCGTCGAGGCGGGTCGCGGGCGTGACGCGGCGCGCGTCGAAGGCGCGCGCGTAGAGGAAGGGCTTGAGCGTCGAGCCGGCCTGGCGCCGCGCGCGCACGCCGTCCACGTACGGCGCGCTCGAGAGCGGCGCCGCTGCCGCCGACCCATGCGAGCACGTCGCCGCTCGCGTTGTCGACGACGAGCGCGGCGCGCGTCGCGCACGTTGCGGACCGCGAGCTCTTCGACCTGTCGCGCGCAGGATGTCGTCGACGCGGCGTTGCACGTCGCGCGTCGAGCGTGGTCGCGGACGCTGCGCGCTGCGCTCGACAGCAGCCGTGCGCGAGGTGCGGCGCGTGCGCCGCGAGCGGCCGCGAGGTCGGCGGCGCGGCTCCGAGCGCGCGCGCCGCGAGCGAGGCGGATCGCCTCGCACGCCGGCGGCGACTCCGCGTGCGTCGCGAGCCGGCAGGCGCGCGCGGCCACCGCGTCGGCGCTCGCGCTCGGCGCGCGGAGCAGCGCCGCGAGCAGCCGCGGCCTCCGCGTCGCCCGAGCGCCGTGCGGGCGCGCGGTCGAAGAGGCCGCGCGCCGCGGCGCCGCGACGCCCACGAGCTCGCCGCGGAAGCGAGACGCAGGTTCAGGTACGCCTCGAGGATCTGCGCCTTCGTCCAGTTCCTCTCGAGCGCGAGCGCGGGCGCGCATCTGGCGCAGCTTCTGCCAGGCGGCGCGCCCGCCGCGGCGGGCGCGCAGGCTCGGGTCGAGCTGCGCCGCGAGCTGCATCGTCAGCGTGCTCGCGCCGCGCCGCTCGCCGCGCGCAACGTCGCGCAGCGCCGCGCCGCCGAGCGCGCGCAGGTCGACGCCCGGGTGCGAGAAGAAGCGGCGATCCTCGACCGCGAGGATCGCCGTCGCGACGGCGGGCGACAGCTCCTCGAGCGGCGTCCACGCCGAGCCGGCGCTCGCGCGCGGCTCGACGCGCCGCTCGTGGAGCACGCGCGCCGTGCCGGTCGAGCAGCACCGCCTCGCTCGGCCACGGTGCGCGGCGCGCACGGCGTCGAAGGCGGGCGGCGCCGGCCAGGCGCGAGCCAGCCGAGCGCGCCGCGCCGCGACGCGCCGCCGCCCAGCGCAGCGCGAGCGCAGCGTCCTCGCCTCACGGCGCCACCTCGAGCTGCAGCGTTCGGCAGCTCCGCCGAAGCGCTCCGGCGCGTACATCGCCTCGACCCGCGTCGGCGGAAGCTCGAAGCGCCCGTCTGGTTCGAGGCGCAGCGTGTACTCGATGCGAGACGTGTCCCTTCGGCACGAACTCGTAGTAGCGCGCGCACGCGTCCTCGAGCTGCGCTCGGTGAAGGCCCGGCCAGGGGCGCCACCAGCCGTCGCGCTCCGTCTTCTCGCCCTGCGTCGCGAGCGCGGAGTCGCCGCCGAGGCCGCTGCCGAGGATGCTCGCGCCGGCCGGGATGCGGATCGCTCGACGACGACCCACGCGGCATCCGCTCTCCGCCTCGACGTCGAGGTGCACGCGCACGACGTCGCCGCGGCTCCAACCGGCGGCGGTCTTCTGCTGCGACGCCGGCTCGACGCGCTCACGGATGCGGTAGCCGCTCGAGAGGGGCGCGCGCAGCGGGACCGCCGCCACGCTCTGCACCAGCGCCCAGGGCGCGCCGCCGCCCTCGTGCCGCAGCGCGAGCTCGGCCGGGCCGGCGGCCACGGCAGGCGCAGCGGCGCCGTGCGGCTCTGCGGCCCAGCGGCGCCTCGCGCGTCTCGCCGGCCAGCTGCGCGGTCGTCTCCCCGGCGACCGGCGTCGCCTCGAACGCGCGCGAGAACGCGCTCGAGCGCGAGCGCGCCCCACGCGTTCGCCAGCGTCGTCGGCCAGGCGCCGCGGCGCTGGCGCCACGAGCGCGCCCGCACGAGCCGCGGCACGTCGTCGTGCCGAGCTGCGGCGCGCGCTGCGCGAGCAGCACGAAGCGCGCGAGCGTTCGGCGTCGGCGGTGGCGAGCAGCCAGTCGATCGCGCCGCCGCGCTCCGTCGCGAAGCCGAGCGTCGTGCCCTGCACGTCGAGCCGCGCGCGCAGCAGCGCGTTCGACCTCGCCAGCTCGCGCGTCGCGCGCGGGCAGCGCGGCACGCGGCCCAGCAGGCTCGATGCCAGTCGAGCAGCGCGCGCGGTCGGCCAGAGCGTCGGCTCCGACGGCGATCGCGCCGACCAGCTCCGGCGTCGCGCTACCGTGGCGCGCGAGCGCCGTCCGAGCGCGGCGAGCTTGCGCAGCGGCAGGTCGCGCGGCGCGCAGCACCTGTCGCGCTCGAGGCTGCCCGTCGACGAAGCGTCACGAGCGCGTCGAGCATGCGCTCGCGCGGCGCGCGCGGGCACCTCGCGGCCGGCCTCGTCGGCGAGTCGAGAGCAGGTAGGCGGTCAGCACGTCGCTGCCCGGCGCCGCGTCGGGAAGAAGCGCGCGAGCCCGTCGCCGTCGAGATACGCGGGCAGGTCGACTCCATCACCGCGCTCCAGCGCTCGGCGTCGCGCAGCGCGACCGCGCTGCGAGGCGCGCTGCTCGAGGCACGTCGTAGGGATACTCGCGCAATCGCGCGCTCGATGCCGTCGCGTGCCGTCGGCGAGCGTCGGGCGCAGCGCCACGTCGAGGCCGCCGCGGCCGGGCAGGCGCCGTCGGCGGGTCGCTCGACCGGCGAGGCGCGCCGGCGCGATCGAGCTGGAGCAGCGTCGCCTGGAACACGCGCTCGGGCACCGCCGGCACGACGCGCTGCGCGACGCGCAGCCGGTCGCGCGGCCCGTTCGCGCCGCTCGTCGACCTCGACGTCGCAGCGCAGCTCGCTCGACGCCCGCCGGCACCTCGAGCGTCGAAGCCGAGCTCGCGCGCCTCGCCCGGCGCGAGCGCAGCGTGATCGGCTCCAAGCGCGCGGCGCGAGCCCCTCGACGCTCGCGCGCAGCGTCACCTCCTGCGCGTCGTCGGTGGTGTTGCGCAGCGTGAAGCCGGCGGCGAAGCGGTCGCCCTCGCGCACCAGCGGCGGCAGGCCCGCCAGGATCATCAGCTCCTGCGTGGTGCGGATCGACGCCTCGCCGCGTGCCGAAGCGGTCGTCGCCGCCGGTCGCGACCGCGACGATGCGGAAGCTCGTGAGCGAGTCGTTCAGCGGGATCTCGAGCCGCGCTTCGCCGCTGCGCGTCGAGCGGCACGCGCCGCTGCCAGAGCAGCAGCGTGTCGAAGAGCTCGCGCGTCGGGCGGCCGGCCGCCGCCGCCGCCCGCGGGCAGCGCCTTGCGCCCGTAGTGGCGCTTGCCCGACCACCTGGAGCTGCGCGGTCGCGGTGCGCACGCCGTAGGCGCGCGCGGCCCATCATCGCGTCGAGCAGCTTCCAGCTCCCGTTCGGCATCAGCTCGAGCAGGCCCTCGTCGACCGCGGCCACCGCGATCTCGGTGCCGGGCGGCGGCGACGTCGCCGTCCGGCGTCCGCACCGCGACGCGCAGCTTCGCCGTCTCGCGCACGCGGTAGCTCTCGTGCTCGGGCTTCACCGCGACGCGCAGCTCGTGCGCGCGCCAGCCGACCCGCATCTGGATCGATGCCGAGCCGTAGCGCCGGGCGCGCGAGATCGACGAGCGCGGTGGGCTGCGGCTCCGCGACGCGGCCGCGCACCGCCAGCACGGAGACGAAGACGTTCGGCGCGTAGGTGCCGTCGATCGGCACCTCGACCCACGGGTGCGCGCCCCGAGAGCTTCGTCACGAACGCCTCGGCCACGCCTTCGCGCTCGACCGTCGACCAGCGCCGTCGCCTCGCGGAACGGCATGCGCACCTGGAGGAAGCGCGACGTCGCCGGGCTCGTAGCGCGGCTGGTCGGGGAGCAGGTCCATGCGGTCGCTGCTCTCGGCGGCGGACCAGTCGTCGTCGTCGCCGGGGACCCAGAGCCTCGGCGCTGGTCACGGCCTCGCGCCCCTCGCCGTCGTGCGTGCGCGCCCGCAGCACGAGCTGGCCGCGGCGCCGGCGCCGTCGCCTCGCAGGCGAAGCGGCCGCGGCGGTCGGTGCGCCCCTCGCAGAGCGTGCCGAGCGCGCTTCTCTCGATGACGTTCTCGTACGCGTAGAAGCCGCCGACGAGGCGCTTCCGTGCGAGTAGGTCTTGCGCTCGTAGGCGTCGATCGACACGTGCGCGCGGCGCACCGGATGCTGCCGCGAGATCGAGCACGACGGCCTCGGCGCGCGAGCGGCTCGTCGGCCACGAGGTCGCGCGCGACGCGCAGCCCGATCATGCGCGCCGCCGGCCAGAGCGGCAGCGTACGCGAGAGCGTCTGCGTCTCGCCGTTCGGATCGCGGAACGCGAGCTCGGCCACGCACCTCGCTGGGGCTCTCGGCCGCGCGGCAGCTCCGCGACCGTCGCGCGCGCGCCGCCCTGCGGCGTCGAGCACGAGCGCCTGCGTGCGCACCTCGGGCGGCGGCGCCGGCGTCTCGTCGCTCGCCCCAGCTCTGGCGCGAGGATGCCCTCCTGCACCGAGCCCGCGAGCGAACGCGAAGCCGTCGTAGTCCTCGAACTTGCACGCTGCGCGGCCGGAGCTGCGTGCGCAGCGTCGTCTCGAGCCGCCGCGCGGCGCCGCCTGCGAGATAGCGGAGCGCGACGTCGAGCGGGAACTCGCGCCGGTCCACCAACGGCTCCGCGGGCGGCTGGATCACGCCGCGTGAGCAGCGGCAGCGGAACTCCTCGACGCGGAAGCGCCCCGACGCGAGCGCGCGCTCGCCTTCCTCCGCGGAGGCGGCGGGCTGCACCAGCGTCAGCTCGTAGGCGCCGAGCTTCGCGTCCTTCGGGATCGCCCACTCCGAGAGCGCGCTGCCGTCGGTCTCGAACGCCACCGGCAGCTCGACCGGCGTCGTCGCTGCCGACGTGCTGGATGCGCAGCAGGGTCGGGCGCTCCGCGTCCGGCAGCGGCGTGAAGCCGGCCAGCACCGGGCGGCGCAGGAGGTGCTTCATGTGCACGGTCTCGCCAGCGCGAAAGAGCGCGCGGTCGAGCACCGTGTGCGCGAGCGCGGTGACTGGCGCCCACGTCATCGGCACTGCGAACCGGTAGAGCTCGATGCCCTGCTCCCAGCTCGTGTGCACGAAGCTCACGTCGCGGTCCTGGCGCGCCATCACGAGCAGGCCGGAGTCATAGGTCGACTCGCGGTAGCACGGACGGTCGGACTCGGGCGCCGGCAGCCCGGTGAGCCGCACGAGCCCGTCCTCGTCCGTGGTGCCGCTGGCGAGGGGCTTCGCATCGCAGTCGAACACCGCCACGCTCGCGCCCGCGACGGGCCGGCCGCGGTCGAGGCTCGTCACCCAGGCGAGCGAGCTCTCGCGCCCCCACTTGAAGTGCACGGACAGGTTCGTGACGAGCGCGACGGCCGATGCGTACATCGGGCGGTCGGCGCCGAAATGGGCGAGGCCGAGCGCACGGCTCTCGATCTCGACGACGTGCAGGCCGAGGCCCTCGAGCGGAATGCCGATCACCTCGGTGGAGTCTGCGCTCGCGGGCGGCGGCAGCGCGAAGCTGCGGCGCTCCGGCGCTGCCGGCAGGCGCGCGAAGATCGACTGCCCGCGCGTGCTCCAATCCCAGCTCGGCGAGGCGCGCAGCCAGGCGAGCACCTGCTCCGCGGTCGGCGCGGCGAGGTCCGCAGCGGTGCCCGCGAGATCGAGGGAGGCGCCGGCGGGCAGCGCCTCGGGCTCGATCCGCCGCAGCGTCACGGGCAGCACGGGCGCCGCCGCTTCCACGACGCCGAAGCGCGCCGCGAACTTCGCGAGGGGCGGCAGCTCGGCGATGGCGATCTCGAGCGCGCGCGGGTCCGGCGGCGGGAGCGGCCGTCCGGCGTCGTCGCGCAGCTCGGCGGGCAGCTCGAGCCGGTAGCGGCTCTTCGGCGCGAAGGGCCCGCGGATCTGCCAGTATGCGATGAAGTCGCCGCCCTCGTGGTCGTACGCCGGCTCGGGCGCTTTGCTTGCGCCCGCCCCGGCGAGCGGAACCAGCCGGATGCGGCGCGCCGCGTCGGCCGCGACGGGCGCAGAGAAGACGAGCTCGAGCGCGCCGAAGGGCAGGCAGTCCGCGTGCGCGTTCTCGCGCGGGCACGAGAGCGTGAGCCCGAGCGCCTCGCGCACGCGGAACTCGAAGCGCTGCGCCTCGCTCGTGGCGACGCCGGTGGCCGTCGCCACGCCGCGGTCCCACACCAGCTCGATGCGGCGCCCGGCCGGGAAGCGCTGGCGCGCCTCGATCACGAAGTCCTCGTCCGCGCCCGGCACCACGCGCACGCCGACCGGATCCACCTGCCCTTCGACCCGGAAGTGCACATGGGCCTCGACCGAGCGCGGCTCGGGTGCTGCATCGAGACGCAGCAGGAAGCGCTGGTCCTCGGCCACGCGGCTGCCCGGCCAGGGCTGCATCGTGAGCACCGCAGGCCCGCCCGTGGTGAAGCGGAACTCGCGCCGGCCGGACACGCGTGCACCCGCGAGGCCCCGGGCGTCGGGGCGTAACACGAAGCGGCACGCGAGGCCGGCCGGCAGGTCCTTCGCGAAGTCGTAGACCCAGCTGCGCTCGTCCACCCAGCGCGCGACGCCCTTCTCCGGGCAGTCGATCGTGAACAGCTCGAGCGGCGGACGCGGGTCGCCAAACGCGACCATCGGCTGCGAGAAGCGCACGGCCACCTGCCGCACGGCCTTCGCGAGGCCTTCGGGCGAGAACGACTCGATGCGTGGCGCGGGGCCGGCCGCCGCCACCAGAGCCAGGAGCAATAGGGGAGCGAGCCGCTTCTTCATCGAGGTCTCGTATCGGAGAGGATCCACGCCGCACGCATCCGGCAGCTCCCTTGTTCGTCGCCAGTTGCGGCGTCCACAGATCTGACGCCACGATCGCGGCTCCGTTCCCACGCGTCGAGGCGCGGTATGTTGTCGCGTCCCGAATCAGGAGGCCTCATGCGTGCAGCGATCGCGATCGAAGGCGGGAAGCCGCTCGAGCTGGTGAACGACCTCGAGCTGCGGGCGCCGCGGGCCGGCGAGGTGCGCGTGCGCGTGCACTCCTGCGGGCTCTGCCACTCCGACGTCACGGTGCGCGACTCCGGTATGGCCCTGCCGATCGTGCTCGGGCACGAGGCCGCCGGCGTGGTCGAGGAGCTCGGCGCCGGCGTCAGCGGCCTCGCGGTGGGCGACAAGGTGGTCCTCACCCCGTGCCCGCCCTGCGGTGTCTGCTACTTCTGCGTGCGCGGCGAGGCGAGCCTCTGCGAGCGCGCGCTCGGCATCATGACCAACGCCTTCCCGGACGGGAGCACCGGCCTCACGCGGCGCGGCAAGGCGGTCTTCCGCGGTCTCAACGTGGCGGCGTTCGCTGAAGCCACGGTCGTGCACGCGAACGGGGCGATCAAAGTACCCGCCGATACGCCGCTCGACGTGGCCTGCGTGATCGGCTGCGCCGTCCAAACCGGGGTCGGCGCAGTGCTCAACACCGCGCGCGTGGAAGAGGGCGCGACCGTGCTGGTGATGGGCCTCGGCGGCATCGGGCTCTCCGCCGTGCAGGGCGCCCGGCTCGCGAACGCCGCGCGCATCATCGTCTCCGACCCGGTGCCGCAGCGGCGCCAGACGGCGAAGGCGCTCGGTGCCACTGATTTGCTCGACCCGAAGAGCGACGACGTGATCGCCGCCACGCGTGAGCTCACCGGCGGCGTCGGCGTGGACTATGCGTTCGAGACGGCCGGCGTGGCCGCGCTCGTGACCACCGGCTTCTTCGCGACGCGCAACGGCGGCGCCGTCGTCTGCGTCGGCGCGCCGCCGGTGGATCAGGCCATCACGCTCGCGCCGGCCAGCCTGTTCGTGGTGAGCGGCAAGCGCCTCCTCGGCTGCCTGCTCGGCAGCTGCAACTCGATCCGCGACATCCCGCGCCTGCTCGGGCTCTGGCGCGCGGGGCGCCTCGACCTCGAGTCGATGATCACCTCGCGGCGGCCGCTCACCGAGATCAACCGGGCCATCGACGACCTGAACGCGCAGCGCGGCATCCGCACCGTGTTGTCGCTGGCCTGACGTGCAGACCGCGATCTTCGGCCCCTTCTTCGCGACGATGGGCCTCACGCTCCTCGTCTGGATCTACCTGTACGCGAAGCGCATCCCGTTCATCCGCAGCCTCGGTGACGTGGACCTCTCGGTGCCGGGCGAGCTCGCGCGGCTCTCGCCGGCGTCGGTGTCGAACCCGTCGGACAACTTCACGAACCTGTTCGAGATGCCCGTCCTGTTCTACGCGCTCTCGCTCTACCTGTTCGTGACGGGCCAGGTGGACGGCGGCTACGTCGCGGCGGGCTGGATCTTCGCGGCGTTCCGCGCGCTGCACAGCGCGGTCCACTGCACCTTCAACCACGTGCTGCTCCGCTTCAATCTCTACCTGGCCTCGTGCCTCGCGCTCGCGTACATGGGATTCCGCGCCGCGTTCGCCCACTTCGCCGGCTAGACCGCAGCGACCTCGAGCACGATCCAGCCGGGGCCCACCTCGGCGAGCGCCGCCTGGGCCGCGGCATCCGGGCTGTCGCCGCTCGCGACGATCCGGCAGGTGCGGGAGCCGCCGCTCTGCTTGATGCGGATCCGGTACTGGCGGCCGGCGGGCGGCGCCGGCTGCGGCGGTGCCTCCGCCCGCGGCGGGGCGGCGGGCTGCGCGGGCTTCGGCGTGAGCCGCTCGACCAGCTGGGCGAACTCGGGGGCGGCGTCGGAGAGCACGAGCCCGAACACGCGCGGCGGCTTCTCGCCTGCGTTGCGGCTCACGGTCCGGACGTGCCAGACGAGGGCGCGCACCTCGATCGGCGCCACGCCGGGCGCCCGCAGGGTCACGCCGACCTCGTCGCCCTGGTCGGCGGCCGGCGCCTCGGCCACGACGCCGAGGCCGCTGGCCGACACGTTGCGGACCTTGCCCGCGAGCGAGCGCCCTGCGATGCGCAGCTCGCACGGTATGCTGCAGCGGATGCGCGGGTCCCGTCGGCGTTCGGCTCCCATGTCGCTTCCCCGTGATCCGCTGCTTCGGCCGATCGGTCGCGAAACCAAAACCACGGGTGGCGCGCGGCTCGCGGCGCTGGCACTGCTCTTCGCGCTCGGCTGCGGGCCGGTGCCGGGTGGGAAGCTCGCCGGCGTCGTCACGCCGGCGCCGGCGAGCTGGACGGAGGCGCTCGGGGGCGACCGCGCGCTCTGCGAGATCGAGTCTCGGCCCGCGAACCCGCACTCGATCCAGCTCGAGTGCTTCCTGCACGACGGCGCGCTCTTCGTGCAGTCGCACCGCTGGGCTACCGCCACCTGGTGGCCGGTCGAGAGCTGGGCGGCGATCTGGCTCGAGCAGCCCGAAGTGCGCGTGCGCATCGGCGAGCAGCTCTTCGAGCTGCGCGCCGTGCCCGTGACCGACGCCGCGGTGCGCGAGCCGATCCTGCGCGGGCGCGGCTACGACCCGGTGCCGGCAGGCATCGTGCTCTTCCGCTTCGAGCCGCGCGCGTGATCCGCGGCAGCTGCCTGTGCGGCGCCGTCCGCTTCGAGTACGGGCGCGCGGTGAGTCAGGTGGGCATGTGCCACTGCTCGCAGTGCCGCAAGGTCTCGGGAGTCGCCTCGAACGCGGTGATCGTGGTGCCGGAGGCGGAGCTGCGCTGGCTCGCGGGCGAGGAGCTGCGGCAGGTCTTCCGCAAGCCGACGGGCTGGAGCACGACGTTCTGCCGGACGTGTGGCTCCCCGCTGCCGCAGAAGCTCCCTGGCGCGGCCGCGTACTGGGTGCCGGCCGGGCTGCTCGACGACGACCCGGGTCTGCGCGTCGCCGGCCACATCTGGGTCGGCTCGAAGGCGCCGTGGGACGAGATCGCGGGCGACTCGCCGCAGTTCGAAGAGGGCCTGCCTCCGAGGAAATCGAGCTAGAGTCGCTCGCTTCCGGAGGAAGCGATGGCGGACCAGACCGATGCTCTCGCGCGCGTGGTCGACGGCCGCGCCTGGGAAGAGTTCTGCGACACGCTGAAGGCCGCGGGCGCCGTGGTGCTCGCCGGGCCGGACGATCCGCTCGACCGCGCCGAGGGCTGGCGGTATCTCTCCCGCCTGCTGCGCGCGGGCCTCGAGACCTTCGTCGAGGCGTCGGACGCGAGCACGCCGCACTTCCAGCGCACCACCGGCGAGACGGTGAAGATGGGGATGGACAACCCCGACAACGTGCTATCTCAACGCGCCGGTGAACGGCGGCCACGACTACCGCATCTGGGGCACGCGCGGCACGGTGCACTACCTCGGCTTCGGCACGCAGTCGGGCAACTACGCGGCGACGGGCAGCCTGAACACCACCGGCTATCTCGAAGCGAAGGACATGAAGCTCGGGCCGGGCGGCAGCTTCGAGATCATCGCGTCGTCGAAGGAGCAGCCGAAGGGCGTGAACTGGCTGCCGATGAAGCCCGAGACCCGCATGATCCAGATCCGCCAGACGCGGCTCGACCATGCGAACGAGGTGATCGCCGACGTGAAGATCGAGCGCATCGGCGGGCCCGGTGAGGTGAAGCCGCTCGACCCGGTGCGCTTCGACCGCATGCTCCAGGGCGTCGCCAAGTTCGTCGGCGGCACGTCGCGGCTGTTCGATTCGTGGGCGCGCGACTGGCAGAAGCATCCGAACCAGCTGCCGCGCTTCCCGCACGAGAAGGCGTTCGCCGCGGGCGGCGACCCGAACATCGCCTACTACCACAGCTACTGGGAGCTGGCGGACGACGAGGCGCTGCGTGGTGACGCTCACGCCGCCCGAGTGCGACTTCTGGAACTTCCAGCTCGCGAACTACTGGCTCGAGAGCCTCGACTACCGCTTCCGCAAGATCCACGTGAACAAGCACACGGCGGTGTACGGGAAGGACGGCAGCGTGCGAGATCGTGGTGGCGGCGAAGGATCCCGGCCACCCGAACTGGCTCGACACCTGCGGTCACCGCCGCGGCACGATGTGCGTGCGCTGGATCCGCGCGAAGACGCATCCGGATCCGCAGGCGCGCGTGGTGAAGCTCGCGGAGCTCGAAGCGCGGTGAGCGCGCTCGACTGGAGCGAGGAGAGCATCCTCGCCGAGGCGCGCACGGCGAGCGGGCACGGCGACTTCGGCGACGAATCGTTCCGCCCGGGCCTGCGCGCGCTGCTCCGCACCTACGCGGAGAACCCGTTCTCCGAGAAGGGCCAGCGCCGGAACCGCCGCCGCCTCGTCGGATTGCTCGTCACGCGCGCGAAAGTCGAGGACGCGCTGCGCCGCCACCCCGAGGTGCTGGCGCGCCCGGTGAAGAGCCCCGTCGTGCTGACGGGCCTGCCGCGCTCCGCGACCTCCGCCTTGTTCAACCTGCTCGGCGAAGATCCCGCCGCGCGCCCGCTGCGCCTCTGGGAGACGCAATGCCCGGAGCCGATGGAGGGGCTCGCGCCCGGCGCCCCTGACCCGCGCCGCGAGGCCATCGACGCCTACTACGCCAAGGGCCGCGAGAAGAACCCCGAATGGACGAAGATCCACTTCACCAGCGCCGACACGCCCGAGGAGTGCGTCCTCCTCCACGCCTACGCGATGCACGGCGTGCAGCTCGGCATCGAGATCCTGCTCGAGCCCTACGCAAGCTGGTACCAGAGCCAGGCCGCCGACCTGCGCCCGCTCTACGCCTACCAGAAGAAGCTGATGCAGCTCCTCGACTGGCAGCGCCCCGGCGAGCGCTGGCTGCTGAAGGCGCCCGCGCACCTCTGGGGCCTCGACGCGCTCGCCGCGACCTTCCCCGACGTCGCGATCGTGTGGACCCATCGCGACCCCGTCGCGTGCATTGCCTCGGGGTGCAGCATGACGGCGGCGCTGATGAACACGCTCGAAGGCCTCGACAAGAAATGGCTCGGGCCGGTGGTGATGGAGTTCTACGCGCGGTCGCTGGATCGCGGCCTCGCGGCGCGCGACAAGATGGACCCGCGCCGCGTGGTGGACGTGTCGCACGACGAGTTCGTGAACGACGCGGTGGGCGTGGCGAAGCGGATCTACGCGCACTTCGGGCTGCCGCTCACGCCGGCGGCGCTCGCGGCGTTCGAGACGCACGCTGCGGCGAATCCGCGGGCGAAGCATGGGAAGCACGAGTACGAGCTCGAGGAGTTCGGGCTCAGTGAGGAGCGGGTGAGGGAGAGGTTTCGGGGGTATCGGGGGAGGTTTCCGGGGCTGGGGGGGTAGGGCTCGACTCGGTTGGCGGCGCAGCGCCGTGGCCTCACGGACAGTTGGGAGCCCGATGCGCGAGTGCGGCGAGCGGACTCTAGCGGGAATGCTCGGATACGCCTTCCCAGTTCCGACGCTTGGGCCTCAAACTAGCCCTTGCTCGACAATGAACGCCCGGCCCGACTCCGTGAGTCCGTACGTTGTGGGACTCACGTAGTTCTCTAGGTCGCTCAGAAAACCGCGGCGCAAGAGCCGATCCAAGAGGTATTGGACTCGAGTACGGTGTAGCTCCATGCGACGAGCGAGCATATCGGCATCAATCGAGTATTCCGCGTTCTCCGCAACCAGCCTGAGAATCTGAGTCTCTTCGTCTGTCAGGCCCTGCGGCTGACCGATTCGAGAGGTCGGGGCCGCAGCGCGCCACCACGCGGAGCGGCCTGAATGGCGACGATGTATTGGCGATAAGCCGCGGGAGATTCCGGCTCAATAGACGAAAACATCACCGACGTCGTCGACCAGCTGGTGCAATTGCTCCTCACTGTCGCACTTGTAGGGCGTTGAGGCGATCGAGAGGGCGTCCAAGCACAGCTGGATCAATGGCAGGCGCGAGAAGAGGGAGTGAGGTGCTTCTGCGCACCCCAGCGCGCTCCGCAGCTCGAACGGCCACGTAGAGGGAGCGCGAGGCTCGCCGTCTGACAGTACGCCGATGCCAAGCTTCAGCCTCGCGGACTTCTGACCGGAGCTGGTTTATCGGAATCCGCCCGCTCCCAGCGGATCGCATGCGCCGGCAGATTGAATGCAGAACGCAAAAGCTGGACGATCGGACCGACCACCGCTGAGTCAGCGGCCGAGTGACTGATGAAGTACCTTTATCGGCATCGGCGATTCCGAGGCGGATCCTTCGTGAGTGGCGCGGGTCGTGCGAGACTCCAACTCTCGTAGGTCTCGCGGCCCGGAATGGTGATTCGGGGGTTGACGTACGCAGGCCCATCGTGAGTCGATGCGTCGATGGCCTTGATGTAGCCAGCCTCGATGAGTTCTTCGAAGGTCGCGATATCGAAGCCCGACGTCCCATCTACGGAGTCGGGTAGCTGTCGGGCAGCAGCGAGCCGCAGTATTCGGAGGTGCTCTTCCATGGCCTCCCCGGAGAATTCCGAACCACAGGATGGCTGCGGCCTCGCGCGATGTCCGAGCGACGGTACCACGACCCTGGCGCGAGAAGCGCGACGGCAAACCCTGTCGCCGTCCCCGAGCTCTGCAGACCCGTGTCATTGAGGCGCTATGAGGCAGGCACGCCGATACGGGCCGATGCAAAGGCTAGAAGCGTAGCGAGGGTTTGGGGCAGCGCTCCGCCCGCTACAGTGCGCCCCATGCCGGCCCCCCTCCCCACCGACTCGACCGGCCTCACGCCCGCCTGGCTCACCACCGCGCTCTCCGCGCGCCACCCCGGCGTACGCGTCTCCGCCGTCGAAGTCCTCGACGCCACCGAGCGCACGAACCACCACCTCCGCCTCGGCCTCACCTACGACGTCCGGGCCGGCGCGCCCGACACGCTCTTCTGCAAGCTGCCGCCGCGCGATCCGGAGCATCGCGCGCGCATCGGGGCCGGCGGCATGGGCGCGCGCGAGGTGCACTTCTACAACGAGGTCGCGCCGTCGCTGTCGATGCGCGTGCCGGCCTGCTCCTTCGCGGCCGCCCGGGCCGACGGGTCGTTCCTGATGCTGCTCGAGGATCTCGCGGCGCGCGGGGCTGCGATCTCCGACGGCTCGTGGGCCGTGCCGGGACGGCTCGCCCGCGCCGCGCTCGCGGAGCTGGCCGAGCTGCATGTCCGCTACGAGGATCCCGGTCGGCTTGCCTCGGTCGCGCCGTGGGCGACGTCGAAGCGCGGGAAGACGCCCGACTTCGTGATCCAGACGCTCCGCTTCGTCCTCGACCATTGCGGCGACCAGCTGAGCGACGCCTACCTCGCGATCGCGGCGCTCTATGTCGAGCACGGCGAGGCGATCGAAGCCTGCTGGGAAGCCGGGCCGCAGACGCTGATCCACGGCGACGCCCACATCGGCAACCTCTTCGTCGACGGCGAGCGGGTCGGCTTCCTCGATTGGGGCATGGTGAAGGTCGGCACGCCGATGCGCGACGTGAGCTTCTTCCTGACGATGGGCATCGAGTCGGGCGATCGCCGCCGCGACGAGCGCGAGCTGATCGGGCACTACCTCGACGTGCGCCGCGCCCTCGGCGGGAGTCCTATCTCCTTCGAGGACGCCTGGCTCGCGCATCGGCTCCACGCGGCGTACGGCGTGATCGCGTCATTCCTGTCGCTGGTGCCGCCCTACAACACCGAGGCGCGGCGGATGTTCACGAGCAACTTCCGCGCGCGGGCGATGGCGGCGATCGACGATCTGGACAGCGTCGCGGCGCTGCGGGAGGCTGGCATCGGGAGGGCTCGAGCATGACGGAGAAGGGCGTAAGCGGCGCATGTCTCTGCGGCGCCGTCCGCTTCGAGATCAACGGGCCGCTCGACCGCGTCGCGCACTGTCACTGCACGATCTGCCAGCGCGCGCACGGAGCGGCCTTCGTGACGTGGGCGGCCGTGCCGCAGGAGCGCGTGCGAATCACGGCGGGAGAGGCCGGCCTCACGCACTACCGCTCGTCCGAGATCGGCACGCGTTCGTTCTGTCGCAGCTGCGGCAGCTCCATGTTCTGCACGCTCGATACGCACCCGGGCATGATCGACGTCGCGCTCGCGTGCCTCGCGCCCGATCACGGCGCCGTGCCGCGCGCGCACCTGTTCTGGGACGACCGCGCCGGCTGGCTCGAGCTCACGGATCGGCTGCCGCGCCTCGGCGGGAAGAGCGGCCTCGGAGCCGCGCTAGCTGCGAGCCGGCGCGCTCCGGCGCCGTGCGCGAAGGGCATGAGGAGCGACTTCGCCGAGCGTCGGTGCGGCGAGGCGCGACCCGTTCGGGAGCCCCGTGACGACGCGACGGCCGGCCTCGCTGGCGTGGAAGGTCCGGGCGAGACGGTCCCAGATCGAGAACACGGTGCCGAAGTTCGTGTCGAGCTCGCGCCAGTCGGCCGCGTGGTGCGCACGGTGGAGCGCGGGCGTGATGAAGAGGCGCCGGGCGATCGGGCTCGAGGCGGCCTGGGCAGATCGAAGTTCCCGTGCTCGAGCAGATTCGCGACGCCGAACACCAGCTCGAACAGCAGCACGCCCTCGGGCGGCACGCCGAGCGCGAGGATGGCGGCGAGGCGAACGGGAAGGGCGAGCAGCAGCTCGCCCGGGTGGAAGCGCAGCGCCGTGGTGACGTGGAAGCTCGCGTCCGCGTGATGCACCTGATGGAAGCGCCAGAGGAGCGGGAGCCTGGTGGTTCGCGCGATGCCAGAGGTAGGAGACGGCGTCGAGACCGAGGAGGCCCACGGCGACGGCCGCCCACGGGCCGGCGCCGAGCCACGCGAGCAGGCCGAGCCCGCGGTCGGCCGCCCACGCGGCGACGACCCAGCCGCAGGCGCCGCAGACGATCGCCATCACGACGCCGTCGACCGCCCAGAGGCCCAGGTTCGTGCGCCAGGCGGGCCGCAGCCGCTCGTGCGGTCGCCAGCGCTCGAGCGCGAGGCCGAGCGAGGAGCGCCGCAGCCAGGCCCACGCTCCGCGCGAGCTGATAGAAGGCCTCTCCCGAGTCGGGCATGGCCGTCAGCATCGCATCTACCGAGCACGCGCGCACGAACGCGTAGCCGCCGTCGATTCCGGACGTGACCCTGTGGAAGCCCGCCGCGTCGAGCGCGTTCACGACCTCGTCGCCGGAGCGAAGCGTGTAGACCGAGGCCGGAAGCTCGGCGACCGCTGCAGGGTCGCGCTCGCGGAAGACGAGCAGCAGCTCGCCGCCCGGACGCAGCACGCGCCGGAGCTCGCGCAGCCCCGCGCCGAGCTGGGGCCAGAAGTAGAGCGTGTTGACGCTGAAGGCCTTGTCGAAGGCCGCATCCGCGTGGGGGATGCGGGCGGCGTCGCCCTCGTCCACGCGCACGCGGCCGGCCGCGATCTCGCGGCGCAGATGGCGCCGCGCGACGGCCAGCATCACCTGCGACGGATCGACGCCCGCCGCGAACCCGTGCCCGAGGCGATCCACCACCCGCCGGAGCGTTCGGCCGTGGCCGCAGCCGAGCTCGAGGACGTGCTCGCCGAGCTTCGGATCGAGGCGCTCGACGGCACGCCGGTTCACGGCGGCGGTGTCGAACGCCATCACACGGGCCACGATGTGGCCGAAGAGGCCGCTCGGGTGGGCGGACTGACGGGCGATGAGCTCAGACTTCGCCATCGGTTCTTCTCGCCCGTGGCGGCTACGAGCCGAAGCCCCGCCCAGTACGTGAGACAGGCGCCGAGCACCGTCGCAGCGAAGCCGAGCGTGAGCTCGTTCCAGCCCGCGATGCAGCTGCGCGGGATCACGATTCCGTAGCCGATCGCCACGGTCGGAACGAGGAAGCCGGCGAGCGGCAGGAAGTGGCGCGGTCGAAGTGCGGACCTGGTCATCGTGAGTCCTTCAGGAGGGCGCTGGTGAGGAAGGCGAGAGCGGTGCGCTTCGCGGCGGCGTCGTCGAAGGCCTGCGGCGAGGGATCCCAGTGGCGGTGGACGGCCCAGAAGACCAGGGTCTCGAGCACGATCCGCGCGGCGACCGCGCCGCTCTCGAAACGGCGGAGCCTTCCGCGACGAGCGCGATCGTCGAGGTAGTGGCCGAGGCGCGAGAGCGCGCCCTCGCGGCCGGCCCGGTACCAGATCCGCGCGAGCTCCGGGTAGTCCGGCGCGCAACGTTCGACGAGCTTGATCGCGACACGGTGGCGCGCGAGCCCGTCGTAGAGCTCGCCCAGGATCGCGTCCAGCTCGGCGCGCACGTTCGCGACGCGGGTGCGGGCGAGCGCCGCTGTCAGGGAGGGGAGGGCGCCCTCTTCGGCGAGGCGCTTCGCGAGCAGCTCGGGCGTGGCGCCGGGCGAGGGCGTGCGCACCGGCAAATCGTCGGGCAGCTCGACGCGGCCCGAGCGGTCCGCGTGGCGGAGCACGCAGTCGAACAGCGCCTCCTTGCTCTCGACGTACGTGTAGACCGAGCCCTTCGCGAGACCCATGCGGGCCGCCACGTCGGCGATCTGGGTGCGGCGGTAGCCCTGCTCGAGGAAGACGGCGGTGGCGGCTTCGAGGAGCTCATCGAAACGACTCTCCGGAATCGCTCTCGGCACGGCGCGGATTGTAGTTGACCGAATGGGTCAGTCAAGTACCTTGAGCGCCGAGCCGGCCACAGGCACGCGTTCGAGGAGGCAGCCGATGTCGCAGAGGTCGATCCGGATTGCGGCGCTTGCCGCGCTCTTTGCGCTCGCGCTCCCCGGCCGCAGTCGTGCCGACGAAAAACTGCCCGCGGTGCGCGCGGGCGGCGCTGCGGTCGGCTGGCCCTCCTACGGCGGGGACGCGGGCGGGCAGCGCTTCACGCCCCTCGACGAGATCACGCGCGAGAACCTTGCTCGGCTGCGCGTGGCCTGGACGTACCGCACCGGCGACGTCTCCGACGGGAGGGGCGCGATCCCGTCGACCACGGCTTTCGAGAACACGCCGATCCTGGTCGACGGCACGCTCGTCGTCTGCACGCCGATGAACCGGGTGATCGGCCTCGATCCCGAGACGGGCGCCGAGCGCTGGGCGTTCGATCCCGCGCTCGATCTCTCCGGACGCTATGCCAACCAGCTCATCTGCCGCGGTGTTGCGAGCTGGGAGGATCGTAAGCGCAGCGCGGGCGAGCCGTGCCGCCGGCGCCTGTTCATGGGCACGAACGACGCGCGCCTCGTCGCGCTCGACGCCCGCACCGGCCGGCGCTGCGCCGACTTCGGCACGAACGGCGAGCTCGATCTGAATCCGGGCGCGGGCGAGTCGGCCTGGAAGGGCGAGTACCAGGTCACGTCGCCGCCGGTCGTGATCGGCGAGCGCGTGGTGGTGGGATCGGCCGTCGCCGACAACCAGCGCACCGACGCGCCGAGCGGTGTGGTGCGGGCCTTCGACGCGCGCACGGGCGCGCTGGTCTGGGCGTGGGACCTCGCGCCGCCGGGCTTCGAGCGCACGCCCGAGAACACGAGCGCCGCCGGCTACGCGCTGGCGTCGCCCAACGTGTGGGCGCCGATGTCGGTCGACGCGGAGCGCGACCTGCTGTTCGTGCCGACCGGGAACCCGACGCCGGACTACTACCGGGGCGACACGCGCATCGACTACTACGGGAGCTCGGTGGTCGCGCTGCGCGGCAGCGACGGGTGAGGTGGTCTGGCACTTCCAGACCGTGCACCGCGACCTCTGGGACTACGACCTGCCCGCGCAGCCCACGCTGGTGGACGTGCCCCGCGGCGGCGCGCGCGTGCCGGCCCTCGTGCAGCCCACGAAGATGGGCATGCTGTTCGTGCTGAACCGCGAGACCGGCGCGCCCATCTTCGGCGTCGAGGAGCGCGCCGTGCCGCAGGCCGGTGCGCCCGGCGAACGGCTCTCGCCGACGCAGCCCTTCCCGCTCCGCCCGCCGCCGCTCGTGCGCCACACGCTCTCGCCAGAGGACGCCTGGGGCCTGACGCCCGTCGACCGCGCTGCCTGCCGCCGCGCGCTCGAGGCGCTGCGCTTCGACGGCATCTACACCCCGCCCACGCTCCAGGGCACGCTCATGTACCCGGGCAACGCGGGCGGCTCCAACTGGGGCGGCGTGGCGGTGGACCCGGAGCGCGGCGTGCTGGTCGCGAACACCATGGACCTCCCGTGGGCCGTGCAGCTCTTCCCGACCGAGGAGACCGAGGCCGTGCGTGAGCGCTACGGCGGCGAGGTCGTCGCCGCAGCGCGGCCGGCCCTACGGCATGCGCCGCTGGGCCGTGCTCTCGCCGATCCAGATGCCCTGCAACCCGCCGCCGTGGGGCACGCTCGCGGCGGTCGACCTGTCCGAGGGCACGTTGCTGCTGGCAGGTGCCCCTCGGCACGGTCCGCGACGTCGCGCCGCTGCCGATCCCCTGGAAGCTCGGCACTCCCAATCTCGGTGGACCGCTCGTGACCGCGAGCGGGCTCGTGTTCATCGGCGCCGCCATGGACGACTACCTGCGCGCGTTCGACCTCGCGAGCGGCGAGGAGCTCTGGAAGGGCCGCCTGCCCGCCGGCGGCCAGGCGACGCCGATGAGCTACCGCGCGCGCGACGGCGGACGGCAGTTCGTGGTGATCGCCGCGGGCGGGCACGCCCGCGCCCACACCACGCTCGGCGACTACGTCGTCGCCTTCGCACTCGACGACGTCGCTCCCGAGGAGAGATGATGCTCGCCCGATGCTCTGGATCCCCATCCCCCGCCGCCGCGCTCCAGACCGCGTGGCGATTGGCTCCAGCTGCCGGAGAGAAAGCGGACCTTGCCGGAGCCATTCGCCCGGACCGATGCTGTGACCATGTCCGATCGCCGTACCGTTCACCGGGTCTGTCCGTTCTGCGAGGCCACCTGCGGTCTCGCGGTCGAGGTCGAGGGCGACTCGATCGTCACGCGTGCGCGGCGACAAGGAGGATCCGTTCTCGCGCGGCTACATCTGCCCGAAGGCGTACGGGCTGAAGGAGCTGTACCACGATCCGGACCGGCTGCGGCGGCCGGTGCGGCGCACGGCGAACGGCTGGGAGGAGATCACCTGGGACGAGGCCTACGAGGAGGTGGCGTCGCGGCTGATCGCGATCCGCGAGCAGTACGGCAACGACGCGATCGGCATGTACACCGGCAATCCCGTCGTGCACGACCTGGGCGCGCTGCTCTATCGGCCGGTGCTCGCAGCGCGCGCTCGCCAGCCGCAGCCTGTTCAACTCGTCGGCGATCGACACGCTGCCGAAGATCGTCCAGACCGGCCTGATGTTCGGGCGGCACTTTCCGACCGCCGTGCCGGTGCCCGACATCGACCGCACGCACTATCTGCTGATCATCGGCGCGAACCCGGTCGTCTCGCACGGCAGCCTGATGACGATGCCCGACGCGCCGGGGCGCCTGAAGGCGCGTGATCGAGCGCGGCGGCAAGGTCGTCGTCATCGATCCGCGCCGCACCGAGACGGCGAAGATCGCGAGCGAGCACCACTTCATCCGGCCCGGCCACCGACGCGGCGTTCCTGCTCGCGCTCGTGCACACGCTGTTCGACGAGGGTCTGGTCGATCTCGGCGCCGCCGACGGGCCTGGTCGGCGGGCTCGACGCGGTCGAAGCCGTCGGCGCGCGAGTTCGCGCCGGAAGCGGTCGCCGACTACTGCGGCATCCCGGCCGCCGTGATCCGGCGCATCGCGCGCGAGCTGGCGGCCGCGGAGTCGGCCGCCTGCTACGGCCGGCTCGGCACCTGCGTGCAGGAGTTCGGCACGCTGGCGAGCTGGGGCTGCGACCTCGTCAACATCCTCACCGGCAACCTCGACCGCCCGGGCGGCGTGATGTTCACCGACGCCGGCGGCGCCGATCGACGCCGCGCTGCCGAAGGGCAAGGGCTTCGAGATCGGCCGCTGGAAGAGCCGCGTCAGCGGCCAGCCGGAGGTCGAGGGGCATGATCCCGTCCTCGACGATGGCCGAGGAGATGCTCACGCCGGGCGACGGCCAGGTGCGCGCGATGATCCTGCTGATGACCAACCCGGTGCGCAGCGCCGCGAACTCCGCGCAGCTCGAGCGAGGCGTTCGCCGCGCCTCGACTTCCTCGTCGCGGTCGACTTCTACATCAACGAGACGACGCGCCACGCGCACGTCATCCTGCCCGACGCCGTCGCCCGCCGAGCAGGCGAACTACGAGATCGGGCTCTACCTGCTCTCGGTGCGCAACGTCGCGAAGTGGTCGTGGCCGGTCGTGCCGCCGCCGCCGGACGTGCCCGAGACCTGGCAGGTGCTGTCCGAACCTCGGCGCGCGGCTGATGGGACTCGGCGGCATGCCCGCGCAGGCCGTCGACGACTTCGTCTTGCGGCAGCTTCGCCGAGGGCGCGGTCGACGACGGACTGCCCGTGGCCGGGGCTCACGGTGGACGAGGTGGTCGAGAAGGTCGACGGCGGCGATCGGTCCGGAGCGCATCGTCGACATGCTGCTGCGCATCGGGCCCTACGGCGACGGCTTCGGCCGCCGGCCGGACGGCCTCACGCTCGCCAAGCTGCAGGCGGCGCGCGCACGGCATCGATCTCGGACCGCTCGCAGCCGCGCCTGCGCGAGGTCATCAACACCGAGAGCGGCGTGATCGAGCTGGCGCCGCCGACGATGACGAACGACCTGCCGCGCCTGCGCGCGCACATGGCGAAGCGCGCCGACGAGCATGGTGCTGATCGGGCGCCGCGACCTGCGCTGCAGCAACTCGTTCATGCACAACCTGCCGGCGCTGGTGAAGGGCCGCGATCGCTGCACGCTGCAGATCTCGCGCGCAGGACGCCGGCCGCATCGGCCTCGCGCGACGGCGGCTCGGCGCGCATCACGAGCCGGGTCGGGAGCGTCGTGGCGCCGGTCGAGGTCACCGACGACCTGATGCCCGGCGTCGTCAGCCTGCCGCACGGCTGGGGCCACGACGTCGAGGAGGCGCGGCTGCGCGTGGCGAAGGCGCACGCCGGCGTGAACACCAACGTGCTCACCGACGATCAGGCCTACGACGTGGCGAGCGGCACCGCCGTGCTGTTCGGCACGCCGGTCACCGTCGAGCCCTACGCGAGCTGAGGGCCACGCCCCGCGAGCCACGCGCCCGCCACGACGAGCGCGGCGCCTGCGAGGCTCGTGGCGCCGGGCGCCTCGCCGAAGAGCAGCGCGCCGAGCGCAGCCGCGAAGACGACCTGCGTGTACGAGAAGGCGGTCGCGCGCGAAGCGGGCAGCCGCTGGATGCCGCGCGTGAGCGCCACCTGGCCCACCTGCGCGGCCGAGCCCGCCAGGATCAGCCACAGCCAGTCCACGCCGCGCGGCCAGACGAAGTCGACCAGCATGAGCGGCAGCGCGAGAGCGGTCGTCACCGCGGGGAAAGAGAAGACGATCGCGAGCGGATGCTCGCCGGTGCTCGCCAGGTGGCGCACCGTCACGTAGGCGTCCGCCGAGAAGAAGGCGCCCGCGATCGCCACTCCCACCGCGAAGGGGTCGAGCGGCGCGGCGCTGCCGGCGCCGAACAGGAAGGCGGGCCGCACGACGAGCAGCACGCCCGCGAGCGAGAGCGGAACGCCGAGCCACACGCCGCGCCCGATGCGCTCGCCGAGCACCAGCGCGGCGAGCGCCACCGTGAAGACGGGATGCATGAACTGGAGGAGCGTGGCGTCGGCGAGCGGCAGGTGGATCACCGCGTAGAACGAGCACGTGAGCCCGCAGAAGCCGAACAGGCCGCGCAGCAGCGAGCAGCGGCCGGCGCGTGCCGAGCAGCGAGACGCGTGCGCGGCGCACCAGGGCGGCGGTCACCACGACGGAGAACAGGGCGCGCACGAAGACGATCTCGAAGATCGGCAGGCGCGTGCCGATGAGCTTGGCCGCCGCCGTCATCGCGGCGAAGGCGGCGGCGGCGAGCAGCATGAGGCGCGCACCGGACTCGGGCAGCGCGGCTCCTATTCCGTGCGGTCGCAGCCGGGGACGTCGGGCTTGTCGGCCTCGATCACGAAGTCGAACGTACCCACCGTCTTGTTCGCGTTGTACTGCTGTTTCACGTCGACCCAGTACGCCCAGAGCGAGACGTTGAGGGCAAAGGGGTCGGCGCTCTGCGTGACGAAGCCCTGCGGCTTCACGCGGTTGAAGCCGGGGTTGAACATGATGAGGTCGAGCGTCGGCGTCGGGTCCGGCAGCTCGGTGCTGTGGAACAGCTCGATGCGGTGGTCGGCCAGCCGGTTCGGATCGTCGAACAGGTACTCGGTGGTGTTCGAGATCGGCGAGCAGACGCGGATCCGGTCGAGGTCGCAGTCGCCGAAGAGGTCGCAGTCGAGGTCGATGTTCTTCGTGTAGCGCGCGGTGTCGTTCAGCTGGTTCGCGCCCGACACGAAGCGCGAGTCGAGCTGAGCGATGCGGAACGTCTCCTGGGTCTGGTCGCGGTTCTGGTCGAGACAGATGTCGCGCGTCGTCTTCAGCTTGTACACGAACTCGACGTCCATCAGGTTGTCCTCGGGACGGATCACGTAGATCTTCAGCTTGTCCGTGACGAGCGAGTCGAAGTTCGAGGCCTCGCCCTTCAGCTTCATGAAGTCGTTGCTGGTCTTCTTCGGCAGCTCGATCGCGGTGAAGCGCAGCGGATCGGTGAGGCCCGTCTCGCACTCGAAGTAGCGCGCGAGCGTCGCCACGCCGCCGGGCACGCCCGACGGCACGCTCGGCTGAATCGCGCCGTCGGCCGACAGCGTCAGCACGAGCACGAACACGCCGCCCTTCTCGAAGAAGAACTGCAGCGCGGAGAAATCGCCGAGGGCCGTCTTGTCGTGCGTGACGGCGATCGGCGGCTCCACACCGGGGGGGATGCCGACCACGCGCCATTTCCCGTCATTGAACAGCTCGCTACCTACGCCGGCGAGCGCAGGCGCCGCGAGCAGGCAGCCGAGCAAGAGGAGAGCGAGCCGTTTCATCCGGTCGAGCCTACGAAGTGCCCCGCGCGCCGTCAAAGCTGGCACCCCTAACCGACCAGCTTCTCCAGCTCCTCGAGCGCCTCGGGGAAGAGGCCCGCGAGATCCCACAGGTCGGGCACCAGCTCGCGGCACGAGATCAGGCCGAAGTCGAGATGGTCGCGATAGCTCTGCACCGTGATGTTGAGGCCCTGGCCCTCCGCCACCGCCGAGACGGGGTAGTAGGTCATCAGCTCGGCGCCGGCGCAGTAGAGCGGCTCGCGCGGGCCGGGCACGTTCGAGATCACCACGTTGAACGGCGGGCGCATGCGGTCCATCACGCGGGTGCGCGCCACGATGCGCGCCGCCTGCGCGGCGAGCGCGGGGGTCGTCACCTGCGTCCAGTCCTGGAGCAGGTTCGCGGGCACGGCCTGCTGCATGCGCTTGGCGGTCTGCATCGCCGCGGCGATGCGGCGCAGGCGCGCCACCGGATTCTCTTCGTCGGTGGCCAGCTCGGCCAGCACCATGGTCACGCGGTTGGTGAACTCGTGCTTCTGCTCCGCGCTGCGCACCGAGACCGGCACCATCGCCACGAGCGGCGTGTCGGGCAGCGCGTCCTTCTCGAGCAGGTAGCGGCGCAGAGCCGCCGCCGAGAGCGCCATCACCACGTCGTTCAGCGTGGTGCCGAACGCGTTCTTGACGTGCTTCACGCGCGCGAGCGGCAGCGAGAAGAAGGCGAACCGGCGATGCGGCGTGATCGAGCGGTTCCAGGGCGTGTACGGGGCGGGCGCCTGCGGGATCGGCTCGGCGTCGAGCTGCGGCCCGCGCCGGCGCAGCCAACCGCCGGCGAGCGGCAGCCGGTCGAGACCGAGGCTGCGCGCCACGGCGCCGAGCGCGCCCTCCTGCCGTCCGAGGTCGCGCACGGTGCGGAACGCGGTGCGCGCGATGCGGTCGGGCTGGCGCGCGAGGCCGAGGACGCCACGCCCGAGCATCTCGAGCGAGCCCGGCACCGCCTCCGGGGTCGCGCTCTCGCCGCCCGGTATCTCGTCGCCCGCCGGGCTGCGATCGAGCAGCACCTGCATCAGCTCCGCACCCGAGACGCCGTCGATCGTGCAGTGGTGGATCTTCGTGTACATCGCGACGAGCCCGTTCGCGCAGCCCTCGATCACGTACGCCTCCCAGAGCGGGCGCGCGCGATCGAGCGCACGGCCGTGGATCCGCGCCACCAGGCTCGCGAGCTGCGCGTCGTCGCCGGGGGGCGGCACGGCGATGTGTCGCAAGTGATAGTCGAGGTCGAAGGCCGGGTCCTCGACCCAATACGGGCGGTCGAGCCCGAGCGGCACCTCGACCAGGCGGCGCCGGTAGGGCGGCAGCAGGTGCAGGCGAGCCTCGAGCGCGGCGCCGAAGGCATCGACGAGCGAGCCCCCGCGCAGGCCCTTCGGGTCGTACAGGCAGAGCGAGCCGACGTGGCCGAGCTGCCCGCCCGCCTCCATGACCAGGAAGCTCGTGTCGAGGCCGGTGAGCTGCTGCATGCGTCTCCTCGCGTCGAGGTCTTCAGCCGTAGAGTACGCCTCTCAGACCGCGGCGATCGAAGTTTCGGAAGGCGCCCTCGGCCTGGGCGAGACGGTCGGCGATCGCGAACAGCACCAGCGGGTTCACGCCGAGCCCGATGTGGCTTCCCATCACCTCGATGTTCTCGGCCCGCGCCGCGGGCGCCTCGCGGCAGGCGCCGAAGCCCGCGATACCGTCGCTGCGGCTCACGATCGCGGTCACCGGCACCGCGGGCGGGTCGGCGATGCGGCCGGCCGGGCCCGGCGCGAATGTCGAGCCGAACACCATGCTGTGGAGCCAGCCCCCGTCAGCCCGGCGGCCCATCCCGAACGGGCTGCCGAGCGTGACCACCTGGCGCACGCGCGCGGGCGCGAGCTTCGCGAGCTCGCGCGCATAGACGCCGCCGAGGCTCCAGCCGACCAGGCTCACGGCGCGTTCGTTTCGCGCGTGGAGCGCCTCGAGCCGCGCGAGCAGCCGGCCCCGCACGCCGTCCTCGAGCCCGAGGTTCCGCCCGAGGCCCCATGCGTAGGTGCGATAGCCGAGCGAGCGCAGGAAGCGGCGCAGCACCAGCGTCGAGCCGTCGCCGGCCCAGTAGCCCGGCAACACCAACACCGGATGGCCGTCGCCGCGCGGCGCGGTCCGGAGCAACGGCCAGGCCGCGGCGGGCAGCGTCGAGGCCTCCGCGAACGCTCGCGGCCACTCGAGGCCGAGCAGCAGCGCGCGCAGGCTCGCGGTTCGTCTCGCCATGGCTGACCTCGGAGCATCGTCGAGTTCGCTGCTTCCGCCAGGCCAGGAGCGCGCCGGCTCGCGTGTAGACTCGCGTCATGCCGATTCGTCACGAGGTGCGGGGTCCGTTGCTCTGGATCGTGGTGGACGGCGCATACGACGATGCGGAGCTGCAGTCGGCCTGGCAGCGCGCGTTCGCGGACCCGGCCTTCCGCGCCGGCATGCCGGCGCTCATCGACTCCCGCAATACGCTCGCGGCTCCCTCGCGCGCCGGCATCGCGGAGCGCGCCGCGTTCCTGAGCGGCCTGCGCCCGCGCCTCGGCCCGCGCTGCGCGCTCCTCGTGAGCGATCCACTCCGCTACGGCCTCGGACGGATGCTCGCCGCGTTCACCGAGCAGAGCGGGCTCGAGATCCAGGTGTTCGACGACCCCGTGCGCGCGGAGGCGTGGCTGCTGAGCCGCGCGTAGCTCAGTGCGGCCTGCTCCTCGTGGCGGCGTGCGCGCAGCCCGAAGTGCGCCAGCGCCAGCTTCAAGCGGCGCGTCGGGTCGGCCGATCCGCCTCCCCGTGCCGACTTCACTTGCGCAGGCTTGGGCTTCGAGCCATACGATGCTGACGGTCTGCTTCGGGATCAGCGCGTACGTGGCCGTGCTCCACCTCACGCTCGCGCGGCGGGGCCACGGCGCCAACCTATGGGTGGCGCTCTGGGCGCTCGCGACCGCGAGCATCCAGATCGCGCGCTTCACCGAGATCCACCTCGAGCAGCCGGCCGACTTGCTCGTCGCCGCGCGCATGGCCATGGCGTGCTTCCCCGGCCTGATCGGCAGCCTCTTGTTCATGGTGAGGAGCCTGGCCGGCCGCCCGACCTCGCGACGGGCTGTGCTGGCCTTCGGGCTGGTGAGCGGCGCGTGGGCCGCGCTGGCTCTCTTCACGCCCCTGTTCCTCACCACCGTGCCGGCCGGGGTGCTCGACGCGCTCGGTCGGCCGTATCGCGGCGTGGGCCCCGGCCCCGGCATGCCGCTGGTCGGCGTCATCCTCGTGGCGGCGTGCATCGTCATGGCGCGCGAGATGCGGGCGCTCGAGCGGCGCGACCGCACCATCCTCGGGATCTCCCTCGGCATCTACGTGTGCGGCGGGCTTTCCGCCGTCTTCCAGGCCTATGCCGTGTCTTCGATTCCGCTCATCGCCGGCCTCACGCCCGCACTGACCGCGGTCGGTCTCAGTCATCTCGTGGTGGGGCACGAGCGCCGCCTCGCGCGCACGCAGGCGGAGCTCGGCATGCAGGAGCTCGCGGCGAGTGAAGCGCGTCTGCGCGAGCTCGTGGAGCGCGCGCCGATCGGAATCATCTCCTGCGACGCGCAGGGCCAGGTGCGCACCGTGAACCCGCGCATGTGGCAGATGTTCGGCGCGCCGGAGGCCGTGCGGCAGAGCCCGCTCGGCAACATGCTGGACTACGAGCGCGAGCTCAGGCCCGACAAGCCGCAGCTCGTGCGCCGCGTCCTCGACACCGGCGAGACGCAATCCGGCGAGATCCGCTTCACGAACCAGTGGGGCCGCCCGATGCAGCTGCGGTTCACCGTGACACCACTGCGCTCCGCGAGCGGCGAGACCTCGGGCGTGCTCGTGCTCTCGGAGGACGTCACCGAGCGCAACGAGCTCGAGCGGCGCCTGCGCCTCGCGCAGAAGATGGAAGCCGTGGGCCAGCTCGCGGCCGGGATCGCTCACGAGCTCAACACGCCCATGGCCTACGTGCGCAGCAATCTCCGCGCCCTGCACGAGGACTGGAGCGCGCTGCGCGAGGAGATCCGCAAGGAGCCCGAGAGCGAGACCACGACGGGTCTGCTGGCCGGCGCGGAGGCGCTGATCGACGAGTCGCTCGAGGGCGTCGAGCGCACGATCGCGATCGCGCGCGACATGCGGGAGTTCGCGCACTCGGCGAGCGCGGCGCGCGAGCCCACCGACCTGAATCACGAGCTCGAGACCTGCGTTCGCCTCGCCTCGACGCAGCGCCCGGGCGTGACGATCACGGAGGAATACGGAGAGCTTCCGTCGCTCTCCGCCTCGGCGGGCCAGCTGCGCCAGGTGTTCCTCAACCTGCTCGTGAACGCCCTCCAGGCGGTCTCGGAGAGTGGGAGCGTCCTCGTCTCGAGCGGCAGCGAGGCCGGCTTCGCGAGGGTGCGGGTTCGAGACGACGGCTGCGGCATCCCGAAGGAGATCCAGCACCGCCTGTTCGAGCCGTTCTTCACGACCAAGCCCGCGGACCAGGGCACCGGGCTCGGGCTCTACATCTCGTATCAGATCGTGCGAGCGCACGGTGGCGAGATCCGGGTCGACTCGGCTCCAGGCGAGGGATCCAGCTTCGAGGTGCGGCTGCCGCTCGGTCACAGCTAGCATCGCCGCCCGCGGAGGTGGCTGATGCGGCTCGTGACGTTCAGCGATGCGGGCGGCACGCGCATCGGCCGGCTCGAGGGCGAGCGCGTGGTGGATCTGGCTGCGGCGGCCCCCGAGCTGCCGCGCGAGCTGCGAGCGCTGCTCGCGGCCGGGCCGCTCGCCCTCGGACGCGCGTCGAGGGCGGCGGGCGCGAGCCTGCCGCTCGCGGGCTTGCGCCTCGAGGCGCCGATCCCGAGGCCGGGCAAGATCCTCGCCGTCGGTCTCAACTACCGCGCGCACGCCGCAGAGACCGGCCGCGAGCCGCCGGCGGTGCCCGTGATCTTCAACAAGCAGACCACCTCGGTGGTCGGCCCGTCCGATGCGATCCACCGGCCGCGCGCCTCCGAGGCGCTCGACTACGAGGGCGAGCTCGGCTTCGTGATCGGGCGGTCGTGTCGCCACGTGCCGCGCGCGCGCGCCGCAGAGGTGATCGCCGGCTTCGTCGTGGTGAACGACGTGACCGTGCGCGACTGGCAGGCGCGCAGCCCGACCATGACGATGGGCAAGTCCTTCGACACGCACTGCCCGTTCGGGCCGGCGCTCGTCACGCCCGACGAGGTCGGCGATCCGCTCGCGCTGCGGCTCCGCACCTGGGTGAACGGCGAGCTGCGCCAGGACGCCTCGACGAAGGACCTCATCTTCGACCCGTCCGCTCTGATCGAGCATCTCTCGACGGCGTTCACGCTCGAGCCCGGCGATCTGATCTCGACCGGCACGCCGGCGGGCGTGGCCGTGGCCATGAAGCCGCCGCGCTGGCTGGTGCCGGGCGACGTGGTGCGCGTCGAGGTGGAAGGCGTCGGCGCGATCGAGAACCGCGTGATCGCCGAGCCCGCCGACACGCTTCGTCTGTAGAGGAGGCTTTCGTGGCCGAGCAAACACCGATGGAGCGCGGCATCGCGATCGTGCGCCGGCTGTTCGGCGCGGCAGCCGGCGGCAGCCCGCTGCCCGCCGACTTCGGCCGCATCACGGTCGAGCACCTCTTCGGCAACGTGTGGAGCCGGCCCGGCCTCGCGATCGAGGAACGCTCGCTCGCGACGTGCGCCGTGCTCGTGGCGCTCGCGCGCGAGAGCGAGCAACGCCTGCACTTCCGCGGCGCGCGCAACCTCGGCATTCCCCGCGCCAAGCTCGAAGAGCTGATCACGCACGTCGCGCACTATGCCGGCTGGCCCGTCGCAGTCTCCGCGTTCCGTGTGCTCGACGAGGTGTGGAAGGCGATGGACCAGGAGCCGAAGGCCTAGCGTTCGTCCCGGGACAGCACGTTGAGCGCCGACCCGGCGCGGAACCAGTCGAGCTGGCTCGCGCTGTAGGAGTGGGCGAGCGCGAGCGTCTCGCGGCTGCCGTCCGCGTGCAGGGCGCGGCACTCGACGTCGCGGCCCGGCGCGAGGTTCGCGAGCCCGATCACGCTGAGCCGATCCCCTTCGCGAATGCGGTCGTAGTCCGCCGGGTCGCGAAACGTGAGCGCGAGCAGACCCTGCTTCTTGAGATTCGACTCGTGGATGCGCGCGAAGCTCCGAGCGATGACGGCCGCGCCGCCGAGGAGACGCGGCGAGAGCGCGGCGTGCTCGCGGCTGCTGCCTTCGCCGTAGTTCGCATCGCCGACGACGACCCAGCGCACGCCGTGGGAACGATGCTCTCTCGCGATCTCCGAGAGCCGCCGAGCCCTCGCCGCGCCGATCTCACCCGTGAAGGCGTTCACCGCACCGAGGAGCAGGTTGTCGCTGAACTTGTCCAGGTGGCCCCGGTACCGGAGCCAGATCCCGGCCGGTGAGATCTGGTCGGTGGTGGTCTTGCCCCGCGTCTTGACGAGGACGGGCATGCCGAGGAGGTCCTTCCCGTCCCACGCGGGCCAGGGCTCGAGCCGCTGCAGCCGTTCGCTCGCGGGATCGATGCGGATCTCCACGTCGCTTCCGTTCGCGGGCGGCGCGACGTAGCGCGAGGCGCCCGGCTCGAAGCGCTGCGGCGCCTCGGGTGCGGGCTGCGGGGGAGCGAGCCGGAACGGCTGCCCGTCCGCGCCGACGAGCGCGTCGCTGCGCGGATCGAAGGAGAGCCGCCCCGCGAGCGCGAGCGCGGTGACGAGCTCGGGGCTCGCGATGAAGCTCATCGTCGTCGCCTGCCCGTCGTTGCGCCCGGGAAAGTTCCGGTTGTACGAGGTGACGATGGTGTTCGGCGCGTCGCCCGCCTGCGCCGGCCGGCGCCACTGGCCGATGCACGGGCCGCAGGCGTTCGCCAGCACGGTGCCGCCGATCTCTCGCAGCGAAGCGCATCTGCCCGTCGCGCTCGATCGTCGCGCGAATCCGCTCCGAGCCCGGCGTCACCAGGAAGGGAACCGCGGCGCGGGCGCCGTGCGCTCTCGCCTGCTCGGCGACGTCCGCAGCCCGGCTCATGTCCTCGTACGAGGAGTTGGTGCAGCTCCCGATGAGCGCGGCCGAGATCGCGTCGACGAACCCGTTCCTCGGGTCTCTCACCTCCGCGGCGAGCGCCGAGAGCGGGCGCGCCCGGTCCGGCGTGTGCGGCCCGACGACGTGCGGCTCGAGCGTCGAGAGGTCGAGCTCGAGCACGCGGTCGTAGTGCCGCTCCGGGTGCGCCTCGGCTTCCGCGTCGGGCTCGAGCAGGTGCTGGTGCCGTTCGACGAGGCCCACGAGCTCGCCTCGCCCGGTCGCGCGCAGGTACAGGGCCATGTGCGCGTCTGCGGGGAACATCGACGTGGTCGCTCCCAGCTCGGCGCCCATGTTGGCGATGGTCGCCTTGCCCGTCGCGCTGAGCGTGCGCGCGCCGGGCCCGATGTACTCGACGATCGCGTGGGTGCCGCCGGACACGGTGAGCTGGCCGGCCACCCAGAGGATCACGTCCTTCGGCGCCGTCCAGCCGCCGAGCTTCCCGGTCAGGACCACCGCGATGCGTCGCGGATACCGCAGCTCCCAGGGCAGCCCGGCGATGACCTCCACGGCATCGGCTCCGCCGACGCCGACGGCGCATGCGCCGAGCCCACCCGCGTTCGGGGTGTGCGAGTCGGTGCCGAGGATGAGCGCGCCCGGGAACGCGTAGTTCTCGAGGACGACCTGGTGGATGATGCCGGCGCCGGGCTCCCAGAAGCCCGCGCCGAACCGGGCGGCGGCGGAGCGCAGGAACTCGTAGACCTCGCGGTTCTCCTGCAGCGAGGCGCGGAGGTCCGACTCGCCCTCGACCCGTGCCTGGATCAGATGGTCGCAGTGGATCGTCGTCGGGACCGCGACGCGCTCACGCCGCGTCTGCATGAACTGGAGCATGCCGGTCTGCCCGAGCACGTCCTGGAACACCACGCGGTCCGGCCGCAGCCGCAGCTCGCTCCGGCCCGGCTCGAGCTCGGCCGTCTCCGGCTCGTCGAGGTGCCCCAGCAGCACCTTGTCCGCGAGGGTCAGCGGCCTGCCGAGCCGGCGGCGCGCGACGTCGAGGTTGCGCGCCAGCGTTTCGTAGACGCGAGCCACGAGGCGGGGGGTCGATTCGATCTCGAGCATGTGGGGAACTGTCGGCGAGGGTGCGAACCAAGTAAAATGAATTTATGTCGATGATCGATGCATCTGCCTCATGAAGCTCGACATCCTCGGCGTCGAGGCGTTCGTCGCGATCGCGGAGCAGGGCAGCTTCCAGAAGGCCGCTCGGACGCTCTACATCACCCAGACCGCGCTCACCCGGCGCCTGCAGAACTTCGAGTCGCTGCTCGGGGTGAAGCTCGTCGAGCGCACCACGCGGTCGGTCGCGCTGAGCGGCATCGGCCGGGAATTCCTGCCGCGGGCCCGCCGGCTGCTCACCGAGCTCGCGACCGCGCTGGCGGAGATCCAGGAGACGGGCAGGGCGCAGCGCGGCGACGTGTCGATCGCCTGCGTGCCGACGGTGGGCATCCGCTATCTGCCGCGCATCATCGAGGCGTACGCGGCGCTCCATCCGGACAACCGGATCAAGATCCTCGACCACGCGTCCTCCGGGGTGGTGGACGCGGTGGTGCGCCGCGAGGCCGAGTTCGGCATCCACATCGGCGGGCACCACCATCCCGAGCTGGCGAGCGTGCCGCTGCTGACGGACCGCTTCGTCCTCGTCTGCCGCGACGACCACCCGCTCGCCCGGAGGAAGAGCCTCGCCTGGAAGCAGCTGCAGCCCCACGCGCTCATCTTCGTCGGAGCCGCGAGCGGCAATCGGCCGCTGCTCGATGCGGCCCTGGCGAAGCGCAATCTGAACCTGCAGGCGCACTACGAGGTGCAGCGCAGCTCGACGGCGGTCGGCCTGGTGGCGGCGGGCGTCGCCGCGGCGATCGTGCCGAGCCTCGCGATCCAGGAGGGCACGCATCCGAAGCTGCGCATCGTCCCGCTCATCGATCCGGTGGTCGCGCGAACCCTGGTGCTGGTCGCGCGCAAGACGGCCCACCTGTCGCCGGCGGCGCAGGCGCTCTACGACATGATCCGCGGCAGGAGCTGACGCGCGGCAGCGTGCGCCCGGCCGGCCACTCGGGGCGTGAACGCGGCGGCGCGCGCCGGAGTCGGCGGCCGCCGTGCGGCGCGCGTGCGGGCGCGATGCGTCCGCGTTCCGTCGGGATTTGCGGCGCAGCGCGCCTCGGCACGCGGCATGCACCGGCTGCCGAGCGCCCCACCGTCCCGCGCCGGAGCTCGCCATGTCCACGTCGCACGCCCGTCGCTCGCGCCGCACGCTCGCCGGCCTCCTCGCACTCGCCCAGCTGCTGCTCGGCTGCCCGCCCGCGAATCCGCCGCTCGCGCCGGTCGTCGGGCTCACCGAACGCCGCGAGCTGAATCTCGTCCCGGTGCCGGGCGGCTTCGTGGACGTCGCCGGCGGCAAGCTCCTCGTCCGCCGCGTCGATCTCGAGCTCGACACGAGGCTCGGCCGCGAAGCGCTCGGCGCCGTCTACGACTCGGCCGGCGGCGGCTGGCGCTGGAGCTTCGAGTCCCGCTACGACGGCGCCACCTTCGTGGACGAATCGGGCGCGAGCTTCGCGGTGGCCGCGCTCGCGCCGGGCGCCGCTCTCCCCGGCACCGCGTGGGTGAAGCTCGACGCGACACGATTGAAGACGAAGGGCGGCCTCGTCCACGAGTACGGCGCGGGCGGGCTGCTCGTCGGCGCGCTACTGGTCGAGCGATCCGTACCCGCGCATTCGCAACCGCGCGACCACCGTCGCCGGCGCGCTCCGCATCACCGCCATCGAGCAGTGCACGAGCGGCTCCGCGTGCAGCGCGCTCTTCACGCTGAGCTACGACGCGAACGGCCGGCTCGGCGCCATCGTGGATCGCGCCGGCCGGCGCGCCGAGTTCACGTGGGACGCGTCGGGACGGCTGGCCAGCGCGCGCGACGCGCTCGACGTCGCGAAGGGTTGGCCCGGCTTCCGCTACACGTACGTCGGCCTCCAGCTCGCGTCGCTCACGAACAGCGAGGGCGAGCGCACCGACTACGCGCTACGAGGCGGCCAAGCTCACGGTCGCGACGCCGGCGGGGCCGGGCTCGCCGGCGGCTCGCTTCCAGTACGAAGGGCGCGACGGCGCCGGCGTCTACCACACGCGCTGCTGGACGCCGCTCGGTGAGGAGCGCCGCTACGCCTACGACGCGCTCGGTCGGCTGCTCGAGCGCACCGAAGTCGCCAGCGGCGAGCGGACGACGTGGACGTGGAGCGGTGAGCGCGTCGCGTCGCACACACTGCCGAACGGGGCGACCACCGCTTGGGCCTGGCAAGACGACGACGTACGAGTCCGGACGGAACCGTCCGGAAATGTCGTGGCTTTCTCGTATCTCCCGAACGGCGTGGACCGCGAGAATCCGCACATGCGTCCCGTGGCGGCGCATCAACGACTCGCTCGGGCCGGTCGAGAGCCGCAGCTACGACGCCGCGGGACGGCTCGTCGAGCGGCGGAACGGCGCGGGCGACGTCACGCGCTACGGCTGGACGCAGGGCGCGCTCAGCAGCGAGACGAGCCGCGGCGTCACGCGCAGCTTCAGCCAGTACGGTGAGCACGGGCACGCGGAGCTCGTGGCGGCCTTCGGCATGACCGAGGTGCGCGCCTTCGACGCCGTCGGCAACCTGCTGCGCGGCTCGGACGCAAGCACGCCGGTGGCGGGCGGCGTCGAGCTGCGCGCCTTCGACGCCGATCGCAACCTGGCCGCCGTCACGCTGCAGCCGGGCGGCTCGGGCTCCGGCCCGCTGACGATCCAGCTCGAGCACCGGAGCGACGGCCAGCAGACGCGCGTGCTGCGCGGCGGCGACGACCACGAGCTCGTCTACGACGCCTTCGGGCGCCTCTCCGAGCAGCGCGAGCGCGTGGGCGGCGGCTGGCAGACCACGCGTTTCGGGCACGACGGGGCCGGGCCGGCCGACCTTCGTCGAGCGTCCGAACGGCATGCGCGAGGAGCTGACGTACGGGGCCGCCGACCGCGTCGCGAGCGTGCGGCGGCTGCGCAGCGGCGTACTCGAGAGCACGCTCGCGCTCAGCTATCTGGACGGCGCGCTCGTGCGCGTGGAAGACTCCGCGAGCGGCGTCGAACGCTACGCCTACGACGCCGCAGGGCGACTCGTCGCGACCACCTTCGCGGACGGCGAGCGGCTGCAAACGGGCTACGACGTGCGCTCGCGCGTTCGCGCCGAGAGCTTCGTCACGCGCGCAGGGCGGGATGCTCGTCTCGCTGCTCTACGAGTACGATCTCGCCGACCGGCGCGTGCGCATCGCCGACGGGAGCGGCGCGCTCCAGCTCACGAGCTTCAGCGACGGACGGCTCGCGGAGCAGCGTACGGGCAACGGGCTGGTGCGGAGCTTCTCCTATCGCGCCGACGGCCTGTTCACGGGCGCGACGACGCGCGACGCGAGCGGCGCGCTCGTCGAGCAGACGACGCTCGAGAACGTGTTCGCGCTCGACGCCGACGGCACGCTCCGGATCCGCCAGCGCGCGACGCACCGCGACGACCGGAGGCGTGGACGTGATCACGGTCGAGGAGTACGAGCTGGCGCCGGCGCCGGCCACCGGCTCGGACCTGCCGGGCACCCGCGTCGTCGCGTGGAACGACGGCCTCAGCAGCAGCGAAGCCTACGCCTTCGACGCGAAGAGCAATCTGCGCGCACTCGGCGACACGCAGCTCGGCTACAACGCCGAAGGCAACCGCCTGCTCTCGGTCTCGCGCGGTGGGCAGACCGTCGGCAGCTATACGTGGGATGCCGCCGGTTTCGCGACGTCGAGGAACGGCGTGCGGCTCGCCTGGAACGCCGCGGGCCGCTTGCTCGCGCACGGCACCGACACGCTCGGCTGGGACGGCCTCGGACGGCTCCGCGCCGCGCGGGTCGGCGGCGTCGACGCGCGCTTCCTCTTCGGTGGGCGCGTCCAGGCCGACGCCGCCGGCACGCCGCTCGCGCTCGACCTCGGCGAGGTGCTCGTGGGGTTCGGCGGCGCCCATCGCTATCGCCATCTCGACTTCCGCGGCAACGTCAAGTTCGTGAGCGACGACGCGGGCGAGGTCGTCGCGCACTACCGCTACGCGCCCTTCGGCCTCGACGCGGTGTTCGGCGCAGACGACGACCCGGTGCGCTTCGCGGCGCGCGCCGAGCTCGGCCCGCTGATGCTGCTCGGTGCGCGCGTCTACGACCCGGCCGTCGGGCGCTTCCTCTCGGCGGACCCCCTCTTCCAGATCGTCAACCAGTTCGCGTACACGCTCGGAAACCCGGTCTGGTTCAGTGACGCGGACGGCTTCAGCGTCGAGGCGAACGACTCGGTGCAGGGCATCGTCGATGGCTTGTCGTTCGCCGGAGCCGGGCTCGGCGTGGCCGGACGGCTGCTGGCCTTCTCGCCGACGCCTCAGACGGCCACCATCGGCGCCGGCCTGATGCTGCTCGGCGCGATTCTCGTGCTGCTGGCCGTGGGCATCCGCACCGCGTCGAAGGGAGCGGCACTGCCGCCCGGAGCTTCGGGCTTGAGTGGCGGCGGCGGCGGCGTGGGATCGGGCGGAGGGGGCGGCGGCGCCGGCTGCTCGCCCGCGGCGCTCACGGCCTTGCCTGACGTGGGCGGCTGGCTCCGGGTGCTGCTGCCGCTCCAGCTGCTACTCGGCGGGCTCGTGCTGCGCCGGCGCCGGCGCGAGGAGGGCGGCGCGTGAGCCCTGCGTCGACGCGCATCGTGCTGCTGGAACGGGCGCCGCGCCCCGACTACGCCGTCGTCTTCGAGCCGGGCGCCTTCGTCGTCGAGGGTGTGCCGTGGCTCGGCCGCCGGCGGATCCCGACGCGGAACGTGTTCGGGCTCGAGCGCTCGGGCGCATGGCTCTGGATCGGTGCGGGCGTCGTGCCGGTGGTGCTCGGCGGGGAGGACGTTCCCGCCGAGCGACTTGCACGGGTCGAGGCCGAGCTGCGCGCGCGGCTCGGTGCGTTGCCCGGCGGCGCGGGGCGGCTGGCGCGGCTCGACGCGCGGCGCGCCGTGAAGCTCCACCGGCCGTGGCTGACGCTCGCGCTCGCCCTCGCGTTCGGCGTCGGCCTCGTGCTCGCGCCGCAGGCGGGCTCGGCCCTCCGCTCGGCGACGAACGTGCTGCTGCTCGTGAGCCTCGGGCTCCTCGCGGAGCCGTGGCTCGGCGGGTGGCGCGTGCTCGCGAGCGGCGGCGCCGCCTGGCTGGCCGCGAGCGCGGCGACGGCGAGCCCGTGGCTCGCGCTGGCCCCGCTGGCGCTCGCACTCGGCTGGGTCGGCCTGCTCGCCGCGGTGCGGATGCTCCGCGAGCCCGAGCTGAGCGTGCGCTTCCGGAGCGCGCTCGACGGCAGCGCCCTGCTGAGCCTCGCGGTCGCAGCGCACGCGCTCAGCGTGGGCGCGCCGCCGCTGGGCCTGGCTTGCGCAGTGCTCGCGGGCGCACTCGTCGCGCTGCTCGTGCTGCGCCATTGGCCGGAGGGAACCGGGCCGCGCCTGCACTAGGATGGGCGCCCGGAGGTCGCACCGTGGCGCAGGGAGTCCCCGAGTCCGATGCCTGGGCTCGCACGCTCGGCATCGAGATGCTCGAGGTGACGCCCGACCGCGTGCTGGCGCGCCTCGCTGCCGGCCCCCGTCACCATCAGCCCATGGGCGTGCTGCACGGCGGCGTCTACTGCTCGATCGTGGAGGCGGTGGCGAGCTACGGCGCCGGCCACCGCGCGCTCTCGCTCGGACAGAAGGGCGTGCTCGGCATCTCGAACTCGACGGACTTCTTCCGCTCGCACAGCGCGGGCGAGCTGCGCTGTGAGGGACGGCCGCTCCACAGCGGGCGCTCGGCGCACGTCTGGGAGGTGCACGTGACGCGCGCCACCGACGGCAAGCTGGTGGCGCGCGGACAGGTGCGCTTCCACGTGCTCGACGTGCTGCCCGAGGAGCGCATGCGATGAGCTGGTTGCTCGAACGGGAGGGCGGGGTGGTCACGCTCGTGCACGCGAACCCGCCGCGGCACACGCTCACGGCTGCCGGCGTGCGCGAGCTGTCTCAGCAGCTCGACACGCTCGAGCAGGACGCCACCCTGCGCGTGCTCGTGCTCACGGGAGGCGGCGAGGGCGTCTTCATCGCGCACTACGAGGTGGGCGAGCTCGCGGCCGCGGCGGAGGCGTCGGGTCGGGGCGCGGCGCACGCGCCGGCTGCGCGCCCGCGGCTGCATCCCTTCCACGAGCTCTGCCTGCGGCTCGAGCGTCTGTCCGTGCCGACGGTGGCGGCGCTGAATGGCAACGCCGCCGGCGGCGGCTGCGAGCTGGCGCTGGCCTGCGACTTCCGGCTGCTCGCGGACGGGCCCTTCCGCTTCGGACTGCCCGAGACGTCCGTGGGCATCATCCCGGGCGCCGGCGGGACGCAGCGGATGGCGCGGCTCCTCGGCACGGCGCGCGCGCTCGACTTGATCCTGCACGCGGCGCTGCTCACGCCGAGCGAGGCGCTGGCGGCGGGCCTCGTGCATCGCGTGTTCCCGGCCGCCGAGTTTCCCGGCGAGGTGCGCCGCTTCGCCGCCGACCTCGCGGCCCGCGCGCCGATCGCGCTGGCCGCCGCGAAGCGTGCGATCCGCGCGGGTGCCGAGCTGCCGCTCGCAGACGGCCTCGCGCTCGAGCAGGAGCAGTTCGACCGCACGCTGCGCTCGAAGGACGCGGCGGGAGCAATGCGCGCGTTCCTCTCGGGCGGGCGCTTCGACTGGAAGGGGGAGTGAGGCCATGGCGATCTCGGTGCTGCGCTTCGACCTGCGCGCGCCCGCGCGCTTCGGAACGAAGCACGCGGAGCTCTACGCCGCGGCGCTCGACATGGCGGCGTTCGCAGACGAGCGGGGCTTCGACTCGATCTCGCTCTCCGAGCATCACGGCGTGGACGACGGCTTCCTGCCGGCGCCGCTCCTCGTCGCGGCCGCGATGGCGAGCTGCACGCAGCGCATCGCGTTCGGCATCTCGGCGCTGCTCGCGCCGCTCTACGACCCGGTGAAGCTGGCCGAAGACCTCGCGGTGCTCGACCTGCTGAGCCGCGGGCGTGTCAGCACCACGCTCGGCATGGGCTATCGGCGCGAGGAGTACGCGATGTTCGGCCGCGCGTACGAAGAGCGCGGCAAGCTGCTCGACGAGTGGCTCGACGTGCTGCTGCGCGCCTGGCGAGGCGAGCGCTTCACGTGGCAGGGCCGCACGGTGTACGTGACGCCCGCGCCCTTCACGCAGCCGCATCCCCCCATTTTCGTGGGCGGCCAGAGCCAGCGGGGCGCGCTGCGCGCCGCGCGCTTCGGCCTCGGCTACCAGCCCGCCAGCAACGACCGTGCGATGGAGAAGCTCTACCTCGACGAGTGCAAGAAGCGCGGCGTCACGCCTCAGCTCCGTCCGCCGGGTACGGGCGAGATGATCTGGGTGTCGCGCGATCCGGACCGCACGTGGGCGCAGATCGGCGAGCATCTGCTCTACGAGGCGCGCGTCTACTCGGGCTGGCAGCCGGCGACGCAGCAGAGCTCGACCGTCCACTCCCACGCCACCAGCGTCGACGAGCTCCGCCGCGAGGGCCTGTTCAAGGTGCTGACGCCCGCGCAGTGCCTCGAGCGCGCGCAGGCGCAGGGGCCGTACGCGGCGTTCGTGCTGTACCCGCTGTGCGGCGGCACGCCGCCGGCGCTCGCCTGGGAGAGCGTGCGCCTCTACGCCGACGAGGTGCTGGCGAAGCTCTAGGAGCGTGAGTGGACGAGGCAACGAGCGCACCGGTGGTGATCGTCGGCGCGGGCCCCGCCGGAGCCGGCCTCGCGCTGCTGCTCGCCTCGCGTGGCGTCGCCGTCACGCTGATCGAACGCCAGCGCGACTTCGAACGCGAGTTCCGCGGCGAGGCGATGATGCCGAGCGGGCTGGAGGCGCTCGCGGCGATGGGCGTCGAGGTGGAGAAGGCCGGGATCGCGCACTCGAGCCCGAGCGAGCTCGAGATCTACGTGGAGCGGCGGCTCGCGCTACGCCTCGACGCGAGCGCGGGCCTGTTCGCGGGACGAGCGCCGCTGATGGTCTCGCAGCCGGCGCTGCTCGAGCACCTCGTCGCGCTCGCGAGCCGCTGCGACGGCTTCCGCTTCCTGCGCGGCGCGGCCGTGCGCGACCTGCTCCATGCGGACGGGCGCGTCGCCGGTGTGCGGGTGGAGACGCCGCAGGGCGAGCAGCACCTCGCCGCGAAGCTCGTGATCGGCGCGGACGGGCGCGCCTCGATCGTGCGGCGCCGGGGCGGCTTCGAGGCGAGGGAGCGCGGCACGCCGATGGACATCGTGTGGACGCGGCTGCCCTGGCCCGAGAGCTGGGGCGAGGGCCGGCCCGCGCGTGGCTACCTCGCCGGCGGACACCTGCTCATCGTATTCCCCGCGCCCGATGGGGGGCTCCAGCTCGCGTGGATCATCCTCAAGGGCAGCTACGGCGAGCTCAAGAGCCGCGGCATCGAAGACTGGGTGCGCGAGATGGCGAACCACGCCTCGGGCGACCTCGCGCCGCACCTGCGTGCGAACGCCGACCGCGTGACGCGCCCGTTCCTGCTGAGCGCCGCGACCGATCGCGTGCTCGGCTGGGCGCGGCCGGGCGTGCTCGTGATCGGAGACGCCGCGCACACCATGTCGCCGGTGGGAGGGCAGGGCATCAACGTGGCGCTGCGCGACGCCATCGTGGCGGCGAACCAGCTCGTGCCGCCGCTCCGCGCGGGCGCCGGCCTCGCCGCGCTCGACGCCGCAGCCGCGACGATCGAAGCGGAGCGCGGCCCCGAGATCGACCGCATCCAGGCGCTCGCGGCGCAGCCGCCCCGGCTCGTGCTCGCGCGCGGCTGGCTGCCGCGGCTCGCGCGGCGCGCGTTGCCCATCCTGCTGCGCCTGCCGCTCGCGCGCCTCGGCGCCGGCCGCACGGCCGAGCTCTTCCTGCACGGCGTGACCGAGGTGCGGCTCCGCGTGTAGCGACGCTGCGTTAGGATGCGGCCCGTGTCGGCCGTTGCGCCTCCGCCGCCCCGCACCGTACGCGACCTGCTGCGCGATCGCGCGGCGGACGACGCGCTCGCGCTCCGCTTCGAGGACGAATCGTGGAGCTGGCGCGAGCACGTGCAGGCGTCACTCGATCGCGCCGCCTGGCTGCTCGAGCTGCGCCGCACGCTCGCGCCCGAGGCGAAGTTCCATCTCGGCATCCTCCTCGACAACGTGCCCGAATACTCGTTCCTGCTCGGGGCCGCGGCGTTCGCGGGCGCGGCGGTGGTGGGCATCAACCCGACGCGGCGCGGGGCCGAGCTCGCGCGCGACATCCGCCACACCGATTGCGCGTGGATCGTGACCGAGGAGCGCCATCTCGGGCTGCTCGACGGTCTCGAGCTCGGCGCGCGGATCTTCGTGATCGACAGGCCCGCCTGGCGCCGCGGCCATGACGAAGCACGCGGGCGCGGCGGACCCGGAGGTCGCGCTCGATCCGCTCGCTCCCTATCTGTTGATCTTCACCTCGGGCACCACGGGGCAGCCGAAGGCGGCGCTCTGCTCGCAGCAGCGCCTCGCCTTCATCGGCTGGAACATCTGCACGAACCGCGGCGTTCGCGCGGGGAGACGTCTGCTACCAGGCGATGCCGCTCTTCCATTCGAACGCAGCTGATGGCCGGCTGGGTGCCGGCCCTCTACTGCCGGCGCCACGCTGGCGATGCGGCGCAAGTTCTCGGCCTCCGGCTTCCTGCCCGACGTACGCAAGTACGGCGTCACGTTCTTCAACTACGTCGGCAAGCCGCTCACCTACATCCTCGCGACGCCCGAGCAGCCGCGACGACGCCGACAACACGCTGAAGCTGGCGTTCGGCAACGAGGGCGCGGAGCACGACCTCGAGCGCTTCGCGAAGCGCTTCGGCTGCAAGGTGGTCGACGCGCTACGGCTCGACCGAGGGCTCGGTCGCGATCGGGCGCGTGCCCGGCCAGCCGCCCGGCGCGCTCGGCATGGGGCATGCCGGGCACGCGTGATCCTCGATCCCGACACGCGGACCGAGAAGCCGCCCGCGCGCTTCGACGCCGACGGGCCGGCTCGTGAACGCGGACGAGTGCATCGGCGAGATCGCGAACGTGCAGAGCGCGCCGAGCTTCGAGGGCTACTACAACAACCCGGAGGCGAACGCCGCGCGCGTGCGCGCCGACACCTACTGGACGGGCGACCTCGGCTATCGCGACGAGCAGGGCTTCCTCTACTTCGCGGGGCGCGACTTCGACTGGCTGCGCGTCGACGGCGAGAACTTCGCGGCGGCGCCGCGTCGAGCGGATCCTGGTGCGCCATCCCGAGCGATCGAGCTGGCCGCGGTCTACGCGGTGCCGGACGCGGAGGTCGGCGATCAGTGCATGGCGGCGCTCACGCTGCGGCCGGGCGCGCGCTTCGACCCGGCGCGCTTCTCGGGCTTCCTCGCCGCGCAGCACGACCTCGGCACGAAGTAGGCGCCGCGCTACGTGCGCATCGCGACGAAGCTCCCGAGCACCGAGACGAACAAGATCCTGAAGCGCGTGCTGCGTCGTGAGCGCTGGGAGTGCGCGGATCCGGTCTGGCTGCGCGAGTCGGACGGCCGCTACCGCCGGCTCGACGCCGCCGACGTGACCGCGCTCCGGGCGCACTTCCGCGCGCGCGGCCGCGCGGCGGTGCTCGACACGTGAAGCCCCAACTTGGGACGCCGCACCTTGTGACGCCGCAACCGGCGACGAGGAAGGCCGACGCCGGATGCGTGCGGCGTATATCCCCTATGGCTGGGGCGTTCGCGCTGGCGCTTGCTGTCGCGTTCGCGGTGGTGGGTGCGCCGGCGGCGGCGCAATCGCCCGTGGACGACGCGCGGCTCGCCGGCGCCGCGTCGGCCCCGGCCGACTGGCTCACGCACGGCCGTACCTGGAGCGAGCAGCGCTTCTCGCCGCTCGACCAGGTGAACGAGAGCAACGTGGCGGGGCTCGCGCCTGCCTGGGTGTACGCCACTGGCGAGACGCGCGGCCACGAGGCGACGCCGCTCGTCGCCGACGGCGTGATGTACACGACGCTGCCGTGGAGCATCGTGGTCGCGCTCGACGCGGCGACGGGCCGTGAGCTCTGGCGTCACGACCCGGAGGTGCCGAAGGCGTGGGGCCGCAACGCCTGCTGCGACGTGGTGAACCGCGGCGTCGCGCTCTACCAGGGCCGCGTCTTCGTGGGCACGCTCGACGGCCGCCTCGTCGCGCTCGACGCGAAGACGGGGCAGCGCGCTCTGGCAGACGCTGACGATCGACCGCACCCGGCCCTACACCATCACCGGCGCGCCGCGCGCCGCGAAGGGTCTCGTCTTCATCGGCAACGGTGGCGCGGAGTTCGGCGTGCGCGGCTACGTGTCGGCGTACTCCGCCGAGACGGGCACGCTCGTCTGGCGCTTCTACACCGTGCCCGGCCCGCCCGACCAGCCGCGCGAGAATCCCGCGCTCGAGCTGGCCGCGAAGACCTGGCCCGCGAACTCCACCTGGGAGTCGGGGCTCGGCGGCACGGTCTGGGACTCGCTGGCCTACGACCCGACCCTCGACCTGCTCTACGTCGGCGTCGGCAACTCGAGCCCGTACGATCGCCGCGTGCGCAGCCCCGGCGGCGGAGACAACCTGTTCCTCTCGTCGATCCTCGCGCTGCGGGCGCAGACGGGCGAGCGGGTCTGGCACTACCAGACGACGCCCGGCGAGAACTGGGACTACACGGCCACGCAGCACATGATCCTCGCCGAGCTCGAGCTCGGCGGCCGCACGCGCCGCGTGCTGATGCAGGCGCCGAAGAACGGCTTCTTCTACGTGCTCGATCGCGCCACCGGCGAGCTGCTCTCGGCGGAGAAGTACGCGAGCGTGAGCTGGGCCAGCCACGTGGACAAGGCGAGCGGCCGGCCCGTCGAGACGGGTCGGGCCGAGTGGCACGAAGCGTCGGCGATGGTGATTCCGGGCGTCGCGGGAGCGCATAACTGGCACCCGATGGCGTGGAGCCCGCAGACGAGGCTCGTCTACATCCCGACCCAGGAGCTCGCCTACCCGTTCTTCCCCGATCCCCGCTACCGCCACCGACCGGGCAAGTTCAACACCGCCGAGGATCTGCCCGCGATGGCGGGCAGCATCGCGGGCTTCGAGCGCTCGATCCGCTTCTGCTCGCCGACGCAGCTCACCGCCTGGGATCCCGTCGCGCAGCGGAAGGTCTGGCAGGTGTCGCACCGCTCGGAGGTGAACGGCGGCGCGCTCGCGACCGCGGGCAACCTCGTGTTCCACGGCTCCGGCGACGGTGCGCTCGTGGCGTACCGGGCCAGCGACGGTGCGAAGCTGTGGGAGTCGAACGTCGGCATCGCGGTGATGGCGCCGCCGATCGCGTATCGGGTGGACGGCGAGCAGTATCTGGCGGTGACCATCGGCATGGGCGGCTCGGCAGGGCTCAACATGACGTCCTTCGACTACCGCAACGCGGGCTACGTGATCGCGTGGAAGCTCGGCGGGACGGCTGCGCTGCCGAAGGTCGAGCGACGGCCGCCCGGGATGGTGTCCGTCGAGGCCACCACGGCACCGCCCGAGCGCATCGCCCGCGGGCAGGTGCTCTACTCCGAGCACTGCTTCCGCTGTCACGGCATCGGCACGAAGAGCGGCGGGCTGCTGCCCGACCTGCGCTTCTCGTCGCGCGACACGCACGCGCACTGGCAGGACATCGTGCTCGGGGGAGTTCGCGCCGACCGCGGCATGGCGAGCTTCGCGGACATGCTCACGCCGGCCGACGCCGACGCGATCCAGGCCTTCGTGATCGCGCAGGCGCACCACGAGCCCGGTTGGCTCGAGCGCGCGGCCGAGTGGCTCGCGGAGGGGGGCGTCTGCGTCCCCGCGGCGTGGGCGGCGAACTGATGCCGCGCGCGACCCGGGGCGGGCCGGAGCGGATCCTCGCCGCCGCGTTCACGTGCTTCAGTCGCTACGGCTACAAGCGGGTCTCCCTCGAGCAGATCGCGCAGGAGCTCGGCATCTCGCGCGCGGCGCTCTACCTCCACTTCCGCAACAAGGAGGACCTCTTCCGGGCGCTCGCGCGGCAGCTCCTCGAGGGCGCGCAGACCGCTGCGGAGGACGCGGCAAAGGAGCACGCCCCCCTCGCCGCGCAGCTCGAGGCGATTCTCGACGCGAAGTTCGGGCGCGTCTACGAGCTGGTGCACGACTCACCGCACGCGGCGGAGATCCTCGACGAGAACAGTCGGCAGTGCGGCGACGTGATGGAGGAGTTCCGCAAGCGCTTCCTCCGCGTGGTGCGCGGCACGCTCGCGCGCGCGGACGCCGCGGGCGAGATCGGGCTCCGCGGGGCGGGCCTCGACGCCGCGGAGGCCGCCGAGCTGCTGGTCGACGCGGTGAAGGGGCTCGAGCGCGCGGGGCCCGCCGGGCCCAACCCGGCGCGCTTCCGGCGGCGCCTCGCGCGGCTGGTGGGCGTGTTCGTGAGCGGCCTCGCGCGCAGACCCGGCGCCCGCCGCCGGCGCGTCCGGCGCCAGAGTTTCTAGTTGACAGTTTTTGACTAGAACGTCAGGATGCCCAGGCGCCCAGGGAGACCACCGCATGAGCCACCCCGCCCTCGCCGGGAAGACCGCGATCGTCACCGGCGCGTCGAGCGGCATCGGTCGCGCCACCGCCGAGGCGCTTGCCTCTGCCGGCGCCCACGTCTACCTCTCGGGCCGCTCGCCCGAGCCGATGGAGGAGGCGAAGAAGCGCATCGAGCAGCGCGGTGGCCGCGCCTCCGTCGTGCCCGCCGACGTGCGCGACGTCGCCCAGGTGCGAGGGCTCGTCGAGCGCGCGGCGCGCGAGACGGGGCGCCTCGACGTGCTCGTGAACAACGCCGGCCTCTCCTATCCAGCGTCGATCATCGACGGCGACCCCGCGGAGTGGCGCGCGATGCTCGAGACGAACGTGCTCGCGCTCCTCGTCGGCTGCCAGGCCGCGGTGAAGGCCATGCGAGCGTGCAAGGCGGAAGGCCACATCGTCAACATCTCGTCGATCGCCGCGCAGCGCGCGGATTCGGGCGTCTACGGCTCGACGAAGCACGCGGTGAATGCCATCTCGGCCACGCTGCGTCGTGAGCTCGAGGACGACACGATCCGCGTCGTCAACGTCATGCCCGGCGCGATCGCGACGAACTTCGCGCGCAACTTCGATCCCAAGGTGGTGGCCGGGATCGTGGGGGCGTCGGGTCTCGCGGTCGAGGTGAAGCGCGGCGAGCGCATTCCCGACGAGGTGCTCGAGAAGGTGCAGCCGGCGCTGCGCCAGCTGCTCGGCAGCGCCGAGGACGTGGCCGGCGCGGTGCTCTTCGCCGTCACGCAGCCGATCCACGTGAACATCGCGGACATCGTCGTCCGCCCGCCGAAGGCGCTGAACCTCTGAGGGCACGCGTCAGCCGGCCGACGGGATCAGCTGCTCCTGCGCCATCGTCGCGACGAGCCGGCCGTCGCGCGTGTGGAGGGAGCGTCGCGTGAGCGCGCGGCCGGCGTGCGCCGTCACACCCTCGGTCGTGAGGTGCCACCAGTCGTCCCACGGCAGATCGCGGTGGAGCCACACCGCCTGATCCAGGCTCGTGTAGAAGCGCGGCTCCGAGAACGCGCCGAGCCAGCGGGCCACGCTCATGTGCGAGTGGTAGTCCGCGAGGAAGACGAGCGCGGCGGCATGCCAGGGCCGCTCGGCGGGTAGCGGGAAGCGCGGCCGCACCCAGGCGCCGTAGCGGGAGGACGCTGCCGCCGTCGAAGCTCGCCACGGCGTCCCGTCGACCCAGCGCCACTCGAGCGGCCCGCCGAGAGGGCCGGGCTCGCCGGCCTGCCAGCCCTCCTCGCGGGCGACGTCCTGCTCGGTCGGCAGCGCCTCGGGCGGCGGCGTCGAGGCGGAGAGCGCAACGTCCTGCGCGTCGAGGCCCGGCCCCGGCGCCGCGAAGCTCGCCAGCACCTCGCACACGAGGTGCTCGCCGCTCCGCACGGCGACGCGCCGCTGCGAGAAGCGGCGCCCGTCGCGCACGCGTTCGACCGTGAGCTGCGCCCGCCGTTCGGGCGAGACCGGACGCAGGAACCAGGCGTGGAGGGCGTGCAGCGGACGCTCGGCGCTGAGCCCGGCGGCGAGCGTGGCGCAGCCGAGGGTGATCGCGCCGAAGCCGTCGAGCTGCGCCGTGAAGACGTCCGGCCCGCTGGGCTCGAGCTCGAGCACCTGCGTGAGCGGGCGCGCCCAGGGCCGCGGGTCCGCGCTCACACGAAGTCGTGCCGCACGGGATGGTTGGCGACGACCGCCCGACCCGGGGCCAGCGCGCGCACCGCGTGCGTCGCATCGGGCGGGATCACCGCCACCGCGCCCGGGCCGGCGCGCTGCGTGACGCCGTCGATCGTGACCTCGAGCTCGCCGTCGATCACCAGCCAGACCTCTTCGTAGGGGTGATGGTGCGGGTGGATCGAGGCGCCCGCGGCGATCTCGTAGTGCGCGAAGCTCATGCTCTCGGAGCGCCAATGGCGGCCGTGCCAGCCCGGCAGCCGCTCGGAGGTCTTCATGTCTTTCGGTGCGATGAAGGACAGGGGCGGTCCTCCGACTAGATCGGCCCCGGGCCCGGGTCGAGGCCGAGCCGGATCTTCCCGATCCGCTCGAAGTGCGCGGACGAGAGCGCGAAGTGCTGGCTCACCGCGTGGAGATCGCGCCAGCAGCGCTCGAGCGGCGAGCCCGTCTGGATCGCGTTCATCCCCGCTGCGCCGCGCACGAGGTCGATGCCGCGGAGGAGCTGCTCCGTCGCCGTCACGTACGCGAGCCGCAGCCGCGCGAGGTCGGCCACGGCCGGCGCGACGCCGCCGCGCACCTGCCCGAAGACCTCGGTGCAGACCTGGCGCACATGCGCGCGAGCGCCATCGAGCAGGCCGGCCGCCCGCGCCACGTCGATCTGCACGCTGGCGCGCTCGCGCAGCGGACGGGTCGAGGCGAACGGCGTCTTCGCCGCCGCGAGAGCCGTGAGCTCGTCGATGGCGCGCCTCAGGATGCCGATGCCCACGCCGACCAGCGAGGCGCCGAGCCGGGAGGGGAGCGAGATCGCTGCGAGCGGCTCGTGGCGCTTCGCCGCGGTTCCGAGGAGGTCGTAGGTGCGAGCCGCCGGCACGAACACGTCGGCCACCTCGACGTCGTGACTGCCCGTGCCAGCAAGGCCGTTCACCCGCCACGTGTCGAGCACCCGCGCCTCACGGGTCGGGAAGAACGCCCCGCGCAGGGCCGGCGCGCCCGACTCGGTGAAGCGCGGCTTGTCGCCGTCGAACACCAGCCCTACCGCTACCAGCCAGTTGCTCTGCGTGACGCCGCTCGCGTACTGGAGGCGCCCGCGGACGCGATAGCCCTCGCCATCCGGAATCACGCGCAGCGCCATCGGATTGATCGACGCCGCAGCGAGGGCGCGCGGTGTCTTCAGCGATCTCCTCGGTCGCGGCGTCGTCGTCGAGCATCAGCGCGATGCTGAGGCTGCCGGCGCCGATCGCGAGGTTCCAGCCGGCGGAGCCGTCGGCCGCCGCGACCTCTTCGAACAGAGGGATGGCCTGCGCGATGTCGAGCCCGGCGCCGCCGAAACGTTCCGGAACCAGCGCGCGGAAGAGGCCGGCCTCGTGGAGGGCATCCACCACCGCGGGCGCGAGCCGGCGCTCGCGCTCGCTCTCGTCCGCGTGCGCCTGGATGAGCGGCGCGAGCCCTCGCGCGGTCTCGACCAGCTCCTGGACTCTTCGACCGGGGTCGCTCACGGAGGCCTCCGCTTCCGCGGCAGCATACTAGAATGGGCGATCCCCGGAGGCCCCATGCAGCTCGACCGCAGCGCGCTCCTCGACGCCTACCAACGGATGCGGATGATCCGCGCGTTCGAGGGGAAGCTCGCCGAGCTCGTCACCGCCGGAAAGATGGGCGGCTTCATGCACCTCTACGCCGGCGAAGAGGCGGTGGCGGTCGGCGTCTGCCAGCAGCTGCGCGAGACCGACTGGGTGGCTTCGACGCACCGAGGCCACGGCCACTGCATCGCGAAGGGCGTGGACGTGGCCGCGATGATGGCCGAGCTGTTCGGGCGCGCGACCGGCTGCTGCAAGGGCAAGGGCGGCTCGATGCACATCGCCGACATCGACAAGGGCATGCTCGGCGCGAACGGCATCGTGGGCGCCGGCATCCCGCTCGCGACCGGCGCCGCGCTTACTGCGAAGCTGAAGCGCACGGGCGGCGTGGCGGTGGCCTTCTTCGGCGACGGCGCCACGAACCAGGGCGCCTTCCACGAGTCGCTCAACATGGCGGCGAACTGGAAGCTCCCGGCCGTGTACGTGGTCGAGAACAACGGCTGGGGCGAGTTCACGCCCACCGAGTTCGTGATCCCGGTGAAGGACATCGCCGTGCGCGCCGGCTCGTACGCGATGGCGTCCGCGATCGCCGACGGCATGGACTTCTTCGACGTGTACGAGAAGGCCGGCGAGGCGATCGAGCGCGCGCGGGCCGGGCAGGGGCCGACGCTGCTCGAGTGCAAGACGTATCGCTTCATGGGCCACTTCGTCGGCGACCCGCTCAAGTACCGCGCCAAGGAGGAGGCCGAGCGCTGGATCCAGACGCGCGATCCGCTCGAGCGCTTCGAGCGGCGCACCCGCGAAGCCGGGCTGCTCTCGCCCGACGACCTGCGCACGATCGACAAGACGGTGGACACGACGCTCGAGGCGGCCGTCGCGGCCGCCGAGGCCGCGCCGCTGCCGGATCCGTCCGAAGTCACCACCGACGTGTACGTAGGGAGCGCAGCATGACGCGGGCACGCACGTTGACCTTCGGCCAGGCCGTGAACGAGGCGATCCGCATCGCGATGGAGACCGACCCGGACGTGATCCTGCTCGGCGAAGACGTGGCCGGCGGCGGCGCGCGCGCGGGCGAGGACGTGGACGAGATGGGCGGCGTGCTCGGCACCACGCGCGGCCTGGTGAAGGCGTTTCCCGACCGCGTGCTCGACACACCGATCAGCGAGATGGGCCTGATCGGCACCGCGGTCGGCGCGGCGGCCACGGGCCTGCGTCCGATCGCCGAGCTGATGTTCATCGACTTCCTCGGCACCTGCCTCGATCCGCTCCTCAATCAGGCCGCCAAGCTTCGGTACATGTTCGGCGGCAAGGCGCGCGTGCCGCTCACCGTGCGCACCGTGACCGGCGCCGGCATGCAGGCCGCGGCGCAGCACTCGCAGTCGCTCTACTGGATCACGGCGGGCATCCCGGGCCTCAAGACGGTGATTCCCGCGACGCCGCACGACGCCAAGGGCCTCCTGCTCGCGGCGATCCGGGACGACGATCCGGTCATCTTCTGCGAGCCGAAGAGCCTGCTGTTCGTACCGGGCGACGTGCCGGAGGGCGACTACGAAGTACCGATCGGCAAGGCGCGGCTCGCGCGGGAAGGCACGGATGTCTCGCTCATCGGGATGGGCGCGACCGTGCGCATGTGCGAACAGGCGGCAGACGAGCTGGCGCAGGACGGCGTCTCGGCCGAGGTCCTCGACCTGCGCTCGCTCGCGCCCCTCGACGAGGAGGCCATCCTCGCCACGCTCGAGAAGACGGGCAGCGTGGTGGTGGTGGACGAGGCGACCCCGCGCTGCGGCATCGCGAGCGACGTGGCGGCGCTGTGCGTGGACCGCGGCTTCGACTTCCTGAACGCGCCCGTGAAGCGCGTGACGGCGCCGCACGCCCCGGTGCCGTTCAGCAAGACACTCGAGCAGGCGTACATGCCCTCCGCGGCGAAGATCGTCGCGGCCGTGCGCGAGGTGCGTGGTTGAGCCTCGTCGTGATCCGCATGCCGAAGCTCGGCATGACCATGGAGGAGGGCACGATCGTCGAATGGCGCGTCGCGCTCGGCGAGCGCGTCGAGAAGGGCCAGGTCGTGCTCGTGATCGAGTCGGAGAAGAACGAGGCCGAGCTCGAGGCCACCGCGAGCGGGTTCCTGCGTCACTTCTATGCGCTGCCCGGGGTCGTGGCGCCGTGCGGCGCGCTGCTCGCCGCGCTGACCGAGACGGCCGACGAGGCCTTCGACGCGGCGGCGCTCGCGGCCGCCGAGCCGCCGGCGCAGGCGAGGCCGGCGGCCTCTGCGGCGAGAGCGGTCACGGCACCGCCCGCGCGCAGCGGTGAGCGCAAGGCCGTGGCGCCGGCTGCGCGTGCGCTCGCGAAGAAGCTCGGCGTCGACGTGGAGCGCGTGCCCGGCAGCGGCCCGGGCGCGCGCGTCACACGCGAGGACGTCGAGGCGTTCGTCGCGGCGCGGGAGCGCCTCGTCGCAGTGGCGCCGGGCGTGGCGCTCGAGGTGCTGCGCGCGGGGCAGGGGACTCCGACCCTGTTGCTTCCCGGCTTCGGTGCGGACGCGTCCTCGTTCGCCCTGCTCACGCCTCAGTTGGCGCCGTGCTACTCGGTGCTCGCGCTGAACCCGCGCGGCGTCAGCGCTTCGGACGGCCCGGCGGGGGACGTCCCGACGCTCGCGGCCGACGCCGCGGCGGTGATCCGCACGGGCGCGAGCCCGGCCCACGTCGTCGGCGCGAGCCTCGGCGCCGCCGCGGCGCTCGAGCTGGCGCTCACGCAACCGGACCTCGTGCGGAGCCTCACGCTGATCACGCCCTTCGTGACCGCGACGCCGAGGCTATTGGCGGCCGTCACCGCCTGGTGTCGAATCGCAGCCGAGGCGAGCCCGGCGACGCTGGCACGCTGCCTCGCGCCGCTCTTGTTCTCCGAGGCCCTGCTCGGCGACGACGCGCTGCGGGAGCGTACGCTGCGCGGTCTCGCCGCGGTGTGCACGCGCGTGCCGGCCGCGACGCTCGAGCGCATGGCGGCGGGCCTCTCGGCCTGGTCGGGCACGCGCGCGAAGGATCTCGCGCGCATCACCGCGCCCACGCTCGTGCTCGCGGCCGGTGCCGACCTGCTGACGCCCGGGGGCGAGGCGATCGCGCACGAGATCCCCGGCGCGAGGTGGGTCGTCGTGCCGGACGCCGGCCATGCGCTCGCCGTGGAGGCGGCGGCGGAGACGGGCGCAGCACTGCTCGCCTGGCTCGGCGAGGCGTAGTGAATGGGGCGCACGCGGCGCAGCCCCACCGTCACCAACGTCCGCGCTTCCTACCTGTACGCGTTCCTCATGGACCTCTCGCTGACGGCCCCCATCTGGGTGCTGTATCTCCGCGAAGAGCGCGGCTTCTCGCTCACGCAGATCACGCTGATGGAGGTGCCGCTCTTCCTCCTCATCGTACTCGCCGAGGTGCCGACGGGTGCGTTCGCCGACCGCTTCGGCCGCCGGCTTTCGCTGATGCTCGCGAGCGGGATCCTGGCGGTGGCCATGTTCGTGTACGGCGTCGCGACGAACTACTTCGTCGTGTTGGTCTCGAACGTCGCCTGGGGCCTGGCGTTCACCTTCCGCTCCGGCGCCGACACCGCGCTGCTCTACGACAGCCTGAAGGAGGCCGGACGCGAAGAGGAGTTCCAGCGCATCAACGGGCGCTGCTGGGCGCTCCGCTCGAGCGCGGCGCTGTTGGGCCTGCTGATCGGCGCGCCCATCGCAGCGGTGACGAGCTACAGCTCCGCGATCACGCTGAGCGCGCTGATCTTCGGCTGCGCGCTCCCGGTCGCGTTCGCCATGCACGAGCCGGCCCGAACGCTGGCGCAATCTCACGAGCCCTATCTGCGGACGCTCACGTCGGGCCTGCGGGACGTCTGGCGGCGGCCGCCGCTGCGCGCCCTGTTCGTCGGCTCCGGCATCGTGGGGGCCGGCGCGGCGGGCCCGCTCCTCCTGCTGCTCCAGCCTTGGCTCGCGGAGCGTGGCGTCGCCACGGCCCAGCTCGGCCTCTGGCAGGCGCCGCTCTCGGCGGCGAGCGTGCTCTCGGCGCTCGCGACCGGCTGGCTGCTCGCACGGCTGGGCGAGCGCGCGGCCTTCCTCTCGCTGCCGCTGACGCTGGGCCTGTGCTCCGCCGCGCTCGCTCGGTTCGAGGGCGCGCCCGTCGCGGTCGCGTTCCTCGGGATCGCGCTCGTCCGCGGCCTCCACGAGCCGCTGCTCGCAGGCAACGTGAACCGGCGCGTCGAGAGCGAGCGCCGCGCGACCGTGCTCTCGGTCCAGAACGTCGTCGGCAACGTCGTGATGGCCTCCGTGTGGCCGCTGGCCGGCGTCGTTGCCGACGCCCGGGGCCTGCCCACCGTGTTCGCGCTGTTCGCGTGCGGCACGCTACTCCTCGGCGGCGGTGCGATGTGGCTCTGGAGTCGCGCCGAGCTCCGTTCGGGGCCGGATACTAGAATGGGCCTCCCGAGGAGGCTTGCATGACTCGCTACCGAAACGCGTTGCCCCAGCTCGGCGGGGACCTGTTCCTGACGGACGGCGGGATCGAGACCACCCTGATCTTCCACGAAGGCCTCGAGCTGCCGGACTTCGCCGCGTTCCACCTCCTGGCGACACCCGACGGAGAGGCTGCGCTGCGCAGGTACTTCCTCACCTACGCCGCGCTCGCCGCGCGCTTCGACGCCGGCCTGATCCTGGAGAGCGCGACGTGGCGCGCGAGCGCGGACTGGGGAGCGAAGCTGGGCTACGGCCGCGGCGAGCTCGCCGAGGCGAATCGAAGCGCGATCCGCATGCTCGAGGAGATTCGCGATGACCACGAGGGCCGCGGCCGGAAGGCCGTGATCAGCGGAGCGATCGGGCCGCGCGGAGACGGCTATCAGCCCGAGCGCATCATGTCGGAGCCGGAGGCCGAGGCCTATCACCGCGAGCAGATCGACACCTTCGCCGGCACGGCCGCGGACATGGTGTGCGCCATCACGATGAACTACGCAGAAGAGGCGATCGGCGTCGCGCGGGCCGCGAAGCAGGCGCGCATGCCCGTCGCCCTCTCGTTCACCGTCGAGACCGACGGCCGGCTCCCGACCGGTCAGACGCTCGCGGCCGCGATCGCGCAGGTCGATCGGGCCACGTCCCGCTACCCCGCCTACTACATGCTCAACTGCGCGCACCCGGATCACTTCGAGGCCGTGCTGACCAAGGGCGAGCCGTTCGCCGAGCGGATCCGCGGGATCCGGGCCAACGCCTCGCGCATGAGCCACGCGGAGCTCAACGAGTCGCCGACGCTCGACGTCGGCAACCCTGCGGAGCTCGGCCGACAGTACGCGGACCTGAAGCGCCGCCTGCCGCAGCTGAACGTGATGGGCGGCTGCTGCGGGACCGACCATCGCCACGTCGAGCGCATCGCGGAGGCGTGCGCGCCGCTGTTCTAGCCGGCGAAGCACTCGCGCACGGCGAGCTCGCGGCCCGCCACGACCTCCTGGAACTTGGCGTGGAAGGCGCGATCCACCGCGACGAGCGCCGCGCGCCAGCGCTTCGGCTGGCGGTAGCGGGTGAGGTGCGACGGGCCGCCGTGGTACACGGCGTAGCTCGCGCGCGCGAGCGCGTCCGGGCCCCCGGCGGATTCCTCGCCGCGCGCGATGGCGTAGTCGCGCAGGTAGTGGAGCAGGATCTCGCTGCCTGCGCGCGCGTTGTAGCCGATGCTCCAGGACAGGCCGTCCACGGCGTAGAAGCCGCGCCACACGTGCGGGTTCACCTGCATCAGGCCGAGCGCGCCGACGTTCGAGCGCAGCGGCGCCACGGCGCCCTTGCGGCGGACGTACTGGCGCCAGCACGACTCCTGCCACGCGGTGGCGAGCACGAGCCGCTCGAACAGCTCGCGCCGCTCGGGCCCGAGCTTGCCGTGCGCGAACACCTGGCGCCGACGCCTCGCGCAGCAGCGCGGCGACCTCGGGCAGGTACGCGTCGAGGTCGGCGAGACGCGGCGCGAAGCCGTCGAGCGGCGACGTGTACGGCCCCGGCTTCGGCAGCGGCTCCGGCGCCGCGAAGGCGGCGGGGAGGAGCCAGTCGAGGAGCCGCAGGGCGGCGCTCGGCGGAGGCGCCGGTTCGGCGGCGGGCTCGGGCTCCGGCTCCGGACCCGGCGGCGGCGGGAGCGCGGGCAGCTCGGCGTCGAAGTCGAAGGTCTCGCGCAGCGCCGGATCCACGTCCTCGCTCCAGCGCAGCGGATCCTCGGTCGCCTCGGGCGCGAGCGTGCGCGCGAGGCGGCGCAGCCCGTCGCGCGAGATCTCGAAGCCGAAGGCGGGGCCCACCGCGTCGAGCGCGGCCAGCGCGTCGCCGGACGCGACGAAGGCGAGGTAGCGCAGGCCCTGGTTGCCGCCGGCCAGCGCGGCGAGCGCCGGCTGGAGCTGCGCCCAGCTCGAGACGAAGAGCGCGCGCACGCGATCCTCGCCGTCGCGCCCGGGCTCGGCGAGCGCGGCCAGGATCTCGTGGCGCGCGTCGAGCAGCACCGCGAGCAGCGCGGCGCGCAGCGCCGGATCGAGCGCGTCGCGGCCGGCGGCCTTCACCACGAAGGTCACGAAGGCGTCCCACTCGTGGAGCGTGGTCTCGAAGGCGGCGAGCTCCTCGGGTGTGAGCGCCGGCTCGGGGGCCGCGAGCTCGCCCGCCGCGGGCGCCGCGGCGGCTCGACGTCGAAGCGCAGTCGCAGCACGAGGCCCGCGCTCTTCCACGCGCGCGTCGGCGAGCGCGAGCGACTCGCGCGAGACGGCGCACGGCCGGCTCCTCGCGGCGCGCCGCGAAGAGCGGCAGCGCGCGGCGCAGCTCGTCGAGCAGCGGCGCGAGGTCGACGCGCAGCGTCTCGAGGCGCGGGTGCACCTCGGGCTTCACCCAGTCCCAGAGCGCGGCACGGCGAGCCAGTCGCCCTCGCTCCTGGAGCCAGCGAGTTCACCACGCGGAACTCGACCGCGGACGCGCCCTCCGCCACGCGCGCGTCCTCCTCGGCCTCGACCTCGCCCTCCCACGCGAAGGGCCGGTAGCAGGCGCCGAACAGCGCGAAGCCGGCCTGCGCGCGGCCGTGCGCCGTGACGAAGATGCGCCCGCCGAGCGGCCGCAGCGCCGGCTGCGAGAGCACGATCTCGTTGCACGACTCCGCGGCGCTCGCGATGCGCGCGGTCGTCTCCGGCTCCGTGAACACCTGCTCGACGAGCAGCCGCTCGAGGAACGCCGGGCGGGATCACGAGCGGCACCTCGACCTGCCGCGTTTCGGCGTGCGCGGGCGCGGTGAGCAACAGGATCGCCGCGCAGGCGGCGGCTCGCAGGCAGGCCGGCATCGGCGCGAAGGCTAGCCTTCCGTGCATGGCAGACGAGGCGGCCCTCTCGCTTCGGGAAGCTCGCGCGCGCTACTTCGCGGCCAACGGGCTGCCGGCAGACGGCGGCTACCACGTGCGCTGGGTTCGCGCGCCGATCGGTCCGATTCCCTTCGCCTTCCCCAACACCGCCGGCCGGCGCCGCGTGTTGCCGGCCCACGACCTGCATCACGTCGTCACGGGCTACGCCACGGACCTCGCGGGCGAAGGTGAGATCGGGGCGTGGGAGATCGCTGCAGGCGTGCGCGACCGCTCGGCGCTCCACCTCGAGCTGCGCGTGCTCGGCTTCGCCATCGCTCGCTGGCCCGGGCGGATGTGGCGAGCCTTCGCGCGCGGCCGGCGCTGCCGGAACCTGCTGGGCGCGCCCTGCGAGGACGCGGCCTTCCTGAGCCGCAGCGTCGCGGCGCTGCGCGCCGAGCTCGGCCTCGATGCTCGACCCACGCCGCCGACGCGCGCCGACCGCATCGCATTCGCGCGCTGGGCGGGTCTCGCGGTCGCGATCGTCTGGGGCCCGCTCGTGCCGCTCGCGTGGCTCGGCTGGTGGTGGCTCGCCTAGGGCGCGTCCTTCCAGGCGAGGACATAGCGCGCGCTGCGCGCGGCCTCGTCCACCTCGGCGAGGTGCGCGCTGCCGTCGCAGCCGCAGAGCGTGAAGAGCGGCGTCATGCCGGTGGCGAGTGAACGCAGCCAAGGCCCATGCGCGACCAGCTCTGCAGGGAGCTCGCGCACGGATACGGTGAGCTCGGTCTCGGCGGTGTTCTCGACGCTCCATCGGCCGCAGTCCCGGAACACGAGCTGGAGCGCTTCGGGGAGGAAGCGGCCGAGCAGGCCCGGGTCGGTGCCGAGCAGGCGCATCGCGCCGCCCACGAAGCTCTTCCAGAGGGGCGTGTCGAACTGCCGGTAGACGCACTCGGCCAGCAGCTCGATCCCGCGCTGCTCTCCGAAGCAGGCGGCCATCGCTTCCACAGTCCGCACGTTCAATGCGACGGGAATCCACGAGAGGCGCGCCGCGGCGTCGACCTCGAGGACCAGGTCCGGGTCCGCCTCCTCCACCTCGGCGAGCCGGCCGAGCGTCGCGAGCGTCGCGAACAGGTTCTTCATGTAGCTGGCCTGGACGGCGGGCTCGGCGGGGCGCGGTGAGCTCTTCACGGCTCTTCTCCAGCTCCCTGGATCGGTGCGCCCGCGGCCGGGCTGAAGCCGGCGCGAGGCGGTAGCTTGCCCTGCCGAGGAGGGTGCATGTCGCTACGCGTGGTGGGGGCCGGGCTCGGCCGCACCGGCACGATGTCCCTGAAGCTCGCGCTCGAACGGCTGCTGGGCGCGCCCTGCTACCACATGCTCGAGGTCTTCAAGCGGCCGGAACACATCCCGGTGTGGCACGCTGCGGCGCGGAACGAGCCGGTGGATTGGCACAGCCTCTTCGCAGGCTACGCCGCGGCGGTGGACTGGCCGATCGGCTCGTTCTGGCCGGAGGTCTCGGCGGCGTTTCCCGATGCGGTGATCCTGCTCTCGACGCGCAGCGCCGATTCGTGGTGGAAGAGCGCCTCCGAGACGATCTTCCCGACCAGCGCGAAGGCCGCGGGCACGCCGTGGCACGAGATGTGGATGGAGCTCGCGCGGAATCGCTTCACGCCGCACCTCGACGACCGGGCGGCGGCGGTGGCGGCCTACGAGCGTCACAACGCCGAGGTGCGCGCACGCGCACCGCAGGCGCGCCTGCTCGAGTGGACGGCGCGGGACGGCTGGGATCCCCTCTGTCGCGCGCTCGGCGTGGCGGTGCCCGACGAGCCCTTCCCGCACGCCAACTCGACGGCCGAGTTCCTGGGCGGTCACGCGGGCGGGGCGGGCTGAGTGGCGCCTCGCCGCGTGCTCGCCCTGCTGGCGCTCGCCGCCGCCTGCGCCTCGCCGGCCGCGCCGGGCCAGGTGACGGGCACGGTGACCTACCGCGAGCGCATGGCCCTCCCGCCCGGCGCCGTCGTGCGCGTGACGCTGCTCGACATCTCGATGATCGACATGGCGCCACGCGTGCTCGCCGAGCAGGAGCTCCGGCCGGCCGGCCAGGTGCCCATCTCGTTCGCGCTCGCCTTCGAGCCGCGTCAGATCGAGAAGGAGCGCCGCTACGGACTGCGCGCCACGATCGAGGATGCGAAGGGTCAGCCGCTGTGGATCAGCGCGGCCGCCGAGCCCGTGCTCACCGAGGGTGCGCCGGCCGCGGTGGAGCTCGTGCTGCGGCGCGTGGCCACCGCCGCCGCGCCCGGCGGCGCCCGCGTCTTCGCGTACGACTGCGAGGGCTTCGCCTTTCGCGTGGAGGTGGCGAAGGAGCGCGCGCTCGTCTTCCTCCCGGGACGGAGCGTGCCGCTCGCCCACGTGCCGTCCGGCTCGGGCGCGAAGTACTCCGACGGTCACGTGACGTTCTGGAGCAAGGGCGACGAGGCGTCGCTCGACGTGGACGGCGCCCTGCACTCGGGCTGTCGCGCCCGCGCGCGACTGGCGCCGTGAGCGAGAGCCCGCGCGCGGCGCGCGGGCGGCAGGCGGTCGCGGGGATCTGCGCCGTCACCGTGGTCTTCCTCGCCGTGCGCGATCTCTGGCTGCCCGAGGTCCGCGATGTCGAGGTCTGGTTCGGGTTCGAGCTGCACGGGCTCGCCGCGCGCGTCACCGCGCCGCTCCACTGGGCGATCTTCGCGACGTTCGCCTGGGCGTTCTGGCGCGCGAAGCCGTGGGCCTGGCAAGCCGCGGCCGCCTACGTGTTCACCGTGGCCGCGAGCCATGAAGTCTGGAATCTGCTGAGCCCGCACGGTCACGGCTGGCTGGTCGGTCTCGCGCAGGCCGCCGGGATCTCGCTGCTCGGCGTGGTGCTGCTGCTGCTGCAACCGCGCCGCGACGGAGTCAGCGACGCGCCGCCACAGCCTCGTTGAGCCCGGCGCCGCAGTCCATGCAGTAGGTGCTGCGCGAGCGGCGCATCCGGGCGTGGGACTCCTGGGCGCAATTCCTCGGGACGATGTTCGGGTTCACCACGTCCCCACAGTTGGGGCAGCAGCGGACCGTCACCACCATGCGTCCGTGATTGTCGTTGGGGCAGCGCTTGTGCAGCAAGCTCTTGGCTCCTTCATCGCAGGTGGGATTCCGCTTCGCGTTCGCCCTCGCGCACCTCGGCCCAGAAGCGCGCGCGCGCCGTGGCGACGCGACGTTCGTCGTGACCCTTGCGGAGCCAGCGCCAGAGGCGGGTCAGCACGTCCCGAAGTTGCTTCACGAAGGAGCTACGCCGGCGTCGAGACGGGGCGGGCAGCGTTGTCGAGCCCGCTGCTGCCCCCGAAGTCGTCGTAGTTCTGGCATTCCTTCTCGAACGCGGCCGCGGCGGACGACGCATAGCTGTACGCGAAGCGCGTGTAGCTGCTGTCCACGCCGGCGCCTACGCGGTCGAGCGCGGGAGCCGCGAGGGGGAAGCCCGCGCGCGGATGCAGCGCCCACGCCGCCTGACCGGAGGGGGCGTATCTCCGGTACCGGCTCGGCGCGCCGACCCACTCGTGCAGGCGGCTTCGGACGTCGGAGTCCGAGCGGCCGACGTAGAACACCTGGAACGTGCCGTCATCCATGTACCCGAGCGCGTAGTTGCCCGGCGAGGTCCGGCTCACGGTCTCGTCGATCATCGCGTCGTCGAGGGGAAACGATCCGCTCATCTGGAGGGGACCCAGCGGGAAACGCCGGGCCCGGTAGGTCCCGAGGCAGAAGGGACACACGGAGAGCGGATGCTCGGCGGGATGCGGAATCCCGCACCAGAAACAGCTCGTGACGACTGCCATGACCCCACCTCCTGGCCGCTGCTAAACATACTAAAAATGCAAAATTTGTCGAGCAGCCGCGGGGTTGTCTAGGCGAGCACGACCAGGACCTCGTGCTCGCGGCCGTCGTCGGAGAGCGGGATGAGCGCATCGCCCGCGAGCACGGCTCCGTCGAGCTCGATGCGCGAGATCCCCCGGCAGACGCCCTTCGGATTCTCGACGCGGATCCGGTAGAGGCTCCGGCCGTGCCGGTAGCGGAGCTCGAAGCGCTCCCAGTGCCGGGGGATGCACGGATCGATCCGCAGCGCGGCGCCCTGCTTCTGGAAGCCGAGGATCGACTCGAGGCCAGCGCGATAGAGCCAGCCGGCAGCCCCGGTGTACCAGGTCCAGCCGGCTCGTCCGACGTGCGGAGGCTGCGAATACACGTCCGCGGCGATGGCGTACGGCTCTCCCTTGTAGCGGTGCAGGTTCGCGCGCCGGCTCGCGTGCTGGATGGGGCTCAGCAGCTGGAAGAGCTCGGCGGCCTTGTCGCCCTCGCCGAGCCTCGCGAACGCCACGACCGACCAGGCCGCGGCGTGCGTGTACTGGCCGCCGTTCTCCCGGATCCCCGGCCCGTAGCCTTTGATGTAGCCGGGATCGAGCGGCGTTCCGTCGAAGGGTGGGGCGAAGAGCAGCACGAGCCGGTCGTCGCGCCGGACGAGGCGCTGCTCCACCGACGCCATGGCCCGGCGGGCCCGCTCCGGGTCCGCCGCGCCCGAGAGAACCGCCCACGACTGGGGAATGGAGTCGATCTGGCATTCGTCGTTCTGCGCCGAGCCGAGCGGCGTTCCGTCGTCGAAGAACGCGCGCTTGTACCACTCCCCGTCCCAGGCCTGCGACTCGAGGGAGGCCTTCAGCGAGGCGGCCCGCCTCCGCCAGCTCGCCGCACGCTCGACGTCCCCGCGCCGCTCGGCGATGCGGGCGAACTCCGGTCAGGTTCACGTGGAGGAACCAGCCCAGCCAGACGCTCTCGCCGCGGCCCTCGCGACCGACGCGATTCATGCCGTCGTTCCAATCGCCGCCTCCGATCAGAGGCAGGCCGTGGCTGCCCACGGCGAGGCTCCGGTCGAGGGCTCGCGCGCAATGCTCGTAGCAGCGACGCCCGGTCTTCGGACTCGGTCGGCTCGAAGTACGACTCCGCTGGTCCTCGGCGAGGCTCGGCCCGTCGAGCCAGGCGACGGCTTCGTCGAGCACCGTCTCGTCGCCGCTGGTCCGCAGGTAGTGGAGCACGGCGTAGGGCAACCAGAGGCGGTCGTCGGAGATCCGCGTACGCACGCCCGCGGCCGGACGGCGGATGCCACCAGTGCTGGACGTCGCCCTCGCGGAACTGCCGAGCCGCGGCGCGCAGGAGGTGCTCGCGCACCAGGTCCGGCCGCGTCACTGCGAGGGCCAGGACGTCCTGGAGCTGGTCGCGGAACCCGAAGGCGCCGCCGGACTGGTAGAACGCGGAGCGCGCCCAGATGCGGCACGAGAGGGTTTGATAGAGGAGCCAGCGGTTGAGCAGGAGGTTCATGGCGGGATCGGGCGTCTCGACCTGCACCGTGCCGAGCACCGCCGTCCCAGTGCTCCTGGACTTCGCGCAGCGCTTCGTCGGCGTCCACCGTGCGGTAGCGCTCGACCAGCGAGCGGGCCTCGGCGGCGTCGCGCCCCTGGCCCAGCAGGAACACCACCTCCGCGCGTCTCGCCCGGCTCGAGCTCGAGGATCGTCTGGAGCGCGGCGCACGGGATCGAGGCCCGCCCCGGTCTTCCCCGACAGCTCCTCGCCGCGTTCGAGCGACGCGGGATGGTCGAGGCTCGCGTTCCGCCCGAGGAACTCGAGGCGGTCGCCGGTCCAGGAGGTCTGGCAGTCCGCCCAGGTCGGCGAACGCGACCCGGTCTGCGAACTCCCCGTTCCACGCGTTGCGCGCGAGCAGCGCTCCGGTGACGGCGTCGAGCTCGGTGACCACGTAGGGCGCAGATCGGCTCCGCGAGACTCCGAGCACCCACTCGGCATAGGCCGTCACCGAGAGGCGCCGCTTGCGGCCCGACTGATTCTCGAGGTGAGGCGCGAGAGCTTGATGGAGTCCCGAACGGGCACGAGCTGCAGGAGCGTCGAGGGCGATGCCGTGCGAGGTGTGCTCGAAGCGGCTGTAGCCCTGGCCGTGCCGGATGACGTAGGGCCAGGGCTCCTCGCGAATCGGCAGGAGCGTCGGCCCCCAGACGAGGCCGGTGTCCTCGTCGCGCACGTAGAACGTCTCGCCCGGGGTGTCGCTGACGGGATCGTTCGACCAGGGCGTGAGCTTGTTCTCGCGGCTGTTGACGGACCAGGTGGTGCCCGAGCCCGACTCCGAGACCTGGAAGCCGAACTCCGGGTTCGCGATCACGTTGAGCCAGGGCGCCGGGGTCCACTGCCCTGCGCCGAGCACCGTGACGTACTCGCGGCCGTCCGCCGCGAATCCGCCGATGCCGTTCGGGAGCTGCGAGGTCGAGCGCGGGCGGCGCAACGGCTTCGCCTCGCTCGCGCGGCGTGCGCAGGCGCGGCGGCACCGGCCCGGGCCGGGGCCCCTCGAGCCGAACCAGCTGCTCCGACAGCGTCCCCCGGTTCGCGAGCAGCACGACACGCGCCGCCGCGCCGAGCAGGATCTGGTCGCGCTCGGAGCACGAGGTCGGCCCGGAGCAGGAACACGCCGCCGCGTTGCCACGGCTGCACGTGCCCGGCCGCCTGGCTCGCGCGCACCATGTCCTCGAAGGATTCCTGGAGCCCCTGGGCGTAGGAGGCGCCGCTCGCGTTGAGGATCACCAGATCGGCGGCGATGCCCTTCATGCGCCAGTACTCGCGCGCGCGCAGGAGCTGGCGCACGAGGTTGCGCTCCTCGTCCCGCTCGATGCGCACCAGCGCGATGGGAAGATCGCCCGAGATGCCGTAGGGCCAGAGCCCGGACGCGCCGCTCCGATTCGAGGCCAGCACCTGGGGCGCCACGCGCGACGAGGGATCGGCGTACAGCAGACGATTGGCGAGACGCTGGTAGAGATGCGCCTCGTCCTGGCTGATCCGCAGGTGGTGGAGCTGGACCTGCGCCTGCGTCCAGGCCAGCGAGCTCTCGCGCTCGAAGGTGCCGGGCTGGCGGTACTTCTCCGCGATCTCGAGGGCCTCGCTCGCGGGACGGCGCCACGAGCGTCGTGAAGACGATGCGGACCGTCCGGCCGCGCGGAATCGCGAGCCGCTGCCGGAGGCTCACGATGGGGTCGAGCACCGTTCCGGCCGTATTCGACAGCGGGCCGCCGTCGTTCACGGAGAGCGGCGACCGCACCCCGCGGCCGCGGCCCAGGAAGCGCGCGCGGTCGCTCTCGTACTGCAGCGGCGCCGCCGGCTCTCCCTCGATCGCCGCCACGTGAGCGAGCCAGATCCGGGGCTCGTCGGCCGAGCGCGGGCGTCGCGTCGCCAGCAGCGTCTCGGCCTCCGGGACGAACTCCGTCTCCACGAACAGGTTCGAGAAGGCGGGGTGCGCCTCGTCCGCGCCCTCGCGGCGCCAGCACGACCTCGGCATAGGAGGTGAAGTCGATCTCGCGGTCTCGGCTGCCGAGGTTGGTCACCGTCAGCTGGCGGAGCTCGGCATCGTCCTCGGTCGAGACCACGACCTCGAGCGTGATGGCGAGGGAGCGGTCACGCTGCGTGATCTTGGCCCGGTCCTCGGAGTACACGACGTCGTAGTCGTCCGCTTCCACGCCGCTCGGCTGGAAGCCGGCCGACCACACCTCGCCGGTGCGCGGTGTCGCGCAGGTAGACGAACGATGCCCCAGCAGTCCCGCGTCGTGTCCTCGCGCCAGCGGGTGAGCTCGAGGCCGTTCCACCGGCTGAAGCCCGAGCCCGCCGCCGTGAGCATCACGGTGTAGCGGCCGTTGGAGAGGAGATGGCTGCGGGGCGTGATGTCGTGCGGCGATTCGAAGCGCCGCAGCGTCGGGAGCACGAGGTCGCGAACGAGCGGAGCCGCCTGCACCTCTTCGCCTCGGGGCCGCGTCACCGCCACCGAGCGCGGCGTCCGTTCCTGGAGCAGGAGCTCCGCCGCCTGGACCATCGGATGCGAGTGGAAGCGTCTCCGGGTCAGGCCGTCGTGCACGACGTTGCCCAGCGAGACGAGGAGTCATCCCCTGGTGGTGCGCCATGTAGCTCCGCACCACGGCCAGCCGCGCATCCTCCGGCAGATTCGACGGCGTGTAGTCGAGCGCTTCGTAGAACCCGTAGACGCCGCGGGCTCCGGCCTCCTCGAGCCGCGCGAAGTTGTCGAGCGCGGCTCTGGGATCCAGCATCGCGGCGAGCGCCGTCGCGTAGGGAGCGACCACGACGTCCTCGAACAGCCCGCGCTTGAGGCCCAGGCCGGGCACGCCGAAATCCGAGTACTGATACGTGAGCTCCACGTCGCGAACGTTGTGGGCCGACTCGGAGACGCCCCAGGGCACGGAGCGCTCTTCGCCGTACTGGATCTGGCGCGCGACCACGAGCCGGCAGGTGAGATCGAGCAGGCTGCTCGCGGGCTGCCGCATCACGAGGAGCGGCATCAGGTACTCGAACATGGAGCCCGACCAGGAGACGAGCGCGGCACCGCGCCCCACCGGCGTGAGCGCGCGGCCCAGCAGGAACCAGTGCCGCGGCGAGACATCGCCCTTGGCGATGGCCACGAAGCTGCCCAGCCTCGACTCGGAGGCCAACAGGTCGTAGCAGTTGGGATCGAGCGTGCCCTCGGCCGTGCGATAGCCGATCGCGAACAGCTTGCGCGAGGGGTCGAAGAGGAACCGGAAGTCCATCTCCTGGACCATCCGTTCTGCGTGGACGGCGATCGCGGCGAGCCGGTGCGCGAGCGGCGACCCGCCGGACTCCGGGGGCCGCAGGGTTGCATCGAGGTCGCGCGCATGGCTCGCGACGCAGTCCTGCACGCTCGTCGCCCAGGCGACGACTTCGGATCGGGCCTCGGTCTCGGCGTCGTTCGCGAGCGTGCGAGCGATGTCCAGCAGGTTCTCCGCCAGGACGGCGAGCTCCGTCGAGCCGGCGCACCCAGCCCGGCAGCGACGTCGGGGGATCCTCGAGGGCCGCCTCCATCGCCTCGGCCGCCTCGTGCAGGTGCGCCTCCGTCACGGTCTGCGACCGCCGCGGACGCTCGGCTTCCTCCTCCGACTCGCGCAGCAGCTCGAGCGCGTCTCGGATTCCCTCCAGGATCTCCGGGCCGAAGAGCGGGCGCTGCATGCGCTCGTGGCACGCCTGCGCCACGGCGATCAGGTGGCCCGCCAGATTGCCGCTGTCGACGGTGGAGACGTAGGCGGGATCGAGCAGCCGCAGGTCCTGCGTGTCGTACCAGTTGAAGAGGTGACCTCGGAAGCGATGCAGGCCGGACATGGTCTCGAGCGTGTCCTCGAGCCGCTTCGCCATGTCGAGGATGCCGATCGAGCCGAAGTCGTGGGCGACCGTCGTGCTCAGCAGGTAGAGGCCGATGTTCGTCGGCGAGGTGCGGTGGGCGATCGACCGGCTCGGGGTCTTCCTGGAAGTTGTCCGGCGGGAGGAAGTTCTCGGCTTCGACGACGAACGTCTCGAAGAAGCGCCAGGTGCGGCGGGCGATGAGTCGCAGGGAGCGCGTCTCCCTGCGCGAGAGGATCTGCGCTTCGGCGAGCTTCGGCGGCAGGCTGATCCGCCAGGCGATGACGGGCGAGAGCGCCCACAGCAGGACGAACGGCGCGGCCACGAGCCAGGCTCCGGTCTGGCTCGCGACGACGAGCGCGCCCGCCGCTGCCGCGACGACGACGCCGCCGCGCAGGTGCCAGTAGAACGCGCGGAGCCGGAGATCGGCGCCGTACCCGGCCTGCTGCGGCCGGAACCCATTCGAGGAGGTTCCGTCTCGTCACGTAGAGCCGCACGAGCGTGCGCGCCACGGCGTCCGCATGGAGCCACGCCTGGTGCGCCAGCATGGTGAGCGCCAGGAGCGTTTGCGACAGAGCCACGAACAGGTCGTGGCCGACGGCGCGCAGGTGGCTGCGCTTGGAGATGCCCCAGCGCCGCGGGACGAGGCCGTCGAGGACCGGGATGAAGGACGGCACCGCGATGGATCCGACGAAGAGACCGGTCCAGAGGAGCGGCGAAACGCCGGGCAGCGTCCATGCGGTCACCGCCAACAGCAGACGACGCCGGCGCCGCGAGGCTGCGGCGCAGGTTGTCGATCATCTTCCAGCGGCCCTGGAGCGGGATGCGGGCGCGCGGCTTCCGCCCGGCGCCGTCGCGCGCGCGCCCAGGATCCAGGGGAGGAGCTGCCAGTCGCCCCGCACCCAGCGGTGCTGGCGACGCGCGGCCACCTCGTAGTTGGAGGGGAACTCCTCGAAGAGATCCACGTCGGTCAGCAGCCCGGCGCGCGCGAACAAGCCCTCGAAGAGATCGTGACTGAGGAGCGTGTTCTCCGGGACCTTTCCCGCGAGCGCCTGCTCGAAGGCATCGACGTCGTAGATGCCCTTGCCGGTGTAGGACCCCTCGTCGAAGAGGTCCTGATAGACGTCGGAGATCGCGGCCGCGTAGGGATCGACGCCGCCCGGACCCGAGACGATCCGCTGGTAGGTCGTGCTGCCCGGGCCGGTGGGCAGCGACGGCGTGATCCGCGGCTGGAGCACCGCGTAGCCATCGACGACGCGTCGCTGCTCGCGGGTCGAAGCGCGGCCGGTTGAGCGGGTGCGCCATCGCTCCGACCAGGCGATAGGCGGCGCCCTTCGGAAGCCGGGTGTCGGCATCCAGGGTGATGACGTAGCGAACGCCCTCGGGCACCGCGGGCGGCTGTCCCCTGGATCGGAACGAACGTCGTGTCGGTCGCGCCGCGCAGCAGTCGGTTCAGCTCGTGGAGCTTCCCCCGTTTCCTCTCCCAGCCGATCCACTTGCCTTCCTGCGCGTTCCAGAGACGCCGGCGGTGCAACACGAGGAAGCGCGGCCCCGCTCCGGGCGGACCTTCGTAGTGCAGGTTGAGCCGCTCGATGCCGTCGTCGAGCGCCGCAGCGAGCTCGTCGTCGCCGGGCATGTGCTCCTGGTTCGCGTCCGCCCAGTCGGTCAGCAGCGCGAAGTGGAGATGGCCTTCGGGATTGGCGAGGTAGTGCACCTCGAGTCGTTCGAGCTGCTGCTCGAGGTCGGCGCGATTCGTGAGCAGTGTGGGCACCGCGACCAGGGTGCGAAGCTCCGGCGGCACGCCCTCGGCCAGCTCGAGCTTGGGCAGCCTGCCGGGGCGGGAGCAGCGCCGGCACCAGGCGATGGACGAGGGCCACCGCGATCTCCGAGGCGGGCACCAGGCCGAAGATCACCAGCAGCGCGAGCGGCCAGGGCGCCGCTCCGGCCGAGCCCGCGACGAGCAGCGAGTCCGCAGAGCTGGAGCGCGGTGAGCGCCGCGATCGCCGCCCAGGTATCCCGCGATCGCGTGGCGACGGAGGCGCGGCGGAGCCGGAGGCGCAGCTGGAAGCGGAAGCCCAGCCGCCGCTCGAAGTCCCTCCGGCCCCGGAGACGAGGTAGTAGCCCGGGTCCTCCTCGGCGCGCTCGGGAACACCGGGAAGCCTCGGCTCGCTCTGCGGGGAGTCGCTCTCCACGTCGCGCGGCGCACGGGGGCTCTGCTCCGCAGCGCTCCGGGCCAGCTGCACGGCCTCCCGCGCCACCTCGATCTCCGAGCGCGCCGAGCCGCGCGAGAGCATCTCGATCTGCCGGCGGTACTCGTCGCGCGTCGCGAAATCCATGGCGGAGAACGCGGGAGCGGCGCGCAGCACCTCGTCCACCAGGCTCACGCTCTCGAAGAACTCGAGCCAGTCGATGGAGGACATCCAGCGCATGCTGCTGATGATGTTCCGGACGGTGGCGTTGGCCGCGCCCTGGGCGTGGAGCTCCTGGGTCACCACCTCGCCGGCCGACGTCCCCTGGGCGCCGAGCTTCCGGTTGAGCCAGTCGAGGGCCGGCGTGATCGATGCGTCCTGGTCGCGGAGCCGCTGGACGAGCTGGACCGCGAAGGCGCCGCTCAGCGGGCGCGTCGTCGAGACTCGCGCACGATCGTCCGCGACGTTCTCCGCGGGCCCGATCGCCGAGGCCGAGCAGCCGATCCGCCAGCGCGTCGGCCCGGGCGCGCGCGTGACGGGCGCGGATCACCTGCTCCGACAGCCGCCGCAGATTCTCCACCAGCGCCACGCGCAGGTGGATGGGCACGGCCCAGAGCTCGCCGATGCTCAGCGGCTGGACGCGCTGGTAGGCCCGCACGAAGCGCGCGAGCGTCTCGAGCTCGAAGCGGCTGTCGGTATGGGCCACGTAGGCCCAGGCCAGCCCATAGACGCGCGGGGCTCCTGCGAGGTGGCCCGTCGCGATCTTCGGCAGCGAGCGGTAGTAGCCGCTCGGCAGATGGTCTCGGATCTCGCGGAGCTGCTCGTCCACGACGTGGAAGTTGTCGAGGAACCACTCTTCGGCGAGCGTGATCTCGCTCTTCGCCCCGACCGCCGCGACGATGTCGTGGTACCCGGCGAGGAGGACGCGCGCCGTTCTCGCGAACCCTCGGAAGGAGATCGCGCCCCTTGCGCCTCGTGCTGGTCTTCTCGGCCGCGGCCAGGCTCTCCGCGTGTTGCTCGAGCCGCTCGATGCCGAAGAGCTCGGCGCGGATCGGCTCCTCCAGGATCCGCTCGGGATCCCGGCTCATGAAGCGGGCGATTTGCGCGAGCGGAGGAACGCCAGGTACTTGAGGAGCTCTTCTTCTTCTTCGGCGGTCAGATCGTCGATCGCGAAGGCCGCCAACCGCTTCCGGCGCGCGCCCGCCTTGCCGTCGGACGGCAGCAGGTAGCCGGCCTTCTCCATCAACGCCTCGTACGGCACTCCGTAGACCGCTGCCAGGCTGTGCAGCACGTTGGGCGACGGCTTCCGGATCTTCCCCTTCTCGAGCTGGCTCAGGTAGGCGTTCGAGACCGCCCTGTCCGTGGCCTCTTCGACCTGCCGCAGCGAGAGCCCCTTCGCCACGCGCAGATCGGCCAGCAGGCCGCCGAGCTCGCTCGGCTGCCCCAGGAACGGGGAGCCCTTCTGGTTGCGCCGCGGTTTCCCGGTGCGAGGTGCCACGCGCCGGAGTATCGCGTTATCTGCGTACTCTATCAAGCGTTCCGCATGTGCGCGTACTGCGCTTAGCACGCGTACTCTAGCTGCGCTTCCTCAGATTGGACGCCAGCACCTTCTTCCGGAGCCGAAGCGCCTGCGGCGTCACCTCGAGCAGCTCGTCGTCGGCGATCCAGCCGAGCGCCCACTCGATGTTGACGAGGCGCGGCGGCGTCAGGATGGTGGCCTCGTCCTTCCCGGCCGCGCGGATGTTCGTGAGCTTCTTCGCGCGAGCCACGTGCACGTTGAGGTCGCCCGCGCGCCGGCTCGCGCCCACCACCTGGCCTTCGTACACGGGCACGCCCGCACCGACGAACAAGTCGGCGCGCTCCTGGATGTGGAACAGCGCGTAGGCGGTCGTCTGGCCCGGCTCGGTGGCGACGATTGCGCCGACGCCGCGGTCTTCGAGCTCGCCGGCCCACGGCTCGAAGCCGCGGACGGTGCGGTGCAGGATGCCGTCGCCGCGCGTGTCCGACAGGAACTCGGTGCGATAGCCGAACAGCCCGCGGCTCGGCACCACGAAGGAGAGCACGACCGTGCCCGCGCGGTTCTCCATCGCGAGGAGCCGCCCGCGCCGCTCCGAGAGCTTCTCCATCACCACGCCGGCGCACGCCTCGGGCACCTCGGCCACCACGTCCTCGACGGGCTCGCAGGTCTTCCCCTCGACCTCGCGCGTGATGATCTCGGGGCGCGACACGCTGAACTCGTAGCCTTCGCGCCGCATCGTCTCGATCAGCACACCGATCTGGAGCTCGCCGCGGCCCGCCACCTCGAACACGTCGGGGCTCTCGCCGGGCGCGATCTTGATCGAGACGTTGCCGAGCGCCTCGCGGCGGAGCCGCTCGTCGATCTGGCGGCTCGTGACGTAGCGCCCTTCGCGGCCCGAGAACGGCGAGTTGTTCACCGAGAAGCGCACACGGACCGTCGGCGGATCGACGGCCACGCGCGGCAGCGGCTCGAGGCAGCTCGGGTCGCACACCGTATCGCCGACGTCGATGGACTCGACGCCCGCGATCATCACCAGGTCGCCGGCGAGCGCTTCGGAGAGCTCTCGGCGCTCGAGGCCGTGCGCGCCGAACAGCTTGGTGACGCGGAAGGTCTGATGCGCGCCTTCGGCGGAGATGCGCGCCACCGGCACGCCGCGCTTGAGGCGCCCGCGCGCCACACGCCCGATCACGATGCGGCCGAGGAATTCGTCCCAGTCGAGCGTCATCGCCTGGAACTGGAGCGGCGCGTCGAGGTCCACGCTCGGCGGCGGCGCCTGCTCGAGGATGGTCTCGAGCAGCGGCCGCAGGTCGGTGCGCTTCGCGTCGATCGAGCGCCCGGCCGTCGCCTGCTTGGCCGACGCGTACACCACCGCGAAGTCGAGCTGCGTGTCATTGGCGCCGAGCTCGACCAGCAGGTCGAAGACCTCGTCGATCACGGCCTCGGCGCGCTGCTCCGGGCGGTCGACCTTGTTCACCACCAGGATCGGCCGCAGCCCGTGCGCCAGCGCCTTGCGCAACACGAAGCGCGTCTGCGGCATCACGCCTTCCACCGCGTCGACCAGCAGCAGCACCGCGTCCACCATGCCGAGCACGCGCTCGACCTCGCCGCCGAAGTCCGCGTGGCCGGGCGTGTCCACCAGGTGGATGCGCACGCCCTCGAACTCGATCGCCGTGTTCTTGGCGTGGATCGTGATGCCGCGCTCCCGCTCGAGATCCTCGCTGTCCATCACCCGTTCGACCTCGGCATGGCGCGGCGGCAGCGCGCCCGTCTGGCGCAGCAGCCCGTCGAGCAGCGTGGTCTTGCCGTGATCGACGTGCGCAATGATGGCGAGGTTGCGGACGTCTTTGCGCGGGGCCAGCATGGGGCGCGGACCCTAGCGCCGGGCTCCGCCCGGCTCCAGCCCGATGGCTTCGCTCGGCTGCGGGGCCGTTTCGTCCCCGCGGCGTCAGCCGAGCTTGCCTTCCTGCATCAGCTCCACGGGATCGCGGAGACCGAGCATTCCGAGGTAGCCGCCGGCGCTCCGGATCGCGTCGTGAACGGCGTAGCCGAGCACCTCCTGCGCGGCGCGCGGCAGCGTCGCGGCGATCGCCGGGGGCACGGCGAGGTAGTTGTTCTCCTCGGTGCGCAGCCAGCCGAGCACGTAGCTCACGTGCAGGCCGAGCCTCCACTCGGTGGCGGTCGAGTTCGTGCCGGCGCCGTGGATCGTCGAGCCCAGGTAGAGCACCGCCGAGCCCGCTGCCATCTCCGCGTCGGCGATCTCGTCGGGCTCGGGCTTGCGATCGTGCGGCCAGCGCTGGCTGCCGGGCACGACGCGCGTGGCGCCGTTCTCCGCGCGGAAGTCCACCAGCGCCACCATGGACGCGAGCTGCAGCTCGGGATGCGGCCGCGGCACGTGCACCCACACCAGCTCGTCGCGGTGGAGGAGCTGCGCGGTCGCGCCCGGACCGCGCGCGATCAGGTGGCCGAGGTTCAGCTGATACCGCGCGCACGACGGCAGCAGCACGCGATCGCAGACACCCAGATAGACGGGATGAGTGAGCACCTCGGTCGCGAAGGTGCGCGACACCGCGGCCATGCCCGAGACGTGCCGCGTCCTGTCGCCGTAGAAGAACTGGATGGCCGGGTTCAGGTGCTTCATCCCGGGATCGGACGCCGCGAGCGGTGCCGCGACCTCGCGCCGGATCGCCTCGACCGCGCCGCGCTCGAGGAAGCCGTCGACGATCACGCCCCCATCCTCCTGGAGCGCCGCGGTGATCACGTCGGGGGACGCGTGGACGGGCAGGTGGGCGAGCTTGGCGGGCATGGGGCTCCTCCGCGGCGCGAGCCAGCCTACCGCAGGCGGCCGAGTCGTTACTCTCCGCGCCCGTGACGCTCGAAGCTGCGCTGCCGTTCGCGGGCCGCACCGTGATCTCGCTCGACCCCGCGCACTACGATGTGCTGAAGCGCACGGTGCAGGCGGCCTTCCGGCTCGCGCACGGCGAGCGCTGGCAGGCGCGCGTGGACGCCGGCGCTCCCGAGCCTCTGCGTTTCGCGCCGGGCAACTTCGGCGCCTTCATGGGCTACGACTTCCACATCACGCCCGCCGGCCCGCGCCTGATCGAGATCAACACCAACGCGGGCGGGGCGCTCGTGAACGGGCTCCACACCGCGGCGCTCTGCGACCCCGTGCGGCTGGCCTGTCTCTGCGCGGATCTGCTCCCCGTCGAGACGATGGAGGAGCGGATCGTCTCGCAGTTCGTCGCCGAGTACGAGGCGGTACGCGGCGCCGGGGCCGGGCCGCGGCGCGTGGCGATCGCGGACGACAAGCCGGAGCAGCAGTTCCTGCGCGCGGAGTTCGAGCTGATGCGCGGCCTGTTCGAGCGGAACGGGATCGAGGCGCGCATCTGCGACACGAGCGAGCTCGTCTGGCGGGACGGGATGCTCTCGCTGGCGGGCGCCCCGGTCGACCTCGTGTACCTGCGCGACACCGACTTCACGCTCGAGACGCCGCGCGCCGCGGCGCTGCGGGCCGCGTACCTGGCGCGCGCCGTGGTGGTGACGCCGTCGCCGCGCGAGTACTTCCTGCTCGCCGACAAACGGCGACTCGCGCTGCTCTCCTCGCCTGCGGCACTCGCGGAGCTCGGCGCCGCCGCCGAAGACGCGGCGCTGCTCGCCGAGGTCGTGCCCGAGACGCGGCTGCTCGCCGAGCTCGACGCCGAGCAGGTCTGGCGCGAGCGCCGCACGTGGGTGTTCAAGCCCGCCACCGCGTTCGGGAGCCGCGCCGTCTACCGCGGCGACAAGATCTCGCGGCGCCGCTTCGACGAGGTGCGAGCCGCGCCCGGCTACCTTGCGCAGCGGCACGCCCCGCCCGGTGAGGTGAGCGTCGAGACCAGCGACGGGCCGCGCGCGATGAAGTTCGACGTGCGCGCCTACGCGTATCGCGACGAGATCCTGCTGCTCGGGGCGCGCGTCTACCAGGGCCAGGTGACGAACCTGCGCAGCCCGGGCGGAGGCTTCTCCGCGATCTGCGTCGCGAGCCGCCCGCAGCCCTGCGCGACCTGACTCAAGCCGTCCGAGTCGCCCTCGCGTTGGCTGCGCCGTTGTACACGATCAGCGCCAACAGGATCGCGGCCAGGACGGCGGAGCTACCGATGGTGCCGAGATCGAGCCCGCCGCGCGCGGCGGGCTTCGTGAGCAGGTCGCCGAACGTCGCGCCGAACGGGCGCGTGAGCACGAACGCGATCCAGAACAGCAGCACGCGGTCGAGGCGCGTATAGCGGTAGGCGAGGGCGGTCAGCGCGATCGCGGCGCCGATCAGCAACGCGCCGCCCGCGAAGCCGAGGCCCGAGTCGTCGGCCAGGTAGTCGCCGAGCGCGGTGCCGAGCGTGTTCGAGAACAGGATCGCGGTCCAGTAGAAGCCTCGGCGCGCGGCGTCTCGATCGCATCCACCGAGAGACTCCCCACGCTCCAGCGCCAGACGCCGAGCACCAACGCGAGGCAGGACACGAGGATCAGCGAGCCCTTCGCGTAGCCGAGCCCGAGCGTGCGGTTCATGTAGTCCGACATCGTCGTGCCCGCGGTGCTCGTGGACAGGATCACGGTCCAGTAGAGCAGCGGGTGGAAGCGGCGGACGCGGAGCTGCAACCCGAGCGTGACCAGGAACAGGCTGATCAGGACGAGAGAGCTCACCGCGTAGCCGACGTCGAGCGTCATCGAGAGCAGATCGCCCGCCGTCTCGCCGAGCGTGGTGGCGCAGATCTTCATGACCCAGAAGGCGAAGGTGACCTGGGCGACCTTGTTCATGCAGCGTGGCTCCACGTCGTGTCGAGCGCTTCGGCGGCTCGACGCTCGGTCTACCGCACTTCTTCGGCCCGCCGGGCGGTCGTGAACGGATCGTCACCGCCAGGGCCCGCTAGAGTCCGTCCGTGCGCCCGGCGCAGGAGTCGTCGGTGGTCCTCGCTCCGCTCGGCCTCGCTCTCCTCGCGGCCGCCCTGTTCGGGGCGGCGACGCCGGCCAGCAAGTGGCTGCTGGGCGTGCTGACGCCGCTCCAGCTGGCCGGCCTGCTCTACCTCGGCGCGGCGCTCGGCGTGGCGCCCGCTCTCGTGCGGGCGCGTTCGCTCCCGTTTCCCCGCGATCGCCGCAGGCGGCGGCTGCTCCTCGGCGCGATCGGCTGCGGCGGCCTGCTGGGTCCGGTCCTCCTGCTCCTCGGGCTGCGTCTCGCGAGCGCCGCCTCGGTCGCGCTCTGGCTGAACCTCGAGCTGGCCGCGACGGCCGTGCTCGGGGCGCTCGTGTTCCACGACCGGCTCGGCGCGCGCGGCTGGCTCGGAGCGGGCCTCGCGGTGAGCGCAGGCCTCGCGGTCTCGGCGGGCGAGGGCGCGGCCGGCCTCGCCGCGGGTGGCCTCGTCGCGGCAGCGTGCCTGTGCTGGGCGCTCGACAACCACTGGACCGCGCTCCTCGACGGCGTGCCCGCCACGGCCACCACCTTCTGGAAGGGCTCCGTGGCCGGCGCCACCAACCTCGCGCTCGGCGCCAGCCTCGCGCCGTTCGCGGCGCCGCCGTCCGCCATCGCGGCCGCGCTCGCGACCGGCGTGCTCAGCTACGGCGCCAGCATCGTGCTCATTGTCACCGCGGCGCAAACGCTCGGCGCGACGCGCGCGCAGGTGGCGTTCGCGAGCGCGCCGTTCTTCGGCGTCGCGCTCGCGGCGCTCTGGCTCGGCGAGCCGCTCGGCGCGAGCCAGTGGGCAGCCGCCGCCGCGCTCGCGCTCGGGGTGGGGCTCGTGCTGCGCGACCGGCACGAGCACCTCCACACGCACGAGGCGACCGCCCACGTGCACTGGCACCGTCACGACGACGGACACCATCTCCACGCGCACCCTTCCGGAGAGGAAGCCGAGGCGCACGCGCACTGGCACACTCACGAGCCTCTCTCGCATGCGCATGCGCACTGGCCCGACCTGCATCACCGCCATCGGCACGGAGAGAACCCATGAGCTCGCACTCGCACGACTACATCCCCGCCGCGGGCCGCGACAGCCTGCTGCGCTTCTACGATCCGCTCACGCGCCTCCTCGGCGTGGACCGGCTGCGCGGCCGCCTGCTCGACGACGCCGGCATCCGCGCCGGTGAGCAGGTGCTCGACATCGGCTGCGGCACGGGCGCACTCGCGCTGCTGCTGAAGCAGCGCGAGCCGGGCGCGCGCGTGACCGGCCTCGACCCCGACCCGAAGGCCCTCGCGCGGGCCGTCGAGAAGGCGCGCGCCGCGGGCGTCGAGATCGACTGGCAGCGCGGCTACGCCGGGCGCGCGCCGTTCCCGGCGCACAGCTTCGATCGCGTGATCTCGTCGTTGATGATCCACCACCTCGAGTCGGAGCAGAAGCGCGAGGCCTTCCGCGACGCGAAGCGGCTGCTGCGTCCGGGCGGGCGCTTCCACGTGCTCGACTTCGGGCCGCCGCGGAACTGGCTCGAGCGCGCGCTCACCGCGGTGATCCATCACGACGCCGGCGTCAGCGACAACCTCGCGGGCCGCCTGCCCGAGTACCTGCGCGAGGCGGGCTTCGCCGACGTGCGCGAGGTGGAAAGCCACCGGACGCTGTTCGGGCGGGTTTGTCTGTATTCGGGAACCGCGCCGAGGTAGAGTCGCGCGAGCCTCGGGGAGGGCCTCGCATGACTTTGCTTCGTTGGCTGCTTCGCATCATCGTCGGCGTAGTCGCGCTCGTCGCGCTGCTGTTCTTCGGCGCGCGACTCCACGACGGGCCGCTCGGCCCGATCCCCGGCGGCCCGCTCGAGGCCGGCGAGCAGGTGAGCGAGCCCGTCGCCGACTGGGCGTTCGCGAAGGACGTCGGCGAGATCGAGCTCCAGCTCACCTCGCAGGGGCGCTCGCGCACCACCTGGATCCTCGTTTTCGACGGGAAGGCCTACGTGCCCTGCAGCCTCGGCTTTCCGCCGGGCAAGAGCTGGTACAAGGATGCGGCGAAGGACGGCAGCGCGGTGCTGCGCATCCAGGGCAAACGCTATCCCGTCACGCTCACCAAGCTCGACGACGCGGTCGTGCAGCAGATGGGCGACACGGTGCGCGCGGAAGTGACGCGAAAGTACAAGAACGCGCCGCGGAGCAGCGCGGGCGTCTGGCTCTTCGAGGTGGCCTCGCGCTAGGCGGCCACGCAGAGATCCAGCCGGACGCGGCCTCGGATCAGGTAGGAGTCGAGGAACTCGCGCTCGGGCCGCACGCGCGCGAAGCGCGGCAGCTCGGGCACGAGCGCTTCGAGCGCCGCCTTGGCCTCGAGCCGCGCGAGCGAGGCGCCGAGGCAGAAGTGGGCGCCGAAGCCGAAGGCGACGTGGCCGCGGGCATCGCGTCCCACGTCGAAGCGATCCGGCTCCGGGAAGCGGCGTTCGTCGCGGTTCGCGGAGCCGAGCAGCACCACCACCGAGGCCTGCGCGGGGATCGTCTGGCCGTGCAGCGTGGTCTCGCGCGTCGTGCGCCGCGTCAGGAACTGGATCGGCCCGTCGAAGCGCAGCGTCTCTTCCACCAGACCGGGGACGAGCCGCGGATCGGCGCACACGCGCGCGAGCTGGTCCGGGTGCGCGAGCAGCGCGTCCACCGCATTGCCGAGCAGGTTCGTGGTGGTCTCGTTGCCGGCCACGAGGAGCAGCAGCACGAACAGGAAGATCTCGTAGTCGGTGAGCCCTTCGCCGTCCACCTCGGCCACGACCAGCGTGCTGATGAGGTCGTCGGCGGGACGCCGGCGCCGTTCGCGCACGATCGGGCGCAGGTACGCGCGCAGCTCGGCCATCGCATCGAGCACGCCCGAGTCGAGCGGGTTCGAGAGCGCCGAGCCCGTGGCGCCGGTGATGATCGCGTCGCTCCAGTGCTTGAAGACGTGCCGTTTCTCCGGCTCGACGCCGAGCATCTCCGCGATCACCGTGACGGGCAGCGGGATGTTCAGCTCGGTCACCAGATCGAACTGCGGCTTCGTGCTGAGCTCGGCCAGGCAGCCGGCCACGAGCGCACGGATGCGCGGCTCGAGGCGCTGGATCTGGCGCGGCGTGAAGCCGCGGTTCACCAGGTCGCGCATGCGCAGATGCACCGCGCCGTCCTCCTGGATCAGCATGCGCGAGCGCTGCATCGTCCACGGGGCGGCGCGCATCTTGGAGACGAAGCGCGCGAAGAGCTGGAGCTTCGCCGCGAGCGAGAGGTCGTTCATGGCGGCCTCCATCTGCCCGCCGCGCACCTTCGAGGAGAAGACCTCCGTCTCCTTCAGCACCGCGACGACGTCCTCGTAGCGCGAGACCGTCCAGGTGTTCGAGTCCGGCGAGTAGTGGACGGGCGCGCGATCGCGCAGCTCGCGGTACATCGGATACGGGTCGTCGCGCCAGCGGTCGGAGTACGGATTCCAGTCCATGGTCAGCTCTCCGTCGGCTCACAGGAAGGGGACGGGCGGGTCCTCGTTCACGGTGAGCGCCGCCATCTGTTCGACCAAACGCTCCTGGACCGCGATATGCGTTCGCACCGTGATCGCGTCGCGCAGCAGCCGGTCGAGCGGTGAGGTCGAATAAATCGAGCTCGAGCCGGCCGTGTCCACCATCAGTTGCACCACGTCGCGGGCGGCCTGGAAGGCGTTCACGCGAGACAAGCCGAGGTGCAGGCGCAGGCCGTGCGAGAGGCGACCCTCCGTGCGCACCGCGTCCCAGACGCGGTCCATGGTCTCGTAGGTGTAGGCATGCGCGGCGCCGAGCAGCATCTCGGCGCGCGCGAAGGCGCTTCGCACGCGCGGCGCGTCCCTCATCAGCACGAGCTCGGGCACCAGCGTCTTCTCGGCCGCGAGCTTCTGCACCACGTCGATCGCGCGGCGCGCGAGGCCGAGCGCGACGCCGTGCATGTTCACGAAGAACATCCCATGGAAGGCGTAGAGCGGTTCCTTGCGGCGGGGCGGCTCGAGGAGGCTGAAGGTGTGCTCCTGCGGGACGAACAGGTCGTTGGTCGTGTAGTCGTTGCTGCCGCTGCCGGCGAGACCGGTCGTGTACCACGTGTCGAGCACCTGCCATGACGAAGCCGGCGCCAGCATCACGCGCCACTCGGGCCGGCCCTGCTCCGTCATCACCGGCTGGTCGCCTTCGAAGATCAGGCAGCCGCCGGCGATCACGTCGGCGTGCGTCGAGCCGCTGCCGAAGCCCCAGCGCCCCGAGACGCGATAGCCGCCCGGCACGCGGACCGCGCGGCCCGCCGGCTGGAGCATGCCGGCCGTCACCATGTCGAGGTCGGGATAGAGGGCGCGCGCGGCGCTCTCTTCGAGGAACGCCGAGAAGTAGCCGGCGTCCGAGCCGATCATCGCGCACCAGCCCACGGAGGCGTCGGCGGCCGAGAGCACTTCGACCACCTCGTTCTGGGCGCGCGGCGACATCTCGGGCCCGCCCCACGCCGCGGGCATCGGCATGCGGAAGACACCCGCGGCCTTCAGCTTCGCGACGAGGTCGCCCGGCAGCCGGCGCAGCGAGGCGATCTCGTTCGCGCGGGCGCTGATCTCGGGGACGAGCTTGCGCGCCCCCTCCAGGATCTGCGCCGAGTCGAGCAAGCGGTCCACCTCCCGGGGCTGCGCGCGCCAGCATAGGCAGGGCGGGGCGGGCGCGCTGGCCTTCGCCGCGTCGTTGCCCTAACTCCCCTCCCGTCAGGCGGAGGTATCGGATGGCGGCGCCCCGGATCCGGAGCACGAAGCTGGTCGCGACGATCGGGCCCGCGTGCAGCTCGGTCGAGGTGATCCGGGAGATGATCCGCGCGGGCATGAACGTGGCGCGGCTCAACCTCTCGCACGCCACGCACGCCGACCACGCCACGCTGGCCGCGCGCGTGCGCGAGGCCTCGGCCGAGCTCGGCATCCCGGTCGCGATCATGGCCGACACGAAGGGCGCCGAGGTGCGGACGGGCGAGGTGGCCGGCGGCCGCGTCGAGCTGGCGGAGGGCGCGACCTTCAACCTCGTCGACGGAGCCGATCGTGGGCGACGCGCGCGGCGTGTCGGTCTCGCACCCGGGCCTGCCCTCCGAGCTCTCGCCGGGCAGCGCGGTGTTCCTGGACGACGGCCGCATCGAGCTGCGCGTCGAGCGCGTGACGAAGAGCGCGATCGAGACTCGGGTGGTGCAGGGCGGCGTGCTCGCGAGCCGCAAGGGCCTGAACGCGCCCGGCGCCCGGCTCAACCCCGCGGCCATGGGCCCCGACGACCTCGACGATCTGCTCTTCACGGTCGAGCTCGGCGTCGACTACCTCGCGGCGTCCTTCGTGAAGAGCGCCGCGGACGTGCTGGTGATCCGCGAGATCCTGCGCGGGCAGGGCGCCGAGATCCCGATCATCGCCAAGATCGAGAACCGCGAGGCGGTGGCGCACCTGGCCGAGATCCTCGAGATCGCGGACGGCGCGATGGTGGCCCGCGGCGACCTCGGCGTGGACCTGCCGCTCGAGCGGGTGCCGATCGTGCAGAAGGAGATCATCCGGGCCACGGTCGGCCGCGGGAAGCCCGTGATCACTGCGACGCAGATGCTCGACTCGATGGAGCGCAACCCGCGGCCCACGCGCGCGGAAGTGAGCGACGTCGCGAACGCGATCTTCGACGGCACCTCGGCCGTGATGCTGTCGGGCGAGACGGCGAGCGGGCTCTACCCGGTGGAATCGGTGAAGACCATGGCGGGCATCGCCCTCGAGGCGGAGGGCGCGCTCGCGGAGTACGGCGACCTGCAGCAGATCCGCCGCGCCGCGATGCCCTCGATCACCGACGGCGTAGCGCAGGCGGCGACCACGCTCGCTCGTGAGCTCGGCGCCTCGGCCATCCTCGCGCTCACCGAAAGCGGCCACACCTCGCGCGCGATCTCGAAGCACCGCCCCTCGTGCCCGATCCTCGCGCTCAGCACGCGGCCCGAGGTGGTGCGGCGCCTCGCGCTCAACTGGGGAGTGACGGGCCTGCTCTGCGAGGGCACGGCGAGCGACGACGAGAAGGTGGCCTTCGGCGTCGAACGCGCGCGAGCGCTCTGCGCGAAGCCGGGCGACGTGGTGGTGGTGACGGCCGGCATCTCGAAGGAGGCGGGCAGCACGAACCTGATCCGCGTGCTGACCGTCTGAGCGTGGCCGAGCCCGAGACGCGCTCCGTGCGAGCGGAGCTGCGCGCGCTGCTCGCCGCCGGCTGCCGCCTCCGGCCCGCGGGCACGGCGCGCGCGCGCCCCGCGGAGCTCCTCCGGCGCTACCCGCCCCGCTCCGCGCTCTCGCTCTTCGACGTGCGCTTCTTCCTCGCGGATCTGCGCGAGGACGAGAACTTCCGCTTCTTCGTGGCGTACGTGCGGCAGGGCGCGAGCCGCGACCTCTTTCCGCGCATGTTCTACAAGGACTCCTCGCTGGTCTGGCGCTGCGCCACGCACCTCATCTCGGCGCCGGGCATGCACTGGATCGGCAAGGGCGACGTCAAGACGATCGGCGAGACCGAGTACAGCGCCGAGGAGACCACGAACCTGCCCTACGAGATGCAGGCCGCGCTCGACGAGCTGAGCCGCCGCGCGGAGCGCGTGCCGTGGGACGCGCGCGCGCTGCGTCGCATCCTGCGCCGCGCGCCGGTCGGCCGCTTCGAGGCCGTACGCGGACTTCATCGGCCCGCGCCGGCGCGCGATGGCGAAGCGCGCGAACCGCATCCACGGCGGGCGCGCGGTGGCCTGGTTCGAGCGCCGGAACGACCCGACCTCGCTGCGCTTCGCGCCCGGCTTCGCGCCGGACTTCGCGCGGGTCGTCGAGGTGAGCCGCTCCGCGAGCCGCATGTACGGCGGCCCGATCCGCAAGCTCCGCATCCTCTCGAAGAACCGGAAGATCCAGTACCAGTTCGTGGCCGGCCCGCACCACGTCTGGATCATCCCGGCGCAGACGCTCACCACCGAGCTGTCGAGCTACGGCGTGCGCACCGTCGACGTGATCGCCGACGAGGACGTGTTCGTGCCGGGCTACGAGTACCACTACCTCGACCACGGCGCGCTCTACTCGCAGATCCCGAAGGGCTTCGCCGGGCCCGCGAGCGAGGTGGACCCGACGCGCGCCGACGCCTCGCCGTGGCTCGAGCGGCTGCCGGTGATCCGCGAGTTCCGGCGGCGCATCCCGGATCCGCTGGCACTCTGAGCCCGCGGTGAGGTATCGCCAGGGGGAGACGTGGACGAGCGTGTTCCCGACATCCTGCTCGAGGGTTGGCTCGCGACGCGCGATCCGCGGCGGGTGCGCTCGGTGGAGGAGATCCGCGTCGGCGTCTCCACCAACCGCGTCTACCGTCTCGTGCTCGACGACGGCTCGCACCGGATCGCGAAGGTCTCGTCGTTCGGCTCCTTCGTGCACTTCCGACAGGACCACGAGCGCATCCTGCGCTGGACCACGCTGCTCGAGGGGACGCGCTGGGCGCGCTTCCTGGCGCCCGTCGTCGCGCGCGACGGGCGGCCCTGCTTGCACCGCGACGGTCCCTCGTGGGTGGCGTTCTACGAGGAGGTGGAGCCCGGCGAAGCGCTGCCGCGCGTGCTCTCCGAGCGCGAGATCGAGAACCTCGCCGAGGAGATGGCTCGCTTCCACCGCGTCTGCCTGCACACGGCTCGGCACATCGACCCGACCTGGAAGACGTTGGGCTCCGACCTCGCGCTGCTCCGCGACCAGCTCGATCAGAAGGCCTGGCGCGAGGCGCGGGGCATCGGCCCGGCGGCCGCGGAATTCATCCGCGAGCACTGCGACGCCTTCCTCGTGAACGCCGACGCGCTCGGCGTGCACCGCATGCGCACCATCCCGGTGCTCGTGGACTGGAACATCGGGAACTTCGGCGTGCGGCGCGGCCGGCGCGCCTTCCGTCTGTTCCGCCGCTGGGACTACGACTGGTTCCGGATCGCGCCGCGTACGCTCGACTTCTATTCGCTGAGCCGCGTCTCGAGCTCGGTCGGCGACCGCACGCAGTTCAGCTACGGCCTCGGGCCGCTGTTCGAAGCGCGCTTCGCGCGGTTCCTTGCGCGCGTACCACGCGCTGCTGCCGCTCCGGCCCGAGGACCTGCTGTTCCTGCGCGAGGCGTATCGCTTCTTCCTGTTGAACTACGTGATTCGGGACGGCGAGAACTTCTTCCAGTTCGAGCTGCTGCGAGCGCCTGCGGCGGGATGCGATCGAGGTGCATCTGCCGGCGCTCGCCGAGGCCGACTTCGCGGTGCTGCAGGACGCCCTCGTCTCCCGTTGAGCCACTCGGCGCCACGCGCAGCGCCCAGCGTCAGCGCCCTTCGGCCAGGTCGCGCAGGTTCAGCAGCTGGCGGCGCATCATCACGAGGTCGCCCCACTCGAGGAAGACAGCGCGCGAGCGCGCCGAGCGACGCCGGGCCGCACCTCGAAGGCGAGCTTCACGAGAAGCCGCGTCTCGCGCGGGCCGGCGGGCGACGACGACGTAGCTGACCGCGACGCCGGGGAAGAGGCCCGGCGCGAAGCCGCGCGTCCGCACGGTGAGGTGTCGGCCTGCGCTCGAAGGCGACCAGCTCGAAGATGCTCATCACGCGCTGGCCGACGGCGAGCTCCTCGAGCCCCGGGCGTGAGCGTGCGCGGGCTCCGCCGCCCGCCGTTGTCGATCCAGTCGTAGCTGTACGGCGCGGCGCGGAGCTGGCAGAGCCAGCGGAACACGACGGCTGCCTCCGCGCGCACGCTGACGCCGCGCCAGCACGCCGCGTCGAGCCGCCCGACGAAGGCGTCGCACGGGTAGGGCAGGGCGCGCTCGGCCTCCGTCGTGCCCCAGGTGGTGGCGACGCTCATTCAGAGGATGCAGACGGGTGTCGGTGCGGAGAGCGAAGTGCGCTGGAGCTTGAGCTCACATCGGGTCGTCGTTCCGCCCGGGCCATCCAGGACGATCAGCGTGCCGGTGAGGCTCGCCTTCGTGTTTCCCGCCTTCGTCTTGACGTCCGCACGGAGGACCGAGCCCTCGACGTTGTCGGTGTCGAAGTCGCACGAGGATGCCTGGATCACCGCGTGATCGGGATGCTCCGCCTCCACCATGTAGCGTCCGAAGAAGTTGCCGGCCGTCTGGAAGCCGACCCCGACGGCTCCGGAGCCACCGTCGTCCAGATACAGCGTGGCCGGTGCCGAAAAATGCGTGACCGCGCCGCTGTCGATCGTGTCGCACGAGACCTTGCCTTCCCACGTTCCGGTCAGATCCTCGAGCGCTGCGGCCGGGCCCGCGCCCAGGAGGAGGAAGGCGGCGAGCATGGCCACCTCGACGCCCTTCCAGAACGCGACGCGGCCGGTGATGTTCGCGGCCGCCGGCTTCGGCGTCGGGTAGTACCATGCCGCGTCGCGGTTCACGGCGTCGCCCACCACGACGTCGTAGTACGAGGCCGTGCCCTTCCACGGGCAGACCGTGTGCGTGGCGCTCTCGCGGAAGCGCTCGCGCCGCAGCGACGCGGCCGGGAAGTAGTGATTGCCCTCGACCACCACGGTGTCGTCGCTCTCGGCCAACAGCTGGCCCTGCCAGGTCGCTCTCATGGCTCGTTTCCTTTCGGTCGGAAGATTGCGAATGCGCTGGTGTAGCCGTGCAGGAACGTGCGGCCCTCGACGGGGCCGAGCTCGCCGTTGCAGAAGAAGCCGGCCAGCGGAACGGGGCCGAGCGCGCGCGCGAAGGCGCCGCTGTCGTGGTCGGGCTCGCCCGAACAGCCCGCGGCCGCGGCCGAGGCACGAGAAGAGCAGGGCGCCCGCCGCGTCCTTCGCGGCCGCGGTGGCGCAGCGCGCGAGGCGGCGCTCGAGGTCCTCGGCGGCCGCGGCTCCGTCGCGCAGGTGGAACTGCACCACGCGGTGGCCCTCGAGCAGGGCGGCGACGTGGAGGGCGCCCGTGCTCGGGTCGGTGCCGATCAGGTTGCGGATCAGGAAGTCGCCCGATTCGAAGCGGCTCTGCTCGGCCTCCATCTCGATGCCGAGGAAGAGAGAGCCGTGGAAGAGGCTCTGCTCAGCCGGGCTCGCCGCCGCGAAGACGCGCTGCAGCACGTCGAGCGGACGTTGCCCGTCGAGCTCGTACAGCACGTTCTCGCGTGCGCCCGTGACGAAGAGCGGCGGTCCCACCGGCCGGCAGCCCTGCGCCACCACCGTGTCCAGTGCGAGATCCCCAGCCAGCACCACGCCCACGGCGCCGGCGCGCGCCGCGCCCTCGCCGAGGAAGAGCAGGTTGCGGCCCGGCTGCGCTGCGCCCGAAGCCACGCCGCCGATCTTGATGCCCTTCGGAAAGCGCGCGTCGAGCGCCGGCATCCAGGCGTCGAGGTCGGCGCGGAACGGATCGACGAGCAGGATCACGTGCGCGTCTTCGGGTCCGGGCAGCTCGAGCTCCGTGGCCGCGCCGAGATGGAACGGGTGCAGCGACACGCCGGGAAGTGAGGCGGCGAGCGCCGCGAGGCCGGGGCCTTCCTCGAGCTCGCGGCCCGCGCCGAGCACGCTGCGTGCGGTGCAGCCGAGCAGCAGGGCGCCCGGCAGCTCGCGCCGCACGCGCTCCGCCACGCTGAGCCACGCCGCTTCGTGATGCGGCGACACGAACAGGCAGACGAAATCGGCGCGCGCTCCGTCGAGGCCGCGCTGCAGCTCCTCCGCGACCGCGTCGGTGGCGCGGCCCCATGCCTCCGCGTCGGACACAGCAGCAGCGAAGCGCATGAGAGTCGAGGGTATGATCCTCGCGTGAGCGGGTCGAGGGCGGTGGTGTTGGCGGTCCTGGGGGGCCTCCTGCTCGCCGCGGCCACGGGGCTCGAGCGTCCGTTTCCGCCGCTGGCCGGCGAGGCGCCCACGCCGGAGCGCGCGGCGCTCGGGCGGCTGCTGTTCTTCGATCCGGTGCTCTCCGAGGATGGCCGCCTCGCCTGCGCGCACTGCCACGATCCCGCGCGCGCCTTCAGCGACGGGCTCGTCACCGCGCGCGGCAAGGACGGACGGCTGCTGCCGCGCAACACGCCGACGCTCTGGAACGTCGGCTTCAAACCGCGCCTGATGTGGGACCGCCGCGCGGGCTCGCTCGAGGAGCAGGCGCGGATCCCGCTGCTCGCCGCCGACGAGATGGCCGCGGACCCCGAGCGTCTCGTCGCGCGCCTCGCGGCGATCCCGGAGTACCGGGAGCGCTTCGCGGGCACGTTCGGCGCCGTCTCGCTGAGCAACGTGACGCGCGCGCTCGCGGCCTTCGAGCGCACGCTGGTCTCGCAGCGCTCGCGCTACGACCGGTTCGCATCCGGCGAGCGCGCTGCCCTCGCGCCGGCCGAGCGGCGCGGGCTCGCGCTCTTCCGCTCGCTCAACACGCGCTGCTTCGAGTGCCACCGGCTGCCGACCTTCGATGCGCCGCTCGCGCTCGGCGTGGGCGTGCCGTCCCCCGACCCCGGCGTCGGCGGCGTCTCCGGCGAGCCGGCGGAGCGCGGGTTGTTCGGCGTGCCGACGCTCCGCAACGTGGCCCGGACTGCCCCGTACATGCACGACGGCTCGCTGCCCACGCTCGCCGCCGTGGTGGATTTCTACCGGCACGGCGGCGGGCGCACGCGCGGCGTCGCAGGCGAGCGCATCGACAGCCAGGTGCGCGCGTTCTCGATCAGCGACGCGGAGGCCGCCGAGCTGGTCGCCTTCCTCGGCGCGCTCACGGACGAAACCGCGAGCCCGGCCGTGCCCGAGCGGGTACCGTCCGGGCTCCCGATCGCCGGGAGGGAGCCTTTGCCATGAGACGGACGCTGCTCGGCCTGTTGCTCCTCGCGCTCGCCGCGCCCGCCGCCGCGCAGAATCTGCGCGTGCGGTCGGGCGACTCCATCGCGGCCGCGCTCGAGCAGGCGAAGCCCGGCTCGGTGGTCGAGGTGGAGCCGGGCATCTACCACGAGGCGCTCGTGGTCGACACGCCGAACGTCACGCTGCGCGGCATCGTCCGCGGCCCCGAGCGCCCGGTGCTCGACGGGCGCGGCACGCTGAACGACGGCGTGATCGCCTCGGGCAGCCCGTTCACGATGACGGGCTTCGCGGTGCGGCACTACAAGGGCAACGGCGTCAGCACGCAGGGCGTGGACGGGGTCTTCCTCACCGACCTCGTGATCGACGACACCGGCCTCTACGGCGTGTACCCGGTGCAATCGCGGAACATCACGATCACGCACTGCACGGTGACGCGCATTCGCGACGCCGCGATCTACGTCGGCGAGTCGCAGGGCGCGCTGGTGGCGGCGAACTACGTGCACAACAACGTCGCCGGCATCGAGATCGAGAACACGAACGACGCCGAGGTGCGCGACAACCTCGCCCAGGGCAACACCGCCGGCATCCTCGTCTTCGTGCTGCCCGGCAAGGTGCTGAAGGAAGGCAAGCGGTCGCGGGTGCACCACAACTGGGTCGTGAGCAACAACACGCCGAACTTCGGCGACCCCGAGTCGATCGTGGGCGCGCTGCCGCAGGGCATCGGCATCCTGCTGATGGGCGCCGACGACACGTTGGTCGAGAACAACGAAGTGCGCGAGAACGCCTCGCTCGGCATCGCGCTCACGCGGCTCGCGGAGCAGCACGCCAAGAAGGACCCGGCGCTCGAGCCCATGACCGACGGCGCCCGCATCGTGACCAACCACCTCGACCAGAACGGCACCGCGCCGCATCCGAACATCAGCAAGGGCTACGGAGGCGGCGGCGACTTCGGCTGGGACGGCACGGGCACGGCCAATTGCGCCGACCTCGCGGACGGCGCTCGCACCGTGGGCGCGCCGATCGCGGCCTGCACGGAGACCGCCGAGGCCGCGCCGCTGTCGCACGCCGAGCACGAGGCGGGCGCGGCGACGGCGGGCGCGGTCGCGCCTCCGGATCTGTCGGGCGCCGACGCCGTGGTGCACATCCGCGGGATGCGCTTCGAGCCGCGCCACGTCTCGGTGAAGCCGGGCCAGACCGTGGTCTGGGTGAACGACGACAACGTGATCCACACGGTGACGAGCGGCAGCGGCACGCAGCCGAATCACACCCCGCTCTCGTCGAGCTTCCTGGCGCGCGGCCAGACCTTCCGCCACACGTTCGACGACAAGGGCCAGTACGAGTACCTGTGCCTGCCACATCTCGACCAGGCGACGATGCGCGGCGCGACGGTGACGGTGGCGAAGTAGGCCGAGGTCGAGCCCATCCGCGCCTCCCGGCTGAAGACAACGGAAGGCCGGGCTTCCGTCGCTTCGCAGCGGGAGGCTGGTCCGCGAGTGGCGGCGCTCCCTCGCCGAGGCGAGCGAGCGCGGGAGCTTCCGCGTCGCGCACTACTCGCTCCAGGGCGATCACGCGCACCTGATCGTCGAGGCGCACGGGAAGCACGCGCTCGCGTGCGGGATGAAGAGCATCGGCGCGAGGCTCGCGCGTGCTCTCAATCGCACGAGCGGGCGGAGCGAGCCTGTGCTCGACTGTCGCTATCACCACCGGAGCCTGCGGTCGCCGCGCGAGGTGCGACGGGCGCTCGCCTACGTGCTGCTGAACGCCCGGCGGCATCTCGCGAAGCACCGGAACGTGTCGAGGGCGGTGTCCACTCCGCTCGATCCCGCGAGCTCGGCCCGCTGGTTCGACGGCTGGCGGCGCACGGTCATCAGTCGCATCCCCGAGACCTCCGCGCTTCCCGAGGTGGCGCAGCCACGCTCGTGGCTGCTGCGCGTCGGGTGGAGACGACACGGGCTGGTGGATCCCGGGGAGCTGCCCGGTGGGCTCGCAGTCGCCTGACCGGTCGTGTCAGCTGCAGCGAGGTAGGTCTGGTAGTAGGCGAAGGACCTCGAGGAGCGCGTCGATGGCGGATTCCGTGTTGGTGAACTCAGCATGCCACGCAACTCCATCCGCTGCGCCCGTTGCAAGTAGACCGATGTCGCAGCACCCGTTGGACCAAGCGCAAAGAGATGCGACAAAGTCCGAAGCCTCGATGTCGATGACTAGCTTGCTGCGGTCATCCGCGATGCGCGGATTGGTGCTGCATGCATGCAACCGCTCGATGTTGGCGGGAAGGCGATCCTGGAGCACGCTGAGGTCGAGCATCCTTCTCGCCACCTGACGGATCGCGGCTCAGCTGCGGCCGCGGGTGCCCCACCCTAGCAGCAACCGGGCTCCGGCGGGGCTGCCAGCCGCGTCTACTGTGCTGCGCGTCCCCGCCGCCGCCACCAGACCACGGCCCCGCCGAGCGCGAGCATCGCGACGCCGAGCCCGACGGTCTCCCACACCGGCAGGCGCTCGAGCTGGTGCGCGAACTCGCGCGTCCCGAGGATCCAGACGGTCATCCACGGCAGGAAGCCGAGCGCGCTCGCGAGCACGAACGGCCCGAAGCGGATGCCCGAGATGCCGAGCGCCCAATGCGCAGGCGGGAACAGGAAGAAGAGGAGCCGCACCACCAGCACGGTGCGGAAGCCGCTCGCGCGCGCCTGCACGGTGCGGCGCCGCACCCGCTCGGGGAGGCGCGCCATGATCGCGTCGGGTCCGATCCAGCGCGCGAGCGCGAAGGCGAAGGCGCCGGCGCCCACCGCCCCGGCGACGCAGAGCGCGATCGCGACGGCCGGCGGCCAGACCAGCGCGGCCGGGATCATGAAAGTCATGCCCGGCAGGCCGAAGGGCTGGAGGCCGGCGAAGGCGACGAGGAAGAGCAGCGGGCCGACGAAGCCCGTCTCGGTCAGCAGCGCGCGGATGCGCTCGGGCTGCGCGAGGTCGGCGAGCGCGCCCGTCCACCAGAGCACGCAGAGGGTCGCGGCAACGGCGAAGACCAGCGCCGCGCGGAGTCGCCAGTCCGTGCCCGTCGACTCGGCTTGCACTAGTGCTCCGGGAACAGTGCGCAGTGGATGGCGTCCTCGCCCGGCACGTCGCGCGCGAGCGTGCGGATCGCGAGCTCGGCGTCGCGGAGCGCGAAGTCGTGCGTGTGCATGCGCTCCAGCGGAAGCCGCCGCGACTCGATCAGGCGGATCGCGCTGCGATACGCCGACGACGTCACGCCGATCGCGCCGCGCACGGTGATCTCCTTCATCACGATCTTGTCGGAGACGAAGTCGGGGATGGCTTTGAAGCCCTTTGTGCCCGCGAGCACCACGGTGCCGCCGGTCGCCACGTAGTCGAGCGCGGCGGTGACGGGCTCGGTGGCGTACGAGGTGACCTCGACCACCACGTCGGCGCCGCGGCCGCCGGTGAGCTCGCGCACGCGGCGCTTCGCGTCCTCGTTCTGCACGTCGATGACGTGGTCGGCGCCGAACGTGCGCGCGAGCGCGAGCTTGCGCGCGTCGGCGGCGAGGCCGGTGACGATCACCTGCGCGGCGCCGGCCTCGCGCGCGGCGATCACGGCGGCGAGGCCGCGCTGGCCGGGGCCGAGCACGAGCACGCTGTCGCCCGGCTTCGTGTTCGGGATCTCGACCGCCCAGCGATAGCCCGCGCCGAGGGGGTTGAAGAGCACGGCCAGCTCGGGCGGCAGGTCGGCGTCGATCCGATGCACCATCGAGCCCGCCTCGAGCACCATGTACTGCGCGTATGCGCCGAACAGGCCATGGCTCTCGGCGAGCGGCACGTACGAGTAGATGCGGCGCCGTTCGCACAGGTGCGAGCGGCCGGCGAGGCAGGCCGGGCAGTAGCGGCACGCGATCATGTTCTCGACGGCGACGCGGGTGCCGACGTCCACGTTCCAGCGCCGCGCCGCCACGTCGCCGATCGCCTCGATCACGCCGAGCGGCTCGTGGCCGGGGATCACCGGCGTGGGCGTGCGGAGCGCGCCCTCGAACTGCTCGTAGTCGCTGCCGCAGATGCCGCACGTCTCGATGCGCAGCAGCGCCTGCTCGGCGCCGATCTCCGGGATCGGCAGCTCGCGCGGTGCGAGGCGCCGCGGCTCCTCGAGCACCATCGCGAAGGTTTTCCGGGGTGACATGAGCCGAGCGAGGGTAGCCCGAGTTCGTGACGGAAAAGGAACGTCCCCTACGTGACGTCAGTCGCGGGGGGCGAGGGGGAGGCGGACCTCGAAGACGGCGCCGTGGCCGGGGGTCGAGGTGACGACGATCTCGCCGCCGTGCCCGCGCACGATCTGGTGCGAGATGTAGAGGCCGAGGCCCGTGCCCTCGCCGGCGGGCTTGGTCGTGAAGAAGGGATCGAACAGGCGATCGCGGTGCTCGGGCAGGATGCCGGCGCCGTCGTCCCGGACGCGAACGATGGCGTACGCGCCATCCACCGCGGTCTCGACACGGACGCAGCCGACCTGCCCCACCACGTCGAGCGCGTTCACGATCAGGTTCAGGAAGACCTGGCGCAGCTGGCCGGCCGAGCCCCACACCGGCGGCACCGTGCCGTACTGCTCCTCGATGCGCGTCGAGCCCTTGCGGTGGGCGCCCCCCACGCGCACGCAGCCTTCCACCACCTGGTTCACGTCCACGTTCGTGCGCCCATCACTGCCGGTGTGCGCGAACTCGCGCATGTCGCGCGCGATCGCGATGGTGCGCTCGATCCCCTCGAGCGATTCGTCGATCAGCGCCTCGCACTCGCCGAAGCGCTCGGCCAGCGCCGGCTCGCGGTCCGCGCCTCCGATCTGCTTCTTCAGCGCGAGCCACTCCTCGCGCAGCACGGCCAGGTTCGTGCGCACGAACGCCATCGGGTTGTTGATCTCGTGCGCGATGCCGGCGGCGAGCTGACCCACGGACTCGAGCTTCTGCGAGCGCCGGAGACCCTCCTCGAGCGCGCGCCGCTCGGTGACGTCCTCCAGCAGGCCGAGCCCGCCCGTCACCACGCCGCCCGCGTCGCGCAGCGGAGCGAGCACCACGTGCACGTCGATCGTACGGCCCCACGACGAGGTGAAGCGATGCTCGCCGGTGATCACCTCGCCTCGGGTCAGGCAGCGGCGCATCGCCGGCGCCACGGCGTCGGTGCGCGGCGAGTCGCCGGGCTTGCCGAGGATCTCGAGCAGCCGCGCGTTGCGCATGGTGACACGCCCGCTGGCGTCACACGCGAAGATGCCGATCGGGGCGTTCTCGATCAGGCCGCGGTAGCGCGACTCGCTCGCCGCCAGCTCGCCCGTGCGCGCGTCCACCAGCGACTGGAGCGAATCCTCGAGACGGCTCTGCCGGTGCACGAGGAGGAAGGAGAGGCTCACGCCCAGCACCACGGGGCCGTACTCCGCGACACCCGGGAAGGTCACCCAGCCGATGCTCGACGCCACCGAGGCGAGACCCATCGCCCCGTAGAGCCCGATGCTCGTGAGCAGCGCGGTGCGTTCGATCGGCGAGAGCTCCGGCGAGTGCTGGACCTGCCGCGCGATCCAGACGAACGCGCCGAGCATGTAGGCCGGCAGCACCGCGAACGTCGGCGCGCCCTGCACCGAGATGAAGGCGGCCCCGAACCAATCGCGCCCTGTGCCCGTCTGGCCCGCGATGAACCAGTCCGTGCCGGCGATGAGCCCGGCGAAGGCCACGTTCGCCGCGACGAAGGCGGCCGCGCGCGGGAGCGAAGTCTTCCGGCCGGAGAGCGAGCACGCGAAGCCGCACAAGCTGCCGATCAGGAGCGGCCCCATCGCGCCGTAGCAGCGCGCGGCGAGGACCGCGAGCAGCGGGTCGTCCGTGTGAAGCTGCACGAGGCGGCCAGCCTGGAAGACGATCGCGAGCACCGACCACAGCGCCACCCAGCCGTGCGGGCTCGGCCGGCGCGCATACCACAGGTGAAGGACCCCGACGTAGGCGCTCATGCCCATCGCGAGCAGCAGGGTGGTCTGGCTCGAAAGCAGCGGATCCATGGGGTCTCCGGGGTGGATCGGCCGAACCGACGAGTGGATTGACCGGCTGCGGGGGCGGCCCCTACGGTGTGGCGCCCATGCCCGATGCCGCACAGCGCCGCCCTCTGCTCTGGCTCGCGGCGGGCGCCGCAGCGGGCGTGGCCGTGGCGGCCTGGGGCCTGCTCGGCACCGACGCGCGCGGCGCGGCGCTCCCGAAGGGCGCGGTTGCTTCCGTGAACGGCACGCTGCTCTACGCCGAGGACTACCAGCGGCTCGTCGAGGGCGTCGAGAGCGACACGCGCGAGCCCGCGAGCCCCGAGCTCCGGCGCCGCGTGCTCGACCGCATGATCGACGAGGAGCTGCTCGTGCAGCGCGGCGTCGAGCTCGGGCTCGTCGAGAGCGATCGCCGCATCCGCGCCGACATCACGCAGGCCATGATCCAGTCGATCGTGGTGGAGACCGAGGACCAGAAGCCCGAGCCGGACGAGCTGCGCAAGTTCTACGAGGAGGAGGCGGGCTTCTTCACCCAGCCCGGCCGCGTGCGCGCGGCGCAGGTGTTCTTCCGCGTGCGCTCGCCCGGGCGACGAGGCCGCGCTGCTGGAGAAGGCGACGCAGGCCCAGCAGCGTCTGCTCGCCGGCGAGCCGCTCGAGCGCGTGCGCGCCGAGCTCGGGGACGAAGAGGTCTCGCCGATCCCCGACACGCTGCTGCCTCCCGCGAAGCTTCGCGAGTACGTCGGGCCCACCGCTCTGCGCGCCGTGATGGAGCTCGCGCCCGGCGGGATCAGCGCGCCGGTGCGCTCGGGCATGGGCGTCCACGTCTTCCAGCTGATCGAGCGCGAGGAGCCGCGCGTGCCGCCGTTCGAGGAGGTGGCCGAGCACGTGCAGGCAGAGTGGGTGCGGCGTGCCGGCGATCGCGCGCTGCGCGGCTACCTCGACGAGCTGCGCGGCAGCGCGCAGGTGGTGACGACCGAGGCGCTGCCGTGAGGCGCGCCCTCGCGGCGCTGGCGCTCTCCGCCGCCGCGCTCCTCGCCGGCGACGGCGCGCGCCCACACGCGCAGCATGTCCTACTCGAGCTGGGAGATCGATGGCCGCGAGGCGCGCGTGCGCTTCCGCATCCCGCAGCTCGAGCTGACGCGCCTGCCGTGGGGGATCGTGGCGGCGCCGCGCTTCGCGCCCGAGCTCGGCCGCTATCTGAGCGAGGCGCTGCGGCTCGAGGCCGGTGGCCAGCCGTGCCCGGTCGTCGACGGGCCGCGCGCGCTGACCGCGCCCCCGGACCGCGCGCTGCTCGAGTGGCGCGTGCGCTGCCCCGCCGAGGGCGAGCTCGTGATCACGAGCGACCTGTTGCGCGAGGTGGCGCCGAGCCATCTGCACTTCGCGCGCCTCCACGCGGCGACGCGGCGGCATCACCGAGCGCGTGTTGGCCGGCGCCGACCGCAGCTGGGTGCTGCCGGGGCCGGGGGCGGAGGCGAAGGACGAGAGCGCGGCCAGCGGCATCGGCCGCTACGTCTCGATCGGCGTCGAGCACATCGCCACCGGCTACGACCATCTCGTGTTCCTGCTCGGCCTGCTGCTGCTCGCATCGACCGCGCGCGAGGTGATCACGATCGTCACCGGCTTCACCGTGGCGCACAGCATCACGCTCGCGCTGGCGGCGCTCGGCCGCGTGCAGCCGGAGGCCGCGGCGATCCAGGCGCTGGTCGGGCTCTCGATCGCGCTGGTCGCGGCGGAGAACGGCTGGCTGCTGTCGGGGCGGCAGCGGATCGTGCCCGTGGTCGTGGTCGCGGTGCTCGGCGGCGCCGCCGGGCTCGCCGCCGCCGGCATCGGCGCCGTGCCCGCGAGCACCTGCCTCGGCCTTGCGCTGTTCGCCGCCTGCTACTTCGCGCTGCTCGCGCGCGTGGAACGGCCGGCGCGCCTGCGCTTCGCGATCGCCTTCTGCTTCGGGCTCGTGCACGGCTTCGGCTTCGCGGGGGTGCTCACCGAGGTCGCGCTGCCGCGGGAGCGGCTGCTGCCCGCGCTGCTCGGCTTCAACCTCGGCGTCGAGGTCGGGCAGCTCCTGATCGTCGCGCTGATCTGGCCGCTGCTCGCCCTGGTCGCACGGCTCGGCGCGAGCTTCTGGCACCGCCGGCTGATGGAGATCGGCAGCGGCGTGGTGTGCGGGCTCGGCGTCTACTGGTGGATCGGGCGCGGCTTCGGCTGAATCAGCTCCGTGCCGGCGGCCTCGGGATTCTCTCGATAGCTCGTGACGAGACGCTCGTAGGCCGCCACGGCTGCCTCGTAGCCCTTCCGTGAGCGAGAGCTGACGGTGAACACGAGATAGAAGTCTCCCTCCTCGCCGTACGAGACGCGCTCCCAGTTGCCCTTGCCTTTCGGGAAGAAGGTGCAGCGATCTCAGCTTCTTCCCGTCGGCGGTGGTCAGAGGAGCAGCCTCCCGGATCGCCATGCCTGGAGCGCTCTCCAGGAACTCCTTCTTGTCTCGCTGGATCAGCATCTCGACCGACTTCAGCTCGGGATCGCGAGGCTTGTACACCGCCTTCGCGTACATCACGGTTTCCGCATCGGCGAACGAGGAGCCGTCCGGCGCGAGGGCGTTGACGTCGTGGACGAAGCTCTGCTCGCGGTCTTGCTGCCATCCCGCCAGAGCGGGGAGCTTCGGCCACCAGTGGAAGCAGATCCCCTGGTCCTCGATCGTCGCGAGCTTCTCGATCTCTGCGGACGCAGGCGAGAACGCGATCGCCATGCCAAGGACCGAGGCGGCGAGGAGGCGCATCGAGGGCTGATCGGTGGGCCTCGGGTCTCGCTTGATGCGTCACCGCTTCCGGCCCGACACCAACGTGTATACGCCGAGGTGGAAGCGCCGGATCCGGACCCTTGCGAGCTCGACGTTCCGCCAGCCTTCGCGCGCGGCGAGCGCGCGGGCTCGCTCGATTAACTGATCCGCGATGTCCACCCCGATCACCGTTCCGCCCGGCGCGACGCTCGGGAGGAGATGGGGGACGAGCGTGCCGAGCCCGCAGCCGAGATCGAGGATCGTGCCACCCGGGCAGGCATCGATTTCCGCGGCGACCGCCCGATAGAAGCGACCGAACTGGCCGAAGCTGCCGAAGCGCACGAGCGCCTCGTACGCGCGCGCCATGCGGTTGTAGCGATCGCGGTTCTGGAGGACGCGCTCGCTCACGCATGCGGGCTCGCGGGCTTGTGAAACCGCGCGGCGGCCCGGAGGCGAGCCTTCGCCGCCTCGGCCTCGCGATCGCGAGGAGACGCCGTCGTGCACCAGCGCTCGCAGCAGGTCATGTGCCACGTCGGCCGTGCGATCGACGGCCCGCTCGAAGGCGGCCTCGTTCGCCTTCGACGGCTTCGTGAAGCCGCTGAGCTTGCGAACGAACTGCACCGACGCCGCGCGAATCTCGGCGTCGGTGACGGGAGGCTCGAAGTTGAAGAGGGTCTTGATGTTGCGGCACACGAGGTTTCCTCCTACTTCGCCCAACCCAGGGCATCCGCGATCACGTGATAGATGGTGTTCTGCTCGAGCACGCCGTGGAACAGCTCGGCGCCGGGGCCGCTGGCGTAGATCGCGACGTCTTCGCCCGAGTGCGTGCCGGCCGGCATCGGCACGAGCGCCTCCTGGAGGTAGTCGGGCGCCGTGGTGTCGACGTTCCCGAGGTCGGGACGACCGTCGGCAGGCGAGAAGTTGCGCGGCTCGTGCGGGAAGCGCTTCGAGCCCGCGGGCTGCGCGTCGCTCTTCCCCGTGTTGCCGGGCCCAGCCGCGTAGTTGAGGGCCGTGTAGGGCCGGCCGCTCGCGTCGCGCAGCGGCTCGCTGCTGCCGGGCGGCACCACCACGCCGAGGATCGGGTTGCCGCGCTTCGGGTAGCCCGAGAGGGTGAAGCTGTGGCCGTGGTCCGCGGTCACGATCACGAGCGTCTCGCTGCGCTTCGTGAGCTGGAGCGCAGCCTCGACCGCGTGCGAGAGCTCGATCGTCTCGCCGAGCGCGCGGAAGGCGTTGTTGGCGTGGTGGGCGTGGTCGATGCGGCCGGCCTCGACCATCAGCACGAAGCCCTTCGGCGCGCGCGAGAGCACGCGCAGCGCGGCCGTCGTCATCTCGGTGAGCGACGGCTCGCCGCCCTTGTCACGCGCGCGGTCGGCCTCGTACTCCATGTGGCTCGGGTCGAACAGGCCGAACAGGCGCGGCGTCTTCGCGAGGTCGAGCGCCTCGAGCTGCGCCAGGTTCCAGACGTAGCGCCCGGCCGGGTTCTTCTTCTGCCACTCGGCGACGAGGTCGCGCCCGTCCTGCCGCTTGCCGTGCTGCTCCGGCTCCTCGGGGTCGGCTTCGTCGGCGCGCAGGAACTGCGCCCGCCCGCCGCCGAGCACGACCTCGATGCCGTCGCCGGCGGAGAACTCGATCAGCTGGCGCGCGATGTCGGGGACGCCGGCCGCGCGCGCCTCCGGCGTCAGATCCGCGTCGCTCTCCCAGTCGCGCTCGGGCGTGTGCGCGTAGCAGGCGGCCGGCGTGGCGTGGGTGACGCGCGTCGTCGTCACGATGCCCGTCGCCATGCCGCGCCGCTCCGCGTCCTCGACGAACGTGGGCACGCGGCTCGCCGCCACGCTGCCCGCGTCGCCGATGCGCGACAGGTCCGAGAGACCGAGCACGCCGGCCTTGGTCTTCACGCCGGAGGCCATCGCCGTCATCGTGCCGGCCGAGTCCGGCACCTGCGCGTCGGTGTTCCACGTCTTCGAGAGCGCCAGGTAGGGCAGCTTCTCGAAGGAGAGGAAGTTCTCCTCGCCCGGCGCGCCCGCGAGCTGGCCGGCGCGGATGCGCGCCGCGGTGACGGTGGTGGGGCTCATGCCGTCGCCGACGAACAGGATCACGTTCTTCGCGCGGCCGTGGCGCGGCGAGAGGGCGCGCGCCTCGACCACCGCCCGGCGGCCGGCCTGGAACGACGCATCGGCCGCGCGGGTGGCCGCGGGATCGGGCGCCTGCGCGGAGGCGGCGGCGGCCGCGAGCAGGAGAAGGGCGAGCGCCCTCAACCCACGCGCCAGTCGGCGAGATCCTCGTCGAGGCCGGAGCGGATGCGCTCTACCATCGCGCCGCGCAGCGCGCGCTTCGTCTCGGCGAAGGCGCGGCGCGGCAGCTCGGCGAGGCGCGCGCCCTCGGCCATGGCCTCGGCTTCGAGCTGCTCGGCCGGCACCACGCGGTCGAGGTAGCCGGCGTCGCAGGCCGCGGCCGGCGAGTACACCTCGGCCAGCGTCGTGGCGCGCAGCAGGTGGCGCTTCGAGAGGCGCTCGTTCGCGAGCTCCATCGCGAAGCCGGGCAGCGTCATGCGGATCGCCACCTCGTTGAGCCCGAGCTTGAAGTCGCCCTCGACGCCGATGCGCACGTCGGCGCCGAGCAGCAGCAGCGCGCCCATCGCGAGCGCGTGGCCGCCGCAGCCGATCACGATCGGCAGCGGCGAGCCCGCCAGACGCGCGGCCAGCTGCGCGCCGCCGGCGACGAGGCGGCGCGCGGCCTCGGGGCTCTCCTGGATCGTGTTGAGATCGAAGCCGGCGCAGAAGCGCCCGGCGCGGCCGAACAGCACGACGGCCCCGGCCTCCTTCTCCGCGCGGTCGAGCGCCGTGTTCAGCGCGGCGAGCGAAGCAGGCGAGACGACGTTGGCCTTGCCGTCGTCGAAGTGGAGGCGAGCGACCGAGCCTTCGAGGGAGAAGCGCACGAGTTCCGACATGGGCGCGGAGCTTACCCGCGCTGCCTCAGCCGCTCAATTCGTCCTTGACGAAGACGCCGCCCTTCACGATCGCGTGCAGCCGCGACGGCACCCCGAGCACGGTGATGTCCACGCTCGGGTCCCCGTCCACCACGAGCAGGTCCGCGAGCATGCCGGCCTCGAGGCTGCCCAGCTCGTGTGCGCGCCCCGCCAGCTCGGCGCCGTTCACCGTCGCCCAGCGGATCACGTCGAGCGGCGGGATGTGGGCGCGCTTCACGTAGAAGGCGAGCTCGTCGGCCTGGCTGCCGTGCGGCATCAGGAACAGCCCGAAGTCGTCGCCGAGCACGATCTTCACGCCGGCCTCGTTGGCGCGCGGGAGCTGCTCCAGGATGTTCGCGAGCTCGCGCTCCGTCGCCTCGACCAGCGGCGCCGCCTCGGGCGCGCGCAGCGCGTCGCACGCGAGCAGCTTGTCGAGATAGAGCGCGCTCGGCACCAGGAACGTGCCGCGCTGGCGCATCGCCGCGATGCACTCGGCGTCGAGCGCGTCCGCGTGGTCGATGACGTCGAAGCCGAGGTCCACGCATTCGAGCAGCTCGCGCTTCCACGCGCAGTGCGCACGCGCCTTCGCGCCGTGCTCGTGAGCGGCGGCCACGATCGCGGCGAGCTCGTCGCGTCCGAACTCGGACGTCGCCTGCTGCACGTTCCCGTGGCCGCCGGTCGCGAACACCTTGATCATGCGCGCGCCGCGTCGGATCTCCTCGCGCACCGCCTTCCGGCACGCCTCGGGCCCGTCCACCATGCGGCACGCGCCGAGGTTGCCGAGCTGCCACCACCAGCGCTCGAGATCGATGTACCCGCTCGTGGTGCCGAAGTTGCGGCTGCCGGCCACGATGCGCGGGCCGGGCACGAGGCCGTCCTGGATCGCGAGGTCGAGCTGCGCGTCGAGGTCGTCGCCGCCGCCGGCGCTCACCACGCCGGTGAAGCCGCACTCGAGCGCGAGCCGCGCGTTCTTTGCCGCGCGCAGCATCAAGTAGCCGGGCGGCTGGTCGATCCCGAGCGGGAACAGCTCGAGCGTCGCGTTCTCGAACGCCGCGTGGAAGTGGCAGCTCCACATGCCGGGCATCAGCGTCCGGCCGGCGAGGTCGATCACACGGTCGCCCGGCCCGGGGCGCAGCTCCGGCCCGCCGACCGCGGTGATGCGTTCGCCCTCGATCGCCACCGCGGCCTCGGAGCGCGCCGGGTGGCGGCCGTCGAGCAGATTGGCGTGGACGAACAGCGTGCGCGGCATCGCGATCTCCCCGCCTGCACGCTGCAACCGGCGTGCCGCCGCGGCGAGGCGCGAGAGGGGTCCGCGCGGACGCGCTGGGGCCGCCGACCCCAGCGCCGCGGGGGCGCTCCGCCTCGCGAGCGGCGCGCGGGCACGCCGCGCTGCGCCTCGCGGCGGCATGCCGGTTGCGAGGGCTCGGGGAGGAGGCGCTCGCTCGATGCTCGACTACGACCCGTTCGCCGCCGCGGTGCGCCGCGATCCCCATCCCTACTACCGGCGCCTCCGGAACGAAGCGCCGGTCTACTACCTGCCGAAGTACGACGCCTGGGCGCTGTCGCGGTTCCAGGACATCTGGGACGCCTCCTTCGACGCCGACTCGTACTCGGCGGCGAAGGGCACGACGCCCGCGCAGGTGCTGACCAAGGACCAGCCCGTCACGCCGATGCTGAACACGATGGACCCGCCCGCGCACACGAAGCTCCGCTCCGCGATCCGCGAGTGCTTCCTGCCGCGGCATCTGAAGAAGCTCGAGCCGGGCGTGCGCCGCCTGTTCGAGGGGCTCGTGGACGGAGTCTTCGAGCGCCGCCGTTGCGACGTAGTGCAGGACCTCGGCGCGCAGCTCTCGGTGCGCGTCGCGTGCCTCGCGATCGGCATCCCGCTCGAGGACGCCGAGCGCCTGAACCGCCTGGTGACGCGCTTCTTCCACCACGATCCCGACACGGGCGGCATGACTCCCGGGGGCCTCGCCGCGCTCCAGGAGCTGACGGACTACTGCCTCGCGGCGATCCGCGCGCGGCGCCGCGCGCCGCAGTCGGGGCCGGAGGCGCTGAACGCGCTCGCCGCGTTCGAGTACGAGGGCCGGCGCTTCACGGACGAGGAGGCCGCGTCCCACGCGACCATGCTCGTGATCGGCGGCTCCGAGACGTTCCCGAAGACGCTCGCGACGGGCGTGCTGCGCCTCGCGGAGCATCCCGAGCAGCGCGCGCGGCTCGCCGCCGAGCCCGCCGGCATCCCCGCCGCATACGACGAGATCCTCCGCTACGACATGCCCACGCAGTTCCTGTGCCGCACCTTGAAGCGCGACGTGGCGCTGCACGGCCAGGTGATGCGCGAAGGGCAGGGCGTGATGCTGCTCTATCCCTCGGCGAACCGGGACGAGCGCGAGTTCGCGAGCCCCGACGTGTTCGACGTGACGCGGCGCCCGCAGCGCATCCTCTCGTTCGGCGCGGGCACGCACGCCTGCCTCGGCACGCACGTGGCGCGGCTCGAAGGGCGCATCACGCTCGAGACGCTGCTCGCGCGCATGCCCGGCTACGAGGTGGATCTGGCCGGCGCGCAGCGCCTCCGCACCGAGTTCGTGCAGGGCTTCGCGAGCCTGCCGATCCGGTGGTGAACCCTCAGACCAGCAGCTGGGTCGAGCGCTCGGCGGTGTAGCTGTTGAGCGCGCGCTCGGCCTCGTTGGAGAGGCCGAGGAAGCGGATGCCCATTCCGATCGGCAGGTTCCGCTTGCGCAGGTTGCCGGGGACGTTCGTGATCACGACCTCGCCGGCGACGCGCAGATCCTGGCCCGGCAGCGGCAGCGTGATGTGCACGAGCGTGCGCCGGAGCGCGGGGCCCGGGGTGGCGAGGTACGCGCCGCGCGCCGACAGGCTGTAGAGCTGCGACGGGCGCACCTTCGCGCCGATCCGCACCTCGACGGGCCAGCTCGTGGGCACGCGCTCCGCGCGGCGCGGCAACGCCTGCTGCGTGCCCGTCGCGAAGGCGCGGTTCACCTGGAAGCGCAGCGCGTGGTCGTCGAGCGGCTCCCAGAGCGCGAGCTTCGCGCCGGCCTCGCGCAGCCGCGCACGGCCCGCGACGTCGGGGCAGGGCCCGCAGACGAGCAGTGCGAGCTGCGTGCCGTCGGGCGTGGTGGAGAGCGCGCGCAGCGCGCGCGACAGGTCGAGCGTGGGCGGGTCGGGCGGGATCAGCACCGCGCCGACCGCGGCGCGCGGATCCACGAGCGCCGCGCGCGCCTCGGCGCCGGTCTTGGCCCGCAGCGCGGGAATCCCGAGCAGCCGCAGGCGCTGGGCCGCAGGCTCGAGCGGGTGCCCTCCTGCATCTACGACGAGAACGGTTCTTCGCGACGACATGACACCCCGCACGCGTGAGGTCGGCGCGACGCCCTCCGCAAGACGTGACGCGCATCACGTTCTTGGAGCGCGCTGCTAGCTTCCTGCCTATGCAAGAGCTGGCCCTGGGCGACGCCGCGCCGGATCTGATCCTGCTCGACCGGGACGAGCAGCCCGTTGCGCTCTCGTCGCTCTGGCAGCGGGCCCCGCTCGCGCTGATCTTCCTCCGCCACTTCGGTTGACCGATCTGCATGCGGCACCTGGTCGAGGTGCAGGGTCGGCTCGTGGAGTTCGAGCAGCGCGGCGCGCAGGTGATCGCGGTGGGGCAGGGCACCGGCGCGGAGGCCGCCGCCGCGGCGAAGCGACACCGCGTCATGTATCCCGTCCTCGGCGACCCGGGCCACCAGAGCTACCGCACCCTCGGTCTCGGTCGCACCGGCTGGTGGGGGCTCACCTTCGCGCCCTTCCTGGAGGACCTGCGCGGCTCGTGGGAGAACCTGAGGCGCGCCGACCTCTCGGCCGCGCGCAGCCCGCGGAGCGACGTGCGCCAGCTCGGCGGCGCGCTGGTGGTGGACGCCGCCGGCCGCATCCGCTTCCTGCACCGCTCGCAGTCCACCACCGACGTGCCGAAGACGGAAGCGCTGCTCGCGGCGCTCGACGGCGCCTCACGTCGCTGAGCCGGTCCCTCCGCTCGGCGGGTCTGGGCTGCCCTGCCGCACGATGCGGAGGGTGATCCCCCCGAGCACCAGCACGGCGCCGATCAGCGCGCCCCAGATCAGCCCGTGCTCGAGCAGCTGGCGGCCGGCGCCGCCCGCGGTGAGCCGAGCGCTCGCGCGGAACGCCGGGTTCGGCTCGATCGCGCCGGCCTCGATCTCGGCGCTCGCGACGCCCAGCACCAGCGCGCGCACGGCTTCGAGCTCGTAGCGCGGGGGCGCGGCGTCGGGGTCGCCGAGGAGGAGCCAGTAGTCGCCGGCGGGCACCGCGGCGTAGAGCTCCGGGAGCGGAACGACGAGACGCGCGCCGAGCTCGAGCGGTGCGTCGTCGCGATCCTCGACGACCAGCGCGAGCTCCCGAATCCGGGCTCCGCCGAGCGGGATCGTCACCGGTGCGGGCCGACGCGCGTCCTTCGAGAGCTGCCCGCTCGCGAGGGGCGCGGCCTGCTTTCGATCCGCCTCGCTCAGCTGGAACGCGCGCTCGAAGAAGGGCGCCGACGCCTCGAGCACGAGCGCGTCCGCCGGCACCGGCTGGACGCGCGGCACGATGCGATAGCGGGAACGAGCGCCCGAGAGAGCCTCGGCGGTGACGTCGGCTGCCAGCTCGACACGCGTCGACTCTCGCTCCAGCAGGAAGGGCCACTGTCGGCCCTCGGCGTCCACCAGGCGCAGGTCCGCGAGGTCGCCGCGCGCTCGGGCCAGATCCTCGGGCGCGAGCCGCAGGCGCGCGAGCCCCTCGGCGGAAGGCTCGATGTGCAGCGCGCGCCGGTGCTCGAAGAGCGCGGCTTCGGCGGCCGCGGCGGGGTGCATCGCGAACGCGAGGGCGGGCGCCGCGTCGTAGAAGGGGTTCGGCCCGATCGCGCCGAGGCGCGCGGTCTCGAGGCGGCTCGGGTCGTACGCCTCCCGCGCCGGACCGCCGGCGTCGAGGCTCCCGAGGTCGTAGTGCGGCCAGAAGGCGCGGCCTCCGCCGAAGCGGAGCCAGGCGGAGGGCGCGCCCGCCGCGAGCGGCAGCACGAGCGCGGGGCGCCGGACCACGCCCGTGAAGGCGAGCTCGGCGAGCATGGGGCTGTCGCCGTCGACGATCTCGACGCGCAGCCGATCGCCGACGGCCGTCGCGAGCGCAACCTCGAGATGCTCGACGTCCGTCACGCGGAACACCTCTCCCCGGCCGAGCCGGACGTCCTCGTCGCCGGGCCGGAGATCGCGCACGCGCACGTCGCGGACGAACGCGGCGCTCGTGGTCGCGAGGCGCAGCAGGTCGGGCGCCACGCCGCGGGGCCGCGCCAGCTCCACCCAGGTCTTCCCGTCGTCCTGGCCGCGCGCCAGCTCGCGAAGCGGAATCTCGAGCTGCTCCGGCGCCGGCGGCGTCCGCGCGCTCTCGAAGCGAAAGGTCGGCTCCAGGAACAGGCGCTCGTGTCCGGTGATCACGACGCGAAGGTCGGGTGTCGCGCCCGCCGGCACGGGGATCCGGGTGCGTCGCGTGGTCGCGCCGAGGCGGAACAGCGGGACGCTCTCCGCCGACGCAACGAAGGCGCCGTCGGACCCTCGTGTCTGCACCTCGACCCGGCGGACGAAGCGCGAGAGGCCGGAGTCGAGCACGAGCTCCCAGCCCCTCCCGTCCGGCGACGCCTCCGGCGCGGCCAGCACGTAGGCTTCGCGCACCCAGGGCTCGCCCCCTTCCGGCGTCTCGCCCTGCTCCCGCTCCACGTCGAGCACGCGGGCCTCGAGCTGCGTCACCGGCTCGCGCGACGCAGCGCGCGCGTCCGAGTCGACGCGGAACGGGATCTCGCTTCCCGCCGCGTCGAACACGCGCAGATCCGAGAGATCCGGACGCACTTCGAGCAGCACCTCCGCCGGGAGGAGGAGACGCGCGAGCCCGTCGCGGTCCGCGTGAACCTCCGCCTGGAGCGGGAAGAGCCGCGACAGGCCCTCCGGCGTCTCTGCCAGGGCGGCTGCGGCGACACCGCCGGCGATGGCGAGAATTGCCGCGCTCGCGAGCTGCCGTCTCACGCAGCCTCCTCGTTCGGCTCGCGCCGGAACACGAAGCGTTGGTAGGCGAGCGACACTGCGATCAGCGACAGCGCCAGACCGAGCAGCGATGCCACCCGGTACAGGTCGCGCAGCTCGCCCAGGTCGTACAGGAAGACCTTGGCGATGGTGACCATCATCAAACCGAGGCTGGCCCAGCGCAGCGCACGGCTCGCGCGCCGGACGCCGAGCGTGAGCAGCGTCAGCGCGTACACCACCCACGCGAGCGACAGCGCGAGGTCGCGCGCCGCGCCTCGCTCGAATCGAAGCTCGAGCGCCGCGCCCGTCGAGAATGCGTCGATCACCGTCAGGTTGATCCAGGCGAAGACGACGAGCAGCCCGGAGAGGCCGAGGGCCAGGGCGCCGAGCGGCCGGCCGTGGACATAGAGCTGGCTCTCGAAGCCGCGCAGTCGCGGGAGCTCGAGCTTCGCGAGCGTGACGGCCGAGACGAAGAGCGCGGCGGCGGGGACGAGATAGGTGTAGAGCAGCCAGTTCAGGACGGGCCAGCTCGAGCGCGCGTGGTAGCCGAGCAGCGCGGGATTCGCGACGAGCCGCACCGTGACGCCGAGCAGCAGCACGACGCCGACCACCTTGAGCCCAGGATGGTCGAAGCGGCGCCACAGCCAGATCAGCGCCGCGCCCTCGAGCGCCCAGCCGATCGTGATCCACTCGCGGTCGAGCTGGAGCGGAATCGCGACGGTCAGGAAGCCGAGCCCCACCGCGAGCTGCCAGACGAGCCCGCGCGTGCGCGCGGGGTCGTCGCTCCCGAGCCGATGCCAGTGTCGCGCGGCCGCGATGGAGAGCGCGGCGAGGCAGACGGGCAGGGCGCCGATGAAGGCGTCTCCGAAGCGCGCCTCGAAGAGCAGGCGCAGGGCAGGGAAGCCGGCGGCCGGAGCGAGCGCCGAGGCGTAGCTCGCGAAGCGGTCGCGCGCGAGCGCGCCGCCGCAGAGCGCCGGCCACGCCCAGAAGAACACGACGCCGAAGCCCCCGATCCCGAGCCCGGTGAGCTCTACGCCGTGCGACGGGGCGCCGCTCGCGAACCCGTAGAGGACGAGCGCGAACGTCCCGAGCGCGACCAGCAGCCAACGACCGTCGCCGAGCCGCGCCGGCGCGAACGCTGCGAGCACCCCGAGCAGCAGCGCGGTGCCGAGGTAGGCCCACGCGACGAGGCCCGCTGCCAGGAGCGAGCCCGCGAACGTGAGCAGGAGGGCCACGCAGAAGAGCGCCGCGGCGTGCTCGGCGAAGCGATGGGCCGGCCCGCCGCGGCGGACGACCGCGACGGCCTGGAACACCACGGCGACGGCGACCGCCGCGACGGCGAAGCTCCACGCCCATTCGACGTCGACGCGGCTCGGGGCGGCCGCGAGCCAGAGCGAGAAGCCGCAGGCGATTCCCGCCGCGGCGCCGAGCTGGAGCGGAGCGCGCCCCGGGAAGCCGGCGTGCCGGATCAGCAGCAGCGCGAGTCCGAGCCACGCGGCGAGCCAGGGCCAGAGCGCGACGTCCGGGTGCCGCAGCGGAGCGGCGGCGAAGAGCGCGAGCAGGCCGCCGCCGATCGCGAGTGCGGCCGGCGCCGGCCCGTCCCAGCCGGCGGCGTCGCGCTCGCGCTCCACGAAGAAGTGGTGGACGGCGGCGAGCAGCACGGCCATCGCCGCGGCTTCCCACGCGAGCGAGGCGTCGAGCGGAGCGCGGAGCAGCCAGGTGGCGAACACCGGCACCGTCGCAGCCGCCGCGGCGAGGCCGAGCCAACGCTCTGCGTGGATGCGCGCCAGATAGCCAGCCGCTGCGCCGACGAGCGCGAGCAGCACGGCCAGCGGCGCGACGTGCGGCCCGAGGTCGGCTCGCGCGGCGAAGTAGAGCCCGAAGGCGAACGGGAAGAGCAGGCTCGCGGCGCGGCTGAGGCGCCAGCTCGCGCCCTGCTCGCGCTGGCTGCGGCTGGCGAAGCCGAACAGCAGCGCGAACACGCCGAGGATCGCGAGGCCGAGGAGGTGTCGCTCGGGCGTCATCCGGAAGCCGATCCACAAGACCTGGTAGAGCGCGGTGCCGAGCACGCTGCCGAGCGCGAGGAGCGGCCAGCCGCGCCGCCGGGAGAGGAACAGGAGGCCCAGGTCGAGGAGGAGCAGGTAGCCGAACAGGCCGATCGGCCGGTCCTCGCCCGTCGAGACGAGGAGCGGGGTCGCGAAGCCGCCGGCCAATCCGAGGACCCCGACCACGAGCGAGCGATGGCGCCAGGACAGCGCGCAGCCCGTCACCGTCACGAGCACCATCGCAGCGAAGGTCGGGACCGAGCCGAGCAGCTCGTAGCTCGCGCGCGCGGCCCAGAAGGCGCCATAGAGGATCACGATGCCGGCGCCCCCGAGCGCGTTGGCGGTGGCCTCGTAGCGCGGCCTCAGCGCACGGTCGGACGCGACGAGGCAGCCGATGCCCGTCGCGATGCCGAGCACGACGCGCAGCCAGGGCGGGATCAAGCCGTGCTCGATCGAGTACCGGACGAAGAGGAGGCCGGCGAGCGCGAGCACGATGCCGCCGAGCAGGGCCGCGCCGCGGACGCCGAGCCAGCGCTCCCAGTCGATGGGGACGCGCGGAACTTTCGGTACGAGCGGGGCGCGGGGCCGGGCGGGCGGCCGCGGCGGCGCCACGACCTCGACCTTCGGCGGCTTGGCTTCGGCCGGCGCGCGCGGGGTCTCCGGCGGCCGCTCGGGCACGACGAGCGTGGGCGCGGCTGCGGCCGCGTCGTGCCGCGCTCCCCCTTCCGCGCTCACGAGCTCGAGCGAGCGGACCCGTGTCTCGAGCTCGCCCAGGCGGCGGGTGCGCTGCCAGGCGACGAGTGCGAACCCGAGCGCGACGAGTGCGAGCAGCTCCACGCAGCGCTGCCTCCCGGCCAGTCCTATCGGCCGACGCGCGGAGCTTCGCGACTCAGACGCGGCGCACCAGCGTCGCGCCGCCGCGCCAGATCCAGAGCACGAGCCCGGTCGCCACCACCACGAGGCCCGCGCACAGCCCCCACCAGAGGCCCACGAGCCCCTCGCCCTCGTGCAGCGCGAGCCAGCCGCCGAGCGGGAGCGCAAAGACCCAGTAGCCGAACAGGTTGAAGAGCGCGGCCGGCCCGGGCCGGCCCATCGCGCGCAGCACGCCGGAGGCCACGGACTGCGTGCCGTCGAAGATCTGGAAGGCGCCGGCGATCGGCAGGATCGCGGCGGCCGCGGCGATCGCCGCCGCATCGGGCGTGTACCACGTCGGCAGCCATTCGCGGCCGAGCACGAAGCCCACCGCGGAGAGTGACATGAAGCCGGCGCCCATCGCGATCCCGAGCCAGGCCGCGCGCTGCGACTGCGCGAGCTCGCCGGCGCCGATCAGGTTGCCCACGCGCACCGCCGTCCCCTGCGCGATGCCGAGCGGCACCATGAAGGTGATCGAGGCGAGGTTCATCACCATGCTGTGGGCGGCCACGGCCACGGCGCCGAGGCGGCCCGCGATGTAGTTGGATGCGCCGAAGGCCCACATCTCCAGCGAGACCTGGAGCGCGATGGGCAGGCCGATCGCGAGTACGGTCCGCAGGCCCGCCGGCGCGAAGGCCCGCCGCGACCACGGCGTCCACGCGCCGACGTGCAGCCCGAAGCCGAGCACCAGGGCGACGCCGACGCCGAACGTCGCGATGCGCGTGAGGCTCGTGGCGAGCCCGGATCCCACGAGGCCGAGCGCGGGGGCGCCCCAGTGCCCGAACACGAGCACCCAGTTGCCGAGCGCGTTCACCACGTTCGCGGCCAGCACCACCCAGAGCACGGGCCGCACGATCTCGCGCGCGACCAGGTACTGGCGCAGCGCCTGGTAGGCGAGGAAGAACGGCACGCTCGGGATCTGCACCCGCAGGAAGCGCTCGGCATCGTGCGCCAGCGCGGGATCCTGGCCGAGCAGCAGCAGCACCTCCTCGGTCTGCAGCCACGCCAGGATCACGAGCGGCGTCATCGCGAGCGCGAGCACCAGCCCCTGCTGGAGCGCGAGCGCCGAGCGCGGGCCGTCGCGCCTGCCGTGCGCCTGGCTCACGATCGGGTCGAGCGCCATCAAGAAGCCGTTCGCGAACAGCAGCGTTCCGTACTGCCACGGGTTCGCGAGCGCGACCGCGGCGAACGCCTCGACCGAGACGCGCCCGACGACCAGGAGATCGACGAAGCCCATGCTCATGATGGCGAGCTGGGAGAGCGCGACGGGCAGCGCCAACCTGGCGACCCGGCGGGCTTCCTCGCGCAGCGGGCGCGGCTCTGCCACGGCTAGGGGAGCGGCAGGTCGAGGTGGCGGGAGAGCTGGGCGAGCGCCTGCTCGGGCTCGTCCACCTTGATCGTGGTCATGCCGAGCGCGCGGGCGGTCTTGAGATTGCTCCCGATGTCGTCGAGGAAGACGGCGTCGCGCGCCGGGACTGCGAGCGCCGCGCAGACGTGCTCGTAGATGCGCGGGTCGGGCTTGCGCAGGCCGACCTTGCTCGATTCGACGAACACGTCGAAGAGCTCCCGCAGCGCGTCGGTCTCGGAGCCGCCGTCGCCTTCGTGCGCCCAGTTGTTGGTGAGCGCCGCCACCGCGCGCCCCGAGCCGCGGATCGTGCGGATCGCCTGGAGCATGCGCGGCCGGGGCCCGCAGAGCGCGATGCGCTCCATCATCACGGCGGCGGAGAGTGTGAAGCCCGCGCTCCGGCACTCAGCGTCGAAGGCCGCCTCGAACGCGCGCCGCGAGAGCTCGCCGCGCTCGAGCCGCGACCACGCGCCGGCCGGCCCCGTCTCGACGACGAGGCGATTCACGAAGCCGGCGGGGATGCCGAGCTCGCGCTCGTAGGCGGCGATGGCGTGCAACGGGGAGTCCAGCACCACGCCACCGAGGTCGAAGATGACGGCCCGGAACGACATGAGGGACCGACTCTATGGCGTCTCAACCCGACGCGCCGCCCGGCCGATGCACAGCGCATGGAAGCCTCGGACGACGTGCGCCCCGACCTCCGCTCGGCACCGCTGCCGGCGCTCGGTCAGGTGCTCGCGCAGGTCGTCGCCGCCTTCGAGGCGAAGCCGCTCCTGGGCGCCGTGCTCGTGGACGCGACCCCGATCTCGCGCATCGAAGACAGCCACGGCTTCGCGGCGCGCGCGACGATCATGCTGCAGCTCGGCGCGCTCGTGTCGGGCGTCGCGAAGCAGATGTTCGGCGACGACGCGATCGTGGTGGCGGGAGAGACGGGCCGGCTCGAGGTCGTGGTGCTCACCTTCCGCGAGGGCCGCGACGGCCGCTTCTATCGCGACGACCTGCCGAACCTGGTGCGTTCGCTCGACCACGCGCTCGAGAAGCGCGGCCACCGTCTCGTCTATCCCTACGCGAAGAAGGCGCCGGTGCTCGGCGTGGGCTTCGCGGCGCTGGTGCGGAACCCGTTCCTCGGCGCCGACACGCAGATCCGCGCCGCCGTCGAAGACGCGCGCGAGGACGCCCAGCTGAAGCGCAAGACCGTGGTGCGCGCGCAGCGGCACGCCTTCCAGAGCGTCTTGCTCGCCGGCCGTGTCACCTCGGTCTACGAGCCGATCGTGGACGTCGCGACGCGCACGGTCTACGGCTACGAGGCGCTGGCCCGCGGCCCCGCCGGCACCGAGCTGCATTCGCCCGCGGTGCTGTTCGAAGCCGCCGAGGATCACCGGCTCGTCTTCGAGCTCGACTGCCTGTGCCGGCAGAGCGGCCTCGACGGCGCCGTCGGCCTGCCCGAAGGCACGCACCTGTTCCTGAACGTGCGCCCCACCGCGATCCACGACCCGCACTTCCGTCCCGACTCGGTGACGCGCACGCTCGAGCGCTCCGGCCTCTCGCCGCGCAACGTGGTGTTCGAGATCTCCGAGAAGGAGTCGATCGCGAACTTCACGGCGTTCCGCGAGATCCGCGACGAGTACAAGAGCCTCGGCTTCCGCTTCGCGCTCGACGACACCGGCGCGGGCTACGCGAGCCTCCAGGCCGTGATCGAGCTGCAGCCCGACTTCGTGAAGGTGGACCGCTCCTTCGTGGCGGGCGTCGACACCGACCGCGCCAAGCAGACACTGGTGCGCGCGCTCCAGAGCGTGGCCGGCAGCATCGGCGCGCAGATCGTGGGCGAGGGCCTCGACACGCTCGAGGAGCTCGAGATGCTCGGCAAGCTCGCCATCCCCTTCGGTCAGGGCTGGCTCTTCGGGAAGCCCACCCCGCTGCGCTAGTACAGCCTCACGATCGTGCGGCCGACGGTCTTGCGGTCGGCCATGGCCTCGATGGCGGCGGGCACGTCCTCGAAGGCGACCACCTGGCCGATCACGGGCCTCACCTTCTTCTGCAGCACGAGCTCGACGATCTCGCGCATGATCTTCTCGCCGAGCTCCGCGTCGACGAAGTTCCAGCCCATCCCCTTCTTCATCAGCTTCGCCACCGGCGCCGGCGCGTAGGCGAGCAGCACGCCGCAGAGCTTGAAGTTCGCGCCCATCGACGCGCCGGGGCACGAGGAACTTCTCGTCGGCCACCGTCTTGTCGGAGGCGAAGCCCATCATCAGGTAGCGCCCGTTGTAGGCGGTGCAGCCCATGGACTTCTCCATGACCGCCTCGCCCACGTTGTCGAAGACGACGTCGACGCCGCGGTCGCCGGTCTCCTCCATCACGACCTTCGCGAAGTCCGTCGTCGTGTAGTTGATCGCGACGTCGGCGCCGAGCTCGCGGCACAGCTTCAGCTTCTCGTCCGAGCCCGCGGTCGCGAACACGCGCGCGCCCGCGTGCTTGGCGAGCTGGATCGCGGCCGAGCCGGAGCCGCCCGCCGCCGCGTGGATCAGCACGCTCTCCCCGGCCTTGCAGCTCGGCGCGATCGAACAGGCCGAGCCACGCGAGGTGGAACGGGAAGTACAGGGCGGCGGCGTCGGGCAGCGGAATCGCCTCGGGCATCTCGAAGGTGGAGACGACCGGACAGATCGCGTACTCCGCGAAGCCGCCGTGCGCGCCCTTCGGCATCGCGACGACGCGCTTGCCCTGCCAGGCCTCGGTGCCCGCGCCGCAGGCGTCGACCACGCCCATCACTTCCATGCCCGGGCTGTAGGGCAGCTCGGGCCGCACCATCATGTTGCCGCCGGTGATGCGCTCGAGGTCGTTCAGGTTGAACGGGATGGCCTGCACCCGGACGCGGAGCTCGCCGGTGCCGGGCTCGGGGATCGGCACCTCGTCGAGCTGAAGCACTTCGCGTCGGCCGGCCGTATCGATGCGTCCGCCACGCTCTCATCGTCGTCATACCTCCTGGGCGCGCGTACGGTACTCCGAGACGGCCTCACGCACCGCCCAGCGCTTGCTCGACGCCCTTCGGATCCGAACGGATCCGCCGCGTGAGCGGGCCCCGCGCGGCCGCGCCACAGTCGACCTCCCCGCGCCACTCCTACAGGGCGGCGGAAGCAGGACGAGGTCGATGGGGGCTCGAGGGGCCGGGAGGGGCTACGGGATCGCGTGCGGGCTGGCCTCGGCGCTGCTGTACGCGGCCGGGTTCCCGCCGTTCGAGTGGGCGCCGCTCGCCTGGCTCGCGCTCGTGCCGCTGTTCGTGGCGTTCCGGAAGCTGCCTCCGCTCGCTGCGTCGGCGGCGGGCCTGGTGTTCGGGCTGGCCGGGACCGCCGCCGTCGGCTGGTGGCTCCCGGGCACGCTCGAGCGCTACTTCGAGGTGCCGCAGCCGCTCGCGTGGGCGGGCTTCCTGGCGGTCGGCCTCGTCGTGGACGGCTTTCCGTACGCCGCCCTCGGGGCGTGGGCCGCGTGGGCGTCGCGTCGCGGGCGCGCGCCCGGCGCCGTCGCCCTCGGCGCGGGCTTCATGCTCGCGGAATGGCTGCGCGCGAGCGGGCCCGTCGCGAATCCCTACGCCCTGCTCGCGTACTCGCAGCAGGGCACGGCGCTCGCGCAGCTCGTGGACCTCGCCGGGCCCACCGGCCTCGGCTGGCTCGTGGCGTCGGCGAACGCGGCGCTCGCCGGCGTGCTCGTGGCGCCGCCGCACGCGCGCCGAGGCGCTGCGCTGCGCCTCGCGGGCGCCGCGGCGGCCATGGCGCTCGGCTGGGGTTACGGCGCGTTCCGACTCGCCGAGCCCACCGACCCTGCGGCGCTCGTGCGCGTTGCGGTCGTGCAGACGGGCATCGCCCGCGAGCGTCACGGGAACGAGGCCGTGCGCGGCGAGCGCCTCGCGGAGACGCTCGCGCTGACGCGCACGGTCGCCCTGGAGCAGCCCGCCCTCGTCTTCTGGCCCGAGCACGCCGTGGACTTCACGCTCGACGACCCGACGCCCGAGCGCGCCGCGCTCTTCTCCGCCGTGAACGCGCTCGGCGTGGATCTCGTGCTGGGCGCGGCGCACCAGGGCGAGGACGCCCGCTGGCACAACTCGGTGTACCTGATCGGGCCGCACGGCCTGCGCGCGCGCAGCGACAAGGTGCGGCTGGTGCCCTTCGCCGAGTACGGGCCCTTCGGCCCGACGCTGCGCGCCAGCACCGCGCTGTTCGAGCCCGGCGTGGCCGCGACGCTCGAGGCGCGAGCGGCGAAGGTGGGCGCATTCCTGTGCGGCGAGTCGCTCTACCCCGACGTCGCGCGCAATCTCGTGCGCGACGGCGCGGATCTGCTCGCGAATCCGTCGATCGATACCTGGCTCCAGGTGCCGGCCGCCGCGCGGGGGCTCCTCCTGGTGTCCGTCTTCCGCGCCATCGAGAACCGGCGCTCCGTCGTGCGCGCCACGCCCACGGGCTACTCGGCGGTGATCGACCCCTGGGGGCGCGTGCAAGCACTCTCGCGCTTCGGCGGCCCCGACCTGCTCGTCGCGAACGTTCCCCGCTCGACGGTGCGGACGCTCTATCAGCGCAGCGGGGATGTTGCCTGCTTCACAGCACTCGCCGTCGTGGTGTGGCATTCATTGGTGGCCGGCCGGCCCAGCCGGCGAAAGAGAGGAATCGCATGATCGCTCGGAAGCTCTTCGTTCTCGCGCTCGCCGTGGGGCTCGCTGCGCCGGCCGCCGCCTTCTCGCCCGGCCCGCCGCGCCCGATCCCGACGGGCGTGACCGGCGTGTGCAGCGACGACCAGGGCGCCTCGGACGACCCCTACGGACCCTGCGGCTCGTTCAGCGACATCTGCAACGACGGCGCCGTGTGCCTCGTCGACAAGACGGCGGAGACGATCCTCGCGACCGCGCGCGGCGTCCTCACGCTGATCGTGGACGAGGACGTGGCTCCCTTCCTCGCGGACACCGACACCAGCCCGGGTCGCCTCGACAACGCGCGCCTCACCCTGCTGCTCGAGCTCACCACCCACGACGGCAAGCCGCTCGCCCTCTCCGAGATCTTCCAGCTCGATCGCACGGGCGCCGGCGGTTTCTGCGACATTGCCGACGAGGAGTCCTCGCTGTGCGTTCCCACGTGGGCGCAGCCGATCACCGAGGCGAATCTGATCGCCTCGACCACAGACTTCCAGGATCTCCACTTCCAGTGGGCCGCCACGAATCCGAACCTCACGAACGCGCTGCGCAAGGCGCTGCTGACGTCGGACCAGTTCACGGCGAACCCGACCGCGTTCGTGCTGCTCGAGGTGGTGGACGGCGTGCGCGACGGCTTCGGCACGCTCACCGACGCCGAGGTCGCGCGGCTCGACGAGTTCGACCACAGCGGCAGCGACGGCTTGGCGTCGGTGCGGCGCTTCAAGGTGACGATCCAGGTGGTGGCGCCGTGACGAAGCGGCTCTCGAGCCTCCTGCTCCTCGTCGGTCTCGCGCTGGGCGCGCTGCCGGCGACGGCCGCGGTCGTCGCGGAGAGCGAGCCCAACGGGCGCGGCGCTCCGGACCCCGTGCCCGCCCAGGGCCTCGCTCCGTTCGCCAGCGTGTATTCGAACGGCAGCGTGCTGGTGAGCGGCGCGCTCGCGGCGAACGACGTGGACTTCTACTCGCTCCAGCTCAACGCAGGCCAGCTGCTGCTCGTCGGTGTCTTCGACGACAAGGGCGGCGAGCTCACGGACGCGCGCGTCGGCGTGTTCTTCGAGGCGCCGTCGGCGAACGATCCGAGCCACGCGCCCGACGCCGAGAACGACGACGGGGGCCCCGGCTTCCTGTCGCGGCTCGCCGTGCCGATCACGCAGAGCGGCACGTGGAAGATCGGCGTCACCGGCTTCCGGGATCTCGCGTACACGGGCAATCACCTGGAAGGGCGCGCCGGGCCCGTCGCGTACCGCCTCGTCGTGGCCGTGACGACGGCGACGCCGCCGCGCAGCGAGACGGAGCCCGCGAACGACAGCGCCGCCACGGGCGATCTGCTGCCCCCGGGCGGTGCCGTGCTGCGCGGCTCGCTCGCCCCGGGCGACGTGGACTGGAGCGCCATCGAGCTCGCCGCGGGCGAGGACGCGACGGTCTCGCTCTTCGACCTGCACGCGGGTCTGCTCGCGAGCCCGGCCGGCGAGCTCCACGACACGCGCCTCGAGGTCGTCGCGCCGAACGCCTCCGTGGTCGCCAGCAACGACGACGGCGGCCCGGGCTTTCTCTCGAACGCGGCACTCGTGCCTTCCGCAGGCCGCCATCGCATCGCGGTGTCGGGCTACCGCGACTTCACGTTCGTCGGCAGCCATCTCACCGGGCCCGTCGACTACGTGCTGGTGGTGGCGTCGCGCGGTCGCTGCGACGTGAACGCGGACGCCTTCGTGGACAAGACCGACATCGACGCGATCCTCGCCGCCCGCGGCCAGTCCGCGAGCGGCCCGACCGACCCGCGCGACAACGACGGCAACGGCGCGATCGACGTCGTCGACTCGCGTGCGTGCGCGCTCCAGTGCGGGAACCCGAGCTGCCGCCCGAAGGCAGCGTTCTGCGGGCTGCTCGGCCCCGAGCTGTTGCTCCCGCTATGGCTCGTGCGGCTGCGCCGCAAGAGGAGAAGCTCGTGATGCGCTACCTCGCTGTGTTGCTCTTGTCGTTCGGAACCAGCTTGCTGCCGCGAGCGGCGGCGGCCGTCTCGATCTCCCTCACTCCTGCGAGCCAGACGGTGAACGTGGGCGACGCGTTCACGCTGACGCTCGAGGCGGGCGCCCTCGCGAGCGCCGCGGTCGGCGCCTTCGACGTGGACGTGAGCTACGACGCGACCCGCGTCACGCTCGTCGACGTCACCTTCAGCAGCGCGCTCGGCGACGTCGGCCTCGGTGAGCAGGCCACCGACGTGGTGACCGGAACGGGCAGCGTGAGCCTCGGCTCCGTCTCGCTGCTCGATCCGATCACGCTGGCTGCGCTCCAGGGCGACCCGGTGGCGCTGGTCTCGCTCACCTTCGAGGCGATCGCGAGCGGCGCGGCGGCCTTCGGCATCGACACGGCACAGCTCACGGACGCGTTCGCGGCGGCGCTCTCGATCGGGAGCCAGACGGGCGCCACCGTGGACGTGCCGGAGCCGGCGCTCGCGTGGCTGCTCGCCCTCGGCGCGGGCGCGCTCGCGGTGCGGCGCCGCAGCGAGTAGGCGGCGTGGCGGTACGCTGGAAGAAGGCGCCGCCCGAGCTGGTGGCGCTGTTCGAGACCGTGCTGTCCGCCGAGCCGCGCGCCGAGCGTCGCGCGATGTTCGGCTATCCCGCCGCGTTCGTGAACGGCAACATGCTCACCGGCCTCCACCAGGACGACTGGATGGTGCGCCTCTCCGAGCCGGACCGCGCCGCCCTCGTCGCTCGGGGCGGCCGCCCGTTCGAGCCGATGCCGGGCCGCCCGATGCGCGAGTACGTGGTGCTGCCGCCGGCCGTGCTGCGCGACCGGCGCGCGCTGGCGGGCTGGATCCGGCGCGGGCTCGACTACACCGCGGCGTTGCCGGCGAAGAGTGCGAAGAAGAAGCCGGCGGCGCGGAAGAAGTAGCCCCCCCCCCCCCCCGAACGGGTGGGCCGAACGCGCGCCGCCGCGGAGTAGAGTCGCGCAGATGAGAGGCTTCGCTGCCGTTCTCGCGGCGCTCCTCGCCGCCCCCGGCGCACTCGCCACCGGCGCGCCCGAGCCGCCGCCCGAGTCGGTCGTGGCCGCACTGCCCTTCGCGCCGAGCCGCGAGATCAACCGCGTGATGGTCGATCTCGCGCCGGAGGGCGGGCGGCCGTTCGTGATGATGCTCGACACCGGCGCATCCGACTCGGTGATGACGCCCCGCATGGCGCGTGAGCTCGGCGTGCGCGTGAGGGCGCTCAAGACGGATCGGTACCGGCGCGCGACGCGGCTCGGCCGCGACGTCCAGTTCTGGGTCGACACAGAGAGCAGCGACACCGCCTCGCGCACCGGCTGGGAGTACGGGATGCTCGGCGGCGACTTCCTCGACGACTACGTCGTCGAGATCGACTTCCCCAGAAAGACAGTGCGCTTCCTCGATCCAGCGCGTTATCAGGTTCCCGAGCTGGCCGACGAAGCGTCGGAGCGCTCGCTTGCGGTACAGGTGATCTCGTCGCGGGTCGTCGTGCCCATCGAGGTGAAGGGCCAGAGACTCGAGGTGGTGCTCGGCACCGGGGTTCCGACGACCGCCGTGCTCTCCGGTCAGGCGGCGCGCGGCGCGGGCATCGACGTCTCGGCGCTGCCGCCCTTCGTCGCGCCGGGCACGGTGCTCGGTCCGATGCAGACCTCCTTCTACGAGGAGGCTGCGTTCGGCTTCGCAGGCTTCGCGCTCGGCAAGGTGCCGATGCAAGTCGCGCCCAAGGGCTGGTACAACATGGGCGCGGGCAACGACTCGGCGATCGGCTACGACGTGCTCGCGCCCTTCGTCGTGCGCATCGACTATCCGCACAAGCGGCTCTGGTTGAAGCGCGTCGGGTCGGGCCCGATCCGCTTCAACGGGGCCGACTATGCGCTCGCCAGGCAGACGGGCGGCTTCATGAGCCCTGCGCCCACGGGCTACTCCGTCTGGGCTGTCACGCCCTCGAGCCCGGCCGCGAAGCTCGGAGTGCGCGTCGGCGACGTGATCGTGTCGAGCGAGAGCAACAAGGCCCCGCCGCCCGACGAGGTGCTGCACCGGATCCTCGAAGGCAAGGAGCTGCAGGTCGCGCGCAAGCAGGGCGAGCTGTGGGTGGACATCGTGCTGCCCGAGGAGCCCGAGCCCAGCCCCGAGCCCTAGGGGACGCGTCCTCGTCTGCACGCGCTCGTGACTGTGAGCGACGCCTAGCTTCGTGCGCGCAGGAAGCTCGCCACTGCCGCGAGTGCGGCGGCGCCCTCCGGCAGCAGCGCGGCCTGGAGGTGCACGTCGTGGAACATCTCGGGCAGCACCTCGAGGCTCGTACTCGACGCCGGCCTTCCGCGCGCGACTCGACGAAGCGCAGCACCTGGTCGTAGAGCACCTCGACGCTGCCGACCTGGACGAGCAGCGGCGGCAGGCCGGCGAGCTTCGCGTTCGCCACCGTGAAGCGCGGATCGCCGGGTCGCCGCTGCCGATCGTCGCCTGCGCCCAGCCGGCGAGGAGCTCGCGGTCGCCGAAGTCGAAGGCGCGCGTTCGCCTCCATGCTGCCGCCGTCGGCGAAGGGCTCGGTCCACGGGCAGATCAGCGCGGCGGCGGCGGGCAGCGCGCTCGCCTGCGTCGCGGAGCGCGCAGAGCGTCGCCACCGCGAGCGCGCCGCCCGCGGAGTCGCCGGCGACGCGACACGCGCCGCACGTCCACGCCGGCGGCGAGGAACGCGCGCGTGCGCGGCGAGGCAGTCCTCGTGCTGCGGCGGGGAAGGGGTGCTCGGGCGCGAGCCGATACTCGACGCCGAGCACGCGCGCGTCCGGCGCCGACGGCGAGACGCGAGAGCAGATCGTGGTAGCCGGCGACCGAGCCGATCACGAAGCCGCCGCCGTGGAAGTAGAGAATGATGCGCTCGGGCCTGCGGCCGCGCGGCGCGCACCATTCGCACGGCACGCCGCCGAACGCCTCCGTCCGGAACTCGACCTGCCCCGCGAGCGGCACGTTGGCGGGCAGCGCCGCCTGCGCCGCCCGCATCCACGCGATGCCGCGGCGCTTCGAGCGCATCAGCACGGCGCGCATCACGGCCTGCGCGATCTCCGTGCGCCGGTGCCAGCCCGGCCGCAGCGGCCCGCGCACGGCACGGCGCACCAGCGTGGCGACGCTCTGCGCGATCGAGATCCCGGCGACTTCGGCGAGGAGGAGGGCCTTCACGCGCGCCAGCTTAGCCGCGCGGTAAGATGCGGCGCTCCTCGGGAGGAACCCATGCCGCGTTGGCTTCGCATCACGCTCGGGATCGTGGCCGTGCTGGCCCTGGCCGCCGCCGGGCTCTGGCGCTGGCTCGACGGCAGCGAGCCCGTGCCCGAGCAGACGAGCTATCGCATCGACCTCGACGAGCTGCATCGGCTCGCCGCCTCGCTGCCGGGCCCGAAGCCGCGCGCGATCCGCAGCGTGCTGGTGGCCGACGCCTCGCTGCCGCGCGGTGCGCTCTTCGCCGGCGAGCCCTTCGAGCCGATGCACCAGGTCCATCAGGTGTTCCAGCTGGTCTGGGACGATCGTTTCGCGTTGATCGACACCGCGTTCCCGCCGGCCGCGTTCGAGCGGGTGGGCGCCTTCGGCGACGGCTCGGGGCGCTACCACGCGGAAGGCTGGGAGCAGGTGAGCCGCGCGCTCCCCGTCGCCGACCTCATCGTGGTCACGCACGAGCACTTCGACCACCTCGCCGGCGCGAGCACGCTGCCGCCCGAGCGCGCGAGCCACCTGAAGCTGGATGCGGCCCAGCTCGCGAATACGAAGGCGCTCGACGAGAGCGAGATCCCGGCGGCGCTCCGCAGCGCGCTCTTGCCGCTGCCCGAGCTCGAGGCGCAGGCGCTCGCGCCGGGCGTGGTGCTGCTCGCCGCGCCCGGTCACACGCCGGGCAGCCAGATCGTGTACGTCGAGCGCGCCGACGGGCGCGTCGCGCTCTTCCTCGGCGACGTGGCCTGGCACTCGGACCAGATCCGGCAGCTCCGCTATCGGCCGAGGCTCGTGACACTGATGCTCGGCGAGAACCGCGCGCAGGTGCTCGGCGAGCTCCGTGCGCTGCACGACCTCGGCCTCGCCCACCCGGAGGTCGTACAGGTGGTCTCGCACGACGCCGCGCAGCGCGAGGCGCTCCTCGCCGACGGCCTGCTCGCCGACGGCCTCGAGCTCGGCCCGTGAGCGAGGCGGCGCCGCCCGGCATCGACGCCGAGGCCGTCGCGAAGTTCTTCGCGGGCCACGTCGAGGGTGGGGACGTCCCGCTCCGCTTCTCGTTCCTCTCGGGCGGGCGCTCGAACCTCACGTACCGCGTCGAAGGCGGCGGGCGGAGCTGGGTGCTGCGGCGTCCGCCGCTCGGCCACGTGCTGCCCACCGCGCACGACATGGCGCGCGAGCATCGCGTGCTCACTGCGCTGCGCGACACCGGCCTGCCGGTGCCGCGCACGCGCGCGCTCTGCAGCGACGAAGCGGTGAACGGCGCGCCGTTCTACGTGATGGACTTCGCGCCCGGCGTCGTGATCGAAGAGGAGCTGCCGGCCGGCTATGCCACCACGCCCGCCGAGCGGCGCCGCATCGGGCCGGCGCTGATGCGCACGCTCGCGGCGCTCCACGCCGTGGACTGGCGCGCGGTCGGGCTCGCCGACTTCGGCCGGCCCGAGGGCTACCTCGCGCGCCAGGTGCGGCGCTGGTCCGAGCAGTGGGAGCGCTCGAAGGCGAGCGAGGTGCCGCTGATCAGCGAGCTGATCCGCCGCCTCGCCGCCGCGCTGCCGGAGACGCCGCGGCGCGACGCTCGTGCACGGCGACTAGCGGCTCGGCAACCTCGCGCTCGACCCGCGCGGATCCGGGCCGCGTCGTCGCCATCTTCGACTGGGAGATGGCGACGCTCGGCGATCCGCTCGCGGACGTCGGCTACACGCTGGTCTACTGGGGCGAGGCCGGCGATGCAGAAGGGCTCGCGCGGCCCCGGGCGCTACGCCGCGGTCACCGACGGCCGCGGGCTTCCACACGCGCGCCGAGCTGGTGGCCGAGTACTCGCGCGCCAGCGGGCGCGACGTCACGAGCGTCGATTTCTACGAGGTGCTGGCGCTCTACAAGCTCGCCGTGATCAGCGAGGGAGCCTATTCGCGCTGGCGCGCGGGGCTCACCGCGGGCGAGGGCTTCGAGCACGTCGAGCGCGTGAGCGTGCCGCTGTGCGAGGCCGCCATGGCGATCGCGGAGAGATCCGCGCTGCCGGGACTGCGCGGGGCATAGAGCGGCGCACTCGTTTGGCGCCTGCGTTCGGCCGAAGAGCCTCCGTATGCACGCCGCCGTGGATCCCCGCTTCAAGAAGCGCGTGCCGTGCCGTCTCCACGTCACGGGCAGCGCGCATTCGGGCATGGTGCTGAACGTCTCGCGCCGCGGCCTGTTCGTGCAGACCACGGCGGGCGCCAGCCCCGGCGACTCGGTGCATCTCGATCTCGCCGTGGGCGCCGTGCCGCTCGCGATCGACGCGCGCGTGGTCTGGCGCCGCGTGGTCGCCCCGCACCTGCGGACCGTCAGCACCGGCGGCATGGGTCTCCACATCCAGTACGCGAGCGACGCCTACTTCGGTTTCGTGGCCGGCCTCGCCGCGACCACGCCCGCTGAAGAGGTGGAGGCGCCGGCGCGCCCCGCGCCGCCGGGCTATCGCGTGCGCGTGCGCCTCGCCGCGAGCCCGCGGACGCGCATCGTGACCGTAGCGGCCGCCGACGAGCGCGAGGCGCGCGAGCGCGCGCGGCAGCTGGTCGGCGCTCAGTGGGCGGTGCTCGACCTCGAGAAGATCGAGCGCGAGGCCTGAAGCGCGTCCACCGTGTACAGCGCGAGCGCCGACCAGATCAGCAGGAAGGCGATCGCGTGCGCGCGCGTGAAGCGCTCGCCGTAGAGGAACACCGCGACGAGCAGCGCGAGCGTCGGCGCCAGGTACTGGAAGATGCCGAGCGTCGAGAGCCGCAGCCGGCGCGCGGCGCTCGCGAACCAGAGCAGCGGCAGCGCCGTGACGGGCCCCGCCAGCGCGAGCAGCGTGCTCTCGAGCTGTCGTACCCGTGACGAGCGCGCCACCCGCGGGCTCGACCCGGAGCCACAGGTACGCGAGTGCGACCGGCGCCAGCGCACCCGTCTCGACCGCGAGCGCCGCGATCGGCCGCACGCTCGTGAGCTTGTGCATCAGTCCGTAGAGCCCGAACGAGCCGGCCAGCGCGAGCGAGATCCAGGGCAGCTCGCCGTGGCTCACCAGCATCACCGCGACGCCGGCTCCGGCGAGCGCCACCGAGATCGCCTGCGCGCGGCGCAGCCGCTCGCCGAGCAGCAGCGTGCCGAGCAGCACATTCACGAGCGGATTCAGGTAGTAGCCGAGCGACGTCTCGATGATCCGTCCCTTGCCCACCGCCCAGATGAAGACGCCCCAGTTGACGCCGATCAGCGCGCCGCTCACGAGCAGCGAGAGCAGCTCGCGCCGCGAGCGCAGCGCCTTGCCCAGCTCAGGCATCTGCCGCAGCCCGGCGAGCAGGAGCGCGGTGAAGAGCACGGTGCCGATCACGCGGTGCGCGAGCACCTCGAGCAGCGGCACGCCGCCGAGGAGCTTCCAGTAGATCGGGAGCACGCCCCACGTGCCGTAGGCGAGGGCGGCGTAGAGAGCTCCGGCGAGGGGCATGCAGCGTGGGTACTCTGGGGCGCGTGATTCTGCTGCAAGGCCTCGTGAAGCGCTACGCCGCGGCGCTCGCGCTCGACGGCGTCTCGCTCGAGATCGCACGGGGCGAATGCCTGTTCCTGGTCGGCGCGTCGGGCTGCGGCAAGACCACGCTGCTGAAGACGGTGAATCGGCTGGTCGAGCCCGACGGGGGCCGCGTGCTCGTGGCCGGGAGCGACGTGCGCGAGAGCGCGCCGCACGAGCTGCGCCGCCGCATCGGCTACGCGTTCCAGCAGGTCGGCTTGTTCCCGCACCTGTCGGTGGCCGAGAACGTGGGCATCACGCCCGCCCTGCTCGGCTGGGAGCCGCAGCGCATCGACGCGCGCGTGGACGCGCTGCTCGAGCGGGTCGAGCTCGAGCCCGGCGTCTTTCGTGCGCGCTGGCCGCACGAGCTCTCGGGCGGGCAGGCGCAGCGTGTCGGCCTCGCGCGTGCGCTCGCGGCCGAGCCCGGGATCCTGCTCCTCGACGAGCCCTTCGGCGCGCTCGATCCTGCCACGCGCGATCGCCTCCAGCAGTCGTTCTCGCGCCTGCGGCGCGAGCTCGGGCTCACCGTGCTGTTCGTGAGCCACGACATGGCCGAGGCGCTGCTGCTCGCGGACCGCATCGCGGTGATGGACGCGGGGCGCATCGTGCAGCTCGGCACGCCGCGCGAGCTGCTCGCCGCGCCCGCCGATGCGCGCGTGGCGGCGCTGCTCGAGACGCCGCGCCGGCAGAGCGCGCGCGTGGACGAGCTGCTCGGAGGTTCGGCGTGAACGAAGCGCTCGCCGAGCTGCCGCGCCTCGCGACGGCGCACCTCCAGCTCTCGCTCGCGGGGCTCGCCTTCGCGCTCGCGCTCTCGCTGCCGCTCGGCATCGCGGCCGCGCGGCGGCCGCGCCTCGGTGCCGCGGCGCTCGGCGTCGCGAGCGTGATCCAGACGATCCCGTCGCTCGCGCTGCTCGCGATCATGGTGCCCCTGCTCGCGGCGATCGGCTTCCTGCCGGCCTGGCTCGCGCTCACGCTCTACGCGGCGCTGCCGATCCTGCGCAACACGGTGACCGGCATCGCGGGCGTCGAGCCGGCCCTCCAAGAGGCGGCGCGCGGGGTCGGCATGACGCCGGCGCAACAGCTCCGCCGCGTCGAGCTGCCGCTCGCGCTGCCGGTGATCGTGGCGGGCGTGCGCACCGCGGCGGTGTGGACGGTCGGCACGGCCACGCTCTCGACGCCGGTGGGAGCGCCGAGCCTCGGCAACCTGATCTTCGCCGGGCTCCAGACGCGCAACGGCGCTGCGGTGCTGGTGGGCTGCATCGGTGCGGCGCTGCTCGCACTCGGCCTCGACCAGACGATCGGCCTGCTCGAGCGCGGCGTGCGCGAGCGGAACCGCACGCGCACGCGCGCAGCGCTCGCGCTGCTGCTCGCCCTCGTCGCCTGGGCGGGCGGCGCCTTCGCGTGGCAGCGGCTCGCGCCGCAGGCGGCGCCCATCCGCATCGGAGCCAAGCCGTTCACGGAGCAGTACGTGCTCGCCGAGCTGCTCTCGGCCGCGATCGAGCGTGACACCGGGCGGCCCACGGAGACGCTCCAGAACCTCGGCTCCACCGTGCTGTTCGACGCGCTCGAGCAGGGCGAGATCGACGCCTACGTGGACTACTCCGGCACGCTGTGGGCGACGATCCTGAAGGAGGGCGGTACGCCCCCCGGCCGCGCGGAGGTGCTCGCCGGCGTCACGCGCGCGCTCGCGAGCGAGCACGGCATCCGCGTGGCGGCCGCGCTCGGCTTCGAGAACACCTATGCGCTCGCGCTGCGCCGCGACCGCGCCGCGACGCTCGGCCTGCGGCGCATCAGCGACCTCGCGCCGCGCGCTGCCGCGCTCGAGATCGGCGGCGACTACGAGTGGTTCCAGCGCGCGGAGTGGCGCGCGCTCCTCGCGGCGTACGGCCTCGCCTTCCGCGCCACGCGGACGATGGATCCGACCCTCCTCTATGCCGCCGCCGCCGAGGGCGCGGTGGACGTGATCAGCGCCTACTCGACCGACGGCCGTGTCGCGGCCTGGGACCTGGTGCTGCTCGAAGACGATCGCGGCGTGATCCCGCCGTACGACGCGGTGGTGCTCACGAGCCGCGCGCTCGGCGAGCGCGCGCCCGACGTCGTCGCAGCGCTCGGCCGCCTCGACGGCGCCATCGACGCCGCGGCGATGCGTCGCATGAACCTCGCGGTGGACCGCGACGGCCGCACGCCGCGCGAGGTGGCGCGCGAGTTCCTCGAAGAGCGGCGCTAGCGCTGGAACTCGGCCAGCTTGTCGCGGTACTTCGTGCGCAACGCGTTGGCCTCGGCGCGGGTGAAGCCCAGCTCCTCGGCCACGTTCGCGATCTCCCGGCTCTCGGCGGTCGAAATGGTGCCGTCGGCGGCCGTCACCGCGTACAGGCACTCGAGCAGCTGCGCGCGCTGGAGCGGTGTGGAGATGCGCCGGAACTCGCGCGTCACCACGTAGTTCTCGGTGCCGCCGAGCAGGCGCGCCTGCGCCTTCGCGATCTCGACCACGAGGTCGGCCTCGTCGGACGAGAGGCCCGCGAGCAGCCGCACGGTGCGCTGCATTTCGTCGGCCTCGGCGGCCGCGATCTCGAGGTCGGCGTTGGCGACGCGCGCCAGCACGTAGGCGAAGCCCGCCAGGAAGCGCGCCGTCTCGGGCGGCAGCCGCTCGAGCTTCGCCGCGATCTCGCGCACGGTCTTCGTCTCGCCAGGCGCGGACACCGTCTCGCTCTTGCCGATGCCGAGGAAGCGGAGCAGGGACACGCGGATTCCTACAGCGGCAGCCGGTAGAGAGCGCGCGCGTTGTCGCACAGCATCTTCTTGACCTGGTCCTTCGGGATGCCGCGGAACACGCGCTCGATCACGCGTGCGCGTGTTCGGCCAGTCGCAGCCGGTGTGCGGGTAGTCGGTCGAGTACATCACGTGGTCGAGGTTCAGCCGGTGGCGCAGCTCCATGCCGACCGTGTCCACCATGAACGTGGCCCAGAAGCTGCGGTGGAAGAGCACGCTCGGCATCACCTTCATCTTCTCCACCGCCTTCGTGAAGAAGCGGTAGCGGAGGAACATGTCGTCGATCTGCTCGAGTAGCGTCGGGATCCAGCCGATGTTGGCCTCGACCAGCACGCACCGGACGCCGGGATGGCGCTCGAAGATGTCGGCGAAGAGCAGCGTCGGAGACGACCGGCAGCGTCGAGGCGCCGGCCTTGGTGGCGCCGGCGCGGCCGAGGAAGGCGAGCGACTGCATGTCGATCGTCTTGCCGCCGGCGCCGGCCGGCTGGAAGCTGCCGATGTGCACGCCGATCGGCGCGCCCGTCTGCTCGGCGAGCGACCAGAACGGCGCGTCGTCGGGCGAGGGCTCGACGCTGCCGTTCGGGAACGCCGAGATCACCGCGCCCTTGTGGCCGTGCTCGATGCGCCCACTCGCAGCTCGTCGATCGAGTCCTTGAGGCCCGTGGTGGGCAGGATCGCCTGCGGGATCAGGCGCCCGCCGGAGCCCTCGCAGAACTCGAGCAGCCACTCGTTGTAGGCGCGCACGCAGACGCGCTGGAGGTCGCGCTCCTCGGCGTAGAGCGCAGCGCCCGCGAGCGTCACGCTCGGGTAGAGCACCTGCGCGGTGATGCCGTCGATGTCCATGTCGGCGAGGCGCGCCTTCGTGTCGAAGCTGCCGGGGCGGATCTCGTCGTAGCGCAGGCCCGCGGGCTTGAACTCGAGGAAGCTCGAGCCCGCCGTCGCGGTGAGGCCGAGCGGGCGCAGGCGCTTGCCGTCGTCGAAGGACCAGACGTCGCCCTTGCTCGGTCTGCAGCACCTTGGGCGCGCGCTCGCGCCACTTCTGCGGGCACGCGCTTCTGCCAGAGATCCGGCGGCTCGTTCACGTGCGCGTCGGCGTCGATGATCGGGTAGTCGATCGAGGCGACCTCGTAGAACAGGTCGCTCTTCTCGGTGGGCATGGCGCACCTCCTGCGAGCCCGCGGAGCGTAGCTCGGCTCAGCCTCCGGACGTCGGGTCCTCCGCCTCGGGGCCGGGCGGTGTGTCGTCGTCGAGCGAGTCGAGGAAGCCCTCGGGCAGCACCACGCGCTGCGTGCCGCCGTGCTTGCCGCGCGGCACGCGCATGGCCTCGGGCGGGTAGGGCGTGGCCGGGTCGAGCTCGGCCAGGATCGCAGCGAGCTCCGCCAGCGTGGACGACCTGGAGCAGGCGCTGGCGCAGTCGCGCGCTGCCCGGGAACGCCTTGGTGTACCAGGCCGCGTGCTTGCGGAAGGCGCGCAGCGCCGGCGTCTCGCCCTGGAAGTCGGCGAGGAGCCGCGCGTGCTCGCGCATCACGCCGGAGACGACGCCGAGCGCGGGAGGATCCTCGGGCTCGCGCCCGGCGAAGACGTCGGCGAGATCGCGGAACAGCCAGGGCCGGCCGAGGCAGCCGCGGCCCACCACCACGCCGTCACAACCCGTCGAGCGCATCATGCGCAGCGCGTCGTGCGCCTCGAACACGTCGCCGTTGCCGAGCACCGGGATCGTGTGGACGGCCTGCTTGAGCAGCGCCACCGCCTCCCAGTCCGCCGCGCCGTCGTAGAGCTGGGCGGCGGTGCGCGCGTGGAGCGCGACGGCCGCGCAGCCTTCGTCCTCGCCGATGCGGCCGGCGTCGAGGAAGGTGAGCAGGCTCGCATCCACGCCGATGCGGAACTTCAGCGTGACCGGCACGCGGCCCGCGTGCGCCACGGCGGCGCGCACGATGTTCGCGAGCAGGCGCGGCTTCGCGGGGATGGCGGCGCCGCCGCCCCGCCGCGTGACCTTGCGCACCGGGCAGCCGAAGTTCAGGTCGATGTGATCGACGTGCCCTTCGCCGACGAGGCGCGCCACTGCCTCGCCGACCGTCTTCGGGTCCACGCCATAGAGCTGGAGGCTGCGCGGCGTCTCGTCCGCTGCGAAGCTCGCGAGGCGCAGCGTCTTGCGGTCGCCCTCGACGAGCGCGCGCGCCGTGATCATCTCGCTCACGTAGAGGCCGGCGCCGAAGCGGCGACACAGGCTGCGGAAGGGCGCGTTCGTGACGCCCGCCATCGGCGCGAGCACCACCGGCGGATCCACCCGCAGCGGTCCGATCGCGAGCGGCGCGAACTCGCCGGGACGCGCGAGCGGGACGTCGCGATTCAGCGCGCTCCGATAGCGCTCCTGCACGGGCCGAGCCTACGGCGTCCGCGTGATCAGCGAGTCGATCGCGTGCACGGGCGCAGCATCGCCCGCCATCAGATGCGAGATGGCGGCGTACACCTTCTGCTGCTGGCGCACGCGGGGGAGCCCGGCGAAGGCCGCGGAGACGACGTGGAGCGCGAAGTGGCCGGGGCTGCCCGCCTCCACCTCCACAGCGGCGTCGGGCAGCGCGGCGAGCACGGCGTGGCGCAGCTCGTCCACGAGGGCGGTCGGCTCGGGCGGCGGGGCCGAGAGAATCTTCAAAGCCACAGCTCGCCTCCCTACGACTCGAGCAACACGAGGTCGGCGAGCACCTGCAGCGCCTCGTTCAGGTGCGGCGTCGGCGCGTCGGCGTCGGGCTCCGCCTTCACGGCGGCCTGCTCGGTCGGCTTCGTCTTCGTGCCGTTCTTCGCCTTCTCCTGCTCCTGCTCGGCGAGCAGCTCCGACAGGCGCACCACGCCGTCGTCGGCCTTCCGCTTCGCGACCTGGTCCTCGATCTCCTTGAACATCGCATTGCCGGCCACGCGCGCCTGCGAGCGCCGCGCCAGCTCGGTCACCATCGGAGTGCTCACGGGTTGGAAGTGGTTGCCGTCGCCGTCGCCGTTGGCGCTGTCGCTCACGAAGGACTGGATGCCTTCGACCGTCAGCGAGTTCGGCTGCGTGCGTTCGCCCACCAGGTCTTCCGTCAACACCGACGGCAGCACCACGTCGGCCGCCACGCCCTCGTGCTGCGTGGACGTGCCGCCGGGCCGGAAGAACAGCCCCGTCGTGATCTTGAGCGCGCCGAGGCCGGGCCGCAGCGGGATCAGGCTCTGCACCGTGCCCTTGCCGAAGGTGTGCGCGTCGCCGACCACCACCGCGCGCTTGTAGTCCTTCATCGCGCCGGCGAGGATCTCGGAGGCGGAGGCCGAGACGCGCGAGGTGAGCAGCACCAGCGGCCCCGGCCAGACCAGGCTGCCGTCGGGATCGTCGAGCACGCGCGTGCGGTCTTCGCTGCTCTGAACCGCGACGATGCCGCCGCTGCGCACGAAGAAGCCGGAGATCCGGACCGCGTCGTCGAGCAAGCCACCGCCGTTGCGCGACAGGTCGAGCAGCAGGCCCTGCGCCTTCTCGCGCTTCGCCTCCTCGAGCAGGCGCTGCACGTCGCGCGAGCCCTGGCGCTTGCGTCGGGTCGCCGTCGCCATCGCCGTAGAAGGACGGCAGCTCGATCACGGCGAGCTTGAGCGACTTGCCGTCCTGCTGGACGGTCTCGAGCTTCAGCTTCGCGGCCTGCTCCTCGAGGTCGATCTTGTCGCGCACGATCGCGACGTGGAAGCGCTCGGCCTTCTCGCCCTCGCGCACGACCGTCAGGTGGACGCGCGTGCCCTTCTTGCCGCGGATCAGGTTGACCACGTCGCGCAGCGGCATGTCGATGATGTCGACCGGAGTCTTGTCCTCCTCGGCGACCGCCACGATCTTGTCCTGGGGCTGGAGCCCGCCGACGCGATCGGCCGCGCCGCCCTGGATCACCTGCTCGACCACCGAGTAGCCGTCGCGTTCGGAGAGCGCGACGCCGATGCCCTCGAGCGAGAGCTCCATCTGGATCTGGAAGTCGTCGAGCGCGTCCTGGGTGAGATAGGAGGAGTGCGGGTCGAGCGCGCTCGCGAGGGAGTCGAGGTAGCCGGCGTAGAGCTCGTCCTTCCCGAGCTTCGCCATGCGGACCGTCCGCAGCTCGTAGCGGTGCACGATGCGCTTCTTCGCCTCGGCGAGCGGCTCGCCGCTCGACAGGAAGTTCGAGGCCTGGAAGTGGAGCAGCGCCTTCAGCCAGGCGTCGCGCTGCTCGGCCGACTTCGGCCAGCCGCGCTTGTCGGGGTCGAGCACGATCTCGGCGTTCGTGTCCACGCGGTAGTCGTCGGCGCCGACGAACTTCCGCACGAACGCTTCCTGCTCCCGCGCGCGCGAGACGGCGTCTTCGTGGATGGCGCGGAGCTTCGCGCACTCGCCCGAGCGCACCTCCAGGAACGCCTCTTCGAGCCGCTCCGCGAGCCGCTTCTCCTCGCCCTCGAAGTAGAGCAGCCGCTGCGGATCGAGCCGCTCCACGTACGTCTGCACCGCCCGCGCGCGCACCTCGGGCGTCATCATGTGGATGCGGATGTGCTTCTGGAGCAGCAAGCTCGACAGATCGCGCAGGTCGCCGCAGGTGAGCTCTGCGTGCGCCGGCGGCGCGACGCCGGCGAGGAGCAGAATCGACAGGAACAGCGGCCGCGCGCGGTGGGCTCGAAACATGGTCGAGTAGGATATCAACGCGCTGCGGGGCCGCGAAGCGTCTCGAAGGGGGGCAACGCGAGCGAGGCGAGCTGCGCCTCGTCGTGCGCCACCGCCAGCTCGAAGCCGAGATCGCTCTCGAGGTGGCGGAGCCAGCTCCGCACCCGCGCCAGGCGGTGCTCGGACTCGGGAACCACCAGCAGGCCGTAGAGGAAGGGCTTGCCCACGTTCTGGCGGATCCCGCCCACGTGGTTCGCCACGTCGCCCGTGAAGGCGAGCCGCCGGGGGCCCGCGCCGCCCGTCACGACGGCCAGCACGACCTGGCTGCCCGGGGTGTGGCCCGCCGCATCGACCACGCCGACGCCCGGGAAGCCCTCGACTGCGGCCAGGCGGGCTTCGGGGAGCCGCTGCGGCGAGAGGCAGCCGGCCTGTTCGAGCAGCTTCCGGCCCGGCCGTGTGGTGTAGTTCGCGAGCTCGGTCTGTGCGGCCGTCTGGAAGACGGGCAGCGCCGCCCCGCTGCGGGCTGCGCACAGGGCGAGCACGCCCTCGACGTGGTCGGTGTGCAGGTGGGTGAAGATCACGCCGGCCACGCGCTCGGCGGCGGGCCCGAGCGCGCTCGCCGTTCCGCTCAGGAACTCGGCCGGCTCGGCGCCCACCCACTCGAGCGGGCGCCCGAACGCGAGCGCGGCGTCGCGCTCCATGCCGAGGTCCACGAGCAGCAGCCGCCCGTCCGGCCACGCCAGCGCGAACGAGGGATGGCTCATCGTGTAGGACGCGCCGGCGCCGGCATCCTGCGCCGGGTCGAGCACCTGGGCGCGCGGCATCGCCTGGCGCGCGGTCTCGTGCCACGCGACCGCGCTCGGGCCGTTCGCCGACGCGACCAGCGCCAGCACCTCGGCGTCGCTGGGCAGCTCGGGGTCGCGCCCGCGGATCTCGAGATGGGCCAGGGTGAGGCCACCGGCGACGAACGCCAGGGCGAGCCCGAGCGCGGCGAGGAGCCAGCGCGCGATCCGCTTCATTCCGCCTTCTCCGTGCCGGAGAAGGCGAGCGTGTCGGGCCGGCACACGAAGCGCATGCGGGGGATCACGATGTCCGCGCTCGCGAGCGACGCGGACACGGCGAAGTACGGGTCGAGGTGGCGATCCCCCCAGCCGTCGGGATGGAACGAGAGGAGGCGCGGCCGCAGGCGCTCCGCGCGCGTGATCGCGTACTCGGGCTCGACCTGGAGCAGGCGCGGGCCGCGCGGCGTCTCCGCCAGGTTCAGCGTCACCGAGTAGAACACGTCGGCCGGCAGCAGCGGCTCCGGGTCCATGCCCTCGAGCGCGAGGATCGTCTGGCCGGAGGCGGCAACCTCGAGCCAGGCGGCGTCGTAGGCGCGGCGCAGCAGCACCTCGCCCGGGCGGGCGGGGAAGCCGAAGTCGGCCGCCAGCGCGTCGGCCGCGGCGGCGTTGTCGCACACCGCGCCGACCGTGAAACCGCGCGGGCGCAAGCCGCTCCTCGTCTGGGCGCGCACCTGCGCCAGCGAGAACGCGCCCCACGGCGACTCGGGGCAGCGCCAGGCCAGGATCACGCAGAGCGCGGGGTTCGTGGGATGCAGGCCGGGCGGCACCACGGCCTCGCGCGCCGAGACCGGCATCTCGAACACCGCCTGCAGCACCTCGGCGCCGGGCAGCTGCACCGGGCCGGCGCCGAAGCCGCCGACGCGCGGCCGCGCGGCCACGAGATCCTCGACGCGCGCGTTGCCGAGGATCACGCGCGGGCTCCCGCGCGCGCCGGCGCGTCCTTCTTGAACTGCGGCATCACCTCGCGCGCGAAGAGCCGCAGGCTCTCGAGCACGGCGGGCTGCCCGATCGTCTCCATCCCGTTCAGGATGAAGTTGATGCCGTCCACGCCGATCGACTCCCAGCGCCGGATCGCCTCCGTGATGCGCTTCGGGTCGCCGACGCAGATGCCTTCCGGGATGCCGTAGGGGTCGGACGGGTTGCCCCCGCCGCCGCTGCCGGCCGGCGCGAGGTTCGCGAGCGACTGGTAGGCGCGCGTCGGGAAGGCTTCGCGCGTCCAGAGCAGGTGCGAGTTCGCGAGCCCGAACAGGCCCACCATCCGCATGCCGTCCGCGGCGGCCTGCTTCGGGTCCTCGTGGCAGTAGAGGAAGTTCAGCGTGGTGACCTGGTCGTTGATCACGCTCGACACCGGGTCGCAGCTCTGGATGCGCCGGTGGTACTCGCGCGTGCGCCGCTCCTGCTCCGCGTAGCCCGCGGCCGCGACGCCGAGGCAGCCGATGCCGCGGTCGGCGGCGTCGAGCTCGGTGCCCGGGCTCGTGACCGTGACCCAGAGCGGCGGATGCGGCTGCTGGATCGGCTTCGGCAGCACGTTGCGCTCCGGCATCTGGAACGAACGGCCCTGCCAGCGCGTGTGGCCCGGCGCCCACAGCTTCGGCAGCGCGCGCACGTACTCGTCCCAGCTCTTCTTGGTGTCGTCCGGGTTCGCGCCGAAGCCGCCGAGCTCGGTCCACGTGGAGGAGCGCGCGGTGCCGAGCTCGACGCGCCCGCCCGACAGGATGTCGAGCGTGGCCGCACGTTCCGCGACCCGAATGGGATGGTTCATCTCGGGCACGCACACCACGGCGCCGTGTCCGACGCGGATGCGCTGCGTCTGCATCGCGACGGCCGTCAGCACCAGCTCGGGCGCCGAGCAGTGCGAGTACTCCTCGAGGAAGTGGTGCTCGACGGCCCACACCCAGTCGAAGCCGAGCTCGTCGGCGAGCCGCGCCTGCTCGAGCGCATGGTCGAACACCAGCTTCTCGATCCCGCCCTCGAAGGGCCGCGGCACCGACAGCTCGAAGAAGATTCCGAACTTCACGCGCGTTCTCCTCGGCGCCGAGCTTACCCCGTCGTGCCGTGAGCGGATCTCCACCCGAGCCAGTCGGCAAGCCCGCGCCTTGCGCGCGCGCGCGCAGCGAGCGGAGCGAGCGTAGGAACAGGTCGGATATGCTGCGTTGCATGTCCTGGCTCCCCGAGGCCGGCCCCGGCCGCGACGACTTCGAGCGCAGCTTCGCGCTGCGGCCCGACCTGTTCGCGGCCTGGCGCGAGTTCGCAGCGATCTTCTGGGAGAAGCGGCTGCTCGATCCCGTGCTGCTCGAGCTGTGCCGCTTGCGCATCGCGCAGCTGCACGGGGCCCGGCATCCGCTCTCGCTCCGCACGCCCGAGGCGCGCGCGGCCGGCCTCGACGAGGCGAAGATCGCGAGGCTCGCCGACTGGTGGAAGCAGCCCGGCTTCAGCGACCTCGAGCGCGCGTGCCTGCGCTTCGCCGAGCAGTTCGTGCTCGACGCGCAGGCGATGAGCGACGAGGAGGCGCGGCCGGTGGTGGCGGCGCTCGGCGATGCGGGTGCGGTGGCCTTCATCGAGGCCCTCGCGATCTTCGACGGCTTCGGTCGTTTCTGCCGCATGCTCGACGTCCAGCCCGTGGAGGAATCCGCATGAGCGCGCCGCGCGTCCTGCCGCCCCGAGGGCGCGGCGAAGGCCCGATCTCCGGCAGCGCTCTCGGCCACCAGCCCGAGACGCTGCTCGCCTTCCTGAAGCTCTACGGGACGCTGTGGAGCCACGGCGTGCTCGACCAGGCGACGAAGGAGCTGGCGCGCATCCGCAACGCGCGCACGGTGAACTGCACGATCTGCAAGAGCATCCGCTTCGAGGGCGCGCGCAAGGAGGGGCTCACCGAGGCGCTCGTCGATCAGATCCGCGACGGCTTCGAGACGAGCGAGCTGAGCCCGCGGCAGAAGGCCGTCCTGCGCTACACCGACACCTTCCTGTCTGCTACGCCGGAGCCCGACGCCGCGCAGCGGGGCGAGATGCTCGCGTTCTTCACGCCCGCCGAGCTGGTCGAGCTCACGGCGGGGCTCGCGCTGTTCATGGGCTTCTCGAAGATCGCGGTCTCGCTGGGCGGCATGCCGGAGAGCCTGCCCGTGAACGTGCAGCCGACGCCGGATTGGCCGCCTGCGCCCGGAGGCTGAGCGTGCCCGCCCGCCCGCTCGAGAACGAGTCCCCCGAGTGCCGGAAGCAGCGCGCCGAGCTGCTCGAAGCGGAGGTCGCCCTGCGCGACCAGCTCGAGCGCGTCGCCGCGCTGCGACGCGCGCTGCCGGCGACGCCGATCGAGGACCAGCGTTTCGAAGAGATCCGCGACGGCGTGCGAGTGCCCGTGCGGCTCTCCGAGCTGTTCGAGGATCCCGCGCACACGCTCGTGCTGATGCACTTCATGTACGGCAAGCAGCAGGAGAAGCCGTGCCCGATGTGCACGCTCTGGGCCGACGGCTACGACGGCATCGTGCCGCACCTGCGCCAGCGCGTGAGCTTCGCCGTGCTGGTGGCCGGCGACGCCGGCGCCTTCGCCGAGTACGCGCGCTCGCGCGGCTGGCGGCACCTGCGCATCGTGTCGGCGGCCCGCTCGGACCTGAAGCGCCGGCTCGGCTTCGAGGACGAAGCGGGTGCGCAGCTGCCGGGCGCGTCGGTGTTCCGCCGCGACGCGGGCGGCGGCGTCCTCCACACCTACTCCGTGAGCGCGAGCCCGAGGCCGGGCGAGTTCCGCGGCATGGACCTGCTCTCGCCGTTCTGGAGCTTCCTCGACCTCACGCCCGAGGGCCGCGGCGACTTCCTGCCGAAGCGGAGCTATCCGGCCTAGCGCATGAGCGACATCTACAAATCCGCCGCGGGCGCGCGCGCGGTTCAGGAGCGATATCTCGAGCTTCTGAGTCGCTGGCCCGTGGCAAACCAGCACCTGCGCGTACCGACGCGCGAAGGCGAGACGTTCATCGTCGCGTGCGGCCCCGAGCGCGCGCCGCCCTTGATGCTCTTCCAGGGCTCAGGAGCAAACGCGGTGATGTGGATGGGCGACGTCGCCGCCTGGGCCGCACACTTCCGGGTCTACGCCGTCGACATGATCGGCGAGCCCGGCTCGAGCGCGCCATCACGTCCGCCCCTTTCATCCGGAGCCTACGCGCGGTGGCTGGACGACGTGATGCAGGCGCTCTCGCTCTCGCGTGCGTCGATCGTCGGCGTGTCGCTCGGCGGATGGCTTTCGCTCGACTATGCGACGCGCCGACCCGAGCGAGTGGAGAGCCTCGCGCTCGTCTGCCCGAGCGGCGTGGGCAAGCAGAGGGTGAGCTTTCTCTTCAAGGTCATCCCTTTGCTCATGCTCGGTCGATGGGGGCGACGCAAAGCAATGGAGATGGCGCTCGGCCCTGTACCCGAAAGCGCGACGCCAGCCGATCGGGCGATGGCGGACTTCGTGTCGCTCATTTTCGAGCACTTCCGGCCTCGCCGCGACAAGCTGCCGGTGTTCGACGACGAGGCTCTCCGGCGGCTGACGATGCCGGTGCTGCTGATCGTCGGCGGGCGCGACGCGATGCTCGACTCCGCCGATACCGTGCGCCGGCTGGAGCGCGCCGTGCCGCGCGCATCGGTGTGTCTCCTGCCCGAGGCCGGTCACTTGATCCTCGATCAGACGGCGCGAATCCTCGAGTTCCTTCTCTCCTAGCGGCCGGCGATCGGGCTCGGCGCGCGCCGCTGGAAGTCGGCGGTGGCCTGCGCCACCAGGTCCTTCACCAGCGCGAGGCGGACCTCTTGCAGGTGGTCCGCGTCCACGCTCTTGACGCCCCAGGCGCTGATGCGGACGCGCGTGATCGGATGGCGCCCGGCCGCGCTCGTGCTCCAGATGAGGGCGCCACCGCGGGTCTCGAAGATTCGCGCGTCGAGCGCGCCTCCGATCTCGACCGCGCCGGTCGCCGCGCGCGCCTGCCGCATGAACAGGAAGGGATCCATCTCGTCGGCTTGGAGGTCGGCGACGAGCAATGCGTCGAGCTGGTAGCGCTGGCCGATCGCGCGAATCGTCTCGGCGTCGAGGACGGCGCCGCCCACGCTCGCGAGCACATGCGCGGGCGCGCCGAGCTCGCGCACCGACGCCTCCGGCTGCGCGGCGCGCAGCGTCGCGAGGAACTGCTGGCGCGCGACCGACTCGAGCGCGGGGTCGCCCCGCGTGCCGAAGTCGAGGATGCCGAGCGTGCCGACGTGCGCGAGATCGAGGATCGCGGTGGGCACGGGGGCCTGCGGCGCGGCGGCCGGCGACGAGCAGGCAGCGCCGAACGCAGCCGCGAGCACCACTGCAAGGCGGCCGAGAGCCTGGATGCGGAAGGGGGGCACCACCCGAGGTGGATCGGCCAGCCGCGCAGGGGGCTTTAGTAGCGGTAGTGCTCCGGCTTGTAGGGGCCGTCGACGGGGATGCCCAGGTACTCGGACTGGGCGGGCGTGAGCTGTGTGAGCTTCACGCCGAGGTGGTCGAGGTGGAGCCGCGCCACCTCCTCGTCGAGGTGCTTGGACAGCACGTAGACCTTCTTCTCGTAGCGCTTGGCCTTCTCCACGAGGTCGAGCTGCGCGAGCACCTGGTTGGTGAACGACGCGGACATCACGAAGCTCGGATGGCCGGTGGCGCAGCCGAGATTGAGGAGCCGACCCTCGGCGAGCACCAGGATGCTCTTGCCGCCCGGGAACACCCACTCGTCGTACTGCGGCTTGATCTGGATGCGCTGGATGCCGGGCACCGCCTTGAGGCCCGCCATGTCGATCTCGTTGTCGAAGTGGCCGATGTTGCCGACGATGGCCTTGTCCTTCATGCGCGCCATGTCCTCGGCCGCGATCACGTGCGCGTTGCCGGTAGCGGTCACGAAGATGTCCGCGGTCTCGAGGACTTCGTCGAGCGTGGTGACCTGGTAGCCCTCCATCGCCGCCTGCAGCGCGCAGATCGGGTCGATCTCGGTGACGATCACGCGGCAGCCCTGGCCGCGCAGCGCCTGCGCGCAGCCCTTGCCGACCTCGCCGAAGCCGGCGACCACGGCCACCTTGCCGCCGAGCATCACGTCCGTGGCGCGCATGAGCCCGTCGGGCAGCGAGTGCCGGCAGCCGTAGATGTTGTCGAACTTCGACTTCGTGACGGAGTCGTTCACGTTGATCGCGGGGAAGAGCAGCGTGCCCGCCTTCTCCATCTGATACAGGCGATGCACGCCCGTGGTGGTCTCCTCCGAGACGCCCCGGATCCTCGGCGCCAGCTTGCCCCAGAGGCCGGGATGGCTCTTCTGCATCGCGCGCAGCAGCGCCAGCACGTAACCCCACTCCTCGGGATCCTTCTTCTCGTCGAAGGCGGGGATCCGCCCGGCCTTCTCGAACTCGAGGCCCTTGTGCACGAGCAGCGTGGCGTCGCCGCCGTCGTCCACGATCTGGTCGGGGCCGCCGCCGTCGGGCCAGAGCAGCGCCGCGGCCGTGCACCACCAGTACTCCTCGAGCGTCTCGCCCTTCCAGGCGAAGACGGGCGTGCCGCGCGGATCGTCGGGCGTGCCCTCGCGGCCGACCACGACGGCGGCCGCGGCCGGGTCCTGGGTCGAGAAGATGTTGCACGACACCCAGCGCACGTCGGCGCCGAGATCGACGAGCGTCTCGATCAGCACCGCGGTCTGCACGGTCATGTGCAGGCTGCCCATGATCCGGACGCCGTCGAGCGGCTTCTTCGCGCGATGGCGCGCGCGGAGCGCCATCAGCCCGGGCATCTCGTGCTCCGCGAGCCGGATCTCCTTCCGGCCGAGCTCGTGCAGGGAGAGATCCTTGACCTTGAAGGCGGGAATCTGGCCGAGGGACATGATTGGCTCCATCTATCTATGCGGATGGAGTGTTATCGCCGACGTCGGAGGTGACGTCAACCGCTGCGAGCCCGGAACCCCTCGGGGAGTCAGACCGGGTACTGGAAGCCAGTCAGGCCTTCGCTGATCCCCCAGAGCTGCCGCGCGAGCGCGGGGTCGCTGGCGTGCGGCTGGGGCTCCTTCTCCTTCCGGTTCGCGAAGTAGCGGCCGTTCACGCCCTCGAGCCCGGGGTCGCTCGCGAGGAAGATCGAGGTCTCCGCGCCCTGCTCGGGGCTCTTCATGAAGACGCTGATCACGCGCTGGAGCAGATCGAAGAGCGGCCCGCTGCCGCGCCCGAGCCGCGTCGCGACGGCGCCCGGGTGGAGCGCGTTGACCGTGACGCCGCTGCCCTCGAGGCGTCGCGCCAGCTCGCGGGTGAAGAGGATGTTCGCGGTCTTCGACTGCCCGTAGACCTTCATGGCCTTGTACTCGCGCTCGTTCTGGAGGTCGGCCAGGTCGAGCACCCCCCAGCGGTGCGCATCCGAAGCCACGTTCACGATGCGCGCGCCCGGCGCTGCGGCGCGGAGGCGCGGCAGCAGCAGACCCGTGAGCAGGAAGTAGCCGAGATGGTTCACCGCGAAGGTGGTCTCGAAGCCGTCGGGCGTCGTGGTGCGCTTCATCATCGTGACGCCCGCGTTGTTCACGAGGACGTCGATCTTGTCGGTGCGGGCGAGCAGCTCGTCGGCCACGCGCCGCACCTCGGCCTGGCGCGCGAAGTCGCCGCGCACGATCTCGACGTCCTTGCGGCCGGTCGCCTTGCGGATCTCCGCGACGGTCTCCTCGGCGCGGCCCGCGTCGCGGCCGACGAGGATCAGCCGCGAGTCGAGCCGCGCGAGCCCAACGGCGGTGGCGCGGCCGATGCCGGACGTCGCCCCCGTCACCACGATCGTCTTGTTCTTCCAGCTCACGCGGTTCTCCTCATTCCATCCGAGCGACGTCGCTCGCCAGCGTAACCACGCCGACCAGCGCGAGCATTCCCGCGCCGAAGGCGACCAGCGCCGTGCGCGGGCCGAGCTCGGCGGCGACGAAGCCCGAGAGCAGGGCGCCGAGCGGCCCCGCCGCCATGAAGCCGAGCTGGTTCACCGCGAGCACGCGCCCGCGCTCGGCCTCCGGCGCGCGCACCTGGAACAGCGTGCGGCCCATGTTCAGGAACACGGCGCCGGCGAGGCCCCAGACCAGGCCGGCGCCGACGACGCAGGGGAAAGGCAGGCCGAGGCCGCAGCCGATCACGCTCGCCGCCGCGAGCGCGAGCGAGAGCAGCAGCGCGCGCCCCTTGCGGCGAATCCCGCCGCGCGAGAGCAGCACGAAAGAGCCTGCGATGGTGCCGGCGGGGAACGTCAGCATCACCAGCGAGACGTCCTGCACGTCGCCGCCGTAGACGTCGCGCACCAGCACGGGCAGCACCACGTTGTACGAGGCGCTGAAGAGGAAGCCGATGCCGCAGGTGAGCACGAGCACCACCCGCAGCCGCGAGCCGAGCACGAAGCGCAGGCCCGCGAGCACTTCCCCGGCCGCCGCATGGCTCGCGAGCGGGCTCGTGCGGGCCGGCACCCGGCGCATCAGCCCCGCGCCGAACGCCACGGCCGCGGCCTGCGCGACCAGCACGGGCGCCGTGCCGACCCAGCGCGCGGAGCCCGCCGCGAGCATGCCGACGCCCTGCGAGGCGAACTGCGCGATGGTCAGGCCCGTCACCGCCCGCATCACATCGCGCCCGGCCACCTGCGAGAGCAGGCTGTCGCGCGCGGGGTTCGAGAAGGCGTTGAGCGATCCGATCGCCATCGCGCACGCGATCACGATCGGGATCGAGAGGCGCCCGTTGGCGATCGCGAGGCCGAGCGCGAGGGCAGGCAGCGCGGCGAGGCCGTGGAGCAGCGTGAGCAGACGGCGCGGGTCGCGGCGGTCGGCCACCGCGCCGCCCACCAGCAGCAGGAACAGGCTCGGCAGCATGCTCGCCATCTGCACGGTGCCGGTCCACTGCGCGCTCGCGCGCAGCTCGCCCACCACCAGCCAGGGGAGCATCACCTGCTGGAGGCCGATGCCGCTGAACCACGTCGCCGCCGCGGCCAGGTACCAGCCGTACCGAGGGTCGAGTCGCTCGGCGCCGGCCATCGGGGCAGAATACGCCGAAGCAGGAGGCGAGCGCATGCGACTCGGTTTGCAGATTCCGAACTTCACGCTGGCCGTCGGGACCCGCGGCGTTGGCGGAGACGCTGCGCAGCGATCGCCGCGCGCCGCCGACGAGGGCGGCTTCGCGAGCGTCTGGGTGATGGACCACTTCTTCCAGATCCCGCCGGTGGGCCCGGCCGAGACCGACATGCTCGAGGGCTACACCGCGCTCTCGTACCTCGCGGCGCGTGACGCGAGCGCGTGCGGCTCGGCACGATGGTCACCGGCGTCACGTATCGCCATCCGGGCGTGCTCGTGAAGACGGTGACGACGCTCGACGTGCTCTCGGGCGGCCGCGCGATGCTCGGCATCGGCGCCGCCTGGTTCGAGCGCGAGCACCGCGGCCTCGGCGTGCCGTTCCCGCCGCTCGCGCGAGCGCTTCGAGCGGCTCGAGGAGACGCTGCGCATCGCGAAGCAGATGTGGTCGGGGCGAGGTCGCGCCCTTCGAGGGCAAGCACTACGCGCTGGCCGAGACGCTCTGCGTGCCGCAGCCGCTCGCGCGCCGCATCCGCCGATCCTGATCGGCGGCATGGGCGAGAAGAAGACGCTGCGCCTCGTCGCGCACTACGCCGACGCCTGCAACCTGTTCGCCTACGCGGGCGCCGACGGAGGTCGGCCGGAAGCTCGACGTGCTCCGCCGCCACTGCGACGAGCTCGGCCGCGACTTCGACTCGATCGAGCGCACCACGCTCGGCACCGTGCACCTCGCGCCGGGAAAGCAGACGACCGCCGACGTGATCCGGCAGTGCCGCGAGCTCGCGCGGGTCGGCGTCCAGCAGGCGATCGTGAACCTGCCCAACGTCGCACGAGATCACGCCGATCGAGCGGCTCGCGAAGGAGGTCATCCCGGAGCTGCGCGACGCTTGAGACCACGCCGCCCGCATCCGGCGGCTCCCTTCCTCGTGGCCGGTTGCGGCGTCCAAAAGACGTGCGGGCCGGCTGCCATGCGCTGCAGCCGGCCCGCTCTGCTCGATGGCAGTTCGTTCAGAAGCTCGGGATGACGGAGACCCCGACGGTCTGGCCCTCGATCACGTAGTTCACCGAGGGGACGTACTCGCCGACCTTCTCGCGCGAGTTCGCCGGGGCCGTGCGCCAGTGCGTCGCGTTCGCGCGGGTGGTGTTCGAAGGGGTCTCGACCTGCGAGAGCTGGGTGTTGGCGATCGCGGTCGCGGAAAGGAGTGACGCAGCGGCGAGAGCTGCGAGGGTCCATCGCTTCATGTTTTCATCCTCCAGGGTGCGGAACCGATCCAAGGCATCCCTGGAGCAAGGCCCGTGCCAGCGCTCTCGAGCCGTCTGCTGCGCCGAGAGCGCGGAAAGCGCGGAATTGCCGCCGCTTCAGATGGCGAAGCGCAAACTCCGGTGGCGGCAACTACTCGCTCGGCCCGCCGGCCGGAGGCTCGGGTGAGCCCTGCGGCTCGGGCGAGAAGCCTCCGTGCGGTCCGCGCCGTCCGCGGCGACCGCGACCGCCGCGCCGGCGGCCGCGCCGGCGCCCGCGGCGGCGACCCTGGCCGTCGCCATCCCCCTGCGCGTGCAGCGGGTGCGGACGCGGCTCCGCGCTTGCCGGTGACGCGCCGGCGCCATGGCCGGCGTCTTGCGGCTGGGCGGGCCGCGGACCGCGATGGCGATGACGCCCACCGCGGGGCCGTCGCGCGCCGCCGTTGCGGCCACCGCGCACGTTGCGCCCGCGCCGTCCGCGCCGGCGCTCTTCGCCCTTCGGCGGCGCCAGCGGCTCCCAGAAGCTGTTCGGCCGGTCCTCCTGGCCGCGGCAGCGATCACACATGCCGCAGGGCTGCGCCTGCTCCTCGCCGAAGTACTCGCGCAGGTACATGGCGCGACAGCTCGGGCCGTGCGCGTACTCCGAGACCGCGTCGAGCCGGCGCGCGTCCTGCGTGCGCAGCGTCTCGAACTGGCCGGCCAGCACGCGCGAGCGCGCCTCGATCTCGTCGGCCGGCACCACCACGTGCACCTCGTTCACGTCCCACTTCACGAGCTCCGCTTCCTCGAGCAGCGCGAGCAGCGCGGTGGTGGTGCGCGCGCCGAGCTCGGCCGAGAGCGCGAGCGCGGCGACGCTCGGCACCTTCTCCTCGGCCGACCAGGCCGCGAGCGCCGAGCCGAGCCGAAACAGCTGCTCGGGCCGCACGCGGCTCCGCGACAGGAGCGCCTCGTGGATGGCGCGGTCGTCCCCCGAGTAGAGCATGATGCAGTTGGCGCGCCGCCCGTCGCGGCCGCCGCGCCCCGCCTCCTGCACGTACTGCTCGAGCGAGGCCGGCGACTGGTAGTGCATCACGTAGCGGATGTCGGCCTTGTCGATGCCGAGGCCGAAGGCGTTGGTCGCGACCATCACGGTGCGCCGGCCGCGCGCCATGAAGCCGTCCTGGCTCTTCGAGCGCTCGGTGCGGGTTCATCTTGCCGTGATACCGGTACGACGGGACGCCGAAGCGCTGGAGCACGGTGTAGATCTCGTCCACGTCGCGCGTCGTCGAGCAGTAGATGATGCCGGGCCGCCGCACGCGCAGCGCCAGCCGCACCAGCGCGCGCAGCCGCGCGCCGCTCGAGCAGTGCAGCACGTCGAAGGCCAGGTTCGAGCGGTGCGGCGAGGTCGCGACGATGCGCGGCTTCCGCATGCCGACGAAGCGCTGGATCGCGAGCCGCACCTTCTCGGTGGCCGTGGCCGTGAGCGCCAGCACCGGCGGTGCGCCGAGCGAGCTTCAGCCGCTCGCCGATCTGGAGGTAGGCGGGGCGGAAGTCGTAGCCCCACTCCGAGATGCAGTGCGCTTCGTCCACGGCGGCCAGCGAGATGCCGCCCTTCGCGAGCGCCGCCATCGCGTCCGGCGCCCCGAGCGTCTCGGGCGTGGTCATGACCAGCACGCGCTCGCCCTTCGCGATCTGCGCGAGCGCGTCGGTGCGCGCCTTGCCGCGCACGGTGCCGTCGAGCTTGATGCAGGGCACGGAGCGGCGCTGGAGCTTCTCGTACTGGTCGCGCATCAGCGCGAGCAGCGGCGAGATGACCAGCACCGGCTTCGGCAGGATCATCGACGGGATCTGGTAACAGGCCGACTTGCCGAAGCCGGTCGGCAGCACCATCAGCACGTCTTCGCCGCGGAGGCTCGCGTCGAGCACCTCGTGCTGCTCCGGGTAGAGGGAGGTGATGCCGAGCCGCGCGCCGGCCTTCTCCATCGCGTGCTGGCGCTGCTCGGGCGTATCGAGCGGAACCGGGCCGTCGAAGACCGGGCCCGCCGCGAGCCAGCCCTCGTCCTCGACCGCCTCGTCCTCCTCCTGGGGGAGTGAGGCGGCCAGCTCGAACAGCTCGTCCTCGCTGGCCCGGTCGGCGGCCACCTCGCGGCGGATCGCCTCGAGCGTCTCCTCGTCGATCGGGGTGGCTTCGCCACCGGTGACCGCGCCCTCCGGCAGCTCGTCGGCCGCGAGCTCGGCGTCGGCGCCGTTGCCCGCCTCGGCGATTTCGGGGATGGGCGCTTCTTCCTTGCGCCGTCGGCTGCGACGGCGGGGGCGGCCCGGCGTTTCCTCGTCCAAGCAGTGTTCTCCCGCATGGACCGACCCGGTGCTGGCTCGCCGGCGGGGCGAGAAGTCCGCAGGTCCCGCCGACGGCTCGGTTCTGGGCTCGGTCCGGGATCGCGTCGTCCGTCCGTGGACGCGCCGCGATTGCAGAGGGCTTACCAGAGTCAGGCGTGGCGCAACAGGGAGCGACCACAAATTCCGGCCGATTTCCCCCGTGGGGATCGTCGCTCCTACCCTTCTTCGTCCGTTACGCTGCGCCCCGCCCGGCTCACCCACGGGCAGCTCATCGCGAGGAATCCCCATGAACGACAACCTGCTGACCCTCGGCCGCCACCTCCGCGCCCAGAAGGACGTGGGCGCGCTGGTGGACGTGATCGAAGCCATCGCCCTGGCCGGCAAGGCCATCGCCCATCGGGTGCGGCGGGCCCGGATCGACGACGTGATCGGCGAGGCCGGCGCGGTGAACGTGCAGGGCGAGGCGCAGCAGAAGCTCGACGTGCTCTCGGACCAGCTGCTGCTCGAGTGCCTGCGCGCGTGTCCCGCCGTGGCGGTGTACGCCTCCGAGGAGCAGGACGGCGCGATCGTGCTGCGCACGCGCGCGGAGGGCGCGGCGTACTGCGTGCTCGCCGATCCGCTCGACGGCTCCTCCAACATCGACGTGGCCGTGAGCGTCGGCACGATCTTCAGCGTGCAGCGCCACGACCGGCCGGACGCCGAGATCGAGCAGTCGGCGGTGCAGGCCGGCCGCAAGCAGGTGGCCGCCGGCTACATCCTCTACGGCTCGTCGGTGGTGCTCGTGCTCTCGCTCGGCCGCGGCGTGTCGATGTACGTGCAGGACCCGCTGCTCGGCGACTTCGTGCTGGTGAAGGACGCGCTGCGCGTGCCCGCCACGAGCAAGACGTATTCGCTCAACGAGGCCTACGTGAACGATTTCGAGGACGGGCTCAAGAGCTACCTCGCCTTTGCCCACGCGTCGGGCTACGGCGCGCGCTACATCGGCTCGATGGTGGCCGACGTGCATCGCACGCTGCTGAAGGGCGGCGTGTTCCTCTACCCGGGCACGAAGAAGGCGCCCGAGGGCAAGCTGCGCCTGCTCTACGAGGCCAGCCCGATGGCGTTCCTGATGGAGCAGGCGGGCGGCGCGGCATCCACGGGCCGGGGCCCGCTGCTCGACGTGCCCGCCACGAAGCTCCACCAGCGCACGCCGGTGGTGCTCGGCTCCGCAGGCGAGGTGGAGCACGTGCTGAAGCACCTCGGGAGCTAGCGTCCGCGGTAATGCGGCTGGCCAATCACGCGGGGCGCGTGCAGCTCGTGGACGAGGCGGGCCGGGCAGCCGATCTCGCGACCGCCTCCGGCGGCCGCTTCGGCCCCGACCCGATGCAGGCGCTCGCCGCGTTCGACTCCCTGTGCGACTGGGCGGCTGGGGCGCGCGTCACCTTCGCTGAACCGCTCGTTCCGCACGCGCTCGGCCCATGCGTGCCGCGCCCGACCAAAGTGTTCGCGATCGGCCTCAACTACAGGGACCACGCCGCCGAGGCGAAGCTCGAGCTGCCGAAGGCCCCCATGGTCTTCACCAAGTTCCCGAGCTGCCTCGCGGGGCCGGCCGACGACATCGCGCTCTCGTCGAATCGCGTCGACTTCGAGGCGGAGCTCGTCGTCGCGATCGGGCGCGCCGCCCGGAACGTCTCGGAGGCCCGCGCCCTCGAACATGTGGCGGGCTACTGCGTCGGACAGGACGTGACCGACCGCCGCCTCCAGTTCCAGGACAAGCCGCCGCAGTTCTCGCTCGGCAAGTCGCTCGCGGGCTTCGGCCCGATCGGGCCCTGGCTCACCACGCTCGACCACGTGCGCGACCCGCTCGACCTCGCGATCGCGTGCTGGGTCGACGGCGCGGAGGTGCAGGCCAGCCGCACGCGCGAGATGGTCTTCGCGGTGCCGGAGCTCGTGGCGTATCTCTCGCAGCACTGCGCGCTCGAGCCCGGCGACCTGATCTTCACCGGCACGCCGGCGGGCGTGGGCTCGGTGCGCCAGCCGCCGGTGTACCTCGCGGCGGGCCAGCTCGTCGAGACGGAGATCGAAGGGCTCGGCCGGCTCGCGAACCGCTGCGTGTCCCCGCCCGCATGACGGCGCTTCGCATCGAGGCCCTCGACGACCCCCGTGTCGCGCCGTACCGCGACCTGCGCGAGGGCCGGCTGCTCGACGAGCAGGGCTGCTTCGTAGCCGAGAGCCGCCACGTGGTGCGGCGCCTGCTCGCGAGCGGCCGCTTCCCGGTGCGCTCGCTGCTCGTGACGGAGGCCGCGCTCGCCGACCTGGCGGATGCGCTGGCGCCGCTCGCGGCTCCGCCTCCCGTGTTGCTCGCGGAGCACGCGCTGCTCTGCGAGGTCGCCGGGTATCACGTGCATCAGGGCTGCCTCGCGCTCGCCGAGCGCGGCCCCGAGCCGTCGCTCGCGGAGGTCGCGCGCGCTGCGGCCGCCGGCCGCGGGCTCGTGGTCGGACTCGAGCAGCTCACGGACCCCGCCAACGTCGGCAGCGTGTTCCGGAATGCGCTCGCCTTCGGCGCCGACGCGGTGCTGCTGGCGCCGGGCGGCGCGCATCCGCTGTTCCGGAAGTCGGTGCGCGTGTCGATGGCCGCGACGCTGGCCGTGCCCTTCGCGCGCGCCGAGCCGTGGCCCGACGCGCTCGGCAAGCTCCGGGCCGAGGGCTTCCTCGTGCTCGCCTGCGTGGCGCAGCCGGGCGCACTCGACCTGCGCAGCTTCGGTAGCGCGCGGCCGCTGCCCGAGCGCGTGGTGCTGCTGTTCGGCACCGAGGGCGCGGGTCTCACGCGCGCGGCGCGCGCCGCGGCGGACTTCGAGATCACGGTGCCGACCGCGCCCGACGTGGACTCGCTCAACGTGGCGACGGCTTCAGGCGTCGTGCTGCATCACTTCTCGCGGGCCTCACGCGGTTGAGAGCCCTGATCGCAGGCGCGGGCTACGTGGGCGAAGCGCTCGCTCGCGCGCTCGTGGCGCGTGGCGACGACGTCGTCGTGCTGCGGCGCAGTGCGGCCTCGCCGCCGCCGGGCGCGCGCGCGTTCCGCGCGGATCTGACGGCGGCCGGCGCGCTCGACGCGCTGCCGCCCGCCGAGCTCGTCTTCTACACCGCCGCGGCGGACGAGCGCAGCGACGCGGCGTACGACCTCGCCTACGCCGAGGGTGTGGCTCGGCTGGTCGAGCGCCTCGCGCGCGCCGAAGCGCCGCCGCGGCGGCTGCTCTTCACCTCGAGCACCGCGGTCTACGGTCAGTCGGGCGGAGAGTGGGTGGACGAGTCGTCGCCGGCGGAGCCGCACCGACTTCGCCGGCCGCCGCCTGCTCGAAGGCGAGGCGCTCGTGCATGGCGCGCCGTTTCCCGGCACCGTGCTGCGGCTCGGTGGCATCTACGGGCCGGGCCGCACCTCGCTGCTCGAGCGGGCGCGCAGCGGTGTGCCGGGCGGGCCGGCGTTCACCAATCGCATCCACCGCGACGACGCAGCCGCAGCGCTCCTGCACCTCGCGCTCCTGCCGACCGCCGAGCCGTGTTACGTCGGCGTGGACTGCGAGCCGGCGACGGAAGCCGAGGTGCTCGCGTGGCTCGCGCGCCGGCTCGGCGTCACGCCGGCGGAGGCGCCCGGCGTCGCGCCGAGCTCCTCGCGCCGCGCGCGCGGCAGCAAGCGCTGCCGGAACGCACGCTTGCTCGCCTCGGGTTTCCGCTTCCGCTACCCCACGTGGCGGGAGGGCTACGAAGCGCTGCTCGACGAGCGCGACGCATGACGGACCTCGCCGGGGTGAGACGAGCCTTCGCCACGAAGCTCGCGGCCGAGCGCGGCATCCAGTCGCCGCGCGTCGTCGATGCCTTCGCCACGGTGCCGCGCGAAGACTTCCTGGTGCCCGGGCCGTGGCTCGTGCTCGCCGACGAGTCGGGCTATCGCTCGACGCCCGACGCCGACCCGCGCCGCCTCTATCACGACATGGCGGTCGCGATCGACGCCTCGCGCGTGTTGAACAACGGCGCGCCGGGTCTCCTGGCGCGCGTGTTCGATCGGCTCGCCCTCCGGGAAGGCGAGACGGTCGCGCACATCGGCTGCGCGGTCGGCTACTACAGCGCGATCCTCGCCGAGATCGTCGGGCCGCGCGGCCGCGTGATCGCGGTGGAGCTCGACCCCGAGCTGTGCGAACGCGCGCGCCACAACCTGCGCCGCTGGCCGCACGTCGAAGTGCGGCACGCCGACGGCACGAAGGAGCCGCGGGAAGCGGTGGACGTGGTGTGGGTGCACGGGGGCGTGACGCATCCCCAGCCGCGCTGGCTCGAGGCCGTGGCGCCGGGCGGGCGGATCGGGCTTCCGATCACCGCCGTCCGGCCGCCCTCGCGTATCCGCCGGGTGGTGCGTGATCACGGGGGCCGCTTCCTGTTCCTCGAGCGCCGGCGCACGGGGTTCGCAGCGCGCTTCGACCAGACCTGCGGCATGACCGCGCTGCTCGGTGGGCGCGACACGAGGATCCAGGAGCGCCTGCGCCAGGCCTACGAGCGGGGCGGAACCTCGGAGGTGCGCTCGTTCCGCACGGAGCCGCACGCCGAGGACGCGAGCTGCTGGATGCATCACGACGGGGGCTGCCTCTCGCGCCTCGCGCTGGAGGCGGAATGACGCGGTTCTTCTGGGTCCTCTGCTGGCTGCTCGTCGCAGGGCCCGCGCTGGCCGGTACCGAGCTCACGATCGAGACGCGCAAGGCCGGTGCGGCGGCCAACGTGAAGCCACAGCGCAGCGTGGTCGAGGTGCAAGGGCGACAGCTCCACGCCGAGTGGGGCGACGGCCGCCACGGTGCGCTCTGGAGCAGCGAGACGGGCGTGCTCCAGATCCTCGATCATCGCGAGAAGAGCGTCTTCCGCATCGACCGCGCGACGGCCGAGGGGATCCGCGGTGGGATCGAGGGCCTGCCCGCGGGCCCGCGCGAGGCGGTGGAGCGCTGGGTGGGCGCGCCGCCGGCGAAGGTGGAGCTGCGCAGCACCGGCAAGAGCGCGCAGGTGACGGGCGTCGCGTGCCGGCTGCTCGACGCGTTCCGCGACGGCGTGCGCCTCGCCGAGGTGTGCGAGGGCCCGCGCGGCGCCGCGGGCGTCACCCCCGAAACGCTGGCGCCGGCGCGCGAGCTCGCCGCGTTCCTGGCGGAGGTGGGTGACCTGCTGCCGCGCTCGCTCACGGGCGAGGGGCTCGACGCGCTGGTGCTGGTCGAGCGGGTGCAGGGCGTCCCGCTGCGCGTGCGCGCCTGGCCGAAGGACGCCGTGCCCACCGAGTCGCGCATCGTCAGTGCCGTACCGAAGTCGTTCGGCCCCGAGCGCTTCCAGACGCCCGCCGGCTACCAGCCCGGGCTCGGCGTCCACGTCCGTCAATGACGGGACGCTCCCTCTCCGTCGCCTACTCGGGCGGGACCATGCTCTCGAAGCGCGCCTTGTCGGCGGCCTTGCGATAGGCCTCGCGCGGGTCCACGCGGCCGGCCTGCACCAGCGCGAACAGCGAGTCGTCCATCGTCTGCATGCCGTCCTTGCGGCCCGACTGGATCAGCGAATTGATCATGGCCGTGTTGCCCTCGCGGATCAGGTTCGGCAGGCCCTGGGTGCGCAGCAGGATCTCGTTCGCGGCCACCCGCCCCTTGCCGTCCTTGCCCGGCAGGAGCAGCTGCGACACCACCGCGGCGAGCGACTCCGACAGGCTGAGCCGCACCTGGCTCTGCTCGGAAGCCGGGAAGGCGTCCACGATGCGGTCGATGGTCTTGGCCGCGCCGCTCGTGTGGAGCGTGCCGAACACGAGCAGGCCCATCTCGGCGGCGGCCAGGGCCATCGAGATCGTGTCGCGATCGCGCATCTCGCCCACCAGCACCACGTCGGCGTCCTGGCGCACCGCGGCGCGCAGCGCTTCCGCGAAGCCCTGCGTGTGCATCCCCACCTCGCGGTGCGAGAGCACCGAACGCACGTTGGTGTGGACGAACTCGACGGGGTCTTCGATCGTCACCACGTGCCGCGAGTGCTCGCGGTTGATCCTGTCGATCACGGCCGCGAGCGTGGTGGACTTGCCGGATCCGGTCGGGCCGGTGACGAGCACCAGCCCCGCGCGCAGCTCGGCGAGCTTCGCGATCGACGGCGGCAGCGCCAGCGTGTCGAGCGAGACGATCTGCTCGGGGATCATCCGGAACACCGCGCCCGCGCCGTGCTCCTGCACGAAGTAGTTGGCGCGGAAGCGCGCTACGCCTTCGAGGCCGTACGCGAAGTCCACGTCGCGCGTCTCGACCCACTCCTTCCAGTGGCGCTCGGAGGCGACCGGCTGCAGCAGCCCGCGCACCTTCGCGTCGTCGAGCGGGCCCCAGTCGGGCACCGGCACCAGCTCGCCCCGCACGCGCACACGCGGCTCCATGCCTGCGGCGAGGTGCAGATCGGAGCCGCCCTGATCCTTCAGATGGCGCAGCAGTTTGTCGAGCTCCGCCACGTTACGGGATCCTCCGCGGGTCTTCGCAGTGCCGCAGCGCTTCTTCCTTCGTGACCACCTTTTCCTTCACGAGCTTCGCGAGCGAGTCGTCGAGCAGACACATGCCCTGCGCGGCGCCCATCTGCATCACGGAGCCGAGCTGGAAGGTCTTGTTCTCGCGGATCATGTTGCCGATCGCCTTGTTGTTCACGAGCAGCTCGAGCGCCGGCACCCGGCGCTTGCCGTCCGCCGCGGGCACCAGGCGCTGCGAGATCACCGCTCGTACGGACTCCGACACCATGCTGCGCACCTGGTCCTGCTGGTCGGCCGGGAACACGCCCACGATCCGGTTCAAGGTCCGGATGGCGCCGCTCGTGTGGAGGGTCGCGAACACCAGGTGGCCGGTCTCGGCGGCGGTCAGCGCGAGCGAGATCGTCTCGAGGTCGCGCAGCTCGCCGATGACGATGACGTCCGGGTCTTCGCGCAGCGCCGCGCGCAGCGCGCGCGCGAACGAGCCTGTGTGCGGGCCCACGGTGCGCTGATTCACCACGCAGCGCTTCGGGGGGTGGAGCACCTCGATCGGATCCTCGACCGTGAGAATGTGCTCGCGCCGCTCCTCGTTGATCAGGTCCACCAGCGCCGCCAGCGTCGACGACTTGCCGCAGTTGGCGGGCCCGGTGATCAGCACGAGCCCCTGGTGATAGTTCGTGAAGCGGGCCAAGCTGGTCGGCAGGCCGAGCTCCTCGAGCGTCGGCACGCACGCCGGAATGGACCGGAACACGCCGTCCATGCCGTGCAGCTGGCGGTAGACGTTCACGCGGAAGCGGCCGAGGTTCGGCACCGTCCAGGCGAAGTCGAGCTCGCCGCGCTCTTCGAAGCGTTGCGCCTGCGCGGGCGTGAAGGCGGAGCGCAGGATGCTCTCCGCTGCGGCGGGCGCGATCGGCTGGTCGTTCACCGGCTCGAAGCGGCCGTGCAGGCGCAGCCGCAGCGGGTTGCCCGCGTGGATGTGGATGTCGGACGCGCCGCGCTCGACGCCCTGGCGCAGGAGCGCCAGCAAACTTGTTCCTTCGCTCGCTGCGCGCCCGGAGGAACCGCCAACTTTGGCTCCGCTCGCTCCGCTCGCTGCGCGCCCGGAGGAACCGGGCTTGCTGCGCGGCCGGTCAGCGCTCTTCACGGTGGCGGTGGCGGCTCCGGCCTCGGGCTCCGGCAACGCCTGGGCCGCGGCCTCCTTCGCGCGTTGCTTGTTGATCATCTGCTGGCGCGCGCGCAGCACCACCTCGAGCTGCGCCTGCGTGAGGAGGCCGCGCTCGACCAGGATCTCGCCGAGGCGCTTCTCGCCGCCGGCGTTGCTCTGGATCCGCGTGGCTTCGGCGAGCTGCTCCACGCTGATCAGCTTGAGGTGGACGGCGATGCGCCCGAGCAGCGGGATCGGCGGATTCGACATGCCGACTGCGTATCGGCCGACACCAGAGCAGACTTCATCCGCTTGGCGCCGCCCGGGCCCTCCCTCTAAGCTCCCTCGCTTCATGATCTTCGAGACCGACGACCTACGGATCCAGAACCTCCGGCCGCTGATCCCGCCGGCCATCCTGATGGAGGAGCTCCCGCTCGGCGAGCGGAGCTCGCGCACGGTGGCCGAGGGGCGCCAGCGCCTGCAGGCGGTGCTGCGCGGCGACGACGACCGCCTCGTGGTGGTGGTGGGCCCGTGCTCGATCCACGATCCGGCGGCGGCGCTCGAGTACGCGAGCCGGCTGCGCGACGCGGCGGCGCGCGCCTCGGGTGATCTACTGATCGTGATGCGGGTCTACTTCGAGAAGCCGCGCACGACGGTGGGCTGGAAGGGCCTGATCAACGACCCGCACCTCGACGAGAGCTTCGCCATCAACGAGGGGCTCCGGATCGGCCGGCAGGCTCCTGCTCGAGCTGGCCGAAGCGGGGCTGCCGGTGGGCTGCGAGTTCCTCGATCCGATCAGCCCGCAGTTCATCGCCGATCTGGTGTCGTGGGGAGCGATCGGCGCGCGCACCACCGAGAGCCAGGTGCATCGCGAGCTGGCGTCGGGCCTGTCGATGCCCGTCGGCTTCAAGAACGCCACGGACGGCAACGTGCAGGTCGCGGTGGACGCGATCCGCGCGGCGGCGAATCCGCACCATTTCCTGTCGGTGACGAAGCAGGGGGTGGCGGCGATCGTGGCGACGCGCGGCAACCCCGACACGCACGTGATCCTGCGCGGCGGCGCGCGCGGCCCGAACTACGACGAGAAGAGCGTCGCGTCGGTGTGCGAGCAGCTCGACAAGGCCAAGCTGCCGCGCCGCGTGATGATCGACTGCAGCCACGGCAACTCGAGCAAGGACCACGCGCGCCAGGCGCAGGTCGCCGACGACGTGGCGGCGCAGGTGGCGCGCGGCAGCCGCGCGTTGTTCGGCGTGATGCTCGAGAGCTTCCTCGAGGACGGCCGCCAGGACTGGAAGCCGGACGGCTCGATGGTGTTCGGACGCAGCATCACCGACGCCTGCATCGGCTGGGAGGCCACGCTGCCGCTCTTCGACTCGCTGGCCGCAGCCGTACGCGCGCGGCGGAAGCTCTAGCTAGAGCGACGCGTACACGGCTGCGAGCAGGCGGTCGGTGCGCGGAGAGCGGAAGCGCGGGCCCGGGCGGTTCGTGACGTAGGCGAAGGCGACGCGCGCGTCCGGGTCGGCGAGGCCGACGGAGCCGCCGTGGCCGAAGTGGCCGAACGCGCGCGGGCTCGGGCCGAGCGAGCCCGTCGGCCGCTGCAGCTGGAAGCCCAGGCCGAAGCGGGAAGGGCGGGCGAGCACGCGATCCTCACCCTCGCTGTGCGTGGACGTCGCTTCCTCGCGCAGCGCCGCGCTCCGCCCGAGGAACCACGCGTACGCGCGCGCCAGCGCACGCGCATCGGAGTGCGCGTTCGTGGACGGGATCACCGCCTCGCGCCACGCGCGAGTGTTCACCGTGCCGAAGCCGCTCAGCCCGGGCGGATTGAAGTAGGCGGCGCGGATCATGGCGTCGCGCTCCGCGTCGCCGGTCGGCGGGAAGGCGGCTTCGAGCGCGGCGAAGCCCTGCGGCGACCGCCCGGGGAGATCGACGGTCGCCACGCGCGCCTGCTCGCTCGCGGCGACGCCGAGCAGGAAGTCCCCGCCGAGCGCCTCCCCGAGGTGCCGCGTCAACAAGCGCTCGAGCGGCTCGCCGGCGGCGCGCTGCAACACCTCGCCCACGAGGAAGCCCCACGTGTTGACGTGGTAGCCATGCGCAGAGTCCGGCTCCCAGTACGGGCGCTCCGCCGCGAGCGCGCCGCACATCCCCGCCCAGTCGTACATCGCCGTCTCGGCCAGCGGCTCGCGCACCGCGGGCAGGCCCGCGCGATGGGCCAGCAGGGAACGCACGCGGATCCGCTCCTTGCCCGCCGCAGCGAACTCCGGCCAGAGCGAGGCGACGGGCGCGTCGAGCGAGAGAGCGCCCACCTCCACGCACGCGAGCGCCAGCATCGCGAGCACGCCTTTGCCCGCCGAGAACACGTTCACGAGCGTGTCGCGCTGCCAGGGACGCGCGCCGGCGAGATCGGCGTGGCCGCCCCAGAGATCCGCCACGATCCGCCCGTCGGCGCTCACGCAGGCGGCGGCGCCGCCTTCGCCTTCCTGCTCGAAGTTGGCGGCGAAGGCCGCGCGGACGGCCTCGAAGGCGGGGTCGCAGCGCCCGTGGATCAGCTGGTCGTCTTCTTCGCGGCCGTGCGCGCGGCGTTCCGTTCCTTCAGCTTCGCGAGCACGCCGGTCGGCCCGCTCTTCGCGAGCACGTCGGCGAACTGCGTCCGGAAGCTCGACACCAGGCTCACGTTCTCGATCACGACGTCGATCACCTGCCAGCCGGAGCCATTGCGCAGCCGATAGTCCACCGGCGTGCCGTCGTACTTGCCGCCGCGGATCACGGTCTTCACGGTGACGTCGCCGTTGGTTTCGGCGTGCGCGCCCGTCACCTCGACGTCCTCGCTGTCGTACTTGCCGAGGTTCTCGCCGTAGCGCGCCGAGAGGTGCTCGCGGAACTCCGTCACGAACTCCTTCTGCTGCTCGGCGTCGAACTTCTTCCAGTCCCGCTTCAGCACGAGCTTCGACATGGTGAGGAAGTCGAAGCGCTCGAAGGCGATGGCCTGGATGCGGTCGCGCTTCACCTGGAGCGAGAGCGCGTGGTCGTCGAGCACCTTCAGCACGTCGGTGACGGTGGTCTGCATCGTCGTGCGCGCTTCGTCCACCGGCGCAGCGGCGGCCAGGGACGTGGACAGCACCAGGGCCACACCCAGCCCGAGCACGAGCTGGCGGCTACTCCTCGATGTCATAGAGATCCTCCTCTTTCTCGGCCTTCTTGGTCTCGTTCGCGTCGCCGTGTACGGCGCCTTCGCGGTTCTGGAGCGCGGCGTCGCGCACGAAGACGTACCAATCGATCGCCTCGCGGCGGTTCTCTTCGATCTGCTCGTTGTTGATCGCGCGGCGGTTCACCACGTCGACGATGCCAGGGCCGTACAGGTAGCGGAGCACGAACATGCCGATCCACAGCGTCGGGTCGAACGCGACATCGACGGGATAGGCGATCCAGTCGCGCACCGTCGCGCGGAACGGCAGCACCGGCACCAGGAAGTAGGGGCCCGCCGGCGTGCCCCAGTAGCCGAGCGTCTGGCCGAAGTCCTCGCGGTTGTCGTCGAGCCCGAGCATCGAGGCCACGTCCACGAAGCCCGCGACGCCGATCGAGCTGTTCAGGACGAAGCGCCAGAGGTCGTTCGCGGCGTGCGTGGGCTTCACCTGGAGCACGTCGTTCGCGAACGTGCGCGGCATGTCGAGGTTGCGGAAGAAGTTATCGACGCCGGTGAGGACGAAGTTGGGGGCGACCCAGTCCCAGCCCCGCGCCACGGGCCCGAGCAGATGGCGGTCGAGCGCGTCGTTGAAGTGGAATACCGGCTCGTTGTAGCCGCGCCACGGATCCGGTCCTTCGGCGGTGGAGCATGCGCTCGCGCAGGCGAGCGCGGCGAGCAGCAGCGCGAGCTGGATCCGATTCATCCTCACTTGCCGGTGTCCTCCGAGTCGCCGAGGCCCGCGTTGTGCACCAGCGAGCCGACGATCTTCTCGATGCTGAGCGCGCTCTCGGTGAGCGTGATCTCGTTGCCTTCCTGGAGCAGCTGCTCCTCCGCGCCGGGCTCGAGCTCGATGAACTGGTTGCCGAGCAGGCCCGCGGTGCGGATCGAGGCGCTCGTGTCGGTCGGGAGCTGGAGGCCCTTGTCCACGTCGAGCGTGACGCGGGCGCGCAGGTCGTCCGACAGCTCGATCTTCGTCACCTTGCCCACCTTCACGCCCGAGATCACCACCGGCGAGCGCTCCGCGAGGCCGCCGATCTGCGTGAACGTGGCGTGGAGCTCGAGGCCGCCGCTGGTGTTGAGACCGCCGACCTGGAGCGAGAGGTAGGCGATCGCGCCGAGGCCGAGCAGCACGAACAGGCCCACGGCGAGATCGCGAGACGGTGAGGTCTGCATGCCTGGAACTCCTAGAACTCCCAGAGCGAGGTCACGACGTAGTCGGCGAGCAGGATACAGACCGACGCGGTGACCACGGTGGAGGTGGTGGCGCGGCCGACCGCCTCTGCGCTGCGGCCGCTGGTGAAGCCCCGATAGGTGGCGACGAGCGCGATCAGGGAACCGAAGACGAGCGCCTTCAGCAGGCTGCCGACCACGTCGCTGCGGAAGTTCACCGCCTCGTCCATGCTGGAGAAGTAGACGCCCGCATCCAGGCCGAGGAGCTGCACCCCGACCAGATACGCGCCGAAGATGGCGAAGACGATGAAGAGGCAGGAGAGCAGCGGCAGCGCGAGCGTGAGCGCGAGCGCCTTCGGGCCCACGACGAAGTGCATCGGATCTACCGCCATGGTCCGCATCCCGTCGATCTGCTCGGTCGCCGTCATCACCGCGATCTCGGTGGCCATCGCGGAGCCGGCGCGGCCCGTGACGAGCAGGCCGGTCAGCACCGGGCCGAGCTCGCGGATCAGCGTCAGGCCGATCACCGCGCCGAGGCTCTCTTCGGCCCCGAACCGCACCAGCACGCTGTGGAGCTGGAGCCCGAGCACGAGGCCCACGGTGAGGCCCGAGGCGCACACGAGGGCGAAGGAGAGCACGCCGCTGTCGTAGGTCTCGCGGACCAGCCGGCGGAAGCGGAAGGGCGGCTTCGCGATCTGGAGCAGCACCACGCCGAGGAAGCTCGCGATGCGCCCGAGCTCGAGCACCAAGCGGGTCGAGGCGGCGCCGAGCCGTTCGATGGCCTGCTGGATCATGTCGCTCAGCCTGCCTCGGCCCGCGGCGCGAAGCGAGCCTCGCGCACCTGGAAGACGCCGGCCTCGAGCGAGGGGTCGGGGGTCAGGACGAAGCGCTGGACGCGCGCGGCGGCCCACACGTCCGCCGCGACGCGGGCGAACCGCTCGAGCGTGGCCGGAGCCGCCGCGAGCGCGAGCGACTCCACCTCGCGCCCCATCGACACCTCCGCGTCGGCCTTCGCCTTGTTGATGGCGGCGAGGCCGGCGATCGCGACGTCGAGACTGCCGGCGTCGGCCGGCGCCGGCACCCCGGCGAAGTCCGCCGGGCCGGGCCACGGCGCGCGGTGGATCGAAGGCTGCTCCTGCTCGCCCGCGAAGGCCCACGACCAGATCTCCTCCGTCACGTACGGAAGGAAGGGCGCGAAGAGGCGCAGCAGCACGTCGAGGCCGAGGCGGAGCGTCGCCAGCGCCGAGGCGCGGCCCGCAGCCTCGTCGCCGCGGGCGCGCGTCTTCACCAGCTCGAGCGTGGTGTCGGTGAAGCGCGTCCAGAAGAAGCTCTCCACCGCCTTCAGCACGTCGGCGTGCTCGTAGCGCTCGAAGTCGTCCGTGGCGCGCTGCGACCAACGCCGCCGAGCTCGGCGACGAAGGCGCGGTCGAGCTCCTCCGAGATCGGCCCCGGCCGGGCCCGTCTGCGTGAGCACGAACTTGCTCGCGTTCCAGAGCTTGGTCCCGAGGCGCTTGCCGACGCGCAGCACGTTCTCGTCGAAGGCCGTGTCCACGCCGAGCCGCGCGCTGCCGGCCCAGTAGCGCACCGTGTCGGCGCCGAACTGCTCGATGATCGGCAGCGGCGTCACCACGTTGCCGAGGCTCTTCGACATCTTCTTGCGGTCGGGATCGAGGATCCAGCCCGAGACCGCGACGTGCCGCCACGGCACGCTGCTCTCGTGGAGCAGCGCCTTCGCGATCGTGTAGAAGGCCCAGGTGCGGATGATCTCGTGGCTCTGCGGGCGCAGGTCGCCGGGGAAGAGACGGCGCGTGCCGCTCGCGGTCGAGCAGCCAGCCCGAGCCGATCTGCGGCGTGAGCGAGCTGGTGAACCAGGTGTCGAAGATGTCGGCTTCGCCGATGAAGCCGCCGGGCTTGCCGCGCTGCGCCTCGCCGTAGCCGGGCGGCGCGTCGGTCATCGGGTCCACCGGCAGCGTCTCGGGCGCGGCCACGATCGGGCCGGGCGTAGTCGGGCGCGCCGCCGGCGCCGAGCGGATACCAGACGGGGATCGGCACGCCGAAGTAGCGCTGGCGCGAGACGCACCAGTCGTAGGCCAGGTTGCGCGTCCAGTCCTCGAAGCGCTTCCGCATGTGGTCGGGGTGCCAGTCGATCTCGGCGCCCTTCGCGAGGAGCGCGTCCTTCTTGTCGAGCAGCCGCACGAACCACTGGCGCGTCGGCAGGAACTCGAGCGGGCTGTCGCCCTTCTCGTAGTAGCGCACCGCGTGCTGGACCGGCCGCGGCTCGCGCTGTAGCGGCGCGCTCGCGCCCGTCGCGGCGCCGGCCGGGTCGCGCAGCAGCTCGACGCTGCGCCTGCGCGCCTGCGGGATCGTCTTGCCCGCGAGCTCGGCATAGAAACGGTTCGCCGCCTCGGCGTCGCGGCTCGGAAAGGCTTCGCTCCCGAAGGAGACCGGCGCGAGCCGGCCGTTCCGGCCGAGCACCTGGCGCAGCGCGAGACCCTCGTCGCGCCACCACTCGACGTCGGTGGCGTCGCCGAAGGTGCACACCATCAGGATGCCGGTGCCCTTCTCGGGGTCGGCCTTCGGGCTCGGGAAGATGGGGACGGGCACGCGGAAGAGCGGGGTGATCGCGCGCTTGCCGAAGAGATCGCGGTAGCGCGCGTCGTCGGGATGCGCCGTCACGCCCACGCAGGCCGCGAGCAGCTCGGGCCGCGTCGTCGAGATCACGAACGAGCGCTCGCTGCCCTCGACGCCGAACGCGATGTCGTGGTAGGCGCCCAGCTTCTCGCGATCCTCGACCTCGGCCTGCGCCACCGCCATCTGGAAGTCCACGTCCCACATGAAGGGCGCATCGCTCACGTAGACGTGGCCCTTCTGGAAAAGATCCCAGAACGAGAGCTGCGCGAGCTGGCGCGAGCGGCGATCGATCGTCGCGTACTCCGTGCGCCAATCCACCGACAGGCCCATGCGCCGCCAGATCTCGCGGAAGGATTTCTCGTCCTCGGCGGTGACGCGCGCGCACAGGTCGATGAAGTCGGGCCGCGAGATGACCTTCGGCGGCTCCTTCCGCTCGGGCGCCCTCTCCCCGAGCGGCTCGAGCGAGAGGCTCGGGTCGCGCGGCAGGGTGGGGTCACAGCGCACGTGGAAGAGGTTCTGCACCCGGCGCTCGGTGGGAACGCCGTTGTCGTCCCAGCCCATCGGGTAGAAGACGTTCCGGCCCCGCATGCGGTGGAAGCGCGCCGCCATGTCGGTCTGGCTGAAGCTGAAGGCGTGGCCGATGTGGAGCGAGCCCGAGACGGTGAGCGGCGGCGTGTCCACCACGAAGGTCTCGGAGCGCGGGCGGGTCGGATCCCAGTGGTAGACCCCGCTCTTCTGCCACGTCTCGTCCCACCGACGCTCCGCCTCCGCCGCCTCGAAATGCTTCGGCAGCGAGGCGGGGTCCAGCGGATTCAGGGTCCGTGCGGTCATACGGAGCGCTCGGGCGGGCAATCTAGCGGTTCGGGCGGCTTGGACGAAGGAATTCGCCCTCGATTCGGGGGGACGCCGCTACGTTTTTCCGGATGGCGCGCGAATTCGTGACCGTGGTGACGGGCGCGCCCCGTTCGGGCACCTCGCTCCTGATGCAGCTGCTCGCGGCCGGCGGCATCCCCGCCCTGAGCGACGGCGTCCGTACGCCCGACGCCGCGAACCCGCGCGGCTACCTCGAGCACGAGGCGCTGCGCCGGCTCGGCCGCGATCCGGCAGCGGCGGCGCGGGTCGCCGGCGCGGTCGGGAGCGCCGTGAAGCTCGTGCACGTGCTTGCGCCCGCGTTGCCGGTCGGGCCGCGCTACCGGGTGCTGCTGGCCGAGCGCGAGCTCGAGGCGGTGGTGGCCTCGCAGAACGCGCTGCTCGCTCGCAGCGGCGAAGGCCCGGGCGCGTTGCCGCCCGAGCGCCTCGCTGCGATCACCCGCACGCAGCTCGACGAGGCGAGCACCGCGCTCGCCGCGCGCGCGGACGTGACGCTGCTGCGCGTCGACACCGCCGCGCTGGTGCGCGCGCCGGGGCCCGCCTGCGTCGCGATCGACGCCTTCCTCGGCGGCGGGCTCGACCGCGCCGCGATGGAGCGCGCCGTGGTGCCCGGCCTATGGGGACGCTCCGGCTACACTGCGCGCATGTCGGACGGCCACGTCTTCACGCTCGGGCCCGTGAGGTTCGAAGTCGAGCACCGGAGCCCCGGACCGGCGGGCGGCCCGACCCTGCGCATCACGCGCGCCGCAGGCGGAGCCGAGCTGCTGCGCTTCGATTGCTTCGCGCACCAGGCGCACTGGCACCTCGACCCGGACGGGCGCGACGAGACCACCGCGCTCCCCCTCGCGGTCGAGTCGCTCGACTGGACGCTCGCCGAGCTGCGCCGCGACCTCCCCGGCTACCTCGCGAAGGCGGGTCTGACGGAAGCGCTGCCGGATCCGAGCGAGACGCTCGCGCGCGTCGAAGCCGCGCTCCGCAATCCGCCCGCGCGGCTCGACCGCCTCTCCGAGGCGGTGCTGCGGCAGCGTACGGGCGAGAAGTGGCAGGAGTACCCGCCCGACGTGCTCGCGCTCTGGGTGGCGGACATGGACTACCCGGTGGCCGAGCCGATCCGCCGCCGGCTCCAGCGCGCGCTCGACGTGGGCGACACGGGTTACCCGCTGCACCCGAAGCCGACGCGGCTGCCTGCCTTGTACGCCGAGCGCGCGGCGCGCCGCTACGGCTGGACGGTCGAGCCGCGTCGCATCGAGCTGATCAGCGAGGTCGTGCAGGGCATGTTCGTCGCGATCACGCAGTTCACGGCGCCCGGCGACGGCGTGATCGTGCAGACGCCGATCTATCCGCCGTTCCTGTCGGCGGTGCGCGAGCTCGGACGCACGCTGTGCGAGAACCCGCTGCGCGAGACCGCTGCAGGGCTTCGCGGTCGATCTCGACGGGCTTCGCGCGCAGGCGGCGCGTGCGCGCATGCTGCTGCTCTGCAATCCGCACAACCCGACCGGGCGCGTGTTCCGGCGCGACGAGCTCGAGGGGATCGCGCGCATCGCGGTCGAGCAAGACCTCGTGGTGGTGGCCGACGAGATCCACGCCGACCTCGTGTATCCCGGCGGGCGGCACATCCCGTTCGCCTCGCTCTCGCCGGAAGCCGAGGCGCGTACGATCACGCTCACGGCGGGCTCGAAGCCCTTCAACATCGCGGGGCTGCGCTGCGCGCTCGCGATCTTCGGCAGCGACGCGCTCCGGCGGCGCTTCCTCGGCTTCGAGCGCCATCTGCGCGGCGGGCTCGGCAGCCTCGGCATCCTCGCGCTCGAAGCGGCGTGGAGCCACGCAGATCCGTGGCTCGACGAGGTGCTGCCCTACCTCGAGGCGAATCGCGACTTCACCGCCGAGTTCGTGCGTTCCGAGCTGCCGGGCGTGCGACACTTTGCGCCCGAGGGCACGTACCTGGCGTGGCTCGATTGCCGCGAACTCGAGCTCTCTCCCTCGCCGCACCGCTTCTTCCTCGAGCGCGCGAAGGTCGGCCTCGGCAACGGCCCGACCTTCGGCGCGCCGGGCGCGGGCTTCGTGCGTCTCAACTTCGCCACCTCGCGCGCCATCCTGTCGCGCGCGCTCGAGCAGATGGCCAAGGCCCTCCGCGCAGGCCGCTGATCACTTGGTGGCGACGACGATCAGGTACTCGCAGGGCGAGCGCCAGCGGAACCAGCCCATCAGCAGCTGGCTCACGGCCCGCGCCGGCCACCAGCTGTACTCGCGCGCGCGGTTCGCGAAGAACGGCACGTAGACCTGCTCGGTCACGACCTCGACGCGGACGTCGAAGCCACAGCGCTTGAGCTGCTCGCGGTAGGCCTCGAGCGAGATCCGGTTCTCCTTCGGCACGAAGAACAGCCGGTGGAAGGCGCCCCAGAACAAGCCGTGGCTCCAGTGAGGCTGGGCGCCCGGCAGGATGTCGGCGAGCACGAGCCGGCCGCCCGGCGTGAGCACGCGGTGCGCTTCACGGAAGAAGCGCTCGCGAGGTGCGAAGTGGAAGGCCGCCTCCACGCAGGTGACGACGTCGAAGCTGTCGTCGGGCAGGTCGAGCGCGGTGGCCTCGCCCTGGCGCAGGTCGGTGCGCTCCGTGAGGCCGACGGCCGCGACGCGTGCGCGCGCCGCGGCGGTCTGGCTCGCGGACTGGTTCACACCGACGATCGCAGCCGGGGTGAGGCCGGCGAGGTAGAGCGTCTGGGCCCCGGTGCCGAAGCCGACGTCGAGCACACGCCTGGCTTCCGCCAGCCCCGCGCGATCCGCGACGCGCGCGAGCAGGGCCTCGCTCGCCTCGACGGTGGACTCGGTCTCCTCGTGCCACAGCCCGAAGTCGAGATAGCCCGCTTCGTTCCACGCGAGGGCCGGCGCGACCTGGAGCGCGTCGTAGACGAGGATCCCTTTCGCGCCGCGCGGGCGTCCGCGCAACAGGGCGTCCCGGAGGAAGCTGCGCACGATCTCCCGCCTCGAGGCTCCGATCGCTGCTGTCACCACCGCTCCGCTCCCGGCCCCACCGGCGGATTCTGCCACGCCCGGCCCGGGGTGACTCCCCCCAAACGGAGGAATCAGGCCGCCCGGTAGTGGGGGAGCACCGCCTCGGCGAAGAGACGCGCCGGCTCCCGCGTGTCGCGGCCGAAGAACTCGATCACGAACGCGCTCACGCCGAGCGCGCGGTGGCGTTCGATGCCCTCGATCACGCGCTCCGGCGTGCCCCAGATGCCGTGCTCCGCGAGCGCCGCGCCCATGTGCCCACCGTACACCTTGCTCGCCTTGCGCGAGATGCTCCTTCGCGGTGGCCTCGTCCTCGGCGATCACGACCGTGCACTGCTGCGAGATCTCGAGCGTGCTCGGAGTCGCGGCCGAGCTCGTCGCAGCGGCGCCGCAGCGCCTCGACCTTCTTCGCGAGCTGACCCTGGAAGACGGCCATGTTGTTCCAGACGTCCGCGTGCTTCGCCGCGATGCCCATCAGCACGCGCTCGCCGCCGCCGCCCACGAGGATGCGCGGCTTCTTCACCGGCTTCGGCTCGCAGAAGGCGTCCTTCACGTGGAAGTGTCGGCCTTCGAAGCTGGTCTTCTCCTGCGTCCAGAGGCCGCGTCAGGATCGTGAGCGCCTCGTCGAGCGCGCGCAGCCGCTCGCCCGTCTTCGGGAAGGGCAGGCCGTTGCTCTCGAACTCCGCGGCGAACCAGCCGGCGCCGAAGCCCGGGAAGGCACGGCCGCCCGAGATCTGGTCGAGCGTCGCGATCTGCTGCGCGAGCACGGCGGGATTCCGGAAGAACGGCGGCGTCACCAGCGTGCCGAGCAGGACGCGCTCGGTGACCGCGGCCACCGCGGCGAGCTCGGTCCACGCCTCGAGGATCGGAAGCTGCGGCGCCGGCACGCCGTAGAGGTGGTCGCACACCCAGACCGAGTGGAAGCCGAGCGCGTCGAAGGTCTGCGCCGCCTCGCGCGCCTCGGGCCAGCTGCGCTTGATCTGCGGGAAGGGTGACGCCGAACTCGACGGGCCGGGCCATCTACTCGGGTCGCTGCGAGGGCGGAAACTTCTCGAGCATCCGCGCCATGGCGTCGCTGAGCCGCGCCCGGCGCTCCTCCGGGGAGAGCCCGACGTGGATCTCGGCCCGCCCGAAGCCCATCCAGACCCGCCGGTTCGTGGCGTAGTCGGACAGGATCAGCGAGATCGACCCCACCGAGCGCGAGACGTCGGGTCCCGATGTAGGTGTGGACCACGTACTGATAGGAGAGGCGGTAGTCGGCCGAGGCGCCTTGGACCACGCGATACCCTCGGGCGGCGAACGCCTCGTTCGCGACGCTCTTCAGCAGGGCGTCGGTGCTCGCGCGGTCGATGGCCGGGTCGTCGGGCAGCTTGTTCGCGGCGTCGTCCCAGACGAAGGTCGCGGCGGCGGGGAAGCGCACCAGCGGGTCGAAGTTGGTGGAGACGGGGATCGCGTCTCGCGAGGCGCAGGCGACGAGGAGCGCGGCAGCAACGAGGCAGGGCGCGCGTCGGAGTAGGAACACGGGGGGCTCAAGGAGGATGGAGCGCCCGAGGCTAGCGCGGCCGGGGAGATCCCCCTCAATCGGGGCGCTCGCGGCGCCGATACAGGGCCCCATGGCGAAGCCGCAAGCGCCCGAGGCCGAGCTCCGTTCGGCCATCGGCCTGGAAGACCTGCTCGGCCCTGCTGGTGAAGACGAAGCGGCTCGCGCCGGAGCGCGCCCAGGACGTGGCGGCGCGCGCGCGCACGCTCGCGAGCCAGGTGCTGAAGGAGAAGGTCGGCTCGGTGCGCTCGCAGGCCGCGGCGCGCTACGAGGTCTCGCCCGCCGAGATCGTGGCGGCGGCCAAGGTGCCGAGCGCCGCCGACCGCGGAAGCCGCTCGACGAAGACGCGGTGGCCGAGTGCCTGGCCGAGGCCGCCGACCTCCCGTACCTGAAGATCGACCCGCTCAAGGTGGACGGCGCGCTGGTCACGCGCGTGCTCTCGCGCCCGTTCGCGCGGCGCCACGCGGTGGTGCCGGTGGGCGAGCGCGGCGAGGCGCTGGTGCTCGCGCTCACCGACCCCTTCGACGCGCGCGCTGCGCGAGTCGCTCCAGTCGCTGATCCGGCGTCCGCTCGAGATCGTGATCGCGAGCAAGCGCGACGTGCTCTCGATCATCGACCGCGTCTACGGCTTCCGCTCGAGCGTGTCGCGCGCCGCGGAGCGGCTCGCCGACGGCAGCTCGTCCGGCTCGCTCGCGCCCTTCGTGAAGCTGCGCAGCAACGAGGAGCTCGCCGGCCAGAACGACGAGCACGTGATCGCCGCAGTGGACTACCTGCTCAACTACGCCTTCGACCAGCGCGCCTCGGACATCCACCTCGAGCCGCGCGACAAGGACGGTCGTGATCCGCTTCCGCATCGACGGCATCCTGCACGAGATCGAGCGCGTGCCGCTCAAGGTGCACGGCGCCGTCACCTCGCGCATCAAGGTGCTCGCGCGCATGGACATCGCCGAGCGCCGTCGCCCGCAGGACGGCCGCATCAAGACGTGGCGCGCCGACCGCGAGGTGGAGCTGCGCGTGTCGAGCCTCGCGACCGCCTTCGGCGAGAAGATCGTGATCCGCGTGTTCGATCCGAGCGTGCTGATGACCGACCTGCGCGACCTCGGCATGTCGCGCGAGGACCGCGAGCGCTACGAGCGCTGGATCACCTCGCCGTCCGGGCCTCGTGCTCGTCACCGGCCCGACCGGCTCCGGCAAGACCACCACGCTCTACTCGACGCTCCGGTACCTCTCCGGCCCCGAGGTGAACATCACCACCGTCGAGGACCCGATCGAGATGGTGGATCCGCGCTTCTGCCAGATGCAGGTGCAGCGCCAGGTGGACGTGACCTTCGCGAGCGCGCTGCGCGCGATCCTGCGGCAGGACCCCGACGTGATCATGGTCGGCGAGATCCGCGACACCGAGACGGCGCAGATGGCGGTCCAGGCCGCGCTCACCGGCCACCTGGTCTTCTCGACGGTGCACACGCGCGACGCCGCCGGCGCCATCACGCGGCTGATCGAGCTCGGCGTCGAGCGCTTCCTGCTCGCGAGCGTGCTGCGCGGCGTGCTGGCGCAGCGCCTGCTGCGGAAGATCTGTCCGCACTGCGGCGTCGACGGCTTCCTCTCGCCCACGCAGGTGGACGCGCTCGGCATCAAGGTGCCGGTCGAGCGGCGCGAGGCGCTCGCGGCGCGCTGGGGCGAAGGCTGCCCCGAGTGCCGCCACACCGGCCTCTACGGCCGCAGCGGCGTGTTCGAGATGCTCGACATCGGCCGGCGCGTCCGCGGCCTCTTGACCGAAGGCGGCGACGCCAACGAGATCACGCACGCGGCGCGCGTCGAAGGCATGGAGACGCTGCGCGAGGCTGCGATCCGCAAGCTCGCGGAGGGCGTCACCACCTTCGAAGAGGTCGTGCGCCTCACCGCGGAGGCGATGTGAAGCCCGCCGGCGCCGAGGTCATCGAGAAGGAGCTCGGCTGGCTACTGCGCGCGGGCTACCGCGTGGTGGCCTTCGAGAGCTTCGAGGAAGACCGCGCGCTGCGCGTACTCGAGCGCGCCGCCGCGCAAGCCGAGCGCACGCTCGCCGTCTGGTCGTCGGCCGCGGGCCTCGAGGGTCGCGGCACCGGCACGCTCGACGCCGGGCTGCGCGAGCTCGAGACGATCGAGAAGCCGCTCGTGCTCGCCGTGCTCGACGCGCAGACCGTGCTCGCCGACAACGTGGCCGTGCGCAGGCTCCGCGACGCGCTGCCCCGGCTCGCGCAGCGCAAACAGACCGTGGTGCTGCTCGGCCCCGTCGTCGATCTCCCGCTCGAGCTCGAGCGCGAGGCCAGCCGGCTCACGCTGCCCCTGCCCACCGCCGACGAGCTGCGGCGCTTGTTCGAGCGCGTCGCGAGCGGCAGCGGAGGCGGCGCGGCGCCAGCTGGCGACGTGCTCGACGAGTGCGTGCGCGCGGCGCAGGGGCTCACCAGCGCGGAAGCGGTGCGCGTGCTGCGCAAGGCGTGGCTCGCGGCCGGCGCCTTCGACAGCGGCGCGGTCGCGCACGTGCTGCGCGAGAAGCAGAAGGCGCTGCGGCGCGTGCCCGCACTCTCGTTCCAGGACGCGAGCGAGGATCTCACGGAGGTGGGCGGACTCGGCGAGCTGAAGCGCTGGCTCGGGGAGCGGCGCCGCGCCTTCGGCAGCGAGGCGCGCTCGTTCGGTCTGCCCGTGCCGCGCGGGCTCCTGCTGCTCGGCGTCCAGGGCTGTGGCAAGTCCCTCTCGGCCAAGGCCGTCGCGCGCGAGTGGCGCTTCCCGCTGCTGCGCCTCGATCTGGCGGCGGCGTTCGGCGACCGCTCGCGCAGCCCCGAGGTCACCATGCGCGAGGCCACCGCCGTGGCCGAGTCGCTCGCGCCGGCCGTGCTCTGGATCGACGAGATCGAGAAGGGCTTCGCGGCCACCGATCGCGACCCGTCCGCGAGCCGCGTGTTCGGCGCCTTCCTCACCTGGCTCGGCGAGAAGGACGCGCCCGTCTTCGTCGTCGCCACCGCCAACGACGTCACGGCGCTGCCGCCGGAGCTGCTGCGCCGCGGCCGCTTCGACGAGCTGTTCTTCGTGGATCTCCCGAGCGAGGGCGAGCGCGTCGAGATCCTCTCCATCCATCTGAAGAAGCGCGGGCGCGACCCGAAGCAGTTCCCGCTCGCCGAGCTCGCGGCGCGCGCGATGCGGCTCTCGGGCGCCGAGCTCGAGCAGGTGGTGGCGTCGGGCCTGTACAAGGCGTTCTGCGAGCGCCGCGAGCTCTCCGAGAACGACCTCGCCAACGCCATCGAAGAGACGGTGCCGCTCTACGAGACCTACGAGGAGCGCATCAAGGAGCTGCGCGACTGGGCGCGCACGCGCGCCCGGCCCGCCACGCTCGACGCGCGCATGGTGGACCTCTTCGGCCAGCGCTCCTAGGCGCCCGCGCGCCTTCAGCCGAGGGTTCGTTCGGCCGCAGAAGCGTGGGCATGATCGCGTGGGTGCGGGAGTCCGAGGCCGAAAGGCCCTGGGCCAGCTGGGCGCTCCTGGCCGTGATGTTCCTGGTGCAGCTCGGCGCCGGGGGCTCGCTCGACTTGCAGGCGCGCCTCGGGGTGATGCCGGGCGACCCCCGCCTCGGCGCGTTGCTCGGCCATCTGCTCGTCCACAGCGGCTGGCTGCATCTCCTCGGCACGCTCTTCTTCGTGGCCGCGGCAGGGCCGTGGCTCGAGGCGCGGCTCGGGCGCGGGCTCTGGCTCGGGAGCTTCGTTGCGGCCGGTCTCGCCGGCGCCGCGCTGTTCGTCGTGACGCAGCCGCACGCCGAGCTGCCCTGGCTCGGCGCCTCGGCGGCCGTCGCGGGCTGGCTCGGTCTGCTGGCGGTGAGCGCGCGGAGCGAGCCGGCCGATCTGCTCGGGATCGCGGCGGGCCGCGCGGGCAGCCTGCTCGCGCCGGGCTGGGCGCTGGCTGCGCTCTGGTTCGGCGGGCAGCTCGCGAACCTGCTGAGCGGCGAGCCGGCGGATCTCCTCGTCAACGTCGGCGGCTTCGGCTTCGGCGCGGCGCTGGCGTTCGGCTTCGAGCGCAGCGGACTGATCGAGCCCGCCGTGGACGCGGCTCCTCGCGAGCGCGCACCCGCGCAACGCCGTGCTGCGCCGCGGCGCGCCGCGGGCCCGCTGCCCGCGCAGCTCGAAGCGGCACTCGGCGAGTCGGCGGATCCGGCCGTCGCGCGCGCGTACCTCGAGCAGGCCGCCGCCGAGGGTCGCCGCGACGCCGGGCGCGCACTCGTGAGCGAGCGCCTCTTCGAAGCGTTCGACGCGCGCCGCCGCGAGACGGCCGTCGCGCTCTGGTGCGCGCTCGTGGGCACCGGCCCCGCGCCGCCCGAGGGCAAGACCGACAAGCTGCTCCAGCTCGCGAGCTGGGTGCGCGCCGCGGGCCATCCGGGTGAGGGCGCCGCCGCGCTCCACGCCGCGCTCGACGGCGCCGACGCCGCGGCCGCTGCGAAGATCGCGCGCTCGGCCCGGCGCTCCGACCCCGTGATCTGCTTCCGCGCCGCCGAACGCGCGCTCGAGGATCCGGCGCTCGGCCCGTCCGACAAGTCGGCGCTCGAAGGCCTGCGCCTCGAGGCCGAGCGCGAGGTGGCGGCCCGCGGCGTGATCGTCGTGCCCGGCGATGCCGCGCCGCCGGCCGCGCCTGCGCCCGCGCCGAGCCCACGCGCGGCAGCCGCGTCGATGCGAGCGGCGCCTGCGACCCCGACGCGCGCGCTCGAGCTCGGCGAAGCGATCGAGCTGGCGCCCGAGCCGGAGTTCGTGCCGCCCCCGCCCCCGCCTCCGCCGCTGCCCGACCCCGAGAGCTCGGGCGAGGCCGCCTTCCTCGACGCCTTCCACGCCGCGCTCCACGCCGAAGAGCCGAAGCCCGAGAGCGGCGAGCCACCGCTGCGCGCGCTCCGCGTCCGGGAAGCGACGCCCGTCGCGCTCGAGCCCGGCACGCTCGCGCTCGACGTGCCGGGGCGCGGCGCGTTCCGCCTGAGCGTGACGCGCATCCACGCCGTCGCGCTCGCCGGCGTCCGCGGCATCTCCGAGCGCGCCGGCGACAAGCCCGTGCTGCTGGTGGACCTGTGCCTCACCGCCGAGGGCGAGCCCGAGCTCCAGGTGCTGCGTCTGCGCAGCGACCGCTTCGACCCGCGCCGCGTCGCGCCGTGCGCCGAGGAGTCGCCGCTGAAGGCCCTGCGCGCCTTCGTCGCAGCGCTCGCCGCCGCCGCGCACGCGCCGCTGCTGCCCGCGGACGACGTCGCCGGCGAAGCGCCCCTTCGCATCTTCCGCGATCTCGCGAGCTATCAGCGCGAGGTGCTCGGGGCGGCGTAGGGCAGGCGGCTCGCTGACCCTGAAGGCTGTCGTGTCAGGTCTCCTCTTCGGCACACAACGCGAACATGTGTGTACTTCGGCGTAAACCGAAGGAGCGCATGACCGTCGACGGCCACCCGCAACAAGAGAAGCCGAGCATCTACAACTGGAGGGCGGCAAACGCCGGCTCCGGCAAGCAATCTCGTGGCGCAGTTGGCAGGCGCCCGTGCCTCCGAGCTACGAGCGGTCCGTTCCTGGCACCTCCGCCGGATGAATCAGGCCGTGGCGTCTCCAGCCGATTCGCAGCAGCCAGGTACGCGCTCGAGAGACCTCCGGGGCTCCCTGGGCTTCGCAGACGTCACTCACTTCCGATCGCCAACCGTCGAACCAGCGCGCCGAGCTCGCGCCATCGAGATGTGCCGCCGCGGCGCGCGCGATGCTGCGGTTCTTCGCGAGGTGCCGCCGTGCGTTCAGCAGCACGTACGCCAGCGCCCGCCGCACCTCGCGCGGTGAGCGCAGGCTGCGGTGGTGATAGCGCCCGTCGAGCACCGGCCCGCTGCGTCCGCCGACGCGGTTCACGGCGCGCGCGAGGCGCGCCCCGATGCTCTTCATCCCGCAGGCGAGCGCCTCCTTGCCTTGCGCCTCGACGATCAGGTGCGCGTGGTCGCCCTGGAGCGAGTAGTGCGCGACGCGGAAGCTGCCGCGCTCGCTTGCTTCTGCGAGGGAGCGGCGCCACTCGCGAACCAGTACGCCGCTGCGCAGCGAGGTGACGCCCGGCCGCACGCGCAGCGTCACGTGCACGGGGCAGCTTCCGGGCACCGCCTCGCGCTCGCGGTGCCACACGCGCGGCCGCGGTCCGCGCGGCCGACCTGCACCCGGCCGCGGCCCGCCGCGGCCGATGCGCTTCCGGTAGTCAGTGAAGCTGAGCTGCTTCGGCCCGCGCGACATCGCCCTATGATATTGGCCATGTATTGTTTCGTCAAGGGTATGGATGCGGGAGCTGGACCGAGAAAGCTCTTCGCGTTGGCTCGAGGGCGCGAGCCCGAGATCGACTGGCCCACGGCTGGTGACGTGGACAAGCTCCCGCGGCGCGAGGTGCGGGTGAGGACCGGAGGTCGGCGCCGCCGACGGGAGCCGCACCCGGGTCGACCGCAGCTCGTGGCCGTGACCCCCAACCAAGTGCCTCGGGGCTTCGGGCACGGAGCGCCGCGCCTTCCGTCCCTCCAAAGCCATCCGGAACGCGGCTACACATCCTCCGCGTGGCGCAGCCGTCGGATCACCAGCACGTGCCCGACGAGCGCCGCCGCGACCATCACGCCGGGCAGGTACACGAACGGCAGGTAGGCGACCCAGGCGTTCACCTGCTGCGGGCCGAAGGCCTGCACGAAGGGCGCGGTGCCGATCGCGATCGCTCCGATCACCGTCAGTGCGGCGAGGCCGAGCGCGTTCCAGGCGGGGACCAGCCAGCGCGGGGCGTGGCCGAGGGCGACGAGCGCGGCGACGGGGAGTGCGAGCGTGCCGGTGACGATGTCGAAGTTCCGGCCCGAGAAGGAGAGGAGGCTCGGCATCACGCCGGCGCGTGCGGCCTCGTGGAGCACGAGCTCGAGCGGCAGGCGGAAGGCCTGGTAGCCGACGAGCGCCGCGAGCGGGAGGCCGCGCGCGAGCGGCGCGGCGAAGCGCGAGGCGCCGAAGGCGAGTGCGCCGGCGATCAGCGCGGCGAGGAAGAGCGCGAGCGGCGGCGGCCGCAGCTCGAACCGCGCGAGGATGCCGGCGCCCGCGAGCACGCCCTGCATCGCGCACCAGACGACGATCCCCGTGGCGGCGAGGAACGTGCGTCGCCGGACCACAGCGGGAGCGAAGCCGAGGCGGCGCGCCGCGGCACGGTTCGCGACGACGAAGAGCAGTGCGAGCGCGGCGGCAATGCCCGGGATACCGAGCCAGACGACGAGCGGTGCAGGCCCCGGGTACACGCGCTACCGGCCGCGCGGAAGGATGGCCACCGCGCGCACGGGGCCGCCGCTGCCGCCGGCGATCTTCATCGGCAGTGCGATCAGCGTGGCGCCGAGCGCAGGCAGGGCGTCGAGATCCGCCAGGTTCTCGAACGCAGGGATCTCGGCCGCGAACAGGACCTGGTGCGACTCGAAGAGCTTCGAGGTCCCGGCATCGATGCTCGCGGTGTCGATGCCGACGGCTGCGACCTTGCGTTCCGCGACGAGCCAGCGCGCCGCCGCGGGGTCGAGGCCGGGGAAATGGAGCTTCGCGACGGCGGCCGGGCCGTGCTCGGCGGTGCCGAGGTAGCCCGCGCGGTCCGGCCAACGCGCGTCGAAGCCGGTGCGGAGCAATAGCGCCGCGCCGTCTGGGATGCGTCCGTGCGCCGCCTCGAAGCGCTCGAGGTCGGCGACGCCGACCATGTAGTCGCGATTCTTCGCGCTCGCGGCGCTCACGTCCACGCACGGCGGCGGCTGCGATCAGGCGCCCGAGCGCCACGCGCTCCGTCGTGCTGCCGCCCTCGTGGAAGTGGGCCGGGGCGTCGAGGTGCGTGCCGCCGTGCTCGGCAAGCCGCATGCGATGGGCGGCGTACCAGTAGCCGGCGGCGGTCCGCCCTTCGCTGCCGCGCTCGAGGACGAAGCCCTCCTCGGTCGGCCAGTAGATCGTGGTGGCGTCGAAGGGATGGGTGAGGTCGACGGCCGGGCCGAGCGCCGTCGGAACGGGCTGCGCGTGCGCGGGGGGTGCCGCGAGCAGCAGGGCGAGACCGAGGAGGGTGCGTTCGTGGAGCTTCAAGGCTTTCCCCCGCTTGGAATCAGGCAGGCGAACAGGCGCGCCCGGTGCGCCGGCTCCATCCGCTCGGGGTGCCATTGCACGCCGAGCACGGCGCGCCCCGGTTCGCTGGCCTCGATGGCCTCGACGATGCCGTCCGCCGCGCGGGCCGCGACGCGGAGACCTCGGCCCGGGGCGTCCACGGCCTGATGGTGGGAGCTGTTCACCGCGATCTCGCGCGCTCCGAAGCACTCCGCCAGCCGGGTGCCGGGCTCGAGCGTCACCGGATGCCGACCGGCGGGCTCGGGCAGCCGGTGCGGGCCGGCGGCGGGCCGGTCGGTCGGGATGTCGAACACGAAGCTCCCGCCCGCTGCGTGCGCGAGCAGCTGCATGCCGTAGCAGATGCCGAGCACGGGCAGGCCGCGCGCGAGCGCGCCCGCCAGCAGCGCGCGCTCGAAGGCCAGCTGCGCCGCGGGCACGAGGTCGAAGGCCACGCCGGTGGGATAGGGCCGCTCCGGCGCGAAGTCGGCGCCGCCGGGAATCACGAGCCCGGCGAGGCCGTCGAGCGCCACGGCCGCGTCCGTGAGCTCTGCGAGGTGGACCGGCTTGCCACCGGCCTCGGCGATCGCATCGGCGTAGCGCGCGTCGAGCGGCAAGCCGGGGCGCGAGATGCCGATGCGGGGCCTCACGGCCCGCGAGAGTAACGCTCTTCGTGCCGGCTCCTCGCGCCCACGCCCGGACGGTGCCATGATCCGTCCTTCGCATTCAGCCCCCCATCCCTGGGATGCGGCGTCAGGAGGACTCATGGCGATCCATGTCGGAGAGAAGATTCCGTCCGTGAAGGTGAAGGTCGTGCGCGCCGACGGCACGAAGGAGGCGAACACCGCCGAGCTCTTCGCCGGAAGGAAGGCGGTGCTCTTCGCGGTGCCCGGCGCCTTCACGCCGCTCTGCTCGGCGCAGCATCTGCCCGGCTTCGTCACCAAGGCCGACGAGATGAAGCGGAAGGGCGTGGACGAGATCTTCTGCCTGTCGGTGAACGACGGCTGGGTGATGGACGCCTGGGGCAAGGACCGCAGCGCGATCGGCAAGGTGACGCTGATCGCCGACGGCAGCGGCGAGTTCACGAAGGCGATGGGCCTCGAGCTCGACGCCACGGGCGCCGGCCTCGGCATCCGCTCGCAGCGCTACGCGGCGATCGTCCAGGACGGCGTGCTGAAGCACCTCGCCGTCGAGAAGCCGATGAAGTTCGAAGTATCGAGCGCGGAGGCGGTGCTCCAGGCTCTCTAGGAGTTCCGGTGCTCGTGCGCGAAGCGCGTGCGCGCTACTTCGCGGAGAACGGCTTCGCCGATGGCGGCTACGACGACCGCTTCGTGGTGTTGCGCGTCGCGGGAGTTCCTGCGCTGGTCTTCCCCAACACGAAGCAGCGCGTGCGCTCGGTCCGGATCCACGACGTGCACCACGTGCTGACGGGCTACGCCACCAGCTGGCGAGGCGAGGGGGAGATCGCGGCGTGGGAGCTGGCGTCGGGCTGCCGCGACCACTGGGCCGCGTGGATCCTCAACTTCTGGGCCGCCGTCGTCGGAGTGGTGATCGCACCGCGCGCGATCTGGCGCGCGTTCCGGCGCGGCCGCCGCACGCGCAATCTCTACGAACAGGAGTGGGATGATGGGATCCTGGATCGCACCGTCGGCGAGCTTCGCCGCGAGCTCGGGCTCGATGCGCAGCGCTAGCCGGCTGCTCGCGAGCGTGCTGATGCTCGGGCTGGCGGCGCCGGCCTGCGCGCGGCTCGAGGCTCTCCAGGGCTGCGACGGCGAAGACGGCGTCGAGGTGCTGTGCGGCTTCCAGAATCCCGAGGATCTCGCCGCCGCGCCGGGCGGTGAGTGGATCGTGGTGAGCCAGTTCCCGCGCCTCGTCGACGGCAAGCCCTCGGGCGCGGGCTCGCTCCTGGTCCTGCGCCCGAGCGATGGCGAGCGGCGCGTGCTCTTCCCGGTGCCGGGCGCGGAGATCCGCGCGGGCGTGGCCGGCGTGGGCTCGACCGATTGCAGCGGGCCACCCGACCCCGGCCGCTTCTCGCCGCACGGCATCGACGTGGCCGCGCGCGAAGACGGCAGCGCGCGCCTGCTCGTGGTGAACCACGGCGGGCGCGAGGCGATCGAGCTGTTCCGGCTCGACGTCGGCGGCGCGGGTCCCTCGGCCGTGTGGGAAGGCTGCGTGCCGCTCCCCGACGACGCCCAGGGGAACGACGTGGCCGCGCTGCCCGACGGCGGCTTCGTCACCACGAACATGCTGCCGCGCGGCGCCGGCGTCCTCTCGATGCTGAAGATCGCGCTCGGCCTCCCGACCGGCGAGCTGCTCGAGTGGAGCGCGACCGACGGCTGGCGCGCCGTGCCGGGCACACGCGAGAGCGCGCCGAACGGCGTGGTTGCTTCGCCCGACGGCAAGACCCTGTACTTCGCCGCGTGGGGCAACTCTCGGCTCGTGCGCATCGGGCGCGACGGCACGGACAAGCGCGAGCTCGCGCTGCCGCACCATCCCGACAACATCAGCTGGGGCGACGACGGCAAGTTGCTCGTCACCGGGCAGAAGGGATCGATCACGAGCATCCCCGCCTGCGGCCGGCTCGACTCGGGCACCTGCCCGCTACCGTTCTCCGTCGTGCGCGTGGACCCCGACGCCCTCACTCTCGAAGTCGCGTTCGACCACGACCCGGCGCGTCTCGGCGGCGCGGGCACGGTCGCGCTGGAGTACCACGGCGCGCTCTGGATCGGCACCTTCGCGGGTGACCGCATCCTGCGCGTCGCGGAGGTCCGATGACCCCGAACGAGCTCGCCCGCCAGCGCTACGTGAATCTCGCCACGTTCAAGCGCTCCGGCGACGAGGTGAAGACGCCGATCTGGTTCGCCTCCGATCCGCAGGATCCGCGGAAGCTGTGGATGTACACGAACGGCAAGTCGTGGAAGGTGAAGCGGATCAGGAACAACGGCCGGGCACGCGTCGCGGCGTGCAACGCGCGCGGCGGCGTGAAGGGGCCGTGGCTCGAGGCGCGGGCGCGCATCGAGGGCGACTCGCGCGGGGTCGACCGCGCCTTCGACCTGCTGATCCAGAAGTACGGCTGGCAGGCGCGGCTGCTGCTCATCGGCTCGCGCCTCGGGAACACGTGGAAGGACCGCGCCGTGCTCGAGGTGACGCTCGCGTGACCGAGACGCGCCATCGCATCTGCCCGTTCTGCGAGGCCACCTGCGGGCTCGCGCTCGAAGTGCGCGGTCGCGAGGTGCTCGAAGTCTCCGGCGACGAGGCGGACATCTTCTCGCGCGGCCACTTGTGCCCGAAGGGCGTCGCGATCCGCGAGCTCGACGCCGATCCGAACCGCCTGCGCCACCCGCTGGTGCGGCGCGGCCGCGACTTCGAGGAGGTCTCGTGGGACGAGGCCTTCGCGGAGGTGGCGCGTCGGCTGCCGGCGATCCAGGCCGAGCACGGCCGCGACTCGGTCGGCGTGTTCATCGGCAACGCCTCGGCGCACAGCCTCGCGCTCTCGCTCTACAACGGCGCGTTCGCCGGCGCGTTGCACACCAAGAACTTCTTCAGCGCCGGCACCACCGATCAGCAGCCGAAGCAGGTCTCGGCCGCGTGCATGTTCGGCACGGCGGTTTCGATCCCGATCCCCGACGTGGATCACACACGGCTGCTCTGGGTGCTGGGCGCGAACCCGCTGGCTTCGAACGGCAGCCTGATGACGGCGCCGGGCATCGGCCGGCGGCTGCGCGCGATCCAGGAGCGCGGCGGCCGCGTGGTGGTGTTCGACCCGCGCAAGAGCGAGACCGCGGCCGCCGCTGACGAGCACGTGGCGCTCCGGCCCGGGAGCGACGCGCATCTACTGCTGGCCGTGGCGAACGTGCTGCTCGCCGAAGGCCGCGTGGCGCTCGGCCGGCTCACGCCGCACGTGGCCGGCCTCGAGGCGCTCGCCACCGCGCTCTCGGACCTCACTCCGGAGTGGGCCGCGACACGCTGCGGTGTTCCGGCCCACGCGATCCGCCGGCTCGCGCGGGAGCTGTCGGCGTCGCCTGCGGCGGCCGTCTATGGGCGCATCGGCACGTGCACGCAGGAGTTCGGCGTGCTCGCGAGCTACGCAGTGGACGTGCTGAACGTGCTCACCGGCAATCTCGACCGCCCGGGCGGCGCGCTGTTCACGCTGCCCGCCACCGGCGCGCTCCACACCACCGGCACGCCGGGCCGCGGCAAGGGCCACACCTTCGGCCGCTATGCGTCGCGCGTGCGCGGCTTCCCCGAGGTGTTCCGCGAGCTTCCCAACGCGGTGATCGCGGAGGAGATCCTGACGCCCGGGCCCGGTCAGATCCGCGCCTTCGTGACGATGGGCGGGAACCCGGTCCTCTCGACGCCGTCCGGCCACAAGCTGGCCGAGGCCTTCGCGACGCTCGAGCTGCTGATCTCGCTCGACGTCTACGTGAACGAGACCTCGCGGTTCGCGCACGTGATCTTCCCGGCCCCGTCGCCGCTGGAGCAGCCGCACTACGACGCGCTGCTCTCGCAGTTCGCGGTGCGCAACGTGGCGCGCTGGTCGCCGGCGGTGTTCCCGCTCGCCGCGGGCGCCGAGCCCGAGTGGAAGACGCTGCTGCGGCTCGGCGCGATCGCGTCGGGCGCGGGGACGGGCGTGCCGGTGGCTGCGCTCGACGAGTCGTGGGCGCGCTCGCGCGTGGAGCGCGCGCTGCGCGACCCGGCCTCGCCGATCCGGCACCTCTCGGTGGACACGCTGATGGCCGAGCTGGCGCCCCGCACGGGCCCCGAGCGCCTCGTGGACTTCTCGCTGCGCGCCGGACCCTGGGGCGATCACTTCGGCGCGAAGCCGGGCGGCCTCACGCTGGCGAAGGTCGAGGCTGCGCCGCACGGCATCGATCTCGGCCCTCTCGCGCCGCGTCTGCCCGACGTGCTGCGCACGCCGAGCGGACGGATCGAGCTGGCGCCAGACCTGATTTTGGCCGACCTGCCGCGCCTGCGCGCCTGGCAGCCGCCGGCGGTCGGGCAGCTCGTCTTGATCGGCCGGCGCCACGTGCGCTCGAAGAACTCGTGGATGCACAACCTGCCGCGGCTCGTGCGCGGCCGCGAGCGCTGCACGCTGCTCATGCATCCCGAGGACGCCGCACGCACGGGGCTCCGCCACGGCGGGCGCGCGCGCGTGGCGTCGAAGGCGGGCGCGGTGATCGCTGCGGTCGAGGTGACGGAGACCATGCGCCCCGGCGTCGTCTCGCTGCCGCACGGCTTCGGTCACGACGCGCCTGGCGCGCGCATGCCCGTGGCGCTCGCCCACGCCGGCGTGAACAGCAATCAGCTCGCGGCCGACGACGCGCTCGAGCCGCTCTCGGGCAACGCGATCCTGAACGGGATTTCGGTCGAGGTGGCTCCGGCCTAGCAGCGGCGACAGCGCCATGTCGGTGCGCAGGAGGACGCGGCAGACACCGCCGCCCGCGGCCGGCAGCTTCGGCGGGTTGTTGGGCGGCGCTCTTCGTAGCGCGGTGAATCGGCGATGAGCCGGATCTCGCACAACCTGCGAACGGAGTTGATCAGGAAGATGCCTGACGCCGCCTCGATCGAGTCAACTGGATCTTCTCCAGAATCTCGCCGCGGTCGAGCAAGTGGGCACGGAATACCCCGGGCTGCAACCCCGAGGAGAGAGGAGGGGTCAGTCTTCGACCGCCGATCTCGAGTACCACGTTGGCGTGACAGGTCTCCGTGATCTCGCGGCGCTCATTCCAAAGCAGGCTAGGCATTCGAACGTGCGAGCGAGAACGCCACGGACACACCTCAGAGTTGGTAGCCGAGCAGGTTCCAATAGTGGAGGAAGGCCGCGAACCCGACCTGCAGCAAGACGAACGCGGTGAGGCCGAGTGACGCACGCGCGAGCACCGTGAGCGAGTACCGTTCGAACGACGAGTACGGCAGCGATGGCGAGCGCCGCGAGTGGCAGCGCCAGGAGCAGTTGTGCGCCGGGCGGAACGCCGTAGACGAACGGCGGAATCCCGTGTGGAACGATGGCCTCCGGTAGCGGCAGGAGATCCGACGCGAACATGTGGAGACCCATCGCGGGCGGGAAAGCGATCAGGAAGGCGAGGTCGGCCGCGCTCGCGAGCGCAATCCCGCTGAACGGACGCGAGCGAAGAAGGCCGACGATTCCGGCGGCGCTCATCACGAGAAACGCCACCAGGAAGAAGACCACGAGCGTCGCCTGCACAGGCACCGATTCCCACCACGCGATCCGCTCGAACGCCATCGGGATGGGGGAGGTGTCGAGGAAGAGGTGAGTGATCCTTCCGTCCTCGTCGCGGAAGGAGAGCCTTCGCGCCCCGCCGATTTCTTGGAACAGATCCGCGCCGATCGGCTCCCAGCGGCTCGTCGGGAAGAGGCCCAGCGCGTTGCTGAGCTCCAGTTCCCCAGATGCATCCACCCGCGCCCGGTACTGAACCAGCCAGTACGGCGTGAACAGGCGATCGGGCGTCGCGCGCGCGGTCCGCGTCCAGCGATACAAGCCATCGAGGCGGTCGGCGCCCGCGACGACTGCACGCGGCGGCCGCTCGCGCGCGCTCGGCGACTGCGATGGCCCGAAGACGGTGCTCGCTACGCGATCGCCGAACGCCTTCAGCGTGTCCGTGCCCGTGTAAGCCATGAAGAGCCCGAGGCCGCGGTCCGGCATGAGAAGCGCCCGCGCGTTCCAGCCGACGACGTCGCCGTCGTGTCCCCAGTAGCTGCGGCCGTCGATCTCGAGCTCCCAGAAGCCGAAGCCGATGCCCTTCATCCCTGGATGCTGGCTGAACTGCCGGGTCAGCATGGCGGTAGTCGTCTCGGGGCGGAGGATCCGTGTGCCGTCGACCTCGCCTCCGTTCAGGAAGACGCGTAGGAAGCGCGCCATGTCGAGGCCGCTCGTGACCAAGCCGCCAGAGGCCCGGTTGTTGCGGAAGTCGACCGGGATCCGCCGCTGCGAGCCCGAGACGAAGACATACCCCTGCGCGATCCCGTCGAGCACGGCCGGCTCCATCCCGAAGCTGCTGCGACTCATGCCGAGCGGCTGAAGGATCTCGCGCGACACGACCTCGTGGAACGGCAGCCCGCTCACCGACTCCACGAGCAAGCCCGCGAGCCCGATGTCGTAGTTGGCGTAGCTGATGATTTCTCCGGCGGGAGCAAACTGCGCGGGCAGGCCCCGCGCCAGGTAGTCCCGCAGTGGCAGCCATTCCGCGCGCGTCCGAGCCTGGCTGCCGATGAAGCCCTCGGACAGGCCCGCCGAGTGCGTGAGCAGGTGGCGCGGCGTGATCGGTCGCCCGTCGCGGCGCGGGAGCTCCAGGCCCTCGATGTAGGCGGCGAGCTCCCGGTCCAGATCGATACTGCCGCGCTCGACGAGCTGCATGACGGCCGTCGTCGTGAGGAGCTTCGACACCGAGGCCGCTCGGAACGTCGTGTACTCGGGGCGCACAGGTGTCTGCTGGTCCAGGTCGGCGAGGCCGTAGCCCTCGGCCACGATCACGCCCTCTCGATCCACGACCACGACGACGGCGCCCACCAGGTGCCTGCGCGCCATCTCCTCCGACACCACGCCAGCGAGATCGCGCTGGAGGACCGCGGTGTCGAGACCCGACCGAGTTGCGGCCAGGGAGCGACTCGGAAGGGAAAGGGGCGCGACGAGCAGTGCGGCGAGGACGAGGGGGAGGCACTACATCGATGAGAGTGTATCCGCCTGGCACGGGCCGCGTGCTGATGCTGGGCAGACTCGTGGAGCGTCACGGTCGGGTGCCGAACCTCTGGGTATCGTTCCCGCTGCCCAACGGGTCGCGGCTCAGCTGCGGCCACGCGTGCCCCACCGTAGCAACGACCGGGCGCCGGCGGCGGTCCTACCCCGGACCCGACGGCGGCCGTTGAAGGGCGTGCGCGATGAAGGACTGCGGCAGCCCGAAAGCCGTTGACGAGAGCATCGGCTCCGAACAGGAGCAGGGTGAAGTCGGGGAGCCTGCCCTGCGAGAGCTGAAAGCCCACGAGTACGGCGTACGATCCGAGCGCCAATGCCGAGCCAGCCCGCGAGCCGCGCCGCATAGCCAACCCGGCAACTGCGAAGGCGCAACTGAAGAGCCAAACCCAAGGCCCGTAGCCGAACAGCTGGAACCACCCGGCGACCGCATAGAGAAACGCGAAGAGGAAGGGGATAAACGACGCGCCGAGGCAGTAGACCCTGGCCGAGTCGGCGCTCGGGAACCTGGGCCAGAAGAAGTTGCCCTCGGGCGGGTACCTGAGCGCTTCGTGGCGACGATGCTCAAGGTATGGCTCGGCCCTGCGTAGGCCCAGACCTACCGCGTAGACGAATGCGAAGAGGAGGAGGATTCCGGCCCCGCATGCAACCAAGACCTTGAGGACGAGGAGAAGCTCGCTCATGAGTGATTCTCCAGCCGCCGCCGCCTAACAGGTCTTGGACCGACCAGCCTTCGGGCGCCGGTCATTTGATATGGGCCGGAGTGTCGAGTGGCGAAGGCTGCGGTGCAAGAGCATCGGGAAGTGCGCGGGGCCGGGTGGGAGCGCGTGGAGAGACGACCACGATCGCGATGCGCGCAAACGCGCCGAACGCTACCTCCACGGAACGGTCGTGCAGCGGGAGATGAAGCGCTGCGGCCAGCTGCCACGCCCACGCCGCTCCGATCCGCCCCTAGCGTTTCCCCGTCCAACGCTCCCCGCGCACGAAGCGGCGGAAGGCGGCGGCGCTCCAGTTGTCGTGGTCCTCGCCGAAGCCGCGGCAGCCGCCGTCCCAGCTCCATTCGGTGAGGCAGTTCCACGTCCACAGGTTCGGGTTCAGGTGGAGGCCGAGGCGGTTGAGGCAGCGGCCTTCCGCTTCGAGCGTGCGGCCGAGGGCGTCGCGGCCGGTGACACGGACGTGCGTCGGGCAGCCGTCCTTGCGCCCCTGCACCTCGCGCCGGCCTTCCACGAGCTTCGACCACTCCCCGTCCCGGAGCAGGAAGCCGTGGATCGAGACCAGCTCGGGGCCGATCTCCGCGGTGATGGTGTGGAAGGCGTCGCGCGGCGAGGCGGTGGCGTAGCTGTAGCCGCCGTGCGAGAACGGCGCGCCCGGGTGGAGCGTGACGCCGAACTGCGAGCGCGGGCCCCAGGAGCGGTCGCGCATGCCGAAGGCGTTCACCGCGATGCGCTCGTCCTGGAGGCGGATCGTGCCGGTGTAGCGGCCGGGCTGATCGAGGTGGCTCGCACCGAGATAGTTCGGCGCGCAGATGGCGTCGAACTCGAGATCGACCTCGACCTCGGCGTCGTCGGGGTCGAGATAGTGGAGCGCGTACCTTCGCTGCGGCTCGAGGCAGCGGTAGCGGATGCCGTTCGCGAGCGAGAGGTCGGCGAGGTCGGCGTCCGGCGCGAGCGGCAGGTGCCAGAAGTTCTTCGCGTAGCGGCACGTCGACACCGAGCTGCCCGACTCGTCCCAGAAGTACGCGCCGCCCGCGGCCACGCGCTGGTTCGGGCGGAAGAACGGATAGAGCTGGCCCGACAAGCGGCGCTCGGGCACCGCGAAGGTGAACCAGCACGTCTCCGTCCAGTACGGATCGTCGCTCGTCGGAGGGTGGAACCGGTCGTCCGGATGAATCGTCACGAAGGGGACGTTCCTTTTTCGTCACGAGTGGAAAAGTAACTGGAAAGGACCGTCCCCTTCGTGACGGCTACTGCTCGAACTCCGGAATCACGTGCTTGCCGATCAGCTCGATCGACTTCATCACCGCTTCGTGCGGGATCTTGTACGGGTTGAAGAGGCACATCAGGAGATCGCAGCCGACGGCCTGGTAGCGCTTCGCGATCTGGATGCAGCGCTCGGGGTCGCCGACCACCGCGGCGCCCGAGTCCCAGATGTAGTCCATGTTGAGCTGGTCCATCCAGCCGCCGCGGCGGCCCTGGAGCGCGTCGGCGGCGTACTGGTAGTTGCCGAGCTCCTGCTTCCGCTCCTCCATCCACTCGGCGAGGCTCGCGATGTGCCAGCCGGCGGTCTTCGGGTACCAGACGAAAGACTCTTCCGCGTCGCAGCGCGCCTTCGCGTTGGTCTCGGCGCAGTGGACCATGGTGAAGGTCGCGGCCGTCTCGTTCCGAAACGCGCCGACGGGCTTCGCGCAGTCGCGCTGGCCCTTGCGAAACATCTCGATGCGCTCGGCGAGCTGCTCGGGCGGCTGCCCGACGGTGAACGAGCAGAGGCCGATGCCGCGGCTCCCGATCTCGTAGTGGCCGGGCACGCTCGAGGTGGCTCCGAAGATCGGCGGATGCGGATCCTGCAGCGGCTTCGGCAGCACGCGCCGCTTCGGCAGGCGCCAGTGCTTGCCCTCGAAGGACACCTCGTCCTGCGTCCAGCACGCCACGATGTGTCGCAGCGCCTCGTCCCACATCTCGCGCGTCTCGGCGGGATCGACGCCGAAACCCTCGAGCTCGGCGCGCGTGGACGAGCGGCCCGTGCCGAACAGCACGCGGCCGTTCGAGATCAGGTCGAGCACGGCCACCGACTCGGCCGTGCGCACCGGGTGGTTGTACGGCTTCGGCAAGAGCCGCACGCCGTAGCCGAGCTTGAGATTCTTCGTCACCGCGGAGAGATGCCCGTACAGCACCTCGGGGTTCGAGCAATGCGAGTACTCCTCGAGGAAGTGGTGCTCGACGCTCCAGAAGCTGTGGAAGCCGAGCTGGTCGCCGAGCTTCACTTGCTCGATGGTGTTGCGATAGGCCTCGAGCTCGCTGGTCTTCGTCCACGGCTTCGCGACGGGGATCTCGTAGAACAGGGCGAACTTCACGGGCGCCTCCTCTGGAGCGGGCAACGTAGCGCGACTCGCGATATACGATCGCGCGATGTCGTACGAACCGTGGCGCGCGCCGCTCGCTCGCTGGCTCCAGCAGAAGCTCCCCTCGGACGCCGTCGAGGTGCGCGAGATCGCGCGCCTCTCCGGCGGGTACTCGGCCGAGACGCTACGCGTCGAGGCCGAGGTGCGGCGGGGCGGGGCCGCGCGCGCGGAGCGCTACGTGCTCCGCCGCGAGATGCCCGAGCCTTCGGTGTATCCGGTGCAGGCCCCGGGCCTCGACATCGAGATCGAGATCCAATGGCGCGCGATGAGCGGCCTCGCGCGTGCCTCGCAGGTGCCTCTCGCGCCGCTCGTCGGCTTCGAGCGCGACGCGGCCGTGCTCGGCGCGCCGTTCTTCGTGATGGGCTTCGTGGAGGGGCAGGTGCCGTCGGTGGCGCCGCCCTACGCGAGCGCCGGCTTCTTCGCCGAGGCGAAGCCGGAGGAGCGCTGCCGCATGATCGAGGACGGGCTGTCCGTGCTCGCGCAGGTGCATGCCGTGGACTGGCAGGCCGCCGGCTTCGGCTGGCTCGTGCCGCCGGGCGGCACGCCCGGCGCCGCCGCGCAGCTCGCGCTCTGGGAGCGCTACGCCGAGCGCGAGCTCGCGGGCCGCGAGCACCCGCTGCTCGCGCGCGGACTCGCCTGGCTGCACGCGCATCCCGCGCCGGGCTCGCGCCTCGCCGTCTCGTGGGGCGACTCGCGCCCCGGCAACATGATCTGGCGCGACTTCCGCTGCGTCTGCACCACCGACTTCGAGAACGTGGCGATCGCGCCGCCGGAGCTCGACCTCGGTTGGTGGCTGATGTTCGACCGCTGGAGCCACGAGTGCTTCGGCGTGCCGCGCCTGCCGGGCGAGCCGACGCGCGACGAGCAGCGCGCGTTCTACGTGCGCCGCGCGGGCCGGCCGGTGGCCGACACCACCTGGTACGAGATCTTCGCGGCAGCGCGCTACTGCGCGATCGTGGTGCGCGTGATGAACCGCTCCGTCGCGCGCGGCGAGCTGCCGGCGGACCAGAAGATCTGGCTCGAGAACCCCGCCTCCACCTGTCTCGCGCAGCTGCTCGAGGAGCGGACGTGATCGCAGCTCTCGGCGCACTCGTGCGCCGGCGCGCCCGCACGTAGCAGCGACGCCCAACCAGGCAGCAGCGCTGCGCGAAAGCAAGGCAGCGCCGCCTGTACCGAGGCTCATTCTGCGCGCCCCGTTGGGCCGAGGTGGGCCGGTGCTTGCGCACGCATCTGCGCGGCACACGGCTTGCTAGTCCGCGCTGCGAGTCCTGAGGAGGAACCATGACGGCTCGCCGGCATCGTGTAGGTACGCTCGCCCTCTCCACCCTCGTTGCGCTCGGCCTGGCCGGCGCGGCGTTCGGACAAGAAGCGGGCGGAGAGGATCTGATCGCCAAGCTCACCGCGAGTAGCAGCGACCTGCGCATCGGCATCGACACGGTCTGGGTCCTCGTGACCGCGATGCTCGTGTTCTGGATGAACGCTGGCTTCGCGTTGGTGGAGAGCGGGCTCTGCCGCGCCAAGAACACCACGAACATCCTCGCCAAGAACTTCATCGTGTTCGCGATCTCCACGATCTCGTTCTGGGTGCTGGGCTGGGGTCTCATGTTCGGCGACGGCACCGGCTTCGTGGGCCTGAAGGGCCTGTTCTTCGTCGCCGGCCCGGACAACTCGCCTGCGCTCGGTGAGGCGTACGCGGCGATGAATCCGTTCTCGAGCACGCTGTACGACGGCGTCTACAGCGCCATCAACTGGACCCCCGTGCCGCTCTGGGCCAAGTTCTTCTTCCAGCTCGTGTTCGCCGGCACGGCGGCCACGATCGTCTCCGGCGCGGTGGCCGAGCGCATCAAGTTCGGCTCGTTCGTGGCCTTCAGCTTCGTCCTCGTCGCCGTGATGTATCCGATCACCGGCCACTGGATCTGGGGCGGCGGCCTGCTCGGCGCCAACAACTTCCGAGATTTCGCCGGCTCGACCGTCGTGCACTCGGTGGGTGGCTGGGCCGCGCTCGCGGGCATCCTGGTGCTCGGCCCCCGGCTCGGCAAGTACAGCAAGGACGGCCGTGTGAACCCGATCCCGGGTCACAGCATGACGTCGGCCTCGCTCGGCGTGCTGATCCTCTGGCTCGGCTGGTTCGGGTTCAACCCGGGCTCGACGATGGCGGCCATGAACGGCTCCGCGATCGCGCACATCCTGGTGAACACGAACCTGGCCGCGGCCACGGGCGCGCTCGGCGCAATGGCCACGGCGTGGCTGGTACTCGGCAAACCGGATCTCTCGATGATCCTGAACGGCTGCCTCGCGGGCCTGGTGGCGATCACGGCTCCGTGCGCCTTCGTCACGATCGGCTCGGGCGCCTTGATCGGCCTGGTCGGCGGTGTGCTGGTCGTGCTCGCGGTGGTGGCCTTCGACAAGATCCGCGTCGATGACCCGGTGGGCGCGCTCTCGGTGCACCTGGTGAACGGCATCTGGGGCACGCTCGCGCTCGGCATCTTCTACGACACCGATGTGGCCACCAACGTGGCCGCGCTCGCCACCGGCCTCTCGCGGATGGGCCAGGTGATGGTGCAGCTGAAGGGCATCGTGTACGTCGGCGTCTTCACGTTCGCGAGCTCGATGGTGGTCTGGTACGCGATCAAGCTCGCAATGGGGCTCCGCGTGTCGGCCGAGGAGGAGCTCGAGGGGCTCGACATCGGCGAGCACGGCATGTCGGCGTACCCCGACTTCGCGACGCTCGGCTCGTCGTTCAGCGGCGTGGCTCCGGCCGGTGCGGCGCACGGCATGGCACCGGTGAAAGCACCCGTTGCGGCCAAGTCCTAGGACCCCGGGGAACGTGGCCGGACGCCAGCTCGCGGGAACGGCGCCCCGCGAGCGGCGCCCGGCCCACGTCCTCGATGTCAGTGCGCGGCTGGGCTCGCCGGCGCCGCGCTCGCATCCGTGCCCATCGGCACCTTCTTCACGATCCACCAGGTGACCGGCAGCGCCAGCACGAACAGGCAGATCAGCAGCGCGTAGGCGTCCTGGAAGGCGGCGATCTGGGCGTGCGCCTGGAGCGTGCGCACGAGCGTGGCGGTGGCGCCCGCCTGCGCAGCGGCCGGCGACAGGCCCGCGTACTGCAACGCGCTCGTGAGCGCGGCGAGTCCGCTCACGGTGGCGGGCTCGAGCGGCCCCATGCCCGCAGCGAGCGCGACGCGGTGCACGTCGGTGCGCTGGGCGAGCAGCGTCGAGAGCACCGAGATGCCGAGGCTGCCGCCGAGCTGCCGGAACAGGTTGAACAGGCCGGCGGCCTTGGGCACGTCCTGCGGCGCGATCGAGCGCAGCGTCGCGAGCGAGAGCGGCACCATCATCAAGCCCATCGCGACGCCGCGCAGCAGCTGCGGCATGAACAGCTGGTCCCAGCCGGAAGCGAGCGTCCAGCCGTGCATGCCGAAGAGGCCGGCGATCATGAAGCACAGGCCGACGCGGATCATGCGGCGTGGCCCGATGCGATAGACGAGGCGGCCCGCCATGAACATCACCACCGCGGTGGTGATGCTCGAGGGCAACACCGCAAGGCCGGAGTTCCACGCGGGCCAGCCGAGCAGCGACTGGGTGTAGACCGGGAACAGGAAGATGCAGCCGTAGAGGCCGCCCGTCGTGACCGCGCCCAGCAGGCAGCCCACCACCAGCGGCCGCTGGCGGAGCACGCGCAGATCGACGACGGGGTGGTCCGTCCGCAGCTCGTGGATCACCAGCGCGACCAGGCCGAACACCGTGACCAAGGCCAGCATCACGATCTTCGTGCTCGCGAACCAGTCCTCCTTGTGGCCTCGTTCGAGCAGCCACTGGAGCGCGCCGATCGACACCACCAGCAGCGCGATGCCCGGCCAGTCCACCACCGGCGGCCGTCGCTCCTTGAGATATGCCGGGTCGCGCAGCTGCGTCGCGCACAGCGCCGCGGCCACGAGCCCGAGCGGCACGTTGATGAGGAAGATCCAGTGCCACGACCAGTGGTCGGTGATCCAGCCGCCGAGCGTGGGCCCGAGGCTCGGGCCCACCATCGTGCCGACGCCGAACAGCGCCTGCGCCATGCCCTGGCGGCCGGCCGGGAACGTCTCCATCAGGATGGACTGCGAGGTGGCGAGCAGCGCGCCGCCGCCGAGCCCCTGCACCACGCGCCAGAAGACGAGCGTGTTCACCGTCTGCGAGGCGCCGCACATCAGCGAGGCGAACGTGAAGAGCAGGATCGAGCTCACGAAGTAGCGCGTGCGCCCGAAGCGGCTCGCCAGCCAGCCCGTCATCGGGATCACGATCACGTTGGCCACGATGTAGCCGGTGATCACCCAGTCGATCTCGTCGAGCGTGGCGCCGAGGTTCCCCATCATCGAGGGCAGCGCCACGTTGACGATGCTCGTGTCGATGATCTCGAGCAGCACGGCACACATCACCGACAGTACGATCAGGTACTGCGAGATGCCGAGCCTTGCTGCCGCCGCAGGCGCGGGCGCGGGCATGGCGAGGCTAGTCGACATGCACCTCGACCAACGCCGACAGGCCCACCGCGAGTTCGGGCGACTCGGGATCCTCGTCGATCGTGATCTTCACCGGCACGCGCTGTACGACCTTGGTGAAGTTGCCCGCCGCGGGCTCGGGCGGGATCAGCGCGTACTTCGCCCCCGTGGCGGGCGAGAAGGAGGCGACGCGGCCCTGGAAGATGCGGTCGGGGAACGCGTCGATCGAGATGTCGACCCGGTCGCCCACGTGCATGCGCCCGACCTGCGTCTCCTTGAAGTTCGCGATCACCCAGCTGTCGTTGGTGCGCGTGAGCGAGAGCAGCGGCTGGCCGGGCGAGACGACCGCGCCGGGCTCCACGTTCTTGCGGCCGACCAGCGCGTCGAAGGGCGCCCGCAGCTCCGTGTGGGCGAGCGCGAGCTCGGCCTCTTCGAGCGCGGCCTGGGCCTGGCGCACCGGCGCGTCGTCGCCGACGGCGGCGAGCTCGGCGTCGGCGCGCAGCTCGAGCGCGTGCACGTGAGCGATCGCGCCTTCGTACACTGCGTTCACCATGTCGAGCTGCTGGCGGCTCGATACGCCGGCTTCGACGAGCGAGGCGACGCGGTCACGCTCGCGCCCGGCGCGCGCGGCCTCGATCGACGCGGCCTTCGCCTCGGCGCTGGCCGATGCGCCCGCCGCGGCCCCCTGCGCCACGCGGTTCTTCGCGGCCTGCAGCTCGGCGCGCGCACGGTCCGCGCGCGCGGCGTAGTCGGCGGGGTCGAGCCGCACCAGCAGCTGGCCCTTCGTCACGCGCACGTTCTGATCCACCGTCACCTCGAGCACGCGGCCCGGCACCTGCGGCGCGAGCATGCTCATCGCGCCCTCGACGAACGCGTCGTCGGTCTTCTCGACCTTCGAGAGCACCATGCCCGAGAGCCCGAGGCCAGCCGCGGCGAGCACGGCGAGGACGCCGATCCACACGAGCGCCTGGCGGCGGCCGAGCTTCTCCACCAAGGACTGCACACGGGGGCTCATTGCTTTTCTCCCGATCGAGCTGTGATGCCGCCGAGAAAGAGGGACACGAAGGTCTCCACCACCTCTTCGACGGGCTGCTGGTAGACGGCCTCCTGGCGGAAGACGACACGCACGTTGATGTAGTCCGACACCATGCCGAGGAAGGCGCGCGCGGCGATCACGGGGTCGACGGCGCGGAACGCGCCCTCGCGAATGCGGCGCGCGATGTAGCTGCTCAGGAACTCGCGTACCCGCAGCACGCGCGAGGCGAAGAAGGGCTCGGCCAGCGAGTGGCCCTCGAGCGCGGTGAAGTGCAGGATGCGGATGAAGTCCGGGTCCGCCTCGATGCGCTCGATCATGCGCCGAGCGAGCCCTCCGAAGACGCCCCGGTCGTCGCCGCCGGCGGCGGCGGCCTCGTGCGTGACGATCGGGTCGGAGCCTTCGATCTTGCGCGCGATGATGGCGGCGTAGAGCGCCTCCTTGCTCGCGAAATGGCGATAGAGCGCGGCCTCCGTGATGCCGACGCGGCTCGCGATCTCGCGCGTGGTCGTGCCGCGAAAGCCGCTCGAGGCGAAGCACTGCATCGCGGCGTCGAGGATCTGGTCGCGGCGCGAGCCGGGGCGCGGCTCGGTGCTCAGGGCGGGAGTTGCGTTCATGGCCACCTCATCGGAGTAAACGATCACTAACTGAAGTGAATGTTTACTATCAGCCCGGTCGGTGGGCAAGGGCCATGAAAGGATGGGAGCTGGACTCCCCGAGGGGATGCTAGGGGAAGAGCCCGTTCATCTCGGCGTAGGCGACGGCGCCCTCGGCCGGCAGGCCGCCGTCTGCGAGAAAGCGCACGGCGGCCCGCTGCGTGGTGCCATACGCGAGGGCCGCGATGCCGGAGCCAGCGCTGAGCCGCCGTACGCCCAGCCCCCGCAGCTCGGCGAGGGGCGGCAGCCCGGCGGTCGCCAGCACGTTCAGCGGCACCTCGCCGAGGGCCGCGACGATCGCCCGGATCGCGGCGGCCTCGCGCACCCGCGGCACGAACACGCCGTCGCAGCCCGCTGCGCGATAGCGCTCCGCACGCGCGAGCGTCTCCGCGAGGGCGGCCTCCGGCGCCGTCAGCCCGCGCAGATACACGTCACAGCGCGCGTTCACGAACAGATCCACGCCCGTCTTCGCGGCGACCGCGCGCGCCGCCTCGATCTTCCGGCACAGCAGCTCGGGCGGAGACCCGCCGTCCTCGAGGTTGATGCCGACCGCGCCCGCATCGACGACGGCGCGTACGGCGTCTCCCACGAGCTGCGGATCGCGCGAGTAGCCGCCCTCGATGTCGGCCGAGAGCGGCACCGAGACGACGCGCGCGATCTCCGCCACCGCCGAGGCGAGCACGTGCGGCGGGAGGCGGTCGCCGTCGGCGTAGCCGCGCGACCAGGCGAGCCCGGCGCTCGTCGTCGCGATCGCGGCCGCGCCGTGCGCCTCGATCAGGCGGGCGCTGCCGGCGTCCCAGGCGTTGGGGAGCACGAGGAGCTGGCCGGGGGCGTGCAAGGCGCGGAACGTCGTCATCGGATGGACCTCCACGAAGAAGGGAAGCATCGCTCGCGCGAGGTTCCACGGCTCGCCGTTTTCGGCCGCGGACAGCCGGCCGGCGCGTGACCGCATCCGTCACGCGCTCGGGGTAGCCTCCCCCCCGCGTGAGCCCCGAGCCCTCCATCGTCATCGCGCGCGGCGCGCGCGCCGCCGAGGCGCACCTGCTGGCCGAGCTGCGACGCCTGCACGAGGCCGCGCGCGCCGACTGGTCGCGGCTCGCGACGCCGGTGCGCGTGGTGGTGCCCTCGCGCAGCCTGCGCGACCACCTGGCCGCGCAGCTCGTGAGCGCGCTCGGCGGCGGCGCGGCAGGCGTGCAGATCCAGACGCTGCGCTCGCTCGCCTTCGAGCTGCTCGAGCGCGCCGGCGAGGGCGCGCGGGGCGGCCAGGCGCTGGTGCCGGTGCTCGTGCGCCGCTACGCGGCGGAGGCCGAGGCCCTGCGCGACGCGCTCGGCGGCTTCGACGACGGCTTCGCCGTGGCGCTTGCCACCGTGAACGATCTCCTCGACGCCGGCCTCGAGCCGGCGAACGTCGAGAGCGCGCTCGAGTGCCTGGCCGAAGCCGGCCCGCGCGCGGGCGCCGCAGCCGGGCCGCGCGCCGAAGCGCTCGTGCGCGTCGCGGAGCGCGTCGCCGCGGAGCTGGCGAAGCGCGGGCTCGAGCCGCGCGCCGGCTTCTTCCGCCGCGCGCGCGAGCAGCTCGAGCGCGCGCCCGAGCTGCTGCCCGCGCGTGCGCTCTTCCTCCACGGCTGGGCGGACGTGACGGGCGTGCAGCTCGATCTGCTCGAGACGCTCGTGCGCCGCCTCGGCGGGCGCGCCGTGCTCGATCATCCGCCGGATCCGGCGGACGCGAGGGACGAGGGGCCCGGGCCGGCCTGGACGGAGCGCTTGCGGCTACGGCTCGGCGGCACTGCCGAGGAGCTTGCGGCGACCTCGGCGCCGGCCGCCCTCGACGGCATCGAGGCGCCGGGCGCGCACGCCGAGGTCCGCGCGGTGGCGGAGCGCATCCGCGCGCTTCTCGACCGCGGCGTGTCGCCCGAGTCGATCGGCATCGTGCTGCGCGAGCCCGCGCCGTATCGCCACGCGCTCCACGCGCAGCTCGGCCGTCTCGGCGTGCCCTTCTCGGGGAACGCGGGCTCGCTCGGGCCTGCGGGCCGCCGCATCGCCGCGCTGCTCGAGCTGCTGGAGCGCGGCGAAACGTGCCCGGCCGACCGCTGGCTCGACGCGCAGGTGCGCCACCTGCACGACCTCACCGCGGATCTCCGCCTCGCCTTTCACGGCATCGGCGTCGGGCGGCTGCGCGACGTGGCGGAGCTCGATCTCGACGCGCTCCTCGGCGAGCGCGACTTCTATCCACTGCCGGTGCGGCGCGGCTTCGTCACCAGCGCTCCCGCCGGCGACGAGCGCGAGGCGGACGAAGCGGAGAGTGACATCGAGCCCGTCGAACGTGAGGCGCGTTCGGGCCAGCGCACGACGGCGCACCGTCGCACCGTCTCGCGCGAAAAGCTGGACGAGGCGATTGCCGAGGCGGTCGCCGTGCGCGCGCGCGTCGCGGAGGTGCGCGCGGCGCCGAGCCTCGGGGCGCAGCTCTCCACCCTGCGAAAGCTCCTTTCGCGCGAGCTCGGCTGGACGCCGGCGATGCCCGCCGCCGCCGAGGTGCGTGGCGCGCTCACGCGGCTCGAGCAGGAGCTCGGCCCGGACACCGCGCTCGCCGCCGAAGAGCTGCTCGTCGTGCTCCGCCGCGCGTTCGTTGCGCTCGGGTGCGCGGCGCTCGGAGGCCAGGGCGGCGGGGTCGCGCTCCTCTCGGCGCTCGAGGCGCGCGGCCGCACCTTCTCCCACCTCTTCCTGCTGGGCATGAATCGGGACGTGTTCCCGCGGCTCGTCCGCGAAGATCCGCTGCTCCCCGACGTGCTGCGCCGCGCGCTCGAAGCGGTGCTGCCGGACGTGCCCGTGAAGAAGCGCGGCGAAGACGAGGAGCGTTACCTCTTCGCCGCCCTGTGCGCGGCGGTGCCGGCCGTGACTCTCGCCTGGTCCGGGCTCGACGACGACGGCAAGGAGCGCGCCGTCTCGCCGCTGGTCGAGGCCCTGCGCAGCTCGGGCCTGCGCATCGAAGCGGCGGCGCCCGTGCTCGCGGAACGCGCCGCGCTGCGTCCCGCCTTCGAGCACGCCATCCGCGCCGGCATCGCGCGCTCCCCGGAGCGCGCCGAGGAAGCGCTGGCGTTCGCGCTCGACTCGACGCGCGTGGCGCGGGCTCGGGCCGAGGCGGTCGCATTGCTCGACGTCGGGGGCTGGGCCGAATCGCTCGGGCCGTTCTTCGGCTTCGTCGGTCAGGCGGGTCCCGGCGACCCTCGCCTCGATCCCCTCTCCATCACCCGGCTCGAGGGGATGGCGCGCTGCGCATGGCAGGCCTTCCTCGAGCGCGTGCTCGGGCTCGAGCCGCCGCCCGACGCGCTGGCGGAGCTGCCCGACGCCTCGCCGCTGCTGGTCGGCAACATCGTGCATGCGGTGCTCGAGGCGCTGGTGCGCGAAGCGGGAGGTCAGGTCGGGGGTTCGATCGAGGACGCGCGGAAGCGACCGCCGGTGCGCGTCACGTGGCCCGCGGAGCCCGAGCTCGGGCGGATGGTCCAGCATGCCGCCGAGCAGGCTGCGCGCGAGGAGGGCATCGTGCTGCGCGGCTTCGCGACGCACCTCGCGCGCCGCGCGCGCAAGCTCGTGAATCGCATCCGCGAGCTCGAGTGGGGCGACGGCGCCGGCCCCCTCGTCCTCGGCGTGGAGCTCGAGGGGAGCCTCGAGCTCGAGCGCGCGAACGGCAGCCGCCGGGAGATCCGCTTCCGAGCCGATCGCGCCGACCTCGAGGACGGGCAGGCAGTCTCGTTCGTGGACTACAAGACGGGCGCCGGGATCAGCCCCAAGAATGTGAAGTCGGAGGAGAAGCGGCACGAGAAGCTGCTGGCGCAGATCGCGCAGGGGCGGCGGCTGCAAGGGCCGGCCTACGCCCGCGCCGGCCGCGCCGGCCGCTACGTGTTCGCGAAGGACGGCCTGGACGACACGAATGCCCTCGTCACGATCGCGCACGACGATTTCGGCGCGCGGGTGCGTTTCGAAGGCGCCGCACAGGAGCTGCTCGCCGCCTTCGAGCGCGGCGCGTTCCCGCCGCGGCTGCTCGGCGAGACACGCTCCGGCAAGGGGCCGGCGTGCGAGAGCTGCGACGTTTCGGAGGCGTGCCTCCAGGGCGAGACCGGCAGCGGGCGCCATCTCGCAGCGTGGCTCACGAAGCACGAACGCGCACCCGGGGCCCTGTCGTCGAGCGCGGCCCAGGCGGCGCTCACTTTGCTCCTGCGGGTGGAGAAGAAGTGAGCGCCGCCGCCGACGCGCGTGCGCGCCGCCGCGCACAGTCCGAGTTCGCCGGCCCGCTGCTGCTCGAGGCGGGCGCCGGGACCGGCAAGACCGCCGTGCTCGTGGCGCGCGTGGTCGCCTGGTGCCTCGGGCCGGGCTGGGAGCGCGCTCGAGCCGCCGCGCAGCGCGTCGGAGGACCGGAGCCGAGGCTCGCCGCCACGGTGTTGCGCCGCGTCGTCGCGATCACCTTCACCGAGACGGCCACCGCCGAGATGGCCGAGCGCATCGCGGCGGCCTTCGAGGACGTGCGGCTGGGACGGCTGCCCATCGGCATGCTCGACGACGCGCTGCCGCCGCGAGGCGTGCGCGAAGAGCGGGCCGCGGCGTTTCGTCTCGCCCTCGATCAGCTGCGGGTCAACACGATCCATGCCTTCTGCTTCCGCCTGCTGCTCGCGTATCCGCTCGAGGCGGGCGTGCATCCCGCGCCTCCAGGTGGATGCCGACGGCCAGGTGGTCGCGGCGGTCGCGCGCGAGGTGCTCGAGGAGCACCTGCCGCGCGCGTACGGCGAGCGGCAAGACGAGGATCACGCCACGCTCGCGGACCATGGCGTCGGGCCCGCGCGAGCTCGAGGCCGCGCTCGTCACGCTGCTCGCCGAGGGCGCGGTGCCCGTACGACCTGGCGAGCGCCGCGCGCGAGGCGGAGCGCGTCGGGGCGTTCGTCGCGATGCTGCAGGGTGCGCTCGCCGCGCTGCTCGAGGTCGAGGGCGGGCGGCTGGCGGGCCAGCGCCGCGCGAAGCTCGTGGCCGCGAGCGTGGAGGCGCTCGGCGCCGCCGCGGGCTGCGTCGCCCGCTCGACGGCGCGCGACGCCGCCGGGCTCGCGGCGCTCGCCGGGGAGCTCGCCGAGGTTCCGGGCTTCGATCGCGTGCCCGAGCTGCTCCGCGAGTGGGCCCGCGCCAAGGTCGGAGGCGGCGCGGCGCTCGGCGGCGATCTCGCCGAGTTCGCGCTGCCGCGCGGACGCGCTGCGACCGCTCGTCGAGCACCTGGTCCGCTTCGAGCGCGGACGCCTGGCGGCGCGGCTCGCAGCGTGCTCGCACCAGCTGCTCGTCGACGTCGCAGCACGGCTGCGCCGCCGCGGCGTCGCGACCTTCGGCTCGCTGCTGCGCGGCGCGCGCGACCTGCTCGCGACACCCCGAGGTCGCGCGCGCGCGTGCGCGCGCGAGCTCGACCAGCTGCTGGTGGACGAGTTCCAGGACACCGACGCGCTCCAGTGCGAGATCCTGCGCGCGCTCGCGCTCGACGACGGCGAGCCGACGAGCGGCCCGGCGCTGTTCCTGGTCGGCGATCCGAAGCAGTCGATCTACGGCTGGCGCAACGCCGACCTCGCGCGCCTACGAGCGACTTCGCGCGAGCGCGCTCGCCGCGCGAGGGCCGCGTGGCAGTCGCTGGTCGTGAACTTCCGCTCCGTGCCGGCGATCCTGGCCGAGGTCGAGCGCGTGGTCGCGCCGGTGATGGAGCGCGAGCGCGGGCCTCCAGCCGGCGTTCGAGCCGCTCGTGGCGAGCGAAGAGAACGCGCGGCCGCCCCGGCTACGCGGCGGGCGGACGCGCGGCGGTCGAGCACTGGCTGCCCGCGCACGTCGCAGCCGAGAGCGGCGCCGTCGAGACGGCCGGCGGCCGCGGAGGCGCTCGCGGAGCTCGAGGCGCGCGCGGTGGCCGCCGACATCGCGGAGCTGCGCGACGCGGGGCGTGCCGCTCGACCGCGTCGCGATCCTGCTGCGCGCCACGGCCGACTTCGAGCGCGTGCTCGCGGCGCTGCGCGAGCGCGGCGTCCCGTACGTCGTCGAGCGCGAGACGCGACTTCTACCAGCGCCGCGAGATCATCGACGCCGTGGCGCTCGTGCGCTGCGTGCTCGATCCGCACGACCAGCTCGCGCTCGTCGCGACCCTGCGCTCGTCCGTCGGCAGGCGTGCCCGACGCGGCGTGGATTCCGCTCTGGCGGGCCGAGCTGCCCGAGCGCGCGGGCCGGATCGACGGCGTCGACCCGCTGCGGCTCGAGCAGGCGCTCGCGGCCGTGCGCGCCGCTGCGGCGTCGCTGCCGCCCGACGTGCCCGAGCTCCCTCGCGTCGCAGACTGGCCGGTCGCCGCCGAGACGTTGCTCGAGGCGCTGCACGGGCTGCGCGGCGCGTACGACGTCGAGCCGCCCGAACGCTTCGTCGAGCGCCTGCGCGAGCAGCTGGCGCTCGAGGCCGGCGAGGCCGGCCGCTATCTGGGCGGTCATCGCGTGGCGAACCTCGATCGCTTCTTCCGCGATCTCGTGCAGGCGCTCGATCGCGCGGCGGGCTCGGCAGCGTCGGTGGTGGCCTTCCTGCGGCGCGCAGGGTCTCAGCCACGCGAGCACCAGGAAGGCCGGCCGCGCGCTCCGGGTGGCAAGGCGGTGCACGTGCTCAGCATCCATCGTGCGAAGGGCCTCGACTGGGACCACGTCTATCTGCTCGCCACCGACCGGGCTCCCGGACGCGACGACCGCCGCGCGAGTCGGATCGAGCGGCGCGGCCGCGACCTCGGCTTCGTGCTGCTCGGCTGGTCCGAGCCGGGGCTGCCGGTGCTCGCGGCCGAGCGCGCCGTGGTGGAGGCGGCGGAGCGCGTGCGCCTCCTCTACGTCGCCACCACACGCGCTCGCCAGAGGCTCGTGATCGGCGCTCGCGACTCCGCCGCCCTGGATTGGCGCCGCGCCGCCACACAGGCGGCGCTGCTCGCGCACCGCATCCCTCCGGAGGGGTGGCCCGAGCGCGCCGCGCGCGCGCCGGGGCAGTGCGTGGCCGACGCCCATGGCGCGCTCTGGCGGCTGGTGGATCCGCCCGAGGTCGCGCGCGCGCATGCGCCCGCCGGACGGTCGGCCCTGCCGGATGCCGCGCAGGTCGCGAGTGATCACGAACGCCTGCAGGCGCTCCGAGCGGCCGCCGCGGCGCGCGCGGCGCGGCCCTTCTCGACCACCGCGAGCGCCGAGACGCACGCGCGGGAGGTGCGCGCGGACGAAGTCGGCGGAGACGAGGACGGCGCGCCTGTGCCGGGGCCGGAGGGAGACACCGCCGAGCGTCGCGTGGCGCAGGCGGCGGGCACGGCCGTGCACGCGCTGCTCGAACGCATCGATTGGGGCGACGCCGCGGCCTTTGCGCCCGAGCGCGCGCTCCCGGCGCTCGAGCGCGCGGTGACGGGCGAGGCGCCGCCGGCGGAGCGGGCCGCGGTGCTCGCCCGCGCGTGCTCCGTGTGGGAGCGCTTCGCGGCGGGGCCGCTCGCCGCGCGCCTCGCCGCGCTCGCTCCGCACGTCGTCGCACGCGAGCTGCCGGTCTGGGTCGCGCCCGCGGGCGACGGCCCGGACGACCCGGTCGGCTTCGTCGCGGGCGCGATCGATCTGCTCTACCGCGACCCCGCCACGGGTGAGCTGGTGATCGCCGACTACAAGACCGACACGGTGGAGGGCGCCGCCCTCGACGAACACGCGAAGCGGTACGCAGAGCAGGGCGAGGTCTATGTGCGCGCCGTCGCCGCCGCGCTCGGGTTGTCCTCGCGGCCGCGCTTCGAGCTGTGGTTCCTCCAGGCGGGCGGGGTGTGTACGTTGCCGCTCGCATGAAGCGGCTGCTGAGGATCCTCGCCGGACTCGCACTCCTCGTCGTCCTCCTTCCCGTCGCATGGATCGTCGGCACCGGGCTGGCGCAGGGTCGCGATCTCGGCGCGGCGTGGCGCGCGATCCGCGCGCCGGCGCCGGAGCCGGTGGCGCACGCAGTCGCGCTGCCGGAGGCGCCCTTCGGGCCGCCCATCCACGTCGGGAACCTGCTCGACCCGGAGCTCGTCGAGGTCAGCGGCCTCGCGGCCTCCGGCCGCCGCGACGATCTGCTCTGGGCCGTGAACGACAGCGGCAACCCGACGCGCCTCTACGCGATCTCGCCGGCGGGCGAGCCCCGCGGCACGTTCGACGTCGACGTCGGCGACGCAGCCGACGATTCGGACTGGGAGGATCTCGCGAGCTTTCCCTTCGAGGGCACGAGCTACCTGCTGATCGCGGACGTCGGGGACAACTGGAGCTGGCGCCGCAGCGTGCGGCTCTGGGTCGTGGCAGAGCCGGACCTCGCGGCGAGCGCGACGCCGCTCGTTCCGGCCGTGCGCATCGACCTGCGCTTCGAGGACGGCCCGCGCGATTGCGAGGCGGTGGCCGTCGATCCCGCCGACACGTCGCTCCTGCTGGTGTCGAAGCGCACGGCGCCGCCCGTGGTCTACCGGGTGGAGCTGGCGCCGTTGCTGCGCGCGGGTGGTGGCGAGGCGGTGGCGCGCCGCCTCGTCGCGCTCACCGGCATCCCGCCGCCCTCCACCGAGCGCGCCGACTCTCCGTTTCCCGCGATGCTGCACATGCCGACCGCGCTCGCGCTCGCGCCCGACGGCTCCGCGGCCGTCGTGCTCGGCTACGCCGAAGGCTGGCGCTTTCCGCGCCGCCGCGAGCAGAGCTGGGCGGAGGCCTTCGCCGCGCAGCCCGAGCGCATCCGGCTGCCTCCCCTGGCGCTGGCCGAGGCGGCCGCCTTCCTCGGCCCGTCTCTCTACCTCACCAGCGAGGTGGGTCCGCTCACGCTGGTGCGCTGGCGCGCGCCCCTCGAGCGCCTCGACCCGATGACGCGCTGAGCCACGCGCGGCACGTGCAGCTCCGCCCCACATCCGTGCATTCCCAGTCACGTAAAGCCCGGGCGGGCACACGGCGGGGGTGCGCTTACCCCCCATTTCGAGGGTGTGCCGGAGTAGACTGCGCGGATGCCCGCCGAGCTGGTCTCTTCGGAGTTCGGGAACCTGCTCCGCCACTGGCGGCGGACGCGCGGCGTCTCGCAGCTCGCGCTCGCGAATCGTGCGGGGCTCTCGACGCGGCACCTGAGCTTCCTCGAGACCGGCCGTTGTGGGCCGAGCCGCGGCACCGTGCTCCAGCTCGGCCGCGCGCTCGACCTGCCGCGCGCCGAGACGGATCGCCTGCTGCTGCTGTCGCGGCCACGCCGGCGACTGGACGCGGCTCTCGGTGGATTCGGGGCGCGTGCGCGAGCAGCTCGGCCACCTCGCGCCGATGCTCGCCGCATACGATCCGTTTCCCGCGCTCATCACCGACCCCGACTGGTGCGTGGCGTGGCAGAACCGCAGCGCGCGCGCGTTGTTCCGCGAGCTGCAGCAGCTCGTGCCGCACATCGGCACCGATCCCGTGGACCTGCGCCAGCTCTTCGCCGACAAGCACTTCGCCGGCCTCGTCGCGAACCGCGAGGAGCTCTTCTCCGACGTGGTGACGGGCCTCTACCAGCTCGAGCCCGACCCGGCGAGCTTCGGCAACGCACGCTCGCTGCTGGCAGTGCTCCCGACGCCGGATGGCGCGGGCGATGCGGTCGAGCGCGCGTCGAGCGCAAGTGCGTGGGAGCACGCGCTGCGTTTGCGGATGGGCGACTGCACCCTCTCGCTGGAGATCTTCTCCGTGCCCTTCGCGCGGCCGGCTTCGGGCTTTGCGCTGGTGCTGATACGGCCGGCGGGCGAAGACGCGCGCCCGGCGGCGGAGGCGTACTTCTCCGGGCTCATCGCCCGCTGGAGCTGAGCCGGCCCGAGCTACCCGGCGGGTAAGCGACCCGGCTGGTAATCGACACCGCCCGTGCTGCGTGCTCGAATCGGCGCGCCGTCATCGGGGGTCGTTCATGCGTCTTGCTCGCTTCCTGCTCGTGACGTTGCTCGCTGCAGCGCCCGCGTTCGCGCAGTCGCGTCCCTCGGGCATCTGTCCCGCGCTGCTGCTCGCGTACTCGTGCGGCAACAAGAGCTGCGAGCCGGGGCTGTCGGAGAACGCGAGCAACTGTCCGTCGGACTGTCTCGCGGCGCCGCTCAAGAGCTACAACAACCTGAAGGCGTGCACCGACGTCGACGTGGTGCGCACGGCGCAGCTCGACCGCGCAGGTGCAGCAGTACGTGCGCGACGCCGCGGCCGCGGGGCAGAACGTCAAGGTCTCGGGCAACCGCCACTCGATCAGCGACGCGATCTGCACGAGCGGCGTCATCATCAAGTCGAGCCAGGCCGCGATCTACAGCACCGGCACCTTCGAGGGCGAGGACACGGTGCTCGTGGACGCGGGCGTGAAGCTCGGCGACCTCACGGAGTGGCTGCACGCGCGGGGCAAGTCGCTCGGCTATGCGCTGATGGGCTTCCGGCTGCCGACCATCGCGGGCGCGGTGGCCACCGGCTCGCACGGCAGCTCACCGAAGAACGACGCCGTGCTCGCGAGCCGCGTGCGCTGGATCGAGCTCGTGGACTCGGCGGGCAACCTGCGCACGTTCTCGCGCGGCACGACGCCGGCCGCGCAGTGGCGCGCGCTCACCGCGAACGCGGGCATGCTCGGCATGGTCACGCGCCTGCGGCTCGCGATCGAGCCGCAGTTCAATCTGCGCGTGCAGGTCTCCTTCCACGACGAGGCGGCGCTTGTTCCAGAGCGGCGGGCCGCTCGCGCAGGTGGCGAGCTGCGACTTCGGCCAGATCAACTGGTTCCCGCGCACGAAGAAGTACATGCGGACGTGCGGCACCGTGACGACCGCCGCCGTCGACGCCCGGCGCCGAGAACATGCTGCTGAACCCGGCGCCGGGCCTCGACGGCGCGGTGGGCATCGTGCGCAACGCCTGGCAGAGCGCCGCCTGCGACCGCGGCTCGGCGGTGATCGTCGAGGGCATCCAGTACACGAACCTGACGACGAGCCCGCCGTTCCAGAAGGACGGGCTGTGCTGCGGCGTCAAGGTGCGCTCGACCGATCTCGTCGGCTACTCGCACCGCATGATCTCGAGCGCCTTCTCCGTGAACGGCGACCAGATCGCGAACGTGGACTGGGAGGTGGCGGTGCCGCAGCAGCTCGCGCCGGCGGCGCTCACCGCCGTGCGCGACATCCTCGCCCGCCACAACGCGTCGGTGTGGGAGGTGGGCGTGTTCCTGCGCTTCACGAAGGTCGCGACCTCGAGCTGGCTCGCGAATGCGGCCGAGGGCGGCTCGTTCCGCGCGGGCGAGACGGCCATGTACGTGGAGATGCCCGTGATCGAGCCGGTCGCCTTCCCGGCGGACTGGATGGCCTGGTACGAGGCGCCGTACAAGGAAGTCGCGGAGACGTTGGTGCGCGACTACGACGGCCGCATCCACCTCGGCAAGAACAAGCGCACGCTGTTCCAGCTCGAGCGCACGGAAGGCACCTATGGCACGAACGTCGCGAACTTCAACGCGGCGATCGTGAGCCTCGGCGTCGGCTCGCGCTTCCAGAACGGCTTCGCGAGCGACCTCGGCATCGTGTTCCCCTAGCTGCGCACCTCCAGGTACTGCACGCTGAAGCGCTGCGCGCGGTCGGTCCAGACGCGGCGCACGGCGAGGCCGGAGCGGCGTGCGAGGCGCGCGAAGCCGTCGAGCGTGTACTTGTGCGAGTGCTCGGTGCAGATGTGCTCGCCGCGGGCGAAGTGGATCTCGACGCCGTCGAGATGCACCACCTGTTCGACCTCGGAGACGAGGTGCATCTCGATGCGGCTCGCGGCGTCGTTCCACCGCGCGCGATGCGAGAAGCGGCGGAGGTCGAAGTCGGCGTCGAGCTCCCGGTTCAGGCGCGCGAGCAGGTTCATGTCGAAGGCCGCGGTCACGCCCGCGGCGTCGTCGTAGGCGCGCTCGAGCACGCGCGGGTCCTTCCTCAGGTCCACGCCCACGAGGAAGGCGCCGTCCGGTCCGACGAGGCGCGCCACGCCGGTCATCAGCGCGATCGCACCCGCCTCCGAGAAGTTCCCGATCGTCGAGCCCGGGAAGTAGACGGCGCGGCGTGCCGCCGGTACCCGCGGCAGCGTCACGGGCGCGGTGAAGTCCGCGCACACGGGCAGGATCTCGAGGGCCGGATAGTCGAGCTGCAGCGCGAGCGCCGTCGCGAGCAGGTGCTCGCGCGAGATGTCCACGGGCACGTAGGCCGCGGGACGCACCAGCTGGTCGAGCAGCCGCCGCGTCTTCACGCTGCTGCCGCTGCCGTACTCGATCAGCAGCGTCTCGGGCCCGAGGGCGTGCGCCATCTCCGCGGCGTGCGCGCGCAGGATGCGCAGCTCGGTCCGCGTCGGGTAGTACTCGGGCAGCGCGCAGATCTGGTCGAAGAGCTTCGAGCCCTCGGCGTCGTAGAAGTACTTGCAGGGGAGCGTCTTCGCCGGCTGGCGCAGCCCGGAGAGCACGTCCGCGAGGAAGCGCTCGCGCTCCGGATCGCGCAGCGGGGAGGTCAGAAACGCAGCCACTCGACCTCCAGGCTCGCGAGCGCGAGCACGCCCACGGTGTTGTGCCCTTCCAGATGGCCCGCGCACTCGCCGGGATTGAAGAGGAGTGCGCCGCCGCGCCGCTCGTGCACGCTGCGGTGCGTGTGGCCGTGGAGCACGACGTCGTGGGCGGCGAGCTGTGCGTCGGTGAGGAAATGGGGATCGTGCACGACGAGGAGACGTCGCTCGTGCCACGAGATCGACAGCGGCGGCTCCTGGAGCTGGATCCCGGCGTCGCGGGCTGCCGCACGCAGCGGCTCGCGCTCATCGTTGTTGCCGAACACGCCCACGAGCGGTGCCTCGAGGCCGGCGAAGGCCCCGAGCGTCCGGGCCTGGGTGATGTCCCCGGTGTGCACGACGCGATCGACTCGGGCGGTGTTGAAGAGTTCCACGATGCGACGGACGTTCCGGAGCTGGTTGTGGGTATCGCTCACCACTCCGATGCGCATGGGCCTCTCCGGGGTACGTGGCTCAGGCCAGCTTCAAGATTCGTGCCGCGTTCTCGCGCAGGAAGCGGGGCCAGACGGGGCGCGCGAGGCCGAGCTCCGGCAGCGCTTTGTAGAAACGCTCGCACGGCTCGCCGGCCGGCGGCTCCGACGCGAACCAGACCTGGTGCGCGCCGTCCTCGTTCGCGAAGGCGACCACCTCCGCCGGCAGCTCGCTCGCCGGCACCCCGCCCGAAACGAACGACAGGTTCGGGTACTTGCGCATCAGCAGCACCGCGAGCGCCTGCCAGGGCTCGCAGCCGCCGCGCATCACGATGCGCAGCTCCGGGAAGAACCAGGCGACCTCGTCGATGCGCTCGACCTTCTGCGGCCCGAAGGGCACGCGCTCCGCAGGGACGCCGAGGCTCGGGCAGAACGCGACGTCGAGCTCGACGCACTTCGCGAACACCGGATAGAACAGCTTGTCGTCGACGGGAAGGAAGAGCTTCGCGGGAGAGGCGGTGACGAGGCGCAGCGGCAGCTCGCGCGCGAGCCGCTCGAGCCGGCGCAGCTCGTCCATGCCGCCGCGCGGAGCGAGCTCGGTGCGGGCGAAGAAGCGCTCGGGATGAGCCGCCAGCGCCGCGCGCGCGAGCGCCGCGTCGTCGTCGAGGGAGATGCCGGCGCGCTCGATGCCGAAGCGGTCGAGCTCCGCGAGAGCCTGTTCGACGGCGGGGCCGGGGAGCGTGTAGAGCGGGTCGATGACGCCGAGGCCGGGGGACGTGCGCATGCGCTCCTCGCGAATCGGGCGATTCTAGTCTGCCTCCGCGCCCCTGGGTAGAATCGCGCGTTCCAGTGACCCCCGTGGTGGCAGCACGCTTCGCGTGGGAGCGATGGAGGCGCCCTTGAGCTACGAAACCCTCGAGACCTCGCGAGAGGATGGCGTCCTCACCCTGACGCTCTCCCGCCCCGAGCGGCTGAACGCGCTGAACGTGCAGATGCTCGAGGAGCTGCTGCGCGTGCTCGACGAGATCGATTCGGATGACGGCGTGCGCGCCGTCATCGTGACCGGCGCCGGCCGCGCATTCTGCGCGGGCGCCGACCTCGGCGGCGGCGGCGCCACGTTCGACACCAGCCGGGTGAAGAGCGGCGTGCCGCGCGACGGCGGCGGTCGGATCACGCTGCGGCTCTACGAGTGCAAGAAGCCCGTGATCGCGGCCATCAACGGCGCGGCCGTCGGCGTGGGCGCCACGATGACGCTGCCCATGGACGTGCGCATCGCCAGCGAGAAAGCGCGCTTCGGCTTCGTGTTCGCGCGCCGCGGCATCGTGCCCGAGGCCGCGAGCTCGTGGTTCCTGCCACGCGTGGTGGGCATCAGCCAGGCCATGGAGTGGGTCGCGACCGGGCGGCTGTTCCCGGCCGAAGAGGCGCTCGCCGGCCGACTCGTCTCGCGCGTGGTGCCGGAGGGCGAGCTGCTGCCGGCGGCACGGGCGCTCGCACGCGAGATCGCCGACAACACGAGCGGCGTCTCGGTCTGCCTCGCGCGCCAGCTGCTCTGGAAGATGCTCGGCGCCGACCATCCGATGGAGGCGCACAAAATCGACTCGCGCCTGATCCACGCCATGGGCGCCTCGCCTGACGCCTACGAAGGCGTGCAGAGCTTCCTCGAGAAGCGCGAGGCGCGATTCACGATGAAGGTGTCGAGCGACCTCCCGGACACGTACCCGTGGTGGCCGGAGCGGAAGTTCGAGTAGGGGAGCCGCGACGGTGCGGCGAGCGCAGACGTTCGGGTGGTGCCGTCGAGCACCGACCCGCTCGGCTGGCGCGATTCGGATCGCGCCTTTCCTCCCTCGAAAGCCTTCTCGTGCGGCGCTACCCGCTGTCGCGATTTCCGATCGCGTCCCGCCCTCGGCCCGCGAGCGCGATCCCCACCAGCACCGCCGCGCCGCCGGCGAGCTGGAGCGACGAGAGGCGCTCGCCGAGCCACCACCAGCCGAGCAGCGCGGTGCCGACGGGCTGCGCGAGCAGTGCGATGGCGGCGAAGGTTGCGGAGAGGTGCGCGAGCGCCCAGACGATCCCCACCACGGCGGCGAGGTGCGAGACGGTGGCCGAGGCGGCGAAGACCGCCCACGAGTGGAGCGGGAAGCCGGTGAAGGGATCGCCGTGCCAGAGCGCCGCGGCGCCGAGCACCAGCGTGGACGTGGCGCCCGAGAGCGCGACGGCGGTGGCGGCATCGAGCGCGCGGCGCGCGCGCTGGATCCAGATCAGGTACGCGGAGTAGAAGAGGGCCGCGCCGAGCGCGAGGCCGTCGCCGCGCAGAGAGGCGCGCGCGTCGAGGTCGTCGCCGAGCAGCAGCACGACCCCACCGAGCGCGAGCGCGCCGCCGGCGACGAGGCCGGCCGCGAGCCGCTGGCGGAGCGCCAGCACCGAGAACAGCCCCACGAAGACCGGCGTGGTGTTGACCAGGAAGGTGGCCGTGGCCACCGAGGTCTCGACGAGCGAGGTGTTCCAGAGCGCGAGGTCGGCGCCGAAGCAGACGCCCGCGGCGAGAGCCTCCGCCACCGCGCGGCGCGGCAGCGCGCGCCAACGCACCCGCGGCGCCAGCACCACCACGAGCACACCCGTCGCGAGCGCCAGCCGCCAGAAGCCCGTCACGATCGGCGGCGCCGGCAGCGCCAGCCGCACGAAGATCGCCGCGCAGGCGATGCCGAAGCTTCCGAGCAGCAGGATGAGGAGCGGGCGGGCCAACGGCCCGCGAGGCTACGCCAGCTACGCGGCCGCCGGCAGCGTCACGCGGAAGCGCGTGCCCGAGGGGCTCGTCTCGACGTCGATCGTGCCGCCGTGCCGCGTCACGATCTCGCCCGTCACCGCGAGACCGAGGCCGGTGCCCTCGCCGTTGCGCTTGGTGGTGAAGAAGGGCTCGAAGATGCGCGGCAGCACGTGGTCGGGAATGCCCGGGCCGTCGTCCTCGACGAGCAGCTCGACGCCGGCGGCCACCGCCGCCACGCTCACGCGCACCATGCCGCCGCGCTCGCCCACGGAGAGCGCATGGATCGCGTTCTGGATCAGGTTCAGCACCACCTGGCCGAGCCGGCCCGGGTCGCCCGTCACGAGCGGCGCGTAGGCGAGGCTCGTCTCGATCCGCACCTTGCCCCGCGCCTCGTGGCGCACGATCGGCAGCACCGACTCGACCACGCGCGCGAGCTGCACCGGCTCGGAGACGCGCTCGCCGGTGCGCGCGAGACGCAGCAGCTCGTCCACGATGGCGCGCAGGCGCTGGACGCCTTCCTGCGTCTCGGTCAGCACCTCTTCGATCTCGGTCTCGCTGTCCTCCTCCTTCCGCAAGGCCTGCAGGTGGTTGAGGTTCGCGAGCACGAAGGCGATCGGGTTGTTGATCTCGTGGGCCAGGCCCGCCGCGAGCGTGCCCGCCGCGGCCAGCCGCTCGCCGTGCGCGAGCTGGAGCTCCTTCTCGCGCAGCGTCTGGGCGCGCTGCTCGACGAGCCGCTCGAGCAGCATCGCGCGCGCCTCGGTCTCGGCCATCGCGTCCACGAAGCGCTGGAGCAGGTGGCCCGTGAACGCGACCACGAAGCCGAGCTGGCCGAGCGGGAACAGCGCGGGCACATCCATCAGCCCCGCCCCCGACGCGAGGTCGACGAGCGAGCAGATCAGCCAGAGCGCCGCCGCCGCCGGGATGCCGCGCAGCGAGGAGTCGATGCGGTGAGCGTGGCGCCGGAACAGCACGAACAGCTGCACCGTGGTGCCCACGAACACGAGCAGCGTCGCCGCGCCGAACGGGGTGACCTCCGCATCGACCCAGCTGCTGCCGAAGAGCGGCCTCACGACGGCCTCCCCGGTGAACGTGAGGCCGGGCACGAAGGATGCGACCGCCAGGAAGCCGAGCGTCGCGAACACGACGCGCTGAAAGCGCACGAGCTCGACGCCGAGCAGCCCTTCGCAGAAGCGGACGAAGCCGATGATGTGCACGACCAGGCCGGCGAGCACCATCCGCCGCAGCGAGATCGCCTCCGCGGCCGACGTGGAGCTGTAGATCGCCGCCGTCGGGATGCAGCACAGCACGACGCCGATCGCCGCGAGGCCGAGCCAGAGGTGCCGGCGTTCGCTCCGCCGCAGCAGATAGACCCAGCCGTTGAGGAGCGCGGCGCACAGCGCCACCACGCCGATCGCGAGCGTCGCGATGGCGGCGCCGTTCACGGCCTCACCTCCGCGCCCGTCTCGTCCTCGAGCGGAGCCGGCGGCAGCTCGACGGTGAAGACGGTGCCGTGCGGCGCGGTCTCGACGTCGATGCGGCCGCGATGGCGCGCCACGAGCTGGTGCGTCACCGCCAAGCCGAGCTCGGGGCCGTCGAGGTCCGCGCGGGGCGGCGCGAAGGGATCGAACAGATGGGGCAGCGCCTCCGGGGCGATGCCGGGCCCGTCGTCCTCCACCCGCAGCATCACGAGCCCCTCGCGGAAGCGCGTCTCGATGCGCACCGTGTAGCGCTCGGGCTGGCCCTCGGGGATCGAGTGGAGCGCATTCACCACCAGATTCAGCACGACCTGACCGAGCAGCCGCTCCTCGCCGCGCACGGGCGGGACCGGGTCGAGCTGGGTGGTGATCCGGGCGCGCCAGCGCGCCTCGGGCTGGACGATCGGCAGGATCGAGGCCACGACCTCGCGGAGATCGACGGGGCCCTCCGGCGTCTCGGCGCGGCGCGCGAGGCGCAGCAGCTCCGACACCACGCGGCGCACGCGCTCGACGCCGTCTCGCGTCTCGCCGAGCACTTCGTCGAAGGTGGCGGCGTCGGTGGTCCGCCAGCTCCCCGCCAGGTGATTCAGGTTGCTCGACGCGAAGGCGATCGGGTCGTTGATCTCGTGAGCGAGGCCCGCCGCGAGCGCGCCGACGGTGGCCATGCGTGCGCCGTGCGCCAGCTCGAGGTCCTTCTCGCGCAGCTGGCGCGTGCGCTCCTCGACTTCGAGGGCGAGCGCCTCCGCGCTCGCCTCGACGCGCGTCGAGGCCGCCACGAAGCGCCGCATCAGCAGCCCCGTGAACAGGAACGCGAAGACGCAGAAGCCGAGCGCCATGCCGTGGATCGTCGGCAGCCAGCCGAGGAAGGCGAGGATGTCGGTGGTCGCGCACAGGCCCCAGAAGAGCAACGCGAAGGCGAGCAGGCGCGCGCCTTCGATGCGATCGCGGTTCCGCAGGTAATGCCGCACGAGCTCCGCGAACAGCGGCATGAACAGCACGAGCACGACGACCGCGGCCGGCGTCAGCCCCGCCTGGAGGTAGTGGTCGCCGAAGGGCTCGACGCGGCGCTCCACGATCTCGCCCGAGAAGAAGAAGGGCGGGTACGTGGTCGGCAGCAGTACGAACACGAGCGTGTAGAGCGGCGCGATGCGCAGCAGCGGGCCGGGCTGGGTCTGGAGGAACGCGGTCGTGAAGCGCGAGAAGCCGATCACGATCGGCAGCGCCGCGGTGAGCGCGACGAGCTGGGCGCGCTGCGCCTCGGCCAGGGTGTCCGCGCCGTAGAGCGCCGCGTAGCCGGTGCCGAGCCAGACGACGCCCGCCGCCGCCACCGCGAGCCACAGGTGCGAGGGCTCGCGCGGGCGCTGCGCGAACAGCCACACGTTCAACCCCGCGGCGCAGAGCGCGAGGAGCGCGAAGGTGGCCGAGATCAGCGTGGACGCACTCATGCTGCGAGGGCATCGACCGATCGAGGATCTCTCTTGAGATCGCTGGGTTATGTTGCGGATGTGCAGGTCGCGATCGGGCTCGCTCTGGTGCTCGCGCTCTTCTTTCGTGCGCTCGGCGGCTATCCGCGGCAGGAGCCGCCGCTCATCCGTCTCTCGCGCCGCGAGGCCGCCTTCGTCGCCGCCGCCGCCGAGGCGCTCTTTCCGCGCGGCGGCGCCGTCCCGCCCTCCGGGCTCGACGCGGGTGTGCCGGCCTGGACCGACCGCTGGCTCGACGCGCTGCCGGCCGCCACGCGTTTCCTGGTGCGCTGCCTGTTCGCGCTGGTGGAGCACGCGACGCTGCTCTTCCCCGCGCCCGGCTGGGACGGCTGGCGGCGCTTCTCGGCGCTCGACCCCGCGCGCCGCGGCGCCGTGCTCGAGGGCTGGCGCACGAGCCGCTGGTTTCCGCGCCGGCTCGTCTTCACGAGCTTGCGCGCGATCGTGACGCAGGGCTACTTCGCCGATGCTGCGGTGCTGCGCGCGCTCCACCTCGCGCCGTTCGAGATCACGCCGCCCGTCGTCGCCGCCGACGCGCTCTATCCGCCGATCGGGCGCAGCGCGGGACGCGATCCGCTTCCGACCCGACCAGGTGGAGGTGCACGGCCCGCTCGATCGCTCGCCGGCCGGCGCGCCGCTCGACTCGACGAGCCCGCTCCATCCCGCCTATCGCGAGGGCGCGCGGTGAGCGCCGGCTTCGTGCGCGTCTTCGCCGACTACACAGGCGACGCGCGCGAGGAGTGCGACGTCGTCGTGGTGGGCTCCGGGCCGTGCGGCGCGGTGGTGGCGAAGGAGCTGGCGGAGGCGGGACGTCGCGTCGTGCTGCTCGAGGAGGGGCCGCCCTTCACGCCCGCGGACTTCGAGCTCGACGGCGCGCTCTCGATGGCGCGCACCATGCGCGAGGCCGGGCTCCGCGCCACGCGCGGCCACGTGATGCCCACCATGCAGGCGATCGCGCTCGGCGGCGGCTCGCTCGTGAACTCCGCCATCTGCGTGCGGCCGCCCGCCTTCGTGTTCGAGGAATGGGCGACGCGCTTCGACCTCGCGCAGCACGAGCCGCGCGGCGCTCGACCCGCACTTCGACGCGGTCGAGGGCTTCCTCGGCATCGCCCCGACGCCCGACGCGGTGCAGGGCCGGCGCAACCTGCTGTTCCGCGAGGGCTGCGCGAAGCTCGGCATCGAGTCGGAGCCGATCGCGCGCAACGTGCGCGGCTGTCGCGGCAGCGGCGAGTGCTTCACCGGCTGCCGCGCACGCGCCAAGCAGTCGATGGACATCTCGTACGTGCCGGCGGCGATCCGCGCCGGCGCGCGCGTCTACACCTCGGTGCGCGCCGAAGAGGTGCGGCACGAAGGCCGCCGCGTCACCGGCGTGCGCGGCCGCTTCGTCGCGCCCTTCACGGGCCGGCCCGGCGCGACGCTCAGCGTCGACGCGAAGGCCGTCGTGCTCTCGGCCGGCTGCATGGCGACGCCGCTGCTGCTGCTCGCGAGCGGCCTCGCGAACGCCTCGGGCCAGGTCGGCCGGAATCTCCAGTTCCACCCGGGCGTGGCGGTGATGGGCGTCTTCCCCGAGCGCGTCGATCCGCAGTTCGGCGCCACCCAGGGGATGCAGAGCCTCCAGTTCCTCGGCGAGGGCTTCAAGCTCGAGACGCTCTGGGCGCCGCCCGCCGTGCTCGCCGTGCGCTTGCCCGGCGCCGGCCTCGCGCTGAAGGAGCGGCTCGCGGAGATCCCGTACGCGTCGATCGTCGATGCGATCGCGAGCTGCCATCGTTCGCTCGGCACGGTGCGGCCGCGGCGGCGCGGCTCGCTCGACCCCGCGCTCTCCTGGCGGCTCCATCCGGACGACCTGCCCGTGCTCGGCCGCGCGCTCGCGGTGATCGTGGACGTGCTGTTCGCGGCCGGCGCGCGCAAGGTGCTGCCGGGCGTGCACGGGATCCCGGACGAGCTCGGCCCGGGCGACGTGGACGCGCTCCGCCGCCGGAGCTTCCGGCCCACCGACTTCGTGATGGCCGCGAACCACGCCTTCTGCACCACGCGCATGCACGGCGACCCGCGGCAGGGCGTGGTGGACGAGTTCGGCCGCTGCCACGACCTCGACAATCTCTATGTGGCGGACACGGGTGTGTTCCCCCGTTGCACATCCGTGAACCCCATGCTGACCGGCATGGCGCTCGCGCACCGCACCGCCCGAGCGCTCGCGGATCGCCTGTGAGCCACGCTGCAAGCCGGCGCCCTGCGCCGGCGCGCAGTGAGCCGAAGGCGAACGGAGTCACAAGGTGGTGACTCACGACACTTCATTGCCGGCGCCGCCCGCCCGATAGGAGGGGTGCTTCGGTGTGACCGGGGTGGAGGGCGGAGCGTGCGAGCAGCGAAAGCACTCGGCATCGGGCTCGTGATCCTGATGTGTGCGGAGCCGCTCCTCGCTGCGAATACGCTGAACCGCGGCGACTGCCGACGCATGACGCGCCAGATCGCGCGCTACGACCGCGACGCGAAGTGGGCCGATCAGCGCGGCAATCAGGTCTGGGAAGACGCGAGCAAGGAGCGCGTGAAGATGCTCTCCGAGCGGCGCGACGACCGCTGCCCGCAGTACCGCAAGCCGAATCCGCTCGCGCAGTTCGCCGACTTCGTCGCCGCCGCCGCCAAGGCCGCCGCGCCCTACTTCATCCCGGGGCTCGGCCTCTTCTAGCGCCGCGCTATCGTGCGGCCTTCCCCCAGGAGGCCGCATGAAGCTCTACGACAGCGCCATGGCGCCGAATCCGCGCCGCGTCCGCATCTTCCTGGCCGAGAAGGGCATCAGCGTACCCGTCGAGCAGGTGGACATCGGCAAGGCCGTGAACCGCCAGCCTCCGTTCCTCGCCAAGAACCCGCTCGGCGGCGTGCCGGTGCTCGAGCTGGACGACGGCACGTTCATCGCCGAGAGCGTCGCGATCTGCCGCTACTTCGAGGAGACGCAGCCGAAGCCGCCGCTCATGGGCACGGACGCGAAGGACCGCGCGCTCGTCGAGATGTGGCAGCGCCGCATGGAGCTCGAGCTGTTCCGGAACGTGACCGGCAGCCTTCCAGAACACGCACGCCTTCTTCAAGGGCCGCATCCCGCAGGTGCCCGAGTACGGCGAGGTGTGCCGGGACGCGGCGCGCAAGCGTCTGGCCTGGCTCGACGGCGAGCTGGCAGGCCGGCCGTTCGTGGCGGGCGAGCGCTACACGATCGCCGACATCACGGCGCTCTGCGCCATCGACTTCGGCCGCGTCTCGGACATTCGCATCGCGCCCGAGCAGAAGCACCTGCCAGCGCTGGTACGACGCGGTGTCGAGCCGACCGAGCGCGAAGGCGTAGTCACGAAGGGGACGGTCCTCTTCCGTCACGAGTCGCCAACGCCGCGAGCCGCGCGAGGTCGCGGCGCACGAAGTAGCCGAAGAGCGGGCGCGCGGCGCGTCCGAGCCAGCGCGAGCCTTCGAAGTGCGCGAAGCGCGTGGCGCCCGGCCCGACGGGCGCGGCCGCCATGCCGATCTCGCCGAAGGCGCCGCGCATCACGCACCAGCCCGGGCGCAGCACCGCGTCGAGGTGCATCGCGACGCCGAGCGGATTGAACGAGCGCACCGTGAGCCGCTCGCCATGCCGCGACAGGATCTCGATGCGGCGCACGTTGCCCTCGAACTGCGGCACGCCGCGCTCCATGTCCTCGATGTAGGACCAGACGCGCGCGAACGGCGCGTCGATCACGCATTCGTCGAAGCTCACCCACGGCATGGACGCGGCGAGCGCGCGGAGCCGTGCGACCGGATCGATCTCCACGAGAGGCCAGGACGCCGCGCTCACGCCGGCCACCTCCGGCGGAACGCGCTCCGTGCGCGCGAGAGCCGCGATTTCACCGTGCCCTGCTCGACGTCGAGCAGCGCCGCGGCCTCCTGCTCCGAGAGCCCCTCGAGGTCGCGCAGCATCAGGATCGCCCGCTGCTCGGGCGCGAGGGCCTCGAGCACGCGGCGCACGTCGCGCGCGAGCGCGGGATCGCCGGGCGCCGGGAGCGCTCCCGCGGCATCGGCCGACACCGGCGCGCGTCGCGCCGCCTGCGCGTGCCGCACCGCCTCCCGCGCCGCGATGCGCCGCGCCCAGCCGTAGAGCGCGCGCGGCTCGCGCAGCGCGGGCAGATCCCGCAGCACGGCGATCAGCGCCTCTTGCGCCGCGTCTTCGCCGTGCTCGAGCGCGATCGGCCCGCAGATTCGGCCCACGAAGGGCGCGAGGCGATCGATGAGCGCCGAGAGCGCGAGGGCATCGCCGCGTTGAGCGTTCCGCACCAGCTCGTCCTCCGCCTCGGCCGAGAGATTCACGTCCGAAAGGGGAGGCGAGGGCGCGGAAGGTTCCTTCAATAGACGAACTCGTCGACGCGCGAGGCGTACACGTCGAAGGTCGCGAGGCCGCGCAGCACGCGGCGCTCACCGTGCGCCTCGATCGAGAGCGCCCAGGGCGAGACGCGCTCGTCGCTCGCGCAGCGCTGCTGGAAGTCCACGCCCACGCGATAGGCGCCGGCGAGGGGCGCCGCGAAGCGCACCGTCTCGATGCGTTCGCCCGGCTCGGCGGCGCAGCGCCGGTCGGCGTCGAGCGCGCCGCCCGAGCGCACCGGCGTGTTCCCGTAGTAGACCGTCTCGTCGCGCGGGTCGCTCACGGAGAGGTCGAGGTCGGCGCCGGGCTCGAAGGCGAGGCGCACCACCAGCTCGCCGGCGGCGGCGCGCGGCGTGGCGGCGAGCGCCGCCTCGAGCGTCGCGGCACGCGCGGAGAGCGCCTCCGTCCACTCGGGCGGCGGCGCTGGCGTCGGCAGCCCGCTCGCGCACGCGAGCCCGAGGAGCGCCGCGAGCGTCGCTATCGTTCGAGCGATGCGAATCACCGCAGCCAGCATAGCTGCGCTCGTTCTCGTGGCGGCGACGTTCGGCTGCGACGTCGCGCAGCAGAGCCAGCGCGCGCGCCGCGTCCAGGGCGTCGGCGTGGTCGAAGCGGTGGACGTCGCGCTGAAGCAGGTCGTGATCGATCACGAGGACATGCCGGGCGTGATGCCGGCGATGTCGATGAGCTTCGACGTCGGCGACCCGCGTCTGCTCGAAACGCTCGCGCCCGGCCAGAAGATCGCCTTCACGCTCGAGCTGCGGAGCAAGAGCCTGCGCGTCGTGGAGGCGCGGGTGATCGAGGAGGTCGGCGCGGCCGGACGCTCGGGTGCGACGGAGCCCGCCGGCTTCGAGCGCGCGGTGGGCGAGGCGCAGCCCGCGCCGGACTTCGCGCTCGTCGATCAGGACGGCAAGCCCGTCTCCCTCGCGAGCCTGCGGGGCCAGGTGCTGCTGCTCGATTTCGTGTACACGCACTGCCCGGGGCCGTGCCCGATCCTCACGGGCACGCACGTCGCGGTGCAGCGCGCGCTCTCGCCGGAGCTCGCCGCGAAGGTGCGCTTCGTGTCGATCTCGCTCGACCCGGCGCGCGACACGCCCGAGGCGCTGCGCCAGTACGCGACGGCGCGCGGCGCCGACCTCGCGCGCTGGTCGTTCCTCACTGGCGCGCCCGACGTCGTCGCGGACGTGCTCGAGCGCTACGGCGTCGGCGCGAAGCCCGCCGCGAACGGCGAGATCGAGCATCTCGTGATCACCTACCTGATCGACGCCGACGGGCGCATCGTGCGTCGCTTCGCCGGCCTCGAGCATCGGGCCGAGACGCTGGTGGCGGCGCTCGGCGCCGTCGCGGGATGAGCCGCGCGCCCGACGCCCTCGTGGTGGGCGGCGGCGTGGTGGGCGCGGCGGTGGCCTGGTCGCTCGCGCGGGCAGGTCTCGCCGTGGCGCTGCTCGAGCGCGGCGAGCTCGCCGGTCAGGCGTCGGGCGTCGCCGCGGGCATGCTCGCGCCGCTCAGCGAGAGCCACGGCGACGGACCGCTGCGGCGCGCCGGCCTCGCCAGCCTCGCGCTGTTTCCCGCGCTGGTCGCCGAGCTGCGCGAAGCCTCCGGTATCGACCCGGAGTGGGCCGAGTCGGGCTGCCTGCGCGTGCCCGCGGACGACGCCGAGGCCGAGGGGCTGCGGCGGCGCGCTCGAGAAGACGGGGCGCTCGGCCTCGAGTGGCTCGACCCCGCGGAGGTCGCGCGCCTCGCACCCGGCCTCGCGTCCGCGCATCGCCAGCACGGCGCGCTCTTCGCCGCTCGCGAGGCGCACGTGCGGAGCGCGCTCCTCACGCGCGCGTTCGCGGCCGCCGCGGCGGCGCATGGCGCGCGTCTCGAGACGGGCGTCGCGGTGCACGGCCTGCTCCGGGACGGCGCGCGCGTGTGCGGCGTGGTGAGCTCCGCGGGCGAGCGGGCGGCCGGCCTCGTCGCGCTTTGCCCGGGCAGCTTCGCGTCTTCGTTCTCCGCGTGGCTCGGGCCCGGTGCCCGCATCCCCATCGAGCCGGTGCGCGGGCAGCTCGTGTCGCTCGAGCCTCCGCCGGCGTCCGCGCCGCGCACGATCGTGTGGGCGCGGGACGCGTACCTCGTGCCGAGGCGCGACGGCTCGCTCGTGGTGGGCGCCACCGTCGAGCGCGTCGGCTTCGACGCGCGCGTGACGGCCGGCGGCGTCGCGACGCTGCTCGCCGCGGCGCGCACGCTCCTGCCCGGACTCGCCGATGCGCGCTTCCTCGGCGCCTCGGCCGGGCTCCGCCCCGACACGCCGGACCACCTGCCGCTGGTGGGCCCGTGGCCCGGTGCGCCCGGCCTCGTCCTCGCCGCCGGCCACTACCGCAACGGCGTGCTGCTCGCGCCGCTCACCGGCCAGTGGATCGCCGACGGCGTGCTCGGCAAGGGCTGGGCCGAGCCGGCCTTCGACCCCGCCCGCTTCGCGACGTGACCGAAGGCGAAGAGGCCCGGCGAGATCATCTCCGCCAGGATCTCGAGCGTCTCGACCAGGCGCGGGCCGGGGCGATTGAAGAACTGGTTTCCGTCGGCGAGGAAGACCCGCTCGCCTCGCACGGCAGCGAGCGCGCTCCAGCCGGGCAGCCCGGTCAGCAGTCCCAGCTCTCGTCCGGTGCGCGCGACGGGGAAGCCGCAGGGCGCCACCGCGATCACGTCGGGGTCGGCGGCGCGGAGCTCGCTCCAGGCGAGCCAGCGCGAGCGCGTGCCGGGGCCGGCGAGCAGCGCGTCGCCGCCCGCGATGGCGATCAGCTCGGGCAGCCAGTGGCCGGCCACCATCAGCGGCTCGAGCCACTCGATCGCCGCGACGCGCGGGCGTGACGGGCGCGCGCCCGCCCGCTCGCCGATCGTCGCGACGCGCGCGCTGAGCCGCGCCAGCAGCGCGCGCCCCTCGGCCTCGCGGCCGAGCGCCGCGGCCACGGTCTCCACGGACTCCCAGACTTCGCCGAGCGTGCTCGGCGCCACCGACAGCACGCGCGGCGCGCCAGCCAAGACCGCGCCGAGCGCGCGCTCGACGTCGGGCAGGCTCACCGCGCAGGCGCGGCACTGGTCTTGCGTGAGGATCAGCTCGGGCGCGAGCGCGCGGAGCTTCTCCTCGTCCACGGCGAACGGGGAGAGCGCCTCCCGCAGCAGCCGGCGCACCTCGGCGTCGATGTCGGCGCTCGGCTGGGAGGGCAGGGTCGCAAAGCGCGGAGCGGTCACGCACGGGAGCCGCTCGACCTCGGGCGGGTGGTCGCACTCGTGCGAGCGCCCGACCAGCTGCTCCGCGGCGCCGAGCGCGCAGGCGATCTCCGTGAGGCTCGGCAGCAGTGACACCACCCGTCCCGGCCTGGTCACCATGCGGGTAAGGTACCTGCGATGGAGCTCACCCGAGACGCGATCGAGCACCTGCTCGACGGCTGGCCCGTGGCGCGGCTCGCGACGCTGCGGCCCGACGGCTCGCCTGCGCTCGTGCCCGTGGTGTTCGCGCGGAGCGCGGGGCGCCTGTGGCTGCCGCTGGACGGGAAGCCGAAGCGCGCCGGCGCCAGCGAGCTCGCGCGCGTCGCACACATCCGTCGCGACCCGCGCGTGGCGCTGCTGCTCGACCAGTACGAGGCCGATTGGTCGGCCCTCTGGTGGCTGCGACTCGACGGCAAGGCCGAGCTCGTCGGAGAACACGATGCCGGCTTCGACACGGCCCTGGGCGCGCTCGTGAAGAAGTACCCGCAGTACGAGCACACGCCGCTCTTCCACCGCGGCGCGCCGCCCACCCTGATCGCGGTGGGCCAGCTGCGCGCCACGAGCTGGGCTGCCTCCGCGGACGTGGTGGACTTCCTTGGCTAGCGAGCGCGTCGCGTTTCTCTGTCTCGGGGCGATGGGAGCGCCGATGGCCGGGCATCTCGCGCGCGCGGGGCACGCGGTCGTCGTCTACAACCGCACGGGGGCTCGCGCGGAGGCGTGGGTCGCGGAGCACGGCGGGCGCAGCGCGCCGACGCCCGCGGCGGCCGCGGAGGGCGCGCGCTTCGTGTTCGCCTGCACCGGCGCCGACGCCGACCTGCGCGAGATCACGCTCGGCGCGAACGGCGCGCTCGCGTCGCTCGCGCCCGGCGCGGTGTTCGTGGACCACACCACCGCCTCGCCCGACCTCGCGCGCGAGCTCGCCGCGGCCGCGGCGGCGCACGGCGCGGCGTTCCTCGACGCGCCCGTCTCGGGTGGCCAGGACGGCGCGCGCCGCGGCGCGCTCACCGTGATGGTGGGCGGCGAGCCGGCCGCGCTCGAGCGCGCACGCCCGCTGCTCGCGGCCTACGCGAAGAACGTCACCTGGATGGGCCCGGCCGGCGCCGGTCAGCTCACCAAGCTCGTGAACCAGATCTGCCTGGCCGGCCTGATCCAGTCGCTCGCGGAGGGCCTCGCCTTCGCGGAGCGCGCGGGACTCGACGCGCGCCGCGTGGTGGAGGTGATCTCGCAGGGCGCCGCCCAGTCCTGGCAGATGGACCACCGCGCGGCCACGATGCTCGAGGGGCGCTACGACTTCGGCTTCGCGGTGGACTGGATGCGGAAGGACCTCGCTCTCGCGCTCGCGGAGGCGGCCCGCTGCGACGCCGAGCTGCCGGTGGCGCGGCTCGTGGACGGCTTCTACGCGGAGCTGCAGCGCGCCGGGGCGGGGCGCCTCGACACCTCGAGCCTCCTGACCCGGCTGCGCCGGGAGTGATAGGCTCCTCCGGTTCCGGTCCCCGGTGCGCGGGAGGCTCCATGAGGTTCGGCGGATGGTTGGCGCTCGGCGTCGCGCTCTGGGCGGGTGCGGTTGCAGCGCAGCCCGAGCCCGAGATCGTGGATCCGACCCCCGACGACCTCACCGACCCGGGCTTCCAGCTCGACTGGGAGGAGGTGCTGCCGGGCATCACGCTCTCGAAGCCCACCGGCATGGCCTTCCTCGGCACCAAGGAGTTCGAGGAGTTCCTCGTCCTCGAGAAGGAGACGGGTCACGTCCGGCACTTCCTGAGCCGCGTCGAGCAGCCGCTCGCCCTCGATCTCGCCGTGGACCGCTGCGGCGACCGCGGCCTGATCGGCATCGCGCTGCACCCGGGGTTCGAGCCCGGCGCCCACGTGCCCGATCCGGACCACCCGGAGAAGGACTGGGTGTACCTCTCCTATCACGACAACGCGGGCAACCCCGACGGCTGCGGCGACACCGCCGCGGTCTTCCACGTCGATCGCTACACGTGGAACGGCACGGCGCTGGTGAACCCGGTCTCGATGTACACGAGGGACCTCGGGGCGGCCGAGATCACCGCCGTGGGCGGCGTCATCACCACCACCGAGGAGTTCCAGCTGATCGCGCCGGTCACGCTGGTGACCCGGCTCTTCATCCTGATGGGCAGCCTCGGGCACGACGGCAAGCTCCAGAACAACAAGACCGGCCCGGACCTCGACGACACGAGCGTGCTGCTGCGCCTCAACGACGACGGCACCACGCCCTTGGACAATCCCTTCGACGATCCCGATACGGCCGCTCCGGAGACCAAGGACCGCTACTTCGCCTACGGCATCCGCGATCCGCGAGGCGTGGCGACCGATCCCGTGGCGCAGAAGGTCTGGTTCACCGAATACAGCGACACCGGCAAGCCCGACGAGATCAACCTGCTGCTCTCCGCGTCGAACGGCGGCTACAAGGCCTACCAGGGCTTCAAGGAGCCCAAGGACATCCCGAAGAACACGGAGATCGGCTATCCGCTCTTCGACCTCGCGCAGACGAGCACCGCGCCCAAGAAGCCGGTCTCCACCTTCCTGCTCCCGCGCTTCTCGTTCGAGAACGGCGCCGTCAAGCCGACCGGCATCGCCTTCGGCGGCACCGAGGTCGGGCCGCAGCACCGCGAGGACGTGTTCGTGGGCACCCAGGAGGGCAATCTCTACCGCTTCCCGGTCCATTCGGCCCGCAGCGGCTTCACGCTCACCGGCAGCCTCGCCGACACGATCGCCAACGTCGCGGACCCGACCGCCATTCCGCCGCGACCGGAGCCCGACGACCTGAAGGAGATCTGGATCGGCAAGCGCTTCGGCGTGATCTCGGAGCTCGAGGAGGGCGCCGACGGCAGCATCTACTCGGTGGACCAGGACGGCGGCAAGATCTACCGGGTGTTCTTCAATGCCGCCCGCGATCTCGAGGTGGTGAGCGCGAAGGTGCCCACCAAGATCTCGATCTCGGCCAAGAAGCCCGTCGTCTCGAAGGTGGTCCGGGTGAACATCGTGAACCATGGCGATGTCTCCGAGCGGATCGACAGCCACCAGGAGCTGAACGCCTTCCTCGGCCTCGAGATCGTCGGTGTGCCGCCGGCGAACTGCGCCCCGCCCGCGTTCGACGCGGTCGATCCCAAGTACGTGAGCCCGCCCTACAGCTACCCGATCGGCATCAAGAACAACGGCGGCAAGCTGGCGATCGACATCGAGGTGCAGTGGACCTGCCAGAACGGCCCGGGTGACCCGGCCCCTGTGGCCGGCGTGCCCGACTTCGAGACCCGCTTCCACCTGGACCCCACGGCGATCGGCGTCCCCGAGCCGGTGGGGGGCGCGGAGGCCTACGACAACGAGTGCCCGCGAGCGCCCCTCGGCGACGACCCCGGCTGCGGCCCCAAGGGTGGCGGGGATGCTTTTGTGACGGACATCATCGAGAAGTAGGACCCCCAGCCGATGTTCGAGCGATGACGCGAAGCCTCGCCCTCGCCTCTGGCTTGCTGGCGAGCTGCCTCTGTGGCGCCGGGAGCGTCGCGGGCGCGGCGCCCCAGACCTTCGCGAGCGGGCTCTCGGTCGAGCTGGTGGTGGAGGACCTGAGCAGCCCCACCGGTCTGGCGTTCATCGGGCCCGACGACTTCCTCGTGATCGAGCAGGGGAGCGGCCACGTCCGGCGCGTCACGGGCGGCGTGGGCAACGGCACGGTCCTCGATCTGAACGTGAACGGGTGCCAGGAGCGCGGGCTGCTCGGCATCGCGGTGCATCCGGACTTCGCGCGGCATGGCCCGAAGCCCTGGGTGTACTTCTACTTCACGCCGAGCGGCGTTGCGGCCGACATCGACGACTGCAACGTGGCCGCCACCAACAAGGTGGTCCGCTACACGTGGAACGGCTCGGCGCTCGTCAGTCCCCTCCCGATCCTCACCCTCCCCGGCGAGATCGCGAACCACAACGGCGGCGCGCTCGCCTTCGGTCCCGACAAGACGCTCTACGGCGTGATCGGCGACCAGAACCACGACGGCCAGCTCCAGAACGTCGCCGCGGGCCCGGCGCCCGACGACACCAGCATCGTGTTCCGCGTGAACGACGACGGCACGCTCCCGACCGACAATCCGCTCGACGCGGACATGGACCAGGCCGATCCGATCGACAAGGTGTTCGCCTACGGCGTGCGCAACAGCCTCGGGCTGACCTTCGATCCCGAGACGGGCGACCTCTGGGAGACGGAGAACGGGCCGGAGACCCTCGACGAGATCAATCACTTCGTGCCCGGCGCGAACGGTGGCTGGAACCAGATCACGGGCCCCGGTGCGGCGCCCATGAATCTGGTCGAGTTCCCGGGCTCGAGCTACGCCGCGCCCGCGTACTCGATCGAAGACACGGTGGCGGTGACCGGCCTCGCCTTCGCGAGCACGAACAGCACGCTCGGCGCGGAGCACGTGGGCAAGCTGTTCGTCGCCGACTACCTCAACGGGCAGATCTACCGCTTCACATTGAACGCCATGCGCGACGGGCTCGGCGCTCACGGACACACTCGCGAACAACCAGAACGAGCTGGACGACTTCCGCATCGCGGGCGGTTTCGACAGCGGCATCACCGGCCTGGTGGAGGGGCCCGACGGCGACCTCTACGTGGTCGCGTACGGCCTCGGCGCCGTCTACCGCATCGTGGGCGACGGCGGCCCCGCGGTGCACGACCTCGCCGTGGCCACCGTGAAGGCGCCCAAGCGGGTGACGCTGAGCGCCAAGAAGCCAACGGTGATGGGCGGCGTCACCGCCACGATCGTGAACCAGGGCAGCCACGCCGAGACGATCACGGACGCGACGGAGCTCGGGCAGCTCGTGACGCTCGACGTCATCCCGCTCACGGTGGGTTGCCCCGATCCGCCCCCGATGACGCTGCAGCCCCCGAAGAAGGGCTTCCCGGTGGAGCTCGCGCCGGGCAAGAAGCTGAAGGTCCTGTTCCAGCTGACCTTCGACTGCGCCACCGAAGCGACGGCCGAGTTCGATTATCAGCTGACGGTGGATCACAGCCTGTTCGGCGACCCCGACGACGACCCGGGCGACGACGTCTGCCCGCGCCCGGCGAGCGGAGACGACAAGGGCTGCGGCGGGAAGCCCGCAGGCAGCCCGATCCGCACGGACGTGATCCAGAAGTAATCTTCGCTTCGCGGTCGAGGCATCGACAGCGCCCCCGCATGCGTTAGACGTCTCGCGTTTCTCCACGGGGGTGGGCATGCGAAGCGTCCTCTTTGTCTTTGCGTTCGGGTTGATGTTCGGAGGCGCGGCGCACGGCCAGGCGCTCCTCGCGACGGGAGGCGCCGGAGATTCGGGAGGCGACGGCGGCGGCATCGACGTCCACGCCAGCGACGCCGTGGTCGCCGGCGGCAAGGCCAAGGCGAAGGCGCCGAAGGCGCCGAAGGTCACCACCAAGCCGGACCTCACGGCGGCCGACCTCGACACGAGCGGCACCATCGACATCGCGGACCTCGACGCGAGCCCGTCCGACCTCGACCCCGACGACTTCGAGGTCACCGTGCGCGGCGACGTCCTCGTCCCCACCGGCGCCACGCTCCGGGTCGAAGACGACAGCACGATCGTCTCCACCCAGGGCGGCGTGTTCGTGGTGGGCAACATCGTCGACAACGACGGTGCGAACAGCGGCGCCGATCTCGAGCTGGTCTCGCTGCGCAAGGCCGTGGTGGTGCAGGGCAACATCGACCTCGACGGCGAGCCCGCCTCGAGCGGCGGCGACGGCGGGAACCTCGACCTGGCGGGCGCGCAGGTGGCGATCAGCGGCACGTCGCTCGTCAGCGTGAAGGGCGGCAACGCGACCGGCGGCGGCAACGACGGCGGCGACGGCGGCAACGTCGCGATCCACCCGAGCACGCCGGTGATCCACGGCCGCATCTCCGTCGCGCTCGGCTCCGGCACCACGGTCGACCTGCGCGGCGGCACCAGCGGCACCGGCGGCGGCGCCGACGGCGGCCAGGGCGGCGACTTCAACGTGAACTACAGCGACGTGCTCGGGAACCCCTCGACCCTCACCCTGGCCGGGCGCGTGGACGTGCGCGGCGGGCAGGCCCTGGCGGGCGCCGGCACGGGCGGCGACGCCGGCCGGATCCGGGCCGACGTGGGCGGCGCGCTCGCCGTCACGGGCGTGCTCGACGCCTCGGGCGGCGCCGGAGCGGCGGGCGCAGACGGCGGTAGCGGCGGCGACATCGAGCTCGGCAGCCGGGCCGTCGGCAAGGGCCCCCTCTCGATCATCGTGCCCGGCTCGACCGTCGTGAACGCGGACGCGGCCGGCGGCGCGGGCGCCGACGGGCAGGGCGGCAGCGGCGGCAGCTTCGACGTCGAGGCGGATCTGCGCGGCATCCAGTGGGACGGGAACCTGTCCGTCGCAGGCGGCACCTCGGTCAACGACAGACGGCGCCGACGGCGGCGAGCTGCAGCTCATGAGCTGGGGCCCGACCAGCGCCCCGGTGCGCGTCGGCGGCAGCCTCTCCGCGCAGGGCAGCGACGCGGACGTGGACGGCACCGGCAGCGCGGGCGGCGACGTGACGGTCGTCGCCCTCGACGGCGACGTCACGGTGGCCGGCACGGTGAACACCAGCGCGGGCGACGCCGTGGGCGGCGGCAACGACGCCGACCCGGCTGGCGCGGGCGACGCGTTCCTCCTCGCGGACGACACCAACGGCGACCCGAGCACGGCTGCGAACGACGACTCGATCGACCTGCTCGACAACGTCGGCGGCGACATCTTCGTCGAGGGGAACGTGACGGCGACGGGCGGGAACGGCGGCGGCGGCACCTCCGACGGCTCGAACGGCGGCCGCGTCACGATCGACGCCGACGGCGACGACGGCGAGCAGGCCACCAACGGCACGGTCGAGCTGAGCGACGGCGTCGCCGTGAACGCGAGCGGCGGCAACGGCAGCGGCGCCGGCGCGAGCGGCGACGGCGGCGACATCACGGTGCGCGGCTCGAACGGCAACGCCGACAGCGCGGTGAGCGGCGTGATCCAGGGCGTCGGTGACTCCTTTACGAGCGACGGCGGAGTCGGCGGCACGGCCGGCTCGGCGGGCACGATCGTCATCGACTGATGGCGAGCGTGCGAGCGCTGCGGTGGGCGAGCTGGGCGGCCGGCCTCGGCTCCGCGGGGTTCGCGCTCGCCTTCGTCTGGGCGGTGCTGCACGAGAACGCGCCCGCGGCGCCAGAGACGCTGCCCGTGAGCGCGCCGCCGCCCGCGGCGGCGCCGATCTCGACGCCGCTTGCCGCGCCGAGCTCGGCCGAGGCCGTGCTCGCCGAGGCCGAGAGCGCGTACCTCGCAGCCGTGGCGCGCGGCCCGGGCAGCGGCGAGTCGAGCCGTGAGCTGGCGCAGCAGCGCCGCGAGGTCTTCGAGCGCGAGGTCGCGCGCCTCGCGGCGCTCGGTCCCGACGCGGCGCCCGTTCTGCTGGCGCGGCTCGAGGGCGAGACCAACGACCACGCGCGCCTGCTGCTCCTCACCGCGCTCTCGCGCATCGACGGCGAGGCCGGTGTGCGCGGCACGCTCGCCGCGCTCGAGGCGCTCCAGGATCCCACGCTCGAGCCGTTGTTCCTCGATCGGCTCGTGCGCGCCGACGACCCGGCGAGCCAGGCGCTGCTCGAAGCCGTGCTGCGCGCGAGCCCGCGTCCGGAGACCCGGGTGAGCGTGCTCGCGAGCGCGTCGCGCCGGCGCGACTCGCGCATCGCGGCGCGCCTCCCCGAGCTCGCGCTGCACGACGAGAGCCCCGCCGTGCGCGCGCAGGCGCTCGCGACCGCAGAGGAGCTCGGCGCACCGCTCGAGCCGGCCCTGCTCGAGCAGATGGCGCACGCCGACCCCGACCCGGCGCTGCGCGCGCGCGCGCTCGGGGTCCTCGCGTCGAGCGACGCCGAGGCGTTCGTGAGCTACGCCCGGCGCACGCTCGAGGCGGGCGCGCCGGACGCGGAGCAGGCGCGCGTCATCACGGAGGCGCTCGCGCGCTCGGAAGACCCGGGCGCGGGCGCGCTGCTGACCGAGCTGGCGTTCGACGCCGACCCGGCGCTCCGCAAGCAGGCCAACCGGGCGTTGCGCGCCCGCAGCGCAGAGAACGGCGGCCGCTAGACTCCCGCGCCTTCGTCCCAGGCGGCCGCAAGCGGCAGAGCGGAGCCCGTGCCTGCGAGGCGCAGCCGAGCGGAGATCGCAAGAGATGGCGCACGAGTTCGTCTTCACGATGCAACGACCTGCGCAAGGTCGTCGCCGCCCGACCGCGTGATCCTCGACGGCATCACGCTCGCCTTCCTGCCCGGCGCGAAGATCGGCGTGCTCGGGCCGAACGGCGCCGGCAAGAGCACGCTGCTGCGCATCATGGCCGGCGTCGACACGGACTTCCTCGGCGAGGCGCAGCCCGACGCCGGGCATGCGCGTCGGCTTCCTGCCGCAGGAGCCGCAGCTCGACCCCGCGAAGGACGTGCTCGGCAACGTCGAGGAGGGCGTGCGCCGAGACGCGCGACCTGCTGCGCCGCTTCGAGGAGGTCTCGGCGAAGCTTCGGCGAGCCGCTCGACGACGACGAGATGGACGCGCTGCTCGAGGAGCAGGCGAAGCTGCAGGACCAGATCGACGCGGCCAACGCCTGGGAGCTCGACCGCACGCTCGAGATCGCGATGGACGCGCTGCGCCTGCCGCCGCGGCGACGCCGACGTGCGCAACGCTCTCGGGCGGCGAGCGGCGCCGCGTCGCGCTCTGCCGGCTGCTGCTGCAGAAGCCCGACCTGCTGCTGCTCGACGAGCCGACGAACCACCTCGACGCCGAGTCGGTGGCGTGGCTCGAGCGCTTCCTGCAGGAGTACCCGGGCACGGTCGTCGCGGTCACCCACGACCGCTACTTCCTCGACAACGTCGCCGGCTGGATCCTCGAGCTCGACCGCGGCCGCGGCATCCCGTTCAAGGGCAACTACACCGGCTGGCTCGAGCAGAAGCAGGAGCGGCTCGCGCGTCGAGGAGAAGCAGGCCTCGGCGCGCCAGCGCACGCTCGAGCGCGAGCTCGAGTGGGTGCGCATGTCGCCGCGCGCGCGCCAGGCCAAGAGCAAGGCGCGCATCGCGCGCCTACGAGGAGCTGCGCGCCGAGGAAGAGGCAGCGCGCTGCCCGAGACGGTCGAGATCGCCATCCCGCCCGGGCCCGCGGCTCGGCGACGTCGTGATCGAGGCGAAGCACCTCAGCAAGGGCTACGGCGACCGGCTGCTGATCGACGACCTCTCGCTTCTCGCTGCCGCCCGGCGGCATCGTCGGCGTGATCGGCGCCGAACGGCGCCGGCAAGACGCACGCTGTTCCGCATGATCGTCGGCGAGGAGAAGCCCGACGCGGGCACGCTCCGGCTCGGCGAGACCGTGCAGCTCGCCTACGTCGACCAGTCGCGCGACGCGCTCGACGCCGACAAGACCGTCTTGCGAGGAGATCAGCGACGGCGAGGACCGCATCAAGGTCGGCCGGCGCGAGATGCCCTCGCGCGCCTACGTCGCCTCGTTCGACTTCAAGGGCGCCGACCAGCAGAAGAAGGTCGGGCCTGCTCTCGGGCGGCGAGCGCAACCGCGTGCACCTCGCCAAGCTGCTGCGCAGCGGCGGCAACGTGCTGCTGCTCGACGAGCCGACCAACGACCTCGACGTCGACACGCTGCGCGCGCTCGAGGACGCGCTGCTCGGCTTCGCCGGCTGCGTCGTCGTGATCTCGCACGACCGCTGGTTCCTCGACCGCATCGCCACGCACATCCTCGCCTTCGAGGGCGACAGCCACGTCGAGTGGTTCGAGGGCAACTACCAGGACTACGAGGCCGACTACAAGCGCCGGCAAGGGCGTCGACGCCGACCAGCCGCACCGCATCCGCTTCAAGCCGCTGGCGCGCTAGTCGGACCCTCCGGACCGGGGGAACGTCAAGCCGCGAGCGCGTCCTGCCGAACCGATCGCCGTGAACTGCCGAAACTGCATGACGCGCGTGTCCGCAGGCGTGCGGAGATGTCCGAACTGCGGCCGCGACCTCGAGAACGCGGCGGCGCCGGCGGACGTCGAGGTCGAGGCGCCGTCGCTCGCGCCCGTGCGCGCTCCGCGCCCGGAAGGGAAACGGAAGGCCGAGGCGAGAGAGCGAGCGCCGCGTGCGCCGGCTGCGTCGACCGCGCCGGAGGCGAAGCTGGCTTCGCTCACCCTCCAGCCGGCCGAGGTCCGTGCGCTCGTGGCCGCGAGCCCCGAGTGGATCGAGCCCGGTCTGCGCGTCTACGAGGACGGCGGGAGCCCGGTGGGCGCCGGCTTCCCGACCGCCGTGGGCGAGATCGATCTCCTGGCGCAGGATGATGCGGGCGGGCTGGTCGTCGTGATGGTGGCCGACGGCGAGCCGGACAAGGAGCTGGTGCTCGAGCTGCTGCAGCGCATCGGCTTCGTGCGGACGCAGGTCGCGACGAGCGGCCAGGAGGTGCGCGGGCTGCTGCTCGTCGAGCGCCTGTCGGAGGCCACGCGCTACACCATCGCTGCCCTCGGCAGCACCGTGTCGATCAAAGCGTGGCGAGTGGCGCTCACCTTCGAAGACCTTCCCGTCTAGCTTCCCGGGATGGGTGTCTCCTGGGTCCGGTGCTCGGCCACCGGCTGCCTCGTCGCGTTCGCGCTGGCGTGCGCGACCGCGCAGGCCGGGCGCCCGCTATCAGGAGGCGAGCGCGGACGGTCGCGATCGGCTCGAGGGCGTCGAGCTCGGCTCGGGCGGAAGCCCGGCCTCGCTGTCCCAGGCCGGGCCGTACGTTCCGCTGATCGCGCTGTGCCGCAAGACGCTCGGCGGGCAGGACGCGGGGAACGTCTTCCTCGCCACCGTCGTGCTGGCCGCGGAGACGTTCGGCTTCGAGCAGCTGGTCGCGACCGGGCCCGCCGGCGTGCGGGTCTTCCCCGGGACGGGTGGTCTCACGCGGACAGCCGCTTCGGCATCGGCGACCGGCGCTACACGGAGCAGCTCGAGGCGCCGCTCTCGGACGACGACGTCGAGTGGCTCGTCGCCGCGGGGCCGACGCTCGAGCTGCGCATGGAGGGCACGCGGCTCTGGATCAAGGTGCCGCCCGGCGGTCCGCTCGTGGAAGCGGTGCGCGCCTATCGCGATCTCTACGTCGCCGGCTCTCCGTAGCGCGAGAGGCCCTCGCACGATCTCCGCACTCGCGGGATCCGCGCCGACGCCGTAGCCGGTCGTGAAGGTTCCGCGCACGTCGCCCGAGGGGGAGCGCAGCGCGAACAGGATGGCCTCCTCGTCGGGGTCGCTCTCGCCCTCGAAGCGCACGACCTCTTCGACCACGAGCGCCTCGGGAGCGAAGAAGCGCTCGGCCGCCTGCGCCCAGAGGCGCCCGTCCTGCTCCGCCCGGAAGGAAGTCGCGGAAGCCCTCGCCTCGAGCCGGGCGATGGCCTCGCTGAGCGTCTCCATACCCGGCCAACCTAACGCCCGAGCACCTGGGCTGCCGCGCGCCGTCCGATAGCTTCGCCTTCACCTCATCCCGCGAGCGGCGCCGTCCCGAGCCGCGCGGGGTCGAGGTGCCGGAGATCAGCCGCTTCCTCGGGATCGTGGTTCGCATGTACTACCGGGAGCACGCGCCGCCGCACTTCCACGCCAGCTACGGCGAGTACGAAGTCGTCGTGCAGATCGAGAGCGGGTGGTCGAGGGTCGCTTTCCGCGGCGAGCGATCCGGCTCGTGCTCGAGTGGCTCGACCTCCACCGGGACGAGCTGCTCGATGACTGGACACTCGCCGAGGCTCGGATGGCCCTCCGGCCGATCGCGCCCCTCGAGTAGCGAGATGTCGATTCCCCACCTGATCGACGCTCGCCATCTCGGGGCCCATCGGCTGTGGCTGCGCTTCGATGACGGAGTCGAGGGCCTGGTCGATCTCGCGGACGAGCTCTGGGGCGAGGTGTTCGAGCCGCTGCGAGATCCGACCTACTTCGCGCGCTTCACCGTCGACCAGACCCTGGTCTGGCCGAACGGCGCGGACTTCGCGCCGGAGTTCCTGCACGAACGGGTGCGCGGGGCAAGATGACGCCGGCCGCGCTCAGCGGTTTGCAGTGGAAGTCGGTCGGGCGGTCCGCGGGTCGTAGCGGGAGAGCTTCTCGAGCTCGGGCTCGAGCTTCTTCTCGAACAGCCGCGCGTCTTCGCTGTGCATGCCGGTGAGCGTCACCATCACCGCCACGTTCCCGCGGCGCGCGAACACCAGGTGCCCGACCGCCTGGTTGTCGATCCGCACCAGCCGGTAGCACTTCTTCTCTTCCGCCCACTTGCCGCCGCAGAGCACCGGCATCCAGGCGATCGGGCCACGATCCCGCGAGGGGTCGTCCCGCATCTTGCGGTAGGCGGCGAGCGCCTCGACGGACGAGTTCGTCCAGTAGACCCGCGAGTGGATGCCCACGGCGAGCGCGCCGTCGTCGCCGAGCCAGTCGTACTCGAGGATCAGGATGCCGTTCTTCTCGGTCTTGCTGAGCGTCTCGCGCTTGGTCTCGAGCTTGTAGCTCGCGAGCCAGTCGGCGAAGTCGGCGCGGGTGATGGTTGCGTCGAAGTCGGCCGCAGTGGGCGGGAGTCGGCTCGCGCAAGCGAGCGCGGCGAGCGCGACGAGAGCGGCGAGGGCGTAGCGCATCCCAGAGCGGATCGGCGGGCTAGCCTCGCAGCATGAGCGCGGAGATTCGAACGGCGACGGCGGCCGACGCTGCGGGCGTGGCAGCGATCTACAACTGGTACATCGCGAACACCGTGATCACCTTCGAGGTCGATCCGGTGACGGCCGCCGACATGGCGCGCCGCATGGAGACGGTGCTCGCCGCCCACGACTGGCTGGTGCTCGAGCGCGGCAGCGAGCTGCTCGGCTACGCCTACGCCGGCCGCTTCCACGCCCGCGCGGCCTATGGCTACGCCACCGAGTCCACGATCTACCTGCGCCACGGCTGCGCGGGGCAGGGGCTCGGGACGACGCTCTACACCGAGCTGGTGCGCCGCACCTTCGCGCGCGGCTACCTCCACCTGGTCGGCGGCATCGCGCTCCCGAACGAGCCGTCCGTGCGGCTCCACGAGAAGCTCGGCTTCGTGAAGATCGGCCACCTGCTGCGCATCGGACGCAAGTTCGAGCGCTGGATCGACGTCGGGCACTGGCAGCTCCAGAACCCCTCGGCCGACGCTTGGGGCGCAGTGCCCTGAACGGTCCCGCTCCGCCCCACGCGGGCGGCGCTCCTGGTTCGCAACGCCGCGATTCTGCGCTTGGCACCCGGCGTGCAGGGGTCCGCGCGAGACCCAGGAGGACCCCTGCGTGGCCACCGCCGACGCGCGCCCCGAGACCTACGACATGGCCGTCGTGCGCGGCTTCGCGCTCTCCGCGCTGATCTGGGGGATCGTGGGGATGTGCGTCGGGCTGCTGGCGGCGATCCAGCTCGCCTGGCCCGAGTGGAACTGGGGCCCGTATCTGCACTTCGGCCGCGTGCGGCCGCTCCACACCAACGCCGTGATCTTCGGCTTCACGCTCGGCGTGGTGTTCGCGGGCAGCTACTACGGCGTCCAGCGCCTGTGCCGCGTGCGCATGTTCTCGGACACGCTGTCGCGCATCAATCTGTGGGGCTGGAACGCGATCATCGTCGCGGCCGCCATCTCGCTGCTGGCGGGCAAGACCACCTCGAAGGAGTACGCAGAGCTCGAATGGCCGCTCGACGTCGCGATCGCCGTGGTGTGGGTGATCTACGCGATCAACTTCTTCGGCACGATCGCGAAGCGTCGCGAGAAGCCGATGTACGCGGCGCTCTGGTTCTGGATCGCGACGATCCTCACGATCGCGATGCTCCACCTCACGAACAGCGCGGCGCTGCCGGTCTCGTGGTGGAAGTCGTACTCGATCTACTCCGGCGTGTACGACGCGAACGTGCAGTGGTGGTACGGGCACAACGCGGTCGGCTTCCTGCTCACCACGCCGATCCTCGGCCTCATGTACTACTTCCTGCCGAAGCAGGTCGAGCAGCCGATCTACTCGCACCGGCTCTCGATCCTCCACTTCTGGTCGCTGATCTTCATCTACATCTGGGCCGGGCCGCACCATCTGATCTACTCGCCGCTGCCCGACTGGGCGCAGACCTTCGGCGCGGCCTTCTCGATCGCGCTGATCTTGCCGTCGTGGGGCGGCATGCTGAACGGCCTGCTCACGCTGCGCGGCTCGTGGCACACGCGTGCGCACCGATCCGATCCTCAAGATGTTCGTCGTCGGCCTCACGTTCTACGGCATGAGCACGTTCGAGGGCCCGATGATGGCGGTGCAAGACGGTGAACTCGCTCTCGCACTTCACCAACTGGACGATCGGCCACGTGCACTCGGGCGCGCTCGGCTGGGTCGCGCTCACCTGCTTCGCGACGCTCTACTACCTGGTGCCCCGGCTCTGGCACACGAAGCTGTGGAGCCTGCGGCTCGCCGAGACGCACTTCTGGGTCGCGACGCTCGGCCTCGTGCTGTACGTGACACCGATGTGGGTGTCGGGCGTGACGCAGGGCCTGATGTGGCGCGCGGTGAAGCCCGACGGGAGCCTCGCCTACACCTTCATCGAGACGGTGGCGGCGATCCGGATCTACGACGTGATCCGCGTCGGTCGGCGGCGCGATCTTCCTGTCCGGCGCGCTGCTGATGCTCTTCAACGTGACGATGACGATCCGGCAGGGCTCCGCCGCGATCCCCGAGCCCGCGCTGCCGCCGCGCGGCGCCGCCGCTGCCGTGGCGGGTGGGAGCTAGCATGGCCGCCGAACGACATCGCCGGCTCGAGCAGCGCTGGCTCTCCTTCACGGTGCTCACGCTGCTCGCGGTGCTCGTGGGCGGCGGCGTGCTGCTGGTGCCGCCGTTCTTCCTCCAGGGCACCATCGAGCCGATCCCCGGCGAGCTGCCGTACACCGCGCTCGAGCAGGAGGGCCGCGACCTCTACATGCGCGAGGGCTGCTACGTCTGCCACAGCCAGCAGGTGCGGCCGCTCCGCACGGAGACGGACGCTACGGCCCGTTCTCGATGGCCGGCGAGGGCATCTACGATCGACCCGTTCCAGTTGGGCTCGCGGCGCACGGGCCCGGATCTCGCGCGCGTCGGCGAGAAGTACCCCGACTCCTGGCACTGGCTCCACTTCCGCGACCCGCGCAGCATCGAGCCGCGCTCGAACATGCCGTCCTTCGCGTTCCTCACGCAGCAGCCGCTCGATCTCTCGCTCACGCGGCGCAAGCTCGAGGTGCTGCGCACGCCTCGGCACGCCCTACACCGACGCGGAGATCGCGAACGCCGAGGCCGACGCCCGGCACGCAGCTGGCGGCCGTGGCGGCGTCGCTGCGCAAGGACGGCGTCGAGCTCGGCGAGATCGGGGCGAGCAGCGAGGCGATCGCGCTGATCGCCTATCTGCAGCGCTCGGCGCGACATCGGCTGGCGCGAGCAGCCGAGCGGAACCGCCAGCTGGATCGCGAGTGACGGACTGGTCGCGCTCTACAAGTTCGGACGGCTCGCGTTGCTGGCCCTGGCGCTGCTGGGGATCGCCGTCTGGGCGTCTCCGGCACTCGCAGCGCGATCGCCTCGAGCTGCCCGCGCAGCGCATGCTGGAGGACGACGAGCCATGAAGCGACGAGCACGGCAGACCGAGGAGCATGCCGAGCGAGCGACGCGCGCCGCTCCGCACAACGACGGCATCGGCGAGGAAGACCATCGCGATCCCGCTCTGGTTCAACGCCGGCTTCTCGGCACGATCGTCTTCGCGATCGTCTACGTGGTCTACTACATCGGAGTGGGCTGGACGTCGCGCGGCCAGTACGAGGCCGAGGTCGCGGCGGCGGACGCGCTACGCGGCGGAGCGCGAAGGCGAGGCGCCGACCGCGAATCCGTACCACGGCGACGCCGCGGCGATCGCCGAGGGCAAGCAGGTCTTCGAGCACGATCTGCGCCGCCTGTCACAAGCCCGACGGCCTCGGGGCTCGTCGGCCCGAGCCTCGTCGATCCGTACTGGAAGTACGGGCACGCCGACGCCGAGCTCTTCCAGACCGTGATGGAGGGCCGGCCGCTCGGCATGCCGCCGTGGGGCCCGCAGCTCGGGAGCGAGAAGGTCTGGAAGGTGCTCGCGTACGTGGAGACGCTGCCGAAGCGCGACGAGCCCGGCGTCGGGCTCGCCGGAGTTCGACGCCGGCGCGCCGCCGCCGGCAGCTCCGCCGCCGTGGATCCGGCGCGCGCCGTCGCAGGGCTTCTTCCGCCGTCTGCGCTGGTGCGGCGGACGGCGCGCTGATCGCGGTCCTGCTCGGAATGCCGTGGATCGGATCGGCGGCGAGCCGCTCGTGCGGCTCGACATCCCGGCGCGCAAGTTCCACGTGTTCGGCCTCGTGATCTTGCCGCAGGAGCTCTACTTCCTGTGGCTGATCTGATCGCGGCCTCGCGCTCGCGCTGTTCTTCTTCAGCGGCGCTGCTCGGGCGGCTCTGGTGCGGCTGGGCCTGCCCGCAGACCGTGTTCACCGACGTGTTCGCGGCGGCGGCGCGCTTCATCCAGGGCTGGCGCGGGCGCGCCGCCGACGCACGTCGCGCTCTGGCGGCAGCTCGCCACGCACGCCGTCTGGCTCGCGGCCTCGGCTGTGATCGGCTTCCACGTGGTCGGCTACTTCGTGCCGCCGCCGCTGTTGCTCGAACGCCTCGCCGCCGGCCCTTCCGGCCCGGCCTTCGGCTTCCTCGGCGCGGCGACGCTGCTCGCCTATCTCGACTTCGCGTGGGTGCGCCAGACGTTCTGCAAGTACCTCTGTCCCTACGCCCGCTTCCAGGGCGTGCTCTTCGACCGCGACACCCTGGTGATCGGCTACGACACGCGCCGCGGCGAGCCGCGCGGCAAGAAGGGCACCACGACGGGCGACTGCGTCGACTGCGGGCTGTGCGTGCAGGTCTGCCCGACCGGCATCGACATCCGCAAGGGCCTCCAGCTCGAGTGCATCGCCTGCACGCAGTGCATCGACGCGTGCGACGGCGTGATGGCGCAGCTCGGGCGGCGGCGCGGGCTGATCGACTACCGCTCGTGGGTGAGCCTCGAGGGGCTCGGCAAGGTGCGCCTGCTGCGCCCGCGCGTGCTCGCGTATGCGGCGCTCCTCGCGATCGTGACCGTGACGTTCGGCATGGCGCTCGAAGCGCGCGTCCCGATCGGCTTGCGCGTGCTCCACAACGCCGAGTCGCTCACCACGCGGCGGCCGACGGCCGGCTCGGCAACGCCTTCACGCTGCACATCGAGAACCGCGACCGCGTGGAGCGGCGCCTGCGCCTGCGTCTCGAGGGCGGAGACTTCGACCTCGTGGCGGGCGTGAACCCGCTCGTGGTCGCCGCCACCTCCGCGGTCGAGGCGCGCGTGTTCGTGATGGCGCCGGCCGGCTGGCAGCCCGTGCAGACCCCGCTGCGCTTCGTGCTCGAGCGCGACGACGACCCGAGCACGCGCGTGGTGGACGACGCTTCGTTCCTCGTCACAGGAGACGCCCATGGCTGAGCGAGACCCGCGCCGGAGCGCGTGGCCGTACTGCATCGCCGCGGCGCTCGCCGCCATGATCGCGGGCTCGCTCGCGGTGCTCGCCATCGCGGTGACGCATCCTGACCCCGAGGTCGCCGCGCATCCGCTCGCCGCGCACGGCACGCCCCCGCGCGCGGCGCACTAGGAGGGGTCGTGGCTGCCGCGGAAGTCGGCCTGTTCCTCGACGGGCTCCGCTGCGCGAGCTGCGTCAACCGCGTGGAGCGCGACCTCCGCGCAGCTCCAGGCGTGGCCGAAGCGGCGGTGAGCTACACGAGCCATCGCGCGCTCGTCCGCTTCGACCCGCGCGCCACTTCGCCGGACCAGCTGGTGGCGCGCGTCGCGGCGCTCGGCTTCGCCGCGACGCCGTACGACCCGGCGGCGCTCGAGCGGCCCGCGCGCGAGCAGAGCCGCGCCGCGCTGGTGCGCCTCCTCGTGGCCGCGTTCCTCGCCATGAACGTGATGTGGCTCGCGATCGCGCTCTACCTCGGCGCCCGGGAGGACATGGACCCGGAGGTGCGGCGCGCGCTGCGCTGGCTCGTGATCCTGCTCTCGGTGCCCGCCGCGACCTGGTGCGCTGCGCCGTTCTGGCGCGGCGCGTGGCTCGGCCTCCGTCGCCACGAGCTCACGCTGGACGTGCCGGTCGTGCTCGGCGTCGCGACGGCGTTCGCGGCCAACGTGGCCGGCACGCTGGCCGAGGCGCCCGAGCTCTACGTGGACTCCGCGGCCGTGATCGTGTTCCTCGTGCTGCTCGGCCGCACGCTCGAGCAGCGCGCGCGCGGCCGGGCCAGCGCGGCCGTGGATGCGCTCGCCGCGCTCGCGCCCGAGACGGCGCGCCGCCGCACCGCGTACGGCGTCGAGCCGGTGCCGCTGGCCGAGCTGCGGCCGGGCGACCGCGTGATCGTGCCTGCGGGCGAGCGCGTGCCGGCGGACGGGCGGCTGCTCGAGGGTGAGGCCGAGCTCGACGAGTCGCCGTTCACCGGCGAGGCGCGACCGGCGCTGCGCCGCGCCGGCGAAACGCTCTCTGGCGGCGCGCGGAACCTGCTCGCGGAGATCGAGCTCGAGCTCGTGGCGCGGCCGTCGGAAGGCACGCTCGGCCGGATGGTCGCGCTGCTCGAGCGCGCGCAGGCCGAGCGCCCGCGGATCCAGCGCACCGTCGATCGTGTGGCCGAGGTGTTCGCCCCGGTCGTGCTCGTGCTCGCCGCCGCCACCGCGCTCGGGCGGCTCGCGCTCGGCGGCGGCGTACTCGACAGCGCGCTCGCCGCTGCGGCCGTGCTCCTCGTGGCCTGTCCGTGCGCACTCGGGCTCGCGACGCCCGCCGCGATCACGGCGGCGATCGGCCGGGCCGCGGCGCTCGGCATCCTGGTGAAGCGGGGTGAGGCGCTCGAGCGCTGCGCGCGCGTGCGGCGCGTGCTGCTCGACAAGACCGGCACGCTCACGGCCGGCCGCTTCGAGCTGCGCGAGGCGCTGCCGGCCGACGGCGTCGCCCAGAGCGAGCTGCTCGCCGCGGCCGCGGAGGCGGAGGGCGAGGCCACGCATCCGCATCGCGAGCGGCGCTCCGCGCCGCGGCGCCCGAGCGTGAAGCCGAGCCCCGGCCGGCGCCGGGTCGCGCCCGGCCGCGGCGTCGTGACCGGGGAGGGCGCGGAGCGCGCTCCGCGCCGGCAGCGCGGCGTGGCTCGGGCGCGTGCGGCGTCGCGCTGCCCGGCCCACTCGTGGCGGCGCCGACCCGCTCGCGCAGAGCGGCGCACACGCTGGTGTACGTGGCGCGCGGCGGCCGCACGCTCGGCGTGCTCGCACTCTGGGATCCGCCGCGGCCCGACGCGGCGGCGGCGGTTGCGAGGCTGCGCCGGCTCGGCCTCGAGGTCGAGCTGGTCACCGGCGACCACGCCGACGCCGTCGCGCTCGCGGCCGGCGCCGCCGGCATCGAGCAGGTGCTCGCATGCGCCTCGCCCGAGGAGAAGGTGGAGCGCATCCGGCGGGCGCGCGCCGCCGGTGAGCTCACGCTCGCCGTGGGCGACGGCATCAACGACGCCGCGGCCCTCGGCGCGGCGGAGCTGGGCGTCGCGATGGCGCGCGGCTCCGACGTCACGCTCCACGCAGCCGACGCCGTGATCTCCGCGCCGCGTCTCGGGGCGGTCGCCGACGCTCGTCGAGCTGTCGCGCGCGACACGCGCGCGCATCCGCGAGAACCTCGCGCTCGCAGTCGCCTACAACGCGATCGCGGTGCCGCTCGGCGATCGCCGGCGTGATCGGCCCGCTCTCGGCCGCGATCGCGATGAGCCTGTCGTCGCTCGCCGTGACCGGCAACGCGATCCGCCTGCTGCGCTTCCGGCCCTCCGCATGAGCTTCCTCGCCGTCACGCTGCCGGTCTCGCTGCTGCTCGCGGGCCTCCTGCTGGGGTGGGTCGTGCGCGCGGCGCGCGAGGGCCAGTGGGACGACTGGGAGGGGCCGGCCTGGCGCCATCACTTCGACCGCGACGAGGTGCCGGAGACGGAGCGCGACTCGGGCTAGGCTGGGGCGCCTTCATCGGAGGTGCGCCCATGACCGCCGCCCCGCAGCCCGTTCCCGCCTTCGAGGTCGAGCGGCTCGCCGGCGCGCTCGGCGCCGAGATCGCGGCCTCGACCTCACGCAGCCCGCTCGACGACCCGACGCAGAAGGAGATCCACGACGCCTGGATGGAGCATCAGGTGCTCTTCCTGCGCGGGCAGCGCATCACGCGCGAGCAGCACAAGGACTTCGCGCGGAGCTTCGGCGAGCTGCACGTGCACCCGGTGCTCCAGCAGCTGGCGGAGCGAGGGGCATCCCGGAGATCGTCGTGCTCGAGAGCAACGAGAAGGGCCGTTCGTGGCGGACGCCTGGCACAGCGACGTCACCTTCGAGCGCAAGCCGCCGCATGGGCTCGATCCTGCGCGCGGTCGCGGCGCCGGCGACTACGGCGGCGACACGATGTGGGCGAGCATGTACGCGGCCTACGAGGCGCTCTCCGACTCGATGCAGCGCCTGCTCTCGGGCCTGCGCGCGCGTTCCACGACGGCGGCGACTTCTTCAACTACGATCGCCGAAGGACGAGGCGCAGAAGCAGGACGCTCGCGCCAGGACAACGGCGCGGTGCACCCGGTGATCCGCACGCACCCGGTGACGGGCCGCAAGGCGATCTTCGTGAACTCGACCTTCACGAAGGCGATCGACGGCATGAAGCCCGCCGAGAGCCGCGCGCTGCTCGGCCTTCCTCTACGAGCACCTCGCCGCGCCCGACTTCACGTGCGCTTCCACTGGGAGACGGACTCGATCGCGATGTGGGACAACCGCTGCACGCAGCACCGCGTGCTGCGCGGACGCGCTGCCGAGCCACCGGCGCATGGAGCGCGTGACCCTGATCGGCGATGCGCCGCATTGAGGGAGACGTGAAGTCTCGCTAGGCGGGCGACGTGCCGGCGATGCCGTGTGCGATGCGCAGCGCGACGGCGATGATGGTCAGCGTCGGGTTGTAGCCCGACGCCGTGGGGAAGACGCTGCCGTCGCAGGCATAGAGATTGTCCACGTCGTGGAAGCGGCCCGACGGGTTCACGACGGAGGAGCCGGGGTGCGCGCCCATCCGCAGCGTGCCGAGGATGTGGCGAGAGGACGGGGGATCTCCCGAGAAGACGGCGGAGGGAGCGACGAAGACCCCGGTCGCTCCCGCGTTCGCCAACACCTGCTTCATGAACGGGATGTAGTAGGCGCGCGCGCTCCGCTCGAACGAGTGGGTCGCGTACGTGATCCGTGGCACCGGCAGGCCGAACACGTCCCGGACCTCGGGATCGAGGTCGACCCGATTCGAGAGCTGCGGCGCGTCCTCGCCCTGCATGATGAGGCCGATCAGGTGCTGGCTCAGCGCGGCGTCGCGCACCGCGTTCTTGAGGCCCTGCCCGAAACGGCGGCCCACGATGGGAGGAAGATCCAGGGCGAACACGCTGCCGTCCTCGGTGATGGGGAGCCCCTGGGGCCCCGCGAATTCGCAGATGCCGCCGAGATGCACCCCGCTCTGGCCGCCGACGTCGAGGACGCGGATGGCCGCTCCGCCAGGCTCGACGCCGCGGAAGTCCGAGATGCCGTGGCTCACGGCGCGGCCACGCTGACCGTGCACGCGCTGCGCCATGAAGCCGTTCACGTTGGTCTGGAAGTGGAACATGAGATTGCGGCCGACCTGGTCGCTCGAGTTGCCCAGCACGCCGCCCGACGGCGTCGGAGAGAGGAAGCACAGGCGCGCCGACTCGATCGGGCTCGCGGCGAGGACGAACGCGTCTGCGCTCGCGCGGCGGAGAGCGCCGTCGCCGTCGAAGTACTCGACGGCGCTCACGTGCCCGCCGTCGTTCACGAGGCGGGAGGCGCTCGCGTTGAAGCGGAGCTGACAGCGCCCGCTCCGGAGCGCGCGGCGCAGGGTCGTCACGGCCGGTGAGCCCTTGGCGTGGTTCGGGCAGCCGAAGCCGCTGCAGTAGCCGCAGTCCACGCAGGGAGGGCGCCCGCCGTAGACCCGCGTGTTGATCGCGGCCGGGAACGCGTGCGGCTGGAGAGGCCCGCCGGCGAAGGACGTGCGCCGCGCGCCTTCGGCGAGCAGCAGGCCGAGGTACATCGGCACGCCCGGCGGCATGGGGTAGGCCGTGCTGCGCGGAGAAGCGAAGGGGTTGTCTTCCGCCCCCTGCACTCCGTAGAGCCTCTCCGCCTGCGCGTAGCAGGGCTCGAGCTCCGCATAGGTGAAGGGCCAGTCGGCAAAGTTGGCGCTGGCCGCGTCCTGTCCGAAGCCGGGCACCGCGAGCCCCGGGGTGCGCCCGACGAGCTCCTCCATCGCGCTCTTGAGGCGGAAGTCGATGTCGTTGAAGCGAGGTGTCTTGCAATCGGCGTGCTGGAAGGCCCCTCCCACCGCCTTGGGCAGCAGGTTCACGTCGGGATGAACCAGCGCAGCGGAGGAAGCGTCGGTGCGGAAGGTGCGCGGCTCGAGGAGGCCTTGGGGCTGCAGGTAGGAGCGCAGGGCGTACTTGAGCTCGTCGTTGCCGTGGGTCGGGAACGGGCAGCAGCGGGTGATCGAGGCCGGGGAAGGGATTGTGCCCCGCTTCGAGCACCAGCACGCGGAGGCTCGCCGCCGTGAGGATCGCAGCGGCTGTGCCGCCGCCGGCGCCGCTGCCGATCACGCAGACGTCGAAGCGCCGGAGCGCAGCGGTTTCCGAGCACGTCTCCTTCCGCGCGGTTCCGCTCGTCCGACCCGAGCGGCGTCACGGCATCGACCCCGGGTCGATCGACTCGACCAGGCGAGAGAGCGCCGTGATGGTCTTCTGGAGGACGGCGCCGTCGGCGGAGAGCGGTCGCGGCGCGAGGCTGCCGTCCGCCGCGACTTCGTCCGGGTTCGCGGTCGACATCGGGTGCTCCGGGCGCTCGTGGTAGCTGCGCGTCGCGGTCGAGAACAGGGAGTAGCCGAGGGGCTGCGTGTCGCCCTCGATTCCGATCAGGCGCCAGCCGTCGGCGTTCGCGTTGCCGCCGTACTCGGGCGGGGCGAAGCATCCCTCGAGCGTGTGGCGGATCAGCAGATCGACGAAGCTGCGGTCGTTGCGGCTGGAATCGGGCGGGAACACGTCCGGCGCATCGATCGCACGAAAGATCTCGTCCTGCTCCGCCGGGCCGAGGTCGACGAAGTCGGAGCCGAACGTCGCCTGCGCGACTTCGTCCACCGTTGCGAGCGCGGACCGATAGACGTCGCGCAGGCCGACGCGGGGGCCGCCGTGCTGGGCGTCGAGATGCGCAGGCAGGCCTGCCGCCGCCGAGCCCAGGATCTCGGTGCGCCAGTAGAGCTCCTGCACGCGGCTCGGGCGCACCGAGAGGCGAAAGGAGTTCGGCGGGCGGCGCAGCGAGGGTGTGCCGCGGAGCAGGTTCGGGAAGGGGTTGCGCCCACTGAACGGACCCCGCGCGAACAGGCGCGGCACGGGGACGTCGAAGGCCGTCAGCAGCGTCTCGACGTAGGCCGCCGCACCGAGCGCGCCGCGCCGGGGTCCGCGTCGGGCGGCAGGATCCGGTCGCAGAGCGCCGCGAGCGTTGCGCGCTCGTGGTCGCTGAAGAAGCGGGGCGCGGGCCCGACGAGGCCGCGGCCGGCAGCGGCGAGGCCGCGCGCTCCCGCCTTGAGGGGAACTGCGAGCCCGGCCAGGGCCCAGCCGAGTGCTCGCAGGAACCCGCGCCGATCGAACCACAGCTGCAACGCCCGGCACCTCGTCGGTGGGGCCATCCTAACACGGGGGCTGGACGTCCTAGGGCTTCTTCCGGTCGCCCCAGCCGGAGCCGGCGCCCTTCACCATCGCGAACGGGCCCACCGGCCAGCGGAAGCAGTCCACCATGAGCTGGTTCACCTGCTCGTGCGTGGCGACGCCTTCCTCGACCACGCGGGCGGCTTCGCGCAGCATCGCGCCGTACACGCGGTTCGCGACGAAGCCCCACGCCATCGGCTGGTCCTTCACCACGATCGGGTTCTTGCCGCAGCGCGTCGCCACCTCGCACACGCGGTCGCGCACGGCGGCGCTCGTGTCGGCGGTGACGACGATCTCGGCGAAGCGCATCACGAAGGCGGGGCTGGCCCAGTGCCAGCCGATCACCTGCGCCGGACGGCTGGTGGCGCCGGCCATGGCCGCGATCGGCAGGCCGCTCGTGTTCGAGGCGAGGATGGCGCCGGCGGGCGCCACCTGGTCGAGGTCGCGGAACACGCGCAGCTTCACGTCGAGCCGCTCCGGCACGCACTCGATCACGAGGTCGCAGCTCGCCGCGTCCTCGAACTTCCGGCTCCAGGTGATGCGGCCCCGCGCCGCGTCGGCGCCGGCGGCGTCGAGCTTGCCGCGCGCCACCGCGCCGGCGAGGCCGAAGCGGCCGGTCTCCGCGTCGCGCCGCGCATCGTCGAGCGCCTTCTCGGCGATGTCGGTGCAGATCGTCTCGTAGCCGGCCAGCGCCGTGGACTGCGCGATTCCGCCGCCCATCACGCCCGCGCCGATCACTCCGATGCGCAGCTCACCCACTCGTCAGCCTCCCAGCGTCTGGCGTTCCCGCAGCGCCGCGAGCACGTGCGGGTAGAGATCGCTCTTGAGCCGCTTCATCACCGGGTGCGCCTTGGCGGCGAGCCCGCTCGCGAGCGCGAGCGCGCGCGGCAGCAGCTCGGCCTCGGGCAGCGCCTCTTCGACGATGCCGGCCGCCCGCGCATCGTTGCCGCCGTAGCGCCGGCCGGTCGCGATCACCTCGTGCACGGTCTGCGCCGGCAGCCGCGCCGCGAGGAGCGCCGTCATGCCCGGGTGCAGAAACACGCCCATGTCGATCTCGGGCATGCAGAAGAAGCCGCGCTCCGCGCGCATCAGCCGGACAGTCGTGCGCCACGAGCAGCTGCGCGCCGGCGCCGAACGCGTGGCCGTTGCAGGCCGCGACGGTGACGCAGGGCAGGGTGAGCACGCGGCCGAGCACCGCGAGCACCTCGAGCACGTACTCGGGGAAGGAGTCCTTGCGCTCGCGCATGCCCCAGTCGAGGTCGAGTCCGTTCGAGTAGAACTTGCCCGCGCCGGTGGTGACGAGCGCCTTCGGGCCCTCCGCGCGCTCGACCTCGTCGAGCGCCGCGTTCCAGGCGGCGAGCGAGTCGTCGCGGAAGCGGTTCTCGCCGTCGCTCCAGGTGAGCACGAACACGGCGCCCTCGCGCGAGAGCTTCGGCATGCTCAGCTCCGGCCGAACGTGCGGCGGATGCGCACGAGCGCCTCCTCGACGTTCTCGCGCGAGTTGAAGGCCGAGAGACGGAAGTAGCCCTCGCCGGCCGGCCCGAAGCCCGCGCCAGGCGTGCCCACCACGTGCGCCTCGGAGAGCAGGCGATCGAAGAAGTCCCACGACGAGAGGCCGGCCGCAGTGCGCAGCCAGATGTACGGCGCGTGCACGCCGCCGAACACGGTGAAGCCCGCGGCGCCGAGCCCCTCGCGGAGGCGGCGCGCGTTCTCGCGGTAGAACGCCACCTGCTCGTCCGCCTGCTTGCGGCCCTCGGGCTTCACCACGGCCTCGGCCGCGCGCTGCACCACGTAGGGCACGCCGTTGAACTTGGTGGACATGCGCCGCGCCCAGAGCTCGCGGAGCGGCACGCGCTCGCCGGCGGCCGTCGTGCCCGTGCACTCCTTCGGCACCACCGTGTAGGCGCAGCGGAGGCCGGTGAAGCCGGCGCGCTTGCTGAAGCTCCGCATCTCGATGGCGCACGCGCGCGCGCCCGCGATCTCGTAGATGGAGCGCGGGAGCTCGGGAGCTGCGATGTAGGCGTCGTACGCGGCGTCGAAGATCAGCACGGCGTCGTTCGCCCGCGCCCACGCCACCCAGCGCTCGAGCTGCGCGCGGTCGAGCACGGTGCCGGTCGGGTTGTTGGGCGAGCACAGGTACACCACGTCCGCGCGCTCGCGCGGCGGCTCCGGCGCGAAGCCGTTCGCCTCGCCCGCCGGGAGGTAGACGATGCCGGCGTGCCGGCCCGTGGCGTCGGCCTTGCCCGCGCGGCCCGCCATCACGTTCGTGTCCACGTACACCGGGTACACGGGATCCGACACCGCCATCTTGCAGTCGAGCCCGAAGATCTCCTGGATGTTGCCCGAGTCCTGCTTGCTGCCGTCGGAGACGAAGATCTCGTCGCTCGCGAGCTCGATGCCGCGCGCGCGGTAGTCGTGCTCGCGGATCGCCTCGAGCAGGAAGTCGTAGCCGTGGTCGGGCGCGTAGCCGCGGAAACCCGACGGGCTGCCCATCTCGTCCACCGCGGCGTGCAGCGCCTCGATCACGGCGGGGACGAGCGGCAGCACCACGTCGCCGATGCCGAGTCGGATGAGCTTCGCCTCGGGGTGGGCCCCCGCGAAGGCGCGCACGCGGCGCCCGATCTCGGGGAACAGGTACCCCGCCGCGAGGTTCCGATAGTGCTCGTTGATCCGCGCCATGAGCGCGGCAGGATCGCTCGGCTCGGAGCGCCCCGCACGTCCACCCGCAGCGGCTCGGAGAACGGCCCGCGCGGCGCGATCTCCACCGCCCCGGAGAACGCCGCACGCATCCGGCGGCTCCCTACCCGGTGGCCAGTCGCGGCGTCCAAGGGGCGGCGTCCAAAGCAAGAGCGCCGACCGGCCGTGCGCAGTCACGCGACCGATCGGCGCCGACGCCTTCGCCACTGGGTGCCTAGTGGTTCGGACGTCACCCCTTGCAGGGCCGAATCGCAGTCTGAAGGACCGCCGGACCCTGCTGCATCCCCCAAAAGGAGGGGAACACGCGACGTCAGGGGTCGATCAGGACGCCGGGATTGAGGAGGCCGCGCGGGTCGAGGGCCCGCTTCGCCGCACGCAGGGCATGCGCGAACAGCTCGGGACGCTCGCGGTCGTAGCCGGGCCGATGGTCGCGCCCGACCGCGTGGTGATGCGTGATGGTGCCGCCGCCCGAGATCACGGCCTCGACCGCGGCCGCCTTGATCTCCGCCCACTGCGCGAGCTCGCTGCCCGCGCGCCCCGGCGCGAGGATGCTGTAGTACGGCGCGGCACCGTCCGGGTACACGTGCGTGAAGCGGCATGCGACCGTGCCCGCGCCGCACACGCGCTTCACCGCGTCGCGGACGGCCTCCGTCACCGAGCGGTGGAACTCCGGGAAGACGTTCCACGGGATCGCCGTCTCGAAGGTCTCCGCGATCACCGAGCAGGCCACCAGCACGTCGCGCACGTAGGGCGCCTGGAGGAAGGCGCGGCGCCAGGCGCCGGCCGGGCCGTCGTCGCTACCGGCGCCGCGCGCGCTCGGCGCCGCGGGCACGACGCCGCCGGCGTCGCGGCACAGCTCGAGCGCGCGCGCGAGCCAGACCTCGAGCGGATGGTCGGCGGACTCGAAGCCGAGCACCAGCACGGCTGCGCCGCCGTCCCCCGCGCCCGAGGTCGCCGCCTCCTGCGGGTCGAGCAGCCGGCAGTTCGAAGGATGGAGCCCCGACTGCGCCAAGCGCCGCACGGCCTCGGCGCCGCGCAGGAAGCCGTCCGCTCCCTCGAAGCGCACCGACGCCCCGGCGCGGTGCACCGGCCGGTCCTGGAGCCGCATCCACGCCTCGGTGATCACACCGAGGATGCCCTCCGAGCCGATGAACAGGCGATCGGGGCTCGGCCCCGCGCCCGAGGCCGGCAGGCGCCGCGTCTCGACGAGGCCGGCCGGCGTCACGACGCGCAGCGACTCCACGAACTCGTCGATGTGCGTGTAGAGCGTGGCGTAGTGGCCGCCCGAGCGCGTCGCGATCCAGCCGCCGAGGCTCGAGAACTCGAAGGACTGCGGGAAGTGGCGGAGCGTGAGCCCATGCGGGCGCAGCTGGTCCTCGAGCGCGGGCCCGAGCACGCCGGCCTGGATGCGTGCGGCGCGCGAGACGCGGTCGATCTCGAGCACGCGATCGAGGCGGCCGAGGTCGAGGCTCACGACGGCGCGAGGCGACGGGGATCGCCGTCTCGACGCCGCCCACCACCGAGGAGCCGCCGCCGTACGGCACGACGGTGATGTCGCTCGCGCCGCACCAGTCGAGCACCGCGGCCACCTCGGCCTCGTCGCGCGGAAATGCCACCTGATCGGGCGGGCTCGGCAGCTCGCCGCGGAAGGCGCGCACCACGTCGCGGTACGACTTGCCGTAGTGATGGCCGGCGCGCGCCTCGGGCGCGTCGCTGACGCAGCCGGCGAGCGCGGCCGGCGGGGCGACGCGCGGCTTCGGCAGCGCGATCGCGTCGAGCCGCGGCGGCGGCCGCGGCGTGGCGGCGACGCCGAAGCGGCCCGCAACGGTGCGCGCGATGGCCTGCGCCTGCTCGGGCGTCGGCCCCGCGCCCTCCACCCCCCAGCCCCACCACTTCCGCCGCGGCGTCACGAAGGGGACGGTCCTTTACCGTCACTTGTTCCGCGTTTCTGACGGAAAGGGAACGTCCCCTTCGTGACGGTCATCAGCGGGTGCGCCGCTTGGCGGGCTTTTTCTTCGGGGTGCGCTTCGCCGGCTTCCTCTTGGCCGGCTTCGCCTTCGCCTTGGCGCGGGTGCGCACGCTCGCGGCGCGCGCCGCGGGCTTCGGCTTCGCCGCCGGGCGTGGCGCGAGCGCTTCGAGCAGGCGCAGATCGGGCCCGGGCTCGCCGTCCGGCCGGAAGGGCTGGATGCAGACGTGGTCGGCGCCGGCGTCGTAGTGCGCCTGGATGCGCGCCTCGATCGCCTTCTCGTCGCCCCACGCCACCACCGCGTCGATCAGCCGGTCGCTGCCACCGTTCGCGAAGTCCTCGTCGCCGAAGCCGAGCCAGCGCCAGTTGTTCAGGTAGTTCGGCAGGCCGAGGTACACGGCGAGGTTCTTGCGCGCGACCGCGCGGGCCTTCGAGGGATCCGTCTCGCGCAGCACCATCTGCTCGGGCGCGAGGGTCGGTCCCGAGCCGAGGATCGCGCGCGCACGCGCCGTGTGCTCCGGCGTCACGTTGTACGGATGCGCGCCGGCGCAGCGCTCGGCCGCGAGCCGCAGCATGTTCTCGCGCAGCGCCGCGATCACGATCGGCGTCTCCTGCGACGGCGCCGGCCCCATGTAGGGCGCCTTCTCCATCGCGTCGAGGTACGCGCGCATCGTCGCGACCGGCTTGCCGTACGCGTGCCCGCGCAGCCCCGACACCATCGGCGCGTGAGAGACGCCGAGCCCGAGCACGAAGCGGTTGCCCGACAGCTCGCCCACCGTCTGCTGGATCGCGCGCAGGCTCACCGCGTCGCGCGCGTAGATGTTCGCGATGCCGGTCGCGAAGACGAGCTTCTTCGTCCCCGCCGCGAGGTAGGAGATCAGCGAGAAGGGATCGCGACCGACCGCCTCGGGGAGCCAGAGCGCGGAGTAGCCCCAGGCCTCGATCTGCTGCGCCAGCTCGAGCGCCTTCGGCGCGGGCAGCAGCTCGAGAAAAGTCCAGACGCCGAAGCGTCCCAGTCGTGCAGCGTTGCGAGCGGTCATCACGGTTCCTCCGGTGAAAACCCCGGGACTCTACGAGGTCATAGGGTTCGCTGCGAGCGCGGGGGGCGTACACTGCGGCCGCATCCGCCCGGGAGGTGACCATGGATCGGCTCCGAGGTCTCGCCGTGCTCGTGCTCGCTGCCGGCCTCAGCGGCTGCGTCGCGATCCAGGAGCAACGGCGCGCGAGCGCGCTCGACTACCTCTATCCGACCGGGAAGATCGAGGCCCCGGCCGCGGACGTGAAGCTCCAGCTTCCGCTGCGGGTCGGCGTAGCGTTCGCGCCCGGCGGCTCGGATCCCGGCGGCGCCTTCAGCGAGCCGCAGCGACGCGAGATCCTGAAGCGCGTCACCGCGGCATTCCACGACGTGCCCGAGGTGCAGTTCGTCGAGGTGCTCCCGACGCACAACCTCGATAGCAACGGCGGCTTCGACAACCTGGCGCAGGCGGCCGGGATGTACGGCATGAACATCGTGGCCCTGGTCTCGTACGACCAGATCCAGTTCCAGACGCCGCGGCGCATCTCGATCCTTTACTGGACGCTGATCGGCACGTACTTCGTCGAGGGCGAGCAGCTCGAGACACACACCCTGCTCGACGCGAACGTCTTCGACGTCGGCTCGCGCGCGCTGCTCTTCTCCGGCTCCGGCTCGAGCATCGTGCGAGACACCTCGACGCCCTACGAGCTGGACGAGAATCATCGCGCCTCGAGCGTGCAGGGCTTCGAGCAGGCGACCGACGAGCTGATCGGCAACCTGCGCCTCTCGCTCGGCGTGTTCCGCGAGCATGCGAAGCAGGGCACCGTGCGCGGGCTCGGCACGCCGCGCGTCCAGGTCCAGAGCGAGCAGGTGGTTGCCGCCGCGAGCCACGCGGGGGCCGGCGCGCTCGGGCCGCTCGAGCTCGCCGCCGTCCTCGGGCTCGTGGCCGCGGCGAGCTTCGGCGCCCGCCGCAGCGGTGGCTGAGCGCCCGCCGCCGCGCCTGCCCGTGTGCACGCTGGCGTTCGTGTGCGCGGCTGCGCTCGTGAGCGCCGGCCCGGCGGCCTGGCAGAGCCACCTCGCCTTCGAGCGCGAGGCGGTGCTCGCGGGCGAGTGGTGGCGCATCGGGAGCGGACCGCTGCTGCACGGCGCACTGGCGCTCGCATGCTGGGATCTCGGCGCCCTCGCGCTGCTCGGCGGCTGGGTCGAGCGCCGCTCGCGGGCCGAGCTGCTCGCAGCGCTCGGCCTCGGCGCGCTCTTCTCGGGCGTCGCCGTCCTCTGGCTGCGTCCCGACCTCGTCTCCTACCAGGGCTCGTCCGCGCTCGCGTCAGCGCTCTACGTGGCGGGGGGACTGCGCCTGCTCCAGCGCGGAAACGGCCGAGTCGCGCGCGGGGCGGCGGCCTTGGCGCTGCTGGGCCTCGCCGCCAAGATCGTGCTCGAAAGCACCGCGCTCTGGCCGAGCCCGGCGCGGGTCGGCCCGGGCGCGCTCGAGAGCGTCGCAGTCGCTCACGCCGGCGGTGCGTTTGCGGGTGCGCTCGCGCGCGTCGGCTTCGACCTGGCCCGTCCGCGTCAGTCGCCGGAGACCCGGATGGTCAGCTGCTGGTAGATGCCGAGGATGCGCAGGTACTCGTAGTCGACGTAGTGAACGGTCGTGATCCCGCCGTCGGCGGCGGCCTGCTTCACGGCGGAATCGCCGAAGGCGACCTCCAGCGGGACATAGGCCGAGATCGGAATGTACAGGTAGCGGGAATCGGCGGTCCCGACCTTCGAGCCGATCGGCGTTTCGGAGAAGTTCGTGTCGATCGGCGCCGACACGTAGGTGAAGATCCATCCGCCCGGCGGCCTCACGGGGGCGCCGACGGGGACCGCGCAGCCGAGCGCAGCCAGGGCCGTCCCCAGCGTGACCGCCAGCGCTCGCCGCACGCCACGCCTAGTCGCCATACACCACCGTCGTGAACGTCGCATAGACACTGAGGAGGTTGTAGTACTTGTAGTCGGCGTGCCGGATCGTGGTGATGCCGCCGTTGGTCGCCGCTGCGCGCGTGCTCGCATCGCCCCACGCGACGAGCCCGAGGATCGTCGAGCTCGTCGCTTCGCCGCGCTTCGTGCCGAGCTGCGTCTCATCGCTGTCGATGTCGATCGGGGCCTGCACGGTCGTGTACAGGAAGCCGGTGGGCGGGACCACCGGGGCCCCGTAGCCGGTGCAGCCGGACAGCACGAACAGCAGGATGGATCCGAGACACGCCGCCGACCGCTTCATCGATCTCTCTCCTTGCTCGAAGCGGGGCACATTAGAACGTGACGCCCATGTTCGGTCAAGACGTTTCCGGAGCTTGCTACGGTTCGCCGATGCGCCTCCGTAGGCTGGCTCGTGGAGTTCTCGTGGCATTCGCACTGCTGGTGGGCTGCAGCCCGTTCGCCATACAGGAGCGACCGCGCGGCGGCGTCGACACGATCGACGACGCGCGCCTGCGCGACGCCGCCGCCGAGCCGGAGAGCTGGCTCACCTACGGCGGCACCTATGCCGAGCAGCGCTACAGCCCGCTCGCGCAGATCGACGAGAGCAACGTCGCGCAGCTCGGCCTCGCGTTCGCCTTCGACACGAACACCACGCGCGGCCTCGAGGCGACGCCGCTGGTCGTCGACGGCGTGATCTACACCACCGGCTCGTGGAGCGTCGTCTACGCGGTGGACGCGCGCACCGGGCAGGAGCTCTGGCGCCACGACCCGCAGGTGCCGCGCCGCTGGGGCGGGCTCGTCTGCTGCGACGTCGTGAACCGCGGCGTCGCGCTGTACGAGGGCCGCGTCTACCTCGGCACCCTCGACGGGCGCCTCCAGGCCCTCGACGCGAAGTCCGGCGCCCTCCTCTGGTCGGTCGTCACCGTCGATCAGACCCAGCCCTACTCGATCACGATGGCACCGCGCGTGGTGAAGGGGCTCGTGATCATCGGCAACGGCGGCGCCGAGCTCGGCGTGCGCGGCTACGTCTCCGCCTACGACGCTGCGAGCGGCGAGCTGCGCTGGCGCTTCTACACCGTGCCCGGCGATCCCAGCCAGCCGTTCGAGAATCCCGCCCTCGCGCAGGCGGCGAAGACGTGGACGGGCGAGTGGTGGAAGTCGGGCGGCGGCGGCACGGTGTGGGACGCGGTCGCCTACGACCCCGCGCTCGACCTGCTCTACGTCGGCACCGGCAACGGCTCGCCCTGGAGCCGCTACGCACGCAGCCCCGGCGGCGGCGACAACCTGTACGTCGCGTCGATCCTCGCGCTCCGGCCCGAGACCGGCGAGCTGGTCTGGCACTACCAGAACACGCCCGGCGACACCTGGGACTTCACCTCGACGCAGCACATCCTCCTCGCCGACCTCGAGCTCGGCGGCCGCACGCGCCACGTGCTGATGCAGGCACCGAAGAACGGCTTCTTCTACGTGCTCGACCGCGAGACCGGCGAGCTGCTCTCCGCGGATCCCTTCGTGACGGTGACGTGGGCCAAGGGCGTGGACCTCGCGACCGGCCGCCCGATCGAGGCCACCGACCTCGACTACCGCGACAAGCTGGTCGAGGTGAAGCCGAGCCCGTTCGGCGCCCACAATTGGCAGCCGATGTCGTACAACCCGAAGACGGGGCTCGTCTACATCCCGGCGCAGGAGGTCCCCTACTTCTTCCAGCTCGACAAGGAGTGGAAGCGGCGCCCGGGCGCCTGGAACACGGGCGTGGATCCGACGGTGGCCGACGACTTCCCGAGGAATCTCGTGTCGGGCCACCTGCTGGCGTGGGATCCAGTCGCGAAGAAGGAGGTGTGGCGCGCGCAGTACACGCTGCCGTGGAACGGCGGCACGCTCACGACCGCGGGCAACCTCGTCTTCCAGGGCACCGCGCACGGCACCTTCGTGGCCTACCGCGCGACGGACGGGAAGCCCTTGTTCGAGGCACCGGCCGGCACCGGCATCGTCGCGCCGCCGATCACCTACGAGCTCGGCGGCGTGCAGTACGTGGCGGTGATGGCGGGCTGGGGCGGCGCGTTCGCGCTGGTGGCCGGGGACGCCGCTGCGGCGGCGGGCGTGGTGGACAACCGCGGGCGCCTCCTCGTCTGGAAGCTCGGCGGCACCGCGCAGCTTCCGCCGCAGCAGGTGGCCGCGCGCGAGCTCGCCGCGGTGCCCGCGCACTTCGACGCCGCGCTCGTCACGCGCGGCAACCACACCTATCACCGCTGGTGCGCGACGTGCCACGGCGTCGGCGTGGTGTCGGGCGGCGTGCTGCCCGACCTGCGCAAGGCGGATCCGAAGATCTACCCGATGATGGACGCCATCGTGCTGCAAGGCGCGCTGGCGGGGAATGGGATGCCGCGCTTCGATGCCTGGCTCGGGCCCGCGGACGTCGCGGCCATTCGCGGCTACGTGCTGACGCGCCGTGCTGTGCTCGTCGAGAAGGAGAAGAGACGATGACCGATCGGATCCACGCCGAGGACGTCGACCTGTCCAGCTTCGATTTCTGGGGCCAGTCCCTCGAGGCGCGCGAGGCCGGCTTCGCGGCGCTGCGCCGCGAGCGGCCGATCTCGTTCCACAAGGAGTTCGAGCCGCCGCCGGAGATCCCGCTGCCGCGCGGCCCCGGCTACTGGGCGCTCACGAAGCACGCGCGACGTGCTCGCGGCGAGCCGCGACGCGGAGCTGTTCTGCTCCGGCAAGGGCAGCCAGATCGCCGACCTGCCCGAGAACTTCAACGAGTTCTTCGGCTCGATGATCAACATGGACGACCCGAAGCACGGCCGGCTGCGCCGCATCGTCTCGCGCGGCTTCACGCCGCGCGCGCTCGGCAGACTCGAGGCGGACGTGCAGCGCCGCGCGAAGCAGACCATCGACCGCGTGATCGACAAGGGCGCGTGCGACTTCGTCACCGAGATCGCCGCGCCGCTCCCGCTCGAGATCATCTGCGACATGATGGGCATCCCCGAGAGCCAGACGAAGTTCGTGTTCGAGAAGACGAACGTGATCCTCGGCCTCGGCGACCCCGAGTACGTGCCCGAGGGAGCGAACATCCTGATGGCCGCGCTCGGCGCCGGCCAGGCGCTCGCGAGCTGATGAACGAGCTCGCCGCGGAGCGCCGCAAGCAGCCGCAGGACGACCTCACCTCCGCGCTGCTCGCGGCCGAGCTCGAGGGCGAGTCGCTCACGCCGCCGGAGCTGGCCTCGTTCTTCGTGCTGCTCGTGGTCGCCGGCAACGAGACCACGCGCAACGCGATCAGCCACGGCATGAAGGCGCTCATGCGACTTCCCCGACCAGCGCCGGAAGTGGGCCGCCGACTTCGAGGGCGTGGCGCGCGACCGCGATCGAGGAGATCGTGCGCTGGGCGTCGCCGGTGATCCACTTCCGCCGCACCGCCACGCGCGACACCGAGCTCAGCGGCCAGAAGCTCAAGGCCGGCGAGAAGGTCGTGCTCTGGTACAACTCGGCGCAACCGCGACGAGGACGTCTTCGCCGACCCCGTACCGCTTCGACGTCACGCGCGACGCCGAACGAGCACGTCGGCTTCGGCGGCCCCGGCCCGCACCACTGCCTCGGCGCGCAATCTCGCGCGCCGCGAGATGCGCGTGATGTTCCGCGAGATCTTCACGCGCCTGCCGGATCTCGAGATCACGGGCCCGCCGGAGATGCTGCGCTCGAACTTCATCCACGGGATCAAGCGCATGAAGTGCGAGTTCAAGGCGGGAGGAAGGCGCTAGGCGCGGGCTACTTCGAGAGGTCCTCCTTCACGTCGTCGACCTTCTCGCCCGTCTTGCGGGCGGCCTCTTCGACGGGGCCCTCGCCCGGATGCGTGACGTCGTCCACCACGTCGTCCACCTTTTCGCCGGCCTTCTCGAGCGTGCCCTTCTCTCTCGCAAGCCAGCGCGCCCGACCCCAGAGCGATCGCCAACGCGATCGCAACGAAACCGTTCATCGTCTTCATGCTCGGTTCTCCTTCGGCGCGGACCATAACGCTGGGAAGGCTGGGAGCTGCGTGGCTGGCCGACGTCGGCGCGCGAATCCTCACTTCATGCGGCGAGTCTCCCTGGATTCGGGGAGGCCAGGCGGTGGGTCCGCGGGCCACGTTCCGGGCGAATGCGAGCCCCCCGGGTGACGACCGTCACCCACTCGTTCGGGCCGGCACTCACTCTATGGCTTGCTGCCGCTGGAGGGCCCCCGATGTCCATCCTCTTCCGTCGTTCCGCCGTGTTGCTCTGCTCCGCCCTGCTCGCCGCCGCGTCCGGCGCGTCCGCGCAGAACGTGCCCACCGCCGACGCAGGGGACGACCAGCTGATCGACTGCGCGCCGCCGAGCGGGGCGCAGGTGACGCTCGACGGCAGCGAGTCGTCGGATCCCGACGCGGGAGCCGTGCTCACCTACACGTGGACGGGCGCCGCGCTCGCGCAGCCGGCGACCGGGGCGACGCCGAGCGTGCTGCTGCCCCCGGGCACGAACGTGCTCACGCTCACCGTGGCCGACGGCGAGGACGGCAGCGACAGCGACGACGTCACCATCACGGTGATCGCGGACGTGACGCCGCCCGTGCTGGTGCTCGCGGCCGACTCGGACGAGCTCTGGCCCCCGAACCACAAGCTCCAGGGCTACCGCGCGGCGGATCTCGTCGAATCGGTGAGCGACGATTGCACGGAGCTCCATCTGGACGACGTGGTGTTCGGCCGCGGCACGAGCGACGAGCCCGACGAGACCATCGGCGACGGCAACTTCCCGGGCGACATCGCCTTCTTCGAGAACTGCTCCGAGGCGGAGGTACGCGCCGAGCGCGCCGGCCCCCGCGACGGTCGCGTCTACCAGCTGTTCCTGCAGGCGACGGACGACGCGGGCAACGTGACCGAGGCGCCGTTCACCGTCCGCGTGCCGCACGATCGCGCGCACGGTGCGGTCGACAGCGGCGCCGACCACGAGGTGGAGTGCGAGGGCGCGCACTGCGCGCCGGCCCCCGACCCGACCTGCACGGACGCCGACGCCGGCGCCGTCTCGATCGCCGACGGCGCGAAGGGTCCCGCGCTGCGCTGGACCGCGAGCGGCTTCGCCGCGGGCGCGGTCTCCGCTTCCGACCCTGCGCTGTGTCTCTACGTGGACGGCGCCGCTGCGGGGGGCTCGCTCGACCCCGACAAGGTGCGGGTGAGGTCGAAGAAGGGCCACGGCGCGCTCGACGTCGCGACGCGAGGTGCGGACCTCGACATCCCGGCGCTGCCGCTGCCGAACGGCGCGGTGCTGCGTCTCGAGCTCCACGACGGCGCAGGCGACTGCGTCGAGTCGAGCTTCGACGAACCGTCGGTGAACGCAGCCGGCGCGTACCAGGCGAGCCACTAGACGCGCGGCGCGCAGCGCAGCGCCGCCGCGACGAGCGGGCTCTCGGGCTCCTGCTTCCGCCACACCGCCGTTACCTCGAAGCGGGTGCCCGGGCCCGTCTGCGGGCGCACGACGATGCCGGGGAGCTTCGGGCCCGCGCGATCGAGCCAGGGGATCACGCTGTAGCCGAGGCCGGCCCGCACGTTCGCGAGGATCGTGTCGACCGAGCTGGCGCTCGTGACGCGCCCGAGCGCGCCGACGCGCGCACGCACCGCCGCCATCTGCACGGCGTGCTGGCGCAGGGCCGGGTGGTAGGCGACGAAGGGCTCGCCGGCGAGCTCGCGGCCCCCGAGCCGGCTTGCGCTTCGCGAGGCGGTGGTGCGCCGGCAGCACGAGGTGGGCATAGGTGTGACCCACGACGCGCGCCGCACAGCCGGCGGGCAGCTCGAGCCCGTAGTCGACGACCAGGTCCGCCGCTCCGGTGCGCAGCCGGTCGAGCTCGGGATTCTCGACCTCCTGCAGCTCCACCTCGATGTCGTCGCGCTCGCGCTGGAGGCGCAGCAGCCAGTCGGGCAGCAGATGGCGCAGCACGAGACCCGTCGCGTCGATGCGCAGCGTGCCGCCGATGCGGCCCGATTCGATCGCGCGCACCACGCGCGGCAGCTCCTCGAAGAAGGGCGCGCAGAACGCGTAGAGATGGGCGCCTGCGGCGGTCGTCCGCATCGCGTCCCGGCCGACGCGCTCGAAGAGCGCCACGCCGCCGAGCTCCTGCTCGAGGCGCCGCACCTGCTGGTGGACGCCCGGCTGCGTGATCGGATACGGGAAGGCGCGGGCCGCCCGCGCGTAGCCGCCGGTGCGCGCCACCCAGTAGAAGCCTTCGAGCCGCTGGAGCGAGGAAATCACTCACCAGGAGTTATCGACATCGAGAACTACTATTCAATTGTGGTTACCACGCGGCCGAGCCGAACCTTGGGCTGCATGGAACACCGCGACCGCACCGGCCCTCGTCCGGCCTCGCCGTCGGCGCCGCCTTCGGCGCCGACGCGCTGCTCGCCCCGCGGATCGACAGCCGCCGCTGGCGCGAGCGGCTCACCGAACGTGAGCTGCGGCGTCTCGCGCTACGTCGTGCACGGCCTCGTCCACGGCGCCTTCCTCGGCCTCTACGCCGCGATCCTCGCCGCGACGCCGCTGGCGCTGCCGGCCGCGTCGCCCTGGCACGTGGCTGCTCGGCTTCCTCGCGTTCGACTTCCTGATCTTCGTGACGCACTGGCTCGCCCACCGCGTGCCGCTGCTCTGGGCGATCCACTCGGTGCACCACCAGCCCGAGGAGATCGACGTGACGGTGGGCCTGCGCACGCACCTGCTGACGAGCCTCTTCTACCTGCCGCTGCTGCTGCCCCTCGCCGGCGCTCGGCCTGCCGCTGGCGGTGTTCCTCCCGCTCGGCACGCTGCGCCTCGCGGCGATGGCGCTGACCCACACGCGCCTGCGTACCCCGCGCTGGCTCGATCCCTTCCTCAACACCCCGGAGCTCCACGCGCTCCACCACAGCGCGGATCCGCGTCACTTCGACAAGAACATCGGCGGCATCCTGATGCTCTGGGACCACCTGCTCGGCACGCTACCTGCCGCGCGAGCCCGTCGCCCGCTGCGGCCTGCCCGGCCCGCAGGCGCGCACGCGCTCGAGGCGAACTGGCTGCCGTTCCGCGCGCACGCGATGGGGTCCGAGGCCCCCAGGGAGGAACACTCGAAGATCGCGAAGTCGGCGTATGCTGGGGCGAACCGGCGCGCGAGGAGGGCACGGCATGAGACCGATCTTCTGCTGGCTCGGCTGCGTCGCGCTGCTCTCGCTGGGCGGGGCCGCCGGTGCGCAGGACCAGCAGGCGGCGCCGGCGCACGAGCAGGCGGCGCCGCCGGTGTTCGGTGCGGATGAGCTCGAGCAGATCGTCGCGCCGATCGCGCTCTATCCCGACTCGCTGCTCGCCCAGGTGTTCATGGCCTCGACGTACCCGCTCGAGATCGTCGAGGCCGAGCGCTGGAGGAAGGCGAATCCCGATCTGAAGGACCAGGCGCTCGAGGACGCGCTCCAGTCGCAGACGTGGGACCCGAGCGTCAAGTCGCTCACCGCCTTCCCGTCGGTGCTCACGATGATGAGCGAGAAGCTCGACTGGACCCAGAAGCTCGGCGACGCGTTCCTCGCGCAGCAGGGCGACGTGATGAGCGCCGTGCAGCGGCTGCGCGCCAAGGCCCACGCGGAGGGCAATCTCGAGTCGAACGAGCAGCAGAAGGTGATCGTGGAGGAGCCGCCCGCCAGCCGGCGGCGACACGACCATCGTGATCCAGCAGGCGAATCCGCAGGTCGTGTACGTGCCGACCTACAACCCGACGGTCGTCTACGGGCCGTGGCCGTATCCCGCCTATCCGCCGTACTACTACTACCCGCCCGGCTACGTCGCCGCGACCAGCATGATCTCGTTCGGCGTCGGCATGGCGGTCGGCGCGGCGCTGTGGGGCGACTGCGACTGGGACAACGACTATCACGGGCGGCAACTACAACAGCAACAACAAGGTCAAGATCGACGTCAACAACTACAACAACTTCAACAAGACGAACATCAAGAACGGCAACTGGAACCACAACGTCGACCATCGCAAGGGCGTGCAGTACCGCGACAAGGGCACGCAGGATCGCTACGGGAAGGGACGAGCGCCCGCGGCGCAGCCAACCGCGAGGCGTTCCGCGGCCGCGCCGAGCAGGGACGCCGGCGACATCGCCGAAGCAGGGTCCGAGCGCGGTGTCGCGCGATCGATCGCCCGGCAGAGCGGCGCGGCGGGCATCGCGGCCGGCGGCGAACGCGGCCGCGGCGGCGCGCGGCGCCGGCGAGCCAGGTGCGGCAAGGGCAGCAGCGCGCCGAAGCGCGCGGCGAAGCGCGGCCCGCAGCGGCGGGCGCGGCCGCTCGTCGGGCGGCTTCGACGGCGTCGGCCAGGGCAGCCAGGTGCGGCGCGAGTCGAGCCGCGGCATCGAGCGGCGAGCGCGGCGGGTCGGCGGCGGCGGTGTCGGCGGAGTCGGCGCGGCGGTGGCGGCGGCGGCGGCGGAGCGGCGGCGGCGGCGGACGCCGGCGGCGATGAGGCGACGCGAGAAGCACGTCGGAGGACGACGACAGCTCGTTCGCTTCTTCCGATCGTCGCCTCGCCGCCTGGCGGCTGCTGCTCGGCTGCCGGCGGCGTCGCGACGCCGCCCCGCGCAACAGCATCTTCGCGTCACCGGAGGAGGCGGCGCAGGCGCTCGTCGTCGCGGTGAAGGCGAACGACCGCGCGGCGATGCTTTCGCTCCTCGGTGCCGATGCCGAGGGCATCATCGATTCGGGCGATCCGGTCGCCGACCGCGAGGCGCGGGAAGCGCTTCGTCAGCGCCTACGAGACGAAGCACGCGCTCGAGAAGAGAGGCGACGCGGAGGCCGTGCTCGAGGTCGGCACGGACCACTGGCCGTTGCCGATCCCGATCGTGAAGGACGCGAGCGGCTGGCGCTTCGACGGCGAGGCCGGCGAAGACGAGATCGTGAGCCGCCGCATCGGGCGCAACGAGCTGTCGACCATCCAGGCCTGTCTCGCCTTCGTCGATGCGGAGCACGAATACTACGCGCGCGATCCGGAGGACTCCGGGCTGCTGCACTACGCGCAGCGCTTCGCGAGCAGCCCGGGCAAGCGGGATGGCCTCTACTACGAGACCCGCGAGGGCGAGGAGCCGAGCCCCCTCGGCCCGCTCTTCGACGCTGCGAACGCGGCGGGCTACGCGCTCGGCAAGGGCGGCCCGCCTTCGCCCTATCACGGCTACTACTACCGGATCCTCGACGGGCCAGGGCCCGAAGGCGCCGGGCGGCGCGTACGACTACCTGGTCGGCGACAAGCTGCTCGGCGGCTACGCGCATGGTCGCGTACCCCGCGAGCTACGGCGTCTCGGGAATCATGACCTTCCTGGTGAACCACGACGGTGTCGTCTACGAAGTCGACCTCGGGCCGGAGACCGAGGCCAAGGCGAAGGCGATGAAGGTCTTCGACCTCGACGCGAAGACCGTGCGCGTGCCCGATCAGGACGAGACGCTGACCGACGCCGACGTCGCCGCGGAGGAGTAGCCACCGCGTTCAGGACGGTGACAGGATGAAGATCTCGCAGCTCACCGCGCCGGGCCGGGTCAGGCAGGTGTCGACGCCTGCGCCACCATCCACGTCGCTCTCTCCGCCGTCCTTCGTCTTGACCTCGAGCTGATCGTCGCCGTCGTCTCCGTCGACCACGTTCGAGCCCCCACCCTTCGCGTGCGCCCGAACCGCGTCGTCGCCGTCTCCCGCACTCACGCTGTTGCCCCCGACGCCGTTCGCGAAGGCCCTGATGAAGTCCGCGCCGGCGCCACCGTCGATGACATTCGCGCCGCCCCGGGCCGTGACGGTGATCTCGTCGTTGCCCGGGCCACCGAGGATCTCGCTGCTGGCGATGTGCTTCAGCCGGATCCGGTCGTTTCCGGGTCCGCCGTCCACCCGAGCATTTCCACCGCGCGTGGTGACGTCGTCGGTGCCCCCGAGCGAGCAGATGACGTCGTCGCCGCCGCGGCCATCGATCACGTCGTCGCCCGCCGAGCCGATGATCACGTCGGGCCCCGGCGTTCCCTCGATCTCGCCGCTCCCCGTGATGGTGGCGGGCAAGCCGAAGCACGTGGCGCCCGCCCCTCCGTCGGCAGACGGCGCGGGGATCAGCCAACCCAGGCCGGCCAGCGCGGCGGCGACCCAGAGCCGTCGGTGGCTCATGGCTGTCCTCCCTCGTCGTCCCCGCCCTGCGCGGGCCGCAGCTTCCACCAGCCCTCCTTGGCGATCAGCTGCCAGACCCGCTCCTCGATCTCGTCGCGGATCTCGCGCACGCGCTCCGCGGCTGGCCCGGCGGGATCGGCGAGCGGCCAGTCGTCGCGGCGCGACGCCGGGCAGCACCGGGCACTCGTCGCCGCAGCCCATCGTGACGAGCCACGCCGCGTCCTTCGCGAGCTCGGCGCGTGAGCAGCGCCGGCGCGACGTCCCGAGAGGTCGATGCCGACCTCGCGCATCGTCGCGACGACCTCCGGGTGGACGCGTGCGGCCGGGCGCGTGCCGGCCGAGACGGCGCGCGCGAGCTGCGGGTTCGCGAGCTGCGTGAAGAACGCCGCCGCCATCTGGGAGCGGCCGGCGTTCTGGACGCACGCGAAGACGACGGTCTTCACGGGGCGTCCTCGGCATCGAGCCAGCGGAAGAGGCGCGGTCGCGAGCGCGGCGCCGACGAGCTGCGCCACGAGGAAGCCGGGCACGTCCGCGGGCCGGATGCCGCTGAAGGTGTTCGTCGCGGCGCGCGCCAGCGTCACCGCGGGGTTCGCGAACGAGGTCGAGGCGGTGAACCAGTACGCGGCCGTGATGTAGGCGCCGACCGCGAACGGCGTGGCGACGGGCGCTCGCCGCGCGCAGCCCCGGATCACGGCGAGCAGGCCGAACGTGGCGACGAGCTCGCTGAAGGCCTGTGCGCGCCCGGAGCGCTCGTGCGTCGACGCCGCGAGCGCGGGCTCGCCGAACATGAGATGCGCGCAGACGACGCCGGCGAACGCGCCGGCGAGCTGCGCGGCGAGGTAGCCCGCGGCCTCGCGGCCAGGGCAGCCGCCGCCGGCTCGCCTCGCGCGAGCGTGACGGCGGGATTGAAGTGCGCGCCCGAGATCGGCCCGAACGCGAGGATGAGCGCGACCAGCGCTGCGCCCGTCGCGAGGGTGTTCGCGAGCAGCGCGAGCGCGACGTTGCCCGCCGGCGAGGCGCTCGCCCATGATGCCCGAGCCCACCACGGCGGCGAGCAGCAGCGCGGTGCCGACCGCCTCCGCCGCGATGCGGCGCGCGAGGCTCGGCGCGCTCACGTGCACGCGCCCGGCCCGCGCGTTCGCAGCAGCCGCTCGACGTCCCGCCGCAGCACGTCGCGCTTCGCGAAGGTGCGCGCGATGCCGCGCAGCTGGCGCTCGCAGTCCGTCGCTCGCCTGGCGCAGCGAGGCGGTAGTAGACCCACTTCCGCTCGCGCCGGTCCGCGACGACGCCCGCGGCGCGGAGCACGCCGAGCTGGCGGGACACGGTCGGCTGCGAGAGGCCCAGCGCCTCCTGCAGGTGGCAGACGCAGAGCTCACCGTGCGAGAGGAGTGCGACGATCCGCAGCCGCGTCTCGTCGCCGAGCGCCTTGAACAGGCGCGCGGTTGCTCGCACGTCGAGGGCTTCCGCGGGCCGTCCCATCGTCACATACGGATACTCGGATGTGTCGACAGGGGCAAGCGGCGATCCTACGGGTTGATGAGCTCGCAGTCGGGCGTCGTGAACTGGCCCTTGGCGATACACGTGTCGGTGCCGAGGCCGCCGTCCACGTCGTCGCCAGCGCCGAAGCGGATCTCGTCGTCGCCGTCGTCGCCAGCGATCGTGTTGCCGCCTCCCCCCCCGTTCTTGAAGCTGATCTCGTCGTTGCCGTCGCCGCCGAAGATCATGTTGCCCCCGCCGCCCTTGGAGCCGGCCTTGATCTGGTCGTTGCCCAGCCCGCCGCCGATGATGTTGCTGCCGCCCCCGCCGGAGTCGAAGGTGATCTCGTCGTCGTCGTCGCCACCGAGCACCTCGTTGCCGCCGTTGCCGCTCGACTTGACCTTGATCTGATCCCTGCCGGGCCCACCGTCGACCTCGATCGAGCCGTTCTTCGCACTGATCGAGTCGTCGCCGGCCCCCGCGCAGATACAATCGTTGCCGCCGCCGCCGTTGATCTGGTCGTTGCCCCCCGAGCCGAGGATCACGTCGGCTTGCTTGGTGCCCTTGATCTTGCCGGAGCCCGTGATGGTCGGCGTGAGACCGAAGCACGTGATGGGGGGGCCTGCGTCGGCGGACGACGCCGCCAGCAGGCCCGAGCCTGCGAGCAGGGCGAGGATCCACAGCGTTCGCGATGTCATGGAAGTCTCCGATGCCCCCACCGGCGATCCACTCTACCACGGGCGAACCGCCCGACTCGATCACGACCGCATTGCTAGCCTGCCTGGCCGTGGATCTCGCGCACGACACGCGCCTCTCGGCGGGGCGGCTCTCGCTCGCGATCGGCGCGCTGGTCTTCGCGGTCAAGGTCGCCGCCTGGATCGTGACCGGCTCCGTCGCGGTGTTCTCCGACGCGATGGAGTCGATCGTGAACGTGGTGGCGGCGCTGCTGCTCGTCTGGAGCCTGCGCATGGCGGCGCAGCCCGCCGATCGCGATCACCCGTACGGCCACGGCAAGGCGGAGTTCCTGTCCGCCGGCGTCGAGGGCGCGCTGATCATCGTGGCGGCGCTGCTGATCGGCGTGCAGGCGCTGCGCGATCTCGTGGTGGGCTCGGCGCCGCATCGCCTCGACACCGGCATCGCGCTCGTGGCCGGCGCGAGCCTGCTGAACGGAGGCCTCGGCCTGCATCTGCTGCGCACGGGGCGCCGCACGCGCTCGCTCGCGCTCGTCGCCGACGGTCGCCACATCCTCACCGACGTGTGGACCAGCGGCGGCGTGCTGGTGGGCCTGCTCGCCGTCCAGTTCACGGGGATCGTCTGGCTCGACCCGGCGGTCGCCCTCGCGGTCGCCGCGAACATCGTGCGCGAGGGCTGGCAGCTCGTGTCGCGCGCCGTGGGCGGCCTGCTCGACGAGGCCGACGAGGGGCTGCTCGAGACGCTCGCGGCCGCGCTCGAGGCGGCGCGCCCGCCGGAGTGGATCGACGTCCACGGGCTGCGCGCCTGGCGCTCGGGCGCCGAGGCGCACGTGGACCTGCACCTGGTCGTGCCGCGCTACTTCGACGCCGAGCGCCTGCACCACGTGCAGGAGGACGTCGAGACGCGGCTGCAGCACGCCGCGGCGATGCCGGCCGAGGCGGTGGTGCACTTCGATCCGTGCCGGCCGCACGAGTGCCCGCGCTGCGCGATGCCGGCGTGCCCGGTGCGCGCCGCGCCCCTCCGTGCGCGGCGCGCGATCGATGCGGCGCACGCGACGCGCGTCGATGCCGACGTGGAGGTCGAGCGCCAGGAAGACGCGTCTACTGGCTGAGCGGCACGGCGAGATCGACGACGTCGCCGAGCGTGCCGAGTGAGATCGCCTTCCCGGTCAGCATGTCGATGCCGTAGAGGCCGCTGACGCCTCCGACGGAGAGCGAGGCGAGGCCGAGGTTGTCCCACGCCATGCCGTCGGGCCCGAGCCACGTGTAGATGTCGAAGCCGGCGGCGGAGCCGGGGTCGACGCCGAGCAGGCCGGTGGCGACGAGGATGCCGTTGTTGGGCGGCGACTGGATCGCGAGCTGGTTCAGGTTCGTGTCGAGCTCGAACAGCGTGGTGGCGGTGTTCGCGGCGCCCATCACGGTGACGTCGTTGTTCGTGTAGGCGGCGCCTGCGACGCCGGTCGCGATGACGGGTGTCGTCGGCGGCGTCGTGTACGTGAGCGCGGAGTCCTGCGTGGTGCCGCCCGTTGCCAGCGTCACGTCGTGCCTCAGGTTCTGGCCGCTGTCGCTGACGATGCGGAGCCGGTTGGCGACCGGGTTGAAGTCCACCCCGAACGACGTCCCGTCGAGCGCCACCGAGAGCTGCGAGACGAAGCTCGCCAGGGCGGTCGTCGCGTCGATCGTATAGACGCCGCCGCCGTTGCCGACGCCGTAGAGCAGGCCGTCCTGCACGCGGAAGTCGATGCCGACGAGCGTGCTGTCGCCGCCGCCGAGCCCCGAGATCGCGCCGATCTCGCGCACCTTGCCCGGCTTGCAGGCGCGGAATGCCACGAGCCGCTGGTCGCTGGTGAGACCGATCACCGCGAGGCGCGGGCAGCGAACCCCGCCGGCCGCCTCGGCCGATCCCGCCGCGGCGCACGCCAGGAACAGAAACGCAAAGAGACTCTTGGTGTTCATACTGGATCCTCCGCGAGCCCATACGAACGAGAGGCTCGTGTGGATCAGTGCTGCGCCAGCACGATCGGGCCAGTGGGCTGCGGCACGCCGCCGGCGGGCTCGACGGTGACCGCGAGGAAGATCGCGTCGCCGAGCTGCGCGGAGGTGGCGATCGCGTGGCGGGCGCTGCCGGCGTCGCTGGTGGCGAAGGTGCCCGCGCTCACGGGCGTGCCGCCCTCGATCGTCCAGAGCTGGTACGTGCGGCCGGGCGGCGGCGGCGGCAGATCGTAGACGAGCAACACGATCCGGTGTCCCACGGGCTCGACGAAGGCGCGCCCGCGCGCGGAGGGCACGCCTTCGGCGCCGGCGAGCGCCACCGCGCGCGCGGCCGGCGCGCCCACCGTCTCGATCAGCGCGGTGAGCCGCTCGCGCTCGCCCTGCGCCGCCGTGCGCTCGGCCTCGGCCCGCGCGAGCGCGACCTCGGCCGCGTGCCGCAGCGCGCGCTCGCGCTCGAGCGTGTCGAAGCCACGGAGCCCGAGCAGCGCCAGCGCCGCCGCCGCGGCGGCCGCCGCCAGGCTGCGCAGGGCGGCGCGCCGCGCGGGGGCCGGGAGCCTTGCAGCACGCGGGGCCGGCGGGCTCGCCCCGCCGAGCGAGGCGAGCAGGCGCCCGCGGAGCGGCCCCGGCGCCGGCAGCGGCGTCGTGAGCACCGCGAGCGCGGCGGCGACGCGCCGGCCGCCCTCGAGCTCCGCGAGGCAGCTCGCGCAGCCGACGCGGAGGTGCACCGCGAGCCGTGCCCGGTCCCCGGCGTCGAGCGCGCCGAGCGCCTCGATCGAGGCGAGCTCCGCGAGCTTGCCGTGCTCGCGCTCCGCAGGCACACCGTCCATGTGGCGTGGCTCCTCTTCGCGGATCTCTCCGCACGAGCTACGGATTCCGAGGCCGTCCGGTTCGGTCCATGGACGCCGCGACAGGCGACGAGGCGTGCCCGAGCGGATGCGGGCGGCGTGGACCGGGGCGCGGAGGCCGACGCCGAGCAGTCCAGGCTTCCCGCGACATCGAACCGCTAGGCCGCCGGCTCCGTACGGTCTTCATGCGGGAAGTCCGTCCGGGAGGCGCTCGCTCGCCCGATGGCCCGGATCTAGCCTGCGCGGGAGATCGGAGGCGTCGCATGGGTGCCGGGCTCGCTCCGGAGCCGGGACGCGACGAGAGCTTGATGGCCGCGGCTGCGGTGGGGGACGAGTCCGCCCTCGGCGAGCTCTACGACCGCCACGCCGGCGCGATGCTCGGCGTCGCGCTGCGCATCCTGAAGCTGCGGCAGGACGCGGAGGATCTCGTCCACGACGTCTTCGTGGAGGCGTGGCAGAAGGCCGCCGACTTCGACGCGGAGCGCGGCAGCGTGCGCAGCTGGCTGCTGGTGCGCGTCCGCAGCCGCGGCGTGGATCGACTGCGCAGCCTCACGTCCGCGCGACGCCGCGGCCTGCTCGGCGACGGCGAGAACGCGCCCGAGGAGGCCGACCCGAAGGTGGCGCCGGTCTGGGACGGCCCGGACCGCGAGCGCGCGCGGAAGGCGCTCGACCGCCTGCCCGAGCCACAGCGCGTGCTCGTCGAGCTCGCCTACTTCGAGGGGATGACGTGCAGCGAGATGGCGGCCCATTGCGCGATCCCGATCGGCACGGTGAAATCGCGCCTCTCCGCCGCGCTCGCGAAGCTGCGCGAGGCGCTCGCGGCGGGCGGGAGGTTCGAGTGAGCGGGCGCGATCCGGAGGCGGACCTGCTCGACGAGCGGGGCCTCGGCGCCGAAGCGGCGACGCCGCGCCCGGGCCTTCGCGTCGCCGTGCTCGGCACGATTGCCGCGGGCACGAAGCTCAGCGGCTTCAGCGAGCGCGTCGCGCGGCTCTTCGACCTCGGGCGCGAGAGGGCCGGCGAGCTGATCCTTGTGGCGGGTGGAGGAGCAGCGGATTGGGAAGCGTTCCCCGTCGCGGGCGTGCGCCTGTTCCACCTCGCGGGCGGCCCGCGGGTCGCGGGAGCGGACTGTGGGCTCGTGCGCATCGAGCCCGGCGTGCGCTTCCCCGCGCATCGCCACGTGGGCGACGAGTGGTCGCTGATCCTCGCCGGCGAGGCCGAAGAAGAGGGGACGGGCGCGCGCTGGATTCCGGGCGACCTCGTGCACCGGCCGCCCGGCAGCGTGCACGCCTACCGCGTGGTGGGTCGCGAGCCCCTGGTGTTCGCCGTGGTGCTGCACGGCGGGATTCAGCTCGTCGAGCGGGCCTCCTAGGCGCCACCTCGCCTTCGCCGCAGCGCTCCGAGCCCGAGCATCAGCACGCTCAGCTCCGGGCCGATGCCGCAGCCCGGAGTGCTTTGCACGCTCTCGAGCGGGTCCGCCAGGGACGAGCAGTTCGGATCGCCGGAGCCGCCTTGATAGTCGATGTAGGTGTCTCCGTCGTTGTCGATGCCGTCGTTGCACTCGACGCAGGCGTCGCCGACGCAGGGCAAGCGGATGAAGTTCACGCCGCAGTCGTCGCACTTGAGGCCCAGATCGACGTGCCCAGCGTAGCCCACCCAGATGCTCCACCAGGCCAGGTCGCCCTCGTCCAGGTTGACGTCGTGCGGCTCCCTGAAATCGAACTGGTCGCATTTCAAGGTATGGCTCGTACCGCACGTCGAGCTGCTCGTGCTCGGGTAGTTCCCCCCGGCGAAGGACGCAAGAATCTCGTCGTAGTCTGCTTGGACGTAGTCGGGAACCGTCCCCGCCACCATGTCGAGGTCGCACTCGTTTCCATACCCGTCGCCATCGTCGTCATACTGAGCGCCCGTCGTCGTTCGATAGGAAGGGAGCCCGGCAGGATCGGCGACCCGAGGATTCGCGGCGCTCCGGCAGTTGTCGCACGGGGTTCCGACCTTGTCATGGTCGAGATCCTGATTCGCAGTGGTGGGAGTCGAGGGGCAGAGGTCCTGCGGGATCGCCAGCCCATCTTGGTCAGCATCGCAGGCATCGCCGACGTGGTCCGGATTCCCGACCGGCCAGGTGTCCTGCTGCCCGGGGTTCACGATGTCGTCGCAGTTGTCGACGGAGTCCAGTACGCCGTCACCGTCCCGGTCCAGATCGCAGACGTCTCCGATGCCGTCCCCGTCCAGGTCCGCCTGATCCGGATTGGCGACGAGGTCGCAGTTGTCGCAAGCATCCCCGAGCACATCGGTGTCCGAGTTGGCCTGGTCCGGGTTGGAGAGCTGAGGGCACGCGTCGCAGGCGTCTCCGACGCCATCGGTGTCACCATCCTCCTGTGCCGGGTTGGTCGAGAAGGCACAGTTGTCGCAGATGTTTCCGAGCCCATCGAAGTCCGAGTCGTGGTTGAGTGCGCTGTAGTCGTTCGCGCAGAAGTCGTGGCCGTCTGACCAGCCGTCGCCATCCGTGTCGGGCGGGCCGCAAGCGTCTCCTTCGGGGGTGGTGCTGTCCGTGTCGAGCTGCGCCGGGTCGTAGGCGTTCGGGCAGATGTCGCAGGCGTCCCCGACGCCGTCGCCGTCCGCGTCGGCCTGCGTCGGGTTCGCCGTAGTCCAACAGTTGTCCCACACTGCCGGTTGACCGTCGGCGTCGAAGTCATAGATGTCGTCGGCGGGCCAGCCATGGGCAGTCTTGTAGGCAGCCCAGTTGACGAAGATGGGCGCGCCGACGACGACCGTGTTGGTGCCGTTCTTGCCGCACGGCCCAGTTCCCATGCAGACACGCGGGTAGATCGCGCCGTCCGGGACCGTCAGGGATGCGTTGTTGAGCACGCAGGTGTCCCCAGTGACGTCGTTCCGGGTGCAGCAGTTCGTGCAGGAGTGGACGAGGGTCTCTGTGACGTTGCCGTTGGCATCGGGCGCGCTCACGCCCACCAGCTCCAGCCGGTCGAAGCGCCAGGCGGGCGTCGCGTTCTGGTTGAGGACGTCGTTCGTGGCCGCCACGCGGACGATGGCCACGTGGCCCGGGATCTGGGCAATCGAGCCCATCATGCGTAGCGGACCGGACGGCGGGTTGCGCAGCTCGTACTCGAGGTGGGGCTTGCGAGAGCGCGAGTAGTAGCAGCGCCGGTTGTACATGCTGTCGCGAATGCTGTCCGCGGTCATGCCGCCCGTCGGCACCCAGCACAACACGGTCCCCTCGCTCAGCTTCACGGGGGTGTGCACCGCCCCGTCCGTGCAGGTGACGCCGAAGTCGGCGGTGAGCTGGTCCTTGTGGTGATCGCTGCCGAACGAGGGAAAGAGCCGGTAGCCGTTCCCGAGAGCGGTCTGGTAACCGTCCTCCCACCAGAATCCGACCCGGTTTCCGACCTCCACGCCCTGCACGAACAGGTCGGCCATGCCGGCCTTGGCCGTCAGGGGATGCCAACGCGTCATGCCCTGCTTCCAGTTGCCCGGATGCGCCTGGATGATGATCCCCTGCTGCTGGTACACCCATCGGTAGAGCTGGGTCTCGTCACAGTGGTTCGCGGGTCCTTGATCCGACTGGGCGCCGCAGACGATGTCGGCGGCGCCGGGTAGCACGACGATCTTGTGCCCTCCCTGAAGTGCCGTCGGCCCCGTGGCCTCCCCAGGCACCGTCGTGTACTCGCGCCCTTGCATTGCGACGAAGTTGCTCGCGGTGCTGTTCTCGAGGGCGGCTGCAGACGACAGCGAGAGCGCCTCGTTCCACGGCGGCTCCACGGCTCCGCCGACGACGAAGTCCGGCAGACCAGCCGGGTCCGGGGTGATGAAGGGCGCGCCGTTCTTGAGGACGGGCGGGGCCCCGGGCTTCGTCCACCAGCGATAGGCATCCGAGTCCGGATCTCCGGTCATCGAGAAATCGTGATGGGAGAGGAGCAGCCAATCGAAGCCTTCACCCTTGGCATGCTCGTAGAGATCGAGCGGCCTGCCGAACTCGTGCGGACAGGCGCCGGTCCCCAGGCCCGCCTGGGCGCGGTACACCGTGTACGCGCCATCGAGGGTGCCTGCGTGGTGGTGCTCGTCGCCCGCCACCGGTGTCATGCCCGTGAAGGAGCCCTGTGCGCCGGCGCCTCCGGCGGCGCTTGCCAGAACGAAAGCTGTGAAAAGCCGAAGCACCTGAGGCCGAGCACCCATGCGCACCTCCACGAGGGCGATGCTGACATGCGGGCGCTCGCCGCTTCAATCAGAAAGCCGCGGCTCGGTAGAAACAGTTGCGCCAACGACAGCACTACCACGCCGATCAAGTTCGGGAACGCCGTGCGCAGGATCATCCGGTCACCGGACTCGAGCACGGCTTGCGTCGTGAGGACGGTGCGGCCCCGTGAAGGCCAGGAACAGCAGCCGATCGGCGAGCGGCGAGCACACGCCGAACAGAGGACGACGAAGCGCAGGAAGAGAGCGTCGAGTGCCGCGAGGAACGCCTGGATCGTGCACCTGCCATCGGCGGACGGGTCGCGTAGGATAGGCCCCTTCCCATGCGCGGAACGGCCGAACCCCGAACCCTCTCGGAGCACGACTCGAAGGCGCTCCTCGCCGGCTTCGGCATTCCGCTGGCCCGCGAGCTGCTCGCGCGCACGCCCGACGAGGCGGCGTCCGCCGCGGGGCAGATCGGCTTCCCGGTGGTGCTGAAGCTGTGCGGCGACGCCATCGCGCACAAGACCGAGCGCGGCCTCGTGCGCCTCGGGCTCGCCGACGCGGCGGCGGTGCGCGCGGCCGGCGTGGAGCTGCTGGCGAAGGCGACCCGGAGGACGGGCCGGTGTCGCTGCTCGTGGCGGAGCAGGTCCCGGGCAAGCGCGAGCTGATCGCGGGGCTCGTGCGCGACCCGCAGTTCGGGCCGTGCGTGCTGCTCGGGCTCGGCGGGATCCTCACCGAGGCGCTCGGCGACGTGGCCTTCGCCGCCGCGCCGCTCTCGCGCGCCGAGGCGCGCGCGCTCGTCGGTCGGCTGCGCGCCAGCCACCTCGTGACGAAGGCGTTCCGCGGCGAGCCGGCGGGCGACCTCGATGCGCTGGCCGACGTGCTGGTCGCGCTCGGCCGCGTCGGCGCGGAGCGCCCCGACGTCGCGAGCGTGGACCTGAATCCGGTGCTGCTGCGGGCGCGCGACGGGAAGCCGGTCGCGGTGGACGCGCTCGTGGAGCTCGGGCGAGCCGGCGTCCTCGCCGACGCTCGCGCGCGCGACGCCACGGACGCAGCAGGTGCTCGCTCGCCTCCGCCCGCTCTTCCACCCGCGCGGCGTGCTCGTGGCCGGCGTGTCGGCGCATCCCGGCAAGTTCGGCTTCGTGGCCTACCACAACCTGCTGCGCTTCGGCTTCGATGGCCCGGTCTGGGCGCTGAACCGCGAGGGCACCGAGGTGCTCGGGCAGAAGACGATCCGCGACGTCGCGGAGCTGCCCGAGGGCGCCGCCGACCTCGTGTTCGTCTGCACGCCGCAGGCGGCGAACGCCGAGCTGCTGCGGGCCTGCGCGAAGCGCGGCGTGCGCGCGGCCTTCGTGGCCAGCGGCGGCTACGGCGAGGCGGGCGAGGAGGGCCGCCGTCACGAGCGCGAGCTCGTCGCGCTCGCGGAGTCGCTCGGCCTGGTGGTGGCGGGCCCGAACGGGCAGGGCGTCATCTCGACGCCGCGCTCGATGTGCGCGCAGATCGTGGCGCCGTATCCGCCGCCCGGCCGCATCTCGGTGGCGAGCCAGAGCGGCAATCTGGTGTCGAGCTTCCTGAACTACGCGGTGCTCACCGGCATCGGCATCTCGAAGGCGATCTCGGCGGGCAACTCGGCGCAGCTCGGCCTCGCGGACTACCTCGACTACTTCGCAGCGGATCCCGAGACGGCCGTGGCGCTCGCCTACCTCGAGGGCGTGCCGGACGGGCGCCGCTTCGCCGAAGCGGCGCGCGCGCTCGCCCGACGGAAGCCGCTCGTGCTGCTGAAGGGCGGCGTGGCCGCCGAGGGCAAGCGCGCGGCCGCGAGCCACACCGGCTCGCTCGCGAGCGACGACGCCATCTTCGACGGCGTGGCCGCGCAGGTGGGGGCGCTGCGCGCCGCGACCGTGGAGCAGGCCTTCGAGTGGGCGGCGACCTTCGCCACGCAGCCGCTGCCGCGCGGCCGGCGCACGGTGGTGTTCACCACGGCCGGCGGCTGGGGCGTGCTCGCCGCCGACGCATGCGCCGCCGCGGGTCTCGAGCTGGTGCCGCTGCCCGACGACCTCCGTGCGGCGATCGACGAGCTCGTGCCGCCGCGCTGGAGCCGGGGCAACCCGATCGACCTCGCCGGCGGCGAGACGCGCGACACCATCCCCGAGGTCCTCGATCGCATCTGCGCGCATCCGGCAGTGGATGCGGTGGTCCACCTCGGGCTCGGCATCCAGGCCTCGCAGGCGCAGGCCTTCCGCTCGGGCTCGTTCTACCCCGGCCACGGGCTCGACCGCATCGTCGAGTTCCACGAGCGCCAGGACCGCCGCTACGCGAAGGCCGCACGCGAGGCGTCGGAGCGGCACGGCAAGCCGGTGCTCTCGGCCACCGAGCAGACGTACACCGACCGCTTCTACGGCAACGCGGGGCCGGTGGGCGTGCGCGAGGAAGGCCGCCTCTGCTACCCGAGCGCGCACCGCGCGGTGTCCGCCCTGCGCGCGCTCGTGGCGTACGCCGATTTCCTCGAGGAGGTCCGATGAAGATCGCACTCGCCCTTTCGTTCGCGCTCTCGGCGCTGCTGTTCGCCGACCCGGATTCACAGCCCGCCTGTCGCCAGGGCTGCGAGGAGAGCGTACGAGGCGGAGGTCGATCGCCTGCAAGGAGCAGACGCAGCAGCCGGTGGACGAGTGCACCGACGCAGCGGACGACCGGCACCAGGAGTGCATCGACCGCTGCAATGACTGAGGAGCCAGCCGGGTGCAGGGTCGAGCCGTCGTCGCAGGGATCGGTGAATCCGCGTACTTCGAGCGCGGGAAGGCGCCGCTCACCGAGTTCCAGCTCGCGCTCACGGCGATCCGCGCCGCGTGCGCGGACGCCGGGCTCGACCCCGCCGAGATCGACGGCTTCACATCCTATATGGATCAGCGCAACGATCCGCTGCGGCTCTCCGCGGCGCTCGGCGTGCGCTCGCTGTCATGGACGTCGCAGCCGTGGGGCGGCGGCGGCAACAACATGGCCGCGGCGGTGCAGCTGGCCGACGCCGCCGTCTCGGCCGGCTACGCGCGGCACGTGGTCGCCTTCCGCGCGCTTGCGCAGGGGCAGTTCGGGCGCTTCGGTCAGTCGCGCACCGCAGGTCGCATCGGCGGCGACTTCGCCTACGAGCACCTGTACGGGCTGCTCTCGCCGGCGCAGGAGTGCGCGCTGCACACGAAGCGCTTCCTGCACGACCACGGCATCTCGCAGGAGGCGCTCTGCGAGATCGCGCTCGCGGCGTACGCCAACGCCCAGCGGAACCCACGCGCGATCCGTCACGGCCAGACGCTCTCGCGCGCCGAGTATCACGCCTCGCGCTGGATCGTGGAGCCGTTCCACCTCTACGACTGCTGCCCCGAGAACGACGGCGCCGCCGCGATCGTGGTGACGACGGCCGAGCGTGCGCGCGACCTCGGCGCGAAGCCCGTGGCGATCGTCGCCGCCGCGCAGGGGCTCGGGCCCGCGTACGGCATCTCCGGCTTCCAGGGGAGCTGGTTCCCCGGCGTGTTCTATCGCGACGTCGCGGAGAAGCTCTGGCAGCGCGCGGGCTGCCGGCCCGCGGACGTGGACGTGCTCCAGCTCTACGAGAACTTCACCGGCCCCGTACTGATGGCGCTCTGCGAGCTGGGCTTCGCGGCGCCGGGTGAGGTGGAGGCCTTCGTGCGCCGCGGGCTGGCCGGGCCCGAGGCACCGCTTCCGTTCAACACGAGCGGCGGCAACCTCGGCGAGGCCTACATCCACGGCTTCGAGCTGGTGAACGAGGCGGTACGCCAGGTGCGCGGCACATCCAGCTGCCAGGTGACACGGAAGCGCGTCGAGCGCAGCCTCGCCGTCGCGGGCCCCGGCTACGCGGCCGGCAGCGCCGTGCTGTTCGGGCCTATCGCGTGACGAGATCGGGAATCGCAGAGGGCCGGGCTCGCGCCAGCAAGCGAAGCGCGCAGCGAGCCATAGGCGAGCGAAGTCGTGGAGCTTGGAGCGGAGGCATGCGCCCGGCCCGACCCTCCGCGGAAGGACCCCGATGACGCGCTTCCTCGGCGACGAATGGCTGCTGCCTGCGCTCGATGCGAAGAATCATGCGTGGTTCACGTCGGGGCGGCTCGAGCTCCAGGCGTGCGCGCGCTGCGCCACCGTGCAGTTCCCGCCCGAGGACGCGTGCCGGAGCTGCGGCAGCTTCGAGCTCGGCATGCGGGCAAGCGCGGGCCGCGGGCGCGTCGAGAGCGTGGCGGTGGTGCATCACGCCGTGCACCCGCTGCTGCGCGCGCACGTGCCCTACGCCGTGGCGCTGGTCGCGCTCGACGACGCCCCGCACGTGCGCCTGCTCGGCAACGTGCTGAACCGCCGCCACGACCAGGTGGCGATCGGCGATCGCGTGCGTGTGGCGTTCGAAGCCGTGCAGGATCCCGAGAGCGGCGAGACGCTCCGCATTCCGCAGTGGGAGGCCCTGCCGTGACGGCGAAGGCGCTGGCGCCGCTCCGCATCTGCGACTTCACCGGCCAGCTCGCGGGCGCGGGCGCCACGAAGTGGCTCGCGGCCTTCGGCGCCGAGGTGATCCGCATCGAGGATCCGGTGAAGCAGGGCACGTGGGACATCCTGCGCATGATGCCGCCCTTCGTGGACGAGCGGCGCGGCGTCGACTTCGGCGGCGGCTTCAACAACCACAACGTCGAGAAGCTCGGCATCACGCTGAACCTCCGCACCGAGAAGGGCCGCGAGCTGCTCGCCGAGATCGTGAAGCGCTCGGACGTGGTGGCGGAGAACTTCGCCGCCGGCGTGCTCGCGAAGATGGGCATGTCCTACGAGCGCATGAAGCAGCTGAGGCCCGACATCATCTACGTCTCGAACTGCGGCTTCGGGCACGCCGGCCCCTATGCCGCGTTCAAGACCTGGGGCCCGATCGTGCAGGCCGTCTCGGGCCTCACGTTCAGCTCCGGTCTGCCGGACCGCGAGCCCGCGGGTTGGGGCTACTCGTACATGGATCACACGGGCGCCTACTACATGGCGATCGCGATCCTGCTCGCGCTGCTGCACCGGCAGCGCACGGGCGAGGGTCAGTGGGTGGATCTCTCGTGCACCGACGCGGGCCTCACGCTGCACGGCCCCGCGCTGCTCGACTGGACGGTGAACGGCCGGCCGCTGCGGCGCCCCGGCTCGCCGCACTCGAACCGCAGCGAGCATCCCGCCATGGCGCCGCACGGGATCTACCCCGCCACGGGCGACGACGAGTGGGTGGCGATCGCGTGCCGCAGCGACGCGGAGTGGCGGGCGCTCGCGGGCGTGGTGGGCGAGGCTTGGGCGCGCGAGCCGCGCTTCGCGGCGCTGGCCGGGCGGCTCGCCGCGCAGGACGAGCTCGACGTGCAGCTCGCTGCATGGACGGGCGCGCGCACGAAGGCGGCGAGCGTCGCGGCGCTGCACGCGGTGAACGTGCCGGCGGCGCCGGTGGCGAAGCCGCCCGAGCGCGTCGACCACGATCCCGCCACCGCCGGCTTCGGGCTCTGGCCGACGGTGCATCACGGCAAGATGGGCGACGTGCGCGTGGACGGCCTGCCCGTGCACTTCTCGAAGACCGACTGGGCGCTCGCGCGCGGCGGGCCGTGCCTCGGCGAGCACACCGAGGCTGTGCTCGGCCGGCTGCTCGGCCTCTCGCCCGACGACGTCGCGAAGCTGCGCGCGGAGGGCGTCGTATGACCGCACTCGCCGGTCTTCGGTCGTCGAGCTCTCGCACGAGCGCGGTGCTCTCGCGGGCAAGCTGCTCGCCGACATGGGCGCCGACGTGATCGTGGTCGAGCCGCCCGAGGGCAGCGCGCTCCGGCGTCATGGCCCGTTCGTCGACGACGTGCCCCACCCGGAGCGGAGCCTCGCCTGGTGGCACTACAACACCAGCAAGCGCGGCGTCGTGCTCGACCTCGACAGCGAGGCGGGGCGCGAGGGATTCCGGCGGCTGGTGGCGCGCGCCGACCTCGTGCTCGAGTGCGAAGACCCGGGCCGGCTCGCCGGGCTCGGCATCGACCATGCGCAGCTCGCTGCGTCCCGAGCTGATCTGGGTCTCGATCACGCCGTTCGGGCGGAACGGCGCCGGCCGCGCCGACCTCGCCACCGACCTCACCGTGCTCGCGGCCGGCGGCCCGGTCTGGAGCTGCGGCTACGACGACCACTCGCTGCCGCCGATTCGCGGCCTCGGCTTCCAGGGCTACAACACCGCGTGTCACTACGCCGTGATGTCCGCGCTCACCGCGCTCTTCTCGCGCGGCGTCTCGGGTGAGGGGCAGTTCGTGGACGTGTCGATGCACGCCGCCGCGAACGTCACCACCGAGATGGCGTCCTACTGCTACCTGGTGGCCGGCACGACCGTGCAGCGCCAGACCGGGCGCCATGCGATGGAGATGCTCTCGATGCCGACGCAGGTGCGCTGCGCCGACGGCCGCTACGTGAACACGGGCGTGCCGCCGCGCCAGCCGAAGGAGTATGCGGGCCTGCTGCGCTGGCTCCAGGAGCTGGGCGTCGCGGACCAGTTCCCCGAAGCGGTGTTTCTCGAGCTCGGCGCGCAGCGCGACTTCATCGATCTCTCGAAGATCGGCCAGGACGACGAGCTCACGGCCATCTTCGCCGCCGGCCGCGAGGCCCTGAACTTCGCGGCGAGCCGGCTCTCCGCCTACGACTTCTTCGTCGGCTGTCAGCGCGCCGGCATGCCGGTGGGCGTGATCTACGCGCCCGAGGAGGCCTTCGAAGACCCGCACTTCGTGGCGCGCGGCTTCCAGACTCCGGTCGAGCACCCCGAGCTGGAGCGCACGGTCCGCTACCCGGGCGCCCCCTACCGCTTCGAGAAGACGCCGTGGCGGATCTCGCGGCGCGCGCCGCGACTCGGCGAGCACGACGAAGAGGTGCGCCGGGAGCTCTCCGATTCCATTTGACACTCGCGGCGCGGCGGGCGTAGGAGGGGAGAGCCGCGAGGAGGGTGTGCAGTGCGACGGTCGATCGACCACTATCCGAGCTGGATCCAGGATCTGATCGGAGAAACCACCGAGCGAAGACTAAGGGTTTCCCAGCACGAAGCCTGGCGGCGTATGGCCGACGGGAGCATCACGCCGCTCGAGCACCGCAACGTCCTGGTCGGCTTCTGGCCGCTGATCGATTGCTTTCCGCAGTTCCTCGCCCTCAATCTGCTGAAGACCCGCCACGGGCGCGACGCCGGCATCGATGGCGCGCGCACCTGGCTGGCGAAGAACCTGCGCGTCGAGCAGAAGCACGCCGAGTGGTTCCTCGACTGGGCCGAGGTGTTCGGCACGCCGCGCGCCGAGATGCTCGACGGTTCGCGGCCCGTCGAGATGACGGCGATCACGGACTGGTGCTGGCACGTCTGCCAGCACGGCGACCTCGCCGAGGCCATGGCGGCGACGAACTACGCGATCGAGGGCGTCACCGGGGAGTGGACTCCCAGCGTGGCCGCGAGCGAGGTCTACCGGTCACGCGTTCCGGCGGCAGAGGCCGAGCGGGGCATGCGCTGGCTGCGCGTCCACGCCGACTACGACGACGCGCACCCGTGGGATGCGCTCGATCTGATCGCGCAGCTGGCCGGCGCCGAGCCGGAGCCGGGGCGCGCCCGCCGCATCCAGGACGCGGTCTGCAAGAGCTACGACCTCTATCGCCTGGCCGCCGACGTGGCGCTCGAGCGGTCCGCCGAGCCGCCCGTTCGCCTGCGACCGCGCACGACTCTCGGGGCTGCCGGTTCTCAGGAGGCCCTCGCGGGCGGCCGATGAGTGCCACATGTCGGTGCTCACCGAGGCCCGTATGGCCGTGCTCTCGGAGCTGGCCCTCGGCGTCGCGCATACGCTCAACAATGCTCTCACCTCGATCGGGGGCGAGGCGTCGTTCCTCCAGAGCGAGACGAAGGACCCGGAGGTCGAGCAGGCCTGTGCCCTCATCCTGGAGCAGGTCGAGCGCTGCGCGCGGCTGACCCACGCGCTGCTCCGGCGGCGCTCCGTGCCGCCGCCCGCGGCGCGCGAATGCGAGCTCGGCCGGGTGCTGCGGGACGTTCAGGCGCTGCTCCGCGACTCTCTGCCGCGGCGTCTCGAGCTCTCGGTCGAAACGTGCGAGGAGTCGATCCTGCTCCCGCTGTCCGCCGACGAGGCGGAGACGATCGTCCTGTTGCTCGTACAGCGTGCGGCGCTGCGCCTGGGGGGCGCCGGTGCGCTGCGGCTGCGGCTGCCGGAGCCGGGCCGTGGCCTGCCCGCGGCGCTCGACCTCGTGACGGCGGTTCCGGCGCAGCCCGCCCCCGCTGCCGAGGTCCATGAGCGGCTGCTCCGCGACCTGGTCTCGGCCTGTGGAGGCTCCGTCGCGTTCTCCGCCGCGGATGGGGAGGACCGGGCTCGCGTGAGCGTCCCGCGCCTGCGCGAAGAGGACGCGGCCACGGGGTCGTCCACGGCGACGGGGTGACGATGATGCGCAGGCCGAAGGCCGTGGCCGCCAGCCAGCGCCCGTGGTCGACCGCGCGCGGGCGGGCGGGCGAGCTGCCCTTCGTGGGCGCCCTGATCCTGTCCGTCGTAGTGGGCCTGCTCGCCATCACGGGCTTCGGCCTCCTCGCGCTCGAGAGCGTGCGCGGCTACGTCACCGGTGAGGGCCTCTATTCGAAGGCCCAGAAGTCGGCGATCTACCAGCTCGCCCGCTATGCGGAGACCGGCGCCGATCGCTTCTACCGGCGCTACCACGAGGCGATCGCCATCCCTCGTGCGGACGCCGAGGCGCGCGTCGCCCTCGAGCAGGACGAGCCCGATGTTCCCGCCGCGCTCGACGCCCTGCTCCGCGGGCGCAACCACCCCGCAGACGTGGCGAACATGGCGCGGCTGTTCGGCGCTGCGTCCTGGCTGCCCGAGATGGAGCGCGCAATCGAGATCTGGCGCGCGGGCGACCAGCAGGTGGACGAGATCGTCGAGATCGCCGAGGAGATCCACGCGGAGATCGAGGGTGAGCGCTCGCCCGAGCGGATCGCTGCGTCGCTCGCGCGGCTCGACGAGGTCGACGACCGCTTGACCGCGCTCGAGAGCGAGTTCTCGTTCACCCTCGGCGCGGGCTCCCGCCGCGTGCAGCGCATCATCTTCGGCGGCGCCGTCGCCTCGGGCCTGCTGTTCTTCGTGATCGCGCTGCTCACGGCCGCGCTCTGGCTGGCGCGGCAGCGCCGCACCGAGCGGCTGTTCCGCTCGCTCACCGAGGATGCCCAGGACATCGTCAACCTGATCGACCGCGAGGGCACGCTGCGCTACGTGAGCCCCGCCGCGGAGCGCGCGCTCGGCTGGATGCCCGAGGAGCTGATCGATCGCTCGGCACTCGAGCTGATCCATCCAGACGACACCCGGGTTGTCGTCTCGACGATCGGCCACGCCCTCGCGAATCCGCGCCAGGCCGTCTCGGCGGAGTTCCGCTTCCGCCACAAGGACGGCTCGTGGCGCGTCTTCGAGGCGACCGGCCGCGTGCTGCCCACGGCGGGTGGCCCGCCGCTCCTGATCGTGGTCTCGCGCGACACGACCGAGCGTCGCGAGCTCGAGGCGCGCCTGCGCGAAGCCCAGAAGATGGAGAGCCTGGGCAGGCTCGCGGGCGGCGTCGCCCACGACTTCAACAACCTGCTGACCGCGATCCTCGGCAGCGCCGCCCTGCTCAAGCAGGAGCTCCCCGAGGGCTCGCGGGCGCGCACCGAGCTCGACGAGATCGCCAGCTCGGGCGAGCGCGCGGCGCGGCTCACCAGTCAGCTGCTGGCGTTCGCGCGGCGCCAGCCGATCGCGCTGCGCGTCGTGGACGTGGCGGAGCTGGTGCGCGGCATGGAAGGGCTGCTGCGCCGACTCCTCCGCGAGGAGATCGAGCTGGTGATCGAGGCGGGCCCCGGCCCGGCCACCGTGCGCGGCGCCGCGGATCAGCTCGAGCAGGTCATGGTGAACCTCGTGGTGAACGCGCGCGATGCGCTTCAGCACCGCGGGCGCATCACGATCGCGACGAGGCGCACCGGCGAGCTCGTGCAGCTCTCGGTGAGCGACACCGGGTCGGGCATGAGCGAAGAGGTGCAGCGGCGGGCGTTCGAGCCGTTCTTCACCACCAAGCCGCCCGGTCAGGGCACCGGCCTGGGTCTCGCGACCTGCTATGGGATCGTCGAGCAGAGCGGCGGTACGATCGCCGCCGAGAGCGCGCCCGGAAGGGGCACGACGGTGCGCATCCAGTTGCCCTTCGTCGCGGGGCCGCTGGCGACCGCGGCGACGCCCGCCCGCGAGTCGCGGCGCGAACGCAGCGGCACCGTGCTGCTGGTCGAGGACGAGTCTGCCGTGCGTCGCATCGCGGCGCTGGCCCTGCGTCGCGCGGGCCATCGGGTGCTCGAGGCCGCCGACGCCTCTGCCGCGCTGCGCGTCGCCGAGAGCGGCGCTGATGAGCTCGACCTGTTGGTCACGGATGTGGTCATGCCCGGCATGGGTGGGCGCGCGCTCGCCGCCCGGCTGCGCGAGCAGCGGCCCGATCTGCCGGTGCTGTTCGTCTCGGGCTACACCGAAGACGAGGCGCTGCGGCGCGAGGTCGCGACCCTGCGCGCCGCGTTCCTGCCGAAGCCCTTCACACCGGAGACGCTGTGCGCCAAGGTGAATGACCTGCTGGAGGGCGAGAAGCCGAGCAGGGCGGACTAGGAGCGGCCGCTCTATCCTGCGGCGACGCGCCCGTGCCGCAGCCTGGAGGTGCCATGCGCCGCTTCATCCAGCACTCGGAGCTCGCTCGCGACCGCCGCTTCGTCCGCCAGGACAACGCGATGTCGACGGTGCTCTCGCAGCTGCCCGACGACGTGAACGTCGTGGTCGAGGTGTTCGACAGGTTCGCGCCGATGATCGAGCGCTCCGTGCGCGGCACCGCCGCCGAGCCGCTATTCGAGGCCTATGGGCCGGGTTTCGCGCTCGTCACGCTGAACGAGCCGCTGCGCCCAGGCGATCCGGCGGCCCGCACGCGTTTGCTGCTGCGCATGCACGGTATCTACGTCGGTGAGCTCCAGGCGCTCGAAGGCGCGGGCCGCTCGCTCTGGGACTTCCCCGACGCGCCGTGGGAGTTCAAGATGAACATGGCGCGGCAGTGCTGGGACGAGGCGCGCCACGTGCAGATCTACGAGAAGCTGCTCGAGCACGTGGGTGGCACGCCGGGGATGTTCCCCGAGAGCACCTTCCTGTTCGAGTGCGCGTGCAGCGACGACCCGGCCATGCGCGTGGCGGGCGTGAACCGCGGCCTCGAAGGCCTCGCCTGCGACGTGTTCCGCGACATGATCCGCTATGCGGAGCAGATCGGCGACGAGAAGATGAAGCAGGCCATCGACTTCGTACTCGCCGACGAGCTCACGCACGTGCGCTTCGGCAGCGAATGGGTGCGGGAGTTCACGAAGAACGACCCGGAGCACTTCGAGCGCACGCAGGAGTTCCGCAAGCAGGTGGACAAGCAGTTCAGCTTCGGCGGCGCCCGCTCGGATCGCGAGGACGCGGCGATCCCGATCGCCTGGCAGGATCGCAAGGAGGCGGGCTTCAGCGAGGACGAACTGCGCGAGCTGACGGAGCTTTCGGGCGGCGGGCCGTCCAAGCAGACGTTGATCGCGGCCGCGCGCATCCTCCGCGAGCGGCATCTCGCGCGGCGCCGAGCTGCTGGCGCGGAGGGAGCGGCGTGAGCGAGCTCCGTCTCTACCCCGGCACGAGCCCCGAGGAGCGCACCACCTTCGCGGCGTACGGCGCCTTCGAGATCCCGGCCGACCTGCGCGAGCTGTTCGGCCGCTTCGACGTCGAGGCCAGCGCGCGCCGCATCCGCAACTTCCGCTACGCCGAGGAGTGGATGATGCTGATGCTCGGCGGCTGGCTCGCCACGATCCCCGAGGTGCCGGTGAAGACGGGCCTCGGCAAGATCATCTGGGAGGGTGCGCAGGCGGCCGACGCGTTCGGAAGAAGACTGCCCGAGCTGCGTTGCGGGCGCGCGTCGGTGGTCGCGTCGGAGGCCGCGAACCCGGGCTTCGCGGCACTGGTCCAGGCCGTGGCCGAGCCCGAGCGGCCCGATCTCACCATCGAGAAGCTTGCCGGCCTGTTCGACGTGCTGAAGGCGCACTTGCTCGCGGTCTACGAGCGCACCGCGCGCGAGACCGACCCGATCACGGACGCGCCCACGATCGAGATCCTCGATGACGTCGCGCGCCGTACGCGCCGGCACCTGGCGTGGGCCGACGAGGTGCTCGCGCGCCTCTGCGACACCGAGGAACGTCGCCAGCGCCGGAGGCGGCGCGCAGTCATGCTGCGCGCGCAGCTCGAAGCCTGCGGCGGCGTGACCGGCACGCTCGCAGACGAAGCGGCGCAGGCGCACTAGCGCCGTGCCCGACCCGCGCGCCGTCGCGGCGTACGATCCGAGCATCGCCGCCGCCTTCCTGAAGGCGAACGAGAAGCTCTGGGGATTGCCGGCCTTTCTCGGCGTGCGCTTCACCGAGTTCCAGCCGGGTCTGCTGCGCGCCGAGCTCGAGGTGCGGCCCGAGCTGCTGACGCCGTTCAAGAACCTGCACGGCGGGGTGCTCTCGGCGGTCTGCGATCACGTGCTCGGCTGCGTCTGCTACCCGCACATGAGGCGGGGCCAGTGGGCGGCCACGACCGAGTTCAAGCTGAACCTGCTGGCCCCGGTCACCCAGGGGAAGCTCTCGGCCGAGGCGGAGATCCTCTCCCTCACCCGCGCCACCGCCGTGGTGCGGATCCAGGTGGAGAACGAGGGCCGCCTTGCCTGCGTCGCGCTGGGCACGGTGCTGATCCGGGACCCGAAGCCGGCCTAGCGGCCGTCCCATCCCTACTAGGGCCTTCCACTCGGCTCCCCTGAGGGGAATCCTTCAGCCTGCCCGGGGACCTGCCGACACGTGATCCCTATCACGCCTTGTCGAGGAGTTTCCCCCTCATGTCGAGCTTCCCCCTGCGCGTCGGCGTGGCTCTGCTCGCTGCGTGCGCCTTGTTCGGGACGCCGGCGAGTGCCTCGACGATTTCCGGCCTCTCGATCAGCGACGGCTCCACCAACGTGCTCGACAACACGGGGAACGGGATCTCCGTGGGCCAGTCGAGCACCTCCACGCCCATCAACGGCACGCTGGGATTCCAGGTGCGCTATGGCGCCGTGGTGGGGGCGGACGCCGACGGCCCCGGCGCGGCCACCTTCACGCAGAACTTCAGCGGCAGCTTCACGATCACGTTCTCCGTGACGGAGATCGCGGGCGCCGCATGGGTGGCCCGCGTCGACGTCGTGCGAAACGGCGCGTTGACCATCGTCAGCGACGGCAACGGCCAGGCCGCCGTCACGTTGAGCGCGCTCAACGTCGCGCACTCGGGCGCCGGCACGCTGGTCGGGAGCCTCGGGCTCGGCGCCGTCGGCACGCTCAGCAACGCGAGCGCGCCCGCTACCTCGCCGAACCAGGCCTTCAGCCAGACCTCCTCCGCCTCGATCACCGGCACCGGCACTGGCGGCGCGCAGGTGGTGACGCTGGTCTTCACGTTCACGGGCAGCGCCACGACGAGGGTCCAGGGCACCCATGGCGACGAGGCGGCCATCCGCCTGGGCATGGACAGCGCGCTCAGCCCGTTCACGGCCGACAACTACCCCGGCGCTGGCGCCCGCACGCTCGGCAACGACGGCATCTTCGTCTCCGCGGCCGTCCCGGAGCCGGCGGCCGAGTTGTTGCTCGCGGTGGGCCTGATCGGCCTCGCCTGGTTCGACCACTCGCGCCGGCCTTAGGACGCCGCGACTGGCGACTTGCTAGGCCGGCGCCGGATGCGTGCGGCGTAGACCGTGGCCGGATGCGTGCGCGGAGCTCCTCCGGGCTCCGCTCTATGAGCGTGGCTTCGTGAGCTCGCGGCGGGCGAGGGCGAAGCCGGGGAGCATCGGTAGCCAGAACGTGAAGCCGCGCAGGAGCAGCGTGGCTGCGAGGCCGGCCTCCACGGACACGCCGTGCAGGTGCAGCATCGCGACGCACGTGCCTTCGAAGGTGCCGAGGCCACCGGGAACCCAGGCGAGCGTGGCGACCACCGACGCGATCACGAAGCTCGCGAAGGCGGCGGCGAGCTCCACGGGGCTGCCCACCGCGCGCAGCGTCACCGCGAGCGTGAGCGCGTCGAGCGCGAAGATCGCGAGCTGCAGCAAGGTCGTCTCGAGCAGCAGGCGCGGTGCGAAGATGCCTTGGAGCGGCGCTTCGCGAAGTGCCGCGGCGACGCCGCGCGCGCCTGGCAGGCGTTCGAGCCAGCGGCGGAGCCGCGGAAAGGCGCGCCCCTGCAAGCCCACGACGGCCAGCGGCACGCCCGCGGCCAGCAGGCACAGGACGATCGCGGGCGCGAGGATCACGGCGCGCAGCTCGCCGTACCGCCACAGAATCGCGATGGCGCCGAGCGTGGCGAGCAGGTAGGCGCCGTAGTAGCCGATCGCGCCCGCGAGCACGGCGGTCATCGCGATCCCTCGCGCCACCCCGCGCCGCGCGAGCGCCCCGACGACGAGGACGGTTCCACTCACGCCGGCCGACGGCAGCGCCTGATCCGTAAAGAGCTTCGCGAGGCCGAGCGGCAGCAGGCTCCACGGCCTGCCGGCGACGCCGTGGCGCACCAGCGCCCGTTGCCACACCGCGGCCGCACACACGTAGGTGAGCGCCTGGAACAGCACCGCCGTCAGCAGCCAGATCGGGTGTGCCTGCGCCATGAGCCGCGCGAGCGCCTGCTCCTCGGCGACGTGCGCCACGACGAACACGAGCGCCGCGAGCAGGAGCACGCCGGTGAGCCAGGCGAGACGGGAGGGCATGGCACCTCCGGGCTCGGAACCCACCCCGGCCTGCGGGGCAGCGGGAGGGCTGGTGGCGCTGCGATTCACGTCGCGCCGAATGTATCGCGACGGGTCCGCTCAGCCGAGGATCGCGTCGTCCACGTCCACGCCGACGGGCGCATGGTCGGAGCCGCGCACGCTGCGCTCGATGAAGGCGCCGCGCACGAAGCGCGTCGCCTCCGGAGAGGCGAGCACGTAGTCGATGCGCCAGCCGACGTTCCGTGCGCGGGCGCCCGAACGCTGACTCCACCACGAGTAGTGGCCGGGGCCGGGCTCGAAGCTGCGGAACGTGTCCACCCAGCCGGCCGCGAGCCAGCGTCCGAGCTCGCGTCGTTCGTGCGGGAGGAAGCCGCTCGTCTTCCGGTTCTCGCGCGGGCGTGCGAGGTCGAGCTCCGAGTGCGCGGTATTGAAGTCGCCCAGCACGAGCACGTGCGCGCCGTCGCTCCGCAGCTTCTCGAGGCGCTCGAACAGCGTGCGATAGAAGCGCAGCTTGAACGGCACGCGCGAGTTGTCGCGCTCCTTGCCGTTGCCGTTCGGGAAGTAGACGTTGGCGACCACGAGTCGTCCGAAGCGCGCGAGCTGGAGGCGCCCCTCCGCGTCGAAGCTCCGCCGGCCGAGCACCGTGTCGAGCCCGTCGGGAGCGCGGCGCGCGAACAGCCCGACGCCGCTGTACCCGGCCCGCGCCGCGGGCGAGAAGTGCGTGTGCCAGCCGTGCGGTACGGCCAGCCGCCGCGGCAGGTCTTCGGTGCGCGCACGCACCTCCTGCACGCCGACCACGTCCGCCGCGCTCCGATCGAGCCAGCGCCGGAAGCCCTTGCCGCCGCAAGCGCGCAGCCCGTTCACGTTCCAGGAGACGATTCGCAACTTGTTCCTTCGCTCGCTGCGCGCCCGGAGGAACCGGGCTTGCGGCGTGGCTCGGAGGATCCGCTCGCTAAGAGCGCGGATCGAGGTACGTGTACTCCCAGAGCCCCTGGTCGTAGCGGCGGCGCAGGCGCGTCGCCTCTTCGAGCGTGATCTCGCCGCGCCGGAGCGCCTCCTCGGAGAGGCGCCGCACCTTCTCCTTGAGCGCGTTCGGGTCGTACTCCACGTAGGCCAGCACGTCCTTCACGTTCTCGCCTTCGACGACGTTCTCGACGACGTACCCGCCGCTGTCGTCGAGGCTCACGTGCACGGCGTCGGTGTCGCCGAACAGGTTGTGGAGATCGCCCAGGATCTCCTGGTAGGCGCCGATCAGGAAGATGCCGAGGTAGTACGGGCGCCCGTCGAAGGGGTGCAGCTCGAGCACGCTCTTCACGTCGTGCTGGTCGATGAACTGGTCGATCTTGCCGTCGCTGTCGCAGGTGAGGTCGGCGATGATGCCGCGCCGCGTGGGCTTCTCGTTGAGCCGCTGGATCGGCATCACCGGGAAGAGCTGCTTCACGGCCCAGTGGTCGGGCGCGCTCTGGAACACCGAGAAGTTCGCGTAGTACGTGTCGGCGAGGCCGCGCTCGAGCTCCTTCAGCTCCTCCGGAATCTCCGGCAGCTCGGCCGCCACGCGCTGGATCTTCTCGCAGCAGTCCCAGAACAGGCGCTCGACCCGCGCGCGCGCCGGCAGGTCGAGCTGGCCGACGTTGAACAGCGTGCCCGCGTCCTCCTTGAG
>CAVQUJ010000006.1:0-330658 GCA_963716895.1 uncultured delta proteobacterium
TGGGCGCTCGAGATGCGCCGCACGCGGCGCAGGGACGGCGAGTAGACCCAGGTGTCGTCGTTGTGCGTGGTGGCCGTGGGATTCTCGGAGCCCTTGTAGCGATACGTGAGCAGGGTGAGCCCACGCGAGTCGAAGGGCGCCTCCACCTCGATGCCGTACACGCGCTTCCGCTCCTCGCCGCGGAACACGTCGCCGCCCCCCGCCTGATACTCGGGCTCGATGCGCCCCGAGAGCCAGACGCGCCGGCTCTTGCCCTCGTAGTAGAGCGGCAGGCGCTCGCCGCGATCCCAATACGAGTAGATGAACTTCGCAGCGCCGCCCTCGCCTTCCCAGCGATGGTCGAAGTCCCAGGCGACCTTCGTGCCGGCCTGCGGGTCGCCCTTGCAGTCGATCTTGTCCATCGGGAACGGCTGCCCGCTCACGTAGCCCTTCAGGCTGCCCTCCGGGCCGATCGAGGCCTTGCCGGCGTTGCTCTTCGTCGCCTGTTCGTACGCGTCGGCCGGCGTGTAGTCGGCGCTCGTCTCGCCGATGCGCAGCTGCATGCCCTCGTAGAAGAAGAAGTCGCGGTTGTCCCAGAATTCCTTCGGCAGATAGCGTTCGATCACGTCGAGCTGCTCGAAGCCGATCACGTCGCCGGTCTTGAAGGAAGGCCCGCTGACGTCCTGCGCGAAGAGCGCATCCGGCAGGAGCAGCGAGACGAGCGCGATGCACGAAGTGCGGAGGTTCATGGTGGCCTCCTACTTCGTCTTCAGCTCGTGAGGGCTGCGCGCCACGCGCTTGGCGTGCAGCGTGGTCTTGCGGCCCTCCGGCAGCGTGAAGCCCTCGCCCGTGAGCGTGGACTTGATCTCGAAGTCGATCGTGCCGTCGTCCCGCACCACGCCCTTCGCCACCGCGTTGATCACCGGGCCCGCGTAGCGCGGCGCGAACGGCACGGCGACGTCGAGCTCGGTCACCTCGCTCACGAGCGTCTGGAGCTCGGAGTTGCCCGTGATCTTGCGCCCGTCGAGCTTCGCGTCGCCCGTGCCGATCAGGGCGGCGCTGGCCGGGCCCGAGTTGCCCGCCGTGCGGCGCATGGCCACCTCGGTGATGGTCTGGATGTCCGCGCCGGTCTGCCGCAGCACGAGCTTGCCGGAGTAGACGAAGTGATCGGGCGAGCCCGCCACGACCGTCTCGCCCTGCACCTCGTAGATACCGGAGACGTCGAGCACTTCCTCGCCCTGGCTCGGCAGGGCGGCGGCGAGCGCCGCGGCCAGCGCGACACGAACGAGCCGGGTCTTGCGCATGGGTCCCTCCTCGGGCGAGCGGCCCCAGTCTCCCACGAGCGCGGCGGCCGAGGCAATCGGAACGCGCCGGGTGGGGACGCCCTCAGGAAATGCGCCGGCGCCGCCCCGCCCAGTACTGCTCGCGCAGGTCCTTCTTCAGCACCTTCCCGCTCGGATTGCGCGGCAGCGCGTCGACAAAATCGACGGAACGCGGGCACTTGTAGCCGCCGAGCTGGCCGCGGCAGTGCGCGAGCAGCGCCTCGGGCGTGACCGTCGCGCCCGGCCGCAGCACGACGATCGCCTTGACCGCCTCGCCCCACTTCGGGTCGGGCACGCCGATCACGGCCACGTCGGCGACCGCCGGGTGCGCGAAGAGCACGTTCTCCACCTCGCGCGGATACACGTTCTCGCCGCCCGAGACGATCATGTCCTTCACGCGGTCCTGGAGGTAGAGGTAGCCGTCGTCGTCGAGCGTGCCGGCGTCGCCGGTGTGCATCCAGCCGCCCTGGAGCGCCTCGGCGCTCGCCTCGGGCAGATTCCAGTAGCCGCGCATCAGCTGGTCGCCGCGGCCGACGATCTCGCCCACCTCGCCCACGACGGCGTCGGAGCCGTCGGACCGCACCACGCGCACACGCGTGCCGGGCAGCGGCCGCCCGGCCGAGAGCAGCAGCTCGGGCTTGTCGCGCAGCGCACGACGGTGGTCCTCGGGCGACAAGAAGGTGAGCGCGGCGGTGGTCTCGGTCATGCCGTAGCCCTGCGCGAAGTCGCAGCCGAACACCTGCATCGCGCGGCGCAGCACGTCGGCGGCGATCGGCGACGCGCCGTACACCATCAGACGCAACGCGTCGTAGCGACGCTCGGCGACGTCGGGGACCGCGAGCAGGCAGGCCTGGATCATCACCGGCACCAGCGTCGTGCGCGTGATGCCTTCCTCGGAAAGCGCGCGCACGACCGCTTGCGGCACGAAGTCCTCGTGGATCACGGCCGTGCTGCCGGCCACGAGCGTGCCGAGCGCCGTCAATGCCGCGGCGGCGTGATACATCGGCGCGACGAGCAGCACGCGCTCGTTCGGCGGGAGCTGCAGCATCGTGAACTGCTGGAACAGATGGTCGAGCACCGCGCGGTGCGAGAGGATCGCGCCCTTCGGACGGCCCGTCGTTCCGCTCGTGTACATCTGATACAGGTCGTCTTCGGAGCGGGCCGGATCTTGCTCAGGCGGCCGCGTCGATTCGGGCGCGAGCCAGTCGCGGTAGTCGAGCCAGCCGGGCCGGGCCGGCGCATCGAGTCGCACGCACGTCTTCACGTCGGGACAGCTCGCGCGCGCGGAGTCGAAGGCCGCGACGCACTCGCCGCGCGCCACCACGAGCCGGGCGCGCGCGTCGTTGACGATGTACGCGAGCTCCGGCGGCGCGAGCCGATAGTTGAGCGGCACCGGCACGATGCCCGTCTTCGAGCCCGCGAGGAAGAAGAGGAGGTACTCGAGCGCGTTCTTCGAGATCAGGCCGAAGCGCTCGCCCGGCGCGAGCCCCTGCGCAAGGAGCGCCCGGGCCAGCTGATGGCTTTGCGCCGCGGTCTCGGCGTAGCTCAGCGTGCGGCCTGCGAAGCGGATGCAATCCCGCTCCGGATGCTCGCGCGCGTGGTGGTCGAAGAAGTCGTGGAGCCGCATCGCCACACCTCCGCCCGGCCATCCTAACCCTTCCCGCGGCCCGGCATCGGTGCGATGATGCGCTCCTCCCCAGGAGGAAACCCATCGTGAGCTCGCTCCGCTCCGTCGTCATCGTGCTCTGCGTCGCCCTGCTCGCGGCGTGCGCTCCCACGCGCCAGCCGCGCGGCGAGGTCACGACCTCGGGCTTTCTCAAGGACTACTCGATCCTCGAGCCGGGCAAGGACGACCAGGCCAAGCTCCGCTACGTGAACCCCAAGGTCGACTTCTCGCAGTACCAGGCGGTGATCGTCGACTCCGTGACGATGTGGTCGGGCCCGAAGCTCTCGAAGCTCGATCCGAAGGTGAAGCAGGGGCTGGTCGACAGCGCCTACACGTCGCTCGTGACGGAGCTCGGCAAGAGCTTCACGATCACGAAGGTGCCGGGGCACGGCACGATCCGCTTGCGCGCCGCGATCACCGAGGCGACGAACTCCTTGGTGGTCCCGGATCTCATTGCCACGGTGATTCCGCAGGTGCGCCTGCTCGCCACCCTGGGCGGGCTCGCGGCGGACTCGGCCCTCACCGTGGGCGAGGCCCAGGGCGAGATCGAACTCACCGACTCCCTCACGAGCGAGCTGCTCGTAGCGGGCGTCGACAAGCGGGTCGGGCAGCGCAGCATCCAGGGCGTGTTCAATCGGTGGTCCGACGTCGAGGACGCGTGGGAGTACTGGGCCGAGCGGCTCCGCGCGGTGCTCGTCGAGGCCGGCGCGGGACACGCGCCCGTGAAGAAGTGAGCGGCGGCTACGGCGCGGCGCCGAGCTCGCGCCGGTAGCAGCGCACGCGATCGCGGCGCTCGGGGTCGTAGTCGCGCCACTTCTCGGCGGGCAGGTCGTCCGGCGCGACGCTGGCGAAGCCGTTGCGCTCGAAGAAGGCGCCCACGCGCTCGCTGATCGTGCACGCGAAGACGTACGCGAGCCCGCGCTGCGCGGCCTCCGCCAGCGCATGGGCGACCAGCGAGAAGCCGACGCCCTCGCCGAGGAAGCGCGTGAGCGTGTAGAGGCCCGCGATCTCGGCGCCCTGTCCGTCGAGGCTCGGCAGCAGCGCGCCGATCCCGGCGAGGTCGCGACCCTCGACGAAGGCGCCGAAGCCGGCCGCGAGCAGCGCGTCCACCTCCTCCTCGCCGCGCGGCGCCAGATAGCCCTCCTCGACGCCGCGCCGCAGCAGATCGTGCGCCGCGTCGAAGTCGTCCACGCCGAGCGGCCGGACCGTCACGTAGCGCTCGCGCGTGAACAGCGTGCCCGAGCCCGCGTACGTGAAGAGCTCGTCGCCGAGGCCCTCCGGCGCGCAGACGTTGATGGCCGGCAGTCCGGCGTCGAGCATGTCCGCGATCTCGCGCCAGAGGCGGAGCCGCTGCGTGGTCTGGAGGCGGCGCGGCTCGGCCAGCAGCTCGGCCAGCTCGGCGCGGTGCACGAAGGCGAGGCGCTCGCCGCTCCGCGTGCGGATGCCGCCGTCGGGATCGAGCCAGACCAGCTTGAAGACGCCGAGCTTGCGCGCCAGCTCGCGCGCGTGGTCGCCGAAGTCCTCGGCGCGCGCGACGACGATGCCGATGCGCGGGCTCTCGTGGAGCGCGCGCCACACGTTGCCCTCGAGGCGCGGGTCGCTCGCGCGCAGCACGGGGTTCGTCGCGACGAGCTCGAGGATGCGGGCCTCGCGCGCGATCACGATCGAGCGCGCGCCGGCGCCGGCGAGCTCCGCCAGCACGGGCGCGATCGGCTCCGCGAACTCGGCGCGCGACACGATGATGGCGAGCGTGCGGCCCCGGAACTCGCGCAGGTAGAACTCGCGCTCCGAGAAGCCCGGCGCCCGTCCCTCGAGAGACTCCGCCAACGAGCGTTTAGCCCCGCACCTGCTTCACGGCGCTGATCACCTCGTCGTGGATCGGGCCGCAGGTGGCCACGACGCCCTGGTTGCCGGCGAGCGTGCGGCCGCGCCGGAAGTCGAGCGGCTGGCCGTCCACGTCGGTGACGCGGCCGCCGGCCTCCTCCACCACGAGCATGCCCGCGGCGTGGTCCCAGATCTTCTCGCGGTAGTCCTGCTTCGTCGGCAGGCGCAGGTAGATCGAGGCGTCGCCCTCGGCCACGGCCGCGTACTTGCACTGGCTGTCGATCCGATAGGGCTCGGCCGTGATGCCGAGCAGCTTCGCGATGCGGGCGGAGCTGCTCCTGATCGGAGTGCGCCGACTCGACGGACTCGCAGAAGCGCGCCTCGGCGGCGCGTCGCGACCGGGCGACACGTTCACCGGCTTGCCCTCGGACGGCGCGGGCTCGAAGAGCGGCTGGCGGCGCGCGCCCTCGCCGCGCACCGCGGTGAAGAGCAGGCCGTCGGCCGCCGGCGCCGTCGGGCAGGTTCGGGCAGCCGAGCACGCCGACCACCACCTCGCCGCCCTCGATCAGCGCGAGCGCGACGGCGTACTGCTCGCCGCGCAGGAAGCCCTTCGTGCCGTCGATCGGGTCGAGCGTCCAGAAGCGCGGCGCCGTCCGCGTGCGCGCGGCCGCGGTCGATCCACGACAGCACGGGCGCCATGCCCGGGTCGCCGCCCAGCTCGAGCGAGACGGCGCGCAGCACCGACTCGCGCAGCGCCGGCGCCGCGCCGCGCAGCTCGGTGGCGTCCTCCTCGCCGACCACCGGATCGCCCGGGAAGGCGCGCTCGAGGCCCCGGCACACGATCGCCTGCGACGCGAAGTCGGCGACGGTCACCGGGCTCTGGTCCTTCTTCTCGAGCGTGTCCGCGGTGACGAGCCGCTGCGCCACGGCGCGGCAGACGCGCGCGGCGGCGCGAACGGCGTCGATGGCAGCAGCGAGCTCGCGGTCGTGGCGTCCCATGCGTCTCCCGTTGGGGCGCAGAGGATGGCAGGTCTCGACGACTCCCGCTCCGGCCGGGCTTTCCCGGCCGAGCGGTCGTGAGTCCGTCACCGGGCCCAGGGCCGCAGCAGGCCCATCGCGTTCTCGCGCATCACGAGGCGGATCTCGTCCTCGCGAAGCCCTTCGAGGTCGTTGACGAAGTCGGTCGGCTCGGCGAGGCCCTCGGCGTGCGGGTAGTCGGAGCCGAACAGGATGTGGTCGGCGCCGATCGCGCTCGCGCAGCGCGCTCGAGGTCGTCCTCGTAGTACGGCGACACCCAGACGTGTCGGCGGAGCTGCTCGACCGGGTCGTGCCGGAAGCGCGATCGGCATCTGCCCGTAGGCCTTCTTCAGCTTCGCGAGCAGCGGCGCCACCCAGTAGCTGCCGGTCTCGATCGTCGCGACGCGCAGGTTCGGGATGGCGATCGAACAGCGCCGTCGCAGATCAGCGCCGCCAGCGTGTCGCAGCATCGGCGCTCGGCGAGAGGCACATGCGCAGCGGGTCGTAGTCGAACGCCTTGAACTCGCCGCCGACGCCCCACTCCTCGGCGAACTTGTGGTAGCCGGTGTCGCCCGAGTGGTAGGCGACGCGTGATGCCGGCCTCGGCGACGCGCGCCCAGAACGGGTCGAAGCGCGGTCGGCGGGCGAGCGGCTGCCGTGCGGGTGCGCGCACCGGCGCCGGCGCGCATCACGATCACGCGCGCGCCCTGCGCGAGCGCCCACTCGAGCTCGCGCGACGGCCGCGTCCACGTCGACGAGCGTGATGTAGGGCGCCGCGAAGATGCGGCTCTGGTAGTGCGAAGCCCCAGTCCTCGCGCAGCCAGCGGTTGAAGGCGTCGGAACGCGGCGACCAGCGGCCTCGGGATCGTGCTTCAGCGACTCCTCCATGCCGACGCCGAGCGTCGGGAACAGGAAGCAGCCCTCGAGGCCCTGCGCGTCGATGAGCGCGAGGCGCGCGTCGCGGTTGCGGTACGCCGGGATCGATCGGCTCGAGCTCGCCGAACAGCGTGCGGATGTCCTTGCCGCTCGGGGTTGCGGCCGCGGAAGTACTCGTCGAGGATGCCCGGGCTTCGCGACGGGATCGAAGGTCGGGTTCGGGATGAAGCGGTTCACCTTGCCGCCGACGAGCAGGCGCTTCTTGCCGTCGATCACCGCCCACTGCATCGCGCGCGCGTCGCATGCGCGGGTCGACGTGGCGGGTGAAGGCGTCCTCGGCCTCGTAGTAGTGGTTGTCGGCGTCGAAGGCGCGGAAGGGAAGCAGGGACATGGGTGCTCCTCGTGGGGTCCGGGCCGATGGTCCCGGCCTCGACAATATGAATAAACTTGTTGAAAAATTCAATGAAAACATGGAAGATGCGGTTCACGAATCGGAGCCTCCCCCAAGTGCCTGCCTTCGCTCGAAAAATCGACCCGGCCCCGAGCCGCAAGGCCGGCAGCGAGCAGCGCCGGCGCCGCGTGCTCGAGGCCGCCCGGGCCTGCTTCGGGGAGGCCGGCTTCGCGGGCGCCACGATCGGCGCGATCGCCGAGCGCGCCGGCGTCTCGAACGGGCTGCTCTACCAGTTCTTCCGCAGCAAGGAGCACCTGTTCGAGGTGGTGCTGCGCGAGATCATGCGGCGACTGGGTGCGCGCGCTGGTGCCGCGCGACGCCGCGCACGAGAGCGCGAGCCAGGCGCTCGAGGGCATGTTCCGCCGCTCCGTCGAGTTCTGCCGCGCGGCATCCGCTGCTGCCCGCGCTGCTGCGCGGCGACCAGGGCCTCCAGCTCTCGCGCATCCGCGAGGCCGGGCGCGACCGCGTGCAGCCGCACCGCGATCTCGTCGCCTCGCTGCTGCGCCGCGGCATCGCGGCGGGCGAGTTCAAGCCCGACCTCGACGTGCCGCGCCGTCGCCGACGTGATCTGCCAGCTCCAGGCCGACTACAGCGCCCGCGCCTACCGGCGCGATCCCGGCTATCCCGACTCGCCCGCGATCATCGACGCCGCGACGCGCTTCATCCTCGACGCGGTGCGTGCGTGAGGTCGGTCGCGCTCGCTCTCGCCTGCGCAGCGCTCGCGCTCGCGTGCGGCAGCCTCCCGCGCTACGAGAAGCCCGAGGAGCGCCTCGGCGGCCTGCCGCTGACGCAGGCGTCCCAGCCCCGCACCGGCGAGCTCACCTGGCGCTCGGAGGCGTTCGAGGAGACGCCCGAGGGCCTGCGCTTCGAGTTCACGCTCGTGAACGGGACCAAGCGCGACTTCGTGAGCGTGATGCTCCGGCTCGTGCTGCGGGGCGGGGGCGAGGCACGGAGGCTCGCGACCGTGCGCTACCCGGCCGGAGGCCTGGCCGCGGACAGCAGCCGCCGGGTGCGGGCCCACCTCGCCCCGCCGGGCTTCGCGGTGGAGAGCGCGGACGTCGAGCTCATCTACGCCCAGGAATGAGCCCGCGGGGAACCACGGAGGGACTCACGAATTTGATGGAAAATCGAAAGCGGACATCGGATGATGGCGGACCATTGCAGCGCCCCGGGCCCGGACCCCACTGCATCACCCCTGCGGACAAGCCTCGCTCGACTCGATGGCAGCGCCGCGGCCATACAGAAGGGGTGTCGGTTTGCTCCGGAACTCAGGGCCTGCTCTGATCCCCTGAGGGACTAATTCCTAGCCATGAGGAACCGCGTGAAGCTGGACGAACGCCAGGTCGCCCCGACTCCCATCCCTAGCCAGATCCTCCCCCGCAAGATCGCGACGGCCGCTCCGCCGGCCGTCGAGGATCACTCGGCGAGCCGGGAGCGCCGGCCGCTCGAGTCCTACTTCCAGGAAATCGGCGGCACCCGCACGCTGAAGCGCGAGGAGGAGGTCGTCCTCGCCAAGGAGCTCGAGTCCGCGACGGCGAGCCTCCGCATCTCCCTCTACTCGATCCCCGCCTCCGCCCGCTACGTGGTGGATCGTTGGGACGGGCTGCGCGCGCTCTCGCACACCGGCGCCAAGCTCTCCGAGTCGATGGGCGACGAAGAGACGGGCGAGATCGCGGCGCGCGTCGAGAAGGCCGTGGGCCGGCTGCGCCGCGAGCTGCGCCGCCGCGACGCGCTCGCGACGCAGAAGAGCCCGCGCGCGGGCCAGCTCACCCGCGTGGACCGTGCGATCGCGCGCGAGATGCACGCGGCCCAGCTCTCGCTCGCGATGCTGGCCGAGCTGCGCGAGCAGACGCGGCGCATGGTGCGCGAGCTGCGCGTGGGCCGGCGCAGCGCAAAGCGCATGCGCGACGTCGAGAACCGCGCGGGCGTGACGCGCGAGATCCTCGTCGAGCGCGCCGAGATGGTGGAGTCGGCGCAGGAGCGGATGACGATCGTCAAGAACCGCTTCATCGAGCACAACCTGAAGCTCGTCGTGGCGATCGCGAAGGACTACCGGAACCTCGGCCTCTCCTTCCCCGACCTGATCCAGGAAGGCAACCTCGGCCTGATCCGCGCCGTCGAGAAGTTCGACCACAGGCGCGGCTTCAAGTTCTCGACCTACGCGGTGTGGTGGATCCGGCAGGCGCTCGTGCGCGCGATCCAGAACCACTCGCGCACGATCCGGCTGCCGTCGCACGTGCACGATCGGCTGCAGCGCAGCCAGCGCGTGAAGGCGGAGCTCACCGGAAAGCTCGGGCGCGAGCCCACCCCGGCCGAGCTCGCGCCGGCGCTCGGGACGGACACCGACTCGCTCGAGGCGCTCGACCGGCTCTCGCGCGAGGCCATCTCGCTCGAGAGCTCCGTGGCGGGCACCGAGAAGCGGCTCGAGGACTTCGTCGGCGACGCCGCGGCGATCCAGCCCGACGGCGGCATCGACGACGACCGCATGCGCATGGGCGTGGGCTCGCTGATCGGGAACCTGACCGACCGCGAGCAGCTCATCCTGCGGCTGCGCTACGGCCTCGGCGGCGAGGAGGAGCACACGCTCGAGCAGATCGGGCAGTCGCTCGGCCTCTCGCGCGAGCGGGTGCGGCAGCTCGAGGCGCGCGCGCTGCGCAAGCTGCGCGACACGCTGCCGGCCCAGCGGCTGTACCCGATCCTCGAACCGTAGGACGGGCTCAGCGCAGCGCGAGGTAGGCCAGGAACGCGAGGCCGGCCGCGGCGTCGTAGAGCGCGAACCAGTGGAACTGCCGCGCGCGCAGCAGGCGTACGAGCAGCATCAGCGCGCCGAAGCCGGTGACGGCGGCGGCGGCGGCGCCGACCCAGAGCGGCCGCAGCGCGTCGGCCGGCGTCGCGAGGGCCTCGGGCACCTCGAGCACCGCTGCGCCGATGATCGCGATGATCCCGAGCAGGAACGAGAACTCGGCCGCCGCGAGCGGCGCCACGCCGAACAGCAGCAGGCTCGCGATCGTGAGGGCGCTGCGCGAGATGCCGGGCGCGATCGCGAGCGCCTGCGCGCAGCCGATCCAGAGCGCCTGCCAGTAGCCGGGCTCGCTGCCCTGCGCCTTGCCCTGGGTGGCGCGCGTGGTGGTGAGGAAGGCCGCGCTCACGAACAGCCCGGCGCCTGCCGTCCATGGCTCCCGGAAGATCCGCTCCACGAAGTCGCGGAAGAACAAGCCCACCACCACGGCCGGCAGCGTCGCGATCGCGAGCTTCATCGTGTAGCGCCACGCGTCGGGCCGGCGCCCGAACACTCCGACCACCAGCTCGATGACCCGCGTGCGGTAGAAGACGAGCAGCGCGAGCAGCGAGCCCACGTGCACCGCGATCACGAAGATCAGCCCCTGCTCGCGCACGCCGAGCAGCGTCCCTGCGATCACGAGGTGCCCGTCGCTCGACACGGGCAGGAACTCCGTGATTCCCTGCACGATGCCGAGCAGCACCGCCTCCCAGAGCGGCATGCGTCTCTCCCCCCGATGCCGCGCCGGATTTAGCGGGTTGGCGGGTATGATGCGAGCGCTCACGAGGAGAGAGCCGGTGATCGTCGCGTGCCTGGACCTGGAAGGCGTCCTCGTTCCGGAGATCTGGATCAACGTGGCCGAGCGCACCGGGATCGCCGAGCTGCGCCGCACCACGCGCGACGAGCCCGACTACGACGTGCTGATGCAGGGCCGCATCCGCATCCTGGCCGAGCATGGGCTCGGGATCCGCGACATCCAGCAGGTGATCGCGGGCATGGAGCCGCTACCGGGCGCGAACGAGTGTCTCGCCTGGCTGCGCGAGCGCTTCCAGGTGCTGATCCTGTCGGACACCTTCTACCAGTTCGCGAAGCCGCTGATCCGGCAGCTCGGCGACCCGACGCTGTTCTGCCACGACCTCGAGATCGACGCCGCCGGCCGCGTCACGGGCTATCGCCTGCGCCAGGACGACAGCAAGCGCCGCGCGGTGGAGGCGCTCCGCGGCCTGCAGTTCACGACCATCGCGGTCGGCGACTCCTACAACGACACCGCCATGCTGGCCGAGGCCGACGCGGGCATCCTCTATCGGCCGCCCGAGAACGTGGTGCGCGAGTTCCCGCAGTTCCCGGTCGCGCGCAGCTACGACGAGCTGCGCGCCGCCTTCGAGCACGCGGCCGAGGAGCTGAGCTAGCTCTGGACGCCGCGACTGGCCACGAGGAAGAACGCCACCGGATGCGTGCGGCGTGGACCGGGGCTCGGACGCTTTGGCGCTCCCCATGGAGACGCCGATCTCAGTGGCGACTCCCGCAGTTGCGGATCCGGTCTGTCTTGAACAGGCGCAGGCCGGCGGGCTGGTAGGTGAGCACGAGCGCGCGCCGTGGCCGCTCGGAGCGGTTCGGGAGCGAGCCGTGCACGCTGTGCGGGCTGAAGAAGACGAGGCTGCCGGCCGGCGCGGCCGCATCCACCGCGGTGCTCTCGTCGAAGTGATCGGGATGCGTGAAGAGCGGCCCGAGCACGCCCTCCCCCTCTCGCCCCGGCAGCATGCCGCGGCGATGGCTGCCGGGGATCAGCCGGAAGCAGCCGTTGCTCGCGTCGGCGTCGTCGAGCGTGACCATCACGTTGGGCAGCTGATCGAGGTGTGAGCAGAAGTGCGCCCAATAGGGCGAGTCCTGGTGCCATTGGAAGCGAGAGCCCTCGCGCGGCCGCTTCAGGTTCAGCTTGTCGGTGAAGAGCGCGACCTCGGGCGCGCCCACGAGCTCGCGCATCGGCACGACGATGCGCGCGTCGTCGATCAGGCGCTCGAGTTCGGGATGGAGCGCATGGCAGGGCTCGATCACGCGCACGGTGCGCGAGCCGGGCGCGTGCTCGAGCTGCACCGTGGCCGGGGTGCCCTCGAGCCGCACCTCCACGTAGCGGTTGCCGTCGATCGCGTAGCGCTCGCCGCCCGCGCGCACGGCGGCCTCCGCGCGGCGCACCACGTCCTCGGCGGCGGCGCCGAGGCGCGCGAGCTCGGCCGGCCCGAAGCCGGCCGGGCGGAAGAAGAAGCCCTGCTCCGTCCACGCCTCGCGCTCGGCCGGGGTCAGACCCACCCCGCTCGAAAGCGCGCTCTCCGCTGCCGCCACGCTCGCCCTCCGGGAGCCGCAGTGTGAGTCATGACAAAGAGCCGTGCCAGCCTTACCGAATCGTTACAAACCCCCGCGCACGCTGGCTTTTACGCAAGTTTCACGGGCAAAGCCGAGTGTCCTGCCGACCCGGTGCTTACGATCCACAACGCGCCCCTCGTAGCGCCTCGAGCAGGCAGGAGAAGCGATGTCGAACGTCGAGCAGCAGCTGCGGACCCCCGCGGAGCCGATCGTCCACAAGCAGGAGTTCAGCGAGCCCGACGGTTGGCTCACGCGCACGCACGTCGTCTCGCGCACCGTCTACTGGGGCATCCACGCCGCCGCCCTGCTGGCGTTCTACGTGGGCGCCCCGCTCCATGCGGTGCTGCTCTGCGTCGGCACGTACGCGATCCGCGTCTTCGGCATCACGGCCGGCTACCACCGCTACTTCGCGCACAAGAGCTTCAAGACCAGCCGCGTCTTCCAGTTCGTGCTCGCCTGGCTCGCCTGCTCGGCCACGCAGAAGGGCCCGCTCTGGTGGGCCGGCACGCACCGCCGACACCATCGCTACGCCGACGCGCCGGGCGACCCGCACTCGCCGCGCGAGGGCCTGTACTACGCGCATCAGGGTTGGGTCTTCGACAACCGCTGGGAAGGCACGCCCGTCGAGGCGATGCGCGAGTTCACGCAGTACCCGGAGCTGGTCTGGCTCAACAAGTACCACTTCGTGCCGCCGCTCGTGCTCGCGGTCGCTTGCTACCTCATCGGCGGTCTCACCGGCCTGGTCTGGGGCTTCGCGGTCTCGACGACGCTGCTCTGGCACGCGACCTACTCGGTGAACTCCTTCGCCCACGTGTTCGGCCGCCGCCGCTACGAGACCGACGACACCAGCCGCAACAACTGGCTGATCGCGCTGCTCACCTTCGGCGAGGGCTGGCACAACAACCACCACTACTACATGGCGTCCGCGCGCCAGGGCTTCTTCTGGTGGGAGGTGGACATGACCTGGTACATCCTCCGCGCGCTCTCGGCGCTCGGGATCGTCTGGGACCTCCGCGTGCCCACGGCCGCCATCCGCGATGGCGGGACGCGGCGGATCCAGCGACTGAAGGCAGCCGCGTAAGACGGTCGTTACGCCGTCGCAACGGCCGGCGTAAGCTGGCCGGCTGTGACGGCCAGCGCCCCGCCCCTCGAAGTCCGCGTCTCCCGGCACTTCCTGTCCTGGCTCGCGGAGTCCGGGGCCAGCCTCGCCTTCACGACCTATCAGACGAACCGCCTGTTCCTGATCGGCCTCAAGGCGGACGGCCGGCTCTCGATCTTCGAGCGACACTTCGATCGGCCGATGGGCCTGCACGCCACGCAGGGGCGCCTGTGGATGAGCACGCGCTGGCAGCTCTGGCAGCTCGACGACGCACTGCCACCCGGCGAGCTCCACGACGGCTTCGATCGCGTCTATGTCCCGCGCCAGGCGCACACCACCGGCGACCTCGACGTCCACGACATCGCCAGCGACGCGCGCGGCCGCGTCGTCTTCGTCAACACCGCCTACAGCTGCCTCGCGACGCTCTCGGAGCGCTACAGCTTCGCGCCGCTTTGGCAGCCTCCCTTCATCTCGCGGCTGGCGCCCGAAGACCGCTGTCACCTGAACGGGCTCGCGATGAGCGATGGGCAGCCGGCGTACGTGACGGCGGTGAGCCGCTCGGACGTGGCCGCGGGTTGGCGCGATCGCCGCCACGAGGGCGGCTGTCTCGTCGACGTCGCCTCGGGCGAGACGCTGCTCGGCGAGCTCTCGATGCCACACTCGCCGCGCGTCCACGGAGACAAGCTCTGGCTCCTGAACTCGGGCACCGGCGAGCTCGGCTTCGCCGACCGCGAGCGCGGCCGCTTCGAGCCCGTCGCCTTCTGCCCGGGCTTCCTGCGCGGCCTCGCCTTCCTCGGCGACTTCGCCGTGGTCGGCCTCTCGAAGGCGCGTCAGGAGCGCACGTTCACGGGGCTCGCCCTCGACGAGCGCCTGCGCGAGAAGGACGCCGAGGCGCGCTGCGGCCTCTGGGTGATCGACACGAAGAGCGGTGTGGTCGCGCACTGGCTCGAGCTCGACGGCGTCGTGCTCGAGCTCTACGACGTGCAGGTGCTGCCGGGCGTCCGGCGGCCGACCGCGCTCGGCTTCAAGAGCGACGAGATCCAGCGCCTGATCACGATCGACGCGGGACCGCGCCCGATCTTCCAGCCGTTGGTCGCGCGGAAGGGCGCAAGAGACGAGGCTTCACCCCCGGCCGACGAAGCGCCCGAGGGCCCGCGCGACGAGCCAGCGCGTACCCGGGAGCCCGAGGCAGCGCGCGCAGCCTACGCGCGCGCCAACAAGCTGGTGCAGCAGGGCCAGCTCGAGGAGTCGATCGCGCACTATCTCGCGGCCCTCGAGCACGCTCCGCGCCACACCAGGGCGCTCCTCAACCTGGGCACCGTCCACTCGCGGCTCGGGCACGCCGACGCCGCGCTCGACTGCTACCGCCGCGCGCTCGCGGTCGACCCCGCCTTCGCGCAGGCGCACGCGAACCTCGCGAGCCTGCTCCAGACGCGCGGCGATCTCGCGGGTGCGATCCACCACCTCGAAGCCGCGCTGCGCAGCGAGCCGGGGAATGCGGAGCTGTGGAACCAGCTCGGGCTCGCCCTCTACGAGGACGGGCGCCTCGACGCGGCGAGGAGCGCGTTCGAGCGGGCGACCACCGCCGAGCCCGACTTCGCCGAGGCCTACAACAACCTCGCCGGCGTGCTGAAGCTCGAGGAGCGCCTCGACGAGGCGCTCCGGCTCCACGAGCAGGCGACCGCGCTGCGGCCGGACTTCTTCGAGGCGCGCGAGAACATCGGAAAGATCCACGAGGACCGCTGCGCGGTGCCCGAGGCGCGCGAGGCGTACCGGCGCGCCCTCCTGCTGCGCCGCGATCCCGTGCTCGAGCTGCACCAGGAGCTGCTGTGCGCGCCGGTCTTCGAGAGCGCCCGGGCGCTCGCCGCCTATCGCGCGCACGCCGAAGCGGTGATCGACGCCTTTGCCGGCCGCGACCTCCGGCTCGCGCAGGAGCGCATGCAATCGTCGCGCGCCGAGCCGCCCGTCGAGTGGACGTACCACGGCAACGACAACCTCGCCCTCAAGCGGAAGCATGCCGCGCTCTTCGACGCCTACCTCCCGAGCCGCGCACTCGAGCGCTCCCCTGCACCGCACGGTCCGTGGCGCGTCGGCTTCGTGGTGACGCCTGGGCACGAAGGCGTCTTCGCGCGCTGCATGAGCGGCATCCTGAACGGAATCGACGCGTCGCGCTTCGAGGTCGCCGTGGTGTGCTCGCGCGCGCGGGCCGGCGTCATCGCCAGCGCCGTCCGCCGCGCGGGCCTTCGCTGGCTGCAGCTTCCGATCCGGTTCGACCACGCCGCCGCGAAGCTCCGCGCCGCAGACCTCGACGTCCTCTACTACTGGGAGGTCGGCACCGACAGCACCAACCACTTCCTGCCCTTCCTGCGGCTCGCGCCCGTCCAGTGCACGAGCTGGGGCTGGCCCGACACGAGCGGCGCGCCCGAGCTCGACTATCACCTGACCAGCGAGGCGCTCGCACCGCCCGGCTGCGAGGCGCACTACAGCGAGCGGCTGGTGCGGCTCGCCGAGCTGCCGCCGAGCTTCCAGCGCCCTCCGATTCCGGAGCAGCCGAAGGCGCCCAGCCATTTCGGGCTGAACGACGGCGCCCACCTCTACGTGTGCGCCCAGAACCTGCGCAAGCTCCACCCGGACTTCGACGCGCTGCTAGGCGGGATCCTGCGCAGCGACCCGAAGGGCGTTGCCGTACTCGTCGAGGACACGCACCCCGCGGCGGGCGAGCTGCTGCGCGCGCGCTGGCAAGAGACACTCCCCGATGTCCGCGAGCGCGTCGTGCTCGTGCCGCGCCTCGCTCCCGACGACTACTTCCACCTGATCGCCGGGGCGCACGTGGTGCTCGACCCGCTCCACTTTGGCGGGGCCAACACCGTGTATGACGCGCTCGCTGCGGGCGTGCCCGTCGTCACGTTGCCCGGCGACCTTCCGCGCGGCCGTTACGCGGCGGCGCTCTGCCGCGCGGCAGGCGTCGAGGACGGGATCGCCGCGACGGCCGCCGAGTATGTGGAGCGAGCGGTCGAGCTGGCGAACGACGCCAGCCGCCGGGCCAAAGTGGTCGCGCGCATCCGTGACGGGGCCCCGCCCCTGTTCGAGCGGCGCGCCGCGGTGGAGCAGCTCGAGCGGTTCTTCGAAGCGGCGATCGGGCACGCGCGGGGGGAACGAGCCGCTCCCAGCTGACACCCCTCGTTTGGGGGTCGATGCGCGCACCGCCTCCAGCGGAGAATCACGCGCGAGAGGTGCTCCATGCACCCGACCCCGTTCGGCACACTGCCGGTGTCCCAGGCGCGACCCACGGCCGCCGCGGTGCGCGCCCGCCAGCGGCTGGCCTACCGGCTCCTGCGCGAGGCCAGCCTCGAGCTGGCGCGCCTGCGCCGTATTCGCGGGGCGTACCGAGAGACAGCGCGGCGCATTGCCGGGGCGCGGCGGCGGCTGGCGCTGGCCGCGGCGCTGCTCGCCGCGCCGCTTGCGGGGCCGGCCGTCGCGGGAACGCCGACCTTCGTGAGCCCGTTCCTGATCCCCAACGTAGGAAGCGACGCGTCCCCGGCCTTCGCCGACATCGATGGCGACGGCGACCTCGACGCCTTCGTGGGCAACGCTGACGGCAACACGGTCTTCTTCAGGAACACTGGGACGGCGAGCGCCCCCGCCTTCGCCGGGCGATCCACCAACCCTTTCGGCCTCGCAAACGTGGGATCCAGGGGGCCGACCTTCACCGACCTCGACGGCGACGGCGACCTCGACGCCTTCTTTGGTCTGGGATCCGGCGACACGATCCTCTTCGAGAACACGGGGACGGCGAGCACCCCCGCTTTCGCCATGCCCTCCACCAACCCCTTCGGCCTCGCGGACGTGGGATCCGACGCGTCCCCGACCTTTGCCGACATCGACGGAGACGGCGACCTCGACGCCTTCGTCGGAGGGAAGATCGGCTGCGGCTACGCCTGCTATTACTCGCTCGCGTTCTTTGCGAACACGGGGACGGCGAGCGCCCCCGCCTTCGCCGCACCCACCAACCCCTACGGCCTCGGGCCCGGGGAAGGCCGGTCCCCGATCTTCGCCGACATCGACGGCGACGGTGACCTTGACGCCTTCGTCGGCAGCGGTGGCGGCAACACGATCTTCTTCGAGAACACCGGGACGGCAAGCGTCCCCGCCTTCGCGGCGGCCTCCGCCAACCCCTTCGGCCTTGCGAACGCGGGACTCGATGCGTCCCCGGCCTTCGCCGACCTCGACGGCGACGGAGACCTCGACGCCTTCGTGGGCGAGCGCTCCGGCAACACGACCCTCTTCGAGAACACCGGGACGGCGAACGCCCCTGCCTTCGCGGCGTCCTCGGGCAACCCCTTCGGCCTCGCGGACGTGGGGAACGACGCGTCCCCAGCCTTCGCCGACGTCGACGGCGATGGCGACCTCGACGCCTTCGTCGGCGGCGGTGGCAGCAACACGATCTTCTTCGAGAACACCGGGACGGCAAGCGTCCCCGCCTTCGCGGCGGCCTCCGCCAACCCCTTCGGCCTCGCGAGCGCGGGATTCGATACGTCGCCGGCCTTCGCCGACCTCGACGGCGACGGCGACCTCGACGCCTTCATCGGCGAGTTCTACGGCAACACGATCTTCTTCGCGAACACCGGGACGGCGAGCGCACCCGCCTTCGCCCCGCCCTCGACCAACCCCTTCGGCCTCGCGGACATGGGATTCGTAGTGTCCCCAGCCTTCGCCGACCTCGACGGCGACGGCGACCTCGACGCCTTCGTCGGCGAGGAGCTCGGCAGCACGATCTTCTTCGCGAACACCGGGACGGCGAGCGTCCCCGCCTTCGCCGCGCCCTCGACCAACCCCTTCGGCCTCGCAGACGTGGGATACGACGCGTCCCCCGCCTTCGTCGACGTCGATGGCGACGGCGACCTCGACGCCTTCATCGGCGAGTTCAACGGCAACACGATCTTCTTCGCGAACACGGGGACGGCGAACGCCCCCGCCTTCGCCGCGCCCTCGACCGACCCCTTCGGCCTGAGGGACGTGGGAAGGTATGTGTCTCCGGCCTTCGCCGACCTCGACGGCGACGGCGACCTCGATGCGCTCGTGGGTGAGGAATTCGGCAACACGTTCTTCTTCGAGAACCTCGAGCTCGGCCCCGGCACCTGCATGGACGGTCTCGACAATGACTTCGATGACGACATCGACTATCCGGTGGATTCCGGCTGTCAGTCGCCGGCCGACCTCTGGGAGGGGAGCTCTGTCTGCGACAACGGCGCCGACGACGACGGCGACGGGCTCGCGGACTTCCCCGAGGACCCGGGTTGTCAGAGCCCGCAGGACGACTCCGAATGGACCACCCTCGGCCCGAGCTGCGCCCGCTCGCAGCTCCACGCGCTCGCCGACCTTTGCTCCGCGCAGCTGCGCTGCCGCGCGCAGGACATGAAGAGCCCCAGCGCCAGCCGGCTGAATCGCTGCCTCGCCGAATCGGAGAGCAAGCTCTCGTCCGCGCTCGCGAAGGGAGCGGCCGCCAGCGTGAAGGCAGGAGAGGTGTGCCTGACCGGCCAGGCCTCGGCGAGCGCTCCCGATCTCGAAGCCTCGGCCGTGGGTCTCGCGGCGGAGGTCCTCGCGGGCGCCGATCTTTCGAACCGATCGGATGCGGCGCTGCGGGCCGCCATCACCCACGACGCGGGGGTCACGTGCGGGTCCGACCTGCGCACGCTCGCCCAGGAGATCCGGAGGCCCTCGGCGGATCACGGGAACGGCGCGCTGCTCGCGGCGCGCGAACGCTTCCTCGGCTCGGCCGGCAAGGCGATCCAGAAGGCCGACAAGGGCGGCGTGAGCTACGACGGCGCGGCGCCGAACGCGATCGCCGACGCGCTCCGAGCCGTTGCCGAAGAGCTGGCGGATCAGCTCTCGCCCTGAAGCGCGTATACTTCGCCTTCATGTCCGAGCCCGCCACGCCGAATGATCTCGAGCTGCTCCGCCGCTCGCTCAAGATCGGTAGCTACCGGCGCCACATCTTCCTCTGCACGCACGGCGACTGTGCGCCGCCGGATCGTGCGCTCGAGTCTTGGGCGTACTTGAAGAAGCGTCTACGCCAGCTCGGGCTGGCCGACGCCGAGGGCGGTGTCTACCGCACGCAGGCGTACTGCTTCCGCATCTGTCGCGAAGGGCCGATCGCGGTCGTCTATCCCGACGGCACGTGGTACCGCGGCTGCACACCCGAGGCGCTCGAGCGCATCATCCAGGAGCACCTGATCGGAGGCCGCCCGGTCGCCGAGCTCGCCTTTGCCGCGAACCCGCTTCCGAACGAGGGGTGAGCCCGCGTGCGCGTCGCACTGCTCCGAGGCCGCGAGCATCCCGAGCTCGGCGCGGTGCACGCGGTGGCCGAGCCCGGCGTGGCGATTGCGCTCTCGCGCGGCGGCGCCGCGAAGCGCTATCCGCACAGCGATCCCAACGAGGACGCGGCCGGCTTCGCAACCGGCCGGGACGGCTTCTGCCTGACCGTCGCCGACGGGCACGGCGGGGCGGAGGCGGCGGAGATCGCGCTGCTGCATCTGCTCGGGGAGCCTGCGGAGCAGTGGACCGAGGACCCCGGGCCGCTCGATGCGAGGACCTGGCGGCGCCAGGCGCTCGCGGCCCTCTCCGACACCAACCGGCGTGTGCGACGCGAGCGGGGCACGCGCGCCGGGCGTGCGGCGCGCACCACGGTCGGCCTCGCGGTCGCGCTGCCCGGCCTCGGCTTCCTCTTCAGCGCGGCGGTCGGCGACAGCCACCTGTTCTTCGTGGAGGCCGCCGGCGTGCGCGAGATCTCGCCCGCCGGCGAGAAGGTCGGCTACCTCGGCGACGCGTACGAAGGGCCCGACGGCCTCGCCCCGATCACGCGGCTCGACGTCGAGCCGCTCGCGGGCGTGCGCGCCGTCGTGCTCGTGACCGACGGCCTCTCCGAGCGCGGCATCGGCGTGGTGAGCCCCGCCGCCGCCGTCGCCGAAGCGGTACGCATCGCCGAGCAGGAGCGCTCGAGAGCACGCGGGCTCGTCGTGGCGCGCGGCCTGGCCGAGACCGCGCTCGAGGCCCACCGCCGCAACCGTTCCGGCGACAACGTCGCCGTCGCGGTGCTGTGGCTCTCAAAGTGACGCCAGCAGTCCCGCCACGCGCTCGGCGATCGCGAGCGAGGCGGTGAGCCCCGGCGACTCGATGCCGATCAGGTTCACGAGGCCCGGCAGGCCGCGGGCGCTCTCCTCGGCGATCACGAAGTCGCGGAAGGCCTCGCCCGGCGCCTGGAGCTTCGGGCGGATGCCCGCCTAGTCGGGCGTGAGCCACTCCGCGCGCAGCCCGGGCAGATAGCGGCCGGCCGCCTCCGCGAACTCCGCCGCCTTGCCGGGATCGATCGCGTAGTCGATTGCAGCCACGTAGTCCGCGTCGGGGCCGAAGCGCACGCGCCCGCCGAGGTCGAGCGTGACGTGCACGCCGAGCCCCGCGGCGCCGTGCACCGGATAGACGAGCCCCGTGAAGCGCAACGGCGCGCTGGGCGCGAGCGCGAAGTAGTCGCCCTTGCACGGATGCTGGCGGTAGCCGGCCGCGTCGACGTCGACGCCGGCGAGCGCCGCGACGCGGTCGGCGGCGAGGCCGGCGGCGTTCACGACCGCGGCGCACTCGACGCTGGCGGGCGCCTCGCCCTCGGCGCGCGCGCGGACGCGAAAGCCCTGCGCGCTCGCCTCGATCGCCTCGAGCGTGTTGTGCGAGCAGCAGCGCGCCGCCCTCGCGCTCGAGCTCGGCGGCGAGCGAGAGGCACAGCTCGTGCGCGTCGACGATGCCGGTGCGCGGCGAGAGCAGGCGCCGCCACCGCGCGCACGCCCGGCTCGCGGCGCAGCACCTCGGCGCCGTCGACCAGCGTCGAGGCCGGGCGCGCCGTTCGCGCTGCCGCGGCGCGCACAGCTCCTCGAGCACGCGCACCTCGGCGTCGTCGGTCGCCACGATCACCTTGCCGAACTGGCGGTGCGGGATGTCCTCGCGCTCGCAGCGCTCGTAGAGCCGCTCGCGACCCTCGACGCAGAGCTGCGCCTTCGGCGAGCCCGCCGGGTAGTAGAGCCCGGCGTGGATCACGCCGCTGTTGCGGCTCGTCGTCTCGCGGGCGAGGCCGTCGTGCCGCTCGAGCACGACCACGCGCCGGCCGCGCTTCGCGAGCGCCGCGCCGCAGGCGAGGCCCACGACGCCGGCGCCGACCACGATGACGTCGACGTCGACGCTCACCGCCGCGAGGGTCGCAGGAGCGCGAAGAAGCCCTGCCGCCGCTCGGGCGAGTAGAGCACGAGCAGCACGAAGATGACGAGGTAGAGGAACGAGAAGGCGATGCGCACCTCGGTGTCGGGGAAGAACAGCTGCACGCCGAAGGCCGCCGCGAGCAGCACCGCCTCGAGCCGGCTGAAGTCGAGGTCGCAGATCAGCAGTGTGGCCAGCAGCGACTGGGCCGAGGTGAGCAGCAGCTCCTCGCTCTGCCGCTCGTCGAGCGGGAGGCCGACGAACGCGCCCTTCGCGACGGCGTAGGCGATCGGCAGCGCGCCCACCAGCAGCGTCCACTGGTTCACCTTCGACGAGATCAGCGCGCCGAGGCCGAGCGCGCCCCGATGCCGCCACGCGAACAGCAGCGCGATCACGAACTCGGGGGACTCCGAGGCGAGCGGCGCCACCCACTGCACCAGGAGGAATTCGTCGATGTTGTAGTTCGTCCCGATGTGCACGAGCCCCTCGGCGAAGGGCTCCGCCGAGACGAAGATCGCGCCCGCGGAGTACGCCAGCAGCGCGATCACGATCCCACGGCGCGCCCCGTTGCCGACGCGCGCCTCGATCCACGCCGCCGGGCCCGCCAGCTCCGACTCCTCGCGGTGCCCCTTCGCGGCCGCCGCCACGTACCAGAGGAACAGGCCGAGCAGCACGGCCGCGTCGACCAGGTCGATCTCGCCGTTCAGCGGGATCAGGAAGGAGTAGAGCGTCGAGAGCAGCAGGAAGCGCATCTCGAGGCGCTGATGGGCCGGGATCACGAGAGACCGGAAGCGCCCCCGCCAGCACGCGAGCAGCACCACCGCGGCCCAGCCGAGGCCGATCAGCAGCCGGTTGGCGCCCGTCATGTTCGCCACCGCGTAGTGCGCGTAGCTCGGCTCGCTCGCCGCGCGGATCGCGAAGTGGAGGTCGACCGCGTACTCGGGGAGCACGCTGATCAGCGCGAGCACCAGGATCGCGAGCGACTGCGGGATGTCGCGCTCGGCGAGCTCCACCGCCCACGAGAGCAGGAAGGCCGCGCCGACGATCGCGACGCCGGCGAGCGGCGTGGACACCTCGTAGCCGAGGCCCCCGCCGTCACGGAGCGCTGCCTGCAGCCACGGCAGCGGCACGGCAATCGCCGCGAGTAGCCAGACCAGATCGCGCAGGCTGCCGGCCTTGGGCGCAGCGTGACTCACGGCAGCTCGTTTCCGAAGGCCGAAGCGAAGCGCGCGCGGAACTCCGCGGGCGCGAGGCGCAGGCTCTGCGTGCCGTGCTCGGCGACCTTGAGCGAGCCCATCAGGCTGCCCATGTGGGCGCAGGTCTCGAGCGGGAGCCCTCGCCGCAGGCCGTGTAGGAAGGCAGCCCGGTAGGCGTCGCCGCAGCCCGTCGGATCGACCACGCGCGCGGCGGGCACGGGCGGAATGTCGACGGCGGAGCTGCCGCGCCGCAGCGTCGAGCCCTTCTCGCCGCGCGTCACCACGACCGCGCCCACGCGCCGCAACAGGTCCTCCTCGGTGAGCGTGCTGCGCGACAGCGTGAGCGACCACTCGTAGTCGTTCACGATGTAGACGTCGGCGCCGTCGAGCAGCTCGACCAGCTCGTCGCGCTCGAACAGCGGAAGCCCCTGGCCCGGGTCGATCACGGTGGGCACGCCCCGCTGCTTGAGCCCGCGCGCGAGCTCGCTCATCGCGCGCTTGCCGTTCGGCGAGACGATGCCCACCTCGATCGGCTCCTTCACGCGCTCGAGCGGGGCTTCGTGCGCGCGGTCCATCGCGCCGGGATGGAAGCCGATGATCTGGTTGTCCTCGAGATCGGTGGTGATGTAGGCGCCCGCGGTGGCCTCGCCGGCGAGCGGCACGATGTGATCGCGGCGGATGCCGTGGCGGTCGAGCCACGCGGCGTACGCGTCGAAGTCGTCTCCGCCCACCGTCGCGAGGACGATCGGGTCTTCGCCGAGCAGGCGCAGGTGATAGGCGATGTTGGCGGCGCAGCCGCCGAAGCTGCGGCGCAGCACCGGCACGTGGAACGCGACGTTCAGCATGTGGATGCGGTCGGGCAGGATCACGTCACGGAAGCGCCCGCGGTAGACCATGATGTGATCCACCGCCACCGATCCCGTGCACAACACCGCCACGCCGAGCCGCCTCCCGATCGAACGCAGCAGTCTAGGCCCCGGCGTTTTGCCGGGTCAATGGCGCAGCGTCTAGAATGCGACGGATGCGGATCTCGCAGCTCTACGCCACGCGGCGGCCCGTCTTCTCCTTCGAGTTCTTTCCGCCCAAGACCGAAGCCGGCTATCGGGCGCTCTACCGGACCATCGAGGAGCTGAAGCAGCTCGAGCCCGGCTTCGTCTCCGTCACCAGCGACGCGCGCGGCGAGAATCGCTCGAAGACCGCCGAGCTCGTGATCCGCATCCAGAACGAGCTCGGCATCACCGCGATGGCCCACATGACCTGCGCGGGGCAGACCCAGGCCGAGCTCGCCGCGACGCTCGAGGAGCTCGCCCGCGCGGGCATCGAGAACGTGATGGCGCTCCGCGGCGACGCCCCGAACGACCAGCCCGACTGGCGGCCGGTGCCCGGCGGCTTCCGCTACGGCAGCGAGCTGGCCGCGTTCGTGAAGAGTCGCGGCGCGTTCGCCGTCGGCGGCGGCTGCTACCCGGAGGTGCATCCGGAGGCGGCGAGCGCGGCGGCGGATCTCGCGAACCTGAAGCACAAGCTCGACGCCGGCGTCGAGTTCCTGATCACGCAGCTGTTCCTCGACAACCGGCACTACTTCCACTTCGTGGAGCGGGCGCGGGCCGCCGGCATCACGGTGCCGATCGTGCCGGGCATCATGCCGATCGTGAGCCTGCAGAACCTGCGCGGCGCGATGCGCAACGCGCCGACCTCCGAGACGCCGCGCGAGCTCGAGCACTCCCTCGCGAGCGCGGAGGCCGACAAGGAGCGCGCGCTCGAGATCGGCGTCGAGTGGGCGACGGGGCAGTGCCGCGAGCTGCTCGCACGCGGCGCGCCGGGCATCCACTTCTACACGCTCAACCAGTCGCCCGCGACGCGTCGCGTGCACGCGAATCTGGTGCCCCGTTGAGCGGAACGCCGCTCCGCGTCGCCGTGCTGCTCTCGGGCGAGGGGACGAGCCTCGAGAATCTGCTCGCCTGCATCGAGCGCGGCGAGGTGCCCGGGCGCGTGGTGCTGGTGCTGGCTTCGAAGGCGGACGCCGGCGGCCTCGCGCGCGCGAGCCGACACGGCGTCCCGGCCGTGGCGGTGCCGCGCAAGCAGTTCCGCGACACCAAATCCTTCAACGACGCGCTGCACGCCGAGCTCGAGCGGCACGACCCCGACCTCGTGCTGCTGTCTCGGCTTCCTGTCTCCGTTCGAGCTGCGCGGCCGCTACGAGGGGCGCGCGCTGAACGTGCACCCGGCGCTGATCCCCGCGTTCTCGGGCAAGGGCTTCTACGGGCGCCGTGTGCACGAGGCCGTGCTCGCCGCCGGCGTGAAGGTCACCGGCGCGACCGTGCACTTCGTGGACGAGGAGTACGACCACGGCCCGATCGTGCTCCAGCGCAGCGTCGCGGTGCGGGACGACGACACCCCCGAGACGCTGGCCGCGCGCGTGCAGGCGCTCGAGCGCGAGCTGATCCCCGAGGCGGTGCGGCTCTTCGCGAGCGGCCGGCTCGAGCTCCGTGGGCGCCGCGTGCGGATCCGGGACTAGACGTACGAGAGCGACCCAGCACGCCCACAGCGAGGGATCCCGAAGCCACGAGTACGGCTGTCGTGACTCCGTTCGCCTCACGCGAGGCAAAGCCTCGCGTGGGCTCACTGCGCGCGGCGCGAAGCGCGCCGCTTGCACCTAGCGCTGGATCAGCTCGACCTTGTAGCCGTTCGGATCCTCGACGAACGCGATCACGGTGGTGCCGTGCTTCATCGGGCCCGGCTCGCGCGTGACACGCACGCCCGCGCCGCGCAGCCGCTCGCAGACGCCATGGATGTCGTCCACGCCGATCGCGACGTGCCCGAACTGGTCGCCCAGCACGTAGTCGCTCTTGCCCCAGTTGTGGGTGAGCTCGAGCACGGTGTGGTCCGATTCGTCGCCGTAGCCGACGAAGGCGAGCGTGAACTTCCCCTCCGGGTAGTCCCTGCGCCGCAGCAGCTTCATGCCGAAGTGATCGGTCCAGAAGCGCAGCGACTCGTCGAGATCCTTCACGCGCAGCATGGTGTGGAGGAAACGCATGGCGAGTAGTCTAGGCCGCTCGAAGGAGAGAGCATGCCGATCTTCATTGCGATGAATCAGTTCGACGTGGATCCGGCGCGCGGCGCGGAGTTCGAGGCGCGCTGGCGCGAGCGCGAGACGTACCTCGCCGAGGTGCCGGGCTTCCTGCGCTTCGCGCTGCTGCGCGCCGGCGACGGCTCGGGGCAGTACCTGTCGCACTCCACCTGGGAGAGCCGCGCCGCCTTCGAGGCCTGGACCCGCTCCGAGTCGTTCCGGAAGGCACACCAGCAGGCCCGCATGCCGGAGGGCGTGCTGCGCGGGCACCCGAAGCTCCAGACCTTCGAGGCGGTGATCGAGTCCTAGGAGCCACATTTTCGATTGACCAGGGGCGAACAAAAGACGAAAATCGTCTTCCCCATGCCCCTCCCCCTCGAAGCCTTGCTGCAGGATCTCGGCGCGCGCGTCACGCGCGGCGGGCCCGAGACGCCCACGGCCCCGTGCTTCCCGACCGGGCTCGCCGAGATCGACCGCGCGCTCGGCGGCGGCTTCCCGCGCGGGCGCGTGAGCGAGGTGGTGGGCCCGTCCTGCTGCGGGCGCACCTCGCTCGCGCTCGCGCTGCTCGCCCGCGTCACGGCGCAGGGCGAGCTCGCCGTCGTGGTGGACCAGCCCGACGTCTTCGACGCCGCCTCCGCTGCGAGCGCCGGCGTGGACCTCGAGCGCGTGCTCTGGGTGCGCCCGCCGGGCGTCGGCGAGGCGCTCCGCAGCGTCGAGCACGTGCTCCAGGCGGGCGGCTTCCCGCTCGTGCTGCTGGATCTCGCCGCCGAAGGGACGGCGTTGCGCATCCCGACCTCGGCCTGGCCGCGGCTGCGCAAGGCCACGGCGGCGGCGGCGGCCGCGCTGGTGCTGCTCGCGCGCCACCGGCTCGCGGGCACCTTCGCCGACCTCGCGCTCGAGCTCGAGGCCGCGACGCCGCGCTTCGAGAGCGGGCCCGATTGGCTCGCCGGGCTCGATGGTCGCGTGCGGCTGGTGCGGAGCCGCGCCGGCCCGTCGCACGCCGACGTCGCCGTCCAGTGGCGCACCGGACGGCACGCCGCCTGACCATGCGATGTCGGTCTCCCCCACCGTCACGTCTTCTCGCATCGCGTGCCTGCTCGTGCCTGCGCTGCCGCTCGTCGCCGAGCTGCGCGCGCATCCCGAGCTCGCCGGGCGCCCGCTCGCGATCGCGGCCGGGCCGGGGCCGCGCGCCGAGCTCGTGGCCGTCTCGCCCGAAGCCGCGCGGGCCGGCGTGCGCACGCTCACGAGCGTGGTGCACGGCCGGGCGACCTGTGCGGCGCTCGTGGTGCGCGTGCTCTCGCCGGCGCTCGATCGCGCGGCGCGCGATGCGCTGCTCGACGCCGCTCTCTCCACCTCACCGCGCGCGGAGCACGCGCCGCCGGGCAATGGCGCGCACGCAGCGGAGGCCGCCGTGTTCGTGGATGCGCGCGGCGTGGCGGCGCTGTTCCGCTCCGAGGCGGGCTTCGCCGGCGCGCTCGCCGAGCGCACGCGCCGGCTCGGGCTCCCGGCGCGGGTGGCGCTGGCGTCGTCGCGCAGCGTGGCGCAGGTCGCCGCCCGCCAGCTCGCGTACGACGGCGGCGCCGCGGGCGACGTGCGCGTGATCGCGCCGGGCGGCGAAGCCGCCTTCCTCGCGCCGCTTTCGCTCGACCTGCTCTGTCCCGACGATGCACAGGCGGAAGCGCTCTCGCGCCTCGGCCTGCGGCGTGTCGCCGACCTGCTGCACCTGCCCGAGCGCGCGCTCGTGACGCGGCTCGGCCCGGGCATCCGCGCGCTGCTCGCGCTCGCGCGCGGAGAGGACCGCTCGCCTCCGCCGCCCGTTCCGTCGGACCTCCGCCTCGAAGAGGCCACCGACCTCGAGGCGCCGCTCGAGCGGCTCGAGCCGCTCGGCTTCGTGCTGCGCGGCCTGCTCGACCGGCTCGCCGAGCGTCTCGCGTGTCGCGGGCTCGCCTTCGGCGATCTCGAGCTTGCGCTGCGGCTCGAGGGCGGTGGCCACGACGCGCGGCGCGTGGGCCTGGCCGCACCCACGCTCGACCTGCGCGTCGCGCTGCGGCTCGCGCTGCTCGCGCTCGAGGCCGCGCCGCCCACGGCCGCGGTCGAGTCCGTCGCCGTGGCCAGCGTCGGGCGCGCCGTGCGCGGCGACCAGCTCGACTTCTTCCGTCCGGCAGGTCCCGCGCCGGCCGTGCTCGCGCGCACACTCGCGGAGCTCGCTGCGCTGGTCGGCCCCTCGCGCGTCGGCGCGCCCGCCGTCGCCGACGACCATCACCCCGGCGCGGTTCGCGTGGAGCCGTTCCATGCGCCAGGCCCGTGCCCGCCGCCAGGGCCGCCTCACACGGCGGGTCACACGCTCGCCGTGCGCGCGCTCCGCCCGCCGCTACCGGCGCGCGTGCGTGTGGCGGCCGGCCGGCCCGCGTGGCTCGAGAGCGCGCTCGCGAACGGCCGCGTCGAGCGCGCGGCCGGCCCGTGGCGGACCAGCGGCCGCTGGTGGTCCCCCGAAGAGCGCTTCGCGTTCGATCACTACGACGTCGCCACCGACGACGGCCAGGTCGTGCGCCTACGCCTCGACCTGCTCCACCAACGCTGGGAGATCGACGGCGTGTACGACTAGCGCAAGCGAAGCGCGCAGTGAGCCGCAGGCGAACGGAGCCACGACGGCTACGGCTCCGGCTCGCCGCGTTTGATCTGGAGCGAGGGGGCGGCGCGTTCGACGTCGGCCTGGCCGGCGCGGCGCACGATGCGCGAGCCGTAGCGCTCCGCGAGCGTGTCGAGCGCGCGGTTCAGGCGGCGGCGCCGCTCGCGGCCGCCCTCCCCGTCGAAGAGCGCGAGCTGGTCGGGATTCGCGGGCACGAGGTTCGTGGCGCCGACGCCGACCAGCCGCACCGGCTCGGTCAGCTCCGCGCGCAGCAAGCAGCGCCCGCGCCGTCTGCGCCAGCAGCTCCCCGTCGTCGGTGGGCTCGGCGAGCGTCGCGTGGCGCGTCAGCAGCGGGAAGCCGCGCGGCCCCGTCGCGACGCGCCGCGCGAGCTTCAGCTTCAGCACGACCGTGTGCGCGCGCAGCTCGCTGCGCCGCAGCCGCCGCGCCACGGACTCCGCGTGCGTGAGGATCGCCGCCTCGAGCGTGGCGCGATCCGCGACGTCGCTGCCGAAGGTGTTCTCCTCGCTCATCGAGACGGCCTCGCGAAACGGCTCGACGTCGCGCACGTCCTCGCCGCGCGCGAGCCGCGCGGCCGCGAGCCCCCAGTCGCCGAGCGTGCGCCGCAGCGCAGCGGGAGTCGCGCGCGCGAGGTCGCCGATCGTACGCACGCCCGCGCGCACGCAGCCGCGCCTCCGTCACCGGCCCGACGCCCCAGAGCCGGCCGATCGGCAGCGGATCGAGGAAGGCGCGCACCTCGCCGGGCTTCACCTCGAGCAGGCCGTCCGGCTTGGCCGAGTCGCTCGCGATCTTCGCCACCATCTTCACCGGCGCGATGCCGACGGACACCGCGAGCCCCGTCTCGGCGCGCACCTCGCGCCGCAGCCGCTCCGCCACGTCCGCCGCAGGGCCGAGCAGGCGCTCGCTGCCGGTCAGGTCGAGGAAGGCCTCGTCGAGCGAGAGCCCCTCGACCGCGGGCGTGAAGCGGCCGAAGATCCCGAAGATGCGGCGCGACTCGCGCGCGTACTTCGCCATGTCGCCCGGCAGGAAGACGCCGTCCGGGCAGAGCCGGCGCGCCTCCACCGAGGGCATGGCCGAGCGCACGCCGAACTTGCGCGCCTCGTAGCTCGCGGCCGACACCACGCCGCGGTTGCCGGTACCGCCGACCATCACCGGCCTGCCGCGCAGCTCCGGCCGGTCGCGCTGCTCGATGGACGCGTAGAACGCGTCCATGTCGGCATGGAGGATCACGCGCTGCACGACCGCAGCTTACCGCCGCAAGCCCGGTTCCTCCGGGCGCGCAGCGAGCGAAGCGAGCGGAGCCCAAAGTGCGGCCGGTTCCTCCGGGCGCGCAGCGAGCGAAGCGAGCGGAGCCCAAAGTGCGGCCGGTTCCTCCGGGCGCGCAGCGAGCCGCGGGCGAGCGGAGTCACTAGCCTGGGCACCCTCATGACCGACACCACCACCGACTCTTCCGCCGGCCTCGCGGCCGGCGTGCGCTGGGACCTCTCCGACCTCTATGCCGAGCCCGCCGAGCCGGCGATCGAGCGCGACCTCGATGCGGCGGAGGCCGCGGCCGCGCGCTTCGCCGAGCGCTACCGCGGCCGCGTCGCGTCGCTCGCGGCCAAGGAGCTGGCCGCCGCGCTCGACGAGCTCGAAGCGCTGCTCGAGCCGCCCGGTCGCGCCGGCGCCTACGCCTCGCTCCGCTTCGCAGCCGACACCGCGGCCCCCGCGAACGGCGCGCTGCTCCAGCGCGTGCAGGAGCGCGGCAGCGCCGTCCAGAACGCCGTGGTCTTCTTCCAGCTCGAGTGGGTGGGGCTCGACGAGGCGCGCGCGGCGGCACTGCTCGCCGAGCCCGCGCTCGCAAGGCGCCGGCACCTGCTCGCAGCGATGCGCCGCTACCGGCCGCACGTCCTGTCCGAGCCGGAGGAGCGCATCCTCGAGGAGCTCGCGAACACGGGCGAGCGCGCCTGGAGCCGCTTGTTCGACGAGATCCTCGCCGCCGCGCGCTTCCGCGTGACGAGCGACGGCGAGACGAAGGAGCTCTCCGAGGAGGAGACGCTGACGCTGCTCTACGACGCCGATCGCGAGCATCGACGCGCCGCGGCCGCGGGCCTCACGGAAGGCCTGAAGCAGCACTCGCGCATCCTCGCCTTCGTCTTCAACACCCTGGTGCAGAGCAAGGCCACCGAGGATCGGATGCGGGCGTACCCGAACCCGCTGGCCGCCCGGCATCTGTCGAACGAGATCGACGCCGCGAGCGTCGAGGCGCTGCTCGGCGCGTGCGAGCGCGCCTTCCCGCTCGTGCAGCGCTACTACCGGCTGAAGGCTCGCCTGCTCGGCCTCGACACGCTGCTCGACTACGACCGCTACGCGCCGATCGGCGAGGCGCGCGCCCGCATCGACTTCGCCAGCGCGCGCCGCATCGTGCTCGACGCGTATCGCGACTTCTCGCCCGAGCTGGCCGGGTCTCGCCGGGCGCTTCTTCGAGCGCCGCTGGATCGACGCCGAGCTGCGGCCCGGCAAGCGCGGCGGGGCGTTCTCGGCCTCGACGGTGCCGAGCGTGCATCCCTACGTGTTCCTGAACTACACCGGCACGCATGCGCGACGTGATGACGGTGGCGCACGAGCTCGGCCACGGCGTCCACCAGTCGCTCGCGCGCGAGCAGGGCCTGTTCGAGCAGGACACGCCGCTCACGTTGGCCGAGACCGCGAGCGTGTTCGGCGAGATGCTGGTGTTCCGCCGCCTGCTGCGCGAGGAGAGCGACCCGAAGACGCGGCTCGCGCTGCTCTGCGGGAAGCTCGAGGACGCCTTCGCGACCGTGTTCCGCCAGGTGGTGATGACGCGCTTCGAGGAGAAGCTGCACGCGGCGCGCCGCGCCGAGGGCGAGCTTCCGATCGAGCGCATCAACGCGCTCTGGCTCGAGGCGAACGCGCCGATGCACGGCGACGCAGTCCGGCTGACGGACGACTACGCCTGGTGGTGGCTCTACATCCCGCACTTCGTCCACTCGCCGTTCTACTGCTACGCGTACGCGTTCGGCGAGCTGCTCGTGCTGGCGCTGCTGCGGCGCTACGACGAAGAGGGCGCGGCCTTCGTGCCGCGCTACCTCGCGCTGCTGCGCGCCGGCGGCTCGGATACGCCCGCCGCCCTGCTCGCGAAGCTCGGCCTCGACGTCACCGACCCCCGCTTCTGGGACGGCGGACTCGCCGTGCTGGCGGAGCTGGTCGACGAGGCGGAGAGGCTCGCGGCCGGCGCCGCCTGAGCCTGGCCGCGTGGACCCCTCCTCTCCGAGCGGTTGGCGCGCCGTTCCGCGCGCGGTCTGGACGCTCGGCTTCGTCTCGCTGTTCATGGACATCTCCTCCGAGATGATCCACGCGTTCCTCCCCGTGTTCCTCGTCTCGACGCTCGGCGCGAGCGCCGCGCTGGTCGGCTTGATCGAGGGCATCGCCGAGGGGACGGCGTCGGTGACGAAGGTCTTCTCGGGCGCGATCAGCGACTGGTTCGGCCGGCGCAAGCTCCTGGCGGTCGTCGGCTACGGGCTCGGCGCGCTCGACCAAGCCCGTCTTCGCGCTCGCGGTCACGCCGTTCGAGGTGCTCGCCGCGCGCTTCGTCGACCGCGTCGGCAAGGGCATCCGCGGCGCGCCTCGCGACGCCCTGGTCGCGGACGTCACGCCCAGCGGCGGCGCGGGGCGCCGCGTACGGCCTCCGCCAGGCGCTCGACACGGTCGGCGGCGTTCGCGGGGCCGCTGCTCGGCGATCGTGCTCCTGGCCGCGCTCGGCGGCAACCTGCGCGCGGTCTTCGCCGTCGCCATCGTGCCGGGCGTCATCGCCGTGGCGCTGCTCGTGCTCGGCGTCGAAGAGCCGCGCCGCCCGGCTCGAGCGGCTGCGGAGCCCCTGCGCCTCACGCGCCCGCGAGCTGCGAACGCTCGCCGCCCCGTTCTGGATCGTGGTCGGCATCGGCCTGGTCTTCGCGCTCGGCCGCTTCAGCGAGGCGTTCCTGGTGCTGCGCGCACGGGAGGCAGGCCTGCCGCTCGCGCTCGTGCCGGTGGTGATGATCGTGATGAATCTCGTCTACGCCGCCGTGGCCACGCCCGCCGGAGGCCTCTCCGATCGGATGGATCGCCGGCTCGTGCTCTCGGCCGGGCTCGCGGCACTGATCGCTGCGGATCTCGTGCTCGCGCGGTTCGGGAGCATCGCCGGGGCGCTCACGGGCGCGGGGCTCTGGGGTCTGCACATGGGGCTCACGCAGGGCTTGTTCGCGGCGCTGGTCGCGGACACCGCGCCCGGCAACCTGCGCGGCACGGCGTTCGGCTTGTTCAACCTCGCCTCGGGCGTGGCGCTGTTCCTGGCGAGCCTGCTCGCCGGCGGCTTGTGGGATCGCCTGGGCTCGGCGGCCACGTTCCGGTGCGGGGCGGTGTTCGCGGGCCTCGCGCTCGCCGGGCTGCTCGGTCTGGTGTGGCGGAGACCGCTGTCGCGCTGAGCGCCGGCTTGATTTCGTTTTTTTTTCGCCCTAGGCTGCAGCTCCTTCTTCGAGGAGCCTTCATGACCTTCACGAGCACGACCTTTTCGAGTGGGCGAAACCGGGTGGCGGCCAGCTGGAGCCCGGTGAAGAGACGGCGGCCCGCCTAGCGGCTCGGCCGGCACCCCCCGCCGGTCGAGCCGCCGATGCCCGGCGACTACGTCGAGCTCCGCGCGCGGAGCGCCTTCTCGTTCCTGGACGGGGCCAGCAACCCCGAGGATCTGGCCGAGCGCGCGGCCGAGCTGGGCCACGCGGCCCTCGCACTCGCCGACCGCGACGGGCTCTACGGCATCCCGCGCTTCCACGCGGCGGCGCAGCGCGTCGGCCTCCGCGCGCTCGTGGGCGCCGAGCTCTCGGACGCCGCGGGCCGCCCGCTCCAGCTGCTGGTCGAGTCGCGCGAGGGCTACCGCAACCTCGCTCGCCTGCTGACCGTCGCGCAGGGCAACGCCCCGAAGGGAGAAGCCCGCGTCTCGTGGGACGAGCTCGAGGCGCACGCGCGCGGCCTCGTTGCGCTGATCCCCGTGGAACATCCGACGACCACAGCGCTTCGCGGAGGGTCGGGCGCGTGCTGGAGCGGAAGTAAAGCGCAGCAGGGAACCTCGCCTGACCGCCTCGTTCCGATCTCACCCAGGTCACAAGACGCTGTCTGGGATCGTGCGAGCCATGGAGCGGAGGCATGCGCCCGACCCGACCCTCCTGCCTCTGGGCCCTGGTCTGGGCCTTGGCTCGACCGCGCGCTCGGCGTCTTCGGCCCGGGGCGCACGTACCTCGCCGTCGCGCGCAGCCGGCATCGCGCGCTCGAGGCGGAGACGCGGCGCGCCGTGGCGCTGGCCGAGTCGCTCGGCCTCGGCATCGTCGCCTGCGGCGACGTACGCGCGGCGAAGCCCGCGGGCAAGAAGCTGCTCGACGCCTTCGCGTGCCTGCGCCATCACACCACGCTCGATCGCGCCGGGCGCCTCTTGCTGCCCAACGCCGAGCGCACGCTGCGCCGACCCGCGGACATGGCCGCGCGCTTCGCCGACCGACCGGGCTGGGTTGCCGCCACGCGCGCCATCACCGAGCGCTGCGCCTTCGGGCTCGGGGACCTCGGCTACCGCTTCCCCACCTTCCCCACCGCGCCGGGCGAGACGCAGGCCGCGCGGCTGCGCCAGCTCACGCTCGCGGGCGCGCGCCATCGCTACGGGGCGAAGCTCGCGCCGCGCGTCCGCGCGCAGCTCGAGCACGAGCTCGCGGTGATCGAGAAGCTCGACCTCGCCGGCTACTTCCTGATCGTCTGGGACATCGCCCGCTTTGCGCGCGAGCAGGGCATCCTGTGCCAGGGCCGCGGCTCGGCCGCGAACAGCGCAGTCTGCTACGCGCTCGAGATCACCGCCGTCGATCCCGTCGGCATGGAGCTGCTGTTCGAGCGCTTCCTGTCCGAGGAGCGCGGCGAGTGGCCCGACATCGACCTCGACCTGCCCTCGGGCGACCAGCGCGAGAAGACGATCCAGTACGTCTACGAGCGCTACGGCCCGCACGGCGTCGGCATGACCGCCACCGTCATCACCTACCGCACGCGCTCGGCCTTCCGCGAGATGGGCAAGGTGCTCGGCATGGCGGAGGAGCAGCAGGGGCGCATCGCGAAGCATCTGCACCAGCTGCGCTTCCGCGAAGACCTCGACGACGTCACGGCGATGCTGCGCGCCGCCGGCGTCGATCCGGACGCGCCCCGCATCCAGCTGCTGCTCGAGCTCGCCGGTCAGGTGCAGGGGCTGCCGCGCCACCTCGGCCAGCACACCGGTGGGCTCGTGATCGCGGCCGGTCGTCTCGACGAGGTGGTGCCGATCGAGCCGGCCGCGATGCCCGGCCGGCTCGTGCTCCAGTGGGACAAGGACGACTGCGCCGATCTCGGCCTGATCAAGATCGATCTCCTCGGCCTCGGCATGCTCGACGCGCTCGAGCAGACGCTGCCGCTGATCCGCGCGCACGAGGGCGTCGAGATCGATCTCGCGCACCTGCCGCCCGACGACGAGAAGACGTACGGGATGATCCAACGCGCCGACACCGTCGGCGTGTTCCAGATCGAGAGCCGTGCGCAGATGGCGACGCTGCCGCGCATGAAGCCCGCGAACTTCTACGACCTCGTGGTCGAGATCGCGATCATCCGGCCCGGGCCGATCGTGGGCCAGATGGTGCACCCGTACCTGAACCGCCGCGCCGGCCGCGAGGCCGTCGTCTACCCGCATCCCTCGCTCGAGCCGATCCTCGCGCGCACGCTCGGCGTCCCGATCTTCCAGGAGCAGCTGCTGCGCCTCGCGATGGTGGCCGCCGGCTTCACGGGCGGCGAAGCGGAGGAGCTGCGCCGCGCGATGGGCTTCAAGCGCTCGGTGGAACGCATGGAGCAGATCGAGGCGCGCCTGCGCAGCGGCATGGCCGAGCGCGGCATCACCGGCGCGGCGCAGGACGAGATCGTCCGCGGCATCACCTCGTTCGCGCTCTACGGCTTCCCGGAGTCGCACTCCGCCTCGTTCGCGCTGATCGCCTACGCCTCGGCGTACCTGCGCGCGCACCACCCGGCGGCGTTCCTGGCCGGGATGCTGAACGCCTTCCCGCTCGGCTTCTACAGCCCGGCCACGCTCGTCAAGGATGCGCAGAGACACGGCGTCGTCGTGCTGCCGATCGACGTGACGCGGTCGGAATGGAATGCACGCTGGAAGGTGGAGGGTCGGGCCAGGCGCATGCCTCCGCTCCAGGTTCGATGACTTCGCTCGCCTCACGCGAGGCAAAGCCTCGCGCGGGCTCGCTGCGCGCTTCGCTTGCGGATCCGGTGGTTCGCATCGGTCTTCGCTACGTGCGCGGGCTGTCCGCCGAGACCGGGGTGCGATTGGTGGAGGAACGCCGCCGCGCGCCCTTCGCATCACTCGCCGACTTCGCGGCGCGCGCGGCGCCGAAGCGGAACGAGCTCGAGGCGCTGGCGGAGGCGGGCGCGCTCGCGGGGATCGATCCGCGCGCGGCGGAGCGGCGCTCGGCGCTCTGGCAGGTGGGCGCGCTCGAGCGCGACCCGCGCTCGCTCTTCGCCGGCGTCCCGCCGCCCGGCGCCGAGGCGGAGAGCCCGCTCGAAGAGCTCGACCCGCTCGAGACCACGCTCGCCGACTACCGCAGCACCGGCCTCACCACGGGGCCGCACGTGATGGCGCATCTCCGGCCCGAGCTTCGCCAGCGCGGCGTGCTCTCGACGCGAGAGCTGCGCGAGGCGCCGAACGGGCGCTTCGTGCGCGTGGCCGGCCACGTGATCGTGCGCCAGCGCCCCGGCTCCGCGAAGGGCTTCTGCTTCGTCACGCTCGAGGACGAGACCGGCACCGCCAACGGCGTCTTCACGCCCGACCAGTTCGAGCGGCTGCGCGGCCCGCTCCATGCCGCGCCGCTGCTCGAGATCGCCGGCCCGGTGCAGAACGTCGACGGCGTGATCCACGTGCGGGTGCGGGAGGTGCGGCCGCTGGCTTCGGGCAAAGTGCCGGCGTCGCACGACTACCACTGAGACCAGGCGCCGAGCGCGGCCCTCTTGGATCCGAACGGAACGTGCGCAGAAGCGTAGGGCGGTCGGTGCTCCTTGACGAGGCGTCGGACGCGCGATCGAGGGGACCGATGAGAACGAAGCTCGCAAGCGCTCGGCGGATGGCTTCGGAGCACCGGCTCTTCTCCATCCGCATGCGACCTCCGGCGGCATCGAAGCGGTCCGTTACGCACCGCACCGTCCCGAGGACCGTACTAGACGGTGCAGGCGGAGCTCGAGACATTCCTAGCAAGGGCACACGCTCGCGAGCGGCCCGTACCGCACTTCGTCGAGCGCGAGCTCCGGGCCTTCTTCCTGCGTGCGGCATCCTTGCCTACGGCTTCGTGCGCGTGCACTGCGACGAGTGCGGACTCGACCGCGTGGTCGCCTTCTCCTGCAAGGGTCGCGGGTTCCGTCCATCCTGCGGCGGGCGCCGCATGGCCGACACGGCCGCCACCTGGTGGACCGCGTTCTTCCAAGAGGTCCCGATCCGGCAGTGTGCTCTCGCTGCCCTTGGGCCTGCGCTATCGCCTGGCCTACGACGCCCCGGCCGCGAGCGCCGTGCTCGGCCTGTCGGTGCGCGGGTGCGCGGCGCTGCGCCGTCGCCTGGCAGCGGCGGGCATCGCCTCCGCCCAGGCGCCGCCGTCAACCTTCGAGAAGCGCTCGGCGACGCCCACGCACATGAACGTCCAACATCACGGCTGCTCGATGGTGTCAACGCGTCGGGACTGGACGGCGCCTTGCGCTTCTACCCGCTGCCACCCCCCGACGGCGCCGAGGTCGGCCGCGTGGCCGGTCAGGTGGCGCGGAAAATCGTCCGCCTGCTCGAGCGCCGCGCTCGCGCCCGACGCCGATCCCGCCGGAGCCGACCTGCTCACGAACGAGCAGCCGCTCCTCGCCCTGCTCTACGCAACCTCGGTGACCGGCGTGGTGTCGGGGTCGACGTCATCGAGTGGGAATCGCCACTTCCGAGAGGTCGTAGAGGAGTTGTTGACCAGGATCTGGATCGGCAGCATGGGCAGGAATGGCAAGAGCGCCACCGCCCCAGCCATGCTGAACATGTTGCCGACGTTCGAGCTCGTCCCCATCAGATGATGTTCCCGAGAGTCGCCCGGCCCTCCACCACTCCATCCCTGAGCACCGCCAGGTTTCACTCGAGGAGGATCAGGTCAGCCGGTCACCTTCCACGTCGCCGCATCGCTCTTCCTGTTCGAGCTCTTCGTGGTGCGAGCCGCCCCCGGAGCGCTCGCCCGCGCGTGGCCGTGGTACGATCCCGGCACGATGAGCTCGCGCGCAGGCACCGCCGTCTCTGCGACCGGCACCCTCGATCAAGAGGCCGTGCGCGCCCTGCCGACACCCGAGAGCGTCGATCCGACGCGCTTCGATCTCGACGACGTCCGGACCCGCATCCGGCGAGACGGCTACGCGATCGTCCACGACCTCATCGCCCCCCACCAGAGAGGTGAGTATGGAGAACTGGGAGCGTCGGAGATCGAGTTGCGATCGGTCGATCGCGAGGGCAATTCCCAGAAGCTCCGCATGAAGCTGTTCTGGAAGCCAGCGAAGGACGGAGCAGCGCCGCGCACGGTGCTTCGTGTCGTCGAGCCCACCGAGTTCGCGGGCGCGGCGTACCTCGCCATCTCCAAGCCGGAGGGAGACGAGGTGTACCTGTACATGCCCGCACTCGGCCGCGCTCAGAGCGGGTGACAGGAGATCAGAAGGGATCTCTCTTCGGGACGGACTTCACCTATGCCGATGTCGAGCAGATCCAGGCCCTCGCCGAGGGCGGCAAGACCAAACGGCTTGCCGACGAAAAGGTCTTCGAGCGCGCCGCATTCGTACTCGACGTGGCGACCGACATGCAGGCGTCCGCGTACACGCGCATCAAGTCGTACGTCGATCAAGCCACCTGCACCCTGCTCAAGTCGGAGTTCTTCGTCGTCAGCAGCGAGCCGAAGAAGGTGCTCGAGGCGGATATCTCGACGCTGGTCTCCATCGAACCGTGGTGGCTCATGCTCGGCTACACCATGGAGAACCGACGCACGGGGACGAGCACGGAGCTGAGCTTGAGCAACGTGTACCTCCTCGAGCAGCTGCCCGAGGCGCTGTTCGATCCCGCTGGCTTCTATAGCGTCAAGCCCTGATCCGTAGAGCGGCTGCCGCCGGGCGGCATCGCACGACTGCCGCTGATACCGTCCGGCCCCGATGGATCTAGAGCTTTCCGACGACCAGCGCGAGCTGCAGGCCAGCGTGCGCCGCGTGCTCGAAGACGCCTGCCCGCCCGCGCTGCCGCGCGCCGTCCACGAGCGGGGCGAGAGCGGCACCGCGCTCTGGCAGCAGATGGTCGCGCTCGCCTGGCCCGCGCTGGCCATCGACGAGGCGCACGGCGGGCTCGGCCTCGGCGCGGTCGAGCTCGGCCTGGTGGCCGAGGAGCTGGGCCGGGCCGTGGCGCCCGGGCCGTTCCTCGCGACCGCGACGCAGCTCGCGCCCCTGCTCCAGGAGGCGGGTGCCGCGCCGCTCGCGGCGGCGACGCTGCCGCGGATCGCAGCCGGAGAGCTCACCGGTGCCGTCGCGCTCGCTGAGGGCGATCGCTGGGAGCTCGGCGCGATCGCGTGCCGCGCGCGCCGCGACGGCGACGGCTTCGAGCTGAGGGGCCAGAAGAGCGCCGTGTTCGACGGCGCCACGGCCGACGAGATCGCCGTGGTCGCGCGCAGCGAAGCCGGCGAGCTCGGCGTCTTCCTCGTGCCCGGCGGCGCCGCGAAGGCGACGCCGCGCACGCTCATCGACCCCACGCTCGCGCTCGCGGACCTCGCGCTCGACGGCGTGCGCGTGCCCGCCGAGCGCGTGCTGCTCGCGCCGGGGCCCGGCGTCGCGGCGGCGGTCGCGCGCGCGCTGGAGGTGGCGACCGTCGCGCTCGCGCTCGCGACGGTAGGCACCTGCCGCCGCATCTTCGAGTCGACGCTCGAGTACGCGAAGCAGCGCCGCCAGTACGACCGGCCGATCGGCTCGTTCCAGGCGCTCAAGCACCGGCTCGCCGACCTCTATCTCGCGGTCGAGCGCGCCACCGCGCTCGGCTACTTCGCGGCCCTCACGCTCGCGGAGGACGACCCGCGGCGCGCCGAAGCCGCAGCGCTCGCGAAGGCTGCGGCGGGCGACTGCCAGCGGCTCGCCGTCTCGGAAGGGCTCCAGCTCCACGGCGGCATCGGCTTCACGTGGGAGCACGACCTCCACCTGTTCCTGAAGCGGGCGAAGGTGGGCGACGCGCTGCTCGGCAGCGCCGCCGCGCAGCGCGAGGCGCTCGCGCGCCAGCTCGGCCTGGTCCGCGCATGAGGCTCTCGTTCGCTCCCGAGGTCGAGGCGTTCCGGCGCGAGTTCACGAGCTGGCTCGCGGCGAACCGCCCGAGCGCGGCGGAGATGGCCGCCGACCCGGCGCGCTCGAGCGCGCACGTGCCCGACTGGGCGCGCCGCTTTGCAAAGCGCCTCTTCGACGCGGGCTGGCTCGTGCCGGGCTGGCCGCCCGAGCTGGGCGGCCGCAACGCCGGCCCGGTCGAGCAGCTCGTGTATCTCGAGGAGATGTCCCGCGCCGGCGTCCCGCGCACCACCAACCCGCAGGGCCTCGGCATCATCGCGCCGTCGATCCTCGACTACGGCACGCCCGAGCAGGTGCGCGACTACGCGCTGCCCGTCCTGCGCGGCGAGCGCTCGGGCTGCCTCGGCATGAGCGAGCCCGGCGCGGGCAGCGACCTCGCCGCGCTCTCGACCCGCGCGGAGCACGTCGGCGATCGCTTCGTCGTGAACGGACAGAAGGTCTGGACGTCGGGCGCCAACTTCGCGGACTTCTGCTTCCTGTTCTGCCGCACCGACCCCGACGCGCCGAAGCACCGCGGGATCAGCGTGCTGCTGGTCGAGATGGATCGGCCCGGCGTCCGCGTGCGGCCGCTGCCCGAGATCGTGGGCAGGCATCATCCCGACCTGAACGAAGTCTTCTTCAGCGACGTCGAGGTGCCCGCGAGCCAGCTCGTGGGACGCCTCAACGACGGCTGGGCGCTGGCGAACGGATCGCTCGCCCACGAGCGCGGCATGGTGTGGCTGTCGTCGGTGCTCCGACTCCAGGAGGCGGCGGGGCGGCTGCTCGAAGCCGCGCCGCGCGCGCTCGAGCGCATGGGCCCGACCGAGCGTGCGGCGAGCGTGGATCAGATCGTGCGCTGCTGGGCGGACGCGCAGGCGGCGCGCTGCCTCGGCTACCGCGGCTTCGCGAAGCTCGTGCGCGGCGGCACCGCGCCCGAGCAGGCGCTGATGAAGGTGATGAGCAGCGAAGCGGGGCAACGCCTCGCGCTCGTCGCGGCGGAGATCGAGGGCGCGGGCGGCCTCGACACCTCGCCGCAGGCGCCCTTCTTCCAGGGCTGGACGCCGCTCGAGCTGTACTTCTCCACGTTCGGCGGCACGATCTCCGCCGGCTCCTCGGAGATCCAGCGCAACATCATCGCGGAGAAGGTGCTGGGGCTGCCGCGGGGCTGAGCCGGGCACGGCTCAGTGCGTGGCGGACTCGACCTTGCCGACGCTCTTGCCCGCGATCACGCGCAGCGTGCGCTGCGCCGCGATCACGAAGCCCGCGGAGAAGAACGCGAGCAGGAAGCCGGAGCCGATCATGCCGGCCAGGCTGTCGCTGCCGCGCGCGCGCAGGAACATCGAGAGGAACAGGCAGAGGAAGGCCACGTACATCGCGGTGGCGCCGAGCCAGCCCGCGCGCAGCCGCGTCCGCCCCGGCGCCGAGAAGGAGACGGTGAGCCAGCACGCGACGACGACGGCGGCCGCGCTCCAACCCACGGTCGCGAGCGGCGAGAACTCCACGGGATGACCTCCGAGGGTCCGTATCGGTATCACGCGGCCAGACCTTGCGCCAACTTGTTACGCCGCGACGGGCGACGAGGTCGGGCGCCGCCGGATGCGGGCGGCGTGAGGCTGACCGCGCCGAGCGTCATCGACTTGTTACGCCGCGACGGGCGACGAGGTCGGGCGCCGCCGGATGCGGGCGGCGTGAGGCTGACCGCGCCGAGCGTCATCGACTTGTTACGCCGCGACGGGCGACGAGGTCGGGCGTCGCCGGATGCGGGCGGCGTGAGGCTGACCGCGCCGAGCGTCATCGACTTGTTACGCCGCGACGGGCGACGAGGTCGGGCGCCGCCGGATGCGGGCGGCGTGAGGCTGACCCCGGGGAGCCTCATCGTTATGTTCCGCGCCGCATGAGCGACCGCCTGCTGCGCACCCTGCGCGTCCGCAACGAGCATCGGCCTGGAGTGCTCGGCCGCCTCGCCAGCGCGATCGGGGCTGCGGGCGCGAACCTCGGCGACATCCGCACCGTCTGGCTCGGCCCCGACCACATCGAGCGCGACCTCGACGTGCTGATCGAAGACCTCGAGGAGCTCGAGGGCGTCCTCCAGGCCGTGCGCGACACGGCTCACGTCGAGCTGCTCGAGGTGATCGACGACGTCCACGAGCTGCACATCGACGGCAAGCTCGAGATCCGCGCGACGCACCCCGTGCAGAGCATCCACGACCTGCGCCGCGTGTATACGCCGGGTGTGGCCGAGGTGGTGCAGTCGATCGTGGCCAACCCCGACGATTCCTACGTGTTCACCACGCGCGGGAAGTCGGTGGCGATCGTGACGAACGGCACGCGCGTCCTCGGCCTCGGCAACGTCGGACCGATCGCGTCGCTGCCCGTGATGGAAGGCAAGGCTGCCCTGCTCCACCAGTTCGTCGGCATCTCGGCGTGGCCGATCGTGCTGGCCGAACGCGACCCCGACGCGATCGTGGAGACGGTGAAGCGCTTCGCCCATGGCTTCGGCGCGATCCAGCTCGAGGACATCGAGTCGCCGGCGTGCTTCCACGTGGAAGAGAGGCTGGTGGCCGAGCTCGAGATGCCGGTACTGCACGACGACCAGCACGGCACCGCCGTGGCCGCGCTCGCCGCCATCACGAATGCGATGACGCGCGCCAAGCTCGACCTCGCGAAGGCGCGGGTGGGTGTGCTCGGGCTCGGCGCAGCGGGCACGGCCATCGCGCGGATGATCCAGGGCGCGAGCGAGCGGCCGGTGCTGGGCTTCGACCCGAGCCCCGGCGCCCAGGAGCGGCTGCGCAAGAGCGGCGGCGAGATCGTCGCGGACCTCGACACGTTGATGCAGCGCGCGGACGTGGTGATCGCGGTGTCGGGCAGGGCCGGGCTGATCCGGCCCGAACAGGTGCGGAAGGGACAGGGCATCCTCGCACTCACCAACCCGCACCCCGAGATCGCCCCGGAGGCGGCGCTCGCTGCGGGCGCGGCCTTCGCGGCGGACGGGCGCTCCGTCAACAACCTGCTCGGCTTCCCGGGCATCCTGCGCGCCGCGCTCGACACGCGCGCGCGCCGCATCACCCGCGAGATGTACGTGGCGGCGGCGCGCACGATCGCCTCGCTCGCGGGCCCGAACGAGCTGGTGCCGAATCCGCTGCGCCGCGACGTGCATCGGGCGGTGGCGCGCGCCGTCGCGCTCGCCGCGCAGGACGCGGGAGTCGCGCGCGTCGAGACGCCGACCGACTACATGCAGGGCGATCCGGTGGCGCGCCCCCGTCCGTGACGCTCAGCTCCGCAGGTGCTCGCGCACGCGCTTTGCGAGCGCGTCGGCGGTGAAGCCGAAGTACTCGGCCAGCTTCTTGTAGGGCGCCGAGGCGCCGAAGCGCTCGATGCCGTAGACGAGGCCCTCGCGGCCCACGAGCCCGCGGAAGCTCTCGCCGCGCGCGGCCTCGACGGCCACGGCGGGCAGCCCGCTCGGCACCAGCTGGTCGCGGTACGCGGCCGGCTGCGCCGCGAACAGCTCGAGGCTGGGCACCGACACCACGCGCGCCGACACGCCGTCGCTCGACAGCAGCGCCGCCGCCTCGCAGGCGAGCGACACCTCCGAGCCCGACGCCACGAGCACCACGTCCGGCTGCGCCCGCCGTGTCGCGCACCGTGTACGCGCCGCGCGCCACGAGCTCGAGCGAGAGCGCCCCTTCGCGCTTCAGCGCGGGAACCGTCTGGCGCGTGAGCGCCAGCGCCACCGGCCCGCGCGCCTGCGTCACGATCCACGCCCATGCGAGCGCCGTCTCCACGGCGTCGGCCGGGCGGATCACGGTGAGGCCGGGGATCGCGCGCAGCGCGTCGAGCTGCTCGATCGGCTGGTGGGTCGGGCCGTCCTCGCCGACGAAGATCGAGTCGTGCGTGAAGACGAAGGTCGAGCGCGCGCGCATCAGCGCCGCGAGCCGCAGCGACGGCCGCATGTAGTCGCTGAACACCAGGAACGTGCCGCCGTAGCCGACGAACGTGCCGTCGAGCGCGATGCCGTTCGTGATCGCGGCCATCGCGTGCTCGCGCACGCCGAAGTGGACGTTGCCGCCGGCGAAGGGGTCGTCGCCCTCCCCGATGAAACCGGTGCCCGCGACGGTGGTGTTGTTCGAGCCGGCGAGATCGGCGGAGCCGCCGAGCAGGAGCCCGGGCGCGAGCGCCGCGATCCGGCCGAGCGCCGTGCCGGAGTGCTTGCGCGTCGCGTCGGCCTTGCCCTCGAGGCCGTCGACGAGCTTCGCCACGAAGTCGGCCGGCACCGCGCGCGAGCGCGCCGCGTCCCAGCCCTGCGCTGCGTCGGCGTGCGCGCCGCGCCAGCTCGCGAGCTTCGCGTCGAGCGCAGCCCGCTCCGCCCGCTTCGCGGCACCGCGCTCCGCGCAGTACGCGCGCACCGCGTCGGGGACGAGGAAGGTCGGCGACTCGGGGATGCCGAGCTTCTGCTTGGTCGCCTTCACCACCTCGGGGCCGAACGGGCCGCCGTGCACCTTGGACTGGCCGGCCCACGGGCTGCCGTAGCCGATCGTGGTGCGCGTCGCGATCAGCGCCGGCCGCCCGGAGCCGCGCGCCGCCGCGAGCGCGCGCGTCGAGCGCGGCGACGTCCTCGCTGTCGATCGACTCGACGTGCCAGCCCTGCGCGCGGAAGCGCGCCGGCACGTCCTCCGTGAAGGTCCACGCCGTCGGGCCGTCGATGGTGACGTGGTTGTCGTCGTAGAGCACGACGAGGTTGTCGAGCTTCCAGTGCCCCGCGAGCGACGCGCTCTCGTAGGAGAGGCCTTCCATCAGATCGCCGTCGCTGGCGACGACGTAGACGCGGTGCCGGCCCGGGCCTTCGCCATTCCTGCCGAAGCGCGCGCGCGTCGCCTTCCCGGCGAGCGCCATGCCGATCGCGTGGCCGAAGCCCTGGCCGAGCGGGCCGGTCGTCATCTCGACGCCGGGCGTCTCGCCGCGCTCGGGATGCCCCGGCGTCTTCGAGTGCAGCTGGCGGAACTTCCGGATCTCGTCGAGCGGGAGCCCGTAGCCGAACAGGTGGAGCAGCGAGTAGAGCAGCATCGAGGCGTGGCCGGCCGAGAGCACGAAGCGGTCGCGCAGCGGCCAGGCCGGGTCGCTCGGGTCGAAGCGCAGGTACTGGTTCCACAGGTGGAACACCGGGCGCGCGAGGCCCATCGGCGCGCCGAGATGCCCGATCCCGGCCGCCTCGACCGCGTCGATGGTCAGGCCGCGGATGGTGTTCTCGATCTGGGTACGCAGCGCGGGCGCGAGCTCGCTCGGCATCGGTCCTCCGTCGGAGATCGCGGTCCGGTGGGTCTGGGGGAAAAGCCGGCGCGGAGCATAACCGGCTGGGCCGACGAGTCACCTCCGGAGCGCCGCGCAGCAGCTTCTACAAAAGGCCCGGCGGGCCGGCGCGCCGGGGCCGCAGCGGCGACGTCGAGCAGGCACGCCCTTTGCTGTGCTGTCCCCCGGCCGCACCGGCCGGAGGAGCCGTGAGGATCGAAGCTGCACCGCTGCCCTATGCGATGGATGCGCTGGCTCCGCACCTCAGCGCAAAGACCGTGACCATGCACTACGAGAGCCACCACACGGGCTTGCTCGAGAAGCTCCAGACGATCGTCCGCGGCAGGCCCGAGGCCACACGGAGCATGGAAGACCTGATCCGCACCGCTGATGGTGAGCTGTTCGGCGTCGTGGCGCAGCTCTGGAACCAAAATTTCTACTGGCGCGGCATGCGGCCCGGCGGCGGCGGCCGCCCGCCGCGCGCGTTGCTCGAAATCCTCGAGAAGGCGTTCGGCTCACTCGAGGACTTCGAGCAGCGCTTCGCCGACGCGGCGAACGGCGGTCCCGAGTCCGGCTTTGCCTGGCTGGTGTGGGATCGGCATGGCCAGCTTCTCGTTCAGCGCGGCGGCGAGCAGGACACGCCGCTGCGGCACGGCTCCGTGCCGCTCCTTGCGCTCGACGTCGGCGCGCACGCGTACGACGGTGGCTCGCCGCGCGGGCGGAGCAGCTACGTCCGCGGCTTCCTCCATCACCTGGTGAGCTGGAGGTTCGTCGCTGCGAATCTCGCCCTGGCCGCGCGCTGCTGAGTCGAACCGTGCGTTCCCGCTTGCAGCGGCTCGTGCTCGTGAGACCCGGAGACGGCCTCGGCCCCGAGCGGGCGCCCGTCCTTCGGGGCGCGGACCCGGCGCCGCTCGACGACGGCGGACGACGGCGCATGCGTGAGCTGCGCCGTCACTGGGAGTGGGCGGACGCCGTCGTCGCGAGCCCGGTCCTGCGCGCCGCCGAAGCGGCCGCGATCCTCTCGCGCGGCGCACCCGTGCGGCTCGTCGCCGACCTCGGCCCGCCGCTCTACGGCCGCTGGCACGGGCTCACCCTCGCCGAGATCGAGAAGACGGATCCGATCGCCTTCGCGGATTGGCAGAACGACGGCGCGAGCTTCTCCTTTCCGCGCGGCGAGTCGCTCGCCTCGTTTCGCGCGCGGGTGTCGTCCGCGCTCGACCGGCTGCGGCGCTCGGGCTTCGCGTCGGTGCTCGTGGTCTCTCACGGAGAGGTGATCCGGCGGATCGTCGAGCTGCAGGTCGGCGATCCGCTGCCCCCGGGCCGACCCTGGCCGGGCGAGATGGCGCTGGTGACGCGCCGGGGGGAGTCGAGCTGGGCGCTCGGCCGGCGCAGCAGCGATCCCGAGCCGTTGCGGAGCCCGCTCGAGCGCGACGGCCTCAGCGGCTGCGGCGAGCCGTACCGCGAGCGCCACGTCGCGGCGCTGGAGATCCGGGTTGGCTGAACGGCTGTGCGGACACACGCGCCCTGCGGCTGCCTGCCCGAGCCGGGCGTTGCGTACTGCGGCCCGCGCTGCGCCGAGAGCGATCAGCCCGGCGTCGGCGAGGCGGACGAGACGTTTCGCTGCGGGCACCCGAATTGCCAGCTCCCGAAGGAGCCTCCCCGGGCGACCCGAAGCAAGGGGCTTGACACCCGTGATCCAATCGAGAGGCGGGCGCCGTTCCGGACCGTCAGCGCCCCATGCAGCGGGAAGGAGCGAAGCTCGCCCGAGTCTCCCTCTGAGCACGGCACGGAGGTGATGATGTCCACGGCGATCACTCGCAGGCGTTTCCTGCACTACGGAGTAGTGGGAGGCGCAGCGCTCTACCTACCCTGGGCGGCGCGGGCCGCCAAGCCTCTCAAGCTGACGAAGTACCTCGAGCCGTTGCCGTTGCCGGGCGCGGGGATCGTGGTCGCGACCCCGAGCGGAACGAACCAGTACTCGTTCACGCAGACGGAGATCAGCCGGCAGCTGCATCCCCAGCTGCCGCCGACGCCGCTCTGGGCCTACGACGACGGCTCCGGGCTCGGCGGCCAGGCCGGCTCGTTCGGGATGGCGGTGGTCGCGCAGAGCGGGACGCCGCTCGAGGTCAGCTTCACGCACGATCTGCCAGCCACCTACCCGGACTGGATTCCGGTCGACACGCGGCTGACGCCGCTCGGCAACCAGGTGCGGCTGATGACCCATCTGCACGGCGGCTTCGTCGCGGCCGACAGCGACGGCAACCCGGCGGTGACGCCGAACGGGTTCGGCCCGGGCGAGACGCAGACCGTCTACTACACCAACCAGCTGCCGCAGATGCCGGCGTCGCTGCTGTGGTTCCACGACCACGGTCTCGGCGCGACGCGGCTGAACGTGTTCGCCGGGCTCGCCGCCGCCTACATCCTCCGCGACGAGTTCGACACCGGCGCGGAGCCGAACCCGATCGGGATCCCGGGCGGCGCCTACGAGATCCCGCTGGTCGTCCAGGACCGCCAGTTCAACCCGGACGGGACGTTCCTCTACCCGACCAGCGACATCCCCGGTGCGACCTGGATCGGCGAGTACTTCGGCGACGTGATGCTCGTCAACGGCAAGGTCTGGCCGTTCCTGGACGTCGAGCCGCGCATGTACCGGTTCCGGATCCTGAACGGCTGCAACGCGCGGATCCTGAACCTCGACATCGGCGGCGCGCAGGATGTGGCAGATCGGCGCCGAGGGCGGCATGTGGGACGAGCCCGTGCCGGTGAAGCAGCTGGTGCTCGCCCCGGCCGAGCGGGCCGACGTGCTCGTCGACTTCAGCAGGCTCGCCGGGCCAGACGCTGCCGATGAAGAACCACAAGCCGCCGAAGCCGGTCTCGACCCCGGCGCCCGCCGCTGACGCAGGTGATGCAGATCCGGGTCGGGACGACGGTCACGCCAGCCGGGCCCGACGACGATCCCGACGCAGCCTGCCCGGGCGCGCCGCCGACTCTCCGCAGCCCGGTCGCAGCGACGCGCTACATCACGCTCAACGAGGTCGCCGCGGAGACGGCCGACTGGTTCCTGAACCTGAACGGCGTGCGACTTCGAGGACGGCCGGTCGACGGAGACGCCGAAGGTCGGGACGGTGGAGGACTGGGTCTACATCAACCTGACCGGGGACACGCACCCGATGCACACGCACCTGGTCACCTTCCAGGTGGTCGGGCGGACACCGTTCGACGCCGAGGCCTACGAGGCGGCCTACGGCGGCCCGAACGGCGTTCCCGGCGGGATCGACCCGACCCCGTTCGCGACCGGGCCGATGCTGCCGCCCGACCCGACGCGAGCGCGGCTTCAAGGACACCGTCAAGGCCAACCCCGGCTACTTCACGACCATCCGCGCGAAGTTCGAGCTGCCGACCGGCGTGACCGCGCCGCAGACCTACGTCTACCACTGCCACATCGTCGAGCACGAGGACAACGACATGATGCGGCCGTTCGAGGTCGTCGCCTGAGGGGCAGGTGGTCGGGGTGGTCGGATCGTTGATCCCTAACGAGTCTCTCTCGCGAGGGCTTGTAGCCCAGCTATAGCCCAGCGCGCTTAGCGCTCAATTCAGCCCTCGGCACCGCGCGTCCCCAACCTCTCACGCGCGAACTCCCGCCCGAAGCTCACGGCGAAGCCAGGATCGCGGGCATTCGACTCTTCAGCGTTCCGTGCTCTCCGGCTGGAGAGCGCGCAGGACCAGGTCGACCATCAGGCGCGCGTCGTCCAGCCGTTGTGCGGAGGCGACGTTGACGCCCGTGGAGAATCCGAAGACGCTCGTCGCGACGATCTGCGTGAGCTTCTCCGGCGCGTGCTCGCTTCGGATCTCGCCGGCCTCCTGCGCCTGCGCGAAGGCGGCGGTGAGCGGCCCGAACAGTCGATTGCCGCGCCAGTCGGGCACGGGCCAGGGCGTGCGCACGATGAGCGCGATCGCTTCTCGCGCCAGGTCGAGGGCCTCTTCGGGTGGCGCGGCGAGCACCGACTCGACGAAGGCGTGGAGCAGCTCGCGAAGCGTTCGTGTGCGGGCGGCACGCTCTTCGAAGCTGCGGACGACTTCCCGAACGAGCCGCTGTTCCAGCTCGAGGAGGACGGCGTCCTTGCCCGGGAAGTACCGGTAGAACGTCCCGACCGAGACACCCGCGAGCTCGACGATCCGCTCGATCTGCGTCTGGGTGACTCCGACGCGTGTGAACTCCGCCAGCGCAGCCTCGAAGACCCGTTCCTTGGTGTCGAGCCGTTGCTGGTCGCGCGACGTGCGCCTTACCGCGTTCTCGGTACCGCCCGACTCGTCCATCTTCGTCTCGATCCTCCCGCGGTCGTCCGGAAGCCCCGCGGGGCCGCCAAATCGGTCGCTCCACCCTGATTATCGATTGACAAGGAGATCTTCAATGAGATAAATCGATGAATGTCTTCACTGAATAAATTTCATCCAACGAGACCCCACGCCACCCGCGTGGGATGACCTCAGGAGCCTGCATGTCCTATCGCACTCTCGCTGCCGCCGTGTCGCTCGCCCTCCTCGTCGGGCTCCATCCGGTCGGATCCCTCGCGGGTGCCTCCTCGGGTCCCGAATTTGGACCCCTGTTTCTGAGCGCCAAGGGACCCCACGCGAAGGACCCCTTCTGTCGCACGATCGTGGGACTCTTCCGCGGGACGGTGCCGCTCCCCAGCTCGAGCAATGAGTTCGGCGGCCACGTCGCGAGCCTCGAGGCGCTACGCAACGTACTGCCGGCCGACGCGCCCGCGCAGGTCGGCACCGACTTCCAGCAGCTGATCTCGGCGTTCTCGCTGCTCCGCGACGCCAACGCAGCATCGGGGTTCCAGGCCTTCGGCGGCGTCAGCGACCCGACTCTCGCGGGCGCCGAAGGTCGCATCAACGACTACATCGGAGGCTTCTGCGGGATCCGGATCGGTGACCCGAGCTACGCGGTGGCGCCGCCGGCGGGGCCGCTCACGGCCTGCCCCGCCTGGCCCCGCGCCGGGAGTCCGCTCATCGGGAATCGCTTTCCCAACCTGCTCGACACGTCGGCGGCGAACTACTTCCTGAACCTCTTCAACCACGGCGGCCTCGCCCTCCCGAAGGGGACGCCCGGCTTCATCGACGTTCCGCTCGGAGGTCGCGTCGAGTTCCACGGCGAGTACCCCCGCGCGCGTTACTTCGCGTTCCATCCGAACGACATCAGCACGAACAACTTCACCACGCTGCGAGACGTCGAGCTCGACCCGGATCCCGGGAGCAAGAACCCGTGGCGCGAGGCGACGGCACCCGGCGACGTGAACACCTTCACTGCGGTCTTCGACTTCACGCTCACGCCGCCCGCGACGCCGGCGCCGAATACTACCTACGTCGGCGTCCTCGCTGTGGGCGGGGGCACGCCTGCGTCGGGCGTCGGCAGCCCGCCCATCCCCAACCCGCTGGTCTTCGACCTGCTCCGGAACTACGGCTCCTTCCTCGGCGCCCTGCCGCCGAACTTCACGGGCGTCGAGCTGCCCGCGATGACCATCTACGACGCGGCAGGCCAGGTGGTCGCACAGTTCCCGGCGTGCGACCCCTATCCGCCGGGCTTTCCGATCCCCGCGGACAACACGAAGTTCCCGAGCTGGCCGATCGCGGACCATCGCGCGGCGGGCGCCAACGCGGGCAAGGTGCTCTTCAACTGGCAGTTCGGCTCCCCCGTGGACATCCTCACGAACGCCGACGTCCTCTACACCCTCACGCCCTTCACCAAGCGCCTCGGCAACGTGCTGGTTCAGCGCGGGAAGATGCCGACCACGTCGGCTTCCGACGCCAACCCGCGCATCGATCCCGCCGCGCAGGTTCGGCTCTTCACGGCGTGCTCGTACAACTTCTGGAACGGCGTGGCCAACGACTGCAAGACCGACGAGGACATCGCCGTCGACGCCCACGGCTTCTACACCCTGGTCGTGTCCGAGGCGAGCGACAAGCCCCGGAATGCGACGGCCAAGAGAGGTTATACCTGGCTCGACTGGGGTCCCTTCATCGATGGCCAGCTCTCGATGCGCAATCTCATGGTCGACGACGTGCTGTGGCAGCAGGTGGCACAGGCGCTCCAGACGGGCGTCGTGCCGGCCGGCCTCGACCCCGACTACGTCCCGAAGGCAGCGCATTGTCCGCGCATCGCATTCGAGCAGCTCGGACATCAGGGCTGCTTTCTGTGGGACCGGCTGTTCAACTGAACCGGGCCGCGGGATCGCACGCACGTGACTCCGGCCGGGCGGGCGGCGATGGAGGATCCACGCGAGTTCGACCTTCGCGCGCCTCGAGGAGATCGGCTACGACGGCGCCTTCAGCTTCCACAAGGCATGGAGCCGTGCGTGCGGCAGCGACCTCGCGCAAGAAGCTGGTCGGGGTGGTGGGATTCGAACCCACGACGCGGATCCCCCAAAGATCCGGCTCTGGCCGCTGAGCTACACCCCGAGCATCGGTCCAAGCTAGCCTCGGCCCGTGCGGATCGCTCGCTTCGTACTGAAGCTCGTCGGCGGCTCGATCGTCGTGATCGCGCTCGCCCTCGCTCTCTGGGCTCTCGTGCCGGCCAGCACCGCGCCCATCGCCGGCGCGCAGGCCGTCGCCACGCTCGAGCGCGTCACGCTCGGCGGCTTCGAGCAGACGATTCTCGTGCGCGGCCACGATCGCCGCCTGCCCGTGCTGCTCTACGTGCACGGAGGGCCGGGCTTCGGGCAGCTGCCGATCGCGCCGGGCTACTCGGGCCAGCTCGAACGGCACTTCGTGGTGGTGCACTGGGACCAGCGCGGCGCCGGCGCGTCGTGCGCGGGCGCGGACTTCGCGGCCATCACGCGCGAGCGCATCGTCGCCGACGCGATCGAGCTGGCCGAGCAGCTGCGCGGGCGCTTCGGGGGCGGCGGCAAGATCTTCCTGCTCGGCCACTCGTGGGGCAGCGTGGTCGCCGCGCTCGCGGCGCAGCAGCGGCCGGACCTGTTCGCCGCCTATGTCGGCGTCGGCCAGGTCGTGAACGGGCGCCGTAACGAGGAGATGTCGCTCCAGTTCGTGCTGGACGAGGCGCACCGCCGCGGCGACGCCGAGGCGCTGGCCGAGCTCGAGCCGCTGCGTGTCCCGTACGCGACGATCGACGCGCTCGTCACGCAGCGCCGCTGGCTCGGCCGGTATCGCGGCAGCCTCTACAACACGGAGCGCGCCCGCGACGTGCTGCCGGCCGCTCTCTTCGGGCGCGAGTACACGCTCGCGACGCGCCTCACCTTCATGTCCTGCTTCCGCCGCTCGCTCGAGCAGCTCTGGGCGGGGCTCGACGGCTTCGACGCGATCTCGCAGATCCCGCGTCTCGAGGTGCCCGTCTATCTCTTCGCCGGCCGGCACGACTGGAACACGCCCTTCGCGCTCGTCGAAGAGTGGGCCGCGCAGCTCGCGGCGCCGCACGTCGAGATCGTCTGGTTCGACGAGGCCGCCCACGTGCCGCCGATCGAGACCCCGGAGGAGTTCCAGCGTGCCCTGATCGAGAAGCTCACGCCCCTCGCGCCTCGCTGATGAGGCGTTCGAAGCCAGCGTGGGGATCGACGCGTGCTAGGTGGAGTCGCGAAGCGTCCGCCACGCCAGGTGGCGTACGTCTACGCGTGCTCGGAACCGAGCGCCTCCCCCCTCTACCCACCTCCTGCTCGGGCCTTCCCGGTTTCTGCGGATCGCGGCCCGCTGCCCGCTCGGAGACCATCCGGGCATGCCTCTCATCAACATCGTCATCGCACTCGTGGTCGTCGGCGTATTGCTGTGGCTCGTGAACAACTACATCCCGATGGACGGCAAGATCAAGAGCATCCTCAACGTCGTGGTCGTGGTCGCCGTGGTGTTCTGGCTGCTCTCGGCGTTCGGCGTGCTGGGGCCGCTGTCTTCGTATCGCGTCGGTACGTGAACCTCGAGAGGAGACAAGAGATGAAACGTTCACTCGTGTTTGCGGCGATCGCGGTCCTCGGGGTCGCTTGCGCCGGGCCGCGCGGCTATACAGGCCCGCAGGGTCCCACGGGCATGACGGGCGCCCAGGGCCCGGCCGGCATGACGGGCTCGCAAGGCCAGCGCGGCATGACCGGCTCGCAGGGGCAACGCGGCGTGACGGAGACGGAGAGCCAGCCGGCCTCGGTCGCGGGGTGGGTCTCGCTCCGGGACATCCTGTTCGACTACGACAAGGCGGAGCTCCGGCCCTCCGAGCTGAGCAAGATCTCCGACATCGCGTCTTATGTGAACCAGAACCCGGGCGTCCGCGTGGGGATCGACGGCGCCACGGATCTGCATCGCGGGATCAACGAGTACAACGTGTCGCTGAACGATCGCCGGATCGACAACGTTCGGGATGCGCTGGTGCGGACCGGCGTCTCGCGTGACCGCATCGAGACCGGCGGCTTCGCCGCGGAGCGCGCGAAGTGCAACGCCTCCACCGAGCAGTGCGCCCACCGCGACGGCCGCGTCGAGGTGCTGGCCCGTTCCAGCGACTAGTCCGAGGGGATTCCGATGAAGCGGACCATGCGGCTCGCGTACCTCGCTGCGGCAATGGCGCTCGGGTACCCGGCGTTCGGTGAGTCGCCCGCCGGGAACATCGTCTCGGGTCAGGCGGCGGCTTCGAGGCTGGAGCTGCGCGGAGTCGAGGTCGGCAGCGACGGCTCGATCAGCGGGACGGTCGTCAACAGCAGCGGCGTCCTGATCGACGATGTCGAGCTGCTGGTGAATCACGCCTGGTCCTGGAGCGACGAGCGCCATCCTGGCGAGGACAATCCCGGCCGCGCGAGCTACGTCCGCGTGCCCGGCGCGATCGCGGCGAATGGGTCGCGTCCCTTCTCCTACGCCCCTGACCCGCCGCTGATGAATCGCAGCGACGGGAGGTTCCTGACCACGGCGGCCGTGCACTCGTTCACCGAGGTCGGAGACTGACCGGCCGCTTCACCCGGCAGATCACCTCGGACGGTGCAATAGGTTCTGCACGTCCTGCTGGAGCCGCGTCAGGTCCTTCCAGAGCGCTCGCACGAACGCGAGGCGCGCCGGGTCGGGCTCGCTTCGGGCCAGGGTATCGGTGAGATGCGCCGCGTACGTCAGGGCCTCGTTCTGCGTCCACAGCAGCTGCAGGTCGAACTCCTTGCCGCTCGCCGCGAGGAGCTGGTCGCGTCGCGTGGCAGCGATCGCTTGCCGCGTCCGCACCTCCTCCACGGGGAGTCCGGTGTCCGCCAGATCGAGGCGCGGGCTCTCCTCGGCGAGCTCCTCGAGCCGCTCGTAGGCGGTGCCGCAGGTCTCGGCGATCGCGTCGATGACCGTCACGAGCGCCTGGCGTTCCTCCTTGATGATCAGCAGATTCGAGACTTGCCGTTCCTGCCCGAGGATCTCGTAGAGGAGCGCATAGCCGTGCCCGGACGCGACCGGTGCTTCCCGCGGACGACTCGGCGCGCCCGCGCCGGCGCAGCCGAGCACCGCGGTGAGGAGAGCTGAAGTGAGGAGCCCCCGTCGCACGACCGACGAGCGTAGCCCTCGATCCGGAGCTGCGCGGCTTCTCGAGCGGTTCTCGATGCTGGCGACCGAGTGGGCGGGAAGCTCGCTGGCCTTCGGTGTCGCCCTCTCGATCATCGTCGTCTGGGTCGTCACGGGGCCGCTCTTCGGCTTCTCCGACACCTGGCAGCTCGTCATCAACACCGGCACGACGGTCGTGACGTTCCTCATGGTCTTCCTGATCCAGCGCGCACAGAACAAGGAATCGCGGGTCGTGCAGCTCAAGCTCAGCGAGATCGTGGCGGCGCTCCAGGGAGCCAGCAATCGGCTGATCGACGTCGAAGGGCTCTCGGAACGGGAGCTCGAGGTGCTGCACCGCCACTACCAGGCGCTCGCGAAGCTCGCCGCGGAGGACAGCGATCTGTTGACGTCGCACTCCATCGACGAGGCGGAGAGCCGTCACGCCGAGAAGAAGAGGAAGAGCAAGCCGCTACCGTAGGCGTCCACGCCAGGGAGGAACGACGTGGGCGACATGCTGACGGTCGACGCCGACGGCCACGTGCTCGAGCCTGCGGACACGTGGGAGCGCTACATCGATCCGCAGTTCAAGGATCGGGCGCTGCGCGTCGGCATCGACGCCGACGGCTTCGAGAACCTGTTCATCGACAACCAGCCGACCCTCATGCTGAAGGGCCGGCTCGGCGCGCTCGGCGGCATCGAGGCGAAGACGCCGGCCGAGAAGCTCGCCTTCCAGATCCCGGGCCAGCGCACGTATCAGGACGGCGCGCCACCCGGCGGCTACGACCCGCGCGCGCGCCTCGCCGTGATGGACGCCGAGGGCATCGACAAGGTGCTGCTCTACCCGACGATCGGCATCGCGTGGGAGCACGCCACGCTCGACCCGGCGCTCGCGCTCGCCTACAGCCGCGCCTACAACCGCTGGATCGTCGACTTCTGTCGCACCGACCCGAAGCGCCTCTACCCGGTCGCGCATATCACGCTGCTGAACCCGGAGGGTGCCGTCGAAGAGGTGCAGCGCGCACGGCGCGACGGCTGCGTCGGCGTCTACCTCTCGCCCGATCGCGCTGCGCGGCGCGGCCGCTCGCTCGACCATCCGAGCTTCGAGCGCTTCTGGGCCACCGTGTCCGACCTCGACATGCCGATCGCCTTCCACGTGGTCGCGCGCGAGGACATGACCTTCACGCCGTGGGCGCGCGGCGGCACCGGCGCCGACGGCGTGTTCATGTTCGCGTTCCTCGCCGTCGAGGTGATGGCGGCTTTCACGCAGATGATGGCGACGGGCCTGTTCGAGAAGCACCCCCGCCTCAAGTGCGCCGTGCTCGAAGCCGGCTCGAACTGGATCACGGCGTGGCTCGATCGCCTCGACCACAAGGTCGAGCGCGGCGGCTTCCCGACCTCGCTGAAGCTGCTGCCGAGCGAGTACTTCCGGCGCCAGTGCGTGATCTCCGCCGATCCCGACGAGACGCTCACCGCGCCGGTCGTCGCGCATCTCGGCGACGACTACGTGATCTGGGCCTCCGACTACCCGCACCTCGACGCGGAGATGGGCGTCGTCGCGGAGCTGAAGAGCCGTCTCGCCTCGCTGCCGCTCGCCTCGCAGAGGAAGGTGCTCGGAGAGAACGTGATGAGGTTCTACGCCCTCGCGCCATGAGCCCGCCTTCAGCGCCCGGCGGGGCCCGCCGATGAAGACGGCATCCGGCTCGCCGGTGACGCCGGGGGGCCACGACCATGCGCATCGTCTGCGTCCTGCTCGGCGCGTGCGCGCTCGGCTGCGCACCCCTCTCACCCCTGCTCGCCCCGCTGCGCGGCTCCGCTTCGCTGGGCGGCCGCGTCGCCGCCGAGACGGGGGCCTTGTCCGTGGCGGACCTCTCCCGCGCCGTCGTGTACCTGGAGCCGATCGACGCGCCCCCGTCGCACGGCCGGCCCTCCGCCTTCCGGCTTCACCACAGCGACGCGCGGCTGACGCCGAATCTCGTGGCTGTGGCTCCGGGCGACGAAGTTTGGTTCGTCAACGACGACCCGATCTTCCACGGCGTCTTCTCCTACTCGCAGCCCAATGCCTTCGACCTCGGCGTCTACGGGCCTGGCACGCACCGCGTGATGCGCTTCGCGCACGTCGGGGCGGTGCTGCTCCACTGCCCCATCCACTCGGACGAGGTCGGCGTCGTGTTCGTGGTGCCGACGCGCCTCGTGGTCCGGCCCTCGCCGCATGGCGTCTATCGGATCCGGGGTGTTGCGGCCGGGCGCTATTGGGTCCGGGCCTGGGCCGACGGATTTCCCGAGGTCGCGTACGACGTGACGCTCCGAGCGGGCGAAGAGGCGTTTCGCGACGTCGTGCTCGCGCCGGCGCGCCCGGCTAGCGCCGCGCGCGGGGCACCCGTCGAGAAAGCCTCGCCAGGGCCTCCTCCACGGGCAGCGGCTTCCCCACGAGGAAGCCCTGGATCTCGTCGCAGCCCCACTCCGCCAGCAACGCGCGCTGCTCCGGGAGCTCCACGCCCTCGGCAATCACGCGCAGCCCGAGCGCCTTGCCCATCGCGACGATGGAGCGCGTGAGCGCCGCGGCCTCCGCGTCTCGGTCGATCGAGCGGATGAACGACCCATCCATCTTCAGCGTGTCGACGGGCAGCCGGCGCAGGTACGAGAGCGACGAGTAGCCCGTACCGAAGTCGTCGAGCGCGATCGAGAGCCCGAGCGCGCGCAGCTCCTCGAGCGCCGCCACCACCGCCTGCTCGTCGCGCATGATCGCGCTCTCGGTGATCTCGAGCTGGAGCCGCTGCGGGTTCACGCCGTACTTCTGGAGCGTGGCCACGATGTCGCGCGCGAAACGGGACCCGAACTCGCGCGCCGACACGTTGAACGAGACGCGAGCCTCGCAGCGCGCCAGCTCCGCGTCCGACCGGCTCACATGGCGGCAGACCTCCGCGAGCACCCACTTGCCGAGCGGAGCGATCAGCCCCGTCTGCTCGGCCACCGGCACGAAGTCGGCCGGAGACACCTCGCCGAGCTCACCGTCCTGCCAGCGCGCGAGCGCCTCGAAGCCGACGATCCGGCCGCTCGCGAGCTCGACCTTCGGCTGCAAGTGGAGCGCGAGAGCGCCATGATCGAGGGCCTGGCGGAGTCGCATCTCCACAGCCAGCCGGCGGAGCGCAACTTCGTTCATCGAGGCCTCGAAGTACCGGGAGGTGTTCCCACCCCCCGCCTTGGCGTGGTACATCGCCGAGTCTGCGCTGGTGAGCAGGGATTCGACGCGCTCGCCGTCGGCAGGCCAGACTGCGATGCCGATGCTGGCGTTGATCACGATCTCGTTCTCCTCGAGCCGGAACGGGCGGCGCAAGCCGTGGAGCAGGTGCTCGGCCACCGACGCCAGGTCGCCCACATCCCGGAGGTCCGTGACCAGCACCGTGAACTCGTCCCCACCCAACCGCGCAACGGCGGGCTCGAACCCCTGATCGAGCTCGCGGGAGACCAGCTCGGCTTCGCGCGCTCCGCGCACGAGCCGGTCCGCCACGTCTCGCAGCACCTCGTCGCCCATGTCGTGGCCGAGCGTGTCGTTGATGCGCTTGAAGTCGTCGAGGTCGAGGAACAAGACGCCGAGCTTCGTGCCGCCGCGCCGCGCCTGCGCAATCGCAAGCCCCACGCGCTCGCTGAACATCTGGCGGTTGCCCAGGCCGGTCAAGCTGTCGTGATACGCGAGGTAGCGGATCTGCTCCTCGGTGCGGTGCCGCTCGGTGAGGTCCTGCACGGTGCCTACGAGGCGACGCGCACTCCCATCGGAGCGCCTGATCACGTGGAACTGGGTCTGGAAGAAACGCTCGGCACCGTCGGGCAGGAGGATCCGGTGGTCGAGGTGCGCGCCCGCGCCGGCCTCGATGCTGCCGCGCACCGACTCGAGCACCGAGCGCCGGTCGTCGGGATGGAGCCGCTCGGCGAGCTCGGACGGAGGCTTGCCCCGGCCTGCGTGCTCGATCGCGTAGAGCGCCCAGAACTCTTCGGAGCCCATCAGCTCGCCCGACTCGAGGTCGAGCTCGAAGCTGCCGAGACGCGCGATCTGTTGCGCCTTCGCCAGGTGCGCCTGGCTTTGGCGCAGCTCGTCGTTCCGGGCCGCGAGCGCGCTGTGAGAGGCGAGGAGCTGCTCCGCCATGCGGTCGACGCCCCGCGCCACTTCGCCGATCTCGTCGGTGCGGCGGCTGCCGAGTCGCGTGCCGAGCGCGCCGCTCCCGATTCCGGCGACGGCTTCCTGCACCTGCCGGATCGGCCGCACCAGGCTTCGCGCCAGGAACGAGCACGCGGCCAGCGTGACGGCGAGCGCCGCGCTTCCCGCCAGCGCGAGCTTCGCTCGCGCGCTCGTGAGGGCGGCGCGTTCGAGCGCGAGGTCCGCGGTGACGAAGAGCGCCACGCCGTCCTGCGCGCGAAGCGGCGCGGCGAGGAGCTCGCCGTCGCCGCCAGCGTCGGGCGTGCCGACGCGCACCTGCGCGCCGCAGAGTTCGGACCAGCGCCCGAGTAGGGCGTCGTCCACGGGCTCGGCGGCGAGCATCGCGTAGGCCCGGCTCCCGCCGAGCTTCACCGGCACGCGCACCGCGGCGTAGAGCCGGCCACCCGCGGCGAAGAGGCCCGGCTGGTGCCCGCGGCGGGCCACGGGCGCGAGGACCCGGTCCCCACTCCCCGCATGGAGCGCGCCTCTCGCGTCGAGGAAGGCGATCAGTGCGGCGCGCTGCTCGCTCCGCAGCCGCTCGGCGTAGTGCGCCGAGGTGGGCGCATGCGCCAGCTCGAGCGTCGCCCGGAGCTGCGGGGCGCCGGCGAGCGAGCGGTAGCGCATCTCGAGCTGCTCGAGATGGTCCGCGATCAGCAGGTCACCCGCCTGCGCCGCGTGGAGGAGGCGCTCCTGCGCGTTGCTGCGCAAGCCGCGCTGAAGCGCCTGATCGTGCACGAGGAACGCGAGCGTGGTGGAGAGGAGCGCCGTGCCGACGAGGGTCGCGGTGAGGCGGCGCGCGAGCGTCCAATGCTGTCTCGGAGCGCGCTCCAAGCGAACCCCCGGGCAGACGGGTAACCGGTGTTCTTCGGTCCGCGGCCGACGAAACTTGAGAGCGGGCTCGATCGCCTCGGCCACGAGGTCGTGCGCGGCGGCTTCCCGACCTCGCTGAAGCTGCTGCCGAGCGAGTACTTCCGGCGCCAGTGCGTGATCTCCGCCGATCCCGACGAGACGCTCACCGCGCCGGTCGTCGCGCATCTCGGCGACGACTACGTGATCTGGGCCTCCGACTACCCGCACCTCGACGCGGAGATGGGCGTCGTCGCGGAGCTGAAGAGCCGCCTCGCCTCGCTGCCGCTCGCCTCGCAGAGGAAGGTGCTCGGCGAGAACGTGATGCGGTTCTACGGGCTCGGCTGAGCGCAGCTTCAGGGCGGCGCGTCGCGTGCCGATCAGTCGGCCGATCCGCTCGGAGGAGCGATGCAGCGGCCGGCAGCGTACCTGACTCTCGTCCTGGCACTCGCGCTCGTGGCCTCCGTGTCGGGGGCCGCGGAGACGGCGGGTGCTGCGCCCCATGGGCCCGGCACCCGCGCGCGCGACAGCTTCGAAGCCTACCGGCGCTTCCTGGCCGCAGGCGGCGCGGGCGAAGATCCGACGCTCTTCACCGCCGGGAGCCGGGTCTACCTCGCGCGCGCTCCCCGCCCCTCCGGCGCCGAGGCCACGCGGCTCGCCGAGCTCGACGCGGCAGCGCCGCTTCGTCTTCGGGTCGCGGGCGAGCGGGCCGCGTTGGTGCCCCATGCGCACGGTACGGCGGTGCGCCCCGTCCTGCTCGAACGCGTCGAGGAGACCTGGCGCATCGATCTCGTCGAGACGGAGAAGGCGTTCGAGCCCGACGAGAAGGGGGGTCTCCGACTGCGCTACGGCAGCCCGTACAAGTCCGTGCTCCCGTATCCGGGCGGCCTGTTCCCGGGCGAGCTCGAGCCCGTCGATCTGTTCGGCGAGGACCCCGCCTCTGCCATCACCCGACTGGAGCGGGCCCACAGCGCCGCCAGCCTCTTTCGTCGGGCCGAGATCCTGCTGCGCAACTGCTGGCTCGTGGACGAAGCGCTTCCTCTCTACGAAGAAGCCATCCGAACCGCACCCGAGCCCTACCCGTTCGCCCGCAGCTTCGGATTGCGGGCGCTCCTGGTAGGACAGCCCGACCGCGCGATTCCATTCCTCGAGCCCTTCGAGCCCCGGACCGACCAGCTGCTCGGCAGGCTCCACGCGCGGGCCAAGCGCTTCGAGATCTCCCAGAAGTACATGAGACGTTCGGTTGCGCAGCGGCTGGAGCGATTCTTCGAGAAGACGCCCGACTTCGAGGTGGGGCCCGGATTCCAGAAGATCTGATGGGCCACCGTCGCACGCGAGCGCTGATCCTGCTGGGGTGTGCCCTCGGGGTGGCGGTGCGTGCGAACGCCGACGTGGCGATGCTCGACGCGTTCGCCGCGCCGCTCCGAGCGGGCGAGTTCGCGCGCCTCGAGGATCAGCTCGCCCAGCTCGCCCGCGAGAAGCCGCGCGACGAGGATGGGGCTCCGCTGCTCGAGCAGACCCTGGATCGGCTCGCCGCGGCGCTGCTCAGCGACGAGACGCTGACCCCGCTCCTCGCGCGCTGGGGCGAGGCAGCGCCGCACTCGCGCTTCGAGCCCCTCGTTCGCGCTCACGTGGAGGTGCGTTTGGCATGGCGCGAGCGCGGCGGCGGCTGGGCCCGCAGCGTCCGGCCGAGCGCCTGGCCGGCGTGGTACGCCCATCTCGACCGCGCCGACGCAGCGCTCGCGACTGCGACGAAGCGCGCTCCGGAGCTGGCCGAGGCTCCCGCCGAGCGGGTGTGGGTAGCCGTGCTGCGGGGCCGCCCGAGCGCGGAGATCCGCGCGCACTTCGATGCAGCGCTGCGCATCGACCCGACCAGTGAGCTCGCCCATCGCAACCTGCTGAACGCTCTCGCGGAGCGTTGGGGCGGGTCGGACGCGGTGATGCTGGCATTCGCACGCTACACCGCGGAGCAGCACCCCGAGGACGCGCGCCTCGGGCTTCTCGTCCACTACGCGCACCTCGACATCCACGCCCGCCTCCCGGAGGGCGAGGCCCGGCGGTACTACCGGGACCCGAGGGTCTGGGCGGAGGTGTCCCACGCCCTCTCTCGCCTCCAGCAGGCCTACCCGGCGTCCCTCTGGGCTCACAACAGCCTCGCGTTCGTGGCTGGCCAGGCGGGCCAACGGGAGGTGGCGCTCCACGAGTTCCGCTGGATCGGCCGGAGTTGGGACCCGACGGTGTGGAACGAGGATCTCAGCGAGTTCGATCGCGTCCACGCGTGGGCACTGATGGCGGCGCGCCCGAGCCCGCTCGACGGGAGCGGCCGGTCGAACTCTCCGACCGCTCCCTGACACCGGGGTGGATCAGCTGGCCGGGTTCGACAGCTCCGCGCGCAGTGCGAGGATGCGGCGCTCGACGTGCTCGATCGCCGCCATGCCGTTGCGGAAGATGAGGCCGCCCTCGGCCGCCCCGAAGGCCTGGCTGAGCAATGCCTCGGGCGGCAGCAGGGTGTCGAGCTGTGCGAGGTCTTGGAGCGGCCGCACGGTGCGGTACTCGCGCAGGTTGCCGACCAGGATCTGGCGCGTGGCGAGGCGCCAGCGGTCGTCCACCTTGGGGATGGCCTCGGCGAGCTTGCGGATGAACTCCTCGAAGGCTTCCTGCTCGCCCGGTCGCGTGCGCACCACCGTGACCAGTGCGAGTGGGGCGCGCACTGGCGTGTCCTGCGTGTAGCTGAGCTCCGGCCGATCGACGGAGACGGTCTGCGTCGCGGTCAGCAGACAGGCCGAGATCTCCGACTGCCAGCGCCGGCCCTCCTTTTCGCCCATCAGACGCTGGACCAGCTCCTGCGCGTTGCCGCGCTTCTGAAGCGCACTCCAGCTCTCCGCCGGCGCTGCGTAGTAGAAGTTGCCGAGCTCGCCGATCGCCGTCTGGAACGCGTTCCAGTGGAACGCTTCCTTGCGTGCCACCGCGCGTTCGGCGAGCAGCCGCAGCTTCTCCTCGTACGTGTCGAGCTGATCCGGGCGCACCGAGTGATGAAGAACGTCGAGCAGAGACATCGCGTGTCCCTCCTGCGAAACGGGTTCGTGCATCGTTCCCGAAGTGGAGCCACAGGAGGGTTCGGGGAGGGCCGCGCGGCAGCGGGAAGCTGCCGTCCGTCGGAGCGCGGCGCGCGAAGGGGGTCGGCCGCACCGTCCCGCCTCCTCGGAGACGGGGTGAGTCCTATCTCTCTGCCGGACGCCTCACAAGCTCCCATTCGAGGGGGGCGGGACGGCTCAGCCCCTCGTCAGGCGAGACGGATCGGCTGGAACACCTTCTCCTCCAGCCAGATCACCAGCTCGCGCAGCGCCTCGGGATTGATCTCGTGCTGCATCGGGTACTCGCGGTAGTGGACGTTGAGGCCGCGCGCCATGAGCCGCTGGCGCGACTCCTGCGCGCCCGCCACGGGCACCATCGGGTCCTGGCTGCCGTGGATCACGAGCGCGGGCAGGTTCTTCGTCGCGCTGTTCGAGGGAATCGCGCGGTCGATCGCCTCGGGCAGCCAGCTCGACAGCGCCACGAGCCCAGCGAAGCGCTCGGGCTCGGAGAGCACGAGGTCGTAGGCCATCACGCCGCCCTGGCTGAAGCCCATCACCACGAGCTTGCGGCGGTCGATCGGGTAGCGCGTCAGGGCTTCGTCGATGAACTTGCGCAGCGTCACGCGCGCCTGTCTCGAACTCGCGCGCGTCGAGCTCGCGGTTCTCGCGCGTGATCGGCCACCAGCCGAAGCCGAGCACGCCCTGCGCGATCTGGAACGCGACCGGGCCCTGCGGGCAGAGCACGAGCGCTCCTCCCCCATGGAGGACGGGCGCGAGGCCGATCAGATCGTGCGAGCTGGCGCCCCAGCCGTGCAGCGCGATCACCGTGGGATGGGGCCCGTCGCCGGGCGGAACGTGAGCGGTGTAGAGGAGGTCCATGAGGCACGGACGGTAGACGCCTCCGCCGGGCGGCGCCTGTCGGAGAGTCGGGGCCGGGGCCGGGAGGGGTCGCTGCTCCGGTGCTCGACGGGGGAGTGTGCGGAGCGGGTGGAGGAGCTGCGGGGCCACGCGATCTCTACGGGCCACGCTCGCTCGAAGACTCGCTCGCGACTCCGTTGTCGCGGCCCCCGCTCGTGGCGAGGAGCCGTGCGGACATCTCCTGCGATACCCGCACCTGCGCAGCAACGCCCTCCCGGCCCTCGCGGCTCCAGAGGCGACGCGCGTCGGAACTCACGCCCGTCCGTGCCTCCGGACGGAGAATGGGTGACGGGCGGAACGGCGCGACCCTCCCGAGTCCCGGGGGTCGGGAGGGCGTTGCTGCGCAGGTGCAGTACGGGACTCGACGGCCGCACGCCTCGCCGTCACGAGCAGCGGCCGCGACAACCGAGCGCGAGCGCAGCGAGCGTGGCCCGTAGAGGTCGAACGGCCCCGCGCCTCCTCCACCCGCGTCGCACGCCTCCACGTCGAGCACCGGAGCAGCGACCCCTCCCGGCCCCAGCCCCGGACCGCACGGAACCGCAGCTCCGCCCTTGCCCGATCTGCTAAATCCACTCTTCATGCCCCCCGCACAGAGCCTGTTCGACAAGGTCTGGGACGCGCACACCGTGCGCGAGCTGCCGTCCGGGCAGACCCAGCTCTTCATCGGCCTGCACCTGATCCACGAGGTCACGTGCCCGCAGGCCTTCGCGATGCTGCGCGAGCGGAAGCTGCCGGTGCGCTTCCCGGAGCGCACCTTCGCGACCGTCGACCACATCATCCCCACGGACTCGCAGCGCCGGCCCTTCGCCGACCCGCTGGCCGAGGAGATGCTCGTGCACCTCGAGCGCAACTGCCGCGAGCACGGCATCCGCTTCTTCGACGCCGCGAGCGGCGAGCAGGGCATCGTGCACGTGATCGGCCCGGAGCTCGGCCTCACGCAGCCGGGCATGACGATTGCTGCGGCGACTCGCACACCTCCACGCACGGCGCCTTCGGCGCCATCGCCTTCGGCATCGGCACCTCCCAGGTGCGCGACGTGCTCGCCACGCAGTGCCTCGCGCTGGACCGCCCGAAGGTGCGCCGCATCGAGGTGACGGGGAAGCTCGGCGGCGGCGTCTACGCGAAGGACGTGATCCTCTAGATCATCCGCCGGCTCGGCGTGAACGGCGGCGTGGGCTACGCCTACGAGTACGCGGGCGAGGTCGTCGAGGCCTTCTCGATGGAGGAGCGCATGACGGTCTGCAACATGTCGATCGAGGGCGGCGCGCGCGTCGGCTACGTGAACCCCGACGAGACCACCTTCGACTACCTGCGCGGCCGCGAGCTCGCCCCGACGGGCGCGGCGTGGGAGCGCGCCGTCGGCTGGTGGCGCAGCATGGCGACCGACCCGGACGCGCACTACGACGACGCGTCTCGCTCGACGGGCGCGAGATCGAGCCCGACGGTCACCTGGGGCATCAACCCGGGCCAGGCGTGCGGCGTGAACGAGCCGCTCCCGCGCCTCGCCGACGTCGCCGCCGACGAGCGCGCGCAGGTCGCCGAGGCGCTCGAGTACATGGGCCTCGCCGGCGGCCAGCCGCTCGCCGGCACGAAGATCGACGTCGCCTTCATCGGCTCCTGCACGAACGGCCGCATCAGCGACCTGCGCGAGGCCGCGCGCGTGGCGCGCACGGGCCACGTCGCGCCGGGCGTGCGCACGCTCGTCGTGCCCGGCTCGCAGGCGGTGGCGCGCCAGGCCGAGGCGGAGGGCCTGCCCGAGGTGTTCCGCGACGCCGGCTTCGACTGGCGCGAGCCCGGCTGCTCGATGTGCCTCGCCATGAACCCCGACAAGCTGATCGGCCGCGAGCTCTGCGCCTCGTCGAGCAACCGCAACTTCAAGGGCCGCCAGGGCTCGCCGACCGGCCGCACGCTGCTGATGTCGCCCGCCATGGTGGCGGCCGCGGCGATCCGCGGGCAGGTGATCGACGTGCGAGAGGTGCTCTGATGGCGCAGCGGCAGCGAGCCGCGAGCGATGCGACGACGCCGGGCTGCACGGTCGACGGCCGCGGCTGCGCGCTGCGCGGCGACGACATCGACACCGACCGCATCATCCCGGCGCGCTTCCTGCGCTGCGTCATCTTCGACGGCCTCGGCGAGCACGCCTTCGAGGACGACCGCCAGCAGGCGAAGGGCGACCACCCGCTCGACGACCCGCGCTTCCGCGGCGCCCGCATCCTGCTCGTCAACCGCAACTTCGGCTGCGGCTCGTCGCGCGAGCACGCGCCGCAGGCGCTGATGCGCTGCGGCATCCAGGCCTTCGTCGGCGAGTCGTTCGCCGAGATCTTCGCCGGCAACTGCACGGCGCTCGGCCTGCCCGTGCGTCACGCTCGCGGAAGCGCGACCTCGAGGCGCTCATGGACAGCGTCTCGCTCGACCCGAGCCAGCCGCTCGTGATCGACCTCGCAGCGCGCACGCTCACCTCCCGCGCAGGCACCGTGCCGGCGGGCCTGCGCGACGGCGTGCGCAAGGCGCTGCTCGAAGGCAGCTGGAACGCCACCGCGGTGCTGATCGACGCCGGCGACGCGATCGAGCGCAGGGCCCGCGCGCTGCCCTACGTCGAGCGGCTTCGCGGGTTGAAGCGGCGCCTCCACGCGCTCGCCCTCGGCGGGTTGAGGCGGCGCCTCCATGCGCTCGCCCTCGGCGCGCTGCTCCTGGCCGGAGCGCCCGCCCGGGCGGAGGAAGCGGCGCCCGCGCCGAGCGCGGCGCCGCAAGCCCCGGCGGCAGCGGCGCCCGTCGCGCCGGTGCCGCTGCCCCGCGTCGTCGAGCAGGGTGAGGAGACCGAGCGCGCGGCGAAGAAGCTCGGGGCGTTGGCCGCGCCGGTTCCCGAAGTCGAGCAGATCCAGACCACCCTCGACGCGCAGGCCGAGCACCTGAAGGAGCGCGAGAAGAAGGCGAAGTCGCTCGCCGCCGACCCGCCGTCGCTCGTCGCCCTCGACGAGGAGCTGAGAAGCTGGGAGCTGGCGCGCGAGCAGCTCTCCCAATCGCTCGAGCTGCTGACCAGCCGGCTCACCGATCTGGAGCAGGCGCTCACGGACCTGACGGAGCAGCGCCAGATCTGGAAGGCCACCGAGGAAGCCGCGCTCCAGGCGGTGGCGCCCGACACCGTGGTGGCGCGCATCCGCGACGTGAGCCAGTCGCTGCGCGACGCAAAGCGCAGCGTGGAACGCCGCCGCGACGAGCTGCTCACCCTGCAGGCGCAGGTCGCCGCGGAAGAGCAACGCGCGCGCGCCGCGCTCGACGAGCTGACCGAGGCCCGCAGCAGCTTCCGCAGTCTGCTGCTCCTGCGCGACAGCCCGCCGATCTGGGCCGCCGCGCTGGAAGAGCGCAGCGGGCTCAGACTGGACGTCGCGGAAACGCTGGCCGTGCGCTGGCGGGCGCTCGTGCGCTTCGTGGAGGCTCGCAAGGAGCGGCTCGCCACGCATGGCGTGATCCTCGCGATCGTTTTGGCGGCGACGCTGGCGCTGCGGCGCCGCGCAGCCGCGTGGCGCGCCGACGACCCGCGGCTCGAGGCGTCGGCCGTCGTGTTCGAGCGGCCCTTCTCGGCGGCGTTCCTGCTCGTCATCTCGCTCACGCCCCTGCTGCATCCGCGGGCGCCCCGGCTCGCCGACGCGATCGCCGTCGCGCTGCTCGTGATCCCGATCCTGCGCTTGCTGCCGCGGCTGCTCGAGCCGGCGCTCGCGCCGGCCGTGTACGCGCTCGCGGCGTTCGGCCTGCTGGACCGAATCCGCGACGTCGTCTCGAAGAGCCCATTCTTCGAGCGCTCGCTGCTGCTCCTCGAGACGCTCGCCGCGTTCGCCTTCCTGGCCTGGATGCTGCGCCCGGCGCGGCTCGCCGCGCTGCCGGCCGGCACGCACATCTCGCGCACGCTCGGGCGCGTGCTCCGCGCCGCGCTGGTGGCCCTCGGCATTTCCGCGCTCGCGAACGTGGCGGGCTGGGTGCACCTCTCGCGCGTGCTGGCGGAGGGCGTGCTCGGCTCCGCCTACCTCGCGGTCGTGCTCTACGGCGGCGTGCGCGTGCTGCGCACGGCGGTGCGGGCGGGGCTGCGCAGCGATACGGCGCGATCGCTCGGCCTGGTGCGCCGGCACGGCGAAGACGTGAACACGTGGCTGCGCCGCGCGATCAATGCCGCGGCCTTCGCGTTCTGGGGCTACTACACGCTCTCGGCGTTCAGCCTCGCCGACTGGGCCACGGAGCGGCTCGGCGCTCTGCTCGGCGCGGAAGCCCGGTTCGGCGCGCTCGGGATCTCGCTCGGGGACGTGCTCGCGTTCGTCCTCACCCTGGCGGCTGCCTTCCTCCTCTCGCGCATGCTGCGCACCATCCTCGAGGACGACGTGGTGCCGCGGCTGCCGGCGGGGCGCGGCGTCGGCTACGCGCTCACCACCACTGTGCACTACGCGGTGCTGCTGCTCGGCTTCCTGCTCGCGATCTCGGCGGCGGGCGTGGATCTCAACAGGGTGTCGCTGCTGGCCGGCGCGTTCGGCGTCGGCATCGGCTTCGGCCTCCAGAACGTGGTCAACAACTTCGTATCGGGCCTGATCCTGCTCTACGAGCGGCCCGTCCAGCTCGGCGACATCGTCGAGGTCGGGGGCACCGCTGGCGAGGTGAAACGCATCGGCATCCGCTCCAGCACGATCCGCACCGGCGCAGGGCGCCGAGGTGATCGTGCCCAACTCCAACCTGATCTCGGATCGCGTGGTGAACTGGACGCTCTCCGACCGCAAGCGGCGCATGGACGTGAAGGTCGGCGTCGCGTACGGCAGCGAGCCCGAGCGCGTGATCGCGCTGCTCGAAGGCGTTGCCCGCGCCCACCCGCAGGTGCTCGCGGCTCCGCCGCCGCAGGCGCTCTTCCTCGGCTTCGGCGAGAGCTCGCTCGACTTCGAGCTGCACGCGTGGACCGGGCACGTTCGACACCTACGGGCACGACGCAGAGCGAGCTCGCGATCGGCGTGAACCGCGCGCTGGCCGAGGCCGGCATCGAGATCCCGTTCCCGCAGCGCGACGTGCACGTGCGCTCCCTGCGTCCGCCCGAGCCCTGAGGCATCTTCCGCCCGCCCGGAGGTGAGAGTCATGGAAGCCCAGACGTACGACGGCGCGCTCGATCGCGGACTCGAGGGCGTGCTCGCCTGCACGTCGCAGATCAGCACGATCCACGGCAGCACGCTGCTCTATCGCGGCTACAAGATCGAGGATCTCGCCGCGCACGCGAGCTTCGAAGAGGTGGTGCACCTGCTCTGGGAGGGCCGGCTGCCGACGCGGCGCGAGCTCGATGCGCTCGCCAGCGAGCTGGGCCAGGCCGCTCCGCTGCCGCCCTCTTCGTTCGGCTGGTTCCACGGGCTGCCCACGAAGGTGCACCCGATGGACTTCCTGCACGCGGTGGTCGCGGGCCTCTCGCTCCACGACCCCGACGCCAACGTGATCGAGGACAAGGCGAACCGGCGCAAGGCGATCCGGCTCACCGGCCGGCTCGGGAGCATCATCACCGCCTACCACCGGGTGCGCAGCGGGCAGTGGCCGGTCCAGCCCGATCCGTCGCGCTCGCTGGCGTGGAACTTCCTGAACGGCATCGCTCGAGGGCGAGCCCGATCCCGGGCAAGGTGCGCGACCTCGACTGCTGCCTCGTGCTGCACGCCGACCACGAGCTGCAACGCGTCGGCGTTCTCGGCGCGCGTCACCTCGAGCACGCTCTCCGGCCTCTACTCGAGCGTGATGGCGGCGATCGGCACGCTCAAGGGCCCGCTGCACGGCGGCGCCAACGAGCAAGTGATCCGGATGCTGCTCGAGATCGGCAAGCCCGAGAAGGTGGCGGCCTACCTCGACGACGCGCTCGCCGGCAAGCGCAAGGTGATGGGCTTCGGGCACCGCGTCTACAAGGAAGGCGACCCGCGCGCGAAGGTGCTGAAGGCGATGAGCCAGCGCCTCACGCGCGAGGCCGGCTGCGCCCAGCTCTACGAGATGAGCGCGATGCTCGAAGAGCGCATGGCGAGCGAGAAGGGGCTCATCCCGAACGTGGACTTCTACTCGGCCACGGTCTACTACGCGATGAAGATCCCGACCGACCTGTTCACGCCGCTCTTCGCCGCGAGCCGCGTGGCCGGCTGGTGCGCACACGTGATGGAGCAGTACGCGAACAACCGCATCTACCGCCCGCGCGCGCTCTACGTCGGGCCCGACCGGCCTCAGCTGGGTGCCGATCGACCAGCGCAAGGCGCAGTAGACGGGCTGAGCGGGCAGTGCGGGGCCGGGGCCGGGAGGGGTCGCTGCTCCGGCGCTCGGCGCGGTGGCGTGCGGGGCGGGTGGAGGAGTGAGGGGCCGCAGGGCCCGCTACGGGCCACGCTCGCTTCGCTCGCGCTCGGTTGTCGTGGCCCCCTCTCGTGACGCGGAGGTGTACGACCCGCGCCTCTCGTACCGCGCCTGCGCACCGACGCCCTCCCGGCCCCCGTGGCTCGCGAGAGGGTGCGAACTCCTCTTCGCGAATCTCCGCGCCACGGGGACGGGAGGGTCGGGCTGCGGAGGGGCCGGTACCGGGGCTCGGCTAACTGGCGTGATCTCGGCGAGGCCGCCAACACGCCCGTCCCGCCTGTGAGCGAAGGCCCGGAGCCGCCCGACCCTCCCGGCCCAGGCAACCGGCGCCCCCCGCGCTACTGCGGCTCCTCGCCGATCGGGCCGAGGCTCGAGAGGATCGGGCGCTGGAGGGCGCCGAGCGAGGGGCGCACGGCCAGCGTGTCGAGCTCGCCGGCGGAGGGCGGCGTGCGCGGCGGGCCGACGCGGCGCAGCAGCGGCAGCGTCGCCATGCGCGCGATCGACGAGACGGCGAACAGCGCGGCGTAGGCGGACGGCGTCGGCGCCGAGCGCGACGAAGAGCCCCGCGCCCAGCAGCGAGCCGAGCGCCACCGCCGCGGCGCTGCCGACGTTGTAGAGGGCGAGCACGCTCGTGCGCGTCTCCTGCTCGAGGGCGTCGAAGAACACGAGCAGCGTGGCCAGCTCCACCGCCGCCCAGGCGCAGCCGGCGAAGGTCTGGAGCGCGAGCAGGAAGCGGAAGTCGTCGCGTCACCAGCCAGAGCGCCGGCAGCGGCACGATGCCGAGCGCGCCGAGCTGGAGCAGGCGCGCCGCGCGCCCGCGCTCGGCAAGCCGCCCGAGCAGCGGCAGCACGGCGACCCGCGAGACGAAGGAGGTGGCCGTCAGCAGCATGAAGCCGTCGTAGGAGAGGCCGAGCGGCCCCAGCATGTAGGGCGCGAAGAACGGCGCGGCCACGTTCACCACCACCTGCATCGCGAGCAGCCACGCCACGATGCGGCCGGCTTCGCGCCCGCGGAGCTGTCGCAGGACGCCGCGCACGTGGATGGCCTCGAGGCGGCTCGCGAGCCCCGGCTTCTCGCTCATCGCCGCGAGGAAGCGCGAGGACACGAAGCGCGCGAGCCCGGCCGTCGCGAACAGACCCGCGAAGGCCGAGAACACGCGCCCGTCGTGCTTGCCCCACTCGAGCCCGTAGCCGCCCGCGACGATGCCGATCAGCAGCGCGAGCTGCGCGAGCCGCGCGCGCCGCGCGAAGAAGCGCGCGCGCACCCGCGCCGGCACGATCGTGCCGACCCAGGCGTTCCACGCGGGGCCCGTCGCCATGCCGAAGCCCCAGTACGCGGCGCCCACCGCGAACAGCACGCCGGGCGTCGCCGCGCCGCGCAGCGCCGCCACGACGAGCGGTGCGAAGCAGAGCGCCTGGAGCGCGGCGCAGCTCACCACCCAGCGCCGGTAGGAGCCGAGCCGGCGCACGCCCACCGGCGCCGCGAGCTGGAGCAGCGAGCCCGCGAGCACCGGCAGCGTCGCGAGCAGGCTGGCCTGCCCCGCCGCGATGCCGAGCGCGAGCGCGAACGGCACGAGGTAGGTCTCGCCCACGCCCACCATCACGGAGAAGGCAGCGCCGTCGGCGGTGATCGCGCGCAGGTCGCGGCGCAGCTGGTCCTGGATGCCTCCGCTCGGCTGCGCCTCGCTGCGCGCCGGGCTCGGCCCGGCTTGCACGGGCGGCACGCTCGCTACCCCCTGATGTCCTTCGCCCACGCGCGTTCGGCCTCGTACCACGCCACCGCGTTCGCCACGCCCTCGGCCAGCGAGACGCGCGGCTCCCAGCCGAGCAGCCGGCGCGCCTTGTCGATGCAGGCGGCGGTGCGCGGCACGTCCGCGGGATGCGGCGGCTCGTGGCGCACCTGCGGCCTTGCGGCCGAGCGCACGCTCCACGGTCGCGACCAGCTCGCGCACCTCGGCCGGGTGCTCGCCGCCGAGGTTGACGATCTCGTAGCCGAGCGGCCGCAGCGCGGCGATCGTGCCGCGCGCGATGTCGTCCACGTAGGTGAAGTCGCGCGCCATGCTGCCGTCGCCGTACACGGTGATCGGCTCGCCCTCGCGGATCCAGCGCACGAAGCGGAACACGCTCATGTCGGGCCGGCCCGCCGGGCCGTAGACGGTGAAGTAGCGCAGCACCGTCACGTCGATGCCGTGCAGGGCGTGGTACGTGTGGCAGAGCGCCTCGGCCGCCTTCTTCGACGCGGCGTAGGGCGAGATGGGACGGCTCGTGTCCTGGTCCTCGCGGAACGAGGTGGCGTCGGAGCCGCCGTAGAGGCTCGAGGTCGAGGCCAGCACGAACTTCCGGACGCCGTGCGCGCGGCACAACTCGAGCAGGTTCAGCGTGCCCGTGACGTTGGTGTCCACGTAGACCCAGGGGTTCTCGACGCTGGCCCGCACGCCCGCGCGCGCCGCCAGGTTGAGCACGGCGTCGAAGCGCTCGCCACCGAGCTGCGACAGCGCGGCCCGCTTGGCGATGTCGAGCTCGAGGAAGCGGAACTCCGGCCGCGCCGCGAGCTTCGCGAGGCGGTGGCGCTTCACCCGTGGGTCGTAGGCGTCGTTCACGTCGTCGACGCCGACGACGCGGTGCCCCGCCTCGAGCAGCAGCTCGGCCGTGCGCGCGCCGATGAAGCCAGCCGCGCCCGTGAGCAGGTAGCTCGCCACTACGAGGCCGACCCAGCGCGCGCACGCCGAGGCGCCACAGGCTCGGCGTGCGGCTGTCGTGACTTCGTTCGCCTCACGCGAGGCAAAGCCTCGCGTGGGCTCACTGCGCGCTTCGCTTGCACTACTTCCCTTCGAAGCGCGGCTCGCGCTTCTCGACGAAGGCGGCGAGGCCCTCGGCGCGATCCTGGCTCGCGAACAGCGCCGAGAAGGCCTGCTGCTCGAGCGCGTGCGCGAGGCGGACGTCGGCGTCCTGCCCCTCGAGCAGCACGCGCTTCGCGCGCGCCACGGCGAGCGGGCCCTTCTTCGCGAGCATGCGGCCGGCCGCGAGCGCCGCCTCGAGCAATGCCGCCTCGTCGTCGTACACGCGGTTCACGAGGCCGATGCGCTCCGCGACGTCGGTGCCGATCGGCTCGCCGCTCAGCACCAGCTCGCGCGCCCAGCCGGGGCCCACGCGCCGCGGCAGCCGGCTCGTGCCGCCGAAGCCGGGGAGCAGCGCGAGATTCACCTCCGGCTGGCCGAGCTTTGCTCTGCGCGCCGCGTAGATCCAGTCGCAGGCGAGCGCGAGCTCGAGCCCGCCGCCGAGCGCGAAGCCGTTCACCGCCGCGATCACCGGCACCGCGAGCGCCTCGAGCGCGCCGAACGTGTCGTGGCCGAGGCGGCTGAAAGCCTCGGCCTCGAGCGCCGTCATGCGCTGCATCTCGGCGATGTCGGCGCCGGCCGCGAAGGCGCGCCCCGCGCCCGTGACCACCACCGCTCGCACGGCGGCGTCGCCCGCCAGCTCCGCGACGCGCGCGCGGAGCGCCGAGAGCATGGAGCTCGACAGAGCGTTCAGCTGATCGGGGCGATTCAGCGTCAGCAGCGCGACCGCCTCGCGGCGCTCGGACAGCACGAGCTCGGACAAGCCTCTCCTCCCCGGAACCCCCGGCATGTTCTAGCATGCGGGCCTTCCGGGGGGCAGGAGCCGACATGCAACGATCCCGTCTCGCGGTGGTGTGCGGATTCCTCGGAGCGCTCGGAGTCTTCGACGCCATGCTGGGTCCGGTCTTGATCCATCTCGGCGTGCTGCGTCCGTTTGCCGGATTCCTCTTCTTCGCCTCCGGGCTCTTGTTCGCTCTCCTCGCGGTCGTTCTCGCGCCCTTCGCGTTGCGTGCCACGCGCGCCGGCCAGCGCACGGGCAGAGGCCTCGCCTGGCTCGGGCTCGCCTGCGGTGCAGCGCTCCTGATCGGCGTCGGGGCTTCGCGACAGGGCGCGTCCAGTCTGCCGCGCATCAACGACATCACCACCGACGTCGCGGATCCGCCCGCGTTTCCGACCGATCCCGCCGACATGGGTCGCGACATGAGCTACCCGGCGGGCTTCGCGCCGCAGGTCCAGCAGGCCTACGCCGATCTCGTTCCGATCCGCACGTCGAGCGATCCGGCGCAGGCGCTCGCGCTGGCGGACGAGACCGCACGCGGGCTCGGCTGGGAGATCGTCTCGGTGGACCAGGGCGCGGGCACCCTGTTCGCGCGCGACACGTCGAAGCTCTTCATGTTCGTGGACGACATCGTGGTGCGCGTGCGCCCGGCAGAGGGCGGCGGCTCCATCGTGGACGTCCGCTCGAAGTCGCGCGTCGGCCAGGGCGACCTCGGCGCGAATGCCGCGCGCATCCGCCGCTTCTCGGAGAAGCTGCCCCGCTAGGAGCCTGACCCAAGCTGGTCGGTTGAGTCCGGGCGTCGAGGCGCGTCGCCAACAAGGCGTCGCGACCGAGCCGTAGCTGAAGCTACGGCGCAGGGAGCGCAACGCAGTTGGCGGCGATGCATCGGCGTCCGGGCGACCCGAGCCAGCTTGGGTCCGGCTCCTAGGCCGCGCGGCCGGCGCTCTCGCTGCGCACGCCCGCCGCGCCCGCCAATCGCTCGAAGGCGCGCGCCACGTCGCGCACGAAGTCGGCCAGGTCGGGGACGCGGTCGAGGTCGCCCGTGAAGCCGAAGCCGAGCTTGCCGTCGTAGGAGAGCACGCTGATCGCGAGCCCGATGTGGTCGATCAGCGGCGGCTGCGCGAACAGCGCGAGCAGCTTGGCGCCGAGCAGATAGAGCGGGAGCTGCGGGCCCAGCACGTTGGTCACGAGCAGGTTCTGCGTGCCCTTGGACATGCCCTGGATGTCGAAGGGCAGCACCTCGTGGAGCTTCGTCAGGAGCTCGATGCCCGCCGCCTGGTTCGACTGCTTGAGCGCGGACGTGGTGGCGTGGATCTCGCGCAGCTGGGCGAGCGGGTCGGACTCGCCGAGCGGGAGGCGCACGATCCAGGAGGAGACCTGGTTGCCGAGCCGCTCCGGGTCGCCGTCGCGCCGCACGTTCACCGGCGCGCTGACACGGAAGTCGAGCCGCTCCGGCCGTAGCTGCCGGCCGATCAGGAACTCGCGCACTGCCCCGGTGACCGTGGCGAGCACCACGTCGTTCAGGGAGCAGCCGCGCGCACGCCGCACCGCGCGCACGTCGTCGAGCGGGAGCTCGAGCCAGTCGAAGATGCGGTGCGGACCGATCGGACCGTTGAGCGGGGTCTCTGCCGCCGGCAGGAGCTTGAAGCGCGCGAGCTGCGCGAGCGCGCGCGCCTGCCCGCGGAGCGCAGTCGCAACCTCTTCGTTCCGCCACAGGCGTCGCACCTCGGAGGCGAGGCGTGCCGGGAGGCTCAGCCGCCGGCGCCAGGCGTCGCGCTGCAGCTCGAGCGCGGACGGCGGCGGCCGCGGCACGTAGCGCGGCGCGGCGCCTCGCTCCGCCTCGGGCAAGATCGAGAACAACGTCTGCATCAGCGCCATGCCCGAGGCGCCGTCGATCATGCAGTGATGCGTCTTGCTGATGAGGGCGAAGCGTCCGCCCTCGAGCCCTTCGATCACCCACGTCTCCCAGAGCGGGCGGCCGCGGTCGAGCGGACGCTCCATCAGGTCGGCCGCGAGGCGCTTCAGCTGCGTTTCGGTGCCCGGCCGGGGCAGCGCGATGTGACGCACGTGGTAGTCGATGCGGAAGTGCGGATCGTCCACCCACACCGCGCGCGCCTCGCCCGGCACCCACATCAGCTTCTGCCGGTAGCGCGGCACCCGGTGCAGCACCGCGGCGAAGGCGCGCTGGACGGCCTCGAAGTCGATGCCGCCGCCCGGCGTGGCGAGCGGGCCGGCCTCGAAGATCGAGAGGCCCGAGCCGTGCATGGGCAGCGCGGGTGTCTCCCAGAGGAGGAAGTCGTTGTCCTGCGCCGAGAGTCGCTCGTAGTTGTAGTGCTCCATCTTCCCTCTCCCGCTAGGCCAGCGCCTCGAGCTCGTGGAAGCTCTCGGCGCATGCGAGCACGAAGTCATGGAGGTCCGGCACCAGATCCCAGTCGGCGTTGAAGCCGATCCGGAGGGCGCCCGCGTACGGCAGCACCGCCACGCGCAGCGCCTGGCCAGGCGGGAGCGGCAGCAGCGGCACCATCTCGAGCACGCGCGCTCCGAGCAGGTGGAGCGGCGCCGGCGGGCCTCCGAACGGCGTCAGGGCGAGGTTGGCGATGCGCTCGCCGAGCCGGCGGCGCGCGAGCGCGGCGAACAGCGAGGGCGCCCATTCTCCGGCCTCCGCCAGCAGCGCGAAGCTCACCCGCTCGGCGTCGCGGAGGGCATGCGCCGCCGCTCGTACCCGCGCTGCCGCGTCGCGTTCCGCGATCGGCAGCTCGATCACGCGCCAGGCCAGCGGCTCCCCTTCCGCGTCGCTCCACGGCCCGCTCGCGTCGGGCAGCGCGACGCGGAAGCGCAGATCGCGCTGATGGGCGAGCGGCAGGCCGCGCTGCTCGAAGAAGCGGCTGAGCGCACCGGCCAGGAGGGCCGCCCAGAGCGCCTCCGTGTCGACGGAGAGACGCGCCGCGCTGCGCTCGAAGGCGTGCGCGTCGAGCGCGAGCCAATCCACGCGCCGGTGCGGGCCCAGCGGCTGGTTCAGCGGGCTCTCGGACGCGACGCCGGCGCCGAGCGCAGCGAGCGAGCGCTCGACGCCGACGCGAAGCGCCTCCCGCTCGCGCGCCGCACGCACGGCGCCGCGCGCCAGCGCGAGCGGGAACGCGAGCCGGCGCCGCAACGCGGCGTCGAGGAGCGCGCGCCCGCTCGGCCGGGCGCGAGGCAGCCAGGCCGGGCCGGGCTCGAAGTCCTTGTCGGGCGCGGCGCTGAGCAGGGCCTCGAGCAGGCCCTGGCCCCAGAGCCCCCGCCCGAAGCTCTCGTGCGCCTTCGCGACGAGGGCGCAGCGCTCGCCTTCGAGGCCCTCCACCACCCAGAGCTCCCAGAGCGGCCGCTCGAGGTCGAGGCGCTGCGAAGCGAGCCGCCCGCACAGGCGCTTCAGCAGCCGCTCGTCCCCGGGCACGGGCAGGTGCGTGTGCCGCACGTGGAACTGCACGTTGAAGCTCTCGTCGTCCACCCAGACCGGCGCGCCTTCGAGGGGGACGGTGGCGATGCGCTTGCGGCAGAGCGGCACGCGGTAGAGGCGCGACTCGACGAAGGCGCGGATGCGGTCGATGTCCACGCCGCCGCCTTCCCGCAGGAGTGGCCCCGCCTCGAGCACGCAGGCCGTGGCGGAGTGCAGGTGGACGTGCGCATCCTCGAGCTCGAGAGCGAGCCGCTCGCGCGCGGCGAGGCGTTCGAAGTGCGCCATGCGAGCCCCCCTCCCTCGCGGGCTCTCGCATGCGGCGTGCCAGGGCGAGCGCCCGCGTCGCGCGCTCCGGGCGCAGCGCGCCGTGGCAGCGGGCCTCAGCCCCCCGCGCGCGCTGGGTCCCCCAGCCCCGTCACGAAGGGGACGTTCCTCTTCCGTTAGTTGTCCTCGTCCACCGCGTTTCGTGACGAGAAGGGAACGTCCCCTTCGTGACGGGGCTACCGCTCGAGACCTAGGCGCTCCGCCGCCACCTGCTTCGCCCAGCGGTAGTCCGCCTTGCCGGAAGGTGCACGCAGCACCTCGTCCACGAACAGGATGGCGCGCGGCAGCTTGTAGCGGGCGATGTGGACGCTGCACGAGTCGCGCAGCTCGTCCTCGGTCGCGCGCGCGCCGGGCCGGAGCGCGACGAGGGCCGTCACCTGCTGGCCGAAACGCGGGTGCGGCGTGCCCGTGACGACGGTGTCCCACACCGCGGCGTGCTGCTTGAGGGCGATCTCGACCTCTTCCGCGAAGATCTTCTCGCCGCCGGAGTTGATCGTGACCGAGTCGCGGCCGAGCAGCTGGAGCCCGCCGCCGGCCAGCGCGATCACGCGGTCGCCCGGCACCGAGTAGCGCACGCCGTCGATCACCGGGAAGGTGCGCGCGGTCTTCTCGGCATCCTTGTAGTAGCCGAGCGGCACCGGCCCGGTGCGCGCGAGCCAGCCGAGCTCGCCCGAGCCGGGCGTGACCAGGCCGGAGAGATCCTCCTTCAGCACGAAGTTCTCGGCGCCTAGCTCGAAGCTCCCGCTCTTCGCCTTCGTGCCGGCCGTGCTCACCTCGGTGGCCTGGTGGCCCGTCTCCGAGGAGCCGAGCACGTCGAGGATGCGGGCTCCCGGCAGCGCGGCGAGCAGCTCGTCCTTCACCGCGGCGGAGAGAATCGCGCCGCCCGAGCTCACGGTCTGCACGGACGACAGCTCGTACTTCCGTTCGCGCAGGCCTTCGAGCAGGGGCTTCGCGAAGGCATCGCCCACGATCGTCAGCGCCGTCACGCGCTCGCGCTCGACGGTGGACCACACGTCCTCCGGATCGAGCCGCCGGGGATTCGGCTGCACGACCACGGTGCCGCCCGTGTGCCACATCGTGAAGGCCGCCCAGTGCGCAGCGCCGTGCATGAACGGCGGCAGCGGCATCGCCCGCACCTTGCCGGCGCCGCGCCGCGCGCGCTCGACGATCGCCGGAAGCGTGGGCTCGGTGCGCGGCGGCAGCAGCGTGGCGCGCAGGATGTCGTCGTGACGCCAGAGCACGCCCTTCGGCATGCCCGTCGTGCCGCCGGTATAGAGGATGTAGAGGTCGTCGTCCGAGAGCCCTTCGGGTGCGCGCGGCGCCGCGGCGGCGAGCGCGGCCTCGTAGTCGAGCGCGCCAGCGAGCCGCTCGCCCGAGCCGTCGTCGACCTGGAGCCAGAGTCGGATCTGCGGCAGGCGCCCCTGGAGCTTCGCCAGCACCGGCGCGAAGCCGGCGTGGAAGATCACCGCTTTCGCATCCGCGTTGTCGAACAGATAGAGCAGCTCCTCCTCGACGTAGCGGTAGTTCACGTTGAAGGGCGCGCAGCGTGCCTTCATCGCGCCGAGCATCCCCTCGAGGTACTCGTTGCCGTTGTAGAGGTAGAGCGCGACGTGGTCCTGCCCCGACTCGTGGTTCGCGAGGCCCGCGCGCGGGCGGCGGCAGCCGAGCCCGGCCGCCGCGAGCACGGCCGCGAGGCGGCGAGTGCGATCGTCGACGGCCGCCCAGGTCAGGCGGCGCTCGCCGAACACGAGGCACTCGTGCTGCGGGAGCGCGGCGGCAATGGCCTCGTGGATGGCGGCGAGGTTCGGCACGGAGCGGCTTCGTACACCAAGCTGGCGCGGTTTCGCTACACCGTGCCCGATGGATCAGCCCCTGCGCTTCGAGCTCGCGGACGGCGTCGCCACCCTCACCCTCCAGCGCCCCGATCGGCTCAACGCGTTCTCGGCCGCGATGGGTGAAGCGCTGGCCGCGGCCTACCGGCGCTGCGACGAGGACGACGCCGTGCGCGCGGTGGTGCTGACGGGCGCGGGGCGCGCGTTCAGCGCGGGCGCCGACATGAGCGACGCGGCCCACACCTTCCAGGTGACGAACCCGCGCACCTTCAGCGCGGCAGCGATCGACTTCCCCGCCTTCCGCGTGCGCAAGCTCGTGATCGCGGCCGTGAACGGCCACGCGCTCGGCCTCGGCTTCACCCTCGCCATGCAGTGCGACCTGCGCTTCTTCGCGCGCGAGGGCCGCTACGGCGTCGTGCAGGTGCGGCGCGGCGCGATGCCCGACGCATACTCGCACTGGACGGTGCTCCGCGCGGTCGGGCTGGCGCGCGCCGCCGAGCTGCTGCTCACCGGCCGCACCTTCTCGGGCGACGAGCTCGAGCGGCTCGGCGTGGCGAGCCGCGTGCTCCCCGCCGCCGAGGTGCTGCCGGCCGCGCGCGAGCTCGCGCGCGACGTGGCCATCAACGCGGCGCCGCTCTCCGTCGCGGTGTCCAAGCGCCTGCTGTGGGAGGCCCCGCTCCTCTCCCCCGAAGACGTCGAGCGCAAGGAGACCGCGCTCCATCTGCATCTCTTCAAGCGCCCCGACGCGGTCGAGGGGCCGGTGGCCTTCGTCGAGAAGCGTCCGCCGCGCTGGCAGGGCCGCGTGAGCCGCGACTGGCCGGATTGGCCGGAGTGAGCGCGGCGCTCAGCGCGGTGCCGCAACCTCGTCCGCCAGCAGCGCGGCGTGCGTGACCGGCAGCATGTGGCTGCCGCCGGGCACGAGCACGAGGCGCGCATGCGGCGCGCGCCGCGCGAGCTCGCGGCCGACCTCGACGGGGACGAGGCGGTCGTCGTCGCCGTGCACGACGAGCACGGGCAGCGCGAGGCCCGTCGGGTCGGGCAACGGCCCGCTCGCCATCGCCAGGCCCTCGCTGCGCCACGTGGTCGCAGTGTGCGGGCGCGCGAAGTTCGCGGCGAGCGTCGGCCGCCACCAGTCGGGCTCGGGACCGTCGCTGAACGCCTGCCGACTCACGCTGGCCTGGGTGCGCCGCGCGAGCGGCGGCACTGCGTGCAGCCAGCCCAGCACCGGCGCGGAGAAGACGATCCGGGCGAGCGCGAGGGGCGGCTGCGACTTCTCGAGCCCGGGGCCGGCGCTCGCGACCAGCACGAGGCGCGTGATACGCGACGGGTCGCGTTGCGCGGCCACGATCGCCGTTGCGCCGCCGTAGGAGTGGCCGACCACCGTGACATCGTCGAGATCGAGCGCTGCGAGCAGCGCGAGCAGCTCCGCGGCGTTCGACTCGACGCTGAACGCGTCGTCTGGCCGCGCGTCGGACCAGCCGTAGCCGACGCGGTCGTAGGCGATCACGCGCCGGCCCCGCTGCGCGAGCGCCGCGCTGGTGAGGCGCCAGTCGTACGCCGAGCCCGGCAAGCCGTGCACGAGCACGACAGGCGGCCCCTCGCCCTCTTCCACCACGTTCACGCCGACGCCGCTCGCGAGCTTCACGTGCCGCCCGGCGGGCGGTAGCTCCGGCGCGGGCTCGCGGAACAAGCGGTACCAGAGCGGCGGCAGCGCCACGGCGGCGATCACCACGGCCAGCAGTGCGAGCGCGGAGCGACGCATCACGCCCGTCCTTCTACCACGCCACACCGACCGCGCGCGCGAGGAACTCCATCAGCGGCGCAGCCCGGCGGCAGGCACCGGCGAAGCGTTCCACGAAGTCGTCCGCGCAGGCCTGCGCCTGGGTGAAGCGCACCCCGGTGGTGAAGCTCTGCCGCCGGAGGTCTGCCACGAAGGGATGCTCCGGGTCGTAGCCGCGGGGCGCGCGCTTCAGGGTGTCTTCGGCCTCCCCGAGCGGGCAGGCGCGCACGACCTTCGCCCAGCGCTCGGGGCTCGCCACGATGGCGTCGCGCACCTGCTTCACGGCGCCTTTCGGCGCGTGCCAGAGCCCGGCGCCCGCGAACACGTCGCCCGGCGCGAGGTGCAGGTAGAAGCCGGGCGCCGGCCGCTCGCGGCCGTCGCTGTGCCGGAAGCTCAGCGCGGCGTGCGTCTTGTACGGGCTCTTGTCCTTCGAGAAGCGCACGTCGCGATGGATGCGGAACAGCGAGCCGCCTACGGGCCGCGGGTCGGCGACGATCTGCCGGCTCACCTGCGCGAGCTTCGGGCCTGCGGCGGCGACGAAGCGCAGCAGCGGGTCGCGCACCTCTTCCACGTAGCGCGCCTTGTTCGCCTCGAACCAGGGCCGCTCGTTGTGCTCCGCCAGCTCGCGGAGGAATCGGAACGTGCGCGCCGAGACGTACTCGCTCATCGCTTCACCCGGCCCCGTTCCGCGCACTCCTTCGCGTGCTCGAGCCGTTCGCTCCAGCAGCGCCCCCAGAGCTGGAGCAGCGCCTCGCTCGCGAGGCCGGCGCGCGCGGGGTGATCCGCCGGCAGTGCCTCGAAGCCGCGGTGCTCGAGCGTGACGCGCGTGCCGCCCGCCGCGGGGGCGAAGCGCACCTCGACCTCGGTGCACGGGCCTCTCTCGTCGCCGCCCTCGCGGCACTCGAACACGAAGCGGTCGGGCGGCTCCCAGCGCTGCACGCGGCCGATCTCGAACGCCTGGTCGCCGATCGACTTCAGCAGCCGGCCGCCGACGCCGGGCTCGAAGCGCAGAGAGCCGCGGAAGCGCGCGCCGTCTCGTGCCCCGGCAGCCCACCAGGCGCCGATCTCGCCGGTGAACAGCGCGAACGCCTCGGCAGGCGGCGCTGCGACGCGCGTGCTCACCGTGACGCGGAGAGCGGCGACTCGAAGGTCCATCGATGCCCCTCGCAATCCTCGACCGTGTACGAGCGCAGACCGTAGAACTTGTCGGTCAAGGGCTCGACCACGCGGGCGCCGGCCTGCTGTGCGTGCGCGCAGTGCGCGTCGACGTCGGGCACGACGACGGCCACGTGGGCGGTGTTCACGCCGCCGGCGGCGCGCGGGCTGGCGTCGTGCGGCGAGTGGCCGCCCGCCTGCCGCACCGCGACGATGCCGTCGCCGAGCTCGACCTCCGCATACGCGACGCGCCCGGCGTCGTTCGTGTAGCTGAGACGCAGCTCGAAGCCGAAGGCCTTCGCGAGCCAGTCGAGCGCGGCGTTGGGGTCGTCGTAGAACAAGGCCGGGAGCACGGTCGGTGTCTTCGACATGTCTCACCTCACGCGCGGATCGTCCGCGACCGAGATCTCCGAGGTGTCGGGCGTCGCGGCGAGCAGGGTCACGCTCGGCTTCGCGAGCTGGCGGTGCCAGAGCCCCCGCGGCACGACGAAGATCGAGCCTGCGGCGACGCTCACCCGCGTCGTGCCGCCGGGTGCGAGCACGGTGATCTCCACTTCGCCTTCGAGCACGTGGAGCAGCTCGTCGGCGTCGGCGTGCCGCTCCCACGGCGACTGCCCCGAGAAGCGGCCGACGTAGATCGCGCCGGCGTTGAAGGAGGCCAGCCTCGGGAAAGCCGCCGCATCCTCCTCGGCCGTCGTGACCTCGCCGCTGGCGACGCCAGCCAGCGCCTTCGCCGAGATCGTGCGCCTTCATCGCCGCACACCCTCGATCACGCAGAGCCGCGCCAGCGTCGGCACGATCTTCGTCAGCTCGAAGCCGGCGGCGCGGTACAGCGAGCGGAACTCCTCCTCCGAGCGCTGCCGGCCGCCGCTCACGACGAGCATGTTGACGTCGTTGGCCGCGGCGCCGCGGCTCTCGAGCGACTGGTCGATCTGCGGCGGGTAGACGCCCTCGGCGATCAGCAGCTTCGCGCCGGGCCGGATCGCGCGGTGACAGTTCTTCAGGATGGCGTGGCCTGCTCGTCGTTCCAATCGTGGATCACGTGCTTCAGCAGGATCGCGTCGGCGCCCTCCGGGCACGGCCTGGAAGAAGTCGCCACCCACGACCGAGCTGCGCGCCGCGAGCCCCGCCTCGGCAAGCTTCGCGCGCGCGCGCTCGGCGGAGGCGGCGCGATCGAACACGATCCCGCGCAGGGCCGGGTTCGCCGCGAGCAGGCCGATCAGGATCGCGCCGTTGCCTCCGCCGACGTCCATCACCGTGCCGAACTGCGAGAAGTCGTAGGCCGCGGCCATCGCCGCGGAGGTCGCCGGCGCGAACGTCGCCATCGCCGCGTCGAAGTTCTTCGTCTCCTCGGGGCTCATCCCCGAGAAGGCGTCCGCCTCGGGCGAATGCTTGCGGAAGGCCGGCTGGCCCGGTGCGCACGCAGTACTCGAGCTCCTTCCACGAGTCCTGGATGCCGATGCCCGCGAACAGCATCACCGAGGCGCGCGCCGACCCTGGCACGTCGCTGCGGAGCAGCTCGCCGAGCGGCGTCAGCGCGAAGGCGCCATCCGCGTCTTCCGTGAAGACGCCCACGCTCGTGAGCAGCCGCAGCACGCGACGCAGCGCCGCCGCGTCGGTGCCGGTCTTCGCGGCGAGCTCTGCCGGCGGGCGCGGACCGGCGGCGAGCAGATCGGCGACGCCGAGCCGCGCGGCGAGATCGAGCGCGCGCGACACGTAGTGCCCGATCGCCATCTGGTAGAGCAGGATGCCGGGCGGCAAGGCGGGAGGCTTCGGAGCGCTCATGACGTTCTCCTCGTGAGGGGTCGATGCTCCGTGCCCGCGCCGCGCGTGACGAAGATCGCCTCGCTCGGCTCGAGCACGCGCACGGTGTGCCACGCGCCGCACGGCACCAGCAGCGCTGCGCGCCCGCGCAGCGAGACGGTGCGCTCGCGCCCGCCGTCGTCCACGACGAAGTCCAGCGCGCCGGAGAGCTGGAACACGAGCTCGTCGCCGGCGGGATGACGCTCCCAGCTCGTCCAGTCTGCGTCGAAGCGGTAGGCGCTGATCAGGCGCCCGCCGTGGAGGTCGCGCCGCGCCTCGAGCGTCGGCCAGAAGTCGGGCGTCACCGGCGAGCAGCGTCGCGTCGGGGCCGTCGGGCAGATGCACGAAGGTGTCGAGCGGATCGAAGACGCTCATCGCGGAGCTCCCGTGGCGTGCACGCGCAACGACGCGAGCAGGTCGCCCCACCAGAGGCCGATCATGCTGACGAAGGCGTCGCTCGCGCCGTAGCCGTGGCGCGAGGCGTGATCGAGCGGCACGCGATCCCAGCCGCGGTGTTCGAGCGTGACGCGGGTGCCGCCGCCGTGCGCCGGCTCGAAGCGCACCTCGACCTCGGTCACGAGGCCCGGCTCGAAGTTGTTGCCACGCCACTCGAAGACGAGCCGGTCGCCGGGCTTCCACGTCGAGCACGCGGCCGACCTCGAAGGCGCCGCCCGCCTCGTCGGTGTAGACCTCGAGCAGCCGCCCGCCCTCGGCCCCGTCGAAGCGCATCACGCTCGGGCGTCCGAGGCCGTGGCGGAAGCGCGGGCCGCGCCGCCACCAGGCGTCCACCTCGCGCGTGAACAGCGCGAAGGCCGCGGCCGGATCGGCGGCCACGACGGTCGTCACCCGAACGCAGTCGGTCTTGCTCATCGCGTGCGCTCCTGCTGGCTGGCGGCTCGTCGCCGCGCGACGTGCGCGCCGAACGACTCGAGCTGATCGCTCCAGAACGACTCGAGCTCGCGCAGCCAGACCTGGAGCGCGTCGAAGGGCTCGCGCCGCAGCCGGTAGACGCGAACGCGCGCGTCGTCGTCCACGCGTTCCTCCTCCACCAGCCCGCGCGTGCGCAGCACGCGCAGGTGACGGCTCATCGCGGGCGCGCTCGTCGTCGAAGGCCGTCGGCGAGCTCGCCGGCCCGCCGCGGGCGCTCGCGCAGCAGCTCGACGACGCGGCGCCGCGTCGGATCGGCGAGCGCGGCCAGCGTGCGGTCGAGCTGGCGTGCGGCGGCGTTCGCTCCCTTCGTCACGGCGCCGGGCTCGGCAGCGGGGCCGCGAAGATCCAGCGATGGCCTTCGGGGTCGATCGCGCGGTAGCTCCGCATGCCGTACTCCTGGTCGGCCGGCTCGGTGGCGATCGTGGCGCCGCCGGCCCGCGCGCGCGCGAAGTGCGCGTCCACGTCGTCCACGCGCACGTGGATCTGGCTGTGCACCGCCGGCAGGCGCAGCGGGCTCAGCACGCCGCCCGCTCGCCACTCCGAGGCGAGCATCACGACCTCGTCGCCGATGCCGAGCTCGGCGTGGCCGACCGCGCCGTCGGGCATGTCCATGCGGAAGCGCACGTCGAAGCCGAAGGCCTGCGTCAGGAACTCGAGCGCGGCGGGGGCGTCGCGCGTAGACGAGCATGGGCGTGAAGCGCTGCATGGCGCCCTCACTTCGGGTTTCGCACGCGCTGCGCGAACCACCAGCGATGGCCCTCGCAGTCGAGCGTCTCGTACGTGCGGTCCTCCCACGCTTCGTAGTCGCGATTCGAGGGCTCGCTCACGATGCGCGCGCCGGCGGCGCGTGCGCGCGCGCAGTGCGCCTCCACGTCGTCCACGTAGACGAACAAGGCCTGCGTGTTCGCGCCGCCGAGCGAGCGTGGGCTCTGCAGCCCCTCCCGCGCCGACGCCACCATCACCAGGCCGCCACCGAGCTCGAGCTCGGAGTGGACGACGCCGCCGGCGCCGTCCTCCACCCTGAGGCGCGTGGCGAAGCCGAAGGCCTTTTCGAGCCACTCGATCGCGGCCGCGGCGTCGTCGTAGAAGAGCGCGGGGAGAGCTGGGGCCAGCCGGGGGGCGTGGACATGGGGGCCTCCGAGAAGGTTCCCGATTCTGGCAATAATTAACTTGTTCGTCAACTACTTTTACGGCCCGGGGCGACCACGGCACGACGTGCGCGACCTTGATCCACTCGCCTCCGCGGAGCGGCGCGCCCGGATCGCGCGCGTTCCAGACGGCCGTCTCGGCGGCGCCCCACGCGTTCGCGCTGCGGCGACCGAGCGCGTCGAGCGTCTCGCCCGGGCGCGCCTCGACGAGCGCAAGCTGGAGGCCCGACACCGTCGCGAGCAGCTCGGGCGTCATCGGCCGGAAGCTCCGCGTGGTGACGGTGCACAGCGCGTCGAGCCGCGAGGCGTCCGACCCCGCGCAGCTCAGCTGGAACACCTTCTCGCGATACGGCAGGAAGGTCGAGATCAGCTGCGTCCCGCCCGCGGACCCGCGCAGCCGGAACGCCTCGCGCCCGGCCACGCGCACAGGGCCCGCCTCGGTGACGGCGAGCCCACGGCCGGAGCGCTGCTGCCACGCCGCGGCGGCGCCCGCGAGGTCACCGCCCTCGCCTGCGAGCTCGAGCACGATCTGCATGCGCCGGTCGGGCGCGATCGCTCCGACGGCCTGCGGCGTGTTCACGGTCTCCCAGCCGTCGGGGAAGCGCAGCGTGAAGCCGAGCTCCGGATGCAGGAAGCGGGAGCCGTCGAACACGCCCTGCGCGACGTCGTCGCCGACCGCGATTCCGGCGAGCTGTCGCAGATAGTCGGTGGCGCTCTTGCTGAGGGTGGGCGTGCGCGTCCAGTGGATCGTGCCGGCGCGCTGCGCCATCTCGTGCGCGCGCCCGGGCGTGCCGGGATGCGTGGCGAGGAAGCCGGGCTCGCGCGAGGTGCCCGTCTGCAGCCGATCGAGGCGATCGAGCGCCACGAGGAACGACGCCATGCCGTTCGGGTCGTAGCCGCTCACCGCGGCGAGGCCCTGGCCGAGACGGTCGGCGCTGTGCTCGAGGTCGCGCGAGTAGGCCGCGAGCGACTGGAACTGGAGCGTGCGCAGCAGCGCGCCGCCCGCCACCTGCTGCTCCGCCGCCGCATGCCGCGACGCCACGTGCGCGATCTCGTGGCCGAGCACGTTCGCGAGCTCGTCCTCGTTCACGGTGAGCGCGAGCGCGCCGCGCGAGATGTAGACGCGGCCGCCGGGCAGCGCGAAGGCGTTGGGCGCGCTCTGGTCGGCGATCTCGAAGCGGTAGTCGTAGCGGAAGCCGGGCGCGTTGCGGGCCAGGCGCGCGCCTACCTCCTTCACGTAGCGGACCAACGCCGCATCCTGGACGAGGCCGACCGAGGCCTCGACCTGCTTCGCCGCCTCGCGTCCCGCGTCGCCCTCGGCCTGCGGCGTCGCCAGGCTCGGCGGCTTGCGCCGGGGCGGCGGCGCGCCCTTGCCCGCCGGCGGCGGCGAGCCGCACGCGAGCAGCACCAGGAGCAGCAGTGCGAGCGCCTTCCTCATGGTGCGCGAGGCCCGAGCTCATCGAGGTGCGCGAAGGCGTTCTCCACCAGCACGAAGCCGCGCGCCTCGAGCTCGGCGCGCGTGCGCGGCGAGGCCGTCCCCGTCAGCCAGAGCTCGCGGCGCGTGAGCGCCACGCCTGCCGGGTCGGGGCCCGCGCCCGCATCGACGAGGCGTGCCGTCGGCCGCGTCCAGAACAGCTCGTCCACCTCGACCGGCGTGATGCGCACGCCGCCGGCGAGGTAGGCGCGCACGAAGCGCCCGTCCGTCGCGAGCCGCTCGATCGGCGCGACGCGCTCGTGGATGCCGCGCAGCAGCTCGCCGATGCGCTGGTAGACGAGCGCATCCGTCTCCGAGCGCGCGTTCAGCGCGGCCTCGACGAGCGCCGCGCGGTTCGTCGACGCCATCGAGCGCCGCGAGCGACGAGATCAGGATGGTGCGATGGCGCTCCGTGAGCCACGGCTGCGCGAGGGCCTGCGCCGCCAGCTCGGGCGAGATGCCGAGCGCCGCCAGCTCGATGCGGTTCCAGCGCGCGAGATCCTCGGGCGAGTCGCGGCCGAGCAGCATGCGCGAGGCGCGCGTCTTCGTCCACGAACGGGCGCTCGACGCCCTTCTCGCCTGGCGCGCCGGGCGCCACGCGCTCCAGCGGGAAGCCGCCGGCGAACACCGCGATCGCGACGCGATTGAGCTCGCGCTGGAGCGCCGCGCAGCGCGTGTGCGAGTCCACGCCGAGACGCGCCGCGAGCGCGCGCTTCTCGGACTCGAAGCGCAGGTACTCGCGGAGCGCCGCGTGCCCCTCCGCGCTGCGCGCGCCGCGCGGTCGGTGTCGTCGAGCGCGAGCAGCTCCTGCCAGGCGGCATCGGGCATGCCGAGCGCGGCGTCGGACGGCTCGCTCGCGAGCTTCCAGCGTCCGATGAACGGGCGTCGCTCCTCCGCCTGCCGCACGGCGGCGGCGAAGGCGTCGTCCTGGACGGCGCGCAGCACGGCCACCGCCTCGACTTCGCGCACGCGCTCGCGCAGCAGCTCGTCGCCCGCGACCTCGGCGTCTCCCTCGTCGCTGTCGAGGCGATAGACGTGCAGGAAGCCGTCGGAGCCGACCGCGTCGCGCACGTGATGGTGCGGGCCGGCGAGCACGCTCCGGCGGCAGCAGCTCCGCGGCGTGCCGCACGGGCAGCGCCTCGAAGCCGAGCGCCGGGTCCGCGTCGCCGGGCGCGAGCTCGGGCAGCGTGAAGCGCGACACCTCCGACGGCGCGCCCGCGCACGCGAGCGCGAGACCCGCGGCGAGGAGCGCCAGCCGCACGATCCGGCTGCGCCTCACGTGCGTGCTCCCCGGCCCGAGGCGCAGCAGCGCCTCCACGGCTTCGAGCGTGGCGACGCTGCGCGGCGTCTCCGCCTCGGCCGGCCAGCCGCCGTCGTCCGCCTGCGCGGCGAGCAGGGTCGCCACGACCTCGCTCGAGTCGATGCTCGCGCCGGGCAGCGCGCGCGCGCGCGCGCGCAGGAACACGCGCGCGACCGCGACCGCGTCGAAGCTCTGCGTCCGGAAGCCGCGCTCGAGCTCGCGCCCGCACCACTGGAGCACCTCGTCGGCGAGCTCGGACTGGAGATGCGCGAGCGCGTGCACGTAGGCGAGGATCGGCGCGTAGCGCGGCCCCTGCACCCGCTCGACCGACCAGAGGCGCGCGAGAAACCCCTCCGCGCGCTGGAGGGCGGAGGCCCGCGCATACGGCGTCTTCGCGAGCAGCCCGGCGGCTTCGCCCGTGAGCGCGATGCGGCGCTCCTCGTCGGCGCCGGGCTCGCTCCAGCCACCGTCCGCCTGCTGGCGCGCGAGCAGCCACGCGGCGGCGCGCTCGGACACGGGATGGTCGAGCAGGCCGAGCGCGTCGAGCAGCGTGAGCCCGCGCAGCGTGGCGGCGAGCGCCGGATCGGGCGCCGGCGTCTCGCGCTCGGGCCGGAGCGAGCCGTCGGGCTCCTGCACGGCCGCGAGCGCGGCGAACAGCGCGCGCGCGTCCTGGCGGCGCAGCAACGTCTCCCAGTAGACGCGCTCGAGCGGCGAAGCGCGCCGCAGCACGAAGCCTTCGGCACGCGTGACCGCACGCGAGATCGCGTCGCTCACGCATCCACCCGCAGCAGCAGGCCCGTGAGGTAGCGGCCCTCGGGATGATCGAGCGAGACGGGGTGATCGGAAGGCGCGCCGAGCTCGCGCAGCACCGCGACGCTGCGGCCCGCGTCGAGCGCGGCGCCGAACGCGATCTTGCCGAACAGGTCGGGGCCGACGTGGTGCGAGCAGGCGAAGGCGAGCACGAGGCGGCCCGGGCGTCGCGCCCGCGAAGGCGTGGAGCAGCAGGTCCTTGTAGGCGCGGGCGGCGTGCTGGACGTCGCCCTTGCGGCGCGCGAGCGGCGGCGGATCGAGGATCACCAGGTCGAAGTCGCCGACGCCGGCGTGGAGGAGCTGGAACGCATCGCCCGCGCGGCACTCGGCGCGCGCCGCGGCGAACGCCACGTGCTCGCGCGCGAGCGCGAGCGCGCCCTGCGACGACTCGAGCAGCGTCACGTGCGCCGCGCCGCCCTGGAGCGCGGCCACCGCGAAGCCGCCGGTGTAGGCGAAGGCGTCGAGCACGCGCCGGCCCGCGGCGAGCGTCTGCGACCAGGTCGCGCGCGTCGCGCTGGTCGAGATAGAAGCCGGTCTTCTGGCCCTGCCGCACGTCCACGCGGAACGAGCGCCCGCGTTCGGCGATCGCGACGGGCGCCTCCGGCAGCGCGCCCCAGAGCGGAGCGTCGGCGGCGTCCACGCCGGCGCGCCGCAGCGACACGGCGTCCGGGCGGAGCAGCGCGGCGTGGGCGCCCGTGGCGTCGCGCAGCGCTCGCCTCGAGCGCCGGGAGCTGGCGCAGCATGCCGCTCGTCGACGGCCGCACCACCAGCACGTCTGCGTAGCGATCCACCACGAGGCCCGGCAGGCCGTCGCCTTCGGCGTTGACGAGCCGCAGCGCGTCGGTTCCGGCCAGCAGCGGATCGGCGCCGCGCCGCGCCACCGCCGCCGCGAGGCGCTGCGCGAGCGCGCTCTCCGCGAGCGGCTCCTTGCCGAACGCCAGCAGCCGCACGCGCAGCTGCGAGCCCGGCTCGTAGTGGCCGTGCGCGACGATCTCGCCTTCGGCGGAGCGCACCGCCACCAGCTCACCCGCCGCGGGCGCCCCCTCGACGCGCGCGACCGCGCCCGACAGCAGCCACGGGTGGCGGCGGCGCACGGAGCGGTCGCGGTCGGGATGGAGGACGACGGCCTTCACGAACGGCGGAGTCTAGGAGATCCGGCCCGAGACTCCGCTCGGCTTCGCCTCGCTGCGCGCATGGCTTGCACCTACTCTCCGCCCGTGCCGCAACACACCAATCGCCTCGCGAACGAGACCAGCGCCTACCTGCGCCAGCACATGCACAACCCGGTGGACTGGTATCCCTGGGGCGAGGAGGCGCTCGCGGCCGCGAGCCGAGCCGAGAAGCCGCTGCTCGTCTCGATCGGCTACAGCGCGTGCCACTGGTGCCACGTGATGGAGCGCGAGTCGTTCGAGGATCCCGAGACCGCGGCGCTGATGAACGAGCTGTTCGTGTGCGTGAAGGTCGATCGCGAGGAGCGGCCGGACGTCGACCAGATCTACATGGACACGGTGGTGCGCCTGCACGGGCACGGCGGCTGGCCGCTCACGGTGTTCTGCGCGCCGGACGGACGGCCGTTCTACGGCGGCACGTACTTCCCGCCCGAGCCGCGGCACGGCCTGCCCTCCTTCCGCCAGCTGCTCGCCGCGATCCATCGCACCTGGCAGGAGCAGCGCGCGCGCGTGGACGACACGGCGCGCCAGATCCTCGCCGCGCTATCGGAGCGGCCGCGCGGCGTGGCGACCGCGCCGCCGGGCGCTGGCACGGTGGCAGCTGCCGCGCGGTCGCTGCTCGAGAGCGCCGACGCCGAGCACGGCGGCTTCGGCAGTGGCCCCAAGTTCCCGACCTCGCCCAACCTCGCGCTGCTGCTCGCCGCCTGCGACGTGCTGCCGGAAGGCGAAGCGCGCCCCGTGCTCGAGTTCCTGCGCTTCAGCTGTGGCGAGATGGCGCGGCGCGGCCTCTGGGACCACCTCGGCGGCGGCTTCCATCGCTACTGCGTCGACGGCCACTGGGGTGTGCCGCACTTCGAGAAGATGCTCTACGACCAGGGCCAGCTGCTCGCCGTCTACACCGACGTGTGGCGCCGCACCGGCGAGCGCGACGAGAACCTGGTCTGGCCCGTGCGGGAGACGGCGGGCTGGCTGCGCCGCGAGATGACCGGCCCGGAGGGCGGCTTCTACGCCAGCCAGGACGCCGACAGCGAAGGGCACGAGGGGCGCTTCTACGTCTGGACGCCCGCCGAGGTGGAGGCGGTGCTCGGCCGCGAGCGCGCCGCCGTCTTCTGCCGCGCCTACGGCGTCACCGCCGAAGGCAACTTCGAGGGCACCAACGTGCTCTGGGATCTCGCGCGCGGCCCGCGCGGCGAGCTCGCAGCCGAACGCGCCGAGCTGTTCGCGGCGCGCGCAAAGCGCGTGGCGCCCGCCACCGACACCAAGCGCGTGCTCGGCTGGAACGGGCTCGCGATCTCGGGTCTGGCCTACGCGGGCAGCGTGCTCGACGAGCCCGCGCTGCTGGCCGACGCGGCCGCCGCCGCCGACTTCGTGCGCGAGCGGCTCGCGGCGCCGGGGGGCCGCTGGTGGCGCGTGTTCGCGGAGGGCCAGGCGAAGGTGCCGGCGTTCCTCGACGACCTGGCCGCGTGGCTGGCCGCGCTGCTCGACCTCTACCGCGCCAGCGGCGACCCCGCGCTGCCCGCGCTCGCGCTGTCGGTCGCCGAGCAGATCCAGGCGCGCTTCTTCGATCCCGAGGAGAACGACCTGTTCCTGACGCCCGCCGACGGCGAGCGCCTCGCGCACCGTCCGCGCTCCGATCACGACGGCGCCACGCCGCACTCGAGCGGCCTCGCCACGCTCGGCCTGCTGCGCGCGGCCGCGCTGGCCGGCCGCGACGACCTGCGCCGCACCGCGGAGCGCGTGCTCCGCACGCACGCGTTCGTGCTCGAGCGCGCAGCGGCTGCGTATCCGACGCTGGCGCGCGCCGCGCTGCTGGCCGAGCGCGAGGTCTCGTGCGCCGTGGTGGTGGGCGAGCCGGCCGATCCGCGCACGCGCGCGCTCGCGCTGCGCGCGCGCCGCAGCCTCGCGCCCGAGGACGCGGTGCTCGTCGTCGCGCCCGGCGCCGCGCGCGCCCGCCGGCGTGGACCCGAGCTGGCTCGCGGGCCGCGGGACCGTCGGCGGCTGCGCCGACGGCCTACGTCTGCCGCGGCACCGTCTGCTCGCTGCCGGTCACGACGCCCGAGGCCCTGGCTCCGCTCGCGCCGGCGTGACGCGCGCGGCTGCGCCAGAGCGCGAGCCCGGCCAGGGGCAGGACGAGCCCGAGCCCCGGCTCGGGGAGCGCGCGCAGCGCCGTCTGCGGCGGGCCGCCACGACGAGGTCCGGCTCGCCGCGCTGCCGGGGCCCTTCGTCTCGAGCTGCGTGACGACGCGGAGACCGAAGCGCACCTCGTCGAGCGTGATCGCGAGGTCGGCGAGCTCGTCCTCCGGCGAGCCGCCCCGGAGCTTGGCCTTGAACACGGCCTTGCCGTCCTCCTCGACCACGACGCGGAGCTTCGCGAGCGGAGCGAGCTCGCTGCCGATGAAGCCGACCACCACCGGGTCGAGGAACGAGCCGCCGATCTCGGAGCGCCAGGAGCAGTAGCGGCAGCGTGCGTGTGGACATCGGCGGGCGCAGGCACCCGCCGAGAAGTGGCCGCGACCGGCGAGAAGGGGCAGCGGCGCTCAGCGCTTCGGCCGGCTGCCATAGTCGCCGAACGGGTCGTCGCGCTCGCGCACCGCCTGGCGGAAGCCGACCTCCTGCGCGCGTGCCACGAAGTCGAGCCCTTCCTGGGTGTGGCGCGCGATGCCGTCGAAGAGCGTGCCGAGCAGGCGCGTCTGCCCGAGGCCCATGTGCTCGGCGGTCTGGTTGCAGAGCAGCTTCAGCATCACGAGCTGATTCGTCGGCACGCGCGCCATGCGCTCGGCGAGCGCCGTCGCGCGCGAGAGCAGCTCGGCGTCGGGCACCGTCTCGAGGATCATGCCGATGCGCGCCGCTTCGCTGGCCGCGATCTCGTCGCCCGTCAGCAGGTAGCGCTTCGCCTTCTCGAGCCCCATCCGATAGACCCACATCGCCGTGGTGGGCGTGCCCCAGACGCGCGACGGCGGATAGCCGAAACGCGCACCCTCGGCGGCGATCACGAGGTCGGCGCACAGCACGAGGTCGGTGCCGCCGCCGATGCACCAGCCCTGCACCGCGGCGACGGTCGGCTTCCGCGCATACCAGAGCTTCATGTAGGTGGCGACGAAGCGGGACATCATCCGGTGGTCGGCCACGGAATCCCAGACTTTGGACGCCGCGGCGGGGGACGTGGGGTCGCGCGAGCGGATGCGGGCGGCGTGCTCCGTAGCCTGGGCCGCGGTCGCGCCCTCGAGCTCGTACCCCGCGCAGAAGGCGGGGCCCTCGGCCCGCAGCAGGATCACGCGCACGGCGGGGTCGTCGTCGGCCGCGTCGATCGCCGCCGCCAGCTCGTCGCGGAGCGCGGGGGTGATGGTGTTGTAGGCGGCGGCGCGCGTGAGCACGACGTGACGCACGGCTGCCGCCGTCTCGGTGCGAAGCGTTTCGGGCACGTAGACCTCTCTCGCGGAAGTTTCGTTCCGCTCGAACGACAGAACTTTTCCCAAGGTATGCGGATTTCCGCCTCAGCGGCCACGAGCGCGCTCCGAGGCGCGGCACGCGGATTGCACACGAAGGGTGCCGGACGGTCGTCAGGAGGGTGCCATGACGAAGCGTTTCCGCCTTCTACTCGCGGTCTCGGTCGCCTCGATCGGCCTCGCGGCCTCGCCTGCCGCGGCAACAACCATCACGTACTCGGTCAACATGACCGGGGCGGCGGAGGTGCCCGGGCCGGGCGATCCGGACGGGTCGGCCATCGGCACCATCACGATCAACGACGCGACCGGCGCGATCTCCTGGAGCCTGACGTACGCGAACATCGCCGCTCCGAGCGACATGCACATTCATGGCCCGGCAGCGCCGGTCGGCGTGGCCGCAGGCGTCTTCGTGGGACTGGGCGTCGTGACGACCGGGGGCGCCGGCACCCTGATCAACAGCTTGACCACCTCGGCCGCCAACGCGCTCGCTATCAATACGAGCCCGACCAACTTCTACATGAACATCCACAACGCGGCGTTCCCCGGCGGCGCGGTCCGTGGCCAGCTCGGCGTGGTGGTTCCCGAGCCCTCGACGCTCGCGTTGTTCGCGGTGGCCCTGCTGGGGTTGGGGCACCTCGGCGGCCGGCGGCGCTAGGCCGGATCAAGCCTACTCCCGGGACGGCCGAACCGTCCCGCATGGCCGCAGAAGCGCCGATGCTGTTCGCCCCGCCGCTCGCGCCGGTGCGGGTCGAGCCCGGTTGCGAGCTGACGCTCGGGCGCAGCCCGGAGTGCTCGCTGCAGCTGCCCGCCGCAGGCGCCTCGCGCCGCCACGCGAGCGTCGGCTGGCGCGATGGCGCCGTGATCCTGCGCGACCTCGGCAGCACCAACGGCACCTACCTGAACGGCGAGCGGCTCAGCGGCGAGGCCACGCTCCGCTCCGGTGACAAGATCCGGATCGGCGGCGTCGACATCCTCTTCTGCTGCGTCGAAGCGGGCACCGCGGTCTCGGGCGTGGACGACACGCGCACCGTCGTCTCGTTCTGGCCGGGCGGCGGCGGCGTCGGCGGCGATGCGCTGCGCGGCAACCTCGAGAAGGTGCCGCTCTTCGCGGTGCTCCAGATGCTCGAGATGGGCCGGCAGAGCGGCTGCCTCGCGGTCGAGACCGACGCAGGCGAGGCCTACCTCTGGCTCGACGCCGGCCGCATCGTGCACGCCGAGAACGGCAAGGCGAGCGGCCTCGAGGCCGCGCTCGCGATCGCGCAGGCCAGCGTCGGCCGCTTCGACTTCGCGCCCGGCAGCCCGGCTCCCGAGCGCAGCTTCGGCGCCTCGGTGACCGAGGTCATCCTCGAGGCGACGCGCCTGCTCGACGAAGAGGGCGCCTAGCGGCGAGCGCGAGGACGGCGGGCGCCAGCAGCACGAGCGCGCGCGGCTCGGGCACGGCGGCCGCGGAGGTGAAGGCGAGCGCGCTGGCGCCGCGCGTCGCGATCACGAGGTCGAGCGCGCCGCTCTGGCTGGACTTTCCGGCCTTGATCTCGAAGGCGACCTCCAGCGACCGACCGGGCACGAGGGTGAATGCCAGCACCTGGTCGTCGAGCAGTGGCTTGCCGCGCTTCGCCCGGCCCTCGAACACCACCTCGCCACCGAGCGAGACGACGACCTCGACCCTCTTGATGCCTCCGAGCTCGGGGTCGAGGAAGCCGATCAGCAGCTCGTCGCCGACGGACGGCGCAAGGAAGCTCGCGCTCATGGTGAGCTCGCTCGTGAAGATGAGCGAGCGCTCGGCCGGGTTCGCACCCGTGGCGAGAAGCGCGAGCACCTGTGCGCCGTCGAGCGCGGCTCCGACGCTCGCATTGCCGGCGAGGGCCTCGTCGAGCGCGGCGTCCGAGACGTGGCGTGCGGCGTTCAGGAAGCCGAGTGTCTCGTCGTCCGACAGGAGCGCGCCGCCCGCCATGCTGGCGCCGACGCGCACGTCGCCCTTCAGCGACGCGACCGTGCGCGCGACGACAGGCGCAGCGAAGCCTGCGGCCTCGGACAAGCCCGCGCTGGCCGCGACCTCCCCGCCCTTGCCGTGCGCCGCGGCGCGCGCGAGCGCACTCCCCTCGCTCCCTGCGGCGCCCGCACCACCGACGGCGCTGGCGCTCGCGAACACGTCGCGCACTCCCTCGGCCATCGCGATGGCGCGCGCATCTCCTCCGACGCCGGCGGGCAGCCCGCCGAGCAGGCCGCTCTGCCCGCCCTCCGCGCTCGCCGCAGCGAAGACCTGCTCGCCGCCAGAAGCGGTCGCAGTCGCCTCGGCGTCGCCGCCGCGTCCAGCCGCGTCGATCGCATGGTCCCAGACGCCGCCGCGGCCGCCCATGGCCCTCGCGCTCGCATCGGCAGGGCCGGCGTCGGGCGATCCGACCACGGCGAGCAGCGCCTCGGCGACCGCGGTCGCCTCGCTCGTCGCAGAGCCACCGGCGACGTCGTCGAGCGCATCCGTGCCGCTCACGATGCCGGCGTTGCCCCCCGTCGCCTCCGCGTGAGCCTCGGCGTCCCTCAGCTCGGCCAGCGCCGTCGCGAACGAGCGCGCAAGCGCCTCGCCGCCGCGCGCCGACGCTCCACCGGATCCGGTCGAGCTTCCGCCTCTCGACTCGCTGAACGCGTCCGCGCCGCCGAGCTCGTTGCGGCTGCGGGCATATGCGTCGGCGAGGGTCCCGTCCCCGACGACCTCGCGACCCACCGCGACGCTCCGGAGCACGAGGTGCTCGTTGCTGGCCGCGCGATCGAGGAGGCTCGTCGCGCTCGTGCGCCCTTCCGCGTGCTGGGTGAGCCTCAGCACCCCCGTGGTCTCCCCATCGACCACGTTCTCGAGCAGCGCGCCCGTGCCACTGGTGACGTCCGCGACCACCTCGACCTCGCCGCCCCCGGTCGAGCGCGCAAACAGCGACTCGATGCTCGCGTCCCCGCCGACCGCGGTGCCCTCGCCTGCGAGCGCGCGGCCGATGAGCTTCACGTCGGCAACCCCCTCGGCCGTGCCGAGCGCCACGGCGTGGCCGCCGCGCCCGCCGAAGCCGAGCGCACCGAACGCCTCGACCGTCGCGTCCAGATCCCCGCCGCCAGGGTTCGTCGCGTGGAGCTCGGAGCGGGCGTCGCCGCCGCGCAGAGGGGTCGGGACGCCGAATACCGGCTCGCCCGAGCTGCCGCCCGACACGCTCTGCTGGAGGGTCAGGCGGCCCGCCGTGGAGCCCGTGACGCTGTCGAGGGCGGCGAGATCGGCCCCGTCCGCCCCCGTGCCGCTGCGGCCTGCATTGTGCGAAGCCGTGACCGAGACAGCGCCCCGCAACGAGCTGCCGGAGGCCGTGGCCTCCGCGCTCCCGCCCTGCCCGAGCTGGCCGCCCTCGCCGCCCCGTGCGAACGCGCGGACGGTGACGGCCGCATCTCCCTGGCTCGAGCCTTCCGCGTGGGAGCGGGCATGGCCGCCGAGCGGGCCTCCGCCCTCCGCGCTGCCGCCGAGGCCCCCGATCGCGTGGTCCGTCACGTTCACGGTGCTGTCGCCGAGCGCCGTCCCGACGGAAGCGCTCTCGGCGTCCCCGCCGTCGCCCGCGCCGGACGCCTCTCCACCGCTCGCGCTGCCGCTCACGGTCACGGCGTGCCCGTCGCCCTCGCTCGTGCCGCGCGTGGCGTTCGTCGCTCCGGCGCCGTCGGCGTCGAGTCCACCGGAGAACGTGCCGCCTCCGCTCGCCCCGCTGGTCGCGGTCACGGCGTCTGCGGTGTTCGTGAGGTCGAGCTCCGCGCTCGCGGCGCCGCCGGCGTTGTCGAAGCCGTCGCCGCCGGTGGCCGTGCAGACCGCCTCGACGCTCGCACCGCTCGCGACCTTTTGCAGCCGGCTCGTCGCCGCGCCGCCGCCGCCCGGCGAGAAGCCCCCGAACGCGCGCTGCTCGAGCACGAGCGCGCCGGTCGTCTCTCCGTCGACGGCACCGACCAGCGTCACTGCGCGCCCGACGTCCGACGCGGACGTTCCCTGGAACGAGGAGAGATCGCCGGCCGTCGCGGTGCCGCGAACGACGACGCGACCGCCGCCGAGGGAGCGCCCGAACAGCCCGGAGAGCAGCGCGTCGCCCGCGCTCCCTGCCGCGCCCGCATTGCCGCCCGTTGCGCGCGCGTCGATCGTCACGTCTGCGTGCGCTTCGCCGAACGCCGCCACCTCGCCGTCGCCCGCGGCGCCCGTGTCGCTGCGACCGCCGTCGGCGAACAGGTTCAGCGCGAGATTCCCTGCGCCCGCATGCTGCACGTCGAAGCGCGAGCGGCCGCTGCCTGCGCTCCCGGTGGGAGCGTCGCCGCCGACCGCGGTCTGCCAGAACTCGAGGTCCCCGTTCGTGGCGCCCGAGGCGGCGTCGTCGAGGACGGAGTCGCCGCCGCCCTCCCAGACCTCCTGGCTCACCTGGACCACCACGTCACCCTGACTCGATTCGCCGCGCGCGGTGGCCGTCGCGGTGGCGCCGGACGCGTGGGCCCCCACCTCGACCCGCTCGTCGCCCATGTTGCTGCCGAAGGCTTCGGCGCTCGCCGTCGTGCCGCGCGCGATGCCGCTTACGTGGACGGCGCTGTCGCCCAGGGCCACGCCGTGCCCGACGAAGGTCGCCTCGTGGCCGGCCACCTCGATCAGGTCCCGGAGGCCGATCCAGATGTCGTGAGAGTCGCCGGCGGTCTCGGCCTCGAGCTGGGCATGCGCGTCGCCTGTCTGGCTGCCGTTGCCTCCCACCCCCGCGAAGGCTTCTCCGTCGAGCGTGACGCCGCCAGCGGCGTTCACGCCACGCAAGACGAGGTGAGCGTCCCCGCCGAGGACGTTCGAGTTGCCGCCGTGCACGAAGCTGGCGAGGTCGAGCTGTCCAACTGAGCGCTCGAGATCGAGCACGCCCTCGGCCGAGCCCCCGTGGCCGAGGTCGCTCGCGTGGCCCCCCCAGAGCTCCTGGCGCAGCGTGATCCGGCCGGTCGTGCCGGTCACGGCGTCGATCCGGTTCACCAGCGAGACGTCGGCGCCGTCCCCACTCTCGGTGCCGTTCGGCAGGAGCTCCAGCTCGACCCGCGCATCGCCGCTTCCGGAGGTGAGAGCGAGCAGCGGGTCGATCGTGGCGAGGCCAGAGGCCGCGCCCACCGAAGCGAGGAGCGTGGCGTTTCGATCGGCCGCCGCCGTGACGCTTCCGCCGATGTGCGCCGCCCTGCCCCTCGCCTGCAACGTTGCGCGGATGGAGCCGAGCGGGTTCGAGAAGTCGCCGATCGAGACCGCGTCCCCGCTCTGTCCGTCCTCTCCGTCGAGGAAGGCCCTGCCGCCCGCACCGGCGACGGCGATCTGCTCGAGCAGGAGTGTCGGGCCCGAGCCACTGACCGCGTTCACGAGCGAGACGTCGGCGCCGCGCCCACCGTTCGCCGACGGGGCGTTGAAGCCCGCGTCCCCGCCGTCTCCGCCTCTCACCGAGACGCGCGCGGTCGCGCTGCCTGCGCTCGCGTGCGCCTCGGCGCGCCCGCTCGCCGAGCCGCCGTCTCCGCCCGCGTTGCCGGTGCCGCGACCGAGGCCCCCGTTGCCGCCCGTGACGATCGCCTCGGCGATCACGAACTCATGGCCGTTCGCAAGGGCGCTCGCATCCGCCGCGCCACCGGCTCCGCCCGCACCGAGCGCGAGCGCGTCGCCCCCGAAGCCACCGCCGGCGCCCGAGTGCACGATCGCGTCGCCGGCGCTCGAGCTGCCCTCGCTCGTGGCGGTGGCGTCACCTCCGCTCCCGGCCGAGCCGGCGAGCGAGTCTCCGCCCCGGCCGCCGCCGGCGCTCCCGCCGAACCAGCCGGCCGTTGCATCGCCGCTGCCCTGCGCCATGGCGCAGATCTCGACGCTCGCGGTCCCGCCTCCGCCACCCGCCGCACCCGTGCCGCCCCAGCCGCCGCCCACCGAGGCGCTCACCGTGGCGCTGCCGGTCGCGCTCTCGGTGCAGGCGAAGCCGGAGGCGTCGCCGCCGCTCCCACCGAAGCCGGGCGCGCCACCCGCGCCGGCGCCTCCGCCTGTGCCGCCTTGGCCACCCCAGGACTGCAGCGACGCCGTGGCGTTCCCCGCTGCAGGCGCGGCCTCGGCCGAGGCGGTCGCGCTTCCGCCGTCGCCGCCGGTGCCGCCGTCCACGCCGGCGCCGCCCGCACCACCGGCGCCCCCGGCTCCGGCTTCTGCTCTCGCGCTCGCGAGCGCATCCGCCGGCTGGCTCGTGGCGGCGCTCGCGTCGGCGCCGTCGCCGCCCTCACCCCCCGCCTCGCCCGGACCGCCCGCGGCCCCGGGCGCCCCGTTCGCGCCGATGATGGTGATGCTGTCGGCCTGCGCCGCGACGGGAGCGAGCAGGGTGAGCGCTAGGAAGAGCCGGAGGAGCTGGAGCGACATGGCGCGGCTTCCGTAGGTGGGGCGGATCCCGTTGTTGGTGGCGTCGGCACCTCGGCCGATCCCCCGCGGGGTTCCCTCAGCCCAGAAACGCCCCCGGATCCCGACACAGATCCTTGGTCAGGTTCTTGTGATGCGCCTCGAGCGTGCCGCCGCCGATCTCGAGCAGCTTGGCGTCGCGCCAGAGCCGCTCGACCACGTTCTCGCCCATGTAGCCGTAGCCGCCGAGCACCTGGATGGCCGCGTCGGCGACGCGCTTGCCGACCTGCGCAGCGACGAGCTTCGCGGCGTCGGCGTCGACGCGCTGGCCGGTCTTCCGGAGGTCGATGCGACGCGCGGTGTCGTACACGAAGGCGCGCACCGAGCGCCATTCGGCGAAGCCCTCGGCGAGATGCCGCTGGATCTGGCCGTGCTCGCGGATCGGCACGCCGAAGGTCTTGCGCTGGTTCGCCCAGTCCACCATCACGCGCAGTGAGCGCTGCGCGATGCCGAGCGACATCGCGGCGAGCGTGAGCCGCTCGATCTCGAGGTTGCGCATCATCTGGAGCGTGCCCTGCCCCTCTTCGCCGAGGCGGTTCGCGACGGGCACGCGCACGCCGTCGAAGACGAGCTCGGCGGTGAACGAGGCGCGCATGCCGAGCTTGTCCTTCCATTTCTGCCCGAGCGCGAAGCCCTTCATGCCCTTCTCGACCAGGAAGCTCGTGATCTCGCGCTCGGCGGTCGCCGTGTACACGACGAAGGCGTCGCCCAGCGTGTGCTCGTCGATGCCTCCGTTGGTGATGAAGGTCTTGCGGCCGTCGATCACGTAGACGTCGCCGTCGCGCTTGGCGCGCGTGCGCATCGCGAGGACGTCGGTGCCGACCTCGGGCTCGGTCATGCAGAGCCCGCCGATCCACTCGCCGCTCGCGGCCTTCGGCAGCACGCGCCGCTTCTGCGCCTCGCTGCCGTTCACGGCGACGTTCTGCGCGAACAGCACGCCGTGCGCGAGCACGGAGAGCGCGAAGCCGGGGTCGGAGGTGGAGAGCGCCTCCATCAGCTGCACCGCGGCGGTGGCGTCGAGGCCGGAGCCGCCGTACTCGGCGGGCAGGATCACGCCGAGGAGACCGAGCGCGCCCGCCTTCTGGAACAGCGCGTGATTGAAGCGCTCGGCGCGGTCGTGCGCGGCGGCCTGCGGCTCGACCTCGCGCGCCACGAACTCGCGCAGCGTCTCGGCGAGCAGCGCGTGCTCGGGCGTGGGGGCGGTGAGATCGATGGAGCGCCAGTCGACGTCGGCCATGGGGGGAGTCTACCCGGAGGCGGGCTCCTGCTGTCGTGACTCCGTTCGCCTCACGCGAGGCAAAGCCTCGCGTGGGCTCACTGCGCGCCGGGCGGCGCCCGGCTTGCTAGGCGGCCAGCTGCTCTTCGACGAAGCTCGAGATCGCGCGGCGCAAGGCGGCGGGCGTCGATTGGAAGACGAGGCCGGTGTCGGGGACGAGCTGGTAGGTCGTCTCGGCCCGCGTCGCGATCAGGCCGACCCGCGGAAGCTCGAAGGTGAGCTCGAGCTGCGCGCCCAGCTCCATCGGCTCGGCCGAGCGCACCAGGCAGCCGTTCTCGGAGAGCGAGAGCAGCGCGCCCTGCCACTCGCGGCCGCGGCGGCGCATTCGCACCGGCAGGTTCGTCGGCACGCGCAGGCCACCGCGCGGAACCGTCTCGAGCGCCTGCTGGAAGAGACGGAACAGCTCGTGCAGGCCGGCGGGCCGCGGGATCACGCCGACCACGCGCCGGTCCTCGACGGGTGCGCGGCCGCTCGTCCCGCACAGCAGGAGGAGCGGCGTGGCAGCGAAGCCCTTTGCTTCCGGCAGCTCGGCCATGCGGCGGTCGTCCACGATGGCGAGCTCGGGCGCGCGCTCGCTGAGCGAGGGGCTCGCGCTCCATTCGTCCGGCGTCAGGATCGCGTAGCCCATGCGGCCGAGGATCGAGCGCGCGAGCGGCACGTACGCTTCGGGGCGTGCGATCGACAGGATCAGGTGGCGCTTCTCCGCAGGAACAGCATCAGGAGGCATGGGAGCCGTATCGGCCCGGGTGAGCGTGGGATTTAGGCGGCAATCGTTAGACTCGGCCGCGTGAGCGAGGGGCGCGCACTCGCCGGCTGGCTCCTGGCACGGCGCGGAGCCATCGAGGCGGCCATGCGGGCCCGCCTCGGCGAGACGCCTGCGCCGACGGGCCCGGCCGAGGCCGAGGCGCTGCGTCGCTTCCGCTCCTTCCTGCTGCTCGCGCTCGTGCAGGAGGAGCCCGTCGCGCCCGCGCTCGAGGGGCTGCGCACCGGGGAGCGACGCGCGCGGCGCCTGCTCGAGGCGTGGCTCGAAGCGGCGGCGCTCGTGGCGGGCCCGGACGACGGCGCGCTCCGCGCGGCACTCGCTCCGTTCGTCGAGCGCTTCCTGCTCGCGCTGCGCGAGACAGGGCACGCGCGGCGCGCGAGCGGCGCGCCGGTGCCGGGCCAGCGGCGCGTGGTCGCCGCCGCGATCGATCGCGTGTGCGACGCCTTCCTCGCGATCGACGTCGAGACCGGCGCGATCGCCGATGCGAATCCCGCCGCCGGCTCGCTGCTCGGCACGACACGCGACCGCCTGCTCGGCTGCGACGCGATGGCATACGTGCCCGACGAGGCGCGGGAGCTCTGGTGGACGCAGCTCGACGCGGTGAGCGAGGGCGCCGAGCCGCGGCGCTTCCGCGGCAGCCTGCGGGACGCCGGCGGGCGCCCGCTCGCCGTGGACGCGACCGTGACGCGCTTCGCGACGCGCTCGCGCACGCTCGCGCTGGTGCTCGCGCGTTCGTGACCTCAGCGGAGGTGGGTGCGGAGGAACGTGAGCAGGCGGCGCCAGGCGTCGGCGGCGGCCTCGGGGCGGTACATGGCCGGGCGCGTGTCGTTCAGGAAGGCGTGTCCCGCGCCCGCGTAGCGCACGATCTCGAAGGGCTGCCGCTGCTGCGCGAGCCGGGCTTCGAGCGCATCCACGTCCGCATTCGGGATGATCGCGTCCTCGCGCCCGTACAGACCGAGCGCCGGGCACGAGAGGTCCGCGACCGCGTCGAGCGGCGCGCGCGGCTTCCGGCTCGGATCGAGGCCCGGCTCGTAGCGCACCATCCCGTAGAACGGCGCGACGGCGGAGAGGCCGCGGCACGCACACGCCGCGAGCCACGCGTACTGCCCGCCCATGCAGAAGCCGATGAGCCCGACCTTGCGCCCGGCCCGCGCCGCGAGCGCGTCGATGCCCTCCTGAACCGTCTCGAGCACGAGCGGATCCGACAGCGCGCGGATCCACGCCATGGCCCCCGCCGGTCCTTCGAGGCTCGGGCGCCCCGTCTTGCGGTAGATGTCGAGCGCGAGCGCCGCGAAGCCCTCGCGCGCGAGCCGCTGCGCGATGTCGCGCGTGTGGTCGCCGAGCCCCCACACGTCGGGGATCACGACCACGCCCGGCTGCGGCCCGTCGCCCGGCTCCGCGAGGAAACCCTCGGTGAGCTCGGCCGTGCGCACGCTCAGGCGCCTGCTTGCTGCCGCACCGCCGGATGCACGATCTCGCCGCCGTGTGCGACGAGCGCGCCCTTCGTGATCTCGTCCTCGAGGTCGAGCGTGAGCTTCCCCTCCTTGACGAGATGCGACACGAGGTTCACGACGTTGCGGCTGAACATGCGGCTCGCGTCGTTCGGGACGTCGCTCGCGAGATTGGTGGGGCCGAGCACGTGGACGCCGTTCACGAGCACGTCCTGGTCGGCCCGCGTGCACGCGCAGTTGCCGCCGTTCTGCGCCGCGAGATCCACCACCACCGAGCCGGGCTTCATGCCGCGCACGCCAGCCTCGTCGAGCAGCAACGGTGCGCGCCGCCCCGGCACGAGCGCCGTCGTGATCACCAGATCCGAGCGCGCCGCCTGCGCCGCCATGAAGGTGCGCTGCTTGGCGTAGAACTCCTCGCTCTGCGCCTTCGCGTAGCCGCCCGCGTCCTGCGCGTCCTTCGTCTCGAGCTCGAAGGTGACGAAGCGCGCGCCGAGGCTCTCGATCTGCTCCGCGGCGGCGGCGCGCGTGTCGTAGGCCTCGACGATGGCGCCGAGCCGCTTCGCCGTGGCGATGGCCTGGAGCCCCGCCACACCGGCGCCGATCACGAACGCGCGCGCGGCCGAGATCGTGCCGGCAGCGGTCACGAGCATCGGGAAGATGCGCGGCATGCGGATCGCCCCGACCAGCACCGCGCGATAACCAGCGAGCGTGGCCTGCGACGAGAGCACGTCCATCGCCTGGGCGCGCGTGATGCGCGGCACCAGCTCGAGCGAGAACGACGTCACGCGGCGCGCTGCGAGCGCGCGGGCGCGCGCTGGCTCGTCGAGCGGACGCAGCAGCGCGACCAGCGCCGAGCCCTCGCGCAGGCGCGCGATCGTCGCGTCGTCGGGCGGCTGCACCGCGAGGAGCAGGTCGCCGGCCCCGAGCAGCGCGGCGCGGTCGCTCTCGACGTGCGCGCCCGCGGCCTGGTAGTCGGCGTCGCTTGCGCCCGCACTGACGCCCGCGCCAGCCTCGACGCGCACCTCGAGGCCCGCCTTGACGAGCGCCTTCACGCCGTCGGGCACGAGCGCCACGCGGCGCTCCCCGGCGAGCGTCTCCTTCGCAACCGCAACGATCACACGAGCCTCCCGGCCTACGGGCGCGACACGATAGGGGATGGCACCCGGCGGGCCCAGGGATAGATTGGTTCCCCTCCTCCGCACCGGAGCCGCGCGTGTCCGAAGCCCCCCGCATCCTGCGCAAGAAGACCGGCCACTTCCTGGAGGACTTCGTCCCCGGCCAGCTCTACCGCCACAAGCTCGGCAAGACGGTGACCGAGGGCCTGTTCGCGGCGTTCACCGAGTTCGCGATGACCACGAACCCGCTGTCGAAGAACGCCCGCTACGCGCGGGCTCACGGCTTCGACGGCCTCGTCTGCCCGCCGGGCCTCGCGATGCTCGTGGCCTTCAGCCAGACCGTCGAAGACGTCTCGGAGAACGCGCGCGCGAACCTCGAGTACGTGGACATGCGCTTCGGCGCGCCCGTCTACGTGGGCGACACGATCGAGGTCGAGACGAAGGTGCTCGGCGTGCGCACCTCGGCGTCGCGGCCGAACCTCGGCATCGTCCACGTGCAGTCCACGGCGCGGAAGAACATCGGCGAGCGCGACGAGGCGATCGTCCTCACGTGGCAGCGCAAGGTGCAGGTCTACAAGGACGACGAGCAGGCCGAGGCGCACACGGGCGAGATCGCGCCCGACCCGGTGGACTGCGAGCTCTGGCTGCCGCCCTATCAGCCGGGCCGCGACTACAAGCAGCTCGCCCACCTCTCGAACGCGGACACGTACTTCGAGGACTTCGAGCCCGGCACGCGCATCGAGCACTCGCGCGGGCGCACGATGACCAGCGAGCACATCGCGCTCACCGCGATGCTCGACAACACGAGCCAGGTGCACTGCAACCAGTACATGATCGACCAGGACCCGGCGCAGTACGTGGGCGGGCAGCTGATCATCTTCGGCGGCATCCCGTTCGTGCTGTGCCTCGGGCTGTCGTGCCCCGACGTGGCCGACAACGCGCTCGGCGACCTCGTCTACAAGACGGGCCGGCACACCGCGCCGCTGTTCGCGGGCGACACCGTGTTCGCCGCCACCGAGATCCTCGGCAAGCGCGAGCTGCCGGAGCGCCCCGACCTCGGGGTGATCGAGACGCGCCTGTTCGGCCACAAGTTCGTGCGGAAGGGCGATGCCTTCGAGAAGGTCCAGATCTTCGAGCTCGACCGCGAGGTGGTCGTGAAGCGTCGCAGCCACTACGCCTGAACAACCGGACAGAAAGGGTTTCGCGTGCCGAAGGTGTCCGGCGGCCAGATTCCCTAGGCGATCTTCTTCACCGCGTCGGGCAGGCGATCCGCCACGCGCACGATCGGGATGCCCGTCTGCGTGTTGTGGTGCATCTCTGCGTGCGCGCGCGGCAGATCCTCCCAGGCGTAGATCTCCTTGTGCACCGTCGGCTTGAACACGCTGCCGTAGAGCGCGGTGGCCGCCGCGCAGCCCTCGACGCGTCTCGTAGTGCGTGTGGTCGATCGTCACCTGCTTCACGCTCATCAGCGTCGAGTTGTATTCGACCACCTGCGAGAGCTGCCAGCCGGCGGAGACGTTCACGCCCTCGCGCGACGCCACCGCGAGCCCGGCCGCGAAGATCGGGCCGCGCAGCATGTCGCACACGATGTGCATCTGCTCGCCCTTCGTGAGCTTGCGGCAGTGATCGGTGAAGGCCTTCACGTCGTCGCGTCCCTTGAAGCGGTTGAACTGCTTCTGGTCGATGCCGACGATGCCGTGCTTGCTCGAGCGCCTCGCGCCGCTCGGGGCTGCCGGCGCAGAAGAACGCCGCGTGCCCCTCGGACTTCGCGAGCTGGAGGAACAGCTCGGAGACGCCGCCGCCGAAGCCGAGCACGTTCAGGTGCGCGCGCTTCTCGTAGGGCACCTTGAGCCGGTAGATGCCGAGCGCGCGCCGCCACAGGTGATACGCGGTCGGCGCGCGCAGCGGCATCGCCGCGATCTCCCACAGGCTGAGCCCGCAGTCGAGCGGTGCGCGGATGATCTGCCAGTCGCCGACCACGGCCTCCTTCGCGTACCAGCCGATCGAGTCGTCGGCGTCGTAGGCCCAGATGCGCGTCGGGTAGCCGTACTCGTCGGGGCCGCCGTTGCAGTGCGTGATCACGATGTCGCCCGGCTTGAACTTCGTGACCAGCGCGCCCACCGCGAGCACCTCGCCGGTGGCCGAGTTGCCGGGATAGATCTTGCCGCCGCGGCGGTCGGCGATGTTGCCGGTGTCGGCCGTCGAGGCGTGGTCGATGTTGTGCTCGGCGGAGACGGCGAGGATCCGCAGGTGCACGTCCTTCGGGCCGAGCGGCCGCAGCTCGAGCGTGTCGAGCGCGAGCACGTTCGCGACGTCGAACTTCGCGAGGTCGCCGCCGACGCGCTCCTTCTCGCGGGCGATGGCGTCGGCACGGATCGAATAGGCGGGAACGCTCGACATCGGGACCTCCCAGGCGCGCGAACGCGCGAGCTTACCTTGTTGCCCCACCCTCGGAAAGCGCATAAGGTACGCGGTCTTGCGGGCGCCGCGCATCGTTCCTCCGAGGTCCCCATGCGCTTCTACGAGTACGAATCGAAGGCCCTGTTCCGGAAGCGCGGCCTGCCGCTCGGCAAGGGTCGCGTGGCGACGAGCGCGGACGACGCGCGGCGCGCCGCCGCGGAGATCGGCGGCCCGGTCGTGGTGAAGTCGCAGGTGCTCTCGGGCGGGCGCATGAAGGCCGGCGCGGTGCAGTTCGCGGACACGCCCGGACGAGGCCGCGAAGAAGTACGAGCACGTGCTGCCCATCGTCGTGAAGGGCGAGAAGGCGCGCTGCGTGCTGGTCGAGGAGAAGAGCCCGGTCGCGAAGGAGTACTTCGCCTCGGTCACCTGGGACGGGCGCCGGAAGCTCCCCGTCCTGCTGTTCAGCGACATGGGCGGCATCGACATCGAGGAGGTGGCCGAGTCGCATCCCGGATCACCTCTCGCGCACGCACTTCTCGACGATCCTGCCGCTCACGGAGCGCGTCGCGAAGGAGGCGATCGCGAAGGTGGGCGTGACGGGCGACGACCTGGTGCGCCTCACGCCGATCGTGTTCCAGCTGCTGCAGCTGTTTCTCGACTTCGACCTCACGCTCGCCGAGATCAACCCGCTCGCGCGCCTCGCGAACGGGAAGTTCCTCGTGCTCGACGGCCACGTGGACATGGAGGCCGAGGCGCGCGGCACGCACAAGACGCTGCTCGCCGAGCTCGGCATCGGCGAGGACGAGACGCGCCAGGCGCGGCCGCCGACGCCGTTCGAGCTCGAAGCCGCGCGCATGAACGCGGCCGACCACCGCGGCATCGCCGGCAACGTGGTCGAGTTCGACGGCAACCTCGGCCTCGTGATCGGCGCGGGCGGCGGCTCGCTCACGCTCTTCGACGCCGTCCGGAAGCATGGCGGCAAGCCCGCCAACTACTGCGAGATCGGCGGCAACCCGAGCGTGGCGAAGGCGCGGAACCTCACGCGACTGCTGCTCGCGAAGCCCGGCGTCGAGAAGATCGCGGTGATGATGAACGTGGTCTCGAACACGCGCGTGGACATCGTGGCGCGCGGCGTGATCTCGGGCTGCCTCGACGCGGGCAAGCAGCCGGCCGACGTGATCGCGATCTTCCGCATCCCGGGCTCGTGGGAGGAGGAAGGCTTCAAGATCCTCCGGAAGTACGGCGTGGACTACTGCGACCGCAGCGTGTCGATGTACGAGGCCGCGGGCCGCGCCGTCGCGAAGCTGAAGGCTGCGCGCTGATGTCGATCCTGATCACGAAGGACACGAGCTTCATCGTGCAGGGCATCACGGGCCGCGAGGCGGTGAACCTGACGCGCGAGAACCTGGCCTACGGCGCGAAGATCGTCGGCGGCGTGACGCCCGGGCCGCGCGGGCCGCGACGTCTACGGCGTGCCCGTCTACGACACGGTGGCCGACATCGTCGCGAAGCACGGGCCGGTCGAGGGTGCGGTGGTGTGCGTGCCGCCGCGCTTCACCAAGGACGCGGTGTTCGAGGCGCTCGAGAACGGCGTGAAGCTGATCGTGGTGGTGACGGAGAACATCCCGCGCCGCGAGGTGGCGCAGATGGTCGAGCTCGCGCGGCTGCGCGGCGCGCGCATCATCGGCCCGAACTGCCTCGGCATCATCTCGCCCGACGAGGCGAAGATGGGCGGCGTCGGCGGGCCGGCCGCGAACACGCGCCAGGCGTACCGGAAGGGCCCGATCGGCGTGATGTCGCGCAGCGGCGGCATGACCACCGAGATCGCCTCGACGCTCACCGCCGCGGGGCTCGGCCAGAGCACGTGCGTCTCGATCGGCGGCGACGCGATCGTGGGCACCACGTACGCGGAGCTGATGCCGCTGTTCGAGGCCGACCGCGAGACGAAGGCGATCGCGATCTACTCGGAGCCGGGCGGCCGCATGGAGGCGGAGCTGGCCGAGTGGGTGAAGGCGAACCGCTCGCGGCTCCCGATCGTGGCCTTCATGGCCGGCCGCTTCATGGACGAGATGCGCGGCATGCGCTTCGGCCACGCCGGCACCATCGTCGAGGGCAAGGAAGACACGACCGCGGAGAAGATCGCGCGCATGGAGGCGGCGGGGATCTCGGTGGCGGAGCGCATCGAGGAGATCCCCGGCCTGATCCGGAAGCGCCTCGCCGCGGCCGGGGTGGAGGTCTGATGCCGGGACGATTCATCGACGTGCAGGTGGACGCGGCCGCCGCGAAGGATCCCGCGCTCGCGAAGAAGCTCAGCGAGGTCTGCGCGGTGGACATCTTCGGCCTGAACGCCGACGGCAGCGTGCGGATCGTCGAGGCGAACCTCGACGAGTGCGTGCTCTGCGACCTCTGCATCCAGGCCGCGCCCGGCAAGGTGCGCGTGGTCAAGCTGTACGAATGAGGGCCGGGGCCCGTAGCCTCGGTTCGCTCTTCGTCGCCGGCTCGCTCCTCGCGGCGGCGTGCCAGCCCGCGCCGGCCGCGCCGGCTCCGCCGGAGCGGGCGCTCACGATCTGCGACCGGCCTCCGCAGCCGGCGGCGGCTCCAGCGGATCCGAAGGTGGACGCTTCGTTCCGCGCCTTCGCGCGTAGTTGGATCGGGAAGATGGGCAAGGCGGGCGCCGCGAAGGGCGCCCCGGGCGGCCGCAAGCGGATCCGCGACGAATTCGAGACCGAGCTGCGGCCCACCAGCAGCAAGCAGGCTCCCTGGGTCGGGATCGTCCGCTACTGCGAAGAGACGCTGCACTGCACGGGCGAGCGCCGCGAGCTGTCAGGTCTCGAAGAGCACGGCCGTCACGGAGATCTTCCGCTTCCAGGCGGGGAAGTGGACGTACTGAGCGCCCGTCTCCGCCGCTAGTCGGCGATGCCGCCGTGCTTCTCGTCGATCTTGTCGCCCTTCTTGTCCTTGTGCGCGTCGATCTTCGCGCCCTTCTTGTCGAGCCGCGCGTTCTTCTTGTCACCCTTCTCGTCGTGCCTCTCGCGATCTTCGCGCCCTTCGCGTCGAGCTGGGCGTTCTTCTTGTCGCCCTTCGCCTCGAGCTTCTCCGCGTGCTGCTCGTTGCCGTGCTTGCGCGCCTTCGCGGCCTTCTTGTCGAGGTGCTCCTCCTTCTTGTCGCCCTTCTCGTCCAGGCGCTCCTCGTGCTTCGCGCCCTTCGCGTCCTGGTGCGCGTCCTTCTTGTCCCCCTTCTCGTCGAGGCGCTGCTCGATCTTCGCGCCCTGCTCGTCGAGCTTCTCGTTCTTCTTGTTCCCGGTGTCCGCAGCGAGCGCGGCGGCAGGCAGCCACAGGCAGGCCAGGGCCGCGGTGGCGAGGGCGGTGGGCTTTCGCATCGATTCTCTCCTTGGTGGGGGACGCTGCAGGCGTTCGACACGCGCGGCGCGAAAAAGTTCCGCGGCTTGACGCTCGCGGGGCGCTCTGGTCCCATGCGGCTCGCATGATCAAGCGAGTGGGCGGGAATCTAACCGTTCGCACGGGCGCCGCCCCGGCAGCGAGCGAGCAGCTCGAGCGCGACGGCTATGCAGTGCTGCGGGGCATCCTCGCGCCGGAGCTCGTGGCGCGGCTCGTGCGCGAGATCGAGGACGTGTTCGCGCGCCTGCCCGCCGAGCGCGGCCGCGGCGACCGCGCCGAGTTCCGCTACGAGATGCTGAACCGCTCGGCGGCCTGCCAGGAGGCCGTCGGGCATCCCGCGATCCTCGCCGCGATCGAGCCGCTGCTGGGCGAGGACTGCCACGTGATCGCGAACACCGCGTGGTGGAACCCGCCGAGCTTCGGCGGCGGGCCGTGGCACTGCGACGCCGGGCCGCACGTGCCGCGGCCCGAGGGCGTGCCCTGGGACGAGCGCATCCCGTATCCGGTGTTCGCGATCGGTGCGCACCTCTACCTGCGCGACTGCCCGCTCGCGTGCGGCCCGACGGCGGTGATTCCCGGCAGCCACCGCTCGGGCCGGCTGCCGCCGTTCGACCGCATGAACGACGCGTCGCTCGAGTACGAGGGCCGCGCGGGCGTCGCTGCTCGAGGCGCGCGCCGGCGACGTGGCCTGCTTCGTGTCGGACGCCTGGCACCGCGGCCTGCCCGCGCTCGCCGGGCGGCACGGGCCGCCTCTTCCTGCAGGCGCACTACGCGCGCCGCGATCTCGCGCAGCGCATCAAGACGACGGCCGACGCCAACCAGCTCTCGAGCGAGGCGGTCGCGCGCATCCGCTCGCCGCGCGAGAAGAAGCTGCTCGGCCTGCACGACCCGTTCTTCTACGACGGTTGAGAAGGAGTCGTGCTCGCCCGCCGCCTCACCTGGCTCGGCTTCCTGCTCACGCACGCCCCGGTGGCCGTCGCCCTGGAGATGCGTTCGACCCGGGCGGGGACACGCCGCGCGCATCGCCTCCCGCGGCGCGGGCCGCATGATGCGCGCGCTCGGGGTGCGCTTCGAGGTGCGCGGCGTCGAGCGGATTCCGCCGGGCTCCTGTGTGTTCGCTGCCAACCACCGGAGCCACTTCGACATCCCCGCGCTGCTCGCCGCGCTGCCCTCCGGGCGCTTCGCGGCGAAGCAGGAGCTGTTCCGGCAGCCCGTGCTCGGCGCCGCCATGCGCGCGCTCGGCGTGATCCCGATCGACCGCGAGCGTCCGGAGGTGGCCAAGCGCGCGCTCGACCTCGCGGCCCGTCAGCCCGGCGGCGGCGGATCGCTGGTGATCTTCCCGGAAGGCGAGGAGGCCGAGCCGGGGCAGATGCTGCCGTTCAAGGCCGGCGCGTTCGTGTTCGCGCTGCGCACCGGACTGCCGGTCGTGCCCGTCGCCATCCACAACACGGCCGCGATCCTCGCGCGGGGGGACGCGCTCGCCATCTCCTCCGGACGCGTGGTGGTGGAGGTGCTGGATCCGATCGAGACGCGAGCGCTCGGGGTCGAGGACCGCGCTCGCGTCGCGGCGCAGACGCGCGCGGCGCTGGCGGGAGTCTTGCGCCCGTGCGACGGCGGCTCGGCCGAGCGGGCCGACCTCGGACCCTTTTGAGGGCGGACCGAGGCCGCTTCAGCCCACGGCCTCGTGCAGGTGGAAGCCGAGCTCGGCCGGCACCTCGTGCCGCTCGAGCCCGCCGCGCGTCGAGCCACTGCTGCGTCGAGAGCGCGGCGCGCTCGATCCACTCGCCCGCGAGGCGGAAGTCGTGCGGGCCGACCACGATCGGGCAGAGCGGCGGCGCCACGTGCAGGCTCGCGTGGCCCGCGAAGCGCTCGATGTCCACACGCAGCTGGCGCGAGATCAGCAGCGAGACGGCGTGGAGCGCCATGCCGAGCGCGCTCTTCGGCGGCTCCGCGAGCGAGCACGCGTAGCCGGTCGGGCAACACCACGATGCGTCGCGCGCCGAGCGACACCGCGGTCGAGACGGGCGTGTTGTTGGCGATGCCGCCGTCGATCAGATGGCGGCCGCCGATCGTGACGGGCGGGAACACGGCCGGGATCGCGGCGCTCGCGAGCACGGCGTCCACCGCGGAGCCCGCGGACAGCACCACCTCCTCGCCGTTCGTGAGGTCGGTCGCGACGATGTGGCACGGCAGCGGCGTGCGCGCGAGGTCGACCACCGGCAGGTTCCGCGCGAGCAGCCGGCGCAGGCGTCCCGGATCCACCAGATGGCGGCGGAGCCCGAAGGCGCCGAGCCCGCCCTGGACCAGCGAGACCGGGAACACGTCGCTGCGATGGAGGCCGCGCCAGATGCGCTCGAGCTGCGCGACGCCGCGCGCGGTCGGCGTCCCCGGCGTAGAAGCAGGCGTTGATCGCGCCGGCCGAGGCGCCGACCACGAAGTCGGGCACGACGCCGGCGGCCGTGAGCGCGCGCAGCATGCCGACCTGCACGGCGCCGAGGCTCCCGCCTCCCGCGAGGACGAACGCGGTGGGGCCGGTCTGCTCGCTGCCCGCTCGGCACGCGCGGAGTCTAGTCGCCTCGGGCATCCTCGCCCGCGCATGTCGCCCGCGACCGCCGCCTCGCGCTCCTCGCTCTCGCCGCGGCGCTCGGCTGCGCGCGCGAGACGCCGCGCGACGACTTCCCCGGCATGCGCCTGCTGGCCCGCGTCGAGGCGCGCCTCGAGCGGGAGAAGCCGGCGCTCGCGCCGATGCTCGACCACTATGGGCTGCTGTTCCCGGTCGACGCAGGCGGAGCTGCACGCGTTCATGGGGCAGATCCGCGTCCATGGCGACGGCGCCGATCTCGCGCTCGGCACGGACTTCGGCCCGGAGTCCCACGGCGGCGGGCTGCTGCGGCTGCTGTTCGACCACTGGCGACCCGACGGCCGCGCGCCGCGCCTCGACGACCGCTACTGCGTTCGAGTCCAACGGGGGCGAGCTCGAGCTCGCGCGCCTCTACCGCGCGTACCAGCAACAGCTCGTCCTGCCCGGCCGGGCAGACCCGCGGCAGCTTCCGCGGCATGCGCTTCGGCTTCCGTCTGCCCGGCGGGCCGCACCGCGCGAGGTCGAGCTCGACGCCTACAAGTTCCTGAGCCTGCTGATCGAGCTCGAGCCCGACCGCTCTCGCACCTGGACCAACCGGATCGGCCAGGAGCTGAGCGTCGAGCGGCTGATGCGGCAGCGTGCGCGAGCACTACCTGGCCAGCGCGGCGCCCTTCGCGGATCCGCCGGACCACTCGAACCTCCACCTCGTCGAGCTGCTCGTCGCGTTCGGCGCCGATCTCGGCCCGATCCAGCAGCACTTCCTGGCGAGCGGAGCTGGCGCAGCGCGACTTCGAGCCGCAGGACCAGAGCTTCCTGCTCTCGCACTACGCCGAGTCGCTCGGCCGCCTGCTCGAAGCCGAGAGCCTCGCCTGGAGCGAAGCCGACGCCGGCGCGCCCTGAGCTGGCTCGCGGAGCTCGAGGAGCAGCCGCTTCCGCGACGTCGCGGCGCGTGGATCTCGAGAGCCTCTGCCACCTCGCGAAGGGCCTGCGCTCGGTGCGCGCGCACCAGGCCACGCTCGACTGACCGGCTCAGGGCACGGTCGGCGGCGGATCGAACGGCGGATTCCGCAGCTCGAGCACGCGCTCGCCGTCGTCGAGGTCCCACTCGACGCGGCCCGACGGGGAAGCGCCGCTCGCGCGCCTCGGCGGCGCGCGGCTCGTAGAACGCCCAGCGGATCGCGCACGCGCCGCTGCGCAGCGACGCCCAGATCGCGACCGGCTCGAGCGGCCCGGCGGGGCAGACCATGCGCGCGCCGCGAAATTCCTGCGCGTAGGGGTCGAGCTGCCAGCCGAGCAGCGAGACGTTCCGGTGCGCATCGGCGCCCGCGAAGCCCGGCAGGCGCCGGCCCTCGGCCAGCAGCTCGTCCCACTTCGCGAGCTCGCGCGACGGCCGCCGCCAGAGCTCCGCGAGCACGGCGGGCCGGTCGAAGGCGAAGCGGATCAGCCGGAACGGCAGCAGCGGCCCGTAGAGACGGGTGAAGTCCGAGGCGGTGTTCTGCACCTCGAGGCCGTCGAACTCCGCGCCCCAGTCGTGCCAGCCGCCGTGCGAGAACGGATGCGGGACGACGGCGAAGCCGCCCTGCGCGTGGATCTCGGCGATCACGTCGCGCCCGGGCCGGCCGAGCGCCGGCACGGCGTGCTCGATCTCGAGGCCGAGCAGATGGCCGTCGTCCGTGTCGAACTCCGCCCCGACGAGAACGAGCACGGGCCGGCCGTTGGGCGCGACCTGCACGCCCGCATGCTCGATCGCGGGCAGCGGCCCCGGCGCCGCCACGTCCGCGTGATCCGTCAGCACGACGAAGTCGAGCTGCGCCTCGCCCGCGGCGCGCAGCAACTCCTCGAACGGGGCGTTGCTGTCGTGCGATGGCTCGTGGTGGACGTGCATGACGCCCACCAGCGCAGCGAGCGCGAGCGCGCTCAATGCGAGGCGCGCGCTTCCGCCTGCGGCGGCGGCGCCGGCACGGGCTTCGACAGCTCGAGCATGCGCTGGATCGGGCGCGAGCGCGCGCACGCGGATCGTCCTCGGGCACGGTCACCTCGGGCCGGAGGTCGCGCAGGCACAGGTAGAGCTTCTCGAGCGTGTTGAGGCGCATGAACGGGCAGCGGTTGCACGCGCAGCTCTCGTCCATGCCCGGCGCCTGGATCAGCGTCTTGTGCTTGCCCGGCGCTGCGAGCTGCTTCTCGATCTGGTGGAAGACGCCGTCCTCGGTGGCGATGATCAGCGTCTCGGCCGGCGACGCGACGGCGCGCTCGATGATGCCCGTGGTGGACGCGATGAAGTCGGCCTGATCGAGCACCGCGGCCTGGCACTCGGGGTGCGCGAGCACCTCCGCCTCCGGGTGACGCACCTTCAGCTTCGCGAGCTCTCGCGCGTTGAACTGCTCGTGCACGATGCAGGTGCCCGGCCAGATGATCAGGTCGTCGCGCCCGAGCTGCTGCGCGACCCAGCGCGCGAGGTGACGATCGGGCGCGAAGATCAGCGGGCGACCCTCGAACTGGCGCGCCATCGCGACCGCGTTGGCGGAGGTGCAGATGAGGTCGCTCATCGCCTTCACCTCCGCGGAGCAGTTGATGTAGGACAGCACCGCGGCACCGGGGTGTTGCGCCTTGAATTTCGCGAACTGGTCGGGCGGGCAGCCGTCGGCGAGCGAGCAGCCGGCGGCGAGGTCCGGCACCACGACCTTGCGCGTCGGGTTCAGGATCTTCGCGGTCTCGGCCATGAAGTGGACGCCGCAGAAGACGATCACGTCGCGGTCCACCTTCGTGGCGGCCTGCGCGAGCGCGAGCGAGTCGCCGACGAAGTCGGCGAGGTCCTGGATCTCGTCCTCCTGGTAGTAGTGCGCCAGCAGGACCGCGTTGCGCTCGCGCTTGAGGCGCACGATCGCGGCTTCGAGGTCGGCGGGGAACGCTTCGGTCGCTTGGGGGGTGGCGGCCATCGGGTGAGCCTAGCTCTCGGGGCGCGCGGGCGGTTCGAGCAGCAGCGTAGCGACCCCGCACGGCTCGCCGTGGACGCTGAGCACGCGCGTGCCCGGGCGGCGCCCGGGGCGAACCTCCGACACGTCGAAGCCCGCCTCGAGCAGCCGCACGCGGGCCGCGTCGGCGTCGGCGACGCGCCACGAGATGCCCCAGGCGCGGTCTGCCGCCGCCGCGTCGGCGGCGACGTCGAGGCGCGCCGCCACCTCGACGGTGATGCGGCCGACGCGAAAGAACATCAGCCGCGCGTCCCACTGCGGGAAGCTCTTGTCGAGCGCGAGACGGAGACCGAGGCGCTCGCCGTACAGGGTCCGCGTCGCCTCCGCGTCCGCCGTCTGCACCACGACGTGGTCGATGCCGTGCACCGCCGCCTCGGGCGGGCCCGCTGCGGGCACCTCGGGCAGGAGCTCCGGCGCGGAGCGGTGCTCGATGCCGAAGACGAGGACGCCGCGCGTCTCCTCGAGCGGCAGCATCACGTTGCGCCACTCGCGAAAGGCCCCGGACTCGGTGTCGCGGCCGATTCCGCGCGCGGGTGCCTGCGGATGGAGGCCGCGCCCGGTGAGCGCCTTCGCGCAGGCGTCGGCGTCGTCCGTCGCGAGCGCGAAGCCGAGCAGCCCTTCGCCCTGCTCGTCGAGCCGGCGGCGCAGCCAGTCGCCGCCGCCCTCCGCCGGAGCGAGCAGCTCGAGGTACGCCTCGCCCAGCCGGAACAGCGCGTTCTCGGTGCCGAGCCCGGGATGCTCGCCCCGCCACGAGGCGCTCCGGCCGAGCAAGCGCGCGTAGCTGCGCTCGGCCGCCGCCCGGTCGCGCACCGCCAGGATCACGTGATCGAGGTGGCTCCACATCGGCGCGGAGCATGCCACGACGGAACGGGTTTTCCGCAGCGGAGGAAGGGGCGTTCCTTCCGCGGAGCCGGGTTTCGACGGAGGAAATTGACTACCGAGGTAATTCAAGGGGTTGGGCCACTTCTCGACTGCGGCGCGGGCTGGCATCCCGCTTGCAGCAGGTCACCCAGCGGGTTTGCGCCGGCAGGCCGACCTGCGCCTCGGGAAGGGAATATCGAATGCGCGCCCGTCGTGTCTCCCGGTTACTCCTCGCCGTCGTCCTCCTCTCCCTGCCCGTCGCAGCCGGGGCGACGCCGATCACCTACAACTGGGCGGCGTCGCCGGACAACAAGGTGACGGTCTCCGCCACGGTCGTTCCGCTCTCCGGCCCGGCGACGCCGGTCACCTTCAACGGCTCGAACTCGCTGACGATCGCGCTCACGGGCTCGAGCTTCACGTTCGACTCGGCGTTGGTGCCGCTCGTTGGCAACGACAACTCGATCGTGAGCTTCACGTTCGTGACCGCCCCAACCGGCGCCATCGCCGTCACGGGGGTCAGCCCCGTGACGAGCCTGACGCTCGGGGCGATCACGGTGACGACGGGCACCCTTTTCAAGTCGAGCGCCACGGGGACGGGCCCCTACAACTTCTCGATGGGTCCGGTCGCCGCGAGCGGCCTGGTCACGACGAACCTCGGCGGCCCGTCCGCGTTCAGCGGTCAGACGCCTCTCACCACGAACGGCACGATCAACCTCGGAACGAACACGATCCTCGTGAAGGACATCACGCTCGCCTCGATCGCGATCGGGACGAAGACGTTGATCGTGAAGGGCGATTTCTCGTTTCATGGCGTGCCCGAGCCGGGCAGCGCCGTGCTCTTCCTGATGGGTGCCATTGCAATCGGAGGCGTGCTCCGCCGCCGCTAGCTCGAGGGAGTCCGATGTCTCGCGCAGTCCGAACGGGAATGGGGATCGTGTTGGCGGCGCTGCTTCAGGCAGGCTCCGCGTCGGCCCTGACCTTGGGCGTTTCGACCTCGAGCCCGGGCCTCGACCAGGGCTTCGGCTACGTGTGCTCCGGGAACTGCACCGTGACCTACGAGCTCTCGGCGCCTGCGGCCGTCGGAGCCGGCGGCACGATCGCGTTCGCGGGCAATCTCGCCTCCTCGACGGACACGGCCACCATTTCGCTCTCCGTTCCCGTGTCGCTGTTCGTGCAGACGCCGTCGGGGACCGACACCGTGTCGTTCTCGCTCGCGTACAGCGCCGTCGTGAACGCAACGGTCACGCCGTTCGGCAGCTTCGTTCAGGTCTCGCAGGACGGCGCCGCCTCCGGCTCGGTCTCGGGCTCCTACGTGGCGACTGCCGGCGGAAGCGGCCCGCTGGCCATCGCGGGCATCGACGTGAACAGCCTCAACTGCTTCCTGAGCGCGACGAACCAGGGCAGCTGCGGCGTCACGTTCGGCATCACCGGCTTCCCAGTGACCGTGGGCGGTGGCCCGGTGTACTTCCAGCACACCTTCAACCTGATCGTGCCCGAGCCCGGCGCCCTGGCGCTGCTGCTCCTCGGTGGCCTCGCGTCCGCTGGCCGCCGGCGGGCCCGATAGCGCCAAGCCCTCCGTCTCGTTAGGGTTTTCCGGTCGTTCCCGCCGGAGATCCCGTTCTATGGGCCGTCCCGACCCCGTCCGTTCGCCCGACCGGGAGCGGCCGTGGGTGTTCCGGACCTACTCGGGACACAGCTCGGCGCGCGCCAGCAACGCGCTCTATCGCGCGAACCTGGCGAAGGGGCAGACGGGCCTGTCGGTGGCCTTCGATCTGCCGACCCAGACCGGCTACGACCCCGACCACCCGCTCGCGCGCGGCGAGGTCGGCAAGGTCGGTGTCCCGATCTCGAGCATCGAGGACATGGAGATGCTGTTCGCGGGCCTCCCGCTCGATCAGATGAACACCTCGATGACGATCAACGCGACGGCCGCCTGGCTGCTCGCGCTCTACGCGGCGGTGGCGGAGAACCACAAGGTCGACCCGCATGCCCTCGAGGGCACGACCCAGAACGATCTGATCAAGGAGTTCCTCTCGCGCGGCACCTACGTGTTTCCGCCGGAGCCGTCCATGCGCCTGATCAGCGACATGGTCGCCTACACGGTGGACACGATCCCGCGCTGGAACCCGGTGAACATCTGCAGCTACCACCTGCAGGAAGCCGGCGCGACGCCCGTGCAGGAGATCGCCTACTCCTTCGCCAACGCGATCGCCGTGCTCGACGCGGTGCGCGCGCGCCCCGACCTGCCGGCGGATGCGCTGCCGCGCGTGTTCGGGCGGCTCTCGTTCTTCCTGAATGCCGGCATCCGCTTCGTCGAGGAGATCTGCAAGGCGCGCGCGATGGCGGACCTCTGGGACGAGCTCGGCCTGGAGCGCTACGGCGTGACCGACGAGCGGCTGCGCCGCTTCCGCTACGGCGTGCAGGTGAACAGCCTCGGCCTCACCGAGGCGCAGCCCGAGAACAACGTCGTCCGCATCGTGCTCGAGGCGCTCGGCGTGACGCTCTCGAAGAAGGCGCGCTGTCGCGCGCTCCAGCTGCCCGCGTGGAACGAGGCGCTCGGGCTCCCGCGCCCTTGGGACCAGCAGTGGTCGCTCCGCATCCAGCAGATCCTCGCCTACGAGACCGACCTCCTCGAGCACGAGGACCTGTTCGACGGCTCGCACGTGATCGAGGCCCGCGTGGCCGAGCTGAAGAAGGAAGCGAAGGCCGAGCTGCAGCGCGTGCTCGACATGGGCGGCGCCGTGGCCGCCGTCGAGAACGCGTACATGAAGCGGCGTCTGGTCGAATCGCACACGCGGCGCCTGCGTGCGATCGAGAGCGGCGAGCAGGTGGTGGTGGGAGTGAACGCCTTCACCGAGAGCGAGCCCTCGCCGCTGGTCACGGGCGAAGGCTCGATCCTGAAGGTGGACCCCTCCGCGGAGCGCGAGCAGATCGAGCGGCTCGAAGCCTTCCGGAAGAAGCGCAGCGCGAGCGAAGTGGCGGCGGCGTTGCGGAACCTGCGCGACACGGTGACGAACGGGCAGAACGTGATGCCGCCCTCGATCCGCGCGGCGCATGCGGGCGTCACCACCGGCGAATGGGCCGACACGCTGCGCGCGATCTTCGGCGAATACCGCGCGCCCACCGGCGTCGTGGCTCGGGAGCGCGAGATGGCGAGCGAGGCCACGGAGAAGGTGCGGCGGCGGGTGAAGGCGCTCGGAGCGCGGCTCGGCCGGCCCGTCAAGATCCTGATCGGCAAGCCCGGGCTCGACGGCCACAGCAACGGCGCAGAGCAGATCGCCGTGCGTGCGCGCGACTCGGGGATGGAGGTCGTCTACGACGGCATCCGCCTCACGCCGAGCGAGATCGTCCAGTCGGCGCGCGACGAGGGCGTGCACGTGATCGGGCTCTCCATCCTGTCGGGCTCGCACGGCACGCTCGTGCGCGACGTGCTCCGCGGCCTGGCCGCGGCCGGCCTGGCTATCCCAGTGGTCGTGGGCGGCATCATCCCCGAAGAGGACGCCGCCGAGCTCCGCCGCGCCGGCGTGAAGCGCGTCTACACGCCGAAGGACTTCGACCTCACCCGCCTGATGGACGAGATCGTGGACGTGGTGGAGGAGGCCCACCCTGGCAGCTAGCTCCGGTACGGGCCTGCTGCTCGCGAAGAGGTTGCTCGCCCGCGAGCGCGACGCCGTCGCCGACGCGCTGAACCTGGTGGACGACCGCCGGCCCGAGGCGCGCGCGGAGGCGCTCGCGCTGCTCGTGGCACTCGAACAGGCGCTGCTGTTCGCCGGGCCGCCGCGCGTGGGCCTCACCGGCCCGCCGGGCGCCGGCAAGTCCACGCTGCTCGACGCGCTCGTGCGGCGCGCGCGCGCCCGGGGCGAGACGATCGGGATCCTGGCGGTGGATCCATCGAGTCCGAAGAGCGGCGGCGCGCTCCTCGGCGACCGCGTGCGCGTGCGCGCCAGCGCGCGGGATCCGGGCGTCTTCCTGCGCTCGCTCGCGGCGCGCGATCGACTCGGCGGCCTCGCCGAGAGCGCGCGGGGCGGGCTGTTCGTGCTCGCCGCGGCCTTCGACCTCGTGCTCATCGAGACGGTGGGCGTGGGACAGAGCGAGGCCGAGGTCGCGGACCTCGTGGACACGCTCGTCTGGGTCGCGCAGCCGGGCGCGGGAGATCTGCTCCAGTACATGAAGGCGGGCGCGCTCGAGCTGCCGGACGTCGTGGCCGTGAACAAGAGCGACCTCGGCGCCGTGGCGGAGCGCACCGCGAGCGAGCTCGCCGCGGGCCTCGCGCTCGGCGAGCGCACGGAGGACTGGAACCCTCCGGTGGTGCGGATCTCGGCCCGGGACGGCACGGGGCTCGCGGAGCTGGAGGAGGCGCTCGCGCAGCACCGCGCCTGGCTCGCCGAGAGGGGCCGCCTCGGCGCCCGGCGCCGGCGCGGGCGCGACGCCGCGGTGCGCGACTTCCTCGCCCGCGAGCATGGCCGGGTGGGCATCGAGGCGGCCGGCGGCCTCGCCGCCATCGACGAGGCGCTGCGGCGTGAGCCCGACGCTTCGGGCTTCCAGTTGGCCGCGCGTCTGGGCGATGCGATCGAGACAGCCCGCAGCGGAGGAGCCCGACGTTGAAGAAGTTCTCGCGGATCGTGCTGTGGGTGCTGCTGGCGGAGCTCGTGCTCGGGGCGGCAATCGGCACGCGCATCCGCACGCAGCTCGAGCGCCCGACGACCTACCTAGGCTTCTCCGTCGCGGCCGAGCCACTCCACGTCGGCTAGACCGGCGCGCCGGTTCTCGACGCGCGCGAGTACGAAGAGCAGGTCCGAGAGCCGGTTCAGGTAGCCGAGCGCCGTCGCCTCGAGCGCGTCGTCGGCGTCGAGGGCGACGCAGCAGCGCTCCGCGCGCCGGCAGACGGTGCGGGCCAGATGGAACGCCGCTGCCGCGGGCGTCCCGCCGGGCAACACGAAGCGCTTCAGCGGCGTGAGCTCGCGCTCGAAGCCGTCGATGCGCGCCTCGAGCGCGTGGACGTCGGCGACCGGCGGCGCCGCGATGCCGGCCTTCGTACGGCGCTCCGCGTCGGGCGCCGCGAGGTAGGCGCCGAGGTCGAAGAGGCGCGCCTGGATCCCGGTGCAGAGCGCGCGCACGTCGGCGTGCGTCGAGTGCGCGACGGCCAGGCCGAGGCTCGAGTTCAGCTCGTCGACCGCGCCGTAGGCCTCGACGCGCGGGTGGTCCTTGCGCACGCGCCCGCCAGCGAAGAGGTCCGTCTCGCCGCGATCGCCGCGGCGCGTGTAGATCTTCACGACGCGCCGAGCTCCCGGTCGATCTCGCGCTCGAGCTCGGGGTCGCTCGGCGCCGCCGTTGGCGGGGGCGCTGCCGACGCCATGGCCTGCCGGCGGAGGAAGCCGACCACGAACGCGCCTCCCGCCAGCAGCGCGCCGCCCGGCACGAGGTAGGCCCAGAGGCCCCAGCCCTCCGCGCGCGGCGCCTGCCGCAGCTGCTCGCCGAACTGCCGGAACAGCTGCGCCTCGACGTCCGCGCGCGGCACGCCGGCCTTCTCCTGCGCCTGGATCCAGAGCCGCAGCTCGGTGGCCTGCGGGCTCGGGCACTCGACCAGCGAGCGGCCCGGACAGTAGGGGCTCATCAGCTCGTGCTCGAGCTGGGTGGACCAGCTCGGGTCTCCGCTTGCGGCCCCGGCGGAAGCCGCCACGGCGAGCAGCGCGGCCAGAACCCACGGCGACCGCACTAGATATCCCAGTCCTTCTGCTGCGGCGAGCAATCGCTGGCCCCGGGCCGCACCTCCTGGCGGGACGGCTCGGCGACCACGCGGGAGTTGGGAGGCACCGACTCGGTCACCGTGGTGTTGCCGCTGATCACGCTGCAATGGCCGATCACGGTCTCGCCGCCGAGGATCGTGGCGCCGGCGTAGATCGTGACGTCGTTCCCGATGGTCGGGTGGCGCTTCACCCCGCGGATGCGCTGGCCGCGGCGCGGCGAGAACGCGCCGAGCGTCACGCCCTGGTAGATGCGCACGTTGTCCCCGATCTCGCTGGTCTCGCCGATCACGACGCCGGTGCCGTGGTCGATGAAGAAGCGCCGGCCGATGAGCGCGCCCGGATGGATGTCGATGCCGGTCCGCGCGTGGGCGTGCTCGGACATGATGCGCGGGATCTGCGGCAGGCCGAGCTTCACCAGCTCGTGCGCGAGGCGGTAGACCGCGATCGCATCGATCGACGGGTACGCGACGACGATCTCCCCGAAGCTCTTCGCGGCCGGGTCGCCCTCGAAGGCCGCCTCGACGTCTTCGCCGAGGCGGCGCCGCACCTCGGGCAGCTTCGACACGAAGCTCGCGACCACCGTCTCGGGGTCGAAGCCCTCGGGCATGCCGACGCGCATCAGCAGCCGCAGCAGCCGCTCGGCCAGGGCGGGCACCTCGGCCCGCAGCCGCCCGCGATCGCGCTGGTGGAGGACGACCGCCTTGATCCGCTCCGTCCAGGCCTCGACCTCTTCGCGATCGGGATAGCCCTCGTTGTCGGCCTTGGAGAGCGCGTCGTCGCTGGGGGACGACAGCGCCGCGATCGTGGCCTCGTAGACGTCCTCGATCCTCTTCGCCTTCATGGGGCCTCGCGGCACGGACGCGTCGAAACGGCATTCTACCCGCCGCTACGGAATCGGCTCGCTGCGGTCCGAGCTTGCGGCTAATCTGGCCCGACCCCCCGTGCCTGTGAGCCCACGAGAACGCAGGAACGGTGCAGTCCACTTTCAGTCCGTCGAGCCTCTCCTGCTTCGAGAACTGTCCGAAGCAGTATCACTTCCGCTACGTCGCGCCGATCGAGGTCGACCAGGAAGGCATCGAGGCGTTCGTGGGCAAGCGCGTCCACGAAGTGCTCGAGCGCCTGTATCGCTTCGTCGCGGACGGCATGGTGCCGTCGCTGGCCAAGGTGATCTGGCGCTACCACCAGAACTTCGAGGCGCAGTTCGACGCCGCACGGGTGCGCATCGTGCGCGAGGGCACGGAGCCCCTCTGGTACCGCTCCGCCGGCGCGCGTGGCCTCGAGAACTACTACCGGCGAAACTATCCCTTCGATGCGGACGAGACGCTCGGGCTGGAGCGGGCGATCCGCTTCGATCTCGCGGGCGACGGCCGTTACGCGCTGCGCGGGATCATCGACCGGCTGGTGCGCGCCCGCGATGGCGCGCTCGAGATCCACGACTTCAAGACGGGCCGGCGCGTGCCCTCGCAGGACGAGCTCGACCGCGACCGCCAGCTCGGCCTCTACGAGCTCGGCGTGCGCGAGCAGCTCGGCGAGGCCGGGGAGATCCGCCTGGTCTGGCACTACGTGGTGCCCAACCAGGTGCGCACCTCCACGCGCACGGAGGCGCAGCGCGACTCGCTGCGCGAGGCCACCGCGCGCACGATCGACAAGATCCGTACCGAGACCGAGTGGGCGCCGCGCCCGAGCGGGCTCTGCGACTGGTGCGAGTTCCGCCCGCACTGCCCGGCGTTCGGGGGGCGGCCCGCGGCCCCGCCGCAGCCGCTCGAAGCCCAGATGCCGTTGCTCATGAGCTAGAGACGCCCGGACATGCGCGCGCTGGTGCGTTCACCTAGCGTCCTTCGGCATGGCGCTGCTCGTCGAACGGATTCCCACGCTGCGCGACAACTACACCTATCTGCTCGTGTGCCAGAAGACGGGCGAAGCCGCGGTGGTGGACGCGCCCGAGGCCGAGCCGGTCGAGCGGCGGGTCGCGAAGCTGGGCGCGCGCGTGACGAAGATCCTCTCGACGCACCACCATCCCGACCACTCGCACGCGAATCCTGCGCTCGCCAAGCGCTACGACGCGCCGGTCTACGGGCACGCCTCCGACGCGAAGCGCATCCCCGGCTTCACGAACGGCCTCGAGGAAGGCGACACGGTCGAGGTCGGGAGCGAGTCGGCGCGCGTGCTCTTCATCCCCGCCCACACGCGCGGCCACATCGCCTATGCCTTCGACGGCGCGGTGTTCTGCGGCGACACGCTGTTCGCCGCCGGCTGCGGGCGCCTGTTCGAAGGCACGCCGGCCATGATGTACGCGGCGCTCGTCGAGAAGCTCGGCCGACTGCCGGGCAGCACCCGCGTCTACTGCGGGCACGAATACACCGCGGGCAACCTGCGTTTCGCCGCGCACGTCGAGCCCGGGAACGAAGCGGTGCAGCGGGCCCTCGCGCGCGTGCAGGCGATCCGGGCGCGTGCCGCCGACGACTGGCACGACGCGACACCCGACGAGATGACCGTGCCCAGCACGATCGCCGACGAGCACGCCACGAACCCGTTCCTGCGCGCAGGCAGCATCGAGGAGCTCGGTCGCCGCCGCGCGGCGAAGGACTCGTTCTAGGATGCAGCGAGCGGAGCGCGCAGCGAGGCGCAGGGGAGCCGCCGCGACCCCTGGGCCGGGCACCTGACATGCAGAAGGCGCCGGCTCCGCCGCCGGGCGCGGCCGCGAGCTCGGTGCACCACCGCGTCCCGTTCTACGAGACGGACGCGATGCGCGTGGTCCACCACTCGAACTTCGTGCGCTGGCTCGAGGTGGCGCGCATCCGCTGGTTGGCGGAGCACCACCGGCCCTACGCAGAGTACGTCGCCGCGGGGCGACACTTCGCGGTGATCCGCGTCGAGGTCGACTACCGCCTGCCGGTGGCCTTCGACGAAGAGGTGACCGTCACGGTCTGGCCCGAGTGGGTGCGCGGCGCGACGCTGCGCATGGCCTACCGGATCGAGACGCCGCGCGGCCTCGTCGCGGGCGCTGCCACCGAGCACGCCATGGTGGACGACGACGGCCGTCCGCGCCGCATCCCGCGCGAGGAGCGCGATGCGCTGCGGAAGCTGTGCAGCGCGAGCGAGCCCGGCTCAGCCGAAGAGCCGCCGGACCACGCCGCGTAGGCGTCCGCCGAGCTTCTCCTCCGACCAGTCGGTGGCGCGCTGGATCAGCTGGAGCGCGTCGCCCTGCCCCGACCAGTGCGAGCGCACCACGTCCGGGTGGACGTGGTTCACGACCCGCGAGAGGGTGGCGGCGACGACGAGCACGTCGTCGAGCGCCCCGAGCGGCCCGAACAGCCAGACGGGCATCAGATCGAAGGGCGAGATCACGTAGGCCACGCCGAGGAGCGCTACCGCCTTGTCGCCCACCGCGACGCGCGGGTCTCGCAGCAGCCGCACCAGCAGCATGACGAGGTCGGGAAAGGCGAGCAGCACGTCGCGGACGTCCGAGCTGCCGCCGGGCACCACGGGGCGGAGCTGCGCGCGCAAGCGGTCGTAGAGGCGCTGCTCGCGGGCGCCGAGCTCGATCTCGATCGACGGGTTCTCCTTCACGCGGGGCCTCCTCTCGGCGCCGGCTGCTCGCCATCGAAGGCGAAGGCGAGCGGGCGGTCGGCGCCGTCGTAGCGTTCTACGGCGAGCACCGGCTCCGGGTTCGTGAGCAGCGCGTGGAGCAGCTCGTGGAGGTCGTCCACCAGCGGCAGCTCCCGCACGCGGGCGAGCTCGTGCCACGCCAGCTCGACGCCGGGCGCGGGCCGCAGCGCGCGGCTCACGACGTCGCCCACGAAGAAGAACACGACGTACGCGTGGCCGAGCAGGCCGGTCTCGTGCACGACTCCGCGGAGGCGCAGGTCCGCCACGTCGAGGCCGGCCTCCTCGTAGAGCTCGCGGCGCGCCGCCGCCCGGACGCCCTCGCCCGCTTCGACGTGACCGCCGACGCCGTTCCAGCGGCCGGCGAAACGATCGTTGCCGGCGCCGTGCCGGAGGAGGAGCACGTGCCCGCCGGAGCGCACGAAGGAGACCGTGGCGAGCCGGGCGACGTGGCGCGGGCGGCTCGCGCTAGCGGACACCCGGCGCCTCGGACTTCGCGGGCTCGGCGGGCTTCTGCGCCGCCGGCTTCGTGCGCTTCGGCTTGGCGGACTCGGGCACGAGGCGCAGCAGCCCGACGAGGCTGCGCCCGGTCGCGCCCTCGAGCTTCACGCCGAGCAGCGCGGCCAGCGTGGGCGCTACATCGAGCTGTGTCATGCGCGGCACGAGGATCCCGCGCCGGACGCCGCGCCCGAACGCGACGAGGCCGGTGCCGGGCGCCGTGTCGTCGCGCACGAGCCGGCCGCCTGCGGCCCGCACCGGCGCCGCGCCGACCGGGGCGCCGCCCGCGGCGTTCTCGAACACGAAGCCCGGCTCGGCCTGGAGCCCGAACCAGGCATCGGGGTCGGCGCCGCGCGCGATCATCTCGTCCGCCCCGACGATGCGGAAGGCGCCCGTCTCCTTGGCGCCGGCTTCGAGGCGGCGGCGCGCCTCGAGCGCCACCCGCGCCTCGTTCGCGTAGACGAAGGCGGAGCTGCCGTTCGAGCGGACGAGCGCCTTCCAATGTCCTTCCGGCGTGATCCAGCCCTCCTCGAGCAGCCAGAGGTTGGGACGCAGCCCGGTGTGCACCGGCTCGAGGGCGCGATCGCCCGTCACGAAGAAGGCCGTCTGCGAGAGGACGCCGGCCGAGTCGGCGCAGGCGACGAGGCGCCCGAGCTCGGCGTCGAGCGCCGAGAAGGCGGCGCTGACCTCGGGCGAGCGCGGGCCGGCCGAGGCGAGGGGTGCCTCGGCGCCGCGCAGCCGCAGGAGCACGAGGCGCGGCGACTGCCGGAAGGCCGCGCACGCCAGATCGACGAGCAGCGTGTCGCGTGCGGCGCCGGGCGTCCCGACCGCCGGCGGCGCCGCGCGCACGCGCTCCGCCAGCCACGGGGTGGCCGCGCTCGCGGCGAGCGTCTGCCAGGCCTCGCCTTCGCGCTCCGGCGCCACGTCGGGCAGCAGCGAAGCGATCTCGGCGCCGACGGTGGTGGGCCAGTCGAGCGCTGTGACGGCGCCGCCGCTCTCGGTCACCCGCTGCCAGAGCGCCGGCGCGTGGAGCTGGCTCGCGTGGGACGGCGCCGCGCGCCGCACGCCGCGCTCGCCGAGCAGCTGATCCGCGACGATGGCGTGCTCGGCCGGCACCACGCCCGTCACGAGCGTCGCGTGCGCGGGATACACACTGGCGGGCGCGACCGGCTCGACCTGCTGCGCTGCGACGCCCTGGCTCGCGAGCGAAGCAAGCCGCGGCATCGCGTCACCGGCGAGGTAGCGATCGGGTGTGAGGCCCGCGATCGACACGAGCACCACGTGCGCGGGCCGCCCCGCACCGTCGCCCGTCGCGAGCACGTCGTGCCCGCCGGGCGGGCGCGACGGCAGGGCCCCGCAGGCCAACGCCAGCGTCGCCGCGAGGAGAGGCCCGCAGCTCCGCCTCATCCCCGGAAGATTCCCTTGCGCTCCTCGCGGCCGCGCTGCAGCAGGCCGTGGATCGCGTCGCGCACCACGTCCACCTTGGACTGCACCGAGGCGTCCTCCTCGGTCGGGCTGCCGTCGAAGCGGATCGGGTCGCCGAAGTAGATGCGGTACTTCACCGGGAGCGGCAGGATCCCGAGCGGGCCGAGCCACGGGAAGCCGAGCGTGATCGGGAAGGCCGGCATGCCGAGCAGACGCCCGAGCTGCGGGATGGTGGCGAGGCCGGGCTGCTGCTCCTCGGAGCCGACGATTCCGACGGGCACGATCGGCGTCTCGGTCTCGAGCGCGAGGCGCACGAAGCCGTGCCCGAAGCGCTGGAGCTTGTAGCGCTCGCGGAACAGCTTGTTCATGCCGCGCACGCCTTCGGGGAACACCATCACGCACTCGTCGGCTTCGAGCATCTGCGCGCAGTTCTCGGGCGTGCCGACCATGCTGCCGCTGCGGATCGCCGCCACGCCCACGAACGGCAGCTGCGGGATCCAGTACTCGCCCATGCCGCGCACGATGCGGGGCGGCTCGGCCTCGAGCAGCATCGCGACGCCGAGCATCATGCCGTCGAAGGGCAGCTGGCCCGCGTGGTTCGAGATCAGCAGCACGCGGCCCGGCGGCACCTTCTCGATGCCGCGCGTCTCGGTCCGGAAGTAGTAGCGGTAGAGCAGCGCCGAGAAGAGCATCTGGCTCTTCGCGGCGGCGGGCTCGAGGCCGAACTGGTCGAAGCCGTATTCGTTGAGACGCGTCGGGATCTTCGAGAGGCGCTCGTCGAGCTCCTGCCCGAGCCCGCGCGCGGAGAGCGGCACCAGCGCGCCCGCGAGGTCGCGCACCGCGTTGCCGAAGCCCCCTCGACGCTTCGCCATCCGCTCAGCTCCGGAGGCTCTGGAAGATCTCTTCCAGGCCGAACAGGGGACGGAAGTTGGTCGCCTCGACGAAGCGCCGGCCCGAGAGCGTGACCGGGAACTTCAGGTAGTCGATCGCGCCCTCCGGCCAGGGCACCATGCCGCGCGCGAAGAGCTGGCGGATCAGGGGCCGGAACAAGAACTCGGGCAGCGGGAAGGCCCGCCCGCCCGCCTCGCGGATGGCGGTGTGCAGCGGCACCTGGCCCGGTCCGACCAGGTTGAACGCGCCCTGGAGCCCGTGCTCGAGCGAGACCGCGATCGCCTCCACCACGTCCTGCTCGTGGATGAACTGCATCAGCGGGTCGAAGCCGAGGACGGTGGGCTGCCGCTCGAGGCGCAGGTACTCCGAGATCATCGAGCGCACGTAGTGGCCGAGCACGTTCACGGGACGCAGGACGCAGGTGCGGATGTGCGGGTAGCGCCAGAGGAAGGTCGTGGCGAGCGCGTCGACCTCGACCAGGTCGCGGATCTCCGGGTAGGAGCGGCTCGCCTCGAGCACACGGTCCTCGTCCATGTAGAACGGATTGTCGTGGAGCGCGCCGTACACGGTGCCGCTCGAGAACACGATCAGCTTCTGCACGCCGTAGTGCGCGCAATGGTCGAGCAGGCGCTTCGTGCCGCGGAGGTTGGCGTCGTGGCGCCGGCGTACGTCGCTCCGGAAGTCGCGCACGAAGCCCATGTGCACGATCGCGGTCGGCAGCTCGGTGCGGATCACGTCTTCGAAGCCGCGCTTGCGCAGATCCACGACGTGGACCGACACCGAGCGGGGCCGGCCCTCCCACGGGACCGAGTCGGCGCCACACACCTCGTAGTTCTCGAGCAGGCGGCGCGCGAGCAACCGGCCGAGGCCGCCGGCCACGCCGGTGATGAGGACCTTTTCCATGGATTCCCGAGGGGTTCTCGCTTGCCAGCTTATCGGTCGGCCCCGTGGCCCTCTACCCCTGTCTATGTGAAGTCGGTAGGCTCGGCCGCGGCCCCCGGAGGGAGCCCATCCCGTCGATGTCGGACGCCGCGCCCCAGTTCGAGGAGATCAAGATCCCGGTCCCGGACCGGGTGCACGGTCTCGACACCGTGACCGGCATGCTCGGGATTCCCGAGTGGTGGCCCACCGGTGCGCGCGTGAGCGTGGTGATCGCGCGCGCGAGCGCCGCGGCCGATCCGCTGATCGACCACATCCAGCGCGAGCTCACCGCGAAGAAGATCCTGACGCTGTCGTTCCCCCTGCCGTACATGGCGGCAGGCAAGAAGAATCCCGACGACATGCGGATCTTGAAGCGCGCGTACCAGGCGGCGGTGGCGCTGCTCGCGCAGGATCCGAGCGCCGCGCCGGCGCACGTGTTCGCCGGCGGCAAGAACATCGGCGCCCTCGTCGCGGCGAACGCCGCCACGGCGGCGGCGCGCATGCGGCTCGAAGGCCTGTTCCTGCTGGGCTTCCCGTTGCACAAGCAGGACGACCCGAGCGACCCGCGCTCGGAGCAGCTCTACCGCGCGGTGACGCCGATGCTGTTCGTGCAGGGGCAGCGCGATCGCCACTGCGATCTGCCGACGTTGCGCAAGACGCTGGCGCGCGTGGGCGCGCCGGTGCAGCTCCACGTCGTGGACGACGCCGACCACCAGCTGAAGATCCCGAAGAAGGCCGACCGGACGCAGGAGCAGGTGAACAGCGAGGTGCTCGCGGCGCTCGAGAGCTGGATGCGGAAGACGCTCGGCGCATCCGCGAGCTGAGCACTGCACCAGGGCACAGCGTGAAGCCGCAAGCCCGCGCCTTGCGCGCGCGCGCAGTGAGCCGAAGGCGAACGGAGTCACGACCGCAAGCGGAGCGCGCAGTGAGCCGAAGGCGAACGGAGTCACGACAGCTTGTCCTGGCACACGATCTCTCCCGCGGCGCGGATTCGTGAAGGTCAGCTCGTCTGCTTCGAGGTCGCGGGGCGGCGGCTGGTGGTCGGGCGCACGGCGCGCGGCTACTTCGCGCTCGACGATCGCTGCCCGCACGCCGGCGGCAGCCTCTCCGAGGGCATGCTCGACGCCGGCGCCGTGGTCTGCCCGATCCACGGCTACGCCTACGACGTGACCACCGGCGAGGGACTCGACGACGGGGCCGAGGTGCGCGTCCATCCGTGTGTGCTCGACGGCGACGTGCTGCGCATCCAGATCGAGGAGGAGGATGAGACGTGAGCGAGCCGAGTGACCTCTATTTCGCGCAGATCCCGGTCGGCGAGATGGCGAACTTCGCCTACCTGGTGGGTAGCCGCGAGACGCGCGAGTGCCTGCTCGTGGACCCGGCCTGGAGCGTCGACGCCCTGCTCGACCAGGCCGAGGCGGACGGCATGCGCGTCACGGGCGCACTCGTGACGCACTACCACCAGGACCACGTGGGCGGCTCGATCTTCGGCATGGAGATCGAGGGGCTCGCCCGGCTGATGGCCCGCGCCCCCGTGCCCGTCCACGTCCACACCCACGAAGCCGAGGGCGTGCGCAAGGTGACCGGCCTCTCGGCGTCGGATCTCGTGAGCCACGAGAGCGGCGACGCGCTCGAGCTCGGCGGCGTGCGCGTGCGCCTCCTCCACACGCCGGGGCACACGCCCGGCTCACAGTGCTTCCTCGTCGAGGAGGCCGGCGCGCCAGGCCGCCTCGTCTCGGGCGACACACTCTTCCTCGGCAGCTGTGGGCGCGTCGATCTGCCGGGGGGCGACCCCGAGGCGATGTACGACAGCCTCAAGAACAAGCTCGGCGCGCTGCCCGACGACACGCTGCTCTTCCCGGGCCACTTCTACGCCGCCGAGCCGTCGTCCACCATCGGCGAGCAGAAGCGCAAGAACCCCTACCTGCGCGCGGCGCGACTCGAGGACTTCCTGTCGTTCATGGGATACTGAGCGATGCCCGCCGTCGAAGCGCCGCTACCGACGCGGGTTCTCGTCGCCTACGCCGCCCAGAACGTCGGCGTGAGCTTTCTCTCGACGCTCTTCGTCGTGATGTACCTGAAGTTCGCGACGGACCGCATCGGCGTCTCGATGTTCACGATGGGCGCGATCTTCCTGGTCGCGAAGCTCTGGAACGCCATTGCCGACCCGATCGTCGGATCCTGGAGCGATCGCACTCGGAGCCGCTGGGGTCGGCGACGCACCTGGCTCCTCGGCTCGACGTTGCCCTTCGCCTGGTTCACGTGGATGGCCTGGGCCCCGCCCACCGCCCTCGCGGGCCACGAGCTCACCGCGTGGGTCGCCGTCTCGGTGCTCGGCTTCTACAGCGCGATGACCGCCTTCCAGGTGCCACACGCGGCCCTCGGCGTGGAGCTCACGCATCACCCGCAGTCGCGCAACCGCGTCTTCGCCGTGAAGTACATCGTGCAGATGATCGGGCTCTTCGGCGCGTTCTGGGTGGGCATCTCCCTGGTGGAGGGCGCCGAGACCGGCCGCGCCGGCGCACGTTGGCTCGGGCTGATCGCGGGGACCGGATCCGCCCTGCTCGTGGCGTTGCCGCTGCCCTTGCTGCCGAAGGAGCGCACCGACTACCAGGGCCGCGGCGGAGTCTCGATCGTCCGCGCGCTGCGAGACGTCTCCCGGAACCGCGAGGCGCGGCTGCTGCTCTTCATCTTCTTCATCGAGGCGCTCGGCCTCGGCGGCCTCACGGTGCTCGTGCCGTTCGTGACCGAGTACGTGATGCACCGGCCCGACCTCACCAAAGCGATGCTCACGGTGTACACGCTGGCCGGCGTCGCCGGGGTTCCGCTCTGGGTCTGGCTCGCGCGCCGCTTCGAGAAGCGGAAGCTCTGGCTCGTCGCGATGGGGATGGGCGCCGTCGGCTTCGGCATGCTGCTCGGCCTCGGAGAGAACGGCTGGCCCCTGATGGTGGTGTCGTCTCTCGTCGCGGGCACGGCCCAGGCCTGCGGCAACTCCATCGGGCAGGCGCTCAAGGCCGACGTGATCGATCTCGACGAGCTGCGCACGGGCGAGCGGAAGGAAGGCGCCTACTTCGCCGCGTGGAGCTTCGTCAACAAGCTCGGCAATGCGGTGCTCGCCAGCTCCGCGGGCTTCGCGCTGGGCTTCGCCGGCTACGAGAAGAACGTGGAGCAGACCGAGCTGGTGAAGGCCACCATGGTCTTTCTGCTCGGCGGCATGCCGCTGCTCGGCTACGCGCTCGGCGCGCTGGCCTTCTCGCGCTTCTCGCTCTCCGAGTCGCAGCACGCGGACATCCGCCGCGAGCTCGACGCGCGTGCGGCGTCGGCGGCTCGATGAGCGAGCTGCCCGCCGTCGAGCCGATGCCGCCGCGTGCGGCCGGCTTCGTCCCGTGGCTCGGCGCCGGCCTCGGCCTCCTCCGCGACCCGACCGCGCACCTCACGCGGCTGCGCGCGCGGCTCGGCGACACGTTCGTGCTCGACGGCCTCGGCTACCGGCTCTTCTTCGTGTTCTCGGCGCCGGGCGTGCGCGCGCTCTACGCCGCGCCGGAGCGGGAGGCGAGCTTCGGGCTCGCCACCTTCGAGCTGGTGATGAAGCGGAAGCTCCCGCTCGAGCTCGCGCTCGGCCGGCGCAACCGACCGCACGACCTGTTCAAGAATCCCGACGTCGAGGGCTATCTCGAGCACCTCGAGGCCGCGATGCAGCTCGAGATGGCCGAGCTCGGCGAGCGCGGACGCTTCGAGGCCTTCGCTGAGGCGAAGCGGCTCGGCTACCGACTCGGGCTCGCCTCGTGGGCCGGCGCCGAGGCCGCCTCGGCGCGCTTCCTTCCCACGCTGATCTCCGCCTTCGAGCGCCTCGACACCGCCGACTCCTTCGTGCGCCCGCTCTCGACGGCATGGAGCATGGCCACCGGCAAGCGCCGAGAATGGCGCGCGATGCGCGAGATCGAGGCCGTGTTCCACACCATCCTCGCGGAACGCCGCGCGAGCGGGCGCCGGCCCGGCGACTTCCTCGACCAGATCGAGGCGTCCTTCGCGGAGCTGCCGCTGCCCGAGCGGGACGTGCAGGTGGCGCGCGACGTGATGGTGATCCAGATGGGCGCGCAGTCGAACCTGTTCGCCGCGCTGGCGTGGACGCTCGTGAACCTGCTGCTCCACCCGGGCGTGCTGGCGCGCGTGCGGGCCGGTGACGCGGACCTGCTCGAGCGCTCGGCGAACGAGTCGATCCGGCTCGCGCAGCGTTCGCTCACGCTGCGCCGCGTGCTGCGCCCGCTCGAGCTCGAGACCGAGACCGGGAAGTACCGGCTCGCGCCGGGGGTGTTCCTCGCCACCATGCTCTCCGTCAACAACGCGAGCGCAGGCCCCGGGCTCGAGCGCTTCGACCCCGACCACTACCGGGGGCGCCGCCTGTCGGAGGCCGTCGAGCTGCCGGCCCGCGAGCTGGTCTCCACCTTCGGGCACGGGCGGCACGCGTGCCCCGCACAGCGCTTCTCGATCTCCGCGATCCGCATCGCGCTCTCGCGGCTGCTCGAGCGCTACGAGCTGGAGCCGCTCTTCGGGAGCGCGGCGCCACGCCCGCGGCAGATCGGCGGCGTCGCCCGGGCCGCCCGTCCGTGCTTCGTCTCCTACGCCGCTCGCCTGGGCTAACTCCGCGACTTCGGGTCGCTTTTCCGTCGCTGCGCGCCTTGAAACGCCGGAGGCCGTTGGGTAGCGTACGCCCCTTCGCGCCCCCCGGCCGGACCCGCCGGCTGCGTGGGGCACGCGACGTAGGAGCGTCCCCGATGAAGATCTTGGTCTGCCTGAAACAGGTGCCGCACCAGGACGCGCGCCTCGACGTGAACGCCGACGGCTCGTGGATCAAGGAAGACGGCATCAAGTTCGAGATCAACAGCTACGACACCTTCGCGCTCGAAGAGGCGCTCCGGATCAAGGACGGCGACGCCGCCGGCACCGAGGTGGTGGTGGCCTCGATCGGCCCCGAGCGCGTGACCCAGGCGCTGCGCACCGCCCTCGGCATGGGCGCCGACCGGGCGGTGCACGTGAAGGACGCGGCCGTGGACGGCTCCGACGCCCTCGGCATCGCGCGCGTGCTCGCCGCGGTGGCCAAGGAGGTCGGCCCCGACGTCGTGCTGATGGGCCTGATGTCCGACGACAGCAACGCCTCGGCGGTGCCGCCGATGCTGGCCGAGCTGATGGGCGTGCCGCACGCCACCGCCGTGGTGAAGGCGGACAAGGGCCCCGCGGGCTTCCGCGTGGAGCGCGAGCTCGAGGGCGGCGCGCTCGAGGTCGTGGACCTGCCGAACCCGTGCCTCCTCGCGGTGCAGACCGGCCTCAATCAGGTCCGGTACGCCTCCCTCAAGGGCATCATGGCGGCCAAGAAGAAGCCGATCGACGTGAAGACCGCCGAGGCGCTCGGCCTCGCGGGCAAGGTGGGCGGAGGCGCCGCCAAGGCCAGGATTCGCAAGATCTATCCGCCGGCGAAGGGCGAAGGCGCCGAGATCCTGTCCGGTAGCGCGGACGAGGTCGTCGCGAAGCTCGTGGGCAAGATCAAGGAGCTCGGGCTCCTGTAGGGAGCCCGACACTCGGGAGAAGTACCGATGGGCAGCATCCTCCTCGTCGCCGAGATCCAGAAGGGCGCGATTCGCGAGGCGAGCTACGAGCTCGTCAGCTTCGCCAAGAAGCTCGGCGGCGACGTCACGAGCGTGGTGATCGGCAGCGGCATCGCGGGCGAGGCCGAGGCCCTCGCGAAGCGGGGCGGCGGCAAGGTCTACGTCTGCGACGACCCGGCGCTCGCCAACTACAACGTGGACGGCTGGACCAAGGCCGTGCGGGCGGCCGTGGCCGCCTCGAACGCCGAGACCGTGCTGATCTCCAACACGCCGATCGGCTGGGACTTCTCGGGCCGCATCGCCGCCGCCCTCGACGCCGCCTTCGTCTCCGACGCCTTCGACGTGAAGCCCGGGCCGGTCTTCGTGCGGCGGGTCTTCAACGGCAAGCTCGACGCCGAGGTGGCCCCGGCGGGAGGCAAGGTCGTGGTGACCGTGCAGCCCGGCGCCGTCGCGGCCTTCGAGGGCACCAGCACGGGCTCGACCGAGAAGCTCGCGGTGGACCTCTCCGGCCTCCGGGCCAAGTTCGTCGAGACGAAGGTCGCGGCCTCGAAGGGCGTGGACCTGACCAAGGCCGAGATCATCGTCTCGGGCGGCCGCGGCGTGGGCGCGCCCGAGAAGTTCCCCGAGGTGATCCAGCCGCTCGCCACGGCACTCGGCGGCGCGATGGGCGCCTCGCGCCCGGTGGTGGACGCCGGCTGGCTGCCGCACGAGTACCAGGTCGGGTCATCGGGCCAGGTCGTGACACCCAAGCTCTACATCGCCTGTGGCATCTCGGGCGCCATCCAGCACCTCGTGGGGATGAAGGGCTCGAACTACATCATCGCCATCAACAAGGACGCCGACGCGCCGATCTTCGAAGTCGCGCAGCTCGGTGTGGTGGGCGACCTGTTCGAGATCGTGCCGAAGCTCACCGAAGCGGTGAAGACCGCGAAGGGCTGAGCGAAAAAGCATGACGCAGCCGCGTCATGCACTTTTCCCCTTTGCTCCGGCCTCGATGTGCGTCAAGATCGCGCTCGAGGGGTGTGTGCTGCGCTGAGCGCGTTCCGCAGGGCGGGTTCTCCGCACCTCGCGGCCACCGGTTGGGGGGTGGGGCTTTGCCGCGCCGGATTGCTTTCATCAACGAGAAGGGTGGCAGCGCGAAGACCACCCTGGTCGCGAACCTCGCGGTGTACCTCACGCTCCACCGCGGCCGCCGCGTGCTCGCACTCGACATGGATCCGCAAGGGCAGCTGGCTCGTGCGCTCGGTGTCGAGCTCGGCGCGGGCGGGCCGAGCGCGGTGGACCTGCTGCTCGACGAGCTCCTCGACGACGCCGCGCTCGATCGCGCGGGTCCGTCGCGCAGCACGCTGCCGCGCGTGCCGACGCGCATCCGCGGGCTCGACCTGGTCGCGGCGAACAAGGCGCTCGGTCTCGCGGGTGCGCTCGAGCCGGCGGGCGACGAAGCGACGGCCAAGCTCGCACGCTCGCTCGACGCGCTGTTCGAGGCCGAGGATTACGACTTCCTGCTGATCGACGCGCCGCCGTCGTTCGGCCCGCTCACGCTCAACGTGCTGCGCGCCGCGCGCGAGGTGGTGATCCCGGTCCCGCTCACCTGGCTCGGGCTCGACGGCTGCGCGGCGCTGCTGCGCACGATCGAGACGGTGCGCACGCGCTACGGCAATCCGGGGCTGCGCATCACCATGGTGATCCCCACCTTCTATCGGCGCACGCGCATGGCGCACGAGCTGCTCGAGCGGCTGAAGGCGCGCTTCCCGAAGGAGCTCGCGCACACCGTGCTCGGCTACCACGTGAAGATCGACGAGGCGCAGTCGCGCGGGCAGTCGATCATCGAGTACGCGCCGAACGATCGCGGTTCGAAGGCCTTCGCGGCGCTCGCCGAGGAGCTCGAGCTGCGCGCGCCGGACGCGGGGGCGCCCGCATGAACGGAGAGGGCCCCCTGCTGCTCGATGGCGATCCCGCGAGCCCGCTGGATGGACCGCTCCTGCCGGGCGCCCCGCTGCTCGGCCGCGACCCCTTCGAGCTGCCCGACTCCGGTGAGCCGTGGCTCGATGCGCTCGACCGGCTCGCGACCCGCATCGCGGTGCCCGCGCGCGGGGTGCCGCCCGAGCCCGCGCCCCCGCGCGTCTCCGAGGTCCCGGACGGCGCGCTCGGGCGACGCGGCGTCGCGCGTTGGCTCTCCGACGCCGAGCGGCGTCGGCTGGCCGCCCTGCGCGCTGCGCGAGCCGGCAAGGAGGATCCGTTCGGGCTCGACGTGTCGGCGATCGAGCGCGCGCTGCCCGTGGTGCTCGCGCTCTACCGCTACTGGTTCCGCGTCCAGAGCGAGGGGCACGAGCACCTGCCGCGGCGCGGCGGCGCGATCCTGGTCGCGAATCACGGCGGCCTGCTGCCCTTCGACGGCGCGATGGCGGCGCTCGACGTCCTGCTGAAGACGGATCCGCCGCGCGTCCTGCGGCCGCTCGTCGCGCGCTTCGTGCGCGACCTCCCGCTGCTGCGCGACTTCTACGCCGGCACCGGCCCCGTGATCGGCACGCGCGACAACTTCCGCAAGCTTCTCGAGCAGCGCGAGCTCGTGCTCGTGTTCCCCGAAGGCACCGCGGGGATCAGCAAGACGGTGCCCGACCGCTACCGCCTCCAGCACTTCCACCCGGGCTTCGTCGAAGAGGCGGTGCGGCTCCGCGTGCCGGTGATCCCGGTGGCGATCGTCGGCCCCGACGACCAGGCGCCCATCCTCTACGACGTGAAGACGATCGCGCGCTGGCTGAAGCTGCCCGCGTTCCCGATCACGCCGACCTTCCCGTGGCTCGGGCCGCTCGGCCTGCTGCCCTACCCCGTCCGCTATCGGATCGTGTACGGCGAGCCGCTGGCGCTCCACGAGCAGGCGCCGCGCGAGTCCGCCGACGACCGCGAGCGCATGGACGAGATGGCCTCCCGCGTGCGTCTGACCGTCCAGCATCTGGTCGATCGCCACCGCTAGCTCGACCCGGCGCTCCGCTCCGCTATGCTGCGCGGCCGCTTTTCCGAGGGCTTCTCCCCATGGCAGTCGACACGTCGCAGTTCCGGAACGGGCTCAAGGTCGAGATCGACGGCGACCCGTATAACATGATCTTCTTCCAGCACGTGAAGCCCGGGAAGGGTGGCGCGTTCGTGCGCACCAAGCTCAAGAACCTGCGCAACGGCAAGGTGGTCGAGCGCACCTACCGGAGCGGCGAGCGCCTCGAGGAGGCGGACGTAGAGGACCGGCGCATGTCGTACCTCTACCAGGACAGCAGCGGGCTCGTGTTCATGGACAGTGAGAGCTTCGAGCAGATGTCGATCCCGCTCGAGCGCGTGGGCGACGCCAAGGACTACCTGCAGGAGAACCTCGAGGTGGACGTGCTCCTCTACAAGGGGAATCCGATCAACATCGACCTGCCGGCCTTCATCGAGGCCGTCATCACGAAGACCGAGCCCGGCATCAAGGGCGACACCGCCTCGGGCTCGACCAAGCCCGCCACGATCGAGCCCGGCGCGGTGGTGCAGGTGCCGCTCTTCGTGAAGGAAGGCGAGAAGATCCGCGTCGATACCCGCACCGGCGAGTACGTGGAGCGAGTCAAGTAGGGGATGCGTGGCGATCAGCTCGCACGGCAGTGGCGGCTGATCCAGCTCCTCGCACGCCGGCGCTACGGCGCGGGCCTCGACGACCTCGCCGACGAGCTCGAGTGCCACAAGCGCACGGTGTATCGCGACCTCGACGCGCTCCAGTTCGCCGGCTTCCCGGTCACGAGCGAGAAGCGCGACGGCCGCGTGTTCTATCGGCTGCTCGAGAGCTTCGAGCTCGGCGAGGCGCCCTTCACGCCCGACGAGCTGATGGCGCTCGCCTTCGGCGAGGACCTGCTGCAGGGCCTCGCCGGCACCGTCTTCCACGACTCGATCCACTCGGCGCTCGCCAAGATCCGCGCGAGCCTCGGGCCCGAGCTGGCCACGTTCCTGGCCCGCCTGCACGACGCCTTCCGCGTGCTGCCCGGCCCGCACAAGCGCTACGCGGAGGCCAGCGCGACGATCCGCGCGCTCAACGAGGCCGTGCTCGAGCGCCGCAGCGTGCGCATCGCCTACACGACCGGCCGCACCGGCGAGATCGAGCGTGCGCGACCTCGACCCGTATCGCGTCTGGTACCGCAGCGGCGGCCTCTACGTGATCGGGCACGACCACAAGTCCGGCGAGGTGCGCACGTTCGCCGTGGATCGCATCGGCAGCGCGGAGCTGCTCGCCTCGCACTTCGAGGTGCCGGCGGACTTCGACTTCGAGGCCCGCACGGCTTCGGCCTTCGGCGTGGTGGCGGAGCCGCCCGAGGCCGTGCGCATCCGCTTCGCGCCGCGCTGGGCCCTCTACGTGCAGGAGCACGACTGGCACCCGAGCCAGCGCTTCTCGCCGGCGCCGGATGGAGGCGTCGAGCTCGCGATGGAGGTGGGGCTCGGCGACGAGCTGCGCGGCTGGGTGCTGAGCTTCGGCGCGGGCGCAGAAGTGCTCGGGCCCGCCGCGCTGCGCGCCGACGTCGCGGCCGAGCTCCACCGCGCGGGCGCGCCCTACGAGCGCTGACCGGGGGGCCGCAGGCTCGGCTCACGCTGCCGACCCCAGCTGCCGGCCTTGATCTCGTCGAACCAGAGCTCGGCGACGATGAAGGACTGGACGACCCCGAGCCGCAGGTAGTGCTGCTGCAGCGCGATCGGCAGATCGTGGAAGTCTCCGACGGTGCCGCGGCAGCTCGCGGCCCGACAGGCGCATTGCATGGTCCAGCGCCGCTCGCTCATCGTGGTCGAGTAGTCGTAGCTGATCTCCTCGCCGGAGCGGATCTCGCGCAGCGAGACCAGGATGCGGTCGGAGCGCACGCCCGCGTTGGGGGAGCAGCTGTGGTTGACGATGCGACTGCGCGCGTCGAGGTCCAGGTACGTCGAGGGACCCACCTGGAGCGGGTAACACTCGTCGCGACCACTCGCGAGGACGTCGTCCAGCTCGAGCAGCTCGCCCGTGAAGATGAGGATCACGTCGCCCGCCGGGATGTCCGCGACCGCGTGCAAGCCGAGCCCGTGCGGGCTCTTCCCGACGCGAACCGAGGCGCCGCGAACGCGCTCCATCACCCGAATCTCGCGAGCAACAGGAGCGATCCGACGGCCATCCCCGCGCCGAGCACCTCCCGACCGCGGAGGGGCTCCTCGAGCACCAGCGTTCCGACGAGCGTGAGGAGCAGAACCGTCGAGACGGAGTAGACGACGCCGATCTGGGCGAACGAGAGATGGCGCATGACGTACACCCACCCGCCCGCCATCCCCGCATAGACGATCAGCCCCAGCCAGAACCACTTCGATTGGATGGTCTGCGCCTGGTTGCTGGCGAGCTTCAGCAGGTAGTCCGCGAGCACGCCCACGCCGGCCAGGAACATCGCGACCAGCACCGCCACCTGCCGGGTGTCCATGCTCAGCCCACGACCAATCGCGCGCCGACGAGGGTGCGTAGGAAGGCCTCGGCCTGCTTCGTCGCCATCGGTCGGGAGATGTAGTGGCCCTGGACCTCGTCGCAGTGCTGGGCCTCCAGGACCGCGACCTGCTCGCCGTCCTCGACGCCCTCCGCCGTCACTCGCAGCTTCATGCCCTGCGCCATGGAGATGATCGCGGAGGCGACGGCGCGGTCCTTCTCTTTCGTGTCGATGCCGCTGATGAACGAGCGGTCGAGCTTCAGCCGGTCGATCGAGAGCTGCCGCAGGTGCGCCATGTTCGAGTAGCCGATGCCGAAGTCGTCGATCGCGATCTGCACCTTCAGCGCCTTGACCCGATCCAGCACGTCCTTCGCTCGTTCGATGTTCGCGATCAGCGCGCTCTCGGTCAGCTCGAGCTCCAGCACGCTCGGCTCGAGCCCACTGAGCTGCAGGGCGTGCGCCACGCGATCGACGAAGTCCGGTCGGGCCAGCTGCACGGCGGAGATGTTCACCGCCATCCTCTCCACCGGCAGACCGGCATCCTGCCACGCGCTGGCCTGTTCGCACGCGGCGTGGAGCACCCAATCCCCGATCTCGTCGATCAGCCCACACTCCTCGGCCACGGGGATGAACTCGAGCGGCGGCACATCGCCGAGCTCGGCGTTGCTCCAGCGCAGCAGCGCCTCCATTCCGCACACGCGGCCCGACTTCAGGTCCAGCTGCGGCTGATAGTGCAACGACAGCTCGCCCCGCTCGATCGCACCTCGCAGCTGGCTCTCGATGGTGAGGCGCTTGAGCGCGCTCGCATTCATCGAAGCGTCGTAGTACTGGAACTTGCTGCGCCCGATGCTCTTCGCGAAGTACATCGCCAGGTCGGCGTTGCGGAGCAGGGTCTCGATGTCCTCGCCGTCGTTGGGGTACACGGCGATCCCGATGCTCGGCGTGATGTGGAGCTCGTGGCCGCCCGTCTTCATGGGCACGGCGAGCGCCCGCATGATGCGGTTGGCGACGATGGCCGCGTCGTGGGCCTCCGCGATCTCGGGCAGGAGGAGCAGGAACTCGTCGCCGCCCATGCGAGCGAGCTGGTTGGACATGTACGTGACCGTGTCGGCGTCGCGCACCGTCTCGCGCAGGCGCTTCGCGGTCGCCTTCAGGATCTCGTCGCCGATGCTGTGGCCAAGCGTGTCGTTGATGCGCTTGAAGTTGTCGAGGTCGATGAAGAAGACGGCCAGCTTCCGCGAGTGTCGCTTCGCGAGCGCGAGCGCCTTCGCCATGTGCTCCCGCACGAGCTCCCGGTTGGCCAGCCCGGTGAGCGAATCGAAGTACGCCAGCTGCCGGATGTGGGCCTCGGCGCGCGCCTTGCCGCCCAGCGCCACCGCGAGCTGGCGCACTTCGTGCGCGTGAAAGGGCTTCTGCAGGTAGAAGAGCTTGCCCGCCGGCGGGATCCGCTCCGAGAGATCCTGCGGATCCACGTCCGAGTAGGCGGTGACGATGACGATGTCGATGTCGGGGTCCAAGGCGCGGATCGCCGCAGCGGCCCAGGCGCCGTCGGGCCCCGGCGGCATGCGCATGTCGAGGAACGCGACGTCGAAGCGCTGCCCGCGTTCGAGCTGGGCGCGCACCACCTCCACGCCTGCCTCGGCGGTGTCGGCGGTGTGCACCTCGAACTCCGGTCCGGCCGTCGGCTTGCTGGCGCCGCGCTCGAAGAGCCGCGCTCGCAGCAGCTCCGCCTCACTGACCTTCCCGTTCGGGCGCGCGGCGAGCAGCTCCTCGTACGCCTCGCGGATGGGACGCTCATCGTCGACGACGAGGATGCGGACGATGTCGTGCTGGCTCATTGTCCCACCCCGGCCGCGACGGCGGCCGTTCGAGAAGCTTCCGAAGAGCCTTCGACGAGTGGCAGGATGAGGTGGACCGTCGCACCGTTCCCCCGACCCGGACTCTCGGCGAACAGGCGGCCACCCAGGGCCGCTACGGCGTTGGCGCTCCAATGCAAGCCGAGGCCCGAGCCCCGTTGCTTCGTCGAGAAGCGACGCTCGAAGATCTGTTGCAGATGCAGGGGCTCGATGCCGACCCCGTTATCCTCGAAGGTGAGGTGCGCGACGGCCTTGCCGTCCGCCATCTCGCGTACCGCACGGACGATGATGTTTCCGCCCGCGACGCGTTGGCTCCGGATCGACTCCGCTGCGTTGAGGATCAGATTGCCGACGATCTGCTGGATCTCGACGTGTGTGCCCCGCACGGCGCCGATCTCGCGCACGCTCGGATCGATGGTGAGCGTGATCGCCCATTGCAGCTCGGGGCTGAGCCCGTCGGCCGCCTGCCGGACGACAGGCTCCATGTCGACGCCCTCGAGCACCCAGCCTGCTCGCGAGTAGCGCTCCTGTTCCGTCAGGATCTGTTGGACGTGCGCGACCTGCGCGCCGACGCTGTGCACGTCCGCCAGGGCGTCGCGCAGCATCTCCGCGAGCTCGCGCGCGGCGAGCTCCACGAACCGCGTCAGGTCGACGCGCCGCTCCGGCGCCGCTGTCCCGCTCTCGAGCTCGCCGACGGCGCTCTCGACGTCCGCGAGAGGTGCGGACTTGATGCGATCGCTCAGGGTGTTGAGCCGCACGCTGATGGGCGTGATGGCGTTGCCGAGGTTGTGCAGGATGCCGGCGGCCATGTCGGCCTTGCCGGACACGAACGACTGGTCGATGAGACGCTGCCTGGCCTCGACGAGGTGATCCGTCATCCGATCGAACTCGGCCGCCAGCACGCCCAGCTCGTCGTCCCGCTCGAGCCGGAGCCGCTTGTGCAGCGCGTCGTTCTTGCCCACGTCCACAGCGTGAGCTGTGAGGCGGACGATGGGGCCCAGCACCGTGACGTGGAGCAGGGCGAGCAGCACACCGAGCACCGCCAGCGCGACCGCGCACAGCGTGGCGAGCGCGATCCGCGACGCCTCCTCGCCGCGCGCGGAGATCGCCCGCGGCGTGGTGACGCGGAGCGTGAGGATCGGCTTGCCGTGGATGTCGGCGATGGTGGTTTCGCCGGCGAGGAGGGATCCCTCCTGTTCGAGCTGCACGGCGCTCCGCCGCGGCTGGCCTGCCTGCCAATCGGTCGACGACCATTCGATCGGGTCCTGGGAGGCGCCAGGCGCCGCAGGTGCGACCGAGAGGTCGAGCTTGTACTGACGCGCGATGCGCTCGATCGCCGCGGCGTTCAGCAGCCGACCGAAGATCAGCACGCCGGCGGCGGGCCCCTCCCCGCTCGAGGTCAGGATCGGCCGGGAGGCGACCAGCATCGGCCCCAGCGGCGTGCTGACGAGACCCTTCGCATCGCCGCGGATGTCCTTGTGGTGCAGCAGCGGGTGGTCGGCGGGCAGCGCGGCCTGCTCGAGCTCGCCGAGGCCGGGACTGCCCGGCTCCTCCGCTGCCGGAGCGCGATGGATGAGCTGCTTCCCCGTGGTTCGATAGAAGCCCATGTAGCTGACTTCTGCGCTCGCGACGGGCTCCTCGCTGAGCTCCTGCTCGACGAAGCCGGGGTTCTTGCCCTCCATGAAGCGCTTGCTCTCGTCCCACCACGCCCAGGCGGTGACGTTGGTGCTCAAGACCTCGAGGTCGCTGTGCAGCGCCTCGATGGCGCGCTCCACGTTGCGCTGCCCCTGTTGGCGCTCGAGCTCGAGAAAGCTCGGCATGATGAGCAGCCGGTTGACCGCGAGACTGGCGACGCCCGAGACCACGAAGAGGAGCGAGATCAGCAGGCTGACTTTGTACTTGAGCGACATCTTCCGAGGACCTTCCTGCGGGCGGCAGTGCGCAGTCCCCGGACCCCCTGCGTGCAACGCAGGTGCGACCCCCTGGCGCCCCTTGGGGAATCTCGAGGCCACGGGGTATTCGGTATCCCCCCGCAAGGTCTTGAGAGGCGCGAGTCCGATCGCGCACCGAGTAGAGTCGTGTCTCGGAGGCGCGCTCCACGATGAATCCCGACCTCCTCGATCACTTCGTCGAGCAGGCGCGCTTCTGCGACGCCTTCGGCTCGCCGTTCACGGCGCGCCTGATCGAGGCCATGACGCGCGACCTCGAGGCCGGCGGGCCCACCGCCGAGCTCGTGGCGGACTGGCCCCGCTCGCCGCGTGCCGACGCGGTGTCGCTACGGCTCGCGGGCGCGCTGCACGCGGCGGCGCTCTCCGGGCGCGACCCGGCCCTCGCCGCCGAGTACCCCGCGCTGCGCCCGGCCTGGGACGCCGGCGCGGTCTGGCGCGTCGCGCGCGCGTTCCTGGCCCGCGAGCGCGACTGGGTCGGAGGCTTCCTCCGCTCCGCTCCGCAGACGAACGAGACCCGCCGCGCGATCGCGCTGCTGGCCGGCTTCCTCGAGCTGGCTGCGCGCTTCGATCTCCCGTTCGACATGCTCGAGATCGGCGCCAGCGCGGGCTTGAACCAGTGCTGGGATCGCTTCGCCTATCGCACGAGCTCGTGGTCGTGGGGCCCGAGCAGCCCCGTGCAGATCGACACCGACTGGACGGGGCCACCGCCGCCGCTGGACGTCCACCCCCGCGTGCGCTCGCGCGCAGCCTGCGACCTCGAGCCGCTCGACCTGCGCGAGCCCGAGGCGCGCCTCCGCTTGCGCGCCTACGTCTGGGCGGACCAGGCCGACCGCCTCGCGCGCTTCGACGCGGCGGCTGCGCTCGCCGTCGCGCACGACGTGCGCGTGGAGCGCGCGGACGCGGCGGCCTGGCTCGAGGAGCGCCTCGCGCGGCGCGCGCCCGACGCGCTCACCGTCGTCTACCACTCGGTCTTCTATCAGTATCCGCCCCGGGCGACCCGGGAACGGATCGCGGCGGCGATCGAGCAGGCCGGCCGCGCAGCGGCGGCACCCCTCGCCTGGCTGCGGCTCGAGCCCGAGGCTGCGCTCGGCGGGCCGCGGGGCAGCGTGCGCTTCCTGATCGACCTGATCACCTGGCCCGGCCCTACGCGTCGCACGCTCGCCACGACCGACGGGCACGTGCGCTTCGTCGACGCCCGGCCGGGCTAGCGCTGCTCCTCGTCGGCGTGCATCAGCAGCAGCGTGGCGGGGGCGAACAGGAAGGAGAGCGCGATGCCGAGCGCGCTGGTGAGGCCGATGGCGCGCAGCGCCGGATGGCTCGAGATGGCGAGCGTGCCGAAGGTGAAGAGCGTCGCGAGGCAGCAGAGCAGGATCGAGATCAGGGTGGCGCCGAAGGCCCGGTGGCTGTCGACGCTGTCCACGAGGTAGATGCCGAAGTCCACTCCCATGCCGGTCACGATGAGCAGCGAGACCACGTGCAGCAGGTTGATCTCCTGCCCGAACAGCGCGAAGAGCGAGACCGCCACGACGCCTGCGAGGATCGAGGGCAGGAACGCCGCCAACGAGCGACGCAGCCGGCGATAGCGGAGCATCAGGATCGGCAGCACGAGCAGGCTGCCGTACGCGGTCTGGCGCACGGTCTGGTCGCGGAAGCGCGCGAAGATCTCGTTCAGGAATGCGGTCTGCTCGAACCAGTGCACGTCGGGTAGGCCGGAAAGCGCGCCACGAACGGCGTCGGGGTCGTGCACACCTCGCAGGTAGGTGAGCACCCCGGTACGCCCGCCGAGGTCCATCACCAGCGTCGAGGCGAGCTCGCCGAGCGGCGAGGCGCGGAGCTCCGCGAGCGTGAGTGGAGGAGGCGGCGCAGCAAGATCCGCGGCGAAGGGCGCGAAGGCACCCGGGCGGAAGCCGGCGCGTTGGAACGCCGCGTCGAGCCGCTCGGGCAGGCGGTCGCTCGCGCGCAGCGTCTCGAGGTTGCGACGCTGGAGATCGGTCGACCACAGCAGACTGTGCAGGGAGCGCACGCCGTCGAGACGGCCGGCGGCGATCTCGGCCGCGAGCCGCGCCTGGACCTCTTCGTTGCGCACGATGGCCTGCTCCGGATCGTCCGCGAGCGCGACGACCAGTCGGCCCGTGTCGAAGCTCGACACCCGCTCGCGCACGCGGTCCTCCTCGCTGAGGAGCGTCGGGTCGAGCTGGCCGAGGTGTGAGAGCTCGTCGACGAACACCACGCGCGGGAGCGCGACGGCGCCCAGCAGCACCGCCCCGATCGGCAGCACCGCCATCCAGTGCCGCCGTGCGCGCAGCGCGAACACGCTCGCCGCGAGCCAGTGCGCGAGCCGCTCCGAGAGCGGCCGCACCGGGCGTCCCGGCGGCAGCAGGTCGGGCAGCAGCCAGAGCGTGGCCGCGAGGCTGGCGGCGATGCCGAGCGTCGCGAACACGCCCAGCTCCCGGAAGCCCTGGAACGGCGTGAACGCCAGCCCGACGAAGCCCGCCACCGTGGTGATCGCCGCCAGGAACAGCGAGCCCCACAGCTCCCGCGCAATCTTCCACGCCGAGGTGCCGTGCGGCGCCAGGCTCCAGAGATTGAGCACGTGCACCGGGTAGTCGATGGTCGAGCCGATCAGCGACCCGCCGAACGCCACGGTCATGCCGTCGAGCTTCCCGAACAGCAGGATGCAGGCGGCCATGCTCACGACCACGCCGGTGAGCGCTGGCACGAGGGCGAGGATCAGTGAGCGCAGCGAGCGGAAGAAGAACAGGAAGATGCCGGCCACACCCAGCATCGAGAATCCCATGATCCGGTACGCGTCTCCGCGGATCGAGTTCTCCGCCGCGAGGGCGAAACGGTTCGCACCGCTCTGCTCGAGCACCAGGTCCTGCCCGTGCTGCACGCGCGCCGCCTCGAAGCTGGCACGGATGTCGGCCAGCAGCGGCGCCTGCGACACCGTGTCGAAGGCCGAGTGCTTCGTCGCGAGCAGCAGGACGGCCCACTGCCCGTCGGGCGTGGTGAATACGCCGTCTTGCATCGCCAGCGGCGGATCGCCCCCCGCGAGACGCTCGAGGATTCCCTGGAACGCGCCGAGCGGATCCTCGGGCACGATGCGCTTCAGCAGCGGCGACACCGGCAGCGCGAGCGCTTCGCGAACACGCTCCGCCTGCGCACGCAGCGCCTCGTCCGAGAGGCGCGCAGGAAGCTCGCGCTCGGGCGCGTCCGACAGGAAGTAGAAGCGGCGCGGGAAATACAGCTCGTAGGTGCGTCGCTGGAGCTCGGCGTCCGCACTCGAGCGCAGCCAGGCTACTTCGGGGTGGCTGCGCAGCGCCTCCGCCATCTGCTTCGCGGCGGCCACCGCGCGCGCCGGCTCCCCACCGCCGATCGTGAGCACCATCGTGCGCGCGAGATCGCTGTGCGCGAGCTCGCGCGAGAGGCCCGCCAGCTCCGACGCCGAGCCGTCGGGCATGAAGTTCGTGATGTCGGTGACGAAGGTGATGTGACGAGCGATGTAGACGCCGAGCACGACGGCAAGAGCCGCCCAGGCGAGGAGCCGGAGGCGGCGCGTCACGACAGCGGCTGGAGCTCGCGGTGCCAGGGGTGCTGGGGGGCGGCCTCCACCTGCGCAAGCTCGCGCCGGAGGCGCGCGAGGAGCGCGGGCGGCTCCCCGCCGAACACGGCACCCTGCAACACCTGCTGGAGCGCCGACCGATCCGCCGGGGCGTCGAGCAGCGCGAGAACGAGACGCGGCAGCCGGTAGTAGAGCAGCACCAGCTCGCGCCAGGTCTCGATGCCGCTCGACAGCGTCGCGGCGTAGGATGCGAAGCGGGCCGCGCTGGTGTCGCCCGCGGCGAGCGCGCCGACGATCGCCCCGGCCGCCTCGCGCGCGGACTCCGCCGCGACGGAGACGCCCGAAGAGAAGATCGGGTCGACGAAGCGCGCCGCGTCGCCGACCAGCAGCCAGCCGTCGCCCGCGTAGCGCTCCATCGCGTAGCCGGAGTTGCCGTCGCGCACGAGCTCGCCCTGCGGCTTGGCGCCAGCCATGCTGCGCGTGAGCGCCGGGCTCGACGCGACCTGCGCCGCGAAGAAGTCGCCAACCGCCTCGCGCGTTCGGGGAAGCGCGTCGCCGGTCACCACGCCCACGGAGGTGACGCCCTCGCGGATCGGGATCTGCCACGCCCACGCACGCGGCCCCGGCAGCACGTGCAGGTGGATCCAGTCGGCGACCTCGGCGGGGCCGCGGCCGACGCCTTCGAACCAGCCGTGCACGGCGAACTGCCGGAGCACCGGGTCGTTCCGCTTGATGCGGAGCTGCGAGCCGAGGAACGTGCCGCGGCCCGAGGCATCGACGAGCAGCCGCGCGCGGAGCACGCGCTCCTCGCCGCCCTCGTTCACGCGCACGCTGACGCCGTCCGCGGAGAAGTCGGCTTCGAGAGCGCGCACGCCCTCGCGCACCTCGGCGCCCTGCTCTCGCGCGTGGTCCAGCAGCAGGCGGTCGAAGCGCGAGCGGTCCACGTGCCAGGTGAAGTTCTGCGTGACGCCGAGGCTCGGGATCGGCTCGAAGGCCAGGCGGCGCGCCTCTGCGTCGGCGTGGTGCGTCCAGAGCGCGCCGTACTTGCGCACGAAGTCGCCCCGCTCGATCGCGCCGAGCACCCCGATCTCCTGGAACACGCGCGTGGTGGAGCAGAGCAGCGACTCGCCCACGTGCGGCCGTGGATGCACGGCGCGCTCGAGCACGAGCGCGCGCACGCCGGCACGAGCGAGGTAGCTCGCGAGGATGGCGCCGCTCGGGCCGCCGCCCACCACCAGCACGTCGGCGTCGAGGGCGGGCGCCGCAGGCAGACTCGGGCTCGCCGTCTCCACGCCGATGATCTGCAGGATGTGATTCCGCCGGGCGAGCACTTCGGGCTTGGCGAGGTCGCGCGGCCGCGGCAGCGCGACGTCGATCACCTCGCGCAGCCGCCCCGGCCGCGGCGTCATCACCAGCACACGGTCGGCGAGCTGGACGGCTTCCTCGATGTCGTGCGTCACCAGCAGGATGGTCTTCCGCTCGTGCTGCCAGATGCGGATGAGATCCGCGCGCATCTTCATGCGGGTCAGGTAGTCGAGCGAGCCGTAGGGCTCGTCCATGTAGAGCAGGTCGGGGCTCGCGGCGAGCGCGCGCGCGATCTCGACGCGCTGGAGCATGCCACCCGAGAGCTCGTGCGGATACGCGCGCTCGAAGCCGGCGAGGCCGACCATCTCGACGTAGTGGCCGACGATGCGCTTGCGTTCCTCCGCGGGCTTTCGCGACAGCCCGAAGCCGACGTTCTGGTCGACGGTGAGCCACGGGAAGACGCCGTTCTCCTGGAACACGAAGATGCGGCGCGGATCGGGGCCGCGGACCGCCTCCCCCTGCACGCGCACCTCGCCGCGCGTCGGGCGCAGGAAGCCGCCGATGATGTTCAGCAGCGTGGACTTGCCGCAGCCGGAGGCCCCGACGATGCAGACCAGCTCGCCCGGCGCGACGTCGAAGGTGATGTCCTCGAGCGCGTCCACGAACTCGCCCGGCTGCTTGCCGGGATACCGCATCGACACGCCGCGAACCGAGATCGCCGCCTCGCCGACTCGCTGGACGCCCATCGCGGGCCGATCCTAGCCGCTCGGCCCAGGGAGAGCGACCCGCAAGCCGCGCGGCTTGCCCTAGAGCGAATCTCACAAATCACTCCCGTCGCCGGGCACGCGTCTTCGACCGTCTGGCTGCATTGCGCTCCCTGCGCCGTAGCTCTGGCTACGGCTCGGTCGCGCGCCTTGCCAGCCGGCCGAAGCCACGCGCCGGGCTCGGTCCGGATTTATGAGATGCGCTCTAGTCTTCGCCGCCGTGATCGGTGTCTTCGACTCGGGGAGCGGGGGGCTCAGCGTGCTGCGCGCGCTGGGCGAGCGCTTTCCCCGGCAGGGATTCGTCTACCTCGGCGATCATGCGCATGCGCCCTACGGCGACCTCCCGTCGCAGGAGATCGTCGAGCTGAGCCGGCGGGGAGCGCTGCGCCTGTTCGAGCTCGGGGCGCGGCTCGTGCTGCTCGGCTGCAACACGGCCACGGCCGTGGCGCTGCGCACCCTCCAACGCGACTGGCTGCCCCGTTCGGGCCTCGTCGGCTGCAACGTCGTCGGCATCGTCGCGCCGACGGTCGAGGCCGCGACCCAGACGCCGTGGGCCGTGACGACGCCTCAGTACCCGCAGAAGAACAACCGCGAGCGGATCGCGGTGTTCGGCACCACGCGCACGATCGAGTCGGGCGTCTACCTGGAGGAGATCCGCAAGCGCTGCCCCCACGTGCGCGTGGTCCAGCAGGCCTGCCCGGCTCTCGCGGGCGCCATCGAGGCCGCGCGCCCGGAGCGGGAGCTGGCAGCGCTCGTGGCGGATGCGGTGTCCGCGCTGGTCCTGCAGCTCGACGGGGACGCGCCCGACCGCGCGATCCTCGGCTGCACGCACTTCGCGATCGTCGAGCGCCTGTTCCGCGCCGCGCTGCCGGCGAGCGTTCGCATCCTGTCGCAGCCCGAAGTCGTCGCCGACAGCCTCGACGACTACCTCGCCCGCCACCCCGCCTACGCCGATCCGAGGACGCCCGCGGGCGTGCGCCTGCTCACCACGGGAGAGGTCACGCCGGCCTCGCGCGCCGCGCGGGTCTTCTGGCCCGGAGCGCCGCCGTTCGAGCGGCTCTGAACGCGCGCCGTTTCCTCCCCGGTTTCTGACCGGGACGTGAGAGAATGGCGTCGAGCGGCTGACTGTCGTTGGAGGCTGAGTGACCGGCTGGCGGGATCGCGCGCTGGCGCTCGGCCTCGGGCTCGCCATCACGCTGCTGCTCCTCGGTGTCGCCGAGCTCGCGGCGCGGAAGCTTTGGCGCCCTCCCCCGGCCCGCCGACCAACTACGAGCCGAACTACTTCGCGCGCGACGAGCGCGGCCGCGGGCATCCGTCCGCCGCCGGCGCGTGGCGCTCCTGGAAGATCGATCCACGAACCGGCGAGAAGGTGTTCGACGTCGTCTACCACGTCGATGAGCATCTGCGGCGCGCGACACTACTCGTACCCGAGGGCCCCCGGGAACGGTTCGCGCTGTTCTTCAGCGACTCGTTCACCTTCGGCGAGGGCGTCAGCGACGACCAGACGACCCCCTACGCCGTCGGCGTGCTGGCGCCTCGCTACCACCCCCTCAACTACGGCTTCCACGGTGGCAGCCCATCGGACATGCTGTCCTGGCTCGAAGCGGGGTCGCCGCGGGACGAGGTCGACGAGCCGCGCGGCATCCTGATCTACACGTTCATCGACGACCAGGTGCAGCGGACGATCGGCACGCTCCGGCTCGTCGCGGGCTGGGGCGGCAGGAAGCCCTGCTACGAGGTGAGCGACGCGGGAGCGGTGGTGTTCCGCGGAACCTTCGAGACGGCCCGACCCGTGCGGGACTTCGTCTTCCGGCGGCTCGCCTCGAGCGTGCTGCTCCGGCGGCTGGGGTTCGACTGGCCCTTGCGCATCGGAGACGCCGAGATCGAGATGGCGGCCCGCGTGCTGGCCCGCTCGAAGGAAGTGTTCGACTCGCAGTTCCCAGGCTCGCGCTTCGTCGTCGTCCTGTATCCGGGCGCGAACAGCTACGGCCCCCAGCTCCTCTCCGACCTCGGGCGGCTCGGGGTCCCGACGCTCGACCTCTCGCAGCTGTTCGACGCCGCGCAGGCCGAGAACGTGCTGTCGACCACCCTGGACGCCCACCCCTCGCCCCTTGCGCACCGGAAGTACGCGCAGGCCCTGGTGGAGCGGCTCGGGCTGAACGGCGAGCCGCCGCCCTAGCGGGGCCGCCCGGAAGCGACTCACAGCATCCGGACGAGGCCTGCGAGCGCGTGGCTCGCGGCGGTCCAGCGAATCGAACCGGTGCGATGGGCGATCCACCCGAGCACGAGTCCGAACACGCCTGCGCCGAGGACGAGGACGCGCGCGTCGAGCGGGGACGCCATGCCGGGTGCGAAGTGCCAGAGTGCGAAGAACAGCGCCGGCCAGACGATGCCCCAGCGCGTGCTGCCGGCGAACAGCTCGAGGTAGATGCCACGCCAGAGCACCTCCTCGAGCACGCCCATCACACAGGCAGCCACCGCAAGGAGAACGCGCGGGAGCGGCGAGGATGTCTCGCCGTGCGGAACGAACCGACCGACGAGCGTCACCACCACGGGCGCCGCCGCCAGCGCGGCCGCACCCGGATGCCAGCTTGGGGGACGAAACATGTGGATCACGCGACGTGCCCCCAGGAGGCCGACCGGGAACGCGATACACCACAGCCCCCAGTACACGACGAAACCGGCGAGCCAGGCCTGCTCGCGCGGCAGCACCCGAGTCAGCGCCGCGTAGACCGGGAGCATCGACACCACGACCGCGGGCCCGCCGAGAATGGCGAGGCGCTGCTGTCGGCTCATCTTGCGCAGCCGAATCTCGGAGGGCATCGCGTCCATCACGCGGCCGGTCCGCGGTCAGCTCACGAGGGGCAGCTCCCCGGTCTTCGCTTCGCCGCGCTGGTCCACCATCATGGCCGCCTTGCGCCAGCCCGCCTCGGTGCGCTCGGTGATGAGGCCGAGCCGCTGCAGGTTCGGCACCACCGTGTGCATGAAGGCGATGCTGTTCAGCTCCGCGTAGTTCGGCAGGCCGGCCATCAGGCGCACCAGGTTCTCGCCGTCGATGTCGTACTTCGGGCCGAGGTCGCGCAGCATGTCGAGCTGCTGGTTCGCATTGAGCGCCTCGAGGATGGAAAACGCCCAGTCCTCCATCGCCCCGCGCTCGCTCTCGCTGGCTTCCTTCACCACGCGGCGCATGGTGAGGACGCCGAAGGCGGCGTGGCGCGACTCGTCCTGCTCGACGCGGCGGATCATCTCGGTGAAGAACGGGTTACGCGACTCGCTCCGCATCAGGTCCATGATGCCGACGGCCGTGCCTTCGAACAGCGTCTGCATGCCGAGGGTCTTCTTCTGCATGCCCTCGACCTGGAGCAGCTCGTCGAGCAGCACCTTCAGCGTCGGCCCGATCGGGTAGATCGTCCCCATCTTGCGCTGGAGGAACTTCGAGAGCACCTCGACGTGGCGCGCTTCGTCGATCACCTGGCTCGCCGCGTACCACTTCTGGTCCATCTTGTCGCAGACGTTCACGAGCTGGCCGCAGAGCTGGAGCGCGGCCTGCTCGCCGTGGAGCAGCTGCGAGATCGTGTAGGCGAGCTCGTCGAAGGCCGCCGCCTTCTGCGTCGCCTCGTCCTTGCCCATCAGCGCGCACGCCTGCGCCATCAGCGAGGCCTGCGGGTTCAGCACCCAGTCGTCCTTGGAGACGGGGAGCGACCAGTCGAGGTCGGTCTCGGCGTTCCACTGCGAGACCTTGCCCTTCTCGTAGAGGCGGCGGAGCTCTTCGACCTCGCTGCCGTACTCCCAGGTCCAGTGGATCTCGAGCGGGACGCCCGTGTCGATCTTGTCGCGAAGGCGCTGGATCTCGCCCTCGTCCACGAACTCGATCACCTCGACGTTGCCGAGCGACTTGCGGTGATTCTCGAGCAGCTTCTTCATGACGGTCCATTCTCCTTGGGGGCGCGGAGCGGGCTCGCGAGCCCGTGCAGCAAGAGAGCCTTCACTTCGCGCTTGCGGCGCGCGACGGCCTCGGCGGAGAACAGCGCTCCGCCGAGAACGGCCTCGCCGAACTCACCCGACGCGAAGTGGTAGACCGTCGCGCCGATCAGCGTCTGCACCGCGCCCGGCGAGCCGAGTAGCGCGGTGAAGCGGCCGACCAGGGCTGCGATCCGCTCCTCGACGGCGGCGAGCCCGATCGGTTCTCCGGCGACGAAGGCGTCGTCCTCGACTAGCGAACGCAGCAGCAGGCGCGCGGTGGTGGGGTGCTCGGCGAGCGCGTCGATCAGCGCATCCGCCGCGCGTTCGAGCTGCGCGAGCGCGGCGCCCGGCTTGCCGAGCGCGGGCAGCACGTGCGCTTCGATGCGCGCGATCACGCGCTCGATCACCGCGACGTACAGCTCGGCCTTGGTCGGGAAGTGATGGAACAGCGACGACTTGCCGAGCCCGGCCGAGAGCGCGACCTCGCGCATGCCGACCCCGGCGAAGCCGCGCTGCGCGAAGCGCGCCTCGGCGACCTCCAGGATCTTGTCGCGCGAGCTGGGCTCCACCCGGCCTCCTCGTCGGCCCCGACCGATCGGTCGAGCCGGCCGAGATCTTTACCCGACCGAGCGGTCGGACGGAAGGGGGAAAGTGCGCGGAAGAATAGGAAGAAGAAAGAATAGGAAGAAGAGACAGGGACCCGATGCCCCCGGGGGTGATGGGGGTCCACGCCGCACGCATCCGGCGGCGGCCTACCCCGTCGCCCGTCGCGGCGTCACAAGCCGGGCTTCACGACCTCGATCGCGCCGAAGGGCTCGAGCTGCGGGCGGAGCTGCTCCGCCGGGCCCACCACCACGATCGAGGCACGCGCCGGGTCGATCAGCTCGCGCGCCACCGCGGAAGTCTGCTCCACGGTGACGGCGCGAACGCGGCCGCGGTAGGTGTCGAGGCTGTCGGGCGGCAGGTCGTAGACCTCGAGGTCCACGAGCGCGCCCGCCACCTCGGCCGAGGTCTCGAGCGCGAGCGCGAATTGCCCCGCGCGCTGGCTCTGCACGCTCGCGAGCTCGGCGGCCGAGGGCGGCTCGCGCCGCACACGCTCGAGCTCCTCGAGGATCCCCGTCACCACCTCGCCGACCTTCGGGACCCGCGTGAAGGTGAACACCGCGAACGGCCCGGCGCGGTGGCGCATCACGAACTGCGAGCTGATCCCGTACGTGAGGCCCTCCTCCGCGCGGATCCGGTTCATCAGCCGCGACGAGAAGCCGCCGCCGCCGAGCGCGGTGTTGAGGAGCTGCGCCTCGAGGCGGCGGGGGTCGCGGCGGGCGATGCCGCCGTGGCCGACGCCGATCTGCGCCTGGCCGAGATCCGGGCGGTCCACCACGACGACGCGTCGCTGCTGCGGCACCGGCGGCTCGGGCCCGAAGTCGGGCGGCGGCGGGCCCTGCCAGGCGCCGTACGTGGCGCGGATGCGGGCGAGCAGCGCCTCCGGATCGACGTCGCCGCTCGCGAACACGATCGCCGCGCCCGGCACGAACACGCGGCGATGGAACGCGCGCGCCGCGCTCGAGCCGAGGCGGGCCAGCGTCTCGGGAGTCCCCGCCTCGGGCAGCCCGTAGCGATGCCCGGGGTAGAGCGCCTTCGCGAAGCTCCAGCTGAGCAGCGTGGTGGGGTCGTCCGCCGCCTGGCGCAACGCCGCGAGGCTCTCGGAGCGCACGCGCTCGGCCTCGTCGCGGTCGAAGCGCGGGCGGAGCACGACATCGGCAAGCACGTCGAAGAGCACGTCGCGATCCTGGGACAGCCCGGCCACCTCGGCGCTCATCGAGTCCCATGTCTCGCTCACCTGGAGGGTCGCGCCCAGCGCGTCCACCACACCGGCGAGCTGGAGCGCCGTGCGCGCGCCCGCGCCCCGTTCCATCAGCTCGGCCGTGTAGGACGCGACGCCCGCCTCGTTCACGGCCTCGATGCCCGCCCCGCGCGCGATCATCACGCCGAGCGCGAACGCCGGCAGGCGCCGGTCTTCGAGCACGAGCACGCGCACGCCGTTGGGCAGCTGCTCGCGGTGAAGGCGGCCGGGCTGCACGACGGCCGCGTCGAGCGGCGGCGGAGGCGGCTGCTCCCAGAGCGGCTTCGCCGCGAACGGCCACGCGCCCGCGCAGCCGAGTGCAGCGAGCGCGAACACGAAGGAGAGCGCCCGCTTCACCGCTTCCCCTTCTTCGCGACCGGGGCGGGCGCCGGCGGCGGCAGCACCTGCACCACGCTGCGTCCGTCGGGCACGAGCCAGGTCTTCGCGACGCGCTGTACGTCGGCGGCGGTGACCGCGCGGATCGCCGCGAGCCGCTCGTCGAGCGGTCGCACGCGCCCGAACGAGATCCACTCCCCGGCGATGCGCGACGCCAGCGCGTTGCTGCTGCCCTGGCCGACGATCAGCCCGACCTCGAGCGCGCGCTTGGCCTTGGCGAGCTCGGCCTCGCTGACGGGCTCCTTGCCCAGACGCTCGATCTCGCTCGCGAGCAGCGCCTCGGCCTGATCCGCGCTCGCGCCCGGCCGCACCTGCGCGTACGCGAAGAACAGCCCCGCGCGGGCCAGCTCCCAGTAGCCACCGGAGGCCCCGAGCGCGAGCGGCCGATCGTAGACGAGCGCGCGGTAGAGCCGGCTGGTGCGGCCGCTCGACAGGATCTCGCTCGCCACGTCGAGCGGATCGGCATCGGCGTGACCGGTCGGCGGCGCGTGCCAGGCCATCGCCACGATCGGGCCGGCGACCTCGAAGTACACCACCTCGCGGCGCTGGCCGTCCTGCGGCGGCTCCTCGGTGGGATTGCGCTCGATGGGCTCGACCTGGCGCAAGCCTCCGAGCTCTCGACGCAGCAGCGCCAGCACCTCGTCGGTGTCGAAGTCGCCCGCGACCGCGACCACCAGGTTGTTGGCGGCGTAGTACTCGTCGAAGAACGCGCGACACTCCGCGACGCCCACCTTCTCGACGTCGCTCCGCCAGCCGATCGTCGGCACGCGATAGGGGTGCGCCTGGAAGGTCAGCGCCATCAGCGCCTCGAACATCCGTCCTTCGGGGTTGTTCTCGGTGCGCCAGCGGCGCTCCTCGAGCACCACCTGGCGCTCGTCGGCGAGGCTCTCCTCGCTGATGTCGAGGGTCTCGAGTCGCTCGGCCTCGAGCGCGATCACGAGCGGCAGGTTCTCGGGCGTGATGTCCGTGAAGTAGACCGTCTGGTCGCGCGTGGTGTAGGCGTTCACCTGCCCGCCGCGCTCCTCGATGAGGCGCGAGTGCTCCTCCTTCCCGAGGTGCGCGGAGCCGCGGAACATCATGTGCTCGAACAGATGCGCGAGGCCCGTGTAGCGCGCCTCGTCACCCGAGCCGACGCGTGCCCAGATCTGCAGCGACACCACCGGCGTCGTGTGATCCTCGAGCGTGAGGATCGTGAGCCCGTTGTCGAGCTTCGTGACGCGCGTGCCGAGCGCCGGGTCCTCGAACGGCGCCGCGAGCGCGGGGGCCGCGAGGAACAGGGCGACGAGGCCGACCGACACCGCGCGCCCCCGTCGCATGGCGAGGGACGGTATCGGCCGCGTAGAGTCGCGGCAAGCGAAATTCGACGGAGGCCCCATGCATCGCCCCGACGACGCCACGCTCACCGACCTGCTCCGCCGCGTGAAGACCGTCGCCGTAGTCGGCATCAAGGCCGGCGCGGACGACGACGCCTTCAAGGTGCCCCGCTACCTGCAAGCGCAGGGCTATCGCATCCTGCCGATCTCGCCCAAGCTCGAGAGCGTGCTCGGCGAACGCTGCGTGCGCTCGCTCGGCGAGCTCGCGGAACCGCCCGACCTCGTGGATCTGTTCCGCGCGAGCCCGCACATCCCGGCGCACGTCGACGAGATCCTGGCGCTCCCGCGCGCACCGCTCGGCGTGTGGATGCAGCTCGGCATCTCGTCGCCCGAGGCGAGCGCGCGCCTCGTCGCGAAGGGCATCACGGTGGTCGAGGACCGCTGCCTGATGGTCGAGCACGCGCGCCTGTTCGGGCGGCGGCCGGGGCATTGAGCGACGCGAAGCCCCTCTCGGTTCGCGTCCACTACGACTTCGCCTCGACGCTCTGCTACGTGGCGCACCGCGCGCTGGCGCGGCTGGCCGCGCCGATCGCCGCCCTCGGCATCGAGCTGCGCTGGACGCCGCTCGACCTGACCAGGCTGGTCGGCCCGCACCGCCCGGGCGCGCCCATCGACGAGCTCCGCCGCAGCAACGCCGCGCGGGTGGCGGAGGAGCTCGCGGTGCCGGTGCGCGTGCCGCGCGTCTGGCCCGACGCGCGCGCGCTCGGCGCGGTCGCACTGTTGGCCGAGCCGCTCGGACGGGGCGCGAGCTGGCGCGAGCGCGCCTTCACCGCGGTGTTCGAGGAGGGCCGGCTCGACGTCGATCCCGGGGCCGCCTCGCATCTCGCGCGCGAGCTCGGGCTCGAGCTGGCGCCCGCGTCGATCGAGGAGGCGCTCGGAGCGCTCGATCTCCACACCGAGCGCGCGCGCGAGGAGCAGGTGAGCGGCGTGCCCACCTTCATGCTCGGCGCCTGGCCCTTCGGCGGCATCCAGAGCGACGACACCATGCTGCGCGTCCTCGAACGCTTCGCCCGCAAGTCCCGCGCGAACAGCTGAAGCGAGCGGAGACGGTCCTCACCACTTCTGGAAGTGGTCGATCGAGATCACGAGCTGGTAGTCGAAGTCCTCGCTGGGGCTGGCGGCGCCGGTGCCGTCGGGGTCGAAGCCCGCGAGCTCGAGGCGGAGCGGCGCCGGCCGCCAGCCGCGCCCGGCGCGCTTCGCCTGGTAGGCGAGGTTGGCGAGGAAGCCCGGGCCGCCGTCGTCGTTCTGCGCGAGCAGCTGCCCGCGCGCATCGACCAGGCGCAGAACCGGGTCGTGGAATTCGCCGCGGCCGCTCTCGAAGACAGAGGCGGTGAGCGTGGCGCCGGGGTCGAGCCAGAGCTCGAACGCGTCGGTGTCGCCGGGCTCGAGGTGGCCGGAGACGAGCGTGGCGCCCTGGCGGAGCCGCAGCGGCGTCGACGCCCGGCTCGCGCTCGACGACACGCGGCGGGTCCGTCTCGACCGCGAGGACCAGCCGGTAGCGCAGCGTCTCGGCGTGCCCACTGCCGTCGAAGTCCGCGTCGCCGAAGCCCGTGACCAGCACGGTGAACCAGCCGGTCTCCCCGGCGCGGAGCGCGAGGCGCGGCAGGAAGCCCGGGCCGCCGTCGTCGTCCGCCGCCACCGGCTGCGCGCCGCTCGACGGCGCCAGCACGCCGAGCAACGGGTCGTGGAATTCTCCGGCGCCGCTCTCGCGCAGCGAAGCCGTGAGCAGCTCGCCTTCGCGCAGGAAGATGCGATGCCGGTTCACCTGCGCCGGGCGCGAGCGCGCCCGCGATCACGCGGCCTCGCCAGCCGGGCGGGCCGGCGTCGTGGCCGCCGGCGGGCGCGGCGAGGAGAACGAAACCCAGGAGAGCCGAACACGACGAGAGAGCGAGCCTCATGCTTCCTCCGAGAGTCCGAGCGTGAAGACCTCGATCGGGCGCCGGCCGCGGATCGGCACGATGCCCATCGAGTGGAAGGGATGCGCGGCCGCGCCGGCGGCGCGATGGGTCGCCTCGTCGAGCGCCACCGAGGCGTCGTGCTCCCGGGTCAGCGTCTGCGAGCCGGGCCGCCAGGTTCGTGGTGTTCCCGAGCGCGCTCCAGATCGCGCGATCCACGGCCTGGATCGAGCCGACGTAGGCCGGGCCGGTGGCGATGCCGATGCCCACGTCGAGCCCGCGTCCCGTCGGGCCCGAAGCGGAGCGCGCGCACCTCGGCGGCGGATCGCGAGCGCCGCCAGCACCGCCGCGCTCTCCTTGCCCGCGAGCGCGTCGGGCGCGCCGAACACCGCCATCATGCCGTCGCCGTTGAACTCGACCACCGTCCCCGCCGCGCGCGGATCACCTCCGAGACGGCGCGCGGTGTAGGCGCTCACCGCCTCGAAGATCTGCGACGGCGAGCGCGGCTCGGCGAAGCTCGCGTAGCCGCGCACGTCCACGAAGAGCACCGTGACCTCGCGCTCACCCGGAGCGAGCGCGCCGCCGCGCTCGAGCTCCTCGGCGATCGCGCCCGGCACGTAGCGGCGCAGGCGGCGCGTTCATCTGGCGCTCGGCGTCGCGCAGCTCGAGCTCGTGGAAGCGCACCAGCTCGTCGGACGCCTTCTCGGCGATGCTCGCGAGCAAGGCCCGATCCTGCGCGGTGTAGACGTCGCCCGAGCGCTTCTCGCCGAGGCAGACGAAGCCGGCGCAGAGCGCCGCGCGGCTTGAGCGGCACCAGCAGCGCGGCGCCCATCGAATCGAGGGCAGAGGCCTCCTCCGGGGCGAGCGACTGCCAGAACGGATGCCGGCGCCGCGCCGGAACCGCCAAGACGCCGGCCTCCGCGCCGAGCCGCACGGCCAGCCCCTTCTCGAGCCCGAAGCCCGGCGCCGCTGCCGGCCCGCGCACGAAGACGGGCGCGAACTCGTCGCCCGCCGCCGCATAGATGGCCGTGCAGGTGGGCGCGAGCAGGGCATCGAGCCTCGCGCCGAGCACCTCGATCAGCTCGCTCGGCTTCTCGCAGGAGCCGAGCGTCTCGCGCAGCGCGAAGGCGCCCTGCTCGAGCGCGATGCGCTCGCGGAAGAGGACGCTCTGCACGCGCGGCGCCAGCCAGCGACGTGCGCCCACGACGACGCCCGCGACGGCGAGCGAGAGCACGGACCGCACGACGTCCGTGCCCTCGCCCCCCGCGATCAGGTGGGTCACCCGCGGCACGACGACTCCGAGCCCCGCGGTCGCGATCACACACAGAAGGGTGTAGGTCGCGCTGGCCGAGATCAGCCGATCGACGTCGTAGAGGTGATCGCGCGCGAGGGCGACGAACAGCGCGATCGGGATGCAGATCACCGAAAGCAGGCTGGCCTCGTACAGCCAGGCGAGCCGCGGCGCCACCAGCACGGCGGCGGCCGCGAGCACGGGCGGCGCGATCGCGAGGTAGAGACCGACCAGCACCCACTTGATCTGGCGGCGGCCGGTCGGGCCCGAACGCCGGTAGTTCCCCGTCAGGATCACGAGCCCCGTCAGGGCCCAGAGGAGGCTCCCGGCCGCGGTGATCCGGAGGCCCCATTCCGCCGAGAGCGGCACGCCGAACGCCCACGACACCGGCCCGAGGCCGACGGCCGCGAACAGGAAGGGCCACCAGCGCGCGGCGGGGCTCGTGCTCGCCGTCTCGAGCGGGAAGCTCAGGATGGCCCGCAGCGCGAAGGGCGCCGCCAGCATCGGGCCGAGCGCGAAGGCGGCGATCGCCGCCAGCGTCTGCGCGGGCGAGCCGCCCCAGAAGTACGCCCAGTGGATGCCGTAGCCGAACGCGAAGAGGAAGAGCAGGCGCGCCGGCGGGAAGCCACGCGCGCGCCAGAACGCGAACGCGCCGGGCACGACGAACGCGAGCGCGAGCAGGCTGGTGCGCCACGCATACGGCACAGCGGGCAGCGCCAGCGACGCCTCGCGAGTGACGCCCGCCGAGCGCACCGAGACGGGCAGCTCGCGCCGGCCGTGCACCCCGCCGAGCAGCTGCGCCGCGAACGCGAGCCGCCCCACGCCGGCGAGGCTCGCGCCGTCGAGGGCGAGCAGCTCGTCGCCGCGCGCGACCCTGCTCGCCGCCTCGAGCTCCGGCGACCAGAACGAGCTCACGCGCGGGTAGCCGTCGGCGGGCGCCGCCGTCACGTGCACCGGCAGCCAGACGAGGCCGCCGCGCAGCAGCTCGCGCAGGTTCAGCGCGAAGCAGACGGCGAAGAGCGCGAGCGCGCCTGCGAGGAGCAGCGCGTCTGCGCGGCGCAGGCGGGCTCCTCGCGTCATGGCGCCGCAGCGGGGAGGATGGCGCGGATGGTCACCTTCATGCGGCGCACGGTCGCCAGCACGTCGCTCTGCTGGGAGTGGTCGAAGCGCTCGGTGTCGCTCACCACCTCGAGGAAGGCGACGCTGCCCGCCGGCAGCCCGAGCGCCTGGATCAGCGCGCGCTGCATGGCGGCGCCGCCGGGCGCCCACTGGATGCGGATGCCTTCGCCGCCGGCCTGCGTGCCGCCGCCGCCGCCCGAGCCGCCACCCCCGCCGCCACCGCCGCCGCCCCCGCCGCCGGGCGCGTTCGGGTCGCCGACGCTCGCGATGCGCGCCTCGACGGCGGGCTCGCGCCAGCCCGGCACGCAGAAGCCCTTGCAGTCGATGAGCAGCGCGGGGTCGGCGTAGTCGCCGAGGTCCTTGTACGTCTCGGTCAGCGCGTACTTCTGGCCGTTGCGCGTGAACTCGAGCATCACGGTGAGGGTCGACTTCGTGAGGTCGGTGGGGATCGGCGTGCCGAGCGCGTCCTTCTGCTGCGGGACGGCGCTCGTGTCGTCGAAGCCGCCGGAGTCCTTGTCGGCGATCAACGTCAGCACGCCGCGCACCGCGACGTCGGACAGCTCGGTGGTGCAGACGCTCGGTGCGGTGTTGGCCGGGTCCTCGCAGTCGACGGCGGCGAGGCACGCCTTGCCGTCGTGCGCGCCGCCCTGGCAGGAGCCGAGCGGCAGCAGGCCGAGGCGCGTGCTCGGGCCGGGCGAGAAGGCGAGTGCGGCGCTCGCGGCACCGAGCAGCGAGGCGGCGAGGAGCAGGGTGTTTCCAACGCGACGCATGAGCATTTCCTCCGAGGCGGGACGCCTCGACCAGCGTACCACGAGGAGGAAGTGTGGCGGAGCTGGGCTCACCGACGGTGAGAGCTACTTCACAGGGTCGCGGAGGCGCCAGGAGAGCTTGCGCGCCTGCATCCAGCGCACGGCGAAGACGTCTGCGAGGCCGACGAAGAGGCGGTTCGCGATGCCGTACTTCGAGCGGCCGTGCCGGCGCGGGCGGTGGTTCACCGGCAGCTCGGTGACGCGCGCGCCCTCCATGCGGAGGAGCGTCGGCAGGAAGCGGTGCATGCCGCGGTAGAGCTTCACGTGCTTCAGGTACGAGGCGCGCATCACGCGCAGCGAGCAGCCCACGTCGGTGACGCTCTCGTGCGTCATCCGGTTGCGGAAGCCGTTGCCGATTCGCGACGAGAGCTTCCGCACGAAGCCGTCCTGGCGGCCGACCCGGACGCCGTTCACCACGTCGGCGCGGTCGAGCGCGGCGAGCAGCCGCGGGAGGTCCGCCGGGTCGTTCTGGAGGTCGGCGTCGAGCGTGGCCACCACCTCGCCGCGCGCGGCCTCGAAGCCGGCGGCGAAGGCAGCGGTCTGGCCGCTGTTCGCCACGAAGCTCAGCACGCGCACCCGCCCGTCGCGCTTGGCGAGATCGGCGAGGCGCTCGCCGCTGCCGTCGCGGCTGCCGTCGTCCACGTAGACGAACTCGACGCCGCCCGGCACGTCGGCGAGCGCGGCGGACAGCTCGCGGTGGAGCGGCTCGAGGTTGTCGCGCTCCTCGTAGACCGGGATCACCACGCTGAGCCACGGCGCGCTCAGGCTCGGCTCCGCAGCAGCTCGGGGTTGCGCGCCTCGACCAGGCGGCGCAGGCCGTCGCGCCAGGAGACCCGGCTCGCGCCGAGCTTCGCCTCGAGCCGCGACACGTCGAGCGGGAGCGACTCGAGCGTCTGCTCCGTCTTCTGGAACTTCGGCTCGAGGCCGGTCAGCTCGCCGAGGTACGCGCACCACGCCTCGATCGAGGTGTCTTCGCTCCCTGCCCAGTTCACGATCGTGGCCGGCACGCTCGCGAGCGCGAGCAGCCCCTCGACGTGGCGCACGTAGTCGTCCTCGTGCAGCAGCGGAAAGCGATTCGGCCCGCGCGGGTGGATCGGAATCTTTACTCCGGCCTTCATCATCATCAGGTGATACCAGGGCCAGCCGCCGTTGTTCCCGTAGGGCACGCCGAGGCGCGCGATCGTCGTCGGCACGCCGAAGATGCGCGCGCCGGTGCGCACCACCGCCTCGGCCGCGATCTTGCAGATGCTGTAGGTCGGCATCATCACGCGATGGTGGTCGCCGAGCGGATCGCTCTCGCGCGCAGGCTCTCCGCCCTTCGCCTGGTACACCGCGGCGGTCGAGCAGTGCAGGAACGCCTGCGCGCGCGAGCAACGCGCCATCAGCAGACCGGCGGCCTCGGCGTTGGCGGCGAGGTCGCCGTCGAAGTCGGGCTTCGGGCTCCGCGCCACGGCGAAGTGGAGCACGTAGTCGAGCGCCTGCGGGATGGCGTCGAGCTCGCCCCGCGCGAGGTCGCCCTGCACCACCTGCGCGCCGAGGGCTTCGACCTTCGCGCGATCCTCGGCCTTCTGGAAGCGGCCGAAGGCGAGCACGCGATTCTTCGGGGCGAGGGCGCGCACGATCGGCAGCGCCACCTGGCCGCTCGCGCCCGTCACCAGGATCGTCTTCTTCTCCAGCATGGGCGCGTTCATCCTTCCCGTGTGAGCAGGAACCAGCTGCCGAGATCCTTGCCGTTGCGGGCGGCCGAGCCGATGGTGACGTGCTCGGACACGCGGCGCAGCCGGTCCACCATGAAGCCGTACACGAAGCGCGCGGCGCCCACCTCGTTGCGCCGCAGCGGCGGCCAGCCGGCGGGCGCCGCAGGCGGCAGCTCGCGGTAGTCGATCAGCACCTCGGGCAGCGCGGGATCCGCGTGCGCGACGTAGTAGCCGGGCCCCGTGAGCCAGGACATGGTCTGGAAGTTGAAGCCGTAGAGGGAGGACGGGCGGCGCGGATCCTGGCCGGCCGGCCGGCAGAAGCGCTTCTCGAAGTGCGTGAAGGCGGGCAGCGTGTTCTTGCCGAAGTGGCGCACCGTCTCTCCATCGGCCCGAGAGGGCGGCACGAGATCGGCGAGCGCGAGCGGCAGGAAGCCCGGCGCCGCTTCCCAGAGACGACGCTGATCGGCGCGCCCGACCGAGCGCACCCAGGTGACACGCGCGTCATGGCTCAGGCCGTCGAGCAGCGCAGCCAGTTCCTTCAGGCGGAGCGGCGTCTCCGCGAGACGAGCCGCGAGCTCGGAGTTCATCGTGTCGCTGGGCATGGCGGCACCTCCTGGCGCGAGAAGGTACCGTTCTCGGCCATCGGCACGAGCGGAGCCAGGAGGGGGATTGATCCAGGCCGGCCCGAGATGGCGGGCGCTCGTCCTCGTGGCCGCGGCCGTGCTCCTGCTCGCGGGCCTGGGTCGGCTCGACGCCGACGCGCCCGACGAGCCGCGCGCGCTCCAGATCGCTGAAGAGCTCCGCTCCTTCGAGCACGGCCCGGCCGGCCTGGTCGTGCTGCACCTCAACGGCGAGGCGTACACCCAGAAGCCGCCGCTCTACTACTGGCTCGCGGCCCTGGCCGGCGCGCCCGGCGGACGCGTCACCGAGCTGGCCGCACGCCTGCCCTCCGCGCTCGCGGGCCTCTGCGTCGTCGCGCTGACGCTCCTGCTCGGCACGCGCCTCCTCGGCAGCGGCGCGGGCGTGCTCGGCGCCGCGATCCTGCTCACGAGCTGGGAGTTCCTCTTCCTGGCGCGGCGCGTGCAGTTCGACGTGCTGCTGACCGCCTTCGAGCTCGGCGCGCTCGCGAGCTTCTGGTGGCTCGACCGCGGGATCGGCTCCCGGCGCGGGCACCAGCTCGTACTGCACCTCTCGCTCGGCCTCGCGGTGCTCACGAAGGGGCCGGTCGGCTTCCTGATCCCCGTGCTCACGATCGTGGCGTTCCTGCTGTGGGAACGACGGCCCCGCGACCTGCGGGCCGTCTTCCCGCTCTGGGGGCTCCTGCTCTCGGTGCTGCCCGGCCTGCTCTGGCTCGCGGCGGCCTCGGCGCTCGCGCCCGCGGGCTTCGCGGGCAAGGCCGTGGGCGAGAACGTGTTCGGGCGCTTCTTCGCGGGCACCTCGCACGTGCGCCCGTTCTGGTACTACGTCTGGAGCTTCCCACTCCACTTCCTGCCGTGGACGCTCGCCTGGCCCGTGATCGCGTGGATCGGCCGGCGCTCGATCTTCACGCGCGACGCAGACGAGTCGGCGCAGCGCGCGTGGCGCTTCCTCCTCGCCGGCGTCGCGACGAGCCTGGCGTTCTTCTCGATCTCCTCGGGGAAACGCGGCCTCTATCTGCTGCCCATCTTCCCGGCCACCGCGCTGCTCACGGCCGACGCGCTGCTGCGTTGGCTCGTGGGCCGGGCGCGGCTGCCTCGCGTCTTCGGGCTGGGCAGCGCCGGCGTGCTGCTCGTGCTGCTCGCGATCGGAGCGGAGGCGATCGCCGCTGGCCTTCGGCCAGCCCTTCTTCGTGCCCGCGGAGCGCTTCGCCGAGCTGCGCCTGCCTTACCTGCTGGCGTTCGGCTCCGGGCTCGTGGGCGTCGCGCTCGCGGGGCTGGCGGCCGGAATCCTGTGGGTGCGCAATCGCGTCCCGGCGGTGGCGTTCCCCGGGCTCGCGGCCGGCACCGTCGCGGCCGTCGAGCTGGCGCTGTTCCTGCTGCTGCTGCCCGCGCTCGAGCCGATCCAGACGGTGCGCCCCACCGCCGTCGCCGCCGGCCAGCAGACGCCGCCCGGCCAGCGCATCGGGCTGCTCGGCAACCGCTCCATGGTCGGCGCGCTCGACTACTACGGTGGGCGCAAGGTGGCACAGCTGCGCACGTCCGAGGACGTCGAGCGTTTCTTCGCCGAGGGCGGCCGCGCGCTCGTGCTGAAGGGAAAGAAGCTCGACCGGCTGACCGTGCCCGTCGAGATCGTGCACGAGGCGCGCTCCGGAGACCGCAAGCTCCTCGTCGTGACACCCCGCACGGCCCAGCGACGGTGAGCCGCCTAAGCTAAGGTGAGCGCGCTCGGTGGCTTGCCACCTCCACAAGGAGCTGCCAATGGCCCAGAAGGCGGAACTGCGCTTCGACGGCCGCGTCATCTCGCTCGACATCATCGAGGGGAGCGAGGGCGAGCGCGCGATCGACATTCGCAAGCTGCGCGACGAGACCGGCCTGATCACGCTCGACCCCGGCTACGCCAACACCGGCTCGTGCGAGAGCGCGATCACGTTCATCGACGGCGAGAAGGGCATCCTGCGTTACCGCGGCTACGACATCGCGGAGCTCGCCGAGCGCTGCAGCTTCGTCGAGGTCGCCTCCCTGCTGATCCAGGGCGAGCTGCCCACGCGCGATCAGCTCAAGTCGTTCTCGAAGTCGATCACGTACCACTCGATGCTGCACGAGGACTTCCGGCAGTTCTACCGCGTGCTGCCGAAGGACGCGCACCCGATGGCGGCCTGCTCGGCCGTGGTGGGCGCGCTCGCCACGTTCTATCCGGACAGCCTCGATCCGCGGAATCCGCGTCAGGTCGAGGTCTCCGTCCACCGACTGATCGCCAAGCTTCCGACCATCGCGGCCTACGCCTTCAAGCACTCGATCGGCCAGCCCTTCATGTATCCCGACAATCGCCTCAGCTACGTCGGGAACATCCTGCGCCTGCTGTTCGCGACGCCCTGCGAGCCCTACGAGGTGGACCCGGTCGTCGAGAAGGCGATCGATCTGCTCTTGATCCTGCACGCCGACCACGAGCAGAACTGCTCGACCAGCACGGTGCGCCTGGTCGGCTCGTCGCACGTGAACCTGTTCGCGGCGGTGTCGGCCGGCATCAACGCGCTCTGGGGCCCGCGGCACGGCGGCGCGAACCAGGAAGTGATCGAGATGCTCCAGGCGATCGCCGCCGAGGGGCTGTCCGCCCGCGAGTTCGTCGAGCGCGCGAAGCGCAAGGACGACACCTCGCGCCTGATGGGCTTCGGCCATCGCGTCTACAAGAACTTCGACCCGCGCGCGAAGATCATCAAGAAGGCCTGCTTCGACGTGCTCGCAGCGGCTCGGCATCCACAGCAAGCTGCTCGAGATCGCGGTGGAGCTCGAGGAGCTCGCGCTCAAGGACGACTACTTCATCGAGCGCAAGCTCTACCCGAACGTCGACTTCTACTCGGGCGTGATCTACAACGCGATCGGCACGCCGGCCAACATGTTCACGCCGATCTTCGCGATCGGGCGCCTGCCCGGCTGGATCGCGCAGTGGCTCGAGATGCACGAGCAGCGCCACAAGATCGGGCGGCCGCGCCAGATCTACACCGGCGCGCACGAGCGCAAGGTCTCCGACATCGACAAGCGCTAGCGTGGTCTTGATCGGTCTCGACGTCGGCTTCTCCGCGACGCGGCCGAGCTCGGGAGTGGCGCGACTCGGTGCGGATGGCGCAGTTCGTCTGGGGCACACGACCTCGGCCTGGGAAGCTCGACGGGGGCTGACCGGAACGGATCGCGTCGACGTCGCTGCCATCGATGCGCCTTACACGACCGCCGGGGCGGCCGCGGTTCGGAGCTGCGAGCGCGTGTTCACGCTGGGCGCCTTCCAGCGACGCTGCAAGCCCGGGCTGTCTCACGTGCCTGGCACCGGCCGGAACCTTCGAGTCGCCGGCTGGGCGTCCGCACGGCAGCTGAAGTCCATCGTTCCGACCCGACCGCTCGCAGCGGAGTTCCCGCGAGTGGACGACTGCAACATCGTCGAGGCATTTCCCAATGCCTACCTGGGGGTGTGTCTCTCCGCCGAGGCCTACGAAGGCATGGTGAAGCTCCGGCGCGGCCAGAAGTTCGACTGGCTCTACGACCACTGGGTTGGGCATCAGCTCTTTCGTGGGGTGATCGCCGAGCTTTGTGCCGCGATCGTGTGCCTCCTGACCGCCGCAGGCGTGGCGTCTGGCAGATACGTGGCCGTCGGCGACCCGTCCGGCGGATACTTCTTCCTGCCACCCTGGTCCCGTTGGGCCGCATGGGCGCGTGAGGAGCTCGACCAGAAGCGTGCGACGCCGCCCGGGCTAGAGGTGTGGATCGGCGGGCGTAGGTACCCCGCCTCCGCCCCTCTTCCAGCGACCTAGCCCCGTTGCCAGGTTGCTGAAAAACGAGACCTGCGAGCAGCGCCACCGAGCGCACGGTGAAGACCGCGAAGAGGGCTCGGGTGGAAGGGAGCTGGCGCGAGAGGGCGGCTCCTCCCGGCTTCGGGCGGATCCTTCATCGATTCGCCGGGCCGCTGCGGCCCAGCGCCCGGTGGGTGGTGGCAGGGGGTTGACGAGGGCAATACATAGCCATAACCTACCGCGATGTCGCGCTCGCCGAAGCAGCTCGGCTTCACCGACTACCGGAAGCGCACCGGCCGAGGCGGACCGCGGCCCGGAGCCGGGCGACCGCGCGGGCCGCGGCCGCGCGTCTGGCATCGCGAGCGCGAGGCCGTGCCGGGCGACTGCCCGGTGCACGTCACGCTGCGGGTGAGGCCGGGGCTTTCGTCCCTGCGGAGCGGGAAGCTGGTGCGCGAGTGGCGGCGCTCTCTCGCCGAGGCCAGCGAGCGAGGAAGCTTCCGCGTCGCCCACTACTCGCTTCAGGGCGACCACGCGCACCTGATCGTCGAAGCGCACGGGAAGCACGCGCTCGCGTGCGGGATGAAGAGCATCGCGGCGCGGCTCGCGCGAGCGCTCAACCGCACGAGCGGCCGCAGCGGGTCGGTGCTCGACGGGCGGTATCACCACCGGAGCCTGCGCTCGCCGCGCGAGGTGCGTCGCGCGCTCGCCTATGTGCTTCTGAACGCGCGGCGGCATCTCGCGAAGCAGCGGCACGTCTCGCGGACGGCGTCCGCTCCGCTCGATCCCGCGAGCTCGGCGCGCTGGTTCGACGGCTGGCGACCTGCGGTCGCCAGCCGCATCCCGGAGACCTCCGACGCACGCGAGGTGGCCCGCCCGCGCTCGTGGCTGCTGCGCGTCGGGTGGAGACGTCACGGGCTGGTGGATCCCGGTGAACTGCCGGGCCCGCCTGCCCGGCGCGAGCGTGCTGCATAGGCCGCCGGGGCGACCGGAGCCGGGACGCTCTTTCCCTCAGCCGCCAACGACGCCGCGAGGAGACCTCAGACGGCGTTCTTCGGCAGCCTGTTAGGCTTGCGCTCCATTTCAGAGGCAGCCTTGGAACCGATCGCTTGCTACACCACCGGCCGCTACCAGCGCGGCGGCCTCTGGCTCGGCGAGCGCGTGGCCCAGCGGCTCGTGCGCGACGCGCGCGCGCTCGGACTCGGCGAGCACGATCCGCGTGAGATCGAGGCCCGCCTGCTCGCGCTCGGTCGCACGAGCTTCGGCGCCGACGGTGAAGGCATCGTGCGCCTCGAGGCGCGCGCGGGCGGTGAGCTGGTCGCGAGTACGCGGCCGATCGGCCCGGAGCCCGCGACGTGGCGCGCCATCTCCGCGGCCGTCGTGCATCGGGGACCGGGCCCCGCGCCCGGCGCGAAGCAGGCGGAGGTCGCCGCGCTCGAGAGCGCGCGCGCCGAGCTCGCGGCCGCCGGCGTCGACGAAGTCCTGCTCTTCGACGCCGCCGGCCGGCTCGTCGAAGGCGCGCGCACGAACCTGGCGCTCGCGCTCGCCGGCGGCGACTGGGTGACGCCGCCCGCGGCGCGGGGCGCCGTGCGCGGCGTCGCGCTCGAGGCGGCACTCGCCGCCGGCGTGGCGCTCGCCGAGCGCGACGTTTCGCGCGCCGAGTGCCGCACGCTGCGCGAGATCGTCGCGACGAACGCCGTGCGCGGCGCGCGCCCGATCGTCGCGCTCGACGGCGTCCCGGTCGGAGACGGCCGGCTCGGGCCGCTCGCCGCCGCGCTCGCCGCCGCCCTCGCGCGGGGGTAACGTCGGCGAGCCCGGGATCGCGGCGCTCCCGCCGCTCGGAGGAGGGCGCATGGAGATCCGCGGCAGCGCGGCTCTGGTGACGGGCGGCGGCTCGGGGCTCGGCGAGGCCACGGCGCGCGAGCTCGTTCTGCGTGGCGCGCGCGTCGCGATCCTCGACCTCCCGCGCTCGAAGGGCGCCGAGGTCGCGAAGGCGCTCGGCCCGGCCGCGCTCTTCGCCGAGGCCGACGTGACGGACGAAGCCCAGGTGACGGCCGCCGTCGAGCGCACCGTGCGCGAATTCGGCGCGCTCCGCGCCGTGGTGAACTGCGCCGGCATCGGGACGCCCGGCCGCGTGGTGGACAAGCAGGGCCAGCCGCTCGCGCTCGCCACGTTCCGCCGCGTGATCGAGGTGAACCTGATCGGCACCTTCAACGTCATCCGCCTCGCCGCGGCGCGCATGGTCGCGAACGAGCCCGCTTGCCTCTGGCGAGCGCGGCGTGATCGTGAGCACGGCCTCGATCGCCGCCTTCGAGGGCCAGATCGGCCAGGCCGCCTACGCGGCGTCGAAGGGCGGCGTGGTGGGGCTGACGCTTCCGCTCGCGCGCGACCTCGCCGGTGCCGGCATCCGCGTCTGCACGATCGCGCCCGGCTTGTTCGGCACGCCGATGCTGATGGGCCTGCCGCAGCCGGCGCGCGAGGCGCTCGCGGCGAGCATCCCCTTCCCGCCGCGGCTCGGCGATCCGTCCGAGTACGCCGCCCTCGCCTGCCACATCCTCGAGAACGCGATGCTGAACGGCGAGGTGATCCGTCTCGACGGCGCGCTGCGGATGCAGCCACGATGAGCGCGCTCGGCCGCCTCGCGATCACGCTGCCGTCACCGTTCCACGACGCGCGCGCGTGCGTGGAGCTCGCGAAGAAGGCCGAGCAGGAGTGGGGCTATCCCGCGATCTGGATGGCCGAGACGGCGGGGCCCGACTCGTTCGCACTCGCCGGCGCGATGGCGTGGGCGACGTCCACCATCGAGATCGGCACGGCCATCGTGCCCGTGTACAACCGCACGCCGGCCGTGCTCGCGATGGGCGCAGGCACGCTCGCGCAGCTCTCGGGCGACCGCTTCGTGCTCGGCCTCGGCTCGTCGAGCCACGCCATCATCGGCGACTGGAACGGCATCGACTTCGAGGCGCCCCTCGGCCACGTACGCGAGAGCGTCGCGATCCTGCGGCAGGCGCTCGCCGGGCAGAAGACCGACTTCCGGGGCGCGCACTTCCGCTCGAAGGGCTTCAAGCTCGGGAGCGCGCCGCGGAAGCCGCTGCGCATCTACCTCGCGGCGCTGCGCGAGCAGATGCTGCGGCTCGCGGGCGGCATCGGCGAAGGGCTGATCATCAACTTCCAGCCGGCGAGCGCGATGCCGCAGATTCTCGCGGCGTACCGCGCCGGCGGCGCCGCCGCGGGCCGCGACGCGTCGCGGGACGAGGTGGTGTGCCGCTTCCAGGTGTGCCTGACGAACGACCGCGCCAAGGCGCGCGGGCTGGTGCGGCTCGGCTTCGGCGCCTACCTCGCGGCGCCCGTCTACAACGCCTATCTCGACTGGTGCGGCTTCCCGGACGAGGCGCGCGCGATCCGCGAGGCCTTCGCGAAGCGCGACCGCACGGCGGTGGCCGCGGCGATCCCCGACGAGCTGGTCGATCGCATCGCGATCCTCGGTACCGAGGACGAGTGCCGCGCGCAGCTCGCGGAGTTCGTGAAGGCGGGCGTCACCACGCCCGTGCTCGCGCCGCTCGCCACGAGCCCGGCCGAGGCCGAGCGCATCTACGCCGCCTTCGCCCCAGCGAGGGCCTAGTGGCCGGCGACGGGGCTGACGCTCGTCACCGGCGCGAGCGGGCTTGATCGGCCGCGCGCTGGTGGCGGAGCTGCGGGCGGCGGGGCGCCGGCTGCGACTGGTGTCGCGCACGCCGGGGCAGCTCGCGCCCGGCGCGGGCGTCGAGGCGGTCGGCTGGGACGGGCTCGCGCTCGAGCGCAGGGGCGCTCGACGGCGCAGGCGCAGTCGTCCACCTCGCGGGCGAGCCGATCTTCGGCGGCGTGCCGACACGCGCCCGCCGCGAGCGGATGTGGGCGAGCCGCATCCGCTCGACGAAGGGCCTGGTGGAGCAGATCGCCGCGCTGCCCTCGAGCGAGCGGCCGGGCGCGCTCGTGTGCGCGTCGGCGGTGGGCTATCTACGGCGACCGCGGCGAAGAGGAGCTGCGCGAGGACGGCGCCGCCGGGCGCGGGCTTCCTCGCGGACCTGTGCGTGGCGTGGGAGGAGGAGGCCGAGCGCGCGGCCGAGCTCGGCCTGCGCGTGGTGCGGCTGCGCTTCGGCGTGGTGCTGTCGCGCGCGGCGGGCGCGCTGCCCGTGCTCGCGCGCGCGTTCCGGCTCGGCCTCGGCGGCCGGATCGGCAGCGGGCGGCAGTGGTTCCCGTGGATCCACCGGGACGATGCCGTCGCGCTGGCGCGGCGCGCGCTCGAGGACGTGAGCGTCGCCGGACCGCTGAACGTCGTGGCGCCGGGGCCGGTGCGCAACGCGGACTTCACGCGCGCGCGTCGCGAGCGCGGTGCGCCGCCCCGCCCTGCTGCCGGCGCCTGCCTTCGCGGTGCGCCTCGCGCTGGGCGAGCTCGCCATCGAGCTGCTCGGCAGCCGCCAGGTCCTCCCCGCGCGCGCCGAGGCGCTCGGCCACCGCTTCGTCCACCCGACCCTCGCCCCCGCCCTCCCGCCGAGCTCCGCCCGTAAGCAAGGGGACGGTCCTTTTCCGTCACGAACCGAGCGGTCCGAGAAGCGACGGAAAGGAACGTCCCCTTCGTGACGAAAAGGAACGTCCCCTTCGTGACGTCAGGCCGGGTGGGTGCGCTCGGGGCCGAAGAGGAGCGGCAGCACGTCCTTCGCGGTGGGCACGGCGCCGGGCTCGACGCGATGGAAGCCGTGCTCGATGCGCAGGCCGATCGTGGTCGGGAAGCGCGAGGCGAAGTCGTCGTGGAGGCGCGTGAGCACGCTGCTCGCCGCGGCGAGGTCGACGTCGGCGAGCCAGAGCACGGCGCGCTCGCGCAGCAGCCGGAACACGGTGTCTTCGACGCGGAGCTCGGCCTCGACGAAGTCGAGGAAGTCGCGCACGAGCAGGTCGCCCTCGGGGCCGGCGACGCCCACGAACACCGAAGGCAGGCGATGCTCGCGCGACAGCAGCGACGCGCGCTCGAAGAGCGCGCGCAGGTGCCGCGGATCGCCGCGATCCTGGACGCCGGTGGGGTGGAAGCTCTGCATCGTCGCCCTCTCCATCGTCCGGCGGTGGGCACGGCTGTAGAAGCCGCTCGCGAGCCTCGCAGAGGCGCGCGTTGCGCGTCAACTGCCGCGCTGGTTCGGGCCCGGCGCGTCCCCTAGGTTCCCGCGCCCGATGCCCGCCGCTGCCCCCGACGTGCTCGCGCTCCGCCGGCTGGCCGCCGGCTTCTTCGCTTTGTGCGGCGCGACCTTCTGCCTGATCGTGCTCGGCGCGCTGGTGCGCGCGCACGGCGCCGGGCCTCGCGTGCCCGGACTGGCCGCTCTGCTTCGGCAACGCCGTGCCCGCCTTCGACCTGCGGGTCGGCTTCGAGTGGACGCATCGGGTCGTGGCCGGCAGCGTGGCGCTCGCGTTCGCGGGTCTGACTGTCGCGGCGCTCCGCCTGCCGCGCGCGCGCGCCGCCTGCGGCCGCTGGCTCGCGGCCGCGGCGTTGCTGCTCGCCACGCAGATCGCGCTCGGCGCGCTCACGGTGTGGCACCTGCTGGCCGCGTGGACGGTGACCGCGCACCTCGTCACGGGCAACGCCTTCAGCGCCTGCGTGCTCGGGATCGCGCTGCGGCTGCGGCAGAGTGGCGCGCCGAACGCGCCGACCCCGCCGTTCGCGGCGCGCGCGTGGCTCGTCGCGACGCAGGCCTGTCTCGCGCTCCAGCTCGTGCTCGGCGGCCTCGTCTCGTCGCGCTACGCGGGCCTCGCCTGCCCCGAGTGGCCCACCTGCAACGGCGGCGTCTGGTTCCCGAGCTTCGGCGGCGCCGTCGGCCTCCACCTGCTCCACCGCGGCAACGGCTACCTGCTCGCGCTGCTGCTCGGCGTCGCGGCCACGGCAGCGCGCGGGCGCGGCGCGCTCGGCCGGACGCTCGGCCTCGCCGCAGCGCTCGGTCTTGCGCAGGTCGTGGTGGGGATCCTGAACGTGCGGCTCGGGCTGCCGGTCGAGGTGACCGGGCTCCACTCCGCGCTCGCCGCCGGCCTCGTGCTATCTCTCGCCGCCGCGGGCTTCCTTTCTTCGGGTTCGGGGAGCAGGAGTCACCCTTGAAGGCGTACCAGGTGTTCGCGCGCATGACGCCCGAGCGCACCCATCTGCTGCTCGAGAGCCTGCGCGAGGGAGCGCCCGGCGTCTACATGCAGGCGCTCGCGGCGGCGAGCGCGTGGCTGCGCGCGCGCCCGCAGTTCGTGCTGAAGCAGAGCCCCGACAAGCGCGCGAAGCTCGTGCGCCAGGCGCTCGCGCGGTTCTCGACGAGCATCGTGGCCGAAGAGGTGCTCGCCGCCTACTTCCTCCAGGTGAAGAAGCCGCTGCTGATCGAGTGGCTCGACGCGGTCGGCCTCGAGCACGAGGACGGGGGTCTGAAATCCGACGCGCCGCCCGAGCCCGCGCGCAGCGTGCTCGAGCGGGCGGTCGCCGCCTACCGCGCGAAGCCCGACGACGCGGCCGACCGCGAGCTGCTGCTCGAGGCCTTCGCCGCCCAGAGCGCGATCGACTGGCCCGTGCTCGAGGAGCTGATCGGCGCCCCGCCCGGCTGAGCGTGCCCGCAGCGCCACCCGTCTTGTCAGCATGCTGCTCGCTTGCGGCCCCCCAGCGACGGTGGCAGCCCCGTCGTCTGCTAGGGTGAGCTTCCGTGGACGCGCTCGCCTCGTTCCATCCGGTCGTGCGCGCGTGGTTCGAGCGGCGCTTCCCGGCGGGCCCCACCGAGCCGCAGGCGCGGGGCTGGCCCGCCATCGCGCGCGGCCGCGACACGCTGATCGCGGCGCCGACCGGCTCCGGCAAGACGCTCGCGGCGTTCCTCGTGTGCATCGATCGGCTGCTGCGCGAGGCGGAGGCGCAGGGCGGCGCGCTGCCCGACGCCACCGACGTCGTCTACGTCTCGCCGCTCAAGGCGCTCACCACCGACGTGCAGAAGAACCTGGCGACGCCGCTCGCCGAGCTCCGCGCGCTCGCGGCCGAGCGCGGGCTCGCGCTGCCCGAGATCCGCGCGCTGCTGCGCACCGGCGACACCACCGCCGCCGCGCGCGCCGCCATGCTGCGGCGCCCGCCGCACCTCCTCGTCACGACGCCCGAGTCGCTGTTCCTGCTGCTCACGTCGGAGCGCAGCCGCGAGCGGCTGCGCAAGGTGCGCACCGTGATCGTCGACGAGATCCACGCGCTGGCCGGCGACAAGCGCGGCGCGCATCTGGCGCTCAGCCTCGAGCGGCTCGAGGCGCTGTGCGACGCGCGGCCGCTGCGCATCGGCCTCTCCGCCACGCAGCACCCGATCGAGACGACCGCGCGCTTGCTCGTCGGCGTCGAGCCCTGCGCGCAGCCTGCGCGATCGTCGACCTCGGCCCGCGCCGCGACCTCGACCTCGCGCGTCGAGGTGCCCGGCAGCGAGCTCGGCCCGGTGGCGTCGCACGAGCAGTGGGACGAGATCCTCGACCGCATCGCCGAGCAGGTGACGGCCGCACCGCACGACGCTCGTGTTCGTGAACACGCGCCGGCTGGCGGAGCGCGTCGCGCACCACCTGGCGGAGCGGCTCGGCGAGGAGCAGGTCGCGGCGCACCACGGCAGCCTGTCGAAGGAGCGGCGCCTGCGCGTCGAGGAGCGCCTGAAGGCCGGCGAGCTGCGCGCGCTCGTCGCGACGGCGTCGCTCGAGCTCGGCATCGACATCGGCCCGGTCGAGCTGGTGTGCCAGATCGGCTCGCCGCGCAGCCTCGCGACGTTGCTCCAGCGCGTCGGCCGCTCCGGCCACGCGCGCGGCATGACGCCGAAGGGCCGGCTCTTCCCACCACGCGCGACGAGCTGGTCGAGTGCGCGGCGCGGTGCGCGGCGTCCGCCACGGCCGGCTCGACCGCGTGCTGCCGCCGCGCGCGCCGCTCGACATCCTCGCGCAGCAGATCGTCGCGGCCTGCGCGCGCGCGAGCCTGGCGCGAGGACGAGCTCTTCGACGCTCGTGCGGCGCGCGGCGCCCTACGCCGCGCTCTCGCGCGAGGACTTCGACGCCGTCGTCGAGCTGGTCTCCGAGGGCGTGCAGACGGGGCGCGGGCGCCGCGGCGCGCACCTCCACCGCGACCGGGTCAACGGCATGCTGCGCGGCCGGCGCGGCGCGCGCATCGCCGCGCTCACCTCGGGCGGCGCGATCCCCGAGATCGCCGACTACCGCGTCGTGCTCGATCCGGACGACACGTTCATCGGCACGGTGAACGAGGACTGGGCGATCGAGAGCATGGCCGGCGACATCTTCCTGCTGGGCAGCACCTCGTGGCGGATCCGGCGCGTCGAGCCGCGGCGTGGTGCGCGTCGAGGACGCGCAGCGGCGCGCCGCCGACGGTGCCGTTCTGGCTGGGCGAGGCGCCGGCGCGCACGTGCGAGCTGTCCGCCGAGGTCTCTGCGCTGCGCGCGGACGTGGCGGAGCGGCTCGCGCGCGGCGACGCGGCCGGCGCGGCGGCGTGGCTCGCAGTCGGAGGCGGGCCTCGACGCGGGCGGCGCCGAGCAGGTCGTGCGCTACCTCGCGGCGGGCCGGCAGGCGCTCGGCGTCGTGCCGACGCACGCAGGACGTCGTGTTCGAGCGCTTCTTCGACGACGCGGGCGGCATGCAGCTCGTGGTGCACGCGCCGTTCGGCGGGCGCGTCAACCGCGCGCTCGGGCTGGCGCTGCGCAAGCGCTTCTGCCGCACGTTCGACTTCGAGCTGCAGGCCGCGGCGACCGACGACGCGGTGGTGCTCTCGCTCGGCGCCGCAGCACAGCTTCCCGCTCGAAGACGGTTCGCGCTTCCTGCTCGCCCGCCACGGCGCGCGAGACGCTCGAGCAGGCGCTGCTCCTCGCGCCGATGTTCGGCGGCGCGCTGGCGCTGGAACGCGACGCGCGCGCTCGCGGTGCTGCGGCAGCGCGGCGGCAAGCGCGTGCCGCCGCCGATCCAGCGCATGCGGCGGACGACCTGATGGCGGCGGTGTTCCCGGCGCTCGCCGCCTGCCAGGAGAACGCTCACCGGCCCGGTCGAGCTGCCGGACCACCCGCTGATGCGCCAGACGCTGCACGACTGCCTGCTCGGAGGCCGTCGACGTGGACGGCCTCGTCGCGCTGCTCGAGGCGATGCGAGCGGCGCGAGATGCGCGTGCACGCGCGCGACACGACGGAGCCATCGCCGTTCTCGCACGAGATCCTGAACGCGCAAGCCGTACACGTATCTCGACGACGCGCCGCTCGAGGAGCGGCGCACGCGCGCCGTCTCGATCCGGCGCGACGCTGCCCGAGCACGCGCGCGACCTCGGCGCGCTCGACCCCGAGGCGATCGCGCGCGTGCGCGAGCGAGGCGCGCCCCGAGCCGCGCGACGCCGAGGAGCTGCACGACGCGCTGCTCGAGCTCGTGGTGCGCGGCGCCCGAGCCCGCGTGGCGAGAGCTGGTTCGCCGAGCTCGTGGCGGCGGGCCGGGCGGCGCGCGTCGAGACGGCCGGTGGCGAGCGCTGGCTCGCGACCGAGGCGCGGCCGCGCCGTCGAGGCGCTCTTCCCGGGCGCCGCGCTCGCGCCCGACGTGACGCTGCCCGCGGCGCTCGCCGCGCGGCCCGCGGCCGAGCGACGAGGACGCCGCCGTGGCGGCCGTGCGCGGCCATCTCTCGGCCTGCGGCCCGGTCACCGTCGACGCGCTCGCCGCACGCACGGCGCTCGCGCCGTCGCTCGTCGAGATCGCGCTCGCGCGCCTCGAGGGCGAGGGCTTCGTGCTGCGCGGGCGCTTCTCGCCGGAGCGACGGGGCCGAGGAGTTCTGCGACCGGCGCCTGCTCGCGCGCATCCATCGCTACACGATCGACCGCCTGCGCCGCGAGATCGAGCCGGTGAGCGCGCAGGACTTCGTGCGCTTCCTGCTGCGCTGGCAGCACGCGGCGCCGCACGCGCAGCTCGAGGGTAAGCGCGGGCTGCTCGCCGTGATCGCGCAGCTCCAGGGCTTCGAGCTCGCGGCCTCCGCCTGGGAGGAGAGCGTGCTGCCGGCGCGCGTGGCGAGCTACCGCCCGGAGTGGCTCGACGACCTGTGCCTCTCGGGCGAGATCGCCTGGGCGCGTCTCGCGCCGCGCGGCGCCGCCGCCGTGGACGAAGACGACGAGCCCGCCGCCGCCGGCCGCGGCGGCCTCGTCCCCTCGCGCGGGACGACGCTCTCGTTCGTGGCGCGCGACGCCCTGCCCTGGCTGCTCGCAGCCGCGCGCGGCGAGACCCGGCCGCCCGAGCCCGGCGAAGGCGCGGCGCGCGAGCTGCTCGAGCGCCTGCGCTCGCGCGGCGCGCTCTTCCAGGAGGAGCTGGTGACGCTCGCGGGCCGGCTGCCGATCGAAGTCGAGGAAGGGCTCTGGGATCTGGTGGCGCGCGGCCTCGTCACCGCCGACGGCTTCGCGGGCGTGCGCGCGCTGCTCGGCGCACGCCGGCGCCACGGGCGCACGCGTCCGCGGCGGGCCGTGCGCGGCGCCCGAGCCGAGGGCCGCTGGGCGCTGGTGCCGGAGCCCGAGCACGGCGCAGACCCGGAGTCGCTCGCCGAGCGGGTGGCCGCGCAGCTGCTCGCGCGCTGCGGCGTCGTGTTCCGCGACCTGCTCGCGCGCGAGAACCTCGCCGTGCCCTGGCGCGAGGTGCTCTGGGCGCTGCGCCGCATGGAGGCGCGCGGGAGCGCGCGCGGCGGCCGCTTCGTGACGGGCTTCGTCGGCGAGCAGTACGCGCTGCCCGACGCCGTCGATGCGCTGCGCGAGATGCGGCGCCGCGAGCGCACGGGCGAGCTCGTGCACCTCTCCGCCGCGGATCCGCTCAACCTGGTCGGCATCGTGCTGCCCGGCGCCCGCGTGCCCGCGCTGCGCACGCGCACCGTCAGCTACCGGGACGGACTGCCCGTCGAGGCTGCGCTGGCGCTCGGCTAGCTCCGCAGCGTGATCGCCGCGTTCGAGAGCACGGGCGTGCCGCGCTCCTTGCTCTTCGAGGCGAGCAGCAGCTGGTTCCCCTCGCGCCAGACCGACGTCACCATCGTCTCGCCCGGGAAGAACACGCCGGCGAAGCGCGCCTGGTAGCGCGCCACCTTCGTGACGTCGCCCGCGAGCGCGTGATCGACGGCCGCCTTGCAGACGATCCCGAACGAGCAGAGTCCGTGCAGAATGGGCGTGTCGAACCCGCCCATCTTCGCGAAGGCCGGATCGGCGTGGAGCGGGTTCTTGTCGCCGGACAGGCGATAGAGCAGCGCCTGCTGCGGCAGCGTCTTCGACTCGAGCGTGAGATCGGCCGCGCGCGCGGGCGCCTCGTTGCCGGCCTTCGGGCCGGCGTCTCCGCCGAAGCCACCTTCACCGCGGAGGAACAGCGAGAAGCGGTTCGTGAAGAGCGGCGCCCCGCCCTCGCTCGTCTTCACCTCGAGCACGACCAGCGCGGCCTTGCCCTTGTCGTAGATCCCGGCGATGCGCACCTGGTTCTCGAGCTTCGCTTGCGTCGGCAGCGGCCGGTGGATCTCGATGTCCTGCTCGCCATGGAGCAGCATGGCCGGGTTGAACTTGAGCCCCTCGACGCCGAAGAGCGACGCGCCCATCGAGGAGAACACCGGGACCACGCAGAAGCTCGGCAGCACCTTGAGGTTCTTCTCGTAGGTGTACTCGAGCTCGTTCGTGTCGGTGGCGGGCACGCCCGCACCGATGCCGAGGTGGTAGAGGATCACGTCGTCCACCTCGTAGGACGAGGTGTTGACGGGGAACTTGGCGGCGAGCGCCTTCTGCGGCTCGATCGGCATCGTGTTCTCCTGTTCTTCTAGCGAGTGTTCGAGTGGCTCAGCTGCGGCGCGCAGCGCCGTCAGCTGCAGCCACCAGTCTCTGCGAAGGAGGGTGCCGGGTTCCCCCAGCGACGAGCCTCGAAGATCGAGCCCTCCCCACTACTTGCCTTGCATCAGGTTGGCGACCATGCGCATCTCGTCGCCGATCCCGCTCGGGATGATGTACCCGCTGGGGTCGCGGATCTGGTCGATGTGCGCGGCGATCTCCTCGACCGTGGCCGGCTGGCCCGGACCCTTCGCCCAGCCCTGGTTCATGCCGATGAAGATGCGCGCGTAGCGGCCGCCGCCCACGTCGAAGATCTCGTGCGAGAGCTCGCACTGCTCCGACACCAGGAAGACGACGAGCGGCGTCACGCAGTCGGGTGAGAGCTTGTCGGCCATCGGGCCGAGCAGCTGCTCCGTGAGGCGCGTCTTCGCGATCGGCGCGATCACGTTGCTCTTGATGTTGTTCTTGGCGCCTTCTTGCGCGAGCACGTTCGAGAGCCCGACCAGGCCCATCTTCGCCGCGCCGTAGTTCGATTGGCCGAAGTTGCCGAACACACCGGCGCCCGACGCGGTGAACAGCAGACGCCCGTAGTTCTGCTCCTTCATCACGCGGAAGGCGGGCTGCGACACGTAGAAGGCGCCCTTCAGGTGCACGTCGAGGACGATGTCGAGATCCTCGGGCGCGAGCTTCGCGAACGTCTTGTCGCGCAGGATGCCCGCGTTGTTGATCACGACGTCCACGCGGCCGAAGTTGTCGAGCGCGGCCTTGATGATCGCCTCGCCGCCCTCGGGCGTGGAGACGGAGTCGTAGTTCGCGACGGCCTTGCCGCCGGCCTCGACGATCTGCTTGACGGTCTCGTCGGCCATGCTGCTGCTGGCGCCGCTGCCGTCGGCCTTCCCGCCGAGGTCGTTGGCGACGATCATGCCGCCGCGCTTCGCGATCTCGAGGGCGTACGTGCGACCGAGGCCGCCGCCGGCGCCGGTGATGACGGCGACGCGGCCGTCGAAGCGAAGTCCTGCCATGGGGGATCTCCTCGTCGGGGGTTTCGGGGCGCGGAATCTAGCGCGGAGCCAACCGGAACGCGCTCCAGTCCGGCCGGCGCATGCGCCACCAGTACTCGAGCGTGTAGCCCTTCCAGTTGTTGGTGACCTTGCCGGACGCCGTCTTGTACCAGCTGCCGCAGCGGGTGGCCCAGACGGTGTCGGCCAGCGCGGCCTGCACTTCGTCGTTGAAGGCGAGCTGCGCATCTGCCTTCACGTCGAGCCACGCGCGCCCGCTGCGCGAGAGCTCGGCGAGGCACTCGAGGATGTACCGCACCTGCGCCTCGATCATGAACAGGATCGAGTTGTGGCCGAGGTTGGTGTTCGGCCCGTACATGAGGAACAGGTTCGGGAAGCCGCTGACGGCGACGCCCAGGTAGGCCTCGGCGCCGTCGCGCCACTGCTCGTGCAGCTTCCTGCCGCCGAGCCCTTCGATCTCGATCGGCGCGAGGAAGCTCGTGGTCTCGAAGCCGGTGCCGTAGACGATCACGTCGGCGGGATGCGTCTTGCCGTCCCGCGTCACGACGCCGTCGGCCGCGATGCGCTCGATGCTGCTCGTCACCACCGCCACGTTCTCGCGGCGCAGCGCCGGGATGTAGTCGTCGGAGATGAGCAGGCGCTTGCAGCCGGGCGCGTAGTCGGGCGTGAGGATCTCGCGCAGCTTCGGGTCGGGGATCTCGGCCGCGAGGTAGTCCTTCGCCGCCTGCCGGATGCGGCGTGCCAGCCAGCCCTCGCCGCGGCCGCGAAACACCGCGAAGCGCAGCTCGAAGCTCCCCCAGATCCACCAGCGGTAGAGGCGCTCGAGGCCCGGCACGCGCGCGAACAGCCGCTTCGCGCGCTCGCTGTAGGCGTAGTCGAAGCGCGGCATCACATAGTTCGGCGTGCGCTGGAAGACGTCGACGTGCGCCGCCTGCTCGGCCACGGGCGGCACGAACTGCACCGCGCTCGCCGCGTTGCCGATCACCGCGACGCGCTTGCCGGCGAGCGCCACGCCGTGATCCCAGCGCGCGGAGTGGAAGGCCGCGCCCCGGAACGTGCTCTGGCCGGGGAAGTCGGGCACGTGCGGCCGGTTCAGCTGGCCGACACCCGAGGCGAGCACCTCCGCCTCGTGCTCTTCACCGGCCGCGGTGCGGAGGCGCCACACGCCCGCCGCCTCGTCGAAGCGCGCGCTCGCGATCTCCGTGCCGAAGCGGATGTGCTCTCGCAGCCCGTACTTGTCCACGACGTGACGGAAGTAGTCCTGGATCTCCGCCTGCGGCGAGAACTTCCGCGACCAGTCCGCCTTCCGCTCGAACGAGAACGAGTAGAAGTGCGACGGCACGTCGCAGCACGCGCCCGGATAGCGGTTGTCGTGCCAGGTGCCGCCGACGTCCGACGACTTCTCGAAGAGCGTGAAGTCGCGGAAGCCGGCCTCGAGCAGCTTCACGCCGAGGCAGATGCCCGACGCCCCGGCGCCGAGGATCGCTACGCGCACGCGCGGACCTCCGCGACACGGGGACGGGAGGGCCGGGCTGCGCAGGGCCGGTCACCGGGCTCGGCCAACTGGCGTGATGTCCGCGAGGTCTCCAACACGCCAGTCCCACCTGTGAGCCGAGGCCCGGAGCAGCCCGGCCTTCCCGGCCCTGCCTCGAGGCCCGTCTTCACGCGTTCACCCGGCCCGCTTCAGCACCTTGCTGATCGGCTTGCTCTTGGCCGCGTTGATGTCGCGCAGCTCGAGCACCGTGGCGTCGGCGATGTCGGTGCCCACCACCTCGTCGCCCTCGCCCCGCAGCTCCTCCATGTCCACCCAGGCGGCGTACACGTGCTTGGTGCGGTCGGTGATGATGCCGGCCTTGAACAGCGTCTTGATCAGCACGCGGAAGATGTTCGTGCTCTGGCGCATGACCTGGCGGCGGTCGTTGTCGGTGAAGGCCTCGAGCACCGCGCCGCGCACCCACTGCCAGTCGAGCCCGAAGCGCGGATAGATCGCCTGCTTCTGCTCGGCGTTCACGAGGTTGAACAGCAGCGTCTGGAAGCACTTCGCCGCCCAGTCCTCGACCTTCTGGTGCTCTTCCTCGGTGAGCTTCGGCACGGTGCGGTCGGCCCAGATCTTGCCGAAGCGGTGATGGAAGGCTTCGTCGCTCATCACGAGCTGGATCAGCCGGCGCAGCGTCGGGTCGTTGGTCTTGCTGTGGAAGGTGGCGAAGGCGCCCATCGCGAGGCCTTCGATCAGCATCTGCATGCCGACGAGCTTCTTGTAGACCTCGGGCGCCAGCACGATGTCGTTCATCAGGTTCGCGAGCGTGGCGCCACAGCCGAGCGGCTTGCCCCAGCGCTTCTCCACGTACTTCGAGAAGCCGGCCACGTGGCGCGCCTCTTCGCGCGCCTGGTTCGTGGCGTACTCCTGCGCGCCGGGGTCGCGGAGGATCTGCGCCAGGCTGGTGGACAGCGAGAGCGCGCCCTGCTCGCCGTGGAGGATCGACGAGAGCGAGAAGCGCACGCTCTCGTTGGCGAGCTGGATCTGCTGGCCCTCGTCGAGCCGGTCCTTCACCGCGCACTGCAGCTCGATCACGAAATCGCGCGGCATGATCAGCTCTTTCTCGACGTCGAGCGGCTGCAGGTCGAAGTCGATGTACGCCGGATCGTTCGGGTCCCAATGATGGTCGCGCGTGAGCGAGATGATCTCGTCGAAGGCGTCGCAGCGGGTGCCGTAGCGATCGACCTCGATCATCGACAGGAAGTTGTCGCGATCGACGGTGTTGTACGCGGGGTCGTAGGTGATGTGATCGGCCATGGTTCCTCTCGTCAGCCTGCGGGCAACAGGCTCGGATTCATGCGGAGCAGCGTCGCGACGACCTCGTCGCGGGTGGCGCGGCTCGGGTCCTCGACCCACCACGCGATCACGCGCGTGAGCACGGCGGCGTGCGCCTGGGCGGCGACGGCGGGATGCAGGTCGGCCGGTGCTCGGCCTTCCGCGATGCGCCGCTCGAGCCAGCGCTGGATCTCGGGCACCACGGCCTCGCGCACTTCGTCGGCGAGGCCGGCGCCCTCGGCGCGGCCGAAGACCATGCGGATCAGCTCGCGCTTCTCCGCGGCAAACGTGAGGAACTCCTCCGTGCGGACGCGCGCGTACTCGCGGCTGCCGGGCGTCTGCCCGACGGAGGCGCGCTCCTGGCGCGCGCGCAGCTCGGCGAGCGCGGCGAAGGCGATCTCGTGGAAGAGGGCCTCCTTGTCCGCGAAGTGGAGATAGAAGGTGCCCGTCGCGACGCCCGCGCGGCGCGCGATCTGCGCGCTGGTCACGCCGTGCAGGCCGCTCTCCGCGAACAGCGCGATGGCGGCCTCGAGCAGGCGGCGGCGCGTCTCGGCGCGGCTGCGTGCGGGGGCCGATTTGACGTCGAATTCAGCGACTGACATGGAATTCAGTCGCGCAGCCTACACCCGCCCGTCGCGTTAGCGCAAGTTCCTTCTCTGGGTGGAGCCCAGGACGCGTCGGACGAAGCCCCGCGGGGCGAGCGCGGTGAGGCCCCCGAGCAGCCGGTTGCCCGCGCCGGGGATGCAGACGGCGTCGCCGCGCGCGAGCGCGACGAGGGACGCCTCGACCACGGCCGCCGGGCTCATCCACGCGAAGCCGGGGACGAGGCCCGGATCCACGCCCGCGACCTCCTGGAACTCGGTGCGCGTGAAGCCCGGCAGCAGCGCCTGCACCGTCACCCCGGTGCCGCGCACCTCCTCGTGCACCGACTCGCTGAAGCGCGTGACGAACGCCTTCGTGGCGGAATACGTGGCGGTGAAGGGGCCGGAGCTCTCGCCCGCCAGCGACGAGACGTTCACGACACCCCCGCGGCCGCGCGCCAGCATGCCCGGGAGCGCGGCACGCGTGAGCCGCACCAGCGCCACCACGTTGAGGCGGATCTGCTCCAGCTCGCGCTCGGGGTCGAGCTCCGCGAAAGGCCCCATGCTGCCGAAGCCGGCGTTGTTCACGAGCAGGTCCGGCGGATCGGCGGCGATGCTCGCGACGAGGCGGCCGACCTCGGCGTCCTCGGCGAGGTCCGCTACCTCGACCGAGGTGGCGACGCGATGCCGCTCGGCCAGCTCCTTGGCGAGGGTCTCGAGCCGGTCGCGCCGGCGGGCCACGAGCACGAGGTCGTGGTGCTTCGCCGCGAGCGCCCGCGCGAACGCCTCGCCGATCCCCGCCGAGGCGCCGGTCACGAGCGCGCGCGGGCGCCCGCGTCGAGTCGAGGTCTCTTGCGGCATCGAAGCCCTCCAGACGAAAGACAGCAGGTTACCCTCCGCAACGTGCCCGCACCCTCCTTCGAAGGCACCCTCGCCGCGCTCGCCCTGCCCCCGCTCCGTCGGGGACGGACGACGACCCTCCAGGTGAACGTCGGCAAGCGCTGCGACCTCGCGTGCCATCACTGCCACGTCGAGTCCGGCCCGAAGCGCACCGAGGCGCTCGACGAGAGGCTCGCGCGGCGTGTGCTCGAGGTGCTCGCGCGGAACCCGGCGCTCGACACGCTCGACCTCACCGGCGGCGCGCCCGAGCTGAACCCGCACTTCCGCGCGCTCGCTAGCGGCGCGCGCGCGCTCGGCCGCCGCGTGATCGACCGCTGCAACCTGACGGTGCTGTTCGAGCCAGGCCAGGAGGAAACGCCAGAGTTCCTCGCGCGCGAGGGCGTGGACGTGGTCGCCTCGCTGCCCTGCTACACCGCGAGCAACGTGGACGCGCAGCGCGGCAAGCGCGTCTACGAGCGCAGCCTCGCGGCGCTGCGCCGGCTGAACGCGCTCGGCTACGGCGACGGGGCTGCGGCTCGACCTCGTCTACAACCCGCTCGGCGCGACGCTGCCGGCGCCGCAGGCGAAGCTCGAGGCCGACTACCGGCGCGAGCTCGGCGCGCTCGGCATCCGCTTCGATCGCCTCCTCACGATCACGAACATGCCGATCAAGCGCTTCGCGCACGATCTCGCGCGGCGCGGCGAGAGCGAGGCCTATCAGTCGCTGCTCGTGAACCACTTCAACCCGGCCACGCTGGACGCGCTGATGTGCCGCGACACGCTGTCCGTCGCGTACGACGGCCAGCTCTACGACTGCGACTTCAACCAGGCGCTCGAGCTGCCGCTCGCCGGGCGGCGCACGACGCTCGACGAGGTGGACGAAGTCGCGGCGCTGGCAGGGCTTCCCGTCGCCACGGCGAGCCATTGCTTCGGCTGCACCGCGGGCGCGGGCTCGAGTTGCGGCGGGGCGCTGGCCGGCATCGAAGGGGCATGATGGAAACGACCGCGCCGGCGCCGCCGGCCAAGAGCTTCCCGTTCGCCAGGATCCTCCTCGCCATCGCCGCCGTCGGCGCCCTGCTCGCGCTCGGACGCTACGCGGGCGGCTACATCCCCGCCTTCCAGCGCTGGGTGGAGGGGCTCGGCGCCCTCGGGCCGCTCGTGTTCATCCTGGGCTACGCCGTCGCGGTCGTCGCGTTCATCCCGGGCAGTGCACTCACGCTCGCCTCGGGCGCGATCTTCGGCGTCGCGAAGGGCACCGTGCTCGTCTTCGTCGCCGCGATTCTGGGCTCGACCGCTGCCTTCCTGATCGCGCGCCATCTGGCGCGCGGCTCGATCGAGAAGCGCATCGAGGGCGAGCCGAAGTTCGCCGCGATCGACCGCGCGATCGGAACGGAGGGGCGGAAGATCGTCTTCCTGCTGCGGCTCTCGCCGATCTTCCCGTTCAATCTGCTGAACTACGGCCTCGGCCTGACGCGCGTGGGGCTCCTCGACTACGTGATCGCGGGCATCGGCATGCTGCCGGGCACGCTGCTCTACGTGTATCTCGGCAGCGCGGCCGGTCAGGCCGTCGCCGCCGCGGGCGGCGCCGCGCCGGGCCGCAGCCCGGCCCAGTGGGCGCTGTTCGGCGTCGGGCTCGCCGCCACCATCGCCGTCACGCTGTTCGTGACGCGCATCGCCCGCCGCGCGCTGCGCGACGCCACCGGTGAGTGAAGGAGCACGCCGTGCCCCATCCCGTGCAGGTCCTGCCGCTCGATGCGCACAACGCCGCGCTGGTCGCGAATGTGCATCCGCCGGACTGGAAGAACCCGACGCCCGACGGGCGCTACAACCTGGTCGTGATCGGCGCCGGCACCGCCGGCCTGATCACCTCGCTCGTGGCCGCGAGCCTCGGCGCCAAGGTCGCGCTGATCGAGCGACACCTGATGGGCGGCGACTGCCTCAACGTCGGCTGCGTGCCCTCGAAGGCGGTGATCCGCGCGGCGCAGCTCGCGCACGACGCGCGCAGCGAGCGCGCGCCGGACTTCGGCGCCGCCATGGAGCGGATGCGCGAGATCCGCGCGCGCATCAGCCACGACGATTCGGCGAAACGCTATCGGGAGGAATTCGGCGTCGAGATCTACTTCGGCGACGCGCGCTTCACCGGGCCGGCCACGGTGGACGTGGACGGCACGACGCTCGAGTTCGCGAAGGCCGTCGTCGCGACCGGCGCGCGGGCCACCGCGCCGCCGATCCCGGGGCTCGCGGAGGCCGGCTATCTCGACAACGAGACGGTGTTCACGCTCACCGAGCGTCCGCGGCGGCTGGCGCTGATCGGCGCCGGCCCGATCGGCTGCGAGCTGGCGCAGGCGTTCCGCCGGCTCGGCTCCGAGGTGACCGTCCTCGAAATGGCGCCGCAGATCCTCACGCGCGAAGACCCGGATGCCGCCGCGATCGTGCAGGCGGCGTTCGGGCGCGAGGGCATCGAGCTCGTGCTCGGCTGCATGCTCCAGCGCGTGGAGCTGCGCGGCGCCGAGAAGGTCGTCCACCTGTCGTGCCCGAAGGCCGGTGCGCGCGCGCTCGCCTTCGACGAGATCCTCGTCGGCGCGGGTCGTGCGCCGAACGTCGAGGGCATGGGGCTCGAGACGGTGGGCGTGAAGTTCGACGTGCGCGCAGGCATCGAGGTGGACGACTTCCTCCGCACCACGAACCCCCGGATCTACGCCGCGGGCGACTGCGCCATGGCCTGGAAGTTCACGCACGCCGCCGACGCGGCCGCGAAGATCGTGGTGCAGAACGCGCTGTTCTCGTTCGGGCCGATCGGGAAGAAGCGGCTCTCGCAGCTCGCGATGCCGTGGTGCACGTACACCGATCCCGAGATCGCGCACGTCGGCTTGTACGAGCACGACGCGAAGGCGCGCGGCATCGAGCTCGACACCTATGAGGTGCCGATCGAACGCGCAAACCGCGCCGTCACGGACGGCCAGGAGGAAGGGCTCGTCAAGATCCACGTGAAGAAGGGCACTGCCGAGATCGTCGGCGCCACCGTGGTGGCCGCGCACGCGGGCGAGCTGATCACGCAGCTCACGCTCGCGATCACGCAGAAGATCCCGCTCGGCGCCTTCACCGGCGTGATCTATCCGTACCCGACGCAGGGCGAAGCGATCAAGGCGGCGGCCGGCCTCTACACCCGCACGCGCCTCACGCCCACGGTGAAGCGCCTGTTCACCGGCCTGATGAAGCTGCGGCGCTAGCGTGGTCCTGCTGCACAACCCGCGTTGCTCGAAGTCGCGGGCGGCGAAGGCGCTGCTCGAAGAGCGGGGCGCGGCCTTCCAGTTGCGCCTCTATCTCGAGGATCCGCTCTCGCGGGCCGAGCTCGCGGAGCTGCGCCGCCGGCTCGAGCGGCCGGCGCGCGAGTGGGTGCGGCGCGGCGAGCCGGCCTTCGCCGCGGCTGGGCTCGACGCCGCGAGCGACGACCGCGCCGTCCTCGACGCGATCGCGAAGCATCCCGAGCTGCTCGAGCGGCCGATCCTCGTGCGTGGCGAACGCGCCGTGGTGGGGCGGCCGCCCGAGCAGATCCTCGAGCTGCTCTAGTCGCTCTTCTCGTCGACGCCGTTATTGATCTCCACCAACGGCAGGTCGTTGTCCGAGACGAGGCCGACGCCGGGGCAGTACTGCTTGGTGCCCTCCGAGCCCGGCTCGAGCGGCGACGTCTCCGTGACCTCGATGCAGTCGTGGAACGAGCCGGCGTCGGTCTCGATGTCGAGGCCCTCGGCGACGTGCTCTGCGCGGTCCTGCGCGACGCCGGGTGCGACCTCCTGCGCGTAGCGCGAGCCGAGCAGCACCCGGCCCGGCATGACGATCCCTGGGCGCGCGCCGTTCCGGCCGGCCAGCCAGGCGCCGTCGTGGCTCACGAGCTGGCCATTCTCATAGATGTCGACGTCTTCGCCGAAGTAGAACACGTCGTTGGTCTTCTCGCAGAGCGCGAAGAAGTTCCGCGAGATCTCCTCGAGCTCGCCGTCGACGAGCTCGCGCTCCTCCACGACGGCCGCCCTCACCGTGCGGGGCCGCCCGCCGATCGGGAGCGTGATACGCCGGGTCTGGTCGAGCACCGTGATGAAGAGGGTGGTCTCTTCGTCCTCGAAGACGAGCTGCCGGCCTGGCTGGAGGCGGATGAAGTACGGGTTCTCGCCCGTGGCGAGGAAGCGGCAGTCCTTCAGGCGAAAGTTCTCCGAAAATTCCTCTTGCGCCTGTGCTGCCAGCGGGAGGAGGAGAAGAGCCCCGAGTCCGAGTCTGGCTATGGTCCGTGTCATGTGCGTCTTCCTTGTCGAAGGAGCCGGCCCCGTGGCACGCGCCGCGACAGCCGCGCTCCGAGCTGCCTGCGATCCTGTCGGGACCGGCGCGGATCGACATCGGCGGACCCGCCTAGGCGCGCGCGCTCTCTCTGCCACGTTCGTGGGACGCGGGGGCGCGCCGTGCTGAACGAGCGCTCCATCCGTCTCCGCTTCGCGGCTCTCGCGGTCGGCGCTTTCGTCCTGCTGATGACGCTCGAGGTGTGGACGGACGAGGACGCGTTCTCGCTCGGCGACTTCCTCGCCGACGCTCTTCAGCTCGCCCTGCTCGTGGCGTCCGCCGCGGGCGTCTCGCTCCTGGCGGGCCGCTTCCAGCAGGAGCGCGACGAGAAGGAGGCTCTGATGCGCGACCTCGAGCTCGCGCGCGCCGAAGGCCAGGCCTGGCGCGACAGCGCGCAGAGCTACGTGTCGGGGCTCGGCGAGGCGATCGAGAAGCAGTTCGAGAAGTGGCAGCTCACGAGCGCCGAGCGGGAGGTGGGCCTGCTCATGCTGAAGGGCTTCTCCCATCGCGAGGTCGGCGAGCCTGCGCGGCACCACGGAGGCGACGGTCCGGCACCAGGCGCAGGCCGTCTACCAGAAGTCGGGCCTGCCCGGGCGGAGCGCGTTCTGCGCCTATTTCCTCGAGGACCTGCTCCCGGCCCGGGGTCACGACGTCGGCGGAGGCCGGGAGGGCTGAGACTCCTGCGCGGTGTCGTGTGGCTCCTCGTGCTCTCGTTGGGACTCGCCGGCGCGGCCGGCGCGGACGAGGACGAGGCGCTTCGGGATCACCTCACCGAGCGCGAGGACAAGCGGCGCCCGCCCGAGCCCTTCACGATCGACGTCTTCGGGCACCCGCTCACGCTCGGCGGCGAGTACGAGTTCGAGCTGAACTACGTGCGGCAGCGGGTGTGGAGGGCGACGACGGCGCCGGACCGGCTGCTGCTCGAGCACGGGCTCGAGCTGGAGGCGTTCTACACCCTCGGCGCGCCGCTCTCGTTGTTCGCGCAGGTCCAGCTGGAGCAGGAGGAGGATCTGCTCTCGAAGGCACCCTCGACGACGTCTCGGACTACTTCGTCGAGCGCGAGGAGATGTGGCTCTACAGCGAGAACATCGTCGGCTCTCACGTGAACTTCGACATCGGCCGCCTCGACTTCGAGGACGACCGGCGCTGGTGGTGGGACGCCAATCTCGACGCCGTGCGCGTCGCCTACGAGCGGGAGACCTTCGAGATCACGCTCGCGCTCGCGCAGGAGCTCGCCTCGGACCGCACCGACCAGAGCTTCGTCGAGCCCGAGCACGAGAACGTGCTGCGCGTGATCGGAGAGGCATCGTGGGACTGTCGGGCCGAACCACTCGCTCCAGGCGTTCTTCCTGTCACCAGGACGACCACTCGGGCCGCGAGCAGGTCGGGCGAGCAGGTGTCGGTCGACCGTGGAGGACGATTCGGATGCGCGCCTCACCTGGGTGGGCGCGCGCGGGATCGGCATCTTCACGCTCGGCGCGTCCGGGTTCCTCGGCTACTGGCTCGATGCGGCCTTGGTTCGCGGCACGGAGCGCTTCGCACAGCTCGGGGAGCCGTCCGGGCGAGAAGGTGACCGTCGAGGAGGTCACGCGCCGCGACGTGAACGGCTGGGGCGTCGACGCGGGGCTGAGCTGGCTGCTGCCGCTCGCCTACGAGCCCCGGCTCTTCGCCGGCTACGCGTACGGCTCGGGCGACTCCGATCCCGACTCGGGCGACGACCACTCTTTCCGCCAGACGGGTATCGAGGTCAACGAGGCCGGCTTCGGCGGCGTCGAGCGCTTCGACCACTATGGCTTCCTGCTCGAGCCCGAGCTCTCGAACCTCGGGATCGTCACCGTCGGCGCCGGTCTCTCGCTGCTTTCGCTCGAGCTCGCTCGACCTCGTCTACCACCACTACCGCCAGGTTCACCCCGCGGACTCCTTGCAGGGTTCGCGGCTGGAGTTCGAGCTCACCGGCGAGAGCCGTGAAGTCGGCAACGAGCTCGACCTCGTGCTGGCGCTCGAGGAGTGGAAGCGTTTCGAGCTCGAATTCGTGGTCTCGGGCCTGCGGGCGGGCCCAGCGTTCGCGGAGGGCGCCGGCACCTGGTGCTACGGCGGGCTCTTCGCGGTGCGCTTCGCCTTCTGAGCGAGCTGTCGTGACTCCGTTCGCCTCACGCGAGGCAAAGCCTCGCGTGGGCTCACTGCGCGCGGCGGCAGCCGCCGCTTGCACTAGGCGCGCCGCGCCTCGTGCTCCGCGCGGACGTGCTCGAGGAACGCCGTCACCGCGCGCACGGCGTGAGCGGAGCGCGGCGAGTGGAAGGTGTCGAAGGCGTGCTGCCCGCCCGCAAGCTCCAGAGTCAGGACGGGCTGGCGCGACTTCTCGCCGAGCGCGCGCGCGAAGGCGCGCATCTCGTCGAGCCACACCAGCGAGTCGTGTGTGCCGTGCACGAGCAGGAACGGCGGCGCCTCGGGCGAGACGTGCGAGATCGGCGACGCAGCCTCCCACAGCTCGCGGTTCTCTTCGGGCGTGCACTTCAGCACCTGCTTCGCGAGGAACGGCTCCATCTTCTGCGAGCCGCGGATCCCGAAGCGGTCGAGGAAGTCGTAGACGCCGTAGAACGGGACAGCGGCGGCGAGCCGCGTGTCCACCGACTCGAAGCCCGGCTGGAAGCGCGGATCGTTCGCCGAGACCGCCGCGAGCGCCGTCAGGTGCCCGCCCGCCGAGCCGCCCGTCACGCAGATGAAGTCGGGGTCGGCGCCGTACTCGGCCGCGTGCTCGCGGATCCAGCGGATCGCGCGCTTCACGTCGACGATGTGGTCGGGGAAGGTCGCCCGCGGCGAGAGCCGGTAGTTGATCGCGAAGCACACCCAGCCGCGGCTCGCGAGGTGCGACATCAGCGGCTGGCCCTGCTCGCGCTTGTCGCCGATCACCCACGCGCCGCCGTGGATCTGGAGTAGCACCGGGCGGCGCTCGCCCGGCGTGGTCGGGCGAACCACGTCGAGCAGATTGCGGCGCCCCTTGTCGCCCGGCAGCACTTCGCCGTAGGGAATGTCCCGGAGCTTCTCGACGCCCTCCCGCCGCATGCGGAAGGGGCGGCGGAGCCCGTGCAGGGGCGAGACGTCGGACTCGGCCGCGAGGGAGAGCGGCGTGAGCGCGCCCCGCACCTCGTGCCCCGCATGGACGCCGCGCAGATGGCTCGCGAGCAGCAGTCCCCAGCTCACGAACGTGAGTGCGAGGCCGGCGACGCCGGGCGCGCTCTCGAAGGCGCCGGCCACCGCGAAGCCGAGCGTGGCGAGCGCCTGCCAGGCCAGGTGCTGGAGCGCGAGCTCGCCGGTGAGCCAGCCGCTCATCATGTAGACCATCACGAAGGCGCCGAGCCGGCGCGCCGGCAGCCACGCGCTCGCGGAGAACAGCAGACCGAGCGTGGCGACGCCGAGGAAGATCCACCCGGCCACGGTCGACCTAGCTCCGGGTGAGCAGCAGCGTGCGCGGGTCGAGCGCCACGCGCAGGGCCGAGGGGTTCTGGCTCTCGTGGTCCTTCAGCGCGCGCAGCGCCACGCTCTTGCCGTCGGGCTCGAGCGCGAGGATCACCCCGAACGCGTCCCGCGAGGAGGCGAGCGCGCCAGGCAGGCCGTCCACCTTCTCGCCCGGGCACGCGACGGACAGCCAGAGCTCGGCGCCGAGCTCCTGCGCGAGAGCCTTGAGGTCGAGCAGCTCGTCGCGCGAGCCGCGCGCGGCGTCGAAGTTCTCGAGGATGACGAGCGCGGGTGCGCTGGCCGTCTCCTGCTGGATCTTCACCGCCTCGCGCAGCTTCGCCGCGCCGAAGCTCGCCGAAGTGACCGCGCGGATGCTGCGGCGCCGGTCCACGTCGGCGTGCACCTGCGGCGCGTCTTCGAGCCGCCCGGACGAAGCGAGCTCGTCGAACAGCGTGTCGTAGTGGGCGCGCGTGTGGGCGACCGTCTGATCGATCGCGATGTGCAGGACGTGGCCGCCACGGAGCAGCTCGTCGAGCGCGACGCCGACCAGGAACGAGGTCTTGCCGATGCCGTGGCCGGCGAGCACGAGGCCGAGGTTGCCCTTGCCGAGCCCGCCGTGCAGGCCCTTCTCGAGCAGTCGCACCGGACTCCGGGCCGTCAGGAACTTCTGGTACATGCGCCAATCCTACCCCTTCGCTCACCTGCGGCTCGCTGCGCGGGACGACGCCCGTCCGCCCGCGCGGACCCGGCGCTCGCCTACTCCTCATCCCCGCCCTTGACGCGGGTGCCGTACTTCTTGATGAGCTCCTCGGTGACGTCGCGCGGCGCCGGGGCGTAGCGCGCGAACTCGAGGGTGAACTCGGCCTTGCCCTGCGTGTTCGAGCGCAGGTCGGTGGCGTAGCCGAACATCGAGGCGAGCGGCACCTCGGCTTCGACCTGGCAGAAGCCCTCCGCCTCGGTGGTGCCGATCACGGTGCCGCGCCGCTGCAGGATCGTCTTCAGCACCGCGCCCTGGAACTCGATGGGGCCCTCGACGCCGAGCTTCATCAGCGGCTCGAGGATGATCGGCTTCGCGCGCGGGTAGACCTCGCGGAAGGCGCCGCGCGCGGCGGCCTGGAAGGCGTTGTCCGAGGAGTCCACCGAGTGGGCGGCACCGTCGTTCAGCACCACGCGCAGACCGATCACCGGGAAGCCGATCAGCCGGCCCTTGCCGATCATCGAGCGGAAGCCCTTCTCCACCGACGGGATGAACTCGTTCGGCACCGAGCCGCCGCGCACCTCGTCCACGAACTCGAAGTCCTTGCTGCCGTCGGTGATCGGCTCGATGTAGCCGCCGATCTTGCCGTACTGGCCGGAGCCGCCGGTCTGCTTCTTGTGCACGTACAGGTAGTCGGCGCGCTGCGAGATCGTCTCGCGGTACGCCACCTGGGGCGCGCCCGTCTCGACCTCGACCTGATACTCGCGCCGCATGCGCTCGACGTAGACGTCGAGGTGCAGCTCGCCCATGCCCGAGATGATGGTCTCGCCGCTCTCGGGATCCACGGCGGCGCGGAAGGTCGGGTCCTCGCGCACGAAGCGGCCGAGCGCCTTGCTGAAGTTGCCCTGGCTCTTCGAGTCCTTGGTCTTGATCGAGAGCGAGATCACGGCCTCCGGCACGAACATCGAGCTCATCGCGACTTCGATGCTGCCGTCGGTGAAGGTGTCGCCGGAGGCGCAGTCCACGCCGAACAGCGCCACGATGTCGCCGCCCGCCGAGCTCTCGATCTCCTCCATGTCGTTGGCGTGCATGCGCACCAGCCGGCCCACCTTCACGCGCTTCTTGGTGCGCGAGTTGGTGAGCGTCTGGCCGCGCGTGAGCATGCCCTGGTAGACGCGCACGTAGGTGAGCTGGCCGTAGCGGCCGTCTTCGAGCTTGAAGGCGAGCGCCACCAGCGGCTTGTTCGGATCGGACGAGAGCGCGATCGGCTGCTCGTCGTTCTCGAGATCGATCGCGGTGTTCTGCACGTCTTCGGGGCTCGGCAGGTACGCGTTCACGGCGTCGAGCAGCGGCTGCACGCCCTTGTTCTTGTAGGCGCTGCCGAGGAACACCGGACACAGCCCGAGCGAGAGCACGCCGTTGCGGACGGCGCCGCGGATCAGATCCTCGGTCACCTTCTCCTCGAGGATGGCCTCGGTGAGCTCGTCGGAGAACATCGAGACGGCGTCGAGCATCTGCTCGCGCGCGGACTCGGCCTCGGCGCGCAGCGCAGCCGGGATCTCCTCCTCGATGATGTGCTCGCCGTTGTCGCCGTCGAAGCGCAGCGCCTTCATCGTGACGAGGTCGACCATCCCCTGGAAGTTCGCCTCGAGGCCGATCGGGATCTGCATCAGCACCGCGTTGAGCTTCAGCTTGTCGCGGAGGCCCTCGACGACGCGGCGCGGGTTCGCGCCCGAGCGGTCGAGCTTGTTGATGAACGCGAGGCGCGGGACCTTGTAGCGCCGCATCTGCCGGTCGACGGTCATCGACTGCGACTGCACGCCTGCCACGCCGCAGAGCACCAGGATCGCGCCGTCGAGCACGCGCAGCGAGCGCTCCACCTCGATGGTGAAGTCCACGTGGCCGGGCGTGTCGATGATGTTGACGTGGTTGCCCTTCCACTCGCAGTACGTGGCGGCCGACTGGATCGTGATGCCGCGCTCGCGCTCGAGCTCCATGAAGTCCATGGTGGCGCCGACCTGATCCTTGCCCTTCACCTCGTGGATCTTGTGGATGCGCTGCGTGTAGAAGAGGATGCGCTCGGTCAGCGTGGTCTTGCCCGAATCGATGTGGGCGCTGATGCCGATGTTGCGGATCTTGGCGAGCTCGAGTGTGGCCATGACGAAGTGAATCCAGTTGGGAGAAGGGATGCGGCCGCCCGCGGCGGCGCCCCGGCAACGCGCCCCGTAGCGGGCGCATCCCGGGGGACGGGCGCGGGAAGTTAGAGGAGGAAAGGATGGGAGCAAGCGGCCGCCCCGCGGGGGCGGTCGGTCAGATCAACGCCTCCGGCATCTCGACGACCCGCGCGCGCAGCCACTCGCCGAGGCTCTTCGCCTGCGGGTCGGGCCGCGATCGACGACGGCCACGCCCTCGCCGAGCAGGCCCGACGATCGACGAAGTTGAGCGCGCGCAGGTTCGGCAGCTCGTAGCGGCGCACCTCGAGCGGCGGCGCGTCTCGGGCAGCAGCTGCCTGCAGGCGCTCGACCGTGAGGAAGCGCTCGAGCCAGGCGTAGGCAGCGTCGCTGCGCGCCCACACGCCGAGGTTCGCGTTGCCGCCCTTGTCGCCCGAGCGCGCGCCGAAGAGCGCGGCCGAGCGGCGCGCGGCGCGTCGGGCCGGCCGGCGGCGCGGCGGAGCGCCGGCTGCGCGACGGCGACGCGAGCGCGCGGCTTCGGCTCGCGCGGGCGGAATCGCGGACGCGCGCGGCCGTCGGGCAGCACCGCCCGCTGCGCCACCTCGCGCGCCGGCACGAGCGCCGGCCAGTAGACGCCGTAGGCGCTCGCGTCGCCGGGCGGGCTCGTCGCGTAGAAGCCCGGGATAGCTCGCGAGCACCGAGCTCGATCGACCGCGTTCGAGAACGCGCGCCCGACCTTGCGCTCGTCGCGGATCCTTCACCGTGATCCGCAGGCAGCGCGGTCGCCTGCTCGTTGCGTGTCGGGATCGGGCCAGGTCGGTGCGCGTCGAGCTGGAAGTGCGAGCTCGCGCGGCGCGCGCGCGGCCCGGCGAAGCGCGCGCGCAGCGTGCGCTCGACCAGCGCCGCCTTCTCCTCGACGTCGAGCCCGGTCAGACGAGCAGCGTCATCGAGTTGCGGAAGCCGCCCGCGTAGTTGATGCACACCTTGAGCTCGCCGGCGGCGCGGCTCGCCGCGCACGCCGGAGACGCGCACGCGGTCGGGCCCGGCCTGCTCGAGGCGGATCGTGTCGAAGCGCGCGACGACGTCGGGGTTCGCGTACTCGGGCCCGGCGATCTCGTAGAGCAGCTGCGCCGTCACGGTGCCGACCGAGACCTAGCCCGCCCGTGCCCGGGTGCTTCGTCACCACGAACGAGCCGTCGGGCTCGATCTCGGCGAGCGGGAAGCCCGGGTGCTCGAGGCCCGGGCACCTCGCGGAAGAAGGCGTAGTTGCCGCCGGTCGCCTGCGGCGCCGCACTCGAGGACGTGCCCGGCGACGACCATGCTCGCGAGCCGGTCCCAGTCGTCGCGCGCCCAGCCGTAGTGCCAGGCGGCGGGGCCGACCACGAGCGAGGCGTCGGTCACGCGCGGGCAGACCACGACGTCGGCGCCCGCGCTCGAGGCACGCGGCGATGCCGAAGGCGCCGAGGTAGGCGTTGGCGGAGACCGGCTGCGACGCCCTCCGCCGCGAGCGTGCGGCCCGTGTCGAGGTGCGCGAGCGCGTGTCCCTTCTGCTGCAGCTCGCCGAGCCGCGGCAGCAGGTCGTCGCCCTCGACGTGCGCGATCTTCGCGTCGAGGCCGAGCTTCGCCGACGAGCTCGCGCAGCTTCGCGGCGAGGCCGGCCGGGTTGAGGCCGCCCGCGTTCACGACGATCGCGCACGCCGCTTCTCGAGCGCGAGCCCGAGCACGTCCTCCATCTGGCGCAGGAACGTCGCCGCGTAGCCGGCCGACGGCGTCGCGCTGCCGCGCCCTTCCAGAGGATCAGCATCGTCAGCTCGGCGAGGTAGTCGCCGGTCAGGAAGTCGATCGGGCCGCCCTCGAGCATCTCGCGCGCCGCGGCGAGGCGGTCGCCGTAGAAGCCCGAGCAGTTCGCGATGCGCAGGCCCGGGGCGCCGCGCGGCTTCCAGCGCCGCGCCCGCCGGCGCTCATCGCGCCCTCCAGACGGGCGCGCGCTTCTCGCGGAAGGCGCGCGGCCCCTCCTGCGCGTCCTCGCTCTCGTACACGGACTTCCAGATGCGGTCGCCCTCGGCGAGGCCGCTCTCGAGGCTCGCGCCGGCCACCGCGTAGACCATGCGCTTGCGCCGCGCGCACCGAGAGCGGCGCGTTCTTCGCGATCACCGCCGCGAGCGCGCGCGCCTGCGTCGCAGCAGCTCGTCCTTCGGCACCACGCGGTTCACGAGGCCGATCTCGCGGGCGCGCTCCGCGCGTGAGCGGCTCGGCCGTCACGATCAGCTCGAGCGCTACGCGCGGCGGGATCAGCCACGGCAGCGGCGCGGCCCACGGCGCGCCGCGGCTCCACTTCGCCTCGGTGATGGCGAAGCGCGCGTCGTCGGCGGCGACGCACAGGTCGCACATCTGCGCGAGCGCGAAGCCGCCGGCGTACGCCGCGCCCTGCACCGCCGCGATCACGGGCTTGTCGGTGTGGAGGTTCCGTCCGAGCTGCGGCAGGAAGTCCGGCGGCGGCACCTGGAGCCCGAGCGCGGCCATCTCCTTCAGGTCGGCGCCGGCGCAGAACGTGTCGCCCGTCGACGCGAGAACCGCGACGCGCGCCGCGTCGTCGGCGACGAAGCGGCGGAAGCCGTCCCAGAGCCCCTCGCGGAGCGCTCGGTTGAGCGCGTTCTTCTCCTCGGGGCGGTCGATCACGATCGTGGCGACGCCGTCCGCGAGCTCGTAGTGCACCGCGCCGTCAGCCATCGGCTGCCTCCTCGTCGATCACGGCGAGCACGAGCGCCCGCCTCCACCTGCTGGCCGGCGCTGCACGCGAGAGCGCGCTCACGCGGCCGGCCGCGCGGCGCGCGGATCAGCTGCTCCATCTTCATCGCCTCGAGCACGAGCAGCGCGTCGCCCTTCGCGACGCGCGTCGCCGACGGCGACGAGCACCTGCTTCACGAGCCCGGGCATCGGCGCCACCAGCGAGCCCGACGCCAGCTCGGCCTCGGGCTCCGCGAAGCGCGGCAGCGCGCGCAGCTCGCTCGCGCCGAGCGCGCTGTCGACGAACACGCGCTCGCCGACGCGGTGCACGGCGAAGCGGCGGCGCACGCCGTCGGCCTCGAGGTCGACGACGTCGGGCGCAGCCGCGTGGAGCCGGAGCCCGGCCACCGCCTCGTCGCCCACGCGCGCGCGCAGCCCCTCGCGCGCGAACCGGTACGCGCACCGGCGAGCGCGCTCGCCGCGCCGCTCGAAGACCAGCTCCTGGTCCTGGGACGGCACGTTGCGCCAGCCCGAGGGCAGCGCACCGAGCACGGCGCGCTCGCGCGCGTGCGCTCGGCCTGGAGCGCGAGCGCGCCGCGAGCGCGTGGAGCCGCTCGCCCGCCGCGTCGACAGAGCGGCGCGCCGAGCGTCTGCGGGCCGATGGCGCTCGAGGAAGTGGGTGTCGGTGCGCGCCGGCGAGGAACTCCGGATGGCGCAGGATCCGCACCAGCAGGTCGCGGTTCGTGTGCGGGCCGTGGATGCGCGCGCGCGCGAGCGCGCGCGCCAGCTTCGCCGCCGCCTCGGCGCGCGTCTCGCGCCCACGCGATCACCTTCGCGAGCATCGGGTCGTAGTGGACCGAGACCTCGGAGCCGTCCTCGACGCCCGCGTCGAGCCGCAAGCCCGGGCGCCGCGTCGAAGGCGAAGCGATGGAGCGTCGCCGGTCGCGGGCGCGAAGCCGCGCTCGGGATCCTCGGCGTAGAGGCGCACCTCGATCGCGTGGCCGCGCTGCGGCGGCACGTCCGCCTGCGCCGGCAGCGGCGCGCCGCGCGCCACCTCGATCTGGAGCCGCACCAGGTCGAGGCCGGTCACGCAGCTCGGTCACCGGATGCTCGACCTGGAGGCGCGTGTTCACCTCGAGGAAGAAGAACTCGCCGGACGGCGCGAGCAGGAACTCGACGGTGCCGGCGCTCCGGTAGCCGATCGCCTCGCCCGCCGCGACCGCGGCCTTGCAGATCGCCTCGCGCAGCGCGCCGCCGACGGCCGGGCTCGGCGACTCCTCGACGATCTTCTGGTGGCGGCGCTGGATCGAGCACTCGCGCTCGTAGAGGTGGATCACGCGGCCGTGCGCGTCGCCGAAGATCTGCACCTCGACGTGGCGCGCGCCCTCGAGGTAGCGCTCGAGGTAGACGGTGCCGTCGCCGAAGGCGGAGTGCGCCTCGCGCGCGCGCGGCAGCCACCGCCTCGGCGAGCGCCGCGGCCTCGCGCACGACGCGCATGCCCCGCCCGCCGCCGCCGGCCGACGCCTTCACGAGCAGCGGGAGGCCGAGCTCCTCGGCGAGCGTCGGCCAGCTCGGCCGGCGCGTGCGCCGCCGAGATCTCGCGGCTCGGCAGCAGCGGCACGCCCGCCGCGCTGCATGCGCCGCTTCGCCTCGAGCTTCGCTGCCCATCGCCGCGATCGCCTCGGGCGGCGGCCCGACGAACAGCAGCCCCGCCGCGCGCGCAGGCCGCGGCGAAGGCCGCGTTCTCCGACAGGAAGCCGTAGCCCGGGATGGACCGCGTCGGCGCCGCGTCGCGCGCGCCGCCGCGAGGATCTTCGTCGATGCGCAGGTACGACTCCGCCGGGCGTGGCGCCGCCGAGCGCCACCGCCTCGTCGGCCTCGCGCACGAAGGGCGCGTCGCCGGTCGGGCTCCGCGTAGACGGCGACGGTGCGCGATGCCCAGCTCGCGGCAGGTGCGCTGGATGCGCCGCGCGATCTCGCCCCGGTTCGCGATCAGGAGCTTGCTGCATCGCGCGCGCGTCACATCCGGAACACGCCGAACTCGCGCGCGCCGCGCGACCTCGTTCGAGTGGCACGGCCGAGAGCGCGAGGCCGAGCGCGGTGCGGCTGTCGCGCGGGTCGAGGATGCCGTCGTCGAGCAGCCGCCCGCTCGTGAACGCCACCAGCGACTCGCGCTCGATCTGCTCCTCGATCGCCGCGCGCCGCTGCGCGTCGGCCTCCTCGTCGAAGGGCTTGCCCGCCGCGGCCGCCGCCTGGCGCGCCACGATCGAGAGCGTGCCCGCGAGCTGCTCGGGGCCCATCACCGCCGTCTTCGCGTTCGGCCACAGGAACAGGAAGCGCGGCTTGTAGGCGCGGCCGCTCATGCCGTAGTTGCCCGCGCCGTAGGAGCCGCCCACCTGGAGCGTCAGGTGCGGCACCGCGCTGTTCGAGACCGCGTTCACCATCAGCGAGCCGTGCTTGATGATGCCGCCCTGCTCGTAGCGCTTGCCGACCATGTAGCCGGTGACGTTCTGGAGGAAGAGCAGCGGCGTGTCGATCTGGTTCGCGAGCTGGATGAACTGCGCCGCCTTCTGCGCCTCCTCCGAGAACAGCACGCCCTGGTCGTTCGCGAGGATGCCGAGCTCGTGGCCGTAGCAGGCGCGCCCAGCCCGTCACCAGGTTCGTGCCGTAGAGCGGCTTGAACTCGTCGAAGTCGGAGTCGTCGACGAGCCGCGCGATCACCTCGCGGATCGGGAACGGCACCTTGAGGTCGGCCGACGGCGATCCCGAGCAGCTCCTCCGGGTCGTAGCGCGGCTCGCTGCGGCGCGGCGCGTCGGGCCCGGGCCGCGCTTCCTCCAGTGGAGCCGCGCCACGATGCGGCGCCCGAGCCGCAGCGCGTCGCGCTCGTCCACCGCCATGTAGTCGGCGAGCCCCGGACTTGCGCGCGTGCATCTCGGCGCCGCCGAGCTCCTCGTCGTTCGCGTCCTCGCCGGTCGCCATCTTCACGAGCGGCGGCCCGCCGAGGAACACCTTGGCGCGCTCCTTCACCATCACCACGTAGTCGGACATGCCGGGCAGGTAGGCGCCGCCCGCGGTGGAGTTGCCGAACACGAGCGAGATCGTCGGCACGCGCGCGGCCGAGGAGCGCGTGAGGTTCCGGAACATCGCGCCGCCGGGGATGAAGACCTCGGCCTGGCGCGGCAGGTCCGCGCCGCCCGACTCGACCAGGAACAGCGAGCGGCAGGCGGTTCTCGAGCGAGATCTCGTAGGCGCGGAGCATCTTCGCGAGCGTGTACGGGTTGATCGAGCCGCCGAGGCTGGTCGGGTCGTTGGCGAGCACCACGCACTCGGTGCCTTCGATCACGCCGACGCCGGTGACGAGGCTCGCGCCGACCTTGTACTCGGTGGTCGGCCGCGGCGATCGGCGAGAGCTCGAGGAAGGGCGAGTCGGGGTCGAGCAGCAGCTCGATCCGCTCGCGCGCGAGCAGCTTGCCGCGCGCGTGATGGCGCTCGACGTAGCGCTCGCCGCCGCCGGCCCGCGCCTGGTCGAGCAGCGCCTCGAGACGCGCGAGCTTGTCGAGCATGGCGGCGCGGTTGGCGCGGTAGCTCTCCGAGGCGGTGTCGAGGTGCGAGCGCAGGACGGGCATGTGCGCCTCGCACTTTAGTAGATTGGGACGATCGAGCCGAAGGAGGATTCCATGGCGACTGCCAGTCACGCACCGGTCGCGGCGCCGGCCTTCGCCCTGACCCCCGAGCAGGAGGCCACCCTCGAGCTCGCCGACAAGTTCGGGCGGGCCGAGCTGGCCCCGCTCTCCCGGCGGATGGACGACGAGGAGTGGTGGCCGCCGGAGGTCTTCCCGAAGCTCGGCCGCGCCGGGCTGCTGGGCGTCACCATCCCGGCCGCGGAAGGCGGCCCCGGGCTCGACGTGTTCGCGAGCGCGTTGATCCTCCAGGGGCTCTCGCGCTGGAATCCGGCCGTGGCGCTCTCGTGGCTCGCGCACGAGAACCTGTGCGTGAACAACATCCTGCGGAACGGCGACGCCGAGCAGCGCCGCCGCTACCTGCCGGGCCTCGCGGACGGCACGCAGGTGGGCGCGCTCGCGCTCACGGAGCCCGGCGCCGGCTCCGACGCGATCGGCAGCATGGCCACCACCGCGAAGCGCGACGGCGACCACTACCTGCTGCGCGGCCGCAAGCTCTACATCACGAACGGACCGATCGCGGACGTGATCCTGGTCTACGCGAAGACGGCGCCCGACAAGGGGGCGCGTGGCATCTCGGCGTTCATCGTCGAGAAGGGCTTCCCCGGCTTCGCGGTGGCGCAGAAGCTCATCAAGATGGGCTGCCGCGGCTCGCCGACCGGCGAGCTGGTGTTCGACGACTGCCGCGTGCCGGTCGCGAACCGGATCGGCGCCGAGAACGCGGGCGTCGCGGTGCTGATGAGCGGCCTCGATCTCGAACGCGCGGTGGCGGCGGCCATCTCGGTCGGCGCCGCCGAGCGGCTGCTCGAGCTGTCGCTCGACTACGCGCGCGAGCGCAAGCAGTTCGGCAAGCCGATCGCCGAGTTCCAGATGATCCAGGCCAAGCTCGCCGACATGTACGTGGGTGTGGAGACGATGAAGGGCCTCGCGTACAAGGCGCTCGCGGCGGTGAACGACCTCGAGGCGGGCGCGGGCGGGCGGGGGGAGGTGCACAAGCTCTGCGCGGCGGCGCTGCTGCACGCGGCCGAGGCGTGCTCGAAGATCGCCTCCGACGCCGTGCAGATCCACGGCGGCGCCGGCTACATGTGGGAGATGGAGGTGAACCGCATCTACCGTGCCACGAAGCTGATCGAGATCGGCGCCGGCACGAGCGAGGTGCGGCGCATGATCATCGCCGAGGAGCTGCTGCGCGCCTAACGCTTGGTCTGGACCTTCCTGTAGAGATCCTCGAGCTGCGAGGCGAGCAGCTTGCTCCCGATCTCGCGCTTGGCGCCTCCGCCGAAGCCCAGCACCTGGTCGGTCGAGGTGCGGTTCGAGTAGACGACGAGCGTGCCGGTCTTCATCGGCAGGAACGCGGAGATCGCCTGCTCGCAGTTGTAGCCGCCGCTCACGTAGAACTGGCGCTGCGTGACGACCCAGCCGTCGCCGTCGGGGACGTAGAGGCCGTGCGCGAGCGCGAGCGTCGGCACGCCGTGGGCCATGATGTGCGACCAGCGGTACGTCTCCTCGGTGCCGGCAGGCTTCGAGGCCGGGTAGTCGAGGAGGTACTGATACGCCGCCGGCACCAGCGTCTGGAGCCGCTTCGTGGCGGTGGTGGCGGAGCGCAGCTCGTCGCCCGGTGCGCGCGTCTTCCCGCCGTCGCGCGCGTAGGGCGCGATGCCCGCCAGCCCCTTTGCCTGATACGCCTGGAGGCGCGCGAGGAGCGCGCTCCGCACGGCCCCTTCGACCGCCGCCGTCGAGGCACCGGTTCCGAGCCCGTCGAACGTGGCGAGCTCCGCGGCGGAGAGGTTGAGATCGGTGCCGGGGCTCGCGCTCACGTACGCCTGGGCGCGCTTCTGGGCGTCGGGCTGGAGGGTGAGCTTCGCGAAGCTGTCGAGGCTCGGTGCGCCCTGGATCATCGAGAAGGCGATGGTGTTCGAATCCGTCTTGTCGATGAGGCCCGAACGAAGCTGGCTCAGGAGATCCTTGGGCGGCGTCTGCACGAGGAAGGCGAACGCGGCAACGATCTCGCGGTCGGAGCTCGGCTTGATGTCGGCGGACACGAAGCTCCCCGCCTGGACCTGCGCGATCTGGTCCGGCGTGAAGCCGAGGTCCGCGAGGAGCGTCGCAGCATCCGGCAGCTCCGCGGCCGCGGGCTGTCCCGCCGCCACGAGGAGCATCGCGAGCGCGGCCTCGGCCAGTCTGTTCCGCATGGTCGATGTACTCCGGTTAGAAGTTGTAGATCGCGCCGAGCAGCGGCCCCGACATGCTGAGGTCCACGTCGCCCCGGTCGACGTCGAGCTTGCGCCAGCCGGCGGAGAGATCCCAGTGCTCGCCGAGCTTGTACATCGCGAAGCCGGTCACGGACCAGGTCTTGTGCGACGAGCTGCCGATGTCCCAGCCGCCCCAATCGCCCGAGACGGCGACGCCGATGTTGTCGGTCAGCTGCACGCGCACGCGCGCCACGCCGAGCCAGTCGGCCCAGTTGGTGCGCGAGTCGAAGCGCCGGTGGAACGGACCGACCGGAACGCCGGGGCGGAGCTTCACGTCGAGGTGGCTGTCGAGCCAGAAGTATCGGACGCCGGGCCCGAGGTCGAGCGCGATGCGGTGCTGGTCGCTGAACAGCGGCAGCGACGCCACCTCCCAGAACGGGCGCACCTCCCACATGATCACCTGGACCGCCCCGCGCACGCTGAAGTCGCTCGCTGCCGCCACCGGGAGCAGCGTGCCGACGGGATGCTCGCCTTCCGTGGACATCTTCATGTAGATGAGGTTGGTGACCAGTCTGAAGCGGCCGTTCCGCGCCTCGGCGGCGGCGAGGACGCCGACGTCGAGCGCGTCCCAGATGTCGTCGAAGTTCACGTTGATGTCCGCCGAGGCATTGCCGGCATCGACCGTGGCGTCGAGTCCCACGAACCAGATGTACGGCGAGAAGGCGAACTGCCAGCCGGGATCCGCCTCCGGAGCCGGCGCCTCGGCCGGAGCGCTCTCCAGCTCGTCTTCCGCGCGCGCGGGCGGGCCGAAGACGAGGATCAGCAGCGGGAGCGCGAGCGCTGCGCGAATCATCTGGGTCCCTTCTCGTCGACGACCGGGATCGTGGCGGCCAGGTCGTAGCGGAGCACGGCGTCCATCTTGTTCTCGATCTGGTAGAAGCGCGCGACCGTTCGCCCGGGCAGGATCTTGGCGAACTCGCCGAGGTAGGTGCGCCGCACCTGGATGCGCTCGGCCTCGGCGGCGAGGTAGTCCTCCATGAGCTGCAGCGCCTTCTCGTTCGAGAGGTCGTGGAAGCTCGCGGTGTAGTCGTCGATGAGCGCGGCCACGCGATCGCCGATCGCGTTGATCTCGTTCTGGTAGCGCTCGTAGAGCGGCCAGAACTTGCCGGCCTCCTCCGCGCTCAGCTCGAGGTTGACCGCGACGAGCGCCTTGCGATTGGCCCGAATCGTGTCGAGCAGGACCCCCGGTCGGCTTGCGCCTCGCGGCGCCGGGTCGGCGGCCGCGGCGGCACTCGACAGGACCCCGGCCAGGACGGCGGCGAGCAAGCAGACGTGTCTTCGACATGGCGGCTCCCTTCTACTTGGAGATCTTGGTGATCTTCGAGCCCTGGATGCCGATGCCGGCCATCAGCCCCTTCTGGTCGAAGATGAAGGCATAGACGTCGTGCGTGAGCGTCGTGCTGGTCAGCGACTTGCGCCGATGCCCGCGTCGACGACGACGATGCTCGGCCCGACGCCGATCTCCCAGCCGTCGCTCTTGTCGAGGTAGGCGAGCGCAGCGTCGTTCATGAAGAACAGCGCGTAGCCGAAGACCTGAAGCGCCCGCCTGCAGGCCGTAGGATGCCGCGACGGAGTTGTAGTACGCGACCGGCTTGCCGCCCTTCAGCAGCACGCCTTCGCCGATCTGCCCGCCGAACATGAAGCCGGCCTTGACGATGTTCGGGAAGACCAGCACGGCCTTGGCCTTCTCGTCGAGGAGGCGCGCCGCGGTGTTGCCCGCGACGAGGCTCTGCAGGGCGTGGGCGCCGTCGCGGTCGAGCTCCTGCTCGGCTCGCGGCCGAGGCGTGGGGCGCGTTCATCAGCGCGACGATCGCGCCGAGCAGCAGCACGCGTCCGACTTGTCGCGAGGATGTCATCACCTTCGTTCTCCTCTCCTTCGGGTGGCAGCCCAGCGCGATCATACGCCGAGTACGGGCTCGAGGGGCTAGTCGAGCCGCTCCCCCGCCGCGATGCCGGCGTCGCCCGCCGCCACCTTCGCGCCCGCGCCGACGCGCAGCTTCGCGACCTCGAACGCGCCGCCGCGCGCCGCGATGCGGAGCGCGTCCTTCGAGACGGCGAGCACCGTGCCGGGCGCGGCGCCGCTCTCTTCGCGCGAAGCGAGCCGCGCGCCGAACAGCCGCACCGTCTCGCCGCGGAGGCGGGCATGCGCGCCCGGGTTCGGGTCGCAGCCGCGCACCCAGCGGTCGAGCTCGACGGCGCTCTTCGACCAGTCGAGCCGCGCCACCTCGTCGGTGACGAGGCCCTGGAAGCTCGCGCGCGCCTCGTCCTGCGGCGCGTACGTCGCGCGTCCGCTCGCGACGAGGCCGACCGCCTCCACCATCGCCTCGACGCCGAGCGCGTAGAGCCGCTCGAAGTAGAGGCTCGCGGCCGTGTGGTGTGGCTCGATCGCCACGCCGCCCTTCTGCACGACGATCGGCCCGGTGTCCACGCCCGCGTCGGGCCGGAACACGGTGACGCCCGCCTCCGTCTCGCCGAGCAGGATCTGCCAGGCCAGCGCGTTGCCGCCGCGAAATTTCGGCAAGAGCGAGGGATGGAAGCAGAGCGAGCCGTGGCGCGGCGCGTCCACGATCTCGGCCGGCAGGATCATCGTCACGAAGGCGAGCACGTTGAGCTCGGCGCCGAGAGCGGCGTGCTCGGCCACACGCTCGGGGATCGCGGCGCCCTTCCGTCGCAGCGAGGCGTGACGGATCAGACGCAATCCGCGCTTCTCCGCCTCTTCGGCGAGCGGATCCGGCCGCGCGCCGGCCGGCGGCGCATACACGCCCACCACTTCGTGCCCCGCCTCGAGCAGCCGCACGAGCACGTCGCGGCCGAACGGCGCCTGCCCGAAGTACGCGAGCTTCATCACCTCGCTCCCGTGCGGTCGCCGACGACGCCTTGCACGCTCGCCGGCGTGCCGTAGGCGAGCGTGTGCGGCGGCACGTCGCGCGTCACCAGCGAGCGCGCGCCCACGACGGCGTGCGCGCCGATCGTCACGCCGCGCATCACCGTCACGTCCGACGCCACCCACGCGAGCTCGCCGATCCGCACCGGCGCCACCACCTCGCGCCGCTCGCTGTCGAGATCGTGCTGGTCGGCGTCGTAGACGCGCGAGCCGGGGCCCACCATGGCGCCGCGCTCGATCACGACCTCGCGCTTCGCGCTCACCGAGCAGCCGTTGAGCAGCGCCTGCGGGCCCACCACGAGCCGTGCGCCGGTGAACGCCGCGAGCACGATCGGGCCCACCTCGGTGCGCAGCCACGCGCCCTCCTCCACCACGATCTCGCCGCCGGCCTGCACGAGGAACGAGAGCGCACCGGGGCGCCGCTCCGTCGCCGCGCGCGCGGCGATCGAGAGCTTGCCGCCCGGCTCGATCACGTAGCGGGCCGAGGCAAAGGCGGGCGTCGCCGTCGGGTGGATGTCGAGCCCGGGCACGAGCCAGCGCAGCCACGCGAGCCGCAGGCGGTCCCAGCCGAAGATCGCGCGCAGCAGCAGGCGTCGCACGGACTCGCGGAGGGGCACGGCCCTACTCCTCGACCGGGCCCTCGCCCTCGCGCAGACGGAAGGTGATGAAGCCGTGGGACGGGTCGTACGGCGAGAGACCGACTTGCACGCGGTCGCCCGGGAATCACGCGGATGCGGAAGCGACGCATGCGACCGGAGAGCTGCGCGGTCACCGTCTGGCCTCCGTCGAGCGCGATCTGGTAGCGGCCTCCACCGAGAATCTTCTCGACGGCGCCGGTCGCCTGGATCAGATCGTCACGTGCCAGAGGGACTCCTCCGAAAAGCCGGCGCAAGCTAGCGCTCGGCCTCGGGGAAGCCAACCAGCGCGCCGCACCTGTCATTCCGCGCCGCGGGCGAAGTAGAATGCCTTGCGATGAAGCCGGTCCCCCTGATCCGTGCCGGCGTGCTCGCGCCGCTGTTCGAGTTCCTCGAGCGCAGCGGCGCGCCGTTGGATGCCGAGCTCGAGCTCGCGCGCTCGCGCCTCCGGCATCCGCTCTCGCTGATTCCGCTGACGGTGGGCGGAGCGATCTGGGCGGCCGCCGCGCGGGCCACCCGCTCGGACGATCTCGGGCTGCGGGTCGGTGCCGCCGCGCACGTGGAAGACGCGGGCGCGCTGGGCGCGCTCGTGCGCGAAGCGCCGTCCGTCGGCGCCGCTCTCGAGACGGCCGTCCGCCGCGTCGAACACTTCAACTCGGGCGAGCGCTACTGGGTGACGCGGCAGGGCGACGAGGTTCGGCTGCACCAGCGCTTCTCGCCGGCGCTGCGCGAAGGGCGGCGGCAGGCCAGCGAGTTCGTGCTGATGCTCTGGCTCGGGGTGATCCGTCTCGCGGCCGGCGCGGACTGGCGACCGGCGGTGATCCACATGGAAGGCGCGCCGCCGCGCCATCGCCAGGCGCTCGCGGCGCTCGCGAAGGGCGGCGTGCGTTTCGGGCAGCCGGACATGGCGCTCGCCTTCCCGCGCGCCGTCCTCGCGCTGCCGCTGCCCGCGCTGCCGGCCGCTCGAACGACGGCGCGTGAGGCCGACGTCGCGGCCGCGCTGGCGTCGTTTCCGGAGCCCGACTTCGCCGGCTCGGCGCGCCAGGCGGTGGCGTCGCTGCTGCGGCTCGGCTCGCCCGACATTGCGGCGACGGCCCGCGCCGCCGGCACGAGTGTGCGCTCGCTCCAGCGCCACCTCGCCGAGGCGCACCTCAGCTTCGTGCAGCTCCTCGAAGAGGCGCGCTGCAACGCCGCGCGGCGCATGCTCCGCGACCCGTGCACGAAGATCATCGAGATCTCGGCCGAGCTCGGCTACTCGGACTCCGCCAACTTCACGCGCGCCTTCCGGCGCTGGACCGGGCTGTCGCCGCGCGCGTACCGCCGCTCAGTAGTAGGCCGCGAGCTGGCTCACGAGATCGGCCACCTTCGCCCAGGTGCTGTTGGTGAGCTCGCCGAACGGGGCTTCTGACTGGAGCTCCACGGTGTCGTCCGTGACCTCTTTGAGCCCCCGGTAGAAGTCCTTGGTCTTGTCCTTGCCGTCGCCCTTCGCGAGGTGCGCCGCGAGCATCTGGCTCTGCTCGCTCACGGTGCGCGCGTTCTGCTGCAGACGCTGCGCCGCCTCGGGCTCGCGGAGGACGGCCGCCTGGAACGCCCGGCCCGCGTCCGCGAGCTGCTGCGCGAGGCCCGTCACCTTCGCCTGATCCCACGCCGCGGGTGCGCTCGCGGCGGGCAGAGCGAGACCGACTGCGAGAGCGACGACGAGCATGAGCCACGAAGACTTCGACACGAACGTCATGGACGCCTCCTCTTGGACTAGAACTTCGACTTGATGCGCTCCCAGACCGACGCCTTGGGTGCGATCTTGCATTCCTCGACGAGGACGGCGACGTCGTGTTCGACGTCCACCTCGTCGGCCCCATCGACCTGCGTGCCGTGGTAGCCGGCGAGCCAGTATGCAACCTCGCCCTGCACGTTGCTCGTGTAGGTGAGGAACTCCTCGCAGTTCATCTTCACGGCCTTCACCTTGCGCTTCCCGCCCGGCAGATGCGCGCGGATCCTGTCCCAGAGCGTGACCTTCGGGGTCTGCTTGCAGTCGATCACGATCGCGTCCACGTCGCGCTCGACGTCCACCTCGGCCACGTCGCCGATGGGCTTGCCGCGCTTCGAGTAGCCGTCGAGCCACGCCGCCTCGCGCAGCTGGGTGGTCGTCGAGTGAGCAGCGAACTCCTCGCAGGTCATCTTCGGGACGTTGCGTTTCGCCGCACCCGCGGCCGACGCCGTGACGAACAGAAGAGCCGCGCCGCAGAGAACGATCCGATTCATGCTTCCCCTGTGGTGGTGTCAGTTGCCCGGAACGATCCAGCCCTGACTCTCGAAGTAGCTAGCCAGCACCTTGGAGATCTTGTCCGCGGTGCGGCGCGCGTCCGCGTCGACGTCGGTGCCGAACTCCTCGGAGGCGACGGCGCCCGCGGCGCTCACGGCGGCGGACACGGCGAGGTCCCCGGCGGCGGCGCCGACGCCCATCGTCTCGGCCATGCCCGGCTTGTCGCCGCTCTTGGCGGTGATCTCGAAGGTGTCGAGCAGCCGGCTGCCGTAGGGCAGGATCTCGATGGTCTGCACGGCCGTGCGCACCTCGCTCTTGCCGGCGCCGAGCCCGATCGCGACGCGCTCCGCGCGGCTGCCTTCGTTGATCGCGAGGAACTGGCCTTCGATGACGACCCGCTTCACGCCGTCCTCGGGCAGCGGGCCGGTGGCGCGCTCCGCGGGCAGGCCCAGCTTCTGGATGTCCTTCACGAGGTTGTCGGCGAGCGCGTCGGCAACGGCGTGGCCCACCTCCCTGCGCTCCGACGACGCGCTGACCCCCTGGAGCTTCCAGGCCGCGACCGCGGTCGGGCTGTGATCGAGGCTCACGTCCTCCGGCGAGGTGGCAAAGTTGCGCACCACGACGAGCTCGGGCTTCGGCGCCTGGCCCAGGGTCACCGACTGGGAGGTGACGTTGGTGCTGGCGCAGCCGAGTGCGGCAGTGGCCAAACAGGCCACGAGAAGCTGGGTTCGCATCGGGATCTCCCTCCGATTCGGGCCCTACTTCGTAGTCGAGGTCCGGCGGCGCCTCCTGTCATCCTGCGCCAAACCCCGCGCTACAGATCCTGCATGAGCCGCCCCATCCTCGCGCTCGCGCTGCTCGCGGGTCTCGGAATCGCGGCGGAAGCCCGCGCCGAATCTCTCGACGAGGTCAACAAGAAGCTCACGAATCCGGTGAGCGACCTCTGGTCGATCGTCTTCCAGGACAACAACTTCCGGGTGGATCCGGGCAAGGGCGAAGACGACCGCTGGAGCACGAACCTGCTGTTCCAGCCCGTGCTGCCGATCGCGATCAGCGAGAACTGGAATCTCGTCACCCGCCCCGTGGTGCCGCTCTTCGTCTCGACGCCGCGGCCGGATCCCGAGCCGGGCGATCCGACGAACATCGGCCGCTCGACGAACTTCGGCGACATCACGCTGATGCAGCTGGTCTCGCCGAACCCGAAGCTCTCGGGCGACTGGCTGCTCGGGCTCGGCCCGACCTGGATCTTCCCGAGCGGCGGGCTCGGACGACTTCGTGAGTCAGGGCAAGTACCAGGTCGGACCCGCGGCCCTCGTCGGCTACCTGTCCGACAAATGGATCCTCGGCGGCCTCTATCAGAGCTGGTGGTCGTTCTCGGGCTCCGGCCAGCGGCCGCCGACGGCGCAGCTGAACTTCCAGCCCATCGCAGCGTACTTCCTGCCGGACGGCTGGAGCATCGGCTACTCCGGAAACGTCCTCGCCAACTGGAAGAACAAGCACGGCAGCGACTGGACCGTCCCGCTCGGCGTGGGCGTCGGCAAGGTCGTGAAGCTCGGCGGCAAGCTGCCGGTGAAGTTCGGCTTCAACGTGCAGTGGATGCCCGTGCGGCCCGATCTCTACGGCCAGCGCTGGAATCTCCAGCTCGTCGTGACGCCGGTGCTCCCGAAGCTGATCCGGGGGAACCTCGTCGAGCCGAGCAAGCTGGAGTTCGGCCTGCCGCCGAAGGCGCCCTAGAGCGCCGCCTCGATCTCGCGCAGCTTGTCCGTGACGAGCTTCGCGTTCGTCGGGCCCATGCGGAGCAGCTGCTTCTGCGCGTCGGCGAGGCTCTCGAGGTTCGGATCCGCGAACTCGTAGCGCTTCACCTGCGCCACGAGCGGAGGCGAGTCGTCGGTGCGCGGCGTCGCCACGAGCAGCGCGAGCGCGGCGCGGAGGCGCTGCTCGAAGCCGCCCTCCGGATAGCCGAGCGCGCGGTAGCTCTCTTCGCAGAGCGGCGCGAGGCGGCGGTAGGCCGCCGCCGCCGCCTTCGCATCGACGCTCGCCACCGCCCGCGCGAGCGCGTCGTAGCGGTGGTACGAGGCGGGATCGAGCCGCAGGTCCGGCTCGCGCCCGAGCACGAGGAAGCGACCGGACGGGCGCAGGAAGTCGAGATCGCGGCGCGGCGCCTTGCCCTCCGCGAGCTGATCGACCGCCGCGACGAAGCGATCGATCACGCCGGATTCCTTCAGCGCGGCCGCCAGCAGGGGAGCGCTCGACACGCCGGCCGCGAGCTTGCGCGCGAGCGGGTCGCTCTCCGCCAGCGCCGGCAAGGGCTCCGCCGGCGTCGCCGGCGGCACGGGCTCGGCCGCGGCGCTCGGCGGCGGCGCGGGCCCCGGCTCCGCGCTCCCGAGCGGCGGCGGCGCGGGCAGCGGCGTCTCGGCGGGCGCCGGCGCCGGCTCGAGGACGCGCTCGTGCAGGCGGCTCCACCCGTACGCCGCGAGCGCCGCCACGAGCAGCACGAGCAGCGCGATCGGCCAACGCCGCCGCGGCCGCGGCGCGCGCAGCAGCCGCGCGCCGCCACCCCCGCTGCCGGGCCTCCCTTTCTCGACGAGCGACATGCGAAGTCTGACGCCGCCAGCGGCCGCGCCGTTCACTCCTCGCTTGCTACGCCGCCTTCCGCGCGGGCGTCTTCATCAGGCGGCCGAGGTTCCCGCCCATCACCTTCGCGACGTCGGCGGACGGCAGTGCCGCGAGCTCCTCGGCGAAGCGCACCGGGTCGGCGAGGCCCTCCGGGTGCGGATAGTCGGAGCCGAACAGCACGTGGTCGGCGCCGAGCAGCTTCACGAGCCCGACCGGATCCTCCTCGTGGAACGGGTGCACGTTCGATGTTGCGCAGGAACACGTCCACCGGATTCTCGTCGAACGAGTTGGGCGAGTACTTGTACGCGTGCTCCATGTTGTGCAGCAGCGGCCGCACCCAGTGGCTGCCGTTCTCGATCGGCGCGAACTGGAGCCGCGGGAAGCGGCTGCAGAGCCCGTGGCCGATCAGCGACGCCATCGTGTCCACGATCGGGCGGTGCTCGCCGGAGACGATCGCGGAGAAGCCCGACAGGCCCTTGAAGGGCTGGAACTCGCGGTCGCGGATGCCTTCCCAGTCGTTCAGGTAGCGCGTGTAGCCCGAGTCGGAGGCGTGCATGCCGACGAGCACGCCCGCCGCCTCGACGCGCTTCCAGAACGGATCGAACTCGGGCAGCGCGGGCGAGCGCCGGCCGCCGAAGCCCGCCACCGGCGCGGGCCGCACCAGGATCGCGCGCGCGCCGCGCGCGAGCACCCACTCGAGCTCCTCGATCGCGCGCTCGACGATCGGCAGCGTGATGATCGGCGTCGCGAAGATGCGGCCCTCGTAGTCGAAGGTCCACTGCTCGTGCATCCACTGGTTCAGCGCGTGGACGACGGCGTGCGTCGCGAGCGGGTCGTCGGCGAGCCGCTCCTCGACGAGGCTCGCGAGCGTCGGCCACATCATGGCGCGGTCGATGCCGAGCTCGTCCATCAGCGCGAGCCGCGGCGCGGGCTCGAAGAAGGCGGGCGAGCGCCTTGATCGGCCGGCCGAAGATCTCGCGCTTGCGTCTTCCCGCCCGGGTTCCCGCGTCTTGAAGTAGTCCTCCTGCGCGCCCGGCGCGGCCACCACCTCGAAGGTCGGGTTCGGGATGTAGTCGCTGATCTGGCCCTTCACCGCGATCTTGGTGCGGCCCTTCACCTGCACGTACTGGATCACGCCGTCGTACTCCTCCGGCAGGTGCCGCGTCAGCGCGTCGGGCGTCTCGTACATGTGGTTGTCGGCGTCGAAGATCGGGAAGTCGAGACGGCGCGACGACATGGCGTTCCTCCGGAGATGGGGGAGATCCTAGCTCGCGATCTCGACCGGCAGGTTCAGCGGGCCGCTGGAACAGCCCCATCTGCTGGAACTGCTGGAGATCCTCCCGCACGCGCGAGCCCGGCGTGACGATGTCGAGCGCCGCGTCGAGCATCGCGCCCATCTCCTGCCGCGCGAGGTTCGCGCCGAGGCAGTAGTGCGGGCCGTTGCCGAACACGAGCAGGTCGCGCGCGTCGCGCTCGAGGTCGAGGCGGTCGGGGTCGTCGAACACGGCCGGGTCGCGGTTCGCGCCGCCGAACGAGAGCATCAGCATCTGTCCCTTGCGGATCGTCTGCCCGCGCAGCTCGAAGTCGCGCACCGCGAAGCGCGGCAGCCCGGCCGGCCCGCCGAAGGCGAAGCGCATGATCTCGTTCACGGCCTTCGGCACGAGCGAGCGATCGTCGCGCACGCGCTTCAGCTGCTCGGGGTGCTGGAGCAGCGTCTGGATCATCACCAGGCCGCCGAGGTTCGTGGTCTCGCTGCCCGCCCCGATCAGCACCGAGATCAGCATCACGATCTCGTCGTCGGTGAGCGTGTCGTCGCGCTCCTGCGTGCGGAGCAGGTCCGAGATCAGGTCCTCGCCGAGCGCGTGCCGCCGCTCGGCCGCCATCTGCCGCACCCAAGCCGCCATCTCCTGGAGAGAAGACTCCGCGAGCGCCAGCGCCTCGGGCGGCGCGAAGGGGAAGAAGCCGCGGATCAGCCCCTGCGCGAGCTCCCGGAAGCGCAGCTCGTCGGCGCCCGGCGGCACGCCGGTGACGCGGCTGATCACCGTGTTCGGGATCGGGTTGGTGAAGTCGCCCATCAGATCGAGCACCGCGCCCGGGCGATCGCGCAGCGGCTTCGCGAAGCGTTCCACGACCTCGCGGATCTGCGCGTCCATGCGGCGAACGGCGCGCGGCGTGAGCGCGCCATTGAACAGCCGGCGGAAGCGCGCGTGCGCCTCCGGGCCCTGCCGCGCGAAGCTGTTGTCGTTGAACCAGCGCAGCATCGAGCCCTCGGGCGGCGGTGCGTAGTGCTCCCAGGCGCTGCGGTCCTGCGTCGCGTTCTCCGGATCGTTGAACAGGCGCTTCACGTCGTCGTGACGCGTCACGAACCAGAAGCCGAGCGTGGGCACGAAGTGGACGGGATCCTCGCTGCGCAGGCGGTGTACGAGCGGCGCCGGGTCCTTCGCACGTCAGCAGCTCGAGAAAGAGATCCGAGGCGGTCTCGTCCATGGCGTCCTCTCGCTGGCGATATTGGACCCGTAGTCTATTATGGAACTCGGTTGTCGACCAGCGCCCCGCACTACCAGCGCCGCCGGCAGGAGACGGCCGACCGCATCGTCCAGGCCGCCGTCGCGCTGTTCGGCGAGCGGGGCGTCGAGGCCACCACGGTGGCCGACATCTGCGGGCGCGCGGAGGTCGCCCACCAGACCTTCTTCAACCACTTCGCGGCCAAGCAGGATCTGGTGCGCGACCTGGTACGGCGCGGGCACGCCTTCGTGCTCGAGTCCCTCGCCACCGCGCAGCGTGAGGAGAAGAGCACTGGCGAGCGGCTCGCGCGGCTGTTCTCGCTGCTCCACGGGGCGGCCGCCGCCGTCGGTCCGATGCATCAGGACCTCGTGTCCGAGACGATCCGCGCCGCGCACGAGACCGACGACCCGGCGCGCTCGCGCGAGATCCACCGTGCCATCGAGAAGCTGGTGCGCGCCGGCCGCGCGCAGCGGGACGTGACGCGGCAGCACGCGATCGAAGACCTGGTCGCGCTGGTCGTGGGCGCGCTCTCGCAGCTGATGCTCGAGTGGGCGCACCGCGACGACTTCGACGTGGCCGAGCGTTCGGCGCGCATGGCGCGGCTGCTCGCCGAGGCGCTCGCACCGCGGCCGGGAGAGCGGGCGCCGCGCCTCTAGTCCGGCCGTGGGCGCGTGGGGCCAGGGCGAGGATCCGCTCCAGCTCCTCCAGCTCGACGGGCTTCACGAGGTGATGATCGAAGCCCGCCTCGCTCGAGCGCCGGCGGTCCGCCTCCTGGCCGTAGCCCGAGATCGCGACGAGCAGCACGAAGGCGGCGCCCCCGTTCTCGCGCAGGCGCCGCGCGACCTCGTAGCCGTCGAGCCCGGGCAGGCCGATGTCGAGCAGCACCACGTCCGGCCGCAACGCGCGCGCGTCGTCGAGGCCGCGAATCCCGTCGCGCGCGATGAACGTCTCGTGCCCCCTCCGACGCAGCAGATGGGCGAGCGCCTCGGCGGAGTCCTCGTGGTCCTCGACCAGCAGGATGCGCAGCGGAGCGCTGCCCGCGTCGCCGTCCGACGCCGCGCGGATCGGACGGCGGCCGCCGGACGCCTCGCCGCGCGGGCAGGTACACGGCGAACTCGCTTCCGCTTCCCGACGCCGTCGCTCTTCGCGCTCACCCGGCCGCCGTGCATCTCGATCAGGCGTGCGCACGAGCGTCAGGCCGATGCCGAGCCCGCCGTGCGAGCGGTCCGAGCGCGGTCGCGGACTGGAAGAAGAGGTCGAAGACCCGGGGCAGCAGCTTCGGCTCGATGCCGATCGCCGTTGTCGCGGACGCGGATCGCCAGCTCGCCGCGCTCGAGCTCCGCCTCGAGCCGGATGTGTCCGCCCGGCTCCGTGAACTTCGCGGCGTTGTTGAGGAGGTTCGCGAACACCTGCGCGAGGCGGGTCAGATCCGCATGCAACACGATCTCGTCGGGCGGCAGCGCGACCTCGAGCGCGTGCTTGCGCGCCTCGATCAGGCCGCGGCTCACCTCCAGCGCGTGCTCGACCACGGTGGCGAGGTGGACGTCACGCGCGCTCGAGCTGGATCTTGCCGGCGACTGATCCGCGACACGTCGAGCAGGTCGTCGATCAGCTTCACCATGTGCTGGACCTGTCGGTCGAGGATGTGCGTCGCGCGCCTCACGCTCGCGTCGGCGCTCTCGGCGTCGCGCAGGATCTCCGCGGCCGCGGCGATCGGCGCGAGCGGGTTGCGCAGCTCGTGGGCCAGCATGGCGAGGAACTCGTCCTTGCGGCGGTCGCTCTCCGCCAGCTCCTCGACGCGGTCGGCGAGTTCGCGCTGGCTGCGTTGGAGCGTCTCCTCCGCGCGCCGGCGCTCGAGGAATTGCCCCAGCTGCACACCCATCGTGCCGAGGACCTGCAACAACGCCTCGTCGGGCTCCTCGACCTCCCAGCTGAAGAACTCGATCACACCCTCGACCTGATCGCGGATCCGGATCGGGAAGCCGAAGCCGGCGTGGAGACCGACGCGGCTCGCGACGGCGGCGCGCGGGAAATTCGTGTCGCGGACGACGTCGGGGATCCAGGCCGGCTGGCCCGCGGCCCACACACGCCCCGGCAGGCCGACGCCGGGCGCGAACGTCAGCGAGCGCGTGATCCCCACGAACTCCGTGGCATCGACGCCCGGGCGACTCCAGACGCCGAGGCAGCGCAGCACGCCGGCCGCGCGATCCACCCCCCAGAGCGAGCCCACGTCCCACTCGAGGTTCCCGCAGATCGCGCGCAGCACCTGGGCGCCGACCTGCGCCAGCGGAATGGCCTCGGCGAGCACGGTCGTCGTGGCGTGGACCGCGGCGCGCTGGCGGTCGGCCCGCCTGCGCTCGAGAGTGAGCGCCCCCAGCACCAGGCCGGTGAGCGCCAGCACCGAGGTGTAGAGCTGGAGCAGGACGAGGCTCTGCGTCGAGGACGGACGCGCGAACGGCCCGCTGCCGAGCAGCGTGCCGTAGAGCGCGAACCCCATCGTGGTGAGCACGGCCAGCGTGGCGGCCGGCGGCCCGTGGCGCAGCGCCGACAGGATCACGATGGGAAAGGCGAGATAGCCGAGCGGCGACTCGCGCGCGAGCGCTCCGAACGACGGACCGAACGCGATCGTGCCCACTCCACACGTCGCGACCCACAGCGCGGCGAGCTCCACGCGCTGCCGGGGGCTCCATGGCCGCCAGGGCCGCGTCGCCCAGCTGAGGAGCACCGGTGCCACGATGAGGTCCCCGCCGGCGTCGCCGAGCCACCACATCGCCCAGAGCGGACCGAACTGCGACCACGGCTGGACGCCACCGACGCAGAGACTGGTCACGCCGATGGTCGCCGAGACGGTGGTGCTGAGGCCCGCGCCGCAGACCACCAACGCACCGGCATCTCGCAGCCGGCCGAGCCGCGCGCGGAAGTCGAGCCGCTCGAGCAGCCAGCCGGCGAGAACGGCCTCGAGCGTGTTCCCGAGCGCGATGCCCGCCGCGGTGAGCGGCGGCTCCGCCGTCGTGACGTTCGCCAGGAACGCGCCGACGGCGATGGCTGGCCACGTCCTCCGCCCGAACAGCACCACGGCGGCGAGCGCGATTCCGGTGGGCGGCCAGATCAGGGTCACCTGGGGCACGAGCGACGCGAGCGCGAGGCCCGCCTTCGCCGCCGCGAAGTACAGAGCCGCGATGCCCAGCTGGAGCACGGCGTCCGTGAGGGCCCGTGATCGCATGGGCCGCCTCCCCTTCGGCCAGCTTAGCTGGCTTGCTCACGCCCTAGCGCAGCGAGCGGAAGCAGGCGCGCACCTCGTCGACGAACAGCTCGGGCTGCTCGAAGGCCGCGAAGTGGCCGCCCTTCTCGAGCTCGTTCCAGTGGATGAGGTTCGTCGAAGCGCTTCTCGGCCCAGCGCCGCGAGGTGCGGAAGATCTCCTTCGGGAAGATGCTGCAGCCCGACGGGCACCGCGCACCGGATCGAGGTTCGTGCGTGCGGAAGCTCTCCCAGTACAGCCGCGCCGACGAGGCGCCCGTGCCCGGCAGCCAGTAGAGCATCACGTTGTCGAGCAGCTCGTCGCGCGCTGAGCACGTTCTCGGGGTGGCCGTCGCAGTCGGTCCACGCCCAGAACTTCTCGAGGATCCAGGCGGCCTGGCCCGCCGGCGAGTCGACGAGCCCGTAGCCGAGCGTCTGCGGCCGCGTGCTCTGCTGCTTCGAGTAGCCCGAGTCCCACTCCTGGTAGTGCTGCATGCCGGCGAGCGCGCTCTTCTCGCGCTCGGTGAGGTCGGCCATCGTCGCCGGGTCGGGCGGCACGATCGGCATGTTGAGGTGGATGCCGGCGCAGTGCGCGGCGTCCTGGATGCCGATGCGCGTGGTCACCATCGCGCCCCAGTCGCCGCCCTGCGCGCACGTAGCGCGCGTAGCCGAGGCGGCCCATCAGCTGCGCCCACGCGTCGGCGATGCGCTCCACGCTTCCAGCCCGCGCGCGTCGGCTTGTCGCGAGAAGCCGTAGCCCGGCAGCGACGGGCACACGACGTGGAAGGCGTCGCGCGCCTCGCCGCCGTGCGCGGTCGGGTTCGTGAGCGGCTCGATCACCTTCTGGAACTCGACGATCGAGCCCGGCCAGCCGTGCGTGATCACGAGCGGCAGCGCGTTCGCGTGCGGCGAGCGCACGTGGACGAAGTGGATGCCGAGGCCGTCGATCTGCGGTGCGGAACTGCGCGAAGCGGTTGAGCCGCGCCTCGCGCGCGCGCCAGTCGTACTTGTCGGCCCAGTAGCGCGCAGACGTCCTGCACGTAGGCGAGCGGGAATGCCCTGCGACCAGTCGTCCACCGTCTCGCGGTCGGGCCAGCGCGTGGCGCGCAGGCGGCGCCGCAGGTCGTCGAGCTCGGCGTCGCTGGCGGAGATGCGGAAGGGCTCGATCGGGTCGGGCATGGGGCCTCCTGGCGGTTCGGGTGCCCGAGACGAGTAGCGCGGTCGGGCGGTGCTTTCCGACGCCGGGACCGCGGTCCTCGCACACACCCGCCGGTGCGTTGCCGATCGTGACCCGAGGTCGCGTGGGAGGGCACACACCCATACACGGGATCCCGATGGAAAATCGGGCCCGTCAGCCCTTGCCGAGGACGGGAAGGGCATGCCAAGATGCCCGCCGTTCGCGCCCAATGCGCCACCCAAAGGAGTCTCTCGCAATGTTCCAGATGCATCGCCTGCTCGTCGCCGGAGCCGTCGTCGCGGGCTCGCTGTGGTTTGCTCCGAGCTTCTCATCCGCCACCACCGGCGGCTGCCTGGTCCCGAGCGCGGCCGTGAGCCAGTACATGAGCTCCACCGGCAGCAACATCCTCAACAACCTCTCCTCGAACCTGCAGATCTGCAAGAACCAGTGCCAGGAGATGCGAAACGGCTGCGACAACGTGAACAAGTCGGCCGTGCGCTGCGTGAAGGTGAGCTCGAAGGCCGACAGCCAGGGGCAGGCTCGGGCGTGCAACGAGCTGACGGGCGAGTCGAAGCAGGCCTGCAAGGAAGCGCAGAAATCGAACCAGGACGCCATTCTGAGCTTCCTCCACGACGACCGGCAGAGCGCCGACAGCTTCTGCGAGTCGCAGTTCCAGAACTGCCTCGCGTCTTGCGGCCAGTCCGAGGACTAGTCCTCGCGCCCAGTTGAGTCTCGCTCGGGCGGTCCGCATCGCGTTGCTGCTGAGCGTGGGGCCCGTGCTCGCGCTGGTGGTGGTCGATCGCGCGATCGTCCATTGGCGCGCGCACTGGGCTTGGGTGGCGCGCGAGGTGCCGCCCCTCGCGCTCGATCCCTACCGGCTCGAGGGGATCCTGCGCAGCACTGCGCCCGGGCGCCAGAACGTGCTGCTGCTCGGGAACAGCGTGACCGAGCAGGGCTTCGACGCCGCAGCCCTGGAGCAACGCTTCGCCGAGCGCGGCCTGCGCTTCCCGAAGCTCACGATCGGCGGCGCACCGGCGCTCACCTTCGGCATGCTGGCCGCGCCGATCGCGGCGCTCGAGCCGACGCTGGCGCTGCTGGTGATCTCGCCGCCCTCGCTCCGCAGCCGGGGCTACGAGGACTACGTCTACGCGTACGACGCCCGCGAGGTGCCCGAGCTGTTCTCGGCGCGCGAGTGGCTCGCGGACGCCACGCTTCCACATCGACGGCTTCGCCGGCCAGCTCCACGTGTTGGCCCGCCATCGCCGGGCGATGCAGCGCGCGGCGCTGGTGTGGCTGGGCGAGCCTCGATTGGCAGCACCTCGAAAACGCAGCGGGCAAGCTCCGCGTCGAACACATGCTCGACGGCGCGGACATGCTCCAGGCGTGGCTGCAGCAGCCGGAGCCCGACGCGTATCCGAACCCGAACACGCGCGCGCTCGGCGTCCTCGCGCAGCGCCTCCGCGAGCACGGCGCGCGCCTCGTCGTGCTCGAGGCGCCGAGCCATCCGATCCAGGCGGTGCTGCTCCCGCCGCGAGCGCATCGCCGCGGCACACCAGGAGCTCGCGCAGCTCGCGGCCGAGGACGACTTCGCGCTGGTGACGCGGGAGGAGCTGCCGCCGCTCGACGAGGACGACTTCGGCGACTGGGTGCACGCGAGCGCCCGCGGCCGCGAGCGCCTGACGGCCTTCCTCGGCGACTACCTGGCGCGGAACCTCTGAGCCGCCGGTGCGCTTCAACAGCTACGAGTTCGTCGTCTTCTTCGCCGTGCTGCTCGCGCTGCTCCCGTTCTTTCCGGGCCGCAAGCGACACCGGCTGCTGCTCGCCGCCAGCTACGTCTTCTACGGCGCCTGGAACGTGCCGTTCGTGGCGCTGCTCCTCTTCACCACCACGCTCGACTACGTGAGCGGCGGGCTGATCGCGCGCGCGACGACGCCGGCGCGCAAGCGCGCCTGGCTCCTGCTCAGCCTGCTCGGCAACCTCGGCCCGCTCTTCTACTTCAAGTACGGGAACTTCTTCCTCGAGAACGTGGCGTTCGTAGCCCGGGTGAACCCCGAGCCCTTCTATCTCCACGTCGTGATCCCGCTCGGGATCAGCTTCTACACCTTCGAGTCGCTCTCGTACACGCTCGACATGTACCGGGGCAATCGCGAGCCGTGCAAGAGCTTCCTCGACTTCGCGCTCTTCGTGACCTTCTTCCCGCACCTCGTGGCCGGGCCGATCCTGCGCACCTCGGAGTTCCTGCCGCAGCTGAAGCGCACGACGCCCGTGAGCGAGCCGGAGGTGGTGCGCGGCGTCGAGCTCTTCCTGCTCGGGCTGTTCAAGAAGGTGGTGGTGGCGGACAACCTCGCGCTGCTCGCCGACGCCGTGTTCGCGAGCCCGAAGGACTACAGCGGCGCGGCCGTGCTGGCGGGCACCTGGGCCTTCTGGGCGCAGATCTACTGCGACTTCTCGGGCTACTCGACGATGGCCCAGGGCCTCGCCTCGATGCTCGGCTTCTGGTTCCCGAAGAACTTCGACTACCCGCAGCTCCGCCACAATCCGCTCGAGTACCGCCGCACCTGGCACATCACGCTCGGCAACTGGATCACGGACTACGTCTACCGGCCCATCGGCGGCTCGCGCGTCGGCGACCTGCGCTTCGCGTTCAACCTGGTGTTCACCTGGATGCTGCTCGGCCTCTGGCACGGCGCGTCGTGGAACTTCGTGCTGTGGGGCACCTACAACGGCGTGATCCTGGCGATCTACTCCGTCGGCATGCGCCGCAAGCGCTGGGCCCTGCCCGCCTTCCCGGGGAAGAAGTTCTGCGGCTGGCTGCTGATCGTCGCGAGCAACCTGCTGTCGTCGATCTTCTTCCGCTCGCACAGCGCCGCCGACATGGGCGGGCTGCTGGCGCGCCTGCTCACGTGGGCGCCGGGGCGCGGCGTCGCGCCCGCGTGGTGGGTGGTGCTCGCGCTCCTGCTCGGCGTGCACGCGCTCTCGTTCTGGTACTACAAGGAAGATCTGCTGCTGCGCCTGCGCTGGCCCGGGCGCATCGCGCTGATCACGGCGACCGTGCTCGCGATCGCGTGCCTCGGCGCAGGCGGGCGGCCCTTCATCTACTTCCAGTTCTAGAAGTCGCGGAACTTCCAGGCCGCGACGGTGCTCAGCTTCGTGAGCGTCGCCGACTGCGGCGGCGCCGCGGGCTCCGCCTGCGGATCGACCTCGATCGCGAAGGCGTGCGGCGCCTCCGCCGCGCACGCGCGCGCGCGGCTCCACCGCCTGCGCGATCGCCTCGATCGGCCGCGGCTCGCCGGCGGCGAGCAGGCCGAGCCAGCCCGGGGCGTTCGCGTCGAGCAGCTCGCGCGGGCCCGAGAGCGCGAGCCGCGCGCTGCGCGGGCCGCGCGGCTCGATCGCCGCCGTGACGCCGTGCGGCAGCGCGGGATGCAGCGCCAGCACCTGCGCCACCGCGTCGATGCCACCGCCCGCGATGCCGAACTCGGCCGCGATGCGCTCGGCGGCCACCCAGTTCGCGCCGGCCCATTGGTTCGCGAGCACCTCGCGCACCGCGTCCTGCGGGTGGCGCTGAGACAGATAGAGACCGGCCGACGCGGACAGCAGATGCGCCTGGAGCGAGAACTCGCGCAGCGCGGCGACCAGCGCGCCCTGCGAGAGCTGCTCGAGGCGGAAGCCCGAGTCGAAGGCGCCCGCGTAGTCGTGCCAGCCGCCCGGCTCGCGGTCGGGCGGTCGCTCGTTCGGCACGTTCGCGAGCGGGAGGCGCCCGACCTCGAGCGTGAGCGGCTCTTCGATCACGGGCACCGCGTCCGGCTCGATCTTGATCGTCCAGTGGCAGTGCGGCTGGCGATCCGAAGGCCGGCGCGGCGGGCGGTGGATCGGGCGCATCTGGGCGCGCGGATTCGTGGCGACCGCCGTGGCGTCGAAGGTCGGGTCTTCGATGCGGTGGCACATCATCACCACCGCGCTCTCGCCGCGCTTCTCGACGTCCATCAGCGCGCCGCAGTGGTTCAGCCAGAACTCCGCGCTGCCGTCGGGCTTCAGCTCGAAGTGCACGTCCATGTACTCGTGCGGGAAGCCCACGTCGAGCTGGAGCGCCTTCACGATCGCGGTGACGTCGTCGCCCTCGATCTTCATCAGCCGCTTCATGCGGCGCGTGTAGTTGGGCGAGGCGCCCTTCCACTCCCAGATCGAGAGCGGCTCGATCTCCTTGCCGCCGCCGAGGCGCATGCCGACCTGCGGCATCAGCGCGCGATCGTACGTGTGCCCATAGAGCATGAACTCGCGCCCGAGGCGCGCGAGCTCGGCGCGGGTGAGCTCCTCGAGGCGGCGGATCTTCATGCAGCGCTCCCTCCGGAACGAGAACGCGAAGAAACATAGCGCGCGCAATGTCGATGGTGAGCCCAGGCGGGCTGATTCCTGCTCGCTCGTCGCAGACTGCCCGAGCCCTGTGCGTGCCGCTGCCGCGCCTTTGGGCAGTGCGCCGCCGCCGCGCCGCGCGCGGGCGCCGCGCGGCGGCACGCGTCTTGCTCTCGCTCCAGCCGGAGCACACCGCATGGCCAGCCCGGGCTCGGCATCTCGGACCTCGTTCGGCGAAGCGGCGTACCACGAGTTCTATCGCGACGACTTCGAGCCGCGCGAGCACTACCGCCCGCTCTGGGAGCACATCCGCACGGCCGGCCAGAGCGCGCTCGCGGACGAAGGTGCGCGAGGCGCACTGGCGCTGCAGCACCGAGGGCGTGACCTTCACGGTCTACGGCGACGACGGAGGAGGGCATCGAGCGCGTCTGGCCGTTCGACCTCTCCCGCGCATCATCCCGGCCGCCGAGTGGGCGCCGATCGAGGCCGGCCTCAAGCAGCGCGTGCGCGCGCTCAACCTCTTCCTGCGACGACCTCTACCACGAGCAGCGCATGCTCAAGGACGGCGTCGTGCCCGCCGAGCTGATCTTCCGCGGCAAGGACTTCCGCCGCGAGATCATGGGCATCGATCCGCCGCAGGGCATCTACACCCACATCAGCGGCATCGACCTCGTGCGCGACGAGCGCGGCCGCTACCTGGTGCTCGAGGACAACCTGCGCACGCCGTCGGGCGTCTCGTACATGATCGAGAACCGCATCGTCGAGCGCCGCATCCTGCCCGAGTTCTTCGCGCGCTACCGCGTGCGGCGCGTCGAGCACTACCCGGCGCTGCTGCTCGCAGGCGCTGCGCCACCTCTCGCCGCGCGGCAAGGACGACGCCGAGGTCGTGCTGCTCACGCCCGGCATCTACAACTCGGCCTACTTCGAGCACACCTTCCTCGCGCAAGGAGATGGGCATCGAGCTGGTCGAAGGGCGCGACCTGGTGGTCAAGAACGACGTCGTCTACCTGAAGACGACGCACGGCCTGCAGCGCGTCGACGTGCTCTACCGCCGCGTCGACGACGACTTCCTCGATCCGCTCTGCTTCCGCCCCGACTCGATGCTCGGCGTCGCCGGCATCATCAACGCCTGGCGCGCCGGCAACGTCGCGATCGTCAACGCGCCGGGCACCGGCATCGCCGACGACAAGGCGGTCTACCCGTTCGTGCCGGACATCATCCGCTACTACCTCGGCGAGCGCGCCGATCCTCGAGAACGTGCCCGACCTATCGCATGACGCGCGCCCGACGAGCGCGCGCTACGTGCTCGACAACCTCGACGCATGGTGGTGAAGGCGGTCAGCGAGTCGGGCGGCTACGGCATGCTGATGGGCCCGGCCTCGACGCCGGCGCTGCGCGCCGAGTTCGCCGACGCGCATCCAGGAGAACCCGCGCAACTACATCGCGCAGCCGGTGATCCCGCTGTCGCGCCACCTCTGCTACCTCGACGGCGAGCTCGAGTCGCGCCACATCGATCTGCGCCCGTTCGTGATCTACGGCGAGGAGATCCAGGTCGTGCCCGGCGGCCTCACGCGCGTCGCCCTGACCAAGGGCTCGCTGGTGGTGAACTCGTCGCAGGGCGGCGGCAGCAAGGACACCTGGGTGCTCGCCGAGTGAGGCTCGCCGCATGCTGAGCCGCATCGCTGACTCGCTCTACTGGATGTCGCGCTACCTCGAGCGCGCCGACAACACGGCGCGCCTGGTCGAGATCAACCTGCTCCACCTGCTCGAGGCGGAGGACGCGCTGCCCGAGGCGGCGCAGTGGCGGCCGCTGCTCAGCATCAGCGGCAGCGAGGAGGCCTACGCGCAAGCTGCTACGGCGGCGCGCGAGATCACCGCGCGCGCGCGTCATCCAGTTCATGACCCGCGAGCGCGCGAACCCGAACTCGATCCGCGCCAGCCTGCGCCTCGCGCGCGAGAACGCGCGCGTGGTGCGCGACCGCATCTCGAAGGAGATGTGGGAGGCGATGAACGAGCTGTGGCTGCGCATCGGACCGCGCTGCTCGACGGCTCGGCGCCGCCGGAGCGCTCGCCGGCGCTCTACGCCGAGGTGCGCAACGGCGTGGCGCGCTTCCACGGCCTCACGGTCGAGCACGATGATGCGCGGCGAGGCCTTCGGCTTCTACCTGCTCGGCACCTTCCTCGAGCGCGCCGACATGACCGCGCGCATCCTCGACGTGAAGTACCACCTGCTGCTGCCCGACCTGTCGCTGGTCGGCTCGCCGCTCGACTACTACCAGTGGGCGGCGCTGCTGAAGTCGCTGTCGGGCTTCGAGGCCTACCGGCGCCAGCTACCACGCCGGCTGCGCCCGATCGACGTCGCCGAGTTCGTGATCTTCGAGCGCGACTTCCCGCGCTCGCTGCGCTTCGCGGTCGACCGCATGCAGCAGGCGCTGCGCGGCGATCGGCGCCGCCGAGCGCCGACGCGCCCAGCGCGCGCGCCGTGGCGACGCTGGCGCGACCTGCTCGAGAACAGCGACGCCGAGCAGCGTGTTCGAGCAGCGGCCTGCACGAGTTCCTGGAGGAGTTCCTCGAGCGCGTCTCGCGCGCTCCACGACGCGCTGCGCGACGAGTACTTCGAGGCGCACCTCGGGAGACGCGCGCGTGCGCTACGTGATCGAGCACGAGACGCGGCTCACGTTTCGCGGCGCCGGTGCGCGAGCACCAGTGCGAGCTGCGCCTCGCGCCGCGCGACGACGCGCACGCAGCGCGTGCTCGCGCTGCGCGATCGAGGTCGAGCCCGCGACGCGAGCTGCGCACGCTACCTCGACTGCTTCGGCAACCGCGTGCACCGCTTCGCGCTGCTCGCCCCGCACGACCAGCTCGTCGCGCGCGTGCGCGCGCGAGGTCGAGACGCCGCTCGACGAATCCGTTCGACTACGCGCCGCTCGCGCCGGCGGCGCGAGCGCGACTGGCTCGCCGAGCGCCTGCGCGGCGAGCCGCGGCTGCTGGGACTACGTGCTGCACCGCAGCGCCGCCGCGCCCGAGCTCGCCGCGCTGGCTCGCCGAGCCTCGCCGTGCCGGCGCTACGACGCCGAGCAGCCGCTCCTCGACACCGTGCAGGCGCGCCGATGGACTGGGCGCAGCGAGCCTTCGACTACGAGCCCGGCGCCGACCGACGGTGCACGCCGCGCTCGACGGCTGTCGCTCGAGCAGCGCGCCGGCGTCTGCCAGGACTTCGCGCACCTGCTCATCGCGCTCGTGCGCGCGCTGGGGCTTCGCCGGCGCGCTACGTGATGGGCTACTCGAGGGTCCCGACCGTGCCCGAGGAGGCGCAGCGGGACGCAGGCGCCGCACGCCTGGGCCGAGGTGCTGATCCCCGGCGCCGGCTGGCGCGGCTTCGACGCGACCACGCGGCTCGTCGCCAACGACTCCTACGTCGCCGTCGCCGTCGGCCGCGACTCCCGCGACGCCGCGCCGCTGCGCGGCACGCTTCAAGGGCGACGACGGCGGCGACGCCGCCGCAGGTGCTCGCGTGCGCGGTCCAGCGCGCCAGGAGCAGTGAGTGCGCGGGCGCCCAGTGCAGGATCCGCCGGCGAGACGCTTCTTCTCGCTCGAGCTGCCCTATCGCGAGCGGCTGCGCGCTGCGAGCGCACGGTGCTTCGACGGCGGCGACGGCCCGCGCGTCGCGGTCGTCGTCCGGCATCCACGGCGACGAGCTCGAGGGGCTCTACGTCTGCCACCGGCTGGCGGCGTGGCTCGAGGCAGCTCGCGAAGACGCGGCCCGACGCGCTGCGCGGCCGCGTCGAGCTCTATCCCGGCGCTGAACCCGCTCGGCCTCGACACGCTCGCAGCGCTTCGTGCCGATCTTCGACGTCGACCTGAACCGCAACTTCCCGGGCCACGCGGCGGGCCTGCTGCCGCAGCGCATCGCCGCACGCCGCGATGCAGGCGCTCGCCGGCGCGGCGCTCGTCGATCGACATCCACGCCAGCAACATCTTCCTGCGCGAGATCCCGCAGGTGCGCATCACGCGCGCGTTCGCGGCAACGCTCGTGCCGCTCGCGCGCGCGCATGAACCTCGACCTGATCTGGCTGCACGAGGCCGTCACCGTGCTCGAGGCACACCATCGCGCACAGCCTCAACGCCAGCGGCGTGCCGTGCCTGGTGGTCGGAGATGGGCGTCGGCATGCGCGTCACGCCGGCCTTCGCCGAGCAGGTGGTGACCGGCATCCTCCACGTCTGGCGCGCGCTCGGCGTGCTGGCCGCCGACGTCGAGCTCGAGCCGACCGACGCACGCGCCGCTCGTCGCCGACGACGGCAACGTGCACTACCTGAACGCCGAGACGTCGGGCCTGTTCGTGCCCGACGATCGACGCACTGGATGGCCGTGCGCCGCGGCCAGCGCCTCGGCCGCATCGTGAGCCCGCTCGCGCGGCGAGCGTGCTCGCCGAGGTGCGCTCGCCGGTCGACGGCGTGCTGTTCACGCTGCGCGAGTACCCGCTCGTCTACGAGGGCTCGCTGCTGGCGCGCATCATGGAGGTCGCCGCGATGAGCACACCGACGCGCTGCCTGCACATGACCGCGCCCTCGCGCGAGGACTTCGACATCCCCTACCACGACTTCGGGCCGCAGGCGGAGCGCGCCGCGCGTCGCGCTCGTGGCGGGCCTGCACGGCAACGAGCTGAACGGCGTCTTCGTGCTGTCGCGGCTGGCCGTCGTTCCTGCGCCGCATCGCCGACGGCGACCGGCCCGGGCCGCAGCTCGCGCGGGCGCGTGATCGTGATCCCCGCCGTGAACGTGCTCGGCGTCAACACGCGCAGCCGGCGCTGGCCCTTCGACGGCACCGACATCAACCGCATGTTCCCGGGCTACGACGCCGGCGAGACCACGCAGCGCATCGCCGCCGCCGTGCTCGCAGCTCACCGCGCGCCGCGCGCTGGCGCATCGACCTCCACAGCTCGAACGTCGACTTCGAGGAGCTGCCGCAGGTGCGGCTCTACGAGCCGACCGACGACGAGCGCGCAGCGGCGCGCTGCTCGGCCTGCCGGCGGTCGATCGAGCGCCCGCGAGAGCGCGACCTACCAGGCCACGCTCGGCCAGCGCCTGGCGCACGCAGCGGCGGGCGCGAACTTCGTCGATCCAGGCCGGCCACGCGGGCGCGCTGCAGCCGGCGCACTGCGAGCGCCTGTTCCGCGCGCTGGTCGACTTCCTCGAGCCGCACGGCGTGCTCGACGGCGTGCGTCTCGCCGAGCGCGAGGACGACGTGCACCACTTCGGCCCGCGCCAGACCTTCCCGCTGATCTCCGAGCACGCCGGGCTGTTCGTGTCGCGGCTCGAAGGTGGGCGCAGTGGCTGCAGGCGGGCGACCTGATCGGCTACGTCTACGACGGCTTCGAGCGGCGAGCTGCGCGCCGAGATGCGCAGACGCCGGTCGGCCGGCCTGCTGTCGCGGCATCCGCCGCCAGCCGCTGCTCTGCGAGGGCGACCTGATCGCTCGCATCCTCACGCCGCACGAGCTGGTGGAGGAGGTGGCCGAGACCTACCTGATGGGGCACGGTCAGTAGCCCGCTCTGGACGCCGCGACGGACGACGAGGAAGGGCGCGGCCGGATGCGGGCGGCGTTTTCTCATTTTTCTCAGGAGGAAGCATGGCGATCCAGGAAGGCAAGGCCGCGCCCGATTTCACCCTCGAAGACCAGGACGGCAAGCACGTCTCGCTCTCCGACTTCGCCGGCAAGCAGGCCGTGCTGCTCTACTTCTATCCGAAGGACGACACGCCCGGCTGCACCAAGGAGGCCTGTGGCTTCCGCGACGACATCCGCGCCTTCACGAAGCTCGGCGTGGCCGTGCTCGGCGTGAGCGCCGACGGCGCCGCGTCGCACCAGAAGTTCATCGGCAAGTACAAGCTGCCGTTCCCGCTGCTCTCCGACCCCGGCCGCGCGGTGATGAAGCGCTACGGCGCCTTCGGCGAGAAGATGATGTACGGCAAGAAGACCGTCGGCGTCATCCGCTCGTCGGTGCTGATCGGCAAGGACGGCAAGGTGCTGCGCCACTGGGCGCGCGTCGCCAACGCCGAGAAGCATCCCGAGCAGGCGCTGGCCGCAGCCCAGGAGCTGCTCGGCTGAGGGTCTTCGTCACGGGCGCCACCGGCTTCATCGGGGGCGCGATCGTGCGGCAGCTCGCGCCGCGCCACACGGTGCTCGCGATGTCGCGCTCGCCGGGGGGCGACGACACGGTGCGGAAGCTCGGCGCCGAGCCCGTGCGCTCCGATCTGCTCACGCTCGCGCCAGGCCAGCTGCCCGCGTGCGACGCGGTGGTGCACTGTGCAGCCTGGGTCGAGCCGTGGGGGCAGCGCGAGGACTATTGGCGCGCGAACGTCGAGGGCACCGAGCGCGTGCTCGCCGCGGCGAGGGCCGCCGGCGCGCGCCGCTTCGTCCACATGAGCACCGAGGCCGTGCTCTGGCGCGGGCAGCACCTGCGCGACGTGGACGAGACGTACCCGTATCCCGCTTCGACGCCGTACCTCTACGCCGAGACCAAGGCCGAGGCCGAGCGGCGCGTCGTCGCCGCGAATGCGCCGGGCTTCGCCACGCTGGCGCTGCGGCCGCGCTTCGTGTGGGGCCCGGGCGATACGACGCTGGTACCCGAGGCGCGCACGATGATCGAGCGCGGCGCCTTCGTCTGGCTCGACGGCGGGCGCGCGCGCACCTCGACCACCCACGTGGCGAACCTCGCGCACGCCACCGAGCTGGCGCTCGAGCACGGCCGCGGCGGCGAGGTCTACTTCGTCACCGACGGTGCGGTGACCGACTTCAAGAGCTTCCTGACGAAGCTGCTCGGCGCGCACGGCATCGCCGTGCCCGAGCGCTCGCTCCCGAGCTGGCTCGTGCGCCCCGCCGCCGCGCTGATCGAGACCCTCTGGCGCGTGCTCGGCCCCGAAGGGCCGCCGCCGCTCACCCGCCACGCCGTCGATCTGCTCTGCTGCGACTGCACGCTGCGCGACGACAAGGCGCGTGCCGAGCTCGGGTATCGGCCGGTGATCGGGGTCGAGGAAGGGCTGCGCGCGCTCGCGCTCAGCGAGGCGCCGCCCAGCGCGCGATGAGAATGGCCGCGTTCGCAGGAACGGGCGGCCGGGAGCGCATCCCTACCGGTTCAACAGCGCCGTCAGCACCCGGCCCCCCATCTCCGGGCTCGGCGCCTCGCCGAGGAGCGCGAGGAAGGTCGGCGCCAGGTCGAGCACCTCCACCTCGCCGAGGGCCGCGCCGCGGCGGATCCCGGGCCCCGCGGCGGCCACGAAGCCGGCCGAGGAGTGGTCGCTGCGCCGAAAGAAATCGGGTCGGCCCTGGGTGAGCTCGCAACGCGGGTGGCGCACGCGCTGGACGAAGCGCCCAGGGGCCCACTCCACGAAGAGATCCGGGAGGGCGGGGTGCGGGTTGGCGCCGAACAGATCGACGGCACGCCGCGTGCGGGTCACCACGGGCTCGCCGGTCGCGGCGTCGCGGAGCGCGGCCAGGTCGCTCTCCAGCTCGCTCAGCACGCGCTCGAGCTCCGCCCCCGGCGCGACCGTACCCGCCGGCTCGCGCCCGCGCAGGTTGACGCGCAGGAAGCTCGTGTACGCGGCAGGCAGGGAGAACGCCCTCGTCCGCGACCAGTCGGTTCCCGAGCGGAACTGGTCGGCGAGCAGGCGCTCGCGCGCCTCGCGGGAGAAGTGCCGGCTGAGCGCCAGCCGCACCGGCTCGGGCACGAGCCGGCGCGCGAGGTCGAGAGGCCGCCAGGAGAACCCGCCCCGCGGCGGGTCGGCCTGGTAGCCGAGCTGGCGGCAGAACGCCTCCGTGAGGCCCGTGGTCGGGAAATCGTCGTCCATGCCCACGGAACTCACCACGAAGACGTTCGCATCGGAGGGGAGCCGCTCCAGCAGCCGCCCGATCTCTGCGTCCACCGCCTCGTAGACATCCCGGATCGCGTGCCCGAGATCCTCGTCCCGGCGCTCGCCGATCTCCGGGCGGTACGCCCAGAACTGGTGGTTCGCCGCGTGCGTCGCCGCGAAGACCGTGACCATCGCGTCGAACGGCTCGCGCAGCAGCAGATCCCGGCAGACCTCGCCTTTGCGGCGCGTCTGCTCGAGGAGCTGGCTCCGGATCCGCCGGTCCTCCTCCACGGTCGAATGGTGGTTCTCGACGGTGAGCAGCTTCTTGCCGTGCCGCGCCTCGACCTCGGCCAGGAGCCCCGGCGGCTCCGACGCCGTCGGGAAGTGGTACGGATCCCAGTTGTTGTGGGTGGCCCAGTTGGCGAGCTGGAGGCCGGCGAGTCCCGCGAGGGGCACGCTGTCGGGGATGTCGATCAACGCGACGCGCCGCCCGGTAGGAGCGAACCGCGTCCAGAAGGGAGGCGCGTCGACGTCGAGACCCGTGCGCGCCTCGAGCTCGTAGCTGCCCGGACGGAGCTGCCGGAAGTAGAAGTAGCCGTGTCGCCCACGCGAAACGCCGCTGAAGAGCGAGACCCAGACCCCGTGCTCGGTCACGAGCTCGGGGCCGCCCGTCCGAGCGTGGCTCCCGCGCTCCATCACGGACGCGATGGCCGGCAGGCGCCCCTCGGCGACCCAACGCTCGATGAAGTTGGGGTCTCCGGCGTCGATCCCGAGGATCACCAGCGGCGCGGGGCGAGTCATCGGCTGGCTCCGGGCGGGGCCGGGCGGTCCGCCGCCAGTGCGTCGTGTCCGCCCATCACCGCGGGCGCCGGAACGCGCAGCAGCCCGAGGCACGTCGGGGCCACGTCGAGGACGTCGATGGCTCCGAGGTCGCCGCGCAGGGCGACCGACGGCCCGGCGGCGGCGAACAGCCCCTCGAGCGAGTGGTAGCTGTCGGGGCAGTAGCGGGGCACCGTCTGGCGGATCTCTCCGCGGGCGTGGATGAGCCGCTCCAGGAAGTGCGGCGCGCACTGCCACTCGACTACGAGGTCGGGCAGGTGCTCGGGCGGTACCCCGCCCGTGAAATCAGCGGTCCGGTACACGCGACGGACCGCCGGCCCTCCGGCCACCGGATCGACCAGCCGCGAGAGCTCCGCCTCGATCTCCGCCACCAGCCCCCGGTAACCGGCCCCGCTGTCGACGGTTCCCGCCGGCTCGCGACCGGCGAGGTTCACACGAATGAAGCCGGCGTGTAGACCGGGAATCGCGAAGGCGACCGTGCGGCTCCAGTCGGTGCCCGTGCGGAAGCGCTCGCTGAGCCTCCGCTCCTGCGCCGACTGGGGGAGCCGCGCAGCGATGAAGCTGCGCAGGCGCTCGGGAGCCAGGGCGGCCAGGCGCCCCGCCAGCCCCGCGCTCTCGGGCGCGCCTCGGGGAGCAACCTGGTAACCCAGCAGGTGGCAGAAGTGGTCGGCCAGGTCCGGGGTCGGGTAGTGGGTCTTCATGCCCAGCGAGGTGAGCAGCACGACGTCGGGATCGCCGCCCGCCGCCTCGAGGATCTCGCCCATCGCGCGGTCGATCGCAACGTAGACGTCGCGCAGGGCCCCGCCGAGGCCCGATCCCGGGTCGGCGCGGTAGCGCCAGAAGCGGTGGCCCGCCGGGTGAGCCTCCGAGAATGCGACGCACACGAAGTCGAAGTCACCCTGCGAGACGAGGTGCCGGCAGAGCCGGCCCTTTCGCTCGATGCGCTCGAGGAGCGCTGCGTGCGCCGCGCGGTCGAGGTCCGCCGTCGCGCCCGGCTCGAACTCCCACGTCGGCTCGAAGCGGCCGTAGACGCGGCGCGCCTCGCCGAGCAGCGAGGCCGGGCGGGCGCTCGGCCCGTGCGCGGTCATGCGGGGCTGATGGGTAGCGAAGTCCAGCACCTGCACGCCGTCGAGGCCGTCGATCAACGGCGCGTCCGGAACGTCGATCACGGCGCCTCGCCGCCCCGCGCCGGCCAGCTCCGACCACAAGGGCATCCCTTCGAAATCGTGCCCCGTGGTGGGCCGCAGCTCGTAGCTCCCGGGGACGAGTTGGCGGAAGTAGTAGTAGCCGGTGCGCGTGCGCGAGAGCCCGTTCGCGAGCGACGCCCAGAGGCCGTGCTCGGTCATGTACTCGGGCCCGGTCGTCCGGGCGCGGACGCCCCGATCGAGGATCCGCGCCGCGACCGGCATCCGCCCCTCGTCGGCGAAGCGCTCGATCAAGCCGGGGTCGCCGACGTCGTATCCCAGCATCACGAGCGGAGTGCGGCTCATGACGCACGGACCCCTCGCGACGTTCGGCGCGCCAGAAGCTCCGCGTAGATCTCCACGAAACGATCGACGTAGCGCGCCTCGTCGAAGTGCGCGAGGGCGCGCACGCGCCCCGCCTGGCCCATGCGCTCGGCAAGCCCCCGGTCGGAGAGGATCTCGAGCAGCGCCTCGGCCAGCGCGTCGGGGTCGCCGCGTCGGACCAGGCGGCCGGTGCGGCCGTCCTCGACGATCTCGGCGAGGCCGCCGGCGTCGCTCGCGACCACGGCCACGCCCCGCATCATCGCCTCGGCCGCGACCAACCCGAAGGGCTCCTCCCAGATCGAGGGCACGGCCTGCACCCAGGCACTCCCGAGCTGCGCGTCGAGCTCTTCGCGGGGGCGGTGTCCGAGGCTCTCGACGTGGCCGTCGAGAGCGAGGGCTGACACCTGCCGCGCCACCGCGTCGCGCTCGGGCCCGTCGCCGGCGATCACGAGACGCGCCTCCGGCAAGCGCTCCCGCACGCGCCGGAACGCGTGAAGCAGCAGGTCCAGCCCCTTCTCGGGCGCGAGCCGGCCTGCGAACGCGAGGGTCGGCACGGGGGCCGGCGCGGCGCGCGGGGGCACCACCGGCACGCCATTCCAGACCACCTCGTCCACGGGCACGCCGTCGGCCTCGAGTCGGCGCCGGGTCCAGCGACTGTTGGCGACGATCCGATCGAAGGCGCCTCGCCAGCGTCGCCAGAGCGCCATCTGCATCATCAGCAGCGGCCAGTCCTGGGCGGTCAGACAGCCCCGGCAGACCCAGCCGTAGCGCACCGAGCACGTCTCTCCGCTGGGGAGCAGCTTCGAGCCGGTCGGACAGATGGTTCGCACGGTCTCCACGTGCAGGAGGCTCGGCCGACCGCGCAGCTCCGGCAGCACGAGGGGCGAGAGCTGCGTCAGGAACATCCTCACGTGGACGATGTCGGGGTCGAACGCGGCCAGCACGCGGCGCAGGGCGCGCGCGGCGAAGGGGTTCAGCGACTGGACGACGCCGCGCATCCGCGAGGTGGTACCGAAGCAGAGGTAGTCGGCTTCGACGGGGAGCGGCAGTGGCTGCGCGCGGCTCGTCAGGAGCCGCACGTCGTACCCGCGTCGGCGGAGGGCGGCGCGCAGAACGAGGGTCAGGATCTCCGCGCCCCCGCTCCGCGTCCCGTAGTCGCTGACGATGAGGATCTTCACGCCGCCGCCCCGCTCGGCGCAGCGGGCGCGACGGCGATCGCGCGCCCCGTGCGGGCGGCCTCCTCGGCCGCGAGCACGATCTCGAGGGAGCGCAAGCCATCCTCGACGTCCGGCGAGGGGTCGGCGGCGCCGCGCATCGACGCGGCGAAGCAAGCGAGGGCCGCACGATAGGAGGGCTCGCTCGCGCCGCGCGCCACGCGGCGCACGCCGCGCAGCGCCGAGCCGAGCTCGCGCCGGAGCCGCGCACCCCGCCCGTAGGCGGCTGCTGCCGCGCCGCGCTCCAGCTCGGGCGAGCCGTAGCGGTCCACCGCGAGCAGGCCGCTGGTGCCGTAGACCTCGAAGCGATCGTCGTCGATCGCGCTCGACGAGAACAAGGACTCCACCACCACGCCGTCCGTCAGCACCATGCGCAGCCCGGCCGTGTCGTCCTCGCCGCGCACCGAGCGCAGAGACGCCGACACCTCGGCGACCTCGCCGAGGGTGAAGCGCACGAGGTCGGCGTGGTGCGAGGCGAGATCGAGCAGCACGCCGCCCCCCGCTGCCCGGCTGCGCTTCCACTCCGGCAGGTTCCCTGCGGCGGAGCAGAAGACGCTGCGGGCGGCGACCACTTCCCCGATCTCTCCGCGACGCAGCCGCGCGCGGAGCTCCCGGTAGCGGGCGTCGTGACGGAAGTTGAGGCCCACCATGCCGACGCGCCCGGAAGCCCGCCAGGCGCGGGCGACGCGCCGCGCCCCCTCGACGTCCACCGCGACCGGCTTCTCGACGTAGACGTGCAGCCCGGCCTCGAACGCGCCCGCGGCCACGGGCGCGTGGAGCGCGCTCGGAACGCACACGAGCACGCCCTCGGTGCCGCCGTCGCTCAGCAGCTGCGACGGTTCGCCGAAGGCGCGGGCGCCCGGAAAGCGCGCGGCGGCTTCGGCGCGGGCCTCGGGGTCGGGATCGGCGATCGCCACCACCTCGACGCCGGGTGTCGCCGCGAGAGCGTCGAAATGCACGCGGCGGACGATCCGGCCGCAGCCGATCACGCCGATCCTCACGGGCTGCACGGATTCATGCCTGAGGAGCGCGCCACTCGGCGATGCGGTTGTAGATCGAAGCGATCGTCCAACCGAGCAGCGCTCCGACCCCGGCGCCGTAGAGGAAGCCGAGCAGCGCTCCGGGCCACGTGACCGAGTAGCCCGGGAAGTAGTTGCGCAGCAGCGAGAGGTGCTGCCCCACGTGCGGGCCGCCGCGCACCAGGAGCCAGGCCGTCGCCACGAAGAGCCCGCAGCCGCCCACCCAGCCGAACACCACCGCCATCACGCGGGCGCGCAGCCGGACGATCGCCGCGCGCACCAGCTCCCGTTCCCGGGCCTCGATCTCCGGGGCCGTCACGCCGAGCCCCCGTCGAGGAGATCCAAGGCGGGCACGGCCTCGATCCGCGCGAGGAGCACGCGCTCCTCGCGCGCCACCACCCCGTTGATGAGCCAGGCCAGCGCGTAGCCGAAGCCGAAGCCGCCGGCCGCCGCCTCCAGCAGCCCGAGCCAGGCGCCGCGCCAGGTGACCTCGAAGCCGGGGAAGTAGTTGCGGAGCAGGGCGAGGTTCGGCCCGACCGGCTCGCCGCCGAGCAGCAGGAGCACGGCGGTGGCGAGGAACAGGCCGAGCCCGAGCACGGTGCCGAGGGCGACGCCGAGTGCGACCGGGTCGTAGCGACCGAACGCCTGCTGGATCCATTCGCGGGGCGGCATGTCGGCGATCGGCCGGGGGACGAGGCGGCCTCCCCCGCTCCGCACCTCCTCGTGGTACTCGGGCTCCACGTTCACATCCCAGATGTCGTAGCTCGCGCCGACGACGTTCCGGGCCGCATAGACTCCGGTGAGCATCGAGTGGTCCTGGTTGTTGTAGCGGTGTTGGCCGTTGCGGCCGATCGACTGGAGGTTCGAGATCCCCGCGAGCCAGCTCCGGATCGTGGCCATCGCCTCGCCGTAGCTCGCGTCGTACACGGGGTACGCCTTGCGCATCCGGATCACGGTGCCGTCCACCACGTCCGCGGCGGAGACCAGTCCGAGCTGTTCGCACTCCCGGCTCCCGAGGGCGATCAGCTCCGCATCGCTCATCGACCAGAGCTCGTCGCCCTCGTTCACGAAGTACTCGAGCCCGAGCGAGGTGTGGCCCGGCTCGGGCACCATGTCGGGGCTCCAGTTCCCGTAGTTCTGGATCCGGCCCATGCGGACCTCGCTCGAGTGGATGTAGATCCAGTTGTCGGGAAAGAGATCCTCGCGGGCAACGATCAACCCCACGGTCAGGAAGTCGCGGTAGCGGAGGCGCTCTGCCGCGGCGACCACCTCGGGGGGCGGCGCGGGCTCGAGGCAGCCGACGAGCTCTCGCACGGGCAGGGAGGAGATCACGTGCTCGGCCGGAATCGTGTACTCCACGCTGGCTTCGCGTATGCGGAGTGCGACGACGCTGCCCCTTTCGTGGCGGATGCCCGTCACCAGCGCTCCGAGCACGATCTTCGTGCCGCGTTCTTCGAGGCGTTCGGCGCAGGCCTCCCACATCTGACCCGGCCCACGGCGCGGGTAGTGGAACGTCTCGATCAGACTGGCGATCACGTTTCCCTGCCGCGCGGAGGCGAGCAGCGCACTCCTCAGCGCCGCCGCCAGATCGAGGTTCTTGATGCGCTGGCGGGCCCAGTCCGCGCTGATCTCCCGGCACGGAATGCCCCATACCTTCTCGGTGTAGGTCTTGAAGAAGATCTCGAAGAGGCGGCGTCCGAAGCGGTTCGAGACCCACTGCTCGAAGGTGCGCTCCTCGCGGTCGGGGAGCAGCTGGGCCCGGAGCCAGCTGGCTCCGATGCGCAGCGCCTCGAGCGGTCCGAGGCCGAGCAGCGCGTTCGCCGGCTTGAGCGGATAGTCGAAGAAGCGGCCGCGATAGTAGATCCGCGAGAGCCTCGGCCGGAGCAGGAACTCGTCGCCCAGGATCTCCTCCCAGAGCTCGCGAACGTAGGGGACCTTGGTGAAGAAACGGTGCCCACCGATGTCGAAGCCGTAGCCGCGGTGGCGGCTCGTGCGCGAGAGGCCGCCGACGACGTCATCGCTCTCGAGGACGAGGGACGTCACGCCCTGCTTGGCGAGCTCGTGCGCCGCGGTGAGCCCGGCGGGACCCGCTCCGATGACGACACAGCCAGGCACGCCTTCTCCGCGGCGCGGCGGCGCATCGCTACGCCCGCGCCGATCTGGTGAGTTCCCGTGGGCCGCCCCGAGGTGACTCCTCTCACCCGGCAGGGCGGCAAGTTCGCGCCTATCGTAGCTCCGCGGCGAGCCGAGCCGAGCGGTCCCGCCGTTGCACCCGCGAGCGGAGAGATGCGTGGCCGAGGACTCTGCCCAGCTCCCCCGCTTCACGGTCGTCGTGCCCACCTTCGGGCGGGCTCGCCAGCTCCGGGAATGTCTGGCCGCCCTCGCTGCCCTCGACTATCCGCGCGACCGCTTCGAGGTGGTGGTGGCGGACGACGGCAGCCCGAAGCCACCCCGCGAGGCCGTCGAGGGACTGAGCGACGCCATCGACGTGCGCCTGCTCGCGGCGCCTCATCGCGGTCCCGCCGCGGCCCGGAATCTCGGCGCCGGCGCCGCACGGGCAGAGCTCCTCGCCTTCACCGACGACGATTGTCGGCCGACGCCCGGCTGGCTGCGGGCCCTCGCCGCGCGGCTGCGTGCGCAGCCGCACGCCGTCGTGGGCGGGCGCGTGCGCAACGGGCTCGCCGGCAACCGCTTCTCGGCTGGGAGCCAGCTGCTGATCGACTTCCTCTACCAGCGCTGGAACGAGAGGCCCGAAGGCCCGGTGCTCCTCACGTCGAACAACCTGGCGCTGCGCGCGGATCTCTTCCGCGAGGTGGGAGGCTTCGACGCGAGCTTTCCCCTGCCGGCGGCAGAGGACCGCGATTTCTGCGATCGCTGGCGGGCCCGCGGGCGAGTCCTCGCCTGCGCCCCCGAGGCCGTCGTGGACCACTTCCACGAGCTCGACGCCCGCCAGTTCTGGCGTCAGCACTTCGGCTACGGCGTCGGCGCCCGCCACTTCCATCGCCTGCGGGCGGCGCGCGGCGCAGAGCGCCTCGGGGTGGAGGGCCCTGGCTTCTACCTCGGCATGCTGGCATTCCCGTTCTCGAGGGCTCCCGTCTTCGAGGCCGCAGCGCTCTCCGCGCTCTTCGCCCTCGCGCAGGTCGCCAACGCCGCGGGCTATTTCAGTGCCGGGCGCGGCCAGCGCGCGTGAACCGAGCGCGCGATTCCCGCCTCCGGCTCTGGAGCGGCGCCGGCGCCGTCTTGCTCGCCGAGGCGCTGGTCATCCCGACCGGGCTCGTGACCGCGATCTACCTGACGCGCCGCCTCGGCCCCGCGAGCTACGGCGCCTTCACTCTCGCCGCCAGTCTGGTCGCGACGGTCGAGTGGAGCACGACCTCTATGCTCAGCCGCGCGGCCCTCCAGTTCCTGAGCGAAGCCGAGGACGCCGTCGAGGCGGCAGGGGTGGTGGTCCGGATCCACCTGCTGGTGGGCTGCGCGTCGGGACTGCTGCTCGCGCTCGCGGCCGGCCCGCTGGCCGCGGTGCTCGGCGATCCCACCCTCCAGCGCTATCTCGTGCTCTTCTCGCTCGACGTGCCGATCTTCTCCGTGGCCCAGGCACACCGGCAGGTGTTGATCGGCGTCGGAGCCTTCCGGCTCCGCGCCCTGGCCGGAAGCGCGCGCTGGCTCACCCGACTCGCGCTGATCGTGGTCCTGGTCGAGTGCGGCCTCTCGGTCGACGGCGCGATCCTCGCCACCGTCGCGGCCTCCGGCTGTGAGCTCGCCGTGTCGCGCTTGGGCGCGAAGCCCTCGCTGCGCCCGTTCGGACCGATGCCTGGCTGGAGCACGGTGCGCTACGCGCTCCCGCTCGCGCTCTTCGCCCTCTCGCTCCGGCTCTTCGACAAGCTCGACCTGCTCATGTTGAAGGGGCTCGGAGGCAGCCTCGAAGGGGCGGGCATCTACGGCGCGGCGCAGAACCTGTCTTCGTTCCCGACGCTCATCGCGCTCTCGATCTCGCCGCTCCTGCTCTCCTCCCTCGGCCAGGCGCTGCGCGAGCGCGACCGCGCTGCCGCCGACGCCCTCGCCCGTGACGCGCTCCGCGTCGTGCTGCTCCTGGTGCCCTTCGCGTCGCTCCTGGCGGGGGCCGCACCGGGCGCCGTCGCCTTGCTGTTCGGCGACGCCTATCGGGCCGCCGCACCTCTGGCCGCCGCCCTCATCTTCGCCGGAATGGCGATGGTGCTCTTCTCCGTGGCGACGGCTGTGCTGACGGCGGCAGGCCGCGCCGCCTGGACCCTCGCGCTGGCGGCGCCGCTCCCCGTCCTCGCGTGCGTGGGTCACGCGTGGTGGATCCCTCGGCTGGGACCGATCGGAGCGGCGGCGGTGACCACGTGCTGCTCGTTGCTGGGCGCTCTCGCGGCGCTCTTCGCCGTCCACCGTGCCTGCGGTGTGACCGCGCCGCCCGCCACCGTCGTGCGGACGACCCTGCTCAGCGCCGGTGCGTACGCCTTCGGCTCCGCCGCGCCGGGCGGAGCGCTCGCGCTCGTCCTCTGGCTGGCGACGGGCGCGCTAGGGGTGCCTGCGGCCTACGCGCTGCTGGGTGAGATCGCCGCGGAAGAGCGCAAGGCCCTCTCCGCCTGGCTCCGTCAGCGCGCGAGGCGAGCGTGAGCGGGACGGGCGCGCCCGTGGAGCTCGCCGTGATCGTGCCCGCCTACGAGGCGGCGCGATTCCTCGGCCGCTCGCTCCCGGCGCTGCACCGAGCCGGGCCGGACGTGCCCGTCGTCGTCGTGGACGCGGGCTCGACGGATGACACCGGCGCGCTCGCGCGCGAGCTCGGAGCCCGGGTCGTGCGGCTGCCCGGACGCGAGGGGCCGGCGGGTGCGCGCAACGCCGGCGTCGCGGCCGTCGAGTCCGAGCTGGTGCTCTTCGTCGACGCCGATTGCGTGCTCCACGCCGACGCGATCGCGCGAGTGTGCGCCGCCTTCCGCTCGGAGCCCGAGCTCGTGGCGCTGTGCGGGTCCTACGACGCGCAACCGCCCGAGCGCAACTTTTTCTCGCTCTACATGAATCTGCGTCACCACTACACGCATCAGCGAGCGCGCCGCGAGCCGGCGAGCTTCTGGGCCGGCTGCGGGGCCGTGCGACGCGACGCCTTCCTGCGCGCCGGCGGCTTCGATGCCGAGCGCTACCCGCGGCCGGAGATCGAGGACATCGAGTTGGCGGGGCGCCTGCGCCGCCTCGGGCGACTGCGGCTCGATCCGGATCTCCAGGTGACGCACCTCAAGCGCTGGACGTTCCGCTCGGTCGTCGAGACCGACGTCCTCCGCCGCGCGCTCCCCTGGGCGCGGCTGATCCGCGAGCAGGGGGAGCTGCCGAACGACCTCAACCTGCGCCGTTCGCAGCGCCTCGCGGCGGCGCTGGCGCCCCTCGCGCTCCTCGCGCTTCCTCTCGGCGCGTGGGGGGCGGCGACGGGACGGCTCGCCCTGGCGGCCGCGTGCGCCATGACGGTGGCGGCGTCGCTGGCGCTTGCCGGAGGCATGCTCGCGTGCTTCGCGCGAAACGTCGGGCCCGGCTTCGCCGTCCGCGCCTGGCTCTTCCATCAGGTGCACCTCCTCTACTCGGCGCTGGCATTCGGGCTGACCGCCTGGCCGCGCCGTGCCCGCGGCAGGTAGAGCGGCCAGGGGAGCCTTCCTCGTTGGCGTATCGTCCCGGACATGCAGAGGCGCCGACACGATCGCGGGGATCTGCAGAGAATCGCCGATCGCGCCATGCGCGAGCGTGGCCTCGACCCAGAGTTTGCCCGTGACGTCATGGCCGAGACCGACGCGCTCCGGGGGCCAGCCACCGATCCGGCAGCACGCGACCTGCGCCATCTGCTGTGGTGCTCGATCGACAATGACGACTCCCGCGACCTCGACCAGCTCTCGGTCGCCGAGCGCCTGCCGAACGGCTCGACTCGGCTGCTGGTCGCGATCGCCGACGTCGACGCGCTGGTGACGAAGGGCACCGCGATCGATCGCCACGCCGGGCAGAACACCACCTCGGTCTACACCGCCGCCAAGATCTACCCCATGCTGCCGGAGCGCCTCTCGACCGATCTGACGTCGCTGGTCCAGGACGAGGACCGGCTCTCGGTGGTGATCGAGCTGGTGGTCGCGGCCGACGGGAAGCTGGACGGATCCGACGTCTACCGCGCGACGGTGCGAAACCACGCCAAGCTCGCCTACGACAGCGTCTCGGCGTGGCTGGACGGTGCGGCACCCGCACCCGCTCCGCTCGCCGCCGTTCCTGGCCTCGAGGAGAATCTGCGCTGGCAGGATGCCGCCGCGCAGCAGCTGCGCGGTGTGCGGCACGAGCAAGGCGCGCTGGATCTCGAGACGATCGAGGCGCGTGCGGTATTCGACGGCGAGGAGCTACGGAGCCTCGAGCAGCCGCTCAAGAACCGCGCCCGCGAGCTGATCGAAGACCTGATGATCGCCACGAACGGCGTCACTGCGCGCTTCCTCGAGCGGCATGGCTTGCCGTCGCTGCGCCGCGTGCTGCGCTCGCCCGAACGCTGGGCGCGGATCGTGGGCGTCGCGAGCGAACTCGGCCACGAGCTGCCTGCAGAGCCCGATTCGGCCGCTCTCGAGCTGTTCCTGCAGAAGGGCAAGCAGGCCGATCCGCTGCGCTTCCCTGACCTCTCGCTCACGATCGTGAAGCTGATGGGCTCCGGCGAGTATGCGGTGGACGTGCCGGGCGGCGCGCCTACTGGGCATTTCGGCCTCGCGGTGCGGGACTACACCCACTCGACCGCGCCCAACCGACGCTACCCCGACGTGATCACGCAACGGATGCTCAAGGCGACGCTCGCCGGTGCACCCGCGGCCTACTCGCTCGCCGAGCTCGACGCACTGGCTCGTCACTGCACCGAGCAGGAGGACGACGCGACCAGGATCGAGCGCCAGGTGCGCAAAGCGGCCGCGGCGCTGCTGCTCGAAGAGCGGATCGGCCAGCGCTTCCAGGGCATCGTCACCGGCGCCTCCGAGAAGGGCACCTGGGTACGCCTGCTGACGCCGCCGGTGGAAGGCAGGATCGAGCAGGGCTGGCAGGGCCTCGACGTCGGCGATCGCGTGCAGGTGAAGCTGATCAGTACCGACGTCGAGCGCGGTTTCATCGACTTTGCCCGCGTTGGGCGCTGAGCGAGCAGCGCTCTCTGCGAGCATCCCGACTCGGCGGGCCACTCCCGAAGGCTCACACGACGGAGCTGCTGATCTGGGGAGGCATGTCGACGGGAAGCCTCGGCAAGGCGCTCCCCGCCGATCGGGCCTATGTGGGGCGAACGGGTGGCCGGAGCAGCAGGCCGTCGGGGGCCAGGCAGGTCGCGAGCATCACCTCATCGATGTCGCGGTGCTCCTGCCAGATGTCCGTCCGTCGGTGCTCGGGGGCGCGCCAGAAGGCCGCGATCTGCGAGCCCAGCGCGACCTCGCGCTTCAATGCCTCGATCCTCCGGAGCACGCCGGCCGCGTCGGAGAAGCGGCCGGACTCCGCCCGCACCTGCTTCTCGATCGGCTCGAGCGCGCAGAGACCGATGGCGAGGCCGAGCTCCCGGAAGGCCAGGCGCTGCGACGCGGGCTGCGTCCAAACACCCTGTCGCGCGACCTGCGAGAGCCCCGCGAGCGCCGCGGCCAGCAGGGTGCCGAGGAGATCGCCTCCCGCGAACGCGCCTTCGCTCGAGAGCTGCGCGACGCGGCAGGCATCGATGAGCAGACAGCCGACGCCGAGCGGATCCGCCGTCGCCCAGTCGCGCCCCTGGGCGAGCGCCGTGAAATCGGCCACCGCCTGCGCGAGATCCGGCTCGCGGGGGGCGCCGGACAGGCGGGCGGCCGTCGTCTGGAGCTGGACGCAGGTGAGGAGACCGTCGAGTGGATCGTGGTGGCCCATCGACGGGACGAGCGGACGCGACAGGTCGATGCTCATCTTCCACACCATGCCGCGCCCGCCTTCGACGCGGAACGAGCGGTGGGCGACGTCGGCGAGCTCCCGCGCCCACGCGTTGAAGCGCGGATCGCGCGTAGCGCGCGACACCTGGTCGAGGGCGTGCATCCATCGGGTCAGATAGTGGAAGTACTGGCCGTCGCGCTCCCACTCGAGCCGCTCGTCGAAGGGTGCGCGCGCGGCCGTTCCGGGAGCTGCTTGCCGATGCGGAGGCCACCCCGCGTCGGGTGCCGTTCGCCTTCACGCTCGTCGAGTCCGCTGATCCAGCCGGTCCGCGCGTCGTCGCTGCGGTGGCGCCCGAGCACGTGATGCACCTGATCGATCGAGCGAAGCGCGAGCTCGTCGTAGCGCGTCTCTCCCGTGGCCCGCGCCGAGCGCGAGGAAGTTGCAGACGGCGAAGGCGTCGGTCCACAGGTAGCGCCGGGGCGGCAGTCGAAGAAGAGAGCCCGGTGCGCTCCGCGAAGCCCAGCATGAGCTCCGCGCGGCTTCGCTTCACGGCATGCGCGGCTGCCGCTCACCACGCGAAGGGATGCGCGCGCGGGAGGCCGTGGCCCTCGGCCGGGATCACTGGCCACACCGCGCGCGTCTCGTCGATCCAGACGTACTCGTCGAACTGCCGCGGGCAGGCTGGCATGGAAGTAATGGCTCTGGATCTCGGTCTCGGGCCGGTACACCACGCCGATCGCGCGCTCGAGACGCGGCGGCTCGAGCTCGAAGCGCAGCGCGTCGCGGGCGGGCTCCCGGAGGTGGAGGAAGAAGGCCGGCACCCCCGCCCGATGACACAGACGCTCGTAGCTCTCCGGGTGTGCAGCGCGTACCTGCATCACCTGCATCGGCGCGTCCCAGTCGCTGGCCGCCGCGACCGTGCCGCGGTCGGTGCCGAAGCCGATCAGGAAGGCCGCGGCGGCGTGCTTCGCGCGACAGAGCTGGCCGACGTTGAGCTGCCCGCGCAGTCCCATCTCCGTGGCGGACGCGTCTCCGAGGTGCGAGTTGTGCTCCCAGACCACGGCCTTCGCCTCCGGCCCGTGGAACTCGAGCAGGCGCTGGAGGGTGTCGAACATGTGCTGGTCGCGCAGGTTCCAGGACTCGTTCGAGCCGTAGTACATGGCGCGGTAGTAGCGTTCGGCATCGGCGATCAGGCGGGCGTTCTGCACGGCGTCGAAGAACCGCCTCGCCGTCGCGCTCGGCGTAGTCGAGCCGGCGAGCCATCAGGTCGCGCAGCATCGCGACGGCTTCGCGCTCGCAGACGCGGTAGCGCCCGCTGAGCGCCGCGCGACCATAGGCGGCGGGATCGACCTCCCACGGCGTGAGGCACGCGTAGCGCTGCGCGGGCCACGCGTGCCGCCGCGGGATCGACGCGATCGAGATAGTCGAGCACGGCCTGGATCGACGTGAAGAGGCTGTAGAGATCGAGTCCGTAGAACGCGACCGGCGGCTCGGTCGCCGCGCGTCTTGGCGTTGTGGGCGCGCAGCCAGTCGACGAAGTCGAGCGTCTCGTGGTTGCGCCACATCCAGGTCGGAAAGCGCTGGAAGGGCCGCATGCGGCCGGTGTCGTCCGCGACGGGAGGCCGCTCCTGGACCCAGCGGTCCACCGCGGCGGCGTCCGGCCAGTCCGCCTCGACCGCGACGAGCCGGAAGCCCTGTCGAGCGAATCAGCTCCTTCGTGATCTCCGCGCGCATCCGGTAGAACTCGGAGGTGCCGTGGCTCGCCTCGCCGATCAGCACGAGCCGCGAATCCCCGATGCGCTCGAGGAGTGGGCCGAGGTCGCTCCCCTCGATCTCGCCGAACGGCGACGCCTCTTCGCGGATCAGCGCCGCGAGGCTCGCCGGGCGACCGGGGGGCCGCGCGGTGCGTCCCTGCCATGCCTCCGCTTCCTCCCAGCCCTGCGCGCCGATCAGCGGAACGAAGCGGACGTCTCCCAGGTCCTCGCTGGCGAGGCTCCCGTTGCGCCGCCGCGTCACGCGCACGAGCTTCTGGAGCTCGCGGCCCTCGCCCACCGGCATCACGAGCCGCCCGCCGGGAGCGAGCTGGTCGAGCAGCGCTTGGGGAACGTCCGGGCCGCCGGCGGCCACGACGATCGCGTCGTAGGGCGCGTGCTCGGGCCAGCCCGAGCGAGCCGTCGCCGTGGCGGACCGTGACGTTGGCGAAGCCCAGCTCCGCCAGGCGGCGCGCGGCCAGCTCGCCAGCGCCGGATGCCGCTCGATCGTGTAGACCTCGCGCGCGATCCGGGCGAGAATCGCCGCGGCGTAGCCCGATCCGGTGCCGATCTCGAGCACGCGGTCGCCCGGTCGCGAGCCCGAGCGCCGCCGTCATCAGCGCGACGATGTAGGGCTGCGAGATGGTCTGACCGTGCTCGATCGGCAGCGGCCGAGTCCCGATAGGCGAACTCCTCCAGCTCCGGCGGAAGGAACGCCTCGCGCGGGACGGCGCGGAACGCCTCCAGCACCGCCGGGTCGCGGATGCCCCGCGCGGCGATGTGCGCGCGCACCATCTGCTCCCGTTCCGCGCTCGCGTCGAACACATCGATCTTCGGACGCACGTTCCGTGCCAGACCAGCCGAGGACGCCGGCGCCCCGGCGCAACCGGGGCATGGCGCAACCTGACCGCTGCGGCGACCCGCGCTGGGGCTCGACATCCACGCATCGAGGCAGATGGGCTTCTCACCCTCTGCGGCGAGTGGGCGTGAGCCCCTCCGCTTGCTCGCGGCGGCGGCGAGGGCCGCGGCAGGTGCACCGGAGGCCGCCCCGGTCTAGTCGGCGTCGGTTCGGGCCGGGTCGATCCCGGCCCCGGCCGCCGCGAGCAGCTCGCGAAACGACGCCTCGAGCAGCTTCGCGAATTCCGCGTAGTCCGGCATCGCCGTCCCGTCCGCGTCGATTCCCACGTAGAGCGCGCCGTCGTACCCGTAGAGCGCGACGCTCACGGGGCACCGCGGCGCGAGCGGCGCGAACGGGTAGCCGCCGACGATGCGGCAGCCCGCCACGAAGCGCGGCTGCATGATGCCGGGAACGTTCGTCACGATGAGCTGCACGGCCTCACTGCCCTTGAGCGACAGGGTGCGGAAGAGCGGTCGCGGCAGCATGGCGAGGGCCTCGGCGACCTTCGGGAGCTGCTCTATGGCCGGGTGCCCCTTGCGCTCGACGACCCGCGCGTGGATCTCGCCGAAGCGCGCAATCGGGTCGCTCGCTCCGATGGGCAGCTTCACCATCAGTCCCGTGGCGCGGTTGCCGAGGCCGGCATCGAGACCCTGCGCGCTGCGCGGACGCAGGTTGATCGGCACGAGCGTCATCACCTCGCTGGCCTCGTAGTAGCCGTGGGCCCGGTGCCATGCGCCGAAGGCGCCGGCGACCGCCGCGAGCATGACGTCGATCATCTGGCCGCCGAGATGGGCCTTGGCCTTGCGCAGCGGCTCGAACGGCAGATGAAAGCCCGTCAGATGGCGGAAGCGGCCGAAGCTCTCGATGGGTGATCGGCGCGCTCGCTCAGGCTCTGCACCACGTCCACCACGACGCGGCCGCTCTAGCCAGGCCGATGGGCTCGTGGCCAGGGTGAGCGCACCGCTCGCGACCGCGCGGGCGCGCTCCCAGGCCTCCTCGGCGCGGTGACCGAGCGCCTCGACGAGCCGCTCGCCGAGGCTCTTCTCGTCCCAGGAGCCGGGCGCTCTGCGATCGCGGTCGTCCGGCGCCGTGCCGGCGCGCGCATCCTCGTCGGACGAGACGACGTCGGTGGCGTCCGTCAGCGCCGCCAGGATCGCGTTGCCCCCGACCCCGTCGGCGACACCGTGGTGCAGGCGAAAGAACAGCGCGGCCCCCTCGCCGGGGCCGTCGAACTCGATCAGCTCCCAGAGCGGGCGCGTGCGGTCGAAGGGGCGCTCGTAGATCGGCCCGAGCGTCGCGAAGAGGTCCTCGAGGGTCGCGTGCTGGGGCGCGCCGTCATCGTGGGAGACGGCGTAGCGCCGCATGTGGAAGTCGAGGTCGAAGGTCGGGTCGTCCTCCCAGCGCGGCCGCGCCAGGTCGAGCGGCGCGTCCACGACGTGCTGGCGGAGCCTCGGCACGGCGTCGACGGCGCGCTGCATGGCGGCGCGCAAGCGCGCGGTGTTCGGGGGGCGATCGAGCAGGAGCAGCATCGCCATCGTCGTGCGCTGGCGCGGCTGGTCCCCCCACCAGAAGCCGAGGTCCTCCCCGGTGAGCCGCTCGGAGCGCGGCCGCTCCGTGGCGTCGTCGCGTCGGTCGGCCACGGGCCCTTCCTCCGATTCGATCACGGTACGGAGACGACGGGAACGTACTCGGGATGCCAGGTCGAGTCCGCCACCACCCGATCGATCTCATCGTCGGGGATGTAGCGGCCCAGCCGCTTCCCACTGGCGTAGCGGACCACGGCGGCCGCGATCCGCGCGCTCACGCGGCGGAGCTCCGCCGGGTCCGGGTAGAGTGCGCCCTGCGCCAGGCGTTCGTCGGTCACGGAGGCGGCCAGCGTGCGCGCCGCGATCAGAAAGACCGCGTCGTCGATCTCGCGGATCTCCGAGAGGACCGCATCCGAGACCGACGCCGGGAAAGACGAACGACGTTGTTCGCCTGGCCGATCACGTGGCGGACGCCCGTCGTGCACCACGTCGGCGAAGGGGCTGCCCGTCGCGACCAGGGCGCGCCCGCCGCTCCAGGCGGATCGCCTCTTCGGGCGTGCACTCCGCCTGCTGGTGGGATTGGACAGCGGCATCACGATCGGCCGCTCGACGTGCTTCGCCATCTCCTCGATCATGCTCGCGACGAAACGTCCCGGGCGTGGCCGTGGCGCCCACCAGGATCGTCGGCTTCACCCGGCGGATCACGTCTTCGGGCGTGGGATGCTCGAGGCCGTCCAGGCCGAAGCGGGCGAGCAGCGCGCGGCTCGCCAGCGAGCGCGCGCTTGTGCTCGCCCGACACCGACGCCGCCCTCGCGCAGCAAGCCCCGGCTGTCGAACGCGAATCGAGAGGCATGGATCTCGTCGCGTGTCGGCGCCCTCCTCGCGCATCGCGGCCGCGAGCAGGCTCGCGATTCCGGTGCAGGCCTCGCCGGCCCCGATGAAGACGACGCGCTGCTCGCGAACGGGTCGTCCGGTGAGGCGCAGTGCCGCCAGGATGCCCGCCGACGGTCACGCCCGCGGTGCCCTGGATGTCGTCGTTGAAGCAGGGAAGTCGTCGGCGGTACCTCTCGAGGAGCCGGAACGCGTTGCGCTTGTGGAAGTCCTCCCACTGAACGACCGCGCGCGGGAACACCTCGCGGACGCCCGCGACGAAGGCCTCGATGAAGGCGTCGTAGGCCTCGCCCGAGATGCGGCGCGCGCGGTGACCGATGTAGAGGGGATCTTCGAGCAGCTCCGCGTTGTTCGTGCCCACGTCGAGGCTGATCGGCAGCACCTTCGAGGGATGGATGCCGGAGCCCGCTACGTAGAGGGCGAGCTTGCCGACCGGGATCCCCATGCCGCCGGCCCCCTGGTCGCCGAGGCCGAGGATGCGCTCGTTGTCGGTGACCACGATCAGCCGGATGTCCTGATAGCGGATAGTTGCGCAGGCGGTCGGGAATGCGGTCGATGTCGTCCGGCGTCAGCCAGATCCCGCGCATGTCGCGGACGATGTGGGAGAAGCGGCGGCACGCCTCTCCCACGGTCGGCGTGTAGACGATGGGCATCAGCTCGGCGAGGTTCTCCACGAGCAGCCGGTAGAAGAGCACCTCGTTGCGGTAGAGCAGCCCGACGAGTCCGATGTAGCGCTCGAGATCGCTGCCCTTCTCGCGGATGTGCTCGAGCTCCAGCTCCACCTGCTGCTCGATCGATTGGACCGCCGCGGGCAGCAGGCCGTGCAGCCCGCAGCGATCCCGCTCCTCGGCGGCTGAAGGCCAGTCCCTTGTTGGTGGCGGGGTTCTTGAGCAGCCAGATCCCGCGCTTCCGCGTCTCGATGCGATCGGGGCCGCGCAGGACGCTCTTGTGCGTGTGGCTCGTCACGTTGCTCTCCGGTGGTGAAGGGCTCTCTGTGTCCGGGAGGGTACTTCTGAGAGGGGGATAGAGGCGTGCAGCGATCGCCCAAGCGAGCAGCGTCGGCACATGGAGCGACGTGCTCGCGCGCAGCTACCTCGGTCAAAGCGCGGCGTGGCAAGGAGCACTCGACCCACCAGGTCCTAGAGACCGCGGCACAAGTGAGATTGTCGACTTCAGCAACGCAGTCGCGAAAGGCAGCGCGGTGGGCGTTGCTTCTAGGTGCGCGCGAGCGGGAAGTAGAGGGTGAAGGTGCAGCCACGTCCCGGCTCGTTCGAGAGTGCGACCGGTGCGGCGTGCGCCCGGGCGATGCCGAGCACGGTCGACAGGCCGTTTCCGCGGTCCTTGCCCCGGGTGCTGAAGAAGGGTTCGAAGGCGCGCTCCTCGGTCTCGGAATTCATGCCGCCGCCTTCGTCCCGGATCTCCACGTAGGCGAAGTCGCCCGGAGGCTGTTCGCGTCCGGACACCAGGCCGGTGGCCTTGGACGGGTCGAGGCGCCGCTCTCCCGTCGACACGCGGACCTCGCCGCCCACTCGACTCGTCGCCTCGGTCGCGTTCACGAGCACGTTGAAGATGCAGTGACGGATCTGGATGGGGTCGGCCTCGACTGGGAGCAGCCGCTCGGCCCGCTGGTGGACGATCGTGACGCCCTCGGGCTGCTCGTCTTCGACCATCTCGCAGGTCTCCTCGACGATCTCCGCCAGCTCGAGCGCGACGCGAGCCGTGTCGGCCGTGCCGGTGTGGAGCTGCAGCTGGTAGGCCATGTCGCTGCCGTAGCTCGCCGCCTCGACGATGCGCGAGAGCATGCGCTGGGCCCGAAGGTCGCGCTGCTCCTCGGCTGCAAGCAGCTCGGCGTTGACCTGGACGATCGCGAAGACGCCCTGGAAGTCGCGCGAGACCGTGCGTGCCAACGAAGCGACGCTCTCCAGCCGGCGGGTTTGCGCGGCCTGCAGCTCGGCCCGCTTGCGCGCGGTTGCATCGCCGATGCGGAGGCAGTAACCACGCTCGCCGCGCCCGCGGCCCTGAACCGGCGTCGCGCCCAGGTGAAGCCAGCGGTTGCCGCCGGTCATCCGGACGGTCAGGCCCACGGGGCTCGCGAGCCGTTCCCACCAGAGCTCATCGCTGCCGAGCTCGCCCCCGTCGTCGACCTCCGTCACCAGCCCGGCGTTCTGGAAGGCCTCGAGGATCCGCAGGTTGGGGCTCGGCGCGAAGGGCGCCAGCAGCTCGTGCGCCCGCCCGTTCGCATAGCGGACGCGCCGATCGGGCCCGACGACCACGAGGCCGTCCGGGTGCCCGGCCGCGATCGCCGAGAACGCGGCTGGCAGCACGCCGAACAGACCCTCCCGCGCCATGCCGACGAGCAGCAGCGCGCTCGAGGCAGACAGCGAGACGACGGTCGCGTTCAGCTCCACCAGCCCGCTCACGTAGAGCGCGTTGCAGAGCAACATGAAGCCACTGGCGGCGATCATGAAGCTCGCCTGGCGTCGCACCTCGCGGCGCGCCACCCGCCGGGCCACCTCGAGCTCGACGCCGAGGCTGGCCAGGATCAGGGCGTAGTTGGGCAGAGCCATCGCATACCAGAGCGGGTGGTAGATGTTGTGACCCCCGATGACCGGCGTGAGGAACGCGCCGTGCCAGGGGTTCGTGATCATCACGAGCCACATGGCGGTCGCCCAGCCGAGCGGCAGCCAGCGCCAGACCGGGGCACGCATCGGAAGCCCGGCTTCCACATCGTCGGCCCAGCGCAGTGCGACCAGCCACCACAGCGCGGGCAGCGTGATCGCGCCCGTGTAGAGGATCACGAGGCCGGCCTCCTTCCAGCCGGCACCCGTGGCGCCCGAGGCGATCAGGTCGCCGACGGCCCACAGCACGCCGGAGCAGAGGAAGGCATAGAGGATCGGGCGGATCGGCGTCCGGGGCAGGCGCGATACGGCGACTCCGATGAGGCCCATGCAGAGCCCACCGACGACCCCAGAGAGCGCCAGCCAGATCTCCAACGTCCGCCTCCGCCCCGACAATTAGAGCACAGGAGCCTCGAAAAGGCGCCGTCGCGGAGCGCCGGTAGGTCGTGCCCCGGAGCCCGACGTCGGCGGCCCTACGCCGGCGGGGGGTTCGCCTGCATGAAGTCCCGCACGACTTCGCGAGCAGGGGTCCCTGCTCCTCCTGGGTGAGAAGTGCCCGGAAGGGAACGTCGTGTGCGCCTGTCCCTTGCAGCCCGGGATCCGCTCCGAGAGGCGGCGCGGCGGGCAGTAGACGAGCGCCACGCCCTCGAAGTGGGTGTTCTTCTCGAGCGTCACCGCAATATCTACGTCGGGGGCGCGCGAAGCAGACGACCCACGCACGTGCTCTACGATATCCGATGGTTCTTCATGCCGGGCGCCGACATCGATTCGCCCTGGGCTTTCGGCTTAGGGGCGTGAGCGCCTAGAGCGCCAGCAGACCTACCGGCAAACAGAGGCCCAACCATTATGCATCGTGCGAAGGCCCTCGATATCCTGCGGGCGCTGGCCGTCCTCCTCGTCCTCGGAAGACACATCGCTCTGTGTCCGCCGGACTTGAGTCCCCTCTTTCACAATGTTTCCGTCATCTGGAATCGTGGCGGCTGGGTCGGTGTCGATCTGTTCTTCGTCCTGAGTGGATTCCTTGTCTCAGGGCTTCTGTTCAAGGAGCATCAGAAGTTCGGACGCATTTCCGCCAAGCGTTTTCTCATCCGCCGCGGCTTCAAAATCTATCCTGCCTTCTGGTTTCTCATAGCCACGACTATGGTGCTTCGTTCGGCGATGCACTCACCTCTGCAAACCAGTCAGCTCGTTGCTGAGCTCCTGTTCTTCCAGAACTACCGACACGGAATCTGGGTTCACACCTGGTCATTGGCGGTGGAGGAGCACTTTTATTTGTTCTTGGTGTTCTCGCTGTTGCTCCTCTCCTTACGCCGTGCCGAGTCGAATCCGTTTCGCGTGATCCCCAAGGCCTTTCTGGTCATTGCGTTCTCGTGTCTCGCGCTTCGAATCCTCACTTTGAGTGGTGAACCGTTCGATGAGTACACCAATTTCTACCCGTCTCACCTTCGGATCGATTCTCTGTTTGCAGGGGTCTTCGTCTCGTATCTGTATCACTACCACACGGACCGATTCATGAGCCTGGCGGTGCATCACAGAGTGGCGTTGTGTGTTTCTGGCATGCTCCTACTGGTGCCGCCCTTCCTGTTTCCGCTGGAAACGACGCCCTTCATCGGCACGGTTGGATTGACCCTGGTCTACATCGGCAGTGGCCTCCTCATGGTCAGCCTACTGACCACCGCAGTCGCTGATCGCGGCGCTTCGGCCGCCCTGGCGTACCTCGGTACTCACTCGTACTCCATCTACCTCTGGCACTTGTTGTGGGTAGCATTGACCATTCCCTTGATCGCCCGTGCCTTCGGAGTTCACTGGAACTGGTTCGTCTACATCCTGAGTTACGTGGCGGGAATCGTTTGCTTCGGGATCCTCATGGGCACACTGATCGAATTCCCGGCGCTGCGCATGAGGGACCGATGGTTCCCTTCGAGGGGAGCTACGTTGGTCGGACCGAGCCGCATGGTGCCACCCGTTGAGGCTCGATGACGAGCACCATTCGCGGCCTCCCGCCTGCGCGGGTGCTCGAGCCGGTCCACCATCAGCACGCGAGCGCGGATGGATCTGGTGCTCTCCTCGCTTCCATCGGCGCCGCGATGAGCGCCGTGCGCGCCGTATCCCAATGACGCCCGGCTCTCGTGGCCGAGATCGAGACTCTTCGCGCCTCTGCGGCCCGCGAGGCACTCGCGCTCGGACGGCCCGAGCCCGAGTGGCTGTTCCCCAGCGAGGCCGGGACGGCACTGGAGCCGCGCAACGTTGAGCGGGCTGGCATCTCCTGCGCCGCCGCGCGAAGAAGCAGGGCGTGCGCCCGCTCGAGCTCCACTCGACGCACCACACCTGGGCAACGCTCGCGCTCCAGGCTGCGAAGAGCGTGCGGTGGGTCGGCGAGGTGCTCGGCCTCCAGGATCCCGCGTTCATGCTGCGCACCTACGCGCATGCCATGCGCGAGGACGAGCGGGACCTCTCCTTCGCCGACTTCGGCGCGGGCCCGGACGGTCCTTCGCCTTCGGGCACCGCAGCGACGAGTCGCACAACGTCGCGGATTCACTGGCGCGCCGGGAGGGATTCGAACCCCCGACCCTCAGGTTCGAAGCTCAAGCCTGGACGTGTTCGCCGCAGGCAGCTGCTTCCAACGTGCCTCCGACGGCAGAAGCCAGGGTCGCGAGGGCTTGCAGCTAGGACGCCCAAGTTGGCGGAGAGGGAGGGATTCGAACCCCCGGTAGGCTTGCGCCTACACCTGATTTCGAGTCAGGCCCATTCAACCAGGCTCTGGCACCTCTCCGCGAGGGGCCGGCAGGCTAGCAACCGGCCGCGCCGCCGGGGACTGGTGACCCCACTCACGCGCCGGCAGCGCCCGGATGTCGCAGAATGGACCCAGCGCTCGGGACGGATGGGGCGACGCGCCGAGGGTCCGATGCGTTGGGAGCACACGCGGAAGCAGCTGATCTCGGTCCTGGCCCTGGCCCCGTTCACCGTCGGAGCGGCCGCGCTCGCCGGCGACTTCCGGCACCGCCCCGGGCCCGCGCCGTCCGCCGGCTCCGTGAGCTGGCTGCTGCGCTGGAACCAGATCGCGATCGACGCGAGCGGCGCCGACCACGCAGGGGCCAAGGAGCAGCTCGGCCCGGGCCGCGCGAGCCGCGCGATGGCGATCGTGCACATCGCGATCTTCGACGCGCTGAACGCGATCGGCCGGCGGCTACGAGAGCTACACGCGCCTCGGGCGCGTGGACTCCGACCCGTCGCTGAAGGCGGCGATCGCGCAGGCCGGCGCACGACACGCTGGTCGCGCTGTTTCCCGTCGCAGACGACGAGCTTCGACGCCGCGCTCGCCGCGGACCTGGCCCAGGTGCGCGACCGGCGCGCGAAGACCGAGGGCGTGCGCGCTCGGACGCCGCGCCGCCGCGGCCATCCTCGCGCTCCGCGCGAACGACGGCTCGCAGCACGCCGGAGCCGCTGCTGGGCACCGACTACGTGCCGGGCGACGCGCCGGGCGTCTGGCGGCAGGATCCGATCAGCCAGCTCCCCGTCGCGCTCGGCGCGCACTGGGGCGAGGTGACGCCGTTCGTGCTCGCGTCCGCCGACCAGTTCCGCGTGCCGCCGCCGCCCGCGCTCGACAGCGCCGAGTACACCGCCGCCTTCGACGAGGTGACGGCGCTCGGCGGCGACGGCATCGTCACGCCGACGCTAGCGCAGCGACGACCAGACCCACGTCGGGCATCTACTGGGCCTACGACGGCACGCCGAGCCTGTGCGCGCCGCCGCGCCTCTACAACCAGATCGCGGTGCTGATCGCGAAGCAGCAGCGGCTCCGACCTGATGGCGACTCGCGCGGCTGCTCGCGCTCGTGAACATCGCGATGGCCGACGCGGGCATCGCGATCTGGGAGTCGAAGTACTACTACGAGTTCTGGCGCCCGGTCACGGGCATCCGCGAGTCCGATCCGGGCACCGGGCCGACCGGTCTCGGCGACGGCAACCGACGACACGCTCGGCGATCCGACCTTCTCGCCGCTCGGCGCGCCGGCCAGCAACCTCGTCGCGGCCGAACTTCACGCCGCCCTTCCCCGCGTATCCGTCGGGCCACGCCGGCTTCGGCGGCGCGCTGTTCGAGACGCTGCGCCGCTTCTATCGGCACCGACGCCATCGCCTTCACGTTCGTCTCGGACGAGTTCAACGGCGTGACGCTCGACAACCAGGGCAACCCGCGCCCGCTGCTGCCGCGCAGCTTCACGCTCGCTCTCGCAGGCCGAGGAGGAGAACGGCCAGAGCCGCATCTACCTCGGCATCCACTGGGCGTTCGACAAGACCGAGGGCATCGCGCAGGGCCGCGCGCGTCGCGGACTACGTGTTCGAGCACGCCTTCCAGCCGCTGCGCCGGACGGGACGCCGTTGAGCTAGTTGAGGTCCACGCGCCACTGGGCGCTGCAGTTGTTCGCGCCGGAGCAGATCACGTCCACGAACTGCACGTTGTCCACGCATTGCGCCCGAACATCTCCGGGGTTGACGACGATCGACGGCGTGGTGTCGCCGGTCAGCGTCAGCGTCACCGGCTCTCGTCCGGAGTTGGCGAGCGTCACGCACACGTCGGTGCCCGCCCCGGGATCGGTGTGCACACGGAGCTGCGCGCCCGTGCCGAGGTTCGCCGTGCCGGGCCCACTGAGCGTGCGGCCGGCAGCGACGAGGTCGACGGCTTTGCCGGCGGCGAGGGCGGGCGTAGCCGCAGCGAGGACCAAGACCAGAGCGACGACGAGACGAGGAATTCGCATGTGATTCTCTCCCTTCTCTTGCAGCGAGGCGGCCCATCCGCCGCCCGCGCCTCCCTTTCTTAGCCCTCCGCCGTGGCGCGTGCGAGGCCTAGGCTCACGAGTCGCTGGATCAGCGCCTCGTAGTCGAGGCCCGCGGCTTCGGCGGCGCTCGCGAACTCCTCGAAGCGGGCGATCTCGGGGTTCGGGTTCGCCTCGAGGAAGTAGAGCTGCCCGTCGTCGCGCAGGCGCCAGTCGATGCGCGCGTAGCCGTCGAGGGAGAGCGCCTGGTAGACGCGCCGGCTCTCGCGCGCGAGCCGCGCCGCCACGCCCTCGGGCAGCTCGCTCGGGAAGACCAGCTGGACGCCGCGCGCCTCCTGGTAGCGCAGGCTGTGCTTCACTCGTTCGGTGGCGATCAACGGCTCGCCCGGCACGCTCTTCATCACCAGCTCCCGCGGCGGCAGCACGGTCATGCGCTCGTTCCCGAGCACGCCGACGTACAGCTCGCGGCCGGGCACGAACTCCTCCGCGATCGCGTCGGTGTGGATCCACTCGTGCACGAAGCGCACGCGCTCGGCGAGCGCCTCGTCGTCGCGCACCAGCGAGGCCTTCGAGATGCCCACCGACGACTCGGCCACCAACGACTTCACGATCAGCGGGAACGAGAGCCGCTTCGGCCGGCGCACCGCCCGGCCCTGCCGGAACGTCTCGAAGCGCGGCACGCGCACGCGGTGATGGGCCACCACCATCTTCGAGAGCGCCTTGTCGCGCGCAAGGGTGAGGCCGCGCGGATTGCAGCCGGTGTACGGCACGCGCATCAGCTCGAGGAAGGCCACCACGTGCTGGTCGAAGACGACCTGGTCCTGGAACTCCTCGAGCAGGTTGAAGACGAGCTCCGGGCGGAGCTCCTCGAGCGCTGCGCGCAGCGGGCGCAGCTCGTCGTGCACGCCGAGCTCGTGCACCTCGTGGCCGAGCAGGCGCAGCGCCTCGGTCACGTCGATCTCGCTCTTGATGCGGTCGACCTCTCCGTCGGACAGGCCCTTCAGCGAGGCCGGCGGCACGAAGTCGCGATGCATCAGCACGAGCACGCGGAGCTTGCGGCTCACCGGACTCCGTCCAGCAGCTCGGGCACGGTCGCGAACCGGTAGCCCTCGGCGCGCAGCTTCGGGATCACGCGCCGCACGGCCTCGACGCTGCCCGAGCGGTCGGCGCCGGGGCCGCCGTCGAAGCCGTCGTGCACGATGAGGATCGCGCCGGGCTTTGCCGCCGCGAGCAGGCGCGCCTCGATCACGTCGGCGTCCTGCGTCGGGCAGCCGAGCTCGAGCGGCATCGCGCAGTCGCGGTCGCGACCCCCGGGCGGGAGCCAGTCGCCGACGGGCGTGCCGAGCACGTGCCGGTGGCCCTCGCGCCAGCGCCAGAACAGCGTCGCCGGACCGACCATGCCGCGCGGAGCGCGGAAATCGATCGGACCCTGCCAGCCGATCTCGCGCAGCAGCTGGTCGGTGCGCTCGATGCGGTCGCGGATGCCGACCGGCGCGGTGAACGCGAGCACCGCATCGTCCCACGAGTGGTTCGCGACGGCGTGCCCGGCTCGGATCATCCGCTCGCCCAGCTCGCGGTGAGCCGCGAGATGCTCGCCGGTGACGAAGAAGGTGGCGTGGACCCCGTTGCTCTCGAGCACGTCGAGCAGGGCCTCCGTGTACGGCGGGTACGGGCCGTCATCGAAGGTCAGGGCCACGACCTTCTCGTCCGTGTCGGCCGAGAAGGTCGCGAAGACGAGCGGCCCGAACACCCAGGCGAGGGCGAGCGCCAGCGTGCCGAGCACCGCGCCGAGCGCGCGCCAGAGCCTCACACGCCCTCCCCCTCGCAGACGCCGAGCCGTGCGAGCTCGCGCTTCGCCTGCGCGGCCCAGTCGCGGTTCGCGGCGGGGCTGGCCGGGCTCGGGTGCAGGACGGCGCCGATCGGAATGTCCGCGCCCTCGAGCGCGTGCCGTGCGCGCGCCTCGGCGAAGCGGCCGATGCCGATGACGCGCGCCGGACGCAGCAGCGCCACGAGACGGCGCAGCGCGTCGTCGCAGGCACGAAACAGCGCCTCGCGCTCGTGCGCCGGCAGCTGGTCGGGCGTGCGGTTCCGGCCGCTCGCCTCCATGAACACGAGGGGACAGTAGTTCGCGACGAACGAGCGCCGGAAGAAGCGCTCCGGCTTCTCGTAGTGCGCGCGGATCGCGCCCCAGAGCCGCGCGCCGGATACCTCGCTGCGCCGGCACGCGAAGCCTTCGACCGGCCGCTTCGGGTGTTCCCGCCGCGGCTTCTCGACCTCGGCTTCGATGCCGAGCCAGTCGCGTACGTGCGCGATCTCGCCGAAGGGCACGCCGGTCTGCGTCATCCCGAACGGCCCGGGGTTCATGCCGAAGTAGAGCACCGCGAGCGGCGTGCGCGCGTAGCGGCGGAGATACGCCGCGTGCGGCCGATGCGCGTACTCGAGCGGGTTGTAGACGTGCGTCACCGGCGCGCCGAAGCGCAGCGCCGCGAGCTCGCGCACGAGCGTGCGCTCCGAGGCGAGGATGCGGTCGGCCAGTGTCTCCAGCTGTCGTGACTCCGTTCGCCTCACGCGAGGCGAGGCCTCGCGTGGGCTCACTGCGCGCTTCGCTTGCTACAAGAGGCCGAGCTCGCGGCGGCGGCGCTCCTCGAGCTCGGCGAGCTTCGCGCCCGCGAGCTCGTACTTCGTGGCGGCGGCCGGGCCGACCCACGGCCCCTCCCAGTCGGGCAGCAGCTTGTGGTCGTGGCAGAAGTACTGCGCCTCGATGGTCTCGCCGTTGTAGCCGAAGGCCTCCTTCTTCGTCGCGAACCAGGCGACCACCGCGCCCATCACGTCGGGCGGCGCCCCGCCCTTGAAGCCGAACTCGCCCATGTCCGCGTCGAGACGCTCGGTGCGGATCAGCCCGGGCTGGAGGTTCACGCACAGGACGCCGCGCTCGCCGAGCTCGACGGACAGGAAGCCGGCGACGCGCTGGAAGGCGGCCTTCGAGAGGCCGTAGCCCATGCCCCAGCCGCCCTCGCCCGCCGCGCGCGGCGGATCGCCGTAGGCGGCCGCGGACGTGATGTCGAGGATCCGCCCCTCGCCGCGCTCGAGCATGCCGGGCAGCACGAGCTTCGCGAGCAGCAGCGGCGCGAGCACGTTCGCCTGGAGCTGCTTCTCGAGCAGCTCGAGCGGCGTCTCGAGGAAGCGGTCCATGTGGCCGGGGCCGATGTAGCGGCCGTTCTGCACCAGCACGTCCACGCGCCCCCAGCGTTCGAGCACGGTGGTCGCGGCCGCGGCCAGCGAGGCGCGGTCGAGCAGATCGGCCGGCAGCGCGAGCGCGCGCACGCCGGTGGCCTCGACCAACGCCGCCGTCGCCGAGAGGCTGCCGGGCAGCGGCTTGGTGTTCGAGGCGTGCAGCGTCGAGGAGTGCTCGCGCTCCTCGCCCTCGTTCACCGTGCGTGCGGTCACCGCCACGTCGAAGCCGGCGCGCGCGAGATGCAGCGCGCACGCCTTTCCGATCCCCCGGCTCGCGCCCGTGACGAATGCGACCTTGCGTGCCATGGCTTCCTCCGGCGGCTCGCTCCTGCGGAGCGGGTGCGCGCCTATTCTAGACGCACGAGGAGCCCGTCATGCGAGTGGTGATCGAGCCCACGGCCGAGCTGTACCGGCTGGCCGCGCGCCGGGTCGCCGACGCGATCTGCGCGAAGCCGGCCTGCGTGCTCGGGCTCGCCACGGGCCGGACGATGCTCCCGCTCTACGACGAGCTCGTCCGCCTCCACGAGGCGGAAGGCCTCTCGTTCGCGGCGGTCACCGGCTTCCTGCTCGACGAGTACGTCGGGGTCGCGCCCGACCAGCCGGGGAGCTTCCACCGCTTCGTGCGCGAGCAGCTCCAATCGCGCACGAACCTGCGTCCCGGCTCGCTGCATCTGCCGGACGTGATGCGGCCCGACCTCGGGGACGCGGCGCGCGCCTACGAGGCGGAGCTGCGGGCGGCGGGCGGCATCGACCTCCAGCTTCTCGGTCTCGGCGTGAACGGGCACCTCGGCTTCAACGAGCCCGGCTCTTCGCTCGGTAGCCGCACGCGCGTGAAGACCCTCTCCGACGAGACGCTGGCGGCGAATCGAGCGGACCTGCCGCCGGTGGTCCGCGAACGCCGCCTCGCCATCACCATGGGCCTCGGCACGATTCTCGAGGCGCGGGCCTGCCTCTGGATCGCGACCGGCGGCGCCAAGGCGGGCGCGGTGGCGGCGACGGTCGAGGGCCCCGTGACGGCGTCGGCGCCCGCCTCCGTGCTCCAGCTCCATCCCGAGGTGATCGCCTACGTCGACGAGGCCGCCGCCGCCGGGCTCGTCAGGCGCCGCTACTACGTCGAGGCCGAGGCCCGGGAGCGGCGGCTCGATCGGGGTGCGCGGCCTGGGTCAGTCTCCTAGGTTCCCCGCCTGCGGCGAGGCAGGACCGCAGGGTCCCGGCCGGGTCGGCCCTTCGTGAACCCCGTCAGGTCCGGAAGGAAGCAGCGGCAGCGGAGATCCGGCGGTGGTCGGGGGCGCCCTGCGGTCTTCCCTCGCCGCATTCTCCAGTCGCACCCGGAAGGCCCCTGATTGACCTACCAGGTCCTCGCGCGGAAGTGGCGGCCCCAGAGCTTCGACGAAGTCACGGGCCAGGCGCACGTCACCACGCCGCTGCGCAACGCGATCCGCTCCGGCCGCATCCCCCACGCCATCCTGCTGACCGGCCCGCGCGGCACGGGCAAGACGACGCTCGCCCGCATCGTCGCGAGCTGCCTGAACGCCGAGAAGGGGCCCACCGACACGCCCGCGCCCGACGACGAGTCGGTGCGCGCGATCCAGAACGGCACCTCGACCGACGTGCAGGAGATGGACGCCGCGAGCCGCACGGGCGTCGACGACGTACGCGACATCATCGAGTCGGTGCGCTACGCGGCCGCCCCCGGCAAGTGGCGCATCTTCATCGTGGACGAGGTCCACATGCTCTCGACGGCGGCGTTCAACGCGCTGCTCAAGACGCTCGAGGAGCCGCCGCCGAAGAGCTTGTTCGTGTTCTGCACCACGGACCCGGACAAGGTCCCGTACACCGTGCAGTCGCGCTGCCAGCGCTACGACCTGCGCCGCATCCCGACGGCCGATGTGGCCGGGCGCCTGCGCGCGATCTCGGACGCCGAGAAGATCCGCGTCACCGAGGCGAGCCTGCTCGCGGTCGCGCGCGCCGGCGATGGCTCGCTGCGCGACGCGCTCACGCTGCTCGACCAGCTCGTGGCGCACGGCGGCGGCCAGGTGGACGACGCGCACGTCGCCGAAGTGCTCGACCTGATCGACCGCTCGCTGCTCACGGCGATCGCGACGGCCTGCGTGGACGGCGACGCAGCCGCGGCGCTCGAGGCCTGCCGCCGGGCGTGGGAGCGCGGCATCGAGGCGAAGCGGCTCGGCGAGGCGCTGCTCGGCACGTTCCGCGACCTGGTCGTGCTGCGGATCGCGCCGGGGCGCGGGCTCGTGGAGGGCGCGGACGCGGAGGTCGCCGCCCTCGGCGAGCTGGCCGCGCGCGCGGAGGAGGCGCGGCTGCGGCGCATGTTCCGCGCGCTGCTGCGCGAGCAGGAGGATCTCGCCTGGGCGCCCGACCCGTTCGCCGTGCTCGAGATGGCCGTGGTGCGCTGCGCGACGCTCGCGCCCGGCGACAAGATCGAGGAGCTGCTCACGCGCATCGACGGTCTCGAGCGACGCCTCGCGGGCGGCAGCGGCGGCGAAAAAGGACCCGGTGGAAGCGGCGGTGGAAGCAAGCCGGGCGAAGCCCGGCGCGCAGCGAGCGGAGCGAGCGAAGGCAAGAGGACGGAGCTGGCGCCGCCCGCACCGCCGGCACCCGTCCTCGTCGCGCCGTCCGAGCCGGAGCCCGAGCTCGGCGAGCCCGCCGGCGACACCCCCCTGCCCGCCGTCTTCGACCGCCTGCGCAGCTTCGCGCAGGAGGCGAACCGCGGCCTGTTCGCCGCGCTCGAGGGCGGCCGGCTCGTGACGCGCACCGGCGAGACGCTGCGCATCGTGCTGCCCTCCGCGATCGCGGTGCGCCGGCTCGAGGCGCGGCTCGGCGAGCTCACGGCCGTGGTCGAGCGTTTCTTCGGCCAGGCGCTCCGCGTCGTGCTCGAGGCCGACGGCGCCGCGAGCGAGGCCGCGCCGCGCGCCACGGGCCCCGACCCGCTCGCGCAGCGGCGGCGCCAGGAGGCGCTGAATCACCCGGCCGTGAACCAGGCACTCGAGATCCTCCAGGGCGAGATCCTCGAGATCAAGCCGCTCGGCGGCGAGGGCCCGTAGGAAGTTGAAGACTCCGCCGCCGATCGAGCGCCTCGTGAACCAGCTGCGCCGCCTGCCGGGCATCGGCGAGAAGTCGGCGACGCGCCTCGCCTTCCACCTGCTGTCGGCGCCCGAGACGCAGGTCACCGAGCTCGCCGAGGCCATCGGGCGCGTGAAGCGCGAGATCGTGCTCTGCGAGATCTGCTTCGACCTCACCGAGGCGTCGCCGTGCGGGATCTGCCGCGACGAGAAGCGCGACGCGTCCGCGATCTGCGTGGTGGAGGAGCCGGCGGATCGCGCCTCGATCGAGCGCAGCGGCGGCTGGCACGGCCGCTACCACGTGCTCGGCGGCGCGATCGCGCCGATCGACGGCGTCGGCCCGCGCGAGCTGCACATCGCGGAGCTCGAGGCGCGCGTGGGCGCGGGCGGCGTGAAGGAAGTGGTGCTCGCCACGAACCCGAATGCGGAGGGTGACGCCACCGCGCACTACATCGCGGAGCGCCTGCGTCCGGCCGGCGTGCGCGTCACGCGGATCGCCTACGGTATGCCGCTCGGCGGCGATCTCGAGTATGCGGACCACGTCACGGTGGGGCGTTCGCTCGCAAATCGACGCGATCTCTAACAAGCTCAAGCTCGGCTCTCGGCGGGCCGATTCGAGTGCGAGCCGAGGGTCCGCGGTTGCTGCCCCCGGCGCGGGGGGGTAGCTTGGCCGAGCCTTCGGGGACGCGCTCTTACGCGTTTTCTTGCCGACGAAGGCGGGGCCGAGACCGAGCATGATGGATAGCCAGCTGGTGCTCTACGAAGAGGATCACCGCCGGATCCTCACCGTGATCGGTCGCCTGGTCCGCGAGGCCAACGCCAAGGGCGTCTTCGTGGTCGACAAGAACGGCCAGCTGATCGCCGAGGCGGGCGAGGTGCGCGGCATCGACAGCACCAGCCTCGCCTCGCTCACGGCCGGCAGCATCGCGGCCACCGGCGGCCTCGCCAAGATCATCGGCGAGGAAGACTTCCCGATTCATTTCCACCAGGGCCTGCGCGACAACCTGCACATCACCACGGTCGCGCGCCGCATGATCCTGGTCGTGATCTTCGACGAGCGCAGCTCGCTCGGCCTCGTGCGCCTGCGCGTCAAGAAGGCCGGCGGCGAGCTCGAGAAGGTCTTCGACGACGTGCGCAAGCGCGCCGAAGCGGATGGCTCCTCGGCCCAGAGCCCCTTCGCCGACATCACCGACGACGACATCGACAACCTCTTCGCCGACTGAGCTGGACCCATGTCGTTCATCAACTACTCCTCGCGCGAGATCAATTGCAAGATCGTCTATTACGGGCCCGGTCTGTGCGGCAAGACGACCAACCTCCAGCACATCTACACGAAGACGAACCCCGAGCTGAAGGGGAAGATGATCTCGCTCGCGACCGAGACCGAGCGCACGCTGTTCTTCGACTTCCTGCCGCTCGCGCTCGGCCAGATCCGCGGCTTCAAGACGCGCTTCCACCTGTACACCGTGCCGGGTCAGGTCTTCTACGATGCCAGCCGGAAGCTCATCCTGAAGGGTGTCGACGGCGTCGTCTTCGTGGCCGACAGCCAGATCGAGCGCATGGAAGCCAACCTCGAGAGCATGGACAACCTGCGCATCAACCTGAAAGAGCAGGGCTACGAGCTCGAGAAGATTCCGTTCGTGGTCCAGTACAACAAGCGCGACCTGCCGAACGCCGCGCCGCTCGCGGAGATGAAGCGCCTGCTCAACCCGGCGAACGTCCCCGACTTCGAGGCGAAGGCCCAGACCGGCGAAGGCGTGTTCGAGACGCTGAAGGCCGTCGCCAAGGGCGTGCTGTCCGACCTCAAGCGCCTGTCGCGCTGAAAGGCCGCCCGAGTCCGGGCCGCGGGAGTAGAATCCCGCCGTGCCGCTCGCCACCGTCTCCGGCCGGAAGGTCTACTACGAAGGGCACGGGACTTCTCCCGGCACGCCCCTCGTGCTGGTGATGGGGATGGCGGGCTCGTGCAAGGGTTGGCTCGCGCTCCAGGTCCCCGACTTCGCGCCGCAGCACCGCACCCTGATCTACGAGAACCGCGGCGTCGGCGAGAGCGAGGACCCGGGCGGCCCGTTCACCACGGCCGACCTGGCGGACGATCTCGCCGGCCTGCTCGACGCGCTGAAGATCCGCCGCGCACACGTCCTCGGCGCATTCCTCGGCGGCATGACGGCGCAGGAGCTGGCGCTGCGCCATCCGGAGCGCGTGGAGAAGCTGATCCTCGTCGGCACGTATGCGCGCCCGGACGCGAAGCGCCGCCTCCTGCTCGAGAAGTGGCGCGAGATGGCGCAGCACGACCTCGGGCCCGGCGTGATGGTGCGCGAGCGCCTGCTCTGGACGCTCCGCGACGAGACGCTCGAGCAGAGCGACCTCGTGGACGCGATGGCCTCGAGCTTCCCCGGCGGCGGGCTGCCGATCGAGCCCGGCGTCTTCATGCGCCAGTGCGACGCCTGCCTGCAGCACGACACGGTGGACCGACTGCGCCAGATCCGGCAGCCCACGCTGGTGATCTGCGGCCGTCACGATCAGCTCACGCCGCCGAAGTTCCACCGCGAGCTCGCGGACGAGATCCCGAACGCGCGCCTCCTCATCCTCGCCTACGGCGCGCACCTGGTGATGGCCGAGTGCGCGAAGCAGCTCAACGAGGCGGTGCTGCGTTTCCTCGCCGAGGGGTAGACCTTCCCGCCGCCCCGCATCCGCCAGCGGAGGCCTCGTCGTCCGTCGGCGGCCGACAAGCCGCCCCGCATCCGCGAGCGCACCCTTCGTCGTCCGTCGGCGGCCAACAAGTGCGGAAGCGCAAGGCGCGCAGCGACGGCGCGAGCACGGGCTCCGCGGCCACGGCCGCGCGGAGCGACGTCGCGTCGAGCGCGCCATCCGACGCGACGTAGATGCGGTTGTCGTAGTCCACGATCCCCACCTGGACCAGCCGCGCGAAGCGCGCGGCGAGCGCGGCGCGCACCTCGGCCGACTCGTCGAGCGTGTTGCAGACGGCGACGCCGCCGGGTCGCAGCGCGCGGCGCACGTGAGCGAGCGCGGGCAGCGGGAAGCCCGGCGGCTTCACGAGGCGGCGCGCGTCTCCCGTGAACACGTCCTCGAGCACGGCGTCGAAGCGCACGCGCGTGCCCGCGAGGAAGCGCGCGGCGTCGGCGGTCACGACCTCGAGCCCGAGCGCGTCGAGCTCGAACCAGCGCCGCGCCAGCCGAACCACCGCGGGATCGATCTCGACGGCGACGATGCGTGCGCGCGGCGCAATGGCACGGACCACGCGCGCCGCGCTGCCGCCGCCGAGCCCGAGCAGCAGCACGCTGCGCCGACGCGAGGGCGGCAGCGCCAGCAGGCCCGCCGCGATGCCGTCCCAGACGGAGCCGGTGGTCTCGCGGCCCGGCCGCCAGGTCGAGGCGAAGCTGCCGTCGATGCGCAGCGTGCGCCTTCCGCCCGACACCACCACACAAACCTTCTGCTTCGCTCGCCTCGCGCGAGGCAAAGCCTCGCGTGGGCTCCCTGCGCGGGACGGGGCCACGAGCTCCGCGCGGGGTGCGTCAGCCCTTGCCTGCTGCGTTGCTCGTCGCGAAGACCGATACACTCGCGCCATGGGGTGGGACCTCTTCGAGAGCGCGCCGTCGAACGTGGTCCGCGTGGCGCTCCCGGTGCCCGTGAACCAGCTCTTCGACTACGAAGTTCCCGAGGATCTGGCAAGGGAAATCGAGATCGGGCGGCGCGTGCAGGCGCCGTTCCAGGGCCGGCGCCTCGTCGGCGTGATCGTGGCGAGCGGCCCCGAGCAGGGCACCCCGGAGCGCCGGGGCCTCCGCAAGCTCGAGGCGATCCTCGACCCGACGCCCGCGCTGCCGGCGCCGCTGCTCGCGGCGCTGATCGAGGAGGCCGAGGCGCTGCTCTGCCCGGTCGGGCTCGCGCTCGCGGCGGCGCTGCCGCCCGGCGCCGCACCGCGGAGCGAGCGCGGCTTCGCGCTCACCGCGCGCGGGCGAGACGCCGCGGCACACACGCAGGGCGCGGCCAGCGCGGTGCTCGCCGCTCTCGCGGCGGAGCCGCGCGGCGCCGCGGGGCTGGCGCGTACGGCGGGCGCCTCCCCCGCCCTGCTCGCCTCGCTCGAGCGCGAGCGCCTGATCATGCGCGTGCTGATCGAGCGCGGCCCCCGGGCCCGGCCGGCGCGCGTGCGCGTCGCGCGCCTCGCCGCGGGCGTGGACGCCGAAGCCGAGGCCCGCGCGCTCGGCCGCGCTCCGCGCCAGGCGGCGCTGCTGCGCCTGCTGGCCGCCGGCCGCGAGGCGGAGACGGCCGCGCTCGCGGCGCGCGTCGCAGGCGCCTCCGAGGGCCTGCGCGGCCTCGTTCGGCGCGGCCTGGTCTCGCTCGAGGAGCGCGAGGTCGCGCTCGCGAGCGCGCTCGAGACCGACGCCTCCACCGTCGAGCTGACGCACGAGCAGCACGACGCGGTCTCTGCGATCGGCGAAGCGGTGCGCGCGCGCCGGCCGGAGACCTTCCTGCTGCACGGGATCACCGGCAGCGGCAAGACCGAGGTGTACCTGCGCGCGGTCGCCGAGGCGCTGGCCGCGGGCCGGCAGGCGCTCGTGCTCGTGCCCGAGATCCCTCTCACGCACCAGATCCTCGCGCGCCTGCGCGGGCGTTTCGGCGACGGGCTCGCCGTGCTCCACAGCGGCCTCACGCCGAACGAGCGGCTCGCGCAGTGGGAGCGGCTGCGGCGCGGCGAGGTGCCCATCGCCGTCGGCGCGCGCTCGGCGTTGTTCGCTCCCATGAAGGATCTCGGCGTGATCGTGATCGACGAGGAGCACGACGCCGCCTACAAGAGCGAGGAGGGCTTCCGCTACCACGCCCGCAGCCTGGCCATGCGCCGCGCACGCCACGAGGCGTGCCCGCTGGTGCTGGGCTCCGCGACGCCGAGTCTCGAGACGCGCTACGCCGCCGAGCGCGGCCGCATCCGGCGGCTCCGGCTCGCGCATCGCATCGGCAGCCGGCCGCTGCCGGCCGTGCAGCTGGTGGACCTCGCGCAGGAGCGCGCGGGCCTGCCGCGCGGCCGCAAGCTCGTGCTCGGCGGCACGCTGCTGCGCGCCCTCAAGGAGACGCTGGCGCAGGGTGCGCAGAGCATCCTGTTCCTGAACCGGCGCGGCTTCTCCACGCAGATCGCGTGCGTGGATTGCCAGCACGTCGCGCGCTGCAAGCACTGCGACATCGCGCTCACCTATCACGCGCGCGCGCACGCGCTGCGCTGTCACTACTGCGACTTCTCGACGGCGCCGCCCGAGCGCTGCCCCAGCTGCGGCTCCGAGAAGGCGGCGCTGCTCGGCATCGGCACGGAGCGCGTCGAGGAGGAGGTGCGCGCGCAGCTGCCGGACGCGCGTGTCGCGCGCCTCGACCGCGACACGGCCGGCCGCCGCGGCACCGTCGAGACGGTCCTGCGCCAGCTTGCGAAAGGCGAGCTCGACGTGCTGATCGGCACGCAGATGGTGGCCAAGGGGCACGACTTCCCCGGCGTGCGCCTCGTCGGCGTGGTGAACGCGGACCTCGGGCTGCACATGCCCGACTTCCGCGCGGCCGAACGCACCTTCCAGCTGCTCACGCAGGTGGCGGGCCGCGCCGGGCGCGGCGCGCTGCCGGGGCGCGTGATCTTCCAGACCTGGGCGCCCGACCACTACGCGATCCGGCCGGCGGCGGCCCACGACTACGAGCGCTTCTACGCCGAGGAGCGCAGCCTGCGCGAGCGCCTGCGCTATCCGCCGTTCGGGCGCCTCGCGCTGGTGCGCATCTCGTCCGCCGACGAGGGCGCCGCGACGCGAGGCCGCGGGCAGGCTCGCCGAGCTCGCGCGCGGGGCCGCCGGCGCCGGCGGCCCCGAGGTGCTCGGCCCCGCACCCGCGCCGATCGCGAAGCTGCGCGGCCAGCACCGCTTCCAGCTGCTGCTCAAGCACGCGAGCGCGGAGCCGCTGCGCGCCGTCGGCCGCCGCCTGCTCGAGCCCACCGTGCGGCTGCCCGCCGGCGTGCGCTTCCACATCGACCTGAGCCCGCTCGACATGCTGTAGCGGTGTGCGCCGAAGGCCAGTCCGGTGCGGCTCCCCCCCGTCAAGCCCGGTCACGGAACCGACGAAGGGAGGCTGGGCGGTCGACGAGATGAGCTGGACCACGAGCGTGCTCGAGCGGTGGCGTGACGTCGTGCTCCGCATCGCGGGCGCGGCCTCGGCCGTTCCGAGCCCGGCGGTCGCGGGAGTCGCGCTGGGTCTGACGCTCGCCGGCTGCGCCTCGACGGGGCCTCCGCCGCCAGGAGCTCCGCTGCGGGGCTACCCCGGCGGCACCGCCGCCCTGGCGAGCTGCCTCCGGGCGCCGAGCTGCAACGACACCCTGGTCGTGGCTCACCGGGGCAGCGGAACCTGGTCGCGCGACGAGAACAGCGTGGCGGCCGGGCTCCAGGTCGTGGCGGCGGGGATCCCCTTCATGGAGACCGACGTGAGAGCCTCACGAGACGGCGAGATGTTCCTCATGCACGACGCGACTGTCGATCGAAGGACGTCGGGCGAGGGGAAGCTGGCGGATCTCGACGCTGCGCAGCTGGAGCAGCTGCAGCTCCGCAACGGCGAGTTCGTCCCTGCGCTCCGTGACGTCTATGCCGTCACGCGGGGCGAGGCCATCCTGCTGCTCGACTTCAAGACGCGCGACGCCCTCGAGACTGCGGCCGACTGGATCGCCCGGGAGGCGAGCTTCGACGACTTCGTGTTCCTCGTGAACCGGCGCTCCGAGATGGGCGTCGCGGCGAACCTGAAGAGCCGGTATCCCGCCTTGATCGTGATGGCCTCGGCCACGGACGAGGCGAAGCTCGACGACGTGAGACGCGCGTTCGGGGGCAGGCTGCCGGAGCTGATCGGCGCCCACCGCCCGAGCTCCCGCCTGGTCGCGATGGTGCACGCGGAGGGCGCGAAGATCTCCGCGAACCTGCTCGGCTACGAGCGCATCCCCATCTACGGCTCCGTGCTCACGCGCCTCCTGCTGGATCGCGGCGTCGACCTGCTCCAGACCGACCGGGCGCGCCAGCTGTGGAGCTACATCAGGAAGAGGAACGAGAGCGAGGCCGCCGCTGCCGACGGTGGCGCGCCGGGCCGCTGAGCGGAGCGCGCGCGTCCGACCTCTCGGCGGCTCGGTCTGGTAGCGTCGCGAGCACCCCACCACAGCTCGGGAAGCTCCGATGGCGCACATCCGCAGACCGCTGGCCGCGGCGGCGACGCTGAACGCCGCGATCTTCGGGGCGAAGCCGGGGCAGGCGTACGAGCCGACAGCCTGAGCCTGCTCGGTGACGCGGTCCACAACTTCTCCGACCAGTTGGCCCTGGTCTGTCTCTGGCTGGCATACCTCGTCGCCACTCGCGTCTCTCGTGAGCTCCAGCGCTCGGCGAACATCCTGAATAGCGTCGGGCTGCTCGCGATCAGCGCGGTCCTGGTCTGGCAGTCGCTCGGGCGCGTGCTCCATCCGCATCCCGTGATCGGGTGGATCCCTGTTGCGGCCGGCGTGTTCGGGGCCCTCGGCAACTGGGGAGTGGCCCGGCTGTTGCGGCCCTGGGGACGACACAGTCCGGCCATCCGCCTCGCCTACGTCCACAACCTCGGCGACATGTACGTCTCCCTCGCGCCCGTGGCGGCCGGCGTGCTCGTCACGGCGACGGGCTACGCAATCTTCGATCCGGTCCTCGCGCTCGCCATCGGAGTCTGGCTGCTGGGCTCGACCCTGATGGAGCTGCGCACCTCCGGGGAGGCGCTGTTGTGGCCGGAGGATGCGAGCTGTCCCCACCCGGAAGGCGCAGCGGCCTCACACCGCCCGAGGCGCGCGGTGATCCTGGGAACGGCTCTGTTGGCGTTGCCGTCGCTGCTCGGTTGCGGCGCTGGGCTGCACGACCTGCGCGAGCCGAGCGGCTCGCTGCCCGCGATCGCCGGCGGGCTCGCGATCGCCGTGCTCCCCTTCGCGAACGAGACGGGCTCGAGCCTGCGGGTGCCGCCGCCCCGGTTCGCGAGGGATGTGCCCGGGGCGCTCCGCGATCCGTACGATGCGGGGAGCCAGACCGCGCTGCTCCTGCTCCAGCAGCAGGCAGCCGTCGAGCTCGCGCGTCGCGGCTACGCCGTCGTCGCGCCGGAGCGGGTGGCCGCCGCCCTGCCGGCTCCGCCGACCGACGGGCTCGCTGCTGCGGGCGCGGCCCGGCGGGCCGGCTTCGAGGGGCCGGTCCTCACGGGCACCCTGCGCCGCTTCCACCTCACGGAGACCGGCCTCTTGCAGATCTGGCTCGACCTCGCCCTCGTCGACCCGGCGGAGCAGCGGATCCTCTGGAGCGCGAGCGCGCGGCGGCCCGTCAAGGTCGCCCCCGCGCAGACCTGGCAGGAGATCCTGCTCGACGCCGGCCCGCCGATCTTCGCCGACGCCTTCGGCGAGCTGCTCACGCCGACCCCGGCGTCGGCGCGGTGAGCGGCGCCGAGGCGAGCCCGCCAGCGGTGAAGGAGATCCGTCGCCGGTGGAACCGGGCGATCTCGGCCCGGTGCCCGATGCTCACCCAGGTGGTCTCGCGCAGCTCCCGTTCGAGCAGCGCGTAGAGCTGGCCTTCCATCTCGCCATCGAGCGCCGAGCTCGCTTCGTCCAGGAAGAGCCAGTCGGGCCGCTGCAGGAGGGCGCGCGCGAACGAGAGCCGCTGCTGCTCTCCGGGCGAGAGACGCTGCTCCCAGTGCTCGGACTCGTCGAGGCGATCGACCAGATGCTCGAGGCGGCACTCTCGCAGCCTGCGGCGCAGCTCTTCGTCGGAAAAGCTCCCGTCGCGAGACGGATACGAGACGGCGCCCCGCAAGGTCCCGATCGGCAGGTACGGCTTCTGCGGCAGGAACAGGCACGCAGCGGCGGCAGGTCGCTCGATGCGCCCGGCCCCGAACGGCCAGATCCCGGCGAGGGCGCGGAACAGCGTGCTCTTGCCGCTCCCCGACGGCCCGGTGATCAGGACCGGCTCCCCGCGCTCGAGCTTCGCGTCGACGCCCCGCAGCAGCGCCGTTCCGTCCGGAAGCGCCAGCGTGAGATCGCGCAGCGCGACCGCGCCGTCACCGCGGGCCTCGAGCGCGATCTCACCGCCCGTGGCCGCCGTCACCCGCACGGCGACGAGGGCGCGCCGGAACGTGATCAAGCGGTCGACCGTCGCCTTCCACTCGGCGAGGCCGACATACGCCGAGACGAACCAGGACAGCGAGTCCTGCACCCGGCCGAACGCGTTCGAGATCTGCATCAGCCCGCCGAGCTGGATCTGCTTCGCGAAGTAGCGCGGTGCCGCGACGATGAACGGGAACAGCGTCGCCGCCTGCGCGTAGCCCGCGGTCAAGGTCCCGAGCTTCTTCCGGCGCCGCATGATCTCCCACCAGTTGCGCCAGACGTCGGAGAAGCGCTCGGAGAGCCGATGCGCCTCGTCCGCCTCGCCTCGGTAGAGCGCCACGCCCTCGGCGCTCTCGCGCAGCCGCACCAGACCGAAGCGGAAGTCGGCCTCGTAGCGCTGCTGCAGGAAGTTGAGGCGGGCGAGCGGCCGTCCCACGCGCTGCGTCAGCCAGGTGCCGAGCAGCGCATAGAGGAGCGCGGCCCAGACCATGTACGCCGGCACCTCCAGCGCGGTTCCGGGAATCGCGAGCGAGCCGGAGATCGTCCACAGGATCCCGATGAAGGAGGCGAGCGTCACCAACGAGCTCAGCAGGTCGAGCGAGAGCTCGAGGCTCGCCGCGACGAACAGGCGCAGGTCTTCCGCGATGCGCTGGTCCGGGTTGTCCGTGCCCGTCTCGACGTGGCGCATCAGGTAGTAGGCGCGCTCGGCGAGCCAGTCGCCGATCCAGCGGTTCGTGAGCCAGCGCCGCCAGCGGATCTCGAGCATCTGGCGGAGGTAGAGGCCGTAGACGGCGGTCGCGATGTAGCAGGCCGCGAGCGCGACGAAGCGCAGGATGAGCCGCCCGAAGGCCGCCCGGTCGAAGCTCTGCAGCGCGTCGTAGAACTGCTGGTACCAGGTGTTCAAGAGCACGAGCAGATAGACCTGCCCGAGGCTCAGGCTCACGACCAGCGCCAGCAGGCCGCGCGCACGCCAGCGCTCGTCCGAGCTCCAGTACGGCGCGGCGAGGGAGCGGAAGTCGCCGAGGAAGGTGCGCAGCGTTCTCGATCATCGCGGCTCTCCTGCATCGGACCTGCAGAATCTATCGGGCGGTGCGACCCGGAGCGGGAGGTCTCCCTCTCCAGCCATCTCGTCGTGCGCTGGGGGGCGCGGGGGCCGCGTCCGAGGCCGGTTGCTAATTTGCGCCGCCATGGCGCTCCGCCCCGTCCTGCAGTTCCCCGACCCGCGCCTCAAGCGCAAGTCGGCGCCCGTCGGTGAGATCACCGACGAGATCCGTGCGCTCGCGCAGGACATGATCGAGGTGATGTACGACGAGCCCGGCATCGGGCTCGCGGCGCCGCAGGTGGGCGAGGCGTTCCGGCTGGTGGTGATGGACACGGGCTGGACCGAGGAAGGCGCCGAGAAGAAGGCGATCGTGCTGGTGAACCCCGAGATCGTGGAGCGCGAGGGCACGCTCACCTGGACGGAAGGCTGCCTGTCGGTGCCCGATTTCCAGGCCGACGTGGAGCGCGCGGCGCGCGTGCGCGTCCGCTACCGCGACCTCGACGACAAGGAGCACGAGGAGGAGGCCTTCGAGCTGCGCGCCGTGTGCTTCCAGCACGAGCTCGACCACCTCGACGGCGTGCTGTTCATCGATCGCATCAGCCGGCTCAAGCGCAGCCTCTACGTGCAGAAACGCAAGAAGGCGCTCGAGCGCGAGGAGCCCGCACCCGCGAAGACGGGGCGGGCGCTCTGACGACGAGCGCAGCCCCCCTGTCGCTGGCGTTCTTCGGCACGCCGGAGCTCGCCGTGCCGACGCTCGAGCGGCTGCTCGCGGGGCCGCACCGCGTGGTCGGCGTGGTGAGTCAGCCCGACCGCCCGCGCGGCCGCGGCCGGAAGCTCTCGCCCTCGCCCGTCTCGCTGCTCTCCCTCGCCGCGGGCCTGCCGCTGCTGCGGCCCGAGCGGGTGGGCGACGCCGGCGTCGTCGCCGAGCTCCGCCGCTGGTCGCCCGACCTCGGCGTGGTGGTGGCGTTCGGCCAGTTCCTGCCGAAGGCGGTGCGCGAGCTGCCGCGGCTCGGGTACCTGATCAACGCCCACGCCAGCCTGCTGCCGCGCCAGCGCGGGGCCGCGCCGATCGCGCACGCGATCCTCGCTGGGGACGCCGAGACGGGCGTCTCGATCATGCGCGTCGAGCGCGAGATGGACGCGGGCGCCGTGTGTCTCGTGAAGCGCACGAAGCTGGCCGCGGACGAGACGGCCGGCAGCCTCGAGCCGCGCCTCGCGGCGCTCGCAGCCGACGCCGTCGCCGAGGCGCTCGACGAGATCGCGAGCGGCCGCGCGCACTGGACGCCGCAGGACGTCTCGCGCGCGACCTTCGCGCCGAAGCTCGGCCCCGAGGACGCGCGGCTCGACCCTGCGCTTCCGGCCACCGAGCTGGCGCGGCGCGTGCGCGCGCTGTCTCCGCGCCCCGGCGCCGCGCTCTCGCTCGGCGCGGAGAAGCTGCGCATCCTCGCGGCGCACGCGGAGCCCGGGCCGACGGATCGGGCGCCCGGCCGCGTCGCGCGCGCTCCGGGTGCGCTGCGCGTCGCCACGGGCGACGGCTGGCTCGCGCTCGATCGCCTGCAGCGGCCCGGCGGGCGGGTGCTGTCCGCGGCCGAGCTGCTGCGCGGCTTCGATGTCCCGGACGGCGCCCGGTTCGAGCGGCCGGCCGCACGCGGAGGTGCCGATGCCGCGGCCGAGTGAAGGACGCCGGCGCAGCGCGGCGCGCCCTCCTCTCGGCATCGCGTCGCGCCGATTTGCCGCCCCGACGCAGGCGCGTCTGCTCGCGGCGCGGGTGCTGGAGCGCGTCGAGCGGGCGCGCGCCTACGCCGACCTCACGCTCCAGGCGGCATTCGCGCGCTCGGCGCTCGGGCCGCGCGATCGCGCCTTCGCCACGGAGCTGGTGTACGGCACGCTGCGTTGGCGCGGCCGGCTCGATCATCTGCTCGGCTTCGTCCTCGACCGCGAGCTCGGCTCGCTCGAGCCGGGCGTGCTCACGCTGCTGCGGCTCGGCGCCTACCAGATCCTGTTCTGCGACGGCGTGCCCGCGTCGGCCGCGGTGGATCAGACGGTGCGCTGTGCGCGCGCGCTCGGTGCCGAGCGCGCGACCGGCCTCGTGAACGCGGTGCTGCGCCGGCTCGCCCAGCAGGCGCACGCGCTCCCGCTCCCGGCGCTGGCGGACGACCCGCAGGCCCACCTCGAGCATGCGCTCGGCCTGCCGGCCTGGATCGCAGCGCGTTGGCTCGCGGCGCTCGGGCCCGCAGAGGCGGCGGCGCTCGCCGAAGCGTCGAACGCGGCGCCGCCCATCACGGCGCGCGCGAACCGCGCGCGCATCTCGCGCGAGGCGCTGCTCGCGCGGCTCACGCCGCGCTTCCCCGAAGCCACGCTCTGCTCGTTCGCGCCCGACGGCCTCGTGCTCGGCCACGGCGGCGCCCCGGCCGGCGACCCCGACTTCGTGGACGGCTTGTTCAGCGTGCAGGACGAGGCCTCGCAGCTCGTGGTCGAGCTGCTCGCGCCCGAGCCCGGCGAGCGCGTGCTCGACACCTGCGCGGCGCCCGGCACGAAGACGACTGCCATCGCCGAGCGCGTCGGGCCAGACGGGCTCGTCGTGGCGCTCGACCGCAGCGCGCGGCGCCTCGCGCTCATCGGGCGCGCCGCGCGCCGGCTCGGCCTCGACAACGTCACCGCGCTCGAGCGGGACGCGACGCAGTCGCTCGCCGACGTGCCGGGGGCTCCCTTCGACCGCATCCTGGTCGACGCGCCGTGCTCGGGGCTCGGCGCGCTGCGCCGCAACGCCGACGCGCGCTGGCGGCTGGCGCCCGAGGATCCGTCGCAGCTCGCGGAGACGCAGGCCGCGTTGCTCGCTTCCGCGAGTCCTTTGTTGAGGCCCGGAGGAACGCTCGTCTACAGTACGTGCACCCTGACGGGCGAGGAGAACGACGACGTGGTGGCCGCCCTTCTCTCGCGCGAGACGCAGCTCCGGCGCAGCGCGGTCGCCTCGCTCTCGCCGGCGCTGCACCCGCTGCTCGACGCCGAGGGAGCGCTGCGCACCTGGCCCCACCGTCACGGCATGGACGGCTTCTTCGCCGTCCGCATGGAGCGCTCCTCGTGAAGCCCCCCGTCCGTATCGCACCGTCCATCCTCGCCTCCGACTTCGGCCGGCTCGCCGCCGAGGTGCAGGCCGTCGAGCGCGGCGGCGCCGACTGGATCCACGTGGACGTGATGGACGGCCACTTCGTGCCGAACCTCACGATCGGGCCGACCGTGGTGAAGGCCGTGCGCCGCGCGACCGCGCTGCCGCTCGACGTCCACCTCATGATCGAGGCGCCCGAGCGCTCGCTCGCCGACTACGCGGCCGCCGGCGCCGACCGCATCGGCGTGCACGTCGAGACCTGCCCGCACCTGCATCGCACCGTGCAGCAGATCCGGGGGCTCGGAAAGAAGGTGTGCGTGGTGCTGAACCCCGCCACGCCGGCGGGGGCCATCGAGCCGGTGCTCGGCGACGTGGACCAGGTGCTCGTGATGAGCGTGAACCCGGGCTTCGGCGGCCAGTCCTTCATCGAGAGCGTGCTCCCGAAGCTCGCGCAGCTGCGGCGCTGGATCGACGAGCGCGAGCTCACGGTGGAGCTCGAGGTGGACGGCGGCATCTCGCCCGACACGATCGAGCGCGCGGCGCGCGCGGGCGCGAACGTGTTCGTGGCGGGCACCGCCGTGTTCGGCGAGCCCGACTACCAGGCGGCGATCGCCGACCTCCGCAAGCGCGCGGAGGGTTGCTGATGCGGAGCGCTTCGTTGCTGCTGCTGCTCGGGCTGACGCTCCTCGCGCATGGGGCGACCGCGGCGGATCCCGCGACGAAGCGCATCGCCAAGGCCGACGCCGAGCTCACCGGGCGCGACGTCTACCAGTGCGTGGTGGACAACCGCTTCCGCACCTACATCCTCGACGCGCGGCTCGTCTCCGGGGATCGCGGCGTGGCGGTGCAGGAATCGAAGCTGCAGATGACCTGGTCGAGCTTCCGCGACGACAAGGACCAGCCCGTCGGCGGCGTGCTGTCGAAGACCATCGTCCGCTACCTCGAGCCCTTCGACCTGCGGTACTCGGGCTACCTGGTGGTGAACAACGACGGGAAGCCGAACGACCAGTTCGTGTACCTCAACGCCCGCCGCAAGGTGCGCCGCGTGAACCTGCGCGAGGAAGCGGTGTTCGGCACGGACTTCACCTTCGAGGACATCATCCCCAACGACATCGAGGACGCCGACTACACAGCGGCTGCCGGACCAGGACCTCGAGGGCCACCGCGTCTACGTGATCGAGGTCGTCCCGAAGCCGGAGGAGAACTCCGAGTACTCGAAGTTCGTGACGCACGTCGACAAGACGAACTGCGTCCCGCTGTTCACCCGCTACTGGGACGGGAAGAGCGTCGAGGTGAAGCAGCTCACCGCGATCGCGGACAAGATCAAGGAAGTCGAAGGCGTGCACTGGCCGATGGAGCTGACGATGCGGAACCTCCAGCTCGAGTCCTACACCACGCTGCTCGTCGAGAACCTGAAGCCCAACCCGAAGCTCGAGCGCCGCGACTTCGACCTGCGCCGGCTCGAGAGCCACTGACCCGCTCTACGCGCGACTCCGGACGAGCAGCGCCGGAAGCAGCAGCAGGTCGGTGAGCAGGCAGACGGTGAGCGTCGCCGCCGAGAGCCAGCCGAACTCCTGCACCTTGGCGAAGTCCGACAGCCCCATCACCGCGAAGCCGAGCGCCAGCATGGCCGCTGTGATCAAGACCGCCCGGCCCACGTGGCGCGCGGTCTGCTGCACCGCCGCTTGCGGCGTGAGCCCCGAGCGCCGCTCGTCGCGATAGCGCGCGAGCGTAGTGCACGGTGTCGTCGATGGTGATGCCGAGCGCGACGCTGCCGATCAGGCTGGTGGGCAGCGAGAGCGGCGCGACGCCGGCGCCGAGCATCCCGAAGTAGACGATCACGGGCACCAGGTTCGGGATCATCGCCACCACGCCGAGCTTGAGCGAGCGCAGGCCCGCCCAGACCAGCCCGAAGATCACGAGCGCGGCGAGGCCCACCGTCTGGGGCTGGCTCGCGGCGATGCCGTCGGCGCTGCGCGCGAGCAGGAGCGCGTTGCCGGTCACGGCGCTGCGCACGCCGTCCGGGAAGTGCGCCACGTCGATCGCCGCCTCGAGCGCCGTCTCCACCTCGCGGATGGCCTCGGAGCCCACCGCGCCCGTGCGCACCCAGAGGTTCGCGCGGCTGTGGTCCACGTTGGTGAAGCGCTCGAGGTGGCCCTTCGGCGCGAGGAACAGCAGCTCGGCGACGGCGGCGCGCGTGTCGGGGATGCGCGCCGCCGCGGGATCGTCCTGCTCGAGCGCGCGATTCATCACGCGCACGCGTGTCCACCAGCGAGAGCGTGCGGCTCACGTGCGGGTGCGCCGTCCGCCACGTGCTGGAGGCGCTCGAGCGCACGCAGCGTCTCGGGCTCGCGGAAGGCGCCGGGCGCGCCGCCGTCGAGCGAGACGAACAGCGGGATCGCGCCCGAGAGCAGCCGGTTCACCGCGTCGAAGTCGCGGCGCACGGGCTTGTCCTCGGAGAAGAACGACAGGTAGTCGGTGTCGATCACGATGCGCGGGATCAGCACGGCGCTGACCAGCGTGAGCAGCGCGAAGAGCGCCACGAGCACGGAGGCGTGGCGCGCTCACGAAGCCGGAGAGCGCGAGCAGGCGCCGGTCGAAGACCTCGCCGATCGCCGCGGCGAGCCGCGTGCGCGAGCTGGCGTCGCGGAGCGGCAGCAGCGCCAGCAGCGGCGGAATGCCGATCGCGGTGAGCAGCGTCATGGCGGCCACGCCGAGCAGCGAGAAGGCGCCGAGCTCGAACACGGCCGGCACGTCGGTGATCAGGTTGGCGCCGAAGCCGATCAGCGTGGTGGCGCCGGAGACGAGCACCGGCAGCCGCACGTGCTCGAGCGTCGCGAGCGCCGCCGCATGCGGGTCGCTTCGCGGTCTCCGCCTCCTCCTCGTAGCGACCGACCACGTGCACGCCGTAGACGCAGCCCACCGAGATCAGCATGGGCCCGAGCATCGTGGTGAGGATCGAGAGCGGGCGGCCCAGGAAGGCGATGGCGCCGTACGTCCACAGGATCGAGACCGCGACCACGCCGAGCGGCAGCACCACGCTGCGCCGCGTCCCGAACGAGACCCACAGCACGAGCGCGAGCACCGCCGAGCGCCGTCGGCACGAGCACGCGCAGATCGCGCAGCATGCCGTGATAGACGGCGTGCTTCAGGTGCGGCCGCCCCGCGATGTGGAAGCGCAGGCCGGGGCCGGCCTCGGCGGCGAGGATCGCTTCGATGCGCTCCTCGAGCCGGGAGTCGAGGAACTGCTTGTCCGTCATCTTGCGGAAGCCGACGTTCACCGCCGCGGTCTTGCCGTCGTCCGAGACGATCGTGCGCCGGTACAGCGGATCGGCGAGCGCGTGCTCGCGCAGCGCAGCGAGCGCCGCTGGATCTCCGGGGATGTCGTCGATGAAGCGCCCGACGTCGATCCACTCGCCCTCGGGGTCCCAGTGGAAGGCGATCACGTCGGTGAGGCTCTGGACGCTCCGCACCTCGGGTAGCTTCGCGATCGCATCCGTCACGCGGCGCAGCTGGAGCAGGCGCTCGCGCGGTGAACACGTCGTCGGTCTCCATCGCGACGACGAACACCTCGTCGTCGCCGAACTCGCGCACGGCCTCCTCGTAGGCGGCGCGCGCCGGGTCGCCCCGCGGCAGCAGCGGCTCCGTCGACGGGTCGATCTGGAGGGTGAGCCCGAACGGCGAGAGCCGGATCAGGGGCACGGTGGTGAGCAGCGTGATGCCGGCGAGCGCCAGCAGCGTGGTGCGCGGCCAATCGACGAACCAGCGCGGCCGTAGCGCCACCGCCGTGAAGGAGAGCGCGAACGCCGCGGCAGCGATTCCGCTGAAGAGCGCGACGTCCAGTGGGTCCTCCGAGCCGGGCCGCATGGTAGGGCCGGACGCGGCTGGTGGGGAGGACGGGAAGTGGCATACTCCGGCCTCCCGCTGCCGGGGCGTGGCGCAGTTTGGTAGCGCGCTTCGTTCGGGACGAAGAGGTCGCTGGTTCGAATCCAGTCGCCCCGACCACACACGGGACGGTCCTGAAGGCCGAGACCCTCCGGGTCTCGGCCTTCCTCGTTCCGGCCCGGTATGCTGGCCGCGAGGTCGGCGATGACCCGCAGGCTCGTGCTCCTGCTCGCCCTGGTCTGCCTCGCCGCTTGCCCCGACGTGGCGCGCGACGACGCCGAGGCCGGCACCGTGGCGGTGCGCGTGGCCGGCATCGTGCTCGACGATGAAGCCGACAGCCCGGTGGTGATCCTCGAGGAGGTCGACGGCGAGCGCCGGCTGCCGATCTGGATCGGGCTGCCGGAGGCGCACTCGATCGCCGCGGTGCTCGAGGCGCACCCGACGCCGCGCCCCAACGCGCACGACCTCAGCACGCGCCTGATCGAAGGCATGGGCGGCCGCGTCGAACGGGTGGTGGTGACGGCGCTGCGCGACGGCGTCTACTACGCCCGCATCGATCTCGCGCAGCAAGGCCGCACGATTGCCGTCGATGCGCGCCCGAGCGACGCGATCGCGATCGCGTTGCGACTCGAAGCGCCGCTCTTCGTGGTCGAAGCGCTGTTCGAGACGACCGGATTCGACGTGAAACCGTCGGGGCGAGAGATACGCGGCACAGCATCGCAGCGGCAAGTCGGAGCGTTTCGCCTCTGATCCGCCTCGGGAAAAATCGCGTCGCTGCGCACCGCGTCGGTGTTGCGCATGCGCGTCGCACGCGCACCCGATTCGATTGACACCCCCATTCGTCGGTGGCAGGATCGGCCTTCGACTCGAGACGGGAGCACACGATGACGCACACCGAGCTGGCGTGGGAGTTCGCAGACCTGTTCGGTGAGCTCGCTCCCGATCAGATCAACGAGATGCTCGCGAAGAACGTGCCGATGGACATGTTGCAGTTCTTCACCGACTACGCGCGCACCTTCGCCGAGCGCGAGGCGGTCGGCGACGCGATGCAGAAGCGCATCCCGAACCTGCTGCTGCTGGGCTACCTGCTGCGCCTGCTCGAAGAGCGGCTGATCGACGGCGAAGACATCGGCCACGCCTGAGGTCCGGGCCCGGATGAAGCGCGTCGTCTTCGCGTCCGCGGCCCCGACTCCGGTCGGCCCCTATTCGCAGGCCATCGTGGCGGGCGGCTTCGTGTTCGCATCGGGTCAGATCCCGATCGACCCCGCCTCGGGCAAGCTCGTCGAGGGCGAGATCGAGGCGCAGGCCGAGCGCGTGCTCGACAATCTGCGGGCCGTGCTCGAGGCGGCGGGCTCGTCGCTCGACCACGTGGTGCGCGCGAGCGTGTACCTGGTGGATCTCGCCGTGTTCCCGCGCGTGAACGCAGTGTACGCGCGCTACTTCCGCGCGGATCCGAAGCCGGCGCGCACCACCATCCAGGTGGCCGCGCTGCCGCTCGGCGCACAGGTCGAGATCGACGCGATCGCGACCGTCTCCTAGGCGTCTCGCGCTCCCCGAGCCAGCGCAGGTTGAGCCCGTTCACGAGCGCGTGCGCCAGCACGGGCGCGAGCAGGTCGCCGGTGACGAGCGAAGAGCGCGCCGAAGCACGCGCCCCGGCCGGCGAGCGCGAAAGCGCCCAGCTCCGCAGCTTCGGCGTCGGCACGAAGTGGGCGGCGCGCGAACAGCAGCGTCGCGGCGAGCAAGCCGACGCGCGGCTGGAGCGCGCCGCGGAAGAACGGCTCCTCGCGCGAGCCCGCGGACGAGCGCGAGCGCGCAGCGCCCGCCCGGCGCAGAGCGGGCCCGACCAGGCGGCCGAGCTCGCGCGGCGAGCGCGCGCCCCGCGGCGGTTCGCGCCGTCCAGACCCGAGAGCCGGCGACGAGCGCGGCCCCGACCGCCAGCCCGGCGCCCGCGCGCACGGGAAGAGGCAGGACGGCGTGCGCATCGGGGCCTTCGGCCCACGGCAGGACGCCATCCACCGCCGAGCCGCCAGACGAGCGCGAGCGCTCCCATCCCCCCGTAGAAGCCCAGCACGAGACGCAGCGAGAGCGATGCAGGACGCACCCCCTCGGGGTCCGATTTGCCGGTCGCCATCCTCCCTGGTTAGCCTTGCGCCGCTCGCGACGCCCCCTCCCGGCCGGGCGTCGCCGTCGTTTTGGAGTCCAGCGTGGATCGCGTTCCTATGACCCCGCGCGGCTATGCGCTGCTCGAAGAGGAGCTCCGGCGCCTGCGCGCCGAGGAACGCCCGCGCATCGTGCGCGAGATCGAGATCGCGCGCGCCCACGGCGACATCTCGGAGAACGCCGAGTACCACGCCGCCAAGGAGCGGCAGGGCCAGATCGAGGCCCGCCTGCGCCAGCTCGAGGATCGCCTGGCGCGCGCGCAGATCATCGACCCGCGCGAGCAGTCCGGCGAGCGCGTCACGTTCGGCGCCACCGTGGTGCTCGTCGACGTCGAGTCGGAGGAGCGCATCACGTACACGATCGTCGGCGAGGACGAGGCCGACGTGAGCCAGGGCATGATCTCGGTCACGTCACCGGTGGCGCGCGCCATCATGGGGCGCGAAGAGGGCGCGAGCGTGCAGGTGCGCGTGCCGAAGGGAACGCGCGAGCTCGAGATCGTGGAAGTCCGCTTCGTGCTGGCCTGAGCGCCGCCGGAACACGAGAGTGCGATCGCTTCAATTCAAGTTCAGCATCCTGGTCGTCACCCTGCTGGTGCTGGGCTCGTTCGTGCTGACCATGCTGGCGACGCGCCAGGAGCGGCGCGCGCTCGAGACCGAGATCGAGCGCTTCGGCGTGGCGCTCGGCCGCAATCTCGCGGGCGACGCGAAGATCGCGCTGCTCGAGAACGACCAGCTCGCGCTCGACACGCTCGTCGAGACGACGGGCGGCGAGAAGGGCGTGGTGGCCGCGCGCCTGCTGGATCGCTCCGGCGTCGTCGTGGGCTCGCTCGAAGACGCCGAGCGCGGGCTCCAGCGCGTCGCGCTCACCGCGGGTGGGGCGCCGGTGCGGACGGAGCGCCGCGAGCCGCGCCTCCTGATCGCGGTGGCGGTGATCTACAGCGACGTCCACGTGGGCGAGGCGCAGGTCGAGCTCGACCTGCGGCGCCTGATCGAGCCGGTGGTGCGCGAGACGCAGCTGCAGCTCGCCGCGGTGGCTGCGGCCGTGGTGGGGCTCGGCGTGGCCGGCGGCATCGGCTTCGTGGCGCTCCTGATCGGCCCGATCCGGCGCCTCCGCGCCGGCGTCGAACGGCTCACGGCGGGCGACCTCGCTGCGCGCGTCCCGCCGACGTCGAGCGACGAGGTCGGCGAGCTCACGCGCGCGTTCAACGAGATGGGCGAGTCGCTGCAGCAGAAGGAGCGCATCCAGCGCGCCTTCGGCCGCTACGCCAGCGACTACGTGCTGAACGCGCTGCTCGAGAGCCCGGAGGGCACGGAGGTCGAAGGCGCCGAGCGCGAGCTCACGCTGCTGTTCGTGGACGTGCGCGGCTTCACGCGCATGTCCGAGGGCCTGAAGGCTCGCGACGTGGTCTCGCTGCTCAACGACGTCTTCCAGCTCGTCTCCGACGCCATCCTCGAGCGCGGCGGCACGCTCGACAAGTTCATCGGCGACTCGGTGATGGCCTACTTCGGCGCCCCGATCCCGAGCGCCGACCACGCGGTGCAGGCGGTGAGCGCCGCGGTGGACATCATGCGCGCGAACGGCGAGCGCAATCGGCACCTCGGTCCGGGCGAGCACGCGGCCGAGCTCGGCATCGGCATCCACACGGGCCCCGTCGTGGTGGGCAACATCGGCTCCGACCGCCGCACCGACTTCACGGCGATCGGCGACGCGGTGAACGTGGCGGCGCGGCTCGAGAAGCTCGCGAAGCCGGGCGAGATCCTGGTGACCGAGGCGGTCCAGCGCCGCGTGCGCGGCGCCCATCGGCTGCGCTTCGAGGGCGAGCGCCAGCTCTCGGGGCGCGTCGAGCCGGTGCACGTCTACGCGGTCGAGCTGCCCGAGTGAAACGCCTCGCCGCCGTGCTGCTGGCCGCTCTCGCTCTGCTCGTTGCGTGCACGACCCCTCTCGAGCTGGGCGAGCGCCGCTATCGCGAGGGCGAACCCCTCGCCGCGCTCGGGATCTGGCGCGGCATCGACGACGACCAGTTCGAATATCAGGCCGCACAGCGCCGCATCGCCGAAGTGGAGCAGGAGTTCGGCCAGCTCGTCCGGTACTACAAGAAGCGCGCCATCTACTACGAGGAGCGCGAGCGGCTGGCGGAGTCGGTGCTCAACTATCGGCTGGCCCTGAAGCTCCAGCAGGAGGACCGCGCCACGCTCGCGCACGTGCAGGAGCTGGTGCGCGTGCTGGCCAACGAGCGGGAGGCGAAGCGCCAGGAGATGCGCGACAGCTTCGCGCGCGGAGACCTGGCCGGCGCGCGAGCGGCGCTCGAACGCCTGCGCACGCTCGACCCCTTCTCGCCCGAGACGACCAACGACGCGCGCCGCCTCGAGGCCGCGCTGGCGACCGAGATCGAGCGACGCCTCGCGCGCGGACGCCGCGGCTTCAGCTCCGGCGACCACGTGGAGGCGGAGCAGGCCTTCCGCTCGGCGCTCGAGCTCGACCCGAGCAACGCGACAGCGCAGGGCTACCTGTCCTACATCGAGCGCATCCGCGCCCAGGAGCGCGAGGCGGCGGTGGTGCGCAACGGCGGCGGCGTCGAGCCGCGCGAGGTCCGCGCCAGCGACGTCGAGATCCGCGCCGAGGGTCTGTACCGCAACGCGCTCGCGGCCGAGCAGCGAAACGAGCGCTACGAGGCGATCCGCTGGGACATCCGCGCGCTGGGCGTCGACCCGAAGCAGGCGCGCGCGCGACGTCACCTCGATGGCCTGCGCGCGAGCATGCGGCCCGAGGTCGGCGGGCTCATCGAGTCCGGCCGGCGCAAGTTCCAGCAGGAGGATCTGCAAGCCGCGCTCGACCTGTGGCGGCGCGCGCTGCTGATCGATCCCGAGAATGCAGAGGCGCGCGAGTACGCGGACCGCGCCGAGCAGCTGCTCGAGAATCTCGACCGCCTGCGCGGGGCGCCGCTGCCGCCTCGCGTCGGCACGGGGACGAAGCCGTGACGCGCCTTGCCAGCGCGCTCGCGTGCCTCGCGCTCTCTCTGGGCTGTGCCGCCGCGCTCGACGTCGAGCGGGCGCGCGACATCTTCGCGCGCGACGAGGCGCCCGAGCCGCCCGTGCTCTCGGAGGCGCCGCCCGCCCGCATCGGCGCCGTCGAGGGGCTCCGCACGCTGTCGGGCGAGCTGCGCACCGTGCCGCTCCGCTGGGATCCGCTGCTCGCGGGGGACGTGGGCGGCTACGCGATCGAGCGTTCGACCGCCGCCGACGGCCCGTTCCAGCGCATTGCCGTGGTGATGGGGCGCTTCCAGACCGCGTACACCGACCGCGGCGCGGACCTCGGCGCGAAGCTGAACGCACGGGAGAGCGCGGGCGATCTCGGCGACGGCAACACCTACTACTACCGCGTGCGACCGTTCGATCCGCGCGGCCACCTCGGTGCGCAGGTGGCGCCTTCGCAGTCCGGCACGACGGCGGCCCGGCCGGCGCCGCCGACGGGCTTCCGCGCCTACAGCCAGCTGCCGCGTCAGGTCGCGCTCTCCTGGGAGCCTTCGCCCGATCCGACGGTGGCGGGCTACGTGGTCTCGCGGAGCCCGAGCGCCAACGGCACGTTCCTGCCCGTCGCGCGCCTCAAGGGGCGCTTCGCGACCACCTTCGTCGATCGCGGGCTCGGCGATCTGCGCGTGTTCTACTACCACGTGGCGGCCCTGAACGAGGCCGATGGCGCGAGCGACCCCACCGCGGCGGCGCGCGCCGTCACGAAACCCGAGCCGCTGCCGCCCGTCGACGTCCACCTCGCCGAGCGCACGCTCGGCCGCGACGTCGTGGCGTGGGAGCGCAACGTCGAGCCGGACCTCGCCGGCTATCGCGTCTATCGGCGCCGCGCCGGCGCCGCCCACGACGAGCTGGTGGCCGAGGTGAGCGCGGAGACGTTCCGCGTCGCCGACGACGCCGTCGGGGCGAGCGAGAAGGTCACCTACACCGTGCTGGCGTTCGATCGCGACGGGCTCGAGAGCGATCGCTCCGATCCCGTCGAAGGCGAGAGCGTCGGCTACGGGCTCACCGCCGAGGTCGAAGGCACCACCGTCACGCTGCGCTGGGACGAAGCCGTCCAGCGCGAGCTCGCCGCGACACGCGTGCTGGTGGAGGGCGCGTTCGGCAGCTCCGAGCTCGCGCGCGCCGACACCGCCAGCTTCGTCCACTCGGGCGTGCGAGCGGGCAGCACGCTGCGCTACCAGCTCATCGGCGTGCGTCCGGACGGCAGCGCGGCGCCGCCCTCGCCGCTGCTCGAGGTGAAGGTTCCGGACTGAGGGAGGTCCCCTAGCGGCCCTCCGACGGGCCTCTAGACTGCCCGTTCCGCTCCCCGGTAGCTCAGTTGGTAGAGCAAGCGGCTGTTAACCGCTGGGTCGCAGGTTCGAGTCCTGCCCGGGGAGCCACGCGCTACTTGGTATCGATTCTTCTCGCGGCAGGTTGACCCCGCCGCCATCATCGAACTCGAAGGCCAGCGGTTCCCGGGGGCCGGAGTAGACGATGCGCTCGATGGCGAGCCGCACGAGCTCACGCCGTTCGTCTGGCCTAGCTGCCTCGTCGAGCAGCCGCAGGTCCCCGATAGCCTCTGGGACTTCCAGGACGAGAACATGAAAAAGTCGGGCGCGAGCCAAGGCCAGTCGGCATCGGAACTCATCTCGAAAAGAATCGCCGAACTCGGGGACTGGCGCGGAAAAACCCTCAGCAGAATGCGCAAGCTCATCGAGGAAGCAGACCCGGACGTCGTCGAGGAGTGGAAGTGGATGGGCACTCCGGTTTGGTCGCACGACGGCATCATCTGCACGGGCGAATCCTACAAGAAGGTCGTGAAGCTCACTTTCGCCAAGGGCGCGTCTCTGAAGGATCCGGCCCGTCTCTTCAACTCGAGTCTCGACGGAAACGTACGCCGCGCGATCGACATCCACGAAGGAGAAGAAGTCGACGAGTCCGCCTTCAAGGCGCTCGTTCGCCAAGCAGTCGCCCTCAACAGTTCCGGCAAGTCGAAACCTCCGAAGAAAGCGAAGTCCTAGGGGATTCCGCCCCTGAACAGGTCGCCCGGTTGCGCGCCCAGACCCGCGCCGCCTTTGGCGCGGTCGCCCGCAAGATTCTCCAAGAATCCGCGGCGCGGTGGCCGCTAGTCTCGCAGGTCATGGCGGCGCAGGGCTTCCTGCTCTTCGACACGGCGATCGGCCGCTGCGGCATCGCGTGGAGCGAGCACGGCATCGTCGGCATCCGGCTGCCCGGAAGGCGCATGCGACCGGAGCACGGTGCGCCGCCGGCTGCGGTACAGCAGGCGATCGACGGGATCGTCGCGCTGCTCGCGGGCGAGCCGAGCGACCTGTCGGGCGTGGTGCTCGACATGGCGGGCGTGCCGCCGTTCCACCGCAGCGTGTACGAGGCCGCGCGCGCGATTCCGCCGGGCGCCACGCTCACCTACGGCGAGATCGCTGCGCGCATCGGCGCGAGCGGCGAGGCGCGCGAGGTCGGGCAGGCGCTCGCGCGCAATCCTTTCGCGCTCGTGGTGCCGTGCCATCGCGTGGTGGCGGCGGGCGGCAAGGCGGGCGGCTTCTCGGCCCCCGGCGGCGTCGCCACGAAGCGCCGCCTGCTCGCGATCGAAAGCGCGCGGACCGCCGCGCAGCCCGAGCTGTTCGGCCCCGGCAGCGAGATCGGGTAGGCGATGCGGGAAGGCGGGTGCGCGTGCGGCGCCGTGCGCTATCGGCTCGCGGCGGAGCCGATGATCGTGCACGCCTGCCACTGCCGGGACTGCCAGCGGATCACCGGCAGCGCCTTCGTGCTTAACCTCTGGATCGAGCGGCGCTTCGTCGAGGCGACGGGCGCGTCTCCGCGCTCCTTCACGCTCCCTGCCGGCAGCGGGCACGGTCACGACGTCTTCTTCTGCGACGCGTGCGGGACGACGCTGTGGAGCCGCTATCACGCGCCGCCCGGCGACACGCTCTTCGTGCGCGCCGGCACGCTCGACCAGCCCGATTCCGTCGTCCCCGACGTCCACATCTTCACGCGCAGCAAGCTGCCGTGGCTCGCGTTGCCCGAAGGCGCCCTCTCCTTCGAGGCGATGTACCGCGACTTCGCCGCGGTCTGGCCGGCCGACAGGCTCACGCGCTTCCGTCGCCATGCGGCAGAGCAGACCCGAGGCGGGAGCTAACATCCGCCGCCGATGTTGAGCACGACGGAGCTACAGGGTGGATCCCTGTCGGTGGTCGACTACCGCTGCAGCGCGGGTCCCGCCGACGAGCCCTATCGGGAGCAACACAACGGCTTCTCCGTGTCCTACGTGCGCAAGGGCAGCTTCGGGTGCCGGACGCGCGGGCAGTCGTTCGAGCTGGTGGCCGGATCGGTGCTGGTCGGCCACCCGGGCGACGAGTACATGTGCACGCACGACCACGCCGCGGGTGGCGACGAGTGCCTGTCGTTCGGCCTCGCGCCCGAGCTGGTGGCGACCCTCGGCGATCGCAGCAAGGCCTGGCGCACCGGCGGCGTACCGCCGCTCCCCGAGCTGATGGTGCTCGGCGAGCTGGCGCAGGCCGCGGCCGAGGGGCGCACCGACATCGGTCTCGACGAGGCCGGGCTGTGGTTCGCCGCGCGCTTCGTCGAGATCGTCTCGGGCCGAGAGCGAGACACGGCGCAGATCCGAGCCTGCGATCGGCGGCGAGCGGTGGAGGCCGCGCTCTGGCTCGACGCGCACTCGCACGAGCCGCTCGATCTCGAGGACGCGGCGCGCACGGTCGAGCTCAGCCCGTTCCACTTCCTGCGGCTCTTCTCGCGCGCGCTCGGCGTGACCCCGCACCAGTATCTCGTGCGCTCGCGGCTGCGCCACGCGGCGCGCCTGCTCGCCGACGACGAGCGCTCGATCACCGACGTGGCGTTCGAGGTCGGCTTCGGCGATCTCTCCAACTTCGTGCGCACCTTTCACCGCGCCGCCGGTGTCTCGCCGCGCCGCTTCCGCCAGGCCGCGAAGGGCGAACGCAAGATCCTCCAAGACCGGCTCGCCCGCCCCATCTAGGCTTCCCTCCCAACAGGAGGTCAGCATGTTCGATCACGTCGGGCTCCGGGTGAAGAACGTGGCGGCGAGCGCGCGGTTCTACGAGGCGGCGCTCGCGCCGCTCGGCTGCGAGGGGTGCTCGTCGGACGCAGCCAGCGCAGGCTTCGGCCCGCCGGGCGCGCCGGTGCTCTGGCTCGTGCAGGCGCCGGGCGGAGGCGAGCGCGGCGTGCACGTGGCATTTCGGGCGAAGGATCGTGGCGCCGTGGAGCGCTTCTACAAGGGGGGCCTCGAGGCGGGCGGGCGCGACAACGGCGCGCCGGGCGGGCGCGCCGACTACGGCCCGAGCTACTACGCCGCCTTTCTGATCGACCCGGACGGCAACAACGTCGAGGCGGTCTGTCTGCGCTAGGCCTGCGCCGCGCGCGGCTATCCTGCGCGGGATGCAAGGCGCGTTCATCGACGAGCCCGCGCGGCGCACTCCCGTCCGACACGAGGCCGACGTGCTCGTGGTGGGCGGCGGCGCGGCGGGCGTCGCGGCCGCGACGGCGGCGGCGCGCGCGGGCGCGGACGTGCTGCTCGTCGAGCGCAGCAACGCGCTCGGCGGCCTCGCCACCGGCGGCCTCATCATCCTGCTGCTCACGCTCGACGACGGGCGCGGCAAGCAGGTGGTCGGCGGGCCTGTGCCAGGAGGTCACCGAGCGGCTGGCCGCGCGCGGCGCCGCCTACTTCCCGGCGCCGGGCGAGTGGGGTCGCGCCGACGAGGCGCTCGTCGAGCGCGATCGCTCGTTCGGGCTGGTATGGGGGCGTCCGCCGCATCGCGTGCGCTACTCGGTGGCCTACGACCCGGAGGCGATGCGGCTCGTGCTGCTCGAGCTGCTCGACGGATCGGGCGCGCGGCTGCTGCTCCACGCGCAGGCGGCGGAGCCCGTGATCGAGGCGGGCCGCATCAGCGCGGTCGCCTTCCAGTCGAAGGCCGGGCGCTTCGCGGTGCGCGCGAAGACCGTCATCGACGCGACCGGCGACGGCGACCTGTTCGCCGCCGCGGGCTGCGCTCACGAGCGCGAGGACGTGCTGCCCTGGCTCTGGTTCGTGCTCGGCGGCGTCGAGGACGCGCCGGCCGCGGCGGCGCGCGGCGTCGGCTTCCGCACGCCCGGCGCAGGGCCGGCTGCTGCTGCCCTGGGGCGCCACCGACAAGATCGCGCGCCGCATCGACGCCACGCTCGCCCGAGGACCTCACCTACGCCGAGCTCGAGTGCCGGAAGCGCGTGATGGCGGAGTTCGAGCGGCTGCGCCGCGAGGAGCCCGGCTTCGCCGACGCGCATCTGTGTCGCGTGGCGGAGCAGCTCGGCATCACCGAGAGCCGGCGCCTGCTGGGGCGCGCCGTGCTCGGCCGCGACGACGTGGACCGGCGCCGCTCCGACGCGGTCGCGCTGACCGGGCACTGGACGAAGTACGGCGCGCTCTACTGGATCCCGTACGGCGCGCTGCTGGCGCGCGAGCTCGACAACCTGCTCGTGGCGGGGCGCTGCATCTCGGTGGACCACCGCGTGCACCACGCCACCAAGGAGATCCCCGCCTGCTTCGCCACCGGCGAGGCGGCGGGCGCGGCGGCGGCACTCGCCGTGAAGCAGGGCATCGCGCCCGCTGCGCTCGACGTCGCCGTGTTGCGCGAGCACCTGCTCGCGGCCGGCGCGATCCTCGACGTCTGAGCCGCGGCACCCGCGTCCGTTTTCGTCGGCTCTTCGTCATTCCGGCCAGCGCCCGGAGCGCGCATCCTCCCCTCCGCGCCCCGGAAGGATTCGACCATGCGCCTCTCGATCGTGCTCTTCGACGGCTTCACCACCCTCGACGCCATCGGCGGCTACGAGGTGCTCTCGCGCCTACCCGGCATGGAGGTGGAGTTCGTCGCCGCGCGGCGCGGCATCCTCGCGGCCGACACCCGCCAGCTCGGCCTCCTCGCGTTTCGCGACTTCGACGAGGTGACGAGCACCGACATCCTCTACGTGCCGGGCGGCCCGGGCGCGCTGCTCCTCGAGCAGGACGAGCGCCTGCTCGGCTGGCTCCGCGCGCTCGACGCGACCTCGACGTGGACGGTCGGCATCTGCAACGGCGTGGGCCTCCTGGCGGCGGCGGGCCTGCTCACCGGACAGAAGGCCGCGACCAACTGGTTCTACCAGGAGCGCCTCCGGGCGCATGGCGTCGAGTTCGTACCCGAGCGCTACCACCGCGAGGGAAAGTACGTCACCGGCGCGGGCGTCTCGGCCAGCATCGACGCCGGCCTCTTCCTCGCGCGGCTCATCGCGGGCGACGTGATCGCGCAGGCCCTCCAGCTCGGCATCGAGTACTACCCGCGGCCGCCGTTCCCGGAGAGCTCGCCCGAGCAGGTGCCGGAGGCGATCCAGCAGATCGTCCGCCAGTTCGAGGAGAGCGGCGGCGCGGAGCAGCTGCGCCTTACGCCGCCGTTCCGCGGGATGCAGGCGAGCGTGCTGCCGGGGCGCTAGGCGCGCAGCTCCTTCGGTGCGCGGCGGCGGAAGTAGCGCCGCGGGCGATTGTAGAGTGCCTCCTCGCTGACGCGCGCCTTCTCGCCGGCGACGCCGGCGGCGCAGCTCGCGCGGCAATACCAGACGCCATCCACCTTCACCGAGGCCAGGTCGAGCAGACGCTGGCAGCGCACGCAGGCGCCCGTGGCTGATCGCGGCTCCGACACGCAATTCTCCCCCGGCCCGTAGTCCGGGCGGGGGGACCATAACGGAGGGCCGCGCGCCGTCACGGGGCAAGCGAAGCGCGCAGCGAGCGGAGCGAGCGGAGCCAACGTCCGGAAGCGCGCAGCGAGCCGGAGGCGAGCGGAGCCCTCGGGGCTGGCAGGCGTGCGGTGCCCGCGCGACTCTCGCGCCGTGCCGCGCACCGCCCTCGTCCAGATCCGCCTCGCGAAGGAGGACTTCGCGTTCGCCGCGGCGCACTTCACGCTCTTCCCGGACGAGGCCGCCGAGCGACTCCACGGCCACAACTATCAGGTGCGCGTGGAGCTCTCGGGCGCCGCGCTCGACGACCACGGCTTCCTCGTGCCGGTGGCCCCCGTGAAGGCGCGCATCCGCGCGATCTGCGCCACGCTCGACGAGCGCATCCTCATCCCCGAGAAGAGCCCGCTGCTGGAGCTGCGCCACGAGGGCGACGCCGTGCAGGTCGCACTCGGGTCGCGCTCGTATCGCTTCCCGAAGGGCGAGGTCGCGCTGCTGCCGCTCCCGAACGTCACGATCGAGGCGCTCGCGAAGCACGTGTGGGGCGAGCTGGCGCCGTCGTTCGGAGGCTCGCCCGTGCGCCGACTGCGCGTCGAGGTCGAGGAGACCGCCGGCCAGAGCGCCGCCTTCGAAGCGGATCTCTGAGCTCCTAGAAGCTCAGCTCGAGCCAGGGCGCCTTCGAGGGCTGGCCGTGGCAGACGCGCAGCCGCGGCGCCTCCGGCGACAGCACCAGCGCCGCGTTCGTGCTGATGCCTTCGAAGTCGTCGCGGCAGATCGCGAGCTTGCCGTTCGCGCGGTCGGCGAGGCAGGCCTCGAGGAACGGCCCGTCGATGCCGCTCGCCCCAGCCAGCAGCTGCTGCATGCGGGCGAGGCGTGCGCGCGAGGAGTCGTACGGGATGTCGGCCTCGAGCCTCTGGTGCTCGGGAACCTGGCAGTGGTTCGTGTGGACGTGGAAGCCGCCCCGGATCGCGAAGGTGCGCGAGTGGCGCGCCGTGCACTCGACGGCGAAGGCGTCGCCGTAGCGATCCACCACGGTGTAGGCATGGCCGCCGGCGCGGGGCGCTCGCGCGATCAGCGAGGCGGCGGCGGCCGCGGAGCTCTCGGTGAGCGCGCGGTGGATGACGCCGAGATACGGCACGCCCGGGCCGGCATCGACGGTGCGCAGATTCGTGGTGCCGATCGCCACGCCTTCCGCGTTCATCCCCATCAAGGACAGGCAGCCCACGGTCGTCACGCACCACGTCTCGGGGCCGGCCGCAGGCCGGCGGTGCACCGCCACGACGTACGGAAGGTTGTCGGTGCCGAGGTCCCAGCTCTGGCCGACCCAGAGCCGGCCGTCGGCCGAGCGGTCGCGCTGCACGACGAAGGCGGTGCAGCCGCCCGCGGCCTCGAGCGGCCCGCCCCAGGCGAGCGCGTCGCGGAGATCGGTGAGCCCGTTCATGGCGAGCACGCGCTCGGGTGACAGCCCGGCGCCGCGCGCGATGCCGCGCAGCTCCTCGGTGCCGTCCGGATCGAAGCGCCCCGAAGCTTCGAGACACGCGCCCGCGAGCGCGAGCAGCTCGGCCTCGCTGCTCGTGCGCCCGCCGTAGCGCAGCGCCTGCGCCCGGGCGTTCTCGAGCCGCAGCGCGTAGAGCTCGGCGATCGGCGCCCGGCAGCTCTCGCCGAAGGCCTCCCCCAGCTGCGCCGGCGTCCCTTCGAGGTGATGGATTCGCATCGCGTCTCTGCTCCGGCTTCTCGGCCGGACGTAGCCGGAGCTTGGCTCTCCCGAGCCAGCGTGCCATGGTGGCCCGATGCGGTGGCTCCTCGTCTCGCTCCTGCTCGCGCTGCCGGCGCAGGCCGCGCCCGCGCGGCTGGCCGGGGCGCACGGTGCGCTGTTCGCGGAGGGCGCGCCGCTGCTGCTCTCGCTCGTGGACGAGGCTGGCCACGTGCACGCGCGGCTCTCGCCCGGCGGCCTCGGTTGGAGCGACGCCAGCGGCGCGCGGCACGAGGTCGGTGCGCTGCTGCGCGCCGAGCCGCGCGGCGACGCGCTCGCGCTGGCGCTCGCCACCGCGAGCGGCGAGGCGTTGCTGCTCGCGCGCTGGCGCGGCGAGCGCACGCTCGAGCTCACCTTCACGCCGCCCCCCGGCGCGAACGTCGCGACCTTCGAGGCGCGCCTCGCGCTCGCGCCGGAGGAAGCCATCTGGGGCCTCACGGAGCGCATCCACGACGGCTGGCGCCTGCCCGTCGGGCCGGAGGCCGCGCCGATCGATCTCGTGCCGCGCGAGTTCGGCGGGCTCGACCGTCGCGGCGAGACCGTGGCGATGTGGGTGAGGCCCACGGTCGCCGCCTACGCGCCCTTCTTCACCAGCTCGAGCGGCTACGGGCTCCTGGTGGACGGCACCTGGCCCGGACAGTTCGACCTCGGCGCCACCGCGAGCGACGTGCTCGCCCTCCGCTTCGAAAGCGGCCAGCCGCCCGTGCTGCGCCTCTTCCTCTTTCTCGGCGGCCCGCGCGAGGTCGTGGACGCCTACACCGCACTCACCGGCCGCCCGCGCCGCCCGCCCGACTGGGCCCTCGGCCACTGGATCTGGCACGACGAGCACAGCGTCGCGGCGCCGTCCGAAGCGCACGGCGTCGCGATGAACGCGGAGGTGGCCGAAGACCTGCGCTGGCACGAGACGCTCGGGCTGCCGGCTGGCGTCTACCTGTTCGACCGTCCCTGGGAGCCGGGCAAGTTCGGCTTCGGCGCGCTGCCGCTGCGCTTCGATCCGGAGCGCTTCCCGAATGCGCGGGCCATGCTCGCCGCGCTCGCCGGGCTGGGCTGGCAGACGATGGTCTGGTCCGCCGCGTTCGCGGTCGACGGCACCGACCTCGGCAGCAAGGCGCGCGAGCACGGCCTGCTCGCGCCCGGCAGCGACAAGATCGTGGACCTCACCAATCCGGAGGCGCGCGCCCTCTGGACGGAGGCGCACGTCGCCTTCCTGCGCGAGCACGGCGTCCGCGGCATCAAGCTCGACCGCGGAGAGGAGGACATTCCGTCGCGCGCGGAGGATCGCTGGGCGGACGGCCGCAGCGGCCGCGAGGTGCGCAACGCCTATCCGCTGCTCCAGCTCGGCCTCTACGAGGAGATCCTGCGCAAGGCGTGGGGAGACGACTTCGTGCTCGTGGCGCGCGCCACGTACACCGGCGCGCAGCGACACGGGCAGGTGTGGGCGGGTGATCTCCCGGGCAGCCACCTCGGCGGGCGGGGGCCGGGCACCGACCTCGGCCTCCGCGCCGCGCTGATCGGGATGCTCCGCTGCGGCTTCCTCGGCCTGCCCTTCTGGGGCTCGGACGTCGGCGGCTACTACGCCTTCACCGACCGCGAGGTCTTCGCGCGCTGGCTCGAGCTCGGCGCGTTCTCGCCGCTCTTCGAGATCGGCGGCGTCGGCTCGCGCTGGCCCTGGGCCATGCCCGGGGAGCCGCACCGCGACGAAGAGCTGATCGCGATCTACCGCGACACGATCCGCCTGCGCCAGGTGCTGCTGCCCTATCTCGCGCAGCAGGCGGACCGCGCGGCACGGAGCGGGCTGCCGATCGCGCGCGCCGTCGTCTTCGACCAGCCGGACGACCCGCGCTGGTGGAACGTCTGGGACGAGTACCTGCTCGGCGACGCGCTCCTGGTGGCGCCCGTCTGGCGGACGGGCGAGCGCGCGCGCGAGGTGCTGCTCCCGCCCGGCGCCTGGGAAGACTACTGGGACCGCACGCAGCGCCACACCGGGCCCGCCACGCTCCACGTCGCTGCGCCGCTCGGCCGCATCCCCGTGTTCGTGCGCGCCGGAGCCGAGGTGCCCGCCCCGCCTGCCCGCTGATCCGCTCGGGCGATCCCGCTAGATTGGGGCGCGGACGGGTTTGCCGGGGGGAGGGTTCGGTGCAGCGCTGCGCCGTGTTCATCGCGCTTCTTTGCGCGCTTTCGTTCGCGTACGCCGCCGCGGCGGGCGCCGAAGAGATCTGGGCGGTGGGCGCCCCGCTCGAGCTGCGCAGCGGCGCGAGCCTCGGGCATCGCGTGCTCGCCAACATCGCGCCCGGCGAACGCCTCGAGGCGCTCCAGAAGGGCGACGGTTGGGTGCGGGTGCGCACCGCCGCCGGAAAGGAGGGCTGGGTGATCGAAGCCCACCTGAACGCCACCGCGCCGCCGTTCGAGCGCGTGGGCCAGCTCGAGGCCGAGGCCGCGCGCCTGCGCGCCGAGCTGGCCGGCCTCACGACGGAGCGCGAGCACCTGCGCACCAGCGCCGGCGAGCTCGAGGGCCGCGACGCCGAGCGCACCGCCGAGCTCGACCGCCTGCTGCGCGAGAACGCGCGGCTCTCGGCGGGCGAGCGCTGGGTGGAGTGGATCACGGGCGCTGCGATCCTCGCCTGCGGACTGCTGGGAGGCGCGCTGCTGCGCGGCTTCCTCGCCGGCCGCCGCGCGTCTCGCATCCGGCTCTAGTACTACGCTCGCTCCGCTCGCTGCGCGCGGCGCGGACGCGCCGCTTGCCGACTGGCTCGGAGGCCCGCGTCAAGGGTCGGGCACGTGCCACGTCTCGCCGATCGCGAGGACGCGGAAGCGCGCGGGATCTGCGCCGGCCGCGGCCACCGCCTCGTGCAGCGCCTGCGGCGGCAGGTCGAGCGGCTCGTCGGTGAGATCGAAGGTGCCCCAGTGGATCGCCACCATGGAACGCGCGCGGAGGTCGAGCGTGGCCTGCACCGCGTCCGCGGGGTTCATGTGCTGGTAGCGCATGAACCAGCGCGGCTCGTAGGCGCCGATCGGGAGCAGCGCGACGTCGATCGGGCCGAAGCGGCGGCCGAACTCCGCGAAGCCCGGGAAGTACCCGGTGTCGCCGGCGAAGAAGTACTTGCGCTTGCCCGAGTCCACGAGCCACGCGCACCAGAGGGATTCGTTCACGCCCTGCTCGATGCGGCGCGACCAGTGCTGCGCCGGCAGGCAGGTGATGGTGAAGCGCCCGTGCTGCGCGCTCTGCCACCAGTCGAGCTCCACCACGTGCTCCCGGCCGCGGGCGCGGAACCAGTCGGCGAGGCCGAGCGGCACGAACCACGAGATGGTGGCCGGGAGGCGCTCCACCGTGCCGGCGTCGAGATGGTCGTAGTGGTTGTGCGAGATCACGGCGAAGGCATCGGCGGGCACGGCCTCGAGCGGCACGCCCGGCGGCACCACGCGCCGCGGCACCAGCGCGCGCTCGCTCCAGTGCGGATCGGTGAGGAAGACGTCCGCGTCGTCGTGTACGGCCACGGTGGCGTGGCCGACCCACGTGACCGCCCCGGAGTGCTCGCGGCCTGCGAGGCCCCGGCCGTCGTTCGCGACGCGCGGGAGCACCGGCGCGCGGCTCTTGTCGAACAGGTTCCGCGAGAACTGCCAGCGCAGGAAACGCGAGAGGCTCCAGTCGAAGCGCTCCCACGGCACGAAGTAGCCGTCGCCGTCGTGGTGGGCCGCGTAGAGCGCCGCGGTGCCGTCCTCGGGCTCGGCGGCGCTCTCGAAGGAGCCGGCGAGCAGCACGGCGGCGAACAGGAGTACCCGATTCACCCAGCAGAGAGAAGCGAAGGGCGCCTCAGGCCGCCAAGACGCTCCGCCGGCGCCAGCGTCGCGCCGCCGCGAGCGCGGGGAGCAGGAGCGCCAGCTCGGGGCCGAAGCCGCAGCCCGACGCGGGACCGAAGCGGTAGACATTGCCGGTGCGGGTCTGCACGATCAGCGGGCGCCCAATGCCATCTTCGCCGAAGCCGACCAGGTTGGTGCCCACGCCAGCGGCCGCACCGAGCTGGGTCGTGCGGTCGACGATGCCGAGCGTGGCGGGGTTGAAGCTCCAGACCTTGCCCGTGCAGTAGTCGCCGAAGAAATAGAGGCCGCGCAGCACGGAGGAGTCGGCGCGATAGACGGAGCCCCCGATGATCGAGCAGTCGCCCGCTCCGTGTCCGTACTGGTACACGGGCAGGGTGAGCGACGGATCGTTGCACGGTGGAGCCGGCGCCGGGTCCACGGTGTTGCAGCTCGAGCCCTCCATCACGTCCCAGCCGTAGTTGCGGCCGCCGGGGTCGGTGACGGGCTCGAAGTCGACTTCCTCGATCGCCCCTTGCCCGACGTCTGCGATCCAGAGGTCGCCCGTCACGCGGTCGAAGCTCCAGCGGTAGGGGTTCCGTAGGCCGAGGGCCCAGATCTCGTCGCGAGGCGACGTGCCTACGAATGGGTTGTCCGCCGGGATGCGATAGACCTGGCCGCTGACGGGAATCGAGCTCGGCGCGTAGGACGGGCCTACGTCGATCCGCAACATCTTGCCGAGCAGGCTCTGGGGATTCTGCGCGTTCTCGAAGGGATCGTTGCTGCCCCCACCGTCGCCGGTGGCGAACCACAGAAAGCCGTCGGCCCCATACGTGACGGTGCCGCCCTTGTGGTTCATGAAGCCCGCGCCGTTCGGTTGGTCGATGAAGAGCAGGGTCTGCCCGCTGTTCGGATCGGCCACGTCCGGATTGGACGTCACCCGGAAGCGGGCCACCACCGAGTCGGAGTTCGTATCCGTGTAGTACACGGTGAAGAGCCCGGTGCCGGCGTAGTCGGAGGGAAAGGCGAGGCCGAGTAGCCCGCCTTCGCCGGCTGCGCCGACGCGAGACTGGATGTCGAGGAACGGGGTCGGCTGGACGACGCCGTTCTCGACGACCATGATGCGGCCTGCGCGCTCGACCACGAACAGGCGGGTGTCGCCGTTCGGCGCCGTCGCGTAGAGCGGCTGCGTGAGACCGCTCGCGACGAGCGTCGACTGAACCAGACCTTGCGCGCGCGCTCGCTCCGCAGCGCCGGCCGCGACCATCACCATCATCACGACCGCTCCGCAGAGCTGCCTTCGCTGCATCGTCCACCTCCTCGCTCGCCCGAAGACGCAAGCCGCGTGCCAGCGAGAAGCGACACCACCCGGCGTCTGGCCGTCGATGCCCGGAGCAATCTACAAACTAACGCGGCGTTTCGGGAAGACGGAGCACCGCGGAGGATCTCCGATCGGAGCGACGGTGGAAGTGTGGCTCCTCACAGTCTCCGATGAGCGCGCCGCAACTCCGTTAGACGAGCGCGAGCGACCGCCGCCAGCGCCTCGCCGCCGCGAGCACGGGGAGCAGCAGCACCAGCTCGGGGCCGAGGCCGCAGCCCACGCTCGGCGGCGCCGCTCCGAGTCGATAGACGGCGCCCACGTTGCGGTGCACCAGCAGCAGGCGGCCGCTCCCATCCTCGCCGAAGCCCACGAGGTTGGAGCCCACTCCGCCCACCGCGCCGAGCTGGATCGTGCGGTTGACGACTCCGCCCGTGGCCGGATTGAGCGTCCAGACCTTGCCGGTGCAGAAGTCGCCGAAGAAGTAGAGGCCGCGCAGCGCCGACGAGTCGGCGCGGTAGACGGAGCCGCCGATGATCGAGCAGTCGTCCGCGCCGTGCCCGTACTGATACACAGGCAGGGTGAGCGACGGGTCGTTGCACGGAGGCGCCGGCGCCGGATCGCCGACGTTGCAGCTCGCGCCCTCCATCACGTCCCAACCGTAGTTGCGTCCGCCCGGGTCGCTGATCCGCTCGAAGTCCACCTCTTCGATCGCGCCCTGCCCGACGTCTGCGATCCAGATGTCTCCCGTCTCGCGGTCGAAGCTCCAGCGGAACGGGTTCCGCAGACCGAGCGCCCAGATCTCGCCGCGCTCCGGCCCTCCCACGAACGGGTTGTCCGCCGGGATGCGGTAGACCTGTCCGCGGACGGGAATCGAGCTCGGCGCGTATGAGGGACCTACGTCGATCCGCAGCATCTTGCCGAGCAGGCTCTGTGGATTCTGCGCGTTCTCGGAGGGATCGTTGGTGCCCCCGCCGTCGCCCGTGGCGAACCACAGGAAGCCGTCGGGCCCGTATGCGACGGTGCCGCCCTTGTGGTTCATGAAGCCCGTGCCGTCCGGCTGGTCGATGAAGAGCAGGGTCAGGCCGCTGTTCGGATCGGCGACGTCCGGGTCGGCCGACACCCGGAAGCGCGCCACCACCGAGTCGAGGTTGCCGTCGGTGTAGTACACAGTGAAGAGTCGCGTCGTAGCGAAGTCGGGGGGGAACGCGAGGCTGAGCAGCCCGCCTTCGCCGGACTGCCCGACCACGCTCTGGAGGTCGAGGAACGGTGTCGCGAGGACCGCGCCGTTCTTCACGATGCGGATGCGGCCCGGGCGCTCGACCACGAACACGCGCGGGTCGTCCTTCGGCGCCGTGGCGTAGATCGGCCCGGTGAAGCCATTCGCCACGAGGGTCGCCTGGACCACGCCCTGCGCCGCCGCCGGCTCGCTGGCGCCGGCCGCCAACACTCCTGCCAATACCGCTGCTCCGAAGAGCGTCCTGCTCCGCATGGGGGCACCTCGATCGGGGACGATAGGCGAAATCTGCGCCGCTGGAGCGACGGTGGCGGTGTCGCCCCTCACAGATGAGGGGCCACGAGGCTAGGCTCCGGAGTTGCGCACGCGCCGACGAGAAGAGAGGTCCATTGAATCCCGCCGAATCCAGCGCCGCGCTCGCCGCCCTCGGCCGCGGTGGCGCGCGCGATCGGGTCTCCTGGTCTCTCGCCCTGCTGCTCCTCCGTCGCTGTCTCGCGCTGCTGCGTCCGATCCGTGGCCAGCTTCTGCTCTTCTTCGCCGGCTTCAGCACACTTGCGCTCGCGTTCCTGCCGATCGGCGTGCTGCTGTTCGACGCCTTCTGGACGCGCGCACTGCAGGGCAACCCATTGCTCGAGATCGAGGCGCGCGCACTCGGGCTGGATCCGGCACTGTTCGCCACGGCCGGCGCGCTCGGCCCGGCCGAGCGGCAGGCGGTGCTCGAGCGCGTGATCGCGGTCGGCCTCGCCTTCGGCGCGGTGGTCACGCCGCTCGCGCTCGCGCTCTACTACTACCAGGTCTGGATCCTGCAGCGCCTGAACCAGGTGCTGCGCGTGCAGCTGCTCGAGCGGCTGCAGCACCTCTCGCTCCGCTTCCATGCCGACAGCAAGATCGGCGACGCGATGTTCCGCACGATCCAGGACAGCGCGATGGTGACGCAGCTGATCGAGGTGCTGATCCTCGTGCCGCTCGCGGCGCTCGGGCGTTTCGCGTTCGGCCTGCTGGTCGTGGCGGCGTTCGACTGGCGCATCGCGCTCGGCATGGCCGCGCTCGCGCCGCCGCTGGTCGGGCTCGCGTTCGCCTTCGGCCGCCCGCTGCGGGTCGGCTTCCGCCGTGCGCGCGAGCGCAACGCCGAGCTCACCTCGCGCATCCAGGAGACGCTCGCGGGCATCCGCGTGATCAAGGCCTACGGCGCCGAGGGCTTCGAGCAGCGCCGCTTCGACGGCGCGAGCGACGGCGCCTTCGCGGCGGCCTTCGACGCGCGCGCCCGTTTCGGGCTGCTCACCATCGCGCTGTTCTGGGTGACGGCGGCAGGCTTCGTGCTCGGCACGGGCGCCGCGGCGCTGCTCGCCGCGCGCGGCGCGCCGCTGCAAGCGCTCGGAACGGCGGGCGTGGCGGCTTGGACGCTCGGCCTGTTCAGCTACTTCAAGCTGCGCTTCGGCGACGGCACCGCGTCCCTGCGCAACGCCTTCCGCACCTGGGGCGCGGCGCAGGACGTGACGATCGGCCTCGACCGCGTGTTCGAGCTGCTCGATCTCGAGCCCGAGGTGAAGCAGGCGGCGGACGCGATTCCCTTGCCGCCGCTGCGGCGCAGCGTGCGCTTCGAGGGGGTCCGCTTCCGCTATCAGGCGGACCGGCCCGCGCTCGAGGGCGTGGACTTCGAGGCACGCGTCGGCAACGTGGTCGCCATCGTAGGCCCGACCGGCTCGGGCAAGACCACGCTGATGGGGCTCTTGCTCCGGCTCTTCGACCCCGACGCCGGGCGCATCACCATCGACGGCGTCGAGCTGCCCCGCTTCCAGCTCGAGAGCCTGCGCGCCGGGATCGCGGTGGCGCTCCAGGAGAACCTGCTGTTCGGCGCGAGTGTACGCGACAACATCCGCTTCGCGGTGCCCGATGCGAGCGACACCGCGGTGCGCGCGGCCGCCGAGGTGGCTTCCGCGGGCGAGTTCGTGGCCGCGCTGCCGGACGGCTACGACACGATGCTCGGCGAGCGCGGCGCGAAGCTCTCGACCGGACAGCGCCAGCGTCTCTCGATCGCGCGGGCGGTGCTGAAGGACGCGCCGATCCTGATCCTCGACGAGCCCACCGCTGCGCTCGACGCAGAGACCGAGCTGCGCGTGCTCGAGCGGCTCGCTGCGTGGGGGAAGGGCCGGCTGATCTTCCTGATCACGCACCGGCTCTCGACGATCCGCCGCGCCGACCAGATCCTGGTGCTGCGCGAAGGCCGCATCGTCGAGAGCGGAACGCACGCCGAGCTGCTCGCGAGAGGCGGCGCCTACACCGCGATGTCCGCGCACGAGGCCCCCGCCCCGCGCCAGGCCGTGGCGGGCGCATGAGCGCGGCGGCGAAGCAGGTCGACCCCGGCGCCTTCGGCACGCTCCGCCTGCTCGGGCGCACGCTGCGCTACATCGCGCCGTTCCGCCGCCAGTTCGCGTGGAAGTTCCTGCTCTTGCTCCTCTCGATGCTGCCGCTGCTGGTGGCGCCGTGGCCGGCCAAGATCGTCCTCGATCACGTCGTCGAAGCGATTCCGATCGGCGCGCAGGCGCGGCCGCACCCGGCGTGGGTGATGGCGCTGCTCGAAGGCCTCGGGGGGCACGACCCTGCGCTGTTGCTTCTCGCCGTGGTCGGCTTCCAGCTCGTGTTGGTGGCGCTGGTGGGGGCCGCAGGCTCCGGCGCGAACGAGCGGGACTCCGCGGACTCCTACCTGTCGAGCGGCCACGATCAGGCCACGCGCACCGACAACGAGGCCAACTCCGGCTTCAGTCTCGCCTCGGGCCTGCTCGGTCTGTACGACCTGCGCTTCACGATCCGCCTCACGCAGGCGGTGAACCACTACTACCGCACGCGCCTGTTCGAGCGCATCCAGGCGCTGCCGCTCACCACCTTCGACGACCAGCGCATCGGCGACGCGGTGTTCCGCGTGCTCTACGACACGCCCGCGATCACCGCGGCGACCTATCGCATCCTGTTCACGCCGGCGGCCGCGGGCGCGCTCGCGCTCGCGGTCGTGGCCACGCTGCGGGCGCTGTACGGCGACCACCCGCTGCTGTGGCAGGCGGGCGCGTGGCTGCTCGTGATCGCGTTCGTGTCCGCCCTGCCCTTCGCCGGCGCGCTCCGCCGGCGCAGCCTCAAGGCGCGCGGCGCGGGCGCGGATGCCACGAGCTCGCTCGAGGAAGGCCTCGCCAACGTGCTCGCGGTGCAGGGGCTCGGCGCCGAGTCGCACGCCCGCGGCCGCTTCGACCGCGCCAGCTGGGCGTCCTTCCAGGGCCATCGGGCGCTCGTGCTGCTCGGGATGGGGGTCTTCCTCGCCGCGCTGGTGCCGGCGCTGTGGGTCGGCGCCAGGGTGTTCGGCTACGTGGCCGGCCTGGTGATCGAGGGCCAGCTCTCGCGCGGCGACTTCCTCCTGCTCTTCACCTACTACCTGCTGCTGGCCTTCGCCTGCGTCGAGCTCGGCTCGCTCTGGCTGCGCGTGCAGGAAGCCGCGGCGGGGCTCACGCGCGTCTTCTACCTCATGGATCTGCCCTCGGAGCAGGAGGTACCGGGCGCGCCGCCCCTACCGCGCCTGGCCCGCGAGGTGCGCATCGAGGACGCGCACTTCGCCTGGCCGGATGGAACGCCGGCGCTCCTGGGCGTCTCGCTCGAGCTGCACGTCGGCGAGGTGACGGCGCTCGTCGGCCCGGCCGGCGCCGGGAAGACCACGCTGGCCTATCTGGTGCCGCGCTTCGTCGAGCCGCAGTCGGGCTGCGTGCGCTTCGACGGCACGGACGTGCGCACGGTCAGCCGCAGCTCGCTCCGCGAGCAGATCTCGTTCGTGTTCCAGGAAACCGGGCTCTTCGACGCGAGCGTCGAAGAGAACCTGCGTCTCGCGAAGCCCGGGGCCAGCGACACGGAGGTGCGTCGCGCCGCGAGGAGCGCCGGCGCCGACGAGTTCATCCGCGCGCTGCCGCAGGGCTACCAGACGCCGCTCGGCCGCAGCGGCGGCAAGCTCTCCGTGGGCCAGCGCCAGCGTCTCGCCATCGCGCGCGCGCTGGTGCGCGATCCGCGCGTGCTGATCCTCGACGAGCCCACCAGCGCACTCGACCCCGAGACGGAGCGGCGTCTGGTCGACTCTTTGCGGGAGGCCAGCCGCGAGCGCGCCGTCCTCGTGGTCGCGCATCGCCTCACCACGGTGCGCCACGCCGACCGCATCGCCTTCGTCGAGGCCGGACGCATCGTCGAGAGCGGCAGCCACGAGGAGCTGATGGAACGGCCCGACGGCGCCTATCGGCGCTTCGTGGAGATCCAGAGCCGAGGCGCGGCGTGATGAAGCTCTACGTCTTCCCGATCGCGCCGAACCCGACCCGCGTAAGGCTGTATCTGGCCGAGAAGCGCGCCGGCGGCGGAGCGCCCGAGCTCTCCGAGGAGCTCGTGGATCTGCGCAGCGGCGAGCAGAAGCGCCCCGAGCACCTGGCGCGCAATCCGCTGGGCAAGCTGCCGGTGCTCGAGCTCGACGACGGCTCCTACCTGACGGAATCGCTGGCGATCATCGAGTACCTCGAGGAGCTGCTGCCCGAGCCGCCGCTGATCGGCCGCACGGCCGAGGAGCGGGCGCGCGCGCGCGAGCTCGAGCGCATCGCGGAGCTCGCCGTGCTCGGGCCCATCGCCCGCATCGTGCACGCGACGCGCTCGCCGCTCGGCTGGCCGCCCGAGCCGGCGGTCGCCGAACACGCACGCAAGGCGCTGCCCGACGGGCTCGCGCGGCTCGAGGCGGCGCTCGCCGACGGGCGCCCGTTCCTCGCGGGCGAGCGGCCGACCATCGCCGATTGCACGCTCGCCGCGGCGTTCCAGTTCGGGCGCTTCGGCGGGGTGGAGCTGCCGGGCGGTTGCGCCCGCCTGGTCGCCTGGGACGAGCGCTATCGCGCGCGGCTCCCTGCGCAGAGCGTGCTCTCGCTATAGCTCCCCTCATGCCCATCCGCGCTGCCACTCCCGACGACCTCCCCGAGCTCACGCGGCTGTTCGACGGCTACCGGGTCTTCTACCGGGCGCCGAGCGACCCGGCCGCCGCGGAGCGCTTCCTACGCGAGCGCTTCGCGCGTCGCGACTCCCATCTCTTCGTGGCCCCGTCCGGCGCGCGGCTCGACGGGTTCGCGCAGCTCTACCCGTCGCTCTCCTCCGTCTCGATGGCGCGGATCTACGTGCTGAACGACCTGTTCGTGGATCCGGCGGCGCGCCGCAGCGGCGTCGGGCGCGCCCTGCTCGAGGCGGCGCACGCGTTCGCACGGAGCCAGGGCGCGGTGCGCATCTCGCTCGAGACGGCGATCGACAATGCCACCGCCCAGCGTCTCTACGAAGCGGTCGGCTACGTACGCGACGCCGCCTTCACCCGCTACCACTGGCGGATTTCGTGAGCCGCGGGGCTCACCTAAGCTCGGCCCGTGCCGCGCGCCCCGCTCTGGCTGTGCCCGTGCCTCGCCGCCGCCCTCGCCTGCGCGGGGGCGCCGCCGCCGCTCCCCGCCGGCGTCTCGGCCGCACCGGCCGTGGGCGACTCGCTCGAGCTGCTGGTGACGAAGCTCCACTTCGCCGAGGGCGCGCCCGCGGACGTCGAGCTGCGCGAGCTACGCGTGCTCTCCGTCGATCGGGAGCCCTGGAGCCCCGTCGCGCTCGCGGCGGCAGGGGCGCTGCCCGGCGACGTCGGGGTGATCGCCGGCCGGCGCTGCCGCTGGCGGGAGGGCCTCAGGGGCCACGAGGTCGAGCGCGGCTCGTGGTACCTGCTCCACGCCGGCTCGCTCTTCGCATTCGACCATCGGGGCTTCGGCGCGAGCTGCTCCGACGAGGCGGCCTTCGCCCCCGCCGCGGCCGACCAGGTGGCGCTCGAGCGCTCGTTGATGCGGTACCTGTCGCAGCGCTTTCCCGTCGTCGAGATCCCAGGCCAGGAGCGTCTCGCGCGCGGGCTCGCATTGCTCGCGCAGGGCCGCAACGAGGATGCCGCGTACGAGCTCTACGCCCTCGATCGGCGCATCGCCGAGCTCGAGCGCCGCCAGAGCGACTACGAGACGCCGGATGTCGGCCAGCGCGAGCGCCTGCGCGAGGAACAGGAGCAGCTGAAGCCGCTCCGCGCCCAGCTCTATCACGCACTCCAAGACCAGGCCAGCCGGGAGGTGGTACTGCCATGAGCCTGTTCCGCCGCGTGCAGAAGGACGTGCGCTTCCTGCGCGACGCCGCGCGCACCTACTCCATCCTGCGCAAGGTGCGGCCCGACACCGAGGTCTCCCTGGTCGACTTCGTCGAGGAGCGCGTGGCCGCCGCGCCGCACCGCCTCGCGATCCTGTTCGAGGGGCGGAAGCTCACCAACGCCGAGCTCGAGGCCGCGGCGAATCGCGTGGCGCGCTGGGCCAGCGCGCAGGGCATCGGCCGTGGCGACGTGGTCGGCCTGTTGATGGAGAACCGGCCCGAGTTCGTGATCACGTGGCTCGGGCTGGCGAAGCTCGGCGCGGTCACGGCGCTGCTCAACACCAATCTGCGCGGACACCCCCTGGCGCACAGCCTCGCCGTCGCCGACGCGAAGCATCTGGTGGTCGGCGCGGAGCTCGGCGACGCGCTCGACAGCGCGCGGGCGCACGTGACGAGCTGGCCGACGGTCTGGGGCACGGGCGGCGCGGTGCCTGGCGCGCGCGACCTCGACGCGGCGCTGGCGGAGCGCTCGCCCGCCCCGATCGACCGCGAGGTGCGTCGCGGCCTCAAGGCCGCCGACAAGCTGTTCTACATCTACACGAGCGGCACCACGGGCATGCCCAAGGCCGCCAACGTCAGCCATCTGCGCGCCTGCATGATGGGCGGCGGCGCGGCCGGCGCGCAGCAGCTCGGCCCCGAAGACCGCGTTTACGTGACGCTGCCGCTCTATCACTCGGCCGGCGGCGTGATGGCGGCCGGCTCCGCGCTGATGTCGGGCGCCGTGCTCGTGCTCGCGCGCAAGTTCTCCGCGCGCCGCTTCTGGACCGATTGCCGCGAGAACGAGGTGACGAGCTTCCAGTACATCGGCGAGCTGTGCCGCTACCTGCTGCACGCGCCCGAGCACCCCGACGAGCAGCTCCATCGCGTGCGTGTCTGCATCGGCAACGGCCTGCGCCCGGAGATCTGGGAGCAGTTCCAGGAGCGCTTCGGCATCCCGAAGATCGTCGAGTTCTACGGCGCCACCGAGGGCAACGTGGCGCTGATGAACCTCGACGGGAAGGTCGGCGCGATCGGGCGCCTGCCCCGCCTCCTGCGCGGCGCCATGGGCGTGGCGCTGATCCGCTACGACGTGGCGAACGACCAGCACGTGCGCGGACCGAACGGCTTCTGCATCCCGTGCAAGCCCGGCGAGGTGGGCGAGGCCATCGGGCGCATCACCGCCGTGAGTCGCTTCGAGGGCTACTCGAGCCCCGAGGCCACCGAGAAGAAGATCCTGCGCAACGTCTTCAAGACGGGCGACGCCTACTTCCGCACCGGCGACCTGATGCGCATGGACGACGAGGACTACTTCTACTTCGTGGACCGCATCGGCGACACCTTCCGCTGGAAGGGCGAGAACGTCTCCACCAACGAGGTGGCCGAGGCGCTCTCGGGGTGCCCCGGCGTGAGGGAGGCGAACGTGTACGGCGTGGCCGTGCCGGGCCAGGACGGCCGCGCTGGCATGGCGGCGCTGGTGGTGGGCGCGGGCTTCGAGCCCGCGGCGCTCGCCGAGCGCGCCGCCCGCGAGCTGCCCGCCTACGCGCGCCCGGTGTTCCTGCGCGTCCTCCCGGAGATCGAGGTCACGGGCACGTTCAAGCACCGCAAGGTGGAGCTCGTGAAGGAGGGCTTCGACCCTGCCAAGATCGAAGGCCCGCTCTTCTTCCTCGACGGCGAGCGCGGCTACGTACCGCTCGACGCCGGGCTGTTCGGGCGGATCTTGCGCGGCGAGCAGCGCGTGTGAGGCTCGGGGTCGCGGCCGCGCTGGGCCTGCTGCTCCTCGCGCACGGCGCCTCGGCCGAGCCGGCGAGCGAGCGCCTGCACCGCGAGGCGATCGTGATCGACGGCCACAATGACGTGACGAGCCTCGTCCTCGACTACGGCTTCGACCTCGGCATGGACGGGAGCGGTCCGGAGAAGAAGAGCCCGCTGTGGAGCTACCTGCTCCCATGGCTGTTCGCGAAGCCGCGCGGCGACGAGCTGCGCACCGCCACCGACCTGCGCCGCCTCGGGCAAGGCGGCATCGACGCGCAGTTCTTCTCGATCTTCCCGCACGCGCGCTACGCGAAGACACCGGGCGCCTCGCGCGACCGGGCCAACGCGATGATCGACGCGCTGCTCGAGCAGATCCGGCGCCACCCCGACCGGCTCGAGCTCGCCCTACGCGCGGACGACGTACGGCGCATCGCCGCCTCGGGGAAGACCGCGGCGCTGATGGGGCTCGAGGGCGGGCACGCGATCGAGAACGACCTCGACAACCTGCGCGCCTTCCACGCGCGCGGCGTGCGTTACATGACGCTGACCTGGAGCAACACCAACGATTGGGCCGACTCCTCCGGCGACGCGCCGCGGCATGGCGGCCTGACCGACTTCGGGCGCGAGGTGGTGCACGAGATGAACCGCCTCGGCATGCTGGTGGACATCTCGCACGTCTCGGACGACACCTTCTGGGACACGATCGACACCTCCACCCGCCCGGTGATCGCCTCGCACTCCTCGGCTCGCGCCCTCTGCGACGTACCGCGCAACATGACGGACGACATGCTGCGCGCCGTGGCGAAGAACGGCGGCGTGGTGATGGTGAACTTCGGCGGCAGCTTCATCGATCCGCGCAAGACGGGCTTCTGGAACATCCTCTGGGACACGATCCTTCACTTCGGCCCGTCCCCGGTGCCGCTCTCGCTGCTGCTCGACCAGCTCGAGCACGTAGCGCAGGTGGCCGGAATCGACCACGTCGGCCTCGGCTCCGACTTCGACGGCACGCCGTTCATGCCCGAGGGCGTGAGCGACGTGTCGGGCTATCCGTCCATAACGGCCGGGCTCGTAGCGCGCGGCCATTCCGATGACGAGATCCGGAAGATCCTCGGCGGCAACACGCTGCGCGTGCTCGCCGAGGTCGCCGACAGAACCGCAACCCACCCGAGGAGTCCCATCCATGGCCCGAGCGAAGCGCAGCCCTAGCGCGCACGAGAAGGTGCGCGAGCTGATCAGCGGCTACTGGGTCTCGCAGCTGTCTGTTCGTCGCGGTGAAGCTCGGCGTAGCCGACGTGCTCGCGAAGGGGCCCCGCACGCGCCGAGTCGCTCGCGCAGCAGGTCGGCGCGCAGCCGGCGCAGCTCGGGCGGGTGCTGCGCGCTCTCGCGAGCCAGGGCGTGTTCGCGGAGGACGCCAAGGGCCGCTTCCGTCTGACGGCGCTCGCGGAGACGCTGCGGAGCGACCGGCCCGGCTCGCTGCGCGACTTCGCGCGGATGATGGTCGACGACTACAACTGGCAGGCCTGGGCACGCGCTCGAGCGCGGCGTCGTCGCCGGCGAGCTGCCGTTCGATCGCGTGCACGGCGTGCCCATCTTCGAGTATCTGGCCGAACATCCGGAGAAGGAGGCGGTCTTCGCCGCGTCGATGGCCAGCATCTCCGGCACCGAGAACCAGGCCGTCGCACGCGCGTATCCGTTCGGCAAGCTCCGCCAGCTCGTCGACGTGGGCGGCGCGCACGGCCATCTGCTGGCCACGATCCTGCGCCGGCACAAGAAGCTCCGCGGCGTGCTCTACGACCAGCCGCAGGTGGTCGCCGCCGCGGCGAAGAGCGGCTTCCTGAGCGCGCCGGAGCTGGCCGGCCGCGCCGAGACGCGCGGCGGAAGCTTCTTCGAGGCCGTGCCCGCCGGCGCCGACGGCTACCTGATGAAGTACGTCCTCCACGACTGGACCGACGAGCAATGCCTCCAGATCCTCGGCCACTGCCGCGACGCGATGGCCGAAGACGGGCGCGTGCTCGTCGTCGATCACGTGATCCCGAAGGGCAACGCCGCCAACTGGGGCAAGCTGCTCGACGTCAACATGCTGGTGTTGACGGGCGGCCGCGAGCGGACGCGCGACGAGTTCCGCGAGCTCTTCGCGAGCGCCGGCCTGCGACTCGCGCGCGTCGTCCCGACCGCCTGCCCGCTCTCGATCCTGGAAGCGGTCCGCGCCTGAGCCTCCGCTTCGCGAAGTACCAGGCGCTCGGCAACGACTATCTCGTGATCGAACCGAGGGACCCGGCGCTGGTGACGCCCGCGCTCGTGCGCCGGCTCTGCGACCGCCACTTCGGCGTCGGCGCCGACGGCGTGCTGGTGCCCGTGGCGCCGCCCGCCGGCAGCGACTTCGCGCTCGCGATCTGGAACCCCGACGGCAGCGAGGCCGAGAAGAGCGGCAACGGGCTCCGCATCTTCGCGCGCTTCCTGTTCGACCGGGGCCGGGTCGGAACGGAGCCCTTCCACGTTGCGACGAAGGGCGGGCGCGTGCGCTGCCAGGTGCGCGCGGGCGGCGCGCGCAGCGTCGTCGAGATGGGCCGCGCGCGCTTCGCCGGTCCGGACGAGACGCTCGTGCTGCGGGACGGGCCGCTGCGCGTCACCGTGCTCTCCGTCGGCAACCCGCATTGCGTGGTTCGTCTCGACGAGATCTCTCCGGCCCTCGTGCGCCGCCTCGGCCCCGAGCTCGAGACGCACGCGCGCTTTCCCGAACGCACCAACGTGCAGCTCGTGAAGGTGCTCGCGCGGAACCGCATCCAGCTCGAGATCTGGGAGCGCGGCGCGGGCTACACGCTCGCGTCGGGCAGCAGCAGCTGCGCGGCGGCCGCCGCGGCCGTGCGCTGGGGCGCGTGCGACCGCGAGATCACGGTGTCGATGCCGGGCGGCGCGCTCGCGGTCGATGTCGGCCCCGACTTCGAGCTGACCCTCGAAGGACCGGCGAAGCCGGTGTTCGAGGGCGAGATCCCCCTCGGCTAGCGCCCGCGCAGGCCGCGGAGCAGCGCGCCGCGCAGCTCGTCCACGAGGCTGCGCGAGGGCTCGCGGCGCGCCGGCGCGCTGGCGCCGACCTCGGGCTCGCCGAGATCGAGCAGCTTGCCGACCTCTTCGGCCAACTCGCGCAGCTCGCGGTGGATCGCCGTGCCCCGCGCGTGGTGCAGAATCGAGAGCGGCGTGCCGGTGGCCGAGTTGAGCGCCTCGACGCGTGGGCTCCGCGACAGCACGGTCTGGAAGCGCGGCCAGCCGCGCTGGTCCACGGCGGCGGCGAGGCGCTGCTCGAGATCGCGTCCCGCCTCGTCGATCTTCGTGCGCCGATCGACCAGCGTGAGCAGCACGCGCGCGCGCCCGGCGCGCCCACCGTCGCGCTCCATCAGCCGGAACGCCTTCGCCGCCTCTTCGAAAGAGGCCTGGTCCGCCACCGGCAGGATCACGAGATCGGCAGCGAAGAGCGCATTCTGGGTGAGCTCCTCGAGATCGCTCTTGGTATCGACGACCCACACGCCGCGGAAGGGAGTCGCCGCCAGGATGCGCGACAGCGTGCGCGGATCGGGGGCGCGCGATTTGAGCGGGCCCGTGTCGGGGGGCGGCGGCACGAACTGGATGCCGTACTGCCCGAGCTCGAGCACCCGGCTGAAGCTCCGCTCCGACCAGCCGTGCTTCAGATTCCCCGCGCCCGGCGCCGGGGGCGCGAGCCGGAACATCCGCTCGACGATGGATTGGTCGTCGAGGGTGACGAGCGCGACCGGCAGCTCTTCGTGCAGCGCCCGCAGGTAGATGGCCAGGTTGGTGGCGACCGTAGTCTTGCCGACGCCGCCTTTGTTGGAGACGACGGCCACGACCTTGGCGGCCGGTTCGGGGGGAACCGCGGACACGCCGCCAAGTTAGCTATCGTCGCCCGCCATGTCGGCCGTGGGGGTCATCCCGGCTCGCTTCCGGGCCTCGCGGTTCCCGGGCAAGCCCCTCGCATCGATCGCGGGCCGCCCGATGCTGCAGCACGTGATCGAGGGCGCCCGGCGGGCCAAGCGCCTTCGCGAGGTGCTGGTGGCCACCGACGATGCGCGCATCGCGGCGGCGGCGGCTGCCGTCGGCGCGCCGGTCGTGATGACCTCCGCGGACCACCCCACGGGCACCGATCGGCTGGCGGAGGCGGCGGCAGGCCTCGGCGACGCGATCGTGGTGAACATCCAGGGTGACGAGCCGCTGATCGAGGGCTTCGTGATCGACGCCGCGGTCGAGGCGCTCGAGGCGGACGCCGGCGCCGTCGTGTCGACGGTCGTCCACCCGCTCGAGCCGGGAGCGCTCGACGACCCGAACCGCGTGAAGGTCGTGCTCGACCGTAGAGGCCGGGCGCTCTACTTCTCGCGCGCAGCGGTTCCGTTCCGGCGCGCCGACGCCCCGGCGCCCCGCTGGCTCCAGCACGTCGGGCTCTATGCGTATCGCCACGACTTCCTGCTGCGCTTCGTGACGCTCGCGCAGGGCGACGCCGAGCGCGCCGAAGGGCTCGAGCAGCTGCGCGTCCTCGAGCACGGCTACGCGATCCGCTGCGCCGTGATCGAAGGCTGGCAGAGCGTGCCCGTCGACGTGCCGGCCGACGTCGAACGCGTCGAGGCCCTGCTGGCGCGCCGGTGAGCCGAGACCGCACGCGCGCTCCGCTCGCGCTCGCCTGCGCGTTCTTCCTGCTCTCGGGCGTGGGCGCGCTCGTGGTCGAGACGACGTGGCTGCGCTGGCTGCGCCTGCTGCTCGGCGCCACGGCGCCGGCGGTCTCGGCGACGCTGGTCGCGTTCATGAGCGGCCAGGCGCTCGGCGCGTGGCTCGCGAGCCGCGCGGCGCCGCGCTGGACGCGGCCGCTCCGGGTGTACGGCGCGCTCGAGCTCGCGGCGGCGGCCGCGTGCCTCGCCGTGCCGGCGCTGCTCGGGCTCGCCGAAACGTGGCTCGATCCGCACTACGACGCGCTGCGCAGCGCGCCCGCCGGGCTGGCGGCGCTGCGCACGGGGGTGGCGCTCGCTGCGACGCTGCCGGCGGCCGCCTGCTTCGGCGCCACCTACCCGGCCCTCGCGAGCGCGACGCTCGGCACCCCGGCCGCGCTCGGCAGCCGCGGCGCACTCCTCTACGGCGTGAACACGCTCGGCGCCGCGCTCGGCCTGTGGCTCGCGAGCTTCGTGCTGCCCGAGCGCATCGGCGTCGGGGCCGGGCATGCGGTGGGCGTCACGTGCCTCGCGCTGGCCGGCGTCGGGGCGCTGCTCACGAGCCGCGCGCTGCGCGCGCTCCCGCGCAGCGCGCCCGTCCCGCTGGCGGCCGCCGGCGTCGCCGCTCCGGCGGCGAGGCTGCGCACGCTCGCGTGGCTCTCGGGCTTCGCCACTTTCGCGGCACAGGTGCTGCTGACGCAGGCCTTCGCGCGCGTGCTCAACCAATCCACCTTCGCGTTCGGCGCCGTCGCTCTGGTCACGCTGCTCGCGCTCGCGCTCGGCGCGCTGCTCGTGGCAATCCTCGAGCGCATGGGGCGCGTGGCCACCGAGCAGATCCTCGGCGGCGGGCTCGTCGTCGCGGCGCTCGGCTTCGCGGCCTTCCCTGCCGTGTTCGTGGCCGCGACCGGCGGCCTCGCCTTCCTCGGCAGCGAGCGCCCCTGGCCCGCGTACGGCTTCGCCGCGTTCCGGCTCGCCGCGCTCACCGCCGGCCCGGCGCTGCTCGCCGCGGCGCTGGTGCTGCCCGCGACACTCGCGCTGGCCGGAAGGAAGGCGCCCGAGGCCACCCCGGGCCAGGTCGCCGGCCGCCTGCTCGCGTGGAACACGGTCGGCGCGCTCGCGGGCGCGCTGCTCGCGCCCTATCTGCTGCTGCCCGGGCTCGGCCTGTGGCTCGCGCTCGCGAGCGTCGGCGGCGTCTACGCGGTGGCCGCCGTGTTCCTCGCGCCCACGGCCCCCGGCGGCTCGCGCCTGCTGCGCGACCTCGCGCTCGGCGCCGGCTGGATGCTCGTGATCTCGCGCGGCAGCCCGCTCGGCCTGCCCCCGCTGCGCGTCGAGCCGGGCGCGCGCCTCGTCGCCGCCGAACAGAGCGCGGCCGGCCTCGTGGCGGTGCTCGAGCGCGACAGCGGACGCATCCTCCAGGTCGACAACCACTACGCCCTCGGTGGCAGCGCCGACGCCGTGCGGCAGGAGCGCGAGGGGCATCTGCCGCTGCTGCTCCACCGGGCGCCGCGGCGCGTCGCGTTCCTCGGCTCCGCCACCGGCAGCAGCGCGGCGGCCGCGGCCCTGCACGACGGCGTCGAGCGAATCGCGCTGGTCGAGCTGGTGCCCGGCGTCGCCGACGCCGCGCGCGAGTGGTTCGCAGTCGAGAACCGGGGCATCTACGACCTTCCTTCGAGCGAGGTCGTGCTCGACGACGCGCGCAACTTCCTGCGCGCGACAGCTGCGCGCTTCGACGTGATCGTGGGCGACCTGTTCGTGCCGTGGCAGGCGGGCACCGGAGCCCTGTACGCGCGCGAGCACTTCGTCGCCGCGTCGCGACCATCTCGCGCCGGGCGGCCTGTTCTGCCAGTGGCTGCCGCTCTACCAGCTGAGCGGCCCCGAGTTCGCCGTGATCGCGGCGACCTTCCTCGACGTGTTCCCCGACGCCTTCCTGCTGCGCGGCGACCTGTTCGCGAGCCATCCGATCGTGGCGCTGGTCGGCGGCGCCGGGCCGGTGCCGGATCCGGCCATCGTCGCGGCCGGCGCCGCGCAGCTCCGCGCGGCGGGCGTGCGGGATCGCTGGGTCACGGATCCCGAGGGCCCGTTCGCCCTCTACGTGGCGCCGCTGGCGGCGGCCGCGGAGGCCTGGCGCGGGGTGCCGCGCAACAGCGACGATGCGCCGGTCATCGAGTTCCTGGCGGCGCGCTCGCATGCCGGCGGCGCGGGGCAGGCGGAGCCCTTCACCGGCCTCGCCTTCGCGAGCTTCGCGAAGAGCCTGCGCGAGGCGTCGGATGCCGCGCTCGCCGCGCTGCCGCCGGCCGCGCGGCGCGCCGGCGACGGTGGGCACGCGCTCCAGGTCGCCGGCGCGCTGCTCGCCGCCGGCCGCGGCGACGAGGCCGGCCAGGCGCTCGGCGCCGCCGCCGCGCTGCTGCCGCGCGAGCTCTTCGCCGACGCTCCCGCCGATCCGACGGTGGCCGAGGCCTGGCACCCCGAGGAGCGCTAGCGGGCCGCGGCGTGCCGGTGCGCCCGCGGCGCGGCGCACCAGGCGCTCGTAGAAGTCGACGGCCGCGCGGACGTTCTCGACCGAGACGCGCTCGTCGCGGCCGTGCACGCGCTCGAAGTCGCTCGCGCCGAAGCGCACCGGCAGGAAGCGGAAGCCGTTCTCGGAGATCTGGCCGTAGTGCTGGGTGTCGGTGCCGCCGAGCACGAGCGCCGGCGCCACCACGACGTCGGGCGCGCCCTCGAGGATCACCTGCGAGAGCAGCGCGAACGCCTCCGACTTCACGTCGGCGACGCGGCGACGCCTCGTTCACGGTCTCGGTGGTGATCTCGATCGCGGGGTCGTCGATGGCGTTCCGGACGTACTCGATCACCTCGCCGCTCGCGTCGCCCGGCAGCAGGCGGAAGTTCACACGCGCCGATGCCTCGCGCGGCAGCACGTTCGCTTTGACGCCGCCGTCGATCATGGTGACGGCGGTGGTCGTGCGGACCATCGCGTTGGTGTTCGGCTCTTCTTCGAGCTGCGCGCGGATCAGCGGCCCGAACAGGCCCGGCCACGCGAGCACGATGCGCCGGATGCCGCTCGTGTGCGGCGCCAACACCCGCAGCATCTCGAAGACGACGCCGTCCGAGCGCGCGGGCAGCGGCCGCTCTTCGAGGCGGACGATCGCGCGCGAGAGGCGGCCGATGGCCGTCGAGGGCGGCGGCACGCTCGAGTGGCCGCCCGCGGCGCGCGCGGTGAGGCGCAGCGTGAGGTAGCCCTTCTCGGCCACGCCGATCAGCGCGAGCGGCACGTCGGTCAGCGAGGTGGCGCCGGGGTCGGCGATCGCCATGCCCTCGTCGAGGCTGAACCAGGCGCGCACGCCGCGCTCGGCGAGGAGACGCGTGATGGCGGCGGCGCCCTGCTCGCCCCCCACCTCCTCGTCGTGCCCGAAGGCCACGAGGACGGTGCGGCGCGGTCGGAAGCCCTCCCGCGCGAGCCGGTCGAGCGCGTCGATGGTGGCGACGACGCCGGTCTTGTCGTCGAGCGTGCCGCGCCCCCACACGAAGCCGTCGGCGATCACACCGGCGAAGGGAGGCTCCGTCCACGACTCCGGATCGGGCACCGGCACCACGTCGAGGTGCGACGTCAGCAGCACGGGAGCGAGCGAAGCCTCGCTGCCCTTCCACGTGTAGAGGAGACTTGCGGCGCCCACCTTCTCGCGTCGCATCACGGCGTGCGCGTGCGGGAAGGTCGTCGCGAGCCAGACGTGGAGCGCGGCGAACGGCGCAGGGTCGTCCTCCGCCGCCGATTCGTGAGACACCGTCGCGAAGCTGATCGCGCGGGCCAGGTGCTCCTCGGGCGTTTGCGCCGCGACGGGCGTCGCGAGCAGGAGCGCGAGCGCCGCGAATCGGATCCGCGGATCGAAGTGCACCCGCGGCGCGTCGGGCCCGGACATCGTCGCGATTCTACACGCGCTTTCACGCTCGGAAGCGACGAATGTCGTCGGCGTCCTTCGAACTGTGACTGGGGGCACAGCCGACCTGCGCCCTCGGATGCGAAGCTCGCATCGTCTCCGAGCCCCGCAGATCGATTCAAGCGCGCGGCTCGTTCTGGCCCGCCGGGGTCTGGATGGTCCGGACCCCAACCCCGTCCGGGTGGTGCTGGAGCGGGCCGCGCGCGTCGAACTTGTTCCTACGCTCGCTTCGCTCGCTGCGCGCCCGGAGGAACCGGGCTTGCGGTGCGGCTCACAGGAGGCCCGGCTCGCTTCGCTCGCTGCGCGCCGGCGCAGACGCCGGCTTGCGGCGTGGCTCACAGGCGCTCGGACTGTAGACGTAGAAACCCCGGGAGCGGATGCGAGCGCGGAGCTCGAATCCCGAGGGCGGCTACGGCGTCCGCGCTCCCGGGGCGGTGGCCTAGGACTGGCGTCCTTCGTCACCGAGAAGAAAGTCGGTCGAAGACGTGTGGCGTCAGGACGCCACCACCTCACTCGCCGTAGTACTGGGTTTTTCCAACTCGTCACCTCCTTCTCGGCGTTGAGATCGTTCTGGCGAGGTCCAGTGCTCGCCTCCCGCGGTCATGTAGGCGCCGTTCCCACCGCCGCGGGCCGCCCCGAGCTGGGCACATACCCACCCGGGACTCGGGAATGAGTGAGATTCCCTTGCTCGCGACCTTATCGGAGTGCCCCGCCTCGCGGCTAGACTGCGCGCGCCATGACGACCCCGCGCCAGGCGCCGCCGCAGGAGACGGCCGTCCTGCTGGTCAGCTGCCCGGATCGCCGCGGCATCGTGGCGGCGCTGGCGCAGGTGCTGCACGGGCATGGGGCGAACATCCTCGACGCCGACCAGCACACCGACCCGATCACCGCCCAGTTCTTCCAGCGGATCCGGTTCGACCTCACCGAGCTCCTGACCGACCGGGTCAGCCTCGAGCGCGGCATCGCCGAGGTCGCCGCCCGCTTCGCCATGCGCTTCCAGCTCTCGTACGCGGCGCAGCGGAAGCGTGTGGCGATCTTCGTCTCGCGCTACGAGCACTGCCTGGTGGATCTGCTCTGGCGACATCGCGCCGGCGAGCTGCCCTGCGACATCGCGCTGATCGTGAGCAACCACGCGGACCTGCGCCCGACGGCCGACCACTACGGCATCCGCTTCGAAGTGTTCCCGATCGACTCGAAGAACAAGGCGGAGCAGGAGGCGCGCGAGGCGGCCCTGCTCGAGCGGGAGCGCGTCGACCTGCTCGTGCTCGCGCGCTACATGCAGGTCCTGTCGAACGCCTTCATCGAGCGCTATCCGGCCCGGATCATCAACATCCACCACTCGTTCCTGCCGGCCTTCCAGGGCGGCAAGCCGTACCACCAGGCCGCGGAGCGCGGCGTCAAGCTGATCGGGGCCACCGCGCACTACGCGACCACCGAGCTCGACGAAGGGCCGATCATCGAGCAGGACGTGGCCCGCGCGACGCATCGCGACTCGATCGCCGACCTCGTGCGCAAGGGGCGCGATCTCGAGCGCACGGTGCTCGCGCGCGCGGTGCGCTGGCATCTCGACGACCGGATCCTCGTCTACCAGAACAAGACCGTGGTGTTCGGATGAGCACCCAGGCGCGGGTCGTGCTGCTCGGCTTCCTGGTGGCCGTGGTGATCGCGATGTGGGTGTTCGCCTTCCTGTCGAAGCACTTCGAGAAGGTCGCGGCCGGCGTCGCCGCGCTGTCGCCCGCGAAGTTCGAGGAGCTGACGCTGCTGGCGCTCGGCACCGGGGGCACCTTCGAGAACCACTGGCGGCGCGGGCCGGCGCTCGGCGTCGGGCTCGGCGAGGACGTCGTGCTGATCGACGCGGGGCGCGGCGTCACCGAGGCCCTGCGCGCATCCGCCGTGCCCGTCGAGCAGCCGCACGTGCTGCTGCTCTCGAGCCTCGGCGCCGAGAACGTGCTCGGCCTCGACGACCTCTGGCTCACCGGCTGGCTGCGCGGGCGCGCTGGGCCGCTCGCGGTCTACGGGCCGGCCGGCACGCAGGCGCTCGTGGACGGGCTCGAGCGTGCGCTCGCGAAGCAGGCCGACGCGCAGGCCGACGCCTTCTCGCTCCCGCCGGCGGGACGGGAGATCGAGGTGCACGAGCTCGACGCCGGCGCGAGCTTCGCCGCGGGCGCGCTCTCGGCGCACGGAGAGCCGCTCGCGGGCGGACCGCTCCCGGCCCTCGGTTGGCGCCTCGAGGGCGGTGGCCACAGCGTCGCGGTCACGATCGGGAGCGCCGACGCCGACGCGCTCGCGGCCGCCGCCGCGCACGCCGACTTCTGGGTGACGGAGGCCGTGTACGGCGTTGCGCTCGACCGCGCCCGTGAGGCGCACGCGGACGGGCTCGACGCGCTGTTCCGCGAGGCTGCGCTGCATCCACGGCTCGAGGCGATCGGCGGGCTCGCGGTGCGCGCCGGCGTGCGCAGCGTGGTGCTGGTGCGGCTGCGCCCGCCGCCTCCCTTCGCGTCGCAGTACCAGAGCGTGGTCGAAGACGGCGGCTTCCGCGGGCGCGTGCACGTGCCCGCGGACGGAGATCGCCTCACACCCTGATCCCCGGCGTCTCCGGCTGGCCGGGCTCCGGCTCGAAGGTCGGCCCGTCGGGCTCCTCCGGCGGCGCGAGCTCGCTCGGCGGCTCGGGCCGGTCGTCCGGGGCGCGCTCCCCGAGGAAGCGCCGGCGCTGCTCCTCGAAGTAGGGCACGCCCGGCGTGAGCGCGATGGCCTGCTCGATCGTCTCGACGGCGTCGTCGTTGCGACCGAGCTGGAAGTAGACCTCGGCCAGCGTGTCGAGCAGGTTCGGATCCTGGCGCTCCGTCGCGATCCACGGCGCGGCTCGCCAGCTGGAGCGCGACCGCGAGCTCGTCGGGCGTCGGCTCCGCGGAGGTCGCGATCGTCCAGGCGTCGTTGTTGAGCAGCAGCACCGGCGCGGCCTCGTCGTCGATCATGCTCGCGCCGCGCCGGGCGGCCGCAGCGCCCGGGTCGAGCATGCCGTAGCCGAACGCTGCGAGCGCGGCGAAGCGTGAGCGCCAGCGTGCCGGCGAATGCGCTCTTCAGCAGCGCGCCGGCGGCGAAGTGGGCGGCGTCCTCGGGAGCCATGGCGAGCGCGGCGACGGCGCCGGCCACGAGCCCCCCGCCGTGCGCCGCGTGCGCCACGTTCGGAAAGAACGAGAGCAGCGCGAAATCCGCCAACACCGCACCCACGAGCAGGCCGCGCGGCAGGCGCACCGAGGCGGGCAGCAGGTCCGGGCGCCGCAGCTCGAGCGCGATGAGCGCGCCCGCGAAGCCCATCACCACACCCGACGCGCCCACCACGTTCTCGTACCCGGCGAGCGCACAGCCGAGCATCGCCCCCGCCGCCGCCGCCGCCGCGACGAGCACGGTCCGCACCGCGCCGATCTGGCGCTCGAGCAGGCCACCGAGCGCGAAGAGTCCGAGCGAGTTGGCCGCGAGGTGCGGCAGACCCGAATGGAGGAGCTGTGCTGTCACCAGCCGCCAGGGCTCGTGCGTGAGGCCGAGCAGGCGCCAGTACTCGCCGGCGGGCCCCAGCAACGGCACGAACCTCGCGAGCGCATGGAACGCGACGCACACCAGCGCCAACACCAGACCGACCCGCGGCTTCACGCGGCGGGCCTGGCGCTGGTCGAGCGCCTCCTGGCGCACCCGGCGCCGCTCGCCGTCCGGCAGCGCGGCCAGCCGCTCTCGCAGCCGGCGCGCGAGCTCGCGCGGGGCGTCGGGCAGGGCGAAGTCGGTGCGCGGCAGGAAGATGCTCCCGCGCTCGGTGCCGAGCCGCAGCCCTCGCGCGCCGATGGCGACGTGGATCAGCTCGCCGTAGGGCGTGAAGCGCTGCGCGCCGCGCGACGGATGGGTGAAGCCGGTCGCGTGCAGCTCGACGACCCTGCCGCCGCGCAGCGCGACGCGCTCCTCGCCGACCGGGTCGGCGGCGGCGCCGCTCACGGTCTGGCCGCCCGAGCTAGCGCTTCGGCACCGCCAGCGACGGGAAGCGCCGCGTGTAGACCAGGAAGGTGAGCGCGAACAACCCGAGGAAGCCGAGCGCCGTGCCCGACCTGCACCACGCCGAGGAAGGCCCAGGTGTTCTTCGGCGCGAGCGAGGGCCAGATCAGCACGTTGCGCTCGACCCAGAAGCCGAACGCCGACACGCTCGCGATCGTGGCGAGGAACCATCCGGTCTTCTTCGGCCGTTGGCCGAGGAGACACCAGAACGGAATCACCCAGATGCAGATCCAGGCGAACAGCGTGACCTTCACCCAAGGCTCACTCCAGACGCGATCCCACCAGCCTTCCCAGTACCAGGTGTCCTTCAGGAACTCGGTACCGAGCCGAGCCCCGAAGAACTGGGTCTCTTCGGGGAGGTTCCCGTACCAGATCACCAGATACTGGGAGAAGAAGAGGTACATCCAGAAGATCGAGAAGGCGAAGATCATCTTGCCGAGGTCGTGGAGGCGGCTGGTCGTGATCTCGCCCTCGAGCCCGGCGTAGTTTCGGTGCAGCACGCTCAGCAGCGCCGTCACCGAGACGGCCGACAGGAAGCCGCCCCACGAGAAGAAGGCGCCGAACAGGTTCGAGAACCAGGTCGGCGTGAGCGACATGACCTGGTCGAACGCGATCATGCTGAAGCCGAAGCCGTAGGCGAGGCAGATGATCGGGGCGAGCACGCCGGTGCGCTGCGCCGCCGCCTCGCGCTCGGCCTCGTCGCCGCGCCAGCCCGCCGTCCAGCTCGCGATCATGCGCTTCGCGAAGCCGGTGGCCTCGCCCTCGGCCGCCTTGAGGGTCGGCCGCAGCGAGGCGCGCAGGAACAGCACCGTGAGCACGGTCAAGAGCAGGAAGATGCCCCAGTCGGTCGCGTACATGCGGCCGGTGTTGAGCCAGACTTCCTTGCCCGGCGGCGCGCCTGCGATCCACGGGTAGACGTAGTTGCGGCCGAGGTAGCCGATCACGGACAGCGCGAACGTCACCGGCACCCACGCGCCGAGGCTCTCGGCGATACGCCGCACCGGGCCTGGCCAGCGCGCGCCGACGATGGTGAAGATGCAGGCGATGATGATGCCGCCCTGCGCGATGCCGCCGAAGTAGAGCGTGTTCACGTGGAAGGCGCGCCAGGCCGTCTCCGGATCCGTGGCGAGCCCGTACACGAAGCAGGCGCCGCCCAGCGCGGCGAGTACGGCCGCGATGGTGGCGGCCGGCTGGGGGAGCGCGCGCGGGCTCGCGCGATCGACGTACGCGGCGCTCAAGGCCGGCCTCCTCGCTGCAGGTAACGGACGTAGTTCACGAGATGCCAGCGATCCTCGGGCGGGATGCGCCGATAGTTCGGCATCCGCTGGCCGCCGCCGCGGATCAGGTTGTAGATGTAGCCGTCGCTGCGGCCCATCGCGGTCACGAGCGGGAACACGCCGGCGAAGGGGCCCTTCTGCGGGCTCGCCATCGAGACGGGACCGTCGCCCATGCCGGCCGCCCCGTGACACTCGATGCAGTACGTCTTGTAGATCTTCTGGCCGCGCTCGACCGACTTGAAGTCCGCCGGGTTGGTGGGATTCACGAGCGCGTCGACCGCGGGATCGTATTGCGGCAGCAGCGGCGCCTCGGCGTCGAGGGCCACCGAGCCCTCTGCCGGAGTGAAGGGCGCGATCTGGTCGCGGAACTTCACCCGCTCGTACGCCTGGATGGCCTTCTGCCATTTCATCTGCGGCCACCACTCTTCGGACCACTGCTCCCAGCAGCCGAAGGAGCCGGTGGTGAGAAGAAGCAGCAACGCGAAGAGCGCCTGTGAGCGACACAGCAAGCCGGGCGAAGCCCGGCGCGCAGTGAGCCCCGGCGAGGCTTTGCCTCGCGGGAGGCGAACGAAGTCACTAGGCCTCGACAAGGTTGACCTCTTTCGCGTGGTGCGCGCGCAGGAGCGCGTCCACCTCGGCGACGTCGCGCTCGCGGCAGCCCACGACGAGCCCGAACTCCTCGCCGGAGAAGCGCTTGTCGTAGCCCTTGTCGTTCTTGCCGAAGCTGCCGTACGGCAGCCGGCCGACGATCAATAGGCCGAGGAGCGTGGCGAGACCGCCGAACAGGATGGTGAGCTCGAAGCCGATCACGGTGTAGGTGGGGATCGCCGCGAAGGGCTTGCCGCCGATCATCACCGGCCAGTCGTACGACATCCAGATCGTCATCGCGTAGCCGGTGACGACCCCCAGCAGGCCACCGACCAGCGTGTACACGCGCACCCGGCTGGGCTTCTCGTCGAGCGCGTCGTCGAGCTCGGGGAAGGCGGCCGGAGCGTAGATCTCGAGGTCCGTGAAGCCGCGATGGCGCAGCCGCTTCGCGGCGTCCGCCACCGGCCCCGGCGCGTCGAAGATGCCCTGCAGCGACGGCATCAGTGGGCTCCGTGGGCCGCGTGGGCCCGCTCGTGGATCGCGAGCTCCTTGACCTCGGAGATCGCGATCACCGGGAGAACCTTCAGGAACAGCAGGAAGAGCATCGCGAAGAAGGCGAAGCTGCCGGCGAAGATGGTCAGCTCGGCCCAGGTCGGCGTGTAGATGCCCCACACGGCGGGGTCGTACTCGCGGCCGAGCGAGGTGATGATGATGACGTAGCGCTCGAACCACATCCCGATGTTCACGAAGGTCGAGACCACGAACAGCGTCGGGATGTGCGTGCGCAGCCTCTTGAACCAGAACAGCTGCGGGAACACCACGTTGCAGACGATCATCGTCCAGGTCGAGAACCAGTAGGGCCCGAACGCGCGCAGCCAGAACGCGGTCCGCTCCGCCTCGACGCCGCTGTACCAGGCCACGAAGTACTCGGTCATGTACGCGTAGCCCACGATCCAGGACGTGAGCAGGATGAAGCGCGCCATGTTCTCGAAGTGATAGTCGGTGATGTACTCCTCGAGGCCGAAGATGCGGCGCACCGGGATCATCACCGTCAGCACCATCGCGAAGCCCGAGAAGATGGCGCCGGCCACAAAGTAGGGCGCGAAGATCGTGGCGTGCCAGCCGGGCACGATCGACATCGCGAAGTCCCAGGACACCACGCTGTGCACCGAGAGCACGAGGGGCGTCGCGAGGCCCGACAGGTGCAGCACCGAGCGCGAGTGCGCCTTCCACTGCCGCGAGGTGCCCTGCCAGCCGAGCGCCAGCGCGGTGTAGAGCAGCTTGCGCCAGCTCCTGGCGCGGTCGCGCGCGATCGCGATGTCCGGGATCAGGCCGATGAACAGGAACACGATCGAGACGGTCGCGTAGGTCGAGATCGCGAACGTGTCCCACTCGAGCGGACTGCGGAAGTTCACCCAGAGCCCGCGCTGGTTCGGGTACGGCAGGATGAAGTACGCCTTCCAGATACGGCCGACGTGGATGCCGAGGAACTGCCCGGCGGTCATGACCGCCATCACCGTCATCGCCTCGGCGCTGCGGTTGATCGCGTTCCGCCACTTGGCGCGGAACAGGTAGAGGATGGCGGAGATCAGCGTGCCGGCGTGGGCGATACCGACCCAGAACACGAAGGTCACGATGTACACGCCCCAGAACATCGGATGCGTGTAGCCCGCGATCCCGAGGCCGATGTAGATCTGGTAGATCCAGGTGAGCGCCGCCGCGGTGACGACCAGAATCGTGGTGCCGAGCAGCAGGAAGTAGCCGAGCGAGACGCCTTCCATCGGCGCGAGCAGGTCGCGGTTGATCTGCGAGTCGGTGGGCACCGGCAGCGGTTCAGCAGCAGAAGCAGAGAGTGCGGGCGGCGGCGTCATGGTTCAGCCTTCGACCTTTCCGCGGATGACCTTCGACAGATAGGTCACGGCGGGTCTCGTGTTCAGCACGTGCAGCGCGTGGTAGCCGCGCTTCGGATCGGCGGCCTTCAGCGAGGCCTGGCTCCGCCGAATCGCGCAGGTTGCCGAACGTGATCGCATGCGACGGGCACGACTGCTGGCAGGCCGTCTGCACCGCGCCGTCGGCGATCAGCTCGCCCTGATTCTTGGCCTTCTGGCGTGCGAACTGGACGCGCTGCACGCAGAACGTGCACTTCTCCATCACGCCCTGACCGCGCACGGTCACGTCCGGGTTCAGGCCCAGCTCCATCGGCTCGGGCCACTTGGTGAGCTGGTGATCCCAGTAGTTGAAGCGCCGCACCTTGTACGGGCAGTTGTTCGCGCAGTACCGCGTGCCGATGCAGCGGTTGTAGATCATCGCGTTGAGACCTTCCTCGTTGTGGTAGGTCGCGATGACCGGACAGACCGGCTCGCACGGCGCGGCGCCGCAGTGCTGGCACATGATCGGCGCGTTGCGGATGTCGTTCTCGCCGAGCTTCTCGCGGCTCGGCGGGGGTTGGACGCGGCCTGCGTACAGGTCGGGCTCGCCGTCACCCACCCAGCGGTCGATGCGGAGCCACGCCATCTGTCGCACCAGGCGCGTCTCGTCCTCGCCGACGCGCGGCAGGTTGTTCTCGACGTAGCAGGCCGCGATGCACGCGCTGCAGCCCGTGCAGCGGTCGAGGTCCACGGTCATGCCCCAGCGGTAGGGGCTCACCTTCGCGGTGGCCTCGCCCTTCTGGTTGAAGGTGCGCTCGTACTGCTCGTCGGCGGCGTCCTTGGCCGGGTCGTACGGCTTGTGGATCTCGTGCGGGCCGTGATGCTCGGCGTGCTCCTCGTGGCCGCTCCACGACGCGAGCGTGATCGCCTCGCCGAGCTGGCGCCCGCGCTGATTGTCGCTCCACTGGAGCAGCGGCAGACGGCGATGGCGGCCGGAGGCGCTGACCTTGGCCTTCTCGGTCAGCCAGGCGCGGCCGCCGCTCTCGTCCACACCGTCGCCGGGCAACACCTCCGCCACGTTCACGCCGCGCGCGACGCCCTCCATCCCCTGCGCCGCCTTCGAGGCGAAATGGCCGACGGTGTGGCCCTGCCCCGTCGGCACCGCGATCACGTCGTCGCGGATGCCGCCGCGCGGAAACGCCGAGACCTCGATCGCGCCCGCGGAGGTCTCGAGCTTGAGCACGTCGCCGAGCTCGACGCCGAGCTTCTCGGCGGTGGCGAGGCTGAGCTCGGCCCAGCTGTCCCACGCCACGTGCGTGGTGGGATCGGGGATCTCCTGGAGCAGCGGCAGCCCGGCGCCGCTGCCGTCGCCGAGGAAGGGATGCGGGAAGGCGAGCAAGGTGAGCTCGCCGTCGCGCTGCCGATCACCGCGGCGCTGTGGTTCCTGGTGTCGCACAACGTCGCGCTCCTGTGGGTCGCGACCACGATGGGCTACGTCGTCGCGTACGAGTGGCTCCACCTGGCCTACCACCTGCCGGAGTCGAACCCGATCGGTCGCAGCCGGCTGGTCGTCCGGCTCCGCCGCCACCACGCCATGCACCACACGCCGGAGCTGATGCAGCGCTGGAACTTCAACGTGACGGTGCCGCTGGCGGACTGGCTGCTCGGCACGACCTATCGCGGCCAGGCGCGCTAGCCACGCGCCCGCGGCCCGGCGCGCCAGCGCTGCCGGACCGCCCGTGTGCCGGGTTGGCCGATGTCGAGCCAGCGCGCGGTGTCCACCTGCTCGACGTCGAACTCGAAGATCGGGTCCTTCGTCGTGGTCTCGATCATCCCGCCCACCCCGCTCCGCGAGACGACGGAGACGACGAGAGCGCGCGTCGCGCTCTCGCTGCTCACCTCCCGCGCCCGGGCGCGGATGCAGAGCTCGTCGTCGTCCCTCGTCGTCCGGGCTGGGCATGGATGACGCAGCGGCCGTCGCGGCGCAGGTCGTTGCCCTTGGGTGAGCGCGCCGGGATGGCCGCGAACAGGCGGCCTCCCGCGATGATCGGACAGAACGGATGCAGGCGCGGGCTGCGGTCGGGGCGCGTCGTCGCCAGGTATGCGATGGCGAAGGTGGCACCGCCCGGCCGCGCGGAGTCATCGCCACGCGCGAGCCAGGCGATTCCCGGCCACAGGCGAAGCGGCCACCTCGGCCATCTCGGGCGCCTCTCGTTCGAACTCCGCCCAGGTCGCCATCGGGCCGGTCCGTCACGCCGCGAGCGCCGCGGCGATGCCGCGCACGGCGCGTGTCGCCTCGTCGTCGCTGAGGACGAGCGGCGGGGCGAGGCGCACCACCGTGTCGCGGTGGAGCGTCCAGTTGAGGATCAGCCCCTGCTCCCAGGCGCGGCGCGCGAAGCGCGCACAGGCCGCGGCGTCGTCGAACTCGAGACCGATGAGCAGCCCGAGTCCGCGCACCCCGGCCAGGCCGCCGCGGCCGACCAGGGCGCGCGAGCTCGCGCGAGCAGTCGCTCGCCCGAGCGCGGCCGCGCGCTCGGCCAGACGGTCGCGCAGCAGCACGTCGAGCGCCGCCAGGCCCGCGGCGCACGACAGCGGGTGGCCGCCGAAGGTGGTCACGTGCGCCAGCGGCGGGTCGTGGGCGAGCGTGCGCATCAGGTCCGGCCGGCCGACGAACGCGCCGAGCGGCAGGCCGCCGCCGAGCGCCTTGGCGAGCACGAGGAGATCGGGCACCACGCCCTAGTGCTCGTGGGCGAACAGCCGGCCGGTGCGACCGAAACCGGTGACCACCTCGTCGAAGACCAGCAGCGCGCCGACCTCGTCGCAGCGCCGCCGCAGCGCGGGCAGGAAGTCGGGGCGCGGGATGCGCACGCCGCCCTCGGCCTGCACCGGCTCGACGATCACGGCCGCGGTGCGCTCGTCGATCGCGCTCGAGCGCGTCGGCGTCGTCGAAGGGGAGGAAGTCGACCTCGGGGAGCAGCGGCTCGAACGGCCGGCGATAGACCGGATTGCCGCCCACCGACAGCGCGCCCCACGTGTCGCCGTGGAAGCCGCCCGCGAACGCCACGAAGCGCGGCCGGCCGGTGGCCTTGCGCGCGGTCTTGAGCGCGCCGTCCACCGCCTCGGCCCCGCTCGAGGTGAAGTACACGACCGACAGCGCGGCCGGCAGCAGCGCCGCAAGCCGCGCCGCGAGGCGCACCTGCGCCTCCTGCACGAACTCGCCGTAGACCATGACGTGGAGATGGCGCTCGGCCTGCGCGCGCACCGCCGCCACGACCTCGGGATGGGCGTGGCCGACGTTCGCGACGCCCATGCCGGCGAGGAGATCGAGATACTCGCGGCCTTCCGCGTCGCGCACCGTCGCACCGCGGGCGCTCGTCACCACGAGGCCCATGGGACCGTCCGACGTCTGGCAGACGTGGCGCAGGAAGAGCGCCCGCAGGTCGTCGGTCACGCCGGCTCCACCTCCAGCTCCGGGTCGGCGGCGAGACCGAGCAGCGTGCGGAGCGGGGCGCGTTGACCGCGCGGCCACGACAAGCGTGGTTGCTGCATGCGCCCGGGCGCGCACACACGCGACACGCCGAGGCGGCGCAGCGCCTCGAGATCGACGGCCGCCCGGGCGGCGGCGACGCACTCGATGCGTCCCGCCGGCAGCGTCGCGGCGCGCGACGTGAGCGGGTGGACCCAGACGGTACGGCGTCCGGGGCCTGGCCGCAGCCGCGGATTCCGGTCGACCAGCACCGTCCCGCTCGCCCCGCCGAGCACGCGGACACCAGCCCACTCCGCCTCCGCGACGGCCGTCCGGTGCGCGGCGCGCTCCGCCGGCCCGAGCGGCCCCGGCGGCAGCGCGCCGGCCATCGCGTCGAGCGCTGCGGCGAGACGCTCCGCGAACGCGTCTACGTCGCCGTCGACGTACACCGCGACCGGCGACAGGCAGCCACGCTGGTCGTGCAGGGCCACGTCCCGGGCGACGCGATCCGCCAGCTGGTCCGCGGGCACGTCGCGGCCGGCGATGACCACGCTGGCGCGCTCGCCGTGCCCGACCACCCGCCGGAATGCCGGCGCACGA
>CAVQUJ010000007.1:0-361095 GCA_963716895.1 uncultured delta proteobacterium
ACACGGCCGACGCGCGCACCTGGTGCGGCGTCGCGCTCGGCCTGATCGACGCGCGCAAGGCGCTCGCGAGCGGCGAGCTCTCGAAAGAGGGCGGCCGCGAGGCGATGGATCTCTACTTCCACCAGATCGCGCACCGCTCGCGCCCGGAGCGGAAGCGAGGAGGAGCCCGATGATCTCGTTCGGACCGACCGATGAGCAAGAGCTCGTACGCAGCACGCTGCGCGAGTTCTCGAAAGACGTGCTGCGCCCCGCCGCGCGCGAGGCCGACGAGTCGAGCCGCCTGCCCGAGGGCCTCCTCGACCAGGCCTGGGAGCTCGGCCTCGTGAGCACGCAGCTGCCGGGCGCGGTGGGCGGCGGCGACGAGCCGCACTCGCCGATCACGAACGCGCTGGTGCTCGAGGAGCTCGGCTGCGGCGACGTCGCGCTCGGGCTCGCCGTCGCGCAGCCCTCGCTGTTCGCGTTCGCGGTGGCCGACCTCGGCACGCCGGAGCAGAAGAAGCGCTGGCTCCCGCTCTTCGCGGGCTCGCGCTTTCCGGCCGCCTCGGTCGCGTGGATCGAGCCTTCGCCTGTGTTCGATGCGCTCGCGCTCTCGACGCAGGCCGAGCCGAAGCACGGCAGCTTCGTGCTCACCGGCAAGAAGCGCTGCGTGGTGCTCGGCGATCGCGCGGAGCATTTCCTCGTGATCGCGAAGAATGCGCAGAGCGCCAAGACCGGCTTCGGCGCGCTCGACGCCTTCGTGGTGCCGCGCACCGCGAAGGGCCTGCGCGTGACGGAGGTCGAGAAGCAGCTGGGCCTGCGCGCGGTGCCGAGCGTGGGCCTCGAGCTCGACCGCGTCGAGGTGGATGCTGCCGACCGGCTCGGCGGCGACGCCGGTCTCGACGCGCGCCGCCTGCTCGCGCTCTCGCGCACCGGCGGCGCCGCGCTGCTGCTCGGTCTCGGCCGCGCGGTGATGGAGTACGCCATCCCGTACGCCAAGGACCGCGTCGCCTTCGACGAGGCGATCGCGCAGAAGCAGGCCATCGCGTTCATGCTCTCCGACATGCAGGTGGAGACGGACGCGCTGCGCTGGCTGGTGTGGAAGGCCGCGAGCTTCCTCGAGCAGGGTCTCGACGCCACGCGCGAATCCGTGCTGGCGTGGAGCACGGCCGCGGAGCAGGTCATGAAGATCGCCGACAACGGCGTCCAGGTGCTCGGCGGGCACGGCTTCATCCGCGAGCACCCGGTGGAGATGTGGTACCGGAACGCGCGCACGCTGTCGGTTCTCGACGGCGTGGCGAGCGTCTAGCGAAACGGGAACGCGAGGAGAACGACATGATCGACTTCACCCTCACGCCGAACGACGAGAAGATCCGCGACCACCTGCGCGCCGAGGGCCTCGTCGCGCGCAAGTACGCGCGCCAGTACGACGAGAACGAGCACGAGTTCCCGCCCGACGAGCTGCCCGAGGCGAAGGACTGGCCCGACGTGTGGACCCTCGTGAAGAGCCGCACGAAGGAGGACACCAGTCTCCCCGTGATGGGCATGCTGATGAGCCACTGGCAGACGTGGGGCGACTACTCCGTGCGCATGCGCCGCTCCGAGAGCGGCCTCGGCAACGCGGCGCTCAACGCCGCGGGCACGAAGGAGCAGATCGCCAAGTGGGGGAATCTGATCCTCTCGATGGCGATCACCGAGCCGGGCTGCGGCTCCGATCCCTCGCGCGTGCAGACCACGGCCGTGCTCGACGAGAAGACCAACGAGTGGGTGCTGAACGGCGAAAAGATCTTCGTGACCACCGGCTGCCGCGCGCAGGGCGTGGTGGTGTGGGCCACGCTCGACCGCGCGGCCGGCCGCGCGGGCATCAAGTCCTTCCTCGTCGAGAAGGGCACGCCCGGCTTCGTCGTCGCGCACAAGGAGAAGAAGCTCGGCATCCGCGCCGACGACACCGCCGCGTACGTGTTCCAGGACTGCCGCATCCCGCGCGGAAACCTGCTCGGCGGCAACGAGGGGATCCCGAAGGAGAGCTCGGGCGGCTTCCGCGGCGTGATGAAGACCTTCAACATGACGCGGCCGGCGACGGCGGCGTTCGGGCTCGGCATGTCGCAGGCCGCGCTCGACTTCACGCGCGAGAAGCTCACGGAGGCCGGCGTCGACCTCTCGTACGGCCCCGGCATCCACGGCCTCTCGGCCGCGGCGCGCAAGTTCCAGCAGCTCGAGGCGCTCCAGGAGGCCGCGCTGCTCACGGTGCTGCGCGCAGCCTGGCTCTCGGGCGAGAGCCAGCCGAACAACCTCGAGGCCTCGGTGAGCAAGGCCAAGGGTGGCTCGGCGGTCAGGCAGATCACGCAGGGCTGCATCGAGCTGCTCGGCCCGATGGGCATCTCGCGGGAGCACCTGCTCGAGAAGTGGTTCCGCGACGTGCGCATCACCGACATCTACGAGGGCACGGGCCAGATCCAGCACCTGATCATCGCCCGCACGATCCTCGGGTATGGGCGGAACGAGCTGAAGTAGCGCAAGCGCCGCGAAGCGGCGCGCGCAGTGAGCCGAAGGCGAACGGAGTCACGACAGCTGGGTCTTCGCGCGCTCCGGATCTCGTGCCGAGGCGGAGGCCGGGCCGGGTGGACCGGATCGCCGCTCCGGCGGCGGTGGCTCCGGGGCTGTGCGGCCGTTTCCTCTCGCTCCGGGCGAGTAGCTTCGCGCGACGCGGTGCCACCGCGCGCGAACGGGTACCTACGTAGGATCACCCGCCGCTCTCCGCGTCGACCGGGCTCCACCCGGCCCCGGGGCCGGGTGGTGCGCGCTTGCGTCCGAGGCGCAGCCAAATGAGACTGCTCCGAGCCATGGAACCCACTTCCCAAGAGCCTGGGGGGCGCGTCGAGATCGTGTGACGGAACGAGAGTTCGCCGAAATCATTCAGCAGGGGCACGAGACTCCCGGGGTCGAGTTCAAGGGTCCTGGGCCTCGAACAGACCGGCATCTGTTCGCGAGGGTTGCGCGTGCTGCATTGGCCATGGCGAATCGGCGTGGCGGGGGACGATCGTCATTGGCGTCCGAGATGAACAGCTGCTGAGCGTTGATGGCCTTTGAAGTCGACTGCGCCAAGCGACCAGACGACGTTCCGGGGAATGAGTGCCATTCTGAGCCATACGTCGGCTTCACCATGAGAGGTCATACCAGGGTGGGTCATCGTGTGGTCAATGTTGAGGCGTTCGAGGACACGCCGATCACTGCAGGAGAACTACGAGGGTGTCTTGCGAGTGGGCCAGCTAGTCGGGCGGCGGAAGGCTCACGGTGGCTGGGCGTTCGAATCTGCGGATGCGTGAGCGAGTGAACTCGGGCCGAGAAGGGGGCAACGGCGCTTCCTCGGACCGCTGATAGGGCGGGCCTTAGCCGGCGCCCCCGGTTCGTCATCCGATGCGAGTCGCTACGAGACTGAGCTGGAGTCCTTCGAGTGAATCAGATCGTGGAGACGATCCAGTCGACGACTATTGGCGGGTTCTATCAGACCCGAGGCGCACGTAGAGAACCGGATCACGAGCGTTACGGACCTGTTCCCCTGATCGAGGCTGTCTGTCCGTTGCGGGGATGGGACTCCCCCTGTCGACATCAGAGAGCGTCCCCAAATCGGAGACATGGGCAGGGCGAGGATCTTGAGAAGGCGCACCATATCGAGCGAAGGCGAATCTACCAGAGCGGTCAGTTTGCATTCTGGTGCCTTTTCCATCGACTGGGCTGGGGACATCGAACATTGGTTGCCGCGCCCTCCGAAAGCGCCGACCGACCGTTGCTAGGTATCTCGGATGTGGTCTGTCGATTCGCGGAGGTCTTTGAGTTCGCCTCGGCTCTCGCGCTTTCTCCAGCGGGTGATGATCCGATCAGTAGTCACAGTTGAGTGTCACGGCATCCAGGACCGTGAGCTCTGGCTCGATGACCCAAACCGTTTGCCGTTCCATGTCGCTCCGAAGGCGTCTATCCGGGAGTTCGTCCAGAGCGGCTCCTTTCCAAGAGGAACGCTAGCTGCTGACACCCGTGCGCTTGGGAATCGCTGGGCGAAGGAGCATTTCCGCCGCTTCGGCTGGGATCCGTCGGATGCGACGCTTGAGGGGTTCCGGGCGCAGTTTCGTTCGAGCGCCTGAGGCACAGCGCCTGCCTTTCGGTCTGGTGCACCGTAGAGAGCAGCTGCGACATGAGGTTTCCCGCTTCGTTGCGGACGCGACCCCCGCGCCTCTCCTGCTAGCGTCCGCCCCCATGAAGGCGGTCGTCTTCGACAAGCCCGGCGACGAGTCCGTCCTCCACGTCGGCGAAGTCGACCCGCCCCTGCTCGGTCCCAACGACCTCCGCATCCGCGTGGCCGGCGCCGGCGTGAATCGCGCGGATCTGCTCCAGCGCCGCGGCATGTATCCGCCGCCGCCCGGTGCGTCGCCCCTCATCGGGCTCGAGTGCGCGGGCGAGGTCGTCGAGGTCGGCGCGAGCGTGCGCGGCTGGAAGGCGGGCGAGCGCGCGATGGCGCTGCTCGCGGGCGGCGGGTACGCGGAGCAGGTTGTCGTGGACGCGGGCTCGGCCATGCCGGTGCCGCGCGCGCTCTCGGATGCGGAGGCGGCGGGGCTGCCCGAGGTCTATCTCACCGTGTTCCTGAACGTGTTCCAGCTCGGCGCGCTGCCCGCGGGCGGGCGGCTGCTGGTGCACGGCGGGGGCAGCGGGATCGGCACGGCGGGGATCCAGCTCGGGAAGCTGGCCGGCGCGCAGGTGATCGTGACGGCCGGCTCCGACGAGAAGTGCGCCCGCTGCCGCGCGCTCGGCGCCGACGTGGCGGTGAACTACAAGACGGAGAAGTTCGCCGATGCGGTGCGCGCGGCCACGAACGGCGCGGGCGTGGACGTGGTGCTCGACTCGATCGGCGCGGCCTACCTCGCGGACAACCTGGCCTCGCTCGCGCTCGGCGGGCGCCTCGTGCTGATCGGCCTGATGGGCGGCGCGCAGAGCGAGCTGAACCTCGCGCTGCTCCTCGCGCGCCGGCTCTCGCTGATCGGCTCCACGCTGCGCACGCGCTCGCTCGCGGAGAAGGCGAGCCTGGTCGCGGCCTTTCGTGCCCGCTTCGGGGCCGACCTCGAGGCGGGCCGGGTCCGGCCGGTCGTGGACCGTGTGCTGCCCTTCTCGCAGGCCGGGGACGCGCACCGCCTGCTCCAGGCGAGCGACCACTTCGGCAAAGTGGTGCTGTCGCCCGACCCCTGACGGTGTAAGGGCCGCCCTGCCGGCATCCGATACGGCCCGGGTGGAGCGTTACGGGCGCCTGGCCCTCGTCTTCGACACCGCCGAGTCCGTGCTCGGAATGGCCGCGCTGCGTCTCGTGCAGCACGGCCTCGACCCGCTCTATGCGCGCGACGAGGACGAGCTGGTGCTGCTCGGCCGCGAGCACCGCGAGCGCATCGCGGCGCTGGTCCTGCCCGGCACGCTCGCGCTCGAGACGATCGACTCGCTGCTGAAGCGGGTGGCCCGCCATCTGCCGAGCGGGAACGGCTCGGTGGTCCTGGTGGCGCCGACGCGCCGGAAGTCCCACCTGCTGCTGCTGCGCGACCGCGGGATCCGCTGGGTGCTGTTCGAGCCATACGACGCGAGCGAGCTGCGCTTCGTGGTCTCCGCCGCGCTGGCGATGGGCGACCTGCTCGAGCCGCGGCGCGGCCTGCGTGTACCGATTCGCCTCCCGACCTCCGTGCGCCATGCCCGCGCGACGCGCAACGGGGAGGTCACGAACCTGTCGATCGAAGGCGCCTTCGTGGCGCTCCCCGAGCCGCCCGAGCTGGGCGCAGCCCTGTCGCTCGAGTTCCCGATCGGCGAGCGGCTGCTCCGCGTGCAGGCGGTGGTGGTCCACCGCGCGGAGGAGGCCGACCCGGGCCAGGCGGAGGGCTGCCCGGGCATGGGGGTCGCCTTCCAGGGGCTGAGCCCGCTCGAGGAGCACCTGGTCGGGGGCTTCGTCCGCGAGCGGGTCGACTCCTTCCGGCTCTGACGGCCTCGCGGGCTTCAGCCGAAACCGGGAGCGGACGATGAGCCTTCGGTGCGAGCGACCGATCGCAAGAGCCCTGCGCAGGACATCGATCCGGCCAGCCTGGTCCGCGAGTTCCTGCCGCTGAACCGCCGCCGGCTGCACGGGCAGCCGGCGCTGACGGTCGCCGAGCTCGAGCGCTGGGAGCAGCTGCGCGATCTGCTCGAGGATTCGCAGGGCGCGGTGCCGCCGGCGCCCGGCGAGCGCCGCCGCCGCTCGATCCGTGTGCGCACGCACCTCAAGGTGCTCGTCACGACGCATCTCGCGCAGGAGCTGCTGCTCGTGCACGACGTCTCCGAGAACGGCGTGTTCCTGCGGACGCAGCGGCCGTCCGCGGTCGGCACGCCGCTCCAGATCGAGTTCCACGATCTGCGCGGCCGTTCGCTCGAGCTCGAGGCCAGCGTCGTCTGGGTGCGCACCGAGGGCGAGGGGCACGGCCCGGCGGGCATGGGTGTGGCCTTCCACGCGCTCTCCGACTGGGATCGCACGGTGCTGCTCGAGCTCGTCGAGGCGGCGCTCGAAGCGCTCTAGCCCAGCTCTGGACGCCGCGACGGGCGACGAGGCAGGACGCCACCGGATGCGTGCGGCGTGGACCGGGGCTCGGAAGCTCGGCCGCTCCCCACGGAGGCGCCGATCTGGCTGACTGCGCGCGGCGCGCCGCTTGCTAACGTCCGCCCCCTCGAAATGGAGGGAGCCATGGCTACGGAGAGGACGCTCGCGATCGTGAAGCCGGACGCGGTCGCGAAGGGCGCCACGGGCGAGATCCTGCGGCGCATCGAGGCGAAGGGTCTGCGCATCATCGGGCTGAAGAAGCTGCAGCTCACCGAGCAGCTCGCGCGCGGCTTCTACGCCGTCCACAAGGCGCGCCCGTTCTACAAGGACCTGGTCGCCTTCATGAGCTCCGGCCCGGTGGTGGTGGCGGCGCTCGAGGGCGAGAACGCGGTGACGACCTGGCGCGAGCTGATGGGGCCGACGGATTCGAACAAGGCCCCGGCCGGCACGATCCGCCGCGACTTCGGCACCGACATCGAGCGCAACGCCGTGCACGGCTCCGACGCCACGGCCACCGCGAAGGTGGAGATCGCCTACTTCTTCGGCGCCGGCGAGATCCTGGCCGCGGTCGAGGCGCTCTAGGTGTACGCGCGGCTCATCAGCAGCAGCAGGAACAGGTAGGTCACCGTCAGCCAGAGCCCATGGCTCCGAAGCGCGCGCGCCACGAACGAAGTCCTCCTCGGTCCGGCCTCTCCTTTCGAACCGGAGCGGCAAAAGTTGAGTGAGGGGCGTCACCGCGAGTAAGCTCCGGGCCGTGAGCGCGCCTGCTGCGACGACTGCGCCGGCCTCCCTGGCGGAGGCACTGCCGGTCTTCCTGCGCCACGCGAGCCCCGCCATCCTGGCCGCGCTGCTGATCTCGGCGGCGGGCGCGCGCCTCGCGCTCGGCGGCTTCGGCTGGGCCGACCTGCTGCCCGCGCTCGGGCTCGCGCTGGTCTGGCCCTTCCAGGAGTGGTGCATCCACGTCTTCCTGCTGCACGCGAAGCCGTTCACGGTGCTCGGCCGGCGCTTCGATCTGGCGCTGGCCCGGAAGCACCGCCGCCATCACGCGGAGCCCACCGACCTCTCGATCCTGTTCATCCCGCTCGCCTCGTACCTCTACAGCCTGCCGCTCATCGCGCTGCTCTGGTGGCTGGTGACGCCGCGGCTCGAGCTCGCCCTCTCCGGCGCGACGTTCCACCTCGCGCTCGGGCTCCGCTACGAGTGGGTGCACTTCCTGATCCACACGCGCTACCGCCCGCGCACGTGGTGGTTCCGGCGGCTCTGGCGCAACCATCGCCTGCATCACTTCCGGAACGAGCAGCACTGGTACGGCGTGACGATGCTCGCGGCCGATCGCGTGCTCGGGACGGCTGGCGACGAGCGGAGCGTGCCGCTCTCGGCGACGGCGAGAACGCTCAGCGCCCCTTGAAGCCGGGAGGGCGCCGCTCGCGAGCGGCGGCGAGGCCTTCGAGCAGGTCGGCGCTCTCGTAGCAGAGCGCCTGCTCGCGGGCCTCCTGGTCGAGCTGCGCGTCGAGTGCGGCGAGCGGCGACGCCGCCAGCGAGCGCTTGGTGGCCCGCACCGCGAGCGGCGCGCTCTCCGCGATGCTGCGCGCCAGGGCGAGCGCTTCGTCGCGCAGGGATTCGCGCGGCACGGCGCGGTTCACGAGCCCGATGCGCTCGGCCTCGGCGCCGTCGAGGATCCGCCCGGTGTAGAGCAGCTCGGCGGCGTGGGCCGGGCCGACGAGGCGCGGCAGCGTCCACGTCGCCGCCATCCCGGGGTGGATGCCGAGCCGGGTGAAGTTGAGGCCGAGCTTCGCTTCGCGCGCGGCGAGCCGGAGGTCGCAGGCGAGGGCGACGCAGCAGCCGGCGCCGATCGCCGGGCCGTTCACGGCGGCGAGCGTGGGCTGCGGCAGCGCGCGCACGCGCAGGAACAGCCGGTAGAAGCGGCCCATGAAGGCCTCGTTCGCGCGGCGGGTCTCGCCGCCCGGGTCGGCGTTTCCCGCGCGCGTCATGCGCTCGAGCAGGTCGAGGTCGCCGCCCGCGGAGAAGGCGCGCCCCGCACCCGTCAGCACCACGACGCGCACCGTGGCATCCGCAGCCAGCGCGTCCACCGCGCCCGCGAGCGCCTGCCCCATGGCCTCGGTCATGGCGTTGAGGCGCTCGGGGTCGTTCAGCGTGGCGACCGCGACCGCGCCGTCGCGCTCGATCTGGACCAGCGATTCGGGCATGCGGGGACGGTCTGTAGACCGTCCCCGCAGTGAGCGCTAGGGCCCTAGTCCGCCGAGCGGCGCAGGAAGGCCGGGACCTCGCGGTCGTCCTCGGAGGTCGCCTCTTCGCGGCGGCGGCGGAGGAAGGTCGGGATGTCGAGCTCGTCCTCGAACGGCGAGACGAAGTCCTCGCCCTTCTTCTCCTCGACGGGTGCGGCCGCGCTCCGCGGCGCGGTCGCGACGGGCGGCGGGGCGGCCTCGCGCGCCGCAGGCGGCGGTGCTGCAGCCGCCGCCCGGAGCGGGCGCAGCTCGGCCACGCTGCCGCGCTCGCTGCGTTCGCCCCGGCTCCGGTCGCGCTCCCGCTCGTTGTCGCGGTCGCCGACGCGGGCGCGATCGTCCTGGAGCCCCGTCGCGATCACCGTCACGCGGATCTCGCCGGGCGCCACCTTCTCGTCGATCACGGCGCCGAAGATGATGTTCGCGTCCTCGTGCGCGGCCTCCTGGACCAGGCTCGAGGCCTCGTTCACCTCGCACAGCGTCATGTCCGTGCCGCCGGTGATGTTGATCAGCACCCCGCGCGCGCCCTCGATCGAGACGTCCTCGAGCAGCGGGCTCGAGATCGCCGCGTAGGCCGCGTCCTTGGCGCGGTTCTCGCCCACGCCCACGCCGGTGCCCATCAGGGCCAGGCCCATCTCGTTCATGATGGTGCGGACGTCGGCGAAGTCGAGGTTGATCAGGCCGTGCACGGTGATCAGGTCCGAGATGCCGCGCACCGCGTTGAGCAGCACTTCGTCGGCGAGCCGGAACGAATCCATCATCGGCGTGTCCTTGCCCGCGAGGGCGAGGAGCCGCTGGTTCGGGATCGTGATCAGCGTGTCCACCACGCGGTGCAGCTCGTCGAGCCCGCGCTCGGCGTGGCGCATGCGATGCCGGCCCTCGAACGGGAAGGGCTTCGTCACCACGCCGACGGTGAGGGCGCCGAGCTCGCGCGCGACCTCCGCGATCACCGGCGCCGCGCCGGTGCCGGTGCCGCCGCCCATGCCGGCCGTCACGAACACCATGTCGGAGCCCTGGAGCAGGCTCGCGCAGCCGGTCGCGGTCTTCCATCGCCGCCGCGCGCCCGCGCTCCGGGTTCGCGCCGCAGCCGAGGCCGCGCGTCACGCCGACGCCGAGCTGCACCTTGACCGGCGCGAGCTTGTGCACGAGCGCCTGCGCGTCCGTGTTGGCCACGATGAACTCGCAGCCGCCGAGGCCCGAGCGGATCATGGTGTCGAGCGCGTTTCCGCCCGCGCCGCCCACACCGACCACGCGGATGCGCGCCTTCAGGTCGCCCGCGTCTTCGAACTCGAGGAGGTCGTCGCCGTCCGGCAGTGCGACCTCGAGCTCCTTTTCTCGCGCTCCGTGGCCACTTTACCCTGGCCGCGGCGGTCGTCCCGGTGGTCCGGCATGTCTCAACCCCCCTTGGATGCCCCATCCGGGGGGCATTCTAAGTGTTTTTTTTCCCCGTTCCAGCGCCCGGTTGCGAGAAAAGTTGCGAACGTGCTCCTTCGCTCGCTCCGCTCGCTGCGCGCCCGGAGGAACCGGGCTTGCTGAGCGGCTCACAGGATCCGCGCCTTCCTCCGCGTCCCGGTCCACGCCGCACGCATCCGCTGGCTCCCTTCCTCGTGGCCGGTTGCGGCGTCCAACGGCCGGCGTCCACGGGCTAGTCGAACTCCCCGTAGAACCAGTCCCGCATCCGCTGTCGCACCCGGCGGAAGATCGACTCGTCGCGGATCCGGAAGCGCGACACGCCGCGCCCCTGCGCCTGCGCCTGGCCGTACAGCACGAGGCCGACGCCGGTCGCGTACATCGGGCTCCGCACCACGTCCTGCAGCCCGCCCACGCGCCACGGCTGCCCGATCCGCACCGGCGCCTCGAAGATCTCCTCCGCGAGGTCGCCGATGCCGGCGAGCGCGGCGCAGCCGCCGGTGAGCACGAGGCCCGACGGGATCTTGTCCTCGAGCCCCGCCTTCACGATCTCCTGGCGCGAGAGCGTCAGGATCTCGTCGATGCGCGGCTCGATGATCTCGCACAGGATCTTGCGCGAGACCTCGCGCGGCCGGCGGCCGCCGACGCTCGGGACCGTGATCACGTCGTCGCTGCCGAGCAGCCGCGCGGACGCCGCGCCGAAGCGCTTCTTGATGCGCTCGGCCTCCTCGAACGGCGTGCGCAGCCCCACCGCGATGTCGTTGGTGACGTGGTAGCCGCCGAGCCCGAGCACGCAGGTGTGCTTGATCGCGCCGTCGGCGAAGACCGCGATGTCGGTGGTGCCGCCGCCGATGTCGATCAGGCACACGCCGAGCTCGCGCTCGTCGTCGGCCAGCACCGCCTCGGCCGAGGCGAGCGGCTCGAGCACGATGTCCACCACGTTGAGGCCGGCCTTGTTCGCGCACTTCACGATGTTCTGCGCGCTCGTCACCGCCGCCGTCACGATGTGGATCTTGGCCTCGAGCCGGACGCCGCTCATGCCGAGCGGCTCCCGGATCCCGTCCTGGTCGTCGATGATGTACTCCTGCGGGATCACGTGGATGACCTCGCGGTCCATCGGGATCGCGACGGCCTTGGCCGCGTCGATCACGCGGCGCACGTCGTTCTCGGTGACCTCGCGGTCCTTCACCGCCACGATGCCGTGCGAGTTGAAGCCCTCGATGTGGCCGCCGGCGATGCCGGCGTACACCGAGGTGATCTCGCAGTCGGCCATCAGCTCGGCCTCTTCGACCGCGTGCTTGATCGAGTCGACGGTGGCGTCGATGTCCACCACCACGCCCTTGCGCAGGCCGCGCGACGGATGCGTGCCGATGCCGATCACGTCCACGCCGGTCTCGGTGGGCTCCGCCACGACGGCGCAGATCTTGGTGGTCCCGATGTCGAGACCGACGATCAGATCTTCCTTGCGTGCCATTCGCTTCTCACCCCCCAACTTGTGACTTTGCTCGGTCCGCTCGCGGCGCGCCCGGAGGAACCGGGCTTGCTGCGTTGCTCACAGGTTCGACCTCGGCCGCGGGCCGCGGTCGCAGGACCACGTCCGCGCCGAAGCGCAGATCGATCTCGCCCGCCGTGCGCGAGCTCGGGCAGGCCGGTGGCGAGCAGTCTGGCCAGGCGCGCGAGCTTCGCGTCGCGCTCGCCCGCGCCGAGCAGCACGAGCGCGCCCGGGGCCGGGCCGTCGGCGCGCAGCGCGAGCGCCGGTGCCCGGGCCGGGTCGGCGTCGGCCAGGGCCAGCTCCTGCGGCGCCGCGATGCCGTGCGCCGCCAGCGCCTCGAGCCACGCCACGCCGTCGGCGAGGCGCGCGTCGTCCGGCGCCGTCGCGCCCACCAGCGCGGGCAGGCCGGCGTCCGCTGCGGCCGGCAGGAAGGCCCTGCCCGTGCGATCGACCAGCCAGCTCTCGCCGCCGAGCTGCGCCACGGCCACGGGCTCGCGCTCCGTCACCGCGATCAGCAGGAGGTCGGGCGGCAGCGCCGCCACGCGCGCCTCGCGCACCCAGGGATGCGCCGCCACGGCGGCGCGCACGCGGCCGAGGTCGAGCGACGCGAGCCGCACGCCGGGCCCGACGCCCGCGGCCGCCGCCAGCTCGGGCGCCGCCGCGTGCGCGTTGCCGAGCAGCGCGAGGCGCACCTGGGCCGCGCGCGCCGGGAAGGCATCTGCGAGGATCGCCTCGCCGCGGAGCGCGCCCGCGGCCACGCCCCCGCCGAGGGCGAGCGCCAGCAGCGCCGCCTGCACGATCCGCACGCGGCCGCGTCCCGTCCGCACCGTCCGCTCGTTCCGCCAGCCGGCTCTGCTTCACGTGCTCCTCCCCCAGATGCGCACCTCGGGCTCGAGCAAGACGCCGGTGCGCAGGCGCACGGCGGCGCGCGCGTGACCGATCAGCGCGAGCACGTCGGCCGCCGAGGCGCCGCCCGCGTTGACGATGAAGTTCGCGTGCAGGGTCGAGATCTGCGCGCCGCCGTGCTTCGCACCCTTGAGGCCTGCGGCCTCGATCAGCCGGCCCGCGTAGCTGCCCGGCGGGTTCTTGAAGACCGAGCCGCAGGAGGGCACGTCGAGCGGCTGCGTGGCGGCGCGCTTGCGCCAGCAGCCTCTCGATCGTGTCGCTCACGAGCTGGCGCTGGCCGGCGCTGCACCTCGAGCAGCGCCGAGACGATCACCGAGCCCGGCGCGAGACCGGCGAGGCGCCGGTACCCGAAGCCGAGGCGCGCGCGCGGCAGGTGATGGAGCTTCGCGCCGCACGGGCTCATCACCTCGATCTCGCGCACCGCGTCCTTGATCTCGCGGCCGGGGATGCCCGCGTTCATGGCGATCCAGCCGCCGATCGAGCCCGGGATGCCGGCGCCGAACTCGAGGCCGCTGAGCCCGCGCTCCTTGCAGAAGCGAGTGAGGCTCGCGTGCGAGACGCCGGCTTCGACGCGGAGGCAGCCGTCGGGCCGCTCCTCGAGGCGCCTGAACGCGGACAGCTGGATCAGGACGCCGTCGAGGCCCTCGTCGCGCACGATCGTGTTGAAGCCGCGGCCGATCACGCGGCGTCGGAGCCCGCGCCGCGCACAGAGCGCGAGAAGGCGGGCGAGGGCGGCGCGGTCGGGCGGGGTGGCGAGCGCGTCCACCGGGCCGCCGACGCGGAGCGAGGTGAGCTTGCTCCCCTCGACGTCGAAGCGGATCGCGCCGGGCAGCGCCGCCTCGAGCTCCGCGCGCAGCTCGGGCGCGATCACGGCCGCGTCTCCGCGAGCGCCTGGAGCAGCTTCGGGCCGAGCCGACTCACGCTGCCCGCGCCGAGCGTGAGCACGAGGTCGCCGGCCCGCAGCTCCGGCAGCAGCTCCGGCACCACGCGCTCGAGGTCGGGCACGAAGCGCACGTCGCGGTGGCCGCGCGCGCGGATCGCGTCGGCCAGGACGGCCGCCTCGACGCCGGGCAGCTTCGGCTCCCCGGCGCCGTAGATCTCCGTCAGCACCAGCAGGTCGGCGTCGTGGAAGGCGGTGGTGAAGGCGTCGAACAGATCGCGCGTGCGCGTGTAGCGATGCGGCTGGAACACGACCACGATGCGCCCGGCGTGCACGCCCCGCGCGGCCGCGAGCGTGGCGCGCAGCTCGGTCGGGTGATGGCCGTAGTCGTCCACGACGCGAATCCCTGCGACGACGCCCTTCGTCTCGAAGCGGCGCTCGACACCGCGGAACGTGGCGAGCGCCTCGGCGGCCACCGCGAAGGGCACGTCCACCTCGTCGGCGACGGCGAGCGCGGCGAGCGCGTTCGCGACGTTGTGGCGGCCGGCCAGCGGCAGCGTGACGCGGCCGAGCGCGGCTCCCTTCCTGCGCACCGCGAACGCCATGCCCGGGCCGTCCGTCGTCACCTCGCTCGCCACCCAGTCGGCCTGCGCGAGCAGGCCGTAGCTGATGCGGCGGCGGCCGACGCGCGCGAGCAGGCGCTGCACGCCCGGGTCGTCGAGGCAGAGCACCGCCGCGCCCCAGAAGGGTAGGCGCGCAAGGAACGCGGCGAAGGCGTCCTCGAGCGCTTCGAGGCTGCCGTGATGGTCGAGGTGCTCGGCCTCGACGTTCGTGACCACCGCGATCACGGGCGAGAGGTGCAGGAAGGAGCCGTCGCTCTCGTCGGCTTCGGCGACCAGGAAGGGGCCGCCGCCGAGCCGCGCGCCGGTGCGCTCGCTCTCTTCGCCCGCGCCGATCACGCGCCCGCCCACCACGATGGTCGGGTCGAGGCCCGCGGCCTGGAGCACGTGCGCCACCAGCGAGGTGGTGGTGGTCTTGCCGTGCGTGCCGGCGATGGCGATGCCGTCCTTGAGGCGCATCACCTCGGCCAGCATCTCCGCGCGCGGGATCACCGGGATGCCGCGCCGCTCGGCCTCGGCGACCTCCGGGTTGCCGGCGCGCACCGCGGTCGAGACCACCACCACGTCGGCGCGGCCGACGTGGCGCGAGTCGTGGCCGATCGCGACGGGCACGCCGAGCGCGCGCAGCCGCGCCACGGTCGGCGCCCTCGGCGAGATCGGAGCCGGTCACCGCGTAGCCCTGCGCGCGCAGCAGCTCGGCGAGCCCGCACATGCCGATGCCACCGATGCCGACGAAGTGGATGCGCTCGATGCCGCGGAAGCGACCTCTCATGCGCGTTCCTCCGCGAGCGCGCGGCAGCGCGCGGCGATCGTGTCGGCGGCGTCGGGATGCGCGAGCCCCGCCGCGCGCGCGCCCATCGCGCGAAGGCGCTCGGGGTCGTCGAGGAGGGCCACGAGCTCGCGCGTGAACGTCTCGTGCGCGAGGTTCCGGGAGTCGAGCACGCGCGCCGCGCCCGCGCGCTCGAGCTCGCGCGCGTTCGCGAACTGCTCGCCGCCGCCCACGTGCCCGAGCGGCACCAGCAGCGCGGGCCGCCCGGCCAGCGCCAGCTCGGCCACCGAGATCGCGCCTGCGCGGCACACGACCAGGTCGGCCCAGCGGTAGCGCGAGGGCATGTCGCGCTCGAAGGCCGTCACCACCGCGTCGAAGCCCGCAGCGCGGTAGCCCGCCTCGACGCGCGCGCGGTCGCTCTCGCCGGTCTGGTGCACCACGGCGACGCGGGCCGGATCGAGCGCGGGCAGCGCGGCGAGCAGCGCGTCGTTGATCTGGCGCGCGCCCTGGCTGCCGCCGAAGGCGAACAGGTGGAGGCGCTCGTCCTCCCGCGGCTTCTCGTCGCGCGCGCTCGCCGCGAAGGCCTGGCGCAGCGCGTCGCGCAGCGGCACGCCGCTCACCTCGACCCTCGCGCCTCCGCCGAATGCAGCCGCGGCGCCGGGCCAGCCCACGAAGACGCGCCGCGCGACGCGCGCGAGCACGCGGTTCGCGAGGCCGGGCACCGCGTCGGTGTTCACGAGCGCGACCGGGATGCGCGAGAGCGCCGCCGGCGAGCGCGGCCGGCACCGAGGCGTAGCCGCCCACCGCGATCACGAGCTTCGCGCCACGCGCGCGCAGCAGCCGCCGCGCCGCGAGCGTGGCGCGTGCGAGCGCGAGCGAGCGCGGCGGCGCGCGCGAGCGGCCCGCGCCCGATCACCGGCCGCGCGTCGAGCGTCACCAGCTCGAAGCCGGCCTCGGGCACGAGCCGCTTCTCGATGCCGCGCTCGGTGCCGACGAAGAGCGTCGCCTCGCCCTGCCGCCGCAGCGCCTCGCCGAGCGCGAGCGCCGGCGTCACGTGTCCGCCGGTGCCGCCGCCGGAGATGACGAAGAGGCCGGGAGCGCACGCCTTCGGCGTGCTCGCGCTCACGTCGAGGCTCCGCGCGGCGCGCGATTCGCGCGCGCCACCGCGAACAGGATCCCGACGGCGAGGCACGACACCACCAGCGAGCTGCGGCCGTAGGAGAGGAAGGGCAGGGTGAGGCCCTTGGTCGGCAGGCAGCCCATCACCACCGCGGCGTTCAGCAGCGCGGGCACGGTGAGCAGCGCCGTCATGCCGAAGGCCAGCAGCAGCGCGAAGCGCTGCTTCGCCGCGAGCGCGATGCGCAAGCCCGCCACGAGCAGCGCGGCGAAGCCGCCGAGCACGATCAGCACGCCGATCAGCCCGGCCTCCTCGGCGACCACGGACAGGATGAAGTCGGTGTGCGCCTCGGGCAGGTAGAAGAGCTTCTGGCGGCCATCGCCGACGCCGACGCCGTGCAGGCCGCCGCGCCCGAACGCGACGAAGGACTGCACCAGCTGGAAGCCCTCGGCCGACGAGCGCGACCACGGGTCGAGGAAGCCGAGCACGCGGCGCATCGCGTACGGCCGGATCGAGGTGTAGACGCCGACGAAGACCGCGCCGAGCGCGCCGACCGCGAGCAGCGGACGCAGGTCGGCGCCGGCCACGAAGAGCAACAGGACGGTGAGGCCGAGGAGCAGCACGGCGCTCCCGAGGTCGGGCTGGAGCACCGCGATCACGGCGGGCGCGGTGCCGAGCGCGAGCGCGACGGCCAGGCGCTCGCGGTTCACGCCGGCGGCGCGGCCGTCGCGCCGGCCGAGCAGCGCCGCGACCGCGAGCACGGTGGCGAGCTTCGCGAGCTCGACGGGCTGGAACGCGAAGCCGAGGCCGGGCACGGACAGCCAGCGGGTGGCGCCGCCGCCCGCGAGGCCGACCGCGAGCGTGGCGCCGAGCAGCGCGAGCGAGACGGCCCAGAGCGGCAGCGCGAGGCGGTACCAGGCCGCGAGCGGAATGCGCGCCGCGACGACGACGAGCCCGCCGCCGACCCCCACCGCCAGCGCGTGGCGCAGGAAGTGCGGCGGCAGCGGCTGCTCGAGCGCGAGCGGCGCCGTGGCGCTGAAGACGGCGACGGCGCCGATGCTGATCAGCAGCAGCACGGCGAGCGCAAGACCGGTGACTTCACTCGAGCCCGAGGCTCCGCTCGGCTGCGCCTGAGCCCGCGGGCTCCGCTCGCCTGCGGCTCGCTGCGCGCGCGCCTTCGGCGCGCTCGTGGCGTGCTTGCCCTTCACGGGCGTCCCCTCTCGTCCAATGCTCGCACCAGCTCGCGGAAGCGTTCGCCGCGGTGCTCGAAGTTGCGGAACTGGTCGAAGCTCGAGCACGCGGGCGAGAGCAGGACCACGTCGCCGGGCCGCGCGAGCGCGGCGGCGCGCGCGACGGCGGCCTCGAGCGTGCCGACCGTCTCCAGCGGGGCGCGGCCGGCGAGGGCCTCCGCGATGCGGGGCGCGGCCGCGCCGATCAGCAGCACCTGGCGCACGCCCGCGAGCGGGGCGCCCGCGAGCTCTGCGTAGTCGAGGCCCTTGTCCTTGCCGCCGGCGATCCAGATCACGGGGCGCGTCTCGAACGCGAGCGCCGGCAGCGTCGCGCCGGGGTTGGTCGCCTTCGAGTCGTTCACCCAGCGCACGCCGCCGCGTTCGGCCACCAGCTCGGTGCGATGCGGCAGCGCCTGGAAGTGAGCGAGAGCCGCGAGCGCCTTCCGCGGCTCGGCGCCGAGCGCCACCACCGCGAGCAACGCCGCGAGCAGGTTCTCGCGCAACGGGCCGCTCGGCCGCGGCAGTCCCTCGAGCGGGATGCGGAGCGCGGCCGGGCCGGTCTGGAGGCACACCGCATCGCCGTCCCAGCACGCGCCGCGGGCCACCGTGCCGCGCGCGGCGAAGCGCAGCACGCGCGCGCGGAGGCCGGCGGCGAGGACGTCCAGCGCCGGGTCGGCGTTCAGGATCGCGACGTCGTCCGGCCCCTGGTTCTCGAAGACGCGCGCCTTCGCGGCGAGGTAGCCGGCGAGGTCGCCGTGCCGGTCCAGGTGATCGGGCGTCAGGTTCAGCAGCACGGCCACGCGCGGCCGGAAGCTCTCGATCGTCTCGAGCTGGAACGACGACACCTCGAGTACCGCGACGTCGAGCGGCTCGCCCACGAGGCCGAGCGCCGCGTCGCCGACGTTGCCGCCCGCGCGCGCGCGCAGCCCGGCGGCGCGCAGCATGGCCTCGAGCAGACGCACGGTGGTGGACTTCCCGTTCGTGCCGGTGACGGCGACGATCGGCACGGCGAGCGCCCGGTACGCGAGCTCGATGTCGCCCCAGACGCGGCGGGCGCGCGCGCGGTAACGCGCCGGCGGGACGCCCGGGCTCGGCACCACGAGGTCGAAGTCGGCCGGGTCGGGGAACGGCTGGCCGAGCCGCAGCTCGACGGTCGCGGGCAAGCCCACTGTCGTGACTCCGTTCGCCTCACGCGAGGCAAAGCCTCGCGTGGGCTCACTGCGCGCTTCGCTTGCTTCGTCGGCCAGCACCACGCTCGCGCCCTGCTGCGCGCAGAACGCCGCTGCGCTCCGGCCGGAGATGCCGGCGCCGAGCACGAGCACGTGTTGTCCGTCGAGTTCGAGCATCAGCGCAGCTTCAAGGAGGAGAGCGCGACCAGGGCGAGGATGATCGACACGATCCAGAAGCGGACCACGATCTTCTGCTCCGCCCAGCCGAGCTTCTCGAAGTGGTGATGAATCGGGGCCATCAGGAACACGCGGTTCCCGGTCGCCTTGAACCAGAGCACCTGGATCACGACCGAGAGCGCCTCCACCGCGAAGATCCCGCCCACCACGCCGAGCAGGATCTCCTGGCGGATCAGCACGGCGATCGCGCCGAGCGCGCCGCCGAGCGCGAGCGCGCCCACGTCGCCCATGAAGAGCTGCGCAGGCGAGCTGTTGAACCACAGGAAGCCGAGGCCGCCGCCGAGCAGCGCGCCGCAGAAGATGGCGAGCTGGCCCGCGCCGGGCACGGACTTGATCGCGAGGTACTCGGCGATCGTCGCGTGGCCCGCCGCGTAGGACAGCACGAGGAAAACGCCGGAGGAGATCATCACCGGGCCGATCGCGAGGCCGTCGAGGCCGTCGGTGAGATTCACGCCGTTGCTCATCGCCACGATCACGAACGCGGCCAGCGGCACGTAGAGCCAGCCGATGTGCGGCGTGAACGTCTTGAAGAAGGGAACCTGGAGCTCACCGTCGAAGCTCGGGTCGGTGTAGATCAGCGCCGCCACGCCGAAGGCGAGCAGCCATTGCCAGAACAGCTTGGTGCGGGCCGAGATGCCCTTGTGGTTCCGGTACCGGACCTTCTGGTAGTCGTCGACGAAGCCGAGCACGCCGTAGCCGAGCGTCAGCCCGAGCACCGTCCAGATCCCGCGGTTCGTGAGGTCGGCCCAGAGCAGCACCGAGATCACCAGCGCGAGCAGGATCAACAGGCCGCCCATCGTGGGCGTGCCGGCCTTGCTCTGGTGATCGGGCCCGATCTCGCGGATCGGCTGACCGACGCGGAGCGCCTGGAGCCTCCGGATCACGGCGGGGCCCGCGACCAGCGCGAGGAACAGCGCGGTGAGCGTCGCGGCCGCGGTGCGGAACGTGATGTAGCGGAACACGTTCAGCGCGCTGAAGCGCTCGGCCAGCGGCACCAGCAGGTGATAGAGCATCAGTGACCCTCCACCGAAGCGGCGAGGGCCTCGACCACCCGCTCCATCTTCATCGAGCGGGAGCCCTTCACGAGCACCCAATCGTTCCCTTGCAGCAGCTCACGCACGGCGGACGCGATCTCCTCGTGCGTCTCACCGACGTGCACGCGATCGCTCGCCATGCCGCCCTGGACCGCGGCCTCGGCCAGCGAGCGCCCGAAGCGGCCGAGCGTGAACAGATGGTCGAGCCCGAGCGTCGCCACCAGCGTACCGGTGGCGCGGTGCGCTTCGAGCGCGTTGTCGCCGAGCTCGCCCATGTCGCCGAGCACCGCGATGGCGCGCGAGCGGCCCTTCAGCTTCGCGAGGCTCTCGAGGGCCACCTGCATCGACTGCGGGTTCGCGTTGTAGGTGTCGTTGATCAGGATGATGTTGCGCGGCAGCGCGACCCGCTCCATCCGGCCGCCGACGGGCCGATAGCGCGCGAGCCCCTCGGCCACGTCCCCCACGCCGGCGCCGGCGGCGAGGGCGGCGGCCGCGGCGGCGAGCGCGTTCGGCACGGTGGAGTCGGCGAGCCCCGCCACCTGCACGGCGGTGCGCGTGCCCGCCGCAACGAGGTCGAAGGCGAAGCCACGCTCGCCGAGCGCGGTGACGTGGTCGGCGCGCACGTCGGCGGCCGCGCTCGTGCCGAAGCTGAGCACCCGCGCCCGCGTGCGCTCGCGCTGCGCGAGGGCGCGCGGGTCGTCGGCGTTCAGCACCGCCGTGGCGGCCGGCGAGAGCGCGGCGACCAGGTCTCCCTTCTCGAGCGCGATCGCCTCGCGCGAGCCGAGGTGCTCGATGTGCGCGGTGCCGACGTTCGTGATCACGGCGACGGTCGGCTTCGCGATGGCCGCGAGCGGCGCGATCTCGCCGCGGTGGTTCATGCCGATCTCGACCACGAGCGTGCGATGCGCGGCGTCTCGCTCGAGCAGGGTGAGGGGCAGCCCGATGTTGTTGTTCAGGTTGCCGCGGTTCTTGAGGCAGGGGCCGAGGCCCGACAGGATCGCCGCGCACATCTCCTTCGTGGTGGTCTTGCCGTTGCTGCCGGTGATCGCCACGACGGGCCCGGCGAAGCTCGCGCGATGACCCGCGGCGAGCGCGCCGAGGGCGAGCGTCGTGTCGTCCACGGCCACCACCGTCGCCTGCGCGTCGGCCGGCACCGCGTCGGGCCGCTGCACCAGCAGGCCGGCGGCGCCGCCCGCGAGCGCCTGGCCGAGGAACGCGTGCGCGTCGTGGTTGGCGCCGATCAGCGCCACGAACAGCTTGCCCGCGAGCTCGGCGCGCGTGTCGGTCGAGACGCCCGTGAACACCGCGTCCGGCGCCCCGCGCAGAAGGCGACCTGAAGTCCATTGCACTACGTCGCGAGCGCGAAACGGAATCACGAGGCGAGCCTCCGGAGCGCGCGGCGCGCCTCTTCACGGTCGTCGAACGGCAGCCGCTCGCGGCCGATGATCTGGTAGTCCTCGTGGCCCTTGCCGGCGATCACCACGGTGTCGCCGGGGCGCGCGCTCCGGATCGCGAGCTCGATGGCCTCGCGGCGGTCGAGCAACGCCGCGTAGCTCTGCTCGGCGTCGGCGAGGCCGGCGGGCTCCACGCGGCGGAGGCCGGTGAGCCCCTGCTCGACCTCGGCGAGGATCGCGCGCGGATCCTCGGTGCGCGGGTTGTCGCTGGTGAGCACCGCGCGGTCGGCGTGACGCGCCACCGCCTCGGCCATGCGCGGGCGCTTGCTGCGATCGCGGTCGCCGCCGCAGCCGAACACCGCGAACAGCCGTCCCTGGGTGAGCGTGCGCACGGTGCGCAGCACCTTCTCCACGGCGTCGGGCGTGTGCGCGTAGTCGACGAGCACGACCGGCGCTTGGGCGCCGCCGGTGGCGACGCGCTCCATCCGGCCGGGCACCTGCGGGCAGGTCGCGACGCCGCGCGCGATGACGTCCGGCGCGATGCCGAGCCCGACGGCGATCCCCACCGCCACGATCAGGTTCTCGACGTTGAAATCGCCGACCAGCGGGAGCGCGACGTCGAGCGCGCCGGAGGGCAGGGCGAGGCGCGCGCGGATGCCTTGCAGCGAGATCTCGGCGGACTCGACGCGCACGTCCGCGGCGATCTCCGTGCGCCGCGTGACGCCGAGCGTGCGGGCGCCGCCCTCGCGCGTCGCGGCCAGGAAGAGCTCTGCGCGAGGGTCGTCGAGGTTGATCACGCCGACGCCGCCGGGCTTCAGGTGCGAGCGGAAGAGCAGGGCCTTCGCCTCGGCGTAGGCCTCCATGTTGCCGTGGAAGTCGAGGTGGTCCTGCGTCACGTTCGTGAGTGCGGCGGCGTCGAAGCGGCAGCCCGTCACCCGCCCGAGCGCGAGGCCGTGCGAGGAGACCTCCATCACCGCCGCACCGACGCCGCGCGTGCGCATGTCGCGCAGCAGGCGCTGAAGCTCGAGGCTCTCGGGCGTCGTGTTGAGAGCGCGCTGGCGCTCGCCGGCATAGCGCACCTCGACCGTGCCGATGAGTCCGGTGGACCGGCCCGCCGCCGACAGGATCGACTCGGTCAGGAAGGTGGTGCTGGTCTTGCCATTCGTGCCCGTGACACCGACCAGCGTCAGCTCGCTGGCCGGATCGCCGAAGAAACGTACCGCGATGGGCGCGAGCGCGCGGCGCGTGTCGGCGACCACCGCGGCGGGCGGCAGCGCGCCGTCGCGCGGCGCCTCGACCAGCAGCGCGACCGCGCCGAGCGCCGCCGCCTGCGCCAGGTAGTCGTGGCCGTCCGCGTTGGCGCCGCGCAGCGCCACGAACAGGTCGCCCGGCGCCACCGCGCGCGAGTCGGTCGTGATGCCGCGGATGCCCGGATCCACCGACGGGCGCGAGAGCGGCGCGAGCTCCGGCGGCAGCGCGGCGAGGAGCGCGGAGAGCCGGATCATCGCGCGCCTCCCGCCGCGCCGAAGTGCACACGCACCGAGCCGCCGCGGAGGATCGTGCCGGGCGCAGGCTCCTGCGCCACCGCGCGGCCGCTGCCCGACACCTGGATCGCGATGCCGAGGCCCGAGAGCTGGCTGCGCACCTGCTCGGGCGTGAGGCCGCGAAAGTCCGGCAGCAGCACGCGGTTGTCCCAGCTCTGGATGTCGTTCGGCTGCGCTTCCCGGCGCGGCAGGGCCGGGACGCGTGAGGCTGCAATCAGCTTCGGCTTCGGCGGCGCGCTCGCGACCGCGGCGACCGCGGGCGTCGTCGTCGTCGCCTTCGCGGCCTTCCACGGGGGCACCCAGTCCGCGCGCGCCCATTCGGGGAGCGGCAGCTCGGGCTCGGTGAGGATGCCGTCGCGCGCGAGCGCGGCCGCGGCTACGCGCGCGAACAAGGGCGCCGCGGTGGCGCCGCCCGTGTGCACGAAGCCGCGCGGCTCGTCGATCATCGCCGCGATCACGAAGCGGGGCGCGTCGGCGGGCACGGCGCCGACGAACCAGCCCTGGTAGCGATGCGCCGAGTAGGTGCCGTCGGCCTCGAGCTTCTGCGCCGTGCCGGTCTTGCCGGCGACGCGGATGTCGCGCAGGCCGGCGCGGCGCCCCGTGCCGTCGGGTCCCACGACCGTCTCGAGCATGCCGAGCACCGTCCTCGTCACGTCGGGCCGCAGCACGCGGCGCGCCTCCGAGGGCGGCAGGTGCTCCCACGGCCCGTCGGGCGCGCGCCGCGCGGCGACGAGCCGCGGCGCGCGCCACTCGCCGCCGCTCGCCAGGACCGCGAACGCATTCGCGAGCTGCATCGGCGTGACGGCCATGCCTTGACCAAAGGCGATCGTGGCGTGGTCCACCGGGCGCCATTCCTGCCACGGACGCAGCAGCCCGGCGGATTCGTCGGGGAAGCGGCTGCCCGAGGCGCGCCCGAAGCCGAGCGCGCGCAGCAGCGTGTAGTGGCGCTCGGGCCCGACGCGGAACGCGATCTTGGTGGCGCCCACGTTCGACGACACACGCAAGATGCCCGACGGGTCGAGCAGCTTGTACGGGTGTACGTCGTGCACCGTCTTGCCGGGGATGCGGTAGTTGCCGTTCTCGCAGTCGATGATCTCGTCCTTGCGCAGCACGCCCGACTCGAGGCCGGCTGCCACGACGAAGGGCTTGGCCGTCGAGCCGGGGTCGGCGGCGTCGAGGAAGGTGTGGGAGCGCGTCGTGGCGTAGGGCGTGGTCCGGAAGCGGTTCGGGTCGAAGCCCGGGTATTCCGCGAGCGCGAGCACGTCGCCGCTGGCGGGATCGAGCACGATCACGAGGCCGCCGCGCCCGCCGGTCGCCTTCACCACCTCGTCGAGCGCGGCCTCGGCCTCGGCCTGGAGCGTGGCGTCGAGCGTGAGCGCGACGTCGCCGCCCGCGGAGCTGCGCGGGTCGTAGTCCGCGAACGCGAGCAGCCGCCGCCGCGCGTCGCGCTCGATCGCGACGCGCTGGGCCTTGCCCGCCAGCCAGCCGTCCTCCATCTGCTCGATGCCCCGCGCGCCCACGCCGTCGATGTTCGAGAAGCCCACCAGCGGGCCCGCGAGCGAGCCCTGCGGATAGGCGCGGCGCGGCTCCTCGACGATGCCGACCCCCGCCAGCTCGAGCTTGGACACCGCCGCCGCCTGCTCGGCCCCGAGCCAGCGCTTCACGAACACGAAGGGCGCCTTGCGCTCGAGCTGCGCACGGACCGTCGTTGTGGGCAGCCCGAGCGCGCGCCCGAGCAGCGCGGCGGCCTGCGCGGGCTCGCGCACCTCGCGCGGGATCGCGTAGACGGACGGCGCGGGAACGGTGACGGCGAGCTCGGCGCCCGCCTTGTCGAGGATGGTGCCGCGCGCGGGCGCGAGCCGGAGCACGGTGCCGGTCTGCGCCTGTCCGCGCTCGAAGCCGCGCCGATCGATCACCGTGAGATGCGCCGCGCGGCCGGCGAGGGCGAGGAAGCCGAGCAGGAGGGCCGCCGCAGTGATGCGAGCCCGTTGGCTCACGCCCCGCAGATCGGCGGACCTCACCGTGCCCGCGCCTGGTCCGCGAGGTCGATCACACGCTCCGGACGCTTGAAGCCGAGCTGCGCAGCGGACTCGCGCAGCTTCTGCGGCGCGCGCTCCTCGCTCGCCGCCGCCGCGACGGAGCGCTCGCGCGCGAGCAGCTCGGTCTCGCGCTGGAGCGTGGCGCCGAGCGCGTAGCGCGTCCGCAGGATCGACACGCGCAGGGCCGCGAGCGCGAGCAGCGACAGCACGGCCGCGGCGAAGAGCGGCGTCCAGGCGAGGCGGCGCCGGACCTGCCGGCGGGGCGTGGACCAGTCGCGCCGCAGCTTGCCTTCGTTCCCCTTCGGCTCGCGGCGCGCTCCGCTCCCTGCGTCGCGCGAGGCCTCGCGCGCGAACAGCGCCTTGCGACGGTCTCGCCAGCGCAGGCTCATGCGGCCTCCGGGAGGCGCCGGGCGGCGCGCAGGCGTGCGGAGCGAGCGCGCGGGTTCTCGAAGACCTCGACGTCGTCGGCCCGCACGGCGCGCCGGGTGAGGCGCTCGAGCCGCGGGCGGCGACCGCATTGGCAGATCGGGCTCTTCGGCGGGCACACGCAGCCGCGTTGCTCCTGCTCGAACGTGCGTTTCACCAGCCGGTCTTCGAGGGAGTGATACGCGATCACGCACAGGCGCCCGCCCGGCGCGAGCGCGGCGATCGCAGCCTCGAGGCCCTCGGCGAGCGCGCCCAGCTCGTCGTTCACCGCGATGCGGAGGGCCTGGAACACGAGCGTGGCCGGGTGGTGCCGCCGCCCGCCACCGACGCGCGCCTCGGCGATCGCGGCGAGCAGGTCGGCCGTGGTGCGGAGCGGGTGCGCGCGCCGCCGCTGGACCAGCGTGCGCGCCAGCCGCCGCGCACCCGGCAGCTCGCCGTACTCCCGCAGCCAGCTCTCGAGCTCGGTCTCGCTGGCGCGGGCGAGCAGCTCCGCGGCTGTCGGGCCGGCTGCCGTGTCCATGCGCATGTCGAGCGGCGTCTCGGCTGCGCTCGCCTCGGCGAAGCGGAAGCCGCGGGCTGGCGTGTCGAGCTGGCGCGACGAGACGCCGAGGTCGAACAGCACGCCGTCGACCGTCCGTACCGCGAGCCGCGCGAGCACGGCGCCGAGCTCGCGGAAGGAAGCGTGCTCGAGCGTGACCCGCTCGCCGAAGCGGCCGAGGCGGGCGCCTGCGATGGCGAGCGCGCCCTCGTCGCGGTCGAGGCCGATCAGGCGGCCGTCGGGCGCCGAGCGCTCGAGGATGGCTTCGGCGTGGCCGCCGTCGCCCAGGGTGGCGTCGACGATGAGGTGTCCAGGGGCCGCGTCCAGCAGCTCGAGGCACTGGGCGACCAGGACCGGCCGGTGAAAGGCAGCGACGCTCACGGCGGGACGGGCTCGGCTTCCGCTCGGAGCCCGCATCTCCTCAGGGATTCCCATTCACCGCGCTGGCGACCCCCCTCGCCAACGCCGCCGTCGACAGCCTCCGCTGCCTCCGGTCTCGAACCGGGCCGGCGCCTACTCGGCGCGCGGCGCCTGCGGAGTTCGGGGTGCCTCCGGAGAGCCTGACCGTCCGCGGTTCACGCCCCCCAACGATTCCGCGCGGGCGGCTCGGCTCATCCGGAGAACACCCCGTTCTCCACCTCTCATCCGAAGGACTTGCGCCCTCCGGTTCTCCCCATCATCACGGAGTTCACAGCCCCAGGACTCCAACGGCTTTGGCGACTTCCTGGCCTTCGCGCTGGATGACCTGCAGCTCCTGTTGGAAGCGGACGTTGTCCCAGATCTCGAAGCGAGCGCCCGTGTTCAGGATGCTCACGTCCTTCTCGAGCCCGGCGTATTCGCGCAGATGCGGCGGAATCAGGATGCGGCCCTGCGCATCGAGCGGCGCGTCCTTGGCTCCGGCCACCACCATGCGGCGGAGCTTCTGGACACTCGGATCCAGCTCTGACAGGGTCTGGATCCGACGCTTCAGCTCGAGCCAACGTTCAGCCGGGTAGAGCGCCAGGGCCCGCACGTCGAGGACCCGCGTGACCACCGGAGGCCGACTGTCCTGTCCTACGAGCTCCATTCGCATCCCCGGTGGAATCGCCAGGCGGCCCTTGGCATCGAGCCGATTCGTCGCTTCGCCCTGGCCCTCGCCCATCGGTCCCCACCGCCTTGCCGGACAGTGGGTGGGATCCCCACTGATCCCCACGAATCCCCACTCGCGCTTTATAGCATGGGGACCACCCGCAGCTTCAAGAGCAATCTAGCGATCTGACAAGAAAATTTTGAATCCACAACATCTTGGGTAAGAGGCTGCGGACCACCCCAAGATATGGGAGAGCGTTCGGGCCGGCGGACGGGGCGCCGGCTCAGGCCGCGCCGAGGCCGGGGAAGCGCTGGCCGTGGATCCCCACCAGGCGCTCGACGACCCGCCCGAGCAGGCTGTCGGGCGCCGCCGCGACGGCCGCCGGCACGGGCGCGTGCTCGGCGAGCGAGGCCGCGAGCAGGGCGCCGACGCCCTGCTCGAGGCCGCTCGCCGCGTAGCCGCCCTCGAGCACACACGCGACGCGCCCGCCGCAGACCTCCTCGGCGAGCGCGCGCACGATGCCGCTCAGCGCCGCGAAGCCGGCGCCGCTCACGTTCATGGCGGCGAGCGGATCGTCGCGGTGCGCGTCGAAGCCGGCGGATACGAGGATCAGCTCGGGGCGGAAGCCGAGCACGACCGGTGCGAAGACGCGCTGCATCACGCCGACGTACTCCGCGTCGCCGGCGCCCGCCGGCAGCGGCACGTTCACCGTCGCGCCTTCGCCGCGACCGAAGCCGATCTCGCCGAAGCTGCCCGTGCCCGGGTAGTAGGGGAACTGGTGCATGGAGAAGTACAGCACCGACGGATCCGACTCGAAGCTCCGCTGCGTGCCGTTGCCGTGGTGCACGTCCCAATCGAGGATCAGCACCTTGTCCACGCCGTGCTCGGCCTGGAGCGCGCGCGCCGCGATCGCGACGTTGTTGAAGAGGCAGAATCCCATCGCGCGATCCGTCTCGGCGTGATGGCCGGGCGGACGCACGGCCGCGAGTCCCGTGCGCACGCTGCCGCGCGCGACCGCAGCGGCGAGATCGATCGCCGCGCCCGCCGCGAGGCGCGCGGCCGCGAGGCTCTGCGGCGCCACGAAGGTGTCGGGGTCGAGCTGGGCCGGCGCCGCCGCGACCGCCGCGGCGACGCGCTCGAGCAGCGCGCGCTCGTGCACGCGCAGGATCTCCGCGTCGTCGGCGCAGCGCGCGGGCAGCGCGGTCAGCGCAGGCCGGACGGCGTCGAACGCGCGCGCGACGGCCGCGAGGCGTTCGGGTCGCTCGGGATGGCCGGGCGGGCCGCGATGCTCCCGGTAGCGCGGATCTTCGATGATCCCGAAGCCCGAAGTGACTGACACGCTGTCGTGACTCCGTTCGCCCGCGGCGCATTGCGTGCCGGGCGGCGCCCGGCTTGCCGCGATGGTAGAACACGAGCCGTGACCACCATCGCGATCACCGGCCTGCGCACCTTCCTGGGCCGCCGGCTCGCGGAGCGTCTCGCGAGCGAGGCGGGGCTGCGCCTCGTCGGGCTCGATCGGCTGCGGCCTCATGGTCTGGCCGCGGGCGTCCACTTCCGCGAGATCGATCTCACCCGGCCCGACGCCGGCAGCGCGCTCGCCGACGTGTTCCACAAGGAAGACGTGGACGTGGTCGTGCATCTCGCCTTCCGGCGCGAGCCGACGCCGGACCTCGACGGAGACCACGAGCTCGAGACGATCGGCAGCCTGCACCTGCTGCACGCCTGCGCCGCCGCCGGCGTGCCGCGTCTCGTGATCGGCTCGACCACCATGGTGTACGGGCCGCATCTCGACAATCCGAACTTCCTCTCCGAGGAGCATCCGCTGCGCGGCCACCCGCAGGCCCACTGCGTGCAGAACCGCGTGGAGACGGAACGGCTCGTGGCCGATTGGGCGGCGCGCCACCCCGGCACGGCGGTGACGGTGCTGCGTCCGTGCTGGATCGTCGGGCCGACGTATCGCGACGCCGTCACGCGCTACTTCGGGCGCCAGCTCGTGCCCACGCTGCTGGGCTACGACCCGCTGCTCCAGTTCGTGCACGAGGAAGACTGCCTCGACGCCTTCGCGCACGCGGCGACTGGGCATCACCCCGGCGTGTTCAACGTGGTGGCGCCGGGCGTGCTGCCGCTCTCGACGGTGCTGCGCACCGCGGGCAAGCGTCCCCTGCCGGTGCCGACGCCCATCCTCTATCGCCTGCGCGCCTATCCCTCGCAGGCCCAGACGGGCGACCGCCCCGAGGGCTTCTACGACTACCTCCGCTACCTGTGGGTGGCGGACGGCAAGCGCGGCTGGGAGGCGTTCGGCCGCCCGTTGTACACCACGCGCGAAGCCTGGATGGCGGCCATCTCCGCCGAGCGCATGCGGAGCTACCGGTGAGCGAGCCGACCCCCGATCCCGAGCGCGACGGCGAGAGTGGAGAGCTCTGGTCGGCGGCGCTCGCGAGCCTCCGCGGCGAGCTGCGGCGGCGCCTGTCGGGCGAGCGCGCGCCCGACGGCGAGGCGACGAGCGTCGCCGCGGCGAGCTTCGACTGGGTGGCGCTCGCGGAAGATCTGCGCCGCCGCCTCGGCCAATTCGGCATGCGCGAGCGCAGCGGCGAGGTGGACGACTTCGGCCTCGATCCCGAGACGATCCGCAGCGCGCGGCCGCTCTTCTCGTTGCTGCGCAAGCGCTGGTGGCGAATCGAGGTGGTGGGCCTCGAGCACGTGCCGGACGATCGGGCCGTGCTGTTCGTGGCGAATCACTCGGGGCTCCTCCCCTGGGATGGGCTCGCGCTCGCCGAGACGATCGAGGAGGCGCACGGAGCGCCGCGCCGCCCGCGCTTCCTGATCGCGGACTGGCTGATCACGCTGCCCTTCGTGCAGCCGGCGCTGGCGCGGCTCGGCGGCGTGCGCGCGTGCCGCGAGAACGCGGAGCGCCTGCTCACGAGCGGCCGCTCCGTCGTTGCATTTCCGGAGGGCGTGAAGGGCGCCGCCAAGACCTTCCGCGACCGCTATCGCCTCCAACGCTTCGGGCGCGGTGGTGCAGTGCGGCTCGCACTCGCAGCCGGCGTGCCGATCGTGCCCGTCGCCATCGTCGGCGCGGAGGAGACGCATCCCATCCTCTTCAAGCTCACGGCGCCAGCGCGCGCGCTCGGCCTGCCGTTCCTGCCGGTGACGCCGACCTTCCCGTGGCTCGGTCCGCTCGGCGCCCTGCCGCTTCCGTCGAAGTGGGTGATCTCTTTCGGCGAGCCGCTCGTCACCGCGGAGTCGGGCGGCGCGCAGGCCAACGACGACCTGCTCGTGGCGCGTCTCACCGAGGAGCTGCGCGCGGAGGTGCAGCGCCTGGTGAAGGCCGCCCTCGCGATCCGCCAGGGCGTCTTCGCCTAGCGCGCTCGGCTAGGAGCCCGTCTGGCTCTTGCGATCGCTCGTGGCCGCAGCCGGCTCGCGGGGCGCACCGGCGCCGTTCGTGGCCTCGGGCGCCGCGGCTTCGAGCGCGCGCGCCACCCGCTCGAGGCGCTCGGACAGCTTCTCGAGATCGGAGCGCCGCGGCAGATCCAGCAGCTCGGCGACCCGCTCGAACGCGCGCTGCACGATGGACTCGAGATCGGGCGCCGCGAACGCGACCCAATCGCGACCGCGCGGCCGGAGCAGGCGCCGGACGTTGCCCTTGAGCTCTTCGATGCCCTCGCTGGCGTCGTCTACGCGCTTGCGCACCGCGCCGTACAGCACGTCGCCGCCGCGCTGGAACAGCTCGGAGAGCAGGTTGCCGGGGACGGAGCGGCCGTCGCGCTCGGTGTCGACCAGGATCTGCGAGAGCGTGACGGAGGTGATGTCCTCGCCGCTCTCGTTGTCGATCACCTTCACCTCCTGGTCGGCTTCCAGGAGGTCCGAGATGCCCTTGAGCGTGATGTAGCGGCTCGTCTCGGTGTTGTAGAGCTTGCGATTCGCGTACCGCTTGATCAGGACGGCCATCGGGCCCCTCTACTCGTCCGAGAAGGCGCGGACCTTAGCAGTTGACCCCTCGGTGTCAGCCCTCGACGGCGACACGCTCCACCCGGCGACGGGCCCGTTGCTTTCGCGCGGGGCGCTGCGGGACGCTCGTCGGTGTCGGCGCCGGCCGAGGGGGCCGCCGGCTCGTCCTTGCGCGGAGTCGCGAAGCGGGCGCTCATCTCGAACAGCACCTCCCGCACGGCCAGGAACGCGCGCAGCACCGAGCGCGCCTCGGGGTCTTCCCTGCTCCTCGCCTCCCAGCGCGCGATCTCGGCGTCGAGTCCGTCGGCGAGCGCGCGCAGCACGTCGTCGCCGCTCTGCTCGCCCTCGGGATGGAGCCATGCCGCCACGTGCTCGAGCGCCTGCGCGAGGGGCGCGAGCCGCCCCGCGTTCGCCGGCTCGCCCCGAGCCGCGAGCGTGGCGGCGTCGAGCAGCGCGCGGAGCGCAGCGGCGCTCTCGGCGGCGGCCCGCTGCGCGTGCACGCGGGCCTCCGCGAGGGCCTCGGCCGGCGTGCTGGGGGGGATGCGCTCCGTCACGGCTTCTCCTGCTCGTCGTCGAAGAACCGCCGCGCGATGCCTAGCAGCCCGTCGAGGTCGTGCACGTCGCGCGGCAGCTCCGGAATGCGTCGCACGAAGCACCCCCGAAGCGAAGCCTCGTCCAGTAGCGGCGCCGTCGCCTGGGCGTCCCGCGCGACCGCGGCAGCGTAGCCGTCGAGCACGTCGAGCGCAGCCTCGGCGGCGCGCCGCGACGGGAACGCGTCCCCGTGCTGCTGCGCGAACGCGCGCGCGAGCTCGTCGCGCCAGGCGTCGCGCTCGCCCGCGCTCGGCAGCGGCGGCGCACGGTCGGGCCAGCAGCGGATACGATTGGCCACGACGCCCACCACGTGCGCGCCGTGCGCCTCGAGCCGCGAGAGCAGGTCGCGCGCGTGGGCCACGGACTCGCCGCTGGCCGCCGCCGCGAGGACGAATGCGGTGTCGGGCCCGAACAGCAGCTTCCGCACCGCCTCCGCGCGGCGGCGGAAGCCCTCCGACATTCCCTCGAAGGCGAGCAGGAACTCCGACACGTCTTCGAGGAAGCCGAAGCCGGTGATGCGCTCGATCAGGCCGAATGCCTGGTGCGCGCCGCGCTGGAACAGCCGCAGGCCGAGGCGGCCCGCGCTCATCGCGGGATGCAGCAGGAGCTGCACGAGGCGGCTGTCGAGCATGCCGATCAGGCGCTCGGGCGCCTCGAGGAAGTCGAGCGCGTGCGGCGGAGGGCGGCGTGTCGAGCACCACCAGGTCGAACTCCGGCCGCGCGCTCATCTCGTACACCTTCTCCATCGCGGAGTACTCGGCGCTGCCGGCGAGCGCGTCGGAGACGTGCTGGTAGATCCGATTCGCGAGGATGCGCTCCCGCGCGGCGGCGTCGGGCGCGAAGCGCGTCACCAGCTCGTCGAAGGTGCGCTTCATGTCGAGCATCATCGCGGACAGCTCGCCCGCCGGCGGCACGCCGAGTCGGTCGAGCAGCTCGCGCGGGATCGCGCGCGGCTCCGGGCCGAGCGCGCCGACGCCGAGCGCGTCGGCCAGGCGCCGCGCCGGGTCGATGGTGAGCACGAGCACGCGCCGGCCGTGCCGCGCGGCGCCGAGCCCGATCGCCGCGGCGAGCGTCGTCTTGCCGACGCCGCCCGCGCCGACGCAGACGATCACGCGCCGCGCGAGCAGCGCGCTCGGGCGCGAGCGCTGCTCGCTCACGCCGCCTTCTCCCGCGAGCAGCGACTCGGCCGAGCGCGGCGAGCTCGTCCGGCCCGCGCACGCCGCTCGCGAGCAGCGGGAGCTTCACCGACGGGGAGGCCGGTCTCCTCGCCGATCTCGTCCGCGAAGCGCTCGTTCAGCTCGTGACGCGACGCGCAGGTGCGCGGCGCAGCGCGGCCCACGGTGCGGGCTCGGGCCCGGCGTCGCGGCGGAGCGCCGCGAGCCGCCGGTCGAGGTCCGGCAGCTCGGGCGGGAAGGGCGCGCGGCTGGATCGCGTTCACGACCACGCGATCGAGCGCGACGCCGACCTGCTCCCGCACGCGCGCGACCAGCTCGGCGGTCTCGCGCGCGGGCAGCTCCTCGCCGAGCGCGACCGGCAGCAGCAGCGTGCGCTCGGGATCGCGCACGAGCTCCTCGACCCAGCGCGCGTGGCGCCGCAGCGGGCCCGAGCGGATCGCGGACACCACCACGCGCGGCACGTCGAGGAACGTGAGCCCGTGGCCCGTGGCCGGCGCATCGACGACGAGCCAGTCGAAGCGCGGAGCGCCGGACTCGCGCGCCTGCTCGAGGTGCCAGACCTTTCCCGAGCGTGACGAGCTCGCGCCAGCCGGGCGCCGCGTCGAGCAGGCCGCGGAAGCCGGGCTGCCGGAGCACGCGCGTCACCAGCCCGGGCACGCGGAGCTGCAGGTGGAGGTACTCGGCGAGCGCCTCGTAGGGCTCCATCCGCATCACCCACGGGCCCCGCGGCGTGCGCACGCCCGCGTAGCCGACGGGGCCGCCGCGATGGCCGAGCAGACGGGGCACGTTCTCGTCGCGCCCCGTCTCGACGACGAGCACGCGCCGGCCGCGGGCGGCGGCGGCGAGCGCCAGCGCGGCGGCCACCGTCGTCTTGCCGGTGCCGCCCTTGCCGGTCACGACCACCAGACGGCGGGCGAGCAGGGGGCGCAGGCCCTCAGCCATGCGTCCCGTCGGTCTCAAGCACGGACGCCGCGCGTCCGAAACGTCCGGGCAGGGCTCACGAAGCCCGACACTAGCCACCGCAAGTGCCGACTGGCGAACCCGCCGGCGGCCGCCACGAGGAGGTTGCGTGGTCGTCGTCTGCGAGAGCTGCTCGACGCGCTTCCGCATCGACGATGCGCGCATCCCGGCCAAGGGCCGCCTGGTCCGTTGCTCGCAGTGCAAGGCGACCTTCATCGCCAAGCCGGAGGACGCGAGCTTCGAGGAGACCGTCCAGGAGGTCGTCGCCGAGGTCACCGACTCGGGTGGCCCCCCGGTGCCCGAGGCCGCCACCGATCTGTTCGACGCAGGCGGCGAAGATCTCGGCGGCGAGACTGCGACGCGCCCGGCCGTACCGAACGACGAAGAGCGCTGGGAGTTCGACGAGGAGCCGCGCAAGCCGGCGCCCGAGCGGAAGAGTGAGCCGCACTTCGAGCGGCCGAGCGTGCCCGAGGCCGCGAGCTCGAGCCTCGACGAGATCGGCGATCCCACGGAATGGGACTTGCTGCGTGGCTCGGTGGAGCCGGCGGCGCGCGAGGCGCACTTCGTCGAAGCGCCCGAGCCGCCGCGCGCGCGCGAGCCGGAGCGGCACGTCGAGCCGGAGCGGCGCTCGAGCCGGAGCCCTTCCTGCGCCCGCTCGCCGAGGAGCCGGAGGAGGAGGCCGAGCCGGAGCCGGTCCGGGCGCCGAAGAAGCGGGGCAGCGGTCGCGGCGCCGCGGTCGGACGCTCACTCGTCCAGGCGGCGCGCGTCGCGCTCACGGCCACGGCCTGGGTCGCGCTCGCGGGGCTGGTGTTCACCGGTGTGACGCCGCTCCTCGCGAACGACGCGGCGCGCGGCGCGGCCCGCCCGGCGGCTCCGCGCACGGTCGGGCTCCAGGACGGAGAAGCGCGAGGCGTGCAGGCGAGCTTCGTCGAGAACGCCTTCGCGAGCCCGCTCTTCGTGGTTCGCGGCGAGCTCTCCCGGCCGAATGCCGATCTGCGCCTCGGCTTGCGCGTGCACTTCCTCGATGCGCACGGCGCGCGCATCGGCGAGGCCACGTGGGCGGGCGCGTCTCGCCCGGCGCAGGAGCTGCGCGAGCATGCGCCGGCGGCGCTGCGAAGCGACCTCGACGCCAGCGCTGCGATGGCGGCCCGCGGTGGGCCCTTCGTCGCGGTCTTCGCGGCCGTGCCGCCCGAGGCCCAGGGCTTCGGGCTCGCGCTCGAGCCGCTGCCCCTGCCGCCGCCCGTCGCCCCGGAGGCGCCGGCGCCGGTCGAGGCTACGGCTTCTTCCCCTCCGTCACCTCGTCCTTCTTCGGAGTGACGTCGATCGCGTCCTTGCCGGAGATTCCTTCCTTGAAGCCCCGGATGGCGCGACCGAGCCCACTCCCGATCTCCGGGAGGCGGCGGGCGCCGAAGAGCAGCACGACGATCGCCAGGATGATGACGAGCTCGGTGGCTCCCAATCCGAACATGAACGACAGCTTGACCGCCGCCCAGAGGCCGGTCAAGGCGATGCGTCGGTAGACTCGCCCCCATGTCGATCTTCAAGGCCTACGACGTGCGCGGGATCGTGCCCGATCAGCTCCGCGCAGCGGATGCGCATCGGATCGGCCGCGCGGTGGCGCGGCACTTCGGGGCGCGCCGGTTGGTGGTGGGGCGGGATGCTCGCGAGAGCTCGCCCGAGCTCGGCGACGCGCTGATCCGCGGCATCACCGAGGAAGGTGTGAACGTCCTGGACATCGGCCTCGTCGCGACGCCGATGCTCTACTTCGCGGTCGAGGACCTCGCTGCGGACGGCGGCGTGATGGTGACGGCTTCGCACAATCCGGCGCAGTACAACGGCTTCAAGATCTGTCGCGAGCACGCGATCCCGGTGGGCGAGGCCAGCGGGCTGCGCGAGATCGAGAAGCTCGCCGCCAGCGTCGCGAGCGAGCCGGTCGCGGCGCGGCCCGGGGCGCGCCGCAGCGCGGAGGTCACCGCCCGCTACGTCGAGCACGTGCTGGCGGTCGGCGAGGAACGCCCCGCGCTCCACGTGGCCATCGACTGCGGCAACGGCATGGCCGGCGTCGGGCTCGAGCCGTTGCTGGCAAAGCTCCCGCTTCGCGTCGAGAAGCTCTACTTCGAGCCCGACTGCACGTTTCCGAATCATCCAGCCGACCCGCTGCACGTCGAGAATCTCGCCGACCTGCGGCAGGCGGTTCGCAAGACGGGCGCCGCCTTCGGCGTGGCCTTCGATGGAGACGCGGACCGCGCCATCTTCGTGGACGAGCACGGCGAGCCCGTGCCGTCCGACCTCGTGACGGGCCTGCTCGCGCGCTCCCAGCTGCGCCGCGTGGCGGGCTCGCGCGTCCTCTACGACCTGCGCTCGAGCTGGGCCACGGCGGAGGAGATCCGAGCCGCCGGTGGCATCGCAGAGATGTGTCGCGTCGGCCACTCCTTCGTGAAGGCGGCGATGCGGGAGAAGAACGCGCTGTTCGCGGGCGAGCTCTCGGGGCACTTCTACTTCCGGTTCTCGCCGAACCTGGTGGCCGACGACGGCATCGCGGCTCTGGTCGCGATGCTCGACGTGCTCGGCCGCGAGGGGAAGTCGCTGTCCGCGCTGATCGCGCCGCTGCGCCGCTACTTCGCGAGCGGCGAGGTGAGCCGTCGCGTCGGCGATCCGCAGGCGATCCTCGCCGCGCTGGCGCGCGAGCACGCGGACGGCGCCCGAGGTCTCGCACATGGACGGCCTGCTCGTCCGCTACGACGACTGGTGGTTCAACATGCGGCCCTCGAACACCGAGCCGCTGCTGCGCCTCAACGTGGAGGCGAAGAGCGAGGCGCGCATGCAGAGCGAGCGCGACCGCCTGCTGGCGAAGATGGTCTAGGGCGAGCAAGCGGCGCGTCTTCGCGCCGCGCGTAGTGGGGTGGCTCTGCCGGACAGGGCTCCGGTCTAGCCCTTCGCCTTCGCCGCAAGCTCCTCGTCGATCACCTTCTGGAACTCTTCCGGCGGCAGCGCGCCCCGCAGCGGGATGCCGTTGATGAAGAAGGCGGGCGTGCCGCTCACGCCCGCCGCTTCGCCGTCCTTCACGTCGGCATCGACCAGGGCCTGTGTCTTGCGCTCGTCCACGCAGGTCTTGAACGCGGCCACGTCGAGGCCCGTCTTCGCGGCGGCGGCGTCGAGACCGGCGCGGTCGAGCTGGGCGTCTTCGGCGAAGAGCGCGGCGTGGTACTCCCAGAACTTGCCCTGATCCGCAGCGCAGGCGGACGCCTCGGCCGCGCCACGCGCCATCGGGTGGATGCGGTCGAGCGGGAAGTGCCGGAACACGAAGCGGACCTTGCCCTCGTACTGGGCGAGCACCTGCTCGACCGTCGGCTCGGCGCGGCGGCAGAACGGACACTGGTAGTCGGAGAACTCGATGATCGTGACCGGGGCGTCGGCGGGCCCGCGCGTCGGGCCGGTGGCGGCGACCTGCGTGCGCGGCCGCTCGATCAGGATCTCGACCTTCGCGGCGTCGCGCAGCTCCTTCACGTAGGCGCGTGCCGCCTCGGGTGCGGCGCGGCGCTCGAGGTGCTCGCGGATCTGCGCCTTCATGTCGTCGAACGAGCGCTCGCCGAAGCTCTTCTTGTTCTCGTCGTAGAAGCGCTGTACGTCCGCATCGCTCACGGTGAGCCGCTTCTTGGCCTCGGCCTCGAGCAGCGAGTCGGCGTCCGTGCCGAGCCGCTTGGCCTCGGTGTCGAGCAGCCGCTGCGCCACGAGGTTGTCGGCGGCGCCGGCGCGCACCTCGAACAGCTTCGCCGTCTTGCCGCCCTCGGTCTCCTGGTCGAACAGCTGATCCTTGATCCACGCGTCGAGCTCGCTGACCGTGACCACCTCGCTGCCGATGCGGATGGCCGGGGTCGTGTCTACGGCCGGCTTGGCGTCGGGGGTGGCCGGCTGCGAGCAGGCGCCCGCGAGGATCGAGCCGAATAGCAGTGCGAACGGGACGACGCGCATCCGGAACCCCCTGGTGAGGCCGGATGCATAGCGAGAGAGGGTGAGGGGGCAAGCCAGCCTCACGGGTGTCAGCGCGGTGCGAGCTCCCGCCGCAGCCGCGCGACGAGTGCCGCGGGCTCCGCGCCGCGCTCGACGCGCAGACAGAGCGCCACCGCGGCGTCGCTGGCCGCCCAGCCTGCGGCTGCCGCCGCGCCCGGCTCGAAGGCCACGCACGCAGAGCGCATGGGCTCGACCTCGCGTCGCCGGGCGAGCGCCTCGCGCGCAGCGCCGAGGTCGAGTGCGGCCTGGCGGAGGAACTCGTCCCAGAGCACGCGGTCCATGCCCGCGCGCGCTTCGTGCGCAGCACACGCGGCGAGGCGCGCCGACAGCTTGGTGCTCGCGCGCTCGCCGTGGAGCGGGAGGTCGATCGCGGCGGCCGCCATCCCAGCCGCTGCGATCTCGCGGCAGAGCGCGGCCACGTCGCTCGCGTCCTTGCCGGCGCCGAGCGGGGGAGCCACGAGCACGAGTGGGCGAGGGCGCGAACTCGCGCCGAGCCACAGGCGCCCCGGCACGAGATCACCTCGAGACACGAGCTCGAAGCGTTCGCCCGCGGCGTCGAACGAGTAGGGCTCCGGCACGGGCGCAGTCTACCGTGCCGGAGCCCTCGTCTCGCGCGTCAGACTGGATCTAGCGCGCGAGTAATACCTTGCGAGCGCGGTACAAGTGCGACTTCACCGCGTCCTCGCTCTTCGCGAGCTGCTGGGCGATCTCCTCGATCGAGAGGTTCTCGAGGTGACGCAATCGGAACAGCTCCCACTGATCCTTCGACAGGTCATTCACGCCGCGCTGCAACCGTTCGAGGCGCTCGTTGAACTCGTACGCGAGAAGCGGATCTGCATCTCGCCCCGAGCGCGAGCCGGTCTGATCTTCCAGCTCCGCGTCGTCCGCCGGAAGCGGGATGGTCGCGGCGCGCTTGCGCTTGAAGCGATTCGCGAGCGTGCGTCGGGTCAGACCGAACACCCACGCCGCGAAAGGCGCCTCGCCGCGGAAGCCGTCGAGCGACGAGAACAGGTTGATGAACACTTCCTGGACGGTTTCCTCGACGTCGGCGCGATTGCTGAGGCGCCTGTCGAGGAAGCGATAGATCCGGGTGAAGTACCTGCGGTAGAGCGCATCGAAAGCCGCGCAGTCGCCACCCCGCACGCGCTCGACCAAGGCCTCGTCCAGCTGCCCTGTCGGTACCAACTCTTCAGCTGCCATCGGCTGGGTCCCCTTCCCTGGGTCCACACCCCCGTGAAGAAAGTGGCCGGGTCCGGGGCAGAGGTGTCAGAAAATGTCACCGGGGCTGACGAGAAAGGGCATCACCCCCGGGGCAGCCGACTCGGGGCTCGGGTCAGTCGCGGAGGCCCGTACGAAATCCCGAGTCGCGGCGGGGGGATGGGACGAGCGGCGGCGGCTGGGGGGCTCGCTCGGGGGCTCGAGCACGCGGAGCTCCACGTCGAGATCTCCGCGCGGCAGGAGCTCCGCGAGTCGCACCTGGCCCGGGCCGAGGGCCTCGACCGCCGCGCGCGTGCGGTCGTCGAAGCGGGGCGCGGCGAGCAGCAGGCGGACGCCCTGCTCGGTGGCGAGCCCGAGGTGGGGCGCGAGCTGGTTCCAGTCCGGCAGGCGCGGCCCGAGCCAGGCGCGTTGCGCGATTCCTTCTGCGAGGCGGGCGAGGTCCGCGCCCTGCTGCGCCACGAGCACCACGGTGACGGCGCCGTCGGGGTCGCGCGTCACGAGGTCGATCCGCGAGACGATGCCGAGGACGTCCTCGGCGATGGTCTCGAGCGGCGGCGTCAGGCGGAGCAATGCGCCCCGCAGCGCCAGCCGCTCCCGCGTGGAGCGTCGTTCAGCCATCGCTCGGGAGATCGGCTCGAAGCAGGCTGGCGACGTCGGCGACGGAACGGGTCGCGCGCGCGTCGGGGCGCAGCAGCGCGAGCGGCCGGCGGGCCAGCAGGGAACGGTAGAGCTCGGCGTCGTCGAGCAGGACGCCGTAGCTCGTGAGCTGCACCTCGCTGCGCCCCGCGCATTCGTGCGCGAGCGCGTCGAAGGCGAGCTCGGCTTCGCGCACGTTGCGCACGTCGCAGATCGCCACGCCGAGGCGAGCGCCCGGACGCGCCGCGCGAGTGCGCCGCGCCACCGCGATCGTGTGGCTGCGCTGGCCGCTGTCGGGCGCCGTGAGCTGGAGCGTCCACGCGAGCAGCGCGTCCGCGGCATCGCCCGGGGTGATCCAGCCGGGCGGTATGCGAACGAGCACCAGCCCAGGCCCGCGAGCGGCGCCGAGCTTCGCCGCCGCCTCGGCCCCCGCGCGCGCCAGACCGGCCAGGTCCTGCGCCGGGGAGAGCAAGCGCGTCAGCCCCGGCGTCGCGTCGGGCGGCAGCAGCTCCTCGTCGGCGAGCGACGTCACCCACGCCACCGCGAGGCCCAGCCGCGCGAGCTCGTGCGCGAGGTTCCAGGTGACGCCCACCGCGAAGGCGTCGTCCGCCTCGGAGAGGAGCGCGAGGCTCGCCGGGCCGACGCGCTCGCCGGGCGGGGCTTCGCCGAGGAAGTGGTGGAGCACGTCGGCCAGCTCGCGCGCCATGCCAGCTCAGCGGCCCTTGCCCGCGCGCGGTCGCGCTGCGCGCTTCGCTCGCACTAGCGCACCACGAGCACGGAGTTGCGTCCGCCGACGGGTCCGGGCTCCGCCTGCGGATTGTCCGGGTCCTCGCGCCATTCGCCGTCCACCACGTAGCGATAGTGATACGTGCCGGGCGGCAGGTGCAGGATCTTCGTCCACACCCGTTCGAGCCCCTCGGCCTGGACGAGCGAGCGCACGTTCTTGTCCGGCACCCAGCCGTTGAAGTCGCCCGCGATGCGCACGTCGCTCGCGGCCGGATCGCGGTACTGCACGACCACCTCGCGCGAGGGGCCGGCCGGCGCCTTCGCCTCGGCCCGCTCCAGGCTCTGCTCGGGCGGCGGCGTGAGCGAGAGCTCGATCGCGAGCGAGCCGTAGTCCTGCGCGCCGTTGGCGGAGCGCGCATAGGCGACGATCGGCTCGCCCCGGCGCGCCGCTTCGCGCAGCTTGATGTTGGCGCGGATGACGGTGTCGAAGCACAGCTCACCGAACAGCGAACGAATTTCCGCCAGCGTGTCGCGCGCATAGCGCGTGCGCCCGTCGTAGAGCGTGGGCAGGATCCGTACCGCCAGCGAGTGCCCGATGCGCTCGGTGAGCAGTGCGATCGTCTCGAGCAGCTTCTGCACGCCGTGGATGGCGAAGTCGCTCGTCTCGAGCGGCACGATCACCTCGCGCGCTGCGCGCAGCGCGTTGAAGGTGAGCACGCCGACGTTGGGCGGGCAGTCGATCAGGCACCAGTCGTAGCGCTCGGCGACGCTGGCGAGCGCCGCCGCCAGACGCTCGGTGCGCTGCTCCGCGCGGTCCGCGGTGAGCTTCTGCTCGAGCGCCGAGAGCACGATGCCCGACGGTGCGAGGTGGAGGCGGTCGCTCCAGGGCCTCACCACGTCGGCGAGGCGGCCCGCGGCCGGTGTCCCGATCGGCTCGATCAGGATCTCGTACAGGTTCTCGGTCAGCGTCTCGGGGTCGACGCCGAGCGCCAGCGTCGAGTGCGCCTGCGGATCGAGATCGACGAGCAGCACGCGATCACCGGCGGTGGCCAGGCAGCCGGCGAGATTGACGGCGGTCGTCGTCTTCCCGCAGCCGCCTTTCTGGTTCACGATCGCGATGGTGCGCATGGCCGGGCCTCCAATGGCGCCGTCGAGCGGGTGCGGCGCGGGTGCGGAGGGGCCGGGAGGGGCTGGCGCTCTGCGTGCAGGGCTAGCGCGCGGAGTCGCAGGCCGACACTCCGCGGCGAACGGTCGAACCGCCCTGCCCGGCAGGCCAAAGACGAGCCCCCCTGGTCGTCCGCGCCGGACAGTACCCCCCTCCTGCCCCGCTCGTCAACGGAAAACGACTGTGCGGGAAGCTAGTTGCAAGTGCTTTCTGCGAGTAGTCCACGGCTTTCGCCGGAGCCCGGCTCGCCTCGCTCGGGGGAACGCCGTCCGTTAGCTTGGCCCGATGGCTTCCGAGACACCCCGGCGCGGTGCCGCGTCCCCGGGAACACAGGTCGAGGACGCCTTCGGCCGGCGTCCCTTCATGCGCGGGATCATGGTCCATTCGCTGATGGCCCGCGGCGTCAGCTTCGAGGACGCCTTCCGCGCGGCGAACCAGATCCGCGACAAGATCCGCGGCCGGCCGGTGGTGCGACGCGAAGAGCTCGCGCAGCTGGTCGACGACGAGGTCGGCGCGGGCCGCAGCCTCGAGGACCTGCCGCTGCCGATGCCTCGCACCATCCACGTGGTCGAGGCCGGCCATCGCAGCCCGTTCTCGAAGGGCGTGCTCGCGCAGTCGCTGCTCGCGGCGGCGATCGCGCCAGACCAGGCCTTCGAGGTGGCGCGCGAGCTCGAGGCCGAGCTGCTCCGGCGGCGCGCTTCGCAGGTGGATCGGGACGCGCTCCGCGCGCTCGTGGCCGAGACGCTCGTGCGCACGATGGGCGAGCGCGTGGCGGGCCGCTACCGGATCTGGCGCGCCTTCCAGGAGTCCGAGCGCCCGATGATCCTGCTGCTCGCGGGTGCGGCGGGCGTGGGCAAGACCGCGCTGGCGCAGGAGGTCGCCTACCGCCTGGGCATCCCGCGCGTGACCTCCACCGACTCGATCCGCCAGGTCATGCGCATCATGCTCTCGCCCGAGCTCGCGCCGGCGATCCATGCCTCGTCGTACGACGCCTGGCAGGTCGTGCCCGGGCTCGAGGAGGCGCCGGATCCCGTCATCGCCGGCTTTCGGACGCAGGCGACGACCGTCTCGGTCGGCGTGCGCGCGATGGTGGAGCGCTCGATCGCCGAGAACACCCACATGATCATCGACGGGGTGTCGATCCTGCCGGGGCTGTTCGACCCGGAGCCCTACGCGCGTGACGCGCACGTGATCTTCCTCGCCGTCGCGACGCTCGACCCGGCCGCCTACAAGAGCCGCTTCGAGGCGCGGGCGCGGCTGGCGGCCCGCCGTCCGCCTCATCGCTACCTCGAGAACCTCGACGCGATCCTGCGCATCCAAGATCACATCCTCGAGCTCGCCGAGGAGCACGGCGTTCCCATCGTCGACAACGCGAGCTTCGACGACTCGGTGCTCTCGATCCTGCGACACGTCACCGAGACGCTGGGCAAGCAGGGAGGCTTCGGTGAGCGCAATCCGGCGTAGACGGCGGTGGTTCGCCTGGCTCGCCGTGTTCCTACTGGGCTGCTCGACGGCACCGCTCTCGATCGAGGAGGAGCGGCAGCTCGGGGCCGAGGTCGAGAAGCAGGCCCGCCAGCAGCTCCACTTCGTGCGCGACGAGGTCGTGGTCGGCTACGTCGCCAACCTCGGCGGCGAGCCTGCTGCGGGTGATGGGGCCGCAGCCCTTCGACTACGACTTCTACGTCGTCGAGGACGACGAGCTGAACGCCTTCGCGACGCCGGGCGGCAACGTCTACGTGAACACGGGCCTGATCCTGAAGGCGCGCAACGTCAGCGAGCTGATCGGCGTGATGGGCCACGAGATGGGTCACGTCTACTACCGGCACGTGGCCGAGAACTACCGGCGCCAGCGGAACACCGGGATCGCGCAGCAGCTCGGCGTCGTCGCCGTGGGCGTGCTCGCCGGAGGCACGGCGGCCCAGGCCGCGAACCTGCTGACCGGCGTGAGCGCGATGGCCTACCTGAACACGTTCACTCGCGACGCCGAGCGCGCAGGCCGACGCGTTCGCCGTGGAGACCGTGCCGAAGGCGGGCTACGACCCGAACGGCCTGGTGACGTTCTTCGGCACGCTGATCCAGCAGTACGGCGACACGGGCGACAGCTTCCTGTCGAGCCACCCGGCCACCAAGGAGCGCATCGAGAACGCGGAGGCGCTGATCCGCGCGGAGCATCTGCCGCCGAACCTGCGGCAGGACGACGACGGCAAGCTCGAGATCGTGCAGCACCGCATCCGGCTGCTGACGGGGAAGACGGCGCCGCGTCGCTAGCGGTCGAGCCTTCGTTCGCCCCGGTCCGCTGCGCGGGCCGCTCCGCGGCGGTCACTGTCGTGACTCCGCTCGCCTCACGCGAGGCAAAGCCTCGCGTGGGCTCACTGCGCGGGCCACTCCGCGGCCCTTGCCGGACGGCTAGAGTCCACGGGCCGTTCCGGAGGAGGCGCATGTCGAAGCCGACCCAACGTACGCTCGGGGAGCTGCGCCAGACGGGGTTCCGCCCGCGCACCCTGCGCGAGGAGATCCGCGCGAACCTCCTCGAGCGCCTGCGGAAGGCCGAGCCGTTGTTCCCGGGGATCCACGGCTACGACGACAGCGTGGTGCCGGCGGTCGAGAACGCGCTGCTCTGCGGCCACGACCTGATCTTCCTCGGCGAACGCGGGCAGGCGAAGAGCCGCATGATCCGCGCGCTCGTGGCCCTGCTCGACGAGTGGGCGCCCGAGGTCGCCGGCAGCGAGATCCACGACGACCCCTTCGCGCCGGTCTCCGCGTTCGCGAAGAAGCTCGTGGCCGAGCGAGGCGACGCGACCGAGCTCGGCTGGGTGCACCGCGACGAGCGCTACGCGGAGAAGCTCGCGACGCCCGACGTCACGATCGCCGACCTGATCGGCGACGTGGACCCGATCAAGGTGGCCTCCGGGCGCTCGCTCGGCGACGAGCTCACCATCCACTTCGGCCTCATTCCGCGCACGAACCGCGGGATCTTCTGCATCAACGAGCTGCCCGACCTGACGGAGAAGGTGCAGGTGGGTCTGTTCAACGTGATGCAGGAGCGCGACGTCCAGATCAAGGGCTACAACGTGCGGCTGCCGCTCGACGTGCTCGTGGTCGCGAGCGCGAACCCCGAGGACTACACGAGCCGCGGCCGCATCATCACGCCGCTGAAGGACCGCTACGCGGCGCAGGTGCGCACGCACTATCCGGCCACGCGCGAGCTCGAGCTCGCGATCGTCCGCCAGGAGGCCCGTGTGCCGGAGGCGCCGGGGATCCGCGTCTTCGTGCCCGACTTCATGGCCGATGCCATCGCCGAGCTCACGCTGCAGGCCCGCCACAGCCCCGACGTGAACCAGGCCTCCGGCGTGTCGGTGCGCATGTCGATCGCGAACTACGAGACGCTCGCGGCCAACGCGGTGCGGCGGGCGCTCGCGCTCGGCGAGAGCGAGGCGGTGCCGCGCATCACGGATCTCGAAGCGCTCGTGACGGGCACCTCCGGCAAGCTCGAGCTCGAGTACGCCGGCGAGGAGCGCTCGGAAGGGGAGGTGGTGCGCGGGCTGGTGTCGCGCGGCGTGCGCACGGTCTTCGACGCGATCGTCCCGCTCGAGGGCATGGCTTCCGTCATCGACTCGTTCCAGCAGGGCTGGAAGGTGGAGATCGCCGCCGACATGCGCGCCGCGGACTATCTCGACGGACTCGACGAGATCCCCGGCCTGCGCGAGGCCGCCGCCCGGCTGGCCGGCGGCGATTCGCCCGAGCGGCTGGCGTCCGCCATCGAGTTCCTGCTCGAGGGGCTGCACCTCTCGAACCGCCTCAACAAGACCGAGACCGAGCGCGGCTCGCGCTACGGACGCGCGTGAAGGTCTGGCGCTACAGCCGCTGGGACGGCACGCAGGAAGAGTTCACGCTCGATCCCAAGCGCGCGCTCGACGCGCTCTCCGAGCTGCTGATGGAGGGGCTCTCCGTCGAGGAGGCGCTCGAGTACATGCGGCGCTCGGGCTTCCCGCTCGCCGGCATGAACTTCCGCGTGATGGGCGCGGAGGAGCTGATCGACGAGCTGCGCGCGCAGGCTCGCGAGCTGATGCAGCGCTACCGGATGGATCGCGCCACGGAAGACCTCGCGCGCCGGCTCGACCGGATTCTCGACCGCGAGGAACGTGCCCAGCGCGACGCGCATGGCATGGAGTCGCGTGCGCTGAACGAGTTCATGGAGCGCCGCCACCGCGAGCATGGCTCGCTGGCCGACGCGATCGAGGCGTTCCGCGATCACGCGTTCGCGGACGAGGAGGCCGGCGAGGAGTTCCAGGAGCTGCTCGGCGAGGTCGATCGCCTGCGCCAGCTCGAGGACTTCCTGAAGCGCCACGGGCAGCAGTTCCGCGGGCGCGAGTCGGCGGACTACGAGACCGCGCAGCAGGTGCGCGAGCAGGTCGAGGCGCTCGAGCAGATGGCGCGCGCGCTCGCGGAGGGCCGCTTCGACGAGATCACGCCCGAGCAGCTGCGCGAGCTGCTCTCGGAGCAGGGCGCCCAGTCGCTGATCCTGCTCCGCAACCTGGAGCGCGATCTGCGCGACGCCGGCCTCGTGCGCCAGGGCGAGCAGGGCCTCGAGCTCACGCCGCGCGCGATCCGCCGGATCGGCGCGCAAGCGCTCGCCGCCGTCTACTCGCAGCTGCGCAAGAGCCGGCCCGGCAGCCACGAGACGGTGCACCACGGCGTCGCCACGCGGCGGCCCGACGAGACGCGGCCCTGGCAGTACGGCGACGCGCTCGACCTGCACGTGGTGCGCACGCTGCTCAACGTGGTGCGGCGCCGGGCGAGCGCGGGCGAGCCGACCGCGCCGCCGCTCGCGCTCGAGCGCGACGACCTCGAGGTCTACGAGTCCGACTTCTCGACGCAGACGACGACCGTGCTGCTGCTCGACATGAGCTGGTCGATGTCGTGGGCGGGCCGCTTCCCCGCCGCGAAGCGCGTCGCGCTCGCGCTCGATCACCTGATCCGCACGCGCTACCCGCGCGACCACTTCTTCGTGGTCGGCTTCTCGACGCGTGCGCGCGAGCTGCCCATCCACGAGCTGCCGCTCGCCACCTGGGACATGGGCGACCCCTTCACGAACCTGCAGGAGGGGCTGCTGGTGGCGGAGCGGCTGATCGCGCAGCACCCGAGCCCGAGCCCGCAGGTGCTGGTGGTGACCGACGGCCAGCCGACCGCCTACTTCCAGGGCAAGGAGCTCCGCGTCGAGTGGCCGATGGGCTTCGGCGGCGTCTCGCCGCACGCGGTGGCCGAGACGCTGAAGACGGTGCGCCGCATCACCGGGCGCGGCATCACGATCAACACCTTCATGCTGGACGACGCGCCGGAGCTGGTGGGCTTCGTCGAGCGCATGACCGAGATCAACCGCGGCCGTGCGTTCTTCACCTCGCCGAACCAGCTCGGCAGCTTCCTCACCGTCGACTACCTGAACCACCGCCGCAAGCGGATCAGGTAGCAAGCGAAGCGCGCAGTGAGCCGCAAGCGGAGCGCGCGGCGAGCGGAGGATCGAGTGCGGCGAACGGAGTCACGACAGCTCGCGAGGCGAACGGAGTGAGCCTGCTCCGTCGCGTGTTCGACAACGCCAGCCGAGCGGCGCGGCTCGGCGTCTCTCGCGTCGTGCTGCGCAACGCGCCCTTCGTGCTGCGCCTGCGGCTGGCGTCACCCGTGCCGGAGCTGCCCGCGACGCCCTTCTTCGGCGGCGGCGAGCCGGCGCTCTCGCTGCTCGAGACGCTGCTCGTGCTGCGCCGCGCCGCGCGCGATCCGGACGTGGCGGCGGTGGCGGTGCGCAGCGAAGGACCAGCGGGCGGCCTCGCGCGGGCGCTGAGCCTGCGCCGCGGCCTCGCCGAGGTGGCGCGCGCGAAGCCGGTCGTGGTGTGGGCCGAGAGCCTGTCGGCCGAGGAGCTGCTCACCGCGAGCGCCGCGACGCGCCTGCTCGTCGCCGAAGCGGGCAGCGTGAGCTGGATGGGCCTGCGCTACGAGGGCGTGTTCCTGCACGAGCTGCTCGACAAGCTCGGCGTCGCGCCCGAGGTGGTGCGCATCGGGGAGTTCAAGACGGCGGGTGAGGCCCTGACGCGGAGCACGCTCTCGCCCGAGCAGCGCACGCAGCTCGAAGCGCTGCTCGACGATCAGTTCACGGCGCTCGTGGACGGCATCGCCGAGGGACGGGGCCTGCCCGCGGCGCAGGTGCGCGAGCTGGTCGACGCCGGCCCCTTCACCGCGCCGGCCGCGCGCGAGGCGCGGCTCGTCGACGACTGCCGCTACCCCGACGAGGTGCCGGCGCTGCTGCGCGAGCTGGCGCCGTCGCTGGGTGCCGACGACCCGCTGCCTGCGATCGACGCGCGCGCCTATCTCGCGCTGCGGGCCGTCGACGCCGGCTGGGCGCCGCTCACGCGCGAGCGCGCGGCGCTCGCCTACGTCGTCGCGCGCGGCACGATCGTGCGCGGCCGCGGGCGTCGCGGCGTCGCGTGCGACAGCTACCGGCGCCTGCTCGACCAGCTCGCGGAGGACGACCGAATCGCGGCGGTGGTGCTGCGCGTCGACTCGCCGGGCGGCGAGGTGGTCGCGTCCGATCTCCTGTGGCGCGCCGTGCGCCAGCTCGGGCGCGAGAAGCCGGTGGTGGCGTCGCTCGGGGACACGGCCGCCTCCGGCGGCTACTACGTCGCGGCCGCGGCGCATTCGATCGTGGCAGAGACCACCACCGTGACGGGCTCGATCGGCGTGGTGGGCGGCAAGCTCGACCTGTCGGGCCTCTACGAGCGGATCGGCATCGGGCGGGACGGCGTCGAGCGCGGCGCGCGAGCCGGTCTCTTCTCGGAGGCGCGAGGCTTCACCCCCGACGAGCGCAAGGTCGTGCGCGAGGGAATGCACTCGGCCTACGAGCGCTTCGTGGCCCGCGTCGCCGAGGGGCGGGCGCTCGCGCCGGAGCGCGTGCGCGCAGCCGCCGGCGGCCGGGTCTGGAGCGGGAGCGCGGCGCTGGCGCACGGCCTCGTGGACGCGCTCGGCGGGCCGTTCGAGGCCCTCGCCGAGGCGCAGCGCCGCGCGCACCTCGATCCCGAGCAGCCCGCGGCGCTCGCGTTCGCCCCGCGCCCGCCGCGCTTCGGCATGCTCCGCGACTGGATTCGTTTCGTTCGCGCCGACGGCTAAGCTGCGGCGTGTCGCGCACGCTCAAGACCGACATGCCCGGGCCCGACCGCCGCGTCGGCCTCGCTGACGTCCGCGAGAAGGGCTGGGCTGCGCTGTTCGCCCCCGACGTGCCCGCCGCCGCTCCGGCTCGTGGTCGAGCTCGGCTTCGGCCGCGGCGAGTTCCTGCGTGCGCTCGCGGCGGGAGCCCCGGGCGTCGCGCACGTCGGCGTGGATCGCTCGCACCGCCGCGTGCTGAAGCTGGCGCGACGCATCGCGAAGACGGAGGAGCGGAACATCCGCCTGGTCGATGCGACGGCCGAGGAGCTGGTGGAGAGTGCGCTGGCCGAGGCGAGCGTGGCGGCGTTCTGGATCAACTTCCCCGACCCGTGGCCGAAGAAGCGCCATCACCGCCGCCGCCTGCTCCAGCCCCGCTTCGTCGCGTTGCTGGCGTCGCGCCTCGCGCCGGGCGGCGAGCTCCAAGCGGCGACGGACCATGCGGAGTACGCCGCGCACATCGACGCGGTGCTGTCGGCGGAGCCCCGCCTCGAGAACGCGCTCGCCACGCCGTTCGTCGCCGAGGTGCCGGGGCGGCTGTGCACCGCGTACGAGGCGATGTGGCGGGCGGAAGGGCGCGCGCTGCACTTCTTCACGTACCGGCGCCGGAGCGAGCTGTGAGCGCGCGCGCCGACCGGAAGCCCAACCTCAAGGACTTCTCGCCCGCGACGCTGCGCGAGCGCTTCGCCGCGGAGGGCCTGCCGGCCTGGCGCGCCGACCAGGTGGCGAGCTGGCTCTACGGTCGCGCGATCGAGGATCCGCGCGCGATGACGGACCTGCCGGCCGAGCTGCGCGAGGCGCTCGCAGCGCGCTTCGAGACGCGCGCGCTCGAGGTCGCCTCGGTCGAGCGCTCCACCGACGGCACGCTGAAGGCGGCGCTCACCACGCACGACGGCGCGGTGCTCGAGGCGGTGGCGATCCCCGAGGAGGACCGCACCACGCTCTGCGTCTCCACGCAGATCGGCTGCCCGCTCGCCTGCTCGTTCTGCGCCACCGGCACGCTCGGCCTCGACCGGAACCTCTCCGCGGCCGAGATCGTCGACCAGCTCTGCCGCATGCGTGAGCTGCTGCCGGAGCGCCGCATCACCAACGTGGTGTTCATGGGGATGGGCGAGCCGTTGCTCAACCTGCCCGCGGTGGTCGAAGCGATCCGCACCCTCCTGCACCCGAAGGGCTTCGCGATGGCGCCGCGCCGCGTCACGGTCTCGACCTCGGGCGTGGTGCCGCGCATCGCGGATCTGCTGGCCGCGGTGCCCGTCAACCTCGCCGTCTCGCTGCACGCCACCACGGATGCGGTGCGCGACGTGCTCGTGCCGCTCAACAAGCGCTTCCCGCTCGCGGTGCTGCTCGACGCGCTGCGCAAGATCCCGCAGCTCTCGCGACGCCATCCGGTGTTCGTGGAGTACACGCTGATGGAGGGCGTGAACGACTCGCGTCGACGACGCGCGCCGTCTCGTGGCGCTGCTGCGCGGGCTGCCCGCCAAGGTGAACGTGATCCCGATGAACGCGCACCGCGACGCGCCGTACCGGCCCCCGTCGCCCGAGGTGGCGAGCCGCTTCATGGGCGAGCTGGTGCAGGGCGGCCTGGTCGCGACGTTGCGCCGGAGCCGCGGCGCCGACATCGACGCCGCCTGCGGGCAGCTCGCGGCGCGCGGCGCCCGGTCAGGTGCGCCCGCGGCCTAGCCGAAGAGGCCCTGGTGCTCTACGCGATCGGCGACATCCATGGCGAGCTCGGCAAGCTCGAGCGACTGCTCGACGAGCTCGTGCCCACGGCGAGCGACCGGCTCGTCTTCCTGGGCGACTACGTGGACCGCGGCCCCGAGTCGGCCGGCGTGGTGAGTCGCCTGATCGAGCTGACCCGCGACGTCCCCTGCACGTTCCTGCTCGGCAATCACGAATCGATGTTCCTCGACTTCCTCGGCTGGAAGGGCGCCGTCTACTTCGGCGGCGACGCCTTCTTGATGAACGGCGGAGACCGCACGCTCGCGAGCTACGGCTTCTTCGGCGACCGGGGCAAGCGGAAGGACTTCGAGCTGCCGCCGGCGCACGCGAACTTCTACCGCAGCCTGCGCCTGTTCCATCAGGAGGGCGACTACCTGTTCGTGCACGCGGGGCTCGGGCAGCGCGGGCTCCAGAGCGGCGACCCGGCCTACGCGCTGCGCGTCTCGCGTCCCGAAGACCTGCTGTGGAATCGCTCCACCGCCGACCTGCCGCACACGCTCGGCCTCACGATCGTCTACGGCCACACGCCGAGCCGCGACTTCTCCATCCGCTGGAACGAGCCGTTCAGCATCGGGATCGACACCGGCGCCGTGTACGGCGGCCCGCTCAGCGCGATCCGGCTGCCCGACGAGAGCATCGTCCAGGCGATCTGATCGCGGACGGGTGCGCAGCGCGATCCGGCTGCCCCGACGAGAGCATCGTCCAGGCATCTGATCGCGGTGTACGGCGGCCCGCTCAGCGCGATCCGGCTGCCCCGACGAGAGCATCGTCCAGGCGATCGGATCGCGGTGTACGGCGGCCCGCGCAGCGCGATCCGGCTGCCCCGACGAGAGCATCGTCCAGGCGATTGCCCCGACGAGAGCATCGTCCAGGCGATCGGATCGCGGTGTACGGCGGCCTGCGCAGCGCGATCCGGCTGCCCCGACGAGAGCATCGTCCAGGCGATCTGACGAACCGGACGGCAAGTGCGGTGAGCGCAGCGTCCGGCTGTCGTGACTCCGTTCGCCTCCGGCTCACGGCGCGCGCGGCTTCGCCGCGCTTGCGCCTTGACTCGTTCTCGCCCCGGAGGTAAATCGCGGTCGTTGGAGAGCGCGAGCCCGACGCCGAGGCAGAGCTGGTTCGACCGCCTCGGGCGCGCGGCGAGCGCGCGACCGCGCGCCGTCGCCGCCGTCTTCCTGCTCGTCGCGATCTTCTGCGCGCTCTATGGAGCCTCCGCTGCCCGCGAGCTCGTGGCCTCGGGACTCGACGTGCCCGGCAGCGAGTCCGATCGCGTGGCGCGCAAGCTCGCGACGCGCCTCGGCGTGGGCTCGCCCGACATCGTCGCCGTGCTGCATGCGCCGGGCGGTGACGTCCGCGATCCCGAGTACGCGGGCTTCGTGGTGGAGGGCCTCGAGCCGCTGTTCGCCGATGAAGGCGTGCTCGGCGTCACGTCCTTCTTCGACACGGGCCTCGGGGCGCTGGTGTCGCACGACGGCAGCCGCACGCTCGTGCTGGTGTTCCTGGCTGGCTCGCAGGCCGAGCGGGTGGCGACGTTCGGGCGCCTCGAGCCGGCGCTTCGCGAGAGCTTCCCGGGCGTCGAGCTCGGCGGCCCCATCCCTGCGTCGGTGCTGGCGCAGCGCATCGCCGAGCACGACGTCACGCAGGCCGAGCTGGTGGCGTTGCCCTTCGCGCTCCTGCTCACCCTCTGGTTCTTCCGCGGTCTGGTGGCCGCCTTCCTGCCGATCGCGATCGGCGCCTTCGCGCTGGCCTTCTCGACGGCGCTGACGCGCCTCATCGCCCAGTTCGTGGAGGTGTCGATCTTCTCGCTCTCGATCAGCGCCTTCCTCGGGCTCGGCCTCTCGATCGACTACTCGCTGCTCGTGGTGCAGCGCTTCCGCGAGGAGCTGCCGCGGCACGCGTCCGTGCTCGAGGCGGTGGCCGTCTCCATGCTGACGGCCGGGCGCGCGGTGCGCGTCTCCGGCATCACCGTGCTCGTGAGCATCCTCGTCCTGCTGCTCGTGCCCGTCCCGCTCGTGCGCGGGCTCGCGCTCGGCGGGATCCTCGCGGTGCCCTCCGCGTTGATCGGCGCGCTCGTGCTGCTGCCCGCGTTGCTCGCCTGGCTGGGCCCCGCGGTGAACCGCTTCGCCGTCGGCCGCGCCGCCGAGCGCAGCGGCCCGAGCCGGCTGTGGGCCACGCTCGCCGAAGTCTCGATGCGGCGCCCGTGGCTCACCGTCGCCGCCAGCGTCGCGGTGCTTGCCGCCATCACGCTGCCCGCGCTGCGCATGCAGGCGGTGCTGCCCGACGCGCGCACCTTCCCGCCCGACTCCGAGGTGCGGCGGGTCGAGGAGCGCATCGGCAACCCCACCGAGTTCGACCCGAGCGGCGCGTCCACCCTCCAGCTCGCGGTCGAGACGCAGGGCCCCGTGCTCTCGCCCGAGGGCCTGCGCGCGGTGCAGTCGTGGCTCGACGCGATCGCACGCGTGCCGGGCGTGCAGGAGGTGCGGACGCCGCTGCGCGAGCTCGACCCCGAACGGGGGCGCGAGAGCGCCAGCATCCCGGGCAAGATGGAGCTCGACCGCACCGTCCACGAGGACCTCGCGCTGGTCAACGTGCAGTCCGCGCACGGCTGGCGCACGCCGGCGGCCGCGGAAGCCGTGATCGCCGTGCGCGCGGTGGCGCACCCGAATCTCTCCGTCGAAGTGGGCGGCCCCACCGCGCTGCTCGTGGACGTGCGCAGCACACTCAGCCGCTACGGCGCGCTCGTCGCGGTGCTGGTGATCCTCTGGAACGTCGGCGTGCTGTTCCTGGCATTCCGCTCCGTGCTCGTGCCGATCAAGGCGGCGCTCGTGAACCTGCTCTCGCTCGCCGCGAGCTACGGCGTGCTGGTCCTCGTGTTCCAGGACGGGCACCTGGCGGGCCTCCTCGACTTCGAGCCGCCCGGCGGCATCGAGGCCACGATCCCGGTGGTGATGGCCGCGATCGTGTTCGGGCTCTCGATGGACTACGAGGTCTTCCTGCTGGCCCGCATCCAGGAGGAGTTCGCCCGCGACGGCGACGTGCAGCGGAGCATTCGCGAGGGCGTTGCCTGGAGCGGGCGCGTGATCACCAGCGCCGCGCTGATCCTGCTCGTCGTGATCGGCGCCTTCGCGGCGGGCGAGCTGGTGTTCGTCAAGGAGGTCGGCGTCGGCATGGCCTCGGCGATCGTGCTCGACGTCACGATCGTCCGGGCGCTGCTCGTGCCGGCCGCGATGAAGATCCTCGGGCGCTGGGCCTGGTGGGCGCCGAAGGCGCTCGGGGGCGCCGGCTAGTTCTTCGGCAGATAGAGCCGCTGCCCCGCCTTGATGCGGTGCGCGTTCTCGAGCCCGTTCAGCGCCACGATCGAGTTGGGAGCGACGCCATGGCGGCGCGCGATGCTGTCGAGGGTGTCGCCGCGCCGCACCGTGTAGACGCCGCCGGGCGCGACCGTCTCGCGGCCCGCGGCCGAAGCGCCGGGCACGCGCAGCGTCTGGCCCACGCGCACGAGGCTCTTGTCGCGGATCCCGTTCTCGGCGGCGAGCGAGCGCTCGGAGACGCCGAGCTTCTTCGCGATCCTGCCGAGCGTGTCGCCGGAGCGGACGCGATACGTGGAGCTCGCCGGGGCGGCGCGCGCGGGCGGGGCCGCGCGCGCAGGCTCGTCACCGGGGTCGGCCGCCGCCACGACGACGCGCGTGCGGCCCGGGATCTCGAGCTTCTGCCCGACGTGGATCGTGTTCGCGCTCCGGAGGCCGTTCGCCGCCATCAGGTCCTTCGTGCGCACGCCGAACTTCGCCGCGATGCGCGAGAGCGTGTCGCCGCGCTGCACCCGATACGAAGCCTCGCGCACCTGCTCGACGTGGCGCTCCGGGGCCGGGATCGACGCGAGCACGACGTCCGGCGTCGGCCGGAGCGGATTCCTGGGGATGCGGAGCGGATAGCCGGCGGGCACGAGGCGCTGCCCGCTCCACACGCCGTCGACGAGCGCGAGATTCGCTCCGCGCAACGCGTCGAGCGAGACGCCGAACGCGGCCGCCAGGGTGGACGGGCGGTAGTAGCTCGCCAGCACCGCGATCTCGGGGTTGTCCGGCGCGTCCCGCGCCAGCCGCCCGAAGTAGCGTTCGGCGTTCTCTTCGACCTCGAGCGCGGCCAGGAATTCACAGTAGAAGTTCTTCGACGCGAAGCCGAAGCTGCGGCTCTCGTAGCGCTCGATGATCGTGCCCATGTCGCGCGTGCCGAGCTGCCGCACGGCGCGCTCCATGCCGGCGACGCCGTGGTTGTAGCCCGTGAGCGCAAGCGGCCACGAGTGCGTGCGCTGGTAGTTCGAGCCGAGCAGGCGCGCGGCCGCGACGGTGGCGAGCCACGGGTCGTTGCGTTCGTCGATCACGTAGTCCACCCGCATGTAGATGCGGCCGGTGGAGCGGGTGAACTGCCAGATGCCCGACGCGCCCACGTTCGAGCGCGCGCTCGGATTGAACGACGACTCGACGTGCGGCAGCGACGCCAGCTCGACGGGCAGCCCGCGCTCGGCGAAGACGCCGCGCATGTAGCGTTCCCAGCGCCCCTGCCGGATCAGGCCGGCGCGGAACTTGTCCGCCTGGCCGAGCTGGAAGCGCACCTGGCTGGCGGCACGGCGCAGCGTCGCGTCCGAGACGCCGCTCGGGAACAACGCGAGCACGCGCTGCTCTTCGGCGTCGAGGTTGCTGCGCCGGCCGCTCGCGAGGCTGCGCAGCACGGCCTGGTAGTGCTCGCGGCGCTCGCGCAGCAGGCGCTCCTGGCCGACGCGGGCGCCGGCGGCGGGCAGCCGGACGACTTCGTAGACCAGCGAGAGGTCTTCGCTGTCGTGCAGCAGGCCGCCGCCCGAGTCCACCTCGCTGTAGATGCGCTTCCAGAACTCGACGCGCGGCACGAGCGCGGCCGACTTCGGGAAGTCGGGCTGGCGCTCGGCGAGCGAGCGCGTGGACGGTGCCGTGGCCGGCAGCAGATCGGGCACGCTGGGCCCGGGGGCCGGTGCGCTCGGCTCCGCGGTCGGCGGCTCCATGCCCGCCGGTCCGGTCGCGCCGGCGAGCGGCGCCAGCACTTCGCTCGGCGGATCGGCGAGGGCCGCGCCGGGGACGAGCACGGCCCCGCCGAGTCCCAGTCCGAGCGCGAGTGCGACGAAGCGCACGCACCGCGACGGAACTGCCGACCGTACACGCATCCGCTCACCCATCGGGAGGTTCGAGTTCAGGCTGAAGCCGGTCGGGGGTCGGCGCAGTGTAGAGGCCAGGGTTCGCCCTGCCAGCGGCGCGCACCTCTCGCGCAGCTACCTGCGCCGGCCCTTGCGCCGCGCTGCCTTCGCCTGCTTCCGTTTCTTCTTGGCGTCGCTCTTCGAGCGCGCTTCGAGCTGACGGCGCAGCTGCCGATTGCCGCCCCCGCCGAGCAGCGCAGCCGGATCGATGCCCTCGGGCAGGCCGCCGCCGGCGCCCGCGCCTCCCAGACGGCCGAGGCCCGGAATGCGGCTCATCAGCCCGCCGCCGCCCCCGAGCGAGCCCATCATCTGCCGCATCTGGCGGAAGCGGGCCACCAGCTCCTGCACCTCGCGCGCCGCGCGGCCGCTGCCGCGTGCGATGCGGCCGGCGCGGCTCTTGTCGATCAGCTCGGGCCGACTGCGCTCCTGCGGCGTCATCGACTGGATCATCGCCTGCGTCTTCACGAGCTCGCGCTCGTCCACCTGCTGGGCCATCTCGCCCATGCCCGGCAGCTTGCCGAGGAGGTCGCGCAGCGAGCCCATCTTCTGGAGCATGCGCAGCTGGGTGAGCAGGTCGTCCATCCCGAAGCGGCCCGCGAGCAGGCGCTCGGCGTCGGCTTCGGCCTGCTTCGTGTCGACGACCTGCTCGAAGTCCTTCACGAGGCCGACGACGTCGCCCATCCCGAGGATGCGCGAGGCGAGGCCCTCGGGGCGGAACTCCTCGAGGCGGTCCACGCTCTCGCCCGTGCCCACGAACTTGATGGGCACGCCCGTCACGGCCTTCACGGCGAGGGCGGCGCCGCCACGCGCGTCGCCGTCGAGCTTGGTGAGCACCAGCCCGTCGAGCGTGAGCTGCTCGGCGAACGCCTTCGCCACGTTGACGGCGTCGCGGCCCATCAGCGCGTCGCACACGAGCAGCCGGCTCGCAGGCTCGGTGGCGGCTTCGACGGCGCGGAGCTCGGCCATCAGGTCCGCGTCGATGGCGAGGCGGCCGGCCGTGTCGTAGATGATGGCGTCGAAGCCTTCGCGTCGCGCGCGCTCGCGCGCGCGCGCACACAGCGAGGGCGGCGCCTCGCCGGGCTCGCCCACGTGCACGGGCACGTCGATCGACGCGCCGAGCGTCTGGAGCTGCTGCACGGCGGCCGGGCGCTGCACGTCGGCCGCGACCAGCAGCGGGCGCCGGCCCTGCTTCTGGAGATGGCGCGCCAGCTTCGCCGCGACGGTGGTCTTGCCGACGCCCTGGAGGCCGAGCAGGAGCACCGAGACGGACCCGTCGCGGCGCGCGAGCGAGGGGTCGACGGGCCCCATCAGGCTCACGAGCTCTTCCTCGCAGCTCGCCACGAAGTGCTGGCCCGGCGTCACGCGGTGCACGCGGCCCGCGCTGTCGCGCACCTTCGTCTCGACCCGTGCGCCGACGGATTTCTCGCGCACGCGCGCGAGGAAGTCCTTAACGACGTCGTAGTCGACGTCGGCTTCGAGCAACGAACGGCGCACGTCGGCGAGCGCCTCGTCGAGGTTGGCGTCGGACAGCGTCTGCACGCCGGCGAGCCGCTCGCGCGCGCGCTTGAAGCCGGCCGACAGGGTCTCGAGCATCGCGGCAAGATAAGGAACCCGAGGGAGCTTCCAAGGAGCAGCACGCCGCCCGCATCCGGCGGCGGGCCCCTCGTCGTCAGTCGCGGCGTCCACAGGTACACTCGGCCGCCCACGGAGGGAGCGATGCCGACAGCCGTCGAGGCGCAGATCACCGGGAACGTGTGGAAGATCGAGAAGGCGGTCGGCGACGCCGTCACGGCGGAGGAGGTCATCCTCATCCTCGAGTCGATGAAGATGGAGATCCCGGTCGAGGCGCCCGTGGCGGGACGCCTCGCCGAGATCCGCGTGCGCGAGGGCGAGAACGTCGAGGAGGGCGCCGTCCTCGCGGTGATCGACTAGACGCGCTGATGGGGCTGCGCGTCCGTCCGCTGCGCGAGCGCGATCGAGGGGCTGCACTTGCCTACCTCGATCGCTCGCCGCTCTTGAACCTGGTGCTGGCCGACCTCGTGCTGCGGCTCGGCGAGCCGGCGCCGGGCCCCGGGCCGCTGCCCGAGGTGCTCGGCGCCTGGCGCGGGCGTGAGCTCGCGGGCCTCGCGGGGCTCGCGCCGAGCGTGGTGTTCGACGCCGCGGCCGAGCGGGAGGCGCTCGAGGCCTTCTTCCCGTATCTCGTGCGCGTCGGCTCCGGGCTGGTGAAGAGCACCGAGGAGGTGGTGGCGCCGCTCCACGAGTGGCTCATGGCGGAGGGCCGGCGCGTGCTGCTCGATCGCATCGAGATCGGCTTCGCGCTGACGCCCGGCGAGGCGCGCCTGCGCCCGCCGTCCGAGCAGCAGCGCGTGCGCCCGGCGAGCACGCTCGACCTCGACGCGCTGGTGGAGGCGGCTCGCCAGAGCCTGCTCGAAGAGCGCCGCCCCGACCCGACCGAGAGCGACCCGGTCGGCTTCCGGCGCTGGGTGCGCGGTCGCGTGCGGCGCGCCGTGGTGGTGGAGCAGGGCGCGCACCTCGGCTTCGTCGGTTACGCCGACGTGCAGTGCCCGCGCGGCTGGCTGTTGCAGGGCGTCTTCACCTGGCCTGCGTTCCGACGGCGCGGGCTCGCCGCAGCCGGCGTCTCGGAGCTGTGCCGGCGCGCCTTCGCGAGCGGCAGCACGCACGTGCAGCTGGCCGTGATCGAGGGCAACGAGGCGGCCGAGCGCCTCTACGAGGGGCTCGGCTTCCAGCGTTTCGCCCGGCTCCGGACGCTGCTCTTTTCGTAGCTCCTGCGGCCGCCACTTCGCTCGCCTGCGGCTCGCTGCGCGCCCTGAAGGCTTGCTGTCACTTCGCCCCGCCTCACGCGAGGCAAAGCCTCGCGTGGGCTCGCTGCGCGCCCCGAGGGCTTGCTGCTAGCCTGCCTCCCTTTCCCCGAGGAGGTCCCCCCATGGCACTGCTCACCGGCAAGGTCGCGCTCGTCACCGGCGCAGGCGGCGGTCTCGGTCGCTGCCACGCGCTCGCCCTCGCCAAGGAAGGCGCCAAGCTCGTCGTGAACGATCTCGGCGGCGCCCGCGACGGCAGCGGCGGCGGCGGGCACAGCATGGCCGACAAGGTGGTGGACGAGATCAAGTCCCTCGGCGGCCAGGCCGTCGCCAACTACGACAGCGTGGCCAGTGTCACCGGCGGCGAGGCGATGGTGAAAGCGGCCGTCGACGCGTTCGGCAAGCTCGACATCTGCGTGAACAACGCGGGCATCCTGCGCGACAAGACCCTCGCGAAGCTCACCGAAGACCTGTGGGACCCGGTCGTGAACGTCCACCTCAAGGGCACCTACTGCGTCGCGCGGCCGGCGTACAACCACATGCGCGAGCGCGGACAGGGCGGCGTGATCATCAACACGTCCTCCACCTCGGGTCTCAACGGCAACTTCGGCCAGACCAACTACGGCGCGGCGAAGGCCGGCATCTGGGGCTTCTCGCGCTGCCTCGCGATCGAGGGACAGAAGGCCGGGATCCGCGTCTACATCCTCGCTCCGGTGGCGCTGACGCGGCTGACGGAGGACCTCGCCGGCATGGGCGAGATGAAGGAGAAGCTCGATCCCGCGCTGGTGTCGCCGCTCGTCGTGTATCTCGCGAGCGAGCTCGCCAAGGACCAGACCGGCACGACCTTCTTCGTCGGCGGCGGACGCATCGCGGAGATGCGCATGGTCACGGCGAAGGGTGTCACGAAGACCGACGAGGGCGGGCTCTGGACGGCCGAGGAGATCGCGGCGCGGATGAGCGAGATCGTCCTACCGGGTTGACTTCGCTCGGCTTCGTCTCGCTGCGCGCTTCGCTGCGGGCCGAGCGCGCTCGCGGCCGGATCAGCGCTCCTCCTGTCCGGGCGGCGCGAACGGGCGGTTCCAGCGCGGCCGCGGCAGCGGGCGCGGATCGGGGATCTCGCCTGCATCGGCGGTGAAGTCGGCGTAGAAGCGCAGCACGCCGGCTCGGGCGAGCACGCGGTCGAGCGCGTCGCAGCGGAGCGCCGCGTAGCGCGCGAGCAGCACACGCCGTGCGTTGACGAGGAAGGGCGTGGCGGCGAGCTCGCTGCGCTCGCCGCCCGCAAAGGCGAGCGGCGCGGCGCCGTCGCGCGCGGCGCGGCTCACCCAGGGCAGGTAGAGGCGGCCCAGCTCCGCGAGCACCGCCACCAGTGTGTCGGGCACGTCATCGGTCTCGGCCCATGCGTCGAAGCGCTGCTCGCCCGGCTCGAGCAGCCGCTGCGTCTGCTTCACGAGCGCGGGCGCGTCGGCGTCGAGCCAGCGCCGGCACAGCGGATCGTTCGCGAAGTGCGCGGCGCAGCCGCCGAAGATCGCGAAGTCCGCCAGCGCGGGCCGTCCGCCGAACAGATACGGGCGCGCCGCGAGGTGCGCTCCCAGCGTCCGCTGCCACGGCCGCAGCACCTCGTGGATCCACGCCTTCACGTTGTCGGACGTCACGCCGAATGGCGCGCAGCTCGCGGTCACGTGCGCGCGCACGAGCGCGAACGCCTGATCGCCGGGAACGGGAATCTCGTGCGTGGCGTCGCGCGCCAGCTCGAAGCCGCCGACGCGGGCGTTCTCCTCGAAGAACCAGCGCGAGCCGACGGCCGGTCGGTAGAGCCACTCGTCGACGAAGTCCTCGAGCGCGGCGTCGAGGAAGCGCTGCACCGGGTCGGGCGGCAGCAGCGCCGGCTCGGGGAACCGTGCCTCGAGGTGGTGCAGCAGCTCGGTGGTGTCCCACGCCCATTCTCCCTCGGGCGTGCGCACCACCGGGATTCCTCCCGGCCAACCGGCGGCGCGCGCCTCGGGGCAGCCGCCGGCGAAGCGGAGCAGCCGGAAGGGGATGCCCTTGTACGCGAGCGCCCCCTCGAGCTTCCGCGTGAAGAAGGACTGGCTCATGCCGTAGACGCGGTAGTCGGGGCCGGGCGACAAGAAGCGCTCCCTTGAAGTAATGACACTCAATGTGCCATAACCTGGGAGATCCGTCCGGAGGACCCGCATGCCGAACGCCAACGCTCCGCTCCGACTGCGCGGGGCGCCGGGCTCGCCGTACACCCGCAAGATGCTCGCGCTGCTCCGCTACCGGCGGATCCCGTACCAGTTCATCGTGCGGGGCTCCCGGGAGGACCGCGGCTTGCCCGAGGCGAAGGTCTCGCTGCTGCCCACCTTCTTCCTGCCCGGCGCCGACGGGCGCGACGAGGCGGTGGTGGACTCCACGCCCCTGATCCGCCGCTTCGAGCGCGAGTTCAGCGGGCGCGCCGTCGTGCCGCCGAGCCCGGCGCTCGCCTTCCTCGACGCCTTGCTCGAGGACTACGCGGACGAGTGGCTCACGCGCCCGATGTTCCACTACCGCTGGGCCTACGCCGCGGACGTGGCGAAGGCCAGCGCGATCCTGCCGCTGTGGTCGCAGATCGAGCTCGAGATCGGGCGCTGGCGCGAGCAGGGCAAGCTGTTCGCGGCGCGCCAGATCGGGCGGCTCGGCGTGGTGGGCTCGAACGAGATCACCGGGCCGGTGATCGAGGCCAGCTACCGGCGCTTCCTCGCGCTCTTCGACGCCGCGCTCCGCGCGCGCCCGTTCTTGATGGGCGGGCGGCCCGGGGCAGCGGACTTCGGCGTCTACGGCCAGCTCACGCAGCTCGCGCTGTTCGATCCGACGCCCGCGGCGCTCACGCTGGCCGAGTCGCCGCGCACGGTGGCGTGGGTGGAGCGCATGGAGGATCTGTCGGGGCTCGAAGTGTCCGAGGGCGACTGGAGCGCGGCCGCTCCCGTGCCGGAGACGCTGCGCGCGCTGCTCACGGAGGTCGGGCGCGTGCACGCGCCGTTCCTGCTCGCGAACGCGGCGGCCGTCGGCAGCGGCGCGAAGCAGGTCGAGTGCACGATCGACGGCAAGCCGTGGCGCCAGACGCCATTCCCGTACCAGGCGAAGTGCCTCGTCTGGCTGCGCGAGCACCACGCCTCCCTGCCGGCGGCCGAGCGGCGCAGCGTGGCCGCAGCGCTGGCCGGCACCGGCTGCGAGGTTCTGTTCGCGTCCTAGCCAGGGTCCGTGCTAAACGGTGAACCGATGGTGGAAGCCCGGAAGCCTCAGGCCGGGGCCCCGGCGGTTCGTCTGCCCGACCCCGCCGTCGCCGATGCCACGTCGGCGATGGTGCCGCGCTTCAACGTCTTCTTCCGCTGGTTCGCGCGGCGCTTCTTCCCCTACTTCGACCTCGACGACGCCACCGTGTCCCGCCTGCGCGAGCTCGAGGAGCGCGGCTCCGTGGTGTACGTGATGCGCTACGCGAGCCGGCTCGACTACTTCCTCTTCAACACGCTCTTCGCCCGCGAGGGGCTGCGGCTCTCGGCGTTCGCGAACGGCCTGTCCTTCTACTACTACGCGCCGCTGCTGCGCGGCATCGGCAACTGGGCCCGCCGCCGCCGCCTGCGCGGCGCAGCGCGCCGCGAAGCCGACCGCCAGCGCGCCGTCGGCAAGGCGGGGGACATCGTCCGCGCCGGCCAGTCGATGTTCCTCTTCCTGCGCACCGCGCGGCTGCGCGACGTGCTGCGCGGCCGCGAGGCGGCCGTCGAGGAGGGCCGGCGCGAGCTCGAGCTACTGGCCGAGGTGGTGCGCGTTGCGCGCGCCGAGGGGCGCGCGGTGGCGCTCGTGCCGCTCGCGCTTTTCTGGCGGAAGGGGCCGCGCGGCCAGGCGCGCTTCCTGAACCTGTCGTACGGCGGCCCGACGCGGCCGACCGACTTCGCGAAGGTGGCGTCGTTCCTGATCGCGTACCGCGAGCTGGCGATCAAGGTCGGCGAGCCGATGGAGCTCGCGGCCTTCCTCGACAAGCGGCGCGGCCAGGACGACGAGACGGCCGCGCGCAAGCTGCGCCGCGCCATCCTGCTGTTCCTGCACCGCGAGGAGCGCGCGGTGCAGGGCCCGGTGCTGCGCCCGCGCCACCGCGTGCAGGAGGCCGTGCTGCGCGACCCGCGCGTCGAGCACGCGCTCGCGCGCCGCATCGAAGCGGGCGTCACGCCGGAGGCCGCCCGCGCGCAGGTCGAGAAGATCTTCCGCGAGATCGCGGCCAACATGAACTCGACTTTCCTGGCCATCCTGGGACTCGTGGCCTCGGCCGTGATCCGGCGGCTCTTCCACCGCATCGAGCTGCGCGGTCTCGACAAGGTGGCCGAGTGGGCGAAGCGGCAGCCGGTGGTGCTGGTGCCGAGCCACCGCTCGTACTTCGACTTCGTGCTGCTGTCCTGGCTCTTCTATCAGAATCACTTGATGCCGCCGCACATCGCGGCGCGCGAGAACATGGCTTTCGGCCCCTTCGGCTTCGTGTTCCGGCGGGCGGGCGCCTTCTTCCTGCGCAGGTCCTTCGACGACGAGCTCTACCGCGCCGTGTTCCGCGGCTACATCGGGTATCTGGTGCGCGAGGGCTTCACGCAGGAGTTCTTCATCGAGGGCAGCCGTTCGCGCACCGGCAAGACGCTGGCGCCGCGCATGGGCATGCTGTCGTGGAACATCGAGGGCTTCATCGACAGCGGCCGGCGCGACCTGCTGTTCGTGCCCGTCGGCATCACGTACGAGCGCCTGGTCGAGGAAGGCGCGATGGTCGACGAGCTCGCCGGCGGCACGAAGCAGGACGAGAGCATGCTCGGCCTGATGCGCGCGCGGAAGGTGCTCCAGCGCCGCTTCGGCAGCGTGTTCGTGAACTTCGGCGAGCCGATCTCGCTGGGCCGGGCGCTCGAGAACCATCGCGAGCTGTTCTCGGGCGCGGACGACGCCGCGAAGTTCGCCGAGCGCCGCGCCTTCACCGAGGCGCTCGGCAACGACATCGTCGAGCGCATCAACCTCGCGATGGTGGCGAACGCCACCTCGGTCGCGGCGTGCGTGCTGCTCGCCGAGGCGCGCACTGGCCTGTTCCGCACCGAGCTCGCCGAGCGCATGCACCAGCTCGTCGAGCTGCTGAAGCTCCAGGACGTGCGGCTCACTCCCGCGCTCGCGGCCGACGCGCCTCTCTACCGCGACTCGATCGACTTCCTGCTGCGGCTCGGGCTGGTGCACGCGGAGAACGACCCGCGTGGCGAAATCATCTTCTACGAAGAGAAGGACGCGCGCGCCCTCGACGTCTACCGCAACGTGCTGTTCCACTTCCTGGTGGCGCCCAGCCTGATGGCGCGGCTGCTGCTGCGCGGCGCGGGCTCGCTCGAGCTGCGGCGCGATCTCGACTTCTGGCTCGACCTGTTCTATCGCGAGTTCTTCGCGCCGCGCGCGATCGTGCACGCCGCGCAGGTCGACGCGTTCCTCGATCATTTCGAGGGGCTCGGCGCGCTCGAGCGCAGCGACGACCGGCTGCGCGCCACGGAGAAGGGCCGGCCCTACCTGGCATTCCTCGCCGAGCAGACGCGGAGCCTGCTCGAGGCCTACTACGGCGTGTTCTCGGCGCTGCTCGCGCTCGAGGAGCCCGTGCCGGAGCGCGCGCTCGAGAAGGAGATCGACGCGCAGTTCCGACGGCTGCATCGGGTCGGCGAGCTCTCGCGCACCGAGGCCTGGAACCGCGTCACCTTCAAGAACGCGCTCGATCTGCTCGCGCGCCGCGGTGTGTTGGCCCAGTCGGCGCGGGATGCGCGCGAGCCGGCCTGGGGCCGCGGGCCGGCGTTCGACGAGCTGGCGGCGCTGCGCGAACGGCTGGCAGGGGCGTTGCTCGCCCGGTAGCCTCGCGCGCCCATGATCTGCGAGAACCCGCCCGACTTCGACAAGCGCGGCGGCCTCGTCACCGCCATCGCACAGGATCACGAGACCGGCGAGATCCTGATGGTGGCGTACATGAACGAGGCGTCCTTTCGGAAGACGCTCGAGCTCGGCGAGGTGGTCTACTGGAGCACCTCGCGCAACGAGCTGTGGCACAAGGGCGAGTCGAGCGGGAACGTGCAGCTCGTGAAGGAGCTGCGCGTCGACTGCGACGGCGACGCGGTGCTGATCAAGGTCGAGCAGCGCGGCCGCGCGGCCTGCCACACCGGCCAGCGGAGCTGCTTCTTCCGCGTCCGCGAAGGCGCGGGCTGGAAGCACGACGGCGAGCAGGTCTTCGACCCGAAGCAGGTCTACGGGAAGTGAGCGCGCGCAAGAGCAGAGGCCGGCGGCTCCGCCTCGGGCTGCCGAAGGGGAGCCTCCAGGCCACGACCGCGAAGCTGTTCGAGCTGGCCGGCTACAACCTGCGCTTCCCGGAGCGCTCCTACTATCCCGAGATCGACGACCCCGAGGTCGAGTGCATCCTGATCCGGGCGCAGGAGATGGCGCGCTACGTGGAGCAGGGCGTGCTCGATGCTGGAATCACCGGCATCGACTGGGTGCGCGAGAACGGCGCCAAGGTCCGCGAGCTCGCCGACCTCGCCGCGCCCTGGCCGAACTACCGCACGGTGCGTTGGCTGCTCGCCGTGAAGGAAGGCTCGCACTTCAAGAGCGTGAAGGACCTGCGCGGCAAGCGCATCGCCACCGAGGTGGTCAGCATCACCAAGGCGTATCTCCGCAAGCACGGCGTGAAGGCGGAGGTGGAGTTCTCGTACGGCGCCACCGAGGTGAAGCCGCCGATCCTGGCGGATGCGATCGTGGACGTCTCCGAGACGGGCTCGAGCATCCGCGCGAACCAGCTTCGCGTGCTCGACACCGTGCTCGAGAGCACGCCGCGCTTCATCGCCAACCGGGAGTCCGCCGCGGATCCCTGGAAGCAGCGCAAGCTCGAGCGCATGCTGCTCGTGCTGAACGGCGCGATCGCCGCCGCGGGGCGGGTCGGACTGATGATGAACGTGCCGAAGCGGGCGCTGCCGCGCGTGCTCGAGGTGCTGCCGGCGCTCGGCACCCCCACCATCTCGGCGCTGGCCGACGACCAGTGGATCGCGGTCAACACGGTGGTGGCGGAGAAGGTCGTGCGCGAGCTGCTGCCGACGCTGGTCGAACGCGGCGCACGCGGCATCGTCGAGTATCCGCTCGCGAAGATCGTCGGGTGACGGCAAGCGGCGCCCGGCGCCGCGCGGAGTCACGACAGTGGCGCAGCTTCCGGGCCGGAGCTGAGATGGGTCGCGCCGGCCTGCTGCTGCGAGCGCCGCTCGACTGGCTCGAGATCGTCGGCTGGGGAGCGAGGCGGCAGGGCCACGAGGAGCGCCAGCTCGTGCAGGGCGTGGTGCAGAGCGAGGCGGGCGTGCTGCTCGCGCTGCGTCGCGAGCTGCGAGGCTGGGAGCTGCCGGGCGGCCGCGCCCGGCCGGGCGAGGCAGAGCACGCGGCGCTGGTGCGCGAGATCCGCGAGGAGACCGGCCTTGTCGTGGAGCCGTTCGAGCTGGTGGGCACGTATCGACGGCGAGGCTTCGCCGCTCATCGCGCGCGCGTCTATCGCTGCCGAGTGACGGGCGGCTCGCTGCGTCCGAGCGCCGACACGCCGGCGGTCGCGTGGTTCCGCGAGAGCGCATTGCCGGGCACGCTGTTCCCCTGGTTCCGCGGGCCGCTGCTCGATGCGCTCGGGCCGGGGCCGCGGCCTGTCGAGCGCGACGAGCAGCTCGGGCTCGCGGCGATCGCGGCTGGCCTGCGGATCGATCTGGCGAGCCGCTGGCGCGAAGGCGCCTAGAACTCTCCTTGTACGGCCGCAGATCGAGCTCGAGCGTCCAGGCGCTGCGCGGCTGCGACGTGCAGCTGCCAGTAGGCGTCGGCGATCGCGTCGAGCGCCGAGCATGCCGTCGGCGCCGAGCCGCTCCTTCAGCTGCGGCATGCGCGAGTTCAGCTGATCGCCGTCGATGGCGCCGTCGATGATCACGTGGCCGACGTGCAGGCCCTTCGGCCCGAACTCGCGCGCCATGCCGTGCGCGACCGCGCGCAGCGCCGCCTTCGCCGACGCGAAGGCCGTGAAGGGCGGGCGCGCGCGCAGGCTCGCCGTGGCGCCGGTGAAGATCAAGCGTGCCGCCGCCGCGCGGCAGCATGCGCCGCGCGGCCTCGCGGCCGGTCAGAAAGCCGCCGAAGCAGCCGAGCGCGCCAGACCGACTCGAAGAGCGCGTCGTCCGATCTCGAGGAGCGGGCGTCACGTGCGCATTGCCGGCGTTGTAGACGACGAGCTCCGGTGCGTCGGCCACCGCCGCCGCCGCGTCGAAGAGCCGCACCACGTCGGCGGGCTGCGTCGCGTCCATCGCCACGGCGCTCGCGGCGCCGCCGGCACCGCGGAGCGCCGGCCGCGAGCGCTTCGATGCGCTCCGGCGTTCCGGCCGCCACGAACACGTGCAGGCCCTCGCGCGCGAAGCGGCGCACGAGCGCGCGCGCCGAGCCCCGCGTTGGCGCCGACTCCGATCACGATTGCGGTGCGGGTCATCTGGAGCATCCTCGGGCCTCACGCTAGCGGAGGCCCCCGATGAAGAAGCTCTCGGAACGCGCGAGGCGGTTCTCGACACCCTACCGCGTGACGAAGGGCAAGGGCTTCCGCCTCCGCGACGTCGATCCCGCCGACACCGCGCAGCTCGAGTCGAGCGACGAGGACAGGCCGCGCGCGAGGCGCTGCAGGAGGGCGTCGAGCAGCTCGCCGAGCACCAGGACATGCTCTACGCGCAGGATCGCTGGGCGCTGCTGCTGATCTTCCAGGCGATGGACGCGGCGGGCAAGGACGGCACGATCAAGCACGTGATGTCGGGCGTGAACCCGCAGGGCGTGCAGGTCTACTCGTTCAAGGCGCCCTCGGCCGAGGAGCTCGACCACGACTACCTGTGGCGCTGCCATGCGCTGCCTGCCCGAGCGCGGGCGCATCGGCATCTTCAACCGCTCCTACTACGAGGAGGTGCTGGTCGTGCGCGTGCACCCCGAGATCCTCGAGCGGCAGAAGCTGCCGCCGGAGCTGGTCGACGAAGCAGCATCTGGGAGGAGCGCTACGAGGACATCCGCAACTTCGAGCGCTACCTGGCGCGCAACGGCGTCGTGATCCGCAAGTTCTTCCTGCACGTCTCGAAGGAGGAGCAGAAGCGGCGCTTCCTGACGCGGCTCGACGAGCCCGAGAAGAACTGGAAGTTCTCCGCGAGCGACGTCGCCGAGCGCAGGCACTGGAACGACTACCAGCGCGCCTACGAGGACGCGATCCGCGAGACCGCGACGCGACGAGGCGCCGTGGTACGTGGTGCCCGGCCGACCACAAGTGGTTCACGCGGCTCGTGGTGGCGGCGGCGATCGTCGACGCGCTCGCGGGGCTCGACCTCCACTACCCGAAGGTGACGGCGGAGCAGCACCGCGCGCTCGCCGCCGCACGGCGAGAGCTGCAGCGCCGCTCGTGAGCGCGCGATGATCCCGGACGACCCGCTCGCGCTGGCGTTGCGCTTCGCGGCGGCGCTCGGGCTCGGCGTGCTGCTCGGTCTCGAGCGCGAGCGCACCACAGCCCGACACGGGCTTCGCCGGCGTCCGCACCTTCGGCCTGATCTCGCTCGCCGGAGCGATGGCCGCCTACGTCGACTGGCGGTCTGCGCGCGGCCGGGGCTGGCCCTCGCGCTCTTCGCCGCGGTCGCGGCGCTCGTGGTCGTCTCCGCCGTGGTCACGGCGCGCCAGGGCGACATCGGCATCACCACCGAGGTGTCGGCGCTCCTCGCGTTCGTGCTCGGCTTCCTCTGCGTGCTACGGCACGGTCTCGCTCGCCGCAGGGCTCGCCGTGGCGAGCGGCGGCGTGCTCGCGCTCAAGGAGTGGCTGCACGGCCTCGCGCGCCGCATCGAGCGCGCCGACGTCTCGGCCACGCTCAAGTTCGCGATCGTCACGCTGATCATCCTGCCGCTGGTGCCCGAACCAGACCTTCGGCCCGCCGCCGTTCGACGTGATCAACCCCTACAAGATCTGGTGGATGGTCGTGCTGATCTCGGGGCTCAACTTCGCGAGCTACATCCTCGTCAAGGTGGTCGGCGCCGAGCACGGCATCGGGCTCACCGGGCTGCTCGGCGGCCTCGTCTCCAGCACGGCCGTCACGCTCGGCTTCGCGCAGCGGAGCCGCACCCAGCCGGAGCAGGCGCCGGCGCTCGCGCTCGGCATCCTGGTCGCGTGGACGGTGATGTTCTTCCGCGTGGTGCTGCTCGCGGCCGTGATCGCACCGGCACTCGCCCGCCGGCTGCTGCCCGGCATCGGCGCCCTCGGCGCGCTCTCGCTCGCGATCGTCCTCGTGCTGCGGCGCAGCGCAGCGCTCGGCGGAGCGCGCGAGCGTCTCCGCCGGCGCGAACCCCTTCGAGCTCGGCGAGGCGATCCGCTTCGGCGCCTTGTTCGGCGTGGTGACCTTCGTGGCGAAGGTGGCGCAGGTCGACCCTCGGCAACGCCGGGCTCTACCTCGCCGGCGCGCTCGCCGGCCTCACCGACGTGGACGCGATCGCGCTCTCGATGGCGCAGCTCGCGCAGACGCGAGCCCGCGAGCTCGGCAACGGCGGCGCGCGTCGTCCTGATCGCGGTGCTCAGCAACACGCTGGTGAAGGGGGGCATGGCCGTGCTCATGGGCGGCGCCGCGCTGCGCCGGGTGATGCTGCCCTTCACAGCTGCAGTGCTCGCCGCCGGCGCCGTCGTGGCCTGGCTGCTCTAGAGCGCGAGGCGCGCTGCCACGCCGAGCAGCGCGAAGGCGACGGGCAGGGCGATGCTCTCGGCGCGCTGCCGCGCGAGCCCCGCGGCGAGGCCGAAGACCAGCGCGGCGCAGAATCCGACCCGCGGGCCGCCGAGCGCGGGCGCCGCGGAAGGCAGCGCCGCGAGCGCCGCCGCGTAGAGCCCCGCCGGCAGCAGCACCGCCACGCTTCGCGCGCGCCCGTGGAAGGCCGGCAGCAGCCCGGCGGTCGCGAGCGCCGCGGAAGAGGAGCTCGAGACCGCTGGCGCCGGCCACGAGCGCGGCGAGCGCGCCCGCAGCGCTCGGATCGGGCGGCAGCGCGGGCAGCGCCACGGGCAGCCAGACGCCGCCCGCCGCGGCCGCCGCGAGCGCGACGGGCAGCAGCGCCCAGCCGGCGAGCCCCTGCGGCGAGCGGAGCCCGTACCAGCCGGCCGCGCGCCGGCCGCCGGCGAGGCAGGCGAGGCCCGCGCACACGAACAGGCCGAGGACGCTCTCGACGGCGAGCCCGGGGAGCCAGCGCGGCAGCGCCGCGAGCGCGAGCAGGAGGGCGGAGCCGAGCGCGACGCCGAGCACGCGGCGGAGGCGCGCGCCCGCGCTCCAAGGCGCGCACGCGTCGCGGCAGGTGGCCGCGATCTCGGCGGGCGCCAGCCGGGTGCCGCGCCGGCGCGGCGAGCCGCCGATCTCGCCGGCGCCGCCCCAGCGATTCGTCGGCGCGACCTGCCGCCCGAGGCGGGGTCGGCGTGATTCAGCCAGGCGTAGATGCGCTCGAGCCGGCCGGCCAGCCGCCGGGGCTCGCGGCGCGGAGGCTGTACGTCGTCGCGTCCTTCCGCAGCACGACGAGCGCAAGGCGCTCGCCGTGCAGGCGCCGCAGCTCGCGCTCGACTTCGTAGACGCCGCCGTCGGCGCGGCACACCACGGCGACGCCGAGGCCTGCGAGCTCCGCGCGCGCGAGCTCCTCGACCTCGAGCTGGGCCAGGGGCGCCTCGCCCGCGTAGGCGATGCGGTCGATGGCGCGCAGCTGCGCGGCCACGAACGCCAGCGGATCGCGCGCGAAGCCGCCGGCCTTGGCGGCGCGCTCGCGCTCGAGCAGGGCGTCGAGCGCACGCCGCGTCTCGGCATGGAGGGCCGGCGGCAGCGCGCACAGGTCTTCGCAGCCGAAGCCGAGCGCGTCGATGTTCCCCTCGAGTCGGAGCAGCGGCAGGATGCGCCCGCGCACCGGCGCATCCGAGGGGCCGAGCCGCAGGTGGTTCAGCAGCACCCAGATCGCGAGCACGGTGTCGAGGTCCACGCCGTTCGCATGGACGGTGAAGTCGCGGCGGCGCAGGTCGAGGCCGCGCCGCAGCAGCACCATCGCCTGCTCGCAGGTCGCGAGCGTGAAGGCGCGCACGCAGCCCTCGTGATGGTCGAGGTTGTAGACGTCGCGCTCGGCATCCAGGAACGGCTCGCCCTGCGCGGCGCCGTCGAGGTAGATCGTGCCGGGCGGCGCGCTCCGCGCCGCCACCGCGCTCGCGCAGCCGTTCGCCTCGATGCGCACGTGCACGGTGGGCGCCTCGAGGCAGACGAGCACGCGCTCGCGGCCGATCCGGCGCGTGCGATAGCGCCCGGCGGACGTGGCCTCCGCGTCGTGGCGCACCACCTCGCGCAGCGCGCCCGGCGTGGTGCGCCACCAGCCGGGGTCGCGCCCCGGGAGCGCCGCCGGCGCGAGCCCGGCGCCGCGCGGCGCGGCGCGATTTCGTCGTACGGACACGAGCGCCGTGACCTTCCCCTCCCCGGAAGGCTGTTCGGTGGCCCGCGAGAGGGGCCCCGTGAGCGAGGTCACGGGAGACGCCCGTCCCAGAAATGCGAACCGCCCACCTGGGAACGCCGATCACCAGGGGGCGGCTCGCGGGCTTTGGACGCCGCGACAGACGACGAGGAAGGACGGCGCCGGATGCGTGCGGCGCGTGGGGCTCTACGAAGCTCGGGTCTCTCGCAGCCCGCTCTGCTCGAGCTCGCGGCCGAGCTGCTCGACCTTGCGCTTGAACTCTTCGTAGGGCTCGTCGAACGACAGGATGATCTCGGTGGTGCGCGGGATCTCGTCGCCGTTCAGCAGACCGCGGTAGCGGTTCAGGTTGGCGAGGATCGCTTCCGCGACCTTCAGTGCGCGCTTCTCGGTCTTGATCAGCGGCGATTGCAGCGTGTAGACGTTGTTCCGTCCCCACAAGCTCTCGTCGCGCACGATCGCGATCTCGCGGTAGACGCCGTTGATCGGATCGAAGTTGTACTCGACCCGGACCTCCTTGAAGATGTCCGAGTTGCCCGTGTAGAAGCCGCGTTCCTTCTCCACCTTGCCGAGCTGTCGGCAGCGGGGGCAGTAGAACGTGTCACCGTGATTGAGTAGGAACACGCCCTTGGCGTAGTCCTCGCAGTCGGTGTTCTCGCAGTAGCCGACGCCGCGTTTCATGCTTGCCATCGTGAGATTGTCCTCTGGGCCCTCGTGGGGGGATCCGCGTGCTCCGTACCGGTCCTGGGCCCGACGGAGGATTCCATTGGCAAGCCCCGTGCCATGCGGCGATGGGGGGGAGCACCGCGGCGTGTTTTCGGTCTCTTGGGTGCGAGCCCTGCTTGTCTCCTGCCGCTTTCACGTCGCCGCGAGCGGCGTCGCTGAGGGAAGTGAACGACTCATTCTCGGAAGCAAACTCGCTTCCGCGCGCCGCTTCACCGGCGAGCCCGCAATCCCATTCACCCCTCGCGCAAGGCTCGAGTGTCGAGGAGGGGAAGGGGGGAGCGAGCGCCACTGGAAAACGCTGTCAGCGCCACGGGTTACGAGCACCTGAGCTTATACTCCGCAGCCGCCGAGGCTGTCAACCGCGATTTGTCCCGGCGCGAGCCCGAACCTCGCGCTCGAGGCGCTCCGCGCTGCGCACGAGCCAGCTCGCGTAGCCGGCTACCCCCACGATCACGAGCGCGTAGGCCGTCAGCGCGTAGCTCACGCTTCGCTCCGGGCCGCTTCGGCCTCGAGCCGGTCGAGCTCGCCGCGCAGCGCGCCGACCTCGAGTCGTCTCACGAGGAGATACGCAAAGGCCGCGACCGCGGTGAGCATTCCGAGCGCGAAGGGTGCGCCCATGCCGGCGCCCAGGCTCCCCCGCCCGAGGTTCTCCGGGTGCACCGTGCGTCCCCCCGCGAGGTCGATCGCGAGGTAGTTGAGGGGGATCACGAGGAGCCCGAGGATCGCGAACACCGCGGAGAAGCGCGCGGCGCGCTCGCTGCCCTCCGTGAACGAGCGCAGCAGCAGGTAGGAGACGTAGACGAGGTAGAGGAGCAGCGTGAGCGTGAGGCGCAGGTCCCACGTCCACCAGCGGCCCCAGGTGCCCTTCGCCCAGATCGGCCCGCTGAGCAGCACCAGCGTGCAGAACAAGACACCCACCTCGGCCGCGGCGGCGGCGAGCCGGTCGAAGCGCTCCTCGCGGCGCAGCAGATAGGCGAAGCCGGCGAGCGCGGTGAGCCCGAAGCCGAGATAGGCGCCGAGCACGCACGGCACGTGCACGTAGAGGATCTTCTGGATCGGCCCTTGCATCGAGTCGATCGGCGCGCGCCAGACGAACACGGCCCAGAGCGCGGCAGAGGCCGCGAGGCCGGCGGCCGTGATGCGGTGCGACGTGGTGTTGCGGCTCATCCCCTCACTCGTCCAGCACGACCTCGAAGGTCAGGAAGGAAACGATCGCGAATACCCCGTCCGTGACGAGCAGCAGCTGTAGCGCGGGCCAGGGCAGCGTGCCCTCGAGGAGCAGCGCGTTCGTGGCGCGCACCGCGCCCAGCAGCACCGGCACGAGCAGCGGCAGCAGCAAGAGGGGCAGCATCACCTCGCGGTACTGGGTGCGCACGGCGATCGCGGAGAAGAGCGTCCCCACGGAGCAGAGCCCCGCGGCGCCGAGCGCGGCCACCGCCGCGAGGCGGCCGGCCACCGGCCAGAGGTCGAGATCGAAGGCGAGCGCGAAGGCGAGGGCCGTTACGGCCTCGACCACGAGGAGCAGCAGGAAGCTCGCGAGGGCCTTGCCGAGGAAGATCCAGCCGCGGTCCACGGGCGCGAGGGCGAGCAGCGAGAGCGCCTCGTTCTCGAGCTCGATGGCGAAGGCGCGGTTCAAGCCCAGCACGCCCGCGAAGAGATACGCCACCCAGAGCAGGCCGGGCACGTGGGCGCGCGCCTCGGCGCCGAGGCCGGGCGGCGCGGCCAGGTAGAGCACGATCACCACGAGCAGCGCGAACACGGCCATTGCCACCAGCCGGTCGCGGCTGCGCCACTCCGAGACGAGGTCCTTCCAGAGCACCGCGACGAGCGCGCTCACCGGGCGCGCTCCATCTGCGCGACGGTGTCGGCGGCGCGGGCGCCGAGCGTGGCGGCGTCCCGCAGCGCTGTGCCCTCGAGCCAGGCGGCGCGGCCTCGCACCAGCACGAGCGCTCGCTCCGCGAGGCCGACCACGCGCGCGAGGTCGTGGGTGACGACGACCAGCGTCCGGCCGGCCGCTCGTTCCGCCGCGAGCCGCGTCGAGAGACGCTCGGCCGCGCGCGCGTCGAGGCCCGTCCACGGCTCGTCGAGCAGCACGAGCTGCGGGTCGTGGAGCAGCGCCCGCGCGATCGAGGCGCGCTGCGCGAGGCCGCGCGAGAGCGAGCCCGCGCGGCGCTCGGCGACGCCTTCGAGCTCTTCGTCCGCGAGCGCGCGCGCAGCGCGCACCGCCGGGGTTCGCGAGGCCGAACAGCCGCGCCGCGAGGAGCAGGTTCTCGCGCGTCGTCAGCGTGGGCGTCAGGAAGGTGGCGTGGCCGACGAGGCCGACGCTCCGCCGCCGCTCGCTACGCGCGCTCGACGCGCTTGCAGCCGAAACCTCCACGGTGCCCGCGCTCGGGCGCGCGAGGCCGGCTAGCAGGCGCAGCAGCGTGCTCTTGCCGGCGCCATTCGGCCCGAGCACGGCGAGCGCCGCACCGGGCGCGAGCTCGAGGTCGAGCGGATGGAGGGCGATGAGCGGGCCGAAGCGCTTCTCGAGGCCCTGGGTGCGGAGCGCGAAGCTCACGCAGCGCCTCGCGGCGTCGCGAGCGCCGCGCCGCACTGCGCGCAGAAGCGGTGCGCGGGAGCGGCCGCAGCGCCGCACGCGGTGCAAAGGCTGCGGTGGGGCTTCTCGGCGGGCGCCGCCGCAGGCGCGGGTTCGGAACGCTCCGCCTGCAGCAGCGTCGCGGCCCGCCCGCGGAGCTCGTCGCGCAGGCGCGCATGATCGTCCGCTTCGACCTTGCCCGTTTCGAAGTCGTAGTCGAGGTCGCGGATGGCCTCGTAGATCGCCTCGCGCTCGCGGCGCGCGGTGGAGAGCTCCGCCTCGGCCTGCGGCGCGACGGCCCCGGAGGCGCGCCGTTCCCGGAGCGGGCCGGTGAGCAGCCAGGCGGCGCCCAGCGCCGCGGCGATCACGAAGCCGAGCGCGAGCTGCTCGCCGCCGCGGGCGCGCGGCGGCAGCAGGCCCAGCTCGAGCGCCACCGTCTCGCCGGGGGCGACCTCGAAGGCTTCGAAGTGCAGGTAGGTGAGATCGGCGGTGCGCAGCGGGCGGCGCCGATGGAGGCGCTCCGAGCGCGGCGCGAGCCGGCCGGTGTCGGCGACGAAGACCGAGTAGATGGGCGTCGGCGCCGCGAGCGTGCGCGAGAAGCGGGCCGGAGGCTCCTTGACGGCGAGCTGGTAGCCGAGCTCGACGCGGGCCTCGCCCGGCGCCACCGCGCCGAGGACCGCGAAGCCTCCGTCGGGATGCGGCGCGAGCTCGAGGCCCGGCGCGTCGCTGCCGAAGCGGAGCTTCGTCGCGCCCTCCGGCAACGGGATGTGGAGCAGTGGCGCCTCGGGCGTGCCGAGCACGTGCGTGTCGCTCTCGATCTTCAGCACGTGCGTCTCGGTCACGTCGAGGGCCGTATCGTCGAGCGACACGACGGCGCGCACCTCCTCGACCGACACGGAGCCTTCGGCCACGCGCGCAGGCGGCAGCGACACGCGGAGCGGGAGCGCGCCGGCGGGCGGCGTCGCGAGCGTCCAGCGGCGGACATGGCGCCCATCCACGTCGGCGTCTTCCGGGCCCGCGAGGCCGGCGGCCTCGAGCGTCGCGTCGGGATCGGCCACCAGGATCGCGAGGCGTTCGGTCTTCGCGGGGACGCCGAGCGCGAACGCGTAGCGCTCCGGCCCCTGCGCTCCGGCTCGCGCCTCCGGCGCCAGCACGTAGCTCCACGACAGCTCCTGCGCGCCGGGCAGCACCGGCCCGAACCAGCGCAGCTGGTTCCCGTTCCGCGCGAGGCCTTCCGGCACGACCCCGAGCGGCATCTCGAACGCGGAGGCGCGCGGCGGGAGGCTGGTCGCGAGCGCGGGGCGTGCGTGCGCGCGCGCATCCGCCGGCACGAAGTAGGTGTTCTTCCCGTCGTTCTGGAGCGCGAACGTCTCGATCGCGCGCAGGCCGCCGGGCTGGCGGACGAGGCGCAGGCTGTGCTCGCCGATGCGCACCGCCCCGGGATCGGCCGTCGGCCGGTCCACGCGCACCTCGATCTTCGCGACGTTCTCGCCGGCCGTGAATTCGACACGGCCGCCCGGGAACGCCACGCCCTCGAAGCGCGCGCCGACCAGCCAGCCGATCGCGGGATCGTTCGCCACGTGCTCGAAGGCGAAGTGGCCGGCGGCGTCGCTCTGCGTGCGGCGCAGGCCCGGCACACCGTCGGCGGTGAGCGCGTAGAGCGCGACCTCTGCGCCCGCCACGGGCTCGTCGTTCTCGGAGCGCAGCACCACGCCCTCGATGCGCGCCGGACCGGGCGGCACGTCCGGCGCCGGACTCTGTGCCAGGGCCGCGCTCGCGAGGGTCCCGGCGAGCAGCGCGAGCAGAGCGCGTTTCATGCGCCGCTGGTACGGCGAGGCGAAGCGTGTGGCCACATCACGAGCGCGGTACCGAACACGAAGGTGAAGCCGCCGATCCAGATCCAGTTCACGAGCGGATTGCGGCGGACCTTCAGCGTAGCCGCGCCGTCGGCCTCGATCGCGGTGAGGATCACGTACAGGTCTTCGCCGAGCGTGGACCAGACGGCCGGGATCGAGGCCGGCTGCTGCTCCATCCAGTACATGCGCTTCTCCGGCGCGAGCGTCGCGAGCGGCCGGCCGTGCTCGAACAGCGCGAGCCGCGCCACCGCGCCGCCGTAGTGCTGCGCGGGGATCGCGTGCGCGGTCTTGTACTCGATCCGGTAGCCGTTCAGCTCGATCGCGCCGCCCGGCTCGATCGTCTCGAGGCGCTCCTCGTTCAGGGCGGAGCCCGCGAAGCCCACGAACAGGAACACCACGCCGAGGTGCACCACGTAGCCGCCGTAGCGGCGCTGGTTCTTGCGGAAGAGCGTGACGAGCGCGGCGAACGGGCCCTCGCCGTGGCGCATCCGGACGCGGATCGCGCGCACGTACTCCTGCGTGACGGTGGCGGCCACGAACGCGCCGAGCGACCACGTCACGATCGCGATCGGCTCGAACGCGTCACGCGTGAGCATCGAGAGCAGGGCGGCGGCGGCGAGGCCCGTGGCGGTGGGGATGCGCAGCTGGCGCCGCAGGCTCGCGGGCGTCGCGCGGCGCCACGCGATCAGCGGGCCGATGCCGGTGAGCAGGAGCAGGGGCAGCGCCACGAACGCGGCGACGTTGGTGAACCAGAGCGGCCCGATGACCTGCTCCTGCCCGCGCAGCCACTCCGAGATCTTCGGCCAGAGCGTCCCCCAGAACACGATCGCGAGCAGACCCATGAAGAGCCAGTTGTTGACGACGAAGCCGGCCTCGCGCGAGAGCACCGACTCGAGCCGGTTCTGTCCCCGGAGCTGCGGCCGCCGCCAGATCACGAGGCCGAAGAAGAGCACCGCGGACAGGACCACGTAGCCGAGGAACAAGATCCCGAAGATGTCGGTCTGCGCGAAGGCGTGCACCGACCGCACCAGGCCGCTGCGCGTGAGCATCGTGCCGAACAGGCAGAGCAGATACGTGAGCCCCACCAGAGTGAGGTTCCACGTCTTCAGCATGTCGCGCTTCTCCTGCACCATTACCGAGTGCAGGTACGCCGTGCCCGCGAGCCACGGCATGAAGGACGCGTTCTCGACCGGGTCCCACGCCCAGTAGCCGCCCCAGCCGAGCACCTCGTAGGCCCAGCGGCCGCCGAGCAGGATCCCGATCGACAGGAACAGCCAGGCCCAGAGCGTCCAGCGCCGCGTGGTGCGCAGCCACGCGCTGCCGAGCTCGCCCGTCGCGAGCGCCGCGACGCCGAACGCGAACGGCACCGCGAAGCCCGTCATGCCGGTATAGAGCACGAGCGGGTGGATCATCATCACCGGGTGCTGGAGCAGGGGGTTGAGGCCCTGGCCGTCCGACATCACCAGCCCGGCGGGCAGCTTCACGAACGGGTTCGTCACGAAGTCGATCAGCACGAGGAAGAACGCGCCGTTGCCGAGTAGCACGGCCGACACCCATGGGAGCAGCGTGGTCTGGCGGCGATTCACCAGCACCGCCGCCGTGGAGTACGCCGCGAGCATCCAAGCCCAGAGCAGCAGCGAGCCGGCCTGGCCGCCCCACACCGCCGCCATCCGATAGGGGACGGCCATGCTGCGCGCGGCGTGCTCCGCGACGTACTCGAGCGAGAAGTCGAGCGTGGCGAAGCAGTAGAAGAGGGCGCCGATGCCGGCAGTGACGAGCGCGAAGTGGACCAGCACCGCGCGCCGCGCCACTTCACCCCACTCGGGCCGCCGGCGCAGCCCGCCGAGCACGCCCGCGGCGATGCCCGCCACGGCCACCACCAACGCGAGACGGAGCGCGTAGAAGCCGAGGTCGGACACGAGGCTCCCTCGCTGGGATCAGAGCGAGGCCTGCGCCTGCTTGCCCTCGAACTTCGAGGGGCACTTGGCGAGCACGTTGCTGGCGTGGAAGGTGCCCGCGACGTCGGACAGCCGGCCTTCGACCACGACCTCGGCGCCGTCCTTGAACAGGTCGGGCGTCTCGAGGCTGGTGTAGATCACGGGCAGCGCGCCTTCGGCGCTGCCGCCAGCGTGCGGCGCGGTCTCCTGCACGCGGAAGCTCACCTGCTTGGCCGCGACGTCGCGCTGGATCGAGCCCGGCACCACGAAGCCGTGGACGCGCGCGGCCTGGCCCGGCTCTCCTCCGGCGCGGAACTCGGCGAGCGTCTGGTAGTAGACGAAGCCGCCTTCCGAGACCTGGGAGATGCCGTACCAACCCAGCAAAGCCGCGACGAGGGCTCCGCCGATCGCGATCTGGAGGCCTTTGGACATGCGCGATCGTCGAGGCTAGGGAGTGGGGCCCGGAGCGTCAAACCACGTGCGAGTTCCCGAGCGCATTCGAACCATTCAACCCTTTCTCGCGATGGAAGTCCTGGAGCAGGCGTACGCGATGGAGCGCGCCGGCGCCGAGGTCATCCACCTCGAGATCGGCGAGCCCGACTTCCCGGCGCCGCCCGCGGCCGTCGAGGCGGCCCGCGCCGCGCTCGCGGCGGGTGCGACGCGCTATACGGACAGCCGCGGCCTGCCCGAGCTGCGCGGAGCGATCGCGGCGGACAAGACGCGACGCACGGGGGTATCGGTCGATCCCGAGCAGGTGATCGTGACGAGCGGCACATCGCCCGCGCTGCTGCTCGTGTTCGCGCTGCTGCTCGAGCCCGGCGACGAGGTGATCGTGCCCGCGCCGCACTACGCCTGCTACCCGAACTTCGTGCGCTTCTGCGGCGGCGTGCCCGTGCCGGTGCCCTGCGCTCCGGCCTCGGGCTGGAGTGTGGACGTCGCCGCCGTGCGGCGCGCGCTCTCGCCGCGCACGCGCGCCGTCGTGGTGGGCTCGCCCGCGAACCCGACGGGCGCCGTGCAGTCGCGCGAGGTGCTCGCGGAGCTCGCGGGGCTCGGCGTGCCGCTCGTCTCGGACGAGGTGTACGACGGCCTCGTCTACGACGGCGCGCACGCGACCTCCGCGCTCGAGGTCGCGGGGGACGCCGGCGTCTACGTGCTCGACGGCTTCTCGAAGCGCTACGCGATGACGGGCTTCCGGCTCGGCTACGCGATCGTGCCGCGCGAGGCGCTGCGCACGCTCCAGATCCTCGCGCAGAACCTGTTCATCTCCGCCGCCGAGTTCGTGCAGCACGCCGGGCTCGCCGCGCTCACCGCCGGCGAGCCCACCGTGCAGGCGATGCGGAGCGCCTATGCACGGCGGCGCGATCTGCTCGTGACCGGCCTGCGCGCGCTCGGCTTCGGCGTGGACGTCGCGCCGCGCGGCGCCTTCTACGTGCTGGCCGACGCGCGCCGCTTCGACGCGGACTCGCGGCGCCTCGCCGCGCGCCTGCTCGAGGAGGCGCACGTGGCCGTCACGCCCGGCATCGACTTCGGCGCCGCCGGCGAGGGCTTCCTGCGCTTCTGCTACGCGAACTCGGACGAAGCGATCCGCGAGGCGCTCGCGCGCATGAAGCGGGTGCTCGCCTAGCCCCTCCGCAGCGCGAGGCTCGCGAAGAAGCCCACCACCGCGACGAGCGCGACGGTGGCGCCCACGGCGAGGTCGAGCTGCCAGGCCACGGCGAGGCCGAGCGCGCCGGCGCCGGCGCCGAGCGCGATCGAGAGCGCGAGCCGCGCGCGGTAGTGCGTGGCCCACAGCGCGGCGGTGGCGGCCGGCACCACCAGCAGCGCCTCCACCAGCAGCACGCCCACGAGCCGCACGCCGATCACCACGGTGAGCGCGAGGAGCACGAGCAGCAGCGCGTCGAGTGCGCCCACGCGGTGGCCGTAGGCGCTCGCGAGCTCCTCGTCGAAGGCGACGAAGAGCTGCGCGCGGAACGTCGCGGCCAGGCCGGCCGCCACGAGCACGGCCAGCAGGCCGAGGCCGACGAGCTCGCGCGGGCCGATCGCGAGCACGTTGCCGAACAGGTAGGCGAACAGGTCCTGCGGATAGCCACGCCCCGCGCTCGCGAGCGCGAGACCGAGCGCCATCGCGCCCGAGAAGAAGACGCCGATCACGGTGTCCTGGCCGAGCCGGCTCTTGCGGCCCACGCTCGCGATGCCGAGCGCCACCGCCACGCCGAAGGCGCCGCCGGCGAGCAGCGGCGGCACGCCGAGCAGCAGGCCGAGCGCCACGCCGCCCACCGCCGCGTGCGAGATGCCGACGCCCACGAAGGCGAGCCGCCGCAGCACCACGAAGAAGCCGAGGCCGCCGCACACGACGCCGATCGCGAGAGCCGCCACGAGCGCGCGTTGCATGAAGGCGTGCTCGAGCATCAGGGATCGCGCTTCGGCTCGTGGGAATGCGCTTCGTGATGGGCGATCTCGCCCGCCAGGAAGTCGAACTCGCAGGAGTAGGCCTCGCGCAGCGCGTGGCTGTGGATCACGTCCTCGGGCTGGCCGTGCACGTGCATGCGGCGGTTGATGCAGACGAGGTGATCGGCCTCGCCGGCGAGCGCGAGCAGATCGTGCGAGACCGCGATCACCGCGAGGCCGAGCTCGTCCTGGAGGCGCCGGACCAGCGCGTAGAACTCCTGCTCGGCGGGCAGGTCGAGGCCCACCGTCGGCTCGTCGAGGATCAGCAGCTTCGAGCTGGCGCAGAGCGCCTGCGCGAGCGTGACGCGCCGCTGCTCGCCGCCCGAGAGCCGCCCGACCGGCCGCGTCGCCAGCTCGGCGATGCCGACGCGCGCGAGCGCTTCCTCCGCCGCGCGCTTCTCGCGAGCGCGGCCCTCGCGCTGGTGGAGGCGCCCGAGCCGCACCACGTCGAGGGCGTGCGCCGGGAAATCGGGCGGGAACGCGTGACGCTGCGGCACGTAGCCGATGCCGTTGCCGCTGCTCGCGCGCTCGGCGGCGGGCCGGCCGAGCACGTCGATGTGGCCCGCCGTGAGCGGCACGAGCCCGAGGATGGCGCGCAGCAGCGTGGTCTTGCCCGCGCCGTTCGGCCCGCACACTCCCACGAAGGCGCCGGCCGCGACGTCGAAGCGGATGTCCTCGAGGACGACGCGCCCTTCGCGCGCAACGGTCACGCCGGCGATCCGAACGACCGGAGCGGCGCTCACGCGCGGCTCCCCAACTGGTTGCTCCGCTCGGCTGCGCCTCGCTGCGCGCTTCGCCAGGCGAAGCTTGCAGGGTTGCTCCGCTCGGCTGCGCCTCGCTGCGCGCTTCGCCAGGCGAAGCTTGCAGGGTTGCTCCGCTCGGCTGCGCCTCGCTGCGCGCTTCGCCAGGCGAAGCTTGCAGGGTCGGTCATCGTGATCCCTCCAGTGCGCGACGGAACGCCGCCGCGTCGAAGCGGAGCAGTGCGGCGTAGCTGCCGCGCTCGGCGACGCGCGGGTCGCCGTACGGATCGGCCACGATCGCCGGCACGCCGAGGGCCTCGGCCAGCGCCTCGGCCGCGGCGGGCGAGAGCTGCGGCTCCACCAGCACCGCGGCGGCGCCGCCCGCGCGCGCGGCGTCGGCGAGCCGCGCGAGCGTGCGCGGGTTCGGCTCCTCGGCGGCGCGGTGCTGCACCGGCGCGAGCAGCGTGAGGCCGTAGCGCGCCGCGAACGCGCCCCACGCGGGATGCGTCGGCACGAGCGGCTTCCGCAGGGTTCCCGCCAGCGCCGCGCGGATCTCCGCGTCGAGCGCGGTGAGCGTGTCGGCGAAGGCGCGCCGCCGCTCGGTGTAGTACCCACGGCCGGCCGGGTCGGCCGCGCCGAGCGCCCGCTCGAGCGCGGGCAGCGCCTCGTCGCGCACCGTGATCGGGTCGAGCCAGAAGTGCGGATCCGGCGACGCGGAGCCGACCGCTTCGAGCAGCACGAGCGGCTGCGGGCCGTCCGCGGCGGCGAGACGCGCCACCCAGTCGTCGACGCCGGCGCCGGCGGAGACGAAGAGCGCGGCGCTGGCGACCGCCGCCAGGTCGCTCGGGCGCGGCTCGAAGGCGTGCGGCGAGGCGCCGGGCGGCACGAGCACGTGCACGCTCACGCGTTCGCCACCGAGCTCCTGCACGAGGAAGCCGAGCGGCGTGATCGTCGCCACCGCCGCGAGCGGCGCTCCGCTGGCGGGCGCGCCCGCGAGCCCGAGCGCCACGGCGACGCAGAGGAGGAGCCCCCGCATCAGCAGACCTCGACCGCTTCCTCGAAGCCGGCCGGCTCGATCTGGAGGGTGGCGTGCTGGATGCCGAAGCGGCGGCGCAGGAGCTCCTGGAGGCGTAGCAGCAGCGCGTGTCCGTCGGCGTCGGGCGCGCAGTGCACGTGGCACGAGAGCGAGACCATGCCGCTGGTGATGGTCCAGACGTGCAGGTCGTGCACCGACGCGACGCCGGCCTCCGCCACGAGCGCCGCGCGCAGCTCGTCCACGTCGACGTGACTCGGCGCGGTCTCGAGCAGCACGTCCACCGTCTCGCGCAGCAGCGCCCAGGCGCTCCGCAGCACGAGCAGCGCGATGGCCGCGGAGGCGAGCGGGTCGGCGGCCCGCCAGTCGAAGGCCCAGATCGCGAGGCCCGCGGCCATGGCGGCGACGCTGCCGAGCGCGTCGCCCACCAGGTGGAGCCAGGCGCCCCGCAGGTTGAGCGAGCGCTCGCGGCCGTGGCGCAGCAACAGCAGGCCGATCGCGTTCACGAGCAGCCCGCCGGTCGCCACGCCGAACGCGGCCAGGCCGTTCACGGGGGGCGGCGTGTGGAGGCGCTGGGCGGCCTCGACGAGCACGCCCACCGCGACGAGCGCGAGCGCGACGCCGTTCGCGAGCGCGGCCAGGATCTCGAAGCGCCGCCAGCCGAACGTGCGCGCGGCGCTCGCCGGCCGCTCCGCCAGCCAGAACGCGAACAGCGAGAGCGCGAGCGCGCCCACGTCGGCGAGCATGTGGCCTGCGTCGGCGAGCAGTGCGAGCGAGCCGGTGAGCACGCCCCCCGCCACCTCCGCCAGGAGGTACACGGCGGAGAGCACGAGCGTGGCCGTGAGCCGCTGCTGGTCGTGCCGGCGCTCGCTCGCTCGCGCGCCCGCGTGGGAATGCCCATGGGCATGCGTCGTCACGCCGCGCCCCCGTGCTCGCGGAGGCAGCGCGCGATGCGCGCGAGCGCGCTCTCGCGGCCGAGGATCGCGAGCGTGAGGCCGAGGGGCGGGCTCGCCGCGCCTCCCGTCACCGCCACGCGGAGCGCCTGCGCCACCGCGCCGAGCTTCACGCCGCGCTCCGTCGCGAACGCCCCGATCGCCGCCTCGATCGGCTCCGGCGCGAAGTCGGCGAGCGCGGCCAGCACGCCGCGCGCATCGGCCAGCAGCGCGTGCCCGGGCGGCGTGCCCTTGGCGAGGTGCTTCTCGACCGCCTTCGCGTCGTACGGGAAAGCAAAGTCGGCCACGAGCGCGAAGTGCCCCGCGCCGCCGGCAGCGCTCGGTTCGGCCAGCGTGCGCGCGCGCGGCCGCACGGCCGCGGCGAACCAGCGCGCGCGCTCGCCCGCGAGACGCTGCGCGACCTCGGGCTCGTAGCGCGCGCACCAGGCGCGCCAGTGCGCGAGGAAAGCGTCGTCCGAGAGCGCCGCGATCGTCTCCTGGCTGAAGGCGAGGAGCTTGACGCGGTCGAACCGCGCGTTGCCGCGGCCGACGCGCGCGAGCGCGAAGTGCGCGGCGAGGTAGTCCGGCTCGAAGCGCTCGAGGTCGCGTCCGTCCGGCAGCTTCTCGCCCGGGCTCCAGCCGAGCAGCGCCAGGAAGTTCGAGAGCACTTCCGGCAGATAGCCCGCCCGGCGGAAGTCTTCGACCGTGATCGCGGGCAGCTCGACGCCGAGCTGCGCGGCGAATGCGCCCAGCTGCTCGGGCGGCAGCGGCTTGTCCGGAAAGCCTGCCGCGCGGATCGCGACGCTACGGGGATCGGACGGGCTCACCGACGCGAGCGCCGAGCCGATCGCGCGGGCGGCGTCGCGTTTGCTCATCTTCGAGCCGTCGGGATTCTGGATCAGCGGCAGGTGCGCGTAGCGCGGCACGCGGTAGCCGAGCGCGCGCTGGAGCGCGATGTGGCGCGGCGTGTTGTTGAGGTGCTCCTGGCCGCGCAGCACGTGCGTGACGCCCATGCGCTCGTCGTCCACCACCACGCCGAGGTGATAGGTCGGGAAGCCGTCGCCCTTCAGGATCACGAAGTCGTCCGCGAAGTCGGCCGGGAAGGTGACCTCGCCGAGGATCTCGTCGCTGACGGTGAGCGCCTCGTGCGGCCAGCGGAAGCGGATCACGTGCGGCTCGCACGCGCGACGCGCCAGTGCCGCGGCGTGGTCGAAGTCCGCCGCCCGCACGTAGCGGAACGCGCCCGTCTCGGCCTGCGCCCGCCGGCGCAGCGCCTCGAGCTCTTCGGGCGTCTCGAAGGCGGGGTAGGCGAGGTCCTGCGCCACGAGCGCGTCCACGACCTCGCGGTAGAGCGCGAGCCGCCGGCTCTGGAAGAAGGGGCCGACGCCGCGCGGGTCGCCGCCGATCCCGGCGTGCTCCGGGCCTTCGTCCCACGGGATGCCGAGCCAGGCGAGGTCTTCGAGGATGCCGGCCACCGCGGCGTCGGTGGAGCGCAGCACGTCGGTGTCTTCGATGCGCAGCAGGAAGCGGCCGCCGAGCCTGCGCGCGAGCGCCCAGTTGAAGAGCGCCGTGCGCGCACCGCCGACGTGCAGGTGGCCGGTGGGCGAGGGAGCGAAGCGCGTGACGACGAGGCCGCTCACGCGCTCTTCACGACGATCCGCACGACCGCCTTCACGTTGGAGCAGGCCGACGGCGCGCCGGCGACGCCGTCGGGGATCAACAGCCGGAACGGCCCGCCCTGCTCGCGCGGGAGCGCGGCGTCGCCCTGGCTGTGGACGAGCAGGCCCTGGCGCAGCGCAGACAGGGGCACGGGCTCGCTCGCGAAGCCGTCGGCCGCGCAGAGCACGGCGCTGCCCGCCGCCGGCACGGCGTGCGCGTCGAACAGCGCGGCCAGGCGCGCGGCCGCGCCCGAGCGCTTGGGGACCAGCACGCCGACGTCGGCGACGCCGCCGGGCAACGCCGCGAGCTCCGCGCGGCGCACGATGCGCACGCGCCCGTCGGGCAGCGCGAGCTCGATCTCCTCGCCGCGCGCGCCGAGCTCGCGATCGGTGAGCGCAGCGCCCTCGAGCCAGCCCGCGAAGCGCTCGGCCGCAGCCGGCGCGTCGCTGCCCTCGAAGATCACGTCGGCGCGGCTGTCGCGGCGGTGGAGGCTGCGCTCCTCGTGGAGCGAGCCGCCCGCGACCTCGATCCGCAGGAAGCCTTCCTGCGTGCGGAAGATCCCCTTCATGCGCGCGAGCGACGCCCCGGCCAGGCCCTGGCTCGCGCGCAGCGCGGCGCGCGCGAGGCGCTCGTGCGAGAACACCAGCGCCGGCGACCAGCGGAAGCTGCGCGCGCCATAGCCCGCCGTCGTGTCGTGCGAGTGAGCGGGGTCGTGCGCGGGCGCCGTGCCCGCGGCGGCGCGCGGCAGGCGCGCGCCTTCACCGGGCGGCCACTCGAGCGCCTCGCGCGGCAGGCGGCCGTGCGTGGTGTGGTGCACCGACATCGGCCCCGGCCAGAGGCTCGCCGCCAGCGCGTCGAAACGCGCGAGCGCCTCGTCGCTGCAGAGGTCGGTGCGGTTCGCGACGAGCACGTCGGCGCTGCCCGTCTGCTGCAGGGTCAGCTCGCGCTCGCTCTCGCTCGCCGCCTCCCCGAGCCGGGCGGGATCCACCAGCACCACGACGGGCGCCAGCTCGAAGGCGTCCTTGTACGGCGAGCGGCGAATCGTGTCCACCAGATCCTGGGGGCGCGCGAGGCCGGTGGGCTCGATCCAGAGCCGGTCGGGCTGCTCGGCGAGCACGGCGCCGAGCGCGTCCACGAAGCCCTCGGGCGCGGTGCAGCACACGCAGCCGCCGGGGATGTTCGTGAGCTTCCAGGGCGCCGAGCCTTCGAGCGTGGCGGCGTCGAGGCCGGCCTCGCCGAAGTCGTTCACGATCACCGCCACGCGCTCGCCCTCGCGCGCGGCGAGCTGCGCGCGGATCGCGCTCGTCTTCCCCGTGCCGAGGAAGCCGCCGAGGATGTGGACCGGTATCGGCATGCGATCGCCCGCCAGGGGCGCGATCTTAGCCCCCGTGAAGATCCTCGCTGCCGAGCTCCTGACCAGCGCCGCCGGGCCGGAAGGCTTTCCGGAGCACGGGCTCCCGGAGGTCGCGCTGCTCGGCCGCTCGAACGTGGGGAAGTCGAGCCTGCTCAATCGCATCACCGCGCGCCGCAGCCTCGCGCGCGCGAGCGGCACGCCCGGCAAGACGCGGCTGCTCAACTTCTTCCGCGTGTTGCGGCCGGAGGGCGAGCTCGTGCTCGTGGATCTGCCGGGCTACGGCTACGCGAAGGTGAGCAAGCAGGAGCGCCGCAGCTGGCAGGCGCTGGTCGAGAGCTACCTCGAGCGCCGCTCGAACCTGCGCCTCGCGATCCTGCTCCAGGACGTGCGGCGCGATCCCGGCCCCGACGAGATCGACCTGTTGCCGTGGCTCGCGGCACGCGACGTCCCCGTGGTGGGCGCGGCCACGAAGGTGGACCGGCTGAACGCGCGCGAGCGCGCCGCACGGCTGCGCGCGCTCGTGGCGGCCGGCCTCCCGCTCGAGTGGATCGCGACCTCCGGACGCACAGGCGAAGGCGTCGACGCGCTCTGGGCACGCATCGACGCGGCGCTTCAGGCCCGTTGACGGCGTCGCAGCCACACGAGCCACGCGAGCGCCGGCAGCAGCTCCGGCCCGAGCCCGCAGCCCCAAGCCACGGGGGAGTCTCGCGCACGACCTGCAGCAAGCCGGCGGTGGCTCGAGTAGATGGGGTAGAGCTGCATCAGCGCGAAGTCGCCGAGCAGGACGTGGGCGGTGCCGACCTCGGCGAGGCCGAGCGCGGCCGGCTTGGCGCGTTCGCAGAGGTCGCTGCTGGCCGGGTCGCCGACCAGCGAGCCGACGTCGGCGCGTCCGAGACGTCGGGCGCGAGGGCGGGCAGCGACAGCGTCGTGGCGGAGGCGTAGCCCTGGAAGTCCGTCGCCGACGAGTTCAGCGACTCGAAGCAGACGTCCTCCACCGTGCCGCCCGGATTCGCGTCGAAGTCCTTGGTGCCGACCGCCTGCGTGGAGAGGAACGCCCCCGGAGATCGACGGTTGCGAAGGGCTCGGTGGTGATGCTGCCGAGCGGGCCGGCGGTGGCGTGCCAGGCGGCGGCCTGCAGGTAGAGGAAGCGCAGGAAGCGCAGCGTGTGGGGACTCACGGAGTTCGAGAAGTCCCGCGGCGAGCCGATCGGCGCTCGCCGAGACGAAGGCGCAGTCCTCCCATTCGCGCAGCGGGTCCCCAGACGTTGTTCGACTGCCGGTTGCCCTCCAGCACGATAGCCGCTCGCGCCCGCGTGGTACCAGAAGCTGCGTACGCAGGCCTGGAAGCCCTGGTCGGTGGTGTCGCGACGCCCGCGCTGCTGCTCGTCGCCGAAGAGCAGCGAGTCCTCGAGCCGCACGATCATCATCGGGGGAGGCGCCGGCGTTCGTCCCGTCACCCTCGTAGGTAGTGAGGACGGCGTTGCGCGCCACGTTCGGGAACGCACTCGGCAGCACGCCCGAGCCGGGCAGCAGGTAGAACTCCACGGACTGCGCGACGGCTCGCGTCGAACTTCCCGCCGGAGACGATGCGATCGACCACCGCGCCGAGGCACCGACCACGTTGACCGGCTGCTTGTAGCAGCCGATCGCGATGCACGTCCGACGCGCGGATCGCGCCGGCCTGTCTCGCGTAGTTGTGAACGCCGGTCGCCGTGACGCCGTCTCCGAAGATCACGGTCGGCTCGAAGCATTGCTGGGAGTTGTCGTGCGCGGCGATGGCTTCGTAGAGGAGCAGATCGCCGCACGTCGAAGCGGTTGGCGTCGCGTCGCCGATGCCGGTCTCGTTGCCGCCCAGGTTGGAGCCGAACAGATCGTCCGAGGTGCGCTCGATGCGAGCGCCGTCGATCACGAGGTTCTTCACCCCGTCGACGTAGATGCCGTGCCCGCCGCCGCCGAACGCCTCGTTGCGGTTGTCGTGGATGTGGAGGCGCGCGATCCGGAAGCCCGCCAGGTCGAGCAGGCCGACGTCGGGGAAGCGGTAGTCGGGCGGCGCGGAGCCGTCGAGGGAGTCGAAGTAGCAGGATCGCGGTGTCGTTCGTGAGCCCGGTGCCCGCCTCGGGGAACGCGATCTCGACGTCCTCGAAGCAGCCCTTGTACGGCGCGGCCGGCGCGCTCGCGGACTGCAGGAAGCACACGTTGCAGTTCCGCCGGAGGCTCGGGCTCACGTCCGTCGGCGCGGCGTACCCGAGCCGCGTGAAGCGCGCCCACGAGACGCGCAGGTTCGCACCGGACTCGAAGCGCACGTGGCTGATGTTCTCGCCGCCGACGAAGCCGTCGACCTCGGCGGGCCGGACCAGCGCGACCCGGTCGCCTCGGCGCGCGCCCGGGATGATGCGCGCCTCCACGCTCGCGTGCGTGCAGCCCGTCACGTCGCCCGCGACGTAGAGCTGGTCGGCCGCCGCCCCGCCGTCCACGCTGTGCAGGATCTTCGCGGCGAGGCCCGAGCAGCGCGCCGGGTCGGCCGCGTTCGCGGGATCCTCGGTGAAGTAGAGGTAGTGGGAGCCGAGGTCGCCGTGCATGCGCACCACGGAGCCGAAGCCGGGGGCCACGTCCACCCGCGTGGCGCGGCGGCCGGGCTGGACCGTGAAGGTGAGCGCGGCGACCGGCATCGCGGCGGGCGTCGGGTTGCCCCGCGTCCCCTGGTAGGGAGCGCCGGGCACGTCGTCGTAGCTGCCCGAGTCGAGGTCGTAGGTGATCGCTGCGACGTCCGCCGCCACGATGTCGTACCAGGCGTACCGGTTGAGCGCGGTCTTGCCCTTCTTGCCTCCCGGGCCGACGAAGACCGTGCGGCCGGTCCAGTTGCCACCCTTCGGGTCCCGCGCGAGGAACACGAGGGAGTCCAGCGTGGGCTCGACGTCCTGCGTCGGGCAGGAGAGCTGAACCGTCGGGTTCCCGAACCTCCAGTCCGGCTCGCTCGCGATCGTGCACGTCGCGAGCACGCGACCCTGCTGCGAGAAGCGCGCGCCCGACTGGACCACGAGTCGATCGCCCGGCGTGAGGCGCGTACCGGCCGGGATCGTGAGGCTGCCGCGGTTCGCGACGGTCACCGAGCCGGTCGTGAGCGCGACGTCGTGTCGATCGTGACCTTGTGGCCGGCGGCGATGGTGAAGTCGTCGTCCGCGCTCGGCGTGCCTCCGGTCCAGGTCACCGTGCCTCCCGAGACGCCGTTCCAGGTTCCCGAGCGGGTGGAGACCAGGCTCTCGGCGCCGGTCGAGCCGGCGATCAGGAGGAGGACGGCGGCGAGCGCGGGGGAACGCATGGGGACCTCGCTGGAGTGGGCGGCTAGCGGAACAGGTCGAGCTTCGGATCGCGGAGCAGCACGCGGGCGGGCGCTTCCTTGCCGAGCGCGGCGCCGGTGATCCACACCGCGGGCAGCGCGGCGTCCTTGCGCATCAACAGGCCCGCGGCGGCCGCGAGCGCGTCCGCGGTGGCGACGGTGGTCACCTGGAGCGTGCGGCCTCGCAGGTCGGCGCTGCCGCGCAGGTCGTCGAGCGGCGCGAGGCCGGCGCAGCCGAGCGCCACGTCCACGAGCCCCTCGCGCCACGGGCGGCCGAAGGTGTCGGTGACGATCACGCCGAGCGGCCCGGCGCCGCGCGCCACGAGCCCCGCGCGGATGCGCTCCGCCGAGGCGTCGGGGTCGACGGGCAGCAGCACCGCCACGTCGTCCTCCGGCGCGTTCGAGAGATCGACGCCCGCGTTCGCGCAGACGAAGCCGTGCGCGGTCTCGCAGATCAGCACGCCCTTGCCGCGCCGCACCACGCGCTTCGTCTCGCGCAGGATCAGCTCGATGTGGCGCGGATCCTTGCCGTCCTCGGCGGCGATGCGGCGCGCCTCGTCGCGCGGCTCGAGCGTGCGCAGGTCCACGAGTCGACCCTCGGCCTTCGAGACCACCTTCTGGCAGATCGCCACGATGCCATCGGCGAGCTCGAAGCCGGCGCGCGCGGCCGACGCGAGCAGCAGCGCGGCGAGGTCCGCGCCGGGCGCGACCTCCGGCATGCCGGGCAGCGCGCGGAACACGAGCGGCCCGCTCACGATGCTCCTCCGAGCCGCGCGAGCAGGGCGCGCGTGCGCGGCGCCGCGGCGTCGCTCGCGAGCAGCGCGCGCGAGGTCGTCGGCGCGGTCGAGGTCGATCGCGAGCGAGGGCAGGGCGAGCTCGCGGAAGGGAACGCCCGCGCGTTCCGCGGCCTCGCGATGGGCCTTCGCGCTGTCGGCGCCGAAGCAGGACGGGATCGCGCCGGGCGGCCGGCGCAGCAGCGCCGCCGTGCCGCCGTCGCGCGCCGGCGCGAGCACGGCGCCCGTCCCGCCCTGCTCGCCGAGCGCCGCGAACAGGCGTGCGAGGTCGGCGCCCGAGGCGCCCGCGACGTCGCCGAGCACCACGAGCCACGCGCCGTCCGGGTCGGCGAGAGCGGCACTCGTCGCGTCGAGCGCCGCGTTCAGGCCCGGGTCGTCGGCCACGCGCGCCTCAACCCCGAGCGCGCGCGCCGCCTCGCCCACATCGGGGTCGGGAGTCGCCACCACGATGCGCTCGACACAGCCCGAGGCGCGCAGCGCCGCGAGCACGTCGCCCAGCATGGCGAGCGTGAGCGCCTCGATCGCTTCGCGGCCGAGCGCGGTGCCGAGCCGCGACTTGCCGGCCGCGAGCCGCTTCACCGGCACCACGCGCCACGTTCATCGCCGCCGCCCCAGCTCGCGGGCGAGCCCGAGCGCCGTCTCGGCGAGCGCGCGCGCCGTCTCGGGCGTCGCGCATCAGCGTCTCCGTCACGCGGCAGGCGAGGCCGAGCGCCTCGACGTCGCTCGCCTGCGCGGCGTCGCGCTGGTCGATCACGAAGCCGTGCGCGAGCCCGCGGTAGAGGCCCGCCACGCCCCGCGCCGACACCTCGACGCCGATGCCGCGCAGCAGCCGGTCCGCCGGGCCCTTCACCGGCGCGCCGCCGATGATGGGCGAGATGCCGACCACGGGCGCGCCGCTGGCGGCGATCGCCTCGCGCACGCCGCGCGACCGCGAGGATCGGGCCGATCGACACCACCGGGTTGCTCGGGCAGAGCAGGATCACGTCGGCGCTCGCGATCGCCTCGCGCACGCCCGGCGCCGGCGTGGCGCGCGCGGCCGCGGAGAGGTCGACGCCGATCACGTCGTCCGGCGCGCCGTCGCGCACGAGGTACTCCTCGAAGTGCACGATCGCGCCGCCCTCGAGACGCACCAGCGTGGGGCACGGCTGCTCGGACATCGGCAGGATGCGGAGCCGCGAGGCCGTGCGCGCGGCGGATCTCGTCCGTGATCGCGGCCAGGCCCGCGCCCGCGCGCAGCCGCGCCGTGCGGTGCAGGCAGGTGGCGAGGTCGCGGTCGCCGAGGCGGAACCAGGTCGGATGGCCGAGCGCCTCGAGCGCCTCGATCACGTGGAAGCTGTCGCCGGCGAGGCCGTAGCCGCGCTCCGGGTCCACGCGCTCCGCGAGCGTGTAGGTGACGATGTCGAGGTCGGGCGAGACGTGCACGCCGTAGAACTCGCGGTCGTCGCCCGTGTTCACGAGCGCCGTCACCGATTCCGGCGGCACCGCCGCGAGCAGCCCGCGCAGCAGGCGGGCTGCGCCGACGCCACCCGCGAGTGCAACCACCCTCACGAACGGCTCAGCGCACAGCCGACTCGAGGGCGTCGCGTTCCTTCTGCAACGCCTCGAGCTCTTGGATGCGCTTCGGCAGGCGCTTCGCGATCTCGCGGAACTCGGGCTTGTCGGCGAGCTCGACGGCGTCGCCAGCGGCCGGGTCTCCGATCCAGCCCGAGAGCGCGTCCTCGTCCGCGGCGATGGAGGCCGACAGCTCGGCGATGCGGAGCTCGACCTGCGCGAGCCGGTCGCCCGAGCCGGCGGCGGGGCCCGCGGCGGCCACGTCGGCGCTGGCGGCGTCGCGCCACTCCGCGCCGGCCTCCGGCGCGGCGCTGCTCGGGCGCGGAGGGGGCGCGGGCGCGTCGGTCTTCTCCTCGGCGGCCCACGCGTCCGGGGCGGCGCTCGGCGGCCGAGGCGTCGCGGCGGCGGCGGGCGCGCGTGCGTCGAGCTGCTCGCTGCGCATCGGCTCGGCCGGCAGTCCGTAGCGGCGGCGCAGGCTCTTCGGGATGCGCTCGGGGTCGGTCGTGTAGTGGGCGATGCCGTTCTCGTCGACCCAGCGATAGATGCGCGGCGGCGGCGCGTCGTCGGCGGCCCGGGCGAGCCCCGGGAGGCCCGCCGCGAAGAGCACGACGGCGAGAAACAGCGACCGCATCCGGGCGAGTCTTCTGAAGGGGGCAGGGGGAGTCAAGGAGAATGCGCGTCGCACACGCGTCCGCGCACGGCCGTTCACCGGGCCTCGCCGCGCTTCGAGAGCTCCGGGCGGAAACCGCCGGAATCCATCGCGTTTCCGAAAGGGACCGCGTCGCGCGGGGATGGCACGCTCGTTGCTCTCCCGCTGCCCCATGCGCATCTCCCTGCTCCCCGCGGCCCTGGCGGCGCTCGTCGCCGCCGGGGCTGCCACCGCGTCCGAGCCGGACGCCGTTGCGCTCACCTTCGCGCCGGTCTCCGGGCTCGAGCGCGCGGAGGGAGCGAGCGCGCTCGCGCTCGACGAAGGGCGCTCCCGCCTCGCCGTAGGCGACGCGCGCGGCGTCTGGCTGCGCGAAGCGGACGGGCGCGTGCGGCGCGCGCTCGGCTCCGGCCCCGTGCTCGACCTCGCGTTCACGCCGGACGGCGCGCTGCTCGCCGCCACACCGCGCGGGCTCTACGAGATCGGCCTCGACGCGCGCGTTGCGAAGCGCGCGCTCGGGCCGGGCGCGGCCGGGCGCGCGCGCCGTGTGCTGCCGACGCCGGTCGGGCTGTTCGTCGCGAGCGACGACGGCATCCTCGCCGCGACACGAGAGACGCCCTTCCGCCCGCTCGACGGCGCGCTGCCGGCCGGCGAGACGACGGCGCTCGCGTGGACGCCGGGCGGCGCCGGCGCGGGGTCGCTCTGGGCGATCGTGGCGGGCGATCTCTTCGCCGCCGCGCTCGAGGCCGACGCCGCCGGCATCCACGCGCAGGGCTTCGTGCGCCAGCCCCTCGCGAGCCAGGGCAGCGTGCCCGTGGAGCTCTCGACCACCGCGCCCGGTCTCGAGCTGGTCGTGTTGCGCCGCAGCGCCTTGGCTCTCCGAACCTCGAGTGGATTCGAGACCGTGGGGCTCGCCCTCCCGCCCGGCCTCGAGCCGAGTCGCCTCGCGTTCGGCGCGGGCCGCGCGTGGCTCGCGAGCGACGGCGGGCTGCTCGAAGCGCCCGCCCTCGCCGGCCCGTGGCGCCGCGTCGAGAGCGCCGGCGGCGGCGCCCCCGCCAGCGCCGTCGTCGCGAGCGGCGCGCGCGTCTTCGTCGCCACCACGCGCGGCGTGTTCGCTGCCGACGCACGCCTCCGCCGCAGCGCGCGCTGCCCGGCGGCGCGCGCAGCGAGCCGCAGCCCGCGGCGCGCGCAGCGAGCCGCAGGCGAACGAAGGAACCAGTAGTGAACCGGAGATTGGCGCCGTGCAGCGCGCCGCGCTCCGCTACCTCGACCTCGGCAGCGATCGCCTCGCCAGCTTCCAGCGCCGGGTCGCGCGGCGCGGCTTCCTCCCCGAGCTCCAGCTGCACGGCAACTACGGAGGCGGGCGCGCGCACGACGAGGACCACGACGACACGGTCTTCTCGTCCGGCGGCCGCTACCTGCTCGTCGATCGAACCCACGAGAGTCAGCGCGACTTCCTCCTCGGCGCCACGCTGCAATGGGACCTCGGCGACACCGTCTACCACCCCGAGGAGATCGACGTCTCCAAGGAGGTGCGCGAGCTGATCGAGCTGCGCGACGAAGTGCTCGACGAGATCGACCAGCTCTACTTCGAGCGCCGCCGCGTGCTGCTCGAGCGCTCGCTGCTGCCCGACCCGAACAGCCCCGAGGCCGAGCGCCTCGCGCTCCGCGCGCGCGAGCTCGCGGCCGGCCTCGACGCCTGGACCGGCGGCTGGTGGAGCCAGCGGTCCGAACCGTCCTCGCCCCGTGCAACCGATTCTCAGGAGGAACGACCATGAAATTCGTGCAGGGAGCGGCGCTCGCTCTGGCAGGGCTCGGCGCGGCGCCCGCCTCGGCCTTGCCGGTGATCTCGGAGGTCTTCTACGACGCGGTCGGCAGCGACGACGGCCAGAGCTTCGTCGAGCTCTACGGAGCTGCCGGGCACCTCGCTCGACGGGCTCGTGATCGAGGCCGTGAACGGGGCCGACGGCACCGTCACGCACACCCTCACGCTGTCCGGCAGCTTCGGCGCGACGGCCTGTTCGTGGTGGCCGACCGCACCAGCGCCGGCACCAGCTCGGTGAGCCGACGCCGATCTGCTGCTCGACTTCGACTTCCAGAACGGCCCCGACTCGGTGCGTGCTGCGCAACGCCGCGGGCGTGCTCGACGCGCTCGGCTACGGCGTCTTCGCGGCGGGCGAGGTGATCGCGGGCGAAGGGGCGCCGGCGGTCGATCCGGCCGCGGGCCAGAGCGTGGCCCGGCGCTTCGCGAACGTGGACACGAACGACAACGCCGCCGACTTCCTGGCGCGGCAGCGCCGACGCCCGGGGTCGCCGCGCTGCCGGAGCCCACGGGCGCGGCGCTGCTCGGCATCGGCCTGCTCGGCCTCGTGCGCCTCGGGCGCCGGCCCCTAGCGAGCGCGGGCGTCCACCGCGCCGGCTCGGGCGCCCAGCCCGGGCCGGCGCTCACTCGTTCCTACGCTCGCTCCGCTCGCTGCGCGCCCGGAGGAACCGGGCTTGCGGCGCGGCTCAGAGAAGGTCCGGCTCGCTCCGCTCGCTGCGCGCGCGGCGCGCGAGGCCGCTTCAGCCGAGTGCGCCGTCGCGCCGATCTGCCAGGGAATTTTTCGAGGCGGCGGCGGTCGTCGACAAGGGCAGGTGCGTCCCGCACACTGGCCGGCCGTCGCTCGTCCTCGGGAGTGGCGGGATGCTTCCGGGCTTCAACACGAACGTCCGCCACCGCGGTGTCCTGTTCCACGTGCAGAGCGAGGACAGCGGGCGCGCGCATCCCCATGTGATCACGCATCTCTATCACGGCGGCACGATCCTCTTCTCCGAGAAGTCGAGCTACGCCGAGTTCCTGGATGCGTCGGATCTGCCGGTGCGGGTGCGCGAGCTGATGGAGAGCCAGCACCGCGCCGTGCTCACGAAGCTGCGCAAGGGCTCGTTCGACGCGAGCGATCCGCGAGCGCCTCGGCGCGGTGCTCGAAGACCGCGAGACCCCCTCCTCGACGCGCCCCTCCGCCACGGCGCCGCTCGAGGAGCCGACCGAGCCGCCGGCGCCGCACGCCGCCGAGCCCGAGCCGGCGGGCGCCTCCGAGGATGCCACGCGCCCGTTCGGCGACAGCGTCGTCTCGGCGAAGCCCCTCGACGAGGTGATCCTCGACTACCTGGTCGAGAACGCGCGCAAGCGCCGCCAGAAACCGGCTTCGTGAGAGGCTTCGCGGAGCCGGCTCCGCCCGGAGCGGGCGGCCTGGTGCGCCTGTACCACGTCTCGAAGGCCTACCAGGCCGGCAGCTGGGCGCTGCGCGACGTGAGCCTCGAGCTGCGAGAAGGGCGAGCTCGCGTTCCTGACCGGCGCCGACCGGCGCGGGCAAGACCACGCTGATGCGGCTCGTCTTCGCGGCGGAGCGCCCGAGCGAGGGCCAGATCCTCGTGCTCGGCCGCAACACCGGCCGGCTCGGCGTCGCGGGCGTCGCGCGGCTCCGGCGCCGCATCGGCGTGGTGTTCCAGGACTTCAAGCTGCTGCACGCGCCGCACGGTCGAGGACAACGTGGGCGTGGCGCTCGAGGTGATCGGCGTGCCCGCGCCGCGACGGAAGGCGCGCGTGTTCGCCATGCTGAAGCGCGTCGGACTCCAGCATCGCCGCCATCCACCATCCGCTCGCGCTCTCGGGCGGCGAGCAGCAGCGGCGTCGCGCTGGCGCGCGCGCTCGTGAACGAGCCCGGAGATCCTGCTCGCCGACGAGCCGACCGGGAACCTCGACCCCGAGCTCACGCTCGAGATCATGGACCTGATCGCCTGCGGCCGCCGCGCGCGGCACGACCGTGTTCGTGGCCACGCACGACCACGCGCTGGTCGAGCGCTACGGGCGCCGGCGCCTCCGCCTCGACGGCGGCCGGCTGGTCGAGGACCAGCGCGTGGGCGGCCGGTGAGCGCTCGCGCGCACGCGGCTCGCGCGACGTCGCCGCGGCGCTGCGCGGCCTCGCCGCGAGCCCGCTCACCAGCGCCATCGCCACCGGCACGATCGCGCTCGTGCTCTGCTGCTGGTCGGCGTCGTTCGCGCTGCTGCTCGTGAACATGGAGCGCGTGCTCGTCGCACTTCGGACGAGGAGGTGCGCGTCACCGCCTATCTGGCGGACGAGCTGCCGCGCCGAGGCGCAGGAGCGCGCTGGCCGTGCGCGTGCAGCAGCTGCCCGGCGTCGAGCGCGTGGCGTGGGTGTCGAAGCAGGCAGGCGCTCGAGCGCTTCCGGGCCGAGTCCGTTCGGCCGCGCCTCGCCTGCTCGACGGGCCTCGACGAGAATCCGCTGCCCGCCTCGCTCGAGATCGTGCTGGTGCCCGAGCAGCGCAATCGCGCGGGGCTCGACGCGCTCGTGACGGCGCTCGCGCGAGCTGCCCGGCGTCGCGGAGCTCGGCTACGGCGCACGAGTGGGTCGAGGGCTACGCGCGCGCGGTCGCGTCTGGTGCGCGGCGTCGCGCTCGTGATCGGCGCGGTGCTCGCGCTCGCCACGCTGCTGATCGTCGCGAACACGATCCGCCTCTCCGTCTATGCGCGGCGCGACGAGATCGAGATCCTCGCGCTGGTCGGCGCCAGGCGCAGCCTTCGTGGCGACGCCGTTCCTGCTCGAGGGTCTGCTCGCAGGGCGCGGTCGGCGGCGCTCCTCGCGCTCGCCGGCGCTCGCGCTGGGCTTCCACGTGCTGCGCGCGCGCTTCGGCGCGGGGCTCGAGCTGCTGCTCGGCAACGCGGCGCCGCTCTTCTTCGACTCGGCGCGAGGCGCTCGCGCTGGTGCGGCGTGGGCGCGCTGCTCGGCGGGCTGCGGCTCGGCGGCCGCGGTGCTGCGGGTGCGGCGCTCATGAGCCGCCGCCGCCGCGCTGGCGGCGCTGGCGCTGCGTTCTCGCGCAGGCGGCGCCCGGCGCTCGCGCAGAGCGCGGACGAGCTGGCGCGCCTCCAGCGCGCGATCGCGCCAGCGCCGCGAGCGCGTGGCGCGCTTCGAGCGCCAGGAGCGCGGGCTGTTCGAGGCGATCGAAGCCGTCGGACGCCGCGGCGCGCGAGCTCGCCGTGGCGCTGGCGCACGCCGAGGCGCGAGGCGGGCTCGGCGTCGCGCGACGCGAACGCCGCGCGAGGCGGAGCTCGCGGGCGTGAAGACGCGGCTCGCCGAGACGCGCGAGCTGATCGCTCGGCGCGCGGTGGCGCTCTACAAGGCGGGCGAGCTCGGCCCGGTCGCGGTGGTGTTCTCGGCGGGCAGCCTGCGCGAGCCGCTCGCGCGCATCCAGGCGCTCCAGCTGCTGCTCGACCACGACCAGAAGCTGCTCGCGCGCTTCACGGACGAGCGCAACGAGCTCGCGGTCGCGCGCATCGCGGCCGACCGCGCGCGGCGGTGCACCGCAGCGAGGCGCAGGCCGCGCTGCTGGCGCGGCGCGCCGGCAGGCGGAGGAGCGAGCGCACGCGCGCGCCGCGTCCTGCTCCAGGACGTGCGGCGCGACCGCGCGCGCGAGCGCGCCGCTGCTGAACGAGCTCGAGGCGGCGGCGCGCGCGCTCGAGGCCAAGCTCGCAGGCCTGCGCCGCGCACGCCGGCCGGCGCCGCGGCCGGGCGCGACGCCCTTCGCGAGCGCAGCGCGGGCCGCCTCGCGCCGCCCGTCGACGGGCCGCGTGCTGCGCGGCTTCGGCCGCGTGCTCGACGCGGAGTACCGCACCGAGACCTTCCGCAAGGGCGTCGACTTCGCGGTCGCCGCGCGGCGAGCCGGTGCACGCCGTGGCGGCCGGCGAGGTGCGCTTCGCCGGCTGGTTCCGCGGCTACGGCCGCATGGTGATCCTCGACCACGGCGACGGCTACTTCAGCGTGTCGGGTCATCTCGACGAGATCGCGCGTCGCCGTCGGCGACGTGCTCGCCGGCGGCGACGCGATCGGCAACGTCGGCGAGACGGGCTCGCTCACCGGGCCGCGCCTCTACTTCGAGATCCGCCACGGCGCCGAGGCGCTCGATCCCGCCGACTGGCTCCGCTGCGCGCCCGGAGCTATAGACTGCCCGTCGCGCTGCCACGGTCCGTCGAAGCCGCTGCGAGCGAGCTCGGGCCTGGAGCAGGAGCCGCTCGATGCCCGTCCGTCCGCTTCGTGCTCGGCTTCGCGCTCGGCGCTGGCCGCGGCGCGGCCTCGTGTTCTCGGTGGTCGCGAGCGAGCGCAGCTACGCCGCCACGCGCTACGAGGACCTCTCGCTCTTCAGCAGCGTGCTGCGCATCGTGCGCGACAACTACGTCGAGCGAGGTGGACGAGTCGCGACCTGATCCGCGGCGCGGTGCGCGGCATGCTGGCAGAGCTCGATCCGCACTCCTCCTACCTCGACCCCGAGGCCCACAAGGAGATGCAGATCGACACCCGCGGCGAGTTCCACGGGCTCGGCATCGAGATCAGCAAGCGCCGCGACGGCTTCATCGAGGTGGTGTCGCCGATCGAGGGCACGCCGGCCGCGCAAGGCCGGCATCCGCCCGCAGCGACCAGATCGTCGCGATCTGCCCGACCGAGCGGCCGGCGGACTGGAAGGAGCCCTGCCGCTCCACCAAGAACATGGACCTGCTTCGAGGCCGTCACGCTGATGCGCGGCAAGCAGCGGCACCGCGATCACGATCGAGATCTTCCGCGAGGGCTTCGAGAAGCCGCAGCCCTTCACGATCCAGCGCGACGTGGTGAAGGTCGTCTCGGTCGACGGGCAGCTGCTCGAGCCCGGCTACGGCTACGTGCGGCTGCGCTCGTTCCAGGAGCGCACCGCCGACGACCTGCAGCGAGCAGCTCGAGAAGCTGCGCGAAGCAGAACGGCGGCAAGCCGCTCGAGGGGCTGGTGCTCGACCTGCGCGACAACCCGGGCGGCCTGCTCGACCAGGCGGTGCGCGTCGCCGACGACTGGCTCTCGCGACGGGCTGATCGTCTACACGAAGGGCCGCGTCGACGGCGCAGCGCCAGGAGTTCCGCGCCGCAGCCCGACGGCGAGGAGCCGGACTACCCGATCGTCGGTGCTCGTGAACGCGGGCAGCGCCCAGCGCCTCGGAGATCGTGGCGGGCGCGCTGCAGGACCAGCACCGCGCGCTGGTGCTCGGCACGCACGACCTTCGGCAAGGGCTCCGTGCAGACGGTCTACCCGCTCGAGGACGGCTCGGGCCTGCGCCTCACCACGGCGCTCTACTACACGCCGTCCGGTCGCTCGATCCAGGAGGTCGGCATCGCGCCCGGACATCGAGGTCGGCCAGCCGCACCGAGATGACCTCGGCGCGCCGGAAACCGAGGCGGCAGCAGCGGCGTTCGCGAGGAGCGATCTCGAGGGTCACTTCACGCAGAAGGACGCGGCCGGCACGAAGCGCCGCCGGCCGCCGCGGCGAAGGCCGCGGCGAGCGCGCCGAGGCCCGACGTCCAGCTCGAGCGCGCGCGTCGAGGTGCTGAAGAGCTGGACGTACTTCGACCGCTTCCGCGCCGCCGGCCGCAGCGCCGCGCAGACGGCCGAGGCCGCCGCGCCGCAGCCGCGCCGTAGGCGCGCCGCGTGCCGCGACGACCGACGCGCGGGCAGCGACGGCGACCGGCCGCGCGCGTTCCGCGGTCGTCGAGCTGGTGGGCGGGCTGCGCGAGCTGCTCGAGGAACGCGTCGGCCGCGTCTGGGTCGTCGGGCGAGATCAGCGAACCTGCGCCGCGCGCCGTCCGGCCACTGCTACTTCACGCTGAAGGACGACGCACGGCGCAGCTGCGCGCGGCGCTGTTCCGCAGCGCCGCCGGCGCCTGCCCTTCGATCCCGAGGACGGGCTCGAGGTGCGTGGTCGACGGCGGAGGTCACGCGTCTACGAGCCGCGCGGCGACCTCCAGCTGATCGTGCGCCAGATCGAGCCGCGCGGGCAGGGCGCGCTCCAGCTCGCCTTCGAGCAGCTGCGCGCGCGGCTCGAGGCCGAGGGGCTGTTCGACCCGGCGCGCAAGCGCGCGCTGCCGGCGTGGCCGCGCCGCGTCGGCGTGGTGACCTCGCCCTCGGGCGCGGCGCTGCGCGACGTGATCCAGGTGAGCGGCCGGCGCTTGCCGGCGCATCGCCGCTCCTGATCGCGCCGGCGCGCGTGCAGGGCGACGGCGCCGAGGACGAGATCGCCGGCGGCGCTCGCCGCGCTCGGCCGCGTCGCCCGACGTGGACGTGATCCTGCTCGTGCGCGGCGGCGGCTCGCTCGAGGACCTGCGGCCCTTCAACAGCGAGCGCGTGGCGCGCGCGATCGCGGCGTCGCGCGTGCCGGTCGTGGCGGGCGTCGGCCACGAGGTGGACGTCACGATCGCCGACCTCGCGGCCGACGTGCGCGCGCCGACGCCCTCGGCCGCGGCGGCGCTGGCGCTGCCCGACCGCAGCGCCTGGCTCGATCGGGCGCGCGCGCTCCGCCGCCGGCTCGCGGCGCGGCCGGAGCGCCGCTCGCGAGCGCGGGCGCGCGCGCCTCGCGCGCTCGGCGGCGCGCTGCGCGCGCACGCGCCGGGCGCGCCGGCTCGCGCGCCCGCCGCGCACGGCTCGCGACGCTCTCGCGCGCGCTCGATCGCGACGGCGCGCATGCGGTCGCGCTGCGCCGCGAGCGCCTCGCCGCGCTCGCCGCGCACCTCGACGCGCTCTCGCCGCTCGCCGTGCTCGGCCGCGGCTACGCGCTCGCGCGCGGCTCCCGTCCGGCCAGGTGCTCCGCCGCGCGAGCGACGTCGCGCCCGGCGACGCCTTCACCCTGCGCCTCGCCGAGGGCGAGCTCGACGCGACGGTGACGAAGGTCGGCTGAGGCGCGCGACCTGTTCCCGGCGCACGCCGCAAGCGCGCGTCCGCGGGCGCGCAGCGAGCGTGACGCGAGGCGGAGGACCAAGCGTTACTGTCGCCCCGATGGCACGCACCGCAGCGCCGGCGGCCGCCGAGGGGCCCTCGCTTCGAGACCGCGCTCGAGCGGCTCGAAGCGATCGTCGAGCGGCTCGAGCGGGGCGAGCTGCCGCTCGAGCAGGCGCTCGCGGCCTTCGAGGAGGGCGTGACGCTGTCGCGCCGCTGCAGCGCCGAGCTCGAGGCGCGCCGAGCGACGCATCGAGCTGCTGGTGGGCGGCGGGCCGCGACGGCGCCGCCACCGGCCCTTCCGGCCCGACGGACGGCGGAGAGCCGGGCGTCTGATGGACGCGCCCGGCTACCTGGCGGAGCGCGCCGCGCTGCGTCGAGCCGCTACCTCGAGGCGGCGCTGCCCGCGCGCGGACGAGGCGCCGGCGCCGCTGCACGCGGCGATGCGCCACCTGCTCTTCCCGGGCGGCAAGCGCCTGCGCCCGGCGCTGCGCTTCGCGGCGTGCGAGGCGGTGGGCGCGCGCGCCCGCGCGCGCGCTGCGCGGTGGCCGGCGCGGTCGAGCTGGTCCACACCTACTCGCTCGTGCACGACGACCTGCCGTGCATGGACGACGACGACGAGCGGCGCGGGCGGCCCACCGTGCACGTGGCCTTCGGCGAGGCGACGGCGGTGCTGGCCGGCGACGCGCTGCTGGCGCTGGCGTTCGAGGTGCTGGCCGCGGCGCCGGCGCGACGCCGCGGCGCGCTGCGCCGAGCTGGCGCACGCGGCGGGCTCGCGCGAGCTGGTCGGCGGGCAGGCGGACGACCTCGCGTTCGCGGCGCGACGCGCCGCCGACGCGGCGGCGATCGAGGCCGTGCACGCGCGCAAGACCGGCGGCGCTGTTCGCGGCGGCGGTCGCCGGCGGCGCGCGGCTCGGCGGCGCCGACGCCGCGCTGCATCGCGCGCCTGCGCCGCTTCGGCGCTCGACGTCGGCGTCGCCTTCCAGATCGCCGACGACCTGCTCGACGCGGACGACGACGGCGCCTGCTCGCTGGTGCGCGCCGCTCGGCGCGGCCGGCGGCGCGCGCGCGCGCCGAGGCGCTGCTGGCGCGGAGCGCTCGCAGCGCATCGACCGGCTCGGCGCGCGGGCCGAGCCGCTGCGCGAGCTCGCGCGCTACGCGGTGCGGAGGGATCGATGAGCGCGGGCAGACCGCTCGCTTCTCGACGGCATCGCGAGCCCCGCCGACCTGCGCCGGCTGCCGCGCGAGCGGATGGCCGCAGGTCACCGAGGAGCTGCGCGCGGAGATCGTCGAGACGCGTCTCGAAGACCGGCGGCCACCTGGCGTCGAGCCTCGGCGCGGTCGAGCTGATCACCGCGATCCACTACGTGTTCGACACGCCGCGCGATCGCCTCGTGCTCGACGTCGGCCACCAGGGCTACGCGCACAAGATGCTGACCGGCCGCCGCGGCGAGCTTCGAGCGCATCGGCAAGGAGGGCGGCATCGGCAAGTTCCTGCGCCGCGCCGAGTCGCCGTGCGACCACTTCGGCGCCGGCCACGCCGGCACCTCGATCTCGGCGGCGCTCGGCATGGCGCGCGCCATCCAGCACCAGGGCGAGCCGGACTGCGCGATCGCGCTGATCGGCGACGGCGGCATGACGGCGGGCATGGCCTTCGAGGCGCTGAACCACGCCGGCGACCTGCGCCAGCAGCAACCTCGTGGTGGTGCTGAACGACAACGAGATGTCGATCTCGCCCAACGTCGGCGCGCTCTCGTCGTACCTCTCGCGCAAGCTCTCGGCGCCGATGGTGCGGCGCATGAAGGGCTGGGCGAAGGAGTTCCTCACCTCGCTGCCCGGCGACATGCTGCACTGGGCGCAGAAGGCCGAGGAGTCGCTGAAGGTCTTCTTCTCGCCGGGCCTGCTCTTCGAGGCGCTCGGCTTCCGCTACGTCGGGCCGATCCAGGGCCACCGCATGGACGTGCTGCTCGAGACCTTCGAGAACGTGCGCGCGATGCTGCGCGGCGGGCGACGGCCCGATCCTGGTCCACGCGATCACCGCCAAGGGCTACGGCTACGAGCCGGCCGAGCAGGACCCGTTCAAGTACCACGGCGTCGGGCAGTTCGACGTCGAGTCCGGCAAGTTCGCGCCGAGCAAGCCGGGCCATCCCAAGTACCAGGTCGTGTTCGCGGACACGCTGATCGGGCTCGCGAAGGACGACCCGCGCATCGTCGCGATCACCGCCGCGATGCCCGACGGCACCGGCCTCGACCGCTTCCAGAAGGCGTTCCCCGACCGCTTCTACGACGTCGGCATCGCCGAGCAGCACGCCGTCACCTTCGCCGCCGGGCTCGCGTCCGAGGGCATGAAGCCGGTGGCGGCGATCTACTCGACCTTCCTGCAGCGCGCCTACGACCAGGTCGTGCACGACGTCTGCGTGCAGAACCTCGACGTGACGTTCGCGATCGACCGCGCCGGCCTGGTCGGCGCCGACGGCGCCACGCACCAGGGCCTCTACGACGTCGCGTACCTGCGCACGCTGCCCAACATGGTGGTGATGGCGCCGAAGGACGAGAACGAGCTGCGCCACATGCTGAAGACCGCGGTCGAGTACCCCGGGCCCGCGGCGGTGCGCTACCCGCGCGGCGACGGCTTCGGCGTCCCGCTCGACCCCGAGGTGAAGACGATCCCGATCGGCGAGGCGGAGCTGCTGCGCGACGGCGACGACCTCGCTCGTCGTGGCGCTCGGCACCGTCGTGCACCCGGCGCTCGAGGCGGCGGCCGAGCTCGGCGCGGACGGCATCTCGGTGGCGGTGCTGAACGCGCGCTTCGCGAAGCCGCTCGACGCCGACGCGCATCGTCGCGCTCGCGCGGCGGTGCGCGCGGCTGGTGACGGTCGAGGAGCACACCGCGCAGGGCGGCTTCGGCAGCGCCGTGCTCGAGGCGCTGGCGCAGGCGGGCGTGACGATGCCGGTGCGCTGCCTCGCGCTGCCCGATCACCCGATCGAGCACGGCGACCCCGACGCAGCAGCGCGCGCCGCTCGGCCTCGACGCGGCCGGCATCGCGCGCGCGCTGCGGGAGCTGGCGGGCCGGTAGCTCGCGGAGGCTCGCGCACATCCGGCGCGAGCTCGGCTACGACGACGAAGAGATCGCGCGCATGGAGGCGGTCGACGAGCGGCACGAGGCGCGCTGGCAGAACGGGCGCGCCTACATGCAGGAGCGCGCGCGGCTCGCGGCCACCTTCGAGGGCGACGCTCTCACGGCGGAGCTGCGCGCGCTGCGCGAGGAGTACTTCGGCGCCGAGGCTCCGACGATCGAGGCGGAGGAGCGGGACGGCTTCTTCCGCTTCGAGCGGCCGAGGATCTACGGCCGGAACTAGAGCGAATCTCACGAATCACTCCCGTCGCCGGGCACGCGTCTTCGACCGTCTGATGCGCTCTCGGCGAAGCAGCAGCTCCGGGCCGCGCGCGCGCTCGCTAGCGTTCGCGCGTGGCGAAGGCGAAGGAACGTCTCGACGAGCGGGTGGTGCGCGAGGGCCTCGCACCGACGCGCTCGCAGGCGCAGGCGCTGATCCTCGCCGGCCGCGTGCTCGTGGACGACGCGCCGGTCGACGAAGGCCGGCCACGCGCGTGCCGCTCGCGGCGACGGTGCGCCTGCGCGGCGCCGACGCGCCGCTACGTCTCGCGCGGCGGCGACAAGCTCGCGGGCGCGCTCGACGACCTCGGCGTCGACCCGGCCGGCAAGGTGTGCCTCGACCTCGGCGCCTCGACCGGCGGCTTCACCGACTGCCTGCTCCAGCACGGCGCGACGCAGGTCGTCGCGGTGGACGTCGGCTACGGGCAGCTCGACGTCCGGCTGCGCGACGACCCGCGCGTGCGGCGTGCTCGAGCGCACGAACGCGCGCCACGCTCGCGGCCGGCCGACGTGCCCGAGCCGGTCGAGCTCGTGACGATCGACGTCGTCGTTCATCTCCGCCACGCTGCTGCTGCCGGCGCGTGCGCCGCGCTCGCGCCGCGCGCCGAGCTGCTCGTGCTGGTGAAGCCGCAGTTCGAGGTCGGCCGCGAGCGGGTGGGCAAGGGCGGCGTGGTGCGGGACGACGCCGACCGCGCCGCCGCGGTCGCGCGCGTGCGCGAGGCGGCCGAGACGCTGGGCTACGCGGCGCGCGGCGAGGCCGAGAGCCGGCTCGCCGGCCCGAAGGGCAACCGCGAGGTGTTCCTCTGGCTCTGCCCCCGCGGGTGATTGATCAAGACCGGTCTGGTCCGAAATGCCTCGGACGCTATGCTCGTCCCGTTCCGGCCCAGGAGGATTCGCAGCGATGTCGCTCGTGACCGTGACCGAGGCCGCCGCCAGCCAGATCAAGCGCCTGCTCGATCAGGACGGCAAGGCCACATCGCACGCGCTGCGCATGAAGGTGGTGGGCGGCGGCTGCTCCGGCCTCCAGTACCAGCTGATGTTCGACGACGCAGCGCAAGGAGAGCGACCACGAGATCGAGGCGGCCGGTGTGCGGGTCGTGATCGACGAGAAGAGCGCGCTCTACCTGGTCGGCACCACGCTCGACTACGTGGACTCGCTGATGGAGTCGGGCTTCAAGATCCAGAACCCGAACGCCAAGGAATCCTGCGGCTGCGGGCAGTCGTTCTCTGCGTGAGGCGCCCCGCCAGCCGATCTACCTCGACCACCACGCCACCACCCCCGTCGATCCGCGCGTGGTCGAGGCCATGGCGCCGTACTGGAGCCAGGACTTCGGCAACGCCGCGAGTCGCACGCACCGCTACGGCTGGCGCGCCGAGGCCGCAGTCGAGCTCGCGCGCGAGCGGATCGCCGAGGCGCTCGGCGCGCGCGACCCGCGCGAGATCGTCTTCACGAGCGGCGCCACCGAGAGCGACAACCTCGCGCTCCAAGGCGCGCTCGCGGCGCACGCGGAGTCGGGCGACCACCTCGTCAGCGTCGCCACCGAGCACGCCGCGGTGCTCGACACCGCGCGCGCGCTCGCGCGCCGCGGCGCGCGCCTCACGCTGCTGCCGGTCGACGGCGAGGGGCGCGTCGATCCCGCCGACGTCGCGAAGGCGATCGAGCCGCGCACCGTGCTCGTCTCCGTCGGAGCGGCGAACGGCGAGGTCGGCACGCTCCAGCCGCTCGCGGAGATCGCGCGCGTCTGCGCGCGAGCGCGACGTGCTCTTCCACAGCGACGCCGCGCAGGCCGTCGGCAAGATTCCGCTCGACGTCGAGGCGCTCGGCATCGACCTGCTCTCGTGCTCGGCGCACAAGCTCTACGGCCCGAAGGGCGTGGGCGCGCTCTACGTGCGGCGCCGGCGGCGGAGCGGCGCGCGGCTGCGGCTCGAGCCGATCCTGTTCGGCGGCGGACAGGAGCGCGGGCTGCGCTCCGGCACGCTGCCCGTGCCGCTGCTCGTCGGCTTCGCAGAGGCGGTGAACCTCGCGCAGCGCGGAGCGCGAGGCCGAGGCCGCGCGGCTCGCGGCCCTCCGCGATCGCATGTTCGAGGCGCTCTGCCGCGAGCTGCCCGGTGTCGCGCGCAACGGGCCGGTTGCCGGCCGTCTGCCGGCGAACCTCAACGTGTCGTTCGAGGGCATCGAGGCCGACGCGCTGCTCGCGCAGCTCGAGGACGTCGCGCTCTCGACGGGCTCGGCCTGCAGCTCGGCGCGCCCCGAGCCCTCGCACGTGCTCGCGGCGCTCGGCCTCTCGGCGGAACGCGCGCGCAGCGCGGTGCGCGTCGGCCTCGGGCGCGGCACGCGCACGGAGGACGTCGAGCGCGCGGTGGAGCGCATCGTGACCGAGGTGCGCCGGCTGCGCGGCGAGAGGGCGGCGGCAGGGGTCGGCCGCTAAGCTCGGCGGCTTTCCGGAGGACGCATGGCGGAGCAGAAGGCGACGAACATCACCTGGCACGGCGGCCAGGTCGGGCGCCCCGAGCGCGAGGCCGTGCTCGGCCAGCGCGGCGCCACGGTCTGGCTCACCGGCCTGTCCGGCTCCGGCAAGTCCACGATCGCGGTCGCGGTGGAAGCGGAGCTCGTGAGGCGCGGCAAGCTCGCCTACGTGCTCGACGGCGACAACGTGCGCCACGGCCTGAACAAGAACCTCGGCTTCTCGCCCGCCGACCGCACCGAGAACATCCGCCGCATCGCCGAGGTGGCGAAGCTCTTCACCGACTGCGGCGTGATCGCGTTCACCTCGTTCATCTCGCCGTACCGCGCGGATCGCGCGGCGGCGCGCGCGCTGTTCGCGCCGGGCGACTTCGTCGAGGTCTACGTGGCGGCGGACGTCGGGACGTGCGAGGGCCGCGATCCGAAGGGCCTCTACAAGCAGGCGCGCGCGGGAAAGATCCCCGAGTTCACGGGCATCTCGGCGCCCTACGAGGAGCCCGAGGCGCCCGAGCTCGTGCTCGACACCGCGAAGCAGAGCGTCGCGGAGAGCGTCGAGCGGCCTGGTCGCCTACCTGGAAGGGAAGGGTTACCTCTCGGCCCAGGGGCGCCGATAGAGCCGTCGCAGCGCGGGAGGATGGGCAGGTGAAGCGGAGAGCCGTCGCGATGCTCGCCGCCCTCGCGCTGCCGCATGGGCTGCGCCGGCCTCTCTGCGCGCCCGCGCAGCGAGGTGCCCCCGGCCGATGCGCCGCCCGAGCTCGACTTCCTGGTCGGCCAGGAGCTCGAGATGGACCAGCGCTACCCCGAGGCGCGAGAGGCCTACGAGCGCGCGCTGCGGAAGGATCCGCAGGCGGTCTTCCTGCTGAAGCGCCTGGCCGAGCTGTCGGCGCGCGAGGAGCGCCTCACCGACGCGCTGGTCTACGCCGAGCGCGCCTTCGAGCTCGAGCCCGACGACGAGGGCCTGCGCCTCTTCCTGGGCAGCCTGTATCGCATCCGGCGCGAGCCCGAGTCCGCGGCGCGCGTGCTCCAGAACGCCGAGGGCAAGCCGGTCTCCACCGACGCCGCGGTGCTGCTGTTCGGCATCTGGCTCGAGGGCGAGCGCAACAACGAAGCGAAGGCGGTCGCCGAGTGGCTGATCCAACAGGAGCCCGACTCGGCGCGCGGCTACATCGCGCTCGCCGAGGTGACGGAGCGCATGGGCGACGCGCCGGGCGCGGAGGCGGTGCTGCGGCGCGGCCTCGCGGCGAACCCCGGCGAGCTCGCGCTCTATCGGGGCGCTCGCGCGCAGCCGCCGCGAGCGCGGCGACCGCGTGGGCGAGATCGGCATCTACCGCGAGATCCTCGTCGTCCATCCCGATCACCACGCCACGCTCCTCGCGCTCGCCGACGCGCAGAGCGCGCTCGGTCAGGAAGAAGAGGCGACGAAGACGCTGGAGCGGATCGAGAAGGCGTATCCCGACGATCTGCGCACGCAGCTCCAGCTCGGCTTCCGGAGCTACGAGGCGGGCGACCTCGCGGCCGCCGAGCGCCGCTTCCAGGGCGCGCTCGTCCAGCAGCCGGAGCAGCACGAGATCGCCTACTTCCTCGGCGTCGTGCAGCGCAAGCTGGGCAAGGACGACGAGGCCATCGCCGCCTTCGATCGCATCCCGCCCGAGCACGAGCGCTACGCGGACTCGCGCGTGCAGGTGGCCGGGATCCACGAGCAGAACGGGGAGATCGACGCCGCACGCCTCGAGGTGGAGAAGGCGCGGAAGGTCGAGCCGAGCCGGCCGCTCGACCTCTACGCCGCGAGTCTGCAGGCCAAGAGCGGCGACGTGCCGGGCGCGATCGCGTTCCTCGAGGGTCTGCTCGCCGAGGCGCCCCAGGACGCCGAGGTGCTCTACAACATCGGCGTCATCCAGGGCGAGGCGAAGAACGTGGAGGAGGCGATCCGCTACATGCGGATCGTCCTCGGCCTGAATCCCGACCACGCCGGAGCGCTCAACTACGTCGGCTACACGTTCGCCGAGCGCGGCGAGAACCTCGACGAGGCCGAGGCCATGATCGCGCGCGCGCTCGAGCTCAAGCCCGACGACGGGTACATCACCGACAGCCTGGGTTGGGTCTACTACATGCGCGCGCGGCCGTTGCTCGCGGCGGGCAACGTCGCCGAGGCGAAGCAGTGGCTCGGGCGCGCGGCCGAGGAGCTCGAGCGGGCAGCGAAGCTCACCGGCGGAGATCCCGTGATCTCGGAGCATCTCGGCGACGTGCATCTCGCGCTCGGCCAGAAGAAGCTCGCGCTCGATCGCTACGAAGAGGCGGTGCGGCTCGAGCCGCGCGCCGCCGAGCAGCCCGAGCTGCAGCAGAAGCTCGAGAAGCTGCGCCAGGAGCTCCGCAAGAAGTGAGAGATCGCGCGCTTGCGGTCGCTCTCCTCGCAGCTCTCGCGCTCGCCGGTTGCCGAACGGTGCCGGGGGTCCCGGCCCTGCGACCGCTCGCCGCGGACGATCCGCGGCCGGCGCTGCGGGTGGCGGCCTTGCGGGAGCTCGCGAACGAGCGCCACACCTTGCGCGCGACCGCGCGTGCCGAGAGCACGGGACCGCAGGGCGGCGGCTTCTCGAGCCAGCTGCTCCTCGTGTCGCGGCCCGCGAGCCTTCGTGTCGAGGTGCTCGGCCTGCTCCAGCAGCGCGTGCTCGTGCTCGCCACGGACGGCGTCCGCTACGAGCTCTATCGCGCCGAGGGCCCGGTGCGCGAAGAGGGCCCCGTGCATCCCGGCGTGCTCGAAGAAGCCGCGGGCCTGCCCGTCACGCCGGAGGCCGCGGTCGGGCTGCTGCTCGCGGCGCCGCTTCCGCCCGAAGAGCCGGCGTCGAGCGCCGCCGAGGACGAGGCGGGCGTGCTCACGCTCGGCTGGCCCGACCAGACGCTCGCCTTCGATGCGGAGGGCCGCCTGATCGCGCTCCGCTTCCACCCGGGCGAGCGCGACGCCCTCGCCGCGCGCTGGAGCGACTGGCGGGCGGAAGGCTTCCCGCATCGGCTCGAGCTCGAGCTGCCGGAAGCGAAGGCGCGCCTCGTGCTCGAGTACCGCCAGGTCGAGCTCGAGCCCGAGCTCGATCCGGCGCTCTTTCGGCTGGGGCTCGGCACCCGTTAAGCTCCCGCGCCGGGGGGAGGCCGCGGTGAGACGATTCCGCGCCGCGCACGCGGCGTGACCACGAGGCGCTGGCTGATCGTCGTCCCGTTGGTCGTGATCGCGCTGCTGCTGCAGTCGGCGTTCTGGGTGCCGCGCTACGAGACGCAGGCGACGGCCAATCCGAAGCGGCTCACGACGTACATCGAGGGCGTGATCGGCGACCCGCAGCTGCTGAACCCGATGCTCTCGGCCGACAGCGCAGCCTCGGAGGTGGAGAACCTCGTCTTCGACACGCTGCTCGACGTCGACGAGAACCTCCAGCCGCGCGCGAAGCTCGCCGAGCGCTGGGAGCTCCACGAGGAGGCGACGCTCCTCGTGCCTCCCGGGCGGGAGCTGCCCGACGGCGCCCCGGCCACCGCGGCGCGCGTCGCCGAGCGCATCCGCGCGGCGCTGGCCGCGGGGCCGCTCGCGAGCGAGGTGCGCGCGGTCGAGCCGCTCGCCGCTGAGGAGCGCAACAGCGAGTTGTCGTTGGTTTCGGTGGACGACGCGGGCCAGCCGAAGGAGGAGCGCATCGCCGTGCGGGTGGACGTGCCGCCGCGCGTGAAGCTCACGCTCGCGCGCGTGCGGCCCGAGCTGTTCGAGACGCTCGCGCCGGTGCTCGGGCGCGCGCTGCTGGATCCGGCCGGGCTCGCGGCGCGCGTCCATCCCGCTACCCAGCTGGCGCCCGAGGCGCTCGCGGCGCATCTGCCCGAGCTGCTGCCGCTTCTCGAGCACAATCCGATCGTCACCTTCCACCTGCGGCACGGCGTGCGCTTCCACGACGGCGACCCGTTCGACGCGCGCGACGTGCTGTTCACCTATCAGGCGATCATCGACCCGAAGAACGCCTCGCCGCGCTCCTCCTCCTTCGAGCCCGTGAAGGCGGTCGAGATCGTCGACGATTTCACGGTGCGCGTCGTCTACAAGCGGCTCTACTCGCCCGCGATCACAGAGTGGGTGTACATGGGCATCCTCCCCGAGCACCGGCTGAACGCGGCGGCGCTCGCGCGCGAGATGGACCGGCGCGGGATCACCGGCGCCGCGCGCGAGCAGTTCTCGGTGCGCCAGTCGGAGATGAACCAGGCGCCCGTCGGGACCGGCCCGTTCCGCTTCGTGAAGTGGGAGCGCGACGAGCGCGTCGAGCTCGTGCGCAACGACGACTACTGGAAGGGGCCGCCCGAGTTCGAGCGCGTCACCTTCCGCACGATCCCCGACACGCTCACCCAGGAGCTCGAGTTCCGCGCTGGCGTGGTGGATGCGTACGCGGCGCAGCCGCATCAGGTGGCGCGTTATCGCGCCGACCCGCGCTACCGCGCGGTCTCGACGGTGACGAACTCGTACAGCTACATCGCCTACAACCTGCGGAGGCCGCTGTTCCAGGACGTGCGTGTGCGCCGCGCGCTCGCGATGGCGATCGACGTCGATGCGCTGATCCAGTACGTGCTGTACGGCGAAGGGCAGCGCGTCTCGGGTCCGTACTATGCGAGCACGGTCTTCTACAACCGGGACACCCAGCTCGTGCCGTACGACCCGGAGGGCGCGAAGCGCCTGCTCGCCGAAGCCGGCTGGCGGCCGGGGCCCGACGGCATCCTGCAGAAGGACGGCGAGCGCCTCGCGTTCAAGCTGATCACGAACAACGGCAACAACGCGCGCAAGGCGATCATGACCGTCGCGCAGGATGCGTGGAAGAAGCTCGGCATCGACGTCGCCACGCAGGCCTTCGAGTGGACGGTGTTCCTCGAGGAGTTCGTGAACCCCGGCGAGTTCGACGCGGTGGTGCTCGGCTGGTCGGGCGGCGCGCTCGATCCCGATCTCTACCAGATCTGGCACTCGAGCCAGGCGGGGAAGTACCAGCTCAACTTCAGCGGGTACAAGAGCCCGGAGGCCGACGCGCTGATCGAGCGCATCCGCGAGGAGTACGACCCCGAGGTGCGCCTCGCGCTGGCGCACCGCCTGCACGAGCGCATCGCGGCGGACCAACCTTTCACGTTCCTGTTCGCCTCGCGCGCCACCTCGGTGCTCGACCGCCGCATGGTGATCGTGGACCGCGACGCCGACGGGAAGGAGCACTACCGCCCGATCGAGCCCGTTGCGGGCTCGCTCACCTTCTACTTCGAGCGCTGGCGCAAGCTCGCGAGCGATCCCGTGTTCGAGACGGGAGGCTGAGCATGGCGAGCTTCCTCACGCGGGCGATCGCGCAGCGCATCGTGCTGTTGTTCGTGGTCTCGGTGATCGCCTTCGCCGTGGTGCATCTCGCGCCCGGCGAGCCGAGCCAGGTGGATCCGATGAACCCGCGCATGAAGCCGCAGGACATCGCGCGCATCCGGGCGGCCTTCCACCTCGACGAGCCGCTCTACGCGCAATACGGGTACTGGGTGAAGGACCTCGCGACCGGTGAGCTGCGCTCGTTCCAGAACGGCGAGCCCGTGCTGTCGCGGATCTGGAGCCGCTTCTTGAACTCGCTGCCGCTCTTCCTGCTGGAGATCGTCATCATCTGGACCTTCGCGTTCCCGGTGGGCATCCGCGCGGCCGTGAAGCGCGGCTCCGGCTACGACCGCGCCACCACCTTCCTCGCGTACTTCCTGATCTCGGTGCCGGGGTACGTGGTGGCGTACCTCGTCGATCCTGTGGGTCGTGAACCGCTTCCAGCTACCGGTGATCGGCATGCGCACCTTCGGCCTCGATGAGGTCTCCGGCCTGCGCATCGCGATGGATCGGCTGTGGCATCTCGCGATCCCGTCGCTGATCGCCGCGCTCGGCGGCATCGCGCTGCTCTCGCGCTACGTGCGCTCGCAGATGCTCGAGGTGGTGGCGCAGGACTACGTGCGCACCGCGCGTGCGAAGGGCCTGCCGGAGGAGCGCGTCATCTATCGCCACGCGCTGCGGAACGCGCTGCTGCCGTTCGTCACGCTGTTCGGCTTCCTGATCCCCGGGCTGATCGGCGGCTCCGTCATCATCGAGCAGCTGTTCGCCTGGCCCGGGCTCGGCCGGCTCGGCTACGACGCGATCCTGGCGCGCGACTTCCCGCTCATCCTGACGATCAACTTCTTCGCTGCGGCGCTCACGCTCGCGGGCACGTTCCTGTCGGATCTGCTCTACGCGGTCGTCGATCCGCGCATCCGGCTGGAGTAGGGATGGCCGCCGCCACCGCGCAGCACACGCCGACGCTCTCGCTCAAGGGCGAGGTCTGGCGCCAGCTGCGGCGCGACCGGCTCGCCATGGCCGGCCTCGTCGTGCTGGTGGCGCTGCTCGTGACCGCGCTGCTCGGCAAGCTGTTCACCGAGTGGGTGGTGGTGTTCGATCCGAACCTGGTGCGCTTGCCCGAGAAGCTCCTGCCCCCGCTGGCCGCGGCGCACGCCCAGGGGATGCCCGAGCAGCTGCCCGCCTTCGGGCGCTACCTGCTCGGCACGGACGACCTCGGGCGCGACGTCTTCGCGCGCATGCTCCAGGGCTCCTTCGTTTCGCTGTCGATCGGCTTCGTCGCGGTCTCGATCGAGCTGGTGATCGGCCTCGTGCTGGGCGGGCTCGCCGGCTTCTACGGCGGGCGCATCGACGCGCTGATCATGCGCTTCACCGACGTGATGCTCTGCTTCCCCACCTTCTTCCTGATCCTCACGGTGGTCGCGCTGCTGCCGCCGTCGATCTGGAACATCATGATCGTGATCGGCGCGACGAGCTGGATGGGCACGTGCCGCTTCGTCCGCGCCGAGCTGATGGCGCTGCGCGAGCAGGACTTCGTGCGCGCCGCCCGCGCGCTCGGGCTGTCGGATGCGCGCGTGATCTTCCGCCACATGATTCCGAACGCGATCGCGCCGGTGCTGGTGTCGGCCACGATCGCGGTGGCGAGCGCGATCCTGACGGAGTCGGCGCTTTCGTACCTCGGCTTCGGCGTGCAGCCGCCGGACGCGAGCTGGGGAAACATCCTCTCCGACGGGCGTTCGTTCCTGCTCGACGCGCCGTGGCTGTTCGCGATCCCCGGCGCCGCGATCCTGCTCGTGGTGCTGGCCTTCAACCTGGTCGGTGAAGGGCTGCGCGACGCGCTGAACCCGCGCCTCCGGAGAGGCCGATGACCGCGCCGTTGCTCGACATCCGCGGGCTGCGCGTCTCGTTCGCGACGGAGGCTGGGCCGGTGCCCGCGGTGCGCGGCGTCGATCTCGCGCTCGCGGCCGGCGAGACGCTCGCGCTGGTGGGCGAGTCGGGCTGCGGCAAGTCGGTGACGGCGCTCTCGATCCTGCGGCTGATCCCGACGCCGCCCGGCTCGCTCGACGCCGGCGAGATCCTTCTCGCCGGCGAGAACCTGCTCGCGGCCTCCGAGCCGCGCCTGCGCGAGATCCGCGGCAACGACATCGCGATGATCTTCCAGGAGCCGATGACGAGCCTGAACCCGGTGCTCCGCGTCGGCGAGCAGATCGCCGAGGCGATCGTGCTGCACCAGAAGGTCGGGCGCGAGACCGCGCGCACGCGCACGATCGAGGCGCTCGCGCGCGTCGGCATCCCCGCGCCCGAGCAGCGCGTGGACGAGTACCCGCACCAGCTCTCGGGCGGCATGCGCCAGCGCGTGATGATCGCGATGGCGCTCGCCTGCAACCCGAAGCTCCTGATCGCCGACGAGCCGACCACCGCGCTCGACGTGACGATCCAGGCGCAGATCCTCGAGCTGCTCGCGCAAGCTCCAGCGCGAGCTCGGCATGGCGGTGCTGCTGATCACGCACGACCTCGGCGTGGTGGCCGAGACCGCGCGCCGCGTGGCGGTGATGTACGCGGGGCGCGTCGTCGAGGAGGCCGACGTGCTCGCGCTGTTCGAGCGGCCGCGCCATCCGTACACGGCGGGCCTGCTGCGCTCGCGCCCGCGGCTCGACGTCCCGGGCGGCCGGCTCGTGCCGATCGCGGGCTCGGTGCCGGATGCGCTGCACCAGCCGCCCGGCTGCGCCTTCCACCCGCGCTGCCCGCTCGCCGAGGAGCGCTGCAAGCGCGAGGAGCCGCCCCTCACGCGGGACGGCACGCACCGCTTCGCCTGCTTCGTGACGAGCGAGCAGCCGGGGCTCGATCTGCTGGCGAGGCCGACGTGACGTCCTCTCCTCGAGGTGCAGGATCTGGTGAAGCACTTCCCGGTGCGCGGCGGCCTGTTCTCGCGCGCGGGCGGCGCGGTGCGCGCGGTGGACGGCGTCTCGCTCTCGCTCGCGCCGCGGCGAGACGCTCGGGCTCGTCGGCGAGTCGGGCTGCGGCAAGACCACGCTGGCGCGGCTCGTGCTGCGGCTCGAGGAGCCGACCTCGGGCGGGCTGCGCTTCGACGGCGAGGATCTGCTCGCGCTCGGCTCGCGCGAGCTGCGCGCGCGCCGCCGGCACTTGCAGATCGTCTTCCAGGACCCGATGAGCTCGCTGAACCCGCGCATGACGGTGGGCGAGATCCTGGCCGAGCCGCTCCAGGTGCACGGCCTCGCTCGGGGCGCCGCCGCCGACGCGCGCGTGGTGGAGCTGCTCGAGCAGGTGGGCCTCCCGGCGTCGTGGCGCCAGCGCTACCCGCACGAGTTCTCCGGCGGCCAGCGCCAGCGCATCGGCGTCGCGCGCGCGATCGCGCTCGGCCCGAAGCTCGTGGTGTGCGACGAGGCCGTCTCGGCGCTCGACGTGTCGGTGCAGGCGCAGGTGCTCAACCTGCTGCTCGAGCTGCGCGCAGCGGCTCGGTCTCGCGTACCTGTTCATCTCGCACGACCTGTCGGTGGTGCGCCACATCTCCGACCGCGTGGCGGTGATGTACCTCGGCCAGATCGTCGAGCAGGCGCCGACGGAGCGCGCTGTTCGCGGCGCCCGCCCACCCGTACACGCAGGCGCTGCTGTCGGCGATCCCGGTGCCCGACCCGCGCCGCCGCCCCGAGCGCATCGTGCTGTCGGGCGACGTGCCGAGCCCGGCGAAGCCGCCGCCGGGCTGCCGCTTCCACACGCGCTGCCCGGCGGTGATGCCGCGCTGCTCGCGCGAGGCGCCGCCCGCGTACCGCGTGGGCGACGGCCACGAGGTGCGCTGCTTCCTGGCCGATCCGGCGGGCGCCGGCTGATGGGGCGCGGCCTCGCGGGGCTCGGCCTCGCGTTCGCGGCCGCCGCGGCGCTGCTCGCGTTCACCTTCCGCGCCTCGCTGCCCGGCCGCGCGGACTTCACCTTCGCGAACGGAACGGAGCCGAAGACGCTCGACCCGGGGCGCGCCACCGGCGAGCCCGAGGGGCGCATCGTGGACGCGCTCTTCGAGGGCCTGACCTCGCGCGACCCGGCGACGCTGCGCGCCGGGCCCGGGCGTCGCGGAGTCGTGGGAGATCTCGGAGGACGGCCGCACGCTCGTGTTCCACCTCCGCGAGCGACGCGCGCTGGAGCGACGGCCGGCCGGTGACGGCGCAGGACTTCGCCTTCAGCTGGCGGCGGCTGCTCACGCCGGCGCACGGCGCCGAGTACGCGTACCTGCTGTACGGCGTGCGGCACGGCGAGGCGCTGCACCTGTCGCGCGCCCGCGCCGCGCGCCTGCGCGGCGAGACGCTCGCGGCCTTCGACGCGCCTCGCGGCGCAGCACGCGGGCGCGCTGCCCCGAGAAGCCTGGCGCGGCTTCCTCGCCGCGCACGATCTCGTGGCCACGCTCGCGCGCGCCGGCGACGAGCGCACGCGCGCGGCCGTCGGCGCGCGCCGCCGGCCCGGCGCCGGCGGAGCGCGCGGCGTTCCGCGCCGGGCTCCTCGCCGCCGCGGCCGCGCACGAGGCGCAGGCGCGCGGAGGCGGAGGCGCACTTCGGCGTCGATGCCGGCGCCTTCGCCCGGGACGAGCGCACGTTCGTGGTCGAGCTGGTCGCGCCGATCCCGTACTTCCTCGAGCTCACCTCGTTCTATCCGACCTTTCCCGTGCCGCGCGACGTGGTCGAGGCCCATCCCGACGACTGGTTCCTGCCCGGGCCGCATCGTCGGCAACGGCGCCTTCGTGCTCGACGCGTGGCGCGTCGGCGATCGCATCCGGCTGCAGCGGAGCCCCACGTGGTGGGCGCGCGACAGCGTCGGGCTCGCGAGCGTCGACGCGTTGCCGGTCGAGAACGCGATCACGGCGCTGAACCTGTATCTGACCGGCGCGGTCGACTGGCTGCCGCGCACGCCCGGCGACCTCGGCGAGAAGCTGCGCGAGCGCCCCGATCACTACGGGGGGCCGGCGCTCAGCGTCTACTACTACCGCGTGAACGTGACGAGGCCGCCGCTCGACGATCCGCGCGTGCGCATGGCGCTCGCGCTCGCGATCGACCGCGACACGCTGGTGCGCGACGTGCTGCGGCTCGGGCAGCTGCCGGCGCATCAGCTCGTGCCGCCCGGCGTGCCCGGACTACGAGCCGCCGGCCTCGCCCCTCGGCTTCGACCCCGCGCGTGCGCGCGCGCTGCTCGCGGAGGCGGGCTTTCCCGGCGGCCGCGGCTTCCGCGACCTCGGCATCCTGTTCAACACGCTCGAAGACCACCGCAAGATCGCCGAGCTGGTGGCCGACCAGCTCGAGCGCAACCTCGGGATCCGCGTCACGCGCCTACAACCAGGAGTGGCAGTCGTACCTCGCGACGACGCAGGCGGGCGACTACGACCTCTCGCGCGCCGGCTGGATCGGCGACTACGTCGATCCGAACACGTTCCTCGACCTCTGGGTCACGAACGGCGGGAACAACCAGACGGGCTGGGGCGATCCGCTCTACGACCGCTGCATCCGCGCCGCGGCCGACGTCGAGGCGTTCGCGCGCGCGCCCGAGCTCGCGGGGCTCGCGGAGCCGGAGCGGGCGCGCGCGCTGCTCGACGCGCTGCGGCGCGGCGTCGGGCGCCGAGCGCGTCGCCGCCGCCGCGCGCCTGCGCCTCCAGCTGCTGCGCGAGGCGGAGACGATCCTCGTGCAGCGCGCCGTGCCCGTGATCCCGCTCTACTTCTACGTGACGAGCGGGCTGATCTCGCCGCGCGTCGCGGGCTTCCACGCGACGCTCGACGGCGGCCGGCCGAACCTCCAGGACCTGCACCCGCTGCGCGCGCTGCGCCGTGCGCGAGCGGCGCGCGAGCGCGGTGAGCGAGGCGCTGCTGCTCGCTCGCGGCGCTCGCGGCGATCGCCGCGCTGGCGGCGCTGCCGCTCGGCGCGACGCGCGCGCTCGGCGCGGCGTTCGCTGGCCGCGCTGCTGTTCGCGCTCGCGCGCCATCCGCTCGGCGACGCGGGCGGCGCGCTCTCCGCCGCGCTGGCCGGCGGGCTCGCGTACCGCCTCGCGCCGCCGCGCGTGCTGCGCCGCGTGGCGTTCGTGGTGCCGTCCTTCGGGCTGCTCGTCGCCGTGACCACCGCGCTCATGTACCTGGCGCCGGGCAACCCCTTCGCGCAGGAGCGCGCGCTCGCGCCGTCGGTGGAGGCCGCGCTGCGCGCGCGCTACGGCGTGCCGGAGAGCGCCTTCGCCTTCTTCCGCGATCTACAGCGAGCGGCTCCTGCTCGCGGGCGACCTCGGGCCGGCGCTCAAGGTGCAGGGCCGCAGCGTGGCCGAGCTGCTCGCGCCCGCGCTGCCCGTGAGCCTCGCGCTCGGCGGGAGCGCGCTGCTGCTCGCGCTCGTGCTGGGCGTCGGCCTCGGCGTGCGCGCGGGACTGCGCCCCAACTCGGCCTCGGATCACGCGAGCATGGGGCTCGCGCTGCTCGGCATCTCGCTGCCGAACTTCGTGATCGGAGCGGGGCTCGTGATCGTGTTCGCGCTGCGGCTCGGCTGGCTGCCCGTGGCCGGGTGGGGCGGCTTCGCCAGCGCCGTGCTGCCGAGCGTGACGCTGGCCTTGCCCTACGCCGCGGTGATCGCGCGGCTCGCGCGCGCCGGCACGGTCGAGGTGATGCGGCAGGACTTCGTGCGCACCGCGCGCGCCAAGGGGCTGCCCGAGCGCCTGGTGGTGTGGAAGCACGCGCTCCGCCCGGCGCTCCTGCCCGTGGTCTCGTACCTCGGCCCCGCGGCGGCCGGCATCCTGACCGGCTCGTTCGTGGTGGAGACGCTGTTCGGCGTCCCCGGCATGGGGCAGTGGTTCGTGAAGGGCGCGATCAACCGCGACTACCCGGTCGTGCTCGGCACCGCGCTGTTCTACTTCGGGCTGGTGTCGCTGTTCAACCTCGCGGTCGACCTCGCCTACGCCTGGCTCGACCCGCGCACGGAGGTCGAGACGGGATGAGAAGGGGTGAGCCGCAAGCGGCGCAGCCGGCGCGCAGCGAGGTGAAGCCGGCGAAGGCAGCGCGGTCCGTGGCGCCAGGCGTGGCGGCGCCTACGGCGCAACCGCGCAGCGCTCGCGGGCGCGGTGCTGCTGCTCGCGATCGCGGGCGCCTGCTTCGTGCTGCCGCTGCTGCTCGCGCTCGATCCGGCGAGCACCGCGCCGGCAGCTCCGGCACGCGCCGCCTTCGGCCGCGCACTGGCTCGGCACCGACACGCTCGGGCGCGACCTGCTGGCGCGCGTGCTGATCGGCGGCCGCACCTCGCTCGCGGTGGGCTTCGCCGCCACGCTGGCCTCGGTGGCGATCGGCGTGACGTGGGGCGGTGTCGCGGGCCTGCTCGGCGGCGCCGCCGACGAGGCGCTGATGCGCATCGTCGACTTCCTGTACGGCATCCCATACATGTTCCTCGTCGTGCTCGTGATGCTGCTGTTCGCGGACACGGCGCGCGGCCAGGCGCTGCCGGTGTTCGTGGCGCTCGGCCTGGTCCAGTGGCTGACGATGGCGCGCATCGTCCGCGGCCAGGTGCTCGCGCTCCGTCGCGCAGCGACTTCGTGCTGGCGGCGCGGGCCACGGGTGCCGGGGGCGCGCGCATCCTGTTCCGCCACCTGCTGCCGAACTGTCTCGGGCCCATCGTGGTCTACGCCACGCTGACGGTGCCGAGCGTGATCATCCTGGAGTCCTACCTCTCGTTCCTCGGGCTCGGCGTCGAGCTGTCGTGGGGACAGCTGGTGGCCGAGGGCATCGCCGTGGTGAACCCGATCGACTCGCCCTGGTGGTTGCTGGCGTTCCCGAGCGGCTTCCTCGGGGCGACTCTGCTCGCGCTCAACTTCCTCGGCGACGGCCTGCGGGATGCGCTCGATCCACGGGGGTGAAGAGGTTTGGGGGCAGGGCCGGGAGGCAGTCGCTGCTCCGGCTCCCTCGACTCGGAGGTGTGCGGAGCAGGTGGAGGCGGTCCGTCAGCGCATGGCGCCGCATTCTGCGGGCGCGACCCCGCGCTCGTGGCGCGGTGCGACGCGTGGATCACGCACGGATCCCGGGACCTCCGCAGCAACTGCCTCCCGGCCCCGACACGCGGAGGTGACTCGAGCTTCGTGCCGCGAGTCCGGTGGTGATGAAGTCGCTCGGTTCTGGATGTTTTGATTCTTGACAGCGGCAAAGCGCGACGCGAATCTGCGGCACCTCCTAGGAGCCCGAGCCCACCATGCGCCTCGAGTACACCTTCGAGCTCGCACAGGTGACCGTTCCGCGTTTCTCGGTCGAGGCGACGGAAGGCATCGGCAAGCTCTTCACCCTCGCCACGCTCGCGCTCAACGTGCTCGACACGCGCGAGCGCGTGGAGCTCGTCTTCCACGGTCTCAACCCCGAAGACCCGGCGCGGAAGATCGAAGCGTTCCGCCGGATCCTCGAGAGCTCGGGGACGAAGTGGGAGCTGAGCTTCGACCCCGGGCAGGGCGGCTCGGTTCCCGGCTCGTCCTCCTATTACCAGTGGATGGCCGTGGGCCGGCGTAGATAGGCGGTCGCAGGCGTGATCGAGGCGAACGGCATCACCAAGCGGTACGGGGACGTCCTGGCGGTCGATCACGTCTCGTTCACCGCCGGCGCCGGCGACGTGGTGGGCTTCCTCGGTCCGAACGGCGCGGGCAAGACCACCACGATGCGCATCCTGACGGGCTTCCTGCCCGCCACGGACGGCACCGCGAAGATCGACGGCCACGACATCTTCGAGGATCCGCTCGCGGCCCGGCGCGCGGTCGGCTACCTGCCCGAGACGCCGCCGCTCTATCCCGAGATGGACGTGCGCGGCTACCTGACCTACGTCGCGAAGCTGAAGGACGTGCCGCGGAAGCAGCGCGGCGAGGCGGTCGAGCGCGCGATGCACCGCTGCGGCCTCGACGAGGTGAAGCGGCGGGTGATCGGCGCGCTCTCGAAGGGCTTCCGCCAGCGCGTGGGCATCGCACAGGCCATCGTGCACGACCCCGCGGTGCTGATCCTCGACGAGCCCACGGTCGGCCTCGACCCGATCCAGATTCGCGAGATCCGCAGCCTGATCGCCGACCTGGCGGCGCCGCGCGAGGGTGCGCGCGGCCACACCATCGTGCTGTCCACGCACATCCTGGCCGAGGTCGAGGCGATCTGCCGGCGCGTGATCATCATCAACCGCGGCAAGAAAGTGCTCGACACCCCGCTCGCCGAGCTGACGAAGGGCGGCGCGCGCCTCGAGGACGTGTTCGCGCGCGCCGCGCTGCGCGACGCGGAGGAGGCCGCTTGAGGCACCTCGGCGCGATTGCCGGGCGCGAGCTGCGCTCGTACTTCGTCTCGCCCGTGGCGTACGTGGTGCTCGCGCTGTTCGCGGTGCTGGGCGGCTTCTTCTTCGTGGCGAGCGTGCTCTCCTTCGATGCGAACGTTGCGCAAGCGCAGCAGTTCCAGGCGGCCGAGTTCCTGAAGGAGCTGAACCTCAACGATCACCTGATCAAGCCCTTCTATCAGATCATGTGGATCGTCGTGCTGTTCCTGGTGCCGGGTCTCACCATGGGCCTGTTCGCCTCGGAGAAGACGAACGGCACGCAAGAGCTCCTGATGACCAGCCCGATCACGATCTGGGAGCTCGTGCTCGGCAAGTACCTGGCGGCGGCCGCGATGGTCACGCTGCTCGTCGTGATGCTCGGGCTGTGGACGGGGATCCTGTTCCTCTACGGCGACCCCGAGCCGCTGAAGACGCTGTCCGGTCTGCTCGGGCTCTGGCTGATCGGCCTCGGCTACGCGGCCGTCGGCTGCTTCGCGTCGTCGGTGACGCGGAATCAGCTGATCGCGTTCTTCCTCGCGCTCGTGTTGCTGCTGATCCTCTGGCTGCTCGCCGTGATGGCGGATCTCGGCGGTGCAGGCGGCGCGGCGGCCGCCGGAAACTGGATCTCCGACCTGCTGCGCTGGCTCTCGTCCGCCGACCATTTCGAGCAGCTCACGACAGGGCTCGTCGATACGCGGGACCTCGCCTATTTCGGGTTCCTGATCGCGACCTTCCTCCTGCTCACGAAGACGTCCGTCGAATCGGTGAGGTGGCGCTGAGGTGGCGGTGGGGGATGGAGCTGTCGTGACTTCGTTCGCCGTCGGCTCACGGCGCGCTGTGCTGCGCGGAGCGCGCTGATGCAGCGCTTCAGCAGCCTGCTCGGCGGTCTCGGCGCAGTCGCGGTCGTCTTCGCGCTCGTCTCGTTCATGGTGCAGCTGCTGTCCGGCGGCGGCGCGCTGTTCGAGCGCGAGCTCGCCTTCTCCGTCGCGAATCTGGTGGTCGGCCTCGGGCTGCTGGCGGTGTCGTTCGGCTCGAACCTCGAGCGGATCCGCGAGCGCCTCAAGAGCGGCGAGGCGCGCCGCGCGGGCAAGTACGGCACCAGCGCGATCCTCTCCACCGTGCTGGGCATCGCGCTGCTCGCGATGCTCGCCTTCCTCTCGACCCGCTACCACGAGCGCTGGGATTGGACCGAAGCCAAGAGCCACTCGCTCACGGACCAGACCCACGAAGGTGCTCGACGGGCTCGAACCAGCCGGTGCACGTCACGGCGCTGTACGCGCAGATCGCCGGCGCCGAGGCGAAGGACCTGCTCGAGCGCTACCGCGCCGCGGCGCCCGAGAAGTTCGAGGTCGAGTTCGTGGATCCGCAGGCGCAGCCCGGCCGGCTGGCGGAGCTCGGCATCGAGGGGCAGCGGCTCGAGGGCGGGCTGCTCCACGTCAAGATCGGCAAGGACAGCGTCGAGGTGAAGGAGCTGACCGAGGTCGCGCTGACGCAGGCCATCCTGAAGCTCACGCGGCACGAGAAGAAGAAGGTCTACTTCCTCGACGGGCACAACGAGCGCGTGATCGACGGCCCGAAGGCCGCCGAGAAGGACGGCATGAAGGACGCCGCGGACGCGCTCCGCAACGAGAACTACGAGGTCGAGCCGCTGCTGCTCGCCGCGAAGGGCGACGTGCCCGCCGACGCGAACGTGGTGATCGTGGGCGGGCCGACGCGGCCGCTGCACGAGACCGAGCACGCGGCGCTCGAGCGCTACCTGGAGCGGGGTGGCGCCGTGCTGGTGCTCATCGACCCGCGCGCCGGCACCGACCTCGGCATCGACCTCGCGAAGTGGGGCATCGAGCTCGGCGACGACGTGATCGTGGATCGCCAGCAGGGTCTGTTCGGGCGGCCCACCACGCCGTTCTCCGCCGAGTACGGCGACCATCCGATCACGCGCGAGCTCGGCGACGTCACGCTGTTCCACGTCGTGCGCAGTGTGCTGCCGGCGGCCAGCGCCGCGGCTGCGATCGCGCCGATCGTCCGCACCGGCGACCAGTCCTGGGCCGAGCGCGACATGGAGCGGCTGCTCACCAAGGGTGAGGCCGAGTACAACGCGGGCGCGGACCTGAAGGGCCCCGTCTCGATCGCGGTGGCCGGCACCGTCCAGCTCGGCGCCGCGTCTCCGCCGCCCGCGGCGGGCGAAGCGCCGCCCGCGCCGAAGACCGCTCGGCTCGTCGTGTTCGGCGACTCCGACTTCGCCAGCAACCAGCTGATCGGCGAGTTCCGGAACCGCGATCTGTTCGTGAACTCCGTGAACTGGCTGCTCGGGGACGTCGAGGCGATCTCGGTGCGCCCGGGCCAGTCCCGCGCGAGCCGCCTGCAGCTCACGAGCGACCAGTACTTCCAGATCCGCTACCTGGCGCTGTTCGTGATGCCGGAGCTGATCGCGGTGTTCGGCGTGATCGCCTGGTGGCAGCGCCGGCGCGCACCGGGCCGATGATGCAAGCGAAGCGCGCAGTGAGCCGAAGGCGAACGGAGTCACGACCGCAAGCGCAGCGCGCAGTGAGCCGGAGGCGAACGGAGTCACGACCGCAAGCGCAGCGCGCAGTGAGCCGGAGGCGAACGGAGTCACGACCGCAAGCGCAGCGCGCAGTGAGCCGGAGGCGAACGGAGTCACGACAGCTCGCTTCCCGGCCGCGCCGCGCCACGGCGGGTCGCGAGGTTCGCCGGACGCCGGGCCGATGAACCCCCGCAACACCGCGCTGCTGGCGCTGGTGGTCGCGGCCGTCGGCGCCTTCGTCTGGTTCTACGAGATCGAGGGCGGCGCGGAGCGCGCGAAGCGGGAGGAGGCCGGCAAGCGCCTGTTCGCGGGCCTGACCGCCGAGCAGATCCAGAGCATCGAGCTGCGCACGGAAGACGGCACGACTGCGCGCCTCGAGCGCGCCGGCGCCGAAGGTTGGAAGCTGGTGGCGCCGCTCGCGACGCCGGCCGACCGCTTCGCCGCCGACGGCATCGCCTCGACGCTCGCGGAGCTCGCGCCCGAGGCGACGTTCGACACGCCCGAGCCGCTCGAGAACTACGGCCTCGCGGGCGAGCCGACGGTACGCTTCCACGCCGGCGATCAGGACCACACGCTCCGCATCGGCAACGCGACGCCCGTGGGCGGCAACGTCTACGCCACCGACGCGGAGGGCAAGCGGGTGTTCACGCTCGCCAGCTGGCGGAAGAACGCGCTGCAGAAGACCGTGAAGCAGCTGCGCGACGGCCGCGTGCTCGACTTCGACCGCGCGCAGGTGAAGGGCATCGCGCTCCAGAGCGCGGACGGGCACGTCGTGCTCGCGCGCGTCGAAGGAGGCTGGCGTATCGCCGCGCCCGTCGAGGCCAAGGCCGACGCCGATGCCGTCGAGGGGCTGCTCTCGGATCTCCAGTACCTGCGCGCGGACGAGTTCGTCGATACGCCCGCCGCCGATGCGACGCTGGGCCTGACTTCGCCGTGGCTCGCGGTGGAGCTGACGCCCGAGAGCGGCGAGCCGATCCGGCTCGCGGTCGGGGCCTTGCACGACGATCGGCGCGTGGTGCGCGGCACCGCTGGCCGCGTGTTCGAGATCGCGCACGCCCGCATCGAATCGCTCCCGCGCGCGCTCGCGGCGTACCGCTGGAAGCAGCTCGCGAGCTTCGCCAGCGAGGACGCCGTGCACTTCGAGCTGCGCTTCCAGGAGCCGGGCGGCGAGCCGGTCACGATCCTCGGTACGAGCGGCGAAGGCGGCTGGACCACGGCGCCCGAGTCGATGGAGCCCGGCAAGGCCAGCCGGCTGGTGTCCGAGCTGTCGGGTCTCCGCGCGGACGAGGTCGCGGCCGACGCGATGGGCGACGCCGAGCGCGCCGGGCTCGGCCTCGCGCCGCCGCGCGCCACGCTGAAGGTGCTCGCGAAGCCCGGGAAGAAGGAAGAGCCCGCGCGCGTGCTGGCCGAGCTGTCGCTCGGCGCGGCGCAGGCCGACGGCCGGATCCCCGCGCAGAGCGCGGGCGACCCCACCGTCTACTGGCTCGGCGCGAGCGTGCGCGACCAGCTCCCCACCAGCCTGGCCGACTGGCGCGCGAGCTTCGTGGCGAAGGAGGCCCCGCAGGCGGAGACGCCGGCGCCCGCCGCGGAGACCCCGGCCGAGCCCGAGCCGCCCACCGAGCCCTAGAGCGAATCTCACAAATCACTCCCGTCGCCGGGCACGCGTCTTCGACCGTCTGGCTGCGTTGCGCTCCCTGCGCCGTAGCTCTCGCTACGGCTCGGTCGCGCGCCTTGCCAGCCGGCCGAATCCACGCGCCGGGCTCGGTCCGGATTGATGAGATGCGCTCTAGTGCACCACCTCGGGCTCGCCGAGGGCGAAGGGCGCGATCTCGGCGTCGAAGCGCTCGCCGCCCGCCGTCACCATCTGGTAGCTGCCGTGCATGCTGCCGTGCGCGGTGCGGAGCGGACAGCCCGAGGTGTACTCGAAGGCCTGGCCGGGCTGGAGCAGCGGCTGCTCGCCGACCACGCCGGGGCCGCGCACCTCCTCGACGTGCCCGCGGCCGTCGATGATCACCCAGTGGCGGCTCAGGAGCTGCGCCGTGACGGCACCTTCGTTCGCGATCTTCACGCGGTAGGCGTAGAACCACTGGCCGTTGTCGGGGTCGGAGCGCTCGGGGACGAAGATGCTCTGCACCTCGACGCGGATGCCTCGGGTGGTGGCGTGCGAGTGGTCGGCGGAGCTCACGCGGGCGAGTCTAGCCACGACCCACGCGGGCGAGCAGGTCGAGCAGCGTCGCGTGGAGCGCGCCGTTGGTGGCCACGATCTCGTGGCCGCTCCGCCACGAGCCGCCGCCGTCGCGATCGGTGATGCGCCCGCCGGCCTCCCGCACGATCAGCCCGCCGGCCGCCACGTCCCAGGGCTTGAGCTTGTGCTCCCAGTAGCCGTCGAGCCGGCCGCACGCGACGTAGCAGAGGTCGAGCGCCGCGCTGCCGTCGCGGCGCAGCTCGCGCGCCGTCTTCAGCACGGCGCGAAACTCGGCCAGGTTGTCGTCGTTCTCGCGCTTGTCGTAGGCGAAGCCGGTCGCGAGCAGCGCGCGGTCGAACGCGTCCTCCCGCGAGACGCGGATCGGCTTGCCGTTGCGGAACGCGCCGCCGCCGGCGAGCGCGTGGTAGCACTCGTCGAGCAGCGGGTCGTACACGACGCCCACCGCCGGCTCGCCCTCGCGCTCGACGCCGATCGAGACGGCGAAGCGCGGGTAGCCGTGCGCGAAGTTGGTGGTGCCGTCGAGCGGATCGATCACCCAGCGGAAGGTCGCGCCGGGCCGGTCGATGCCGCGGCCCTCCTCGGCGAGCACGGCGTCGTCGGGCCGCTCGCGCAGCAACGCCACCACCAGGTGCGCCTCGCACGCATGATCGACCTCGGTCACCAGGTCCACCGGCCGGCTCTTCGTGCCGATCGTGAACGCCGTCTCGTAGCGGCTCTTCTGGATGGCGCCGGCCTCGCGCGCGAGACGCAGCGCGAGCGCCAGGACGGTGTCGAGCTCGCGGGCCATCAGTCGGGCAGCCGGAACAGGCGGCGGGCGTTGCGAGCCGTCGCGGCAGCGACTTCGGCGACGGGCCGCCCCTGCGCCTCCGCGAGCACCGCACCCACCTCCGCCACGCGCGCAGGCTCGTTGCGCGCGCCGCGCTGGCCCTCCGGCGCGAGCAGCGGCGCGTCCGTCTCGACGAGCAGGCGCTCGAGCGGCAGCGCCGCGGCCGTGGCGCGCAGCCCGCGGTCGCGCTTGAAGGTGAGGATGCCGGAGAAGGAGACCTCGAGGCGCTGGTCGAGCGCGCGCTTCGCGAAGGCGAGGTCGTGCGTGTAGCAGTGGAGGACGCCGGCGACGTCGCCGCCGCCCTCCGCGGCCCAGATCTCGAGCAGTTCCTCGTAGGCGTCGGCGCTGCGGTCGCGCACGTGGATCACGACGGGCCGGTCGAGCTCGCGCGCGAGCGCGACGTGCCAGGCGAACACCTCGCGCTGCACGGCGCGCGGCGAGTGTTCGTACCAGTAGTCGAGGCCGCACTCGCCGACGGCCACCACGCGCGGCTCCGCCAGCCAGGCGCGCACGGCCGCGCGGCCCGCGTCGTCGAGCTCCGCGGCGTCGTGCGGGTGCACGCCCACCGCGGCGTAGACGCGCGGGTCCGTCGCGGCGAGAGCCACCGCATGCGCGTTGTGCGCGACGCCGTAGCCCGCGCCGATCGCGACCATGCGCTCGACGCCCGCGGCCGCGGCGCGCTCGAGCACCGCGCTGCGGTCGGCCGCGAACGCGTCGGCCGTGACGTGGCAGTGCGAGTCGATCCACATCAGTCGCCCGCCGGCGCCTCGAGCCGCGGGACCAGCGAGTCGCCCTTGCGGACGCGGCCTCCGGGCTCTCCGAGCCGGCGCAGGACCTCCTCCGACAGCCCGGGCACGAAGGGCGCGAGCAGCTCGGCGATCGAGCGGATGTGATGGGCGGCGTAGTGCAGCGAGGTGCGCACCACGGCCTCGCCGCCGGGCTGCTTCACGGCCTTCCAGGGCGCCTGCCCGTCGATGTAGCGATTCACGGCGCCCGAGTAGCCGATGATGCTCGTGAGCGCGTCGTGGAAGCGGAGCTCGCCCATCGCGGACTCGACGTCGAGTGTGGCGGCAGCGTAGGCGAGGGCCAGGCGTTTCTCGTCCGGGCCGCTCTCTGCCGCCTCCGGGATCACACCACCGCACAGCTTCTCGATCAGGTTCAGCGTGCGGCTCACCAGGTTGCCGAGATTGTTGGCGAGGTCGGCGTTCACGCGCTCGACCAGCGCCGCCTCGCTGAAGCTCGCGTCGAGGCCGAAGCTCATCTCGCGCAGCAGGAAGTAGCGGAACAGCTCGAAGCCGTAGCGCTCCTGCATCGCGAGCGGCGAGACCATGTTGCCGAGGCTCTTCGAGACCTTGCGCTCGTCGACCGTCCAGTAGCCGTGCACCGACAGGTGCTGGTAGGGCGCGAGGCCGAGCGCCTTCAGCATGATCGGCCAGAAGATCGCGTGGGGCTTCAGGATGTCCTTGCCGATCAGGTGCTCGGCGTTCGCCCAGCGCTCCGGGAAGCGCGGGTCGTCGGGCCAGCCGGCGCCGGTGAGGTAGGAGAGCAGCGCGTCGAACCAGACGTAGCAGACGTGGTCGCGATCGAACGGGAGCTCGATGCCCCAGTCGAGGCGCGCCTTCGGCCGGGAGATCGACAGGTCCCCGAGTCCACTCTCGTCGCGCAGCATGGCGAGCGCCTCGTTCCGGAAGCGCTCGGGCCGGATGAAGCTCTCGTTCGCGAGGATGTGCTCTCGCAGCCAGCCGAACTCGCGGCTCATCTTGAAGAAGTAGTTGGTCTCGTGGCGCGGCTCGGGCGCGCGCTCGTGATCGCGGCAGAGCCCGTTCACCATGTCGCGCTCGGTGAGGAAGCGCTCGCAGCCGACGCAGTAGAGGCCCTCGTACTCCCGCTGCTCGATCCAGCCCTGGTCGTAGACGTGCTGGAGCGCGCGCTGCACGTTGGCGACGTGCTTCGGGTCGGTGGTCCGCACGAAGCGCGAGACCGCGAGGCCGAGCTCGGCCCACGTGCGCTGGTGGATCGCCGAGATCTGCTCGGTGAAGCGCGCCGGGTCGATGCCCCGCTTCGCCGCGGCCTCCACCATCTTCTCGCCGTGCTCGTCGGTGCCGGAGACGCTCCAGGTCTCGGCGCCGCGCGAGCGGTGCCAGCGCACCAGCGTGTCGACCACGACGGTGGTGTACGTGTGGCCGATGTGCGGCTCGGCGTTCGCGTAGTAGATCGGCGTCGTCACGTAGTAGCCGCGGGTCACGCGAACGCCTCGCGGAGCGCGAGCAGCGCGCGCTCGGCCACGAGCTGCGGATTCGCGTTGCGCTGCACGAGCGCCTTGCGGCACGCCGCGAGCGTCTGCCAGGCGTCGAGGCGGGCGCCGAGGGAGGCGCCCGCGGCCGCGTCGGCGCACACGCCGGCGTGGAGCCACGCCGAGGCCACGCCGAGCAGCTCCGAGACGCCGGCCGCCGCCACCGCGCGAACGCCCCGATACTCCTCCGCCCAGTCGAGCAGCTCGAGGATGCTCTGGCCGGACAGGCCCGCGAGGCGCTCCGCGAGCGCGCGCACGGCTTCGGGTGCGCCCTCGCTGTCGGGCGCGGGCGGGCGCTCGGCGGGGAAGGCGACCTTCTGGCAGCGCGAGCGCACCGTGGGCGCGAGGCCCGACGGGCTGGCGGTGACGAGCACGAAGCTCGTGCCGGGCGGGGGCTCCTCCAGCGTCCGCAGCAGCGCGTTCTGCGCCTCGAGGTTCAGCCACTCGGCGTCGGCGATCACCACGGCTCGGCGGCCGCCCTCGACCGAGCGCAGGTGGAGGGCCTGCTGCACGGCCCGGATCTGGGCGATGCGCACCCGGGTGTCGTCGCGGCCGCGTTCGACCCAGAGGAGGTCCGGATGGTCGCCGACGTGGCGGTAGAGCGGGCCGCTCTTGCCGGTGCCGTCGAGCGGCACCGCCTCGCGCGCCGTCGAGCGCCGGCAGGCCGGGCAAGCCTCGCAGGGCCGCGCGGCCGGCGCGCCGGTGCAGCCGAGCGCGCGCGCGAACCAGGCCGCAGCGGCGCGCGGCTCTTCGCCCGGGCCCGTGAACAGATAGGCCGAATGGATGCGCTCGCTCGCGAGGCTGCGCGCGAGCGATTCGCGCGGCCCTTCCCGTCCCGGCATGGCCGCGCAGTCTAGGGACTCCGTTCCCGGCTCGCTCCGCGCTCGTTGCTGCGCTCGCTCCGCTCGCTGCGCGCCCGGAGGAACCGCCAACTTTGGCTCCGCTCGCTCCGCTCGCTGCGCGCCCGGAGGAACCGGGCTTGCGGCGCGGCGGGGAGGCTCAAGCTCCGGGGCTGACGAGCCGATCTCTCCGTCGGCAGCAGCCGGGAGGGGAATCTCATGGCCTTCGGCCGAGGACGCGGATCGGACGACTTCACGACGAGCCTGACGCCGGTGAGCACCGGCAACGAATCCGGCGGTGGCCTCACCGCCTTCATCGATCAAGGGTCGTCCTTCGAGGGCAAGCTGTCCTTCAAGGACACGGTCCGCATCGACGGGCACTTCTCGGGGCAGATCTCCAGCGAGAACACGCTGGTGATCGGCGAGAGCGGCGTCATCGAGGCCGACATCCGTTCCCAGATCGTGATCGTGAGCGGCACCATCCACGGCAACGTGGTGGCGCTGCGCAAGGTCGTCCTGCACAAGGCGGCGCACGTGGACGGCGACATGGAGACGCCGAGCCTGGTGATGGAAGAGGGCGCCGTGCTGAACGGCAAGCTGAACATGGCCTCCGCCGCGCCCAAGAAGCCGCGCGGCGATCTCAAGGCCGTGGACGGCGGCGCCCCGTTGCTCGACAAGCCCATCAAGCTCTAGGAGCGCGCAGCGCTCTCGGCGCGGCTCGCCTACCAGGACACGCGGAAGACGCGGTCGCCGACGCGGGCGCGCTGCTGGAAGCGCACGCCGATCTGCTGCGGCGGCGCTCCCTCCGCGACGCTGGCTCCGTCGAGCGCGAGCTCGAGCACGGGCTGCACGAAGTCCGTGGTCTGCCCGCGGACGTGGATCGTGTCGCCCCGGTGGATCGGACGCGACAGCGCCACCACCGCGGCGGCCGCGCGCGGGTAGTAGTGCAGCACGACGCCCACCTCGATCGGCGCGCCGGTCACGAGCCGGTGCGCCGCTGCCGTACGCTCGGGCGGGGGCTCGACGCGCCGCGCGGGCGCCGCGGCGCGGGGCCGCTTCGGCTTCGCGCGGGGCCGGGAGCGGGGCGCTCGGGCCGGCTTGCGCGTCGCGCGCTTCGCCTTCGGCTTCGCCGGCTTGCGCGGCTTCGGCTTCGGGCGGCGGGCCGTCTTGCGGCTCTTTCGGCGACGTGCGGCCATCGGGTCTCCCGGCGGATTCGCGCGCGATTCTACCTGGGCCGCGCGCGGCGCAGGGTGATCCAGGCGGCGAGCGCGGCCTCCTTCTGATCGCGTGCCCACGGAGGCCCGGCCCGACGCCCGACTTCCGCGAGACGCGCCTGTCGCTCCGCAGCGCCCAGCGAAAGCGCCTCGGCGGCCTCGGCTTCGAGCCGCTTCTCTCGAACCTCGATCAGCGGCAGGCCGACGCGCGGGGCGGCCGCGGCGAGGGCGCTCCTGAACAGCTCGCCCTCGGCTTTGTGCATGCGCATGTGGACGGCGAGGATCTCGGCCACCCCCCAGGCGGGCATCCCGCCGCCGAGCAGCACGCCGCAGCCCACTACCTCGTCGCCTGCGGCGCGGCGCGCGGCCAGCGCCGCCGCGAGCGCCTCTTCGGCCCGCGCGTAGGCCGAGGCGATGGCCCGTCCGACCACGTCTTCTGCGTCCGCCGGCTCGAGCCCCTCGGCGGCGTGGTAGGGCTGCTTCGCCCAGGCGGCGTCCTTCGCATCCACCAGCTCGAGGCGCCGTCGTTCGACGACGTCGAGCCGAGCGCCGCGTTCGCCGAGCCCGACGAGCGCCGCCCAGCCCGAGTGCGCCTTCACGCCGAACGCCACCCGTGCCACGCGCCCATCCTACGCCCGACGCGCGTGGCGCGGCTCAGCTACGCGGGCGGGTCGGGACCGGCGCGGGCTCGGGGTCGCCGGTCACCGGCACGATCGCGACCACCTCCGGCACCTCGCGCCGGAGCGCAGGCTCGAGCGCGTTGCGCAGCGTCGCGACCTGCGCCGGGCAGTCCACGCACGCCCCCTGGAGCTCGATGCGGACGGTGCCGTCCTCGGCCACGTCGAGCAGCTCGACGTTGCCGCCGTCCTGGAGCAGGGCCGGGCGCAGGCGGTCGAGCGCCAGCTCGACCCGCCGCCGAAAGGCGTTCGCATCCGGACGGGCCACGCTCGTCGCATCGGCCGGCCCGGGGGGCTGCGTTAGCTTTGGCCTCGATGCAGGTCACCGTGAAGCTGTTCGGGTCGCTGCGCGAGGCGACCGGCGCGAAGGAGCTGGCGGTGCGGCTGCCGGACGGCGCCCGGCTGGCCGACCTCGCCGCACTGCTCGGGCGGGAGCACGCGGCGTTCGCGGCGATGGCGCCGAAGCTCCGGGCGGCAGTCAACCACGAGGTGGCCGGCCTCGAGCACCCGCTCGCGGAGGCCGACGAGGTGGCGTTCCTGCCGCCGGTGGCCGGAGGCAGCGGCGCGGCGCCTCGCTGCACGATCTCGGCCGAGGCTCTCGACGTGGGCGCCGTCGTCGCGCGGGTGGTCGGGCCCGACGCCGGCGGCATCGTCACGTTCGTGGGCACCGTGCGCGACGCCTCGCGCGGCCATGCGATCCGCCACCTCGAGTACGAGGCATATCCGGGCATGGCGGAGCGCGAGATGGAGAAGATCGCCGACGCGGCGGCGACGCAGTGGCCGGGCGCGCGCGTGGCGATGGCCCATCGCACGGGCCACCTCGCGATCGGCGAGATCGCCGTGGTGATCGCGGCCTCGGCGCCGCACCGCGCGGAGGCGTTCGCGGCCTGCCGCTACGCCATCGACACGCTCAAGCAGCAGGTGCCGATCTGGAAGAAGGAAGTCGCGGTGGACGGCGAATACTGGGTCGAGGAGCACGCCTAGCAAGCGCCGCGCAGCGGCGCGCGCAGTGAGCCCACGCGAGGCTTCGCCTCGCGTGAGGCGAACGGAGTCACGACAGCTGGAAGGCCTTCATCAGCACCGCCAGAGCGCTCCGCCCTCGCTCGGCTGCGGCGTGATCACGGTGAGCGACACGCGTTCGCTCGCCGACGACACCGGCGGCGCGCTGGTCGTCGAGCTGCTCGAAGCCGCCGGCCACCGGGTGGCGTTCCGCGAGCTCGTGAAGGACGACGCGAGCGAGATTCGCGCCGCGCTCGAGCGCGCGCTCGCGAGCCCCGACTGCGCGGCCGTGATCCTCACGGGCGGCACCGGCGTGGCCCCGCGCGACGTCACGCCCGAGGCGATCGCAGGCGCTGCTCGACGCGGCCGCTGCCCGGCTTCGGCGAGCTGTTCCGACAGCTCTCGTTCGCGGAGATCGGCTCGGCGGCCATGCTCTCGCGCGCGCTCGGCGGCCTCGCGCGCGGCAAGCCGGTGTTCGCGCTGCCCGGCTCGCGCGCCGCCGTGCGGCTCGCGCTCGAGCGCCTGATCCTGCCCGAGCTCGGACATCTCGTCGGAGAGGCAACCAAGGCGCAGCGCTGAATCAAGCGGGGCCCGCGCGACGTCGATGAGACGTCGTGCGTCGCATCCAGACCCTGCTCGCCGGTGCCCTCCTCGCGCCGCTCCTGCTCGGCGCAGAGCTGCACGTCTGGGTGGACGAGCACGGCGGCACGCACGTCACGGACGACCCGGCGCTGGTTCCGAAGGGCCGCGAGGCGAGCGACCCCGGCGAGCTGCGCGAGCTCTGGGGCGGCGACGCGCTGGGCGATCCGCTGCCGCCCACGATCGGGGGCTCGAGCAGCGATGCGGATCGTCAGGTGCGCACGCTGCGCGCCGCGCTCGACGACCTCCAGCGGGGCGAGACGGCGCGGGCCGCGGTGCTGCTCGACGAGGTGCTTGCGCCAGGAGCCGGACCGCGCGGAGGCGCACTTCGTGCTGGCCATCCTCGAGGGCCGGCGCGGGCACCTCGACCAGGCCGAGGTGCATCTGCGCGCCTTCCTCGCCGCGGCCGGCGACCGCTTCGACGCGTGGCGCGCCTCCGCCGAGCGCCGCCTCGCGCAGCTCGAGGACGAGCGCCGCCTGATGAGCTCGAGCCAGGCGGGCGCGCTCCGCCTGGTGGATCTCGCGCACCCGGACTTCCGCATCCAGGCGGACGAGGCGCTGCTCGCCGCCGGCAACTCGGATTTCGTGATCACGGTCGCGCGCTACCTCGACGACGTGCGCGCCTTCGTCGGCGAGAAGCTCGGCACGGTGCCGGCGGAGCCGATGGGCGTCGTGCTCTACGGCCGCGCCGCCTACCTGAAGGCGCACGGCCACCGCTTCAGCTTCCAGACGGTCGGCTTCTTCGACGGCCGCATCCACGTGGTGTCGGCCGCGCATCCCGCCGGCGAGCTGCGCTCGCTGCTCGTGCACGAGTACACGCACGCGCTGTTCCGCGAGCAGACCGGCGGCGACCAACCCTATTGGCTCAACGAAGGCCTGGCCGAGTGGATCGAGCGCGCCTCGCAGGCGCGGCCTGCGCTCTCGCGCGACGAGCGCAACCAGCTACGCGCGGCGATCGAAGACGGGGGCTGGCTCCCGCTCGTGCGGCTGGCGCCGAGCTTCTCGGGCCTCACCGACGAGGAGGCCCGGCTCGCGTACGCGATCTCGACGGCCAGCGCGGACTGGCTGCTGCGACACACGGACAAGGCAGGCCGCGCGCGGCTCTTGAAGCTGCTCGGCGAGGGTCGCACCGCCGACGAGGCGCTGCGCGCGGTGCTGCACCGCGACACCGAGACGATCGACCAGGCGGTGCGCGCCGAGATCCGCGGCCAGTTCGCCGAGCCGACGACGCCCGGCCCGGCGGCGGCGCACTAGCCGGCCACGTCCACCGCGTCGTCCGACCCTGAAGCCGCGGCGCGCGGCGGTGCCCGCCGGCAGCTCGAGCACCAGGTCGGCCTCGGCGCTCGGCCGATAGATCCGCTGCGCGTCGTTCTTCGAGACGTTCGCTTCGACGTGCACGATGCGTCCGGCGCGGATCCACAGGATGTCGATGTCGAAGTGCATGTCGGGCATCCAGAAGCCGTACCGGCCGGGCGTGTCGTACGGGAAGAGCATGCCGCGGCCGTCGGCCAGCGACGCGCGGCCCGACAGGCCGCGCTGCTTGCGCTCCGGTGTGTCGGCCACCTCGGCGTCGATCACGTGAACGCCGATCGTGACGCGCGCGTGGGCCGGAGGGGGCGGGCCCTGCGGAGCGGGCTCGCTGCGCTCGCAGCCGAGCGCGAGCAGGAGCAACAGCAGCAGCGCTCGCGTCCTCATCGGATCGCGAAGCCGGAGAGCCCTTCGGGCGTCTCCTCGCGCACCTCGACGCGCTCGACGCGGGCTCCGCTCGGCCCCTCGCGGCACCAGGCGAGCAGCCCGGCCACCGCGGCCGCCTCGCCCTCGAACACGGCCTCCACGCGGCCGTCGGCGAGGTTGCGCACGAAGCCCTCGACCCCGGCGGCCTGGGCCGCGCGGCGCGTGAACGCGCGGAACGCCACGCCCTGCACGCGCCCGCTCACCCACACGCGCCGCCGGATTCGCGCCTCCATCGTGCGCGATCCCGTACACTGCCGCGGGGCGGGAGGCAAGCGGGTGGAAGGCGAGGGGAGAGCGCGGCCGCTCGACGCGAGCAGCGCGCGCATGTTCTACAACCTGGCGGATGCGCTCTACCCGGAGCTGCCGCGCGAGCTCGTGCCCGCCGCGGAGCGCCTGCTGCTGCACGCGGGACTGGGCGCGATCCGGCGCGCGCGGCTGTCGCTCTTCTGGCTCGAGTGGGAGCCGGTGCTCACGCTGCAAGCGCGGAGCCGCTTCTGGCGCCTGCCGCTGGCGGAGCGCCAGGCCGCCTGCGTGCGCTGGCGCGGCAGCCGCTTCGCGTTCGCGCGCCGCGCCTGGGCGCGCCTCGCAGCGTTCGTCGAGGATGCGCTCGCTCAGTCTTCTGAGGGCGCGTAGTACTCGAAGTCCACCACGTTGGTCTTGAGGTACTCGCGCAGGTCGTCCACGAGCTGCTTCTCGAGCTGGCGCACGCGCTCGCGGGTCAGCTTCATCTCGTCCCCCAGCTGCTGGAGGGTGAGCGGCTCGTCGGCCAGCACCCGCGCATCGAGGATGCGCTGCTCGCGCGGGCCGAGCCCCTGTGCGAAGGCGCGCACGTGCTTCAGGAAGGTCTCGCGCAGGTTCTCGTCGGCGACGACCGACTCGGCACTCGCCTCCGGCGCCGCCACGAAGTCGCCGTAGCTCGCGCTGCCTTCTTCGTCGCCCACCGGCGCGTCGAGCGAGAGCTCGCCACCGGAGAGCCGCTGCTCCATCGCCACCACCTCGGACTCCGGCACGTCGAGCCGCTCCGCGATCAGCCGGGGCTCCGGCCGGAAGCCCTGGCGTTCGAGCTCGCGCTTCTCGCGGCCCAGCCGGAAGAACAGCTTCCGCTCCGCGCGCGTGCCGCCGAGCTTCACCAGGCGGATGTTGTCCATCAGGTACTTGAGGATGTACGCGCGGATCCAGTACGCCGCGTAGGAGGCGAGCTTGGTCCCTGCATAGGGATCGAAGCGCTGCACGGCCTGGAGCAGGCCGAGGTTCCCCTCCTGGATGAGGTCGAGCGTGTTCGTCCACGCACGGCGGTACTCCATGGCGATCTTCACCACGAGCCGCAGGTTCGAGAGGGCGAGGCGACGCGCCGCCTCCACGTCGCCGTGCTTCGTCCAGCGCACGGCCAGCTCGTGCTCCTCTTCGCGCGAGATCGGCGGGTGCTGGCGGAGCTCGTTGTAGTAGCGCGTGAGCGCGGGAACCCGCTCGACGCTCCGGTCCACCGGTGCGGGCACGGAGCGCGGCGCAGGGACGAGCGCCCTCTCGTCCTCGTCGCGTTCAGGGTCGTCGCTCAAGACGCGGAAGCTAGCTCCAAATGCAACGGGCGGGGCCAGGCCCCGCCCGTTCCGGGTCGCTCTGCGCGTCGCTACTTCTTCTTGAGCGTGCGGATGTAGGCGATCAGGTCGTCGATGTCCTTGTCGCCGAGGTGACCCCACGGCGCCATCGCCGGGTTTCCGCCGTAGGCGCCGCCGCCGTTCTTGATCACCAGGTGGAGATCGGCGTCCTCGCCGGCCTTGCCGTCCTTGTTCGCGTCGAACTTGAAGTCGCCCTTCTGGAAGTTGCGCGGCGGCGGATTGAGGGCCGCGCCGGCCGGGCCGTCGCCAGCGCCCAACGGGCCATGACAGGTGAAGCAGAGCGTGTCGAAGTTCTTCTTGCCGGCGGCGGCGTCACCGGCCGCGAACGCGGCCGGAGCAACGGACAGGGCAAGTGCGAACGCAACGAGCAGACGAAGCATGGACGTCGTTTCTCCTGGTGCGGCCGGTGACGGCCGGCGAATTGGACGGCGAGAGTAGGGGCTTATTCGGGGCCGGCAACGCGCCGGCAGGTCCGCGCTGGCGCGGGGTCAGAGCTTCAATCCGCTCCAACCCCGCAGCAGCTCGAGCAGCGAGCGCACCCCGAAACCCGTCGCGCCGGAGGGCTGGAGCGGCGAGCCCTTCTCGGTGTTCGCCACGGAAGCGATGTCGAGATGGATCCACGGCGTGTCGCCGACGAAGTTCGAGAGAAATGCGCTCGCCGTGATCGTGCCGCCGTCGCGCCCGCCCGTCTGCTTCAGGTCCGCGACGTGGCCGCGCATGAACTCGCGGTGCACGTCCCAGAGCGGCAGGCGCCAGTAGCGCTCGCCGGCCGCCTCGCCGGCGGCGAGCATGCGCTCGGCGAGGCGCTCGTGGTTGCCGAGGAGCGCGGCGGCCCACTTGCCGAGCGCCACCGAGCAGGCGCCGGTGAGCGTGGCGAGATCCACGATCGCGTCGGGCGCAAACTCGGTCTTTGCGTAGTGGAGCGCGTCGGCGAGCACGAGGCGCCCCTCCGCGTCGGTGTTCGAGATCTCGACCGTCTGGCCCGACAGGGTCGTGACGACGTCGTCGGGCCGATAGGCCGTGGCGCTCGGCATGTTCTCGACCGCGCCGACGATGCCGACCAGGTGAAGCGGCAGACGCAGGCGAGCGGCCGCGCACACCGCGCCGATCACCGCGGCGCCGCCCGACATGTCGTGCTTCATCGTCACCATGCTCGTGCTGGGCTTGAGCGAGAGGCCGCCCGAATCGAAGCAGACGCCCTTGCCGACCAGGCACACGGTGGGGCGGCGCACGCCCCGCGCGCCCTTCTTCGCGCGGCGCTTGCTCGCGCCGTGCTCGAGCACGATCAGCCGCGGCGTGTTCGCGCTGCCCTGCGCTACGGCGAGCAGCGCGCCGAAGCCCCGCTTCCGGAGCTCGGCAGGCTGCATCACGCGCACCGTCACGCCCGCCGCGCGGCCGGCCTTCTCGGCCTCGCGCGCGAGCGCCGCCGGCGGCAGCGCATTGGGCGGCTCGTTCGAGAGGTCGCGCGCGAGGTTCTGATACGAAGCCAACAGCGCGCCGGTGGCTGCGCCCGCGCGCGCCACCCGCGCATCGGCGCCCTTCTCGACGAGCAGCACCACGTGCGCGACGCGGGTGTCGTCCTTCTTCTTGGTGCGGTAGCGGTCGAAGCGGTAGCTCCCGAGCACTGCGCCCTCGGCGAGCGCCTGCGCCAGTGCCGCCGGCTTCGTACGCCGCACCCTCGGCACGAGCAGCGCGAGGCGCTGGCCGTGCCGGCTCTGCGTCTCGCGCACCGCGAGCGCGGCGGTGTCCCGCCAGGTCTCGGTGCCGGCCGTCGCTTCGGCGCCGAGCCCGATCAGGAGCAGGCGCTTCGCGGCGAGCGTCTCCGCCGGGTGCACGAGCAGCGTCTCGCCGCGCTTGCCCTTGAAGTCGCCGGCCCGCACGGCCTGCGCGATGCGGCCGCCCGCCGCGGAGTCGAGCGCCGCGACGCGCGCCGGCAGCCGCCAGCGGGCCGGGTCCAGCTCGAACAGCGGCAGCGCCAACACGTCGGCTGCCGACTCGACCGCGGACCGCGTCTCGATGGTGACGTCCATCACTCCTCCCACACCGTGGCCCCGCAGCATTGCAGGGCCTTATGCGCATTCCTAGACTCGCCCGCTGCCTGAGTCACGAGGGAGCATGGCCTTCATCATCGCTGGGACGGCTGTGGGGGGACGTCTCGCGAGCCTGAACCTGCTGGATCTGATCTGGCAGGCGTCGTGGCTCGTGCAGCTCGTCATCTTGATGCTCGCTGCAGCATCCGTGATCTCGTGGGCGGCCATCGTCTTCAAGTGGCGCGAGCTCTCCGCGGCGGAGCAGGATAGCGAGGCCTTTCTGGAGGCCTATCACGAGGGCTCGTGGGATACGGCGTACGAGGCCGCCCGCAACCTCGATCGCAGCCCGCTCTCCGCGATCTTCCTGGTCGCGCACGGGGAGCTGAAGCGCTTCGCCAAGTACCGCGGGCGCGGCGAGGGCATCGACGAGGCGCAGCTGCGCAGCGTCTCGCGGCAGATCGCGTGGGGCACCACGCAGGAGTCGCTGCGGCTCGAGAGCCGCCTGCCGCTCCTCGCCACGATCGGGAGCGCCACGCCCTTCGTCGGCCTGTTCGGCACGGTGATCGGCATCATCAACGCCTTCACGGGCATCGGCGCTTCGGGCAGCGCGAGCCTCGCGGTGGTCGCGCCGGGCATCGCGGAGGCGCTGATCGCGACCGCGATCGGCCTGTTCGCCGCGATCCCGGCCACGATCTTCTACAACATCTTCGTGTCGCGCCTGCGCGACCTGCAGGAAGCGATCCGGCTCTTCGCGAGCGAGCTCGAGTCGGATGTCGCGCGCTTCGGCGAGAAGCTCCCGGCGCCGGCCCGCGCCGTGGAAGGCTGACCGTGGCCGCGCAGGGTCTCGGCCGCGAGCACCGGCCGATGTCGGAGATCAACGTCACGCCCCTCGTGGACGTGATGCTCGTGCTGCTGATCATCTTCATGGTGACCGCGCCGATGATGCAGCAGGGCCTCGACGTCGATCTGCCCGAAACCACGACGCAGCCGATGCACCTGAAGGACAACTCGTTGGTCCTCACCGTGAAGAAGGACGGGACCGTGCTGGTGGCCAACACGGTGGTGCCGGTCAAGGAGCTCGGGGAGAAGCTGAAGGCCATCCTCGAGGGCCGGGAGTCGGACGACATCTTCCTGCGGGCCGACAAGGAGGCGCCGTACGGCGCCGTGGTCAAGGTGATGGCGGCCGCCCGGGCCGGGGGCGCCAAGACCCTGGGCGTCGTCACCGAGCCGGAATGACGGAGGCGCGGGGAGGCGCGGCGGCGCCTCGAACCTTCGAGGGGCCCGCCGCGTCGGAAGCGAGCGATGCAGCAGCTCCTGTCGAGCCTCGAAGACGAACGCCAGCGGCAGTTCCGCCGCTTCGTGGGGATCTCCGCCGCGGTCCACGTGGCGCTCGCGATCCTGTTCTGGATCGGGCCGATGCAGTCACACCGGGAAGGCATTGCCGGTGGTGGAGCGCGTGGAGCTGGTGGAGGCGCTGCCCTCCGCCGCGGCCCCGCGCGCGAAGCCCAAGACCGCGGCGCCGCCGAAGCCGGTGCCGCCGCCTCCGCCGCCGCCCGAGGTGGCCAAGGTGCTGCCGAAGGAGCCGGCGCCACTGCCGAAGCCGACGCCGGTCGAGGCGAAGCCCGAGCCCGAGCCCAAGCCGAAGCCCGAGCCGAAGCCGAAGGAGCCCGAGCCGGAGCAGAACTACGAGGACGTGCTCGCTCAACTTCGGAACGAGGCGGGCGAAACGCCTCCCACCCCGGCGCCGGAGCCCAGCCCGCTGCCCCCGGGCCCGGCCGGCGGGCCGGGCGTGGTGGTGGATCCGGAGACCGCGCGCTGGGTGCGGGAGGTGAAGATTCACGTGACGCGCGCCTGGATCCTCGCCGCCGGCTTCCGCACCGAAGCCCTCGTGACGGTGGTGGAGGTGGAGCTCTCGCCGACCGGCGAGGTGCTCGGCACGCGCACGACGAAGGGTTCGGGCAACCCGTGGTACGACGAGAGCGTCGAGCGCGCGATCGAGAAGGCGAGCCCCGTGCCGGCGCCGCCCGAGGCCGGCGAGTGGGAGTTCACGTTCGATTCGAGAGACATGCTGTGACGCGAACCCTGCGAGGCGCTGCGTTGCTGCTCTCGCTCTGCTGCGTGCTGCCGGCCCTGGCGGGCGCCGGCGAGCGGCCGGGCATCGTCATCAACCCGGGGCGCAGCGACAAGCTCTACCGCGCCGCGATCCAGCGCTTCGCGGGGAAGAACGAGGCGCTCGCGAGCACGGTGAGCCAGGCGGTGAAGGACGGGCTCGAGTTCTCGGGCCTGTTCGCGGTGATCGATCCGCACGCCTTCCTGGAGAGCACGGCGAGCCCGGCCCTCGACGGGGCAGCCGACGCCGAACTGCCCGAACTGGCGCCAGATCGACACGGACGGCCTCGTGCAGGGCGAGGTGGAGCAGGCTCCCGAGGGCGTGCGCGCGACGTTTCGTCTCTACGACATCGCGCGCTGCAACGTGCTCGTGCGGGACAAGCGCTTCACCGGCCGCAACGAGGACGCCCGGCGCGTGGGCAAGGCGATCGCCGACGAGATCGTGGGCGCCTTCACCGGCGTGCGCGGCGTCTCCGACACCGAGTTCGCCTTCGTCTCGAACCGCGGCGGCGCCAAGGAGATCTGGGTGATGGACGCGGACGGCTCGAACGCCCGCGCCGCCACGCGCAACCGCTCGCTGTCATCGTTCCCCGACTGGGATCCGGCGGGCAACTCCGTCGTGTACACCAGCTATCGCTACCGCAACCGCCCGTCGCTGTTCCTGGTGGCGCGCGGGCCGAACTCGCCCGGGCGCATCCTGGCGGGCCTCGACGGCGGCAAGCCCATCTATCGCGGCGTCTTCGACCGCAGCGGGCGCAAGCTCGCGGTGGTGATGAGCGCGAGCGGGAACACCGAGCTGTTCTCCGTCGAGCGCGGCGGCGGCGGGCTGCGGCGGCTCACCAACAACAAGGCCATCGACGTCTCGCCGAGCTGGTCGCCGGACGGCAGCCAGCTCGCCTTCGTCTCCGATCGCACGGGCGCGCCGCAGGTCTACGTGATGAGCGCCGACGGCAGCAACCAGCGCCGGCTCACCTTCTCGGGCAACTACAACACCGCGCCCGCCTGGTCGCCCGACGGCAAGTGGATCGCCTACGAGACCCAGGTCGGCGGCCAGTTCGACATCTGGCGCATCGACCCGGAGGGGCAGGCGAACGGGCCCCTGGTGACGAACCCGCGCAGTGACGAGCATCCGACCTGGGCCCCCGACAGCCGGAAGCTCGCCTTCCAGTCCACGCGACGCGGGCGGGCCGACATCTACGTGATGGACGTCGAAGCCGCCGGCGCGGAGCCGCGGCGCATCACCGACGGCGGCGAGAACACGAATCCGGCCTGGGGGCCGTACCGGCACTAGGCGGAGGGAGAAGGTCATGAAGGTCGCGCGATCCATCGCAGGGATGCTCGCTCTAGCGGCACTGCCCGCGCTGACGGGCTGCGTCGGGCTCGCGGAGTTCCGCAAGCTCCAATACGAGGTGCGCCAGATGAAGGCGGGTGGCGCGGGCGCTGGCGGCCCGCAGCGGCTCGCCGACGTCTCGTCCGAGCTCGAGGCGATGCGCGAGCAGATCTCGCAGCTCGAGGGTCGCCTCGAAGTCACCGAGCACCAGACGCAGGAGGCGCTCGAAGAGGCGAAGAAGGCGCGCCTCGCCGCCACCCAGGGCGCCGCGAGCGGGCCCGGAGCGCAAGGCACGAGCGAGGATCCGACGGCGGGGCTGCCGCCCGAGGCTTCGGCCTCCGAGGAAGTGAGGAGCTATCGCGCCGCCTACGACGCGTGGCGCAGCGACGATCACCAGCAGTGCATTGACCGCTTCGGGCAGTTCCTGCAATCTTTCCCGACTTCGCAGTACGCCGACGACGCCTCGTTCTGGCTCGCGGACTGCTACTTCAAGCAGGGGGATCTCAAGGCCGCGATACTGCGCTTCGACGATGTCGCGACGCGCTATCCGAAGAGCGAGAAGGCCTCGGAGGCGCTGTACCGACAGGGCGAGGCCCTGCTCAAGCTGGGCCCGAACTTCGGCAAGGCGGCGGAGAAGGCGTTCGATCGCGTGGTGAAGGAATATCCCGACTCGCGTCGGGCCGAGGATGCTCGGCAGCAGCTGAAGCTGCTCGGAGCCGGATGAAGACGGGTGAGAGGAGCCGAGGGTGAGAAAGCGGGACCTCGACAAGTTCCGGAAGATCCTGCTCGACCAGCGCACCGAGCTCGCCGGCAAGGCGAAGCGCGCGGTGAGCGGTGACATCCACCTCGATCCGGACGACTTTCCGGACGAGATCGACACCGCCTCCTCGGAGGTGAACCTCTCCTTCCAGGGCCGCCTGCGCGAGCGCGAGCGGGGACTGCTCGCCAAGATCGAGCAGGCGCTCCAGAAGATCGAGCAGGGCGTCTACGGCGAGTGCGAGAGCTGCGGCGAGGAGATCGGCCTCAAGCGCCTCGAGGCGCGCCCGGTGGCCGAGCTCTGCATCGACTGCAAGGCCGAGCAGGAGAAGCTCGAGCGCCACCTCGGGTAAGCGGGCCCGTGGCCGTGCCCCACCTCGTCCTGGGCATCGAGAGCTCCTGCGACGAGATGGCCGCGGCGGTGGTGCGGGACGGCGTCACCGTGCTCGCGAGCCGGGTGCAGAGCCAGCTCGAGCTGCACCGCCCCTACGGCGGCGTGGTGCCGGAGCTCGCCTCGCGCGACCACGTGCGCTCGGTGTCGCAGGTGGTGCGGGCCGCGCTCGAGGAGGCGCGGCGTCTCCGAGCGCGAGCTCGACGCCGTGGCGGTGACGATGGGGCCGGGCCTCCTCGGCTCGCTCCTCGTCGGTCTCTCGTTCGCGAAGGCGCTCGCCTATCGGCTCGGGATCCCGGTGGTGGGCGTCCATCACCTGGCCGGCCACCTGGCGGCGGCGGAGCTCGCCGCGCCCGAGCTGGTGCGGCCCTACCTCGGCCTCGTGGTCTCGGGCGGGCACACGGCGCTCTACCGCGTCGAGGACGGCGCGTCGCCGAAGCTGCTCGGCGAGACCACCGACGACGCGGTGGGCGAGGCGTTCGACAAGGTCGCGAAGCTGCTCGGGCTCCCGTACCCGGGCGGGCCCGCGCTCGCGAAGCTCGCCGAAGCCGGCCGCGAGGATGCCTTCGCGCTGCCCCGGCCGCGGCAGCACGAGCCCGGCTACGGCTTCTCCTACAGCGGGCTCAAGACGGCCGTGGCGCGCCTGGTGCGGGCGCACGAGCCGCTCGCCGAGACCACGCGCGCCGACCTCGCGGCCTCGTTCCAGGCGGCCGCCACGGACGTGCTCGTGACCAAGGCGCGCCGCGCGCTCGTAGACGAGGGGCTCGGGCGCCTCGCCGTGGTGGGTGGCGTGGCGGCGAACCAGCGCCTGCGCGAGCGCGTCGCGGCGGCCGCACGCGCGGACGGCTTCGCGGCGACCTTCCCGCCGCCTGCGCTCTGCACCGACAACGCCGCGATGGTGGCCGCGGCGGGCGCGCGCTCGCTCGCTGCCGGCGAGCGCCACGACCTCGACCTGACGGCCTTCTCGCGGCTCCCGCTCGATCGCGGCACGGTGTGAGCGCCTCGCGCGCGCGCGCGTACCTCGAAGAGCACGGGCTCGCTGCCCATCGCGACCGCGGACAGAACTTCCTGCACGACGAGCAGGTGGCGGAGCGCCTGGTGACGCTCGCTGGTGTCACGCCCGAGGAAGGTGTGATCGAGATCGGCACCGGCCTCGGCATGCTCACGCGCGTGCTGGCCGGCCGCGCGCGCCGCGTCGAGACGATCGAGGTCGACCGGGGTCTGGTGCGCGCGCTCGAGGCCACGGGCCTGCCCGCGAACGTCCGGCTGCACCACGCCGACGCCCTCGCGGTGGACCTTGCGGCCCTGCTGGCCGAGCTCGGGGCGCCGGCCCGGGTGGTGGCGAACCTGCCGTACTCCGTGGCCACCCCGCTGCTGCGGCGCTTCCTCGACCTCGCAGACGGGGTCCGCGGGGTCGCGGTGATGGTCCAGCGCGAGCTGGCGCAGCGGATTCGCGCGCGGCCCGGCAGTGCGGACTACGGGTCGCTCGCGGTCCTGCACGCCCTCCGCATGTCGCAGGGAGAGGCGATCGATCTGCCGCCGAGCTGCTTCTTTCCTGCGCCGAGGGTGACCTCCACGTTCGTGTGCATGTCGCCGCTCGAGCCGCCGCTCGCGCCCGATCTGTTCGCGGCCGCCGAGACCCTCCTCCGTGCGGGGTTCGCCCACCGCCGAAAGACGCTGGTCAACTCGCTCGCCCGCGCTGCCGATATCGAAGGCAGCCGGACGGCAGCAGCCCTTCGGGAGATCGGGGTGCAAGGGCGCGTGCGCGCGGAGCAGCTCGACCCCGGGCAATGGCTTGCGCTCGCACGGCGGTTGCTGGAGCGGAGGAACGAGCCCGCTTGAATCAGGCCCCCCGTCGAGATCTGTCGGTTCCGCTGCCGGTCGGCGTGCAACGGGCGGACGGCTCCTTCCGTCACGAGTACCTCGTCAACGTGTCGGTGAGCGGGCTGTGCCTCCACATGCAGGAATCCGTCTCGGTCGGAGAAGAGCTGTCGGTCGCCTTCCGGCTGCCGTCCGATTCCGCCGTGATCCAGGGCGTGTGCAAGGTGGTCTGGACCAGCCACGAAGGGGCGACGCATCGGGTGACGCGTTTCTTCGAGACCGGCCTCTACCTCGCCGAGATCAGCGACGCGGACCGCCGCCGCATCGAGGCGTTCGTGATCGCGCAGGTGGACCGGAGCTAACGGCTACGCTCCGCCCGCGTGGAGCCGCGCCAGATGCTCGAGCTGCTCACCGCCCTCGCCGAGGAGGCGGGCATCGCGGTGCGCGTCGCGCGCACGGGCGACAGCGAGCTGCCCCCGCGCAGCGGCGTCTGCCGCGTGCGCGGGCGCCTGCTGCTCGTGGTCTCGGCCGCCGAGCCCGTGGAAGCCCGGATCGACGCGGTGGCGGACGCGCTGCGCACGCACGGCGCGGAGTGGCTCGAGGGGCGCTTCCTGCCGCCCGCCGTCCGGGAGCGGCTGGATCGTCCGGCCCCGGGCCCGAGGGGTTCTCGTTGACAGCGGCGAGCGCCGGCGCTTAGCATCTCGGGGTCGAGCAGAGGGGAACCGCAGGTCGCGGTCCCCATCCAGCACTCGAACCCCCCTGGGCCCACGCGCCCCACACAGCGAGGATCCCGCCAGACCGACCCGATCCGCTCGTATCCCCAGCGCAGAGCCAGCTCTGCAACGTGGAGCGAGACCAGGGCGGCAGGCGAGCATCGGCGGTCCCCGCCGAGATCCGCCCCCGCACCACCGGGCAACGCGCGCTGGCGTTCTCCTCCGACGCAAGGCCGCCCAGGGGCACGGAGACGCCCCCGATGTCCACCGTGACTGCCGCCGCGAGGCGCGAGCACCGGGTGACCGCCCGGTCGCTGGCCGCCCGGAAGGGCCACGAGCCCTTCTCGATGCTCACCGCCTACGACTTCACCTTCGCGCGCCTGTTCGACCAGGCCGGCATCGACGTGTTGCTGGTCGGAGACTCGGTCGGGAACACGGCCCAGGGCCTCGACACGACCCTGCCCGTGACGCTCGACGAGATGGTCTACCACTGCCGCCTCGTGAGCCGTGCGACGGCCCGCGCGCTGGTCGTGGGCGACATGCCGTTCGGCTCGTACCAGGTCTCGCCCGACGACGCCGTGCGCAGCGCGATCCGGCTCGTGAAGGAGGGCGGCGTCGCGGCCGTGAAGCTCGAGGGCGGCGTCTCCGCCCGTTCCGCCATCGAGCGCATCGTGGCGGCCGAGATCCCGGTGATGGGCCACGTCGGTCTCACGCCGCAGTCGGTGCACCGCATGGGCGGCTATCGCGTGCAGGGCCGCGGGGAAGCCGGGCGCCAGCGTGTGCTCGCCGACGCGCGCGCCGTCGAGGACGCGGGCGCCTTCGCCGTCGTGCTCGAGGGCATGCCGGCCGAGCTCGCGCGCGAGATCACCGCGAGCCTGTCGATCCCGACGATCGGCATCGGCGCCGGCGCCGCATGCGACGGGCAGGTGCTCGTGCTGCACGACCTGCTCGGGCTCTCGGAGTGGACGCCGTCGTTCGCGAAGCAGTTCGCGGGCCTCGGCGCGCTGGCTTCGCAGGCTGCGCGCGCCTTCGCCGACGAAGTCGCGCAGCGCAAGTTCCCCGCCCGGGAGCACGAGTACCGCTAGGAGCCGGCCGTGGAAGTCGTCGAGACCACACGCGAGCTCCAGGCACGGGCCGACATGGATCGCGCCCGGGGGCGGCGCATCGCGCTCGTGCCCACGATGGGCGCGCTCCACGCGGGCCACCTCGCGCTCGTGGACGAGGCGCGACGCCGCGCGGACGCCGTCGTGGTGTCCATCTTCGTGAACCCGGCGCAGTTCGACGCGCGCGCCGATCTCGCCGCGTATCCGCGCACGCTCGATGCCGACCTCGCCGCCTGCCGCGCGCGCGGCGTCGAGCGCGTCTTCCTGCCCGACGAGCGCGAGCTCTATCCCGACGGCTACCAGACGTGGATCGAGGTCGCCGAGCTCGCGAAGCCGCTCTGCGGCGCGTCGCGGCCGGGCCACTTCCGCGGCGTGGCCACCGTCGTCGCGAAGCTGCTCGTCGCGGCGAAGCCGCACGTCGCGGTGTTCGGCCAGAAGGACTTCCAGCAGCTCGCCCTGGTACGGCGTCTCGTGCGCGACCTCGGGCTCGACGTCGAGATCGTGGGCCGCGCGACGGTGCGCGAGAGCGACGGCCTCGCGCTGTCGAGCCGCAACGTGCACCTGGCGGGCGAGGCGCGGCGCCAGGCGCTCTGTCTGGCGCGCGCGCTCGACGCCGCGACGAGCGCCGTGGCCGCCGGCGAGCGGAGGCGCGACGCCGTGCTGGCCGCCGCTCGCGAGGCGATCGCCAAGGCGCCGCTCGCGCGCCTCGACTACGCCGAGCTACGCGACCCCGAGACGCTCGCGCTCGCGCCCGAGCGCCTCGCCACTCCCACCCTGCTTGCCCTCGCCGCCTTCCTGCCGCGCCGAGACGGGCAGGGCGACGTTCGCCTGATCGACAACCGCGTGCTGCTCGCTCAGCACGGCCCGGAGGACCGCTCGTGATCCGCACCATGCTGAAGTCCAAGATCCATCGCGCGACGGTGACGGAGGCCAACCTCGAGTACGAAGGCAGCATCACGATCGACGGGACGCTGCTCGAGGCCGCCGACCTGCTGCCCTACGAGCAGGTGCAGATCTACGACTGCACGAACGGCAGCCGCCTCACCACCTACGCAATCCCCGGCGAGCCGGGCTCGGGAGAGATCTGCATCAACGGCGCGGCCGCGCACCTCGTGAAGCCGGGCGACGTGGTGATCATCGCGAGCTACGTCCAGGTGGACGACGCCCAGTGCCGCGGCTGGCAGGCCCGCCGCGTGTTCGTGGACCGCGCGAACCAGATTCGGGACTAGCAGCTACCCTGCGCCCGCACATGGGCGCCAAGGCCAAAGAACAGCCGGGCGAAGGGCGCATCACCACCAATCGGCGCGCGCGCTACAGCTACGAGATCCTCGACACGATCGAGGCGGGCATCCAGCTGCGCGGACCGGAGGTGAAGTCGCTGCGCGCCGGCCAGGCGAATCTCACCGACGGCTACGCCTTCGTGCGTGGCGGCGAGATCTTCCTGCGCGGCGTGCACATCTCGCCCTACGCGCAGGCGAGCCGCGACAACGTCGATCCCGACCGCGAGCGGAAGCTGCTGCTCCATCGCCAGGAGATCGCGAAGCTGGCCGGCAAGGTCGCTGAACGCGGCTTCACGCTGGTGCCGCTCTCGCTGTACTGGAAGCAGGGGCGGGCCAAGGTCGAGCTCGGACTCGCGCGGGGTCGCAAGACGGTCGATCGGCGCGAGGTGGTGAAGAAGCGCGAGCACCAGCGCGAGATGGACCGCGCGGTTCGGCGGCGCCGATGAGCCTACGCCGGGCGGCCCCCCTCCTGCCGGCCGCCGTGCTGCTCGCATTTGCGCTGGGCTGTGCTCAGGATCCGGAGGCGCCCCCGGCCTACGTGCACAACCGCGACGACTACTTCGCGTTCCGGGCGTCTCATCCCGAGCTGCTCGAGCCGAACTATCTGCCGTTCATGGTGTACGAGGTGCCCGCGCGGCCGGAGAGCCTGTGGTCGCGGCTCCGCGGTTGGCTCGGACGCGGACTTCCGCCGGAGCGCCGCCTCGTGTTCTGCCACTGGCAGCCCGAGGACATGCCGCTCCAGGTCTGGATCGAGCCACCCCGCGGGCTCGATGCGTTCGCGGACGAGCCGAGCCTGCGTCCTCCGGAGCGCTACGTCGCGGCGGTCGAAGAGGCGCTCGCGACGTGGCAGCGCGACCTCGATGGCGCGGTGCGCTTCGAGACGGCCCCGAGCGCCGCCGACGCGGATCTCCAGATCCACCTGCTCGGCGAGCGCGCCCCCGAGCCCACCGCCGACGTGCGCGTGTACGGGGCGGCCAACGTGGGCGACTCGTGCCGCGTGCGCGGCGGCGACCCCTCGGTTCGCCTCGACGTCCGCTATCAGGTGCGCGACATCCGGCTCTACGTGGCGGACGAGCACGGGCTCCTGCTCCCCGACCAGGTCGAAGGCATCGCGCGCCACGAGATCGGCCACGCGCTCGGCATGCGCGGCCACAGCCCGATCCCCGCCGACCTCATGTACGAAGAGGCCGACGACCGCCGCGATCGCGAAGGGCTCGGGATCCCGGACGTGAACTCCTTCCTCTCCCTCTACAAGATCCCGAGCGGCACGGTCTACGCGGATCCCGGCAAGGCGCGCGACGCCGAGCCGCCCCGGCTGCTCCCCGACGGCCCGCCGCGCCTCGAGCTCGCGCCGCACGTGGACACGCGGCTCGGCTTCGAGATCCAGACGCCCGAGGGCTGGCCGCGCGAGCCGACGCCCTACGGCGTGGTGGCGATGAACGGCGTGCCGTGGGACTACGAGGCGTCCTTCCAGCTCAACGTCTATCGCTTCGCCACGATCGAAGACTTCGTCGAGCGCTTCGGGCCGTCGTACCTGGTGGACGCGACGCTGCTCGCGATCCACGAGCGCAGCGTGGCCGGCCGCCGCGCGCGCGAGGTCAGCGTGCTCACCGACGTCGGCATGTACGAGCAGATGACGCTGATCGAGAGCGGCGACGGCCGCGTGCTCGTCGCGGTGGCCGAGTGCCCGAGCGAGCATCAGCCCGCCTACGAGCCGTGGTTCGCCGCCGTGCTCGGCTCGCTCGAGGTGTCGGACGCCTCCGTGCGGCCGCACAGCCGCACGTACGGGCCGGCCGGCGCGCGCTAGGCGGGCCGCAGCTTGTAGCGGATCGGCAGGTGCTTGATGCCGCCCACCAGGTTCGAGTGGAGCCGCGACACCGGGCCCGCCAGCTCGAGCTCGTCGAGGCGCGGGAGGAGGTAGCTTGAACGCCACCTCGAGCTCGAGCCGCGCCACGTGCGCGCCGGCGCAGAAGTGCTCGCCGATGCCGAAGGCGAGGTGGCGGTTCGGGTCGCGGTCGACGCGGAACTCGAAGGGGTCGTCGAAGATGTCCTCGTCGCGGTTGGCCGACGGATAGAAGAGCGCGAGCTGCGTCGCCCTTGCGGATGCGCTTGCCGCGGAGCTCGACGTCCTGCGTGGCGGTGCGCGCGAAGTGGATGATCGGGCTCGTCCAGCGCAGGATCTCCTCGATCGCGCTCGGGAGCAGCGCCGGGTTCTTCTGGAGTCTTCGGCCAGCTCCGCGGGATGCTGCGATCGAGCGCGAGCATGCCGCCGCTCGTGGCGTTGCGCGTGGTCTCGTTGCCGGCGACCACGATGATCAGGCAGTACGCGAGCACGTCCATCATCGGCGAGCTTCTCGCCGTCCACCTCGGCCGTGCGCGAAGAGGGTGACGAGGTCGTCCGCCGGGTTCTTCTTCTTCTCCTCGACGAGCTTCGCGAAGTACGTGAACAGCTCGATCATCGCCTGGCGGCCGGTGGCGTTGCCGTCCACGCCCTCCGTCTGGTACTCGGGGTCGCCGGCGCCGATCGTGCGGTTCGTCCAGTCGAAGAGCAGCTTCCAGTCGGAGCGGGGCACGCCGAGCAGCCACGCGATCACCGCGATCGGCAGCGGCGCGGAGACCTTCTCGACGAAGTCGCACCTCGCCCTGGTCGCCGGTGGCGAGCAGGTCGTCGACGATCTCCTTGCCGATGCGGTCGATGTCGGCGTGCCAGCGCTTGAGCGCGCCGCGGCGTGAAGCGCTTGCTAGACGATCTTGCGGTACTCCCCGTGCTTGGGCGGATCCATCTCGATCAGCGTCTTCGGGAACATCTCCTCGCCCGGCGGCTGCGGCTCGGTGCGGATCAGCAGGGTGGTGCCGTTCAGGAACGTGCTCGGGCTGCTTGCCGATCGTCGCGATGTCGGCGTGCCGCGTGATCGCCCAGAACGGCATCTCGGGGTTCTGCTCGACGCGGTGCACCGGGTCCTCGCGGCGCAGCCGCGTCCAGAGCTCGTGCGGGTAGCCGTGCGCGGCGTAGTGGGCGGGATCGATCAGCGGAGAGATCGTGAGCTTCTCGGCGGCGGCCATGGCACCTCCTCGTGGGTCGGGCGAGCGGGCGAAACGTACCGGACTCCGAGTCCGATCGCGCCGACCCCCCGTATCGGCCGACCGGAGGGTTTGCCCGATGCCCCCGCGGCGCATACCCTCCGCTCTCTTGTGGGGGCGATCGGCTTCGACGAGTGATCGAAGGCGGCCGCTGCGTGTCGAGGAGGCAACGACCTCGTGAATCCCGTTGCAAGTTGGTAGTACAACTGCCGACGCAAACTACGCTCTCGCTGCCTAGCCAAAACTAAGTAGCGACGTCCGTCCTCGACGCCTTCTAGAGGGGAACGGACGACATCAGAAGGCTGGCCACCGGCCGCTGGCAGGCCGCTACCGGATGGCGAGAACGAAGCCCGCCAAGGGGATGGCTCCTCCCGCCCTCGTGACGGGCCTCCCCGAGATCGAACGAGGGACACACACGTAGACGCGACCGGCGGACGTCACGCGGACCCGGGTTCGATTCCCGGCGCCTCCACCACCAAGTCCTTGAAACGGCGAGGCACAGATGGCCGCGTGAGCGGTGTCCTTCGGACCCGCACCTACTCCACGGCGCAGCACCCTGCAACGCACGGGAACCCCCTGGCCGCCTCTCGAGACGCACGCGAGCCAGGTGTGAGAGGGCCGCGATACGTTTCGGGCGGGGGCAGGGATGTGGGATGCAGACTGAACGGCAGATCGACGTCGTGGCTCGCGTCATCATTCTCAAGGTGAACGGCAGTCTTGGGGATCAAGAGCTGCTGAGTCTCGCTGGCGAGCTTGGGAACGCCCCTGAAGTAGGATCGGACTTCTCACTCTTGATCGATCTTCGGCAGGCTCACGGTCAGAACGTGACCAGCGCCGGGGTGCGCGCGCTCGCGACGCGGCCTCTGGTGCTGTCCTCAGCGTCTCGGCGTGCCGTCGTTGTACCGAGCGATCTCGGATTCGGGATGACACGCATGTACGAGATGCTCCGTGAAGGTCGGGGCGGTGCAACCCGAGTCTTCCGAGACTACGACGAAGCTCGGCGTTGGGTGGAGACGGGCGCCCCGTAGCGAGGACTCCTGTGACGCCTGCTCTCTTCCTTCCCCTGCTCGCCTACGCCGTCGTGTTGGCGTTGCACCTGGCACTGCCCGGCCGCTGGATCGACGGGTACGTCATCGATCCTACGACGGGCAGGCCGCTGCGCTACAGGCTCAACGGGCTCCGCGTGCTGTTCGTCACGGTCGCGCTCTACCTGGCCGCGTGCTGGCTCGGCGCAATCCCGTGGGACTTCTTCTACCTCCAGCGCTGGGAGATGGCGGCCGGTGCCTGCGTACTCGGCCTGCTCTTCACGCTCGGGATCGTGCTGCCCGCCCCGCCCCGGCAGGGCCTCTTCGCGGACCTCTTCCTCGGCCGGCGCGCGAATCCGCAATGGGCCGGCGGGCGCCTCGACGCCAAGATGTTCCTGTACCTGGCCGGCGCCGTGATGCTCGAGCTCAACCTGCTCTCGTTCACCGCCCATCACCTGCTGACCCATCCGGAGGATCCGTCCGAAGGCGTGATCCTCTACACCGTGCTCTTCAGCTTCTTCGTGGTCGAGTACCTGCACTTCGAAGAGGTGCACCTCTACACCTACGACCTGATGGCGGAGCGCGTCGGCTTCAAGCTCGGCTGGGGCTGCCTGGTCTTCTATCCCTTCTTCTACCCCATCGGCCTGTGGGTGCTGGCCAAGCGCCCGGACCCGCACACGCCGGCTCCGTTGCTCGCACTCTACGTGCTGCTCTTTTTCGGCGGTTGGGCGCTGGCGCGTGGCGCCAACCTCCAGAAATTCTGGTTCAAGCGCGATCCGACCGCGAAGGCGTTCGGCCTGCTCGAGCCGCGCGCGATCTCGGGCGACGGCAAGCACGTACTGGCCGGCGGCTTCTGGGGTCTCTCGCGCCACATCAACTACCTGGGCGAGATCCTGATGGCGACGGCCCTCACCCTCTGCCTCGGTCATCCGCTCAGCTTCGCCCCGTGGCTCTACCCGCTCTACTACGTGGCACTGCTGGTGCCGCGCCAGATCGACGACGATCGGCGCTGCGCGGAGAAGTACGGTCCGCTCTGGGACGAATACGTGAGGCGCGTGCCGAGCCGGATCATCCCCGGGATCTACTGACGGGAAAGGGTGGACCGTGGCTGATTTCGCGAAACGCTATGGGCCGTGGGCGCTGATCGCGGGCGCCTCGGAGGGGATCGGTGCGGCCTTCGCGCGGGCGCTGGCGCAGCGCGGGCTCGACCTCGCGCTGGTGGCGCGACGGCCCGAGCCGCTCGCGCAGCTCGAGCGTGAGATTGCTGCGCTGGCTCCCGTGCGCGTGCGCTGCATCGCGCTCGACCTCGCACGCGGCGACGCGGCCGCGCGGCTCGAGCACGAGCTCGCCGATCTCGACGTCGGTCTGCTCGTCTACAACGCGGCGCTGGCGCCAGCGGGCGCGTTTCTCGACATCGCGCTCGAAGAGCAGCTCGCCGCGATCGCCGTGAATGTGCACGGGCCACTGGCGCTGGCGCACCACTTCGGGCGCCGCATGACGTCGCGCGGCACGGGCGGCATCGTGCTGCTCTCTTCGCTGACCGCGTTCCAGGGCTCACCCTTCGTGGCGACCTACGGCGCGACGAAGTCCTTCCTTCTCGTGTTGGCAGAGGGGCTCTGGTACGAGCTCGCGCCGCGAGGCGTCGACGTGCTGGCCGTCTGCGCGGGCGCGACGCGCACGCCGAGCTACCTGCGGCGGCGCTCGCCGAAAGGCGCGCCCGGCGAGCTCGAGCCGGACGACGTGGCGCGCGAGGCGCTGGCGCGGCTCGGCCGCGGCCCGGCCATGATCCCCGGCCACTTCAATCGCTTCGCCTCGCAGCTCCTGCGCCGCGTACTCGCGCGGCGAGCAGCCATCCGGCTGATGGGCGCGCAGACCGGGCGCCTGATGCTGTCATCGATGGAGTGACCGACCGGGTCCGGGCTCGTCGCGCGTCCAGCGGAACATTGCTGCCGCGGTCGACCGGCCAGGACGCCGGAGGCCGACCGGCAGCCCAGCAGCCGCGGCCGCGCCACAGCGGCTGCCCCGCTATCCGCGGCTGCCGCACCCATCGCCCGATCCTCCTCATAGGCGTCGAAATCGCCGAGCTCAGGCCTCCTGGCGGATGTCGACCGCGCACACGCGCTCTGGCCCGAGGACAGCTACGTCTCGGAGAGCTGGCAACGTTCCCGCCGCTTCGCCCAGCGCACCGGAGAGCGCGGTCGGGAGAGTCCACGGGCCCGACCACAGCGCAACGTGCGGCAGCCCCGTGAACTGTTCCTCTGCGCTGTAGCCGTCGCAGGCTCGAGCACAGCCGGCCTCGCCCACCGCTCCGCGCCCTCCCCCCAGGGGGCTCGCGGGAGGCCGGTGTTCTCGGGCGTGAGACGCAACACCGAAAGTCACTTCCCCGAGTGCCGATAGAACCCACATGAACATGCGACGCAAGATCTCGCGCAGGGAGTTCATCGGCGGCTCCGTGGCGGCTGGATCTCTTGCGGCATTGGGCGTGCATCCGCTGACAGGATGCAACGCGATGGATCTCGAGGGCATCTACACGGACAAGTTTACCTACGAGGTGGGCGAACCCATCCGGGTTCATGCAGCGCTTCAAACGGATGGGCTGACTCCCGTCACTTTGAAGCGGCTGGGGGAGAACTACCAAGGCACGGATCCAGTTCCGAACGGGCGAATCGTCTCTCAGGTGACCGCACTCATCCCCTACTGGGGGCTTCCCCTGTCCCAGAATCCGGGCGTCTACGGCGCCGGCTACTATGAGGTTTGCAGCATCCCGACAGCGGGTCTCAAGCCGGGACTCTACCGGGTCGAGCTTCCCCTCGGCGCGTTTCAGCCAGAGCATCTGGAAAACATCTGGAACACGTTCAATACGCCGAATTGGTGTTGCTACGTAGCGATTCAACACCCGGAGGATGCGCCCGACCGACCCAGGATTCTCTGGATCCACGATTCCATGACGTCCATCTGTTACGACTGCTACGGCGAGTATTCCATCTACCCCGCCGACGGGGGTCGTACGGTGGACACAGTGAGCTACCAGAGGCCAGGGATCTCTCGTCTCCTGGAATGGGATACGGGCTTGATCCAATTCATCGAAACCAGCGAACCTGATCTCGTCATGGACTTCATGGACCTGCTCGCGCTCGATCAAAAACCGCTCGGGTACCTGAACGACAAGTACGATCTCGTGGTCTGTGTGGGCCAGTTCGAATATCTCTCGCACCCGATGATGGCTCAATTGAAATCGTTCCTGGATTCCGGCGGGAATGCAATCTTCACCGCCAGCGAATTCGCGGCCTTTCGGGTGCGCATCGATAGCCAGAGCAAGACGCTCACGACCTTCAAGTGGGATTGGGCGCTCGACCCGGAGTTCCAAGCCGGGTCGGCGCTGACCGAGGCGGTGGCAGGCATCGGGATGTGCAATCCCACGAGCATCCTGGAGTCGGAGCTGCTCGGGCAACAAATGTGGAATGCGATGAGCAATCCACTGCAGGACATGCAGATTCACAACTGGAGTGAAGCGAGCTGGATCTTCGAGGGCACGGGTCTCGGCGCGGACGGAATTCTGCCAGCGGCGGTTGGCCAGTTTGCGACGGGCAACCATCTGACTTTCGAGCCAGAGCCGCGGATCATTTCACCGGGTGGTGTCGATCAGAGAATCCCCGAGAACACTCTGGTCTGGGCGTCAGCTCCCAGCAACGAAGCCGTCGATTGGTGGAATGCGGATGGCAACACCGATCCCGCCTCCTTCTCCCGAGTCAAGGAGCCGAGCGCTGGTTTCGCGACAGCGACGTGGCAGCGGCGCCCATCGGGAGGACAGGTCATCACCTACGCGAATCAATTGATGTCCTCACATGGGGTGGACCGAGAGCCCTATCGAACGATTTTTCGCAATGTTCTGAGACGCCTGGGAAGCGGGAGGTAGCCGGGCGCTTCCGATCCCTGGCGCCTCCACCACCGCTCCTCCGCCTCGAGCTGCGCGCCGGGCTCATGGCAGCTCGAAGAGCTCGCCGAGGCGTCCCGTCCCGACCCGATCAGCGCTGCGCGCTGCGCCACGTCGTGGGAGACGAGAAGGCTCGTCGCTCGATTCCGTACGCGAGCAGGCGAGCGCCGCGAGAGGAAGAGCGCTGAGGTGGAGGAGGAACTGCCTTCGGTTCATCGCCGGAGGCCATGCGCGGCGTTCGCGCGCTCGGTGCGAGCGCCGAGGAACGAACGAAGGCCTGCCGAGCCCACGGCGCTCAAGACGCGAAGCAGAATAGTCGGACACCCGGGTGTGCGCACGCGGGCGCGGGGAGCTCGACTTCTACTCCCCGCGGCCGAGCCGAGCGCGACACGACGCGGCGCCCGCCATAGACTGTTTGCCTCGGAGGCGCCTCGATGGGGGGCAAGCTCGCCGGCAAGGTCGCGTTGGTCACGGGCGCGAGCCGCGGCATCGGTCAGGCGATCGCGGAGCTGTTCGCGGCGGAGGGCGCGCGCGTGGCGTGCACGGCGCGCACGCTGGAAGAGGGCGAGCACAAGCTGCTCGAGGGCTCCCTCGCGCGCACCGTCGAGCGCATCCGCGCGGCGGGCGGCGAGGCGCTCGCGCTGCCGTGCGACGTGTCGGAGTACGCGAACTGCGAGCGCGCGGTCCTGGAGGTGCGGCGTGCCTTCGGCCCGCTCGACGTGCTCGTGAACAACGCCGCGCTCACGTACTTCATTCCGATCGCGGACTACCCGCTCGCGAAGTGGCATCGCTCGTTCGCGGTGAACTTCCATGCGCCGTTCTACCTCGCGAAGCTCGCGCTCGAGGACATGCTGCCGCGCAAGAGCGGCGCGATCGTGAACATCTCGAGCGGCGCGGCGATCGGGCCGGGCCGCGGACCCTACAGCGTCGAGGTCCAGAACTTTCTGCGCGGCGCGACGCTGTACGGCGCGGAGAAGGCCGCGCTCGAGCGCTTCACCCAGGGCCTCGCGGCCGAGGTCTTCGCGCAGGGCGTCTCGGTGACGTGCGTGAGCCCGTCGCAGGTGGTCGCGACGCCGGGCGCCGTCCACCACCACCTGGTGAAGGACGAGCACGACCCGCGCGGCGAGCCCGTGGCGTACATGGCGCGCGCGGCGCTGCGGCTGGCCACCGAGCCGTGCGAGAAGATCTCCGGCCGCGTGACGTACAGCCAGGAGCTGCTGCGCGAGTTCGGCGAGATCGCAGAGGCGCGCGGCATCGGCGCCGAACGCGGCGGCTCGGGCTACTCGAAGATCTGAAGGAGCACGGTGTCATGAGACTGAAGGACCGCGTGGCGATCATCACCGGTGGTGGGAGCGGGATCGGCACGGCCTACTGCCGCCGCTTCCTGGCCGAGGGCGCGAAGGTCATGATCGCCGACATCGGCGAGGCGCAGGCCAAGCGCACGGCCGAGAGCCTCGCGCCCGAGGGCGCGATCGACTGGGTGCGCACCGACGTGGCCGAGGAGGCCTCCGCGGAGGAGTGCGTCGCCGCCACGCTCGCGCGCTTCGGGCGGGTCGACATCCTGCTCAACAACGCCGCGATCTACGGCGACTACCAGCCGACGGACACGAGCCTCGCCTACCTGCGCCGCATGTTCGACGTGAACGTGCACGGCCAGTGGCTGATGGCGCGCGCGGTGGCGCCGCACTTCGTGCGGCAGCGCTCGGGCCGGATCATCAACGTGGCCTCGATCGCCGCCTACCTGCACCAGCTCGGCGCCTTCGGCGACCCCGAGAACTTCGCGCTGGGCTCCTACAGCTACCAGCACAGCAAGTTCTCGGTGATCGGACTCACGCGTCACATGGCCGGGCAGCTCGGCCAGTACGGCGTCACGGTGAACTGCATCGCGCCGGGCCTCGTGCTCACCGAGGCCACGCAGCGTCAGGTGCCCGAGCCGATCCAGCCGATGTTCGCGCAGATGTCCGCGATGCGGACGAACCTCGAGGCCGAGGACATGGTGGGGACGGCCGTCTTCTTCGCGAGCGACGACGCGCGCCGCGTGAACGGCCAGCTGCTCTGCGTCGACGGTGGCAACGTGATGCCGGTCTAGACCGGCCGCCGCGCCACCCTCGGCACGATGACGAGAGCGCCGAGGAGGAGCAGCACGGTGCTCGCCTCGGGCACGGTCTCGACCTGGATGCCGAAATCCTTCTTGGAGATGAACGCCAGGCTGCCGGATTCGCTGAAGGCCAGGAGCTGATTGTCGATCACCAGCTCGAGCTGCGTGGCATGCTGATCCGGGCCCAGCTGGCCGGCCACGTTGAATCCGATTCCCAGAGACCAGGGCTGCACGACGCCCGGATTCGCCGCGAGATTGAAGCCGACCGAGGCGTTGACCGGGGTGAGGACGATCGGGGCGACGTCGATGCCGTCGATCTGCGTGACGGTGACGCGGACGATGGCGCCCGCGAGCGCCTGGGTGGCGCTCGTGCCGGCACCGGCCAGCGTGTAGTCCCCCGACTCGAACAGGCTGAGGCTGCTGAAGCTCACCCCCGCGCCGCCCGTCAGGGTGAGGTTGAGCTGGCCGTCGGTGATGTCCGGCGTGCCGCCTCCGGAAGTCGCCACGAAGCTGGCGGGATCGAAATCCAGACCCCCCGGGACCGCCTGGGGCGCTCCAAAGAGGGGGACCGGATCTGTTCCGGACGACTCCGTGACGCCCTGGAACGTGATGCCGGGCGGCACCGGGCCGAAGTCCCCGTAGGAGATCGAAGCCGCAAGGGACGCGCGGGCAGGGCCGAGCGCCATCGCCAGTAACACCAGAACCCAAAGGAACAAGGTGGCGGTTCGTGAGCGCTGCTGCGCCATGGTCGCTCTCCTCCGGGAAGGAAGTGGCGCCAGGCCAGTGGATGTGGCACGCAGACCGGAACTTTTGCGGAAGGATCCGGTGCCCCTGGGGGCTAGGCGGGCAGCGCGCTCCGGCCCTGAGCGCGCTCGGCCGGGCGCAGCTTCGCGTGCGCCTCGACCGCGGGGGCAGCTTCGTGCGGCAGGCTCGCGTGCAGGATCACGCCGTCGGCGCCCGCGGCGAACTGGTCCTCGATGCGGCGCGCACACAGCGCCGGGCTCATGGTTCAGGCCAGCTGGTACAGCCGCCGCGCCGTGCCCTCGAGCACCTTCGCCACCACCGGCTCGGGGATGCCCGCCAGGGTTCGCTCCGCGTAGAGGTGGGGATGCGTCCCCGCGCTGGCCGGACCCGGCGCCTGACAGGTGGGATGCGGGTAGTCCGTCTCGAACAGGATGTTGTCGGGATAGAGCTCGAGCGCCTTGCCGACGCCGTCCTCCTCGAACCAGAAGCTCGCGTAGATCTGACGCCGGAAGTACTCGCTCGGCAGGAGATCCCACTCGGGATGCTCCTGCGTCACGCCGTTGTTCTTCCACTGCCAGTCGAGCGCTTCCAGTACGAACGGGATCCAGCCGACGCCGCTCTCCACGGACACCAGCGGCAGGTTCGGGAAGCGATGCGGAATGCCGGACAGGATCAGGTCCGCCAGGCAGCGCCCGTTGTCGAGGAAGGCGAGCGTCGAGATGCGCGCGAAGTTCGCGCGGATGCCGATGTGCTCCGCGTTCATCGCCTGCCCGCCGAGATCGCCGCCGCCCACGTGGAAGCTCACCGACATGCCGGCCGCCTGGCCCGCCGCCCAGATCGGATCCCAGTGCGGGTCGCGCAGCGAGGGCTGGCCGTGATCCTGGGGCTGGTTGCAGAACAGCAGCGCGTGGTAGCCGAGGCCCGCGCAGCGCTCGATCTCGCGCACCGCGGCCGGGACGTCCCAGAACGGCGTCGCCATCACCGGCACGAGGCGGCGGGGGTCGGCGCCGCACCATTCGAGCAGCCAGTCGTTGTAGGCGCGCACGCACGCGAGCACGAGCTCGGGGTCGTTGATCCGCAGGAACCCGCCTGCGCCGAAGCCGCCCACGTTCGGATAGAGCACGTTCGCGAACAGCTTCTCCTCGTCCATGAAGGCGAGACGCGCCTTGGCGTCGTACATCGCCGGCGGGATGTCCGCGTAGGTCTTGCGCATGTCCGGAAAGGAGCCGGTGTGGCCTGCCGCGGAGTACGCGCCCGGCATCCCCACCGGCCGGTCGCCGATGAACCAGAGGTCGGCGCCGTTCACGTTCTTCACGTGCGGCACCTGATCGCCCCACTTCTTCGGGAGCCGACTCGTCCAGACGTCTGCCGGCTCGGTGATGTGGGTGTCGATGTCGATGACGCGGTAGCGCTCGAACAGGGGGGCGGGCATGGCGCAACCTCCGCGCGCGACGGCGCGCCGCCCACCGTACCAGAGCGGGTGGCGGGCGGCTCAGAGCGCGTTGCGGAGCAGGAACGGCACGAGGATCAGCAGCGAGCGCGACTGGACGGCGAACGCGGTGGCGAAGGCGCGCGGCGGCACCTGCGGCCACTCGCCGACCCGCCGCGGCAGCCAGCGCCCGACGCTCGCGCAGTAGGCCGCGTAGTCGCTGCCGTACTTCTCGTGGAGGCGCCGCTCTTCGTGGCGGATCGTGAAGGTGTAGACGAGGCCGAACCAGAGCAGGGCCGCGGGCAGCCAGGCCCAGAGGCCCGACGCGACGAAGCCGCCGATCAGCACCAGCGAGTTGGCCACGTACAGCGGATTGCGCAGCCAGGAGTACGGGCCGCCCGTGGCGAGCGACTTGCGCTCCCCTTGCGCATAGCGGTTGTAGAGCGTGCTCCACGCGCGCAGCGCGGCGCCCGTCGCGACCAGCAGGGTGGCGACGAACAGGTTCGAGCCACGCACCGGCGGCGACATCCCGAGCCAGGCCAGCACGACCGGCACGGCGGCCAGCACGTTGCGCTGTCCGAACACGGCGGCCTCGAAACGCGCGCCGGGCGTGCTCCCCGGCAGCGCGTCCGGCTGCGGCGGCGTGCTCATCGACGACCCCCTCGCGATCGAGGCCGGAACTTCTTGGAGTCGCCGGGCCCGAACAAGCCGCGGGGTATTACGTGAAGCGATCGTCACCTGCAACCCGATGCCCGACCCTTCACACGCACGCGATACGCCGGGGACCGCCCTTCGCTAGCTTGCGCGCGTGCGCGTCTTGCTGCTCGAGGACGACCAGGAGACCGCCGAGACGCTTGCCAAGGGCCTCGGGCAGGAAGGCCACGAGGTCGCTGTGGCGCGGGACGTCCCGGGGGCGCTCGCCCTCGCGGCCGAGGCGAGCTTCGACGCGGCGGTGCTCGATCTGATGGTGCCGGGGGGCTCCGGCTACGACGTGCTCGAGGTGCTGCGCAGCCAGGAGCCGCGCGTGCCGGTGCTGCTGCTGACCGCGCGGAGCGCCGTCGAAGACCGCGTGCTGGGGCTCGACCGCGGGGCCGACGACTACCTGGTGAAGCCGTTCTCGTTCCCGGAGCTGGCGGCGCGCGTCCGCGCGCTCGGCCGGCGCGGCGCGGAGACGCCGACGCGGCTCCGCTCGGGCAGCCTCGAGCTCGACCTGCTGCGCCGCCACGCCGTCGCGGCCGGCGTGCGGCTCGACCTGACGCAGATCGAGTTCGCGCTGCTCGCCGCGCTGCTCCGCGCCGCCGGCGAGGTGGTCAGCCGGCGCGATCTGCTGCGGGAGGTCTGGAATCTGTCCTTCGACCCGGGCACGAACGTCGTGGACGTCCACGTGAACCGGCTGCGGCGCAAGCTCGAGGACGCAGGGCTGACGGCGGTGGTGCGCACGGTCCGCGGTCAAGGTTATGCGGCCGGCTGAGCGCATCGCCCGCTCGTGGCGCCGCACCGATACGCGCGCCGTCCTCGGGATCGGCACCGCGCTCGTGCTCTTGCTCACCCTCCAGGCGTTCTGGCTCTATGCCTACGCCGCGCAGGAAGGGCTCGAGCAGGCGGATCACTGGCTCGATCAGGTGCGCGAGACCGTGCTCTCGCTGGGGCCGCAGGGCGTCTCCGACGAGTCGCTGCTCGAGGCGGCGCATGCCGCGATGCCGGGGGGCAAGCGCGCCGTGCGGCTCTGGGGCGGCGACGGGAGCCTGCGCGCGACGATCGGAGAATGGCCCGAAGAGAAGCTCCGCGTGCCGGCGCGCATGGACAATGCGCCGAGCCGCGGGCTCCGCTCCTTCCCTCTGCTCCGCAGCGACGCCTTCATGGTGGACTCGATCGTCCTGCCGCGCGGCGTACGCCTCGAGCTGGCGCTTCCGCTCAAGCGCTTCGCCCGAGACGCGGGCGAGATCGCGCGCCTGCTCGCGATCGTGGTCCTGATCTCGAGCATCGCGGCCTTCGGAGTGGCTCGCTTCGCCACGCGCCGTGCCTTCGCGCCGCTGCGCGAGGGCACGGCGCTGCTCGAGGGCATCGACGCGCGCCACCTGGGCGAGCGCCTGCCGACGCGGTCCACGGGCGACCCGGTGGACCGGCACGCGGAGACGCTGAACCGCGTGCTCGGCGGCATCGAAGCCTCGTTCTCGCGGCTCCGCAGCTTCAGCAGCGACGTGGCGCACGAGCTGCGCACGCCGCTGAACCGCATCCGCAACGTGGCCGACGTGGCGCTGGCGCACGGTGGTGCAGCACGACATGGCGGCGGCGCTCGAACGCATCCAGGGCAGCATCGACGAGCTCGGCCGCATGGTGGACACGCTGCTGCTGATCGCCGAGGTGGCCGACCGGCGCGTGCCGCTCAAGCTCGAGAGCCTGGACGTGGACGCCTGGCTGCGGCACACGGCCGAGGTCTGGGCTCCGGCGTTCGAGGAGCGCGGCGCCACGCTCGCGCTGCACTCGGCGGCGGGCACGATCGAAGCCGATCGCGCCTTGCTGGATCGCGTGCTCTCGAATCTCCTCGACAATGCGGCGCGGCACGGTGCCGCGGGCGGGCGCGTCGAGCTCGACGCCGCGCGGGACGAGGAGGGCCTGCTGATCTCGCTCGACGACGCCGGCCCCGGCATCCCGGAGCGCGAGCGCGAGCGCGTCTTCGAGCGCTTCGTGCGGCTCGACCGCACCCGCCGCGGCTCCGCAGGCGGGCTCGGTCTCGCGCTTGCGCGCGCCGTGGCGCGCCTGCTGGGCGGCGACCTGCAGCTCGAGGCCTCGCGCCTCGGCGGCGCGCGCTTCGTCTGGCGGCTGCCTCACGCCAACGCGAAGTAGCGACGCCGCATGCTCCGGAACGGTCGCCTCGGCACGCTTCTCCTGCTGCTGGTCTCGTTCGGTGTGGCGGGGGGCGCTGCCGAGCTCGGCCTGCGCCTCGCCGGCTACGTGCCGCTCTACGACGTCTACTCGAAGCCCGAGCTGTTCTGGCAGCACGACGCGCGGCTCGGCTGGTCGCTCGAGCCGGGCGCGCGCGGGCGGTACGTCGGGCCGCGGCCGTTCCCGGTCGAGTTCGACACCGCGGTGGAGATCAACTCGCTCGGCTTGCGCGGGCCCGAGCTGCCGCGCCGTGCGGAGGGCGAGCTGCGCGTCCTGTTCCTCGGCGATTCGGTGGTGGCGGGCTTCGAGGTCGAGCAGCAGGAGACGTTCGTCGCGCTGCTCGAGGCGCAGCTCCAGCAGCGCATGGGCCGCCCGCTGCACGTGATCAACGGCGGCGTGCGCGGCTACGGCACGGATCAGAGCCTGCTCTGGTACCGCGAGCGGGGCCAGTCGCTCGCTCCCGATCTGGTCGCGCTCGTGTTCAGCGCCAACGACTTCGACGACAACGTGACGCTCCACCGCGCGCGCCGGCCCTTCGGCAAGGGCGCGTTCGCGTTGCGCCCGACCGGGGCGCTCGCGCTGGTCGGCGTGCCCGTGCCGGACTACCCGCTCTGCTCCGCGTGGGTGCTCGGTCCCGGCTACGAGCCGACGCGCGTCGACGGCCCGGTCTCTCGCGCTGGCTGCTTCTTGCAGACGCGGCTCGCCGACCGCTCCGCGCTGTTCACCTTCCTCGCCACCGCGCTCGGGCGACTGCCGGGCGTCGTCGCGTTCCTGAAGGGGGCTTCGGAGCCGGGCGCCGAGGGCGCGACGGAGGCGTCGCTGCTCCCGTGGCCCGCGCGCGAGCGCGTCCAGGCGGGGCCGCCGGGCTCGCCGGCGGGGCCCGCAGCGCGCGCGGAGCGCGAGGCCGAGCTCACCAGCGCGCTGCTCCAGGCCCTCGCGCGCGACGTGCGCGCGAGCCGGGCTCGCTTCCTCCTGCTCGTGACGCCGCGACACTGGGAGCGGCTGGACGTCCGCGCGCTCGCGGCCGACCAGATCGAGCCGCACTCCGTCACGCTGCCGGGGACGCTCCAGATGAGCCAGCTCACCTTCCGGAACGACGCCCACTTCAACGCGCTGGGTCATCGCGTCTACGCGGAGGGCCTGGTGCCGATCGTCGAGGCCGAGCTGCGCGCGCTGCTCCGGAGCCGCGAGGCCTCGCGCTAGCTCTCTCGCGTCCGAAAGGCCGCGCGAGCGGCGCCGACCCGAGAGGCGGCGAGCAGCAGATCCCCGTCGCTCTCGCTGACGTCGCCGAGCGCCGCGCGCTGGGCGTAGGCGCGGAGCTGCGTCTTCGTCATGTGTACCGCGATCTCGGGCTTGGCGGCGAGGCGCTCGGCCCACTCGCGCACCGCGGCGTCGAGCGCCTCCGCGGGGAGCACGCGATGCACGAGGCCGATGCGCTCGGCGCGCTCGGCCTCGACGGCGTCGCCGAGCAGCAGCAGCTCGCGCGCTCGCGCCGCGCCGATCTCGTGGATCAGCCGCGGGGTGGCGCCCCAGGTGAGCGGCACGCCGAGGTCCACCTCGGGCAGCCCGAGGCGCGTGCCCTCCGCCGCGAGACGGAAGTCGCACGCCAGGGCGAGCGCGAGGCCGCCGCCGAGCACGTGCCCGTGCAGGCGCGCGATCGTGACGGCCTCGACCGCCGCGATCGCGGCGCACGCGCGCCGGCCGAGCTGCGCCGCGTGGCGCCGCTCGCGCTCGCTCACGCCGGAGCCCCCGCGCATGCGCTGGCTGCCGGGCGGGTCGTCGCGGTCGGCCCCCGCGCAGAACGACAGCCCACGCCCGCCGAGCACGACGACGCGCGTGGCGAAGTCGGTCTGGAGCTCCGTGAAGACCTGCTCGAGCTCCACGAGCGCCGCTTCGTTCAGCGCGTTGCGCCGCGCGGGGCGCGCGAGCCAGACGTGGAGCACCGGGCCGGCCCGCTCGAGCTGGAGCGTCTCCATGGCGGCTCAGCTCGCGCGTACGCCTCGGGCATCGCCTCGGGAAGTGGGCGGAACGGGCCCACCGTGTCAGCGGCCCCGGCCGGACGGAGCGCCCCAGCCCGGCGGCAGCGTCACGACGACGACGGTGGCTCTCGCACTGCTCGAGCAGGTACTCGACGCCGTGGCCGAGGAACGGGCGCCCCGTGAACTGGCGCAGGTTCGCGGCCAGCACGAGCAGGTCGACGTGTGCTCTCGCGGGCGAGCGCGAGGATCTCCTCGGGCGCCGAGACGCCGATGCGGATCACCGGCTCCGACGCGCACGCCGATCTCGGCGGCGAGCGCGCGCGCCTCCTCGACGACGCGCTCCGCGATCTCGGCGCGCGGCGGCGTGCGCGGCCGTCGTAGCGGCGGTAGCCGAAGCGCCTGCCGCGGCGAGGGCGTCGTGACGACGTGCGCGAGCAGCACGCGCGCGTCGGACGCTGGCGACGCCAGGCTGAGGCGATCTCCTGCGCGGCGCGGCCGGGCTGCGTGCCCGACCGCGGGCACGAGGATGCGGCGGAAGCGCAGCGGCGCGTCGCGGGTCGAGCCGCGCGCCGCGGCGCACCATCACCACCGGCAGCGGGCTCGACGGCGAGCAGCTCGTCGACGACGGGCGAGATCAGCGTGCCGGCGATGCGCTCGTCGGTGGCGCCGACCGCGATCGCGCCGTAGCCGAGCGCGCGCGTGCTCGAGGATCGCGCGCGAGCGGCTCCGCCCGGGCTCGTGCGCTCGTAGCGTGCGGCCGGCCGCGTCGAAGCGCGGCGCGCACCTCGGCGAGGTCGTCGGCTCGGGCACGTCGCGCGCCGGCCGCGAGCACGGTCACCTCGGCGCCCTCGGGCCAGGCGAGGTCGACGATGCGCGCCGCGAGCACCGAGTTCGGCCCGCCGTGGCTCGGCAGCAGCACGCGGCGTCGCGCGCACCAGCACGTTGCCGCCGAGCTGCGCGCTCGCGCGCGAGGCGCTCCTGCTCCTCCTCGGAGCCGCTGCCAGTCCCGCAGCACGCGCGCGCAGCAGCGGCGGCGCCATCATCGAGGTGACCATCGCCATCAGCACCACGAGCGCGTAGGACGCTCGGTTCAGCACGCCGAGCGAGAGCCCGACCGTCGCCACCACGATCTCGACCGCGCCGCGCGCGTTGAGGCCCGACGCCGAGCGCGAGCCCCTCGCGCGCGCGGCAGCCCGGCGAGCCGCGCAGCCGAGGTAGGCGCCGCCCGAACTTCGAGAGCGCTCGCCGACCAGCGACCACGACGGCGCCCCAGCTGCAGCACCTCGGGGTCGCGCAGCAGGCCGAGGTCGACGCGCAGGCCGGCGGTGGCGAAGAAGAGCGGCGCGAAGAAGCGAGCGCGTGACGCCGTCGAGGTGCGCCGAAGACGTCGGCGTCGTGGAAGCGCGAGCGCCCGAGCACGATGCCGGCGATGAAGGCGCCGAACACCGCCTCGAGCCCGAGCGCGTGGGTGACGGCGCCCGCGCGCGAGCGCGACCAGCAGCATCGACGGTGAGGCTGCCCGAGCGCGCCCCAGCGCGCGCACGCGCAGCGACGCGCAGCAGCGCGTCGACGCGCGCGCTGCCCGAGCGTGAAGGCCAGCCCGAGGAAGACGGCGAGGCCCGCCGACCGTCACGCGCGAGGCGCGACCGACGTCGACCGAGCCCGACTGGGCGAGGCCCGGCGACGATGCCGAGCAGGATCCAGCCCGCGACGTCGTCGACCATCGCCGCGGCGAGCAGCACCTGGGCGACGTTGCGGCGCATCAGGTCGAGGTCGGAGAGGATCTTCGCGATCACCGGCAGCGCCGAGATGCCGAGCGCGGTGCCCATGAACAGCGCGAAGACGCTGCGCGCTCGGTGTCGTCGCCGACGAAGAGCCCGGGCAGGCCGACGCCGAGCGCGACGCCCGCGAGCGACCGGGATCACGCAGGCTGCCGAGCGCGACGCGCGCGGTGGCGCGGCCGAGGCGGCGGATCAGCGCGAGGTCGGTCTCGAGGCCGGTCAGGATCAGCAGCAGGAAGACGCCGATCCAGGCCGGGCCCGGCGAGCAGGCTGCGCTGCAGCGGATCGGGCGGGAAGAGCCAGCGCTGCGCTGCCGGCGCGAGCTGGCCGAGCACGCTCGGGCCGAGCAGCAGGCCGGCCGCGAGCTCGCCGATCACCGCGGGCTGGCCGATGCGCGCGCATCAGCGCCGCCGAGCACGCGCGCCGCGAAGACAGCAGCGCGAGGAGCTGGCAGCCAGAAGACGAGCAGCTGGTGCTCGCTCGGCACGGCGGTCGCGGACGGTAGGGACCCGCGCCGGAACGGTCGAGACGTTACGATCCGCGGCGCGCGGGGAGGGTTCATGGCGAGTGCAGAGCCGGAGGGCGTGGCCGCGCTCGTCGCGGAAGATCTGCTCGACGCCTGGCCCGCGCTCGATGTGGAAGAGCGCCTCGAAGGCTTCCGCCTGCTCGACCCCGGCGAGGCCGAGAACCTGTTCGAGGCCCTCGAAGCGCGCGACCAGTGCGCGCTGCTGCTCGCGCTCCGGCCGGCGGAGCGCCAGCTCTGGATGCGGCAGCTCGCGCCCGACGACGCCGCCGACGCCGTGCAGGCCGCCGAGCCCGAGCAGCGCGAAACGCTGCTCGCCGCGCTCGACGGCCCGACCCGCCGGGAGGTCTCGGCGCTGCTCGCCTACGCCGAGGACGAAGCCGGCGGCCTGATGAGCCCGCGCTACGTGCGGCTGCGCCCCGACATGACGGTGGACGAGGCGGTCGCGTACCTGCGCCGCGCCGCGCGCGAGCGCGTCGAGACCATCTACTACATCTACGTGCTCGACGCGGAGCAGCGCCTGCTGGGCGTCGTCTCCTTCCGCGAGCTGTTCGCCGCGCAGCCCGATGCGACGGTGCGCCAGGTGATGCGCACGAACATCATCTCCGTGCGCGACGACCTCGACCAGGAGGCCGTCGCGAACGTGATCGCCGAGAACGGCCTGATGGCCGTGCCGGTGCTCGACGCCGAGGGCCGCATCCGCGGCATCGTCACCGTGGACGACATCGTCGACGTGGTGCGCGAAGAGGCCACCGAGGACATCCAGAAGATCGGCGGCATGGAGGCCCTCGACGCTGCCCTACTGGCAGATCCGGTTCCTCGACGATGGTAGGAAGCGCGGCGTCTGGCTCACGTGCTCTTCGTGGGCGAGATGCTCACCGCGACGGCGATGGCCCGCTTCGAGGACGAGATCGCGCGCGCCGTCGTGCTCGCGCTCTTCGTGCCGCTGATCATCTCGAGCGGCGGCAACTCCGGCTCGCAGGCCTCGACGCTCGTCGATCCGCGCGATGGCGCTGGGGGAGATCCGGCTGCGCGACTGGTGGCGGGTCATGCGGCGCGAGATCGCAGCGGGTGTCGTGCTCGGCGCGGTGCTCTCGCTGGTCGGCATGCTGCGGATCAGCGTGTGGCAGGTGCTGTTCGGAACCTACGGGGAGCACTTCGTCGCTGATCGCCACGACCGTGGGACTGAGCCTGATCGGCGTGGTCACGTGGGGCACGCTGGCCGGCTCCATGCTGCCCTTCGTCCTGCGCCGGGTCGGCTTCGATCCGGCCAGCGCTTCGGCGCCGCTCGTCGCGACGCTCGTGGACGTGTCGGGACTCGTGATCTACTTCAGCGTCGCGAAGGTGGTGCTGCGCGGCACGCTCCTCTAGCAAGCGTCCGCTACGCGGCCGCCCAGCCGTCGTGATCCGCTCGCCTCACGCGAGGCAAAGCCTCGCGTGGGCTCGCTGCGCGCGTCCGCTACGCAGCCGCTTGCCGGCGCGCCTTCACGAACTCGGTCACCACCGGGACCAGCGAGATGACGATGATGCCGAGGATCACGAACTGGAAGTTGCGCTTCACGGCGGGGAGCTGGCCGAAGAAGTAGCCGGCCAGCAGGAAGACGAGCACCCAGCTCAGCGCGCCCGTCACGTTGTACGTGGCGAAGTAGCGGTATCGCATGCGGCCGATGCCGGCGACGAAGGGCGCGAAGGTGCGGATGATCGGCACGAAGCGCGCGAGGAAGATGGTCTTGCCGCCGTGCCGGTCGTAGAAGAGCTGCGTGCGCACCAGGTGCTGCTTGTTCAGCAGGCGCGAGCGTTCGCTCGTGAAGACCGCCGGGCCGAGATAGGCCCCGATCGAGTAGTTGACGCGCGTCGCCGAGCACGGCAGCGACGATCAGCAGCACGGCCACCTCCGGCAGACCGATCGGCGAGCCGTCGAGCGAGGCGAGCGCGCCCACCGCGAAGAGCAGCGAGTCGCCGGGCAGGAAGGGCGTCACGACCAGCCCCGTCTCGCAGAACACGATCAGGAACAGCACCACGTAGAGCCACGGGCCGAGCGTGCCCGCCCATTCGTTCAGGTGCTGGTCGAGGTGCAGGAAGAGATCGATGAGCTGGGCGAGCAGGTCCATGGGGTCGCGAGTGCTACCGGATCGCCGCGGGCCCCTCAACCTGTCCCCGAGGGGGTCGCCAGAATCCTCTTCCCGCGGGCGCTCGTTGGTGGAACACTTGCGTGCGACCGCGTCCGGGCGACGGCACGTCACCCGAGGGAGCCCGCGGCTCGGAATCGGGATCAGGAGTTCGCTGGATGCTCCGAGCCTATGCCCAGTGGATCACGCGCCACGCGGTCCTCGTGCTCGTCGTGACGGGAGCGCTCAGCGTCTACGCGTTGATGCGCGTCGTCGACCTCCGGACCGGGCAGCTGAAGCTCGGGCTCGACACGTCGATCGAGCAGATGCTCCCGTCCGACGACCCGGACGTTCAGTACTACCAGCAGGCCCGCAAGATCTTCGGCAGCGACGAGACGCTGCTGCTCGTGGTGCGACGCGCGGACGGCGTCCTCCAGCCCGACCTCCTCGCCACGCTGTCCCGGCTCACGAAGCGGCTCGAGCACGTCGAGGGGGTGGACCGGGTGCTCTCGCTGGCGAACGCGCCGAACGTGCGGAGCGAGGGCGGCGACCTCCACGTCGCGCCGCTCTACGAAGAGGCGCCGCGCGATGCCGCCGAGCTCGCGCGCATCCGCCACGACCTCCTCGACAATCCGCTCCTGAGCGCGGCCCTGATCTCGAAGGACGAGACCACCACGGCCCTCGTGATCCCGCTGCTCGACATGCCCGAGAACGAGTTCACCCGCGTCGAGCCGGTCGACTGGCTGCCGGGCTGGCTCGTGAAGGCGCTCGACGTGCGCGAGCGCGAGCTGGCGCAGCAGGGCGTCGACAAGCGGATCGAGAAGATCGCCGCGGAAGAACTCGGCGACAGCGCGGAGTTCTGGCTCGTCGGCGGCGCCCGCATCAAGGCCGAGACCACACGCTACCTGCTGCGCGACCTGATGCTGGTGATCCCGCTCGCGTTCGCACTGATCGTGGTGGTCGCGTGGCTCTCGTTCTGGACCGTGCGCGGCGTGGTGATCCCGGTGGCGACGATCGGCCTCTCCGTGCTCTGGACGCTCGCCACGATGGCCATCACGGAGCCGTCGCTCAATCTGGTGACCGTGGGCGTGCCCTCGCTCCTGCTGGTGATCGGCTTCGCGTACGGCGTGCACATCGTCGCCAGCTACAACGACGCCATCGAAGAAGGCGGCGTTCACGACACGAGCGCGGCGACGCGCGGCCTCGAATCGGTGCTGCTGCCGACGTTCCTGACCGGGGGCAGCACCGTGGCGGGCTTTCTCTCGCTGGTGACGAGCCCGCTCTCCGCCATCCGCGAGTTCGGCATCTACGGTGGCCTCGGCGTGGGCTTCGCGGCGCTCGGCGCGATCACGTTCGCGCCCGCGGTGCTCCAGCTGCTGCCCGAGCCGGCGCCGAAGGGCCGCGGGCATCACCACGCGGAGGAAGGTCATGCGCCAGGGCGCTTCGACCGCTTCCTGCTCTGGCTCGGCGAGTGGGACTGCCGCAACGCCACGCGCATCTTCTTCGCGATCGGCGCGCTCGTCGTGTTCGGCCTCGCGGGCATTCCGCGCACCATCGTGAACAGCGCGATGATCACGAACTTCCCGCCGGACAGCTCCGTGCGTCTCGCGGTGAACGCGGTGAACGACCACCTCGGCGGCGCCGGCCAGATCAACATCGTGTTCGAGAGCGATTCGCCGAATGCCTTCCAGGAGCCGACCAACCTCGCCACGATCGACGAGCTGCAGAAGTGGCTCGGTGAGCAGCCGACCATCACCTCGAGCACGTCGATCGTCGACTACATCAAGCTGATCCACCGCGGCTTCAACGACAATACGCCCGACGAGTACCGGATCCCGAAGTCGAAGAATCTCGTCTCGCAGCTGCTCTTCTTCGGCGGCTCCGACGAGGTGAAGCACTTCGTCGATAGCCGGGGCCAGCGCGCGAACATGATCGTGCGCACGACGTCGATCGACTCGGGCGACCTCTCGAAGCTCGTCCACCGCATCGAGGACCACCTGAAGGAGCTGCCGGCCCACATCCGCGCCCGGGTCACCGGCAACATCGTGCTGATCGCAAAGACGAACGATTCGATCGCGCTCGGTCAGGCACTCGCCGTCGGCTCCGCCTTCCTCAGCATCTTCGCGATCATGGTCGGGATGTTCATGTCGATCCGCATCGCGATCATCGCGATGATCCCGAATGTCTTCCCGGTCTTCATGTACTTCGGCGTGCTCGGCTGGACGGGCATCACGCTCAACGTCACGACCGGGCTCGTGGCGGACATCGTGCTCGGCATCGCCGTGGACGACACGGTGCACTTCCTCACGAACTTCAACCGCTTCGCGCGGAAGGCGGGCAACGAGATCGAGGGCGTGAAGGCCACGCTGCTCCACGTGGCGCGGCCGGTCACCACGACCACCATCGCGCTCATCCTCGGCTTCGGCGTGCTCGGCCTGTCGAGCCTGAATCAGCAGGCAGAGTTCGGAAAGCTCGCCGCGATCACGCTCGCCTTCGCCTGGCTCACCGACGTGATCTTCACCCCGGCCATCTGCTCGCGCGTGAAGATCGTGACGCTCTGGGACGCGCTCACGCTCGACCTCGGCCAGGATCCGCAGCGGGCGATCCCGATCTTCCACGGCTTCTCGAAGTGGCAGGCGCGCATCGTCGCGCTCATGACGCAGATCGTGGAGACGAAGCAGGGCCAGCGCCTGATGCAGACCGGGCAGAAGAGCGACGGCATGTACGTCGCGATCGAGGGCGAGCTCCAGAGCAGCATCGAGCGCAACGGCGCGACCGTGAAGCTGAACCGCCACGGCCGCGGCGACGTGCTGGGCGAGGTCGGCCTGTTCCGCGGCGAGCGCACCGCCAACGTGGACTGCGAGACGGACTGCCGGCTGCTGCGCTTCGACCAGGACAACCTGAAGCGGCTCCAGCGCCGCTATCCGCGCACCGCCGCGAAGCTGATGCGCAACCTCTCCGAGGTGCTGGCCGATCGCCTCAAGGCCGCGACCGCGCGGGTGACATGAGTCCGTCGACGAGGCGGTGAACCGTCGCCGCGATCGGGTCCAGGGCGAGGCGCGGCTCGTAGGCCTGCTGCAGGATCACGCCCTGGAAGATCGCGAGCAGCAGGCGAGCGACGCTGGCCGTGTCGAAGCTCGCGGGGAGCTCGCCGCGCTGCTTCGCGTCCGCCAGGCGGCGTGCCAGCCCCCGGTGCTGGTTCATGCCGCGCTTCATCACGGCACCGGCGTGCGGGTCATGGAGGCCGTGCGCCCAGACTCCGACGCCGACCCGGCGGCGGAGGCGCTCCACCGGATCCCGCAGCCAATCGACATAGGAGTCGCACAGCCGATGGAGCGCGACGCGCGCGGGCGCCCCTTCGAACGCGGCGTCGATGAGCGCGTTCTCGCGGCGATGACGATCCAGCGCGATGGCTTCGACGAGCTCGTCCTTCGAGGCGAAGTGCCGGTATAGGTTCGCGGCGCTGAGCCCGGCCGCGGCGGCGATGTCTGCCATCGTCGCGGCCGAGAAACCCACCTCTGCGAAGCAGCGGAGCGCGGCGTCGAGGATCTGACTCCGGCGCGCCGAGCGCCGCGCGGCGCTCAGGCGGGGCATCGACGCCGCGCCACGACGACCCGGTACAGCGTGGAGCCTGCCTCCCGCCGGGCGCCGCCCTCCGCGAGCCGGAGCGCAGCCTCGGCCGTGGACTCGTCCGCGTTCACCACGAAGCCGTGAGCCGCGAGCCGCTGCGCCATCGCCGCGGGCTCCGACCCGAACGTGAACACCTCGCCGACGCGCCGCACGCGGCCCGCCCAGCGCACGGCCTCGCGCGAGCCCTCCGCGCCCCCGAGCAGGCCGGGCAGCACGTAGGTCATTACGAGCAGCGAGCCTTCGCTCATCAGCGCGGCCAGCACGCGCAGGGTGCGATCGACGGCGGCTTCGTCGAGGTAGTTCGTCACGCCTTCCCACACCACGACCGAGCGCTCGGCCGGAGCGAAGCTCGCCTCGCTCAGCTTCGGGGCGAGCTGGTCGCCCGCGAGGTCGACCGAGACGAACGTCACCGCCGCGGCCGCGCCGACCGTCGCCACGCGCGCGCGCTTCGCCGCCTGCGTCTCCGGATGGTCCACCTCGAACACACGCGCGCGGTCGACGCCCGGGAGCCGCCAGCCGCGACTGTCGAGCCCGGCGCCCAGGAGCACGAGCTGGGAGACGCCGTGTGCGAGCGCGGACACGACCGCGTCGTCGATGACGCGCGTTCGGACGACCGCCGAGCTGCGCGAGCCCGGCCAGCCGCGGTCGATGCACCAGGCAACGCCGCGCCCGACGAGCGGGATGCGCGCGAGGCCCACGAGCCAGCGGTAGCGCACCGCGAGCAGGCGCGCGGCGAGGCGATCCGAGAACAGCCGGTCTTCGCCGCGGGCCGACTCGAGGGCGCGGAACAGCGCGACGTACTCGGCGGTGGTGCTCGATCCGCGCATAGCGAATGAGTATTCGCTTTGAGGAGGAGTGCGTCAAGGCTGGCTAGCAGCAGCTCCGGCGGCCCGCGGCGCGGCGCTCGAGTGCCTGGCGCACCGTCTCCGGGTCGCGCCCGAGCGGCGCGAGGCCGGTGAAGCCGCGCAGGAAGCCGCGGAGCGCGCAGAGCAGGCGCCTCATGCCCGCACCGCCTCGGCTGCCGGCGAGCGGCCGTTCGGCCGCAGCGTCTGCCACCAGACGCGCGCGGCGTCGAGCACCACGATCGCTACGAGCACCATGAACAGGCCCGTCACCGCCGCGTCGATGCGGTTGTTGAAGATCAGGATCTGCGTCTCGGCCAGCTTCCCGGGCGGGATCACGCCCGACGCGAGCTGGCCCGCGAGGTGCTCGGCCTGCGCGAGGAAGCCGATGCGGCGGTCGGGGTGCCAGATCTTCTGGCTCCCGGCCGTCATGGTCACCGAGAGCAGCCAGCCGAGCGGCAGCAGCGTGGTGACGGCGAAGAGCGGCCGGCCCGACTTGATCAGCAGCGTCGTCGCGAGCGCGAGCGCGGTGGAGGCGAGCAGCTGGTTCGCGATCCCGAACAGCGGCCACAGCGTGTTGATGCCGCCGAGCGGATCCACCACGCCCTGGTAGAGGAAGTAGCCCCAGCCAGCGACGATCAGCCCGGAGGCGAGCACGTTCGCGGGCAGCGACGAGATCCGGCCGAGCGGCGCGTACAGGTTGCCGAGCAGGTCCTGCACCATGAAGCGCCCGACGCGCGTGCCCGCGTCGAGCGTGGTCAGGATGAAGAGCGCCTCGAACATGATCGCGAAGTGGTACCAGAGCGCCTTCACCGTCTCGCCGCCGAGCGCCTGCGAGAAGATCTCGGCCATGCCCACGGCGAGGCTCGGCGCGCCGCCGGTGCGCGAGAGCAGGCTGTGCTCGCCGATCTGCTGGGTGAGTGTCGCGAGGTGGGCGGGATCGAGCGCGAAGCCCCAGCCCGAGATCGTGCTGGCCGCGCTCTCGAGCGTGGTGCCGATGATCGCCGCCGGCGCGTTGATGGCGAAGTAGACGCCGGGGTCCATCACCGCCGCCGAGAGCAGCGCCATCAGGCCCACGAAGCTCTCCATCAGCATCGCGCCGTAGCCGACGAAGCGCGCGTCGGTCTCCACGTCGAGCAGCTTCGGCGTGGTGCCGCTCGAGATCAGCGAGTGGAAGCCCGAGATCGCGCCACACGCGATCGTGATGAAGCAGAACGGGAACAGCTTGCCCGCGAAGACGGGCCCCGTGCCGTCGATGAACTGCGTCAGCGCCGGCAGCTTCACGGGCGGATGGACGGCGAGCAGGCCCGCCGCGAGCAGCGCGACCGTCCCGATCTTGATGAACGCCGACAGATAGTCGCGCGGCGCGAGCAGCAGCCACACCGGCAGCACGCTTGCGAGGAAGCCGTAGCCGATGATGGCGAGCGCGAGGGTGCGCTTGTCGAGGTCGAAGAACACGCGCAGCGTCGCGCTCTCGTCGATCCAGCGCCCGCCGAACACCGCCAACACCACGAAGGCGAGGCCGATCAGCGTGGCCTCGAGCACGCGGCCCGGACGCACCTTCACCATGTAGACGCCCATCGCGAGCGCGATCGGGATGGTGGCGCTCACCGTCGAAGTGGCCCACGGGCTGCCGAACATGGCGTTGACCACGACGAGCCCGAGGACGCCGATCAGGATGATCATGATCGCGAGCACGCCCACCAGCGCGGCGGCGCCGCCGAGGGGGCCGATCTCTTCGCGCACCATCTGGCCGAGCGATTTGCCGCCGCGGCGCAGCGAGCCGACGAGGATCGTGAAGTCCTGCACCGCGCCGCCCACCACCACGCCGATCACGATGTAGAGCGTGCCGGGCAGGTAGCCGAACTGCGCGGCCAGGATCGGCCCCACCAGCGGGCCCGGACCGGCGATCGCGGCGAAGTGGTGGCCGAACACGACCCAGCGGTTGGTCGGCACGAAGTCCTTCCCGTCGCGGTGCGAGTGCGCGGGCGTGGGCCGCGCGGCATCGAGCCGGAACACGCGCCGCGCCAGGAAGCCCGAGTAGAAGCGATAGCCGAGCGCGTAGATGCAGAGCGCGGCGATCAGGAACCAGGCGCTCGACACCTCCTCGCCGCGCGCGCCCGCCACCACGGCGAGGGCGCCGGCGCCGAGCAGCGAGACCGCGATCCAAGCGAGCGCACGCACGCCGCGCATGGCTTTCCCCCCTTTGGCTTCGCGCGCCCGATCATAGGAAGAGAGGCACGGCGAGCCAGCACCAGAGCGCAGCCAGCAGCGCCGCCAGCAGGTCGAGCACCACGCCCGTCCGCACCATCAACGGAATGGTGAGGTAGCCGGAGCCGAACACGATCGCATTGGGCGGCGTGCCGGCCGGCAGCGCGAAGTCGCAGGACGCGGCGAAGGTGGCGGCGAAGAGGACGCTGTTCACATGCGCGGGCGACACGCTCCCGGCGAGCACCGGCAGCAGCACCGCCACCGTGGCGGCGTTCGAGGCGAAGGCCGAGAGCGTCACGGTGGTGAGGCTCGCGGCCGTGATCTGGAGCAGCGGCGCCGAGCCGCGGAGCGCCGCGAGCTGCGCGCCCATCCACTGCGAGAGGCCGCTCGCCTCGATGGCCGCCGCCAGCGAGAAGCCGCCGCCCAGCAGCACGAGCGTCTCCCACTGGATGAAACGCAGCGAGGCCGGCGCGAGGACCGGCCGGCCGCCGATGCGCGAGAGCGCGAGGACGAGGCTCGCGAGCATCGCGATGCTGGCCTCGACCTGCGCGGTGGAGAGCGCCGGCAGGCCGCGCTCGCGCAGCGCCTCGGTGAGCGGCTTCCCGAGGATCCAGAGCGTCGCCGCCGCGAGGAAGACGACGCCCACGACGCGCTCGCCCCGCTGCATCGCACCGAGGCGTGCGCCTTCGCGCGCGAGGGCGATGCGCCCGACCTCGGGCCCCGGCGCGTCCTTGCGTCCGACGCGCCACAGCGCGAGCCACACCACGGGCAGGAACAGCGCCACGAACGGCATGCCCACCGCCATGAACTCCGTGAAGGAGACGTCCGTGCCGCGCTGCGCGAGGAAGCCCGAGAGCTGCGCGCTCGGCACCGTGCCGATCTTCGTGCCGATGCCGCCGACGTTCGAGCCGTAGGCCACGGCGAGCATCAGCGCCGCGCCGTAGTGCACGAGCCGGCGGCCGGTCTCGCGCTCGAACTCGGCGATCACGGCGAGCCCGATGGGGAACATCATCGCAGCGGTCGCGGTGTTCGAGATCCACAGGGAGACGCCGGCCGTCGCGAGCAGCAGCCCGAACAGCAGGCGCCGCGGGTCGGTGCCGACGACGCGCATCACGGCCAGCGCGATGCGGCGGTGCAGGCTCCACTGCTGCATCGCCGCGGCGATCCCCATGCCGCCGAGGAACAGGAAGATGTAGGGATCGACGTAGGGCAGCAGGGCGCCGCGCAGATTGGCCGAGACGCCAGCGCCGTGGATGGCGGAGAAGGGCAGCACCAGCAGCGGCAGGCAGGCCGTCCATTGGATCGGCACGGCTTCGGTGATCCACCAGGTCGCCATCCACAGCGTGAGCCCCGCCGCGAGCGCTGGCCGCGCGCCGTAGTCGCCCCAGGCCTGGAGCGGCGTGTCGAGCCAGAGCAGCGCGGCGAAGGCCAGCGGCCCGGCGCAGAGGAAGAACCACTTTCGGGCCGAGCGCGGCACGGGCGGAGCCTAGGCTAGGGCGCGGGAGAGAGCAGGGCCGCCTCGAGCTTTCGCGCATCCTCGAAGAGGAGGAAGCGTTGCCAGAGCAGGCGCACGAGGCGCTGGCGGTAGCGGGCCACGAACTTCTCGTGGCTCGGGTACAGCGCGGCGAGCGTGGCGTCGTCGAACGGGAACACGCTGCCGGAGAGCACGCAGAACAGGTTCAGCAGAGGGATGGCCGGCCGCAGCACGAAGGGGATGGCGTCCACGTCGACTTCGTTGTTGGGCGAGTAGGTGGCGACGGGCAGATCCAGCTCGGGCAGGCGGATCCCGCCGATCGCGTTGCCGAACGCGTCGCGCGCCACGGCACCGTCCACCACCGACATCAGGCGCCCGTGCGGCGGCGGGACGCGGAAGCGCACCTGGCGCTCGAGGTTCTTCCACATCGCGTTCATCAGGTAGGCCCCGAACACCGGCCCGTCGGCGTGGGTATTGAGAGGATTCAGGCAGGTCTGCTCCAGCGTGAGCAGGTTCGGGAGCACCTCCACGTTCTTGTGGACGCCGGTGTGCGTCGTCCCCGCCATCTCGTAGTAGCGATACGTGCGCGTGTCCTTCTGGCGCGCGTCGTTCGCGATCACGCCGAAGCCGATCTCCATGTCCGTCTCGGTCATGGCCTGGACCACGGGCACGGGCAAATCGGTGCGCACCAGGCGAGCGCGGCCCGAGAGCGCCGGCGTGCAGGCGGGATAGGCGGGGGCGCCGGTCGCGCCGCACACGGGCCCGGAGTTGATCGCGCGCGCGGTGCTGAACGTCTGCACGAAGTAGCCGGCGTTGTCCGGGAAGTGGAAGGCCGTGGCGTAGGTGATGACGGATCCGCCCTGCTGCGACTGGCCGGCGTGGAAGAGGCGCCGCACGGGCCCGCTGCCGGCCAGCGGGCTCCCGGCGCCGCCGTGCTTCAGCCAGTGCGCGATCTGGCTCATCATCTCGTAGGCCTGCCCGTTCTCCGGCAGCGACAGCGAGGCGTAGCGGTCGCCGCAGTTCGCCACCGGCAGGAGGCCGCCGAGCAGGCAGCCGCCCTTCAAGAAGTCGATCGGCGTGTTGCTGTTCGTGACGCCGACGTAGGCCCAGCCCTCGCGCGCGAAGAACTCGGCGGAGGCGTCCCAGACCGGCGCCGAGTCGAAGCTCGCGGTCGAGTTCCACCACTCGAGTACGACGGTGCCGCTGAACTTCCGGGGGTCGGCCGGGCGCCGCACGATCAGGCGGGTCTTGTACGGGACGCCGAGGTCGCGCTGCACGACGACTTCCCGCCGCGGCTGCTCCTCGTACGTGTAGACCGTGGCGGCGCCCGAGACGAACAGCTCCTCCTCGAGGTACGCCTGCGGGACGTCGGCGAGCGTGCGCAGGCCGACGTCGTGGATGTCGCCGAGCGCGTCGTCCGGGCGCTCGACGACGACCGGGTCGGTTGGCGCGGCGGTGGCTGCGAGCGGGAGCAGCAGGCACACGAGCAGGGCGAGGGGGCTGCGCATCGGGCGATTCTGCCCCGAGCCGCCTCCCGGCGTCTAGAGGCTCCTGTCTGGAGCCCGATCCCGGACGGCGGCCCGGCTACTCCGCCCCTCCGAGATAGGCGCGGCGCACGCGCTCGTCGCGCGCGAGCTCCGGCGCGGCGCCGGCCAGCGTGACCGCGCCGGTCTCCAGCACGTAGGCGCGCTGGGCGACGCGCAGGGCCTGGCGCGCGTTCTGCTCCACGAGCACCACCGTCGTTCCCTGCGCGTTGATCTCCTGGATGATCGCGAAGATCTGCTGCACGAGGAGCGGCGCGAGGCCGAGCGAGGGCTCGTCGAGCAGCAGCAGACGCGGCTGCGCCATCAGCGCACGGCCGATCGCGAGCATCTGCTGCTCACCGCCCGAGAGGGTTCCCGCGTTCTGGCCGAGGCGTTCGCGGAGCCTCGGGAAGAGCGTCAGCGCGCGCTCGTACGCGCTCGGATCGCCCGCGCGGCGCAGGTACGCGCCCATCTGGAGATTCTCGCGGACCGTGAGGTTGGCGAAGATGCGCCGTCCCTCCGGCACCTGCGAGATCCCGCGCGCCACGCGGCGATCCGCGCGCTCCGCCGTGATGTCCGTGCCCTCGAACCAGATCCGGCCGGAGCGCGGCTGGAGCAGCCCGCTCACGGCGCGCAAGAGCGTCGACTTCCCGGCGCCGTTCGAGCCGATCAGTGTGACGATCTCGCCCGCCTGCACCTCGAAGTCGACCGCGCGCAGCGCGAGGATCGCGCCGTAGGCGACCGAGAGCGACTCGACGCGCAGCAGCGGCGGGCTCGGCGCGTTCATGCGGAGGTGCCCAGATACGCCTCGATCACGCGCGGGTCGCGGCGCACCTCTGCGGGCGGACCCTCCGCGATCTTCTCGCCGTGGTCGAGCACGCTCACCCGCTCGCACAGGTTCATCACGAACGGAATGTCGTGATCGATGAGCACGATGCTGAGCGCGAACTCGCGGTGGAGCTGCACGATCAGCTGGCGCAGCGCTTCCTTCTCCGAGGGATTCATGCCGGCGGCGGGCTCGTCGAGCAGCAGGAGGCGCGGCCGCGTGGCGAGCGCGCGAGCGATCTCGAGGCGGCGCTGCTCGCCGTAGGGAAGGGAATCGGCGCGCGCCTCCGCGAAGCGGGCCAGGCCGAGGCGTTCCAGCAGCTCGCGGGCCTGCGCCTCGTTGGCAGCCTCGCTTTCGTACCAGGCGGCGCCGCGCAGCACGTCGGCGCGCCACGAGCGGTGCGCGCCGACGAGCGCCGCGCGCACGTTCTCGAGCACGGTGAGCGAACGGAAGAGGCGGATGTTCTGGAAGGTGCGCGCGATGCCGCGGCGGCAGACCTGGTGCGCCGGCTTCCCGTCGATGCGCTCGCCGTCGAAGAACACGCCGCCCTGGGTCGGAGCGCAGACCCCGGTGATCACGTTGAAGGCGGTGGTCTTGCCCGCGCCGTTGGGACCGATCATCGCGACGAGCTGGCCGGCGTCCACCCGCAGATCCAGCTTCGCGACCGCGACGACGCCCCCGAAGCGAACGGTGATGCCGGTGAGCTCGAGCTGCGCCATCACGGCTCCGTCGGGCGCGCCGCGAGACGGCGCGACAGGAACTTCAGCGAGAGCTCGCGCGATCCGAGCAGCCCCTGCGGCCGGACCAGCATCGTCACGATGATCAGCATCGAGTAGAGCACCATCCGCCACTCGCCGAGCCCGCGCAGCAGCTCGGGCGCCGCCGTCAGCACCGCGGCCGCGACTGCGGCGCCGGTGAGCGAGCCCAGCCCGCCGAGCACCACGAACGCCATGATCTCGAACGAGCGCACGAAGCTGAAGCTGTTCGTGTGGACGTAGCCCTCGGCGTGCGCGAACAGCGCGCCCGCCACGCCCGCGAAGAAGCTCGCGATCGCGAACGCCTCGACCTTCACCCGCGTGGTCGCGATCCCCATCGCCTCGGCCGCCGTCTCGTCGTCGCGCACGGCGCGGAACGCGAGGCCGCCCGCCGAGTAGACGAGCCGCGCGATCAGCGCGACCGAGATCGCCACCACCGCGCCGATCGCGCCGAGGCTCTCGTAGCGCAGGTCGACGCCGGCCTGTGCGGTCAGCGAGAAGCCGCGCGCGCCGCCGACGGCGTCGATGTTGAGAATGGCGATCCGGATGATCTCGCCGAAACCGAGCGTGGCGATCGCGAGGTAGTCTCCGCGCAAGCGCAGCGCGGGGACGCCGACCAACAAGCCGGCGAGCGACGCCGCGAGCCCGCCGACGACGAGCGGAATCGGGAAGTAGAGGGCGCGCGCGACGGAGACGGGGAACCACGCCTGCAGGTCGGCGAGCAGCGGCGCGCTGCCGTACACGGAGAGCGCCGCGCCGGTGTAGGCGCCCACCGCCATGAACCCGGCGTGGCCGATCGAGAACTGCCCGGTGAAGCCGTTCACGAGCTGGAGGCTCACGGCGGCCAGCACCGCGATCGCGATCCGCGCCAGGATCGTCAGGTAGTAGCTGTTGAGCACGCGCGGCAGGCCCTGGTCGGCGAGCAGCAGCAGCAAGAATGCAGCGATCAGCACCGCCGCCGTGTGCGCGCCGCGGGTCATACCTTCCGCGCCACGCGTCACCTTCCGCGCCGCGCGTCATACCTTCTCGACCTGTCCGGTGCCGAACAAGCCCGTCGGCCGGTAGAGCAGGATCGCGATCAGGATCACGAACGCGATCGCGTCGCGGTACGTGCTGGAGACGTAGGCCGAGATGAGCGTCTCGACGACGCCGAGCAGCAGGCCGCCGACCATCGCGCCCGGGATGCTGCCGATGCCGCCCAGCACCGCGGCGACGAACGCCTTCAGCCCGGGCAGGAGCCCCATCAGCGGGTCGATCTTCGGGTTGGAGAGCCCCACCAGGATCCCGGCCGCGGCCGCGAGCGCCGAGCCGAGCATGAAGGTGCCGGAGATCACCCGGTCGACCGGAACCCCCATCAGCGCCGCGGCCGGGGCGTCGAACGAGACGGCGCGCATCGCGCGGCCGAAGCGGGTGCGCGTCACGACGAGCTCGAGGCCGACCATCAGCGCCATCGCGGTGCCGAACACGAAGAGCTGGATGTTCGACACCGCCAGGCCGCCGGCGCGAAACAACTCGCGCGCGGTGACCAGCGACGGGAAGAACTTCGGATCCGCGCCGAAGAGCAGCTGGCCGCCGTTCTGGAGCAGGAGCGAGATGCCGATCGCGGTGATCAGCGAAGCCAGGCGCGGTGCGCTGCGCAGCGGCCGATACGCCACGCGCTCGATCGTGGCGCCGAGCAGGGCGCAGGTCGCCATCGAGATCAAGAGCACGGCGAACAGCCCCGTGAGCGACGGCTCGGCAGCGAAGCCGAGCGCGTGGGCGGCGTAGTAGCCCGTCATCGCGCCGACCATGTAGATCTCGCCGTGGGCGAAGTTGATCAGCTTGAGCACGCCGTACACCATCGTGTAGCCGAGCGCGATCAGGGCATAGATGCTGCCCCAGGCGATCCCATTGAGGAGCTGCTGGAGGAACTGCTCCACCGTGTGCGCGCGCTGCCGGGACTCAGCTCGCCGGCACGGAGCGGTAGAACTTGAACTTGCCGCCCTCGATCTTCAGCACCACGGCGTCCTTCTGCGCGTTTCGCGCGGGATCGATGCTGATGCGGCCGGTCACGCCCTCGTAGCCCTGGGTCGCGGCGATCGCATCGCGGAGCTTCGGACCCGACGTGTCGCCCGCGCGCGTCAGCGCGTCCGCGAGGATGCCCGCGGTGTCGTAGCCGAGCGCAGCCATCGCGTCGGGCGTCTCGTGGTACTTCTCCTTGTAGCGCGTGACGAACGCCTGAACCTTCGGGCTGTCGGAGTCGGCCGCGTAGTGGGTCGAGAAGTAGTAGCCCTCGACGGCGGCGCCGCCGATCTCGAGCGTCTTCTCCGAATCCCAGCCGTCGCCGCCGAGCAGCGGCACGTCGATGCCGAGCTCGCGGGCCTGCTTCGCGATGAGGCCGAGCTCCGTGTAGTAGCCCGGCACGAAGATCGCGTCGGGCTTGGCGGCCCGGATCGTCGTGAGCTGCGCGCGGAACTCGATGTCGCCGCTCGTGTAGCGCTCGTCCGCGACGATCTGCGCCGCCGAGCTGGGTGAAGGTCTTCCGGAAGAAGTCGGCGAGACCGACCGAGTAGTCCTGCTTGAAGTCGAACAGGATCGCCACCCTCTTGGCCTTCAGCTCCTCGGTGGCGAAGCGCGCCATCACGCTGCCCTGGAACGGGTCGATGAAGCAGGCGCGAAAGATGTAGTCGCCGACCTCGGTGACCTTCGGGTTGGTCGAGCCGGGCGAGATCATCGGCACGCTGCGCGCGCTGCGCCTCGGGTGCGGCCGCGAGCGAGCGCGACGAGGCGATCTCGCCGAGCAGCGCCACCACCTGGTCGCGCTGGAGCAGCTTCAGCGCCGCGGTGCGCGCTTCCTCGGTGATCGAGCGGTCGTCCTCGGAGAGCAGCTCGAGCGGCCGCCCGAGCGCGCCACCCTTGGCGTTGATCTCCTCGATCGCCATGCGCATGCCGCGGTCCGTGCTCTGGCCGAACGTGGCGGTGTCGCCGGTGAGCGAGGCGACGTGGCCGATCGGGATCGCGCCGGCAGCGCCCGCACCCGAAGCCTTGTCCTTGTCGCCCGAGCCGCACGCGAGCAGCGAGCCGAGGAGCACCAGCACCCCGGCGGCAAGGGTTCGTGATCCTGCCGATGAACTGAACATCCGCCCCCCCATCTTCTCTAGTCTCTACGCGGCCGCCTTGCCCTCACCCTCCGCGCGCAGCGCAGCAGCGATGTCGCCGAGCACCGCCTTGGCGTCGCCGAAGACCATCAGCGTGTTGTCGGCCGTAGTAGAGCTCGTTGTCGATGCCCGCGAAGCCCGGGTTCATGGAGCGCTTGTTGGCCAGCACGACCCGGGCCTTGTCGGCGTCGATGATCGGCATGCCGTAGATCGGACTGGACTTGTCCGTGCGCGCCGCCGGGTTCACCACGTCGTTCGCGCCCACCACCACGCACACGTCGGTCTGCGGCAGCTCGGGGTTGATCTCGTCCATCTCGACCAGCGCCTCGTACGGGATCTCGGCCTCGGCCAGCAGCACGTTCATGTGGCCCGGCATGCGGCCCGCCACCGGATGGATGGCGAACTTCACGTCCACGCCGCGCTTGCTGAGCTCGTCGTAGATCTCGCGCACGCGGTGCTGCGCCTGCGCCACGGCCATGCCGTAGCCGGGCACGAACACCACGCGCTGGGCGTTGACGAGGTAGTCGGCGGCGTCCTGGGGCGTGGCGCTCTTCACGGGCTTGGCCTCGCCGGCCACCGCCTTCGCCTGCACCTGGCCGAACGCGCCGAACAGCACGTTGGTGAACGAGCGGTTCATCGCGCGGCACATGATGATGGAGAGGATCAGGCCCGACGAGCCGTCGAGCGCGCCGGCGACGATCAGCAGCTTGTTCTCGAGCACGAAGCCCATCGCCACGGCCGACAGGCCCGCGTAGGAGTTGAGCAGCGAGATCACGGTGGGCATGTCGGCGCCGCCGATCGGGATGATCAGCAGCACGCCGAACACCAGCGACAGGCCCGACGATCACGCGGGAACAGCGCGCCAGCGCGTGGGGTCGAGCACGAGCCCGACGCCCGCGACGCACCGCGATGGCCAGCAGCGCGAGGTTGACCGCGTTCTGGCCGCGGTAGGTGATCGGCCGGGTCGGGAATCACCTCCTGGAGCTTGCCGGCGGCCATCAGGCTGCCGGTGAAGGTCAGGAAGCCGAGGATCACCTCGACCACGATCGCGCGCGTGCGGAACTCGGTGAGCTCGCCGTCGCTCGAGCCAGATGGCGTACTTCGCGGTGCCGACCAGGCCGGCGGCGAGGCCGCCGAAGGCGTGCGAGATCGCGGTCCGCTGCGGCACGGCGGTGAGCGGCACGCGCGAGAGCGGGATGCCCACCGCGGTGCCGGCGAGCACCGCGACGACGATCCACGTGAAGTTCACGATCTCGGGGTGCAGCAGCGTGCCGACGACCGCCGCGGCCATGCCGGCCACGCCGGCGAAGACGCCGCGGCGCGCCGTCTTCGGCGCGATTCAGCCAGCGCAGCGAGAAGATGAAGAGGGTGGCGGCGAGCAGGTAGCTCAGCTGCGTGACGATCTCGCTCACGAGCGCCCCTTCTCCTTGAACATCTTCAGCATGCGGTCGGTGATCAGGAAGCCGCTCACGATGTTGGTCACCGAGGCGAACACCGCGATCGCGCCGAGCACCGTGCTGAACGTCGACTTCTGCTCGCCCGCGATGATCATCGAGCCCACGATCGCGATCGCCGAGATCGCGTTGGTGAGCGACATCAGCGGCGTGTGCAGCAGCCGCGACACGTTCTGGATCACGTAGAAGCCGACGAACGTCGCCAGCATCAAGCCGAACAACATCTGGAACAGGTCGAGGGCGGTCACGGGGGGCCTCCTGGACGAAAAACCGCGACCGGAGCTAGCACCTGGGGGGTGCTCTTTCAAGCTGCGTCGGGCTCACCGCGCGAGACGACCACGGCCGCGGCGAGGTCGCCCGTGACGTTCACGGCGGTGCGGCACATGTCGAGGAAGCGGTCCACGCCGAGCACCACGCCGATGCCCTCCGCGGGCACGCCCACGATGCCGAGGATCATCGCGATCACCGGGATCGACCCCGCCGGCACGCCCGCGGTGCCGATTCCGCCGAGCACGCAGATGAACGAGACCATGAGCTGCTGGGAGAGCGAGAGATCCACGCCGTAGAGCTGCGCGAGGAACAGCACCGTCACGCCCTCGAACAGGGCCGTGCCGTTCTGGTTCGCCGTCGAGCCGAGCGTGAGGACGAAGCGGCTCACGTGCTTCGGCAGCCGCAGCTCGTGCTCGGCCACCCAGAGCGCGGTCGGCAGCGTGGCGTTGCTCGAGGCCGTCGAGAACGCGGTGACCATCGCGGCGCGCACGCCGCGGAAGAAGCGCCGCGGCGACATGCGGCCGAGCCACGCGACAGACGCCGAGTAGACCACGAACTGCTGGAGCGCGAGGCCCAGCAGCACCACCCCGACGTACGCGGCGAGCGAGCGGAAGATCTCGAGCCCGAGCCGCGTCGCGAGCACGAACACCAGGCACGCGACGCCGAACGGCGCGAGCTGGATGACGAGGCCGAGCAGCCACATCGTCACGTCCTGGAGGCCGCGCAGCACCTCTTCGAGGCGTCGCGCCGGCTCGCCCGGCGCCGCGGCGACGCCCACGCCGAGCAGCAGCGCGAACACCATCAGCGCCAGCATGTCGCCCTCGGCCATCGCGCGGACCACGTTGTTCGGCACCAGGTTGACGATGAACTCGGCGCCGGTGCGGCCCGCAGCCGGAGCTGCGGCGGGCACTTGGGCGCTCGCCGCGAGACCTTGCTTCAACTCTTCGGGCAGCCCCGCCCCGGGCTCGAAGAGGTTCACCAGCCCGATCGCGATCGCGACCGCGAGGGTCGAGACCGCGGCCGTGTAGGCGAGCGTCTTCAGCCCGATGCGCCCGAGCCGCCGCAGATCGCCGAGCTCGGCCACGGCGAGCGCCAACGCGCTCACGATCAGCGGAATCACCAGCATGAACAGGAGCCGCAGGAAGATCTGCCCCACCGGCTCGATGAGGTTGTGAACGATCCACCGGAGCCAGTCGGCGTCGCCGAAGGCCGCATGCGCGAGCACGCCGAGGCCGAGCCCGAGGGCGAGCCCGATCCCCATGCGCAGCGGAAGACGCTCCGACATCAGGCCGGGCGCCACACGAGAGCGAGCACGAGTGGGCTCGACACGGCCGGAGTGAGCACGAACACCGTGGCGCTCTGGTTATCAGCCCGACGAATTCCTCGCCATCCCATCTGCGGCGCATTAGGTTCGCGCGCCGATGGCCGACGCACTCGCGCTTCCCGCCTGGATGGTGCTCCCGTTCGCTCTCATGCTGCTCGCGATCGCGGTGTTCCCGCTCGCGGCGCCGCACTTCTGGGAGTCCAACCGCAACAAGGGGATCGTGGCCGCGGTGCTCGCGTTGCCGGTGGTGGCGGTTCTCGTGGCGGTGCACGGCGCCGCCGGCGTCCACGAGCTGCTCGAGAAGGCGAAGGAGTACATCTCCTTCATGGCGCTGCTCGCGTCGCTGTTCGTCGTGACCGGCGGCATCTACGTGCGCGGCTCGCTCTCGGGCACGCCGATCGTCAACGCCGCCCTCCTCGCCATCGGCGCGCTGCTCGCGAGCTGGATCGGCACCACCGGCGCTTCGGTGCTGCTGATCCGCCCCCTGCTGCGCGCGAACGCCCCGCGCGAGCGCAAGGCGCACATCGTCGTGTTCTTCATCTTCGTGGTCTCGAACTGCGGCGGCCTCCTCACGCCGCTCGGCGATCCGCCGCTCTTCCTGGGCTTCCTCAAGGGCGTGCCCTTCGGCTGGACCTTCCGGCTCTGGCCCGAGTGGCTGCTCGTGAACGGCCTCCTGCTCGTGATCTTCAACGTCTGGGATCAGATCGTGTTCGACCGCGAGGAGCGCGAGCGTCCCGGCTCGCAGCTCGAGGCCGTGATGGAGCACGAGCCGCTGCGCATCGAGGGCGGCGCGAACTTCGGCTTCCTCGCCGCGATCGTGGCCGTCATCTACGCCGCAGGCAGTGGTCTCGGCTACGGCGGGCAGCCCTGGCCGTTCGGCGTGCAGGAGGCTCTGATGGCGCTGGTGGCCGGGCTCGCCTGGGCCACCACGCCCGCGCGGATCCGACGCGACAACGCATTCGCCTTCGCTCCGATCCTCGAGGTGGCCGTCCTCTTCGCGGGCATCTTCGGCACGATGGCGCCCGCGCTGCTGCTGCTGAACGCGAACGCGAAGGACTTCGGCATGACCGAGCCCTGGCAGTTCTTCTGGTCCGCCGGCGCGCTCTCGTCGTTCCTCGACAACGCACCCACCTACCTCACCTTCGCGGCCACCGCCTGCGGGCTCGACGGTGTGCCGCTCGAGGGGCGCTACCTGGCGCAGTACCTCGCCCTCGGCCCGAAGGCCGCGGAGACGCTCGCCGCCATCGCCACGGGCGCGGTGTTCATGGGCGCGAACACGTACATCGGCAACGGGCCCAACTTCATGGTGAAGGCGATCGCCGAGGCGGGCGGCGTCCGCATGCCGAGCTTCTTCGGCTACATGGCCTACTCGTGCGGCGTGCTGATCCCGCTCTTCGTGCTCGTGACCTTCGTCTCGTTCTAGCGCGTGGCGTCGTGCAGGAGGCCCTTCAGCGCGTCGAGGCCGCGCTCGCCGGCCTCCTTCAGCGCATCGACGGCGCTCCCGAGGCCGAGGCTCCGCAGGATCCCCGCGGCCAGCTCGAACGGTATGCCCGGCGCGCGCGTGGCCACGGTCATGAGGATCTCGCGCACCACCACGGCCGTGATCTCGCCGGCGCTGGCGCCCCCCGGCCCGCCGAGGTCGTGCAGGTGGATCTCCGGGATCTCCAGCGAGAGGGCAGGCGCCGGGCCGAGCCTCACGTGCGCGGTGACGTCGCGCACGTAGAGATCGTGCACGCGCACGCTCGGTCCCGCCTCGGAAGCGGCCGGCTTCGGGTGGGCATGGAGGTTCGCCACGATCGCGTCGTAGTTGGTCCCGCCGCTGCCCTCTTCGAGCGTCAGGTCGACGCCGGAGAGCGTCACCTCGCGCACCTCGATCACGTCGCTCCTCAGCGTCGAGACGTCGAGCTCGCCGCGCACGCGATCGGCCAACAGGAAGTCGCCGGCGAAGCCGGGTGGGTTGGCGATGCGGAGCTCGCCCAGCGAGAGGAGCCCGGAGAAGGGGCGGAGCAGCAGAAACTGGATCTCGGTCTGGACGCCGAGCTGCTCGGTGGCGCCGCGCTCGATCATCTGCTTCGCGATCGCGTCGAGGCGCCACCAGAGGCCGCCGAGCACGAGCAGCGCGAGGACGAGCAGCGCGCCGATGAACCGAACGATCCAGCGCATCCGCCGCAGGGTAGAGGGGCGGGCCGCGCGCTGCGATGCTCCGGCCCGTGTCGACCTCGCCCCCCGTCTTCTGCCCCCACGCGGAGCGCTGCCCCGGCTGCGCGTGGATCGGGCTCCCGCTCGCCGAGCAGCTCACCGCGAAGCAGGCGCGGCTCGCGAGCGCGCTCGCGCCCTATGCGACGCTCGAGGCGTCCGTGCTGCCCACGCAGGCTGCCGCGGAGAGCACCGGCTACCGCACGCGCGCGAAGCTCGTGGTGGCGCCGGGGCCGCGGCTGGGTCTGTTCGCGCGCGGCACGCACGAGGCGCTCGATCTTCCCGGCTGTCTCGTGCTCGCGCCGAGCCTCGCCGGCGCAACGGAGGCGTTGCGCGGCCTGCTGCGCGCACCCCCCGCCGGCGCCGACGCCGTGCTGCGCCCCGACGGCGACGGGCCGGGCCGCCTGCGCGCCGTGGATCTGCGCGAGGTCGAGAGCGACGAAGGCGCGGGCGTGCTGCTCACGCTCGTGCTGCGCGCGCCCGCGCCGGAGGCGAGCGCGCTCGACGTCGCGACCGCGGCGCTGCGGGCCGCCCTCCCGGGGCTGCGCTCGCTCGCGGTGCGGCTCCACGACGGCCGGTCTCCCGGCCTGCTCGGCGGGCCGCCGCGGGTGATCCACGGCCCTGCGCTCGTCGCGGATCGCCTGCGCCCCGGCGCGCCGACCGTGCTCGTGAGCTCCGGCGCCTTCGTGCAGGCGCACCGCGCGCAGGCGGCGCGGCTCCAGGCGGCGGCCGAGAGCGCGCTCGGCGACGTCGCCGGCAAGCGCGTGCTCGACGTGTACGCCGGCAACGGCGCCCTCGGGCTCTCGCTGGCGGCGCGGGGCGCGCACGCGCTGCTGGTCGAGGGCTTCGGGCCGGCTGCCGCGGCCGCGCTCGAAGCCGCGCGCCAGCAGGGCCTCTCCGTCGAGGTGCGCGACGAGCCGGCCGAGCAGGCGCTGCCCGCGCTCCGCCGCGAGGGCGCGCGCTTCGAGGCCGCGGTGGCGAACCCGCCGCGCGCGGGCATGACGCGGCGGGCGCGCGAAGCGCTGGCGGCGCTGGTGACGGGGCCGATCGTGCTCGTCTCCTGCGAGCCGAGCACGCTGGCGCGAGACCTCGCCCACTTCCGCGAGCTCGGCTTTCGCAGCGAACGCCTCGAGCCGTGGGACCTGATGCCGCTCACGGATCAGGTCGAGAGCCTCGCGGTGCTGCGCAAGGCGCCGCCGCCCGCGCCGGCCGTGCTGCTCGCCGACGCGGAGCTCGTGGCGGTGGCGAAGCCCGCCGGCCTGCCGACGCTGCCGCATCCCGAGCACGGCGACTCGCTGCTCGCGCGCGTGCGGCGGCTCCGCGGCCGTGGCGAGGCCGCGCCGGCGAGCCGGCTCGAGCTCGGCACGAGCGGGGTGTGCTGGTTCGGCAGCACGCCGGAGCGCGCGGCGGCGCTCGAGCGGGCACTCGCGGCGCCCGGCGCGGAGCACCACCTGCTCGCGCTGGTGCGCGGCGTGGCGCGCGCTCGGGGCCGCATCGCGCGTCCGACCGGGACGCTCACGTATCGGCGCGTGGCGGTCGTCGCCGGCCACGCGCTGCTCGAGCTGACGGTGACCGGCGGCGGCGTGCAGGCCGTGCGCCGCGCGCTGGCCTCGATCGGCGAGCCCGTGCTCGGGGACGAGCGCCACGGCCACGCGCCGTCGAATCGCCATCTGTTCGAGCGCGCCGGGCTCGACCGGGCCTTCTTGCACGTCGCGAGCGTCCGCTTCGCGCATCCGACGAGCGGCGCGCCGGTCGTGTGCGAGGCGCCGCTCGCCCCCGATCTCGCAAGCGTGCTCGAGCGGCTCGGCTACCGCGCGTGACGAGCCCGCGCGTGCTCGCGCTCTGGAAGCCCTACGGCGTGGTGTCGCGCTTCACGCCGGCGGGGGGACACGACGGGCTCGGCACCCTCGTCGATCGAGCAGGTGTGTGGCCCGTCGGCCGCCTCGATCACGACAGCGAGGGCCTGCTGCTCCTCACGGACGACGGCGGCCTCGCGCACCGCCTCACCACGCCCCGCTTCGCGCATCCCCGCACCTACTGGGTGCAGGTGGAGCGCGCGCCCGAGCCGGGGGCGCTCGCTGCGCTCGCGAGGGGCGTCGTGATCCAGGGCCGGCGCACGCGGCCGGCCGAGGCGCGCGTGCTCGCCGAAGATCCGCCGCTGCCGCCGCGCCCCGTGCCGATCCGCTTCCGCAAGAACGTGCCGACGGCCTGGCTCGAGCTCACGCTGCGCGAGGGCCGCAACCGCCAGGTGCGGCGCATGACGGCGGCGGTCGGCCACCCGACGTTGCGACTCGTGCGCGTCGCGATCGGGCCGCTCTCGCTGCTCGCGCTCGGGCTCGCGCCGGGCGAGTGGCGGGCGCTCGCGCCGGCGGAGACGCGCGCGCTCTACGCGAGCGTCTCGGCGACGCCCGAGAGCGCGGCGAGGCCGCGCTCGAAGCGGCCGGGCTCGGGCAGGAGACTCACGACGAGCTGAGCCACGCCGGCCTGCGGCGCGAGGTCGAAGAGCGAGCCCGGCTGCACGAGCACGCCGGCTTCCTCGAGCAGGCGCAGCGCGAGCGCCTCGTCGTCGAGCTTCGGGGAGCGCACGCGCAGCAGCGCGGCCCAGCCGGCTTCGCTGCGCAGCGCGACGACGCCGCGGCCGGGGGCGAGCGCCGCCAGCCGCGCGCGGTTCTCCGCGAGGCGCGCCCGCAGCTCGGCCGCGTGAGCCGCTCGCGCTGCGGCAGCAGCCGCGCCAGCGCGCGCGCCAGCAGCGGCGAGACCGAGAGGTAGGCGTCGGCGACGAACTCGAGCCGGGCGAGCGCTTCGTCGCGCGCGGCGCGGGGGCCGGCGACGACGATCCACGCCACCTTCAGCTGCGGCAGGCCCAGCAGCTTCGAGGCGCCCGAGAGGACGAAGTGGAGCGGGCCGGCCTCGGCGCCGCGCAGCACGGACGTGAAGGGCGGCTCGCCGACGCCACTCTCGGCGAATACCTCGTCCGACAGCAACGCGAGCCCGCGCTCGCGGCCGAGCGCGCGGAACGCGGCGAGATCGTCCGGGTCGAGCGACGAGCCGGTCGGATTGTGCGGATGGATCGCGAGCAACGCGCGGCTCCTCGGCTCGAGCGACGCGGCGAGCCCATCGAGATCGATACGCCAGCGGGCGCCGCTCCGCGGCGCGACGAGCGGTACGGCGACGACTCCAGCCCCTCGAGCCCGGCGAGATGCTCGAACAGGCCGTACCCCGGGCTCGGCAGGTGTACGCGGTCGCCGGGATCGGCGAGCAGTCGAAACAGATGTGCGTAGCCCTCGCTGGTGCCGGCCGTGAGGATCACATGCGCGGGATCCACGCTGGCGCCGTGCGCGGCGTGGACCGCCGCGATCGCCTCGCGCGCGTAGCGGTCGCCGCGCGGGTCGGGCTCGTAGCCGAGGCTGGCGGGGTCGGCCGCGACTTCGGCGAGCGCGTGCGCGAGCGCCGCGCCGGGCAGGGTGAGGCCCGCGCGCGTCGGGTTCGACTCGGCGAGGTCGAGCACGGGCAGGCCGGCGCCGCCTGCGCTCCTCGAGCCGCGCGGCGAGCGGGCTCGCGACGAGGTCCCAGCTGGCGCGGCGGGCAAACACGCGCGCAACGTAGCGACGTCACGAAGGGGACGGTCCTTTTCGGTCACTTGCGACTCGTGACGAAAAAGGAACGTCCCCTTCGTGACGTTGGTTAGGATCCGGCGCCGATGACGACGCGAGAGCAGCCGAGCGAGCCGGTGCGCCTGCTGGTGGCAGACGCCGAGGGCCGTGTCTACGACCATCCGGAGCTCCGCCTCGCGGGCGAGCGCGGCGCGGGCCCCGAGGCCATCGGGGGCCGCGAGTGGATCCCGCTGCCGCGCGGCAGCGACCTGTTCGCGCTGCCGGGGCGCGCGCCGATCGGCCTCGCGCGCGGCGGCCCGGTGCTCGTGGACGACTGGCTCGGCGGCGAAGCGCGCGCGGTGGCCGCGTTCCTGGCACCCGCCCACACCGCGTGCCACAACGCCGTCTGGCAGCGCCGCTCGGACGCGCCGGCGCTGCCGACCTTCGCGTACACGGCGGTGGGCTTCGCGGACGGCGGCTACTGGACGAGCGCGTTCCGCGTGGACGCCGACCCGCGCCAGGACCCGTGGCGTTTCTCCGAGGCCCGCGTGCGGAAGGGGATCGAGGCGCGGCGCGCGGAGCTGCCGCGGAATCGCGTCGCGCGCCAGCTCGAGAAGTGCGCGCTCGACTACGGCTGCCGCGCCGCGCAGAACTTCTTCCTCGGCCGGCACGAAGCGCCGCTCCCTTCGAGCAGTGCGTGCAACGCGCAGTGCGTGGGCTGCATCTCGCTCCAGCCCGACGGCGCCTTCCGCGCCAGTCACGACCGGCTCGCCGAGCCGCCGACCGGCGCCGCAGCTCGCCGCCGTCGCGCTCTCGCATCTGTCGCGCGTCCCGGACGGCGTGGTGAGCTTCGGCCAGGGCTGCGAGGGCGAGCCGCTGCTGTTCGCGGACGCGCTGGTGGACGCGGTGCGGCGGATCCGCGCGGAGACCGCGCGCGGCACCGTCCACCTGAACAGCAACGCGAGCAAGCCGGAGGCGGTGGAGGCGCTCTGCGCCGCCGGCCTCGACTCCATCCGCGCCAGCCTGAACTCCCCACGCCCGGACGTGTACGCCGCCTACTACCAGCCGCGCGGGTACGCCTTCGCGGACGTCGCGCGAGAGCCTGCGGGTGGTCGTCGCGAGCGGCGGGCACGCCTCGGTCAACCTGCTCTGCTTCCCCGGCGTCACCGACACCGAGGCGGAGCTCGAGGCGCTCTCGGATCTGATCGAGCGCACCGGCCTCCACATGCTCCAGCTGCGCAACCTCAACATCGATCCGGACCTTTACCGCGCGCGCGCTGCCGCCCGACGCGGTGCGGCAAGGGCCGCGGCATGCGCTGGCTGCGCGACGGCGCTCGCGCGGCGCTTCCCTAAGCTGCGCTTCGGCTACTTCAATCCGGCGCTGGGGGGACGGGTGTGAGATTCGGAGTGGTGCTGGCGTTGGCTCTGCTCGCCGGTTGCGCGACAGGCACCGAGCGCTACGGGCGCCCGATCGCGGCGGATCGGATCCCCCAGATCGAAGTTGGCCGCACGACCCGGGCCGAGGTGCTCGCATTGCTCGGTCCGCCCGTGCGCGATCCCCACGCCGACAAGGGTGCGGACAAGGGAGACGCGGCGCCGGAGCCCGTCGACCGGGCGCTCTACTGGCAGTACCGCGAGCACCACGAGCGCTTCGCGAGCGTGATCCTCTTCACGTACTACTTCCAGGAGACGCTCACCGACACGCTGATGGTCGTGTTCGACGAGCAGAATGTGGTCGAGGCCGTGGCGCTCGAGCAGGAGACCGGGCATTGAGGCTCACGAGCCGGGCCGCCGCCGCGCTGCTGCTGCTCGCGCCGGCGCTCGCGGGCTGCGGGCTGCTCACGTTGATGCACGACCAGATGATCGGCCCGATCAGCCCGGCCGGCCCGATCCACGACGCCGCAGTCGGCACGGGCTTCGAGGCGACCTTCGAGGGCGTGAGCGGCAACGCCGAGGGCGAGGCGCTGCTGCGGCCGCTGCCGCGCGACATCATCCGCCGCATGGCCTCTCCCTCGAGCTTCCATTCGGCCCTGATCGGCATCGAGGCGTTCCTGCTCGGAGCCTCCACCTACGCGGATCGGCGGACGGTCACGGGTGCGACCCCGGATCCGGTTCGCATCCCCAGCCTCGGCGCCTCGGTCGAGGACGTCGTGACCGTACTCGGTCCGCCGGACCGGTGGGTGCGCTTCGCGGGCGGTGAGACGATGGCCTACCGCGCCGAGCGGGAGCGCTGGACGACCCTCAACCTCGGCATCCCGCCGGCGCTCGGGTTCTTCATCCCGTTCCCCGGCGCCTCGAACCTCGCTTATCGCCGGATCGGCAAGGACGAGCACAGCGAGGGCTTCGTGCTGTTCTTCGACGCAGGCCGGCGACTCGAGCGCGTCGCGGCGCCGACCCCGTGATGCGCTGGGCGTGTCTCGCCCTGCTGGCCGCTTGCTCGGCCGGTTGCACCATCACGGCGGAGCAGGTGGGCTCGCCGGCACTGTTCGGGGACTTCTCGCCGCCGCTGAACGGCGCCCAGGCGGATTCGGTCGTGACGAGGCTGGGTGTTCCCGACGAAATCGATGCCACGGAGCAGGGCTATCGGTTCGTGTACCGCTTCACCCGGCGCGACGAGAGCCGGTTCGGCATCGTCGGCTACGGGATCAAGCTCGTGACCGACCAGCGGGCCGTGCATCGGGAGGGCGCGCTCGATCTCTGGTTCGATGCGGAAGGACGGCTGCTCTCCTCGAGGCTGCGCGACGGCGAGCGGGACGGCAGGGACTAGGGGCTACTCCAGGTTCGTGAAGTAGCTCTCCGCGGGCTGCACGTCCTTCACCAGCCCGAGCGCCTTCAGCTGCTGCGCGAGCTCGGCCCAGCGCGCGGCGCTCATGCTCCCGACCGCGCCGCCTGTCCCCTCGATCAGCGGCTGCTGCGCCTCGGCCGCGAGCCGGAACGCCTCTGCGTCCATCTCGGGGTTGAGCGGCGCCATCAGGGCGTTCGCGGGGCCCGGATCCGCGAGGTAGCTCTGCCAGCCCTCGCGCAGCGCCGCCACGAAGCGAGCGGCTCGCGCGCGGTCGCTGCGCAGCGTGTCGCCGTGCGCGATGACTACGGCGGTATACGGGTTGTAGCCCGACTCGGAGATCAGGAAGGTCTGCGGATCGGCCGCCGCCCTCCGCGCGGCGATCGGCTCTGCGGTCACGAACACCTGCTGCGTGAGCGTCGGGTCGGTGAGGAACGGTCCGATGCTGTAGGAGTAGGGCACGACCTTCAGGGCGCCGAAGCCGTAGCGCTGCTCGAGGAACTTCACGTAGGGCAGCCCCGGCTCGACCGCGAGCGTGCCCGGGCTCGCGAGCAGCGCAGCCAACGACGTGATGCCGCGCGCGGCGTGCGTCATCAGGCCCTGAGGGCAGGTCTGGTAGGTGGCGAAGATCGCCACCACGTCGCTGCCGCGGTCGCGCGCGAGCACCACCTCGTCGGCGCTCGCGATGCCGAAGCTCACCTGCTTTGCGGTGACCATCTGCACCACCGGCGCGCCCGGGCCGCCGGTGCGCTCGACGGCGAGCTCGCGCTTCGTGAACGAGCCCAGCCGCTCGGCCTCGAAGATGCCGCCGAACTCGGGCTCGGGCTTCCAGTTGAGCGCGAGGCCGAGCTTCGACTCGTCCTTCGAGCAGGCCGCGCAGGCCAGCGCGAGCAACGCAAGGGCCAACATCCGTCTCATCGATTCGCCTCCGAAGCGTGCCAGTGACGCAGCGCGAGCCGGCTCGCGAGGCCGACTGCGCCGAACAGCGCCAGGCCGAGCAGCGACGCGTAGCCGATCGCTGCGAACACGAGATCGGTGCGCTGCTGCCGCATCGCGCCGAGTACCACTACGCCGAGCCCGCCGCCGCCCACGAACTCGCCCACGATCGCGCCGATCACGGCGAGGCCGGCCGCGATGCGGAGACCGGTGAGGAGATAGGGCAGGGCCCACGGCAGGCGCAGCTTCCAGAGCGTGGCGAGGCGGCTCGCGCCGTGGAGCCGGAACAGATCGGAGAGGTTGGGATCCACCGAGAGGAGGCCGGCCAGCGTGTTCGCGATGACCGGGAACACGGAGACCACGGCGGCAGCCGCCACCACGGCGCGCGGCCCGTAACCGAACCAGATCACCAGCAGCGGCGCGATCGCCACGATCGGCACGATCTGGAAGAAGATCGCGTAGGGGTAGAAGGCGCGCTGGATCCACGGAGACGAGGCGAGCGCCACGGCGGCCGCGACGCCGACGGTGCTCGAGAGCAGCAGGCCCGCGAGCACGGCGCGCGCGGTCTGACCGAGCGCCGAAAGCAGCGGGCCGGCCTCGGTCGTGGCGGCCGTCCACACCGCGGACGGCCGCGGCAGGATCAGCGGCGACACGTCGAGGGCGCGGATCACGAGCTCGGCGAGCGCCACGCCGAGCACGAACGTGACGACGGGCGGGGCGATGCGTACGAGGGTGCCGCGCCTCACAGCGACGCTCCCCGGCGCAGCGCTTCCTGCAGCACGCCGAGCTCGCGCGCGAAGGCCGGCTCGCCGCGCAGCGCCGCGTGGCGTTCGGCCGGCAACGCCACAGGATGATCCAGCACCACGCGCGCGGGCCGCCGCGAGAGCACCACCACGCGCTCGGCGAGGTACGCGGCCTCGGCGATCGAGTGCGTCACGAACAGCACGGTGAGCCCGGCCTCGCGCCAGAGGCGGCGCAGCTCGTCGTCGAGCGCCATGCGCGTGAGCTCGTCGAGCGCGGCGAACGGCTCGTCGAGCAGCAGCAGGCGCGCCTCCGTCACGAGCGCGCGCGCGAGCGAGGCGCGCATGCGCATGCCGCCGGAGAGCTCGGCCGGATAGCGGCGCGCGGCATCGGCGAGCCCGACGCGCGCGATGGCGGCCTCCGCGAGCGGGCGGCGCTCGGCCGGCGCGCGTCCGAGCAGCTCGAGCGGCAGCGCGACGTTCGCGAGCACGTCCCGCCACGGCAGCAGGTGAGCATCCTGGAAGACCATGCCGACGCGTGCATCGGCGCGGCGCACCACGCCGCGCTGCGGCTGATCGAGGCCCGCGACGAGCCGCAGCAGCGTGGACTTGCCGCAGCCCGAGGGGCCGAGCAGCGCGACGAAGTCGCCGGCGGCGATCGTGAGGTCGATGCCCGCCAGGACGGGGACCTCGCCGCCGGCTTCGGACCGGAAGGTGCGGTGCACGCCTTCCAGCGCGATCGCCTGGTTGCCGCTCAACTGCGCCCCCCCGGGAGGTCGGCCGAGGCTAGCAAGCCTATGCTCACGTTCGGCGTCGAATCAGCCGACGCGCTCGGGCGTCTCTTCCGGCATCCCCTGATTCGGGAGATGGACCATGAGGTTGCCCCGCTCGAAGAAGCCCCTCGTGCTCGCCGCCGCGCTCGCGTTGTCCGCGGGCCTGGCCGCGGGCTGCGTGACGAATCACTACGACCAGCCCCGCTACGGCTCCTCGCGCTACGACCCCTACTACTACGGGCACGGCTACAGCTACGGGCGCGGCTATCCGCCGGGCTACGGGCATCACCATCCCTATCCCTATCCGCCTCCGGATCACGAGGACTCGCTGAAGCACGAGCAGGCCGAGGAGCGGCACGATCTCCACCGCGATCAGCAGGACCAGGATCGTTCGCTCGAGCGCGCGCAGCGCGACGAGCGCCACGACGAGAAGGCCGCAGGCACGTGGGACAAGGACGACCGCCACGAGCAGCACCAGGAGCATCGCGCCGTCGAGCGCGAGCAGAAGGACCAGCGCGAAGACCTGGACCGTGACCAGAAGCGCGAGCGCCAGGACGAGCGCTGGGACTGAGCGCTCCTACGCGCCCGCCTTCTCGTCCGGCCGCGTGTACCACCAGGCCCAGACGACGAACACTGCCTGGAACGCCAGCCGCACGTTGTGGAGGACGGGATTGTCGGTCCCGAGGTTGTGCGCCGCGGCATAGAGGTTGGCGGGGAAGACCGCGATCAGGAGCGCGACGATCCCCCACGCGGCGAAGACACGGGTGCGCGGCTCGAGCAGGAAGACGCCGAGCACGATCTCGGCGAGGCCCGAGCCCAGGTTGAGCCACTCGGGGTTCGGCAGCTCCGGGGGGATGATCGCCAGGTAGAAGGCCGGGTTCGCGAGGTGGTTGAAGCCGGCGAAGGCGTACAGGGCGGCCATGACCCAGAGCGAGATGCGTTTGACCGTGCTCATGGCAGCATTGTGCCCTGCCCGACACGGAGAAGGAACCCTCGTGCGTCGCGTCCTCGTGCTGCTCCTGCTCGTCGCTCCGCTCGCCGCGTTCGCGGAAGATCCGCACGCCCATCATCACCACGCTGCCGCGGGTGGCGCGCCTTCGGCGGAGGCGCTCGCGCGTCTCGCGCGCGCGACCGCCGCGCTCGACCGCTTCCAGGACGTCGCGGAGGCCGAGCGCGCCGGCTACGTCAAGCCGGGCGACAACGACGGCTTCGAGATGGGCGAGCACTGGTATCGGCCCGATCTGCTGCGCGAGCCGGTCTGCGACCTCGAGCATCCGCAATTCCTGCAGTACCTGATGATCGACGGGCGCCGCACGCTGATCGGCACGGGCTACGTGTGTGACGCGGCGGCGGGCGCGCCGGATTGGTTCGGCGACGCCGTCTGGCACACGCACGGGCCCGAGCTCTGTCGCACGCACAAGGGCGCCGTGCTCGACGCCAGCTACTGGGCCGCCGCGCTTCCCAACGAAGTGAACGACGCCACCTGGCAGGATGTCTGCGACCGCTTCTGGTCCGAGCCGGAGGTGCGCCCCATCGTGATGCTCCACACCTGGAACTGGATCGCGGCGCCCGACGGCCCGTTCGTGCACGAGAACCGCGCCATCCCGTTCCTGCGCGTGGGCCTGCGTGTACCCCCTCCCGAGGTGCTCGACGCGGAGGCCGGCCGCGATGCGCTCGCCACGCTGCGCCTCGCGCAGGGCGATCAGCGCCGCCGCTGGCAGGGCGCCTTCCTCGCCGCGGGCGCGGGGCTCTGGGATCACTGGCGCGTCGGACGCGCGTTCCGACGCGCCGAGCAGCGGGCCCGAGAGCAGGTCGACCGCATGCGGGCCGCCGAGCAGCGCGGCGACCTCGTGGCCTGGGCGGCGGCGGCCCGGATGGGCGCGGCGCTCGGTCCGGCGGCGGAGAGCGAGGTCGCGGCGCTGCTGGAGCCGACTGAGCGCGCCGTCGCCGAACGCTTCCTGGTGTCGCTCCAGGTGCACGACGCCGGGGGCATGTAGCCCCGCGCCACTTTCGCGCCCCTCGCGCCACTTCCTGATACGGGAAGGGACGAGGAGGGTGCCATGCGACGTTCGCTCGCGATCCCGTTCCTGTTGGTCGGCGTTTTCGCCGCCGCTCCGGCCCTGGCGCTGACCGCCACCTACAGCATCTCGATGACGGGCGCGAAGGAGTTCCCCGGGCCGGGCGACACGAACGGCACCGCGACTGGCACCATCACGCTGAACGACGTGACCGGCGCTGTTTCCTGGAACCTCACGTTCGCGAACATCGACACGCCCAACGCGATGCACATCCACGCCGGCTCCGTCGGGCAGGCGAACCCGCCGCTGATCAACCTCGGCGTCGCCACCAGCGGTGGCACGGACACGTTGATCGACAGCACCATCGCGAGCGCGATGACCGTCGCGGACATTCTCGCCAACCCGACGGCCTTCTACATCAACATCCACAACGAGCCGTTCATCGGAGGCGCGGTGCGCGATCAGCTCGGCACGCCGGTGCCCGAGCCCGGTGTCGCGGCTTTGGTCGCGGGAGCGCTCGCAGCTCTCGCGCTCCGACGCCGCGCGCGGCGCTAGCGGTACTTCGGCTCGGGCTCGCTCGCGACGATCCACATCGCGAAGTACTGCGCGGCGCCGCCGTAGGCGTGGCCGAGCGCGACCTGGGCGCCGTCCACCTGGTAGTCGCCGGCCGTGCCGCGCACCTGGCTCGCGGCCTCGAGGCAGCGGATCATGCCCGGACGCGCCGATCGGGTTCGACGAGAGCACGCCGCCCGACATGTTCACCGGGAAGTCGCCGCCGATCTCGGTCGCGCCCGCGTCGGTCATCTTCCAGCCCTCGCCCTCGTCGCAGATCAGGTGGCCCTCGAGCCACATCGGCTCGTACCACGAGAACGGCACGTAGAGCTCGGCGCAGTCGATCTGGCGGCGCGGGTCGGTGATGCCGGCCTTCTTGTAGAGCGCCTTCGCGCAGTCGACGCCGGCCACGGGCTTGCACGGTGTCGCGGCCCGGGAACTGCGAGAACTCGGTGCGCTTGGCGTGCGCGATCACCCAGGCCGGCGGCCGCGGCGCGCGCTTCGCGCCCTCTGCGTTGGTGAGCACCATCGCCGCCGCGCCGTCCGACGACGGGCACGACTCGAGGAAGTGGAGCGGGTCCCAGAGCATCGGGGACTCCTTCACCTTCTCGATCGTGATGTCGGGCATGTGCAGGTGCGCGTAGGGGTTCTTGCAGCGCGTTGAGGCGGTCCTTCACCGCCACCTTCCAGCCGATGTGCTCGGGCGCGCCCGAGCGCTGGATGTAGTTGCGGATCCACGGCGCGAAGGAGCCGCCCGCGCCCTGGCTGCCGCTGCGCCCGCCGCCGAGCGCCCAGGTCGCGTTGCCCTCGCTCTGCTTCTCGTAGCCGAGCGTGAGCACGCGTCTGGTAGCGGCCGCTCTCGACGAGCGTCGCCGCGCGTGATCGCCGTCGAGGCGCCCACCGAGCCCGCCGTGTGCACGCGGTGGATCGGCTTGCCGACGGCGCCGAGCGCGTCGCACGAGCGACAGCTCGGGCATCATCACGCCTTCGAGCGCGTCGGGCGCCTTGCCGATCACGATGGCGTCGAGGTCCTTCCAGCCGAGGTCGCGCGTCCTCGAGCGCGCGCAGCGCCGCCTCGCGCACGAGCCCGTCGAGCGAGACGTCTGCGCGGCGGCGCGCGTACTTGGTCTGTCCGATGCCGACGACGGCGCAGCGCTCGGCCATCACGCGCCTCCTTCGAGGATGCAGAGCAGGTTCTGTTGCAGCGCGGGGCCGCTCGCCGCGTGCGCGACGCCGCGGCGCGCGCTCGCCGTCGCGGATCCGCTGCGCCACCTCGATCACGCGCACGAGGCCCGTCGCCATCACCGGATGGCCGCAGAGCGGGCCGCCGGAGGGGTTGACGCGTCGTCCCGGGCGAGAGCTCGAGCGCCCGCGCAGCACGATCTCCTCGGGGCTGTAGCGCACGCACAGCTCGGCCACGTCGATCGGCCCGGCGTGGAGCTCCAGCTCCTTCTGCCGCGATCCGCGTCGAGGGCGAATCGGTGAGGTCGCGCAGGCCGAGGTGGTGCGAGTCGATGCGGTGGTCGATGGCGCGGATCCAGACCGGGCTCTTCGTCAGCTCGCGCGCACGGTCGCCGCGGGCGATCAGCACGGCGGCGGCGCCGTCGGAGATCGGCGGCAGGTCGTGCTTGCGGAGCGGGCTCGCGTAGTACGGCTCCTTCAGCAGCGCGTCGATCGCGACGTCCTTCTTCACCTGCGCGTTCGGGTTGGCGAGAGCGTCGCGCCGGCTGCGCGAGACGACCTCGGCGAAGTCGCGCTCCGTGGCCAGCCCGGCGTCGAGCAGCGCGCGCGCCTGGAGGCCCGCCACCGAGACCGGGTCGAGGCCGAGCGGCGCCGCGACGTACGGGTCGGTCTGGAGCGGGAAGATCTCGCGCGGCTTGCCCGGCGAGCTCTTGCCCGAGCCGGCGACCAGCGCGACGTCGATGTCGCCGATCTGGAGGCGCACCCAGGCCTCGAACAGCGCCCAGGCGCCGTCCATCTCGACGTGCGACTCGTAGACGGGCGGCCAGGCGCCGAAGCCGTCCACGTTCGACACGAACGCGAAGGGCAGGCCGGACAGGTAGTCGCAGCGAGCCGGCGATCGTGAAATCCACGGCAGAGCGCTCGAGCCCGGTCTCCGCGAGCAGCTGATTCGTCAGGTCCATCAGCATCGACGCCTCGCTGTCGCCGTACTGGCGGCGGGCGGGCGTCTGCGCGACGGCGACGATGGCGATGTCTTCCCGCGGAGACAGCCGAGATGTCGTGGTCATGCCTGGAGGTCCTGCATCCATCGAGGGCACGGTCGTGACTCCGTTCGCCTCACGCGAGGCAAAGCCTCGCGCGGGCTCACTGCGCGCCCGCGCCTGGCGCGGGCTTGCAATTACCAGTTGTGCTCCATGATCTTCTCGAACGGCACGTCGGGCTCGCCGGTCGGCTCCCAGCGCTCGATCACCGCGCCCGTGCCGCCCCAGCGGTTGTCCACGTCGAGCACCGTGCGCTCGGCTTTCGGCTTCCACACCGCGCGCATGCGCATGCCGGAGCGGAACTCGGCGATCGGGACGCTCGCGGATGTCCTGCTGGCCGAGCGGCTGGTCGGCGCCGTCGAGCAGGATCGAGGCCCGGATGTAGGGCTCGGTCTCCTTCTGGCCGTAGTACTGGACGGGCGTGATCACGGTGTAGGCCACGACGGTGCCGCGATCGGCGACCACCACGTCGTCGCGCTCGCTCATGCGGACGCGCTCGATCGGGTCGTAGCCCTTGCTCGGCAGGTAGACCTTGCCCGAGGCGGGACTGCGCTGTCCGATGAACTTCCCGTCGAGCAGGCCGCGCGCGAAGCGCTCGCGCTGCGGCGCGAGCGGCTCGCTGAACTCGAGCGAGATCAGGTGCTCGGTCATCTCGACCGCGCCCTTGCCGGGCGGGACGTACCGATTCTCGCGCCTCCGCCTCGGGCGCGAAGTAGAGGTCGGTGATCGCGCCCTTGCGCTCCTCGCGGTACTGCGCGCGCACGCGGCCGCCCGTTGCGAGCGCCTCGGGCCCGAGGCCTTCACGGCGTGACAGATCGCGCGTGTCGGCGCCGTCCGGGCGGATCAACGCGAACGCGAAGGGCTCCGCGAACGGGTGCTTGCGCGTGGGCTCGGCGATCCACGTCCACGTCACGATCGTGCCGCCCGGGCCGACCTCGACGAACTCGGGCGCGAGCGTCTCGCCGCTATCGGGGTCGTACTCGAGCGGCGGGCAGAGCACGCGGCCGCGGCAGCGGATGCCGAGCAGCTTGCCGTCGCGGAGCGCCGGTGAGGAAGGCGCCCACGATCGGGCCCGTGGTGCGGGTGTACGGATACTCGAGCTGGTAGTGGACGGGGGGGAGGGCCGACATGGCCGGCAGTCTATCGCGGCGTCCCAGACCGCTAGCGGGCGGTCACGGCTCTTCCCCGTGGGGAGCCCGGCCGATTCTGCGATGCCCGGTGAACCTTTCTGGCGGCTTCGGGCGTCCAACTGCTCGTGGGTGGGATGGGTTGCCAGTTGCGTGGAAGGTGCCGAGTCCTTCCGCCTGCTCGGCCGGCCGATACGTACCCGCATGGAGCGTCACGGCGATCGCGCAGGAGGGGGGTCGGGCCAGGGCCGGCACCCGCAAGCGGTGGCCGGTGTCACTTCCTGGCTCAGCAGTGCGCCCGACAAGGAACCCGTCGATGATGAACGAAACCGAAGTCCAGCGGCAGCCCGTAACCGGCGGGGGGAGGCTCTCCCCCGGCGCGGCGACGGAGCCGCTCGTCGCGTACTTCGCGGACATCGCGCACATCCCGACGCTGTCGCGCGAGGAGCAGATGCTCGCCGCGAAGGAGCTCGAGGAGGCGACGCGCACCTTCCAGCAGGCCCTCTACCAGATCCCGTGGGTCGGCGAGGAGGTGGTGGCGCGCTGGAGCCGCCGGCGCACTTCCGGCCTCGCCACGCGGAAGCTCTCCGAGGCTTTCGGTGACGGGGAGGCCGAAGCCGGCGAGAAGCTCGACCGCGCGCTCGCGCGGGTGGAGCGCGCCCGCGCGCGCCGGCCCGAGACCAGCGGCGCCGCGCGCGACCGGCTCGATGCGCGCATCGCGAAGGACCTCTACGAGGCGGAGCTCTCGCTCGAGCTCCAGCGGCGGCTGTTCGCGCGTCTGCGTGAGCGGCGCATCGCGCTGCAGCGCCTCCAGGAGCAGCGCGCGCGCAGCGCGCGGGCCGAGCTCGAGCGCGAGCTCGGGCTGCCGGCGCTCGTCTTCCACGCCCGCATGGACGAGGTGGAGCAGGCCTACGACGCGATGATGGAGCGGAAGAACCGCTTCGTCTGGCACAACCTGAAGCTCGTCGTCTCCGTGGCCAAGGATTTCCGCGGCTCGGGTTTCGCGTTCTCCGACCTGATCCAGGAAGGCAACGCCGGCCTGATCCGCGCCGTCGAGAAGTTCGACTGGCGGCGTGGCCACAAGTTCTCGACGTACGCGGTGTGGTGGATCCGGCAGGCGCTGATCCGCGCGATCCAGAACCACTCCCGCACGATCCGGCTGCCGAGCCACCAGCACGACGCGCTCCGCGCCTACGCACAGGCGCGGCAGCGGCTGCGCCTCGAGCGCGAGGGCGAGCCGACCAACGAAGAGATCGCGCAGGCGATGGGCCTCACGACGGCCGAGGTGGAGGAGCTGGCGTCGCTGGCTCCCGAGATGATGAGCCTCGACGCCGAGGTGGCGGGCCGGGATTCGCTGCGGCCGCGGCGCCTCGAAGAGGTGCTGTCGGATCCGGACGCGCCGTCCGCGCTCGACGAGATCGAGCGGGCGCGGCTCGCCGACCAGGCCCGGCGCGGCCTCTCGCGCCTCGACGATCGCGAGCGCAGCATCCTCACCTGGCGCTTCGGGCTCGACGGCGGCGAGGAGCACACGCTCCAGGAGATCGGCGAGCGCCTCGGCCTCTCGCGCGAGCGCGCGCGTCAGCTCGAGGCTCGGGCCCTCGCCAAGCTGCGCACCAGCAGCGCCGCCTGACGTCACGAAGGGGACGTTCCTTTTCCGTCACTCTTCGGAGACGGGAGCGCCGCACGGCTTGGCTGACGGCGGCGTGGCTGAGCCCGAGCGCACGGGCCACATCCATGACGCCGAGGCCGAGCTCACCGACCGCGCGTTGGCAGACCAGCGCCCGCGCTCGGCTGGCGAGCCGGGTCCGGCCGCGCCGCGGAGGTCGGGCTCTGCGACGGCCAGCTCGGCGCACACGCTGCGAACCAGCGCGTCGAGCGGGCTGGCTCCGGAGACGCACGGCTCCGGACGCTCGAGCCACACACGCAGGCGCGAACGGGCGCTCGCCTCGTCGCTGCCGAAGAGCGCGAGCGTCTCGGGCACGGATTCGAACGGGCGGCCCTGGAGCAGGTAGCCGCGACGGCCCGACCTCCCGTTGAAGCGCATGGCGTAGCCGGTGAAGACGCGCTGCATCAGCGTGCCGAGGCGTCGATGCCCGGTCTTCACCACCAGGTGGACGTGGTTGGACATCAGCGCCCAGCCGAAGCAGCGGGCGCCCCCGTCTGGCAGGACCGCCGAGAGCCGCGCCACGACGTCCCGGCGGTCGTCGACGTCGAGGAACAGGTCGCGGCCGTCGAGCGCGCGCGTCCACACGTGATGCACCAGGCCCGGGAGCATCCAGGCGAGGACCCCTCGGCATGGTCTCGTCCGCGGGAGATCGGGGCTGGATCGAAATAGCCGGCGGCCGGGAGACCTGCCACCATGCGGCCTCGTTCCGTTCGTGACGGAAAAGGAACGTCCCCTTCGTGACGGCGCTTTGTCGAGGAGTCACCGGTGCCCGATGCGATCGTCGAGCGTGACGGCCATCTGCTCGATCGTCACCATGAACCGGCCGAAGCGGATGAACGCGCTCTCGGGCGCGATGCTGATCCGCATGTACGACGCCTACGAGCAGGCGTCACGCGATCCCGAGATCCGCTGCATCCTCGTGACCGGCGCGGGCGGGAACTTCTGCTCGGGCGCCGACCTCCGCGCGATGTCGGGCGACGCGGCCGACAGCGACGAGACCGACGTGCAGGCGCGGATGAAGGCCGACCCCGACATCGTCTACAAGGCGCTCTTCCGCCACTACCGCCCGAAGAAGCCGATCATCGCCGCCGTCGAAGGCGTCGCGATCGCGGGCGGCACGGAGATCCTCCAGGCGATGGAGATCCGCGTCGCCGGCGAGAGCGCGCGCTTCGGCGTCTCGGAGGCGCGCTGGTCGCTCTACCCGATGGGCGGCTCCGCGGTGCGGCTGCCGCGCCAGATCCCCTACACGCACGCCGCGGAGATCCTGCTCACGGGGAAGCACCTCTCCGCGCGCGAGGCGCTCGCGTGCGGGCTGATCGGCCACGTCGTGCCCGACGGTCAGGCGCTCGCGAAGGCGCGCGAGATCGCCGACATCGTCTGCGCGAATGGCCCGCTCTCGGTCGAAGCGATCACCCGCACGCTCCACGAATGCGATGGCATGGAGCTGGATCAGGCGCTCCGCCACGAGTGGGAGTACGGGCAAGCGGTCTTCGCCAGCCAGGACGCCAAGGAAGGCCCGCTCGCCTTCGCCCAGAAGCGCAAGCCGAACTTCCAGCGGCGTTAGGGCGCCCGCTTCGGGAAGCCGAGCTCGCCGAGCTTGCGCGCGATGTCCTGGCCCGCTGTCGCCGTCGCTACGTGTCTGTCCACATCGCGGATCACGCCTTCACGATCGATGTAGAACGTCCAGCGTTTCGCGAAGAGCCCGCCGAAGCCCGTGACTCCGTATGCGCGGGCCGTCTCGCCGGATGGGTCGGAGAGGAGCACGTGCTTCGCCGCGAGCCCCTCCGCGAACTCGCGGTTCTTCTCGGGCGAGTCCAGGCTGACCATGAACACCGCCACGTCGTAGGCCGAGATCGAGGGGGCGCTGTCACGCAGCGCCTTCAGCTCCTCGGTTCAGCCCGCCGTGAAGGCTTTGGGGAACCAGGCCAGCACGACGCCCTGCCTGCCCACGTGGTCGGCGAGCCGGTGCTCCTTCCCATCCGAGCCGGCGAGCGCGAAGTCGGGAGCCTTCGCGCCCCGCTCGAGCTCGGCGGCGGGCGCCGCGCTCGCGATCCACAGCGCGCCGAGCACGGCCGTCGCACCCCAGCGCCTCACAGGTTGCCGACCTCCGCCTCGAGCAGATGCGCGAGGCGCTCGCGCGCGGCGGCCCGCTTGCTCGGCAGGTGCTCGGTCGGCCAGAGCCCGTCGGCGGGCTTGTAGTCGCGCAGCACCTGGCGCGCGATCGTCACCTTGTGCACCTCGGTCGGGCCGTCGGCGATGCCCATCACCTCCGCGGTGAGGAGCAGGCTCATGAACGGCATCTCGTCCGAGACACCGAGCGCGCCGTGCAGGTGCATCGCGCGCTGCGCCACGTCGTGCAGCACCTTCGGCATCGCCACCTTGATCGCGGCGATGTCCTTCCGGGTGCGCTTGTAGTCCTTGTACTTGTCGATCAGCCACGCGGTGCGGAGCACGAGGAGGCGGAACTGCTCGATCTCGATCCACGAATCCGCGATGCGCTCCTGCACCATCTGCTTCTCGGCCAGCTTCTCGCCCTGCGTCTCCCGCGAGAGTGCGCGCTCGCACATCATGTCGAAGGCCTTGCCCAGCTGCGCGACCGTCCGCATCGCGTGGTGCACGCGGCCGCCGCCGAGGCGCGTCTGCGCGATGATGAAGGCCGAGCCCTCCTTGCCGAGCAGGTGATCGGCGGGCACGCGAACGTCGTTGTATCGGATGTAGGCGTGGCCGGCGTCGTCGGAGTGCTCCATGCCGATGCCGACGTTCCGGACGATCTCGACGCCCGGCGTCTCGGTCGGCACGATGAACATCGACATGCCCTGGTAGGGGCTCACGTCCGGATTCGTCACCGCCATCACGATCAGGAACTCGGACCAGCGCGCGTTCGACGAGAACCACTTCTCGCCGCGGATCACCCAGTGGTCGCCGTCGCGCGTCGCGCGCGTCTTGAACATCGTCGGGTCGGCGCCCGCCTGGGGCTCCGTCATCGAGTAACACGAGTGGATGTCGCCCTCGAGCAGCGGCGCGAGGAAGCGCGCCTTCTGCGCGGCGGTGCCGTAGTGCGCGAGGATCTCGGCGTTGCCCGAGTCGGGCGCCTGGCAGCCGAAGATCGAGGGCGCCCAGCGCGAGCGGCCGAGGATCTCGTTCATCAGCGCGAGCTTCAGCTGCCCGTAGCCGAGGCCGCCGAGCTCGGGCCCGAGATGGCAGGCCCAGAGCCCGCGCTCCTTCACGCGCTGCTTGAGCGGCTTCACGGCGTCGCGCGCGCGCTTGTCGGTGACGTCGTAGGGATTGCGGAACACCAGATCGAGCGGCTCGATCTCGTCGCGCACGAACGCGTTCATCCAATCGAGCTCGCGTTGGAACTCGGGCTCCGTCTCGAAGTCCCAGGCCATGGCGTCACCTCCGGTCGGCCAGAGTACCATGCGCCGGCGCAAGCGGAGCGCGCAGCGAGGCGAAGCCGAGCGGAGTCCAAGGGAGGGGCGGCATGGGCGAAGAGGAGCGAGTCGCAGGCCTGGTGGACGAAGCGCGGCTCGCGCGCTGGCTGGACGAGCGGAAGCTCCCGGGCGCGGGCGAGCCGCTCGCGGCGCGCTTCGTCACCGGCGGCGCGTCGAACGAGATCTTCGAGATCCGCCGCGGCGAGGCGCGCATGGCGCTGCGCCGCCCGCCGCGGCTCGTGCCGAAGGGGCGCAACGAGACGATGCTGCGCGAGGCGCGCGTGCTCGCAGCGCTTCGCGACTCCGACGTGCCGCACGCGCGGCTCCTCGGCGTGTGCGACGACCCGGGCGTGCTCGGCGCTTGCTTCTATCTGATGGACTGGGTCGAGGGCTGGACGCCGCTCGGCCCGCTTCCCGAACCGTTTCTCTCGGACCCGAGCGCGAAGCGCGGCCTCGGCGACGAGCTCGTCGACGCGATCGCGAATCTCTCCCGAGTCGACTGGCGCGCCGGCGGGCTCGAAGGCTTCGGCAAGCCGGAGGGGTTCCTCGAGCGCCAGGTGGATCGCTGGCTGGCGCACCTCGCGACCTTCCGCTTTCGCGAGCTGCCCGGGCTCGAGGAGGCCGCCGGCTGGCTGCGCGCGCACACGCCGCGCTCCTTCCGCCCCGGCATCATCCACGGCGACTACCAGTTCGCGAACGTCATGTTCCGGTACGGTGCGCCCGCGCAGATGGCGGCGGTCGTGGACTGGGAGATGTCGACGGTCGGCGACCCGCTGCTCGATCTCGGCTGGGTGCTGATGGGCTGGCCCGATCCCGACGAGGACCGCTCGCAGGCGCTCTACTTCGACTATTCCGGCATGCAGAGTCGCGCCGAGCTGATGGAGCGCTACGCGAAGCGCTCCGGCCTCGCCCTCGACGCGATCGACTACTACGTGGTGCTCGCGCGCTTCAAGATGGCCTGCGTGCTGGAAGGCGGCTACGCGCGCTTCGTGCAGGGCGGAGCGGACAACCCGAAGATGGCGTCGTTCGGGCAGGTGGTGCTCGACATGGCGCGGCGCGCCGCCGAGCTCGCGCGCAGCTCGAAGCTACGGAGCACACGGTGAACGCGCGCGCTCTCCTCCTCGGCGCGTGGCTGCTCGCGCTGCCCGCCGCCGGGGAGCCTGCCCCCGGGCCGCGCGATCCGCGCGAGGTGGAGGCGTTCTTCGACGGGCTGCTGCCGGGCCTGCTGGCCGCGCAGCATGCGCCGGGCGCCGTGCTCGCGGTGGTGCGCGACGGCAAGCTCTTGTTCGAGAAGGGCTACGGCCTGGCCGACGTCTCGAGCGGCCGGCGCATGGATCCCGAGCGGACGCTGGTGCGCGTGGCGTCGGTCTCGAAGCTCTTCACCGCCACGGCGGCGATGCAGCTCGTCGCCGCCGGCAAGCTCGACCTGCACGCCGACGTGAACCAGTACCTCGACGGCTTCCGGATCGAGGACGGCTTCGGCGGCCCCGTGACGCTGCATCACCTGCTCACGCACACCGCGGGATTCGACGACCGCTTCCTGCGCTCGAGCCGCGCACTCGGCAGCGCGTTTCCATCCCTCGGCGACTACCTCGCGCAACGGATGCCGCCGCGCGTGATGCCGCTCGGGCGGGTGGTCAGCTACTCGAACCACGGCATCGCTCTCGTCGGACATCTGGTGGAGCGGGCTTCGGGGCTCTCGTTCGCGGACTACATGCAGCGCAACGTCTTCGATCCGCTCGAGATGAAGCGCAGCCGCTTCACCTTGCGCGTGCCGCTCGATCCCGATCTCGCCGTGCCGTACCGCTGGGAGCACGGACGGCACGTGCCGATGGGCTACGACCTCTCCCTGCTCGGACCGGCGGCCGAGCTCAACACCACGGCGCGCGACATCGCGAACTTCATGATCGCGCACCTCTCGGGCGGGCGATTCCACAGGGCGCAGATCCTGCCGCCCGAGACCGAGCGGCTGATGCAGGAGCGACACTTCTCGGTGCATCCCGAGGTCACGGGCTGGGCCTATGGCTTCGAGGAGGGCATCGCCAACGGCCACCGCAGCGTCGGGCACGGCGGCGACTGGCGGGGCTTCAAGAGCCTGCTGCTGCTCTACCCGCAGCACGGCTTCGGAATCTTCGTGTCCGTGAACGCCGACCTCGACGATCTTCGCCTTCTGGGTGCCGTTCGGCCGGGCGCTTTCACGACCACTACCTGCCGGTCGCAGGGGCTCCCGAGCCGCCGCCGCCCGCGGATTTCGCGGCGAACGCCGAGCGCTACACGGCACCTACATCATGAACCGCCGCATGCGGTCGGACTTGATGAAGCTGGGCCAGCTGCTCTCGAGCGTGAGCGTGAGCGCAGATGCCGGCGGCCTGACCGTCGAGGCGGGCGAGCATGCCTTCCGCCTTCTCCCGATCGGCCCGGATCTGTTCCGCGTCGAGGGCGGCGACGGCAACGCGTACTGGTTCACCGAGCAGGACACGGGCACCGAGCACCTGGTGATCCGGTCGTTCCTCACGCTGGACAAGGTGAGCGGCTGGCGGAATCCGCGCTGGCACGCGGCGTTCGGGGTTGCGGCGCTCGCGCTCTTCGCCGGGACGCTCGCAGGCTGGGGCCTCGGCTTCGCCGCCCGGCGCCTGCTCGGTGCGGGGCCGAGCCCGACGACGCTCGCCGCTCGCTCCGTCGCCTCGCTAGCGTGCGCGCTGCTGCTCGCGGGCCTCGCGATCACTGGCCGGCAGCTCGACTCCGGGCACATCTTCGACGTGATGATCGAGCTGCCCCCGCTGCTCGTGGCCGGTCTCGTCGCCGGCCACGTGGCGGTGCCGTTCGTGCTCGCGCTGCCGGTCTACGCGCGGCGCGGCTTCCGTCCGGAGGTGAAGGCGCCGCTCGCGCGCCTGCACTACGGCGTGCTCGCCCTCGTCGGGCTCGTCCTGCTCGCGCAGGGGCTCTACTGGAACCTGCTGGGCCCGGCGGCGTGGCGCTAACGGCTCGCCTTCGCGCGTACCAGTGCGCGAGCTCGAAGCGGTCGTTGCCCCAGAACATCTCGTCGCGCACGAACACGGTCGGGACGCCGAACACGCCGCGTGCGATCGCCGCCTGCGTGTCGGCCTTCAGCCGCGCCGCCAGCTCGTCGGACTGCGCACGCGCCAGCGCCGCGTCGGCGTCGAGGCCGGCGCCCGCGAGCAGCTCGTGCACCACGGCGGGATCCGCAACGTCCCGCGCCTCGGCCCAGCGCGCGCGGTACGCCGGGTAGTGCAGCTGGCGGAAGCGCCCCGCGTCCTTCGCCACGAGCGCCGCCTTGAGGAGCAAGCGCGTGTCGGGCCGCGGGCCGGTCACGTTCGAGAAGTCCGCGCCGATCATCTCGCCCCAGTGGCGCATGTCGTTCATGTAGTTCGTCTTCTTGCGCTCGCCCATGCCGCCGAGCGACTGCGGCCCGGCCTCGGGCTCGCGCAGCGCCACCAGGTTGACGGGCCGGAAGTCGATCGTGACGCCGAGGTCCTGGAAGTACGCCTCGACGCGGCAGCTGCCGAGGTAGGCCCACGGGCACGCGTAGTCGAAATAGAACGGAAGCTCCATGCCGGTCTCCTTCGTCACCCGGCGGAGTCTACGCCCGCGGCCGGAAGTACGGCAGGGTGATCTCGTCGGACATCGCCCGGAACGCGACCTCGACCGGCATCCCCACCTGCACGGCCTCGGGCGCCACCTCCACGAGGTTCGTGAGCATGTGCCAGCCCTCCTCGAGCTCGACGATCGCGACGATGTACGGCACCGCGAACGCCGGGCGCGGCGGGCGGTGCACGACGGTGTGGCTGTAGACCGTGCCGCGCCCGCTGCTCGCAACCCACTCGAGCGCCTCCGACTGGCAGTGCGTGCAGAGCGGCTGCGGGATGAACACGAAGCCGCCGCACTCGCGGCAGCGCTGGACGCGCAGCACGCCCTCCTTGCAGCCGTCCCAGTGCGGGCGCGACAAGCTCGTCGGGCGGGGCAGGGGGATCGTCACGCGGGCTCCCTCCCGAGCAGCAGCACGTCGCAGAAGAGCGCGCCCGCGCCGCCGTTGCTGGCGATCGCGACCTCGGCGCCCGGGCACCGTCAGCTCCGCGCGGCAGCTCGCCCCGCAGCTGGTGCACGGCCGCGATCGGCTTCTGGAGCAGCTGCGCGAGGCCCGCGTGGCTGAACGAGAGCAGCCCGCCGTTCGTCGCGACCGGCAGCTCGCCGCCGACGCAGATGCGGCCGTCTCGGACGAAGTCGCCGCCCTCGCCCGGCTTGCAGAAGCCCATCGCCTCGAGCTGGCGGATGATCTCGAACGAGAACGGGTCGTAGAGCTCGGCCACGTCCACGTCCGCCGGCCCGAGGCCGCACTGCGCGAAGGCGAGCCTCGCGGCGCGCCCGCCCACCTCGCCGTAGCGGTCCCAGACCGGCGGCCCGACGTACGACATGCCCTGCCGGTCGCTGCCGCCGCCGAGCAGGTAGATCGGCGTCACGCCGAGGTCGCGCGCGCGCTCGGCGGTGGTGAGCACGAGCCCGGCGCCGCCCTCGGAGGTGATCGCGCAGTCGAGCAGGTGGAACGGGTCGGCCACCATGCGCGAGGCGAGCACGTCGGCGGGCGTCACCGTCTTGCCCGGCTGGTAGTAGACGGCCGCCGGGTTCTTCGCGCCGTGCGTGCGGATCGTCGCGGCGACCTCGGCCAGCGCCTCGGGCTTCGTGCCGTAGAGGTGCATGTGCCGGCGCGCGATCAGCGCGAACTCGGCGGCCGTGTAGAGCCCCCAGCACTCGACGAACTCGTTGCTCGGCCGCGTCCACGGCGCGGTGAGGTCGCGCTCGGTGTACTCGGCCGCCTGCGCGGTGGCGACGAGCACGGTGGTGGCGAGCCCCGCCGAGATCGCGAACGCCGCCTCCATCACGGCGGGGATGCCGATCTCCACGCCCGTCCAGCACGGCCGGCCGCCGAGCCACTGCGCCACCTCGCGCGAGTTCCAGCGCCGCACCGAGGAGCGTCACGTTCAGGCCGTCCACGTCGGCGAACGCGAGCCCCGCCGAGCGCGAGCGCGCCGCGCATCGCGTCGAGCAGCACCGCCGTCTCCGGCTGCTCGAGCACGCGCGCCTGGCGCGTGTTGTAGGCGCCGACGATCGCGACGTCGTGGAGCGGGCTTCGGCGCGGCATCGCGACCGAGCACGCTATTTCCGTTGTGACGGTTCGTCAACTCGCACGTATGATGGCCGCCACGCCGCCCGCATCCGGTCCGTCCCTTCCTCGTGGTCAGTCGCGGCGTCACCGAGCCCGGAGGCGTTCCATGCCGGACACCTTCCACGAAGTCGGCTCGATCGACTACCCGATCATCGACGCCGACGCGCACGTGAACGAGCCGCCGAACCTGTGGCAGGACGGCGTGCCGGCGAAGTGGAAGGAGCGCGCGCCGAAGCTGGTCGAGCACGCGAGCGCGGCGACATCTGGCTCTTCGACGGCGGCAAGGAGACCTGGCCGGTCGGGCTCACCGCGACCGCCGGGCAGAGCGTCTTCCAGATCGGGCCGATGGGGCAGACCTACGAGACGATGCGGCCGGGCAGCTTCGACACCGCGCGCGCGTCTCGCCGACCTCGACGCCGACGGCATCTACGCGCAGGTGCTCTACCCTAGCGTCACGCTGAAGGGCGCGCGCGTCTACTCGGCGGAGCGCGAGCTCCAGCTCGCGTGCGTGCGCGCCTACAACGAGTGGCTGCTCGCGCTTCTGCGAGGGCTCGGGCGGCCGCCTGATCGCGCAGGCGATCCTGCCCGACCACCGGGCTCGACGACGCCCTCGCCGAGCTCGAGCGCGCGATGAAGAACGGCCACCAGGGCGCGGTGATCTCGTCGTTCCCGAACGGCTCGCTCTCGCCGAAGCCCGAGGACGATCCGTTCTGGGCGCGCGCCCAGGAGGCGCGCTTCCCGATCGCGTGCACATCGGCAGCTTCCTGCAAGTCGGCGCCGCCCGGCGGCGACGCAGCAAGGACAAGGCGTGGAGCCCGTCGCTCGCGCTTCGTGGCGCGCGCGGCGTGGACCAAGGCCGGCGGGCAGACGCTCGACGTCGTCTGCGACCTGCTGTTCTCGGGCATCTTCGAGCGCTTCCCGCGGCTGCGCATCCTGCTCGTCGAGTCGAACATCGGCTGGATCCCGACGCTGCTCGAGCAGGCCGACGACATGTTCCGCCGCTACCGCTGGTGGACCGGCGCGCACAAGGAGATGTCGGAGCTGCCGAGCCAGATCTTCCACCGGAACTTCTTCGCCACCTTCATGGTGGACCGCTCGGGCATCGAGCTGCGCCACCGCCTGAACGTCGACCACCTCATGTGGTCGACCGACTACCCGCACAGCGGCAGCGACTGGCCCGACTCGGGGATCGCGATCGAGCGCGTGTTCCGAGGGCGTGCCGAAGGCGCGAGGTGCGCAAGATGCTGCACGAGAACGCGAAGCGCGCTCTACGGGCTCGATCACGTGCCGGACCGGCTGCCGGGCTAGAGCGCATCTCATGAATCCGGACCGAGCGCCGTTCGGCGCGGCAGGCGCGCGACCGAGCCGAGCGAGAGCTACGGCGCGGAGCGCAACGCAGCCAGACGGTCGAAGACGCGTGCCCGGCGACGGGAGTGATTTGTGAGATTCGCTTAGTGCAAGCGATGCGAAGCCGAGCGCGCAGTGAGCCCACGCGAGGCTTTGCCTCGCGTGAGGCGAACGGAGTCACGACAGCGGCGCTCCCGGCTTCGGAACGCCGCGAGGTGCGCGTGCTGGGTCGCTCTCGGTAGGCTGCGCGCATGCAGCGCGGCCTCGCCGACGTCCACGTGCTCGACCTCTCGTCGGGCATCGCGGGCGCGTACGCGACGAAGCTCTTCGCCGACGCGGGAGCAGACGTCGTGAAGGTCGGGGCGCTTCCCGCCGATGTGAGCGCGCTGGTGCGCTTCCTCGCGGCCGGGAAGCGCATCGCGCCGAGCGGCGACGCGCTCGTCGCAGACGCCGACCTGATCGTCGTCGACGACGGGCGAGCTCTGCCGGCCGCGACGGCGAGTCAGGTGGTGCTCGCGATCACGCCGTACGGGCTCGAGGGCCCCTGGGCGAGCGCCCGTCGAGCGAGTTCACGCTCCAGGCCGAGTCGGGCTCGATCGGCACGCGCGGCTTGCCCGGGCAGGAGCCGTTCCAGGCCGGCGGCCAGATCACCGAGTGGGTCGGCGGCACCTACGCCGCGGTGGCCGCGCTCGCCGCGGTGATCCGCATGCGACGCACCGGCCACGGCGAGCGCGTGGACTTCTCGCTGTTCGAGGCCATCACGCTCGCCGGCACGAACTATCTGGACCTCTCGTACCGCCTGATGGCCGGCCCGCCCGATCCCGAGAAGCTCGGCCCGCTGCCGCAGTCGGTGGAGACGCCGTCGATCGAGCCGACGCGGGACGGCTACGTCGGCTTCTGCACGAACTCGCGCCAGCAGGTCTCCGACTTCATGCTGCTGATCGGGCGGCCGGAGCTGCGCGACGACGAGCAGCTCGCGCAGGTCGCCGGGCGCATGGCGCGCTTCGCCGAGTGGAACGAGATCGTGCATGCGTACACGAAGCAGCACACCACCGCGGAGGTGCTCGAGGCGGCCGCGGCGCTGCGCATCCCGGTGGCGCCGGTGCTCTCCGGCGAGACCGTGCGCACACCACGAGCAGATCGTGGCGCGCGGCGTGCTGCGGAAGAGCCCGGACGGCGTGCTCGTGCCGCGGCGCCCGTACCGCGTGAACTTCGAGGATCCGCCCGAGCCGCGCGGCGTCGAGGCCGAGCGCGCCGCTCACCGCTTCCCAGCCGCGCGCGCGCCCGCGCGCCCGGCGGGTCGCCGCGGCTGCCGCTCGCAGGCGTCCGCATCCTCGACCTCACCGCCTGGTGGGCGGGCCCCGCCGCGAGCGGGATGCTCGCCACGCTCGGCGCCGACGTGATCCACGTCGAGTCGGCGACGCGGCCCGACGGCATGCGCATGGTCGGCGGCATGGCGCGCCATCGCTTCCCGGCGTTCTGGGAGGCGAGCGCGTTCTTCCTCGCGGCGAACGCCAACAAGCGCGGCCTCACGCTCGACCTCGGCCGGCCCGAGGGCGTCGCGCTCGCGCAAGCGCCTGATCGCGCAGTGCGACGGCGTGATCGAGAACTTCACGCCGCGCGTGCTCGAGGACTTCGGGCCTCGGCTGGGACGCGATCCCGGCGGCGAACCCGCGCGCGATCCTCGTGCGCATGCCGGCCTTCGGGCTCTCGGGCCCGTGGCGCGACCACACCGGCTTCGCGCAGACGATGGAGCAGCTCAGCGGGCTGGCGTGGATCACCGGCCACGCCGACGACCAGCCGCGCATCCAGCGCGGGCCGTGCGATCCGCTCTCGGGCATGCACGCGGCCTGGGCGTTCCTCGTCGCGCTGGAGGAGCGCGAGGCCACGGGCCGCGGCGCGCACGTCGAGTGCACGATGGTGGAGGCGGCGCTCAACGCGGCGGCCGAGGCGATCGTCGAGTTCGGCGCGACCGGTCGCGTGCTCGGGCGGATGGGCAACGGCTCGCGCGACGCCGCGCTCCAGGGGCTCTTCGCGTGCGCGGGGAGCGCGCCTGGCCGCGAGCAGTGGGTGGCGCTGTCGGCGCGCACGCCGCCGCCGCTCGACCGAGGCGGAGCTGAGGCGGTGGATCGCGAGCCACGAGCGCGACGCCGTCGTGCGCTGGCTGCTCGCAGCGGCACATCCCCGCGGCGCCGGTCGCCGATCCGCGCGTCGCGAGCCTCCACCCGCAGCACGCCGCACGCGGCTTCTTCGAAGAGCTCGAGCACCCGGTCGTCGGCCGCCAGCCGATCCCCACCGTGCCGTTCCGCTACGCCAGCGTCCCGCGCTGGCTGCGGAGCCCGGCGCCCACGCTGGGCCAGCACAATCGCGAGATCCTCGGCGGCCTGCTCGGTCTCTCGGACGGCGAGCTCGCGCGGCTCGAAGCCGACGGCATCCTCGGCACCCGCCCGCGCGTCTGAGCGAGGAGCGCATGCGCAGCATCGATCTCTCGGGACAGGTGGCGCTGGTGACGGGCGCGGCGCGCGGCATCGGGCGCGCGGTGGCCCGCGCGCTCGGGGAGGCGGGCGCGGACCTCGCGCTGGCCGACATCCAGGGCGATGCGCTGCGGCGCACGGCCGGCGAGCTCGCAGCGAGCGGCCGCCGCGTGCATGCGCTCGACGTGGACGTGCGAGACGCCGAGGCCGTGCGCCGCATGGTCGGCGACAGCGTCGCCGCGCTCGGCCGCCTCGACGTGCTCGTGAACAACGCGGGCGGCACCTTCGAGGCGCCGTTCCTCCAGGTGAACGAGCGCGGCTTCCGAACCCTGTTGGACCTCAACCTCGGCAGCGTCTGGCACGGCACGCAGGCGGCGGCCGCCTGGTGGATCGCGAACCGCGTGGGCGGCCGCGTGATCAACGTGTCGTCCACCGAGGCGCTCAAGGCCTGCCCCGGCTACGCCGCCTATTCGGCGGCGAAGGCGGGCGTGCTCAACCTGACGAAGACACTCGCGGTCGAGCTCGGCCCGTACGGCATCCGCGTGAACGCGATCGCGCCCGACTACACGCACCTCGAGGCGATCGTCGGCGCCCTGGCGCCCGACGAGGCCGCCATCGGGGCGCGCATCCCGCTCGCGCGCTACGGCGAGCCCGCGGACCACGCCGGCGCCGTGCTGTTCTTCGCCTCCGAGCTGTCCGCGTGGATCACCGGCCAGACGCTGGTCGTGGACGGCGGCGCGCTTGTCGCAGCGCGCGTCGAGGGCGCGCTGCCCGTGAAGCCGCAGGATCTGAAGACGCGTCCGCGCTAGCTCCGCCCTACCAGCCGCAGCGCATTGTCGCGCAGGATCAGGCGCTGCTCGGCCGCCGGCAGCTCCGCGATCGTCTCGGCGAACTGCGCCGGCTCGGCGAGGCCTTCCGGGTGCGGGAAGTCGGAGCCGAACAGCACCTGCGAGGCGCCGAGCTCGCGCACCAGCGCGGGGATGTCCTCCTCGTGGTACGGCGACACGAACACGTGTCGGCGCACGATCGCGCTCGGCTTCTCGCGGATACGTCCGCCCGGCCACGGGCCGTTCCGGCCCATGCCGCCCATCTTGTCCATCACCTTCATCAGGTAGGGCACGAACAGCGAGCCGTTCTCGACGGAGGCTGCGCGCACGTTCGGAAAGCGGCCGAACAGATTGCCGAACACCAGCGCCGCGATCGTGTCCATGATCGGGCGGTCGCCGTAGAAGCAGCTCCACTGGAAGGCCGATTGCTTGTGCGAGGACGGGTTCGGGGCCTCGCCGTAGTGGACGCTCATCAGCTCGTTGTAGCCGGACTCGCCGATGTGAAAGGCGACGCAGACGCCCGCCTCGTTCACGCGCGCCCAGAACGGGTCGAACCAGGGGTCGGCCGGCGAGCGGCCGAACGCCGGCCCGGGCCGCAGCGCCACCACGCGCGCGCCCTTTGCCAGCGCCCAGTCGAGCTCCGCCACCGCGCGCTCGCGATCGAGCAACGAGAGCAGCGGCGCCGCGTAGAGGCGCTGCTGCCAGGCGAAGCCCCACTCCTCGTCGAGCCACTCGTTGAAGGCGTGCAGGTTCGCGTAGAGCTGCTCCGAGTCGTCCTTCATGAAGTGCTCGACGCACACCGCGAGCGTGGGGAACAGGAAGCATGCCTCGAGGCCTTGTGCGTCCATCCGCTCGAGCCGCGCCTCGCGGTTCTGGTACTCAGGGCGGATCGGCTCGCTCAGCGTGCTGCTCGCGTCGCGGTAGTCCTTGTTGCGTAGCAGCTCGCGCAACGCGCCGGCCTTGCTGGCGTGGCTGAAGCTCCAGCCCTCGAGGAAGGTGAACGGGCGCTCGCCCACGAAGATGCGATCGCGCCCGTCCGCGCCTGTCACCACGTGGATCGCGCGATCGGCCAGCCGTTTCGGTAGAAAGCGGGTGAAGCAGTCGCGCGTCTCGTAGTAGTGGTTGTCGGCGTCGAAGAGGCGAAACGCGAGCTGCGCCATTCGCGCCCTCCTAGCGTCGCGCGACCTCGGCCACCGGCACCACCTCGGCCCGCGGCGTCTCGATCGGCCCTTCCGGCAGGAAGAAGCGCCAGAACACCATGCCGAAGGGGCGGCCTTCGGTATCGAGCCAGTTGGGCACGCCCGGGTCGCGGTGCGCGATCACGATGCGGAAGCTGCCGTCGGGCTCGAGCTTCGTCTGCTTGCGGTTCAGCGTGACCTGCTTCGTGGAGTAGTCGTAGGTCTGCTGGAAGCGGTTCCAGAGATCGATGTTGGCGCAGCGGCAGCTCGGCCAGCGACTGCGGATGACGAGCGCCTGATCGGGCGCGAGCACGTACGGAGCCATCGAGTAGGCGGCGTCGAATGCGGCGAGCCCGAAGTCGCCGGGCTTCACCGGGGCCGGGAACTGGTTCGGTGTCGTGCCGACGAACGCCGGCTGCTGGCGCTTCCCGGGCGGCGGCATCTCGAGCGTGCGCGCGCGCACGAAGTTCGCGACGCGGCGCAGGCCCGCGGCGACGTTCTCGTCGTTCGGCGCGGACGCGGGCCCGACGCGATCCAGCACCTCGATCGAGAGCGCCGGGTGCTTGCTCGGGTCGGCGGCCGCGGCGGTCTCCTCCTCGTAGTAGTGGCGCGTGGTGATGCGCGAGGCGTCCGCCGGCAGCGCGAGCCAGTTGCGCGGCTGCTTCGGACCGCCGAAGAGCACCTCGAAGGTGCCGTCCGGCTGCACGTCGAACTGCGTGTCGTTGATGACGCCGTGGGTGCGGCCGCCCATCCGCCCGTCCTGCGAGCCCGCCTCGACCGTGAGCGAGACGTACACGGCGGCGTCCATGCGGCCGCGCACGCGATAGCGGCGGTCGCCGCGCACGGCGGCCTCGTAGTAGATGGCGTCGGCGTTGTCGCCGGTGAACTTTCGCCAGGGCGCCACGATGCGGCGGAACTCCGGATGGTCCGCGTTCGTCTCGAACCACCCCTGGAGGCCGCCCTGGAGGATGTGCATCACGGAGCGCATGCCCTCGGCGACGTCCTGGGGGCTCTGGATCAGCCACTCCGGGGAGAGATAGCGCTCGTCCACCTCGCGCAGCAGGTCGAGCAGCTCGTGCAGCGCCTTGCGCGCTTCGGTAGGGTCGGGCATCGCGGTCTCCCTCGTGGAAGACCGCACGATAGCGCCGCTACTCCAGCGTGTACGATCGGCCCGGCGCGGCGGTGGGATAGCGGTAGAGGCCCGTGCGCACGCGCAAGCCCAGCTTCTCGCCGACCTCGCGCATCGTCTCGGGGCAGAACGCGTAGCCGCGCAGGCGCGCGATGCGGCCCTCGACTTCCTCGATGCGCAGCACCTGCTCGAGCGCCTCGCGCCCGCGCCGCGTGGCGAAGCCGAGGACGAGCGGCTCGCCGTCGAGCACGACGCGCTCGAGGCGCGAGCCGGTGTACTGGAGCTCGGCCGGCCACTCCGGATGGCCGAAGACCGCACGCTGGAACCAGCCGTCCTCGCGCGGGAAGTTCTCGCGCCCGAACTCGACGCCGCAGCCCACGTTCTCGACGCTGCCGCCGTCGAGCATCAGCGCGACGAGTCCCTTGACGTCGGCCGCCGTGTACAGGGCCACGAAGCGGTCCACCAGCGCGAGCGACGGCCGGGGCCGCTGCGACGCGGCGCCGCCCTCCGGCTCGTCGAGGCGCCCGCGCCCGCGATGGAGCGCCGCCTTCACCGCGCCCACCGTGGTCCGCAGCACGTCGGCGATCTCCTCGAGGCTGAGGTCGAAGGCATCCTTCAGCACCACGGCGGCGCGCTCCTGCGGCGAGAGGCGTTGCAGCAGCCGCTCGCCGGCCTCGCGCACGGCGCCGGGCGCGGGCGCCGGGGCCGGCGGGTCGACCTCCGCGAGCGCACGCGCCTCGCTGCCGCGGCGGCGCTGCGCGTCGATCCAGAGGTTCGTCGCCGTGCGCAGCAGATAGGCCCGCGGGTTCTCGATCCGGTGATGGATCGAGCCCAGGGCGGCGAAGCCGCGCAGCAGCGTGTCCTGCACGAGATCCTCGGCCTCCCAGAGGTTGCCGGTGAGACGGCGGCAGACGGCATGCAGCGCGGGCCGGAGGGGCGCGACCAGGTCCACGTAGCGATGCCAGGCGGTCCGCAGCTCGTCGCGCAGGGCATCGGGCAGCTCCGCGTCGCTCACAGGCGCGCCAGCAGCTTCGCCAGCTGGTCGAGGAAGGCCGGCCAGCCCTGCTCCTGCTCGTCGCGGTTCTTGCGCTCGCGGTAGCCGGACTGCTCGAGCACGAGGCGCGTCTTGCCCGCGCCGAGATCGTGAAAGTCGATGGTCACGTTCGTCACCGGCTCGAGCACGCCGCCGCCCTCGAAGCGGCAGCCGTAGACGAGGCGTTCGGGACGCCTCACTTCGCGGAACTCGCCCGCCTCGCTGTACTCCACGCCGTCGGGCGAGCGGAACACGTCGCGGTAGCGGCCGCCGGCGCGCGGGTCGAGCTCGGTCACGGGCACCGTCCAGTCGTCGCCGGGGCGCAGCCACTGCGAGCGCAGCGCGGGCTCGGTGAAGGCGCGGAACACGCTCTCGCGCGGGGCGGCGAAGCTGCGTTCGAGGCGAAGGGCGAAGGTCTCCGGCTCCATGCGGGCTCCTTTCACACGAAGGACGGACGAGCCCCGCTCCGGGATACGGCTCAGTGCGCGGCGCGGGGCCGCCGGATCTCGTAGTGTCCGCCGCGCAGCGCGCCGAACAGCTCCGCCACCTGCGGGTGGCCGACCGGCTTGCCCGTCTCGTCGGGCAGCAGGTTCTGCTCGGACACGTAGGCGACGTACGTCGTCTGGGAGTTCTCGGCGAGCAGGTGGTAGTAGGGCTGGTCCTTGCGCGGGCGCATCGCCTCGGGGATCGAGAGCCACCACTCCTCGGAGTTCGCGAACTCCGGGTCCACGTCGAAGATCACGCCGCGGAAGGGATGGACGCGGTGGCGCACCACCTGACCGATCTGGAACTTCGCCTCGCGCCCGAGGTTCATGCCAGGGTTCACCGGGAGCCCTCCTCGAGCGCCACGCCGAAGCGCTCGACGTAGAACTGGAGCGCGCGGCGGCGCTCTTCGCCAGTGAGCCCGAAGTCGGCGAGGTCGTAGAGCACGCGCCCGTGCTTGCCCCGCGGATGCTCGCGCATGAAGCGCTGCATCCCCGCCTCGACCGCGGGCCCGAAGGGTTGCCCGGCGAGCGCGTAGATGCGGCGCACCATGCCCACGTCGTCGGCCATGAACTCGTCGAAGCGCACGTCGATCGACTGTGCGGCGGGCAGCTTCGCGCGGTCGTTCACGCAGGCTCGCAGCATGCGCTCGATGCGCTCCGCCCAGTAGCGCCCGAGCGCCGGCGGATCGACCGGGTCGCGCGAGAGGCGTGCACCGTAGGCGATCATGGTCGCGAAGGAGGCCGTGATCGCGACCGGATCGCGGTGCGTCACCACCACGACCGCGTCGGGGAAGACGCGCAGCAGCGGGCCGAACTGCTCGAGGTGCTGGGGCGACTTCAGCACCCAGCGCTCGCCGCCGCGCAGGAACGTCAGCGCCTTCAGGATCTTCTTCAGGTACCCGTACCAGGGCGTCTGGTCGGTGCCGAGGTACCAGTCGCGCCAGGCGGGCAGGGGCGCGAGCGTCTCGAACAGCATCGTCGAGCCCGCGATGGCGAGCAGGTGGATCTCCTCGTGCACGTGATCCACGTACATGTCGTGCATGCGGTCGAAGTGCGGCATCACGGCATTGCGCATCGCGATGCCGGCGGCGGCGCGGGCGCGGCGCGGGTCCTCGGCGAAGCGCCGGCCCTGCTCGGCGAGGGGCGGCACCGGCTCGAGGCTCTCCCACCAGGGCAGCGAGCGCAGCGCCGGATCGGCGGCGATCAGGTTGTGGAGGTGCGTGGTGCCGGTGCGCGGCAGGCCGGCGATCACGATCGGCGCGCGGATCTCCAGCTTCTCGATCTCCGGGTGGCGCCGCAGCAGATCCTCGAGCAGCAGCCGGTTCTTCAGGAACTGGAGCAGCTGAGCGTGCGTGGAGAGACGCCCGATCGGCGTCAGGCCGCGGTCGCGCTCGAGCGCGCGCAGCAGCACGTCGAACGGCTCGCGGTGGAGCGCGTCGCCGAAGTCGTCGAGCCCGGCCTCGTGCGCAGCCTGCGCCTCGAGCGCGTCCACGCGGTACGAGAGGCCCTTGGCCGCCTCGGCCGCAGCGGACCTGCCCGCCAGCAGCTCCTGCGGCAGGCGCGGCTGCGCGAGATCGTCGATGCGCAGGTCCGGCGGTCGCTTCGGCACCGCCGCAGTATGACATGGCGCTGCTACCGTCGGCCGCCGTGCCGCCTTCGCGTCCGCTCGGCTTGGTCGTGAACCCGCTCTCCGGGCGGGACGTCCGCCGCCTGCTCGGGCGCGCGGGCAACGACACGCCCGAGGCGAAGCGCAACCAGCTCGAGCGCGCGGCGATCGGGGCCGCGCTCGCGGGCGTCGAGCGCATCCTCTGGACGCCCGACGTGTTCCGCATCGCCGAGCGCGCGCTCGAGTATCTGCCGATCGACGCGGTGCGCGAGCGGCTCGAGCTCGGCCGGCCCGAGACGCGCCCCGCGGACACGCTGCGCACGGTGGCGGCGATGCGCGAGGCCGGCTGCGGCGCGCTGCTCGTGCTCGGGGGCGACGGCACGAACCGCCTCGTCGCCGCCGCCTGGCCCGACGCGCCGATCGTGCCGCTCTCGACGGGCACGAACAACGTCTTCCCCGCGCTGGTCGAGCCCACGCTCGCGGGCGCGGCCGCCGGCCTCGTCGCCGCGGGGCGGCTCGCGCTCGCCGAGGTCGCGGAGCGCGCGAAGGTAGTGCGCGTCCGGTACGCGGACGGCGCCACGAGCCTCGCGCTGGTGGACGCTGGCCTGCTGGTGGACGACCACGTCGGCAGCCTGCTCGCGCTCGACCCGGCGAAGCTGCGCACGCTGGTGCTGGCGCGCGCCGAGCCGGCCTCGGTGGGGCTCTCGCCGCTCGGCGGGCTGCTCGAGCCGTGCGGGCGCGGCGACGACTTCGGCGTCGAGGTCCTCTGCGGCGCGGGCGGCCGCGCGCTGCTCGCGCCGATCTCGCCGGGGATCTATCGCACGGCACTCGTCGCGTCGGCGCGGCGGCTCGCGCTCGGCGAGATCGTCGAGGTGAAGGGTCCCGGCGTGCTGGCCTTCGACGGCGACCGCGAGCGCGCGCTCGCGCCGGGCGAGCGCGTCGAGCTCTCGGTGCTGCGCGACGGCCCCTGGGTGATCGACGTGCCGCGCGCCCTCGCGCTCGCCGCCGAGCGCGGGCCTCTACTGGGACCGCCCGCACGTCCACGAGCCCGACGACGACGGGCACGGGCCGGGCTGCTGCTAACCGCCTAGTCGATCCGGGCGTCGCGGCTCTTGTCGTCGTAGCGGCAGATCACGTTGTAGTCCCCGCCCTTGTTGTCCTTCTTGTCCTTCTGCTTGCCGCCGTCGATGCGCAGCTTCACCTCGTATTCGCTTCTTCCCGACCTTCGTCGATGCGACCGACGTTCTCGACGCGGAGGCCGCGCGACTTCGCCTCGGACACGCAGTACTTCTGCGCGCGCTCCTCGGCCTTCGAGCGGTCCTTGTCCTGATCGTCGTCGTCGGACGACGTGACGCAGCCTGCCAGGAGCAGCAGCACGAGCGGTGCGAGCCCGCGCGTCCTCATGCGGTGGCCGTCGAGCCCGCGCAGGTCGATGCCGTAGAGCTCCGCCACGTTGTCGCACAGGATCCCGCGCTTCTGCTCGGGCGTGAGCACCTTCGTGTGCTCGGCCAGCATCTCCTGGCTCCACGGCCAGGTCGAGTCGCTGTGCGGGAAGTCGTTGGCCCACAGCAGGTGCTTCCAGTTCATGAGGTTCGCGACCTTGAAGGCCACCCAGTCGTCCTGGAACGTGACGTAGATGTTCTCGGCGAAGTACTCGGACGGCAGCTTCGAGAGCGCCTGCCCCGGCGGCAGCCAGTAGCGATGGCGCTTGTAGGCGTGATCCATCCGGTACATGTAGTGCGGCACCCAGCCGGCGTCGGCCTCGACGCACACCACCTTCAGCTGCGGATGCCGCTCGAACACGCCGCCGAGCACGAGCGTGCCCATGATGTCCTGGCAGCCGCGCATGATCGAGAGGAAGCCGTTCATCTTCGGCCCGCGCGTCTTCGCCGCGAAGGCGTAGTTGCGGTCGGTGAGGATGTGGAACGAGAGCGGCAGGCCGAGCTCGATCGGCCTTCCGCCAGAACGGGTCGTACACCGGGGAGTCGTAGTCCTCGACGGCCGGGTTGCCGGGCATCATCACGCCGCGCAGGCCGAGCTTCGCGATGCCCTCGAGCTCGCGGATGCCGTCTTCGACCGAGCGCATCGCGAGCTGGCCGCAGCCGAGCAGCCGCGCCGGGTGCGCCGAGCAGTACTCGGCCAGCCAGCGGTTGTAGGCGGCGAAGCAGGCCTGCTTGAACTCGAAGTCGGGATGGTTGCAGATCACCATGCCGACGGTCGGGTAGATCACTTCGGCGGCGACGCCGTCGCGATCCTGCTCCGCCATGCGCGCCGCGGGGTCCCAGCCGCCGCGGTGCATCTCGTAGAAGCGCACGCCGGTCGTGCGGATCTCCTGCGGCGGCTTGCCGGCCGCCGCCACGAGCCCCATCGGCACCGGCGTCGGCAGACCCTCGACGAAGAACGCGTCGCCGAGCTTGTCCACGTACTTCATCACCGGCGCCTTCGCCTTCCACTTCGCCTCGATGTAGTCGACGTAGGTGTTCGGCGGCTCGGTGATGTGGGAGTCGGCGGAGATGACGGGGTAGTCCACGGCGTGCTCCTTCGGACGAGACGACCTGCGCAGTGTAACCCGCGCTAGGGTGAGGCCAGTCGGCAAGCCGGCCGCCTCGGGCCGGCGCGCAGCGAGCGAAGGAGGGAGTCGTGAAGTTCGGGGTCATGTTCGCCAACGTCGGTCCCTTCGGTCAGGCCGAGGGTCTCACGCATCTCGCCCAGACCGCGGAGCGCGTCGGCTTCGAGTCGCTCTGGACGGTGGAGCACGTGGTCGTGCCGAAGGGCTACCAGTCGCCGTACCCGTACGCGCCGAACGGCAAGATGCCCGGCCCCGAGGAGTCGCCGATCCCCGACCCGCTGGTCTGGCTCGGCTACGCCGCCGCGGTGACGAAGAAGATCCGGCTCGCCACCGGCATCCTGATCCTGCCGCAACGCCATCCGGTGTACGTGGCGAAGGAGGTGGCGACGCTCGACCAGCTCTCCGGCGGGCGCGCGCTGCTCGGCATCGGCATCGGCTGGCTCCGCGAGGAGTTCGACGTGCTCGGCGTGCCCTTCGAGGAGCGCATGAGCCGTACCGACGAGTCGATCCGCGCGCTGCGCTCGCTGTGGGCGGACGGGCCGTCGAAGTTCGACGGCGCGCACTACCGCTGGGCGCCGCTCGAGTCGAACCCGAAGCCGCGCCAGCGGCCGGGCGTGCCGATCGTGGTGGGCGGCCACACGCCGGGCGCGGCGAAGCGCGCCGCGCGCCTCGGCGACGGCTTCTTCCCCGCGCGGCCCGACAACGTGGTCGAGCTGATCCGCATCCTGCGCGACGAGTGCGGCAAGGTCGGCCGCGATCCCGCCTCGATCGAGATCACCACCGGCAGTGTGCCCACGCTCGACGAGGTGAAGCGGCTCCAGGATCTCGGCGTCGCGCGCTTCGTGGTCGGGCCCCCGGGCTTCACGCCCGAGGACGTCATGCGCGGCTTCGAGAAGCTCGGCAACGAGCTGATCGCGAAGGTCTGAGCCCGGGCCGGCGAGGAGATGGGACGGCTCGACGGCAAGGTGGCGCTCGTGACGGGCGCCGCGCGGGGGATCGGCGCCGAGACGGCGCGCGTCTTCGTGCGCGAGGGCGCGCGCGTGCTGCTCGGCGACGTGCTCGACGAGGCCGGCGCGAAGACGGCGGCGGAGCTCGGCGACGCGGCCTGCTACCGCCGCCTCGACGTGCGGCACGAGCGGGACTGGGCGGAGGCCGTCGCCGCCGCGCGCGAGCGCTTCGGGTCGGTGAACGTGCTGGTGAACAATGCGGCGATCCTCGAGGTGGCGTCGATCGAGGAGACGACGCGCGCGCGGCTCGCCGAGCTGCTCGACGTCAACCTGATCGGCCCGTTCCTCGGCACGCAGGCCGTGCTGCCCGAGATGCGCGCGGCTGGCGGCGGCTCGATCGTGAACGTGGCCTCGATCGACGCGCTCGAAGGCGAGGTGGGCGTCGCCGCCTACTCGGCGAGCAAGTGGGGGCTGCGCGGTCTCACGAAGTGCGCGGCGCTCGAGCTCGGCCGCCATGGGATCCGCGTGAACGCGGTGCACCCGGGCGGCGGCAATCCCGAGATGCGCGAGCCGGCGATGCGCCGCGTCCGCGAAGAGCTGCGCCGCGGCACGAAGATCGACTTCTCGGGCCTGCCGCGGCATCCGCTCGGCCGCTCGCTCACGCTCGCCGAGATCGCGAACGTGATCCTGTTCCTCGCGAGCGACGAGGCCTCGTTCTGCTCGGGCGGCGACTACGCGGTGGACGGTGCCTTCAGCGCCGGCCACATCGTGCCGGGCGCGCCGGGGACGTACTGAGTGCGTGCGCTGTTCGCGTGGCTCGCGCTCGTGCTGGCGGCGCCGGCTGCGGAGCCGTCGCTGCGCTTCGAGCGCGCCGGCGGCGCGCCGCGCGTCGTCACGACCAGCGAGCTCGGCAAGGCCTGCAAGACCGAGACGGTGGAGGTGGACGATCCCTACTACCAGCGCACGAAGCGCTTCCTCGCGTGGCCGCTGCGCTGCGTGCTCGAGACAGGGCTCGGCGCGCTCGGCGCGGACTTCGCCGGCCAGGACGTGCTGCTGCGCGCGCTCGACGGCTACGCGCGCGCGAGCGACGGCGAGGTGCTGCTCGAGCCGGGCGGCTATCTGGCCTTCGCCGACGCCGACCGCGCCGGGGGCGGCTTCGACCCGATCGACTACCGGCAGGCCGACCCGGCGCCGTTCTACATGATCTGGAAGGGCGCCGGCGAGCGCGACGTCCACCGCTACCCGTGGCCGTACCAGCTCGCCGAGATCGCGGTGGTGCGCGTCGAGGAGCGCTTCCCGCACGCCGTGCCCGCCGGCGCGCCCGCGGGCTCACCGGCGGCGCTCGGCTTCGCGGTCTTCCGGCGCAACTGCCTCTCGTGTCATGCGGTGAACGGCGACGGCGGGCGCGTCGGGCCGGAGCTGAACGTCCCGCAGAGCGTGGTCGAGTATCGGCCCGAGCCGCAGCTGCGTGCCTTCATCCGCAACCCGAGCAGCTTCCGCTACACGCAGATGCCGGCGAATCCGCAGCTCACCGACGCCGACCTCGACGCGCTGCTCGCGTATTTCCACTACATGAGCCAGCATCGCTTCGATCCGCTCCACCCAGCCGCTCGCAAGGAGGCCCCATGATCACCCTCTACACCGCTCCCACGCCGAACGGCCACAAGGCCTCGATCACGCTCGAGGAGCTCGCGATCCCGTACAAGACCGTGGGCATCGACCTCGGCAAGAACGTGCAGAAGGAGCCCTGGTTCCTCGCGATCAATCCGAACGGACGCATTCCCGCGATCGTCGATCACGACGCCGGCGACTTCTCGGTGTTCGAGTCGGGCGCGATCATGCTCTACCTCTGCGAGAAGGACGGCTCGGGCAAGCTGCTGCCGAAGGACGCGAAGGGCCGCTCGCGCGTGATCCAGTGGCTGATGTTCCAGATGGGCGGCGTGGGCCCGATGCAGGGCCAGGCCAACGTCTTCTTCCGCTACTTCCCCGAGAAGATCCCGGCTGCGATCTCGCGCTACCAGAACGAGACGAAGCGTCTCTACACGGTGCTCGACGGCCAGCTCGCGAAGCACGAGTGGCTGGCCGGCGACTACAGCCTGGCCGACATCGCGAACTACTCGTGGGTGCGGATCCACAGCTGGGCCGGCGTCGAGATCGACGGCCTCGACCACCTGAAGCGTTGGATCGACGCGATCGCCGCGCGCCCGGCGGTGCAGCGCGGCCTCGCGGTGCCCCAGCCGGTGGACTTCGAGAGCGCGGCGGCGCGCGGGCAGCAGACCATCGACACGGCGCGGAGCATCCTCCAGCGCTGAGGAATGCAAGCGCCGAAGCGGCGCGCGCAGCGAGCCCACGCGAGGCTTTGCCTCGCGTGAGGCGAGCGAAGTCACGACAGCTGCCTCGGGGTAGGCCCAACCTCGGAGGTGGAGCCTGATCCACGGCCCGCGAGGGCACATCGCATGGAGCTGCTCTGGCTCGCGGCGGGCCGCGTCGAGCGGCGCGAGGCCTCCGAGCTGGCCGCGCTCCTGGCGGAGCCCGAGGGCTTCGCGTGGCTCGACGTGCCGGCGTGGGACGCGGACGCCGAGCGGCTGCTCGCCGAGGTCCTTCGCTTCCATCCGCTCGCGCTGCGCGACTGCCGCGCGCGCAGCCACATCCCGAAGCTGCACGCGTACCCGGACCATCTGTTCCTGATCCTGCACGCGCCCGAGCCCGGGCCGGCCGGGCAGATCCACCTCCTCGAGCTCGACTACTTCGTCGCGCAGCGCTTCCTGGTGACGGTGCACGGCCCGCTGAACCCCGAGGTGCCACCCGAGAACGCGCTGCGCGAGACACGCGCGGTGGCCCGCCGCCTGCTCGAAGGGCGCTTCCTGCCGGCCAGCGCCGCCGAGCTCTCGCACGCGATCGTGTCGGCAATCGCCGCTCACATGGAGACCTTCGTCGCCGATCTCACGCACAAGGTGGCGGCGCTCGAGCGCCAGGTGCTCGACCGCACGAGCGGGGACTTCCAGGAGGCGCTCGAGGAGATGTTCCGCGTGCGCCACGAGCTGCTCACGCTGCGCACGATGGCCTCGGCCTGCCGCGAGATGTACGCCCGCATGGCCGCGCTGTCGCGGTTTCTGCCGGCCGACTCGCAGCCGTTCATCGAGGACCTGGTCGATCACTTCGAGCGCGTGCGCAGCGTCTGCGACAGCGAGCGCGAGTTCCTCCAGGGCGTGGTGGACTTCTACCAGTCGCGCACGCACGTGAAGATGAACATCGCGATGGAGCGGCTTGCGCTGATGTCCGCGGTGCTGCTGCCGCTCACGCTGCTGGCCAGCATCTACGGCATGAACATCATCGTGAACCAGGAGACCAAGACCTTCGAGCTCAGCATGGTGCTCGTCTCGATGGTGGTGGTCGCCGTCGCGATGTTGGTCTGGGCCCGGCGTCAGGGCTGGTGGTAGGTCGAGCGCCGCTCTTCAGCCCGCAGCGACCCACGCGCCGTGCAGGGTGACCGGGACGTGGTGGTCGAAGTGCGCGCGGCCGACGGGCCCCGCTTCGGGCGCCGCCGCGTCGAGCACCGCCACGTGGCTGGTCTCCGTGCGCTCGTCGTAGACGAGCACGAGCACCCAGCCGTCGGTCTCGTCGCCGCCGCCCGGCCGCGGCGCGAAGACCGGCTCGCTCGGGTGGTGGCCCGGCGGCGGGTGCCACGTCGTCGCTTCTGCCCGCTCGAGGTCGAGGCGCGCGATGCCGGGAGCCCCGCCCGCGGTGACGGTGAGCCATGCGAAGCGCCGCGGCCCGCCCGCGCCGCGCCCGTCGATCGTCGGGAACTCGCACTTCGCGTCCGAGAGCGGGTGCGCCTCGAAGCGGCTGCGCCGCAGGTCCAGGCGGGCGCGACAGGCATCGCCGAGGTTCATGTCGACTGCGCCCCCCCTTCGCGCGTTGACATCGCGCATCGTGCCGAGTGCGCCGACGTCCGCGTGGCGCACGAAGTCCACCACGATCTCGTCGCCCCGCTCGAAGGCGTTCGCGAAGTGCCAGACGAAGAACGCGTCGGTGCGGAACCGCGTCACGCGCTCCGGCGCGTCGATCGGCACCACCACGACCTCGCTGCCGCGCTCGGGCCGCCAGTCGAACAGGCGCTCCGGCCGCGTCTCGCCCAGCATCGCGCGCAGCAGCAGCAGGCGCGTCGGCGCGAGGAAGAACAGCAGGTGGCGCTCGGTCGCGATGAAGTCGTGCAGCGCGGTCGGCGCCTCGAGCGGCAGCGTGCCGAGCCGGCGGGCGGGCCCCCGCAGCGGCAGCTCGTAGAGGTCGAGCGCCGACTTCGGGCCGAAGCGCATGCCGAAGTTGTAGAAGGCGCGCCGCGCGGCGACGAAGTGCGGATGCGCCGAGAAGGTCTGCGCGACGACGCCGTCGAGGTCGCACTCGCCGAGCGTGCCGAGGTCGTCGGTCGAGAGCTGCATCGGCTTCGCCGCCTCGAGCAGCGCGAACAGGCGGCCCTGCCAGACGAGGACGTTCGTGTTCGCGAGGTTCTTCGCGCGGCCGCCGAGCGTGTTGAAGACGCGCCGCGGCCGCGAGACGGTGCTGCCGTAGAGCGGCCGGCCGGCCGCCTGCTCCTCGCGCAGGCCCGCGCTCGCCACCACGCGATGTGCGCCCTCGGCGAGGCCGTGGCCGAAGCGAACCGCGCTGACGGCGCCGTCGCTCTCGAACATGTGGTAGTAGCGCCGCCCGAAGGAGCCGAAGCGGCCCGGGCCGTTGCGGTAGAGCGTGCCGGCCAGCTCGACCGGCAGCTTGCCCTCGACGCGGAGCGCCTCGAAGCCGTGCTCGCGCGTGGGGTCGCGATAGAGAAGAGAGCGCGGATCGGCGGGATTCATGGGATCTCCTCGTGAGATGGATTTCAGCCCTTGCGCAGCGCCTCGATCGGGCGCAGCCGCGCGGCGCGCAGCGCGGGTGGCAGCGCGCCGCCGAGCCCGATCGCGAGCGCGAGCGCGACCGGCGAAGCCCAGGTCCTGCGCACCGACGCGCAGCGAGACGAGCGACGTGCCGCTCATGCGAAAGCGTCGAGACGTCGCCGACCCAGCGCCGAGACCCCGAGCGCCCCGAGCGCGGCGAGCGCGCTCGCCGAGCGCGAAGCCCGCGAGCGCCATCAGCACCGACTCGAGCAGGAACGAGCTCGGCGATGGCGTCGGCTCGAGAAGCCGAGCGCGCGCAGCGTGCCGATCTCGCGCGTGCGCGCCTGCACGGCGGCGTACAGCGTGTTCGTGGCGCCGAACGCCGCGCCGATGCCGGCCAGCAGCGCGAGCCCGCCCACCACGATGTACAGCGCGTCGGCGGAGGCGGCCTGCTTCGCGTAGTAGTCGGACTCGCGGCTGGCCGCGAGGCCGAAGCGCGGGTCGCCTTCGATGCGCCGGATCAGCGCCGAGGCGTCGGCGCCGGGCGCCACGCGCAGGCGCAGGCTCGAATACGGCGACGGCCGCTTGACGTCGTTCGCGAGCTGGCGCGCGTCCACCCAGATCTCGCTGTCGAGCGCGCTGCCCGCCTCGAAGATCCCGACGACCTGCCAGGTCGAGTTGCCGAGCGGGAGCGAGCCGCCGAGCTCCGCGCCCGCGTAGCGCTCGGCGGCGGCGCGCCCGACGATCGCTTCGCCGCTCGAGGGGCGCAGCGCGCGCCCCTGTACGATCCGCACTTCGTCGTGCACGGCGAAGGCCGTCGCCTCGATCCCGCGCACCTGCGCGCTCTCGCGGCTGCCCCAGCGCGTCATGCCGAAGGGCTGCACGACGAGCTCGGGCGAGACGACGCGGCTCGCCCGTCCTCGCCGCGCGCGATGCCGTCGAAGAAGCGCACGCGCCTGGTAGACCTCGAGCGGCAGCGAGCTCGCTCCGTCGCTGCTCGCGCCCTTGCGCAGCACGATCAGGTTCCGCGGCGAGCCGGCGCTCTCGAGGCTCGCCTTCATGCTCGAGACGAGACCCGACAGCAGCGCGAGCGCCACCACCACCAGCGCGATCACGGCGACCGTGAGACCGCTGCGCGAGCGCCGCCCCCAGAGGCTCCGCACGCTGTAGCGCACCGGCAGCATCGCCTAGAAGACCTCCCGCATCGTCTCGGCGACGCTGCGCCGCGCGGCGCCGAACGAGGGCACGACGCCCGAGAGCATGCCGACGACGAGCGCGAGGAAGAGGCCCTGCACGACGATCGCCCGCGTGACGACGAAGCCCGCGAGCGGGCCGAGCTGCGGCATCAGGCTCGTGGCCGCGCTCTGCAGCGCGAGCGTGAGCAGCAGCGAGCCGAGGGCGCCCGCGGCGCCGCCGGCCAGCGCGAGCACGCCGGCCTCGCCGACGAGCAGCGAGAACACGAGCCGCTTGCCGAAGCCGATCGCCTTCATCACCGCGAGCTCCGGCGCGCGCTCGCGCACCGACAGGCTCGCGGTGTTCGCCGCGATGAAGACGATGCAGAGCGCCACGAGGGCCGTGACGGCGATCGTGATGGCGACGAACGCGTCGAGCGCCGAGAGCAGGTTCTTGAAGTACTCCTTCTCGGTCTGCGTGAGCGTCTGGGCGGGCGCGTTGCGGAACAGCGCGTCGATCTCGGCGCGGAGCGGATCGATGCGCGCGCGGTCGTCCACGCGCACGTAGAGCAGCGAGGCCGTGTCGAGCGTGCCGCCGGCCGCGCGCAGCGACTGCTCGAGATACTCGCGGTGGAACAGGAAGAGCTGCGACATCTCGGCGTCGATCACGCCGACGATCTGGAACTCGAGATCGACCGGGATAGAGATCGCCGCGCAGCGTCACGCGGTCGCCGACCTTCCAGCCGTAGCTCTCGCAGCGTCGGCACGCCGACGATCGCGCCGTCGCGGTGGTGCTGGAACGCCTCGATGCTCTCGGGGCCGAGCTCGAAGTCGGGGAAGACGTCGGCGATCGCGTCGGGCTCGGTCGCGAAGCTCGGGAAGGTCACGCCCTTCTCGATCTCGACCATGCCGCCGTACCAGGTCCAGCTCGCCGCGGCGCGGACGCCGCGCAGCGCGCGCACCTTCTGTAGGTACGCGTAGGGCAGGGGGTAGTCGAAGCCCGCCTGGTTGAGCACGACCACCCGCGTGCCGGAGGAGGCGTAGTCCATGATCCACTCGAGGCCCTCGGGCAGCGTGCGCAGCAGGCAGACGAGCGCGATGGCGAGGGCGATCGCGGCGGCGGTGAGGACGCTCCGGAGCGGGCTGCGCCGCAGGTTCGCGAGAATGAGGGGCAGGTATTTCACGCGGCCTCGCCCAGTGGAGAGCTGGACTATCCAGTTGTTCGGATACTAGAACTATCCACTCTCCAATGGCAAGCTCCCGCCATGCGCCTGGCCGAGCTGACGCGCCGCTCCGGGATCCCGCGCTCCACGATCAAGTTCTACATCCGCGCGGGGCTCCTTCCCGCGGGGGAGCCCCAGGGCCGCAACCAGGCGCTGTACGGGCCCCGGCATCTCGAGCGGCTCGAGCTCATCCGCGCGCTCCGCGAGGTGGCGGGGCTGCCCCTCGACGTGATCACGCGCGTGGCGAAGGCGCTCGACCGGGGCTGGGCGGGCGAGTCGGATCCGATCGGCGAGGCGCTGCGCGCGATCTACGCGCCGCCGAAGCGCAAGCTTGGCCGGAAGGAGCGCGCCGAGCTCGAGAAGCTGCGGGCGGAGGTGCGCGACTTCGTGCGCGGGCTCCCGTGGACCACGGGCGACGAGCGCCACTACTTCAGCGACGAGATCGCAGACGCCTTGCTCCAGGTGCGTCGCTACCTCTATCCGGGCCTCCCCGTCTCTGCGCTCGCGTTCTATGCGCGCGAGGCGTGGCGCCTCTCCGAGCTCGAGTACGCGAACGCGCCCGGCGGCGCGCGCGTGCCGCTGCGCGACCGCGGCGACGACATCGCCGAGCCGACGCGGCGCGCGATCCTCGGCACCGTGCTCTTCGATCGCATCTTCGGGGCGCTGCGCCGCTCGGCGAACTCGATGCGTTCGATCCGCATCAGCGAAGGAATGGACGTCCCGCCCGCGGAGTGACCCCGCCGCGCCTTTCAGGCGAGGCTAGTGGGAGAGCTGCTGAGCGAGCAGAAGCAACACCGAGGAGGCGACTCCGACGAGCAGCGCCGCGTAGCTCCAGCGCAGCAGCCGGTACTTCCTGTGCGCGAGCGCGACGCCCTGGCTGTGGATGTCGCGCACCATCGCCTCGGTGAAGCGCGGCAGGTCGGCCATCAGCTCGTCCATCTCGTCGAGGTACTGCTGGGTCTCGAGCGTCGAGAAGTGCATGAAGAAGAGATGGTTGAAGGCGGCGCGGCCCGGCTCCTCTGCGCCGGGAGCCGAGGGGCGGGACGCCCCCGGCAACACGGCGAGGATGGCCAGGATGAGGCTCGACGCTGCCGACGTGAGCAGCACCAGGAGCGGGATCCGCAATCCCTCGCGATGGAGCTGGGTGAGGCCGACCGAGAACAGCAAAGCGCAGACCGTGATCAGGATGTTCGCCTTGGTGTCGGCCATGGCGCTGAAGTGGGCGAGGCCCTGCTGCACGGTCCGCAGCCCGTAGTCCACCGTGCTGCGGCCCGCCACGTTCTCGAAGCGGCGATGCGCTTCGAGGGAGGGAGCCCGCTTCCAGTCGTCCTCCCTGTACACGGGAGGCTCGAATCTCGATTCGCGCTCGACGCTCATGACGGCTCGCGCCCCCACAGTATCCGAGGCGACCCCCCGCCGCCGGGACGCGACGCGATTCACCCAAACGTCACCGAGCTCAGAGAGCGTCGGGGCGCACCAGCGCGTCCGATCCTCCGTCCACCTTCAGCAGCGCGCCGTGCACGTAGCGCGCGTCGGGCCCGAGCAGGAAGACGATCGCCGCCGCGAGCTCCTCGGGCTGAGCCTCGCGGCCGAGCGGGACGGGCAGGGCGTTCACCGTCGGGCCGAGCACCTCGTGCGCGTGGATCCGGGCGAGCATCGGCGTCGCCACCTTGCCCGGCAGCACGGCGTTCAGGCGGACGCCCGCGGCCCCCCACTCCGCAGCGCGCCGGCGCACCGCCAGCGCGAGCGCGTGCTTGGCGTTCGTGTAGGCGTGGTTCCCGTCTCGGCCTTCGACGAGCGCCTGCGCGCGGGCCTCGTCGGCAGCGAGGCAGGCGGCGGCGAAGCCGGGCAGGTGCATGGCCTCGAACACCGCGCCGATCGACGAGATGGCAACGGCGGCCGGCGCGCGGCCGCGCGCGAGCAGATCGAGGAGGCCGTCGAGGACCGCCACCGCGCCGAAATAGTTCACGCGCACGACGGCCTGCGGGTCGTCGTAGGGCCCGAGGCCGGCGCCCGAAACGAGCCCATCCAGCGAGCCGCCCGCCGCCTGTCGGATGCCCTCGAGCGCTGCGGCGCGCCCGGCCGGCGTGCCGAGGTCGGCGACCACGTCGCCGCCCTTCCAGTCCACGCGGACCACGCGGTGCCCGTCCTTCTCGAGCCGCGCGGCGGTGGCGGCGCCGATGCCCGATGCGGAGCCGGTGACTGCGATGGTGCGCATGACGTCACTCCTCGGGCTCGCCGGACCCGCTCGCGCTCGGGTCCGGCAGCTCCTTCAGCTCGAGCTTCACTCGCGTCGGGCGGAGGAGGAACGCGCCGCCCGACTCTGTGTCGACGTACAGTGCGGCGGGAAAGACGATGAACGCGAAGTCGGCGTAGATCCATGGGGAGCCGACCCGATTCAGGTACACCCACTCGGACTGGTAGCCGGGGTGCTCGATGAGGAGCGTGTACACCCGCTTCCGGTCCAGCTCGAGCACCGTGGGCGTGGTCTGCCGCGTGCGCTCCGGATACACGAGCACCGTGGCGCCTCGAGGCTCGATCTCGACGGGGACCCGCTGGCGGCTGCCGTTCATCAGGATGCCGCAGCCCGGCGCGACGAGCAGCGTCAGCAGCCACGCAACGCGCAGAATCCGAATCACTTGGCGGACTCGCGACGCAACAGGGATGCCCGGGTCTGGCGGCAACTCGAGGCGGCCGAGTTGCTCGTGAGCAGGTGGACGGCGTCGGCTCCGGCGGCACAGGCCTCCTGGCGAATGCGCGTTTGCATTGCCAACTCGGTGCACTGGAACGTGAACCCCGTGTCGCCCACGAAGACGTCCCCGAATGCGGTGACGTCGGGCGGCGGCGTCTTGTAGTTCTCGTAGAAGACGACGTCGCAGTACGGCTCGCGCGGCGTCGCCTGCTTGCCCTCCGCATACAGGATCACCTGCACGTACGGCCCGCACGAGACCGAGAGCAGTGCCGCGGCGAGCGCCGGCAGGACGTGTCTCCGCTTCGTCACGCTGCCTTCTCCCGGACGAGGCGCAGGATCTCGTCCTCGAACGAGAAGTCGAAGCTCTGCTTCTCGGCCACGCGCTCGGCCTGGAACCATTCGTAGGTCTGCGCCACGGCCGCGGGGAAGCGCACCTCGGGCTCGAAGCCGGCGTCGTGGCGCAGGCGCTCGATGCCGAAGATCACGTTCGCGTTCCAGCGGTGGATGTGCGGCGCGATGCGCTGCACCAGCATCGAGAGCAGGAAGCGGTTGCGCTCGAGCTCGTCGGGACGCTCGGTCGAGCGGATGTCCACCTTCGACTTCACCTGCACGGGCCGTGCGGTGACGCGCCCGTCGAACAGGTCGTCCATCAGCGGCGCCGGCACGAAGAGCTTGTTCGGCGCCACGCCCACCACGCTCGCGAAGGTGTCCACATAGCCCTCGGCGGTGAAGAAGTCGGCGCCGGTGAGGTTGTAGCGCCGGCCGAACGTGGCCGGCTTCGCCATCAGCAGGCGCAGCGCGCGCGCCTGGTCTTCCACGTAGCCGACCTGGGCGAGCGTGGTGCCGTCGCCGGGGATCAGGATCGGGCGCCCCGTCAGGAGCCGCACGAACATGCGTTGCTCGCGATCGGGCAGGATGTTGTGCGGCCCGAACACCATCGACAGACACACCGTGGTGGCCGGGAAGGCGTGCTCGCGGTGCGCGCGCACGAGCAGGTCTTCGCACAGCAGCTTGTTGCGGCCGTACTCGTTCTGGCGCGAACTGCGGTCCACCGGGAAGTCTTCGTGAATCGGCAGCAGCTGCGAGGCGGCGTAGATCACCGTCGAGCTCACGAACACGTAGTGGCCGGTGCGGCCGCGGAAGTGCTCGAGCATGAATGCGACGTCTTCGGGCCGGTAGGCCGTCACGTCGTGCACCACGTCGTAGTCTTCGTGGCCGAGCGCCGCGCGCATCGAGGCGAGGTCGGTGCGGTCGGCGACGAGTCGGCGCACGCCGGGCGGCACGGCGCCGGGCGACTTGCCGCGGTTGAGGATCGTGACGTCGTGGCCGGTGCGCACGAGCTCGCGCACCAGCGCGAGGCCGTTGAACTGCGTGCCGCCCAGCACCAGGACCTTCACGGTGCGTTCCTCCGCGTCAGGTGCCCGACGCGGCTGCCGAGCACGCCGGGCTCGTATTCGATCAGCTCCACGATCAGCCCGTCGGGATCGCGGCAGCACACCACGGCCACGATGCCGCTCTCGGGGTCGAGGCTCCGTGGCTCCGTCAGGAACTCGATGCCGCGGGTGCGCAGCTCCGCGTAGGCGGCCCGGAGGTTGCGCGTGCGCAGCGCCACGATGCGCGGCACGCGCTCGGACCACGGCTTCGCGGGCGCCGGGTCGTAGGCCGGCTCGAGCCACTCGATCAAGTCGAGGCGCGTGTGCTCCGGGCCCGCGCCGAGGGCGAGCAGTGCACCGCGGCCCTGTGCCCGCTTCATGCCGAAGTTTCCCGCCACGAAGTCGGGCCACACCACGTCGCGGTTGTCGCGCAACAGCTGGAAGCCGAGCGTCTGATAGAAGGCGAGCGAGCGCTCGAAGTTCGTGGCGCTCACGGTGAAGTGGAAGATCGACTCGAAGGCCCAGTCACTCATGCGGTCCCGCCGGGCGCAGGCGAGTAGAACTGCCGCATCCACTGGCGCGCCTGCTGGATCGGACCGTCGCCGTCGCAGAGCAGCGGGCGCGCCAGGTACTTCTTGTTCTCCCAGATGGGGATATCCTGCGCCATCTGGCGCTGGATCTCGGCGATCATGGCCGGGCCGATGCCGCGCTCGAGGGCGGCGGGGCTCTCGCCCTTCACCCAGAACGCGAAGTTCGACACCACGTGGTGCTCGTCGATCGGCGTCGCGCAGGTGGTGTGCAGCATCTCGCCGCCGAGCCGGTAGCGCGCGTAGCCGAAGCCTGGGCCCGTCGCGGCGGTCTCGATGCGCCCGTCGATCGAACCGCGCGGCGTCGTCATCTTCGCTTCGTTGACGCCGCGAATGTGCACGCCGTCGAAGGTCTGCTGCGAGACCGGCAGCGTCTCGGTGCCGTGGACGTAGCGGAAGTGCGCCGGGTCCACCGTGTTCTCGAGGATCTCCTGGAACTGGGCGCGGATCGTCCACGACAGCCGCCGGGGGCCCTGCCAGCCGGGCTCGTTCATGACGGGAAGCTCGGGCACCTCGTAGGAGGGCGGTTCGGCCTCCGCGTGGCGCCAGACGTAGATGGCGCCGTTGCGCTCGACGCTGGGCCATGTCGCGAGCCGCGCCTTGGGCGGGATCCGCTTCGCGTAGGGCACGTCCGTGCACCCGCCATCCGCGCCGAAGCGCCAGCCGTGGAAGGGGCACACGACCGCCTCGCCCTCGACGCGGCCGCCGTGACCGAGGTGTGCGCCGAGGTGGGGGCAGAAGGGCTCGGCCACCGCGAGCGCGCCGCCGGCGGTGCGGAACAGGAGCAGGTCCTGGCCGAAGGCGCGCACGGTCGTGAGGCCGCCGGCCGGGACCTCGTCGGCGTAGGCGAGGTGGAACCAGCCGTTCGGGAGGGGATGGGGAAAGTTGAACGCCAACTCGTTCCTTCGTTCGCCGTCGCTCAACTGCGCGCGGCTCCGGCGCGCTTGCCGAGGAGCCGTTGCCCCGCGACCTTGGGGCCGGGCGATCATGCCGCAGCGGCATCGCGCCAACCACACACCGGGAGGCTCATGAGCGACGTCACGTCCGCGCGCATGGACGAGATCTTCGAGAAGGTGAAGAACTGGGGTCGCTGGGGGGCGGAGGACCAGGCCGGAGCGCTGAACCTGATCACGCCGCAGAAGCGCACGGCCGCCGCGAAGCTCGTCCGAACGGGCGAGATCGTGTCGTGCGCGCGCGAGCTGCCGGTGCACTCGAACGCCGAGAATCCGACGCCTGCGCTCCACATGATGGTGATGGCGGGCGACGCGTGCGACGCCACCGGCGTGCCGGGCCTCGAGACGGCGATGGACTTCGTGGGCGTGGCCTTCCACGGGATGGCCGTCTCGCACATCGACGCGCTCTGCCACGTCTTCGTGCGCGGCCAGATGTACAACGGCTTCCCGGCGAGCGACGTCAAGTCGATCGGCGCGCTGCGCAACTCGATCATGGTGGCGCGCGAGGGCATCGTCTCCCGGGGCGTGCTCCTCGACATCCCGCGCCTGCGCGGCGTGCCGTGGCTGCCGGGCGGCGCCAGCATCGGCCCCGACGAGCTCACGGCGGCGGAGCAGGCGCAGAACGTGCGCGTCGAGCCGGGCGACATCCTGCTCGTGGCGGGCGGGCGCGACGCCCGGCGCGACCAGGAGGGCCCGTGGAACCCCAACGTGGGCGGCATCGCGGGCCTCCATCCCGAGTGCATCCCGTGGCTCCACGAGCGCGACGTCGCCGTGCTCGGCAGCGACGGCGTCTCCGATCCGCTCCCGGGCGCCGGCGTCGAGCGCTGGCCCATTCCCGTGCACCAGTGCGCGCTCGTCGCGATGGGCGTTCACCTGCTCGACAACCTGATGCTCAGGCGTCTGCTCGAGGCCTGCGCGCGCCACCGGCGCTGGGAGTTCCTCCTCACCGTCGCGCCCCTGCGCGTCGACCGCGGCACGGGCTCCCCGGTGAACCCGATCGCGGTGTTCTAGGCACTCATCCACATGCCGGCCGGAACCCGCACGATCGTGGTGATGCCTTCCTATCGGGCGGCCCGCACGCTCGAGCGCGTCTACGCCGACATCCCGAAGGCCGCGGTAGACGAGGTGATCGTCGTCGACGACTGCAGCCCCGACGACACGGTCGAAGTTGCGCGTCGCCTACCGGTCACGCTGATCCAGCACGAGCGCAACACCGGCTACGGCGGCAACCAGAAGACCTGCTACCGCGCCGCGCTCGAGCGTGGCGCCGACTTCGTGATCATGGTGCACGGCGACTACCAGTATGATGCGCGGATGATTCCGGCCTGCGTCGAGGTGCTGCGCCACGGCATCTGCGACGTGCTGCTCGGCAACCGGATCCGCACGCGCGCCGAGGCGCTCGCCGGCGGGATGCCCCTGGTCAAGTATCTCGCCAACCGCAGCCTCACCTTCGTAGAGAATCTCCTCTCGGGGCAGAACCTGGGCGAGTGGCACAGCGGCTTCCGCGCCTATCGTCGCGAGGTGCTCGAGCGCCTGCCCTTCGAGCGCAACGCCGACGACTGGGTGTTCGACACGCAGTTCCTCGTGCAGGCGATCCACTTCGGCTTCCGTGTCGGAGACGTGCCGGTGCCCGTGCGCTACTTCGACGAGGCCAGCAGCATCTCGATCCGCGACTCCGTCGAGTACGCGCTCCGCTCGTTCGGAGTCTTCGGCGAGTGGATCGCCCACCGCTACGGCGTGCGTCGCAGCCCGCGCTTCGAAGAACGCGCATGACACGCTTTTCGGTCGGCGAGCTCCGGGGTCGGCCGCGCCCTCGTCCCCCTCCCGCGCGGTGGGAGGGCTTGCCCACGGTGACACTTCGCGGCGGGAGCCGGTCACCCACACCGAGGCCTTCCGCTGGAACGCGTCGGGGTCTTCGGGCATCGTTGCGCGTCTTTCGGGCCGCCGGGGAGGAGAGCGTTGGCGACAGGGACCGAGGGGCCGGCGTCGCCGCTTTTTCCGCCTCTGGCTGCCTCCCGCCAAGAGCATCGAGCGAACGTCCGCTATCACCGGGAGGCGCTCGGCGCCGAGGAGCTCGCGCGGCTGCGCGCGCTCGGTCATGCCGTGCCCGCCCAGGAACCGACCCAGGAAGAGGAACGATGAACGCCGAGAAGGTCCTGGTCACGGGCGGCGCAGGTTTCATCGGGGCGAACCTGGTGCGCCACCTGCTCCGGCACACGAACGCCACGGTGATCGTGCTCGACAAGCTCTCCTACGCGGGGCATCGCGAGTCGCTCGCCGAGCTCGAGGGCGACGCGCGCTTCCAGTTCGTGCACGGCGACATCGGCGATCGCGCGCTCGTGGGCGCGCTGCTCGAGAAGCACCGCCCGCGCGCGATCCTGAACCTCGCCGCGGAGACGCACGTCGATCGCTCGATCGACGACCCCTCCGCGTTCGTCAGCACCAACGTCGTCGGGAGCTTCGGGCTGCTCGAGACCGCGCGGCGCCATTGGTCGCAGCTCGCCGGTCCGGCGCGGGAGGCGTTCCGCCTGCTGCACGTCTCGACCGACGAGGTGTACGGCTCGATCGCCGCGGGCGCGCGGGCCGACGAGCAGGCGCTGCTCGTCCCGAGCTCGCCCTACTCGGCGAGCAAGGCCGCCTCCGACCAGCTGATGGGCGCCTGGCACCGCACGTACGGCCTGCCGGTGATCGTGACGCACGCCGCGAACAACTTCGGCCCCTTCCAGCATCCGGAGAAGCTGATCCCGCTGATGCTGCTGAACGCGCTCGAGGCCGAGCCGCTGCCGCTCTACGGCGACGGCAAGAACGAGCGCGATTGGCTCTACGTCGAGGACCACTGCGAGGCGCTGCTCCGCGTGCTCGAGCGGGGCCGCCCCGGCGAGCGGTACAACATCGGCGCCGGCCGCGAGTGCACGAACCACGAGCTGGTGACGCGGCTGTGTGCGCTGCTCGAGCGCGAACGCCCGGCGCGCAGCAACGCGGCGCTCCGCGCGCGGGGGCTCGGCGCCTACGCGGAGCTCGTGTCCTTCGTCGCCGATCGCCCCGGCCACGACCGGCGCTACGCACTCGACACCGGCAAGCTCGCGCGCGAGCTCGGCTGGCAGCCGGCCCACGCCCTCGACGAGGCACTCTCCGCCACCGTGCGCTGGTACCTCGCGAACGGCGCGTGGTGCCGCGCCGTAGGCCACGATCGCCGGCGGCTCGGGCTCGGCGCGGAGGCGCGCGCGTGAAGGGCATCCTCCTCGCCGGCGGCACCGGCACGCGGCTCTATCCGATCACCCGCGCCGTCTCGAAGCAGCTGCTGCCCGTCTACGACAAGCCGATGATCTTCTACCCGCTCGCGACGCTGATGCTCGCGGGCATGCGCGAGCTGCTGCTGATCTCGACGCCCGCACGACCTCGCGTCCTTCGAGCGGCTGCTCGGCGACGGCTCGCGCTACGGCATCTCGCTGCGCTACGCGGCGCAGGCGCGGCCGGAGGGCATCGCGCAGGCGTTCCTGATCGGGAGCGAGTTCGTGGCGGGCGACGGCCGTGGCGCTCGCGCTCGGCGACAACCTGTTCTACGGCCACGGGCTTCCCGACGTGCTGCAGCGGGCGGCGGCGCGCCCGCGCGGCGGCACCGTGCTCGCGCTACCAGGTGCACGATCCCGAGCGCTACGGCGTGGTGAGCTTCGACGCCGCCGGCCGGGCGCTCTCGATCGAGGAGAAGCCGAAGAAGCCGGCCTCGTCCTGGGCCGTGACCGGGCTCTACTTCTACGACGGCACGGTGGTGGACGTCGCGAAGAGCCTCGCGCCTTCGGCGCGCGGCGAGCTCGAGATCACCGACGTGAACCGCGTCTACCTCGCGCGCGGCGACCTCCACGTCGAGAAGCTCGGCCGCGGCATCGCCTGGCTCGACACCGGCACGCCCGAGAGCCTCCAGCAGGCCGCGAGCTTCATCCAGGCCGTGCAGGACCGGCAGGGCCTCAAGATCTGCTGCCCCGAGGAGGTCGCGTTCCGCCAGGGCTGGATCGACGCCGAGGCGCTGCTGCGTTCGGCTCGCGAGATGAACATGAACGAGTACGGCCGCTATCTGGCGCGGCTCGCGCAGGAGGAGGGCGCGTGAAGTTCGTGCCCACCGCCATCCCCGAGGTCGTGCGGGTCGAGCCCGACGTGCACCGCGACGCGCGCGGCTTCTTCGTCGAGAGCTGGCGGGCGGATCGCTGGAGCACGGGCGGTATCGCGGGCCCGTTCGTGCAGGACAACCACTCGCGCTCGCGCGCCGGCACGCTGCGCGGGCTGCACGCGCAGGTCAGGCAGGCCGCAGGGCAAGCTGGTGCGCGTGATACGCGGCGAGATCTGGGACGTGGCGGTGGACGTGCGGCGCGGCTCGCCGACCTTCGGCCGGAACGTCGCGGAGAAGCTCTCGGCCGAGAACTTCGTGCAGCTCTGGATCCCGCCCGGCTTCGCGCACGGCTTCGTGGTGCTCTCGGACGAGGCCGAGTTCGTCTACAAGTGCACCGACTACTACGACCCGACCGACGAGCTGCGCATTCTCTGGAACGACCCGGCGCTCGCCATCCCCTGGCCGATCGCCGAGCCGCTGCTCTCGGAGCCGGATCGGCGCGCGCCCACGCTGGCCGAGCTCGAGGCGAAGCTGCCGCGCTGGGTTCCGCCCGCGTGAGGATCCTCCTCACCGGGGCCGGTGGACAGCTCGGCCTCGCCGTGCGGGAGGTCTTCGCGCGCCACACGCTCGTGCCGCGCACGCATGCCGAGCTCGACATCGCCGAGCCCGCTGCCGTCACGGCGGCGCTCGACGCGCTCGCGCCGGAGCTGGTGCTGAACGCAGCGGCATACACCGCGGTCGACAAGGCGGAGGCGGAGCCCGACGCGGCGTATCGCGTGAACCAGGCGGGCGCGCGTGCCCTCGCGCTGGCCACGGCGCGCCGGGGGATCCCGCTGCTCCACGTCTCGACCGACTACGTCTTCGACGGGGAGAAGGGCGCCCCGTATCTCGAGAGCGACGCGACGCACCCGCTCTCCGTCTACGGCGCGAGCAAGCTCGCGGGCGAGGAAGAGGTGAGGCGCGCGAACCCGCGGCACTTCATCGTCCGCACCTCATGGCTGTACGGCCCGGTGGGCAGGAACTTCGCGCTCAGCGTCCGCGCCGCCGCGGCCCGCGAGCCGCGTCTGCGCGTCGTCGACGACCAGTGGGGCTCGCCCAGCTATGCGCCGCACCTGGCCGTCGCGCTGGAAGCGCTGATCGCGACCCAGGCCTTCGGCACGCATCATCTCGCGAACGCCGGCGTCACGAGCCGCTTCGAGTTCGCCCGGGTGCTGCTGGCCGCGCTCGCCAGCGCGACGCCGCTCGAGCCGATCCCGACCAGCGCCTGGCCCACGCCTGCGCGCCGCCCGCGCAACACCGCGCTCGCGAGCGAGCGCGCCACGGGTATCTCGCTGCCCGACTGGCGCGAGGGCGTGCGCGACTTCGCGGCGGCGGTGGGGTAGGGGCGGACCCAGGCGCGTTGGTCACCGGCACCTCCGGATTCGGCTGGTGAGGGGGAAGATCTCTCAAGGCCGAATGGGTGGTGCGCTCGCGATCCGCGGACGGTGCCGCCGCGCAGGCTTCAGGGCTTCGCGGCGGGGCAGGCGAACTGCTCTCGCAGCATCTCTTCGACCGCGATGAACGTCGGTTCGTCAAGCATCTTCGGGTGATCGCGAACGAAGGCCAGAAAGCCGAGGCGGAAGCGCTCGGGGCCAGCGCCTTCCTTGACGCAGATCGCTTGCGGCGCGGCCTGAAACTCGAACGCCCCGGAGAAGAAGGCCTCGAGGTATGCGAGGCACACGAACCGAAGGGTCACGTCCTTGCTCGCCTCGCTCTCGCAGTACTTCACCAGCTTCGACGCCGGGAGTTCCGAGAGACCCTCGGCGTACACCTGGTGCCCATAGAGGGCCACCGCCAGCCCCGCCACGATCATCGCTCTCCGCATAGTTCTCTCCTTCGGAGGCATCCGGCCCGCTGCCGACCTTCTTGACGAAGACATCCGCCAGCGTACACCGGGCCCATTCCGCTTCGCGTACCGCGCATCAACGCCTTCGCGAATCGCTCGCGGGCCAGCACAAGCTGACGGTGCACGAGGGGTGGCGAAACGCACAGGCCACGCTGCTCTCTGGAGAGCTCGGATCGCCCATCAAGCATTGACAATGACAATACATAGCCCTATTCTATGAGCATGCCGAGCCGACCCGCACAGCTTTCGTTCACCGACTACCGGAAGCGAATCGGTCGCGGCGGTCTGCGACGCGGCGCCGGGCGCCCGCGCGGCCCGCGGCCTCGCGTTCTGCATCGCGAGCGCGAGGCGGTGCCGGGGAGCTGTCCCGTGCATGTCACGCTGCGCGTTCGCCCGGGTCTCGCCTCGCTGCGCGGCGGCGCGCTGGTGCGCGAGTGGCGGCGCTCGCTGGCCGAGGCGAGCGAGCGCGGCGGCTTCCGCGTTGCGCACTACTCGCTCCAGGGGGATCACGCGCACCTGATCGTCGAGGCGCAGGGTAAGGACGCGCTCGCCTGCGGCATGAAGAGCATCGGCGCTCGTCTCGCGCGCGCGGTGAACCGCGTCTGCGGGCGCAGCGGGCCGGTGCTCGACGGTCGCTATCACCACCGGAGCCTCCGCTCACCGCGCGAGGTGCGGCGTGCTCTCGCCTACGTGCTGCTGAACACGCGGCGGCACCTGGCGAAGAGCCGCGGCGTTGCGCGGGGCGCCCCAGCGAATCTCGACGATGCGAGCTCCGCGCGCTGGTTCGACGGTTGGCGGCCGGAGGCCGTGAGCCGCATTCCGAAACCTCGAGTACCGCGCGAGGTTGCCAACCCGCGGACCTGGCTGCTGCGCGTAGGGTGGAGACGTCACGGTCTCGTCGACCCCGCGGAGATTCCCGGCTAGCAGCGACCGTGGGCCGTGCTGGCCAATGGCGCGGGTACCCCGACCCGGTCTCCGGCCGCTGAGCGGGCTTCGCCCTCGACAGCCATATCCGGAGTTTCCAGTCGCCGGCACCCTGGCCGGGCGCGCTATCTCCGCGCCGGCCGCAATTCCCAGCGCAGCGGCACCCGCTTGATCCCGCCGACGAAGGAGGAGCGCACGCGGTCGATCGGCCCTGCCACCTCTGCGTGCACCATGCGCTGGCGCAGCTCCTCGAACACGGCGCGGATCTCGAGTCGCGCGAGGTGGGCGCCGAGGCAGACGTGCTCGCCGCGGCCGAAGCCGACGTGGTCGTTCGGGTTGCGATCGATCCGGAACACGTCGCCGTCCGGGAAGATCTCCTCGTCGCGGTTGGCCGACGGATAGAACAGGCACAGCGATTGGCCGGCGCGGATCGCCTGGCCGCGCAGGGTGAAGTCCTCGGTGGTGGTGCGGCAGAACTGGATCACCGGCGTGGTCCAGCGCACGATCTCCTCGATCGCCGGCGTGACCAGCGCCTCGTTGTCCTGGAGGCGCTTCCACTCGCCCGGGTTGTCGATGAAGGCGAGCATCCCGCCGGTCATGGCGTTGCGCGTGGTCTCGTTGCCGGCCACCACGAGGAGGAAGAGGTAGGAGAGCAGCTCGACGGGCGGGAGCGCCCGGCCGTCCACCGAGCCGTTCGCGACCTCGCTCACGATGTCGTCGCCCGGCTGCTTGCGGCGGCGCTCCGCCATCTCGTTGAAGTAGGCGAACACCTCCAGGCGCGCGCCTTCGATCGTCTTCTGCGTGTCGCCTTCGCGCTGGAACTCCGGATCCTGGGGAGCGATGACCTCGTTGGTCCAGCGGAACAGGAGCGGCCAGTCCTTCTCCGGGACGCCGAGCATCAGCGCGATCACGGCGATCGTGATCGGCGCCGAGACGTCCTGCACGAAGTCGATGCGCTCGCGCTGCGCCGCCCGGTCGATGATCTCGCGCGTGATGCGCCGGACCTTGGGCTCCCAGCTCTGGACGGCGCGCGGCGTGAAGCGTTTGCTCGCGACGCGCCGGTACTTCGCGTGGTCCGGCGGGTCCATGTTGAGCAGGTGGCGCGTCTCGCCCTCGGGCGGCGGCGGCACGTCGTTCGGGAACGCCGCCAGGCGCGGCGCGTTCAGGAGGCGCTCGGGCTGCTTGCTGAGCCAGACGATGTCGGCGTGCTTCGAGACCACCCAGAACGGATCGAAGTTGGAGCGCTCGTACCAGAACAGCGGCGCGTGCTTGCGCAGGTAGGCCCACTCGCGATGCGGGTAGCCGCTCCGCTCGTAGTGCTCCGGCGTGGCGATGTCGAGAGTCGCGAGGTCGAGCGACGTGGTCATCACGGTCCCCCGGGCGGCAGAGCGGGAGCCTAGCCCACCGGGCTGTGGCATCCTGTCGGGTCCGCCGAAGAGGACGGAACGGGCGGAGGGCGGTGGATGAAGACTCCCTGGCACGACAATCGCTTCGTGGTCCAGATGCCGCACATGGCGCCGGGCGAGCGGCTCTCCGAGGTGGAGTTCCTCAAGCTCCTGGCCGCCTACCAGTGGTCGGGCATCGCGCACATGCTCGGCCGCAAGCCCTCCGAGATCACCAACGACGCGCGCGAGCGCCTGTACGGCTCGGTGATCGACGTCGAGATGAAGCTCGCCGGCCAGCACAGCATGGAGGTGCTCGGCGAGGACGCCGAGGTCCGGGTCCGCAATCGTGTGACCTCGTACGCCAAGAAGTTCGTCGAGGGCCTGTTCGTGATCGACGATCACGACGTTCCCGACTCGCTACTCGCCACGCTCAAGACGCGCGAAGACCTGCGCTCGATCCCGGTCTCGTGGGCGTGCATGACGAATGCCTTCATCGCGCCGACCGGCAGCAACATGCGCCTCAAGGTCTACAAGCCCGCCGGGATCGACGAGCGCAACCTCGAGGAGCTCACCACGCCGCCGCAGGGCGTGCGCCTCCAGGCGCACGTGCAGGGCGGCGGCCCGATCGAGGCGCTCGACGACGGTCCGCCCGGCATCGCCCTCGTGCCGCACCGGCCGGAGCCCATCCTCTACCACATCGTCCACGAGAGCGACCTCAACGGCGCCGGGCTGGTCTACTTCGCGCGCTACGAGGCGATGATGAACTACGGCGAGCGCATGTTCCTCGGCCGCCAGCTCGAGGTGCCGATCTCGAACGAGTTCGTGTCGCACCTCTCGACCGAGCACCGCAAGGCGTACTTCTTCGCCAACGCGAGCCCCGGCGACGACGTGGACGTTCGGCGTCTCCGCCGAGCTGCTGCCGCCGGGCTCGTTCACGGCGCCGCCATCCTCGCGGCCGCACCGCACGCCGATGAAGTTCCGCTTCCGCATCGACCTCTACCGCGCCTCGGACAACGTGCTGATGGCCAGCTCGCTGGTGCGGAAGGCGCTCAACGTGCCGGGCCACGCCAAGGCCGTGCTGATGGAGTGCGATCGCCTGCTCAAGCGCTGGACATAAGGCCGAGGCGCGGCAGGCCTCCTATCCTCGGCGGGTCTCATCGGAAGGAGGCGCCATGTCGGACGGAATCCCCGCCGTCGCCGAGAGCCTGCGCGAGCTGCGCGAGCAGTGCGACCCCGTCAGCGAAGCCCGCAAGGAGGTGCTGCCGTACGCGCGGCGGGTCAAGGACGCGCTCGGCGCCCTGCGCGCGCTCGTGACCGACGACACGCCGACCGCCCAGCTCGAGAGCGACCTGCGCGTGGTGCACGGCATCGTGTCGGCGCTCGTGGGCGGCGAGCGGGCGATGCGCGTGCTCGAGCGGCTGCCGCAGATCCGCCACTACGTGGCCACGGACGTGGAAGCGGCCTTCTCGAAGGATCCGTCTGCGGGAAGCTACGGAGAGGTGATGGCCGCCTATCCCTCCACCCGCGCGGTCACGACCTACCGCATCGCCCACGTCTTCTACGAGCAGGGCGAGCCCGTGGTGGCGCGGATCATGAGCGAGGACGCCCACAGCGCGACCGGCATCGACATCCACCCGGGTGCGACCATCGGCAGCCACTTCTTCATCGACCACGGCACCGCCGTGGTGGTGGGCGAGACGTGCGTGATCGGAGATCGCGTGAAGCTCTACCACGGCGTCACGCTCGCGGCGTTCACCAACAAAGCCGGCCGGCTCGATGCGGGCAAGAAGCGCCATCCCACCCTGCAGGACGACGTCACGATCTACCCGAACGCGACGATCCTCGGCGGCGACACCGTGATCGGCGAGGGCTCGGTGATCGGCGGCAACGTGTGGCTCACCGAGTCGGTGCCGCCCCACACGCGCGTCACGATCGAGGCGCCGACCCTGCATCTGCACCGGAAGCCGATTGCCCGAGCTCGGGGAGGGGATCTGACCATGCCGGACCCGAACCTGTTCGCAGACAGCCCCGAGAGCGTGGGCGTCGATTCCGAGCGCCTCGAGGCGCTCTTCGCGCGCGTCGAGAAGGAGGTGCGCGAAGGCCTGCTGCCGTCCGCGCAGGTCGCCGTCGCGAGGCGTGGACGCATCGCTGGCATGCGCACGTTCGGCGCCGCCGGCGACGACACGCTCTACGTGGTCTTCTCGGCCACCAAGGCGATCACCTCGGCGGCGGGCTGGCTGCTGATCCAGGAGGGCAAGCTCGATCCGCGCGGAGAAGGTGGCCGCGATCGTCCCCGAGTTCGGAACGCACGGCAAGGAGGTCGTGACGGTCGAGCAGCTGTTCACGCACACGGCGGGCTTCCCGCACGCGCCGTTCCGGCCGGATGAATTCCTCGACCGCAACAAGCGCCTCGCGCGCTTCGCGAGCTGGCGCCTCGGCTGGGAGCCGGGCACGCGCTTCGAGTACCACCCGTCCTCGAGCATGTACGTGATCGCGGAGATCATCGAGCGCCGTTCCGGCGCGACGTACGGGGACTTCGTGCGCCGCCGCATCGCCGAGCCGCTCGGCCTCCGGGATCTGTGGACCGGCGCTGCCGGCCGCGCTGCACGCGCGCCTCGCGGACTGCGTGCACGTGGGCGAGGCCGCTCACGGACGAGGACTACCGGCGGCTCGGCTTCCCGCCGCCGCCCGTCACCGAGGTGACCGAAGAGGCGATCCAGAGCTTCAACCGCCCCGAGGTGAGGCTCGCGGGCATCCCGGGCGGCGGCGGCACCATGACCGCCGCGGACCTCGCGCTCTTCTACCAGGCGCTGCTCGACGGCGGCCGCGCCCTCGCGGGCGTGGAGCTGTGGAGCCCCGCGACGCTCGCCGAGGCGCGCCGGGTGCGCACGGGCGAGCTGCTCGACCCGGTGTTCAGGAAGCGCGTGCACCGCGGGCTCGGCATCGTGATCGCGGGCGACGCGGATCGCACCTATCGCGGCTTCGGACACACGAACTCCGAGCATGCCTTCGGCCACAACGGCGCGGGCGGCCAGCTCGCCTGGGCCGACCCGGTGACCGGAATCTCGCTCGGCTACTGCACGAACGGCCACGACCGCAACGTGGTGCGCCAGGCGCGCCGCGGCGTCGGCATCGCGAGCCGCGCGGCGGCCTGCGCAAGCGGCGCGTAGGGCGCGTCACTCGGTGGCGAACGTCGCGGTCACCTCGCCCAGCCCCTCGTACGAGGCGCGGATCACGACCCCGGCGGCAACGGGGAACCAGCTCGTCGACGAGTTGGTGACGATGACGTCGCCCGCCTTGGCACCCAGGTGACGTCGGAGCCGGTTGACTCCCACGACGACGGGTAGGAACGGGTTGTCGAACGGGTGGCAGCCGACGACCGAGACGAGCTCGCGGTCGCCCTCGGTCATGCGCAGGCGTACGTCCTCGAAGGCGACGTCGCGCCAGCCGTCGATCGCGTCACCGACGACGATGCAGCCGTTCGCGAGGTGGTCCGACAGCGAGCCGAACAGCGACCCCTGGCCGTCGAAGCGTGCCGTGCCGTCCGACGGGTCGTGGATGCCGAAGCGCGACCCGATCACCTCGAAGCCGACGACCGCGGTCATCGACTCCATCAGCTCCACCACGTCGTAGCGCCGCTCGCGCGCCGGCAGGTCGCGGTCGGCTCTGAACATGATCTCGGGCTCGATGAGCCGTCCGGGCGAGATGTCTGCCGGGATCACCGAACCGCTCGGGAACAGGTCGTAGATCGGCGCCTGGACGGGCGGGTTCATCGGCTTGTAGATCGTGTACGACTTCCATCCCCGGGCGGGCCGGTGAATGTGCGCGCTGACGGCGTCGATGATTCGCTGGATGTCGGCGGTGTTCTCCGGCGTCACCTCCGGGGGAAGGCCCGCGAGTTGGAGGCGCCGCTCCCGGACGTCGATCAACAGGTCGGCCGCGGACCGGATCTGGTCGTCGGTGAGACGAGCCATGCGTTCTCCGTACTTCTCTCGACCCGACCCGCCTCCCGGCAACTCGGCCGCTAGAACACCGAGTACCCGCCGTCCACGCGCAGCGTGTCGCCGGTGTGGAAGCGCGCGGCGTCGGAGGCGAGGTAGACGCAGGCGCCGGCCACGTCCTCGGGCTTGCCCCAGCGCCGCGCGGGCGTGCGGTGCACGATGGTGTCGTGCATGGCCTTCCAGTCGAGCAACGGCCTCGTCGCGTCGGTCACGATCCAGCCGGGCTGCACGCCGTTCACCTGGATGTCGTGGCGCGCGAGCTCGACGGCGAGCGAGCGAACCAGGCTGCCGAGGCCGCCCTTGCTCGCGGCGTAGGGCACCTGCCGGGCCATGCCGAAGATCTCGCCGATCGAGGAGATCGCGATGAGCTTGCCGCCGCCACCGCGGGCGATCATGTGCTTCGCCACCTCGCGGAAGGTGAGAAACACGCCGTCGAGGTCCACGCGCGTCACTTGGCGCCACTCGTCGAGCGAGAGCTCGAGCGTGGCCTTCACCAGGCCGAAGCCCGCGTTGGCCACGCAGACGTCGATGCGCCCGAGCGCCTTCACGGTCTCGGCCGTGGCGGTCGCGAGCTGCGCTTCCTCGCCCACATCGCAGGGCAGGGCGAGCGCGCGCACGCCGAGGCTCTCGAGCTCCTTCACCGCGGCCTCGTTCTTGGCGGCGTCGCGCGCCCAGATCGCGAGCGAGGCGCCGGCCTGCGCGAGGCCGCGCGCGATGCCGAGCCCGATGCCGCCGTTGCCGCCCGTCACCACGGCAACGCGGCCGCTGAGATCGAACATCCCGCCTCCCTTCGCGCTACTCATGACGGCCGAACACTACCGAACGGCGCTGCAAGCCGGGCGCATCGCCCGGCGTCGCAGTGAGCCCACGCGAGGCTTGCCTCGCGTGAGGCGAACGGAGGCACGAGATGGAGACGCTCGAGGCGCTCGAGACCGCCCGCGCGATGCGGTACCTGAGGCCCGATCCCGTGCCCGAGGACGTGCTCCGGAGGCTCGTCTGGGGCGCCACGCGTGCGTCTAGCCCCGGCAATTCGCAGGGCTGGGAGTTCGTGGTGGTGCGCGAGCGCGCCACGAAGGAGCGGCTCGGCGCTGCGGTGCGCGAGCGCATGGGCCGCGGCATCCGCGCGATGCCGACCGACGACGACGTGGCACGCCGCATGATCGCGGGCGCGGGCCACCTGCTCGAGCACTTCGCCGACGTGCCCGCCTGGATCGTGATCTGCGGCCGCAAGGTGTATCCGCCGCAGGCGCCGAGCGAGGCGATGGTGTGGTCCACCGTCTACCCGGCCGGCCAGAACCTGATCGTGGCCGCGCGCGCGCTCGGCCTCGGCGCGACGTTTACCACGTTCCACATGGCGGCCGAAGCCGAGTTCCGCGCGACGCTCGGGATTCCCGCCGACGTCTACCTCGGCGTGTCGGTCGCCGTCGGCTATCCCGCGCGCAAGCACGGGCCAGTCAAGCGGAAGCCGGTGGAGGAGGTGATGCATTGGGAACGGTGGTGAGACTTACCGCGTCGCTGCTGGTGACCGTCGGTGCACTGTGCGTCTCGCTTCCGGTGCGCGCGGACCTCGTGGCCTACGGCAGTGTCGTCGACTTGATGGTGACCCAGGGAAACCTGCGGGCGGAGCATCATCACGATTGGAGCAAGCGCGAGGCATTCGTGCGGCTGCTGAGCCTGGACACGGGCAAGGAGATCCTACGAATCGACAGCCCACCCCTCACGACCTTGTGGATCTCGCCGGAGGGTCGCTACGTCGTCGGTCTGGGTCAGATCAAGCTCGACAACCCGGACCAGATCTTCATTGCAAGCCGTGACGGGTCCTATGTGCATCGCGAGTCGATGCGATGCAGTGACGCACGCATCCGTGAGTCGGCTTGCATGGAGAGCGTCTCGAACCACGTCAAATGGTACGACGACACGAATCCCGAGCTTCACCTCAGCGAGCGCGGGGGGCGCCCGGCCGAGATCTCCGTCAACGCCTTCCGTCCCTCCCGATGCGATTGGCCGACGCCCCCTCGCGACGGGCCCATGATCGAGGCCTGTCTGCGTGGGCTCCCGCAGCTGGTCGTCGTGCTCGACGGTGGTCGCTGAACCCATGACTCCCCTCGCCGGCCTCCGCGTCATCGACCTCTCGCGCTTCCTGTCGGGTCCGTTCTGCACGCAGCTGCTGGCCGACTACGGCGCGGACGTGATCAGCGTCGAGTCGCCGCGCGGGCGCGAGCTGCAGCCGGCGGGAGCGCGCGACAGCTACTTCTTCATGTCCGCGCATCGCGGCAAGCGTTCGCTCGCGCTCGACATCAAGACGCCGGCGGGACGCGAGGTGCTCGCTCGGCTGGTCGCAGGCGCGGACGTGCTGGTCGAGAACTTCCGCCCGGGCGTGCTGGCGGCGCTCGGCTTCGAGCCGCAGGAGCTGCTGCGGCGCCATCCGCGGCTGATCGTCTGCAGCATCTCGGGCTTCGGCGCGAGCGGTCCCTACGCGGGGCGCCCGGGCTTCGACCCGATCGCGCAGGGCATGAGCGGGCTGATGAGCCTGACGGGCACCGAGGAGAGCGGGCCTACGCGCGTCGGCATCGCGATCTCGGACCTGCTCGCGGGCATCTTCGCGGCGCAGGGGATCCAGCTCGCGCTGCTCGTGCGGGCGCAGACGGGGCGCGGCCAGCTCGTGGACACCTCGCTGCTCGAGGCCACGATCGGCGTCTTGTCGTGGGGCGCGGGCATGTACTTCGAGAGTGGCCGGAGCCCGGGGCCGGCCGGCCACCATCACCCGCTCACCGCGCCGGCCGGCCGTTTCCGCGCGCGCGACGGCTATCTGGTCGTGGCCGCCGCGAACGACGCCATCTTCGATCGCCTCGCGCTCGCGCTCGGCCACAGCGAGTGGCTGCTGGACGCGCGCTTCGCGAGCGCGGCCGCGCGCATGAGGAATCGGCCTGCGCTGTTCGCGGCGCTCGAAGACGTCCTCGGGGCCGAGGACGTCGCGCACTGGGTCGAGACGCTCAACGCGGCCGGCGTGCCGGCGGGGCCGGTGCTCGGGCTGGCGGACGTCTTCGCCGACCCTCAGGTGCGCGCGCGAGAGATGCTCGTCTCGCTCCCGCACCCCGAGCGCGAGACCTTCCTGACCACCGGGCTGCCGGTGAAGCTGTCCGAGACGCCGGGTGCGATCCGGCGCGCGCCGCCGCTGCACGGCGAGCACACGCCGGAGGTCCTGCGCGAAGCCGGATACGAAGAGGGCGAGATCGCCGCGCTCGCGAAAGACGGCGTGATCGGGCTCCGCAGCTCGGGATAGACTGCGCGTCGAGGAGAACCCATGCCCGGCCCGCTCGCAGGAATCCGCATCGTCGACGTGTCGCAGATCCTGTCGGGCCCGTACGCCTGCATGATCCTCGCCGACCAGGGGGCCGAGGTCGTGAAGGTGGAGTCGCCCGGCATCGGCGATCCGATGCGCATCGGCCCCTACCGGCGCGCGGGGCGCGCGAGCTTCTACGTGAACGCGAACCGCGGCAAGCGCGGCATCGTGCTCGACCTGTCGAAGCCGCGCGGCCGCGAGGCGCTGCTCGCGCTCGTGAAGCGCGCCGACGTGTTCGTGCAGAACTGGCGGCCCGGCGCGGCGGAGCGGCTCGGTCTCGGCGAGGCGGAGCTGCACGCACTCAACCCGGACCTGATCACCGTCTCGATCAGCGGCTACGGCGACACGGGCCCCTACCGCGACCGCCGCGTGTACGACCCGATCATCCAGGGTCTCACCGGCCACGTCGGCGTGCAGAAGAATCCCGACGTGCCGATCCCGGATCTCGTGCGCAACGTGGTGGCCGACAAGGCCTCGGCGTGGACGACGGCGCAGGCCATCACCGCCGCGCTGTTCGCGCGCGCACGCGGCGCCGGCGGGCAGCACATCACGGTGCCGATGATCGACGCCTCGCTCTACTTCTTCTGGCCCGACGGCATGATGAAGCACACCTGGATCGGCGAGAGCGAGTTCCAGGGCCCCGTGCTCTACGACCTCTACCGGCTCTGGGAGACGGCCGACGGGCACCTGATCTACTTCACGGCCACGGACTCCGAGTTCCACGGCCTGTTCCGCGCGCTCGGTCACCCCGAGTGGGTGAGCGACCCGCGCTTCGCGACGATCCCTGCGCGCGCGCTGCCCGCGAACCGCGAGGCGCTCGGCGCGCTCGTGCTCGCCGAGATCGGCAAGTGGAAGACGAAGGAGCTGCTCGAGCGCATGGTGGCCGAGCAGGTGCCGTGCGGTCCCGTCTACACGATCGAAGAGATGCTCGAAGACCCGCAGCTGCGCCACAACGAGTCGTTCTTCGAGACGGAGCATCCGCAGGCGGGCCGCATGCGCGAGCCGCGCCCACCGGCGCGCTTCTCGAAGACGCGCGAGGCGCCGGGCGGGCTCGCGCCCGCGCTCGGCGAGCACACCGAGGCCGTGCTCGGCGAGCTCGGCTACGACGCCGCCGCGATCGCATCGCTGCGCGCGGAGGGCGTGATCCCTTGATGAAGTACGGCGTCGCGCTCGGCAAGGCGCATCCGTCGTTCCATCTGGAGCTCACGCTCGAGGCGGAGAAGCTCGGGCTCGAGTCCGTGTGGATGCCCGAGCATCTGATCTTCCCGACCGCGATGGCGGGCTCGCCGTACCCCGGGCAGGAGCATCCGCCCGTGCCGCCCACCACGCCGGTGTTCGACGTCTTCGGCTGGCTCTGCTTCCTCGCGGGCAAGACGGAGCGCATCCGCCTCGGCACGAACGTGTATCTGCTCGGGCTGCGCCACCCGTTCGTCGCGGCGCGCGCGATCCAGACGCTCGACGTGGTCTCGAACGGGCGCGCCGAAGTGGGGGTCGGCGCGGGCTGGCTGCGCGAGGAGTGGCTCGCCGCCGGCCTCGATCCGGCCACGCGCGGGCGGCGACTCGACGAGGCGCTCGGCGTCGTGAAGCGGCTCTGGAGCGAGCCGAGCGTCGAGCACCACGGCGAGTTCTTCGACTTCCCGTCCGTCGCCTTCGAGCCGAAGCCGGTGCAGAAGCCGTGGCCGCGGATCCACGTGGGCGGCGAGAGCGACGCCGCGCTGCGCCGCGCCGCGCGCCACGGTGACGGCTGGCTCGGCCTCGGCCACACGACCGAGTCGGTGCAGGCGCCCCTCGCGCGGCTGCGCGCGCTGCGCGACCGCGAGGAGCGCGCGCACGAGCCGTTCGAGATCACGATCGGCGCGAATCTGCGCTCCAGGGACGACGCCGCGCGCTTCGACGAGCTCGGCGTGCACCGCATCCTGCTCACGCCGTGGCAGCGCTCGCGCGAGGCCGTGGACGGGCTGCGCCGCGCCGCCGAGCTGCTGCTCCGCTGAGACAGGAGGCCCCATGCCCACGCCCCCGAAGGTTCTCGCCGAAGCCTACGAAGGCTGGCTCGACGCGCAGCGCAAGGCGCTCGAGCTGATGACGTCGATCGAGCAGCCGGCCACGGAGCAGGACTGGGCCGAGGGCTATCGCTGGCTCACGCGCATGGCGAGCCTGTGCCAGGACTGGGTCCTCGAGAAGGAGGATCCTCTCCGTCCGACGATCTTCCGGAACCAGGACGAGTACCGGAAGCTGATCGTGGACAACCCGGACGTGAACTACTGGTTCGCGTCCGTCGTGCCGGAGCACACGTACCGCCTGTTCGGGAATCGCGGCACGGCGCCGTATCTCGGCTTCACGATCGGTACCGACGTGATCCGCGGCGCGCCGGGGCGCACGGGCACGTTGGGCCAGCACTACATCGACCAGTTCGAGGTCGCCGCGAACGGCGACTTCGAGATCGTGGCCGCGGGTGCGCGGCCCGCCGGCCACACGGGCAACTTCATGGTGCTGCCCGAGGGCACGGCGCAGATCGCGGTGCGCGAGACGTTCACGAACCGGAAGACGCAGCGGCCCGCGACGCTGCGCATCGAGCGCCTCGGCGCGGCGGCGCCGTCGCCGCACGCCGAGCCCGAGGTCGTCGCCGAGAAGCTGCGCGCGATGTCGCGCTACCTGCTCGTGATCGCGCACACCTGCGCGATGCTCTGGAAGAGCTCGTCCGCCAACACGAACCGCATCGTCGGCGTGGCGGGCGCGCAGCACGTGAAGAAGCAGGAGAACGAGGTCAACACGCACTCCGACACCGACATGGTGTACATGGGCGGCCGCTTCGCGCTGGAGGAGGGACAGGCCCTCCGGATCACGCTGCACAAGCCGCCGTACCCCTTCGTCTACTGGGGCCTCGTGCTCGTGAACCCGTGGATGGAGTCCTACGACTTCCGCTACGCCACGACGCACCTCTCGAACGGCACCGCCGTGCCCGACGCGAACGGCGACTGGACGCTGGTGGTGGCGCCGGAGAACCCGGGGCCCGGCGTGCGCAACTGGCTCGACGCGGGCGGGCGGCGCGAGGGCTTCATGCTCCTGCGCTGGGTGCTGGCGGGAGACGCGCCGCCGCAGCCGAGCTGCGCGCTGGTGCCGCTCGCGTCACTTCGCAGCTAGGCGCGCCTCGGCCGCGGCGATCTCCCGCACGAGCAGGTCGCGCATGGCGCGCGCGTCGGCGGCGCGCCCCACTTCGATGTGGACGCGCGGCGTCTCGAACTCGGTCGGCTTGTCGTCGGCGGACGAGTCGAAGGCCGCGCGACCCTCCTGCAGCATGCGCTTCGCGTCCTCCACCCGGTTCGCTCGCGCGTACACCACGCCCTTCTGGAACAGCTCCTGCACGTGCACCATCGAATCCGGGTACTCGGAGGCGACGTGCTGCTGCACCTCGCGCTCCACGTTGGCGCCTTCCGCCGGCGCCGGCACGAACGTGTTCGTCACGGTGCACCCCTCGATGAACTCGTAGTGGTCGAGGGCGAGCAGCCGGTTCTTCCGCAGCAGGTACCAGCCGATCTTCTCGCCGTGATAGCGCTGCAGATCCACGCGTGACTCGCACACGTAGTCGGCGACGACCGCATAGTCGGCGCCGTCGCTGCTCACGTAGCGCCCGCTGCGCAGCTCGTCGAACGGGATCGGCTGCCAGGGCTCGGTGTCCAGGCGCAGGATCTCGAGGCGCCGGATGGTGAGCTGCGTCCCGGTCGGCGGCGGCGCGTAGAGCGACGCCACGGTCTGCTCGAGGTTCGCGTTGCGATCCGGGAACGCGAACACCCAGTCCGGGTGCGCGTGCTGGTAGGTGCGGAAGTAGTCGCCGGCGCAGCCCACGAAGGCGAGCGCGCAGGCGAGGAGCAGGCAGAGCGGGAATCCTGTGAGCACCCGGGTGGCCTCCGTGCGACAGCGTCCATGCTGCCGCGGACGCCCGCCCCCGTCATGCTCCGAATCGGGGGGCACGCCTCACACCTCCGGCGGGATGCCGTAGCGCTCGAAGTACGCGGCGTACTTCTTCCGCTCGGCGTCCCGGTCGAGGCCCGTGGTCTCGAAGGCGTACTCGTGGGCGCCGCGCTTCGTGTGGCGGCGGTGCTCGCAGGAAGGCGCGCATGCGCTGCTCGGCCTCGGGCGAGAGCTTCCGGCCCCAGCGCGCGTAGAGGCCTGCCACCGTGCCGATCGGCTCGCGCACGAGGTCACGATAGAGCACGTCGGCGACTGCGCTCGTTCGGCACCTCGCCGGCGTCGCGCTGCTTCATCACCCGTTCGGCGAGGAACGGGAAGCCGAAGGACATCGCGCGCACGATCGCGTCGTAGTCCACGTGGTCGCTGCGCATCCAGTGAAGCGCGGCCATCAGGTTGCAGAGCGAGCCGATCACGCGCAGCGGGTCGCGATGCGTGATCACCACGCGCGCGTCGGGGTACTCGCGGAACAGCGCCGGCAGCTGCGCCGAGGTGGCTCGGCGCCTTCAGCACCCAGTGCTCGCCGCGATGGCGCGACTGCAGCAGCTGGAGCATGCGGCGGTGATAGGCGTAGAGCGGCGTCAGGTCCTGGCCGTGCAGCCAGAGCGTGTAGCTCGGGATGTTGAACTCGCCGGTGAACATGTCCGTCGCGAGCTGGTGCGCGAACAGGAAGATGCACTCGGTCGGCAGATCGCCCGCGTTCTCGTGCATGCCGGTCATGGCCGGGCACGGCCGCGTCCATCAGCGTGATCTCGAGGTCGGCGGCGGCGGCGCGCGGGTCGGTGAGCCAGCTCGCGGGCTCGGGCGGCGGGATCGAGAAGAACGTCTCCCAGAGCAGAGGCACGCGGTTCGCCGGATCCTGCATCAGCAGCTCGTGCAGCAGCGTGGTGCCGCTGCGGCCGAGGCCCGTCACGAAGATCGGGGCCTCGATGCGCTCCGACAGCACCGCGGGGCGCTCCCGGATCCACTGCTCGACGCGCAGGCGGTTCTGGAGGACGCGTTGGATCTCGCTCCGCGCGAAGAGCCGCCCGAGCAGCGTGAGCCGCGCCTCGCCCTCGAGCGCGGCGAGCAGCTTCGCGAGCGGGCCCCGGAACCAGTCGTCGCCGAAATCGTCGAGGCCGGTCGCTGCACGCGCGGCAGCGAGCACGGTGGCCTCGTCGAGCGGGACGAGACTCTTCCCCTCGTCGCCGAGGTTGCGGCCGAGCGCGTTCAGGTGCGCGACCCACGGCTCGCGCGGCGGCGGCGTCCAGCCCGGTGCCGTCCTGCGGAGCTCGTCATTCCTTCTCCGGCAGCAGGAAGCCACGCTCGTCGCGGGTTTCCGGGCCTTCGACGCGCGCGCGGCCGTCGCCGAACTTCGCGTCGCGCTCCTTGAAGGCGCCCGCGAGCCCCTTCTCCTTCACCGCGCGGAAGTAGTCCTTGGTGGCGGGCGCGAGGTGCCCGCGCGCGTCGTTCTCGGCGGCGAGGCGCTGGAGCACCTGCGCGCCCATCAGCTCCAGCGCGAGGTTCACGATGCGCTTGTTCGCCGAGAGCAGGTCGGGGTCGATCAGCGCGAGCCGGTCCGCGAGGCCTTCCACCTCGGCTTCGAGCAGCGCCGGCGGCACCGCCTTGAGCACGAGCCCGATCTTCGCGGCGTCGGCGCCCGAGACCGTGTCGCCGGTGAGCTGGAGCCGCTTCGCCCACTGCGGGCCGCAGTGGTAGACCCACAGGTTGTTCGGCAGCGCGCCGAGGTTGCGCGCGGGCGGGAAGCCGATGCTCGCGTCGTCGGCCGCGATCACCATGTCGCAGGCGAGCGCGAGGTCGGTGCCGCCTGCGAGGCAGTGCCCGTGCACCTGCGCGATCGACGGCTTGTGCATCTCCCAGAGCGCGCGGATCCGACGGTTGCTGCGCTCGAGCGACCAGATGTCGTCGTCGATCGTGCGCATGCCTCGCCGCGGCACGCCGTCGTCGGCCGGAGCGCGGCCATAATCCGTGAGGTCGTAGCCGGCGCAGAACGCCGGGCCGGCGCCGCGCAGGATCACGCAGTGGACGCGCTTGTCGTCGTCCGCGTCCCAGAGCGCGCGCTCGAGCTCGTCGAGCAGGGGCGGGCAGAGCGCGTTGCGGCGCTCGGGCCGATTCAGCGTGATGCGCGCGCGCCCGTTCTCGACCGCGTAGCCGATGTGCTCGTAGGGCATGGGGCTCCTCGAAGCCGGCAGGATACGGCAGCCGAAGCGGCCGGCACGAGCCGGGATATAGTGGCGCGATGAAGCTCGACATCTTCTCGGAGCTGCAGAAGGCGAAGCCCTGGCCGCCGAATCACGAGAAGCTCGTGATCGACGAGGCGATCGAGCAGGCCCGGCTCGCCGACGAGTTCGGCTACGGCATCTGGTGGAACGTCGAGCACCACGGCGCGGTCGAGTTCAGCTACAGCTCGACGCCCGAGTTCATCCCGGTGGTGCTCGGGCTGCACACGAAGCGGCTGCGCTTCGGCCACTCCGGGATCCTGGCGCCGTTCAAGATCAACCACCCGCTGCGTGTCGCGGAGCGCGCCGCCTTCGCCGACCTGGTGACGGGCGGCCGCATGGAGGTGGGCCTCGCGCGCTCGGGCGGCACCGAGTGGACCGCCTTCGGCGTGGACCCCGACACCTCGCGCGCGCAGCTGCGCGAGGCGCTGCTGATGCTGCCGCGCATGTGGACGGAGCACTCCTTCAAGTGGGAGAGCGAGCTGCTCTCGATTCCGGAGCGCGACGTCGTGCCGAAGCCGCTCCAGAAGCCGCATCCGCCGCTCTGGCAGACGTGCACCAGCCCCGACTCCTTCCAGATGGCGGGCGAGCTCGGCGTGGGGGCGCTCGCCACCACGCTCCTCTCACCGCTCGCCACGCTGGCCCAGCTGTTCGGCTTCTATCGCAAGGGCCTCGCGCAGTGCAAGCCGGCGGGGCACTTCGTGAACGCGCAGATCGCCGTGTTCACCTTCGTGCACTGCGCTGCGTCGAAGCAGGACGCGATCGAGAGCCGCGCGGGCGAGGCGGCGCTCTGGTTCGTGAACGCCGCGCCCCGCGTGTTCAACGTGCCGCGCTCCGTGTGGATCACGCAGATCCGCGGCGCGTTGCGCCCGAACGACCCGGCGGCGAGTGCCACCGCAGGCGGAGCCGACAGCGAGCCGGACGACGACGTGAACGATCCCATCCCGGTGATCCGGCTGCTGAACCGCCAGCGGGCCGGCCAGCAGCTCGACCCTGAAGAGGTGTACGAGGTGCTGGACGGCGTGGAGTCGGTCGTGATCGGCGACCCGGATCGCTGCCGCGACAAGATGGGGCGCTACCGCGAGATCGGGACCGACCGACTGATGTGCCTGCATCAGTTCGGCGCGCTGCCGCAGCAGCGGATCCTCGGCAGCATCCGGCGGGTGGGTGAGCATTTGATCCCGCACTTCGCCAAGCTCGGCGCTCGATGAAGGAGTTCCGCGGACGGACGGCCGTCGTCACCGGCGCCGCGAGCGGCATCGGGCGCGGCATCGCGCTCGCGCTCGGCGCGGAGGGCATGCGCGTCGCGGTGGCCGACCTCGACGCGGACGGCGCCGCCGCCGTAGCGCGCGAGATCGGGCCCGCCGCATTCCCACTGGTGCTGGACGTGGCCTCGAACGCCTCGCTCGAGGCCGGCGCGAAGGAGGTCGCGGCGCGCACCGGCGGCGCGCACGTGCTCGTGAACAACGCGGGCGTGATGCTGCCGCTGCGCCCGATGAGCGAGGCGAGCGATGCGGACTGGGACTACATCCTCTCGGTGAACCTGCTCGGCGTGGTGAAGGGCGTCGCCGCCTTCCTGCCGCAGCTCCGCGCGCACGCGCCGGAGGCGCACATCGTGAACACCGCCTCCATGGGTGGGCTCGTGGCGGTGCCGGGCTTTCCGATCGGCCCGTACGTCGCCTCGAAGTACGCGTGCGTCGGGTACAGCGAGAGCCTGCGCGGTGAGCTCGCGCCTCTCGGCATCGGCGTCTCGGTGCTGTGCCCGGGCATGGTCGTCTCGAACCTCGGCGCGAGCTCCGCGCGCAATCGCCCGGCGCGCTTCGGCAGCCAGCCGCTGCCGCCCGCGGCCGCCGACACGAACCCGGAGCTCGCCGCGCGCATGCTCGCGCCCGAGCAGGTGGGACCCGTGGTGGTGCGCGGCATCCGTGCGAACCGCCTGCACCTCTTCACGCACCTCGAGGCGCGTGCGCAGGTGGAGCGCCGCTTCGCACAGCTGCTGGCCGATTTCGCGGCCGAGGCGCGCGAGCGCGAGGGCTGATGCCGATCCGCGGGCTCGATCATCTCGCTCTCACCGTCCTCGACGTCGAGCGCACGCTCGCCTTCTACCGGCGCGCGCTCGGCGCGGAGGTGCTGTACGAGGACCTCTGGCGCGCCGGGAAGATCCCGGTGGTGATCCTCCAGCTCGGCGCGAGCCGGCTCTCGATCCACGAGGCTGCGCGGCCCGCGTCGCCTCATGCGCGCGCGCCGGCGCCCGGCTCGGCCGACGTCTGCTTCCGTTGGGATGGCCCGCTCGCGGGCGCGGCTGCGCGGCTGGCAGCGGCCGGCGTCGCGATCGAGCAGGGCCCGGTGCCGCGCCCCGCTTCCGACGGCAAGCCGGGCTCGTCGCTCTACTTCCGCGATCCCGACGGCAACCTGCTCGAGCTGCTCTCGACGGACGGAGAAGACGCCTGAAGACGCTCGTTCTCGCCTGCGCGCTGCTGCTCGCTGCGCCCGCGTTCGCCCAACCCGAGCTCTCGATCCTCGCATTCGGCGACACCGGCAAGCCGACGTCGTGGCCCGAGCGCGTGATGCCGCAGTACCGCGTGGGCGAGGCGATGTCGCGCGAGGATCGCCGCACGCCCGTGCAGGCGCTGGTGCTGCTCGGCGACAACTTCTACGGGAGCGGCGTGACGGCGAGCACCTTGGAGCGCCGCGTCGGCGAGAACCTCGCCGGCCCGTACTGCTACTTCCTCACCCTGACGAGCCTGGGTCGCGACACGCTGCACGACTACTGCGCACCTCGCGCCGGACCAGACGCACCCGATTCCGTTCCTCGCGGTGCTCGGCAATCACGACACGGGACGCGGCGACGCGGTGCTGCTCCAGCGCCACGGCATCGCGAGCTACGTCGGCAATTGGGTCATGCCGGAGGACGCGCACAGCTACGAGCTCGGCGCCGGCGTGAGCCTCGTCGCCTTCCACTCCTCGCCCATCGCGCACGGTGAGCCCGCGACGGCGCTCGTCCGCGCGCTGAAGGAGTCGAAGGGGCCGTGGCGGATCCTCGCGGCGCACCATCCGATCGCGGATCCCGGCGCCGGCCTCCACCCCGACGACGCGCAGGTGGTGCTCGACGCGATCGCCGCTGCCGGGAAGCCCGTGCATCTCTTCCTGGCCGGCCACCAGCACAGCCTCCAGGTGATCCGCGCGCCGGGCGCGGCGCTGCACATCGTGTCGGGCGCCGGCGGCGCGCGAGATCCGCCACATCTCGCCCACGCCCGCCGACCGGCTGTTCGCCGAGTCGCGCTATGGCTTCGTGCGCGTGGACGTGACGGCCGACGCGCTAGACGTCACGCTGCTCTCGCTGTTCGGCCCCTTCGACAAGACGGCCGAGCCACGCGCGAAGTTCCGCATCACGCCGGACGGCGAGGTCAGCGAGCTGCCGGTGCGGTGAAGCGCGCGGTCGAAGGTCACGCGTGAGTGCGCACGAAACGGATTCCTGGGAGAGCTTTCACGCCCGATCGCACGCGTATCTCGATGCTCAGCAGGAGAATCTCCGCTCGGCCTTCCGCCTCGGCGAATGGCAGCAGTACCACTACGACCAGGATGCAGAGACCCTGACGTTCTCCTCTGCGGGCAGGGCCGGTCTCGTCGCGCGCATCCAGGTCGTCGGCAGCACGTCGAATCGCAGCCGCACGTGGCTCTGGGCCTGGGCCAATCCCACCATCCTGGAGCCCGTACGGAGCCGGCTCTCGGTCGTTCGGCAGTTCGGTCTGCGCAACGATTTTCGCCGCCTCGTCGAGCCGTCCTGGCCCGGAGACGAGATCGACGGTTGGGAGATGACCGCCGCCGCTGCCTATCTCCTCGAAGCCGCGGGCGCCTACCGGGCCCCGAGCGAGGAGGGTGCGCTCTTCCTGCTGATCTTCGATCCGGTCCTCGTGGGTTCCTGAAAGCCTGCGCAGCCAGGGGTGTCTTCAGTGCCCCGCCGGCCGCTGGTCGCGCGGCAGGCCGAGCACGCGCTCGCCGATGATGTTGCGCTGGATGTTCGAGGCGCCGCCCGCGATCGCGCCGGCCAGCGTGAACATGTAGTGCGACACCCACCGTCCGCGTGTGAACGGCTTGATGCCCATCACCACGTCTTCGCCGGCGGGCTCGCGCAGGCCATCGTCGGGCGAGCAGGTCGAGCGCGATCTTCGCGAGCAGCTGCTGCATGTTCGTGCTGAGCAGCTTCGCCATCAGCATCTCGCCCATCACCTCGGCGTCGTCGTTCCGCGGATGGCCGTGAGCATGCGCGCGACCGCCCACTCCTGCGTCGCCACGTAGCCGGCGATCTCGGCGAGGCGCTGGCGCACGAGCGGATCCTCGAGCGCCGGCCGTCCGTTCCGCTGCGCCTGCTTCGCGAGCGCGACGAGCGCGTCGTAGGACATGCGCGCAGCCGCGTCGAGTCGCCGATCAGGATGCGCTCGTGCTTGAGCGTCGCGCGCGAGACCTTCCAGCCCTCGCCGCGCCGGCCGACGATGTTCTCCGCCGGGATGCGCACGTCGTCGAAGAACACCTCGCAGAAGTCCACGCCGCCCTGCATCATCGTGCAGCGGGCGCACGTCGATGCCCGGCGTCTTCATGGGGATGAGCAGGTACGAGATGCCCGCGTGCTTCTGCGCGTCGGGCTCGGTGCGGAACAGGCCGAACATCATGTCGGACTCGGTGGCCTGGCTGGTCCAGATCTTCTGGCCGTTCAGCACCCACTCGTCGCCGACCAGCTCGGCGCGCGACTGGAGCGAGGCGAGATCGCTGCCCGAGCCCGGCTCGCTGTAGCCCTGGCACCAGGTCATCTCGCCGGTGAGCGTCGGCGGGATGTACTCGCGGCGCTGCTCCTCGGTGCCGCACTCGAGCAGGGTCGGCACGAGCATGTGCGTGCCCTGCACGGAGCCGCGGTGCGGTACGCCCGCGCGGTCGAGCTCCGAACGGATCACCGTCTCGGCCATCACGTCGGGCTCGAGGCCCGCGCCGCCGTACGCCCTCGGCACCGTGCGGTGGAGGAAGCCCGCCGCGAGCGCGCGCTTGCGCCACGCGATCGCCTGCTCGCGCTCCGGGAGCCGCGCCTCGGCGCCCGTGAGCGGCCAGCTCTGCGCGCAGAACGCGCGGACGTCCGCGCGCAGCTTCTCGTACTTCTCACCGAACTGGAGATTCATCCTCTCACCATCCTTCGATCTCCGCGAAGCGCTCGCGGTGCAGCTCGGGCGCGCCGAGCCAGAGTCGGTCGAACATCACGCGCTTGAACCAGATGTGGACGTCGGACTCCCAGGTGAAGCCGATGCCGCCGTGCGCCTCGACCGCGTCGCGCGCCACCTGCTGGGCGCGGTCGGTGATGTGCGCCTTCGCGAGCGCCGCCGCGCGCGGCGCCTCGGCCGGCGCGTGGTCGAATGCGTGCGCGGCGTACCACCAGAGCCCGCGCGTCGGATCGACGTCGAGCGCCATGTTCGCGAGCTGGTGCTTCACGGCCTGGAACTGGCCGAGCGGCTGGCCGAACTGCTGGCGCGTCTGGACGTAGCGCCGTGGTCATGCGCACGAGCTGATGCGCGGCGCCGAAGGCGTCGGCCGCGAGCAGCACGCTCGCGGCGTCGAAGAGCGCGTGCGGCGCCGCCGGCGGCGAGCGGCTCGGCCACGGCGCCGTCGAGCGCGAGCGTCGCGAGCGGCCGCCCGCGGTCGAGCGTGGGCTCGGGCGTGACGCGCACGCCGGTCCCCGCTTCGACGAGCGCGAGCCCGCCGCCGCCGCAGCCCACCACGAACAGCTCCGCTCCCTCGGCCTCGGGTACGAAGTCCTTGCTGCCGCGGATGCGGCCGTTCGCCAGCTCCGCGCTCCACTGCTCCGGCAGCCAGCGCGCGCCCGCCTCGGCGAGCGCCACGCTCGCTCGCACCTCGCCCGACGCGAGCCGCGGCAGCCACTTCGCCTGCTGCGCGGCGCTGCCGCCGTGCGCGAGCGCGAGCGTCGCGAGCGCATGGCCGAGGAACGGCACCGGCACCGCGCCGCGGCCCAGCTCTTCGGCCACGAGCGCGAGCTCGAGCAGCTCGAGGCCCGCGCCGCCGTGCGCCTCGGGCACGACCAGGCCGGCGATGCCCATCTCGGCGAGGCCCTTCCAGAGCGCGAGCACCTCCTGCCGGTCGCCGTCGAAGATCGCGCGCACCTTCTGCGGTGGACATTCCTTCGCGACGAAGCCGCGCACCGTCTCCTGCAGCAGCTCCTGCTCCTCCGCGAGCGAGAAATCCATCCACCGGCTCCTTCGAAAGGACGTACGGTAACGAAGGCGCGCCGGCAGCGCAGAGCGGCCTGTGCGATGTTCGGCGAGCGTTCGCGCCCGTGACCCGAGGGAGGAGCCCATGCCCCAGCGCATCAACCGCAAGATCGTGCTCGTGAAGCGTCCGAAGGGCGAGGTGACCCCCGACTGCATGAAGCTCGTCGAAGAGCCCGCCCCGGAGCCCGCGGAGGGCGAGGCGCTGGTGCGGAACCTCTACCTGTCGCTCGATCCCACGCAACAGGGCTGGATGAAGTACGACACGTACTTGCCGGCGATCCCGCTCGGCGAGGTGGTGCGCTCGAGCGGCGTCGGCGAGGTGATCGAGAGCCGCTCGCCGCACTACACGAAGGGCCAGCTGCTGACGGGGCTGGTGGGCTGGCAGGAGTACACGATCGCGGACGGCGGCGGGCGCCGCATGAACGCGGTGCCGCCGGGCGTCTCGCCCGAGGACGCCGTGAGCGTGTTCGGCATCACCGGCCTCACCGCATACTTCGGCCTGCTCGACGTGACGAAGCCGAAGGCGGGCGAGACCGTGGTGGTGTCGGGCGCGGCGGGCGCGACGGGCTCGGTGGTGGGCCAGATCGCCAAGATCGTCGGCTGTCGCGTGGTGGGCATCGCGGGCGGCCCCGAGAAGTGTCGCTGGCTGGTCCAGGACCTCGGCTTCGACGCCGCCGTGGACTACAAGCGCGGCGACATCGGCAAGGCGTTGGCCGCGGCCTGCCCGAAGGGCGTCGACGTCTACTTCGACAACGTCGGCGGCGAGATTCTCGACGCCGTGCTGCTCCAGCTCAACCGCGGCGCGCGCATCTCGCTGTGCGGCGCGATCTCGACATACACCGAAGAGGCGCCGCCGCCCGGCCCGCGCAACCTGATGCAGCTCGTCATGAAGCACGCGCACATGGAAGGCTTCCTCGTGCTCGACTACGTGCCGCGCTTCCCCGAGGCCGTCGCCAAGCTCGGCCAGTGGAAGGCCGAGGGGAAGCTGCGCAGCAAGGTAGACGTGGTGGACGGCCTCGAGCACACGCCGGCCGCGTTCCGGCGCCTGTTCACGGGCGGGAACACCGGGAAGCTGCTGGTGCGGGTCGGCTGAGCAAGCAAAGCGCGCGGCGAGCGGGGCGAGCGAAGGAACCAGGCACAGATGCGACGTCTCGCGATCGGCCTTGCCGTGCTCGTCGGGCTCGCGCTCGCGGGCTGGCTCGGCGTGCGGGCCTGGCTCGACTGGTACGGGCGCGCGAGCCAGGATCCGGCGTTCTTCGAGGACGAGATCGCAGCCTTCGAGGCCGCCGATCGCGCGCACGCGCCGCCCGATCGTCCGATCGTCTTCGTCGGCAGCTCCTCGATCCGGCTCTGGACGACGCTCGCCGAGGACATGGCGCCGCTGCCGGTGATCAACCGCGGCTTCGGCGGCTCGCAGCTCACGCACGTGATCCACTTCGCCGATCGCACCGTGATCCACTACCGGCCGCGCGCGGTCGTGCTCTACGCGGGCGACAACGACCTCGACGAGCGCACCGGCAAGACGGCCGACGACGTGGTGCGCGACTTCCAGACGTTCGCGGAGCTCGTGCACTCCTATGTGCCCGATGTGCGCATCTACTACCTCTCGATCAAGCCCTCGCGCATGCGCTGGGCGCGCTGGCCGGAGCAGGCGAAGGCGAACGCGGCGATCGCCGCGCTGGCGGCCGCCGACCGGCGGCTCGCGTTCCTGGACGTCGCGACGCCCATGCTCGCGACCGGCGAGCCGCCCGCGCGCGACCTCTTCCGCTTCGACGGCCTCCATCTCTCGACGCGCGGCTACGCGCTCTGGACGAGCGTGGTGAAGCCTCGCCTGCTGGCCGACTTCCCGGGCTTGGGACGCCGCAACTGACCACGAGGAAGGCCGCCGGCGGATGCGTGCGGCGTGCATCCGGCGGAGTGGACCACGAGGACGCTAGGCTCGGGCCATGCGACGCGAGATCTTCGGCGACGAGCACGACCTGTTCCGCGCGCAGTTCCGCCGCTTCGTAACGACCGAGATCGAGCCGCACATCATCGAGTGGAACGAGGCCGGCATCACGCCGCGCGCGATCTGGAAGCGGATGGGCGAGGAGGGCTACCTCGGCGCGAACCAGCCCGTCGAGTACGGCGGCGCGGGCGCCGACTTCCTATACGACGCGATCGTGATGGAAGAGCTTGCAACCCATCGCGCGCACGCGGTGCAGGCCTCGCTCCACACCGACATCTGCCTGCCGTACCTCACCAGCTACGGCACCGAGGAGCAGAAGCGGCGCTGGCTCGTGCCCGGCATCGCGGGCGATTGCCTCGTCGCGATCGGCATGACCGAGCCCGGCACGGGCTCGGACCTCGCGAACGTGCAGACGCGCGCGATCCGGCAGGGCGATCACTACGTCGTGAACGGCGCCAAGACGTTCATCTCGAACGGCCAGAACTGCGACCTCGTGATCGTCGTGGCGAAGACGGATCCCGCGAAGCGTCACGATGGCATCAGCCTGCTGCTGGTCGAGACGAAGACGCCCGGCTTCCAGCGCGGGCGCAAGCTCCCGAAGATCGGTCTCAAGGGGCAGGACACGAGCGAGATGTCGTTCGCGGACTGCCGCGTCCCCGTGGCGAACCTGCTCGGCCAGGAAGGGCAGGGCTTCAAGCTGCTCATGGAGAAGCTCCAGCAGGAGCGGCTGTGCATCGGCGTCTCGTCGATGGCCTCGGTGCGGCGCTCGCTCGACGACACGCTCGCCTACGTGAAGGAGCGCCAGGCCTTCGGCAAGCCGATCGCGCGCTTCCAGAACACGCAGTTCAAGCTGGCCGAGCTCGAGACGGAGTACGAGCTCGGGCAGGCGTTCGTGGACAAGCTGCTCGCGGCGCACGTCCGTGGCGAGGAGATCGTGAAGGAGGTCAGCATGGCCAAGTGGTGGACCACCGACCTCCAGAAGAAGGTGGCGGTCGAGTGCCTCCAGCTCCATGGCGGCTACGGCTTCATGGAGGAGTACCCGATCTCCACCGACTACTGCGACGCCGCGGTGCAGTCCATCTATGCAGGCACGAACGAGATCATGAAGGTGATCATCGCGCGCCGCCTCGGCCTCGACGGCTAGCAGCCCGCGTCCCCGCTCAGCTCGGAGGCATTCCCGGGTTGCGCTCGCTCCGGATCGCGTCGAAGCGCGCGTGGCACGCCGCGCGCCACGGGTCGCCTTCCGGTGCGAGCACGTAGAAGCGCTCGTCACGGATCGCCCGGAGCGTGCGCTCGGCGATCACGTCGGGGGCGATGCCCTGGCTCCGCGTGGCCGCGCGGATCGCGTTCTCGACGAGATCGCGCTCCGGGGACGCCGGTGCGTCGCCGCGCTTCAGGTGCAGCGGGCGGTTCCGATCCGCGTCGCCGATGCGCGTGGCGATCAGCTCGGGGCACACGACCGAGACGCCGACCTTTGCATTCCTCTGCCGGAGCTCGAGGAACAGGCTCTCGCTGAGCGCGAGCACCGCGTGCTTGCTCATGAAGTACGCGGCCGAGAGCGGGCCGCTCGTGAGCGCCGCCATCGAGGCGGTGTTCACGACGTGCGCCGGCTCGCCCTGCCGCAGCAGGATCGGCACGAAGGTGCGTACGCCGTGGATCACGCCCCAGGTGTTCACGCCGAGCACCCACTCGTAGTCCGAGACGGGCGCCTCCCACGAGAGCCCGCCCGCGAAGACGCCGGCGTTGTTGCAGACGACGTGCACCCGGCCGAAGGCGTCGAGCGTGCGCTCGGCCAGCGCCGCCACGGCGTCGGCGCGCGCGACGTCCGTCGGCACCGCGATGCTCTCGACGCCCGCCTGCTCGAGCGTCTTCACGGCGCCCGCGAGCGCCGCCGGCTCGACGTCCGCCAGCACGAGCTTCATCCCCTCGGTGCCGAGCCGCTTCGCGAGCGCGAGGCCGATCCCGCTCGCACCGCCCGTCACCACCGCCACCTTGCCGCGCAGGTCGTGCACGCTGCCTCCTCAGAAGTCGAGCGGCAGCACGAGGTGCCGCTCGTACACGAAGTCGCGATGCGCGAGCAGCACGGGATCGAGCGCCGCCTCGACGGCCGGGTGCTTCGCCTCGTACATGGCGCGCGTCTGGGCCGACATCGGGCAGACGTCGTGCGGCAGCGGGCGCACGAGCACCGCGAAGGTGGCCCAGGTGAGGTCGGCGGCGCTGAGCGCGTCTCCCACGAGATAGCGGCTGCCACGCGTCGCCTGCGCGTGGAGCTGCCGCGCGAGCAGCCCGAGCACCTCGGCGCAGCGCGCAGGCGCGGCCGCGCCGGCCGCGTCGCTCCACCCGTAACGCCACGCGAGGCGCGTGCGCAGCTCGAGCAGCGGCGGCGGCAGTGTGGGCGCCTTCATCATCAGGGCCACCATCATCAGGCGCCGGCACCAGCCGAAGCCGCTCTCGCCCGCGATCGCGTCGCAGAGGCCGAGGCAGAGCGCGCGCTCGCGCGCGTCCTGCGGCAGCAGCGGCGGCTCGGGCGCGAGCCGTTCGGCGAGAAACAGGATGCCGCCCCGGTCGATGCGCGCGGGCTCGTCGTTCCACACCGCGGTGGGCGCGTTCGCTGCGCCGGTCCAGCGCACGAGCGCGGCGTCGTCGCTGCCCGCTTCCTGCGCCACCGCCGCGTAGGGCAGCCGCTTCACGTGCAGGATCGCCTTCGCCAGCTCGCCCCACGGCCCCGGCACGCCGCGCGTGACCACCAGCCGGAGCCCTCGCTGCGCGACGCCTTCCTCGACGGACAGGTATTGCATGCGCGCCAAGGTGTACCGGCGTACTCTCGTTCGCCACCACGGAGGGTGCCCATGCCGCTCGATCCCGGACTGAAGCTCGTCCTCGACCAGCTGGCCGCGAACCCGGGACCGGAGCTGCACGAGCTCCCGGTCGCACAGGCGCGCGCGTTCTACGACCAGATGCAGCTGCCACGCCCCGAGGTGAAGATCGCGGCCGTAGAGGATCGGAAGGTCGCCGGCCCCGAAGGCGCGATCCCGCTGCGCATCTACCGGCCCGAGGGCAAGGCGCCGTTCCCCGCGCTCGTCTACTTCCACGGCGGCGGCTGGGTGATCGGCAGCCTCGAGACGCACGACGGGTCCTGCCGCGACCTCGCCAACCGCGCCGGCTGCGTGGTCGTCTCGGTGGACTACCGGCTCGCGCCCGAGCACCGCTACCCCGCGGCGGCGGAGGACTGCTTCGCGGCGACGAAGTGGGTGGCCGAGCACGCGGCCGAGCTCGGCGTCGACCCGACGCGCATCGCGGTCGGCGGCGACAGCGCGGGCGGCAACCTCACGGCGGTGGTCGCGCTGATGGCGCGCGACCGGCGCGGCCCGGCGCTGCGCCATCAGCTGCTGATCTACCCGGTCACCGACGCGCGACTTCACGCGCGCGTCCTATCGCGAGAACGCGGAGGGCTACCTGCTCACGCACGAAGGCGATGGAGTGGTTCTGGGACCACTACGTGCCCGAGCCCGCGCGGCGCGAGGAGCCCTACGCCTCGCCGCTGCGCGCCAAGGACCTCGCGGGCCTGCCGCCGGCCTTCGTGCTCACCGCGGAGTACGACCCGCTGCGCGACGAGGGCGAGGCGTACGCGGAGCGGCTCCAGCGGGCGGGCGTCCCGACCCGCCTGAAGCGCTACGACGGCGCCATCCACGGCTTCTTCTCGATGGGCCTGCTCGCGCAGGTGGCCCGGACGGCCGTGGACGACGCGGTCGCCGCCCTGCGGGCGGCGCTGCTGTAGCGCCACGCCGCACGCATCCGCCGGCGGCCTGCCTCGTCGCCGGTTGCGGCCCTGCGCTCGGCCCTCGCGTAGCGCCACGCCGCACGCATCCGCTGGCGGCCTGCCTCGTCGCCGGTTGCCGCCCTGCGCTCGGCCCCCGCGTAGCGCCACGCCGCCCGCATCTGCCGGCGGCCTGCCTCGTCGCCGGTTGCGGCCCTGCGCTCGGCCCCCGCGTAGCGCCACGCCGCCCGCATCCGCTGGCGGCCTGCCTCGTCGCCGGTTGCGGCGTCCAAGGCGGGGGTCCCCACTCAGGGGAAATCACGACTTGCCGATAAGGGCGGGGCGCGCGTGCCGCGTCCCCCGCCATGGCCCAGCCCGAGCACATCTCGAAGACTCCGCCCGAGCGGCGCCTCGCGTTGCGCGTGCCCGTGCGCCGACTGGTGCGCGCGGCGGTCGGGCTGCGCAGCTTCGAAGCGCTGCTCGTGGATCTCTCGATCACCGGCTGCCGGCTGCGCTGCCCGGAGCCGGTGACGGCGCACGGCAGCCTGTGGATCGTGCTGCCCGCCGGCTTCGGCGGCCGCTTCCCCCTGCCGGTGCGCGGCGAAGTGGCGCGCGCCGAGTCGGTGCGCGGCGAGCCGACCGGCGTGTGCGACATCGCGCTGCGCTTCCGCGAGCTCTCGCCGCGCACGAGCGACCGGCTCCACGCGGCGGTGGGTCAGATCCTCTCGCCGCCGCGCGAGAATCCCAACGGCGAACGCCGAGCCTCGGAGCGCCGCTGGTTCGGACGGCGCGTGATCGCGCGCGGCCGAGGCCTGCCGCGCGTGCTGCTCGGCCGCGACCTCTCGGTGGGCGGCATGCAGGTCGAGAACGCGATCGGCCTCACCGCGGGCGAGGAGCTCCAGCTGGCGCTGCACTCGCAGGCCGGCGACGTGCCGCTGGTGCTGCGCGCCCGCGTGCTGCGCACCGGCGCCGGCGGCAAGGCCGCGCTCGTCTTCCCCACGCCTTCGGAGAACCAACAGGTCGCGCTCGAGAAGATGCTGAGCGAGCTCGCCGACGGCCTGGCGGTGGTGTCCGAGGTGTTGGACCCGTCCGAGCCGCTCTAGCTCGTTCCTTCGCTCGCTCCGCTCGCTGCGCGCCGGGCGAAGCACCCGGCTCAGCTGTCGTGACTCCGTTCGCCTTCGGCTCACTGCGCGCCGGGCGAAGCGCCCGCTTGCTAGCGGAAGAGCCGCGAGACGCTCGAGCCGTCGTGGATCGCCTGGATCGCGTCCGCGAAGAGCCGCGCCACGGACTGCACGTGGATCTTGTCGATCCGCTTCGGCGGCGCGAGCGGGATCGTGTCGGTCACGACGAGCTGGCGCAGCGGAGACTCGTCGATCCGCTCGACCGCGCGGCCCGACAGGACCGGGTGCACGACGCACGCCTCCACCGCCGTGGCGCCGCGGTCGAGCACGAAGCGCGCCGCCTCGATCAGGGTGCCGCCGCTCGCCACCTCGTCGTCGATGATCAGTGCGACCTTGCCCTCGACGTCGCCGATCAGGTTCGTGGCGCGCGCGCGCTCGTCGTCGCCGTCGCGGCGCTTGTCCACGATCGCGATCGGCAGGTTCAGGCGGTTCGCGTAGTTGCCCACTTCCTTGGACTCGCCCACGTCGCCGGCCACCAGCACGTAGTTGGTGAGGTCGCGGCTCTGGCGCAGGTAGTCGCACAGGATCGGCGCCGCCTGGAGCTGGTCGGCGGGAATGCGGAAGAAGCCCTGCACCTGCGGCGAGTGGAGGTCCATGGTGAGCACGCGGTCGGCGCCCGCGGTCTGGAGCAGGTCGGCCATCAGGCGCGCCGTGATCGAGATGCGCGGGCGATCCTTCTTGTCGGAGCGCGCGTACGGGAAGTACGGCAGCACGGCGGTGATGCGGCCGGCCGAGGCGTGCTTCAGCGCGTCGATCGTGATGAGCAGCTCGAGGATGCCGTCCGAGACCGGCGTGCAGGAGGGCTGGATCACGAAGACGTCCGCCTCGCGCACGTTCTCTTCGATCTGCACGAGCATGTTCTCGTTCGAGAAGCGCACCACCGTCGAGCGGCAGAGGTCGATGCCGAGGTGCTTGCAGATGTCGCGGGCCAGCTCGGGATGGGCGCTGCCGCTGATGACCTTGATCTCGCCGATCATGGAGTACCTCTAGGACGCCGCCCGCACCCGGGGCCAGCCTATCTCGTCGCCAGTTGCGGCGTCCGAACGTTGGGAACTTATCCGACGGGCTTCTTGCTCGCGATCTTGGCCCAGCTGTCGCGCAGGGTGACGGTGCGGTTCCAGACCTTCGCGGCTTCCGTCGAGTCGGGATCGAGGCAGAAGTAGCCGATGCGCTCGAACTGCACGCGGTCGCCGGGCGTGGCTTCGGCAAGGGAGGGCTCGAGCCAGGCCTCCCGCACGCGCTCGAGCGAACGCGGGTTGAGCGAGGCCAGGTAGTCGGTGCCCTCGGGCACGTCCATCGGATTGGCCAGCGAGAACAGCACGTCGTAGAGGCGAACCTCGGCGGGCACCGCGTGCTCCGCCGAGAGCCAGTGGATGGTGCCGCGCACCTTGCGCCCGTCGGGCGCGTCACCGCCGCGCGTGGCGGGGTCGTAGGTGCAGCGCACCTCGCGGATCGCGCCGCTGGCCGGGTCGCGATCGAAGCCGGTGCAGGTGACGAAGTACGCGTACCGCAGCCGCACCTCGCGCCCGGGCGCGAGGCGATGGAAGCCCTTCGGCGGCTCGGCCTCGAAGTCCTCGGCCTCGATCAGCAGCGTGCGCGAGAAGGGCAGCTTGCGCGTGCCGGCGGCCGGATCCTCGGGGTTGTTTACGGCCTCGAGCTCCTCGCTCCGGCCCTCGGGGTAGTTCTCGATCACCAGCTTGATGGGCCGCAGCACGGCCATGCGTCGCGGCGCGGTCTTGTTGAGCTCCTCGCGCACCGCGAACTCGAGGCGCGCGAGCTCGATCAGGTTGTCGCGGCGGGCGATGCCGACGCCCTCCCAGAAGCTCGTCAGCGCGGCTGCGGGGTAGCCGCGCCGGCGCGCTCCGGCGAGCGTGGGCATGCGGGGGTCGTCCCAGCCCGAGACGTGCTGCTCCTCGACCAGCCGCTTGAGCAGCCGCTTGCTCATCACGGTGTGCGAGAGGTTGCCGCGCGCGAACTCGATCTGACGCGGGCGCGGCTCGGGCAGGTCGAGCGCCGCCAGGATCCAGTCGTAGAGCGGGCGGTGATCGACGAACTCCATCGTGCAGAGCGAATGCGTGATGCCCTCGATCGCGTCCGAGAGGCAGTGCGCGAAGTCGTACATCGGGTAGATCGGCCAGCTGCGCCCGGTGCGGTGGTGGGCGGCGTCCACGATCCGATAGAGGATCGGGTCGCGCATCGGCAGCACCGGGGAGGCCATGTCGATCTTCGCGCGCAGCACGTAGCGGCCGGGCGCGAACTCGCCGGCGCGCATGCGGCCGAACAGGTCGAGGTTCTCGGCGACCGGCCGCTCGCGCCACGGGCTCGGCCGCCCGGGCTCGGTGAGCGTGCCGCGGTGCGCCTCGATCTCCTCGGAGGAGAGCTCGCACACGAAGGCCTTGCCGCGCCGGATCAGCTCCGTGGCGAAGGCGTAGAGCTGCTCGAAGTAGTCCGAAGCGAAGTAGAGATGCGGGCCCCAGTCGAAGCCGAGCCAGCGGACGTCCGCCTGGATCGACTCGACGAACTCGGTCTCCTCGGCCGCCGGGTTGGTGTCGTCGAAGCGCAGGTGACAGCGGCCGCCGTGCTCCGCCGCGAGCGTGAAGTCGAGGCAGATCGCCTTCGCGTGCCCGATGTGGAGGTAGCCGTTCGGCTCGGGTGGGAAGCGGGTGACGATGCGGCGATGGCGCCCGGCGGCGAGGTCGTCGCGCACGATCTCGCGAATGAAATCGAGGGGGCGCTCGTGCTCGGCGGCTGCCATGCGGGGCCGGATCCTACCCACCTACGTCGGCAGGGACCACGGCCGCGCAGCGCTCCGCGTCGGCGCTCGCGAAGGGGCTCTCGACGGACTGCTCGCGCGCCCAGTCCGCGAGCCGGCCCAGCACCTCGCAGCGCTCGTCCTCGTCCGCGAAGCTCGGGTCGGCGAGGACCGCGGCCGTCACGTCCGCGAGCCGCTCGCTCGAGGTCGACATGCGCACGCCGCCGCCGGCCGGCGTGTCGAGCACGGCGTACTTCTCGCCGTCCTCCTGCCACGGCGCCCAGCGCGGCAGCGAGCCGTCGCGTCCGCGGCCCGGGTCTCCGTGCGCCGCGAACTCGGCCCAGTAGGACATCATGGCCGCCGCCAGCGCCGCGCGGCCGGGCTCGTTCTCGGCGTCGAACAGCACGCGGCCCTCCCGGCCGAACTGCCAGTGCCCGAAGACGAAGCCGATCTCCATGCCGTGGGCGGCGCCGAGCAGCTTGGAGAGATCCGACCCGAACACGGTGGGCTCCTCGTCCCAGTCGAAGCGATACGCGAAGACGCGGCCGGGCTGCGCCGCGGCGAGCGCGCGCGCGGGATCGTCCACGCCGGTGACCTTCCACGCGCGCGAGCGGTAGCCGGCGTCGCGCTCGTAGCGCGGCGAGATCCTTCGCGCGCGGCAGCCCGAACCAGCGCCGCACCTGCCTCGGGTCGAGGAAGGCGAAGAGCCGCTGCTCGTCGCGGTTGCTGCCGAGCATCACGGGCATCGCGTGGGCCCCGCCGGGGCGCGCAAGGAGCTGCGGGATCGGCTCGTCCGGCAGCACCGCGCCGTCGCGGAACACGCGCGGCGGGTCGTAGCGGCGGGTGCCGTCGGCGGTGTACGCCGCGAACAGGCGCGCGACGGACAGGCCGCGCAGGAACGTGGCGACCTCGACCGGCCGCATCGTCGCGAGCGCCCGGCTGGCGGCGACGCGGTCGCTCGCGCGCCCCTCGCGCTGGAGCAGACTGAGCAGGATCTCCTCGGAGCTCTGCCGAGAGCCGGGCTCCGCGGCGTCGACGGCGTGCTCGGCCTCGGCCGGGGAGTAGCTCCAGGTGCCGCCGCTCTGGACGATCGCGCGGTGGAACAGGCCGCCGGCGAGCGGCGAGACGAGCAGCGCGAGCACGTCCTGGCCGCCCGCGGACTCGCCGAAGATCGTGACGTTGCCCGGGTCGCCGCCGAAGGCGGCGACGTTGTCCTGCACCCACGCGAGCGCGCGGATGCTGGTCGAGGGTGCCGAAGTTGCCCGAGGCCTCGTCGCGGTCGCGCCCCTCGCGCAGCGCCGCGTGCCGGAACCAGCCGAGCGGCGCCGAGCCGATAGTTGATCGTCACCACGACCAGGCCGTGCGTCGCCGCGAGCCGGCTGCCGTCGTAGTTGCTGCGCGGCTCCGATCGTGTTGCCGCCGCCGTGGATCCAGACCATGACGGGCAGCCGCGCCGCGCCGCTCGGCACCTGCGTCGGGCGGGAAGGCGGGCGCGTAGACGTCGAGGTAGAGGCAGTCCTCGCTGCCGACCAGCGTGCCCGGCGCGGCGGAGTCGTCGCCGCCGAGGGGGCTCGCGAGCTGCGGGCAGCGCGGCGCCGAAGGCGAGCGCCTCGCGGGTGCCGTCCAGCGGCAGCGGCGCCTGCGGCGCGCGCCAGCGCAGCTCGCCCATGCGGCGGCTCGGCGTAGGGAAGGCCGAGCCAGGCGTGGCCGCCGTAGCGGCCCGCGCTGCCGATCACGTCGCCCGCCGGCAGGTGTCGCAGCGTGTTCGGATCGCGTGCTCGGCACCTGCGGCGGCGGCTCCGATGCGCAGGCGAGCCCGCTCGCGAGGACGAAAGCTGTGCAGAAGAGGGCGCGACGACGCATCGATCTGGGGCCTCCGGCGGCGGAGCATAAGCTAGCCTCCGCGCGCTTCGCGGAGGCTCCGTGCGATCGCGTCACTTCGTCCTCGGTCTCGTCACGGCGCTCGCGCTCGGCTGCGAGAAGCCTGCACCGCCGCCGGTGCTCGACTTCAGCGGGCCCGTGGCCGACTGGCCCGACTATGGCAACGGCAAGGACGCCACTCGCCTGGTCGCCGCTGACGCCAGATCACGCCCGAGAACGTGGCTGCGCTCGCGGTCGCCTGGGAGCACCACTCGGGCGACATCTCCGACGGCAGCGGCGACACCAGCCGGACTTCGTTCCAGGCGCGCGCGATCGTGCCGAACGGCACGCTCTACTACTGCTCGGGGCTGAACAAGGTCTTCGCGCTCGACCCCGAGACGGGCGCAGAGCGCTGGCGTTTCGACCCGAAGCTCCAGAACAGGAAGCTCGGCGGTCCGTACCCGCTGGTGTGTCGCGGCGTCTCCTGGTGGAAGGATGCGGGCGGCGCCGTGAGCGCCTGCAGCGAACGCATCTTCACCGCCACGATCGACTCGGAGCTGATCGCCCTCGACGCCGCCACCGGCGAGCCGTGCCCGGACTTCGGGAGCCATGGCCGGGTGGACCTGCGCCAGGGCTTCGCCGACGCGCCGCGCTGGGAGGCCTACGTCACCTCGCCGCCGCTCGTGCTCGGCGACGTGGTCGTGGTGGGCGGGCTGGTGCAGGACAACCTGCGGGTGGATGCGCCCTCCGGCGTGATCCGCGGCTTCGACCCGCGGACGGGCGCGCTGCGCTGGGCCTTCGACCCGATCCCGCCGGGCACCCCCGCGCCGACGGACGGGCGCTACACGCCCGGCACACCGAACGCATGGGCGCCGCTCTCGGGCGATCCGGAACGCGGCCTCGTCTTCGTGCCGATGGGCAACCCGTCGCCCGACGTCTTCAACGCGATCCGCCACGGGCTCGACTACTACGGCAGCTCGGTGGTCGCGCTCTCGGCCGAGACGGGGCAGGTGGTCTGGCGCTTCCAGACCGTGCACCAGGACGTCTGGGACTACGACGTGCCGGCGCAGCCGGTCTCTCTTCCAGATCCGCAGGCGTCGGCGACGGCCGGCCCGGCGTCGCGCAGATCACGAAGATGGGCTTCCTGTTCCTGCTCGACCGCGAGACGGGCCAGCCGCTCTACCCGGTGGAGGAGCAGCCGGTCGCGCACGACGGCGTGCCCGGGCGAGAAGCTCTCGGCCGACCCAGCCCTTCCCGACGCATCCGCCGCCGCTGATCCCGGTGCGGGTTGCCGCCGGAGTCGGCCTGGGGCTTCACGCCGATCGACCGTCGCGACTGCCGCAAGAAGCTCGAGCAGATCCGCAACGACGGCATCTTCACGCCGCCGAGCCTCGAGGGCTCGATCGTGTATCCCGGCAACGCGGGCGGCCCGAACTGGGGCGGCATCGCGCTCGATCCCGAGCACGGGCATCGCCTACGTGAACTCGATGCGCGCGCCGACCGTGGCGAAGCTGATCCCGCGCGCCGAGGCCGAGACGCTCGACTTCGCGGGCGCCGTCTACCCGAACGAGCTCTACCCGATGGCGGGCGCGCCGTACGCCCTGTCGCGCGGGCCGCTGCTCTCGAGCTTCGGGGCGCCCTGCGTGCCGCCGCCCTGGGGCACGCTCCAGGCTGTGGACCTCGCGAGCGGCGAGACGCGCTGGGAGGTCTCGCTCGGGACCACGCGCGACCAGGCGCCCTGGCCGCTCTGGTTCGATCTCGGCGCGCCGAACCTCGGCGGTCCGCTCGCCACGGCGGGCGGCCTCGTCTTCATCGGCGCGACCACCGACAAGTTCTTCCGCGCCTTCGACGCCTCGAGCGGCGACGAAATCTGGCGTTTCCGCATTCCGTACACCGCAAATTCGTCACCCATCACCTATCGGCTGCGACAGAATGGAAGGCAGTTCGTCGTAGTTGCCGCGGGCGGCCACGGCTGGTCGCAGCCGGGCGACGCGTTGCTCGCCTTCGCGCTGCCGGAGAGCCCGGCAGAAGCCCCCTAGGATCTGGAGCCCGATGACCGACCTCGCCGCACTCGATGCCACCGCGCAGGCCGCCGCCCTCCGGAGCGGCGACGTCGGCCGCGGCGAGCTGGTGGCGGCGGCGATCGAGAGGCTCGAGCGCCTCGACCCCGTGCTCGGCGCGATGGCGGCGCCGCTCTTCGAGCACGCCCGCGCGGAGCTGCGCGAGGTGGACCCCGCCGCACCCTTCGCCGGCGTGCCCTTCGTGATGAAGGACCTCGGCGCCTGCTTCGCCGGCCAGCCCTACTACGCCGGCAACCGCGCGCTGCGCGACATCGGCTACAAGGCGCCCGCCGAGACGTACCTGGCGCGCCGCTTCCGGCTCGCCGGCCTCGTTCCCATCGCCACCGCGAAGACGCCCGAGTTCGGGCTCCAGTCCACCACGCAGCCCCTTGCGTTCGGGCCCGCGCACAATCCGTGGAACCCGCTGCACACGCCGGGGGGCTCGTCGGGCGGCTCCTGCGTGGCGGTGGCCGCCGGCATCGTGCCGCTCGCCCACGCCAACGACGGCGCGGGCTCGATCCGCATCCCCGCCGCCTGGTGCGGGCTGGTCGGCCTCAAGCCCTCGCGCGGGCGCATCGCGCTCGAGCCCACCACGATCGGCCGCACCCTGGCGGGCTTCGCGGTGACGAAGAGCGTGCGCGACGCCGCCGCGCTGCTCGACGCCGTGCACGGCAACGAGCCGGGTGATCTCTACCGCCTCCCGCCGCCGGCCCAGCCCTTCGCGAAGGAGGTCGGCGCCGACCCGGGCACCCTGCGCGTCGGCGTCCTCACCGATATGCCGGGCGGCCGGGCGCACCCCGAGGCCGTGGCCGCGGCGGAGGGCGCCGCGCGCCTGCTGGAAGCGTTCGGCCACGCGGTCGAGCCTTCGGGCCCCGAGGCGCTGTTCGAAGAGGAGCGTGCCTGGCAGGGCCTCGTGTTCGGCCCCGTCGAGTACCGCCTCTGCCTGCGCGAGCTCGGCCGCATGCTGGGCCGGCCGGTCGTCGAGGAGGACGTCGAGCCGTATCTGTGGACGGTGGCCGACCCGCACGGCCCGAGCGTGAGCCCCGAGGAGTACCTCGAGGCGGCCGCCGCGCAGCAGGCCTGGGCGGTGCGCGTGTCGTCGTGGTTCGCGAGCGGCTTCGACCTGCTGGTGACGCCCACCGTGCCGGATCCGCCGCCGCTGCTGGCGTATCTCGACGGCGCCGTGCTCGATCCCTACACGCTGCTGGATCGCATGGCTCGGCACCTGGCCTTCACCGAGCCCTTCAACGTCACCGGCCATCCGGCGCTCTCGCTGCCGCTCCATTGGACCGCGGACGGCCTGCCGATGGGCGTGCAGCTGGTGGCGCGCCTCGGGCGCGAAGACCTGCTGTTCCGGGTCGCCGCGCAGCTCGAAGAGGCCGCGCCCTGGGCGAGCCGTCGGCCGCCGCTCTTCGCCTAGAGCTCATCTCATAAATCCGGACCGAGCCCGGCGCGTGGATTCGGCCGGCTGGCAAGGCGCGCGACCGAGCCGTAGCGAGAGCTACGGCGCAGGGAGCGCAACGCAGCCAGACGGTCGAAGACGCGTGCCCGGCGACGGGAGTGATTTGTGAGATTCGCTCTAGCCCGCCGCGAGCACCGGGCGCTGGAGCAGCGCCGAGAAGCCCTCGCGCACGGCCCGCTTGCCCTTGGCTCCACGCAGCGCCTTGCTCCAGTGCGCGAGCAGGTCGGCGCAGCCGGGCTCGGGCGCGGCGAGCGGGAAGGCTTTCGCGAGCTCGTCGAAGTACACGCGATCGTGTCGCGCGTACCAGTCCTCGAGCGTCGCGGCGTCGACGCTGTTCGGGCCGGCCTCGGCGAAGGCCCAGAAGGAGTTCTTCGTCTCGGGGCGCAGGTCGTGGCGCAGCACCGTCCACGGCCAGTCGCGAGCAGCTTCGCGCGTCGGTGGCGCAGTTCGCGTCGCCGAGGTCGCGGAGCACGATCGTGCCGGTCGGGCGCATGCCGGCCGTCGAGCTGCACGAGCACGTTCTGCGGGTTCGGCGTCTCGAACTGGAGCCCATAGCGCAGGAAGAAGCGCGCCTTCGCGCGGCCCACGGCCTCGGCATAGTGGCGGCCCCAGAAGCTCTCGAAACGCTCGTCGCGCGCGCGCGCGATCTGCCGCCCGACCCACGGGATGCTGAGCGCGGGCAGGTAGTAGTGGCCGTCCTGGAAGCCGCGCAGGTCGCGCACCAGGTACGCCGTCTCGCTGCGCGGGACGAGCACGCCGAACACCTCCTTCACCACGTGGAGGTGCGGGTCGGCACCGAGCATGCCGTCCACGCGCGCCATCAGGTCCACCCACACCAGCGCGTCGTTCACCTCTTCGCGCATCCGCGTCTTCTCGGGCTGGTGGAAGTCGGGGTGCGGGCGGTCGGTGGCGAGCTTCACCGAGAACAGCGCGCTTCTCGCGCGGCTCCACCACCACCAGCGTGCGCGACGACGTGTAGCGGCACGTCCAGCGCTCGGTGGCCGGCAGGTCCGAGAACTTCACCGACGGGTCGCGGTTCAGCGGGATGGCGCGGGAAGAGCACGTGGTCGTGCCGCACGAAGCGCTCGAGGATCTCGGCCGGCGGCCAGGTCGCGATGCGCACCTGGACGGCGCTGCGCGGCACGGCGGCGACCTCGATCGGCACCGGCTCGGTGCTCGTGCGGAAGCCGTGCAGGTTGGCCTGCTCCTCCCAGAGCAGCCATTGCTCGATGGGATCGTCGAGGAGCGTCAGGGGGGCGTCCGTGCTCAAGCCCACGGGTTCGACCGGACACAGAGCCTGCATGAGCGAACGCCTCCCCCCGGAATGGGCCGCGGGGGGGCGACGTCCCGAAGGCCCAGGATCTAGCAGGCAGTGGGATGCGTCGGCACCGGGTCCGACTTCATTCTTCCCCTCGGGGTCCGATTCGGCCGGCGAGGCCCCCTCTCGTTGACCGCCCCGGGGGAGGAAGCGAGGATCGGGCCATGCAGGATGGGACCGGCGGCCGGCTGCGGACGGTTTCGCCCGTGGACGGGAGGGTGCTCGTCGAGCGGCCGCGCGCAGACGAGCGCGAGGTTCGCGCCGCGCTCGCTGCGGCGCGCGGCGGCGGGCGCGCCTGGCGGCGCCGCTCCGTCGCCGAGCGGGTCGCCTTCGTCGCGCGCGCGGTGGACGCCTTCGTCGCCCGCGGGCCCGCGATCGCCGAGGAGATCACGCGCCAGATCGGCCGCCCGATCGCGCAGAGCCCCGGCGAGGTGCGCGGCTTCGAGGAGCGCGCGCGCCACATGCTCGCGATCGCGGCGGATGCGCTCGCCGACATCGTGCCGCGCGCCGAAGACGGGCTTCCGCCGCTTCGTGCGCCGCGAGCCGCTCGGCGTGGTGCTCGTGCTCGCGCCGTGGAACTACCCGTTCCTCACCGCGGTGAACGCGATCGTGCCGGCGCTCGCCGCCGGCAACACGGTGATCCTGAAGCACTCCGAGCAGACGCCGCTCGCCGCCGAGCGTCTCAGCGAAGCGTTCGCCGCGGCCGGCCTGCCGCGCGGCGTCTTCCAGCATCCTGCACTGCGACCACGCTGCGGTGGCGCGCATGATCGGGAGCCCCGAGGTCGACTTCGTGGCGTTCACCGGCTCGGTCGAGGGCGGCCACGCGGTGCAGCACGCCGCGGCCGAGCGCTTCATCGCCACCGGCCTCGAGCTCGGCGGCAAGGACCCCGCGTACGTGCGCGCACGACGCGCCCTTCGACCACACCGTCGAGAACGTGGTGGACGGCGCGTTCTTCAACTCGGGCCAGTCGTGCTGCGGCATCGAGCGCATCTACGTGCAGCGCGCGCTCTTCGATCGCTTCGTCGAGGCCTTCGTGGCGAAGGTGAAGGAGTACCGGCTCGGCGACCCGCTCGACCCCGCCACCACGCTCGGGCCGATGGCGCGCGCGCGCGGCGCGGACCTCGTGCGCGAGCAGATCGCGGAGGCGGTGGCGATGGGCGCGCGCCCGCTGATCGAGCCCGGCGCATTCCCCGCCGACCGCCCCGGCACGCCGTACCTCGCGCCGCAGGTGCTGGTCGGACGTCACCCACGGCATGCGCGTGATGAGCGAGGAGAGCTTCGGCCCGGTGGTCGGCATCATGCCCGTGGCCGACGACGCCGAGGCGGTGGTGCGCATGAACGACAGCCGCTACGGCCTCACCGCGTCGATCTGGACGAGCGACCCCGAGGCCGCCCTCGCGCTCGGCGACGAGCTCGAGACGGGCACCGTGTTCATGAACCGCTGCGACTATCTCGATCCGGCGCTGGCGTGGACTGGCGTCAAGGACTCGGGCCGCGGCGTGACGCTCTCCCGTGTCGGATACGAGGCGCTGACGCGCCCGAAGTCGTATCACCTGCGGGTGACGGTCTAGGTCACAGTGGCGTGCCGCACAGCCTCGGGTCTGGAGAGACGGGAAGCCGGGTGTCAGGCGCCGAGCAGGCTCCGGCTCGCGCCGACGGCGCTCGTGACGAAGCGGCGCCAGAGCGCCTGCTGCGCGCGCGTGTCGCCGGCGGCGACGAGCGCGCTGCCGCGCAGCACGGCACCGAGCCAGCCCGCGACGTGCCATTCCCCCGCGTCGAGGGGTGGGAGTGCACGAGCGGTCTGCGCCGGGAAGTGGGTCACGTAGACGTACGGCTCCGGGATCCCCGCGTCGCCGGGCGAGAGGCCCACGCCGAGCGTGCGCGGGGGCGCGAGGCTCACGAGCGTCGCGAGGTCGAAATGGTGCGGCCAGCACCACACGGGCCCGCTGCCGGGCGTGCGCAGCGCGAACCCCTGCAGCTCCCCGTCGGCGTTCGCATACCAGCGCGCCAGCTCGGCGAGCGCAGGCTGCGGCGCCGCGAAGCGCCCGACGCGCCCCCGGATCTCGAAGCCGGGATGCACGAGCGCGTGCACGTGCTCGCCGTGGGTGTAGTCGCGCAGGGCGTCCGCAGCCCAGATCGCAGCCTCGGCCGGCGTGCGCTCCTCGAGCAGGAGCTCGGCGTGCGGCGCGCCCTGGCGATCCACGAGGAGCAGCGTCAGATCGCGCACCCGCACCGCGAGGCGGCACGGCCAGCGCCCCGCGAGCTCCTGTCCCGCGAGCGCCGCATGGCCTTCCATCCACACCAGCGCGGTGTGCGAGGTGTCGGCCCGGTGCGCGACGAAGGTCTCGCCGGCGGCGGCGACGATCTGCACGGCGTGATGGAGCGTCTCGCGCGCCGCGCCGAGCGCGCCGGGCGCGAGCGAGCCGAGTCGGAGCCATTCCAAGCGGGTCTCCTCCCGTGGCCGCGCAGAGTATCGTGTGCGCCCCATGGAAGCCGTCGGCGCGCTCGCGTTCGTCGTGTTCGGTGTAGCGCTCGTCCTGCCGGGCGCAGTGCAGCCGGCGCTGGCGACGGCTCTCGGCCTCGACCTCGCGGCCTCGGGGCTCGTGGCGTCGGCGCTCTCGCTCGGGCTCGGCGTCGGTGTGGTGGCGGGAGGACCGCTCGCGGATCGCCTCCCGCGCCGGCCGCTGTTCGCGGGCGCGGCCGCGCTCGCGGCGCTCGCGGGCCTCGCGCTCTTCGCGCTTCCCTCGTTCGCGGGCGCGCTCGCCGCCACCGCGGGCATCGGCTTCGGCGCCGGCCTCTACGAGACGCTGCTCAACGCCGCGATCCCCGAGCGCCGGCCCGAGGCGGCGGCGTCGCGGCTCTCGCTGCTCCACGCGTGCGCCACGCTCGGCGCGGCGTGCGGCGCGCCGGCGCTCGGCCCGTTCGCGGAGGCGCACGGCTTCGCGGCGGCGTACGGCGCGCTCGGCGCCGCGTTCGCGGCGCTGGCCGTGCTCGGCCTCGCGGTGCGCTTCCCCGCGCCGCCGCGCGCGCGACACGCCTCGGCCGGCGCGCCGCTCTCGCTGGCCGCCCTCGCGCCGTGGATGGGGGGAGCGTTCGCGTACGTCGGCGTCGAGACCGCGCTCTCGGTGTTCGCGGTGCCGCACGCCGAGAGCGCGGGGCACGCCGCAGCGCGCGGCATGCGTGCGCTGTCCGGCTTCTGGCTGGGTCTCTTCCTCGCGCGCGTCGCGTTCGCGGCGTGGCGGCGCCCGGCGCGCGTGCCGCACCTGCGGCTCGCCGGCGTCGCGGGCGCGCTCGTGCTCGGGGCCGGCGCCGCGCTGCCGATGCCGCCCGAGGCGCTGTTCTTCGCGGGCGGCCTCGCCCTCGGCGTGGTGTTCCCGCTGCTCGTGACGTTCGCCGGCGAGGCGCTGCCGGCGCGGCGCGCCACGGCGGTGGGCCTCGTGGTCGGCGCGGGCTCGTTCGGCGGCTTCGCCGTGCCGTGGGCCGTCGGCGCGCTCGGCGATCGCTTCGGGACGCACGCCGCGCTCGGCGCGCTCGCGGCGCTCGCCCTCACCATCGCGCTCGCCGCGCGCGAGCCGCGCTAGCTCGCAAGCGAAGCGCGCAGCGAGCGGAGCGAGCGGAGGCAAAGTCCGGAAGCGCGCAGCGAGCGGAGCGAGCGGAGGCAAAGTCCGGAAGCGCGCAGCGAGCGGAGCGAGCGGAGGCAAAGTCCGGAAGCACGCGGCGAGCCGAAGGCGAGTGAAGTCACACAGCTGGCCTCGCGGCCACGAGACCTCTCGCGGTGCGCATCCTGGGTCGGTCTCCTAGCCTCGTCCACCATGGAGCTCCGCGAGATCGCCCCCCACGTCTTCGCCGCGCTGGTGCCCGACCGCGGCTGGAGCTGGAGCAACGCCGGCTTCGTGGCGCGCGGCGACGGGCTGATGGTGGACACCTTCATGGACGTGCGCCGCACGCGCGAGGCGCTCGCGCTGCTCGCCGACGCCGGCGCGCGCAAGCCCATGCAGCTCGTGAACACCCACCACAACGTGGATCACTGCTGGGGCAACCAGCTCTTCAAGGATCGCGAGATCATCGCGCACCGCCGCGCCGCGGAGCACATGGCGAAGGACCTGCGCCCCGAGCTGCTCGCGGCGCTGGTCGAGGCGAAGGAGGCGAGCCCCGGCCTCGCCTGGTTCGCCGGCGACCTGCGCGGACACTTCGACTTCTCCGAGGTCGAGGTGACGCTCCCGAACCGGCTGATCGACGGCGACGTCGAGCTCGACGTCGGCGGCACGCTCGTGCGGCTCCTGTCCGTCGGCCCCGCGCACACCGCCGGCGACGTGCTGGTGCAGCTGCCCGAGGACGACGTGGTCTTCGCGGGCGACGTGATCTTCCGCGGCTGCACGCCGCTCGGCTGGGAGGGCACGTTCGCGAGCTGGATCGCCGCGCTCGAACGCATCCTCAAGCTCGCGCCCGCCGTGATCGTGCCCGGCCACGGCCCGCTCTGCGGGCCGGAAGGCGCGTCGGAGCTGATCGACTACTTCCGCTACGTCTACCGCGAGGCGAAACGCTGCTTCGAGCGCGAGCTCTCGCTCGAAGACGCCGCCGCCGAGATCGAGCTCGGCCCCTACGGCCGCTGGAACCAGCCGGAGCGCCTCGTCTTCAACCTGGCGCGCGCGTACCGCGAGCTGCGCGGTGACTCGTCCGACGAGACGCTGCCCGCCACCGAGCTGCTCGATCTCGCCGTGAAGGTGCGCCCGCGCCTCAAGCGTTAGGGGCTAGAAGCCGGTCGCGAGCGCCTCGAGCGCGTTGGCTTCGAGGCCCGGCAGCTTCAGGAAGCCCTTCTGGAACTTCTCCGTGGCCCCGGCCTCGAGGGTCTCGAGCAGCCTCAGCTGCGTGCTCTCGGCCTTGCCGAGGAGCTTGTCGGCACCGGAGGCCCGCCCGAAGGCGGGGTCGAGGCCCTGCTCGGCGGTGAGGAGCTCGTCGTGCGCGGACGCGGCGATCCCGGCCGCCACCGTGACGCTGTCGGGGGCGTCGGACTCGAGGGCGTAGAAGGAATCGAGGCCGAGCTGGAAGGCGGTGAGCGTCTGGAACGCGGTGATGGCTTCGGGGTCGGCTGCCACGCCGGGGTCGGTGCTCTCGATGCGGAGGTTGTCGAGGCCGATCTGGCCTCCCTTCGCGATGTTGCTGGCGCTCACGAAGGGATCCCACTGCTCGCTCGGGCGCCAGCGCGACGCTGCCGTGACGAGCGTCGAGAACGGGTCGCCCGGGTCGCAGCGGTAGCTCGCCGTCACGGTCGTGCCGTCGTCGGTGAGCTGGAGCTCGACGTGGGAGGCGGGCAGACAATCCGCGAAGACACCGCTCAGGTTCGGGTACGTGCCGTCGAGGTTCGAGAAGATGCGGAGCCGCAGCGGATACACCCGGATGCAGACGCGGAAGTCGTCGGACGAGGCGCGGTCGGCGAAGCCGATGCAGCCCCGGGCATCCTGCGACGCATGTCGCGCTTCGGGAACGAAGACGCCGAGGCGGGCGGTCACGCGGAACGTCGCATTCACCGCGTAGGGCAGGGCGGCCGCGACGGTGCCCGGCTCGGCCTTGCCGGAGAGGGCCATGTACCAGTCGAGCGGGCTGGTCTCGTCGCCCGGCACCGAGAGCACGCTGGCCGGCCGGAAGTCCACGCCCCGCGCATCGGGCCGGCAGCCGAAGCCGCCGCCGAGGAAGAGAGCGGCGCCGACGAGAGCGAGCAGCAGCGATTCCTGGCGGGGGCGGGGCGACACGGATCCTGATGTTTAGAAGAAGGGCTCCTCCGCGTCGAGCGCGCAGACCTCCTCGCTGCCCCGTCGCGCGCCCGCAGTTCACCCGAGGTCGGTGAGGTGGGCGACGTCGTTCCACACACCGAGGCGCGGCTCGGGATCGAACCACAGGTCCGACACCGCGCAGTTGCTCATCACGCGGCGCCAGGCGGAGACGTCCCGGTCGAGCAGCAGCCCGAGCCCGAGGGTGAGCGCGCCGCCGTGCGACACCACGATCACGCGCTCGCCCGGATGCCGCGCGGCGATCGCGAGCAGGCTGCCCGCCAGGCGCTCGGCCACCTGCCGCGCGGACTCGCCGCCGCCGGGCTGCCAGTCGGGGTCGGCGAGCATGCGCTCGAACAGCCGGTGCTCGCGCACCAGCGTGGCGTAGGAGATTCCCTCCCATTCGCCGAGGTGGTATTCGCGCAGGTCGGGCTCGAGGCGGGGCGCGAGTCGCAGGCGCGCGGCGATCGGCTCGGCGGTGTCGCGCGCGCGCGAGAGCGGGCTCGCGTAGAGCGTGGTGGCGTCGGCGCGCGTGCGCGCGAGATGCTCGGCCACGCGCTCCGCCTGGCTGCGCCCGTGTGGCGTGAGCGCGGTGTCGATCGAGCCGTGCCACACGCCGTCCACGTTCGCGGAGGTCTCGCCGTGACGAACCAGCGTGACGATGGTGGGGCTCGCGGACGGAGGCATCGGCGCAGCTTAGCGGCCCGGCGCCGCGTCCTTCGCGCCGGACCAGTCGCGCAAGCGCTCGCGCAGGCGCTCGGGCGTGTTCTCGGCGGGGTCTTCGAGCACGACCTCGAGCAGATGGCGCAGCGCCGCGCCGACGCGCGGGCCGGGCCCGACACCGAGCGCATTCCATCACCTCCGCGCCCGAGAGCGCGAGCTCGGCGCGCGCCACGGCCTGCGCCTCGGTGCGCGCGAGGCGCTCGCGCAGCGCCGCGAGGCGCGCGCGCACGGCGGCCGGCGTCGGGCGCGCTGCCGGCGGCGCACTCGGCCTCGCGCAGCGCGAGCGCGCGCTCGAGCTGCTTCGCGCTGCCGGCGCGCTGGCGCAGCCGCCGCGCGCCCACGTCGTCGGCGCGCGTCGTCTCGTCCACGGGATGGAGCCCGAGCAGCGTCTCGATCTCGGCGCGGCGCGCGCCGCGGCACGCGCCAGCGCGCGAGGATCGAGGCGGCCGGCGCGCCGCGCAGCCAGGCGGCGAGCCGCAGCGTGACGTCGGGCGGGAGCGCCTCGATCACGCGCAGCGCGTCCTCGCGCGCGTTCGGCACGAGCGCCGCCTCGAGGCCGCTGCGGCGCAGCAGCGCGAGGCCGGGCCCGGGCGCCGGCGCCGCGAGCAGGCGCAGCAGCTCCGTGCGCACGCGCTCCACCGCGACGCGGCCGAGCGGGCCGGCCGAGGCGGGCAGGGCGGCCTCGAGCGCGGGGTCGATCGCGAGCCCGAGCTCCGCGGCGAGGCGCGCGGCGCGGAGCGCGCGCAGCGGATCCTCGGCGAGGCGCTCCTCGGCGCGGCCGACGGCGCGGAGCCGATGCGCCGCGAGGTCGGCGAGCCCGCCGTGCGGATCGAGCGCGGCGCGCCGCACGCGGATCCCAGGCGATCGCGTTCAGCGTGAAGTCGCGGCGCGCGAGGTCGCCCGCGAGCGTCGGCGCGCGGTACTGCGTGACGTCCACGGGCCCCGCGGCGGTGGGCACCATCACCGTGCCGAAGCGCAGCCCGATCGGCACCGCGCGCGGGAAGAGCGCGAGCAGCGCCGCGGGCGCCGCCGAGGTGGCGACGTCCCAGTCGTGGACGGGCACGCCGCGCGCGCGGTCGCGCACGCAGCCGCCGACGAGCACGGCCTCGTGGCCCGCCCCGGCCAGCGCGTCGAGCAGCGCCTGCACCGGCGCCGGCAGCGTTTCGAACATCGGCGCAGTGTGCCCGTACGGCGCCGGTCAGCAAGCGCCGCGGCAAGCGCCGCGCCTGGCGGCGCGCGCAGCGAGCGGAGCGAGCGGAGTCCGAAGAGGCCCGGCGGCGCGCGCAGCGAGCGAGGGAACAACCCGGGTCGAGCGCGTCGTGCTTGCACGTCAACCTCGGCGCGTGCTTCGCTTCCGCGCCCCGGGCGCTTCGCTCACGACGACGGTCCTCGTCGCGCGCGCGCTCGGCGAGAGCGAGGAGCGCGCGGCCGAGCGCGTGCGCGCGGGCGCGCTAACGCTGCCCGGCGCGCCGGCGCGGCTCAATCAGCCCACGGCGGTGGTGCAGCCGGGCGCGCTGCTGCAGCTCGACGCGCGCGTCCCGCGCCTCGCGCTGCCGGACGGAGTCGCGTGCGAAGCGCTCGCCCCCGCGTTGCCCTGGCGCGAGGCCCGCGCCGACGGCTTCGCCGTCGACGACGCTCGAGGAGCGCGCCGGCGTGGCGCGCCTCTCGCTCGAGCCGGGCGGCGCGGCGGCGGGCGCGATGCTCGCGTGGCTCGCGGCCGCCGGCGCGCCGGTGCTCGGCGACGTCGCCCACGGCGGCATCCTCGTGGCGGGCGGCCTGCGCCTCGCCGCTGCCGGCGAGCCGCTGGCCTGGCCCGACGAGCCGGTGTTCCCGCCCGGGGCACCGGCGCCCGAGGGCGCGCTTCGCATCTCGCCCGGCACCGCGCGCGCGCTCGAGCGCGGCCATCCCTGGGTGATCGCCGACCGCGAGACGGAGACGGGCGAGCGCTTCGCGCCGGGCACGCTGGTGACGCTCACCAGCGCCGACGGCAAGGCGCACGGCCTCGCCCGCAGTCGAAGGCGGCGCGCGACCTCGCGGCGGTGCTGTGGTCGCGCGGAGACGCGGTCGCGCGAGGTGTCGAGCATCGAGGAGCGGGTCGCGCGCGCGCTGGCGCGGCGAAAGGCGCTGCTCGGGCCCGACTCCGTCACCGATGCGGTGCGACTGCTCCACGGCGAAGCGGACGGCCTGCCGGGCCTCGCGGTCGAGCGGCTCGGCCCCGCGCTGCGGATGCTCGTGACGGGCCGCGCGGCGTTGCCGCTGCGCGAGCGCGTGCTCGCGGCGCTCGCGGCGGCGCATCTGCCGGGGCTGGCCGCGGATCCGCCGGTGATCGAGGTGCTGCACCTGCGCGAGCGGCCGCCGGGCGAGCTCGCCTGCGTGCGCGTCGTGGCGGGCGATGCGGATGCGCTGCCCGCGCCGCTCGTGGTGCGCGAGGGGCGGCTGCGCGTTCGCCGTCGAGCCCGGCCTCGCCGAGCCGACGCGCCCGCGCCCCGGCGTCGGCTTCTTCCTCGATCAGCGCGAGAACCGTGCGCGCCTCGCCGCGCGGGCGGCGCGCGGCGGCCGCTACCTGAATCTGTTCGCGCACACCGGCGGCTTCAGCGCCGCGTTGCTCGCGGGCGGTGCGGCCGAGGTCTGGAGCGTCGATCTCTCGGGGCCCTACCTCGCGCAGCTCGAGGAGAATCTCGAGCGCTCGGGCCTGCCGCTCGAGCGGCACCGCTCGCTGCGGCGCGAGTCGCGCCGCTTCCTGTCCGAGCTCGCGCCGGAGGAGCGCTTCGACGGCATCGTGCTCGATCCGCCGACCGCCGCCGCATCCGGCCGGCGCTTCTGGAGCGTGCGCCGGGACCTCGAGCCGCTCGCGGCCGCGGCGCTGGCAAAGCTCGCCCCCGGCGGCTTCCTGCTGCTCACGCGACAGGATCGGTCGGGCCGGGCCGGCCTCGATGCGCTCGTGTCGCGGGCGGCCGAGAGCGCCCAGGTGCGGCTGCAAGCGATCGAGCCGGCACCTGCCGGACCGGATTTCCCCACGCTCCGGGGCTTCCCCGAAGGCGCTCCCTTCGAAGCGGTGCTCGCGACGCGCGAGTAGCGCGCGCAGCTGCACGCGGGCTGCCGGCGGGAGCGCTCGTCGAGCCCGATTCCCTCGCAGATTCGTCGGCTTGCGCGCGACACATCCGGGCGCCGCGGGCCACTCCTCTAGCCAGGGGCGGGGGTTGCCCCGTGAGAGGAGACCATGCTGTCGTTCCGACTTCTTGCCCGCGCGGCCGCGCTGGGCCTGCTGCTGGGCCTGGCCGCGAGCGCCGGCCCCGCCTCGGCGCTGTCCGTCACCGTCTACGCCGACGGCACCACCGACTACGGCTTCGATCCGGCCGACGTCGCCGCGGCGGTGGCTGCGGGCGCGGGCTCGCCGACGGAGGTCAGCGGCCTCGACGACGGCGGCGGCTTCTTCCACATCAGCACGCCGAACGGCATCCCCGGCGTGAAGGGCAAGAACAAGGACAACCCGTCGCGGGGCTCGAGCGTGTGGACGCTGCACGTCGACGCCGCCACACCGGCGGATCGGCTCGACCAGTTCTCGCTCGTGATCCTCGGCCACGATCCGGGCGATCCGATCAAGGGCTACAAGACGGGCAACGTCGGCCTCGAGCTGAGCCTGCCCCAGTCGAGCCCGGTGCCGTGGATCCTGGTCGAGCAGGGCAGCGGTGGGCCGACCTTCGTGGCGTTCGAGCTCGGCGACCTCGAGGCGGGCGGCACGTACGACATCCCGATCGAGTACCGCGTCGGCCAGAAGCTGAAGAAGAAGAGCGGCGTGAACACGTTCCCGCGCTACGCGGTCGCGTACGTGTCGGGCGTGCCCGAGCCGAGCGTCGTGATGCTCGGCCTCGGCGCGATCGCCTTCGCCCTCGCCCTCGCCGCGCGGCGCAAGCAATGAGCGGGCGGGGCCGAGCGCTCCGCCGCGCCGTCGCTGCCGTCGCCTTCGCCTGGGTCTCCGGGGCGGGGCTCGCGGCGCACGCAGCCGGCGCGGACGACGTCGCGTACGCGCGCGCGACGGCGCTGGCGCGCGCGGGCCATTGCCCGGAAGCGCTCGCGGTGTTGGCGGAGATTGCGACGCCGTCGGCGCGGAGCGTGAACCTGCGCGCGCAGTGTCAGCTCGACGCGAAGGACTGGCCGGCCGCGCTCGCCTCGCTCGAAGAGGTGAAGCGCCTCGACCCGGCGACGCCAGGCCTCGAGCTGCATCTCGCGGTCGCGCGCTTCCACATGGGTGACTACGACGGCGCGCGCCAGGCGCTCGACCTCGCCGCGCCGACGTCACAGGACGATCCGCAGTACCACCTCTACCGCGGCCTCGTGCTGCTCCAGGCCGCGCAGTCCGAGGAGGCCGCGAACGAGCTGCGCCGCGCGCGGGCGCTGTCGCCGAGCGCGGTCGAGCCGAGCGCCTCGTACTACGAGGGCCTCGCCTGGGCCAGCGCCGACGACGCCGACCAGGCGCGCGAGGCGCTCGACCGCGTGATCGCGAGCGCGCCCGGCACGCCGTGGGCGGCCGAAGCCGAGCGCGCGAAGCAGCAGCTCGCCGGGCTCGCCGCCGGGCACGGCAAGGCGTGGCTCCTGGCGCGCGCCGGCCTCGAGTACGACTCGAACGTGCGCCTCCGCGGCAACCAGGTGTTCCCGGGCGACGAGGGCGGGAAGGACGGCGACGGCCGCGGGGTGTGGATGCTCCACGGCGGCGCCGAGCTGCTCTCGGGCCCGGGCTGGGCGGCGGGCGTGCAGGCGACGTACTACGGCACGGCCCAGTTCGATCTCACGCGATTTCGACGAGCAGTACCCGGTGCTCGGCGTGTGGTACGACCAGCGCCTCGCGGAGCAGACGGTTCTCCACCTGAGCTACGACGCGGGCTACGCCTGGTACGGGGGCGACCCGTTCGTGTTCACGCAGCAGATCCGCGCCTCGCTGTTCCACGACTTCGACGAGTACGGGCGGACGGAGCTGTTCGTCGCGCCGTACGTCGACAACTACCTGTACTCGGTGAAGGACGTGCGGCCCGGCAATGGCCCGGGCACGGCTTGTCCTCTGCCGGACGACGAGATCTGCGGTCCCCAGGGCATCGACGAGTCGCACACGCGCGACCGCGACGGCGTCGGCGCGGCCGTCGGCCTCGAGCACCGTTATCTGGTGGATGCGATCGACACCGAGCTGCTCGGCGGCGCCTCGTTCCTCTACTACGACGCGCGCGGCTCGGACTACTCGTACGACGGCATCGGCACCTGGTTCGGCACTTCGACCCGGCTGCCCTTCGACACCGCCTTCCGCACCTCGTTCGGGTACGCGTACTACGGCTACTGGCACCGCTCGAGCTATCCGGATCCCGAGAACCCGGCGCTCAATCAGCCGACGGCGGAGTACACGCTCTCGAACGCCCACCGCCACGACCATCGCTACGACACCGGAGTGGAGCTCGAGAAGTACATCACCGACGCGTGGTCGGTGATGCTCCGGTACAGCTTCACCTACGTCGAATCGAACGCGGACGTGTTCGCCTACGATCGCCACATCGTCGGCGGGTACGTGACGTACCGCTGGAATCGCTAACCCACCGGAGATCCCCCATGGCGCGCATCTGGAAGACCGAGCTGCTGCTCCTCGCGTTCGCGGCGGTGCTGCCGACGGCGAGCCTCGCCGACGGCGTCCCCGAGCCGACGCGGCCGCCGGTGTCGGCACCGCCGCCGCCGGAGCCGCACGCCAACGCGCCGGCCGCGTGCACGAGCGACGCGCCCGTCGGCCAGATCGTCTCCGTGTCGGGCGGCGCGCACGCGCAGGCGCCGGGCGGCGCGCCGCGCGCGCTCGCCTGCGACGACGGGCTCCGCGCGTGCGAGGAGCTGGTGACGGACCCGGGCGCGAGCGTCGGCTTCGTGTCCGGCGACGTGCTCGTGCGCGTCGGCGGCGGCTCGCGCGTCGCGCTCGCCGGCACGGAGGGCGCGCCGGATCTGTTCGTCCACTCGGGCACGGTGCGCGCCACGGACGGCCGGAAGGCCGGCGCCGCGCCGGTGCGCCTCACCACGCGCGATCTCGCGGCGAGCGCCTCGGGCGCGGATACGGAGCTCACGGCCGGCGCCCGGCCCGTCGCGCCTCTGCGCGTACGACGGCAGCGCGGCGATCGAGGCGGGCGCTGCGTCGCGCACGGTCGGCGCGGGCCAGTGTCTCGCCGCCGAGGGCGGCGGCGTCGCGAGCGCGGGCGCGGCGGGCGACGCCGCGCAGGGCCTCGAGGCGCCGGGCTTCTGCAGCTACGCGGTCGCGCTCACCGATTCGCTCGCGCCCGGCGACGTGGCGGCACCGCCGCTCGACGTCTTCCCCGGCGGCGGTCCCGCCGGCGATGTGGTGCGCCAGCCCTGCGACAAGCCGGGCGCCGGCTGCGGCAAGTCGGCCGAGAGCCGCTTCGACGATCCCGATCCTGTGCCCGGCTGCGGCGCGCCAGGCGTGGACTGCGGCGGCGGCAAGGGCGGTGGCGGCAAGCCCGGCAAAGGCGGCAAGGGCCGCGACTGATACTCTGGCGCCTCTGCTCGACGGGAGGGGCGCGATGAGCCGGACCGGGCGCGAGATCGAGTTCGCCAGCAACGGGGAGCGCGCGCGCGGCTATCTCGCGCTGCCCGAGCGGAAGAGCGGGCCCGGCGTGCTGGTGCTCCAGGAGTGGTGGGGGCTCGTGGATCACATCCGCGACGTCTGCGACCGCCTGGCGCGCGCGGGCTTCGTTGCGCTTGCGCCCGATCTCTATCGCGGCGCGACGGCCAGCGACCCCGACGCCGCCGGGCGCCTGATGATGGACCTCGAGCTGCCGCGCGCAGCGCGCGACCTCGACGCCGCCGTCGACCGCGCTGCTCGGCGAGACCGCGACCGCGGGCGGCACGGTGGGCGTGGTGGGCTTCTGCATGGGCGGCCAGCTCGCGCTGCTCGCGGGCACGCGGAATCGGCGCATCGGCGCGGTGGTGGACTGCTACGGCATCCACCCGAACGTGACGCTCGAGTGGAAGGAGCTGGCCGCGCCGGTGCTCGGCATCTTCGCGGAGCAGGACAGCTTCGTGCCGCCGGCGGCGGTTGCGAAGCTCGACGCCGAGCTGCGCGCCGCGGGCAAGCGCTGCCACTTCACGACCTTCCCCGGCGTCGACCACGCGTTCCTGAACGACACGCGCCCCGACGTCTACGACGCGGCCGCCGCCGAGCGCGCGTGGGGGATGATCGTGTCGTTCCTGCGCGCAGAGCTGGTGGCCTAGCGAAGCATGAGGCAGCGCTGGATCGTGCTCGCCAGCCTGCTGGTGGCCCTCGCCTCGATTGCGGAGCCGAGCCCGCCGCGATCGGCAATCGAGAGCGCAATCGAGGCGACCGCCTCGCCCGATCGGCGGGTCCGCTCGAAGGCCATCCGGAACCTCCGCTATCACGCGAGCCCCGAGGTCGTCGAGGCGCTCTCGCGCATCCTCTTCGCGGAGCCCGCGGATCCCGAGGCGCGCGAAGAGGACTGGTACGTCGCGGCCTGGACGCTGGTGCGGGTGGCGACCGTCGAGCCGCTGCCGGAGCCGCTGCTGGCGCGGCTCCGAGTGCTCGCGGCGATGGAGCCGACGATCACGGTCGTCGTCGTCATGGACAGGGTGGGGCGTCCCTACCCGAAGTTCGGATTCGACCGGCAGGCTCAGGAGGCCCTCGATACCGCGGCGTTCGCGACGGAGCGCCGCGCCCTCGCGAAGGAGCTCGCCGCGAGGCGGGAAGCCGGCGTCGAGTGGCTCGCGGAGGTGGCCTGGGCGGAGCCGCCGGAGGGCGGAGCGACACGCCGCAAAGCGGCGCAGTTCGTTCTCGGCGAGCAGGGGACTCGCGGTCTGGCGCCGACTCTCGGTGACGTCGCCGGAGCCTCGGAGGAGTCACAACTCGACATGGTCCGGTACGCGGAGGCCGTCTGCGCCGAGCACCTCGACGCGGGCTGTCTTCCGCTCGTCTCCGCGCTGCTCGACTCTCCCCACGAGGAGGTGCCGCCGCAGGCGTGGCTGGCGCTCGGGAACCTCGCCCCTCCCGGCGCGACGGAGCTTGCCGTGGCAAAGCTCCAGCAGAGGGGCGTAGGGAACGACCGCAGCTTCACCGAGGCGGGTCTGAGCGCAATCGGCCGGTTGAAGGATCCCCGGGCGATCCCCTTCCTGTCGAGCCTGCTCGCGCACGACAGTCTGCGCGTGTCCTTCGCTGCCGGCTGGGAGCTGACACAGTTCGGTGACGCCGGCAGAGAGGTGCTCGTCGCCAGCTCGCGCAGCTCCGATCCGCGACGGCGCCGGGCCGCGATCCTGGGGCTCTCGAGGCTGGAGACGGCGGGTGACTGTCGCGCGACCGCTGCGATCGAGGAGGCCCTGAGGGCGCATCCCGAGGATCTCGAGAGCGACGCCCTCCGAGGCTTCCGCCAGAAGCGCGCTACGGCTCCAGCACCTCGATCTGCATGCCCTCCGGAATCGGAGGGATGAGGTCGAGGTGGAGCACGAGGCCGCCCTGCGGCGTCGTCTCGAGGCGCGGCTCGACGAGCGCCTCGCCCGGCAGCTCCCAGCACAGGTAGAAGGTGCTCGCGCCCTCGGCGGCGGAGCCGGCGAGGCGCTTCGGCACGGGGCTCTTCTCGAGCAGGCAGGCCGCCGCGGCGCGCGTGTCGTCCACCGTGAGCTGGCGGAAGCGCAGCGCGCGGCCCGGGCCCATCCCGTCGAGCTGCGGCCGGCAGCCGGGCCGGAGGTGGAGCGTCGTGCCTCCGGACTGGAGCGCGTAGCGGATCATGCGTTCGAGCGTGGTCGCGTCGAGCGGGCGCAGCGGACGGGTCTCGGGCATCGGCTTCGGTCTCCCCCAGGCCCGGCGCGAAAAGCGCCGCGGCACAGAGGACCTATCGGCCGGAGCTGCGCCTTCTTGAGGGGGTTCTCACGGGGCCTCACTGGATTCCGTGGCGCTTCAACTTCTTGTAGAGGCCCTCCCGCGTAAGTCCCAGGTTTCGCGCGGTTTCCGCGCGCTTCCCGGCGTTGCGGTCGAGCGCCCGGCGCAGGCACCACGCCTCGAAGCGGGCGAGCGAGTCGCGCAGCGGCTCGCTGTCGCACACCACGCTCGTGAGGGGCTCGAGCAGCTGGCCCAGCCGCTCGGAGAGACGCTCGGCGGGGATCGTCTCGAAGGGCTCCGACAGCGCGAGTGCGCGCAGGATCTCGTTCTCGAGCTCGCGCACGTTGCCGGGCCAGGAGTGCGCGAGCAGCAGCTCCTCCGCCTCGCGCGAGAGCCGGCAGCCGGGGCGGCCTTCGCGCGCGCCGTGTCGCGCGAGGAAATGGTGCGCGAGCGCGAGCACGTCTTCGCGCCGATCGCGCAGCGGCGGCACGCGGATCGGGAACACCGCGAGGCGCCAGTAGAGGTCCGCCCGGAAGCGACCGTGCGCGATCTCGCCCGACAGCTCGCGGTTCGTCGCCGCGATCACGCGCACGTCGACGCGGCGCGCGCGCGTGCCGCCCACTGGGCGCACCTCGCGCTCCTGGAGCGCGCGCAGCAGCTTCGCCTGGAGCGCCACCGAGGTCTCGCCCACCTCGTCGAGGAAGAGCGAGCCGCCGTCGGCCAGCGCCATCAGGCCGTCCTTCGCGCGGTCGGCGCCGGTGAAGGCGCCCTTGGCATGCCCGAACAGCTCGCTCTCGAGCAGCGTGTCGGGAAACGCGGCGCAGTTGAGCGCGACGAAGGGCCCGGCGCTGCGCCCGCTGCCGGAGTGGATGGCGCGCGCGAGCACCTCCTTGCCCGTGCCCGTCTCGCCGGTGAGCAGGACGGTGGCGCCGCTCCGCTGGGCGCGCTGTACGAGCGCGAGCGTGGCGCCGAGCGCGGCGCTGGCGCCGACGATGCCGGCCGGGGGTGGCGGCGGCGGCCGCGCGGCGGAGGGGCGCCGGGCGGCGGCGAGCTCGCCGGGCCCCGGCCCGCGCGCGGGGTCCGTCGTGTCGAGCACGGCGCGCGCGCCCGCCGCATGCAGCCGGGTGCGGGCGGCGCCGGCCTCGGCAGCCGCCGCGTGCAGCACCACGCAGTCGAAGCTCGCGAGCGGCAGCGCGAGCGCGTCGGCGAGCTCGCGCGACCAGGCGATGTCCACGAGCGGGGAGGCGGCCAGCGGGCTCGCCTCGAGGCCGCTCGCGGGGCCGATCCAGAGCACGGAGTGAGGAATCACGGCGCACCTCCTTCGGTGCGCGGAGCGGGAGCAAGTCGCGTGCCCGGTGCGGGGCCACGCCGTGTCGCGAGGTGCGCGCCGGCGCCGGAAGCGGCGCAGCGGGCGGCGCCGCGACACGAGCGGACGGCGGGAGCGTCGCAGCGCGAGCGTCGCGCGAGGTGCGGTGGCGTCAGCGCGGAGCGTCTCGATGCGCAGAGCGGTGGAGCAGGGAAGCGCCGTTCACGCCGGGTTGCCTCGCGTTCACTACCGCCGCTTCCAGAACGCGTCGAAGCCGCCGCAGCCGAGCTCGCCGAGCGGCTCCTTCAGCTCCTTCACGCCGCTCACCGGCACGGGCTTCTGGCCCTCGAAGCAGGTGTCCACGCTGCCGTCGTAGTTGTCGTCCTGGCACTGGCGCACGACGTTGCTGCCCGACAGGTACTGCACCACGTCGGGGCGGCCGTCCTTGTTCGTGTCGGCCTCGAGGTGGTCGATCTTCCCGCCGGCGTAGACCTGCTTTACATCGCCCTTGCCGTCGCCGTTCGAGTCGACGAGACCCTCGACCACGGCGCCGCCCGCGAGCCGGTAGCGCACGTCGAGCGTGCCGTTGCCGTCGCTGTCGAGGCACTGGGCGGTAACGGTGCCGTCGGGGCCGAAGAAGAGCTTCACGTCGGGGCGCTTCTTGCCCTCGGAGATGCGCTCCTGCGACACCGCCGCGCCGTTCTGGAAGCGGGTGAACACGGTGGCGCGGCCGGTGCCCTTCTCGTCCTGCGCCTGCCAGATCACGGTCGCCCCGGAGAGCCCGGAGAACGTGTCGAGCTTGCAGTCGCCGTTGCTGTCGGCCGCCTGTTCGATCAGCACGCCCTTCGCGTCGAAGCGCTGCTCGAGGTCGAAGCAGCCGCGCTGCTTGCTGTCCTCCTTGAGCGAGACGGGGTTGCCGCCCGCGAACTCCGTCACCCGGTCGGGCTTGCCGTCGAAGTCGCGGTCCTCCTCCTGGAGGATCACCTCGCCCTTCGCGTTCCGCGTCTGCCAGAGGTCGGGCTTGCCGTCGCCGTTCTTGTCCTGCGCGGTCTTCTGTCCGCCGCCGGCTGCCGCGTCGGCGCGCAGCTCGAACTGGCCGTCGTAGTCGTCGTCCTGCTCGGTGGTGGTGGGCTTGCCGCCGGCGTACTGCTGGACCAGGTCGGCCTTGCCGTCGCCGTTGCGGTCCTTCTCGACGCGCACGGTCACCCCGCCCGCGAGCGTGCTGACGGTCTCGCGCCGGCCGTCGCCGTCCTCGTCGGACTCGATGCGCACGGGCTTCTCGTCCGGGCCGAACGCGGTCACGACGTCGGGCTCGCCGTCGCCGTTCCGGTCCTCCTGCTGCGCGGTCATCTTGCCGTTCTGGTAGGCGACGATCAGCTCGGGCTTGCCGTCGCCGTTCGCGTCCTGCTCGGAGCGCACCGGCTGGCCGTTCTGGTAGATCGTGACCTGGTCGAAGCGCCCGTCGCCGTTCGTGTCGGCCTCGTCGCGCACGGGCTGGCCGTTCGCGAGCTCGCGCCGGAAGTCGATCGTGCCGTCGCCGTTGCGGTCGGCCTCCTCGCGCACGGGATTGCCGTCCGCGCCGTAGACGACGATCGCGTCGGGCTTGCCGTCGCCGTTGGCATCGGTCTCCTGGCGCGCCTGCCGGCCGTTCTCGAACACGAGCACCGCCTCGAAGCGGCCGTCGAAGTTCGTGTCCTGCTCCTGGCGCGTCACCTGGCCCTTCGCGAAGCGCGTCACCACGTCCGCCTTGCCGTCGCCGTTCGTGTCGCGCTCCTCGGCCACCTTCTCGCCACCCTCGTAGACGGCGCGCGTGTCGAAGCCCTTGCCCGAGGCGGAGACGTGCTCCTCGGACTGCACGGAGCCGTCGGCCGCGAGCTTGCCCTTGAGATCGGGCTTGCCGTCGAAGTTGGTGTCCTCCTCGAAGGAGTCGGGCTTGCCGCCCGCGAATCGCACCACGCGGTCGGGCTTGCCGTCCTTGTTCTTGTCCTCCTCGAGCAGCGTGGTGGTGCCGCTCTCGTCGTTCGTGCGCCAGCTCTCGACCTTGCCGTCGCCGTCCGCGTCGGTGAGGGCGCGCGCGATCTTGCCGCTGGCGGGGAACAGCGTGACGAAGGTGTCGGCCTTGCCGTCGCCGTTCGTGTCGCGCTCCTGCTTCTCGAGGCGGCCCTCGGGGTCGTAGAAGTTCCAGTGGTCGAGGCGGCCGTCGGCGTCCTCGTCGAGCTCGACGCGCAAGAGCTTGCCCGCGGCGTAGTGCTCGATGCGGTCGGGGTGGCCCTTGCCCGCGCGATCCACCGTCTTCAGCACCAGCACGCCGTTCTCGTAGCCGACCTTCGTTTCGAAGCGGCCGTCGAAGTCGGTGTCGCGCTCCTCCTCGCGGATCTTCTCGCCGTCGGCCTCGTAGACGAAGACCGCGTCGATCTTGCCGTCGCCGTTCTGGTCCTCTTCCTGCTTGGCGCGCCGGCCGTTCGTGTAGCTGACGAAGGTGTCGCGCTTGCCGTTCTTGTCGGTGTCGGCCTCGGTCTTGAGCTTGGTGTCGCCGTCGAACCAGGTCTCGAGGTCGATCGTGCCGTTCTTGTCGGTGTCCTCTTCCTCGCGAACCTTCTTGCCGGCCTGGTAGATGCGGCGCAGCTCGATCTTGCCGTCGCCGTCGGCGTCGAACTCCTCGCTCTCGCGCGAGCCGTCGGCGGCGAACACCGCCACCACCTCGGGCCGGCCGTCGCCGTTCGTGTCGCGCACCTGGCGCCGCTCGACGCCGTTCTCGTAGGTCGAGACGGTGTCGAAGCTGCCGTTGCCGTCCGAATCGGACTTGCGGCTCGCGATCTTGTCGCCGGCGTACTCCGTGACCAGGTCGAGCTTCCCGTCGTGATTCGTGTCCTCTTCGACGCGCACCTTCACGCCGTCCTGGTACGTGATGATCACGTCGGCGCGGCCGTCGCTGTTCGGGTCCTGGCGCTCGAGCGTCTTCTTGCCGTCGGGGCCGAACTCGGCGTGGAGTTCGGGCTTGCCGTCCCCGTTCGCGTCCTCCTCGACCACCGCCGGCTCGCCGTTCACGTACTGGACGCGGCGATCGACCTTGCCGTCGCCGTTGCTGTCCTCCTCGCGGCGCACGGGCTTGCCGCCCTCGAACCACGTGCTCGACTCGGGCCGGCCGTCGAAGTTCAGGTCGTCCTTCTGGAGCGATGGGATGCCGCCGCTGAACTCGATCCACTGGTCCGGCTTGCCGTCGCCGTTGGTGTCCTTCTCCTGGCTCTTCGGCTGGCCGTCCGGGCCGAAGACGAGCTTGGTGTCCATGCGGCCGTCGAAGTTCGAGTCCTGCTCGGCGCGCACGGGCTTGCCGTGTTCGAAGAAGACGTACTCGTCGTACTTGCCGTCGCCGTTCGTGTCGGAGCGCTTCTCCTTCACGTTCTCCTGGTCGTCGAACAGCAGCACGACCGGCGGCGGCTTCTGTTGCGCGCGTGCGGGCGCAGCCACGGCTTGCGCCAGCACCGCGAAGCCGAGCGCCGCTCCTGCGGCGAACACCCGAGAGGAGCTAATTCGTTGCAAGGTTCTCGAGCGTGAAGGTGGCCGTCAGGCGATCGCCCGCGAGGCAGCGCACGGGATCCGGCATCTGATCGAAGGGCGAGGCGGCTCGCATGGCCTCGACCGTCGACGCGCCCACCGCCTGGCTGTCAGCAGAGATGAAGTTGATCTCGCTGGCGCTGCCCGAGGGATCGAGCCGGAAGCTCAGCGACACCTTGAAGACGCCGTCGGGCAGCCCGCTCGGCGACGAGCGCCAGCGCGACAACACGCGTTCGCGAACTCGCGCCATGTAGGCTCTCACCTCGGGCCGCGCCGTGCAGTCCTCGAACGAGACACCCCCGGGACCGTTCCCGTTTCCGCCCGTTCCGCGCCCGCCGTTGCTGCCGACCGCCACGTTCACCGAGGCGCGCTCGCCGGTCTTGCCGCCGTGCACGTCGCGGTTCGAGGCGATGCCTTCCTGCACGGAGGAGCCGGTGCCGAGCGCGCTCGGATCCGCGATGCCGACCGTGTTGCCGGTGCCCGTGACCTGGCGCGGGCCCGAGAGCGTGCCGCTCGGGGCCTTGTAGTCCACCGGGCCGGAGAGCTGGGGCGCGCCCGAATCCACGATCTTCGGCGCCGCCGTGTTGGCCACGATCGGCGACAAGGTGCGCACCTGCGCGACCTCGGGCGCCTGGATCGGGGCGATCTGCTTCGGCGCCTGCACCGGCTGGAGGTCGGCCACCTGCACCTGCGCGGCCTGGAGGTCGGGCACGCGCTGCTGGATCACGGTGGGGTTGAAGACCTGTGGGGCCATCGCCATCGGCGCCGGCGCGTAGCGGCCGGCACTCTCCGCGATGGCGCGCGGCCGCGGCGCCGGCTCCTGCTTCGGCTCGTTGATGCGGGTGACCTCGATCAGCTGCTCCTTCAGCTCTTCCGGCGCGAGCTGCGCAAGCAGCAGTAGCAGCAGGACGACGCCCCCGTGGATCAGGATCGAGACGGCGCTCGACACCAGCCGCTGGCGTCCGTCCTCGGGCTCGGGCATCGGCGAGCCCGGGAAGGCGACGGCAGAGCGGCCGGCCGCGATGGAGGCTTCGACGAAGCGGTGTCGCTGCATCGCCGAGGGGCGCCGCGGACGTCGTTTCACGATCCACGCGTCGCTCACGCGAAAGACCTCCTGCGCCGACCCGGGCTTGGACGCTGCGAGGCGCATGCGGCTTCGAGGCGCGACACGCAACCCAACGGCACCGAGCGCGCAACTCCCCGCGACTGCATGGCTTTCCCCGCGATTTCCGCAGCCTACGAGAGCCGTGCAGGGGTGTCAATCGGGCAGGGCGGCGGGTAAGGTTCCGCGGCCGTATCGCCTTGGGGGAATCGACGTGGAACTGGGATGGAGCCACCTGCTCGGGCTGCTGCATCAAGGGCGCCTGACGACCTATCCGCTCGGCGTGCTCTCCGTGATCGTGTTCTCCGTCGCCTTCGAGCGGCTCTGGCGTTATCGCGGTCTGGACGGCGCCACGCGCGATCTCACCCGCAAGCTGGTCGAGTGCCTGGTGCGCCGCGATGTCGCTGCCGCGCGCACGCTCTGCGAGGCATCGAAGACCCCGATGGCCGAGGTGTTCGGCGAAGGTCTGCGTTGGCGCAACATCGCGCTCGAGGACCTGAATCAGATCCTGCATACCGCGCGCCTCGAGGTGGTGATGGAGCTGCGCCGCGGGCTCTGGTTCGTGGGTACCATCGGCTCACTCGCGCCGTACATCGGCCTGCTCGGCACGGTGATCGGAATCATGCAGGCGTTCTCCGCGATCGCCGCGTCGGGCGATGCGGGCTTCGCGGTGGTGTCAGCCGGTATCTCAGAGGCGTTGATCGCCACCGCGGTCGGTCTGCTGGTCGCGATCACGGCACTGATGCTCTTCAACTGGCTCCAGACGCGCGTCAGCAACATCGCTGCGGTCTTCACGCGAGCGAGCGAGCGCTTCGTGCAGGCGCTCCTCTATCTCGAGGCGAGCGGCGAGCCCGCCGCGGAGGGCCAGCATGGCCGTGCATCTGCCCGGTGACGACGACGACGGCGCCATCGTCGCCGAGATCAACATCACGCCGCTGACCGACGTCTTCCTCGTGCTGCTGATCATCTTCATGGTCACGTCCTCGGTGATCGCGAACACCGGCAAGACCGTGAAGCTGCCCGAGGCGGAGCAGGCCAGCTCGACGCCGCCCAAGGCCGTGAGCGTGACGATCGCCGCCGACGGCACCGTCCAGGTGGACGGCGCGGCCGTGAGGCGCGATGCGCTGCGGAGCGCGATCGAGGCGGCTCTCGCGAAGAGCGAAGAGAAGCAGGTGATCCTCCGCGGCGACGGCGAGATCCGCTACAAGGACGCCGTGTACGTACTCGACCAGGCCCAGCTCGCCGGCGCCAAGGGCTTCGCGCTCGCCACCACCAAGAAGCGCGGCGAGTAGCAGCTCCGGCAGCAAGCCGGCCTCCGGCCGGCGCGAAGGAACGAGCTACGCGGTGCGGGTGCGGGCCCAGACGAGGGCGGCGACGATCAGCAGCGCTTCGGGGAGCAGCAGGCCGAGGCTCTGGAAGCGCGTGAACGTGTTCTGGAGCGGGATCGGGAACTGCATCTTGCCGCTCACCGCCACCTTCGGCCGCAGCGTGATGGCGGCCTCGCGCGCCGTGGCCCAGTGCACGGCGTTCACGGCGAGGTCGAGGTTGTAGAGCGCGCGCAGGTCGTGGTTCGAGGCGAAGTCCTCGTCGCCGATCGCGACGATGCGCGTCTCGTGCCCGCCGCGCTGATAGCTGCCGGCCACCACCAGCGCGTGGTAGTCGCCGGTCTCCTCGGGCGGCCGCACCGGCGGCGTGGCGCGGTCGAGCGCCGCGAGATCCGGGTCGATCCACGAGCGCAGGCTCGCGAGCGCCACGGCCACGAGGCGGTCGTCCACCTCGGGCTTGCGCAGGCGGAACGAGCGCGCGCCGCGGAAGAAGGTCATGCGCGTGTCGTCGAGGCCGTGGGCGATCGGATGGCTCGTCGCGTAGGCGTAGACGAGGGGGCACAGGCCGGGCACGCAGCCGTCGAGGCTCGCCGAGGCGGGATCCACCACCACGCCGCCGGCGGGCTCGATGCCCCAGCGCGTGAGCACGCCTTCGAGGCCGCCCGCCGGCCCCGGCTCGAGCAGCGCGACGAGGCGGCCGCCGCGCGTCAGGTACGCGTCGAGCGCGGCCAATGCCTCGGCCGGCACTTCGCGCTCGGGCGCGATCCAGAGCACGGCGGCCACCTCGTCGGGGATCACCGCCGTCGCGGCGCTCACGAACGGGTGCAGCTGGTAGCCCTCCGTCGCGAGCGCAGAGGCAAGGCCCGAGTAGCCGGTCGGCGCGCCGGACTCGAGGTCGCCTTCGCCCGCGCCGCGCGCGATCCAGATCACGCCGCCCTCGCGCTCGGCGAGCAGGGAGAAGGTCTCGAACAGCGAGCCCTCCGTGGGCCGCTCCACCAGCTCGATGCGTTCCGGCTTTCCCGGCACGCGCTGGCGCAGGATCACCGTGTTGGAGATGCCGACGCCGTAGCGCTCCTCCTCGGCCGGGTCGGTGCCGAGCCTGCGCGCCTCGAACTCGAGGCAGCTCTTCGCCGCGAGCGTCTGGAGTACGAGCCGCGTGCTGCGCCGCCGCGGGTCGAAGTCGTCGCCGAACAGGAGCGCGTCGAGCTCGCCCTTTCCGCACAGCTCCTTCAGCACCTCGAGCGTGGCGGGCGCGGGCTCGAACTTGCGCTCGAAGGTCCAGTCGAGCTGAACGTTGCTCCACGCCACCGCGCGCTCGAAGGCCACCGCGCCCACCAGCGCGAGCGCCACGCGCGCGAGGCCCAGCGCCACCGGCCGGCGGAAGGCGGGCGCGCTGGCGTGTCGCGCGCGGAACGCGAGCTGCAGCGTGCCGAGCACGAGCGACGTGGCCGCGAGCCCGAAGTTCGCGAGCGCGAACCAGGTCGGCTCCTTGCTCGCGAGGCTCGCGAGGATGCCGAAGCCCGCCGCGATGGCGGCGACCGCGACCCACTCCCGCATCAGCCGGCCACGCGCCTCCAGTCGAAGGCGAAGCGCGCCAGCGCGGCGCACACCCAACCGAGCCCCACGAAGTAGGCGAGGTGCTCGAGATTCACGATCCCCTCGGCGAAGCTGCCGTAGCGCTGGTGCATCGAGATCGCATCGAGCAGCTGGCCGCTGCGCTCGGACAGGAACGGGCTCGCCCAGGCGAAGTCCCAGAGCACGAAGCCCAGCGCCCAGCTCGCCACCGCGGCGACGAGCTGGCTCGAGCTCCAGGCCGAGCAGGCGAGGCCGAGCGAGGCGAGCCCGAGCGCGTGCAGCGAGAGGCCGACGAACACCGCGAGCAGGTGCTCCGCGCCGACCCCGCCCTCGACCGTCGCCATCGCCGGATAGACGAAGCTGCCCGCCATCATCAGCACCACGAAGCCGTACGTGACGAGGAACTTCGCCGCGACGATCCGGTTCGGCGAGAGGTGCGTGGTGAGCAGCAGCTCGTCGGTGCCGCGCGCGCGCTCCTCCGCGAACACGCGCATCGTGATCACCGGGATGAGCGCGATCAGCGTGATGCCGAGCGTCTCGAGCACCGGGAAGAACACCGAATCGCGCACGTTGATGTGATCCGGGATGGTGTCGGACTCGAAGCCGCCCATCGTGTTGCTCGCGTACAGGAACAGGATCTGGTTGTAGATGCGGAGGTGGTCGAAGAAGATCAGCGCCGTCACCAGCATCACGAGGGTGAGCGCGAGATAGGCGAGCGGGGACGCGAACAGCGTCGCGAGCTCCTTCTTCACGAGCGCCCAGAAGCTGGTCACGCTGCGGCTCCTGCGCGGAACAGCGCGAGCGGATCCGGGCCGCCCAGCACCTCGGCGGTCGCGCCCACCGCGACGAGCCGCCCGCGCGCCAGCACCGCCACGCGGTCGGTGAGCGAGCGCGCCTCGGCGAGGTCGTGCGTGCAGAGCAGCAGCGTGCGCTCGCCGCGCAGCGAGCGCAGCAGGCCGCGCACCTCCTCCTGCTGGAGCGGGTCGAGGCCGCTCGTGGGCTCGTCCACGATCACGAGCGGCGGATCGGCGATGAACGCCTGCGCGAGCGAGACGCGCTGCTGGAACCCCTTCGATAGATGGCCGACCAGCCGCTTCGCGACCTCGCCGAGCGCGAAGCGCTCGATCACGCGGGCGACGGCCTCGTCCCGCGCGCGGCCCGAGAGGCCGCGCGCGCCGGCGGCGAAGCGCAGGAAGCCTTGCACGCGCAGCTCCGGGTAGAGCCGCGACGTCTCGGCCACGAAGCCGAGCCGCGCGCGCACGGCGGCGGGGCTCCGCAGCGAAGAGAAGCCGTCCACCGTGAGGTCGCCGCCCGACGGCAGCAGCACGCCGGTGAGGCAGCGGATGAAGGTGGTCTTGCCCGCGCCGTTCGCGCCGAGCAGGCCGAAGGCCTCGCCCGGCGCGATGGTGAGGCTCACGCCGTCGAGCGCGACCGTTTCGCCGAAGCGGCGGGTGAGCGCATCGGCTTCGACGCGCGCTCCGCTCTTGGCCCTCTCGGTCACTTGGCTCCTTCGCGTGGCTGCCCATTCTAGGACGCGGCGGGGGCTCCGGGGGTTTCGGCGATCACTTCTACCAGCTCTCGAGCGCCGCGAAGAAGTCCGGCCACGTCTTCGCCACGCAGCCCGGGTTGCGGATCGAGACGCCCGGCACCGCCAGGCCCGCGAGCGCGAAGGACATCGCCATGCGGTGGTCGTCGTAGGTCTCGATCGCGGCGCCGTGCAAAGGCCCCGCCTCGACGCGGAGCCAGTCGGGGCCGGCCTCGGCCCGTCCGCCGAGGCGGCGGAGCTCCGCCTCGAGCGCCGCCAGCCGATCCGTCTCCTTGATGCGCAGGTTCGCGACGTTGCGGATCTCGGTCTTGCCCTTCGCGAACAGCGCCACCACGGCGAGCGCGAGTACGGCGTCGGGCATCGGGTCGCCGTCGCAGACCACGCCGGTGAGGGCGCCCGGCTCGGCGCGCAGCTCGATCGCCTGCGCCTCGCGCCGCACGTGGCAGCCCATCCGCTCGAAGACGCGGAGGATCTCGAGGTCGGGCTGGCGCGAGGCCGGCCCGAGGCCTTCGACCACCACGCGTCCGCCAGTAATCGCCGCCGCCGCGAAGGCGTAGACCGCCGCCTGCGCGTCGGGCTCGATCGCGTAGCGCCGCCCCGTGTAGCCGCCGCGCCCGACGCGGAGCCCGCCCGCGTCGTTCCACGCCGCGTCGGCTCCGAACTCGCCCATCACCTGCAGCGTGAGATCCACGAACGGGCGCGAGACCAGCTTCCCGTCGACGAGCACGAGCTCGACGTCGTGCGCCGCGCAGGGCGCCGCGAGCAGCACGCCCGAGACGTACTGGCTCGAGCGGCGCGCGTCGATCGCGACGCGGCCGCCGGCGAGGCCGCCGCCGCGCACACGCACCGGCGGACAGCCGCCCGGGCCGAGCGCCTCGACGCGTGCGCCGAGCCCGCTGAGCGCGGCGGTGAGATCGCCGATCGGGCGCTCGCGCATGCGCGCGGTGCCGTCGAGGACGACCTCGGTGTTGTCGCCGGTGAGGGTGGCCGCCGCCGTCAGGAAGCGCGCGGTCGTGCCCGAGGCGCGCACGTTCACGTTCACACGGCCCTGTGCCGGGAGCCGCCCAGCACAGCCGGCCACGAGCCAGGCGGCGTCCGTCACCGCGATCGGCACGCCGAGCGAGCGCAGCCCCTCGCGCATGGCCTGCGCGTCGTCGCTCTCCGTGGCGCCGACGAGCACGCTCTCGCCGCGCGCGAGCGCCGCCGCCAGCAGCGCGCGGTTCGTGAGGCTGCGCGACCCAGGGGGGCGCACGCGGGCGTCGAGCGGCCCCCGCGGGCGCACCGGGTGCGGATCGGGCAGCGGATCCGGCAGGGGCATGACCGTGCACTCTACAAGCCCAACTTGTGGCTTCGCTCGCCTGGGGGCTCGCTCCGCGCGGCACGAACGCGCGGCTTGCCGACTGGCCTTGCCGTTTCATTGACACGCTCCGGGCGCTCGGCCAGAATCCGACCCCTGGTGCTTTTCGCTTGCTGGCGCGCGGACTTGCCGTCCCGAACCCGCGCGCCCCTCGCAAGCGAAGCGCGCGCCCCGACGAGGAGGAGTGTGTGCCCAAGGTCCTGGTGAGCGACGCGCTGGCCCCGGAAGGCCTCGCGATCCTGGAGCGCGCGCCCGGCCTCACGGTCGTGAACCGGCCCGGCCTGAAGCCCGCGGAGCTGCTCGAAGCGATCCGCGACGTCGACGGCCTCGTGGTGCGCAGCAACACCAAGGTCACCGCCGAGGTGATCGCCGCGGCGCGCGAGCTGCGGGTGATCGGGCGCGCGGGCATCGGCGTGGACAACGTCGACGTCCCCGCGGCGACGCAGCGCGGCATCGTCGTCGTGAACACGCCCGAGGGCAACAACATCACCACGGCGGAGCACGCGCTCGCGCTGCTCGTCTCGCTCGCGCGTCACGTGCCGCAGGCCACGGCCTCGATGAAGGCCGGCAAGTGGGAGAAGAACAAGTTCTCGGGCACCGAGCTGTTCCACCGCACGCTCGGCGTGATCGGGCTCGGCAACATCGGCCGCATCGTGGCCGATCGCGCGAAGGGGCTCGGCATGCGCGTGATCGCGGCCGACCCGTACACCTCGGCGGAGGTCGCGGCCAAGCTCGACGTCGAGCTGGTGAGCCTCGACGAGCTGTTCCAGCGCGCCGACGCCGTCACCGTGCACGTGCCGAAGACCAAGGAGACCACGAAGCTCCTCGGCCGCGACGCCTTCACCAAGATGAAGAAGGGCGTGCTCGTGGTGAACGCGGCGCGCGGCGGCATCGTGGACGAGGCCGCGTTGCTCGAGGCGCTCGAGTCGGGGCAGGTGGCTGGCGCCGGCCTCGACGTGTTCGAGCAGGAGCCGCCGCCTCCCGATCATCCGCTCGTGAAGCACGCGCACGTGATCTGCACGCCGCACCTCGGCGCCTCCACCGAGCAGGCGCAGCTCAACGTCTCGATCGGGGTGGCCGAGCAGGTGCGCGACTTCCTCGCGACCGGCGCGATCCGCAACGCCGTGAACGTGCCGTCGGTCTCGCCGGAGCTGCTCGAGCAGGTGCGGCCCTACCTGCGGCTCGGCGAGAAGCTCGGCCGCTTCCAGAGCCAGCTGAGCCCGGGCGCGATCGAGGAGATCGAGATCGAGTACGCCGGCGAGGTGGCCGAGCTGCGCGTGGCACCGATCACGATCGCGGTGCTGAAGGGCCTGCTCGAGCGCTACTCCGACCGCGTGAACATGGTGAACGCGCCGCTGATCGCGCAGGAGCGCGGCATCCGCGTGGTGGAGACGAAGTCGAGCCGACCGCTCGATTTCGCGAGCGCGATCATCACGCGCGTGCGCGGCACCGTCGATCGGCTGATCGCCGGCGCGATCTTCCACGGCGGACAACCGCGCATCGTGCGCATCGACGACTTCATGCTCGAGGCCATCCCCGAGGGCCCGACCATCCTGATCTTCAACCACGACAAGCCCGGCGTGGTGGGCGCGGTGGGCACGCTGCTCGGCGAGGCGCGCATCAACATCTCGCGCATGCAGCTCGGGCTGGTGCGCGAGCGGCAGCAGGCGGCCATGCTCGTGAACGTCGACCAGATGCCGGCGGATCCCGTGATGGAGAAGCTGCGCGCGCTGCCGCACATGATCACCGCGCAGCTCGTGGACCTCGGCCCGTGACGGCGCTCGTCGCGGTCGGCGCGCAGTGGGGCGACGAGGGCAAGGGCAAGATCGTCGACTGGCTCGCGCTCTCCGCCGATCTGGTCGTGCGCTTCCACGGCGGCAACAACGCGGGGCACACGCTCATCGTGGACGGCCGCAAGACGGTCCTGCACCTCGTTCCGTCCGGGATCCTCCAGCCGAGCACGGTGAACCTGATCGGCCCCGGCGTGGTGGTCGATCCGCGCGTGCTGCTCGACGAGCTCGACAAGATCCAGGCGTCCGGCGTGCTGCGCGATCCGTCGCGCGTGCGCGTCTCCGGCCGCGCGCACGTGATCCTCGACTGGCACATCTCTCTCGACAAGGCGCGCGACGAGGCGCGGCGCGAGGGTGCGATCGGCACCACCGGCCGCGGCATCGGCCCGGCCTACGAGGACAAGGTGGCGCGCCGCGGCATCCGCGTGGCCGACCTGCTCGACGCCGCGGCGCTGCGCCCGGCCATCGACCGGCTCGCGAAGGAGAAGAACTTCGAGCTGACGCAGCTCCACGGCTGGCCCGCCATCGACGCCGACGTCCTCTACGACGAGCTGCTCGCGCTCGGGCGGCGCCTCGAGCCGTTCGTGGACCACACCGGCCGCATCCTCGACCGCGCGCTGCGGGAGAACAAGAAGGTGCTGTTCGAGGGGGCCCAGGGGACGTTCCTCGACATCGACCACGGCACGTATCCGTACGTGACGTCCTCGAACTGCGTGGCCGGCGCGGCGTGCACCGGCGCGGGCGTCGGGCCGACGCGCATCGACACCGTCCTCGGCATCACGAAGGCCTACACCACGCGCGTCGGCGGCGGCCCGTTTCCGACCGAGGATCGCGGCGCCGGCGGCGAGTGGCTCGGCGAGAAGGGCATGGAGTTCGGCGCCACCACGGGGCGGAAGCGCCGCTGCGGCTGGCTCGACCTCGTCGTGCTGCGCGAGGCCGCGATCGTGAACGGCCTCACCTCGTTCGCCATGAACAAGCTCGACATCCTGTCGGGCCTGCCCGAGATCCCCGTCGCCACCGCGTGGCGCATCGACGGCAAGCTCGTGCACGACTTCCCGATGACGCTCGAGGAGATCGAGCGCGCCGAGCCCGTCTACGAGGTGATGCCGGGCTGGCGCGAAGACATCACCGGCGTGCGCGCCTTCCCCGCGCTCCCCGACAACGCCCGCCGCTACGTCGAGCGCATCGAGGCGCTGGTAGGCGTGCCCATCGACGTGATCTCGGTCGGCGCGGATCGGGATCAGACGATCACGCGCCGGTCGGTGTTCTAGCGCCCGCGCAAGGGGCCGGGGCAGGTTCGAGCTGATACGGTTCTCCCGAGCAGGAGGATCGAATGTCGATACTCGAACGCGTACGCGAGATGTTCCGGCGCCAGAAGCCGCTGGCGAACGATGCGAAGGGCGCTCCGGCCGACCTCGAGATCCGGGCCGCGGCGGCCGTGCTGCTGCTCGAGGCCGCTTTCGGAGACGAGGAGTACGTCTGGCGGGAGGAGCACGTGCTCGTGCGCGGGCTGGAGCGCGCATTCGGCATCGGGCGGAAGGAGACTCGAGAGCTCCTCGGCCGCGCCGAGGAGATCCGGCCCCCGGTGGTGAAGCTCGCCGACGTGACCGAGGTCCTCGCGCGGAGCTACGACGTTGAGCAGCGCAAGCAGATCCTCGCGCTCGTGTGGCAGGTCATCGACGCGGACGAAACCGTCGAGCCGTGGGAAGCGGTCTTCGCCGAGCACGTGACGCAGGCGCTCGGGCTGACCGCGGCGCAGGCCGGCGAGGTGCGTGCCGCGGCGCGTCGCTGAGAAGCACCGCCGCCACCCCGATTCGTGCTTGATCGGCGCGTGTCCTCCCCCCCACAATGGCGCGTTCTCCCACGGAGGCCGCCATGCCGAAGCCCCCCTACCTCTTCCTCTCCCTCCTGCTCCTCGCCACGCTCCCCGCCGGCGCGGAGGAGATCTCGCTCCCGGGCCTCTCGGCCCCGGTCGAGTTGAAGATCGATCGGGCCGGCGTGCCGCATCTGTTCGCGGCGAACGATCTCGATCTCTCGCGCGCGATGGGCTTCGTGCACGCGCGCGATCGCTTCTTCCAGATGGATGCGACGCGGCGGGAGGTGAGCGGCGACCTCGCGGAGCTGCTCGGGCACGGCTCGCTCGGGAGCGACGTGCAGCTGCGCACGGTCGGGCTGCGGCGCGCGGCGGAGCGCACGGTGGAAGCGCTGTCGCCGACCGAGCTGGCGTACTTCCAGGCGTACTCCGACGGCGTGAACTACTGGCTCGCGACGCATCCGCTGCCGCCCGAGTATGCCGCGCTCGAGCTCTCGCGAGCCCGAGAATGGACGCCGGTGGATTCGCTCGTGATCGGGAAGGGGATCGCGGCGAGTCTCTCGCTCGACATCGACACGGGCAACACGGAAGACCTCGCGCGCTTCGTGGCCGCGGGCGAGAGCCACGGCTTCGACGGCGCCACGCTGTTCTTCGAGGACGTGCGGCGCGTCGCGCCGATGGATCCGGCCTCGACGATCCCCGACGCCACGCGCGAGGTCCCGTTCCTCGCGAAGGCGACACCCGCGCCGGACTCGAAGCGGCTCGCGCGGGCGGGCGCCGCGGCCGCGCGGGTGCGCGAGCGCTTCTCGCAGGTGCCGCGGCTCGCGCGCGCGATGGCGCGGCAGGAGAGCTTCGTCGGCAGCAACGAGTGGGGCGTCGCAGCGCGCTACAGCGCCACCGGCACCCCGATGATCGCGAACGACCCGCACCTCGGCCTCGACTCGCCGTCGACCTTCTACGAGTGGCACCTGGTATCGCGCAGCGATCCAGCCGGGCCGCTCAACGTGAGCGGCGTCGGCTTCCCGGGCGTGCCGGGTGTGATCCTCGGCCAGAACGAGCGCGTGAGCTGGGGGGCGACCACGAATCCGATGGACGTGGCCGACGTGTTCCAGGACGAGCTGCACGTGTTCGGCGAGTGCTTCGACCACTTCGAGCTGCCCACCATCGCCTGCATCAAGTCGGGCGACATTTTCTACCCGGTCGAGTTCAACGCCTCGGTCCGCTTCAACGAGAACAAGCTCGGCGACGGCATCCTCGACAATCTGGTGCGCGGTACGGACTCGCCTCTCCTCACGGTGCCGTTCCGCAGCTTCGGGCCTGTGATCGACGTCGAGGACCCCTCGGTGTTCGGGACCGGCGGCGTGACGACCGCGCTCGTGCTCCAGTTCACGGGTTTCCACGCCACCGGCGAGGTCGAGACCTTCCTGGCCTGGGACCGCGCCCGGAACCTCGACGAGTTCCGCACCGGGCTCGCGAGCTTCGACTTCGGCTCGCAGAACTGGGCCTACACCGACGTCGAGGGGAACCTCGCGTATTTCTCGAGCGGCGAGCTGCCGCTGCGCGCCGACCTCGAGGCCGGCCCGATCGACCGCACGCGCGCGCCGGCCTTCGTGCGCGACGGCGCCTCGGGCCTCGAGAACTGGGTGCCGGACGAGGAGCAGTCGCAGGGCCAGGCGATCCCGTTCGCGGTGCTGCCCGCGGCCGAGATGCCGCAGACCGTGAATCCGCGGAACGGCTTCTTCGCGAACGCCAACAACGACCCGGCCGGCACGAGCCTCGACAACGACGTGCTGAACCAGCGGCGCCGCGGCAAGCCGGGCGCGATCTACTACCTCTCGCCCGGCTACGACGAGGGGCTCCGCGCCGGCCGCATCACGCGCCTGATCAAGGAGAAGATCCAGTGGGGCGGGCGGATCTCCGCGAGTGACATGCGGCAGATGCAGCTGAACACGCAGCAGCTCGACGCCGAGCTGATGCGTGCCCTTCCTGCTGCGCGCGTTCGACCGCGCGCGGAGCTGGCGCGCGCCCGCCGAGCTGGCCGCCCTCGCCGGCGACCCGCGCATCGCGGAGGCCGTGGGGCGTCTGCGGCGCTGGGACTACTCGACGCCCACCGGCATCCCGGAAGGCTACGACGCCAGCGACGGCGGTTCCCAGCACGGGCGGCGCAAGCCCTTCGGCGAGGCGCGCGCGAGCGTCTCCGCCACGCTCTACAACCTGTGGCGCGCGAAGGCAATCAAGCGCGTGATCGATGCGAAGCTCTCGAGCCTCGGGCTCGGCGTCGGCGCGGGCGACGCGCTGAAGGCGTTGCATCACCTGCTCGCCGAGCGGCCGTTCGATGGCATGGGCGCCTCGGGCGTGGACTTCTTCGCGGAGCCGGCGTCGCTCGGGAGCGCCGCAGACCGCCGCGACTTCGCGCTGCTCTCGGCCCTCGGCGACGCGCTCACCGCGCTCGCCTCGCCCGAGTTCGCGCCGGCGTTCGGCGGCTCCACGGATCAGGACGCGTATCGCTGGGGCAAGCTCCACCGCATCACCTTCGAGCACCGCTTCCTGCCGGACTTCTCGGTGCCGCCCGCCGGCGGCTACAGCGACCTCTCGCCCGAAATGCCGGGCCTCTCGCGCGACGGCGGCTACGAGGTGGTGAACGCCTCGAGCTTCTCGGCGCGCGCGGACACGCTGAACGGCTTCCGCTTCGGCGGCGGGCCCGTGCGGCGCTACGTGGGCGCCGCCTCGCGCTGGGGCATCACCGGCACGAACGTCGTGCCGGGCGGCCGCTCCGGCGATCCCGCCGACCCGTCGTTCGCGGTGCAGCTCGGCAAGTGGCTCACCGGCGAGACGCACCGCGTGGATCTGCGCACGGCGCTCCCGGCGCGCGACGTCACGGGCGGGGACACCTTCCTGCCGCCGCCGGCGCCGTAGGTCGACAGAGCGAGAGGGCGGGGGTACAAGAGCCGCAGGGCCGCTAGCTCAACTGGCAGAGCAGCGGGCTTTTAACCCGTTGGTTCCCGGTTCGAGTCCGGGGCGGCCCACCACGCAGCGCGCCGAGGGAGCGGAACACGATGCTGGCCCTTCCGGAGTACGCCGCGCCGCGCGGCACGCTGCGGCGGATGCTCGCCGCTTCGTTCGGACAAGCACGCCGCACGCGTCGCTGCCCCGACACGCCGCGCCTCGACGGGAAGCTCGCCGTCGTGACGGGCGCGACGGGCGGAATCGGGCTCGAGATCGCACGCGGTCTCGTGCGGCGAGGCGCGACGCTGATCCTGCCGTGCCGCAGTCCCGCGAAGGGAGAGCGGGTCGCGGCGGCTCTGCGCTCCGAAGCGCCGGGCGTGCAGATCGCTCTCGTCGAGATGGACCTGGAGGATCTGGCCGCCGTGCGACACGGTGCGCAGTCGATCGTGCATACCGCGGCCGGCCGGGCCGTCGATCTGCTGGTCGAGAACGCGGGCGTCTGGCCGCAGCGCTACGCCGAGACGCGTCAGGGCCACGAGATCGCATTCGGAGTGAACGTGCTCGCTCACTTCGCGCTGCGGCGCGCGCTCGCGGCAGCGGGCCTGCTGGGCGCGGCCCGCGTCGTCATGCTCACCGGCGACATCTACATCCTCCAGTCGGCGTGCACGCCCGACTATCGCTGGTCGGGTCCCCTCGGAGGCATGCTCGCCTACTGCCGCAGCAAGCTCGGCAACCTCTGGATCGGGGCGGAGCTGGCGCAGCGGTCGCCCGGGCTCGAGGTGGCCGTCGTGCATCCGGGGGTGGTGGCCACCAACCTCGGCGGCGAGGCGGGCGCGCTCGGGAATCGCTTCAAGCAGCTCATCATGATCTCGCCCGAGCTCGGCGCGCAGACGCCGCTCCTCTGCGCGACGCAGCCCGGCCTCGAGAGCGGCGGCTACTGGCACAACGCCCACGGCCGGATGCGGCTCGCAGCGAGCGATCCGGCGCGCGACGCCGCGGCTGCCGGGAAGCTGTGGGAGACCTGCGAGGCGCTGGCCGCGGCGTAGGGCGGTCCATTGCGCAAGGGCCTCCCGTCGCTCAGGCGCCGGGAGCGACGGCCGGTCGCTCGATGCCGAGTTTCTGGAGGCGGGCACGCAGCGTGTTCGGGTGGAGGCCGAGCAACTCGGCCGCATTGCCGCGACCGTTGATCTTCCAGTGACAGCCCTCGAGCACCCGCACGATGTGCTTCCGCTCGATGCCGGCGAGGTCCAGCCCGAACGGCTTGACGCGTGCGGCTCCCGCAAACGCCTCGTCGATGCAGAGCTCCGGCCCCTTCGAGAGGATGAGGGCGCGCTCGATCACGTTCCCGAGCTCGCGCACGTTGCCCGGCCACGAGTAGCGGCACAGCGCCGTCATGGCGGCCTCGGGAATCCGCTCGATGCGCCGCCCGAGCTCCGGTCCGCGCCGGTGCACGAAGTCCCAGACCAGCAGCGGAATGTCCTCGGGGCGATCCCGCAGCGGCGGCATGTTGATGGGGAACGCCGCGATCCGGTAGAACAGATCCTCCCGGAAGCGGCCCTGGCTCATCGCGGCCGTGAGGTCGCGATTGGTGGCTGCGATGATGCGCACGTCGACCTTGCGCGTCTGCACCGCACCGAGCCGCTCGAACTCGCCGTCCTGCAGCACGCGCAGGAGCTTCGCCTGGACCTCGCTCGGGAGCTCGCCGATCTCGTCGAGGAAGAGCGTGCCCTCGTCCGCCAGCTCGAAGCGCCCGGGCTTGCTGGAGGTGGCGCCGGTGAACGCTCCCTTCTCGTAGCCGAAGAGCTCGCTCTCGACGAGCGAGGGCGGGCAGCGCGGCGCAGTTCACGCGGACGAACGGCGCGCTCGCGCCGTGAGCTCCGCGAGTGGATCGCGCGACCGATCAGGTCCTTGCCGGTGCCGGTCTCGCCGAGCAGGAGCACGGACGCCGGCGTCTCCGCCACCTGCACGGCCAGCTCGCGCACGTGCCGGAGCGCTGAGCTGCGGCCGACGATCGACTCGAAGCCCGCCTCGATGTCAGTCTCCTCGCGGAGATACTCGTTCTCGGCGCGCAGCCGGCTCTCGAGGCGGTGCAAGTGCGCCAGGAGCTCGCGGAGCTCCGTCTCGAGCATCGCGCGGTGGAGCTCGTTCGCGAGGATCTGGCCGAGGACGCGCAGCTCCTGGACGGTCTCGTCGGACCAGCTGCGGTAGTCGAGACAGTTGTCCGTCGCGAGAGCACACACCCAGCGGCTCGCGATCGAGAGCGGGACCGCGAGGTGCGAGCGGGAGGCGAAGCGGACGGCATGATCGCGCTCTTCGCGAGCCGCAGCAGGGAGGTCGTCCGGAACCCGATCGAGGCGGACGACGTCTCCGGCGCGAAGCTTCGTTGCGTACCAGGTCATCGCCGCGTTCTGTCCGAGCATCGGTGGGTCGCCGTCGGCTCCGGAGCGGATCCGGCGGTGCGCGACGAAGAGGTTCGCGCCCTCGTCGCGGAGCTCGATCAGGCTGATGCGATCGGTGCCGAGGTAGCCGAGAATCCCTTCGAGCGCCGAATCGATCTCGGAGCCGACGCGTGAGGCGGCGAGCCCAGCCAGGCGCGTCGAGACGGCGGCGAGCAGATCGATGAAGCCCGATGCAGGCACCGAGGGCGACTCTAGTCCGGCCCGCTCCCCGGCTTCAACCCGTGTTTGATGGAATCACGGCTTCCGGCAGAGCACCTCCAGCTTGTCGTCCTTGCACCGGAACTTCTCGCCGAAGGTCAAACCGCCGGCCTGATCGCAGAGCCCGGGCGCGACCAACTCGACGTCCTGGCGGTTCAGCTCGAGCTGGTAGCAGTCCGTCAAGGGCATCTCGACCCATTGGTCGCTGCCGCAGCCTGCCAGCCCGAGCACGGCGAAGAGAGTCCACGATTTGCGCACGGGTGGTCTCCTTCGACCCTACGGCGCAACCAGTGACCCGGAGGGACTCCAGCGCGCCGAGGTGGTGTCGCGACACCGCACTCCTCGGGCACCAGAGCAAGTTCGGTGCCCACCCCCGTCGAGCTGCGTGGCGTCCACGGGCCTCATCCGAGGGCGAGGGCTCACCAAATGCCGTGAGCGCTCTCGAAATTTGGTGAGTCGGCGCATGCGGCTTTGCCGCCCGCGCGTCGGCGGCCGCGCCGCGCGGCGATCTGCGGAGCGGGCCCGCGGCTTGCAGGGGATCGCTCCCGCGTTCCAGTCGATCAGAGGAGTCAGGAATGTTCACGACGCACCTGTCTGTCACCTCCCGGATGCTCCGCGCAGCGCTGCTCGCGCTGCCGGCGCTGGTGCAGCCGGCGCTCGCCCAGGATCAGGCCAAGCCCAACATCGTGTTCATCATGGGCGACGACATCGGCTGGATGCAGCCGAGCGTCTACCACCGCGGCCTGATGGTCGGGGAGACGCCCAACATCGATCGCATCGCCAACGAGGGCGCGATCTTCATGCACTACTACGCCGAGGAGAGCTGCACCGCCGGTCGCAACGCCTTCTTCACCGGCATGCATCCCCTCCGCACCGGCATGATCCCGCCCCAGCTGCCGGGTAGCCCGTCCTATCTGCGGCCCGGTACTCCGGCGCTCGCGTGGTTCCTGCGCGATCTCGGCTACAACACCGGCGAGTTCGGCAAGAACCATTTGGGCGATCACACCGACGCGCTGCCGACGGCGCACGGCTTCCACGAGTTCTGGGGCTACCTGTACCACCTGGACGCCATGCAAGGCGTGAGCTTCCCCGACATCAACAGGACGCCCGACCGAGCAGACCGTCGCGCCGCCGTGCAAGAACACGCCCGATCCCCGGCGTTCCCGAGGTCCCGGGCGCGGTCGACCCCAAGACCACGACGTGCCTGACCCCCCCGCGCCCGGTCCTCGCGTGCACGTCCTCCGACGGCACGGCGAAGAACCAGACCTGCAAGGACGAGGGTCCGCTGACGCTCGAGCGCTCCAAGACCGTCGATGAGGAGATCTCGGCCAAGGTCATCGACTTCCTCGACCGCAACGACCCCAAGAAGACCAACAAGCCCTTCTTCGTCTGGTTCAACCCGGCGCGCATGCACGTCACGACGGTGCTGTCGGACAAGTACGATGGCCATGGTCGGCGAGCCCGGCGGCAAGGACTGGGGCATCAACGAGGCCGGCATGAAGCAGATGGACGACAACATCGGCTACGTGCTGAAGAAGCTCGAGGACATGGGCCAGCTCGACAACACCATCGTGGCCTTCACCACCGACAACGGCGCCGAGACCTTCACCTTCCCTGACGGCGGCGTTACGCCGTTCAAGGGCTCGAAGATGACCACCTGGGAAGGCGGCATGCGCGCGCCGATGGTCATCCGCTGGCCGGGCCACATCAAGCCGGGCACGGTGAAGAAGCGAGATCTTCGCGTCGCTCGACTGGCTGCCCACGCTCGTCAATATCGCCGGCGGCCCCAAGGGCGACGAGCTGAAGAAGAAGATCGAGGCCGGAAGCTACCCCGGCATCGTCAAGACGACGCTCGACGGTGTCGACCAGCGCGACTATCTGGAAGGCAAGTCGGAGAAGTCGGCGCGCGACACCTTCTTCTACTATACCAGCAAGCAGCCCGTCCGCGGTGCGCTACAAGAATTGGAAGTTCTACTACGCGATGGTGCCCGAAAGCGCGACGGGCTGCGTCTGCCCGGGAGCCACGACCCAGTTCGTGGACCGGCTCGTAGAACATCATGCGCGATCCATTCGAGACGGGATGGTGGCGAGGACAACAAGGCGCTTTCGGCTTCAGCGGCGCGCTCGCCGCGCCGAGCACGGCTTACATCTACGACTGGAACATGCTGCCCATCGGCCAGATGCTGTGGCTGAAGGAGCTCGAGTCCTACGTCAAGTTCCCGCCGATGCAGGATCCGGCGAGCTACAACCTGTCGCAGGTCATGGAGCAGCTCAAGAAGGGGCAGGGCCACGGGTCCCAGTAACCCGACCGGGCTGTATCCATGACTCCATCCGTGAGGGCGGATCTGCGCTCGTACTTTGTTGCCGCGCTCGTGATTGCCGCGGGCCTCGCGTGTACCACGCAGGGCCTCGCGCAGGCGGCTGGCGAGGAGCTTGCGGCACACGGAGACGCGGGGCCGAGGCCGCGGCCTCACTAAGGGTGGTGACCGCTCACGGCATTTCGTGAGCGCGGCGACCGGAGTCACCCGTACGCGCCCCTCGCGCCCCGGCGACGCGTCGGCATCGAAGTTGCTCTGGCAGCGAACGTGACCGTCCGCATCACGGTCGACGAGGCGAATCGCAGGCGTGTCGTTCGCGTCGAGGGCCGCCTCACGTTCGTCGAGGTGGAGGAGCTCGAGGGCGCGCTCGGGGACGACCTGAGCCACGCGGAGCTCCGGCTCCAGAACCTCCGCTCCGCCGACAGTGCCGGGCTCGCCGCGCTCCGTCGCCTGCGCGACGCCGGCGTCGCGCTGTCCGGGCTTCCGCCGCGCATCGCCTACGAGCTCGACGACGGCGGCTAGGCAGCTCGTTCGAGCGTCTTCCGGATCGCCTCCAGCCCCGCTTCGATCATCGCCGTGATCGCGGGCGCCATCTCGTTCGGGAGCAGGTCCGCGATCCAGACGAAGCGCGTTCGCCGCGGGCCTTCGGCGAACACCTGGGCCGAGGCGTTGTGATGCACGAGGCGGCCGCCGGTCGCGGACCAGGCGAGGCGCCGCGCCGCGTCGTCGAGGTCGACGATCGCCTCGCGCGCGACCAACCCGTTGCCGAAGGTCACCACCCGGGCGCCGGGCTCCAGCTTGGTGTCGGTCACGAATCCGGGGCACAGGCGCTCGTGAAGGGCGCCGACGTCGCGCAGGGCGTCCCAGACCTGCTCGGGCGCTGCGTCGATCACGACCTCGCGGTGAATGGATGCCATGGTTCCTCCTTCGGTCCCGAGGCTAGGGATGGCCGGCGGGCTGATCTTGGAGAATCCTGCGGTGTCGATTCCGGGCGGGCTCGTTCGACTACCCGGAGAAGGAGAGAACCCCATGCAGTACCTGCTGATGTGTTGCATCGACGAGAAGGCCTGGGGGGCGTTGCCCGAGCGGGACCGCGCGAAGGTGATGCAGGAGTACGACGAGTGGACGCAGGGCGTGGTGCGGGGCGGCCAGTTCCGCGCCAGCGGGAAGCTGCAGGGGACCGCGACTGCTACCACCGTGCGCGAGAAGAACGGCAAGCGGATCGTCCTCGACGGGCCGTTCGCGGAGACCCGGGAGCAGCTCGGCGGCTACCACCTGGTCGAGTGCAAGGACCTCGACGAGGCGATCTCGATCGCCGGGAAGATCCCGACGCTGCGCGTCGGCGGCGTGATCGAGGTGCGGCCCCTGGAGCCGATGCCCCATCGGTGAACGTCGAAGAGCTCCACCGGCGCGAGTACGGGCGCATCCTCGCGAGCCTGATCCGCGCGGTCGGGGACTTCGACCTGGCGGAAGACTCGCTCTCGGAGGCGTTCGAGGCGGCGCTCGCGCAGTGGCCCAGCCAGGGGCCGCCGCGGAACCCGGTGGCGTGGCTCATCTCGACCGCGCGGCACAAGGCGATCGACCGGATCCGCCACCGCGCGCTGGCCGAGAGCAAGCAGCACGAGATCGCTGCGCTGCTCGAGCCGGAGGAGGAGGCGCCCGTGCCGCTGGATTCGCTGCGCCTGATCTTCACCTGCTGCCACCCGGCGCTCGCGCCCGAGGTGCAGATGGCGCTGACGCTGCGCACCGTCTGCGGCCTCGCGACCGAGGAGATCGCGCGCGCGTTCCTGCTGCCGGTGCCGACGCTCGCGCAGCGGCTGGTGCGCGCGAAGGCCAAGATCAAGGGCGCGGGCATCCCCTACGAGGTGCCGGAGGACGACGCGCTCGCCGAGCGGCTCGAGACGGTGATGGGCGTGGTCTACCTCGTGTTCAACGAGGGCTACTCGGCGAGCTTCGGAGCCGAGCTGGTGCGCGCCGACATGTGCGCCGAGGCGATCCGGCTCGCCCGGCTGCTGGTCGAGCTGCTGCCCGCCGAGCGCGAGCCGAAGGGCCTGCTGGCGCTGATGCTGCTCCACGACTCCCGGCGCGCCACGCGCACCGACGACGCGGGCGGGCTCGTGCTGCTCGAAGACCAGGACCGCTCGCGCTGGGAGCGCGCGAAGATCGCGGAGGGCGCGGCGTTGGTCGCGCAGGCCCTCCGCGGCCCTGCGCCGGGGCGCTACGCCGTGCAGGCGGCGATCGCGGCCGTGCACGCGCAGGCTCCCACCGCGCGCGACACCGATTGGCGACAGATCGCGGCGCTCTACGGCGTGCTCGCGGCGCTCGACGGGTCGCCTGTGGTCGAGCTCAATCGCGCGGTGGCCGTGGCGATGGCCGATGGGCTGGAGCAGGGCCTGGCGCTGCTCGAGACGATCCATCTGCCCGGCTACCACCTGCTGCCCGCCGCGCGCGCGGACCTGCTGCGCCGCCTCGGCCGCCGCGACGCGGCGGCCGCCGCCTATCGCGAGGCCCTGGCGCTCGTCACCAACGAGGCGGAGCGGGCCTTCCTCGAGCGGCGGCTGGCCGAGGTCTCGCGGCCGCACTGAGCGCGTGTCGATCTCGCGCCGGCTCGTTCGACTCTTGGACGAGGAGGCGCACATGGGTCCGGCATGCATCACGCTCGCAGGGTTGCTGCTCGCCGCCGCGAGCTCGGCGCTCGTGACCGAGTGGGTCGTTCGCGTCGCGGCCGCGCGCGTTCGCGAGGGGTCGAATACCCTGTGCGCTCCCTGCGACAGGAGACCCGCATGGCCCAGTACCCGATCGCCGTCGTCGTCGGCAGCCTTCGCCGCGAATCGCTCAACCGCAGGCTGGCCGACGCCGTCGTGAAGCTGGCGCCGCCGGAGCTCTCGTTCGAGCACGTGTCCATCGGTGACCTGCCGCTCTACAACCAGGACGACGACCCGAAGCAGGCGCCGGCCGTGCTGCACATGAAGGAGCGGATCCGCGCGGCGCAGGGGCTGCTGTTCGTGACGGCCGAATACAACCGCGGGATTCCGGGCGTGCTCAAGAACGCGATCGACCACGGCTCGCGCCCGTACGGCCAGAGCGTCTGGTCCGGCAAGCCCGCCGGCATCCTGGGCGCCTCGGTCGGTGCCGTCGGCACCGCGGTGGCCCAGCAGCAGCTCCGCACCGTGCTCGCGGCGCTCGACGTGCTCACGCTCGCGTTGCCCGAGGCGTTCATCCACGCAAAGGAGGGCTTCTTCGACGCGGCGGGCGACATCGCCAGCCCGGGCAGCAAGAAGTTCCTCCAGGGCTGGATGGACCGGTACGTCGCGTGGGTGAAGCAGCACGCATGACCGCCGAAGCGCTCGCGTACTTTGCCGCGCCGGGGCCGCTCACCGACCTCGGCGCCCACGCCGCGCGCGTACGCGAGCTGCCCGAATCGCTCCACGAGCTGTGCCGCGTCGTGCAGGGGCTCGTGGTCCATCCGTTCCTCGCGGGCCTCTACGGTCTCGCGCCGCAGGCGCTGCGCCCGGCCGAGCTCGAGCTCCGCCCCGCGTCGGCGATGGTCGATCGGATCTTCGCGCTGGATCCACGGCCGCTCGCCGAGCCGCGCCCGCCCGAGCGCCGCGTATACGGCAACTGCCGTCACTTCACGGTGCTGCTCTCCGCGCTGCTGCGCGCGCGGGGCGTGCCCGTGCGCGCGCGCTGCGGCTTCGGCGCGTACTTCGCGCCAGCCAGTTTCGAAGACCACTGGGTCGCTGAGGTCTGGGACGCGCCGCGCCGCGCGTGGCATCTCGTGGATGCGCAGCTCGACGCGATCCAGCGCAAAGCCATGGGCGTGCGCTTCGATCCGCTCGACGTGCCGCACGCGCAGTTCCTCGTCGCGGGCGATGCGTGGCAGCGCTGCCGCAGCGGCGCCGCCGATCCGGAGCGCTTCGGCATCCTCGACCTGCGCGGGCTCTGGTTCGTGCGGGGCAACCTGGTGCGAGACCTCGCCGCGCGCGCGAAGCGCGAGCTGCTGCCGTGGGACGGCTGGGGCCTGATGGCCACCCGCGCCGACAGCGAGGCCCGCGAGCTGGCGCTGCTCGACCGCGTGGCCGAGCTGACGCAGGCCGGCGACGAGCGCCACGCGGAGGCGCTGGAGCTGCTCACCTCGGAGCCGGGCCTGCGCGTGCCGCGCAAGGTCATCAGCTTCAACCTGGGCGGCGCCGAGGTGGACCTCGGGCCCGGTGTGAGCAGCTGAGCGCGCGAGGCGGGCGGGCGCGGCCCATCCACCCGATGTGCTAGGCGCTCCGGCCCATGGACGGCCTCCGGGCCGCCGCGTAGACGGCTCGTCATCCCCAACCCATGGGACGGCGCGGCCGTCCCGCATCCGGAGGTCGGACATGACGAATCGCGCTCTTTGTCTTCTCGTGCTGCTGACGGTGGCCCTGGGATCTGCAACCGCTGCGAGCGCCGCCAAAGGCCCGAAGGCCTGCAGCGCCACCGCGAAGGCCCTGCTCGCGGCCTGTCGGGGCGAAGGGGCCGACGACCTCGGCCAGGCCACGGCCATCTGCCTCAACGGGAGCGAGGCGGCCCAGCCGGAGTGCCTCACGCAGGCCAAGGCCGATCAGAAGGACCACGCCGAGGAGTGCGGCGACCAGTTCGACGCGCGGATCGCGGTCTGCGAGGCCGTGGGCGAGACGCGCTACGACCCGAGCTTCGATCCCGCGGACTTCGTGACCGATTTCGAGAACCCGGGCGTCTCGAATCCCTACCACCCGCTCGTCATCGGCCATACGTGGGACTTCGAGAACGCCACCGAGACCGATCACGTCGAGGTGACGAGCGCTACGAAGCAGATCGACGGCGTCACGTGTCTGGTGGAGCGAGACCGCGTGCGCGAGGACGGGGACTTGAAGGAGGACACGAACGACTGGTTCGCCCTCGCGCACAACGGCGACCTCTGGTACTGCGGCGAGGAGGCCAAGGACTACGAGACCTTCGCAGGCGACGACCCGCAGACGCCGGAGCTCGTCAGCATCGAGGGCTCGTTCAAGGCCGGTCGCGACGGCGACAAGCCGGGCATCATCATCCCGGCGGCGCCGGTCGTCGGCCAGGTCGTGCGGCAGGAGTTCTCGGTCGGCAATGCCGAGGACGTCGCGGAGGTGCTGAGCACCGACTACGTGTTCGGGGCCGACGCCACGCTGGACATGCTCGTCCCGCAGGCCCTCGCGGATCATCTCTGCGGAGCCGACTGCGTCGTCACGCGGGAGTTCTCGCCGCTCGAGCCGGACGCCGTGGAGTTCAAGTACTACGCGCCCGGCATCGGCGTCTTCCTCGAGACGGCCCCCGACACGGGAGAGGTGACCCGGCTCGTCGATTGCAACTTCGACGCGCGTTGCGACACGCTTCCGCAGCCGTAGGCGGCCCACACGAGTAAGCCGTAGGCGGCACACACGAGGGCAGGGGGTATCGTCGGGCTCCGCATGAGCCGGCTGCCCGACCACCTCCCGATCCTCGACCGCGCGGGGCGCGCAGGGGTCGGCCCGGTGTATCTCGAGCGCGAGCTCACGGCGCCGGTCGATCTCTGCGACGCGCGCGGGCGCCTGAACCCCGCCGCGGTCGGCTTCTCCCGCCAGCCGCTCGTGCGCGCGAACCTTTCCGGGCACTGGCTGCGCAAGAAGCGCTGGAACTTCTGGAACTGGATCGCGCCGGACTTCGTGTTCTCGGTGACGCTCGCCGACATCGACTTCACCTCGTTCTGCTCGTTCACGCTCACCGATTTCACGGACGGCACGCACTGGAGTGGCGCGTCGTACGGCCGACCCGGCCGCTTCGCGCTGGCCGAGCAGGTCGAGGCGGATCTCGCGTTCGAGGGCGGCGGGCTCGAGTACGTCAACCGCCGCGACGGCGCCGACCTCGCGGTGCGCTTCCGCGGGCACGCCAGCGGCGACGAGGTCGCCGCGGACTTCGCGGTGCGCCGGCCGCCCGGCCAGGAGAGCCTGAACGTGGTCGTGCCGTGGACGGAGTCGCGCTTCCAGTGCAACTCGAAGCACGCGGCGCTGCCGTGCGAGGGCGAGGTGCGCGTGGGCGCGCGCTGCTATCGGCTCGACCCTCGCACGAGCTTCGGCGTGCAGGACTGGGGCCGCGGTGTCTGGCCGTATCGCTCGTTCTGGAACTGGGGCGTCGCGACGGGCTGGGCCGACGACGTGCTGCTCGGCGTGAACTTCGGCGCAAAGTGGACGACCGGCACCGGCTCGAACGAGAACGGGATCCTGTGGAACGGGCGCCTCCACAAGGTGATGGAGGACCTGCGTTGGGAGTACGACGCGAGCGAGTGGAGGAAGCCATGGCGCGTCGTGGCGCCGCACTCGGGCGCGCTCGACCTCGTGCTCGAGCCCGTCGCCGCCCACACGCCGCGCCTCCACCTCGGCGTGCTCGAGACGGGCGGCGTGTGCGCCTTCGGCCGCTGGCGCGGCCACGTCCGCGCCGCCGGCCGCGAGCTCGCCGTGGACGGCCTCGTCGGCTGGGCCGAGGAGTTCTCGCACCGCTGGTAGAGAGCACGCCGCCCGCATCCGGAGCCGGAGACCCATCCGGCCGGCGAGATCTCCCGAGCCCCGGTCCACGCCGCCCGCATCCGCTGGCGGCCTTGCTCGTCGTCGGTCGCGGCGTCCAGAACTGCCTAGATCGCCCGCTGGCCCGTCACGTGCTCGCCGAGGATCAGCATGTGCATGTCGTGCGTGCCCTCGTAGGTGCGCACGGTCTCGAGATTCATCATGTGCCGCATCGCGCAGTAGTCGTCCACGATGCCGTTGGCGCCGAGCAGATCGCGCGCCTTGCGGGCGATCTCGAGGGCGATGTCCACGTTGTTGCGCTTGATCATCGACACCATCACGTGCTCGAGGCGCCCCGCGTCCTTGAGCTTGCCGACGCGCAGCGCCAGCAGCTGCGCCTTGGTGATCTCGGTGAGCATGTAGACGAGCTTCTCCTGCGTGAGCTGCTTGCCGGCCAGCGGGCCGCCGTCCACGATGCGTTCCTGCGTGTAGCGGAGCGCCTCGTCGTAGCAGGCCATCGCGGCGCCGATCACGCCCCAGGCGATGCCGTAGCGCGCCTGCGTCAGGCACGAGAGCGGGCCGCGCAGGCCCGTGACGTTCGGCAGCACGTTCTCGTCGGGCACCTCGACGTCGTGCAGGAACAGCTCCGACGTCACCGACGCGCGCAGCGACATCTTGCCCTTGATGTCGCGCGCCTCGAAGCCGGGGCGCTCCGTCTCCACCAGGAAGCCGCGCACGCCGTCGTCCGTCTGGGCCCACACGATGGCGAGCTGCGCGAGCGTGCCGTTCGTGATCCAGCGCTTGGTGCCGTTGATCACCCAGGCGGGGCCCTTCCTCACGGCGCGCGTGCGCATGCCCGAGACGTGGCTGCCGAAGTCGGGCTCGGTGAGGCCGAAGCAGCCGATCGCGCGGCCCGACACCAGCTCGGGCAGCCAGCGCTGCCGCTGCGCCTCGCTGCCGAAGGTGTGGATCGGATACATCACCAGGCCGCCTTGCACCGAGGCGAAGGAGCGCAGGCCGGAGTCGCCGCGCTCGAGCTCCTGCATCACGAGGCCGTACGCGACGTTGCTCATCTCGGCGCAGCCGTAGCCCGAGAGGTTGGCGCCGAACAGGCCGAGCTCCGCGATGCGCGGCACGAGCTCCATGGGGAACGAGCCGTCCTGCCGGACGTGCGACTGGATCCGCGGCAGGAACTCCTTCGTGACGAAGCTCCGCACGGTGTCGCGCGCGAGGATCTCCTCCTCGCTGAGCAGCTCGTCGAGGTGCAGGAAGTCGACGCCCGAGAAGTCCGCCATGGCAGCGGAGTCTACCCGCGTGGCCGCGCTGTCCGCCGCCCCTACAATCGGCCCGTCCATGCGCACGGATGCGACCGACGTTCTCGAGCAGGCGCGCCGCTGGCGCGACCAGGGCCTCGGCGTGGCGCTCGCCACGGTGGTGGAGACGTGGGGCTCGTCGCCGCGGCCCGCCGGCAGCCTGCTCGCGCTCAACGAGCGGAGCGGCTTCGTGGGCTCGGTCTCGGGCGGCTGCATCGAGGCCGCGGTGGTGGACGAGGGCCTCCGCGCCATCGCCGACGGCCGGCCGCGCACGCTCGAGTTCGGCGTGACCAACGAGCTGGCCTGGGAAGTGGGGCTCGCCTGCGGCGGGCGCGTCCGCGTCTTCGTGGAGCGCGTAGAGTGAAGCGCGCGACGCTCGACGGATTGCTCGCTTGCTGCCGGGCCGAGCGCCCGGTGGTGCTGGCGACCGACCTCGCGAGCGGCGAGCAGCGCATCCTCGAGCCGGCCGCGAGCGAGGCGGCGCGCGACGCGCTGCGCCGCGACGTCTGCGTCCACGTGGAGGAGGGCGGGCGCCGCTGGTTCCTCCAGCCGTGGAACCCGCCGCTGCGTCTCGTGATCGTGGGCGCGGTGCACATCGCGCAGCCGCTCGCCGCGATGGCGGCGCTGGCGGACTACGCGGTCACGATCGTCGATCCACGCCAGGCGTTCGCGACGGCGGAGCGCTTCCCGGGCGTGACGCTCTCGGGCGACTGGCCGGACGCCGCCCTCGCGGCGCTCGCGCCCGATGCGCGCACGGCGGTCGTCACGCTCACGCACGATCCGAAGCTCGACGACCCGGCGCTCGCGGTGGCGCTGCGCTCTCCCGCGTTCTACGTCGGCGCGCTCGGCAGCAAGAAGACGCACACGGCGCGCCTCGAGCGGCTGCGCGCCCTGGGGCTCTCGGAGGACGAGCTCGCACGCATCGCTGCGCCGGTAGGCCTCGACGTCGGCGCGCGCTCGCCCGCGGAGATCGCCGTCTCGATCCTGGCCGAGCTCACGCAGCGGCTGCGGGAGCCGGCGTGAGGTTCGGCCCCCTCGCGCTCGGCGAGGCCGAGGGCGCGATCCTCGCCCACACGCTGCGCCTGCCGACCGGGCGGGTGCTGAAGAAGGGCCGCGCGCTCTCGGCCGCCGACATCGCGGCGCTCGGCGCCGCGGGTCGCGCGGACGTCGTGGCCGCGAAGCTCGAGGCCGGCGACGTGCACGAGGATGCCGCCGCCGCGACGCTCGCGGGCGCGCTGGTCGGGGCCGGCCTGCGCGCGGCCGAGGCTTCCACCGGCCGCTGCAACCTGTACGCCCAGGTGCAGGGCGTCCTGGTGGTGGATCGCGAGCGCCTCGACCGCGTCAACGCGATCGACGAGTCCCTGACGGTCGCGACGCTCGAGCCCTTCGCGGTGGTGCAGCCGCGCGCGCTCGTGGTGACGGTGAAGATCATCCCATTCGGGGTGCGGGCGGAGTCGCTCGAGGCGTGTCTCGCGGCCGCGCGCGGCCCGACGCCGCTCGCGCGCGTGGCGCCGCTGCAGGCCGCTGCGGCCGGCCTGATCCTCACGCAGGTGCCGGGCCTCGCGCCGTCGGTGCTCGAGCGCGCGGCGGAGAGCCAGCGCACGCGCATGGCCCGCCTCGGCGGCAGCGTGCGGAAGGAGATCCGCTGCGCGCACGACGAGGCGTCCGTTGCCGAGGCGATCGGGGCGCTGCTCGTCGCCGGCTGCGCGCCGATCCTGATCCTCGGCGCCTCCGCGATCGTGGATCGCCGCGACGTGATCCCGCGCGCGGTCGAGCGGGCGGGCGGCGTCGTCGAGCACCTCGGCATGCCGGTGGATCCCGGCAACCTGCTGCTGCTCGCGCGGCACGGCGCGACGCCCGTGATCGGGCTGCCGGGCTGCGCCCGCTCGCTCGAGCCGAGCGGCGCCGACCGCGTGCTGGAGCGCGCTCTCGCCGGGATCCCCGTGACGGGCCGCGACCTGATGAGGATGGGAGCGGGCGGCCTGCTCACGGAGGCGCGGAGCCGCCCGCAGCCGCGCGAGGCCGGCGAGGCGGCATCGCCCGAGTCGAGTCGCATCGGTGTGGTGGTGCTCGCGGCTGGCCTTTCGCGGCGGATGGGTGCTGCGAACAAGCTGCTGGCCGAGGTGGACGGCGCGCCGATGGTCGCGCGCTGCGTGGACGCCGCGCTCGCCTCGCCCGCGCGCCCGGTCGTGGTCGTCACCGGCCACGAGGCCGCGCGCGTGCGGGGCGCGCTCGCCGGCCGCGAGGTGGTCTTCGTGCACAACCCGGAGCCCGCGGCGGGGCTGTCGAGCTCGCTGCGTCTCGGCATCGCGGCGCTCGGCGAGAAGGTGGACGGCGCCGTCGTCTGCCTCGGCGACATGCCGTGGGTGCGCGCCGAGCACATCGAGGCGCTGATCACGGCCTTCGACGCGAACGCCGAGCGCCCGATCTGCGTGCCCACCTGGGACCGCAAGCGCGGCAACCCGGTGCTGTGGCCCGCGCGCCACTTCGCCGAGATCGCCGCGCTCACCGGCGACCGCGGCGCGCGCTCGCTGCTCGACGCTCACGCCGCCGAGGTCTGCTTCGTGCCCGTGGCCGACGCCGGTGTCACGCTCGACGTGGACACGCCCGACGCGCTGGGGCCGGACGCCGACGCCGCGTCGCGTTAGCGCTTGACCGCCTTCTTCAGCTTGTCCACGACCTTGCCGGCCGTCTTCTTGACGTCGTCCGCGAGCTCTCCCGCCTTTTCCTTGACGTTGCCGGCCGCGCGGTCGAGCTTGCCCTCGCGCTCGAGCTGCTTGTCGCCCGTGAGCACGCCGGTCGCCTCCTTCACGCGCCCCTTGATCTGATCCGTCTTGCCACTGGTAGTCATCCCATCCCTCTGAGTGCGCTCGCGCGCCTCGAACTCGAAGATCTCACACCGCTCCGCGGCGCCTGAACATCGCGTGGTACGCCGCGAGCACGAGGACGGCCCCGACCAGCGCGACGAACATGCTGTAGAGGTTGAAGCCGGTGACACCGGCGGAGCCGAACTGATTGAACAGGAAGCCGCCGACGATCGCGCCGACGACGCCGAGCGCGACGTCGACCACGAAGCCCTCGCCGTGGCCGCTCACCAGCTTGCTCGCGACGAAGCCGGCGATCAAACCCAGGACGATCCAAGCGATAAGTGACATGTCGGTGTCTCCGGTCCCCTGTGTCAGCGGGGACGTTGTCGCTCCGAGCGCTCGAGGCGCCGGCGATCGAGGAACAGGTTCGCATCCGTGACCGCGTCGGCGATCAGCCGATCTGCGGCCGCCGTGAGGCGGCTCACCTCCGCCGCTCCTTCCCGCCGTCCGACGAGCAGGTCGAGATTCTCCGAGAGGACCTCGCTCACGATGCGCTCGCGGACCTGCCGGCCCGCCACGCTCCGGCTCACATAAGCGTAGAGGGGATCCGACCAGCGGTCGTAACCGTCTGCGAGGAGGTCTGCGGTCGGGGGGATCAGGCGGTGGTTCATGGTCTCCGGTCCCCTGCAACGTGGATGAGCGCTCGCACAGGCAAGGCCGTGAGGGAGGCTTCGAATCGGCTCTTCCCCCGTCATGACCTCGGCGATCAGCCGATTCGCCGCCGTCCTGAGCCGGCTGGCTCCCGAGGCTTCCGGCCGGCGCCCGACGAGCAGGTCGAGATTCTCCGCGAGGACCTCGCGCACGATGCGCTCCCGGACGTGGCGATCGGCCACGTGTCGGCTCACGTACGCGTAGAGCGGGTCGAACCAGCGGACGTAACCCATCGCCAGCAGCTCCGGGGTCGGGCGGATCGCACGGGACGTCATGTGCCGAGTGCCTCGGATGAGTGAAGTTCGAGCGGGAGCGCTCGTGCGCGCGGCGGCTCGTGAATCGCCTCGGCGGCTGCAGCAATCGAGCGGGGGTCAGGCTCTCGTGCCTCCGGGGGGGGAGGGAAAACGAGGGCGACGCCCTGCGGTTCTCGACTGACTGCAGTCGCCGAGTGGGGGGGACACGCTCCGGCTTCGTTCATGCCCGTCACCCCCTCTGCGTCGGGAAGGGTGTTGGAATGGCCGACCCACCGACATCCCCGGAATCGGGGAATGGCATCGCCGGAAGTCGGGATTCGCGACGGAAGATGGGGCGTCGCTCAGCGCTCGAGGGAAGTCAGGCCCTCTCGGATCGCGTACTTCGTCAGGTCGGCCACGCTGTGGATCGCGAGCTTACGCATGATGTTGCGACGGTGCGTCTCGACGGTGCTCGTGGCGACGAAGAGGCGCTGGCTGATCTGGGGGGAGCTCAGGCCCTCCGCCAGGAGCTGGAGGACCTCGCGCTCCCGCCCCGAGAGGGGCGCGCGCGAAGCCACGGGCGCGGCGCCTGCGCCGTGTCGGGACGCAGAGACGACGGCGTCGGTGACGTCCGCGCACAGGTAGCTCCGGCCGCGACGCGCGGCGTCGAGCGCCCGGCGCAGGTCGTCGTAGGCGTTGGCCTTGAGCACGTAGCCGCACGCGCCGGCCTCGAGCATGGCCGTCACGTAGCGGGCATCCGAATGGCTGGAGAGCGCCAGCACCTTCACGCCCGGACACGCGGCACGGATCTGACGCGTCGCCTCGATCCCGTTCTGATCCTGCATCGCCACGTCCATGACGACCACGTCCGGCGCGAGCGTTCGCGCCAGCTCGAGCGCCGCGCGGCCGCTCGCAGCCTCGCCGACGACCTCGACGTCGTCCTCGCGCTCGAGAATCGAGCGCAGCCCCTGTCGCATCAGCTCGTGATCGTCGACCAACACCACACGAAGCTTCACGTGGAACCTCCTCCGGTGTCGGCGCCACGAGGCGCGATGGGTACGCTGACCACGATCCGCGTCCCGCTGCCGACGGCCGATTCGATCTCGACGCTTCCGCCCATCTGTCCCACCCGGTCGCGCAACGCGAGCAGGCCGAAGCCCTGCTGTCTGGCCTCGGGATCGAAGCCGACCCCGGCGTCCTCGACCGAGACGCGAGCCACGTCTCCGTCGCGCCAGATGCGCACGTGAGCCTCGCCGACCCCCGCGTGCTTGGCGACGTTGATGAGCAGCTCGCGCAGGGCCCGGAAGAGCGTCACGCGCGTGGCCTCGTCGAGCACGAGCTCCTCGCCCTTCGCGACGTGAACCACGAGCCCGTAGCGGCGCTGCTTGTTCTCCGCCAGCCACTCGGCGGCGGCGACGAGACCGACGTCGTGCAGCAGGGGAGGGCTGAGCTCGAAGCTGAGCGTCGAGACCCGCCGGCGGGTCTCGGCGAGAAGCTCCACCAGGTCCCGGATCGCGTCGGCGGAGCGGTCGCCCAGCGTATCGGCCAGGGCGCGCAGCTTGAGCGAGGCCAGGGTCAGCATCTGGCCGGCGTCGTCGTGGAGATCCGAGGCGAGGGCTCGGCGCTCTCGTTCCTCGGCGAACGAGGTCGCGACGGCGGCGGCGCGCAGGGCGCGCGCGAGGCTGCGCAGCTCGGTGACGTCGAGCAGCCCGAGGCGGAGCGTGCCGGCCGCGTCGCCCTTCTCGAGCGCGCCCGATCCCACGAGCTGCGCGTGGAGCGGGCTGCCGTCGGGCAGCACGAAATCGAGCTCGAGGCTGCGGCGCTCCGTGCCCTGCGCGAGCATGCGCCGCTCGAGATGCCAGCGATCCTGGTGGGCCGGCGCGACGAAGCGCGAGAGCTTGCGCCCGATCAGCCGCGAGCGCGGCTGTCGCAGCAGCACCGAGGCGGTGAGGTTGGCATCGACGATCACCGCTTCGGCGTTCAGCGTGAGATAGCCGATCGGAGCGGACTCGTAGAGGCGGCGATAGCGCTCCTTCGCCTGCTCCAGCGTGTGCTGCGTCTCGGTCAGCTGCTCGTTCTGGATCTCGAGCTCGACCTTGTGGATCTCGAGCTCGTGCACGAGCGCGCGAACTTCGTCCGGCGTCATGTGATCGAGAGCGGCCGGCTTCTTCGTCGCCATCCTGCGCTCGGCAAGCTGGCGGAGCGGACGGAAGGACGGCGCGCTGCGGCGCTTGTCGCTCACGGCGGCGGCGCCTCCGTCACGTCCTCGAAGCCGAGGACGATCAGCGCGGCTCCGTCACCGTCGTCCAGCAGGACGGGCCGGGCGTTGAGGCGCATGCGTCTCTTGCCGAGGGAAGGAAACGCGTGTTCGACCTCGAAGTCGTCGAACGTGACTCCTCCCTTCAGCGTCTTCGCGAGCAGCTCGAGGAGGCGTGGGTCCTTCCACTGTCCGTTTCCGAGCTCGTCGAGGAGCTGCCCGGCGGTCTCGCGGGGCTCGACTCGGAACAGGCGATGGAACGAGCGGTTGCCGCGAACCACGCGCAGCGCGCCATCGAGGACCAGCAGCGGCTCGCGCACTGCGTCCACGATGCTCTCGGCGAGGACGCGTGCGGCCTGTGTGCGCTCGGCACGCTTGGTCTCGGTGATGTCCACGAACGTGACGACCAGGCCCTCGACGGCGTTGCGCGCCGTTCGATAGGGCTGGATGCGCACGTCGTACCACGAGCCGTCCGGCGCGGACGGCCTGCTTCGCCAGGGGGTGGAGGTTGCGCAGGACGCTCTCGGCGTCGGACAGCAGATCGGGATAGTCGAGCAGGATGGCGAGATCGGCGAGCGGGCGGCCGACGTCGGCGTCGATCAGGCGGGCCACGTTCCGTGCGCGAGGCGTGAAGCGTTTCACGCGTAGGGCCTGATCGAGGAAGATCGTCGCGATCTCGATGCTGTGGATCAGGTTCAGCAGGTCGTCGTTCGCCTGCTCGAAGGCCTGGAGCTTCTGCGTGAGCTCCGCGTTCACGGTGTGGAGCTCTTCGTTGAGGGATTGCGTCTCTTCCTTGGAGGTCTGCAGCTCCTCGTTCGAGCTCTGGAGCTCTTCGTTGACGGACTGCACTTCCTCGTTCGCGGAGGCGAGCTCTTCGTTGGCCGACTGGAGCTCGTCGATGCTGCGCTGGAGATCCTGTCGCGTGTGCTGGAGCTCTTCCTCGAGCTGTGAGCGCGGGTCGGAGCGGCCGCGCGAGCGCCGCACGCCCTTCACCGGCTGCTGAGTCGAGCTGCGGCCGGCAGGCTCGAAGGAGACCAGCAGCAACGAACGCGCGAGCCGCCGGTCGTCGATGCGCCCGATGGTGAGGCGCAGCGGAGAGCCAGCGACGGTTCGTCTTGACGCGTGCGGTTCGCTCGACGACCGGGCCTTCCGACTTCAGCACTTCCCGGAGCGCCGAAGCCAGCGGCGCGCGCAGGCCTTCGCGCGCCATCTCGACGACGTTCAGATTGGCCCGGCCGGGCGGCAGCTCGAGGAAGGCGTCGACCCGACCGTGAATCTGCTGGATCTGCCCCGTCGCATCGACCACCACGGCCGGCGGCCCGAAGCGCTCGGCCAGATAGCGGCGCAGCGGATCCGCGAGGTCGAGCGCAGGGCCTCGTGCCGCGAGCCCGCCGCTCGCGGTGGCCGGCGCGGGAGGCGGTCGCTGGGTCCAGCGCATCGGCGGCCGGGAGCGGGTGGAGTCGCTGCGCCGGAACACCCTCCAGCGCGTGTCGAGCGGACTGAAGAACTTCTCGGAGCCGCTGACGCTCTCGCCCGCGCCGAGGAGCAGGAGGCCGCCGGGGTTGAGGCTGTAGTGGAAGACGGGAAGCAGGTTCTGCTGCGCGCTCGGAAGCAGATAGATGAGGAGGTTGCGGCAGGAGATCAGATCCACGCGCGTGAACGGAGGATCGTGCAGCACGTTCTGAACGGCGAACACGACGGCGTCGCGCAGCGTCTTCTTCGCCCGGAAGTGGCGGTCCTCCTGCACGAAGAAGCGCTCGAGGCGGTCGGTGCCGACGTCCGCCGCGATGCCTTCCGGATAGCGTCCCGCGCGGGCGGTCTGGATCGCGACCGGGTCGAGATCCGTCGCGAAGATCTGGAGCTCGAGGTGCTTGCCGAGCTGCTCGAGCGTCTCGAGCAGGACGATGGCGAGCGAGTACGCCTCCTCGCCCGTCGCGCAGCCGGGGACCCAGACGCGCAGCACCGAGCCGGCGGGCCTCGCGCGCGACGAGGTCCGAGAGCCCGGAGCGAAGCAGCGACTGGAAGGCCTCGGCGTCCCGGAAGAACCCGCTCACGCCGATCAGCCAGTCCCGCCAGAGCGCGTCGATCTCCGCGTCGTTCTCTTCCAGGTAGCGCACGTAGTCGGCGAGGCGTTCGATGCGATGCAGGTCCATCCTGCGATGGATGCGCCGGAGCAACGTCTCGCGCTTGTAGGCGGAGAAGTCGTGGCCGCCGCGCACGCGGATCAGGGCCACGATCCGCTCCATCTCGCTCGACGAGACCTCGAAGCTCTCGGTGCTGCGCGCCGGCACGCCGGCGCTTCGAGCGTGAGCGAGCAGATGCGGCGGGCATCTCTTCGACGGCGAGCACGAAGTCGGCCGCCTGCGCGGCGATCGCGCTCAGTCGGCATGCCCTCGAACTCGGCCGTCTCGGGCGCCTGCACCAGGGAGAGCCCGCCTTCCGCGCGGATCGCCGCGAGGCCGAGCGTGCCGTCCGTCCCGGTGCCGGAGAGCACGATGCCGACGCCGCGACGCGCCTCGATCGTGGGCGAGCGCGCGAAAGAAGAAGTCGATCGGGAGGGGCGGGCGGCCGCGCTCGGCGACCGGCTCGATGCCGAGCACTCCGCCGCGGATCCCCACGTTGTGGCCGCGCGGCGCGACGTAGACGTGGTTCGGCTCGGCTCTCGTCTGGTCTGCGATCTCGCAGACGGGCATCTCGGTGGACTTCGAGAGGATCTCGGGGAGCAGGCTCTTGCCGCTCGGAGCCTGATGGCTCACCACCACGAACGCCATGTTGCAGTCGGAGGGGAGCGAGGCGAAGAGCTCGCGGAGAGGTGAGAGCGCACCCGCCGAGCCGCCGACTCCGACGATCACGACTGCGGGATCGGACGCGCCCTCGGGCACGCTGCGGAGTGTGCGATCGCGACCAGGCGGAGTTCGCGGGCGCGGCGGATCGCGCGAGGCTTTCTTCTTCGTCACCGGCTCATGCTAGCGGAGTCGGTGCGCTGTAGCGTGCCGGCGCATGGAGCGGCACGCACCACGTCTACCTGGTTCCGGGCTTCCTCGGATTCGCGAACCTCGGGCGGATCACCTACTTCGGACACGTGCGGCGGATCCTCGGCGAGCGCTTCGCCGCGCTCGGGCTCGACGCGCGCATCCACATCGTGCGGACGCCTCCCACCGCCTCGCTCCCGACGCGCGCCGCGCGGGTGGCCGAGGCGATCGCCGCGACGGCGCGGCGCGGCGGGGGCCCGCTCCATCTGATCGGCCACTCGAGCGGCGGGCTCGACGTGCGCCTGCTCACCGCGCCGGGGGTCGAGCTGCCGACGGCGGTCGACGTGGAGCGGCTGGCGGCGCGCGTGCGCACGGTCGTCACGGTCTCGACGCCCCACCACGGGACGCCGCTCGCGTCGTTCTTCACGACGCTGCGAGGCCAGCAGCTGCTGCAGCTCCTCTCGCTCAACACCATCTACGTGCTCGAGCTTCGGGCACCTGCCGCTCTCCGCGCTGCTCTGGATGGGGAGCCTCGTCGTGCGCTTCGGCGACCTCGTCGCGAACAGCGAGCTGCTCGACGAGCTCTTCGGACGACTCCTCGAGGACTTCACGGTGGGACGACGCCGCGCGGTGCGGGCGCTCCTGCGCGACGTGGTCCGCGACCAGGCGCTGATGCTCCAGCTCACGCCCGAGGCGATGGAGGTCTTCAACGCCTCGGTGCTGCCGCGTCCTGGCATCCGCTACGGGGCGGTCGTTGCGCAGGCGGCGCGCCCGAGCCTGCGCTCGACGCTCGGGGTGGGGCTCGATCCGGCGGCGCAGGTGACGCACGCCCTCTACGGCGCGCTCTACCAGCTCATCGCGGCGGCGCCGGAGCGCCAGTCGCCGCGCCTCGCGCCCGCCCAGACACGCGCGCTGCGACGCGTCTACGGGGCGACGCCGTCGGCCGATGCGAACGACGGCATCGTGCCGACGCTCTCCCAGACCTGGGGCCACGTGATCCACGCCGCGGTGGCCGACCACCTCGACGTGCTCGGCCACTTCCGGGACGCGGCGCACGATCCTCCTCACGTCGACTGGCTCGTGACGGGGAGCGGCTTCGACCGCCGGCGCTTCGAAGCGCTCTGGGCCGACGTGGCGCGCTTCCTGGTGGGTGCAGGCGGAAGCTCACGCCGGGGGGATCCGCGTGCGCGCTCGAGCCGCGGCCCCGAGCGGTTGACGTAGGCGCCGAGGAGGAGCGCGATCACGATGGCCGCGATCGCGATCAGCAGCGCATACAGCCAGGCGATGATGCCGAGCACGAAGGCCTCGACCAGCGCCGTCGCCGCGATGACCGCCCCGAGCAGGAGCAGCGCCGCCGCGGCCCAACGCTGCTGGCGCCAGACGCCGACGGCGGCGAGGATCGCGAGCACCGCCTGCAGCGCGAACGCGACCAACAGCAGAGGCGACGCCGGCGCGGGCAGCATCGCGATGGCGTAGAGCGCGTGGTAGGACGCCGTACGCGGCCAGCGCGATCGCGATCAGCAGCAGCCCCGTGTGTCGGTCCACCGCGTGGATCCTCTCAGCCCGTGAGGGCTTTTCGCAGGCGGTCGATGATCGATGCTGCGGTGCTGCGGCCCTCGGCGAGGATCGCGTCCGCCGAGTGCTTCACCTCTTGCCACGATCCCTCCGCCGCTGCGGACACGTTCCGGAGGATCCGCAGGGCCTCGCGTTGTCTCCCCTTCACGACAGCCAGCTCGGTCCGTGCGTCCTTCCGCAGCTCCCGAACCCGTGCACGCGCGTCGGCCTCGATCCGCCGCTCCGCCTTGCGCATGCCCTTCTGGATCTCCCCGATCGACTTCTCGAGGTGCTTCACACCCTGCTTGATCTCTCCGTAGGCCGCCCGCTTCTCGCGCGAGATCGACGCCTTCCGTCGCCGGCCCGCGCTCGCCCTCTTCGTCGCCGGAGTCTTCATGCTCAGCTCCTTCTCTACAGTCGGCCCAGCAGAAACAGTACGACCAGGATCAGGACGATGGTTCCGACGATCCCGCTCGGCGCATAACCCCATTCCCGGCTATGCGGCCAGGTCGGTAGGACGCCGATGAGCATCAGGATCAGGACGATGATCAGAATCGTGCCCAAGCTCATGTATCGCTCCTTCTTTGGCGCCGGAACGGGCCGGATCGCCATGCGCCTCCACTTGCAGAGAGCATGCCGATGCGTGGCTCGCTCCTGCGTGCGAGCTGCAGGACGGGATGAGGCAATTTCGCGCATCGGTGAGGCGCGAAGGAGCAATTCCGCGCACGGCCTCCCTAGAGGTTGGGTGCGTAGAGCGGGTAGATCTTCAGCGGCTCCCGGCCGTCGTTCACGAAGCTTTGTCGGGTGCTGCGCGCGACCACGACCGCATCGCCCGCTCGGACGCGAGACTCCACGCCACGCAGGATCGCCCTGCCCGTGCCTGACAGGAAGAGCAGCACCTGCTCGACGTGCCCACGTGTCTCCATCTCGACTTCGCCGCCGGGTGGAATGTCGATCACGAAGAGCCGGCGCCGCTTCCCGGTGAACAGCACCTCCCGGGGACTCGCGTTCGCTTCCGAGTTCTGGATGATTTTCGCCTGGTTGGACATCGGGTTCGTCAGTTCCCCGCCGGACGGCGCTTCGCTTCGATGCGGTCGCCCACCTTCAAGTCCTTCAGCGTCTCGGCGGACGCCTCGAACTCATGGGATCTGCGCGTCGCTGCTGCGCACCGTCACACGGCCCCGGTCGAGATCGATCTTCGTCACCGTGCCTGCGACGATCTCGGAAGCCTGCTCTGCTGCCGTCGCCGCCCGCGGCGCGGCGACGATGCCCTGGCCGAGGGCGACCGTCAGCGCCATGCGCTGCGAGACCGAGACTCTTTCTCATGGCTCCTCCTCTAGTCGCGTCTCGTGCTGGGTGATGTCATAGATGGCGCCTGCCACCGCGCCGACACCCGTGCCGATCAGCGCGCCCTTGCCGGCGCCGTAGCCCGTCGCATGGCCGACGGCCGCGCCGGCGCCCGCGCCCACCGCGGCACCGGTGACGGTGCCGCAGCCCGACGAAGAGCAGCGCCGCGAGCGCCAGTCCCGAAAACCGGCTCCTCAACATCATGAGACCACCGGGGGCGGATCGTCCGTCGTCCCGTAGTAGGAATGGATCTGCTTCGCCCAGGACTGGTCCGACATGTTGGGCCACTGGGCCTTGTCGAATCCGGGCGCGTCCTTGAGGCGATCCTTCTCGACGTTCAGCACGAAGCGCTTGTTCTTGGTGTCGAGGGTCAGGGCCTTCCAGGGCACCGCGAAGAGCTTCTCGCCCATCCCGAGGAAGCCGCCGAAGGACAGCACGGCGTAGCCGACCTTGCCGCTGCGCATGTCCAGCATGATCTCCTTGATGTCACCCAGGTCTTCGTCCTTGTGGTTGAAGACGTCGTTTCCGACGAGCGTGTCGGCGCCCATCAGCTCGGGTCCGGGTCCCCGGCGTGCGTCGGGCCCCGGTCCAGCGCTGTTGTCGACCTTGTACATGCCAAACGTGTCTCGTTCTTCGTAGTTCATGTTCGTCTCCTCGAGGTGGCTACTGACTCTTGACGGTGAGGTCGCCGACGACCGACCGCACTCCGTCCGTGTTGCGAGCGAGGGTGAGGGCGGTCAGCCGGTCGGACTGACTGCGGACCTTTCCCGTCAGACGGACGACGCCGTTTGCCACCTCCACGTCGATGCTTCGCGTCGGAGAGCTCCTCGCGCGCCTTCAGGCTCTTCTCGATGGCGTCCTTCAACCGCTCGTCCTGGTGCTCGACCACGCCGGCCGACACCTGCGGCACGACCTGGAGATCGTTCTCGACGCTCTTCACGCCGTCGATCTTCTTGACCTCCAGCTCCGCCGCGCGCCGAGCGGCCTCCGTGGGCACGGTGCCGAACAGCGTCACGACGCCTCCCAGCGTATCGACGTTGATGTCGCGCGCGGGCGTGTCGGAGTTCGCGATCAGCCGGACCTTCGCGTCGGTGGTGATCCACGCGTCCTTCGCCGCCGTCGCCGGCCGACTTCTTGGGATCGCTCTTCGCGTCGCGCCAGATCTCGTCGTCGGCCAGGGTGTCCGGGCTCTCGATCTCGCTGGCGACGCGCTTCACGCCGGGCGTGGCGCGCGCCACCTCGAGCGCGCGCAGGTGCGCGCTCAGCGTCTCGTGCATTGCCGTCCAGCAGCACGACGCCGCGGTTCACCGACTTCACCTTGATCTTGCTGTCGCGCAGGCGCGGGATCCGCGTCGAGCCGCTTCTCGACGGCTGCGGAGAGCGCCTCGTCGGCGATCGGCCGCCGCTTCCTGGCGGGGCTTCTCGACGACCTGCAGCAGATCGCGCACCTCCTGCACGCCCTTCACGCCCTGCGCCGCGCGCTCGGCTCGAGCCTTCTCGTCGGCGCTCGAGACGGTTCCGTACAGCGTGACCTTGCCGTCCGTCGTATCCACGCGAACGGCGGTCGCGCTCACGTCCTCCGCCACGAGGAGGGCCATCTTGACCTTGGTGGTGATCCAGGCGTCCGGCGCCTGCGCCGCGCTCGCCGGGCTCGCCCAGCCTGCGCTGGCGACGGCCAGCGCGGCCGCGAGGGCGAACGTGTAGCCCTGACGACTCAGCAGCTTGCTGAGGGCGGCTCCTGCGCTGATGCCGAGAACGATCCAAACGATGACCTGACATGCGGTGTCTCCTATCCCTGCGACAGCGTCGGCGGGGGACGTTGGTGATTCAGCTCTCGCGTTCCTTCACGCCGCGGCTCACATAGGCCCAGACGCGAGCGAAGCAGCGCTCGAAGCCGGCGGAGAACTCTTGCTGAGTCACCGTCGCCTCGTGGGCGAGTGGGGAGGCGATGGTCTTGGCGAATGCCTGTGTCATGAAACGCTCATGCTAGTCGTGGGGAGAGCGCCGGGATCTCCATGGATCCAGGGGTATCACGCGCTGGAAGCGTGGATTCGACGCTCTCACCAGTTCGCGGCGCGTACGAGGTCTTCGAGCCGCCACGGCTTCTCGAGGAACTGAGTCACACCGCGCTCCGCGAACTCCTTCGGCGGTCGATGGCGCTGGTTCCGATCAGAGGCAGCACGGCGCGCGCGGTGCGCAGCCGCTTCACCAGGTGGCCGACGTCGCCGTCGGGCATCTGGAAGTCGAGAATCGCGAGCGCGAGCTCCGGCTCGCTGTCCACGAGCGTCACCGCCTGATCGTGCGTGCCGGCGAGGAGGCAGATCGCTCCAGCGTCTCCGAGCAACCCGCCTGTCACCCGCCGGAGGAACGTATTGTCGTCGACGTAGAGGATTCGCTTGCCTCGGAGCCGGCTCGGCGCCGTATCTCGCCGGGGTCGCGCGCGGATCTCGCGAGTGCTGCAACCCCTCGGCGTGAGGGCCTGGTCCGCATGCGGGAGGAGAGGGGGCGTGCTGGACATCATCTCGCTCCGGGGTTCGAGCGGAAGGTCACGGGCTTGGGCGATCACGCCGACGACTCTGCCGCGCCGCAGCAGGCGCGGCCGTCCCCAGATCCTGGTATCCGGCGAGCCGAAGGAGGGGATTCAGCCGACCGCTCTGGCGCGCCGGCTGGGATCCCCGGATCCGGGAAGTCTTTCCCTGACTCCGGGATACGGCGCTCTTGCGCCGCGGAGTAGCGTGAGTCGTTCGAGTCCCCCGGAAGGAAGAATCGATGCTCAGCTTCCGATCGATCGGCGTCATCGCGCTCCTGAGCGCCGGGTTGATGACGGCGGCCTGCGTCTCGACACGGACCCAGCAGGCGCCCGGCGAGTATGTCGATGACAGCGTGCTGACCACCAAGGTCAAGGCGGCGCTGTTCGACGATCCCGTGCACCAAGGCGCGCCAGATCAGACGTCGAGACGTACCGCGGAGTCGTGCAGCTGAGCGGGTTCGTCGATTCGTCGGGCGAGAAGTCCGCCGCGACGAAGGTCGCGCGCTCAGTGAGCGGCGTTCAAGAGGTCCGCAACGATCTCGAACTCAAGCAGAGGTAGTCGTCATGCTCGGAACGATCATTCTGATCCTGCTCGTGTTGATGCTGTTCGGAGCCTTGCCGGCCTGGCCGCACAGCCGCAGCTGGGGATACGCCCCGAGCGGTGCGCTCGGCACCGTGCTGGTCGTCGTCGTCGTCCTGCTCGTGCTCGGACGCATCTAGCGCTTCTCTTCGCCGCCGAAGATCTGCTGCACCGCGCCCTTGGCGGCCTCGCCCACGGCTTCGACGCCCTCGACCCCGAGGGCTCCCACGCCGGTCGCCAGCCCACCGAGGCTCACGCCGAGCGTTTCGGCGAGAGGACCGCCACGCGCGTGCTGAGCGCCTCGTTCATGGAGAACTTCGGATCGTCGAGGTTTCCCTCGAGCACGAAGCTCACCGCGATCTGGCCGCGCTGATCTTTGAGCGCGCCCAGGACAGCGTCGCGAGGCAGGCCCATGAAGGTACCGAAGGCGCCCGTGGCTGGGTCGAGCTCCAGGCCCGAGAGGGTGAGCTCCCCGGGCGCGTGGAGCCGATGATCCTTCACCTCCGACCGCAGCTCGAGGTCGACGGTCCCCTTCCGGACTCCCCTCTCGCCGGGTCGGATGAGGTAGGGCGCGAGCGCCAGCAGATCGACGGATCGCAGCGTCGTCTTCAGCGAGGAGTCTCGGCTCGCGATCTCGGCCCAGCCCACGACGGTGACCGTGCCCGCCTGCTGCGAGCCCTCGATCACGGCGGCGAGGTCGAACCGGGTCTTCCCCTCGAGCGATGGAGCCACCACGTCGAGCACGGACGCTTCGACCTGTTCGAGCCGGATCTCGAGCGGCGGCTGGGACACGCTGGCGTCGAAGAGGTCGAGCACACCGTCGCGCAGCGTGATCCGGTCGATGGTCACCGAGCGAGCGGTGGGAGCGGGCGACGAAGGGCCCGCGAGCAGTCTCGGCAGCACCTGGAGCTCCCCGTCCCGCGTGCGGAGCATGGAGAGATAGGGCTTGCTGACGGTGATCGACCGCACCCGGAGCTGCCCCGAGAGCACGCCGCGCAGGCTCGGCACGATGGTGACGCGCTCCGCCCGGAGCGCGTCACTCGCCGGCCACCCCTTCGCGCCCGTGATCCGGAGCCCCTCGACGTCCACGCTCGACCAGCCGACCCGGATCGCGGCGATCTCGCTCTCCGGCCCGAGGGCGTCGATCACCCGGTTCCTGAGGACGAAGGCCGTGACCCGGAAGCCGACGATTACGCCGGCAACGAGGAGAGCCAGGACCCCCGAGACGATCCATCTCCACCGTCTGCCCGTTCCGACGGTCATCGGGATCTCCTCCGGGTGGCTCACATGCTAGACGATGGCCAGTGGTCGTCCGTTCATCCCTCTCGAACGCGACACCGGCGCGTGTTCCAGCCCGAGCGGGCGGTGCGGCAGGTCTGCAAGGGCGTCCCAGCCGTCAACCTCGATACGCGGGTGTGCTACTACCGGAGCGGCATCTGACTCCTCGACGTGCTGTGGGACACCTCCGGATGACTCGTTACGCGCTCGCGCTCGGAATACACACGCGCGCACGCAGGCTGCTGGCCCGCCGTGTCGAGCAGCCCCGGTGACGAGCGGAGCGACCTGGGCCACGACGGCCGAGCGCGGCTCGGTCGCGGCACTCCGCGCGATGGCGTGGCTCTACGGCCGCTTCGGGCGCTCGGCCAGCAGCACGCTCCTGACGCCGATCGCGGCGTACTTCCTGCTGCGCGACGGGAAGTCGCGGCGCGCGTCGCTTCAGTACCTGCGCCGCCTGCACGCGTCACCCGAGGGGCGTCGGGCGTTCGAGCGCGAGCCGGGACTTCTGGAGAGTCTGCGCCATTTCCGCGAGTTCGCGATCAACATTTTCGACCGACTCTGCGTCTGGACCGGCGAGGCGGACCGGATCGAGATCCGGGACGACGGCGGCGAGTACCTGTCCCGCCTCGCGCAGCAGCGGCGCGGCGCGATCCTGCTCGGGGCGCACCTCGGGAGCTTCGACATGCTGCGGGTCCTGTCCGAGCGGCAGAAGTTCAAGGTGAACGTGCTCATGTTCACGCGGCACGTGGCGCAGATCACCTCGTTCTTCGAGCGCCTGCAGCCGGGCGCGGGGCTGCGCGTCATTCAGCTGGACCCCGGCTCGATCCGCTCGATCTTCGCAATCAAGGCCTGTATCGAGCGCGGGGAGTTCGTGGGGATCTTGGGCGACCGCCTCGGACCGGGCGAGCACGGTCGCGTCGCGACGGCGAACTTCCTCGGGCGCCCTGCGCGCTTCCCCCTCGGTCCGTTCCTCCTCGCGGGACTGCTCGGTTGCCCCGTCGTCCTTTCCCTCTGCGTGCGCACGGGCGACGCGCGCTACGAAACCGTGGTGAGGCCCGTGACCCAGGGAGAGCTCGTGCCCCGCCCCGAGCGCGAGAAGCGCGCACGGGAGCTAGTCGAGGCCTACGCGCGGAGCCTCGAGGAAGTGTGCTGCCGCGCGCCGCGGCAGTGGTTCAACTTCTACGACTTCTGGGATGCGGATCGGGGGGGCGGATGAGGCAGATCGCCCAGCAGCGCGTCGAGCCCCACGCTCGTGAGCCCGCGCTCGTCGAGCAGCGCAAGGAGACGCGGTAGCGCGACCACGGACGCCGGCTCGAAGTCGTCGTGCTCGGCGGCATCGTGGAGCATGACGATCGCGCCGTCCACGAGCGTTCGGCCTACGCGAGCCAGCACGGCCTCGGGGCTTCGTCCGCGGATGCCGTCGTAGCCTCGCGACGACCAGGCGATCAGTGTGACCCCCGCAAGTCGCGCACCGCGTACGGTTGTGAAGCTGGTGTGGCCGAAAGGGGGCCGGAAGAAGCGGGGTCGCAAGCCCGTTGCGGCTTCGACCGCGGCTGCCGCTCGGAGGACCTGGTCGCGTATCGACCGAGACCTGTGGAACGAGTGCAACCGATCGTGGGAATCGCCGTGCAAGGCGAGGGTGTGACCGCCGGCGTGAATCTCGCGTACGACGCCCGGATGGCGGCGCACCTTCTCGCCGAGCACGAAGAAGGTCGCCCGGTGGCGCGTCGGCGCGAGCGCCTCGAGCACCCGTCGCGTCGTCACCGGGTGCGGCCCGTCGTCGAAGGTGAGCGCGACGCGCCGGCTACCCGGAGGGCCACGGGACACGACGCGCCCGTACATCTCGAGCCACGGCAAGATCACGCCCGTCGTGACGAGCGCGCCCCAGCCGAGCGATAGCGCGCCGATCGCGCCTAGACCGGGCTCACCTCGCACCGCGGCATGAAGCGCGACCGCGCCGAGTCCAACCGTCGACGCAAGCAGAGAAACGCGAGCCGGGCTCGTCATGGCACTCCTCAGAGAGCGACACCAGGCACGAAAGCCCGTCGGCTGCCGCGCCGGCAGACGAGGAGGAGTTCGTCCACCTTCGCCACGTCGATCAGGCCCGGCACGCATGCGAGGCGCCTGTGCAAGAGCAGTCCGAGGGGCAAGAAGAGTTTGTTGTACCAGCGCATCGCCTGCACCGGCCGCTGCGTCAGGCCCCAGACGGCGAGGTCGAGAAGCCAGCGACTGCGGGGCTCCATGCCGAATGCCGCGCTTTGCTCGAGCTCCAAGGAGTGCTTGCCCAGGATGGTCATGAGGTCGTCGCGGTCGTAGCGTCGAAAGTGACCGACCAGCACGTCGAAGGCGCTCCAGCGTGCGGGATCCAGGGGTACCGAGAAGATGACGGGGGCACCATCCCGCGCGATCCGGCCGAGCTCGTGGAAGGCCCCGCGGTCGTCCTCCACGTGCTCGACGATGTCGAAGGCGCACACCAGGTCGAAGGTACGATCGGGAAATGGCAGGGCGGTGATGTCGCCGAGCGTCGTGAGACCAGCGCAGGCCTTCAGACGCGAGAGGGCGGGTGCGCTGATGTCGACGAAATGCGTGCCCGCGATGGGGAGCCGCGGATGCAACCCCGGGCCGATCTCGAGCCGCGTCGTCGCCGAGGCCGCGAGTGCGGAGAGGAGCGGCCAGGTATTGAAGCGCTGCGGCGAGACGAGGTCGCTCGCCGACCAGAGCGCGTCGTAGAAGCGTCGGTTGGAAGCAATGTCCGACCGCGTCCCTTGCGGCGGAGCTCTTGCCGGTATGGCGTGCATGCTTCCAGGATCCATGGAATCCGATCCGAATCTGGGGGTGTATTGCCAACAGGAGGAGGGCAGTTGAGCAGCGTCAGTGCGATCGGCCAGCGAATCGGAGCATTGACAGAGTCGACTCCCGGGGCGTAGCGTGCGTTTTCAACCTACACAAAATGGAGAATGACATGAGAACACGCTGCGTGCTCGGGGCGATGACCCTCGTCGTCGGCCTCACCGGGTGCATGATCGTCGAGTCGCCGATTCGAGGCGTGATGGGGACCGAGGTCATCTGGGGCGACACCGCGATCGCGACGCCGAGTTCGCCTACTCCCGGTGCCATGAAAGAGGGAAAGGCCTGCGCGGAGTCCATCCTGGGCCTGATTGCCAAGGGCGACGCGGGCGTGCGGGCGGCGAAAGAGAACGGGAAGATCAAAGAGGTGACCAACATCGAGCACTCGGCCAGAAACTTCTTTGGCATCGTCGGCGAGTGGTGCACCCTGGTGCGAGGGTACTAGGGCCTCCGCTTCTACCAGACACGGCCGTCGGTCGACCGGCTCGCTCGATCACGACGCGCAAGCGCCGTGCGCTACGGGCTGGAGGTACGCGGAACCTCGTCCTCCGCGACGGGCGTCTCCGCCAATCCGGTGACTTTGCGGATCTCCTGCTCGTCGAGCGACTCGGCTTCGAGCAGCGCCTTCGCAAGGGTGTCGAGCTCCTTGCGGTGCTCGGCCAGCAGCGTCTCCGCCTGGCGATGGCATTCCTCGACGATGCGGCGCACCTCGGCGTCGATCGTCTCCGACGTCGCCTCGCTGTAGGGCTGGTGCTGGAAGGCCGGCGGCAGGCCCTCGTCCTGGGGTGCCACGAAGCTGATCGGGCCGAGCTTCTCGCTCATGCCCCAGCGCAGCACCATGCGGCGCGCGATCTCCGTGACCTGCTGGAGGTCGTTCTCGGCGCCGGTCGTCACGACGCCGTAGACGAGGCGCTCGGCGGCGCGTCCGCCCAGCGCGCTCGTGATTCGCGCTCGCAGGTAGTCCTCGCCGTAGCTGGTGCGCTCGTCGACCGGGAGCTGGTAGGTCGCCCCGAGCGCCATGCCGCGCGGCACGATCGAGACGCGGTGCACCGGGTCGCTGCCGGGCACCAGCAGCGCGAGCAGCGCGTGCCCCGACTCGTGGTAGGCCGTTCGTTCGCGATCCGCCGGGTTGAGCAGGATGTGGCGGACGGGCCCGAGCATGATCTTCTGGAGCGCCTCGGCGAAGTCCTCGGCGCGCACCGCGTCCGCGCCCTTGCGCGCCGCGCCCAGCGCCGCCTCGTTGACCAGGTTGCGCAGATCGGCGCCCGCCAGGCCGGGCGTCTCGGCGGCGATGCGCGGCGAGCGAGACGTCCGGGGCGAGCGGCACGTTCCGCGTGTGGACCTCGAGGATCGCGGCGCGGCCGACGCGGTCGGGGAGCTGCACCACGACGCGCCGGTCGAAGCGGCCGGGCCGCAGCAGCGCCGCGTCGAGCACGTCGGCGCGGTTGGTCGCGGCCAGCACGATGATGCCTTCGCGCGGGTCGAAGCCGTCCATCTCGGTGAGGATCTGGTTCAGCGTCTGCTCGCGCTCGTCGTGGCCGCCGAGCGCCGCGCCGCTGCCGCGCGAGCGGCCGATCGCGTCGAGCTCGTCGATGAAGATGATCGAGGGCGCGGCCTCGCGGGCCTGCCGGAACAGGTCGCGCACGCGCGCCGCGCCGACGCCGACGATCATCTCGATGAACTCGGAGGCGCTGAGGCTGAAGAAGGGCACGCCCGCCTCGCCGGCGATCGCGCGCGCCAGCAGCGTCTTGCCGGTGCCGGGCAGCGCCGACGAGCAGCACGCCCTTCGGCATCCGGCCGCCGAGCCGCTGGTACTTGTCGGGGTGCTTCAGGAAGTCGACGATCTCGACCAGCTCGTTCTCGGCCTCGTCGATGCCGGCCACGTCGTCGAAGGTGACCTTCGTCTGCTCCTCGCTGTAGCGCTTGGCGCGGCTGCGGCCGAGGCCGAACATGCCGCCGCCGCCCGCGGTCGCGGCGCGGCGGCTCAGCCAGACGAAGGCGCCGATCAGCAGCAGCGTGGGCCCGAAGCCGACCAGGACGCGGAACCAGGTCGAGCCGTTCTCGTCCTGCGCGTCGATGGACGACGCCCTTCGCCTCGAGCAGCGTCTCGAGGCCCGGGTCGGCGAAGGTCGGCCGCCGCGTCTGGAAGCGCTTCGAGGTGTGCGGCCCGGCGTCGGGGGCGAGCCACGTCGGCGCGGCCGGGCCCGGCTGCTGGATCTCGCCCGGCTTCGGCGCCTCGGCGGGCGGGTACGTCACGTCGTTCCGGAACGTGCCGCGGATCGAGTCGCCGAGGCCGGTCACGCTCACCACGTTGCCCGCCTCGACCTGCTGCTTGAAGAACGTGTAGGGGACGGTGATCGACGGCGGCTCGGGGAAGCACGCGCGCATCACCAGGAAGTTGGTGGCCATGAGCACGAGGAACAGCATCCACCACGGGCGCGGCCGGAGATTCGGCGCGGACCCGGGCCCGCCCGGCGCGGCCGGCTTGGCCGGGCCACCGGAGGGACCCTTCGCTGTGTCGCCCGTCGCTCGTTCCGCCAAGCGGGGGAGTCTAACAGGCGGCTCAGTAGGTCAGGGAAAGACCGAGCAGCGTGGCGAGGCTGTTCGCCGAAGTGTCGTCAGCCGGCACCGAGTTGTACTCGTCGATGAGCGACGCCTTGAAAGACAGCTGCTCGACGATCGGGATCAGGAGGGCCGTGGCGCCGCGCAGCCGGTAGTCGGTCGCCCAGTCGGTGACGGACGGCAGGTAGTCGGCGCGCGTATGCCAGGTGGCACCCAGCCACGGCAGCTTGACGTCCGACTCGGCGCCGAACGCGGCGGCCAGGAAGCTGTCCGTGTCGCCGCCGTAGTAGCGCTGGGAGACGTAGGCGAGGCCGGCGTCCACGCTGAGCAGCACGTCCTCGGTGTGCACGAGCTTGTAGCCGGCGCCGAGCTTCGGGATGAGGCGGAGCGCTACCTCCTCGACTCCGTCGTGCTCTGCGTCGAGAGAGGCGAATCCGAAGATCCGGGACGTGAAGTCGTGCTCGTGGCGCAGCATCCCGATCGTCTCGTCCGCCGTGAGCGGGTCGTCGTTGGGGCGGGCCGTGCTGCGCCGGTAGCTCGCCTCGAAGCGGGTTCGGTTCGGCCCGCGCTCGCGCTTCACGCCGAAGGCCGTTCCGATATCGAGAGTGTGCGACGTGGCATCGACGGTGCTGAGCGCGAAGTCGACGTGGCCGCTCCACCACGGGCTCTCCATCGGCCGCCGTTCGAACCAGTTCGCATCGGGGCCGGCGTCGCGCGGCGCGGCCTGCACGTTGTCGAAGGGGATCTCGGTGGCGCCGCCACCCTCCTGCGCCAGCGTGACCGCGGCCGGCGTGATGCCCACGACGGGGCCCACGGCCACGCCGTCGTCGGCCTGGAAGACGTGGAAGGGCACGTCCGTCTCGATCGCGCTCACGTCGGCCGTGGGGATGGTGAGGTCGCCCTTGCCGTACACCGTCTCCATCACGATCTGCTTGCTGGAGATCGCCTTGACCTTGCCTTCGAGCACGGTGCCCTTGACCGTCACGCGGTCGGCCGCGGCGAGCGAAGGGACGAGCAGCAGGGTGAGACAGACGAGAGCGCGAGGCATGCCGGGCTCCTTTCGGGCTCAGTCGTCGTCGGAGAGCACGGGCGGCAGGGCATAGCTGCCGTCGAGCGCCGCGGGAAGCGGCTGATAGATCCGCGCCACCAGGAAGAACGGGCGCGTGGCGCACCGGCAGCCAGTTGGCGCGGCGCTCGGGATCCTCGGGCGGGTCGCTCGACAGGTACACGTCGAGCCCGCCGTCCGCGGCGTAGTGGAGGCCCTCGGTCGGGCTGCCGATCGAATGCCGGCCGGTGTTCGTCTCGAGGAGCCGCCGCGACTCGACGTCGTAGGCGGCGATCGACCAGAAGCCCTGCGCAGGCGGAAGGGCCTTGGGCGCGAAGCGGATCACGTAGTCGTTCCGCCCGTCGAGCGTGCGACCGTCGCTGTCCGTGGTGGCGCGCGCCGTCACGATCTCGTCGGGCACGCTCGCGCCCAGCCCGGCGAAGGCGGCGCCCGCCCGCAGCAGGTAGTCGTCGCCGAAGGCGCCGAGGGCCGGCGGCGTGCCGCTCCAGGCGTGGCGGCCCGGGCGCAGCTCGGGGCGGTAGTCGCGGATCGTCTTCTGCGCGTCGCGGGCCGCGCTGCGGAGCCCCTCGACGAGCGGCTGCGGCAGCTTCGCCGGGTCGAACGCGACGTGCGGCCCGAAGCCGGCGCGGTCGAAGAGCGCGAGCAGCGTCTCTTCTCCGGGCGACGGCGCGAGCTGGCGCAGGCGGTGGTTGATCACGCGGAAGGCGTCGAGCGAGCCGCGCATCTCGTCCGTCGCGCGGATCGGCGGCGTGATGCCCGGCTGCGCCTGCGGATTCGCGAAGGCGGCGGCCTTCGGATTCCGCGCATAGATGTCGAGCGGCAGGAGCTTGAACGGCGCCTGGTAGCGCGCGTGGAAGTCCGCCGCGTTCTGCGGGGTCGCCCCGATCCGGAGCAGCATCCACGCGATCGGCGTCGCGACGCGGACCTCGTCTTCCATCAGCCCGGGCGGCCGCTCGCCCTGCCAGTCCTTCGCCGCCACCAGGTACCAGCCGCCGACGCTGCCGATGGTGCGCGAGGAGAGCACGGCGACGTCGTTCGTGAAGGCGTCCTCGAACTGCACGCTGTACCAGTGCCCGTCCATCGGCGGGATCCAGAGCACGAAGGGCTGCGCCGCGAGGTCGAGCCAGGCCGACGAGGTGAGCACGTCGGGATCGGGCGTCGCGAGCCAGGAGGTCTCGTGCGTCGCGAGGCCGCCCCGCATCAGATGCCCGATCAGACCCCGCTGCGCCGATACGTCGCGCGCGACGCCGTGCGTCTGGCGGTACTCCGCGATCGAGAGCTCGAGCAGGGGCGCGCCGTAGACGTAGCCGAGCGTGCCGATCGTGTGGCCCCAGTCGCGCAGCGCGCGCGCTGCCGCGTCTTCGGCGTCGGATCCGCGCGCAGGCTGGGCGGAGCCCGCGCTGGCGAGCAGGCACACGAGCGCGGCAGCGGCGAGGGCGCGGGCGGGCAAGGGCGTGAGCTATACCGCAAGGCTCGGGAGGGCCGCACGTGAAGTTTCGCGTGATCCAGTGGGCGACGGGTGGAGTCGGACGCGCGGCGATCGAGGGCATCCTCGATCACCCGGAGCTCGAGCTGGTCGGGATGCTGGGTGCACGATCCGAAGAAGGCCGGGCAGGACGCCGCGGCGCTCGCGGGCCGGCCGCCGTGCGGCGTGCGCGCGACGAACGACGTGGACGCGATCGTCGCCACGCATGCCGACTGCGTGCTGTACAGCCCGCGCGTGGCGAACCCGAAGGAGATCGCGCGACTCCTCGAGTCGGGCAAGAACGTGGTGACGCCGCTCGGCTGGTTCTATCCGTTCCGCAGCACGAACGTGGCCAGCCTCGAAGCGGCGTGCCGCAAGGGCTCGGCCACGCTGCACGGCACGGGGATCCACCCGGGCGGCATCACGGAGCGTTTCCCGCTCGTGTTCTCCGCGCTCTCGCGCGCGATCACGCACGTGCGCGCCGAGGAGTTCACCGACATCCGCACCTACGGCGCGCCGGTGGTGATCTCCGAGGTGATGCTGTTCGGGAAGACGCCCGAGCAGGCGAAGACGAGCCCGATGGCGAAGCTGCTCGGGGCCGGCTTCCTCCAATCGGTGGACATGCTCGCCGACGCGCTCGGCTTCGCGCTCGACGCCGAGAAGCAGACGATCCACGAGATGGCCGTGGCCACGCGGCCGATCGAGTCGCCGATCGGCACGATCGCGCCCGGCCTCGTGGCGGCGCAGCGCTTCACCTGGCAGGGCACCGTGCGCGGCGAGCCCGTGATCACGGCGCGCGTGAACTGGCTGATGGGCGACGCCGACCTCGAGCCGGCCTGGCGCTTCGGGCCGGAGGGCGAGCGCTTCGAGGTCGAGGTGACGGGCGATCCGTCCGTGAAGGCCACCTTCCACGGGCTCCACCCCGAGTCGATCGAGGCGGGCCTCGTCCGCAACCCGGGCATCGTGGCGACGGCGCTCCACTGCGTGAGCGCGATCCCGTCGGTGTGCCGCGCCGAGCCGGGCATCAAGACGTACCTCGATCTCCCGCCGTATGGCGGCAAGGCGGCGCCCGCGCTGGCCGGGCCGCGGCGATGATCCTCGACCGCTTCAAGCTCACCGACCGCGTCGCGATCGTGACGGGCGCGGGCAAGGGCATCGGCCGCGGCATCGCGCTCGCCTTCGCCGAGGCCGGCGCCCATGTGGTGTGCGCCGCGCGTACGCGCGCGGACCTCGAGGCCACCGCGGCCGAGGTGCAGAAGCGCGGCCGCCGCGCCCTCGTGGTGCCCTGCGACGTGATGCAGACCGCCGCGCTCGAGGCGCTCGTGAGCATCGCCGTCGCGGAGTTCGGTCGCCTCGACCTGCTCGTGAACAACGCCGGCGGCACCGGGCCGCGGCCGGCGCTCGCCACCAGCGAGCGCTTCTTCGAGAACGCGTTGCGCTTCAACGTGACGAGCCCGTTCCTGTTGACGCGCCTCGCCGTGCCGAAGATGGTCGAGACGGCGGGCGGCGGCGCGGTGGTGAACATCTCGTCGCGCTCGAGCGACATGGTGCAGACGGCGTTCGTCGCCTACGCGGCCGGCAAAGCCGCGCTCAACATGGTGACGAAGAACCTCGCGGCCGAGCTCGCGCCGAAGGTGCGTGTGAACGCGATCTCGGTGGGCGGCGTGGACACCGAGGCGCTCACCGTGGTGCTCCAGGACGAGCGCGCGCGCCGCGCCTTCGAGGCGGGCACGCCGATGGGCCGGCCGGGCACGGTCGAGGACATCGCCGCCTGCGCGCTCTACCTGGCCTCCCCGGCGGCGAGCTGGGTCACCGGCAAGGTGTTCCAGGTGGACGGCGGGACGGAGGCGCCCGCGATCCGGGTGCCGGTTCCTCCGCTCTAGCAAGCGGCGCGCTTCGCGCTCGCCCACCCTGATATGATGCGGCGATGCAGGCGCTCGTCTTCGAGAACAGCCTTCCCCGCATCGTCGCCACCAAGCTGCTCTCGACGCTGACGCCGCGAGCGTTCGTCGGGCCGCTCGCGCCGATGCAGCTGCGCGAGATCCCGGAGCCGAGCCTGCCGGCGGACGACTGGCTGGTGCTCCGCACCCGGCTCTGCGGCGTGTGCGGCAGCGACACCAAGCAGGTCTATCTGAACGGCTCCTTCGACAATCCGATGACGGCATTCATCTCGTTTCCGCAGGTGCTCGGGCACGAGGTGGTGGCGACGGTCGAGCGCATCGGGCCCGGGGTGGGGCGGCGGCGGGTGGGCGATCGCGTGGTGCTGAACCCGTGGCTCTCGTGCGCCACGCGCGGGCTCGCGCCGTGCGAGTGGTGCCAGCGCGGCGATCTCGCGCAGTGCATGAACTTCCGCCGCGGCCACATCGAGCCGGGCATCCACCACGGCAACTCGCGCCACGCGACGGGCGGCTTCGCGCCGTTACTGCCCGCGCACGAGTCGCAGTGCATCCCGGTGCCCGACGAGATCCCCGACGAGGTGGCGGTGCTCGCCGATCCGTTCAGCGTCTCGCTCCACTCGATCCTGCATGCGCCGCCGCCCGCGGGCGGGACGGTGCTGGTCTACGGCGTGGGCACGCTCGGCCTCTGCGCGATCCCGATCCTGCGCGCGCTCCACCCGAGCGTGCGCGTGCTGGCGGTGGCGCGCTTCGCCCACCAGGCGCGGCTCGCGGAGAAGCTCGGCGCGCACGCCGTGCTGCCGCATGCGCCCGCGCGCGCGGTGATCGCGGGCGTGGCGAAGGAGACCGGCGCGGAGGAGGTCCAGCCGTGGCGCGGGCTGCAGGTGCTGAACGGCGGCGTGGACGTGGTCTACGACACCGTCGGCAAGCCCGACACGCTCGAGGTGGGGCTGCGCGTGACGAAGACGCGCGGGCGCATCTCCGTCACCGGCGTCGAAGCGCCGCGGCGCTTCGAGTGGACCCCGCTCTACTACAAGGAGATCGCCGTGATCGGCTCAAACGCGTTCGGCGTCGAGCAGATCGGCGGCCGCCGCCAGCACGCGATGGAGTGGTACTTCGAGCTGGTGCGCACGCGCGGCATCGACGTCACCCCGATCCTCACCCACCGCTTCGCGCTCGCCGACTGGCGCGACGCCTTCCGCACCGGCTTCGACCAGGGCGCCAGCGGCGCGGTGAAGATGCTGTTCGACTACCGGGCACCCGCCTGATCAAGCTGTGAGCCGGTGCGCAAGCCCGCGAAGCGGGCGCGCAGCGAGCCCACGCGAGGCTTTGCCTCGCGCGAGGCGAGCGAAGTCACACGGTGGGGTAGAACTGCCGGAAGTACCGCCGCAGCTCGAGGATCGGGCCGTCGCCGTCGCAGAGGAGGGGGCGCTCGAGGTAGCGCTTGTTCTCCCAGATCGGGATGTCCTGCGCGTACTGGCGCGCGATCTCGGCCACGAAGGCGCGCGCCACGCCGCGCGTCGCCTCGTCGTTGTCCGCGACCTTCTTCACGATGAAGCGGATCGTGGTGCGGTGCAGGCCCGGCTCGAGCGGGATGCCGGTGATCATCAGCAGCGTCTCGACCACGCCCGAGAAGCGCGTCACGCCGAAGCCGGGGCCGAACATGTTCACGTCCACGCGGCCGAGCGTCTCGCCCTGCGGCGTGGTGAAGGTCAGCCCCTGGTACGCGTGGAACTGGAGGCCCTGCACCTCCGCCTGCATCTGCGGGATGTGCGGAGTGCCGTGCACGAAGCGGAAGTGCACGGCGTCCACGATGTTCTCGGCCATCTCCTGGGGATGCGTCTTCACCTCGAAGCTCCGCACCTCGGGCGCGGTCCACTCCGCCGAGCCCCACTCGGCCACCTCGGGCACCGCGAAGCGCGGCGCGCCGCCGGTCGGGTCGTACCACGCGAAGACGAGGCCGTTCGCGCGCTGGAGTGGCCACGCCGCCACCGCGGCCTTCGGCGGGATGCGCCGCGCGTACGGGATGTCGATGCAGCGGCCCGCGCCGTCGTACTTCCAGGCGTGGAAGGGACACACGAGCGCGGAGCCCTCGACCTTGCCGCCGACGCCGAGATGCGCGCCGAGGTGCGGGCAGTACGCGTCGAAGAGATGGGGCGCTCCGTCCGCGCCGCGCCACAGCACCAGCTCCTGGCCGAACGAGCGCAAGCGGCGCACCTCGCCGGCCGCCAGCTCCGCTTCCTCCGCCACGCAGTACCAGCCGACAGGAAGAGGTAGGGGGACGCGCTCGGGCATCGGCTCCTCGGCTCGATTTGACGAAGCGTCAGATTCTTGCGAGCGCGGTAAGATCGCGCAATTCGCGAGCGCGGCCGAGCCGCGCGCGCAGCGAGCCGAAGGCGAGCGACCAACCGGGAGGAGGCGAGGATGCATCAGCCGATGAAGGGCGTGCGCGTGCTCGAGGTGGCGCAGTTCTGGTTCGTGCCGTCCGCGGGCGCGGTGCTCGCCGACTGGGGCGCCGACGTCATCAAGGTGGAGCACCCCGAGCGCGGCGACGGCCAGCGCGGGCTCGGCACGAGCGGCATCGCGACCGAGATCAACGGCGTGGACTTCCTCGTCCAGCAGCCGAACCGCGGCAAGAAGAGCCTCGCGCTCGACTTCGGCAAGCCGGAAGGCCTCGAGCTGCTCTACCGGCTCGCCCGGAAGAGCGACGTGTTCCTCACCAACTTCCTGCCCGACGCGCGCGCGCGCCTCCGGATCGAGGTCGAGGACATCCGGAAGCACAACCCGAAGATCATCTACGTGCGCGC
>CAVQUJ010000008.1:0-65641 GCA_963716895.1 uncultured delta proteobacterium
GAACCCGCGCCGCCTCGTGAGCTCCTCGATCGGCGTTACGTCGACTCCCCAGCCTCTGGGTCCCAGGGCAGCACCGCCGAGGGGTGACAGTGCAGCCGGCGGTGGGCGCGCCCGGCGCGGGCGTCACGTCGATCGCCCCGACCACCGGGTCCCTCGGCTGGATTCCGAGCGTGAGCGTGCTGCCGCCGGCGCTGAGCCGCTCCAGCATCTGAGCGAGCCGGTCCTGCCGCTCCTCCTCGCGGTCGCCATCCCCGCTCCACCCTTCCCATCTGGCGAGCTTGTCGATCGCAACGCCGGTCAGCACCGTCAGGTCCCGCACGGGGATCGACTCGGGCTCCTGGTCGAGGCGGCGGAGCAGCTCGCGCGCTCCCTTTCCCGCAACCTGCCGCAGCTCGGCCATGAGGGCGGCGCTTCGGACCTCACGCTCTTGGAGCACGAGAGCGCCGCGAGCGCGGTTGTGCGCCGCCACCAGCCCAAAGCGGAGCGCGTGCCGCTTGAGGTCGGCCGTGGAGCGAAGGCCAGCAGCGCGTGCGGCCTCGCGGTAGGAGCGGCCTTCGGCGAGAAGTCGTAGCGCCGCTCTCTGCGCCGGGCCGAGTCGGGACGCTTCGATCACGGCGAGAGCAGCCAGCCGGTCGGGGCGGTCGGTCATGCACGCCTCGTTTTGTTCGCATCGTTGCGGGAGGGTGACAGCCCGCGCGAACGAAGGCCGGGGGGAGGGGGGACGGCGGGGTCGTCTGCTGGTGCCGTGGTGCCGTCTGGTGCCGTGGTGCCGTGTCCCGCGCCGCACCTCGCCGCACTACGCCGCTCCTCTCCGCGCACCAGACGCAAGCTCGCGCTCCGTCTCACTCCTTCGGACCCTTCCCAAGCCGAGGGTCGCGGGTTCGAATCCCGTCTCGCGCTCCAAGATTCCCGTGCTGTGTCGCGCGTCTTCGTCGCTGACCGCTTTCGGCCTTCGGGCTCTCGAAATCGCGAGGGTGCGCGGGGGGTGCGTCTTCGGCCGTCGAGGTGCGTGCCGGAGCGCCGAAGTCCGGCGTTGCCCACGGCGGCGATCGAACATGACGATCCGGCGATCGAGCGGCCTTCGCCGTGCGCTGCGAAACGCAATCGCAGCCCTAGCGCCCGACGCACGCATGGCCGAACGCCGTGACCTAGGCGGTTTGGTGGGTCCGGGTCGGGCGTCCTGGCACATCTGCGCCATGCGCTGCCGTCGCGCTTCGACGTAGACAGCGGGCGGCTCCCCAACTACGAGACGGCACGGCCGTTCCCACCCAGGAGACCCGAATCATGGTTGGAGCACGACGATCGAATGGCGATATCCCGTGGTTCGCCAGCAGCTGCCGAACGACGGACTCTGGCTCGCGGGCCTGCTCGGCTTGGCCCTCCTGCTCGCGACGAGCGCGAGTGCCGCCTCTCGTGCCGGATTCTGCACGTCCACGGCACGGGCCCAACTCGTGGGCTGCCGCGGCGACGCGGTCGACGAGTTTTCCACTGCGACCGCAATCTGCATCAACGAGAGCGATCCGGTGGATCGCGCTCAGTGCAACCAGGACGCCGCGACCGCCCGGGACGAGAAGTCTCAGCTCTGCGAGGATCAGCTCGCGTCGCGGATCGCGGTGTGCAGAGCGCTCGGCGAGGGTCGCTACGACCCGAACTTCGACGAGGCGAACTTCGTGCGCGACTTCCGGCACCCGGGCGTCTCGAACCCCTACCAGCCGCTCACGATCGGTGACACCTGGGACTACAGCACCGGGACACAGACGGACCACATCGAGGTCACGAGCGAGACGAAGCGAATCGACGACGTAACCTGCCTGGTGGTGCGGGACCGGGTGAAGGAGGACGGCCAGCTGATCGAAGACACCGACGACTGGTTCGCGCTAGCCCGCAGCAACGGAGACGTCTGGTACTGCGGCGAGGAGGTCAAGGACTATGAGACCTTCGATGGCGACCGGCCGCCGAAAGCCGGAGCTCGTGGCCATCGACGGCTCCTTCAAGGTCGATCGCGACGGCGCCAAGGCGGGCGTCATCGTCGCCGCGGCTCCGGTCCTGGGCCGCCTCACTCGCCAGGAGTACGCGATCGGGGAGGCCGAGGATCTCGCCGAGGTCGTCGAGACCCACTACGTCTACGGCAAGCGGCCCGAGCTCGACGCGCTCGTGCCGAAGGACCTCGCCGACCACCTGTGCGGGCCCGGCTGCGTCGTCACCCGGGAGTTCTCGCCGCTCGAGCCCGACGTGGTGGAGCACAAGGTACTACGCGCGCGGGATCGGGGTGTTCCTCGAAGACGGACGTGGATACCGGGGAGGTGAACCGGTTGGTCGACTGCAACTTCGATTCGCGCTGCGACGCGCTGCCGCAGCCGTAGCCCCGGCGTCGCAGGTTCGATCCTTGGCCAGGGCGAAAGGAACCTGCCGAAGCTGTCGGCGGAGGCCGGAAATGAGGGGCCGCCTGGGGCCGTGGGGCCGTGGCTGGACGCCGCTCCGTGCCGCTCCTTGCAGGCCCTTGCAACGCGCCGCGCGCAAGCCCGCGTCACTCCTCGGTGTCGGGGTCGACCTTACAAGCAGGGGGTCGCAGGTTCGAGCCCTGCCGCGCCCACTCCGAAGTGCGCGAGGGTGCTCGCTTCTACGGAGCGCTTTGCGGCGGGAGGCATCCGCGGGGAAGAGGGCCCGCCTGCGCGTCGCCAGGGCCCATCGCTGCAGGAATTGCGACGGGGTAGCCGAGTCGTCTCGGCTGCCCCGTCGGCTTCACAGAGCGCGACGACCGCCTTGCACCGTGTCGGGAAACGTGCGGCCCTTCACCGAGCCGCTCACCTTGCACTTCTCGGGCCTCGCGGTGCCGATGTACGAATCGGTGCAGGTCACCCCAACCCCAGACGGCAATCGACTGAAACGATGCGGCGTATGTCAGCGACGGGTCGTCCTAGAATCGCAACCCGAGGCCCACGATCAGCGACGGTCCGAATTCCGCCTTCACGTGGTTGGAGAGCGCCTGATCGTCCTCGTAGTACATCTGCTCGAACGCGATGCCGCCGAAACCTTCGAGGCCCACGCGGTCGAGGTCGATCAAGCGGTACTTGGCGACGAGCTGCTCGGTGTAGATCTGCCCCAAGGAAGAGATCGGCAGCGTCGCCAGCACGGACCCGTCGATGCCGAAGCGCCCGCGGCCCGGCCGCCACTCGCCCTCGAGCCCGAGCTGCGCGTTGACCTTCGTGTAGCTGCGGTCCGTCGTCTGGCCTGCACCCTGGCAGCCGATAGTGGAAGTCCCACACCGTGGCGCCGAGCGAGGGCCACAGCGTCCACTCCCCCTCGCTCCCCAGCGTGAAGCGGTGGCGATATCCGAATCGATACCAGTTCAGGTCCACGTCGGACGAAACGTGCGTTCCGGCTGGGAAGGTCTGGCCACGGCTGATCAGCGCCTGATCGAGCGTCGCGCTGCCGGACATCTGGATGAGCTGGAACCCCGCGTAGATCTCTTCGTTCCGGTAGGCCGCGATTCCCGCCACGTCGTAGATCGAGGTGTCGCTGATGCCGATCTCGTCCAGCGTGGGACGTTGGCTGCTGCTGGTCCCCGGCTGCCCGCCCGACGGCGTCTGCACGTAGCCATCGATGCCGCCGTAGAGGTACGAGCCCTGCAACGAGAAGCGCCAATTCGACTCGACCGGTTGCGCTCGGGCCGCCGACGCAGCCAGCAGAGCGCTCAGCAGCAGGATCCGAGGCCAAGGCGTCCACACTCGCACGAGAACCCCTAGCGCGGCAGGAACCCACGAAACACGCCAAGGCGACGATGCTAGGCGGCGCGCGATCGGCCCCGGCTGAAGGTTCGTTCATGAAGGCCGCCATGAAGGCCGCCTTCATCTCGGTGGCTGGTGTGGCGGCCGTCGGCGGCTCGGGAATCCGGTGAAGTGAGTTGGGGCGCGGAGAGGCTTCGCCGGAAAGAGCATCGGCCAGCATCGCGGCGCGTATGGGCCAGACGCCGTTTGGCGCGGCTGCTTTCAGGCGCCTGCAACGCTGGGTGACGAGCACCAGCGTGGAGGAAGCCGCGAATCGACAGCTAGGCTGCCGGATTGGATGGGGAGCCTAGCCAGATACGCCTTGGCCGTTCTGTGCGCGCTTGCGGTTGTTGCCGGGGCCGCTCGCGCCGGCGCGCCGTTCGTGACCGACGACCCCGAGCCCGTCGAGCCCGGGCACTGGGAGGTGTTCCTCGCCGCGCAGCCCGCCCACGACCCGGGCGGCTGGTCCGGCACGGCCCCGTTCGTGGACGCGAACTGACGGCGCGGTCGAGAACCTGCAGCTCCACCTGATCGTGCCGCTCGCCTTCGACGCCGCCGAGCACGGGCGGAACAGCTACGGCTACGGCGACACCGAGGTCGGAGCCAAGTTCCGCTTCGTCCAGGAGAGCGAGCTCCGCCCGCAGGTGGGCGTGTATCCGCTCGTCGTCCTGCCCACCGGCAACGAGGCGCGCGGGCTGGGCGGCGGACGCGTGCAGGCCTTCCTGCCCGTATGGGCGCGCCTGGCAGAAGAGCTGGGGCGAGCCGGACCGCGCCTGGACCACGTACGGCGGCAGCGGCTACTGGATCCATCCCGGCAGCGGCAACCGCGATTGGTGGTACGTCGGGGCGCTCTGCAGAAGCGGCTCAGCGACTGGCTGACGCTCGGCGCGGAGGTCTACCACAAGACCGCCCAGGAGACAGACGCCAACGGCTCCACTTGGCTGAACGCCGGCGCGATCGTCGACCTGGACCAGACGGCCCACCTGCTGGCGTCGGCCGGGCACAACGTGGAGGGCGCGAGCGGCTTTCAGGCGTACCTCGGCCTGCGCTTCAACTTCGCGATGCCGTAGGCCGGTCGATTTCCCGCCAGCCTGTTTGACGAACGGATGAAGGAGGTCGACGCCATGCACGCACTCGTCTCGCGCGAGGAATGGCTCGAGGCCCGCAAAGTAGAGCGAGGCAGCGAACGAGACCCTGCGAATGGCCGCTACTGATAGGTGGCTCGAGGCCAGGTGCCGTCTGGTGCCGTGGTGCCGTCTGCGACGCCGCGCGTGCCGCCGTGCGCCGCGTCTCCGCGCACCCGACGCAAGCTCGCGTGCTTGCTCACTGCCTTCGGGCCCTTCCCAAGCCGAGGGTCGCGGGTTGGAATCCCGTCTCGCGCTCCGCGGATTCGCGTGGATCCGCTTCGACGTCGGATAGCGGCTCGCTGTCGCGCCGTTCGTGACGTCGCTGAGTGGTCACGGTGCGATTTCGGGCCGGCCGTCCTGCTCGCGCTCGAGCGAGCGCGCGCTTGATGGATAGGAAGGACCCCCACTGGGCTGGGAAGTGGGGGGACTTGTGAGGGGACTCCCCTCAGATTCGGCCACGCGAGACCACAGGGAGCCAAAGTGAGGGGACCCGTAGACACGCGACTTCGCTCAAGTTACCGTCGGCGCTTTGGAAAGTGGGGCGCGTCGGGCACGTTCACACCGCGGAGGTCGCAGGTTCGAGCCCTGCACGCCCCACCAGCCCGCCTCCCGTCGGTGCCTTGGCCCAGTAGCTCAGTTGGATAGAGCGCCTGCCTCCGAAGCAGGAGGTCGCAGGTTCGACTCCTGCCTGGGTCACCAGCCCGCCCGCCGCGTCAACCGCGTCAAGGCCGGGCTTCGGTGTGCCGATCCACCCCGGGGAACGGGTGCGCGAGGACGAGTCATGGAGCGACGCGGCAGCGACCGCATCCGGCGCCGGATCTCGTGCGCGTTCGAGCACGAGGGCCAGCTCCGCGATGCGCTGGTCGTGGACCTGTCCGCGGGCGGCCTGTTCCTCCAGACCGACGCCGCGCTCCCGCTCGGCAGCGAGCTCACGCTCCGCCTCCGGCCCGAGGGCTTCGGCGAGCTCGAGCTCCGCGGCCGCGTGGCGCGCCGGCGTTTCACGCCGGCAGTGATCTCCTCGCTGCTTCGCCGCGGCGTGGGCATCCAGCTGCTCGCCGCCCCGGAGAGCTATCGCGAGCTGCTCGGCGGCACCGAGGCGGCACCCGAGGCCGCATGGTCGGCCCTCTCGGATCTCGAGCCGCCCTTCGAGCCGCGCTGTGCCGGAGCCGGCGTGTCGCTGGACATCGCGGTCGCGGCCGAGGCGCCGGCGGCGCCCGAGACCGTCGACGAGCCGACGCTCGAGCTGCGCCACGCGCCCCCCGCGCGCCGAAGAGGCGGATGAGGAAGAGGCGGAGGCGCCCGAGAAGATGCTCGCGGAGTCCGCGCCGGTGCCTGCGGCGCCGCGCTGGGCGCCCGAGAGTCGCTGCCGGGCGGATGCGCTGCTCATCCACGACGGCGAGCTCGACGACGTGCAGGCGCTGCTCGAGGCGATGGGCGCCAATGCGGTGCGCCAGCCCACGATCGAGCCGAGCGGCTTCACCGACTGGGAGAGTCCGCCGCGCCTGATCGTGGCCAGCGGACGCAGCGCGCTGCGTCTCTCTATCGGCACGAACGTCGAAGGGCAGGGCATCGTCACCATCGCCGTGGTGGACAGCGAATCGCAGACCCTGTGCGGCATGCTCCGCCGCCAGGGCTTCCGCTACGTGGTGCGACGGCCCGTGCACCACGAGGCGCTGCGCCTGCTGCTCGGGCGGGCGCTGTTTCGTGGGCGCGAGCGCCGCGACGCGGCGCGCATCTCGCTCGGCTGCGAGGTCGGGCTGCGCTTCGGCCTGCGCCGCAAGCCCGCCACGCTGCTCGAGCTGTCGCGAACGGGCTGCCGCGTGCTCATCCCGGAATGGGTGGAGCGGGGCGCGCGCCTCTCCGTGCGCATCCCGACGGCCGTCACCGGGAACCGCCCGCTCTCGCTCGTGGGACGCGTGGTCCGCAGCGAGCGCCAGCGCCGCGCGAGCAGCGAGCCGAGCGTGGCCGTCGCACTCCGCTTCGACCGGCTCGACGCCGAGACGCGGGCGCGCCTCGATGCCCTGATCGCGGCCCACTCGCTCGGCCCCACGCCCCTCGACCGCAGGGACGCGGCGCGTCCCGCGGCGGCCACTGCGGCTCCGTTCAGCGGCGAGAGTGATCGCCGGCGCAGCCCGCGCGTGCCCCACCGCCAGGAAGTGATCGCGCTCGAGCCCGAGCTCTCGCGCGTGCGCCACACGCTGCTCGGCATCGACCTCTCGCTCGGCGGCATCCGCGTCGAGCCGCATCCCGAGCTCGCGCTCGGCGACCGCGTGCGCATCGCGATCTACGACGCGGCTTCGAACGCCTCGCTGGTCGTGGATGCCGAGGCCGTCCGCGACCAGGGCGCCCAGGGCGTCGTGCTCCGCTTCAAGAACGTGCCCGACGACGCGCGACTCCAGATCGAACGCATTCTCGCGGCCCCGCCGCAGATCGAGTCCGCGGGCGCCGCGGCCGGCAGCGGCGTGGTGGTCGCCGAGATGCTCGAGCAGCAGACGGTCTGAACGCGCCACGGTATCGTGCGCTCGTGATCGGCGTGGGCGTGAATGCGTGGGTGTGGACCTCGCCCTTCACGGCGAGTTCGGTGGAGCTGATCGCGCGCGCGCAGGCGATGGGCTTCGACGCGTTCACCATCCCCGTCGAGGATCCGGCGGCCATCGACGGCGACGCCGTCGGCCGCGCGCTGCGCGACAGCGCTCTGCGCGTCCACGTGACCGGCGCCTACGGGCCGACGCGCGACCTCACCCACGACGAGCCGCGCTTCCGCGAGGAGAGCCTGCGCTACATCGCCGACACCCTGGCGCTGTGCGAGCAGTGGGGCGCGCGCCTGCTGGTCGGGCCCTGCTACTCCGCGGTGGGCAAGCGCCGCCACGTGCCGCCCGAGCAGCGCCAGGTCGAGTGGGAGCGCGCCGTGGTGGGGCTCCGCCGCGCCGGCGCGATGGCGGCGGACCACGGCGTGGTGCTCGCCGTCGAGGCGCTGAATCGCTTCGAGACCGACCTGGTCAACACCGCGGAGCAGCTGGGCCGCCTGCTGCGCGACGTCGGCCACCCGGCGGTGAAGGCGCACCTCGACACCTTCCACATGCACATCGAGGAGAAGGACGTCGCCGCGGCGGTGCGCCGCGTTGCGCCACATCTCGTCTATGTGGACGCCAGCGAGAGCGATCGCGGCACGCCCGGTAGTGGGCAGGTGGATTGGAGCGGCCTCGCGCGCGTGCTCCGCGAGATCGACTACGCGGGCGACTGCGTGATCGAGTCGTTCACGCCGGAGTGCCGGACGATCGCCGCCGCGGCGGCGATCTGGCGCCCGCTCGCGCCGTCGCAGGACGCGCTCGCGCGCGACGGCCTCGCCTTCCTGCGTGGCCTGCTCGCCTAGCGAGAGGGCGGCTTGATGCGGACGCCCGTGATCTGGTTCACGTAGACCTTCCACGGGTAGTGGTCGCCCTCGCCGGCCGAGCCTTCGACGCGGAAGTGCTGGGTGAGCGCCCGCCGCCAGTGGTCGGAGAAATTCGGCGGCGTCATGTGCGGCATCTTGCCGTGGTGGAACGTCACGTCGCCGAGGGCGAGCGGGCAGGCGACGCGAGCCGCTTCGTCCACCTCGCAGACGAGCAGGTCGCTCTGCACGTTGTCGGCGGCGCGGTGCGGCAGCACGCCGAGCTTGTGGGCGCCCGGCACGAAGTGCATGCAGCCGTCCTGCTCGTCCACCGCATGCAGCGGCATCCAGCAGGTGATGCCGCGCTCGTCGAGGTTGCGTCCCCAGTAGGCCTCGTCCTGGTGCCACGGCGTCTGCGCGCTCTCGTTCGGCGGCTTCGCGAGGAACTGGTCGTACCAGAACTCGACGGGCTTCCCGAGCAGGCTCGAGGCGAACTCCCGCGCCCAGATGCGGAAGCGCTCCTGCGAGAGATCGACGCCGATCAGGCTCGGGCTCGATTGCACGATGCGGAAGCGGCGCTTCTCGCGCGGCGTCGCCGCGTCCCAGGCCCAGTCGAAGGCCACGTGCTCCTTGTTCTCGAGGATGCGCTCCGTGGCGCGCTCGAGCGTGCCGAGGTGGGTGGGGTCGATCGCGCCCCGCACGACGAGGAAGCCGTCGCGGCGGAAGCGGTCGATCTGCGCGGGGCTCGCGGCGGGGTAGGGCGTGGGCATCGAAAGCGATTTGACCAGAAACGTCCGAATAGTCAAGATGGCGGCCATGCCCCGCCAGGCCCCGCTCCGCACGCGGCGTCCGAGCTCGTCGCCGGCCCGCGTGGCGGGGCGGGAGCGGCGCCGCCGGCGGATTCTCGAGGCGGCCGCGGAGCGCTTCGCCACGCACGGCTTCGCGAAGAGCTCGATGGACGAGATCGCGAGCGCGGCGGGTGTGTCGAAGGGCCTCATCTACGACCACTACCCCTCGAAGGAGGATCTCCTCGACGCGGTGTGGCAGGGACTCGTCGATCGCTGGGCCGAGGCCACGCTGCGCACGAAGCTCGCGGACGGAGACTTCGCGGCGTCGATCGGCGCGGCGCTGCGCGCCTCGATCCGCTTCGTGGAGGCGGACCCGCTGCTGCACCGCATCCTCGCGCAGGACCCCGGCAGTCTCGTGCCGCACGGGCGCGAAGGCATCGCCGCCTTCGCGCGGCTGTATCGCGCGATGCTCGAGCCGGTACTCGCGCGCGGCAAGCGCAAGGGAGAGCTGCGCCGGGATCTCGACGTGGCGCACACCGCCGAGACGATCTGGTGGATCCATCATGCGCTGATCCGCGAGCTGTTCGTGGGCGTCGCGCGCGCGCCACGCGCGGACGCGTCCGCGCTGGTGGAGGGCGCGCTCGCGCTGGTCGTGCAGGGGCTCCTCGCGCCGGCACGGACGCGCCGCGCGTGAAGCGGCGCGCGGCGCTGGCGCACGGGCTCCTCGCCGCCGTGCTCGCGACGAGCGCCGCCGCGCAGAGCGTGGGGCCGACGGAGATCATCGGCCCGTGGCTCGGCCCCGCCGCCGCCCAGCAGCCGGACGCGCTCGCCTTCTACGGCACCGACCTCGGCTGGACCTTCGAGCACGCGGGCGCGCTCCAGATGCTGTTCGGCGACACCTGGTTCCACGCGCGGACGCTCTGCGGGGGCGCGCCGAGCAACGACGACGTGCAGGTGACGCTGCCCCTCGAGCCGCCCGCCGTGTTACCGCCGCCGTTCCGCTTCGCGCGCAGCGACGGGCGGGCGGAGCCGGATCGCATCTTCGTGTACCGCGCCGGCGCCTCGCTGGCGATGGGCTTCGGCCAGGTGCCCATCGCCGGCTTCAGCGACGGGGCGCGGGCGGTCGGAATCTTCGGGCGCTGGGACCCGGTGCGTTGCACGGCGGCGGCCGCGGGCGCTCCCCCGAGCTGCGGCGGCGCCGGCGACGGCCTCGTCTGCTCACCGCACCTCGGCCAGTGCACGCCGTCGCTGCTCGGCATCACCACGGTCTGCGACCTCGAGTCGGGTGCCGGCTGCCAGCTCACCCAACGCTGCGAGCCCGTGCTGCCCGGGTATTGCGTCGATCCGCAGAGCCCGCAGGGAGGCGGCACGCGTGCGAGCGAACGCCACACCGTCGCGCACGAGATCGAGTTCGGCGTCCAGCGCGCGCTGCGCAGCGCCTCCTACGATTCGATCGCGAGCTGGCCGACGCATCGCTTCCTGAATGCGACCGCGCGCACCGTCGCGCGCTTCAGCGGCCGCACGAGCGGCAGCGACTACCGGCTCGGCCACGGCGCGCTGCTGATCTGGGGACGGCCCGGCTACTCGGCCGAGGGCGCGCGCCAGGCGCCGCTCTCGCTGCTGGTGCACGACCTCCCGATCCGCACGGACGCTGCGGGGCAGTGGGAGTTCCAGCCGCGCTACTTCGCCGGCCTCGACCCGGAGACGCGCGAGCCGCGCTGGTCGCGCCGCGCCGCCGATGCGGCCTCGCTCGCGCTCGACGGCGAGGTCGGGGGCAGCCCGCTCGAGAAGTACCCGATCGTGAATCAGCTCAGCGTCGCGTGGGTGGGCGCGCCGATCGAGCGCTGGGTGATGCTCTACGCCGGCGACGTCGTCGACCTCGCGCTCGAGGATCCGGCGCACGCGCGGCCGGGGCCGGAGCCGGGCGCGGTCCAGATCCGCTTCGCCGCGCAGCCCTGGGGCCCGTGGACGCCGCCGGTGCCCGTGCTCGGGCCGGGCGCGCCGGACCGCGCGGGCTCGCCGTACGGGCCCGGCGGCGTGCTGTTCCACGAGGACTGTGAGGATGCGCCGGGGGCGCCGTGCGCGAAGAGCGACCCGAAGCGCCCGCTCTCGGGCTTCCTGCCGGGCTGCGTGTCGGTGCCCTTCTTTCACGACCGCGGCCGCTTCTACGGCGCGAACCTGATCGCGGAGTACACGCGGCCCGACGACGCCGGCGGCGTAGACGTCCATTGGAACATCTCGACCTGGAACCCCTACGGCGTGGCGCTGGTGCGCACGAAGCTCCGGCCGAACTAGGGCGCGCGCCAGACGCTCTCGCCGCCGATGATCGTCTCGAGCACGGGAATGGCTGCGAGGTCCGCCGGGTTCTCGGCGAGCGGCGAGCGGCCGAGGATCACGAGGTCGGCGAGCTTGCCGGGCTCGAGCGAGCCCTTCGAGTCCTCCTCGAAGCCCTGGAAGGCCGCGTCGATCGTCACCGCGCGCAGCGCCGAGGTGACGTCGATGCGCTCCTCGGGGCCGAGCTCCTGCCCGCTCGTGGTGCGCCGGTTCACCGCGGCCCACACCAGCCGCAGCGGGTCGAGCGGCACGACCGGCGTGTCGCAGTGGAGCGTGAAGCGCACGCCCTTCTCCTGCGCGGTGTGCGTCGGGCTGATCCGCGCGGCCCGCTCCGGGCCGAGGAAGCGCTCGCGGTGACGGTCGCCCCAGTAGTAGGTGTGGAGCACGAAGAAGCTCGGGATCACGCGCAGCTTCTTCATGCGATCGAGCTGGTCCGGGCGCGTCATCTGCGCGTGCACGATGATCGGGCGCGCGTCGAGCTCCGGGTCGCCGAGCTGCGCGGCCTCGATCGCATCGAGCGCGTCGTCGATCGCCGCGTCGCCGTTCGCGTGGATCGCCACCTGGAGCCCGGCCGCGCGGTAGGCCGCCACGCGTTCGCGCAGCTCTTCCTTCGGATAGCGCGGATAGCCGCGCGCCGTCGGGATCGTCGCCGGGCGGCACGAAGTACGGCTCGCGCAGGTATGCGGTGTAGCCCTGGATCGAGCCGTCGCTGATCAGCTTCACCGCGCCGAAGTGCACCCAGAGCGGATCCGTGCTCGGCAGCGAGGCCGTGCCGGCCAGCACCGCGTCCATCAGCTCGACGCCCGGCCAGATCACGAGCCGCAGCGGGATCCGGCCGAGCCGCGACAGCCACACGAGCTTCAGCAGCTCCTCGGTGGCGTAGCCCACCTGCGCGGTCGTGACACCGGCGGCGAGCGTGCGGCGGTTGGCCTCGTCGACGATCGCGAGGCTCCCGCGCAGGCCGGGCTTCATCACCTGCGCCATCACGGGCTCCATGGCCGTCTCTTCGAGCACGCCGGTGGGCTCGCCGTTCGCGTCGCGGCGGATGCGGCCGCCCGGCGGGTCCGCGGTCCCGCGGTCGATGCCGAGCAGCGCCAGCCCGCGTCCGTTCACGGAGGCGAGATGGCCGGAGACGTGGACGATGCCCACCGGGAGCTCCGTGGACACGCGGTCGAGGTCTTCGCGCGTCGGGTGGCGGCTTTCCGCGAGCAGCGTGTCGTCGTAGCTCATGCCGACCACCCATTCGCCGGGCTCCTTGCCGGCGGCCTGCTCGCGCAGGCGATTCACGAGCTCGTCGAGGTTGTGCACCGTCCCGATCGGGGGTGCATTGAGGTCCGCCGCGCGGGCGTAGACGCCGGAGCCGGGATAGTGGCCGTGCGCGTCGATGAAGCCCGGCAGCAGCGCGTGGCCGTCGAGCTCGATCACGCGCGCGCCGGCGCCGGCCCAGCGCTCCACCTCGACCTCGCTGCCGACCGCGCCGATGCGGTCGCCCTCGACGCCGAGCGCTTCGACGACGCGATTCTGCGGGTCGAGCGTGAGGATCGAGCCGCCGCGATAGATCGTCTTGCCCGCCGGCGGCCCGCCGCACGCGGCGACCACCCCTGCGCACGCCACGGCGATCGCGCGAGCGAAGCTCATCGGCGCGCATGGTAACCCGCGCCGGGGACGGACCTCGGGTGCGGAAGCGGAGGTCCGGGGCAGGGGCCGGGAGGGGTCACTGCTCCGGTGCTCGACGTGTCGGCGTACGGAGCGGGTGGAAGAAGAGCGGGGCCATGCGAGCTCTACCGGCCACGCTCGCTGCGCTCGCGACTCCGTTGTCGTGGCCGCCCCTCGTGATTCGCTCGCCGTGCGACCGCTGCCTCCCAGACCGCACCTGCGCAGCAACGCCCTCCCATCCCCCGCGCCTCGGAGACGGCACGACGGACGCGCCGTCTCAGAGGCGCGGGGGCGGGAGGGCGTTGCTGCGCAGGTGCGGTAGTAGAGGAAGCGATCGCACCGCTCCCGGTCACGAGAGTGGGTCGCGACAACCGAGTCGCGAGCGAGTCTTCGAGCGAGCGTGGCCAGTCCCAGGGCGAGGCCGGTCACCTTCTCCACCCGCTCCGCATAGCGACACGTCGAGCACCGGAGCAGCGACCCCTCCCGGCCCCGGCCTCCGGCCCGTCAGCCCGCGGGCCCGAGGCGCCGCCGGATCGCCTGCTCGAACTCGCGCACGGCGGCGCCTGCGAACTGCTCGCGCAGCTCGGTGAGCTTCGGGTGGCCGGCGCGGCTCTCGGCGTCCCACTCGTCGGCGAAGCGGCCCGAGGCGATGTCGTCGGTCAGCTCGCGCATCGCGTCGCGAGGTCGAGGTGGTCGTAGGCGCCGCGGCGCGAGAGCTGGCCGTACTGGCTCGTCGGCGAGTGGAACTCGAACTGGCGCGCGTAGCCGACCTCGCGCAGCGAGGCGGTAGTTGCGCTCCACCTCGCCCGAGAGCACGAGCTCCGTCATGATCGCCTCGAGCGGGATGCCGTGCTCGAGCATCGACGCTGACGAAGGCGCTCGTTCACGTGCGTCAGCGCGGGCGACGAGCACCTGCTCGACGGCGAGGTCGAGCACCGCCTCCTGGTGCGGCGTCAGCTCGATCGCGCCCTGGCGCAGCCCGCCGATCGCCTTCGCGACCGCGAGCGTGCGCGGCGAGCGCCCGGCCGGTCGCGTCGCGGTGCACGCCGACGGCGGTGATGAAGCCGATGCCCTCCTCGTAGCAGCGGCGCACCTCGGGCCCGAGCATGCGCGGCGCGACCATCCCGACGTCGCCCGGCGGGTCGAAGCGGTCGAAGGCGAGCGTGTAGCCGCTCGCGACGATCGGTGAGGCCGTCGTCGCGGCGGCGCGAGCGGCGAGCGACGGGATCACGTCGTCGGGCACGAGGACGCAGACGATGTCGGCCGTCGCTCGCGGCCGCGACGTCGGCGGGCGGCGAAGCCGTCGGCGCCGCGCCTGCTCGCGCGTCGCGTCGGCGCGCACGCAGACCTGCACGTCGACGCCGGAGTCGCGCAGGTTGAGCGCCCACGAGCGGCCCTGGTTGCCGTAGCCGACCACGGCGACGCGCTGTCCGCGCAGCGCGCTCGAGGTCGGCGTCTGCTTCGCGGTAGATCGTCGTCATGCGCGTCCTCCGTGACGGGCCAGCGTATCGGAGCCCTCTGGCGCGCGCCGGGTCGCGCCGGCATGTTGCACCGACCGGGAGGCTCGATGCGCGCACGTTTCGTCGGAGTCGGGCTCGCCGCCGCGCTCGCCGTCCTCGCGCCCGTCGCCCTCGTCGCGGCGGAGGTCGCGGCGCCCCCGGCACCGCCCGCGCCCGAGGCCGCCGCCGTGTGGATCGAGCGGATGCTCGCCGCGCAGCGCCTCGGCGACACGCTCGCGGCGCGCATTCGCGCGCACACCGTGGACTACACGAAGAGCGAACGCGACGTCGTGATCGACCTGATCCGCGACGCGCGCGGCCCCACCATGCGCACGGTGGTGGAGGTGCGCGAGGCCGATCCGGAGAGCCACACGCGTCCGGTCGTCTTCCGCATCGACTCCTTCGCCGACGGCAACCTCGTCTCCTGGCTCTGGGACATCCGCTGGCAGCGCTTCGTCAAGATGTCGGGCCTCGAGGGCACCGAGAACTTCGACGGCACGCACTTCCACCTCGAAGACCTCGGCTTCGCCGGCCTGCGCGAAAGCAAGAACGGCAGCGTGAAGGAGCTCAGCGAGCCCGCCGGCGCCGTCGAGATCACGAGCGGCGCCTATCACCACTACGGCCGCGTCGAGACGCGCATCGACCGCGCCACGGGGCTGCCGCTGCGCACGCACATCTACGACGGCACCGGCGCGCGCATCTGGGAGATCGAGTTCGAAGACGTGGAGACGATCGGCGGCAAGCCGATCCCGACGCGCATGCGCACGCTCAACCCCGTGACGCGCGAGCGCTCGACGCTCGAGTGGGCGCAGATCGCGGTCGGGCCTGCGGATCCCGGAGGAGGCCTTCGACCTCGAGTACCTCGACGCCGTGATCCGCCGCGGCGGCGACCCGATCCAGCTGCCCGAGCCGCCGAAGCTCACGCCGTTGCCGAGCGCGGCCGCGGAGGGCGCGCCGCGCCCCTAGCCCGGCGAGCGCGCGCACGCGCTCGAGCGCGGCGGCGGCGAGGCCGTCCACCTGGGCCTTGAAGGCGCTGGTGTCGGCCGGCCTTTCCCATCACACCCTTCAAGTAACGCGCGAGCACGCCTTCGACGATCGCCGCGAGCCGCCAGTACGAGAACGCGCGGTAGTAGTCGACCTGCGAGACGTCGCGCCCGGTGAGCTCGCGGTAGTGCGCGAGCATCTCGCGCCGGCTCGGGAAGCCGCCCGCCACGGTGGGCGCGAGCGCGGCGCCGCGGCTCTCGGGCCCGCTCTCGCCCGGCTCGGCCCAGTTGTTCATCAGGTAGCCGAGGTCGGCGAGCGGATCGCCGAGCGTGCACAGCTCCCAGTCGAGCACGGCGGCGATGCGCGCGTCGCTGCCGGTGAGCATGTTCCCGAGCCGATAGTCGCCGTGCACGACGCCGGAGCCGTGCTGCTCCGGGATGCCGGACTGCGAGCGCCTCGTACACCTCCTCCATCGCGGGCAGCTCGCGCGTCTTCGACTGCTCCCACTGCGTGCGCCAGCGCTTCAGCTGGCGCGGCACGTAGCCCTCGCGCCGGCCGAGGTCGCCGAGGCCGATCGCGTCGACGTCCACCGCGTGCAGCCGCGCGAGCACCTCGATCACGTGGCGGCCGAGCCCGCGCCGGGCCTCGTGGCGGGGGATGTGCTTCTCGACGGTGCCGCCGCTGGTCGAGCACCACGCCCTCGACGAAGGCCATCACGTAGAAGGGCGCGCCGTTCACGCTGGCGTCGCTGCACAGGCCGAGCGCAGGCGGCACCGGCACGCCGGTGCCGGCGAGCGACGCGATGATGCGGTGCTCGCGACCCATGTCGTGCGCGGTGGCGAGCACGGCGCCGAGGGGAGGGCGGCGCAGCACCACCTTGCGGCCCGGCGGCGTCCGTCACGGCGTAGGTGAGGTTCGAGTGTCCGCCGGCGATCAGCGCGAAGCGAGAACGGCGGTCGCAGGCCCCGCACGTTCTTCGCGAGCCAGTCGGTGACCGGCCCGGCGTCGATGCCCTTCGGGACGCGCCGCTCGCTCACTTCGGCGCGAAGCGCTGGCCGCCGTCGAGGCGGATCGTCGAGCCGTTCAGCATCGGGTTCTCGAAGATCGCCTGCGCCATGCGCGCGTACTCCTCGGGCCGGCCCATGCGCTTCGGGAAGGCGGCGTCCTTGGTGAGCGCCGTCCTCCATCTGCCTGCGGGATGCCGCGCGTGAGGCCGGTGTGGAACAGGCTCGGCGCGATCGTCATCACGCGGATGCCGAGGCTGCCGAGGTCGCGCGCCATGGTGAAGGTCATGCCGGCGATGCCGGCCTTGGCCGCGGTGTAGGCGACCTGGCCGATCTGCCCCTCGAAGGCGGCGATCGAGGCGGTCATCAGGATCACGCCGCGCTCGCCGTTCTCGTCGGGCTCGTTCCGGCTCATGCGCTCGGCCGCGAGCCGCGCGACGTTGAAGCTCGCGACCAGGTTGAGGTCGATCACGCGCGCGGAAGGCGTCGAGCGGATGCGGGCCCTCCTTCGCGAGCGTGCGCTTCGCGATGCCGCCGCCGGCGGTGTTCACGCAGAAGTGGAGCGCGCCGAGCGCGTCGCAGGCGCGCGCGATCGCGGCCTCGGTGCCGGCGAAGTCGGTGACGTCGCACGGGTAGAAGCGCGTGCCGCCGCCGAGCGCGGCCGCGACCTCCTCGCCCTTCGAGCTCGGGCAGGTCGAGGATCGCGACGCGCGCGCCCTCGCGCACCAGCATCTCCGCCGTGGCGCGCGCCATGCCCGACGCGCCGCCCACCACCGACGCCGTCTTGCCTGTCTCCTGCTGATCTGCCATCGCCGTTCCTCCTCCAGCTTCCGCTTCGTGATCAACAGACATCCGCCGAGCGGGCCGCCGCCGGCCGCGGCGACCGCGACCTCGGGTCCGCCCGGCACCTGGCGCTCGCCGCCTTCGCCCCAGAGCTGCACGCACGCCTCGTGCAGGAAGCCGTAGCCGTGCAGGCGCCCGGCCGAGAGCTGGCCGCCGTGCGTGTTGAGCGGGATCTCGCCGTCGAGCGCGATGCGCGCGCCGCCCTCGATGAACGGCCCGCTCTCGCCCTTGCCGCAGAAGCCGAGCGCCTCGAGCCACGCCATCGTGATGAAGCTGAAGCCGTCGTAGCACTCGGCGACGTCCACGTCGGCGGGCGTCAGGTCGGTGCGCGTTCCACAGCATCTTGGCGGCGTCGCGCAGCGCCATCGTGGTGAGGTCGTCGAACTGGTCCCACGACGGGCGGCCGTGCAGCGCCGCGCCGACGGCCTCGACGCGCAGCGGCGCGCTTGCGCAGGTCGCGCGCGGCGTCGACGTGCGAGACGCACGAACGCGGTGGCGCCGTCGCACCGGCACGTCGCAGTCGTACAGGCAGAAGGGCGTGCTGATCACCGCGCGGCGAGGTAGTCGTCGAGCGTGAGCGGGTCGCGGTAGATGGCCTTCGGGTTCATCGCCGCGTTCCTGCGCGCGTTGAGCGCGATCTACGCCATCTGCTCGCGCGTGGTGCCGAACTCGTGGAAGTGGCGCTGCGCGAACATCGCGATCCAGCACGCCGCGGAGGCGGCGCCGTAGGGCAGCGTCCACTGCAGCATGCCGGCTGCGCGCGGCAGCGCCGCCGCGCCCGCCGCCGCCCATGCCGATGCCGGCGCGCGGGCCGCTCGCCCTGCGCGCTCGACTCGAACACGCTGCGGAAGCACAGCACGTGGCGCGCGTAGCCGGCGGCGATCGCGGCGCAGGCGGTGATCACCGAGCCGAGCTGGCCCGAGGTCTCGGGCCCGCCCGCCCACCAGTTGAGGTCGAGGCGCAGCGCCTCCTGCACGTCGGTGACGCCGGCGCCGCTGAAGCCGGGCGCCGCGTTCATCATGCCGGGGTAGGTGGCGACGCCGTCGATGTCGGCGCGCGAGAGCCCGGCGTCGGCGATCGCGGCGAGGCAGGCGTCGAGCGTGAGGTCGAGCGGGTCGCGCCCGAGCCGGCGCCCGACGTCCGACTGGCCGATGCCGGTGATCGCGGCCTTCCGTTCGAGGATCTCCATCTCAGCTCCTCACGGGCTCGAACAAGGGCAGGAACACGCCGTCCTCGCGCTCCTCGAAGAGCACGCGCACGGGCAGATCCATGCGCAGCTCGCTCCGGCGTGCAGTTCACGAGGTTCGTGGTGACGCGCAGCCCGCGCTGCTCCTCGATCTCGACGATCGCGATCACGTACGGCGGCTCGAAGCCGGGGATCCAGGGATGGTGGTTCACCGTCCAGGTGAGCAGCCGCGCGCGGCCCGACACCGCGGCCGGCGCGAGCTGCTTCGAGAGGCAGTCGGGGCACACGGGCGAGGGCGGATGGACGTACGTGCGGCAGCTGCCGCAGCGCAGGAAGCAGAGCTCGCCGCGCGCGCCGCCCTTCCAGTAGTGCTCGTTCTCGGGCGTCACCAGCGGCAGCACCCGGAACGGCCGCTTCGCTTCGCTCACGCGGGCGCCCCACGCCCGGGGCCCGGGGCTGGCGCCCCGTCGACGAGGCCGGTGAAGCCGTAGCCGGCGTGCGGGCCGAGCAGGATCTGCTCGAGCAGGCCGACGCCGCGTCTTCGCACCGAGCTTCGCGCGCACGAGGTTGTGGAGGTGCTGGTGGAACGGGTTGCCGGGCTGGAGGTCACTCTCCTTCCAGCTCTCGCCTTCGACGGCGAGCTCGCCCTGCCAGATGCCGTGGCCCCAGCGCGGGTGCGCGTAGCCGAGGCCGTTCATGTTGAAGCGCAGCACGGTCTCGAGCTCCAGCGTGGTCCTGGCGCCGCCGTGCGGGAGGACGTCGAACTCGGCACGCTCGATCCAGCGCGTGCCGGGGCGGAAGACGAGGCGCTCGCCGAGCGCCTCGAGGTGCACGAAGCCCGGGCGCGCTCGGGTCGGCCACCGGCTCGGGATTCGCCGACACCGGCACGCGCATGCCGTCGGCGTTCCAGCGCTCGCCGTTCGGGCGCTGGAAGTAGCCGAGCAGCCGGCATTCGTCGTCGAAGTGGATCGGCGCCCAGAGCCAGGCGACCTGCGGCGGGTCGGCGGGCCGGCCCGGCGCCGCGGCGCCCACCGGCCGCACGCCCCACGAGCGGTCGCGCGTCGCGTACGTGCGCGACGGGCTCGCACTTCGTCTCGACGCCGCCGGCGCGCACCCAGCCCTGCCACGTGCCGAACTGCGTGAAGCGCGTCATGTCGATCAGGTTGCGCGTGGTGGTGCCGAACTTCATGCGCGCGCGCGCCTCTTCGAGGGCAGGCGCGCGCGACACGAACAGCAGGTCGGCTTCGACGCCGGTGTCGTTGCGCACGAGCGGTGAGGCGCACCCGCCGCATCGGCTCCTCGATCACGAGGCGGAACGGCCCGACGCTGGTATCGCTCGGCTCGCGCGGCGCGAGCCGCGAAGCGTGGAACGCGTGCTGCTCGCCGTTCGCGAGGATCGAGAAGTGCGCGTCCATCACCTGCTGGTGCGGGTACAGCCCGAGCGCCGCGCCGAAGTAGAAGCGCGCGTCGCGATCGACGCCGTTGAACCAGTAGCGGTCGTACGCGTTCGGATCCGAGGTGACGCGGTGCGCGATCGGCTCGGGCGTCTGGTGGATCGGGTAGTCGTCGAAGCGCGAGAGCATCGGGCCTCCGGAGGAGCGCGAGTCTATGCCAGGGGGCGGCGACGGCGCGAGGGATCGAACGGCGGAGTGCGGGGCAGGGGGCCGGGAGGGGTCGCTGCTCCGGTGCTCGACTTGGGTGGTGCGCGGAGCGGGTGGAAGAGGTGACGGACCCTTCGAGCTCTACCGGCCACCGCTCGCTCGCAGTCCTCTCGCCGTCGTGGGACCTCACGCTGGCTCGCTCACGCTCGGTTGGCGTGGCCGCCTCTCGTGACGCCGAGCCGTGCGACCCGTTCTCCGATACCGCACCTCCACAGCAACGCCCTCCCGTCCCTCGTGTCTCTGGAGACGGCACGAAGCCGACTACCAACCCCCCCCTTTTTTGAATGGGGGGGTCACAGGACACCGCGCAACATCTCGCGAGTCACGGGGACGGGAGGGCGTTGCTGTGGAGGTGCGGTACCAGACTCGGCGACCGCACGCCTCGTCGTCACGAGAGGCGGCCACGCCAACCGAGCGTGAGCGAGCCTTCGTGAGGGCTCACGACGAGGAGTGGGCTGCGAGCGAGCGGTGGCCGGTAGAGCTCGAACGGCCCCTCACGCCTCCACCCGCTCCGCACACCGACACGTCGAGCGCCGGAGCAGCGACCCCTCCCGGACCCCTGCCCCGGACCCTCAGCCGGTCTGGTAGATCAGGTACCCGTCGCCGTCGCGGCGGACCTCGGCGGCGCCGGCGAGGCGCAGGTGCTCGAGGTGGGCGTACGTCTCGCTCTCGGCCATCTCGCCCCAGCTGCGCGGCTTGAACAGCTTCTGCGAGAAGGCCTGCACCGTGGCGGGCCCGATCTCGCGCCCGATGCGCTTCACCGTGTCGAGCCGGTCGTAGTGATGCTGCTTGATGGCCTGGCAGCGGCCGGCGAGATCCGTGAAGGGATGGCCGTGCGCGGGCAGCACCAGCTTCACGTCGGGCACGGCGGCGGCCTGGTCGAGCGAGTCGAAGAAGGTGTCGAGCGGGTCCTTCGAGAGCGCGAGCCCCGAGATGTGCGGCGTGATCGACGGCAGCACGTGGTCGCCCGACAGGAACAGCCCGTCCGCCGGGTCGTGCAGGCAGATGTGGTCCTCGGTGTGGCCGGGCGTATGCCGGATCACCCACTCGCGCCCGCCGACGCGCAGCACCTCGCCCGCGCGCACCGGCTTCGTCACGGCGGGCACGAAGGAGCTGCCGAGCCAGCGCGCGAGCCGCCAGCGGAGCCGCATCTTGAGCGGCGGGCGCGGATGCTGCCCGCCCCACGGCGTCCGGTGGTTCCAGCCGGTGAGCACGCTGCGGTGCGCCTCGTCGTTCTCGCCCGAGGCGGAGAGGTCGTCGACGGAGACCTCGGGATCCTGCGTCGCCTCGATCACGCCGAAGCGGAACGAGCGGTGCGCCACGACCGCCGCGCCCGATTCGCGCGCGAGCCGCGCCGCGCCGCCGAAGTGGTCGGGGTGCGAGTGCGTGACGATCACGGTGTGGACGTGCTTCGGCTCGAGGCCGGCCTGCGAGAGGCGATCCAGGATCGCCTTCCAGTTGCTCGGCGTCGGGCAGGCCCGGATCGACCACCGCGGCGCCGCGCTCGTCGATCAGCGCGTACATGTTCACGTGGCCGAGGCCGGGCATGCGAGATCGGGAGCTGCATGCGCAGCACGTTCGGCGCGAGCTCCGTGATCTCGCGCTGCGCCGTCTCCTGCTCCTGCTTGTGCGGCTTCGTCGGGTGAGCGTGGTCGTGGCTGTGCGCGTGGCCGTGATCCATTGCGCGCGCAAGGTAGAGGTTCGCGAGCGCGGGCGCCGCCCCTTTGTGCCAACTTCGCGCGCCGAGGAGGACGACGGTTGGCTCGGCTCGGCATGACGATTCCGCTCCAGACGGTTCCGCTGCTCGAGCACGAGCGCTTCGTGAAGGAGCTCGAGCAGCTCGGCTACACGGACGTCTGGACCAGCGAGGCGCAGGATCTCGACGGCTTCGTGCCGCTCGCGCTCGCCTCGCAGTGGGCGAAGACGCTCCGCCTCGGCTGCGCCTGCTTCCCGGTGCAGACGCGCGGGCCGGCGGTGTTCGCGATGAGCGCCGCGGCGCTGGCGCTCGCCGCGCCCGGGCGCTTCGTGCTCGGCATCGGCTCGTCGTCCGAGTTCATCGTGAAGCACCAGAACGCGCGGCCGTTCGAGAAGACGTACGCCTACACGCGCGACATGGCGCGCTTCCTGCGCGCGGCGCTGCGTCACCAGAAGATCAGCCACGAGTACGAGAGCTTCACGGTGCGCGCGCTTCCAGCTGCGGCGCGAGCTGCCCGAGCCGCCGAAGATCGTGATCGCCGCGCTCCGCCCCGGCATGCTCGAGCTGGCCGGGCGCGAGGCCGACGGCGTGATCCTGAACTACGTGGCGCCCGAGGACGTGCCCAAGGTGGTCCCGCACGTGAAGAAGTACGGCGAGTCGAAGGAGATCACGGCGCGCATCTACGTCTGCCCCACGCGCGAGCCCGAGAAGGTGCGCGCCGTGGCGCGCGCGTCGATCGCGGCCTACTTCGCCGTGCCGACGTATCGCGCCCACCAGGAGTGGCTCGGCAACGCACCGCTGTTCGAGGCGATGTGGGAGCGCGCGGCCGCCGGCGACTGGAAGGGCGCGCGCGCCGCGCTCTCGGACGAGGCCGTCGACCGCTACTACATCCACGGGCCGGCGGAGTACTGCCGCGAGCGCATCGCCGCCTACCACGCCGCGGGCGTGGACACGCCGATCGTCGGACTCGTCGAGGAGGCGATGGACCCGACGGAGGCCGCGCGCCTGCTGGCGCCGCGGTAGCGCGGTGGAGCTCGCCGAGCTCGAGACGCGCCTCGTGCCCTTCGCGCGCGCGAAGTACGACGACCCCGCGGCCGAGGTGTCCGCGGTGCACAAGATGCCGGGCCACGCGGGCTTCGCGTACGGCTTCACGGCCCTGAGCCGCGGGCGGAGCGAGTCCTGGTTCCTGCGCCTCCCGCCGCCGAACGTGTCGTGGCAGGGCACCGCGGACGTGCTGCGCCAGGTGGAGATCCTGAACGCGCTCGACGCCAGCGACGTCCCGCACTGCTCCGTGCGCTGGTCGGGCGAGGAGCTCGACTGGTTCGGCCGGCCCTACTTCGTGGTGCCGAAGCTCGCGGGCGACGTGCTGCGGCTCGGCCCGGGCGAGTGGGGCACGAAGCTGCCCGCCGAGATGCTGCGGTCGATGGCCGCGCAGGCGATGCGCGCGCTGGCCGGCGTCCACCGCGTGGACTGGCGCACGACGCCACGCCTCGGCGCGCCGATCCCCGCCGGCGACGACGTGGTGCCGCTGGGACCGCTTCCTGCCCAAGGTGGCGGAGCCCGCTCGCTTCGCGCTCCAGCCGCGCGTGCGGGAGCGCCTGCTCGCGACGCTGCCGAGCGACGCGCCCGTCGGTGTCTTCCACGGCGACTTCCAGGTGGGCAACCTCTTCTACGCGTTCGAGGGCCGTCTGCTCGCAGTGATCGACTGGGAGCTGGTGGGCGTCGGCGCGACGCTGAACGACGTCGGCTGGATCGCGACCTTCAACGATCCCTTCGCCTGGGCGGGACGTGGGCGCGGCCCGGGACCGGGGCACGCCGACTTCCCCGGCGCGGACGAGCTGGTCGCGCTCTACGCCGAGGCGTGGGGCGAGCGGCTCCCCGATCTCGGCTGGTACCGCGCGCTCGCCGCCTACAAGTTCGCGATCATCAGCGGCTTCAATCTCGGGCTGCATCGACGCGGCAAGCGTCACGATCCGCTCTGGGAGGTCGTCGCGGAGTCGATCGAGCCGCTGTTCGCGCGCGCGGCGGAGCTGCTCGGCTAGCCGCCCAGCTCCACCTCGAGCGTGTGGCGCGCGCCGTCTTGCGCGAGCAGGGGCGCAGACCGTCCGGGATCGGTCCGTTGCAGCGTCACCCGCGCCTCAAGGCAGAGCGAAACGCGCCGCGCCGGGCGCGCCCGGCAGCGCCAGACGCGCCCGGCCGCTCGCGCACAGATGCTCGAGCAGCAGGTAGATCGTCTCGGCCTGCTCCGGCGCGCCGGCCCGCGCCGCGATCTGCTCGGCGCTCTGCGGCTCGCGCGCGAGCGCCGCGAGCACGCGCCCTTGCAGCGCGAGCGCAGCCCCGGCCGCCTTCTTCCCGGCCTCGACGCCGGGCTGGTCGTAGGCGTTGATGCCGACGAGGCTCGCGTAGAGACCCACCGTGCGCTCGAACAGCGCGATCAGCGCGCCGAGCGAGGGCGCATCGACGCGCGGCAACGTCAGCGTGATCGACTCGCGCTCGTTCTCGGCGAGGGCCGTGCGCGTGCCGAGCCAGAAGCCGTGCAGATAGTCGCCGGCCGTGATGCCCGGCTCGACCTCGAGCGCGCTGCCACCCGGCTCGAGCACGCGCACGAAGAGCGCGAAGAAGTCGTTCCGCCCGTCGCGGAGCTGCTGCACGTAGGCGTGCTGATCGGTCGAGCCCTTGTTGCCGTAGACGGCGAGCCCCTGCTCCACGCGCCGGCCGGCGAGGTCGAGGCGCTTGCCGAGCGACTCCATCACGAGCTGCTGGAGGTAGCGGCCGAGCAGGCGCAGGCGGTCCTTGTAGGGCAGCACCACCATCGCCTTCTCGCCGCGGCCGCCGGTCGCGTGATGCCACATCAGCGCGAGCAGGGCGGCCGGGTTGCGGCGCGCGTCGCGGAGGCGCGTCGCCTCGTCGCAGGCCGCAGCGCCGGCGAGGAGGCCGTCGACGTCGAGGCCCTGGAGCGCGGCGGGCAGCAGGCCGACGACGGACAGCTCGCTCGTGCGGCCGCCGACCCACTCGAACATGGGGAAGCGCGCGAGCCAGCCGGCGGCCTCGGCCTCGCGGTCGAGCGCCGAGCCGGGCAGGGTGACGGCGGCGGCGTGCGGCGCGAAGGGCAGGCCGGCCGCGGCGTACGCCTCCGCGGCGAGACGCATGCCGTTCCGCGTCTCCGCCGTGCCCCCGCTCTTCGACGTGACGAGCACGAGCGTCTCCGGCAATGCGCTCCCGAGGGCGGCGAGCGTGCGCGCGATGCCGTCCGGGTCGGTGTTGTCGAAGAACGCGACGCGCATGCGGTCGGCGGCGGCGCGGCCGAGGGCGTCGGCCACGAGCATGGGGCCGAGCGCGGAGCCGCCGATCCCGATCACGAGCAGCTGCGTGAAGCGCGCGGCGCGCGGCGGCTTCACCCGGCCCGCGTGCACGTCGCTCGCGAAAGCCTTCACCTGCGCCACGGCGGCGCGGATCTGGGCCGCGATCGCCGGCGTCGGCGCGCGGTCCGGCGCGCGCAGCCAGTAGTGGCCGACCGGGCGGCCCTCGTCCGGATTCGCGGTCGCGCCGGCCTCGAGCGCGGCCATCGCGTCGAAGGCGCGCTCGAGCGCCGGCTCCATCCGCGCGAGGAACGCCTCGTCGAAGCGCATGCGGCTCGGGTCGAGCGTGAGCGCCGGCGGCACCGGGCAGAGCGTGGCCTGATAGCGCTGCCACAGCGCGCGAGACGTCATGTGCGGCTCAGGATGAGCGAGGATCCGCCTCCGCCGCAAGGAGCGCGCGCTTGCGCCAGCTACCGAAGCGATAGCCCCCCACGCCGCCCGACTTCGGCACGATGCGGTGACACGGCACGGCGAGCGGCACGGGATTCGCGGCGCAGGCGCGGGCGACGGCGCGCGCGGCGCGCGGCTGGCCGAGCGTCCCGGCCAGCTCTGCGTAGCCCAGCGTCGAGCCGCGCGGGAGCTTGCGCAACGCGTCCCAGACGCGGCGCTGGAAACGGCTGCCGGCCACGTCGAGCGGTACGCGCGCGGCGTCGCCGCGGCCTTCCACGGCCGCGGCGAGCGTGTCGGCCCAGCGCGCGACGCGTGCGCCGCCGCGCTCGAACGTGGCGCACGGCAGCTCGCGCGCGAGCGCGGCGCGTAGCGCGGCCTCGCTCGTGCCGAAGCGGACCTGGCAGACGCCACGCCCGCTCGCCGCCACGAGCAGCAGGCCGAGCGAGGTGGCGCGGGTCGTATACGCGATGGCTTCGGTCATGGCTTCCTCCGGGCGGCGACGGGAGGTTCGCGGGCGCGCGCCCGCGCGACTGGCCGGAAACGGCCATCGCCCCGAGCCCATCGTGTCCGAAAACGGCGAGTCGCGGGCCGCCCGTCGGGCATACTCGCGGCGTGATCCCCGAAGCCGACGTCTGCTACCGGGCCCTGTCGAGCCGCGATGCGCGCTTCGACGGCCGCTTCTTCACCGGCGTGGCCAGCACCGGCGTCTACTGCCGGCCGGTCTGCCCGGCGCGCACGCCGCTCCGGCGGAACTGCCGTTTCTTCCCGTCCGCGGCCGCCGCTGCGCAGGCGGGCTTCCGGCCCTGCCGGCGTTGCCGGCCCGAGGCCGCGCCGGGCAGCCCCGCCTGGCAGGGCACCTCCGCGGCCGTGGGCCGCGCGCTGCGCCTCCTCGGCGAGGGCGCGCTCGACCACGGCAGCGTGGACGAGCTCGCCGCGAAGGTGGGCGCCGGCGGTCGCCACCTGCGCCGCCTGTTCGAGGAGCACCTCGGCGCCTCGCCGCTCGCCGTGGCGCAGACGCGGCGCGTCCACTTCGCGAAGAAGCTGCTCGACGAGACGGGCCTGCCGATCACGGAGATCGCGCACGCGGCGGGCTTCGCGAGCGTGCGCCGCTTCAACACCGCCATGAAGGGAGTCTGGGGCGCGCCGCCGCGCGAGCTGCGCCGCCGGCGGATCCTCCGCGAGGCCTCGGCCTCGCTCACGCTGCGGCTCGCGGCGCGGCCGCCGTTCGACGGTCGCGCTGTGCTCGCGTATCTCGCGCAGCGCGAGCTGCCCGGCGTCGAGCAGGTGAGCGCGGAGGGCTACCGGCGCAGCGTGGAGATCGGCGGCGAGCGCGGCGTGATCGCGGTGACGCTCGATCCGAAGGCGTCCGGCGTGTGCCTGACGCTGCCGGCGCAGCTCGTCCCCGAGGCGGCACGCATCGCCGCGCGCGTACGCCGGCTCTTCGATCTCGACGCCGACCCGGCGCCGATCCGCGCGCAGCTGCGCCGCGACCCGGCGCTGGCGGCCAGGCTCCGGCGCCGCCCGGGCCTGCGCGTCCCCGGCGCATGGAGCGGCTTCGAGCTGGCGGTGCGCGCCGTGCTCGGGCAGCAGGTGACCGTGGCCGGCGCGTGCACGCTGGCGGGCCGCATCGCCGCGGCGCACGGCGCGAAGCTCGCGGCGGCGGAGGGCGCGATCGCGCATGTGTTCCCGACGGCCGCGACGCTCGCGCGCGCCGAGCTCGCGGGCCTCGGCCTCACGCGCGCGCGCAGCGAGGCGCTCGGCGCGCTCGCGCGCGCTGCGGCGTCGGGCGCGCTCGACCTCGAAGGCGGGCAGCCGCCCGACGAGGTGCGGAGGCAGCTGCTCGCGCTGCCGGGCATCGGCCCGTGGACGGCGGAGTACGTCGCGCTGCGTGCGCTCGGCGAGCCGGATGCGTTCCCGGCGAGCGACCTCGGCTTGCGTCGCGCCCTCGGCCCGCCGGGGCGCCCACTTGCAGCCGCGGAGCTCGAGGAACGCGCGAAGGGCTGGCGGCCCTGGCGCGGCTACGCGGCCATGCTGCTCTGGGCCGCAAGCCGGGTGCAGCCCGGCGCGCAGTGAGCCCCCGCGAGGCTTCGCCTCGCGCGAGGCGAACGGAGTCACGACCGCTGGGCGCCGCTCAGGGCTGGCCCGCTTCGAGGCTCGCGAGCAACGCGCGCGCGCGCGCGTCGTCGGGCCAGGCCGCGACGAGGGCGCGCGCGTGGCGCAGCGCCGCCTCCCGCTGGCCGTGCTGGTGCGCGAGAAAGGCGGCGGCGGCGCGCAGCTCGCGGTCGCCGGGGCGCCGCTCGAGCGCCGCCTCGAGCGTGGCGAGCGCGCGCTCGGGCTGGCCACGGTCCTCGAGTGCGAGCGCGAGGCCCTGTGTGAAGCGGCCGTTGTCCGGCGCGAGCTCCGCAGCGCGCGCCAGCTCGACGAGCGCTTCGTCGCGACGCCCCGTGCGGATCTCCAGCAGACCGAGCGCGAAGTGCGGCTCGGCGAGGTCGGGCGCAACTGCGAGCGCCTGGCGGAGCGCCGCTTCCGCGGCGTCCTCGCGGCCGGCGGCGCGCTCGAGGTCCGCGAGGTTCACGTACGCCGGCACGAACCAGGGCGCGAGCCGCAGCGCGGTCTGGAACTCGCCGCGCGCGGCGTCGAGGTCGCCCTGCAGCGCGTCGAGCCCGCCGAGGTTCACGTGCGCCTCGGGGCGATCCGCGTTCACGATCTGCGCGGAGCGGTACTCGGCGAGCCCGGCGGCGAGGCGCGTGCGCTCCTCCGGCCGGAACAGGTGCCGCCGGCACGTCGGCCAGCACGCGCGCGGCGTCGATGCGCACGGCGCGCAGCGGGTCGTCGAGCAGCGGCTTCACGGCGGCGAGCCGCGTGCCGGGCTCGACGCCCCGGACGGCGCCGAGCGCGCCGAGTCGGACGAGCGGATCCGGGTCGGCGAGCCCGCGGCGGATCGCCTCGGCCGTCTCCGGCAGATCGGGCGCGGCGAGCAGGGTGAGCGCGGTGGCGCGCGCGATGCCCGGCTGCTGCGCGTCGCCGGCGAGCGCCACGAGCGCCGGCTCGGCGCCGGGCAGCCGCTCGCGCCCTGCGTGGAGCGCTGTGCCGTAGTGCGGCGTGAGGCTCCGGCCGGACGGGAACCAGCGCTTCACCGCCGCGGCGGCCCAGCGCGCGGGCTTCCCGGTGTGACAGTCGGTGCACGTGTTCGGCGTGCCGATCGCCTCGGACAGATCCGGCCGCGGCACCCGGAACGAGTGGTCGTGGCGCACGTCGACGCCCATGTACGTGCGGGCGGGCATGTGACACGCGACGCAGGCGCTGCCCGCCGAGCCGGCTTCGTGATGGTGATGCGCCGGCACGTCGAAGACGGCGGGGCTGTGGCACTCGCCGCAGAGCGCGTTGCCCTCCGCGCGCAGCGCGAGGCGGTGCGGCTCGTGGCAGTCGCTGCACGTGACGCCGGCGGCGTACATGCGGCTCTGCACGAACGAGCCGAAGTCGTAGACCTCGCCGCGCATCTGGCCGTCCGCCTCGTAGAGGTCTGGCTCGAGCAGGGCGGGGCGGTGCGTGTCGAGCAGCGGCTCGCCCGCGACGCGTCCCTCGGCGAGCTGCGTGCGCCGCGCGTGGCAGGGCGCGCACACCTCGAGCTCGGTGTGCGCGGGCAGCGGCGGCTCGCGGTGCGCGATCGGCGCGCCTGCCGCGTGCACCCAGCGCGCGCCGTCGTCGCGGAGGCGCACGGTGAGGCCCGGCTCGCCCGCGCGGTCGCCTTCCGCCCATGCCACGTGGCGCGAGCCGGGGCCGTGGCAGGCCTCGCACGCGACGTCGAGGTCGGCCCACGTCGTCTCGTACGAGTCGCGCGCGAGGTCGTAACCGCGGCGCAGGTCCGTCGAGTGACACTCGGCGCAGCCGCTGTTCCAGTTCTGCGAGAGCTTCGTCCAGTGCAGCACGTCGCTCGGCGGGATGGCTTCGCCCGGGTAGAGCGAGTACCAGCGCTGGCCGCCCGCCGCGCGCGGCCGCGCGTCCCATGCGATCGAGAGCGCCTGGCGCCGCCCGCCCGGCAGGGGCAACAGCAGCTGCTGGAGCGGCGCGAAGCCGAACGTGTAGGAGACCGGGAAGTCCGCGAGGCGCCCGTCCGGCCCCTCGGTGTTCACGAATGCCTGCCCGTCGCGCTCGAAGAAGGTGGTGACGACGCCGTCCTTCTCGAAGCGCGCGTTCGCGAAGTCGCCGAGGCGCGCGCTCGGCTCCTCCATGGCGCGATCGTGGTCGGAGCCGCGCCAGGCCTCGGCCTCGGGCGCGTGGCAGCCGGCGCAGCGCGCGGCGCCCACGTACGCGAGCGCCTGCGGGGCGGGCGCGAGCGCCGCCGGGGCGGCGGCGCCCTGCGCCGGCTCGCGCGAGCGCTCGCAGGCCGGCGCCAGGAGCAGCAGCAGGGTGAAGAGGAAGGCTCTCGCCAGCTCAGTCCTCACCCGACTCGTCGACCTCGACGCGGCCGGTGAGGCGTCGCCACAGGTGGCCCCAGGCTACGCCCAGCGAGAGCACGCCAGCGAGACAGACGAGCGCGATCCAGGTCACGGCGTTCGCGCCGCCGACCGGGAGCACGCCCGAGTCGGCCAGCCACCACACCAGCGTCCCGAAGAACGCGCAGGCCAGGATCAGGCCGAGCAAGCCGAGCGAGCGCAGCGTCGCGATGACCAGCACGGCCCAGCCGATCGCGAGCACCACGCCCACGAAGGCGTGAACCGGCCCCGCGTGCCGTCCGCGAGCGAGGCGCGCACCCAATGGAAGAACGAATGGCCCGTGGGGTTGAAGGTCGCGAGCACCACCACGAGCGCGAGCAGGAAGCGCGCACCGAACACGAAGCCCGAGCGCTGGGCCATGCGGCTCGTTCCTCCTCAGATCACGCCCTTCTCGCGCAGCGCGCTGATGCGATCCCAGTCCCAGCCGAGCACGTCCATCAGGATCTCCTCGGTGTGCTGGCCCAGCTCGGGGGCGGGCGTGCGCACGGAGCCCGGCGTCTCGGAGAGCTGCACGGGCACGCCCACCATCTTCGTGGGCCCGTGCTGCGGGTGGTCGATCGTGACGACGTAGTCGTTGGCCCGCACCTGCGGGTCGTCGGGCAGATCGTCCACGCTGTTCACGATCGTGTAGATGTAGTCGCCCGGATCGTCGTTCAGCAGCTTCAGCCAGTCCGCGCGCGGCTTGCTCGCGAACGCGGCGTCGATGATCGCGACGCAGGCCGCGGCGTTTTGCGCGCGGGCGCCGAGGTTCGCGAAGCGTGGGTCGGTGGCGAGCTCCGGGTGCCCGATGGCGCGCGCGAAGTCGGGCCAGTAGCGGTCGCTCTGGAGCATGGCGAGCGCGAGCCACTTGCCGTCCGCGCAGCGGTAGTGGTTCCAGAGCGGGTTCATGGCGCGCGCGCGGAAGCTCCGCGGCATCGCCACGCCCGCCATCAGCTTCATCGAGACGGACAGGCCCTGGAGGAACAGCATCGAGCCGAGGTGCGAGCCGTTCACCTCCTGCCCGAGGCCGGTGCGCTCGCGCGCGAAGAGCGCGGTCATCACGCCGTAGGCCAGCATCGCGCCGCCCATCTGATCCGCGATGCCGCCGGAGATCCCGAGCGGCGGCATGTCGGGCTCCCCGGCGGCGAGCATGATGCCGGAGCGCGCGAGGCCGAGGTGGTCGAAGGAGGGCTCGCCGCTCTCGGGCCCGAGCGGGCCGTAGCCGGTGGCGCTGGCGTAGATGAGGCGCGGGTTCTTCTCGCGCAGCGTGGCGTAGTCGAGCCCGAGCCGCGCGGCCACGCCCTGGCGGAAGTTCTGCACGAACACGTCGGACTTCTCCGCGAGCGCGTAGGCCACCTCGCGGCCTTCCGTCTTGCTGAAGTCGAGCGTGATGCCGCGCTTGTTGCGGTTGTGCGATTCGAAGTACCAGTTCGCGCGCTTCACCTCGGCGCCGCCCGCGGCGACCAGGTTCCGGCCCGGGTCGCCGACGCCGGTCTGCTCGATCTTGATCACGTCGGCGCCCATGTCGGCGAGCATCGACGAGCAGATCGGGCCCTGCTGCCAGATGGTCCAGTCGAGCACGCGGATGCCTTCGAGGGGCAGGGACATGGGGCGTCCTCCTTCACACGCTACTGGAGGTAGTTCGAGCCGCCGAGGCGGACGGCCTTCGGGTCCATGCGCACGTGCACGATCGCGAGCTTGCCGGACGCGAGCGCCGCGTCGAGCGCGGGCCGGATCTGCTCGGGCCGCTCCACGTACGCCGCGAAGCCGTCCACCATCTCGGCCATCTTCTCGTAGCGCGCGGGCAGCAGCGAGGCGATGCGCGGCGAGCCGGGCGGCAGCATGTGGTCCTGGATCATGTGCCCTGCGATGCCCTCGTTGTTCGCGACCACGAACACGGGATGGGCGCCGACGCGCTGAGCCGTCTCGACGCACATCGCGGCGGCGCCGAACGCGTAGTCGCCGAGCACGGCGACCACCGGCGCGTCCGGGCAGGCGAGCTTCGCGCCCACCGCGTAGGGTGCGCCGACGCCCATGCAGCCGGTGGTGCCCGCGTTGAGGCGGCCGCGGTTGCGGTAGGACGGCAGCACGGTGCGGCACACGCCCATGATCGTCTCGCCCTCCTCGATCACGATCGAGTTGCGCGGCAGCGCGGCCTTCACCTCGTTCACGAGCCGGTAGGGCTGGATCGGGATCGAGTCGTCGGCTGAGCGCCTTCGCCGCGCCGGCCTCGTTCTTCGCGGCGGCCGCGCGCAGCCCGCCGAGCCAGCTCGAGCCGGCGGAGCGCAGCTTGCGGCCCGCGAGCGCGCCGCCGAGCTGCTCGGCGGCGACGGCGGCGTCGGCCACGATCGCGGTGGTGAGGCTCGCGCCCGAGTACGCCTCCTCGGCCTCGACGTCCACCTGCACGATCTTCGCGCCCGCGGCGAAGCGGCGGCCGAGGCCGAAGATCCAGTTGAAGCGGCCGCCGAACATCACGATCACGTCGGCGCCCGCGAGCGCCTGCGAGCGCGCCGCGTTGGCGAAGTTCGGGTGATCGTCCGGCAGCGTGCCGCGCGCCATCGGCGACGTGACGTAGGGGATGCCGAGGTCGACGAGCTTCGCGAGCGCGGGGCCGGCGTCGGCCCAGGCCGCGCCCTTGCCGATGAGCACGAGCGGGCGCTCGGCGCTCTCGAGCAGATCCGCGGTGCGCGCGATGGCGTCGGGGTCGGGGAAGGCGCGCGTGATCTCCGGGCGCGCTGCGCAGCGTCACCTGCTCCTCGGGCACCTTCTTGCCGACCAGGTGGCCGGGGAAGTCGAGGTAGACGCCGCCCGGGCGGCCTTCCACGGCCTTGCCGAGCGCGAGGTGGATCCACTCCGCGATGCGGTCGGTGCGATCGACCTGGCCCGTCCACTTGCACGCGGGCTTCGCGAGCGCGAGCTGGTCGAGCTCCTGGAAGGCGCCGAGACCGAGCGTGCCGCCGAACGCGGAGCCGCCGAGCACGACCAGCGGCAGCGCGCTCGCGGTGGCGACGTAGAGCGGCGTGATCGCGTTCGTCAGCGCCGGGCCGGAGCCGACGATCAGCACGCCGGCCTTCCGCTTCTGGTAGCCCCAGGCCTGCGCCATGAAGCCGCCGTTCAGCTCGTGGCGGCACCCCACCACTTGGAGGCCCGCCTCCTGCGAGCCGGCGAAGAGCTCGATCATCGGCCCGGCGACCACGCCGAACACGGTGTCGATGCCTGCCGCACGCAGCTGGCGCGCCGCGATCTGTCCGCCGTGGATCTCCGCCATGGTGAACTTGCCTCCGCGCTGCGGCGTAGCACATCGCATGGGTGCAACGTAGACTGGGCCCCCGCTGCCCCCGCGCGCCCGGAGGCCGGAATCTGTGATCGAGCTCCGCAATGTGTCGCGCTTCTACCAGCGCGGGGCGGACGATGTGCACGCCCTCGAGAACGTCTCGCTCGAGATTCCGGCGGGCCGCTTCGTCGCGCTGATGGGGCCCTCGGGCTCGGGCAAGTCCACCCTGCTCAACATGCTGGCGGGCCTCGATCGGCCTTCGGACGGCGAGATCACCGTGGCGGGCCGCAAGCTCGGCGACCTCTCCGAGGACGAGCTCGCCGAGTTCCGCGCCGCGCACATGGGCTTCGTGTTCCAGTTCTTCAACCTGATCCCGGTCTTCTCGGCGCGCGAGAACGTGGAGCTGCCGCTCCTCCTCACGCACCTGAAGAAGGCGGAGCGCCGCGAGCGTGCCGAGACGGCGCTGCGCATCGTGGGCCTGTCGGAGCGCGCGAATCACATGCCCGCGCAGCTGTCGGGCGGCGAGCAGCAGCGCGTCGCGATCGCGCGCGCGATCGTGACCGACCCCGAGATCGTGGTGGGCGACGAGCCCACCGGCGACCTCGACGCGAAGAACGCGGAGGAGGTGCTCGGCCTGCTGCGCACGCTTGAAGCAGGAGTTCGGCAAGACCGTCGTGATCGTGACGCACGATCCACGCGCCGAGCGCTACGTGGACGAGGTGTACCTGCTCGACAAGGGCGTATTCATGGGCTCGCGGCCGGGCGGTGGAGGTGGAGCGCGATGATCAAGTTCCTCCCGTTCGTGCTCCGCAACCTGTTGCGCAACAAGCTGCGCTCGCTGCTGACGGGCGGCGCCATCATGCTCGCGATCGCGCTCGTGTGCGTGTTGCGCACCGCGCCCGAGGGCTTCGACGCCTTCCTCAACTCGCTCGCGAAGAACAGCCGCATCTCCATCCACAACACCGCCGGCATCGTGTACGGCATGCCGTATGCCTACCTCGGCCGCATCCGGTCGGTGCCGGGCGTGGTGGGCGCGGCGAGCTGGAGCTGGTTCGGCGGCGCGGTGGATCGCGACAAGGGAGTGACCTTTCCGAACTTCGCCGTCGATGCCGACACCATCGGCGTCGTCTTCGAAGACCTCGGCATCGATCCGAAGGCGATCGAGCACTTCCGCACCCATCGCGACGGCGCGCTCGTGGGCCACATGACGATGAATCGCAACGGCTGGAAGGTGGGCGACGAGATCGCGCTGTCGAGCACCGTCTACCCGGTCGACCTCACGTTCCGCATCTCGGGCGAGATCCCGGCCGAGCAGGATCCGCGCTTCTGGTTCCAGCGCGACCTATCTCGAGGAGGCGCTCAAGGCGAAGGGCATCCCCTTCGACCAGGTCGGCATGATCTGGGCGCGCGTCGACCAGGCCGAGCAGGTGCCCGGCGTGATGAAGCAGATCGACGCCATGTTCCGCAACAGCGACGCGGAGACGGAGTCCGAGACCGAGAAGAGCTTCTTCCAGAACTTCTTCTCGATCCTCCAGGGCTTCATCGCCGTGTTCCTGATCGTGAGCTGGCTCGTCACGGGCTGCATCGTGTTCATCGCCGCGAACACCGCGAGCATGGCGGTGCGCGAACGCCTGCGGGAGCTCGCGGTGCTGAAGGCGATGGGCTTCCGCTGGCGGCTGCTGTTCGGCACGCTGCTCGCGGAGGCCACGCTGCTCTCCACGCTGGCTGGCGCGATCGGAGCGCTGCTCTCGCTGTCGTTCACGCACGTGCTCGGCACGATGGCGAACACCACGCCCGCAGATGGGCCCGCTGTCCGGCTTCATCGTCACGAACTGGATCCTGGTGCAGGCGCTGTTCATCGCGTTCTTCGTGGGCATCCTCTCGGGCGTGGTGCCCGCCTTCGGCGCGGCGCGGCGCAGCGTGGCGTCGACGCTGCGCGAAGTGTTCTAGGTACCGCCATGGCGCTTCCCTTGAGCTACCCGCTGCGCAACCTGGCGCACCGGCGCCTGCGCACCTCACTCACGGTCGCCGTGGTCGCGCTCGTCGTGATCGCGACGACGCTGTTCCTCGGCCTCGTCACGAGCATGCGCCGGACGCTGGCGACCACCGGCTCGCCGGACAACCTGATCGTGCTGCGCAAGGGCTCGGACAACGACGGCTCGAGCGCGGTGCCCGCTCGAGGCGTTCCAGGCGCTGCGCTTCTTCGACGGCGTCGCGCGGAACGCCGCCGGCGAGCCGCTGGCGTCGCCGGAGCTGGTCGTGCAGCCCTTCTTCTTCACCGAGGACGGCGGCCGCGAGAACGTGCTCGTGCGCGGCGTGGAGCCGATCGCGCTCGGCGTGCACGACGAGGTGCGCATCGCCGAAGGGGCGCATGTTCGTGCCGTCGCAGGGCGAGGCGGTGGTCGGCCGGGGCGTCGCGAGCCGCTACCGCGGCACCGAGCTCGGCCACGAGCTGCGCTTCGGACGCCGCGCCTGGAAGATCGTCGGCATCCTCGAATCGGGCGGCTCCTCCTTCGAGAGCGAGGTGTGGGTGGATGCGCGAGATCTCGCCGCCGACGCCAAGCGCACCGTTCCGTACTCGGGCGTGCGCCTCAAGATGGCGTCGGGCATCGATCGGGACGCGTTGATCCGGCGGATCGAAGACGACCCGCGCTGGACGCTCGGCGCGAGTCTCGAGACGGCGTACTACGCGAAGCAGGCGGAGAGCGCGAACTTCTTCATGGTGTTGGTGGTGTTCCTCGCCGTGGTCGCCGGCTTCGGTGCCGCCTTCGGCGCCACGAACACGATGTACGCGGCCGTGCAGGCCCGCATCGCGGAGATCGGCACACTTCGTGCGCTCGGCTTCTCGCGCGGCACGGTGCTGCAGGCCTTCGTGGTCGAGTCGATCGCGTTGGCCGTGCTCGGTCTGCTGGTGGGCGTGGCGATCGCGGTGCCGCTGGCTTTCGTGGTGTCGAAGGCGCTCGGGGGGATCGCTTTCGGCCTCTCGACCTTCAGCACGAGCGTGATCACCCTGCGGGTGAGTCCCTTCGACATCGCGGTCGCCGCACTCCTGGCGCTCGCGATCGGGCTCGGGGGCGGCCTCGCGCCGGCGTGGCGCGCGGCGAGGCTCCGCCCGGTCGAAGCGCTGCGGAAGGGATAGGGACGCATGCCCGAGATCTCCCGCACGCTTCGCGACGAGCTGCACTCGCTCCGCATCGACCGCAAGACGTCGAAGGCGCGCGGCGGCCCGCCGCGTTGGGTTTGGCTCGCGGGTGCCGCGTTGCTCCTGCTGGTCGCGGGGGTGCTCGCGTGGCGCGCGACGCTCGGGCGCATGCCCCGCGTGGAGGTCGCCATCGCGGCGCGCTCGGCGCCCGGCGCCACCACGGCGGGCCCGGTGCTCACCGGCTCGGGGTACGTGGTGACCGGCGAGAAGTACATCTCGATCGGCGTGCGTATCCCGGGCCGCGTCGACGCCTATCTGGTGGACGAGTCGGAGCGCGTGACGAAGGGGCAGCCGCTCGTGCAGCTCGATCGCCGCGACTACGACGCCGCGATGCACCAGGCGGAGGCGAGCCTCGAGCTCGCGCGCGCCACGGCGGAGCTGCGCCGGCTCGAGGTCGAGCGCTTGCGCATCCTGCGCCGCCAGGACGTCGCCTCGCAGTCGCAGCTCGACGTGAAGGAGAGCGAGCTGCGCGTCGCGAACGCGCAGGTGCGGCAGGCGGAGGCGGAGATCGCCAAGGCCCGGGTGAACCTCGACTACACCACGCTGCGTGCGCCGACGGACGGCGTGATCCTCGCGAAGCTCAAGGAAGTGGGCGAGATGGCCGTGCCCGGCGGCTTTGCGGGCTCGGGCGACCTGATCCGCATGGCGAACCTCGAGGACATGCGCGCCGAGGTGGACGTCAACGAGATGGACCTCGGCAAGGTACGGCTCGGCCAGCAGGCGGAGGTGGTGCCCGACGCCTTCCCGGATCGGAAGTACTCGGCCCAGGTGGTGAAGCTCTATCCGCAGGTGAACCGGCAGAAGGGCACGCTCAAGGTCGAGGTAGGCATCCCCGAGGCGGACGAATGGCTGCGACCCGACACGAGCGTGCGCATCGTCTTCCTCGACGACGCGAGCCGGCGACGGCGGACGGCACCGCGACGACCGTGACGGCGCCGCGCACGGCGCTGCGCACCGAGGCGGGCGCGAGCTACGTCTGGGTCGTGACGGACGGGCGCTTGCGGCGGCAGCTGATCACGCTCGGGCGCGACGTCGGCGACCAGGTGGTGGTGGAGCAGGGCCTGCTCGGCGGCGAGGCGCTGGTGACGGGAGATCCGGGCGATCGCGCTCTCCGAGGGGCAGCGCGTCGAGATCGCCTCCGCGGGGACCGCTCCGTAGCTCGACGGCGAGTGGCGATTGCTAGTGTGACGCGCGTGGTAGGGGTGAACCCCACGAGCCCCGCGCTGGGCGAGCCGCGCGGGCCAGCGCGCGGCGGCTATTTGGCTGCGCTCGCGCTCGGCGCGCTCGGCGTCGTCTACGGCGACATCGGCACGAGCCCGCTCTACGCGCTGCGCGAGTGCTTCCACGGCGAGTACGCCGTGGCGCCGACGCCCGGAGCAACGTGCTCGGCGTGCTGTCGCTCGTCTTCTGGTCGCTGATCGTCGTGATCTCGATCAAGTACCTGGTCTTCGTGATGCGCGCCGACAACCGCGGCGAGGGCGGCATCCTGGCGCTCGTGGCGCTCGCGGTGCCGCGCGACGTTGCCCCGGGCGGCTCGGCGTGGGCGCTCGCGCTGCTCGGCCTGTTCGGCGCCGCGCTGCTCTACGGCGACGGCATGATCACGCCGGCGATCTCGGTGCTCGGCGCCGTCGAGGGCCTCGAGGTCGCCGACGCCGGCGCTTCGAGCCGCTGCGTCGTGCCGATCACGGTCGCGATCCTGATCGGCGCTCTTCTCGCTCCAGCGCCGCGGCACGGGCAGCGTCGGCGCGCTGTTCGGCCCGGTCATGGTCGTCTGGTTCGTCGACGATCGCCGTGCTCGGCGTGCGCTGGCATCGTCGCAGCGAGCCCGTCGGTGCTCGCGGCGCTCGTCGCCGCGGCACGCCGTCGCGTTCTTCGTCGAGCAACGGCTGGCAGCGGCTTCCTCGTGCTCGGCGCGGTGTTCCTGGTCGTCACCGGCGGCGAGGCGCTCTACGCCGACATGGGCCACTTCGGCGCGGCGCCCGATCCGCCTGGCCTGGTTCGCGCTCGTGCTGCCGGCGCTGCTGCTCAACTACTTCGGGCAGGGCGCGCTCGCTGCTCGAGCGACCCGGCGGCCGCATCGAATCCGTTCTATCTGCCTGGCGCCCGACTGGGCTGCTCTATCCGCTCGTCGCGCTCGCGACCGCGGCCACGGTGATCGCGTCGCAGGCGCTGATCTCGGGCGCCTTCTCGCTCACGCACCAGGCGATGCAGCTCGGCTACTGCCCGCGCCTGCCGATCGAGCCACACCTCGGCCGCGCGAGAGCGGCCAGATCTACGTCCCGCCGGTCAACTGGGCGCTGATGGTCGCGTGCGTGCGCGCTCGTGATCGGCTTCGGCTCGTCGGCGAATCTCGCCGCCGCGTACGGCATGGCGGTCACGGCCACGATGGTGATCACGACGGCGCTGCTGTGCGTCGTCGCGCGGCGGCGCTGGGGCTGGGGCCTGGGCGCGGTCGCGCTCGGCGTCGTGTTCCTGCCGGTCGACCTCGCCTTCCTCGGCGCCAACCTGCTCAAGATCGAGGACGGCGGCTGGTTCTCCGCTGCTGGTCGCGGCGTTCGGCTTCACCTTGATGAGCACCTGGAAGCGCGGGCGCGCCGTGCTGCGCGAGCGGCTCGAGGAGACGGGGCTTCCGCTCGAGCTCTTCCTGCCCGACCTCGAGACCAGCAAGCTCCCGCGCGTGCCCGGCGCCGCGGTCTTCCTGTCGGGCGACCCGCAAGGCACGCCGCTCGCGCTGCTGCACAACGTGAAGCACAACAAGGTGGTGCACGAGCAGAACGTGCTGCTCACGCTGGCGACGGAGGACGTGCCCTTCGTCGCGGACGAAGACCGCGTCACCTTGAAGCCGCTCGGCCACGGGTTCTTCCGCGTGGTCGCGCACCACGGCTTCATGGACCTGCCGGACGTGCCGAAGCTGCTGCGCAAGGTGCGCTCCGCGGCGCTGCCGATCGACCTCGAGCGCACGAGCTACTTCCTGGGGCGCGAGCGCCTGATTCCGTCCGGCCATTCCGGGATGGCGCGCTGGCGCGAATGGATCTTCTCGGTGATGTCACAGAACGCGCAGAGCGCCACGACCTTCTTCCACATCCCGCCCGGCCAGGTGGTGGAACTCGGCGCGCAGGTCGAGCTCTAGCCCGCCGCCCGCACCCGCACGCCGTCGGCGAGGCGATCGCTCGGGTGGAGGACGACGACCGCGCCCGCCTCGAGGCCGCCGGTGAGCTCGGCCTCGAACGGGCCGCGCGCGCCCACCTCGACCTCGCGGAGGCGCACAACGCCGCCGTCCACCACGAACACGGCCCAGCCCTCGCCGTGGCGGAACAGCGCGCTCGATGGCACGCGCAGTACGTCGTCGGCCTGCCAGACGACGATGCGCGCCTCGAGGCGGAAGCCGTCGCCGAGGCCGGTGGGCGGGTCCACGAAGTCGCCGATCACGTTCACGCGCTGCTCCTCCACGCCGAGCGCGGAGACCTTGGTGAAGCCCGAGGGCTCGACGCGGCGCACGGTCGCGCGCAGCGGCTGGTCGCCGCCCCAGTCGTCGATCCAGAGATCGGCGCCCGGTTGGATCTTCACGGCGTCGGCCGAGAGCACGTCCACCACGATCTCGATCGCGGTGGGGTCGCCGAGGTCGAGCAGCGGTGCGCCCGCCATCACGATGCGCTCGCTCTCCTCGTGGATGCGGAGCACGTGCCCCGCGACCGGCGCTCGCACGTCGATGCAGTTGCCCGGCGTGGCGCAGGGGTCGTCGAGCGCTTGCGCCGACGCGCTGCGCGAGGCGCGCGCGGCCATCAGCACGGCACGCGCGGCGTCCGCTTCGTGGTCGGCGGCGGCGGTCGCGAAGCGCGCCGCCTCGCGCTCGCGCTGGGCGCGCGTGCGATCCAGATGCGCGCGTTCGAGCGCCTCGTCGGATTGCACGCCCGCCTCGCGCAGGCGCTGCGCACGCTCGAGGTTGCGCTCGGCCTGCGCGAGCGCCGCGTCGGCGAGCGCTGCGCGCGCATCGGCGCCGCGCCGCGCGTCCTCGGAGGCCTCGAGGCGGGCGCGGGCGGCGGCCTCGTCGCGCGGATCGAGCGGCGCGGGGACGATGCGCGCCACCACGTCGCCCACGGCCACCTCGTCGCCCGCGTCGAGCTCGATGCGCAGCAGGCGCCCCGCGGCAGGGGCGGCCAGGACGAAGCGCTGGCGCACGCGCGTCTCGCCCTCCTCGTCGACCGTCAGCTGGAGCGGGCCGCGCGTGACGCTGCCGGCTTCGATCGGCACGGCCGGCGGCCGCAAGGCCCACCAGCCGAGCAGCGCGAGCGCGAGCGTGGCGAGCGCGAGGGCCAGGCGGCGGCGTGTGGGGGTCACGACTACTCCCGGGTCTTCAGCACGGCCACGAGGTCGAGGTGGTCGAGGCGGCGCCGGACGATCGCAGTGGAGGCCGCCGCCGCACCGATCACCACGGCCACCGCGAAGGCATGGCTCTGGCTCGTGATGACGAGCGGGATGCGGAACAGCTCCCACTGGTAGGCGGAGGCGATCGCGGCGCAGAAGCCGTGGCCGATGGCGAGGCCGAGGGGAAGCGCGAGCCCGGTCAGCAGCGCCTGCTCGCCCAGCAGCAGCGTCGCGACCTCGCCGCGCGTGAAGCCGAGCACGCGCAGGCTCGCCAGCTCGCGGCCGCGCTCCGAGAGCGCGATCCGGGCCGCGTTGTACACCACGGCGCACGCGATCACCGAGGCGAAGCCGATCAGCACCGTCGTGAAGATCGCGAAGCTGCGGGCGAGCGTCTCCTCGAAGCTCTGGAGCATGGCGCTGCGGCTGGTGGCTCCCGCCACCGCGGGCATGCGCTTCAGCGCCGCGTCGAGCACGGGCTTGCGCCTCGGGTCGACCTGGAGGAACGCGCCGCTCCACGTGCTCTGCTCGCGCAGCAGGCGGTGCAGCGTGCCGGCCTCGAGGTACGCGTTCAGGCCCAGCAGCTCGTCCACGAGTCCGGCGACCACGAGCTCCCGCTGCGCGCGCTTGCCTTCGAGCACCTCGACCGTGAGCCGGTCGCCCGGTGCGACGCCGAGGATCGAGCCGAGCTTCTCCGTGAGGATCACGCCGTCGGGAGCGAGCTCGTGCGGCCGGCCGTCGGCGCCGAGCACGCGGCGCAGCTCGTGGCCGGGCACGAGACCGAAGAGCGGCACGCGCCGCTCGGCGTGCTCGAAGCGCAGCCGCACGGGCGCCACGCGGAAGGGCTCGGCGAGCAGCACGCCGGGCAGCGCGGCCACCGCATGGCGCGCGTCCGAGCTCAGCGGCTCCTGGAAGACGACGGTGAGGTCTTCGCGCTGCACGCCGCGGAACTGCAGGTCGTTCATCGTCTGCACGGCGTCGACGAAGAAGCGGCCGACCAGCAGGATGGCGACGGCGAGCGCCGTGCCCAGCACGGACAGGCCCGCGCGCACCGGCCGGCGCGCGAGGTTGCGCCAGATCATGCGCGCCGCGGCGGGCAGGCGCCGGCCGAAGCGCGAGCGCTCGAGCCAGCCCGCGGAGAAGCGCGCCGGCGGCTCGGGCCGCATCGCCTCGGCGGGCGTGAGCGCGAGCACGCGCCGCACCGCGCCGAGCGCGCCGGTCAGCGCGGCGAGCGCGCTCACGCCGATGGCCGCTCCGATCACGGTCGGCCCGGGCGAGAACCGGAGGACGGGGAAGCGATAGAACGTCACGTACATCTCGTGGATGCGCGCGCCGAGCCACAGCCCCGCCAGCACGCCGATCGCCGCGCCGATCGCCACCGCCACGAGGGCGAAGCCCAGGTAGTGCGAGGCGATCGCACGATCCGGGTAGCCGAAGGCCTTCAGCACCGCGATCTGCTCGCGCTGCGTGGCGACGAGCCGCGAGAGCACGACGTTCAGCAGGAACGCCGCGACGCCCAGGAAGATCGCCGGGATCACGGTGCCGAACACGCGGTTCTGGGCGATCTCGTCGGAGATGAACCGATGCGAGAGCTGGTCTTCGCGACCGTACGCGCCGAGGCCGCCCCAGGGCTCGAGCAGGTGATCGAGACGCGCGATGACTTCGCGCTCGCTCGCGCCGGCCTCGAGCGTGAGCGCCACGTCGTCGAAGGCGCCCTCGAGCCGGAAGGGCGGGCCGAGCGCGTCGTTGCTGGCCCAGAGCACGCCGAAGCGGCGGTTGTCGGGGAACAGCGCCGCACCCTGGATCTCGTAGATGTACTCGGGCGAGAGCGCGACGCCGACGATGCGCAGCTGCTGCCAGCGGCCGTGCAACACGGCGCCGAGCGTGTCGCCGGGCACGAGGTGATTGGCGTCGGCGAAGGCCTCGCTCACGAGCACCTCGTCGCGGCGGCCGGGCTCGATCCAGCGCCCGCGCCGCAGGTGCAGGTCGTTGAGGATCGGCACGCGTCGCTCGGGGATGCCGATCATCCGCCCGATGGCGGGCTCCTCGAGGCCCGGCACGTCGAGCGTCACCTGCGGCGACGATGCGCGTCTGCACCGCGGCCACGCCGGGGATCGCGGCGATGCGCGCCCGCAGCGCATCCGGCGCGCGCTCCAGCCCGGCGAATACGTCGGCGAAGCGATAGCTGGCGTAGTAGGTCGACTGCGACAGCGCCAGGGATTCGTACGCGGAGCGCGTGGTGACGACCACCGCGACGCCACAAGCCACCACCAGCGCGATCGCGCCGACCTGGCCGCGCAGGTGCCAGAGGTCGCGCAGCAGCTTGCGGCGTAGCGCTACCACGACAGCTCCGAGGGCGCCTGCCGCCGTTCGTTGTGGATGAGCTCGACGATGCGGCCGCTGCGCATGCGCACCACGCGATCCGCCATGCCGGCGATGGCGGCGTTGTGCGTGATCACCGCGGTGGTGGTGCCGAGCTCGCGGTTGACGCGCTCGATCACCTCGAGCACGCGCTGGCCGGTCTCGAAGTCGAGCGCGCCCGTCGGCTCGTCGCAGAGGAGCACGTCGGGCTGCTTGGCCACGGCGCGCGCGATCGCGACGCGCTGTTGCTCGCCGCCCGAGAGCTGCGCCGGGAAGTGCTCGATGCGGTCCTCGAGCCCGACGAGGCGCAGCGCGTCGGCCGGATCCATGGCATGCGCGGCGATCTCGGTCACCAGCGCCACGTTCTCGCGCGCGGTGAGGCTCGGAATCAGGTTGTAGAACTGGAACACGAAGCCGACGTGCTCGCGCCGGAAGCGCGTCAGCGCGTCGGGGTCGTCGCTGGTGAGGTCGTGGTCGAGGAAGCGCACGGTGCCGGCGGTGGGCACGTCGAGCCCGCCGAGGATGTTGAGCAGCGTCGACTTTCCGCTGCCCGACGGGCCGAGCAGCACCACGAGCTCGCCGCGGTACAGGTCGAGGTCCACGTCGCGGAGCGCGTGCACCTCGATGTCACCCACGCGATACCGCTTGGTGAGACCCCGCGCCTGGAACACTGCCTCCGCCGCTGCCATGCGCGTCTCCGCGGCGTCTCGTGTCAGGAGCGCCCGGAGGCGAGCCGCCTCAGCTCCGCGAGCCAGCTCGCGACCTCGGGCGGGAGCTCGCCTTCGCCACCCGATCCCGTGTAGCCGAGCAAGGTGGACTCTTCGAGCACCACGTAGGCGCGGCGCGCGGGCGGCGAGCCGGGCGCGGCTCGGATCGCCGCCTCGAGATACGCCTCGGGCTCGGTGAGCCAGGGGCTCGAGCCGATGCGCAGCTCGGTCACGCCGAGCAGGTAGTAGGCCTCGGCGGAGTCCTTGGTCGGCTTGCCGGCCGCCGTCACCGCACGGTGTAGCAGGCCCGACGCGACGAGGTCGTTCACCAGTCCGGCGCGGTCGGCCGGGAAGCGGCGCACGGTCGCCGCGCCTTCGAGCACCTGGCGCGCGCGGGCCACCTCCTGCCCGGGGGGCGTCGGCACGTCGAGCTTCGCGAGCGCGCCGACCCAGATGCCGACCAGCTCGTCCAGATAGGCCGGAAGATCGGTGCTCTTGCGCCACGCCTCGAGGTGCTGGCGCGGACGCGCGAGATCCCCGCGCACGCGGATCGAGATCGCGAGGTAGTCGGACAGGTAGCCGCCGAGGTCGAGCTGGGCCGGCGTCAGCGGCGGCTTCGAGTCCTTCGGCGCCAGCAGGCTCTCGTAGCTCTCGAGCGCCAGATCGAACTGGCGCGTCGCGACCTGCAGGCGCACGCGTTCGTCGAGCGGCAGCTTGCTCGCGTCCACCGCGTTCCAGAGCGACTTGCCGAGCTCCGAGTCCTTGCCGTAGGGGAGCCGCGAGTGGCAGCTCACGCAGTCGTCCGCGAGCTCGCCGAGCAGGAAGCGAGCCTCCTCGAAACGGCCTGTCTCGAAGCGGTGCTCGACCTCGTGGGCGTCGAGCGCGAGCGCGCTGGCGAGATGGGCGAAACCGACGTCGCGCCCGCGCGCGTGGTCGGAGAGCGCGGTGGCGCCGTCGCGCAGGCGGCGGAGCGCCTGCTCGAGCCGCGCTCGGTTGGCCTCGGCCGCGAACTCCTCGGGCCGCAGCGAGAGGGGCAGGGCGACGCGCAGCGCTTCCACCATTTCGCTCATGCGGGCGCGGGTGGCCGCCTGTTCCGACTCGGCTCCGGGCGCCGCGTGGCCCGCGGCCGCGCTCACCAGGATCGAGACGAGGAGCATCGACAGCGTGACTCGCACGCGCACCATCACTTCCCTCCCACCGGGTTCCGGCCGCAGGATGCACGCTGCATGCCGGTTGCGCCCGTCCTCCGGCGCCTGTCGCCCCGCGCGCTGCGGCGCCGGGCCCCAACGCGAGGCGCCCGGCCTCGTCCTGTCGGCGGTTGACCCCGCCTTGCGCGCCTGCTTGGATGGCGTCATGCACGGCAGCGGGGCGCGGCTCGCGGCAACCTACTCGATCGTCGCGCGCGACAGCGCGAGCGGCGAGATCGGGGTCGGCGTGCAGTCCCACTACTTCTCGGTCGGAAGCGCGGTGCCGTGGGCGCAGCCCGGCGTCGGCGCGGTGGCCACGCAGTCGATCATCGAGATCTCGTACGGCCCGAAGGGGCTCGAGCGCCTGTCGGCCGGTGCGCCGGCACCGGCGGTGCTGGCCGCGCTCGTCGAGCAGGATCCGGGCGCTGCGCTGCGCCAGGTGGCCGTGATCGATGGGCAGGGGCGCGTCGCCAGTCACTCGGGCGCCCTCTGCATCCCCGCCTTCGGCCACGCGCAGGGGGAAGGGTGGAGCGCGCAGGGCAACACCCTCCGCTCCGACGCGGTGTGGCAGGTCATGGGGCCGGCGTTCGAGCGCAGCCGCGGCTCGCTGGGCGCAAGGCTCCTTGCGGCGCTCGAAGCGGCGGAAGCCGCGGGCGGCGACGTGCGCGGGCGCCAGAGCGCGGCGGTGCTGGTCGTGGCGGGCGCTCGGCCCGCGAATCCGTGGGAGGGCCGGCTCGTCGACCTGCACGTCGAGCATCACGCGCGCCCCCTGGAGGAGCTGCGCCGCCTGTTCACCATCCATCGCGCGCACGAGCTGTTCGACGAAGCGCGGCGCCACTTCGGCAGCGGGGACTTCGAGACGGCGCTCGGCCTGCTCGAGCAGGCCCGCAAGCTCGATCCGGACGACGTCGAGTTCGCGTTCTGGACGGGGGTGGCCTTCGCGAACGCCGGCCGGCACGAAGAAGCCCGGCGCTGGCTCGCGGAGGCCTTCGCCGAGGATGCGTCGTGGCGGGAGCTCGCGCGCCGGCTCGCGACGATCGGGCTCTTCTCGGGTGGTCCCGAGCTGATCGAGTCATGACGGCACCGCTCGGCGCTCCGCGCGGGAAGCAGATCGCCGCAACGGCCCTGTTCGCCGACCTGGTGGGCTTCGCGGCGCTCGCCGGGGAGTTCGGGACGGAGCGCGCCTACGGGGTCGTCACGCCTTGTCTGCGCATCCTCGACGAGGTGGTGCGCAAGCACGGCGGCTCCGTCGACAAGTACAGCGGCGACAAGCTGCTCGGCGTGTTCGGCTACCCGCTCCCGCTCGAGGACCACGCGCTGGCCGCCGCCCGCGCCGCGCTCGAGATGCGCCGGCGCGTGGCGGAGTACGCACGCGAGCTCGGCGTGGACGTCGAGCTCCACGCGGGCATCAACACGGGCGAGCTCGTGGCGGGAGACATCCGCGGACCCGTGGTGCGCGAGTTCCACGTGCTCGGCGACGTCGTGAACACGGCGGCGCGACTCAACGCGAAGGCGCCGCCCGGCGCGATCTACGTCGGCGAGGCGACGTTCGAGGCGACGCGGGCGCGTCTCGCGTATCGCACGCTGCCGCCCTTCGTGCTCAAGGGGAAGAGCCGGCCGGTGCCCGCCTTCGAGCTGCTCGGAGGCGACGCCGTCGCCGTGGGGAGCCTCGGCCACGAGGGCTCGTCCGTTCCGCTCGTCGGGCGCGAGCGCGAGCTCGTGCAGCTGCGCGAGGCGGCGGTGGAGCTACGCGCGGCCGGGGGTGGCTGCATCGCGCTGGTCGGACCCGAGGGCAGCGGGAAGTCGCGGCTGCTCGCCGAGCTGGCGCGCTTACCCGAGCTGGCGGGCGCGCGGCTGCTCCAGATCCAATGCGTGCAGATCGATCGGGAGTCGCCGGGGCGCGCTGCGGCCCAGCTCGCGAGCCGCGTGCTCGGGCAGGAGGTCGAGTCCTTCGAGGGCGTGGCGAAGGCGCTGCCCGCCGTGTTCGCGGAGACGGCGCGCACGCCCCACGTGCTCGCGCTCGAGGACGCGCACACGCTCGATCGCGAGGCGCTCGCACTCGTCGAGGCGCTGCTGGCGGGGCTCGGGGCGAGCCGTCTCCTCACCCTGCTGACCTTCCGCGACACCGTCGACGACGGGTACGGACGTCTCGCCGCTGCGGCGCAGCGCGCCGGGGTGGGCTGGCGCGAGCTGGTGCTCCCGCCGCTCGACGCGCGCGCCTCCGATGCGCTGCTCGATGCGCTGGCGGTCGAAGGCCTCGACGACGACACGCGCGCGCTCGTGCGCGAGCGCGCCCACGGCAGCCCCGGCCGCCTGTTGCTCGGCGCGTTCGGCGCGGCGGCGCTGCGCTCGGAGCGCGAGCTGGAGCAGCGTGAGGAGAAGCGCCGCCATCGCTCGCGCGAGGCCGAGCGGCGCCGCGCGGCGGTGCTGTTCGCCGACATCAGCGGCTTCACGGCGATGACCGAGAGCGCGGGCGCCGAGAAGGCGTATCCGATCGTGGCCGGCGCGCTCGCGCTCCTCGACGAGGTCGCGCGACGCCACGGCGGCACCGTCGACAATTACCTCGGCGACTGCGTGATGGCGCTGTTCGGCGTGCCGGAGGCGATCGAGGACGCGCCGCGCGCGGCGGTGAACGCCGCGATCGAGATGCGCGAGCGCATCGCGCGCTACAACGACGAGCTCGCGCTCGAGCCGCGGCTCTCCGTCCACTCGGCATCGCCACCGGCCTCGGCATCGCGGGCGACGTCAGCGGCCCGCTGATCCGCGAGTTCGCGGTGATGGGCGAGCACGTCGATCGTGCGGACGAGCTCACCCACGTGGCCGAGCGCGGCGAGATCTACGTGGACGTCGAGACGCACCGCTTCACCGCGCCCGTGTTCGACTTCGCCCCGGGCCGCGAGCTGCGCCTGCGCGACCGGCCGAGCCGGCTCCCTGCTACGAGGTGCGCTCGCGCCAGACGCGCGTGCACCGCGCGCGGCTCGGGCACGAGCGCCACGTCTTCTCCGAGCTGGTCGGACGCGAGACCGAGCTCAGCGCGCTCCGGGCCGCGCTCGCGGCGCTGCACGCCGGGCGCGGCGGCATCGTCCAGCTCGTCGCCGAGGCGGGCGTCGGGAAGTCGCGTCTCGTGACGGAGCTCGCGAATGACGACGCGGCGCACGGCGTCCGCTGGCTGCTCGGCCGCTCGCTCTCGACCGGGCGGAACGTCGCGTTTCACCCGTTCGCGGATCTGCTCCGCAGCTGGGCGGGCGGCAGCGACGACGAGACGGAAGCCGAGGAGAGCGCACGGATCGCGGAGGCCGCCGGCGCGCTCGCGCCCGACCTCGCGCCCGAGATCCTGCCCTTCCTGCTGCGCATGCAGGGCCTGCCGCTCGCGCCGGCCGACGAGCGCCGTCTCGCGGAGATGCCGCCGGACGCGCTCGAGCGCATGACGCGCCGGGCCGTCGCGGAGGTGCTGCGCCGGGAGGCCCGCGCGAGGCCGCTGCTGGTCGTGATGGACGATCTGCACTGGGCGGACCAGTCGTCGCTCGAGCTGCTCGAAGCGCTGCTGGCGACTGGTCGAGGAGGAACGCCTGCTGTTCCTGCTGGCGGCGCGACCGGGCTGGGCCGACAGCGCGGGCCGCATCCGCAGCCGCGCGCGCGAGGCGCATGGGGAGCGGTACGTCGAGCTCGTGCTCGCGCCGCTCGGGCCCGACGCGGTGCGTCGCATGGTGCGCAACCTGTTCCGCGGCGGCGACGTCCCCTATGCCACGCGCACGCTGATCGAGGAGCGCGCTCACGGCAATCCGTTCTACCTCGAGGAGGTGGTGCGCGCGCTGGTGGACCAGGGGGCGGTCGAGTATCGCGACGGCGCCTTCCACGCCACGCACGCGCTCGACAGTGCGGACATCCCCGGCACGATCCAGGAAGTCGTGATGGCGCGCGTGGACCGGCTGCCGCCGGAGCGCAAGGCGCTGCTCCAGGTCGCCGCGGTCGTGGGCGGGAGCTTCCACACCGCGGTGCTCGAGGAAATGGGCGTGGCGAAGGGCGAGCTGGCCGCCTTGCTCGCCGAGCTGTGCGAGGGCGAGTTCCTCGTTCCGTCGGATCGCCTCCGCGGCGAGGAGCACTCGTTCAAGCACCCGCTGATCCAGGAGGTGACGTACGACTCGCTGCTGAAGGAGCGCCGGGAGGCGTTGCACCTCGCCGCCGGCGAGGCGATCGAGAGGCGGCTGCTCGGCGCGGCAGCCGGCGTCGATGCCATGCTCGCCTACCACTTCGGGCGGGGCGGCGCACCGGAGCGCGCCGAGGAGTACCTGTTCCGCGCCGGCGACGAAGCCGCGCGCGCCGCGGCCTCGAGCGAGGCGCTGCACTTCTTCCAGGAGGCGTCCGAGCTCTATCTGAGACTGCACGGCGAGGGCGGGGATCCGCGCAAGCAGGCGCGGCTCGAGAAGAGCGTGGCGCTCGCGCTGTTCAACCGCGGCCGCGAGCCGGAAGCGGTGCCGCACTTCGACCGCGCCCTCGAGCATCTCGGCGTCCCGATCGCGAAGAGCGCGCTGGCCGCGCAGCTCCGCTTCGGGGGCGATCTCGCGCGCGTGCTGCTGCGGCTCTACCTGCCCCTCGGGAGCCGGCAGCGTCCGGCGGGCGAGCGGGAGCGCGAGGTCGTCGAGATCATGTTCCGCCGCGCGCTCGCCCAGACCACCGCCGACCCGACGCGCTTCCTCTTCGACAGCATGGCCACGCTGCGCCGGATCGTGCGCCTGGATGCCCGCACGATCCCGAGCGCGGGGCGCAACTACGCGGGTAGCGTCGGCATCTTCTCGTACGGCGGCGTCTCCTTCGGCATCGGACGCCGCTTCCTCGCGGAGGCCGAGCCGCTGCTGGAAGGGCAGCCGGACGCGCAGGACTACCTCTACTACCGCTGCATGCGGTTCATCCATCACTTCCTGGCGGGCGACTGGTCGGAGGCGCACGAAGTCTCCGAAGACGTCCTCGACGCGCACGTGCGCGCGGGCCACCTGTGGGAGGTGGCGGCCTACCTGGGACTGCTCGGCGAGAAGCGGATCCGTTGCGGGGACTTCGCGGGCTTCCAGCAGGTGCTGCGCCGCAACGACGAGCTCGTGGAGGGCTTCGGCTACCAGGACGCGCGTCTCGGCGGGATGGGCGACCAGGTGTACCTGCTGCTGGAGCAAGGGCGCTTCGAGGAGGCGGTGGGGGCGGCCGACGCCTACCAAGAGGAGAGCCCGCAGGCCCTGCTGCACGTGCTCGCGCTCGGTGCGCGGGCCGAGGCGCAGGCGCGGGCCGGGGCGCTCGACGAAGCCGCCCGCACCCTGGCCCGCGGCGACTCCGTGCTGGCTGCCATGGGACTCGGCCAGGCGATCCCGTACCACGTGAGCTTCTTCCACACCGCGCGGTACCTGTTCGACGTCACCGCGCTGGAGGCCTCGGGCAAAGCCGAGCGCGGGCTCCGCCGAAGCCGGAGCAAGGCCCTCGGCACGGTCGCGAAGGTGGCCTCGCGGCGCCCGCAGGTCTACCGGCTCGCGGGACGAGAGGCCTGGCTGCGGGGGCGGCGCGGGGCCGCGACGCGCTGGTGGGCGCGCTCCCTCGCGGAAGCCGAGCGCCTCGGCGCCCGCCCCGAGCTCGCGCGAACCCTTCACGAGCTCGGGATCCGGCTGTCACCCGAGGAGCCTGCTCCCGGCGGCCGGACCGGCGCACAATGCCTCGCCGAGGCGGCCGCTCTCTACCGGGAGCTGCACCTCGAGCGGGACCTCGAAAATCTCGAGAAGCGAGCGCCCGCCTGAGCCCAGGCGGGCTGGTTTCGAGGGCCTCGGGGAAGAAGCCCCCAAAATAGGGGTTGAGGCCGCCGCCCGGACCCAGGGAGAATGCGCGGATTACCACGCTGTTCCTGCTGGGGTGCCCCCGGTCGAGGAGGCCACCATGCTCTCGGTGTTTCACCGTACGCGGATCGCGGCGGTTTCTTGTCTGTTCTTCGCCGTAGCCGTGCTGGCTCCGCATGCCGCGTGGGCGCCGAGCTGCAACGTGATCGACTTCAGCGCGGTGAAGCAGCGCACCCAGACCGTCATCGGGGGCAACACCATCTCGACGCTCGTCGCGAGTCCGATCGCGGCGCCCGGTGACGCCGTGCTGCTCGAAGCCGACTTCGGCTGCAAAGTGGGGACGGGCTTCGATCCGAATCCCTTGCTGAACACGGTGACGGTGGAGGTGCAGAAGTCCGTCGTCGGTGCGAACGGCCATGCGCTGTTCGCGGATCCGGGCCTCGCGACCTCGTTCGCGAGCTTCGTGGTGGCGAGCGCGAGCGTGAAGGTGCTCGACTGCCCGCCCGGGCTCGGCTGCAACGCGCTCCAGTTCACGATGCCCGACTCCGGCTTCGCCGGGCCGGCGCGCATCACCGTGACCCGCGCCGGTCAGGTGGTGGCCCGCATCTTCGAGATCGCGACGCGCACGGGATCGTGCGACGTCGACGCGCCCGACAGGCTGTTCGAGACGTTCACGCTGCTGCCGCCGCACAACGTGCTGCAGGCATCCGAGACGGGCGCCGCGAACCCGGCGCTGCGCGGCGCGCTCGCCGGCAACGGCAGCCTGCTGATCCCGCTCCAGCACGTCATCTTCGGCGCGGCGAGCGTGATCGCGACGGCGACCACGGCTACCGGCCCGGAGCTCGACAAGATCCCGAACGGGCGCTTCCTGCGCGCGCTGAACCACCTCGGGCGGCCGCTGCCCGCGATCCACCGCCTGATTCCGTTCGGCGCCGGCAAGGCGCTCTTCTCCACTGCAGACGTCGAGCGCTCGACGCTGCAGGTGCTGCAGGTCGATCCGGACGGACTGAGCACAGACGTCTATCCAGACGACTTCCACGACTTCCGGATCGGCGTGACGGCGCCCGGCGGCAGCGCCGCGCCGGTGCAGTTTCCGAACCCTGTGATCGTCAAGTTCGAGAGCGCCTCCCCGCTCGTCTCGCTGCGCTTCAACGAGCAGACCGTCGCGGTCGGCGTGAGCGAGGAGCTGCTCGGCGACCTGAACGCGGACACGGACTCCTCCGACCTGCTGCTCTCGGCCACCGATCTGGCGTCGGGCAAGATGACGGAGACCGGCCAGGCCATCGCGCGGATCGCGGCGTCCCCGCGCGTGCCCGTCGTGTCGGTGGGTGGCGACGTCGTCGCGTTCCTCGAGTCCGAGGCGCTGTCGGCACACCGCGATCTGAACGGCGACGGCGAGGTCGACGACCAGGTGGCCCGGATCGTGAAGGCTGCGGTGCCGCTGAACCCCGGCGTGCCCGTCAACACCAGCGCGGCACCGGAGCGCGCCATCGACGGCAGCCAGCTCGCCATCTCGCAGGATCTCGTGTTCTTCCGCACGCCGGAGAACGCCACCGCGCCGCACACCACCGTGCGCGTGAGCGACGTCAACGGCATGGGTGGCAACGGCGCTTCCGACGAGCCCAGCATCGACGGCTCCGGCTCGCACGTGGCCTTCGCCACGCGTGCGTCCAATCTCGTGGGCGGCACGAGCGGCGCGCATCGCCAGATCGTCGTCACGGATCGCTTCTCCGGCGCGCACACGCTGGTGAGCGCAGGCAGCGGCGGCGAGGGCAACGCCGACTCCTTCGAACCGGCTCTCAGCCCGGACGGCACACACGTCGCCTTCACCTCCGCCGCGGCGAACCTGGCTGCGGGAGCGCAGGTGGTGTGGGAGCACGGCGTGGACGTCCACGGCTATTCACTCGGCCTCTCCTTCGCGACCCTCTCCTTCGCGACCTTCGGCCTCGCTCCGGGCGTGGACGACGTGCCCGGCGTCGACTACTCGCCGTGCACCGCGTCGTCGCCCGGGATCTCGTTCAGCTTCGCCCACGACGGCAGCGTCACCGGCAGCCTGGGGACCTCGAGCAGCGGCGCCTGCGCGTTCAGCGCGCAATTCTTCGGCACGTACTCGCTCTCGCCAGGCCCCCTGCACGTCGGGAGCATCATCACCGTCGATGCCGCGCTGACCTCGTTCAGCGGCGTGCCGCCGCTGCCGGAGCAGCTCACCGGCCTGCGTCTGTTCTCGGTGAATACCGTCTCGAGAGTGAACGGGCTGTCCTTCGATTTCGTCGGCGGCTTCGAGCTCGTCGCCAACGCCGGCGTCGCGAGCGAGGCGGCGCAGGTCTACGCACGTGCGGTCGGCGCAGGCGCCCCGCTCGAGCTCGTGAGCGTGGCCGACGGCGGCGGTGCCGGCGACGGCGCCTCTGGCGGGCCTGCCATCAGCGCAGGCGGCGCACGGGTGGCCTTCGCATCGCTGGCCGAGAACCTGGTTCCCGACGACGGCAACGGTGTGTCCGACGTCTTCGTTCGCGACCTCGACGGCGAGCTCACCGAGCGCGTGAGCCTCGCGAACGGCGGAGCCGAGGCCGACGGCGCCTCGCTGGCTCCCGCCATCACGCCGGACGGCGGCCTCGTGGCGTTCGCGTCGGAAGCCTCGAACCTGGTCGGGCCCGGCGCCGACACGAATGGCGCCAGCGACGTGTTCGTGCGCGATCTCGCGGCCGCGACCACCGAGCGCGTGAGCGTGCCCGCCCCCGGCGGCTCGGCGAGCGGGGCGTCGGCGGCGCCGGACGTGAGTGACGACGGCCGCTTCGTGGCGTTCGAGTCGGCAGCCAGCCTCGTGCCCGAGGACAGCAACGGACTGGTCGACGTGTACGTGCGCGACCGCCTCGAGCAGAGCACGGAACGCGTGAGCGTGGCGAGCGGCGGCGAGCAGGCCGACGACGGGTCCTTCGGCGCCTCGATCAGCGGCGACGGGAGCTTCGTGGTGTTCACTTCGCTGGCCGGCAACCTCGTGCCCGGCACGCCCAGCGGCGCGAACGTGTACCGGCGCAATCGCCTGACCGGAACGGTCGAATGGCTGAGCGTCGGAGCCGCCGCCGGCAACACCAGCGCCACGCCCGATGCGAACACCAACGGCCTCTCCGTCGCCTTCGCGTCGAACGCCTCGCTGGTGATGAACGATTCGCCGACGCTGGACGTGTTCGTGCGCGAGACCGGCTGGGGCGACGACCTGAACGACGACGGCGACACGATCGACTCGCTGCTCCAGGCGTTCGCGGCCGACGATCCGCTGCCGGGGCTGCGGCCGGGTGCGCGCGTCGCGGCGGCGTTCGCGACGACCGGCTTCGGGCGGGCGCTGGTGGGCGTGCCCGAGGCGTCCCAGGGCGGCGCGAACCGCAACGCGACGAGCCGGATCGTGGGAGCCGCCGCCGACGGCGACAGCGACGCCCTCGACACGGTGCTCGCACTCTACGACGGCGCGAGTGACCAGCTCCAGAACCTGGGCGTGGCCGGGAAGGGCGGGGCCGTCTCGGACGTCGCGCTCTGCGCCCTCGTCGACGAGGCCCAGCAGAACGGGGCGGACTTGAACGGAGACGGCGACCACGACGACGCGGTCCTCGTCACCGGCGAGCTCGCGACGCTGCTCGCCTCGCCCGGCTCGAAGGCGCTCACCAACACGGGCATCGCGGCGAGCCAGACGCTCGCCGCCTCCTCGCTGTGCGTGTTCCTCGCCAAGGACGCGGGCAACGTGCTCGAGTTCTACGACGTGCACACGGGCGCGGTGGTGAGCACGGGCCTGCCGGCCACGCGCTTCATGGTCGGGCCCGAGCAGAACCTGGTGGCCTTCCGCGTCCCGGAGGCGGGCATCGGCGACCTGAACAACGACCGCGACACGAACGACGAGGTGATGCACCTCGTCTCCACCTCCGCCGTGTTCGGGGCGGCGAACGGCGCGGTGATCACGGCGCAGGTGGCGAACCTGGGCCTGCAGGGCGTGGACTGCGATCTGCCGGCCTGCCTCGCCCTCCCGCTGGGCTCGATCCTGGGCGATGGGAGCGTGTCGTTCCTCGGCACCGAGCCGGGGCAGACGCGCGATCCCGACAACTGCCTCAAGACGAACAGCGTCGGGTGCGACTTCAACGGGGACGCGGACGCGATCGACACGGTCGTCCACCTGGTGCGGACGCGCCCGGCGAGCTCGCCGCCCGAGGTGACGGCGCAAGGCACCGTGGCGCTCTCCTCGATGGGCACGCAGGACGCGAGCCCGTTCCCGGTGGAGGCACCGAACGGTCTCGTCCACACCCTGCAGATCACGGAGTGCGAAGCCGCCCAGCTCGCCTGCCCCGAGACGCGCGCCAAGCCGCCGCAGAACGGGCGGATCGGGCCGCCGCTCACGTACTGCGAGTCGCGCTACGACACGGACTTCTCGGGCGACCTCGATTGCGCGACGTTGCGCAACTTCGTCGGCGTGGACACCGACGCGGACGACATCCCCGACTGGTTCGACCCGGCGGAGCTCGTCGCCAATCCGTCACCGGAGGACCGCGACGGCGACGGCGTCAGCGATGACATCGACCGGATGCCGGACAGCACGCCCCCGTGCGAGCAGAGCTGCGACCTGAACGAGGACCACAGCATCGACAAGCGCGACGTCGACGCGATCCTCGGCGCCGCGGCGGCGGGTGGGCAGGTCCAGGGCGGGGCGCTCAGCCCGGAGTGCAGCGACCGGCGCGATCGCAACGGCGACCGCCGGATCACCTTCCTCGACGCGTCGCTGTGCAAGGCCGCCTGCGATCGGCCCGACTGCTCGCCGCCGCCTCCGCCTCCGGCCCCCGCGCCGCTGGCGCCGGCCGCGGGCGCTCCGGCGTGCGGCATCGGCGGCGAGCTGGCGCTGCTGCTGCCCGCGCTGCTGGCGGCACGCCGCTGGAAGCATCGCAAGCCCTAGGGAACGGAGTTGCCCAAAAATAGAAGAAGTTTCGCGGTGTGGTCCGCAGATCACCGCGATCTCCCAGGGTTTTTCGGCCGGCACGTGTCTTGCTCCGTCGGTCGCCGAGCCTGGGGAGGGACTCTCAGGGAAGGGGTCTATCGTGAAGCGGCTGTGGAAGCTGTTGTGCTTGACGCTCGCGTTGCTCGGGGGCGTCTCCCCCGCTGCCGCTTTGCCCCTGACGCTCAGCCTCGTTGCGTCGGACACGAGCCTCGTCGCCGGGCAGAGCTTCACGGTCACCGTCGTCGTGGGCGGGTTGACCGAGTTCGACGGCGACGTCGTGCAGGAGATCGCGCTCGAGAGCTTCGACCTGAGCCTCCAGTTCGACACGGGCCGTCTCCAGTTCACGTCGCTGGCCTTCGGCGGCAGCCTCGGGGATCCGAACGACGCGTTCGAGACGTTCCTGAGCGGGCCGGGCAATCCGAATGGCACCGGCGTCGTGTCGCTGGGCGAGTTCTCCTTCCTGACCGAGTCCCAGCTCCTCACCTTGCAGAACGCACCCTTCACGCTCGCCACGATCGGGCTGCAGGCGTACGAGACCGTCGGCGGCACCCAGCTCCAGCTCATCAACCTGGGCGCGAGCTCGCTCGGCGGCGTCGCCGGCCGGCCGCTCGGCAACCTGCTCCAGGCGCCGAGCGCGCTGCTCGTGACGGTCGTGCCCGAGCCGGCCACGGCGGCGCTCGGGCTCTTGACCCTGGCGCTGCTCGCGCGCCGCGCCCGCGCCTGAGCTCCGCGCCCGCCCCACGCGGCGTCGTATGCTCCGGCCTCCATGCGCCTCTCCGTCGGGCTGGCTGCCACCGCGCTCTCCGCGCTGCTCTACGGGCTCGCCTTCCCGCCCCTCGAGTGGGGCTTCGTCGCCTTCGTCGCGCTGGTGCCGTTCCTCGTGGCCCTGCGCCGTCTCGGCCGCCGCGACGCGCTGCTCTGCGCCTTCCTGTGGGCCGAGCTCGCGTCGCTCCTCGTGGCGAACGCGCTGCCCGACGCGGTCGAGACCTACTTCCTCCAGCCGCGCTGGCTCTCCTGGCTGTTCGCGATCGGCGTCTGGGCCGGGACCGGCTCGCTCTACTACGTCGGCTTCGCCGCCGCCTATCGCGGCACCAGCGGGTGGCCGGCCGCGCTCCAGCCGTGGCTCGCGGCGGCGGCCTGGACGGCCTTCGAGCTCGCACGCGGCCGCCTGCTGAACGACACGGGCTGGTTCGTCGGCAACCCGTGGGCCCTCGCCGGCTACTCGCAGGTCGGCTTCCCGCCGTTCGTGCAGGTCGCCTCGCTCACGGGCATCTACGGCGTGAGCTTCGCGCTCGTCGCGGTGAACGGCGCGCTCGCCGAGCTGTGGCTGCGGCGGGGCGAGACGCCGCGGCCGCGCACGTTCCTGGTGCTCGGCGCGGGCGTGGCCCCGGCGCTGGCTTCGCTGGGCTTCGGGGTCGCGGCGTTGCGCGCTTCGGGCGAGCCGGCCGAGCCGGGCGTCTCGGCCGCGCTGGTGCAGGCGGACGTCGATCTGGGCTCGCGCTATCGCCCGGAGCTCTACGGCCAGAACCTCGACGCGTACCTCGGCCTCACGCTCCAGGCGATCGAGCAGGTGCACCCCAGGCTCGTGATCTGGCCCGAAGCGGCGCTCACCTTCCACCTCGACGAGGAGCCGCTGTTCCGCGAGACGATCGCCCGCGTGCTGAGCGCGGGCGACACCGAGCTGGTGACCGGAGGGCCGTGGGGCATCCCCGGAGACGACCCCGTGTACACGAACAGCGTGTTCGTGCTCGACCCGCGCGGCGAAGAGCGGGGCCGGTACGACAAGCAGGTGCTCGTTCCCTTCGCCGAGTTCACGCCCCTCGGTGCGATCGACCTCGTGCGCCGCAACTTCGGCCGGATCCGCGTCTTCTCGCGCGGACCGGCGACGGCGCCCCTGCCGACGCGGGCAGGGCGCGCGGGCATCCTCGTCTGCAACGAGGCGATGCTGCCCGAGCTGGCGCGCCGCCGCGTGCTCGACGGCGCCGAGATCCTGGTGAACCCCTCGAACGACTCGTGGATCGCCCATCGCAACTGGTCCCGGCTCGCGTTCCACATGGCGCTGGTGCGCGCGATCGAGCAGCGCCGGTATCTGGTGCGCGTCTCGACCTCGGGCCCGTCGGCGATCGTGGATCCCTGGGGCCGCGTGCAGATCGAGAGCCTGCCGAAGTCGCGCGCGGTGATCGCGGGCAAGGTCCACCCGCGGCGCGAGCTCAGCCTCTATGCGCGAGCGGGCGATGCCTTTGCGCTCGGCTGCGCGGTGGCGGTGGCGCTGGCGCTCGCGGCCCGCGCAGGTCCCAGGCGAGCCCGCAGGCCTCGAGGCCCCGCAGCGCCAGCCAGGTGAGGTCGAGCTCGCCGGGCGCAATGCCGTGCCGCGCCCAGCCAGGCTCGGCGTGGTGGTTGTTATGCCAGCCGTCGCCGAGCGTGAGCCAGGCGAGCCACGGCAGGTTCCGGCTCTGGTCGTGGCCGGGGAAGCGCTGGTGTCCGAAGCGGTGGCCGAGCGAGTTCACGGCGAAGGTCAGGTGATAGAGCAGCACGGTGCTCACGCAGAAGCCCCAGACCAACCACTCGGCGCCACCGGCTGCGAACAGCGCCGCCGCCAGGGAGACCGGCGGCAGCCAGTGGAAGCGCTCGAGCCAAGCCAGCTCGGGCTCGCGCGCGAGGTCGCGCACCGCCTCGAGCGGGGTGCGCATGTGCTTCCGGCACAGCAGCCAGCCCGCATGCGCCCAGCCGAGTCCCCGGACGGCGGGGGAATGCGGGTCGCGCTCGGCGTCGGTGTGTCGGTGGTGCAGGCGATGGTGGCCGACCCACCAGAGAGGCCCGAGCTGCGCGGCCGAAGCGCCGAGCCAGGCGAGAGCGAAGCGGGTCGTGCGCCCGCAGCGAAACGAGCCGTGCGCGAGGAGCCGGTGATAGCCCGCAGTGAGCCCGAAGGCGCGCACGAAGACGAGCGCGACGCACACGGCCACGGCTCCGGCGCTCACTCCGGTGAGCAGCGTCGCGGCGCACGCCACGTGCAGCGCGAGAAGCGGCACGCACACGCGCGGGTCGAGGCGCTCGTCCGCCATTTCGGGAGCCTAGGCCGGCTCCTGCCGCGTCGCCCGAGCGCGAGCGCGCGCCAGCGCGCCGTCGCTGCGCCACATGTAACAGCTGTCGGGATAGCCACCGACGCTGAGTTCGCGCGGGATGGAACCGGGAGACGCCCTCTCGCCGGAGAAGTGCGCCACCAGCCGGTGCGAGAGCGCGGCGAGGCACTGGATCGCGCCGGGCGCGAGGTTGAGCAGCGCGTCGCGCAGGGGCTCGTCCGCCGCGCCGTCGCCGAGCTGTGCGAGCACGCGCGCGGCCATCCCGCGGAGCGCGGGCCCGCCGACGAGCGCGGCGGTCACGTCGCCGCGGCTCCGCCACGCGGAGGTCGCGAGCGTGGTGGGATCGCGCTCGCGTTCGACGGCGTCGAGGGCCTCGAGGCGGCTCACCCCGGCGTCGAGGCGCGCGAGCACGCGCACCTCGTGCTGGCGCGCGAGCCGGTCGAGCGGCCAGCGCACGGCCGCTTGCGGCCTCGTCACGAACTCGGAGAGCTGGAGCGCGACCTCGATCGCGCCGTCCTTGCTCTCGAAGCCGTCGAGGAAGAGGGCGCGCTTCGCGATGCGTTCGCCCGCGGCGCGCGCGTCGAGCTCGGGGTCCGCGGCGAGGACGCGCGGCACGCTCGCGCCCATCAGCTGCGCGAGCGTGAGCAGGTGCGAGCAGCCGAGCGCGCCGCCGAACACCCCGCCGAGCCGGCGCACGAAGCCGGCGTCGAGCGTCTCGCCGACCAGCGCCTGGAGCCGCGGCGCGGGGTCGCGGCAGGAGTCGCCGCCCGATGCCGGCGTCGCCTCGAAGGCCACCGTCGGCTGCGCGGCCGCGAGGCGCTCGATGCGCGCGCTCGTGGCGTCCACCTCGAGCGAGAGCTGCATGTGGTGGATGAAGCCGGCGGTCTGGAGCTCTCCGCCGGTCGGCACGAAGCCGCATTTGCGGAGGTCGAGGATCACGCCCTCGACCCGGATGCGTTCGCCATCGCCACGGAACGTCTCGACGGTGAGCGTGCGTGTGTGCAGCGGAAGGCCGCTCGCGACGAAGGGCTCGAGGGGCCGGTCCGCAGGCATGGACGCGCAGTATAGTGGCCCGGTGCGCGCGCCCGAATCGCTGGTCGACCTGGCCCGCTATCCCGTGCTCGAGCTCGGCTCCGAGCGGGCGCGGGAAGTCGTCGCGGTCGGGCGCTGCGAGCTCGCGCAGCGCGGCATGGCCGTGCTGCCGGGCTTCCTGCGCGCGGACGCGTACGCGAAGCTCGCCCTGGAGTGCGACTCCCTCGCGCCGCGCGGCCATTTCTCCGAGGTCCACGGCACGCCCTACATCGACGTGCCCGATCCCTCGCTGCCGGAAGGCCATCCGCGGCGCACCCTCGGCCGCACGGCGCTCACCGCCGTGCCGTACGACCGCTTCCCGGCGGAGAGCGGTCTGCGCGCGCTGTACGAGTGGGATCCGCTGCTGGAGCTCATGCGCGTGCTGCTCGGCCGCGAGCGCCTGTTCCGCTACGCGGATCCGCTCGGCGCGCTGAACCTGGCGGTGATGCGCGCCGGGGACGAGCTCGCCTGGCACTACGACCAGACCGACTTCGTGGTCTCGCTCGCGATCCAGTCGAGCGAGGCGGGCGGAGACTTCGAGGTGGCGCCGTGGATCCGCAGCGCGGACGACGAGAACTACGCAGCCGTCGCGCGGGTGCTCGCCGGCGAGCCCGGCGCGGGTGTCTCCACGGTGCCGATGACGCCGGGCACGCTGCTGCTCTTCGAAGGCCGCCGCTCGCTCCACCGCGTCTCGCCGATCCGCGGCTCGCGGGCGCGGCACGTGGCGTTGCTCGCCTACGACACGAAGCCCGGCACCGACAGCTCGCCGCTCCTGAAGCGCGCCCGCTACGGCCGCGTGCCGGGAGAGGCATGACGGGCGACGCCGTCGAGATCGGGGAAGCGTTCGTCGGAACCGGCGCCGAGGCCGCCCACGTGAACACCGTGCTCGGCGCCCGCAGCGGGCCCGTGGGCACCGCCTGGGCCACCGCGCTGGCCACGCCGTCGGCCGGGCACGCGCCCTTCGTGGCCGTGGTGCGGCCGGGACTTCCCGCCAAACCCCTCACCTTGTTCGTGAACAAGGCCGCCATCGCCGGCGAGCGCCACGGCCAGCTCACCTGGGGCGCCGCCCAGGCCGGCGTCGCCAGCGGCGTGATGGACGCCGTGGCCGCGGGCGACGTCGCGCCGAGCCAGGTGGATGGGCTCGCGCTGATCGCCGCCGTGTGGGTGGACCCCGAGGCGCGCGACGCCGACGCCGTCTACCGCAACAACCGAGAGGCGACGGCGCGGGCGCTGGCCGCGGGACGGCGTCGCTCTCCTGCGCTGGCGGACGTCCTCGCCGCGCGCGCGCAGCCGAGCAACCCGTTCTTCACCCCGGGCTCGTGACTACGCTCGCCTGCGGCTCGCTGCGCGCGCCGCCAGACGGCGGCGCTTGCTGGCCGGCCGTGCAGCCGCCGGTCGAGTGCCTCTGAGCCAGTCGGCAAGCGGTGCGTCCGCGCCGCGCGCAGCGAGCGGAGCGAGCGTGCCTCTGAGCCAGTCGGCAAGCGGTGCGTCCGCGCCGCGCGCAGCGAGCGGAGCGAGCGTGCCTCTGAGCCAGTCGGCAAGCGGTGCGTCCGCGCCGCGCGCAGCGATCATCCGGAGAAAGGTGGTCTTGATCGTTGATGACGCCCACAAACTGTATCTCCGTACCTGAATGAGCTGTCGAAGCTATTCATGGTCGAAGAGAACGGCACCCGGTTGTTAAGCATCGTTTTTTTTGGGGGAAAGCCGATTCCTCGACCTCCTGCACGATGAACCGAACCCGGAGCTTGCGGAGGGCGTGCTCCGCCGTTATACGCTCGATCCGCTGACGAAAGAAGAAACCTCCAGTACATTCAATACCACCTCCAGCGTGCCCGGTGCGAAAGGGAGCTGTTCGAGCCAGGGGCAATCGAGGAGGTCTTCGCGTATTCGCAAGGGGTCCCGCGCCTGATCAACAGGGCCTGCGATGCAGCCCTCTCCAGAGCCTATTACTTGGGGGAGCAACTCGTCCTGCCGGATACGGTGAAAGAGGCCCTGAATTTGATGCCCGCAGAGAAAACCGTGCCTGCCGGGAGTGTCCCGGATTTCTCGTTCACAATGGGTGCGGCGGCAAATCGCGAGAGGGATGAAGATGCGGACGAGGAGGACGAACCGGGCATCCCGGTAGGACGGTTGAGGAAGCGCGAGCGGAGTCCCAACAGTCTTGCATACGCGATTCTCGGTGTTGTTGTCGTCGCGTCAGTCGGTGTCGCGTTCATGTTTATGAAAAGCAGCGAACAGAGGGTTCCGGCAAGCGTGACCGAGAAGAAAATAGAAGTGCCTCAAGCGAGCCCCGCAGTTCGGGGTACGGTGACGCCCCCCGAGGAGATGACTCGGGCTTCGGAGATCCCCGCGCAGCAGCAGGCGCCCGGAGTGACCGCCGAGGGAATAACCCGCAAAGGCCAGGAAGTCAGGGCCGTGAGGAAGAAAACACGGGAGACTGCGGCGTCGAGGCAATTAACGGGGAAAATCCGGCAGGCGCCGGCGGCGAGCCCGAGCCGGGAGGCCGTGACTCCCGGAGGAGTTTCACCGGGAAGCGATGTGGGGCGCAGCACTTCAGGGGACAGCGGAGAGACTTCAAGTCGGGAGCCCGCGCGTCAGGGCACGGAAGAGATGGAGTCGGGCAAGGTAATTGACTGGCTGATAAAAAAACGTTCAGAATAGAAGTAGTCTTCTGGATTACGAGATTTCTTCTCGCCCGGCTCCGTCCAGGCTAGTGCTATTCTTGATCATGTGGGTCTTACACAGAAAACGGAAAAACACGGTGTTTAGGAACCCGTCTTCATGATTCTTCATGGACTATGTTTTATTGACCTAGCAGAATCAGGAGATTGAGAAAGTAAGTTTTCTGACAAATAGCAGGTGGAAGGGGGGAAGGCAGAGTCGAATTGGCACTGCCTTTTTCTTTTCTACTGATTACCTGACAAGTGTCAGGACATCGTAGACAGAAAAATGTGCCACGACATCGTAGACAACGGTACGACGATAAAGGTTCTTTAACAACTTAATATCACTGCGGTCATACTAATGGGCACCGAATCTCTCATCCGGGAGGTGTCCATGCGAAACGATCTCGAGCAAGAGCGCCAATGGGCTGTACAGCGGTATCTCAAAGGGGAAAAACCCGCCGCGATTTGCGCCTCTCTGGGGCGTTCGAGGCCCTGGCTCTACAAATGGTCAGCCCGCTTCTCTACGGGAGATCCCGGCTGGTTCCAAGACCAGTCCAGGCAGCCGCGCAGCAACCCTCTGCGCACCCCTGCCGAGATCGAAGGGATCGTCAAACTGCTTCGGCTCAGCCTGTATAACGACGATCTGTTCTGTGGTGCCCAGGCGATTCAATGGGAGATGGACGAGATGCATCTCCGCCCCGTGCCCTCCCTGCGCACCATTGGTCGGATTCTAAGCCGCCACGATCTGACCCATCGCCGTACAGGGCGTTACGAACCGAAGGGGAAGGTCTATCCGGAGCTGCCGGCCCTGCAGCCCAACCAGACCCATCAGGCGGATCTGGTGGGCCCTCGTTATCTGAAGGGTCCGGTCCGATTCTACAGCCTCAACGTCGTCGATCTTCGAACGGCTCGTTGCGGTCTGGAGCCCTTGCTGAGCCAATCCGGGCAGAGCATCGTCGATGCGCTCTGGGCACTCTGGAGAAGGATGGGCATCCCCCGCAATCTTCAGGTGGACAACGCCTGGTCTTTCTACGGCAGCCCGGCTCACCCCCGCGGCATGGGCCCCCTGATTCGGCTGTGCCTGCACCACAGGGTGCAGCCGTGGTTTATCCCCATGAACGAACCGTGGCGCAACGGGGTTGTCGAGAAGTTCAACGACCACTACGACCAGAAGTTCTTCCGTAAGGTCATGATCGCCTCGGCCGACGAGTTGATGCAGGCCTCGCTGAGCTTTGAGCAGAAGCACAACAGCCGCCATCGCTACAGCAAGCTCCGGGGCAAGACCCCGCTGGAGGTCCTTGCGCAGACGGGCAAGAAGTTACGGTTCCCCAAACAGGAGCATGCCCCTCGTCTACCTCTGAAGAAGCCGGAGGCGGGATGTTTCCACGTGGTGCGATTCATCCGCAGTGACCTTCGCCTCAACGTCTTCGGCGAGCTTTTTACAGTACCTTCGCAGCTGCAGTATGAATACGTTGTGGCAACGATCGATGTGAAAGAACAGAAACTAAAGATCTTCCTCGATCACCAACAGATCGAAGAATATGCTTATAAAATCAGATAGTGCAATGAAGTGTCTACGATGTCGTGGCACTTAACAAGTACCTACTACTCTTTACCTCATTAAGGCAAAGTAGATTGAAGATAACTCATAGTAATCGAGTATGGCTGCCCCTTCATATTCTAGTTCCGATAAAGAGGCTTGATGCGTTTACAAAAGTGGATAATCAGATTAGGCAGCTTTCGACTGTACAATACCAATTAGTTCGCACGCGTTGTCGAGCTCTGCGAACAAGAGGGTCATGGCTTCCTCGAAATCCTTATTCGTGAATCCAAACCGGCTCATGGCCTCATCGAGCCTGTGATAAGACAGACCGTCCGTACCGACGCCTATGCCCATCATGAGACATGCTTGATCGGCAAGATAAATTAACCAAGGCACAGGGCTTACGGTCACAGGATGACAATCCGGCCGGTGATGATAAGTGATGGCTTGCTGGATACCTTCGGGGAAACGCCACGCTGCGCAGATCATTCCACCAATGCCAGCATGATTCACGCCAAGAACTTCCTCCTCTGCTTCGAGTAAGGAACAGGATCTCACTGACATGACGTTCTTAATTTCATGATATTTCTCACTCACAAACTCTCCGAGGATTATCTTCCCGATGTCATGCAGGAGCGCCGCTGTAAAAAGTTGCGGGTCTTCATGTTTGAGGATTTTCTTAGCCAAGATCTGGGACATCAGCGCAGTACCAACGGCGTGTTCCCATAGATCCTTTGCTTCCACTTCGTAGCCGGGCGTATCCTTGAAGAAGCGAGAAGCACCGGCTGTCATGACGGCCCGCACAACGTTCTGCTTGCCTAGGAACATGATGGCATCGTGGACATTATCCACCTTGTACCTGAGCCCGAAGTACGCTGAATTGCACATTCGCAGGATGTTGGCCGTTATGCCCTGATCCAGTCGAATGACTTCCACGAGCTCCGAAAGGGATGAATCCGGGTTGTTGATGAGGCATGTTACCTTGTGCACAGTGGCCGGAAACGGCGGAAGTCTGTTCAGTGATTTCCAAATTTTGCTGTTAAGCTTCATTGTAATTCTTCCCAATTGCTGTCTGGTCCTTGATAGGTAATTTCTCAGGATGAGACTCAGATTGTGATCTTGCCCCGATGCTGGGCGGCCATTCCTTCGATGGCTATGCGGTTATCGACGCTGAACATAGGGAAACTCAAATGTATTCTGGCTTTGAACATATTATCGACATTTCACAGCCCACCTTTAAGGCTGCTGAAAGTGCTAACCGTAACAG
>CAVQUJ010000009.1:0-22801 GCA_963716895.1 uncultured delta proteobacterium
ATCGCGCCGGTGAACACACCGAAGTCGATCGTGGACGATCCGCAGTTCCAGGATCGCTTCCCGCTCTACGGCGCACGCGCGGCACGGTGCGGACATGCTGCCGTTCCCGGTCAAGTTCCCGGGCGAGACGCTGCCCGAGCCGAGCAAGGCGCCCACGGTCGGGCAGCACACGGACGAGGTGCTGCGCAGCGTGCTGGGCTACGACGCGGCGCGCGTGGCCGCCCTCCGCGAGGCGGGGGCCTTCGGCAAGAAGTAGTCAAGAACCAGCCGCACGCGGGCACCGGGCGGCGGAATGGTGCCCGTTCCGGCTCACCCGGGCTTGCAGCGTGGAAGTCCCTTCACTACGGAGTGGCCGCAATGAAAAGCCGCGACCCCTTTGCGGAAAGCGGCCCTAAGGAGATCACTGTGACGAGGAACCACCCCGCCCGCCTTCGGGCGCTTTCTGTCTTGATGCTTGCTCTGGCGATCGCGTCACCCGCGCTCGCGGAGGAGGCAGCCGAAGAGGAGAGCCGCTTCTCCGGCGCCCTCCAGGTCGACTTCACGAACGCCTACTTCTTCCGCGGCATCTTGCAGGAGCGCGAGGGCACGTCTGTTCCAGCCCTGGATGGAGCTCTACTACAGCCTGTACTCCTCGGAGGACGGTCCGATCCGCGACGTCACGGTCGGCGCGGGCATCTGGAACAGCTTCCAGAGCGAGCGGACGTTTACGGGCACGGGCACCGCGGCACCAACAACCCGACGACGGCCCGCAGTGGCTGTACGAGACCGATCTCTATCCGCTGATCACGGTGGCATTCCCGGGCAACGTCTCGCTCACCACCATCTACTACCTTACTACGAGCCCGAACGGCGCCTTCGTGAGCACGCAGGAGCTCAACTTCAAGCTCGCCTGGGATGACAGCGACACCTTCGGCAAGTTCGCCGTCCATCCCTGGGTCAACGTCGCGATACGACGGACCAACACCGTCGTTCGGGCCCAACTCGGGTGAGGGCCTCCAGCTCGGCATCGCGCCGGTGCTCTATGCGTCCGAGGCGGAGCAGTACGCGCTCTCGCTGTCGGCACCGGTCGAGACGGGCTCTCGCTCAGCGACTACTACGAGGACGGGGATCACGACCCGGCCCAGGCGACGGAGGCCACTGGGGAGACTACGTTCGGCGGGGTGGGCCTCCTCGCGAGCCTCCCGCTCAGCTTCATGCCCGAGGCCGCGGGCTCCTGGACGCTGAGCGCGGGCGGCAAGGTCCTGTTCCTGTCCGAGACGCTCGAGCACACGAACCACGACCGGAGCACGTACCCGGTCGGCATGCTGAGCCTCGGGGTCGCATTCTTGAGGTGATCTGTGGCGCGCGGTCGCTCCCCACGCGGGGGGAGCGATCGCGCTAGCACCCGCGGCGCCCGATCGCGCGCACGCAGCCGGATCCCGCTCGCGACGCCGGCGTAGGCGCCCCCGGCGCTCGCGAGCAGCCAGCCCGAGAACGTGCCGAGGGAGGTGTCGATGCTCTGGAGCGCGATCCCGGGCGCCAGCAGGAGGAGCAGCATCGCCGCCGGGAGGAGCGGGCGCACGGGCGACTGTCGGCCGCCTCCCAGCGCCACGAAGGCGGCCACCGCCGCGAGGAAGAACGATGCGACCAGGCCGAAGCAGAGCGCGCTGAGCGCGAGGCCCCCCGCCTCGGCCAGCTCTTCCCAGCGGCGTGGACGACCACCAGCCGAGGAAGTGCGGGTCCGGACAAGCCGCGCCGCAGACGCCGGCCATCCCGAGGCCGAGGATCCCGACGGCGGCGGCGCGACCGAGCGGGAGGGAGGGAGTCCGCACCTGCAAGAAGACGAGAGCGAGACTCACGACGAGCAGACCCACCCACACGGCGGTGAACACCAGCACGTGCCAGGGCGGATGGTGGCCGAAGGGATGCCCCGAGAGCAGCAGCGTGATGCCCACGGCACCGACGACGCCGATTGCTCCGGCGGCGGCGAGCAGCCGGGCGGTGCGGCCCCCTCGCAGCTCGACGTCGCGCTCGAGGGTCGCGAGGATCCCCGAGCGCGTGCCCTCGCGAAGCTCCGGCGGCGTGGGCTCCTTCGCCATCCCGCACCCTAGCGGATCCACTCGGGTGCCGTGGCGCTAACGGATCTGGAGACCCCACGGCGAAACCGCGGGGGGCGGCGCGGCGCGCAGGCGCTGCATCGCGCGCGAGGCCAGCTTCTTGACGGCGTCGACGGACTTGCCGAGCTGGCTCGCGATCTCCGGGTAGCCGATGCCCTCGACCTTCGCGGAGACCAGCACGTAGCGCTCTTCGGAGGTGAGGGCGCCGAGCACCTCGCCCACCCGCTCGCGATCCGCGAGCTCGGCCTCGCCTCCCGGTCGCTCGGCGCAGGGCTCGCGCTCCTCGAGGGGCACCTCGCGGGAATGATGGGCGCGGCGCAGCTCGTCCACGAGGAGGCGACGGGCGATCTGGAACAGCCACGGTGTGAAGGGACGGTGGGCGTCGTAGGACCCGCGCGCGCGATGGATGCGCAGGAACAGCTCCTGATACAGGTCCCGGGCGCGCTCGGGGGAGCGGGTTCGCGCGAGGAAGAACGCGTACGCCCTCCCCTCGTAGCGCCGGAAGAGCTCGTCGAAGGCGTTCGCGTCTCCGTCGGCGTAGCGCTCCATCAGGAGCTCATCCGGCACCTCTCGTTCACGCATACGTCGAGCTCTCCTTTCGTGACAAGGCGGACGCTGCACGACGCGTGCCGGCTGCCAGCCCGGCCGCCCAGCGCGACGTGGAGCCTCCGGACGGGTCCGAGCTGCCACGAGCGACTTGCGGCGCGGGGCACTGGCCGCGCGCCTCGACGCGCAGCCTACGGCTGGTGAATCCCCCAGGCGAGGTACTGCGAGCCGAGCCCACGCTCCTCGACGTGGAAGCCGGCGAGGCGCTCGCGCAGCCTCGCGTAGGGCTCGTCGCACGAGTGCGCGCGTGATGGCGAGGCCGGAGTAGGCACGCGTCAGCGGGTTCACGAGCGCACCGCGCCAGCCGCGCGCCAGCTTCGCGCCCGCGGCCACGACGCGCGCGCCGGGGCGCAGGAAGCCGAACGCGCGAGGCAGCGCGGTCGGCGAGAGCAGGATGTCGTTGGTGTAGAAGCAGAGCAGTCCGTCCAGCGGCTCCGGTAGCTCGAAGCGCTCGGCGTCGGCTTCGATCAGTGGACGTTCGTCCAGCCGGCCTGCGCTGCAGCGGCGACGCGCCGCCGCGAGCATGTCGGGGCTGAGATCGACTCCGTACACGGCGCCAGATGCGCCGACCGCGGCGCGCAGGAGCGGGAGGCTGAGTCCGGTGCCGCAGCCGAGGTCGAGGACGCGCGCGCCCTCGCCGAGGCCGAGCCGCGCGACCGCCTCGGCGCGCAGCCGCGCCGTCGGCGCGCTCCACCGCGAGGTCGTACCAGCGCACGTTGCGCCGGTACTGGCGACGCACGCGCTCGGTCCGCCCCGCGGCCGGCGGCTGGCGCTCCCAGATCACGGCCAGCGCCTCGACGTAGTGCGCCGGAGCGCGCGCGGAACTTCCCCGCGCAGCGCGGATTGCAGAAGAAGTACGTGGTGCCCTCGTGCGACTCGCGCCAGAGCGTCTGGTCCGGATCGACCATCATCCCACACACGGGGTCGCGTACGAGCACGGCTCTACCTCTCGTGGTGATGGGTGTGCGCGAGCGGGGCCGTGCTCGCGCTCGATTCGCCTTCGATCTCTTCCGGCGTCAGTGCGGGCAGCCGCCGGATCCAGAGCACCAGCTGCCAGGCGTGATCGTCGTCCTCCGACGACTCTTCGCCGAAGGCCGGCATGCCCGTCAGCTTGACCCCGTTCTCGATGATCCAGAACAGCTCGCCGTCGGACAGGTCCTGCGTCGCAGCGAGCGTCAGGTCGGGGACGCGCGGATGGAGCCCGCGACCGGTCGGCGTGTCGCCGTGGCCGTCGTACCCGTGACAGAGCGCACAGTGGTCGGCGAAGTGATCCTCCGCACGCGCGAGAAGCTCGGGGCTCCGCAGCCAGCGGATTCGCCGCTGCGCGCGCCGGGGACGGGGATCAGGAAGTGGCGCGCCGAGCGGGCGACCAGACCTCGAAGGCCGAGGGCCGTCCCGCGCGGAGACGCCCCTCCACGCGAACGCGAGCACACCGGCGACTCCGAGAGCTCCGGCGAGTGCGAGGGCCCCGATGAACAGCCGAGCGAGCCTGGTCATGGTCGCTTCCTCCTCGACGAGACACCTTCGCGAGCTCGAGCAGCACGATCGGAACCAGCGCGACGCCGACGAGCGCCGCGCACTCGGACCAGGGCAGCATCGCCGTCTGGAGAACGGAGCGCAGCGGCTCGACGTGGTGCGCCGCGATCTGGAGCGCGAACGACACCGCCACGACCGCGCTGAGCCGCGCGTTCTCGAGCAGCCCCATCCTCCAGATCGGCTTCGTCTCGCTGCGCGCGCCGAAGGCGCGCAGCAGCTCCGCGAACACGAGCACGGCGAAGGCGTGCGTGCGCGCCTCGAGCTCGCCCTCGGCGCGCAGCCCGTAGACGTAGACGGCGATCGTCGCGGCGGCGGTGAGGAAGCCCGTCGACAGGATCGCGACGAGCGCACGGCGATCCGCGAGCGACTCGCCGCGGCGGCGCGGCGGCCGCCGCATCACGTCGGGGTCGATCGGGTCCGTCGCGAGGCAGAGCGCCGGAAGCCCGTCGGTCACCAGGTTGATCCAGAGCAGGTGGATCGGGAGCAGCGGAATCGGAAGGCCGGCCGCGATGCACGCCGTCATCACCAGCGAGCTCGGCCGTGTTTCCCGCGAGCAGGTACTGGAGGGTCTTGCGGATGTTGTCGAAGATGCCGCGGCCCTCCTCGACGGCGGCGACGATGGACGCGAAGTCGTCGTCGGTGACGATCATGTCCGAGGCCTCCTTCGTCACCTCGGTGCCGGTGCCGCCCATGGCGATGCCGATGTCGGCGCCCCGGAGGGCAGGGGCGTCGTTCACGCCGTCCCCGGTCATGGCGACGACCGCGCCGCGGCCTTCCAGGCGCGGACGATGCGGAGCTTGTGCTCGGCGCGTCACGCGCGCGTAGACGGACGACCGCTCGACGCGGCTCGCCAGCGCCTGCGTCGCGAGAGCGCCTCGAGCTCGGGACCGCTCAGCGAGCGTCGTCGCCGCGCTCGCGATGCCGAGCTCGCTGCGCGATGGCGACGCGCGGTCTGCGGATGATCCCCGGTGATCATGACGACGCGGATCCCGGCGTCACGGCAGCGGGCCACCGCCTCGCGCGCCTCGGGGCGCGGCGGGTCGTACATGCCCGACGAGCCCGACGAACACGAGGCCCTGCTCGACCTCGTCGGCGGCCGCGCCGCGACGTCCTCGCGGCTCGCGATCGCGATACGCCGGCCGCGAGCACGCGCAGCGCATCGCTGGCGAGCAGCGTCCGCCTGCTGCGCGGCGATCCGCGCGCGGTCGTCGGACCGAGCGGCGTACACCCGCACGCGGTCCGCGAGGCGAGTCGCAGCGCTCGAGGATCGCCTCGGGCGCGCCCTTCACGAGAATGCGCAGCGCGTCTTCCCCGACGCGCGCGGGCGCACGCTCATGCGCTTGCGCGCGGCGTCGAAGGGCCGCTCGCGCAGGCGCGGGCAGCGCGGCTCGATCGTCGTCGCGCCGCACGTCGAGCTTGGCGCGCGCGCGCGAGCAGCGCGCCCTCGGTCGGGATCGCCGACCACCTTCCAGCTCGCCGTCCTCGTGCGAGAGGTTCGCGTCGTTGCAGCCGCACGACAGACGGTCAGGAGCTCTCGAGCAGCGAGGCCTCTGCGGGATCGAGCTCGCGCTCGCCGTGGAGCGACACGGCCCCCGGGTCCGTAGCCCTCGCCGTCGACGCGGAACGCGTGGTCGCCCACGCGGAGCTCCCGCACGGTCATCTCGCCGACCGTCAACGTGCCCGTCTTGTCGGTGCAGATGACGTTCGCCGAGCCGAGCGTCTCGACCGCGGGGAGGCGGCGCACGAGAGCGCGCCGGCGCGCCATGCGCGCCACGCCGAGCGCCAGCGCCACGGTCGCCACGGCGGGCAGCCCCTCGGGCACCGCGGCCACCGCCAGGCTGATCGAGGTGAGCGCGAGGTCGAGCAGCGGGAGGCCCCGCATCAGCCCGAGCGCGAAGAGCAGCGCGACGATGCCGACGCACGCCCACACGAGCACGCGACCGAACACCTGGCAGCCGGCGCTCGAGCGGAGTTCCACCGCTCCTCGGAGGCGGCCGCCTCCGCGATCAGGTGCGCGATCCGGCCGAGCTCGGTCGTCCATCCCGGTCGCGACCACGACACCCGAGCCGGCGCCAGCGACCGCGCTCGTGCCCATGAAGCCGAGATTCGAGCGATCGCCGAGTGGGAGATCCACGCGGCCGAGCGCCCCGCGCCGTCTTGTCCACCGGCTCCGACTCCCCGGTCAGCGCAGCTTCGTTCGCAGCGCAGCGAAGAGGCGTCGAGCAGGCGCAGATCGGCGGGCACGAGGTCGCCTGCATCGAGGAGCACGATGTCGCCCGGCACCAGCTCGGATGCGGCGGCGACCGCGCTCACGGCGCCTGCGCGCCGCACCTGCGCGTGAGGCGCGGTCAGGCGCGCGCAGCGCCGCGATCGCATGCTCGGCGCGCCACTCCTGGAGAAGCCGATCGCGGCGTTCAGCACCAGGATCGCGAGGATTGCCGCGCCGTCGATCCACTCGCCGAGCAGGCCCGCGAGCACGGCCGCGACGAGCAGCGACGCAGACGAGCAGGCTCCGGAACTGGCTCACGAAGATCGCGAGCGGCCCCGGGCGCCGCGCTTCCACGAGCGTGTTCGCTCCGTAGCGGGCGCGCCGCGCCTCCACCTCGTCGCGGCCGAGACCCGCGAGCGAGCTCGCCAGGCGACGCAGCGTTTCCTCCGAAGCGAGCGCATGCCAGGCCGGCGCGTCGCCGTGGCCCGGCGCTACGCGAGCGGAGGCGAGGTCTCGCGCCACGTCTTCCTCAACTGCCCGCCGCGCCAGACGAGGTAGGCGATGGGCGGAAGTGGCATCGAGCGCCCCGGTTCGGGCGCGAGGGTGCTCATCACATGACTTTACGGGTTGCTGGGCGGAGAGGGTGACCACTCGGACAGCTACGCCTTGTCACACATCGACCTGGGCCCCGTATTGGTCGAGGGAGCGTGGCAGCACGCCTTGCGCTCCCACCAACGGAGGGTCCAATGAACCGCAGTTTCGTCGTCGCACTTCTGCTCGGAACGCTCGCGCTCGCGCCGGTCTTCGCCGTCGCCCAGGAGACGGGGTCGTCCGAGGAGAAGATGATCGAGAGTGCTCACACCAAGGCCGAGCACGAGGCGCTCGCGATGCAGTACAAGGAGGATGCCGCGCAGGCGCGCTCGCTGGCGAAGCGCCACGAGCAGATGAGTCGCGCGTACCTCGGCGGGAAGTCCGGGGGCAGCCAGACGGGCGCGAACCACTGCAAGGAGATCGCCAAGGATCAGGAGAAGATCGCGAAGGAGTTCGACGCCCTCGCCAAGCTGCACGAGGACGAGGCGAAGAAGGCCAAGGAGTAGCTACGCCGCGTCGGAGGCGGGCGCGGCTTCCGGTTGGAGCAGCCGCGATCCGTCGACGGGCCAGCTGACCCAGAGCGCCGCGCCGGGCTGTACACCCTGCCGCGGCTCGTCGGATTCGAGCTGGGCCACGAGCTCGGTTCCCGCCGCCGTCAGCGCGCAGCGCAGCTGCGCGCCCTGGAACACGAGATCGGTGCACGTGACGGGCAGGCCGGCGTGCCCGGGCCCGGGCTCCGCCGGCGCCCACGTGGAGGCGCTCCGGGCGCACCATCAGCAGCGCCGCGCTGCCCGGCGCGAACTCGCGCCCGCCGGTCGGCGCTTCCGCGCGGCGGCCGCCGGGCAGGACGACCGTCGCGCGGCCGCCGGCGGCGCGCTCCACCTGCACCTGGATCAGGTTCGCGCTGCCGATGAAGCGCGCCACGAACGCCGACTGCGGCTGGTCGTAGATCTCCTCGGGCGTGCCCACCTGCTCGAGGTGACCGGTGCGCATCACGGCGATGCGATCGGACATGGTGAGCGCCTCCTCCTGGTCGTGCGTCACGAACACGAAGGTGATGCCGATGTCGCGCTGGATGCGCTTCAGCTCGAGCTGCATCTGGCGGCGCAGCTCGGCGTCGAGCGCGGAGAGCGGCTCGTCGAGCAGCAGCGCCTTCGGGTCGTTCACGAGCGCGCGGGCCAGCGCGACGCGCTGGCGCTGCCCGCCCGAGAGCTGGTGGGGCTTCCGCTTCGCGAAGTCGCCGAGGCGCACGATCTCGAGCATCTCGCGCACGCGCCGCTCGAGCTCGCTCGCCTCCGCCGCCGCGGATGCGCGGCCCGAAGGCCACGTTGTCGAACACGGAGAGGTGCGGGAAGAGCGCGTAGCTCTGGAAGACGGTGTTCACCGCGCGCCGGTACGGCGGCACGCCCACCATGTCCACGCCGTCGAGGCGGAGCACGCCGGTCGTCACCTCCTCGAAGCCCGCGATCATGCGCAGCATGGTGGTCTTGCCGCAGCCCGAGGGGCCGAGCATCGAGAAGAACTCGGCGGCGCCGATCTCGAAGCTCGTCTCGTGCACGGCGACGAAGTCGCCGTAGCGCTTCGAGACGCGCTCGATCGAGATCATGGGCTTCGTCACGCTCGTACCTCCGTCGACGGGGGCTCGGGGGGCGCTTCGGGATCGAAGCCCTTGTCGCGGCTCGCGTAGACCCAGCGCTTCGTGGTGGCCAGCTGCTCCGACAGCTTCGCGAGCTGCTCGTCGAGCCAATGCGGATTCGCCGCGACCTCTCGAGCGATGGGCCCGTTCAGCACCGCGTCGGTGGCGGGGCCGGGGCCGTAGTGGCGCTTGTAGACGTCGTGGCGGAACAGCGGCTTCAGCCGGCGCAGATCGCGCGCGCCGGTCGGCAGCGGCAGCAGCGCGACGTCGTTCTTGCCCCGCGCGCGCCGTTCCTCGAGCCGGCCGAGCACCACGTCGAGGCTGCTCGCGAGATGCGTGGGCTCGCAGAAGGTCGCGAAGTCGTCGTACGAGCAGCTGCATCACCGCCTTCGCCTCGTCGATCGGCAGGCGCGCCTCGCGCTCGCGCCCGACGCGCCGGAGCAGCAGCATGAAGGGCACCGGGCGATCGCCGGTCTCCGCGATCTGCTTCGGATCGCGGAAGTCCGGCTGACGGTACGGGAAGTGTCGAGGGTCGATGGCGTCGAAACCTCCGCGACCGTAGAACAGGATGCGCTGCAACGAGAGCCTGTCCTCGGGGCTGAAATACTCCATCTCGGCGGCCAGGTCCATGCGCATGCCGAAGTAGCGGCCCGGCGCGTCGGGCGCGGGCAGCGTGAGCTTGCCGCGCGAGTGGAGCAGGTGCAGGTAGCTCACCGCGAGGTCGAGCGGCGCGATGCGCAGCCAGTAGGTGAGGACGGTGCCGCGCGCCTCGGGCAGCATGTAGATGTGCGACAGGTAGACGAGGCACAGGTCGGGCGCATAGGCCGGGTTCACGAGCACGCGTCCGTCGCGCACGCCGCGGATCGCGCCCGTGGCGCGGTCGCGCGCGACGAGCAGGAAGAAGCGCGCGTAGCTGCCGCCCGGCATCGGCACGGTCGGATCCTCGAGCATCATCTCGCGGATCACCGATTCGGGCTCCATCTCGCCGGACGCGCCGAAGGCATCCCACAGCACCTGGAACGCGCCGCTGGAAGTCGGGATGGTCGGGGTGCTCGATCGACTCGAGCTCGTACTTGCGCGTCTCGCGCTCGATCATCTCCACCACGTCCTGCGAATAGAGATCCTTGAGGCAGAGGCGGACGTGGGTGCCGAGAGTCATGATGGCCGGCGGAAGGTAAGGGTTCCGAGTGGTGCATGACCAGCCCGACCCCAATCGCTCGGTCTGGGTGGCCGAGAGCGCGCCTGCGGCGCCGGCTCCGCCGCTCGCCGGGCCGCTGACGACCGACGTCGCCATCGTCGGCGGCGGCTTCACGGGCGTCTCGACGGCGTGGCACCTGCGGCGAAGCAATCCCGGCCTCGGCATCGCGCTGCTCGAGGCCGGCGTGCTCGGCCAGGGCGCGAGCGGGCGCAACGGCGGGCAGGTGCTCAACTGGGTCAATGGCGTCGAGCCGAAGACGCCCGACGACGCGCGTCGCATCCACGCCGCCACGCGCGCCGGCATCGACCTCGCGGAGGGTTTCGCGACGCGCTTCGCGCCGGCGGGCACGTTCCGGCGCCAGGGCGCGCTCGAGATCGTCACCGACGCGCGGCGCGCCGAAGCCGCGGCCCGGCGCGTCGAGTTCCTACGAGCCGCGGGCATCCCCGCCGAGTACCTGCCCGAGAGCCGGCTCGGCATCCACGGCGCGAAGGGCGCCGTGCTCGACCCGCTCGCGGGCCGCCTCAACGGCTTCGCCTTGCTCCAGGCGCATGCGCCCCGTGCTGCGCGGCGGCGGCGTCGCGGTCTACGAGGGCACGCGCGTGCGCCGCGTGCGCACCGGCCGCGAGATCGTGCTCGACACGGAGCGCGGCGAAGTGAAGGCGCGCGCGCTCGTGCTGGCGACGAACGGCTACACGCCCGCGCTCGGCTTCTTCCGTCTCGGTCTCCTGCCGCTCCACTCCCACGTGCTCGCAACCACGCCGCTCGCGGACACGGACTGGCAGCGCATCGGCTGGGGCGCGTGGGACGGCTTCACGGACGACCTCGACCGCATCGCGTACGCGGCGCGCACGCCCGGCGGGCGCCTGCTGCTCGGCGGCGGCGGCAACGCGGCCTACTCCTACCGGCTCGGCGGCGCGCCGGTCGCCACGCCGGAGGCCGAGGCGCGCGCGGTGCCGTTCATGCGCGGAGTGCTGGCGCGCTACTTCCCCGGCGCGGCCGATGCAAAGGTCGAGCACACCTGGGCCGGCACGCTCGCGCTCACGCTCGACCGCATCTGCTCGATGGGTGTCCGCGGCGAACACCGGAACGTGTATCACGCGCTCGGCTACAGCGGGCACGGCGTGGCGCTGAGCCTGCTCGCGGGCCGCGTGCTGGCCGATCTCTACGAGGGCAACCACGAGGCGTGGCGCGACCAGCCCTTCTACCAGAAGCGCCTCACGCCCTTCCCGCCCGAGCCGCTGCGCTGGCTCGGCTATCAGGCGTGGACGCGCCTCACCGGGAAGTCGCCGCGGCGGCGCGCGTGAGATACGGCTCGATGCGGCGCTTGTACCAGGCCGGCGGCAGGAACGCGAAGAGCGAGCAGCTCACGCTGCCGAGGCCGGCGATCGCGGTGCCGATGCGCACGGCTGGCGTGATGGCAGCCATGGTCTCCGGGTCGCCGGTGAAGAGGATCGGAAGGCTCGCCGTCCAGGTGGCGAGCACGGTGAACACCGAGCCGGTGCCCCATAGGAAGAAGCGGTTCGCGACGAGCGGATCCGCGAGGCCGATGGCGACGCGCCGGCGCATCGCGATCCAGTAGCGATACGACTCGACCGCGCTCCAGATCGAGTAGGTCCAGATCACCGCGTACTCGCACCGCCAGGGAACGCTCCCGATGGCCGCGAAGTCGTAGCGGAAGCTCCCGCTCACTGCGCCGGCGACGAGGCCGCCCCACAGCAGGGCCATCATCCCGCCGGCGAGCGCCTTTGCCCAGGCTTCGTCGCGCCGGAACACGCGGACGACGAAGACGAGGAACAGCGTCACGCCGAAGTCGTGGACGGTCTTGCCGGCCCCGGTCAGGAAGACGACGAGCGCCGGCGCTTGCTCCGGCGGGGTCGTGCCGCGCAACAGGATGTTGGCGATGAGCACACCGTAGCCGAGCACGGCGGTACAGCCGATGGCCGCGCCGAGGAGCAGCTCCGGCTCCTGGCCGGTGCGCCGCGCGAGCCCGAGCAGCCGGGTGGCGACCAGCGCGGAGCCGGCGACGAAGACGAGAGTCGCGACCGTGTGGAAGCCTGCGATGAACCCCACGCGTTCACCTCCGGGTTTCCCTCATCGGGCCTCCGGGGATGGCGCTTGAGGCGGCCTCCTCAGCCCCACATGCGATCGAGCGCCCGCGTGAGCAGCGTGAACATGCGCTCGAGCTCGGCGTGCGTCACCACGAAGGGCGGCGACATCGCCACCAGGTCGCGGATGCCGCGCACGATCACGCCCTCCTCCCGCGCGAGGTTGTGCACGGCGGGGCCGAGCATGTTCGGCGCGGTCGCGGCGAACGGGCCCTTCGGCGGGCGGCGCAGCTCGAGCGCGCCGATCAGCCCGAAGCCTCGCACCTCGGCGACCGCGGGATGCGAGGCGAGGTTGTTGAGCGAGGCCAGGAAGCGCGGACCCACGTCGTCGCGCACGCGCTCGATCAGCTTCTCGCGCTCGAGGATCTCGAGGTTCGCGAGGCCCGCCGCGCACGAGACGGGGTGCCCGGTGTAGGTGAAGCCGTGCGCGAGGTAGCCGCCGCCCGCGAGCGCCTCGGCGATCTCGTCGCTCACCATGGTGGCGCCGAGCGGGATGTAGCCGCTGGTGATGCCCTTCGCGAGCGTCATGAAGTCGGGCTCGAGCGACCAGAGGTCCGAGGCGAACCACGCGCCGAGCCGCCCGAAGCCGGTGATCACCTCGTCGGCCACGAACAGGATCTCGTGGCGGCGGCACAGCTCGCGCAGCGCCTTCAGGTACCCGGCCGGCGGCACGATCACGCCGCCCGCGCCCTGCACCGGCTCGGCGAAGAATGCGGCGATCGTGCCGGCGCCCTCGCGCGCGATCGTGCGCTCCGTCTCCTCGAGGCACCAGCGCCCGTACTCTTCGGGGCTCTTGCCCGTGCCGTAGGCGAGCGGCCCCGGCACGTGAAGGAAGCCGGGCAGCGGCAGATCGAAAGGCTCGAGGCAGCTCGGCAGCCCCGTCAGGCTGGTCGTGGCGATGCCGACGCCGTGGTAGGCGAAGGTGCGCGACAGGATCTTCGTCTTCTCGCGCCGGCCGCGGAGCTTCCAGTAGCCGCGGATCAGCTTCAGCGCCGACTCGTTCGCCTCGGAGCCGGAGTTGCTGAAGATGACGTGGTTCAGGTGTGCAGGGGCGAGCGCAGCGAGGCGCGCTGCGAGGCGGATCGCCGGCTCCGTGGTCGTATTGAAGAAGGACGGGTAGAACGCCACCGCCTTCATCTGCTCGGCCACAGCCGCCGCGATCTCCGTGCGCCCGTAGCCCACGTTCGTGCACCACAGGCCCGCGAGCCCGTCGAGGATCTCGCGCCCCTCCTCGTCCACCAGCGTCGAGCCGTGCGCCGAGCGGATCACGTGCGTGCCCGCCTTGTGCATGGCGCGCTGGTCGGTGAAGGGATGGAGGTGGTGCGCCTCGTCGAGCCGACGCAGAGCACTGAGGTCGAAGGCCGTCATCCCGCGAGTGGAGCACGGCGGGCGGCGCGCCGCCAGCGTGCTATCGGCTCCCCGTGGATCCGGCTCTGCGCCCCGACGACCTCGCCCCGGGCGACCGCTTCGTCCTCGAGCGCGACTGGTCCGATCTCGGCGTGCGGCGCGTGCGAAACGCGGCCGACCCCGACTTCGCGCCCGCCTACCGGGAGCTCTGGCGGGAGTTCGGCGGACGCGGCGAGATGGAGGTGGGCCGCGTGATCGAAGATCGGCTCAGGTGGGAGCCCACCCGGCCCGTCGGGAGCGTCATCCTCGCCTACGAGCTGCTGGTGTTGCGCCAGGCGGGTGTTCTCGCGGCGCTGCGCGACCACAGCGCCGTCGTGCGCCTCGACGCGCGGGGCCGCCCGCGGCACGGCCCGGTGGTGGTCCACCTCTCGCACGCGCTCGTGCTGCCGGCGGAGCGCGGCGGAGGCCTTGCGGCGTGGCTGCGCGCGCTGCCCCTCGCGGCGGCGCGTCGCGCGGCGGTGGCCGCCGGCTGCGCCGCCGGCACCGAGATCGTGCTCGTGGCCGAGATGGAGCCGCCCGACCCGGCCGACAAAGGACGGATGGCGCGGCTCCGCTCCTACGAGCGCGCCGGCTTCTCGAAGCTCGACCCGGCTGCGGCGCCGTATGCGCAGCCGGACTTCCGGCCCCCCGAGCAGCTCGCCGGCGAAGAGCCCCGGCCCATCCCACTCTGCCTCGTGCTGCGCCGCGTCGGACGCGAGGACGAGAGGGCGCTGCCGGCGGCCGAAGTCGCGGCGGTGGTCGAATCGCTCTATGCGGTCTACGGCGTCCATGTGCCGGCCGTGGCGCTCGATCCGCTGCGCGCGGCGGCGGCGGAGTGGACCGCTCGCACCCCGACCTTCCGCTTGCTACCACCGACGGCGTGATCACGGCCTTCCACCACCCGGGCTTCGCGGCCCCGATCGGCGATCACGTGATGCCGATGCGGAAGTTCCAGCTGGTGGCGGATGGGCTCGCGGGCCGCGCGGGCGTGCGCGTGGAGGCGCCGGCTCCGATCGAGCCCGAGGCGTTGCGCCGCGTCCACACGGCTGCGTACGTCGAGGCCGTGCGGAGCGGCGAGCCGCGCGCGCTCGCCGAGTCGCAGAAGTTCCCGTGGTCGCCGGCGCTCTGGCCCTCGGTGCTGCTCACGAACGGCGGCTCGCTGGCCGCGGCTGCGCGCGCGCTCGACGACGGCCTCGCCGCGGCGCTCGCGAGCGGCTTCCACCACTCGCACGCCGATCACGGCGAAGGCTTCTGCACGTTCAACGGGCTCGTGGTCGCGGCCGAGGCGCTGCGCGCGGCCGGCCGCATCCGCACCGTCGCGGTGCTCGACCTCGACCTCCACTACGGCAACGGCACCGCCTCGCTGTGCGCGGCGCGCCCCTGGCTGTTCAACTGCTCGATCTACGGCAACGACTACTGGGGAAACAAGCCGTATCAGGACGTCGAGAACGTCCGGCACACGGACGGGCGGAATCACGTGTCCTTCGCGCTCCCGAACGGGAGCGGGCGCGAGGCCCTGTTCGATGCGCTCGAGCGCGGCACCAAGGCGATCCTCGCGTACGGGCGGCCCGACCTCGTGCTCTACCAGGCCGGCGCCGACCCGTACAAGGAAGATCCCTACTCGCCGCTCGACCTCGACCTCGCGGCGCTGCGCGAGCGCGACCGCATGGTGTTCGCGTGGGCGCGGCGCGAGGGACTGCCCGTCGCGTGGGTGCTCGCCGGCGGCTACACGCCCGACGTCACGAAGGTGGTGGCCGTGCACCTCGCCACGTTCGACGCGGCGACTGGCCGTGCATGGCTAGGAGACCGGCGGCATGAACTGGGTGAACCGGCTCTTCACCGCGTGGACCGGCTTCGTGCTGCTCTTCTTCTACCTGCCGATCGGCATCCTGATCCTGTTCTCGTTCAACGAGTCGCGCCTCAACATCGTCTGGACCGGCTTCACCTTCGACTGGTACAAGGCGCTGCTCGACGATCGCGTGCTGGTGCGCTCGCTCCAGAACAGCGTGATCGTGGCGTCCGCCACCACGGTCGCGTCGGTGCTGATCGGCACGGCCGGCGCCTGGCTGCTTCACCGCTATCGCTACCGCGGCGCCAACTTCCTCGAGACGCTGGTCTTCCTGCCCATGATCGTCCCCGAGGTCATCCTCGGCGTGAGCCTGCTGATCCTGTTCGTCACGATCGGCCTCCAGCTCGGCTACACCACGATCGTGATCTCGCACGTCACGTTCTGCGCGCCGTTCGTGATGGCGGCGGTGCAGGCGCGGCTCGCGGGCCTCGAGCCGGCGCTGGAAGAGGCCGCGCTCGACCTCGGCGCCACGCCGATCCAGGCCTTCCAGCAAGGTGATGGTCCCCTACCTGATGCCCGCGATCGTCTCCGGCGCGCTGATGTCGTTCACGCTGTCGCTCGACGAGCTGATCGTCACCTACTTCACCGCCAGCGCGCGCACGCGCACGCTGCCGCTCGAGATCTTCGGGCGCGTGAAGAAGGGCCTCGATCCGTCGCTCAACGCGATCTCGACCGTGTTCGTGCTGTTCACGGTGTTTGCGGTGTTCGCTACCGAGGCGCTTCGGCGCCGGAATCCCTGAAGGGAGGGAAGCCATGAATCGATTCGCATGTCTCGTGCTCACCGCGCTGGTGGGCCTCATGCGGAGCGGCGCTGCCGGCGGCCGGCGAGGAGCTCAACCTGTTCGCCTGGTCGGAGTACGTGCCGCAGGCGGTGCTCGATGGCTTCACCAAGGAGACCGGTATCGAGGTCAACTACGAGACGTACGCCTCGAACGAGGAGATGCTCGCGAAGCTGGTGTCGGGCGCGGCCAGCTACGACCTGATCCAGCCCTCCGAGTACACGATCGAGGCGCTGGTGAAGGAGAAGCAGCTGGTCAAGCTCGACCACGCCAAGCTCCCGAACCTGAAGAACATCGGGAAGGAGTACTGGGGCCAGCCGCACGATCCGAAGCTCGAGTACAGCGTGCCCTACATGCAGGGCACCGTCGGCATCGTGTACAACACCGAGAAGGTCAAGGATCCGATCACCGGCTACACCGACGTCTTCCAGGCGAAGCACAAGGGCCGCATCGTGATCCTCGACGACGCGCTCGAGGTGGTGACGTGGGCGCTCGCGACGGACGGCCTCGACCCCCAGGCGGTGACGAAGCCCAACCTCGAGAAGGTGCGGCCCACCATCGCGAAATGGCTGCCGCTGGTGAAGGTCTACGACTCGGACAGCCCGAAGACCGCGCTGCTGAACGGGGACGTCGATCTCGGCGTCGTCTGGTCGGGCGAGGCCGCCATCCTGATCCAGGAACAGGGGAAGAAGTTCCGCTACGTGCTCCCGAAGGAAGGCGCGCACATGTTCATCGACAACCTCGCCATCCCGAAGGGCGCGCCGAACGTCGAGACCGCGCACAAGTTCATCAATTACATCCTGCGCCCCGACGTGAGCGCCCAGATCTCCAAGGAGTTCCCCTACACGAACCCGAATCTCGCGGCGCGGAAGCTGCTCACGCCGGCCGAGCTCGCGAACGAGGCGAGCTATCCGCCCGGCAACCCGAAGCTCTCGACGTTCCGCGACATCGGGCCGATGGCGTCCGAGGTGGACAAGATGTTCACCGACCTGAAGGCGAAGAGCGGCGGCTGAGCGGAAGAGGAGGAGGCCTCGTGCCCCAGGCAGCAACCGGCGTCGCCGCGGCGACGACGGGCCACGGCAAGCCCCCCGGCCGGATCGGGTGGCTGCTGCTGGCCCCGCTGATCGTGTGGGCGGTCGCCTTCGTGGTGGCGCCCGCCGCGATCATGCTGGTCTACAGCTTCGCCAAGCGCGGCACGCTCGGCGGCGTGGTGCTCGACTTCACGCTCGAGAACTACGCCGGTGTCGGCGACTACATGTCGATCGTGGTCCGCTCGATCGAGTACGCGGCCCTCACCACCGTGATCTGCCTGCTCTCGGGCTACCCCGTCGCCTACCTGATCGGGCGCGCCGACGAGCGCTGGCGCAACCTGCTGCTCATGGCTGGTGATGGTGCCGTTCTGGACGAGCTTCCTGATCCGCACCTACGCCTGGGTCACGATCCTGAAGAGCGAGGGCCTGCTGAACTCGCTGCTGATGCAGCTGCAGCTGATCGCGGAGCCGCTCGAGATGCTCTACACGCCGGGCGCGGTGGTGATCGGCCTCGTCTACACGTTCCTGCCGTTCATGATCCTGCCGATCTACACCAGCGTGGAGAAGCTCGACGGCGCGCTGATCGAGGCGGCGCTCGACCTCGGCGCCGGGCCGCTGCGCGCGTTCTCGCGCGTGATCGTGCCGCTCACCTCGCCGGGCATCGCCGCCGGCGTGCTGCTCGTGTTCGTTCCGGCGCTCGGCATCTACGCGGTGAACGACATCCTCGGCGGCGGCCGCGTGGACATGATCGGCAACATCATCGAGAACCAGTTCAAGACCGCGCGCAACTGGCCCTTCGGCGCCGCGCTCGGCACGACGCTGCTGATGAGCTTCGCGGCGATCTACTTCTACGTGAATCGCCGGCAGCGCGCGGCCGTCCTGTAATGAACCCGGGCTGGGGGTTCCGCGGCGCGGCGGCGCTGATGTGCGTGCTGTTCCTGGTTTCGCTCGCGGTCCAGTACAACGACCCGGATCCGTACCTGTGGATGCCGATCTACGGGCTCGCCGCGTGGCTCGCGTGGTGCGGCGCGCGGGGCCGCTTGTCGTTCCGCGCGAACGCGGTCGCCTCGTGATCTACCTCGCGCTGTTCGCGCTCTGGGCGCCCAGCCTGGTCCGCGCGCGTGCGCAAGCGTTCGAGCACTGGCACATGCTCGCGCCCGACGACGAAGAGCCGCGCGAGGCCGGCGGCCTCGCGATCTGCGCGGCCTGGTGCGCGGTCCAGATGGTGATGGCCCGACGGCGCTGACGCCGTTCTCGTGACTCCGGTCACGCCAACCCTCGTACCGTCGTCACAGCACCGGCCGGCGCCTGCCGCGAAACTGCGCACGCCTTGCCACCCGGACGCTGATTTCTCGAGGGGGGAGATTCAGCCATGGCCCGGACTCGCCTTGCTCTCGCGCTCGCCGTTCTCGCGCTCCCGCTGCTGCTCTGCGGATGCGGCCCTGTGCGGCTCCACATCCTGATTCCCGACTTCATCGCGAAAGGCGTCGACGGGATCCGCATCTACCGCGTCGGCTCGGGCGGCGCGCTCGCGGACGCGGGCTACATCGCCTTCGGCGGCATCGTCCTCACCGCCGACGGGCTCCAGATGCGGTACACGCAGTACGCGCCGGACCACACGGCGTGGGGCCCGCTGATGGTTCCGGTGGAGCTGCCCGGTGGACAGGTCGCGCTCGAGATGGCGTTCCTGAACCGCGGCTCGCCGGGCTACTTCCGGTTCGCGAGCTTCAACGAGTACGGCACGTCGAAACCGACGGTGGGTCAGCTCTCTCGCGGGCGGGTAGACGCCTAGTACCGCAGCTCCAGCGACACGTAGCCGAAGTCCGACGTTGCGCTCGGCGGAGGTCTGGAAGACCGCGCCGCCGTCGAGCCACTGCGAAGCCGACCTCGAGGGTCACGGCCTTGTGCGGCGTGAGGGTCGCGACCACGTCGTACTCGGTGCCGACGTTGCGTGTGGCCGTTCGACGGCGAGGCGGTGAAGCCGAAGGCCGTGTCGTCGTAGGCGCCGGTGCCGGAGTAGCGGCTGTCGTCGTTGCTCGAGCAGCCGGAACTGATGCACGAACAGGTTGAGCGCGAGCATCGGATGCGGCGCGAGGCGCAGCTGCACGAAGGAGTCCATCAGGTTCTGGAACGCGAGCTGGTCGGCGAAGCCGTAGTAGAGGTGGTTGCGTCGGCAGCATGTTGAAGAACGTCTCGTGGTCGCCGTCGGTCGGGTCGTCGTCGCCGGACGCGACGTTCACGCCGATGCGCAGCCACGGCTTCGCGAACACGTTCGGGAGCTGGTAGCCGAGCTCGACGATGCCGGCACACGGCGCTCTGGTCGAGGCGTTGTAGTCGCCGCCCTGGTACGCGCCCCAGAGCAGCACGTCCGACGTTGCCCGGCCCGCACGGATACACGCCGAGCCAGTGCGCGCCGAACGTGTCGACCGAGACCGGGTCGGCGAGCCCGCCGCGCGACACCGGCCGGTGTCGTCGTAGTCGAGCCCGAACAGCCCGAGCTCGTCGTTCGCGAGCAGCGTGCCGCGCTCGCCGGTCGCGTGGCGCCGCCGACGAAGATGTCGTGGAGCGGGCGGTACGCGTCCTCCGCCTCGAAGACGCCCGTGCGTCGGCCGCGCGCCGAAGCCGTAGCAGCTGCGACGCCGGCCACGTCGACGGCCGCCGCGAAGCCGTCGTAGGCGCGCTCGACGTGGCTCCAGCCGACGGTGCCGACCAGCCGCTCGCCGAGCCGCGCGGTCTTGAGGTAGCGCCAGTTGGGCTCCGGGTAGAGCACCTCCTGGCTGCCGAGCTTCACGTCCTGGCGCCCGACGCGCAGGAAGCTCATCCGAGCGGCCGGAGCTCGACGTAGAGCGTGCGCAGGTCGTCGCCGTGGGCGCTGTGCTCTCGCCGTCGTTCGCGTTGCGGTAGTTCGCGAGCGCGCCGGTGCCGTCGCGTCCATGCCGTGGAGCCGCACGTCCTGGAACTCGCCGACGACGAGGAATCTCCTCGCGCCAGCTGTACTGCAGCGTGCACCCGCGTGCGCGTGCCCGTGTACCAGTCGGTGTCGTCGGCGAAGGCGTGCCCAGCCCTCGGTGCGCGACGCGCGTCGCGGCCCGAGGTCGATGCGGTGGTCGCCGGACTTCCAGTAGACGGTCGGCGTCGCGAAGAAGCCGTCGGGCGATGCCTGGGCGGCGGCGGCGCCGGGCCAGCGCGCTCCGGGCGCGAGCAGCGCCACGCAGGATCAGTCGCATCCCGCTCCGCAGGTTAGCACTCCCGCGCAGCACCGCTCGCGCGGCGGCAGCTTCACGTACACCATTCCGTCCTCGACGTGCACGGGGAACGTCGCGATCCGGAGCTCCGGATCCGAGAGCCCGTCGCCGCGTCTCGAGCGAGAACGTCTTCTTGTGCAGCGGGCAGGCGACCTTCGGCCGGCCCGCCCTGCGTCGCCGAGCAGGCCGCGGCCGAGCACCATGTCGCCCGCGGTGCGGGCAGTCGGCCTGCGTCGCGTACCAGGCGCCGCGTCGCGGCAAGTGGAAGACGCGCGATCTGCACGTCGCCGTAGCGCGACCGTGACGCCGCCGTCGCGCGGCACGTCGGCGACGCGCGCGACGCGGCACCCAGCTCGTCGTCCGGCACGTCGCGGCGCGGGCGCGGGCGGCAGCGCCTCGCCGGCCAGTCCGCGGGCCGCTTCTGGCCGCGCTCCTCGACGAAGCGCAGCGCTGTCGTCGGGCTCGGCGTGTTGGCGAAGTGGCGGAAGCGCGCGGCGCTCCGGGATCGCGCACCACCTGCTGCCCACTCGCACTCGTAGCGTGTCGACGAGCTGCTGCATGTCGCGCTCGAGCTCGCGCGCGATGCCGAGCGCGTCGTCGACGATCACGTGCGCAGGTAGTCGATGCCGCCGTCCAGCGCTCGAGCCAGCGCGCGGTGCGCTCGAGCGGGTTGGCGGTGTGGATGTAGTACATGAGGAAGCGGTCGATGAAGCGGACGCAGCGTCTCCTCGTCGACGTCGGCGGCGAGCAGGTCGGCGTGGCGCGGCTTGCGTGCCGCCGTTGCCGCAGACGTAGAGGTTCCAGCCCTTCTCGGTGGCGATGACGCCGAAGTCCTTGCTCTGCGCCTCGGCGCACTCGCGGATGCAGCCCGAGACCGCCGACTTGAGCTTGTGCGGCGCGCGGATGCCGCGGTAGCGCTCCTCGATGCGGATCGCGAGCGCGGTCGAGTCCTGCACGCCGTAGCGGCACCAGGTCGAGCCGACGCAGCTCTTCACCGTGCGCATCGCCTTGCCGTAGGCGTGGCCGCTCTCGAAGCCGGCGTCGACGAGCGTCTCCCAGATGTCGGGCAGCTGCTCGACGCGCGCGCCGAGCAGGTCGATGCGCTGGCCGCCGGTGATCTTGCAGTAGAGGTCGAAGCGCTTCGCGACCTCGCCGAGCACGATCAGCTTCTCGGGCGTGATCTCGCCGCCCGGGATGCGCGGCACCACCGAGTAGGTGCCGCCGCGCTGGATGTTGGCGAGGAAGCGGTCGTTGGTGTCCTGGATCGTGTCGCGTGCTCGAGGACGAGGTCGTTCCACATGCTGGCGAGGATCGACGCGACGGCCGGCCGGCAGATCTCGCAGCCGGCGCCGCTGCCGTGGCTCGCGAGCAGCGCGTCGAAGCTCGTCGATGCGCCGAGCTTCACGATCTGGAACAGCTCCTGGCGCGTGTAGGCGAAGTGCTCGCAGAGGTGTTCGCCGCCGCGCGCGCCCGGCCGCGGCCAGCTCGCCGTCGAGGATCGTGCTGCACGAGCGGCACGCAGCCGCCGCAGCCGGTGCCGGCCCGCGTGCACGCCTTGACGCCGCCGAGCGTCGGTGAGCTCGCTGCGTCGCGGATGGCGCGCGCGCAGCTGCCCCTCGGTGACGTTGTTGCAGGAGCAGACCTGCGTCGTCGTCGCCGGCACGCCGTCGCGCCGCCGGCGCCGCCGCTCGCGCCGAAGAGCAGCTCCTGCGGCGCGCTCGGGCACGCGCCGCCCTTCGCGCAGCAGCTGGAGCAGGCGCGCGATACGGCGTCGCGTCGCCGACCAGGATGCCGCCGAGCAGGCGCCGGCCGTCGGCCGAGAGCACGAGCTTCTGGTAGACGCCGCGCGCGCGGTCGTCGAAGACGACGCTGTCGGGCGCTGGCGCCGAGCGCCTCGTCGGCGAACGCGTCGCCGAAGCTCGCGACGTCGACGCCGAGCAGCTTGAGCTTGGTCGACAGGTCGGCGCCGGTGAAGCGGCGGCGTCGTCGCCGCCGCGAGACGCCGGCCAGCGACGTCGGCCATCTCGTAGCCCGGCGCCGACCAGCCCGTAGACCATGCCGCGCGTGCAGCGCGCACTCGCCGATCGCGAAGACGTCGCGGGTCGCTCGTGCGCGAGCTCGTCGTCGACGACGATGCCGCCGCGCTCGCCGACCGCGAGGCCGCGCCGCGCGCGAGCTCGTCGCGCGGCCGGATGCCGGCGGAGACGATCACCAGGTCGACCGCGCAGCTCGCCGCCGTCGGCGAAGCGCAGCGCCGCGCACGCCTGCGCCGTCGCCGAGCGACGCGCCTCGGTGCTCGCGCCGACGTGCACGTGCACGCCGAGCGCCTCGATGCGCGCGCGCAGCACCTCGCCGCCGGCGCCGTCGAGCTGGCGCGGCATCAGGCGCGGCGCGAACTCGACGACGTGGGTCTCGAGGCCGAGGTCGCGCAGCGCCTTCGCCGCCTCGAGCCCGAGCAGGCCGCCGCCGATCACGCGCCGCGCGTGTGCCCCGGCCGGCCCACGCGCGGATCGCCTCGAGGTCCTCGATGGTGC
>CAVQUJ010000010.1:0-367500 GCA_963716895.1 uncultured delta proteobacterium
GTCGTCGTTGCCGGGCACCACGAAGTCGATGCCGGCCGGCTCGCCGTTCGTGTCCACCACGCCGACGATCGGAATGCCGAGTCGCCGCGCCTCCGACACCGCGATGTGTTCGCAACCCACGTCGATCACGAACAGCGCGTCCGGCAGGCCCGCGTCATCTCCTGGATGCCGTCGAGCGACTTCTTGTACTTCGTGATCGGAGCGGTTGAGCCGCGACAGATCCTTCTTCGACAGCTCCTTCACCTGCTCCTCGTCACCGACGGTGCCGAGCTGCTCCTTGAAACGCTCGATCGACTTCCGCACGGTGCGGAAGTTGGTGAGCATGCCGCCGAGCCAGCGGTTGTTCACGTAGAACTGGCCCGCGCGCTGCGCCTCGCGCTGCACGATGTCCTGCGCCTGCCGCTTCGTGCGCGACGAACAGCACCTTGCCGCCTGCGGCGACGGTCTCGCGCAGGAAGTCGAGGCTCGTGTTCAGCCGGCGCACGGTCTGATCGAGGTCGATGATGTGGATGCCGTTGCGCTCGCCGAAGATGAACGGCTTCATCTTCGGGTTCCAGCGCCGCGTCTGGTGACCGAAGTGGGCGCCCGCTTCGAGCAGCGCGCGCACCGAAGGCGGCGTGCGCTCGAGGGCGGCGGCGAGCTCGGAACGGGCTCCGGCCGCAGTGGAGGGATCGGTGGCCTCGGACAAGCGTGCTCCTTCGCGGTTGGGCGTCCGCTTCGTCCCGTGTCCTCCCCTACCCGGCCGGAGCCGGGACCGCAGGGGCGGTCCGAAGCGTGTGAAGTGGCGGTGGGGTTAGCAGATCGGCGCGGCCGGCTCTAGGCGGCCGGGCCCTCATAGCGTTTGCATCAAATTTCAGCAGCACGCCCGGGCGCTGAGCAGCGCTCACGACCGCGCACGACCCAGGTGAGCCGGTTCCTCGTCCGGATCGGCGTTGGTCCGGCCCTTGCTTAGGCGTCGGCCGGGCCCCTCTCGCGGCCCGAGGAGCACGACGGTGAAATTTCGATGGGCCCACTTCTTGTTCGCCGCTCTTGTTGCCACAGCCGGCACTGTCGTTTCGCTCCCGAGCCAGGCTCGGGCGGACGAGGAAGCGGCGAGCGCGGAAGCCGCCACGCCTCCGCCGTTGCCCGGCTACTTCTCGGGCGCCAACCGATCCCGCGAAGCCGCTCTGGCCCGATCCGACCGGCGGGGCCGCGGGCGTCTGGGCCACGCCCGCCGGCGACGGCAAGGGCGACGTCCCCGGCTCGCTCGACCACCACGCGATCTCTACGACCGCATCGCCCACAACCTGTTCTCGATCAACATGGTGTGGACGCTGGTCACCGGCTTCCTCGTCATGTTCATGCAGGCCGGCTTCATGTTCGTCGAGACGGGCCTGTGCCGCGCGAAGAACGCCGCCCACACCGCGGCGATGAACTTCATGATCTACCCGCTCGGCTGCCTCGCCTTCTGGGCCTACGGCTTCGCGATCGGCTGGGGCAACTGGTGGAACGGGCCGGTGCCGCCCGGCTGGTACGCCTCGCTCGGGCCGGGCACTGTCGGTGCTGAACAGCGGCTGGGGGCTCGGCGCGGCGACCGACGCCGCCGGCAATCTCGACCGGCGTCTTCACAGTACGGGCTGATCGGGCACGAAGGGCTTCTTCCTCGAGCGGCTCGTCGACGACGTCAGCGTGATGGCGCATCTTCTTCTTCATGATGGTGTTCATGGACACCACCGCGACCATCCCGACCGGCGCGATGGCCGAGCGCTGGGCGTGGAAGAACTTCTGCCTCTACGGGCTCTGGGTGGCGCTGCCCTACTGCCTCTACGCGAACTGGGTCTGGGGCGGCGGCTGGCTCGCCCAGGCCGGCCTCAACTGGGGGCTCGGCCACGGCGCCGTCGACTTCGCCGGCTCGGGCGTCGTGCACGCGATGGGCGGCGTCATCGGGCTCGCCGGCGCGCTGGTGATCGGGCCACGGATCGGCAAGTACACGAAGGACGGCAAGCCGCAGGCGATGCCGGGCCACAACGTGCCGATGGTCGTGCTCGGCACGTTCATCCTCGCCTTCGGCTGGTTCGGGTTCAATCCGGGCTCGACGCTGGCGGGCACGGATCTCCGCATCAGCTTCGTCGTGGTGAACACGATGCTCGCCAGCGTCACCGGCGCGCTCGGGGCGCATGATCGCGCTCTCGATGCAAGCGCCTGCCGCACGATCCGACGATGCTGTGCAACGGCATGCTCGCGGGCCTGGTGGCGATCACGGCGCCCTGCGCGTTCGTGTCGCCGTGGGCCGCGGCGCGTGATCGGCGGCGTCGCCGGCGTGCTCGTGGTCTACAGCGTCTTCTTCTTCGAGAACGCGTCGGCGTCGACGACCCGGTGCGGCGCGATCTCGGTGCACGGCGTCAACGGCCTGTGGGGCGTGCTCTCCGTCGGCCTCTTCGCCAACGGCGAGTACGGGGCGGGCTGGAACGGCGTGGTGCGCGACGCCATGGTGCAGGCGTACGGCTCCGACGGCGTGCGCGGGCTCTTCTACGGCGACTTCTCGCAGTTCCTGGCCCAGGTGCTCGACTGCGCCGTGCTCGCGATGTTCGGCTTCGTCATGGCGTACGTCTGGTTCAAGCTGAGCAACCTGATCACACCGATCCGCGTGCCCGAGGACGTGGAGATCGAGGGCCTCGACATCCCGGAGGTCGGTGCACCCGGATACCCGGACTTCACGCTGCGCAGCAGCTCGCACTGAGATCGGGAGGTGATCCGGGTCGAGGCCTGGATCCGGCCGCACGAGGTCGACGTCATGAAGAAGGCGCTCCGCGACGCCGGCGCTTCGGGCGAGACGGCCTGCGATGTGACCCTCATCGCGACCGCGCCCGGAGCGCCGCGCTGGAGCTGCACCAAGCTCGAGACCGTGGTGCACGACGACCTCGTCGAGCGTGTGGTGGCAGCGATCGTGCGCGCCACGAAGCCGGCGCACCCGACCGCCGAGATCTGGCTCACGCGCGTGGCCATGGCCGTGCGCATCCGCACCGGCGAGATCGACGAGGCGGCCATCTTCTAGGTCGTGTAGTCGGCGTTCACGCGGACGTACTCGTAGGAGAGATCGCACGTCCAGATCCGGCAGCGGCCCCGGCCGGCGCCGAGCCGCACGGCGATCTCCACCTCGGGAGCCCGGAGCTTCCGTCCCGCCCGGGCGCGCGCGGCGGTGCCGGTGGAGGCGCCCGCGCGGAAGACGGAGATGCCACCGAGCCGCACCTCGGTGCGCGGCAGCGCGAGCGTCACGCGAGCGGCACCGACGGTCTGGAGGATGCGCCCCCAGTTCGGGTCGCCGCCGAACAGCGCCGTCTTCACCAGCAGCGAGTTGGCGATGCGCCGCGCGGCGAGCTCGGCCTCCGCGTCGTTCCGCGCGCCCGAGACGTCGACCGTCACGAGCTTGGTCGCGCCCTCGCCGTCGCGGGCCAGCTCGCGCGCGAGCGCCCCGGCCACCTCGAGCAGCGCGGCGCGGAGGGCCGCCGCGCCGGGCGACGTCGGGCCCGTGATGCGCGGCGCGCCCGACGCGCCGTTCGCGAGGATCACCGCGCTGTCGCTGGTGGAGGTCTCGCCGTCGACGCTGACCCGATTCAGCGTCTCGTCCGCCACCTCGCGCCAGAGGCGGCGCAGGTAGGCGGGCGACACCGCGGCGTCGGTGGCGAAGAAGGCGAGCATCGTCGCCATGCGCGGCTCGAGCATGCCCGAGCCTTTCGCGATGCCGGCCACCGCGCAGCGCCGGCCCCCGACGCGGAAGCTCGCGCCCACCGCCTTCGCCCGCGTGTCGGTGGTCATGATCGCGCGCGCCGCGGCGGGAAGGCCCGCCGGCGAGAGCGCTGGCACCGCGCGCGCGATGCCGGCGGCGATCTTGTCGAGCGGCAGCGGCATCCCGATCACGCCCGTCGACGCGCACAGCACCTCGCGGGCCGGGAGCCCGAGCGCCGCCGCCGCGAGCGCCGACATGCGCTCGGCCGCGCGCATGCCCGCCGCGCCCATCGCCACGTTCGAGACGCCGCTGTTCACCACGATCGCGCGCGCGCGGCCCGCGCGGAGCCGCTGCCGCGAGAGCACGACGGGCGCGCCGGGCACGGTCGATTGCGTGAACACCCCGGCGGCGCTGGCCGGCCGATCGCTCACCAGCAGTGCGAGGTCGAGGCCGCGGCGCTTGATGCCGCAGCGCACGCCCGCGAACCGAAACCCCGCCACGGCGGGGAGCCGCCGCAGCTTCACCCGCGACGCCTCGCTACTCGTCCGCGCCGCAGCACTTCTTGTATTTCTTCCCGCTCCCGCACGGGCACGGGTCGTTGCGCCCGGCGCGCGGCAGGGCGGCCGCCGCGACCGGCGGCGCTCCACCGCTCGGGCCCGCGGCCGGGCGCGCCTGCGGCAGGCCGGGACGCGCGCCGCCCGGCTGCGACTGCGGCGCCGCTGCCTCGCGCCGCGCCACCGGAGCCGGCGGCGCCGGTCGCAGCTGCGCCGGATCCGGCAGCACGAACTTGAAGACCAGCTCGGCCACCTCGTGGTCCACGCGCTGGCCCATCTCCTCGAAGAGCTGGAAGCCCTCGCGCTGGTACTCGAGCTTCGGATCCTTCTGCGCGTAGCCGCGCAGCGACACGCCCTCGCGCAGCCCGTCCATGGCGTGGAGATGATCCTTCCACTGGCGATCGGAGACCCGCAGCAGGATCTCGCGCTCGTAGTCCGAGAACGCCGGATAGCCCGCCTCGCGATGCTGCTCCGCGAGCGCGTCGCAGCGCTTCTTCTTCTCCTCGAGGATGCCCATCAGCTTTTCCAGCACCGCGCGGCCGAGCGTCTCGCGATCCGCCGGGGGCCGGAACGGGGGCGCCGCCGCGTCGAAGTGGACCCCGAACTGCCGCTCGAGCGTGAGCGCCAGGCCCGCGAGCTCCTCGTCCGAGGGCTGCCCGCGCTCGGGCCAGGCCTGGCCGAGATGCGCGACGAGCACGCCCTCGATGATCTCGCGCATCTCCTCGTGGACGTCGCCGCTGCCGAGCACCTCGCGGCGCTTCGTGTAGAAGCTCTGGCGCTGCAGGTTCATCACGTTGTCGTAGTCGAGGAGGTGCTTGCGCATGTCGAAGTTGCGCGACTCGACCTTCTTCTGCGCGTTCTGGATCGAACGGGAGACCATGCCGTGCTCGATCGCCTCGCCGTCCTGGAGGCCGAGCCGCTCCATCCACGGCTTGATCTTGTCGCCGCCGAAGATGCGCATCAGGTCGTCCTCGAGGGACAGGTAGAACTGCGACGAGCCCGGGTCGCCCTGGCGGCCGGCGCGGCCGCGCAGCTGGTTGTCGATGCGGCGGCTCTCGTGCCGCTCCGTGCCGAGGATGTGCAGGCCGCCCGCGGCGATCACCTGCTCGCGCTCCGTCGCGCACTGCGCCTCGAAGTCGGCCAGCAGGCGCGGGTAGTCGGCGTGGTTCTTGTCGCCGCCGCACTTGGCGAGCGCCATGTACTCGGGGTTGCCGCCGAGCAGGATGTCGGTGCCGCGGCCGGCCATGTTGGTGGAGATCGTGACGGAGCCGAAGCGCCCGGCCTGCGCCACGATCTCGGCCTCGCGGTCGTGCTGCTTGGCGTTGAGCACGTTGTGCTTCACGCCACGCTTGCCGAGCCGCGTCGAGAGCCGCTCCGAGTTCTCGATCGAGATCGTGCCCACCAGCACCGGTTGGCCCTTGGCGTTGCGCTGCTTGATGTCCTCGATCACGGCGTCGAACTTCTCGCGCTCGGTCTTGTAGACCACGTCCGCGAGGTCCTGGCGGATCATCGGGCGGTTCGTCGGCGCCACGATCACGTCGAGGTCGTAGATCTTCGCGAACTCGGGCGCCTCGGTGTCGGCGGTGCCCGTCATGCCCGCGAGCTTGTCGTACATGCGGAAGTAGTTCTGGAAGGTGATCGAGGCGTACGTCTGGCTCTCGCTCTGGATCGGGATGCCTTCGCGCGCCTCGACCGCCTGGTGCAGGCCGTCGGACCAGCGCCGGCCCGGCATCAGCCGCCCGGTGAACTCGTCGACGATGATCACCTCGGGCTTGCCGCTCTTGTCGCTGCGCTGCACGACGTAGTCCACGTCGCGCTTCTTCAGGGTGTGCGCGATCAGGGCTTGGTTCACCGCATGGAGCACCGGCAACACCTGCGGCTCGTAGAGGTTCTCGATCCGGAGCATCTGCTCGACCTTGTGCACGCCCTCCTCGGTGAGCGTGGCCTGGTGGTGCTCCTCGTCCACCCAGTAGTCGCCCTTCTCCGCGGTGCCGGTCTTCACGTCGCCCTTGGTGCCGGCGGCGAGCCGCGGGATCACCTGGTTCGCGACCTTGTAGAGCTCGGTGTTGTCCTCGGACGGGCCCGAGATGATGAGCGGCGTGCGGGCCTCGTCGATCAGGATCGAGTCCACCTCGTCCACGATCGCGTAGTTCAGCTCGCGCTGGACGCAGTACTCGAGGTTCGACTTCATGTTGTCGCGCAGGTAGTCGAAGCCGAACTCGTTGTTGGTGCCGTACGTGATGTCGGAGCCGTACGCGCGCTTGCGCTCGAGATCCGAGAGGTCGTGCACGATGCAGCCGACCGAGAGCCCGAGGAAGTTGTGGATCTCGCCCATCCAGGCCGAGTCGCGCCGTGCGAGATAGTCGTTCACGGTCACGACGTGCACGCCGCGACCGGTGAGCGCGTTCAGGTACGCGGGCAGCGTGGCGACGAAGGTCTTGCCCTCGCCCGTCTTCATCTCGGCGATCGTGCCCTCGTGCAGGATGATCCCGCCGAGCAGCTGCACGTCGAAGTGCCGCTTGCCGATCGTGCGCTTCATCGCCTCGCGCACGGTCGCGAAGGTCTCGGGGATCAGCTGGTCGAGCGGCTCACCGTTGGCGAGGCGCTGCTTGAAGTCGGCGGTGCGCGCCGCGAGGGCCGCATCGGCCAGCTTCGACAACGCGGGCTCGAGCTGGTTGATGCGCTCCACGTACGGGACGAGGCGCTTGAGCTCGCGGTCGTTCTTGGTGCCGACCAGCCGCCGGACGAGGTTCATCATCGGAGCCGGGTCTCCCGTCCCGGGGGGCGAAGGCCGGAATCTACGGGAGGGCTACGAGCCGAGCAACGCCGGACGCCGCACTGCGGCCTCCGTCAGTCCTCGAACTGGACCAGGACGCCGTTCGCGCCGCCCGTGATGGCGAGGCCCGTCTGCTTGCCGTGCAGCTCGAGAATCACGCCGTTCGTGTTGCGCAGCCAGATCGCCGTGCTCTTGCCCTTCTCGCCGGCGGTGACGCCAACGTCGGCCTCGCTGTACACGCCCGGGAAGAGGCCGATGTCCGTCAGGTTGTACACCGTGCCCTCGGCGCTGATCTTCGCGCCGCCCGCGCCGCCCGCGCCCATGCCGTTCAGGCGGAAGCGCTTCTTCGCGCCGCGCGCCTCGACGGTGCCGTGGCCCCACACCACGTCGTTGATGCCGATGCCCGCCTCGTACTCGAGGATCTGCACCGTGCCGGCCTTCTCGAGCTTGGGCTTGTCCTCGGCGCTCGCCGCGCCGCCGAGCCCGAAGCTCATCGCCAGGAGCAGCGCGGACGCCGCGCCGAGAGTCGCCTTGCGCATGGGTCCCTCCGGTGGGATCGATGCGCGCATCGTATCCGGTTCCGGCGGGCGGCGACTACTCGAAAATGTAGTTCGTGGGATCCACGGTACGGCCGTTCACTTCCACGCCGTAGTGGAGATGCGGGCCGGTGCTGCGGCCGGTGCTGCCGACGGCCGCGATCGGCACGCCGCGCTCGACGGTCTGGCCCTGCTTCACGAATGCGCTCGAGAGATGCCCGTAGTGCGTGCGCAGGCCGTAGCCGTGGTCGAGCTCGACCATGCGGCCGAGCGGCCCGTTCATGCCCACGAACACCACCCGCCCGCGCGCCGGCGCCACCACGATCGTGCCGAAGTCGGCCGCGATGTCGAGGCCGGCGTGGAACTGCTCGCGCCCCGTGAACGGCGAGATGCGGTTGCCGAAGCCGGAGGTGACGTAGCCGTTGGTGGGCCAGATCGAGGGCGTCGCGGCGAGCTTCTGGGTCTGGCCCTCGAGGCCCTGCAGCAGATCTTCCAGCGAGAGCTTGCGCGTCGGAACCTGGCCTGCGAGCTGTTGCGCGCGCGTCTGTACACGCGCGAGCGTCGCGGGATCGATGTGCCCGTCGGGCAGGGTCGTGGCGCCGAGCCCGTCGTCTCGGTCGGCATCCTGGCTGCCGGGCTCGGACGGCGTCTCGCCGGGCGCGGGCTCCGTATCGGGCCCCTCGTCGCCGCCGCCCTGGCCCGGCTGATCCGGCACGCGCGCCTCGCGCATCGCGCCGGGCAGGTTCGCGATCACGCGCACCTTGCGCTCCAGCTCGCGCAGCCGCTCGAGCTCCTTCGCGAGCCCGCCGACCTCGCTGCCGAGCTCGGCCAGCTGCGTCCCGTTCTGCACGGCCTCGGCGCGGAGCGTGTCGACCTCGACCGCCTGCGCGCGCAGCCGCACGTAGTCGACCAACCCCACCACGAGCACGAACGCGACGGCCAGCGCCGCGCCCGCGGCGCGCCGCAGGGTCTGTCGCGAGACCTGCATGCGACGCACGGGCGAGAGCTCGTCCGTCACGAGGATCAGCGTGTAGCGCTCGTGCACCGCCTTCACGGAGACGCCTCGGGGATGCCCACCCGCAGCTGGAGCCTGCCCATCTGGAGCTCGTCGCCGTCCGTGAGGACGGCGCGCTGCGTGCGGACGCCGTTGAGAAGCGTGCCGTTCGTGCTCCCGAGGTCCTGCACGAAGAAGCCTTCCTCGGTCTGGAAGCCGATGGCGACGTGCGCGCGGCTGATGGTGGGCTCGGCGAGCACGGCGTCGGCGCCCCGGCCGCGGCCGATCACCCACCAGGCCCGGTCCACCGGCAGCTCGAGGCCCTCGTAGAAGCCATGGAGCACACGGATCCACGCGCCCGGCGGCACCGGGACGTCGGCATGGATCGGCGGCACCGCTGCGGTGCGGACCTCGCTCATGGTTCCCCCCTCGGGCCAACCCCCTGGGCTGACCCACCCCGCGGTACCAGGCGGATCGGCTGAACCGGGCCCTCGCGCCCGTGACGGATCTCACAGGCGAGGGGTGGCGGGAGGCGAGAACGTCCCCGGGGGGCTCTCCCTACCTCTTCTTCTTACGCGGGGCGGCGCCCTTCCGGGCAGCGTCCAGCAGCGCCCGAGCATGGTCGAGGGTGGCCGGGCCGACCTCCGCTCCGCCTGCCATGCGGGCGATCTCGCGCACCCGGCCCTCTGCGTCGAGCGCCCGGACCCCCGTGCGGGTGCGGCCGGCCTGCACCCGCTTCTCGACCGAGAAGTGCCGGTCGGCGTGCGCGGCGATCTGCGGGAGGTGCGTGATGCAGAGGATCTGGTGGCGCTGCGAGAGGGCCGCCAGCCGCGCGCCCACGTGCTCCGCCACCGCGCCGCCGATGCCGGCGTCCACCTCGTCGAAGACGAGCACGCGGCCGGCACCGGCGCCGCGGAGCACGTCGCGCAGCGCAAGGAAGACGCGGGAGAGCTCGCCGCCGGAAGCCACGCTGCGGAGCGGGCGGAGCGCCTCGCCTGTGTTCGCGCTGAAGCGGAACTCCACCGCCTCCGCGCCGCCGGACCCGCACGGCAGGCCGTCCGGCGCCGCAGCCGGGAGCAGCGCCACCTCGAAGCTCGCGCGCGGGAGCGCGAGTTCGCGCACGGCGGCAGTGGCCGCCTTGCCGAGCGCCGCGGCCGCACGCGCGCGCTCCTGCGAGAGGCTCGCGACGTCGCGCACGAGGCGCGCGAGCTCGCCCGCGCGTTCGCTCTCGAGCTTGCCGAGCCGCTCGTCGCTCGAGCCCAGCGCGGCCAGCTCCGCGGCGACGGCGGCGCGGCGCTCCAGCGCCGCGGCGAGCGAGCCGCCGTACTTGCGCTTGATGCGCTCGAGCTCGCGCAGCCGGGCGTCGAGCTCGGCGAGGCGAGCCGGATCGGAGTCGCTGCGCATGGCGTAGCGTTCGAGGTCGCGCGCGAGGTCCGCGAGCTCGCCATGGGCCGCGGCGAGACGCTCCGCCGGCGCGGCGAGCGCGGGATCGAGCCGCGCCAGCTCCGCGACCGCCCGCGCGGCCGCCGCAGTGAGGTCCGCGGCGCCGCGCGCCTCCGGCACTTCGGGATCGCCGGACAGGCTCGTCGCGGCGGCCTGCGTCTCCTGACGGAGCTGCTCCGCATTGGCCAGGCGACGATGCTCGTTCTCCTCGAGCGCCGCCTCGGTGAGATCGAGGCGCGCCTCGTCGAGCTCACGCAGCTGGAAGCTCAGGTAGTCCGTGCGGCGGGTGCGCTCGTCGGCCTCCGCGCGGAGCTTCGCGATCTCCTGGTCGCGCTGGCGCAAGCCGCCGACGCCCGCCTCCACGGCGGCGCGCAGCGGCTCGCAGCCACCGTAGGCGTCGAGCAGGCGGCCCTGCTGCTCGGGACGCAGCAGCGCCTGCGAGGCGTGCTGGCTCGACACCTCGATCACCTCGCCGAGCAGCTCCGCCAGCACGCCGACCGGCACGAGATCGGCGCCGAGCCAGGCGCGGCTCCGTCCATTGCGCGAGAGCACGCGGCGCGCGATCAGCTCGGGGCCGTCCCCCTCCTCCCGCAGGCCGCGCTCGCGCAGCGCCGCCTCGAGCTCGGCGAGCGCGCTCGTGTCGAGCAGCGCCTCGACGCGCGCCTCGTCGGCGCCCTCGCGCACGGCGTCCGCCTGTGCGCGCCCGCCCGCGAGCAGCGCGAGCGCGCTCAGCACGATCGACTTGCCGGCGCCCGTCTCGCCGGTGAAGACGTTCAGGCCGGGGCCCAGCTCGAGCTCGAGCTCCTCGACCAGGGCCAGCTCGCGGATCGCGAGGCGCTCGATCACGCCATGTCTCCGCTCGCTCCGCTCGCTGCGCGCGCGGACGAAGCGCAAGACCCATTGCGCGCTGACCAGCCGCGCTTGCGGCGCGGCTCACAGGCGTTCGGTTCGCGCGGAGGGCTCAACCGGCGCCCCAGCCGAGCTTGGTGCGGAGCACGTCGAAGCGCGAGCGGAACGGCGACACCACGAAGTGCGCCGGATGCGCCGAGACCGTCACGCGCACGCGGTCGCCGCTCTCGAGGCGCGCGCCGACCTGACCGTCGACGGTGAGCTGCGCGCCGCCGTCGCGCGGGCGCACCTCGATCTCGAGCTGCGCGGTCTCGGGCAGCACGAGCGGGCGCTGCGTGAGCGTGTGCGGGCAGATCGGTGTCACCACGAACACCCGCGAGCCCGGCATCAGGATCGGTCCGCCCGCCGACAGGTTGTACGCGGTAGAGCCGGTGGGCGTCGCCACGATGAGCCCGTCACCGTGATAGGTGCCGACGCGGGCGCCGTCCGTGCGCGCTTCGAGGTCGATCATGCGCGCGAGGTCGGTGCCCTTGATCACCGCGTCGTTGAGCGCGAGCGCGTGCACCACCGTCGTGCCCGCGCGCTCGGCGCGCACGTCGAGGCGCATGCGCGGCACCGTCTCGAAGTCGCCGCCGAGCACGTGGTCGAGCGCGCCCTGCTGCTCCTCGGGCGCGACCTCCGCGAGGAAGCCGAGCTGGCCCAGGTTCACGCCCAGGATCGGCACGGACGCACTGCCGAGGTCGCGCGCCACCGCCAGCAGGGTGCCGTCGCCGCCGAGCACGACGATCAGATCCACCTCGCCGGCGAGCTCCGCCCGGCTGCGACCGGGCGTGCCGAGGAAGCGTGCGGCCTCGAGGTCGGGCCGCACGGCGACGCCGCGCTCCGCGAGACGCTCCGCGAAGGCGCGCGCCGCCTCGCCCGCCTTGGTCGAGGCCGGTTTCACGCAGAGGCCTACGGCGGCGATCTTGCGTTGCGCCATCTCTTCTTTGCTCGCTCCGCTCGCTGCGCGCGCGGACGAAGGTTGTAGCCGGTCTTGGCTTTGCTCGCTCCGCCGGCGCGGACGCGTCCAAGGCCTGCATTCGCCTGGTTTCCAGCCGCGCTTGCGGCGTCGCCCAGAGGCGATGGCCTTTCTCGGCTTCGTTTGGCCTGCGGCTCGGTAGACTGCCGGGATGCCCGCCGGCGACTCGCTCGAGCTCTTTCCCGCCGAAGCGCCGCAGGAGCGGGCTCGACGGGGAGCGCCGCTGGCGGAGCGCATGCGGCCTCGCTCGCTCGACGAAGTGGTCGGGCAGCGGCACCTCGTCGCGCCCGGTGCGCCGCTGCGCGCGCTGCTCGAGGCCGGCTCCCTGCCCTCGCTCGTGCTCTGGGGCCCGCCGGGCACCGGCAAGACGACGCTGGCGCGCCTGCTCGCGGCCTCGAGCCCGGCAGCGCCGACCCGCTTCGTGGCGCTCTCCGCGGTGGCGGCGGGGCTCAAGGACGTGCGCGAGGTGGTCGCCGAAGCAGAGCGCCAGCGGCGGGCGGGCTCGCGCACGGTGTTCTTCCTCGACGAGATCCACCGCTTCAACCGCGCGCAGCAAGACGCGCTGCTGCCACACGTCGAGGCGGGCACGGTCACGTTGGTGGGCGCCACCACCGAGAATCCCTCGTTCGAGGTGATCGGGCCGCTGCTCTCGCGCTGCCGCGTCTTCACGCTCTCTCCGCTCGCGCCGGAGGAGCTCGCGCAGCTGCTCGCGCGCGCGCTCCGCGACCGCGAGCGCGGGCTCGGCACGAGCGGCATCGAGGCGAGCGACGCGGTGCTGGCGGCGATCGCGGAGGCGGCGGGGGGCGACGCCCGCCGCGCGCTCGGCCTGCTCGAGTCGGCGGTGGCGCTCCAGGCGGCGCGCGAGCCGGGCGCCGCGAGCCTCGCGGCCGAAGTCGTCCGCGAGGCCGCCGGGCGGCGCGTGCTGCTCCACGACCGCGACCGCGAGGAGCACTACAACGTCGTCTCCGCGCTGATCAAGAGCCTGCGCGCGAGCGATCCCGACGCAGCGCTCTACTACCTGGCGCGCATGCTCGAGGCCGGCGAAGACCCGCTCTTCGTGGCGCGACGGCTCGTGATCTTCGCCTCGGAGGACGTCGGCAACGCGGAGCCGCACGCGCTGCCGCTCGCGGTGGCCGCCTTCGAGGCGATGGACCGCATCGGCATGCCCGAGGGCCGGATCCCGCTCGCGCAGGCGGTGACCTTCCTCGCCACCGCGCCGAAGAGCAACGCCTCGTACGTCGCGCTCGGGCGCGCGAGCGCCGAGGTGGCGAAGCACGGGAGCCCGCCGGTGCCGCTCCACCTGCGCAATGCGCCGACACCCCTCATGAAGGCCGAGGGGTACGGGCGCGGCTACGAGTACGCGCACGACGCGCCGGATGGGTTCGTCGCAACGCGCAACCTGCCCGAGGGCGTGAGCGACGCGCCCTTCTACGAACCCACCGAGCGCGGGGCCGAGCGGGAGATCGCCGAGCGGCTCTCGGCCTGGCGCGCTCGCCGCTCCCGTGAACAGGAGAAGTGATGCTCGCGCCGCCCCGTCTGCCGCTGCTGGTCCGCACCGCGAACGCCCTCGCGCGCCCCGTCGCGCGCGCGCTGCCCCAGCTCTCGCTCGCTCCCGAGCGCCTCGTCCGCGAGGCCGAGCGGCGCACGGGCCTCGCCGACTTCGGCGACGACGACGCCTGGCGGAGCGGCCTCGCGGCGTTCTGCGCCGCGCTCGAGACGGAGGCCGAGCTCACGCCGCTCGGCCGCACCATCGCGCGCGGCAGCGTGCTCTCCGCGCTCGAGAACCGCCTGCACATGACGGACTGGCGGCGGCGGCACCCCGAAATCGACGCCGAGCGCATCGAGCGGCCCGTGATCGTGATCGGAATGGGCCGGACGGGCACGACGATCCTGCACGACCTGCTCGCGCGCGATCCGAACAACCGCGTGCCGCTCTCGTGGGAGGTCGAGACGCCCTGCCCTCCGCCCGAGCGCTCCTCCTACGCGAGCGACCCGCGCATCGCTGCCACCGACGCGCGCCTCGCCCGCACCGACGCGCTGGTGCCCGGCCTCAAGTCGATGCATCCGATGGGCGCGCTGCTGCCGCAGGAGTGCGTGTCGATGCTCTCGACGGAGCTCGCGAGCGTCGCCTTCCAGCTGCTCTATCGCGTGCCGAGCTACTCGCGCTGGCTGCACGAGGAGGCCGACCTCGCGGCCGTCTACCGCGGCCACCGGCGTTGGCTGCAGCTTCTCCAGTGGCGCTGCCCGGGGCGCTGGGCGCTGAAGTCGCCGTGCCACCTCTGGCATCTGCGCGCGCTCGTGGCCGCATACCCCGACGCGCTGCTGGTCCAGACGCATCGCGATCCGCTGAAGGTGCTGTCGTCGCTGACCAGCCTGGCGACCACGCTGCGCAAGCTCGCCTCCGATGCGATCGAGCCGCTCGCCATCGCACGCGAGTGGTCCCATTGGAATGCGGTCGCGTACGAGCACTCGGTGCGCGCCCGCACCGACGGCTGGATCGACCCGCAGCGCGTGCTCGACCTCCACTTCACGGACTTCGTGAGCGACCCCATCGCGACCCTGGAGCGGCTCTACGCCTTCGCCGGCCTCGACTTCACACCCGAGGCCGAGCGTCTCATGCGGAGCTACTGGGAGGCGCATCCCGCCGACGAGCACGGGAAGCACACGCATCGCTTCTCGGACACCGGCCTCGACGAGCGGAGCGAGCGCGAGAAGGTGAAGCGCTACGTCGAGTACTTCGGCGTGCGCGAGGAGCGGGTCAGCTGAGCCAGCGGCGCGAGCGAAGGAACCAGGCCGGCGAACGGGGTCACGACAGATGAGCGCGTTCGCGCTGCTCGCCACCACGCTCGCCGGCGCGCTCGGCGCCATGCTCTTGCTGTGGATGCTCTCGCTCGCGCTGCGCGACGCGAGCATCGTGGACATCTGGTGGGGGCCCGGCATCGCGCTCGTGGTGGGCGTGGCCTTTGCGCTCGCCGGGGGCACGCATCCGCGCCGCGTGCTCCTGCTCGCGCTGGCGGCGTTCTGGGCGCTCCGGCTCGGCGGCTACCTGCTGTGGCGCAACGCCGGCCGCGGCGAAGACCCGCGCTACCAGGCGATGCGCCGCCACCACGGCACGCGCTTCGCATGGCTCAGCCTCGTGACGGTGTTCGGCCTCCAGGGCGTGCTCCAGTGGCTCGTCGCGCTGCCGCTCCAGCTCGCGCAGCTCGCGCCCGGCCCCGAGCGGCTCGGCACGCTCGACGCCGCCGGGGTCGCGCTCTACGCGCTCGGCCTCTCCTTCGAAGCGGTGGGCGACTGGCAGCTCGCGCGCTTCCGCGCCGACACCACCAGCCGCGGCCGCGTGACTGGACTCCGGCCTCTGGCGCTACACGCGCCATCCCAACTACTTCGGCGACTGCGCCGCGCACTGGGGCATGTTCGTGGTGGCGCTCGCCACGCCGTGGGGCTGGCTCGGCGTCCTCGGTCCGCTCGCGATGACCGTGCTGCTGCTGCGCGTCTCGGGCGTCTCGCTCCTCGAGCGCTCGATCGGAAGACGCCGGCCCGAGTACGCCGACTATCAGCGCCGCACCAGCGCGTTCATCCCGTGGCCGCCGCGCTCCGAGGCGCCTCGCTCCGACTGAGCAGCTCCTCGTCGAGCGCCTCGCGGATCGCGCGGATCGCGCGCTCGTTGATGCGGGCCTTCGTGGCCGCGAAGCTCGCGCCGTCGAGGGCAAGGAGGCGGGCGGCTTCCTCCCGCACCGCGCCGACGAGCTCGGCAGGGTCGAGCACCCGGTCGAGATAGCCGAGACGCTGCGCCTCCTCCGGGCCGAACATGGCGGCGGTGGTGATGCGTGCGAAGCCGGGGGCCGTGAGGCGATGGCGCGCCAGCTCGACCGCGAACTTCGGGACCGTCATCGCGATGGCGACCTCGTTCATGCCGATGCGCCAGGGGCCGGCGACGCCGAAGCGCACGTCGGCGGCGAGCATCAGGAACGCGCCGGCAGGGTACGCGTGCCCCGTGCATACCGTCAGCACGGGCTGCGGGAAGCGGAGCAGACGGAGGACCAGCTCGGCTCCCGCGCGCACCATCGCAACGCCCGCGTCGGAGCCGCGCTGGAAGGTGCGAAGGTCGAAGCCAGCCGAGAAGATGCCCTCGCGGCCCGTCAAGACGGTGACCGCCTTCGCGCGCTCGGCCGCGTCGAGCGCCTGCCCGATCTCGTCGATCCGCTCGGCCGAGAGCGCGTTCACCTTCCCGTCGTCCAGCGCGAGCCAGGCGATGCCGCCTTCGATCGCGAGCTTCGTTCGCGTGCTCATCGGCGTCTCCTCTCGGCTGGCGCGACCATATAGACCAGTCATCATAATCCGCAAGAGGAGCGGCTCACCGTGGCGAACGTCGCGAAGCACAAGGAGAACCTCGTCCGCAGCGCCATGCGCCTGTTCCGGCGCCAGGGCTATGCGTCGTCGGGGCTCCAGCAGATCCTGGCCGAGAGCGGGGCCCCGAAGGGCTCGCTCTACCACTACTTCCCGAGCGGCAAGGAGGCCCTCGGCGAGGCCGCGGTCGAGATGGCGGGCGGGATGATCCGCGACATGCTGGCCGAGCTCGCCGCGCGCCATCGCGACCCGACGGCCTTCCTCCGCGCATACACCCGGGTCATGGCGGGCTGGATGGAGGAGTCCGGCTATCGCTCGGGCTGCCCGATCGCGACGACGCTGCTCGAGACTGCGCCGGCGTCACCGGCGATCACGGCCGCCGGGCAGCGCGCCATCGACGGCTGGGTGGAGATCGTCGCAGAGGTGCTCGCGCGGGGCGGGCTCCCGCCACGTGAAGCCCGCAGCCGGGCCCAGCTGATCATCGCGGCGATGGAGGGCGCGCTGATCCTCTCGCGCGTCCGCCAGTCCAGGCAGCCGATCCTGGACGTCGCGAAGCTCGCCTGAGAGCGAGAGGCCGGCCGGCTGGCGGGGCGGACGGGACTCGAACCCGCAACTTCCGACGTGACAGGCCGGTGCTCTAACCAGTTGAACTACCGCCCCGCGCGGCCGGAAGGGGTTAGCCGATCACTCCTGCATTGACCAGCAGGTCACGTCTGGATCACGCCGAGCTTGCTGAAGGGCGCGCCGGGAAGCACTCCCGTGTGGTCGCCGCCGAGCCAGTCGTCGATCACTGCGGCGTAGACCCGGCGGAAGTCGGTGGTGACGTTCAGGTTGCCGTCGGCGTCGAGCTGGTCGAGGCGCGGCAGCGCGCCGTGCACGCCGCCGACGACGCCGTCGCCGATCAGCAGCAGGCCACCGCCCGCCCCGTGGTCGGTGCCCGCTTCGCGACCGGTCCCATTCTGCGCCACGCGCCGGCCGAACTCGGAGTACACGAGCGTGAGCACGCGACTCGAAGCACCGATCGCGTCGAGGTCCTGCTGGAAGCCGTGCAGCGCGCGCGAGACCTCTGCGAGCAGCTTCGGCAGCCCGAAGCTCTCATCGCTCGCGCCCTGCTGGGTGTGCGTGTCGAAGCCGCCGAGGCGCACGTGGTAGAAGCCGAAGCCCGACGCCGACCCCGGGGTCAGCACGTCGTGCCGCACGATCGACGCGATCTCGCGCAGGTCGCGTCCGATGCCCCCGGTGTCGTCTTCGAGCTGCGAGCCCCAGCCGAGCGTTTCGACGCCGGACAGGAAGTCCGCCCACTCGACCACCAGCCGCCCCGAGTGCGCCACCGTCTTGCCGAGACCCGAGCGAGGATCCGCCAGCATGGCCCGGAACGCAGCGCCGCGCTCCTCACCGTCGCGCCACTCGAAGAGCTTGTCGTCCGGCAGCTCGAAGCGGTCGATGGTGCCGACGCCGAGCGCATCGGCCAGCGTCGCATGGAAGGTCGGGTTCACCTGGCTCCCGAACGATACGGCGTGCGGCTGCCCGTCGGCGCTCTGGTCGAGCTGGCGCCCGACCCAGCCGGTGGAATCCACCAGTACGTCGGGGCGCCCGAAGAACCACGCCTTCTCCGCTTCGAAGTGCGAGAGCGAGTTGCCCGCGAGGCCCGCCCCGAGCACCACCGCGACGCGCCCTTCGCCGTAGAGCTGGTGCAGGCCGGCGAGGCTCGGGTGCAGGGCGAGACCGGTGCCGAGCACCGGGTCGGCATCGATCGACAGGGTCGCGAGCGACGCCAGCGGCACCACGAGGTCGGGCCGCAGCTCCTGGTAGCGGCTGCGCTGCGGCGCGCCCACGTCGTCGAGCGGGATCACCGTCCCGAGCAGGTCCATGCCACCGGCGAGGTTCACCAGGACGAGGATCGGAGCGTCCGGTCCGGTCGCGGCCAGCGCGCGGCTCGAGAGGCCCAGCACATGCGTGCCCGCCAGCACAGCCGACGCGGTGGCACCCTTCAGGAAGCTGCGGCGAGAGAGCCTCATCAGTGCACCTGGTATTCGGGGAGGGAGAGCAGCAGCGCGTACAACCCGCGCAGCTTCATCTCGTACCAGCTCTGGCTGCCGAACTCGCCGCCGCTCACATAGGCGATCAGGAGCTGGCGGGTCGCGGTGGGCACCTCGAGCCCGAGCTGCGCGAGAGCAACGTCCACCAACGACGTCGGCGTCGCGCCGGCCGGAACGACGGGCTTGAAGGTGAAGCCGTCCTTGCCGGAGCGGCCGCTCGCGATCGCTTGCGCCAGCTCCATGCGGCTCAGGTAGCGGCTCGTCGCCAGCCACGCGGGCCCGTGCTGCCAGCCCTCGACGCCCGGCGGATCGAACAGCGTCATCCCCATCTGCGCGAGGAAGCGGGGCAGCTCGCGCCAGTTCGTCTTCACCCCGAGCGCCAGCAGCGCCTGCAGCGCGAAGTCGACCGGCGTCTTGGCGGTCGAGGTGCGCGCGTCCTCGGCGTAGAAGGCGTCGTGCGTGAGCAGCCCGCGCAGCAGCTCGCTCACCACGTAGCCGCTGGCGACGAAGGCCGCGCTCAGCTCGGCGAGCACCGGCCCGGCGACCTCCGGCGCCGCGAACCAGGCCCAGAGCTTCCTCACCAGGAAACGCGCGAGCGTCGGGCGCCCCTGGGCGTCGCGATGCGTGAACAAGGCGTCGAGCACGTTGGTGTCGGGCGGGAAGAGCGTGCCGTCCTCGTACTCGACGCCCAGGTTGCCCCTCACCTGGGAGGCGCGACCGAGGAAGACCACCTTCGTGAGCGCGTCGAAGCGATCGGCCGACATGTATGCGATCGGCTTCTTGATGTCGTCGTAGGTGAAGCCGGTGAGCGCGCGCGCCATCCCCCGCACGTCGATCTGCTGGTAGTTGTCGTGCCCGTCGTCGTCCCACGGGCCGAGGGTGAACAGCTCCATCAGCTCGCGGCCGTAGTTCTCGTTCACGGCGCCCCGGCGGTTCCGCCGGCCGTCGAGGTACTCGAGCATCGCGCGGTTGCGCGTCACCTGATGCAGCAGCGTGCGGAACGGACCGAGGCCGTGAAGGCGGAACATCGCGTTCTGCTCGGCGAGCGCTTCGATGCGGTTGATCACGGCCACGCCCGACGGGAAGTGGTCGTGCCAGAACACCACCATCTTCTCCTGCAGCCGATAGCGCGGCGAGGCCATGCGTCGTAGCCACCAGACCTGCAGGCGCTCGAGCGCCGCGGTGCCGAAGGTGAAGGCGCCGGGGCCCCGTGCGGCGCTCGGCTGCACGGCCAGGAGCGCATCGACGGCAGCGGCGCGGCTCAGCACCGCGAACTCCGCCACGTCGCGCGCGTGCGCGCCGAAGCCTGCGCGGCGCAGCAGATGCCACGCGTCGCGCTCGCCGAGCAGATCGGTGGCAGGCAATCCGGATCCTCTGCCCGCCCGGGTCCCCCGCCCGGGCGGGCCACGGCCGGCCCCCCGGCCAGCTCGCTGCCGGGTGTTTCGGCGTTGTGCCGCGGGCCGGCTGTGGCCGGGGTCACAGGCGCCGCGCATCGGCTGCGGCGCCGTTGCGCGGCGCCTGCGTGCTCGTGATGCCGAGCACACTTCGCGGGACGAGCTAGGCCTTGGCGGCGCTCGCGGCGGCGGCCTGCATCTGCACGGCTTGCACCTGCAGCATCAGCGTCATGTCGCCCTCGACCTTCATCTTGCCCGACATGAACGCCGTCATGGGATCGAGCTCGCCGCGTCCGAGCGCGGCGGCGTCGGCCTCGGTGATGGAGATGGTCGTGGTGGCCTGCGCCGGGATCGCGCCCGGACCGATCTTGAAGCCGACGCTCCACGGCGCTCCGGCCTCCGTCGTGACCACGAGGCGCAGCAGGCCCGAGAGCTTCGCGAGCTCGACGAGCGCGGCGGGCGACGGCGCGGCGCCGAGCTGCCCGGCGGGCGCAGCCGCGAGCGCGCCGGGGCGGAAGAAGCGCGCGGCGCCTTCGCCGATCGCGCCGCCGCGGCCTCCCCACAGCGCGCCGCGCCAGTCCTCCACCGACTGCACGTACGTGAAGGCCGCCTCGTCGCGCGCCGCGCGCGCCACGCGCACCTGGCCGTGGTCCACGTGCAGCACCCACTCCCCACCGCCCTCACCCACGAGCTGGATGCCGAGCTTCACGTCGACCGCCTCGCTGCCCGGCGGCAGCGGCGCCTCCGCGAGGGCGGAGGGCAGCCAGCGCTCGATCAGCTCGCGCGGCTCGACAGGCTTCGCCGGGAAATCCGCCATCAGCTCTCCTGCTTCGCGCCGGGCGCGAGGAAGATCGGAGACGACCACGCGCGCTCCTCGGTCTCGGCGAGGCAGTCGTCGGAGTCGGGCACCCCGATGCACGCCTTCACCTTTACGCAGTTGCCCGCCGCGTCGGTCTCGCAGCGAAGCAGGCCCGCGTTCACGGCCGGGCTCGGGGCCTCGATCGCACGCACGTAGTAGAGCGCTTCGCGCCCTTCCTTCACGAAATCGGGATCCGTGAAGGTCTGCGTGCAGCCCGTCGGATCGGCCTCGCAGGGCAGCACCTTCCACGGGTCCTGCACGAGCGCGTCGACGGGCTCGTCCGCGCGCGCCTGCGGGCGGATCCGCACCACCTCGATGCGCGTGATCAGCCGCCGCTGATCCGACGGGTGGTAGCACTCGCCCCGGCAGAGACTCGCGACGCGCTCCGGGGTGAGCGCGTCGTCGGTCCCGGCCGGGCAGCCCGGCAGCTGCTCGAACGACCCTACCGCGCGCACCTGGAAGACGGGGTCGCTGCTCAACGTCGCGTGCGCGCCCATACCGAGGCTCTTGCCTGTCGAGCCCGGCGGATTCAGCAGGTCGAACCAGAGCAGGATGCGCGGCCCGCTGGTGCCATAGACTTGCTTCTGCTCCATCGCCTGCCAGATCGAGTCGCGGTCGCGGCCCTGCGCGTGCACCGCGATCAGTCCGCCCGTCAGGAAGAACGACGTGGCGCGCTCCGCCTCGCGCAGTCGGAAGAACTGGCCCTTGTAGTCGTCGGGATCGAAGACCACCGACTCCGGCGCGGGCGCCGGCTCCTGCGCCGCCGAGTAGTTCATCATGCGCGCCGCGGCCATCGTCATGCGCGCCTCGGTCATGTGCGTCCGGGCGAACTCCTTGTAGCCGGTGCCCGGCCGCCCCGAGTGATTGTCGCTCGACGCCATGAAGCCGAAGTCGAAGTGACGCGGATGCGCCGGGTCGGCGAAGTTGCCGAGCGCCATGATGTACTGGACCGAGCTCCGCGGCCGGGTGTTGAAGGCCGGCAGGAAGCAGTCACGGCACTGGCCCGAGTCGAGCCAGTCCTCGACCGTGGCGCCGGGCACCGTGAGATGGCCGGCGGTGTCGGCGTCCACGTAGTTCTGGCGCGCGGCTGCGGCGCGCTTCTCGCACTCGTCTTCGTCTTCGCCGGCCGTCGTGCACCGCTCGCGGATGATCTCGCCGGCGCGCCAGCACGACGGCAGATAGTCGTTGCGCGGCCCGGGGCAGCTCTTGTTGCCGTTCGCGTCGATCACGACCTCGCGCCACGCCCGGTACTCCTCCGAGTTGCCGTGGCCCGAGTACACCTCGATCAGCTTCTGCCGCGCGGGGTCGTGCATGTCTCCGACCAGCTGCTTGTCCCACGCCGAGCCCATCGGCGTGTACAGGCCCCACGTGGTGCCGTGCGGAATCACCATCGAGTCGAAGCCCCAGTCGTCGAGCTTCGAGAACAGGTCGGCGGGCGTCGTCGCGAACTCGCGGCAATCGTCGGACAGCTCGCGCTCCGGGACGCCTTCCGGACACGCGGGCACATCCGCCATCTCGCGCATGAACTTCAGCGAGTCGAGCGTGTCGGAGTGCAGATTGCTCAGGGCGAACAGGCCCATCGGCAGCGGGCCCGGCAGCCCGCCGCCGCCCTCGTCGTTGATGCCCGGCAGCCGCACCGTGATGGGGCGGGTCGGAATGTCCTTGTCCGCGAGGCCGCGCACGACCACGTTCTTGTGGCCGTAGTGGTTCTCGGGCGTGGTGCCGATCTGCGTCCACTCCCAGCCCAGGTACGCCACCGTGTCGGGGTCCGCACCGTCCTCCGACACCGCGTTGCAGTCGCGCATGCCCTGGATCGTCTGCTTCCACTTCCACGGCGTCAGTCCCACGTCGTGATCGTTGATCGACCAGAAATCGAGCGCCGAGCACCAGCGCGCGAAGTCGCAGGCGTCGGAGACGGGATGCGCGCCGTCACCGCCCGACGAGAGGAAGCGCCGCCATGAACGCGTCGGGCGAGAACGTGGTGTGGACGTGGAGGTCGCCGAACAGGATCTGGTCGGGCTTCGTGACGCCCGCCTCGCGCGCCGCGCGCCGCTGCGCCACGACGCGCGCCTTCACGCTCGCGGCGGGGCGCGCGTGCGGAGTCACCTCACCGTTCTCCCAGCGGCTGCCGAGCATGCCGCTGCCGAGCACCCAGAGCACGCCGAGCGCGATCGCGAGCACGAGCGCCAACGCGAGGCCGAGTCGAGCCAACATCGCTGCCCCTCCTGCGGACGGGGCCAGCCTAGGGGAGTGATCGGCCCGCGGGCAACGTGGCGGACGCGCCCCAACGCCAGCCCTGCTTCGGCTCGGCGCCGGGCGCGTACTCCATGCACTGCACGTCGAACCAGATCGGCAGCACGAACTTCACGTAGAACGCGTGCACCGTGACGCCACCCTGCACGAGATCCTCGTACTCCTTGAGCTGCACGCGCGCGTCGCGGGCACGCCACTCGCGGCAGCGCGCGAGCAGTGCATCCACGCGAGCACGCGACTCGACCAGGAAGCCGAGATGGTCGAAGCCGGGCGACTGCATCGGCTCCCGCGCCTCCGTCACGAGCAGGAACTGGCTCGTCTCCGCGTCCGTGCGCAGCAGCAGCCCGAGCTGGCCGAGGATCGGCACGTCGAGCGCGTCGAAGTCGAAGAGCTCGCCGTAGAACTGCTTCACGTCGGCCCGCGTCTTCGCGTCGAGCGCGCCGCGCGCGAGCGTGAGCTCCATGTGATTGAAGCGAAGGGCGGACATCGAGGGCCTCCGGCGCCGTTGGGCGCTCGGACGCAAGGTACACGCTCCCTCGCGCGCCGGGAGCCGGACCCTCTCGGGTCAGGCTCCTACTAGTCCTCGCGCTTCTCGATCTCCGTCTCGGCGTCGGAGTCGACCGGCCATTCTTCTTCGAGCGCGCCCAGCACGAGCTCCGTGCCCGCGTGGGCGAACACGCGGTTGCGGCCCCCCCGCTTGGCCTTGTAGAGCGCGGCGTCGGCATTGCGTAGCAGCGTGTCGACGTCCTCGCCGTCGGCGGGCGAGGTCGCCACGCCGCCGGAGATGGTCACGCGCCCAGTCGGCTGCGAGTCCGCGTGCTCGAAGGGCGTGCCTTCCACGAGGAGGCGGATGCGGTCAGCCACGCGCAGCGCCACGTCCGTCGGCGTGTTCGGCATCACGACCAGGAACTCTTCGCCGCCGTAGCGGCCCACCACCTCGTGCTCGCGGCTGTTCTCGCGCAGCACCGCGCCCATGCGCTTCAGGAGCTCGTCGCCCGGCAGGTGGCCGTTCGTGTCGTTGTATTGCTTGAAGTGGTCGATGTCGAGCAGGAAGATCGAGAGCGGCGAGTGCGCGTCGTCGCTCGCGAGATCGCGCAGCCGGCGGTAGACGTTCGTCTTGTTCAGCAGCCCGGTGAGGCCGTCGGTCTTCGCGAGCAGCCGCTCCTTGCTGAGCACCACCGTGCTCGCGATCGCCACCGACGAGATCAGCGCGAGCGTGCGTCCGATCTCGCGTGCGTGCGGCAGGTGCCGCTCGGAGGGACCGATCAGCACCACGCCGAGCGGGCGCTCCTGCCCCATGATCGGCACGCAGAGCGAGAAGCCCTGGCGCGGCAGACAGCGTGCGAGGTTGCGGCTGCGGACGGCCGGGCTCTCGAGCTCCGCATCCTCGGGCGCGAAGGGCAGCTGCTTCACCGCCGTCCAGCCCACCACGCCCTCGCCGGGCTCGAGACGGTGGCCGATGCGGAATTCGCTCTCGCCGCGGCACGCCACCGCGACGAGCTTGCCGTTGCTCACGCGGTAGAAGACCGAGTACGAGGGCTGGAAGATCTCCTGCACGAGATCGAGTGTGCTGTCGGGAATCTCGCGGAGCTCGCGCAGCGCCGAGAGCCGTTGGGCGATCTCGGGGATCTGGACGATCGAGAGCTGCAGCTCGCGCACCGCCGACTCGGAGCGCTCCATGCGCTCCCAGAGGTCCTCGTTCGCGCGCTGGGCATCCGTCGCCCGTCGCTCGAACTGCTGCAGCGCCCCTTCGAGGCCCCGCACGTGCTCGCTGCGATCGCGCCGGCCGAGGAAGATGCCGAGGCCGAGCACCCCGAGCGCGAACAGCACCGAGGTGGCGATCAGCACGCCGAGCGCGAGCGGATCGAAGGTCACGCTGCACGACCCCCGTCCCGACTCGGGCTCGTCTGACAGACACACACCGACACCCGGGTCGCATCGGCTTTGCAGAGGCAGGGCTGTAGGCCGGAGTCGGCCGCTCGTCGGCGCCGGCGCGCGACCCCGCGGCTACCGACCTAGGCGTCGGGCGGCGGAGGGGGCGGAGGGCCGGCCGGAGGCCGCGGATGGTGCCTCGGCCTCGGCGCCGGCGGGAGCGGAGGCGGCCCCTGCTCCGCGTAGTCGGGCACGACGCCGCGCGCCATCGGGATCTGATTGCCCTTCGCGTACATGCACTGCATGTAGGCCGTGTCGTAGCGGCGCTGCAGCGACATCCCGGTGCGCTCACCCTGCGAAGCACCGCCAGCCGTGCCCATCAGCAGGCCTGCGCCCGCGCCGATCGCAGCGCCCGGGCCCGCCGCGCCCGACGCAGCGCCGATCGCGGCGCCCGCCGCGGCGCCCATCGCGGTCCCGACCGCGGCACCGGCCACGGTCCGCTCGCCCGCGGCGTGCGCGGGCGAGACGCCGATGCTGTGATCGGCCCAGCTGCGGCAGATCTCGTCCTCGGCCTGGAACGTCTCGAAGCTCTTCTGGCTGCCGGGCAGCACCATCACGCTCGGGCCCGCCGGAATCGTGGCGCAGGCGGTGAACGCGAGAGCGAGCGTGACGAGGGTCGGCGTCTTCGCGGGCGTCAGCATCGGCAACCTCCGGCTACTCCGGCTCCGGCGCAACCTTCACCCAGGGCTCCGGGCAGGTGGGAACGCGGGGGTAGAAGCCGTTCGCACTCTCGCAGTAGTACCAGGCCGGGGCCGGCCGCTGGATGTACACGGGCGGCTCCTCCTGCACGACGACCGGCGGCGGGTAGTAGTAGAGAGGCGGTGGGCCGTACCAGTAGCCGGGGCCCCAGCCGAAGCCCGGGCCGATGCCCACGACCACCCGCGGCCCACCCCAGCCCCAGCCCCAACCGCCGCCGTGCCAGTGGCCGCCGTGCCAGTGGCCGCCGTGCGCCCACCAGGCGTCGCTGCGCGAGGCAGGCAGCAGGAACACCAGGAGCACGCCGAGAACCCCGCCGATCAACGTCCGACGCATGGCGTACCTCCCTCCTTCGTTTCCGTACAACCGCCTTCGACGCGAGGAGGTTGCGATCGCTTCGACCGGAACGTGGGCCTGCCGATAGACAGGGGCTCGGGCGGAGGTCCACGCCGTTGGAGATCACGCGACGGGAGCTCGTCATGGGGGCGGCAGCGCTCGCGCTGGCCGGCTGCGCCGGGGCCCCGCGCCCCACGCCCGCGCGCTCGGCCCCGCCGAACTTCCTGATCTTCCTGGCCGACGACCTCGGCCGCGAGTGCCTCGGCTCCTACGGCGGCACCTCCTACGCGACGCCGCGCCTCGACGCGCTGGCGCGCGCCGGGCTGCGCTTCGAACGCTGCTTCTCCATGCCTCAGTGCCACCCGACGCGCGTGGCGCTGCTCACCGGGCGCTACCCGTTCCGCGCGAACGTGCGCTGGGGCCGGCTGCCCGAATCCGAGATCACCTTCGCGCACGTGCTCGCCGGCGCCGGCTATGCCACCGCCGTCTCCGGGAAGTGGCAGCTCGCGAAGCTGAAGAAGGACCCCGACCACCCGGCACGCGCCGGCTTCCAGACGAGCTGCTGCTGGGGCTGGCACGAGGGGGCGCGCTATTGGCAGCCGCTCATCTGGCAGGACGGAAGGCGGCGCGATGATCTCCAGGCGAGCTACGGGCCCGACGTCCACACCGACTTCCTGATCGAGTTCATGGCGCGCCACCGCGACGGGCCGTTCCTCGCCTACTACCCGATGACCCTGCCCCACCTCTCGTCCGCCGGCGCCGACGGCGCGCCCGGCGCGAAGCTCACCACGTATCCCGACCTGGTCGGCGAGATGGACCGCCAGGTGGCCCGCACGCTCGACGCGCTCGAGAGCCTCGACCTCTCCCGCGACACCCTCGTGCTCTTCGCCGCCGACAACGGCACGCCCCGCGGCATCACGTCCGAGCTCGCCGGCCGGGAAATCCCGGGCGGGAAGTCGTCGCTCACCGACGCGGGCACGCACGTGCCGCTCCTCGCGAGCTGGCCGGGCGTCGTGCGCGCCGGCGTCTGCCCCGATCTCGTGGACGTCTCGGACTTCCTGCCGACGCTCACGGTACTCGCGCACGCGGAGCTTCCGGCCGGCACCACGCTCGACGGGCACAGCTTCGCCCCACAGCTGCTCGGCAACCCCGGCCGTCCGCGCGCATGGGTCTACTCCGGCCATCGCGGGCGTTCTTTCCTGCGCGACGAGCGCTGGAAGCTCACCAACGGCGGCGCTCTCTACGACCTCGCGCGCGACCCCGACGAGACCGCCGCGATCGGGCCCGGCGCCGACACGCCGGAGTCCGCCGCCGCGCGCGCGCGGCTCGAGTCGTACGTGCGCGCGTACTTCCCGGAGCAGCGCCTGCCGTAGTTGGTGTATCCAGTGGGCCAAGGAGGGATGCGCCCATGACGGACACCCGGTGGCTCTCGATGGGGATCGGCGTGCTCGCGCTCGTCGCGGGCTGCCAGACGTCGCAGCAGCTGCTCGACAACACCCAGCCCACCGCGATGGACACCGCGCTGCGGCGAGGGCGCTTCGACCTCGGCTGCCCCGACGCGACGGGCGTGCTGCTCTCGGACGACTTCATCCAGCCGGCGCTCCAGGGCCCCTGGGTGATGGGCGTCCAGCGGCTGGAGTACACGATCGGAGTCGAGGGCTGCGGCAAGCGAACGACGATCGTCGTGATGTGCCAGGAGGGCTCCACCACGTGCTTCGCCGCGAATCCGAACCGCGAGTATCAGAACAACCCCTACCAGAACGAGTGAAGCCGCTCGGCGGTCCAACTGCTCGATGGATCCCCAACCGCCTGCCGCGCGCTCGATCCTCGAGACGCGCTCGCATCAGATGTTCGCGACGCTCGCGCCCGCCGAGATCGAGCGGCTGCGGCGCTTCGGCGAGGAGCGCAGCTACCGCGCCGGCGAGTACCTCGCGAAGACCGGCGAGGTGGCGCCGGGCATGTTCATCCTGCTGCGCGGCGAGGTGGTGATCCGCCAGCACGACGACGGCTCCGCGCCGATCGTGACGCACGGCCCCGGCTCGTTCACGGGCGAGCTCGCGCAGCTCTCCGGGCGCCCGTCGCTCGTCGACGGCATCGCACTCGGCGACGTCGAGGTCCTGGTCGTCCCCCCGCATCGGCTGCGCAGCCTGCTGGTGGAGGAGGCAGAGCTCGGCGAGCGCATCCTGCGCGGGCTCATCCTGCGCCGCATCGGGCTGATCGAGCGCGGCGCCGGCGGTCCGGTGATCGTCGGGACGCGCCGGAAGACGCCGACGTGCTGCGGCTCGAGAACTTCCTCGCGCGCAACACGCATCCGCACCAGCGGCTCGACCCCGACACCGACGCGGGCGCCCGCACGCTGCTCGAGCGCTTCCAGATCGCGCCGCACGAGCTGCCGATCGTCGTCTGCCCGAACGGCAGCTTCCTGCGCAACCCGAGCGAGGTCGAGCTCGCACGCTGCCTCGGTCTCGTGTCGGCGATCGACGCGGCGAAGGTCTACGACGTGGCGATCGTCGGCGCGGGCCCGGCGGGGCTCGCGGCCGCGGTGTACGCGGCATCCGAGGGCCTCTCGGTGCTCGTGCTCGACTGCCGCTCGTTCGGCGGTCAGGCGGGCGCCTCGTCGCGCATCGAGAACTACCTCGGCTTCCCGACCGGCATCACCGGCATCGCGCTGATGGCGCGCGCCTACAACCAGGCGCAGAAGTTCGGCGCCGAGATCGCGATCCCCGACGAGGTCGTGCGCCTCGAGTGCCATCCCGACTCGGCGCGTCGCGCGCTTCCAGCTGCGCCTCGCGAACGAGGAGCGCGTCAGCGCGCGCACGGTGGTGATCGCGAGCGGCGCCCGCTACCGCCGCCTCGACGTCGCGAACCTCGCCGAGTTCGAGGGCACCTCCGTCCACTACTGGGCGTCGCCCCTCGAGGCGCGCCTCTGCGCCGGGGCGGAGGTGGCGCTCGTCGGCGCCGGGAACTCCGCCGGCCAGGCCGCCGTCTACCTGGCCGGCCACGCGGCGAAGGTCACGATGCTCGTGCGCGGCGCGAGCCTCGAGGCGAGCATGTCGCGCTACCTCGTCGACCGGATCGCGGCGCTGCCGAACGTCGAGGTGCTACGTGCGGACCGAGGTCACCGCGCTCGAGGGGCGCGACGGGAGCCTCGAGGCGATCCGCTGGCGCCCACGCGGCGGCGGCGAGGAGACGCAGCGCACGGTCTCGCCAGCTCTTCCTCTTCATCGGCGCCGATCCGAACACCGCGTGGCTCGCAGGGAGCGAGGTCGCGCTCGACGCCAAGGGCTTCGTGCGCACCGGCGCGGAGGCCGGACCGGCGAGCGCCATCCGCTCGAGACGAGCCGCGCCGGGCGTCTTCGCGATCGGCGACGTGCGCTGCGGCTCGGTGAAGCGCGTCGCCGCCTCGGTCGGCGAGGGCGCGCAGGTGGTGGCGGCGCTGCACGCGTTCCTGGCGCGCGCCGGCGACTCGCCCGGCGCGCCGCGCGAGGCCAGGAGCATCTGATGCCCGACGAGTGCAAGCACGTGGCCGGAATCCGCGACGTCGTACCGAGCGCGCTCGGCTGCGAGGAGTGCCTGAAGATCGGCTCGCCGTGGGTGCACCTGCGCCTGTGCCGCAGCTGCGGCCACGTCGGCTGCTGCGACGACTCGCCGAACCGCCACGCGACGCGACACTTCCACGAGACGAAGCACCCGATCATCGAGGGCTACGACCCGCCCGAGCACTGGGGCTGGTGCTACGTCGACGAGATCGCCTTCGACCTCTCGGACCGCGCGACGCCGCAGCGAGGGCCGATCCCGCGCTTCGTCTGAGCGAAGGCGCCGCCGACGTGCCGTCGATGGTAAGGTTCGGCGAGTGCGGATCCGGAGGTCGATTGAAGCGCACGATCGCTGCTGCCTGCTACTGGCTCGCCGCGCTCACGATCACGCTCGGCGCCTACGGCCACGGCTTCCTGGGCGTCCTACCGGTCCGGGCGGCGGTCGCCGCGTCGACTCTCGCTCCGACGTCGTCCGCGTGATCTGGATCGTCTGGTACTTCGTGAGCGGCTCCATGCTGACGTTCGGCATGCTGCTCTTCTGGGCGTGGCCCGCGTTCAGGTCGAGGTCGTCGAGCCGCTCCGGCGCCGCGCTGGTCGTCGGCGCCTTCTACTTCCTCACCGGAATCGGCTCCTACGTCTACAGCGGACGCGAGCCCTTCTGGCTCTTCTTCGTGACCCAAGGCGTGATCGTGATCGGCTCGACGCTCGTTCTTCGGCGGCCCGTGGAGCGCCCGTAGCACGTCGGCGCCAGTCTCGTCAGCGCGGGCTCAACACCACCACCGGAATGTCGCGCGTCGTGCTGGCCTGGTACTTGTCGTAGTCGGGCCACTGAGCGGTCATGGTGGGCCACAGGCGCTTCTTCTCGGCGGCGCTTGCGGTGCGCGCAGTGACGGGCAGGACCGCGTCGCGCACCTGGATCTTCACGTCGGGGTGCGCGACCAGGTTCTTGTACCAGCCCGGATGCTCGGGCGAGCCACCGCGCGAGGCGACGACGAGGTAGTCCTTCCCGTCACGGCCATAGATGAGCGCAAACTTGCGCGTCTCGCCGGACCTGCGGCCCCGGGTGTGCAGAATCAGGATCGACGCGCCGTTCCAGTCGTGGCCCGTCCGGCCCCCGGTCGCCTCGTACTGCCGGACGTGCTCGTCGCCGAAGAGGCTGAAATCAGGCATGACGTCAGGATGGCACGTTCGCCGCCGCTCGACACCGAGAACGCGCCGCCGCCGGCTCCGTGCGATGACCGTCGGCTACCCCTCGATTATCTCACGCGCCGCGTGGCGAGAACAAGGCTGGTTCTCTCCGCAGGATCCAGCACGCTGCGCCCTTCGCCTCGCGCCGTGGAGTGCCCCGTGTCGTCACCGCTGATTCGACACCGGCTGGGTGGTGGACTGCTGACCCAGCTGCTCGAAGACCCGGAGTTGGCGCCGGCCCTGCGCGCGCTCCCCGCCCCCGCGCTGCGCCAGGTCATCCTGCGGGTGGGGCTCGAGGACGCCGGGGAGCTGGTCGCCCTGTCGACCCTCGAGCAGCTGCGCGAGGTCTTCGACGAGGACCTGTGGCGGAGCGCGCGACCGGGCGAAGACGAGGCCTTCGACGCCGCGCGCTTCGTGGTGTGGCTCGAAGTGCTGCTGGAAGGCGGGGAGGCCTTCGTCGCCGATCGTCTGGCCGAGCTGTCCGAGGACTTCCTGGTCTTCGCCGTCTCGAGGCTCGTGCGGGTGCTCGACGTCGCGGTCCTCACGGCGTGGGCCACCGACCCAGGCGAGGCCGACCTGCTCGACACGCTCGTCGAGACGCAGCCCTGCCAGGAGCTGGACGAGTACCTGATGGTGTCGCGTACCGAGTGGGGATGGGACGCGGTGCTGACCACGCTGTTGGCCCTCGACGAGCGCCACCCGGAGCTGCTGCGGGTGGTCCTGAGCCGCTGCGCGGCCGCCACCCACGACGAGGTGCGGAGCGCCGGGGAGCTGAACGCCGCCCTCCGCGGCGAGGAGCTGCTGCTCGAGGATGCCCGCGCCGAGCGGGAGGAGCGCCGGGCCGAGCGCGGCTACGTCTCGCCGGCCGATGCCCGCGCCTTCCTGGCGCTGGCGCGCACGGCGCTGGAGAGCCCGGAGGACGATCCGATCACCCGGGCCTACTTCCGCGAGCTGAAGCACGTGGCTGCCAGCCCGGCCACGGCCGCACCGCTCCCCCAGCCTCCCCCCGTGCGCCAGCTGCTCGCCGAGGCCGGCGTCGAGACCGAGGCACCGGAGACGGCGCCCGCAGCAGGCTCGCTCCTCCGGCAGACGCTCGCCGAGCTGCACGAACACGATCCGCGCGCCCACCAGCGCCTGGTGGAAGAGCTGGCGTACCTGGCGAACGTGCTGAGCGCCGGTGATCCGTCGCGCGCAGCTGGCGGCCGGTGGAGGCCGCCGAGCGGGTGCTCGAGCTCTGCGACGAAGGCCTGCGGGCGATCGCGGATCGCGGAGGCGAAGGCCCGGCAACCGCGCAGGAGGTGCTGCTGGCCTGGGGAGCCGTGGGGGTCTTCCGGGTGGCGTGGGCCTCGGTCAGGCGTTCGTGATCGCCTTCCAACGCCTCAGCCGCTCCGCGATCAGCTCCGCGCGTTGCCGCTCGTCGGGTCCGTCCAGAATGCTCAGGTCCGCTGGATCGGCGCGCCAGTAGACGCCGGCCGTCCGCGCGTTCACTTTCGGGCGCGCGTCCGCATGCGTCGTGAAGTATCCAGCCGCGCGATCGGCGGACTCCAGCAGGATCTCCCCCGTCCCGTCCAGGTGCGGCGCGTTCGGGTCCCGGGGCCGTTCTCCCTTCCAGTAGTAGAAGACGCCCGAGGGCTCCTTCCGCTCCTTCGCGGCTTCGCTCCAGTACCGCGCCGAGAGGTTGCCGTCCTCTTGCCACGAGCGGCCGGCCAGCTCCAGCGCGCCGTCGCGGTCTCGCGAGATCCGCAGGAGGCTCACGGCAGAAGGCTCCCGCGAGCTGCGCTCCGTCAGAGAGAACTGCCACCACAGGCCCTCGATGCGAGCGACGCGGCCCTCGTTCTCGATCGCTTTCCGAAGCTTCTGGTTGACGACTCTCATCTCGGCAGGGGTCGTCGCCTCGCCATACCGTACGCAAGTGAAGCCGAGGAGATCGCTCGGAAGCTTCGAGCCGCTCCCATGGAGGATGAAGGTTCGGCGCATGCCGAGGGCTCCACCGAAGAGACCGGCTTCGAAGACGACATTGTCTCGCGGAGAAGCCTGACCGGATCCCGTGGGAGAGGCTGTGGGCGGGCTGGTGGTCGTCCAGTCGTCCCGAGCGAACACGAACACGGCGAAGTCGACTTCGTGCGCAAGCTCGAGGAGGCGGTCGAGTGTGGTGGTCCCCGGATCGAAGGATGTCGTCCAGGGATCTACGTGCGCGACGTCTTCGAGACCGCGTGTCAGCGCCTGCACCAGCTTTTCCTGCTTTCCTGACGAGCCAAGGAAGATGCGAGGCTTGTCCATCCGTTCCTCCCGACTGCAGGTCGGCGCGGGCGCGTGTCGGCGCCACGGTATCTCCGACGCCGCGGTCTCGCCGCGGAGGTCGAGCAGCCGCTGCGAGGTCAGCTCTGCGTCGGCGGCGGGGTGCCGACGCCCGGGGCGGTGCCGCACGAACCGCGTGCCGGGTGATACCCTCGGTCCCGAGAAATGCAACGAACAGCGACGTGCTCGTGTGGCTCTGTAGAGGTCGTGGCTCTGGGCGAGCCGAGCAGTGTAGTGGCGTGCCACTGCCTCGAGTGCCAGCGCCGCACTGGCTCCGTCCTGGGCGTGGGGGCGTATTTCCGGCAGGAAGAAGTCATCGTCTCCGGAGATACAAATCAGTTCGAACGCTCGACAGAGTCAGGCAATGCCTTTGTCACTCATTTCTGCCCCACCTGTGGGACCTCGGTGTACTGGAGCTCCGGAAAGAATCCCGGACTCGTGGGCGTTGCAGTCGGTGCATTCGCTGATCCTTCGTTTCCGGCCCCGGTTCGCTCGGTCTGGGAGCAGTCGATGCACCCGTGGGTACACGTGGGGGCCGCTCGACAGCACTTCCCGAAGGGCCGCGTGGGCTGAGCCCGGCGAGCGGCCGGTCGGCGCCTGGTTCACCCGCGCCGCCGCCGACGCAGCAGCTTCGCACGAGGATTCACCTTGCGCGGCTGCCTGGTCTCTTGCGCTCTCCACTGCTCGACCAGCTCGCGCAGGATCACCCGCGCCGTGCGCCGCATCCGGCCCACGTCGCGCGGGCGGTGGGTCTTCGGGTCGATCTGGCGCAGGTCCCCGAAGTGGATCTCCTGCTGGACCTCGTCGGTCCCTGTGATGAACCGGATGCCGCGATAGGTCTTGCCGTCGACCTCGATCTCGATCGCCTCACTCGAGTAGCTGGAGAGGTCGATCATGCGCTCCACGCGGGCACCGTAGCCCGTGCAGCCAGGGTGCGAAAACGGCAGCGAGCCGAGGCGAACGGCTCGAAGATGCGCGGGGACGAAAGGTCCGCAGCGCCTCCCGACTGGGGGCTCCCGTCACGGATTCGAGCCCCAATCCCCTCGCGGTCTTCACGGGATGCGCCCGCGACCGTGACGAAGCGTTGGTCAAGTCTGCGGCGGATCGCCCGGCGGTCCTCCCCCCGGCCCCACAGCAACCGGCAACGCTGCCCGGGAGGAACCCATGCGAGAAGACCTGGATCGACGAAGCGGAGCTGCCGAGCCACCGGCAGGCGCGCGTCGACTTCCACATCCACTCGTACGCGTCGAACGTCACCGACTACTACGCCTCCAACTCGCTCGCGATCCCGGAGTCGTACTCGGATCCGCTCGAGAACTACCGGCTGCTGAAGGCCCGGGGCATGGATCTGGTCACGCTCACGGATCACAACTCGATCGATGGCGTGAAGGTGATGCTCGACGCGGGCCTCGACGGACGTGTTCATCAGCGCCGAGATGACGGCGACGTTCCCCGAGGACGGCTGCAACATCCACGTGACGGCCGCGAACATCTCGGAGGCGCAGTTCGCCGAGATCGACCGGCTGCGCGGCAACGTCTACGAGATGGTCGCCTACCTCGACGAGTGCATCCGCGACGAGGCGGACCGGCGCGAGACGGACGCCGCATCGCCTACTTCATGACCCATCCGCTGATGAGCACGCAGAACCGCCCGTACGGACGCGAGGGGGCGCTCTCGCTCTGGCACGTCGAGCGCGCGCTGCTGATGTTCAACTGCCTGGAGATCCGCAACGGAACGCGGACGCGGTCCTGCAATGCGCTCACCGCGCGCCTGCTCGCCTCGCTCGACGAGAAGACGATCCAGGAGCTGGCCGAGAAGCACGACCTCGCGCCGAAGGGGCCGATGCCGTGGCGCAAGGCCGTGGTCGGCGGTTCGGACGACCACTCCGGCATCAACCCGGGACGCACCTGGACGGAGTTCACGTACCTGGGCGAGCGGCCCCGACCGAACGACGTGGTCGACTCGATCCGCCGGCGAACCACGCGCGCCGGCGGCATGCACGGCGGCCCGGTGACGCTCGCCCACGCGCTGGTGAAGCTCCTCTACGACGGCCAGCACCAGCGGCTCACCGCGGCACGAGCGTCGCAGCCGATCCGCATGAGCGATCCCATCAACCTGCTGCTCGACTTCGCGTTCGAGAAGGAGTCGGCGTCGCAGCGTTCGCGGGCGGCTCTGCGCCTGCGCATCGCGCTGCAGGGGATGTTCGGGCGGCCGCTGGCGACGCCTGCTGCGACGCGACGAGTCGTTCGAGCGGATCTTCCTCGAGGAGGCGCAGCGTCTGCTCAGTGAGGGCGCCTTCCGCGCGCGGATCGCCGCCGCCGAGCGCACCGACGACAAGATCTTCCTGATCATCAGCACGCTGCTCGATCGTCTCTTCGTGCGCTACGTCGCGCGGATCCGGAGCAACCGTCTCCGCCGACATCGTGCGCACGATCAAGGAGGCGATCGCGCTGATCAGCTCGAACGTCCTCGTCTCGCTGCCCTACTTCGTCACCTACGCCCACCAGAGCACGGACAAGCTGTTGACGCGAGACGTGCGGCGGGCGTTCGACCTGCAGCAGGCCGAGAAGATCCTGCTGGTCACCGACACCCTCTTCGACGTGAACGGCGTCGCGCTCACCATCCGCAAGATGATCCGGGAGGCCGAAGAGCGCGAGATCGACCTCACCGTGGCGACCTGTCTGTCGGAGGCCGAGCGAGCCGAGAAGCTGAGCGACCCCGAGGTCGCGGACCTGGTCGCGCGTGGCCGGCTCGAGATCTTCGCCTCGATCGCCAGCGTCGACCTGCCGCGAGTACCGCGAGCTGCAGGTCCGCATCATGCCCTTCCTGGAGTTCCTGCGCTTCGCCCAGGAGGGCGGCTTCACGAAGCTGCAGATCTCGACGCCCGGTCCGATCGGCGTGATGGGGCTGGCGGCGGCGAAGCTCCTCGGCCTCGAGACCGCCTCGACCTACCACACCAGCTTCCCGGAATACGTCGAGCAGTACACGCGCGACGTGAGTCTCGAGGCGCTGGCCTGGAAGTACATGATCCTCTTCTACCACTCGGTCGACGAGGTCGTGGTGCCTTCGCGCTTCATCGCCCAGCTCCTGCACAAGCGCGGACTGCGCAACCGCAAGCTGCTGGTCCTCGACCGCTGGGTGGACCTGGAGCGCTTCCATCCGCGCCACCGCACGCCGGGCTTCTGGTCGCGCTTCGGCGTCGCGGACGAGGAGACGCGCGTGAAGTTCATCTACGTGGGACGCCTCGGCGCCGAGAAGAACCTCGACGTGCTGGCCGAGGCGTTCCGCTGCCTGCACGCAGAGCACGCGAAGCGCCCACCTGCTGATCGTCGGCGGCGGTCCCTACCGCGAGCGGCTCGAGGCCCTGCTCGAGGGCCTGCCGGCGACCTTCACGGGCTTCCTCGAGGGCGAGGATCTCTCGCGCGCGCTGGCCTCCGCCGACGCCAAGCTCTTCCCGAGCACCACCGACACCTGGGGCAACGCCCCGCTCGAGGCGCAGGCATCGGGCCTGCCGGTGGTCGTCTCCGACAAGGGCGGCCCGCAGGAGCTGATGGAGGACGGCGTGACCGGATTCCGCGTCGCCGGCGGCGATCCGAAGGCGCTGCTCGCCGCCATGCGCCGGCTGATGGATCCCGAGCTCCGGAGCGCGCATGGGCGCGCAGGCGCGGGCGTTCGCCGTGGCGAACGACGTGCGCGAGCCGTACTCGGCGATCCTCGACACGGAGGCCTACCGGCGGCGGCGCAAGAGCGAGAAGCTGCTCGCGGAGCTGCTCCGCGACGAGGACGCCACGGCCGGCGCATGAGCGAGCGGCCCGCATCCGCCCGCCCGCGCGCCTCGGCCGCTGCGCGGTCGCCTCGCGCTCTCGCGGGCCAAGCACCGCTCGCTCGCCGGCCACGCTCGGATCGGCAGGCGGCTCGCGCGGCTCCTGCCCTACTACGAGTACGACGCGCACGAGTTCCTGCGCTCGGACGGCTGCCCGGAGCCGGTCGCCGCGCAGCGCGAGCGCGGCCTCACCGCGCTCGCCCTGCGGCTCGCCGAGAAGGCGCCGCGTCACGCTCGAGCTCACCGAGGAGCTCCGCGAGGGGCTCTCCGATCTCGCGTTCACCGACGCCTACCGCGTGCCCTACCAGTACCGCGCACAGCTGCGCCGCCGGCTGCGCGTCGGCGCGCTGCTCGAGGCTTCCGAGGGCGTGCGTGTGCGGGACCTGGACGGCAACTGGAGCTACGACCTCGCGGGATCGTACGGCGTGAACGTCTTCGGGCTCGACTTCTACAAGGAGTGCATCGAGCGCGCGGCCCTGCGGGTCCGCGAGCTGGGTCCCATGCTCGGGGCCTACCACCCCGTGATCCTCGACAACGTCCGGCGCCTCCGTGCGATCTCGGGACTCGACGAGGTCTCCTTCCACATGTCGGGCACCGAGGCGGTGATGCAGGCCGTCGCGCTCGCTCGCTACCACACGCGGCGCACCCACCTGGTTCGCTTCTGCGGCGCCTACCACGGCTGGTGGGACGGCGTGCAGCCCGGCGTCGGCAATCCGCGCGACGTCCGCGACGTCTACACGCTCTCGGAGGGCAGCGAGGCGTCGTTGCGCGTGCTCGAGACGCGCCGGGACATCGCCTGCGTGCTCGTGAACCCGCTCCAGGCGCTGCACCCGAACGCCCCGGCCCCGGGCGACGCCACGCTCCTGAACTCGAGGCGCCGGGCCCACTACGACAGAGCCGCCTACTCGGCGTGGCTGGCGCGGCTTCGCGACGTGTGCACGCGGCGCGGCATCGTGCTGATCCTGGACGAGGTCTTCCTCGGCTTCCGCGTGGCGCGCGGCGGCGTCCAGGAGTACTTCGGCGTGAACGCGGACCTGGTGACCTACGGCAAGACTCTCGGCGGCGGCCTGCCGATCGGCGTGGTGTGCGGCAGGAGCGAGCTGATGAAGCGCTACCGCGAGGATCGGCCGTCGGACGTTCTCTTCGCCCGCGGAACCTTCAACGCACACCCCTACGTGATGGCGGCGATGAACGAGTTCCTGCGGCGCCTCGACGAGCCGGAGCTGCGCGAGAGCTACGCGAAGCTCGACACGCGCTGGGACGGGCGGGCCGCAGCGCTGAACGCGCGGCTCGAGAGACGCGACCTGCCGGTCCGCTTCGCGAACCTCACTTCGGTGTGGACCACCCTCTATGTCGTGCCGTCGCGCTACAACTGGATGTTCCAGTTCTACCTGCGCGCCGAAGGCCTCGCGCTCTCGTGGGTCGGCAGCGGCCGCTTCATCTTCAGCCACGCCTACCGCGACGAGGACTTCCGCGAGGTCGAAAGCCGCATCGAGCGCGCGGCCGAGAAGATGGCCGCCGACGGCTGGTGGTGGCGACGGGAGCCTCAGCGATGCGGACATCGACCGGCGCATCCTGAAGCGCGTTCTGCTCACCCTAGCTCGGGGTCGATGAGCTGCCCGCGCGCGAGGTAGTAAGGCGCCTTCCAGTACGTGCGCACGTCGTTGAAGGGATCCGTCAGGATCTTCGTGAACCAGACGAGGCCGGTCTGCAGGTCGCGGATGAAGAAGAGCTGCACGGTGCGGAAGAGCAGCGCGCCCGCACCCACGCCGAGCCAGAGCAGGCTCAGGTCGCCGATGAAGTCCGCGGCCGGGTGGAACAGCCGAGAGCGCGAGCGGCGCGGCGAGGAAGACACCGAGTAGCACGCGCTTCCGCACCAGGTTGTACCCGATCTTCACGTCCTCCTTCTGCTGGTAGCTCATCTCGTTCATCACGTCGTAGGTCTTCGGCTCGAAGAAGAAGTGGCCGATCTGCCGCGAGATCCACGCCGCCAGCCAGCCAATCCAGACCGCCTTCGCCGTATCGAAGGCGAGCAGGAAGTAGGATGCGAGGAAGCAGCAAGCGCTGAACAGGTGGAGGCTCTGGTTGATGCGGCTGTGGTGATAGAAGCGGTGATCGTCCCAGCGTTGATCGCGGAGCGCTTCGCGGAAGCGTCGTCTTCGTCGTCATGCTGGATTCTCCTCTTCAGGAATTCGCCGCTGCCTTCGCGGCGTTCGAAGCCACGAGCAGGGGCTGGCCGACGCGCAGCGTCCGGCCCTCGCACGACGCCCTCGGCGAGCGCGAGGTCGCCGCTCGCGAGGACGATGATCGTCGAGCCCTGCTCGAACCAGCCGAGCTCCTGCCCCTTCTCGTAGCGGACCTCGCAGGGGATCCGGGTCGGCCCCTCGTAGCGGAGTCCGAGCGTGGCGCCGACGCAGTGGAGCCGGAGGCTCGCCACCCCGATCGCGGCGACGGGCACCAGCGTGAGCTCTCCGTCGAGGTCCTCCAGCTCGAGCGGGAGGACGGCGCGCTCGTTGCGGCAGAAGAGCCGCTCGACGCGCTTCAGTGCGATCGGATTCACGTTCCACGTGTCGCCGGAGATGTGGATGACCTCGCGCAGTCGACAGGCGGCCGGCGCGTGGAAGCGGTGGTACATGGTCGACTTCAGCCGAAGCGTCACGAAGCGGCCGTGCCGGTGGCGCGCGACGAGCGCCTCGTCGCCGAGGAGATCCTTCAGTCCATAGGGAAGACCCTTCGCCTGGATCAGCGCGTCGTCGTCCACGCGGCCGCAAGCGCCGACGATCGCGTCGCAAGGGCTCACGACGACGTCCGGATCGGCCACGATCGGCCGAGCGCCCGGCGCGAGCTCGCGGATGAAGCACTCCCGCAGGCTGCGGAAGCGCGTGGCTTCGGGATTCGGAGAGGTCCAGATCGGGCGCAAAGAGCTTCCAGATGCGCAGAGAAGCAGCGACGACGAGCGGACTCTCGAGGCGGCTCCAGCCACCCCAGGAGCAGCGTCGCCCAGCGTCGCGGGATCCGGTTCGTGAGGAGGAAGTTCAGATCCTCCTGCTGAAAGAGCCGCCCGAGCATGTGACTGGCGCCACCCCCACGGTTTCTCGCCGGGCTGAACATCGGCAGACGCATCCGTCCTCGCAATCGCGAATCCGCTCCGGGAGCGAGCGCGTGCGAAGACTTCGCGAATCCGCCAGAGAACCGTCACGGAATCCGGGCCGCACGACGGGACGCCCGACACACCGATGCGTGATTCCCGCGACGCCACCGCTAGGCTGGCGGCGTGCGTCGGATGGCTTGGCGCCTCGTGCTGGGATGGGTGCTCGCTGCGGGGTCACCGCACGCTTCCGTGGCCGGTGCCCCCGCGCAGATCGATTCCGAGCCCGACCGTTTTGCACCCCTGACCGCCCCCGCGCTCGCGGAGGACGAACGGTCGCGCCTCGAAGCCGGCGGGGTCGTGGTCCGCGATCTGCGGCCGAGCGACGGGGAAGGCATCGGCGTGCTCGTCATGGGGGTGATCGAGGCGTCCCCCGATCGGGTGTGGGCGGTCATGTCGGATTGTGGAGAGCAGGACCAGTTCCTGCCGCGGGTCACGTATTCGGCGGTCCGAGATCGCGACGGCGACGAGCACACCTGCGAGCTGGTCGTCGACCTGCCCTTCCCGATGGCACCTGCGAGGACCGCGACACGTCACTACGTCCGTCGGCTGCCGGACGGAGGCTATCAGCGGCGTTGGGAGCTCTTGCCCGGCGACTGGAGCTACCGCCGCGACAGCGGATCGTGGAGCGTACATCCCTATGCCGATGGGCGACGCTCGTTGCTGGTCGATCGCTTGGATCTGCTCGTGAAGTCCGCCGTTCCCGCATGGATCGTGCGCGCCGCCCAGACGGAACAGGCGCCAGCGACCTTCGCAGCAATTCGCAAGCGAGTCAGCGACCCCTCGACGTCATACCGGCCGCGCACCGGCGATCATGTAGCGCCAGAAGCGCCGTGACTCGCCGAGCTTGAAGTTGCCGCTCGCCTTGTGCTGCACCGAAGCGTTGTCCCAGACCAGCACGTCGTGGTCGCGCCAGGCGTGTCGACAGCCCTGCGCGCGCGCCTCGGCGTGGTCCTGCAGCCGCTGGAGCAGATCGCGCCCTTCGCCGACCGGCATGCCCTCCACGTGCTTCGCCCGGTCGAGGTCGAGGAAGAGCGCGCGCGTACCCGCGACGGGATGCGTGCGCACGAGCGGATGGGTCACCTCCCGCAATGCGTCCGCCGGTCCCGTGGCCGCGCGACGCGGCGGAAAGGCCCCCTCGTTGTTGTGGGCGTAGACCACGCGCAGGCCCTCCAGCATTGTGCGGGTCGGAGGATCGAGCCTCTCGTACGCGTCGCGCATGTCGAGGAAGCAGGTGGGGCCGCCGCCGCTCGCCGGTAGCTCGCGCGCATGGAGCACCGTCGCGAGCGCGGGCTCCTCCGTGTAGGTGTCGTCGGTATGGAAGGTCTCGAACAGGCCAGGCCGCCGATCGTCGAGCCCGCCGAAGGAGAAATTGCCAAGCTTCTCGCGGAGCTCGTCGGTCATCACGAAGCCGGAGTCGATGATCTGGCGCCGCTCGGCGTAGCGAAGCATCCCACCGTCCTTGGTGCGACTGACGGGATCCTTGATCGGACCGAAGAGGCGGGCCACCGACTGGAGCTCGTCGTCGGCCAGCGCTCGGCGCATCCCCAGGCACAGCACGGCGTGCCGGGCCAATGCGGCCTGGAGGACTGGCGCATCCACGCCGGGGCGCGCGGGATCGACGCCGCGCACCTCGATCACGGCGAAGACCCCTTTGTGCTCGCTGATGTCGACCACGTGGCGGGACGCTAGCGGCCGCCCACGACGGCGTCAGAGCGCCTCGTCAGGCGTTCGCGATCGCCTTCCAGTGCCTCAGCCGCTCTCCGATCAGCGACGCCGCAGGCTCGCTCTTCCTGCAGACGCTGGCCGAGCTGCACGAACACGATCCGCACGCCCACCAGCGCGTGATGGAGGAGCTGGCCTACCTGGCGAACGTGCTGGTCGCCGGCGACACGTCGGCCGCGCATGGCTGGCGGTCGGTGGAGGCCGCCGAGCGGGTGCTCGAGCTCTGCGACGAAGGCCTGCGGGCGATCGCGGCTCGGGGAGACCGCGACCCGGAAACCGCGGAGGAGGTGCTGCGGGGCTGGGGGGCCGTGGGGGGGGTTCCGGGTGGCGTGGGCCTCGCGCAGCCGAGCCGGCTGATCGGCGCCTTCACCGTCGCCCCATCCGCCGGCGGCGCGTCTTCACGGGCCGGACATCCTCCCGACACGCTTTTCCTCGGCGCGGTCGTCCGAGCTGCCTATCCTCGGCAGACGCGTCGTGAGACGCCCGACTCGCACGCTGAAAGAAGAGGAGGAATCGAAGTGAGCAAGCCGGACGCGAAGGCGCGGCGCATGGCGCCGCTCCAGACGCCCACCGACCTGGGCGCCCAGGCAACCAAGGACGTTTCTGCAGCCTTGAATCTCCTGCTCGCAGACGTGTTCGCCCTGTACCTGAAGACCAAGAACTTCCACTGGCACGTCTCCGGTCCGCACTTCCGCGACTATCACCTGCTGCTGGACGAGCAGGCCGACCAGCTCTACGCCACGACGGATCCGATCGCGGAGCGCGTACGCAAGCTGGGCGGTACGACGCTCCGATCGATCGGCCAGATCAGCCGCTTGCAGCGCGTGGCGGACAACGACGCCGACTACGTGACACCGGTCGACATGCTGGCCGAGCTGCGCGAGGACAATCAGGAGCTCGCTTCGCGCATGCGCGCGGCGCACGTCGTGTGCGAAGAGCACGGCGACGTGGCGACGGCCAGCCTGATCGAGGTCTGGATCGACGAAGCGGAGCGGCGCGTCTGGTTCCTTTACGAGGCCGGCCGCAAGTAGCAAGTAGGAGGGGCCGGTGGGCGCGGCAGGGCTCGAACCTGCCGGTAAAGCGTTCCATCCCCTCGTCTCAGAGTAGGAGAACGCTCATGTCCGGAATTCATTCGCGAATTGGCAGACGCCATCGACTTGCGACCACCGTTTTGGTCGGAGCGATCGGCCTCCTTCTCCCTGCGGCCGCTGCGCACGCCGGAACGACTCCGCCCGAAGCGGCAGTGATCGGCGCCGCCGCAACGGCCCCGGCCGCGGACGACACGTCGATCCGGCCGTTCCGATTCCATGCCTCCGATGAGGCTCTCGCGGACCTCCGTCGGCGGATCGCCGCGACGAAGTGGCCTTCGCAAGGAGACGGTGTCGGATGCGACGCAGGGTGTTCAGCTCGAGACGATGCGCGAGCTCGCGCGCTACTGGCAGACGAACTACGACTGGCGAAAGGTCGAAGCGCAGGCTGGACGCCCTGCCGCAATTCACGACGACCATCGACGGGGTCGACATCCACTTCATCCACGTTCGTTCGAAGCATCCGAACGCGCTTCCGATCATCATCACGCACGGCTGGCCCGGATCGATCATCGAGCAGCTGAAGATCATCGATCCGCTGACGAATCCAACCGCGCATGGCGGGACCGCGTCGGACGCTTTCGACGTCGTGATCCCGTCGATGCCGGGTTACGGGTTCTCGGGCCAGCCGACGACCACCGGCTGGGATGCGCCCCACATCGCACGCGCCTGGACCGTGCTGATGAAGCGCCTCGGATATCCACGCTACGTCGCGCAGGGTGGCGATTGGGGCGCGGTCATCGTCGATCTGATGGGCGTACAGGCAGCTCCTGAATTGCTCGGCATCCACACGAACATGCCCGGCGCTGTTCCGCCCGACATCGACAAGGCAGCCTTCGGCGGGGCTCCACCGCCCTCCGGCCTCACGGCCGAGGAGCGACATGCGTATGACAGGCTTGTCTTCTTCTACAAGTACGGCCTCTCCTACGCCCAGCAGATGGGGAACCACCCGCAGACGCTCTACGGGATCGAGGATTCGCCAGTGGGCCTCGCCGCCTGGATACTCGATCACGACGCGAGCAGTTACGAGCTCATCACGCGCGTCTTTGCGGGTCAGCAAGAGGGCCTCACGCGAGACGATATTCTCGACAACATCACCCTCTACTGGCTGACGAACACAGGGGTGTCTTCGGCGCGTCTCTATTGGGAGAACAAGCTGGCCTTCTTCACCCCGAAGGGGGTTACCATCCCGGTCGCCGTGAGCGTCTTCCCGGATGAGATCTACACGGTCTCGCGGAGTTGGGCAGAGCGGGCGTATCCCAAGCTCATTCACTACAACCGGCTGCCCAAGGGTGGGCACTTCGCGGCGTGGGAGCAGCCGAAGGCCTTCTCGGAAGAGCTCCGCGTGAGCTTCCGGCCACTGCGCTGAGCTCCGACGGAGGGGGGCGGCGTATGGTGGTGCCGTCCTCCTCCGCGGGCGTGCGCCCTCGCGCACTTCAGAGTGGGCGCGGCAGGGCTCGAACCTGCGACCGCTGCTTGTAAGATCGCCTGACCCCGTGCGATGACACTCGGTTGTGTGTCGCGAGCGGCGATGGACGGCACACAGCGGCGCAGCGCGGCAAGTTAGGCGGCGACAGACGGCGGTAGGAGCCCCCCGTCTCCCCCCCTCGCTGACCGGCTGCCAGGCTCGCAGGAACACGGTCACGCTGGGAATCCAGCCGAGAGATCCGGTGGCCGGGGCGATCGACGCGACGCCCGGCACGAACGGGGCCAGGTGGCCGGCGTGCGCAGCTGGTGAACCGCGGCGCCTCCATCGCGTGCGCCTTGCTCCGTCCTATTCCTGTCCACCCAAGCGGCGTGCCCACCGCTTGATCGACCTCGACCTCGTGGGCCTCGAAGGTTTCGGCGGCATCGCGTTCGAGCAGATGTACTACGGGGACAATCAGACGCTCCCGAACCGCGTGAAGGCGGAATTCGGACCGGCGCCGATCGTGGGCCTCGAGTTGCGATTCTAGGACGACCCGTCGCTGACATACGGCGCATTGTTTCAGTCGATTGCCGTCACTCGCACGTGCGATCCGCTCGGGTCACACGGCGGTAGCTTTCCCTCGCGATCCTGCCCCACGGTGCTTGCGGGTGCAATCTGCCTCAGGTACGCCCGCGAACCGAGGGCGGCCGCTGATGACCCGCCAGGCCCGAACACCGAGCAGTGACGCGAGCTTGGGCGCCGCGCGTGAGGTTTTCCGGGGTAGCCCTCCCCAACGACGGTCCCGCGCTGCGACCGAGCGCCTCGATCGGCGACACGACAGCCGCTCCGGAAGGTCCTGAGGGCGGGCACGGAGTATGCTTTCATGCGGACGGGGGGACGGAGAAGAACTTGGCGTGCGCCTAGGGCGCGGGAATGGTTCTTCGCGTTCCGGCGGGACGGCTCGAGTTCGACGAAGGATGAGAGCGATGAAGGCGAAGAAGACTTTGTTGGCTCTGTTCGCTAGCGGGATGTTGCTACCGGTCGCGGCCTCGGCGGGGAGCGCGAGCTCGGGGCGGCTCGAGGGTGATTTCGGGACCCGGGACGCAACCGCAAGTGTCGCCAACGAGGCGTGCCTCAGGCTCAACGGTACCGAGATGGCCGTCGCCGGGCGGGTGACGGCACTGTCCGGCTTCTGCGAGGTCACCATCACGTACTTCAGTGACGCGCCGAACAGTGTGAGCGCCTCGGCGATCACCGGCAGCAAGACCGACGGCACGGGCAAGGTCGATCAGTCGGTCTTCACGCCAATCCTCGTCGAGATCTCCAATGGTGAAGGGGTGACCTGCGGCGATACGTACATCGGCACCGGGAGGCCCGAGAAGTGCAAGGTGAGCGGCTCGGTGAAGGGCACCTTTCCCAGCACGGTGCAATCGAGCAGCGCCAAGCTCGACTGCGAGCTCGAGGGCGCGCTGACTCCGGCTCCGACCACCAACGAGCAGAACACGATCATCGACGCCTTCGCAGATCGCAAGGACGTGAAGATCGACAGCAAAGGCAAGCTGTCCATCTCCCACAAGGGAATCCCCGGGAGCCTGGGCATCTGCGACGTGCTCGAGCCAACCCCGCAATAGCGGAACGCCTGCGGGGATCTCTAGAGCGCGGTCGTCGCGCCTCTCTGAAAATCGACCGGGCAGCCGAGACGCCTCGGCCGCCCGGTTCTATGCGTCGCATGCCATGCTCCGTCACGCTGCCTCAGAACGCAAGCCGCCTAACAAGCGGCTTGCAGCTGACGGCCGCGGTCCGGGGCGTGCGGCGGCCTTGGCCCGCCGCAGTCGGTTCAGGGTAAGACCGCCGCGGGCGGGGCCGCGGATCAGAACGGCCGGGGTATCGCCGAGTTCAAGCGTCGGCTCGTCGGTTGGAAACTCAAGGGCGAACGGTCACTCGCAGGAAGGTGGCGGAGATCGACGTGCCGCGTCCGGTGCGCCTGTTGTGTGCCGTCGCCAGTTCAAGGAGCTGGTCGTTTAGTTCGTCCGCCTTCCCGTCCTTCTCGGCCGCCTCGAAGGCGTTCATTGTTGGGCCGTAATACCGCCGGAAGAGGTCGATGACTTGAGCCGGGCTCCTATCGGGCGAGATGAACGAGTAGGAGTCCTTGACCATGGAGATCCTTTCCCCGGGAACGCCGGCCCGGCTGAACCGCTCCACGATGTGCGTGTCCACGCCCCACGTCATGGGACTGACGAAGCCTTCCGGCGGCGGTGGCGTAAACGACGAGCTGATCTTCAGTAGCTCCGACACGAACGACGTGGGATCGTTCGGGATCCAGTTGCCCATCACGATGCGGCCACCCGGCTTCGTGACGCGGACCATCTCCCTGGCGACGTCGAAGGGCCTGGGTGCGAACATGGCGCCGAAGACGGAGAGGGTAAGGTCGAACGAATCGTCGCTCACCCCCTGCAGGTCGCAGGCGTCTCCCTCCCGAAACGCCAGCCGGTCGAGACCGGCCGCCGCGGCACGCCTGTTCCCGGACTCGACGAGGTTTCTTGCGATGTCGATTCCGACAACGTCGGCCCCCAGACGGGCCAGGGGAAGCGCCGTCGTGCCGTCTCCGCAGCCGAGATCCAGCACCCGCAGCGGTTTCGTGATCCCGAGAGACTCCACGAGGGCTTCGCCGGATTCGCGCATGAGGGCGCTGATCTCGGTGAAGTCACCTTTTTCCCACAACGCCTTGTTCGGATTCATGATCGCCCCCTGCTGTGGTTCAAGCGTGACGAAGCCTGCACGACATGGCTGTCGCCGCTCCGCATCGACGACGACACACGACCGCGGTGTCCGATCGGGTCAGAGCTCGCTGCGCCGCGGCCGGGATGAGGGCCGGCGGCCGTGCGCCTGCTTGCGGGCGCCCACCCGGCGCTCGACCACCAGAACCCGGGCAGCCCGAGCAGGCGCACGCCGGGGCGCAGAAAAGCGGGCAGCAGCGGAAGCGCCTTGTCAGCGGATACGATGCGCGGGTTCGCTACCGCGGTCCTTCGGCCGGCGGCCTCGACGAGTCCCTCGCCCGCCTCGATCCAGTTCAGACACCAGTCGGTGTCGGTCCCGTACGGGAGGGGCGTCACGAAGCCCTCGTCGGTCGAGAAGGCGAGAACGGGCGTCCTGTAGCGACGGCCGCTCTTGCGGCCGACGTGGTGGACGATCGCGAGCGGGGGCAGGCGACCAGCAAGGGGCCGCATGAGCGGGTTGGTGAACGCGCGATTGATGCGCCTCATGGACCGCGGCACCTGCATCGCCCCAGCGTAGCATCAGAGGCCGGGCGGCCGCGTTGCCGGCGGGCTGCGAGCGGCGGCATGCAGCTCTGGCTCAGTGAACTCGCCCGTCCATCCAGTCCGCGACGGGCTCCCATCCGCAGGAGCAGGAACGGCGCAGCAGTCGAGGCGAGCACCACCGGGACGAGGACGGCGATAGCCTCGTTCATTCGCCCGCTCGGTGGAGCCGGTAGCGGAGGCGCTTCGCTCTTGCGAGTCGCCGGCTCGACAGCTCGGGATGCACACAGGCGAGCCGCTCGAGGTCCTGGGCAACGGCGGTGAGCAGGTGGGAGGCCCTGGGCGCTGTAAGGCGGAGGCCGGATCCACGCAGAAGGCGGGCGCTCCGAGAAAGCGACCCCCTCGCGCACTTCGGAGTGGGCGCGGCAGGGCTCGAACCTGCGACCCCCTGCTTGTAAGGCAGGTGCTCTAGCCGACTGAGCTACGCGCCCGCTCGGAAAGACGCCGAGTGGCGGCGAGCCTAGCAGTCGGGAGGGCCCGGCCGGCGGCGTCTCGGGCCGGTCAAGGCCGCGCGGAGGCGGGTCGAAGGAACCGCATGCTCTTCGACCCGATCGTCGTCCAGGCGTCGATCACGATCCCCGTCTCCCTGGGCTTCGCGGTCTACTCGGTCACGCGGCGCGACCGCACGCGTCTGCACGTCCTCGCGGCGGGGTTGGTGTGTCTGCTGGCACTCTGGATCACGGCCTTGACGCTCCGGCGGATCGCCCATTCCGACGCGATCGCGTTGCTGTGCTTCCAGCTCGAGCAGCTCTCGACCCTGCTCATGTCCCCGCTCTTCCTCGTGATGATGGGCTACTTCGCCCGCCATCCGGCGTTCGAGCAGGGCCGTGCGGCCACGCGGGCCTTGTCGGCCGTCTTCGGACTCTTCTGCCTCGCCTTCTTGACCAGCGACTGGCACGGGCTCGTGGCGACGAACCGTGCCGCGGCGCTGGCCGGCGAGCACCCGAGCCATTGGGCGGGCCCGCTCTACTGGGCCGCGCAGATCTGGATCGGAATCGCCGACGCGATCGCGCTGGCCCTCTGCGGCTGGGCCGCCTGGAGCGGCCGCACGGCCATCGAACGCAATCGGCCGCTGCTCGTGCTGGGTGCGATCCTGGTGCCCGTCCTCGCGCATTTCGCCTACGTCGGTCGGTGGCTGCCGCTCGACTTCACGCTCGCTCCCGGCGCGGCGGGTCTGGCGGTGGTGCTCTTCGCGCTCGCGATCCCCGGCCACGGCGTGCTCGAATCGCAGCCGATCGTGCGCCAGGACCTGATCGAGCACATGCCCGAGGGCCTCGTGCTCGCCGACGCCGCGGGCACGGTGCTCGACGCGAACGCGTCGGCGGAGTCGATCCTCGGCCGCGGCCGCGACGGGCTGCGCGGGGGCCGGCTCGAGACGATCTTCGAGGCGCTCGGCGCCGGCAGCGACGGGGAGCAGCTCGCGGAGAGGATCGCCACGCTTCCGCTCGTCGGCGCGCAGCTCGCGGGCGAGCTGCGCACGGCCGATGGTCGCACGATCGAGGTGACGGCGGGGGCGCTCGGCTCGGTCGGCTACCAGCCCGCCGGCCGCTTCGTCTCGCTCGAGGACCGCACGCTCCAGCGCCAGAACGAACGCCTGCTGCGCGAGCGTCAGAAGCTCGAGAGCGTCGGCATCCTCGCCGCCGGTGTCGCGCACGAGATCAACAACCCGCTCGCCTTCGTGCGCGCCAACCTCGCGCATCTCCGCACGCTGGCGGAGCGCGTCGAGAAGCTCGTCGGCGTCGAAGCCGCCGGCCCGGACGCCGACCTCCTCGAGCTCGCGACCGTGGTCGACGAGAGCCTCGAGGGCGTCGTCCGCATCACCCGCATCGTGAACGACATGCTGCACTTCGCGCGCGTCCCTCGGGAGACCTCGGAGCCGGTCGACGTGAACGACGTGATCCGCACGGCGCTCCGTCTCGCCGCCTTCGACCGCAACAACGCGGTCGTCGTGGAGGAGCGTCTGGCGAGCGGGCTGCCGCCCGTCCGGGGCTCCGCGAACCGGCTGGTCCAGGTGCTGCTGAACCTGCTGCTCAACGCCAACCAGGCGCTCGCCGGGCGACCCTCCGCCCACGTCGTCGCGGAGAGCGCCCGCGAGGGGCGCAACGTGATCGTGCAGGTGCGCGACAACGGACCGGGCGTCCCCGAGCCGCACCGCCACCGCGTCTTCGACCCGTTCTTTACGACGCGCGCGCCGGGCGACGGCACGGGCCTCGGGCTCAGCATCGCCTTCGACATCGTCCGCGAGCACGGCGGCGAGCTCGAGCTGGGCACCGCACCGGAGGGCGGCGCCTGCTTCACGATCCGGCTGCCCGCCGCGTGAGCGGGACCGCTCAGTTCACCCCGACGGGCGGCGGCGGCACTTCGAGGCTCGCAGGGACCTCGGCGCCTTCGAAGATCGCGTCGATGGTGTAGTCGCCCTCGCGCAGGAAGCCGCGGCACGTCGTCGAGCAGGAGGGCGGCGCCGAGCACCTCGTCCATGTGGTCGACCGGGATGATCTCGAGGCCGCGCAGGATGTGCGGCGGGATCTCCTTCAGGTCCTTCTCGTTCTCCTTGGGGATCACGATCGTGTCGATGCCGCCGCGGTGCGCCGCGATCATCTTCTCCTTGAGCCCGCCGATCGGCAGCACGCGGCCGCGCAGCGTGATCTCGCCCGTCATGGCGACGTTCGAGCGCACCGGCACGCGCACGAGCGCGGAGGCGATGGCGGTCGCGATGGTGATGCCCGCGGAGGGGCCGTCCTTGGGCGTCGCGCCCTCGGGCACGTGGATGTGGATGTCCACCTTCGAGTAGAAGTCGGGCACGAGGCCGAGCTGCTTCGCGCGCGAGCGCACGTAGGACATCGCGGCGTTCGCGGACTCCTGCATCACCTCGCCGAGCCGGCCGGTCACGACCAGCTTGCCCTTGCCGGGCGTCACCGCGACCTCGGTCTGGAGCAGCTCGCCGCCCACCTCGGTCTACGCGAGGCCGGTGCAGAGGCCGACGCGGCTCTCCTGCTCCGCCTGGCCATGGCGGTAGCGGTGCACGCCGAGCAGCTTCTTCACGCGCGCCGGCGAGATGCGCGCGCGGCGCGCCTGGGCCTTGCCTTCCTTCACCACCTCGCGCGCCACCTTGCGGCAGACCGAGGCGATCTCGCGCTCGAGGCTGCGCACGCCGGACTCGCGCGTGTAGTAGCGGATGATCTCGAGGATCGCGGCGTCGGTGAACTCGATGTGCCGCTCCTCGAGGCCGTTCGCCTCGCGCTGCTTCGGCACCAGGTAGTCGCGCGCGATCTGGAGCTTCTCGCTCTCGATGTAGCCGGGCAGCTGGATGATCTCCATGCGGTCCTGCAGCGGCCGGGGGATGTTCTGGAGCACGTTGGCCGTGCACACGAACATCACGCGCGAGAGGTCGTAGTCGTTGTCGAGGTAGTGGTCGTTGAAGGTGTGGTTCTGCTCCGGGTCGAGCACCTCGAGCAGCGCCGACGACGGGTCGCCGCGGAAGTCCATCGACATCTTGTCGACTTCGTCGAGCAGGAAGATCGGGTTGCCGGTGCCGGCCTTCTTGAGGCCCTGGATGATCTTGCCGGGCAGCGCGCCGATGTAGGTGCGGCGGTGGCCGCGGATCTCGGCCTCGTCGCGCACGCCGCCGAGGCTGATGCGCACGAAGTCGCGGCCCGTGGCGCGCGCGATCGACTTGCCGAGCGACGTCTTGCCGACGCCGGGCGGGCCGACGAGGCACAGGATCGGGCCCTTCATCTTCTCGACCAGGGCCTGCACGGCGAGGTACTCGAGGATCCGCTCCTTCGGCTTCTCGAGCCCGAAGTGATCCTCGTTCAGCACGCGCTCGGCCTCGACGATGTCGTCGCGCTCTTCCTTGTAGTCGTTCCAGGGCAGCGACAGCATCCAGTCGATGTAGTTGCGCACGACGGTGGCCTCGGCCGCCATCGGTGACATCAGCTTGAGCTTGCGGATCTCCTTCTCCGTCCGCTCGCGCGCGTCGTCGGGCATCTTCTTGGCCTTGAGCTGATCCTCGAGCTCCGCGATCTCGTTCTTGAACTCGTCGCGCTCACCGAGCTCCTTCTGGATCGCCCGCATCTGCTCGTTCAGGTAGTACTCCTTGTGGGAGCGCTCCATCTGCTTCTTGACGCGGCCGCGGATCCGCTTCTCGACCTCGAGCACCTCGATCTCGGCCTGGAGCAGCGCGAAGACCTCTTCGAGCCGCTTGGCGGGATCGGAGAGCTCGAGCAGCCGCTGCCGGTCCTCGAGCTTCAGGTTCAGGTGCGCCGCCACCGTGTCGGCGAGGCGCGCCGCCGCGCGTAGCTGCGTGACCGTGCCGAGCACCTCGGCCGGCACCTTCTTGTTCAACTTGACGTAGTTCTCGAAGGTGCCGTGGATGCTCCGCACGAGCGCCTCGATCTCGGCGCCCGTCGGGTTGCCCTCTTCGATCAGCTCGATCGCGCAGGCGAAGTACGGCTCCTGCTTGGTGAAGGACTGGAGCCGCGCGCGGGCGCGACCCTCGACCAGCACCTTCACGGTCTGGTCGGGCAGGCGCAGCAGCTGGATGATGGAGCCGAGCGTCCCGATGCGATGGATGTCGCCCTCGTCGGGATCGTCCTTCGTCGCGATGCGCTGGGCTGCGAGCAGCAGCTCGCGCCCGCCGGCCACCGCCTCTTCGAGCGCCTTGATCGACTTCGGCCGGCCCACGAAGAGCGGCACGACCATGGTCGGGAAGACCACGATGTCGCGCAGCGGAAGCAGCGGAACGATCCGCGCCTCGCGCGCGGGCGGCTCCTTCTCGCCCGTGCCCCCGTCTTCGCTCTTGAAGAAGGACATCTCGCGCCTCCTAGGCGGACTCGGCTTCCCGCTTGTAGACCAGCAGCGGCGCGGCGCCCTGCTCGATCGTCTCCTCGCCCACGACGCACTCTTCGACGTCGTCGCGCGAGGGCGTCTCGTACATCAGCTCGAGCATCGCGTTCTCGAGGATCGCGCGAAGGCCGCGCGCCCCCGACTTCCGGATCAGCGCCTGGCGCGAGACGGCGCGCAACGCCCCGTCCGTGAAGCGCAGGCGCACGTTCTCGAACTCGAACAGCTTCTGATACTGCTTCACGATCGCGTTCTTGGGCTTGGTCAGGATGTCGACCAGCGAGTCCTCGTCGAGCTCGTCGAGCGTCGCGAGCACGGGCACGCGGCCCACGAACTCGGGGATCATCCCGAACTTCAGGAGGTCTTCGGGCTGCACCTCCTTCAGGATCTCGCCGAGCTTGCGGTCCTTGCGCGTCTGGACGTCGGCGCCGAAGCCGATGCCCTTCACGCCCACGCGGCGCTGGATGATCCCGTCGAGGCCGACGAAGGCGCCGCCGCAGATGAACAGGATGTTCGACGTGTCGACCTGGAGGAACTCCTGCTGCGGGTGCTTGCGGCCGCCCTTGGGGGGCACGCTCGCCATCGTCCCCTCGATGATCTTCAGCAGCGCCTGCTGCACGCCCTCGCCCGAGACGTCGCGCGTGATCGACGGGTTCTCGCTCTTGCGCGCGATCTTGTCGATCTCGTCGATGTAGATGATCCCGCGCTGCGCCTTCTCGACGTCGTAGTTCGCGTTCTGGAGCAGGTTCAGGATGATGTTCTCGACGTCCTCGCCCACGTAGCCGGCCTCGGTGAGCGTCGTGGCGTCGGCGATCGTGAACGGCACGTCGAGGATCTTCGCGAGCGTCTGCGCGAGCAGCGTCTTGCCGGAGCCGGTCGGGCCGAGCAGCAGGATGTTCGACTTCTGCAGCTCGACCTCGCCCACGAACGACTGGTGCTCGACGCGGCGGTAGTGATTGTGCACCGCCACCGCGAGGATCTTCTTGGCGCGATCCTGGCCGACCACGTAGTCGTCGAGCACGGCCTTGATCTCGTGGGGCTTCGGCGTGCGCGAGGTCTCGCGCCGCGGCTCTTCCTGCCCGTACTCCTCCGCGATGATGTCGTTGCAGAGCTCGATGCACTCGTCGCAGATGTAGACGGTCGGGCCCGCGATCAGCTTGCGGACCTCCCGCTGGCTCTTGCCGCAGAAGGAACAGGAGAGATTGGCGTTGTCGTCCCGCTTCTTCACGACCGCGAAGCTCCCCCTGCGCTGGCGCGCAGCCTTGCGCTGCCCTTCCCGGCGCCCGGTGCCGGACGATGGGCGACGACCTGATCCACGACACCATAGGCCCGGGCCTCTTCGCCCGACATGTAGTAGTCGCGCTCGCTGTCGTTCGCGATCTGTTCGACCGGCCGGCCCGTGTGCTGGGCCAGCACCTCGTTCAAACGGTCGCGGAGCTTCAGGATCTCGCGCGCCTGGATGTCGATGTCGGCGGCCTGTCCGCGCGCGCCGCCCCAGCGGCTGGTGCAGCATCACGCGCGAGTTCGGCAGCGCGCTGCGCTTGCCGGGCGCGCCGGCCGCGAGCAGCACCGCGCCCATCGACGCCGCCTGCCCCACGCAGAACGTGGAGATGTCGGGGCGGATGTACTGCATGGTGTCGTAGACCGCGAGCCCGGCCGTGACCGATCCGCCCGGCGAGTTCACGTAGAGGTGGATGTCCGATTCCGGATCGTCCGCCTCGAGGAAGAGGAGCTGCGCGATGACGAGGTTCGCGATCTCGTCGTGGATCTCGCCGCCGAGGAAGATGATGCGATCGCGCAGCAGTCGCGAGTAGATGTCGTAGGCCCGCTCGCCACGGTGATCTTGCTCGACGACGATCGGGATGAGCGGCATGGCATGGCGAGCGCGAAGCCCGAACCTCCGGATGGAATCGGGGGTATTCTAACGGCGCGCCGGCCCTCGCGGGTTCCCCCCTCGACCCCGCGAACGCCCCGCACAACCTCCGAGAGACTCTTCGGTTGTGCGACAACGAGCCTCAAGTGCCCGAAGTTTCGACGACTTTAGCCCGCGAGGTCAGGAATTCAAGCGCTTTCTCTTCGCGAATCTTCACCTCGAGGGCCGACGTGAGGCCGCGCTCCTCGTAGAGCGCCTTCAGGCGCTCGGGCGCGATGCCCTGCTCGCGAGCGATCTCCTCGATGCGCGCGCCAACCTCGGCGCTGGCCGCCTCGAAGCCCTGCTGCACCGCCACCGCCTCGAGCAGCAGCGCCTCGCGCACCTCGCGCTCCGCTTCCGGGCGCCAGGCGACGCGCCACTCGTTCATGCGCTCGTGCAGCTCCTCGTGCGGCATCATCGACCGGAGCTGGTCGTGCGCATTCGAGAGCCGCTGCGAGAGCCGGCGATCCACGAGCCCGGGCGGAACCTCGAACGGCGTGCGTTCGATCAGCGCGTCGAGCAGCGAGCGGCGCAGCGTCTCCTGCGCGCCCCGCTGGCGCCGCTCGGTGAGCGCCTCGCGGAGGCGCACGCGCAGCGCCTCGAGCGTCTCGACGCCCGCCTCGCCCAGCTCCTTCGCGAATGCATCGTCGAGGTCCGGCAGGTGGCGCCGCTGGAGCGCCTGGACGTTCACGCCGAACACCGCGCTCTTGCCGCGCAGGTCGGTGGCGCCGTAGTCGTCCGGAAAGGTCACGCTGACGTTCCGCTGCTCGCCGCGCGTCGCGCCGCGCAGGCCGTCCTCGAAGCCCGGCACGAGCCGGCCGGAGCCGATCTCGACCACCGCCCCCTCGGCGCTGCCGCCCTCGAAGAGCTGGCCGTCGATCCGACCCTCGTAACTCACCGTGAGCACGGAGCCGTCGCCGGCCAGGGCGCCCTCGGGCTCGTCCTCGAGCGGCGCCCGGCGCAGGCGCAGCGCCTCGAGCTCGCTCTCGACCTCGTCGTCCCGCACCTGCACCAGCGGCCGCGACGCCGGGAGCCCGTCGAGGTCGGGCAGCGCGACGCTCGGCTTCACCTCGACCTCCGCCGTGTAGCGGAACACCTGTCCCTGCTTCGGCGGCTCGGCCTCGATGCTCGGCTCGACCACGGGCACCACGCCGCTGCGCTGGACCGCCGCCGCGAACGTCTCGTTCACGAGGAGGCGCTCGACCTCTTCGGCGACCGTGCCGGCGTACAGGCGCTCGAGCACCGCGCGCGGCGTCTTGCCGGGCCGGAAGCCGCGCACGCGCACGCTCCGCGCAAGATCGCGGTACACGCGCTCGAACGCGCTCCGCACGTCGCCCTCCTCGACTTCGACCTGGAGCGCGCGCAGCACCGGGCTCCGCTCGGTCGCGGACACGGAGAAGAGGGAAGCTCGGGCTCGGACATGCGGACTCCTGGGCTGGGCGGTGCCGGGGACAGGACTCGAACCTGCACGTCCTCGCGGACGGTGGCTCCTAAGGCCACTGCGTCTGCCAGTTCCGCCACCCCGGCGCCGAAGGGGGAAGATGCTAGCAAGCGCCGCTCGGGCTCACGGCAGGGCGTACGCGATCACGTAGTCCCCGAGCGGCGAGCCCACGTCGGAGTGGCCGCCCGGCGCGACCACGAGGAGCTGCGACCCGTCGGGCCGCACTCGCACCGTGATCGGGCCCGCGTGCAGGCCGGCCGGCAGCTCGAAGGTCGCGAGCCGCGCACCCGTCGCCGTGTCGTGCACGCGCAGCACCGGGTCACTCGTCCCGGCGTGGAAGACGAGCCCACTTGCGGTGGCGAGAGGCGGCCCGTACCCGGCCTTGCCCGGATCGCCCTCGCCCGTGCTCGTCGGCACCGACCAGACGGTCTCGCCGCGGTCGAGGTCGACGCCGACCAGGCGACCCCACGGCGGCGCGTTGCACGGCACGCCGTCGTGGGCGAACAGCGTACGCCCGAAGAACGGATGCACCTGGTAGCGGAGCCCGGTGCCGCGCCCCGTCAGGATCCACCACATGTTGCGCAACGTGAGACCGTGCAGCGGCTGGGCCTCGCCGGTGCCGATCCCCTCGTCGGAGACCTTCCGCAGCTTCACCACGTGCACGAGGTTGTTCACGGGCACCACGAGCAGGCGCCGCACCGGGTCCCACGCCACCCCCGACCAGTTGACCCCGCCGCCGGTGAAGGGATGGAGCACAGAGCCGCTCACGCTCGGTGGCGTGAAGATGCCCTCGTTGCGCAGGCCGGCGAGCTGCTCGGCGCACGCCGCCCGATGCGCGGGCGTCGGCGCGTAGAGGTCCGCCTCCGTGATGCGATGCGAGGTGAGCGGCGGCGGCTTCACGGGGAACGGCTGCGTCGGCCAGGCGCGTTCGCCGGGCACGTCGCTCGCGGGCACGGGCCGCTCCTCGACCGGAAACAGCGGCGTCCCCGTCTCGCGATCGAACACGAAGAGCATGCCGGTCTTCGTGGCCTGGACGACTGCGTCCACGTCGCGTCCGTCGCGGCGCAGCGTCACGAGCACGGGCGGCGCCGCGAGGTCGTAGTCCCAGAGGTCGTGGTGCACGATCTGGAAGTGCCAGCGTCGCGCGCCCGTGGCGGCGTCGAGCGCGACGAGGGAGTCCGAGTAGACGTCGGCGCCCGGCCGGTCGCCGCCGAAGTGGTCGTCGGTCGCGGTGCTCACCGGGAGGAACACGAGGCCGCGCGCCAGGTCGGCGGTGATCGTGGACCACACGTTCGCCGCGCCCGTGAGCTGCGTGCCCGTCTCCCAGCTCTCGAAGCCCGGCTCTCCCGCGTGCGGGATGGTGTGGAAGGTCCAACGCAGCGCTCCGCTGCGCGCGTCGAAGCCGCGCACGTCGCCCGGCGGCGCGTTCGGGCGCAGCAGGTCGGCGATCGACGAGCCGACCACCACCACGTCGCCCACCACCGTGGGGGGCGACGTGACGCCGTACTCCCACGGGTCGGCGACGGGAGAGATCCCGTCGAGCAGGTTCACCGCGCCCTCGCGCCCGAAGGCGGCGCACCGCGCGCCGGTCTTCGCGTCGAGCGCGAACAGCCGCGCGTCGAGCGTGGCGAGGAAGATGCGCTCTCCGCACACGCCACTCGCCTGCGGATCGCGCCACGCCGCCACGCCGCGGTTGATCCACATGTTGGCGTAGGCGGCCTCGCGATCGAGCCCGGGGTCGAACGTCCACAGCTCGCGGCCCGTCTCCGCCTCGAGCGCGATCACGCGGTTCGTCGGTGTCGTGAGGTAGAGCCGACCCTCGACCACGATGGGCGTGCCCTCGAAGGCGCTGCCGGTCTGCCCCTTCACCGGAAAGTGGCCCGCGAAGAAGTCGCCGTGCCGGTAGCGCCACACCTCGCGCAGGCTCGCGACGTTGTCGGCGCGGATGTCGGCGAGGGGGCTGTAGCGACCGCCGCCGGGCGCCCCTTCGGTGACGGGCCAGCCCAGGACCTCACCCGCCCGCAGCGGAGCGGCGGCCAGCAGCGCGAACACGAGCAGCGAGGCGAATGTGCGCAGGGGCATCCGGTCACTCCGCGTGGTTGAATAGCGAAGGAGGATCGTGATGGCGGAAGGCAAGGTCCGGGTCGGCGAGCTCGAGCTGTGGTGGGAGGACTTCGGGCCGCGCAGCCGGCCGACCGTGCTGCTCGTGATGGGCGCGAACGCGCAGGCGATCTTCTGGCCGCCGCCGTTCCTCGAGGCCCTCGTGGCGGCCGGCTACCACGTCGTGCGCTTCGACAATCGCGACATCGGGCTGTCGAGCTGGGTCGACTACGCGAAGCAGCCGTACACGATCGCGGACCTGGCGGGCGACGCCGTCGGTCTGCTCGACGCCCTCGGCATCGAGCGGGCGCATTGGGTCGGCGTCTCGATGGGCGGGATGATCTCGCAGCAGGCCGCGCTCGATCATCCGCAGCGCGTGCGCTCGCTCACCTCGATCATGTCGTCGCCGTCGAGCCCGCAGGACCCGAGCCTGCCCGGCATGGCGCCGAAGGTGCAGCGCGCCGTCGAGGCGATGCAGTCGGGCGCCGCCGATCCGATCGACGCGGCGGTGGGCCTGTTCGGCTCCCTCGGCGGGAGCCGCTCCGTCTTCGACGCCGCCACGTTCCGCGAGAACTTCATGCTCGGCGTGAAGCGCGGCGGATTCAACCCAGCCTGCGCGCACGGGCTGGCCGTCGGCGCCTCCCCGTCTCGCCGCGAGCGGCTCGAGGGATTGCGGGTGCCCACCCTCGTGATCCACGGCGACGAGGATCCCATCCTTCCGCTCGCGCACGGCGAGGCCACGGCGCGAGCGATCCCTGGCGCGAAGCTGGTCGTGATGCGCGGCGTGGGCCACGACTTCCCGCCCGACGCGATACCGGAGTACGTCGAGGCGGTCCTCGCGCACCTCGCGGCGAACGCCTGAAGCGGCGTAGAATGGGCGCTCCGTTCCCGGAGGCCTCGATGCACCAGCCTGCCCGACGCGCCGTCGCGATCCTCCTCTCGCTCGCGATGATCCCGGCGCTCTCCTGCACCTCACTCGCCAACATGACGAGCGAAAACCCGAAGGCCGTGCTCGGCAGCCTCGGCGGGGCCGCAGCCGGCGCCGGCATCGCCGCGATCGCGGGCGGCGGCGCCGGCTGGATCGTGGCCGCGGGCCTCGCGGGCGGCCTGCTCGGCGGTGCGATCGGCGCTCACCTCGACGACAAGGACAAGAAGCTGGCGGCGCAGAACGCCGCGGCCGCGCTCGAGAACGGCCGCACGGGCCAGACCTCGGCGTGGAAGAACCCCGACTCCGGCAACTCGGGCTCGATCACGCCGACCAAGACCTACCAGGCGGCGAGCGGGCAGTACTGCCGCGAGTACCGGCAGGAGATCATCGTCGGCGGCGAGAAGCAGCAGGCCTACGGCACCGCGTGCCGCCAGCCCGACGGCAGCTGGAAGATCCAGAGTTGAGCGCGCGAGGAGACACGAGCATGCGTCGCATCACCTTCCGTCTCGTCCCGGTGCTGCTCGCCCTCGCGGCGAGCCCGGCGTTCGGCGACGAGGCTCCGAAGAAACAGGACCCGCACGCGGCCTTCGCGGAGACCGACGAGAACAAGGACGGCCGCATCGACCGCGAAGAGTTCCATCATCGCGTGGTCGAGATCTTCTACTTCGGCGATCGGGACAAGGACGGCTACCTGACCCAGGAGGAGCTCGTCGCGGCTGTGGTGTTCCCGGAGGACTTCAAGGACGCCGACGCCAACGGGGACGGCCGCATCTCCCTCTACGAGTTCGCGAAGGTGCGCTTCGCGAGCTTCGACAAGGTCGACGCCGACCACGACGGCGTGCTGTCGGTCGAAGAGGTGGTCACGACGTACGAGACGAAGACGAAGTGACCGTGGTGAGCGCGGAAGGGATCGAACCTTCGACCTAGGGATTAAGAGTCCCTTGCTCTACCAGCTGAGCTACGCGCCCACGGAGCCGCGAACGGTACGGGCCGTCGCTGTCCGGAGCAAGGGCCGGCCGCCGGGGCCCGCGCCGCTTCAAGACTCGTCCGCCGCCGTCCGATAGGCCCGATCGCATGGCCGCTCACCCCGACGTCGGCGATCCCGCACCCGACTTCACCCTGCCCTCCACCGAGGGCCCGCTGAACCTGTACGAGCGCCTGCGCGAGGGCGCCGCGCTGCTCGTCTTCTATCCGAAGGACGACACCCTCGTCTGCACGCGCCAGCTCTGCAACTACCGCGACCACCTCTCCGAGTTTCGCGCGGTCGGCGTCGAGCTGATCGGGATCAACCACGACGATCTCGCCTCGCACGCGGCCTTCGCGGGCCGTCACCGGCTGCCGTTCCCGTTGTGCTCGGACGCGAAGCGCGAGGTCTGTCGCGCGTACGGCGCGCTGCCGCACGCGTGGAACGCGAAGCGCGTGGCCGTGCTGGTGGGCGAGGACGCCCGCATCTGGTGGCGCCATGCGGAGCTCCGGCTCTTCCATCGCGACGCGAAGGAGCTGGTGCAGGTGATCCAGGAGCTGCGCGCCGAACGCTGAGGCGCCTCACGCTGCCCGCATCCGGCAGCGGCCTACTTCGTCGGCGGTCGCGGCGTCCATGACGTCCCCCAGCCGCCTCCGCCGGGCGTCTCGATGCGCAGCCGCTCGCCCGGCGCGAGCGCGACGGTCGCGCGGCCGGGCAGCTCCTCCACACTTCCGTCCACGCGCACGCGCAGGTTGCGGCCCCTCGCGCCAGGCTCTCCGCCCGCCAGACCGAAGGGCGCCAGCACGCGTCGCTCCGACAGGATCGAGGCCGTGACCCGGGCCGTGAACTCGAGCTCGCGCACGAGGCCGTCGCCGCCCGGCCAGCGCCCGCGGCCACCCGAGCCGTGCCGCAGGCCGAAGCGCCGCACGATCACCGGCGTACGCGTCTCGAGCACCTCGGGATCCGTGATGCGCGTGTTCGTCATGTGCACGTGCACGCCCGATGCGCCGGCGAAGCCGGGCCCCGCGCCCGCGCCGCCGCCGATGGTCTCGTAGTACCCGAAGTGCTCGTCTCCGAACGCGAGGTTGTTCATGGTGCCCTGGCTCGCGGCGGCGCGGCCCATCGCGGCGAGCAGCACGTCCACCACCCGCTGCGACGTCTCGACGTTGCCGCCGACCACCGCAGCGCCGGGCGGCGGGTCGAGCAGCGAGCCCGGCGGCACCACGATCTCGACCGGCGCGAGGCAGCCGCCGTTCAGCGGGATGCGCTCGGCGACCAGACAGCGGAGCGCGTAGATCACCGCCGACTCCACCACGGCGCGCGGCGCGTTGAGGTTACCCGCCAGCGCCGGCCCCGTGCCGGTGAAGTCGATGCGCATGCGCTCGCCCGAGACCGTGAGCCGAACGCGGACGGGGGTGCCGTCGTCGAGCGCGTCGGCGAAGACGTGCTCGCCGTCGCCGAGCCGCGCGATCTCGCGCGCCACGCGCGCGCCCGCGGCGGCCTGCAGCTCCGCCATGGTGAGCTCGAGCAGCGGGAGCCCCTGCTCCTCCACCAGCGCGCGGAGCTGGGCCTCGCCTGCACGATTGGCCGCCACCAGCGCCTCGAGGTCGGCGACGTTGTCGTCCGGATTGCGGGCCGGCCAGCGCGCGCCCGACGAGCGCCGCGCGCAGGCGCGCCTCGTCGAAGCGGCCGTCGCGCACCAGCGGGAACGCGGAGAGCAGCACGCCCTCCTCTTCGAGCGTGCGCGAGTCGGCCGGCATCGAGCCCGGCGTGATGCCGCCGAGGTCCGCGTGGTGGCCGCGGCTCGCCACGAAGAAGCGCAGCGCGCCGCCCACGAAGACCGGGCTCACCACCGTGACGTCGGGCAGGTGGGAGCCGCCCTGCGCCGGGTCGTTCGTGACGATCGCGTCGCCGGCGCGCAGGTCGGGGATCGCCGCCCGCACCGCGCGCACCGTGGCGCCCATCGCGCCGAGGTGCACCGGGATGTGCGGCGCGTTCGCGACGAGGCCGCCGTCCCGGTCGAACACCGCGCACGAGTAGTCGAGGCGCTCCTTGATGTTGGTGGAGACCGCCGTGTTGCGGAGCACCGCGCCCATCTGCTCCGCGATCGACATGAAGCGGCTGCCCATCACCTCGAGGCGCACCGGGTCGGAGCGAACGACGCTCGCTCCGCGGCGGACGCCGCGCCGGCCACGTCGCGTCACGACCAGGAGCACCCTCCTCGCGCACCTCCGCCTCGAAGCCGGGATCGAGCACGAGGGTGCCGGCGTCCTCGAGCACGAGCGCCGGCCCGGCCACGCGCTCGCCCGCTCGCGAGCGCCTCGCGCGCGAGCAGCCTTGCTTGCACGCGGCCGACGCCGGGGAACCAGACGGTGCGCTGCCGCGCGCGGGGCGTGCGGCGACGCGCGCGTGTCGCCGGACGGCGCGAGCGTCGCCGCGCTGCGCGCGCGGCCGTCGCGGGGCCGCGCTGGCGCGCACGCGCGCCGTCACGACCTCGACGGCGCGCCCCGCCCGCGCGTAGCCGAAGCGCTCGCGGTGCGCCTCCGCGAAGGCGCCGAGCCAGTCGCCGTCCGCCGGCTCGGGCACGGCGAGCGCCGCCTCGGCACCGACGTAGCGCAGCTCGAGGAGGCGCTCCGTCCGTACGAGCGCCGCGGCCACGCCCTCGTCCGCGAGCGCCGCGCGGCCCTGCGCCTCGAGCTTCGCGAGCAGCGCGAGCGCGCTCGGCCGGTGCGGCTCCGGACGGAGCGATGCGCTCGCGCCCGGCGTCGCGCTGGCCGTCCCAGCTGCGCTCGGCGACGCCGATGCCGTACGCGGAGAGCAGGCCCGCGAGCGGATGCAGCAGGATCGTGCGGATGCCGAGGCGCGCGCGCCACCGCGCAGACGTGCTGGCCGGCCGCGCCGCCGAAGCCGACCAGCGCGAACTCGCGCGGATCGACGCCGCGCCGCACCGACACCTCCTGGATCGCCTGCGCCATGCGCGCGTTCGCGACCTCGACGAAGCCCGCCGCCAGCTCGTCCGCGCTGCGCGGCAGGCCGGCCGCCGCGAGCTCGCCCGCGAGCGCGGCGAGCGCGCGCTCGACCGGCTCTCGCTCAGCGGCGAGCGGAAAGCGCTCGGGGCGGACGCGGCCGAGGAACAGGTTCACGTCCGTGAGCGCGAGCTCGCGCGCGCGTCCGCGGTCCGCGCCGTAGCAGAGGGGCCCGGGCTCGGCGCCCGCGCTCTCCGGGCCGACCGTGAGCCGGAAGCCGTCGAAGCGACAGAGCGAGCCGCCGCCCGCCGCGACCGTGTGGATGCGCAGCATCGGCGCGCGCACGCGGATGCCGGCCACGAGCGTCTCGAAGGCGCGCTCGCTCTCGCCGTTCACGATCAGCGAGACGTCGGTCGAGGTGCCGCCCATGTCGAAGCCGATCGCGCGCGCGTGGCCGGCAAGCGCGCGCGACGCGCGCCGCGCCGACCACGCCGCCGGCCGGGCCCGAGAGCAGCGCGTTCGGCCCGCGAAAGCGCGCCGCCTCGGTGAGGCCGCCGGAGGACTGCATGAAGCGCAGCCGCGCGCCCGGCAGCGCCGCGGCGAGCTGTCTCGACGTGGCGGCGCAGCAGCGGCGTCAGGTAGGCGTCGGCGACCGCGGTCTCGCCGCGCGCGAGCAGGCCGAGCTCGCGCGCCAGCTCGTGCGGAGCCCACCACGTGCGCGAAGCCCGCCTCGCGCGCGAGCGCGGCCACGCGCTCCTCCCACGCCGCGTCGCGATACGCGTGGATGCCGACGATCGCGACCGACTCGAAGCCCGCGCTCGCGCGCCGCCGCGAGCGCCGCCCGCGCGGCCGCCTCGTCGAAGGCCTCGAGCGCGCGGCCGTGCGCGTCGGGGCGCCCGGGCAGCTCGAGCGCGCGCGCGTGCAGCGGCGGCGGCTTCTCGATCGCGAGCGCGAACAGCTCGGGCCGCTCCTGCGTGCCGATCTCGAGCAGCTCGCCGAAGCCGGCCGCCGTGACCAGCAGCGTGCGCACGCCGCGCCGCTCGAGCAGCGCGTTGGTCGCGACGGTCGTGCCGAGCTTCACGGTGCAGGGCGGGAGCGAAGCGCCCGGCGCGAACGCGCCCGCCTCGCGCAGCATCGCCTCGCACGGCCTCCGCCGGCGCCGCGTCCGTGGACAGCACCTTGCGCGTGCGGAGCCGGCCCTCCGGATCCACCGCGATGACGTCCGTGAAGGTGCCGCCCCGGTCGATCCAGAACTGCCAATCCTTCCAGTGCCTTCGTCGCCGCGGCTCGCTGCGCGCCCGGCGGCGCCGGGCTGCGGCGCGGCGGAGGGGCTGCGGTCAAGACCATCCGAGGCGCGCCCGTAGAGGGCCTCGCGCAGGTCGAGGACCAGGCGCCGGCCGTCGAGCCGGAGGTGGCGCGCGTTGCGGCCCGGCGCGCGCACGGCGAGCGCGACGTGCTCCGACGCGAGGTCGGATGGCGTCGCGAAGCCGAACACGCCGTCCGGGCCGGTCGCGCCGCGCGCGAGCACGAGCGGCGCCTCGCCGGCGCGGTGGCCCTCGACCACGACCTCCGCGCCGTCCACGCCCGGCTTCTCGCCGCTCGGCAGCGCGTCGTTGTCGCACACGAGCACGCGCGCGGTGCGTCCGTCCGGGCGCGCGCTCCACCGCGACGGCGAGATCGCGCAGCCAGATCATCGGCTCGGCCACCACCGCCTCGAGCCCGGCGCGCGGCACGTGCCAGCGCGGGGTTCGCGCGGAGCGCGACGTCCTGCGGCGCCATGCCGTGGTCGGCGGTGACCACGAAGAGCGTCTCCTCGAACAGGCCGAGCGAGTCGAGCAGCGTCGAGCACGCGGCCGATGCGGCGGTCGCTCTCGTCGAGCGCGTCGCGGAGCCCGGCGTGGTGCGGGCCGTAGTCGTGGCCGGCGCCGTCCGTCAGCACGAGCTCGTGGTACACGAACTCGGGCGGCGGCAGATCCTCGCGCGTGAACAGCTCGATCACCTGCGCCACGCCGCGCGTGTCGAGCACCGACTCGTTGATGCACGCCCGTGAAGCCGTCGGCCTTCCAGCGCGGGTTCTGGTCGGCGGCGAGGTCGAGCGTGAGCGCCTTGAGCCGCCCGCGGTCGCCGAGGTTCCGGCCCTCGAGCACCGCGTGCCGCGCCGAGCGGCCGAACGGCGCGTGGATCGCGGCGGTCATGCAGCCGGGGCGCACGCGGTGGAAGGCCTCGGCCAGGCTCTCGACGCCGCCGTTCGCGAAGACCTCGGTGCGTCACCTGCTGGCCCTGCGGCGAGACGTCTCGCGCTTCTCGCGCAGGTAGTAGGTCGGGTTCACGACGTCGTGGTGACCGCACCAGGCGCCGGTGCCGATCGTGGTGTGGCTCGGCCAGGTGATGGACGGGAACGTCACGATCGAGCCCGAACGCGAGCACCGCGGCGCGCTCGCGCAGCCGCCGGAGATTCGGCAGCGCCGCGGGGTCGCGGGCGAGGCGGTCGTCGAGCTCCGTCTGATGCATGCCGTCGAGCAGGAAGAGATAGAGCCGTTCGCGGCGCTCGGCGCCGCTCGCGAGCATCTCCTCGAGCACGCGCGCCGTCCTGGCGCGCGAGGTACACGTCGGCGGCGACGCCGCGCTCGCTCGCCGTGCGCCCGCTGGCGTCGGCGCCGTCGACGCGCGGGAAGCCGAGCGCCGCGAGGCACGTCGGCAGCGATGTCCACGGCGCGCGCCGCGAGCTCGTGCACGCCCCGGCGCAGCCCGGCGCCGGCGAACCAGAGCGGCGCGCGCGCCTGGCGCACGTGCAGCCCACCGTGCGTGCCGGGCTGGAGGCCCTGGCACCAGTCGCGCGGCGAGATCGCGAGATCCGGCGCGTTCGGCGAGTCGAACAGCTGCGCCACGCGCTCGTAGGCGAACGGGTAGCTCTGCTGCGCGGGCGCGACGAAGCGGCGCGCCGGGATCGTCGGCCGAGAAGCCCGGACGCCGCGGCCGCCGCCTGCTCCTCGGCGAGCGTGCGGAGCGCGTGCGGATCCTGGTTCGCGACCGGGTTCTCGCCGATCACCTCGAGCACCTCGAAGCCGATGCGCCCGTCGTCGCGCAGCACGCGCTGGAAGCGGACCAGCCCGCGGGCGGACCAGATCTCGTAGGCGCCGGGCGCGTCGCCCTCCCCTGCGCGCCAGGTGAGCACGAGGTCCATCTGCTCGGCGACCTCGGGATCCCGGAGCAGCGCGAGGATGGCGCGGTTGCCCGCTTCCTCCTGCTCCGGGTCGAGACCTTGTCCGCCGAGCCGCTCGGGGCCGAGGATGCGCATCGCGGCAGCTTAGCGCCGGCCGATGACGCGCCGGAGGAGGCTCCGCAACGTCTCGCGCGTGGGCCGCGTCGCCGAGCACGAGAGCCAGAGGAAGCGCGAACGCGGCGTACACCGCGCCCCCGACGACGAGCTCGTAGAGCGCACCCGCGAAGCCGACGAGGCCGGCCCGGACCACCGCGATGTCGGCAACGAGCCAGCCGAGCGCCGCGCTCGGGAGCGCACAGAGGAGCGTGCGCAGCAGCGTGCCGAGAAGCGGCCACAGCCGCGGCGCCCCGTGCAGCACGCGCGCCACGATCACGGTCGCGACCGCGTTCGCGCCGATCGCCAGCGCGCCGGCGAGCGCGAGGCCGTTGGTGCCGTGCGCGCGCCCGAAGAACGCGTAGAGCGGAAACGCCGCCACCACGAACAAGCTGCCGAGCAGCATGGGGCGCCAGGTGTCGGCGCGCGCGTAGAACGGGCGCACGGCCAGCGTCTGCAGCACCCACGCCGGCACGCCGAGGCAGAAGAGCTGGAGCGCGTCGGCCACGGGCTTCGCGTCGCCGGGCGCGAAGGCGCCGCGCACGTAGACCGCGCGCACCAGCGGATCGGCCAGCGCCGCGGTGCCGGCGGCGAGGAGGATCGCGAGGGCGAGCGTGCCCTGGAGCGTGCGCTGTACGAGCCGGTCGAGCTCGTCGCGCCGGCCCTCCGCGACCAGCCGCGAGAGCGCGGGCAGCGCGGCGGTGGCGCTGGCCTGCCCCACGAGGCCGACCGGCAGCTGCATCAGCCGGCGCGCGAACACGAGCGTCGCGATCGCGCCCGCCGCGAGCGCGCCGCCGAACCAGCGGTCGTACCACTCGTCCACGGTGATCAGCGTGACGCCGAGCATCAGCGGCAGCGCCGCGATCGCGTAGCGGCGGAAGTCGGGATCGAAGGGTGCGACGCGGAAGCCCACGCGGATCCGGCCGCGCGCTTCGACGAGCGCCGTGCCGAGCGAGCCGAGCACGGCGCCGACGAGCGCACCCCACGCGAAGCCCGTCACCCCGAACGAGCCGGCGAAGGCGAGCCCGCCCGCGATGATGCCGAGGTTGTAGACGAGCGGCGCCGAGGCCTGCGACCAGAAGCGATCCTCCGCCATCAGCGCGCCGCGCACGATGCCGCCGGCGAGGAAGAAGATCTGGGCGGGCAGCACCACGCGCGTGAGCGAGGTCGTGAGCCGCTGCGCCTCGGGCTCGAAGTGCGGGAACTGGAGCGCGACCAGCGCCTCCGCCCCGAGCCAGAGCGCCACCGTCGCGAGCACCGTCAGCGCGGTCATCGTGCCGAGCACGGTGGCGAGGAAGCGCTCCGCGCGCGCCTGGCTCTCCTGCCTCGCCTGCTGGTAGAGCGGGATCACCGCGACCGAGAGCGCGCCGCCCGCGAGCAGGTAGAAGAGGATGTCGGGGATCTGGAACGCCGCGTTGTACGCGTCGGTGGTGCGACCGCGCCCGACCAGCGCCGCGATCACGGCCTCGCGTCCGAAGCCGAGCAGGCGCGAGAGCAGGATGCTGGCCGCGAGCAGCAGCGCCGCGCCCGCGACGCGACGTGTGGCCGTAGCGCCGGCCTGCGCCTCCTCCACGCCTCACCCCCCTCGCGCGCGGAAGATGACGGGCCGTGCGTTCCAGAGCTAGGTCGCGATGAGCCTGCGAGGCTGGGCCGGGAGGCAATGCCTGCTCCGGGCCTCGGCTCACAGGCGAGACCGGCGTGTCGGCGCCCTCGCGGACAGCACGCCGGTTGGCCGAGCCCGGATACCGGCCCTGCGCAGGCATCGCCTCCCGTCCCCGCGACGCGGAGGTGCGCGAAGAGCACGGACTCGCGCCGCCTCCGGAGCAACGGGGGCCGGGAGCAGCGACCCCTCCCGGCCCCGGCCTCCCGACGTCGCACGTCACCCGGCGGGGTTCCGTTCGCGCCAGAGCCGCCCGTCGAAGCTCTCGACGATCACCTCGTCGCCTTCGCGCCCCTTCACGTAGGAGGCGTCGAGCGGGACCTTGCCGTACGGCGTGTCGAGCACGTAGAGCGGAATGGCGAAGCCGCTCGTGCGGCCACGCAGGGCGCGGAAGATCTCGATGCCGCGCTCGATCGGCACGCGGAAGTGCGCGGTGCCCTCGAGCAGCTGCGCCTGGTAGCAGTAGTAGGGGCGCACGCGCATGCGCACGAGCCCTTCGCAGAGCGCCTTCATCGTCGCGACGTCGTCGTTCACGCCGGCGAGCAGGACGCTCTGGTTGCCGACCGGGCAGCCCGCGCGCGTGAGCCGGTCGCAGGCCGCCGCCGCCTCGGGCGTCAGCTCCTTCGGGTGGTTGAAGTGCGTGTTCACCCAGATCGGGATGGTGGCGCTCGAGCAGCCGGCAGAGCTCGTCCGTGACGCGGAAGGGCAACGTCACCGGGAAGCGCGTGCCGAGGCGGATCAGCTCGACGTGCGGGATCGCGCGCAGCTCGGCGAGCAGCCAGCCGAGCTTGTCGTCCGAGTACGTGAGCGGGTCGCCGCCCGTGAGCAGCACGTCCCGAATCTCCGGCGTGGCGCGGATCCAGGCCAGCGCCGCGCCGAGATCGCGACGTTGCATCACCCAGTCCTCGTCGCCGACCATGCGCTTGCGCAGGCAGTAGCGGCAGTAGAGCGCGCACTCGTTGTTGACGCAGAACGCGATGCGGTCGCGGTACACGCGCACCACGTTCTTCACCGGCGAGTGCGCCACCTCGTCGAGCGGATCCGCGAGGCCCGCCGGGTCGTCGAGCTCGGCGAGCCTCGGCACCACCTGCTTGCGGATCGGACAGTCGGGGTCGTCGTCCATCAGGCTCGCGTAGTACGGCGTGATCACGAAGCGGAAGCGCTCAGCGAGCGCGGTGATCGCGCGCGACTCGTCCGCGGTCGGCTTCACGTAACGCTCGAGGTCCGCGGCCGTACGGATGCGATTCCGCATCTGCCAGTTGCCAGCTGGTCCAATCTTCCGCGCGGACGTCGGGCTTCACGTGAGCCCCAGCCTGCGGAGGCCGAGCGCGAGCACCTCGGCGAGCAGGTCTTCGAGCGTGCGGCCGAGGATCTCGGCGAGCACGGCGAAGGAGCCGTCGCGCGCGAAGGTGGGCAGCGGGTTCAGCTCCAGGAAGACCGGGCGGCCCGCGGCGTCGAGGCGGAAGTCGGCGCGCGCGAAGTCGCGGCAGGCGAGCGCGCGGAACGCGCGGAGCGCGAGCTGCTGGAGCTCCGCCTCGAGCGCCGGCGCGAGCGCGCCCGGCACCACGTGCGCGAAGCCGCCGGGCGGCGCATGGCGCTCGAGCGCGTGCAGCCCGATGCCGGTCGTCGCCTCGAGCGCGCGCTGGAGCACGGGCAGCGCGCGCGGCGGCTCGTTCCCGATCAGCGTGACCGTGTACTCCGCGCCGGGCAGGAAGGGCTCGATCAGCGCGGGCTGGTGGTAGTCGCGCGCGATGCGCGCGACCTCGCGGGCGAGCGCGGCCGCGTCTTCGACGCGCGAGCCCGGCGTGATGCCCTTCGCGGTGCCCTCCCAGCGCGGCTTCACGAACAGCGGATACGGGCCGGGCAGCGCGAGCCCCGCCAGCTCCGCGGCGGACGCCGCCGACACGTGCCCCGCCACCGGCACGCCCGCCGCCGCCACGAGGTCCAGCGTCCAGGCCTTGTCGAGGCTCGAGGAGAGCGTGAGGGCATCCGAGCCAAGTGCCGGGATCCCCGCCATTTCCAGCAGCACCGGGGCCCAGGCCTCGCGGTTCCGCGTGCCCCAGCCCTCCGCGATGTTCCAGGCCGCGTCGAGCTTCGGTAGCGCGCCGCGCCCGAACGCCGCGAGCAGCTCGCGCGGGCTCCCGAGGCGCACGGGCTCGTGCCCGAGGCGGCGAATCGCGCCCTCGAGCGCCTCGACCGTCTCGATCGGCTCGTACTCGGCGTCCGCGTCGGGCGGGCCGGCGGGCGCGCTGCCGAGCAGGTCGTAGACGAGTCCGATCCGAAGCCGCGATGCCATCGGCGCAGGAGGGTATTCGTCCGCCGCGGCTGCCGCGACTCGGCGCTACCCCACCCCACCTTCGTCGACGGCGTGAGAGAGCGCCGGAGCGGAAGTAGAGCGCAGCAGGAAACGCCTCGAGGTGCCCCGTTCCGTTCCGACCGGCCGCGCTGGGGCAGCGGGGAGCGTGCGAGCCATGGGGCGGAGGCGCTCTCTCACGCCGGAGCGTCCGTCTCCTTCCACCAACGGGCGAGGTGGGCGTAGCCGCGCGCGGCGGTGCGCAGCGGGTCCTCCTCGGTGTCGCGCTCCACGAACAGATGCCGGATGCCGGCGTGCTCCGCGCCGGCGAGAATGCCGCCGAAGTCGACGATGCCCGTGCCCACGTCGAGGTCCTCGCCGCGCTCGTTCACGTCCTTCGCGTGGCAGAGCGGGAAGCGTCCGGGGTGCTTCGCGAAGAGGGCGCGCGGGTCCCGGCCGCCAGCGACGGTCCACGCGAGGTCGAGCTCGAACGAGACCAGCGCCGGATCGGTCTCGTCGAGCAGCAGCTCGAGCCCGCTGCGCCCCGGCTCGACGGCGCGCAGCTCGACGTGGTGGTTGTGATACGCGAACGCGAGGCCCGCCGCCGCGCAGCGCTCGCCCGCGCGATTCAGGTAGGCAGCGATGCCGCGATAGCCGGCCGCGGGCAGGTCGTCGCGTAGCGTCACGCCCTTCGGGCCGAGGCACACGAGCTCCTTCGCGGTGGCCGCCACGAGGAAGCGCGCGCCGAGCGCCGCGGCTCGCGCGATCGCGTCGTCGAGCGCGGCCGGATTCGCCGGGTCGAGGAAGGTGTGCCACGACGGGGCGGCGAGCCCGAGCGCATCGAAGCGGCCGCGCGCCTGCTCGGGCGTCCGCCCGAACAGATCGGAGCCCTCGACCTCGCGATAGCCGAGCCGGGCGAGCGCCTCGAGCGTGCCGTCGAAGTCGCGCGCGAGCAGGCTGCGCACGGAGTAGAGCTCGAAGCCGGGGGCGAAGCGGCGCATCGGCGCAGCATGGCTCAATGGAGTCGGGTTCGCGACGCTCGGGACCATGACCGACGCCCAGCAGCTCGTCCTGCTGCCGCGACCGCGCCGCCTCGTACCGGGCGCGGGCGCAGGCGCCGCGCTCGCCACCACACCCGACGTTCGCGCCGACCCCTCGCTCGGGCGCGACGCCTTCACTCTCGAGATCGGCGGCGGCGCCGTGCGCATCCGCCACGGTGCGGGAGGCGCGCGTCACTACGCCGAGGAGACGCTGCGCCAGATCCGGAAGCAGTCCGTTGCCTCGCTGCCGCCGCTGCGCATCGAGGACGCGCCGGACTTCCCGGTGCGCGGCCTGATGCTCGACGTCAGCCGCGACCGCGTGCCCACACGCGAGACCCTCGCGCGGCTCGTCGAGCTGCTGGCACTGCTGCGCCTCAACCACCTCGAGCTCTACACCGAGCACACCTTCGCCTACCGGGATCACGAGACGGTCTGGCGCGACGCCTCGCCGCTCACGGCCGACGACGTGCGCTGGCTCGACGCGCTCTGCCGCGAGCGCGACATCGAGCTGTGCGCGAACCAGAACAGCTTCGGCCACATGGGACGCTGGCTCGCGCACCCTGCCTACCGCGCGCGGGCGGAGGCGCCCGACGGCTTCCAGACGAAGCTCGGCATCTCGCTGCCGCCCGGCGTGCTGGAGCCCACGGAGGACAACGCCGCGTTCGCGCTCGCGCTCTGCCGGGAGCTGCTCGCGTGCCACACCAGCCGCCGCATCCACATCGGCTGCGACGAGACCTTCGAGCTCGGCAAGGGCAAGAGCCAGGCGCAGGTGGCGGCGCACGGTCGCGGGCGCGTCTACCTCGATCACCTGCTGCGCCTCCTCGGCCCGCTCCAGCGCGAGGGCTGCGAGGTGCTGTTCTGGGGCGACATCCTGCGCCATCACCCCGAGCTCGTGCCCGAGCTGCCGAAGGAAGGCACGATCGCGTGCGCGTGGCACTACGAGGCGCCGCAGTCGAGCGCGGTGCTCCCCGACGAGCTGCTCGCGCTGCTCGCGGAGTTCGGCGTGGACCGCGCCAGCTTCGCCGGCTTCACCACGCACGTGGATGCCTTCGCGCGCTCGGGCCTGCCCTTCTGGGTGTGCCCCGGCACCTCGAGCTGGAACTCGCTCCTCGGCCGGCTGCCCAACGCGCGGGGCAATCTGCTCGACGCCGCCGAGATCGGCCTCGCGCGCGGCGCCTCCGGCTACCTGATCACGGACTGGGGAGACAACGGCCACATGCAGCCGCCGAGCGTGAGCTTCCCGCCGCTCGCGTACGGCGCCGCGGTGTCGTGGTGCCTCGCGGCCAACCGCGAGCTCGACCTCGCCGCGGCGCTCGACGCTCACGTGTTCGAAGACGAGGCGGGCGTGCTCGGCGGGGCGCTCGAGACGCTCGGCGGCGTCTACACCGGCACCGGGAAGATCGGGATGAACGGCAGCCCGCTGTTCACCGAGCTGCTCCAGGGCGGCCTGCTCGGGGCGCTCGGCACCCCGGACGCTGCCGGCACGCAGCGCGTGATCGAGACGCTCGACGCGGCGATCGCGGCGCTCGGCCGCGCGCGCCCGCGCGCCGCCGACGGCGCGCTGGTGGTGCGCGAGCTGCAGCAGGCGGCGCGGCTCGCGCGGCACGGCGCCTTCCGCATCGCGCGCGGCGCCGGCTTCGACTGCCCGAGCGACGCCGAGCTCCGCCGCGACCTCGCCGAGGCCGTCGCGGAGCAGCGCGCGTGCTGGGCGCTGCGCGCGCGCCCAGGCGGGCTCGTCGAGAGCGTGGCGCGGCTCGAGGCGACGCTCGCCAGCTATCCGGCTTGAGCGAAGCCCTGGAAGCGGCTCAGCCGCGGCGCCCGGAGCAGCGTCGCCTCGAGGTGGACGTCGAGCCGTTCGCGCAGCGCACGCCGCCCGAACGGCGCGAGGTGGCTGCCCTCGAACCAGTGGATCGAAGGCCGCTCCCAGTGCTGCCAGAGGGTCTCGACCTGGTCTGGCGTGCAGATGCGATCGCTGAGCCCGGCGAGGATCAGGCGGCCCTCCGGCGCGACCTTCGGCCGGTGCCGCAGCGGATCGTGCGAGGCCCACGCCTCGGCGAGCAGCGCGTCCGTGAGACCGAGCGACTGGCGCAGCCGCTGCTGCTCCGGCGAGCGGCTCGCGCCCAGGATCGCCGGCAACGACACCGCGGGCACGAGGGGCACCGCACACGCGAGGCCGCGCTCGAGGCTCGCGAACAGCGCGGCGGTGTAGCCGCCGAGGCTCATGCCGTGCACGCCGAGCGCGGGCGCCCCCTGGGCCCGCAGCCAGCCGGCGAGCCGGCGCAGGTCCCAGATCGCCTGCTCGAAGGCCGCGTTCGTGGCGAGCGGATGCGCGTCGAGGAAGCCCGCGCCCGAGCGGCGCCCCGCGGCGCGCCCGCCGTGGAGCGGCAACGTCACGAGCGCGACGTCGAGCCCGAGCTGGCGATGCAGCCGCGGCACGTCGAACGCGCGCGCGTCGAGGCCCGGCCGGCCCATGCCGTAGCCGTGGATCACGATCAGCGTGGGGCGCGGCCCCGCGGCGTGCCGCCAGAGCCACGCGCGCGCGCTGCGATTGGGCGCGACGTCGAGGTAGCTCTCGCGCACCTCGGGATCGCGCGGCTCGAATTCGCTCTCGAAGCGGATCTCCTCCGCGCTCGGCAGGCCGGAGAGCTCGACGCGGCGGAGCGCGTGCTTCTCGAGCGCCGGCGGTGCCGGATGCGCGAGCGCGGGGTCGTCGAGCACGCCGCTCGCGCGGTTGCGCTCGGCGGCGGCGTGGAGCGCATCGAGCCAGAGCGCGGGCGCGGGCGGAGGCGACAGGAGGCCCGAGGCGTGCCAGTACCACTTCATCGCCTCGTCGGCGGCGACGGCGAGGCTCGTGCGGGCCGAGCGCGGCGCCGGCAGCGGCCGCGTGCGCGGGTGCGCGGCGAGCGAGAGCTGCGCCCCGACGAAGCCCGCGGCGGCGCCGAGCGCGCCGAGCGCGAGGCCGGCGCCGAACGCGCCGAGCACCACCAGCGAGAGTCCGGCGAGGCAGGTCAGGCCCGCACCCACCACGGCCCAGGCCGCCGCCGCCGGCGCCGGCCGCCGCCACAGCCAGGCGGCGACGCCGAGCAGCCAGAGGCCGAGCAGCGGCGCGAGCCACGTCGTGGCCACGAGGGCGACGAGCGCGAGCCCGAGCCCGGCGAGCAGGGTCGCTCCCGTTCGTGCGTTCACAGGGCCTCCTCCGCGCGCCAAACAGGCGGTGCTCCGTCGAGCGTGGCGCTGTCGAGCCAGAGCGTACCCGCGTTGTCGAGCTGGAGCCCCGGCGCGAGCGCGCGGAGCCAGCCGAGATGCGTGACGACGACGACCGGCGCGCCTTCGAAGCGCTCCTCGAGCGCACGCACGGCAGCCAGCGCGCGCTCGCGGAGCGCACGCCGGCTCTCGCCACCACCGGGACGCAGCTCCGGATCGCCGGCCCGGAAGCGCCGGTACTCCTCGGGCCAGAGCACCGCGATCTCGGCGCTCACGCGGCCGCTCCAGGAGCCGATGTCCGCTTCGCGCAGCGCCGGCCACGTCTCCGGCTCGAGCGTCCAGCGACGCGCGAGGATCCCGGCCGTCTCGCGCGCCCGGATCAGGTCGCTCGTGACGAGGCCGGCGCAACGCCCGATCTCGCCGGCGAGCTGCTCCGCGAGCGCGTCGGCCGCGCGACGCCCGGCCTCGCTGAGCGGCGGGTCGGCCTGGCCCTGCCAGCGCCCGAGCGCATTCCAGGTCGATTCCGCGTGACGGATGCAGAGGAGGCGCACGGCAGGGCAGCCTAGAAGCTCGCTCCGGCACTCGCACGTCGAGGCGTCCCGAGGCCCTCGCTGCGCGCTGGCGCTGCCGGCTCACGGCGCGCGTCGCTCCGCGCCGGTTGCTAGCGAGCGGCCTCGCGTTGGCTCTCCGCGCGCTCGAGGATCTCGGGCTCGTTGCGCAGCAGCGCGGCCACACCGGTGTACCGCACCGGCTGGAGGCGGACGAGCAGCGCCTCGCGACCCGCGGGCTCGACGCCCGCGAACAGCAGCACGCGGAGGCCGACGCGCTCGATGCCGAGCGGTCCCGCGAACCCCGCGCGCGCCGTCCAGCCGGTGCGGCGCGCCGCCGCCTCGAGCTCGCGCGCGTCGCTCTCGGTGTCGAGCTGGATCAACCACGCCACCACCACGCCGCGGCCGCAGTCGAGCAGCCAGGCGCGATCTCCGTCCCAGCCGTCCGCCGCGCGCGACGCGTCCGCCTCGGCAAGCCCACCCTCGCGCAGCCAGACGCCGACGCCGAGCTCGCCGTAGCTCGAGCTGGCCACCGGCTCGCAGCCCGGCTCGGGTGCGAACGCGTCCGAGGGCTCCGGGAACAGCGCCAGTGGGCGACGCGCGGACGGCACCAGGTAACGCTCGCGATGCATCAGCTCTTCGCTCGAGAGCGGCGGGTCCGCGAGCGCGGCGGTGAGCGCCGCCACGCCGCCGCGCTGCACCAGCTCCGAGGCGAGCCCGTAGCCGAGTGGGTACTGGCCGAGGAACGAGTCGCGCAGGATGCGCGGCACGTCGGCCCCCTCCGGCGCGTCCACCGCGAAGCGCGCGGCGAACTCGTCGCCCGTCGGCTGCGAAAAGCCGCTCGTGGCCGCCTCGTCTCGCAGCTCGGTCCAGAGCGCATCGCCCTCGAGGAATGCGCCCAGCGCGAACTGCAGGTCGTCGTTCGACTGGATCCCGATGCGCGCCTCGAGCAGCCGCGTGTGCTGGTCCTGGAGCGCGTGGGCCAGCTCGTGCACGAGCACGCCGCCCTCCTCGCTGCCGCCCGCCGCGCCCGCGCCCTCGACCACGAACAGCCGGCGCCCCGCCGGCGAGTAGAAGCCGGCCACGGCCTGCGACTGCCAGCGGAGGAGGATCGTCCGCAGGTCGGCGCCGGGCGGCAGCAGGCCGAGCGCCTTGGCCAGCGCCTCCTCGCGCAGGAGCTGCCCCGGCGGCGTGGTGCGATCGAGCTCCGCCTCGAGCAGGGCGGGCACGCCCTCGGGTGTCACGCTCTCGGCCGCGACCGGGCCGCGGAAGCGCAGCTCACGCGCAACTTCGACGCGGGCGGCAAGGAGCGCGAGCCGGTCGCTCGGCACCGGCGTCCGCGCGCCGGGGCCGGCGCAGGCGAGCGCGAGCAGGGGAAGGAGACGGAAAACGTCACGCCTTGCGCGGGCGCGCCACCTACTGGCGTGGGACGCCGCCGTTTCGATCGCCTGGTCCTCGAGCTCTCGGTCGCACTCGACCGCTGGGTGCCCCGCTATTCGCTCTGGCAGGCGGTGCACGCCGCCGGCTTCGATCCCGAGGGCTGGAGCGGCTCCGACGCCGAGCGCTTCTGCACGCGCGAGCTGCCGCGCTGGCTGCGCCTCAACGGCTTCTGCCTGTCGGAGACGCACGTCGTGAAGCTCGCCCGCACCCTCGCCCGCTTCGACCCGAGCCGGCTGACTCCCGAAGAGCACTTCGCCCGCCTCTCCGACTAGGGCCGCTTCGGACCGAATACCCGCGCGAGGGCCGGCCCGAGCGCGGCGAGCGCCCGGCCGCGATGTGAGATCTCGTTCTTGAGGGCCGCCGGAAGCTCGGCCATCGACACGTCATGGCCCTCGGGCTGGAAGACGGGGTCGTAGCCGAAGCCGCCCGCGCCGCGAGGCGCGGCGAGGATGCTCCCGCGGCACTCGCCGCGCGCCAGCGCGACCTCGCCGTCGGGCTCGGCCAGCGCCGCCACGCACACGAAGCGCGCGCTGCGATCGGCGCTGCCGGTGCGCCCGAGCGCGGCCACCAGGCGGGCGGAGCGCCCGGCGTCGTCGAGCCCCGGCCCGCCGTAGCGGGCGGAGCGCGGGCCGGGCGCGGCGCCGAGCGCGGCCACCTCGATGCCCGAGTCGTCCCCGAGCGCGGCGAGGCCCGTCGCCTTCGTCGCGGCCACCGCCTTCGCCACCGCGTTCTCGGCGTAGTCGTCGCCCTCGGGCGGGAGCTCGGCCTTCGGAAACTCGGCGAGGCTCCGCAGCTCGAGACCGAGCGGCGCCAACATCTCCGCGAGCTCGGCGACCTTGCCGCGGTTGGCGGTCGCGAGCAGCAGCGTGCGGCTCATTCGCCGGCGCCGGCTGCGCGCAGCGCCTCGCGTTGGAGCACCGTGAGGTCCACGATCCCCCGCAGCGCGAGGTCGGTGAGCGCGTCGAGCTCGCTGCGCGAAAAGGTGGTGCCCTCGCCCGTGCCCTGGATCTCCGCCAGCCGGCCGCTGCCCGTGGCCACCACGTTCATGTCCACGTCGGCGCGCGCGTCCTCTTCGTAGGGCAGGTCGAGCAGCGCGCTGCCGCCGACGAGCCCGACCGAGACGGCGGCGATCGAATCCACGAGCGGCTCGCGGTCGATGGCGCCGCGCCGCCGGAGCCGCCAGGTCGCCAGCGCAAGTGCCGTCCACGCGCCGGTGACGGAGGCGGTGCGCGTGCCGCCGTCGGCCTGGAGCACGTCGCAGTCCACCCACAGCGTGCGCTCGCCGAGCGCCTTCGCGTCCACCACCGAACGCAGGCTCCGGCCGATCAGGCGCTGGATCTCGAGCGTGCGGCCCGAGGGCTTGCCGCGCGAGATCTCGCGCTCGGTGCGGCGATCGGTCGAGCCGGGCAGCAGCGAGTACTCCGCCGTCACCCAGCCACGCCCCTGCCCCTGGAGGAAGCGCGGCACGCCCTCCTCCAGGCAGACCGTGCACAGCACCTTGGTGTTGCCGAACTCGCAGAGCACGGACGCGAGCGGGTTCTCGGTGAAGTCGGTCAGCAGCCGGATCGTCCGCAGCTGATCGGGCGCGCGCCCGTCCATGCGCTTGCTCATCGCTCGCCTCCGCCGGCTTCGGCCACGCCGAGCCGAGCATCCTGCCGCGCGCGGAAAGTCGCCACGGCCTCGGCGAGCCCCGTCACGAGGCGCCCGCGCTCTTTCTCGCTGGAGAGGCGCCCCTCTTCGCGGGCGTTCGTGATGAAGCCGACCTCGACCAGCACGGCCGGCGCGTGGACGCCCATCAGCACCACGAATGGCGCCTGCTTCACGCCGCGCGAACGGCTCGCCTCGGCGGTGGCGAGGCGGCGCTGGGCCATGCGCGCGAACTCCTGGGCGTCGGCGAGGTGCTCGGTGGCGAGGAGATCGCCGAGGATGGCGCGCACCGGGTCGCCCTCGGCCATGCGCGCAGCCGCTTCACCGAACGCGAGGTTCTCCTGCTGCGCGAGCGCGCGCGCCGACTCGTCGGTGGCTTCGGGCGACGCGAAGAACGTCTCGATGCCCTGAACGTCGTTCAGCTTGGAGGCGTTGGCGTGGATCGAGACGAACAGATCCGTCTCGGCGTCGTTCGCGATGCGGGTGCGGTCGTCGAGCGTCACGAAGCGATCGGAGTCGCGGGTCATCACCACCGTGAGTCCTTGCGCCGCGAGCTCGGCCGCGAGACGCCGCGCGAGGTCGAGCACGAGATCCTTCTCGAGCAGGCCCTTGGGCCCGCGCGCGCCATGGTCCTCGCCGCCGTGCCCCGCGTCCACTACCACCGTGCCGAAGCGCTGCGGGTCCGCGGAGCCGCCGGAGGGCGCAGCGTGAGCCCGCCCGCACGCGAGCAAGCTGGTGAGCACGGCGGCGAATGCAAGTCGCCCGATCGACACGGCTTCCCCCCAGCGCAAGTTATCCGAGCGGTCTCGCGAATGGCAGGCCTTCGCCCCTTTCGTAAGCTCCGCAAACCTCGGACGCCGCAACCGGCGACGAGGATGGCCGGCAGCGGATGCGGGCGGCGTGAGGATGATCGGACACCGCTCGGACGCGACTGGCGACGAGAAAGGCTGGCGGCGGATGCGGGCGGCGTGGCGATGACAGCGCGAATGCTCCTCCTCGTGGCATTCGTGCTCGCAGCCGGGCTCTCGTCGGCGCCGCGCGCGCGCGCGGTCGAGCCCGCCGTCGCGCGCCCGCACTTCGTCGCCGGCACGGAGCCGAGAGCGGGCGGCAGCGCGTTCTTCGTGGCGGCGCCCGGCGAGGCCGGCGCCGTGGCCATCACGACCGCGCATGCGATCGCGCTGCGCGATCTGGTGCAGGCGAGCGAGGTCACCTTCGAGCTCGCAGGCGCGAAGCAGCGCGTGAGCGTCGCGAGCCGGCTGCAAGCCGCGCCCGGCACGCCGTTCGCGGCGAAGGGAGGCCGGCTCCGCGACGACTTCCTGATCTTCGCGCTCGATCTCGCGCCGAGCGGCGTGCGCACGCTCGCACTCTGCCCCAGCGGCTGCGCCAAGGTCGGACAGCGCGTGCGCATCCTCGGCGCGCCCGCGAGCGGCAGCGCGAACGAGGACGACGTGTTCGGCTTCATCACGAAGGCCGAGGCCGACGAGCTCGAGGTGAAGCTCGACGTGCCCGCCGACCTGCGCGGCTGGGGTGGCGGCCCCGTGCTGCGTCAGCCCGGCGGCGAGGTACTGGGCATCCTGCAGGCGCAGTGGCCCGGGGACGATGGCCTGCGGCTCGGCGTGGCCCCGATCGACGGCGTGCGCGAGGCGCTGGCGCATCCGCTCGAGGGCGGGCTCGGCAAGCGCTTCGCGAGCTTCGCGAAGCAGGCCGGCGTGGCCGCGCCCCCGGCGCCGGGCCGCGCGGGACGAGCGGGCGCCTCCCGGGCTGCGGACGGCGAGGCCTCGAGCGCCGTGCTCGACGACAGCGCCAGCTACGGGCCGCTGCTCGGGCGCGCGGGCGCGCTCTCGACCGATCTGCGCGTGGCCATCGACTATCCCGCCGACGGCAGCGTGGTGACCGACGAGCAGGGCGCCTTCGTGGCGGGGCGCGCGCTCGCGTTGCTCGGCGAGCTCCGGCGCTTCGACGTGATCCTCGTGCTCGACACCTCCGATTCGACGCGCGCATCCTCGGGCACCGACGTCAACGAGAACGGCGTCGTCGGCGAGGACCGCATGCTCGGCGTCTTCCCGAGCACCGACGCGGGAGATTCGATCCTCGCGGCCGAGGTCGCCGCCGCCCAGCGCGTGCTCCAGAGCTTCGACGCGCGCAACACACGGGTCGGCGTCGTCACCTTCGCCGGCGCCATGCTGCCGCCTCCCGGCGCCTTCGTCGTGGGCGGGGGGTCCGACGGTCCGCCGGCGACGACCGAGGCGGCACTCACCAGCGAGTACGGCGTCGTCCGCAAGGCGCTCGACCACGTGCTCTCGCGCGGGCCCGAAGGCCTCACCAACATGACCGAGGGCGTGCGCCTCGCGCTGCGCGAGCTGAAGGGCTACCGCGGCAGCATCTCGAAGCCCGACCCGCGAGAGCGAGAAGGTCGTGCTGTTCTTCACCGACGGCCAACCCACCCTGCCCTACGAGAACTCGCCGGAGCAGAACGTGCGGTCCGTGCTGCGCGCTGCGGATCAGGCGCGCCGCGCCCACGTGGTGATCCACACCTTCGCCCTCGGGCCCGAAGCCCTCGACGGGCCCGTGGCCGTGGTCGAGATGGCCCGCATCAGCCGCGGTCGCTTCACGCCCCTGCGCAGGCCGGGCGATCTCGTCCAGGTGATCGAGAACGTGAACTTCGCGAACCTCGACCAGCTCACCGTCCAGAACGTGACGCTGAAGCGACCCGCCGCGGAGCTGGTCCAGAAGGCCGACGGCGGCTTCGGCGCGTTGGTCCCCGTGCAGCCGGGGCGCAACGTGATCGAGGTGTGGGCGCGCGCGAGCGACGGCACCGAGGCGCGCGCGCAGGTCGCGATCAACCACGTAGCCAACGCGAGCGGGGTGGCGACTCCGGCAGAGCTGGTGTCGCTGCGCAACCAGCTGCTCGAGAAGCGGATCGTGACGCTGCGGCGCGAACGCATCGAATCCGCGCGCGAGCACGACGAGGAGGTGCGGCGCGCGCTCGAGGTCTCGATCGAGAAGGAGCGCGCTACCGCGGAGGAGCGCGCCGCGACGCAGCGGCGCGAGCTCAAGATCGAGCCCACGCCCGAGGACGCGCCCGACGCGGGCGCGAGCAAGACCGCGCCCTAGCGCCGGCTCAGACCGGGCGCGCCTCGTAGAACGCGTTCACCGGATGCTCCACCTCGAGGCGCTGGAAGCGCGCGAAGCCCGCCTCGGCCGCGAGCGCGCGCGCCCGCGGCTCGGGCAGGCCGAGCGTGCCGAGCCCGGCGCCGCCCGGCTCCGAGAGCGCCGACGACATGCAGGTCAGCACCGAGAAGCCGTACATCAGCGAGGCCATCGGATTCTGCGCGACGTTCTCCGCGAAGCTCGGGTACGACTTGATGTCGGCGATCAGCCACACGCCGTCGTCGCGAAGCGCGCGGCGGATCGAAGTCGCGACCCGCTCGGGATGCGTCATGTCGTGCAGGCAGTCGAAGGTGAGCACGAGGTCGAAGCTCCGGTCCTCGGGCAGCGGATCCTCGGGCACGGCATGGAAGCGGACGTTCGCGAGAGCGGCGCGGGCGCGATTCTCCTCCGCGCGGGCGAGCGCGTGGCGCGAGAGCTCGTAGCCATGGAGCTGCGCCGCCGGAAAGGCCTCGCCGAGCACGAGCAGCGCCGCACCCGCGCCGCAGCCGACGTCCGCCACGCGCGCACCGGCTTCGAGGCGCGCGCGCAGCCCCGACACGCGGCCGATCACCGCCGGCACGAGGAAGGTTCGCAGCCACGGTGCGAAGCCGCGCTCGATGCCGCGTGCGCCCTCGGGCCCGAAGGCGTCGTACGGCAGGCCGATGCCGCTCTTGAACGAGTCGCGCAGGCGCTCGACGGTGCCGAGCGTCTTCGGCAGCTGCGAGAACATCCCCGCCCCGAACGCGGGGTGGGACTCCTCGGCGAGCACCGCGCGACCTTCGGGCGAGAGCGCGAAACGCTCGTCCGGCAGGGCCTCGAGCAGGCTGGCGGCGGCCTGGTTGTAGAGCCACTCGCGCACCCAGCGCTCGTCGAGCCCGCAGCGCTGCGCGAGCTCGGCGCTGGTGGCGGCGCCGCCCTCCGCGAGCGCGCGATACAGCCCGAGCTCGTCGCCGAGATACACGAGCGCCGACGTCACGGCGCCGTTCAGGTTCCCGAAGAGCCGGCGGGCGAAATCCCGCAGGCGCTCCGGATCGACCCGCGCGCTCACGCGGGCGACGCGCCGAGCCGGCCGAGCTCGGGCTCCTCCGCGGTACCGTGCTTCTTCTTCATGTACGCGCGGAAGCGGCGGAAGGCCTTGGGCCGCTGCTTCTGGAACCAGGCCACGAAGGCGTCCGGCGTCTCCCACAGCCACTTGTCGGGCGGGCCCTCTTCGGGCGTCATGTGGTTCTCGCACTCGCGCCAGTCGAAGTCCTTGCAGATGGCAGGGCGCCGCTCGTAGATGCCGCACAGGCCGTTCGGCGTCAGGTTGTCGCAGCGCGTGTCGAACTTCACGTACCACTGCCCTTCCCAGTCCACGAAGACCGAGACGTTCGCGTGGTAGAGGTACCAGAGCACGTGGTCGTACTCGGTCATCGAGGTGGGCGAGTCGATCTCGATCGCCACGTAGAGGCAGCACTTCGCGCAGCCGTGGCACGGATGCTCCGACTGCTTCACGAGCGGGAGCAGCGTCGGCTCCGGCGAAGCAATGCGCGGCGTCTTCCACATGTCTCGGCTTCCCTCCCCGGGCGCCCAATCTAACCGGGACGACCGAGGAGAGCGAGAGAGCCGAGGCTCAGGGCGTGATGGCGAGCGGCCGGGGCGTGAACTCCGCCGTCTCCGTGAAGAGCTTGAGCGGCACCCAGCCCGGCACTTCGGAGAGCCGCGGCATGCCCGACGTCATCGCGCCCGTCGGATCGATCACCCAGGGATCGTCGGGTGACTCGAACCAGAGCGTCACCATGTGGTGTTGACCGTCGCTGGGACGGAGGACGATGGCGCGCGCGACCTCGTCGTCGCGGAAACCCATGTCGCGCAGCAGGTGGTAGACGAGCAGCTCGAGGCCGTCGCAGTCGTCGCCATTCTTGTCGAACGTCTCACCGAGCGTGGCCCAGTGGTCGATCGGCCCATCGGGCTGATAGTGACTGCGCGCCTCGCGCTGGATCCACGCCGCCGCTTGCGCCGCGATCTCGCGCTTCTCCTCGCGGCGGAAGGCGAAGTACTTCGCGCGGAGATCGCCCCGGTCGGGCTCGTCTCCCACGCTGGCGCCCCGTTCGGAGACGGACGCCGGAGCGGTGGCCAGCGCCTCGGTGTCGCCCATCGCGCGCTCGCGCGCCTGCCAGCCGCGGATCTTCCCGCTCCACGGATCGTCGGCCGAGGGCGGCGCGAAGTAGCGGTAGCCCATCCAGGCACTCGCCGTCTGGAAGGCGCAGCCCGCCGCGGCGAGTGCCGCCGCGAGCGCAACGCCCCGAGCGAAGAGGTTCCGCCCCATACGGGGCTGAATCGACCCGACGGTTCCGCGAGTTGAGCGGAATCCGGAGCGCTGGGCGCTAGCCGGGGATGCCGGGGAAGGCGTGGACCAGCGTGAAGAGAATCACGACGTACGCAACGATCGCAGGGATCCCCCCGAGGATGTAGAGGATCGTGACCCCGTCGACCTTGCCCTTCGGCTTCCCACTCTCATCCCGATCCGTGCGCTGATCCGACATCCGGTTTGCCTCGTGTCCTCGGAAACGGAGGCGCAGGCTAGCGGGGCCCTTCCGCGTCGTCGAGGCATACTCGCGCGCCGGGGGTGGTGTTGTCGCTGGCCCGCAAGCTCGCGGTGATCGCGGGGCTCTACGTCATCGAGGGCTTCCCGATGGCGGTCTTCAAGGACGTGTGGACCGTCTATCTCCGCGAGGGTGGCGTGTCCCTCACGGCGATCGGTGTGCTCCAGGGACTCTACGTGGCGTGGTCCGCCAAGGTCCTGTGGTCGCCGCTGGTGGATCGCTTCGGCGAGCGCCAGCACTGGATCGTCGGCGCACTGGTCGCGATCGCGCTCGCGCTGCTGGCCGTGGGCGCGCTCGATCCCACGAGCGCGCTGGCGGGTGTCGGGGTCGCCATCGCGGTCTTCAGCCTGGCCTCGGCCACGCAGGACGTCGCCATCGATGCCTACACGATCGGCTTCGTCCAGCGCGGCGAAGAGGGCGCCGCGAACGGCGTCCGCGTGGCAGCCTACCGCGTCGCGATCCTCGTGTTCGGAGGTGGCGTTCTCTTCCTGCCCCGCTGGATCGGCTGGCAGGGCACGCACGAGGCGCTGGCGTTCGCGGCGCTCGCGCTCGCGGGGTTCGCATTCTTCACGCCGCGCATCCCCCTCGTGCCGACGGAACGGCGCGACGTGCTCGGCTCGTTCCGCAGCTGGACGTCCCGTGACCGCCTCGCGAGCGTCCTCGGCTTCGTGCTGCTGTTCCGCCTGCCGGACCTCGCGCTCGGCCCGATGGTGCGTCCATTCTGGGTGGACCAGGGCCTCTCGCGCGAGGAGATCGGACTCGTGAACACGGGCCTCGGCTTCGTCGGAACCGTGGTCGGCGCCGCCGCCGGAGGCTGGCTCGTGAAGCGCGCCGGCATCGCGAAGAGCCTGTGGATCGTCGGCGCCCTCGCCGTCGGATCGAACCTCGGCTACGCGGCCGCCGCGCTCGCTCACGGCGGTCGCTGGCCCGTCTACCTCGCGTCGCTGCTGGAGTCGCTGTGCACCGGCTTCGCCACCGTCGGCTTCATGTCCTTCCTGATGCGCATCTGCGACCGCTCCCACGCGGCGGTGCAGTACGCGGCGCTCACCAGCCTGGTCGCGCTGCCGGGCGCCGCCGCGAGTGCGCTCTCGGGCCTCGCCACCGACCAGCTCGGCTACGCGGGCTTCTTCGCCGTGACGGCGCTGCTCGGCGTTCCGGCCTTCGCGCTCCTGCCCGCGGCGGCGCGTTGGGTGCGAGACACGTAACGTCCGCCGTCGAGGGAGCTCGCATGCAAACGAAAGACGTCGTCGTCCCCGCCTCGCAGCAGCACTTCTACGATCGCTTCCACTTCGCGCCCGCGGTGAGAGCCGGCGAGCTGCTGCTCTGCTCGGGTCAGATCGGCGCCGGCGCCGACGGACGGCCGCCGGCGGACCCCGAGACCCAGTTCGTCGCCGCCTTCGAGCAGCTCGGCGCCGTGCTGCGCGAGGCCGGCCTCGACTTCTCCGACGTCGTCGAGCTGACCACATTCCACGTCGGCATGCAGCACCTCCAGAGCTTCGCGGGCGTGAAGAACCGCTACCTAGCCGAGCCCTATCCAGCGTGGACCGCGATCGGCGTCTCGGAGCTCGCCTTCCCCGGCGGCCTCGTCGAGGTGCGGGCGACCGCGCGGCTGCGCGCGCGGGCACGCGTGCGGTCGAAGCCGGCGGCGAGGCGGGCGAAGAAGACCGCGCGGAAGCAGCGCCGCTCCACGCGGAAGCGGCGCCGCTCCCGCTAGGAGCGCCACTCGGCGGGGACGCCCGCCAGGTTCGCCTCGATCTCGAGCTGCTTGAGCTTGCGCTCGAGCCGCTCGATCTCGCTCTTGTGGCGGCGGATCTCGACGCGCAGCTGATAGTCGAGCGGCGCGTCCGGCGACGGCTGCATGCCGGGCACGGGCGCCATCTGCCAGTTGGAGCTGCTGCCCGCGATCTCGTCCATGCGCCCTTCGGCTTCCTTCAGCTCCTTCTGCTCCTTGGCCAGCGCGTCCTGCACCTCGACGAAGCGAGTCCGCCACTCCCCGCGGGAAAGCCCGCCGCGGCGATCGACGCCGTAGGTCTGCCCGCCCGGAAGCGTCAGCAAGCGGTCGAGCTCGGCCGGTTGCTCCGTCTCCGGCGGCTTTTCCGCCGGCGCCGCGTCCCCTGCGTGCGCCCCGCCCGCGCCGGCGAGCGCCAGCCAGAGGGCCGCGAGCCCCGCCGCGCCGCAGATCCCGAGCCGACCTCGCATACGCGCGAGCATAGCTACCGCTGCCGGCGGGCTCGCGGAGCGGTCAAGCGACCCGGCGGGCGACCGATACGGACAGGGGCGCCGCGCGCGCTGCGTCCACCCCGGGGAGCGAGTGAATGGATCGGGAGAAGCTCAACCGCCTGCTGCGCCTCGGCATCGAGAAGGGCGCGAGCGACATCCACTTCCAGGCCGGCAACCTGCCGCTCTACCGCTTCAATGGAAGCCTGGTGGAGCTGCGCTTCAAGGTGCTCGCGCCCGCCGACACCGAAGCGATCGCTCGCATGTTGCTCGAGGGCGATCCGCGCGCGCAGGACATGGACTTCAACGAGTACGACCTCGCCTTCGACCTGCCCGGCGAGGGTCGCTTCCGCGTCAACATCTCCCGCCAGCGTCGCTGCTTCAACATCGTGCTGCGCGTGATCCCGCTCGAGATCAAGAGCTTCGAGGAGCTGAATCTCCCCGCCGTGCTGCGCGACATCGCGAATCTCCGGCGCGGCTACGTACTGGTCACCGGCGCCACGGGCATGGGCAAGTCGACGACGCTCGCCGCCATGATCCAGGAAGTGAATCGGGTCCGGAAGTGCAAGATCATCACGATCGAAGACCCGATCGAGTACGTGTTCACGCACGACAAGAGCATCATCACGCAGCGCGAGATCGGGACGGACACCAACTCGTTTCCGCAGGCGCTGCGCGCTGCGCTCCGCCAGGATCCCGACGTGATCATGGTCGGCGAGATGCGCGACCTCGAGACCGTGGACACCTCGCTCAAGGCCGCGGAGACCGGCCACCTGGTGTTCTCGACGATCCACACCGCCGACGTGGGCTCGACGATCAACCGCCTGCTCTCCTTCTTCCCGCCCGACGAGCAGATGAACGTGCGCGCGCGGCTCGCGGACAACGTGAGCGCGATCGTGTCGCTGCGCCTGCTCGTGAACAAGAAGGAGGACGGCCGCGTGCCGGCGGTCGAGATCCTGCGGGCCACGCGCTCGATCCAGGAGTGCATCCGGGATCCCAGCAAGACGCCCGAGCTGCTCGACTACATCGCGCGCGGTCGCAACGACCGCATGCAGACCTTCGATCAGCACCTGCTCGACCTGCTGAAGGCGAACAAGATCTCCACCGAGACGGCGCACGCCGCGGCCTCCAACCCGGCCGACTTCCAGACCCGACTCGCGCTCGAGGGCCACGAGCCCGTAGACGAGGGAGAGGTCGGCAAGCCGATGGAGCCCATCCAGGTCGAATCGGACGGGCGGTTCTAGGCCATGTCGGACGAGCGCGATTCCGCCGCGCCGGGCGCGGCGCCGGCCACGACTCCCATCGCCACCACGCTGCGCAGCGCGGCCGCGCGCGCAGCCGAGACGGTCGCGGGCTACGCGCTGGTGTTCGCCCACGCGCCGCAGGGCGAGCCGAGCTTCGGTGCGCCGCCCCTGCGCTCCGCGGCGGGCTTCGAGAGCCCCGAGGAGGCGCGCACCGCCGCGCAGCGGCTCAAGCCCTTCGTGCAGGACGCCGCCGAGACCGGGCGCGGCAGCGCGCTGCCGCGCGACGCCGTGCAGCTCGGCGGGGACGTCGAGTGCAGCACCCTGCCCCTCGTGGTGGATGGCCGCGTGCGGGGCGTGCTCGTCGTCGCGTCGAAGACGCCGCTCTCTCCCGAAGCGCGCGAGGCGCTGCTCGGCATCGCCGAGTCCGCCGCCGTGCGCCTCGATCACTCGGCGCTACTGGGCCGCGTACGCGTGCTCGAGGAAGAGCTCACCGAGAAGGCGCGGCACGAGGAAGAGCGCGGCGACGAGGTGCTGAAGCTCTCGGAAGCGCTGTTCGCGCAGGACATCGAGCTGCTCCGCAACAACGAGAAGCTCGGCAAGGTCGAGAAGCTCAAGAACGACTTCATCGAGAAGATGTCGCGCGAGCTGCGCACGCCCCTGAACAGCATCATCGAGGCGATCATCTCGGTGCTCGCCGGCGAGAACGAGCATCTCTCCGACAACGCCAAGGCGAGCCTGCGCGCAGCGCTCGACGATGGGACGTCCTTCCTGCGCACGTTGCAGAACATCCTCGACCTGTGGCGCATCAAGCAGGGCGAGCTGCCGGTGGAGTCACACGAGGTGAACTTCCGCGAGGTGGTCGAGGAAGCCATCTTCAGCGTGCAGGACACGCTCGGCGGAAAGCCGGTCACGATCGAGCGCCGCTATCACGAGCCGCTACCCAAGGTGCGAACGGATCTGGCCAAGGTGAACCAGGTCCTGTTCCTGCTCCTCGACAACGCCGCCAAGTTCACGCGCGAGGGGCGCATCGAGATCGAAGCCGGCGTGCGCGGCGGCCGCCTGACCTGCCACATCCGCGACACCGGCATCGGCATCTGCCCGGACGATCGGCAGTACCTGTTCGACGAGTTCTTCCAGGTGGACGACGCCGCCTCGACCCGTTATCGCGGCGCCGGCCTGGGCCTCACGCTGGTGCGCGACCTGCTGGTGCTGCTCGACGGCGAGATCGCGCTCGAGAGCGAGGTGGGCGTGGGCACGTGCGTGACGTTCCACGTGCCCGTCGTGGTGATCGGCTAGCGCAAGCCCCGTGCGAGCGGCGCGCGCAGTGAGCCCACGCGAGGCTTTGCCTCGCGTGAGGCGAACGGAGCCTGGGTCGGCCTCCGAGCCTCCGAGAACGAGCTACTCCTCGCTCGCGCCCTCTTCCGTGCCGTAGTCGGGGCGGATCAGGCCGGCGGCGATCTCGCGCAGCGCCGTCACGACTTCCTTGTTCTCGTCGTTCTGCACGAGGGGGCGCGCGCCCTTCTTGAGCTGCTTGGCGCGGATCGCGGCCATCTGCACGAGGTGGAAGCGATTCGGCACGCGTGCGGTGCAATCTTCGATCGTGATGCGAGCCAATGAGGCCTCCTCGAGGGAGCGGATCCTAGGCGAGCGGCCCGAAAAGGAAACCCCGGCCAGCACCACGTGCCGGCCGGGGCCCTGAAGACCTTCTCAGGAAGGTCTCGGAAGTTCTTACTTCTTCCGAGCGCGCTTCCGAGCTGCCTTCTTCGTTCCCTTCTTTCGACCCTTCTTACGAGCTGCCATGACTGGGTATACCCCCTGTTGTGGATCTCGGGCTTCTCGTCACCCGGGACCTGCAACTTGAAGCGCCTTGCGGCCCTTCTTGTCGCGTTCTCGCGGCCCTACAGCCGCAGTTGCGAGCGAGGCTAGCCGGACTCGCAAATCCGCGTCAAGAGAGAAACACAAAAAAAATCGAGCCGATGCAACAGAAGCTGCGGATCTTGACGGTGCAGCAGCCCGGCCCTATTCGTCCCGCCCTTCTCTCCCCGGAAGGAGCTCGCGCGTGGGAAGCGTCATCAAGAAGCGACGGAAGAAGATGCGCAAGCACAAGAAGAAGAAGCTGCTGAAGCGCTCGCGTCACAAGCGCAAGTAGCGCTGCGTCAGGCGGACTGCGCCTGCGCAGCGGGCAGCTCGTCTTCGACGGTGCGCCAGAATCCGACGACGCGACCGAGCAGTCGGTTGATGGGGTGGCGCCGCGGCAAGAACGACAGCACCGGTCGGCGACGCATGCCGAGCTCGTTGAGCTCCGTCAGCATCGCGGTGTTGCCCGGGTCGATCATCAAGCCGCGCCGCAGATACCGGATCGCTTCGGCCTTGAAGCCGAACGCGAGATGGACGCGTGCGAGGTTGTGGTAGAGCTCGGGATTGAAGAACTCTTCCTTCGCCGCGGAGCGGCACAGCTCGAGCGCGCGATCGAAGCGGCGCTCCACCAGCGCGAGACCGAGCCCGTAGAACGAGCGGTAGCGCGGGTTGGCGCGGTCCACCTGGTGCGCGGTGCGGAAATGCTCGAGCGCAGGCTGCACTTCGCCACGCTCGAGATGGTCCCTGCCTCTGCGGTAGCTCTCTTCTGCCGTCACTGAACGCTGCATCGGGAAGATCTCCGTCCGATCCCGGTGACCGGGCTCACGTGCCCCTGACAGAGGCAAGTCCCGTGCCGCGGTCGGCCGATCGGCAACGGGCCGGCGCAAGCACGCGTTCACGCTGACGGAATCGACTGTGCTCCGGAGCAGGTGGGAATTCCCTACGAGCACGAGATCGAAACTGGCAGGAACGAATTCGTTCCCGGAGACGCAGCGCTGGCGGTCGCGACTTCGTTCGCCTCACGCGAGGCAAAGCCTCGCGTGGGCTCACTCCGCGCGCCGCGAGGACGCGGCGCTGGCTAGTACTCGATGATCTCGAGGATGTAGCGCTTCTTCTCTTTGCCGCTGGCCGCCGCCATGATCGTGCGGATCGCGGAGGCGTGCGCGCCGCCCTTCCCGATCACCTTGCCCAGATCTTCCTTGGCCACCCGGAGCTCGAGCACGTGCGCGTGCTCTCCGATGACCTCTTTGATCTGGACCTCATCCGGCTTGTCCACCAGTGCAGAAACGATGGCCTGGATGAGCTGCTTCATTCCGGCTTCCCCCGGGCGGCGGTCCCGACGAGGCGTTCGAGCGCAGTCTACGCCGATTTCCGAACGAAGCGTGACAAGAAACGCAGGTTCGGGCCTCAAATCTCCGTCGGAACGGGCTTCCGGGCACTTCGTCCGACCGGCAGATCCCGGATCTGATGGGTCCCGCCCCCGGGGCTCGGGTACGATCCGCCGGCATGAAGCTCCGAACGCCTCTCTGCGATCAGCTCGGTATCGACGCGCCCATCCTGCTCGCCGGCATGGGCGGTGTGGCCTACGCGGAGGTGTGCGCCGCCGTCTCCGAGGCCGGCGGCTTCGGCACGCTCGGCATGGCCAGCGAGAGCCCCGACGGCATCCGCCGCGAGATGCGCCAGGTGCGCGCGCGCACGCAGAAGCCGTTCGGCGTGGATCTGCTCGCCGCGCTCCCCGAGTCGATGCTGCAGGCCATCGACGTCATCATCGCCGAAGGCGCCAAGGCCTTCATCGCGGGCCTCGGCGTGCCGCGCCCGGTGATCCAGCGTTGCCACGACGCGGGCCTGCTCGTGATGAGCATGTGCGGGAAGGTGAGCCACGCGGTGGCGGCCGAGCAGGCGGGCTGCGACGTCGTGGTGGCGCAGGGCACGGAGGCCGGTGGTCACACTGGCCAGGTCGCGGGCATGGCGCTGATCCCGCAGATCGTGGACGCGGTCTCGATCCCGGTGGTGGCGGCGGGCAGCATCGTGGACGGCCGCGGCCTCGCCGCGGCGCTCGCGTTCGGCGCGCAAGGCGTCTGGATGGGCACGCGCTTCATCGCCTCGCACGAGGCGCGCGCCGGCCAGGGCTACAAGAAGCAGATCACGCTCACTCGCGACGAGGACACGGTGGTGACGCGCTGCTACTCAGGCAAGCCGATGCGCGTGATCCGCAATCCGTACGTGGAGGACTGGGAGAGGCGGCCCCACGAGATCAAGAAGTTCCCCGAGCAGATGGCGCTCTCGGCGCGAGAAGACGTGCTCACCGCGCTGCGCGGCGCCGAATCCGAGGTGGACACGACGCGCGACTGCATGCCCTGCGGCCAGGGCGCGGGCGCGATCCACGACGTGCTCTCGTGCCGCGAGATCATCGAGCAGACGCTGGCGCAGGCCGAGGGCGTGATCGGCCGGCTCGACGCGCTCCGCGCTCAAGCGCGATAAGTGCGTTCGAGATACGCGACGATCTCCGCCGACTCGAAGAGCGCCGCGCCCGTGTTGGGATCGAGCAGGTAGGGCACCTGCATCTTCTTCGAGCGCTCGAGGAACGCCGCGCGGCTCGGGCTCCCCTTGCCCACGTTGTGCACGCGATAGGGCAGCTCGAGCGTGCAGAGCTTCTCGCGCACGATACGGCAGAACGGCGAGGCCTCGAAGGACCAGAGCTCGAGCGGACGCGCAGGCGCGCGCGAGGGCTCGACGTTGGTGCCGAGGCCGAGCCGCAGCGCCGAGGCCAGCGAGCCCGAGACGGCGGCCCAGCTGCCGAGCAGCACCGCCGGCGGCGGCCCCTCGCCGTACTCCGCGAACAGGTACTTCACGATCGCGTCGGACTCGTACATCTCCTTGCCGGTGTTCGGATCGACGAGATACGGAAACTGCGCCTTCCCGCCGCGTGCCACGACTTCCGGGCGGAAGCGCTCCCCGCCCTTCGGACACGGCCGGATGTCGGCCTCGAGATCGAGCGCGGTGAGCGCCTCTCGCACCTTGCGGCAGAACGGGCAGCTCTCGAACTCGTAGAGCACGACGGGCTCGGCCGGCCGCCGCCCGAGCCGGCGCACGCGCATGCCCTGGGCGCCGCGGATCAGCGTCGCGGCCATCGAGCTCGAGACGTCGAGCATGCGCTGCATCTGCATCGGATCTCCTCCTACGGCGCCGCGTTTGCGGCCTCGGTGCGCTCCCAACCCGACTCCATACGCCGGAGCCGGACGGTCGGCCAGTCGTGCAGGTCGAGCTCGACGGCGATCGCCTCGATGCGGCCCTCGAGATCGATCGTCCGGAGGCGCACGGTGTCCCCGTCCTTGGCCAGTGCCACCGCCGCTCGGAAGGCCGCGAGATCCGGCGTCGGCTGCTCGCCCGCCGAGAGGATGCGCAGCGTGGGCCGCAGCTGGTCCCGCTCCGCGGGCGTGCCGCGGAAGCCGCCCCCCACGTAGACGCCCGTGCGCGGCGCGCCCCACTGGCTCGCCAGCTCGAGCGGCGGCGGCTGGAGCAGCGCGCCGGCCCAGAGGAGCGCCTCACGCGTGCCCTCGACGTCCACCGGCACCGTTTCGAGCGTGAGGTCCTGCACCGCCGTGCCCCGCGCCACGGTGAGGGCGACCTGCTCGGCCTGCGCCGCGCGCTCGACCTCGCGGAAGCGCGTCACCGCCCGCCCGTTCACGCGCACCAGCAGATCGCCGACGCGCAGCACCCCGGCCGCGGGGCTCGCCGGCAGCAGGCGTCGCACCGCGAGCACGCGCGGCTCGGCATCCTCGTGGTCCTCGAGCTCCGCCGCGAGCTCGGCCGACAGTCCGCGCTCGCGCGCATCCGCCAGCGAGAGTGTCACGAGCTCGACGCCGAGTGTGCGCCATGCCGGCGCGCCGCCCTCGGCCATGCTGCCCACCCACGCGCCGATCACGTCGGCAGGGATCCCCGCGAAGAACGACGTCGGCCCGGTCTCCCCTTCCGTGGAGAACGAAGCCCAGAGCGCGTGGATGCGGCCCTTCCCGTCCGACAGGACGCCGCCCACGCCGGGCAGCACCTCCGTCAGGCCGATGAGGTCGAGGTTCGTCTCGCGGAAGCGGGGCACGCGCGGCAGGGGAAGCGGCGGCGCGTCCACGCGCTCGACGGACGACTGGCGCGCCAGGAGCTGATGGCGCTGGGTGAGCGTGACCAGCCAGACGGGATCGCCCGGCCCGAGCGGCTCCTCGCGCAGCTCCGCGCTCTCGACGGGCGTGTCGCCGATCTGCGCCGGGTCGTAGGCCACGAGCGCGAGGTTGTGCTCCGGGTGGAGCGCCACCACGCGGCCATCCACCGCGACGGAGCCGCCGAAGGTGAGCTCCACGTCGCCGAGCGTGATCGGCACGGTGTCGCGGTCCACGAGCACGAGGCCGCGCTTCGCGTCGACCACGATGCCCGCGCCGGTGAAGGCGGAGCCGTGGACGCCGTCGATGCCGTAGGGCACGTCGAAGCTGACGGCGACGACCGAGTGGGCGAGCCGCGCGCTCGGGCCCGGCCCCGACGTCAGCAGCCGCGCCGTCTCCGGCGCGACCGGCGCCGCGGGCGGCGGCGGCGCGAGCGCGCGGCAATCGAAGCGCCCCGCGCCGTCGTCGCGGACGCAACGCCGCGCCGCGAACCAGCGCCGGTCGATCCTCACCACCGACTCCTGCGGCAGCTCCGGCCGCGCGAGATCCGACCAGCGCACGCGCACGCGCTGGCCGTGCGGCAAGCGCGAGAGCTCCCGCTCGAGGGCATCGAGGTCGGGCACGGGGACGTCGCCGATCTCGCGGATCACGGCGCGCGGCGGCATGTCCGCGCGCGAGAACGCGAAGCCGCGCGAGGCCAGCAGGATGCCCGAGACCGGCACGCCGTAGCTGCGCGCGAGCTGGAACGAGAGCGGATGCAGCACGGCGCCCGACAGCTCGAGGTACTCCGCCGGCGTGATCGCGTGCAGATCCTGCACCTGCGCTTCGAGCTCGCGCGGCGCCCCGCCCCGCTCCACGACGAGACGAACGCTCTTCCCGACGGACGCATCGAGCACCGCCTCGAGCCCGGTGAAGTCGAGCAGCGGGCGGCCGTTCAGCGAGAGGAGCACGTCGCCGGGCTCGAGCACGCCGTCCGCCGGCCCGCGCGGCAGCACCTCCTTCGCCACCAGCAGGCCGTGCGCCTCGGGATGCGCGGCGCGCACGCGCGCCTCGGTCTCGCGCGAGAGGCCGAGACGGCCGAGCTCGTCGTACGACTCGAGGCCGAACACGGCCTGCAGCGTTCCGCGCGGGACCGGCTCGCCCTTGCTCACACGGCCGAGCGCGTAGACGACGCGCTCGAGCGGCAGGAAGAAGCTCGACGCGGCGCGGCGGTCGCCGCCGGCTACGAGCGCGAGGACGCGGCCGGCCTGGTCCACCACCGGCGAGCCGGACGACCCGCCCGAGATGCCCGAGGCGGCCTGGTAGTAGAAGGTGTTGAAGTCGCCGTAGTTGCCCTGGCCGTAGCCCGGCGCCTCGCGATCGAGCCGCGCCAGGGTGCCCGCCAGGATCGAGAGCTTCTCGCCGGCGTCGTTCCCGATCACGCGGATCTCCGCGCCCACGCGCGCCGCCGAGGGGACGAGCGCGAGGGTCTCGGGGCGCATGAAGCGCACGCTCTTCGGGTCGTAGCGGAAGAGGCCGAAGTCGTGGACCGGATCGCGGTACACCGGCCAGACGCGCACGCGCTCGTGATTCAGGAACACCGCCTCGGCGGTCACCGGCCCCGGCCGCACCACGTGACGGTTCGTGAGGATCAGGCCGCGTTCGGCGTCCACGACGAAGCCCGTCGCGAGCGCCACGCCGGGGAGCTCGGTGTCGAACGCGCGCGTTCCGGTCACGCGCAGCGCCACGACGCCGCGCGAGACGCGGTCGATCGTGGGCTCCCACGCATCGCGGGCGAGCGCTGCGGCGGGCAGGAGGAGGCCGGCCACGCAGGCGGCGGCCAGCAGCCGGGGCTTCATGCGCCTCCGCCGGGAGGCGAGGCGACTGCGCCGACGCGCGCGAGATAGCGCCGCACGTACTTGCCGAGGACGTCCGCCTCGAGGTTCACGGGCTGGCCCGGCACGAGCTGGCCCAGCGTGGTGACGTCGAGCGTGTGCGGAATCAGCGCGACGTCGAAGCCCGTCCGCGACAGGCCCACGATGGTGAGCGCGACGCCGTCCACCGCCACCGAGCCCTTCTCGACCAGCCAGTCGGTGAAGCTCGCGCTCGCGTCGATGGCGAGCCGCGTGTCGTTCGCCTCGCGGCGCAGCTCGCGCACGCGCCCGGTCTCGTCCACGTGGCCCTGGACGATGTGGCCGTCGAGGCGGCTGTCCGCGCGCAGCGCGCGCTCGAGGTTCACGCGGGCGCCCGGACGGAGCGTCCCGAGCGCGGTGCGGTCGAGCGTCTCGCGCACGGCGTCGAAGGCGACGCGCCCGCTGCCGCAGTCGGCCACGGTGAGGCATGCGCCGTTCACGGAGATGCTGTCGCCGAGCCGCGTCTCGGCCGCGAGTGCGGGCGCCGCCACCACGAGCCGCGCGCCCGGCCCGCGCGGCTCGACGGCCACCACCTCCGCCACCGCTTCGACGATCCCCGTGAACAACCCCTGACTCCGTTCGCCTGCGGCTCACTGCGCGCAGGCCCGAGCTTGCTGCGCGGCGCTAGCTCTCGAAACGGCGCTCGATCTCGCCCAGCATGCGATCGCGCACCACACCGTAGTCGGCGGCCAGCTCGATCGGCGGGTTCGGATCCTGCGACTCGATTCCCTCGAGCCGCATTTCGTGGTAGCGCACCTTGAAGTCGGTGAACTTGAGGCCGTGCGCGGTCGAGATGACCACCACGCGATCGCTCTTTCGGATCGTGCCGCGCTCGACGAGCTTGCGCGTCGCGGCGAGCGCGACGCCCGTGTGCGGGCAGTTGAACAGGCCGGTGCGGTCGGCGCGCGCCGCCTCCTCCGCGATCTCGCTCTCGCTGGCCTGCTCGACGATGCCGTCGTAGCGGCGAATCGCGTCGACGGCCTTCTCGTAGGAGACCGGATTCCCGATCTGGATCGCCGAGGCCAGCGTCGGGCGCGCGTGCATGGGCTCGAACACCTTGAAGTCGCGCTGGTACGCGACGTACAGCGGATTCGCGTTCTGGGCCTGCGCGCACACGATGCGCGGGCGACGCGAGACCAGGCCGAGGTCCACGAGCATGTCGAGGCCTTTCGCCAGCGCCGAGACGTTGCCGAGGTTGCCGCCCGGGATCACGATCCAGTCGGGCACCTCCCAGTCGAACTGCTGGACGATCTCGATGCCGACGGTCTTCTGGCCCTCGATCCGCAGGCTGTTCATCGAGTTCGCGAGGTAGATGCCGTCCTTCTCGGCGATCTTCTTCACGATCTCCATGCAGCCGTCGAAGTCCGTGTCGAGCGCGAAGACGATCGCGCCGTTCGCGACGGGCTGGATCAGCTGCGCGAGCGAGATCTTGCCGCGCGGCAGGAACACGATGGCGGGGATCTCGGCTGCCGCGGCGTACGCCGAGAGCGCGGCCGAGGTGTCGCCCGTCGAGGCGCAGGCCACGGCGCGGATCTGCTTGCCGCGCGCGCGCATCTCCTTCACCATCGACACGAGCACGGTCATGCCGAGGTCCTTGAACGAGCCCGTGTGGCTGTTGCCGCAGAGCTTGAGCCACAGATCCTCGATGCCGAGCGCGCGCCCGTAGCGCTCCGCCCAGAACAGATTCGTGTGCCCCTCGTACATCGACACCACGTTCTCGGGGTCGAGCTCGGGCAGCACCCACTCCTTCTTGCCCCACACGCCCGAGCCGTACGGCCACTGCGTCTTGTGCGCACGGTTCTCGAAGCGCTCCTTCCACTGCGGGCCCTTCGTCTTGCGCAGCTCGTCGATGTCGTGGACGACCTGGAGCAGGCCGCCGTCGCGATCCGTGTACACGACCTCGTCGAGCGGATAGCGCTCCGCCGGATGCTTGAGGCTCTGGAACCAGGCCTGGTAGCGCGGCTTCTCGGCCATCAGAGCTCCTCCTCGATCCGCACGAGCCGGGTCGGCGCGGTGATCTCGGGCAGACGGTCGATCGTGGCGAGCGCGCGGCGCACCGCGTCTTCGCGCGCGGGATGCGTGAACACGAGCACGGGCACCGCGCCGCTCGCGGCGTCGCGCTTCTTCTGGAGCACCGACTCGATGCTGATGCCGTGCTCGCCGAGCGCGCTCGCGATCTGGCCCAGCACACCCGGCCGGTCGGCGGCCTGGAACACGAGGTAGCAGCGGCCCACGATCTCGCCGAGCGGCACCACGGGCAGCGGCTCGAGGTTCTCGGGCAGGAAGGACAGCGGCGCGACGCGGCCCGCGCGTCCGCGGCGGATCTCGCGCGCGATCTCCATCAGGTCGCCCACCACCGCGCTCGCCGTCGGCAGCTCGCCGGCGCCGGCGCCATAGAAGAGCGTGCGGCCCACGGCGTCTCCGTGCACGGCGATCGCGTTCATGGCGCCGTCCACCTTCGAGAGCAGGCTCTCGGCGGGGATCAGCGTCGGGTGCACGCGCGCCTCGATGCGGCGGTGCCCGTCGAGTCCGGTCCGCTCCCGCCCGATGGCCAGCATCTTGATGCGGTAGCCGAACTCCGCCGCGGCCTCGAAGTCGAGGGGTGTGATGCCGCGAATCCCTTCGGTGGGGACCTCCTTCGCGGTGAGCTGCGCGCCGAACGCCATGGCGAGGAGGAGCGTGAGCTTGTGCGCGGCGTCGATGCCGTCCACGTCGGTGCTCGGGTCGGCCTCGGCGTAGCCCAGCTCCTGGGCGCCCTTCAGCACCGCGTCGAACGGCGCGCCGCTCTTCTCCATCTCGGTGAGCACGAAGTTCGTGGTGCCGTTCACGATGCCGTGGAGGCTCTGGATGCGGTTCGCGGCGAGGCCTTCGCGCAGGCTGCGCAGGATCGGGATGCCGCCGCCCACGCTGGCCTCGAAGGCCACGTCCACGCCCTTCGCGGCCGCTGCGGCGAAGATCTCCTTGCCGTGGATCGCGAGGAGCGCCTTGTTCGCCGTCACCACGTGCTTGCCCTGCTCGATCGCGGCGAGCGTGATGCGGCGCGCCGCGCCGGTGCCGCCGATCAGCTCGATCACGATCTCGACCTCGGGGTCGCGGATCAGGCCCTCGGCATCGGCGTCGAAGCGGAGGCCCGCGAGGTCCACGCCGCGGTCGCGCGCCGTCTCGAGATCGGCGATGCGCACCAGCCGCAGCGGGAAGCCGAGACGCCGCGTGATCACGTCGGCGTTGCGGCGCAGCACCTTCACCACGCCGGTTCCGATCGTGCCGAAACCGACGAGCCCCACGCCGACGGGCCGCGCGCTCATGGCCGCTACGGCGCCGCGGAGCGCAGGAAGCGCCGGATGCCGCGCACGGCCTGGCGGATGCGGTGGCGGTTCTCGACCAGCGCGAAGCGCACGAAGCCTTCGCCCGTCTCGCCGAAGCCGATGCCGGGCGCGACCGCGACCTTGGCGTCCGCGAGCATGCGCTTGCTGAACTCGAGCGAGCCCATGGCGCGGAACGGCTCGGGCACCGGCGCCCAGACGAACATCGTGGCGAGCGGCTTCTCGATCTTCCACTGGCCCGGGCCCGCCTGGCCGAGGCCATCGATCAACACGTCGCGGCGCGCCTTGTACTCGTCGCAGGCCTCGGTCACGCAATCCTGCGGGCCGCGCAGCGCCACGATCGCGCCCACCTGGATCGGCGTCGGGATGCCGTAGTCGAGGTAGCTCTTGATGCGCGTGAGCGCGTGGATCATCTCCTTGTTGCCCGCCGCGAAGCCGACGCGCCAGCCGGCCATCGAGTGGCTCTTCGAGAGCGAGCCGAACTCGATCGCGACGTCGCGCGCGCCCGGGATCTCGAGGATGCTGGGCGCCTGGTAGCCGTCGAAGCAGATCTCCGCGTACGCGAAGTCGTGGACCACCATGATCTCGTGCTCGCGCGCGAAATCCACGATGCGCTGGAAGAAGGCGCGGTCCACCACCTGCGTGGTGGGATTCGCCGGGAACGAAACGATCAGGGCCTTGGGCTTCGGCCACGTGCGCTGGATCGCCTGCTCCAGGTTCGCGATGAAGTCGGCGTCGGGCGTGAGCGGCACCTTGCGCAGGTCACCGCCGGCGATGATCACCGCGTACTGGTGGATCGGATACGCCGGGTCGGGGCACATCACCACGTCGCCCGGCCCGACCGTCACCAGCATGAAGTGCGAGAGGCCTTCCTTCGCGCCGATCACGGCGATCGCCTCGGTCTCGGGGTCGAGCTCGACGCCGTGGCGACGCTGGTACCACTCGGTGATGGCCGCGCGCAGATTCGGCACGCCGCGCGAGGCGGAGTAGCGGTGGTTGCGCTCGTCGCGCGCGGCCTCGGCGATCTTCTCCACCACGTGCCGCGGCGTCGGCAGGTCCGGGTTGCCCATGCCGAGGTCGATGACGTCCTCGCCCGCGCGGCGCGCGGCGTGCGCGAGCGACGTTACCTGCGCGAAGACGTACGGCGGCAGGCGGCGGAGCTTGTGGAAATCGTGGCGGATGGCAGACACGGCGGCTCCCGAGGCGGCGTGTTTCTGGCGGGGGGCGCCGGCCGGCGAAATTACGGGAGAAGTTCCCCCGGGGCAAGTTTGTTGGTGTATCGGAACACGAAGTAGACAGGCACCCCGATCGCGAGCACCGCGACGGCGATGCCGGCCTCGCGCGGCCGGCCGACGAGCAAGCCGACCGCGATCGCGGCATTCGCGGCGAGATAGACCAGGGGCACCCACGGATAGCCCCACGCGCGGTACGGGCGCGCCCGCCCTGGCTGGCGCCTCCGCAGCGCGAACAGCGCGAGCGTGTCGGCCATCGTCGCGAGCACGATGCCGAAGGTCGTGAAGTCGAGCGCTTTCGGGAAGTTCTCGAGCAGCAGCACCAGCGCGCTCGCGACCGCGGCCTGGAGCCAGATCGCGCCGGTGGGTGTCGCGTAGTCGACGTGCACGCGATCGGTGACGCGCAGGAAGAGCTGGTCGAGCGCCATCGCGTACGCGATGCGCGGCCCGACCAGGATCGTGGCGTTGAGCGTGCCGAGGATCGAGATCAGCACGAACGCCGCGATGAAGCCGGCGCCGCGCGGGCCCACGATCACCTCGGCCGCGAGCTCGCCCGCGTTCGCGGCGCCCGACAGCGTCGCCACCGGCGCCGCGTAGAGGTACGCCACGTTGAGCGCGAGGTAGAGCGCGATGCACAACCCGAGGCCCACGAACAGCGAGCGCGGCACGTTGCGGCCCGGGTCGCGGATCTCGCTCGCCACGAACACCGTGGCGTTCCACCCGAGGTAGCTGAACAGGACGGGCGAGAGCGCCAGCGCGAACGCGAGCGGCGGCGCGGCGGAGAACAGCCCACTCACGAAAGGACGCAGGTTCGTGAAGTCGCCGCGCCCCGTGAGCGGCGCCACCACGACGAAGAACGCCAGCACGCCCACCTTGATCCAGCCGGTGAGGTTGTTGGCGCGAGCGCCGTGGCGCACGCCGATCGCGTTGAGCCAGGAGCACGCGACGATCGTCGCGACCGCGAGCGCGAGGCCCGTGGCGTGCGAGAGCCCGAGCAGCGGCTGGAGCGCCTGCGCGAAGCCGACCGCGAGCGTCGCGACGGTGCCCGCGAAGATCCCGAAGAACGAGAGCCAGCCGGCGAGGAAGCCCGCCAGCGGATGGAATGCCTCGCGCAGGTAGACGTAGTCGCCGCCCGCGTGCGGGAACGCGGCGCCGAGCTCCGCGTTCGCGAGCGCGCCGGCCAGCGAGAGCAGCCCGCCGACCACCCACACGGCCACGATCAGCCCGGGGTGCGGCAGCCGCTCCGCGATCGCGCCCGGCGTGAGGAAGATCCCCGAGCCCACCACCGAGGCCACCACGAGGAACACCGCATCGTGGAGCCCGAGCTCGCGACGAAGACGGTCGCGCGGATGTCGATCGAGCGCTGCGGGCTCGCTCACCTCAGCCCAGGAAGGGGATCATCAGCAGCGCGACGATGTTCACGAGCTTCAGCATGGGGTTGATGGCGGGGCCCGCCGTGTCCTTGTAGGGATCGCCGACCGTATCGCCGGTGACCGACGCCTTGTGCGCGTTGCTGCCCTTGCCCCCATACGCGCCGCCCTCGATGTACTTCTTGGCGTTGTCCCAGGCGGCGCCGCCCGTCGTCATCGAGAGCGCCACGCAGACGCCCGACACGATCGAGCCGATGAGCAGCCCGCCGAGCCCCTCCGCGCCGAGCGCGAGGCCCACGCCGATCGGGATCGCGATCGGGATCAGCGCCGGGGCCACCATCAGACGCAGCGCGGAGCGCGTCACGATGTCCACGCAGGCGGCGTAGTCGGGCTTGGCTCGGCCTTCCATCAGCCCGGGGATCTCCTTGAACTGCCGCCGCACCTCTTCGACGACCTTGCCGCCCGCCTCGCCCACGGCGCTCATCGCGAACGAGGCGAACACGAAGGGCGTGACCGCGCCGATGAACAGGCCGGCGACCACGGCGGTGCTGGCGAGGTCGAAGCTGGCGTCGATGCCGCCGACCCGCAGGTCTTCGAGGAAGGTCGCGAACAGCGCCACCGCCGCGAGGCCGGCGGAGGCCACGGCGTAGCCCTTCGTGACAGCCTTCGTGGTGTTGCCGAAGGCGTCGAGCGGATCGGTCACCGCGCGCACCTTGCTCCCGAGCTCGGCCATCTCGGCGATGCCGCCGGCGTTGTCGGTGATCGGGCCGTACGCGTCGATCGAGACCACGATGCCGGCCAGCGACAGCATCGCCATCGCGGCGATGCCGATGCCGTAGAGGCCCGCAGCCGCGTTGCAGACGGCGATCGCGATCACGATCACGCCGACCGGGATCCACGTGGACTGCATGCCCACGGCGAGGCCCGCGATGATGTTCGTGGCGTGGCCGCCCTCGCTCGCCGCCGCGATGTGGATCACGTGGCGCGAGTTTCCGCCCGTGTAGAAGTCGGTCACCCACATCATCACGCCGGTCACGATCGCGCCGAGGAGCGCGCAGACCCAGAGGGCGCCGCCGGTGATCGGGTTGCCCTTCGCGTCGAGCGCCGGAATGTCGGTGGCGCCGTTCGCGACGAACACCAGCGCCAGCATGACCACGCACGCGATCGCGAGGCCCACGTACATCGAGCGCATCACGGCGGGCTGCTCGCCCTGCGCCGGCTCGGCGATCCGCACGAAAGGAATCGCGACCAGCGAGCCCACGATGCCGGCCGCGCCGATCAGGAGCGGGTAGAGGAACATCGCCTCGGTGCCCGGAAACAGGATGTGGCCGAGCAGCATGGCCGCCGCCGCCGTCACGCCGAACGTCTCGAACAGGTCGGCCGCCATGCCGGCGCAGTCGCCCACGTTGTCGCCGACGTTGTCGGCGATCACCGCCGGGTTGCGCGGATCGTCCTCGGGGATGTTGGCCTCGAGCTTGCCGACCAGGTCGGCGCCCACGTCCGCGCCCTTCGTGAAGATGCCGCCGCCGAGCCGCGCGAATACCGAGATCAGCGAGCCGCCGAAGGCGAGGCCGATCAGCGCGTCGGGCTTCTCGTACCCGGCCGCGTGCATCGCCCACACCAGCGCTGTGAGCGAGAGCAGCCCTGCGCCCACCACGAGGAGGCCGGTCACCGCGCCGCCCCGGAAGGCGAGCCCGAAGGCCGGGCCGAAGCCCTCGTTGGCCGCCTGGGCGACGCGCACGTTCGCGCGCACGGAGACGTTCATGCCGATGAAGCCGGCGAGGGCGCTCGCGACCGCGCCGACCAGGAAGCCGAGCGCGTACCAGCGGCCGAGCGCGACGGCGAGGACGAGGAGGATGGGCACCCCGACGATGGCCACGGTGCGGTACTGGCGGCTCAGGAAGGCCGCCGCCCCGGTGCGGATGGCCGCCGCGATCTCGTTGGCGCGCTCGGTGGAGGTCGGCGCGGCGAGCACGGCGCGGTAGAGGACGACGGCTGCGGCGATCGCGAGCACGCTCGCCACGAGGGCGATCAGGGTCGGGGACATGGGGCCTCCGAGACAGGGGTTCCGCGGGCGATTCCGGCCGGGCGGACCACCGTCCCACTCCCGCCAGGCGCCCCCCGGAAAAGCGGCCCGCACGATAGGCGGAGGCCATCGATCCTTCCAGTGTTTCGGCGCGCGACCTAGGATGGGAGCCGCCCGATCCCCCGTGGGGCCTGGAGGTCGAGGATGAACGGAGCGGAGGCGTTGCTCGAGACCTCGCGCCGACTCGGCATCGAGCTGTGCCTCGCGAACCCGGGCACCACCGAGATGCCCCTCGTAGCGGCGCTCGATCGCGTCCGGATGCGTGCGGTGCTGGGGCTGTTCGAGGGCGTCTGCACCGGCGCGGCCGACGGCTACGCGCGCATGGCCGAGCGGCCCGCGGCCACCCTGCTCCACCTCGGCCCCGGCTTCGCCAACGGCCTCGCGAACCTCCACAACGCACGGCGCGCGGGCTCGGCGGTCGTGAACTGGATCGGCGACCACGCCTCCTGGCACCTCGGCGCGGACGCGCCGCTCACCTCCGACATCGCCGCGCTCGCGGGCACGGTCGGCTGGGTGCGCACCGCGAGCGGCGCGGCTGCGGTCGCGCAGGACGGCGCCGCGGTGATCGCGGCGGCGCTCGGCCCGCCCGCGGGCGTCGCGAGCTTGATCCTCCCGGTCGATGCGCAGTGGGGTGAAGCGAGCATGCCGTCGGTCGCGCCGCTGCGCCCGACCCGGGCCGGCGCGAGCCGAGACGCCGTCGAGCGCGCCGCGCGAGCGCTGCGCGCCCCGCCCGCGGGCCTGCTGCTCGGGGGCCGAGCGCTACGCGAACCTGCGCTGCACGCCGCCGCCCGCGTCCAGGCCCACACGGGCTGCGCGGTGTGGACCGAGACCTTCGCCGCGCGTCACGAGCGCGGCGCCGGCCGGCCCGACTTCCCGCGCCTCCCCTACTTCCCCGAGCAGGCCCGCGAGACACTCGCCGGAGTCGGGCGGCTCGTGCTCGCCGGTGCGAAGAGCCCGGTGGCCTTCTTCGGCTACGAGGGCCAGCCGAGCCGTCTCGCGCCCGAGCGCGCGGAGCTCACCACGCTGTGCAGCGCGCAGGACGACGCGGCCGCGGCGCTCGAGGCGTTGGCCGACGAGCTCGGCGCGCCGCGCGGCGTCGCGCGCGCGGATCGGCCGCGCGCCGCGCCCGCGTCGGGCGCACTCGACGTGGGCGCGCTCGGCCGCACGCTCGCCGCCCTCCAGCCCGAGGGCGCCATCGTCGTGGACGAGGCCGCCACCTCCGGGCTCGCCTGGGCGGCGCACGCAGCGGGCGCGCCTCCGCATACGGTGCTCGCGCTCACGGGCGGGGCGATCGGCCAGGGCCTGCCGTGCGCCACCGGCGCCGCGCTCGCCTGCCCCGGCCGCCGCGTGATCGCCTTCCAGGCCGACGGCTCCGGCCTCTACACGCTCCAGGCGCTCTGGACGATGGCGCGCGAGGCGCTCGACGTGACGGTCGTGGTCTGCGCGAACCGCATCTACCGCATCCTCCAGGTCGAGCTCGCGCGAGCGGGCATCGCCGAGCCCGGCCCCGCGGCCCGGAGCCTCACGCAGCTCGGCCCGCCCGTGCTCGACTGGGTCGCGGCGGCGCGCGCGTTCGGCGTGCCGGGCGCAAGCGTCAGCAGCGCCGATGCGCTCGCCACGGAGCTCCGGCGGGCGTTCGCCGAGCCGGGGCCGCGCCTCGTCGAGGCGATCCTCGCCTAAAGCGCTCCGGGGAACTGCCGATGAAGCCCTTCGAAGCCAGGGGTTCGGAGGGTGTGGTGTCATGATCGTGCTGGCCGCGATCGGTGGGGGGGCCTTCTTCCTCGCCAGCACCATCGTGAGCATCCGCCTGCTGTTGCTCGCGCGGCGCACGCGCGCGCTCCCCGAGCTGCTGATCGGCTCCGGCCTGCTCGTGCTCGGCGCGATCGGCTACCCGATCGCGATCGCGATCGACGCGACGCACAACCAGCCCGCGCTCCAGACCGCGCTCAGCATGACGCACGCGCTGCTGCAGACGCTCGGCGAGGGCTCCATCGCCGTGTTCACGTGGCGCGTGTTCCGGCCCGACGCCGGCTGGGCGCGCGGGCTCGTGATCGGCTTCTTCGGGGGCCTCGCCGTGCTCGCGGCCTGTCAGATCCTCGGCCCCGGCTGGGCGGCCTTCGCCGCGCACAAGACCGGCCCGTGGCAGTACCTCACGTTCTTCACGCTCTTCTCGCTCGGCTGGGCCGGCACCGAAGCCCTGCTCTACCACCGCAAGCTCGTGCGGCGGCTGGCCCTCGGCCTCGCCGACGCGGTCTCCGCCAACCGCATGGCGCTGTGGTCGATCTCGATCCTCTCGGCGTTCGCGATCTCTGCGCTCGTGTCGGCGCTGCGCGCCGCAGGGCACGAGCTGGATCCGCGCGCGATGGGCATCGTGCTCGGCCCGCTCGGCCTCGTCTCCGCGGGCAGCATGTGGCTCGCGTTCCTACCGCCCCACCGTTACCTGCGCTGGATCGAAGCGCGGGCCCGAGGCTGAGATGTCCGATACCCAGGCCTTCGACCTCGTGTGCGCTGAGCTCGAGCGGACGACCTCGCTCGACAAGCTCCAGGCGCGCGGCACCGTTCGGCTCGCGCTGAAGTCGGCCGGCCTCGAGCCGGGGAGCGTGACCGCCGCGCAGCTCCGCGTGGTCCTCGAGAAGCGCATGCCGAGTGAGCTGCGGAGCCGGGGCTGCGACGACCCCGAGGGCGTCTGCGCACGCATCGCCGGCGCGCTCGCGAGCGCGACCTTCGCCGCCTCCGGCGACTCGCCCGAGGCGATCTTCGCGCGCCTCGGCCGGGCGTAGCGCCCTCGGCGTCTCCTCCGCGTCAGTCTGCAAGCGGCGTGTCCGCACCGCGCGCAGCGAGCTTCGCTCTCGTAGAAACGAGTCCCTCGGCGCAGATCGTTCGCAGCTCCGCGTCGGCCACCTCGCGACTCGTCGCGGCCACCCGCTGGAAGCGCCGGAACGCGCGCTCGAGCTCCGCCTCCGACAGCGCCAGGCCGAGTGCCACGACGCGCGCGCCGAAGCCCGCGCGTCCGGAGAGCTTGCCCAGCACGATCTCGCTGCCGATCGGGTGGCCGATCCAGGCGGGATCGATCACCTCGTAGGTCTCGCGCTGCTTGAGCACGCCGTCCTGGTGGATGCCAGAGGCGTGGCGGAACGCGTTGCGCCCGACGATCGCCTTGTTCGGCGGCACGGCGATGCCCGAGCGCGCCGCCACCCGCTCGGAGAGCGCGTAGATGCCCGTGGTGTCCACGCCCGTCTCGACGCCGAGCCGCGCGCCATGCACGCGCAGCGCCAGCACCACCTCCTCGAGCGAGGTGTTTCCCGCGCGCTCGCCGATCGCGTTGATCGTCACCTCCACCTGCCGCGCGCCCGCCGCGATCGCGGCCAGGCTGTTCGCGGTCGCCAGACCGAGGTCGTCCTGACCGTGGAAGGAGATCACGGCGCCCTCGACCTCCGGCACGCTGGCGCGCAGCGCGCGGATCATGCCGGCCACCTGCTCGGGCAGTGCGAAGCCCACCGTGTCGGGCAGATTGATCGTGCCGGCGCCCGCCGCGAGCACCGCGCGCACCAGCTCGGCCAGGAAGACCGGGTCCGCACGCGTCGCGTCCATCGGACTGAACTCGACGTCGTCGGTGAACTCGCGCGCGCTCCGCACCATGGCCGCGGCCATCGCGACCACCTGCGCGCGGCTCTTCTGGAGCTGGTGCGCGAGGTGCATGTCGCTGGCGTTCACGAAGACGTGGATGCGGCGCTCCGGCGCGTGACGCAGCGCCTCGCCGGCCGCGGCGACGTCCTTCGGCACCGCGCGCGCGAGCGCGCAGATCGTGGCGCCGCGCACGTTCGCGGCCACCTCCGCCACGGCGGCCGCCTCTTCGGGCGAGTTGATCGGAAAGCCCGCCTCGATCACGTCCACGCGGAGCGCGGCGAGGTGCATGGCGATCTCGAGCTTGTCGCTCGCCGAGAAGCAGACGCCCGCCGCCTGCTCGCCATCGCGCAAGGTCGTATCGAAGACTCGAATCCGTTCGTGCATGACTCGCTCCTGTGTGGTGTGCCCACGCGGGCGGAGCGAGCGGCGGATCCAGGTCCAGAAACGCGAAGCCCCCTCCGGCCGGGTAGGCGGGAGAGGGCTTTCGAAGCAAAGCGGCGCCTGCCGCTAGCTGGCCTCCCCCGCCCCGCTAAGGAGCAGGCCGGAGAGAAGGGCCAGCAGCTGACGACCGTTCGACATGACCCGAGTACCATCGGCGGGACCCGCGCCAAAGTCAAGGGGGAGCCATGACCACGCCGCCCGCATCCGGTCGCAACCTGGCTCGTGGTCCGTCGCGGCGTCCAATGGTCGGGCGCACCAACGGCTTCGTCGATTCGGACGGCGAGCGCATCTACACCGAGAGCGTGGGCGAGGGCGAGCCGGCCCTCGTGCTGTGCCACGGCGCGGGCGGAAATCACGCAGTCTGGTACCAGCAGGTGCCCTTCTTCGCGCGACACCGGCGTGTGATCACCTGGGACCACCGCGGCTTCGGGCGCTCGACCGCCCGGGGCGGCGCGACGCGGCCCGAACTCGGCGTGCGCGACCTCGGCGCGGTGCTCGCCGCGGCCGGCGTAGACGGAGCGATCGACCTGGTCGGGCAATCGATGGGCGGCTGGACGGCGCTCGGCTTCGCGCTCACGGAGCCCGCACGCGTGCGTAGACTCGTGCTCGCGGACACGCCGGGCGGGATCATGACGCCCGAGCTGGTCGCTGCGTTGCGCTCGCTCGGTGCGTCTCCGCTGAACGCACCCGACGTCCTCGGCCGCCACCCCGCGCTCGGCGCCGGCCTCGTCGCCCGCGATCCCGCGCGCGCGTACCTCTATCAGATGCTCGGCGCGTTCGGCGAGCCGGAGCTCGCGAAGATCGGGCCCGCGCTGTTCGGCACCGTCGTCTCCGACGAACGGCTCACCGCGCTCGCCGGGCGCGTGCTGTTCGTGGTCGGCGCCGAAGATGCGCTCTTCCCGCCCGCCGCTATCCGCGCCAGCGCCGCGAAGATCCGCGGCGCGCGCGTGGTCGAGATCGCGGACGCCGGCCACTCGCCCTACTTCGAGCAGCCCGAGGCGTGGAACCGCGCCGTCGCGGAGTTCCTCGCGCTCGACGGGGCCGCGCGCTAGGTCAGGCACACGCCGCCCGCATCAGGCGGCGGCCTACCTCGTCGTCCGTTGCGGCGTCAGTAGAGTGGCGTGCCGTCCCAGAGGTTCTGGGGCTGGAGCAGGAACCCGGTCCAGAGCACGGGCACCGTGTCGCGATCCTCGTCGCGCATGTTCTCCTCGTGGTGGTGGGCGTCGAGGTACCAGAGCACCACGTTCTGGCCCGCCACCGATTCCTTGTTCAGGTAGCTCGGCAGGTCGAACGCGCGGAGCTCCTCACCCGCTGCGTGCGCGCGCGTGACCGCGATCGGGTAGCGCGTGAAGGCCTCCTTGAACTTCGGCAGGCCGGAGCGCATCGGCTCCAGCGCATAGCCCGTGTGCCGGCCGTTGGCGTTCGTGCGGGTGGCGTCGTCGACCTCGACGTGCGTGAAGTTCGCGGCTGACCAGTTGATGCCCGTCTCGGTCGTGATCACCTCCTCCTTCTCGCGCACCGACTTCCCGCCGAAGGTCTGGTTCGAGACGGAGACGGTGTCACCGCCGGGGCCTGCCACGTCGAGGTCGATGCGCCAGGCGAAGAGATGGGTGTGGCCCGCGGTGTCGTTGGCGCCGCCGAGCTTCCGGCCCGTCGAGCCGCCGCGCACCTCGATCGTGCCGTCGTCGTGGAACGCGTAGTACATCACGTAGTCGTAGTTGGCGGCGTTCAGGATGCTCCACAGCACGAGCTTCTCGCCGCGCCGCGACACCGGCACGTCGGGGTCGCGCCAGGCGATGTCGCGATCCAACACCTCGGAGCAGATGCGGTTGCTGGAGAGGCGGGTGCCCGTGCAGTCGGCCGCCGTGAGGTCCACGATGCTGAAGTCCTGGTCGGAGATGTCGCGAAAGCGGGGCTCGCCGTCGTCGTAGGGGACGAAGACCTCCGTCAGGCGGAGCTCGCCGAGCACCTCGACCGGGTCGGCCCCCACGCCGGGGCGGAACGTCGCCTCCGAGATCACGAGCGTCTCCGAGGCCTCGAGCGCGCCCTCGTCGTCGGGCGTGCGCACGATGTCCCAGCACAGCTTCCACTCCGAGACGGCGCCGCCCGAGGTCGGGAAGCTCTGCACGAGCTCCGTGCCCGTCGCGCAGGCGGCGCCCGCCACCGCCGCGCGGAGAGCCACCGCTGCCACCACACCCGCGATCCCGAGCCAACGCATCCGCACCCCCTTCAGCCGACGCCCACCCATGCGAGGCGCTCACCCCAGCGCGATCTCACCGCCCGCCCGAGCTCGGGCGAACGCAGCAGGGTGGGATCGCGCCGCACGATATCACGCGCCGCCTCGCGTGCGAGCGCGACGAGCTTCGCGTCGCGCACGAGGTCGGCGAAGCGCAGATCCGGGAGCCGCCCGTGCTGACGCGTGCCGAGGAACTCGCCGGGGCCGCGGATCCGGAGGTCGGCGTCGGCGATGGCAAAGCCGTCCGTCGTTTCCAGCAGGGCTGCGAGGCGCGCCTCGCTGTCCTCGCTGCTGCCACGCGCGACCAACAGGCACGTGCCGGGGCGCTCGCCGCGCCCGACGCGGCCGCGCAGCTGGTGCAGCTGCGCGAGGCCGAAGCGCTCGGCGTGCTCGACCACCATCAACGTCGCGTTCGCGACGTCGACGCCGACCTCGATCACGGTGGTCGAGACCAGGATCTTCGTCTCGCCGGCCGCGAAGCGGGCCATCGCGGCGGCTCGGTCGGCGGCATCGAGGCGCCCGTGCACGAGATCGACCCTCGCGCCGGGGAAGGCCGCGCGGATGCGCTCGGCCGACTCGGTGGCGGAGCGCAGATCGACCTTCTCCGATTCCTCGACCAGCGGGTACACCACGTACACCTGCTCTCCGCGCGCGAGCGTCTCGCGCACCTGCTCGACCACGCGCTGGCCCTGCCCCTCGCGCAGCAGCGCGGTGCGCGCCGGGGTACGGCCGGGCGGCAACGCGTCGATCACGGACAGGTCGAGGTCGCCGTAGAGCGTGAGCGCGAGGCTCCGCGGAATCGGCGTCGCCGTCATCACCAGCACGTGCGGCTGGAGACCGCCGGCACCGCGGCCCGCCAGCGCCTGGCGCTGCAGCACGCCGAAGCGGTGCTGTTCGTCGATCACCACCAGCGCGAGGCGCGCGAAGCGCACGTCGGGCTGGAACAGCGCGTGCGTGCCGACCACGAGGTCGAGCTCCCCCGCGGCGAGCGCCGCGCGGACGGCTTCGGCCTCGGCGCGCGGCACCGAGGCCGTGAGCAGCGCGAAGCGAACGCGCGGCGCCCCGGCGAGCAGCGTCCGCAGTGTGCGCGCGTGCTGCTCCGCCAGCAGCTCCGTGGGTGCCATCAGCGCGGCCTGCTGCCCGCTCTCTGCCGCGGCCACCGCGGCGAGCGCGGCGACCACCGTCTTGCCGCTGCCGACGTCGCCCTGGAGCAGCCGGTTCATGGGATGCGGCTCCGCGAGGTCCGCCGCGATCTCGCGCCACGCGCGCTCCTGCGCGGGCGTGAGCCGGAACGGCAGCGCCGCCACGGCCGCCGCGACGCCGGGGCGGCCGGGGTCGAGCGCGATGCCCGGCTCCTTCGCGCGCTCGGCGTGGCGCAGCGCGAGCCCGACCTCGAGCAGATACAGCTCCTCGAGCACGAGGCGCTCGTGCGCGCCGGATCGCCGGCGGCGCAGCGCCTCCGGGTCGGCCTCGGGCTCGGGGCGGTGGATGCGGCGCAGCGCTTCCGGCGTCGGGGGCAGCTCGCGCTCGTGCGCGAGCTTCGGAGGCAGCGTGCTCGGCACGAGGTCCGAGTAGTGCTCGACGGCGAACGCCACCCAGCGCCGGAACGTCCGCGGCGGCACGCCCTCGGGCGCCGGGTAGTCGGGCACGATGCCGTCCGCGGCCGTGTCCTCTTCTCCCTCGCGCAGCAGGTCGATCTCGGGGTGGATCACCTCTTTCGAGAAGCGGTAGCGGCGCACGTCGCCGGTGGCGCGGAGCCGCACGCCCTTCTTCACGTGCGCGGCGACCGACTCGCCGCCGCGGAACCACTTGAGCGTGACGACGCCGCTCTCGTCGCCGAGCACCGCGGAGAACGTGCGCGAGCGGCCCTTGCGCGGCCCGAAGTCCGAGACTTTCACTTCGCCGCTGAACGTGGCGCGCCGCCCGACCTCGAGGTCGGCGATGCGCTGCTGCGCGCGCCGGTCGTCGTAGCGGCTCGGCAGGTGGAACAGCAGGTCGGCGATGCTGCGCAGCCCGCGCTGCGCGAGCTGCTGCGCGCGGCGCGGCCCGACGCCGGGGATCTCGCCGAGCCCGCGCGCGATCGCGGCGTCGGCGAAGCCGGGCTCGCGCAGCGGCGCCAGCTCGGCGAGCGCGCGCTCCACCGCGGCGCGCTTCTGCGCGCCGGGCAGCGGCTTCGCGAACGCGGCCTCGATCCGCGCGAGGCGCTGCTTCACGTCGAGCGGCACGAACAGCGCGCGCATGCGTGCTGCAGCGTCCGCCACGTTCTTCTCGAGCTCCGGCAGCCGCTCGATGCGCGCGAAGCCGTCCCGCGCCGCGAACTCGAGCGGCTTCGCGATCGCTTCGAGGGCCTCGTGGAAGGGTGTGGCCGACAGACGCGCTCCCGCAGGCCGACGCAGCCGCCGTGACACGATCGCGCTCGGCCCGGGCACGATCACCATGGATCTCGCGCTTGGCAAACCCGCCGCCGGCCTGCGGACGCTCGCCCCGCGTCTCGGGCCGATTCGACGGCCCCTAGCCCTGGCGTGATCGGTCGGCCCGGGGAGCGGCTTCGGCGAGCGAGAAGCCGCGGAACAGCCAGGCGCCCACCAGGAAGCCGGCGCACGGCAGGCCGGCGAACAGGATCCGGATCCCGCGCAGGCTCTCCTCGCTCTGCTCGACGTTCGGTACGAAGCCCGTGACGGTCAGTACCGGGCCGCTGGCGGCGATCGCAAGCGCTGCACCGACCTTGAGGACGAGCGTGCTGGCCGCGGAGTAGACGCCCTCCTTGCGCTCCCCCGTGCGGCGCTCGTCGAGGTCGATCACGTCGGCGAGGAGCGCCTTGCTGAGGACACCTCCGCAGCCCATCGCGGCGCCGGCCACGACGAGCAGGGCCAGCAGCAGCCCGAGATCCCCGGCGCCGACGAAGAGGATGCCCGCGAACGCAGCCCCGGCGAGCAGCATGGCCGCCATCCACGTCCGGCGGGCGCCGAAGCTCCGGGAGACACGCACCCAGATCGGGATCGAGATCACGCCCGCGATCACGTATGCGGCAGGCAGCAGCCCGACCAGGTCGGGCCGGCGCAGCAGATACTCCGCGATGTAGGGCGCCATCGTGCCGACGGCACCGACGCCGACCGCCTCGATGAGCTCGACGGCAAACAAGCGCCGCGCAGCGCCCGTCGAGAGCACGTCGCGGAAGGCCGACATGAAGCCGCGCCCGCCGCTCTTGCCGGCGCGGTCGGCCTCGTGGACCGCGAGCGGCGGCACGGCGAGCACGGCCACGGCGAGGAGCGCCGCCGGGAGCGCGAGCTCCAGCGCGGCGAGTCGCGGGTCCTCCGCGTTCATCGCGACCTGGATGCCGCCGAACGCGAGCAGGATGCCGACCGTGAAGCTCATCTGGCGCAGCGCGAAGAGCCGGGTGCGCTCGTGCGAGTCCGTGGACAGCTCGGCGCCGAGGGCGAGGTGCGGAAGCGTGTAGAGGTCGTAGGCGGTGAAGAACACGAAGAGCGCAACGGCGAGCCACGCGATCAGGAGCCCGCCCGTGAGCGTGCTGGGCACCGTCCACAGCATCACGAAGCCGAGCGCCAGCGGTGGCAGAGCGCCTACCAGAAAGGGACGCCGGCGCCCGAAGCGCGAGCGGACGCGGTCGCTCCAGCTCCCGACCAGCGGGCCGTTGATGCCGTCCCAGAGCTTGGCGAGCCCGAACAGCACGCTCACCAGCGCAGGCGCGAGCAGCAGGACGTCGGTTGCGAACTTGAGGAAGTAGAACTGGACGAAGAAGAGGAGATACGCGAACGCGAAGCTCGGAGCGCCGTAGGCGACCAGCGTCGCGGGCGAGAGGCGAGGAGGTTGCACGAAGGCTCCCGGGACGCGCGGTTCGGAGACGGTACGCGAAGAAGGCATGGGGCGGCCGGCCTGCGCGCCCGATACGATCGCACGACCTCGGCTGAGCCCCCATGGGATTCGCACTCGGCACGCCCGCTCCCGCGCTCCGGCCCCTCGTCGCCGGCTACGGCGGCGCGCGGCGGGTGGGTCTCGCGCCCGGCGCCATGCAGGCCCTGCCCTCGCGACACGTACTTCGAGCACGCGCGGGCCGCGGGCGCCGTCACGAAGGGGACGGTCCTTTTTCGTCACGAATGCGCCGCGCCGTCACGAAAGGACCGTCCCCTTCCTGACGGCTACGCGGCGCGGTGGACTTCTTGCAGCGCGCGCACGCCGATCGTGCCCTGGCGCAGCGCCTTCACCGCGCCCGCCGCGGCGCGCACGGCCGCGAAGGTGGTGAAGTACGGCAGGCCGCGCTGGAGCGCCGCGCGCCGGATGGCGAAGGAGTCCTTCACCGCGCGCGGGTCGGCCTCGACGGTGTTGATCACGAGATCCACCTCGCCCGCGTCGATGCGGCTCACCACGTCGCGCGAGCCCTCGCCCACCTTGGCGACGGTCTCGACCGCGATGCCCGCGGCCTCGAGCGCCTTCGCGGTGCCCGCCGTCGCGAGGATCTGGAAGCCCGACTCCGCGAACTCGCGCAGCGGCGCCGCGATGCGGCCCTGGTCCTCGTCGCGCACCGACACGAACAGGCGGCCGGTGGCCGGGATCGGGTTGCCCGCCTCGATCTGCGCCTTGGCGTAGGCGCGGCCGAAGTCGGAGTCGATGCCCATCACCTCGCCGGTGCTCTTCATCTCGGGGCCGAGCACGGTGTCCACGCCGGGGAACTTGAGGAACGGGAAGACCGCCTCCTTCACCGAGAAGTGACGCGGCCAGATCTCGCGCGTGAAGCCGAGCTCTTCGAGCGTCTTGCCGCCCATCACGAGCGCGGCGAGCTTCGCGAGCGGGCGGCCGATCGCCTTCGCCACGAACGGCACCGTGCGCGAGGCGCGCGGGTTCACCTCGAGCACGTAGACGTCCTTGCCCTTCACGGCGTACTGCACGTTCATCAGGCCCACGACGCCCAGCTCGAGCGCGAGGCGGCGCGTGGACTCGACGATCTCGTCCACCACGTCGCGGCCGAGCGAGTACGGCGGCAGCGAGCAGGCGCTGTCGCCCGAGTGGATGCCGGCCTCTTCGATGTGCTCCATCACGCCGCCGATCACGACGCGCTTGCCGTCGGAGATCGCGTCCACGTCCACCTCGATGGCGTCGTTCAGGAAGCGGTCGACCAGCACCGGGTGCTCGGGCGACGCCTTCACCGCGACGCGCATGTAGTTCGCGAGGCTGTCGGCGTCGTGCACGATCTGCATGGCGCGGCCACCGAGCACGTAGGACGGGCGCACCAGCACCGGGTAGCCGATGCGCTCGGCCACGGCCTGCGCCTCGGCGAGGCTGCGCGCGATGCCCGAGGGTGGGCGCTTCAGGCCCAGCGTCTCGAGCAGCTGATCGAAGCGCTCGCGGTCCTCCGCGCGGTCGATCGCGTCGGGCGTCGTGCCCAGGATCGGCACGCCGTTCTTCTCGAGCGCCACCGCGAGGCGCAGCGGCGTCTGGCCGCCGAACTGCACGATCACGCCGAGCGGCTTCTCCTTCTCGACGATCTCGAGCACGTCCTCGAGCGTGAGCGGCTCGAAGTAGAGGCGGTCGCTGGTGTCGTAGTCGGTCGAGACGGTCTCGGGGTTGCAGTTCACCATGATCGTCTCGAAGCCCGCGTCGCGCAGCGCGAAGGCCGCGTGCACGCAGCAGTAGTCGAACTCGATGCCCTGCCCGATCCGGTTCGGCCCGCCGCCGAGGATCATGATCTTCTGGCGCTCCGTCGGACGCGCCTCGCACTCGTCCTCGTAGGTCGAATAGAGATAGGGCGTGTGCGCTTCGAACTCGGCGCCGCACGTGTCGACGCGCTTGTAGACGGGGCGCACGCCGTGCGAGCGGCGCAGCGCGCGCACGTCGTCTTCCTTCATCCCGAAGAGCGCGGCCAGCCGCACGTCGGAGAACCCGGCCTGCTTGGCGGGCCGCAGCCAGGCCACGCGCTCGGCGGGCTTCGCAGCGGCGAGCGCGGCCTCCATCTCCACCAGCTCCTGGAGGTTGCGCAGGAACCACGGGTCGATCGCGGAGCGGCGATGGATCTCCGCGACGCTCGCGCCGCGGCGGAAGGCCTCGGCGATCGCCCACGGCCGGCCGGGCCGCGGCTGGTCGATCATGCGCCAGAGCGCTTCCTCGCCGGCCTTGCCCTCGGGCAGCTCCGGGGCCTCGAGGCCCATCACGCCGATCTCGAGCGAGCGCAGCGCCTTGTGAAAGCTCTCCTTGAAGGTTCGGCCGATCGCCATGGCCTCGCCTACGGATTTCATCTGGGTGGTGAGAAGGTCGTCGGCCCCGGCGAACTTCTCGAAGGTGAAGCGCGGGATCTTCGTGACGACGTAGTCGATGGTGGGCTCGAAGCTGGCCGGCGTCTCGCGCGTGATGTCGTTCTTGATCTCGTCGAGCGTGTACCCGACGGCGAGCTTGGCCGCGATCTTCGCGATCGGGAAGCCGGTCGCCTTGCTGGCGAGCGCCGAGCTCCTCGAAACTCTCGGGTTCATCTCGATCACGACCAGCGCGCCCGTCTCGGGGTGCACGCCGAACTGGATGTTCGAGCCGCCGGTGTCGACGCCGATCTCGCGGATGATGGCCACCGCGGCGTCGCGCATCACCTGGTACTCGCGGTCGGTGAGCGTCTGCGCGGGGGCCACCGTGATCGAGTCGCCCGTGTGCACGCCCATCGCGTCGAAGTTCTCGATCGAGCAGATGATCACGACGTTGTCGGCCGTGTCGCGCATCACCTCGAGCTCGTACTCCTTCCAGCCGAGCACGCTCTGCTCGATCAGGCAGGTGTGCTTGGGCGAGGACTGGAGCGCCCACTCCACCAGCCGGTCGTAGTCCTCGGGCTGCCAGGCGATCGAACCGCCGGTGCCGCCGAGGGTGAAGCTGGGCCGGATGATCGCCGGGAAGCCCGTGCGCTTCACGATCTCGCGCGCGTCGGCGAGGGAGCGCGCGTAGCCCGACTCGGGCACGGCGAGCCCGATCTTCTGCATCGCCACGCGAAACTCCTGGCGATCCTCGGCCTTCTTGATCGCCGCCAGCTTCGCGCCGATCAGCTGCACGCCGTACTTCTCGAGAATGCCGGCCTCGGCGAGCTCGACCGCCAGGTTCAGCGCGGTCTGGCCGCCGATCGTGGGCAGGAGCGCGTCGGGCTTCTCCAGGGCGATGATCTTCTCGAGGCTGTCGAGCGTCATCGGCTCGATGTAGGTGCGATCGGCCGTCTCCGGATCGGTCATGATCGTGGCCGGGTTCGAGTTCACCAGCACGACCCGGTAGCCCTCTTCGCGCAGCGCCTTGCAGGCCTGCGTGCCGGAGTAGTCGAACTCGCAGGCCTGGCCGATCACGATCGGCCCGGAGCCGATCACCAGGATCGTGTGGAGGTCGGAGCGGCGCGGCACCGGCTACTTCCCCTTCGCGATCGCGGCGCCGCTGACGCGCTCGCCTGCCTTGTGTCGCAGCGCCATCTCGCGAAAGCGCTCGAAGAAGTACCGGACGTCGTGCGGGCCCGGCGACGCCTCCGGGTGGTACTGCACCGAGAACAGCGGCAGCCGTTCGTGCGCGAGGCCCTCCACGGTGTCGTCGTTCAGGTTGATGTGCGTGACGGTCACCGGCTCGCCGGCCGCGCGCAGCGAGTCGGCCTCGACCGCGTAGCCGTGATTCTCGGCGCAGATCGCGACCTTCCCGGTGGCGAGGTCCTTCCCGGGCTGGTTGCCGCCGTGGTGGCCGAACTTGAGCTTCTTCGTCGTGCCGCCGAGCGCGAGCCCGAGGATCTGGTGCCCGAGGCAGATGCCGAACAGCGGGTACTCCTTCGCGAGCGCCTTCACCGGCTCGCGCACGCCCTGCACGGCGGCCGGGTCGCCCGGCCCGTTCGAGAGGAACACGGCGTCGGGCTTCAGCGCGCGCACCTGCGCAGCCGTCGTCTGCGCAGGCACCACCGTCACGTCGAAGCCGTGATCGACGAGCAGGCGCAGGATGTTCCGCTTCACGCCGTAGTCGTAGGCCACGACGCGCAGCGCCGGGCTCGGGCGCGGGGCGCGCGGCAGCTCGCCGGGCACGCCCTTCCAGCTCCCTTCCTTCCACTCGTAGGGCGCCGTGCACGTCACACCGGCGACGAGGTCGACACCGTCGAGCGTCGGCGCCTTGCGCGCGCGCTCGACGAGCGCCTCGGCGTCCTGCTGCGTCGGGTCGGTGCTGAGCACGCCGGTCTGGAAGCCGTGGTCGCGGATGTGCCGCACCAGTGCGCGCGTGTCGAGGCCGGCGATGGCAGGCACGCCGTGGCGCGCAAGGAACGCGGGCAGCGTCTCGCGCGAGCGCCAGTTCGAGGGCGCGTCGAACATCTCCTTCACCACGAAGCCCGAGAGGTACGGATGCAAGGCCTCGTCGTCCTCCGGGTTCGCGCCCACATTCCCGATCTGCGTGTAGGTGAGCGCCACGATCTGCCCGGCGTACGAGGGGTCGGTGAGGATCTCCTGGTAGCCGGTCATGCTGGTGTTGAAGCAGACCTCGCCGGCTTGCACGGCCCGCGCGCCGAAGGCCCGGCCGCGGTAGACGGTCCCGTCCGCGAGCACGAGGCAGGCGGGCGGCGGAGGGGATGCGGGCTTCGTCACGCGGCGAGCACTCCACGGCCTTGCTGATAGACGAGACGGCCGCCGACCCACGTGGCGAGCACGCGACCTTCGAGCTCCCGGCCCGCCCACGGTGAGTTGCGACTCTTCGAGAAGCCCTGCGCCGGGTCGTAGAGCCAGCGCCGCGCCGGATCGAGCAGTACGACGTCCGCGGCCGCGCCGCGCTCGAGCCGGCCCATCGGGAGGCCGAGCACGCGCGCCGGATTCCATGCGAGACTGGCGATCAGCTGGAGCGGCGTGAGCGAGCCGCGCCGCACCAGCTCGAGCACCACGGCGAAGGCCGTCTCGAAGCCGAGCACGCCGGGCGGCGCCGCGGTGAACTCGACCTCCTTCTCGTGCACCGCGTGCGGCGCGTGGTCGGTGGCGATCGCGTCGATGGTGCCGTCGGCGAGCCCCTCGACACAGGCCGCTACGTCGTCCTTGCCGCGCAGCGGCGGCGCCATCTTCGTGTTCGGGTCGTAGCCGAGCGTGGCCTCGTCCGTGAGCGTGAGGTGGTGAGGCGAGACCTCCGCGGTCACGTGGATGCCGCGCGCGCGCGCCTCGCGCACGTGCGCCACCCCGCCGGCAGTCGAGACGTGCGCCACGTGCAGGTGGGCGCCCGTCAGCTCGGCGAGCAGCAGGTCGCGCGCCACGTGCACGATCTCGGCCATCGCAGGGTTGCCGGGCAGGCCGAGCTTGGTGGAGACGGCGCCTTCGTTCACCACGCCGTCGCGGACCAGCGTGCGGTCTTCGGCGTGCACCATCACCGGCTTCTCGACGAGGCGCGAGTACTCGAGCACGCGCCGCTGCATGCCGCTGTCCATGATGGTCTTGCCGTCGTCGCTGAAGGCCACGGCGCCCGCGGCCACGAGGAGCGACATCTCGGTCATCACCTCGCCGGCCAGGCCCTTGGTCGCCGCCGCCACCGGCAGCACGCGCACCGGCGAATCCTTGCGCGCGCGGTCGAGGATGTAATCGGTGACGGAGGGGTCGTCGTTCACCGGGTCGGTGTTGGCCATGCAGCACACGGCGGTGAAGCCGCCCGCCGCGGCGGCGCGGCCGCCCGAGGCGATGTCCTCCTTGTACTCCTGCCCGGGCTCGCGCAGGTGCGCATGGAGATCCACGAAGCCGGGCGCCACCCAGAGGCCCTCGGCGTTCACCACCTCGGCGTCGCCCACCGTTTCGAGTGCGTCCGCGACGGCGACGATGCGGCCGTCCTCGATCAGCACGTCCGCGCGGCCGTCGCGCCCGCTCGCGGGGTCGAGCACGCGCCCGCCCCGCAGCCACACCCGCCCCGCCACCGCTAGACCTCCGCTTCCGCGCCGCGCTTCTGGCCGGCGAGGAGGTACAGGACCGCCATCCGAAGAGCCACGCCGTTGCGCACCTGATCGAGGATCACACCGGGCCGACGGTTCGCGAGGTCGTGCGAGAGCTCGACGCCGCGATTCACGGGCCCGGGGTGCATCACGATCGCGTCGTCCTTCGCGTACCGGAGCTTCGCGCGGTCGAGCCCGAACGTGGCCGAGTACTCGCGCACGCTCGGGAAGAGCGCGCCGGCCAGGCGCTCGAGCTGGATGCGCAGCGCCATCACCACGTCCGCACCGTCGAGCGCCTCGCGCAGCGAGCGGAACGACTTCACGCCGAGCGTCTCGACCTGCGCCGGCATCATCGTGGGCGGCCCCGCCACGCGGACCTCGGCGCCCATCTTCGTGAATGCGTAGATGTTCGAGCGCGCCACGCGCGAGTGGGCGATGTCGCCGATGATCGTGACGGTAAGCCCGTCGATGCGGCCCTTCTCCTCGACCACGGTCAGCAGGTCGAGCAGCGCCTGCGTCGGGTGCTCGTGCGCGCCGTCGCCGGCGTTGATCACCGGCGCGGCCAGCTCGTCCGCGATCTGCTTCGGCACGCCCGCCACGCTGTGCCGGATCACGACCGCGTCGGGGTCCATCGCGTCGAGCGTCTTCGCGGTGTCGAGGATGCTCTCCTTCTTCGTGAGGCTCGACGACGAGGGGCTGAAGTTCACCACGTCGGCCGAGAGCCGCTTGCCCGCGATCTCGAAGCTGGTGCGCGTACGCGTGGACGACTCGAAGAACAGGTTGATGATGGTGCGGCCGCGCAGCGTCGGGACCTTCTTCACCTCGCGCCGGCCCACCTCCTTCATGTGGAAGGCCGTGTCGAGGATCAGCTCGATGTCCTCGCGCTCGAGATCCTCGATCGACAGCAGCCCGCGTCCCATCATGAAGGCGCCCCCTTGCCCTGCATCAGCACCACCTCCATGCCGTCGCCCCCCAGCCGCTCCCGGAGCTCGACGTGGTCCGTGCGTTGGGTGGGGATGTTCTTGCCGACGTAGTCGATCTTGATCGGCAGCTCCCGGTGGCCGCGGTCCACGAGCGCCACCACCTGCACGGCGCGCGGGCGCCCGAAGTCCATCAGCGCGTCCATGGCGGCGCGGATCGTGCGCCCGGTGCTCGCCACGTCGTCCACCAGGATCACGAGCCGCTCGTCCACGGCCGAGGGCATCTCGGTCTTTCGCAGCTTCGGGCGGATGCCGCGCGTGAGGCGGTCGTCGCGGTAGAGCGTGGTGTCGAGCACGCCCACGGTCACGTCCACGCCCGCGATCTCGCGCAGGTTCTGCGCAATCTGGCGGGCGAGAGGCACGCCGCCGTTCGGGATCCCGACCAGGTAGAGCCGGCTCAGCTCTTCGTTGCGCTCGACGATCTCGTGCGCGATGCGCATCAGCGCCCGCTGGATGGCGACCTCGTCGAGCACGACACCGGGGGACGGGAGCGCGGGGCTCGTCTCGGGCCGGGTCTTCGGTTGCTGGTCGCTCGCCACCTGCCGCCTTTCTCCGCCTCGCTGGACGGAGTTAAAAGGAGCGGTCGGAATCGGGCGGAGCTTAGCGGCGGACCGACCCCCTGCCAGGCCCGTCACGAAGGGGACGTTCCTTTTTCGTCACGAGCCGCACAAGTGACGGAATAGGAACGTCCCCTTCGTGACGACCTAGGGACGCGCCAGCCGCTCGTCCATCCCGAGCAGCAGGCGTTCGGTGGTCTCCCAGCCGATGCACGCATCGGTGATCGAGACGCCGTAGCGAAGCTGCGCGAGGTCGGCCGGAATCGGCTGGCTACCGGCGTGGAGGTTGCTCTCGAGCATCCAGCCGACGATCGAGCGGTTGCCGGCGAGGATCTGGCGCACGCCGTCCTCGGCCACCTCGGGCTGAAGCAATGGGTCCTTGTTCGAATTGCCGTGCGAGCAGTCGATCACGATGTGGACGGGGAGCCCGGCCTTCCGCAGCTCCTCCTCGCAGCGAGCCACGCTCGCTGCGTCGTAGTTCGAGCGCCCGCCGCCGCCGCGCAGCACGATGTGCGCGTGCGCGTTGCCGCGCGTGCGGAACACCGCGAGCTGGCCGTCCGGCGTGATGCCGAGGAAGTGGTGCGGATGGCGCACGGACTGGAGCGCGTTGATCGCGACGCCGAGCGTGCCGTCGGTGCCGTTCTTGAAGCCCACCGGCGTCGAGAGCCCGCTGGCCATCTCGCGATGCGTCTGCGACTCCGTGGTGCGCGCGCCGATCGCCGTCCAGGTCACCAGCTCGGACAGGTATTGCGGCATGATCGGGTCGAGCGCCTCGGTGGCGGCGGGCAGCCCCAGCTCCGCGAGGTCGAGCAGCAGCCGCCGCGCGATGCGGATCCCCTTCTCGATGTGGAAGGAGTCGTCGAGATCGGGGTCGTTGATCAGGCCCTTCCAGCCCACGGTGGTGCGCGGCTTCTCGAAGTAGACGCGCATCACCAGGAACAGCGTGCGCTCGACGCGCTTCGCGAGCGCGACGAGCCGCTCGGCGTACTCGTGCGCGGCACGCACGTCGTGGATCGAGCACGGCCCCACCACCACGAAGCGGCGCGGGTCGCGGCGCGCGAGGATCGCCTGGAGCGTCTCGCGCGCGGCGGCGACGCCCGCCTCGGCGCGCGGCGAGAGCGGCAGCTCGCGCCGGATCGCATCGGGCGGCGGCAGCTTCTCGGCGGCCGCAACGTTGACGTTCTGGAGCTGCGGGGGCATCAGCCGGCGGTGCTGAGCGCGGGCTCGTCCCCCGGCTGGACGCAGGCGTGGAACGAGCCCATCCGCTGCCAGCGCATCTTCGCCGTCAGGTTGTCCCACCAGGTGAGGGGGTTCAGCAGCGCGAGCCAGCCGCCGTTCCAGTCCCACGACCAGTAGAGCAGGCGCGCCGGGCCGGCGAGCTCCTCGGCGCGCACGGTGCCGACGCGGCGGCCGTCGTAGGAGTTGTCGCGGTTGTCGCCCATGAAGAAGTACCGGCCGGGCTTCACGGTGATCTCCTCCATGTCGTCGCTCGGCCACTTCGGATCATCGAGCACGTAATGGCTGCAGCCGTCGAGCTGCTCGAGGTAGAGATCGAAGGTGCGGCCCGTCGAGTCCGTGAAGGTCTTGCCGAGCGGCTGCTGCGGAACGGGTTCGCCGTTGATCACGAGGCGGCCGTCCTTGACGGCCACGCGGTCGCCGGGCAGCGCGATCAGGCGCTTCACGAAGGCGTCGCGCGGCAGGTCCGGGCGCTGGTCGGCCGGGAAGATCGTGCCGTTCGGCCCGCGCGCGAACTGGAACACGACCACCTCGCCGCGCTTCGGCTCGCGGAGCGGCGGGAAGCGCAGCGCGGTGCCGGTCATCCCCGCGCCGAGCAGGAACTTGTTCACGAACACGTGGTCGCCCACCAGCAGCGTCGGCAGCATCGAGTCCGACGGCACGTAGAAGGGCTGGACCAGCAGGGTGCGGATCGCGAGCGCCACCACGACCGCGCCGATCAGCGTGGGCAGGTCGCGTACGAAGCCGCTGCGCTCACTTTTCTCGCTCACTCGACTCGTTCTCCCAGGCGCTCCCAGTGGGCAAGGCCCGCGAGGCGCTGATCAGAGGCCGCGCGTCCCTCGACGCTCGACCAGTAGAGGAAGGCCACCGGACCCACGAGCGCGTCGAAGTCCACCGCACCGAAGCTGCGGCTGTCGCTCGAGTGATCGCGGTTGTCGCCCATCACGAAGTAGCGGCCGGCCGGCACCTCGCCTTCGAAGGGCGCGGCCACGCGGCCGGGGTCGTCCACCAGCGCGTGCTCGTGGCCGTCGAGGCTCTCGCGCGCGCCGGCCAGCGGCGTACCGCCGCCGTCGAGCCACACCTCGCCCGTGCGCCACTGCTCCACGAGCTGGCCGTTGATCCAGAGCGCGCCGTCCTTCGCGCGCACGCGGTCGCCGGGCAGCCCGACGATCCGCTTCACGAGCCACGGCGTCGGGAAGACCTCGGCGCGCTCGTCGCCCTGCTCCTTGCGGAACACCACCACGTCGCCGCGCTGCGGCGCGCGCCAGGCGGGCAGGCGCAGGCTCGTGAACGGGATGCGCGCGCCGTACACGAGCTTGTTCACGAACAGACGATCGCCCGGCCGCAGCGTCGGCAGCATCGACTCCGTCGGGATGCGGAACGGCTCGATGGCCAGCGTGCGGAGGCCGAGCGCGATGCACGCCGCCGCGGCCAGCGGCACGAGGAAGCGTGCCACCTAGTGGTCCTCCAGCCGGAGCGCCGCCAGGAACGCTTCCTGCGGGATCTCGACGGAGCCGACGCGCTTCATGCGCCGCTTGCCCTCTTTCTGTTTCTCGAGGAGCTTGCGCTTCCGCGAGATGTCGCCGCCGTAGCACTTCGCGATCACGTTCTTGCGGAGCGCCTTCACCGTGCTGCGCGCGATCACCTTCGAGCCGAGCGCCGCCTGGATCGCGACCTCGAACATCTGCCGCGGGATGTACTCCTTGAGCTTCCGCGTGAGGTCGGAGCCGCGCTGGAAGGCCTTGTCCTTGTGCACGATCAGCGAGAGCGCGTCGACGTTGTCGCCGTTCACGAGGATGTCGAGCTTCTGGAGCGGCGCCGCGCGGTAGCCGACCAGGTCGTAGTCGTAGGAGCCATAGCCGCGCGTGGCGCTCTTGATCTTGTCGTGGAAGTCGGCGACGACCTCGGCCAGCGGCAGCTCGTAGCGCACCTGCGCGCGCCCACCGTGCATGGTGATGTCGCGCTGGATGCCGCGCCGGTCCTGGCAGAGCGCGATCACCGGCCCGACGTACTCCTGCGGCAGGTGGATCGTGGTCACGATCATCGGCTCTTCGATCCGCTCGACGAGGTGCGGCTCGGGCAACGCGGCGGGCGACTCGATCTCGTACTGCTCGCCGGCGGTGGTGACGACGCGGTAGCGCACCGTCGGTGCCGTCGCGATCAGCGAGAGGTTGTACTCGCGCTCGAGCCGCTCCTGGATGATCTCGCAGTGGAGGAAGCCGAGGAAGCCGCAGCGGAAGCCGAAGCCGAGCGCGGCGCTGGTCTCCGGCTCGTACTGGAACGAGGAGTCGTTGAGGCGCAGCTTCTCGAGCGCGGTCTTGAGCGGGTGGTACTCGTCGGCGTCCACCGGGTAGAGCCCGCTGAACACCATCGGCTTCACCTCGCGGAAGCCGGGCAGCGGCTCTGCGGCGGGGCGCCCCGCCTGCGTGACCGTGTCGCCGATGCGCACCTGGTCGAGCGTCTTGATGCCCGCGATCACGATGCCCACCTCGCCCGCTGCGAGCTCGTCCACCTTGCGCGGGTGCGGGTCGATCACGTCCAGCTCGGTGATCTCGTGCTCGCTGCCCTTGGCCATCAGGCGGATGCGGTCGCCCTGCCGGAGGCGGCCTTCCTTGAGCCGCACGAGCATCGCCACGCCCACGTACGAATCGAACCAGGCGTCGAAGATCAACGCACGCGTCGGCGCCGCCGCGTCGCCGACCGGCGGCGGCACGTCGCGCACGATGCGCTCGAGCAGCGGGAGGATGCCCTTGCCTTCCTTCGCCGAGACGGGCAGAACGGACTCGGCCGGGAGACCGATCACGTCCTCGATCTCCTGCGCGGTGCGGACGGCGTCCGCCGACGGCAGGTCGATCTTGTTCGCGATCGGGATCAGCGCGAGGTTCGCGTCGAGCGCGAGGTAGGCGTTCGCGAGCGTCTGCGCCTCGATCCCCTGCGCGGCGTCCACCACCAGGATCGCGCCCTCGCACGCGTGGAGCGCGCGCGATACCTCGTACGAGAAGTCCACGTGGCCGGGCGTGTCGATCAGGTTGAGGATGTAGTCGTTCCCATCCTGCGGCGCGGTACTTCATGCGCGCCGTCTGGGCCTTGATCGTGATCCCGCGCTCCTGCTCCAGCTCCATCTTGTCGAGGAACTGGTCCTTCTTCTCGCGCTCGGCGAGCGTACCCGTCGCATCGAGCAGTCGATCGGCCAGCGTGCTCTTGCCGTGATCGACGTGCGCGATGATGCAGAAATTCCGAATTCGCTGGGGATCCATCTTCTCGTGGCTCGCCTACACAGGTCGGGAGCATGTGCGCTGCGAAGCACGGTGGTGACGCACGCGGAGCTCGGCTGCTGCAGCCGACGGCCGCTGCGCGGCCGCAGCTGAGCAGCTTCTCGGATCCATCATCAGCCGGCGGCAGACTTCCGCAATGCGTGCCGGAAGTACTCGTGCGTGCGGCGCAGGCCCTCTTCGACGGGCACGGCGGGGTCCCAGCCGAGCTTCGCCCGCGCGAGCGTGCTGTCGGGGCGGCGCGTCTTCGGGTCGTCGGCCGGCAGCGGGCGGCTCACGATGCGGCTCTTGCTCTGGCACAGCGCCACGATCTTCTCCGCCAGCTCGCGCATCGAGACCTCGGCCTGGCTGCCGATGTTCATCGGCCCGATGTGGTTGGAGTTCAGCAGGCGCCAGATGCCCTCGATCAGATCGTCCACGTAGATGATCGAGCGCGTCTGCGAGCCGTCGCCGTAGACGGTGACGTCCTCGCCGCGCAGCGCCTGCGTGAAGAAGTTCGGGATCGCGCGGCCGTCGTTCAGCTGCATGCGCGGCCCGAACGTGTTGAAGATGCGGACGATGCGGGCGTCCACGCCGTGGTGGCGGTGATACGCCATCGTCATCGCCTCGGCGAAGCGCTTCGCCTCGTCGTAGACGCCGCGGATGCCCACCGGGTTGACGTTCCCGAAGTAGGACTCCGGCTGCGGCGAGACGAGCGGGTCGCCGTAGCACTCGCTCGTGCTCGCCAGCAGGAAACGCGCACCCTTCGCCTTCGCGAGGCCGAGCGTCTTGTGCGTCCCGAGCGAGCCCACCTTCAGGATCTGGATCGGCAGCCGCTCGAAGTCGGCCGGGCTCGCCGGCGAGGCGAAGTGGAGGATCGCGTCGAGCGGACCCTCCACGTGCAGGTAGTTCGTGACGTCGTAATGCTCGAAGGAGAAGCGCGGATGCCCGAGCAGGTGCTGGATGTTCTCGACCTTGCCCGTGAGCAGGTTGTCGAACACCACCACGTTGCAGCCCTCGGCGATCAGCCGATCGCAGAGGTGGGAGCCGAGAAAGCCGGCTCCCCCCGTCACCAACACCCGCTCGAAGCGCTTCGCTGCCACCATGAGTTCCTCTCTGTTTCCGCTCAGCTCTTGCCGCTCGCCAGGATCCACGTCGGCAGGCGATGCTCGGTCTTGAGGCGCGTCGAGATCTTCTCGGCCTCGCCCCGGCTCGCGATCGGCCCGACGCGCACCTTGAAGCGCGCGTCGGCCCCCTCGCTCGTCACGTACGCCTTGTAGCCGCGCTTGCCGAGCTCGCTCGCGAGCTGGCGCGCGGTGGACTCGCTGCCGAACGCGCCCACCTGGATCGAGAAGCCGGTGCCGGCGGGCACGGGCTTCGCGAGCGGCTTCGCCCCGGGGCGGCCGGTCGCCGCCGCCACGGCCTGCGCCTCGGGCACCTCCTCGAGCGCACCCGCACCGAGCGGCGTCGGCAGCGGCTCGTCGACCACGGCCACCGGGTCGGGCTCGGGCGCCACAGCCGCCGGCGGCGCCGCCGCGACGTCGCCGTCGAGCGTTTCGTGCGGCTGGCCGTCGAGCGTTTCGTGCGGCTGGCCGTCGCCGATCGGGCCCAGCACCACCTCGGTGGTCTTGCCCGACAGGTGATCGGCCACCAGCTCCGGCTCCTCGTAGGCCGTGCCGGCCACGAGGCCGACGCCGAAGCCGACGGCCACGAGCAGCGCGGCGCCACCCAGCGTGGCGAGCCAACCCGATCTCTTCGAGGCATTCGGTCGCTTGCGTTCTTCGTTGGTCAGGTTCATCACATGCGCTCCGGCGCGGACATGCCGAGCAGTCCGAGCCCACGGGCGAGCACCGTGCGCACCGCGCCCGTGAGGGCGAGGCGAGCTTCGGTGAGCGCCGGGTCATCTTCGTTCAGGACGCGGTGGCGCTTGCCGTCCTGCACATACGGGTTCCAGAGGCCTGCGACGTCGCGCAGGTAGTAGGCCACGTGGTGCGGCGCGCGCGCCTCGGCGGCGCGCGCCACCAGCTCCGGGAACTCGCCGAGCTTGCGGAGCAGCTCCAGCTCCTCGGGCAGCGCGAGCTTCGCGCCCTCGACGCGCTCGGCCACGGCCGGCGGCACGCCGCGCTCCGCCGCCTGCCGCTCGATGCCGCACGCCCGCGCGTGCGCGTACTGCACGTAGTAGGCGGGGTTCTTGCTCCAGTCCTTTTCCTTGGCGAGGTCGAGGTTGAAGTCGAGGTGCCCCTCGGCCTTGCGCTCCACCATGAAGAAGCGGAACACGTCCACGCCCACCTCTTCGGAGAGCTCGTCGGTGGTGATGAACGTGGCGCGGCGCGTGGACTGCTTCACGGTCTTGCCGCCGGAGGACAGCGTCACGAACTGGTTCATCACCAGCTCGATGCGCTCCGGGTCGAAGCCGAGCAGCGCGATGGCCGCGCGCACGAACGGCACCTGGTCCACGTGGTCGGCGCCCATCACGTCCACGATGCGGTCGAAGCCGCGGCGGAACTTCTCGCGGTGGTACGCGATGTCGGGCAGCAGGTACGTGGGCTCGCCGGTGCTCTTGACGAGCACGCGATCGCGCTGGAGGCCCAGCTCCGTCGCGCGCAGCCACACCGCCCCGCCCTCGTCGTAGACGAGCCCGCTCGCGCGCAGATCGCGCAGCACCTCCTCGATCTTCCCGTCGTCGTAGAGCGACGTCTCGTTGTAGTAGACGTCGAACACGATGCCGAGCGCTTCGAGCGTGGTGCGGATGCCGGCGAAGATCGTGGCCTCCGCCACCTGCTTGAAGGCGCCGTCGCCGGGCTCGGAGACCCAGCCCTCCCCTTCGCGCGCACGGATCGCCTCGGCGATCTCGACGATGTAGCCGCCCTGGTAGCCGTCGCGCGGGAAGAGGACGGGCTTGCCGTCGATCGCCTCGGGCCAGGGCAGGTTCGCGTCTTCGAGCGCGTTCTTCGGCGGCGGCGCGGCGCGGCCCAGCAGCTCGAGGTAGCGCGCCTTCACGCTCTCGCCGAGCACGCGCATCTGGCGGCCGCCGTTGTTGAAGTAGTACTCGCGCGTGACCTTCCAGCCGGCCGCCTCGAGCAGGCGCGCGATGCAGTCGCCGAGCACGGCCTGCCGGCCGTGCCCCACCGAGAGCGGGCCGGTCGGGTTCGCCGACACGAACTCGACCTGGATCGTGTGGCCCTTGCCCGCGTCGCTCGCCCCGTAGCTCGCGCCCGCGCCGAGGATGCCCACGAGCAGCGTCCGCCAGCGGTCCTGGGCGAGCCACACGTTCACGAAGCCGGGCCCCGCGACCTCCGCGCGGGTGACCCCGGCGTGATCCGCGAGCGAGCTGGCCAGCGCCGTCGCGATCTCGCGCGGCGGCCGGCGCAGCCGCTTCGCGAGCAACATCGCGGCGTTCGTGGCGAAATCCCCGTGCTCGGATTGCCGGGGCACCTCGAGCGTGAACTCGGGCGCGGCCCCCTCGTCCCCGGCGGCGCGCAGCATGCGCTCCGCCGCGGCGGCGATCGCCTGGTTCAGTCGCTCTCGCAAGAGAAGGGCACTCCGGCAGGGGGTGGGGACCGGGGGGAGTGCGGAGGTTCGCGGTACCTATTGGATTCGTCAAGAATTTCGGGGGGTTCTGCCTTGTTCACGCCGCCCGCATCCGGTGCCGGCCTACCTCGTCGCCGGTCGCGGCGTCACGAGATCCAGGCCGCGCACCACGATCTCGCCCGGCCTGGCGAGCCCCAGGTCTTCGCGAATCGCGGTCTCGAGCGCCAGCGGGTCGCTCTTCAGCGACGCCGTCGCGCCCTCCCGCGCCTCGATCCGCTGCTCGAGCGCCGCCACGCGCGCCTCGGCCACCGCCAGATCGCGCCGCACCTGGAGCCACGTCCGGACCCCGGAGTTGGTGTCGGCCACGGCGACACCCACCATCGAGGCCACGATCGCCAGCGCGATCGGGATCTCTCGCCACACGCCTACAGCTTCCCCCCGGGCGCGGAGAGTAACGGGTGGGAGGAGGAGGTCGAGAGTCAGATCGGTCTCGCGGGCCCGGGGTCTGGGTGCGGCTAGTCCCGAGGTCGCAAGCTGCGCGCGTACGCCTCAATCGCCCGCGTGGCCGTCTTCGCAGAACGGTCGAACTCGCGCTCGAGATCCTGAGGCAGCATCGGCCTCCGAGCATGATGCGCGACATCGTAGTCGTCTCGAAGCTCCTCGAGCCGTTCGAAATCGGAGCGGAAGCCCTCGTCAAGCCCGAGTTCTCTGTATTTCCTCTGGTATCCGTCGTGCGCCATCCGAGCATCACGGTACAGACCTTCCACAGATTCAAGAACACGGATGCCAGAACTCGGTGATAGTGAGGTGTCTCGGGCGGCGAGAGCTCCGCCCTCCCGGGGCCGACGACTCCGGTCAGCCGACTCTGACTGCCTATCCGGCACTCGATGATTGTTGTATCCGGCCTATGGTGCGACCTGCTGGCGCCACCGGCCGAAGTCTCGCGCGCCGTGGATGAACGCAAGAATGGTGACTCGCCCGGCACCAACGTCGTAGATGAGCCGGTAACGATGCACCGCCAGCTCACGGATGGTCGCGCTCTGGAGCTCCGGCACAATGCGGCCTCGCTCGCTGAGCGTGGCGAGCGATGCGGCGGAATCGAGTGCACGACGGAGAACTCGTTGGGCATCAAGCGGCGAGTCGTTCGCGATGAACGCGATGACCTCGTCGAGCGTGCGGATTCCTTGGTCGGACCAGCCTATTCGGCGCCGAGCAGCCACTTCCGGCGGAGCTCCTCGGCGACCTGCTCGTGGGGAATGACGCGACCGGCGTCAATGTCGGTGAGCCCTTGCTCGATCTTCTGCACGACGTAGAGGTGGTAGAGCACGTCGTCGAGGGAGCAGTCGTCGGGGAGGCGGTCCAGAACCTCGCGCACCTTGGCCTTGGCGTGCATGGCCGGAGAAGCTAGCGGACGCTCGAGCTGCGGCCTGAGCCCGAGCGCGAGCGGACGACGCCGGTCGCCATGGGACGCGATCGCATCCGGGCTACCGCGCCACGAACTCCGCCAGCCTTGCCTTCACCACCCCCGCATCCGCCGGTCGCTCCTCCGGCTTCTTCGCCATCAGCTCGAGCACCAGCGCGGCGAGGGCGTCGGGGACCTGGTCGTTCAGCGTGCGTGGGTCGGGCGGCGGTGTATGGCAGTGGTGATAGATCACGTCGCCGTCGTCGAAGGGGACGCGACCGGTGACGAACTGGAAGAGCGTCACGCCGAAGGCGTAGAGGTCGGCGCGGTGATCCACCGCTCCGCCGCGGGCCTGCTCGGGAGCCATATAGTGCGGGGTGCCGCCGATCACGGAGGCGGCCTTGCGCACCTCTTCGACGGCCTTGGCGAGGCCGAAGTCCATGATCTTCACGCGGCGGCGCAGGGTGAGGAAGAGGTTCGCGGGCTTGATGTCGCGGTGGATGATGCGCTGGCCGTGCGCGTAGGCGAGGCCCTCGGCCACCCGGAAAAGACCGAGGCGCCGATCGAGGAAGCGGTCAAGACGGGGCAGCGCGCCGCCGATCACTCCGGCCACTCGAGGAGGAAGCCCGATGAAGATCCGCGCCGCGTTCGTATCGTTGCTCGTGTGCCTGGCTGGCGCCGCGCGGGCGAGCGCCGGGAGCCTGCTCGTCACGCCGCCCGTGCTGGCCGACACCGCCAACGTCGTCTGCCTGGTGAACCATCTCGGCGACGACAACACCGCGGCGATCGCGCGGCTCCACAATGCGACCGGCGTCCTCGTCGACGGCGGCAGCATCTACCCGATCTACCCGGGCCTCAACTCGCCTGCCGGGGGCGTGAACGTCACCGGGTACTACTACTGCTCCTTCGAAGGACTCACGAAGGAGATGCGCGGCTACATCGTGCTCAACGATGGCGGCCAGAGCACGCTGGTGCTGCCGGCGAGCCGCTGAGCCCCGCGCTCAGGCGCTGCGCTGCACCCACGCCAGATACGCGCGCGGCGGCAGGAACGCGAGGTACATGCTCGCGCCCGTCACGACCGAGACGCCCATCGTGAGCAGGCTCGGGACGAGGTTCCCCGTGAGCTGCTGCCCCTGCAGCTGGAAGCGGAGGAGGCACACGCCGAGCAGGAAGGCGGAGCCCGAAGCGACGGCCCAGAGCAGGAAGCGGTTCGTCACGGCGGCTTCGATCAAGCCGAGGCGGAGCTGCTTGCGGGCGCGCAGCCAGTAGCTGCCCGACTCGAGCGCCGCCCAGCCGAACGCGAGCGTGAACACCCCGAGGATGACGACGCCCCAGCCCTGGAGGGCATCCTTCGAGGGTGTTTCGGGCGCGGCCAGCCACATCGACGCGACGGAGCCCACGCTCGCGACGACCAGGGTGAGCACCGCCATCGCCGTGAGCGCTCGTGCCCACGCGACACCGGGCCGGAACACCGTGAGCACGAAGAAGTAGATGCACGCCATGCCGACCCCGCTGCCGACGGCGGCGAGCGCGTGCAGCACGTGATTCACCTCACCGCACGGCAGGCGGCCCGTGCCCGCGATGACCGTGAGGCCCTGGGAGAGCGGCCCCATCCCGAAGAGACCCATGCCGATCAGGAACTCCGGCGCCCGCCGCGTGCGAATCGCGGTGCGGAGCAGGCTGAGCCCCACCACCGCGTTCGCGAGGACCATGACTCCAATGGCAACGCCCGTTGCAACTTCTGTGCTCATCGCTCCTCCGGCCGAACCACGAGACAGCGCATCGGAGGAATCCAGCTCGGGCTTTACTTGCTGGCGATCAGCTTCCGGATCCGCTCGAGGTAGGTCGGGCCGTCCCAGTCGCGCGGGCCGATGTAGCGCGCGACGACGGTTCCGTCGCGGCCGATCAGCCAGCTCTCGGGGAAGCGGAACGTCTGGTACGCGGTGGCCGCGGCCTTGTCGGGGTCGCGCAGGATCGGGAAGCGCAGCCCGAGGCGGTCGCGAAAGGCCCGCACCTCGTCGTCGCCCTCGTCCACCGAGACGGCGAGCAGCTCGAAGTCGGAGCCGCCGAGCTTCGCGTGGAGACGCTCCATGGCGGGCATCTCCTCCTCGCACGGCTTGCACCAGGTGGCCCAGAAATTGAGCAGCACCACCCGGCCGCGCAGGGATGACAGCGTGATCTCTTCGCCGTCGAGCTGGTGCAGCGTGAAGTCGGGCGCGGGATGGCCCTCGCCCACCGGCGAGGCCGGCCGCTCGGCTCCGAACACCACCCACAACGCGCCGGCGACGAGGAGCAGCGCCAGAGCGATGGTGCCCGCCCGGTTCGACATCAGCGCGCGGCGCCGAGGCGCTTCAGCCGGCCGCCTTCTTCTTGCGCGGGGTCTTCTTCGAAGCGGCGGCCTTCTTCGGGGCGGCGGCCTTCTTCTTCTCCGGCTTCTTCTCGGGCGCCTTCCTCGCGCGGGCCTTCTTCTCCGGCGCCTTCTTCTCGGGCGTCGGCTCCGGCTCCTTGCCCGGCGCGGCGCGATCGACCAGCTCGATGATCGAGAGGGGCGCCGCATCGCCGACGCGGATGCGCGACTTCAGCACGCGCGTGTACCCGCCCGGGCGCTTCTTGTAGCGCTCGGCCAGAGGGCCGAAGAGCTTCGTCACGACGTCGCGCTCGCGGATGAACGAGGCCGCCTGGCGGCGCGCGTGCAGATCGCCGCGCTTGCCGAGCGTGATCATCTGGTCGGCGACGCGCTTCAGCTCCTTGGCGCGCGGGTCGGTCGTCTCGATCAGCTCGTGGTCGAGCAGCGACGTCACCAGGTTGCGCAGCAGCGCAACGCGGTGCGCGGCCGGCCGCGCCAGCTTTCCTCGTCGTCTACGGTGTCGCACTTCTTGCTCCGTTCGCCTGCGGCTCACTGCGCGCGCCGCCCAGGGCGGCGCTTGCACAGGCCAACTTGTTGCTCCGCTCGGGCTACGCCCTCGCTGCGCGCACCGCCAGAGAGCGGCGCTTGCGGTCACCCTTCTCGTTCGCGCGAGCGCTGCTCGAGCTCCTTGCGGGACGGGAAGCCGTCGAGCCGCATGCCGAGCGAGAGCCCCATCGACTGGAGCACCTCCTTGATCTCGTTCAGCGACTTCCGCCCGAAGTTCTTGGTCTTCAGCATTTCACCTTCGCTGCGCTGCACCAGCTCGCCGATGTACCGGATGTTGGCGTTCTGGAGGCAGTTGGCCGAGCGCACCGACAGCTCGAGCTCGTCCACCGAGCGGAACAGGTTGGGGTTCGCGAGCTCGGGCTCGTCCACGCCCGCCAGCGGCGCCTCTTCCCGCTCTTCGAAGTTGATGAAAATGCTGAGCTGGTCCTTGAGGATCTTCGCGCCGAAGGCCACGGCGTCGGCCGGCTCGAGCGAGCCGTCCGTCCACACCTCGAGGTTGAGGCGGTCGAAGTCGGTGTCGCGACCCACGCGGGCGGGCGTCACCGAGTAGTTGCACCGGCGCACCGGCGAGAAGATCGAGTCGATCGGAATCGTCCCGATCGGCATGTCCTCGCTCTTGTTGCGTTCGGCGAGCCGGTAGCCCTTGCCCAGATCGACCGTCACCTCGAGGTCCACGTCGGCCTCGCCGGTGAGGGTCGCGAGCTTGTGCTCCGGGTTCATGACCTCGACGGTCGGGTCGTCGCCCGCGAGCTCGCCGGCCAGCAGCACGCCCTCGCCCGAGCGGCGCACACGCAGCACCTTCGGGCCCTCGGCGTGCATGCGCAGCCGAACCTCCTTGAGGTTCAGCACGATGTCGCTCACGTCCTCGAGCACCCCGGGGATGGTCGAGAACTCGTGCAGCACACCGGCGATGCGCACCGTAGTGATCGCGGCGCCCTGGAGCGACGAGAGCAGCACGCGGCGCAGCGCGTTGCCGAGCGTCTGGCCGAAGCCGCGCTCGAGCGGCTCGCACCAGAAGCGGCCATAGCGGCCGTCGGCCTCGTCCTCCCCGATCTCGAGGCGGCGCGGGCGGATCAGCTGACGCCAATTCTTCGCGATGACTTCCTGTTGCATGCAAGTCCCCCCTGGCGGAGCGGGTTAGTAGCGGGAGTACAGCTCGACGATGAGCTGCTCCTCGATGGGAAGCGTGATGTCGTCCCGCGCGGGCAGCGCCTTCACGATGCCCTGGAACGAGCCCTTGTCGATCTCGAGCCAACCGGGCAGCGCGCGCCCCTCGAGCGCGTCGAGCGCGCCCACGATCCGGGCGATCTCGCGCGAGCCCTCGCGCAGCGTGACGACATGGCCGGCCTTCACGAGGAACGACGGCGTCGAGGTCTTCCGGCCGTTCACCTGGAAGTGGCCGTGCCGCACGAGCTGGCGCGCCTCGGCGCGCGAGGTGGCGAAGCCGAGCCGGAACACCACGTTGTCGAGCCGGCGCTCGAGCAGCTGGAGCAGGTTCGTGCCGGAGCGGCCGCGCATGCGCGTGGCCTTGTCCACCGTGCTGGCGAACTGGCGCTCCATCAGGCCGTACATGCGCTTCACCTTCTGCTTCTCGCGCAGCTGAGCGCCGTAGTTCGAGACGCGCGGGCGCGCCTGGCCGTGCTGGCCGGGCGGATATGCGCGCCGGTCCACGGAGCACTTCTCGGTGTAGCACCGGTCGCCCTTCAAGAAGAGCTTCTGCCCTTCTCGGCGACACATCCGGCACACGGGTCCGATCGTTCTGGCCATGCCTTCCTCGTCTACACGCGGCGCCGCTTGGCGGGGCGGCAACCGTTGTGGGGAATCGGAGTGACGTCCTTGATCATCGTGATGCGCATGCCCGACGCGGTGAGTGCGCGCAACGCCGATTCGCGGCCCGCGCCCGGGCCCTTCACGTAGACCGACAGCGTGCGCACGCCGTTCTCGGCGGCCTTCTTCGCGCAGTCTTCGGCAGCCACCTGCGCGGCGAAGGGCGTCGACTTGCGCGAGCCCTTGAAGCCGTGCTGGCCTGCCGACGACCAGCAGAGCGGCGCGCCCGCGGCGTCGGTGATCGTGATGAGAGTGTTGTTGAAGGTCGATTGGATGTGCGCGACGCCGGTGGTGACGTTGCGCTTGACCTTCTTCTTGGCGCCCTTCTTGACCATTCGGAACTGGCTCCTTTGCCGGCTACTTCTTGGCCGGCACCTTCTTCTTGCCGGCGACCGTCTTGCGCGGGCCCTTCCGGGTGCGCGCGTTGGTGTGGGTGCGCTGGCCGCGCACGGGCAGGCCGCGCCGGTGGCGCAAGCCGCGGTAGCAGCCGATGTCCATCAGCAGCTTGATGTTCTGCGACGTCTCGCGGCGCAGATCGCCCTCCACCTGGTAGTCGCGCTCGATGATCTCGCGGATGCGCACCACCTCGTCTTCACCGAGGTGATCGGTGCGGGTCATCGGCTCCACGCCGGCCTTGTCGCAGATCTTCCCTGCGCCCGTGCGGCCGATGCCGTGGATGTACGTGAGCGCGATACCGATCTGCTTGCTGCGAGGCAGGTCGACGCCTGCGATGCGTGCCATGGCATTACCCCTGTCGTTGCTTGTGCTTCGGGTTGTCGCACAGGATGCGGACCACGCGCTTGCGACGGACGACGCGGCACTTGTCACACATCTTCTTCACACTCGCCCGGACCTTCATCTTCCCTCCGCGTGCTCGAGCGCTTGCGCGCTCTCGGCGCCATCGAGCGCCTGCGCGATGCGGCGCGCCACGTCTTCGAGCTTGCCGAGGCCGTCCACCTCGCGGAGCACGCCGCGGCTCCGGTAGTACGTCGTCAGCGGTTCGGTCTTCTCTTTGTACTCGCGCATGCGCGTCCGGATGCTCGTCTCGTTGTCGTCGGAGCGGCCCTCGAGCTCGGCGCGGCGCAGCAGCCGCTTCACGAGCTCGTCCTCGTCCACCATCAGCGCCACGCAGCGCTCGAGCTTGCAGCCGAGCTTGGGCAGCATGGCGTCGAGCGCCTCGGCCTGCGCCTTCGTCCGCGGAAAGCCGTCGAGGATGAAGCCCTGCTTCGCGTCCGCGCTGCGCAGCCGCTCCTCGGCCACGCCGATCACCACGGCGTCGGGCACGAGCTTGCCCGCGTCCATGAAGCCCTTCGCCCGCTTCCCGACCTCGCTGCCCGCCGCCACGGCGGCGCGTAGCATGTCGCCGGTCGACACCTGGGGCACGCCGAGCCGCTTCACCAGCAGCTGCGCCTGCGTCCCCTTGCCGGCGCCCGGCGGGCCGAGCAGCAGCAATCGCCGCGCGCTCATCCGAGCCTCCCGCGCATGCGCGAGCCGTGGACGAAGCCTTCGTACTGGCGCGAGAGCAGGTGCGCCTCGATCTGCGCCATCAGGTCCATCGACACGCCCACCACGATCAGGAGCGCGGTGCCGCCGAAGTAGAACGGCACGCCGAAGCGCCGCGACAGCAGCACGGGCGTGATGCAGATCGCCGCCACGTAGAGCGCGCCCACCAGCGTGATGCGCGACAGCACCGTGTCGATGAACTCCGCCGTCTTCTTGCCCGGCCGGATGCCCGGGATGAACCCGCCGGAGCGCTTGATGTTGTCGGCCACGTCGTCGGGGTTGATCACGATCGCCGTGTAGAAGAAGGCGAAGAAGATGATGAGGCCGATGTAGAGAGCGTTGTAGAGCGCGCCGCCGGGGAACAGGTAGTCCTGGAAGAAGCGCTGCACGATGCCGCCGTTCTCCGTGAACTGGGCGACCGTGGTCGGGAAGATCAGCAGCGAGCTCGCGAAGATGGGCGGGATCACGCTGGCGGTGTTCACGCGCAGCGGGAAGTAGCTCATGCCGCCCTGGGTGACGCGGCGCCCGACGACGCGGCGCGCATGCTGGATCGGGATGCGGCGCTGTCCGCGCTCGACGAAAACCACGAAGCCGGTGAGCACCACGATGAAGCCGAACAGCGTCAGCACCTGGAGCAGCGAGAACTGGTCGGTGCGCACGAGCTCGAAGAGCTTCGCGAGGCCGGCCGGAATGCCGGTGACGATGCCCGAGAAGATCACGAGCGAGATGCCGTTGCCGATGCCGCGCTCGGTGATCTGCTCGCCCAGCCACATGATGAAGGCCGTGCCGGTAGTGAGCGTGATCATGCACATCAGCCGGAAGCTCCAGCCCGGGAACATCACGGCACCGGCGCCGAACTGTCCGCCCTCGAGCGCGATCGCGATCAGCGTGCTCTGGAAGAACGCGAGCGCCACGGTGCCGTAGCGCGTGTACTGCGTGATCTGGCGCTGGCCGCGCTCGCCTTCCTTGCGGAGGGCCTCGAGCGGCGGCAGCACGATCGTGAGGAGCTGCATGATGATCGAGGCGCTGATGTAGGGCATGATGCCGAGCGCAAAGATCGAGAGCTGCTCGAGCGCGCCGCCCGAGAACACGTTGAACAGGGCGAACACGTTCCCCGACATCTGCTGCTCGAAGAAGTGGCGCACGACCTCGGGGTTGATGCCGGGCGTCGCCACCTTGGTGCCCACCCGGTACACGGCCAGCATGCCCAGCGTGAACAGGATCCGGCGCTGGAGCTCGGGAATGCGGCCGATGTTCTGGATGCCGCCGGTCACTCGAGGATCTCCACGCTGCCGCCGGCCGCCTCGACCTTGCTCCTGGCCGAGGCGCTCGCCGCGTGCACGCGGACCTTGGCGCCCTTCGGCGCATCGCCGTTGCCGAGCAGCTTGATGCGCAGGCCGGCCTTCTTGATCAGGCCGCGCGCGATCAGCGCCGCCGGGTCGACGGTGGCGCTGTCGCCGAAGCGAGCGAGGTCGCCCACGTTCACGACGCCATGGTCGACGCGGTGGATGTTCGTGAAGCCGCGCTTCGGAATGCGGCGCGTGAGCGGCATCTGGCCGCCTTCGAACTGGAAGGGCGTCTCGCGCCCGGGCGAGCGCTTGCCCTGCCCCTTCGTGCCGCGGCCCGAGGTCTTCTGGTGGCCGGTGCCGGGGCCCCGACCCACGCGCTTCTTCTTGTGCTGCGCGCCGGGCCTCGGTTGGAGACGGTCCAGCATCGTCTACTCCTGCACCTTCACGAGGTGGGCGATGGCCGTGATCATGCCGCGCACCGACGGCGAGTCTTCGAGCTCGACGGTCTGATACAGCTTGCGGAAGCCGAGCCCGCGCAGCGTCTGGCGCTGGCGCTGCGTGCCGCCGACGCCGCTCTTCACCTGCTTCACGCGGAGGCGCCCGGCGCTCTTCTGGGCCTTCGGGCTCATCGCGCCAGCTCCGCCCGGCGCTGCTCCGGGTCGCGCAGGCCGCGCAGCGCGGCGAGCGTCGCGTTCACCACGTTGTGCGGGTTGCTGGTGCCGATCGACTTCGAGAGCACGTCGCGCACGCCGGCCGACTCGACGACGGCGCGCACGCCGCCGCCGGCGATCACGCCCGTGCCCGGCGACGCCGGCCGCAGCACCACACGGCCCGCGCCGAAGCGGCCCACGATGTCGTGCGGAATCGTCGAGCCGGAGAGCGGGATGCGCATCAGGTTCTTGCGCGCGCGCTCGACGCCCTTGCGGATCGCCTCGGGCACCTCGCCGGCCTTGCCGAGGCCCACGCCCACCACGCCGTTGCCGTCACCGACCACCACGAGAGCGCTGAAGCTGAAGCGGCGGCCGCCCTTCACCACCTTCGCGACGCGGTTGATGTGCACCACGCGATCGGTGAGCTCGTAGTCGTTGGCGTTGAGCTTTTCGCTGTACAGAGCCATGCCCTTCCTCAGAACTGCAAGCCGGCCGCGCGAGCGGCTTCGGCGAGAGCCTTGATGCGACCGTGGTAGAGGAAGCCGTTGCGATGAAACACGACTTCCTTGATCTCGAGGCGCTCCGCGAGCTTGGCGATCGCGACGCCCACCTTCTTCGCAGCCTCGACGTTGCCCGTGCTCCCCGCGCCGGCGACACCCTCGGTGCGCGTCGAGACGGCGCCGAGCGTCTTGCCGGTCGGATCGACGAGCTGCGCATAGATGTGCCGCGCCGAGCGGTAGACGGTGATGCGCGGACGGTCCGAGCCCGCGACGCGCTTCGCGCCCCGTGCGCGCCGCGCCTGATGCATTCCGACCTTGGCGTTCCGGATCTTTCTCTTCATGCTCGACCTCAGCCCACCGCCGCCTTGCCGACCTTGCGCCGCACGCGCTCGCCGACGTAGCGGATGCCCTTGCCCTTGTACGGCTCCGGCGGGCGGATGTCCCGAACGTCCGAAGCGAACTGTCCGACGCGGCAGCGGTCGGAGCCCTCGATCTTGATCCGGCTCTCGGCGACGGAGACCGCGAGACCTTCGGGAATCGGAACCTCGACCGGGTGCGAGAAGCCGAGCGCCATGACGAGCTTCTTGCCCTTCACCTCGGCGCGATAGCCGACGCCCTGGATCTCGAGCTCGCGCACGAAGCCCTTCGTCACGCCCTCGATCATGTTCGCCACCGCGGCGCGAGCGAGGCCGTGAAGGGCCCGCGTCTTCCCTTCATCGTCGGGGCGGCCGAAGCGCACCTGGCCGTCGGCGACTTCGACCTTGATCCCGGCGGGCACCGGCTCGGCGAGCGTGCCCTTCGGACCCTTCACCGAGACGCGGCCGCCCGCATGGGTCACGGTCACGTTGGTCGGGATCGCCACCGGTCGTCTTCCGATTCGCGACATCTACCAGACCTCGCAGACGAGCTCGCCGCCGACATTCTGCTCCCGGGCCTCGCGGTCGGAGAGCACGCCGTTCGGCGTCGAGAGCACGGCCATGCCGAGGCCGCGCCGCACGTTCGGGATGTGCTGCACGTCCACGTAGCGGCGGAGGCTCGGCTTCGAGACGCGGCGCATGCCGTCGATCAGGAAGCGGCCGTCGTGCGTGTAGCGAAGCTTGATCCGAAGGACGGGCTTGCCGTCCTTCGCCTCGACGGCGACGGCATCGAGGTAGCCGTTCGCGACGAGCACCTTGGCGACGGAGAGCTTCAGCCGCGAGGACGGGCACACCAGCTCGGCGTGGCGCGCCTGCCCCGCGTTGCGGATGCGGGCCAGCAGATCGGAGACGGGATCGGTCATGTCCTCTCGTCCTCTAACGCCGGAACGGCACGCCCAGGTGGGTGAGCAGCGCCTTCGCGTAGTCGTCCCGGTGGGCGGTGGTGCAGATCGTGACGTTCATGCCGGTGATCTTCTCGACCTTGTCGTACTCGATCTCGGGGAAAATGATCTGCTCGCGGATTCCGAGCGTGTAGTTGCCGCGGCCGTCGAACGCCTTCGGCGAGGTGCCGCGGAAGTCGCGCACGCGCGGCAGTGCGATGTTCACGAGCCGGTCGAAGAACTCCCACATGCGGTTGCCGCGCAGGGTCACGGTCGCCCCGATCGCCTGGCCTTCGCGCACCTTGAAGTTCGCGATCGACTTCTTCGCCTTGCGGATGATCGCCTTCTGGCCGGTGATCGCCGCCAGCTCCTCGGCCGCCTTCTCGAGCAGCTTCTGGTTCTGCGTGGCCTCACCGAGACCGACGTTGACCACGATCTTGCTGAGCGTCGGCACCTGATGGGGGTTCCCGAGGCCCAGCTCGCTCGCGAGCTTGGTGTGGACCTCTTTGCGATAGCGCTCGAGGATTCGCGGGACCATCTAGATCACCTCCGGCGCCAGCGAGATGATCTTCATGAACTTCGCCGCGCGCAGCTCGCGCGCGACAGGCCCGAAGATGCGCGTGCCGATCGGCTCTCGCGCATTGTCGATGAGCACCGCCGCGTTGTCGTCGAAGCGGATGTACGAGCCGTCGGCGCGCGCGATGCCCTTCTTGGTCCGCACGATCACCGCCTTCTGCACCTCACCCTTCTTCACCTTCGCGTTGGGAATCGCGTCCTTCACGGAGACGACGATGATGTCGCCGATCGACGCGTAGCGGCGCCGCGTGCCGCCCAGCACCCGGATGCAGGCCACCTTGCGGGCCCCCGAGTTGTCCGCGACTTCGAGCGTGGATTCCGGCTGGATCATGCCGGCTCCAACAGCGCGGGCGCGACCTTCGCCTTCACGAGCGTCTCCTGCACCTTGAAGCGCTTGCGCTTCGAGATGGGGCGGTGCTCGATGATGCGCACCTGATCGCCCACGCCGCACGCGTTGTCTTCGTCGTGCGCCAGGAAGCGCGCGTGGCGCCGCACGAACTTGTGGTACGTGGGATCCTTCACCAGGCGCTCGACGCTCACGACGACGGTCTTGTCCATCTTGTCGCTCACGACCACGCCCACCATGGTTCGCTTCTGTCCGCGTCCGCTCACCGGCTCGCCTCCCGCTTCTGGCGAAGCACCGTCTGCACGCGCGCCACTTCGCGGCGCAGACTGCGCAGCAGTGCGTTGTTCTCGAGCTGCCCCGTTGCCTTCTTGACGCGAGCATTGAACAGCTCGCCGCGCAGCTCCGTGTCCTTCGCTTCCAGCTCGGGCTGCGTGAGATCTCGTAGCTGGCTCGCCTTCATCACCACTCTCCGCGCGCGACGAAGCGCGTGGGAACCGACAGCTTGTGCTGGGCCAGGCGGAAGGCCTCGCGCGCGATCTGGACCGTGACGCCTTCCATCTCGTAGAGCATGCGGCCCGGCTTCACGATCGCGACCCACTCTTCCGGGTTGCCCTTGCCCTTGCCCATCCGGGTCTCGGCGGGCTTCTTCGTGATCGGCTTGTCCGGGAAGATGCGGATCCAGATCTTGCCGCCGCGCTTCACGTGGCGGGTCATCGCGATACGAGCGGCTTCGATCTGGCGCGCCGTGAGCTTGCCGCGGTCGAGGGCCTGCAGGCCGTACTCGCCGAACGCGACGGTGTTGCCGCTGTTCGCGTTCCCGCGCATGCGGCCCTTCTGCATCTTCCGATGCTTGACTTTCTTCGGCTGCAGCATCGCCCTACCTCACCACGTCGTCCTGGACGCGCTGCGTGAGCGAACCCTGGCGCAGCTCCTTGTCCGCGATGTCGCCCTTGAAGATCCAGCACTTCACGCCGATCACGCCGTAGGTCGTCTTCGCCTCGGCGAGGCCGTAGTCGATGTCGGCGCGCAGCGTGTGCAGCGGCACGCGGCCCTCCGCGTAGCGCTCGCGGCGGCCCATCTCGGCGCCGCCGAGCCGGCCCGACGTCTCGATGCGGATGCCCTTCGCGCCGAACTTGAGCGTCGAGGTCATCGCCTTCTTCATGGCGCGACGGAACGCGACGCGGCGCTCGAGCTGCAGCGCGACGTTCTCCGCCACGAGCTGCGCGTCGAGCTCCGCCTTGCGGATCTCCTTGACGTTGATGAACAGCTCGCTCTTGGTGAACTTGCCGAGCTCCTGGCGCAGCACCTCGACCTCGGCGCCGCGCTTGCCGATCAGGATGCCGGGGCGCGCGGTGTGGATGTTCACCACGCACTTGTCGCCGGTGCGCTCGATCACGACCTTGGAGATGCCGGCGTGGAAGAGCTTCTTCTTGATGTGAACGCGCAGCTGATGGTCTTCGTGCACCTGGTCGGCGTAGCGGCGCTCCTCGAACCAGTTGGATTTCCAGCCGTAGAGCGTCCCCAGACGGAAGCCGTAGGGATGAACCTTCTGTCCCACTTAACGCTCCTCCAGCTCGATCGTGACGTGGCTGGACCGGCGCTGGATCCAGTTGGCTCGGCCCTGCGCGCGCGCGCGGATGCGCCACTGGCTGGTGCCTTCGTCGACGAAGACGCGGGAGACGTAGAGGTTGTCCACGTCGATGCCCGCCTTCTCGCGCGCGTTCTTCTCTTCCGCATTGGCGAGCGCCGAGCGCACCAGCTTGGCCAGCGGCCGCGCCATGCGCTTGCTCGAGGTGGCGAGGATGCCGAGCGCATCCTCCACCTGCCGCCCGCGGATCTGATCCACCACGAGGCGCACCTTCTGCGCGCTCATGCGGTAGCCGCCCAGTCGTGCCGACACCTTCGCCATCAGCTCGCCGCCGGCGCCGCGGTGGGCGCCTTGATCTTCTTGTCCGTCGAGTGGCCGGTGAACTTGCGGGTGGGCGCGAACTCACCGAGGCGGTGCCCGACCATGTTCTCCGTCACGTAGACGGGCATGAACAGCTTGCCGTTGTGCACGTGGAAGGTCATCCCGACCATCTCGGGTGTGATCATGGAGCGGCGCGACCAGGTCTTGATGACCTGCTTCGAGCCGCTCTGCACCGAGCGGTTGATCTTGCGCTGGAGGCTCGGGTCCACGAAGGGACCCTTCTTCAGGGATCGCGTCATGGCCTACTTCTGCCCTCGCCGCTTCACGATCCAGCGGTCGGTGCGGTGGTTCTTGTTGCGGGTCTTGTGGCCCTTGGTCGGAATGCCCCAGGGCGTGCACGGGTGGCGGCCGCCCGACGACTTGCCCTCGCCGCCGCCCATCGGGTGATCGATCGGGTTCATCGCGACGCCGCGCACGTTCGGCTTCTTGCCGCGCCAGCGGGAACGGCCGGCCTTGCCGATGCGGACGTTCTCGTGGTCGAGGTTGCCCACCTGGCCGATCGTGGCCATGCAGCGCACGTGGATCATGCGGTTCTCGGTGCTCGGCATGCGCAGCGTCGCGTAGTCGCCCTCGCGCGCCATCAGCTGCGCACCGACGCCGGCCGAGCGCACCAGCTGCGCGCCCTTGCCGGGCTTCATCTCGACCGCGTGCACCACGGTGCCGAGCGGGATGTTCGCGAGCGGCAGTGCGTTGCCGGGGCGGATCTCCGCCGTCGGACCGGCCTCGAGCACGTCGCCCACCGCGAGGCCGGCGGGCGCGAGGATGTAGCGCTTGTCGCCGTCCTTGTAGTGCAGCAGCGCGATGTTGGCCGAGCGGTTCGGGTCGTACTCGACCGAGGCGACCTTGGCCGGGATGCCGAGCTTGTCGCGGCGGAAGTCGATGCGGCGATAGAGGCGCTTGTGGCCGCCGCCGCGGTGCCAGGAGGTCACGCGGCCGTAGCTGTTCCGCCCGCCGCTCTTCGTGACGCCTTCGACGAGCGAAGGCTCGGGCGTGCCGCGCGTGATCTCGGCGAAGTCCGAGACGCTCATCTTGCGGCGCCCCGGCGACGTCGGCTTGTAGGTTCGAACCGCCACCTCAGACTCCCTCGAAGAACTCGATCGTCTGGCCCTCGGCCAGCTGCACGATCGCCTTTTTCCACTCGCGCTTGGCGCCCAGGAACTTCCCGACCCGCCGCGTCTTGCGGGGCATTCGGATCGTTCGCACGTCGAGCACCTTCACCTTGAAGAGCTGCTCGACGGCGCTCTTGATGTCGTGCTTGCCCGCGCGCGGATCCACCGCGAGCGTCACCACGTTCGAGAGCTCGCGCGCGAGCGTGCTCTTCTCGGTGGTGACCGGGCGCAGGATGACGTCGTGCGCTCTCACGCGGCCCCCTTCTCGTCGCCGAGGCGGGCGGCCAGCACGTCCAGCGCGCCGCGGTCGATCAGCAGCTGCTCGTGGCGCAGCACGTCGTAGACGTTGAGCCCCGCGACGCGGATCACGCTCACGCGCGGCAGGTTGCGGGCGGAGACCTCGAGGTGCGCGTTCGCCTTCGCCGATCACGATCAGCACCGACTTCTCCGCGAGCCCGAAGCCGTCGAGCATCTCGACGACGCGCTTCGTCTTGAAGGCGTCGAGCGCGAGCCCCTGCGCGACCGTGACGGCTCCCTCCTTCATGCGCAGCGAGAGCGCACCGCGCAGCGCAGCGCGGCGCGTCTTCTTGGTGAGCTTGTGGTCGTATTGGCGCGGCACCGGGCCGAACACCACGCCGCCGCCCGCCCACTGCGGCGAGCGGATCGACCCCTGGCGCGCGCGGCCGGTGCCCTTCTGGCGCCACGGCTTCACACCGCCACCCGAGACGCCGGCGCGGTTCTTCGTGGCGTGCGTGCCTGCGCGGCGCGCCGCCAGCTGCCTTCGCACCTCGGCGTGGAAGAGATGCGGGCGCACGGGCGCCTCGAAGATCACCGGGTCGAGCTCGACCGAGCCCGCCGGCTTCTTCTTTCCGACTTCGAGGATGTCGACGGAAGCCATGGCTACAGCTTGATCTCCACGTCCACGCCGGCCGCGAGCTCGAGCTTCATCAGCGCGTCCACGGTCTGTGGCGTCGGATCGAGGATGTCGATCAGTCGCTTGTGGGTGCGCATCTCGAACTGCTCGCGCGCCTTCTTGTCGATGTGCGGGCCGCGCAGCACCGTGAACTTGTTGATGCTCGTCGGCAGAGGAATCGGGCCCGCTACCCGCGCTCCGGTCCGCACGGCGGTGTCCACGATCTCCCCGGCGCTCTGGTCGAGCAGCTTGAAGTCGTAGGCCTTCATGCGGATGCGGATCTTCTGCGTCGCGACCTCGGCCACCATGCCTGCCTTCCTATTCCACGATCTCGGCGACGACGCCGGATCCGACGGTGCGGCCGCCTTCGCGGATGGCGAAGCGCAGCTCCTTGTCCATCGCGATCGGCGTGATCAGCTCGACCACCATCTCGATGTTGTCGCCCGGCATCACCATCTCGGTGCCCTCGGGCAGCTTCGCCACTCCCGTCACGTCCGTCGTCCGGAAGTAGAACTGCGGCCGGTAGCCGTCGAAGAACGGCGTGTGTCGGCCCCCCTCGTCCTTCGTCAGGATGTACGCCTGCGCCTTGAACTTCGTGTGCGGCGTGATCGAGCCCGGCTTCGCCAGCACCTGACCGCGCTCGACGTCGTCCTTGCCCGTCCCGCGCAAGAGACACCCGATGTTGTCCCCCGCCTGCCCCTGGTCGAGCAGCTTGCGGAACATCTCGACGCCCGTGACCACCGTCTTCGTGGTCGGCCGGATCCCGACGATCTCCACCTCGTCGCCCGTCTTCACGATCCCCTGCTCGACCCGCCCCGTCACCACCGTCCCGCGGCCCGTGATCGAGAACACGTCCTCGATCGGCATCTGGAACGGCTTGTCGAGCGCCCGCACCGGCTCCGGGATGTGGCTGTCGATCGCCGCCATCAGCTCGTCGATGCAGCCCGCCGCCTCGTCGTTCTCCGGGTTCTCGAGCGCCTTCAGCGCCGAGCCCCGGATGATCGGCGTCGTGTCGCCCGGGAAGTCGTACTTCGACAGCAGCTCCCGCACCTCGAGCTCCACCAGCTCGAGCAGCTCCGGGTCGTCCACCATGTCGCACTTGTTCAGGAACACCACGATGTGCGGCACGTTCACCTGGTGCGCCAGCAGCACGTGCTCGCGCGTCTGCGGCATCGGGCCGTCCGCCGCACTCACCACCAGGATCGCGCCGTCCATCTGCGCCGCGCCCGTGATCATGTTCTTCACGTAGTCGGCGTGGCCAGGGCAGTCGACGTGCGCGTAGTGCCGGTTCGGCGTCTCGTACTCGACGTGCGCCGTCGCGATCGTGATGCCGCGCTCCCGCTCCTCCGGCGCCTTGTCGATCGAATCGAAGGGTCGGAACTCCGCCATCCCCTTCTTGTTCTGCCGCTGCGTGATCGCCGCCGTCAACGTCGTCTTGCCGTGATCCACGTGACCGATCGTCCCCACGTTCACGTGCGGCTTCTTGCGCTCGAACTTGCCCTTCGCCATGCCCCTCGCTCCTAGTAGTAGGTGCGCACGATTTCCCGGGCCCGCTCTTCGGGCACCTGGGAGTAGTGAGAGAACTGCATCGTGTACGTGGCGCGCCCCTGCGTCATCGAGCGGAGCTGGTTCACGTATCCGAACATCTGCGCGAGCGGCACCTCGGCGCGCACGACCTGCGCACCCGCGCGCGACTCGAGGCCGGTGATCGAGCCGCGGCGCGCGTTGAGGTCGCCCTGCACGACGCCGACGAAGTCGCCGGGCACCACCACCTCGACCGACACCAGCGGCTCGAGCAGCACGGGCCGGCCCTCGCGCAGCGCTTCGCGCATCGCGAGCGAGCCGGCGATCTTGAACGAGCGCTCGGAGGAGTCGACGTCGTGCGCCTGCCCGTCGAGCAGCCGCACCTTCAAGTCCACCACCGGGTAGCCCGCGAGCTCGCCGCTCTGCGCGGCCTCCTCGCAGCCCTGGCGGATGGCGGGCACGTACTCGCGCGGGATGGCCTGACCCTTGAGCGCGTTCTCGAAGACGAAGCCGCTGCCGTGCGCGCCGGGCTCGACCTCGATGGTCACCACGCCGTACTCGCCCGAGCCGCCGGTCTGCTTGATGTAGCGGCCCTCGGTGCGCGCGGTGCGCGTGATCGTCTCTTTGTACGCAACCTGCGGGCGGCCCACGTTCGCGGCCACGCCGAACTCGCGCAGCAGACGGTCGGTGATGATCTCGAGGTGCAGCTCGCCCATGCCCGAGATCAGCGTCTGCCCGGTCTCCTGGTCCACGGAGACGCGGAAGGTCGGGTCCTCGGCCGCGAGGCGCGCGAGCGCGGTGCCGAGCTTGTCCATGTCGGCCTTGGTCTTCGCCTCGACGGCGATCGAGATCACCGGCTCGGGGAACGCGATGGTCTCGAGCAGGATCGGGTGCCGCGGATGGCAGAGGGTCTGGCCGGTGGCCACCGTCTTCAGGCCCACCACCGCCACGATGTCGCCCGTGAAGGCCTCCTCGAGCTCCTGCCGCTTGTTCGCGTGCATCTGGAGCAGGCGGCCGATGCGTTCCTTCTTGCCGGTGGCGGCGTTCAGCACCTGGTCGCCCGTCTTCATGCCGCCCGAGTAGATGCGCACGTAGGTGAGCTGCCCGACGTGGCGGTCGGTCGCGATCTTGAAGGCGAGCGCGGCGAGCGGCTCGTCGTCGCTCGGCTTGCGCGTGATGACGTCGCCCTTGTCGGGGTGCGTACCCTCCACGGGCTTCACGTCGAGCGGCGAAGGCAGGTAGTCCACCACCGCGTCGAGTAGCGGCTGCACGCCCTTGTTGCGGAACGCGGAGCCGCACAGCACCGGCACCGCGCGGAGACGAAGCGTGGCGTCGCGCAGGCCCTTCTTCACCGACTCGGCGGGGATCGGCTGGCCCTCGAGGTAGCGGGCCATCAGCTCTTCGTCGGAGTCGGCGGCCGCCTCGATCGCGCGCTCGCGATAGCTCGCGGCGAGCTCGCGCAGCGAAGCCGGGATCTCCTCCTCGCGGAAGCTCTGCCCGAGGTCCTCGCCGTCCCAGACGAGCGCGCGCTCGCGCAGCACGTCCACCACGCCGCGGAACTTCTCTTCCTCGCCGATCGGCACGTGCAGCGCGATCGGGTTCGCGCCGAGCCGGTCACGCATCATGTCGAGCACGCGCGGGAAGTCGGCGCCGACGCGATCCATCTTGTTCACGAAGGCGATGCGCGGCACGCGGTACTTGTCCGCCTGGCGCCACACCGTCTCGGACTGCGGCTCGACCCCGCCCACCGCGCAGAACACACCGATGGCGCCGTCGAGCACTCGCAGCGAGCGCTCGACCTCCACGGTGAAGTCCACGTGGCCCGGTGTGTCGATGATGTTGATGCGGTGGTCCTTCCAGAAGCAGGTCGTGGCGGCGGAGGTGATCGTGATGCCGCGTTCCTGCTCCTGCTCCATCCAGTCCATGGTCGTGGTGCCTTCGTGCACCTCGCCCATCTTGTAGTTGACGCCCGTGTAGAAGAGGATGCGCTCGGTCGTGGTCGTCTTGCCGGCATCGATGTGCGCCATGATGCCGATGTTGCGGGTTCTCTCGAGGGGTGCGGAGCGGGGCATCGTCCCGTTCTCTGGCGCGCCGTGCGCCTCCGACTACCAGCGGTAGTGCGAGAAGGCCTTGTTGGCCTCCGCCATCTTGTGCGTGTCTTCGCGCTTCTTCACGGCCTCGCCGCGCTCGTTGGCTGCGTCGATCAGCTCGTTCGCGAGCTTGTCGCGCATGCTCTTGCCTTCGCGCGTGCGGGCCGACGTGATGATCCAGCGCATCGCCAGCGAGGTGGCGCGCTCGGGCCGCACCTCGACGGGCACCTGATACGTCGCGCCACCGACGCGGCGCGACTTCACCTCGATGCGCGGCCGCACGTTCTCGATCGCGCGGCGGAACATCGACATCGGGTCGTTCCGCGTCTTGCTCTGGATCTCGTCGAACGCACCGTACAGGATGCGCTCGGCCGAGCTCTTCTTCCCGTCCCGCATCACCGCGTTCATGAAGCGGCCGAGCATGCGGTCGCCGAACTTGGGATCGGGCTGGAACTCGCGCTTGTGGATTTCGTGACGTCGGGGCATTGGTTGTCTCTCGAAACGGCGGCGGCGGCATCGGGTGAGCCCGGATGCCGCCGCCGGAAAGCTACTTGGGTCGCTTGGCGCCGTACTTCGAACGGCTCTGGTGGCGATCGTTGACGCCCGTGGAGTCGAGCGTGCCGCGCACGATGTGGTACCGGACGCCCGGCAGATCCTTCACGCGACCGCCGCGCACGAGCACCACCGAGTGCTCCTGCAGCGTGTGACCGACGCCGGGGATGTAGGCGTTCACCTCGCGACCATTCGTGAGACGAACGCGCGCCACCTTGCGCAGCGCCGAGTTCGGCTTCTTCGGCGTCGCCGTGAAGACGCGAATGCATACGCCGCGGCGCTGCGGACACCCGGTGAGATCGGGCGCCTTCGACTTCTTCGACTTCTGCGCGCGTCCGCGCCGGATCAACTGTTGTACGGTCGGCATTTCCCCGCTCGTTCCTTCGCTCGCTCTGCTCGCTGCGCGCCGGCTCCGCACGGCTTGCGCCGCTCTGCGATTCCGAAGACGCGAGCCCCCTGTCGGCGAAGCGGCGGTGCCGAAGAGGCCGGAGCTGCGGGCTCCTCGGTCAGGGCTGCGTGACACACAGCGGTGACGGAGGAGCTAGCTCGGGTGAGCTCTTCGGAGACCTGCGCTGCCGCAGCGGGCTGGCCCGAAAACCCTTGAGCGGGCGGCAGATTACCCGGCGGGACTGCCCTGTCAACCGGCGCTCGGAGCGCCGGTCGACGGGGACAGGGGCCGTCCCCTTGGGGATCAGCTGCCGAAGTCGGGTGCCGTGGTGTCCGCGGGCGCCGGCCAGGCGTCGCCGCTCGAGGTCTCGACCAGGCCCCCGCTCGTCTCGGCTGCGGTCTCGAGGCCCTCGATCTGGACCCCGATGTTCTGGTACCGCGCCAGGCCGGTCCCCGCCGGGATCAGGCGGCCCATGATCACGTTCTCCTTGAGACCGTGCAGGTGGTCCGTCTTCCCCCAGATCGCCGCCTCGGTCAGCACCTTGGTCGTCTCCTGGAAGGAGGCGGCCGAGATGAACGACTCCGTCGAGAGCGACGCCTTGGTGATGCCGAGCAGCAGCGGCTCGTACGCCGCGGGCTCGCGGCGCTCGGCGTCCATGCGGGCGTTGACCTCCTCGAAGCGCACCTTGTCCACGTGCTCGCCGACCAGGAAGTCGGTGTCGCCGACGGTGGTGACCCGCACCTTCCGCAGCATCTGGCGGATGATGATCTCGATGTGCTTGTCGTTGATCTTCACGCCCTGGAGGCGGTAGACCTCCTGCACCTCGTCCACCATCCACTTGGCGAGCTCCTGCTCGCCCTCGATGCGGAGGATGTCGTGCGGGTTGGCCGAGCCGTCCATGAGCGGCTCGCCCTTGCGCACCTTGTCGCCCTCGTGCACCGAGACGTGCTTGCCCTTCGGGATCAGGTACTCGCGCTGCTCGCCGTCCTCGGGCGTGACGAGCACGCGGCGCTTGCCGCGTGAATCGGGCCCGAAGCTCACGATCCCGTCGATCTCCGTGACGATGGCGTGCTCCTTGGGCTTCCTCGCCTCGAAGAGCTCGGCCACCCGCGGCAGACCGCCCGTGATGTCCTTGGTCTTGGTCATCTGGCGCGGGATCTTGGCGACCACGTCGCCCGCAGCGACCTCCTGCCCCTCGCTGATCGAGAGGTAGGCGCCCACGGGCAGCAGCGCCTGGTACAGCGTCTCGTCCGCCTCGTTCTTCACCGAGATGCTCGGGCGCATCTCGGGGTCGCGCGATTCGATGATCACGCGCGACGACAGACCCGTGAACTCGTCGACCTGCTCCTGCATGGTCGAGCCTTCCACGATGTCGCCGAACTTGATGCGGCCGCTCTGCTCCGTGAGGATCGGATTGGCGAAGGGGTCCCACTCGCAGAGGATGGCGCTGGCCGCCACGTTCTGGTTGTCCTCGACGCGGATGTGCGCGCCGTAGGCCACCGGGTAGCGCTCCCGCTCGCGGCCGCTCGGGTCGAAGATCCCGATCTCGCCGTTGCGGTTCATCGCGATCAGCCGGCCTTCGCGGTCGCGCAGGGTGCGCAGGTTCGAGTAGCGAACCTGGCCCTCGCTGCCGGTCTGGTGGTGCGACTGCTCCACGCGCCGCGTCGCCGCGCCGCCGATGTGGAAGGTCCGCATCGTGAGCTGCGTGCCGGGCTCGCCGATCGACTGGGCCGCGATCACGCCCACCGCCTCGCCGAGGTTCACCATTTCGCCGCGGGCGAGATCGCGCCCGTAGCAGAGCACGCAGACGCCGCGCTTCACCTCGCACGTCAGCACCGAGCGGATCTTCACCTTCTCGATGCCGGCGTTCTCGATGATCTTGACGCGATCCTCGTCGATCTCCTGGCCGGCGTGCACCAGCACCTCGCCGTTGACCGGATCGCGCACGTCTTCGAGCGCCACACGCCCGAGGATGCGCTCGCCGATGCCCTCGATGATCTCGCCGCCTTCGACCAGCGACGACATCTCGATGCCCCGGCCGCTCCCGCCGCAGTCTTCCTCGCGCACGATCATGTCCTGCGCGACGTCGACCAGACGGCGGGTGAGATAGCCGGAGTTGGCGGTCTTGAGCGCCGTGTCGGCCAGACCCTTGCGCGCGCCGTGCGTCGAGATGAAGTACTGCGCCACCGAGAGGCCTTCGCGGAAGTTCGACGTGATCGGCGTCTCGATGATCTCGCCCGACGGCTTCGCCATCAGGCCGCGCATGCCGGCGAGCTGGCGGATCTGCTGAGCGGATCCGCGGGCGCCCGAGTCGGCCATCATGTAGATGGAGTTGAAGCTCGGCATCCGCACGGTCGGATTGTTGACGTCTTGCGCGGTGTCCTTGCCGAGGTTGTCGAGCAGCTGGGCGGCGATCCGCTCGGTCGCGTTGGCCCAGATGTCGATCACCTTGTTGTAGCGCTCGCCGTCGCTGATCAGACCGTCGAGGTACTGGCTGTGCACCTCAGCCACCTGCCCGCGCGCTTCGGCGATGAAGCGCTCCTTGTCGGGCGGCATCGCCATGTCGTCGAGGCAGATCGAGACGCCCGCCTTGGTGGCGTGCATGTAGCCGAGCGTACGCAGCCGATCCGCCAGGATCACCGTGGCCTTGTTGCCGAGGCGCCGGTAGGCCTGGTCGATCAGCTCACCGAGCGCCTTCTTGTCCATCACCTGGTTGATGAACGGGAAGGGGATCTCGGGCGGCACCACCTCGGCCAGCAGCGTGCGGCCGGTGGTGGTCTCCACCAGCTCGCCGTTCATGCGGACCTTGATGCCCGCGTGGATGTGCAGCTCCTCGGCGTCGTACGCGACGCGCACCTCCTCCGCGTTCGCGAAGGTGCGCCCCTCGCCGGGCACGCCGGGCCGCTGCCGCGTCATGTAGTAGCAGCCGAGCACGATGTCCTGGCTCGGGTCGATGATGGGACGGCCCGTCGCAGGCGACAGGATGTTGTTCGTCGACATCATCAGCACGCGCGCTTCGATCTGCGCCTCGACCGAGAGCGGCACGTGCACCGCCATCTGGTCGCCGTCGAAGTCGGCGTTGAAGGCCTTGCAGACCAGCGGATGCAGCTGGATGGCCTTGCCGTCGATCAGCACCGGCTCGAACGCCTGCATGCCGAGGCGGTGGAGCGTCGGTGCGCGGTTCAGGATGACGGGGTGCTCCTGGATCACCTCGGCCAGGATGTCCCACACCTCGGGCCGCTCGCGCTCCACCATCTTCTTCGCAGCCTTGATGGTGGTGACGTAGCCGCGCTGCTCGAGCTTGCTGTAGATGAACGGCTTGAACAGCTCGAGCGCCATGCGCGACGGCAGGCCGCACTGGTGCAAACGCAGCTCGGGCCCGGCCACGATCACCGAGCGGCCCGAGTAGTCCACGCGCTTGCCGAGCAGGTTCTGGCGGAAGCGACCCGATTTGCCCTTCAGCATGTCGGAGAGCGACTTCAGCGGCCGCTTGCTCGGGCCCGTGATCACGCGCCCGCGCCGGCCGTTGTCGAACAGCGCATCGACGGCTTCCTGCAGCATCCGCTTCTCGTTGCGGATGATGACCTCGGGCGCGTTCAGCTCCTGCAGCCGCTTCAGGCGGTTGTTGCGGTTGATGACGCGCCGATAGAGGTCGTTGAGGTCGCTGGTCGCGAAGCGGCCGCCGTCGAGCGGGACGAGCGGGCGCAGATCCGGCGGGATCACCGGGATCACTTCCATGATCATGTGCTCGGGCCGGTTGCCCGACTCGCGGAAGGCCTCGAGGACCTTGAGGCGCTTCGCCAGCTTCTTCCGCTTCGCCTCGCTCGTCGCCTCCTTCATCTCGGCGCGGAGGACCTTGCACTCCTCGTCCACGTCGAGATGCGAGAGCATCTCGCGGATCGCCTCGGCGCCGATGCCGTACTCGAAGGCGTCGCGGCCGTACTGCTCGCGGGCCTGGGAGAGCTCTTCCTCGCTGAGCAGCTCGCCCTTGGCGAGATCGGTCTCACCCGGATCGACGACGACGTACGCCTCGAAGTAGAGCACGCGCTCGAGATCGCGCAGCGTGATCTCGAGGATGTTGCCGATGCGCGACGGCAGCGACTTCAGGAACCAGATGTGCGCGACGGGCGTGGCGAGCGTGATGTGCCCCATGCGCTCGCGGCGCACCTTGGACTGGATCACCTCGACGCCGCACTTCTCGCAGATCACGCCCCGGTGCTTCATGCGCTTGTACTTGCCGCAGTTGCACTCGTAGTCCTTGACCGGGCCGAAGATCTTGGCGCAGAAGAGCCCGTCGCGTTCCGGCTTGAACGTCCGGTAGTTGATCGTCTCCGGCTTCTTGACCTCGCCGTACGACCACTCCCGGATCTTGTCCGGCGACGCGATCGCGATTCGGATCGCGTTGAACGCGAGCGGGTCCTTGGGCTTCTCGAACAGGTTGTAGAGATCGCGCAAAGTCGTGCTCTCCCCTTCGTTCCCTATTGGCTCTTGTCTTCGAGCAGCTCGACGTTGAGACCGAGCGCCTGGAGTTCCTTCACGATCACGTTGAAGGCTTCGGGCAGCCCCGGCTCGAGCACGCAGTCGCCCTTCACGATCGACTCGTACATGCGGGTGCGGCCCAGCACGTCGTCCGACTTGACCGTGAGGAACTCCTGCAGGCTGAAGGCGGCCCCGTAGGCCTCCATCGCCCACACCTCCATTTCACCGAGGCGCTGGCCGCCGAACTGCGCCTTGCCGCCCAGCGGCTGCTGGGTGACCAGGCTGTAGGGGCCGATCGAGCGGGCGTGGATCTTGTCGTCGGCGAGGTGGTGCAGCTTCAGCATGTAGAGGATGCCGACGGTGATGTCGCCGTCGAACGGATCGCCCGTGCGCCCGTCGAAGAGGATCGTCTGGCCGCTGGTCGGCAGGCCCGCCCGCTTCAGCTCCTCGCGGATCTCCTCTTCCTTGGCGCCGTCGAACACGGCCGACGAGACGTGGATGCCACGCCGCACGTTCTCGGCGATCGACCGGATCGCGCCCTCCGAGGCTCCATCGAGCACGCGCGACAGGTCGGGATTGGCATAGACGTCCTTCAGCTTCTTGCGCAGGGCTTCCGTACCGGCGTGCTGGTCGATCAGCTCGTTCAGCTGCTCGCCCAGACCGCGCGCCGCCCAGCCGAGGTGCACCTCGAGGATCTGGCCGATGTTCATGCGCGAGGGCACGCCGAGCGGATTCAGCACCAGCTCGACCGGTGAGCCGTCGGCGAGGTAGGGCATGTCCTCCTCGGGCAGGATGCGCGAGATCACGCCCTTGTTGCCGTGCCGGCCCGCCATCTTGTCGCCGACCGAAAGCTTGCGCTTGATGGCCACGTACACCTTGACCATCTTGAACACGCCGGGCGGCAGCTCGTCGCCCTTCTTCAGCCGCGCGATCTTCTCGTCGAACACCGTCTTGATGACGTTCGACTGCTCCTCGAGGCTGGCGAAGACGCGGTCCACCCGCTCCTGCGTGGCGCCCTCGGTGATCTGGATGTCCTTGCGGCGGCGCAGCGGCACGGCGTCGAGCTTCTCACGGGTGAGCGTGTCGCCCACCTCGACCCACACCTCACCGCGGCGGTCGTCGGCCACGCGGTTCGCGGCCTTCTTGCCGAGCAGCAGCTCGGACACCTTCGAGAGCGCGTTGTCGCGAATGATCCCGATCTCGTCTTCCTGATCCTTGCGCAGGCGCTCGACCTCGGCGTCCTCGATCGCGCGCGCGCGCTCGTCCTTCTCGACGCCGCGGCGCGAGAAGACCTGTGCGCCGATCACCGTGCCGGCCTGACCCGGCGGCACCCGCAGCGAGGTGTCGCGCACGTCGCCCGCCTTCTCGCCGAAGATCGCGCGCAGCAGGCGCTCCTCCGGCGAGAGCTGGGTCTCGCCCTTGGGCGTGATCTTGCCGACCAGGATGTCGTCGGACTTGACCTCGGCGCCGATGCGGACGATGCCCGACTCGTCGAGGTCCTTGAGCGCCTCCTCGCCGACGTTCGGGATGTCCCGCGTGATCTCCTCGCGACCCAGCTTGGTGTCGCGAGCGACGCACTCGAACTCCTCGATGTGCACCGAGGTGAAGTGGTCGTCCTTGACCAGCCGCTCGGAGATGAGGATCGAGTCCTCGAAGTTGTACCCGCCCCAGGGCATGAACGCGACCAGCACGTTGCGGCCGAGCGCGAGCTCGCCGCGCTCCGTCGCCGGGCCGTCCGCGATGACCTGCCCCTTCTTCACGCCGTCGCCGACCTTCACGATCGGCTTCTGGTTGATGGCGGTGTTCTGGTTCGAGCGCTGGTACTTCACCAGGCTGATGATGTCGACGTTCGGGCCTTCGCCCTCCTCCTCGTCGGGCTTCACCACGATGCGGCTGGCGTCCACGGCGACCACCGTGCCGTCGCGCTTGGCGACGACGGTGACGCCGGAGTCGCGCGCGACCACGGCCTCCATGCCGGTGCCCACGAGCGGCGCATCGGTGCGCAGCAGCGGCACGGCCTGGCGCTGCATGTTCGAGCCCATGAGCGCGCGGTTCGCGTCGTCGTTCTCGAGGAAGGGCACGAGCGAGGCGGCCACCGACACCAGCTGGTTCGGCGACACGTCCATCATCTGGACTTCCTCGGCGTTCACCTCCTGGAACTCGCCCATCTTGCGGCCGGTCACCGTCTCGTTCACGAAGCGGTTGTTGCCGTCGAGCGGGGCGTTGGCCTGCGCGATGGCGAGGCGCTCCTCCTCGAGGGCGGAGAGGTACTTCACCTCCGCGCTCACGTTCTTGTCGTGCACGACGCGGTACGGCGTCTCGATGAAGCCGAAGTCGTTCACGCGGGCGTAGGTAGAGAGCGACGCGATCAGACCGATGTTCGGGCCTTCCGGCGTCTCGATCGGGCAGATGCGGCCGTAGTGCGTCGGATGCACGTCGCGCACCTCGAAGCCGGCGCGCTCGCGCGTGAGACCGCCCGGCCCGAGCGCCGAGAGGCGGCGCTTGTGGGTCACCGCCGAGAGCGGGTTGGTCTGATCCATGAACTGCGAGAGCTGGCTCGAGCCGAAGAACTCCTTGATCACCGCCGAGACGGGCTTGGAGTTGATCAGATCGTGCGGCATCAGCGTCTCGATCTCCTGGAGCGACATGCGCTCCTTGATCGCGCGCTCCATGCGCACCAGGCCGATGCGGTACTGGTTCTCGAGCAGCTCGCCGACCACGCGCACGCGGCGATTGCCGAGGTGGTCGATGTCGTCGATCCGCTTGTCCGGATCCGAGCCGTTCTTCAGGTCCACGAGGTACTTGACCGCCTCGAGGATGTCCTCGGAGCGCAGCGTCTGCAGCTCGCCGAGCGAGACGTCCTCTTCCGGCCCCGTCGGACCCTTCAGCCGGACCAGCGCGCGCGCCTCGCCGTTGAAGCTGAGCTTGTGGTTCAGCTTGAGGCGGCCGACGCGCGACAGGTCGTAGCGCTCGGGGTTGAAGAACAGGTTGTAGAAGAGGTTGGTCGCCGTATCGAGCGTCGGCGGGTCTCCCGGCCGCAGGCGCCGGTAGATGTCGATGATCGCCTCTTCGCGCGTCACGGTCTTGTCCGCGAGCAGCGTGTCGCGGATCGCCGAGCCCGACCCGATCGGGTCGAGATACAGCAGCTTCACCTCGTGGATGCCGCGGTTCTTCAGATCCTCGAGGTGCGCCTCGGTGATCTCCTCGTTGCACTCGAGGATCACCTCACCCGTGGTCTCGTCGACGAGATCGGTCGGGGAGACACGCTTCACGGCGTCATCGCGGATCAGGTCGTTCGGATCGACCTGGATCCACTCCATGCCCTCTTCCACGATGCGGCGCACGGCGGCCGCCGTGAACTTGCGGTCCTTGCGCGCGAGCACGCGGCCGTCCTCGGCCTTCACCTCGCGCGTGCAGCGCTGCCCGACGAGCTGGTCGGGATCGACCTTCTTGAGGATGCGCTTGCCGTCGAAGCGGACGGTCTCCGGCTTGTAGAAGAAGCCGAGCAGCTGCTCCTCGCTGTAGCCGAGGGCCTTCAGCAGCACCGTCACCAGGATCTTGCGGCGCCGATCGATGCGCGCGTAGACGAGATCCTTGTGGTCGAACTCGAGATCGAGCCACGAGCCGCGGTACGGAATGATGCGGCACGAGTAGATCTTCTTGCCGCCGGCAGCGACGGCCGTGGACGTGCTCGTGTCGTAGAAGATGCCGGGCGAGCGATGCAGCTGGGAGACGATCACCCGCTCGGTGCCGTTGATGATGAAGGTGCCGTTGTCGGTCATGATCGGGATCTCCCCGAAGTAGACCTCCTGCTCCTTCACGTCGCGGATCGTCTGCGAGCCCTCGGCGGCGTCCCACGCCACCAGCCGGATCGTGACCTTGAACGGGGCGGCGTACGTCATGCCCCGCTGCAGGCACTCCTGCACGTCGTACTTGGGCTCCTCGAGCGTGTAGCCCACGAACTCCAGCGAAGCCGTGTCGTTGAAGTCCTTGATCGGGAACACGGACTGGAACACCGCCTGTAGGCCGGTGCGCTCGCGCTTCTCGGGTTCGATGCGCGTCTGGAGGAAGCGCTCGAACGAGTCCTTCTGGATCTCGATCAGATTGGGGATCTCGAGAATGCGCGGGATCTTCGAGAAGTCCTTGCGAAGGCGCGGGGCATTCTCGGAGAACTGGGTTTGATTCACCGCTGTTGCTCCCGGGTGCAGAGGGGTCGGAAACGGACACCGAAAGCCGACACGTCCACACCCGACCCGAAGCGGGCCACGGTGCGAAACGAGCGGCTGGTTCGATTGGACAAGGAGCTACTTGATGTCCACCTGGCCGCCGGCGGCCTCGATCTGCTCCTTGATCTTCTTGGCCTCGTCCTTGGACACGCCTTCCTTGACGGGCTTGGGCGCGCCTTCCACCAGGTCCTTGGCCTCCTTGAGGCCGAGGCCCGTGACGGCACGGACTTCCTTGATCACCTGGATCTTCTTGTCGCCGGACGAGATGAGGATGACGTCGAACTCCGTCTTCTCCTCGACGGGAGCCGCGGCGGCCCCGGCTCCGGCACCAGGCATGGCCATGGCGACGGGGGCAGCGGCAGTCACGCCCCACTTCTCTTCCAGCAGCTTGGCGAGCGAAGCCGCCTCCATGACGGTGAGGCTCGAGAGCTGATCGGCAATTGCGTTGATGTCGGACATCTTCCAACTCCTGTCGGTGGCGGTCGAACGGATCCCGGAGAACCCTCCCGCCGGGTTTCTGAATCGGACGGGGCGCTAGGCCGCCCCGCTTTCTGCGAGCTTCTTGCTGCGCGCCTCGGTCACGCGGGCGAGCTGCGCCGCGGGGGCCGAGATCACCATCACGAGCTTCTGCGCCGGCGCCTGGAGCAAGCCCACCAGCTTCGCCCGCAGCTCGTTCAGCCCGGGCAGCGTCGCGAGCGTGGCCAGCTCGCCCTTGTCGAGCGCCTTGCCCTCGAGCACGCCGGCCCGCAGCTGGAAGACCTCGTGCTGCTTCGCGAAGTCCACGAGCACCTTGGCCAGCGCGACCGGGTCGCCGAAGGCCAGCGCGAGCGCGGTCGGGCCCTTGAAGTGCGCGGCGATCGACGCCACGCCCGTGCCCTCGGACGCGCGGCGCAGGATCGAGTTCTTCACCACGCGGTACTCGCAGCTGCCGGTGGCGCGCAGCTTCGCGCGCAGCGCGTTCACGGCGAACACGTCGAGGCCGCGGTAGTCGGCGACCACCACGCTGCTCGCGCGGGCGAGCTTCTCCTTGAGCTCGGCCACCTGTTCCTGCTTCTGTGCGTAGTTCAGCACCTTCCGCTCCTCAGGCCGCGACCGTCTCGACCGACGCGGGGTCGATGCGCAGGCCCGGACCCATCGTGGTGGAGAGCGAGATCTTCTTCATGTAGATGCCCTTCGCGGAGGCGGGCTTCGCGCGCAGCACCGCGTCGATCAGGGCCATCGCGTTGTCGCGGATCTTCTGGGCGTCGAACGAGTGCTTGGCGACCGAGGCGTGGATGATCCCGCTCTTGTCCACCTTGTACTCGACCTTGCCCGACTTGTTCTCCGACACGGCGCGCGCCACGTCCGGGGTGACCGTGCCGAGCTTCGGGTTCGGCATCAGACCGCGCGGGCCGAGCACGCGGCCGAGGCGGCCGACCAGACCCATCATGTCCGGCGTCGCGATGACGCGGTCGAAGTCGAGCCAGTTCTCGTCCGTGATCTTCTTCGCCAGATCTTCGGCGCCCACGAAGTCGGCGCCGGCCTCGCGCGCCTCGCGCTCCTTCTCGCCCTTCGCGAAGACGAGGATGCGCACCGAGCGACCGATGCCGTGCGGCAGCACGAGCGCGCCGCGCACCATCTGGTCGGCGTGCTTGGGATCGACGCCCAGGTTGAGCGAGAGGTCCACGCTCTGGTCGAACTTGCAGGGCGGCCAGCTCTTCAGGATCGCCACCGCCTCGTCGAGGGTGTAGGTGCGCTCGCGGTCGAGGGTCGCGAGGCTCGCCAGGTATCGCTTGCTCCGCGCCACGCTCAGCCCTCCACCACGTCGAGGCCCATCGAGCGGGCGGTGCCGGCGATGATGCGCATGGCGGCTTCCACGTCGTTGGCGTTCAGGTCCGGCAGCTTCAGCTGCGCGATCTCGCGCACCTGCGCCTTCGTCACCTGGCCGACCTTCACGCGGCTGGGATCGCCCGAGCCCTTCTCGAGCTTCGCCGCGCGCTTGAGCAGCACCGCCGCCGGCGGCGTGCGCAGCTCGAAGGTGAAGGTGCGATCCGAGTAGATCGTGATCACCGCGGGGATGATCAGGCCCTGCTTGTCCTGCGTGCGCGCATTGAACGTCTTGCAGAACTCCATGATGTTGACGCCGTGCTGACCGAGCGCGGGCCCCACCGGCGGCGCCGGGTTGGCCTGCCCGGCCGGGCACTGCAGCTTCACCACGGCTACGACTTTCTTCGCCATGTTTCGTTCCTCTCACGGGTCCGAGCGGACGCTCGCGCGCCCTCCCCGTCAGACTTTCTTCAGGCCTTCTCGACGGCGACGTAGTCCAGCATCACGGGCGTCGCGCGCCCGAAGACCTGCACCATCACCCGCACCTTCTCCTTGTCCGGGTGCACCTGGTCGACGAAGCCCGAGAAGTTCGCGAACGGGCCGCTCACCACGCGCACGCTCTCGCCCTCGTCGAACACGATCTTGGGCTTCGGCTTCGACGTCCCTTCCTTCATCTGGGCCGTCATCTTCGCGACGTCGGATTCGGAGATCGGCGTCGGCCGATCGCCGCCGCCCACGAAGCCGGTGACCTTCGGCGTGTCCTTCACGATGTGCCAGGTCTCGTCGGTGAGGTTCATCTTGACCAGGATGTAGCCGGGAAAGAACTTGCGCTTCGAGGTGCGGCGCTCGCCCTTCACCACCTCGACCACGTTCTCCTCCGGGATCAGGATCTCGTCGAAGTCCAGCTCGTGGTGGAAGCTCTTCGCGCGCTCGAGCAGCGATTGCTTCACCTTGGCTTCGTGCCCGGAGTACGTATGGACGATGTACCACTTCTTGTCCGTCATCGACGCTCCGAGACTCACCTGACCAGCCGTTCCATGACCCAGGCGAGGACCGGCGTCGATCACGCCGAGCACCACGGTCAAGAAGGCCACGATGATCACGACTCCCACGGTTCCGCCCACGTACTCACGCTGATTCGGCCAGGTGATCTTCCGGAACTCCGAACGAACGTCGAGGAGGTACTGACGGGTTGCCGCGAACCACGCCGCCGGATTCCGTTCCAAGCTCTTCCTCTCGGGTGGCAGGTGCGGAGGGACTCGAACCCCCAACCCCCGGTTTTGGAGACCGGTGCACTACCAGTTGTGCTACGCACCTGCGGGCAACGAATTCATTCCACGATCTCGGCGACGACGCCGGATCCGACGGTGCGGCCGCCTTCGCGGATGGCGAAGCGCAGCTCCTTGTCCATCGCGATCGGCGTGATCAGCTCGACCACCATCTCGATGTTGTCGCCCGGCATCACCATCTCGGTGCCCTCGGGCAGCTTCGCCACTCCCGTCACGTCCGTCGTCCGGAAGTAGAACTGCGGCCGGTAGCCGTCGAAGAACGGCGTGTGACGGCCCCCCTCGTCCTTCGTCAGGATGTACGCCTGCGCCTTGAACTTCGTGTGCGGCGTGATCGAGCCCGGCTTCGCCAGCACCTGACCGCGCTCGACGTCGTCCTTGCCCGTCCCGCGCAAGAGACACCCGATGTTGTCCCCCGCCTGCCCCTGGTCGAGCAGCTTGCGGAACATCTCGACGCCCGTGACCACCGTCTTCGTGGTCGGCCGGATCCCGACGATCTCCACCTCGTCGCCCGTCTTCACGATCCCCTGCTCGACCCGCCCCGTCACCACCGTCCCGCGGCCCGTGATCGAGAACACGTCCTCGATCGGCATCTGGAACGGCTTGTCGAGCGCCCGCACCGGCTCCGGGATGTGGCTGTCGATCGCCGCCATCAGCTCGTCGATGCAGCCCGCCGCCTCGTCGTTCTCCGGGTTCTCGAGCGCCTTCAGCGCCGAGCCCCGGATGATCGGCGTCGTGTCGCCCGGGAAGTCGTACTTCGACAGCAGCTCCCGCACCTCGAGCTCCACCAGCTCGAGCAGCTCCGGGTCGTCCACCATGTCGCACTTGTTCAGGAACACCACGATGTGCGGCACGTTCACCTGGTGCGCCAGCAGCACGTGCTCGCGCGTCTGCGGCATCGGGCCGTCCGCCGCACTCACCACCAGGATCGCGCCGTCCATCTGCGCCGCGCCCGTGATCATGTTCTTCACGTAGTCGGCGTGGCCAGGGCAGTCGACGTGCGCGTAGTGCCGGTTCGGCGTCTCGTACTCGACGTGCGCCGTCGCGATCGTGATGCCGCGCTCCCGCTCCTCCGGCGCCTTGTCGATCGAATCGAAGGGTCGGAACTCCGCCATCCCCTTCTTGTTCTGCCGCTGCGTGATCGCCGCCGTCAACGTCGTCTTGCCGTGATCCACGTGACCGATCGTCCCCACGTTCACGTGCGGCTTCTTGCGCTCGAACTTGCCCTTCGCCATCGGAAGCAGTGTCCCTTGCGAGTTTCCTGATGACTTGGCGCTTGATCTCTGGAGCTCACGACCGGGATCGAACCGGTGACCTCGTCCTTACCAAGGACGTGCTCTACCGACTGAGCTACGTGAGCGTCGGAAGCCCGACGTCGTTCGTTGGTGGAGCGGGAAACGGGATTCGAACCCGCGACCCCGAGCTTGGAAGGCTCGTGCTCTAGCCAGCTGAGCTATTCCCGCGTGAGTGCGTCCGCCGAACTCGTTGCGGCGCGCATGCGCGCGCCGTCGCGCTGCGGCGTGGTGGAGAGGGGAGGATTCGAACCTCCGAAGGCAATAGCCAGCAGATTTACAGTCTGCCCCGTTTGGCCGCTTCGGTACCTCTCCGTTGGTCGGCGAGGCGTCGCCTCGCTGATCGAACCCCCTTTGTCGATGCGGCACCGTACTTTGGGCCACCGATTGGAATCGTGAGACGCGTCCACCGTTGCGCGACTTCCCTCTTCGTCGCACAGCGGTTCGGACGCACTGAATTCGATGGGACAAAACGAGATCGAACGCGATCGTTCACCGGCTGGAGCTGGCGAGGGGACTCGAACCCTTAACCTGCGGATTACAAATCCGCCGCTCTACCGATTGAGCTACGCCAGCCTGGATCGATCGCGGGCGCGCACTATAGGCCCCGTGTCTCGACGCCGCAACAAAGGGGCCGGAATCCGTGGACTTGCGGCATCGAGCCGCGCGGTCACCCCGTGGGGGCCCCTCGATCGTCGCGGCTGCGCGCGGCCTCGAAGAGGAGGACTGCCGCTGCCGCGGCCACGTTGAGCGACTCGACCCGCCCCCGCATCGGGATGCGCAGGCGCTGGTCCAGCTCCTGGACGACGCCGGGGCGGAGCCCGTGCTCCTCGCTCCCGAGCACCAGCACCGCCGCGCTGGCCCACAGCTCGGCGGCTGCCCAATAAGGTTGGGTATCGGCGCCACCGTCCGCCCCGAGGCGCCAGTACCCCCGGCCGCCGAGCTCCCGGAGCGCGCGGGAGAGGTTCGGGATGCGGACCACCGCGAGATGTTCGATGGCGCCGGCGCTGGCGCGTGACACCGCGGGCGTGAGCGGCGGAGCCCGCCGTCGGGTGAGCAGCAGGGCCCGTGCGCCCGCAGCCTCCGCCACCCGCGCGATCGCTCCGACGTTCTGGGGGTCTTCGACCCCGTCCAGCGCCACGAGCAGCGGGCGCTCCTCCACGGGCAGGGCCAGCGCCGCCGCGAGCTCGAGCTCGGGGATCGCCTCGGCCTCGAGGATCAGGCCCTGGCTCCGGCTGCCCGGCGGCAGCTTCGCCTCGAGCTCCGAGTCGGGGCCCCACTCGACCGGCACCCCCGCCGCCTCGGCCAGGGCAAGGATCTCGCGTCCGCCCCGGGGCTCGGGCGAGCGGATCCATACGCGCACCAGGCGACGGCGTCGCGCTCGGAGCGCCTCGCGCACGCAGTGGAATCCCGAGAGCGCCTCCATGGCGGCGCAGGATGACGTGCTCTCAGCCCGCCAGCATCTGCCGCAGCGGGCCGAGCCCTCGCAGCAGCGTCTCCGGATCGTCGATCTGCGGGTGATTCATGATCTCGAACTCGAGGTAGGCGACGAGCTCGCCGAGCGCTGCGGCCAGCGTCGCGCCGCGGTCACCCGGCAGCTTGCCCGCGCGCAGCGCGACCTTCTCCGGGTCGAGCGTGCTGCCGGGGCCCGAACGCATCCCGGTGAGCAGCGCCGGGAAGCGGCCGGTCGCGTCGTCGAGCACCCGAGCCAACCGCTCGTCCACCGAGGCGTTGCGGTCCGCCTCCATCACGCGCGCGCGCAGCTCGGAGATCAGCTTCAGGCCGGCGAGGGCCTGGGCGCGGAGCTCGTCCTGCTCGGCGGCGCTGCGCTCCTCGCCCGGCGCAGAAGGCGCGAGGCGCACGAGCTTCACCGCGCCCACCAAGCGCAGCAGCTGGATGCTTCGCGCCGCCGCCTCGCGGTCGAGCTCCAGCGCTTCGCAGAGTCCGGCGAAAGGACGCTCGCCCTCGATCGTATCGACGATGGCGCGCTCCATCCCGGCGAGCTGCCCGTCGAAGCCGGCCGTGCGCGCGAGGCGCACGCACGGGTCGTCGAGCACGCTCAGGAACTTGCGCAGCTCCTCGCTGCGCTGGATACCTTCGGCGACGAGTCGTCGCGTCTCGAGCGAGAGCCTCACCACGTTGTCGGGCTGCAGCTCGCCTTCCCAGAACCAGATCGTGCCGGCCGGCATCGCGAACAGCGAGCGCACGATCTCCTCGACCTGGTACTTCACGCCGTTCCAGAGCTCGCGGGGCGTCACGAAGCCCTGCTCGACGAGCACCTTGCCGAAGCGATCGGGCGGCGTGAAGCGCCGCTCCGCCTCGCGGAGCTGCTCGAGCGTGAGCACGCCGGCGCGCAGCAGACACTCGCCGAGCCGATCGACACGCTGGTTGGAGGCCGCGAACACGACCTCTCCGCGGTTCAGGTAGATCCACTTCGAGTGGTCGCGGTGGACGTACTGGAGCAGGCCCGAGCGCTCGGCGGCGTGCAGCGAGTCGAGCAGCGCCGCCAGCGACAGCGTCGAGAGCTCGGCCCGCAGCACGGGCTTGCCGCGCCGCGGGTGCTCGTCGCCCGGCCGGATCCGCGCGAACGTGACGTGGCTCGGGGAGACCTCGAGCGCGAGCAAGCGGTCCTTCGGATCGAGCCCGAGGCGCTCGCGCTCGGCGAGCCCGAGGCTCTCGATCCAGATCTCGTCGGGCGTCATCGCCCCCTCCCGCCCGCTCGTGCCCGACGGCTCATCGTCGGCTCGCGGCGTGCGCTTGAGCCGCCTGCGGCGTTCCTGCGCTCAAGCTGCCGGTGAGCGAGCCCGAAACGAGAGAGCGGAGGACGTCCATGAGCGAGTTCGCCCCGACCCGGCGCCACCCCCGCGTCGCGCTGCGCGTGCCGGTCGACGTCTCGACGATCGATCCCGAGACCGACCCGCGCACGGGCCGTCCCTACTTCCGCGAGTGCCGGGAGCTCTGCGGGAACCTCTCCAGCGGCGGAATGTTCATCGCGACCGCGGACCCGCCGCGCCCCGGTCGCCGCCTGGTGGTCCGCATCCACGGCCCGGACGGCGCGCCGCCCATCGAGGCGCTCGCGCGCGTGGCGTGGCAGAAGCCGGGTGTCCCGGTCGGCACGCCCGACCCGGGCGGCGTCGGGGTCGAGTTCGTGCTGCCGAGCCCCGCGACCCGCGCTGCGATCGAGCGCATCCTCCACCGCGCCGCGGGCCCCGCGGATTCTTCGGACGACGGCTGAGCGGGCCGGGAGTGACGCGATATGCTGGGCCGGCCATGGTGCACCGAGGCAGCTTCCGGATCGCGAGCCGCGCCCGAGCCTGGGAGGCATCCCAGGAGCCGGGCTTGCGTCGCAGCCGCCGGCTCGAGCGTCTGATCGACTCGCTGCGCCTCGAGATCCAGGACGGCGCCACCACCGTGCGCGCGCGCCGCATCTTCGAGACGCCCCGTGAGATCTTCCGCCTCGAGATCGAGAGCCCCGGGCTCGGCTACCAGCGCACGACGCTGCTCGACCGCGACGCGCTCGACGAGCTGCTCGAGGTGGACGCCGTGCGCACGCGCTTACGCCTCGACGGCGTCTAGGCCTCTCCCGCCCGGGTGGCGAAACCGGTAGACGCAGGCGACTTAAAATCGCCTGGCCCCTAGGGAGGCCGTGCAGGTTCGAACCCTGCCCCGGGCACCAGCTTTGGACGCCGCGTCTTGGACGCCGCGACGGACGACGAGGAAGGCCGCCGGCAGATGCGTGCGGCGTGAACTCCTCTCGCGGCGGCTACCGCGTTGCGACGTCGAGGGACGCTTGGAGGAGGCGGCCCGCGGCTTCCTGGATGCGAGCTGGGATCCAGGTGCGGAGCGGGGGAGTCGCGGAGCTCGGCGACGACTTCGCCGAGGGCGGCGACGAGGCAGACGGTGGGCTCGAGGGCGGCGGGCGGAAGCTCGACGCCGCGCATCAGGGCCGAGCGCGACTCGCGCACGCGGCGCGCCCGGGCCGGAGCGTCGGCGAAGGCCGCGCCGCTCCCGCGGCTCCACGCCTCGCGCAGCGCGCTCGCGACGGGCGCGAGCGGCGCCCGACCCTGCGCGAGCGCCGCGATCGCCTCCACCGCGTGGCGCGCGATCGCCTCGCGGTCGATGTGCTCGGGCGCATCGACCGCGAGCGCATAGCCGAGGACGTGGACGAAGCGCGAGGTCACGGCGAGCCCCTCGTCGAAGCCGCCGCGGAACGGCTCGGAGAAGTGCGCGGCCGCGAGGCGATGCAGCGGATCCGCGAGCACGCCGGCCTGGACGCGCAGCACGTGGAGGAGCGGCGCCTCGGAGCACAGCTCGGGCCCGTGGGCGTCGAGGATCCGCAGCAGGTGCGCCTTGCCGAGCCGCTCCGCGAGCACCGCCCGCACCGCGCGCTCGCGCGCCGTGCTCGCCTCGAGCCTCACGAGCTCGTCGAGCAGCTGCGCGATGCGCTCCGCCTCGGCGCGCAGCGTCTGGTCGACGAGCGCGCCCACGACCGCCTGCTTGTCGTCGAAGTACTGATACAGCGAGCCCACGCTGAAGCCGGCCACGCGCGCCACGCGGTTCGTCGACGCGGCGTCGTAGCCGTCGCTGCGCAGCACGCGCTCGGCCGCCTCGAGGATGGCCTCGACGGTGCTCCGCGAGCGCGCCTGGCGCGGGGTCTTGCGTAGTCGGCCATCCAGCTGCACGTCGACTCCTCGTCCGCCTTCGATCCGGCCCTCCCGGGAGTGGGTAGGGAGGGAGCAGAGGCAGAACGCCCCTAGGGGATCGAAGCTCACGCCCCGTTGTGCTCCGCAGACGACAGCGCGCCACCGGGAAATTCGATGAGCTCGAGCGGCGTGCCGTCGGGATCGCGAACGAAGAACATGCGGACGCCGCCGACCTCGACCGGCGGCGACGGGCGCGCACCGCGCGCCTCGAGCGCGGCCCGCGCGGCGCCGAGGTCGGCCACGGCGAGCGCGAGGTTCGAGTAGCCGGTGGGAGCCGGAGGCGCGCGCCGCGGCGCCTCCGTCCGGTGCCCGTAGCCGAGCAGCTCGATCGTCACCCGGCTGCCCGGCACCAGGCAGCCCACCATCCGGCCGCGCGCGCCGGCTTCGCCCGTCACGGACTCCATGCCCTGGCCCGAGAGCGCGACGTCGAAGATCACACGCAGGCCGAGCACGTCCCGGTAGAACGCGAGCGAGCGCTCGACGTCGGACACGTTGATGCAGACGTGCGAGAAGCCGCGCACGTCGAGAGTCGGAGCCGGCATGATGGCCTCCCAGGGAGCCGGCTGATGGCCTCCCTGCGCAGGACCCGGCAGCATCCGTGCCCAGCCGAGCCGCGGCCAGACGCGGCGTCCGAGGAGAGCCCGATGCCCGTCCACCCCCGCACCCCGGTCCTGGTCGGCGTCGGCGTGGTGCAGCAGCGCGCGGAGGACCCGCGCGAGGCGCGGGAGCCGCTCCTGCTGATGGGCGACGCGCTCGAGCGCGCGGCCGAGGACGCGGGCAGCCGCGCGCTCCTCGCGCGCGCCGGCTCGATCCGCATCCCGCGCGGCTTCTGGGACTACGCCGATCCCGGGCGGGCGCTCGCCGAGCGCTTCGGCGCGAGCGCGGCGCGCACCAGCTGTCGCGGAGATCGGCGTGCTCCAGACGACGCTGCTCGGCGCCGCCGCGCGCGACATCGTCGAGGGCCGCGCGGACGTCGTGCTCGTGGCCGGTGGCGAGGCGCGCCACCGCGCGCAGCGGGCGCAGCAGCTCGGCGTCGAGGCGCCGCTCACCCGGCTCGCGGCGAGCACGCCCGACGAGGTGCTGCGGCCGCACGCCGAGATCATCAGCCCGCTCGAGGTGAAGGTGGGGCTCGCACACGCCGGTGTCGCAGTACGCCGTGATCGAGAACGCACTTCGCTTCGCGGAGAAGCAGTCGCTCGACGCGCATCGCGACGCGGTGGCGGCGCTGCAGGCGCGCTCGAGCGCAGTGGCCGCAGGCAACCCGGACGCCTGGGACCGCGACGGCGCACTCCGCCGCCGAGATCCGCGGGCCCGGCCGCGGCAACCGCATGCTCGCCTTCCCGTACACGAAGCTCCACACCTCGCAGTGGAACGTGGACCAGGCCGCCGGCCTCATCTTGTGCTCGCTCGAAGCGGCGCGCGGGCTCGGGCTCCGCGACGAGCGCTTCGTGTACCCGCTCGCCGTGGCCGACTCGAACCACATGCTGCCGCTCGCCGCGCGGCCTGCGCTCGAGCGCGTGCCCGGCTTCGCGCACGCCGGGCGCCGCGCGTTCGCGCACGCAGGCCTCGCCGCCGCGGAGCTCGACCGGCTCGAGCTCTACAGCTGCTTCCCGGTGGCCGTGCGCGTGCAGGCGCGCGAGCTCGGCATCGACGAGGCGCGCCCGCTCACGGTGACGGGCGGCATGACCTTCGCCGGCGGTCCGCTCAACAACTTCGTGCTCCAGGCGCTCGCGAAGATGGCGCGCGGAGCTGCGCGCCGCGCCGGGGAGCAGCGGCCTCGTCACGGCGGTGAGCGGCCTCCTCACGAAGCAGGGCGTCTCGCTCTGGGCCTCGCGTCCGCCCGGCGCCGGCTTCCGCTTCTTCGACGTGAGCGCCGAGACCGCCGCGCGAGCAGGCGGCCGTTCCGCTCGTCGAGGCCGCCGACGGGCCTGCGCGCATCGCCGGCTACACCGTGCTCTTCGAGGGCGAGCGCGCGGCCCGCGCCGCGTTCGTATGCGATCTGCCCGACGGCCGGCGGACGCTGGCCGCGAGCGACGACCCCGCGCTGGCCGAGCTCGGCACGCGCGAAGAGCTGTCGAGCCGCGCGCTGCGGATCTCCGCCGGAACCGCCACCCTCGCTTAAGCGAGCGCCGGGAGCTTCTCGCCGGCGAAGAAGCGCCGCGGATTGTCGACGAGCAGCGCCCGCACCTGCGCCTCGCTCGCGCCGCCCTCGCGCAGCTTCGGCCCGATGTGGCGCACGAAGTGCAGCGGGTGCCAGCTGCCGGCGCCCGCGGCGGCGAGCGTGATCGCCTTCGGGATCGGCGTGCCGCGCCAGCACCACACCGAGTCGTGCGACACCACCACGCGATCTCCCGCACCCTTCTGGATCAGCTTCAGCAGCGACGCCGTGCGCTCGGCGTCGGGCTGGATCATGTCGAGGCCGAAGCGATCGAAGCCGAGGTACGAGCCCGCGCGCGCGAGGCCGAGGTGGTACTCGTGGTTCGAGGTGCCGCACGAGTGCCCGATGATGATGCGGTGCGCCGGCACGCCCAGCTCGGTGAGCAGGCGCTGCTGCTCGTCGCCGACGCGTGCCCTGGTCCGTGTGCGTGGTGATCGGCGCGCCCGTCGCCACCGACGCCTTCGCCGCGGCTTCGAAGATCTGCCGCTCGTACGCGCTCATCTGCCCGGGGCCCGTCGCCACCTTGATGATGCCGGCCTTGATGCCGGTCGAGCCGATGCCCTCGGTGAGCTCGCGGATGAACAGCTCGGCCATCGCGTCCACGACGGGGCCGAAGTTCGTGCGGAAGTGCCAGTACGCCGTGCCGCCCTCCGCCTCCTTGTAGAGGCCGGTGGCGCAGATGAGCTGGAAGCTCGTGCGCGCGCGACCTCCGCCATGAACTCGACGTCGCGCCCGAGATCGTTCGGGCACGGGTCGAGCATCGCCGTCACGCCGGCCGCCTTCAGCTCCTCGATCTGGTCGACGCAGCGCGCGAGGTTCTCGCGCGCGGCTCGGGCCGGGCTCGTTGGTGTGCGCCTCCCAGCCCGGATAGCCGATCACCAGGTGCTCGTGCATCAGCGTGGTGCCGAGCCGCTCGGGCGTCGTGGTGCCCGTGACCGTTTGGATGACCGCCATGGCGCCTCCCGTCGCATCCTATCACGCGGTAGGATCGGCGCGTGCCGCACGTCCTGCTCGATCCGACGCACGAGCGCTCGCCCGCGCAGCGCGCGCGGCTGCCGCGGCTGCCGGGGCTGCGCGGGCGTGACGGTCGGCCTGCTCGACATCTCGAAGGCGCGCGGCGACGTGTTCCTCGACCGACTCGAGACGCGCCTCACGGCCGCGCGGCGCCGCGATCCGCCGCTACCGGAAGCCCACCTTCACGAAGCCCGCGCCCGTCGATCTGCGCCAGCAGATCGCCGTCGAGTGCGGGGCGGTGATCGAAGCCCTCGCCGATTGAGGGAGCTGCACGTCGTGCAGTGTGCACGACATCGCGGACCTCGAGGCCCGAGGTGTGCCCGGCGTCTTCGTGGCGACGGTCGCCTTCACGGACGGGGCCGAGGCCCAGGCGCGCGCGCTCGGCGCCGACCCGGCGGCCGTGTACGTCGAGCATCCCATCCAGGACCGGACCGACGCGGAGCTGGTCGCCCTCGCGGACCAGGCCTTCGAGGCGGTCGTCGGGCGCTCACGACCAAGTAGTCTTCGCGCCGCATGAAGCAGATCGTGTTCAGCGGCAGCGCGCTCGACCGCGCGAATCCGCGGCGTCGAGACGCCGCGTGGCTGCGCGAACGGCTCTCCGAGGATGCGACGCGCGTGCTGCCCGTGTGGCGCCTGTCTCCGCTCGTGCGCAGCGGTGACGCGCCGAAGCTGGCGTGGGCGACACCGGCGCTGCTCGACGGACGCGATGCCGCGCCGGAGCCGGTGTTCCTCGGCGTCGCCGACGGCGTCGCGCACTTCGCCGCGGATCTCTCCGACCGGCCCGAGCCCCTCGCGGAGTTCGGCTTCGAAGGCGTCGCGCACTTCCCGGAGCTGCGCGCGGTCGCGGGGCTGCTGCCGCCCGGCGACGCGGCGATCGCGGCGCAGGCGCGCCACCTGCTGGACTGGCACGCGCGCCACGGCTTCTGCCCCGGCTGCGGCGAGGCGACGCGCCCGAAGGACGGCGGCTGGGCGCGCTGGTGCGGCGCGTGCTCGACGGAGCACTTCCCGCGCACGGACCCCGTCGTGATCATGCTCGTGCTCGACGGCGAGCGCTGCCTGCTCGGCCGCCAGCCCGCGTGGCCGCACCCGTTCTTCTCCGCGCTCGCCGGCTTCGTCGAGGGTGGCGAGACGCTCGAGGAGGCCGTGCAGCGCGAGGTCGCCGAGGAGGCCGGCCTCACGGTCGCGAACGTGCGCTACCTCGCCTCGCAGCCGTGGCCGTTCCCGGCGTCGTTGATGCTCGGCTGCACGGCCGAGGCGCGCACCCGCGACATCGTCGTCGACCGCTCGGAGCTCGAGGCCGCCGACTGGTTCACGAAGGACGAGGTGCGCGCCGCGCTGGCCGCTCCTACGGCGCGACTCGCGGTGCCGCCGCCGATGGCGATCGCGCATCACCTGATCCGCGCCTGGGCGGAGGGCGAGGCCTAGGCCGGCGCCTCGTCGAAGTCGAAGCGGTTCGGCTCGTCGCCTTCGCCCGGCTTCACGACGCCGCGGATGCCCACGCCTTCTCGCGTCGTCACGCGCTCGATGACGTCCGGCGTGATGCCGCCGAGCGCGAGGCTCCGGCGGCCGTCCTCGAGGCGCAGCATGAAGATGGTTTGCGTCGGCCGGTTCGCGCGATCGAACAGCACCGTGTAGCTCTCGACCGCGGCCCTGCCGCGCGGGCGCTCGACGAGCGGCGGCCCGTTCTTCTCGGCGGGCGGCAGCTCGACGGCCGTGGCGAGGCCGTCCGACGCCGCGATGCGCTGCGGGTCGTTCGAGAGCGCGCACACGGCGTGCTTCGTCGCCGTCATGCCGAGCGCCGACACCCAACCGACGCTGTTCGGCCGGCTGCGCATCGCCGTCGCGATGTTCGCGAGCGCGTGGAGCGAGTAGGCGTTCCCGGGCCCGCCGTGCTGCGCGAGGCCGCCCGTCTGCGTGACGCCGCGCGGGTCGTCGGGCGAGAGGCCGAGCGCATCGAGCGCGAACTCGACCACGCACGGGAAGCAGCTGTAGAAGTCGAACAGGTCCACGTCCTCGGGCCGGAGCGCCGCGTGCTGCATCGTCTCGCGGGCCGCCGCGGCGTACGCCGGGCTCCGCGCCAGAAAGGCGCGCTCCGAGACGCTCCAGCCATCCACGGAGCGGCCACCGCCGAGGAAGGTCACGCGCGCTTCGGGCGGGATCCCGAGGCGATCCGCCTCCGACGCCGCCATCACCACCAACGCGGCGGCCTGGTCGACCTCCATGATCGCGTTCATGTTCTTCGGATACGGGAAGCCGACCCAGCGATTCTTCTCGGTGACGGTCGCGATGTCCGCCGCGCTGCGCGGCTCCGGGAACCAGCTGTAGGGATTCTTGCTCGCGACCTCCGCGAAGCGCGCGTAGAGGCGGCCGAGGAACGCCTGGTGCTCGTCGATGCTGCGGCCGGCGGCGGCGCGCAGCGCGTTCTCGAGGAACGGATACGCGGAGACGGGATTCACGACGCCGTGCCGGCGCTCGAGGTCGTTCGAGAAGCGCATCGCGTCGCCGCCGACGAAGCGCAGGCTCGAGCCGCCCGGCGTCCACGCCTGCTCGAGCTCGACGCCCTGCGCGCGTGCGCGGCGGCGGCTGTAGAGCACCTCGCAGCCGCCGACCAGCGCGATCTTCACCTCGCCCGCGGCGATGCGGTTGGCCGCGTCGTTCAGCACCTGCACGCCGCCGTCGCCGCCCGGCGCGCAGGCCCAGCCGGTGCGCGGCGCGCCGCGCCCGAGCGCCTTCGCGAGGCTCGCCGGCGCATCCTCGTAGCCCCACGACACCGCCGGCACCCAGCCGATCGCGTCGGCCTCTTCGATCAGGCTCGGCCGGCCCGCGTCGGCGGCGGCGCGGCGCAGCGCCTCGGCCACCACGGTCACGGGCTCCTGCGGCTCCCAGTCCGCTTCGGGGAAGTCGAGCCCCGGGCGCCGCCGCAGCTGGCCGGCGCCGACGATCACCGCCCGCTCGCTCATGACGTCCAGCCTTGCAGCTCGGCGGCGCGCGCGCGGAGACGCGTCGGCCCGCCGAGCAGCTGGCGGCCCAGCGCGGCGCGCTTGAACCAGAAGTGGAGATCGCATTCGTCGGTGAAGCCGATGCCGCCGTGCACCTCGGTGGCGGTGCGCACCACGAACGTCGCCACTTCCGCGAGGTGCGCCTTCGCGAGCGCCGCGTCGAGCGCAGCCTCCTCGGGCAGCGCGTCGAACGCGTGCGCGGCGTACCAGACGAGCGCTCGCGCCGGCTCGATCTGCGCCGCCATCTCGGCGCAGAGATGCTTCACCGCCTGGAACGACGCGATCGGCCGCTCGAACTGCCGGCGTTGCATCGCGTATGCCACCGCCAGTTCGAGCGCGCGGTCGCAGCAGCCGAGCAGATCCGCCGCGAGCAGAGCGCGCGCCACGTCGATCGCGCGGTCGAGCGCCGCACCCGCGCCGCCCGCGGGCCCGATCCGTTCGGCGGGCTCGACCGAGCGGAAGCGCAGCTCGGCGAGCGAGCGGGTCGCATCGAGCGTGGCGAGGGGCAGCCGCTCGAGGCCGGGCGCCGCGGCCGGCGACCAGCCAGAGGTCGTCGCCGCACGGCACCAGGAAGGCGTCCGCGCCGACGCCGTCGATCACGAACAGCGAGGTTCCGTCGAGCCGCCCGGCCGCCTCGCGCACGCCGGCGCCCTGCCGCCGCTCCACCCGCTCGGCCGCCGCCACCGCGAGGCGGGCCTCGCCCGCCGCGACTCGCGGCAGCCAGCTCTCCTGCTGCTCTCTCGAGCCGAGCTCACGCAGCAGCAGCGGCGCCATCACGCAGGCGCCGAGGAAGGGCAAGGGCGCCGCGCCGTGACCGAGCGCCGTCGCGATCACCGCGGCTTCGAGCACGCCGAGCCCTGCCCCGCCGAACGCTTCGGGCACGAGGCAGCCCACCACGCCGAGCGCGGCCAGCTCCTTCCAGGCATCGCGGTCGAAGACGCCGCCGGCGTCGCGCAGCTCGCGCACGCGCGCGATCGGCAGCCGCTCGGCGAGGAAGCGCCGCACGCTGTCGTCGAGCAGGCGCTGCTCGTCCGAGAGACCGAACCTCAAGCGCGCGGCTCCCGCGGCATGCCGAGGCCGCGCTCCGCGATGATGTTCTTCTGGATCTGCGCGGTGCCGCCGCCGATCACGAGGCCGAGCTGGAACATCCAGTGGAACAGCCAGCGCCCGCCGTCGCGCGAGCGAGCAGAGTCGCGCGAGAGCGCGCCCGCCTCGCCCATGCCGTCGATCGCGAGGCCGGCGAGGTCGTGGTTCAGCTGGCAGCCGTTCAGCTTGGTGACGAGGCCCGCCACGCCCGCCGACTCGCCGCGCACGCGCGCCGTGAGGAGCCGCATCGCGTGGCAGCGCATCGCGAGCGTGCGCGCCTGGATCGCGGCCAGCTGGTCGCGCAGCCGGGGATCCTCGAGCGCGGGCCGCCCGTCGACGCGCTCCTCGGAGAGCGTCTTCACGAGGCCGTGGAACAGGCCCTCGCTGGTGGACGCGCTGCCGAGCATGTCGCGCTCGTGGCGCAGCGTGGTGTTCGCGATCTTCCAGCCCTCGCCGCGCCGGCCCACCAGGTTGGCGAGCGGCACGCGCACGTCCGTGAAGAACACCTCGTTGAACTCGGCGTGGCCGGTCATCGTGCGCAGCGGGCGCACCTCGATGCCCGGGGTGTCCATCGCGATCAGCACGTACGAGATCCCGGCGTGCTTCTTCGCCTCGGGTTCGGTGCGCACGAGGCCGAACATCATCTGTGCGACGTGCGCGGTGCTCGTCCAGATCTTCTGGCCGTTCACGACGATCGTGTCGCCTTCGATTCGTCCCTGCGTGGTGAGGCTCGCGAGGTCGCGAGCCGGCGCCGGGCTCCGAGTAGCCCTGGCACCAGATCAGCTCGCCGCGCACCGTCGGCGGGATCCAGCGCCGCTTCTGCTCCTCCGTGCCGTGCTCGAGCAGCGTGGGGACGAGCATGTCGATGCCCTGGCCCGAGGCGGGGCCCGGCACGCCGGCCGCGCGGAACTCCTCGGCGATGATCGCGGCGATCAGCGGATCGGCGCCGAAGCCGCCGCCACCGTACTCGCGCGGAATCGTGCGCGCCGCGTAGCCCCGCTCGATCAGGAGACGCTGCCAGGGGGCGAGCTTCGTGTCGGTGAGCAGCCCGAGGCCGCCGCCTTCGCGCGGCGCTGCCGCGCGGTGCGCGGCGAGAAACGCGCGCAGCCCGGCGCGGAACGACTCGTACTCGGGGCCGTAGCGGAGGTCCATGGCTCGGCGAGAGTCGGCGAGTCGGCAGCTTTTGACAAGCGAGCGACGAGCGGCCCGACGGGTGCGCACCCGCCGGGCCGTCGCCTCTGCGAACGCCTACGGCGCCTGGTAGAGGATCGAGTACTTGATGCGGGAGTTGGGAGCGCCGGTCTCGGCGTAGCGCAGCGAGAGCAGGTCGCCGTCCGCGAACGTCACGGAGCTCACCAGGTTCGAGCACGTGCTCTGGCCCGATGCGATCGTGCAGGTGAGCGCCGTATCGACGCCGTTCTTGCGCACCGCGAGAGTGGCCGTGTCGCCGCCTGCGAGGGCCGGCGATACGACGAACACCAGCTTGCTCGCTCGGCCCGACGACACCGGCACGTTCACGTTCCCCTCGGTCGTCGACTGCGTGATGTCCCACGGCATCAGGAACGTGTTGGTGGCGGGATCCTGGTTGGGGTGGTTGCCGCCGATCAGCGATCCGCTCGTGCCATTCGCACCGTCGGCACCGTCCGCACCATCCGCACCCGCGGGACCCTGGGGACCGGCCGGGCCCTGCGGACCCTGAGGACCGACCGCTCCGTTGGCGCCCGCGGGACCCTGCGGACCGACGGCACCATCCGCGCCGTCGGCACCCGCCGGACCCGGATTGCCCTGCGGACCCTGCGGACCGACCGCACCGTCGGCGCCATCGGCGCCATCCGCACCAGCGGGACCCTGCGCACCCGCCGGACCTTGCGGACCCACCGCACCGTCGGCGCCATCGGCGCCATCCGCACCGGCGGGACCCGGCGCACCCGCCGGACCCTGCGGACCGACTGCACCGTCAGCGCCATCCGCACCAGCGGGACCCTGTGGCACCCGGCCGGGCCTTGCGGACCCACTGCACCGTCGGCGCCATCGGCGCCAGCGGGACCGGGCGGACCTTGCGGGCCGACCGCGCCATCGGCGCCATCGGTACCCGCCGGACCTTGTGCGCCTGCCGGACCCTGCGGTCCCACGGCACCGTCGGCGCCAGCGGGACCCTGCGCACCCGCCGGACCTTGCGGACCCACTGCGCCGTCCGCGCCATCCGCGCCATCCGCGCCAGCAAGACCTTGCGGGCCCTGCGGACCGACCGCGCCGTCGGCACCATCCGGACCCTGCGGTCCCTGCAGCGCCGTCGGCACCAGCGGGACCCTGTGCACCCGCCGGACCTTGCGGACCCACTGCACCGTCGGCGCCGTTCGCGCCAGCAGGACCCTGCGGGCCCACCGCACCATCAGCACCAGCCGGACCCTGCGGGCCGACTGCGCCATCGGCACCCGCCGGACCGGCTGCACCGGCCGGACCCGGATCGCCCTGCAGACCCTGCGGACCGGCCGCACCATCTGCACCCGCCGGACCCTGCGCACCGGCCGGACCCTGCGGGCCCACCGCACCATCAGCACCAGCCGGACCCTGCGGACCGACTGCACCATCGGCACCCGCCGGACCGGCTGCACCGGCCGGACCGGGATCGCCCTGCGGACCCTGCGGACCGACCGCACCATCTGCACCCGCCGGACCCTGCGCACCGGCCGGGCCCTGCGGACCCACTGCACCGTCGGCGCCATTCGCGCCAGCAGGACCCTGCGGACCCACCGCACCGTCCGCACCCGCCGGACCGGCTGCACCGGCCGGACCGGGATCGCCCTGCGGACCCTGCGGACCGACCGCACCATCTGCACCCGCCGGACCCTGCGCACCGGCCGGGCCCTGCGGACCCACTGCACCGTCGGCGCCATTCGCGCCAGCGGGACCCTGCGGACCCACCGCACCGTCCGCACCCGCCGGACCCTGCGCACCGGCCGGGCCTGCCGGGCCCTGCGGGCCCGGCGGACCATCGAGGCCGGGCGGGCTGGCGGGTCCGGGATTGCCTTGCGGGCCTTGCGGACCGACCGCGCCGGCGGGGCCGGGGTCGCCCTGCGGACCTTGCGGGCCTGCCACGACCGGGCTGCCGCCCTGGAGCTGGCAGTTGTTCGGGATGCCGACGACGCCGCCACCCGTCACCCGGAGGTACGGGGCCGTGGTGGTGGTCGGCGCGTCGATGATCGCGTGCAGCCGCACCGACTTCGGCAGCTTCGGTGTACCTGTCGCGTGCTGCGTCTTGTCGACGTAGTACTGAACCATCCCGTCACCGGCGAAGACGTAATCGCTGCCGATCAGGCTCGTGCACTGGTCGTCATCGAAGAGCTCGAAGGTCAGGACGTCGGTCGAGGCCGTGCCCTTGAACGCCTTCGCGTCGGCGAAGTACTCGACCACGACGGGGGCTGCGCTGGCGGCCTGGGCGAGTAAAAGCGCGGCGATCGAGAGGCTGGACCTGATCCGAAGCATGGGCGGACCTCCGGGGAAACCCGGAGGCGATCGGCGATCCCCGTCACAGACTTGAGTGGGGAGCCCCAAAGCGCCCCGGCACGGGGGCGAGGCGCGGCTAGAGCCGCGCCGTGAAGCCGCTCAGCTCGCCCGGCTCGGTTTCGGCGCGTCGAGCTCGGGCAGCAGCAGCTCGACGGTGGTGCCCGTCCCGAGGCCGCTGCTGACGTGGATCTCGCCGCCCGCCTGGGCGACGAAGGCCTGCACGAGCGGGAGCCCGAGCCCAGAGCCGCGGTCGGGATCCTTCGTGCTGAAGAACGGCTCGAAGATGTGGGCGCGGGTTTCCTCGTCCATGCCCGTCCCGTCGTCGGTGACACGCAGCGCCGCGTAGCGCCCGGGGCGCAACGCGCCGGCGCTGCCGGGGGCGAGCTCGACCCGGCGCGTGCTGAGGCGGATCTCGCCGCCCTGCGGCAGGGCATCGCGTGCGTTCAGCACGAGGTTCAGCAGCGCCTGCTCGAGCTGCACCGGGTCGACGCACACGGAGCCGAGGCCCTCCTGGAGATCGACGCGAAGCAGGATCTTCTCGCCGAGCAGCCGCCCCAGCAGCCGCTCGATGCTGCGGAACAGGGCGTTCGGCTCGACGGGGCGCGGTCGTGCGATCGGCTTGCGGGCGAGCGCGAACAGACGATGCGTGAGCTCGTCGGCCTGCTCGGTTGCGCGGCGAATCTCCTCGAGATCGCGGCGCGTCGAGCGCTCGAGGTCCGTCCGATTCAGCACCAGATCGGTGAGCCCGCTGATCACGAGCAGCAGGTTCTTGAACTCGTGCGCCACCGCGCCCGTCATCCGGCCGACGGCCTCGAGCCGCCGCGACCAGCTGAGCTGCTCCTCGCTCTCGACGGGTCGGGCCGCGACCGGCTCACGGTCGCTCACGTGGGGCGCCACCGCGCGCGCGTCCTGGGCCGCGCGTCTGCGGCGCGAGTGGGCGCCGGCACGTCGATCCCGAGCTCGCGGATCATCCGCATCAGGTTGGACGGATGCACGCCGAGCCCGCGGGCGGCCGCCGTCCGGCTGCCACCGCTGCGCGCGAGCGCATCGCGGAGCAGCTGCAGCTTGAAGGCGCGGACCGCCTCGGCATAGCCCCCGGCGCTCTGCGCCTCGCCGACGCGAATCCGCTCGGAGAGCTCTTCGGGGCCCACGATGCCGCCGCCGCCACGCATGGCGTAGAGCCGTTCGATCTCGTTGCGCAGCTCGCGCACGTTGCCCGGGAAGGGATGCCGGCAGAGCGCCGCGAGCGCGGGCGGCGAGAGCGTGAGAGGCTCGCAGCCGAGGCGCTTCGCCACCTCGTCGACGATGCGCGCGGCCAGCTCGGGCACATCCTCACTGCGCTCGCGCAGCGGCGGCACCTCGATCCGGAACACGTCGAGGCGGAAGTGGAGGTCGCGGCGCACGCGACCCGTCGCGATCGCCTCGTTCACGTCGAGCTGCATGGCGGCGATGATGCGCACGTCGGCGTAGCGAACCTCGGTCTCGCCGAGGCGCCGGAACTCGCGCAGCTCGAGGAAGCGCAGCAGTGCGGCCTGGATCGGGCGCGGCATGTCCGTGAGCTCGTCCAGGAACAAGGTGCCGCCGTCGGCGGCCTCGACGAGGCCGAGCTTGAGCGCAGCAGCACCGGTAAACGCGCCGCGCGCGTGCCCGAAGAGCTCGCTCTCGAGCAACGCTTCGGAGAAGAGCGCGCAGTTGAGCGCCAGGAACGGGCGCTCGCTCCGCTCGCTTCCCGCATGGACCGCGCGCGCGAGCAGCTCCTTGCCCGTGCCCGTTTCGCCGACGAGCAGCACCGGCAGATCGCTCTCCGCCGCACGGCGCGCTGCGCTCCGCGCAGCCTCGGCGGGCGCGCTCGAGCCCACGAACTCCTCGAAGCCGAAGCGCTGATCGAGCGCGACGCGCAGCCGCCGGTTCTCGCGCGACAGCCGATGATTCGCACTCGCCAGTCGCTCCGCCTTCGCGCGCAGCACCTCGAGCTGTGCCGCGTCGCTCTCGCGCAGGCGCAGCGAGAGCGTGCGGACCAATTCGAGAGCCGCTCCCGCATGCCCCCCCACGGCCTCGAGGAAGGCGGCGCGCGGGATGCAGAGAGCGCGCACTGCGGTCTCGGCCGTCACCGTGGCGGAGCGCGGCAGGTCGTCGATCAGGGCCATCTCGCCCACCAGCTCGCCCGCGCGGCGGACGGCGACGGCGCGCTGCTCGCGCTCCGAGAGCGCCAGCCGCACCGTGACCTGCCCTTCGAGCAGCACGAGCACCTCGTCGCCCGCGGTGCCCACTTCGAGCAGCACGCCGCCCGGCCCGAAGCGGCGGAGCTCGCTCCGGCTCGCCATCCGGTCGAGCGCCGCGAGCGGCAGGTGCCGCAGCACGTCGACATGGCGGAGCGCGTCGAGGAGCGGAAGCTCGGTCACGCGCTCGATCATATCAGCTCATGTCAAGAAGACACGCGATCTCATCGTTCTGACATGATCGATCGGCCATTGCACCCCCTCGAGCGCCTGCCATCGCGTCTCGTGCTCGGAACGCCCCTTGCACTTCGATCAGGGATGCCTCTCGCCGCCCTCGTTTCGGGTGCCCTGTTGGCCGGCGCGAGCCTGCCGGCCCCCTTCGGCCCGCTGGCCTTCGTCGGCTTCACCCCGTTGCTCCGATCGCTGCTGCGGCGGCGCCCGCTGCGGCTCGCCTTCCGCGACGGGTTCCTGGCCGGCCTGCTCTTCTTCGGGGTGGGCTTCGGCTGGGTGTTCCAGTCGCAGGTGGGCGGGGGGCTCGCCCTGCCCCTCGCGTTCGCCCTGGCGATCCCCGTGCTGTCGCTCAGCTTCGGCGTCTTCGCGCTCGCCGTCGCCGCGCTCGCGCGCCGCTCCCCGCCCCTCGCCCTCGCAGCCGCGCCGGGCTTCTGGGTCGCGATCGAGTTCGCGCGCTCCCAGGAGTGGCTGCTCGCCGTCCCCTGGAATCACGTCGGCTATGCGATCGCCGACTGGCCGTCGCTCGTGCAGAGCGCGAGCGTGTTCGGCGTCTACGGGCTCTCGGCGTGGATCGTCGCCGTCAACGCGGGGCTGGTGCTGTGGCCTCGGATCCCGGCGCCGGCGCGCTGCGCGCTCGCCCTGCTGCTCGCGGCCCCGCTCGCGCCCGCCTTCCAGAGCGGCCGGCCGGAGACAGCGAGCGGCTCGTTGCGGGTCGCGGCGGTGCAGCCGGCGATCGACGAGCGGGAGCGCCACGTCGCGGACCGGCTCCAGACCAACCTCCGCCGGCTGCTCGATCTCACGAAGCCCGTGCTCTCCGAGCACGCGGACCTCGTCGTGTGGCCGGAGTCGGCGTGGGAGCGCGCGCTCGGCTCACGCGGCGACGCCTTCCTCGCGGCGATCGCGCACGACCTCGAGACGCCCCTTGTGACCGGCGCGTGGCAAGTTCCGGCGCCCGGACAGGCGAGCTGGCGGAACACGGCGGTCCTCGCCACGAGCGACGGCCACACGCCCGTCGTCGCGGAGAAGGTCCACCCGGTGCCCGTCTACGAACGCGCGCCGGACGGGCCGCTCGCGCGCGTGCTCGCGCAGGCCGGGCTCTGGCCGGGGCGCTTCGGCCGGGGCGAGGCGTCGGCGCCGATGCTCCTCCCGAGGGCCGGCGCCGCGCCGGCGTCGCTCGGCGTGCTGGTGTGCATCGACGCGAGCCATCCCGAGCTCGCCCGCGCGCTGCGTCTCGCGGGCGCGCGCCTCCTCGTCGCGATCGCGAACGAGGCCGGTACGGGAGCCTGGTCGGCCGCGCTGCACGCGCGGGTCGCGCGCCTCCGTGCGATCGAGAACCGCGTGCCCGTGGTTCGCGTCGCGAACAGCGGGCCGACGCTCTGGATCGACGCGCGCGGGCAGGTGGTGGCCGAGCTGCGCGCGGGCGAGCCCGCCTCGGCCGCGCACACGCTGCGGCTGGCGGGCGCCGCGCCGCTCTACACGCGCATCGGCGACCGCGTCGTGGTCGCCTGCTGGTTTCTCACGTCGCTCGCCATCGCGGCGGCGCGTTTCTTCCAACGTTCTAGAGGAGCTGAGTGATGATGAGCATCGGTAGAGCAGCATTCCTGATGGGCGCGAGCCTCCTGCTGGCGGGGCGCAGCGCGTTCGCGTTCGATGGCGGCTTCGCCGCCCAGGGCTCGGACCTGAGCTACTACGAGAGCGCCACCGAGGGTCTGTCGGTCGCTCCGTCCGCGTCGGCGACGGAAGACGGAGCCGCCTCGGGTGGGCTGCCGACTTCGCTCTACGCGATCGATGCAGCGGGCAGCGTCACGTACCACAACCTCAGGCGGGGCGTGTGGCAGGTGGACATCGCCGTCGCACCTCGGCCTCAAGAGCACGTGGACGCCGTGTACGACCTGGTGCTCGCATTGCCGCTCCCCGTCGGCTCCACCTCGAGCGAGTGGCGCATCGCGCCGAAGACGGACAGCTCGCCCAAGGCCGAGCCCATCATCTATGGCGGCGAGGCGGTGGTGCTGAAGCGCAACGTTCCGCTCGAGAAGGCCTGGCTGCCGGTGCTGGCCGGCTCGTCGAGCGGTCTGCCCGATCTTTCGCGCAGCGGCTACGTCTGGACGCTCTGGGACGCGATCGTCCGGTATGATGCGACGGCGGGTGCGACGCTCGAGGCCTTCGGCACGTTTCGCTACGCGGCCGATGCTCGGGTCGGTGCCCCCGACTCCGAGAATCCCGACAACGCCGCCTACGTGATCACGTGGATCCCGACGCTGGAGGCCGTGCCTCCCTTCGCGATCCGGCTGGACGTAGTCGGCACTGGCAAGGAGTAGCGCCACGACGAGCGAGCCGGTGCGGAGCTGCCCGGGCTGCGGCGAGACGAGTCTTCCCGCGCGAAGCCTCTTCTGTCTGCATTGCGGTGCGGCGCTCGGACGTGACGACACGTCGGGCGCTGCACCATATACCCCGCAGCACCTGACGCGCGACGTCCTCGTGTTCCGTGACGCGGACGGGGGTGAGCGCAAGGAAGTCACCGTCCTGATCGCGGACGTGGCGGGGTCGCTGGCCATTGCGGATGCCCTCGACCCCGAGGACATCCACGCGCTGATGGACGGCTTCTTCGCGCTCGCCCTCGAGGCGGTGCACGACCAGCTCGGCACCGTGAATCAGTTCCGTGGAGACGGCTTCATGGCGCTGTTCGGCGCGCCGCGGGCGCGCGGTGACGACGCGGCGCGGGCGCTGCGCGCCGCGCTCGAGGTGCGCGCGCGTTCCCGCGAATACGCCGAGTCGGTGCGCGCGCGCTACGGGGTGCCGTTCGCCGTGCGCATCGGCGTCAGCACCGGCCTCGTCTGGGTCGGCGCGATCGGGAACGAGCTGCGACGCGACTACACGGCCGAGGGGCCGACGGTGGGACTCGCGGCGCGCCTCGAGGCGCTGGCCACGCCGAGCCAGATCCTGGTGAGCGAGGAGACGGCCCGGCGCGTGGGCGACTTCGAGCTGCTCGACCAGGGGATCCGCGATGTGCGGGGGCTCAGCGAGCCCGTTCGGGTGTTCGAGCTGATCGGCGAGAAGCAGGCGGGCGCTCGCCTCGGCGAGGAGCGGGAACGCGGCATGTCCCCGTTCGTGGGCCGCGCAGGCGAGCTCGCGCAGCTGCGCCGGGCCCTGCTCCGCGGTGGCGGCCTGCGTTGCCTCGAGCTGCGCGGCGAGGCGGGCATCGGCAAGTCGCGGCTCGCGATGGAAGCGCTGCGCGGGCTGCCTCCGGCCGTGGTCGTCCTCGAGCTCGTCTGCCGCGAGGCGAGCGCTCGCCGCGCCTACGTGCCGTGGCTCCATCTGCTGCGGCGCTGGCCCGCGGGAGTCCCGTGCGCGGAGCAGGCCGAGCAGCTGGCGCTCGCGCTCGAGGGCCGGGGCCCGACGCCGTGCGAGCCGCACGCAGCCGCCCGCGCCCTTCGCGCCCTCCTCGCGGAGCTCCTCGCAGCGCGCTCCGTGGTGATCGTGCTCGACGACGCTCATTGGATCGACCCTTCGTCGCGCAGGCTCCTGCAGCACCTCACGGCCGAGCCGCCCGACGGCACCCTCACCGTGGTCGCGACGCTGCGCGACGACCAGCCCGCCGACTGGGGCGCGTCAGTGCCGGCGGACCGGCTGGAGCTCGTCGCGCTGGCGGCGCACGAAGCGCGGAACCTCGCCGAGGTCGCGTCCGGCGGCCTCGACGAGGGCCTGGCGGAGCTCGCGTGTCTCCGCGGCGGCGGCAACCCGCTCTTCATCGAGGAGGTCGCGCGTGCGCTGCGCGACGGCACACACGACCTGCGCGAGGCCGCGCGCCTCGAGCTCTCGCTCGCGCGGGCGCGCGAGCGCATTCCGGAGACGCTCTGGGGCGTGGTCGCGGCGCGGATCGACGCGCTTCCCGAGAGCGCCAAGCGCGTGCTCGAGATGGCGGCGGTGGTGGGCGAGCGCTTCGATACCGAGCTGGTGGGTGACGTGCTGCCGGGCCTCGCCGGAGAGCCGCCCGCCCTGCTCGAGCTGCTCGTCACGCGCGGCCTGCTCCGGGCGACGCCGGGCGGCGAGTACGACTTCTGCCACGGCGTGGTCCAGGCCGGCGCCGAAGCACAGCTGGTGCGCGAGCGGCTCAGGTCGTTGCACAGACGAATCGCGGATGCGCTCGCGAAGCGGCCGTTCGCGGTGACCGCCGAAGGCGCGTCGCGCATCGGCAGCCACTACGACTTCGCCGGTGAGGCGCACGCCGCGATCCCGCAGCTGCTCCGTGCCGGCCGCGCATACGTGGAGCTGCGCGCGCTGCTCGAGGCGGTGGCGCACCTCCGCCGCGCCTACGAGCTGCTGCGCAGCGTAGGCTCGGAGGACCCCGCGCTCGAGAGCAACGTCGGGCTCGCGCTCGCCTCGGCGCTCGGCGCGCTCGATCGCACGGGCGAAGCTGCGGCCGTGCTCGAGTCGATCGACACCGAGCGAGCGGGCGCGGAAGACCGCCTCCGCCTGGCCACGATGCACGTGCAGGCCGGTTGGCTTCGCTTCTCGAACGAGAACGATCACGCGCGCGGGCGCGCTCTCGTCGAGCGAGGCCTGCGGGCGGCGCAGGACGTCGCGGACGGTGATGACATCCGCCTTCTCGCGTGGTCCTTCCTCACGCGGATCAACCTCCTCGACGGCCAGCTCGAGCGTGCCCTGGATTCTGCCCGGAGCGTGGCCGAGCACGCGACTGCGCGCGGCGACCGCACCAGCCTCGCCGTGGCTCGCTACAACGAGTGCGCCGTCCACTGCGAGGCGGGCCGGCTCGGAGAGGCTCGCGAGGCCGCCGAGGATGCACTCTCGTTGGCCTGCGACGACGGAAACGATCTCCTCGGAGCCGCGGCGCAGGGCGCGCTCGCGCGCGTGCTCCTCGCGGAAGGCGACGCGGTCGCCGCGCTGGCTGCCGCGGCGCAGGCCGACGGGCTCGCCGGGCGCTCCGGCCAGGTCGGTCTCCGCTATCTCGCCCTCGTCGTGAGCGGCTATGCCCATCTCCTCCAGGGCGATGCCCGCGCCGCGCGCGACCGCTTCGAGGCCCTGGCGCCGCTCGGCGCGCAATGGCCGAGTACCTTGCTCCATCGGGCACGGGGCGCGCTGGAGACGGGCGAGCTGGCGGCGGCGGCGGAGCTCGCACGCCGCGCGCTCGACGCGCCGCGCGGCATCCGGGCTCGGGCGCTCGCCGTCCTCGGCCTCGCCACGGGCCTCGACGGGGGCCGCGCCGAGGACGCCGAGGGTTACCTCGCCGAGGCCACCAACGAGTGCGATGCGCTCGGCTTGCGTCCCTGTCTCGCGGAGGCGCAGGGGTTCCTCGCCGAGCTCTGCGCGCGCCGAGGGGATGCTGCGCGCGCCGTGCATTACGCCACTCGCGCCGCCGACGGCTATGCGCGCTGCGGCATGCGCGTTCACGCAGAGCAGGTGCGCCGCCTGATGGAGCGGGATGAATGAGAAGCCGGGAGGAGGGAAGCGTGGAGACTCGGGTCCTTCTCGCGGACGACCACGACATGGTCCGCGAAGCGCTGCGCCGAGTGATCGACAGCCGAGCCGACATGTCGGTGGTCGCCGAGGCGAGAGATGGACATGAGGCCGTCGCCCTGGCGAAAGCGCACGCGCCCGAGGTCGCGATCGTCGATCTGTGGATGCCCGGGCTGTCGGGCGAGGAGGCCATCCGCCAGATCGCGGAGAGTTGCTCGAGCACCAAGGTGCTGGCGCTCAGCATGCACGAGGACTGGACGCACGTACGAGCCGCCTTGGAGGCCGGTGCGCTCGGCTACGTGGTCAAGAGCGCAGGGTTCCGTGAGCTGATCGACGCCATTCACGCGCTCTGCGCAGGCCGCGCCTACCTCTCACCCGCGGTGGCGCAACATGTGGTGGATGCCGTGGGCGGAGGCGAACCGCGGCGCAGCCCGCTCGCGCACCTCACCGAGCGCGAACGGGAGGTGCTGGTGCTGATCGCCGAGGGCCTGTCGAGCAAGGAGATCGCGGTTCAGCTCGGGCACGCGCCGAAGACGGCCGAAGCACACCGAGCGAGCCTGATGCGCAAGCTCGGCGTGCACAAGACCTCCTCCCTGGTGCGGATCGCGATCCGGGACGGACTCGTGGTTCCCTGAGTCGGCCGGGATCGGTGTTTTACTGTAGACGACACCCCTCGAATGCCTTGTTGTGAGCGGCGCTTCCCCTACGTAGTATGCGCCTCGCTGTGCGGAGGTTCGGGGTGCCGACGAGGGTTCTGCTCGCGGACGACCATGACATGGTGCGCGAGGCGCTGCGCCGCGTGATCGACAGCCGCGGCGACGTGACCGTCGTCGCCGAGGCCAGAGACGGGCGCGAGGCCGTCTCGCTCACCAAGCAGCACCGGCCCGATGTCGCCGTGATCGATCTCTGGATGCCGGGGATCTCCGGCGAAGAAGCCACTCGGCAAATCGTCGAGAGCGGCTGCGGCACGAAGGTGTTGGCCCTGAGCATGCACGAGGATTGGGCGCGCGTGCGCTCGGCGTTGCAGGCGGGCGCGCTCGGCTACGTGGTGAAGAGCGCCGCCGCCGCCGAGCTGATCGAAGCCATCCACGCATTGCAGGCGGGCCGCGCATACCTCTCCCCCGCCGTGGCGCATCACGTCGTCGAAGCGGTCGGCCATGGTCAGCCCACGCGGAGCCCGCTCGCGCAGCTGACCGAGCGCGAGCGCGAGGTGCTCGCCCTCATCGCGGAAGGGTTTTCGAGCAAGGAGATCGCCGCTCAGCTCGGGCATTCGCCCAAGACCGCGGAGACTCACCGCGCCAGCCTGATGCGGAAGCTCGGCGTGCACAAGACGTCGTCGCTCGTGCGCATCGCGATCCGCGAAGGGCTCGTCGTCCCCTGAGCGCCGTGGGCGCGAGCTCAGGAGAACGACAGGCTCACCCACGGAAATCACGGGATCTCCGCTGGGCAAACCCTTCCGTCCGGGTGCGAGGATCCTCCGAGTTCGGGCCTTCCCCGGATCCTTCGCCTCCGGGGTTGCGCCGACGCTGGCTGCTAGCGGGTCAAGCTGGGCTCGGGCCCACCCGATCCACCCGATCGAGAGAGGAGCCGCGTGCGCTACGGGGCCATCGTGATCGGCGCCGGACCCGGTGGCTGCAGCGCCGCGCTCCAAGCCGCGAGGCTCGGCCTCGAGGTGCTGCTGGTGGATCCAGCGCCGGTCCCCGGCGCCGAGTCTGGCGTGCCGGGCATGCTGGCAGCGGCGCTGCTCCGCGACGCGGCCGTGCAGGAGAGCCGGCGGCTACGCGCGCGCGGCGCCGCGCGCGACCCGAGCGCGCTGAAGGGCGATCGTGTCGCGCTGACCGCGCGGTATCGCGCGCTGCTCGAGCAGCACCTGCGCGAGAGCCGGCGCCGCCTCGAGGAGGCGGGCGTCGAGCTCGAGCAGGGCCGCGCCGCGCTGCGCGCTTCGGGCGAGGTGGAGATCGAGGGGCGCGGGCTCTTCGCGGCGGATCACGTGGTGATCGCGACCGGCAGCCGCCCGCGCCATCCCGCGCGCTTCCCGTTCGACCACCGGGTGGTGTGCGACGGCGACTCCGTGCTCCAGATGGGCGAGCCGTGGCCGCGCCACGTGGTGATCGTGGGAGCGGAGGTCGTGGGCTGCGAGTTCGCCTGCCTGTTCGCGGCGCTCGGCGCGAGCGTCACTCTGGTGGATCGGCGGCGGCGCCTGCTCCGTTGCGCGGACCCGGAGATCCTCGAGGTGCTGCACCGCGAGATGCAGGAGCTCGGCGTCGTGGTGGCCCTCGAGGAGGAGGTGGAGCAGCTCGACGTCTCGCTCGGCGGGGGCGAGCCGCACGCCGTGGTGCGCCTCGGCAGCGGGCGCAGCGAGGTCTGCGATCGCGTGCTCGTGGTGGCGGGGCGTGAGGCCTCCGTCGACGCCGCCGCGCTCTCCGGCATCGGCATCGAGGTCGATTCGCAGGGCTTCGTGGTCGTGGACGAGTTCTTCCAGACGACGCGGCCCGCCGTGTACGCGATCGGAGACGTGGTGGGCGCGCCGCTTCGCGCGAGCGTGGCGCCGCATCACGCCCGCTCGGCACTCCTCCACGCGGTCGGGCGCGAGCCGCCGCAGAGCGAATGCCCGATGACCGCGTACACGATCCCCGAGCTCGCCGTGGTCGGGCTGATCGAAGAGGCCCTCAAGCGGCTCGACGTCCCCTACGGCGTCGGCCATGCGCGGTTCGGGGAGCTGCTGCGCGGCCAGATCGACGGCGACGACCGCGGCCTGATCAAGCTCACCTACGCGCGCGACGACCGCCGGCTGCTCGGCGTGCAGATCGTCGGCCGCGACGCGACGGAGCTGATCCACGCAGGCGCGATGCTGATCCAGGCCGGGGGAACGATCGATCAGCTGATCGATCAGGTGTTCACCCACCCGAGCCTGTCCGAGGCGTACCGCGCCGCGGCGTGCGACGCCGCGCTCGGCTCGTAGCGGGCTCAGCGCCCCGAGAAGCGGGGCTCGCGTTTGGCGAGCAGCGCCGCGACGCCCTCGCGGAAGTCCTCGGTCTCGAAGCTGCGCGACTGCACGTGGGCCTCGCGGCGTGCCGCCGTCTTCGGATCCCACGCGAGGCCCTCGTAGAGCGAGCGCTTCGTCCAGCGCACCGCGAGCGGCGCGGCGCTCGCGATCTCGGCGGCGAGTGCGCGCGCCTTCGCGAGCACCTCCGGCTCGGGCAGCGCGTAGTGCACGAGCCCGCGATGCAAAGCCTCGGCGCCGTCCACGAGACGCCCGGTGAGCAGCAGCTCCACCGCGTTCGGCACGCCCATCAGCCGCGGCAGCAGGTATGTGTTCGCCATGCCAGGATGCAGCCCGAGCCGCACGAAGTTGGCGCCGTAGCGCGCGCTCTCGTTCGCGACGCGGAGGTCGCAGACCAGCGCGAGCCCGAGCCCGCCGCCGATCGCGTGGCCTTGCAGCGCCGCGACGGTGGGCACCTCGAGGTCGAGCAGCGAAAGGAAGGGCGCGTACGTGCGGTAGGAGCGCTCGTGTGGCGCCATATAGGGGCCTTCGAGCGTTTCCTCGCGCTCGGCCCGGAAGTCCGCGCCGGCGCAGAAGCTCTTGCCCCGGCCCGTCACGATCACGCAGCGCAGGGCGCGGTCGGCCTTCGCCTCCTCCACCGCGGCGGCGAGGCCGGCCAGCACGTCGGGCGTCATGGCGTTGCGGTTGTCGGGCCGGTTCAGCGTGAGCTCGCCGATCCCGTCCCGCGCGGCGTAGAGCACGGCGGGCTCGCTCATCCGCCGCCGGCCTCGCGCGGCAGGTTCACGAGCTGGCGCGCCATCACGAGCCGCTGGATCTGGCCGGTGCCTTCGACGATGTCCATCGCCTTCACGTCGCGGAACAGCTTCTCGATCAGGTGATCGCCGCGCGCGCCCACGGTGCCGAGCAGCTCCATGCCGAGGCTCGCGACCTCGTAGGCCACGGCCGGCGCCACCGCCTTCGCCATCGACGCCTCGACGAGGTTCGGGCGCTGATGGTCCGCGAGCCAGGCGGCGCGCAGCGCGAGCAGGCGCGCCAGACGGAGCTTCCGTGCGCTCCGCTCGAGCCGGTCGCGCACGCGCGCGTCGCCGAGGCGGTCGTGCTCCTGCGCGAACGCGAGCGCGGCGTCGAGCGCCGCGCGCCCGATGCCCACCGCCATCGCCGCGATCATCGGCCGCGTCGCGTTGAAGGACGCGAGCGCGCCCTTGAAGCCCGCGCGCGCGGCGTAGTGCCCTTCCCCGCCGAGCAGGTTCGCGACCGGCACGCGGCAGCCGCGCAACGTGAACGAGGTGCTCTCGTACGCCTTGAGCCCCATCTTCTTCTCGATCTTGAAGTCGCCGAGCCCGGGCGTGCCGCGCTCGACCACGAACGCGCGATGGCCGCCGCGCCCGAGGCTCGGGTCGACCGTGGCCCAGACGACGATCCAGTCCGCGCGACTCGCGTTGGCGGCGAAGGATTTCTCGCCGTCGAGCACGAAGGCGTCGCCGTCGGCCTTCGCGCGCGTGCGGATCGCCGCCACGTCCGAGCCCGCGCCCGGCTCGGTCATCGCGAACGAGCCCCAGCGCGGGCGCTCGGGCGCGAGGAACGGGCCGAGGAAGCGGCGCTTCTGCTCCTCGGTCCCCATCGAGAGGACGGGCGGCTCGCCGAGCCCCGGGCCGGGCGCCGCCACCGCGACGCCGCGATCCCAGTACGACTGCTCCTCCGCGAGAAGCAGGGTGAGACGCGAAGAGCCAACTCCCGGTTCGGACTTCGGTTTCGCCTCCGGGTCCCAGCGCGTACGGCCGAGGCCGAGGTCGAGGAGCGTCTGGAAGTAGGGATCGTCCGGCGGCACCGGGCGGCCGAGCCGGTCGGCCTCGAGGCCGAGCGGCCGGATGCGCGCGGCGCCGAGCTTGCGGACGCCTTCGAGGCGCGCAGCCGTGGCGGCGTCGATCGCGAGGTCCATCAGCGCGCCTCCACGCTCGACAGCGCGAGCGGCGGCAGCGAGGCGGCGAGCGCGTGCCCGGCCTCCTCGCGCGCGAGATCGACGCCGCCGAGCGACAGCCCGAGCGCACGCGCCTCGCGCGCGTGCTTCTCGACCGGGTAGTCCTGCATGAAGCCGTGACCGCCGAGGATCTGGATGCCGTTCGGGCCGACGAACGTGGAGGCCTCGATCGCCTCCGCGTACGCCGCGGCCGCGAGCGTCTCGAACGGCAGGCCCGCATCGGCATGCCACGCGGCCTCGTGCAGCAGCAGCCGCGCGCCGTCCACCGCGGAGCGCATGTCGGCGATCAGGAACGCGAGCGCCTGGTGGTGCGCGATCGGCCGCCCGAACGCGACGCGCTGGAGCGCATAGCGGCGCGAGAACTCCGCGGTCTCGCGCAGCACGCCGACGAGCAGCGACGTCACGTAGAGGCGCGCCCGCGCGAGGGCCCGCGCCGCGCCCTTGGCATCGCGCCAGCTCGCGACCACGCGCGCGCCGGTGAGCCGCAGCTCGGAGGCGCCTGCCGCGCGCAGCCCCGCGCCCCGCAGCGGAACGCGCTCGATGCCGTCGCGGAGCACGCTCACGCGCTCGCGGCCGAGCAGCACGAGCAGCTCGATGCGATCCGCGGGCACCCAGGGCACGGAGCCGAGCACGCGCCCGCCGGCCTCGGAGAGCGCGGCGTCCGCCTCGAACACGAGCACCGCTCGCGCGCCTGAAGCCGCGAGCAGCGGCGCGAGATGCGTGCGCACCGCGTCCTCGCCGCCCACCTCGCGCACGGCGTACAGCGCCGGGCCGAGCGGATCGAGCGCGAGCGCGGCACCCGGATCGCCCGCGCCGAGCTCCTCGTTCACGAGCGCGCGGGCGAGCGCGCCCTGCCCCGCGCCGCCGAGCGCTTCGGCGAGCTCCAGGCCCGCGAGCCCCGTTTCCGCGAAGCGCCGCGCCACGGCGGCCTCGACGCCGCGCGCCGCCTCCGCCTCCCGGATGCGCGGCGCGAGCTCGGCCGCGGCGAACTCCGCGGTCGTGCGGGCGATCAGCTCCAGCTCGGACGAGAGGCCGAAGTCGAACATGGGGGATGCGCGCCAGCGTAGCCTGCCCGCCTCACGGGCAAGGCCCGTCGAGCCCCGCCGCCCAGGCGATGGCGCCCTCGAGCATGCGCGCGTGCTCCGGCTCCGCGTACGTGGCGGCAGTGTGGCCGAGCGCGGAGTAGAAGGCGCGCCCGCGGTCGAGGCAGTGGCTCCAGACGATCGGGTGATCGCCCATCGCGATGTCGCGGAAGATCTCGCGCGGCCGGTAGCTCGCCTCGTCGAGACGCGCGAGCACGCGCACCCCGGGCCCACGGGCGCTCTGCTCGAAGCTGTACCACTCGTCCTCGTGCGCAAACGACGCGGGGAGCGAGCGGGTCGCCGGGTGCGTGCCGTCCTCCACGACCACGCGCGCGGTCTGGAGCTGTGGGAACAGCGGATGGCCGATGAAGCGCGCGTGCAGCAGCTCGTCGGTGTACCAGTCCCAGAAGCGATAGCGGGTGCCCGCCGCGCCGTGGACGCCGACGAAGCCGCCGCCGCCGGCGAGCCAGCGCTGGAAGGCCTCGCGCTGCGGCGGGCTCCAGTCGTCCCCCGTGGCGTTGTTCGAGAGCAGCACGCGGAAGCGCGGCAAGAGCGGGTCGTCGAACACGGCGGCGTTCTCCGTCGCGAACACCTGCCAGCCGCGGCGCGCCGCGATCTCGCGCACCGACTGCTCGCACGCCGCGATCGCGGCCTCGTGCCGGTAGCCGTTGGTCTTCGAGAAGAGCAGGATCGCGAGCCGGCCGTCCGCGCCGAGCCCGGCGGGCAGCTCGGGCGCGACGGTGTCGATCACCGGCTCCTGCTGGCCGCGCGCTGCGCGGATCTCCGGCCAGAGCCGCAGCGCGCCGAGTGCGAGCCCGAGCAGCGCGATCCCGAGAGCAAGCTGCCACGCGCGCCTCATGCTTCCCCGCTTCGTTGCCCGTGATAGCACGCTGCGTCAGGACGACGCTCTGCCGCGCTCGCTACCTGCGGCGCCACGGGATGCGCTCGCCGCCGCCGCGCACCATCGTCACGCCGCTGACGGCGCCCGCGTCGTCCTCGTCGAACTCGAGCACGATGGCGCCGCCTTCCGGGTCTTCCGTCGCGAAGCTGCCGTCGCTCTTCGCGGTGAGCTCACCCATCCCGCCGCGCCCCGAGACGCCCATGAAGAGCTTGTCTGCGTGGCGCTCGACCGTGAGCTCGATGCTCACGATGGGGAGGCCGTAGCGGCCGACGTAGCGATCGAGGCGATGCGGGACGTCGAGCGCGAGCAGCTCCTCCGCCGTCCACGGCGCGCTCCGGCCCGCGCGCGCAGCGCGCACCGCGGCGACCGCGTCCGGCGCGAGCGGCGCGCCCGCGTTGCCCCAGGCGCGGCGCACGTGCGTGAGCAGCCCGGCCAGCGCCACGTCATCGAACCGCGGATCGGGCGCGTGCGGCGGCATGGCGAGATCCCAGTCTTCGTCGCCCACGCGCAGCGGGCCGGTGAGCCCGTCGAGCGCGATGCGGATCAGCCAGCCGTCGGCGTCGAGCACCCAGGCAGAGCCGACCAGGCTCGGCGCCAGCCCGGGCTGGCCGCGCCCGTCGGCGCCGTGACACGACGCGCAGCTCGCCTCGAACAGGGCGGCGCCCGCCGCGTGTCGCGCCTCCTCCTCCGCCGTCAGGGGCCGCGCGCCCGGCGGGTTCACGTCGCCCGGCCAGGTGAAGCCGCGCCGCACGCCGCGCAGCGCGCGGGCGAGATCGGTATCGACCGCGAGCGCCGCCGCGTCGAGCAGCGGATGCGGCGCCGGCAGCTCGAAGCGCGCGGCGCCGGGGCGCCGCAGCAGCGCCGAGGCGCCGCTCGCGAGCGCGAGCTTGCGCGCGTCGACGTCAGGCAGCGCCGCCATGCGGTCGAGCAGCGCGGCGGCCCGCGCCGGATCGGGCCCCGCGCCGAGGACCGCTGCTCCCGCGAGCTCCGTGAGCCACGGCTCGCGCGCGGCGTCCGGAGGCTCGGCGAGCAGCGCGTCGATGGCCGCGAGCTCGAGCCCGGCGAGATCCGAGAGCACCGCCTGACGCACGAGCGGGTCGTCGGGAGTGGCCGCGACGGCCGCGAGCAGCGCCGCCAGCGGGCGCGCGGCGGGCGGCGCCTCGCCCAGGCTGTGGAGCGCCTGCAGCCGCACCGCCGCGTCCGCGTCGCGCGTCGCCGCGAGCACCGCGTCGATGCGCGCGGGCGTCGGCGCGGCGCGGAGCAGGCGGTCTCCGGTGCGGAGCGCCGCGCGCCGGACAGCCGGGTCGGCGTCGGCGAGCGCGCGCTGCCAGGTGGCGTCGTCGAGCGCGCCGAGCGCATCGAGAGTCCAGAGCGCGTGGAGCCGGCCGCGCGCCGAGAAGCGCGCGAGATCGCGCAGCAGCGGCAGTGCGGCCGCGTCGCGCTCGTATGCGAGCCAGCGCTGCGCGCGATCGCGCACCCAGCCGTTCGGGTGGTCGAGCAGCGCCACGCGCTCCGCGCTGTTCGCACGCGACGCGTCGGGCGCGGCTTCCAGCGCCGCGTGCTCGGGCACCACGCGCCAGATCCGGCCCTGCTCGAGCGGCGCCTCGAGGCCCTGCTTCGTGACGTAGGCGCGTAGGTGATCGCTCACGTAGTTCGCGTGCTGGATCAGGCCCCGGTACATGTCGACCACGGTGAGCGCGCCGTCGGGTCCGAAGGCCACGTTGACCGGCCGGAAACGCTCGTCGCTCGAGGCGAGGAACTCGCGCTCGCCCCAGTCGGGGTCGTCGGACAGGAGCTGCTCGGCGTGCGCCGCGAGGCCGTCGATCCGCACGCGGAAGCGCGCCACCACGTTGCCGCCGGGTTCGGGCACGAAGACGTCGCCGCGCGCCTCGGGCCCGAACAGAGCCGCGCGATTCACGGCCAGGCCCGCCACGGCGGTGGGCCCGTTCTGCCGCCCGTCCGCGCGTAGCACGCCGGGCAGATACGCGCGGTTCAGGCCCGGCGCCACGCGCACGCCGTGCACCGTGGCGCCCGTCGCGAGCGACTCGGCCACGCCCGGCCGGCGCGTGCGCGGGTCGGTGGCGGGGTGGCGCACGAGGTAGTCCGCCGGGAACAGGTCCACGAACAGGAAGGCCGAGTTGTGGTTGCTGTAGAGGCGACCCTCGTCGTCCTGCGCGATGCCCCACTGGCCGCGGAAGGCGGTCCGCTCCTCGCGCCACGCGCCTCTCTCGAGGCGGAAGCGGCGCTCGGACTTCGCGTTGTAGAGCCAGCCGTCGAGCACAGGCAGGAGGCCATTCTCGGTGTGCTCCGGATCGTGGCGGCCGAGCCCGTAGTGCCCGAGCCGGCGCGGCGCGCGGCACGTGCGCTCGCGCTCGAAGGGCGGGCAGAGCCAGAGGTCGGGCGGCGCGCCGATCAGGACGCCCTCGGGCAGCACCGCGATCGCGCGCGGCAGCACGAGGCCGTCCCGCAGCACGTGGTTCGCGTCCATGACGCCATCGCTGTTCTCGTCTTCGAGCACGACCACGCGCCCGACCGGCGCGTCCTCGCCCTCGCCGGCGAGGTTCGGCATGAAGCCGCGCATCTCGACCACGTAGAGGCGGCCGGCGTCGTCCCAGGCGACCGCGACCGGCGCGACCACCAGCGGCTCCGCCGCCACGAGCTCGGCGCGGAAGCCCGGCGCCACGCGGAAGCTCTCGAGCTCGGCCTCCGGCGAGCGCACCGGCGCGGGAGGGACGGCGAGAGACGCGAGGATCTTCTCGGGCGAAGGCTCGCGCAAGAGCCACCACGCCGCGGCAGCGAGCACGAGCAGCAACGCTCCGGCCTTCGCGACGCGCTTCATCGAACGGAGCAGGTAGCATGGCGCCATGGCCACGGCCGACGCCGATCTCGTCGCACCCGCGCCGCGCCGGTACGTGCCGTGGTCGCAGCGCTGGATCGCCGCGAGCGGCCTCTCGCCCTGGCTCGCCGGAGGTGTCATCGCCGCGGCGCTGCTGGCCGGCCTCCTCGCGGTGTTCGGCCTCGGCGCGCTGCTCGGCTTCCCGGATCTCGCGCAGCCCTGGTTCTGGGGCGAGCTCTTCGCGCCGAACGTGGTGAACGCGCTGCTGATCGGCTTCGCGCCCGCGGCGCTCGCGTGGTCGCGCCGCGCGGCGCTGGCGCAGCTCGAACGCCTGCGCCCGCTCCTCTCCGAGGCGACCTTCGCGTCCTTCCGGGCGCGGCTCGCGAGCTACCCGCGCGCGCCGCTCGCGCTGGTCGGTGGCGTGTTCGCCGCCTTGATCGTGCCGCTCGTGGTCTTCGATCCGAGCCTGCGCGAGTTCTTCGCGAAGGCCACGCCCCTGGCCCGCGCGTGGCAGCTCTGGGTCAACGCGCTGGTCGGCTGGCTGATGGCCCGGTCCATCCTCGAAGAAGTGCGCGTGGCGCTGCTGTTCGCGCGCGTCGGCGAACGACTCGAGCGCCTGGACCTGTTCGAGCTGCGCTCCCTCGAGCCCTTCGCGCGGCGCGCGGTGGAGGGCGTGCTGGTCTGGGTGATCGCCGCATCCTTCACCTCCATCCTCTTCGCCGGCGGCTGGGCCTCGGCCACGCTGCCCCAGCTCGTCGCCACGATCCTGTTCTCCGCGCTCGTCGCCTTCGTGCTGCCGCTGCTGGGCGTGCACCGCCGCATCCGCGCCGCGAAGCAGCAGGAGCTCGACCGCATCCACGCCGCCGCGCGCGCCGAACGCGACGCCCTGCTCGCCGGCGGCGCCGGCACGCGCCTCCCCGCCCTGCTCGCGCTGCGCAGCCAGGTCAGCGACGTGCGCGAGTGGCCGGTGGACCTCTCCACCCTGATGCGCCTGCTCCTCTACCTGGCGATCGGGCTCGGCTCGTGGGTCGGGGCGGCGCTCGTGGATCTCGGGGTCGAGAAGCTGCTCCGCTGACCGCTGACACAAGTGGGGGCTTCGCACCACTATTCTCCAGGCGATGGGGCGTGAGCCGCCTCGAACAGGCAAGGAGGCTGCGCATGCAGTGGATGCGAACGACCGGCACTGGCTTGGCCCTGATCCTGACGCTCGCCCTGGCCCCGGGCCTCGCGCTGGCCAAGAACGACAAGGCGAAGCCCTCGAACTCCCACGGAACGGGCACGAGCAGCAACGGGAACGGCATCGGAGCGGGCGGCGTCCCCGCGCTGCGCGATCGCCTGCTCGCGCTGATCGACGCGCTCGAAACGCGCTTGGATCGACTCACGAACCGAGTCAATCAGCTCGAGGACGCCCAGGACGCGACCGACGCTCGCGTCACAGCTCTCGAAGGGGACGTCGCGGATCTCGACTCGCGGCTCGACGCGATCGAGGGCCAGTTCACCGACGACGACGGGGACACCTTCTCCGAGGTCCAGGACGACTGCAACGACGGGAACGCCAACGTGAGCCCGCTGGCGACCGAGGTCCCGGGGAACGGGATCGACGACGACTGCGACCACCGGGTCGACGAGCCGTAGTCCGACCGACGTCCTTCCTCGGGCCCGTTTTATCGCGTTAAAATGGCGCGGTGCCTGCCGCCGCCCGACCCAGCCTGTCGCGACCGATGGCCGAACGCCGCGCAGCGCATCCTGGCCGCCGCGCGGGCGATCGTGGCGCGGCGCGGGTACGAGGCGCTCACGATGCGCGAGCTGGCCCAGGCGAGCCGGGTCACCGTCCCCACCCTCTACAACCTGATCGGAGGCAAGGAGGCGGTGCTCGCGGCCGCCGTCGAGGAGCAGACGGCGCGTTTCCTGGGCGCGATCGAGCGGCGCCGCGGCACGAGCCCCGCTGCGCGGCTGCTCTCGGTGATCGACGCGTGCACGCGCGAGCTGCTCGGGCTGCCGGCGTACTACCGCACGCTGCTGCACCTGCTCTACACGGCGGAGGCCGCGGGCGCGGTGCGCGCGAGCGTGGACCGTGCGCTCGGCGGTGAGCTGGCCGCGGCGCTCGAGGCGATCGCCGAGGCCGGTGAGCTGGTGGCGTGGGCCGAGCGACGTGCGTTGCTGCGGAGCCTGCGCACGCAGCTCGGCGCGAACGCGCTCCAGTGGGCGTCCGGGGGGCTCTCGGACGCGGCCTTCCCGTCCGCCGCGGCGTACGAAGCCTGCCTGACCCTGCTCGGTGTCACGACCGGCCGCAGCCACGACGAGCTCGAGCGCGCTGCGCGGGAGCTCCAGGCGCCGCCGCTCGCGAAGAAGCGGCGGGCGAGCCGATGAAGCTGCGCCATCCCACGACCGGCGCGATCTACACGACGCAGGACGACGGCCTGGTGCGCGTCGAGCACGACGGACGCACGGGCATCTTCACCCCGAGCGGCGAGTGGCGTTCGGGAGAGAAGCTCGACGCCGATCTCCATTTTCTCGGCTGGGTGGGCGGACCCGGCCTCGCGCCCCGCGGCGGCAGCCTCGGCGCGGCGGCCGCCGCGCCGTCGCCCGGCCCGCGCCCACCGCCCGATCTCTCACGAAGGAGCAGGAGCATGGACCTCGGACTCTCCGGCAAGAAGGCGCTCGTCACCGCCGCCAGCCGCGGCATCGGCCTCTCGATCGCGCGCGCGCTCGCCGACGAGGGCGCCGACGTCGCGTTCTGCGCGCGCGCGGCGGGCGGCCTCGAGTCGGCCAAGAAGGACCTCGAAGCGCGCGGCGTCCGGGTGTTCACGAAGGCGGTGGACGTCGCCGACGGCGCCGCGCTCCGCGCCTTCGTGGCCGAGGCCGCCGAGGCGCTCGGCGGCCTCGACGTCTTCGTCTCGAACGCGAGCGGCGGCGCCGGGCATGGGCGAGAACGCCTGGCAGGCGAACTTCGAGATCGACGTGATGAGCGCCGCGCGCGGCGTCGAGGCGGCGCTGCCGTTCCTCGCGCAGTCCGAGGCCGGCGCGTGGTGTTCATCGCCTCGACGGCCGCGCTCGAGTATCTCGGCGTGCCGCAGCCCTACAACGCGATGAAGGCGGCGCTGATCGCGCACGCGCAGCGATCTCGCGCAGGCGCTCGCGCCGCAAGGGCATCCGCGTGAACACGGTCTCGCCGGGGCCGATCTACTTCGAGGGCGGCAACTGGCAGATGATCCAGCAGGCGATGAAGCCGATCTACGAGCGCGCGCTCGCGCAGTGCGCGCTCGGCCGCATGGGCACGCCCGAGGAGGTCGCGCGCGCGGTGGTGTTCCTCGCCAGCCCGGCGGCGAGCTACGTGACCGGCGCCAACCTGGTGGTGGACGGCGGCTTCACCAAGCGCGTCGCGTACTGAGGAGCGAGCGAGGGACCACAGTGACGCACGGCAGCCGAGGCGAAGCGCCTCGCGCGCTCGACCGGCCTCTCCTACCAGGAGCTGCTCGACACCGACACGCGGCCGGTGCCCGAGGTGCTGCGCTGGCAGTCGGCGCGCGAGCTGCCCGCCGCGCGCGTGCCGATCGAGCGCTACACCTCGCGCGCGTTCCACGAGCTCGAGGTCGAGAAGGTCTGGAAGAAGGTCTGGCAGATGGCCTGCCGCGAGGAGGAGATCCCCGAGATCGGCGACCACGTGCGTCTACGACGATCGCCGACCTGCTCTCGTGGTGATCGTGCGCGCGCGCGCGAGCGAGATCCGCGCCTTCCACAACGCCTGCCTGCACCGCGGGCGCCAGCTCTGCGACGGGCCGGGCGCGCTCCGAGCAGCTGCGCTGCCCCTTCCACGGCTGGACCTGGAATCTCGACGGCAGCCTGAAGGCGATCCCCGCGCGCTGGGACTTCCCGCACGTCGAGCGCGAGCGCTACCGGCTGCCCGAGGTGAAGGTCGGCACCTGGGGCGGCTTCGTGTTCGTGAACTTCGACCCGAACTGCGGCACCGCCTCGAGCAGCACCTCGGCGAGCTGCCGAAGCACTTCGAGCGCTGGCCGCTCGAGAAGCGCTACAAGGAGGCGCACGTCGCGAAGCGTGCTCGCCTGCAACTGGAAGGTGGCGCAGGAGGCCTTCATGGAGGCCTACCACGTCGTCGCGACGCACCCGCAGCTGCTGCGCGGCATCGGCGACGCCAACTCGCAGTACGACGCGTGGGACAACTTCACGCGCGCGATCACGCCGAACATGACGCCGAGCCCGCACCTCGAGTGGCAGCCCTCCGAGCAGGACATGCTCGACTCGATGATCACGCGGAGCCTCGACGCGGAGCCGCTGCTCCGCGTGCCCGAGGGCATGACGGCGCGCCAGCTGCTGGCGCAGCTGACGCGCATGCAGCTCCAGGGCGCGGTGCCCTCGCGTCCAGGACGTCTCCGACGCCGAGCTCGCCGACTCCTTCTACTACACGGTGTTCCCGAACTTCCATCCCTGGGGCGCCTACAACCGCATCGTGTACCGCTTCCGCCCGTACGGCAACGACGCGCGACCGCTGCATCATGGAGGTGATCTACCTGGCGCCGTTCCGCGGGCAAGCGTCCGCCGCCCGCGCCGGTGCACTGGCTCGCGCGACGACGAGGACTGGACGCAGGCGCCCGAGCTCGGCTTCCTGACGCGCGTCTTCAACCAGGACACCTTCAACCTGCCGAACGTGCAGAGCGGGGCTGCACTCCGCGCAGCACACGCACGTCACCTTCGGCGCCTACCAGGAGACCAAGATCCGCCACTTCCACGCGCTGCTCGACCGGATGGTGGGCGCGTGAGCCGGCTCGACGTGCACGTGGACCGCGAGGCGTGCACCGGCGCGCGCGCCTGCGCGCTGCGCGCTCCGGGCACGTTCTCGCTCGACGCCGACAAGAAGGCCGTGGTCGCAGATCCGCCCGGCGACCCCGAGGAGGCCATCCTCGCCGCCGCTCGCTCGTGCCCGAACTTCGCCATCGAGCTGAGCCGCGACGGCACCCCCGTCGGGTGACGTCACGAAGGGGACGTTCCTTTTTCGTTAGTTGTCCCATCGTGACGGAAAAGGAACGTCCCCTTCGTGACGGCTAGCGGAGAACCACGAGGCGGTCGTCCGCCTGGAGCGGGCGCGCGGGGTCGGGGGGCGAGATGATGCGGTGGTCGGCCGTCTGGATCGCGAGCACCACGCCGCCGCGCGTGCGGCGGAAGTCCACCTCGCGCAGCGAGCGGCCCACCAGCGTCGCGTCCACCGGCAAGCGCGCGATGGCGCCCGCGTCCGCCGCCGGCAGCCCCGAGAGCAGGCTCGCGAGCAGGCTCTGCTCCTCGAAGGCCGCGAGGCCGGCGTGCTCGCGCAGGATCTGGTCGCGCACGTGCGCGAGGTCCCCCACCACGCGCTCGTGCACTGCGGCGCGCGTGAGCACGCCGAGGAAGGTGCCGTCCGCTTCGTCCACCACCGGGAGCGCGTCGGCGCCCGAGCGCTCGAGCTGCGTGAGCGCCTCGTAGAGCGAATCGTCGGGCCCGAGCGCCGGGACCTCGGTGGCCATCACGTCCTCCGCGATGACGGCCTGCGGCAGCTCCTCGGTGCCGAGGACGTCGCGCAGCTCGGCCACGGCGATCACGCCCGCCACCTTGCCGTGCTCCAGCACGACGGCAAGCGGCGTATCGCCCGCCGGCAGCGCCGCGATCACGCGCGCGAGGGGCGTCGCGCGCTCGACCACAGCGGGCCACACGCCGCGGATCGCCTGGTGCACACGCGCGCGCTCGAGCAGGCCGATCACGGTGTCGGCGGCGTGCGCCGGCGAGTCGGCGGCGCTCTCGACCTGCTCGTCGATCAGCCCATGTCGCCCACCCACCAGATACGAGCTGATGCAGACGATCATGAGCGGCACGATCAGGCCGTAGCCGCCGGTCATCTCCATCACCATCACGATCGCCGCGATCGGCGTTCGCAGCGCCCCGGCCAGCACGCCGCCCATCCCGACCGGGATCAGTGCGCTCTTCACCGCGACCGGGAGCACGCCCGGCGCAAGCGCGTCGGCCACCGCGCCGAGCAGCGCGCCGACTGCACCGCCGATCCACAGGCTCGGGCCGAGGAAGCCGCCAGCCGCGCCGCTGCCCACCGTGAAGGCGGTCGCGATCGTCTTGCCGAGCACGAGCGCCGCGAGCAGCAGCACCCACGCCCGCAGCGCCGTGCTGGCCACCTGCGAAGAACGAGCCGTCGAGCGCGTTCTGCATCACGCGATACTCGCCGTCCATCACCTGCGGCAGCGCGCACGCGAGCGCGCCGGCGGCGAGGCCCCCGAGCGCCGGCCGCAGCCAGAGCGGCACCGCGCCGAGGCGCGCGAAGGTGGACTCCGTGCGCTTCACGAGGGCGGAGAATGCGATCGCCGTCCCGCCGCACGCCACGCCGAGCGCGACGTAGACGGGAAGCTCGAGCGCGCTCGCGAACGCGAGGCGGTTCGCGTCCGCGAGCAGGTAGCCCCCGAAGCCGGTGAAGGAGCTGAACGTGGCGTAGCCCACCGCGGACGCGATGAAGGCCGAGACGAGCGCGCTGCCCTCGAGCTCCGGCCGCCGGTACAGGATCGAGCACGCGAACAGCGCGCCGCCGAGCGGGCAGCGGAAGATCGCGCCCACGCCCGCCGCGCAGCCCGCAACAAGCAGCGTGCGCCGGGCGCGCGGCGTCAACCCGAAGGCGCGGCCGAGGCTCGAGCCGAGCGCAGCGCCGAGGCCCGCGATCGGGCCCTCGGGCCCGGCCGAGCCCCCGCACGCGATCACGCCCACGCAGGCGACGGCGCGCGCCAGCGGGCCGCGCAGCGGCATCACGCCGTCGCGCCGGTGGAAGGCGAGCACGAGCTGGTTCGTGCCGTGCGCGGGCGGGATGCGCAGCACGCCCTGCACGAGCACGCCCGAGGCGAGGCCGCCGAGCACCGGGAACAGCAGGATCTCCGGATGGAGCTGCAGGATCTCGGGCCCGCCGAGATCGACGAAGCGGCCGACGAGCGCGGCGGTCGCGAAGTGGAGCGCGCTCCGCAGCGCCAGCGCCGCGAGCCCGCCCAGCAGGCCCGCGAGCACCGCCAGCGTGAGCGACCCGCCGAAGCGGCCGAGCCAGCGTCGCGCGGAAGGAACGGGCGGCACGATCGGCTCCCAGGGTTCGGTGCGGCAACGCCTCGACGCGCGCAGGATAGCCGGATCGTTGCGTCGAGCCGCCGCGCGCGTCGCGTCGATCCGCCGCGTTGGCTCGCGATCTGCCCATGCGTTGCGCGACGCCTCGCGTCGCACGACCGGCGCGGGGCAAACCCTGTCCTCCGAAAAATGTCGACATTACCCTTCGGCGCGGCACTAACCTATGAGGACAAAGCCCCGGGGAGGGGAGAGGCGCTGTCCGAAGGAGTGCCACCCATGCCCCAGGTACTCGTTGCCCTGCTCGCCGTCGCGATGCTCTCGGCAGGATGTGCCACCGACCTCGGAACGGGCCTCCAGGTGATGGAGAAGCTGGAGGAGACGTACCCGATCACGGTGGGCAAGCTCGTCGCCGCGCACATGGATCCGAGCCGACGCCTCCGTGTGTATGTCTCGCTCTGCCACGAGAATCCGAACGGCCCCGTGTGCGGCCGCGAAGAGCCCCGAGTGCTCGCCATGGTCGAGTCGAACGAGCGCCGTCTGCTCGAGCGGCTCGCGGAGCGCTACCTGATCGAAGGCCGCGACAAGCCGGTCTACATCTACGGCCCGATGTGTGATGGCATGGGAGAGATGGTGGTGGTCCCGCGCTGCCAGAGCGCCATCGCCCTCGGCGTCTGGGATCCGTACCTCAACGACTACATCGTCTACTCGACCCTCCATGGGGACAGCGTCATGGAATCCGAGGGCTTCGAGAACTTCCTCGCGGTGACAGGGAAGGCGGCGGGACTGGTGCGCGGCGCCGCCAAGTTCATTCCGTAGAGGGCCGCTGGGCATCCGGACGATCGCCTGCCCACTACCGTGAAGTTCTGGTCGAGGGGTGGGGGCTTAGGTCGGCAGAGGGCCGTGGTCGCGGCAGTGGGCGTGGTGGCCGGTCGGCAGGACCTGCACGACGAGCTTGCGGGCACAGCGCGGGCAGAAGTGAGGCGGGTCGAGGGGGCGGGCGCATGCGCCGGGGCAGACGGAGCGTTGGCGGCCGCAGTGGGCGCAGAAGGCCGGTAGCTGCGCCTCGATGCCGGCCACGAGCGCGTCGAGGTCGCTGCTGAGGCGCGCCCCGTAGCGCTCGGCGAGCCAGGCGCGGTTGCGGCGGTGCAGCTCGCTCGCCTCGTCGTAGCGGTTCAAGTGGAGCCAGAGCTTCGCGGTCGCGAACGCGTCGGCCGAGAGGCGCGCAGCGTTGAGGGTGCCGAGGCCCGCGTCGGCGACGAGCAGCACGAGCTCCGGCGCGAGCGCGCGCGTGAGGTCCACGCCGTCGCCGTCACGCGCGAGTGGCGAGCGCGGCCCGCCGGCCAGCTCGACCAGCGCGACGTCGAGCCCGGCGCGCGGCCACGACGCCGCGAGCTCGTCCGCGAGATCCGCGACCCGGAACGCGGGCCGGCCGAGCGACTCGGCCGCCATCGGCGGCGCCAGCGGCGTCTCGTACCAGCGCGCCCGCGGGCAGACCTGCTCCGGCGACTCGCCGGTGGCGGCGGCGAGCTGCTCCGCGTCGGTGCGGCCGCGCTCGTCGGGCGCGAAGGATTGCGCCGGCTTCCGCGCGGCGACGCGCCAGCCGCGCGCGCGGAGCGCAGCGGCGAGCTTCGCGCCGACCCAGGTCTTGCCCACCTCGGTGGCCGTGCCTGCGACCACGACCAGCGTGCGCGGCCGCGTCCGCTCGCTCACGCTGCGGGGCAGCCCAGCTCGGCGAGCGCGGTCGCGAGCCCGTCCACCTGCTCGGGCGTGTGCGCCGCCGAGAGCGCCACGCGCAGCCGCGAGGTGCCGGCGGGCACCGTGGGCGGCCGGATCGCGGGCACGAGCCGACCGCGTTCGAGCAGCGCGCGCGACGTCGCTACCGCGCGCTCCTCCGCGCCGAGCACGATCGGCACGATCGGCGACGGATGGCCCGGGCGCAGGCGCGCCACGTTGGCGCGCAGCCGCGCCTCGAGGCCCTCACCCTCCGCAGAGCGCACGATGCGGAGCCCCGCGAGCGCCGCGGCGGCGTCGGCCGGTGACGAGGCGGTCGTGAAGATGAACGTGCGCGCGCTGTTCACGAGCAGGTCCACGACCGCACGCGGGCCCGCCACGAAGCCACCGAGCGAGCCGAGCGTCTTCGACAGCGTCCCCACCACCAGCACCTCGAGGTCGGGGAGCTCCGGAGTCGGCGGGCCCAGCACCGCGTGCGCCTCGTCGAGCACGAGCAGCGCGCCGTAGCGCGCGCAGAGCTCCCCGAGCTGGGCGACGGGGGCGAGGTCGCCGTCCATCGAGAACACGGAGTCGCTGACGACCACGGCGCGCTCGTTCGCCGCGAGGATCGCCTCGAGCTGCGCGAGGTCGCCGTGGCGGTAGACGGCGACGCGCGCTCGTGACAGCCGGGCGCCGTCGATGATCGAGGCGTGGTTCAGCTCGTCGCTGGCGATGCACACGTCGCCGAGGCGTCCGAGCGCCGTGAGCAGGCCCACGTTGGCCGCGAAGCCCGTCGGAAAGAGCAGCGCGGCCTCGGTGCCCTTCCACTCCGCCAGCTCGCGCTCGAGCTCGGCGTGGATCGGGCGCGCGCCCACCACCAGCCGCGACGCGGCGGAGCCCGTGCCGAAGCGACGGATCGCTTCGTGCGCCGCCGCCGCGAGCGCCGGATGCTGCGAGAGGCCGAGGTAGTCGTTCGAGGCGAAGGAGACGACGCCCTGCCCCGTCGCCGTGATGCGCGTCTCCGCGGCGCCGCCTTCGAGCGTGCAGATGCTGCGCCAGCGCCCCTGCGCGCGGATCTCGGCGTTGCGCGCCTCGACACGCGCGCGCCAGCTCCGCGAGTCGTCGCTCACGAGCCGGTCACCTCGCCGATCGCCTCGGCGACGGTGGCGACGATGCGGTCGATCTCCGCGGCGGTGATCGTGAGCGGAGGCATCAGCACGATCACGTCGCCGAGCGGCCGGATCAACACGCCACGCTCGACGCACGCCCTCGTCACGCGCCGGCCCCAGCGCAGCCCCTCGCGCGGCGGCGCCAGCTCGATCCCGCACATCAGGCCCTGCTGGCGGATCTCCTTCACCGCGGCGCGCGGCGCCACGCGCTCGGCGAGACCCTTCGCAAGATCCGCGGCGCGGGCGCGCACGTTCGCGAGCACGTCCCACTCGTCGAACAGCGCGAGGTGGCGCAGCGCGACGGCTGCGCCGAGCGCGTTCCCGCTGTACGAGTGGCCGTGATAGAACGTGCGCTCGGACAGATCGGCGCCGAGGAAGGCCTCGTAGACGCGCGCGTTCGCGACCGTCGCGGACATCGGGAGATAGCCGCCCGTGAGGCCCTTGCCGATCGCCATCAGGTCGGGGCGCAGGCCGCAGGGCTCGGACGCGAACAGCGTGCCGGTGCGGCCGAAGCCCGTGGCGACCTCGTCGCAGACGAGCAGCACGTCGGCTTCGCGGCACGCGCGCGCCAGCGCCGCGAAGTCACCGGCCGGCCGCGTCAGCATGCCCGCCGCGCCCTGCACCAGCGGCTCGACCACCACCGCCGCCAGCGTGCGTGCCTCGCGCTCGATCAGCGCGCAGGCCGTTTCGATGCAGCGCGGGTCGGTGAAGCCCGGCGCGCGCAGCACGGGGAAGCGCAGCGGGTCGAACACGGTCGTGCCGAAGCCGCCGTCGCCGAGCGAGAGCGAGCCCACCGTGTCGCCGTGATACGCCCCGCCGAACGCGAGGTAGCGCGTGCGGCCGGCGACGCCGCGGTTGCTCCAATACTGGAATGCGATCTTCAGCGCCTGCTCGACCGCGGAGGCGCCGTCCGAGGCGAACAGGAAGTGCGGCGCGTCCACCGGCACGCGCTTGGCCAACGCTTCCGCCAGCTCGATCACGGTGCGATTGCCGTTGCCGAGCAGCGTCGAGTGTGCGACGCGGTCGATCTGCTCGCGCAGCGCCTGATCGAGCTCGGGCACGCGGTGGCCGAGCGTCGTCACCCAGAGCGAAGAGATCGCGTCGAGGTAGCGACGGCCGGCGACGTCGATCAGCTCGCGGCCCTCGGCGCGCTCGACGATCACGGGCGCATTCTCCGCATAGCACGACATCTGGGTGAAGCCGTGCCACACCACCGCGGCGTCTCGCTCGAGCCAGTCTTTCCCACTCATGCGCTCGTGTGCTCGCTCGCTATCGTCCGGCCCGCAACGCTAGCCCCGAGCCCCGGAGCCTGCCCGAAGCGATGGACGCCCTCGAGACCGCCCGCCACGCGCTGCTCGACGAGCGCCGCCGCCTCGACGCCGGCGAGCTCGCCGCGCTCGCGGCGCTGCCCGCGCCGGCGACCGGCGCCCTCGCCGACCTCGCGCACGAGGTGCGGCTCCTCTGGTGCGGCGACACCGTCGAGGTCGAGGGGATCGTGTCCGCGAAGACCGGCGGCTGCCCCGAGGACTGTCACTTCTGCGCGCAGTCCGCGCGCTTCGACACGCCCGTGCGCCCATCCCCTTCCTCGATCCCGCCGAGGTCGCCGCTTGCCGCGCGCGAGACGGCGAAGCTCGGCGCGAGCGAGTTCTGTCTGGTGTACGCGGTGCGCGGGCCCGATGCGAAGCTGATGGAGCGCATCCTCGCGCTCGTGCCGGTCGTCCAGAGCGAGGGCCTCGAGGTCGCGGTGTCGGCCGGGATCCTGTCGCGCGCGCAGGCCGAGCGCTTCGCCGCGGGTGGCGTGCACCGCTACAACCACAACCTCGAGACGGCGCGCTCGTTCTTCCCCGAGATCGTCACCACGCACAGCTGGGAAGAGCGCTGGGAGACGTGCGAGCACGTGAAGGCGGCGGGCATGGAGCTCTGCTGCGGCGTGCTGCTCGGGATGGGGGAGAGCGACGCCCAGCGGCTCGAGCTGCTCGAGGAGCTCCGCGCGCTCGCGCCGTGCGAGGTGCCCATCAATTTCCTCAATCCGAGGCCCGGCACGCCGCTCGCGGACCAGCCGCTCGTGCCGGCCCGCGAGGCCCTGCGCTGGATCGCGCTGTTCCGCCTCGGTCTCCCCGACACGATCCTGCGCTACGCGGGCGGCCGCGAGGTGACGCTCGGCGAGCTCCAGGAGACCGGCATGCGCTCCGGGGTGAACGCGCTGATCATCGGGAACTACCTCACCACGCTGGGTCGTTCGCCCCACGAGGATCTGGCGATGCTGGCGCGGCTCTCCATGCCGATCGGGGCCCTGTCCCGGGCGATCTGATCGAGCCTCAGGGCCGCCCGGCGATCGGCCGATCGAAGCGGGATGGCGGTCCCCTCGATCAAGGGCACGGCGTTCCAGAGCGTTGCGCTCGACCTGACGCGGCTGATCCAGAGCGGCCGCGTCACCCGCGACGTGCTCGAGGCGCGGCTCGAGGCGCCCGACCTCGCGCTGCTCGACGACAAGGTCCTGCCGGGCAGCTGGTATCCGCTCGACTCGTATCGCCGCATGACCGAGCTGCTGTGGGAGCTCGAAGGCAAGAACGACCCGGCCTACCTGATGGCGCGCGGGCAGCGCGCAGCGGAGCGGCTGTTCGACGCGGGCCTGTATCAGCAGATGCAACGCGGCGAGGCGATCGGCGCCGAGAAGCGCGAGCGCGGCGAGGCGTGGTCCGAGTTCGACGGCAACCTGATGACGAGCATCGCCGGCGCCATCTTCAACGTGAGCCGCTGGCGCTACCGCAGGCACCCCGAAGACCCGAATGTGAACCGGATCGAGGTGACGAACGCGAAGGAGCTGCCCGAGGTCTCGCGCTGGGCCGCGCAGGGCTTCATCGAGTACATGGCCTCGCGCATGACCGGCATCACCGTGCTCGTGTCCAGCGAGCGCCCGACGCCCGACCGCATCGTGTTCACCCTGCGGTACGTGAGGCGCTGAGACGCGGGCTCAGGCGCTCCGGCCGCGGAGCTTCCGGTTCACGAAGAGCAGCAGGAGCGCGCCGGCCACCGCGATGGCCAGGCTGCCGAGGTTGAAGCCGCTCACGCTGCCGAGGCCGAGCCGTGTCGCCAGGAAGCCGCCGACGAAGGCCCCCGCGACCCCGAGCACGATCGTCATCACGACGCCGCTCGAATCCGGGCCGGGCATGATCCACTTGGCGAGCACGCCCACCACGAGGCCGAGCACGATCCAGGACAGGATGCCCATCTCGCTCTCCTTCCGGCTAGAGGAGCTCGCCGCGCGCGGACTCCACGACGCGGCCGCCCACGCGGATCTTTGTAGCACCCGGGCCGCCCGCCACCTCGAGCCGCAGCAGCGAGGGCCGCCCCATCTCGACGCCCTGCTCGATCTGCAGCGCGAAGCGCTCACCGCGGCCGCCGTGCGCGAGCAGGTAGGCGCCGAGGCAGGCCGTGGCGCTGCCGGTCGCCGGGTCTTCCTTCACGCCGCCCGCGGAGAACAGCATGCGCGCGTGCAGATCGGCGCGCGAGCCGCGCGCGAACAGATACAGCTTGGTCGGCAACGCCCTCGCGCGCGAGTGGACCGAACGCGGCGAGATCGAGGGTCGCGCGCCGCACCGCGTCTTCGCTCACGAGCGGCACGTGCAGGAACTCGACGCCGGCCAGGAGATGCTGCACCGGCAGCTCGCGGGCGACGTCACGAGACTCGAGACCGAGCGCAGGCGCGACGCGGTCCGGGTCGAGCGTCCTCCCGAGCGTCACCGGCGGCGCCGTGAGCCAGGCCAGCTCGCGGCCGCCCGGCCCGGCCTCGAACGCGACCGGCACCGGCCCGACGCCGAGCGCGAGGGTGAGCGCCGCGGGCCGGTGGCGAAGCAAGTGCTCGCGGATCGTCCAGGCCGTACCGAGCGTCGGGTGGCCCGCGAAGGGCAGCTCCTCGACGGGCGTGAAGATGCGCACGCTCACGCTGGCGCCTTCGGGCGGCGAGGTCACGAAGGTCGTCTCCGAGAAGCCGAACTCGCGCGCGATGCGTTGCATGGTGGGCGTGTCGAGGTCCGCCGCGTCGCGCACCACGGCGAGCGTGTTGCCGGCGTAGAGCTCCTCGGCGAACACGTCCACGATGTGGAAGCGATGCGGCATGGCGGCGGGCATCCTACAACTTGGCCGTGAAACGCGAAGGGGGAGCGGTGGCCGACGTGCTCGCGGGTGTGCATGTGCTCGAGGTCGCCGAGCAGGGCTTCGTGCCCTTCGGCTGCCGCCGTGCTCGCCGACTGGGGCGCGGACGTGGTGAAGGTCGAACGTCCGGAGGGCGACGGGCTGCGGGCGGTGATGAAGCAGGGCCTGGTCGCGCAGACCGGCGACTTCGACTTCCTCGTCGAACAGGTGAACCGCAACAAGCGCAACGTCTGTCTGGATCTGAAGCACCCCGACAGCCGCGCGGTGCTGGAAAGGCTCGTCGCCTGGGCCGACGTCTTCATCACGAATCAGCTGCCGCAGGTGCGGAGGAAGCTCCGCATCGAGCCCGAAGATCTGCGCGCGATCAATCCGCGCCTGATCTACGCGCGCGGACACGGACAGGGCACGAAGGGGCCCGACGCCGAGGCGGGCGGCTACGACGCCGTCTCGTTCTGGTCGCGGGCCGGCGCTGGGCCACATGCTCTCGGGCCCGGCCGGCGTGGTGATGCAGCGCCCGGCGCAGGGCGACATCCCCTCCGGCATGTTCCTGGCCGGCGGAATCGCCGCGGCGCTGTTCGCGCGCGAACGCGACGGCCGCGGGCGCACCGTGGACGTGGCGCTGCTCGCGGGCGGCGTCTGGACGCTCGCGCCCGACCTGGTGGCGGCCTCGGTGCTCGGCGCCGACCCGCCGAAGCCCGGTCAGGGCGGCACGCGCCCGCCGCTGGGCATCGCGCTGGTGGGCATGTACACGACCGCCGACGCGCGCGTGCTCCAGCTCAACATGCTGGCGACGGACAAGTACTGGAAGACGGCGTGCGAGGCGCTCGAGGCGCCCGACTTCGCGGCGGACCCGGCGCTCGCGACCGACGCCGGGCGCGCCGCGCGGATGCCCGAGATCCGCGAGCGCTTCGCGCGCACGATCGCGGCCCGGCCGCTCGCGCACTGGATGGCGCGGCTGCGCAGCGCCGGCTGCATCTTCTCCTCCTTCGCGACGCCCAGCGAGGTGCAGAGCGATCCGCAGGTGCTCGCCAACGGCTACCTGCCGCGGCATCCGACCCATCCGAAGGCGCGGCTCGCGGCGAGCCCGGTGCAGTTCGACGAGACGCCGATCGCGATCCGCCGCGGCGCGCCCGGCAAGGGCGAGCACACGGACGAGGTGCTCGAAGCGCTCGGCGTCGGCGCGAGCGAGCGCGCGAAGCTGCGCCGATCCCGCGCGATCACGTAGTGACGCCGCAATGACGAGCGTGTCATGGCTCTGCGTGCGGACTCCGATAGATTGCGCCCGTGCGTAGAGACGGGGTGATCGTCCTCGCGCTCGCCGCGCTGCTCCTGCTGCCGGGGCTCGGGCGCATGCGCGCGACGGAGAACACCGACGCGCGTTATCTCGAGATCTCCCGCGCGATGCATGCGTCGGGCGACTGGCTCGTCCCGAAGTTCGCGGGGCGCCCGCACCTCGACAAGCCGCCCCTCACCTACTGGGCGGCGTCACTCGGCTACACCGTGCTCGGCGTGACGCCCTTCGCCGGCAAGCTGCTCGAGCAGCTCGCGCTCGCGTGCACCGCACTCGTGGTGGCGCTCGGCGGGCGCCGCTGGTTCGGACGGGAGGCGTCGTTGGCCGCCGCGCTCGTGTTCCTGAGCTCCGGGTTGGTCTTCGCCACCTCGCGCGTGCTCGCCACCGATCTGTTCCAGCTCCTGTTCTTCACGGGCGCCATGCTCGCCTTCCTGCGCGGCGTCACGGCGCCGGGCCGCCCCGGCGCGGTGGTGCTCGCCTTCGCACTGCTCGGCGCATCGATGAACGCGAAGGGGCCGATCGCGCTCTTCGTAGCCGCCGCGATCTGGCTGCCCTTCCTCGCGCTCGCTCGCGGGCGGACGGGCGTCTCGGGGCGAACGCTCGCGCTCGGCCTGCTGGTGTTCGTGGCCCTCGGAGCGCCGTGGTATCTGGCCCTCGAAGCCCGCGACCCCGGAATCCTCTCGTACTTTCTCCGGGAGCAGCTGCTCGCGCGCGTCACGGGCGCGGCGCCGGACATCCGCCACCTGCACGGCCCGTTCTATCTGCTCGGCTCGTGGCCGCTCGCCCTCCTGCCGTGGACTCCGCTCGTCGGGCTCGCGCTCTGGCGGCTCCGCCCGCGCGAGGGCTGGCGCCGCGCGGATCCGCTCGACCTGTATCTGCTGCTCTGGGCGACCGTGCCCGTGCTCTTCTTCTCGATTCCGCGCTCGAAGATCGCCACCTACCTGCTGCCGGGTCTGCCCGCGGCCGCCTTCGCGATCGCACGGGCGCTCGAGACGGGACGGCTCGGAGGCCGCGCGGCGCGCCTCGCGCTGCTCGCATGCGCGGGGCTCGCGAGCGGCACGGCGCTCGCGCTCGCGGCGGCGCTGCTGTGGCCCGCTGCGCTCGCCGCGGGGCGCTTCGAGACGGAGCTGCTCCTCGCGCGGCCCGCGTTCGCCGCCGCGCTCGTCGCCGCGGCGTTGCTCGCGTTCGTCGCCGTCTGGCGGCTCGCGCCGCCGTCGCTCCGGGCGATCCGAGCCACCGCGCTCGCCACCGGCGCAATCTTCGCGCTCGGCTTCACCGCCCTCGCGCCCGGCTTCGCCTCGTGGCGCGACGAGGGCCTGCTCGCCCGCTCCGTGCCCGGCGCCTGGCTCCTCGCCTACGGCGTCGACCGCGTGAGCGCGCTCTACTACTTCGGCGACGTGGAGCACTACGTGTTCGCCCGCGCGCTCACCGAGGCCGAGCGCGGCGAGCCGCGAGACGAGGACGCCGTCGCAGCGTCCTCCGACGAGGGCCTCGCCCTGCTCCGCGGGGAGCAGCCCGTCTTCTGCCTCACCAAGGCCAAGCTCGCCCCGGCCCTCTCGGAGGCGAGCGGCGCGGCGGTCGTGCGGGAGCGCCTCGGGACCGTGCTGCTCGCGAACTCCGCCGCGCAGCGGGCGCTCGCGGCGCAGGCGGCCGGAAGCTCGCCGCGATGAGCGCGCTGCGGGCGCTCGTGGCCTCGGCGTTCGCCGTCGCGCTCGCCGGCTGCGCGTCGATCCCGTGGCCGCACGCCGCGTGGGAGCCCGCGCCGGGGCGCACGAGCGAAGGCTGGCTCGACCTCCGCGGCGCGGTGCACGTCCACACGCAGGCCTCGCACGACAGCCCGGGGACGATCGAAGCCGTGGTGGCCGCAGCGCGCTCGAGCGGCATGGCGTGGGTCGCGCTCACCGAGCACACGGAGCCCGGCCGGCAGGGCCCGACCGGCACGATCGACGGGATCACCGTGATCCCCGGCTTCGAGCTGAGCAGCGCGGGTGCCTCGCTGCTCGCGCTCGGCGTGAGCGAGCTGCCGCCGCGGACCCGGGATTCCGCGGCGCTCGTGCGTCTCGTGCACGAGGCGGGTGGAGTCGCCTTCGTCGGCCACTTCGAGCACTCGCGGCTGGCGGAGCCCGAGGCGTACCAGCTCGCGGCGCCCGACGGCGTCGAGCTCGTCAACCTGCACGCGAACAGCGTGGGGCGGCACGGCTCGCTCGCCTGGCGCATCCCGCTGCTGCCGAGCGGCACGGCGCTGCGCACGCTGCTGTTCGTGCTGCCGACCAATCTGTCGCACTGGGAGGCGCTGCCGGGGCCGCCGCCGATCGTCGGCGCGGTGGACGCGCACGCGAAGTTCCGGCTGCTCGGTGCGGCCGGCGGCACCGTGGACCGCTACCGGGACGTGTTCCCGCTGCTCACCACCCACGTGCTCGCGCGCGACGCGAGCGCCGCCGCGATCCTCGAGGCGCTGCGGAGCGGCCGCAGCTACGTCGCGCTCGAAGGCCTCGGCCGCGTGGACGCGTTCCGCTTCGAGCCGGAGGGCGGCGGCATCCGCCTCGAGGCGCCCAGCAAGGCGCGGCTGACGCTCTTCTGTGACGGCGAGCGCGCGGCGACGAAGAAGGCCCAGAGCGCGCTGTTCGCTCCGCCCCCCGGCGCGAAGAGCTGCCGCGCCGAGGCGAGCCTAGACGGCCGGCCCTGGGTCCTCACGAGCCCGCGCCCGCTGCCGATGACGGTGCCATGAGCTCGCCTCGCGCCGTGGCCCTGGCCCTCGCCCTGCTCTCTACGGGCTGCGCGCGCCTCGCGCCCTATCACACGCCCGAGGGCGTCACGCACTGGCAGGATCCGTCCCCCCCGACGCTCTCGCTCCACGCCAAGGCCGCCGCCTACCAGGCGCGCATCGCGGCGCTCCACCAGATGCCCGACGGCGTGATCCGCTACCGCGTCACCACGAGCCAGGCGCGCGACGACTACGGCGACCTCCCGGACGGCCCGTTCTTCGCGGGCCTGTATCTCGCGAGCCAGGCGTTCCGCCTCGCCGCGACGGGCGACTCGGCGGCGCGGGGCGAGGTGCTGCGCACGCTCGACGGCATGGCGCTGCTGATGGACGTGACCGGCGAGCCCGGCCTGCTCGCGCGCTGGGTCGCGCGCGCGCCGGGCGCGAACGGCGAGGAGTGGCGGGCCTCGACCACACGGCCCGGCTATTTCTGGCGCGCCGACGTCAGCAAGGACCAGCTGGCCGGCTACGCCGCGGGGCTCGGCGTCGCGCTCGCCGTGCTGCCCGATCCCGAGGTGCGCGAGCGCGCGAGCCGGCTCGCGCTGCCGCTGGCCGAGCACCTGCGCCGGAACGGGCTCCGCATCATCGACTGGGACGGCGAGGTCACCACCTACGGCGACCTCCGCGCGCACATCGCGCTGTTTCCGGTGGGCGTCAACGCATTGATCGCGCTCGCGGTGGCGAAAGCGGCCGAGGACGCGAGCGGGGACGCCGCCTTCTCCACCGAGCTCGACGCGGACGGCGCGCTCGACGCCGCCGAAGCCGCGCACTGGCGCGCGCCGGGCAACACCCGGCGCGTGAACGAGAACATGGCCTACGTGGCGCTGCTCTCGCTCCTGTTGCTCGAAGAGGCGCCGGAGCGCAGCGCTGTGCTGTGCGAGGCCGAGGCGCGCCTTTGGGACGGCGTGCGCGGCGAGCACAATGCATTCTTCGCCGGCGTGCACGCGCTCGCGAGCGACGACGCCGGCGCGCTCGCCGAGACACGCGCGGCGCTCGCGGAGTTCCCCGAGCAGAAGCTCGAGCTCCCGGTGGATCTCACGCGCCCCGGCTTCGGGTTCGAGACGAGCTGGTGGAAGAGCAGCAAGGGCCGGCCGCGCGCGACGAAGCCCATCCCCCTCTACCTGCGTCCCGCGGGCTCGAACCTCTGGGTCAGCGACCCGCGCGTGCTGGCCGGCTCGCTCGCCGACACCGGGCAGACGGAGTACGCGGGCATCGACTACCTGCTCGCCTACTGGCTCGCACGCGAAGAGGGCTTCGTCGGCGCGGACGAATGAGCGTCCGGGTCAGGGATAGGAGACGCCGCCGATCACGGCGGACTCGAGCACCCACATGAGGCGAGCAGCCTACACCCGCGTCGAGCGGTCCAGCTAGTGTCTCGGCCCATGTCGCACTCCCGCTCCGCTTCGTTCGGTTGGATCCTGCTCGTCTATGTCGTCGCGTGCGGCGTAACGTGGCTGGTCATGGCCGCCCTTCCGGAGGCGCCGATGCGCGGGCTCGTGGCGGGCCTGCTCGCTTCGGTGGCCGTCACCTATGTCGCGAGCCTGCTGCTCGGGAACGGCTCGGTGTTCGATCCGTGGTGGAGCGTGCTCCCGCCGGTCGCCGCGCTCGCGCTCGTGCACGCGTGGACTCCGCTCAGCGTGGCGTGCGTGCTCGTGGTGTTCGTCTGGGCCGCGCGCCTCACGCTCAACTGGGCGGTGGGTTGGACGGGCCTCGGCCACGAAGACTGGCGCTATCCGCTGATGTACGAGCGCGCGCCCGTGCCGCGCTGGGTCACGCTGCTGGTCGGCGTGCAGCTCGTGCCGGCGATCTTCGTGACGCTCGGCTGCCTGCCGCTCGTGCCGGCGCTCGTCCACGGCGGCCCGCTCGGGCCGATCGGCTGGCTGGCCACCGGCGTGGGCGTCTTCGCCGCCGGTCTCGAGCTCGCCGCCGACGAGCAGCGCCGCGCGCACGCCGCCGCGAAGCCGGGCGCGCTGATGGACGTCGGGCTCTGGGCCTGGTGCCGCCATCCGAACTACCTCGGCGAGATCCTGTTCTGGGTCTCGGTCTGGCTGTTCGGGATGGCGGCGGCGCCCGGCGCCGCGTGGTGGACCGTGATCGGGCCGCTCTCGATCGCGGGGCTGTTCGCCTTCGCGAGCATCCCGATGATGGAGACGCGCAACGCGGAGCGCCGCCCCGGCTGGGCGGAGTACGTGGCGAAGACGCCGCGCCTGCTGCCGAGGCCGCCGCGGCAGCCGTGAGCGTCACACCGGCCGACGTGCGCCGCGCCGCCGAACGCATCGCCGGCGCCGTGGTGCGGACGCCGTGCCTGGTGTCCGAGACGCTGTCCGAGCTCGCGGGCGCGCGCGTGGTGGTGAAGTTCGAGAACCTCCAGTTCACCGCCTCGTTCAAGGAGCGTGGCGCCCTGAACAAGCTGCTCTCGCTGCACGCGGACGAGCGCGCGCGCGGCGTCGTCGCGATGTCGGCCGGCAATCACGCGCAGGCCGTCGCGCGGCATGCGGGCCGCCTCGGCATCGCCGCCACGCTCGTGATGCCGGCGTACACGCCGAGCGTGAAGGTCGAGCAGACGCGCCGCCTCGGCGCCGCGGTGTTCCTGCACGGCGACGACCTCTCCGCGGCGGCGGCGTATGCCGACGGCCTCGCGCTTGAGCGCGGGCTCGTGTTCGTGCATCCCTACGACGACCCCGCGGTGATTGCGGGCCAGGGCACCGTCGCGCTCGAGATGCTCGAGGACCATCCCGACCTCGCGGCGCTCGTCGTGCCGGTGGGCGGCGGCGGCCTCGCCGCCGGCTGTGCGATCGCGGCGCACGACGTGCGCCCCGAGCTCGAACTCTACGGCGCCCTGGCCGAGCGCTTCCCAGCGATGAAGCAAGCGCTCGCGGGCCAGCCGATCGCGTGCGGGCGCGACACGGTCGCGGAGGGCATCGCGGTGAAGCAGCCCGGCGTGCTCACGCGCGAGATCCTGCGCGAGCACGCGCGCGAGCTGCTGCTCGTGAGCGAGCGCCAGCTCGAGGAGGCGGTGCTGCTGTTCCTCGAGATCGAGAAGACGGTGGCGGAGGGCGCCGGCGCGGCGGCGCTCGCCGCCGTGCTGAGCCAGCGCGAACGCTTCGCGGGACGCAAGGTCGGCGTGGTCCTGTCCGGAGGCAACATCGACGGCCTCGTGCTCGCCTCGGTGATCGAGCGTGGGCTCGCGCGCGCGGGGCGCCTGGTGCGCCTGCGCGTCGTGCTGCCCGACCGGCCGGGCGCCCTCGCCGAGGTGAGCCGCGCGATCGCGGACGCGGGCGCGAACGTGATGGAGGTGGCGCACGAGCGCGCCTTCGGCCGGGTGCCCCTCCGCGAGGCGCAGGTCGAGTTCGTGCTCGCGACCCGGGGCCGCGAGCACTTCGAAACGCTGTGCAGCGCTCTCACCACGGCCGGCTATGCGATCGCGCTGCCGGATGCGGAGCCGAACGCGAGGCTGGGCTAGCGTGCAGGCCTCACCCACCGGGAGGTCTCCATGCGCCGCGCCCTCGTCCTCGTCTTCGTCCCCGTCCTCGCCCTCCTCGCCTGCGCCACCAAGCCCGGGCCGTCCCGCGAGGACACGCAAGTCACCACGCTCCGCTTCACGGTCGAGGCCGTCGACCAGAAGACCCGCGTCGTCACGCTGGCTGACGAGTCCGGGCACCGCTCGACGTTCCGCGCCGACGACGCCGTGGTGAACCTGCCGCAGGTGAAGGTGGGCGACACCGTGGTGGGCCAGGTGGTGTCCTCCCTGGCCATCGAGGTGCGGCCTGCCACCGCGGAGGAGAAGGCCGCGCCCAACTCGATCCAGGAGGTCACCACGACCGCGCAGCCCGGCGAGAAACCGGCGGGCCTCTACGTCCGCCAGGAGAAGGCGGTCTTCACGATCGCATCGATCGACAAGGCCGCGGGCGGCGGCACGCTGCGCGACTCGACGGGAGTCGAGCACTTCGTGAAGGTGCGCGACCCGGCGGTGCTGAACCGTGTGAAGGTTGGCGAGACCGTCGTGGTGACGCTCACCGACGCGGTGCGGATCGAGGTGGTCGCGCCCTGATGCCCTACGCCCACCGCCGCATGCACGACGCCGACGCCCACGTGATGGAGACGGCGGACATGCTCCGCGAGTGCGCCGAGCCCGGCGGTGCGCGCGCGCCTGCCGCGGAGCTTCGTGGCCGCGCTGAAGCCCGGCGAGGACGAGCGGCTGATGGCCGCGTTCCGCGCCAAGCACGCCGATCCGGCGTACCGCGCGGAGGACGCCGCGCAGATCCTGCTGCGCAAGAACTGGGCGGCGACCGGCTCCTTCCTGAAGGAGGACCGCGCGCAGGCGCTCGACCTGCTCGGCTTCGAGAGCCAGCTCGTCTTCAACACCTTCGTGAACCAGGCGCTGCTCAAGGCCGAGCGCGCGCGACGACGTGGACTTCGCCTACGGCTTCGCGCGCGCGCACAACCGCGCCATGCTCGACTTCTGCGCGGTGGACCGCCGCCTGCTCGCGACGTGCTACGTGCCGCTGCGCGACTTCGCGCGCGCCCGCGCCATGGCGCGGCGAGGCGATCGCGGCGGGCGCGAAGGCGCTGCTCGTGCCGTCGGGCTGCCCGCGCGGCCACGCACCGAGCCACCCGGGCCTCGTACCCGGTGTGGGCGCAGGCGGTCGAGGCGGGCCTGCCCGTCGTGTTCCACGTCGGCGGCGGCATCCGCGCGGCCGACGACCGGCTGCTCGACCGCGACTACTTCGCGAACGGCGGCCCGCCCGTGCCCGACTTCCACGGCGGCGACGAGAACTTCCGCTCGATCGACTACATGGCGATCCCCACCGCGCCGATGCAGACGATCGCCACGCTGATCTTCGACGGCGTGCTCGACCGCTTCCCGACGCTGAAGCTCGGCGTGATCGAGCAGGGCGCGTCGTGGATCCCGAGCTGGATGCGCTTCATGGAGTCGGCCTTCGAGGCCTTCCGCAAGAACGAGGAGCGGCTCCAGAAGCTCGCGCTGCGGCCGAGCGAGTACGTGCGCCGGCAGGTGCGCGCCACGCCCTACCCCGCCGAGGACGTGGGCTGGATCGTCGCCAACGCCGGCGACGAGGTGTGCCTGTTCTCGTCCGACTACCCGCACGTCGAGGGCGGCCGCAACCCGATCAAGCGCTTCGAGGAGAGCATGAGCGTCGCTCTCCGAGCCGCAGAAGCAGCGCTTCTACGTCGACAACTTCGCCGACCTGATGGGGCGCGGGCTGCCCGCCTAGCCGACGTCGGCCGGAGGTTCGCCATGTCCCCTCCGACGCGCGTCCGGCTCCGCGGCGCCCTCGCGCGCATGCTCGCGAAGCTCCCTCCTTCCCAGCGCCCCGAGGAATGAGCGCGTGACGGACGCGACGCGACGGGCGCCGCACGGGGGCGCCTGCGCGCCCGTACTTTACAACCGCGACCCGGCGGTGGCATTGTCGCCCGCTTCCGTGCCGAGGGAGTCGATGACTTTGCCTCGCACACCTCCCGCGCTCGTGCCCCACGCAGTGGGCGGACCCTGCGCCCGCCTGCTCTCGAACGGCGCGCTCACCAGCCTGGTGAGCGCGGAGGGAACCGGCTTCACGCAGCTCGACTGGCGGCGCATCACGAGCTGGACACCGGACGCCGTCGAGGATCGCGAGGGCCTGTTCCTCTACCTGCGCGACGAGGAGGACGGCGCGCTCTGGTCGCTCGGGCGCGAGCCCGTGGCCGGCGCGCCCGACCGCTACCACGTACGCAGCGAGCCGGGTCTGCTGCGCATCGAGCGCAGCGAGCGCGGCATCGAGGCGCTCTGCGAGATCGCGGTCGGCGCCGACCGTCACGCCGAGCTGCGGCGGATCCGGCTCCGCAACACCGGCGCGCGGCCGCGCCGGCTCTCGCTCACGAGCTACGTCGGCGTCGTGCTGCACCATCCCGGCGGCCACGCCGGGCATCCCGGCTTCTCGAAGCTGTTCGTGCAGACGAGCGTCGATGCCGCAGCGGGCGTGCTCTTCGCGCGCCGGCGGCCGCGCGGCTCGGCGCCCGAGCCGCTGCATTTCGCGCACGCCTTGTTCGGCCCCGGCGCCGCGAGCTTCGAGACCGACCGCGCTCGCTTCGTGGGCCGCGGCCGCTCGCTCGCGTCGCCGGCCGCGCTCGACCCGGGCGCGAGCCTGTCGGGCTCGATCGGCAACGTGCTGGACCCGATCGCGAGCTGGCGCCGCGAGCTGACGCTCGCGCCGGGGGAGACTCTGGAGCTGCTCGGCGTCGTCGCCCTCGCCGAGAACGAGGCGGACGCGCGCGCGCTCGCGCTGGAGATGGCGGCGCCGGGAGCGTTCGACGCCGTGCGCGACGGCGCCGAGCGCCGTGCGCGAGCCGAGCGGGACCGCTGCGGGCTCGCACCCGAGCAGGCCGCTTACCTCGAGGCCCTGCTCGCGCAGATGCTGTACGGCGTCGCCGCGCTGCGCGCGCCCGCGGAGGTCTTCCGGCGCGTGCGGGGAACGCCGGACGATCTCTGGATGTTCGGGATCCCGCCCGACGCCCCGCTCGTCGTGATCGAGGACGGGCCCGCGGCCGCAGCGCTCGCGCGCGAGCTCGAGACGGCGATCGCGTACTGGTCGGGCTCCGGGTTCGCGGTGCGCGGGCTCGTCCTCGGCGGCGCCGCGCCGGCGAGCGAGGCGATCGCCGTGGCGAAGAGCGACGCCGATCCCCGCGCAGTCGACTCGGCGCGGGCGTGTGCACGCCTCGTGCTGCACGACTCGTGGCCCGATCTCGGGGCCGCGGCGCGGGCGTCCAGGCCCGCCCACGCCTCTCCGAGTCGAGCACGCGACGGGGCGCTCCCGCCGCGCGCGGGCGGCCTGCGTCTCGCGAACGGCATCGGCGGCTTCACCGACGACGGCCGCGAGTACGTGATCGACGTCCCCGGCACGCCCGAGGCGGGCGGGCTCCCGCCCATGCCCTGGGTGAACGTGCTCGCGAACCCGAGCTTCGGCACACTCGTTTCCGAGCGCGGCGCCGCGCACACGTGGAGCCGCAACTCGCGCGAGCACCGGCTCACGCCCTGGTCGAACGACCCCATCCTCGATCCCCACGGCGAGGCTCTCTGGGTGCGCGACGAGGACGCCGGCGCCTTCTGGTCGCCGCAGCCCGGGCCCACGCCCGGCGGAGCCCCCTACGAGGCGCGCCACGGCTTCGGAACGTCGAGCTGGCGCCACCGCAGCCACGACGCTCGATCAGGAGGTGACGACGCTCGTCGCCGCCGATGCGCCCGTGAAGCTGACGCGCCTGCGGCTCACCAACCTCGCGCGTACGACTCGCCGGCTCTCGGTCTTCTCCTACGCGCGACTCGTGCTCGGCGTGCTGCCAGAGGACATCGCGCACGCGAGCGTCGTCGAGCCGGCGCGCGACCGCCGCACGCTGCTCGCGAGCAACGGACTCGGCCGGGGCCTTCGCCGACGGGGTGGCCTTCGCGTCCGTCGCAGGCCACGGCCGTCGCGGCGCGAGGTCTTCGTCACGGACCGACCGCGGCAGCCTTCCTCGGCGTCGGCGGATCGCCCGCCCGTCCCCGTGCGCTCGTCGAGGACGACGACGCTCGACGGCACGAGCGGTCGCGCGGCTCGATCCCTGCTTCGCGCACCAGGTGCGCTTCGAGCTGGCCGCCGGCGCCAGCGCGGAGTGCGTGTTCCTGCTCGGCGAGGGCCGGAGCGCCGCCGATGCCGAGGCGCTCGTCGCGCGCTTCGGCGGGGCCTCGCGCCTTCGACGACGCGCTGCGCGGCCGTGCGCAGCCATTGGGACAGACGTGCTCGGCGCCGTCGCAGGTCGAGACGCCCGCCCCCGCCCTCGACCTGATGGTGAACGGCTGGCTCGCCTACCAGACGCTCGCCTGCCGCATCTGGGGCCGCACGGCCTTCTACCAGTCTGGCGGAGCGTTCGGCTTCCGCGACCAGCTCCAGGACGCCGCGGCGCTCGTGCACGCGCGCCCGGATCTCACGCGCGCGCAGATCCTGCTCCACGCGGCCCACCAGTTCGTGGAGGGAGACGTGCTCCACTGGTGGCACCCGCCGCAGGACCGTGGCACGCGCACACGCTTCTCCGACGACCTGCTCTGGCTGCCCTGGGTGACGGCGCACTACGTCGCGACCACGGGCGACCGCGGCCTGCTCGACGAGAGCGGCCGGCTTCGTGACGGCGCGGCTGCTCGAGGCCGGCGAGGACGAGGCGTACCTCCCGACTGCGCCGGCCGGCGAGCGCGCGAGCGTGTACGAGCACTGCTGCCGCGCGATCGACCGCTCGCTCGCCGTGGGCGCGCACGGCCTCCCGCTGATGGGCACGGGCGACTGGAACGACGGCATGAACCTGGTCGGCCGCGAAGGGCGCGGCGAGAGCGTCTGGATGGCGTTCTTCCTGTACGACGTGCTGCGCGGCTTCGAGCCGCTCTGTCGCGGCGCGCGGCGACACGGCGCGCGCCGAGCGCTACGCCGCGCACCGCGCCGCGCTGACGCGCGCGGTCGAGGACGAACGCGTGGGACGGCGCCTGGTACCGGCGCGCCTATTTCGACGACGGCAGCCCGCTCGGCACCGCGCAGGGCACGCGAGTGTCGCATCGACGTGCTGCCGCAGGCGTGGGCCGTGCTCTCGGGCGCGGCGCCGCGCGCGCGCTGCGAGCAGGCGATGGACGCGCTCGAGCGCGAGCTGGTGCTGCCCGAGGGAAGGCTGATCCGGCTGCTCGCGCCGCCCTTCGACACGAGCGACCCGACGCCCGGCTACATCCAGGGCTACGTGCCCGGTATCCGCGAGAACGGCGGGCAGTACACGCACGCGGCGACCTGGGCCGTGCGCGCCACCGCGGCGCTCGGCCGCCGCGAGCGCGCGCTCGCACTGCTCGAGATGATCCTGCCGCCGAGCCACGCGCGGACACCCGACGACGTCGCGGTCTACCAGGTGGAGCCGTACGTGGTGACGGCCGACGTCTACGCCGTGCCGCCCCACGTCGGGCGCGGCGGCTGGAGCTGGTACACCGGCTCCTCGGGCTGGATGCTGCGCGTCGCGCTCGAATCGGTGCTCGGCCTGCGCATGGAGGACGGAGAGCGCCTCGTGCTGCGACCCTGCGTTCCCGACGTCTGGCGGGGCTTCCGCATCACCTACCGGCTGCCGGATGGAGCCACGCGTTACGCGATCCGCGTGCGCAGCATCCGCGGGCTCGACCGCTCGGGTCGTCGGCGTGCGCGTCGACGGCAAGCCCGCTCGACGCCGGTCGACGGCGCCGCGGTGTGGCCGATCGCGCGGGACGGCGCGGCGACACGAGGTCGAGGTCGAGCTCGGTCAGTAGCGCAGCTCGACCTCGGCGGGCCGCTCGCGCAGCGCGATCTCGCGCAAGCCGGCGAGCGGCGTCGGGCGGCCGTCGACGAGCACGTCGCGCAGCGGCCGCGCGAGCGGCGAGACGAGCACGAAGCCGGCCGGCGGCTGGCACGCGCCGCCGAAGGTGACGCGGACGCGACTCTCGCCATCCGCTCGGAGCCACAGATCGAGCGCGCCGAAGTGCGTCGGCAGGGCCCGCGCGCGTACGCCCTCGCCCGAGCGCAGCCACGCTTCGGGGATTCCCGCGGCCAGCACGAGCACGCCCTCGTCGTCGCGTTCGTACGCGAGCAGCCGCCGCACGCTGCGCAGGAAGCTCGACGCCACCCAGCCGTGGGGGAGATCACCGAGGAAGCGTGGCGTCCGCGGGTCGCGCGTCGTCACCTCGGGCCACTGCCGCCAGCCTTGCGGGCGTTGGTCGCGAATCAGCCAGTCGAGCAGACCCAGCGCGCGCTCCTTCCAGCCGAGCCGGAGCAGCGCCACGGCGTTGCGGATCTCGTAGGGCGTGTACGCGTCGAGCGGGTGCTCGCCGCGGCGGCGCGCCTCGAGCTCCTGCCAGTAGCGCTCGAAGGTGCGCTCGAGCGCGGCCGGCGGGAGCCGCCCGCCTTCGCCGCAGGGATCGAGCGCGATCGCGGTCGAGGTGGGGTCGAAGTCGCCGAGCTCCGCGGAGCCCGGGAGGAAGTCGATTCCCTGCTCCTTCATCGCTGCCGCAAGAGAGGCGTGGAGGTCGCGGCGCATCTCGTCGCGCAGCGGCGCGATGCGGGCGTGGGCCGCGCGATCGCCGAGAGCGAGCGCCGCGTCTGCGGCGTCGGCGAGCGCGCGCACGGCGAAGAAGTCGTCCCAGTAGGAGTGCGCGGGGTTCGACGCGTAGCCCTCGTGGCTGATCGACTCCGGCAGCAGGCCGAAGCGGGGATCGCCGCGATAGCGCTCGCCCGTTCGCTCGGCGCGCAGCGCGGCGAGCTTGTCGACCGCGCGCAGCGCGCGCGGCCACAGCTCGCGCAGGAATGCGAGGTCGCCGGTGAGCCGCCACAGCTCGACGATCCCCCAGACGAGCTGTCCGTGGCTGTCGTGCTCGATCGCACGATCGACGCCGTGGCGGTCGACGCCGCAGGGGACGCCGCCGTCGGGATCCTGGTACGGCGCGTACCAGCGGAGAAAGGCACGCAGCTCGTCCGCGAAGCCGAGCTCGACGAGCGCCGCGCCCGAGAGCGTGCCGTCGCGGATCCACGAGCGGCGGTAGCAGCGCGGCCCGGGCTGGATGCGCGGGCCCTCGCGGTTGACGAGGATCCACGCGAGCGACGCGCGCAGGCTCTGCTCGAACTCCGCTGCGGCGGGCGGCAGCGCGAGCGGGATGCGCGCGAGCCGCTCGCGCCAGCCGCCCTCCGCCTCAGCGAGCCGCGCCTCGCCCCACGCCGCTGCCTCGGCGCGCGCCAGGCCTGCCGGGGGCGGCGGCGTGCTCTCGTACAGGGGCAACGCGATCACCACGTGCTCGCGGGCGCCTGCGCCGAGCCGAAGCTCGAAGGCGAGCACGCCCTCGGCGAAGCCGAGCGGGTCGTCGATGCGCCGCGCCTCCGGCAGGCGTCCCTCGAACACGCCGCGCAGCCCTTCGTCCGACGGGGCGACCCCGCAGGCGTCCGGCGCGGTCACGGCCACGACCTCGCGGGTGTCGTTCACACAGACGCGCCCGCCCTCCGCCACGAGCCGCGTGATCGGCGCCACCGCCGGCGTGAGGTTCAGGGCCTGCCAGGCCGGCGTCACCTGAAACGGGCGGATCGCGAGGAGGAGGCGCACGTCGCGCGGCGCGTCGCCCGTGTTCGCGACGGTGTAGCGCGCGACGAGCGCGCTCTCACCCGGCGAGCCCGAGGCGAACGCGATGACGTCGAGCGCGAGGCCCTGCACCTCCCAGCGCACCGAGGGGATCGGGAGGTAACCGTCGACGAGACTCGGCTCCGCAGCCACGTCGGCCCAGCCGAGCACGCGCCCGTCGGCCGCGAGGAACGGCTCGAGCGTGAAACCCTCGGCATCGACCTCGAGCGCGCCGTCGGCGCCGAGCAGGCCCTTCTTCTCGTCGCCGTCGCCGCCGACCACCGCCCAGTAGGCGTGCTCGCCGAGCAGGTGGCGCGGATAGCGGCCGCGCGGCACTTCGCGGGCGAGCGCCGCGGCGTAGCGCGCGGGCGAGGCGGCCCGTTCGATCGGCACGAGCGCGACGCGTGCGAGCGCGAAATCGGGCCCACCCGGGAGCTCGAGCCGCACGAAGCGGGACTCGGCCTCGCCGGTGCGGAGCCAGCGCCGTGCGGGGGCGGCGGCGGGCTCGTCGAGCAGCGAGGTCCACGCCGCGCCGTCGTCCGAAGCGAGCAGCCGGCAGCTCGGCGCGCGCTCCGCGTCGCCGAAGTCGAGGCTGAGCCCGCCGAACTCGCGGCAGACGCCGAGGTCGAGCTCGAGCCACGGATGCGCGTCACCGGGCGCGGGGCACCAGGAGCTCCGCGCATCGGGCTCGAGCGCGCGCTCGGGCTCGTGCCCGGCGCGGAAGCTCGAGGCGCGCACCGCGGCGGCGCGCGGCGGCGCCGCCGCCAGAGCGCGCGGCTCGACGCGGAGATCCTCGATCCAGTACGTCCCGCGCGCGCCGCCGTCGGATGCGACGGCCAGCTCCACCGCGCCGACGCGATCGGGGTCGCCGCCGCTCTTCGGGCCCCATGCGAAGTCGAGGCTGACCCGACGCAGCACGACGCGCTCGCCGGCAACGGAGGGCGAGAACGCGCGTCGACGCCACCACCACACGTTCGCGCCGCTCGGGTCCACGAGCTTCAGCTGCAGATCGACGGGCGCCGCCTCGCCGCGCAGGCGCAGTGTCACGACGTAGTGTGCGGGCAACGAGAACGCGATGTCCCGGCGCGCGATCGCCCACGCGCCGTGACCGGCGAGCTCGAAGCCGAGTCGCAGCGCCCCACCCGTCTCGCGCTCCAGCGCCGCGTGGGAGCCGGCTGCCGCGTTCGCGTGCCAGCCCTGGGAGCCCACGCCGAGTGGGTCGAAGAGGACGACGTCGTCCGCGCGCGCCATGCGCGCGAGTGTTCCCGGCGGACGTCTCGCATGCAACGTGGCGCTCGCGAGCGCCGGCGCCGACCGCGCTCAGCCCGCGAGCTTCTGCCGCTTCTGCTCGATCGCCCCGAGCAGCTTCTCGTACGACTGCGCGAACTTCGTGACGCCCTCGCGCGAGAGTTGCTCGCCGAGCGCATCGAGATCGAGCCCGAGCGCCGCCAGCTCGTCCCGGACGCGGCGGCTCTCGGCGAGCCCTGCGTCCACGCTGCGCTCGACCTTTGCGTGGTCGAGGATCGCGCGCCAGGTCTCCGGCGGCACGGTATTCACCGTGTCCGGCCCGATCAGCGTATCCACGTAGATCGTGTCGGAGTACGCGGGATTCTTCGTGCTCGTGCTCGCCCACAGCACGCGCTGGCGCCGCGCGCCCTGCGCCGCGAGACGGGCGAAGCGTTCGGACCCGAAGAGCTGGCCATAGCGCTCGTACACCAGCTTCGAGTTCGCGATCGCAGCCCGGCCCGAGAGCGGTGAGCCCGGCGGCAGCTTCGCGTCGACGAGCACGTCGACTCGGCTCACGAAGAACGAGGCCACGGAGGCGACGGTGCCGAGCACGCCGCCCGCCGCGGCGCGCCGCTCGAGGCCGCGCAGGTACGCCTCGACGACGCCCTCGTAGTGGCGCATCGAGAACATCAAGGTGACGTTGACGTTGATGCCCTCGGCGAGCGCCGCCTCGATCGCCGGCAGGCCGGCGCGCGTCGCCGGGATCTTCACCATGACATTCGGTCGCGCCAGCGTCTTCCAGAGCCCACGTGCCGCGGCGAGCGTCGCATCCGTCTCGTGCGCCAGGCGTGGCGAGACCTCGATGCTCACGTAGCCGTCCGCGCCCTTCGTGCGCTCGTACACCGGGCGGAAGCGATCGGCGGCGAGAGCCACGTCTTCGACGAAGAGCGTGTCACAGATCTCCTCGGCGCCCGCGCCGCGGCGCGCCAGCTTCGCAACGGCGGCGTCGTAGTCCGTGCTGCCGCCGATCGCCTTCTCGAAGATCGTCGGGTTCGAGGTCATGCCGAGCAGCCCGTCGGCGATGAGGCCGTCGAGCGCGCCGATCGTCAGCATGCGGCGCTCGATGTTGTCGAGCCAGATGCTCTGGCCGAGCCGGGCGAGGCGTTGGATGTTGTTGTCCACGAGACCCCTCCGTTGGTCGCAGCTTTCCTTGGGGACTAGCGCCCCATGCGGCGACCGGCCAGCGCGCCCATCTTGCGATGCGACGGGCGAGCGTCGGAGGTAGCCTAGGTCATCCGCAAACGGAGGTTCGAGTGTCCCACCGCACAAGCCCGACGCCCGATGCGAAGCCTCTCTCGGACGACGAGCTCCGCAAGCTCCACGCGTACTGGCGCGCGTGCAACTACCTCGCCGCGGGCATGATCTACCTGCGCGACAACCCGCTGCTGCGCGAGCCGCTGCAGCCCGAGCACATCAAGAACCGGCTGCTCGGCCACTGGGGCGCGAGCCCGGGCTCTGCCTTCGTCTACGTGCACCTGAACCGGCTGATCCGCAAGTACGACCTGGACGCGATCTTCCTCGCGGGCCCCGGTCACGGCGCGCCGGGCGTGCTCGCGCCCGGTCTACCTCGAAGGCACCTACTCCGAGATCTACCCGAACAAGGGCGAGGACGACGAGGGCATGCGGCGCTTCTTCAAGGAGTTCTCGTTCCCGGGCGGCATCGGCAGCCACTGCACGCCGGAGACGCCGGGCTCGATCCACGAGGGCGGCGAACTCGGCTACAGCGTCTCGCACGCCTTCGGCGCGGCCTTCGACAACCCCGACCTGATCGTCGCGGTCGTGGTCGGCGACGGCGAGGCCGAGACCGGCCCGCTCGCGACCTCCTGGCACTCGACCAAGTTCCTGAACCCGATCCGCGACGGCGCCGTGCTGCCGATCCTGCACCTGAACGGCTACAAGATCAACAACCCGACGCTGCTCGCGCGCATCTCGCACGAGGAGCTCGAGGCGCTGTTCCGCGGCTACGGCTGGACGCCGCACTTCGTCGAGGGCGACGACCCGGCGACGATGCACCAGGCGATGGCGGCGACGCTCGAGCAGCTGCGTGCTCGAGATCCGCCGCATCCAGGCGGAGGCGCGCCGCACGCGGCGAGCGCGACGCGCGCCGCGCTGGCCGATGATCGTGCTGCGCAGCCCGAAGGGCTGGACCGGGCCGAAGGAGGTCGACGGCCACAAGGTCGAGGGCTACTGGCGCGCGCACCAGGTGCCGCTCGCCGACGTGCGCGAACAACCCGGCGCACCTCGAGCTGCTCGAGAAGTGGCTGCGCAGCTACCGGCCCGAGGAGCTGTTCGACGCGAACGGGCGGCTCGTCCCCGAGCTGCGCGGCGCTCGCGCCGCACGGGCGCGCGCCGCATGAGCGCGAATCCGCACGCCAACGGCGGCCTGCTGCGCCGGCGCTGCGCCTGCCCGACTTCCGCGACTACGCCGTCGCCGGTGACGAAGCCCGGCACGGCCGAGGCCGAGAACACGCGCCCGCTCGGCGAGTTCCTGCGCGACATCATGCGGCGCAATCCCGACAACTTCCGCGTCTTCGGCCCGGACGAGACCACCTCGAACAAGCTCGACGCCGTCTACGAGGCGAGCGAAGAAGATCTGGCTCGCCGACGTACCTGCCCGGAGGACGCCGACGGCGGCGAGCTCGCCGCCGACGGCCGCGTGATGGAGATGCTCTCCGAGCACACGCTCGAGGGCTGGCTCGAGGGCTACCTGCTGACCGGGCGCCACGGCTTCTTCTCGACCTACGAGGCCTTCGTGCACGTGATCGACTCGATGTTCAACCAGCACGCCAAGTGGCTCGACATCTGCGAGGAGCTCTCCGTGGCGCGCGCCGGTCGCGTCGCTGAACCTGCTGATCACCTCGACGGTCTGGCGCCAGGACCACAACGGCTTCACGCACCAGGACCCGGGCTTCCTCGACGTGGTGGTGAACAAGAGCCCGACGGTCACGCGCATCTACCTGCCGCCGGACGCGAACTGCCTGCTCTCGGTGGCCGAACCACTGCCTGCGCAGCACGGACTACATCAACGTCATCGTCTGCGACAAGCAGAAGCACCTGCAGTACCTCGACATGGACGCGGCGATCAAGCACTGCACCAAGGGCATCGGCATCTGGGACTGGGCCAGCAACGACCAGGGCGGCGAGCCCGACGTGGTGATGGCCGGCTGCGGCGACATCCCGACCAAGGAGGCGCTGGCCGCCGACCGCGCTGCTGCGCGAGCACTTCCCGCGACCTGAAGATCCGCTTCGTCAACGTCGTGGACCTCTTCAAGCTGCACGCCGCACGAGCGAGCATCCGCACGGCCTGTCCGACCGCGACTTCGACAGCCTGTTCACCGCTCGACAAGCCGATCATCTTCAACTTCCACGGCTACCCGTGGCTGATCCACCGCCTCGCCTACCGCCGCACCAACCACGCGCAACCTGCACGTGCGCGGCTACAAGGAGAAGGGCAACATCAACACGCCGCTCGAGCTCGCGATCCAGAACGAGATCGACCGCTTCAGCCTGGCGATCGACGTGATCGACCGCGTGCCGCGGCTGCACGTCGCCGGCGCGCACGTCAAGGAGCGGCTGCGCGACCTGCAGATCGAGTGCCGCAGCCTACGCGCACGAGCACGGCGTCGACCTGCCGAGAGCCGACGCCTGGCGGTGGCCCGGGAGCGACGCGCTCTAGGCCCCGGCGGGGCGCGGATCCCCGCGCTCCGCCACCCGGTGGCGGTAGTGCGCCTCGAGCTGCGGGTACAGCTCCGACCGGATCCGCGTGAAGCCCGCGACCTCGCCGATGCGCGCGCCGCTGTCGATGAACGTGATCAGCTCGCGCAGCGTCCACGGGGTGCCGGTGCTCTCGCGCGTCGGAGCGAACGCGGCGTCCCGGTCGTCCACGAGCCGGTAGCGGATGCCGTTCGGGATGGGGCGCGCGCGGACCGAAAGCGCGTCGGGTCGGCCCGGCGCGGGCTCGAAGCGCGCGATCTCCCGCTCGCCCATCTCGTCCGTGGCGAGCACCTGCGCGAGGGCGTACGGCAGCAGGTCGAGACGGCCCGCCTCCCAGTACGCGACGATCGCGGTGCGGTCCGCGGCGCTCGCGACGCCTCGGAGCAACAGCTGGAGCGTCGCCTCGTCATCCCAGTAGCCAGCCGGGCGAAAGTCGTAGTCGATCTCCGGCTGTTCCCTCATCCCCCCACCCATCCCTTCCGAAGCGCGCAAGCATCGTCGCTTCGGCGCGGCGGGGATGACCGGTACGAGTCATTCCCGTAGCCAGAGCGGGTCAATCAGCGCAGAATGGCCCGCGATGGCCCGGGAATGGCATGAGCCTTATCCCTGGAAGGAGGAGCCCTCCTACGGGCTGCTGGTCTCCGCGATCGAGGGCGCCAACTGCGCGCTCGTCGCGCGAGACCTCGAGGGCCGCGTCGTCTTCATGAACCGGCGCGCCCTCGAGTGGGTGGGCTACGAGCCCCACGAGGTCGAGGGCCAGACGGCGGAGATGTTCGTGCCCGAGGAGCACCGGCACGCGGTCGCGGAAGAGCACGCGAAGACGCTGGCGGGTGACGTGCGCGCTCGGCTCGGCATCTTCCAGCGCAAGGACGGCCGCACGTTCCCGGCCGTGTCGGTGCCGCAGCTGCTGCGGAACGAGGCGGGCGAGCTGATCGGGACGATCTCCGTCGTCCTCGAGCTCGCCTCGGTGCAGACCGCGAAGCGCTGGGCGGTGCCGCCGCACGGAGACTTCGCCGACACCCTCCAGCGCATCGCGCGCGAGCTCGAAGCGATCAGCCTCGTCGCGGGCGTACAGCGCACGCAGGGCATTCCGCTCGACCATCCCCGGCTGAAGGCGCTCTCCGAGCGCGAGCGCGAGATCCTCGCGGAGATCGCCGCGGGCGCACGCGTCCCGTCGATCGCGAAGAAGCTCTTCATCAGCCCGCACACCGTGCGGAACCACCTGAAGGCGATCTACCGCAAGCTCGGCGTGTCGAGCCAGGCCGAGCTGGTGGAGCGGATCCGCGGGCTCGGGCAGCCCGGCTGAGGAGGCGCCGCCCGGATTCGAACCGGGGATCAGGGTTTTGCAGACCCATGCCTTACCACTTGGCTACGGCGCCGGGGTCGTGGTGGGTAACGCGGGGGTCCGCGCCCGTCAATCGGAAGGCGCCGCCCGCTAGGGCGACGGCGTGTGCGGCGGATGCGGGTGATGCTGGTAGGTGTGCTCGTGGTGATGCTCGATGGGCGGGTGGAAGCTCCGCCCGACCCACAGCGCGAACACGCCTGCGCAGAACACCGCACCGACCACGAGCGTGAGGAGAAGCTCCATCATGGGATCCGACCTCGCCTGCCGCACGCATGCGGCAGTGGACGTGGGCGAGGAGCGAGGCCCTGAGCCTCGCTCCGGGCTCGGATCGGCCGGCGGAGCCGGCCTCAACTGCAGGGCGGCGTAGCGTCCATGGGTCTTTCCTCCGACCCGCGATCTCGACCAGCTTACACCCGGCGGCACCCCGCTGGGTAGCCCCGGCAAGCGCTGCGCAGCCTCGTCGCTCGCGGAAAGCGCCCGCCCTGCCGAAAAGACCCGCGGGCGCTGCTAGCCTGCCGATCGCGCCCGGGGAGCCCAGACACGTGTCGCTCAGCTTCGACCCCTTCTCGCCCGCTTGGCGCGACGACCCGTACCCGAAGTACCGCGAGCTGCGCGACGCCGCGCCGGTGCACTGGTCTCCCGAGGCCAAGGTCTGGTGCGTCTCCCGCTACGAGGACGTGATGACTGTCCTCCGCAGCCACGACGTCTTCTCCTCGAACGCGATGATGACCCAGCTCATGATGGGCGGAGAGAAGAAGCCGCCCGTCACGCTCGGCTCGCTGCTGTTCGCGGCGCGGCTCCTGTGGACGGCGCGGGTGAATCCGTTCGCGATCCCGAGCGTGCCGAGCCTGATCGCCTCGGACGGCGATCGGCACACGCTGCTCCGCGCGATCGTGAACCGCGGCTTCACCCCCCGCCAGATCACGGCCTGGGAGACGCGCGCCCGCGAGATCGTCGCCACGTGCATGGCGGACGTCCGCTCCGGCTCGTTCGACGTCGTGCGCGATCTCGCGATCCCGCTGCCGGTGACGGTGATCGCGGAGATGCTCGGCATCGAGCCCGAGCGCCGCCACGACTTCAAGCGCTGGTCGGACACCGTGATCGACAACGCCACGGGCCCCGGCCGCGCCGACCCGTTCAACCCCGCCATTCTCGACGCCTTCGCCGAGATGACGGCCTACGTGGTGCGCATCGGACGCATGCGGAAGAAGAAGCCGGCCGACGACCTGATCAGCCAGCTCGTCTCGCTCAACGACGGCGCCGGCCTCTCGCCGATCGAGCTCGTGCAGTTCGTGACGCTGCTGCTGGTGGCCGGCAACGAGACCACCACGAACCTGATCGGGAACGCCACGGCGGCGCTGCTCGCCCATCCGCAGCAGCTCGCGCGCGTGGCCGCCGACCCGAGCCTGGTGCCGAGCCTGATCGAGGAGACGCTGCGCTACGACGCGCCCATCCAGCTGATCTTCCGCGAGGCCATCGCGGACACGGAGATCGCGGGCGTGCGCATCCCCGCCGGCGCCATCGTCGCGCCGCTGCTCGGCTCGGCGAACCGCGACGAGCGCCGCTTCCCGAACCCCGACGTCTTCGACGTCGCGCGCAATCCGCAGGGCCACGTCGGCTTCGGCTTCGGCAAGCACTTCTGCCTCGGCGCGTCGCTGGCGCGGCTCGAAGCGAAGAGCCGCGCTCGAGGCGCTCGTGCCGGAGCTGCTGCGCATGCGCCCGAACGAGGGCCGGCTGGCGCGCGTCGATTCGTTCCTGGTGCGCGGCCCGAGCCGGCTTCCGTTGCTGGAGGCTGCCTGAGCGAGGGTCCGTCCGAGCCCGCAGGTTTTTCGACCTCGTTCTGGACCTATCTCGCCAGCCGCTTCTGTGCCGCCACGGCGATGACGCTGCTGCGCAGCGCCGTCTACTGGCACGTCTTCGAGCTGACGCGCTCGGAGGCGGCGCTCGGCGCGATCGGGCTCGCGCAGTTCGTGCCGGCGCTCGCGCTGACGCTGGTCGGCGGGATGGCCGCCGACGCCTACGACCGGCGCACGGTGATGCGGCTCGCGCAGCTCCCCTACCTCGTGAGCGCGAGCCTCCTGTTCTGGGCCACCTGGCGCGGCACGATCACGGTGCCGCTGCTGTACGCGGCCGTGTTCGCGAACGCGGTGTCGTTCGCCTTCGACAGCCCGGCGCGCCAGGCCTTCCTACCGACGCTCGTTCCGCTCGAGTCCTTCCCGCGCGCGGTCACCTTCGCGTCGACCGCGATGGCGCTCGCGCTCGCGACCGGCCCCGCGCTCGGCGGCGTCTTGATCGCGGCGTTCGGCGTGGAGGCTGCCTACGCCGCCTACGTCGTACTCGTGATCGCCAACCTGATCGGCCTCTCGTTCGTCCGGCCGCGCACCGGCGTCGTCGAACGCCGAGCGCCGAGCTGGCAGGCCGTGCGCGAGGGCCTCGCCTTCGTGCGGCGGAGCCCGGTGGTGCTCGGCTGCATGTCGCTCGACATGTTCGCGGTCATCCTCGGCGGCGCGACGGCGCTGCTGCCCGTCTACGCCAAGGAGATCCTGCAGGTCGGCCCGCACGGCTACGGTCTGCTCACCTCGTCGCTCGAGATCGGCGCGCTCGCGATGTCGGTCGTGCTGCTGGTGCGCGGCCCGGTCGCGCGCATGGGCCCGACGCTGCTGATGGCGGTCGCGGTGTACGGGCTCGCGACGATCGGCTTCGGGCTCTCGCGCTCGTTCCCGCTCTCGGTCGCGCTCTACATGCTGGCAGGCGCGGCCGACCAGGTGAGCGTGGTGATGCGCCAGACCACCGTGCAGCTCACCACGCCGGACGCGCTGCGCGGCCGCGTCTCGGCGGTGAACATGATCTTCATCGCCGCCTCGAACCAGCTCGGCGCGGTCGAGTCGGGCTTCCTCGCCGCCGCCACGAGCGCGACGTTCGCGGTGGTGTTCGGCGGCATCGGCTGCCTCGCGGTGGTGGCCTTCACCGCGTGGCGGATTCCCGAGCTACGCCGCTACGGCGTGCCTCACGCGGGGAAGCCGATCGTCTTGGTCTCGAGGTACTCCTCGAAGCCCTCGACGCCGTGCTCGCGGCCGATGCCGCTCTCCTTGTAGCCGCCGAACGGCGAGTCGGGGCCGAACCACCCGCCGCCGTTCACCGAGACCGTGCCGGTGCGGATCCGCCGCGCGACGCGCATGCGCGCGGTCGAGCGAGCGCGGCTGCGCACCGCGCCCGACAGCCCGTACTTCGAGTTGTTCGCGATGCGCACCGCGTCGTCGTCGTCCTCGTACGGGATCACCGACGAGCACCGGGCCGAAGATCTCCTCCTGCGCGATCGTCGAGTCGGGGTCGACGTCGACGAACAGCGTCGGCTCGACGAAGTAGCCCTTCGGCGAGCTGCGCGGGCCGGCCGCCGCCGACGAGGCAGCGCGCGCCCCTTCGGCCTTGCCCTTCTCGATGTAGCCGAGCACGCGCTCGCGCTGCGTCGCGTTGATCAGCGGGCCCATGATGTTGCCGACGTCCGGTCGGGTCGCCGTACGGGAAGGCTCTCGAACGCGGCCTTCAGCGATCTCGACGCCCTCGTCGTAGCGCGAGCGCGGCAGCAGCATGCGCGTGGTGATCGCGCAGCCCTGCCCGCCGTGCATGCACGATCATCGCGCCCGCGGCCGGCACGACGGCTTCGAAGTCGGCGTCGTCGAGGACGATGTTCGCCGACTTGCCGCCGAGCTCGAGGAAGACGCGCTTCAGCGTCTCGCGCAGCCGCGCGCCATGATGTGCTTGCCGACCGCCGTCGAGCCGGTGAACGAGATCATGTCGACGCGCGGGTCGCCGGTGAGCACCTCGCCGACCGTCGGCCGGGTCGGCCGACGTCACGATGTTGAGCACGCCGGGCGGGAGGTCGGTCTCCTCGCGCGATCAGCTTGCCGATCCACGTCGCGCTCCACGGCGTGTCGGGCGCGGGCTTCAGCACCACCGTGCAGCCCGCCGGCGAGCGCGGGCACGAGCTTCGACAGGTTCAGCATGAACGGGAAGTTCCACGGCGTGATCGAGCCCGACCACGCCGATCGGCTCGCGCACGCACGAGCCGGTTGCTCTTGCATGCCGAAGAACTCGTGGACGCCGAGCTCGCGCTCCCACTCGTACGGTCGAGCAGGTCGATGTCCCACTGCATGTCGTCGATGCAGCGAGTCCTGCTGGACCGCGTACGTGAGCACGATCGGCGTACCGACCTCGGCGACGATCTGCGGCGCGCAGCTCCTCCGGTGCTTCGTCGAGCGCCTCCTTGCAGCTGGCGCAGGCACGCTTCGCGCGAACGCCGGTTCGTCGACCAGTCGGTCTCGTCGAAGGCGCGGCGCGCCGCGCCGATCGCGCGGTCCATGTCCTCGCGCGTGGCGTCGGCGACCTGGCCGATGACCTCCTCGGTGGCCGGGTTCACGTTCGGGTAGGTTCGGTTGCCCGTGGCGCTTCACGAGCTTCCCGTCGATCAAGAGGCGGCTCTCACCGGAAACGGACATCGGCACTCTCTCCTCGCGTTCACAGGCCAACCAGGATTCCGATCCTGCCTCGAGTCTGGCCGTTCCCCGAGGCAGCTGTCGTGACTTCGTTCGCCTTCGGCTCACTGCGCGCCGGCTGCGCCGGCTTGCATCAGCGACCCGGAACGGCCGGCGGCTTGATGGCACCCGTCATCATGCCGTTGCCCGCGCCGCCGTCGGTGTAGACGTTCTCGCCCGACACGTAGCTCGCCGCCGGGCTGTTCAGGAAGGCCATCACCCAGCCCTGCTCGGCCGCGGTGGACATGCGGCCGATCGGCTTCGGGTACGCGTTCATGAACTCCTGGCTCGTGGCCGCGACGAAGTCGGGCATCATCGGCGTGTCCGTCGGGCCGGGGCTGATGCAGTTGAGGCGGATGCCGGTCGCCGGCGTGAGCGTGGCGCCGCGCCGGAAGGTCCACACGATCGTGCACATCTTCGAGAAGCTGTAGGACTCGAACCAGGGCTCCTGCTGGTTCTTCTGCACCCATTCACGCGCCTCGGCGGGCGTGTTCGTGGCGAGCAGGCCGCCGACCTTGTCCATCATCATCAGGTAGGCCATGCCCGCGGCCGACGAGATCGACGCGATCGCGCCGCCGTTCCGCGGCAGGTGCGGCACGCACTGCTCGGCGGTGTGGCGCAGGCCGATGAAGTTCACGCCCATCACGTCGACGGCGGGCTTCGTGCCGGGCAGACCGGCGCAGTAGAAGAGCCGATCGATGCGCCCGCCCTTCGCGACGGCGGCGACCATCTGCTCGATCGCCTTCGGGTCGCGCAGGTCCACTTCCAGGTACGAGGAGAAGTCGAAGGACGGCTTCTTGACGTCGACCGCGACCACCTCGGCGCCGAGCGAACGCACGATCTGGGCCGTGGCTTCGCCCATCCCCGAGTAGCAGCCGCAGATGAGCACGCGCTGGCCGTCATATCGGAAGAGATTCTGCATGGAGCCTCCTGCGCCGCCCGGCGGGAGCCGGACCGACGCGGGAGTATACGCGGGGCGCGGTGGCGCGGAACCGGGCCCGGCGGCTATTCGGGCTGCGCGGGGTTCAGCGGGCGCACGGTCACCGTCTGGTACCAGGTGTCGATCAGCCGCTCGCCGGGCACCTCGGGAAAGGCCTCGCAGCGCGTCGACCAGATCGGCTGCATGGCGAGCCCGGAAGGCAGGCTCAGGTCCTTCTCGGGGGGCGGGGTGAGGAAGATGACGGTCACCTGGTGCTCGCTCACGAGGCTCACGACCTCGAAGCGGGGATCTCCGTACTCTCCGGTGCAGATCCACACCGAGCAGAGCGGAAGGGCCGCCTTCCGCTCCCCCTTGGTGTCGTCACCGTCGATGTATCGGGCCAGACGGACGGCCCAGTAGAGCCCGCGTTGCAGGATCCGGTTCGCGTGCGTCGCCTTCGGCCAATAGAGCTGGAGCCAGTCGGCCCTCACGTGTTGGCGGGTGCCGTCCGTGATGATCCCACGCTGCACGGCGTCCTCCAGCAGGTCGTCGATCTGCGGAGGCTTGCCGTACTTCTCTTCGAACGCCTTCAGGTCGGCGTACACGTGGCTGTCGAAGCTCTCGAACGCAGGCGTCTTCGTGACGCGCCCCGGCATGGTGGACATGGTTTCTCCTCGATGATGGAAGGGGAGAAGGCAGGTTAGTCACAGGACCCGCGTCGAAGGGTGTGAACTACTTCACAGCGCGAGGAGAAACGACGCGCCGCGACCAGTGCACGCGGTGGAGGGAGACGGGCGCGAAGATCCCCTTGAGAGGCACGAGGCCGAGGTCGTCGGTGATCCATTCGCCGTCCGCCGCGGCGCTCCTCCACACATCCTGTGAAACCAGGATCTCTCCGGCCTCGCAAGCGCCGCAGATGCGCGCGGCCGTGTGCATCGCGACGCCGAACAGTCGGCCCTCCTCCAGGAGCGGCTCCCCGGCGTGGAGGCCCACCCGCACACGCAGCGGGGCGTCGGGCGGGCCGAGGCGCCTCGGCTCGAGCTCCTGCTGGAGCGCGACCGCGCACTGCAACGCCGCAGCCGCGTTCTCGAATGTCGCGATGAAACCGTCTCCGGTGTGCTGCAGCTCGACGCCGCCGCGGCGCCGGAATTCCGCCCGCACGATCCGGTTGTGCTCCTGGATCATCTCCTGGGCGACCTCGTCTCCGAGTCGCTGGATCAGCTCCGTCGAGTTCGCGATGTCGGAGACGAAGACCGTGAGGGCGCGGGGCTCCGGCGTGCGAACCGGCGGCGCCCGCCTCGAGATGTCCGCCAGGGCGGGGCCGAGCTCGCGGCGCGCGGGCGCCACCAACCCCTCGCGATGCGCGAAGGCCGCGGCCTCGACGTTGCCCGAGACCCCGATCCGGAGGAACACGCGCTCGCGAAGCCGGCTGAGCCCGTCGCGGGTCAGCAGCAGATCCCCGGCCAGCGCGCTGTCGCCCAGGCCCGACGCGATGCCACGCAGGAGCCGTCGCTCCTCGGGGCGGAGCGGCTCGGCGGGCGCCCGGTCGGAGGTTGCTCCCTCGGCGCGCGCCAGGCGCCGCGCACACGCGGCGCGGAGTGGCCCCATGCCCAGACGCTCCGCCAGCGCCAGGGCGCGCTCTGCATCGCGCCTCGCCTCGGCCTCGCGCCCCTCCGCGTCGAGCACCCGCGAGAGATCCGCGTGGATGCGCGCCTGGAGCATCCGCGCGCCGCCGCGCTCCGCGGCTTCCAGTGCAGCTTCGAAGTGAGCCAGCGCCTCGGGGCGCCGTCCGGCGACCTCCGCCACGAGCCCCAGCGAGCGAGCGAGCACGTCGTCGAGCGCCGGCGTGAAGACGACGCCGCGCGCGAGCGCCTGCGCGATCGGCGCGCCGGCCCGCTCGGCCAGCGCGGCATCACCGGCGCTCGCCGCGATCTCGACGCACGCGCAGAGGGCCGGCAGGACCTGGGGATCGAGCTCGGTCGCGAGCAGCACGTCCGCGAGCCCCGCGGCCTGCTCGTGCACGGCCGCATCGACCTCGCCCATGAGGGCGGAGAGTCGCAGCCGCAGGACCGCCATCACCGCGCCCCAGATCGCCGGGATCTCGCGGGCGAGCACGCCGGGGGTCTCGAGCAGGGCCGCCGCCTCGCGCGCCTCGTCGAGCCGCCCCCGTAGCGCGCGGGCGGGCGCGACGGCGGAGATCGCCATCGCGGCGCCCCACAGGTACCCCGAGCGACGCGCGACGGAGACGGCCTGTCGCGCCAGCGATTCCACCTCCTCGAACTCCCCCCGCGCGACCGCCAGGCCTGCGAGCGTTCCCAACGCGAGGGAGTAGTCGGCCCAATCGCCGGTCGCGTCCGCGGCCTCCCAGGCGGTGAGCAGGTAGCTCCTCGCCTCGTCGAGGCGGCCCTGCCAGGCGAGCGCGATCGGCAGGCGGCAGAGGCCGAGGCTCTCGAGCCAGGCGTCTCCCGTGCGGCGCCCGAGGCGCAGGGAGTCGCGATACGCCTGGGCCGCCCCTTCGAGATCGAGCTGGCCGAGGAGAACGACGCCCAGCACCTCGTAGGCGAGGCAGCGCACCTCGTCGCTCGCGCGCTGCGCGACCTCCACGGCACGGCGCGCGAACGCTTCGGCCTTCTTCGTATCCCGCGCCATCGCGTGCGCCTCGGCCAGCTGCGCGAAGGCGTACGTGCGGAGTGAAGCGTCATCGTCGTCGATCGCCTCGACGAGCCGCTCGATCTCCGGCAGATCCGGCGCGCGGTTGCCGTACGCCGCTCCGCTGAGGCTCACGAACGCACGCATGCCCTCGAGGCGCGCGCGGACTTCGCCGACGCGATCCCCCGCCTGCCGATAGGCTCCGGCCGCGCGCTCGAAGTGCGCGCGGCTCGGCTCGCCGTCGAGGCTGCGGAAGTGTGCGAGCCCCGCGCGATAGTGCAGCTCCGCCCGCTGCACCAGAGACGCCTGGCTGTCCTCGACGACGTGCAGCGCGCGCTCGTAGTGGAATGCGGCGCGCCGCCAGTCGTGCGCGCGCATGGAGCGCTCCGCGGCACCGCGGAGCGCGCCTACGACGCGGTCTGCGGGGGCCTCGGGCCGCGCGTGCTGCCAATGGTGCGCCAGCAGCTCCGGGTCGTCCTCGCCTGCAGCCGCCAGCCAACGGACGATGCCATGATGCAACGCCGGGCGTTCGCGCTCCGAGATCTCGGCGGCGAGCGCGCGTCCCAGGGCGGGCTCCTCGAACACGAAATGATCGCCGCGGCGCCGCACCCAACCCTGCCGCTCGGCCTCGGCAAGTTGAGACGCGACGCGATCGGTCGACTGCGCGCCGATGGCGGCCAGTGCCAGAATCGTGCCTCCGGCCACGAACAGGCCCAGCAGGCTGAGCGTCCGCCGCAGCGGATCCTCCGGCGGCAGCTCGAGATGGGCATCGGCACCGGCCTCGATCGCCAGCGGATCGAGAGTGGTGATCCAGCTGCGCCCGCGCTGCTGGAGCGAACCCCGCCTCCGCAGCTCGCGCACGAGGCCGTCGAGCCGCGCCGGAGCGCCCTCAGCGGCCTCGCGCATTCGACTCGCGAGCGCGCGAGCCGGCGGGTCGATGCCGAGCGAGCGCAGGAACTCCTCGGTCTCGCGATCGCCGAAGCCGTGCAGCACGAACGAGTCGCAGATCAGCTCGAGCTCGAGGCGCCGTTCTGCGGCCTCGGCGCTGGAGCCGGGCGCGGCGCCGCGTGTGCTCATCACGAGCGCCAATCCGACGGGGCCGTCGCTCGCCTTGGCCCCCGCTGCCGCGATCACCTCGACGATCAGCTCCAACGACGGGCCGTCGAGCCACTGGAAGTCGTCGATCAGGAGTAGGAAGCCGCCGTGCGCCGCGCGCTCCAGCATCGCCTGTTGGAACGCGAGCGAGAGGGAACGTTGGGGCGGCCCGAAGGGCGCGGTGGCGAGTGCGCCGGGTTGGTCGCTGCGATCTCGTTCCAGATGCTCCCACCAGCCCGCGCTGGCCCTCGCCAGCGCCGGACCGCAGAGACAGTGGGTCGCGAGATTCTGGATCAGCGCGTCGAATGCGAGGTAGGGGGTCTGGAGGTCCGGGCTCCCGCGCACCGACCAGACATGGAGACCCTGACCGAGCGCCTGACGCCCGAGCTCGGCGAGCAGGCGGCTCTTGCCGATGCCCGGCTCGCCACGCACGACGCATGCGCGCGGCCTACCACGCGCCGCGTACCGGACGCGCTCGAGGAGCCAGTCGAGCTCCGCTTCGCGACCGACGAAGGGTGTTCGTGTGGCTGCCCGCGGGATCGCCTCGCCATCGTGCACTGCCATCGACTCGCCCCGGCGCATCCTAACATGCAGCCGGAATCACGGTTCGATCCTTCGAGCCACTGTCACCTCGCGGCGAGGTGGGGCAAGGGCCGGATCCCGCCTGCGATGCGCAGCACGAGCCGCTCCCCCTGCTCCTCCACGGCCTGGAGCAGCTCCGCATGCGCGCCCTGCTGGAAGCGCGCGAGCAGCCCATCGGGCGCGAGCGCGTGCTTCACGCGGCAGAGGAGCGCGCCGTCGATGGGCGAGAGCGCGAGCGTGGCCGGCTCGAGCGCCTCCTCGCTGCGATCCGAGAGCGCGATGCGGCCGCTCGCGGCGTCGAACGCGCGCACGAAGAAGGCGGCCTCCTCCACCTCGATCTCGCCGCGGAAGTGGCGCAGCGTGACGACGTACTTCCGCTCGGCCGGGAGGTAGCGCACGCTGCGGTCGAAGTGCTCGCGCAGCCGCCGATTCAGGATGGGCTGCCCCTCGTGGCTCCAGCGCCCGTCGTGATGGAGGCGCAGCCCGAAGGGCCGCAGCGCCGGGGGACCGGCAGGTCCCTCGCTCACGCCTCGGGCAGCTTCTCGGGCTCGGCACGGCCGTCGGCGTAGAGCCGCCAGGCGCCGAGGAAGTCGTAGCGGTTCCAGAGCACGACGCGGTCGAAGCCCTCGCCCTCCGGGTCGCGGTAGCGCCACATCTCGTTCCACTTCACGCCGAAATCCTGCGAGGTGCGCGGGTCGTTCACGCTGCCCATCTGTTCGGTGGGCAGGCCCAGCAGCTTGGCGACGCGGCCGCGGTCGGGCTTCATCAGCGGTCGCACTCCCCGCCGATCATGTTCACGAAGTCGAAGGTGGGGATGATGTCGGGCAGCATGGCGCCGCGCACCATCAAGGGGAGCGGCGCAGTGTTGATGAAGCTCGGCGGGCGGCAGCGCACCTTCACCGGCACGGCCGAGCCGTCCGAGACCAGGTAGAAGCCGAGCTCGCCGTTCGCGGACTCGATGGCGAAGTAGGCCTCGCCCGCCGGCACCAGCGGCCCTTCCGTCACCGACTTGAACTGCTGGATCAGCTCCTCCATCTGGTTGAAGACGCGGCCCTTCGCCGGCCAGCGTACGCGCCGGTCGTCGACGTTCACGGGGCCCGGCCCGAGGTTCTCGAGCTTCACGAGACACTGCTCCACGATGCGCAGGCTCTGGTGCATCTCCTCGACGCAGACGAGGTAGCGGTCGAAGTTGTCGCCTACCTCGCCCACCGGCACGTCGAAGTCGATCTCGGCGTACGTGAGGTACGGCTCGTCCTTGCGCACGTCGAGCGGCACGCCGGCAGCGCGCAGCACGGGGCCGGTGACGGCGTAGCGGATGCAGTCCTCCTTCGAGAGCATGCCCGTGCCCTTGAGGCGATCGACGAAGATCCGGTTCTGTGTGACCACCGCGTCGTAGTCGCGCAGCAGCGTCCGGATCTTTCCGATCATCTCGCGCGCCGCGTGCGGGAAGCTCGGCGGCATGTCGTGCTTCACGCCGCCGATGCGGATGTAGTTCGAGGTGACGCGCGCGCCGCACAGCATCTCCTGGAGGTCCCAGGTGAGCTCGCGGGCCTCGATGCCGTAGAGGAACGGGGTCATCGCCTGCAGCTCGAGGCACGCCGCACCACAGCGGGTGAGGTGGTCGCCGAGCCGCGACAGCTCGCTCGCCATCACGCGCAGCCACTGGCAACGCTCCGGCGTCTCGAGCGAGAGCAGCTTCTCGACGGCCATGCAGAAGCCGAGGTTGGCGAGGATCGCGGAGTTGTAGTTGAGGCGATCCGTGTACGGGATGCACTGGTACCAGGAGCCGCTCTCGCACTCCTTCTCGAAGCCGCGGTGCAGGTAGCCGACCTGCACGTCGAGATCGACGACCGTCTCGCCGTCGAGCTCGATCACGAACTTCACGGTGCCGTGCGTCGCGGGATGCGACGGCCCCATGTTCAGGATCTGGTGCTCGGTGTGGAGGTCGGCCTCGAGGTCGTCCGCGAGGGGCGGCTGTCGGTCCATCCCGTCCTCTAGTTGTTCGGGCCGACCAGCGGCTGGCGGCGTTCCTTCGGGTAGTCCTTGCGCAGCGGGTGCCCCTGGAACTCGTCGTAGAGCAGGATGCGGCGCAGGTCGGGGTGGCCGGTGAAGCGGACGCCGTACAGGTCGAAGACCTCGCGCTCCATCCAGTTGGCCGACGCCCACAGCGGGCAGAGCGTGTCGATCTCGCAGGCGGACTCCGCCACGCGCGCCTTCACGCGCAGCCGGTGGTTCTTCGCGAGCGAGTAGAGGTGGTAGACGACCTCGAAGCGGGGCTCCTGGCCCAGATAGTCCACGCACGTCAGGTCCATCAGCATGTCGAAGGCGAGCTCGCGGTCGTCGCGCAGGAAGCGCATGACCTCGACCAGCCGGTCCTTGTGCACGAGCGCGGTCGCGTCGCCGAGGCGCGCGTGCGTTTCCGCGACGGCCGCGCCGTGCCGGTCGAGCAGGCGGCGCAGCACGGGCGAGCCGTGATCCTCGGCCATCAGCTCCTCCGGCGCGCGGGCGCGCCGACGCGGTCGTACTCCGAGCGGAGGAACTCGAGCCGGCGCTTCAGCTGGTTCTCGGGCACGAGCAGCTGGTCCTTGTGGAACATCAGATCGTCCCGCGTGAACGCGCCGATCTCGACCTCGCGGCTCATCACGATGGCCTCCTCGGGGCAGGCCTCTTCGCACAGGCCGCAGAACATGCAGCGCGACATGTCGATGTCGAACTGCTCGGGGTAGCGCTCGATGCCCGCCCCCTCGAGCTCGCCGGGCACGATCGTGATGCAGTCGGTCGGGCACGCGAACTCGCACAGGCCGCAGGCGACGCAGCGCGGCTGGCCGTTGTCGAGCTGCACCAGCACGGGCATGCCGCGGAACGCGTCCGGGTAGTCGACCCGCTCCTCCGGGTACTCGACCACGAAGGAGTGCTCGCGCTTGCCCGTGATGAAGCCGGCGAGGTTGCGGAAGAAATGGGCGCTGGTGACCCAGAGGCCCTTCACGATCATCGGAACGTAGAGACGCTCGACGAGGCCGAGCTTCTCTTGCCGCTTCACCTTGACGACGCGGGCGGTCATGGGCGGCGCGGATCATAACCAACGCTCCCCGGCGGAAGAAGGCCCGAGGGGGTAGCTTCGCGCCGCGATGAGTACGTGGCATCGGCTCGGCTCGCGCGACGAAGTGGCCCGCCGCGCGCCCTACGCGGTGCGCCTGGACGGCCACGCCATCGCCGTGTTCCGCCACGACGGCCGCTTCCGCGCGCTCGGCAACGCCTGCAATCACAAGGGCGGCCCGCTCTGCGAAGGCCGCCTGCGCGGCGAGTACGTGGTGTGCCCGTGGCACGGCTGGGAGTACAGCGTCGTCACCGGGCGCGGGCCGGCGGGCTACGACGAGGAGCAGGTGCCCGTCTTCGCGATCGAGGAGCGGGCCGACGGCGTCTACCTCGCGACCCCGCCCGAGCTGCCCCGCAAGCTCGTGAAGCACAAGCCGTCCCATCTGCTGTCGGAGCATCCGAAGCCGGCCGGGGCGCCGCCGCGCGTGCTGGGCCTCTCCACCACGGCGATGGATTCGGAGAACCCGCGCTACTCCACCTCCGACGCGCTGCTCGAGCATGCGCTCGCGCAGGCACAGGGGCTCGGCGCCGACACGAAGCTCGTGCACCTCCGCGCGCTCTCGTTCCGCCCCTGCGAGGGCAACTACTCGAAGGCGGCGCGCGCCTGCACCTGGCCCTGCGCCATCACGGAGCGCGACCCGAACGATCAGCTGACGGTGGTCTACGAGGGCCTCGTGCACTGGGCCGACGTGATCCTGCTCGCCACGCCGATCCGCTGGGGCGCGCCGTCGGCGCTCTACACGAAGCTGGTCGAGCGCCTCAACTGCATCCAGAACCAGATCACCACCCATGACCGCGTGCTCATCCGGAACAAGGTCGCGGCCTTCGTGATCACGGGCGGGCAGGACAACGTGCAGGCCGTGGCCGGCCAGCTCCTGATGTTCTGGGCCGAGCTCGGCTTCGTGTTCCCGCCCTTCCCCTTCATCGCGCACAGCCGCGGCTGGGACGCGGAGGATATGGCGCGGAACGTCCGCCTGGTGCGCGGCAGCGAGAAATTGAAGAGCGCGGCGGAGCAGCTCGCCGAACGCGCGCTCGGCTTCTGGCGGATGATCGACGCCCAGCGCGAGACGCTCGCGGCTCCCATGGAGCGCGGCGGCCGGAAGGCGCAGCGCCTCGTGCCCGCGGAGGATGCGACGTCCTAGGCCCCGGCGAGGCTCTCCGCGTGGTAGGAGCTGCGCACGAGCGGACCGCTCGCGACCTCGCGGAAGCCGAGCGCACGCGCCGTCTTCGCCCACGCCGCGAACTCGGCGGGCGTGACCCAGCGCTCGAGCGGCAGGTGATCGGGCGAAGGCCGCAGATACTGTCCGAGCGTGAGCAGCGTGACGCCGGCCCCGCGCAGATCGCGCAGCGCGACCTCGATCTCCTCGTCGCGCTCGCCCATCCCGAGGATCAGGCCGCTCTTGATCGGAAGCCCGGGGCGCAGCTCGCCCGCCCGCCGCAGCACGAACAGCGAACGCTCGTAGCTCGCGGCGGGGCGGATCTTGCGCTGGAGCCGCGCGACCGTCTCGAGGTTGTGGTTGAGGACGTCGGGCCCGGCGTCGAGCACCGCCTGGAGCGCGCCTTCGTCGCCCTGGTAGTCGGCGATCAGCACCTCGATGCCGACGCCCGGGCAGCGCGCGCGGATCGCGCGCACCGTGGCGGCCATCTGCCCGGCGCCACCGTCCGCGAGGTCGTCGCGCGCCACGCAGGTCACCACGGCGAAGCGCAGGCCCAGCGCCGCCACGGCCTCGGCCACGCGCGCGGGCTCCTGCGGGTCGAGCGCGTCCGGCCGGCCCGTGGTGACGTCGCAGAAGGCGCAGCGCCGCGTGCAGCGCGAGCCGCCGATCATGAAGGTGGCGGTGCCGCGCGACCAGCACTCGTTCAGATTGGGACAGGCCGCCGAGAAGCAGACCGTGTTCAGGCGGCGCTCGGCGACCGTACGCTTCACCTGTTCGAGCTCGGGCGTGGCGCGCACGCGCACCTTCAGCCAGTCAGGGCGGCCGCTGCGCTCGAGCGGCGTCGCCCGGTTCACGGGCGGACGCGCCACGCGGCGGTCGGCGCCGTCCTCGCCCGCGCTCACGCGAGCACCCGGGTGAAGGCAGCCGCCACCGCATCTCGCGCGCGCTCGAACAGGCCCGGCGTGGGCTCGGCCCCGAGCGCCTCGGCGACCGACGTCATCCGCACGTCGTGCAGGCCGCACGGCACGATGTCGGCGAAGGCGTCCCGCGCGGTCGTCACGTTCAGCGCGAAGCCGTGCCAGCTGATCCAGCCGCGCAGGCCGACGCCGATCGAAGCGATCTTCTGGGCCCGGCCGTCCTCGTCCGTCTTCTCGAGAAAGACCCCCGTGCGACCCGGAATGCGGCGCGCGCCGGCGCCGAGTGCCGCGAGCGCTTCGATCAGCGCGCCCTCGAGGCTGCGCAGCCAGCGGTTCACGTCCGGCTCGCCGCGGGCGGCGAGATCCGCGATCGCGTAGCCGACGAGCTGGCCCGGACCGTGCCACGTCACGTCGCCCCCGCGCGCCACCTCCAGCACCTCGACCCCGCGGCGCGCGAGCTCGGCGCGCGACGCGCGCAGGTTCTCGGGCTTCGCGCTCCGCCCGAGCGTGATCACGGGCGGATGCTCGAGCAGCAGCAGGCGATCGGGCCCGGCGTGGCGGCGCTCTTCGACGGCCTCGAGCTGGCGCTCGAGCGCGGTGCCGTACGCCACCCGCCCGAGCCACTCCACCCGCAGGCCGTTCATAGATCGAACTCCGCCTCCTCGAGCAGCACGCGCACGCGGTGCAGGAAGCCGTTCGCCGGCGCGCCGTCCACGGCGCGGTGGTCGTACGAGAGCGCGATGTGCATGATCGGCCGGATCACGATCGCGTCCTGTCCGGCGCTCTCGCGGACGACGGCGCGCTTCACGATCTCGCCCATGCGCAGGATGCCCACCTGCGGCTGGTTGATGATCGCGAAGCCGTACAGGTTTCCGTCGCGGCCCGGGTTCGAGACTGTGAACGTGCCGCCCTTGAGCTCGTCGGCCGTGAGCTTCTTCGAGCGCGCGCGGCTCGACAGGTCTTCGAGGGCGGCCGCGAGGCCCGCCAGCGAGAGCCGGTCGGCGTGGCGCACCACCGGCACCACCAGCCCCTTGTCGGTCTCGACGGCGACGCCGATGTGGATGTCGCGCTTCTCGACGATGGCGTCCTCGAGGACCGAGGCGTTCAGCGCCGGGAACTCGCGCAGCGCGCGCACCGTGGCGTGGACGATGAAGGGCAGGAAGGTGAGCGGCAACCCGTTCGCCTCCTGGAACGAGCGCTTGTGCTTGTCGCGCACCGCCGCGACGCCGCCCATGTCGACTTCGGCGACCGTCCCGACGTGCGGGCTCGTGCGCTTCGAGTAGACCATGTGCTCGGCCACGAGCTTGCGCAGCGGCGACATCGGGATGACACGGTCGCCTTCCTGGATGGCGTAGGAGCCGAAGCGGGCGCGCGCGGCCGCATCGGCCTCGTCGCGGCCGCGCGCGGCGGGGCGGGCGGCCTTCGCGCTCTTCGCTTCGGGCGCGGCCCTCTCGCGGCTCGCGCGCTCGACGTCGGCGCGCCGCACGCGGCCGGCCGGGCCCGTCGCCGCGAGCTGCGCGACGTCCACGCCGGCGTCCTCGGCGGCGCGCCGCGCCGCGGGTGTGGCGCGTGCGGGCTCGGGCGCACGCGCGGCGCGCGGGGCCGGCTCGGTCGCGGGCGCCGCCGCCGGCGCGCTCCGCGCCGCGCCCGTCGCCGCCGAGGCGACGCCGATCCGCACCAGCTCGCCGCCCACCGGAATCGTGGCGCCCTCCGGCGCGAGGATCGCCTCGATCACACCCGACTCGGGCGCGGGGATCTCCGCATCCACCTTGTCCGTCGTCACCTCGACGAGCGGCTGATCGCGCTCGACGCGGTCGCCTTCCTTGACCAGCCAGCGAGCGACGGTCCCCTCCACCACGCTCTCGCCGAGCTGGGGCAACGTCACGACGACGGACATCCGATCTCCCTCCCGAAGTCTCGCAACCATAGAGAATCCTCTCTGGGATCGGCGCATGGGGCCCCGAGCTACAGCGAAAGCTCGCGCTGAGGCGGCTTGCACCCGACGCGGATACGTTGTGCGGCTCCGCGGTGTGCCACTCACGGCACGCCGCGTGCATCGCGTCCCCGAGGAGAGCCATGACACGCCAGGCCCTGCGCGACACCCTGAACCGACTCCATGCCGAGCTCGAGGCCGCCGGGCCGATCGACGCCGCGCTGCGCGCGGAGCTCGAGCGTACGCTCGACGAGATCCGCGAGGTGGTGGAGCGAGAGGCGCATGCGGCGGGCGCGGCTTCGCCGCTCGCCGAGCGCGTCGAGAGCCTGGCGCTGCGCTTCGAGCAGTCCCACCCGACGCTCACCCAGGCCCTCGCCGGCGTGGTCAACGCGCTCGGTGCCATGGGCATCTAGGAGAGACCATGCTCCCCGACCCGCTCCATCCGGCCGTCGTTCACCTGCCGATCGCGCTCGCTTTGCTGATCCCCCTCGTGGCCGCGTTCGCGCTCGTCGCGGCGCGCTTCGGCTTCGTGCCGACGCGCGGTTGGGCCTTCGTGGTGCTGCTCCAGGTGCTGCTGGTCGGCAGCGGCTGGCTCGCCAACGAGACCGGAGAGGACCAGGAAGAGCGGGTCGAGAAGGTCGTCGCCGAGCGTCACATCGAAGATCACGAGGAGCGCGCCGAGCGCATGCTGATCGGCGCGGGTATCGCGCTGCTCGTGATCGGCGCAGGCCTCGCGCCCGGTCGCATCGGCGACCTCGCGCGCCCGCTCGGGCTCGTGCTCTCGCTCGGCGTCGCCGGGCTCGCCGCGGACGTCGGACACAGCGGCGGCATGCTCGTCTATCAGCACGGCGCGGCGGACGCCTACACGAAGGACGCTCCGCCGCCGGCGCCCTGAGCGTCGCGAGCGCTAGAAGTTGATCGAGCGGCCCTCGGCCGAGAGCGCGGCCTCGAGGATCGCCTCCGACAGCGTCGGGTGCGCGTGGCAGGTGGCGGCGATCTCGCTCGTCGTGGCCTCGAGCGTGAGCGCGAGGGTCAGCTCGGCGATCAGCTCGGTGGCGCCGTGGCCGACGACGTGCGCGCCCACGATCTGTCCGTAGCGGGGCTCGGCCAGGATCTTCGCGAAGCCCGCCGAGTGCGCGGCGGCCAGCGCCTTGCCGGACGCCGTGAACGGGAAGCGCCCGACGCGCAGATCCTCGCCGTAGCGGTCGCGCGCCTGCGCTTCGGTGAGCCCCACCCAGGCCACCTGCGGCTGCGCGTAGATGCAGGACGGGATGGCGGAGTGGTCGAGCGGCTGCGTACGCGCGCCCGCGAGGAACTCGACCGCGGCGACGCCCTCTTCCGAGGCCTTGTGCGCGAGGAGCGGTCCGCCCGCGAGGTCGCCGATCGCGAGGACGGTCGGCACGGCGGTGCGCCCCCGCGCGTCCACCTCGACGAAGCCGCGGTTGTTCACGTTCACGCCGGCGGCCTCGAGGCCGAGGTCGGCCGAGAGGGCTCGCCGTCCGATCGCGACCAGCAGCTGGTCGGCCTCGATCGCCTCGGCGCCCTTCTCGCTCGTGATCGCGACGCGCACGCCGGCGCCCGACTTCTCGACGCCTTCGAAGCGCGCGCCGAGCCGCACCTCGATGCCCTTGCGGCGGAACTCGCGCTGGAGCACCTGCGCCACCTCGGGATCGGCGCCCGGCAGCATCTGTGACGCCATCTCGAGCACCGTGACCTTCGCGCCGTACATGGCGTAGACGTACGCGAACTCGACGCCCACCGCGCCCGCGCCCACCACCACGAGGCGGTCGGGCCGGCGCTTGCTCGCGAGCGCCTCGCGCGAGGTGAGGACGCGCTCGCCGTCCACTTCGAGGCCCGGCGGCACCCACTCGCTCGAGCCCGTGGCGAGGAGCACGTGGCGCGCCTCGACGCGCTGCGCGTCCGGCCCCTCGACGTCCACCGCGCGCGGGCCGGCGAGGCGGCCGCGCCCGCGGATCCACGTGACCTTGTTCTTCTTGAACAGACTCTCGACGCCGCGCGACAGGCGGTCCGCCGTCTTCCGGCTGTGGTCGATCAGCTTGCCGTAGTCGAGCACGAGGCCCGTCGCGGTGACGCCGAAGGTCTCGCCGTGGCGCGTCAGGTTCTCGACCAGCTCGGCGCCCGTGAGCAGCGCCTTGCTCGGGATGCAGCCCCAGTTGAGGCACACGCCGCCGAGCTTGTCGGCCTCGATCACGGCGACGGAGAGCCCGAGCTGCGCCGCGCGGATGGCGGCGACGTAGCCACCCGGGCCGGCGCCGATGATCGCCAGATCGAAGCTGCTCATGCGCGAGCTACGCGACCGGCTTCTCGACCTGACGTACCGGCAGCTCCGCGGTCTCGAGGTGGCGGCCGGTGCCGCCCACCTTCTCGGCCTGCACGCGCGCCTGCAGCTTGATCAGGCCGTCGAGCACGGCCTCGGGGCGCGGCGGGCAGCCGGGCACGTAGATGTCCACCGGGATGATGGTGTCGATGCCCTGCACCACGGCGTAGTTGTTGTACGGGCCGCCCGAGCAGGTGCACGCGCCGAAGGCCATCACCCACTTCGGCTCGGCCATCTGGTCGTAGACCTTCTTCAGGATCGGGCCCTGCCGATGCGTGATCGTGCCGACCACCATCAGCAGGTCGGCCTGGCGCGGCGAGAAGCGCGGCAGCGCGCAGCCGAAGCGGTCGACGTCGTAGCGCGGCCCCGCCACGGACATGAACTCCATCCCGCAGCACGCCGTCACGAACGGGTAGAGGAACATGGAGTACTTGCGCGCCCAGTTGATGACGGCGTCGGCCTTGGTGGTGAGGAAGGAGTCGCTGCCCTGGCGCAGCACCTCGACCATCTCGGCGGCGCGGTCGTAGGGCGAGCGCCGGCCGAGCTCCGCAGCCTTCTGGATGGGCTTCTGGCTGGGCATCGCAACCTCCGGAACGGCCGGCGAATCTAGCTACCCTGCGCCCCGATGTCGCGCACTCCGGAAGCCGCACGCGCACCCCAGGAGCACACACGGCGCACCTTGGCGTGGGCGGTGCACCTCCTCACGGCGAGCGGGGCGGCGGTCGGCCTCGTCGCGCTGCTCGAGACGGCGCGAGGATACCCGCGCTCCGCGCTGCTCTGGATGCTGCTCGCGCTCGTGATCGACAGCGTGGACGGCACGCTCGCGCGTCGCGCCGAGGTCGATCGGGTGGTGCCGCGCATCGACGGCCGCCGTCTCGACGACATCGTGGACTACCTCAACTACGTGATCGTGCCGGTGTTCTTCCTGGCCTGGAGCGGTCGCATCGAGCCGCTCGTGCTCGCGGGCGCGCCGGTGCTCGCGAGCGCGTACGGCTTCTCGCAGACCGAGGCCAAGACCGAGGATGGCTACTTCCTGGGCTTCCCGTCGTACTGGAACGTGGTCGCGCTGTACGCGTTCCTGCTCGACGTGTCGGCCGCGTTCACCACGGCCTGGCTCGTGGGCCTCTCGATCGGCGTGTTCATCCCGCTCAAGTACCTCTACCCGAGCCAGATGAGTGCCTGGGGGCGCGCGATGAACGGCGGCGCCGGCGTCTGGATCCTCGGCGTCGTGGCGCTGCTGCTCTGGCCCGAGCTCCCGGGCCACGCCGCCTGGGCGTGGCTCACGCTGCTGTACCCGGTGGGCTACGTCGCACTCTCGTTCTGGCTCGGCGGCTTCTCGCGGAAGCGCTCATGAGCGGCGGGAACGACCTCCACGCCGCCCGCATCGGCGAGCGCGCATCCTCGTCGCCGGTCGCGGCGTCCAAGACCGGCGTCCTGGTCGCGCAGCTCGGCACGCCGGCCTCGCCGAGCACGCGAGATGTGCGGCGCTATCTGCGTGAATTCCTGTCGGATCCGCTGGTGATCGACGTGCCGGGGCCGGCGCGCTGGCTGCTCGTGAACGGGGTGATCGCGCCGTTCCGCGCGCCGCGTTCGGCGCGCGCGTATCGCGCGGTCTGGCGGCCCGACGGCTCGCCGCTGCGCGTCTACACGGATGCGATCGCGGCCGCGCTGGCGAAGGCGCTCGGCGACGCCTTCCCGGTCGAAGTGGGCATGCGCTACGGCGAGCCCGCGCTCGCGGGCGCGCTCGACCGCCTCGCTCTCGCGGGCGCGCGGCGCATCGTGGTGGCGACGCTCTATCCGCAGCACGCCGAGTCTTCGCGCGGCACCGCGCTCCTCGCCGCGAAGGGCTGGGCCGCCGCACGCGCGGACGCTCCCGAGCTCGCGGTCCTCCCGCCCTTCTTCGCGGCGCCCGGCTTCGTGAACGCGGTGGCCGCAGCGACGCGCCCCGTGCTCGACGAGGTGCGTCCCGAGCACGTGCTCATGAGCTACCACAGCCTGCCCGAGCGCCACGTGCTGCGGGCCGATCCGAGCGGGGAGCGCTGCCTCGCCCGCCCGGACTGCTGTGCGCAGCCGGGCGCCGCGGAGTTCTGCTACCGCGCGCAGTGCCTCGCGACCTCGCGTGCCGTGGCCGCTGCCCTCCGCCTCGCGCCGGAGCGGGTGTCGAGCTCGTTCCAATCGCGGCTCGGGCGGGCGCGCTGGATCGGGCCCTCCACCAACGACGCGCTCGTCTCGCTCGCCGGCCGCGGCGTGCGCCGCCTCGTCGTCCTCTGCCCGTCCTTCGTCGCGGACTGCCTCGAGACGCTCGAAGAGATCGGCATCCGCGCGCGCGAGCGCTGGCTCTCGGAGCTGCGGGGCGAGGCCTTCGCGCTCGCGCCCTGCGTGAACGCGAACACGCCCTTCGTGGAGTTCCTCGCCGAGCAGGTGCGAGCCGCCGCGGCTTCCCGCTAGCGCGCGGCCTAGCCGAGCCGAGCCGTCGCGCGCGCACCGGAGGCGAGCACTTCGCCGAGGGCGACGCCGTCCCAGCAGGAGCCGGCGAGCGCGAGCGGAGGGAGCGGCGCGAGGCGAGCGCGGATCGCGCGCACGGCGGCAGCGTGGCCCGGCCCGGGCTGGGGCACGGCGCGCGTCCAGCGCGTGAGCTCGAGCACGCGCGGCGCCTCGCGCAGTCCGAGCGCGCGATCGAGCCCGGCCTGGATGCGCGCGAGGAGCACGTCGTCGGGCGCATCCAGCGCACCCGGCCAGCGGAGCCCGCCGATCATGGCCGTCACCAGCTCGCTGCCGGCCGGCGCGCGGCCGGCGAAGAGGCGGCTCATGAACAGCGCGCCGAGCAGCTCGATCCCCTGGTCGCGCGGCACGAGGAAGCCGAACCCTTCGAGCGGAATCGAGGTGGCGCCGGCGTCGAGCCCGAGCGCGGCGCTCACGAGCGGCGCATGCGGGAGCGCGCGTAGAAAGGCCGCGGCCGCGGCATCGAGCGGCGCGAGCAGCGTGGCCGCACCCGCTGCGTCCGTGGCGAGCACCACCGCCCGCACGCGGAGGGCGCCGCTCGCGAGCTCGAGCCGCCAGCCCGGCCCTTCGGGCACCAGCGCGTGCACGCGCTCGCCGAGGCGGAGCGCTGTACCGAGCCTGCGTGCGAGCAGCGCGGCGAGCCCACCGAGCCCCTCGCGCGCGGACCAGGTACCCGCCAGCCCGCGTGCGGCGCCGCCCCGAACGGCGCGACGCAGCAGCCCGCGCGCGATCGAGCCGCCTTCGCGCTCGGCGCTGACGAGCGACGGGAGCACGGCCTCGGCGCCGAGCTGCCCCTCGTCGCCCGCGTAGACGCCGACCAGGAACGGGCCGACCAGCGCATCCACCGCCTCGCGCCCGAGCCGGCGCTCGACGAACGCGGCGACGGTCTCGTTCGCGCCGTCCCCGCGCGCGACGAAGGGCTCGCGCAGCATGCGCCACTTGCCGGCGCGCGACAGCAGCGGCGTGCGCGCGAAGCCGAAGGGACCGAGCGGCACGGGCACGAGGCCGCTCGATCGCAGCAGGAAGCGCGCACGGCTCTCCGGGCTCGCCTCCACGAGCGCCGCCTCGAGGCCCGCGTGCCGGAGCAACGCGAGCGCGCCTGCCGGGATCCGCGTCGTGTTCGGGCCGCGCTCGAACAGGAAGCCGTCCTTGCTCTCGCTCTGCATCACGCCGCCCGGGCGGGCGCCGGCTTCGAGCACGAGCACGGAGCGCCCCGCCGCGTGCAGGGTGGTCGCCGCGCCGAGGCCCGCGGCGCCGGCGCCGATGACGACGACGTCCGCGTCGAGCCCGAGGCCGCGGCCTGCGCCGCTCACGCGGGGGCCAGCGCGCGCGCCGCGTCCGTGAAGGCGCGCACGCCCTCGACCGGCGTGTCCGGCAGGCAGCCGTGGCCGAGGTTCAGGATCAGGCCACGCGCGGGCTTCGCCGCCTCCGCGATCTCCTTCACGCGCGCGAAGATGTGCGCGCGACCTCGCGTGAGCTCGGAGGGATCGAGGTTGCCCTGCAGGCTCGCGCGCCGGCCCGCGCGGCGGGCGGCGTCCCCGACCTCGACCGCCGCCCCGATCGAGAGCACGTCTGCGCCGGATTCCAGCGTGAGATCGAATAGATGAGGCGCGTCGTTGAGGTAGAGGATCAGCGGCGCCTCGGCCCGCTTCACGCCCGCCGCGATGGCCTTCGTGACGGGCAGCGCGAAGCGCTCGTACGCCGCCGCGTCGAGCGCGCCGGCCCACGTGTCGAACAGCTGCACCAGCTGCGCGCCCGCCTCGATCTGCGCGTTCAGGTACGCGACGGTCATCTGCCCGAGCCGCTCGAGCAGGGCGTCGACGAGCGCCGGCTCGTCGCGCATCAGGCGCCGCAGGTTCGGGTAGGCGCGCGTCGGGTCGCCCTTCCCTTCGACCAGGTACGTCGCGAGCGTGAACGGCGCGCCCGCGAAGCCGATCAGCGGGATGCGCCCGGGCGCGAGCTCGCGGCGCAGGCGGCGCAGGATCTCGAACACGTACGGCACCGACTCGCGCGGATCGGGGAGGCGCAGCGCATCGACCTGGGTGCGCGTGCGGAGCGGCGTCTCCAGCACCGGCCCCGGCGCGAAGTCGAGCCCGACGCCCATGCCGGTCACGGGCACGAAGATGTCGCAGAAGAACACCACCGCTTCGCTGCCCACCAGACGGATCGGCTGGAGCGACGCCTCGACGGCCCGCTCGACGTCGCGGCACATGTCGAGGAAGCCGATGCCTTCGCGCAGCGCGCGGTACTCGGGCAGGTAGCGACCGGCCTGCCGCATCAGCCACACGGGCGGCCGATCCACGCGCTCGCCGCGACACGCGCGCAGCATGCGATCGGTGGGATCGAGCCTACTCTGGCCTTCGCTCGCCTGCGGCTCGCTGCGCGCGCCGCCGGGCGGCGCTTGCGGCGGTGTCATTCAATACCCGGAGAGCGTCGCCCAGCGCGCGCGGTGGAACGCCGCGTCGCCGAACGTGAGCTCCGCGGCCCGCGCGCGCTTCATGTAGAAGCCGATGTCGTACTCGTCCGTCATGCCGACGCCGCCGAACATCTGCACGCCCTCGTTCGCGGCGAGCACGTACGCGTCCGAGCAGCGCGCCTTGGTGAGCGAGACGAGCTTCGCGAGGTCGGGCTCGCCGGCGTCCACCGCGCGCGCCGCGGCCATCACCGCGGACTTCGCCAGCTCGAGCTCGATGAAGACGTTCGCGGCGCGGTGCTTGAGCGCCTGGAAGCTGCCGATCGGGACGCCGAACTGGAGGCGGTGCTTCAGGTGCTCGACCGTCAGCGCGAAGGCCTGCTGCATGCCGCCGAGCATCTCGGCCGAGAGGCCGACCGTGGCGCGATCCACGGCGCGCACGAGCGGCTCGTGGCCGCCGTCGACCGCGCCCACGACTGCGTCTGCGCCGACGCTCACGCCCTCGAGGCGGACGAGCGCGGCGTTGCGGCCGTCGAGGCGCGTCTGGCGCGCGACCGTCAGGCCCGCGGCGCCCTTCGGCACGAGGAAGAGCGTGAGGCCCTGCGCTTCGCGCGGCCCGCCGGCCGTGCGCGCCACCACCACGAAGGCGTCGGCGACGTGCCCGTCGAGCACCTGGATCTTCTCACCGCTGAGCCGGAAGCCCGCGCCTTTCTTCTCGGCGCGCGTCTCGACCGCGGCGAGGTCGTAGCGGCTCCGGGCCTCCTGCTGCGCCAGCGCGAGGATCGCCTCGCCCTTGCAGACCCGGGTCAGCCACGGCGCGGCCTGCGTCTCGTCGCCCGCGAGGAGGAGCGTCTGGCCCGCGAGCAGCACGGTGGACAGGAAGGGCTCCGGCGCGAGCGTGCGGCCCAGCTCCTCCAGCACCACGGCCAGCTCCGCGAAGCCGAGGCCGGCGCCGCCGACCGATTCGGGGAACGCGATGCCCACCCAGCCGAGCTCGGCCATCTCGTGCCAGAGCGCGCGCGAGAAGCCGACCGGGTCGTTCGTGTCGCGCAGCTCGCGCACGCGTGCGATCGGAGACTTCTGCTTGACGAAGTCGCCGGCCGTCTTCGCAATGAGCTCCTGATCTTCGGAATGAACGAGATCCATCGCGATCCTCTAGTCCGGCAGCCCGAGGACGCGCTTCGCGATCACGTTGCGCTGCACCTCGGAGGTGCCGCCCTCGATGGAGTTGCCGCGCGAGCGCAGCCAGTCCCGGGTCGTGGCCAGCTCCTCGGGGTCGAAGCCGGGGCCCTCCCAGCCGAGCCCCTGGGGCCCGGCGATGCGCACCAGCAGCTCCTGGCGCCGCATGTTCACCTCGGTGCCGTAGACCTTGAAGATCGAGCTCTCGGGCCCGGGCTGGTGGCCGGCGCGCGCCGCGTCCTTCGAGCGCTGCATGGTGAGGGCGAAGGCGCGCGTATCCATCTCGAGCTGTGCGAGCTGGTCGCGGAACACCGGATCGGCGAGGCGCCCGTTCTCGCTGCCGAGGTGGTGCTTGGCGCGCTCGCCCAGGGTGCCGCGCCGCCCGCCCGCGCCGCCGCCCGAGCCGAACGCCTCCGCCACCATGGTGCGCTCGTGGCCGAGCAGCGCCTTCGCCACGGTCCAGCCGGCGTTCACCTTGTGCACGACGTTCTTCTTGGGCACCCGCACGTTCTCGAAGTGCGTCTCGCAGAACGGGGACGAGCCGCTGATCAGCTTGATCGGCCGCACCGAGACGCCCGGCGTCGCCATGTCGATCAGGATGAAGGTGATGCCTTCCTGCTTCTTGGCATTCGGGTCGGTGCGCACGAGCGCGAAGATCCAGTCCGCGTAGTTGGCGTACGAGGTCCAGACCTTGGTGCCGCTGATGAGGTAGTGGTCGCCGCCGTCCACCGCGCGCGTCTGGAGCCCGGCGAGGTCGGAGCCCGCGCCCGGCTCGGAGTAGCCCTGGCACCAGCGGATCTCGCCGCGGGTGATGCGCGGCAGGTGCTCCCGCTTCTGCTCTTCGTTGCCGAAGGCGAGCAGCGTGGGGCCGATCATGGTGAGGCCGAAGCCGATCAGCGGCTGCGGGGCCTTCAGGCGACGCAGCTCCTCGGCCAGCACCTTGGCCTGCTCCGGCGCGAGGCCGCCGCCGCCGTACTCGCGCGGCCAGGTCGGGGCGGTGAAGCCGCGCTCGGCGCAGCGCTCGAGCCAGAGCTTCTGGTCGGTGCTGCCGCCCCAATCCCACTTGCGGCCGCCCCACACGCCCTCGAGCTCGCTGCCGCCCTTGCCCCGCAGCGACGGCGGGCAGCTCGCCTCGAGCCAGGCGCGGCTCTCGGATCGGAAGCGCTCCAGGTCGGACATCGCGGTTCCTCGCAGAAAAGCGCAGTTTAGGCCCCTGCTAGCTTCCCTCGCCATGCGGATCCTGCTGGCCAGCCCGCGCGGCTTCTGCGCCGGCGTCGATCGCGCGATCGAGATCGTCGAGGCGGCGCTCGCGCGCTTCGGGCCGCCGGTGTACGTGCGGCACGAGATCGTGCACAACCGGCACGTCGTCGAGGAGCTGCGCCGCAAGGGCGCGGTCTTCGTCGACCAGCCCGAGCAGGTGCCGCGCGGCGCGCTCCTGATCTACAGCGCCCACGGCGTCTCGCCCGCGGTGCGCGAGGCCGCGGCGCAGCAGGGCCTGCGCACGATCGACGCGACCTGTCCGCTCGTCACCAAGGTGCACGTCGAGGCGCGGCGGTTCGCGGAGAGCGGCCACGAGATCGTGCTGGTAGGTCACGCGGGGCACGTCGAGGTCGAAGGCACGATGGGGCAGGCGCCGGAGCGCATGCAGCTCGTCGAGAACGTGGCCGACGTGAGACGGCTCGAGGTCGAGGACCCCTCGCGCCTCGCGGTGCTGACGCAGACCACGCTCTCGATGGACGACACGCGCGACGTGCTCGACGCGCTGCGCGAGCGCTTCCCGGAGGTCCAGCTGCCCCGTAAGGACGACATCTGCTACGCCACGCAGAACCGCCAGAACGCGGTGAAGGCGATGCTCGGCGAGGCCGAGCTGCTGCTCGTGGTGGGCGCGCCGGAATCGTCGAACAGCAATCGCCTGGTCGAGATCGCGCGCAAGGCGGGGCTCCCCGCCCATCTCGTGCAGACGGCCGACGAGATCCAGCCGGATTGGCTCGCCGGCATCGGCTGCGTCGGCGTGACGGCCGGTGCCTCCGCGCCCGAGGTGCTGGTGGAGGCGGTGATCGAGCGGCTGCGCGCGCTCGCGGGAGGCAAGGTGCGCGTGGAGACGCAGCCGGGCGAGCCCGAAGGCGTCGTGTTCCAGCTACCGCCGGAGCTCCGTGTCCGCAGCGAGGCCTGAGCGCGAACGAAGCACCCCGCGCCGCTCGCATCCGGCACCGCGCCGCCTCGTGGCCAGTCGCGGCGCAACCAGTTAGCTTCGGCCGCTTCATGGAGCGCGGACGACCTCTCGACGACGCAGAGGCGGCGCGAGAGGTCGAAGGGCACGTCGAGGAGCTGGGCGACCCGGAAGCGTCGCCGGCCAATCCCTCGGGCACTCTCGCGCTGGGCGCCGCTCCCGAGGCCGAGGCCGCCGAGCCGGGCGCCGATTCGACGGGCGAGATCTGGCGGCTGGCGTGGCCGGTGATGTTGTCGATGACGCTCGCGAGCGTCGTCGGCATCGCCGACATCGCGATGGTCGGACGCATCGGCGCCACGGCGCAGGCGGCGGTCGGCTACGCGGCGCAGCTCTTCTTCCTCGCCCAGTCGGCGCTGTTCGCTCTCTCCTTCGCCTGCGTGGCGCTGATGGCACGCGCGATCGGCGGCGGCCGCGCTGCCGATGCGCGCCGCGCGCTCGCCGCGTCGCTGGTGATCTCCGTCGGCGCGTCGCTCGTGCTGCTGCTCGGCATCGCCGCGGTTCCCGCTCCGCTGCTCCGGCGTCTCTCCGCCACCCCCGAGGTGATCGCGCTCTGCGTCCCGTACCTCCGCCTGTTGATGGCCTCGACCGTGTTGCTCTCGGTCTGCCTCACGCTCGAGAGCGCCTTCCGCGCCGACCGCAACACCAAGACGCCGATGCGCATCACGCTGGTCGTCACGACCACGAAGCTCGCGCTGAACGTGCTGCTGATCTTCGGCTGGCCGGCCGCGGGAGTACCGGCGTTCGGCGTGGCAGGCGCGGGCTTCGCCACGCTGCTCGCGCAGTGCGTGGCGCTGGCCCTGTTCGTCACGGTGACGCGCCGGAAGCCGGCGGACGCCGCCACCACGCTGCGCCTGCGCGACTTCCGGGGCCTGCGCCCCTACTTCCGCCCGCTGATCCGCATCGCGCTGCCCGGCGTGGGCGAGCGCATCGTGATGAACCTCGCGATGGTGATCTACTTCGCGTTCATCGGGACGTACGGCACGGTGGCCGCGGCCGCCTACACCATCGGCATCCGCATCCTGTCCTTCTCGTGGATTCCGGGGACCGGCTACTCGCAGGCGGTGGCGACGCTGATCGGCCAGGCGCTCGGCGCCGGCGACGAGGCGCGCGCCGAGCGCTCGGGCTGGCGCGCCGCGCGGCTCGCGCTCGCGACGGCCGTGGTGATGGGCGCGGTCGGCGCGCTGGTCCGCGAGCCGCTGGCCGCGCTCTTCACCGTGGACAAGGCCACCGTCGCCGCGCTCGGCCCGTTCATGCTGTGCCTGTCGCTGGCGCAGCCGGCGATGCAGCTCCACTTCACGCTCGCCGGCGCCTTCCGCGGCGCCGGCGACACGCTGACGCCGCTCTACGCCGCCTTCGTGGGCAACTGGCTGTTCCGCGTGCCGCTCGCCTTCCTCGCCGCGAACGTGTGGCACCTGCCGCTGATCTGGATCTGGCTCACGCTGATCCTCGATCACATCGCGCGGGCGGTCTGGCTGCTCTGGAGCTTCGTCCGGGGGACGTGGCGGAGGTAGCTCACGCCGGCGTGGGGGCGGCGGCCTCCGCGAAGCGGAACACGAGCGCGTCCTCGCCCCGATCGGCCGTGACCTTGCCGCCGCGCGCGAGGCGGCCGAAGAGCAGCTCGTTCGAGAGCTTGTCCTCGAGCTCGGTCTGCACGGTGCGCGCCAGCGGGCGCGCGCCGAAGTCGGGGTCGTAGCCCTTCTCGGCGAGCCAGGCGCGCGCGGCGGGCGTGAGCTCGAGCTCCACCTTGCGCTCCTTCAGCTTCGCCTGCACCTGCGCCACGAACTTGTCCACCACGCGCCCCATCACCTCGGGCGTGAGCGGCGCGAAGGTCACGATCTCGTCGAGGCGGTTCCGGAACTCGGGGCTGAACAGCCGCTCCACCTCGGGCATGCCGCTCTTCTTCGCGCCGGAGAAGCCGATCGAGGCCTTCGCGAGGTCTCGCGCGCCCGCGTTGCTGGTCATGATCAGGATCACGTGCCGGAAGTCGGCCTCGCGGCCGTGGTTGTCGGTGAGCGTGGCGTGGTCCATCACCTGGAGCAGGATGTCGAACAGGTCGCGGTGCGCCTTCTCGATCTCGTCGAGCAGCAGCACGGCGTGCGGCTGGCGGCGGATCTTCTCGACGAGCTGGCCGCCCTCGTCGTAGCCGACGTAGCCGGGCGGCGCGCCGATCAGGCGCGCGACCGCGTGCTTCTCCATGTACTCGCTCATGTCGAAGCGCAGGAAGGGAACGTCGAGCGTCTTCGCCAGCTGCTTGGCGAGCTCGGTCTTGCCGACGCCCGTCGGGCCCATGAACAGGAAGCAGCCGGTGGGGCGCTCGGTGCCGCCGAGCCCGGCGCGCGCGCGCTTCACCGCGCGCACCACGCTCTCGACCGCGGCGTCCTGCCCGTAGAGCGCCTTCCGGATGTCCTCGCCGAGCCCCTCGAGCCGCACGCGCTCCGACGTGCTCGCGCGCGCCAGCGGCGTGCCCGTCATGCGCGCGATGAGCTGCTCGACGTCGCGCACGCCCACCGTCTGTCGCTTCTTCGAGCCCGGCCGCAGCCGCACCGCCGCGCCCACCTCGTCCATCACGTCGATGGCCTTGTCGGGCAGGTGGCGGTCGGTGAGGTGTCGCGCAGACAGCTCGACCGCCGCGCGCAGCGCCGGCCTCGAGTAGCTGACGCCGTGGTGCTCCTCGTACCGCGGCGCGAGACCCTCCACGATCTTCACCGCGTCGTCGACCGAGGGCTCGTGCACGTCGATGCGCTGGAAGCGCCGCGCCAGCGCGCGGTCCTTCTCGAAGTGGCGGTACTCCTGATAGGTGGTGGAGCCGATGCAGCGCAGCTCGCCGTTCTGGAGCAGCGGCTTCAAGAGGTTCGAGGCGTCGATCGTCGAGCCGGAGGCCGAGCCCGCGCCGAGGATGGTGTGGATCTCGTCGATGAAGAGGACGGGGTTCTCGCCGCTCCTGGATCGCCGCCACGAGCGCCTTGAAGCGCGCCTCGAAGTCGCCGCGGTACTTGGTGCCGGCGAGCAGCGCACCGAGATCGAGGGCGAAGATCTCCGCGTCGCGCAGGTCTTCCGGCACCTTGCCGGCGCGGATGCGCTGCGCGAGGCCCTCGGCCAGCGCCGTCTTCCCGACGCCGCTCTCGCCCACGAAGATCGGATTGTTCTTGCGCCGCCGCGCCAGCACGTGCACCGCGCGCTCGAGCTCGGCGTCGCGCCCGATCAGCGGATCGAGCTTCCCCTCCGCCGCCAGCTCGGTGAGGTTCGTGGCGAACGCCTGGAGCGGGTCGGTGGGAACCTCGCCCTCGTCCGCCGTCGCGCCCTCGCCGGAGCCCGCGCGCTCCTTGCCCCGGCCGGCCTTCGGCCGGAGCTTCGACTCGCCGTGCGAGACGTAGCGGAGCACGTCGAGGCGCGTGACCTCCTGCGCGCGCAGCAGGGTCACGGCGTGCGAGTCGGGCTCCTGGAGGATGGCGGCGAGCAGGTCGCCGGCCTCGACCTCCTCCTTCTCGGCGCTGTCCGCGTGCTGGAGCGCGCTCTCGAGCACGCGATGGAACGCGAGGGTCTGGACCGTCTCGTGGCCCTTGCCCTCGGGCAGCTTCTCGACCTCGCGCTCGAGCCAGCGCGGCGAGCTGCTCGGTGAGCTGATCGACGTCCACGCCCACGTTGCGCAGCACCTCGGCGCCCGCGTCGTCGTGGGCGAGCGCGTAGAGCAGATGCTCGACCGTGAGGAACGCGTGCCGCCGCGCCATGGCCTCGCGCAGCGAGGCCTGGATCGTCATCTGCAGCTCGCGGTTCATCTGGCTCATTCGGGCTCCACACCGGCGCGCAACGGATACCCACGTTCTTCGGCCATGCGATGCACCGTCGAGACCTTCGTCTCGGCGATCTGGAGCGGATACACGCCGGCGATGCCCGCGCCCGAGCGGTGGATCCGCAGCATCAGCGCGTTCGATTCGGCCGGGCTCTTCTGGAACACGATCTCGAGGAGTCCGACCACGAAGGCCATCGGCGTGTAATCGTCGTTGTACAAGACCACCTTGAAGCGCGGCGGGCGCTCGACCTTGGGGCGCGTCTTCTGTGCGACGCCCCGCTCCCGGGTCACCTCCCCGCCGCGGGCCGGTCCCTTCGGGTCGCCGGACATGCGCGCGAGGGTAGCGGCGGCGGGAGGTTCACGCGCCACTGCGGGCCCTCGAGCGGAAGACGCACCGGCCAGACCTGCGGCGCGTAGCTCGGGTCGCCGCACCAATGCGCCACCTCGTCGTCCCAGCGCGGGCAGCCGCCGGGGCAGCGGAACGCGTCGTCGTCGCGGAAGCCGAAGGCCCCCACGGCGAGCGACCAGGCGAGCAGGCCGCTCGCGAGCACGGAACGCCAGCGCGACCCGCCGGGCGAGAAGCGCGCGTGCGCCAGCAGGAGGAGCAGCAGCGTGATCCCCGAGAGCACGGCGTAGCGGCCGGACACCCGGCCGTGCTTCGCGGACACGGTCGTGAAGAGCGCGAGGCTCGGGAGCGCGATTACGAGCAGGTTCCGTGGCGAGCGCAGCTCCCGGTCCACCAGCAACGCGACGACGAGGACGGCGCCGAGCAGGCCGAGCACCGCGAGCGCCACGATCAGCGGCGCGCGCGGATTCTGCGCGAGCGTGCCCAGCACGGCGAGCGGATCGCCGAGCGCGCGCACCAGGGGTCGGAGGCCCAGCGGCACCAGGAATTGCTGATAGAACATGTGCGTCGCCGAGCGCACCCAGTCGAGCTGGCGGAAGCGCGAGGCCTGGAGCGCCGTCTCGCTCCAGAGCGAGGCGAAGACGGCCGCCTGCACCGCCGCCGTGGCGACGTTCACCCCGAGCAGGACCCGGGAGCCCGGCGAGCGCTCGAGCCACACCTTCCACGCGAACGCGAACACCAGCAGCGCCGAGTACACGCCCGAGAGCCCGCACCCGAGCAGCAGCGCGGCGTAGAGCACGATCCGCCTGCGACTCGCGCCGCGCAGGTCCTCGCAGAGCAGGCAGAGCGCGACCACCCCGCAGTACACCTGCGAGTTGGTCGAGTTGAGCCAGACCTCGCCGAGCGACGTCGGCGCCAGGAGGATCACGGCGCAGGCGAGAGCGCGGCGCAGCGGCGTGTCCCAGAAGAGCGAGCGTCCGAAGCACACGAGCGCGAGCGCGACCGCGAGGATCGCGGCGGCCGCCCACGTGGTGACGAAAGGGCCCCACGCGACGGGCAGCAGCGCGGCGATCGTGGCGGGAACGCTCGCCGAGAGCAGCAGGTACCCGACGGTGTGCGGCGGAACGAAGAACAGGCTCTGGAGCCACGGCAGCCAGTGCGCCGCGGCGTAGAAGTCGGTCGCCTCCTCGGCCCAGAAGCGCGGCTCGCCGAGGAGCTGCGGGGCGCGCCACGCCGAGAGAGCGAGGGCGGCGCCGAACACGAGCCAGGGAGCGACACGCGAGAGACCCGTCGGAGGCGGCGCGGCGCGGCTCATGGATGCGCGCGGCACGATACCACGCGGGCGAGCGGCGTTCGTGGTTACACTCGCGGGCCGTGGCGGAGCTGGAACTGGGCGAGGGCGTGCGGGAGCTCGCCGCGAGCGAGTGGAACGCGCTCGTGGGAGACGAGTCGCCCTTCCTCGAGTGGGAGTGGCTGGCCTCGCTCGAGGACGCGGCCTGCGTGGGCCCGGCGTCGGGCTGGGCGCCGCGCCCGTTGCTGCTCCGCGAGGCCGGGCGGCTCGTCGCCGCGTGTCCGCTCTACGTGAAGTCGAACAGCGAGGGCGAGTTCGTCTTCGACTGGGGCTGGGCGGACGCCGCGAACCGCGCCGGCATCGCGTACTACCCGAAGCTCCTCGTGGGCGTGCCGTTCACGCCCGTGAGCGGCGCGCGGCTCCTCACGGCGCCGGGCGAGGACCGTGCGCGGCGCGCCGGCCAGCTCGCGGAGGCGCTCGCCGAGCTCTGCCGGGGGAATCGGCTCTCGAGCGCGCACGTGAACTTCTGCCGGAGCGACGAGCACGAGGCGCTGGCCGCGGCCGGCTTCCTGCCGCGCATGGGCCTCCAGTACCACTGGGCGAATCCAGGCGCCTGCACCCGCTTCGAGGAATGGCTCGGCGCGCTGCGCAGCAAACGCCGCAACCAGGTGCGGCGCGAGCGCCGCGAGCTCGCCGAGCAAGGCGTCACGATCGAGCGCGTGGCCGGCAGCGCGATCCCCGACGCGCTGTTCGGCCCGATGTTCGAGATCTACCTCACCACCGTGCAGGGCAATCCGTGGGGTCGCCAGTACCTGAACGCGCGCTTCTTCGAGCTGCTCGCGGAGCGCTTCCGCCATCGGCTCTGCTTCGTGGTGGCGCGCGCCGGCGAGGAGATCGTCGCGGGCACCGTGAACGTGCAGAAAGGCGACGTGTTGTACGGCCGCTACTGGGGCGCCTTCCGCTCGCTTCGCCATCTCCACTTCAACGTCTGCTACTACGCCGGCATCGAGCACTGCCTCGAGCAGGGCCTCTCCCGCTTCGAGCCGGGCGCCGGCGGCGAGTACAAGCAGCTGCGCGGCTTCGACGCGGTGCCGACCTGGAGCTTCCACTGGCTCGCGGACGCGCGACTGCGGCGCGCCGTCGAGCAGTTCCTCGCGCGCGAGCGCGCGGAGACGGGCCACGCGATCGATTGGTATCGCGCGCACAGCGCGAACAAGAGGGACGCTCCAGCGGAGTAGCGTGCCAGCGGCAGGCGGCCGGCCGCCTGCCGCGGGCGACTGTGACCCGCGCGCTCGAATCCGGCCGCTAGACCCGGCGCGACACCGAGAACGAGGCCGGATCGACCTCGGGCAGCCACACCTGGGCGCCGTACTCGACCCCGAGCCAGATCGCGCTGGCCGAGCGGAACACGCGCTTCTCACCGGCGGCCCCGTAGAGCGTGACCTCGATCTCGTCGAGGTTGTAGGCGTCGTCGTCGCCCCGGCGCCGGCCGCACTGCTTGCGCAGGTAGACGCGGTCGATCTGCGGGAGGCCGACGTGGAAGTAGGACGGGTCGTTCCAGTCGGCCTTCGACATCTTCGGGTGCTTCGCCCCGACCAACGCCGCCTCCTCCCAGACCTCGCCGAGCGCGTAGCGCACGCGAGAGCGGCGCTCGAAGTCGTCGAAGAAGGCCGTGTCGAGCGGAAACTCGCGCCCGCCGTGCGTGCCGGAGACACCCAGGTAGATGGCGTCGTTCGTGCCTGCGCGGGCCGAGGTTCCCGTGGCGAGGTAGACGACGATGCCGCGCAACGTGCTCAAGCAGCCTCCGACCGCGAGGTCGGGGTAGTATACGCCGACCCCCGAGCTGGAGAACGCATGGCCAAGATCGTCGGCAACCTGTCCCCCGAAGACGACTACCTGCACGAGCTCGGCCCCGAGCCCAACTTCAACGAGAGCGCCTACTACAACTTCTTCGACCGCCGGCAGAAGCTCGGCGGCTGGTTCCGGATCGGGAACCGCGCGAACGAGGGCAGCGCCGAGCGCACCGTCTGCCTGTACCTGCCCGACGGCCGCGTGCTGTTCTCGTTCGGTCGCCCGAAGATCGCGAACAACGACGCCTTCGACGCCGCGGGCCTTCGCTTCGACGTCGAGGAGCCCACCCAGCGCCACCGCACCACCTTCGAGGGCACGCTGGTGGAGCTCGCCGAGCCGCGCGACATGGCGGATCCGAAGGCGGCGTTCGAGGGAAATCCCAAGAAGAAGGTCAGCGTTCGACCTGGTCCACGAGGCGGTCGGGCCGCTCTACGGAAGCAAGTCGGACAAGAAGGCCGACGAGGACCTCGAGCAGAGCTTCGCGCGCGCCCACTTCGAGCAGCACATGCACGTGACGGGCTCGCTCTCGATCGAGGGCGAGCGCTTCGCCATCGACGGCTTCGGCCTGCGCGACCATTCGTGGGGCCCGCGCTACTGGCAGGCGATCCACTCGTACGAGTGGCTCACGCTGAACTTCGGGCCGGACCTCGGCGCCATGGTGTCGGTGATCCAGCGCGACGCCGCGGGCAAGGAGCGCAGCGCAGGCGGCGTGCTCCAGCGGGGCATGGAGATCGAGCGGCTCGTGGACGCCGTGATCGAGGCCGAGTACGAGCCCAACGGGCTCTACCACAAGAAGGTCACGGCGCGCGTCAAGACCGAGAAGGGCGAGGAGCTCACCATCCACGGCGACGTCACCAGCTTCATCCCGCTGCGCAACCGCCGCGGCGAATCGGTCACGCACATCGGCGAAGGCATGACCGAATGGCGGCTCGGCGACCGCGTCGGCTACGGGCTCTCCGAGCTGCTGAGGCAGGTGAAGTAGCGAGCAAGCTCGCGCCGCCCTTTCGGCCTTTCCGTGCGCCGTCCTGGCCGCGATGCTCCGCTGAATGCCGATGCAGTCGACGACACACCCCGAGCCGACGGAGAGCCACACGCTCGCGACGCGGTACGGGCCCTTCCGCACGCACCGCTTCCGGCTCGCGCCGAACGGCGAGCCGGCACTCGCCCTGCTCCGGGGCGAGGTCGGCGGTGAAGAGCCGCTGCTCGCGCGCGTGCACTCGTCGTGCCTCACGAGCGAGTTCCTCGGCGCGCTCGACTGCGACTGCGCCGAGCAGCTCGCGAGCGCGCTCGCGGCGATCGCCCGCGCGGAGCGCGGCGCGCTGCTCTATCTGATGCAGGAAGGGCGCGGCGCCGGGCTGCTCGCGAAGGCGCGCGACCGCATGATGGTCCAGGCGCACGGCGAGCGGATCACGACCTTCGAGGCGTTCGATCGCATGGGGCTGCCGCGGGATCGGCGCAGCTACGAGGCGGTGCCGCGGCTGCTCGCGTCGCTCGGCGTCTCCGCCCCACTGCGTCTCCTCACGCACAACCCCGAGAAGGCGCGGCGGCTCGAGGCCGCCGGCGTGCAGGTGCACGAGACGCTCGCGCTCCCGCCCGCGCACTCGCCCTGGAACGCGCACTATCTCGCCGCCAAGGCCGGCCAGGGACACGACCTCGCGCTGCACGCGGCGGCGGGCGCACGGTTGCCCGAGGCGATCGAGTGGTTCGAGCCGCATCCCTTGCGCGAGCTGCCGCGCTTCGTGCGCGCCGCACGCTATCTGCTGCCCGTCGAGCGGGTGGGCTGGCTGCGCGCGCAGGTCTACTGGGACCGCGCGAGCGCGCGCGAACGCCTCGTGCTCGAGCCGCTCCGAGAGGAGCCGCGCGAGCCCGCGCTGCGCGCCGTGCAGCCGCAGGCGCTGCTGGACCGCCTGCCGCTCGATCCGGACGGCGCCACGCGGCGCGCCTGGCGCGACACCGCCGCGGCGTTCGCCGCGGGCCGGAGCGGCCGCGCGCTCGTGCTCGGGCCCGACGAGTCCGCGGCTCCGGACATGGAGACGCTGCGCCTGCTCGAGCCTGAGGCGGCGTGACGGCGCCCTCGCTCGCGGCGCTCGCCCGGGCGCTCGCGCGCGCGGGCGACGGGCTGGCAGCCCTCGCGGAGCCGACCGCGCCCGCCGACTTCGATCCCCGCGCGGCGCGCGCGTTTCGCATCACGGGCGTCGGAAGCTCCGCAGCGCACGCGCGCTACCTCGCGGCGCTGCTCGCCGAGGAGCTCGGCCTGCCGGCGCGCTTCGTGCCGCTCGACGCGTTCCCGCTCGCGCCCGACTCGCGCGACGCGCTGGTCGTCTTCTCGCAGGCGCTCTCGCCGAACGCGCGCCTCGCGCTCACCGAGCCCGCGGGCTGGCTGCGCACGGTCCTCGTGAGCGCCGCCGCGACATCGCACGACGCCGAGCGCCGGCGCACGCTCGAATTCCTCCGAGCCACGGGTGTGGCGATCGTGGACTCCGCCGCCGCCGACGAGTTCGGCACGCTGCTCCGCCTCGAGGGGCCGATAGCCGGCTACGTCGCCGCGCTGCGCTTCGCGCGCTCGCTCGGTCTCCCGCCCGCGCCCGAGCTCGCGCGCGTGCCCGCCGCCTTCGCCGCTGCGCTCGAGCGCGCCACCGCGCTCGCACCAGGCCTGGCCCCGCGTCTCGCGACGGAGCCCGTGCTGCTCCTCGCGAGCGGCGCCTACCGCGAAGCCGCCGACAACCTGCGGCTGAAGCTCGTCGAGGGGCTGCTCCGGCCAGCGGCCCCGATCGCCGACCCGATCGAGTTCGCGCACGGCCCGTTCCAGGCGCTCGCCCTCGGGCGGGCCACGCTGCTCGCGCTCACCCGCCCCGATGCGGTGCACGAGCCCGAACGCCTCGCGCGCCTGCGCGCGATGCTCGCTCCCGAGCGACACACGATGGTGACGCTCGAGGCGACCCTGCCCGGCTTCCTCGCCATCTTCGAGCACGAGGCGTGGCTCGGTGCGCTCGTGCTCGCGGCGATGGAGCACGCCGGCATCGATCCCTCCGCCTGGCCCGGGCGTGGCGCGGACGCGCCCCTCTACGAGCTGAGCGCTGGGCTCGAGAGCCACCCGCCGCGCCGGGCGGAGCCTGCGCCCGCGCTCGAAGCCCTCACCTGGCCCGAGCTCGAGCGCGCTCTCGCGGCCGGCCGCCGGCTCGCGGTGCTGCCGCTCGGCGCGACGGAGCAGCACGGCCCCCACCTGCCCTTCGCCACCGACACCTGGATCGCGGACGCGCTGGCCGTGCGCTTCTGCGCGCGCGTGCCGGGCGCGCTGCGGCTGCCGGCGTTGGGCCTCGGCGCGTCCTCGGAGCATCTGTCGTTCCCCGGCACGCTCTCCCTCAGCGCAGACTCGCTGAGCGCGGTGCTCGCCGACCTCGCGCGTTCGCTCGCCCGCCACGGCTTCGCCGAGATCTTCTGCTTCTCCGCCCACGGCGGAAACCTGGGCGTGCTGCGCGAACGCGACGCCGAGCTCGCGCGCGCCGCGGCGCCCGCGCGCTGGCTCGCGTTCAGCGATCACGGCGCCCTCAACGCGCGGCTTTTCGCGCTCGCGGAGGCGCACGGCGTGCCGGCGGCGGCGGCGGGCCACCACGCGGGCGAGCTCGAGGCGTCGGTGATCGCGGCGGTGAGGCCGGGCGCGCTGCGCCGGGACGCGCTCGCGCCCGGCCTGCTCGACCCACCGCGCGACGTGCAGTCGATCTTCTATCCCGACCTGCGCGCGCACGCGCCAGCGGGGACGGTGGGCGATCCGCGCGCCGCGAGCCCCGATCGGGCCGCGCTCTACCTCGATGCCTGGGTGGACGCGCTCGTCGCCGCGTACGAGGGCGCGAAGAAGCGCCACCACACGAAGGGCACGGTGAAGCCGTAGTAGAGCTGGTTCGGGACGCAGCGGAGCAGCCAGCCGGCGTCCACGCCTGCGAGGATCAACACGTCGCACGCTGCCCAGAGCGCGTAGTAGACGGCCGCGTAGGCGAGCACCGCGCGCTCGAAGCGTCCGGAGAGCCGGCGCGAGAGGAAGAACGCGAGCGCCACGAACAGCGACTCGTGCACCAGCCAGAGCGCCTGGTCGGGGAGCGGCGCGAGCACGCGGGTCACGAGCCAGGCCGCGATCGGAACGCCTGTCGTGGCAGCGAGCGCGGGAGCGAGGCCGCGCCCACCCGCGCGGAACACGAGCCACCAGATGCGGAGGTCGCCGAGCAACACGAAGGCGAGGCCGAGCGCGGTGGCCGCGGCCGGGCTTCCGAGCGCGTTCGCGAGCGGGCCGGTCGCGAGCGGGTCGAGCATCGTCCCGAGCGTGAAGAGAGCAGCCCAGCCGACGACGAAGCGCCTCAGCTCCGGCAGCGCGCCGGGCCCGGGCGGGGCCGCGATGCCGCGCCAGATCGCGAACGCGAAGGGGGGGAGCAGCAGCGCCCACGGCTGTTGCCACGCGGAGTCGTAGAAGTCGTGCCAGCTCGCGAAGGGCACGCGGGCTACCCGAAGCTCCCGTGCCGCCCCGCTCCCGCGGCGAAGCGCGAGGCGCCCTCGAACGACTCGCCGCTCCGGAGCACACCCTGGCCGTGGCGCAGCTCGTTGGCGATGGCCGCATTCTCGTCGAGCGACCAGGCCTCGTACGCCGAGCGTCGATCCGCGCGCATGCACGCCTGCGGGAAGCCCGCGATCTCGGCCGCGAGCGCCTCGGCCCCGGCGCGCGCCTGCCCGTCCGGCACGACGCGGTTCGCGAGCCCCATGCGCAGCGCTTCCTCCGCGCCGACGGGCCGGCCGGTGAGGATCATGTCGAGGGCATTCCCCTGGCCGACGATGCGCGGGAGGCGCACCGTGCCGCCGTCGATCAGCGGCACGCCCCAGCGCCGGCAGAAGACGCCGAACACGGCGCTCGCCTCGGCCACGCGCAGGTCGCACCAGAGCGCGAGCTCGAGACCGCCCGCCACGGCATAGCCGGCGACCGCGGCGATCACGGGCTTCCCGAGCTGCATGCGGCTCGGGCCCATCGGGCCGTCGCCGTCGCTCGTCACCTGGTTGCCGCGCCCCTCGGAGATCGCCTTCAGGTCGGCGCCCGCGCAGAAGACGCCACCCTCGCCGAACAGCACCGCGACGCGGGCGTCGGCGTCGGCATCGAAGGCGCGGAAGGCGGCCGCCAGCTCGACTGCCGTGGGGCCGTCCACCGCGTTGCGCCGTTCCGGGCGCGAAAGCACGACGGTCCAGACGGGGCCGTTCCGCTCGGTACGAACCGACATGGTCAACCTCCCGTGATGCCGCGGCCCATGCGCTGCCAGAGCGACTCGCGCTCGAAGCCGCGGCGGCTCATGCAATCCTCGAAACGCTCGGCGTCGGGCGACGTCAGCTGCTCGCAGGTGCGCTTCGCGTCGGCGAAGCGAGGACCGGCGCCCTGCGGCACGTCCCAGCGCGCCGGCGGCAGCGCGCACGCTGCGCAGCCGAGCGCGGCGGCGAGCGCGGCGACCCCGCCGCCGAGCCGGGTGCGCACGCCTACTTCTTCGTCGGCCCCGTGGGCACGTCGCGGAACGGCATGCCCTTGTCCATGCGCATCTCGGACGGCAGCCCGAGCACGCGTTCGGCGATGATGTTGCGCAGCACTTCGTCCGTGCCGCCCGCGATGCGCAGCCCCGGCGAGCCGAGGTAGCTCTCCTGCCAGAGCGCTTCCTGCGGCGCCAACGCCGGGTCGAGCAGGCCGCCCATCGCGCCCTGCAGATCGAGCGCGAACGCCGAGAGCTGCTGGCCGAACGGCGCGCCCACGGCCTTGCTGATCGAGCCCTCGGGCCCGGGCGTTCCTCCGCGCGAGAGCGCGGAGAGGATGCGGTAGCTCGTGTACTGCAGGCCCTTCGAGGTGATGAAGGCATCGGCCAGCTGCTGCCGCACCGCACCGTCTTCGATCGCAGGCCGGCCGTTGCGCCGGCACTCGTTCGCGAGCCGGAAGATGTCGCGGATGCGGCTGCCGCTCGAGCCCGAGCCGATCGAGACGCGCTCGTTCATCAGCGTGGTGATCGAGACCTTCCAGCCTTCGCCGATGCCACCGACGCGCTGCGTGTCGGGCACGCGCACGTCGGTGAAGAACACCTCGTTGAAGCCCGAGCCGCCGTTGATCTGCTTGATCGGGCGGACCTCGACGCCCTTCGCGTGCATGTCCACGATGAAGTAGGTGAGGCCGTCGTGCTTCGGCAGGCTCGGATCGGTGCGCACGACGATCATGCCCCAGTCGCAGTAGTGGGCGCCGGTGCTCCAGATCTTCTGGCCGTTGAGCACCCAGCCGTCGCCGTCGCGCACCGCGCTCGAGCGCAGGCCGGCGAGGTCGGAGCCCGCGGCGGGCTCGCTGAAGAGCTGGCACCAGACCACCTGGCCGCGCGCCATCTCCTTGACGTAGCGCTCCTTCTGCTCCTTCGTGCCGTGCGTCATCAGCGTCGGGCCGAGCATGCCGTGGCCGATGCCGTAGATGGCCGGCGGCACTTTGAACTTCGGCTCTTCCTGATTGAAGATCACGTTCTCCATCCGCCCGAGGCCCTGGCCGCCGTACTCCTTGGGCCAGGTCAGCACGGCCCAGCCGGCGTCGAACTTGGTGGCCTGCCAGCGCTTGGCCCAGTCGATCGCGCCCTTGTCCTCGCGCTCGCCGAGCAGGTTGGGCGCCGTCTCGCTCGGGTCGAGCGGCTCGAGGTGCTTCCCGAGGAAGGCGCGCGCCTTGGCGCGGAACTCGGCTTCCTGCGGCGTATCGTCGAAGTTCATGGGTACTCCTGCGCGCGGCGCCGAGCGCCGCTTGCTCAGTCTGCCGCCACTTCGAGAGCGCCCTTGCCGCTCCCGAAGCCGCTGGCCTGGAGGCGCGAGACCAGCTTCTCGCGCCATTCGTTCGCGGTGCCGAGCGCGGCGGCGAGGGCCCGCGCGCGCCGGTAGAACAGGTGGCAGTCGTACTCCCACGTGAAGCCGACGCCGCCGTGCATCTGGATCATCTCTTCGCTCGCGAGCACGAAGGCCTCGCTGGCCGCGACGCGCGTGCTGCACGCGGCCACCGCGAGCTCGTCGCTGCCGTTCGAGAGCGCCCAGGCCGCGAAGTAGCCGTTCGAGAGCGCGATCTGCGTCTTGGCGTAGACGTCCGCCATGCGGTGCTTGAGCGCCTGGAACGAGGCCACCGGGCGGCCGAACGCGAAGCGCCCCATCGTGAAGGCGCGCGTCAGGTCGAGCGCGCGCTCGGCGCCGCCGATCTGCTCGTAGCCCATCATCACGGCGGCTCGGTCGAGCACGTCGCGCGCGACCTGCGCACCCTGGCCCGCCGCGCCGAGCCGCTCGCCGCGCGCGTTCTTCAGCTCGAGCTTCGCCAGCGGCCGGCTCCCGTCGAAGCTCGCGAGCGCGGTGCGCGTGACGCCTTCGCCGTCGAGATCCACGAGCACCAGCGAGTGGCCCTTGCCCTCCTTGGCGACGACCACGGCGAAGTTCGCAGCGGCGCCGTCGCTGACGGGAATCTTCACGCCGTTCACGCGACTGCCGTCGAAGGTCGTGCCGGTCGCGCTCGCCGCGTCGAAATCGCCGAGGCCTTCCGCCAGCGCCAGGGTGCCGATCGTCTCGCCGGTGGCGAGCTTCGGCAGCAGCTTCTGCTTCTGCGCCTCGCTCCCCGCCTGGAGGATGGCTTCCGTCGCGAGATACACCGACGAGGAGAACGGGATCGGCGCGAGGGCGCGGCCGAGCTCCTGCGCGATCAGCACCAGCTCGAGGTAGCTGAGGCCGGCTCCGCCGTAGGCCTCGGGCACCGCGGTGCCGAGCCAGCCCATCTCGGCGACGCCCTTCCAGAGCGTCGGATCGTACGGCTTGTTTCCCTCGAGCACGGCCCGGCAGAGCGAGAGCGGCGCATTCTCGGTGAGGTAGTCGCGCGCGGTCTTCTGAACGAACTTCTGGTCATCGGAGAACTCGAGATTCATGCGGGCTCCTGCGGTCGCGGCGAAAGGATGGGGCATCATACCGCCCCCTCCGGAGCCCGCCGAGACCCGGCCGCCATGCCCGTCTACCGATTGCGCGCTGATCTGGCCTTCCCGCCGCCCTCGCATGCGGAGCCGTCCGGGCTGCTCGCGATCGGGGGCGACCTGTCGAGCGAACGGCTCCTCGTGGCGTACTCGCTGGGCATCTTCCCGTGGTACGACAAGCCGCCGATCCTGTGGTTCTCGCCCGATCCGCGCATGGTGATCGAGCCCGCGCAGCTCCACGTGGCGCGCCGGCTGCGGCGCCGCCTGCGCCACGGCGCCTTCGAGCTGCGCCTCGACAGCGCCTTCGCGCGCGTGATCCGGAGCTGCGCAGAGGTGCCGCGCGACGGGGAGCCCGGCACCTGGATCACGCCCGACATGATCGACGCCTACACATCGCTCCACGAGCAGGGCTACGCGCACTCGGCCGAGGCCTGGCGGGGCGACGAGCTGGTCGGCGGCGTGTACGGCGTCTCCCTCGGCGGCGCCTTCTTCGCCGAGTCGATGTTCCACCGCGCGACCGACGCCTCGAAGGCCGCGCTCACCGCGCTGGTCTGGCAGCTCGAGGCGTGGGGCTTCGGACTGGTCGACTGCCAGCTGCCGACGCCGCACCTGGCCTCCCTCGGCGCGAAGCCCTGGCCGCGCGCGCGCTTCCTCGCCGCGCTCGAGGCGGCGCTCGCGGCGCCGACGCGCCGCGGCCCGTGGACGCTCGACGCCGGCGTGATCGCGTCGCGCTTGCGCTAGAGCGCATCTCATAAATCCGGACCGAGCCCGGCGCGTGGATTCGGCCGGCTGGCAAGGCGCGCGACCGAGCCGTAGCGAGAGCTACGGCGCAGGGAGCGCAACGCAGCCGGACGGTCGAAGACGCGTGCCCGGCGACGGAAGTGATTTGTGAGATTCGCTCTCGCTCAGTCGGCGTGGCCCAGCGGCCGGCCGACCGCCAGCCCCGCCAGCGCGCGGATGCGCGCGTCGGAATGGCTGTCGGCGAGCACACCCAGCGCCTCGACCGCTTCCCGCGAGTTCGACAGGCGAAGCGCCGCGACGGCCGTCTCGGGGGCCGGCGAGGGCCAGCCGAGCGCCACTTCCCGCAGGCGCGGCACGGCGCCGGGACCGAGCCCTGCCGCGAGACGAGCCGCCTCGGCGCGCACCGAAGGCTCGCGGTCGGTGAACGCCGCGAGCAACGGCTCGAGCGAGTCAGCGCCCTCGAGCGCCGCGAGACGACGTAGCGCCGCGATGCGCACCTCGGGTGCGGGGTCCCCGCGCACGAGCGTCGCCAACCGTGCGCTCTCCGCTGCCGGCGCCGCACCGGCCGCCGCCGCGCGACGCGCGGGGTTGGGGTCGGCGAGCAGCGTCGCCAGGCGCGCGTTCGGAATGCCGCCGGGCAGGGCCGCGCGGGCGGCCACGAAGTTCGCGGGCGCGCGAGGGTCGGCCGCCAGGGCGGCGTCGAGGGGCTCCGCGAGACCCGGCGGCTGCGTGCGGACGATCCACGCCAGCAGCTCGTCCGAGAACTCGGCGTCGCTCTGCGCACGGGCGAGCGCGCGCAGCGCGAGCGTCGCGTCGCCCGCCTCGAGCGGCGCGCCGACGCCGAGCGTCGCGAGCCGATTCGCGGCCGACACGGCGAGAGCACGCTCGCCCTCCGCTGCGAGCGCCAGCAGATGGGCGCGTCCGGCCGGGCTCGCCCGCAAGTCGGCGGGCAGCGCCAGATAGTGCCCGAGCACCTCGAGGCTCCCGAGCGACGGGCTGCGCAGGAAGGCCTGTCCGCGCTGCGAGACCGCTCGGACGCGCAGGTACTCCTTCACGTCGGGAAAGCGGGCTCGCCAGAGCGAGCCGCTCGCGAGCGGCTCGAGCGCCAGCAGCAAGCGCTCACCGCTCGCGAAGCGCTCCGGCCGCGCACTCGCGAGCTCCTCCCAGGCGATCGTGAGCGTCTCCCCGGGCTTCGCTTCACCGACGAGCGCAGACTCGACGACCAGCGCTGCTCGCCAGCCGTGCAGATCGAGGGCCGTGCATTCGCCGATGCGTCCCACCACCGCGAGCGGCGCCGTCTCGAGCGCCTGGAGCAGGCGCACGCCTTCCTGCGCCGCGGGCACGAGCGGCGGCTCGGCCGACCGCGCCACCGTCGCCAGCAGCAGCCCCAGGACGACGAGAGCCCGCCTCATGACCGCAGATCAGGGATTCGGGGGCTGGAAGCCCGGGACGCCATCGACGTCGAGGTAGAGCGCGTTGGCGACGCCGAGCGCCATCGTGCCGCCCTCGCCCACGTTGCCGTCGAGGAGCCCGGCGAGCGTGGTGTTGCCGGCGCGGGTGAGGCTCCGCGGATAGACGGGGAACATCGGCGGGCAGACGCCGTCTGCACCCTTCACAACCACGGCGAACCAGGTGTCCTCGACGAGGCCGCTGAACGGGACGGTCAGCACGACCTCTTGCCGCTCTCCGCCCGCTACCGATGGCTGCACGTTCACGATCGTGATGTCGAAGTCGCCGTCGCCCGTCGTCGCCGGATCGCAGTCGCCCTCGTACTTCGTGAGGGTCGGCGTGGCCGTCTACAGGTACGGCGCCGCCGGATCCACCGGAACGGTCGCCGCGTTCGCGTAGATCTCGATGGTGTCGAAGCGCGCCCAGCTCGGCGCCTGCACGCGGATCTCGAGGTTCACGGCGCCGTCGGTGGTCGCGATATCCGTGGTACCCCCGCGCGTGAGGTCGGCCGTCTGGCCCGTGCTCGCCGCCAGCAGCCGCGTCTGCACGTAGAGGCCCTGCCCGCCCACGGCGCGCCCGGCCTCGACCGAGTTCGCCACCTCGCCGCCGGAGAGCGCGGGGACCGCGTCCGTCGAGGATGCGGTCCACGTGCGGGCCCCGGCCGACTCGAGGTCGCCGAAGGTGTGGGTGTCGGTGTCGGCGATCGCCGTCGTGCGCAGGCCCTTGTTGAGGTGGTTCATCCAGATCCCGATGCGCTCGTCCAGGAAGTTGAGCTGCTGCTGGCGATCGGCGCCGTTCCAGAGCTCGAGCGCGGGGAAGGCGAAGAACAGGTTCCCGGCCGACGCGACGCTCGGCAGGCGTCGGGCCGCGCGGTCGGCATCGTCGAGCCCGTCGCTGATCGGCCCCGGCACCCCGGTGTCGATCTTCATCGGGAGGAAGTGCGAATCGATGTGGTTGATCTGGATCGTGGTGTCGGGCGTCGAGCGCGCGCCGGCCGTCGCGAGCGTGTAGATCTCGCCCGGCGTGGCGTTGAGGGCGCCGGCGGACGGGAAGTCCTGGCCGGGCGGCGCGGCCTTGGCCCAGTCCGTCGAGCCGCCCGACGGAACGCTCGGATCGATCGTGAACGGGTACCCGTTGAAGTGCCCGTAGTCGAAGGTCGTGATCTCCTCGCCCACCGTCGAGGTGACCCAGTTGCCGAGGCCGAGCGCGGCAATCGTCGGCAACAGGTTCGTGTGCACGTGGTGGTCGGTCATGATGATGTTCTCGATGCCCTCGCCGGCGAACTGCGAGACCCGGGGACCGTCGGCCACGCGCGAGTCCGCCGAGCGGATGCCGTGGACGTGGAAGTCCGAGGACACGAAGCCCGTGGTGTCGAGCACGCGCGCGAGCTGCGCCTGGACGGGGGTCGTGACGCCCGCAGCGATCGTGAGGGGCAGCTGCACGATGGAGTACTCGGCGCCGCGGCTGACGAGGAGCTGGTAGCTCCCCGGCTCGACGTCGAAGGCGACATCGCCGTTCGCGTCGGTGTAGCCGAACGCGACGACGCCGAAGGGCAGCCCTTCCTTCGGGTCCTCGAACAGGCCGAGCGTCGAGAAGCCGAGGCCGGGCAGACCCGGACCGCCCGCGGTGATGGGCGGGCTCGGGTCGATCCCGACCACGCTCACGCGCGCCGGCAGCGGCCGCCCCGCCTCGTCGATCACGTGCGCGGCGAGCCGGCCGGGGGCGGGCAGGTCGATGTTCACCGTCTGCGTGCTGCCCGCCACCGCCGTGATGGCGTGGAAGGTCGGCGCACCGAGGCCGCCTTCGTAGAGCGCTCCGCGCCGGGCTGCCGCCACCTCCCAGGCGCCCGTCCCGATCGCGCCTCCGTAGTTCGGACAGGGCCCGGGCCGGGTGACGAGGCTCGACTCGAAGCGGCTGATGGAGGCGCCGCTGCGGCGCACCACGCTCACGCGCGAGCTCGGAAGCGGCGTGCCGGCGACCGTGACGCAGCCCTCGACCCGCGCGGAGGGGAGCTGGTTCACGCTCGCCTCCATCGCCACCGCGTTCGCTCCCGAGCCGTCGCCCACACCCAGGTAGCGGCTGTACGTGCGCTCGGCGCCGGGATCGACGAAGAAGGGCGGCGGAACCCCGGCCAACGAGAGCACGACGTTCGCATCGTGCAGGATGAGCGTGACGCCACTGGTGGTGAACTCGCTCGGCGGCTGCGCGTCGGGCAGCGCGGGGCTGAGCGGCACGGTCGCGTAGCTGTAGTCGACCCCCTCCATCTCTCCGTAGCCGAAGTGGCTCAGGGTCGAGAAGATGAAGCTGAGCGTTTCGCCGAGGCGGTTGGGGCGCGCCCAGCTCTCGAGCTGGCCGCCCGGGTTGTACCAGTCGCCCACCAGCATCTGCTGGGTCTCCGTGCCGACGTTCGCCACGGTGGTGTCGAGGCGCATCCACGCGACGAGGGGGTCGAGACGGTATTCGGTGCACGCCTCGACGGGCTGGTCGTTGTCGTCGAAGCCCGGGGGCACGGCGAGCCCTGCGTCGTGGACCGCGCTCGACGGGTTCACGAAGTCGAGCAGATCGTCGGGACCGCAGGTGCGCAGAATCGCGGGCGTGCCGTCCTGACCGTCGTTCACGACCTCGACGGTCTGCGCGTTCACGACGGTCTCGACGTTCAGCGCCGGCTGGATCTCGATGAAGTTGTCGGTGCCCGGCTTCGCCACCAGCTCGAGGTCGATGATGTTCCCGCCGAACGCGCCGACGCTGTACAGATCGCGCTTCCTGACGTCCTGCACGATGAAGCGGGCGACCGAGTTCTCGATCAGCCAGTCACCGATTCGTCCGTGCGCGAGCGGCCCCTTCATCAGCTCCGAGCGGCGCGTGATCCGATGAGCGCGTGCCTTGGGCGGCGCGTACTCGAAGGTCGCGAACGAAACCTTGGTGACGTGCTGCAGCCGCTGGCGGGCCTGGATCAGGTTGTGGTCCCGTAGCGGGAAGCCCGGCTGCACGGTGGCCGTGAAGGTCGTCGGGCCCCCGCTCATCGGAAGCACGACTCCGTTCAGTGTCACGTCGCGAGCGGGGTCGAGCGTCCAGCCGCTGGTCGCCTCGACCTTCACTTCGACGGCGAACTCGTTCACGACGCCGTGCGGGGCGAGGATGGCCGGCCCCGAGTGGAAAGGACACTTCGACGCCAGCAGCGGTAGGGCCACGAGCGCCAGCGAGAACGGGAGGAGACGCTTTGCGCGCACCCGAGGTCTCCTTTCGCTGGAATGTCGCGAAAACGCCCTACTCTACGAGAGCACGCCGCGTCGTGACAACGAGAATCGGAGTGACTCCGGGTCAGTCGGGGGAGCTCAGTAACGGATGACGGTGCGCACCCCGACCCCCCGGTGCATCAGCTCGAACGCCTCGTTGATGCGTTCGAGCGGCAGCTCCCGGGTGATGAGCGGATCGATCTGGATCTTCCCGTCCATGTACCAGTCCACGATGCGCGGTACGTCGCGGCGGCCCCTGGCGCCGCCGAACGCGCTGCCGCGCCAGACGCGGCCGGTGACGAGCTGGAACGGCCGCGTCGCGATCTCCTCGCCCGCGCCCGCGACCCCGATCACGATGGACTCGCCCCAGCCACGGTGGCAGCACTCGAGCGCCTGTCGCATCGCCTTCACGTTGCCGATGCACTCGAAGGAGTAGTCGGCGCCTCCGTCGGTGAGCGCCACGAGGTGCTGCACGAGGTCTCCCTCGACCTCGCTCGGGTTCACGAAGTGCGTCATCCCGAAGCGCTCCGCGAGGGGGCGCTTCGCCGGATTCGTATCGACGCCCACGATCTGGTCGGCGCCGACGAGCCGCAGGCCCTGGATCACGTTCAGGCCGATGCCGCCGAGCCCGAACACCACGCAGCGCGCGCCCGCTTCGACCTTCGCAGTGTTGAGCACCGCGCCGACGCCCGTGGTGACGCCGCAGCCGATGTAACAGACCTTCTCGAAGGGTGCGTCCTTCCGGATGCGAGCCACCGCGATCTCGGGCAGCACGGTGTAGTTCGCGAACGTGGACGTGCCCATGTAGTGGAACAGGGGCTTGCCGCGCAGCGAGAAGCGGCTCGTGCCGTCGGGCATCAGGCCCTGCCCCTGCGTCGTCCGGATGGCCGTGCAGAGGTTGCTCTTGCCGGACAGGCAGGTCTTGCACTGCCGACACTCGGGCGTGTAGAGCGGAATCACGTGGTCGCCCGGCGCCACGGAGCCGACGCCCGGGCCCACTTCGACCACCACGCCGGCGCCCTCGTGGCCCAGGATGGACGGGAAGCGGCCCTCCGAGTCGCGGCCCGAGAGCGTGTATGCGTCCGTGTGGCACACGCCGGTGGCGCGCACCTCCACGAGCACCTCTCCGGCGCGCGGGCCGGCGAGCTCGACCTCCTCGATCACCAGCGGCTTGCCGGCCTCGACGGCGACGGCGGCGCGCACCTTCATCGCGGGATCCTCCGGCGGGCGAACGTACGAGACCGACCCAGGATGCGCACTGCGAGAAGTCGCGTGGCCCGAGACGAGCGGTGTGACTCCGCTCGCGGCTCGCTGCGCGCTTCGCTTGCGGCTCAGCCCCGCCGGCGGCTCGCGAGGAGGCGGAGCACGCGGGTCGCGGCGCGCAGGTCGGAGGGCGAGAGGCTCGCGGCGAGGGCGTTCAGCTCGCGCGCCTCCTGCTGCGCGAGCTCGCGGTAGGCGCCGAGGCCTGCGTCGGTGAGCGAGAGCCGCTTCGCGCGCGCGCTGCGCGGATCGGGCGTGCTCCGCGCGAGCCCCTCCGTCTCGAGCGCATCGGCGAGTCGCTGCACCCCCTGGCGGCTCACCCCGCGCTCCCGCGCGAGCTCGCTCAGGTTGCGCGGGCCGCGAAGCGCCAGGCTTCGCAGCAGCGCCATCCGCCCGTGCGAGACCGGCAGCTGCGACAGCAGGGGCAGCGACGTCTCGAGCTCGCGGAGCAGGTGGAAGAGCGCCACGCCCGCCTCGGTGTAGGCCACGCGCGAGGCGTCGCTCCGCGGGCCCGCCGGCGCGAGCCGGCGAGGGGTCTCGTGGGTCTGCATCGGGCGCATGCTAGGCCCGATTCGGGTCGTACGTCAACACATTTCCAAATGGATGAATGTGTCCGATCTTCCTGACGATTTATCCCGTGTCTCTTCCGCCCCAGGAGAGAAATTTCGCTCCCGATCCAGCCCTCGAAGCCGATGGGCTGCTATACGTGGACAATTCGTGAGGAGGAGCACGTGGTCGATCGCAGCAGCGACCCGGATCCGGCCGAGACTGCGGAGTGGCTCGAAGCGCTCGACTCCGTGCTCCGGACCGAAGGCATCGAGCGCGGCCACTACCTGATCGAGCGCCTGATCGATCAGGCGCGTCGCTCTGGCGCGCACCTGCCCTACTCCGCCACCACCGCGTACCTGAACACGATCCACGTGCGCGACCAGCCGCCGATGCCGGGCGAGCCCGGTCTCGAGTACCGCATCCGCTCGCTCGTGCGTTGGAACGCGCTCGCGATGGTGGTGCAGGCGAATCGCGAGAACGCGGAGCTCGGCGGCCACATTGCCACCTTCGCCAGCGCCGCCACGCTGTACGACGTCGGCTTCAATCACTTCTGGAAGGGCCCCGACCATCCCGAAGGGGCCGACCTGCTGTACATCCAGGGGCACTCCTCGCCGGGCATCTACTCGCGCGCGTTCCTCGAGGGCCGGCTCAGCGAAGAGCAGCTGCATCGCTTCCGGCAGGAGGTCGGCCACAAGGGGCTCTCGTCGTATCCGCACCCGTGGCTGATGCCCGACTTCTGGCAGTTCCCGACGGTCTCGATGGGGCTCGGGCCGATCCTGGCGATCTACCAGGCGCGCTTCATGAAGTACCTCCAGCATCGCGGCCTCGCCGACATGAAGGGCCGCAAGGTCTGGTGCTTCGTCGGCGACGGAGAGACCGACGAGCCCGAGTCGCTCGGCGCGATCGGCCTCGCGGCCCGCGAGAATCTCGACAACCTGATCTTCGTGGTGAACTGCAACCTCCAGCGCCTCGATGGCCCGGTGCGCGGCAACGGCAAGATCATCCAGGAGCTCGAGGGCACCTTCCGCGGCGCAGGCTGGAACGTGATCAAGGTGATCTGGGGCGACCACTGGGACCCGCTGCTGGCCAAGGACAAGAAGGGCCTGCTGCTCGAGCGAATGGAGAAGGCGGTCGACGGCGACTACCAGAACTACAAGGTGCGCGGCGGGGCCTATACGCGGCAGCACTTCTTCGGGACGCACCCGGAGCTGCTCGCAATGGTCGCGAACATGACCGACGACGACATCTGGCAGCTGAACCGCGGCGGCCACGACCCGACGAAGATCTACGCGGCGTATCAGGCCGCGGTGCAGCACACGGGCCAGCCCACCGTGATCCTCGCGAAGACCGTGAAGGGCTACGGCATGGGCGAGGCCGGCGAGGGCAAGAACTTCACGCATCAACAGAAGAAGCTCGGCGACGAGGCGGTGCGGAAGTTCCGCGACCGCTACCGCATCCCGATCCCCGACGAGAAGATCGCCGAGGCGCCGTTCTTCACGCCGCCCGAGGACAGCCCGGAAGTCCAGTACATGCACGAGCGGCGCAAGGCGCTCGGCGGCTACCTGCCTGCGCGCCGGAGCGCCGCGCCGAAGCTCGAGCTCCCCGATCTCTCGATCTTCGATTCGCTGCTCAAGGGCTCGGGCGATCGCGACATGTCCACGACGATGGCCTTCGTGCGGATGCTCGCCGCGCTCGCGCGCGACAAGAAGCTCGGCAAGTACGTGGTGCCGATCGTGCCCGACGAGTCGCGCACCTTCGGCATGGAGGGCCTGTTCCGCCAGCTCGGCATCTACGCCTCGCAGGGCCAGCTGTACGAGCCCGTGGACTCCGACACGATCGCGTACTACCGCGAGGACCAGAGCGGCCAGATCCTGCAGGAGGGGATCAACGAGGCGGGCGCGCTGTCGTCGTGGATTGCGGCGGGGACTTCCTACGCGAACCACGGCCTGCCCATGCTGCCGTTCTACATCTTCTACTCGATGTTCGGCTTCCAGCGGGTCGGCGATCTCATCTGGGCCGCAGCCGATTCGCGCACGCGCGGCTTCCTGCTCGGCGGCACAGCCGGCCGCACGACGCTCGCCGGCGAAGGCCTCCAGCATCAGGACGGCCACAGCCACGTGATGGCGGCCACGGTGCCGAACTGCCGCGCGTGGGATCCCGCCTATGCGTACGAGCTCGCCGTGATCCTCCACGACGGCATGCGCCGCATGGTCGTCGAGCAGGAGGACGTCTTCTACTACATCACGGTGATGAACGAGAACTACGTCCATCCGGCGCTGCCCGAGGGCGCGCGCGAGGGAATCCTGCGCGGGATGTACCGCGTGCAGGAGGCGCAGGGAGATCGAGAACGCGTGCAGCTGCTCGGCAGCGGCACGATCCTGCGCGAGGCGCTCGCGGCCGCGGAGCTGCTGCGCGACGACTTCCAGGTGGATGCCGACGTCTGGAGCGTCACCAGCTTCAGCGAGCTCCGCCGCCGCGGCACCGAGGTGGAGCGCTGGAACCTGCTGCACCCGGGAGAGCCGCAGCGGCTGACGCCGGTCGAGGAGTGCCTCGCCGACCGCACCGGCCCCGTGATCGCAGCGACCGACTGGGTACGCGCCGTGCCGGAGCAGATCCGGCCGTTCGTGCCGGCCCGCTATCGCACGCTCGGCACCGACGGCTTCGGGCGCTCCGACGGCCGCGAGCGCCTGCGCCACTTCTTCGAGGTGAACCGGTTCTTCATCGCGATCGCCGCGCTGAAGGCGCTCTCCGACGAGGGACGAGTTCCGCCGGCGCTCGTGCGCCAGGCCATCGAGAAGTACGGCGTCGACCCCGAGAAGCCGGACCCGGCGCGGAGCTAGGCGATGGCGGAGCGCCTCGAAGTCCACCTGCCCGACATCGGCGACTTCCACGACGTGGACGTGGTCGAGCTGCTCGTCAGCGTCGGCCAACGCGTCGAGAAAGAGCAGTCGCTGATCGTGCTCGAGAGCGACAAGGCCACGATGGAGATCCCCGCGCCCGCCGCGGGCGTGGTCGAGGAGCTGCGCGTCCGGGTCGGCGACCAGGTGAACGAGGGCGACCTCGTCGCCGTGCTCCGGACGGACGGCGCGGCGTCCACGCCGAAGGCCGAGCGGCCCGCGTCGGTTTCGGCGCCGGCCCCCGTCGTGGTGCGCCCCGCCCCCGTCGCGGAGCCCGAGCCGGTGAGTGAGCCCGACGACGCGCCGCGGCCCGCCCTCGCGCACGCCACCCCGTCGGTGCGCAGGCTCGCGCGCGAGCTGGGCGTCGACCTCGCGCGCGTGCCAGGTACCGCGCGCAAGGGCCGCATCACGCGCGAAGACGTGCAGAAGTTCGTGAAGGCGTCGCTCTCGCAGGGCTTTGCTGTCGGCGTGCCGCTCGCGGGCATCGCGGTGGCCGCGCCGCTCGACATCGACTTCACGAAGTGGGGCGAGACAGAGCTGCAGCCGCTCCACCGGATCCGCCGCCTCTCCGCCGCGAATCTGCATCGCAGCTGGGTCACGGTCGTCCACGTCACGCAGTTCGACGAGGCGGACATCACCGAGCTCGACGCCTTCCGCGGCACGCAGAAGGACGAGGCCAAGAAGCGCGGCCTGAAGCTCACCTTCCTGCCCTTCGTGGTGAAGGCGGTCACCGCCGCGCTGCGCGAGTTCCCGCACTTCAACTCGTCGCTCGATCGCACGGGCGAGAGCCTGATCGTGAAGAAGTACTTCCACATCGGCGTCGCCGTGGACACCGAGAACGGGCTCGTCGTGCCCGTGATTCGCGACGCCGACAAGAAGGGGCTGTTCGAGCTGGCCGGCGAGCTCGAGGATCTGTCGACGCGCGCGCGCACGCGCCGCCTGCGTCCCGCCGATCTGCAGGGCGGCAGCTTCAGCATCTCGAGCCTCGGCGGCATCGGCGGCACCTTCTTCACGCCGATCGTGAACCACCCGGAGGTCGCCATCCTCGGCGTCTCGCGCATGCAGTGGAAGCCGGTGTGGCGAGACGGCGCCTTCGTGCCCCGCCTGATCCTTCCGTTGTCGCTGTCGTACGACCACCGCGTGATCGATGGCGCCGACGCCGTGCGCTTCACGCGACGACTCACGGAGCTGGTGGGCGACCTGCGCCTGCTGTTGCTGTAGCCGTGCCCCAGCCTCTCGTCGTCCGCGTGCCCGACATCGGCGAGTTCCAGGAGGTGGACGTCGTCGAGGTGCTGGTCACCGTCGGCAGCCGCGTCGAGAGCGGCCAGGCGCTGATCGTGATCGAGAGCGAGAAGGCCTCGATGGAGATCCCGTCACCGGCGGCGGGGGTCGTCGAATCGCTCGCCGTGAGCCTGAACGGGAAGGTCAGCGAGGGCGACCCGATCTGCACGCTGCGGGTCGAAGCGGAGGCCGGCGCCGAGCCGCGCGCGGAGGCCCCTGCCCCGCCGCCCTCCGCGCCGGCGGTGACACCGGGCCCGGCCACGACGGGCGACGCGCTCGAGGCCGAGGTCCTCGTGCTCGGCGGCGGCCCGGGCGGCTACAGCGCCGCGTTCCGCGCCGCCGATCTCGGCAAGTCGGTGGTGCTGGTGGAGCGCTACCCGACGCTCGGCGGTGTCTGCCTCAACGTGGGGTGCATTCCGTCCAAGGCGCTGCTGCACATGGCCGAGGTGATCGAGCAGGCCCACGGGCTCGGCGAGTACGGCGTCGAGTTCGGCGCGCCCAAGCTCGACTTCGAGCGAATCCGCGCGCGCAAGGACGAGGTCGTATCCGGGCTCACACGCGGTCTCGATCGACTCGCAAAGCAGCGCAAGGTGCGGGTCATCACCGCGCGCGGGAGCTTCACCGGGGCGCACGAGCTCGTCGCGACGCACGAACGCGGCGAGACGCGCATCCGGTTCGCGCAGGCCATCCTCGCCACGGGCTCACGCAACGTGGCGCTGCCGAACCTGCCGGCGGACCCGCGCATCCTCGATTCCACCCGCGCGCTCGACGTGGAGGGCCCGCCCGGGCGGATCCTCGTCGTCGGCGGCGGTGTGATCGGGCTCGAGCTGGCCACCGCCTACCTGGCTTTCGGCTGGCGCGTCGTGATCGTGGAGCTGCTCGCGCAGCTGCTTGCCGGCGCGGATCGCGATCTCGTTCGTCCGCTCGAGCGCCGCCTCCGCGAGCGCTGCGAGCGCATCCTGCTCGAGACGCGGCTGGCTTCCGTCGAGCCGACGGGCGACGGGCTCCAGGTGACGCTCGAGGGCGCAGGCGCCGGCCGCGAGCGCTTCGATCGCATGCTGGTGGCCGTCGGACGCCGTCCGAACAGCGACGGCATCGGCCTCGACACGCTCGGCGTGCGCCTCGACGGACGCGGCTTCGTCCCTGTCGATCCGCAGCTGCGCACGAACGTGCCGCACGTGTTCGCCATCGGCGACGTGACCGGTCCGCCGCTGCTCGCCCATCGCGCGACGCACCAGGGCAAGGCGGCAGCGGAGGTGGCGGCCGGGCTGGCCGCGTCGTTCGACGCTCGCGCGATCCCGTCCGTCGCCTACACCGACCCGGAGGTCGCGTGGGTCGGGCTCACGGAGGAAGAGGCGCGCCGTCAGGGCGTCGCGGTGCGCAAGGCCGTCTTCCCGTGGAGCGCCAGCGGGCGGGCGCTCGGCATGGGCCGCGGCGAGGGCCTCACCAAGCTGCTCTTCTCGGAGGAGCACGGGCGCCTCCTCGGTGCGGGCCTCGTCGGCGTCCACGCGGGCGAGCTGATGGGCGAGGCGACGCTCGCGATCGAGCTCGGCGCCGATGCGCACGATCTCGGCCTCACGATCCACCCGCACCCGACGTTGTCGGAGACGGTCGCGTTCGCGGCGGAGATGGCCGCAGGCACGATCACCGATCTGATGCCGCCGCGCGCGCCGGGGAAGCGGGGGGCCTAGCCGGCCTCGCGCTTCGGCGTCGCGCGCGCGGGCACGCCGGCTGCGCGTGGGCTGCGCCGCAGATCTGCGCGCTCCATCAGCTCGAGGAACTCGCCGGCGAGCCGCGGGCCGGCGCCCGCGTCCTCGTGCTTGAAGAAGACGAACGCCTCCGCGAGATCGCGCGCGGAGAGGCGCGCGGCCCAGGCCGCGAGCTCTTCCCTGGCGTAGGCCGCGCGCCGCAGTCGCAGGTAGGTCCACGGCGCCGTCAACAGCAGGTCCGGAGCCACGCCGCCCTCTTCCCCTTCGGTGACGACCCACGCGCGCGCACGCTCGCGCAGACGCTCGAGCACGCGCGGATCCACCCAGGAAGGATGGCGGAACTCGAACGCCGCCCGCGTGCCCGCGGGCAAGAGCTCGAGAAAGCGTTCGAGGCGCTCGAGATCGAGCTTGAGATTGGGTGGGAGCTGGAAGAGCAGCACGCCGAGCCGCTCGCCCAGCGCCTGCGTCACGTCGAGCAGATACCGGGTCTCGTCCGCGACGTCCTTGAGCCGCTTCAGATGGGTGATCCGCTGCGAGGCCTTGACCGCGAAGCGGAAGCGCTCCGGCACCTGCGCCGCCCAGCCTTCGAGGACGCTTCGCCGCGGCAGCCGATAGAAGGTGTTGTTGATCTCGACCGCGGGTAACCGCTCCGCGTAGTACGCGAGCATCCCCGAAGCGGCGAGGTCGGCGGGATAGAACGGCCCCTTCCACTCGGCGTAGCTGAAGCCGCTGGTCCCGACCGAGAGACGCATGCCGAGCCTCCGCGCAGAGCGCCCAGTGTATCAGGCGCGGCGCGCCCGCGAGGCCGCGCCTTCGAGACGGCGCGACAGGCCATCGAGCAGTCGCACCGCGTCGACGCCGGGCCCGAGCACCTCGCGCAGCGGGTCGCCGCGACGCTCGAGCCGTGGGAGCGCCGTCCGGATCGTGAAACGCGCCGGCTCGAGCCGTGGGGTGACTTCACGCCAGGTGAGCGGCATCGAGACGGGCGCGCCCGGCTTCGGTCGAACGCAGAACGGCGCCGCGATGAGCTTGCCTCGCCCGTTCTGGAGGAAGTCGACGTAGACCTTGTCGCCGCGGCCGGCCACGGGCCGCGTCACCGTGGCGAGCTCCGGCAGGTCCGCGCAGACGGTGCGCGCGATCGCCTCGGCCAGCGCACGCGACTCGTCGTGCGTGTAGGCCGCGGCGAGCGGCAGCAGCACGTGGAGCCCGGCCTGGCCGGAGGTCTTCACGAAGTGAGGCACGCCGATCTGCCTCGAACAATGCGTGCAGGTGGCGTGCGATCCGCACCACGGCGGAGAACGGCGCCTGCTTGGGATCGAGGTCGAGGATCAGCCAATCGGGCCGCTCGAGGTTGTGCGAGCCGCGCGCTCCACACGTGCAGCGGGATCGCGCCCGAGTTCACCACGTGCAGCAGCGTGCGCAGCTCGTTGCAGACGAAGTAGTCGGTGCCGTCGATCGCCTGGCGGTGCACCCACTCGGGCGTGAACTCGGGCGCGTTCTTCTGGTAGAAGCGACTTGCCCTCGATCCCGTCCGGGTAGCGCGTCAGCACCAGCGGCCGGTCGCGGAGGTAGGGCGCGATCCAGGGCCAGATGCTCTCGTAGTAGGCGAGCAGGTCGCCCTTCGTGTAGCCCTCGACGGGCCAGAACACCTTGTCGAGCCGCGTGAGGCGCGGCTCGTCGGCGCGGGCCGCAGCGTCCACAGACGGCACGGGCTCCGCGTGCGGCGCTGCGCGGCCGGACGCGGGCGCCTCGCAGCGCTCGGGCGCGACGTCCTCGCGCAGGCCGAGGAAGACGGGCTGGCGCAGCAGGCCCGCGCTGGTCACCTCGGTGAAGCGCACCTCGCACACGAGCTCGGGCCGGGCGAAGCGCGCGCCCTTCGGCCAGCGCTCGGGCCCCCCGGCGAACGGCGGCCGCGCCACCCGCGCTCGGCCAGGGCCGCGTCGAGCCGATCGAGCTGCTCGCCTGTCAGACCCGAGCCGACGTTGCCGGCGTACACCCACGCGCCGTCGCGCAGGCCGGCCAGGATCAGCGAGCCGATCGCGCCGCGTGAGCCGCGTCCGGGCAGGGAGCCCACGATCGCGAGCAGCCGGACGTGCGGCACCTTGAGCTTGAGCCAGCTCTTCGTGCGACGGCCCGCTTCGTACTTCGAGTCGGCGCGCTTCGCGATCACGCCTTCGAGACCATGCTGCTGCGCCGCCTCGAACAGGCCGACGCCGTCCTCTTCCACGTGGTCCGCGAAGCGGACGAAGCCCGTGCGCGGCGCGAGGCGGGCGAGCAGCTCCTTCCGCTTCGAGAGGGGCAGTTCGCGCAGGTCGTAGCCGGCGACACCGAGCAGGTCGAAGGCGTAGAACGCCACGGGGATCTCGCGACGCGCCTGCGCCACGGCCTCCGGATCGCTCGGCGTGAAGCGGCGCTGGATGCGCTCGAACGAGCTCTTGCCGAGCGCGTCGACGGCCACGATCTCGCCGTCGATCACGGCGTCATCGATCGGCAGGTGGCGGAGGGCATTCGCGATCTCGGCGTACTGCGTGGTGCGATCGGCGCCGCTGCGCGCGAAGATGCGAGCCTGGACGCCGTGCTTCTCCGCGAGCGCGCGCACGCCGTCGTACTTGAGCTCGAAGAGCCAGCCGCGCCGCCGGAACGGCGTGCTGTCCGGCGTCGCGAGCATCGGGCGCAGCGCGGTGGCATCGAGGCTGTGGCGCCTGGCGCCCGCCTCTGCGGCAGCGGCGGCGAGCTCCGCGTCGAGACGGCGTCCGTCGCGCAGCTCGAGCACGGTGAGCCCGGACAGCACCGAGGCGGGCTCGCGTTCGATCAGCTCGCTCTCGCCGGCGCCGACGGCGCGCTTCGCGAAGAACAGCCAATCGCGCCCTGCGCCGCGCTTCGTGCGCACGAGCGCGAAGCGGCCGCGCAGCTTGTGGCCCTCCAGCTCGAGATCGAGCTTGCCCGCCGCCAGCCCCTCCGCGGGCGAGCGGCCGTCGCGCGAGCGATAGATGCCGCGGTCCCACACGATCATCGCGCCGGCGCCGTAGTTCCCGGCCGGGATCGAGCCCTCGAAGTCCGCGTACTCGAGCGGATGATCCTCGGTCTGCACGGCGAGCCGCTTCTGCTTCGGATCGAGGCTCGGGCCCTTCGGGATCGCCCAGCTCACCAGGACGCCCCCGATCTCGAGGCGGAGGTCGTAGTGAAGAGCCCGCGCCGCGTGCTGCTGCACCACGAAGATGCGCGCCGCATCCGGCGGCACGGCGCGCAGCCCGGGCTCGCCGCCGAACGGCTCGGGCGTTCGCTCGGGATCGCGCTTCTCGCGGTAGCGGCGCAGATCTCGCATCGCCCGGCTTATGTTAAGATCGGTGCCTTCCGATCCCCAGGCTTCCGGTTCTCGCGCCCTTCCCCCGTACAGGTCCTCCATGCCGGCACGCGCGACGTCCTCCGGGACGATCTCCTTCGGCCTCGTCTCGATCCCGGTCAAGGTCTATCCGGCGACGCGGTCGAAGAGCGTGCACTTCAACATGCTGCACGCGAAGGACCAGTCGCGCCTGAAGCAGCAGTACATCTGCGCCACCTGCGGCGAGATGGTGGAGCGCGACGAGACTGTCCGCGGCTACGAGTACGCGCGCGACCAGTACGTCGTGCTGACCGAGGAGGAGCTGAAGGCGCTCGAGACCAAGAGCGACAAGTCGATCGAGATCGAGGAGTTCGTGCCGATCGAGAAGGTCGACCCGATCTACTTCGAGAAGTCGAAGCTGCTCGGGCCCGACAAGGGCGGAGCGAAGGCGTATCGCCTGCTGAACGAGGCGATGGTCACGATGGGGCGCGTGGCGGTGGGCCGACATCGCACGCGCGGGCGCGAGCAGCTCGTGCTGATCCGTCCGCGGGGGCGAGGCCTCGTGCTGCACGGACTGTACTACGCCGACGAGGTGCGCGAGCTTCGAGGACATCGAGTTCGGGGACGAGGTGCAGCTCCGCGCGAGCGAGCTCCAGCTGGCCCAGCAGCTGATCGAGCAGCTCTCGGCCGACGCGCTTCGCCCCCGAGCGCTACGAGGATCGCTACCGGCAGGCGGTGCTCGCCGCCGTGGACCAGAAGATCGCGGGCCACGAGGTGGTGGTGGCCGAGCGAGCCGAGGAGCCCGAGCCGATCATCGACCTGATGGCGGCGCTGAAGCGGAGCATCGAGGCGCGGCATGCGAGCGAGGGCGCCGCAGGAATGGTGCGCGTGCGCAAGCCCGCGGTGGCGAAGGGCAAGGACAAGTCGGCCGGCAAGGGAAGCAAGCGCGCCACCCGCTAAGGTGCTCCAGCGGAGGAGCCGCGCGCGATGGATCGCCCCCTCTCGACGGCCGAGGTGACGCGGCTGCTCGGGCTCGACGAGCGGCGTGTGCGGGAGTGGGTGCGCTCCGGCCTGTGCCAGCCGGCACGCCATGGACGTCGCTACGCGTTCTCGTTCCAGGATCTCGTGGTGCTGCGCGCGGCCAAGGGTCTGCTCGATGCGCATGTGCCGGCGGCCCGGATCCGGCGCGCCATCTCGGCGCTGGCGCGCGAGCTGCCCGAAGGCTCGACGCTCTCGGGCCTGCGCATCTTCGCGGACGGACGCGACGTCGCGGTCGGCGCGGCGGGCTCGCGCTGGCAGCCCGCGACCGGCCAGACCCTCTTCGAGTTCGAGGTGGACGGCCTCGCCGAGCTGGTCGAGCGGAATCTCGGCGGCGCGGCGCGTGGCGCCGGCTCCGACCCGGGTGTGCGGGCGCGGGAGGCCTTCGAGGAAGGGCTCGGGCTCGAGGATCGCGACGCCACAGCCGCGGCGAACGCCTACCGCCGCGCGCTCGAGCTCGACCCCTCGCTCACGGACGCCTACGTGAACCTGGGCCGCCTCCGGCACGAGAGCGGCGACGCGCGCGAGGCCGCGCGGCTCTACCACCTCGCGCTCGAGCAGAGCCCCGACGACCCGGTGCTGCACTTCAATCTCGCACTCGCGCTCGAGGACACGCGCGGGGCCGACGCCGCGATCCGCCACTACGAGCGCGCGCTCGCGCTCGATCCCGAGTTCGCGGACGCGCACTACAACGTGGCGGGCCTCTACGAGCAGGCCGGGCGCGGCGCCGATGCGCTGCGCCACTACGGGGCGTACAAGCGCCTCGGCGAGAGCTGACGGCTCTCCTACGCCCGCCTGGCGAGCTTCATGAAGCCGTCGATCGACTTGCGCCGTCCCGCCGGCTGGTAGCTGTAGAGCAAGACGCGGCGGTCGTCATCCGAGAGATTCGGCAGTGAGCGGTGCACCAGCAGCGAACCGAAGAACACCATGCTGCCTGCCGGCACCTCGAGGGCTACGAGCTGTGACTCGTCGAAACCCTCGAGCTCCATCTCGAGACGGCCGAAGCCGTCCACCTTGCGCTGAGGGCGCACGCCGCCGGTGTGACTCCCGGGAGCCACCTCGAGACACCCGTTCGCGCGATTCGCGTCGTCGAGAAACACGATCGCGGTCGCGACTTCGCCCGCGTCGTCGGAGCTGTCGGTCCAGTACGGGTAGTCCTGGTGGAGGACGATCGGCCCGCCGGTACGCGCGCGCTTCACGTTCAGCTTCTCTGTGAACAGGTTCAGCTCCTCGACGCCGACAACGTCCTTCATCGGCTCGACGAACCGTGGGTCCGCCGCCCAGTCGCGAAGGCGCTCGTCGAAGTGCGCGAACGGCTCGACACCCTGGACGACATCCGGGTACGCGGGCTCCCACTTCACCATGGTGACGAGCCCACGCTCGAGCTGGAACAAGTAGCTGCCGACGGCAACCTTGCGGCGGCCGATGCTGGCGGCGGTGACCCGCTTCACCATCGCCTCGCAGTCGGCGCGCAGCCGCTCGAGCTCGGCCTCGCTGAACGCGCGCTCGCGCACGACGAAGCCGAGCGTTCTCAGCTGATCGAGCTCCCGAGCGTCGAGTCGCTGCGACGCTCTCACCGGCTCGGCTCTTCCCGTGCGAAGCGCCGCCCGAAGGTGCGTGCGAACGAGTACGCGTCGCCGGGCCAGCGCGCCGAGACGTAGTGGCCGTCCTCGACGACGAAGGCCGGCCCGGGGTCCACCGCCGTATCGCGTCCCACGAGCGAAATCGGACCGCGCTCGAACTGCCGGGCCGGATCGCGAAGCGCGGCGCGCACCTCGTCCTCGACGTAGGCCGGATAGGTCCGGTAGTAGCGACCGAGCTTCCACGCCGTGAGCCAGTACGCCGTGCGCTCCTGGTACTTCGCGAGGCAGGTCGTGCGGCGCTCGTAGAGGACGCTCTTCCCGCTGGCGGGATCGATGCTGCGCGCCGCGACCAGCACGCCGTGGCAGATCGCGCCGACCGGACGACCCGTCGCGAAGAACGCCGCCACCTGCTCCTGCAGGCGCGTCGAGCCCAGGTACTGCCGCATGCCCGGTGCGTGGCCGCCCGCGAGCAGGAGGCCGTCGAAGCGCGCGACGTCGAGCGCGTCCCATGCGATCGGGTGGCGGAAGGCGTGCTCGCGTTGGAGCTCGCGATAGAACGCGCACGGCTCGGGCTCGGCGCCGAGCCGCCCGAAGAGCACGCCCGTCAGCAGCAGCGGATCCGCCTCCGGCGCCGCACCGCCCTTCTCGGTCGCGAACACGATCTCGTGTCCGGCGCGCGTGAGCAGTCGCCAGGGGACGGCGACCTCCGTCACGTCGAAGTCCCGGTCGGGAAGCGGCATCCAGATGCGCGCGATGGCTCATCCCTCCGCGTCCGCTTCGGCGGGCGCCTTCACCGAGAGTACGGCTCTTCCGGCTCGTAGAACTCGCCTTCGAGATCGTCGAGCTTGGTCTGCAGGTTCGCGCGCACGTCTTGGATCGCCTGGTTGTAGACCGGCGCGCCGAGCTCCTTCGCGAAGAAATCCAGCACGCGGGCGGCGGCCAGATCGCCGAGGTCGAGGTCGAGCTCGTCGGCGAAGAACTTCCGCAGCGAGCGGAGCATGCGCTCGCGGCGTTCGTCGGTGAGGCGGATCCGCAGCGACTTCATGGGTGCCATCATACCGGCGGACTCGCCGGCACCCACAGCCGTTCCGCAACTCACCTCGGGCTCGCGGTCGACGGGCCGAGCTGCCCGCCCGCGGAGTCCACGTAGATGGGCGAGGACCACGCGCGCTCCTGCACCGGCGCGAGGCAGTCGTCGCTCGCGGGCGTCCGGTAGCCGCCCGAGCAGGGATTCACGCGCACCGCCCGGCCCTCCGTGTCGAACTCCGTCCTCAGGTTGGCGCCGTTGATGGCGGGCGTCGCGGTCTGGAGCGCACGCACATAGTAGACCGCGTCGCGCGCGGAGCCCGCGAACTCCTCGTCCTCGAACGAGACGACGCACCCCGCCGGATCCGGTGCGCACGCGAAGCGCCGCCAGACGTCCTCGATCAACGGGGCGATCGGCTCGTCTGCCGTGCGCTGGGGGCGGATGCGCACCACCTCGATGGCAGCGATCGCCTGACGCCCTTCGCCCGGGTGATGGCACTCGTTCCGGCAGAGCGAGTGCAGGCGTTCGGGACCGAGCGCGGCCTCTGCTTCGGACGGGCAGCCGGGCTGCTCGAGCGGCGCACCCACCGCGCGCACCTCGAAGCGCGGATTCGCTCCGAGCGCCGTCTCGCTGCCCATCGGCAGCCGACCCGTCGGCCCGTTCACGAGGTCGAACCAGAGCAGGATGCGCGGGCCGCTCGTGCCGTAGACTTCGCGCCGCTCGAGCGCCGCCCAGATCGCAGCGCGGTCGCGTCCCTCCGCATGGACGGCGACGATCCCGCCCGGATACAGGAAGCTCGCGGTGCGCTCACCGTCGAAGAGCTCGAGCAGGCGGCTCGGCTCGTACGGGACCGGCGCCGGCTCTCCGGACGGACGCAGCACCCAGCGCTCGATCCGCTCCGCGTCCTGCTCGCTCGGCGGGCCGCGCTGATCGGTCATCGCCTCCCGCGCCACCTGCTTGTAGCCGCTGCCAGCGCGCGCAGCGTGCGTGTCGGTCGACGCGATGAAGCCGAAGCGGTAGCGGAGCGGGCGCCCGCCGGCGTCCGTCTCGCCCGGGTTGGTGAGCGCCGCGGCGTACTGCGCGGTGAGCCGCGGGCGCAGGAACGAGGCCGGCTTGAAGCAGTCGCGGCACTGGTCGCAGTCGAGCCAGTCCTCGGGGCGCGTGCCCGGGATCACCCGATGCGCCTGCGCGCCTGCTGCGAACGCGAGACGCTTCGCCTCGGCGACGCGGGCATCGCACTCGCTCGCGGGCGCATCGCCGCAGCGCTCGCGCATCAGCTCGCCGGCGCGCCAACAGCACGGCAAGAAGCCGGGCGTGGGCTCGGGACACTCGTCGGGCGCGCCGACGTCGGCGTCGGAGCGGAACTGTTCACTGTTGCCGTGGCCCGACATCACCTCGATCAGGCGCTCGCGCGCCGGGTCGTGCTGGGCGCGGCGGAGCTGGCTGCGCATGTCGCCGCCGGCCGGCACGTGGATGCCCCACGCGAGGCCATGGGGGATCACGAGCGAGGGGACGCCCCACTCGTCGAGCTTCGCGAAGAGCTCGCCCGGCGTGGCGGTGGATTCGAGGCAGTCGGGCGGCAGCGCGCGGACTCCGACCCCCTCCGCGCACGCCGGCACCGCCGCGATCTGGCCGAAGCGGTCGACCATCTCTGCGTACGGCGCAGGCGCCACGGCGTGGGCGAGCGCGGAGGCGGCGGTGAACACGATGCCGGGCGGGCTGTTCGCGCGCTCGGCGACGCGTGAAGAGATCGGCCGAGCCGGCACCTCGTCGGGCGCGAGGCCCTCGAGCACGACGTTGCGATGCCCATAGTGCGTCTCGGGCGTCGGGCCGGTCTGCGTCCACTCCCAGCCGAGGAACGGCACGAGGTCGGGCCGTGCGGGGTCGAGGTTGCGCGCATCGCACTCGCGGATGCTGCGCTGCGTTTCCGTCCAGAGGGCCGGCGTGAGTCCCTCGGCATGGTCGTTGATCGAGAAGAAGTCGAGGCCCGCGCACCAGCGCGCGAAGTCGCACGCGTCCGCCGGTGGATGCGCGCCTTCGCCGCCGAAGATCGGCAGGCCGTAGAGGAACGCGTCCGGCGAGAACGTCGTGTGGACGTGCAGATCGCCGAACAGGATCTGTCTTGCCCCGCGCGTCTCCGTCCGCGCGGCGACCGCGGCCGCTTGCCACGCGCCTGCTGCGATCCGCCCCGCGTCGGTGGGCCTCTCGGAGCAGCCGAGGCCGACCAGGCAGGCGAGCACGGGGATCGGGAGAGAAGAACGGAGCAGCACGCGCGCAGCATAGAAGTTTGACGACCGGCGAGCGTGTGCTTACTCAGGCAGACGTCTCGCGATCGACCTTCGCGTCGCCGCGAGCAAGGAGGAACGACATGAGTCAACTCGATCTGCTTCGGCCCTGGGGCCAGGAGTCCCCTCGCGGCTTCGGCGTGCTCCGGCGCGAGCTCGACGAGCTGTTCGATCGCTTCGGCGCGTTCGCGCCGGTGCTGGCTGCGAGCAACGCGTTCCCGGCCCTCAACCTGTACGAGACGGAAGAGGCCTACGTGCTCACCGCGGAGGTCCCTGGCGTCGCGCCCGAGGACCTCGAGATCTCGCTCGAGGGATCGACGGTGACGCTCCGCGGGGAACGGAAGGTCGCCAGCGAGGAAGGCGCGAGCGTGCACCGCAGCGAGCGGCCGGCGGGGGCCTTCCGGCGTGCCATCGATCTGCCCCTCTCTATCGACGGGGACAAGGTCGAGGCGGTGCACCGGCACGGCGTGCTCACCCTGCGGCTGCCCAAGGCGCCGGAACATCGGCCTCGCCAGATCTCGGTGAAGGCCGGCTGAGGAGAAGAACCATGACCCAGATCCTTCGCAATCCGTCCAAGCAGGCCGTCCGCGAGGAGGGCACCCGCCCCGGGCCGGTCTACCGACCCGACGCGGACATCCTCGAGCGGGCCGAGGAGTACGTCGTGCTCGTCGATCTGCCGGGTGCGGACGAGCAGTCCGTGCAGGTGCGCTTCGAGAAGGACGTGCTCCGGATCGAGGCGAGCCCGGTCGGGGCACCCGACCCGGCCTGGACCCCGCGCCACGTCGAGTACCAGCCCGGGGGGTATGCGCGGGAGTTCCGCATCGCCGACGGCATCGAGGTCGAGGCGATCCGCGCTTCCCTGAAGCACGGCGTGCTCGAGCTGCACCTGCCGAAGGCGGGCAACCGGCGACCCCGGACCATCCAGGTGGCCACTGCCTGACCCCGGCCCCGCGGGAAAATCCGGGGGTCGATCCTTGACCCGGCGGAGGTCGTGCTAACCCTGCGCGGCTCCGCCGGGGCTCGGGGTCGAGCGCCGGCACAACGCAGAGGAAGGAACGATGAAAGTACGACCGCTCCGCGACCGCATCCTCGTCAAGCGGATCGAGGAAGAGAAGAAGACCAAGGGCGGGATCTTCATCCCGGACACCGCCAAGGAGAAGCCGCAGGAGGCGCGTGTCGTCGCCGTCGGCACCGGCAAGGTGCTCGACAACGGCAAGACGCAGGCGCTCGAAGTGAGCAAGGGCGACCGGGTGCTGTTCAGCAAGTACTCGGGCTCCGAGGTCCAGATCGACGGCGAAGAACATCTCATCATCCGCGAGGAAGACGTCCTCGCCGTGCTCGAGTAGGAGAGAGACATGGCAGCCAAGGAGATTCGTTTCCACCAGGATGCTCGCGAGAAGATCCTGCACGGCGTCAACACGCTGGCCAACGCGGTCCGTGTGACGCTCGGCCCGAAGGGTCGCAACGTCTTGATCGAGAAGAGCTGGGGTTCGCCCACGGTCACCAAGGACGGCGTCACCGTCGCCAAGGAGATCGAGCTCTCCGACAAGTTCGAGAACATGGGCGCGCAGATGGTGAAGGAGGTCGCTTCGAAGACGTCCGACGTCGCGGGCGATGGCACCACCACCGCGACCGTGCTCGCCCAGGCCATCTTCCGCGAGGGCAGCAAGCTCGTCGCGGCCGGTCACAATCCGATGGACCTGAAGCGCGGCATCGACCGTGCCGTCGCGTCGGTGGTCGAAGAGCTGAAGAAGCTCTCCAAGTCGACGCGCGACTCCGAGGAGATCGCGCAGGTCGGCACCGTCTCCGCCAACGGCGACGAGACGATCGGCCAGATGCTCGCCGAGGCGATGCAGAAGGTCGGCAAGGAAGGCGTGATCACGGTCGAGGAAGCGAAGTCGATGGACTCGACCCTCGAGGTGGTCGAGGGCATGCAGTTCGACCGCGGCTACTTGTCGCCGTACATGGTGACGGACACGGAGCGCATGGAGGCCGTGCTCGAAGAGCCCGTGATCCTGCTGCACGAGAAGAAGATCTCGAGCATGAAGGATCTGCTGCCCGTGCTCGAGCAGATCGCGCGCCAGGGCAAGCCGCTGCTGATCGTGGCCGAGGAAGTGGACGGCGAGGCCCTCGCGACGCTCGTGGTCAACAAGATCCGCGGCACGCTCTCGGTGGCAGCGGTGAAGGCGCCCGGCTTCGGCGATCGGCGCAAGGCGATGCTCGAGGACATGGCGATCCTCACCGGCGGCCAGGTGATCAGCGAGGAGCTCGGGCTGAAGCTCGAGAACGTCACGCTGAAGGATCTCGGCCGCGCGAAGAAGGTCGTGGTGGACAAGGACAACACCACGCTCGTCGACGGCGCCGGCGCCAAGAAGGCGATCGAAGGCCGCTGCGCCGAGATCCGCGCGCAGGTCGAGAAGACCACCAGCGACTACGACCGCGAGAAGCTCCAGGAGCGGCTCGCCAAGCTCGCGGGCGGCGTCGCCGTCATCAAGGTGGGCGCCGCCACCGAGGCGGAGATGAAGGAGAAGAAGGCGCGCGTCGAGGACGCGCTCCACGCCACCCGCGCAGCGATCGAAGAGGGCGTCGTGCCCGGCGGCGGCGTCGCGCTGCTGCGCGCCCAGAAGGCGCTCGACGGCCTCGAGGAGGCGCTCCCCGAGGAGCAGCGCGCCGGCGTGGCGATCATCCGCCGCTCGATCGAGGAGCCGCTGCGCCGCATCGCGGAGAACGCGGGCGTCGAAGGCTCGATCGTGGTGGACAAGGTCAAGGGCGGGAAGGGCTCGTTCGGCTTCAACGCCGCAACGGAGGTGTACGAAGACCTCGTACAGGCCGGCGTGATCGACCCGACCAAGGTCGTACGCTCGGCGCTCCAGAATGCCGCGAGCGTGGCGGCGCTGATGCTCACCACCGAGGCGATGGTGGCCGACAAGCCCGAGAAGAAGAAGGGCGGCGGGATGCCCGGCGGCATGCCGGGCGGCATGCCCGACATGGGCGGCGACGACTTCTGAACCAGGGCCCAGCCGAGCTCGGCCCTCCCGCTCGCGCGGGAGGGCCGAGACACCGGCCCCCGCCCCCGCCGAAGTCGCTAAGCTCCGCGCCGTCCTCGGTCGGTCTCGGGGGGCCGGCCGTTTCGCAGAGGCCCCGAATGCTCCAGTGGCGGGGGGCGCGCGCGCTCTCGGAGGCGCGGCTTGCCAGGCTCGAGGTGAAGCTTCGCGACCGCGGCTGCGCGGTCCGCTCCCTCGCGGCCGCGTTCGTGCACTTCGTCGACGTCGACGGCGAGCTCTCGGACGCCGAGCGGGAGGTGCTGAGCCGCCTGCTGGACGACGGCAGCGCGGCCGCGAGCGTGCCCGAAGTGGCCACCCGGCTCTGGGTCGTGCCGCGCATCGGCACGATCTCGCCCTGGGCGTCGAAGGCCACCGACATCGCGTGGGGCTGCGGGCTCCGCCGCGTGCGGCGCATCGAACGCGGCATCGCCTGGGCCGCCGCGGGCCCTTCCCTCTCGGAGCTGACCGCGGTCGCGGACCTGCTCCACGATCGCATGACGGAGTCGCTGCTCACGCAGCCGGAGGAGGCTGTGCGTCTGTTCGAGCGCGCGGAGCCCGCGCCGCTCGCGCGCGTGCCGCTGCTCGCCGGCGGCCTCGATGCGTTGCGCGAGGCCGATCGTCGCCTCGGCCTCGCCCTCTCCGACGACGAGCTCCGCTACCTCACGGATGCCTTCCGCTCGCTCGGGCGCGATCCCACCGACGCCGAGCTGATGATGTTCGCGCAGGCCAACTCGGAGCACTGCCGGCACAAGATCTTCAACGCGGACTGGTTCGTGGACGGGGAGCGCCGGGACGCCTCCCTGTTCCAGATGATCCGCAATACCACGACGCGCTCGCCCGACGGCGTGCTGTCTGCCTATCGCGACAACGGCGCCGTGATCGTCGGCGCGGAGGCGTCGCGCTTCTTCCCGGATCCGGCGAGCGGCGTCTACGGCGCGCAGCGCGAGGCCGTCCCCATCGTGATCAAGGTCGAGACGCACAACCATCCGACGGCGATCTCGCCGTTCCCCGGCGCCGCCACCGGCTCGGGCGGCGAGATCCGCGACGAGGGCGCCACCGGGCGCGGCGCGAAGCCGAAGGCCGGCCTCGCAGGCTTCTCCGTCTCGAACCTCCGCATCCCCGGCGCAGAGCAGCCGTGGGAGAAGGACTTCGGGCGCCCCACCCGCATCGCTTCGGCGCTCGAGATCATGCTGGCCGGCCCGCTCGGCGCCGCCGCGTTCAACAACGAGTTCGGGCGCCCGAACCTCGGCGGCTACTTCCGCACCTTCGAAGAGCGGGTGCCCGGCCCGGAAGGCGAAGAGGTCCGCGGCTACCACAAGCCGATCATGATCGCGGGCGGTCTCGGCAGCGTGCGTCCGGGGCACGTCGAGAAGGCCGAGGTGCCGGCGGGCGCGAAGCTGGTCGTGCTGGGCGGGCCCGCGCTCCGCATCGGCCTCGGCGGCGGCGCGGCGTCCTCGGTGAAGGCGGGCAAGAGCCACGAAGAGCTCGACTTCGCCTCCGTGCAGCGCGGAAATCCCGAGATGCAGCGCCGTTGCCAGGAGGTGATCGACCGCTGCTGCGCCCTCGGCGAGCGGAATCCCATCCTCTCGATCCACGACGTCGGAGCCGGCGGACTCTCGAACGCGCTCCCCGAGCTCGTGCACCAGAGCGGCCGCGGCGCCCGGCTCGAGCTGCGCGCGATCCCGAACGACGACCCCGGGATGTCGCCGCTCGAGATCTGGTGCAACGAGGCGCAGGAGCGGTACACGCTGGCGGTCGCGGCCGAGCGGCTCGGCGAGCTCGAGGCGATCTGCCGGCGCGAGCGCTGCCCGTACGCGGTCGTCGGAGAGGCCACCGCGGACGGGCAGCTCATCGTCACCGACGCGCAGTTCGGGAACAGCCCGATCGACCTACCGCTCGAGATCGTGCTCGGCCGGCCGCCGCGCATGGTGCGAGACGTGAAGCACGAGCGCGCCCGCCGCGCCCCGCTCGAGCTCGCCGGCGTCACGCTGCGCGACGCGCTCTGGCGGGTGCTGCATCTGCCCGCCGTGGCCGACAAGACCTTCCTCGTCACGATCGCCGATCGCACCGTCGGCGGCCTCTGCTCGCGCGACCCGATGGTGGGGCCCGCGCAGGTCCCCGTCGCGGACGCCGCCGTCACCTGCGCCGGCTTCGACACGAACGCCGGCGAGGCGATGGCGATGGGCGAGCGCAGCCCGCTCGCGCTGATCGATGCACCGGCGTCGGCGCGCATGGCGGTGGGCGAGGCGCTCACGAACCTGCTGTCGGCGGACGTCGGAGCGCTCTCTCACGTGAAGCTCTCGGCCAACTGGATGGCGGCCGCGGGCCATCCCGGCGAGGACGCCGCGCTCTACGACGCCGTGCGCGCGGTCGGGCTCGAGCTCTGCCCGGCGCTCGGGATCGCGGTGCCCGTCGGCAAGGACTCGCTGTCGATGCAGACGGTGTGGGAGGAAGGCGGCGTCCGTCGCAGCGTGACGGCGCCGCTCTCGCTGATCGTGACCGCATTCGCGCCCGTCACCGACGTGCGCGCGAGCTGGACGCCCGCGCTCGACCTGGAGCGCGGCCCGAGCGTGCTGCTGCTCGTGGACCTCGGCCGGGGGCGCAACCGACTCGGCGGCTCGGCGCTGGCGCAGGTCTACGAGCAGATCGGAGACGAGGCGCCGGATCTGGACGACGCCACCGCGCTGCGACGTTTCGCGGCCGCCCTCGCGGAGCTGCGCGCGGCCGGGCTCGTGCTCGCCTACCACGACCGCTCCGACGGCGGGCTCGTCGCGTGCCTGCTCGAGATGGCCTTCGCGAGCGGCTGCGGCCTCGAGCTCGGCCTCGACGGGCGCGGCGAGGAGCTCCTGGCGGCGCTCTTCTCCGAGGAGCTCGGCGCGGTGCTGCAGGTCGGCCAGGCCGGGCTGCCGCGCGCACTCGAGGTGCTCGCACGCCACGGGCTCGCGGACTGCACGCGCCAGGTGGCGCGGCCGAGCGAGGGCGCCCGCATCGTGATCTGCGGCGCCGAGGGCGTCGTCTTCGAAGAGACGCTCGCGACGCTGCGCGGCTGGTGGAGCGCCACGAGCCACGCCATGCAGCGGCTGCGCGACGACCCCGACTGCGCGGACGAGGAGCATGCGGCTCGCACGTCGGGCGCTCCGCTCCTGCAGGTGCACGCGCCCTTCGAGCTCTCGGAGGCGCCGCACGTCGCCAGGAAGGCGCGGCCGCGCCTCGCGATCCTGCGCGAGCAGGGCGTCAACGGTCAGGTCGAGATGGCCGCCGCCTTCGACCGCGCGGGCTTCGAATGCGTCGACGTCCACATGACCGACGTGATCGAGCGCGGCCTCGACCTCGGCGGCTTCCGCGGCCTCGTGGCCTGCGGCGGCTTCTCCTACGGCGACGTGCTCGGCGCCGGCCAGGGCTGGGCGAAGTCGATCCTGTTCCATCCGCGCGCGCGCGACGCGTTCGCGCGCTTCTTCTCGCGGCCCGAGACGTTCGCGCTCGGCGTCTGCAACGGCTGCCAGATGTTGTCGGCGCTGAAGGAGCTGATCCCGGGCGCCGAGGCCTGGCCCCGCTTCGAGCGCAATCGCTCCGACCAGTTCGAGGGTCGGCTCACGCTCGTCGAGGTCCTGCCGAGCCCCTCGCTGTTCTTCGCGGGGATGGAGGGCGCGCGGCTGCCCATCCCCGTCGCGCACGGGGAAGGCCGGGCGCTCGGCGCCGGACCCGACGCCGTCGCCGCGCTCCGCTTCGTCGACGCCGCGGGCCGGCCGGCCGCTACGCTACCCCGCGAACCCGAACGGCTCGCCGGGCGGAATCACGGGGCTCACCACGCCCGACGGCCGCTTCACGATCCTGATGCCGCACCCCGAGCGCGCCTTCCGCTCCGTGCAGCTCTCGTGGCGCCCCGAGGGCTGGGGAGAGGATGGGCCCTGGATGCGGATGTTCCGGAACGCGCGAGCATGGGCGGACCGATGAGCCACCCCGTCAAGGACCTCTCGCCCCTCACCGCGGTCTCGCCGCTCGACGGGCGCTACGCCGACAAGACGGCGCCGCTCCGCAGCTATGCAAGCGAGTGGGCACTGATCCACTACCGGCTCCGGATCGAAGTCGGCGTGGCTGCGCTGGCTGGCGGCGCGTCCAGAGCTCGACCGCCCCCAACCCTTCTCCGCCGCAGCCGAGGCGGTGCTCGACCGCATCGTCGCCGAGTTCGGCGAGGCCGACGCGCAGCGCGTGAAGGAGATCGAGCGCACCACGAATCACGACGTGAAGGCGGTCGAGTACTTCCTGCGCGAGCGCATCACGAGCACCCCCGAGCTGGCCCGCGCCGCCGAGTTCGTGCACTTCGGCTGCACCTCCGAGGACATCAACAACCTCGCCTACGCGCTGATGCTGCGCGATCTGCGCGCCGAGGTGCTGCTGCCCGAAGCGGACGGCGTGATCCAGGGGATCCGCACGCTCGCCGAGCGCTTTGCGGAGCAGCCCATGCTGGCGCGCACGCACGGCCAGCCGGCGTCCCCCACCACGCTCGGCAAGGAGCTGGCCGTCTTCGTGGGCAGGCTCGTGCGGCAGCGCCGCCAGATCGCGAGCGTCGAGATCCTGGGCAAGCTCAACGGCGCCGTCGGCAACTACAACGCGCATCTCGCCGCGTGGCCCGCGGTGGACTGGGAAGGGCTGTGCCGCAGCTTCGTCGAGTCGCTCGGCCTCGCCTGGAACCCGTGCACCACCCAGATCGAGCCGCACGACTGGATCGCGGAGCTCTGCGACGCGCTGGCTCGCACGAATCGCGTGCTCGTGGACTTCTCGCGCGACGTGTGGGGCTACATCTCGCTCGGCTACTTCCGGCAGCGCGTGGCGGAGGGCGAGGTCGGCTCGTCGACCATGCCCCACAAGGTGAACCCCATCGACTTCGAGAACGCCGAGGGCAACCTGGGCGTGGCGAACGCGCTGCTCCAGCACCTCTCCGAGAAGCTGCCGATCTCGCGCTGGCAGCGGGACCTCACGGACTCGACCGTGCTTCGCAACGTCGGCGCTGCCGCCGGCCACTGCCTCCTCGGCTACCAGTCGCTGCGGCGCGGGCTCGGCAAGCTCGAGCTGGATCGCGCCCGGCTCGAAGCGGACCTCGACTCGAGCTGGGAGGTGCTGGCGGAGGCGATCCAGACGGTGCTGCGCCGGCACGGCGTGCCCGACGCCTACGAGAAGCTGAAGGCGCTGACGCGCGGGCGCGCCATCGACCGAGACGCGCTGCTCCGCTTCGTCGACGGCCTGCCCCTGCCGGAGGACGAGAAGAAGCGGCTGCGCGGGCTCACTCCGGCCACGTACGTCGGCAACGCAGCCTCACAGGCGCGGCGCTCTCCGTCTCGCTGACGGAGGCAAGTCTCCGAGGCCGCCTCCCTCGGCTAGCATCCGCCGCTTCCTGACGGCGGAGGGCACCATGGGAATCCTCGATCAGTTCCGACTCGACGGGCGTGTGGCCATCGTGACGGGCGCCGGGCGCGGCATCGGCGCCGCGATCGCCGAGGCCTACGCCGAGGCTGGCGCCGACGTGGTGGTCGCCGCGCGCTCGCGCGACCAGATCGAGCGCACCGCGGCGAGCGTGCGCCGCCATGGGCGCCGCGCGCTCGCCCTGCCCTGCGACGTGCTCGAGCGCACGCAGCTCGAGAACCTCGTCGACGCGACCTTGCGCGAGTTCGGCCGCATCGACCTGCTCGTGAACAACGCCGGCGGCTGGCCGCCCAAGCCCGCGCTCCGCACCAGCGAGAAGGAGTTCGAGGCCGCGTTTCGCTTCAACGTCACCACGGCCTTCGTGCTGACGCGGCTCGTCGTGCCGAAGATCGTGGAGACGGCAGGCACCGGCGCGATCGTGAACATCTCGTCGGTGGCCGGCCGCCACCATTCGTCGGGCTTCGCGGCCTACGGCACCGCGAAGGCGGCGTTGTCGTTCCTCACGCAGAACCTCGCGCAGGAGTTCGCGCCGAAGGTGCGCGTGAACGCGATCGCAGTGGGCTCGATCGAGACGGAGGCGCTCGCCGGCATCCTGACGCCGGAGATCAAGGACGAGATGGTGAAGCTGACGCCGCTCGGCCGGCTCGGCCGCGTCGAGGACATCGCCGCCTGCGCGCTGTACCTCGCCTCGCCCGCCGCGAGCTACGTGACCGGCGAGATCTACGGCGTGAACGGCGGACTGGTCGCGCTCAACATGCACATGCCGCGGGCCTTCGAGCCGGCCTAGGCCTCGTCGCCCGGCACGTCCGTGATCGCATCGAAGCGCTCGCGCACCTGTGGCGGCACGCGCCGCGGCCGGAGCGTCGTCGCATCGACGTAGGCCCACTCCGTGGTGGCTTCGACCAGGCGCACGCCCGCCTCGCTCTCGAAGCGGGCGTGACGCACCGACAGCGCCCCGCGCAGCGACGAGATCCAGGTCGTCTCCCGGATCGTCGCGCCGCCGGGCACGTTGGCGTGATAGAGAACGTCGTGGCGATGGACGATCCAGATTCCGCCGAGCGCCTTCGTCGCCTCGAAGCCCACGCCGAGCGCATCCGCGTGCGCGCCGGCGAGCTCGACCACGTAGCGGACCCACACCACGTTGTTCACATGGCCGAGCAGGTCGATGTCGCGTGGCGCAACCGTGCGGTCGCGGCGGAAGATCGGAATGCGCGGCGCGGCGGTCACGGGCCGCCGACGGTAGCGGCTCAGTGGAAGGTCGGAGGCTTCTGCTCCGCGACCTCGCGCAGATAGAGGGCCCAGAGCCAGGGGTCCCAGGTGCTCTCCGCGGCGTCCAGGGGGATCTCGGGCAGCGCGGCCTCCGCCGTCTCCTCGGGATCCCGGTCGATGGGGTCGTGTCCGTCGAAACGCATTGCGGAACGCTGGGCACGAGCCCGCACGAGGCAAGGCGCCCCGCTCCTGAAGCCAGAACGCTGACGCCCCCGCCGGGAAGCCAGCGGGGGCGCCACGAAAAAAGGCTGGAGCACGAGACCGGGTTCGAACCGGCGACATCCACGTTGGCAAGGCGACCGGGCGGGCCGGAAACCGAAGAGCCGACGGGATGTTAGGGGGTTACGCGATCGCGAAGGCGCTCCGGATGGGGTCGCTCGTGACGAAGTGACCCCAAGCGACCTCACCCAAGACTAAGCGTGAGTCCACTGCTCAAGTGACTCAGCTCTACTTGGTGCTCGCGGCAGGAAGGAAGACCGCCAGGCCCGGCCACACCGCGGACTCCGATCGTCCACATGGATCGCCGGCGCCGCGGCGGCCGCCGAATGATGCGCTCTCCGTCGACCAGGGGCCTGTGCTATTTGTCGCGCCCCCGGCGATGACTGGCGAATCCACGCTTCCGGACGAGATCGCGGGCCGCTTTCGCAGCGCGCTACTACTCAAGCGCGACGTATTCAGCACGATCGAGCGGGGCCATTTCCTCACCGAGCATGGCGAGGTTCCGGCGGTGCTGCGCCGGATCGACGTCGTGCCGTGGTGGACCTTTCCTTTCGCCCATCACCTCTTCCATCGCGAAGCGCGCGCTCTCACCGTCGCCGGCAAGCTGGGGATTGCCCCTCCGCTGTTGTTCGCCGGACGCCGCAGCCTCGTTCGCGGCTGGATCGACGGCCTGCCCGTCCACATCGCGAAGCCGGTGGCGGATATTGCGTATTTCCGGTCGGCAAAGCGGAGCCTCCGCGCGTTGCATCGGGCGGGGCTGACCCACAACGATACGGCCAAAGAGCAGAACTGGCTGAGGACCCCGGACGGACGTGCTGCGCTAACGGATTTCCAGCTCGCCTCGCGATTCCGCCGGCGCAACTTCCTGTTCCGGCTGATGGCCTACGAAGACCTGCGCCACCTCCTCAAGCACAAGCGCCGCTACGCCCCCGAAAGCCTCACTGCCCGCGAGCGGCGCGTGCTTGCGCGCAAGAGTTGGCTGACCCGCATCTGGATGGCGACCGGCAAGCGCGTCTATTTGTGGATTACCCGCGGCGTGCTGAATGTCGCCGACCGCGAGGGCAGCGGGCTTCGTCTTGTCGCCGATGCGCCGGCGCTCACCGCCTGGCTGAAGCGGCACCCCTCGGTGCGCGACGCAGCGATCGTGGCATTTCCGGACCGCCGCAGCGGCGCCGGGCTTTATGCGTTTGTGGAATCCGATACGCCCGACGCGTCCCTGCTCCGCGAGCTCGCCGCAACGGCCGTCCCGGCGCGCATGCCGGAACGGCTGCAGGTAGTGCCGCGGCTGCCGCGCGATAGGCTCGGAGCGCCGCACACCGACATCCTGCAACTCATCGCGATGAATCAGATCGATCTCATCGATCTGCTGATTGCGAGCGAGGCCGAGAAGGAAGTGGTCGCACGCATCGTCGCGGGCAGGCGCAACCTGCGGGACCGTTACGCGTCATAAGCCCAGAATAAGACGCCCGGAAGTCCGTGACTTCCGGGCGGGAGAGTTGGAGCACGAGACCGGGTTCGAACCGGCGACATCCACGTTGGCAACGTGGTGCTCTACCAACTGAGCTACTCGTGCTCGACCGGCGCAAGTTACGGAACGGCCGCCGGAAAGGCTAGTCAGCCGCGCGCTTCGGCGGCGAAGTAGGCGGCGAAATAGACGTAGCCGGACCAAAGGGTCAGGGCCGTCGCCACGGCCAGCAGCGCGACGCCCAGCACGTGATTGGCGACGCCGAGCGTCCCGTCCGGGAACAGCAGGCAGCCGATCGCGATGTTCTGGGCCGTGGTCTTGAGCTTCCCCTGCCAGCCCGCCGCCACAACCTGGCCGCCTGCCGAGGCAATCCCCCGCAGCCCCGTGACGGCCAGCTCGCGGCCGATCACCACCACCACCAGCACGAGGCCCCAGCCCGGGATGCGGCCCATCGTGAGGAGCACGATCAGCGCGGTCGTCACGGTGAGCTTGTCTGCGAGTGGATCCAGCAGCTTGCCGATCTTCGTGACCTGGCTGCCGCGGCGCGCGGCCCAGCCGTCCAGCAGGTCACCGAGCGCGGAGATGATGAAGAGCCACGCCACGACCTCCGAGCCCACCTGCCCGGAGTAGAGCGGGAAGCCGACCAGCACCGGCACCACCGCCATGCGGACGACGGTGATGGTGTTGGGCAGATTCCAGAAACGCTCGCGGGCCGGGAGGGGCGAGGGGCTGGGTCCGGCCTCACCGAGGGAAGTCGCCATGGTACCGACGATAGTACGTGAGCACGCGGCGAACATACTGCTGCGTCTCCGCGTACGGCGGGATGCCCTGGTAGCGATCCACCGCCGTCGGTCCCGCGTTGTAGGCAGCGAGCGTGTGGGTCCAGCTGCCGTAGCGATCGTGCAGGCTCCGGAGATACCGCGCCCCGCCGTCCACGTTCTGCTCGGCGCGGAACGGGTCCAGCACACCGAGCTCACGCGCGGTCGCCGGCATGAGCTGCATCAGGCCCATCGCACCCGTCCGGGAGACGGCGCCGGTGTTGAACGCGCTCTCGGCGTGGATCACCGCCTTCACGATCGCGGGCGGCACGCCGGCGTCCGCGGCCGCCTGCCGGATGAGCCCGTCGAAGCGGCGGCCGTCCTTGCGGGTCACGGCAGACCACGCGAAGCCGCTCGGCGGGCGTACCAGGCTGTAGCGCGCGTCGTAGGAGATGTTCGTGTAGTGGATCACCCCCCGCCCATCGACGTAGCGGTAGAGATCGTCCGCGCACGCTGCGCCCGGGGCCGCGGCGCAGAGCGACACGAATGCGGCCGCCCAGAGGGCACAGCCGGTGCGTCTCATCGGATGGAGATAGACTCGGCCCACCAGTGGAACCATCGGCGGCCCCGCCCGGTCCCCTTAGCCCCGAGGGGCGGCGACGGCTGCGCAGGTCGGAGGCGACTCGGTTGAGCCGGACGGACGAGCGCGAGGTCGACTTTCTCGTGCTCGGCAGCGGGATTGCGGGTCTCTTCTACGCGCTCCAGGTGGCGCACCGCGGACGGGTGGCCATCGTCACCAAGAAGCGCGCCGCCGACTCCGCCACGAACTTCGCGCAGGGTGGGATCGCGGCCGTGGTGTCGGACGACGACTCGTTCGAGGCGCACGTCCAGGACACGCTCCGGGCCGGCGCGGGGCTCTGCCGCGAAGACGTCGTCCGCTTCGTGATCGAACGCGGCCCTGCCACGATCGATGCACTGGTCAAAGCCGGCGTCGGCTTCGACCGCGAGGACGGGCGCTTCGCGCTCGGGCGCGAAGGCGGACACACGCGCCGCCGGGTGCTCCACCACCGCGACACGACCGGGCGCGAGATCGAGCGCGCCCTCCTCGCCCGCGCGCGCGCGCACCCGAACATCGAGATCCTCGAGGACTGCTGCGCGGTGGACCTCCTCACCTCGGAGCGCGCTGGCGCGCCAGGCCCGAACCGCGCGCTCGGCGCCTACGTGCTCGACGCGCGGCGCAGCGTGGTCGAGCGCTATCGCTCGCGCATCACGTTTCTCGCGACGGGCGGAGCGGGCAAGGTCTACCTCTACACGAGCAATCCCGACATCGCGTCCGGCGACGGCATGGCGATGGCCTACCGCGCCGGCGCCACCCTCGCGAACATGGAGTTCTTCCAGTTCCACCCGACCTGCTTGTTCGAGCCGCGCGCCAAGTCCTTCCTGATCACCGAAGCGGTGCGGGGCGAAGGCGGGGTGCTGCGCAACCTCGCGGGCGAAGCGTTCATGCCGCACTACCACGAGATGGCCGATCTCGCGCCGCGCGACATCGTCGCCCGCGCGATCGACTCGGAGCTGAAGCGCTCGGGCGACGACTACGCGCTGCTCGACATCACCGGGCGCGACCCGAAGTTCGTCCGCGAGCGCTTTCCGAACATCTACGAGCGCTGCCTCGAGTTCGGCATCGACATCACGCGACGCCCCATTCCGGTCGTGCCGGCGGCGCACTACTGCTGCGGTGGGGTGATCACGGACCGACGCGGCGAGACGGACGTGGTGAACCTGTTCGCCGCCGGCGAGGTGACGTGCACGGGCCTGCACGGCGCCAACCGGCTCGCCTCCAACTCGCTGCTCGAGGGCGTCGTGTTCGCCGCGGCGGCGGCCGAGGAGGCGCTGGCGCGCTTCGACGACCTGCCGCCCAGTCGCGAGCCCGTCGAACCCTGGCGCGAGGGCGACGCCACGGAGAGCTCGGAAGCGGTGGTGATCACCCAGAACTGGGACGAGATCCGCCGCTTCATGTGGAACTACGTCGGGATCGTGCGCTCCGACAAGCGGCTTGCGCGCGCGCGCCACCGGATCGACGTGCTGCGCGACGAGATCACGGAGTACTACTGGGACTTCCGGATCACGCCCAACCTGATCGAGCTGCGCAACCTGGCGCTCGTCGCTCAGCTGGTCATCGAATCCGCCACACGCCGGCTCGAGAGCCGCGGACTCCACTACAACCTCGACCATCCCGAGCGCGACGACACCCGGTTCCTCGCCGACACGCGCGTGCGGCGTCCCAGCCCGCCCTGATCAGCTCGACGGCGAGAGCACGCCGCGCTCGATCAACGCGAGCAGCGCCGCCGAGACCTGCGCGTCGTCCTCCGGAACGACGTCGAGGATCCGCCGGACGGTGAAGCCGGTGGCCGCGAGATCGAGCACGGCCTCCTCCACCTTCGCGAGCGTCCCGGCCGCAGCCGCGAGCGCCGCGCGATCGATGTGGAAGCGGGCTGCCGGGTCGAGACGCGGCGTCCCGGCGCGCAGAGCCTCGTCGAGCCGGCGCGTGGCCTCGAGGAGCGCGGCCTCGAGCCGCATCGGCTCGTCTTCGACGTCGAGCGGATCGACGTGCGCGTGGAACTCGAAGCTCCCCGCGGTCCACTGCAGCATGCGAGCGAGGGCCTTGATCCCGCGCGTCGCCCCGAGGCGGGCGTAGCGGAGATTGCCCGCCTCGAAGGCCAGCACGCCCTCCTCCGCGCCGGTCGTCGCCGACAGCGTTCCATGCGGCGACGAGCGCCCGAGCATCTGGATCAGGTTGGGCATGCCCAGCTCCTCGATGCGGCCGGAGATGCCCGCGGCCGTGCGCTGCTGATGCGCGTGCTCCGCCGCGCGCACGAGCGCCGCGAGATCCTGCTTCCGCTCGGGCGGCACCTCGAAGTCCACGCTCACCGCAGCCACCGTGCCGGCGGTCTCCACGTGGCGCGTCACCTTCGCGTCCACCTCGACCGGATCTCCCGTGCCGGGATCCCGCAGCTTGAGTCGTACCCTCTTGCCGGGCGGCAGCTCGCTCGCGTCCGCAGAGATCAGCGCGCCCGTCTCCGACAGGTTGCGGGTCACGCCCTGCACGCTCGCGTTCTTGCCGTCCAGCACCGCGGGCACGCGCGCCGGCGCGCGAGGCGAGCGGCGACGCTCGGTCCCCGGCGCTGACTTCGCCGCCGGAGCCGCGCTCGCGGGGCCGAACAGGTCCCCGTCGAGATCCGAGGGCTCCTGTTGCGCGAGCAGCCCGTCCACCTCATCGAGCTCGGGCAGCTCCCACTCGGGCTCCTTCTTCGCGCGCGTCAGGAAGGCGGAGAACTCGTTGCGTACGTCGGCCGCAGGGCGCAGGAACTGCACCGCAACCCCGGCGCCGGCGGCGACGTGGACCACCTCCGCCTCCAGGCTGCGGCGCTCGCCCGCGAACTCGAGCACGACCTCGATCTCGACCACCTCGCGCAGCTCCACGCCGCCGACCCCGGGCACGAAGGCGCCGCCCTTCGCGATGTTGCGGTCGAACTCGAGCCGGAATGCCTCCGGTCGTTCGAACGTGATGCGCAAGCGCCGGGTCATCGGCGATCGATTCCTCCCCCGGCTGCGCCGGTGGGGCTCGGATGCACCTCGACGTATCGGCGGTCCGTCCGCCCGCCCTGACCCGCCGAGACCCCGCTCAGCGCGATGCCCGGGCGTAGTCCCGTGCGCGCTCGACGAGCGCAGCGAAGAGGCCGCGCCCCTCCGCTGCGGCGCCGGCCAGCTCGGGATGCCACTGCACCGCGATCAGCTGAGGCGCCTCGGCCAGCTCGACGGCCTCGACCACGCCGTCCGGTGCCCACGCCACCGGGCGCAAGCCCGCCCCGAGTCGGTCGAGCGCCTGGTGGTGCCAGGAGGGAACCGCCGCCAGCTCCGCGGCGCCGAGGCGTTCGGCGAGCTTCGAACCGCCCTCCACCCGCACGGGATGCGCGGCGGCTTCGGTCTGGCTCCGTCGGTGGACCACCGCTTCGCCTATCACGTCGGGCAGGTGGACGTGCAGGTTTCCCCCGAGCGCCACGTTCAGCACCTGCATGCCCCGGCAGATCGCGAGCGTCGGCATGCCGCGTTCGAGAGCACCGCGCAGCAGCGCGAGCTCGAACGCGTCGCGCTCCGGGGAGACCGAGTAGACGCGGGCGTGGGCATCAGAGCCGTAGCTCGCCGGGTCGAGGTCCCCCCCGCCCGAGAGCACGAGGCCGTCGAGCCGGTCGAGCAGCTCCTCGGGCTCGGCCTCGCCCGGCGTGAGCAGCACGCCGAGGCCGTTCGCCGCCCGCAGCGCGTCCACGTAAGCGCTGGGCAGCGAGAAGCGGCTGCGGCCCGCCGTCTCGCGGTGGTACGTGGAAATGCCGATCAGCGGACGCGTCACAGGGCGCTCGCGCTCAGATGCGCTCGAAATAGCGGCGGCGCTCGAAGTCCGTGACTACCTGCTCGAACGTCGCCTGCTCGGTGCGCGCGAAGTGGAGGAGATGGCCGACGACGTCGTCGCCGAAGGCGTCGCGCACGAAGCGGCTCTGCTCGAAGGCCAGGATCGCCTCCGGCAGCGTCCGCGGGATGCGCGGCAGCTCGGCGGCCCGGTAGACGTCTCCCTGGAACGCGGGCCCCGGATCGATGCGTCGCTCGATCCCGTCGAGACCGGCGGCGATGAGGCCCGCGTAGGCGAGGTAGGGATTCGCGTCGGCGCCGGGGATCCGGCACTCGACCCGCAGCGACGGGCCGTGCCCCACCACGCGGAAGCCGGCCGTGCGGTTGTCGTAGCTCCACGCGATGCCGGTGGGGGCGAAGGTGCCGGCCTGATAGCGCTTGTACGAGTTGACGGTCGGCGCGAGGAGCAGCGCGATCTCGCGCGCGTGGGCCAGCTGGCCGCCGAGCCAGAAGCGGAACAGCTCCGGGGCGGCCACGGGCGTGCCGGCGAGCGCCGGGCCGGGTTCGCCGAATGCGGGCGTGCCGTCGTTCCGCCAGAGGCTCGAGTGGACGTGCAGCGAGCTGCCCGCGAGGCGGTGATCGAACTTCGCCATGAAGGTGAGAGAGCAGCCTTGCTGCTGCGCGATCTCCTTCGCCGCCTGCTTGTAGACGACGTGGCGATCCGCCATCTCGAGCGCCGGCGCGAAGCGCAGGTTGATCTCGTGCTGGCCCGGGCCCCACTCTCCCTTGCTGAACTCGACGGGCACCGCCGAGGCATCCATGGCGTTGCGAATCGCGCCGATCACGGGCTCGGCGAAGGTGCTGGAGAGAACGTGGTAGTCCTCGACGTAGCGTCCCTTGTGCGCGAGCGCCTCGTACCCCTTGTCGCGCGCCGCCTCGTAGTCGTCTCGGAACAGGAAGAACTCGAGCTCGCTGCCCATGTGCGGGTGGAGACCGCGCTCGGCGGCGCGCGCGAGCTGGCGCTGCAGGACGCCGCGCGGCGCCACCGCAACGGCTGCGTGGTCGCCGCGAAACGAATCGCACAGCACGAGCGCCGTGCGGGGCAGCCACGCGGCGCGGCGGAGCGTCGCGAGGTCGGGCACCGCGTGCAGGTCGCCGTAGCCCGTGTCCCAGCTCGTGAAGGCGTAACCGGGCGTGGGATCCATCTCCATGTCGCACGCCAGCAGGTAGTCGCACACGTGCATGCCGTGTGATGCGACTTCGTCGAGGAAGAAGTGGCCCGTGATGCGCTTGCCGACCAGGCGTCCGTAGAGGTCGGGCAGCGCGGTGATCACCGTGTCGATGGCGCCCGACTCGATCTCGGCTCGCAGCTGCGTGAGCGCGAGCCGCCCTCGCTCCGTCACCCTTCGCCCCCGCGGTCCGGATCGTCCTCCGACGACCGGAACAGCGAGAGCTGCGGCAAGCCGCCGTCTTCCGTGATCGGCACGGGATAGTCGTCCGAGAAGCAGGCGTCGCAATGCCCGTGCTTCAGGTGCAGGCTCGCCTTGCGCAGAGCCTCCAGCGAGAGGTAGCCGAGCGTGTCCGCGCCGATTGCGCGCCGGATCTCGTCGACGCTGTGGTTGGCTGCGATCAGCTCCTCGCGCGTCGGCATGTCGATCCCGTAGTGGCACGGGCGGATCGTCGGCGGCGCGGAAATCCGCACGTGCACCTCGCGTGCGCCCGCCGTCCGCATCATGTTCGAGATCTTGAGCATCGAGGTGCCGCGGACGATCGAGTCGTCCACCAGCACCACGCGCTTGCCCTCGAGCACGCCCCGGATCGGGTTGTGCTTGATCTTCACGCCGAAGTTCCGGATCGACTGCGCGGGCTCGATGAAGGTGCGGCCCACGAAGTGGTTGCGGATGATCGCCGTCTCGTAGGGGATGCCCGTCTCTTCCGCGTAGCCAAGCGCGGCGGCGCTGCCCGAATCGAGCAGCGGCACCACCAGATCGGCCTCGGCCGGATGCTCGCGGGCCAGGAGTCGCCCGAGCTCCTTGCGGAAGGTGTAGACGTTGCCGCCCTGGAGGTTCGAGTCCGGCCGCGCGAAGTAGATGTACTCGAAGATGCAGAACGCCTCGCGGCTCGGCTTCGGGAACGGCCGCAACGTGCGCACCCGGCCCCGGCGGATCACGACGACCTCGCCCGGATCGAGGTGGCGCTCGAACGTCGCCCCGACCAGGTCGAGCGCGCAGGTCTCGCTGGCGGCGATCCACGCACCGTCCAGGCGGCCGAGCACGAGGGGCCGGAAGCCGTACGGATCGCGCGCTGCGACCAGCGCGTCGTTCGTGAGCATGACCAGGCTGAAGGCGCCCTTCACACGCGAGAGCGAGTCGATCAAGCGCTCCTCGAGCGTGGCTTCGCGCGAGCGGGCGAGCAGGTGCACGATCACTTCGCTGTCCGACGTGGTGCTGAAGATCGCGCCGCGGCCCTCGAGCTCGCGGCGCACGGCGCGCGCGTTCACCAGGTTGCCGTTGTGCGCGATGGCGACCGGCCCGCCGTCCGTGTTCGCGCAGAACGGCTGCGCGTTGCGCAGCAGGCTGCCGCCCGTGGTCGAGTAGCGCACGTGGCCGATCGCATGCCGGCCGGGCAGGCGCGCGAGCACCTTCTCCGAGAACACGTCCGCGACGAGGCCCATCGCGCGGTGGACGAACTGCTCGCCGCTCTGTGTCGAGCAGATGCCGGCGCTCTCCTGGCCGCGGTGCTGGAGCGCATAGAGCGCCAGGTACGCGATGTTCGAGGCCTCGGCGTGCCCGTGCACGCCGACGATCCCGCATTCGTCCTTGAAGCGTTCCTGCTCGCGAAGCCCAGCCAGGGCCGAGAGTTCGTCGGATCGGAACATGCGGCGCCTCCCAGGCTGTCGTGACTTCGTTCGCCTTCGGCTCACTGCGCGCTTCGCTTGCTGTCGTGACTTCGTTCGCCTTCGGCTCACTGCGCGCTTCGCTTGCATTCAGAGCGGCCCGGCGCCGACGGTGGCGAGGGGAACGCGTCCGAACAGGAAGGTGTGGGCGAGGAGCAGATAGTACATGACGGGGATCGCGAGCAGGTTCGAGTCGATGCGATCGAGCACGCCGCCGGTGCCCGGCAGCAAGGTGCCGGTGTCCTTCACCTGGGCGTCGCGCTTCAAGAGCGACTCGACGAGATCACCGATGATGCCGACGCCGGCGAGCACCGGTGCGAACGTCGCGCACGCGAGCCAGCCCAGTTGGGCCGAAAGCTCGGGCCGGATGGCATCGAAGCCCGCCTTCCAGATCAGCCCCACCAGCAGCCCCGCACCGATCGCCCCGACCGCTCCCTCGACCGTCTTGCCGGGGCTCACGGCCGGCGCGAGCTTGCGGCGCCCGTACTTGCGGCCGACGAAGTAGGCGCCCGCATCGCCGCCGATCACCACGGACACGGTGAAGAGCAGATAGAAGGCGCCCGCATCCGGGTCCATGCCGGCCACCGCATCGGCTCCCCAGCGCCCCTGCACCACGTCGTGGAAGCCGCGCAGCGCGACGGCGTGCGAGAGCAGCCAGCCGATGTAGAACACGCCGAAGAACGTGCCCGAGATGCTCGCCAGCGACTCCGAGATCTGCGCCTTCCCGAGCTGCGCGACCATCACGCCGAGCAGCAGGAAGCTCATGAGCACGGTGGCGGCGTAGTCGCTCCCGAGATACGTGACGACCGGCAACGCCACCGCGGCGAGCATGCCCACGCCGCGAAGCGGCTCGGCGCCCTTCGCCTCGATCAGGTGGTAGAACTCGCTGATCCCGAGCAGCGTGATCACCACCACGGTGCCGAGCACCCAGAGGCCGCCCTGGAAGATCACCCACACGACCGGGGGGATCAGGAGCAGCGCGGTCAGCAGGCGCAGCGCCAGGTTCCCGGCGCGCCGCGGAGGACCACCGACGGGCGTGGGCGGCAGCGGATGGATGGGCTCGGCGCTCATGCGGGCCCGGTGGAGCCGAAGCCGCCCGCGCCGCGCGGCGTGTCGTCGAGGGCGCCCTCTTCGAGCTCGACGCGCACGACCGGCGCGATCACGAGCTGCGCGATCCGATCCCCTCGCGAGATCGCGAAGGGCTCGGGCCCGGCGTTCCAGAGGATCACCTGGACCTCCCCCCGAAAGTCCGAGTCTATCGTACCGGGCGAGTTCGGAAGCACGATGCCGTGCCGAGCGGCCAGGCCGCTCCTCGGCCGCACCTGCCCCTCGTAGCCCTCGGGGACCGCGATGCGGAGCCCGGTCGGCACCAGCGCGCGCTCCCCCGGCGCGACGACCACGCGCGCGGCCACCGCCGCCCGCAGATCGAGCCCCGCCGCTCCCGCCGTGGCATAGCTCGGGAGCGGCAGGTCCTCCGCACCCGCGAGACGCGAGACGCGGAGCCGCGGGATCACTCGCCTCGGGCCAACGCCTCCGCCAAGGCCTCCTTGCGCGAGAGGCGGATGCGTCCGGTGGGGTCGATGTCGATGCACTTGACCAGGATCTCGTCGCCTTCCGCGACGACGTCTTCGACCTTCTCCACGCGGCCCTCGGCCAGGTGACTGATGTGCACCAGCCCGTCGGTGCCCGGGAAGATCTCCACGAAGGCGCCGAAGTCGGTGATGCGCTTGACCTTGCCGGTGTAGAGCCGGTCGATCTCCGCCTCCTGCGTGAGCTCCTCGACCATCGCCTGTGCGCGCCGCAGCGAATCGAGATCCGGCGCGAACAGGTTCACGAGCCCGCTGTCCTCGATGTCGACCTTTGCGCCGGTCATCTCCTGGATACCGCGGATCACGCGGCCGCCGGGGCCGATCACGTCGCGGATGCGGTCGGGCTTGATGCGGATCACGTGCATGCGCGGCGCCCACTCGGACGGCTCCGCACGCGGCGCGAAGCCCGGCAACGCCGCGGTCGCGTCCTTGGCCATCGCCTCCAGGATGTAGAGCCGGCCTTCGCGCGCCTGCTCGAGCGCCGCCTCCATGACCTTCCAGTCGACGCTGCGGATCTTGATGTCCATCTGGAGCGCGGTGATGCCGTTGCGCGTGCCGGCGACCTTGAAGTCCATGTCGCCCAGATGGTCCTCGTCGCCGAGGATGTCGGAGAGGATGGCGTGGCGGCCTTCCTCTTCGATCAGACCCATCGCGATGCCCGCCACCGGCGCCCGGAGGGGCACGCCGGCGTCCATCATCGCGAGCGTTCCGCCGCAGATCGTGGCCATCGAGGACGAGCCGTTCGACTCGAGCACCTCCGACACGACGCGGATCGTGTAAGGGAAGTCGTCGCGCTCCGGGAGCACTGCGGCGAGCGCCCGCTCCGCCAGGTTCCCGTGACCGATGTCGCGCCGGGACGGACCGCGCAGCGGCCTCACCTCGCCCACCGAGAAGGGCGGGAAGTTGTAGTGCAGCAGGAAGTGCTTCTCGCTTCGCGCGTGCAGCGCGTCGATGGTCTGCGCGTCGTCGCTCGAGCCGAGCGTCGTGTAGACCAGCGCCTGCGTCTCGCCACGCGTGAACAGCGCGACGCCGTGCGCGCGCGGCAGCGGCCGTACCTCGCATGCGATCTGTCGGATGTCCTTCGTGCCACGCCCGTCGATCCGGACGCCGTCCGAGAGGATGCGGTCGCGCATCAGGCGCGAGCGGAGCTCGTGGAGCTCGTCCTTCGCCGCCGCGGTGAGCTGGCGCAGGCCCTTCTGTCGGGCCTCCACCGCCTCGAGCGAGCCCAGCTCGACGCGCTCCTTGCGGTACGCGTCGACGAAGCTCGCAACGACCTCCTTGTCGACCGCGGCGATCGCGTTGTAGCGCTCCGCCTTGGTGCGGATCGAAATGGCGTCGCGCAGCCTCGCCTCTGCGGCGCTCTTGACCCGTGCAGCGAGACCGTCGATCGCGGCCGGGACCACCGGCACCAGCTTCTGTTTGCCGGCGACACGCACCAGCTCGTTCTGCATGTCGATCAGCGGCTGGATCTGGCGATGCGAGAACTGCAGCGCCTCGAGGATCTGCGCTTCCGACAGCTCCTTCGCGCCGCCCTCGACCATGACCAGCGCCTGCCGCGAGCCGGCCACGACCAGCTCGAGGCTGCTCTCCGCCTGCTGCGCGTACGTCGGGTTCACGATCCATTCGCCCGCGACCCGTCCGAGGCGCACCGCGCCGATCGGACCGAGGAACGGAATCTGCGAGAGCGAGAGTGCCGCCGAAGCGCCGATGAAGGCCGCGAGGTCCGGCGGATTCTTGCCGTCGTGCGCGAGCACGGTGGCCGTCACCTGCACCTCGTCGCGGAAGCCTTCGGCGAAGAGCGGGCGGATCGAGCGATCGATGAAGCGACAGACCAGGATCTCGCGATCCGAGAGTCGCGCCTCGCGCTTGAAGAACCCGCCCGGGATCTTCCCTGCCGCAGAGGTCTTCTCGACGAAGTCCACCGTGAGCGGGAAGAAGTCGATGCCCTCGCGCGGGGCGGCGGTGGTCACCGTCACCAGCACGACGCTCTCGCCGTACGTCACGACGGCGGCTCCGGCCGCCTGCTTTGCCATGCGCCCCGTCTCGACCGTGAGGCGCTTGCCGCCCAGCTCCACGGATACGGACTGGGGTTCGAACCAATAAGGCATTTACACGTCTCCCTCCGGCGGCCGGATCGCCGCCGGATGTATGAGGCGGACGAGGTCCAGGAGGAGACGGAATGCGGGATCGGGGATGCGCGAAGCAGAGCCGGCCGTGTCGCTTCGCTCGCCTACGGCTCACTGCGCGCGCGGCTTTGCCGCGCTTGCTTCACGTATCACGGACTCCCACATTCCGTGGTGTCCGCCTCTCTCATGTTGGGCCGCCCGACCTTCGGGCGGCGTGCCGCTCCTTCCTCTCCTAGCGGCGCAGGCCCAGCTTCTGAATCAGGGCCTGGTAGCGATCGGGGCTCGTACCCCGGAGATAATCCAGCAAACGCCGCCGCTGGCTCACGAGCTTGAGCAGGCCGCGGCGGGAATGATGATCCTTCGCGTGCGTCTGGAAGTGCACCGTCAGCTGATTCACGCGCTCCGTGAGCAGCGCGATCTGCACCTCGGGCGAGCCGGTGTCGCTGTCATGGGTGCGATGCGTATCGATGATCTGGCGCGTCTGCTGAGCGGTGATCAAGGGATGGAAGCCCTTCCAGGCGCTGCCCCCTCACGAGAGGGGGGGCCGAAGCGAGGCGAAGGTTTATCAGAGGCGTCCCGGCCGGGCAACGGATCAGGCCGGCGCCAGCACGCGCAGCGGGTGGAGGCGCCGATCGGGCCGCAGCTCCATCACCGCGACGAGCGTGCCGTCGGGCGACAGCGCCGAGACGCGATCGCCGGGCTTCGGGAGCGGGCCTCGCTCGAGCTCGCCCCGCGCCTCGGCGACGGGCAGATCGCCGCCGTTCGCGACTCGACGCGCCTGGGTCGCGGTGAGACGCACCCGCGGGAGCGCCAGCGCGACGTCCGGAGCGACCAGCGCCGCCTCGAGGCCGCCGGCAACGAGCAGGGCCTCGCACTCCTCCGGCGTTCGCGCGTGCGAGAGATCGAAGGGATGGCTCTTCGTGCGACGCAGACCCGACAGGTGCGCGCCGCAGCCGAGCTGCTCTCCGAGATCGTGCGCGAGCGTGCGGACGTAGGTGCCGGGCGAGCAGGTCACCTCGATCCCGATCTCGGGTGGCGCGTAGTGGTGCATGCGGATCTCGTGGATGTGAACGCTCCGGGGCTCGCGCTCGACCTCCTCGCCGCGACGCGCCAGGCGGTAGAGCGGGACGCCGTGGCGCTTCACCGAGCTGTACATGGGCGGCACCTGCTGGATGTCGCCGACGAAGGCTTCGAGCGCCCGCCGAACGGCCGCCTCCGACGGCAGCGGGCCGTCGTGCTCCCGCGTCACCCGGCCCTCGCCGTCGTAGGTTTCCGTGGACACGCCCAGCCGGATGGTCCCGACGTAGATCTTGTCGCCCTGACCGACGAAGGGCACCAGCTTGGTGGCCTCGCGGATCGCGAGCGGCAGCACGCCGGTCGCGAGCGGATCGAGCGTGCCGAGATGGCCGACGCGCCGCGTGCCGAGCCAGCGGCGTGCGGCGTCGACGACGTCGTGCGACGTCCAGCCGACGGGCTTGTCCACCACGAGGAAGCCCATCGGCCCCGGCCGCTCCACGCTACGGAGCCATCACGAATCTCCCGCAGCAGCGACAACATGTGCGCGCCCTCGGCCAGCGAGGGATCGTGCAGGAAGTGGAGCTCGGGCGTCCTGCGCAGCGACAGCTCGCGCGCGAGACCGCGGCGCAGGAAGCCGGCCGCGGACGCGAGGCCGGCGGCGGTGGCCGCGTCCGGCGCCACACCTTCGTCCGGGGCCGTCGGTTGCGGCCGCACCGCGCTCCACCAGACGCGGGCGTTCGAGAAGTCGGGCGCGACGTCCACGCGCGTGAGCGTCACGATCCCGATGCGCGGATCGGTGACCTCCTCGCGCAGCAGGCGCGCGAGCACGTCGCGAATCTGCTCCCCCACTCTTTCCGTCCGTCGCGTCACCAGATCTCCACTTCCTGGTCGAGCACCTCGGCCAGGTGCAGCTCTTCGATGAAGTCGATGGCCTGCTCGAGCCGCTGCCGCGCCGTCAGCGCCTCGTTGGCGGCGACGGCGAGCCCGAGCACGACGTGCTGCCAGGTGTCCTGGCCTCCCACCTCGGCGACCGAGATGTTGAAGCGGTTCCGAACGCGCTGCGTGATCGAGCGGACCACGCCGCGCTTCTCCTTCAGAGACTGCGAGCCGTGGACACGAAGCTCCACGCGGGCGGCGCCGACCACCATCTAGAGCTGCGCCGGCTGCTCCTGGATCTCGTAGGCCTCGATCACGTCGCCGACCTTCATGTCGTTGAAGCCGTCGATGCCGATGCCGCATTCGAAGCCGGTCTGGACTTCCCGCACGTCGTCCTTGAAGCGCTTGAGCGACGAGAACTTCCCGTCGAAGACCTGCACGCCGTCGCGCACCAGGCGCGCGCGCGCGCCGCGCCGGATCAGGCCGTCCGTGACGTAGGAGCCCGCGACGGTCCCGGCCTTCGGGATCGTGAAGGTCTTGCGTACCTCGGCCTGACCGAGCACGACCTCCTTGAGCGTGGGCGGGAGCAGGCCGGCCATCGCCGCCTTCACCTCGTCGAGGGCCTCGTAGATGATCTGGTAGACGCGCACGTCCACGCCGTTCGACTCGGCGAGCCTGCGCGCGTTCGAGTCGGGGCGGACGTGGAAGCCCACGATCACGGCCTGGCTGGCCTGCGCGAGCTGCACGTCGTTCTCGGTGACGCCGCCCACCGAGGTGTGCAGCACGTTCACCTTGACCTTGTCGGTGGAGAGCTTGGTCAGCGCCTCGCGCAAGGCTTCCGCCGAGCCTTGCACGTCGGCCTTCACGATCACGCGCAGCTCCAGGGCTCCGTCGCCGTCGGCTGCCGCGAACAGCTCCTCGAGGCTCACGCGCGGCCGCGTCGGCGCTCCGGCCTGCTCGCGCCCCTTGGCCTCGCGGTTGGACACGATGTCCTTCGCGACGCGTTCGCTCTCGACCGCGTGCATGGCGTCGCCCGCGTCGGGCACGCCCGACAGGCCGACCACGCGCACCGGCATGGAGGGCGGCGCCTCCTCGACGGCCGCGCCGCGGTCGTCGGTCATCATTCGCACCTTGCCCCAGTGCTTGCCGACCACGATGACGTCGCCGCGGCGGAGCGTGCCGTCCTGCACGAGCACCGTCGCCACCGGGCCGCGCCCGCGATCGAGCTCGGCTTCGAGGACGGCGCCACGTGCGCGCCGCGTCGGATCGGCCTTGGGCTCGATCAGCTCGGCCTGCAGCACGATGGCCTCGAGCAGCTTGTCGAGGTTCGTCTTCTTCGTCGCGGAGACGTCGACGGCCAGCACCTCGCCGCCGAAGTCCTCGACGACGATGTTCTGCTCCATGAGGCGCTGCCGCGTCATGCGCGGATTCGCGTCGGGCAGATCGCACTTGTTCACGGCCACCACGATCGGCACCTGGGCCGCCTTGGCGTGATCGATCGCCTCGATCGTCTGGGGCATGATGCCTTCGGACGCCGCCACCACGAGGATCACGAGGTCCGTGACCTCGGTGCCGCGCGCGCGCATCGCCGTGAACGCCGCGTGACCGGGCGTGTCGATGAACGTGATCTTGTGCCCGTTCGCCTCGACCTGGTACGCGCCGATGTGCTGCGTGATGCCGCCGGCCTCGCCCGCCACCACGTTCGTCTGCCGGATCGCGTCGAGCAGCGACGTCTTGCCGTGGTCGACGTGGCCCATCACGGTCACCACCACCGGGCGGGGCACGAGCTTCTCGTCCACCTCGGTCGTCGCCACCGGCATGTCCAGGAAGTCCTGCTCCTGGAAGCCGACGTCCTGGATCTCGAAGCCGAACTCCTTGGCGACGCGGCTCGCCGTCTCGACGTCGATCGTCTGATGAATCGACACCATCGTGCCGAACGACATCAGCTTGCCCTGCACCTGCGGCGCCTTCACGCCGAGCTGCCGGGCGAGCTCCGCCACGCTGACGCCACCCTCGACCCGAACCACCCGCTTGCCGGGCTTCGGTGCGGCGGCGGCGAGCGGGCGCCGTGCCGGCAGCGCATCGCGCCGCTTGCGGCGCGGTGAGGAGTACGCGCGCGGATCGATCACCGTGGGCCGGGCGCCAGTGCGGCCCGTGACCTGTCGCGCGAGCTGTTCCTGCTCGCGGAGATTCACGACCTCCTTGAACTGCTTGCGGCTGTGGCCCGCGCGTTCGGCGGCGCTGTCGTCACGCGGCGCAGGCCGCGGCCGCGGCGCGCCTTCGCGGGTCTCCTCGGTCCCAGGGGCCGCGGCGCGCGGCGCCTCGGCCTCGGCGGCAGCCGCCACGGCGGCGGCGGGCTCGGGCTCCGCCTCGGGCAGAGCCTCGGCCCCGGGCTCCGGCTCTTCCACCGCCGCGGGCTCCGGCGCGACCAGCTCGAGCGGCGCCGGCGCGCCCTCGGGCTCGGCCTCGGCCGTGCGCTTGCGCCGGCGGATCACGGCGGCGCCGCCCTTCCGCTCGACGCGGGCCTCCGTGACGCCGCTGGTCTTCTTGATCGAGAGCTTCTCGCGCAGGCAGCGCGATCTGCTCCTCGTCGAGCGTCGCCATGGCGTTGCGAAGCTCGATGCCGAGGACCTTCGCCTTCTCGACGAACTCGTTGCGCTCGATGCCGAGCTCTTCCGCGATCTTGTAGGCCCTGACGCTCATGCCGCTGCTTCAGCGGTCTCCGTCGGTTCGAGTGCCCGAGGCGGCGCTCGGCCGCTTCGGCGGCGGCGCGCGCCTCTGCGGCGGTGCGCTCCGTCTCGAGCTCGGCCGCGCGGCGCCGGATGGCCGACGCGCCTGCGGCGTCCACACCCGGCAGCGAGGTCAGCAGCTCGTCCGTGCAGCGCGCGAGATCGTCGAGCGAGGTGACACCGCTCTGCAGCAGCATCTCGGCCTCGCCGTCGCCGCAGCCGGGCACCACCGACACCGCCTCCGCGAACCAGCGCGCGAGCTCGCGCATCTTCGACTCGCTGTTGATGTCGAGCTTCCAGCCGGTGAGCTGGACCGCGAGGCGCACGTTCTGGCCCTTGCGCCCGATCGCGAGCGAGAGCTGGTCGTCCGGCGACGATCACCTCCATCGCCTTCGTCGGCCTCGTCGATGATGACCTTCGAGACCTCCGCCGGGCGACAGCGCGCTGCAGACGAAGCGCGCCGGGTCTGGGCTCCACGGCACGATGTCGATCTTCTCGCCGCGCAGCTCCTGCACGACGGCCTGCACGCGGCTGCCCTTCATGCCGACGCACGCGCCGACCGGGATCGACGTCGGCGTCGCGCGAGGCCACGGCGATCTTCGAGCGCGCCGCCGGGCTCGCGCGCCGCGGACTCGATCGTGACGATGCCCTCGTAGATCTCGGGCACCTCCGTCTCGAAGAGCTTCGTCGAGGAAGCTCGGATCGAGGCGCGCGAGAGGATGATCTGCGGCGCCCTTCGCGTGCTGTTCACGTCGACCACGTAGGCGCGGATGCGGTCGCCGGGGCGGTAGGTCTCGCGCGGCGATCTGCTCCTCGCGGGCAGCACGGCCTCGGCGCGGCCGAGGTCGACGATGAGTGTGCCCTTCTCGAAGCGGCGGACGATGCCGTTGATGAGCTCGCCCTTGCGGTCCTTGTACTCGTTGAAGACGATGTCGCGCTCGGCGTCGCGAACGCGCTGGATGATCACCTGCTTCGCGGTCTGCGCGGCGATGCGGCCGAAATCGGCCGTATCGAGCTTCACGCCGATCTCGTCGCCCATCTCGGCGTCGGGGTCGAACTCGCGCGCGCGGTCGAGCAGGATCTGCGTGGTCGGGTCGGTGATCCGCTCGACGACGTCGCGGAACTCGAAGAGCTCGATCTCGGCCGTCTCATGGTTGAAGCGCGCCTCGATCTCCTTCTCCTGCCCGAACTTCTTGTGGGCCGCCTGGACCATCGCCTCTTCGAGGGCGCCGATGATCGTCTCGCGGTCGATGCCCTTGTCCTTGGCGAGCTGCTCGATCTCTCTCTTGAGCGGTGCGATGTTCATGGGAGCTCCAAGTCCGGTCTAGCGACCGGAGCCTCCGGTGCGCTGTGCGAAGTCGTCGCGCGTGAATTCGTAGACGGTGCGGGCACGCGCGACGTCGTCGAACGCGATCGACACTTCCGAGCCGTCGACGCGACATGCGCGCCACGCCCGCGTCGAATGCGAGCAGGCGGCCGCGGAAGCGCCGCCGCCCGTCGAGCGGTGCGCGCGTCTCGACGCGCACCTCGCGGCCACAGGCCTTCTCGAAGTCCTTCTCCCGCGCCAGCACGCGATCGAGCCCGGGTGACGAGACCTCGAGCTGGTACCGGACGGGGATCGCGTCGGTCGCGTCGAGCCGGGCAGCGATCTCGCGGGACACATCCGCGCAGCGCTCGATCGGCACCCGGCCGTCGCCGCTCGGTGTGTCCACGATCACCCGCAGCGTCCACGGGGGCCGGCCCTGGTGACGTTCGAAGTCGACCAGCTCCAGTCCGTGATCCGCGACGATGGGTTCGATCATGGTCCGCATGTCTTCCGGAATGTCCCGATACACGTTTCGCCAACCTTTGGCCCAAAACGGATGAAGTGGACGGGAGGTCCACTTCATCCGCTCGACCAAAGCCGGCGTAACCTATCTGAATCACTAAGGATTGACAAGCTCGGCGGCGGATCGACACCCGCGGGGGATTCTCAGCCGGCCGACTTTACCGAGCGAGTCATCGAGATGGCGTCGATTCCACCCGGATAGAACCCGGGCCTGCGCCCGACGGCCTCGAAGCGAAGGCGCTGGTAGAACGCCTGCGCGCCCGCATCGTTGCTGCGGACCTCGAGATGCGCCGCCGCCACGGTGCCCTCGGCCGCGAGAGCGTGCTCGACGAGAGCGCGGCCGAGCCCTCGCCGTCGCTGGGGTGCCGCGACCGCGAGCGAGAGCACCTGGAGCTCGTCGAGCACCCGGTGCGCCACGAGATAGGCCACGGGCGCCCCCGCAGGGCCGCGCACGATCCAGACCCGCGAGCTCGGCGCCGAGATCTCCTGCGCGAAGCCAGCCTCGGACCAGGGCTCGGGCAGCACCGAGGCGGCGAGCCCGGCGAGCGCCGCGGCATCCGAAGGGGTGGCCCGCTCGACCTCACTCACGCGCCGCGCGCAGCTTGTAGCTCCGCATCTTGCGCGAGAGGCTCTCGCGCGCGAGACCGATCGCCTCTGCCGTGCGCGAGACGTTCCACGCGTTCTCCTCGAGGCGGGCCAGCAGGAAGCGCCGCTCGAACTCGTGGCGTGCCTCCTCGAGCGTGGCGCCGCCCATCTCGGCGGGCCGCGTGCCGGAGCGCAGCTCCTCGGGCAGGTCCTGCGCGCGGATGCGCGGGCCCGGCGTCATCAGCACCAGGCGCTCGATCAGGTTGCGCAGCTCGCGCACGTTGCCGGGCCAGCCGTAGGCCTGGAGCAGCGCCATCGCGCGGCCGGTCACGACCTTCGGGCGCGCGCCCGACTCGACGCAGAACTCCTCGGCGAAAGACTTCACCAGCACCGGGATGTCCTCGCGCCGCTCGCGCAGCGGCGGCACGTGGAAGGGGATCACGTTCAGCCGGTAGTAGAGATCCTCGCGGAACTTCCCCTCCTGGATCTCCTTCTCCAGGCTCTTGTTGGTCGCCGCGATCACGCGCACGTCGACCGACAGCGTCTCGGTGCCGCCGACGCGCTCGAATTCGTGCTCCTGGAGGATGCGCAGGATCTTGGCCTGCGTGCGCAGGCTCATGTCGCCGATCTCGTCGAGGAAGATCGTGCCGCCGTGCGCCAGCTCGAACTTGCCGCGCTTCTGCGCGATCGCACCGGTGAACGCGCCCTTCTCGTGCCCGAACAGCTCGGACTCGATCAGGTCCTCGGGGATCGCTGCGCAGTTCACCTCGACGAAGGGGCCACCCGCGCGTTTGCTGTGCACGTGGAGCTGCTTGGCGACCATCTCCTTGCCGGTGCCGTTCTCGCCGGTGATCAGCACCCAGCCGTTGGTGGGTGCCGCCACCTGGATCTGCTCCTTGAGACGCTGGACGGGCGGCGACGAGCCGAGGATCTCGTGCGCGCGGACGCTCTTCGCCCGCAGCTCGCGGTTCTCGCGCTCGAGGCTGGCGCGCTCGAGCGCGTGGCGCAGCGTGAGCAGCAGCTTCTCGGCGCTGAGCGGCTTCTCGATGAAATCGAAGGCGCCGAGCTGCGTGGCGCGCACGGCGGTCTCGATCGTGCCGTGCCCGCTCATCATGATCACGGGCAGGCGGGGCCACGCCTGCCGCATCTCCTCGAGCACGGCGATGCCGTCGCGGCCGGGCATGGCGATGTCGAGCAGCACGAGGTCGGGCGGCTGCTCGCGCACTGCCGCGAGGGCGGCCTCTCCGTCGGCGGCGCTGGCGGTCTCGTACGTCTCGTCGGCGAGCAGGCCGGCCAACGAGCGCCGGATGCCCTGCTCGTCGTCCACGATCAAGATGCGCGGCATGGGATGGTCTACGTGCTCCGAATGGGCAATTCGACGATGAAGCGGGTGCCGTACGGGCGGTTGGCGTGCACACGCACGTAGCCGTGGTGATCGGCCACGATGCGAGACACGATGGCGAGCCCGAGCCCGGTGCCGTGCTCCTTGGTCGAGAAATAGGGCTCGAAGATGCGGCGGCGATCCTCGGGCGGAATGCCGACGCCGTTGTCGGCGACCTCGAGACGCGCGGCCTGGAGCGGGGCGTCGTGCACGGTGCGCACCACCACCTCCCCTGCCCGCGCCGTGCCGGTTACGGCCGCGCAGGCGTTCTCGAGCAGGTTGCCGAGCAGGCGGCGGATCTGGTCCCGGTCGAGATCCACGAGCGGCAGCCCGAGGTCGAGCTGCGTGTCGAAGCGCACGCCCTCCTTGCCCGCGTAGCTCGAGACGGCCTCCTGCACGAGCTGGTTCAGGTCGTCGGGCTTCGGGCTGGCCGTCGGCAGGCGCGCGAACTGGGAGAACTCGTTCACGAGCACCTTGAGCCCGTCCACGTGGCTCTCGATCGTGTCCACGCACTCGTCGAAGACCTGCGCGTCCTCGGCCGAGCTCGCGAAGCGCTCGCGGAAACGGCGCCGGATGCGCTGCGCCGACAGCTGGATGGGTGTGAGCGGGTTCTTGATCTCGTGCGCGATGCGGCGCGCCACCTCGCGCCACGCCACCATGCGCTGCGCGCGGACCTCCTGCGTGTAGTCGTCGAAGACGATCACGGAGCCGACGCCGCGGCCCTCGTCGTCCTGGAGCAGGGAGAGCGTGACGACGAGCGTCAGGATCTCGTCGCCGCTCGGCACGACCACCTGCTGGCGCACGCTCTCGCGCACACCGGGTCGCGCCTGCACCGCCAGCTCGCGTAGCACCGAGAGCATCTCGGGCCGCTCGAGCACCTCCTCGAGCTTGCTGCCCACGACGGACGTGCCGGGCGGAACGCCGAGCAGCCGGAGCGCGGACGGGTTGACCGTGCTGATGCGCCCGTCCGCGTCGAGCGAGACCACGCCCGCATCGACGGTGCGGAGCACGATCTCCATGTAGCGGCGGCGCTGCTCCAGCTCGAGGTTCGAGTGCTCGAGGCCCGAGAGCGCCTCGCGCAGGTCGTGGGTCATCTGGTTGAACGAGCGCACGAGAAGCCCGATCTCGTCGTTGGAGCTCTCTTCGATCACCACGGACAGGTCGCCGCGCGCGACCTTCTGCGTGCCCTCGGCGAGCGCCCGGATCGGGCCCGTGATGCCCTTCGCCATCCGCAGGCCCCACCAGATCGCGAACAGCACGGTCACCAGCGAGAACAGCAGCAGCACCAGCTGATAGATGCCCGCGATCTGCCCGGCAAACGGGCGGATGCTGCGGTACTCGGCGACCGCCGCGCGGATCGTGTCGACCTTGTGCACGAGCGGATGCGGGGCGAGGTAGTTCACCACCACGACGCCGACGATCTCGTCGGGCCGCGCCGGATCGGAGGAGCGGATCGGCACCGCCCCGCGGATCACGTCGCCGATCTCGCTGCCGGTCGCCTCGACGAGGGAGCCGGCCACACCGCCGAAGGCCGAGGTCACGAGCGTGCTCTCGCGCTGCACGAAGGCGGCCGTCGGCACTTCGGGGTTCACGAGCGTGGCGAGCGGCTCCACCGCCGCGAACGGGAACACCTGCACCACGCCGAGGCCGTACTCGCGCTGCTTCTTCTGGATGAACGCTGCGAGGGTCTCGCGCGCCTCCTCGCGCAGCAGGCGCTTCTCGGTGATGCGCGCCGCGATCTGCTCTCCGTAGTGGAGCGCGTTCTTCGCCCAGGCGTCGTAGTACGCGTCGGCCACCGCGTCGCTCTCGTCGATGGCGCGATCCATCTGGAGCCCGAACCAGGTGTTGATCGACGCCGTGATCAGCGACGACGAGACGGCGTACTGCGCGAAGGTCGGCACGGCGGCCACGAGCAGCAGCGCGAAGACGAACTTCCAGTTCAGGTGAGAGCCCAGCGTGCCGCTGCGCCGCTCGAACACGAGCTTCACCAGGTGGCGCCCGATCAGGTACGCGAGCAGCACGATCAGCACGACGCTGAGCGCGTTCAGGAACAGGAACAGCGAGCTGTCGGCGAAGGGCAGCGCTGCCGGCAGGCTGCCGATCTGGCTCTCCACGGCGAGCACCGCGGCGAACGCGGCGAGGACGCCGACCGTGAGGAACAGGTCACGGCGGCGGCGGCGGCGCTCGGCCTCCGGGATCCGCGGTCCCGGCTTCGGGGCGTTCGGCATGGTGTTCGTGTAAACCCGCGAAAACCCTACTGAACGAGTTTCGCGCCGCAACCCGGATCGGGGTCAAGCGAAACACCGGGCGCGCCGATTGGGACGGAGGGATGGGGCGACGTGTGCGCGCCCCTCGGGGGGAGCTGTGGCCCAGGCCAGCGTGGACGAGCTATCGGCGCGCTTCGCCGCCAATCCGAGCGATCGCGTCGCCTTCGAGGCGCTCGAGGAAGCGCACTTCGTCGCCGGCCGCTGGTCCGCCCTCGTCGACCTGTACGTGCAACGCCTGCTCGCCCCGGAGCTCGATGCCGCGAAGCACGGCCCGGCGCGCAGTCGCATGCTGCTCCGCCTGGCCCAGGTGCTCGAGGAGCGCTGCGATCGCGCCGACGACGCCGTCACCCGCTACGAGGAGGCGCTGCGGCTCGACGCGAGCCTCCGGCCTGCGCTGACCCAGCTGCGCCGCATCCATGCGCGGCGCGATCGCTGGGATCTCGCCCTGCAGGTCGCCGAGCTCGAGGCCGCCCTGCCGATGCGGTCCTTCGAGCGCGCCGCCTTCGCCACCGAGATCGGCGAGCTGTGGCTGCGGCGCCTGAACGACCCGGTGCAGGCCGCCGCGTCGTTCGAGCAGGCCTGCGCCGCCGATCCGCATCATGCCGCGGCGCAGCTCGGCCTCGCCGCCGCGCACGAGGCGCTCGGAAACTCGAACGACGCCGCCACGGCCCTCGGTCGCGCCGTGGACTTGCTGAAGGGCGCCGAGCGCGCGCGCGCGCTCGTGCGCCTGGCGCGGATCGTCGAGGGCCCGCTCGCGAATCCGCGCCGCGCGCTCGACCTCTATCGCCGCGCCTACACCGACGACGCGCGCAGCGTCGAAGCGCTCGAAGCCCTTGCGCGGCACGCCGAGGCCAACGAGCAGTGGGGACTGCTGGAAGACCTCCACGAGCGTCGCTTCGCGCTGGAGGTCGACCCGCTGCGGAAGCTCGCGATCGCGCACGACGCCGGGCGCATGCAGCTCGAGCGGCAGCGCAACCCGCAGGGCGCGCGCCACTGGTTCCGGCGCGCGCACGAGCTGTTCCCGGACGACCCGGTGGTGCACCTCTACCTCGCCGACGTGGCGCGCCTGTCGGGCAACTCCACGGAGCTCGCGGAGCACCTGCGCCGCGCGGCGACGCTCGCCGCAGACGCCACGCCCCCCGCCGTGCTGCGCGAGAGCGCGAAGCTCGCGAGCGCCGCGGGTGACCACGAGCGCGCGATCGCGGACCTCGAGCGCGCCGTGCGCGCGCAGCCCGAGCGCCCCGAGCTCGCGCACGAGCTCGCCGCCGTGCTCTGGCGCGCGGGCCGGTACGCCGACCTGGTGGAGCTGCTCGAGCGCAGCATCGAGCAGGCGCCGAGCGGCTCGGCGGAGCAGGCCGCCCTCTGGCTCGCGCTCGCCAACGCGCACGAGGAAGGCACGCAGGACCTGCCGGGCGCCGTCTCGGCCCTCGAGCAGGCCGCCACCATCGTGCCCGGCGACGCGCGCGTGGCGAAGGGGCTCGACCGGCTGCTGCGCAAGTCGGAGCGCTGGGACGACCTGCGCGCGCACCTCTCCCGCCTCGCCTCGGCGGTCGAGCCCACCGCCGCGGTGGCGATCCACTGCCAGCGCGGGGCGCTCGAGATCGAGCACTTCGAGGATCTCGACGCGGCGCGCGAGTGCTTCGAGACGGCGCTCTCGCTCGATGCGGACTGCATGCAGGCGCGGCAGGGCCTCGAGCGCATCGCGCTCGCCCTCGGCGACGACGACATGCTCCTCGAGACCTTCGAGCGCGAGGCGGCGGCCACGACCGATCGCGAGCGCCTCTCGTTCCTCGTCGGAGAGCTCGCCCGCATCCACGAGGAGCAGGGCCGCCCCGAGCGCGCGCTCCATTGGCTCGAGCAGCTGGCCGCAGCCGCACCGGAAGAGCTCGCGGTGCTCGAGCACTGCGCGCGCCTCCAGGAGTCGCTCGGCCGGAGCGAGGCGCTGTGTCGCACGCTCGAGGCGATGGATCTGCGGATCGACGGCGCCGCGCGGGCAGCGCTGCGACGGCGGCTCGCCGCGGCGCGCGCGGCGCGGGGCGAGACCGAGCTGGCGCTCGCCGCCTACCAGGGCGCACTCACCGCCCAGCCCGACGACCTCGAGAGCGCGCGCGCCTGCGTGGCGCTGCTGGCGGGCGCCGACCGCGTGGCCGAGCTCGTGGTCGCGCGTCGCCGTCTGACCGAGCTGGCGAGCGGCAGCGAACGCAGCGAAGCCATGCACGCACTCGGCGTGCTGCTCGCCGGAGAGGGCGCGGACCTGCCCGGCGCCGCGGCGTGTTTCGAGGAGATCGCGGACGATCCGGCCGCGCCGCCCGATACCGAGGAGCGTCTGCTCGCGTGCCTCGAAGCGCTCGAGCGCTTCGACGCGCTCTGCGCTCGGCTCGAGGGCCGCCGCGTGCGGCTCGATCCGCTCGCGCCCGAGGCCTTCGCGCTCGACCTGCGCCGCGCCGAGCTGCTGCTCGATCGGCTCGACCGGGCGGACGCCGCGATTCCCCTGTTCGACCTCGTGCGCGAGGCCCTGCCCGACGACGCGCGCGCCCGCGCCGGCCTCGAGCGCGCGCTCCGCAGGCTCGGCAACGCCGCCCGGCTGGCGCCGCTGCTCGCGGAGAATGCGGGGCGCGAGGCCGACCCCGAGCGGCGCGCCGCGCTCGACTTCGAACGCGCCGGCTTGCTGCTCGAGCCGCTGCGCGCCACGCACGAGGCGCGCGCACTGCTCGCCGAGCTCGCCGCCGGCCGGAGCCGCATGGCGCAGCCGGCCGAGACGCGCCTGCTGACGCTGCTCGAGCAGGAGCGTGACTGGCCTGCGCTCACCGCCGCGCTCGAGGCGCGCCTCGTCCGCGGGCCGGCGGAAGGCGCGGCGGAGCTGCGCCGGCGCCTCGCGTTCCTGTGCCGCGATCGCCTCGGCGATCCGCTTGCCGCCGCGGAGCACCTCGAAGCCGCGCTGGCCCTCGAGCCGGGGCGCAGAGACGTGATCCAGAGCCTCGCCCGTCTGTACCACGAGCTCGACCGGCCCGAGGACCAGCTGCGCGTCCTCGAGCTCGAGCTCGTGGACTCGGAGCCCGAGCGCGCGCGCCTGCTCCATCACCGCCTCGCGGAGCTCGCGGCAAGCCGCCTCGGCGACCCGGAGCGCGCCGAGCGTCACTGGAAGGCGTTGCTCGCGCTCGACCCGAGCAGCGTGCCCGCGCTCGAGTTCCTGACGAAGCGCCTCGAAGACGAGCAGCGCCACGCCGAGCTCGCCGAGGTGCTGCGTTCGCGCCTCTCGCAGCTCTCGGGCGACCCGCGCGCGGCCACTTCGTTGCGGCTCCGCATCGCAGGCCTCGAAGCCGGCCCGCTCGCCGATCCCGAGAGCGCGGCGGCCACGCTCGCGCCCGCCGCCTCGGACGAGGCGACGCTGCCCGTCGTCGCCGAGCCGCTCGCCGACCTGTACCAGCGGCTCGGTCGTCACGACGAGCTGGTCGCGCTCGCGCGCCGCGCGGCGGCGGCCAGCGCGCTGCCCGCCGAGCGCGCGGGCTGGCGGCTCCGCATCGGCGATGCGCTCCGCAAGGCCGGCGACCTCGCCGGCGCCGCGGAGGCCGTGCGCCAGGGTCTCGGCGACCGTCCCGACGACGCCGCCGCGCACGCCGTCCTCCGCGACCTCTACCGCCAGCTCGGAGAGTTCGCCCCGCTCGCCCTGCTGCTCGAGGCCCAGGTCGCCCGCGCGGCGGGCAGCAGCGAGGCGCCGATCCGGCTCGAGCTCGCGGGCCTGCTCGAGGGCCCGCTCGCCAAGCCAGCCGATGCGTTGCGGCACCTGCGGCGCGTGCTCGAGACCACGCCGGGCCACCCGGAGGCGCTCGGCCGCGCGTGCGCGCTGGCCGAACGGCTCGGCGACTCCGACGCGCTCGCCGCGCTGCTCGGCGAAGCGGCGACGCGCACCGCGACGGCGCGCGAACGCGCCGCGTTGCTCACGCGGCGCGCCGCCGTGCTCGCGAAGCCGCTCGGGCGGCGCGACGAGGCGATCGCCTGCTACGAGGAGGCGCTGCGCCTCGACCCGCGCTCCGAAACCGCGCTGGCGGGCCTGCGCCAGGCGCTCGCCGAGCGCGGCGATTGGCGCGGCGTGCTCACGAGCCTCGAACGCTCGGTCGCGCGCCTCGCGCCCGAAGACCGCGCGCGGCGCGTGGCGCTGCTGCGCGAAGGCGCGGCGCTGGCCGCCGAGCGGCTCGACGCCGACGCCGTGCTGCCGTGGCTCGAGCGCCTGCGCCACTGTCTGCCGGACGACGTCGACGTGCTCGACCGCCTCGCCGCGCTCCACCGCGACGCGGGCCGGCACGCGGCGCTGCGCGAGGTGCTCGACACGCGCCTCAGCTTGGCCCGCTCGGTCCCGGCGCGCACCGCGCTCCAGCTCGAGCGCGCGCAGCTGTTCATGCGCCACCTCGCGGCGCCAGAGAGCGCGCTCGCGGCGCTCGAGGACGCACGCGCCGGCGCACCCGACGAACCCGCCGTGCTCGAGGCGCTCGAAGCGCTCTACGAGGCGCAGCAGCGTCCGAGCGAGCAGCTCGCGATCCTCGAGGCCCGGATCCGCCTGGCGCAGCCGGCGCTCCGCGCCCAGCTGCACCGGATCGCCGCCACGCTGGCGCGGGAGCTCGGGCGCGAGCCCGAGGCGGCGCAGCATCTCGAGGCCGCGCTCGCGCTGCCCGCACTCGCGACGATGGAGCGCGTCGACCTCCTGCGCGAGCTCGCGTCGGTGTGGCGCAGCCTCGGGCGCATCGACCGGGCGGTGACCGCCGCCGAGGCGGAGCTCGCGTGCCTCGACCCCGACGCGCCGGTCTTCGCGGAGCGGCGCCGCGCCCTGCGCTTCGATCTCGCCCGGGCCTGCGCGGAGGAGCTGGGCCGCGTCGATGCCGCCATCGCGCAGCTGCGCCTCCTGCTCGACCGCGAGCAGGAAGCGGGCGAACGCCTCGAGCAGGCGGAGCAGCTGCTGCTCGCGCTGCTGCGCCGGGCCGACGACACCGTCGAGCTCGAGCGGAGGCTTGCGGCCCGGCTGGCGCGGCGCGCCGCCGACGACGATGCCGAGGGCTGGCTCGAGCTGGCGCGGCTCCGGAGGGAGCGCCTGCAGCGGCCGGCCGCCGCGGCCGCCGGCTATCGCGAGGCGCTGGCGCGGGCTCCCGAGCGGCTCGAGGCCCTGCGCGGGCTGCGCACGTGCGCCGAGCTGCTGGGCAACTTCGAAGAAGTGGCGCACACACTCGAGCGCGAGCTCGCGCTGCGCCCGACGGCACCGGTGCCGGAGCGGAGCGCGCTGCTGCGACGGCTCGGCGGCGTCGCCTGGCACGAGCTCGATCACACCGCGCGCGCGCGCACGGCCTTCGCCGCGGCCCTAGAGCTCGACGGTGCCGACCTGGTCGCGCTGCGCTCCCTCGAGGCGCTCTGCGAGGGAATGGAAGACTGGCACGGCGCGATCGAGCTCTTCGAGCGCGAGATCGAGGTGCTCGGCGAACGCGAGCCCGCCCGCCGCCGCGCGAGCTCGCTGCGCATCGCCGAGCTCGCCCGCGAACGCAGCGGCGACTTCGCACGCGCCCTCACCGCCTTCGCGGCCGCGGATGCGCTCGAGCCGCTCGCGCCGCCGCAGCTCGCGGCGTGGGCCGAGTGCCACGAGCGCGTCGGTCAGCGGGAGGGCTTCGCGCTGCTGTTCGGGCGCTGGATGGACACGCCCGGCGCCAGCGCCGGCGTGAGCGACCGCATCCGCCTCGCCGACACGCTGGCCGACCTCGGCCGGCCGGTCGAGGCGCTGGCCCGCGCGGAGCAGGCGGCCGAGCTGGATCCGTCGTTGGGCGACGCGTGGGATCGCGTGGCGTCCCTGCACGAGGCGCTCGGCCGGGCCGAGCCCGCCGCCGAGGCGCTCGTGCGCTCGGCCGGCTGCACCGGGGGCCGCGAGGCTGCGGTGCGCCGGCTCGGCGCCGCCGAGCTGATCTGGGCCGAGGCGCCGGAGCGGGCCGCCACGTGGCTCGGCGAGGCGGTGTCCGACGACCCCGCTCTCGCTGCCGTGCACGCGCGTCTCGCGGTCGTGAGCGCGAAGCTCGGGCGCCTGTCCGTGGCGGAGCGGGCCGCCGAGCGCGCGCTCGCGCTGCCCGCCGCCGACGACGAGGCCCTCGCGCCTGGGCTTCGCCTCGAGACCGCCCTGGTGGGTGCGCGCGCGGCGCGAGCCCAGGACCATCGCGAGACCGCCGCGAGCCTGTTCGCCGCCGTGCTCGCCCTCGACGCCGACCACGCCGAGGCGCTCGCTGGGCTGGGCGAGCTGCGGCTCTCCCTCGGCGACGCCAGCGGCGCTCGCGAGGTGCTGCTGCGGCGTCTCGCGCTGCCGTCGTCCGACGCGGACCGCGCGGTGCAGCTCTCGCTGCTCGCGGAGGCGCTCGAGAAGCTCGGCGACGTCAGCGCGGCGCTCGGGCACTATCGCGAAGCCGTCGCGCTCGATCCGGGCCGCGAGTCGGCACACGCCGGCCTCGCGCGACTGCTCGTGCGCGAAGGGCGGACCGAAGAGGCGATCCGGGCGTTCACGGCATGGGCGGCGCTGGCGGCCGACGGGGAGACGCGCGCGAAGCGGCTGCTCCAGGCGGCGGAGCTCGAACGAGCGCGCCCCGGCCGCGCCGGCGCCGCCGAGCCCCTGCTGCGGGAGGCACTCGCGGCCTGGCCGCACGCGCCCGGCGCGTGGGGGACGCTGGCCGAGCTGCTGTGGGCGCGGGGCGCCGGCGCCGAAGTGATCGCGCTGGCGCCGCAGGCGCTCGCGTCGGCGTCCGGCGCGTCCGAGCGCTCCCGCGTGGCACTCGTCGCAGCGCGCGCGCTCGAGCAGCGCGGCATGGTGCGCGAGGCCGCGGAGCACTACCGCATCGCGTCGGCGGAGAACCCGCGCGCGAGCGAGGCGGCGCTCTCGGCCGCTCGCCTGCTGCGCGGCCTCGGCGAATGGCGACCGGCTGCGGACGTGCTCACCACCTTCCTGGCCGCGGCGCCCGCCGACGCCGGCGCGCTCACCGCGCCCGTGCAGCACCAGCTCGGCCGCCTGCTGGCCGGCCCCCTCGAGAGCCTCGACGCCGCGCTCACCGCGTACCGCGCTGCGCTCGACGCCGATGGCGAGCTCACGGAGGCCCGGGAGGCCCTGGCCGATCTCCTCGTGCACCGGCCCCCGCTCTGGGAGGAGGCCGTCACTCGCCATCGCGAGCTGCTCGCCACCAATCCCATGCGCGTGGCGTCGCTGCGTGCCCTGCTGCGGATCGCGCGGGCGCGCGGGCACGACGTGGCGGTGGCGACAGCGCTCTCGCTGCTGCGCGCGCTCGGGCTCGCGACGCCCGACGAGCGGCAGGAGGCGGCGGCGCGCCTGCCGATCCCGCTCGACAAGAAGCCGCGCTTCGCGAATCCGGTCTGGGAGACGGCCCGCGCGCTCGGGCAGGAAGCCGCCGAGGAGATCGGACAGGCGCTCGGCGTCGGCACGTCGGCGCCGGGCGATCCGCGCGGGCTCGTCGACCCGGTGGCGCGCTTCCGCGCCGAGGTCACGGCCGCCGAGGCGTCCCTTTGCGCGCCTGCGCTCGTGCCGCTCTCGGTGGAGCAGCTCGGAGAGACTCTCACGCTGGTGGCGCAGCTCACCGCGGAGGAAGAGGCCGTCTCGGGCGACGGGCGCGTCGTGAACGCGCTCGCCGAGGCGCTCGGCCGTCGCGCCCGGAAGCGCCTCAAGAAGGTGCTGGGCGAGACGCCCGCCCCGGCGATCGCTGCGATCGACTTCGCCGCCTGGCGCGCGGAGCTGCGCGGCCTGGCCAGCTTCGCCGCTCTCGCGAGCGGCACGGCAGAGCTGCGGACGGCGTTCCTGGCCTGGGTTGCGGCAGACGATCCGGAGGGCGCACGGCTGCTGACCGCCGAGGGCGACCTCTGCCCGCGCGTGGCGGTGATCCCGGAGGCGCGGGCGCTCCTCGCCCGGCTGATCGACGCCTGGACCCCGCACGTCTAGGGAGGCGGATTGAGCCGCTACCGACCGCAGCCGAGGAGCCAGAGGCGCTTTCGACGGCGACTCGTGCGGGTGCTGGTGGACTTCCACGCCGAGGGGGAGGCGCGCTGTGAGTACGCGACGACGCTCGGCGCCGGCGGGCTCTTCATCGAGACCGCGGCCCCGCTACCGCCCGGCGAGCTGATCCGGCTGCGCTTCCGCCTGCCCGGCGGATCCACGCTCCACGCCATCGAAGGCCGCGTGACCTGGCAGCACCAGGAGGCGCAGGCCCACGCCGGCGACGCGCGCCCGGGCGGCATGGGCGTCGCCTTCACCGACGCCGCCGCGGCGGCCCGGCTGGCGCGAGAGCTGGAAGACCTCGCCGAGGACTAGGGGCGCCTCGGAAGCGTCAGACCGAAGCGCGAGCCAATGCGCCGCCCGTGCGGGCGACCCGCCGGGACAGCGAGGTCTGCGACTCGACCGTCCAGTGGCTCGGGTGCTCGAGCAGGGCCCGGACGAAGCGCTGGTGCAGCGCATGGCCCCCGCGCTCGACCACGAGGTGGCCCTCGATCGGCATGCCGAGCAGCGCCAGGTCGCCGAGCAGGTCGAGCACCTTGTGGCGGACGAACTCGTCCGGCCAGCGCAGGCCGTCACGGTTCAGCACGCGGAAGTCGTCCATCACCACGGTGTTGTCGAGGTTTCCGCCGCGCGCCAGGCCGGTGCGCCAGAGCGCCTCGACCTCGCGCAGGAAGCCGAAAGTGCGCGCCCGGCAGATCTCCTGCTCGAAGCTCTCGTCGTCGATGACGAGGTTCCGGAGCTGCTGGCGGCCGATCGCCGGGTGGGCGAAGTCGACCGAGTAGGTCACGCGGAGGTCGCGAGCCGGCTCGATCCGGATCAGCCGGTCGCCGTCGCGCACCTCGACCGGCCGGCGCACGCGCAGGCTGCGGCGCGGCGCGCCCTGGTCGAAGATGCCGGCAGCGCGAATCAGGAACACGAAGGACGCGGAGCTGCCGTCCATCACCGGGATCTCGGGCCCGTCCACCTCGACCCGCACGTTGTCGATCCCGAGGCCGCAGAGCGCGGCCAGCAAGTGCTCGACGGTGCCGACGGTGGCCTCGCCTCGGCCGAGCGTCGTCGCGAGACGCGTCGACGTCACGGCATGATGGATCGCGGGCACCTCGACCGGCTGCGGGAGGTCGGTGCGCACGAACACCACGCCCGAGCCCGCACGGGCGGGCTGCAGCGTCAGCTGGACCGGCTGCCCGGAATGAAGCCCGATGCCCGTACACGAGATCTTCTCGGCAATCGTCCGCTGCATGAGTTCGCCTTCCCCCCGATAGGCTTCCATCGTCCTGGCCACCGGCACATCAGCCGCGACCAGCGGGAAGACCATGAGCAAGGCGCATGCCAAACGGAGAGCCCCGTGGGGAGAAATGACCTGCGTGGTTTTCCGAGTGGAGTCGGGCACTTACGTGACCGCGCTCACAGGAGCCGCGCGAAAGCGTGAGCGGTGCTTCGATTTCGAGTGACGTTCGGGTTACGGCTGTGACATGCATGTCACAGTCGAACCCGGGCGTCGGCGGGTCGGACTCAGGCGCCGAGGGAGCTGCGCAGCAGGCCGGCCACGTCGGCGGCGGTCTGCGGGCGCTGCTCGGGATCCTTCGCGAGGCAATGGAGGATCGTGCGCGCGAGCCCTTCGGGCAGCTCGGGCAGCAGCGTGCGCGGATCCGGCGCCGGCGTGTGCACGTGGTGGTAGGGCACGTTGCCGTCGCGGAAGGGCAGCTTTCCGGTGACCAGCTCGAACAGCATCACGCCGAGGCTGTAGAGGTCGGTGCGATGGTCGACGTTCTTCCCGAGGGTCTGCTCGGGGCTCATGTAGTAGGGCGTGCCCGACACGAGGGTGGTGTGGTTGCGAACCTCTTCGACCACCTTGGCGAGCCCGAAGTCCATGATCTTGGCCTTCTTCTCGCGGGTCCACATCACGTTGGCCGTCTTCACGTCGCGGTGGACGACCTTCTGGCCGTGGGCGTAGTGGAGCGCCTCGCAGAGCTGGAGGCCGACGTGCACCACGCCCGGCGGGCTGATCTGGCCGCGCTTCTTCAGGATCTCCTTGAGCGTGGTGCCGTCCACGTACTCCATCGCGATGTAGAAGCGCCGGTCCTGCTCGCCGGCGTCGAAGACCGTCACGATGTTCGGGTGGTTCAGCTTCGCCGCGCTCTTGGCCTCGCGGAGGAAGTTCTTGAGCGCCTGCGGGTTGTCGCGCAGCGCGTCCGGCAGGACCTTGAAGGCCACCGGGCGGTCGAGGACCGTGTCGTGGCCCTTGTAGACGATGCCCATCCCGCCGCGGCCGAGCTCGGCGAGGATGCGGTAGCGGCCCGGCTGTCCCCCGGGCGCAGCCCCGAGCTCGGGCACGCTCGGCGGGTTCGCGGCGGCGCTCTGCGCCTGTGACAGCGCCAGCGGCCGCGCGGCCTCGAGTCGGGCCTCGACGTCCCGGTAGTGATAGTCGGCCGTGAGGATCTTCTCGTAGAGCTCGACGGCGTCGCGCGCCTGCCCCGCCGCCTCGTGGACGGTCGCAAGCGCGTAGTGGAGGTCGATGTTGCGCACGTCGAGCTCCGCGGTGCCGATCGCCTGGCGCAGCTTCTTGATCGCGAGGGTGTGCTTGCCCTTGCGGCTGAAGATGTGGCCGAGCAGCGCCGACGCCGCCGCGAAGTCCGGCGCGTCCGCCGCCACCTGCTGGAGGCCCTTGATCGCCTCGTCGTCCTGGCCGGCGCGAACGTGGGCCTCGGCGGCCTTGATCGCCATGCCAGCCCGCGCGAGCAGCGCCGCCTCCTGGTTCGAATCGCCCGCCTGGGCCATGCACTCCGCCGCCTCGGCGTAGCGCTGGGTGCGCTCGTAGTTGGCTGCCGCCCGCGGCCAATCGGTGGCGATGCGGAACATCTCCGCAGCCTGGGCGTAGTCGTGGGCGCGCTCGTAGCACTCGCCCGCGAGCTTCTGGTCCTCGAGCCGGCGGTAGATGTCGCCCGCCGCGCCGAAGTCGCCAGCCTCGACGAGCAGGCGCGCGGCCTCCTCGGGGTTGCCCTTGTCGCGCATGTACTCGCCGAGGATCTGCGCGGCCCGGCCGTCCTCGCCCGCCGCGCGCAGCGCCTCGGCAGCCTTCGGCACGTTCCCCGCGTGCTCGAAGCAGTCGGCGGCCTTCTTGTGCTGGCCGTCGCGCATGGCGACCTCGCCCGCCGCCGACCAGCACTCGCCGTTCACCAGCACGCGGGTCGCGGCTTCGAGGTTGCCGGCCTCCTCGTAGAGCTTGCCGGCCTGCAGGATGAGCTTCTTCAGCTCCTTGTCCTGCCCGGCGCCGGCCTTGTTCGAATCCTCCTGGATCGCGAGCTCGAGCGCCTGCGCGGCCTTGGCCCAGTCCTGCACCTTCACGAAGGCCTGCGCGGCGTGGCGATGGAACTCGCAGCGCATGTAGCACTCGCCCGCGAGCTGGAAGCGGTTGGCCTTCTCGTACATCTCGGCGGCGACGCTCATGCGGCCGCCCTTGCGGTAGCAGTCGGCGGCCTTCTCGTACTCGTTGTGCGAGGCGTAGAGCGTGCCGGCGAGATCGAACTTGCCCGCCTGGAGGTAGAGCTCGGCCGCCTCGGCGAAGCGATTCTGGTCGCGGCGGATCTCGGCGGCCTTCGCGGGCTCGGACGCTTCGAGGTAGAAGCGGACCGCCGCATCCGCGAGGCCGCTCTCGCGGCAGAGCTCGGCCGCCTCGAGCGCCTTGCCGTCCTTCGCGAGGGCGGCCGCGCGCTTCTCGACCTTTCGTCCCGCGCGCTCGCTCGGGGCCGGGCTCGCGGCCGCCATCTGGTTGCGTTCGCCCTTCTTGGCGTCCGCCTGCTTGCCCTTGGCCCCGGCGGCCGGCGCGAAGCCAGTCCAGAACAGGCACGCGGCGGCGGCGGTCATCACGCCTCCCGACACGGCCCCGCGTAGGGTCGGGAGGAGGCCTTCGGCTCCGAGGGCGTGGAGCCCCATCCGCACCCACGGCAGGAGCAGGTCGTCGAGACCGAGGTCCGGAAAGAACGCGGAGCAGAGGCCGAACACCCCGAGCAGCAGGGTCGGCAGGGCAGCGGCGATGGCAACCAGACGAACGATCATGCGCTTTCCACGGCAGGCACGCGGCGATACCCGCTGTGCCGGCTGGCGTATCGGCGGACGGGCCCGCGAGGCTGAGCGTCTCCGAACCGGGTCAGTAGACTGGGCGGGCTTGTCGCCGGCCCTCCCCGTTCTCGCCCTGCTCGTGCTCGCTCTCCCGGCGCGAGCCCAGGACTCCACGCAGCCGTTCGCATTGACCGAGTGGCGCGTGCCCGGCCGGGCCGTCGATGCCTTCGTCGCGCAGGGCGAGGACGGCCGCGACGCCGTCTTCGCGATCTCGCTGCGCGAGAGCCCCCCGACCGAGCGCCGCTACGTGACGCTCCTGCCGCGCGACCTCGCAGAGCCGGCCCGCCCGGTCGAGGTGCCGGGGGACGTGGTCGCCGTGGACGCCGCCGAGCTCGGCCTCGCGCCCGGCCCCGAGCTCGTCTGGCTGTCGGCGCGCCGGCTCCGGGTGGTCTCGGCGCGCGGGGAGCCGCTGGCCGAGTGGCCGGTCACGCCCGCGCTGCCCCTGCCCGCCCGCACCTGGGAGCTCGCCCAGCTCGACTTCGTACGCGACTGGGATGCGGACGGCCGCCTCGAGGCTCTCGCGCCCAGCACGGAGGGCGCCCGCCTGCTCCCGCTCACGCCGGGCGACCGCGAGCAGGAGCTGTCGCTGCCGCTGATCGCCGACTACGGCTCGCCGACGCTCGAGAACTATTTCCGGCCGGGCTTCCTCGCGGGCATCGTATCGTGGCCGATGCTCGTGCTGGCCGACGATGACGGCGACGGCCGCGCCGACCTGTTCGCCGCGAACCGCTACGAGCTGCGTGTGTTCCGCGCCACCGCCGACGGCCTGCCCCGCGAGCCCACCCGCACGCGCCCCTTTCCGCCCTTCACCGCCGAGGAGGAGCGCCGCCATCTCGCCAGCACGCTGATCGCCTTCGTCCGCGATCTCGACGGCGACGGCCGCGCCGATCTCGTCGTGCATCGCATGGTGGGTGAGCTGATGCGCAGCCGCACCACCACCACGGTCCACATGAACACGGGCGCCGGCGCCGATCCGATGGCGGCGCCGAGCGGCCGTGTCGATCTCTCGGGAGGGAACTCCGCGCTGCGCCTCGACGACCTCGACGGAGACGGGCACGTCGAGATCCTCGAGGCCTACGTCCCCTTCGGCGTGGTGCAGGCGATCCGGATGCTCACGCTGCAGCGCGTGGAGGCGCGCCTCCGCGTGCTGACGCTCCCGCGCGGCGGCGGCGCGCCGGTCGAGACCTGGTCGGCGGACGTGTCGTTCCCGTTCGACTTCTCCACCTCGCGCGTCCAGGGCCTGCTGCCGTACACGGAAGCGGACTGGAACGGGGACGGTCGCCTCGACCTGTGCTGGGGCGACGGCACGGGCGTGCTCCGTATCCGGCTCGGCGAGGCGCGCGAGGCGGGCCCGGGCTTCGGCCGCATCGTCGGCTCCGTGCCGCTGCCGCTCACCGGCGACCTCGTGGCCGCCGACCTCGACGCCGACGGCCTCACGGACTTCGTCGCGTACGACCCGCTGGATGCCGACGGGCGCTTGCGGGTCGCGCACAACCGGGGCGTGCTGCCCGGGACGCGCGCGGGCTTGCGCGCCGTCCCGCAGCCCTAGCCGGCTAGAAGAGCCGCCCCTGGCCGGCTAGAAGAGCCGCCCCTGGCCGGCGCCGCCGACCGCGCCGCCGGGCAAGGCGCGCTCGATGCCGAGGTGCTCGTAGGCGCGCCGCGTCGCCATGCGGCCGCGCGGCGTCCGCTCCAGGTAGCCGCCCTGGAGCAGGAACGGCTCGATCAGGTCCTCGAGCGTGCCGCGATCCTCGCCGATCGCGGCGGCGAGCGTGTCGAGCCCGGTGGGCCCGCCGTCGAACTTCTCGATCAACGTCAGCAGCAGCACGCGGTCGAGCTTGTCGAAGCCCACCTCGTCCACGTCCAGGCGCTCGAGCGCGAAGCGCGCCGTATCCCCGTTCACCTCGGCGCTGTCGCGGACGGCGGAGAAGTCGCGCACGCGCCGCAGCAACCGGTTCGCGATGCGCGGCGTGCCGCGCGCGCGGCGCGCGATCTCGGCGCCCGCCTCGGGCGAGAGCTGCACCTCGAGCAGCCGCGAGGAGCGCTGGAGCACCGCCTCGAGATCGCCCGGCGGGTAGTAGTCGAGGCGCGCGGACCAGCCGAAGCGGTCGCGCAGCGGCGAGGTGAGCAGGCCGGCGCGCGTGGTGGCGCCGACCAGCGTGAAGCGCGGCAGGTCGAGCCGGATCGAGCGCGCCGAGGGGCCCTGCCCGATCAGCAGATCGAGCTGGAAGTCCTCCATCGCCGGATAGAGGATCTCCTCGACGGCGGCGGGCAGGCGATGGATCTCGTCGATGAACAGCACGTCGCCGGCTTCGAGGTTCGAGAGCAGCGCCGCCAGGTCGCTGGCGCGCTCGAGCACCGGGCCGCTCGTGGCGCGGAACGGCGCGCCCATCTCGCGCGCCACGATGCGCGCGAGCGAGGTCTTCCCGAGGCCGGGCGGGCCGTAGAAGAGCAGGTGATCGAGCGGCTCTGCGCGCCGGCGCGCCGCGTCGATGAAGACCGCGAGGTTCTCGCGTAGACGGGTCTGCCCGATCATCTCGCCGAGCGTGCTCGGGCGCAGGCGGTCGTCGAAGCCGCGGTCTTCCGGCAGCGCCTCGCGCGTGAGCGCGCCGCGACCCTCGCCGGCGGCGCTCATCGGGCCAGCCGCTGGAGGGCCGCGCGCACCAGCTCTTCGATCGGCGCGTCGGCGCCGTGGTCGCTCACCACCTCCTCGGCCACGCGCTCGGCCTTGGGCCGCGGGGTCTGGAGATTCACGAGCGCGGAGATCAGCTCGCTGCGCCGTCCGTCCTCCGGCGGCGCCACGCGCGCGGCGGACTCGCGCTCGATCCCGACCAGCTCCACCACGCGGTCGCGCAGCTCCACGATGATGCGCTCCGCCAGCTTCGCGCCGACGCCGGGCACCGAGCGCAGGGTGGTCACGTCGCCGCGCTCGATCGCGCGCACCAGCACCGCGGCGTCGATGCCCGACAGGATCGTCTGCGCGAGCTTCGGCCCGACGCGGCTCGCGTGCAGCAGCAGCGCGAACGCGGCGCGCTCGAGCTCGGTCGCGAAGCCGTACAGCTGGAGCGCGTCCTCGCGCACGTGCGTGTGGATGCGCAGCGCCACCGTCTTGCCCTCGTCGGGCAGGCGGCCGAACGTCGAGAGCGGGATCGAGGCCTCGTAGCCCACGCCGCCGACGTCGATCACGACCCGCGTGGGCGTGCGCTCGATCAGGAGCCCCTCGAGGCGCGCGATCATCGGGCGCGCCCCAGCACGAAGCGGCTCCGCCTCGGGTTCGCTCGGCTGCGCTGCGCCCGAGGGGCGAGATGGAGGGTCACGAGCGCGCTCTGGTGCGCGCGGCAGAGGGCGGCTGCGAGCGCATCCGCGGCGTCCTGCGCCGGGAGCGCGGCGAGCCCGAGCAGGCGCTGCACCATGCGCTGCACCTGGAGCTTCTGCGCCGCGCCGTTCCCGACCACCGCCTGCTTCACCTGCTGCGGGCTCAGCTCCTCGACGAGGAGCCCGGCCGCGGCCGCTGCGGCGAGCGCCACGCCGCGAGCCTGGCCCAGCACGAGCGCAGTGCGTGCGTTCGCAGCCACGAACACCTGCTCGACCACGACGAGGTCTGGGCGATGCGCGCCGATCACGCCGGCCACGCCCGCATGGATCGCCGCGAGGCGGCTCGCGAGGGCCGCAGTGCGCGGTGGCCGCAACGTGCCGTGCGCCACGTGATGCACCTCGGCGCCGCGACGCTCGACGACGCCGTAGCCCGTCACCAGGGAGCCAGGATCGATGCCGAGAACGCGCAACGGATTCGCCTCGCTACGAAAGGCTCGGCGGGGGGCTCGGCCGGCGCAGAGTAGCCACCTCGCTGCGCCCGGTCACACCACGAGGTCCACGATCACGGCCGAGTGATCGCTGCCCGCCACGGGGACCACCTGGAAGTCCAGCACGTCGAAGGCGCTGACCAGGACGTGGTCGATCCGGAGCATGCGCGGCGCGCCCGGGTACGGGCCCCAGGTCGCCCCGGGCGCGCGGCCCGAGCGCGCCGCCGCGAGCACGGCGGCGTCGTCCAGCTCCGCGACGAGGCGCCGGTAGGCCGGCCAGCGCGGGGTCGAGTTCAGATCGCCGACCAGGGCGCGCGGGCACGCCTCCGCACTCGCCAGGTAGGCCGCGAGGCCGGCCACCTGCCCGCGTCGATGGCTCCACGCCGCGGGCACGTTGAACACCGGATTGGCCAGGTGGGCGTTCACGATCTCGACGTTGCGCCCGAGCCCGGGCCAGCTCTCGGGGCCGAGCCTGGCCACGTGTGCGTCGCGCTCCGGGAGCGCGAGGCGCTCCACCTCGCCGGGATGGCGCAGCCCGATGCCGAGGCCGGTGCCCTCGGGCGTCGGCTCGAGCTTCCCGTGCGGGAACAGTCGCGCCAGCTCCTCGGCCAGCCGCGGGCCGAGCTCCTGGACCGCCAGCACGGAGACGTCGAGTGCACGGACCAGGGTCGCCAGCGCCGTTGCGTCGGCGCGGCCGCGGCAGAGATTGACAGAGAGGACGCGCAGCATCGGAGTGGCAGTCAGCTCGCCAGCCGCTGCATGACCTCGTCGGGGATGTCGAAGTTGGCGTACACGGCCTGGATGTCGTCGAGGTCCTCGAGGGCCTCGCTGAGCTTGAGCATGGCCTCGGCCGCGTCGCCCGCGAGGGGCACCGTGGTGCTGGGCTCCAGCGTGACTTCGGCGCTCGCGGCGCGGAAGCCGCGCCCTTCGAGGGCGGCCTTCACGCTCTCGAGCGTGTTCGGCGCCGTCACCACCACGAGCGGGTCGCCGTCGTCGCGGACGTCGTCCGCGCCGGCCTCGAGGGCGGCCTCGAGCAACGCATCGCTGTCGAGCTCCTGGCGCTCGAACGTGATCAGTCCCCGCTTCCCGAACAGATGCGCCACGCAACCGGGCGCGCCGAGGCTCGCCCCCGCCTTCGTGAAGACGTTCCGGACCTCGCTCACCGTGCGGTTGCGGTTGTCGGTGAGGCCCTCCACGAGCACGGCCGTGCCGCCCGGGCCGTAGCCCTCGTAGACGACCTCTTCGAACACCGTGTCCTCGCCCCCGCCGGTCCCACGTTGGATGGCGCGGGAGAGCGTGTCCTTCGGCATGTTGGCGCCCCGGGCCTTCTCGACCGCCAGCCGCAGCCGCGGGTTCGCGGACACGTCGCCGCCGCCCATGCGCGCCGCCGTCACGATCTCGCGGATCAGCTTCGTGAAGAGCTTCCCGCGCTTGGCGTCGATCGCGCCCTTCTTGCGCCGGATCGTGGCCCACTTCGAGTGGCCGGACATGCGCGCTCCCCCTCGCTCCTCGGCCCCGGGCGGCCCGAGGCCCGCCGAAGGGCTGGGGTTAGCGCACGGCCGCGCCGTGCGAAACGCCCCTCAACCCCGCGCACGGCAAGCCGATACGCCCGAGGTGGACCCCGGGCCGGCCCCGGGCGGGAGGCCTCGCCATGGCGGAGATCGCCGTCGGCATCGATCTGGGAACCAGCAACTCGTGCGTGGCGGTGGCCCGCGGCGGGCGCGTCGAAGTGCTCGCGAACAGCTACGGCGAGCACGTCACGGCCAGTGTGGTGCACTTCGCCAAGGACGGAGCGGTGCTGGTCGGCAACGCGGCCCGCGCCGCGCTGATCCACGACCCCCACAACACGGTCGCTTCGAGCAAGCGCCTGATCGGCCGCTACTCGTTCTCCGAAGAGGTCAAGAAGGCGCGCGCCGTCTACAGCTACGAGATCGTGGACGGCCCCGGGCACAGCGTGCGCGTGAAGATCCGCGACGAGCTGTTCTCGTTGCCCGAGATCGCGGCGATGGTGCTGAAGGAGATGAAGCTGGTCGCGGAGGCGCGGCTCGGGAAGCCGGTCACGCAGGCCGTCATCACCGTGCCGGCCTACTTCAACGACAACCAGCGTCAGGCCACCAAGGACGCCGGCCGCATCGCGGGCCTCGAGGTGCTGCGCCTCCTGAACGAGCCCACCGCGGCGGCGCTGTCCTACGGCTTCGGCCGGGGCCTCACGCAGCGCGTCGCGGTCTACGACCTCGGCGGCGGAACCTTCGATATCTCGATCCTCGAGATCGGCCAGGACGTGTTCGAGGTGCTCGCGACCTGCGGCGACACGTACCTCGGCGGCGACGACTTCGACGACCGCGTGATCGACCTGCTCGCCGACGAGTTCGTGGCGAAGCACGGCGTGAACGTGCGCAAGGACCCCTACGCGTACGAGAAGCTCAAGTTCGCTGCGGAGAACGCGAAACGCGCGCTGTCGGTGGAGGACGAGGCCGAGATCCGCATCCCCGACATCGCGAAGTCGCCGTCGGGCGAGGCGCTCACGCTCGAGCACAAGCTCACCTCGCAGGAGTTCGGCGCGCTGGTCGGCGACCTGGTGCAGCGCACCTTCAAGGTGTGCGACGAAGCGCTGCAGCAGGCGGGTCTGGTGCCGCGCGACCTCGAGGGCGTCATCCTCGTCGGCGGCCCGACGCGGCTGCCCATGATCCGCGAGGCGGTGACCCACTACTTCGGCCAGACGCCGAAGACCGACGTGGACCCGGACCAGGTCGTCGCGATGGGCGCCGCGATCCACGCCTCCACGCTGGTGGAAGGGACCGCCCAGGGCGCCTTCCTGCTCGACGTCACGCCGCTCTCGCTGCGCATCGGCGTGGCCGGCGGCCTCGCCGAGCCGGTGATCGAGCGCAACACGCCCGTGCCGATCGAGCAGACGCGCACGTTCACCACGTACCAGGACTTCCAGGAGTCGGTGAAGATCCGCGTCTATCAGGGCGAGTCGCGCCGGGCCGAGGAGAACGAGCTGCTCGGGCAGTTCGAGTTCAGCGGCTTCAAGAAGCTGGCGCGCGGCCAGGTGAAGATCGACGTCACCTTCTCGATCAACAGCGACGGCCTGGTGAACGTGACCGCGAGCGACCGCGAGACGGGGCGCAAGGCATCGACCACGATCACGCTGGCTTCGGGCCTGTCGGCCCAGGAGCTCGAGGCGATCGTGGCCGAGGACCGCACGAAGCGGGTGGCGACGACGGACGTGGTGCCGGTGACCGAGGAGGGCTCGCTCGAGACGATCGACGACTCGGAGCTGGGCTCGCTGATCGAGGAGGACCTCGAAGAGCTCGGCGGCCTCGGCATCGCTCCCGAGACGACCGGCAACGCGCTCTTCGACCGCGAGATGAGAGACCTGTCGGGCGACGACGAGGACAGCTCGGAGACCTAGCGTGGGAGCGGCGATCACGGCGGCCGAGGTGCGGGCGCTCGCGGGCCTGGTGGACGAGCTCGACTACTACCAGCTGCTCGAGATCTCGCGCGACGCGCCCGCTTCGGCCGTGAAGCGCGCGTACTACACCGTCACGCGCCGCTTGCACCCCGACGCGAACCGAAACCTGCCGGACTCCGACCGCGCGACGCTCGAGAGCGTCGCGCGACGCGTGAGCGAGGCGTACCAGGTGTTGCGCGACGGGCGCCGCCGCAAGTCCTACGACGCGCAGCTCGCGTCCGGGCTCGGCGGCCGCATCCGGCTCGCCGAGGCCGAGGCGCAGGCCGAGAAGGAAGCGATCGACCACCACATGGGGCGCACCCAGAACGGCCGGCGCTTCTTCAACCTGGCGCGCGGCGACATCGACCGCGACGACCTGTCGAGCGCCCAGCGCAACCTGCGCACCGCGCTCACGTACGAACCGGACAACACGTACTTCAAGAAGAAGCTCGAGGAAGTCACGGCCGCGCTGAAGAGCGCTCCCGGTCAGAACCCCTTCATCGTGCGTTGACAGCCCGGGGGGGCCGCTGCATCCTGCCGCGATTCCGCGCGACCCTGCGCGCAGGAGGAGCCAAACCCCCATGGCCCAAGCGAGCGCGAGCGCCAAGAAGCCGCTCCCCGTCGTCGATTTCCTGAAGCTGCCGGACGGCGGAGATCCCTACCTCGAGGGCCACAAGTGCCAGGCGTGCGGCGCGGTGTTCCTCGGCGAGCGCGCGATCTGCTCGAAGTGCGGCGCGCGCAACCAGATGAAGGCCGTGAAGCTCGCCAACACAGGCACGCTGTACGTCTACTCGATCGTGCACCGCTCGTTCCCGGGCATCGAGGTGCCCTACGTGTCGGCCATCGTCGATCTCGACGGCGGCGGCACGATCAAGGGCAACCTGATCAACGTCGAGCCGGTGCCCGAGAAGATCCGGCTCGGGATGCCGGTCGAGGTCGTGTACAAGGACGCCCTCGGCCGCAAGGACCGGGAAGGCAACTCCTACCTCTCCTACTTCTTCCAGCCCCGGCGTTAGCCAGAAAGGGGATCCCATGAGCGACGTCTTCGTCGTCGGCATCGACATGACCAAGTTCCAGAAGGCGGGCACCGGTCCGGCCGTGGATCTGCTCGGCGCGCAGGCCGCGCTGATGGCGCTCGACGACTGCGGCCTCAAGATCCAGGACATGGAGGCGCTCTACTGCGGCAACCTCGGCCAGGCCAACGCGATGGTCGGCCAGCGCGTGCTGCAGCAGATCGGCCAGACCGGCGTCCCCGTCGTGAACTGCGCGAACGCGTGCGCCACGGGCGCCACCGCGTTCCGCGAGGCCTGGATGTCGATCAAGGCCGGCGTGTACGACCTCGTGCTCGCCGTCGGCGTCGAGAAGATGGGCGGCGGCCTGCTCGGCGGCGCGGGCGGCGGCACGGGCATCCCGAAGGAAGGGCTGCTCGGCTCCGGCACGATGCCGGCCGTGTTCGCCGAGGCGGGCATGGAGCATACCCGCAAGTACGGCACGACCTTCGAGCAGTTCGCCAAGGTGTCGGTGAAGAACCACCACCACTCCACGATGAACCCGAAGTCGATGTACCAGATCGAGACGCCGCTCGAGACGGTCATGAACGCCGAGATGATCGCCTACCCGAACACCAAGCTGATGTGCTCGGTGAACGTGGACGGCTCGGCGGCGGCGGTGCTCGCGAGCGAGAAGAAGGTGCGCGAGCTCGGCCTGATGAAGCGCGCCGTGCGCGTGAAGGCCTCGGTGATGACGAGCGACCCTTGGCAGGAGCGCGACCTCGTGATGCCCGACGTGAACACCTGCACGCGCCTGGCCGCCAAGAAGGCCTACGAGATGGCCGGCGTGAGCGCGCGGGACATCAACCTCGTCGAGCTGCACGACTGCTTCGCCACCGCCGAGATCCTCCACTACGAGAACCTCGGGCTGTGCGGTGAGGGCGAGGCCGGCAAGATGATCGACGCGGGGGAAGTGGCGCTCGGCGGCCGCGTCCCGGTGAACGTCTCGGGCGGCCTGCTCTCGAAGGGCCACCCGCTCGGCGCGACCGGCATCGCGAACATCTACGAGGTGTCCACGCACCTGCGCGGGGAGGCCGGCAAGCGCCAGGTGCCGAACGCGCGGCTCGGCCTGACGCACGTGATCGGCCTCGGCAGCGCGTGCGGAATCCACATCCTGGAGCGGGTGGGCGCCTAGGCTCGACCGGCGCGGCTCGTTACTCTCCGCGCCGTGCGAAGAGCCGGCCTCACGCTCGTCCTGTGGATCGCAGGGGTTGCGTGCGGCGTCGGCTGCGGTGAGCAGAAGCCGCCGCCCAGCCCCAGTGCGGCGCCGGCGATCTCGACGCCGGTCGCAGCGCCTGCGCCGGATCAACGACAGACGCGCCCGCTGCCCGCGTTCGAAGGCCGCGACCTGGACGGCGCCCCGTTCCGTACGGCAGACCTGATCGGACGGCGCACGGTCGTCTTCGGCTTCGACCCCAGCACCCCCGCTGCCGCCACCGTGGCGCGCGCGCTGGCCAGCATCGCGCGCGAACGCGGCGCCCAAAACTTCGAGATCGTGGGCGTGGCGGCGGGCAGCGTCGAAGGCGCGCGCAGCCTGCTGGCGAAGCAGCCGCTCGAGATCCGCGCGTTCGCCGACGCGGGCGGTGAGCTCGCGCAGCGGATCGGCGTGCGCGGGCCGGTCTGGCTGCTGATCACGGACGTCGACGGCAACCTGCTCTTCGGGCAGGAGTACTTCCCCGAGGAGGGCCCCGATCCCGCCGGCAGCGTGGAGCAGACCCTGCGCGCGCAGCTGCGCCTGCCGGGCCGCCAGGATGCGAGCCTCGCTTCCCTGCCCCTCGCGCCGACGTTCTCGGCCGAGCGCCTCGAGGGCGGCAAGCTCTTCGAGCTCACGAGCCTGCGCGGCAAGCCAGCCATCCTGATCTTCTTTCTGCACACCTGCCCGCACTGCCACGAGGCCCTTCACTTCATCAAGGAGGCGCTCGCGAAGCTGCCCGAGGCGGTGCGCCCGCCGCTGGTGGGCGTCTCGGTCGCGAATCGCACCTGGTCGGTGACGGAGACGTTGAAGGAGGAGGGGCTCGACTACTTCCCGGTGCTGCTCGACGCGGACGCGAGAATCCGCACCAAGTACGGCGCGCTGCAGGCCGTGCCCGTGATCTTCCTGCTGGACGCCGAGGGTCGCATCGTGTCGCGCACCGACGGCTGGTCGGGCGAGCGCGACTCGGCGCTGCTGCGCATGCGGCTCGCCAAGCTCGCGGGCCAGCCGGTCCCGATGCTGCTCCACAAGACGGGCTACAGCGGCAACGAGGTGTGCTCCGTCTGCCACGAGGCCGAGACGGCGACCTGGGAGCTCACGAACCACGCCACCGCCTTCGACACGCTCGTGCGCCACGGCGCCGACGGGCGCGCGGAGTGCGTGAGCTGTCACGTCGTCGGCTACGGGAAGGAAGGCGGCTACCACATCGCGCAGGCCGACCCCGCGCTCGAGAACGTGGGATGCGAGACGTGTCACGGCCGCGGCGGGCCGCACCTCTCACCGGAGTTCGTGAAGGGCCACGCCTACGAAGGCGTGTGCCAGAGCTGCCACAACCCGGAGCATTCGCTCGGCTTCGAGTACGCGAGCTTCCTGCCCCGCATCTCGCATGCCGCGAACCGCGCGAATCTCGCGCTTCCGCCCGAGGAGCGCGCGAAGCTGCTCGCCGCGCGGCACGCGCCGCGCAAGGATCTACTCCCGGGGAACGTGGCGTACGTCGGCTCCGCGCAGTGCCAGAGCTGCCACGCCGACGAGCACGCCGCCTGGCTCGGGCAGACTCACGCCAAGGCCATGGCCTCGCTCCAGGCGAAGGGCAAGGCGGGTGACGCCGACTGCCTGCGCTGCCACACCACCGGGTTCGGCAAGCCGGGCGGCTTCCAGGCCGGGGGCGGGCCGCAGCCCGCGCTCGCCAGCGTCGGCTGCGAGTCCTGCCACGGGCCCGGCGGCGACCACGTCGCCGAAGGAGCCCGCAAGAAGGGCACGATCCTCAAGCTCAGCGACAAGTGCGGCTCGTGCGCGATCCTCCAGATCTGCGGCAGCTGCCACGACGACGCGAATGATCCCGGCTTCGAGTTCCACGTGATCGACAAGATCATGCGGCAGCGGCACGGCAAGGAGAAGCTCGAGATCGACGGCGCGCGCAGCGCCGCCCTGCCCTCGAGCGCTGCGCTCGGGCTGCTCGAGCGCGCGTTCGCCGGAGGCCCGGGATGAGCGGCAACGTCGCCACGCACGACGGCGCGAGCGGCGTCCACACCATCACGATCGATCGCGAGGACAAGCGCAACGCGCTCGATCGCGCCACGTTGTACGAGCTCGAGCAGGCGTTCGCCGACGCGGCGGCGCGCGACGCGGTGCGCGTGATCGTCCTGCGCGGCGCCGGGGATCGGGCCTTCTGCGCGGGCGCGGACCTGGCCGAGGTGCTCGGCCACGCGAGCCTCGACGAGAGCCGGCGCCACTTCGACGGCGTGGCGCGCGTGATGCGCGCGATGGAGCAGGCGCCGCAGCCCGTCATCGCCCGCGTGCCGGGCTTCGCGCTGGCCGGCGGCTGCGGACTCGCGGTGGCCGCGGACTTCACGATCGCCGCGGAGAGCGCCGTGTTCGGCCTGCCCGAGATCGGGCTCGGCCTGCTCCCGCTGATGGTCTCGGCCCCGATCCTCCGGGCGGTCGGGAGCCGCAAGGTGCTGATCGATCTCGTACTGACCGGCCGGCGCGTGCCAGCCGCGGAGGCGCACGACCTCGGTCTCGCCACGCGCGTCGTCCCGGATGGCGACCTCGACCGCGCCGTGGCGGCGCTCGCGGAGCAGCTGGCGGGCTATTCGCCGCTCGCGCTGCGCTTCGGCAAGGAAGCGCTCTATACCATGGCCGAGATGGAGACGAACGCCGCTCTGGCGTACCTGCGCGACGCGATCGTGCTGGTCTCGCGCAGCGACGACGCGCGCGAGGGCATCACCGCCTTCTTCGAGAAACGGAAGCCACGATGGACCGGGCGCTGAGCGACGAGCTGCGCGCGACGCTCGGCGCGGCGCGCGCCTGGCTCAGCGAGTGGCTCGAGGAGGGCGTCGATGCGCGGCTGACTCCGGCGCGCACCGCCCGCACCGTGGCTCCCGCGCAGGCGGAGCTGCTGGCCCCCGCGCACACCGGCCCGCGGCCCACGCTCGAGCAGGTGCGCGAGCGGCTCGGCGACTGCACGCGCTGCCCGCTCTCGCAGGGCCGCAGCAACATCGTGTTCGGCGACGGCAACCCCGACGCCGACATCCTGTTCGTCGGCGAGGGCCCGGGCGCCGAGGAGGACAAGCGCGGCCTCCCCTTCGTGGGCCGCGCGGGCGAGCTGCTCACGCGCATGATCGAGCGCGGGATGGGCATCCCGCGCTCGCAGGTCTACATCTGCAACATCGTGAAGTGCCGGCCGCCGCAGAACCGCGAGCCGCTGCCGAACGAGATCGCCGCGTGCCGGCCGTTCCTCGACGAGCAGATCGACGCGGTCGCGCCGAAGGTGATCGTGGCGCTCGGGCGCCCCGCGACCAGCCTGCTACTCGGTCGCGACGTCTCGATCACGCGCGTGCGCGGCGTGTGGCACGAGTACCGCGGCACGCCGCTGATGCCGACCTTCCATCCGGCCTTCATCCTGCGGCAGTACACCGAGGAGAACCGGCGCCTCGTCTGGCAGGACCTGAAGGCCGCGCTCGGCCGCGCGAGCGACCGGCTGTCATGACTTCGTTCGCCTTCGGCTCACTGCGCGCGCCGGCGGACCGGCGCTTGCTGTCGTGACTTCGTTCGCCTTCGGCTCACTGCGCGCGCCGGCGGACCGGCGCTTGCGTCAGGGGCGCTCCGGCACGCGCGCGGATTCCTGCGCGCGGTACTCCTCGAGCCGCTTGCGCAGCGCCGCGTCGCGGCGCGCGAGGATGGCCGCTGCGAACAGGCCCGCGTTCTTCGCGCCCGAGCGGCCGATGCCGAACGTGGCGACGGGAATGCCGCCCGGCATCTGGACCGTGGAGAGCAGCGAGTCGAGGCCCGAGAGCGGAGAGCTCTGGATGGGCACGCCGAGCACGGGCAGGAGCGTGTGCGCCGACGTCACGCCGGCGAGATGCGCGGCGCCGCCCGCGCCGCAGATCACGACCTCGATGCCCGCATCCTCGGCGCCGGCGAGGAAGCGCGTGAGCCGCTCCGGGGTGCGGTGCGCCGAGATCACGCGCACGTCGGTCTCCACGCCGAGCCGCCCGAGCACCTCTTCGGCGGGCTTCAGCTCCTCGTAGTCGTTCGGACTCCCCATCAGGATCGCGACACGCGCCACGCTCTTCTCCGTCCTGTTCGGCGCACGAGTCTACTGTAACTTCGCGGCTCTTCTGGAGGTTGCGATGCGCGCCGTGGTCGTCGCCGGTCCGCGCCGGCTCGCCGTCGAGAACGTGCCCGACCCGACGCCCGAGCCCGGCCAGGCGGTGCTGCGCGTCTCGGCGTGCGGCATCTGCGGGAGCGATCTGCACCTCCACCAGGGCGGCTTCCTGCCCGCCGGCGCGATCATGGGCCACGAGTTCAGCGGGGAGGTCGTCGAAGCGGCCGGCGGGCTGCGGGCCGGCGAGCGCGTGTGCGCCTTGCCCGTGCTGTCGTGCGGCCGCTGCGCGCGCTGCAAGAGCGGGCTCGGCATGTACTGCGCGGAGCAGCGCACGCTCGGGCTCGGCCAGGCGGCGGGCGCGTTCGCGGAGTACGTCGCCGTCGCGCCGCACGAGGTGGTGCGGCTGCCGGCCGGCGTGGACGATGCGCACGGCGCGCTGGTGGAGCCGCTCGCGGTGGCCCTGCACGCGGTGGGCGTGAGCGGGCTCGGGCCCGGCGAGCGCTGTCTCGTGGTCGGCGCCGGGCCGATCGGCCTGGCTCTCGCGCTCTGGGCGCGGCATTTCGGCGCGGCGGAGGTGATCGTGTCGGAGCGGGCAGCCGGGCGCCGCGCGCTGGCAGAGCGGCTCGGTGCGACGCGCGTCGTCGATCCAGAGCGTGACGACCTCGGCACAGTCCTCGACGCCTACGCTCCGGGCGGCGCCGACGTCGTGTTCGAAGCGGTCGGCGCGCGCGGCTTGATCCAGTCGTGCATCGATCGCGTCCGCTTCCGGGGGCGCGTGGTGGTGGCCGGCGTCTGCATTCCGCCGGATACCTTCCAGCCGGCGACCGCGGTGCTGAAGGAGGCCTCGCTCCAGTTCGTGATGGCCTACGAGAGGAGCGACTTCGAACGGACGGTGGAGCTGCTCGAGCACGGGCGCATCCGGCCCGGCCCGATGATCAGTGAGCGCGTCGGTCTCGACGCGGTGCCCGCCGCGTTCGATGCGCTCGAGCGGCCGTCGGAACAGGGCAAGCTGCTCGTGCTGCCGTGGGCCGAGGCGCCGTGAGCATCTCCCCCGCCACCGCGCTCTGCGGAATCGTGTTGCATCCGGCCGCGCACACGCGCTCGCCCGCCATGCACAACGCCGCCTATGCGGCGCTCGGCATCGACGCGGCCTTCGTGGCGTTCGACGTTCCCCCGGAGCGGCTCGCCGCCGCCATCGCCGGCGCGCGCGCGCTCGGAGTCAAGCAGCTCGCCGTCTCGATTCCGCACAAACAGGCGGTGATGGCCCACCTCGACGAAGTGGACGAGACCGCGCGCCGCATCGGCGCGGTGAACACCGTGACGCTCCGCGGAGGCCGCCTGCACGGCTCGAACACGGATTGGCTCGGCCTCGCTCGCGCGCTCGAGCGCGAGACGAAGCTCAGCGGCCGGAAGGCGGTCGTGCTCGGCGCGGGCGGCACGGCGCGCGCCGCGGTGTTCGCGCTCCTCGAGCACGGCGCGAGCGTCTCGGTGCTGAACCGAACGCCCGCCCGTGCGGAGGCGCTCGCGCGCCAGCTCGGCGCAGCAGGGGCGGGTTCGCTCGACTCCCTCGCGCAGCGCGACTGGGACGTGCTGGTCAACACCACCAGCGTCGGGCTCCGGAGCGACGAATCGCCGGTCGCCGCGAGCGCGCTGCGCGCTTCCACCGTCGTGCTCGACGCCGTCTACGATCCGCCCGACACGCGCCTGCTGCGCGACGCGCGCGCGCGCGGCGCCCGCACGATCGGCGGCAAGTGGATGCTGGTCGAGCAGGCCGTGGAGCAGATCCGGCTGTGGACCGGGAAGACCGCGCCGTCGGAGGTGCTCGCTGAGGCGTTCGACCGCGCCGGCTGACGCCGACCCGCTGTCGTGGCTCCGTTCGCCTCACGCGAGGCAAAGCCTCGCGTGGGCTCACTGCGCGCGCCGCCACGCGGCGCTCGTTACTTGAGCTTCGTCTCTTTGTAGACGACGTGCTTGCGCGCGATCGGGTCGTACTTCTTGAACTCGAGCTTGTCGGGCGTGGTCGTGCGGTTCTTGCTCGTGGTGTAGAAGTGCCCCGTCCCCGCCGAGGACTCGAGCTTGATCTTCTCGCGCTTGCCCTTCTTCGCCATGGCCTCTCTTCCTAGCTGCGGGCCGGCTCGGGCACGGGCTCACCGCTTCGAACGAAGACGCGCTGGCGCTTGCCCTCGCGGAGCTCGACGCGCACGCGGCTGGGCTTGCGGTCCTTCGGATCCACCAGCATCACGTTGGAAACGTGAACGAAGCCCTCGGTGGGCACGATGCCGCCGGTCTTGGCGCCCCGCCGCCCCGGCTTCAGGTGCCGCTTCTGCACGCGCACGCCTTCCACGCGCACGCGCTCGCCCTCGCGGTCGACCGCCAGCACACGGCCCTGCTTCCCGCGATCGTTGCGGTGCCCGATCATGACCTGGACGACGTCACCCTTGCGGACGCGCTGCATTCGCTACCCCGGCGCTTCGAGAGCGCGAATAGGTGCCTCGGCGGCCGCTCCAAGTCAAGGTTTCCCCGTGGGGGTCGGCCGGATTTCGAGGATGCCCGAGCCTCGAACGGATATGCTCCGCGGCCGGCATGCGCTGGCTCCTACGGATCGGGATCGCACTCGTGGTCGTCGTGGTCGGCGCGTTCTTCGCCTGCCAGCTCCTGCCCGAGCGCCTCGCGGTGAACGCTCCCATCACGAACTCGCTGTTCGGGTGGGGCGCCGCTCCGCCGAAGAGCGAGGCCTTCGGGGCCCGCATCCGCGCGGCGGACGGCTACGCGGTGAGCCTCTACGCCGAGGTTCCGAAGGCGCGCTTCCTGCGGCCGCTGCCGAACGGCGATCTGCTGGTGAGCGTGCCGCGCGAAGGCACGATCATCCGCCTGCTGCGCGACGCCGACGGTGACGGCCGGCCCGACGGCCAGGAGGTCCTGATCGGCGGGCTCGACAAGCCGCACGGCATGGACCTCCACGGCGAGTGGCTCTACGTGGGCGAGGGCTCCGCGGTCGCGCGCATCCGCTACGACGCGGAATCCGGCAAGCGGGTCGGCGACCCGGAACGGATCGTCACCGGCCTGCCGGCCGGCGGGAATCACTGGACGCGCACCGTGCGCGTGGGGCCGGACGAGCGGCTCTACGTCACGGTGGGCTCGAGCTGCAACGTGTGCATCGAAGAAGACGCGCGGCGCGCGGCGATGCTGCGCTTCCCGCTCGAGGGCGGCGACGGGGAGATCTTTGCCAAGGGCCTTCGCAACGCCGTGGGCTTCGACTGGCAGCCGGGCACCGGGGACCTGTACGCCACCGACAACGGCCGCGATCTGCTCGGCGACGACGAGCCTCCCTGCGAGCTGAACCGTGTCGTCGAAGGAGGTGACTACGGCTGGCCGGTCGCGTACGGAGATCGCCACCTCGACCCCGACTTCGGCGCCGGCAACGAGGCGCGCGCGGCCGCTTCGCTCCCACCCGCGCACGGCTTCCGCCCGCACAATGCGCCGCTCGGCATCGTCTTCCTGCGGAGCGAACGGCAGCCGGAGCCGTATCGGGGCCGTGCCCTCGTCGCGCTGCACGGCTCGTGGAACCGCACGCACAAGGACGGGTACAAAGTCGTATCGCTCGCCTGGGACGCGGACGGCGCGATCCGCGAAGAGGACTTCCTGACCGGCTTCCTCCTCGACGAAGACGTCATCGGCCGACCCGTCGACGTAGCCGAGGCCGCCGACGGCACCATCTTCGTGTCGGACGACTACGCCGGCGCCGTGTATCGGATCGTGAGGTCCGGAGAGGGCGCGGCGCTACCGCCCGCGGCGCCGCCGCGGTCCGACCGCGGCGACCCGCTCGCAGGGCTCGACGCCGAGGATCTCGCCGCCGCGAGCGCGCGCGGCGACGCGCACTGGAATGCTCTCGGCTGCGCGGGCTGCCACGAGGCGGAGCACGCCGAGCCCGGCGTCGTGCCGGTGGCGCTGCGGACGCTCGGTGCGCGCTACGACATCGACTCGCTCACCGGGTTCCTGAGCGCCCCGACCCCGCCGATGCCGGCGGTCGCACTCGACGCGTCGGCGCGCAGGGATCTCGCCATCCACCTGCTCCAACGCTTCCGCTAGAGCGGCTGGGAAGGGATGTGAACGGCTGCCATCTTCTCCCATTCCCCGTGGTGAAGGCCGCGCTGCCGTGCATCCGATGAAGTCCGTCGTGTCCCGGAAAGGCCCGATCCTGCGCGAGCTCGCGTTGGCCGTGACCGCGGGCGTGGTGTTCACGGTGAGCCCGTTCACCCCGAACGAGCTCGCGCCGGCGGCGGCGGGCGGCTTCGTGGTGGGTGCAGGCCTCCTCGCCTGGCGGCTGCGCCCCAGCTCGGCGGTGTGGCGCGAGGTGGCGGAGCCCGCGCCGCCGCTGCGGCTCGCCCGGGAGACCCTGCTCGCCGCGGGCGCCTTCCTGCTCGGCGTCGCGGTCTTCGGGCCCACGCTGCAATGGATGTACCTCGAGTGGACCCGCAGCGTCTGGTCCAACGAGCACGGGCTGTTCGTCCCCTTCGTGATGGCGTGGCTCGCGCGCAACGCGCTCCGAGACGACACGGGGCCCGCGGAGGCGTCGGCCTGGGGCTTCCTGCCGCTCGGCGCCGGCCTGGCGCTGGCCGTGATCGATGCGAACGCGCAGACCCGTTACGTCGGCGCGGTAGGGCTGTTGCTCGCCCTGCTCGGGCTGTCGCTGCTGCTGCTCGGGCCGCGCCGCACGTCGGCCCTGCGCGTTCCCCTGCTGATCGGGATCCTGCTCGTCCCGATCCCGTACACCTTGGGGACACCGCTCGCGCTTCGCACGCTCACCGCGAGCCTCGTACTGCCGCTCCTGCACGGGCTCGGCCTCACGGCCATGCGCGAGGGCACGCAGCTGATCCTGCCGCGGCAGAGCTTCATGGTGGCGGACGCCTGCAGCGGCGTCGCCACGCTCTACGCGTCGATGGCCGCGGCACTGGTACTGGCGGCGCTCAGCGCCTCGCATTGGCGCCGAGCCCTCCTGATCCTCTCGGCGCCGGCGCTCGCCGTCGCAGCGAACGTCGTGCGCGTGACGCTGCTCGTGCTGCTCGCGCAGACCTTCGGAAACCGACTGCTGGATACTCCGATCCACGAGGCGTCGGGCGTGGCGACCTTCATCGGAGTGCTCATCGCCCTCCTCGCGATCGCCAACACGCGCGCTGCCGGGGCGCCGGCGACGGCATGAGGCTCTCGACACGCTTCGTGATCCCGATCGTCGTGCTCGCCCTCGCGTGCGGCGCGATCGTGTGGCCGCGCTGGCTTCGACCGCAGCGCACCGACCCCTGTGCCCACCCCGACGTGCTCGGCGTGACCGGCCTGATCCCGGGCTCCCAGCCCGAGGGCGAGCGCCGGGAGCTCCGCAGCGCCGACATCATCCAGTGGAGCGAGGGCCACATTCCCGACGAGCTCTTCCCGCGCGATCCCCTGCTGTTCCGGATCGTGCGCAACTACAGCGTCTTCAAGGCCGCGGAGCGCCCGCTCGGGCTCATGCCGAAGGTGGTCGAGCCGGAGACCGTGCGTCTCGAACTCGTCGATGCACCCGGCGGACCCCTGCCGGTGCACGTCGTGCGAACCACCGGCCGCGAGGCGTTCCAAGTCGTCGCGTACCTCTATGCGTTCGGGAACGAACCGATCGCTCAGCCCTTCGTGGAACAGCTCACCGGGGCGTTCCGGGAGCTGCGCAACGGCCGGCTTCCGCTCACCGTCTTCCTCGCCGGAGGCGCCGCGACCGCCGAGACCGCACCTCACCGCGAGGAGCTCGCGCTGCGTTGGATCGCCTCGGCGTGGCAGCACTACCGCAACATGTGCGTCGTGAACGCTGGAGCGGGCGCGGGTGATGCGCGCGGCGCAGGTCCTGCCCCGTGGTGACCACCGCGCGGCGCCTCTTCGCAGCGGCGTTCGTGGTCCTGGTCGCCATGAGTCTCATCGATCGCTTCGACCTGCTCCGTACGGCGCAGTTCCAGCTCGGACGGCATGACACGGAGCGGCCGATCGTGAATGCCGCGGCGTATGTCGCCGCATACCTCGCCGTGGTGCTGGCCATCGCCGTGGGCCTGTGTCACCGGCGCGTCCCTCGCGCTGCAACCATTGCGCTCACCCTCTCCGCTGCATGCATCGAGGCGGCGGTGACGGCGGTGAACGGCGTCGGCTTCACGCATCACGAGGCGTCGCTGCTCCTGACGGAGACGGACTTTCTCGGTGCCGCGCTCGGCTTCTTCCTGCCGCGCTACGCACTCGCGGCGAGCGCCGCCCTGCTCGGGGGGGCGGCCGCCGTGTGGCTGGCGCTTCGCGTGGGGCCGCGGCTGCGATCCTGGCTCTGGCTCGGCGTGCCGCTCGCGGCGGCGTTCGCCGCGCATCAGGTCGTCGATCAGACCTTCGGCAAGGTCTACCAGTTTCCCCCACCGGTTCGCGTCGCACTCCTCACCGCCTGGGCCTGGCAGCATCGGCTGCCGGTCTATGCGGAGAGAGAGGCGCCCTACTTCACGCCCAGCCAGCCTGCGCTGGCCGACCACATCATTCTCGTGGTCGACGAGAGCATCAGCGGACACTGGCTCGCCGTGAACGGTGCTCCGGTCGAGACGACACCCTGGCTCAGCAGCCGACCCGCAGATGTCTTCAACTACGGGATCGCGTCGGCCATCTCGAATCTGAGCTCGAGCAGCAATCTCGTGCTGCAGACGGGCCTGCGTCCGGCCGACCTGCCCGACAAGAAGCTGCTTGCGCTGCGTGGGCCGAACGTGTTCGCGTATCTGACGGCGGCCGGCTTCTACACGGCCCTCATCGATGCACAAACCTACTCCGATGCGCCCCCGAATCTGATGACGGGCTTCGACCTGCATCGCATCGACGTGGTGGAGCGCCTGCGCGAGACGGAGACGGGCACCCCGGAGTACGCCGTCGACTTCGCGGCGTTGCCGAGAATCCGTCGGCTGATCGAGGGCCATCCGAAGACCTTCACCTATTTCATCAAGACGGGCGCCCACCTCCCTTATGACGACAAGTCGCCCCCCGACGAGCGACCGTTCTCGGGGGGCGGCGAGAGCGGGCCTCGGAGGATCCGTACGACCTATTGGAACGCCGTTCGGTGGACGACCGATCACTTCCTTCACGAGCTCTCGGGCGAACTCGAAGACACGGGCAAGGAGGTGCTGGTGATCTACACGTCCGACCACGGCCAATGGCTCGCCGACGAGAAGACGATCGGTCGGCAGATCTCACCGCACGCGACCGTGATCGATCCTCCGCCGGAGCAGGCTTCGGTGCCTCTCCTGTTGCTCGCCTTCGGACCGCGAACGCGAGCGGCGGTCGCCGAGCGCTTCTCGGCTCGCCTGCTCGACGAAGCCAGCGCCTACGAAATCTTCCCGACGGTGCTCCAGGCGGCGGGGTACGCGGCCGCGGACACCGACCGGCGGTACCCGCCGTCCCTGTTCGAGAGCGCTGCGGAGAGACCTCGCCGAACCTTCGTCTCGGGAAACATCTTCGGGACGAACGGCGGTGCCTACGTGCTGAATCGCGGGCTCGGCGACGACTGCTTCGTGAACCCGTTCGACGCCGCCTCCGTACGGTCACCAACGCCGTAGGGAGCGAGATCGCCCGAGGCGCGCAGGAGCCAGAGGGTGCTGAGCGTCGGCAGCAGGTACTTCTCCCACGGAATCTGCTGCTTCATCGAGAGCACCACCCCGGCAGCGACGACCCAGAACGCGGTGTCGAGTCTGCGCGAGAAACGCAGCGCAGCGAGCAGCGCGAGGACGTAGTAGACCGCGACGCGCGGGAGGTCGAACTCCGGCGAGGGAAGCACGATCCGGAACACCCGCCCGATCGGCCCACCCGGGTGCGACGCCGTCAGAATCGGCGGATCCGCGACGAAGAGCACCGCCAGCGCGAGGGCCACGACGAGGCTGCGCGGCTCGAGGAGCTGCGCCCGCCGGGGTCGCTCGCGGAACAACATGGCCTCGACGACGACGAAGTACGCACCGATCCCGGTCAGCGCATAGAGGCCGTAGTGGAGAATGAACGCAGAGGGATCGAGCATGGGAGCGGGATAGAGCGGGATCCAGGCGTCGAGGCCTGCTCGCGGAGCGAGTCCCCCGAAGAACAGGACCCAGCCGCCGAGGGTCGCGGCCGCCGCAGCGCACGCGAGCGCGGTCTTCCAGCGCTCCGGCGCACCCCGCCACCACGCGAGCGCCTCGGCCGCAGCAAAGGCCGCTGGGATCTGGACGAGATACTGCCGCGCGGCGATCGCGACGCTGAAGGCAACGAACGCCCAGCCAGGCCGGCGGCGCAGCACAGCCAGCGTGCCGAGACCCGCCACGAAGGCCGCCATGATGTCGGTATAGAGATACGGCGACAATCCCAGCGTGTACGGGAACAAGAGCAGGCCCGCCGCAGCCAGGGCGCTTCTCGGCGAGGTGGGCGGTCGCGCGAAGGCGACCAGACAGACGAGTCCGAACGACAGCGCGAGGTTCAAACAGCGTCCGGCCCAGAGGCCGTCGCCCGTGACGCGCTCGAGCTGTCCCCACACGACGAGCGCGAGGGGAGTCACCACCTCCGGGTACGACCGGAGCTCGTCCAGGCCGAAGGGCCCCGCGAAGATCCGCGCGCTCTCCTGGAAGTGGATCTCGTCCTTGACGGGGTCGAAGCGCAGGCCGTCCGCGATGACGAACGTCGCCGCATAGATGACGCCGAGGGCGAGCAAAAGGATCGGAGCGCGGATCATGTTTCGAGGAGTGCACCGCGCGGCGCAGAACGCCCCGCCGGTGCCCCTCGCCACGAGGGGCACCGGCGGGGCGCCAAGAGGTCCCACCGTCGAGCTACTCTCCCACCAGGAAACCTGGCAGTACCATCGCCGATGCGGGGCTTAACTTCCGTGTTCGGAATGGGAACGGGTGTGGCCCCCGCTCCATGGACGGTGGGATAAATCGTCGAGATCAGATTCGGTCTTTGCAACCGAATAGTTTTCTGGGTCCAGCTAAGTAGGGCTTCGGAGCGCGAGCTCGACCCACCTCCGCAACAGCGGAGAGAGGTGGTCAAGCCTCACGGGCGATTAGTACCGGTCAGCTCCACGCGTTGCCGCGCTTCCACCTCCGGCCTATCAACGTCCTCGTCTCGGACGGCCCTTCAGGGGAATAAATTCCCAGGGAGACCTCATCTTGAGGTGGGTTTCCCACTTAGATGCTTTCAGCGGTTATCCCTTCCGAACTTGGCTACCCGGCGGTGCTCCTGGCGGAACAACCGGTACACCAGCGGTTCGTCCATCCCGGTCCTCTCGTACTAGGGACAGATCCTCTCAAGTCTCCTGCGCCCACGGCGGATAGGGACCGAACTGTCTCACGACGTTCTAAACCCAGCTCGCGTGCCACTTTAATCGGCGAACAGCCGAACCCTTGGGACCTGCTTCAGCCCCAGGATGTGACGAGCCGACATCGAGGTGCCAAACCTCCCCGTCTATGTGAACTATTGGGGGAGATAAGCCTGTTATCCCCGGCGTACCTTTTATCCGATGAGCGATGGCCCTTCCATATGGAACCACCGGATCACTAAGACCTGGTTTCCCACCTGCTCGACTTGTCAGTCTCGCAGTCAAGCTCCCTTATGCCTTTGCACTCTACGGCTGGTTTCCAATCAGCCTGAGGGAACCTTCGCGCGCCTCCGTTACTCTTTGGGAGGCGACCGCCCCAGTCAAACTACCCACCACGCAGTGTTCCCGACCCGGATTACGGGCCTAGGTTAGATCGGCAGCACAACAAGGGTGGTATTTCAAGGTTGGCTCCACCGAGACTAGCGTCCCGGCTTCAAAGCCTCCCACCTATCCTACACATGCTGAACCGACGATCACTGCGAAGTTGTAGTAAAGGTGCACAGGGTCTTTCCGTCCCGCCGCGGGTCGCCGGCATCTTCACCGGCAATTCAGTTTCGCTGAGTCTCCGGTCGAGACAGTGGGGAAGTCGTTACGCCATTCGTGCAGGTCGGAACTTACCCGACAAGGAATTTCGCTACCTTAGGACCGTTATAGTTACGGCCGCCGTTTACCGGGGCTTCGGTTCGTCGCTTTGCCTTGCGGCTGACGAGTTCCCTTAACCTTCCGGCACCGGGCAGGCGTCAGACCCTATACGTCGTGTTGGCCACTTCGCAGAGTCCTGTGTTTTTAGTAAACAGTCGCTACCCCCTGCTCTCTGCAACCCCGTGACGCTCGAGGAGCAAGTCCTCTCACGACTCGGGGCACACCTTCTCCCGAAGTTACGGTGTCAATTTGCCGAGTTCCTTGACCAGAGTTGTCTCAAGCGCCTTGGCATGCTCTGCCCGCCCACCTGAGTCGGTTTGCGGTACGGTCACCAGACATCCTCCCTACGAGGATTTTCTAGGAAGCATGGGATCACCGGCTTTGTGAGCCGAAGCTCTCGACGTCACCTCTCGGCGTTTGAATGGCGGCGCGGATTTTCCTACGCCACCCGCCTACAGGCTTGAACCGGGATGTCCAACACCCGGCCCGGCTACCCTTCTCCGTCCCCCCTTCGGTCGAACAGATGACTGGTGGTACGGGAATATTAACCCGTTTCCCATCGACTACGGCGTTCGCCCTCGTCTTAGGGACCGACTAACCCTGAGCAGATTAGCTTTACTCAGGAACCCTTGGGCTTACGGCGACAGGGTTTCTCGCCCTGTTTATCGCTACTCGTGTCCGCATAGGCACTTCCAGGACCTCCACCCGTTCTCTCGATCGGGCTTCACAGGCAACTGGAACGCTCCCCTACCGCTCGAGGCACCCGAAGGCACCTCGAACTCGCAGCTTCGGTACCGCGCTTGAGCCCCGTTACATTTTCGGCGCGGGCTCACTAGACCAGTAAGCTATTACGCACTTTTTAAAGGATGGCTGCTTCTAAGCCAACCTCCTGGTTGTCTATGCGCTCCCACTTCCTTTCCCACTTAGCGCGGATTTTGGGACCTTAGCTGGCGATCTGGGCTGTTTCCCTTTCGACTACGAACCTTATCGCCCGCAGTCTGACTCCCACGCTGCACTCGCCGGTATTCGGAGTTTGGTTGGGTTCGGTAACCTGGTAGGGCCCCTAGCCCATCCAGTGCTCTACCTCCGGTGGTGATCACGTGAGGCTATACCTCAATATATTTCGGGGAGAACCAGCTATCTCCGGGTTTGATTGGCCTTTCACCCCTACCCACAGCTCATCCGGGCAGTTTTCAATCTGCTGCGGTTCGGTCCTCCACTCGGTATTACCCGAGCTTCAACCTGGCCATGGGTAGATCACCCGGTTTCGGGTCTACCCCCGGCAACGAGCGCCCTATTCAGACTCGCTTTCGCTACGGCTACGCCTGACGGCTTAACCATGCTGCCGAGGAGTAACTCGCGGACCCGTTAAACAAAAGGTACGCGGTCACACTTAGCGTCCGAAGACGCCATCGTGCTCCCACTGTATGTAGGCAAACGGTTTCAGGTTCTATTTCACTCCCCTCGCCGGGGTTCTTTTCGCCT
>CAVQUJ010000010.1:372500-3024956 GCA_963716895.1 uncultured delta proteobacterium
CTCGTCGAGAAGCTCGGCCGCGCGCTGCACCGAAGCCGGGTCGCCGTCGGCACGGATGCGATACTCACGCCCCTGGATCGTCACCGGCACGGTGTGCTTCTGGCTCAAGAGGCTTCCGCCGCGGGTGCCTGGCGCCGCTCGAGCTGCTCCTCGACGCGTTCGAGCTGGGTGATCAGGTCGTCGATGCGCTTCACGGCGTCTTGCCGGGCCTGATTCAGCTCGCGCACCCGCGCGTCCAAGCCACGCAGCCGCGCCTCGCGCTCGGCCAACGCGTGGCGCAGCGAGGCGTGCTCGCGACGGAGCACAAGATGACGGGCCACCAGGTCCCGCACGAGTCGCTCGAGACGCTCGAAGTTGTCGAGATCCGGAACGCCCCCGCGGCTGCCGCGCGCTGCTTCCCCGCGCTCGCTCATACCGCCCCTCCCCTGCGTCGATCGAAACGTAACACGCGCACGGCGCCGAGTGCAGGGGAAGAGACGACCTTCGCCGCCGCGGCCTCCCGGAGAAGACCAACCGGCGTTTGTGCGCGCTAGACGAACGCGTCCCGGCGCTGGAGATGCGACCAGCCGCGCAGATACGCATCCACGGCGCGCGCCGCTTCGCGTCCCTCCCACTGCGCCCAGACCACGAGCGATTGCCCGCGCCGGCAGTCGCCCGCGGTGAAGACCCCGGGCTCGCTCGTCGCGAAGCCAATCGTATCCGCCTTCACGTTGCCGCGCGGATCGAGGGCCACGCCGAGGCCCTCGACGAGCCCCGCATGGACCGGGTGCACGAAGCCCATGGCGAGCAGCACCAGATTCGCGGGCAGCTCGAACTCGCTGCCCGGAACTTCGCGCATCGACTGCGGAACCGGGCGCTCGAGCCGGTCGCGATCGAACTCGACGCGCACCCCATGCAGCTTCTCGACGCGTCCGCCCTGCCCAGAGAGGCGCGTGGTCATCATCGCGTAGCTGCGTTCCCCGCCCTCTGCGTGCGAGCTCGACACGTTGAAGTAGTAACGCTTGGCGCTCGGCCACGGCTCCGAGGCATGCCGCCCCTCGGGAGGCCGCGGCAGCAGCTCGATCGACGTCACGGAGCGCGCGCCCTGCCGGTGCGAGGTGCCGATGCAGTCGGAGCCGGTGTCGCCTCCGCCGAGGATCACGACGTGCTTGCCCGACGCCAGGATCTCCTCCGACGCCGGCACCGTGTCCCCCGCGACGCGGCGATTCTGTTGCGGCAGGAAGTCCATCGCGTAGTGCACGCCAGCCAGCTCGCGCCCGGGAACCTCGAGGTCCCGGGGGGCCTCCGCACCGATGCAGAGGAGGATCGCGTCGAAGTTCTTGCGGAGGTCCGCGACGGTGTAGTCCGCCCCGACGTGCACGCCCGGCTGGAAGATCACGCCCTCTTCGCGCAGCTGCTCGAGGCGCCGGTCGATGACCCACTTCTCGAGCTTGAAGTCGGGGATCCCGTAGCGGAGCAGCCCGCCGATCCGGTCGGCCTTCTCGAAGACCGTGACGGTGTGTCCTGCGCGCGTGAGCTGCTGCGCCGCGGAGAGGCCCGCCGGGCCAGAGCCCACCACGGCCACGGACCGCCCGGTGCGCCGCTCGGGCCGCACGGGGCGAATCCAGCCTTCGTCCCAGCCGCGCCGGACGATCTCCCACTCCACCTGCTTGATCGTCACCGGGTCCTGGTTGATGCCGAGCACGCAAGCCTGCTCGCAGGGCGCGGGGCAGACCATGCCGGTGAACTCGGGGAAGTTGTTGGTGGAGTGGAGCCGGGAGAGCGCGTCCTCCCACTTGTCGCGGAAGACGAGGTCGTTGAAGTCGGGGATGATGTTCCCGAGTGGGCATCCCTGGTTGCAGAACGGGATGCCGCAGTCCATGCAGCGCGCGGCCTGAGCGCGCGTCTTCTCCTCGGGGAAGTCCTCCTGCACGCAGCGCCAGTCGTGCCGCCGCTCCTCCACCGGCCGGTAGGGCGTCGACTCCCTCTTGTGCTTGAGGAAGCCCCGGACGTCAGCCATTCCCGCTCCCCGCTGCGATCCGGTCGGTGAGCGCTCGCTTGTAGTCCCTCGGGAAGACCTTCACGAAGCGGGGCGCGTAGGTGTCCCACTTGCGCAGCACCTCGTCCGCCTTCTTGCTGCGGGTGTACTGGAAGTGGCGCCTCACCATGCGCTGCACGATCTCGAGATCCTCCGGCGTCAGCGGGTCGAGGTCCACCGTCTCCGGATTCACGCGGCCGGAGAAGCTGCCGTCCTCGTCGAGCACGTAGGCCATGCCGCCGCTCATGCCGGCCGCAAAGTTGCGGCCCGTCTTCCCGAGGATCACGGCGCGGCCGCCCGTCATGTACTCGCACGCGTGGTCGCCCACGCCCTCGACCACCGCCGAGGCGCCGCTGTTGCGCACGCAGAAGCGCTCGCCGGCCACGCCCTGGAAGTACGCCTCGCCGCTCGTCGCCCCGTACAACACCACGTTGCCGGTGATGATGTTCTCGCCCGGGTCGAAGCTCGCACGCTCGGGCACCTTCACCACGATCTTGGCGCCCGAGAGGCCCTTGCCGCAGTAGTCGTTCGTATCGCCCTCGACGAGGAAGGTCAGGCCGCGCGGGCAGAAGGCGCCGAGGCTCTGCCCCGCGCTCCCCGTGAGCCGCAGCGTGATCGTGTCTTCGGGCAGGCCCTGCTCGCCGTGCTTCCGCGATACCTCGGAGCCCAGGATCGCGCCGAGCGTGCGGTTGGTGTTCCGGATCGCCTGGTCGATCACGACGGGCTCGGCCCGCTCGAGGGCCGGCCGCGCTCGCTCGAGCAGCTTCATGTCGAGCACGTCGAGCAGCTCCGCCTCGAGCCGCTGCTTCTCGCAGTTGTAGAGCGCGTTCGGAACGTCCGGCTTGTAGAGGATCTCGGAGAAGTCGAGACCCTTCTGCTTCCAGTGGTTCAGCGCCTTGTCCACGTCCAGGCACTGCACCTGGCCGATCATCTCGTCGACGGTGCGGAAGCCGAGCCGCGCCATGTGCTCGCGCATCTCGCGCGCCACGAAGAGCAGGTAGCGCATCACGCTCTCCGGAGTTCCGGCGAAGCGCTTGCGGAGCTCCGGGTCCTGCGTGGCGACGCCGACCGGACAGGTGTTCAGGTGGCAGACGCGCATCAGGATGCAGCCCATCGCCACCAACGGCGCCGTCGAGAATCCGAACTCGTCGGCCCCGAGCAACGCCGCGATCGCCACATCGCGCCCCGTCTTCAGCCCGCCGTCGGTCTGGACGCGGATCCGCCCACGCAGATCGTTCAGGACGAGCGTTTGCTGCGTCTCGGCCAGCCCGATCTCCCAGGGCATCCCGGCGTACTTGATCGAAGCGAGCGGCGAGGCGCCCGTCCCGCCGTCGTGGCCGCTGATCAGCACGCCATCGGCCTTGCCCTTCGCGACCCCGGCCGCGATCGTGCCGACCCCCGACACCGACACCAGCTTGACCGAGACGCGCGCATGGCGGTTCGCGTTCTTGAGGTCGTAGATCAGCTGCGCAAGGTCCTCGATCGAGTAGATGTCGTGATGCGGCGGCGGTGAGATCAGCCCGACGCCCGGCGTCGAGTGCCGCGTCTTCGCGATCTTCTCGTCCACCTTGTGGCCCGGAAGCTCGCCGCCTTCGCCGGGTTTCGCGCCCTGCGCCATCTTGATCTGCAGCTCGTCGGCGTTCACGAGGTACCAGCTCGTCACGCCGAACCGACCCGACGCCACCTGCTTGATCGCGCTGCGGCGCAGATCCCCGTTCGGATCCGGCGTGAAGCGGTCGGGGTCCTCGCCGCCCTCCCCTGTGTTGCTCCGGCCGCCGAGGCGGTTCATCGCGACCGCCAGCGTCTGGTGCGCCTCGATGGAAAGGGAGCCGTAGCTCATCGCGCCGGTGCAGAAGCGCTTCACGATCGCTTCGATCGGCTCCACCTCGTCGATGGACACCGCCGGGCGATCGGGCTTGAAGCGGAACAGGCCGCGCAACGTCGAGGCGTGCTCGGCGTCCGCGTCGGCCGCCTTCGAGAAGTCCTTGTAGTCCTCGAAGCTGTCGCGCTTCACCGCGGTCTGGAGCTTCGAGACGGTCTCGGGATTGAACGTGTGCCGCTCACCGCGCGTGCGCCACTGATACAGCCCGCCGGGATCGAGCTCGGGATACGTGAAGCCTTCGCGCGCGAACGCGCGAGCGTGGCGCAGCAGCGTCTCGCGCGCGATCACGTCGAAGCCGACGCCGGAGACGCGCGACGCCGTGCCCGCGAAGCAGCGCGCGACCAGCGCGCGGTCGAGGCCGATCGACTCGAAGATCTGCGCGCCGCGGTACGACTGCAGCGTCGAGATGCCCATCTTCGCGAAGGTCTTGAGCAAGCCTTTGTCGTTCGCCTTCACGAAATTCGTGCGCGCCGCTTCGGCGCTCAGCTCCTCGGGGAGATACGTGCCCTCCTCGACGAGCTCCTCGATGGTCGCGAGCGCCAGGTACGGGTTCACGGCCGCCGCGCCGTAGCCGATCAGCAGCGCCATGTGCGCCACCTCCCTCGGCTCGGCGCTCTCGCAGACGATCCCGCAGCGCGTGCGGAGCGTCTTCCGGATCAGATGGTGGTGGACGGCGCCGGTCGCGAGCAGCATCGGGATCGGGGCCAGCTCGGGGCTCACGCCGCGGTCCGACAGCACGAGGATGTTCACGCCCTCGCGCACGGCCGCCTCGGCCTCGCCGCACAGGCGGTCGAGCGCCGCGACCAGGCCGGCGCCGCCCTCGCTCGCCTTGAACAGGCACGCGAAGGTGCGCGCGCGGAAGCCCGGGCGGTCGATGTGCCGCAGCTTCTCGAGCTCCGCGTTCGTGAGCACCGGGTGCTCGATACGCAGGAGGCGCGCGTGCGCCTCGGTCTCGTCGAGCAGGTTCTGCTCCGCGCCGACGGTCGAGTGGAGCGACATCACCGGCCGCTCGTTGATCGAGTCCATCGGCGGGTTCGTCACCTGTGCGAAGAGCTGCTTGAAGTACCGGTAGAGGAGCTGCGGCCGATCGGAGAGGCAGGCGAGCGCGGCGTCCTCTCCCATCGAGCCGAGCGGCCACTTGCCCTGCGCCGCCATCGGCGCGAGCAGCACCCGGAGGTCTTCGCTCGTGTAGCCGAACACCTGCTGGAGCCGGAAGCGGTGCTCCGGATCCTCCGGCTCGGCGGGCACCTCGGCGGCCGGTAGCCGGCCGAGCACGAGGCGCTGGCGCTCCACCCATTCCCGGTAGGGCCGGCGCGAGACGTAGCGGCGCTTGATCTCGGCGTCCTCGAGGATGCGACCCTGTTCGAGGTCGACGCAGAAGATCTTGCCGGGGTGCAGGCGCTCCTTGATGAGCACGTTCTCGGGCGGGATGTCGAGCACCCCGACCTCCGACGCCATCACCACGAAGCCGTCCTTCGTCACCGTGTAGCGCGACGGGCGCAGGCCGTTGCGATCGAGCACCGCGCCGATCTTGCGCCCGTCCGTGAAGGCGATCGACGCCGGGCCGTCCCACGGCTCCATGAGGAAGGAGTGGTACTCGTAGTAGGCGCGCAGGTCGGGATCCATGTCCTCCCGGTTCTCCCACGCTTCCGGAATCATCATCAGCATCGCTTCCGGGAGCTCGCGGCCCGTCAGCACCAGGAACTCGAGCGTGTTGTCGAAGCGCGCGGAGTCGCTCGCCCCTTCGCGCACGATCGGGTAGAGCCGCTTCAGGTCTTCGCCGAGGAGCGCGGAGGCCATCGTGCCTTCGCGGGCGTGCATCCAGTTCTGGTTGCCCCGGATCGTGTTGATCTCGCCGTTATGAGCGAGATACCGGAACGGGTGCGCCAGATCCCACCGGCCGAAGGTGTTGGTGCTGTAGCGCGAGTGCACCAGGCACATGGCCGACGCGAACTCGGGCTCCATCACATCGGGGAAGAAGCGCGGGATCTGCGTCGAGATGAGCATGCCGCAGTAGGCGATCGTCCGACACGAGAAGCTCGGCACGTAGAAGAAGTGCCGGCCGCCCGACTCGGCGCCCACCTCGCGCTCGACCAGCCGGCGGATCACGTAGAGGCGTCGCTCGAAGGCGTCGGCGTCCTTCGACTCGGGCCCGCGCGCGCCCACGAAGATCTGTCGGATGCGCGGCAGGCCCGCGCGCGCCAATCGGCCGATCGCATTCGGGTCGTGCGGGACGTCGCGCCAGCCGAGCAGCGCCTGCCCTTCGCGCTCGACGATGCGCTCGAAGATCGCGGCCTGCTTCGCCGCCGCCGCGGGATCCTGCGCGAGGAACACCATGCCCACCGCGTACCGCTCGGGCGCCGGCAGCTCGATGCCCTGCGCGTTGCACTCGCGGCGCAGGAAGGTGTCGGGGATCTGCACGAGCAGACCGGCTCCGTCTCCCGATTCGGGATCGCAGCCGCACGCACCGCGGTGCTCGAGATTGAGCAGGACCGCGAGACCCTTCTCGACGACGTCGTGAGACTTCTCGCCGCGGATGTTCGCGACGAAGCCGACGCCGCACGCATCGTGCTCGAAGGCGGGATCGTAGAGACCCTGCTTCTGGGGCACTCCGGGGGTATTCATCCTGTCGGTCCGCTCGCGCGCGCGACCCGCACACACCCCCGGAAGGCCTCTGCTTCGATCTTCAGAAACCGGCGGAAGTATGCGAGAGTCTTGAGTTTTTCGACCGGCCGAAGCTAGGAGATCACCTTTCCGCTGTCAACTGTGCCGACTCGTTCTCACGTGGCGACGAGGCGTCGCATGCGGTCCGGGACGTTGGTGAAGAGCCCGTCCACGCCGAGCGCGAGCAGTCGCTGCATCTCCTCCAGCGGATCTACGGTGAAGACGTACACCGCGAGGCCCTCACTGTGGGCACGCTCGACGAACGCGCGATCGACGAGCGGCAGCTCCGGGTTCACGGCCTCCGCTCCGAGCGCGCGGGCGCGCTCGACCCAGCTCGCGGCCGAGCGCCGGGACAGCAGTAGGGCGATGCGCGCCTCGGGATCGATCCGGCGCAGGTCGTGCAGCACCGGGTCGTAGAACGAGGAGTAGAGCGTGCGGGCCTCGAGCCCGCGCGCGCGGACCGCGGCCGCCGCGACGGCGGGCAGCCCCGCGTACGCGCCGCGGCTGCCCTGCTTGAGCTCGAGGTTCAGTGCGATCCGGGCGCCGAAGCCGTCGAGCAGCTCGTCGAGCGTCGGCACGGGCTGGCCGCCGCCCGCGTCGAGCGCACGCACCTCGGCCAGGCTCGCGTCGCCGATCTCCCCCCGCCCACCGATGCGCTCGAGCTCGGCATCGTGCGCGATCACCACCGCACCGTCCCGCGTGCGATGGAGGTCCACCTCGATCATGTCGGCGGCCTGCTCGACGGCCAGCTCGTAGGCAGGGACGGTGTTCTCGGGGCGGTACGCCGAGGCCCCGCGGTGCGCGATCACCTGGGGCCGCACGGGGCGCAGGGGCTTCGCCATGGGCTCAAGCATCCGCCACGCCGCGCCGATGCGCGAGGCCGTGAGTGCGGAAGCTCGCCAGTCGCCGCCCGGTGCTCCCGAGCCCATCTCCACCGATCAGGCAGGCATCACGCAGATCTTGCGCACCGCCGTGCAGGAAGGCGCGTCCGACCTGCACTTCAAGGCCAGCGAGCCGGTGCTGATCCGGATCAAGGGCAACCTGCTCCCGCTCAAGGTGGCCCGGCTCACCCCCGACGCCACCGAGAAGATCTTCGACGTGCTCCGCCCGAAGCACCTCGGCCACGTCGCCGGCAGCGAGGTGCAGGAGCTCGACTTCTCGTTCGCGCTCGCCGGGACCGGGCGCTTCCGCGTGAACGCGTTCCGCCAACGCGGCAGCCTGGCGCTCGTGATCCGGGTGATCCCGAACCGCATCCCGGACTGGAAGGAGCTCAACCTTCCGGAGGCGCTGCCCAAGCTCGCGGACGAGCGGCGCGGCCTGATCCTCGTCACGGGCACCACCGGCAGCGGCAAGTCCACCACGCTCGCCGCGGTCATCAACCAGATCAATCACTCGCGCACCGCGCACGTGGTCACGATCGAAGACCCGATCGAGTTCCTGTTCCTCAACAAGAAGTCCTCGATCGTGCAGCGCGAGATCGGCGTCGACACCGCGAACTTCGCCTCGGCCCTGCGCTCCGTCCTCCGCCAGGACCCGGACGTGATCATGATCGGCGAGATGCGCGACACCGAGACCATCGACATCGCGCTCAAGGCCGCCGAGACGGGCCATCTCGTGATCAGCACCGTGCACACCACCGATGCGGCGAAGACCGTGCAGCGCCTGCTGGCCGTCTTCTCCCCCTCCGAGCAGGCGATGATGCGCATGCGGCTCGCGGAGAGCCTGCGCGCCGTCATCTCGCAGCGCCTGCTGCCTCGGCTCGACGGCAAGGGCGTCCTCCCGGCGGTCGAGGTGATGGTGGCGACGCGGGCGATCCAGGAGTGCATCCGGGACGAGAGCCGCACGCAGGAGCTCACCGAGCACGTCGCGAAGGGCCGGCACTACGGCATGCAGACCTTCGACCAGCACCTGCTCCAGCTCCTCCAGCAGGGGCTGATCTCGAAGGACGTGGCCCTCTCGTCGGCCACGAACCCGGCAGATCTGGACCTCCAGATCCGGGTGGGCGGCCCGAGCGAAGACATGGCGATCGAGCACACCGACTACCGCGCGATGAGCGACGACGAGTTCGCGCCGGAGCGCGGGGCTAGCTGAACGCCCCGAGGACACGCCGCCCGCATCCGGGAGCGGCCTGCCTCGTCGTCCGTCGCGGCGTCCCTAGTCGGCCCACGCGCGCGAGCGCTCGACGGCACGCTTCCAGCCCGCGTAGAGGGCCTCACGCCGATCCCTGGACATCCGCGGCTCGAAGCGGACCGCGCCTTCGCCCATGGCCGCCGCGAGGGCGCCGCGGTCGCGCCAGAAGCCGACGGCCAGGCCGGCGAGCGCCGCCGCGCCCAGCGCCGTCACCTCGAGCACGGGGGGCCGGCGCACCGGCACACCCAGCACGTCGGCCTGGAACTGCATCAGGAAGTCGTTGCGGCAGGCGCCGCCATCCACGCGCAGCACGTCGAGCGCGAGCCCGGCGTCGGCCTCGAAGCAGTGCACCACGTCGCGGCTCTGGTACGCGATCGCCTCGAGCGTCGCGCGGATGAGGTGTGCGCGCGTCGTGCCGCGCGTGAGGCCCACGAGCGTCCCGCGTGCGCGCTCGTCCCAGTAGGGCGCGCCGAGGCCCACGAAGGCCGGCACCAGGTAGACGCCGCCCGTGTCCTCGACCGAGCGCGCCGCGGCCTCGCTCTCGTCGGCGCTGCCGAGCAGGCCGAGCCCGTCGCGCAGCCACTGCACCGCGGCGCCCGCGACGAAGATGCTGCCCTCGAGCGCATACTCGACGCGTCCGCCGAGGCCCCACGCCACGGTGGTGACGAGGCCGCTCTTCGAAGTGGGCGCCTCGTCCCCCGTGTTCATCAGCAGGAAGCAGCCGGTGCCGTAGGTGTTCTTCGCGCTGCCCGGCGTGAAGCAGCCCTGCCCGAACAGCGCGGCCTGCTGGTCGCCCGCCATGCCGGCGATCGGCACGGCGCCGCCCAGCCAGTCGGGGTGGGTCTCGCCGAAGGCGCCGCTCGAGTCGCGCACCTCCGGCAGGAGCGCGCGCGGGATGCGCAGCTCCGCCAGCAGCCGCTCGCTCCAGTCGCGCGCGTGGATGTCGTAGAGCATCGTCCGCGAGGCGTTCGACGGCTCGGTCGCGTGCACGAGGCCCCGGGTCAGCTGGTAGAGCAGCCAGCTGTCGATCGTCCCGAACGCGAGCTCGCCGCGCTCCGCGCGGGCCTGCGCCCCCGGCACCGCGTCGAGGATGAAGCGGATCTTCGTGGCGGAGAAGTACGCGTCGATCACGAGGCCGGTGCGGCGCCGCACCTCGTCCTCGAGCCCGCGGCTCCGGAGCTCCGCGCAGAGGTCGGCGGTCTGGCGCGATTGCCAGACGATCGCGCGATGGATGGGCTGCCCCGTCTTCCGGTCCCAGACCACCGTGGTCTCGCGCTGGTTGGTGATGCCGATGGCTGCCACGTCGGCGGCGGTCGCCCGCGCCGCGAGCAGGACGCCCCGCGCGGCGCGCAGCTGCGACTCCCAGATCTCGGCGGGATCGTGCTCGACCCAGCCGGGCTTGGGGAAGTGCTGCGCGAACTCGTGCTGATCGATCGCGACGACGGCGCCGCGCTGGTCGAACAGGATCGCTCGCGAGGAGGTCGTGCCCTGGTCGAGGGCCAGAACGAAGCGGGCCATGGCGTTTCTCTCCGGGCTACGTCGAGAAGAGCGCGTCCACGAACTCGGCGGCGGAGAAGTCGCGGAGGTCCTCCACACCCTCGCCCACGCCGACGTACTTGACCGGGAGGCCCAGCTCGTCCGCGAGGCCGATGATCACGCCGCCCTTCGCGGTGCCATCGAGCTTCGTGAGCACGATGCCCGAGACCCCCGCGCGGCTCGTGAACTCGCGCGCCTGTGAGATCGCGTTCTGGCCGGTGTTGGCGTCGAGCACGAGCAGGGTCTCGTGCGGCGCGCCCGGCAGGTCCTTGCCGATCACGCGCGCGATCTTCGCGAGCTCCTCCATGAGGGGAACCTTCGTCTGGAGGCGGCCGGCCGTGTCGATGATCGCGACGTCCGCGCCGCGCGCGCGCGCGGCCTTCACGGTGTCGAAGGCCACCGCAGCGGGGTCGCCCCCGTCGGGGCCGGCCACCAGCTCGGCGCCGGTGCGCTCGCTCCAGCGCTGGAGCTGCTCGCGCGCGGCTGCGCGAAACGTGTCGCCGGCACCGAGCACGACGGACCGGCCGGCCGCGCGGTAGCGCGCAGCGAGCTTACCGATCGTGGTGGTCTTGCCCGAGCCGTTCACGCCGAGAACGAGCACCACGTGCGGCTTCGCGACGAGCGCGAGCGGGTCTCCGCTCGGCTCGATGCGCGCGAGCTTTTCGGTGATCGCCTGCTTCAGCACCGCCCTCACCTGCGCGACGTTTCCGCCCGGAGCCTCGCGGCGCACGCGCTCGAGCAGATCTTCGGCCGTCGCGACGCCCAGATCCGCGCCGAACAGCAGCGCCTCGAGCTCGCCGAGCAGCGACTCGTCGAGGCGGCCCTCGCCGAACACGGTGGCGAGGCGCCCGAGCAGCGCGTCCTTCGTGCGCGCGAGGCGCTGGCCGAGGCCGACGGGGACGGGCGCCGGGACGGGCCGCGCCGCGGGCGCCGCGGCAGGAGTGGGCGCCGGCACCGGCGGCTTCGCTGCCGGCGCGGGCTCCGCCGCGCTGCGCCGCAGCAGCAGCGCGAACGCGCCGAGCGGCAACGCGCCCGCGAGCGCGACGGCCGTCAGCACCAGCCACTCCGGCAGGAAGCCCATGGGCGCGCCAGCATAGCGGCCTCGATGGGAGGGCTCGTGCGACGCCTGCTGCTGACGCTCCTCGCGGCCTTCGCATGCGCGCGGCCCGGCGCTCCGGATGCGCCGCTCGGGCCGGGCGATCACGCGCTGCGGCTCGAGCACGGCGGGCGCGAGCGCAGCTACGTGCTGCACGTGCCGCCCCGGCCGGCGGACCCGGCGCCCCTGCTGCTGGGTTTCCACGGGGGCGGCGGCAACGGGCCCGGCTTCCAGCGCTATGCGGGGCTCGACGCGCTCGCCGACCGCGACGGCTGGCTGGTCGCCTATCCCAACGGCACGAGCCGCCTCTTCGACGAGCGCCTGCTCACGTGGAACGCCGGCGGCTGCTGCGGCTACGCGCAAGACGACCAGGTGGACGACGTCGGCTTCACGCTCGCGCTGATCGAGGACGTGGCGCGCCGGACGACCGGCCTCGATCGCGCGCGCATCTACGCCACCGGCCACTCGAACGGCGCGATGATGGCCTACCGGCTCGCGGCCGAGGCCTCGGAGCGGATCGCCGCAATCGCGCCGGTGGCCGGGGCCATGTCGCTCGACGTCTTCGCGCCGCGGCGCCCGGTGCCCGTGCTCCACATCCACAGCGTGGACGACCCGCGCGCGCCCTACGCCGGCGGCGTGACCGAGACGCTCGGGCGCGAGATCCGGCACCGCGGCGTCGAGGGCGAGCTCGCACGCTGGCGCGAACGCGACGGCTGCCCCGCGAGCGCCACCGAGCTGGCGCGGCGCAGCCGGCCCGCTGGGCAGACCGTCCACACCGCCACGCTGCTCGCCTGGGAGCCCTGCGCGGACGGCACCGAGGTGAGGCTCTGGCAGCTCACCGGCGGCGGCCACGGCTGGCCGGGCGCCGACCCGGTGCTGCCCGAGCGCGTGATGGGCCCGCGGACCGACGTGATCTCGGCTGCCGAGGAGGTCTGGGCCTTCGTCGGGCGCTTCTCGCTGCCGAGGCCTCACGAAGCCGACCCAGGACGCGCAACGGAAGGCGTCTCGAGCCGCGGAGCGCCGGCCGTCGGGACTCCGTTCGCCTCGCGCGAGGCAAAGCCTCGCGTGGGCTCACTGCGCGCAGCGTGGCGCCGCTTGCCCTAGGCGCTCGCGCCGTGCAGCTCCACGGCCACGAGCTTCGAGACGCCTCGCTCCTCCATGGTCACGCCGTACAGCGTCTCGGCGACCTCGATCGTGCGCTTGTTGTGCGTGATGAGCAGGAACTGCGAGTCGGCCGACATCTCGTGCACGATCTCGTTGAAGCGGCCGACGTTGGCGTCGTCGAGCGCGGCGTCCACCTCGTCGAGCAGGAAGAAGGGCGAGGGGCGCACCTGGAAGACCGACACCAGCAGCGCGATGGCGGTCATCGTCTTCTCGCCGCCCGAGAGCAGGTTCACGCTCTGGAGCCGCTTGCCCGGCGGCTGCGCGGTGATCTCGATGCCGGCCTCGAGCACGTCGTCGGTCTCGGTGAGGGTGAGCCAGGCCTTCCCGCCGCGGAACAGGCGCGGGAAGTTCTTCTGGAAGCGCTCGTTCACCGCGTCGAAGGTCTCGCGGAAGCGCTTGCGGCTGGTGCGGTTGATCTTGCCGATCGCCTCGCGCAGCTGGGCCAGGCTGCTCTCGAGGTCCACGCGCTGCTCCTCGAGGAAGCGGAACCGCTCGCGCAGCTCCTCGTGCTCCTCGATCGCGCCGAGGTTCACGTCGCCGAGCGCCTCGAGACGCTGGCGCACCTCGTCGAGGTGAGCGCGGCGCGCCTCGACCTCCTGCGCCAGCAGGGCCGCGATCTCGCGGGCCTCGCGCCGCGCGTCGCGCGCGTCGGGACCCTCGCTCGGCTGGCCCTCGGCGCCCTCCGCGAGCGCGGCCTCCTCGTCGCGCCCTCCGAACGCCTCGATCTCGACGTTGCCGTCGGCGCCGGGCTCGAGCGGATCGAGCGCGAACACCGGCGGCTTCCACGTGGCGAGATCGACGCTCCAGCGCTCGCGGACGCTGGCTTCGAGATGACCGCGGCGCAGCTCGAGCTCGCGCAGCGCGAGCTCGGCCTGGCGCGCTTCGTCTCGCCCTGCCTCGAGCTCGATGCGCACCTCGCGCGCCGCGCTCTCCTGCTCGCGCACCGAGGCGGCGAGCGTCTCCCACGCGTCGCGCTTCTCCTCGCTCGCGAGCCGCGCGCCCTCCTCTTCCCGCAGGCGCTCGGCGAGCCCGAGCTCGGCCTCGGCCAGCGTGCGAGCGAGCTCCTCGCGCCGCTCCTCGGCGGTGCGGATCTCGGCCTCGCGGCGGCGGATCCATTCGCGCGTCTCGAGGTTCTGGGCGCGCACGCGCTCCAGGCCGGTACGCGCGCGCTGACACGCCTCGCCGCGGCTGGCCTGGTGCACGCGGCGCTCGGTCGCCGCCGCTTCGAGCCGCGAGCGTTCGCGTCCGGCCCCCGCGAGGCGCAGGCCGAGCGCATCGAGCGCGTGTTGGCGCTGGCTCCGCTCCTCGCGCGCTGCATGGAGCAGCGCTTCGAGCCGGTCCCGCTCGTCGGCCAGGCTCTCGAACTGCGCCAGGTGCTGCGAGCGCTCGGCGCCGCGGGCCTCCTGCGCCTCGCCGAGCGCCTTCACGCGCTCGCGGGAACGTTCGAGATCCTTCTCGTGGCTGGCCACGGCCAGCGCCGCGGTGTGGTGGCGATTGCGCAGGTTCTCGAGCTCGTCGCTCGCGCGCTCGAGCTCGGTCTCCGTCTGGCGCGCGACCGTCTCGAGCACCGAGACGTCGCGGTCGAGCGTCAGCACCTCGGTCTCGAGCTCGCGCACCTCGCGGACGCGCGTCAGCACGCCCGCGCGCTCGCTCTCGCCGCCGCCGCGGATCACGCCGTCGGGGGTGAGGACGTCGCCCTGCGGCGTCACGAAGGTGCAGGGGATCCGGCTCTCGCCGTAGACCTCGAGCGCCTCCGCGAGGCGCTCCACCAGGTTCACGCCGCCGAGCAGCGCCTGCGCCACCGCCTCGAAGCCGGCCCGCGGCCGCACGAAGCCGACGAGCGGAGCGCCGAGGGGCACGAAGCCCTGCGGCTCGGCCGCGGCGCCGCGATCGAGCACCACGACGCCGCGCCCGGCGCCCGCGCGCCGCAGCTCCTCGAGCGCCTCGAGCGCGCCGCGCGGCGTCGCGCTGATCAGGCCCTCGGCGCGCTCCGCGAGCAGCGCCTCGACCGCGCGCTCGACCGCCGGCTCGACGTCGAAGGCCTCGCGCACGAGGCCCCGGAGCCCGAGCGCGCTCTGCCTCTCGCCGGGGAGCCCCGTCAGGAAGCGCGTGGCCTCGCTGGTGTCCTCGTGGCGCTCGAACAGCTCGCGCAGGGAGGCGAGCCGCGCGCGGCGCGTCTCGCGCAGCTCGCGCCGGCCGCGCAGCTCCTCGCCCGCGCGCCGGGATTCCGCGATCGCCCGTTCGTGCTTCGACAGTGCGTCGCGGAGCAGGCCCATCAGCCGATCCCGCTCGGCCAGCAGGTTCCGGAGGCCCTCCTCGAGATCGCGCTCCTCCCCGGCCACACGCACGACTTCGGTCTGCTGCGCCTCGAGCGCCTCGTCCGCGGTGCGGAGCCGGCGGTCGAGCTCGGTGGCGCGGTCGGCCAGCGCGGCGAGGCGATCCTCGCTGCGCGCCACGCGCGTCAACACCTCGACCAGGGCGTGGCTGTCGCCGTCGCGCTCGCGCTCGAGCTGGCGGAGCGCGTCCTCCGCGGCGCGGGCCTCCGCCTCGGCGCGCGCGGTGGCGGCGCCTTCGTCGGCGAGCGCAGCCTCGAGCACGGACAGCTCGAGGGACAGCTCGCCCTCCTGCGCCTCGGCGCCCCGCAGCTGCCCCTGCAGCTGCTCGCGCTCGAGCGCGCGGGCTGCGTTCACCTCGGCCAGCGACGCGCGCTCGCGGCGCTCGTAGCCGATCTGGCTCTCGAGCTCCTTGATGCGGCTGCGCAGCTGGAACAGCCGCTCGTTGCCCTCGACGACGAGCCGCTCGCGCTCCGCCAGCTCGAGCCGCCGGCCCTCGAGCGCGGCCTCGCGCTCCGCGAGCCGCGCCTCCGCGGCGGCGGCGGTGTCGCGCAGCCCCGTCAGCCGGGCGCCGGCGGCGGCCAGCTCCGCCGTGAGCGAGGCCCGCTCTTCCGCGGCGAGCGACAGCTCGAGCACGCGCTGGATCTCGCGCAGCCGCTTGTAGCGTGCGGCCTTCTTGGCCTGCCGCTCGATCGAGGAGATCTGGCGGCGGATCTCGCTGAGCACGTCGCGCACGCGCACCAGGTTCTGCTCGGTGGCCTCGAGCTTGCGCTCGGCCTCCACGCGCCGCGCCTTGTACTTGCTGATGCCGGCGGCCTCTTCGATCAGGCTGCGGCGCTCTTCCGGCTTGGCCGAGACGATCTCCGCGATGCGGCCCTGCTCGACGATCGTGTAGCCCTTGGTGCCGATCCCCGTGTCGCGGAAGAAGTCGAGCACGTCGCGCAGGCGCACCGGCGTCTTGTTGATCAGGTACTCGGACTCGCCGTCGCGGTAGAGCCGCCGCGAGACCTGGATCTCGGCGTACTCGGCGTACTCCGGCGGCGCGAGGCCGTCGGCGTTGTCGAAGGTGAGCACGACCTCGGCGAGCCCCACCGGCGCGCGCGCGTCGCTGCCGGCGAAGATCACGTCCTCCATGCCCTTGCCGCGCAGGCGCCGGGGCGCCTGCTCGCCCATGGCCCAGCGGATGGCGTCGACGACGTTCGACTTGCCGCAGCCGTTCGGCCCGACGATCGCGGTGATGCCGGGTTGGAAGGCGAAGGCCGTCTTGTCGACGAAGCTCTTGAAGCCGTTGATCTGGAGCGACTTGATCCGCAACCGAAGCCCCCGCGCGGCCTGCCCGCGCGGACGCAGCATCGCTGCCTCGCGCGGGAGGTGATGTGACCGTGGTCTCAGGCGCCGATCTGGGGGTGGGCAGGTTGTAACACCCGCGGGACGATCCTTGCAAGCCGCAAGCGAGGCGCGCGGCGAGGCGAAGTCGATCGGCTAGGCGCCCGCGGCTGCGACGGGCAGATCCGAGCCTGCGTACTGGAGTCGGTAGAGCCGCGCGTAGAGGCCGCCGCGCGCGAGCAGCTCGCTGTGGCTGCCCGCCTCCACGATGCGCCCGTGGTGCATCACGAAGATCCGATCCACGTCCTGGATCGTGGAGAGGCGGTGGGCGATGACGAGCGAGGTCTTCCCTTCCATCAGCACGTGGATGCCGCGCTGGATCAACGCCTCGGTCTCCGCGTCGATCGAGCTGGTCGCCTCGTCCAGCACGAGCACGTCCGCGCCGTGCGCGAGCGCGCGCGCGAAGGAGAGCAGCTGGCGCTGGCCCGCGGACAGGTTCGCGCCGCGCTCGCGCAGGTCGGTGGCGTAGCCGTCCGGCAGGCGCGCCACGAAGCGGTCGGCCTCGACGGCACTGGCGGCGCGCCGGATCCGCTCCCGGTCGAGCTCCGGGCGGCCGAGCGCGAGGTTGTCCTCGATCGTGCCGCTGAACAGGAAGACGTCCTGCAGCACCATCCCCACCCGGCGGCGAAGCTCTCGTTGAGGGATGGCGCGCAAGTCCACGCCGTCCAACAGGATCCGCCCGCGGCTCACCTCGTAGAGCCGGGTCAGCAGCTTGATCACGGTGGTCTTGCCGGCACCGGTCGCGCCCACGAACGCGACGCGCTCACCGGGGGCCACGCGGAAGGAGACGTCGCGCAGCACCCAGTCCTCGCCCTGGTACGCGAACCAGACGTTCTGGAACTCGACCTCGCCCCGCGGCGCGTTTGCTTCGGCCGGAACAGCGCGCAGCTCCGCCGGCGGATCGACGATCCCCGGCTTCGTGTCGAGCAGCTGGAAGATGCGCTCGAGGCTCGCCATCGAGGACTGCATCACCGAGTACTTCGCGGAGAGATCGCGCAGCGGCAGGAAGAAGCGCCTCATGTAGTCCATGAAGACGTAGATCGTGCCGGCGCTGGTCGCAGTCGTGGCCGCCCACAGCACAGTCGCCGTAGTGACGCCCTGTGCGAGCTCCACCACCGAGAAGAGCGCCGAGTCGTACCAGATCGACTTGATCCACGCGTCCTTGTGCTCGGCGTTGAGCCGGACGAAATCGCGCAGGTTTCGCTCCTCTCGCGTGAACAGCTGCACCACCTTCATGCCCGTCACGGTCTCCTGGATCGTGGCGTTGATCCGGGCGAGCAGGACACGCGTGGCGCGGAAGGCGTCCCGCACCTTCAAGCGGAACACGAAGGCTGCGGCTGCAAGCAGCGGAACCACCGCGAATGTGATCAGCGCGAGGTGGGTATCGACCAGGAACAGCACCGTGGCGAAGCCCGCCATGCGCAGCAGGTCGGTGACCAGCAGGACGAGCCCGGCCGAGAACATCTCGGCCACGTTCTCGACGTCGCTGGTCGCGCGCGTCACGAGCCGCCCGACGGGATAACGATCGAAAAACGCCTGATGGAGCTCCTGGACGTGATCGAAGACGACCCGGCGCAGGTCGCGCATGGCCGCCTGTCCGGTCGCCGCGATCAGCAGCGACTGCGCATACTCGGTCCCGGCCCGCAGGACGCCCGCGATCAGGAACAACGTGGGCAGCCAGACGAAGGCCGATACGCCCGCCGGTGGCACCAGCAGGCCGCCGAGCGGACCGCCCGGCTTCGCCGCCCCCGAGGCCAGATCGAGCCCGGTCTTGATGATCCACGCGGGCGCGAGCTCGAACAGGAACAGCGGCGCGACCAGCAGCAGCGTCGCCACGACCTGCCAGCGGTAGGGATTCACGTGCCGCCAGAGCCGCGCGAGCAGCTTGCGGTCGATGGCCTTGCCGAGCACCTCTTCTTCGAGGATCTGCTCGAGGCCGGTGCGCGGGGCGGGCGGCGCAGGCTGGCTCATGCCGTCGCCTCCACCTCGGCGATGGCGGCGCGGCGGCGCTCCTCGGCCTCCTGGTCCTGTGCGAGCCGCGCGTAGAGGCCGCCCTGTGCGACGAGCTCCGCGTGAGTGCCCTGCTCGATCAGCCGGCCTGCGTCGAGCACCACGATCCGGTCGGCGTCGCGCACGGTCGAGACGCGCGACGCCACCACCACCACGGTGCGTCCTCGGAACACCTCGCGCAGGCTCTGCTGGATCGCGGCCTCGGTCTCGGCGTCCACCGCCGAGAGCGTGTCGTCGAGGATCAGGATCTTCGGATCGAGCGCGAGCGCTCGGGCCAGCGCGGTGCGCTGGCGCTGCCCGCCCGACAGCATCACCCCCCGCTCGCCCACGATCGTGTCGTAGCCGTGCGGGCAGCTCGCGCACGTCCTTGGCGAGCTGCGCGCGCTCCGCCGCGGCGTTCACGTGGCGCAGGTCGGTGGTGGGCAGGCCGTACGCCACGTTGTCCGCGAGCGACAGCGAGAAGAGGAACGCGTCCTGCGGGACCATCGCGATGTGGGAGCGCAGCGTGCGCAGCGGGATGCGGTTCACGTCCACGCCGTCGAGGAACACCATCCCGTCGTCCACCTCGTAGAGGCGCGGGATCAGCGAGGCGAGCGTGCTCTTGCCGGCGCCCACCGGTCCGACGATGCCGAGCACCGTGCCCGCCGGAACGTGCAGCGAGACGTCGCGCAGGGCCGGCTCGCGGCGCGCGAGGCCCGGGTAGGTGAACGTGAGCCCACGCAGCTCGATCTCGCCCGACAGCTCGCGGCCGCCCTGCGCATCCGCGTGGTCGCGGATGGCCGGCACCTCGGACAGCACGTCGTCGATGCGCTGCATCGACGCGGTGCCGCGCTGCACCAGCGTGAACACCCAGCCCATGATGAAGATCGGGAACGTGAGCTCGATGATGTACATCGAGAACGCGATGAACTCCGCGTAGCTCATCTCGTGACGCTGGATCTCCGGGGCACCCAGCAGGAACAGCACGAACATCCCGATGGTCGGGAGGAGCCCGGTGATCGCTGGCATCGCCCCGTTCACCCGCACCACGCGCAGCTGGCGGTGATACAGGGCGTCGGCGAGGGCGGCGAAGCGCCGGCGCGTGGTGTCCTCCATCGCGTACGCCTTCACCACCGAGATGCCCGAGATGGTCTCCTGGAGCTGGCTCGACAGGTCGGCGAGGCCCGTCTGCACGGCCAGGTTGCTGCCATACATGGCCCGCCCGAAGGCGCGCGCGATCAGCACGAACAGCGGATACGGAATCGCCGCGAGCAGGGTGATGCGAACGTCCATCGCGAGCATCGCGGCGAAGACCCCGGCGAACAGCACCGGCGTCTGGGCCATGGAGAGCAGGCCCGGGCCGAGCATCAGCCGCACCGAGGTGAGGTCGTTCACCATGCGGCTCATCAGGTCACCCGTGCGCCAGCGGAAGAAGAAGGATTGGGGCTGGCGCAGGAGGTGAGCGAACAGGTCGTTGCGCAGCTCGTACTCGATCTCCCGCGCGGCGTTGAAGAGCTGCACGCGCGAGACGAAGCGCACGCCCGAACGCGTGAGGGCGATCGCGATCAGGAAGGCGCAGCGACGGGCGATCTCCGCGCGGGGGTGCCCGTCGATCACCGCCTGGGCGCACCAGCCGGTGGCGAGCGGGAACAGCACGAAGAGGCCGGCGTAGGCCAGCGTGGTGAAGGTGCCGGCGACGTAGTCGCGCCGGCGCCGGCGCATGTAGTGCCAGAGCCGCTGGAACATCTTCCGGCGGCTTTCCGCGATCGCCTCCGCGCTCGCGGGAGCGGGCGCCGCCGCGGCCGTCATCGCCGGTACCACGCGGCGACCCGCGCGCGGTCGAGGCCGAACGTGTAGGCGAGCGCGGCCAGCGTGTTCTTCGCGACCGTGCGGAACACGCCGCGCTCGAGGTAGCGGCGGGCGGAGGTCACGGCGGCAAGCGGCAGCAACGCGAGCCGGCCGCGCCGCGACAGGGCCCGCGCCAGATCGAGATCCTCCATGATCTCCGCCTGGGGCACGCCGCCGATCGCGTCGAGCGCGCTCCGCCGCGCGAACAGGGCCTGGTCGCCGTACGGCAGGCCGCCGAGCGCGAGCCGCAGGCGCACGCCCCACTCGACGATCCGCAGCGCGAGGCCTGGCTCGGCGAACCGGAACCGGAAGGCGCCGCCCGCGACGCCCGGCTCGGAGAGGGCGGCGCGCACGGCGTCGGCCCAGCCCGGGAGGAGCCGCGTATCGGCGTGCAGGAACAGGATCGCGTCGGCCTCCGTCGCGCTCGCCCCGGCCGCCAGCTGCCGCGCCCGGCCGGGCCTCGCCGCCACCACCCGAGCTCCCGCTGCGACCGCGCGCTCGCGCGTCGCGTCGCGGCTTCCGCCGTCGGCCACGATGATCTCGACTCCGGGTGCGCGGGCGCTCTCGATCGCGTGCGCGATGCGGTCGGCCTCCTGGAGCGTCGGGATCACGACCGCGATCCGCACGGGGGGGCAGGCTAGCAGAGGAGGTGTGCGGGGTTGGGGGGGGCCGGGGGGAGTCCGGGCCCGGCTCCGGCGCTGAGAAACGGGGTATGCGCCTCCGCCGGGCCCGGACCGCCGGCCTCGCATCCGGTCTGTACGCGCCTGCTAGCGGGGCGCCGCGCGGAGTCGCGCTCGGCTGATCTTTTTTGGGTGGTGGGTGCTATGCGTCGTTGCTTCGTCGGAGGAATGGGATGTCGAAGGCGATGAAGCTCGGTCTCCAGCTCGGGTACTGGGGGGCGGCGCCGCCCACGGACTTCGTCGAGATCGCGCAGGAGGCCGAGAAGCTCGGCTACGACATCGTGTTCACGGCCGAGTCGTGGGGCTCCGACGCCTTCACGCCGCTGACGTGGATCGGCGCGCACACGAAGAAGATCCGGCTCGGCACGGCGGTGGTGCAGATCTCGGCGCGTACGCCCACCGCGACCGCGATGCACACGCTCACGCTCGACCACCTCACGAAGGGGCGCGTCACGCTCGGGCTCGGCGTCTCCGGCCCGCAGGTCGTCGAGGGCTGGTACGGGCAGCCCTTCGACAAGCCCATCGCGCGCACGCGCGAGTACATCTCGATCGTGCGCCAGGTGCTGCGGCGCGAGGGGCCGGTGAGCTCGCCAGGGCCGCACTATCCCCTGCCCTACACCGGCCCCGGCGCGTGGGGCATGGGCAAGCCGCTGCGCCCCATCACGCATCCGCTGCGGCCCGACGTCCCGATCTTCCTGGGCGCGGAGGGACCGAAGAACGTCGCGCTCGCGGCCGAGCTCTGCGACGGCTGGCTGCCGCTCTACTACTCGCCGTTCCGGCCCGAGGTCTACGCGGACTCGCTCCGGAAGGCGAAGCCCGGCTTCGAGGTCTGCGCCGGCGTGCAGATCTCGATCTGCGACGACGTCGCGGCGGGGCTCATGCCCGTGAAGGCGAGCCTCGGCTTCTACATCGGCGGGATGGGCTCGAAGCAACGCAACTTCCACAAGGAGCTGATGTCCCGCATGGGCTACGAGGCCGAGGCGGACAAGATCCAGGAGCTGTTCTTCGAGGGGAAGCGCGAGGAGGCGATCCGCACGGTGCCCGACGCCTTCGCCGACGAGATCTCGCTGGTGGGCCCGGCTGCGCGCATCAAAGACCGGCTCCAGGCCTGGCGTGACACGCCGGTCAGCACGCTGCTCGTGATGAGCCGCGACAAGGCGCAGCTCCGCCAGCTCGCGGAGCTGGTGCTGTCGTAGCGAGACACAACGTGCGGAAGGAGTGCACGCCGCACGCATCCGGCGGCTCCTTCCTCGTCGCCACTCGCGGCGTCCCAGGCCGAGGCCGGGAGGGGTCGCTGCTCCGGCGCTCGACGCGTTGGTGTGCGGAGCGGGTGGGGATGGGACGGACCAACGCCCCCTGCGACTGGCCACGCTCGCTCGAAGACTCGCTCGCGACTCCGTTGTCGGGGGCGCCTCTCGTGAAGTCGAGCCGTGCGACCGTCGCCTCCCGAACCGCGCCTGCGCAGCAACGCCCTCCCGCCCGCCGTTGCTCAGGAGGCGACGCGACCACGCATCGCGCACTGCGTCCGCGCCACGGGGACGGGAGGGTCGGGCTGCGCAGGGCCGGTATCGGGGCTCGGCCAACGGCGTGATGCACGCAAGGGTGTCGACACGCCAGTCTCGCCTGTGAGCCGAGGCCCGGAGCAGGCCGACCCTCCCGGCCCAGGCACCCGAGACTCCGGCTGCGCGCTGCGCTCGCTGTCGTGACTCCGTTCGCCTGCGGCTCACTGCGCGCTGCGCTCGCTGTCGTGACTCCGTTCGCCTGCGGCTCACTGCGCGCTGCGCTCGCAGCGCCCCGCGGGACCGCCCGCAGGAGTTCTGCTAAACCCCCGCCAATGCCGCCCCCCGACGAGAAGGCGCCCCGCGCACGCGCCTACGCGAAGGCCGGCGTCGACCTCGACCGCGACGACGGCTTCATCGATCGCGTGAAGGAGATCGCCCGCAGCACGCACCGGCCCGAGCTGCTCGCCGGCGTCGGCGGCTTCGCAGGCCTCTTCAAGACGCCCGAGCGCTACAAGGATCCGGTGCTGGTGGCCTCGACGGACGGCGTCGGCACCAAGCTGAAGTTCGCTGCCCTGGTCGGGCCGCTACGACACGGTGGGCATCGACTGCGTCGCGATGGTCGTGAACGACCTCGTCGTGCAGGGTGCCGAGCCGCTCGTCTTCCTCGACTACCTCGCGATGGGCGAGCTCGACCCCGAGATCGGCGAAGAGGCGCTGCGCGGCGTCGCCGAAGGCTGCCGGCGCGCGGGCTGCGCGCTGCTCGGCGGCGAGACCGCCAGCATGCCCGGCTTCTACCCCAAGGCCGAGCTCGAGCTGGTCGGCTTCGGCGTGGGTGTGGTCGAGCGCGACAAGGTGATCGACGGCTCGAGCATCGCGAACGGCGACGTGCTGATCGGCCTCGCGAGCAACGGGCTCCACAGCAACGGCTTCTCGCTGGTGCGCAGCATCGTGGATGCGGGCGTCGCCGCCGGGAAGTTCGACCTCCGGGACGCGCCGCCCGAGCTGAACCAGTCGCTCGCGGCCGTGCTGCTCGCGCCCACGCGCATCTACGTGAAGCCGGTGCTGAACCTGATGCGCGACTTCGAGATCCACGGCGCCGCGCACATCACCGGCGGCGGCTTCCACAACCTGCCGCGCATCCTGCCGAAGGGCGTGCGCGCGCGCATCGACCCGAAGAGCTGGCCGCGTCCGCGCATCTTCGACTTCCTGGCCCGCCACGGCGAGATCCCCGAGGAGGAGATGCGCACGGTCTTCAACTGCGGGATCGGCATGATCCTGGTCGTGCATCGCGAGCAGGCCGAGGACATGCTCCAGCGACTCGAGGGCATGGGCGAGCGCGCCTACCGCATCGGCGTGATCGAGCGGAAGCCGGACGACGCGGCGCCGCTGCTCTTCGAGGACGCACCCGAGCCGGCCTGATGTCGCGCACACTGCCCCGGAGCGCGAGCCTGCGCGCACGTCGCTGGGACGTGCTCGTGCTCGGCGGCGCGCTCAGCGGCCTCGCCGCCGCGGTGCGCCTCGGAAGCAAAGGGCTGCGCGTGTGCGTGGTCGAGGAAGACGAGGCCGCGCGCCAGCCGAGCTTCCTGCGCGAGCCCTTCTTCCTGCCTGGGCTCGGCGGCGAGGGGCCGCTCGACGGCGCGCTCCGCGAGCTCGGCCTGCCGCCGATCGAGCGGCGCGACCTGGTGATCGACCCGGTCGCCTTCCAGGTGCTGCTGCCCGGGGCCCGCGTGGACGTGGGCCGCGCGGACCTGCTCGCCTCGGAGCTGGTCTCGTGGGGGCTCGCGAAGCCCGAGACGGCCGAGGGCTTCGTCGACGCGATCCGCGCGGCCGGTCAAGCCGCCGAGCGGCGCATCGGTGCGCTCGAATGGATCCGGCGCAGCGGGCTCCGCGGCCTGGCTCGCGGCACCCGCGAGATCGAGCCCATGCCGGCGCTGCCGGAGGCCCTGCGCCAGCCGCCGCCGGCGCTCGCGCCGCTGCTCGCGGCGTGGACGCGCGCCTGCGCCGGCCCTGCGAACGCGGCCCTGCCGCCCGAGGCGCTGGCGCGGCTGCTCGCGGCGCCGCTCGCGGGCGGCGCCTGCTTCGCACGTCCCGACACCGGCTTGCGTACCCTGCTCCAGCGCCGGATCGAATCGCTGCACGGCGAGTTCCGCACGCTCTCCGGTCCGTTCCGCCTGGTGGAGCTGGGCGAGGATCCCGGCGTCGGGCGGATCGCGCAGGACGACGTGTGGCTCGGCCGCGCGCTGATCCTGAATGCACCGGCGGCGGGGCTCGCCGCGGCGCTCCGCGGCTGGGAGCAGGAGACGCCGCGCTGGCTCGAGGGGCCGGTGTCGACGGCGCGGGAGGTCCGCGTCCACGCGCGCGCGCTGCGCGACGCCGTGCCCGAGCCGCTCGCGCGCCGCGCCGTGCTCGCCACCGCGGCGTCCGGCTGCGGCAGCGCCGACTGGCCGGTAACGCTGCTCCAGGAGCCCTCCGCGCGCGGGCCGCAGTTCGTCGAGTTGGTGGCGAGCGCCGTCTTTCCCACGGATCACGCGACCACGGCCGCCGAGGACGCCATCGCCCGCGGCCTCGGCAGCCTGCTCCCGTTCGCCGGCAATCGGGTGCGCCGCGCCAACGGCCTGCCGAAGCCGCTCTGGGACGACGACAGCGTGCGCTTCGAGGCCCTGCCCGGCAGCTGGCCGCTCGGCCTCGAGCTGCGCGCCTCGCGCCGCGCGGTGTACCGGCTCGCGCGCGAGCACGTCGCGGCGCTCGGCGCCGAGGGCGAGATCCTGCTCGGCGTGCGCGCGGGCGACGCGATCCTGGCGGATCTTTCCTAAGCTCCGCCCGCCCCCGGGAGTCTTCCTACGTCCGCAGCCGACCCGACCACGCCCGCTCCGGGCAATCTCCGGGCCTACTGGCGGCTCGTACGCTACGCGCGCCCCTATGCCGGGGTGCTCGCGCTCGCCGTGCTCATGTCTGTGGTCTACGCCGGCGGCCGCACCGGGCGCGCCTGGCTGATCGAGCCCTTCTTCGATCAGCTGGTCGTGCCGCAGCAGCAGAGCGGCGAGCGCTTCAGCTTGAAGGAGATCACCTCGACCCTGCTCGGGAAGAAGCCCCACGAAGGGAAGCACGAGGGGAAGCGGGCCGCGGAGGCGCCGCCGCAGGAGCTCCAGCAGGAGGTGGTGCGGGCGAAGATCAAGGAGGCGCTCCCGCGCATCCTGCTCGGCGCGCTCCTGATCGTGCTGGTCGTGCCCCTCGCACACGTGGGCCAGGAGGTCCTGTCACAGTGGGTGCTCGGACGCGTGCTCGTCGACTTGCAGCAGCAGCTCTGCGAGAAGCTGCTCTCGCTCCCCCTCCGCTTCCACGTCGGCCAGGCGCGCGGCGAGACGCTCTCGCGGGTGATGAACGACGCACAGAAGGCGCACCAGAGCCTCGACCTGCTCTTCCAGGACGTGGTGCAGTCCGCGATCGGCCTGCTGGTGGGCACCACGGTGCTCCTGTTCATCTCCTGGCAGCTCACGCTCTCCGTGCTGGTGATCGCACCGTTCACGTCCGGGATCATCGCGGCGTTCGGGCGGCGCATCCGCAGGTCCGCCCAGCGGCGTCAGGAGAGCCAGAGCGATGTCACGCAGCGGCTGCTCCAGATCCTGTCGGGCATCAAAATCATCCAGAGCTTCCGCGCGCAGGCCGGTGAGGCGCTGGCGTTCTCGCGCGAGAACCTGCGCTACTTCCGCCGCAACATGCGCGTGCAGCGCAATCGCGCCTACTCGCGCTCCGCGGTCGAGGGCATCAACAACCTGATGGGCGTCGTCGTGATGTTCGGCGGCTTGATCCTGCTCCTCGGAAAGCTCTGGGGTCTCTCCTCCGGCGCGCTGTTCGCGTTCATGGCCGTCATGCAATCCACCTACATTCCGCTGCGCGACCTGACGCGCGGCTGGACCAAGCTCCAGGAGGCGGTGCCCTCGGCCGAACGCTTCTTCGAGATCCTCGACGAGCGGGTCGAGACGCCCGACCCGCCGGACGCCGTACGCATCGACGGTATCCGCCAGGGGATCCGCTTCGAGAAGGTCAGCTTCTCGTACGGACGCGAGCCGGTGCTGCACGACGTCTCGCTCGACGTGAAGCGAGGCGAGATGGTCGCGATCGTGGGCGCCACGGGCAGCGGCAAGACGACCCTCGCCGACCTGCTGCTGCGCTTCTACGACCCCGACGCGGGCGCGATCGAGGTGGACGGTGTGGATCTGCGCCGCATCACGCGGGAGTCCTGGCTCGCGCGCGTCGCCGTCGTGACGCAGGAGCCCTTCCTGTTCACCGGCACGATCCGTGAGAACATCGCGTACGGGCGCCCGGGCGCTTCGGAGGCGGACCTGCTCGAGGCCGCGCAGGTCGCGCACGTGGACGAGTTCCTGGATCGCCTGCCGCAGGGCTGGGATACGGACGTCGGCGAAGCGGGCACGCGCCTCTCGGGCGGACAGCGCCAGCGCATCACCATCGCGCGCGCCGTGCTGAAGAACCCCGAGGTGCTGATCTTCGACGAGGCCACGAGCGCGCTCGACGCGAAGAGCGAGCGACTCGTGCAGGAAGCCATCGACGGCCTGCTCTCGGGGCGCACCACCTTCGTGATCGCGCACCGCCTCTCGACCGTGCGCCACGCCGACAAGATCGTGGTGCTGGAGCACGGCACGATCGCGGAGATCGGCACGCACGACGAGCTGGTGGCGCGGGGCGGCCGCTACGCGGAGCTGATGTCCCACCAGAGCGGGGAGAACCTCAACTTCCCCCCGGCGTGAGCGGCCAGCAGCGCACGTCGAGGTCGCGCTCGAGCCGGGCCGCGAGACGGGCGCGCTCCTCGGGCCCACGCGCCACGAGCTGCGCGCAGCCGTCGCCTTGCGAGCCCACGCCCTTCCCGCCGAAGGCCAGCTCGCGCACCGCCGGGTGCGCCAGCACGGCGTGGAGGCGCGGCGCCGCGAGCTCGGCCGGCGAGGCGGGCGCCACCTGCGCATCGAACAGCGCCTGCGCCTCCTGCATCAGCGCGCCGAGCGCACGCGCGTCGCCCGCGAGCACCGCGGCCTTCGCGCGCTCGAGGAGGCGCGCGTTCGCGGCGCCGAGCGCCTCGCGCACGCCGGCCGCCACGGGGCCCGGCGTATCGGGGTAGCAGGCGTTCAGGTCCGCGAGGATGCGCCGCGTGTCCTTGCCGCGGCGCAGGTCCACGATCAGCAGGTGCAGCGCTCCTCGCGGCGCGAGCGGCTCGACCTCGAAGTCGTCGCCGTCGAAGCGCAGGAAGGTCACGCGGCGCCCGAAGGCGCAGACCTGGTCCATCCGCCCGCACTCGGAGCCGGTGCGGCGCTCGCCGGCGTAGGCGAGCTCCATCTCGTCACGCACGGAGAGCCGGAGCCCGTAGACCGAGGCGAACGCGCGCGCCACGAGCACGCAGATCGCGGCCGAAGAGGACAGGCCCTTCCGCACCGGCAGGTCGCCCGCGACGCGAAGCCGCAGCCCGGCCGTGCCATGGCGCTCCGTCAGCTCGGCGGCCACCCCCGCCGCATAGCTGAAGAAGTCCGCGCCGCGCGCCGCGCGGGCGAGCGCCTCGGGCCGCGCCTCGATGCGCGCCGGCCCGATCTCCTCGCCCGAGGCCAGCACGCTGGTGATCTCGAAGGCGTCAGCGGCTTCCGCCTCGCCGCGGATGCCCTGGTCGGTGCCAGCCACGAGGCACATGCCCGGCGCAAGCTCGGGCCGGGCGCGGCGCCAGCCGCCAGCCCAATCGGAGTGCTCCCCGAACAGGCAGAGCCGACCGGGCACGAACAACCCTTCCTCACGACTCAACGACGTACAGCTCCCGCGCGTGCGGAGGGCCGGACGCGCGCCGGAGCCACGCGGCCGGCCCGACCCGCCTAGGACCGCATCCGCTCCACCCGGTGCACGCCCTTGATGCGGCCGATCTCCTTCATCACGGCCTGGAGCGTCTTCACGTCGTTCACCCACAGGTCGAAGGTCTGCGTGGCCGTGCGGTCCGCGTGCGTCACGATGCGCGCCGCGCCGATGTTCACGCCCGCCGACGAGATGGTCTTGGTGATCTTGGCCAACAGACCCGGCTCGTCGCGCGAGGTCACCTTCACGCGCACCTTGCGAGACACGTCGGCTGCCTTGTCCCACTCGACCTCGACCTGGCGCTCGGCGTCCATCGTGAAGGCCACGCGGCAGTCGCGCGCGTGCACGGTGATGCCGCGCCCGCGCGTCACGAAGCCCACGATCTCGTCGCCGGGCAGCGGCACGCAGCAGCGGCCGAAGCGCACCATCACGTCGCCGTGGCCGTCCACGGTGATGCCACTCGCCGACGTGCGCTTCTCGCGCGCGAAGAGCGAGCGCAGCCGGCCGACCTTCGCAGCGGCCGCCTCCGTCTCCTGCCAGTCGGGCCGCAGCATCTTCACCACGTCGCGCGCGGCCACCTTGCCGTAGCCGAGCGCGGCGAACAGATCGTCGAGGTTGCCGCGCGCCCACTTGCGCGCCGGCTCCGCGAGGCCGTCGCTCTCGATCAGCCGCGCCAGCGACAGGCTCGCGCGGCGCAGCTCGCGCTCGAGCAGGCCGCGGCCGAGCTCGCGGCTGCGCGCGTTCTCGGCCTCGCGAATCGCGTGGCGGATCCGGCTCCGGGCCTTGCCGGACACCGCGAATTCGAGCCAGTCCTTCTTCGGCGCCTGGCTCGGGCTCGTGTGGATCTCCACGGTGTCGCCGTCCGTGAGCTTGTGGTGGAGCGGGCGCATCGTGCCGTTCACGCGCGCGCCGGCGCAGTGCTCGCCCACCTGGCTGTGGATGGCGTAGGCGAAGTCGAGGGCCGTGGCGCCCTTCGGCAGGTTCACCACGTCGCCCTTCGGCGTGAAGACGAAGACCTCGTCCGAGAACAGATCGACCTTCACCAGCTCGAGGAACTCGTGCGGATCGTCGAGCTCGCCCTGGCGTTCGATCAGCTGCCGCAGCCAGGCGAACTTCGCGTCGTCCTTCGCGTGACCACCGTGCCCCTTGTACTTCCAGTGGGCCGCGATGCCGAGCTCGGCGTTCTGGTGCATCTCGCGCGTGCGAATCTGCACCTCCATGCGCTCGCCGTAGGGGCCGATCACGGTGGTGTGCAGCGACTGGTATCCGTTGGGCTTGGGTAGCGCGACGTAGTCCTTGAAGCGGCCGGGCACCGGCGGCCAGATCGCGTGCACGAGTCCGAGCGCGTGGTAGACCGAGCCCTTCGGGCCGTCGAGGATGATCCGGAACGCGATCACGTCGTAGATCTTCTCGAGCGTGACGCCCTGCTTCTCCATCTTCGCGTGGATCGAGGCGAAGTCCTTCAGCCGGCCCGTCACGTCCGCGACGAGGCCGGCCTCCGCGAGCTTCGCGGAGAGCACACCCTTCACCTCTTCGATGTAGCGGTCGCGCTCGATGTGGCCGCCCTTGAGGGTGCGCTCGAGCTCGGCCACCGCGGTGGGCTCGAGCGTGCGGAAGGCCAGGTCTTCGAGCTCGCGCCGCATCCAGTCGATGCCGAGGCGGTGGGCGAGCGGCACGTAGATGTCGAGCGTCTCCTGCGCGATGCGGCGCGCCTTGTCCTCCGGCAGGTACGCCAGCGTGCGCATGTTGTGGAGCCGGTCGGCGAGCTTGATCAGCAGGATGCGGATGTCCTTCGACATCGCGACCAGCATCTTGCGGAAGCTCTCGGCCTGCCGTTCGCGCACCGAGCTGAACTCGACCTTCGAGATCTTGGTGAGGCCCTCGACCAGGAAGGCGACCTCGTCGCCGAACAGCCGCTGCACCTCCTCGAGCGAGGTGACGCCGTCCTCGACGGTGTCGTGGAGCAGGCCGGCGGCCACCGTGACGCTGTCCATGCGCAGGTGGAGCAGGATGCCGGCCACCTCGAGCGGGTGGACCAGGTAGGGCTCGCCCGACACGCGCTCCTGCCCCTCGTGGACCTTCGCCGAGAAGACGTAGGCCCGCTGGAGCAGCTCGAGATCGCACTCGGGGTCGACCTCGAGGGCGCGATCAGCGATGTCGTTGAAGCGGAGCAATCCGAATTCCGCCGTGGAAACGGGAGCTTGGCCGAGCTTATCCGAGCCGGGCTCGGCTCGCCGCTTGTATCGGCAGGACGCTCGCCAGGCGGGAGACGACCGGCGCCACGCCGTGCTGCGCGCGCACGGCCGCGGTCTCGCCGGCGCGCTCGGCCGAAACGATCGCGCGCAGCGTCTCGATCGTGCGCTCGACGTCCTCGTTCACGATGGCGTAGTCGAAGGCGTGCACCGCGCCGAGCTCGCGGCGGACCAGCGCGAGACGGCGCTCCACGACCTCGGGCGCATCGGTGCCGCGCCCGCGCAGGCGCCGCTCGAGCTCGTCGAGCGAGGGCGGTAGCAGGAACACGAAGCGCGCGTCGCGCCGGCGCTCGCGCAGCTGGAGCGCGCCCTGCACGTCCACCTCGAGCAGCAGGTCGCGCCCGCGCGCCAGCGGGGCGTCGAGCGATGCGAAGCTCGTGCCGTACAGGTTCCCCGCGTACTCCGCGTGCTCCACGAAGGCGCCCGCTCCGACCAGGCGCTCGAACTCCGCGCGGGAGACGAAGTGGTAGTGGGCGCCGTCCTCCTCGCCCGGGCGCTGCGCGCGCGTGGTGTGCGAGACCGAGAACTCGATGCCCGGGTCGCGCTCGACCAGGCCGCGGCAGACCGTGGTCTTGCCCGTGCCCGAGGGCGCCGAGACCACGAACGGGATGCCGCGCCGCGCGCTCACTCCGGCGTGTCCTCGCCCGAGGCGAGGCGCACCAGGATCGTCTCGGGATTCACGGCCGAGAGCACGATGTGATCGGTGTCGAGGATCAGGATCGAGCGCGTGCGGCGGCCCTGCGTGGCGTCGATCAGCTTGCCGCGCTTCTCGGCCTGCTCGCGCAGGCGCTTCATGGGCGCCGACTGCGGCGACACCACCGACACCACGCGCGGCGATGCCACCACGTTCCCGTAGCCGATGTTGAGCATGCGCAGCGCGCGTTCGTCACTCGACATTCAGCACCTGCTCGCGGATGCGCTCGAGCTCCGTCTTCAGATCCACGACGCGGTGGGCGAGCGGCGCATCGCCCGACTTCGAGCCGACCGTGTTGACCTCCCGCAGCATCTCCTGGAGCAGGAACTCGAGGCGCCGGCCGACACCGCTGCCAGCGGCGGCCGCGTCGAGCGCGGCCTCGAACTGCGCGACGTGGCTCGTGAGGCGCACCACCTCCTCGGTCACGTCCATGCGGTCGGCGGCGCTCACGATCTCCTGCGCGAGGCGCGCTTCGTCGGCCAACCCGGTCTCGGCCCGCAGCTGCTCGGCCCGCTTGCGCAGCCGCTCGCGGGCGCCCGCGGCGACCTCTCCCGAGCGCCCGGCGACCTCGGCGGCGAGGGCGGAGACTGTGGCGAGCCGCCCACGCAGCTCGCGCTCGAGCGCGGCGCCCTCCGCCACGCGCATCGCGTCCGCGGCTTCGGCCGCGCGCTCCACGGCGGCGATCAGCGCCGGCCGCAGCGCAACCTCGTCGAGCGCGTGCTCGAGCACCCGCGCCACGCCGGGCAGCGCCAGCAGCTCGCTCGCGCGCAGCTCGCCCGCGACGCGATGCTCGGCCGCCAGAGCGCGCGCGAACTCGATGTAGCGGTCCGCGAGAACGCGATCGAGCTCCAGCTCTGCACGCGCCGCCGCGGGCGGTGCGGCGATGACGAGATCGATCTTGCCGCGGGAGAAGCGCAGGCCGAGCAGCCGCCGCAGCTCGAGCTCGAGCCCGGCGAGCGCGCGCGGTAGCCGCAGCGCGAGGTCGAGGTGGCGGTGGTTCACGCTCCGGAGCTCCACCGTGAAGCTCGCGCCCTCGGCCTCGAGCGGCGCGCGGCCGAAGCCCGTCATCGAGCGGATCACGCCTCGCCCTCCGAGCCGCCGAGCGCCGCGCGCAGGGCGCGGGGCAGCTGCGCCTCGATCTCTTCGGGGGTGGCCGTCGCGGTGCCCACCTTGCCCACCACGACGCCGGCTGCGGCGTTCGCGATCACCGCGGCCTCGGCCAGCGAGCCGCCCGCGAGCTTGGCCAGCGCAAGGGCCGCGATCGCCGTGTCGCCCGCGCCCTGCACGTCGAACACCTCGAAGGGCGCGCTCGCCACCTCGCGCACGGGCTTGCCCGACTCGAAGATGGACATGCCCTGCCCGCCGCGCGTCACGATCACGTCCGCTCCGCCGAGCTGCCGCTGGAGCTTCGCTGCCGCCCGCGCGAGATCCGCCGGCCCGCGCACCTTCACCCCCGTGAGCTCCTCGAGCTCGCGGAGGTTCGGCTTCACCAGCGAGGCGCCGCGGTACGGCGCCACCGCGTTCTTCGGATCCACCGCCACGAACAGGTCGCGAGCGCGGCAGCGCCGCAACACCTGGCGCACGACGGACGGAGCCAGCACGCCCTTGGCATAGTCCTCGAACACCACGCCGTCTACACCGTCGAGCGCGGCTTCGATGGCTGCGACCAGCCGCCGCGCGGCTGCGCCGGTGATCGCCGCGTCCGTCTCGCGGTCGTAGCGCAGGAGCTGCTGCGAACGGGCCTCGACGCGCGTCTTGCGCGTGGTCGGGCGCGTCGGGTCGCGCACCACGCCCGCGGCCTCCACCCCGAGCTCCTTCAGCAGATCGACGATGCGGTCGCCCGCCGTGTCGTCGCCCACCACCGCGCAGAAGCGACAGTGCGCGCCCATCGCCACGACGTTCCGCACCACGTTGCCGGCGCCTCCGAGCGCGCGCGACTCGCGGCGCACGTGCACCACCGGCACCGGCGCCTCGGGGCTCACGCGCTCGACATCGCCCCACAGGTACTCGTCGAGCATCACGTCGCCCACCACGAGCAGGCGGACGCGCGCGAAGCCGCGCACGATGCGCTCGAGGCGCGCCAGCTCGAGACGGGCCCGCGCCGCCATCAGCGCGTGAGCCCGCGCGCGGCGAGCTCGCGGCTCGCGGCGTCGACGCTGTCGTCGGCCGACTGTGTGCGCAGCCACGCCAGCAGCTCGCGCAAGCCGTCGGCGAAGGCCACCTTCGGCCGGTAGCCGAGCTCGCGCGAGATGCGCGAGATGTCCGCCACGCAGTGGCGGATGTCGCCCGCGCGGTACTTGCCGAGCACCTCGGGCGGATCGCCGTAGTCGAGGAGCTCGGCGAGCGTCTCGGCCACCTGGAGCACCGAGGTCGCGCGCCCGGTTCCCACGTTGTAGACGCGCCCGTTCGCGGCGTCCTTCGAAAGCGCCAGCAGGTTCGCCTGCACGATGTCGGAGACGTGGACGAAGTCGCGCGTCTGCCGCCCGTCCTCGTAGACGAGCGGCGGCTTCCGGTTGAGCAGCCGGGACGAGAAGATCGCGACCACGCCGGTGTACGGGTTCGAGAGCGCCTGGCGCGGGCCGTAGACGTTGAAGTAGCGGAGCGCCACCACCGGGATCCCGTACGCCGCACCCACGGCGAGGAACATCTCCTCGTGGTCGCGCTTCGTGATGGCGTAGATCGAGGTGGGCTGGAGCGGCTTCTCTTCGGGCGTGCCGATGGGGCGAGCCTGCCGGCTCCGCCCGGATCGGCGGCTGCGCCGCCTCATGCAGCTCGAAGCGGCGGGCGGCGAGCTCGGCCTCCGTGCGCAGCGGCGGGTGCACGATCCGGCCGTCGGGCGCCCGGTAGGCGCCCTCGCCGTAGATCGACATCGACGACGCCACCACCACCTTCTTGAGCTGCGCGCGCCGCTCGACGATGCCCTCGAGCAGCACCGCGGCGCCCACCGCGTTCACCGAGACGTAGTGCTCGATCTGGTACATCGACTGGCCGACGCCCACCGCGGCCGCCTCGTGGAACACGACCTCGACGCCGTCGAGCGCCTGCGCCACGGCCTTCCGGTCGCGGACGTCGCCCACGAGCAGCTCGGCCTTCGGGTCGAGGTGCGCGGGACGCTTCGCGCCCGCGCCGTGCACCTGCGGATCCAGGTTGTCGAGCACGCGCACGCGATGGCCCGCCGCGACGAGGGCGTCCACGAGGTGCGAGCCGATGAAGCCGGCGCCGCCGGTCACCAGGATCCTCACGCGGCAATCCTCCCCACCTGATGCTGCGCGCCCGCGAAGCCCGCGGGCGCCGCCCACGCGCGCTCGGCCTCCGCCGCCACGAGCTCGGGGCCGACGCGCGTCATGCAGCGGTGGTCGATCGGGCAGTCCCGCAGATAGCACGGCCGGCAAGCCACGTCGGCGGACAGCACGCTCACGCGTTCGAGGTTCCAGCTCGTCTTGTCGAGCGAGGTGGGACCCATCACGAGCACCACGGGGAGGCCGAGCGCGGTGGCGACATGGCGCGCGCCCGCGTCGTTCCCGACGAGGAGCCGCGCGCGGCGCATCAGGCCCTTCCACGCACCCAGCCCGAGCGCTCCGCACAGATCGAGCGCGCCGCGGTGCATCGCGGCGCGGACGCGCGCCGAGAGCGCGCGCTCCGCCGCCGTGCCGGTGAGCACCACGCGCGCGCCGGCGCGGGCGAGCGCGTCGCCCACCGCGGCGAAGGCCTCGGCCGGCCAGAGCTTCGAGGCGCCGAACGAGGCGCCGGGCGCGAGCAACGCCACGGGCTCGCCCGCGGCGACGCCCCCCGCGGCGAGCGCGGTGTCGGCCTCGCGCTGCTCCGCCTCGGTCACGAACAGCTCGAGCGCGGTGCCCTGCCGCGCGCAGCCGAGCGCCTCGACCAACCCGAGCACGTGCAGCTCGCGAGGGATCAGACCGCGCCGTCCCGCCTCGCTCGGAAACGGCACGCGCTGGTGCAGCAGCGGACCGCGGCCGCTGCGCGAGTAGCCGACGATCCGCTTCACGCCCGCGGCGCGCATCGACAGCGCGGACTCGAACGAGTCGGGCAGGCACAGCCCGAGGTCGAAGCGCCCTCGGGCGCGCAACGCGCGGCCCTCGCGCAGCGGCGCGCCCGGCCCCGCGAACGTCGCCACGGCGTCGAACCACGGCGCGCCATCGAGCAACGGCGCGAGCTGGGCCTGCACGTGCAGCGTGATGCGCGCGCCGGGAAAGCCCGCGCGCAGGGCGCGGAAGCCCGGCGTGGCCATGACGAGGTCGCCCGTCCAGTTGGGACCCCGCACGAGGATCTCGAGCGCGCTCATCAGCCGGCGCAATCTACCAACCGGCGGCTCGGGCCCGCCAGAAGCTCGCGCGCCGCTTCGAGCACCGCCGCGGCCGGGATCAGGCGCATGCAGGTGGCCGCGGCGCAGCCGCGCCGGCACGGGTTGCAGCCGATCTGGACGCGCAGCGTGCGCGAAGGCGTGCCCGGGTACGGCGCGTTCTCGACGGGATCGGTGGGGCCGAGCAGCTGCACCACCGGCGTGCCCACCGCCGACGCCACGTGCATGGGGCCGCTGTCCGCGCCGAGGTAGAGACGCGAGCGCGCGAACAGCGCGGCCAGGTCGAGGAGCGTCGGCGTGGCGGGCGCCGGCCGCGCCGCGCCGCCCGCGGCCGCGAGCACCGCAGCCGCCATCTCGCGATCGCTCTCGGCGGGACCGGACGTCACCACGCAGGGCACGCCGTCCGCCGCGAGCGCTCGCGCCACGCTGGCATAGCCCGCCGCGGTCCAGCGCTTGTAGGGGGTGGCGTCGCTGGTGCCCGGGTGGATCACGACCGGCCCACGCACTCCGGCGAGGGCCTCGTCGATACGCGCGAGCGCGGCAGGCGGCACGTGGAGCGGGCGCGCGGGTAGCTCGGCTTCGCTCGCCAGGAAGCGTAGCAACGCCTCGTTGCGATCGAAGCGGCTCTGCTTCGGCGGCGAGAGGCGGGCGCGATGCGTGGCGAACCAGGCGGCGCCCTCGCGCGCGAAGGGTCGCGCATAGCTCACGCGGCGCTTCGAGCGCGAGAGCCACGCGAAGAGGCCGCTCTTGAGGATCGCGTGAAAGTCCACGACCAGGTCGAAGCGCCCCGCGCGCAGCTCGCTCACGAACGCGCGCGCCAGGCGGATCGTCGTCACGAGGCGGCCCCGGCGCAGGGCCGCGCCGAGCGCGCCGCGCGGGAACACGATCACCTCGTCGAGCCACGGCTGACCGCGCAGCACGCTCGCGGCGGCGGGCTCCACGAGCCACGCGAGGTGCGCGCGCGGCCAGCTCGCGCGCAGGCCGCCGGCGGCGGGGAGCGTGCGCACCACGTCGCCGACCGCGCCGAGGCGGATCACCAGGATGCGCTCCGCGAGCGGCAAGGACGCGAGGGGATTCGTGCAGGTCGAGATGGCCACCTCGCGAGGGGGTCGGGGCGCGGGTAGGATACGCCGCCATGCGGTTCTCCCGCACCCTCTCGCGGTATCTGGCGCGAGAAACGCTCCAGTATGCCGCGGTCGGCTTCATCGCCATCGCCACGCTGCTGCTCGCGAACAGCCTGCTGCGCCAGCTCGAGGACCTGATCGGCATCGGTGGCGGATTCGGCGAGATCGCGGCGGTGACGGTGCGACTCATCGCGATCCTCGCCGCGTATGCGCTGCCGATCGCGCTGCTGTTCGGAACGCTGGTGGCCTTCGCCCGGCTGGGCTCGGATCACGAGGTGCTCGCGTTCCGATCGCTCGGCGTGAGCCTCGCGCAGCTCGCCGCGCCGGCGCTGGCGCTGGCGCTGCTCGTGAGCGCGGCCACGGGCTGGCTGCTCCAGCGCGGGGAGCCGGAGGCGCGGCAATCCGTTCTCAGCCTGGTCGAAGACATCGCGGCCCGCGGCGGCGTGATCCGCGCCGGCACCTTCACCCGCCTCGACCGCCAGGGCGAGCGCATGCTGTTCATCGACAAGCGCAAGCGAAACGGGACGCTCCTGCGCGTGCTGATCTCGGATCGCAGCGATCCGAAGCGCGGCTTCGTCGTGCTGGCCGCGAGCGGCTCCTTCCAGTTCGACCGCGAGTCGGGCACCGGCCACCTGATCCTGGCGGACGGCGATGTCCACTTCGACCCCGATTCCGCAGAGTCCGATCGCACGCAGCGCATCAGCTTCCAGCGCTTCGACTATGCGTTCGACATGAGTCGGCTGCTCGGCGAGGGGCCCGCCCGCCTCCGCCCGCGCGACATGACGCGGGCGGAGCTCGTGGCCGCGCTGGCCCACTTCGACGCACAGGGCACCCCTCCACCCGGCACGCGCGAGGAGCGGCGCGAGGCCTACGAGGTGCAGCTCCAGCGCCGGGCCGCACTGACCTTCACGCCGCTCGCGTTCTGCCTGCTCGCGGTGCCGCTCGGGCTCGGGCTGCGCCGGGGCGCTCGCTCGCTCGGCGCGCTGCTCTGCGGCGTGATCGCCTTCGGCTACTACGTGGTGGGGAACGCGGCGAGCGCTTACGCGACCGACGGGACGATCTCCGCCACGCTCGCGCTCTGGCTGCCGAATCTCGCCTGCGTCGGGCTCGCGCTCCCGCTCTGGTGGCGGGCGCGACGGGCCGAAGGAGCGTGAGCGAGCCCACCCTCGTCCGCGAGACGAGCCGCAGCGGACGACTCCTCGCCTGCGTCGAGTGGATCGGCTCCGTGCGGAAGCTCGCCCTCCTCGAGCCGGGCGGCCTCGAGCGCTGGCTCGCCGCGGCCCCTTCCGCGGGCGAGGGCCGCGCCGCCACCGCATTGGTCGCGCTGCCGGAGGCCGGACCGCAGGTGGTGGTGCGGCGGCTTCGCCACGGAGGCCTGCTCGGCCCCTGGCTCGGCGAGCGCTACCTCGACGCCGAGCGCTCGCTCCGCGAGCTCGAGGTGACGGCGCGCCTGCGTGCGGCCGGCGCGCCCGTCCCCGAGCCGGTGTTCGCGCTCGCGCTGCGGCGCGGCCCGTGCTGGGCGCACGCCTTCGCCACCGTCTACGAGGAGGGCGCGGTGGACGCGCTCGGCTTTCTCGCCTCCGGTCCCGACGAAGCGCGCGTGCTGCGCGCCGCCGCCGCCTTCGGCGCCGCGGTGCGGCGCTTCCACGACGCCGGCGGCCGCCACGCCGATCTGCACGTGAAGAATCTGCTGCTGCGCGAGACGCGAGCAGGCGCCGAGGGGCTGGTGATCGACCTCGATCGGGGCGGAGTCGGCGCGCCTCCTCCGCCGCGGCGCCGCGCTCGCGAGCTCGGGCGGCTGTGGCGCTCGCTCGCGAAACGCCGCGTCGCGGCGTCCGTGGGCGAGCGCGGCGTCGCGAGCTTCTTCGCCGCCTACTGCGCCGGCGACCGCGCGCTGCGCGACGCGCTCCTCGCACGGCTCCCCGCCGAGCGCCGCAGGGCGGCGCTCCATGGGCTGCACTACCCGCGTTGAGCGGGCGGACGGCCTGTGAGTCGCGCAGCAAGCCCGGTTCCTCCGGGCGCGCAGCGAGCGGAGCGAGCGTAGGAACGAGCTACGGCGCGCCGCTCGCGCCGTCCTTCATCCCGCACTTCCGGAACGCGCCGATGAAGCCGTGCTCGTGGAGGCCGTAGCCGACACGCCCCTGTGTCTCGAAGCGCGCCGACGTGGTCGACGACGCCGTACTGGCCGAGCGGCGCGATCTCGTCGTGCTTCTTCTCGAGCCCCTGCACGACGAGCGCGCCCTGGTACATGCCGTGCCGCCAGTCGGCGTCCATGCCGTAGCCGGTGCCGATCGCCGATGAAGCAGGGCAGCAGCGGCGTGCACTTCACGCTGAAGCCGCCGCCGGGCGCGTCGGGAAACGACACGCGTCGAGCCGGCCGATGATGCGCGTGCCGGGGACGAAGCGGTGCTCGTACTCCGGGCCGGCCGAGCCACTCGGGCGGCCGCGCCGGGTCGGTCCAGATGCGCACCGCCTCCTCGAGCTCGCGCTCGCCGTCGTCGCGTCTCCTGCAGGATGTAGAGGATCGAGTGATCGGCGAACTGCATCGGGAAGTAGTTCCACATGCCGGACATCGAGGCCCTCGCCCTGCGCGGATGCCCGGCGGCTCGGCCTCGCCGACCGGGCGCACGCCCCAGGAGCGGTCGCGCGTGCCCCACCAGCGGTCGGGCGTCACGGCGAAGCGCTCGCCCGCCGACGCGTGAGCGTGCCGCGTCCAGCAGCCGGTCTGCGCGAAGCGCATGGTGTCGAACAGCACGCGCCCGTGCTTGCGGATGTACTGGCGCGGCTCCTGCCAAGCCGGGCATCGCGCCCTCCCAGGTCAGGTCGAAGGCGATGCCGTGCTCGTTCGGCTCGAGCACGAAGCGCAGCTGCCGCGAGCGGCTCGAGCACCTCGATGCGGAACGGCCCGACCTGGTGTCTCCTGCGGTCGCCGAGCTCGCGCGAGGCGCGCACCACGCGGTGGAACGGGCCGCGCCGCACCACGGCGAACGCGTCCTGCACGCCGAGGTTCGGGTACTGGCCCATCCCCATCACCATGAACAGCTCGTCGCTCGAGGCGTGGCAGGTTGAAGTAGTAGCGGTCGTAGAAGTTGCGATCGCTGGTGCCGACGTGGCGGACGGGCTCGGCGATCTGGTGGATCGGGATAGTCGTCCCAGGACGAGATCATGCCGGCGGGCTCCAGGCGGAGCGGCGCAAGCTAGCGCAGGAGCGCCGCTCAGACGTCCGGCGTCACCACCCAGAGCTTGCGGTGGCGGCTCTGGCCCTGGCCGAGCTCGCGGACGGACGTCGTCTTGCGGAGCTTCACGAGGTCCTTCTCCTCTACGACGATGGCGAGACCGCCCGCCGCGGAGAAGGCCGCCAGGTCGGCGGGCTCGTGGAGATTCCGCGCGGGACGATGGCCGTAGTAGGCGATCGCGCCCGACAGCGACTCGCTGCGGTACACGCCGATCGGCTTGTCCGGCGGCGTCGCCGCTTCTGCCAGCTCGGCGACCGCCCGCGCGGAGTTGCGATCGTTCAGCGCGGGATAGAGGCGCTGGAACACCATCCCCTCGCCGACCCACAAGACGCCGACCGTGGCCGCGAAGAGCGCGATCCGCGGTGAAGCGCGCCGGCGTAGCCACGGCTCGGCCAGCAGCGCCGCGGCCGCGGCGCCCGCCATCAGGAGCCCGACGGAGGCCGGCAGCGTGATGCCGCCCACACGGTCGTGCACCAACGTCCCGAGCCCCGCGAGCGCGAGGGCGACTCCACCGACCGCGAGGCTGCGGCGCAGCCAGCGCGGAACCTCCCCCGCCTGCTCGAGCCAGTGCGTGAGCGGCTCCGCGGACACGATCGCGAGCAACGGGAAGAGCGGCAGCACGTACACGCCGCGCTTGCCTGCCGACATCGAGAAGAAGACGAAGCCGGCGCCGGCCGCCGCCAGCAGGAAGCGCCACGCGCGAGCGGGTTCGGTCGCGGCGGCGTCCTGCCGCGCGGCCCGGTAGCGCCACCAGACCGCCGGCCAGAGCAGCGACCACGGCAGGAAGCCGCGCGGCAGCCGGTCGAGATAGAACCAGACCGGCTCCTTGTGCGCGGTGCCCGCAAAGAAGCGCAGGATCAGGTTGTCCCAGAACGAGGCGTTCGCGAAGCCCGCCGGAGCGAGCAGCGTCGCTCCCGCGAGCCACGCTACGCCCGGTCCGACGGAGAGCAGCAAGCTCGGGGCCGAGACGAAGCGCCGCAGCTCGCCGAGGCGCCGCTCCCAGCCGAGATAGGCAACGATGCCGAGGAGCGGCAGCAGCAACGCCACGGGCCCCTTGATCAGCACGCCGAGACCGATCGCGGCGTGGAGCAGGAGCCGATCGCGCCGCTCTTCGCCGAGCCGGCGGTCGAGCCGCCACGCTGCTACGAAGGCCAACGTCACGAAGCACGTGAGCAGCGCGTCGAGCCGCGCGCTCCGCGCGAGCTGGAGCCAGCCCGGCAGCCCGAGCAGCACCGCGGCTGCGACTACGCCGACGCGCGGCCGGAACATCGCACGCCCGAGCCAGGCCACCGCGAGCAGCGTGGCGAAGCCGCCGAGCGCCGACGGCAGGCGCGCAGCCGCCTCGGTCACCCGCCCGCCGGGAGCTCCGAACCCCGCGGCCAGCCAGAAGAAGAGCGGCGGCTTCTGCGTGTAGGCGACGCCGTTCGAGTGCAACAGCACGAGACCACGCCAGCCGTGCACGAAGGAGCGCAGCTCCTCGGCGATCGCGCCGTAGCGCGGCTCGTCGGGCCGCCAGAAGTCGTGGTTGCCGAGGCCGACGAACAGCAGCACGGCGGCCGCGAGCAGCACGAGCACGAGGGCGACCCCCCCGTCCGGACCCCACGTTCTCTCGAGACGCGCTCGCGCCGAAGCGATCCCAGCGGCCAGGTGCACGAACGCCCCTCGTCTAGACGACGAGCGCGAGTAGAGCGAAATGGGCGCGCGCGAGGGAAGTGCGAGCGATGAAATCGACGTCATGGCGTGACTCGATGACGGCCTCTTCACGCGCGCGGCGGCAGTGTGGCGTCACGGCCTCGGCGGCAGTGTGGCGTCACGGCCCCCCGCGTGCGCGTGGAGCTTCTCCTCGAGCCAGTCGAGGAACGCCTCGCCGCGCGGGAAGTCGGTCGCGAGGCCGAGCACGCGCACCTCGACGCCTTCGAGCCACGAGGGCAGCAGCTTCCCGGCGTCCTTCTCGGTGGTGATCCAGAGCGCGGCGTCGTCCGCGAGGCCGACGAGGTCGCTGCGCCGATAGCGGTGGTGATCGGGGAACGCGCGCTCCGCCACGACGTGTGCGCCGAGCGCACGCAGCGTCTCGCGCAGCGCCGCCGGGCGCGCGATGCCGGAGAGCATGCCCACGCGCCGGCCGGCGAGCTTCGCCGCGGGCTCCTGCGAGCCGCCCGCGAGCGGGCGCGTCCAGGCAGGCCGGCGCGTCAGCTCGAAACGCGCGGCTGCCGGCGCCGCTTGGGCGACGCGCGCCTCGTCTCGCGCTGGCAGTGGCCCGTCCATCACCAGGATGGCGTGCGCACGCGACAGCGCGGAAGCCGACTCGCGCAACGGGCCGCGCGGCAGCACGGCGCCCGAGCCGAGCCCGGCGCCGGAGAAGGTCACGAGCTCCACGTCCTTCACGAGGCGATGGTGCTGGAAGCCGTCGTCGAGGACGAGCACCTGCGCGTCGAACGCGGCCACCGCGCGACGCCCGACGGTGTCACGCCGGCGTCCCACCAGCACGGGCACGCCGGGCGCGAGGCCGGCGAGCAGCATCGGCTCCTCGCCCACCACCTCGGCGCGAGCGCGCACGTAGCGGCCGTCGGACACCACTTCGACCGCGCTCGCGCCCTGCCCGCCGTAGCCGCGGCTCGCGATCGCGACCGGCCAGCCGCGGCGCGCGAGGCCCAGCGCCACCCACGCGGCGACGGGCGTCTTGCCGCTCCCGCCCACCACCAGGTTGCCGACGCTCACCACGCGACACGGGAGCCGCACCGGGCGGCTCGCGCCGAGCTCCCACCACGCGCGATGGAGCCGAGCGCCGGCGGCATAGAGCCACGAGAGAGCCGAGAGCGGCGCCAGCGCGAGCCGCCGCCCGAGACTCGGCGCACGCTCGTCCCAGAACGCGGGACGGTCGCGCTTCACGCCGCGCCCGCGAGCACGCGCTCGATCAGCGCCACGCGAGCGCTCGGTGGCGCCGCGATGCGCCGCGAGCGCCTCGCGTCCGCGCGCGCCGCGGGCCGCGGCCGCGGCCGGCTCGCGCAGCGCCGCCACCACCGCGGCCGCGAGCGTGGGCGCATCGGCGACGAGCTGCGCCGCGTCTGCGTCGAGCAGCAGCGCTGCGCTCTCGCGCACGTTCGCGAGCTGCGGGCCGAACAGCACCGGGCAGCGCGGCGAGCGCCGGCTCGAGCACGTTGTGCCCGCCGATCGGGACGAGCGTGCCGCCCACGAACGCCACGCGCGCAACCGCATAGAGCGACGCCAGCTCGCCGAGGGTGTCGAGCAACAGCACTTCGCCCGCCGCGAGCGCTCCCACGCCGGGCGCCGTCCGGCGCCGCAGCTTCCGGCCCGCGGACAGGGCCAGCTCGGCGGCGCGCTCGAAGCGCTCGGGATGGCGCGGCGCCAGCACGAGCGCGGCCGCGAGACCCGCATGCTCCGCCGCGGCGAGCGCGGCGAGCGCGGCCGCCTCCTCGCCCTCGTGCGTCGAGCCGGCCACCACGAGCGGCGCGCCAGCCGAGGAGCGCCGCGAGCCCGGGCGCGGGCGCAGGCGGCGCCGGCGCGTCGAGCTTCAGGTCGCCGCACACGCTGACCCGCTCTGCCGGCGCGCCGAGCGCCACGAAGCGAGCCGCATCCGCCTCGCTGCGCGCCGCGATCGCCTGGTAGCGCCCGAGCGTCGAGCGCAGCACGCCGGGCACGCGCCGCCAGCGGGCGAAGCTGCGTTCGGAGAGACGGCCCGACACCACGAGCGCCGGAATCCCGCGCTCGTGCGCGGCGCGCACCCAGCTCGGCCAGAGCTCCGTCTCGACGAAGATCAGCGCCTTCGGCCGCACGCGCGAGAGAGCGCGCGCCACCGCCCAGGGATGGTCGAGCGGCGCGAGCCCGGTGACGAGGCCGGGCCGCGCGGCACGCGCGACGTCGCGCCCGGTGGGCGTCATCGTCGAGGCGACCACCGCGTGCCCGTGCGCGGCGAGCGCGTCGAGCAGCGGCAGCGCGGCGCGGATCTCGCCCACCGAGGCGCCGTGCACCCAGAGCGGCGGCGCCGAGCCGGCCGCGGCGGGATGCGCGCCGAGGCGCTCACCGAGCCCGACGCGCCAGCGGGGCCGCGCGAGCGCCCCCGTCGCGAGCACCGGCGCGCCGAGCAGCGCCAGGAGCGCCGCCACGCTATGGCCGAGCGGCCCCACGCGTCATCTCCTCTGCGATGGTGGCCGCGCGCTGCGCCGCGCCGCCCGCGCCGAGCTGCGCGCGCACCGCGGCGAGCGCGACGAGCTGCGTCTCGCGGGCCGGCCCCGAGAGCAGGCCGAGCAGCGCCTCCGCGATCCGCCCGGGGTCGGCGTCCTCCTGGAGGAACTCGGGCACCACCGGCTGGCCTGCGATCAGGTTCGGCATGGTGTACGACGAGACGCGCACCAGGCGGCGCATCAGGAACGCGGTGAGTCGGTTCACGCGCGTGGTCACCACGAGCGGCGTGCCGAGCAGCGCGACCTCGAGGGTCACCGTGCCGGGCTTGGCCAGCGCCACGTCCGCGGCGCGGATCGCGTCGTGCGTACGGCCCTCGATCACGGTCAGGTCGAGCAGCGCGGGCAGGCTCGAAGCGGCGATGCCCTCGTCGATGGCGGCGCGGTCGATCGAGGGCGCCACCGCCACCAGGAAGCCCACGCGCGGATCGCGCGCATGGAGCGCCGTCGCGGCGGCGAGCTGGAGCGGCAGCGTGGTGCGCACCTCGTTGCGCCGGCTGCCGGGCAGCAGCAGCACCAGCGGGCGCGTCTCGTCGAGGCCGAGCGCGCGCCGCGCCGCGCTGCGCTCGCTCGCCGCTGCGAGCGGCGCCAGGCGGTCCACGAGCGGGTGGCCCACGAAGTCCACGGCCACGCCCGTCCCGGCGTAGACGGCCGGCTCGAACGGGAAGATCACCGCGAGCCGGTCCACGCGCTTCGCGATCTTCTGGACCCGGCCGCGCCGCCACGCCCACACCTGCGGGCTCACGTAGTAGAGCACGGGGACGCCGGCCCGCTTCGCGCGCTTGCGCGAACGGCAGGTTGAAGTCGGGCGAATCCACGAGGATCACCAGGTCGGGCTTCGCCTCGGCGAGCGCGCGCGTCATGCGGCGCCAGGCCGAGACGATGCGATGCAGGTCGCGCAGCACCTCGACGCCGAGGCCCACCGCGAGCTCGCGCTGCGGCACCACGATCTCGACGCCGGCTTTCTCCATGGCCGGCCCGCCGAGGCCCAGCACGCGCACGCCGGGCTCGCGGCGGCGAAGCTCGTCGACCAGTGCGGCGGCGTGCAGCTCGCCCGACGCATCGCCGGCCGAGATCAGCACCGTCTTCAAAGCAACGCTTCCAGGGGCGGCATGGCGGCATTCACGCGCAGCGCCGTGCGCAGCGCCGAGAGGCCCTGATCGGCGTCTCCCGCCTCGACGCGGCGCTCGCGAATGCCGCGCAGGAAGGCCTGGAGCTGCGTTGCCAGCGCATCGCCCCGGTCGATCGGCACGCGCTCGACCGCGATCTTGCGCTCGCCCCCGCCCGCTGCCGCCTCGCGCTGCGCGATCACCACGGCCTGCTCGAGGAAGTCGATCGAGAAGTAGCCGTCCGCCTGGAAGAAGCGCAGCTTGCGCATCGGCGTGGGCGAAACGCGCGACGCGGTGAGGTTCGCGACGGCGCCGCCCGGGAAGGTGAGGCGCGCGTTCGCGATGTCCACCTTGTCGGTGAGCACCGGCACGCCGATCGCGTCCACGCGCTCGGGCTCGGCGCCCACCAGGCGCTGCACGATGTCGATGTCGTGGATCATCAGGTCGCGCACCACGTCCACGTCGGTGGCGCGCGCCGGGAACGGACCCATGCGGTGGCCTTCGAAGAAGCGCGGGCGTCGCACGCGCGTCGCCACGGTCCGCATCGCGGCGTTGAACCACTCGAGATGGCCGACCTGGAGCAACGCCCCGCGCGCGGCAGCCTGCGCCAGCAGCGCCTCGGCCTCCTCGATGCTCGCCGCGATCGGCTTCTCGACCAACACGTCGAGGCCCAGCTCGAGCGCCGCGCCGACCACCGCGCCGTGCGCCACCGTCGGCACCGCGACGATCGCGGCATCGAGCTCGCCCGCGAGCTCGCGCAGGTCGGCGACCGCGCGCGCGCCGTATTCAGCCGCGACTTCGCGCGCGCGCTCGGCGTCGAGGTCGGCCACGGCCACGAGCACCGCGCCGCCGGCGGAGCCGAGCGCCGCCACCTTCGCCGCGTGGAGCTTGCCCATGTGGCCGGCGCCGGCCACCGCGAGACGGATCGGCTTCATGTGCGACCTCCGGCTCTCGCGAGCAGCTCGCCGTCGACGCCGAGCAGCGCGATGCCGGCCGCGTCGGCTTCCGCCAGCAGCGCTTCGCGCTCCAGCACGAGGGTGTGCCCCGCCTCGACTGCCAGCGCGCCGCCGCCGCCCTTGGCGAGCGTGCGCACCGTGGCGAGCCCGATCGTCGGCACGTCGAAGCGCGGGTCCTGCTGCGGCTTCGCGACCTTCACCACCACCACGCCGCGGCGCCGATCCGCGAGGCTGGCGCCGCGCTCGATCGCGCGGTCGGTGCCCTCGACGGCCTCGAGCGCGAGCACCGCCTTGCCCTGCACGACCACGCTCTGGCCGATGTCGAGCGCGCCGATCGTCTTCGCAACCGGCCAGGCGAAGGCGACGTCCTGCTCCTGCTCGGGGGTCGGGCGCACCTTTCCGAGCACACCGGCGGGCGCGCACAGGTCGGGCGCGAGCTCGAGCTGGCTGCGCACCCGCAGGCCCTCCGCCTCGATCACCTGCACCACGGCGCCGAGCAGCGAGTCGTCCTTGCGGTCGCGGAGCGCAGCGAAGGCCGCGAGCGCGCGCGCATCGGGCCGGACGGCGTCGGGCCGCTCCCAGAGGAAGGTCTTCGGCACCTTGCCCGCCAGCACCACGTCGACGGCGCCGGCGGCGCGCAGCACCTCGAACAGGCGGCCGAACGCCGCCACGTGCGCCCACTCCAGCGCGTCCACGTGCGCGGCCAGGCCCGGGTCCGCGAGCTCGACGAGGCCCACGGCCACGACGCGCCAGCCCGCACGGCGCGCGCTCGCGGCCAGCTCGGCCGGCAGACCGCCGCTGCCGGCCACCAGGCCGAGCGTCGCCATCAGCGCGTGATGCCCCGCTTCGAGCTCTCGATGAAGGAGACCAGGCGCTTCACCTCCGGCGAGACGAAATCCTCGGCTCGCAACCGCTCGAGGGCCTCCTCGAGCCGCAAGCGAGACCAGAACAACAGCTGATAGGCGTGCTTGATCTCGCGCCGCACCTCGTGCGTGAAGCCGCGCCGCCGCAGCCCCACCACGTTCACACCTCGGAGCGGGCCCCGCTCGCCCGACACCAGCGAGAACGGAGGCGCGTCGAGCGTGAGGCCCGTCAGCGCTCCCACCATCGCCGACTCGCCCACGCGCGCGTGCTGGTGGACGCCCGAGAGGCCGCCGATCACCGCGTAGTCCTGGATCTCGGCGTGGCCCGCGATCGCCACCTGGCTGGCGACGATCACGTGCGAGCCCAGCTGCACGTCGTGCGCGATGTGGACGCCGTTCATGATGAAGTTGTCGTCGCCGATGCGGGTGCAGCCGCCGCCTTTGACCGTGCCGACGTGGATGGTGACGTGCTCGCGCAGCACGTTGTCGGCGCCGATCACGAGCTCGGTGGCCTCGCCCGAGAAGGTCTTGTCCTGCGGCTCCTCCCCGAGCACCGCGAAGGGGAAGATGCGCGTGCGCGCACCGATGCGCGTGCGCCCGGTGACGAGCGCATGGGGCCGGATCTCGACGCCGGCCTCGAGCACGACGTCGGGTCCGATCACCGCATAGGCGCCGATCCGGACGTCGTCCGCGAGCTCCGCGCCGCTGTCGACGAGCGCGGTCGGGTGGATCGCAGCCAGCGGCTCAACCCTTCTTGTTGAAGCGCGCGACCACGAGGTCCGTGATGTCGAGCGCCTCGCGCGAGTACATCACGTACGGGTTGTTGCGCGCGAGGATCAACGTGAAGCCCTGCTCCTTGCCGATCGCTTCGATGATGCCCTGCATCTTCGTCTGCAGCGGCGCCAGCATCTTGCCCTGCTCGATCTTGAGCTGGCCCTCGAGCTCGTCGATCTTGCTCTTGATCTTGTTCTCGAGCTCGGCGAGCTGCACCTGCTTCTGGAACAACGCGTCGTCGGAGAGCACGTACTTCTTGCCCTTGAGCTCCTCGGCCAGCGCGTTGCGCTGCTCCATCATCGGCTCGACCTGAGCGCGCGCCTCGCGGTTCTTGCGCGTGATCTCTTCGCGCGCCGCCTTGCCCTCGTCGGTGGAGACGAGCGCCTGCTCGATGTCCACGACGCCGATCTTGATGGCGTCCTCGGCGGCCGCCCTGATCGCCGGAGCGAGCAGTAGGACGACCGCGACGAACGCTGTACGGATCTTGCTCTGCATGCTGACCTCCTGGAGAGATGCGAAGCGTCGGCTCAGAAGCCCTGGCCACCGACGGAGAATTCGAACGCAAAGGAATCTTCGACACTGAGCTTGTCGATGGGGAATCCGATGAACGCCTGGAGCGGACCGAACGGCGAGAACCAGAGCACGCCGAAGCCCGTCCCCTGCCGCCACTCGCTGAAGTCGAGGATGCTCTGGGTCTCGTCGAAGGCCGCGCCGCTGTCGAGGAAGACGATGCCCATCAGTCCCAAGCTCTCGGCGATCGGGAACCGGTATTCGATGGTGACGGACGCGAACTTGTTCCCGCCGATCACGTCGGTTTCGTCGAGATCCGCGAAGTCGCTGTTCTTCTTGTCCTTGAGGCGATTGCAGTTGTCGTCGAGCCCGTTGATGACGCCGTCGCCGTTGATGTCGTCTCCGGCGTCCGGGAAGCCGTCGCGGTTGCCGTCGCAGCCGCCGTTGAGCAGAAAGCGGCCGACCGGGCGGAACAGCGTGCCTTCCTGGCTCGAGAAGGGCACGAGGGTCGCGCGGCGCGGACCCACGGAGCGCGCCTGGAAGCCGCGCAGCTGGAAGGTGCCGAGCCCGCCGAGGAAGTAGCGCTCGGTGAGCGGCAGCTTCAGGTCCGTGTCGATCTGATCGAGCGGGAGCGTCTCCGAGAAGTCCTTCTTGGGATCGACGGGCACGTCGTTGGGGTCGTCCGGGTCGTCGAACGGCGTGAAGCCCGGCAGATCCCAGTCGCTGATCCCGTTGAACGGGACCGTGTAGCCGAGGCGCCCGCCGATCAACCAGGCCGACTTCTCCTTGAACGGAATCCACTCGGGGACCCACTCGGGATACTGGAAGAAGAAGCCCGCGCGCCCTTCGAAGCGGGCGAACTTCGAGACGCCGCCGAGGCCGGCGAAGTCCATCGAGCCCTCGAGGATGCGTCCCGCCGTGGGCGCGATGCGGTCGTTGCGCGTGTCCTGGCGGAAGCCGATGCCGAGCAGGCTGGTCGCACCCGGCGCGCCGCCGCCCTTGAGGCACGGCACGGACACGCCGGAGCTGTCGCACTCGCCGACCTTGGCGCCCGCGGCGACCTCGCGCCAGATCATGCTCGCGGCGTTGATCTCGAGGCTCTCTTCGACCTGGCGCTCGGTCCACCCGTAGCGGATGAAGCCGCGCGTCGTGCCTTCTTCGTCGAGGGCGTGCGAGAGCACCAGCTCGGCGCCGGTCTGCTTCTGCTGGAAGTCCTCGAACTCGACCTGCGAGCGCGAGATCTGCGTGCTGAGCCCCCAGTTCGTGTCCAGGAAGTACGGCCACGCGAAGTTCAGGAAGTAGCGGTCGTTGCTGCCGCCGATGTCTGCGCCGATCGAGGCCGCGTAGCCCCGCCCGAACAGGTTGTTGTCGGAGAGCGCGCCCGAGATCACGAAGCCGTCGCGCGACGAGACGCCGGCGCCGAAGGAGACCGAGCCCGTGGGCTTCTCGACCACCTTCACCCCGAGGTCGAGCTGGTTGCCGAAGTCCGTCTGCTGGGGCTCGAAGTTCACCTCTTCGAAGAAGCCGAGGCGCTGGATGCGCTGTTTCGACAGGTCGAGCGCACGCGCCGAGTACAGCTGCCCCTCGACCAGCTTCACCTCGCGCCGGATCACCGGATCGACGGTGGTCGAATTGCCGACGATGTCGATCTCGCGCAGGAAGTAGAGCGAGCCCTTCTCCACCTCGTAGGTGATGTCCACGAGCTTGTCCTGCTCGTCGACGTTCGTCAGGGGCTGCACCTTGGCCATGAAGAAGCCGCGATCGGTGTAGTGGCTCTCGATCTTCTCGAGGTCCTTGTTGAGCTTGCCGCGGCTGAAGACCGCTCCGTCGGCGAGCTGGAGCCCCTCGCGCAGCTTGTCGAAGTCCACGGTCGCGTCGCCGCTGAGCTGGGTCTTGCCGAGGTGATACTGGTCGCCCTCGCTGACCGGCACGCGCACGATGAGGCCGTCCTCCTCGGGGATGACCTCGGGCTGCCCGACGTCGGCGCGGACGAAGCCGTCGTCGAGGTACTTGTTCGAGACCGTCTCGAGGTCCTGCATGAAGACCGGCTCGGAGTACGTGCCCGACTTGTCGATGTACGTCGTCACCCAGGAGTACCAGTGCCAGGGCTTGGTCTTGAGACCTTCGGTCAGCTGCTTGTTCGTCTTCTTCACGTTGCCGACGAACTCGATCTCGCGGAGCTTCAGCTTCTTGCCCTCGTCCACCTCGAAGTGCACGCCGACGGAGTCGCTCGGCAGCTCCTCGACCTGTGAGCGCACCTTGGCCAGGTAGTAGCCCTCGGCGCGATACAGGGCCTCGATGCGCTGGCGATTCTCGAACAGCAGCGGGTAGTCGAGAGTCGAGCCCGTGGTGAGCGTGAGGTTGTCCTTGATCTTCTCCTCGTCGATGTTCTCGTTGCCGCTGAGCGTCACCTGCCGGACGACGGGGTTCTCCGCCACGGCGAAAGTGAGAACGATGCCCTCGGGGCTGTCCTCTTCGAGCACCTGTACGTCGCGGAAGAAGCCGAGCGCGTAGACCTGCCGCACGTCCTCGGCGATCTGGGCGCTGCTCACGGTGTCGCCCGGCTTCTGTGCGACGCGCGCCAGGATCGCGGCCGTTTCGATGCGGCGGTTGCCGCGCACGTGTACCTCGGCCACGCGCGGCGCGCCGCCGTGCGTGGGGCCGCCGGGCATCAGCCGCGCCGTCGAGACCACGCGATAGGTGACGACGACGCCGTCGGCGCTGCGCTCGGTGTCGAGGGTGACGGTCGCCACCTCGGGCAGCGCGCGGATGGCGTCGAGGTCCTGGCGGGCGACCGCGTCGTCGTACGGCTGGCCGGCCTGGCTGTGCAGCGCGGCGCGCGCGGACGCCTCGTCGGGCGCGCCGACCACCTCGACCCGCGCGACGCGCTCGAGGTCCGTCCCGCGGTCCACGATCGCGAGGATGCGGCCGGCGAGCTCGTTCACGCGATCGAGCAGCTCGTCGTCGCCTTGCGCGGCGAGCACCATCGTGCTCGTGCTCACGCGGCTCTCGACCGGCGTCACGCGCACGTCGAGGCTGTAGTGGCCGGCCAGCTCGGTGAGGCTCCCGACCACGACCCAGTCGGCGTGGAGCTCGCGCGCGAGCCGGCGCAGCACGTCCTCCGTCTTCTCGCCGGGCCAGGCGATCAAGCGTCTCGCGGACGGTGACGGACTCGACCACGTCCACGCGCCCGCTGGCCTCGAGACGGGTCGAGAGCAGGTCGGCCAGCGAGCTCTCGAGGTACGCGAGCGGCTTCTCGCTGTGCACCTCGAAGGGCAGCACCGCCACCACCACGCGCAGCGGCTCGGCCGCCTCTGCCGAGGCTGCGGGCGCAACGCCCGCAGCGCAGAGCCAGGTCAGGGCGAGCGGTGCGAGCCACCGCCTCGACGACGCCCTGGCGCCCGCTCTTCGCATCCCACGCACCGCCGCTCGCCGCAGCGCCCGAAGGGGCCGCCGGGCATAGGGGGACCCCAGAGGCCCCCTTTGGAAAGGCCGGAGCATAGACGGGGCCGGCGCCGTAGGTCAAGCGCAAGCTGCGCGGTTTTCCCTTTCGGAACCGTGAGTTAGCCGAGCCTTCCGTCGCGCAGCACGAGCGCGCGCCCCATCCGGCGCGCCAGCTCGGCGTTGTGCGTGACGACGACGAGCGCCGTGCCCCGCGACTCGTTCAGGCGCAGCAGCAGGTCGCCCACCACCTCGGCGGTGCGCGGGTCGAGGTTGCCCGTGGGCTCGTCGGCGAGCACGAGCGGGGGGTCGAGCACCAGGGCGCGCGCCACGGCCACGCGCTGCCGCTCGCCGCCGGAGAGCTTCCCGACCGGATGCTCGAGCCGGTGCGAGAGCTCCACCTCCGCGAGGATCGCCGCCGCGCGTTCGCGCATCGCCGCGAAGCCGAGGCCGCGCAGCAGCCCCGGCATCATCACGTTCTCGAGCGCGGTGAACTCGGGCAGCAGGTGGTGGAACTGGAACACGAAGCCGAGCGAGCGGTTGCGGAAGCGCGCGAGCGACTCGCCGTCGCGCGCGAAGACGTCCTCGCCCTCGAACCAGACCCGGCCCTCGCTCGGGTGATCGAGCGTGCCGAGCACGTAGAGCAGCGTGGACTTGCCGATGCCCGACTGACCGAGGATCGCGACCTTCTCGCCGTGCGCGACTTCGAGCGAGAGATCCCGGAGCACCTCGATCGTGGCGCCCTCACCGGTGACGAAGCGCTTCGAGACGCCTTCGGCGCGCAACAGCGGTTGGCTCATCACTCGTACCGCAGCGCTTCGGCCGGATCGAGGCGCGCCCCGTGCCGGCTCGGCAACAGCGTCGCACCGAGGGCGAGCACCATCGCGATCGCGACCACGATCCCGATCTGGCCGACGTCGATCTCCCAGGGCAGCGTCGAGAACTGGTAGATCGAGGCCGGCAGCGTGTCGATGCCGGTGATCGTCTCGATCTGATCCTGCACCCAGCCGAGCTGCGTGGTGACCGCGATGCCCGACACCACGCCGAGCAGCGTGCCGAGCAGCCCGATCAGCGTGCCCTCGATCGCGAAGATGCGTTCGACGGCGGCGTCCGTCGCGCCCATCGCCTTCAGGATCGCGATGTCGGCGCTCTTCTCCATGATCATCATGATCAGCGTGACCACGATCGCGAAGGCCGCCACCACCATGATCATGGTGAGCAGCACGAACATCATCACGCGCTCCGTCTTGAGCGCCTGGAAGAAGCTCGGGAAGAACTCCTTCCAGTCGCGCGTGAAGTACGGGAAGCCGATCGCCTGCTCGATCGCAGCGCCCACGCGCTGCGAGCGGTAGTAGTCGCTGGTTCGCACCTCGATGCCGTCGGCCACGTCGCCGCTGCGGCGGAAGTCCTGCGCCGCGGCCATGTTCACGTAGGTGTAGATCTCGTCGTACTGGAAGAAGCTCGACTGGAACACGCCGGCCACGCGAAAGCGCGCGAGCCGCGGCCCCGGGCCGAGCGGCGTCGGCGGGCCGCCGAACGGCGAGATCAGGAGCAGCGGGTCGCCGACCCCCACGCCCGCCGCCGCCGCGAGCTGGCTGCCGATCACGATGCCGGGGTCGGCGTCCACGTCTCGGGCTTCGCTCGGCTGCGCCTCGCTGCGCGGGCTGACGCCGCCCTTGCCGTCGCCCCCGATTGCCTTTCGCGGCGCGAGGTTCTCGAGCGCCGCCTCGGAGCCGGGTAGCAGGTCGGAGCGCAGGTCGGTGACGGTGCCGACGCGCGCCGGGTCGATGCCGCGCACGCGCACGCCGATGATCGTGCCGCCCTGCCCGCGCACCATGCCGTCCGCGTCGAGATAGGGCGAGGCGCCCTCCACGTCGGGCACCGCGGAGACCTTGTCGAGCAGCGTGCGGTAGTCCTCGATCGGCCCCATCGAGTGGATGGTGAGGTGCGCGCGGTTGCCGATGATCTCGTCGCGCCACACGCGCTCGAAGCCGTTCATCACCGAGAGCACCGTGATGATCAGCCAGACGCCCTGCGGCCACGCCGGCCACGCAGATGCCGGTGATCACCGAGATGAATGTCTGGCGCCGCTTCGCGAACAGATAGCGGCGCGCGATGAACCACTCGGCGCTGTCGCGGGCGTCGATGAAGCCGGCGGCTGCGCGCGGCAGGAGCCCGAACACGATCAGCAGCACGAACAGCGTGAGGAGAGAGCCGCCGGCGCTCCCGACGCGCACGTCCGGCGCGTCGAGCGCGAGCGGCACGCCGGCTCCGAGCAAGAGCACGCCCGCGAGCGTGGTGGCCAGCCGCTCGTCGAAGCCCGGCTCGCGCCCGCCCTGCCGGCGGCGCCGCCAACCGAGCGCGAGCGCGACCACGCCCGTGACGACGGCAGGCGCCAGCGCGTAGCCGAGCTGATCGAGGCCGCCCACCAGCAGGGCGTAGCCCGCGCCGAGGCCGGTGACGGTGGCGAGCGCGAGCGCACGGGCCGGCACGAAGCGCAGGAGCAGCGCGGTGGCGGCCTGCGCGAAGCAGAGCAGCACGAAGGCGGTTCCGCTCGCGCCGAGCCAGGCCTGCCACGCGCCCGGCCAGGGGATGCCGAGCGCCTCGACGCTCTCCTCGTCGGTGCCGAGTGCGCCGAGCAACGCGGCGAAGGCGAGCGTCACGAGCAGCGCCGACATCCAGCTGCGCGCCCCGCGCGCGAAGCGATCGAGCACCACCACCGCGGAGCCGAAGAACAGCACGGCGTTGGCGCAGATGCCGAGCACCAGCGCCACGATGAAGGCGAGCGCCAGAGAGCCGCCGGTGGCGGACAGCGCATTCCAGAGGCTCGTGGCCGCGCTCATGCGCCCTCGGGCCGCAGGTGCGGGAACAGGATCACCTCGCGCAGGTTGGGCGCATCGGCGAAGAGGCGCACGACGCGATCGATCCCCACCCCGAGGCCACCCGTCGGCGGCATGCCATGCTCGAGCGCGACGAGGAAGTCCTCGTCCATCGGATGCGCCTCGGCGTCGCCGGCGGCGGCGAGCCGGCGCTGCTCGTCGAAGCGTGCGCGCTGGTCGTCCGGGTCGTTGAGCTCGCTGAACGCGTTCGCGACCTCGATGCCGCCGATGAACAGCTCGAAGCGCTCGACGACGCGCGGATCCTCGGGCGAGCGCTTCGCGAGCGGCGACAGCTCGGTCGGGTGATGCGTGACGAACGTGGGCTGCACCAGCGTGGGCTCGACGTGTGCGCTGAACACCTCGTCCACGAGCAGGGCCCAGGTGGGGGCGTCGCTCGTCTCGATGCCTCGCGCAGCGAGCGCCGCGCGCAGGCTCGCGAGATCGTGAGCGGCGAGAATGTCCACGCCGGTGGCCGACAGCACCGCGTCGCGCATGCTCACCCGCGGCCACGCGCCGGAGAGCTCGAGCGTGCCGTCGCCGTGCGGCAGCGACAACGTGCCGAGCGCCGCCTGCGCCACCGCCTGCAGCAGCGCCTGCACCAGCTCCATCATGTCGCGGTAGTCCGCGAACGCCTGGTAGCACTCGAGCATGGTGAACTCGGGGCTGTGCTTGTGGCTGATGCCCTCGTTCCGGAAGTTGTGCGCGATCTCGTAGACGCGATCGAGGCCGCCGATCACGAGGCGCTTCAGGTAGAGCTCGTCCGAGATGCGGAGGTAGAGGCGCTGGTCGAAGCCCAGGTGGTGCGTGACGAAGGGCCGCGCCGCGGCGCCGCCGTAGAGCGGTTGGAGCACCGGCGTCTCCACCTCGAGGAAGCCCCGCTCGTCGAGGAAGCGGCGTAGCGCAGAGAGCGTGCGGCTGCGCAGCAGCGCGATCTCGCGGGTGCGCTCGTTCGAGAGGAGGTCGAGATAGCGCTGCCGATAGCGCGCCTCCACGTCGCTGAGCCCGTGCCACTTCTCCGGCAGCGGGCGCAGCGCCTTCGCGAGGAGCTCGGCGCCGTTCGCGCCGAGCGTGAGCTCGCCCTTCTGCGTGCGCCAGAGCGTGCCCTCGACGCGCGCGAAGTCACCCACGTCGATGTCGCTCAGGAACGCGAAGGTGGCCGGCTCCGTCTCGCCCTTGCGCGCGCTCACCTGGAGCGCCGCGCCGTCCTCGACGAGCGTCAGGAACAGGAGCTTGCCGAACGAGCGCCGCGAGCGGACGCGGCCCGCGATCGCCGCGCGCTGGCCCTCGGCGGCGAGCTGCTCGGTGCTCTTCGCGTCGTGCAGGCGGCGCAGCTCGGCGATGCGCGTGCGGGGCCCCGTGTGCGCGGGAAAGGGATCGACTCCGTGGGCGCGCAGCTCCGTGAGACGGCCGCGGCGTGCGTCCTGCTCGCGGTCGCTCACGCCGCCCCTCCACCCGCCCGCGCCAGCAGGGCCGCGCGGATGAAGACGTCGATGTCGCCGTCGAGCACGCCCTGCGCGTTTCCGACCTCGACGTTCGTGCGGTGATCCTTCACGCGCTGCGCCGGGTGCAGCGTGTAGGAGCGGATCTGGCTGCCGAAGCCGATCTCGAGCTTCTCCCCGCGCAGCGCGGCCTGTTGCTCCTCCTGCTCCTGGCGCGCGCGCTCGTAGAGGCGGGCGCGGAGCACCTTCATCGCCCGCGCGCGGTTCTTGTGCTGCGAGCGCTCGTTCTGGCACTGCACCACGATGCCGCTCGGCATGTGCGTGATGCGCACCGCCGAGTCGGTCTTGTTGACGTGCTGCCCGCCGGCGCCGCCCGAGCGGTACGTGTCCACGCGCAGGTCCTTCTCGTCGATCTCGATCTCGATCTCGTCGTCGATCTCGGGGAAGACGGTGACGCTCGCGAACGCGGTGTGCCGCCGGTGCTGGGAATCGAACGGCGAGATCCGCACCAGACGGTGCACGCCCTGCTCCACCCGCAGATAGCCGTAGGCGTAGTCGCCCTTCACCGTGGCGGTCACGCTGCGGAGCCCGGCTTCGTCGCCTGCCTGCGCAGTCGAGCAGCTCGATGCCGTAGCCGCGCACCTCAGCCCAGCGCGAGTACATCCGGAACAGCATCTCGGCCCAGTCCGCGGCGTCGGTGCCGCCGGCGCCGGCGTTGATCGAGAGGATGGCGTTGGACGCGTCGTGGTCGCCACCGAGCAGCTGACGCAGCTCCGCGTCGGCCAGCTCGCGCTCGGTGCGGTCGAGCTTCTCGGCGGCCTCGAGCCGCGTGTCGCGCGTCGCCGGCCTCCTCGGCGAGCTCGAGCAGCACCTCGGCGTCGGAGACCGAGGTCGCGAGCTGGGCGAGGAAGGCGAGGCTGCGCTCGACGCCGCGCTTCTCGCGCAGCACGCGCTCGGCCCGCTCGCGGTCGTTCCAGAGATCGGGGCGCGCGGCGTCCGCCTCGAGCGCGCTCAGGCGGCGGCGCAGGGCGGCCTCGTCAAAGACGCCCCCGGAACTCTTCGAACCGCGCGCGTAGCTGGCGCAGGCGCTCGGCGAGCTCGCTGGCGTCGGGCGCCGCGCGATTCGTCTCGCTCACGCCGCGGCTCCCGGCGCGCGACGGCGCCACCGGCTCGCCAGCAGGCCCGCACTGGCCAGCCAGCAGGCGAGCGGCGCCCAGTCGCCCGTGCGCGCATAGAAGGTGGGCGGCAAGGCCGGGTCGCGCAGCGGCACGTCCGCGACCAGCAGCGCCTCCTCGAAGATCCGCGGTCTTCTCCCGCACCCGGCCGCGCGCGTCGATCAGAGCCGATACCCCCGTGTTGGCAGCGCGCGCCGTCCACAGCCCGGTCTCGGCAGAGCGGAGCGCGGTGATGGCGAGGAATTGGTGGGGCGCACCGGTGCGCCCGTACCACGCGTCGTTCGTGATGGCGAGCAGCACCTGGGCCCCGCCGCCCGCAAAGCGGCGCACGAGATTCGGGAAGAGCAGTTCATAGCAGATGGGAACCCCGAGGGTCACGACGGGTTCGCCCGCTTCGGCCCCGGGCAACTCCTGCGCGCGCGGCCCCGACCCCGCGCTGACGTCGCGGCTGGTGGCGCCCGTCGCCACGGCGCGGATGAAGCGCCCGAAGCAGCGCACGGTACGGCAGGTACTCGCCGAACGGCACCAGATGACTCTTGTCGTAGCGATCGAGGCGGGCGCCGTCGCGCGTCGTAGAGCAGCGCGCTGTCGTAGAGGTCCGAGACGTAGCCGTCCGCGTCGAAGCGGAGCCCGACGGCGCCGACCACGAGCGCGGCCTTCGTCTCGCGCGCGAGCGCCGCGAGGCGCTCCTCGAGTGCGGCCTCGCCGTCCGGAGCGCCCGGCACCGCGGTCTCGGGCCACACGATGAGCTTCGCGCCCTGCGCTGCGGCCTCCCGCGTGAGGCGCTCGTAGATCAGGAGCGTGCGCGCGGCCCATTCTTCCGACCACTTCACGCCCTGGTCGATGTTGCCCTGCAGCACCGCGATGCGGAGCGTGCGCCCACCCGGCTCCGCCGGCCCGCGCCCGAGGGCGCCGGCGGCATGGAGCGCGAGCAGCGCGGCGAAGCCGGCGAACGCGCGCCGCGCGCTGCGCCCAGGCTCGCGGCGGAGCGCCCACTCGAGCGCGCTCGCGCCCCCGAGCGCGCTCGCGAAGCAGACGCCGTAGACGCCGGCCCACGGCGCGAGGCCGAGGAGCGCGGCGTTCTCGTGCTGGGCGTAGCCGAGCGTCGCCCACGGAAAGCCCGTCAGGAAGAACGAGCGCCCGTGCTCGAACGCCGTCCAGAGCGCCGCCAGCGCGAAGGGCCCGAGCTTGCGGGCGGGGCCCGCCAGCGCGGCGCTCGCCGCTGCGAAGCCCGCGATGCAGATCCCCGGATGCGTCGCGAGCAGCAGGGGCGCCCCGACGCCGACCCAACCCGGCGCGTGCCCGTAGCGCACCGTGACCACCCAGATCCAGTGCCAGACGAGGCCGTGCGCGAGCGTGCCGAGCGCGAAGCCGAGCGCGGCGGCGCGCCGCGGCGCGAGGCCGCGCACCGCCAGGAACAGCAGCGCCGGCGGCCACCAGGCGAACAGCCAGCCGAGGTCGACCACGGAGCCGCCGAGCTCGATCGGGAAGGCGAGGCCGGTCGCGAGCACGTAGGCGGCGCCCCACGCCAGTCTCCGGTTCAGCCCGTCAGCCTCTTCCACAGCGCCCGCTCCTTCGCCCGCATCACGCGGGCCTCCGCCGGCCGGGCGTGGTCGTAGCCGAGCAGATGGAGAACGCCATGGATCAGCAGCCGAATGCACTCGGCCTCGAGCGGGTGGCCGTGCTCCCGCGCCTGCCGCCGGGCCACGCTCACGGTGATCACCACGTCGCCGAGCAATGCGCCGCGATGGCGCGTGTGCGCGCCCTCGCGCAGCGAGAACGAGAGCACGTCGGTGGCGGCGGGGCGCCCACGCCACTCCCGGTTCAGCGCGGCGCCCGTCGCGACGTCCACCAGCGCGAGCGACAGCTCGGCGTCCGCCTCGCCGAGCGCTGCGAGCAGCGCGCGCGCGTGCTCTCCCATGCGCCGGCGCGAGAGCCCCCGCGTCCCGCGCGGGGGCCCGCTCACGCGGACGCTCACTTCGCGCCGTTGCCGCCGGGCGCGCCCCGCTCTGCGTCGCGGCGCTCGTAGGCGCGCACGATCGACTGCACCAGCGGATGCCGCACCACGTCGGCCTCGGTGAAGCGCTGGACGCCGATGCCCTCGACGCCGTCGAGGACCTCGAGCGCGTCGATCAGCCCCGAGGGCTTCCCGCTCGGCAGATCGATCTGCGTCACGTCGCCGGTGACGACCGCCTTCGACGAGTAGCCGAGGCGCGTGAGGAACATCTTCATCTGCTCGACGGTGGTGTTCTGCGCCTCGTCGAGGATCACGAAGGATTCGTTCAGCGTGCGCCCGCGCATGAAGGCGAGCGGCGCCACCTCGATCGTGCCGCGCTCGATCAGGCGCTGCGCCTTGTCGAAGTCCATCATGTCGTGCAGCGCGTCGTAGAGCGGCCGCAGATAGGGGTTCACCTTCTCGGCCAGGTTGCCCGGCAGGAAGCCGAGCTTCTCGCCCGCCTCGACCGCCGGCCGCGTCAGGATCACGCGCACCACCTCGCGCCGGTGGAGCGCCGCGATCGCCATCGCCATGGCGAGGTACGTCTTGCCCGTGCCGGCCGGGCCCACCGCGACGACGAGGTCGTGCTCCTCCATCAGCTCGAGGTAGCGCCGCTGCGACAGGTTCTTGGCGGTGATGCGGCGGCGGCCGCCCACGCTCGCGAGCACGTCCCCGTAGAGCTCGCGCAGGTTCGCGCCGGGCAGCTCGCTCACGGCCTGGATCGCCGCCCGCACGTCGGAGAGCGCGATCGGGTTGCCGGCGCGCACCAGCCCGTAGAGCTCTTCGAGCACGGAGCGCGCGAGGCGGACGCGGTCGTCCGGGCCGATCAGGCGGACCTGGTTGCCGCGCGCGTGCGCCTGCACGCCGAGGTCCTGCTCGATCGCGCGCAGCGTGCCCTCCCGCTCGCCGTACAAGGTGGCCGCCAGCGCGTTGTCCTCGAAGACCAGGGTCTGGCGGCTGTGCGCTTCGGGCTCGGGCAGGTGCTGCTTCTCCTCTCGATCCTCAGTCTTCGGGCGCGAGGACGAGGAAGCTGTCCCCGCGCTGGGCGACATAGTATTCGCGGGTGTCGAGCGGCGCCAAGGGCTCGGTGCGGCGCGCTTCGCTGTAGAAGCGCCGGAGGTCGGTCATGCCCGTCGGCCAGCCTCCCCGCGCGTAGCGGTAGGCGTCGGTCAGATTGCGCAGCCGCAGGGTCTCGAACGAGGCGCGCGCCTGGTGCAGGAAGGCCTGGTGCGCGAGGCTCTCGACCCGCTCGGGACGCGGCGTCGCGTGCTGGGTCAGGCCGAACACGACCACCCCGAGCAGCAGCCAGGGCAGCACGGCCCACAACGCCCCGAACAGCGACGGGGCGTGTGCGAGCTCGAACGCCTGGCGCCGCCGCCGGTGCTTCTTCGCCACCAGCTCCGGGTCCACGCGCTCGATCAGGCCGGCGCGGAGGAAGCGGGTGAGCCAGCGCGCGCCCTCGAAGCTGCCGATCCGCGAGAGGTCCACGATGCGGCGTACGGGCTGACGCCCGTCGATCAGCAGGAACATCCGCTCGGCCACCGCGAGCTTGTCGCGGCTCTCGCCGGGCTCCGTGCGGCGGAACTCCTCGAAGCGCCCCGACGGCGCGAACACGGCCTCCGGGTCCACGGCGCCTTCGTCGAAGCTGCGCCACTCGTCCACCATGCGCAGGCCGTCCATCAGCAGCTGCTCTGCGGGGATGCAGTGCGACGCGTCGCGGTTGTGGGCGATGGGACCCGCGGTGAAATGGAACGAGCCGCGCGTCCAGCGCAGCAGCTCGAACAGGGTCTCGCGCGTGACGAGCGAGATGATCTCGTCGAGCTGCTCGCCGTGGATTTCGCCCGCCTCGCGCAGCAGCGCCTCGAGCTGCGCGCCCCGCTCGGCGATCTGACGCTCGAGCGCCACCAGGCGCTGCGGCGTGAGCAGGCCGCTGCGCACGAGCATGTCGCCGAGCGCGGCCTGCTCGTAGGCGCCGACGCGGTCGCCGTAGATCACCGAGCCGCCGTCGAACGCGACGCGCAGGCGCACCTCTTCGTCGCTCACCTCGAGGATGCCGGTCTTCTGCTGCTGACCGATCAGCTGGAAGACCTCGCCGATGCCGAAATCGCGCAGGTTGCCGTGCAGCGCCACCGACATGTTCACCTCTTCTCCCGCAGCGAGAGCGCGACGAAGAGCAGCGTGAGGTAGGCGAGCGCGGCGGCCGACGCGGCCAGCGCGACCAGCACCCCGGGCAGGGCGCCGAGCGCCAGCGGATCCGGGACGGCGCCGTGGCGATGGAGCCAGAGCGACGCGCCGACCGCGAAGAAAACCACGGAGAGCAGCGAGAGCAGCGGCCGCTTCGCGACCATGCCGGCCGCGCCGGGCACGAGCCACGCCACCACCCCCGCCGCGCGCTCGACGCGCCGCTGCCGCCGGCGCAGCTCCTGGAGCTTCTCCATGCGCTCCATCGAGTCGCCCCCGCGCGTCTGGAGGAGGCGCGCGATGCCGGCGTAGAGGTCTTCCTCCGGCCCGACCAGCTTCTGCAGCGCGGTGCCGAGCAGAAGCCCGGCGGCGGCCGCCAGCCAGAGGGCCACGACTGCATCGCCCCGGCTCTCGCCCAGCGCGCCGGGTGCCAGCTCGCGGCGGAACTCACGGGCCAGCGCGGCGGTCGCCGCAGGGTCGTGCAGCCGCTCGAGCACCGGCCCGACGGGCAGCGGCAGGTACGCCACGAACGCGCCGTCCTGGCCGTTGTAGCGGTGGTTCAGCTTGGAGAGCACGTCGGGGTCGATCGACTGCGCCTCCTCCAGCGCGAGATCCTGGATGTCGAGCCGGATCGCGCGACCGTACGCCTGCGCGAGGTCGAAGCGGATCACCGCGGACCTCGACGCGCGCGAGGCCTGTTCGTAGAAGGCGATCGAGCCCTCGACGTCGCCGCGCAGCAGGCGCACGGCGGCGGTGTTCGCCACGAGGTCGGGCGACTTGTCTTCCTCGATCAGCCGCATGAAGCGACTCTCGGCCTCGCCGAGCTCGCCCTGCCGGGCCAGCCGCAGCGCGAGAGCGCGAGACGCGAGCGGATCCTGGTCGGCCGCGCGTGCGACGCGCGCGAGCTCCGCGGCGGTGGGCGTGCCCTGCTCGGTCGACCACGCCGCGAGCGCGACGGGGTCGAGCACGAGCGCCGCGTGGCTCTCCGCGCGCCGCTCGAGCAGCGGGAACAGCGCCAGCAGCATCAGCGCGCCCGCGCTCATCACCCAGAGGCGTCGCCAGCCCGAGCCGTTCACGAGCGCGAAGGCGAGGAGCCCGAGGCCGAGGCCCGTGAGGCCCTCGCCCATCGCCACCGGCAGCAGCACGATGGCGGCGGCGAGCGCGCCGGCCGACGGTGCCGGCAGGTCGCGCAGGCGGCGGAGGTCGCGGGCGAAGCGCGGGAAGGCCGCCAGCGCGACGAGGCCGAGGAAGCCGAGCGCGGCGCCGAAGCAGGCGCCGAAGAGCACGTCGTGCGCGGTGGCCTCGAGCCAGAGGCGCGCCTCGAGATGCTCGGGCGCAGCGAGCGCCGCCTCCTGCATCTCGCTCATCGCGCCGAGCAGCTGCCAGCGTTCGAAGAGCTCGACGGCGAGCTCCGCGTGCGCGGCCGGCAGCGCGGGTGCGAGCTCGACGGCGAGCTGGGCGCGCTCGAGCGGATCGCCGAGCGCGGAGTCGAGCAGCAGCGCGCGCGCTGGCGCGTCGAGGTCGCCGATCCCAGCCGAGAGGCCGGCGCGCTGGAGCCGGAGCACGCGGGCGGGCAGCGGGTCGGGAGCCGACCAGGCGCGCCAGAGCGCGGCCCGCACCGGATCCTCGCCGCCGATCGCGATCGCGTTCGGGTCGATCCCTGCGGGGGCCGGCTTCGGCGGCCCCATCCATTCTTGCACGCTGGGCGCAGGCGGCGTGGCGGGCGCAGCCGCGGCGACGGGCGCCGCCCCAGCGGGATGCGACCGGACCTCCGCCCACGCGGGGGCTACGGCCAGGCCGAGGCCCACGAGAACGCCGATGACGCGATGGCGCCGGAGCACGCTCCTCCCTCGTGCAGCGAGTCGCTGGCTCATCGGCCCACCGGGGGCCTGGCTGAAGGCGCCGGGCGGCGTTTCCCGGTGCAGCGACGCGCGGGTGGAACCCCTATGTTCCGCCGCCTTCCCGCCCGATCCCGCGGCGGAACGGGTACCCAGGAGTCATCGCATGGCGCAGCATCGATCGGCCGAGAAGCGCGCGCGGCAGGCCGAGAAGCGCCGCGAGCGGAACCGCGGAGTGCGCACCCGGGTGCGCAGCAGCGCGCGTGCGGTGCGGGCCGCGCTCGAGAGCGGAGACGTCGCCGCGGCGCAGAAGCAGCTCGGCGAGGCCGAGAAGCTGATCCGCCGCGCCGCGAGCAAGGGCATCGTCAAGAAGACCACCGCGAGCCGCACCGTCTCGCGCCTCGCGAAGGCCGTGCACCAGGCAAGCGCAGCAAAGCGGAGCGCGCAGTGAGCCGAAGGCGAACGGGTCACGACAGCAAGCGGAGCGCGCAGTGAGCCGAAGGCGAACGGAGTCACGACAGCAAGCGGAGCGCGCAGTGAGCCGAAGGCGAACGGAGTCACGACAGCTGCGCGCAGCGAAGAAGGCCTAGCCCGCGAGCGAGAGCACCAGCTGCTCGAGCACGCGTTCGGCGGGCAGCGAGCCACGGCCCTTGAGCCGCTCGTCGGCCTGCTCGGCGGCGCGCAGCCCGGCGAGCCACCGGCCGAGCGAACGGCGCTGCGCCTGCGCCTCGATGCGCCTCACCACCATCGGGTGGCCGGCGACCGCCTCGCCGGCTCGCGCGCGCGCGAGCTTGCGCAGCTGCGAGGCGAGCGAGCCGAGCACGACGGGCGCCGGCACGCCGCTGGCGAGCAGACCCGCGAGCGCCGCGAGCGCGTCGCCGCTGCGGCCGTCGAAGGTGGCGTCGGTGAGGTCCCAGATCTTCTCGTCCGGGACCGCGGCGACGGCCTCGTGCACGTGCGCGCGGCTCACGCGTTCGCCGGGGCCGGCGAACAGCGCCGCCTTCTCGAGCTCGCTCACGAGGCGGAGCAGCTGCGGGCCGACGGCGTCGGCGAGGGCCTCTGCCGCGCCCGGCCCGAGCGCGATCCCGAGCCGGCGCGCCTCGGCGCTCGCGAAGGCCGCAACGGCGCGCCCTGCCTTCGGCGGATCACAGACCACCAGCGCCGCCGGCTCGGCGAAGGCACGCACCCAGGCCGAGCGCTTGTCCACCTTCGCGGCCAGCACCACGAGCACGGTCTGGCTCTGCTCCGCGAGCTCGCGCACCGCGCCGGCGAGCGCCTCGACCAGCGCGTCGCTCTTGCCGCGCCGCCCCTCGGGCTCGCGCAGCACCACCAGCCGCCGCGGCGCCAGCACGGGGAGCGCGCGCAGCGCATCGACGAGCTGCGACGCGCTGGCGCGTTCGCCGTCGAGGCGTTCGAGATCGAAGTCGCTCTCGGCCTCGCCGAGCGTCGCCGCCCGGATCGCCGCGAGGCTCCGATCGCGGAACAGCGCCTCTTCCCCGGCGAGCAGATAGGCGGGCCGCACGCGTCCGCCGGCGAGCTCGTCGCGCAGCGCCTCGGGCGTCACGGCGCGATGCGCTCGTAGAGCGCGTCGTGCACGCGCGCAGCCAGGACGCCCGCGAGCCGCCGGAGCGCCTCCTCGCGGTTCGTGCGCGTCACCTCGATGTCCGAGCTCGCCAGGTACCGCTCGGACTCGACGAGGGCGTTCGGATCGATCGCCACCTCGGTGCCGTCCCTGCGCTTCAACGAGAGCGCGAGCTGCATGCGCACCTCGTACTCGAGCGCGAACAGGATCGAGGAGAAGCTGCGCCCCCGCACCTCCACGCTCTTCACGCTGCCGCTGATCACGAGGTCGGCGGTCTCCGTCGTGTCCACCAGGCGCAACGCCCCGCGGCGCATGAACTCCTCGGACAGCGCCTCGGACACCAGGGTCTCGACGCCCGGCTCGAAGCTGTCGTTCGTGATCCCATGGATCGCCACGCGCCGCACGTCACCGAGGCCCGCGCCATAGCGCACGAACGAGTAGCCGCAGGCGGAGAGCGCGAGCGACGTCAGGACCAGGAGCACCGAGCGACGCAGCACCGCCGCGTTCTAGCACACCTCGTTCCTACGCTCGCTCCGCTCGCTGCGCGCCCGGGCTTCTTCCTCCGCTCGCTCCGCTCGCTGCGCGCGCCGCCGGACGGTGGCGCTTGCGGACTGGCCGGGAGGCAGCATCTCCGGTCGCGGCCGAGCCATGGAGCGGAGGCATGCGCCCGACCCGACCCACCACTCGATCGCCGGGGGTCAGATCTTCAGGAGGCCTTTCACGAGCGCGAGCACCTTGCCCGCCTGGACGGGCTTCGTCAGGTACTCGTCGGCGCCGAGCGCCAGGGCGCGCTCGCGGTCCTCCTCCGCGCCTTCGGTCGTGATCACGATGATCGGCATCGCCTTCAGCGACTCCTCGTCGCGGATCAGGTGGATCAGCTTCAGGCCGTCCATCACGGGCATGTTGATGTCCACGAGCGCGAGGTCGAAGTGGTCGCTCGTGACCTTGCGCAGGCCGTCCATGCCGTCGCGGGCTTCGACGATCTCGACGCCCTGGATCCGCTTCAGCGCGAAGCCGAGGAGCTGCCGCATGGTCGGGCTGTCTTCGACGATCAGGATGCGGTGGCGTTGCATTGCCTCTCCCCCACCCTACTTGGTCAGGAGCTCGATGAGCCCCTGCATCGTGTTGAGCTTGCGTTCGGACTGTCCGTGCAACTGTGCGGCCAGGATCGCGGTGGCCGCGTGGCCGCCGAGCAGCGTGAAGAGCTCGTGATCGAGCGGCGTGAAGTGCTGCTTCTGCACGAGCAGGCCGAACAGCGCGATCGCGCCGATCGGCCGGTCCCCCACGCAGAGTGGGATGCACACCAACGGCTCCGCCGCATCGGCGTGGGCGAGGTTCTCGCGATAGACGATCTCGCCGTTCGCCACGGCCGAGCCGATCCCGCCCTGGCCGAGCGGCACAGCCGGGAAGCTGCTGCGCTCGCGTCCCTCGGCGGCGACGGGCTCGAGCTTGTTCGTGCGCTCGTCGAGCGCGAAGACGCAGAGCACCTCGGCGCCGACCAGGTTGATCACGATCTCCACCACGATCCGCAGCACCTCCTGCAGATCGAGCGTGGAGTGCAGCTGGTAGCTCGCCACGTACAGGTTCGCGAGGTTGTTGTTCTCCTCCTCGATCTGGAGGAAGCGCTCGGCGAAGCTGCGGTTCTCCTGCTCGAGCGCGCCGAGCCGCTCGAGCGCGTCCTCGCGCTCGCTCTGGAGGGCATGGATGCGCTCGACCAGCTCCTCGCGCAGCCGGTCCCATTCCTTCGGGTCCTGCGCGGCGTCGTTCTGGCGCGTCTCGACTTCGAGCAGCTTGCGACGCAGCCGTGCATTCTCCTCGACGAGCTCCCGGGTGAACTCGGCGCCACGCCGGAACATCGCGAGGAACTCGCTCGCGCGTTCGAAGAGGTCGCCATCTCGCTGGCTCATTCCACACTCCTCGGATCTGCAGGCTGCGGGCTCGACAGACTCGACTCGATCAACGGAGCGATCTCGTGGAGCGGGAGCACCGCGTCCACGGCGCCGGCTCGGATCGCCTGCTGCGGCATGCCGAACACCACGGCGGTCTCCGCCGACTCCACGATCACGTTGCCGCCGGCCCGCTTCACCGCGCCGGCGCCGGCGGCGCCGTCGTCGCCCATGCCGGTGAGCACGACGGCGAGCAGATCCGCGCCCCAGTGCTTGGCCGCCGAGCGGAACATGCGATCGACGCCCGGCGCGTAGCGCTCCGCTGGGCTGCGCGCGACCAGGCGCGCGACGACCGCGCCGCCCGCCGCGCCGAACTCGAGATGGCTGCCGCCCGCGGCGATCATGACGACGCCCTCTTCGACCGGCATGCCGTCCTCGGCCTCGACGGCGCGGAACGGCGTCGTCGCGTCGAGCCGGCGCGCGAAGCTCTTCGTGAAGCCCGCCGGCATGTGTTGCGAGACGACGAAGGCGCAAGGCGGCGGCGCCCGGAAGTCGGAGAAGAGTCGCAGCAGCGCCGCGGGACCGCCCGTCGACGAGCCGATCGCGACGACGCGGTGCGGGCGCAACGCCGGGCGCGCCGCTCGCCGCGCCGCCCGCGTGCGGGTCGGCGGATTGCTCACGCGGTCGAGTCGCAGCTCGCGGATCGAATGCACCTTGCGGATCAGCTCCTGCTCGATCGTGGCGAGCTCGGGCGTCGCGCGCGGCGTGGGCTTGGCGACGAAGTCCACCGCGCCGAGCTCGAGCGCCTTGAAGACGTCCTGCGTCTCGCCGCGTCCGCTCACCACGATCACGGGCGTCGGCTTGCGGGACATCAGGATGCGCAGGAACGTGAAGCCGTCCATGCGCGGCATCTCGAGGTCGAGCGTGATCAGGTCGTAGGTGCTCTCGATCGCCTTGGCGAGCGCCTCCTGGCCGTCGGGGGCCCAGTCGGCCACCTCGACCAGCGGCGAGCGCTCGAGCATGCGAATGATCGTGCGCCGGCTGAACGCCGAGTCGTCGATCACGAGCACGCGGATGCGCTGCTGCGGCTGGGGCGTCATGCGCCGCCCTCGTCGTCGCACCCGTCGCGGATCGCGGCGCGAGCGGCCGCGTGCCACGGGTCCGGGATCTCGGCGCCCGGCAGCGGCTTGCGATAGACCATGTCGCCGCGCAGGTGGCGCAGCTCGAAGGCGCTGGACAGCTGGATCAGCGACTCGGCGTGGCCGAGCAGCAGGTAGCCGCCCGCCTGGAGACGATCGGCGAAGGTGCTCACGACGCGGCGGCGCGTGCCGGTCTCGAAGTACATGATCACGTTGCGGCACAGGATCACGTCCATGGAGCCGAGCACCCACGCGCGCCCCGGATCGATCAGGTTGGCGCGCGTGAAGACGACGTGGCGCTTGATGTCGTCGGAGATGCGCCAGCCGCCGTCCTTCTCGACGAAGTACTTGCGCTTCAGCGACTCTTCCATCTCGCGGAAGGCGCTCGCGCGGTAGACGCCGCGGCGCGCGATCTGGAGCACGCGCCGCGAGATGTCGGAGGCGTAGACGCGGAAGTCGCGGCCGGGCTCGAAGCCCGCTTCGCGCGCCAGCATCACGATCGAGTACGGCTCCTCGCCGCTGGCGCAGCCGGCCGACCAGATGCTCACCGCGCCGCCGTGGCGGCGCCGGCGCTCGATCCACTCGGGGAGGATCTCGCCGATCAGGGTGTCGAGCTGGGAGCGCTCGCGGAGGAAGAAGGTCTCGTTGGTCGTGAGCTCATCGATCAGGTTCGCGAGCTCGCCTTCGTCGTTCGACTGGCTGCGCAAGTGGTAGTAGTAGGCGGCGAGGCTGCCGAGATCGAGCTGGCGCGCGCGGCGGGCGAGCCGGCGCTCCAGCACGAAACGCGAATCCGGCGCGAACCAGAGCCCGCAGTGCTGCGCGACCCAGTCCCGGAACATCCGGTACTGCGCGTCGGAGAGCGTGAGCTCCGGCAAGGCCTCCATGGCTACTGGCTCTCCAGAGTCGCCAAGGCAGCCAGGATCGCGGCGCGCACGAAGTCGTCGCGCTCCGCGTCGAGCTGACGGATCAAGGTGGGGATCGCGTGGACGTGACGGCGCTCCTCCATCACCTGCGCCGCGCGCGCCCGGACGTTCCACGCCGCGTGTTCGAGGCTCGGCAGCAGCTGGCTCAGCGCGGCGCGTCCGCCGTGGGCGCCGACGCACGCGATCGCGGCCTCGGCGATCTCGGGATCGGAGCTGCCGAGCGCATCCTTCGCGAGCTCCACGGCGTCGTCGCCGCCGATCGCGGAGAGCGCGTCGAGCGCCGCCAGACCGGAAGGGCCGCCGTGAGCGAGGCCCACGGACAGGAGCAGCAATGCGCGCTCGCGCGCCTCCTCGCTGCCCGCCGCCCGCGCCCAGCTCGCGAGCGCACGCAGCGCAGCGACCACGACGCGCGGCTCGGTGTCGTCGAGCAGGCTCGCGAGATCGGCCACGGCGGCGGGATCTCCGGAGGCCGCCAGGGCGGCCGCGGCGCCGATCCGCACCTGCGGCGACTCGTCGGCGAGCGCGCAGCGCAGCGGCTCGAGCTGCTGCGGAGCGACGCGAGCGAGCGCTTCGACCGCAGCGCGGCGCACCGCGGCGCTCGGATCCGAGAGCAGCAGCTCGACGCGCTCCTGATGGCCGGGGCAGCCGATGCAGCCGAGCAGGCGCGCGGTGGCCAGGCGGAAGCCCTCCGGCGCCCCGTCGATCTCCGCTTCCAGCAGCGCCGCCACGCGGTCGCTGACCACGGCGTCCGCACCTTCGAGCAACGAGCGGATCGCCTGCTCGAGCTCGGCCTGCCCGTCGACGTCGGCGTCGCCAGCCTCACCCGTCGCCGTCGCTGCCACTCGCAACGCCGCCACCAGCGCGGGCAGCGCCGCGGTCGCGCCGCGAGACGCGAGCGCCCCCGCCGCCACCGCGCGCAACGCCGGATCGCCGTGCGTGAGCGCGCGGCGGAGCAGCGCCTCGCCGGTCTCGCCGTGCGTGCGCCCGAGCAGCGCGCACGCCCGAATGCGGGTGGCATCGGAGAGCGTGCTCCAGGCTTCCTGCACGCTCGCTTCGGCTTCGGGGCCGGCGCCGGCCAGCGCGCCGAGCACCACCTCGCTGAGCGCTTCGTCGCGCGCGGCCTCGAGCAGCGGCACCACGCAGTCCGGGCGTCCCAGCCAACCGAGGAACTGCACCAGCACGAGACGCGTAGTGAGCGGCGCCTCGGCGAGGCGCCGGAGCGCGTCGGTCAGGAACGGCACATCCACGACGGCAGCGCGCAGCCGCTCGCCGAGCTGCTGGTCCTCACCGGGCGCGGCGAGGCTCACGCGCTTCACGAGCGCCTCCATCGCGGCCTCGCGCGCGGAGCGGGCGGTGGAGGTGAGCCCCTTGAGCAGCGCGTCGAAGGCGCCGCGATCGTCGCTCCAGCCGAGCAGCAGATAGGCGGAGGAGCGCAGCAGCGGATCGGCGAGCGCCAGCTCGAGCTGTGAAACCGTGAGCGAGACTTCGAGCCGTGCCAGCGAGCGCAGCGCGGAGAGCCGGACGAGGGGCTCGCGGTCGGCATCGACGCAGGCCATCAGCAGCGGCGCCGTTTCGCGTGCGCCGATCGCGCCGAGCGCCTCGGCCGCTGCGGCGCGAACGTTCGGATCGGCGTCCTCGAGCAGCTCAGCCAGGCGGTTCTCGGCGTCGCCGTCGAGCGCACCGATCGCGGCGAGCGCGTCCACGGTCTGCTTGCGCACGTCCACGTCGGCGTCGTGCGATGCCTCGATCAGCACCGGCAGCGCGGCGGCGCCGAAGCGGGTGAGCGCCTCGAGCGCGGCGTTGCGGCGGCCGGGGTTCTCGCCGTCGGCCAGCGCCGGAACCAGCGCGCGCACCGGGCCGGCCGCTTCGGGGAACGCCGTCAGGCGCTCCACCGCCGCCTTGCGGACCCGCCAGCTCGAGTCGCCCAGGCACTCGACCAGCGGTGCGGTGGCTTCGGCCTGCGGCAGCAGCGAGAGACGCTCCACCGCGAGGCGGCGGATTTCCTCGTCGCTGTGCCCGAGGTCGGCGAACAGACTGTCGCGCTCCAGAGATTCCATGATGGTGCTACCGCATCCCTCGCTGCTTGGCGCTGCGAATCAGCTCGTCCTTCAGGTAATCCCGCTCCGCGCGCACCCGTGGGTCGATGCGCTCCTCGAACAGCTGGCGGCCCTCGGCCAGATCGCCCGACATCGCCTCGAACACGTTGCCGGCGCGCGCCGCCGCGGCGAAGCGCTCCTCGTTGTAGAGCACGATGTCGGAGATCACGATGCGCGCGAGGCGCTCGGCCTTGGCGCGCTCTTCCTCGAGCCCGTCGTCGCGGCGGGGGCGCGGCGGTGCGGGCGCGGGCGCGCGCGGCGGCTCGGGCGCGAGCTTCGCGGCAGGCTTCGGCGCGGGAGCCGGCGCCGCCACGGACACAGGAGCGGGAGCGGGAGCGGCGCCGCCGGCCAGGATGCCGCCCTGCGCGAGCAGGGGCAGGATGCCGTCCGGCAGGTCGGGGCTCTCGAGGTACGCGTCTGCGCCGTAGAGATCGCCGGCCTCGCGGCGATAGCGGTCGGGATGATGGATCGCGCCCACCAGCACGACCCAGGTGCGCTTCAGGCTCGGGTTGCGCTTCAGGATCTCGCAGATCTGGAAGCCGAACATCTTCGGCAGGTCCGCGGCGAGCACGACCGCGCGGGGCAGCCGGCGCTGGATCTCGAGCATCGCCTCGACGCCGTCGGCGGCACGCACCACCGCGTAGCCGTGGCTCTCGAGCAGATCGGCCGTGCGCTTCGCCGCGTCGCCGTCGCGCATGGCGATCAGCACGCTCTCCCCGGGCGCGCCCTTCGCGGCCGCTGCGGCCGGGGCGGCGGCCGGGGCCGGGGCCGGTCGCACGGCAACGGCGGGCGCCGGCTTCGCCACCGGCGCGACGGCCGGCTGCGCCTCCTCCGCGGCGGCGGGCGGGCGCACGCGGAACACCGCCTCGCAGCGCGAGCAGCGCAGGCGCACGCCGCCCGCCTCGAGGCGCTCTCGCTCGATGCGATAGCGGGCCGCGCACTTCGGACATGCGGCGATCATGCCGGGCTCCTCTGGGTCATGCGTCGACCTCGTGGAACTGGAAGCGTTGGAGATCGGCCCTCAGGCCGGCCGCCTGGCGCTGCAAGGTGCGGGTGGCGTCCTGGAGTCGCTGCGCCGACTCGTCGTGGCTCAACGTGCGCTCGTGGATCTGCTCGAGGAACGACACCGCGCTGCGACAGGCTTCGCTCTGCTCGCGCAGCGCCGCGTGGATGCGATCGACCACGTCGCACACCACCTCCATGCCGTCGCGGATGCGGGCCGAGCCGCTGGCCTGCTCCTCCGCGGTGCGCTGCGTCTGGTGCGCGACGTCACGCATCACGGCCGCACTCCGCATCACCACCTCGTGGGCAGTCGCCTGCTCGGTCGCGGCCAGGCGGATCTCGTCCACGCGCCCGTTCACGCGCTCCATCAGGCGCCCGGCGTGCAGCGTGGCCTTGGCGTGCTCGCGCACGACCGCCACGATGTCCGCGGTGCGCTGACCGCAGTCGCGCGCCGCCGCCGTGATCTCCTCGAGCGCGGCGCCCACGCCGGCCGAGAGCTCGACGCCCTCGCGCACCCGCGTCGTGCCGAGCTCGATCGCCTGCGCGGCTCGCGCGCTCTCGTCCTGCACCGAGCCGATCAGCGACGCGATCTCCTTGGTGCTGGAGAGCACGCGGTCGGCCAGATCCTTGATCTCGTCGGCCACCACCGAGAAGGCGCGGCCCTGCTCACCCGCCTGTGCGGCGATGATTGCCGCGTTCAGCGCGAGCAGGTTCGTCTCGTCGGCGACGTCGTCGATCACGTCGACGACCTTGCCGATGTCGGCGACGCGCCCGGACAGGCCCTGGATCACGCTGCGCGCCGCCTCGGTGGCGGAGCGGATCGACTCCATACCCTCACTGCTGCGCTTCATGCGCGCGCGGCCGGACTCGGCGAGCACGACCACGCGGTCCGAGAGCCGTGCCGTCTCGACCGCGTGCACGTCCACCTGGCCCATGGACTGGCCCATCTGGGTGAGCGAGGCGGAGGTCTCCATCGCGGCCTCCCCGAGCACCCGCGTGCTGTCGGTGACGTGCCCGACGCTCCGCACCATCTGCTCGATCGAGGTGCTCACCTCGTCCACCTGGCCGTTCAGCGCCTGCGAGGTCTGGTGGAGCTCCTCGGCGGCGGCGCCGAGCTCGAGCACCGAGCTGCTGGCCTCCTCGACGCTCCGCGTGAGCGCTTCCGAGGACTCGGCGATGCCCGAGACCTGGCGGTTGATGGCCGCGGTCGAAGCGGCAGCCTTCTCGAGGCCGGACACCTGGCCTGCGCTCGCGGCGCCGACGGAGCTGCTCACCTCCGAGACCTGCGCGGCGGCTTCGTCCACGCGGTCGGCCGCGGTCGCGGCGCGCAGCAGCGTGGTGCGCAGCGAAGTCGTCATGCCGCCGACGGCGCGGCCCAGCCGGCCGAGCTCGTCGTCCACGCCGACACTGGCGGCGAGGCGAAGATCGCCCGAACGCACGCGCTCCACCTCGTTGTTGAGGCGCTCCGTGGTGCCGGCCACGTCCCGCACGAGCAGGCCGACGATCGCGAGCGTGGTCCCGAGCACCACGAAGAAGGCCAACACGAACACGAGGTCGAGGCGCTTGCCGCTCGACGCGGTGCCGAGCTGATCGATCGGGGTGATCGCGACCAGCAGCTCGTTCCCGGGCTCGAGCCGCTGCCACGCGAAGCTGTGGCGAGACTCGAAGCCCTCGCTCCCGCCGACGGACCCCGTCGCGCCGGCGACGAAGGCCCACTCGCGCTCCGTGAGCCCGCTCTCGGCGCCCGGCGCGGACGGATCGATCCGCAGCAGCGCGTCCGCGACGTGGAAGTCGCGCGCGAGCTGGGTCAGCGCGTCGAGGTCGCGCTCGCGGCCCGAGAGCTGGCCGGCGGCCCAGGCCAGGAAGGCGCCCTTGACCTGGAGGTCCTGCGACTCCACCGGCTCCCGCGCCGCCGTGTACGCGAACAGCGCCGCGAACACCGCGGTGGCCGCACACACCGCGGCCGTCGGCGCGACGAGCTTCCAGCGCAGGGGCACGACCAGCGAGAGCCGCGCCTGCTCCTCGAGCGGGAGCCGCGCGGCGAATTCGTCGCGCACGGGGCGCACGAGGGCGCGCAGCGTGTAGTACGCGAAGGGCAGCACGACCGCGCCGCCCGTGAGGGAGCCGCAGGCGATGGCCAGCGAGCGGAAGCCGTCGAACTCGCCGAGCAGCAGGCCGAAGCTCAGGATCGCGACGACGCAGGCCACGGGCCAGCACACCGCCTGCCAGATCAGGCCTTCCACGGGGAGCCGGAGCGCGGCGCGGTAGCCGGCCCGCAGCGTGGCCTCGTCGAGCGTGCCGTTCGCCTCGGCTGCGAGCGCCCGCACCAGGTCGCGCTGGGCGCGCCGCTCCATGAAGTGGCCGAGCGGAGAGAGCACGGTGAGCGCCGCGATCACCGCCCAGCCGAAGGCGTGCTGCGAGGCGACGTCGAACTGCAGCAGAGCTGCGAGGTAGCTGGCCAGCAGCAGCGCGGCCAGGACTCCGGGCACGCCGTTGGCGAGCGTATGGCGGAGACGGAAGACGCGTACGGTGGGCAGTGCCGGAGTCTTCACGCCGCAGCCTCCTCGCCCCGCGCCGAGCGGTAGACGCGCTCGAGCAGGGCTTCGAGCGAGAGCACGAGCAGCGGCGTCGAATCGGCGCGGCGCACCACGGCGCGCACCGCCTCGTAGCCGGCCTGCGCCGCGAGGGCCGGCACCTCCTCCACGTCTCCCACGGAGACCGAGATGACCTCGATGGCGGAGGAGACCCGCAGCCCGAACACGAGCTCGTCCGCCTCCACGACGGCCAGCCGCGCGCGCGCGAGATCGATGACGGGCGCGCGGCCGAGCGCGCGCCCGAGGTCGAGGATCGGCAGCACGGTGCCGCGCAGATCGGCGACGCCCTCGATCAGCGGCGGCGCGTGCGGCAGCGGCACGAGCGGCGGGCAGCGCGAGATCTCGCGGACCTGCGCCACGTCCACGGCGAAGCGCACGCCCTCGAGCTCGAAGCAGGCGAGCTCGAGACGCACGTCGCTCTCGGGGCGAGGGTCAGTCTGCGACAAGGTTCTGCATCCGGTCGGGTTCGAGAAGACTGACGAAGCGATCGCCCCGCACGCAGATCGCCGTCACCAGCTCGCTCGCGTCGCCCGGCGGTGGGCTGAGCTCCACCTCCGGCACGCGCATCACTTCGTTCACCGCGTCCACCAGCCAGCCGACGATCTCGCCGGCCTCGCCGTGCAGCACGACGATCCGCGTCCGGCGCGTGGGCTCCCGCACCTCGGTCGCGAGGGCGCGGCGCAGATCGAGCACCTCCACGATCTCGCCGCGCAGCGAGATCACGCCGAGCACGAGCTCGGGCGCCCGAGGCACCTTGGTGATCGGGCAGAGCCGCACGATCTCGCGCACGCGCTCGATCGGCAGCGCATAGGGCTCGCCGTCCACCTCGACGCGCAGCAGCTCGCGCACGAGGGCGGACTCTTCCCGCACCTCGCGCGCCCGCGCGGCGGCCTTCGCGAGGACGTCCCAGCCGCGGACTCCCGGTTGCGCGCTCACGTGCGCACCTCCCGGCGGCGCCCGGCGTCGGCCACCAGCGCGGAGACGTCCAGCACGAGCACCGCGTTCTGCGCGCCGAGCTCGGTCGCGCCCGCGACACCGCGCAGCGTGCGCAGCGGACCCTGCACGGGCTTGATCACGGCGTCCTGCTGGCCTTCGAGGCGGTCCACGAGCAGCGCCACGCGTGCGTCGCCGATGCCGAGCACCACCGCGTACTGCTTCTGGTCGCGGGGCGTGATACGCAGGCCGAACTCGTCCGCCAGGCGCAGGACCGGCAGCGCGTCGCCGCGCAGGTTGAGTAGCTCGCGCCCGGCGCTGCGCTGGATCTCGCTCGGGCTCGCCACCAGCGTCTCGCGGACGCCGGCCAGCGGAATCGCGAAGCATTCGTCCGCCACGCCCACCAGCAGCGCCTGGAGGATCGCGAGGGTGATCGGCAGCGTGAGCGTCACCGTCGTGCCGCGGCCGGGCGTCGAATCGACGGCCACCAGGCCCCCGAGGCCCGACACGTTGGCGCGCACCACGTCGAGCCCGACGCCGCGGCCGCTGATCTCGGTGACGGAGCTCTTCGTCGAGAAGCCGGGCAGGAAGAGAAGGTCGAAGACCTCCTTCTTCGAGAGCGGCGTGTCGGCTTCGATCAGGCCGCGCTCGATCGCGCGCGCCCGCACGGCGTCGGGATCGATGCCGCGCCCGTCGTCGCGCACCTCGACGGCGACGTCGTGGCCGCGCTGCGTCGCCTCGATCTGGATGAGTCCGTCCGCGGGCTTGCCCAGGCGCGCCCGCTCCTCGGCGGACTCGATGGCGTGATCGAAGGCGTTGCGGACGAGGTGCATGAGCGGATCGACGAGCTGCTCGACGATCAGCTTGTCGAGCTCGGTCTCGGCGCCGCGCAGCTCGAGGCGCACGTCCTTGTTGAGATCGAGCCGGAGCCGGCGCGTGACGCGCGTGAGCTTGTCGAAGACCTGGCGCAGCGGGACCATGCGGACGTCCAGCACCGCGGCCTGGAGCTCCTGCGTCTTGCGCTCGAGGCCGCGCTGGATCTTGTCGAGCTCCGTCGCCACGCGCGCCGTGGCGCGATCTCCGGCGAGCCGCGTCGTGAGCGTGCGCAGGGCGGCGCGCTCGCGCGCGAGCTCGCCCACCAGGTTCATCAGCTCGTCGAGCTTCTTGATGTCGACGCGCACCGTTTCGGAGAGCGACTTGAGCGTGGCGGCCTCGGCCTCGGGGACGCCGGGATCGGCGGCGGCGGCGCTCGCCGGCGCGGCCGCGACGCGCGACGCGCCCACCGCGGGCGCCCGCGCCGCGCGCACCGCGGCGGCGTCGAGCTCGAGGCGCTCCGCCAGCTCGCCGGCGCCGAGGTCGCTCGCCGCCAGCAGCAGGAAGCGGATGCCCGACTCGCTGCCCGCACCGGGCGAGGGCAGCGTCGAGATCACCTCGCCGACCTCCTGGATCGCGCGCGTGAGCTCGTTGAGCGACTCCTCGAAGGCGGCCAGCTCGAGGTCCACCTCGATCACGTAGAGCCCGCGGCCGCGGCCGAGGCTGTCGCGGAGGCGCGTCTCTTCGTACTCCGTGAGCGCGCGCAGCAGGCCGTCCGGCACGTCGAGCGCTTCGAGCGACGCGGCCGGCCGCGCCTCGGCGGGCGGCTCCCAGGCGGCGATGCGGCCGACCAGATCGGTGATCGAGTCGGCGAGGCCTTCGGCGCCTTCGGTGTTGCCGACCTTCTCGAGCGCGGCGCCCGCGAGCGAGACGCTCTCGTCGAGCAGCGAGAGGCCGGAGCGGCCGAGCGTCGCTCGCCCCATGCGCAGGCGGTCGAGGATGTCTTCGAGGTGGTGCGCGAGCTCTGCGAGCAGCGCGTGCCCGAACATGCCCGCGCTGCCCTTCAGCGTGTGCGCCGAGCGGAACAGCTGGTTCAACGTCGCGGCAGGGATCTCGCGCCCTGCCGCGGCGGCCTCGGCCAGCGCCGACAGGTCGTCGCGCATGCGGTCGAGGAGCTCCTCGGCCTCGGAGACGAACTCCTGCTGCGCCTTGTCGCGCGCGGATTTCCGGCTCTTGCCCGCCATGCTCAGCTCCGCCGCGACCTCGCGTGAGAGAGCAGGTCGAGCACCAGGCGCTGGAGCTCTTCCGCGCCGAAGGGTTTGACCAGGTACGCGTCGGCGCCGAGCGCCAGGCCCTTCTCGCGGTCGCGCTCGGAGCCCTCGGTCGACACGATCACGAGCGGCGTGCCGCGGTAGCGCGGGTCGCGCTTCACGAACGACACCAGCTCGAGGCCGTTGATGTCGGGCATGTTGATGTCGGTGACGATCAGGTCGTAGGCGTGCCGCGGCAGCATGCGCAGCGCCGCGAAGCCACTCTCGGCCTCGTCGATCTCGAGCTTCTCTTCGAGGCCCTCGAGCGCAGCGCCGATCAACGCGCGCATCGCGCCCGAGTCCTCGACCACGAGGATGCGTCGCACGAGTCCCCTCCCCCCGAATCGGCAAACCACTCCGCCGTCGCCGGCGCAAGGCACGATGCGCGTGAAATCGGCACATCAGAGCGAGTTCTTGAGGGCCGACGCCGACTTCTGCGCGGTTGTCGCGCGCGTCTGTCGGCGCGCGCCGCCGGGTCCTTCGACCTACGCCGGGAAATCAGCCACGGCGGGTGAGCGTGCGCTCGATCAGGGCACGGTCGAGGGCGATGCCGGCGGCGTCGAGCAGCACCTCGACGGCACTCGTGTCACCGATCGGCTCCCGGCCGGGGAGATTGTCCGCGTAGAGCAGCGCCGCGACGCGATCCCCCGTCACGATGGGCGCGACGTAGGCCTCGGTGGGGATCTCGTTGCCGAGCAGGACCGCGAGGCGGTGGTCGCCGTTGTCGGTGGGTGCCCCCCGCAGCGGGCGGCGCTCCTCGATCACGCGCCGGAACCACGCCGGCTCGCGGCTGCCGAGCGAGAGCTCGCGCAGCCCGTCGTCGTCCGGCCCGCCGGCGCGCGCGAGCCCGCTCTGCGCGACGCCCACGGCGCGATCGCCGCGCACGCCGAACAGCGCCACGCGCGAGAAGCGCTGGCCCGCGAAGGTGAGCACCTGCGCGAGCACCTCGCCGCGCCCCGCGCCTTCGCGGATGCGCGCGCTCGTCTCGCGCAGCTGCGCGATCGCGTCGGGCGGGAGCGGCGCGACGCGAAGGGAGTCGCTGCCCCCCGGCTCGGGCGCAGCCTGCGGCGCGCTCGGCGCCGGAGCCTTGGCGGGAGCCGGCGGCGCCGGTGCCGACGCCGGAGCCTTGGCGGGAGCCGGCGGCGGCGGAGCCGGCGCAGGCGTCTCGCGCGCCGACACGCGCGCGAGATTCTCGGCCAGCGCCGCGGCGATGCGCGTGCGCTCGCGGCCCGAGCGCGGGTCGGCGAGCACCGTGGCCGGCGGGCGCGCCACCATGCCGTCCGCCCGCATGCGGCGCGGCAGCGGCGTGCCTTCGTCGGCGAGCAGCAGCACCTGCATGCCGGCCGCCTGGCGCTTGAGCCGCGCGACGATCTCGTTGGCGTCGCGCGCTCCGGCGGCGGAGTCGGGCGGCGTGTCCTCGGCGATCACCACGAGCGGGATCTCGGCGCGAGCCAGGTACTGGCGGATGCGGTCGATGCCGAGGCCCGGCCGCTGGAACACGTGCACGCGCGGGAAGTCCGAGCCGAGCGCGGCCTTGGCCCACTCGAGCACCGCGAGCGAGGGATCGATGAGCACGACCGGCGGAGCCGCGGCCGGAGCCACGCGGACCGGCGCGGGAGCCGGCGGCGGCGCGGGAGCCGGAGCGGGCGCGGGCGCACGCGGCGCGCTCTCGACGGGCGCGGCTGGCACCGGGCGAGGCTCCGACGCGAAGGCCGGCGCGAGACCGGTGACGTCGTCCGCAGCGCCGTCGAGCACGAGCTCCGCTTCGAGCGGCCCCTGCGGGCCGTCGTCGAGCGCCACCTCCTCGTCCGCGTCCTGTGCGAGATCGTTCGCCCGCTCGTCCACGCGGCGCGTGCCTTCGAGCGCGAGGAACTGCGGATTCACGCCCGGGTCGAGCGCGAGCTCGGCGCCCACGTCGGTGAGCTCGCGCATCTCGAAGCTGAACTCGCCCGAGGGCCAGCCGAACATGGTGAGCACCGCGCTCTCGATCTGCTCGCGGCGGAGCGCGTCGATGGCCTCGGCGGTGACGAGGCCGCGCTCGACCAGCACGTCCGCCAGGCGTCGGCCGAGCTGATGCGCTTCGAGCCAGGCGCGTTCGAGCAGAGGGCCGGCGACCACGCGGCGCGCCGCCAGCAGCTCGCGCAGGTCGGTCGGGCCGCTCTTGGCGTGCGCCTCGCGGATCATGCCCTTGCGGAACACGATCTGGCCTTCGCCGGCATCGCCGCGCAGCCGGAGCACGCCCGACTTGCCGGCCAGATGCACGATCTGGAGCAGGTCACCCAGTCCCAGATCTTCGAGACTTCCCACCAGGCTCATCGCGGCCGCTTTGCTCCCGCCAACCCATCGGCCGTAGGCAGGAGGAGCTGAAGGCAGCACTGGTTCCGGACTTGTTTCTACGCTCACTCCGCTCGCTGCGCGCCCGCGCTCGTTGCTTTGCTCGCTCCGCTCGCTGCGCGCCCGCGCCAGGCGCGGGCTTGCGGACTGGCCGGGTGGTACGCGGCCGGCCGCACCTCCTGTGAGCCACACCGCAAGCCCGGTTCCTCCGGGCGCGCAGCGAGCGGAGCGAGCGGAGGAACAAGTTGGGTCAGTCGCGGCGTCCCACGGCCGGCCTGATGGGGCGGGCGCTCTGCGGACGGGGGCTGGGCTTGCGGCCGGGCGGCGCGGGCTGGCGCGCCTCGATGGCGCGCTCGATGCGCAGCGCCACCGCGCCCGCGGCGAGCTCCGTCGGGAGCGCCCGCAGCGCGGCGAGGGCCGGGCCGGCATCGCCCTCCGCCAACACGAGGCGGAGGCGGAGCGCGTGCGGGGTGCGCGAGAGCGCCTCCGCGAAGGCCTCGACCACGAGCTCTGCGGCGAGCTCGGGGACGATGCCGGTGAGGGCCTGGCCAGGCACCGCGAACGCGACGTCGCCCGCGCGCAAGGCCGCGAGCCGTTCGGCGGCGCGCGTGGCCGCCGCGCCGCAGCTCCGCGAAGCCGAGCGCGGCGCGCGTACCGAGGCTGATCAGCAGCAGGCGCCGGGCCGCGAGGCGGCCCGAACTCGGCGCGAGGGTGGCCTCACCGAGACGATTCGGCAGGTGGCCGGCCGCGAGCGCGTCGTCGAGCAGACCGCACAGGCGCCAGTCCGCCCACGCCGCCGGCCCGCGTAGCGGCCGATCGTCGGCGAAGAACGGCGCGACCAGTACGTCCGTCTCGACGTGCGGCAGCCGGCTCGCCTCGACGCCGACCGAAAGCGTGACGCTCATCCGGGCTCCTTCAGCAGCGCGTCGAGCACGCCGTTCACGAAACGCGGCGAGGCATCGTCGCCGAACTCGCGCGCCAGCTCGACGGCCTCGTCGATCGCCACGGCGGCCGGCGTGCCGCCGAACAGGATCTCCCAGGCCGCGAGGCGCAGCACGTTGCGGTCCACGTGGGCCATGCGCTCGAGCCGCCAGTTGCGCGCGACCGCGACCAGGCGGGTGTCGAGCGTGGCGCGCTCGGCGGCGACGCCCTTCACCAGCTCCTCGGCGAAGGCGCGCGCGCCGGGCGCGAGCTCGAAGTGCTCGGCCAGTGCGTCGAGCGCGGCGAGCGGAGAATCGGGCGCGGCCGTCGCGCGCTCGCGCACGTCGGCGGAGTAGAGCGCCTGGAGCGCCGCGCGGCGGGACTGGCGCCGGGCGCTCGTGCGCTCCGCCTTCACCGTCCGTCCTCGGCCGGGGGCGGCGCGGCAAGCGCCGCCCGGAGATGCGCCATCTCGAGCGCAGCCTGCGCCGCCTCGACACCCTTGTTGCCGTCCTTGCCGCCAGCGCGCTCGAGCGCCTGGTCCACGTCGTCGGTGGTGAGCACACCGAACGCGACGGGTACGCCGGTCGCCTGCATCACGTCGCGGAGCCCGTCGGTCACGCCGCGGCACACGTAGTCGAAGTGCGGCGTGCCGCCGCGGATCACCGCGCCGAGCGTCACGAGCGCGTGGTAGCGCCCGCTCCGCGCCAGCTCGCGCGCGGCCAGGGGGATCTCGAACGCACCGGGCACCCACGCGACGTGCACGTCGTCCGGCTTCGTGCCCGCCCGCACGAGCTCCTCGACCGCGCCTTCGAGCAGACGCGCCGAGATCAGGTGGTTGAAGCGCGCCACCACGATCCCGATGCGAAGCCCGCCGCCGTCGCGGCGCGTCGGGTAGGACTTCACGCGGAGCCTCCGGGGGAAGACAACAGGGCCCGAACGTACAGGTCCGGGCCGAGCCGGCGCACCTCCTTCACCGCGAACGGCACGCGCCGCGCGAGCGTCTCGATCGCGAGCGGCCCGAGCGCGGGCCGCGCGTCGCCGCCGAGCAGGCTCGGCGCCACGAACCAGTGCAGCTCGTCCACGAGGCCGGCCCGCAGCAGCGCCGCCGCGAGCCCGCCCCCGCCTTCCACGAGCACGTGCGTGAGACCCTCCCGCCCGAGGATCCGGAAGGCGCGGACCAGATCGAGATGCCCGTTGCGCGCCGGCACGAGCAGGGCGCGCGCGCCGCGGGCCGTGCGGCGCGCCAGGCGCCGCGCGGACTGACCGCGGCGCGTGAGCAGCCACGTGCACGCGGCCTCCGCGTCGCGGAACAGGCGCGCGCGCTCGGAGACGACGAGGCCGCTGTCCACCAGCAGGCGCACCGGCGTGCGCACGCGCCGACCGGCGCGCCTCACCGAGAGCTCGGGGTCGTCGCTCGCGGCCGTGCCCGCGCCCACCATCACGGCGTCGGCGGCGTCGCGCAGCCGGTGCACCGCCGCGCGCGCGGCGGGTCCGGTGATCCAACGCGACTCGCCGCGCGCGGTCGCGATGCGGCCGTCGAGTGTGGCCGCGAGCTTGAGCGAGACCCACGGACGGCCGCGTCGCTGCACCGAGAGGAAGCCGCGGTGCTGCTCGCGGCACTCCGCCTCGCGCACGCCGAGCAGCACCGAGACGCCTTTCCTTCGGAGCTGGGCGAGCCCGCGTCCGGCCACGCGCGGGTTCGGGTCGCGCTGGCCGACCCACACGCGGCGCACGCCGGCCGCCAACAGCGCGTCGGTGCAGGGCGGTGTGCGGCCGTGGTGGCAGCAGGGCTCGAGGGTGACGGCGAGCGTCGCGCCGACGAGGGCGCGTGCGCCGTGTCGTGCGCGGGCCCGCTCGAGCGCGACGATCTCCGCGTGCGGACCGCCGGCCGGTCGGGTCTCGCCGACGCCCAGCACGCGGTCGCCGCGAAGCAGCAACGCGCCGACCGGCGGATTCGGGAAGGTGCGCCCGCTCGCCCGGCGCGCGCGCGCGAGCGCGCGGGCCATCGCCTCCTCCGGGGTCACCTAGCCGCCGTTTTCGCTGTCGCCGCCGGCGTCGTCGAGCGAGGCGAAGAACTTGTCGTAGTCCGCGGCGGTCTTGAAGTCGCGGAACACCGAGGCGAAGCGCGCGGCGGCGAGCGGGTCGAGCGTGCTGAGCTCGGCGAGCACGAGCTCGCCGACGCGGTCGCTCGACACCTCCGCGTCGCCGGCCTCGCCGAGCCGCCGCTCGACGCGATCCACCAGGCGCTGGATCGCGTTCTCCGAGATCGGCCGCTTCACGCAGGACTTCTGGATGCCGTGCTCGAGCTTGGCGCGGTCGTACTCCTCGCGACGCTCGTCCTGCTTCACGATCTTGGGCATCACCTCGTCGAGGCGCTCGCGCGTGGTGAAGCGCCGGCCGCACTCGTCGCACTCGCGGCGGCGGCGGATCTCCTCGCCCTCCCGCGTCTCGCGCGAGTCGATCACGCGATTGCTCGTGCAGCTGCAGAAAGGGCAGCGCATCCCTGATCAGCTTCTGCCGCGCGCGGGATAGAGCGGATGGCGGGCGCACAGCGCGCGCACCTCGTCGCGCACCGCCGCGAGCGCCGCGGGGTCGGCGGCGTGCTCGAGCGCGCGCGCGATCCAGCCCGCGATCTGACGCATCTCGCCCTCGTGCAGGCCGCGCGTGGTGACGGCCGGCGTGCCGATGCGAACGCCCGAGGTCACGGCGGGCTTGCGCGGGTCGAAGGGCACCATGTTCTTGTTGGTCGTGATGCCGGCGTGCTCGAGCGCGCGCTCCGCGGCCTTCCCGGACAGCTCGCGTCCGACCAGCGAGAGGAGGAACAGGTGGTTGTCGGTGCCGCCCGACACGATCCGGTAGCCGCGCTCGGCGAGGCCTCCGGAGAGGGCGCGCGCATTCGCGACGATCTGGCCGCAATAGTCGCGGAAGCCGGGCTGCTGCGCCTCGAGGAAGGCCACGGCCTTGGCCGCGATCACGTGCATGAGCGGGCCGCCCTGCCCGCCCGGAAATACCGACGAGTCGATCGCCTTCGCGAACTCCCGATCGCACAGGATCATCCCGCCGCGCGGACCGCGCAGCGTCTTGTGCGTGGTGGTGCCGATGAGCTGCGCCTGCCCGACCGGGCTCGGGTGATGGCCCGTCGCGACCAGCCCCGCGATGTGCGCGATGTCGGCGAAGAGGAGCGCGCCCACCTCGTCTGCGATCGCGCGGAAGCGCGCGAAGTCGATGATGCGCGAGTACGCCGTGGCGCCGCACTGGATCAGCTTCGGCCGGTGCTGCTGCGCGAGCCTCTGCAGCTCGTCGTAGTCGATCGTCTCGCTGTCCTGGCGCACGCCGTAGGGGACGATCTGATAGAGCTTGCCGGAGAAGTTGACCGGGCTGCCGTGCGTGAGGTGGCCGCCGTGGTCGAGGTTCATGGCGAGGATGGTGTCGCCCGGCGTGAGCACGGCGCGGTAGATGCACTCGTTCGCCTGCGAGCCGGAGTGCGGCTGCACGTTCACGTGGTCGGCGCCGAACAGCTGCTTGGCGCGCTCGATCGCCAGGTTCTCGGCCTCGTCGAGCACGTCGCAGCCGCCGTAGTAGCGACGGCCCGGATAGCCCTCCGCGTACTTGTTCGTGGCCACGGAGCCGAGCGCCTCGAGCACCGCCTCGGAGACGAAGTTCTCCGAGGCGATCAGCTCGATGCCGTCGGACTGGCGACGCGCCTCGCGGCGCAGGATGTCGGCGATCGCAGGGTCGGTCTCGTCGAGCGCGCTGCGCCCGTCGCGCGTGAGGCGGTCGATCTCCTCGACGCGGTGCGTGTGCCGGCCGCCTTCGAAAGGCGTGGCGAGCCACGTCTGCACGATCTTCCACGCCGTCTCGGGGTCGGTGCGGTCGCCGGACAGCGCGAGCATGTTGGCGTCGTTGTGCTGGCGCGCGAGCGCGGCGCTCTCGACGTCGTGCACCAACGCGGCCCGCACGCGCGGGAAGCGGTTCGCGGTGTAGGAGACGCCGAGGCCGCTGCCGCAGATCACGATGCCGCGCGACACCTCGCCGCTCGACACGGCGCGCGCCGCGGGCGCGGCGAACTCCGGATAGTTCACCGAGTCGGTGGAGAAGGCGCCGACGTCCCGTACCTCGTGCCCGGCGGCCTGCAGCCGGCGCCGGAGCACTTCCTTCAGGGCGAAGCCCCGGTGATCGCTCGCCAGCACGATGGGGTCGGCCATCTTCCTTCTTCCTAACCTCGTTCGAACAGGAGCGCTGCGTTGACGCCGCCGAAGCCGAAGGAGTTGCTCAGCGCGACTCGCGCTCTCGCTGCACGCGGCTTGCCGGCCACGTGATCGAGCGCGCATTCGGGGTCGGGGTTCTCGAGATTGATCGTAGGCGGCAGTGTACCCGTCTCGAGCGCGAGCACGCACAGGAGCGCCTCGAGTGCGCCCGCGGCGCCGAGCAGGTGGCCGGTGGCGCCCTTGGTCGACGAGACCGCGAGCCGCTCCACGTGCGCGCCGAACACGCCGTGGAGCGCCTTCGCCTCCATCGTGTCGCCGGCGGGCGTGCTGGTGGCGTGGGCGTTCACGTAGTCCACCGCATCGGGAGCGAGGCCCGCATCGGCGAGCGCGTGGCGCATGCAGCTCTGGGCCCCGACGCCCTCGGGGTCGGGCGCCGCGATGTGGAGGGCGTCGGCGGATGCGCCATAGCCGACGAAGCGCGCCCGGATGCGGGCACCGCGCGCCCGCGCATGGGACTCGCGCTCGAGCACGAGCACGGCCGAGCCCTCGGCCATCACGAAGCCGTCGCGATCGCGATCGAAGGGTCGGCTGGCGCGGGCCGGCTCGTCGTTCCGCTTCGAGAGGGCCTGCATGCTCGCGAAGCCCGCCATCACGAGGGGGACGACCGCCGCCTCCGTCCCGCCCGCCACCATCACGTCGGCATCGCCGCGCTGGAGGATCCGCAGCGACTCGCCGAGTGCGTGCGCGGCCGACGCGCACGCCGTGACGTGGCACAGGTTCGGGCCGCGCAGGCCGTGGCGGATCGCGACCATCCCGGCCGACATGTTGGCGAGCGTCATCGGGATGAAGAACGGCGAGACGCGGCGCGGGCCGTCTTCGAGCAGCACGCGATGGTTCTCGAGCAACGTGGTCGGACCGCCGATGCCCGTGCCGATCGCGACGCCCGCCCGCTCGCGTTCGCAGTTCTCGCCGGGAACGAGGCCCGCGTCGGCGATCGCCTCTCGCGCCGAGGCCAGCGCGAGCAGGATCGCGCGATCCAGCCGGCGCAGCTCCTTCGGCGGGATGTCGCCGGCGTCGATCGGGCCGCGCACGGTCGCGGCGATCCGCACCGGCAACCGGGGCTCGAAGTCCTCGGGCAGGCGCTCGACGCCGGACTGTCCCGCGAGCGTCGCCTGCCAGGTCGCGGCGGTGTCGCTGCCGAGCGGAGAGACGCAGCCGAGCCCCGTGACGACGACGCCGTCCGCGCGGCCTTCGCTCATCTCATGTCCCGCCGAGCTTGTCTTTGAGGTATTGGATCGCGCCGGCAATGGTCTGGATCTTCTCGGCGTCTTCGTCGGGAATCTCCACGTCGAACTCTTCCTCCATCGCCATCACGAGCTCGACGATGTCGAGCGAGTCGGCGCCGAGGTCTTCGATGAACGAAGCCTGCGGCACGGCCTCCTCTGCGGAGACCCCGAGCTGCTCCACGATGATCTCCTGGACGCGTTGTTCGAGTGACATGGAGCCTCCTCCCCTCCTCAGAGACCAGCCGCAACCTCGCGCACCTGCGCGAGGTTGCCAACGTTCGCCCGCGCGATGCCGCGATCGATGCGCGCGACGAGGCCGCTGAGCACGGTGCCCGGGCCGACTTCGACCACGCGCGTGACGCCGAGCGTCACCAGCTTGCGCACGCAGTCGACGAAGCGGACCGGGGCGGTGACCTGTCGCTCGAGCAGCCCCGGCACGCGCGCGGGGTCCGAGTTCGGCTCGGCTTCGACGTTCGTGATCACCGGCACCCGGGCCGCCTGGAAGCGCACGCGGGCGAGCTCGGCCGCGAGCTTCTCGGCCGCCGGGCGCATCAGCGCGCAGTGGAAAGGCGCCGACACGGGCAAGGCGACCGTGCGCTTCGCGCCGGCCGCCTTCGCGAGCACCGCCGCGCGCTCGACCGCCGCCGCGTCGCCCGCGATCACCGTCTGCTCGGGCGCGTTCAGGTTGGCCGGCGAGACGATGCCGCCCGTCTCGGCTGCGGCTTGGCGGCACGCGGCAGCCACCGCCTCCGCGCCGATTCCGAGCACCGCGGCCATCGCGCCCTTGCCCTGGGGCACGGCCTCCTGCATGAAGCGCCCGCGCGCCTGCACGAGCGCGAGGCCGTCCTCGAGCGAGAGCGCGCCGGCGGCCACCAGCGCGCTGTACTCGCCGAGGCTGTGTCCGAGCACGAAGGCCGGCGCCGGGTCCGCCTGCTCCTCCAGCGCGCGCAGCAGCGCGATGCTGGTCGCGAGCAGCGCCGGCTGCTGGTTCTCCGTGCGGCGCAGCTCGTCCTCCGGCCCCTCGAAGCAGAGCTGCGAGAGCGGAAAACCGAGTACGGCATCCGCCGTGGCGAAGACCGCGCGCGCGGCCGGTGAGGCCTCGCAGACGTCGCGGCCCATGCCGACCTCCTGCGAGCCCTGCCCGGGGAAGAGAAGCGCGAGCAACGGGCCCTACTCCTCGTCGGTCTCGAGGACGGCGCGGCCGCGGTAGGTTCCGCAGTTGCCGCACACGCGGTGCGGCTGCCGCGGCTCACCGCACTGCGGACACGCGGCGCGCGCCGGCAGCGCCAACGCGTCGTGGCTGCGCCGCTTGTTCTTGCGGGCGTGGGATTGGCGGCGCTTGGGAACAGTTGCCATCGATCGACTCCTCGCGGGCGCTCGGCCCCGCTGCTACTTCCGATCCGAGCCGCGCAGCGTGGCCAGCACGGCGAAGGGGGATGCCGGCCGCGCCTCGGTGCAGTTGCAGCGCTCGACGTTGCGGTCGATGCCGCAACGCGGGCAGAGCCCGAGGCAATCCTCGCGACACAGCGGCTGAACGGGAACGGCCAGGGCCAACACTTCTCCGACGAAGCGATCCAGCTGGATCTCGGGGCCGCGGAACCAGCCCGACTCGATCTCGTCGGCGAGATACAGGCCGTCTCGGGCGAGCGCCGCGGCACCTTCCGGATCGGCCGGCACGCGATCGCCCGCCGGCTCGAGCACGAGTCGGAACCGTTCGCGGATCGGGGCACGATAGCGAGTGAGGCATCGGCTGCACGCGAGATCGAGCACGCCCGACAGCTCGCCCTCGAGGTAGAGGTCGGCGCCCATCTTCTGGGCGCGCACCTCGAAGCGGGCGTCCTCGGCCAGCCCCTCGCTGCTGGGGCTGGCGCCTTCGCCCTGCTGCTCGGCGAGCCACCGCCGCGAGACCGAGAACTCGTGCGCGAGCGGCGCCGCACTCAGGCGATCGACCAGGATCTTCAAGGAAAACCCAACCGATTCGAAGGGTTGCGTCGATGGCCACGCCAGGATGGGATCCACGCCGCCCGCATCCGCTGTCGCGCTGGCTCGTGGCCGGTTGCGGCGTCCAAAGACTGGATCCCCGGGGAGGATTCGAACCTCCACAGACAGGTTCAGAGCCTGTAGTCCTACCGTTAGACGACCGGGGAGCCAGAAAACGGCGGCAGGTTAGAGGGCGCGACGCGCTTGTACCAGCCAGATCGCGGAGCCGAGCTCGACTCGACCCGCCCGGAGGTGTGGCTCGAAGGCCTTCCGCACCGCTGTGCGCACCCGCTCGCGGAGGCCGGCGTCGGCCTTCGCCTCGCGGAGCGCGGAGCCGAGGGGGCCCACGTCGAGAAAGGTCTCCGCGGCCTCGTCCGGATCGCCGCCACCCGGGCTCATCGAGAGCTCGGCGGGCTCGATCGCGATCTCGCCGAAGCCCGCGGCGGCGAGGATCCCCTGCACGCGCGCGGCGTCGGCGAAGCTGAAGGGGCCGGGCGCGTCGGGCGGCGCGGGCGGGGGCAAGGTGAGGAGCGGCGCCGCGGCCGCCATCGGCACCGTCACCCAGGGGTTCTCCGCCACCGGCCGCCAGCACACGAAGACGAGACGGCCGCCCGGGCGCAGCGCGCTCCGCACGTTGCGAAACGCCGCCGCCGGATCGGCGAAGAACATCACGCCGAAGCGCGAGAACGCGGCGTCGAAGGCGCCGGCCTCGAGCGCCGCCGTCTGCACGTCCGCCGCGCGGAAGGTCACGTTCGTGAGACGCGCGGCAGCGGCGCGCTCGCGAGCGCGCGAGAGCATGGGCTCGGACAGGTCGAGCCCGAGCACGGAGCCGCCGGGCGCGACGCGCGCCGCGAGCACCAAAGACGAGTCGCCGCAGCCGCAACCGAGGTCGAGCACCCGCTCGCCCGGCGCAGGCGCGAGGCGCGCGAGCGCGCGTTCGCCGTGCGGCCCGATCTGCCGATCGAGACGCTCCTGGAACGCCACCCAGACGGGGCCCGCCTGCTCGTTCCAGTAGGTCTTCTGCTCGGGGTTCGCGTCGCTCATGACGAGCGAAGCTAGCGCGCCGCGCCGTGTCGTGACTCCGCTCAGCTTCGCCTCGGCGCGCGCGCGGCTGCGCTGCTTGCTAGCCCCGAGCCGGAGCCTGGGTCGGCGGAGCCGGCGGCAGCACCTCCGCGGAGGACGGGACGCCCTCGACCAGCTGGTCCGCTTCGCTCGCGCGTCCCGTCTCGCGCAGCATGCGCGCGAGGAAGCGGCGGGTCGACGGCTCCGCGGGGCGCTCGGCGAGGATCCCCCGGAAGATCGGCTCGGCCCGCAGGAAGTCGCGGCGCGCCGCGTAGGCGATGGCGAGCCGGTTGCGGAGGTTGACGTCGTCGGCGGCCTTCCCGGCCTCGGCCCGCTCCGCGTCGGCGCGTTCCTGGTCGCCGAGACGCGCGTACTGGATCGCGAGGCGCATGTGGAAGTTCGAGTGCTTCGGGTAGCGCTTCGCGCCCTGCTCGAAGACCGCGAGCGCGCGGTCGTACTCGCCGAGGCTCTCCCACACCTCACCCACGCGCTCCGCGAACTCGGGGTGGTTGCCGTCGTTGGCGAGCGCCTGGCGCGCATGCTCCTCCGCCTCCGCGATCGAGCCGCCGAGCTTGACGCGCCACATCGCTCCGGCATGGGCTCCGGGATGCTCGGGATCGACGCGCAGGGCTGCGTCGAATCCTGCCACGGCGTTCGGCAGGTCTCCGAGCACCAGGTAGACATAGGCGAGCTGGCCCTGGTAGTCCGCGACGCCGGGACTGAGCTGCGCCGCCGCCTGCGCGTGCGGGAGCGCGAGCTCCGGCCGGCGCGTCTCGAGATACACGCGCGCGAGCGAGTCGTGGAGCTGGCTGCTGCGGGGCATGAGCTCGAGGCCCTTGAGCGCGAGCTTCTCCGCCTCGTCGTAACGCTTGGCGAACGAGAGGGCCAACACGTCGAAGCCCAGGCCCGCGAGGCGATAGACGTCCTTCGGGTCCGCACCCGTCTTCACGGCCTTGCCGTCGGGCACCACGTAGCCGAGCGCCTCGACGCGCGCGCGCGTCTCGGCATCGACGGCCACCTGCTTCAGGTCGGCGCTGCCCGCGAGCAGCGCGTCGATCTTCGTTTCGTCGGACTTCACGACCTCGACGGGTTCCGCCTGCTTCGACGGCAGCAGGTTCCGGAGCTCGTGCGGGTCGGCCTTCACGTCGTAGAGCTCGGGACGCGGCGCGCGGATGTAGTGGAAGCGGTCGGTGCGAATGGCGTGGAGCGGAGCCCAGCCGTGGTCCAGCTCGCCCGCGAGGGTCTCGGCATAGGCCTCGCCCGGCGCGGTCGCCGTGCCCTCGCGCCAGAGCGGCGCGAGATCGCCGACGTCGGTCCTGGGCAGCGCGGGAACACCAGCGAGGGCGAGCAGGGTCGCCGCGATGCCCGTGTTCGGGGTCACGGGCTGCACGCGCTTGCCGGCCGGCACGCCGGGCCCGGCGAGCATCAACGGCACGTGCAACACCGAGTCGTAGATGAAGTAGGTGTGGCTGTCCTCGCCGTGCTCGCCGAGCCCCTCGCCGTGATCCGCCGTGACGGCCACGATGGTGTTCGCCAGCCGCTTCTCGTGCGCGAGCCCGGCCAGCAGGCGGCCGAGCTCCTGGTCCACGTAGGCCACCTCGCCGTCGTAGAGATGCCGCTGGAAGCGCGTCTTGAACGGCTCGGGCGGGTTGTGCGACGCGTGCACGTCGTAGTAGTGGACCCAGAGGAAGAACGGACCCTTCGTGTCCGAGAGCCAGGCCAGCGCGCGATCCGTGACTTCGTTTGCCGGGCGCTCGAAGAAGCCCGCGGCAGTGGAGCGCTCCTTCGGAAGCTCGGAGTCGTAGCTGTCGAAGCCCTGCTCCAGCCCGAACCCCGAGTCGAGCACCGCCGCGCCGACGACGGCGCCGGTGGCGTAGCCCGCCTCGGAGAAGCGCTCGGCGATCGTCTCGGCGCTCCTCGGGAGAACGAACACCGCATTGTGTCGAACGCCGTGTGTCGGTGGATACTGCCCGGTCAGGATCGACGTGTGCGACGGCAGCGTGAGCGGCACCGAGGCCATCGCCTCCTCGAACAACACGCCGCGCGCGGCCAGCGCATCGAGCGTGGGCGTCGCCGCGTCGCGCGCACCGTAGACGCCGACGCGATCGGCTCGCAGCGTGTCGATCGTGACCAGCAGGACGTTCGGGCCGCCGCGATCGGCAGAGATCAGGTTGCAGCCGAGCGAGCCGAGCGCGACCCCCATCCACAGCACTGCGCAGCCATAGCGAGCAAGTCCCCGAAAGTGCACGAAGGTCCTCCCGGCGGTCTCTTCGGCCGGGAGGGCGCCGGGCTGAAGGGCGGTGCGCCGGCGCCTAGAAGCCGTGGGGCGCGAATACCGCGACGCCGAGCGCAGCCGCCGCGATGGCGGGGCCGAAGCCGAACGGCGCGGCGAGCCCGCCGCGCGAGCCGCGCGCGAGCAGCAGGCCGAGCGGCAGCCCGAGCAGCGCCGCCAGCACGATGGTGTAGACGACGCCGAGCGGCCCGAGGAACGCGCCGACCATGCCGATCAGCTTCACGTCGCCGAAGCCGAGCCCGGGGAACCACGTCCAGTAGTCGACGCTGCCCGGTCGCGGCGGCGCCTCGCCCTCGCCCGGCCAGTGCGGGAAGGTGCGGCCCAGCGCCACCGAGAGCCGCGCATGCGCGAAGCCGACGCTCCAGAGCATGCCCGCGCCGAGCGCCGCGCCGAGCGCGGACTGCGCCAGCGCCAGCGCCCACGGCTCGCCGCTCACCGCGCGCGCAGCCGGCAGCGCGACGAGCCCGAACGCGAGGCCGCCGAGCGAGAGCTCGTCGGGGATGTAGCCGTGGTCGAAGTCCACGCCCGCGGCCGCGATCAGCGCGGCGGCGAAGCACCAGAGCAGCGCTGTCTCGGGCGCGAAGCCGTGCGTCGCGAAGAGCGCGGCGAAGCAGAGCGCGGTGCCGAGCTCGATCAGCGGATAGCGCGCCGAGATCGACGCCCCACAGCCGCGGCAGCGCCCGCGCAGCCACAGGTAGGAGAGCAGCGGCACGTTGTCCCACGCGGCGATCGGCGTGGCGCACGCCGGGCAGCGCGAACGCGGCCGCACCACCGACTCGCCGCGCGGCAGCCGGTGGATCACGACGTTCAGGAACGAGCCCACCACCAGCCCGAACGCGGCGGCGAAGACCAGCCCCGCTTTTGCCAGCGCGGCGATCGCCATGCGCCTCCCCGATCCGAGCAGGCTAGCGGAAGTCGCGACGCTCGAAGACCACGACGGCCACGAGCAGGAAGGCGAGACACCACGCCACGCCCATCAGCACGGCGAAGCCGACCTCGTTCAGCGGGATCGGCAGGTCGTGCACGGCTTCGATGCCGCGGTTCAGCGCGGACAGATCCGGAAAGATGCGCTGGATCCACAGCGTGACCTGTTGGACGACGGCGGAGTCCGAGGTGGCGCCGAGGCCGCGCAGGTCGCGCGTCAGGTGTCCCACCAGATAGAGCCCCACGCTGTAGCAAGCGGCCAGGAAGGGCGTCGCGAAGGTGGAGAACAGCGTGGCGAATGCGACCACCACCGCGAGCTCGACGGCCACCAGGCCGAGCGCGATGAAGTGGCTCGCGTGGAGAGGCGCGCCTGCGGCGAACGACACGGCCGTGAAGGCCGCCACCATGATCGCGAGCTGGAGCCAGAGCGTCGCGACCAGTCCCAGATACTTGCCGGCGAGGAAGCTCGCGCGCGTCACCGGCTTCGACAGGATCGTGTAGATCGTGCGCCGCTCCACCTCGCGATGGATCAGCCCCACCCCCATGAAGATGGCGATCGCTGCGCCGAAGAAGCGAATGGCCGAGAAGCCGACGTCCTGGAGGATGCGCTCGCGCTCCACGTAGGAGAGCGATGCCAGCACTACGCTCGTCCCGATCATCACCATCGCGAAGAACACCAGGATGTAGAGCACGCGATTGCGCACGGCGTCGCGCACGGTGTTGGCCGCGATCGCGGCTACGGCGCTCCTCACGACCGACCCCCTTGCCGCTGCGACTCGACCGCGCGCAGGAACAGGGCCTCGAGATGCTCGCGGTGCCGCACCACCTCCTCCACCCGCGCGCCGCGTGCGAGGGCGGCCTGCAGCAGCTCGTTCATTTCCTTCTCGCCGAGGCGCAGCGTGACGCGCTCGCCCCGGCCGCCGAGCTTGACTCCGAGCTGCGCTTCGATCTCCTCCGCGAAATCGGGCGGCAGCGACGACAGCGTCAGGTCGTACAGCTTTCGGTCGCCATCGAAACCCTCGAGCGCGCCCTCGTAGGCGATGCGCCCCGCCACGATGATGGCGACGCGGTCGCAGAGCATCTCCACGTCGGAGAGGATGTGCGTGTTCATGAAGACGGTCTTGCCCTCGGCGTTGAGGCGCACGATCAGGTCGCGAATCTCCTTGCGGCCGACCGGGTCGAGGCCGCTCATCGGCTCGTCGAGGAACAGCACGCTCGGGTCGTGCACGATCGCCTGCGCGATGCCGACGCGCTGGAGCATTCCCTTCGAGTAGGTGCGGAGGCGCGCGTCGCCTGCGCTCGCCAGACCCACCTGGGCGAGCACTTCGTCCACGCGCGCGCCGATGCGAGCCGGCTCGACGTCGCAGAGGCGCGCGTAGAAGGTGAGGATCTCGCGCCCGGTGAGGAAGTCGTAGAAGTACGGGGTCTCGGGCGTGAAGCCGACGTGGCGGCGGTACGCAGACTCGCCCGCCTCGTGACCGAGCAGCTCGGCGCGCCCCGCGCTCGCGCGGATCAGGCCCATCAGCACCTTGAGCACGGTCGTCTTGCCGGCGCCGTTCGGGCCGATGAAGCCGAAGACCTCGCCGCGCCGCACCTGGAAGGAGATGCCGTGCAGCACCCGCTTCTTCCTGAGGCCGAAGCCCGGGCGGAAGTCCTTCACCAGGCCTTCCACGCGGACGATCGTCTCCGCCTCCACTAGGAGCCCTCCCCTGTCTTCTTCGAGCGCGCGTGGAAGCGCTCGAGCATCCTCTGGTTCGTCCCGTCGATGAGCACGCTGTAGCGGTGGCCGACCCAGGACGAGACGATCTGGCCGCTCGCCGGGTCGAGCGTCCACTCCCAGCCGTGCGGCTCGGGCGGCAGCGCTCGCAGCACCGGCGGACGGACGCGCACCAGCTCCTCGACGCTCCGGATGTCGCGGTGGTGACGGCGCTCGAACTCCTGGCGCGCGGCGTCGAGCACGCGTGCACGGCGCTCGGTCTCGATCTCGTCGAGGGCCTTCTCGTACTCGGCCTTCACGTAGGGGTCGGGGTTCTGACGCAGCAGCTCGTTCAGGAACGCCGCCGCGGCGTCGAGCTCGCCGCCTCCGGCCTCGCTGCGCAGCCGCGCGACCAGGCGCCCGAGGTAGCGCGGCGCACCGGGCATACCCACCGCGGGCTGGAGCGCGGCGGCCGCGTCGGCGTTCTCGCCGAGGTAGAAGAATTGGTTGAAGCCGAGGTGGAAGCGGTTCAGCCAGTCCTGCGGGTGGTGCGCGATGCCGCGTTCGAGGAGCGCGTTCGCCTTGCGCACGGCGCTCTCGTCGTCGGTCATCCAGATCGCAGCGAAGCGGTACGGATGCAGCACCCACGGATCGAGCGTGGTGACCACGTCGATCAGCCGCCCGATCAGGTCGCTCTTTCCGACGGGTCCCGCTTCGCTGCCGACGACCTGGACCGCACGCAGCCAGTAGTAGTCGGCGAGGACGGCGTCGAAGCCGAGCGCTGCCAGCTTGACCAACCCGGGGGCAGGCACGAAGGCCGCTTCTCCGGAGTCCGCCGGCGCATCGGGCAGCCGCGTCTCGGCCCATCCGATTGCCGCCGCGATCGCGAGCGCAGCGATCGCTCTCTCCCACCCGCTCCGCACGGTCCCCCCTCGAAGACCTCGCGATCAGTAGTCGTCGACGACCGGACCGCTGTACTGGAAGATATCGACGGGCCGCTCGAGGATCGGCAGCCCGTCGAAGGGATCGACCGGAGGAGCGATCGCGAAGAGTGCGGTGGGGCACACCGCGCCGCTAGCGTCGGCGTGGAAGAAGCTCACGACCGCGTACCTCCCGTCGAGGTCCGAGTCGCCGTAGGCGGTGGCCGTGAAGCAGCCGTCGCTGGGGCAGGCGCAGGTGCCCGAGTTGCTGTCCACGTCATAGACGTAGAAGACCGAGCCCTCCACCTTGAATCCGAGCGCGCCGAAGGCGGCGTCGGCCGCCGCATCCCAGGCCTGCTTCTGGCCGGGCAGGCCGAGCGGCACGGGGGCTGCCCACGGGTGCGAGCCGTTCTCTCCGTAGAAGGTGGTTTCCATCGTGGCGATGGCTGCGAGGTTCGTCATCGCCTCGCTGCGCTTCGCGCGCTGCTGCTGCTGTTGGAACATCGCGATGGCGGTCGTGGCGAGCACGCCGATGATCGCGACCACGAAGAGAAGCTCGAGCAGCGTGAAGCCGCGTCGAGAATAATTCTGTTGGGGCATCGCTCCCTCCGGGAGACGTGGAGGGCCGGAGCCGAAGCCCCGGCCCTCCGAGTTGCGCGAATCAGGTCGCTTAGAACACGCTCTGACCGTCCGTCGACGTGCACGGACCAACGGTGTTCAGCAGGCCCGGCGCACCGGTCGTCGGGTCGAGGACGCCCGCACCGGTGCAGCTGCCGATCGGGGCAGCCTGGCCCGCCGTGGCACCCGGAGTCGGGTGCACGTAGCCGTAGTTCGACGGCGTACCGTTGCCGTCGAGGTCACCCGTGGCGCCCAGCGTGTACGACGCGCCCGCCACCGTCACGGCGTAGTTGAAGAACACGTTGCCGGTGGGCGACCAGCCGAGGTTGTCGAACGACGAACCGGTCGGCCAGACGCGCTTGTTGCTTCCGGCGGCGGAAGCGGGCGTCTGCGCGGCCGCGACGTAGTTGTTGAACTCGGCGAAGTAGCCTTCCTCTGCCGTGCGGATCGCGGCGAGGTTCGTCTTGGCCTCGCCCGTCTTGCTGCGCAGCTGGAACTGCAGGAAGTTCGGGATGGCGATGGCCGCCAGGATCCCGATGATGGCGACCACGATCATCAGCTCGATGAGCGTGAAGCCGCCCTTGCGCGTGAGAAGCGTTCGCATTTGGGGGTCTCTCCGTCTGCCGAGCGCTCCCTCGGGCAACGTGCCCTCGGGTCCCCACCGGGTGGGGCGGCGTTCGCTCGGTTTGGCGTTCGCCGAGGGGCTTGAGCAACCCCCATGCCAACGCCTCAGTTGTCGCCGCATCCGATCGGCAGAGCGCAGGGCGAACTTGACGCGCTGGCGTGACTCTTCGAGCGCGCACGCGCGCGCGCGCCTCGCGCAACATGACGGGCGCGGACGGCTCCGAGTGACGTTCCTCGGCGCGAGCAGGGACGCTTTTCGTCACCGGAGCGCCCGCCCTGAAGTCCGATTGACCCCTCCAGGCTCCCTGGCTACGGTCCCGCGCCTTCGCTCCCTTCGTCTAGTGGCCTAGGACGTGGCCCTCTCAAGGCCGAAACACGGGTTCGACTCCCGTAGGGAGCGCCAACCCCCAAGGCCCCGCGAAGGCCCCGAGAAGCGCTTGCCCGAGTTCGCCCTCGCGTTCCTCGACTGCGAATTCGGCGGTCTCGACCCCGACCTCCACGACATCACCGAGATCGGGGTGATCGTGACGGACTACCGCCTCGCGGAGCTGGCGAGCGCAGAGTGGAAGGTGCTGGCGCGTCCGGAGCGCGTCTCCGCCGAGGCGGGGGCCATCTTCGGCTACGACGCGGAGCGCTGGGCGCGCGAGGGCGTGCCGGTGCGGCGGGCGCTCCAGGAGCTGGCGGCGCTCCTGCCGACGGGCCACACCGTGGTTCCTGCCGGGCAGAACGTGCGCATGGACATGGTCTTCCTGGAACGCGCGTACAAGGCGTGCGAGCTGCCCCTGCCCTTCGACTATCACGTGATCGACCTCGCCACGCTCTTCTATGCTTGGTCCCTCGTCGCGGGCGAGCCGGTCTCTGCGCTCTCGCTGCGTCAGGCCGCGAACGTGGTGGGGCTCGCGCGCAGCGGCACCGAGCACCACGCGCTCGAAGACGCGCGGCTCACGCTCGAGACCTTCCGCCATTTCATCGGGCGGCTCGCGTTGCGCCGGCCGCCCGAGGAAGGCGCCGCGGGCCTTTGACTCACGCCTGTGACGCCGCAACTGGCGACGAGGTAGTACGCGGCCCGATGCGTGCGGCGTAGATCCTCTCTTCCACGCCGCTCGCATCCGCTCGCGGCCTACTCGGTGGCCGGTCGCGGCGTAACAAGCGCGGCGTCACAGGCGCGGCGTCCAAGAACTACCAGCCCTCGCGCACGCGGCGCTTGCGCTTGCTCTGCTTCGCGTGCCACTTGTCGAGCGCGCGCCGGTCGAAGGTCGCGAACAGCGGCAGCAGCCAGCGCGCGCCGAAGCCGCCGGGCGCGAACACCAGCGCCGAGCCGAAGTCGATCAGCACCGGGCGGCCGCGCTCGTCCGAGAGCACGTTGGTGCGGTTCCTGAGGTCGAGGTGGACGACGCCGCGGCGATGCATCTCCACGAGCGCTGCCTCGAGCGCAGCGAGGAAGCCCTCGGGCACCGGCTGGCGGCGCGCGCCGAACAGGCTGCGGCCCGGCCGGTACTCGACGGCGAACGCGAGGCGATCGATCGCGCCGACCACCCGCGGCACGGACGGATGGCCGTCGAGCGCGCGCCAGGCCTTGAGCTCGCGGCGCACGAGCCACGGCGCGAGAAAGCGCCGCACGAAGGGGCCGCGCTGCGCGAAGTCCTTCACCACCACCAACGCGCCCTCGTGCCGCACGAGGAGCACGTCGGGATTGCGCCGGCTCCCAGGATTCAGAACGCGCTCGGTCGCGCTGGCGAGGGTGGCTCGGGGCGGCGCGGTCACGGGCGCGCGATTGTCGCGCCCGCACGGGCCTCAGTCGAGGCGGTCGTCCGGATCGCTGCCGTAGCGCTGCTGCACCATCGCCCAGAGCTCGCGGCGGAGCCGCTCCTGGAAGGCCGGGTCGGCCTGCGTGGGATGGAGGTCTCCCTCGAGGAACTCCTTCAGCTCCTCGGTCGAGAACTCCTTGGCAATCTCGTGCGCCACCTCAGGCTCCCGCGTGGCTCTCGAGGCCGGAAGGATCCGCCGTCGCAGGTTCGCTGCGAAGCGGCGGAGCCGACCCGGTCTCAAGGCGACTCGCTCTCGGGCTCCAGTGCACCAGCTCGCACCAACAACCGCTTTACCCGGTATAGGCCCGAGCGCACTGCGTCAGCAGAGCGCTCGGTGCGCCGTGAAATCTCGTGGATCGGAAGGTTCTCGGCATGACGTAAGAAGAACGCTTCCGCCTGCCAGTCCGCCAGGCCCGCGATCTGCTCGTCGAGCGCTGCCGCGCAGCGCCGCAGCGTGAGCTGCTGGTCGGGGCCGTACGACCAGTGCGGCGACGTGGAGGCCAGCGGCTCCTGACCCGCCTCCGCGATGCGCTCCTGCTGCACGCGCGCGCGCCGCAGGTGGTTCAGCACGAGGTTCTTCGCCACGCCGTAGACCCAGGCGAGCGGGCTCGAGCGACCGCCGAAGTTCGCAGCACCGCGGAAGACGACCGTGAAGGTCTCCTGGACCAGCTCCTCGGCGTCCGCGTGGTTGCGGACCCGCTGGAACACGAACGCGTAGATGCGCCGGAAGTAGCGGGCGTAGAGCACGTTGAAGTGCGCCTCGCTCCCCGCGCAGACGCGCTCGAACAGCGCCTCGTCGGTCCACGTATCCAGCGCAGCGTCGGGCTGCTTCGAACCCACCCCCGGACGAGTCAACCGGTGCTCCTCGCACCGCACCCTCCCCTGGAGGGAGATGCGGGTCTCTCCCAGGGAAGTGGTCGGGCGAGGCGCCCAGTGTCACCAAAACGCTGTTTTGCCGCGTGGATTTCCCTGCGGGGCCTGACCGCAGGTCAGAAGTCTGCAGAGCGGTCCGAGCTTCGCTCGGCTGGCTACGCCTTGAGCAGCTGCTCCAGGCCGGGCGCCGCCGCCGCGATCGCGCGACGCATCCGGTAGAGGTTGGCCTTGATGGCGTCCTCCGACTTGCCGAGCGAGCCGGCGATCGTGCGGATCGACTGCCGGCGCAGGTGCTTCAGATGGAAGATGCGCCGCTGGAGCGGGGTGAGCTGGTGCTCGATCGCGTGCTGGCAGCGATCGAGGATCCGGCGCGCGTCCACGGTGTGATCCGTGGCGGCCTCGTCACCGGCGACCTCGAGCGCGTCCCCTTCGATCGACTCGAGCCGGGGGCGCGGCCGACGGAAGCGGCGGTTCACCTTGTTGCGCGTGATCCCGAAGATCCAAACGAGCAAGCTCGAGTCGCCCTGGAAGGTGCGCAATGCACGGAAGACCGTGATGAACACTTCCTGCGTGACGTCCTCGGCCTCGCCGGTGTCTCGCAGGCGCTTCAGCGCGAAGCGGTACACGCGCGGGAAGTACGCCTCGTAGAGCATGTCGAAGTGCGCACGGCTGCCGCCGAGGATCTCGCGGACAAGCGCCTGGTCGTCTTCCCAGGGCGTTGCCGTGCGACGGCCGGGACGGCGGGCCCGCGGGTTCGGGGCGCTCTGCGCCGACTTCGGGGCGGGGGTAGAGATCGGGATGGAGTCGAGGGTGGGGGGATGGCTCAAGGGGGCTCCCTGGCGGGTGTCTACTGGCTTCTCGAAAGGGGGGGACCGGGGTCCCGCCACTCGAGAGAGCAAGCACCGTGCCAGGCGGGAACTACCGCGCTGGTAATGCGACAACTCCTCGTTCTCGCGTCGATTTGTGGAAGAGTGGGGCGTGATCCCCGGGGTGTGAAGGCCTTTTCCCGAGTAGAACCGTTTTTCCACTTCTCGGATACGGCGTTCACACGCGTGTCAGAAACCGCTCAATCCCGGCCGGGCTCGATCCGCCACGTCCCGTCGCTGCGTTCCCAGCGGTCGGTACGGTCGAGATGCACCGCTCCCCTCCGCAGGGGACGGCCGTCCTCGCCGGAAATCCGTGTCTGGACGTGGGCGCGCCCCGGCCCTTCGAGCTGCAGCTCGACCACCTCGAGCACGAGGGGGCGGTTCTTCTCGAAGTGGGCCTCGACCAGCGCCGCCGCGAGGTCGGCGTAGTAGTCGGCGTAGACCTGCTCGTTGCGGAAGAAGCCCCGCAACGCTTCGTCCTGATAGGTCTCGATGCTGTCGAAGCGGCGCCGCGCGAGCCGCCCGTAGAACGCCGAGGCGCGCTCGTAGAAGTCGACCACGGCGCCGCCTTCCACCAGCTCGATCCCGTGCGAGTCATCGGGGGGCGCCTCGTCGCCGAGACCGGCGAACGGAGGCCAGCCGCCGCAGCCGAGCGCGAGCAGGCCCGCGAGCAGCGCGGCGCGCCTCACCGGCGCCTCCGGCGCGGTCGCTTCGCCTCCGCCGCTTCGGCCGCCGCCTGCGCCGCCGCGAGACGCGCGACCGGCACACGAAAGGGCGAGCAGGACACGTAGTCGAGGCCGATCTTCGCGCAGAAGCGGATGCTCTTCGGGTCGCCGCCGTGCTCGCCGCAGATGCCGACCTTGAGGCCGGGATGCGTGCGCCGGCCACCGACCACGCCGATCTCCATCAGCCGCCCGATCCCCTCCTCGTCGATCGAGACGAACGGATCGTCGGGCATGATGCCGCTCTCGACGTAGTCCGGGAGAAACTTGCCGGCATCGTCGCGCGAGAGCGCGTAGCCCATCTGCGTCAGGTCGTTGGTGCCGAACGAGAAGAAGTCGGCGTGCTTCGCCAACTGGTCGGCGGTGAGGGCGGCGCGCGGCACCTCGATCATCGTGCCGATCGTCGGCTTCACCTTCGCGCGCGGATGCTCGGCCTGCACCGCGGCGATCTCCCGGTCGACGAGCGCGCGCAGCCGCTCGAGCTCCCGTACGTGCGTGATCAGCGGCAGCATGATCTCCGGGTGGATGCGCACGCCCGCCGCGGCGACCTCGCACGCGGCCTCCATGATCGCGCGCACCTGCATGCGGTAGATCTCGGGGTACGTGATCCCGAGGCGCGAGCCGCGGTGGCCGAGCATCGGGTTGAATTCCTTCAGCTCCTCGACTTTCGCGCGGAGCGCCGCGGCGTCCCGGCCGAGCGCGTGCGCCACCTCGGCGATCTCTTCGTCGCCGTGCGGCAGGAACTCGTGAAGCGGCGGATCGAGCAGGCGGATCGTGACCGGCAGCCCCTCCATGGCGCGAAAGATCTCGGCGAAGTCGCCGCGCTGCATCGGCAGCAGCTTCGCGAGCGCGCGCTCTCGCGAGGCGCCGTCCGAGGCGAGGATCATCTCGCGCACGACGAGGATGCGATTGGGCTCGAAGAACATGTGCTCGGTGCGGCAGAGCCCGATGCCCTCGGCGCCGAACTCGCGCGCCACGCGTGCGTCCGAGGGCGTGTCGGCGTTCGTGCGCACCGAGAGCTTCCGGATCTTGTCGGCCCAGCGCATCAGCTCGCCGAACGCGCCGCCGAGCTGGGGCGTCACCGTCGCGACCTCGCCCTGCATCACCTCGCCGGTGCTGCCATCGAGCGTGATCACGTCACCCGCGCGCAGGGTCGCCCCGCGCACGCGCATCTCGCCCGTCGCGTAGTCGATGCGCAGCTCGCCGCAGCCGGCGACGCAGCACTTGCCCATGCCGCGCGCCACCACCGCCGCGTGCGAGGTCATGCCGCCCCGCGCGGTGAGGACGCCTTGCGCCGCGTGCATGCCGTGGATGTCGTCGGGCGACGTCTCGATGCGAACCAGGATCACCTTCTCGCCACCCTTCGCGCGCGCCTCGGCCTCGTCGGCCGAGAACACGATGCGGCCCGACGCCGCGCCGGGCGACGCCGGCAGTCCCTTGGCCACCACCTTGCGTTCCGCGTCCGGGTCGAGCGCCGGGTGGAGCAGCTGGTCCAGCGCGTGCGGGTCGACGCGGCGCACCGCTTCCTCGCGCGTGATCAGGCCTTCCTTCGCCATGTCCACCGCGATCTGCACGGCGGCCTGCGTAGTGCGCTTGCCGGTGCGTGTCTGCAGCATCCAGAGCTTGCCGCTCTCGATGGTGAACTCGATGTCCTGCATCTCGCGGTAGTCGTGCTCGAGCTTCTGGTAGATCCGCACCAGCTCCTTGTATGCACGCGGCAGCTCGTCCTCGAGCGTCGGCAGCTTCTCCTGCCCCTCGCGGCGACTCGCGCGATTGATCGGCTGCGGGGTGCGGATGCCCGCGACCACGTCCTCGCCCTGCGCGTTCTTCAGGTACTCGCCGTAGAAGAGCTTGTCGCCGGTCGAGGGATCGCGCGTGAAGGCGACACCGGTGGCGCAGTCGTCGCCCATGTTGCCGAACACCATGGCCTGGACGTTCACGGCCGTGCCCCAGCTCTCCGGGATGCCGTGGATCTTGCGATAGCGGCGCGCGCGATCGTTGTCCCACGAGCGGAACACGGCCGCCACCGCGCCCCAGAGCTGCTCCGCCGGATCCTGCGGGAACGGGCGCCCGGTGTGCTCCTCCACGATCTCGTGGAACTCGCGCACGATGCGCTGCCAGTCGTCCGCGGTGAGCTGGAGGTCCTGCTGGACGCTCCGCTCGACCTTGCGGGCCTCGATGCGCGACTCGAAGCGCTCGTTCGGGATCTCGAGCACGACGTCGCCGTACATCGAGAGGAAGCGCCGGTAGCTGTCGTAGGCGAAGCGCTCGTCGGCGCGCCGCGCGAGGCCCTTCACGGTGGCGTCGTTGAGGCCCAGATTCAGGATCGTGTCCATCATGCCGGGCATCGACGCGCGCGAGCCCGATCGGACGGAGACCAGCAGCGGCTCGTCGGCGTCGCCGAAGCGCCGCCCCATCGCGCGTTCGACCTTCGCGAGCGCCGCGAGCGCGTCGCGCTTCACGCTCTCGGGGACGCGCCCCCCGTTCTTCTGATAGACCGTGCACACCTCGGTCGAGATGGTGAAGCCGGGCGGTACCGGCACGCCGAGGTGCGTCATCTCGGCGAGGTTCGCGCCCTTCCCACCCAGCAGGTCCTTCATCGCCGCGCGGCCGTCGGCCCGCCCCGCGCCGAAGGAGTACACGGTGCGTCGAGGCTTCGACTTCGCTCGCCGCGCGCTGGACTTCGCTCGCCGCGCGCTCAAGGTGTGAGACGCTCGCGCAGATGGGCCGCGAGCCCGCTGAACCCCACGCGGTCCTGCGTCATCGAGTCGCGCTCGCGCACGGTCACCTTCTGGTCGGCCTCCGATTCGAAATCGAAGGTGACACAGTATGGCGTGCCCGCCTCGTCCTGCCGGCGGTAGCGGCGGCCGATGTTGCCGGCCTCGTCGTAGAACGTGTTCCAGCTTCGGCGCAGCTCGCTCGCGATGCGTTGTGCGGGCGCGGCGAGCTTCTTCGAGAGGGGCAGCACGGCCACCTTGATCGGCGCCACCGCGGCCGGCAGGCGCAGCACCACGCGCGTCTCGCCGTCGGCGAGCTTCTCCTCCGCATACGCGTTGCAGAGCAGCGCGAGCGCCGTGCGGTCGATTCCGACGGAGGTCTCGACCACCGCCGGCATGAAGCGCTCCTTCGTCTCCTCGTCGAGCACGGACAGATCCTTGCCCGAGAACTCCGCGTGCTGCGTCAGGTCGTACGTGCCGCGGTCGTGGACGCCCTCGATCTCCTGCCATCCGAACGGGAAAAGGAACTCGAGATCCACCGCAGCCCGCGCGTAGTGGGCGAGCTCGTCCTTCGCGTGCGGGCGGACGCGCAGCACGTCGGCGCCGAAGCCGAGCTCGCGGTGGAAGCGGATGCGCGCCTCCTGCCAGTGCTCGAACCACTCCGGGCTGCTCTTCGGGTGACAGAAGAACTCGAGCTCGGCCTGCTCGAACTCGCGCGAGCGGAACGTGAAGTTCCGCGGGTTGATCTCGTTCCGGAAGGCCTTGCCGATCTGCGCGATCCCGAACGGGATCTTCTGGCGCGAGACCTCTCGCACCCGCTTGAAGTCCGTGAAGATCGAGCCGCACGTCTCGGCGCGCAAGTACGCCACCGCCGCGGCGTCCTCCGACGCGCCGACGAAGGTCTTGAGCATCAGGTTGAACTCGCGCGGCGCGGTGAAGTCGTGCTCGGACGTGCCCTCGCGCGCCGGGCAGGGAGGCGCGTCGTCGAGCTGGTCCGCGCGGAAGCGCTTCTTGCACGCCTTGCAGTCCACCATCGGGTCGGAGAAGTGCTGGACGTGCCCAGACGCCTCCCAGGTGCGGGGATGCGTCACGATCGCGCTGTCGATGCCCTCGACGTCGTCGCGCTCGCGCACCACGCGCTGCCACCAGAGCGCCTTCAGGTTGTTCTTGAGCTCGACGCCGAGCGGCCCGTAGTCCCAGAAGCCGTTGATGCCGCCGTAGAGCTCGCCGCTCTGGAAGATGAAGCCGCGCCGGGCGCAGAGCGAGACGAGCTCGTCCATGCGGACGGAGGAACGCGCCTTGCTCGTATCGTCGCCGGACATCCGCTCCCGCTGCCTGGCGCGCCGAGTGCACGCCGCCCGCATCCGCGTCCGGTCAACCCCGTCGTCCGTCGCGGCGTCCAAAAGCCGGCAGTTTCCCCTCGCCCCCGGGGAGTGTCAATTGCTCGTCGAGGATGCGCCGGCTCTGGAGCTCGACGCCGACGTGGAAGCCGAGGAAGCGCGTGACGAGGCGTGCTGCCTCGTCGAGCGCAGCCCCCCCGAGGGCGATGCGTCCCATCTGAGCAAGCGGGAAGGCGAGCGCGCGGTCGAGCGCGCGCAGCGTGCCGAGGTGAACCGGCAGCGCAGCCCCGAGCGGCGACGACGCCGCGCACGCGGCGCACACCGGGCCGCCCTCGGCGACGGCGAAGGCGATCACGGCGGCCGGCGCCTCGACGGGCTTCCCGCAGCGCACGCAGCGCAGCAGCTCGGGCCGGAGCCCGAGCGCCGCCAACGCGCGCAGCTCGAGCAGCGTGCGCACGCGCGCGTCCGGCGGCTCCTGATCGAGCAGCTCGAGCGCCTCGAGCGCGAACCGGAAGAGCCGGCCGAGGTCGCCGGCGGCGCCGCCCTCCGGCGCGAGCCGGTCGAGTAGCTCGAGCAGGTAGCAGCCGAGCGCGAAGCGCACGGCGTCCGCCCGCACTGCCTCATAGGTATGGAGCAGGCGTGCGCCTTCGAGGCGCGCGAGCGCAGCGGGCCGGCGCCGCTCGATCTGCACCGCGAGGCGATTCATCAGATCGAGCGTGCCGGGGAAGCGCCGCTTGCTCCGGCGCGCGCCCTTCGCGATGGCCGGGAGGCGGCCGGCCGCCGGCGTGAGCAGATGCACGATGCGATCCGACTCGCCGAAGTCGACCGCCCGCAGCACCAGCGCCTCGGTGTGGAGCGTGGCCACGCGCCGCGCCGGGCTACGGAGACGGCGGCGGCGCCGCGCCCAGCGGGGCGGCGTCGGCGCCCACCTGGCCCTCGGGCGGCGCCGGCGCGGCCGCCTCGAGCTGGAGCGCCTCGGCGGGCTCGTCGTCGGACAGCAGGCCTTGCTCGATCGCGAGCGCGCGCACCGGATCCTGGCGCACGATGGGCGCATCCTCCGCGGCTCCGGGCGACGCGGAAGGCGACTGCGCCCACTCGAGCAGCGCCGCGCCGAGCGCGACGAGTCCGGCGATGCCTACGGCCGCCACGGCCACGCGCCGGGGGTCGGGCCCGCGCCGGCGCGGATGCGCCGCCGGCTCCGCGAGCAGGCGGGCCACGGCGTCGTCCGGATCGAGCCCGATCGCCACGGCGACCGTGCGCACGAAGCCGCGGACGAAGCCGTCCTGCTGGCCGTCGAAGGCTCCGGTCTCGAGGCGCTCGAGCGAGCGCATCGGCAGCCGTGTCAGCGCCGACAGCTCCTCGCGGCTGATGCCGCGCAGCTCGCGTTGCCGCGTCAGCCAGCTGCCGAGCGCGAACGCCTCCTCCGCATCGGCCTCGAGGGCTAGCGGAGCCGCTTCAGGTAGTCCTCCGACCGTTTTCCCCATGGACCGCTCGGCCGCTGCGTCGTCGCGGCCACCAGGTGTTCGAGAGCCTGCTCGCGGTTGCCGAGCGAGACGTAGATCTCGGCGATCCGGAAGTTCGCCTCGGCCGTTCCGAGCGGGCCGGGGTTCAGCGCCAGCACCTTCTCGAAGCGCTCGATCGCATCGATGCGCTTGCCGTCCTCCGATTCGAGGATGCCGAGATTGAGCTGGGCTCGCCAGTAGCGCTCGTTGTATTCGAGCGCGGTGTTGAACGCTTCGCGCGCCTCGGCGGTTCGCTTCAGCTGGAGGAGCGCCCAGCCCTTGTTCGTGAGCGCAGTCCAGGGCTGCGGGAAGGTCGGGTCGTCGATCAGGGCCTGCGCTTCCGCGAGCGCCTCGGCGTAGCGCTCGGTCTGGATGTAGAGGCCCGACAGCGTGAGACGCGCATCCTGGAACAAGGGGTCGATCTCGAGCGACCGCTTCAGGTGCTTCTCCGCGTCGGCGGTGAGGCCCTTCTGGCGATACGCCTCCGCCAGCGTGAGCTGGATCCAGCGGTCGTCGGGGCTCAGCCGCTCGGCCTCGCGCAGCTCGCGAATCGCGAGCCCGACGCGGCCTTCCTTCAGGTGCGTCACGCCGACGCTGTGATGCGCGCGAGCGCGGGATTCGTCGGCGGCGCTCCTTTCCACCTTCGTGTCCTTGGGGGCGGTCGCACAGCCGAGAGCGAGCGCGATCACCACGACGGCGGTGATCTCTCGAATCGGGGGCCACGAACGCTGCATGAGTTCCCTCCTAGAACGACGTGAGAAGCCGGAGCAGCCACGCGCGCCGCACGTCCTGCACCGACTCGCCGGGACGGCGCTTGACCAGCCGCATCCGGCCGAGCGGACGCTTTCGCGGCGCGCGCAGGGCGGGCTCGGTCGCGGCCTCGGCTTTCACCGGAGCCACAGCCTCGCTCGCGCCGGGCTGCACGCGGAACTTGCTGAGCGGCACACCGCTCTCTTGCGCGGGCGGAGAGAACTCGGCCGCGGCGGCAGGCTCGAGGTTCGGGTCGGAGGTCTCGAAGGCCGCCTGCCCCTCCGCCGTCGGCTCCGACTCGTATTCCTCGGCGGCCGGCGGGTCGGTCAGCTCGCCGCCGTCGGGCTCGAACAGGTCCTGCGCCGTGAGGCGAGCGGGGTCGACGCGGCCGGTGGGGGCTCCGTCGCCGATCAACTCCTGCCAGCGCAGCACCGCCTTCTCGCGCGACGCCGCATCGTCGCCGACCACGTCGTCGTCGAAGAGGAAGCCCATGCTCTCGGCGAAGGAGAGCGCCGCGTCGAGCGCGACGGTCACCACGGAGGCGCTGATCGGACCATCGAAGCCGTACAGCGCCACGGAGCCGCACGCGAGCGAGCGCACGCCGACGCTGATCTGGAGGCCGTGACCGCGCTCGACGTGCACCAGGATCGCCGCACACGCCGGGCCCACGGGCAGGTCCGTCATCGCCACCACGGGCGTGTTGAGCGAGGGACGCAGCGCCCGCACGCTCTTCGCGGTCAGCTCGAGCGGCCGCGTGCGCGGGAGAAAGAACATGCTCGCTCATCGGCCGCCACGGCCCCGCACTTGAGGCTCGGAGAGCCGCAGCCAGACTCGCAACTTCGCAAGCGCTCGGAGTTTTCTCGCGTCGGGCCTTCGCCTCCGCGGCGCGAGCGCGGCCCTTTCGCCGCGCCCCCCCCGCGGATACGATCCGGCAGTTCTGGGGCCGCGAGTCACGCGTTCTCGGACGCCATCGAAGGAGCGGCGAGCCACCGTGGGTCAAGCCAAGAAGCCGGTCGAGGAGCTCGAGCGCGTCGCCATCCGATTCGCGGGGGACTCCGGAGACGGGATCCAGCTGACCGGCACGAAGTTCACGGAATCGACCGCGCTCGCCGGCAACGACCTCTCCACCTTCCCCGACTTCCCGGCCGAGATCCGCGCCCCGGCCGGCTCGCTCGCCGGCGTCTCGGGCTTCCAGATCCACTTCGCGTCGCAAGACATCCGCACGCCGGCGGACCAGCCGGACGTGCTGGTGGCGTTCAACCCGGCGGCCCTGCGCGCGAACATCGACGACCTGCGGCCCAACGGCATGCTGGTCGTGAACTCCGACGCGTTCGTGGCGAAGAACATCGAGCGCGCGGGCTACACCGAGGCCGATCCCCTCGAGCGGCTGCGCGATCGCTTCAAGGTCGTCGAGGTCCCGCTCACCAGCCTGACGCGCGAGGCCCTGCGCGACACCAAGCTCGGCGCGCGCGAGGCCGATCGCAGCAAGAACTTCTTCGCGCTCGGCCTGGTCTACTGGCTCTACGGCCGGCCGGTCGAGTCCACCGTCCAGTGGATGCAGGCGCGCTTCAAGGCCGACGTGCTCGAAGCGAATCTACGTTCGCTCAAGGCGGGCATCCACTTCGGCGAGACCACCGAGCTGTTCCCGGTCTCGTTCTTCGTGCCGAAGGCGAAGATCCAGCCCGGCGTCTACCGGAACATCACGGGCAACACCGCGCTCGCGTGGGGCATCGTCGCCGCCGCGGTGCAATTGGATCGGCCGGTGTTCCTGGGCGCCTATCCGATCACGCCGGCGAGCGACGTGCTGCACGAGCTCGCGCGCTACCGGCACTTCGGCATCAAGACCTTCCAGGCCGAGGACGAGATCGCCGCCGTCTCCGCGGCGATCGGCGCATCCTATGCCGGCCACCTCGGCATCTCCACCACGAGCGGGCCCGGCTTCATCCTGAAGCAGGAGGCCATGGGCCTCGCGGTGATGGCCGAGCTGCCGCTCGTGGTGGTGGACATCCAGCGCGCGGGGCCCTCGACCGGTATGCCGACGAAGACCGAGCAGGCCGACCTGCTCGCCGCGATGTACGGCCGCAACTCGGAGAGCCCGGTGCCGATCCTGGCGCCCGCCACGCCCGGCGACTGCTTCCACATCATGCTCGAGGCCTTCCGCATCGCGGTGCGTTACATGACGCCGGTGGTCGTGCTCTCGGACGGCTACGTGGCGAACAGCTCCGAGCCCTGGCTGATCCCGGACGCCGCGGCGTTGCCGCGCACCAAGATCGAGTACCGCACCGATCCGGCGGGCTTCCAGCCGTACCAACGCGACGCCGAGACGTTCGCGCGGCCGTGGGCGGTGCCGGGCACGCCGGGCCTCGAGCACCGCATCGGCGGCCTCGAGACCGAGGAGCTGACCGGCAACGTCTCGTACCGGCCGCTCAACCACCAGCGCATGGTGGATCAACGGGCCGAGAAGGTGGCGCGCATCGCGCACGAGCTGCCTCCGGTCGAGGTGAACGGCGCGCCGTCGGGCTCGCTGCTGGTCGTCGGCTGGGGCGGCACCTACGGGGCCATCACGTCGGCGGTGAACGAAGCGCGCGCGGCGGGCCGCGACGTGTCGAGCATCCACCTGCGCCACCTGAACCCCTTCCCCGCCAACCTCGGCGACGTGCTGCGGCGCTTCGAGAAGGTGCTCGTGGCAGAGCTCAACTCGGGCCAGCTCTGGCGGCTGCTCCGCGCGGAGTTCGTGGTGCCGGCGGAGAAGCTCGCGAAGGTCGAGGGGCAACCCTTCAAAGTCGGCGAGATTCGCGCCGCGATCGAGCGGTTGCTCGGAGGAAAGAACTGATGGCGGCGGCGCCCACGACGACGACGAACCGCAAGGAGTGGGTCTCCGACCAGGACGTGCGCTGGTGCCCGGGCTGCGGCGACTACTCGATCCTCGCGAACGTGCAGAAGGTGATGCCCGAGCTCGGCGTGCCGCGCGAGAACGTCGTGTTCGTGTCGGGCATCGGCTGCTCGAGCCGCTTCCCGTACTACATGAACACCTACGGCTTCCACACCATCCACGGCCGCGCGCCGGCATTCGCCACCGGCATCAAGGCCGCGCGCCCCGAGCTCTCCGTGTGGGTCGTGACGGGTGACGGCGACGGCCTCTCGATCGGCGGCAACCACCTGCTGCACGTGATCCGCCGCAACCTCGACCTCCAGATCCTCCTCTTCAACAACCGCATCTACGGCCTCACCAAGGGCCAGTACTCGCCCACCTCGCGCGAGGGCAGCAAGAGCAAGTCGTCGCCGCAGGGCGTGATCGACCATCCGATCGAGCCGATCGCATTTGCGCTCGGGGCCGGCGCCACCTTCGTGGCGCGCACCATCGACGTGGACGCGAACCACCTGCAGGAGATGCTGCACCGCGCGCACGCCCACAAGGGCACCGCGTTCATCGAGATCCTCCAGAACTGCCCGGTGTACAACGACGCCGAGTGGGAGGAGGTCGAGAACCGCAAGACGCGCGTCGAGGCCGCACTCACGCTCGAGGACGGGCAGCCGCTCGTGTGGGGACCGAAGGGCGCGCGCCGCGGCATCCGCATCCACGACGGCGTGCCTTCGATCGTGACGCTCGCCGACGGTGACGATCCGGTCGCGCAGGGCGTGGCCGTGCACCGCGAGGGGCACGAGAGCCCCGCCTACGCCTTCGCGCTCGCGAGCCTGGCCCGGCCGCACTTCCCGCTGCCGATCGGCGTGTTCCGCGCCGTCGAGAAGAGCACCTACGAGACGCCTGCTCGACCAGCAGGTCAGCGGCGCCCTCGCCGAACGCGGCAAGGGCGACCTCAGGAAGCTGCTCCACTCCGGGGACACCTGGACGGTGGAGGCGTAGGGCCGCTACGCCCCGAGCCGCTCTCTTCTCGCGTCCGTGTCCCAGCGGTTCCACACCGCGAGCTCGCGCACGGAGCCGAGGCCGTCGCGGATGTAGATGCGCGCGGGCTGGCCGTCGTTGAGCTTGCGCGAGACGCGCAGCAGCGAGGCGGCCTCGAGCGCGTCGGCGCCGAACCAGACGGCGAAGCGCTCCTGCTTCTCGCGCGTCGCCTCCTCGAGGATCTGCTCCATCAGCGCCCACGCGACGTTCTCGATGCGGAGCCCTTCGACCAGCGCCGTCACCGGGCGCGAGATCACGCGCACGCCCTCGAGCGCGAGCGATTCGCCCGACAGGTCGAACACGGCGAGATCCTCGGGCAGCTCCTTGCCGTGGCCGAACAGGCGAAAGCGCTCGCGCGGCGGCGCCGCGGCGGGGCGATCGTTCGGCACGAGGAAGTCGAGCTGGAGCGAGGGGCCCCGCGCGACCAGGAACGAGCGCAGCAGCGCGCACGCCCAGAAGCCGCCGCGGTCGAACAGGTAGCGGGGCGTCGCGTCGAGCACCTGCTCGAGCAGGCGCCGGTTCTCCCAGAACTCGGACTCGGCGTGCTGCTCCAGCGCGCCCCAGGTGCTGCGGCCGGAGACCAGCACGCTGCGCCGCACGAGCTCGAAGCCGGCGACCGGCGTGTGCGAACGGATCCGATAGTCGAGCAGGATCTCGTCCATGGCGCCCTCCCGAGCGAGAGGAACGAACCCCTCGATCCTACACCCCGGAGGGTCGGGCCGGGAGCGTTTCGGCCGGAGGCCGGGGCCGGGAGGAGGCTCGCGAACCTCCGCGTCACGGGGACGGGAGAGCCGGGCGGCGCAGGGCCGGTATCGGGGCTCGGCCAACCGAGGAGACCTCGGCGAGGCCGCCAACACGCCCGTCCCCGCCTGTGAGCCGAGGCCCGGAGCCGCCCGGCTCTCCCGTCCTGGACGAGCGCTCCGCGCCGACTCCTCTCCTACAGCACGAAGGCAGCGTGCTTCGCGAGCGTCTCGCCGATCTCGGCGGGCGAGCGCGCGACGGCCACGCCCGCGGCTTCGAGGGCCGCGATCTTGTCGACGGCCCGGCCCTTGCCGCCCGCGATGATCGCGCCAGCGTGGCCCATGCGCTTTCCGGCCGGCGCGTTCTGGCCGGCGATGAACGCGGCGACCGGCTTCTTCATGCGCTCCGCGATGAAGCGAGCGGCGGTCTCTTCCGCGCTGCCGCCGATCTCGCCGATCATCACCACGGCCTTCGTCTCGGGGTCGGCCTCGAACAGCGCGAGCGCGTCGACGAAGTTCGTGCCGATCACCGGGTCGCCGCCGATGCCGAGGCACGTGGACTGGCCGATGCCGAGCCGCGAGAGCTGATCGACCGCTTCGTATGTGAGCGTGCCCGAGCGCGACACCACGCCGACCGGTCCGGGCCGCGTGATCTTCGCGGGCATGATGCCGATGCGGCACTGGCCCGGCACCACCACGCCGGGACAGTTCGGGCCGACCAGGCGCGTCTTCGCGCCCTTCATCGCGCGCTTGGCGCGCGCCATGTCGAGCACCGGAATGCCCTCGGTGATGCAGCAGACCAGCTCGAGCCCTGCGTCCGCGGCCTCGAGGATCGCGTCGGCCGCGCCCGGCGGCGGCACGAACACGACGGAGGCGTTGGCACCGGTCTCCTGCACGGCCTCGCCCACCGTCTCGAAGATCGGGATGCCGTCGATCGAGGTAAAGCCCTTGCCCGGGTGCACGCCGGCCACGACCGCCGTGCCGTACTCGACCGAGAGCTTGGCGTGGAACTGACCCATGCGGCCCATGCCCTGGACGAGGAGCCGCGTGTGCTTGCCTGCGAGGATCGCCATCTCTACTTGCCCCGCGCCGCGGCGACGACCCGCTCACCGGCCTCGCGCAGCGTCTCGACCGGCGTGATCTCGAGCCCGGATTCTGCGAGGATCTTCCGCCCCTGCTCGGCGTTCGTGCCCTGGAGCCGCACCACGAGCGGCACCGTGATGCCGAGCTCGCCGGCCGCGGCCACCACGCCCTCGGCGATCAGATCGCAGCGCACGATGCCGCCGAAGATGTTCACGAGGATCGCGCGCACCTTGTCGTCGCGCAGGATCAGCTTGAAGGCTTCCTTCACCTTCTCCTTGTCCGCGCCGCCGCCAGCGTCGAGGAAGTTCGCCGGGCGCCCGCCACACACGGTGATCATGTCGAGCGTGGCCATCGCGAGGCCGGCGCCGTTCACCATGCAGCCTACGTCGCCGTCGAGGCCGACGTAGGCGAGGTCGATCTCCTTGGCAGCGCGCTCGCGCGGGTCTTCCTCGTCGGGGTCGCGCAGCGCCGCGACGTCCGCGTGCCGGTAGAGCGCGTTGTCGTCGAAGTTGAGCTTCCCGTCGAGCGCGAAGAGCTCGCCCTGCTTCGTGACCACCAGCGGGTTGATCTCGACGAGCGAGGCGTCTTTCTCGATGAACAGCCGGTAGAGCCCGCGCAGGAAGGCGTCGAGGCGCTGGCTCTGCTCCGGGTCGAGCTGGAGAGCGCGCGCGATCTTGCGGATCTGATAGGCCTGGAGCCCGACGACGGGGTCGATGAACTCGGTGTGGATGCGCTCGGGCGTCTTCGCGGCCACCTCCTCGATGTCCATGCCGCCGTCGGTCGAGGCGATCACCGCGAAGCTCTCGCTGGCGCGGTCGAGCGTGAGCGCCAGGTACAGCTCGCGCGCGATGTCGGAGCCCGCCTCGACGTACACCTTGCGCACCAGCTTGCCCTCGGGCCCGGTCTGGTGCGTGACCAGCGTCATGCCGAGGATCTCGCTTGCGTGCTGCTTCGCCTCGCTCGGCGACTTCGCCAGCTTGATGCCGCCGCCCTTGCCGCGCCCGCCAGCGTGGACCTGCGCCTTCACCACGGCGACCGGCGCGCCGAGCTTCTTCGCCACCGCCTCCGCTTCGGCGGGGGTGGTCGCCAGCGCGCCCTCGGGAACCGAGACACCGAACTGCCGGAACAGCCCCTTGGCCTGGTACTCGTGAACGTTCAACGCAGATCCCCGATCTCCGTCACGAGCTTCCGCACGTGGTCGAGCGAGGCGTCGAAGAGCTTGCGCTCCTGCGGGTCGAGCTCGACCTCGATCACGCGCTCGACGCCGTTCGCGCCGAGCACGCACGGCACGCCCACGTAGAGGCCGGAGACGCCGTACTCGCCCTCGAGATAGCAGGCGCACGCGAGCACGCGCTTCTTGTCCTTCAGGATGGACTCGGCCATCTCGAGCGCGGAGAGCGCCGGCGAGACGAAGGCCGAGCCCGTCTTGAGCAGCGCGACGACCTCACCGCCCGCATTCTTCGTGCGCTCGACGATCGCGTCGATCTTGTCCTTCGCGAGCAGCTTCGCCACCGGGATGCCGGCCACCGTGCAGTAGCGCACGAGCGGCACCATCGTGTCGCCGTGGCCGCCGAGCACGAGCGCCGTGACGTCCTGCACCGAGACGCCGAGCTCCCACGCCACGAACGCGCGGAAGCGCGCCGAGTCGAGCACGCCGGCCATGCCCACCACGCGGTTCTTCGGGAAGCCCGAGACCTGCTTGAAGGTGTAGACCATGGCGTCGAGCGGGTTGCTGACCACGATCACCGTGGCCTTCGGGGCGTGCGTCTTCACGCCCTCGGCTACCTGCTTCATGATGCCGAGGTTGGTCTTCAGCAGGTCGTCGCGCGACATGCCGGGCTTGCGCGCGAGGCCGGCCGTGATGATCACGAGATCCGCGCCGGCGATCGAAGGGTAGTCGTTCGCGCCGCGCAGCTTGGTGTCGCTGTCGATCAACGGCGCGCCTTCGGCGATGTCGAGCATCTTGCCCTGCGGCAGGCCCTCGACCACGTCGAAGACCACGACGTCGCCGAGCTCGCGCAGCGCGATCTGCTCCGCCATCACGCCGCCGATGTTGCCGCCGCCGATGAGGGCGATCTTGGTTCGAGCCATGGCGGGGGTTGTTCTCCGTGTCAGCTCATGTGCTGGACGATGGCGTCGCCGAACTCCGAGCACTTGAGGAGCTTGGCGCCGTCCATCTGCCGGTGGAAGTCGTAGGTCACGGTCTTCGCCGCGATCGCGCCGTCCATGCCCTTGATGATGAGGTCCGCGACCTCGTTCCAGCCGAGGTGCCGGAACATCATCTCGCCGGACAGGATCGACCGAACCGGGGTTCACCTGGTCGAGGTTCGCGTACTTCGGCGCGGTGCCGTGCGTGGCCTCGAAGATCGCGTGGCCCGTCGCGTAGTTGATGTTGCCGCCCGGCGCGATGCCGATGCCGCCCACCTGCGCCGCGAGCGCGTCCGACAGGTAGTCGCCGTTCAGGTTCGGCGTGGCGATCACGTCGAAGTCCTTCGGGCGCGTCAGCACCTGCTGGAGCGTGATGTCGGCGATCGAGTCGCGGACCAGCAGCAGCTTCCTCCACTTGCCGCCGCCGTGCGTCGGCGCGAGCGCGAGCGCGGCCTCGATCTCCTTCCGCAGCTTCCCCTGCTGGTCCGGCGTCATCATCTCGTAGCCGGGCTCGACCAGCTTCGCGTTGGCTTCGATGGAGAGTCCGGGCTTGCCCTCCTGATTGCCGAGGATCCAGCTCTCGCGCTCGGTCACGCAGCGCGCGCGGTACTCGCGCGTGGCGAGCCCGTAGCCCCAGTCACGGAAGGCGCCTTCCGTGAACTTCATGATGTTGCCCTTGTGCACGAGCGTGATGCTCTTGCGCCCCTGGGCGAGCGCGTAGTCGATCGCCGCGCGCACGAGGCGCTCGGTGCCTTCCTGCGAGATGGGCTTGATGCCGATGCCGCTCGTGCCGGGGAAGCGGATCTTCTTGACGCCCATCTCCTTCTGGAGGAAGTCGATGATCTTCTTCGCGTCGGGCGTCCCGGCCTGCCACTCGATGCCGGCGTAGATGTCTTCCGTGTTCTCGCGGAAGATCACCATGTCCACGAGCTCGGGGCGCTTCACGGGCGAAGGCACGCCGGCGAAGTACCGCACGGGTCGCAGGCAGACGTAGAGGTCGAGCAGCTGGCGCAGCGCCACGTTGAGGCTGCGGATGCCGCCGCCGATCGGCGTGGTGAGCGGGCCCTTGATGCCGACGAGGTGGCTGCGGAAGGCGTCGAGCGGTCTCGTCCGGCAGCCAGTTGCCCGTCTGGTTGAAGGCCTTCTCGCCGGCCAGCACTTCCTTCCAGGCGACCTTGCGCTTGCCGCCGTACGCCTTCGCGACGGCCGCGTCGAAGACGCGGACCGAGGCGCGCCAGATGTCGGGGCCGGTGCCGTCGCCGATGATGAAGGGCAGGACGGGCGCGTCGGGGACGCGCAGCTTCCCGGACGCGTCGAGCGTGATCTTCTCCGCCATGGGGCGGCGGTTTAGCCGATCCGGCCCCGCGTTGCATCGGGTCGCTGCAGCCGTCGCCCGCGCCGCCCCGGAGCCACGAGGGCCGGGAGGGCGTTGCTGCGCAGGCGCGGTATCGGAGGCACGGATCGCACGGCTCCGCGTCACGAGAAGCGGCCACGACAACCGAGCGCGAGCGAGCCGAGCGAGCGTGGCCCGTAGAGCTCGCGCGGCCCCGCAGCTCCTCCACCGGCTCCCGCACACCTCACCGTCGAGAGCCGGAGCAGCGACCCCTCCCGGCCCCGGCCTCGTCGACGTCCGCGCTCGCGGCAGAGCCGCGAGGCGAGCCTGCACGCGGTCGATCGGGATCCCCGCAGGGCAGACGCGGGCGCAGGCGTCGCAGCCGCCGCAGACGCCCGCCTCCGGCGCGAGACCGAGCCGCCGCCAGTCCAACTCGAGGCGCGCGGCCGCGATCACCGCCTCGCGCGGCTCGATCGGCGGCGCGCCACCGACGCGCGCGCACTCGAGGCTGCAGAGTCCGCACACCAGGCAGTCCGAGGCTGCGAGCGCGAGCGCGCGGGCCTCCGGCTCGGGACGCGTCACGCCGTCGGGCCCGTAGTAGGCGAGGAACTGCTGCGCCGGATCGCGGCGCTTCCGGCCGAGCCACTGCCGGCCCATGTGCGCGATGCCGGTGCGCAGCTGCAGGCTCAGCGCGCGCAGCGAGCCGGTGCGCGAGAACTCGCGCATGAAGCCGCGATAGCCCCTCACGGCATGCCTCCGGCCGCGGCGCCCTGCCCCGGTGGCGCGCGCAGCGCTTCGGCGGCCGCGCGTCCTGCGTGGATTCCCGAGAGCAGCGCCACGCCGAGGCCGGTGCGCTCGCGCGCGGGATCGAAGCCGCCGAGCAGATCGCCCGCCGCGAACAGTCGCGCATGCTGCGGGCGGCCCGAGCTGCCGAGCGGGCGGAGGCGCCGATCGGTCCGCACGCCGGCCGAGAACAGTGGCTGCTCGTTGCCGTAGCCCTTGCGCGCGCTGCGGTAGGCGGGGATGCCGTCGACGCGGCGCCCGTCGCCGTCGTAGAGCGGCAGCGCCAGCAGCGGCTCGCGCACCGCGTCGGGCCCCGCCTCGAGACCGCCGCCGACGAAGCGCCCGGTCGCGAGCACGACGGCGTCGGCTTCGAGGCGCCGCGCCGGCGCGTCGCCGAGCACGAGCGCGAGGCGCTCCGGCTCCGCCGCCGACACGCTGCGCACGCGGCCGATCACCCGCTCTGCCCCCGCGCGGCGCACCGCTGTCTCGAGCGCGCGCTGCAGCCGGTAGCCGGTCACGGCGTGGGGCGGAAAGGCGAGCGCCTCCCCGACGCGCGAGCCGCTCGCCGCCTCGAGCGCGGCGATCAGCTGCGCGTTCGTGTCGAGCCCGAGCACCGGCGGGAACAGCAACACGCGACCCTCGGCGCCGAGCCCGGCGACGGCGGCCACGAGCGCGGCACGCGCTTCGGGCCGATCGAGCTCGGCGGCGAGACGCGCCGGGTTCGCCTCGTGCAGCAGTCGTTCGGGGAGCGCGACGTGCGCGACGCTGAGCGGAAGCTTGCGGAGCCCGAGCGCCTCGAGCTCCCACGCGAGCGTGCGCGCGAGCGCGCGAGCATCCCAGCCTTCGAGCGCGGGCAGATCCACCACCGCCAGCTCGGCCGCCGCGAGCACGTCGGCGCCGGCCACCGGCCCGAACACGTAGTCTGCGACGCGCAACGTGCCCGGCACGCTCGGCAGGAGGCGGTTCGCGGCGAGGCTACCCGCCACCGCGAGGCCCTCGGGAGCGAGCCAGCCCGCGAGCCGGAGCACGGCGGCCTCGATCTCGCGTTCGGCGCGCTCGATCTCGTCACCCGCTCCGAACAGCTGCGCGTACGGATGCGTGGGCGCGCCGCGCCGATGCAGCGCGAGGCGCTCGCGCGGCAGCAGGGCATTCCCGCGCAGCGGATCGCGCCACGGCAGCGTGGCGATGCCGGGCGAGGCGCCGGCCACGTCGAGCGTGCCGGACACGAGCGCGGTCGCGCCGGGGCCGCCCGCCACCTGCACGACCTCGACGCCGGCCTCCACGAGCGTGAGCGCGGCCGCAGCGCCCGCGAGGCCCGCGCCGATCACCGCGACCGTCACGGCAGGATCTCCTCGGCGAGACCGAGCATCCCGAAGTGGACGTGCCGGTGGATCTCCATCGCGGCCACCTGGGCTCCGCCGAGCACCGGCGCGACCGCGCGCCAGCGGTGCGCGGCCAGCTCCGCCACCTCGCGCATCGCGCGCGGCGCATCCAGCCGAGCTCCTCGGCGAGCACCGAGGCCGCGCTCGCCGCGCAGCCCGCGCCCTGGCACGCGCCGACGCCGAGGCGCACGCGCAGCGTGCAGTCCGTCAGCTTGCGGAGGCCCTCCTCCCGCGCGACGTGGCGCAGCTCGGCGTCGAGCACCGGCTCGCACGCGCACACCGTGCGGCGGCCGCGCCCGTGCGCGTCGCCTCCACCCTCGAGCACGGCGCGGGCGCGCGAGCCGTGGCGGAAGCCGAGGCGCGTCACCGCCGCGAGCCCGACGCGGAAGCGCTTCGCCAGCGCCGGCAGCTCGGCCGGCGCGTCGCCGCCCGGCAGCGGCAGCTCCGCCGTGCGGCAGGGCGCCGCGACGCCGAGCACCGCGCACAAGCGGTTCGTCGCATCCTCCGCCATCAGGCGATACGACGCGAGCTTGCCGCCGGTCATGGTGTAGAGGCCCCTGGCGCCACCGCTCGCGCCGTGGTCGACCACGTCGTAGTCGCGCGACAGCTCGTCCTCGTAGGCGCCGAAGCCGAACAGCGTCGGCCGCACGCCCTGGATCGCGTGCATCACGCGGTGGGAGCGGATGCCCGGGATCGAGCGCTCCATCGCCTGGAGCACGTAGGCGACCTCGTCCTCGGTGACGTCGATGCGGTCGAGGTCGCCGTAGAAGTCGTCGTCGGTGGTGCCCGCCATGCTGTTCTGCTCGTGCGGGAACGTGAACATGTCGCGCCCGTCGACGCCGCGGGCGTAGATCGCGAGGTTCGAGACGCGGCGCTCGAACACCAGGTGGATGCCCTTGCCCGGCCGGAGCCGCACCTCTACGCGCGCGAGCGCCGCGACCCGCGGCGCCCACGGCCCGGCGGCGTTCATCACCAGCTCCGCCTCGACGATGGCCTCGTCGCCGCGGATGCGGTCGAAGAGGCGCGCGCCCGATACGCGTCCGGAGCCGTCGCGCAGGATCTCGACGACCTCGGTGTGCGTGAGCACGGTGGCGCCGCGGTCGGCGGCGTCGAGCGCGTTGGCGACGCAGAGACGCGCGGCGTCCACGCCCCACTCGTCGAGCGTGAAGGCGCACTCGATGCGCTCCGAGAGCGCGGGCTCGAGCGCGAGCGCCTCGGCGCGCGTGAGCCGCGTGTGCGGCCGCCCGTTCTTGAGCGGCACGAAGCGGTCGTACATCTCGAGCCCGATCTCGACCAGCTCGGGCCCGAGCGGATCGTCCGGGAAGACGGGCATCAGGAACGGGATGCGGAAGACCAGGTGCGGCGCGATGCGCTGGATCGCGCCGGAGTCTGCGCACGAGTGCTGCGTGACCTCGGGGTCCTTCTGGAGGTAGCGGAGCCCGCCGTGGATCATGCCGGACGAGGCCCACGAGGTGCCCGAGCCGAGCTCGCGCCGCTCGGCCAGGACGACCGGCACGCCGCGCAGCGCGAGGTCGCGCGCGATGCCCGTGCCGTTGATGCCGCCGCCGACGACGAGCACCCGGGTGCGGAGCACGCGCGTCACCCATCGTCCTCGGGTTCGGGCTCCGGCGGAACCGTGCGGTTCTCGCTCCCCGGCTCGGGGATCGTGAGCTCCTGGCCGGGGTAGATGCGCGCCGGATCCTTGATGCGATCGCGATTCGCCCGGTAGAGAATGGGCCAGAGCGCGATGTCGCCGAGCTCGCTCTTCGCGATCGTCGACAGGCTTTCCCCGGCCCGGACCACGTGCAGCTTGCCCGCCGCGCTCGCGCCCGCCGCGGCCAGCAGCACCGCGGCCACGCACGCGAGCCGCTTCACCGTTGCTCCGGCCTTCCGGCGACGCGGATGCCGAGCTCGTCGAGCTGCGCCCGCTCTACGCCGGAGGGCGCGCCCATCAGCAGGTCCTGGCCGCGCTGCGTCTTCGGGAAGGCGATCACGTCGCGCAGGCTCTCGGCGCCGGCCAGCAGCATCGCCATGCGGTCGAGCCCGAAGGCGAAGCCGCCGTGCGGCGGAGCGCCGGCCTCGAGCGCGTTCAGCAGGAAGCCGAAGCGCGCCTCCATCTCCTCCTTCGCGTAGCCGAGGATCTCGAAGATCCTCCGCTGCACGTCGCTGCGGTGGTTGCGGAGGCTGCCGGAGCCCAGCTCGAGGCCGTTCATCACCACGTCGTAGTGCGTGCCGCGCACGCGCAGCGGATCGGAGTCGAGCAGCGGCAGGTCTTCCTCGACCGGCGCCACGAAGGGCATGTGCATGAAGGTGACGCCGCCCTTCTCGTCGCGTTCGAAGACCGGGAAGTTCAGCACCAGGAGCGGCGCCCAGGCGCGGCCGTCCACGCGCCCGAGCTGGCGGCCGAGGTCGGTGCGGAGGCGCCCGAGGATCGCGTTCGCCTTCGCGAACTCGTCGGCAGCGAAGAACAGCACCGAGCCGGGACGCGCCCCGGTGCGCGCTGCGATGCCCTCGCGCTCCGCCTCGGACAGGAACTTCGCGATCGGCGACTGCCACGCGCCGTCCGCGCCCACGCGGACCCAGGCCAGGCCCTTCCCGCCGAGCTCCTTCTTCACGAACGCCTCGAGCCGGTCGATCTCGCCGCGCGTCAGCGCCTCGGCGTCGTGAACGGGCAGGCACTTCACCACGCCGCCCTTCTCGACCGTGGCGCCGAACGCGCGGAAGGCGGTGCCGCGGAACAGGTCGGTGAGCTCCACCAGCTCGAGCAGCACGCGCACGTCCGGCTTGTCCGAGCCGTAGCGCGACATCGCCTCGGCATAGGAGAGGCGCGGGAACGGGCGCGCGAGCTCGACGCCTCCGGCGTCGCGCCAGGCTGCGCAGGTGAGCTCCTCGAGCACCGCGAGCACCTCGTCCACGCCGACGAACGACATCTCGAGGTCGATCTGCGTGAACTCGAGCTGGCGGTCGGCGCGCAGGTCTTCGTCGCGGAAGCAGCGCGCGATCTGGAAGTAGCGATCGTAGCCGGCGATCATGAGCAGCTGCTTCATGATCTGCGGCGACTGCGGCAGCGCGTAGAACTCGCCGGGCTGGAGCCGGCTCGGCACGAGGAAGTCGCGCGCGCCCTCGGGCGTGGCCTTCGTGAGGATCGGCGTCTCGATCTCGAGGAAGCCGTGCTCCGCCAGCGTGCTCCGCGCCGAGCGGTACAGCTCGTGCCGCACGCGCAACGCGCGCTGGAAGGTCGGGCGCCGGAGATCGTGGAGGCGATGGCGCAGGCGCACCGTCTCCTCGACGCCGGAGTCTTCCTCGATCGGGAAGGGCGGCGGCGTCGCGCGGTTCAGCAGGCGCAGCTCGCTCGCCGCCACTTCGATCTCGCCGGTGGCGAGGTTCGGATTCACCGTCTCGGGGTCTCGCCTCCGCACCACGCCGCGCACCGCGACCACGTACTCGGCGCGCAGCTCGCCGGCGCGGCGGTGCGCGTCCGCCGAGGCGTCGGGCCGGAACACGACCTGGACGAGGCCGCTGCGGTCGCGCACGTCCGCGAACAGCACGCCGCCGTGGTCGCGGGCGCGATGCACCCAACCCGCCACCACGACCTCGCGACCGACGTCGCCGGCGCCGAGCGCGCCGCAGGCGTGCGAGCGGCGCAGGCTCCCGAGCCCGTCGAGGGGCGCCTCGCCCTGAGGCTCCGTACCGCTCACCTGCCCTCCGCTACGAAAAGTCGAGCGTAATCGGGCGGTTGTTAGCGGAGACCGAAGGCCTATTCCAGCTCGTCCGCGCTGCAGAGGCGATTGCGGCCCAGCGACTTGGCGCGGTACATCGCCTTGTCCGCGGCGTCGAGGAGCGCCTCGCGGGTGCGGCCGTGCGCGGGGTAGGTGGAGACGCCCAGGCTGCAGGTGAGCCGCAGCGTGCGGCCGCCGCCGGCTTCGAAGCCGTGGCGCTCGACCGACTGCCGGATGCGCTCGGCCACGGTGCGGCCGAGCCGGGCCCCGGTGTCCGCCAGCAGGATCGTGAACTCGTCCCCGCCGTAGCGCGCCACCGTGTCCACCTGGCGCACGCAGCCCTCGAGCAGCCGCGACAGCTGGCGGAGCGTGTTGGAGCCCACCAGGTGCCCGTGCGTGTCGTTCACGAGCTTGAAGCGGTCGAGGTCGATGAACAGGATCGAGAGCTCGGTGCCGTAGCGCTCCGAGCGGCGGATCTCGCGGTCGAGCGCCTCGAGCAGGTAGCGCGCGTTGTAGACCTCGGTGACGTCGTCGATGAAGGCGCGATCACGCGCCGCGCGGTAGCGCTCCGCGTTGCGCAGCGCGAGCGCCGCGTGCTCGGCGACGACCTTCGCGCGCTCGATGTCGTGCGGCGCGATCGGACGGCCCTCGCCGAAGAGGCAGAGGAGACCGCCCTCTTCCTCGCCGTGCACGGGGACCACGAGCAGCTCGCCCACCTCGATCCCGACGCGGCGCAGCAGCTCGTGCAGCTCGCCGCGCGTGTGGCTCTGTGGCTCGCCCGCGGGCAGGTCGAGCGGCTTCGCGAGCAGGGCCTCGCGCAGCGCCCGCTCGTCCGCTTCCGCGAGGCCGCGCCCGTGGAAGCCGTCGGAGCCCGGCAGCACCGCGCGGTGATAGAGCGCGAAGCCGCGGCGGAGACCGATGCCGCGCAGCGACAGGTCGAGGCCCATCGCGAACAGGTCTTCGGGCTCGAGGCAGCCCGAGAGCAGCCGGCAGGATTGGTAGAGCGCGAGCTCGTCGCGGAGGTTGCGATTCTCGGTGAGCAGACGCCTCCGCCCGAGCGCGCGCTCGAGCGCGAGGATCAGGTCTTCGGCGCGCACCGGCTTCTCGAGGTAGTCGGTGGCGCCCATGCGCAGCGCCTCGACCGCGCTCGCCACCGAGGCGTTCGCGGTGACCAGTACGAAGTCGGTGCCCGGGTGGTCACGCAGCACGGACTGGAGCAGCTCGAGCCCGGAGCGGCCGGGCATGCTGAGGTCAGAGAGGATCAGGTCCACGCGCTCCTGGCGGAGCACGCTCAGAGCCTCATCGGCGTTCGCGCACTCCTGCACGTCGGCGCGGTCGGCGAGGACGTCGCGCACCAGCTCCCGCTGGAACCGGTCGTCGTCCACGACCAGCACCCGGGCCCGATCCGCCCCTTCCGTCATCGCTGCTCCCCGACACGGAACCAGGAGCGAGAATCGACCAGCGCGGCCCCGAACTTGAGTGGGGCTCGGCTAGTGGCTCTCGGCGACCTGGACGGGCGCTTCCTTGGGCAGCACCTTGGTCCAGGTCTTCCCCGCGTCCTCGGTGCGCAGGACCATGGCCCGCTGGCCGACGATGTACCCGATGCGGTCGCCGGGCGCGAAGCCGATGCCGCGCATGAACGTGAAGATGGTCGGGAAGCCCGGCCATTGCTTCCACGTCTTGCCGCCATCCTCGGTGGCATAGATGAGACCCTTCTCGCCCACCACGATCGCCACGTCGGCCGAGAACGGATGGATCCCGAAGATCGCCTGGACGCGGCCGAGCTTCTCGTAGGTCCAGGTCTTGCCGCTGTCGTGGCTGCGCAGGATCACGCCGCCGAGGCCCGAGATCCAGCCTTCGTTCTGGTCCGCGAAGCGCACCGAGAACAGGTAGGGGTTCTGCGAGATCTGCACCTCGACGCCCGGCTGGTCCGCCCTGCGGCCGTTCAGGTAGCGGTTCAGGAAGTCGGGATCCTTCTCGACGAACTCCTCGTAGTCCCAGGGCGGCGCGCCGCGGCGGCGGATGCGGTCGGACAGGATGCCCGCGTCCTCGATCACCGACTGCACCTCCTGAGTGCGCGCCTCGATGATCTCGAACAGCGGGAACGGGTCGGTGGGCTTGCCGAACTCCTTGATCTCCCGCTCGGAGACGCGCGGCTCGATCGCGATGTTGAGATGCTGCTGGTCCGCGATCGCCTTCGCGAAGGCCGTGATGCTCTCTTTCGCGGCGTCGTCGAGCGTGACCGAGTTGTGGGCCATCGTGATCGGCTGGATCTCGATGCCCGACTCGATCTTGCCCCGCTCCCAGTTCTTGCCGCCGTCCTCGGTGCGGAACAGGTAGGCGAACTCGCCGATGATCCAGCAGAAGTGGCGATTGGCCTGGAGGCACGAGACGTCGTTCAGCGTCACGTCCTCGAACACCTTCTCACCCCTCCGCACCTTCTCCTGGTCGGGCACGGTGAGCCACACGAACTGCGGGTGGTCCTCGCTGATGGTGAGCGAGTTGTCCTGCCAGGTCTTGCCGCCGTCCTCGGTGAGGAGCCGCGTGCCCCACTCGCCCACCGCGATCGCCTGCTGCGCGGTCACCGCCTGGACGGCGAACAGGTGCACGCCCTGGTCGTCCTTCGGCGTGGTCTGCCGCTGCCACGTCTTGCCGCCGTCGCTCGTGTGGAGCACCAGCGAGAGCTGGCCCACCGCCCAGCCGTTCTGCGCGTCCGCCATGCTGATCGAGTAGATCAGGCGCTTGGTGCCGGTGTCGGTCTTGATCCAGGTCTGACCCGCATCCTCGGTGCGATAGATCGAGCCCCAGTAGCCCGCGGCGAGCGCCACGCTGGAGTCCACTGCGGAGACCGTGAACAGGTCGTCCGGCACGTCGATCTCGCCGTGGCCCCCGCGGATCTCGAAGTGCGTGTCGTGGCAGGCGAGCGGGAGCAGCAGCGGGAGGGCTGCCAGGAGAGCGCGGGCGCGCCGGGAAGCGAGCATGGGGGCGTGACTCCTTGGCCGTGAGGCGGGCCATGCTATCAGAGGCCGGCCGTCGTGTGTCAACGACCCTTCGTGAGCCGGCCGACGTCGATGTAGCGACGGACCTTGCCCTGGCTGGCGAAGGGCGTGCCGTGGTTGTCCCAGTACTCGATCCGGTTGCCCGTGCCCGTCTGCACGTTCACGATGATGTCGCTGTTGACGCGGTTGTCGCGCGGCTCGGGGATCTCCGGCCAACCCTCGTACCAGGTGCCGCCCGGCTTCTTCGCGTCGTCCGGCAGGTTGTCCCCGCTCCAGCGGTGGTTGTGCGAGATGATCTTCCAGAGCTCGTTCTTGCGGTCGTAGGCGAACGCGTAGAGCGGCTCGTAGGTCTGCTCGTCGATGTAGATGTCCTTCTTCGAGTACGGGTGATCCGCGTTGTTCGGGACCATGCGCACCTTGTAGGCCCGGCGCATGTCCCAGCGGTCGTCGGCGTACGAGAGGCCGTAGGGGCCGAAGTTGTGGTCGTGGGTGTACGGGTAGGCCTCGACCTTGGTGCTCATCGGCGCCAGGAGCGGGATGTTCGACCCGAGACACTGCCACGTGTACTGCGGCACGATGCCGTCGAAGCTGCGCAGATCGTCCAGCGTGAAGTCGGTGCCGGAGACGGCGTCCGTGCGCTGTGCCGACGAGATGCGCCGCACGCGGCGTAGCGTCGGCACGTACACCCACGTGTCGTCGTTCTTGGTCTCGGCCTTCGGCAGCTGGGAATCCTTGTAGCGATACGTCATCACGAGGATGCCGCGCGCGTCGAAGGGCGCGTCCACCTCGATGCCGAAGATGTGCTTGCGCTTCTCGCCGCGGAAGAGGTCCGTGCCGTTGGCCTCGTACTCGGGCTCCACACGGCCGGTCATCTTGATGATCTTCGCGGTGCCCTCGTAGTAGAGCGGCAGCTCCTCACCGCGATCCCAGTACGAGTAGTAGTAACGGGAGTTGGTGCCATCGCCTTGCCAGCGCCAGTCGAAGTTCCACATCACCTTGTCGCCGGCCTGCGGATCGCTCTTGCAGTCGATCTTGCCCGGGAAGGGCCGGCCGGCCATGTAACCGGTGAGGCTCGCCTCGGGCCCGACCTTCGCGCGCCCCTTGTACTTCTCGCTGGCCGCGTTGAAGGCGGGCGGGTCGCTGTAGTCCCGCATGGTCGGCCCCACCTCGAGCTGCATGCCCTCGTAGAAGAAGAAGTCCCGGTTGTCCCAGAACTCGGGCGGCAGGAAGGGCTTGAGCGCGTTCACATTGTCGTACGCGATGATGTCGCCTTCCTTGAAGGTGGGAGCGCCAGGGGCGATGTCTTCCTGGGCGACGGCGGCGCCGGCGAGGGCCAGCACGAGGAGCACGGGCGCGAAGCGGAGCATGCGGGTTCCTCCTGGGAGTTCTCCTCCAGCGGACTCGGGAAACGTGTGGTGGAGCTCGAGGGCGGGTGCCGGTCCCCGGGGCCGCTTCCCTTCCGTAAGCTACGCCGGGCCCGAAAGTCAAGAACGGGTTGCGGAGCCCGCGTGCAAGCGCCTCGAGATCTTCCTGCCCTCTCGCCTCTCCGACGCGTCACGGGCCGTCTCCATTTCGCGCTGCGCGAGGTCGGCCTCGTGCAGCTCGTGGCGCTGGCCGGCCTCGCGCTCTCCGCGCTCGCCATCCGCCTCGGGCCGGCGCGGGACCGGCAGCTCCGGCTCGCGCGCCGCCTCGCCAGCACCCTCGGACGGCTCCGCGGCCCCTTCGCGAAGCTCGGACAGTTCGCCGCGCTCCGCGTGGACAGCGTCGCCCCGGAGACCCGGGCTGCGCTCGAGCCCCTGCGCGACCGCGTGCCCCCGCTCGCGTTCCACTGGATCCGCGCCCAGATCGAAGCCGAGCTGGGCGAGCCGCTCTCCATCCTCTATAGGGAGTTCGACCCGACTCCCCTCGGGGCGGCCTCGATCGCCCAGGTGCATGCCGCCGTGCTGCCGGACGGCCGGCCGGTCGCCGTGAAGGTGCAGTACCCCTGGCTGGCGCGATCGCTGCCGGCGGACCTCGCGCTGCTGCGGCTCGGCGTGCGGACGCTCGCCGGGGGTGCTGCGGCCCGCGCGCCCTGGCTCGCCGAGTTCGCGGGCGGCCTCGCCGAGGAGCTCGACTTCGTGCGCGAGGCGGCGCTCGCGCGCGAGATCGCCGCGAACCTGGCGTCCGAGCCGCGCGTGGTGGTGCCGCACGTGATCGAGAGCCACAGCACGGCGCGCGTGCTCACGATGGAGCGGCTGCCCACCGTGCCGCTCGACGCGCTCGACGCGCGGCGCATCCCCCGCAAGCCGGTGCTCGAGACCATCGTGCGCGCGTACGCGCGGCAGATCTTCGAAGACGGCTTGTTCCACGCCGACCCGCACCCGGGCAACCTGTTCGTGATCGACGAGCCCGAGGCGAAGCTCTCGCCGCGCGTGCTGTTCGTGGACTTCGGCCTGTGCAAGCGCCTCGACCCGGCGCTCACGCGCGAGCTGCGCCTCGGCATCCTCGCGCTGCTCCGGCGCGACCTCGACGCGTTCGTCGCGGGCATGGTGCGCATCGGCGCCGTGGCGCCCGGCGCCGAGCCCCGCGTGCGCGAAGCCGTCGCGTCCGTGTTCGCGCGCCTGTCGGGCGAGACCGCGAGCCCGCTGGCGCTGTCGGGCTCACGCGTCCTCGCCCTCAAGGACGAGGCCAAGCGGCTGCTCTACGAGACGCCCGGGCTCGCGCTGCCGAGCGACCTCCTGCTCTACGCGAAGACGCTCTCGTACCTGTTCGCGCTCGCGCGCGAGCTCGCGCCCGAGGTCGACCCGATGCCGCTCACGGTGCCGTGGCTCCTGCGGTTCCTGGCGGTGCGGGATGCGGAGCCTACGAGCGCGGCGGCCAAGACCGGCTGACGAGTCGACCGGAGCGCACGGCCGTCGGATGGCTTTGGAGGGATGGGGAGCACCGAGGCGCGGCGCGGCTCACGAGAAGTCGAGGAAGGTGGCCGTCTGAGGCCCCGGAACTTCGCCCGGATCGATGAGGCCGTGACGCCGCCAGCCCAGCCGCAGCAGCCAGCTTCTCGGTCTGGCCACCTCGGAATCCACGCCCGTCTCTGACGGAGAGCCATCGACCCTCCTCCGCCAGCCGTCGAACCAACGCGCTGAGCTCGCCCCGTCGAGATGCACGGTGGTGGCACGCACGACGCCGCGTCTCTTCGCAAGGTGCCGACGCGCGTTCAGCAGCACGTAGGCCAGCGCGCGCCGCACCTCGCGCGGTGAGCGGAGGCTCCGGTGGTGGTAGCGGCCGTCGAGCACCGGCCCGCTGCGCCCAGTAACGCGATTCACCGCACGCGCGAGGCGGGCGGCGATGCTCTTCATTCCGCAGGCGAGCGACTCCTTGCCCTGCGCCTCGACGATCAGGTGCGCGTGATCGCCCTGGAGCGAGTAGTGCGCCACGCGAAAGCTGCCGCGCTCGCTCGCCTCAGCGAGGGAGCGCCGCCACTCGCGGACCAGCGCACCACCGCGCAGCGAGGGAAGACCCGGGCGGATGCGCAGTGTCACGTGGACGGGGCAGCTTCCGGGGACCGCCTCGCGCTCGCGGTGCAGCACGCGGGGGCGAGGACCGCGCGGGCGCCCGGCTCCGGGTCGCGGACCGCCGCGACCGCTTCGCCGCCGGTAGTCGGTGAAGGAGAGTTGGCTGGGCCGATGCAGCATGGTCATAGATTAGGGCTATCTTTTGTTCTATCAAGGGTATGGACCGGGCACATCGGTAACACCGCAGACCGGGAGCAGGGATGACACGTCGATCCAGCGGGAAGCCGAGGAGTTCCGGCTTCGCTCACGGCTACTGGGCAGCGCCCTCGCCCGGAAACTCGAAGGATGCGGCTTCATCGTCCCACGGATGAAAGAGGCGCATGCCCAGAAGTGATTCGAGCTCGTCGCGCTTCGCGGCGGTGTTGGGGCCCAACGATTCGGCGGATCTCTTCGAGGTGCTCAGAACCGGTCGCTTCGCCCCATGTGCACGAGCTCGATGCGCCCGCCCCGCCTCGAAGCCCGGAGCTCGGGAGTCAGCGCACCGTGTTCGCAGTAGACCTTCATGCCGTGACCGTGCGCGGACGCTAGTCGCCAACGGGCTCGGAGAGAGGCGCCCTCCTTGCGGTCCTACCTAACTACCCCCGCTTCGGCAGCCGCAGCCCCTGGAGGCGGATGAAGCCGGTCGCGTCGGCCTGCACGTAGGTGTCGGCCTTGCCCGCGTCCTCGAAGCTCGACAGCGCCTCGGAGTACAGCGAGACCGGCGAGCGCCGGCCGGTGACTCGCGCGTTGCCCTTGAAGAGCCGGACGCGGGCCTCGCCGGTCACGTTCTCCTGCGACTTCTCGATCGCGGCGCGCAGGAAGTCGAGCTCGGGCGAGTACCAGAAGCCGTAGTAGATCAGCTCCGCGACGCGCGGCATCAGGCGATCGCGCTCGTGCATCACCTCGCGGTCCAGCGTGAGCGACTCGACCGCGCGGTGCGCGAGGTGCAGCACGGTGCCGCCGGGCGTCTCGTAGACGCCGCGCGACTTGAGGCCCACGAAGCGGTTCTCGACCAGATCGAGGCGCCCCACGCCGTGCGCGCCGGCCAGCTGGTTGAGGCGCTTCAGCAGCACCGCCGGCGAGAGCTTCTCGCCGTCGATCGAGACCGGCGTGCCGCGCTCGAAGCCGATCACCGGCTCCGCCGCGGTGTCGGGCGCGTCCTCGGGCGAGACGGTCAGCAGGAACATCGACTCGTCGGGCGCGCGCCACGGATCCTCGAGGATGCCGCCCTCGTAGGAGATGTGGAGCAGGTTGCGGTCCATCGAGTAGGGCTTCTTCACCGTCGCGGTGACGGGGATGCCGTGCTTCTGCGCGTAGGCCATGCAGTCGGTGCGCGAGCGGAGGTCCCACTCGCGCCAGGGCGCGATCACCGCGAGCTCCGGGGCGAGCGCGCGGTAGGTCAGCTCGAAGCGCACCTGGTCGTTGCCCTTGCCGGTGGCGCCGTGCGCGACGGCGTCGCAGCCGGTGGCGCGCGCGACCTCGGCCTGGTGCTTCGCGATGATCGGGCGCGCGAGCGAGGTGCCGAGCAGGTAGTGGCCCTCGTACATCGCGCCGGCGCGCAGCGCCGGGAACACGAAGTCGCGCACGAACTCCTCGCGCACGTCGCGCACCACGCAGTCGGCGGCGCCGGTGGCCTTCGCCTTGTCGGGCAGGCCCGAGAGCTCCTCCTCCTGCCCGACGTCCGCGCAGAACGCCACGACCTCGCAGCCGTACTCCTCGATGAGCCAGCGCAGGATCACGGAGGTATCGAGCCCCCCGCTGTAGGCCAGGCAGACGCGTCGCACGGAGCCCTTCCGGGCCATCGAGGTTCCTCCCGCGGAGAGGCCCGAGAGTAACGAAGGCGCCGCCTGCGCTCAGGCCGGCAGCTTGAGTCGCAGCGTCGTCGCGCGGCCGAGGCGCGGGTGAGCCACGGCGCGGATCTCCGCGCCGAGCGCCGCCGCTTCTTCGCGCAGCTGCGGGGCGTCGGGCGGGGCGCCGCCCGCCGGCGCCGGCCCGAGCTCGCAGAGCGAGACGAGCAACGCACGCGCGGCGCCAGTGCCCGCCGTGCGCGCAGTCAGCACGAGCCGGTCCAGCGTGCCGCCGGACGCGAGCCGCGCTTCGACGAGGCGCAGCAGCAACGCTTCCACCCGCCGCGGGTCTCCCGGCAGGCTCGGCAAACCGGGCGTCGCAACCACCTCGATGGGCGCGGTGGAGGCGCCCTGCCCGCGCTCGGCGCGCGCCGCGATGCGATGCAGCAGGCCCGCCGGCTCGTAGCCCTTCGCGGCGCCCTTCGCGGGCGCCGGCTGGGCCGGGCCCGGCCCGCGCGCGCCGGTGAGCACCGCGTGCACTTCGTCCGTGCCCTTGCGCAGGCGGCCCATGGCCTGCTGGGCGTCACCGAGCAGCGAGCGCAGGCGCGCGTCGCGCGAGTCGCCGGCCAGCTCGAGCAGCTGCTGGAGCACCTGGCCGAGCTCGTCGAGGGGCCGTTCCATCTCGCGGTGGAGGGCGAGCACGCGCTCGAGCCCTTCGACTTCCTCCTTCAGCAGGATCACCACGCCGACCTGCTCGCCTTGCGCCTGGATCGGCGACGCCACGGCCGAGAAGCCGACGGACCCCTCGCGCAGCCGGAAGCTCACGCTCTCGCCCTGCGTGCACGCCACCACCACCGCGCGCAGCACCGCTTCCCGGGCGCCACCCTCGAACAGCTCCGCGAGCGGCGCCCCGGGCACGCGACCCACCGCGCGCTCGAAACGTACCTCGAAGGCGGGATTCACGTAGACGGCGCAGCCGTCGGGGTCGCCGATCACCACGGGCGCGTCGAGGTACGAGAGCAGCGTGCGTTCGGCGATCACTGCGTGATCTCGACGATGCCGTCCGTCTCGAGCCGGACCAGGAGATGCAGCACCTCGAACGCGTCGAGGCCGGAGACGGTGAGCAGCTCCTCGATGCGCGTGCGGCCGTCGAGCATCGAGAGGAGGAAGCCCGCCTCGGGAGGCAGATCGAAGCGCAGCAGCTGCTCGGGGCCGACCTTGAGGCGCGGCCGGCCGCTGCCGCTCCCGATGCGCGCGCGGTCCTTCGCGTAGCGATGCGCGCGCAGCAGATCGAACGCAGCCTGCGCCTCGAGATCCTGCGGCGCGCGCTGCGTCGCGTCCGCGAGGAGCTTCAGGGCCTGCTCGGGGTCGCCCTGCTCGGCCAGCGCGAGGCCCCTCGCCACGACCGCCCGCTCGTCGCCGGAAGCGATCGTGACGCCCGCGCTCTCGAGGTAGTCGCGCGCCTCCCGATGCCCGGGGTCGAGCGCCAGCACTTCGCGCCAGCAGGCAACCGCCTGTTCGATGCGATCCTGACCGAAGAGCTCGAGACCCTTTGCCAGCAGGCGAGCCGTGCGCTCTCTCGGACTCTCGGCCATGGGGCCTACTCCTTGAGCTGCACCTCGTAGAGCTCCTGCTCCTCGATGATCTTCTGGATCTCTTCCTCGGAGAGGGTGCCGGTCGCGTTGACGGTGATCGACTGCTCCTTGCCGGTCGCCTGATCGCGCGCCGAGGCGCTCACGATGCCGTTGGCGTCGATGTCGAAGGAGACTTCGATCTCGGGCTCGCCCTTCCGCGCGGGACGGATGCCCGACAGCACGAACTCGCCGAGCAGGTCGTTCTCCTGCGCCACGTCGGACTCGCCCTGGAGCACGCGGATCTTCACCGCCGACTGGTTGTCGCGGGTGGTGGTGAAGATGTGGCTCTTGCAGACCGGCACCGTGGTGTTGCGCTCGATCAGCTTCGCGAAGTGGCCGCCGAAGGTGGCGATGCCGAGCGAGAGAGGCGTCACGTCGAGCAGCAGCAGGTTCTCGTCCTTGGTGACCAGCGTCTCACCCTGGATCGCGGCGCCCACCGCCACCACCTCGTCGGGGTTCACGCCCTTGTGCGGCCGCTTGCCGAAGTACTCGGCCACGGCCTGCTGCACCAGCGGCATGCGCGTCTGGCCGCCGACGAGGATCACCTGGTCGAGATCGCTCTTCTTGAGCCCGGCGTCCTGGAGGCATTGGTCCACGATCTTGAGCGTGCCGCGCACGATGTCGTCCACGAGTCGCTCGAGGGCCTCGCGCGTGATCTCGATCGAGAGGTGCACGGGCCCGTTCGAGCCCGTCGCGATGAAGGGCAGGTTCACCTCGACGCGCTCGCGAGCGGACAGGTCGCACTTCGCCTTCTCGGCGGCGTCCTTGAGGCGCTGCAGCGCCATCGGGTCGCCCGACAGGTCGATGCCTTCGCTCTCCTTGAAGCCGCTGAGCAGGTGCTCGACGATGCGCCGGTCGAAGTCCTCGCCGCCGAGGAACGTGTTGCCCGCCGTGGCGAGCACCTCGATCACGCCCTCGCTCATCTCGAGCACCGAGATGTCGAAGGTGCCGCCGCCGAGGTCGTAGACCGCGAGCTTCTCGTGGCCCGTGCGGTTCATGCCGTACGCCATCGCGGCCGCGGTAGGCTCGTTCACGATGCGCAGCACCTCGAGGCCCGCGATCTTGCCCGCGTCCTTGGTGCACTGGCGCTGCGCGTCGTTGAAGTAGGCGGGGACGGTGATCACCGCTTCGCTCACCGGCTCGCCGAGATACTCCTCGGCCACGCGCCGCATCTCGCGCAGGATGAACGCCGAGATCTCGGGACAGGTGAAGGTCTTGCCGCCGATCTCGATGCGCGCGTCGTCGTTCGGGCCCTTCGTGATCTCGTACGCGCACAGCTCTGCCGAGCGCTGCACCTCGGTCGAGTCGAAGCGCCGTCCGATCAGGCGCTTCGCCGCGAATACGGTGTTGCGGGCGTTGGTGATCGCCTGGCGCTTCGCCAGGTGGCCGACCAGACGCTTGCCGTCCTGGGTGATCGCGAACATCGAGGGCGTGGTCTTGTAGCCGCCGGAGTTCGGGATCACGGACGGCTGTCCGTTCTCGAGCACGGCCACGCACGAGTTCGTGGTTCCCAGGTCGATTCCGATCACTCGGCCCATCTCATCCCCTCTCGTCGCACCCGTTCAGAGCCCACGCAGCGCCGCCTTGGCCTCGGAATCCTGCGGATCGATGCGCAGCGCAGCCTCGAGCTCGCGTTTCGCATTCGCCGCGAGGCCGGCGTCCTTGTACACGAGGCCCAGCACGCGCCGATAGCCGCCGTTCTCCGGCGCCAGCTCGACCGCGTGGGAGGCCAGCTCCTTCGCGCGGCGCAGCTCGCCGAGCGCCTGCCACGCCAGCTTCGCGGCGCGGATCGACAGCTCGGCGTCGGCCGGCCGGTAGTGCACGGCTTCCTCGAACAGGCTCGAGGCCTGCGGAAAATCTCGCAGCTCGAGCGCGGCCTCGGCCTGCTTCACGAGCATGCGCGCCCGCTCGTCGTGAGCCTTGCGCTGCACGCCGGCGAACTGCTCGCGGTAGGCCTCGTTCTCGGGATCGAAGGCGATCGCGAGCCGCACCGAGCCGGCCGCCTCGAGCCAGCGCTCCTTCGCAAACGACGCCATGCCCGCCTCGAAGAAGCCCTTCGCCTTGCGGCGGCGCTCTTCGCTCGCGCGCTTCGCGCCTGCCAGCGCGCCGACGCGCTCGCGCAGGCGGCGGCGCGCGTCGAGGCTCGAGAGGCGAGCGGGCGCTCCCGCGCCGGGGCCCGCGGCCTGGGCCTGCACCTCGGCGCGCGTCTGCGGGTCCGAGAGCAGCTCGTAGGCCTCGAGCAGCTTCTTGAAGCACGTCTCGACGAGCGGCATGAAGGGGCCGATCCGGCGCCGGAAGTAGCGGTCCGGATGCAGCCGCTTCGAGAGCCCGAAGTACGCCTTCTTGATCGCGCGGGCGTCGGCGTCGCGCGTCACGCCGAGGATCTCGTGGTACGGCCGCCGCAGCTTCGCGGCGAAGGCGAGCAGCTCCTGCTGCACCTCGACGTCGAGCTCGAGCGAGGGATCGATCGCAGGCAGCCCGCTCGCGGCCGGGGGCGGGGCGGCGGCGGGAGCCGGAGGCGGCGCTGGGGGCGCGCTGCGCGCGGCCTCGGCCGTGGCGGGCCGGACCAGCTCGAGCACCCCCTCCTTCAGCCAACGCTCGAGGCAGCGGTCGATCTCGGCGGGCGCGAGGGCGCCGATCCGGCGCAGCACGCCGCGGCTGGTGCGGCCATCGATGCGCGAGAGCAGGAAGCCTTCCGCGGGCGTGAGCGTGAGCGTGCTGGGATCACACTCCGCTGCGATTCGCATCACGCTGTCCTCGTCCCCGCTCTGGTCGGCCAGGCGCATTCGACTCCTCGGACGTCGGCCCAGCCGGCGCGCGCACGCGCACCGGCCAACGCCCGCTCATCGGCGGTTCGCGGAGGGAAGCTGAGCGGAGATCCGGCGCTGGCGCGGGGAGATCGGGCGCCTAGCTACCGGCCGCCTTGGGGGCCTTCCCCCTCGGGGTTCGTCCTCCGCCGGGGCGTAGCGTGAGGAGGGTGCCGACGCCGCCGTCCGTGAAGATCTCGAGCAGGATCGCGTGCAGGATGCGGCCGTCCACGATGTGCGCGCGCGCCACGCCGCCGCGCAGCGCCTCGAGGCAGCACTCGACCTTCGGGATCATGCCCCCCTGGATCGTGCCCTCGGCGAGGAGCTTCTTGACCTCGGGCTCCGTCAGCTGGCCCACCAGCCGCCCGCTCGCATCGCGCACGCCCTCGACGTCCGTCAGCAGGATGAACTTCTCCGCCTGGAGTGCGCGCGCGATCGCGCCGGCCGCCTCGTCCGCGTTGACGTTGTGGGTGACGCCGTGCGCGTCCACGCCGAGCGGCGCGATCACCGGGATGAAGCCCGCGTCGCTGGCCGCCTTGATCGGCGCCGGGTCCACCGCGACGACCTCGCCCACGCGGCCGAGCCCTTCGCGGCGCCGCACCAGCAGCATGCGTCCGTCGTTGCCGGTGAGGCCCATCGCCTGTCCGCCGCCGCGCTGGATCAGCTCGACGATCTCACGGTTCACCGAGCCGCCGAGCACCATCTCGACCACCTCCATGGTGGCGTCGTCGGTGACGCGCAGGCCCTTCACGAAGGACGACTCGATGCCGAGGCGCTCGAGCGTGCGCTCGATCTGCGGCCCGCCGCCGTGCACGATCACCGGCTTGAGCCCGATGTACTTCAACAACACGACGTCGACGGCGAAGGACGCGCGCAGGTCCTCGTCGATCATGGCGTGGCCGCCGTATTTGATGACGATGGTCTTGTCGAGGAAGCGCCGGATGTAGGGCAGCGCCTCGATCAGCACCTCGGCCTTGTCGATCCACTTCTGGACCACCGCTCATCTCTCCTTGCCGCCTTCGCGCCGCGCCACGGCGACCTCTTCGATCGTCTGCACCAGATTGCGATAGAGCAGCACGTTCCGAACGGCCGCGGAGAGCGCGGCGGCGAGCAGCTCGGCGAGCGCCGGCGAGGCTTCGCTCGGCGCCTCCGGGAAGGCGCGGAACACGCCGAGCGTGCGGCCCCGGAAGCGGATCGGTCCACAGACGAGCGGCAGGACGGCGCCGTCGGCCGGCGTGTCGATCGCCGCCGCGAAGCGCGGATCGCGCGCCGGCGCGTCGCTCGCCACGATGCCGCCGCTCTCGAACACGAAGCCGGTCAGGCCCGCGCCGAGCGGCAGGCGTGCGCGGTCGCTGCGCACGCCGCCGTCCCACTCGGCTTCGCGCACCAGCGCGTCGCGCGCGCCGCTCGCGAGGTAGAGCGAGACGGGCGCCGCGCCGAGCGAGCGGCCGATCCGTTCGAGCGCCGCCGTCAGGATGCGCTGCGGCTCGACCTCGGCGGTGACCGCCTCGCAGATCTCGCGCACCAACCCGGCGCCGCGCCCGTCGCCGCCCGGGATCGCCTCGATGGGCGTCTCGGCGCCGAGCTCGAGTGCGTCCTCGGGCTCGGCCAGCGTCTCGGGCTCGCTCGCGGCGCGCGGGCTCGGGCCGATCGAGCAGCCGCGCCACCTGCTGGGCGAGGATCCGGAGCACCGCCAGGTCGTCGGCGTCCATCGGGCCGCCGCGCCGATCGGTCGCGCAGAGCACGCCGATCGCGTGCGAGCCCGAGACGAGAGGCGCCACGGCAAAGGAGGCGGAGTCGTAGCCGCGCTCGCCCGCGCGGTCGGGAAAGCGCGCGTCCGCGCCCACGTCGGAGACGAGGATCGGCTGCGCGCGCGCCAAAGCGACGCCCGCCACGCCCTCGCCCACGCGCACCGGATCGAGCCCCTCGTCGGGGATCTTCCGCCCGTGCGTAGCCGCGACGCGCAGCTCGCCAGGCCCCTCGTCGAGCAGCAGCAGCGAGGTGCGATTCGCGCCGAGCACCTCGGACACCGTGCGCACCACGAGCTCGCGGAGCTTCGCGGGTTCCGGCGGCGCGGAGGTGCTCGCGCTCTCCCAGAGCGCCGAGATCGCCGTCTCGAGCCGGCCGACGCGCTCGCGCAGCCCGTTCCAGCCGGCCTCGAGGGCGAAGCTCCCCTGCGCGCGCCGCACGGCCAGCACGAGCTCCTCCTCGTGCAGCGGTTTCGCCAGGTAGTCGCAGGCGCCGAGCCGCAGCGCCTCGAGCACGTGCTGCTGCTCGGTGTGCGCGGAGAGGATCACCACGCGCAGCTCGGGCCGGAGGCGCGTCGCGCGGCGGAACACCTCGAGCCCGTGCAGATCCGGCAGCTGGAGGTCGAGCACCACGACGCCGAGCGCGGGGTCGGCCAGCTTGTCGAGCGCCTCCTGCCCCGTGGCTGCGAGCTCCACGGCGAAGCCGGCCGGCGTCAACGCATCGCGAATCGCTTCTCGAAAGAAGCGCTCGTCGTCCACCACGAGAATGCGCGCGTCGCCCATGGGCCGCTCCGGAGGGTCACAGGATATAGCGGGACAGGTCCTCGTCCCGCACGAGCGGCTCGAGGCGCTCGCGCACGAACGGCCCATCCACGAGGATGTGCGAGCCGCCGCGGTCCGGCGCGTCGAAGCTCACTTCGTCGAGTAGACGCTCCATCACGGTGTGGAGGCGTCGCGCGCCGATGTTCTCGGCGCGCTCGTTGGCGAGCGCCGCGATCTCGGCGATCGCGCGCACCCCGTCGTCGGAGAACTCGAGCTCGACGCCTTCGGTGCGCAGCAGCGCGGAGTACTGCCGCACCAGCGAGTTCTTCGGCTCGGTGAGGATGCGCACGAAGTCTTCGCGCGTGAGGCTCGCGAGCTCGACCCGGATCGGGAAGCGCCCCTGCAGCTCGGGGATCAGGTCCGAGGGCTTCGCCACGTGGAATGCGCCGGCGGCGATGAAGAGCACGTGGTCCGTGCGCACGGGGCCGTGGCGTGTCTGCACGGTCGACCCCTCCACGATGGGCAGCAGGTCGCGCTGTACGCCCTCGCGCGAAACGTCGGCCCCGGCGCGCCGTTCGGCGCCGGACGCCACCTTGTCGATCTCGTCGATGAACACGATGCCGGTCTGCTCGACGCGCGTGACCGCGAGCTCGCGCACCCGATCCATGTCGATCAGCTTCCCGGCCTCTTCGGCGCTGAAGGCCTCGAGCGCCGCGGGCACCTTCAGGCGGCGCTTCTTCGGCGCGCCGCCGAACAGGTTGCCGAACAGCTGCTGCAGCTGGTTGCCCATGTCCTCGACGCCCTGCGGCGTGAACACCGAGAGCGTGGGCGGCGCGGCCGCGGCGGGCGCGGCTTCGACCTCGAGCTCCTGCTCGTCGAGCGCGCCGTCGCGCAGCCGGCGGCGCATCCCCTCGAGCGCGTCGGGCGTCGTGCCGAGCGCCTCGAGAACGCGCTCCTCGGCACGCTCGCGCGCCTTCGCCATCACCGTGCGCTTCTCCTCCTCGGAGACGAGCTGCACCGCGAGATCCGTGAGATCGCGCACGATCGACTCGACGTCGCGCCCGACGTAGCCCACCTCGGTGAACTTCGAGGCTTCGACCTTGAGGAACGGCGCCTGCGCGAGCCGTGCGAGACGGCGCGCGATCTCCGTCTTGCCCACGCCGGTGGGCCCGATCATGATGATGTTCTTCGGCGCGATCTCGTCGCGCAGCTCGCCGGTCACACGCTGGCGGCGCCAGCGGTTGCGCAGCGCGATCGCCACGGCGCGCTTCGCCTCGCGCTGGCCGACCACGTAGCGGTCGAGCTCGGAGACGATCTCGCGCGGCGTGAAGGTGGGCGCCTCGCTCACGGCAGCGTCACGACCTGGATGCGGTCGTTGGTGTAGATGCAGATCTCCGCCGCGATGGCGAGCGCCTCGCGCGCGATGGTCTCGGCATCGCGGTCGGTGTGGCGCGCGAGCGCGCGCGCCGCGGCCAGCGCGAAGGAGCCGCCGGAGCCGATCGCGGCGATGCCGTCGTCGGGCTCGATCACGTCGCCGTTGCCCGAGACCAGCAGCACAGCGTCGGCGTCGCCGACCAGCAGCATGGCCTCGAGGCGGCGCAGCGCGCGGTCCATCCGCCACTCGCGCGCGAGCTCGACCGCCGCGCGCCGCACGTTGCCGGGATAGGCCTCGAGCTTCGACTCGAGCCGTTCGGAGAGCGCGAGCGCGTCGGCGGCACCGCCCGCGAAGCCGTAGAGCGCGCGGCCGTTCTGCGACTTCCGCACCTTCTGCGCGCCGTGCTTCATCACGGCGTTGCCGACGGTGACCTGCCCGTCCGCCGCCAGCGCGATCCGGCCGTCCCGAATCACCGCCAGCACCGTCGTCGCGCGCGCCTGCGTCAGCTGGCACTCCTCTTCGGGCCTTTGCGATCTCCGTTCGGCTCCGCTCGCCGGTCCGTTCGCTTCGTTCCGCGGGCCCTCGGATGAGCGCGATCGTACACGGCGACCAGACGCTCCGCTGAGACGGCGGTGTACTTCTGCGTCGTGGAGAGGCTGGCGTGGCCGAGCAGCTCCTGGATGGCGCGGAGGTCGGCACCCATGTCGAGCAGGTGCGTCGCGTAGCTGTGCCGCAGGCGGTGCGGATGCACGCGATCCGAGAGCCCCGCCGCGAGCGCCCGCTGCGCGAGGCGCCGGCGCACGTCGCGCACGTCCAGCCGGCGGGGCGACTCCCCCCGGCGCGCGCGCAGCGCCGTGAACAGCGGCTCGGCGAGCACGCCGGGCCGGCGGCGCGGCGCGAGCCAGGCCGCGAGCGCCGCGCGGGCCGCACCGGGCAACGGCACCACCCGCTCCTTCCCGCCCTTGCCCTGCACGCGTACCTCGCCGCGCGTCAGGTCCACGTCGCGCACGTCGAGCGCGACGAGCTCGCCGACGCGCAGCCCGGCCCCGTACAGCAGCTCGACGAGGGCGGCATCCCGGAGCTCCGCAGGCCCCTCTTCCTTCTGCGTCGGGCTCATCAGCACGTTACAGTCGTCCACCGCGAGCGGGCGCGGCAGCCGGCGCGGCGTGCGTGGCGCCGGGATCCCCGCGCTCGGGTCGGCCTCGACCACGCCCTCGCGCACGAGGAAGCGGAAGAAGGCGCGCAGCGCGGCGAGCTTGCGACCGAGGCTCGCGGCCGCGTCGTGCGCGTGGCGTTCGGCCAGGAAGCGCCGCACGTCGTCCGGGCGGAGCGCCGCGGGCTTCTTCGCGCCCGCGAGGGCCGCGAACTGGCGCAGATCGGAGCGGTAGGCGCGCACGGTGTGGGGCGAGAGGCTGCGCTCGGCCCGCAGGTGCAGATCGAAGCGCTCGATGGCCTGCGCGAGGCTCCAGCTCAAGCGAGAGCCTCGGGCGCCGCCGCGAGGCGATAGCGCTCGAGCGCCGCGAGCGCGCGCTCGGCGAGGCGGCGGTTCTTCTCGGGCCGCGGCATGCGCCCCGCCGCTTCGAGCGGCGGGAACAGCCCGAAGTTCACGTTGCTCGGCTGGAAGTCGCGCGCGCGTGCCTCGCGCAGGTGGTGCAGCAGCGCGCCATGAGCGGTAGAGGGGTCGGGCTCCGGCGCCGGCCGCCCCGCGGCGCGGAACGCCGCGTTCACGCCCGCCAGCCACCCGAGCGCGGCGCTCTCGACGTAGCCCTCGACGCCGGCGATCTGCCCTGCCAGGTAGAGCCCCGGCCGCGCGAGCAGCTCGAGCGTCGGCGCCAACAGACGCGGCGCGTTCACGAAGGTGTTGCGGTGCACCGAGCCGTAGCGCGCGAAGACGGCCTGCTCGAGGCCGGGCAACGAGCGCAGGATGCGCTGCTGATCTGCGACGCGCAGCTTGGTCTGGAAGCCCACCAGATTGAACGCCACCCCTCGCTTGTCCTCGTGCCGGAGCTGCACCACCGCGTGCGGCCAGCGCCCGGTGCGTGGATCGCGCAGGCCCGCCGCCTTCATCGGGCCGAAGCGGAGCGTCTCGGGGCCGCGGCGCGCCATCTCCTCGATGGGCAGGCAGCCCTCGAAGTAGAGGCCGGCCTCGAACGGGTGCAGCGGCACCGTGTCGGCCGCCACGAGGGCAGCGACGAAGGCCTCGTACTGCGCGCGGTCGAGCGCGAGGTTCCAGTAGTCGCCGTCGCCGTCCTCCCAGCGCGAGGCGCGGAAGGCGAGCGTCGTGTCGAGCGAGTCGGCGTAGACGATGGGCGAGATCGCGTCGTAGAAGTAGAGCGACTGCTCGCCGACCAGCGCCTGGAGCTCCGCCGCGAGCGGCGCCGAGGTGAGGGGGCCCGTCGCGAGCACGACGAGCTCGGCTTCGGGCAAGGCCGACAGCTCCTCCCGCCGGAGCTCGATGCGCGGATGGCACTCGATCTCGCTCGTCACGAAGCGCGAGAACTCGATGCGGTCCACCGCGAGCGCGCGGCCGGCCGGCACCGCCGTCGCATCCGCGGCGCGCATCACGAGCGAGCCGAGCCGCCGCATCTCCTCCTTCAGCAGGCCCACCGCGTTCGTGGGCGCCGCTGCGCGCAACGAGTTGCTGCACACCAGCTCGGCGAGCTCGGGGCTCGCGTGCGCAGGTGAGAAGCGCGCCGGCTTCATCTCATGGAGCCGGACGTCCACGCCCCGCTCGGCCAGCTGCCAGGCCGCTTCCGAGCCGGCGAGACCGGCGCCCACCACGACGACTCGCACGGGCCGCATCATAGCGGCGGGGCTCGCACCACGCGCAGGCTGCCGTCCCGCTCCTCGCGCAAGCGCCCGGCCAGCTCGAGCTCGAGCAGCGCCGCCGCGAGCTCGGACGGCGAGCGCGCGAGCTCGTGCGCGAGGTCGTCGCGCGTGAGCGCGCGCGTGCGTAGCGCCCGCAGGATGGCGCGGGCGAGCGGGCCCGCCGGCGACTGCGCCGGGCTTGGCGGAGGCTCCGGCCGAACGACCCCGAGCTCGTGGAGCACGTCGGCGGCGTCGAGCAGGAGTCTCGCGCCCTGCTGGATCAGCCGGTTCGGCCCGAGGCTCGTCGGCGCATCGAGCGGGCCGGGCACGGCCCACACGTCGATGCCCTGGTCGGCCGCGCAGCGCGCGGTCACCAGCGAGCCGCTGCGCTCGCGCGCCTCCACCACGATCACCGCCTCGGCGAGCGCGCTGATCAGGCGATTGCGCAGCGGGAAGTAGGCGGCGAGCGGCGGGGTGCCCGGCAGAAACTCGGTCAGCACGGCCCCCTGCCCCGCGATGCGCTCCGCGAGCGCGCGGTGCGCGGCCGGGTAGACGAGATCGGGGCCACACGCCTGGAATGCGAGGGTGGCGCCGCCCGCCGCGAGCGCGCCTTCGTGCGCGGCGGCATCGATGCCCCGCGCGAGGCCCGACACGACGGCGAGGCCCGAGCGGGCGAGATCGAACGCGAAGCGACGCGCGGTGGCACGCCCGAGCTCGGTCGGAGCGCGAGCGCCCACGATCGCGACGGCGCGCACCAGCAAGAGCGCGGGCGTGCCACGCACGAGCAGCAGGGCCGGCGCATCCGGGAGCCGGCGCAGGCGCTCCGGGTACGCCGGCGAAGCGATCGGCACCCCCTGCACGCCGTGCCGCGCGAGCACCGCGAGCGTGCGCTCCGCCTCCGCCGCGCCGAGCGGCGACACCGACGCCACCGCGAGCGGCGCCGCGAGCGCGCTCTCGGACCGGATCTCCGCCGGCAGCTTCTGCGGCGCCAGCGCATACCGCCGCTGCACCGCGAGCCACGCCAGAAGGCGCCCGCGACAAGCGCCGTCCCGCGCATCGAGCACGTCCACAGCAGACTCCGCGGGACCGGGCCCCTGCCTTCTAGCGGGGCACCTTCCTCACGGCAACGCCGCCGGCGCGTGCGAACGCGCAAGCGAAGCGCGCAGCGAGCCCACGCGAGGCTTCGCCTCGCGCGAGGCGAGCGGAGTCATCGGGCGTGGAGCGCAGGCGTGCGCCCGGTCCGACCCGCCTCCTCCCCCGCCGGCGACCGTTACGGCTCGATCGAGTCCGCCCCGCGGAAGTGGTCGCCGCGGTTCAACTCCTCGGTCGTGTGCGTCACCACCGCCACGGCGGTGTCGTCGTACACGTCCACCACCAGCAGCTTCGCAACCACGTGATCCGGGATGCGGCGCTCCTGGTGCTGGGCCTCGTCCACGGCCGAGCCGTGCTCGCCGAGGGGCCGATAGATCTCGAGCGGGCTGCCGACGGCGAGCCCGTCCTTCGTGCCGCGATCGAGGTACACCACGTCGATCTGCGCCATCTGGAGGCGCCGATCGGGCGTGTGGACCACGCGGCCCTCGACGGGCCCGGGCGACGCGGCGATCGGGATGTCCATCGAGCGCACGCGGCGGGGCAGCAGGTGGTCCCCGCGCTGGATCTCCGCGCGCGAGATGCGGATGATCGCCCGCGCGCTCTCCTCGTCCACCCGCGTGACCTCGAGCCAGCCGAGCTGCTTGGTCGCGTAGCCGTAGTGGGAGCCGGTATCGAGGTCGGTGACGCGCGCCTCGGTGCGGAAGATGTCGAACTGGTCGCCGACCTGGACCTCGCCGGCGCCGAAGCCGATCACGACCTCGGACTCCTGGTCCAGCCACTTGCGGGGCAGCGCACTGTCGAGAATCGTGCCCGCGCCCTCGTACTGCTCGCGCGTGACGAAGCCGGTGCTGTCGACCTCCGGGTAGTGGTAGCTGCCGAGCGAGCGCGTGGTCGGCATCGCGTCGCTCTCGGCCAGCGCGGCCGGCGCCGCGGCGGCCGCGGCGGGGCCCTGCGGTGCGAGCAGCGCCTCGGCCTCGGCGGCGGTGACCTTCCGCATCTCGAAGGGGCTGATCCAGATCCGGTCGCCCGGATAGATCAGGTGAGGATTCTTGACCTCGCCGTTGTCCTTCCAGACCGACGGCCACACCCAGGGCGTGCCCAGGTAGGCGTCGGAGATGTCCCAGAGCGTGTCGCCCTTGCTCACGACGTGGATGCGACCCGGACGGCCCTTCTCGTCGTGGCCGACCGGGCCGAGCTCGACCTGGTGGCCGGGCTTCTTGGCTTCCGCCGCGGGCGCGGCTTCCGGAGCGGGCGCGGACGCCGAATCCGCCGGTGCCAGCTCGGCGGGCGCTTCCGCGGACGTCGCCTCGGCGGGAGCGGCCTCGTCCGAGGTGGCCTCGGCGGGCGTGGTTTCGGCCGGCGCTGCCTCGGCAGGCGCCGCCTCGGCCGCGGTGGCCTCCGCAGGCTCGGCGGCCGCCGGCGCCATTTCGGGCGTGGGTGCGGGCGCCGGCGCGACGGGCGCGGCCTCCTCGGCAACGGCTCCGTGAGCCAGCACGAGAGACAGCGCCGCGGCAATCGCGAGCTTCGAGAAAGTCATGGGCTTCCCCCTCCGGGCCCGCTCGCACCCAATCGAGGCGCACGGGCTCGGCCGGCTCATCGGCCGGTAGGCGCGTCGCCTTGAACCCGACCTGTGACGCCACGCCCGGCGGCGCAGCCCATGGCGCCGCTCGCATCCGCTGGCCCTACCCGGTGGCCGGTCGCGGCGTCCCCTGGCCGGGCGTCACTGGCTTGCCCCGGAGGCGGCTGAGCTGGTCCCGGACGTCCTGGGCCCAGGGGGCCTCGGGGCGCACCCGGCCGTCGGCGCCGGTGCGCAGCGCCTCGAGCTCCGTGACGGCCTGCTCGAGCACTTCGATCGCCTGCTGCTGCTCCGAGTTCGCCTCGTAGGCGAGCGCCAGGTGGTGACGTACCAGGGGCAGGCTGGGGTCGTCGGGCTTGAGCCCGCCCACGGCCTCGCGCAGGTAGCCGATCGCGGCGGCCGGCACGTTCTTCTTGTAGAGCACCCAGCCCAGGGTGTCGGCGGCGTTCGGGTTGTCCGGCAGCTTGGCCTTCGCCTCCTGCGCCAGATCGAGCGCGCGGTCGAGGTCCTTGCCGCGATCCGCCATCAGGTAGGCGAGGTTGTTCTTCGCGATGGCGAGGTCGGGATCGATCTCGATCGCGGACTCGTAGTGCCCGATCGCTTCCTCGAGGCGCCCGGCGGCCTCGAGCAGGGAGGCGAGCAGCAGATGCAGCGAGCCCGACTTCGGGCTCTGCTCGAGCGCGCGCTCGTAGGTGGCGATCGCCTCGTCCGTGCGGCCCGTCGCCACGAACAGGCCTGCGAGGCTGGTGTAGGCGGCGAGAGCGTTCGGGTCGACCTCGATCGCCTTGCGGAACGCGGCTTCGGCCTCGTCGCCCCTCCGCGCGGCCGCCGACATCTCGCCGTAGAGAATCTGCAGCCTCGCGTCGTCGGGGTGCGCGTCGCGCGCAGCGCGGATTCGCGCGTACGAATCGGCGAGCTTGCCCTCGCGCGCATCCACCTGGACGAGGGCCGAGAGCACCTCCGGGTTGGCGGGCATCGCCTCGAGCGCGCGGTCGAGATGCTTGCGCGCATTCGCCCACTCCTCCCGGAACGCGTAGACCCGGCCGATCGCGAAGTTGCCTTCCGCGCCCCGCTTCTCCTCCGGGATCGCGAGCAGCCGGCCGAGCGCCTCGTCGAAGCGCCGATCCTGGACGAGGCTCTGCGCCACCTGGATGCGCGTGGCGACGTCGCCGGGGTCGCGGGCCAGGGCGCGCTCGCCCGCCTCCACCGCGAGCGCGTGGTCGCCGAGCTTGGCGTGGACGCGCGAGAGCATCTTGTAGCCATCGACGCTGTTGGGATCGAGCTCGATCGAGCGCACGATCTCGCCGCGGGCGCCGGAGTAGTCGCCGTCGAAGAACATCGCCGTGCCGAGCAGATAGTGCGCCTGCGACCAGTCCGGCCGGGAGTCGAGCGCGCGCCGCAGCGCCGCGATCGCATCCTCCTGCTGGTGCCGCGCCAGGTCCACCTTCGCGAGCACGAAGAGCGCCTCGGGCTTGCCGTCTTCCTTCGCGAGCACCGCATCCACCACGGCCTTGCCCTGGGCGATCTTCGAGTCGTCGTTGTCGCGGAAGCCCATGTCGATCAGCACTTCCGCGCGGCGCAGCTTCGCGAGTGAGTCGTCGGGCGCGACCTTGAGCGCACGCTCCGCCGCGTCGAGCGCGCCGGGCAGATCGCCGATACGGCCGCGGTAGGAGGACAGCAGCAGCAGCGGCGCCGCGTCGTCGGGCTTCGCGCGCGTCGCCTCCTCGATCATCTGGTCCGCCTCGGCGGTGCGGCCAGCGCCGTGATAGAAGCGAGCGAGCGCATAGATCAGCTCGAGGTTCCCGGGGTCGCTGGCCAGCGCACTCTTCAGCACCGCCTCGGCGTCAGCGGTGCGGTCCTTGGCGATCAGGAAGCTCGCGAGCGCGGACCAGGCCGCGGTGCGCTCCTCCGGCTTCGCGATCTCGATCGCCTTGCGAAAGGCGGCTTCGGATTCGGCGTCGCGGCCCTCGCCGGCCAGGAAGGCCGCGAGCGCGGTCCAGCTGCCGACGGCGGGATGGAGCTCGGTGAGCTTGGTGAACGACGCCTCGGCCTCCTTCTTCTTGCCCATCGTGCGCTGGTGGTTGGCGAGCAGCAGCAGCGGCAGCGGCTCGTCGGGTGCGGCCTCGACGGCGCCCGCGTAGGCGGCGCCTGCGTCGTCCGTCTGGCCGAGTGCCGCGAGGGCGCGCGCCTTGAGCAGCAGCGCCTCCCAGCGCTTCGGCTCGATCGCGAGGATCGCGTTGGCGCTCTCCACCGCGCGCGTGAGCTCTTCCTTCTTGCCGAACAGCAGGAACTCGCCATGACGCAGACGCGCTTCGACGTTCTTGGGATCGAGCCGGACCGTCTCCTCCAGCTCCCAATAGGCGCGCCGCGGATCCTTCTCGCCGAGGAACGCCAGCGCCAGGCCGTAGTGGGCAGGGGCGCTGTTCGGATCGACGGAGAGCGCGTTCTTGAACTCGAGCTCGGCCTCCGCCCACTTCTGTTCCTTCAGGAACGCGTCGCCGGCATCCTGGTGTTGCTTGAGCCGGGCCTCCTGGCTGTGACAGGCGAGCACGAGGCTCAGGAGGAGCGTGCAGACGACTCGGAAGCGGATCATGACGGTCCTCGCCGGGCAGGAGACGCTTAGGCTAGGAGACGTCGCTGGTGTCGTCACGATTCCTTCGCCAGCTCGGATGGGTGAGCCGCATCTTCTGGATCATGTAGTTGAGCTTGCGGCGCGAGATCCCGAGCCAGGCGGCCGCCTCCTTCTGCACGAATGCGTGACGTTCGAGGGCCTCGATCACCACGGCACGCTCGATCTCGTCCATGCTGACGCCGGCGGCGGGCAGCGACGGCCGCCAGTCCCCCGCCAGGGAGTTGGACGCCGAGCCGAAGCGCAGGTCCGTGGCCTCGACCCGGACGCCCTCGGACAGCAGCACCGCGCGCTCGATCGCATTGCGCAGCTCGCGGACGTTGCCCGGGCCAAGGGTGCGCGAGCAGACGCGTCGCGCGCGTCCGGCGAGAAGCCGTTGCGCGGGCGGCCGAGCTCGTGGCCGAACTGCTCGAGAAAGTGCAGCGCCAGCGACTCGATGTCGTCGGGGCGCTCGCGCAGCGGCGGCAGCGGGATGGTGATGACGTTGAGCCGGAAGTAGAGATCCTCGCGGAAGTCGCCGCTGCGCGATGGCGCGCTCGAGGTCGCGGTTCGTGGCCGCGACGATGCGCGCGTCCGTGCGCAGCGCGCGCGTGCCGCCGAGACGCTGGAACTCCTGGTCCTGCAGCGCGCGCAGCAGCTTGGCCTGCGTGGCGAGCGAGAGATCGCCGACCTCGTCGAGGAACAGCGTCCCGCCGTTGGCCTGCTCGAAGCGGCCGATGCGAACGCGATCGGCCGAGGTGAAGGCGCCCTTCTCGTGCCCGAACAGCTCGGACTCGAGCAGCGTCTCGGGCAGCGCCGCGCAGTTCACCTTGACGAACGGGCCGGCGGCGCGCGTCGAGGACTGGTGGATCAGCCCGGCCACGAGCTCCTTGCCGGTGCCGGTCTCGCCGGTGAGCAGCACCGTCGAGCGCATCGGGGCGACGCGCTGCGCGAGCTCGACGGCGACGGCGAGCGCGGCGCTGCGGCCGACGATCTGGTCCGCGCTGCGGCCGGCCGAGAGCGACGCCCGCAGCGTCGTCACCTCTCCGACGAGGCGCGCGTGTCCGAGGGCCTTCACCACGCGGGCGTCGAGCTCGTCGAGGGGGAACGGCTTCTCGACGAAGTCGAAGGCGCCGTGCTTCATCGCTGCCACCGCGGCATCGATCGAGGCGAACGCCGTCACCAGGATCACCGCGGTGCGGGAGCTGCGCTCCTGCGCGGCACGCAGGACGGCCTGGCCGTCCGCGCCGGGCATGCGCAGGTCGGTGACGATCACGTCGTACGGCTCGACGCCGGTGTCGCGCAGGCGAGCGAGCGCGGCGTCGCCACGGTCCTCCACGTCCACCACGTCGAAGCGCTCGGCGAGCGCGCGCGCCATGCCGACGCGGAGCGCGCGGTTGTCCTCGACCACGAGCAGGCGGGTCTCCGGCCCCGGCACGCTCCTCATGCGCGTTCCTCGAGCGGCAGATGCACGAGGAAGACGGCACCGCCGCCGGGGCGCTCGCGCACCTCGACCGAGCCGCCGTGGCTCACGACCATCTTGTGCACCTCGGCGAGGCCGACGCCGGTGCCCTGCTCGCGCGTGGTGAAGAACGGATAGAAGATGCGCTCGCGGTTCTCGGCCGGGACGCCGGGACCCGTGTCGGCCACGGAGAGGCGGAGCTCGCCGCTCCTGCAGCGCGGCCTCGATGCGCAGCGCGGGCTCCCGGCTCGGCGCGTCGCGCATCGACTCGAACGCGTTGACGATCAGGTTGACGAGCGTGCGCTCGAGCTGGAGCGCATCGAGGCTCGGCCGCAGCCCGATCGGCACGTGCACCTCGACCTTGCCGGTGAAGGGCACGCGCGCTCGCGCATGGCGCAGGGCCTCGTCCACCAGCTCGGAGAGCTGCACGGGCGCCCGCGTCGCGGCGTGGGGCCGTACGAAGGCGAGGCTGCCGTTCACGATGCGCGTGAGGCCCTCGATCTCACCGAGCACCTCTTCGACCAGCTCGAGCTCGTCGGGCCGGTCGCCGAGCCCGCGCTTCAGCAGGTCGACCAGCACCTGGATGCTCGCGAGGGGATTCCGGATCTCGTGGGCGAGACCCGCCGCCATCTGGCCGAGCGCGGCGAGCCGGTCGCGCAGGCGCTCCTGCTCGTCCATCCGCTCGAAGGGCGTGAGATCGCGGAACAGGAGCGCGGCGCCGCACGGCTTCCCGGCGGCGTCGCGCACCGACACGAGCGTGAAACCGATCGGCCGGCTCTCGCGCCCGTCCGGGAACGTGAGCTCGAGCTCGGCGCGGCTCGGCAGCTCGTGACCGCGCTGGCCCTCGGCGAGCAGCGCGCGCAGCGCCGGATGCTTCGCCAGCACCTCGGCAGCCGGCTCTCCGAGCAGGCGACCGGGCTCGCGCAGCTCGAGCGTGCGCGCCGCCTCGGGAGACACGAGCACGACGCGCCCCTCCGCATCCACCGCGAAGAGCCCCGTGCGGAGCGACCCGATCAACCAACCCGCGAACTCACCCTGGCTCGTTGCCACGAGCCCCTATCGTCGCCCCAAGAGAGCGGCTGGAGAGCGAGCGCGAGGACCCCGGCACGCCGGGCTACGGCTAGGCGCTGGCCGACTGCGGCACGTTGTACCGCTTCCCTTCCTGGCGCAGCCAGCCGCTCTCCTTCAAGTCCTTCACCACCCGCGTCACCGTCTCGCGCGAGGTGCCGACCATGTCGGCGATCTGCTGGTGCGTGAGCACGGGCGTGACGAGCCGGTCACCCTCGCTGCTCGGATCCTTCGCCAGCCGCTCGAGCAGGCCCATCGTCCGCTCCTTCACGCGCTGGAAGGAGAGCGAGCTGGCCTGCTCGTTCACGCTGCGGATGCGGCGCGAGAGCTCCTGGATCACCGCGAGCGCGAGATCGGGGCTCTTGCGCAGGAGACCGATGAAGTCGGTGCGCGAGAGCGCGAGCACCTTCACGGGCGTGAGCGTCTTCACCGAGGCGGAGCGCGGGCCCCGCTCGAGCAGCGCCATGTCGCCGACGAAGGAGCCGGCCTCGAGGAAGTCGAGGATCTTCTCGCGCCCGTCCTCGGAGAGCTTGGTGACCTTCACGCGCCCTTCGCGCAGGATGTACATGTAGTCGCCGGGGAGCCCCTCCTCGACGATCGTCGTGTTGCGCGGATACCGGCGCTCGATCAGGTGCGATGCGATCTGCTCGAGATCGGGCTGCGCGACCCGCGAGAAGAGCGGGATGCCACGCAGATTCGCGAGCGCGTCAGCAGATGCCATGGCGCATCTCCTCTGCGATCTCCAACCCCGTCCTCGTCACAGGAGATCGCTCCAACCATGCTTGCGCAATCGGGCGACCACGTCTCGCACCGCGCCGCTCTTGCCCAGATCGGCCACGAGCAACGCGTCGCCCGCGTCGATCACCGCGAGGCCTTCGACCCCGAGCAGGACGATCGGCCGATCGTGCGCTCGCACGAGATTCCCCGGGGCGTCCCAGAAGAGGGCCGGCCCCTCGAGCGTGCGGGACGCCCCCGCGGCCACACCGAGCTCCTCGGCCAACGAGCGCCACGTGCCCACGTCGCTCCAGCGCCATTCCACGGGCAGACACCACACGCGGCGGCTGCGTTCCAGCACCGCGGTATCGATCGGCTCGGAGGGCATGCTCGGCCAGCTCCGCGCGAGCGCAGGGGAGAGCCCCCGTCCACGCGCCACGGCGCGGCGCACGGGCCCGAGCGCCTCCGCGAGGGCCGGGGCGCAGCGCTCGATCTCCGCGAGGATCGAGCGGGCTGTCCAGACGAAGATGCCTGCGTTCCAGAGGAAGCCTCCGTGGGCGAGATAGCGCTCCGCGCGCGCCCGGTCCGGCTTTTCGACGAAACGCGCGACGCGATGAAGCCCCGGGAAGCCGCGCCCCGCGGCGCGTCCGAGCCGGATGTAGCCGTAGCCGGTTTCGGCCCGACTGGGCCGGACGCCGAGCGTGACGAGCGCGCCGGTGGCGGCGGCCGGGGCCGCGCGCCGCACCGAGGCCGCGAAGGCGGCGCCATTCGGGATGCGATGGTCCGCCGAGAGCACCACGAGCACCGCGTCGGGGTCGTCGGCCGCTACGCATGTCGCGGCGAGCGCGATCGCAGGCGCGGTGTTGCGAGAGACCGGCTCGACCAGCACGCGATCGGCCGCGAGGCCCGCCTCGCGGCGCATGGCGCGCGCGTGGTCGGCGCCGCAAACCAGCCAGACGTCGCGTGGCTTCGCGAAGCGGCGCGCGCGCGTGACGGCCTCCGCGAGCAGGCTGGTGGGGCCGCCGGCGCGGAGCAGCGGCTTCGGCCGCGCCTTGCGGGAGAGGGGCCAGAAGCGCGTCCCGGCCCCCCCGGCCAGGATCACCGCCACGAGACGCGGCGACTTCATCGTCCGACGCTGTGGTACTCGAAGCCGGCCTTGCGCCATCGGCCCGGGCTCGTAGACGTTGCGCAGATCGACCAGCACCGGCCGCGAGACCAGCGCGCGCACGCGCTCGAGCTCGAGCATCCGGAACTGGTTCCACTCGGTCACGATCACGACCGCATCGCGCCTTCTCGCAGGCCTCGTAGGCGTCCTCGCAGAAGTGGACGTCGCGCAGCACCTTGGCCGCGGCCGGCATCGCGACGGGATCGAAGGCGCGCACGGTCGCCCCGCCCTTCTGGAGCCCGCGGATGATGTCCACGGCCGGCGCGTCGCGCATGTCGTCGGTCTCCGGCTTGAACGAGAGGCCGAGCACCGCGATCGTCTTGCCCGACAGCTCGCCGCCGACGGCCTTGCGGATCTTCTCGACCATGCGCTCGCGCTGGCGCTCGTTCACGCGAATCACCGCTTCGACGATCTGAGAACTCCTCGCCGATCTCGCGCGCGAAGTACGCGGCCGAGCGCGTGTCCTTCGGGAAGCACGAGCCGCCGAAGCCGGGGCCGGCGTGGAGGAACTTCTTGCCGATGCGGCCGTCGAGGCCGATGCCGCGCGCCACTGCCTTCACGTCGCCGCCGATCCGCTCGCACAGGTTCGCGACCTCGTTGATGAACGAGATCTTGGTGGCGAGGAAGGCGTTGGCCGCGTACTTGGTCAGCTCCGCGGTCGAGATGTTGGTCGTGACGAACGGCGTCTCGTTCAGCGTAGAGCGGCCGGTAGAGATCGCGGATGATCGCCGCCGCCATGTCGTCGTCGGTGCCGATCACGACGCGGTCGGGCCGCAGGAAGTCGTTGATCGCGGCCCCTTCGCGCAGGAACTCCGGGTTCGAAGCCACGCTGAACTTCACGTCGCTGCCGGCGGCGTCGAGCTCCTGCTGGATCAGGTCGCGCACGCGGGCCGAGGTGCCCACCGGCACCGTGCTCTTGGTGACGACGACCTTGTAGCCGTTGATCGCGCGGCCGATCTCGCGCGCCACCTCGTCCACGTACGTGAGATCGGTGCCGCCGTCCGCGCGCGGCGGCGTGCCCACCGCGATGAACACCACCAGCGAGGCGCGCACGGCCTCCGGCGTGTCGGTGGTGAAGGCGAGGCGGCCCTGGCTCACGTTGCGCTTCACCAGCGCCTCGAGGCCCGGCTCGTAGATCGGGATCTCGCCGCGCTCGAGCATGTCGATCTTGGACTCGTCCTTGTCGGCGCAGATCACGTTGACGCCGAACTCGGCGAAGCACGCTCCCGTCACGAGCCCCACGTAGCCGGTTCCGATCACGCACACGTTCATGGCTTACCTCTCGTTCGTCTGCTCGAGATACTCGATCGTCCGCGCGAGGCCGGTGCGGAGGTCGACCCGAGGCTCGTAGCCGAGCAGCTCCCGCGCGCGGGACAGATCGGCCAGGCTGTCCCGCACGTCGCCGGGACGTCCCGGTCGGTATTCCGCCTCGACGCGAGCCTTCGTGAGCGAGCGGATCTCGCCGAGCAGCTGGTTCAGGCTCACGCGGCGCCCGCCAGCGACGTTCAGGACCTCGCCCGACGCCCGCGGCGCATCGGCAGCCAGCAGGTTGGCCGCAACGGCGTCGCCGACGTAGGTGAAGTCGCGCGTCTGCTCTCCGTCTCCGAACACCACCGGCGCCTCCCCGGCGAGGCAGGCGGTCGCGAAGCGGGGGATCACCGCCGCGTACTCGCTCTTCGGGTTCTGCCGAGGGCCGTACACGTTGAAGTAGCGCAGCGCCACGGTCTCGCAGCCCGTAGAGCCGATGGAACAGTTGGCAGTAGCGCTCGCCCGCGTACTTCTGGAGCGCGTACGGCGAGAGCGGGCACGGCGGCAGCGTCTCGACGGCAGGGAGGACGCGCGTGTCGCCATAGGCGGACGACGAGGACGCGAACACGACGCGCCGCACGCCCGCCTTGCGCGACGCCTCGAGCACGCCGAGGGTGCCCGTGACGTTCACGTCATTGGTGCGCTCGGGCTCGGCCACGCTGCGCGGCACCGAGGGCACCGCGCCCTGGTGGAAGACCACCTCGACGCCGCCGAGCATGCGCGCGAGCAGCGCGGTGTCGCGGAGATCGCCCCGCACCACCTCGGCGCGTCCGTTCAGGTGCGCGAGGTTGGCCGCACAGCCCGACGAGAAGTCGTCGAGCACGCGGACCCGCCAACCGTGTGCGAGCAGGTCGTCCACCAGGTGGCTGCCGATGAAGCCCGCCCCACCCGTCACGAGCGCGCTGCGGCTCATCGCGTGCCCGGGCCTCCGCGCCGCCGCCCGCTCGCGCGCTCCTGCGCCGCGAGGTCGGCCTCGAGCATCGTCTGCACCAGCTCGTCGAACGAGGTGCGCGCCTGCCAGCCGAGCTCGCGCCGCGCCTTGCTCGGGTCGGCGAGCAGCGTGTCCACCTCGGCCGGGCGTAGCAGTGCGCGGTCGACCCGAACGAAGTCGGCGGGGTCGAGGCCCACCTGCGCGAAGGCCGCGTCCACGAACTCGCGCGGCGTGTGGTGCTCGCCCGTGCCGATCACGAAGTCGCTGGGCTCGCTCTGCTGCAGCATCAGCCACATCGCGCGCACGTACTCGGGCGCGTAGCCCCAGTCGCGCCGGGCGTCGAGGTTGCCGAGCAGGAGCTCGTCCTGGAGCCCGAGCTTGATGCGCGCCACGCCTTCGCTGATCTGGCGCGTCACGAACTCGCGGCCGCGCCGCGGCGACTCGTGGTTGAACAGGATGCCCGACACCGCGAAGAGCCCGTAGCTCTCGCGGTAGTTCACCGTGATGTGGTGCCCGTAGACCTTCGCGACGCCGTACGGGCTGCGCGGGTAGAAGGGCGTCTCCTCGCTCTGCGGGGTCTCGCGCACCTTGCCGAACATCTCGCTGCTCGAGGCCTGGTAGAAGCGGATGCGCGGGTCGACCTGCCGCACCGCCTCGAGCATGCGCGTGACGCCGAGCGCCGTGAACTCGCCGGTGAGCGAGGGCTGCGTCCACGAGGTGGGCACGAAGGACTGCGCGGCCAGGTTGTAGAGCTCGGCGGGCCGCACGGTCTGCAGCAGCGACACCAGCGAGCTCTGGTCGAGCAGGTCGGCCTGGTGCAGCCGGAGCCGGGGCGTCAGGTGCCCGATGCGCTCGAAGCTCTCCGTGCTCGAGCGGCGCACCATGCCGTGCACCTCGTAGCCCTTCTCGAGCAGCAGCTCGGCCAGGTACGAGCCGTCCTGGCCGGTGATGCCGGTGATCAGCGCGCGCGGCTCGCTCATGACGCCTCGCGCTCCGGCGTCGGTCGAGACCGGCGGAGGGGGCGCCGCGATCAGGCCGAGATTCTTGAGGATGCGGTAGGTGAGCAGCAGCACGACGGCGAGGAAGACGATCACGGCCAGGCCGTGCAGCCGCGTGAACGAGATCGCGATCAGGCAGAAGCACGCGGTGAGGAAGTAGAGCGACAGCACCGCGGGACGATGCGAGCCGTCGAAGTCCTTCAGCAGGCGGTGATGGATGTGCTCGCGGTCGGCCACCATCACGTTCGAGCGGCGGCGCAGGCGGCGCAGGACCGAGAGCACGGTGTCGAGCAGGGGCACGGCGAGCGCCAGCAACGGCACGAGGAACGTCACGACCGTGACGCGCTGGTAGCTCTCGAGCGCGAGCAGCGACAGGCAATAGCCGATGAAGAGCGCGCCCGTATCGCCCACGAAGATGCGGGCGGGCGGGAAGTTGAACGGCAGGAAGCCGAGCAGCGCTCCCACGAGCGGCACGCCGAGCATGAGGCCCGGCAGGTGGCCGCCCTGCCAGGCCAGCAGCGTGAGCGCGGCGCCGATGATGGCCGAGACGCCCGTGCACAGGCCGTCGAGGCCGTCGATCAGGTTCAAGGAGTTCGTCACCACCACGATCCAGGCCGTGGTGAGCAGCCACGAGAGCCAGGGCGCGAAGTACCACACCGTGCCCGTGATCGGGTCGGTGACGTGCTCGATGCGTAGCCCCACCGCGAAGGCGATCCCGGCCGCGACGAGCTCGACGGCGAGCTTCGGCCAGGCCGCGAGCGCCCAGCGATCGTCCATCGCGCCGACGCCGAGCACGAGCAACGCGCCGACGAGCAGCGCCGAGAGGGTCTGCTGGAAGCTCTTGTCGGTGGGCGCCATCAGCAGCGCGACGCCGATGCCGACGAACGTGCCGAGTGCGACCGCGAGCCCGCCCCAGCGCGGGATGTTCACGCGGGCGCTGACCTTGCGTTCGTTCGGCCGGTCGATGGCGCCGAGGGCGAGCGAGAGCCGCGACGCCAGCGGCGTGGCCGACGCGGCGGCCAGAAGCGCCACAACGAACGCGATGGGGATCCAGAGCCAGCTCACGGTCTTCCTAGCGCATCGACTCGTAGCGGCTCGACACCGGCTCCGAGCCGTTCATCACGAGGCCGAGCACGCGGCGGCGGTCGATGATGTCGAGAGCGGAGGAGATCTCCGGCTCGGGTGTGACGTCGGCCCGCACCACGAAGATCACGCCGTCGCAGAGCTCGCTCACGGTCTTCGCGTCGGGGATCCCGAGCGTGGGCGGCAGGTCGAGGATCACCCGGTCGTAGCGGCTTGCGAGCGTCTCGAGCAGCTTGCGCATGTTCTCGGAGGCCAGCAGCTCGGAGGGATTCTGCGGAATGCCGCGCACCGGCAGCACGTCGAGCTGACTGCCCTCGACGCGCAGGATCGCGTCCTCGAGCGACGCCGTGCCCTCGAGCACCTCGGCGAGGCCGGCGTCGACGCGCAGCCCGAGGGAGGCGGCCACCGTCGGCTTGCGCAGATCGCAGTCCACCAGCACCACGCGCCGGCCGGGCTGCATCGAGTTCACGACCGCGATGCCGATCGCGGCGAGGGTCTTGCCGTCGCCGGGCAGCGCGCTGGTGATGGCGAGCGTGTGGGAGGCGCGGCTCGCCGAGAGCGAGTCGAGGCGCGCGCGCAGCGAGCGGAACTGCTCCGCCACGAACGACTCCGGCTGGAGCAGCGTGATGCGGCGCTTGTTGAGCTCGCCCGCCGTCTCGGGCGCGCGCGGCTTCCGAGCCACCCGGGTGAGCCCCGACAGCAGGTCGAGTGGGCGCGCGCGCCGCGGCTCCGGGGCGAGGGGCGCCTCGAGGGAAGACGCCTGCCCGGGCTCGAACACCGGCGGCGCCGCAGCACTGGCGGAAGTCGCCTCGTGCACGCGACGCGCGCGCTGCTCTTCGGCCCTCTTCAGGGCGTCGTAGACCTTGCCCATCTCAATTTCCCCCAGTCGCCCGGCGCAGCCAGGCGAAGAGTCCGCTTGTCGGCTTCGTCCGCGTCATCTCGCGAGCGCCGACCGGTGTAGTGGACGGGATCAGCATCAGATCGCGCGCGACCTCACGGATCACGTCGAAGTCGAGCGTGGCGTGGTCGCGGCCGAAGCCGATGAGGAGGGCCCCGTCGCACACCACGTTGATGAGACGGGGGATGCCACCCGTCACGTGATACAGCTCGCGGAGCGCCGCGTTCTTGAACAGGGCCTTGCCGGTGTAGCCGGCGAGCCGCAGGCGCTCGTCCACGTAGTGGTTCGTCTCCTCCTCCGTGAAGGGATGGAGGGTGTGGCGGAGCACGATGCGCTGGCGCAGCTGGCGAAGCTCGGGCTTCGCGATCATGTCGGCGAGCTCCGGCTGCCCCACCAGCATGATCTGGAGCAGCTTGGAGGTCGACGTCTCGAGGTTCGAGAGCAGCCGGATCTCCTCGAGCATCTCCGGAGACAGGTTCTGCGCCTCGTCCACGATCAGGAGCGTCGGCAGGTCGCGCTCGAGGCGTTCGATCAGGAAGCGATTCAGCGCGAGCAGGTACTCGGCCTTGGTGTGGCAGACCTGCTCGATGCCGAACTCTTCGAACAGCATCCGGAAGAAGTCGAGCGGCTCGAGGCGCGGATTGAAGATGAAGGCCGCCGACGTCTCGCGATCGAGCTGCGACGAGCAGCGAGTGCAGCAGCATGGTCTTGCCCGTGCCGACCTCGCCGGTGAGCAGCACGAAGCCCTTGCGCGAGCGCACCGCGTACACCAGGGTCGCGAGCCCTTCGCGATGGGTGTCCCCGAGGACCAGGAAGGCCGGGTCGGGGGTCATCTCGAAGGGGCTGCGAACGAACCCGTAGTGCTCGTGGTACATGCGGAGCCTCGGGCTACTGCCCACCGCCCTGGGGGGGCGTGGCGACGGGAGCTTGGGCGGTCGATTCCGGCGGGGATCCGGCGCCGACCAGGCGGGCGAGCGGACCGGGCGGCCCGTTCACGATCCAGTTGCCGGCCAGTGACGCGACCAGCACCACCGACGTCACCACCACGGCGCCGAGCGCCTGCCGCACGCGCCGCGCGCGGGTGAGCAGGCGATCGGACTCCAGCACCACCGGCGGCACCGCGGCGAGAACCGGGATGCCGAGGCGGCTCTGCAGCGAGCGCGCGTCGTGGAACGAGAGGTCGGTGATCTCGGCCAGCAGGCCGAGGCCCGCGCCGGCCAGCAGGCCGAGCACGCCGCCGATCACGAGGATCACGGGTCGGTTGGGGGAGGCCGGCATCGGGCGTCGGAATCGCGGCCTCGAGCACGCGGAACTTCTCGCCCTTCTGGCGGCGCTCCATGTCCGCGGCCACACCGGCCTCGAGCCGCTTGCTGCTGTATTGCTGATAGCTGTCGAACAGGTGCTGGTACTCGCGCTCGTAGGCGGAGAGCTGCTCGGCCACCTTCGGCGTCTCGGCCAGTCGGCTCTCGAGATCCCTCAGCTGCGCCTGGAGACGGTCGAGCTCGGCCTTGGCCGAGTTCGCGCGCAGCCCGGCGCGCTGCATCTCGGCCTTCGCGTTCTCCTGCGCCATCGAGAGCGGCTTGTCCTCGGCGCGCGAGTCCTTGATGGTCGACTCGAGCGAGGCGATCTCCTGGCGGTACTTGATGATGTCGGGGTGCTTCTCGGTCAGGCCGCGGGACTGCGCCTCGTTCAGCGCGAGCCGCATCTGCTCGAGGCGCTTCTCCGGCGTGTCGTCGTTCTGCCACTTCAGGAACTCGGCGCCACCGACGAGCACCTGCTGGCGGTAGAACGCCTCGTCGCTCTGCGCGATGGCCAGCTCGCGTTGCGTGTCGCGGATGTTCTGCACCAGCCGCTCGTGCTGGTTCTGGTTCGACGGCAGATCCTCGGGCAGGCGGCCGATGTTGAGGCTCTTGACCGTCGAGATCTTCTGCTCGAGCTCGGCGATGCGCGCCGACAGGCGCTGCAGCTCCGCCTCGATGAACTCGGAGGTGTCGCCGGACATCTCGGCGCGCTCTTTGATGTGCTCTTCGACGAAGTCGTTGGCGAGCCGGTTCGCCACCGCCGCGGCGATGTCGCGATTGCGATGCCGGTACGTCAGCTGGAAGGTGTTGATCTCCATGTCGGCGGCGCGGACGCCCACGCGCGCCTCGAGGTCGGAGAGCACCGGGGCCACGGCGATCTCCGAGCGCATCTTCTCGATGATCTCCTCGCGGGTCATCTCGCCTTCCAGCTCGGGGTAGACGTCGAACTCGTCGATCACCTTGGAGAGGCGGCCGCGCGAGAGGATCTGCATCGAGATCAGGTGGAGCCGCTTGTTGAGCTCGGTCTCGGCCAGGTTGGGCTCGACGAGGTTCTTGGCGATGGTCTGGGGCTCGATCAGCAGCGTGGCACGCGACTCGTACTGGTTGGGCAGGATGGCCGCGATGAAGGTGGCCAGCAGCAGGCCCGCCGCGAGCACCGCCAGCACGAGGCGGCTCCTGCGCCCGAGGATGTGCTTCAGGTCGTCGAGCTGGATGCCCTGTTCGGAGTCCATGGGGGGAGTCCTCGGTTCAGAACTTGAGGGTTTCGAACTGCCAGTCGAGGCCGAGCCAGAGCGTGAGCGTGTGACGTGAGAGCGTGCTCGAGCCGCCTCCGGACGACGTTGACGGCAGGAACGAGAAGTCCTTCGGGAGATCGAGGTGCTGGTCCTGCTGGTAGTAGTAGAGCGAGACGAAGGCCGAGGAGGTCTGCGTCAGTCGGCGCGTGGCCGATGAGCGCGACCGACTCGGTCGTGTACGACACCGCGTTGCTATCCGCCTGCACGACGAGACGCTGCACCGTGGCGACCTGCGACACGCTATCGACGCCCGCCGGCACGGGCCCGTTCTCGAGGACCAGCGAGGTCGGGACGGTGACGTCACTGGCCTGGTCGATCATGGTGTAGGCCCCGACCAGCTGGACGCTCCAGAGCGGGGCGGGATTCCACCGCACGGTGGCTTCGAAGGAGTCCTGCACGCTGCTGGCGCCGAACGAGCCGGAATCATCGTTGGATCGCTCGTAGACCAGCTCGGCATGCCAGAGCTCCCAATCCTTGATGAGTGCCGCCCTCGCGAAGTAGGTGAACTCCGAGCTGCCGATGCTCGAGTCGTCGAAGGGAACGAGGTCCCCGCTCGAGTTCTCTTGGTAGGGATGGTCGAAGTCGGTCAGCTTGACGTTCTGGTTCGTCGAGTCCCCGGGCACCAGGGGGTCACCCCCCCCCGGGTAGCCGAGCAGAGCCAGCTCCCCGGATGTGACGAAGTTGTCCGAGCTGGTGGCGCAACTACCGAAGTTGAGGGTGGACACGTGCGGGTTGTAGTTCGGGAGGTCGGGGTCCGGCTGGAATACGCCGCCCTCCGACGCCGGGATCAGGAGCGGACAGTCGTTGGCGTTGATGGCCTCCCCGCCGCCGCCGAGCGACAACGGCTCCGAACTGCGGCGAGAAGCTGACCGCGTCCTGGTTGCCGTCGATCAGCGTCGGGCCGGCGGAGAGCTCGACGCTCAACGTTCGCGAGAAGCTGTGCCGGAGCACACCCGAGATGTTGTAGTAGTCGGTCACGATGTCGTGGCCCAGGTCGCGCTGGAAGGTCTGCTGGATCCAGGAGCCCGGTCGCGCCGATCGTCGTGCGCTCGCTGAGGTTGTGCTCGTAGCTGGTGCCGAGCGTGGTGGTCCAGTTGTCCGTGCTGCCCCCGGTGGAGTAGGCGCGGAAGGTGTAGCTGCCGCTCAGGAGAAAGACGTCGCGAGGCGTGAGGAAGTGGCGCACGCCCGCGCTGAGGACGTTGCTGGAGATGCTCTCGTTCTTCCCGCGGAGCACCGCCGGGTCGGTGGGTGAGCCGGTGTTCTCGTTGAAGCGCACCAGCGACTGATACTGCGCGTACTCCTCGGTGGCGAACAAGGTGGTTCGATCGCCGACCCGCCAGGACAGCTCGCCGTTGGCGTTGTGGTCGAAGCCGCGAAGGTCGGATTCATCGATGTAGTACTCGTAGGAAGGCTGGTAACGCAGCGACCAGGTCAGGTCGCCGTCGGGGTCGGACAGCCTCCCCCACGGCGACAGCCGCAGGGACCAGTCGTCCTGCCGCGGCTGGGAGGACTCATCCGACGTACCGAACACGTTGTCGGTCCAGGCCACACCCGAGCGCATCCCATACTCGAGCTGCTGGGCCACCGCAGCGGCGGGCAGCAGCAGGAGGAGGGTCGTTGCGAGCCAGCGTGTCTTCACGGCAACCTGCTACGGCACCAGCACGGTGTCGCCGGGATGCAGCAATACGTTCGTGCCCGGCGCCCTGCCCGCCACGAATGCGTCGTAGTTGAACGTGTAGTCGAGCTCCTTGCCGTCGACGCGGCGGAGCACGCGCACGCTGCTCTTCTTCGCGAAGGGCGTGAAGCCGCCCGCGGCCGTGATGGCATCGAGCACGCTCATGTCGGCGCCGAGCGAGATCGGACCCGCGCTGCGCACCTCACCGAGCACGTACGCGCGCTTGCTGAGGGGCATGAGGACGACGACTGTGACGGTCGGACTCTGGATGAACTCGGAGAGCTTCTGCGTGAGGACGGTCTTGAGCTCGTCCGTCGTCAGGCCGGCCGCCTGCACGTCGTCGAGCAGGGGCACCGTGATCTTGCCGTCGGGCCGGACGGGGATGTCGGGCAGCTGCAGCTTCTCGTTCTGCCACACGTCGATCCGCAGATGATCCGCCGGACCGATGATGTAGACGCCCTCCTTCGGACTCGCCTCGAACTCGGGCGGAGGCGGCTGCGGCGACTGGCAGCCGAGCGCTGCACCCACGGCGCAGGCAACCAGGGTGCGTACGACGAAGTCCTTCATGCGCTTCCTCTGCGGGCCACGGGTTCGTCGGAGAGCCCGCTCTCCTTCATCTTGTAAAGCAGGGCCTTGTAGCTGATCTGCAACCGCTCGGCCGCTTCCTTCCGGTTCCAGCGCGTTTGGTCGAGGATGCGCGCGATCACGCGCTTCTCCGCCACGCGCGCAGCGGCCTTCGCGATCGACTTCAGATCCACGGTCTGGCCGTCTTCGAGCTCGAGGTCGAGCTCCGGCAGCTGGAGCGATCCGCCGCTGCGGCCCGCGGGCCGCTCGCGCAACGAGATCTCCTGCAGCACCGCGTGCTCGCTGCCGAGCACGATCATGCGGCGCACCATGTTCTCGAGCTCGCGGACGTTGCCCGGCCAGTGATAACGGAGGAACGTCTGCACGGCCTCGCGCGAGAGCGCGCGCGGCTCGCGGTTGTACTCGGCGCCGAACTTTCGCAGGAAGTGCTCCACGAGTAACGGAATGGCGCCGGTGCGCTCCCGCAGCGGCGGCAGTTGCACCGTCACCACGTTGAGCCGGTAGTAGAGATCCTCGCGGAACTCGCCGCTCTCGACGGCCTCCTCGAGGTCCCGGTTCGTCGCGGCGATCACGCGTGTATCCACCTGCACGTCGCTCTCGCCGCCGAGGCGGGAGAACTCGCCGTCCTGGAGCACCTGCAGCAGCTTGGCCTGAAGGGCCGGGCTCATCTCGCCGATCTCGTCCAGGAAGATGGTGCCCCGATCCGCGAACTCGAACTTGCCCAGCTTGCGCCGCTGTGCGCCGGTGAAGGCGCCCTTCTCGAAGCCGAACAGCTCGCTCTCGAGCAGCTCGGAGGGCAGCGCCGCGCAGTTCACCTTCACGAAGGGCTTGTCGCGCCGCGCGGAGAGGCGATGCAGCGTGCGGGCGACGAGCTCCTTGCCGGTGCCGCTCTCGCCGCGGACGAGCACGGTGATGTCGGTGTCGGCGACCTGCTCGACGACGTCGCGCACCTCGCGCATGCTCTCGTCGTCGTCGGCCAGGATCATGCTGGCGGCGCCGCGACCCGCCTGGCCCCGCAGCTCCTCCACCTCCTGTCGCAGAGCGCGCGTCTCGAGCGCCTTCTGGAAGGCGACCTGCAGCTCCTCTGCCTCGAAGGGCTTGCGCAGGAAGTCGGCAGCGCCGAGCTGCATCGCCTCCACGATCTGCCGGGCCTGACCGTGACCGGAGAGCATCACCACCGGCACGTCCGGCACGCGCTTCTTGAGGCGACGCAGCGTCTCGAGGCCATCCATGCCGTCGAGCACGAGGTCGAGCGTGATGAGGTCGGGCCGCGTGTTCGCGAGACCGGAGAGCGCCTCTTCGCCGCTCTCGGCCGTGAACACGGAGTAGCCCCGCCGCGACATCAAGGCCTGCAGGTACTCCCGCACGCCAGGGTCGTCATCGATCACCAGGAGTCGGAAGGAATCCGCCACCGCTGTTGGAACCTCCGGCGCGATTGCATGCGCAGTCGGACGCAGCTCCGCCGCCTCCCTGCCTCGCAGCGCCACTGTTTTTTCCATCCCAGACGATGCCCGCAAGGCGCTATGCTGATCGGCTCCCGCAGATTTGGACCGAAGCCTCGACGAAGTTGCAGAGAAGTATTTTTCCTTGCGAGGGAACGCGGAGTGATAGAGGGAACGCATCTTCCTCGCCTCGGAACCGAGTTTCAAGCCCTTTGATGGGGGTTTTGTGGGTTCCGCCCCCCGGGATACCCCGTGGGGCCTCCGGGGTTGCCGGAGATCCAACTCACTTCACACACTGGAAAGAGTGTCCCCCCGCCCCCTTTCCGTTGCGCGGAGCAACACACTGAGGCCGGGCGAGGATCGAGGAGCGGGGCGAGGGAAGGCGATGACGGCCATCACAGCGACAACGAAGACCGGCTCGGAGGCGTCTGACCCCGGCCTCGGACGACGCCTCTACCATGGCTGGCTCGAGCTGGCGGCGCACTTCGGTGAGATCCAGACGCTGCTGATCGTGTGCATCGTCTACGTCTTCGTGCTCGGCCCGATGGCCCTGATCGCCATGCTGACCCGCCGCGATCTGCTGGCGAAGCGCGGCTTCGCAGGGGCGGCGAGCGCGTGGAACGACGCCGAATCGGTTTCGAAGCCGGATCTCGAGCGCGCGAAGCGCCTCTTCTAGGAATCGGAGCGCAGTCGCATGAACATCCTCGGGATCTCCTGCCTCTACCACGATTCGGCGGCGGCGCTGCTGCGCGACGGCGATCTGGTGGCCGCGGCGCACGAGGAGCGCTTCACGCGCAAGCGCCACGACTCGGCGATTCCGCGCCAGGCGGTGAACTACTGCCTGCGCGAGGCCGGCCTCTCGATCGGCGACATCGACTACCTCGTCTTCTACGACAAGCCGCTGGTGAAGTTCGAGCGCATCCTGATGACGTACCTCGCGACCTTCCCGCGCTCGCTGCCGTCCTTCTCGAAGGCGATTCCGCTCTGGCTGAAAGAGAAGCTGTTCGTGCCGAAGTCGATCGAGCGCGAGCTCGGTTACGGCGGCCAGCTCCTGTTCGCCGAGCATCACCAGAGCCACGCGGCGTCGGCCTTCCTGCCGTCGCCCTTCGAAGAGGCGGCCATCCTCACCATCGACGGCGTGGGCGAATGGGCCACGGCCACGCAGGGCGTCGGGCGCGGCAACCAGATCGAGCTGCAGCACGAGATCCGCTTCCCGCACTCGCTCGGGCTGCTCTACAGCGCGTTCACCTACTACCTGGGCTTCAAGGTCAACTCCGCCGAGTACAAGGTGATGGGCGCCGCGCCCTACGGTGAGCCGAAGTACGCCGACAAGATCTTCGAGCATCTGATCCACGTGCGCGAAGACGGCTCGTTCAAGATGAACATGAAGTACTTCGCGTACGACTACGGCCTGACCATGACGAACAAGCGCTTCGACCAGCTGTTCGGGCATCCGCGCCGCGAAGCCGAATCCAAGATGGAGCAGTTCCACTGGGACATGGCCGCGAGCATCCAGAAGGTCACCGAGGAGATCGTGCTCGGGATGGCGCGCGATCTGCACCGCCGCACCGGCATGAAGAACCTGGTGATGGCCGGCGGCGTCGCGCTCAACTGCGTCGCCAACGGGCGCCTCGCACGCGAGGGACCCTTCGAGCAGATCTGGGTGCAGCCCGCCGCCGGCGACGCCGGTGGCGCGCTCGGCGCGGCCATGTTCGCCGAGCACTGCGTGCTCGGCCGGCCGCGGCGCTTCGAGATGAAGCACGCGTTCTGGGGGCCGAGCTTCTCGGACGCCGAGATCAAGAGCTACCTCGAGGGCCGCCAGGCGCCGTACCACAGCTACCCCCGCGAGCAGATGATCCGCGAGACGGCCCGCCTCCTCGACGAGAAGCAGGCCGTGGTGGGCTGGTTCCAGGGCCGCATGGAATGGGGCCCGCGCTCGCTCGGCAGCCGCTCGATCCTGGCCGACGCGCGCAACACCGAGAACTGGCAGCGCGTGAACCTCAAGATCAAGTTCCGCGAGAGCTTCCGCCCCTTCGCGCCGGCGTGCCTGGCCGAGAAGAGCGGCGAGTGGTTCGACATCGACCGCGAGAGCCCCTACATGCTGCTCGTGTGCCAGGTGAAGGACCGGAAGGCGGTGCCCGCGGTCACGCACGTGGACGGCTCGGCGCGCCTCCAGACGGTGACACGGGACGCGCACGCGGAATTCTACGACCTGCTCAAGGCTTTCGACGAGCGCAGCGGCTGCCCGGTGATGATCAACACCTCGTTCAACGTGCGCGGCGAGCCGATCGTGTGCACGCCCGACGACGCCTACCTGTGCTTCATGCGCACGAACATGGACGTGCTCGTGCTGGGCAACCAGATCCTGCTGAAGGAAGAGCAGCCTCAGCTGGTCGAAGACTTCGACTGGCGCGAGCGCTACGCACTGGACTAACCGGGCGGCCGCGCCGTCCGATTCGCGGAGATCCTCCACATGATGTCGCTTTTCTCGGAGCTCTGGGCCTTCATGCGTGTGCGCAAGAAGTGGTGGCTCGGCCCCATCCTGGTGACCATGCTGCTGCTCTCCGCCCTGATCGTGCTGACGCAGGGTTCGGCGGTTGCGCCCTTCATCTACGCCCTGTTCTAGAGGTTCTAGAGGCGGGGCCCCAGGAGGCGGGCTGGAAGGATCGTGAACCTCCTCTACGACACCTTCTATCCGGCGCTCCCGGTCTTCGCGCAGAACTGGATGTGCACGGCGGCGGGCTTCCGCCGCCACAGCGCGCGCTTCAACCAGCACTACACCCGGGTGCTGCACGAATGGGAGCGCACGGTCGCGCTGCCGCTCGAGGACCTCTACGAGATCCAGCGCCAGCGCCTGGTGGGCCTCGCGCGGCGCGCGCGACTGCACGTGCCGTACTACCGCGACCTCGCGCCGCCTTCGGAGGCCCGTGACCCGAAGAAGGCCATCGACGACGACGCTCGCCGCGATCCCGCCGCTCGAGAAGAGCGAGTACCGCGACGAGCCCGAGGCCTTCATCGCGCGCGACGTGCCGCGGCACCGGCTGTTCCGCGGCCGCACCAGCGGCACCACGGGCACGGCGCTCCGGCTGTTCTACACGCCGGAGGCGTTGGCCGAGGAGTACGCCACGGTCTGGCGCATGCGCCGCTCGTGCGGCCTGGCCGGTCCCTTCGAGCCGAACCTCACCTTCAACGGCAACATGATCGTGCCTTTCGCGCAGATCGAGCCGCCCTTCTGGCGCACGAACTTCTACTCCCACCAGACGCTCTTCTCCTTGTTCCACATGACGCCGGCGAACCTGCGCGCCTACGCCGACGGCATCCACGCCTCGAACGCACGCTACGTAGAGGGCTATCCGTCGGCGATCCACCTGGTGGCGCGTGCGCTGCTGGAAGAGGGGCGACCGCTGCCTCGCGGCAAGCTCGCGGCGGTGTTCACCTCGTCGGAGACGCTGCTCGCCTTCCAGCGCGCGACGATCGAGGAGGCATTCCAGGCGCCGGTGCGCGATCGCTACGGCGTGTCCGAGCTCGGCGTCTCGATGACCGAGTGCGCCGAGGGACGCCTCCACGTGGACATGGAGTTCTGCATCGTCGAGGTGGAGCCGATCGAAGAGACCTCCGACTCCGTGACCGGGCCGCTGCTGATCACGGGCCTCAGCAATCCCGCCACGCCGCTGCTGCGCTACCGCATCGGCGACGTCGGCACCCGCTCGAAGCATCCCTGCCCTTGCGGACGCGCCGGCGACGTCTTCCTCGAGGTGGACGGGCGTCTCGAGGACTACGTGCTCACGCCCGACGGCCGCTGGATCGGCCGCCTCGACCACGTCTTCAAGGACCAGGTCGACGTGGCGGAGGCGCAGATCCTCCAGGAGACGCCGCACTCGATCGAGGTGCTGCTGGTGCCGCGGCAGGGCTGGAGCAAGGCGAGCGAGCGCAGGCTGATGAAGGAATTCCGCGCACGGCTCGGCGACGTGATCGACGTGCGGCTCGAGACGGTGAGCGCGATCCCGCGCGAGCCGAACGGAAAGTTCCGCGCGGTGAAGTCGCGCGTCGGGAGGCTGCGGCGGTGATTCGCGTGGGCCTCGCCCGCACGGCGCCGAGCTACGCGGGGATCCGTGCGCCCTGGGGCCCCGGCAAGCCGTGGCCCGAGCTCGAGCAGCTGCTCGGCGACGCCGCGGCGGAGGGTGCCGAGAATCCCGCCTATGCGGGCGTGCGCGCCGCCCTGCTGGCGCTCGGCCTCGACGCGCCGCGCTTCGGCGGCCGCGACTGGAACCCGCTCGGCGCGCTCGTCGGCCGGGGCCGGCGCGTGGTGCTGAAGCCCAACTTCATCCGCCACTGGAACCCGGCGCCGGACGGCAGCCCCGAGAGCCTGATCACGCACGGCGCGCTGCTGCGCGCGATGGCCGACTACGCGTGGCTCGCGGTGGGACCCGAGGGCTCGGTGGTCGTGGCGGAGGCGCCTCAGCACGACTGCGATTTCGCGCGCGTGCTCGAGATCAGCGGGCTCGACCAGCTCTCGCACTTCTACGAGAGCACGCTCGGCGTCGAGCTCGGCGTGGTGGACCTGCGCCAGGAGGCGGTTCAGTACCGCGATGGCGTGATCGTGGGCAGGCGCCCGCTGCCGGGCGACCCGCTCGGCTACCGCGTGGTGGATCTCGGCGCGCGGAGCTTCTTCTCGGCGTCGGGCCTCGACCCCGAGCGCTTCCGGGGCGCCGACTACGATCCCGGACCGACCACCTCGCACCACCGCGGCGGCAGGAACGAGTACCTGCTCTCGGAGACCGTGCTGCGCGCCGATCTGGTGGTCAACCTGCCGAAGCTCAAGACCCACAAGAAGACCGGCGTGACGCTCGCACTCAAGAACCTGGTCGGCATCAACGGCGACAAGAACTGGCTGCCGCACCACACCGTGGGCTCGGTGGCCGAAGGCGGCGACGAGTACCCCGGCGACGCGCTCGCGGATGGCGCGAGAAGCCGCGCCGCCGACCTCGCGCGCCGCTGGCTGGCACGCGGCCAGGCGGAGACGCTGCTGCGCTTCGCGCGGCGCGCCGAGAAGCGCGCTGCGCGGCGACCGCTTCGTGCGCTCCGGCAATTGGTATGGCAACGACACCACCTGGCGCATGGTGCTCGACCTCAACCGCTGCCTCTACTACAGCGACGCCGAGGGCCTGCGGCTCGATGCGAAGGAGCCCGTGCGCACGGTGCTGACCGTGCTCGACGGCGTCGTCGCCGGCGAAGGGGAAGGCCCGCTCGCGCCTCGCGACCGCCCGCTCGGCGCCGTGCTCGCCGCCACCGACCCCGTCGCGCTCGACCTGGTGGCGCTCCGGCTGATGGGCTTCGACGAGCGCCGCATCGCCAAGGTGCGCGAGGCCCTGCGCGACCCGGGGCCGCGCCTCACGGCGGCGCGCAGCGCGGAGGACGTGCGCGCCTTCGAGGCCGATGCGCGTACCTTCACCGTGGCGGAGCGTTCGCTCGACGCGCTCGCCGACGGCAAGCCGTTCGCCGCGCATTCGGGCTGGCGCGGTCACATCGAGCGCGGGAGGGGCGAAGGGCTGATGTGCGGCATCGCCGGATTCTCCGGCGACTTCGAGCCCGGCGCTGCTCGAGCGCATGAACGGCGCGCAGGCCCACCGCGGACCCGACGACGCCGGCGTGCTGTTCCTCGCCCGACGTGCGCGTCGGCCTGGCCCACCGCCGGCTCTCGATCATCGACCTCTCGCCGCGCGGCCACCAGCCGATGTGGGACGCCACCGCGCCGCGTCGTGATCATCTACAACGGCGAGCTCTACAACTACCGCGAGCTGCGCCGCGAGCTCGTCACGCGACGGCTACGCCTTCCAGCAGCGACACCGACACCGAGGTGCTGCTGAACCTGTACCTGCGCGACGGCGAGAAGATGCTCGAGCGCCTGAACGGCATCTTCGCCTTCGCGATCTGGGACACGCGCAAGCGACGAGCTGCTCGTGGCGCGCGACGGCGTCGGCGTGAAGCCGCTCTACTACGCCGAGACGCCGCGCGGCTTCCTGTTCGCCAGCGAGCTCAAGGCGCTGCTCCAGGAGCCGTCGGTCGACCGCACGCTCGATCTCGAGGCGGTGCGCCACCACGTGCTGTTCCTGTGGTGCCCGTCGCCGCATCACGATGCTGCGCTCGGTGCGCAAGCTCGAGCCGGGCATGGCGCTGCGATGCGTGACGGACGGCCGCATCGCGCAGCGCTTCCGCTTCTACGACCTGCCCTACGACCAGGAGTTCGTGGACTGGCCGGACGGCGACGCGATCGTGCAGGTGCGCAAGTACCTGACGCGCGCGGTCGAGCGCCAGCTCGTCTCCGACGTGCCGGTCGGCGCGTTCCTGTCGGGCGGCCTCGACTCGAGCAGCGTGGTCGCGCTCGCGCAGCGCCGCATCGAGCCGCGACAAGCTCCAGTGCTTCACGATCGGCTTCAAGAGCAAGGAGGCGCAGCATCGAGGGCATGGCCGACGACCTGCCCTACGCGCAGCGCGTGGCCGAGCACCTCGGCGTCGACCTCCACACGATCTGGGTCGGGCCCGAGATGGTGGACGAGCTCGCCAAGATGGTCTTCCACCTCGACGAGCCGCAGGCCGACCCCGCGCCGATCAACGCGCTCTTCATCAGCCAGCTCGCGCGCAAGCAGGGCATCAAGGTGCTGCTCTCGGGCGCCGGCGGCGACGACATCTTCACCGGCTATCGCCGCCACTACGCGCTGCTGCGCGAGCCGTTCTGGTCGTGGCTGCCCGCATCCGCTGCGCGAGACGCTGCGCCGCGCTGTCGAGCCACGTGCGGCCCACCACCGAGCTGCGCCGGCGCGTCGCGAAGGCCTTCCGCTACGCCGACCTCGACGGCGACGCAGCGCATCCTCGCGCTACTTCCACTGGACGCCGCCCGACGTGCTCGCGCGGCGTCTTCTGCGCCGGCGCTGCGCGCGATGGGCTCGCCCGACCTCGCCGGTCCGGTGCCGGCGGCGCTCGCCTCGCTGCCCGACGAACGTGGCCGCGCTCAACCGCATGCTCTACCTCGAGATCAAGTTCTTCCTCACCGACCACAACCTGAACTACGTCGACAAGGTCTCGATGGCGAGCGGCGTCGAGGTGCGCGTGCCGCTGCTCGACCCCGAGCTGATGGCGCTGGCCGCGCGCCTGCCGCTGCGCCTCAAGCAGCGCGGCCGGCACGGCAAGTGGATCCTGCGCAAGGCGATGGAGCCGTACCTGCCGCACGACGTGATCTGGCGGACCAAGACCGGCTTCGGCGCGCCGCTGCGCCACTGGCTGCGCAACGAGCTGCGGCCGATGGTGGACGACGTGCTCTCCGAGCGCTCGCTGCGCGAGCGCGGCCTGTTCGACCCGAAGGGCGTGGCGGCGCTGGTCGAGGCCGATCGCGAGCGCCGCGTGGACGCCGCCTACTCGATCTTCGCGATGATCTGCATCGAGCTGTGGTGCCGCATGTTCGTCGATCGAGCGCGGCCTTCTGCGAGCTGACGCCAACGAGAGCGAGACCCGATGAGGCAGATCATCCAGAGCCCGCGCACGGGCAAGCTCGAGCTGGCCGAGGTGCCGGCGCCCGCCTGTGGCGCCGGGCAGGTGTTCGTTCGCACCCACTTCTCCGTCGTGTCGCCGGGCACGGAACGGCAGGCGATGGACTTCGCGCGCCGCTCGCTGCTCGGCAAGGCGCGCAGCCGCCCCGATCTCGTGAAGCAGGTGCTGCGCAAGCTCTCGCACGAGGGCCCCGCGCCGACGCTGCGCGCGGTGCTGACGCGCCTCGATGCGCCGCAGCCGCTCGGCTACGCCTGCGCCGGCGTGATCGAGGCGGTGGGCGCCGACGTCGCGGGCTTCACTCCCGGCGACCGCGTGGCCTGCGCAGGGCGCGGGCTACGCGAATCACGCCGAGTTCGTGGCCGTGCCGGAGAACCTGGTCGTGCGCGTGCCCGACGAGGTGGAGCTCCGGAAGGCCGCCTTCGCCACGCTGGGTGCGATCGCGCTGCAGGGCGTGCGCGTGGCGACGCCGACGCTCGGCGAGATCGGCGCTGTGATCGGCCTCGGCCTGCTCGGCCAGCTGACCGTGCAGCTGCTCCGCGCCAACGGCTGCCGGGTGCTGGGCATCGATCTCGATCCCACCCGCGTGAAGGCGGCGCGCGACCAGGGCGCCGAGTGGGGCGGCCGGCCCGGCGACGACTTCGAGGTGTGGAAGGACGCCGCCACGGCCGGCCACGGCGTCGATTTCGCAGCCGTCACCGCGGCCTCCGAGAGCAGCGAGCCCCTCGCGCTCGCGGCGGAGCTCTGCCGCCAGAAGGGCCGCATCGCGTGCGTGGGCTCGACCGCGATGCACCTCGACCGCCGCTGGCTCTACGAGAAGGAGCTCGAGCTGCGCATGTCGATGTCGTACGGCCCCGGCCGCTACGACCGCCGCTACGAGGAGCTCGGCCTCGACTACCCGCTCTCGTACGTGCGCTGGACGGAGAATCGGAACCTCGACGCCTTCCTCGCGCTGCTGCGCTCGGGCGCCGTGGACCCGTTCGCGCTCGACGTGCGCGAGGTCCCGTTCGGCGAAGCCGAGCGGGCCTACGAAGATCTGGCCAAGGGCGAGCTCGGCGCGCTCGCAGTCGTGTTCCGCTACGACGAGTCGGCGCCGCGCGCACGCAGGGTCGCGCTCGCGAGCGAGACCGCCGCCGCACGCGAGAGCGTGGGCGTGGCGTTCCTCGGCGCAGGCAACTACGCCAAGGGCGTCCTGCTGCCGGCTGTCGATGCGGCGCCGCACGTGCGCAAGGTCGCGATCTCGACGGCGACCGGGCCCTCCGCACGCCGCACCGCGGAGCGCCACGGCTATGCGAGCTGCACGACCGACTCCGCCGAGGTCCTCGCCGACCCGGCGGTGGATCTCGTGTTCGTGGCCACGCAGCACGCCAGCCACGCCGCGCTGGCTGCGCGGGCGCTGCGGGCCGGCAAGGCCGTGTGGCTGGAGAAGCCGGCGGCGATCACGCCCGAGCAGCTCGCCGAGCTGGAGGCGGCTCTGATCGAGACGCGCGGCTTCCTCGCGGTCGGCTTCAACCGCCGGTTCTCGCCGCACGCGCGCCGCGTGCGCGAGACGTTCTCGGGCCGGCGCGGCCCGCTCGCGCTCGACTACACCGTCGCGGCCGGTCCGACGCCGGGCGGCACCTGGCACACCGACCCGGCCGTCGGCGGCGGGCGCGTGATCGGCGAGGTGTGTCACTTCGTCGATCTCTGCACGTTCCTGGTGGGCGCCCCGCCGATGTCGGTGTTCGCTTCGGCGCTCGGCCGCGACCCGGAGACGGACGACTCGATCCAGGCGCTCCTCCGCTTCCCGGATGGCTCGAGCGCCGCCATCCAGTACCTCGCGCGCGCGAGCGCCGCGCTCCCGAAGGAGCGCTTCGAGGCGTCGGCCGACGGCAACACCGCCCTCTGCGACAACTTCCGCCGCACCACCGTGCACGGCGGCAAGAGCCTGCGCACCTGGAATCAGGACAAGGGCCAGGCCACCGCCGTGCGCGAGGTGATCGCAGCGGTCCGGGCGGGCGCGCCCTCCCCGTTCACGTGGGCCGAGATCGCGGCCACCACGCGCGCCACCTTCGCCATGCTCGAGTCGGCGCGGAGCGGCAAGCCGGTCGCGATCGGCGACGGTGCATGATCGTCGGCATCGATGCCTCGAACCTGGGGCCGGGCGGGTCGATGACCCACCTCTCGAACGTGCTCGCGGAGATGCAGCCCACGGCGCACGGGATCACCCAGGTCATCGTCTGGGGGAGCCGCAGCAACCTGGAGCGTCTGCCCGAGCGTCCGTGGCTCGAGAAGATCCATGCGCCCGCCTTGGATCGCAGCCTGCCGCGGCGTCTGTGGTGGCAGCGCTTCGAGCTGTCGCGTCTCGCCGCCGGCTGCGCGGTGCTGTTCGTGCCCAGCGGCAACACGCTCGCCCGCGCGCACCCGATGGTCACGATGTCGCAGAACATGCTGCCCTTCGAGTGGAGCGAGCTGCGCCGATACGGGTTCTCCTGGATGGCATTGCGCCTGCTGCTGCTCCGCCTCGGCCAGTCGCGCACCTTCGCTCGCGCGGACGGCCTGATCTTCCTGACCGAGTACGCGCGAGCGGCGGTCAGTCCCCTGATCGAGCTACCCGGGCGCATCGCCGTGATCCCGCACGGGATCGAGGCGCGCTTCCGCATCGCCCCGCGCGAGCAGCGGCCCCTCGCCGCCTACTCGATGGAGCAGCCCCTGCGCGCGCTCTACGTGTCGATCGTGGACGTCTACAAGCACCAGTGGCACGTGGCGCGGGCTGTGCACACGCTGCGCGCGGCCGGGATGCCTATCGCGATCGACTTCGTCGGTCCAGCGTACCCGCCCGCACAGTCACGCTTCCTGGCGACCCTGCGCGAGCTCGACCCGGAGGGTCGGTACCTGCGCTACGTCGGGAGCGTGCCTTTCGAGAAGCTGCACGAGGTACACCGTGCGGCCGACTTGTTCGTGTTCGCGTCGAGCTGCGAGAACATGCCCAACGTGCTGGTCGAGGCGATGGCGGCCGGCCTTCCGATCGCCTGCTCGAGCCGGGGCCCGATGCCCGAGGTGCTCGGCGATGCGGGCGTCTCCTTCGACCCGGAGCAACCCGACGAGATCGCGCGTGCGCTGCGCCTGCTGGCCGAGGACCCGGCGCTGCGCGCGCGCCTGGCGGCGGCCGCAAGCGAACGCGCGCGGCAGTTTTCCTGGGAGCGCTGTGCGGGGGAGACGCTGGCCTTCATCGCCGGCACCGCTCGGGCGCAGACGTGAACCATGCATGATCGCATCGTCCACGTGCTCGGTACGCTCGAAGCGGGTGGCGCAGAGCGCTTCGTGGTGAACCTGGTCTGTGAGCTGCGACGCCGCGGCTGGGAGATCGCGCTGTTCGCGCTCGCCTCCCGCACCGATGCGGCGGGCCGGCGCATGACGCTCGACCTCCAGGAAGAGGGTGTTCCGCTGTCCGTCGGGCCGACGCGCGACATCCGCCTGCGTTCGGTGCTCTGGTACCTGCGCGAGATGCGGCGGGCGCGCCCGGACCTGCTCCACGTCCACAACCCGAACACCGAGACCATGCAGCTGCTGGTGCCGCCGCCCTGGCGGCCGCGCCGGGGCGTCGTGCGCACCGTCCACAACACGAACCTCGACATCACGGACATCCACGTGTTCTCGACGCGCAGGCTCGCGGTCGCCTCCTCGATCTTCTGCAGCGAGGCGAGCCTCGAGTGGAACCGGAAGTGGGTGCGGGGACCGTCACGCGTGATTCCCTACGGCGTGCGTCTCGACCGGCCCGCGAGGAGCGCCGCTCGTGCGCGCGAGGCCAAGCGGCGGCTCGGCCTCGACCCGGCCCGGCTCCACTTCCTCGCCATGGGACGCATGGAGGGCGACGACCCGAAGGCGTGCCAGAAGGCACAGGACGTGCTGATCCGGGCCTGGTGCGAAAGCCGCGTGAGCGCGCGTGGCGCGCTGCTGCATCTGCTCGGTGACGGCAACCTTCGGCCGCGCCTGGAAGCGCTGGCCGAGGGCGACGCCTCGGTCGTCTTCCACGGTGTGCGCGGCGACGTGCCCGACTGGCTGCTCGGAGCCGACTGCTTCGTGATGCCGAGCCGCTGGGAAGGACTCCCGGTGGCGGGCATCGAGGCGATCACGACCGGCCTGCCGGCGATCTTCTCGCGCATCCCACCGCACGAGGAGCTACGCGCGCCGTTCGCGCTCTGGTGCGACGTCGACGACGCGACGGGGCTCGCGGGCGCGCTGCGCGAGTTCGCGGAGCACCCCGTCGAGCCCACGCCGGATGTGGTAGAAGCGGTGCGAGAGCGCTTCGGCATCGCCCGGGCCGCGGATGGATACGCGGAGGTATATCGCGGCCTCGGCCTCGAGCCCGGGCCCGTGGCAGGAAAGGAGTCGATGTGACCGCTCCGCCGGGAAGGCCGGATCGCGAATGGGTGAAACAGACACGGCGCGACACTCGCCGCTATTGGGACGCGCATCCGATCGCGGTGGACACGTCGACGCACGCGCGAGGCACGCGCGCCTCCTTCGATGAGCTCTACGCGCGTCTCTGCGCCGGGATGGACGAGCACAGCCAGCGCTTCCTGGCGCAGTGCCGCGGCAAGCGCGTGCTCGAGATGGGCTGTGGCATCGGCATGGCCGGACGTTTCCTGGCCGAGCACGGCATCGACTACACCGGCGTCGACTACAGCAAGAGGAGCCTCGAGCTGGCCCGCGAGCACTTCACGCAGAACGGCCTGCGCGCGCGCTTCGTGAATGCCGACGGCACCGCACTCCCCTTCGCCGACGGCAGCTTCGACCTGGTGTTCTCCGACGGCGTCGTCCATCACATCCCCGACATGGCGGGCGCGTGCCGCGAGATCGTGCGGGTGGCGAAGCCCGGCGGAGACGTGCGCGTGATGGTCTACAGCCGCGACTCCTACCACTACGCCCTGGTGCGCTTCGTGATCAGTCCGCTGCTCTGGTGGCTCGTCCATGTGCCGCCCCTCGGTGCGCTCGCGCGCTTCCTGCCCGCCAAGGTGCGCCGCTTGTACGAGATCACGCGCGAACACGGCTACGACCCGCGCCACGTGCTGAACGCCAGCACCGACACGTCGTTCGCGGGCGAGGGCAACTGGAATCCGCTCTCGTACTTCGTAACGCCGCGCGAGCTGGCTGCCCTGTTCCCGGAGCTCGAGGACCAGCACTTCCGCAGGCAGGAGCTGCGCGGCTTTCCGCCGCTACCGCTGCGTGGCTGGGTGGAGCGACGCTACGGCTTCTTCTTGACGCTCACCGGACAGAAGCGAGCCGCGCGCTAGGTCTTGCCGCGGCATCGAGATCTCCGTGCAGCCAATGCTGGAGATTTCGGCCCGACAGCGCTTCGACACGGGACACCTCCTCCGCAAAGGCCTCGACGAGCTCTGCATGCAGCCCGGGCGCGAGGGGCACATGAGCGATCGGTCGCGTGTTCCACTCTCGCAGCCCGTCCAGCGCCCCGATCCGATCGACGCCCAGGCAGCGCTTTACCGCGTCGGCGGCGCGCAGCAGGACGCGCGGCGGCTTCTGCGTGATGCGACTCAGGACGGCCGAGCGATGGGTCTTCGCCGGGTTGATGCGAGGGAAGACCTCTCGTCCGTCGTCGGAGAGGCCGAGGAAGGCGAGAACGTCCAGGTACACGGACCGGGAATCGCGCACTAGGTCCTCCAGGAAGAGCAGCTTCACCTGCTCACGGGGGAAGTGCGCGTAGCACCGCTCGAGCTGGGTACCGAGCCGACAGACGTCGCGATAGAGGAGGTACGCAGGCTCGATGCAGTGCCTCGGGATCCGCTCTCCGCGCCGACGCTGGTCTTGCAAGCGCCAGGCCCGCGCGAAGTCGGGTTCGTCCTCGTTGAGGGCGAAGCAGAGCTCGCTGTGGTAGGCGCGCACGAGCTCGACGGGGTTTCGCAGCATCACCAGGATTTGCGCGTCGGGATGCTGGGTGTGGATTCGGGCGAGCGCCACGGAGGAGTAGAGATACATCGCGGAGGCTTCCCCGATCGCCCGGGCTTCCCGCGGCGCCCGGGCGAAGAGGCGAGCGTAGTCGTCCGGATCCGTCACCCGCCGTGCTCCGGGCAGGTCTTCGCAGTAGTAGAGCGGCTCCTTCGGCGTGGACACGAAGGCTTGCGGGTGGCTCTGGAGATACCCGGCAAGCGCGGAGGTCCCACACTTCGGCGCGCCCGCGATGAAGAAGTTCGGCTCGTGCACTGCTGCACCTCCGAGCTCCGTCATCGTGGCACGGCTAGCACCTCGGCGCGGTGTCCCATCGCACCAAAACGACGCCGCCTGGGGCGTGCACCGAGACCAACGCCGGCTAGGAAGCCTGTGTGGTGGCACCCACGGTTCGGGCAAGCAGCAGGCGCCCGTCGAGGCGCGCGCGAAGCCAGCGGCGACCCCAGAGCGCCGCGCGCGGCACGAGCAACGCGCTGAGCGCGCTGAGCTGATATGCGTACCGGCCCCACGGGCCCAGCGAAGATCCGAAGCTACGCAGCGCTGCCACGGCGAATCCCCTTAGCGATCCGCTTCTAGGTGGCTTGCCGGAGCAAGAAGTGTCAGGCGCCCGCCTGGGCCCCGCGGGGACTCAGCCGACGAGCTGGTGGTAGAGGCTCGCCCAGGCTCGGCTCGTGGCCTCCACCGACCAGGCGTCGGCCACCGCTCGGGCGCGGGCCGCGCGGGCCGCAGCCTCGGCGGGCTCGTCGAGCGTCCGTCGGATGGCGGCGGCCACGGCGGCGGCGTCGCCGAGCGGCACGAAGCGTGCGCTCGCGTCGTCGAGGATCTCGCGGTGCTGCGGGATGTCCGAGACCACCGCCGGGCAGCGCATCGCCATCGCTTCCATCACGGTGTTCGGCATTCCCTCGAAGCGGCTCAACGAAACGAAGACCGAGGCACGCTTCAGCCAGGCCGCGGTGTCGTAGCGGAAGCCGGGCGCGCGGGCGCGGCCCGCGAAGCCGGGCGTGTCCAGGCGCGCACGCACGGTCTCGTGCAGCTCGCCGACTCCGAGCAGCAGCGCGGCGATCGGCCGCTCGGCGTTCACACGCTCGAGGGCGTCGAGGAGCGTGTCGATGCCCTTGTGGGGGAGCATCCGTCCGATGTAGAGCACGAGCGGCAGCTCGGGCGGAAGCCCGAGCTGCCGCGGGTCGGCCGGGGGCGTGGCGTCGAACTCGGCGAGCGGTAGCGCGTTGCGGATCACGCCGTGGCGGCGGCCCGGTGCCAGCCAACGCGCCCAGACGGCGTCCGCCGAGGTCGAGTTCGAGATCACGGCCGCGGCATAGCGGCGCGCGAGCCATTGATCGAAAGCCACCTTGAGCGAGATCCCGTAGGCGTCCGGCGCGTACCGCTCGGCGTACACCCAGGGGACTCCGAGCCAGCGCGCGACGAATGCGCCGAGAACATCCGCCATCGGCAACCAGGTCTGCACCAGATCGGGCTCGATCCTCCTTGCGATCCCGGCGAGCTCGAGGAGCCGCCGCGGGTCGTAATTTCCCACCGCTCGGAGCCGGTGGACGCGAGCTCCACTCTGCTCGAGCAGCGGAAGGTTCTCGCCACCCGCGAAGAGCCCGAAGTGCACGTCGTGACCGAGCGCGACGAGGCCGCGCGCGAGGTAGGCGGCCTGGCGCTCGGCGCCGCCATAGCCCATCGAGGGGATCACGTGCAGGATGCGGAGCGGAGCGGCTCTCACGGGAGCCACTCACCCGCGGGCTCGGAGGAGCGCCGCCTCGTCTGCCGGCTGCGCGTCAGGTTCGGGCTCCGAAGCCGAGCGGCAGTCGGAATTGCCGACGCGCGAGCTCGAGACTCGGCAGCGTGGGCAGCGCGAACAACGCGGCGTCGACCGCGAGATCGAGCAGCGGCGTGCCGAGGCGCGGGCGCCAGGCCACGAGCGCCGCACCCGGCAGAGCCGCAGCCAGCGGTACGACGAGCGCCCGCGGTACGAGCCGACGCAACGGCAGCGGGAAGCGACGCAACCCGGCGGGGGCCGTCACACCGGCCGCGAGCGCGAGCATCAGCAGGCCGTAGACGGCGGCAAGGGTCTCGATGCGCGGCGAGATACTGGCGGCGAGCAAGCCGAGGGCCGTGTTCAGCAGCGCCATCACCAGCATGCCGGCGCCGAACACGCGGTGCTGCCCGACACCGAGCAGCGCGTAGTAGAACGGAAGGGCCGCGACGTAGAAGCCATGGCCGATGAAGAGCAGGCGCGTCGTCGCAGCGAGCTCGCTCAGCGTGTCCTCGGCGACGGAGCCCCCGACCCAGGCTCTGAAGATGGCGTGCGTGTCCACCAGCAGGAAGACCACGACGGGCACGAGCAGCAGGCCGAGCCCGAGGAACGTCCGCTCGAGCAGCGGTGAGACCTGGTCGAGCCGGCCCTCGCCGTGCAGCTGGCTCACGCGCGAGTGCAATACACCGACGGCTGGCGTGAACACCACCGAGATCGTCTGCGCCAGGCTGATCGCGAGGCCCATGTGTCCCGCAGCCTCCGGCCCGCCGCAGCGCAGGGCCGCGATGAACTTCATGGTCTGGTACAGCACGACGCCGCCTGCCGTGTAGAGCATCGAGCTCACGCTGTAGCCGATCATCTCGCGGAACAGCGGCCAGTGCGGCCGCACCCAGCGCAAGCTCGCCCGCGAGCAGCAGCCGCCGGTAGGCCACCCACGAGCACAGCGGCCGCGAACATCGGACGCGAGCGTCATCACGGCCGCGAAGCCACGGAGGCCCATGCCCGCGCGGAAGCCGAGCACCACGGCGCAGGCACGAGCAGCGCCGCGCCCACAGTCTGGAAGAGCGCGTAGAGGTCGTTGCGCTGCAGTCCGATCAGCACCGAGCCGGCGAGCCGCGTCTGCAGGTCGAGGCTCGTGATGACGATCGCCACGACCAGCGCCGACCAGGCCAGCTCGACCTGCGCGGGAGGCACGAGCGCCTCGACGAAGGGCCGGCCCAGCAGCGCCAGCCCGGCGAGCAGGAGCAGGCCCGCCCCGAGCAGGTAGAGCCGCACGTTCGTGAGCACCGTCGCGAGGCGCGGTGTCGTCGCCCCCGGCCGTGCGATAGGCCACCTGATAATGCGTGGCGGTGCCGAGGCTCAGGTTCAGGAGCTGCGCGTAGATCGCGGTGGCACCCGACCAGCTGCCAGATTCCCCAGCGCTCCGGCCCGAGCTGCCGGACTGCGAGCGGCGTGACCAGGAAGACCACGCCGAAGTACGACAAGGTTCGAGAAGGTCCAGGCGGCCGCGTTGAGGCGAAGGCTCGGGCGCCGCCGGCCCGCGGGTCGGTCCGTCACGGGCGGGCAGTCTAGCCGCTGGTTCCCCGTGGGTCGCCGCTCGTATGCGAGCGAGTGACCGCTTCCGTCCGCTCGCGAACGGCGTAGAATGGCCGGTTCGAGTCTGGCCCTGGGGAGGGACAGTCGATGCAACGCTGGCGGCGCTTTCTGCCGTGGGCTCGCGGCTCGGTCGTAGAGCGACGATCCCGAGTTCCGCGAGTTCATGAGCGCCGATGCGCACCCGGTCGACGAAGTCTTCGGGGAGCGCCTGCGGCAGCGGCTGCGCGCCCTCGTCGGTGCCCGGCCGCTGGAAGCACGGCATCGCGGCGGGCTTCGAAGCGATCGGCCTCAACTCGGCCGGCGCGCTGGTGCAGAAGCAGCTGCTCTGGCCCTGGGCGCGTGCGCTCAACTACCACGACGTGCCGCCGCACCTGGCGCCGCCTTCGAGGAGCAGCTGCGCTTCTTCGCGCGCTCACTTCGTATCGGTGGGGGCCGCGCGAGCTGGCGGAGCTGCACGCCGGCCGCTGGCCGCACGAGAGGCCCGGCCTGCTGCTCACCTTCGACGACGGACTCCGCTCGCACGCCGACGTGGTCGCGCCGCTGCTCGAGAAGTACGGCTTCACGGGCTGGTTCAGGTGCCGGTGGGCTTCGTCGAGACGCCCGTCCCCGCAGCAGCAGGCCTTCGCACGCGCGCACCGGATCGACCTGGATGCGCGCGGACCTCCCCGACGAGCGCGTCGCACTGTCCTGGCGCGACCTGCAGCGCCTCGACGGCCCGCACGAGATCTGCTGCCACACCTGGTCGCATCGCCGGCTCGGCCCGCACCTCACCGAGGCCGAGCTCGAGCTCGAGATCGACCAGGCGAAGCGGCGCCTCGAGGAGGGTCTCGGCCACGCCGTGCGCGGCTTCACGTGGGTGGGCGGCGAAGAGTGGGCCTACAGCCGTGAAGCCGCCGAGCACATCCGGGCGGCGGGCTTCGAGTTCTCGTTCATGACGAACAACGCCGTGATCCGGCCACAGAGCGAGCTGCTCCAGGTGCAGCGCACCAACGTGGAGGCCCACTTCGAGCCGGCCTTCCTGAAGTTCTGCCTGTCGGGCTTCTACGACGTGCTCTACCTGCCCAAGCGCCGCCGCGTGAACCGTCTGACGGCCGCGCGGGCCGCCTGACCGCTGGAGCGGCTTGGCCGGAGCGGTCCAGATCAGCGAGATCGGAGCGGGCGACCTCGAGGCGCTCGCGCGCTTCCTCGGGCGCGAAGCGAGCGCGCCCGGCGAGCAGGCCGCGCTCGGCCTGCGCGACACCCGTTACTACCGCTGGTTCCTCCTCGACAACCCTGCGCAGCCCGCAGGCGTGCCGTGCGGCTGGATCGCGCGCAATGCGGCGGGCGAGATGGTGGGCTCGAAGTTCTGCGCGGCGGAGCGTTTCCTGTGCGCCGGCCAGGTGCAGACGCTTCTGATGGGAGGCGGCTTCTACGTGTCGAGCGAGCATCGCGGGCTCGGCCTGGCGCTGATGCGTCGCTACCTCGAGCAGGGCCAGCACCACGCGCTCTACGCCTCGACGATGAACGAGGTGAGCGGCGCGCTCTACGAGCACTACGGCGGCTACCCGGTTCCTCACACCGACCACGAGTGGCTCGGCGTGCTCCACTACGGGCCGGTGGTGGAGGAGTTGCTCGTGCGGCGCTTCGGTCGCCCGGGGCTCGCGCGGCTGCTCGCGCGCGCCGCCGTGCTGCGGCCTTCGTCGATCCGCGGCGCGCCGCGCGGAACGCTCGCGCGCGTGACCTCGAGCGCGGAGTCTCGCCGGTCTCACCGTCGAGCCGCCGCCCGAGCACGCGGGGGACATCACCGCGCTGCGCGACGAGACCTTCCTGCGCTGGCGCTACTTCTCCGGCCCCGACGCCCACTCGTGCGCTCTTCGTCTACCGCTCGGAGCGTGACCGGCAGGCGCTCGTCGCCGTGAACCTGCGCGCGCGCGGCAGGCGCGGACAGGTGCGCGCGCTGATGGTGCTCGACTACTGGGGAGCGTTGCCGGCGATCGAGATCGCGAACGTGGCGCGGCTGCTCGCGGCCGAATACCGCACGCAGGCCGACGTGATCGTGTTCCGCGGCCAGCCGCCGGCGCGCCAGCAGGCGCTGCACGAGGCGGGCTTCGTGCGCCGCGCGCTGCCTCGCGCGGTCGGCGTCTGCATCGACCGGCACGGGCTCCTGCCCACGCGCTCCTGGTACATGGTCCCGGCCGACGGGGACATGGGGCACTAGACGACCCGGGCCGGTCGCGCGGCGGCGGCTAGACTGCCCCGCTCATGTGTGGGATCGCCGGCATCGTCCTTCGCGACCCGGAGGCCCGCGTCGATCCCGGCCTCCTGCTGCGCCTGTCCGACGCGATCCGCCATCGCGGGCCGGACGACTCGGCCAGTGGATCGGCGGCGGCGTCGGGCCTCGCGCATCGCCGCCTCTCGATCATCGACCTGTCGCCCGCCGGCCGGCAGCCGATGTGCAACGAGGACGGGAGCGTCTGGCTCGTCTTCAACGGCGAGATCTACAACTTCCTCGAGCTGCGCGAGCGAGCTCGAGCAGACGCGGCCACCGCTTCCGCTCGCGCACCGACACCGAGGTGATCGTCCACCTCTACGAGGAGGAGGGCGAGCGCTGCGTCGAGCTGCTCGACGGCATGTTCGCGTTCGCGCTCTGGGACGCGCGCGAGCGGCGGCTGCTGCTCGCGCGCGACCGGCTCGGCAAGAAGCCGCTCAAGTACGCCGAGCTGCCGCGGCGGCCTCGTCTTCGCGTCCGAGCTGAAGTCGCTGCTCGCCACGCGGCCTGGTCGAGCGCGAGATCGACCTCGCGCGAGGTCGATCAGTACCTGACCTTCGGCTACGTGCCCTCGCCCGGCACCGGCTTCGCGCGGATCCGCAAGCTCCCGCCCGCGCACCGGCTCAGTCTGGCAGGACGGCGGCACCGAGAGCGAGCGCTACTGGTGCCTCGACTACCGGAAGAAGCGGATCCAGACGGCCGCGGCATGGCAGGAGGAGATCCGCGCACGCGGTGCGAGAACGCGGTGCGCAGGCGCCTGATCTCCGACGTGCCGCTCGGCGCGTTCCTGTCCGGCGGCATCGACTCGAGCATCGTGGTCGCCTGCATGGCGGAGGCCTCGAGCCGCCCGGTCGAGACCTTCTCGATCGGCTTCGAGCACGAGGCCTACGACGAGCTGCCGCTACGCGCGGCGGCTGGCCGAGCGCTACGGCACCTCTCACCACGAGTTCCAGGTGCGCGCCGACGAGGTGACGCTGCTGCCCGACGCTCGCGCGCCTCTACGAGGAGCCGTACGCCGACTCCTCGGCCCTGCCCTCCTGGTTCCTCGCGCGCGAGACGCGCCGCCACGTGACGGTCGCGCTGAACGGCGACGGCGGCGACGAGGGCTTCGCCGGCTACCAACGCTACGCGCGACATCCTGCGCCTGCGCCGGCGCTTCGCGCTCGCTCGGGCTGCCCGGGTCGCCGCGGCGGCGGCGAATCGCGCTGGCGCGCCTGCCCGGGCTGCCGCCGCGCTGGGCGCGCAACCTCGAGGCGGCCGCCGGCGTCACGAGCCCCGACGCTCGGCGCCGCCTACGCCTGGACGGTGCGGACGTTCTCGGAGCGCGAGAAGGCGCGCTGTACCGGCCGCGACGTGCCGCGCGCAGCTCGGCGAGCGGCCCGCCGCGCTGCTCGGCGCCTGGGCGGCCGACCCGCGCGCGGGCGAGGACCTGATCGATCGCGTCTGCTTCGTCGACGAGATGACCTACCTGCCGGACGACCTGCTCGTGAAGATGGACCTCGCGACCATGGCCCACGGCCTCGAGGCGCGCTCGCCGCTGCTCGACCACCACCTGCTCGAGCTCGCCGCCGAGATCCCCGCCGAGCAGAAGCTGCCGGGCGGCCGGCTCAAGGGCCTGCTGAAGGAAACGTTCCGCGACGCGCTCCCGAGGGCCACCTCGACAAGCGCGAAGACGCGGCTTCGCGCATCCCCCTCCAGGAGTGGTTCCGCGGGCCCTGGGTCGACTTCACGCGCGAGCATCTGCTGTCGCGCGACGCGCGGATCGCGCGCTGGTTCGAGCCCGCGGCGCTCGCGCGCGCCGTCGAGGATCACGTCGCCGGCCGCATCGCCTTCGGCTACCAGCTCTGGTCCCTGCTCATGCTGGAGCTCTGGCTGCGGGAAGTGGTGGAGGCGCCGAGCGTCGCGCCACTCGGCTCGTAACCGGGTCGGACGACATGAACAAGCTCCGCGCGCTTCGCGCTCAATCTGGCCGTCTCGGCATTCTCGCTCGTGGTCCTGGTCTTGCTGGTCGAAGGCGACCGTGCGCCTGTTCCCGCGGATCGCTGCCCAAGGGCGCCTACGGCGCGAGCCACTACCGTCCCGACCTGATGAGCAGCGTCTACGACGACACCGTGGTCTACAACAAGGTGCGCTTCGTCGTACGCGAGCCGAACTCGGAGGGCTTCCTCGACGTGGAGCACGAGCGCGAGCGCGCCCCGCGGCGTGCGGCGCGTCGGCATCTTCGGCGACTCCTATCGTCGAGTCGCATGCAGGTGCCGCTCGAGCAGGTCTTCTACCGCCGCGTCGCAGGAGGCCGCTCGGCGCGGACCGCATCGAGATGCTCGGCTTCGGGATGTCGGGCTGGGGCACGCTGCACTCCTTCCTCGCCTTCGAGCAGCTCGCGCCGCGCTACGCGCTCGACGCGGCGGTCTACGTGTTCGTCGAGAACGACCTCGGCGACAACGCGCTCGAGGTGCAGGGCGTGCGCGGCTTCCGGCTCTCGCCGAAGGTGTACGCGACGCTCTCGCCGCTGCCCCCCGGCTACGAGCTGGTGCTGAGCAACCCGCCCGAGTCGCTCGGCCCCGGCTATCGGATCGCCAAGTGGTTCCAGGAGAACCTGCTGCTCGGCCGCCTGGTGTGGAACCGCGCGGCCCTGCTGCTCGCGCACGGCATCGCGGTGCGCAGCGACGAGGCCCAGCAGCAGATGGCGACCCGCGCGCGCGAGGTGCCCAACCAGAACGACCTGCCCTCGACCTGGCCGGCGCCCTACGCCGAGCGCGCCAAGGCGCTCGGCGAACGCATCCTGCGCCAATGGCGCGACCGGGCGCGGAGCAGCGGCATCGATCTGTTCGTGCTCTACGTGCCACGCGGCGAGGACCAGCTCCGCGACGAGCGAGCCGAAGCCGACAGCTGGCACGCCTGGCTCGAGACACCACGCGCGAGCTGGATTTGCCGCTGATCGACCCGAGCGACGCACTCAGGGCGAGGCTCCAGGCGGGCGATGCGGTATACGACGATCACTGGAGCCCGGCGGGCCACGAGGTGGTGGCCGAGGTGCTGGCGGCGCGGCTGGAGAAGTGGCTGCGCAGCGGAGGCCGTCTCGGAAGATGAGTGAGCTCCGCGAACATCCTCGGTCGCCTCCGCAATCGGAGCCCGCGGGGTGCGACTGCGCCAGGCGGCGAATACGGCGATCACGATCGCGCTTCGGCCGTCCGATGGGCTTCATCCACGTCGTCGAGTATCCGAAGTGCGGCGGCTCGTGGGTGCGCAACATGCTCCAGACCTACACCGGCACGCCGCGCATACCTCGACGACCGGCTGCTCCGCCGCGGCGACGTGATCCAGGCGCACCGGCTCGCGAAGCCCTGGTATGCTGCGGCCGGTCGTGGTCACGCGCGATCCCCGCGACATGTACGTGTCTTCTACTACCACGAGACGCAGTACCGGAATCGGGAGAAGCATCTCGCCATCGCGCGCTACTTCCAGCACGACCCGAGCCGGCCGCTGCGCGAGGACTTCGCGCGCTACCTCGAAGCCAAGCTCACGCACGTCACCCATCCGCCCTTCACGCTCGGCGAGTTCGTGCGCTCCTGGCAGGCGCTGCGAGCGTGCCATCTGGGTGCGCTACGAGGACTGCCTCGCGAACGCCGAGGCCGAGCTCACGCGCATCGTGCAGGCGCTCGGGCTCCCGCTCGACACCGAGCGCGTGCGGCACGCCGTCGAGATCAACCGCTTCGAGAACGCCACGCGCAGAGCGCGGCCAGGAGCGCAAGCCCGGCGAGGCCGACCCCGGCGCCTTCGAGCGCAAGGGCATCGCGGGCGACTGGAAGAACCACTTCGACCGGCGTTCCTGCGAGCTGCTCGAACGTTACGAGGGCGCGAGCCTGCGCGCGCTCGGCTACGAGCCGGACGCCGGCTGGATCGAGCGCTTCCTCAAGGGATGAGCGGATCCGCCGCGGCGGCGGCACCGGCGCCACGCGAGGGCGCATGTCGCTCGCGTGCGGACCAGCCGCAGCACGCGCTGGATCACCCAGAGCCCGATGATCGGCCAGACGGCCACCTTGAGCGGGTAGCCCGACGATGTTCCGCACCCAGATCACCATGCGCTGCGAAGAGCGTCGCCGACCAGACGAGTCGCGAGCGACGAGTCGCGCGACGTCGTTCCGAACGCGGGTCATGCCGAATCCGGTCAGCGGCCATGCCGAGCACCACGCCCGGCATCCCGAAGTTGTAGTACCACTCGCGCGGCCATCGAGAATCCGTAGCCGCCGCCCGTCGCTGGCCCAGCTCGGGTTGAGACGCCAGGTGATCCACATCGACGGCGTGTCCTCGATGGTCGCCGGCCGCCCACTCCTTGCCCTTGGTGAGGCCGAGGTTGGGGATCGCCTGGAGCGCGGCGGTGACGAAGGTCGATCCCCACGCGTAGCGGCTTCTCGCGACGGAACGAGCTCCAGCGTGAACACAGCGCGTTCACCGAGCCGCCCATGTTGTAGAGCGAGCTTCCGAATAGCTCGTACGACACCGGAGTCGCTTGCTCGTCGAGGCGAGCGCTGCGCGCGCCACTCGCGCGATCACGGGCATCACCAGCAGGGCCACGAAGGCGGTGGCCAGGACCGGCGCCCAGCCGCAGCCGGCCGATGCGCTGCGTGTAGCACCAGCCGGCACCGACTCCGAGCGCGATCACGCCGGTCCGATCGCCCTTCTGGAACGCGATCGAACAGCAGCAGCGGCATCACGAGGTAGGCGAACCAACGCCGCCAGCGCACGCCCGGGCTCGTCCGACGCCAGCAGCGCGAAGACCCCGCCTTCGGCGAACACCATGCCCATGTCGATCCAGCGCTGGTCGGCGCCGGCCACCTTCGCGTTCCACCAGTCGCCGTAGATGCCGAACAACGACGCTCGGCCCCACGATGGCGATGCCGAGCGCCACCATGGCCAGCGCGCCCAGCGTGAACAGCAGCGCGGCGGCGCCGAGCGAGCGATCCTGTCACCGGGTCGCGTCGGGGGTCGCCGCCGAGCGGGCGGACCCCGGCCAGATGGATACCCCAGAGGAATGCCGACGACGGAGAGCAGGGAGCCGGCGAAGCCACGGTCGACGTAGCAGGTCGTTGCCGCCCTGCCACGGGTCGTAGCCAGCGGCGACGGGCAGACCCATCCACTCGATCACGACGGGCTCGCCGAAGTAGAAGAGAAGCAAGGCGAAGGGCGTCCAGACCAGCGGATCCAGAGCGCTCACGCGCCGGAAGACGAGCAGCACGTGAAGCCCGAACAAGGCGTAGACGAGCGTGGCCGACGTGCCCGGGCCCCACGGCTTCCCGAGATCGTTCCAGAACGCGACCACGCCGGTGAGGGCGAGCGTCGCGATGCCGAACAGCACGCGGCCGGCGAGGATCTCGAGCCCCCCTCCCCGCGCTGCCGAGCGACTGTCACGCCTGCGGTGGTCACCATCCTCTCCCGTGCGGATCCCTACTTCTCGGCTTGCACCGAGAAACCCTACAGACTAACCGCGTCCGGTCGTCCCGTCCGGCCGCCCGGGTCTAGCGCGGCCGGCCCGACCTCACGACCGGGGGTGGCCGAGGGGAGCCGGGCATCCCTCCGCTTGCGGCTCTAACGCAGCGTCACGTATGTGTAACTGCGCGCAGGCAGGGGCACCGAGAGCCGATCCCCACTCAGCACGAGGGGCTCTCCGCTGCGCACGTCGCGGGCCTGGACGGAGCCGCTCAGCGCCGAGCGCCGCGAGGTCGAGCTGTCACGCTCCACGCGCTTCGCGATCGCGGCGCGGCTGGCCACCACCAGCACCGGGCCCTTGCCGTGCGGTAGAGAGAGGCCCGCGCGTCCGCTTCGGCGGCGTGCACCGGGCAATCGGGCTGCCAGTGACCGACGAACTCCGCATCGATCAGGCCGAGCTGCTCGCGCAGCCCCCAGTACTCCCCGACCGCCTCGGGATTCGTCTAGGCCGACGACACGTTCACGTCGTTGACCGCCGCCATCGCGAGCATGCTCTCGGTGGGCTGGCGGGTCTCGAGGTCCTTCGCGTCGCCGCTGCCGCGCCAGAACTCGGGCAGGAAGACGTGGACGATGCCGCTCGACTCGCCGCGGTACTCGACGCGCCAGGCCTCGTCGTCGAGCCCGTCCGATGTAGAACCAGGCGATTCCGGCCCAGCGCGCCGGTGAGCTCCTCGCCCGGGCACCAGAAGTCCGCGAAGCCGTGCACGGGCGGCACCAGCCGCGTGTGGGCGTGCGTCATCCAATAGCGACGCGCGCCGCCCGCCTCGCGGACCAAGGCGGCGAGGCGCTTCGCGAAGCGCCGCTTCGACAGGATCGTCCAGGTGACGCCCGCGCGACCGAAGGCGTCGAGATAGCCGCAGCCGTGGCGCGGGTTGTCGTCGGCGAAGACCTCGTCGGTGTCGGTGTAGAGTCCGACCACGCCGGTCTGCAGCAGCTGCCTCCGCGTCGTGGAGCATGCGGTGCCTGGAAGCTCGCGTCGCCGGGCACACCGCGGCGAGACGGTGCGCGCGGAACGTCGCGCGCGCAAGCCGTTGTCCGCGCTCGGCCGTCCTCGCCGTAGGAATACGGACCACGCACTGCGCCAGAGCGGCTCGAAGAGGCGGAAGACCGGGCAGGTTGTCCGGGCGTGGCGCTGACGGTCGCGTAGTAGAACGGCCGCACGCCGCGGCGCGCCGAACTCGCGGTCGCGCTTCTGCAACGGCCGTCGGGCGCGCCAGCTCCCAGACACCGTCGGTGACGGCGTAGCCGGTCGTACCAGGCGATCGACGGTCTCGTGCGGCGTCGGCGTGCCGCCCGCCGCCGAAGTTCCAGCGCGCGCGCCCTTCGGCAACTCGGGCTTCACCGGCGTGGCCTGGAAGCCGAGCGTGTACGTGATCGGGCCGGGCAGCACGACGGGCTCGCCGATCAGGCGCAGCGTGATCGCCGGCGTCGTCACCGCCGCGCACCACCACGCGCGTCGCTCCGTTCGGCGCCCACCCAGTTCGCCGCCGACTCCGCGAAGTAGAGGAAGCCCTCGTTCTCGTTGCTGAGCCACACGAAGGGCTCGAAGGCGCTCTCGAAGCGATGGCCGTCCCAGGCGGTGCGGCCGCGCCGGATCGTCGAGCCGCTGCTGCATGCCGCGCAGGTAGCGCGCGATGCGCGGATCGAGCGGCATCTCGAGCACGAGCTGCTCGACGCGCGTGCCCGGCGCCTCGGGCTCAGCGTGAAGGAGCGTGACGCACGACGCCGTCGTACTCGATCCAGGCCGACCAGCGCACGTCGACGCCGGCGCCGTCGAAGGCGCCGCGTGCCGGCGAAGTCGGCGCGGGCCGGGCTGCGCGCGCTACCACCTCGGCCGGGTGGTGCGGAGCGGACGCCTCGCCCGCCGCCGTGCGGAGCGCGGAGCTGCATCGGCGCGCGCAGCAGCGGGCCGCTGCGTCGTTCGAGACGCGCGCGAGCAGCGGACCGTCGAAGGCGTAGCGCCGACCCCAGACCCGCACGCTCGCGTCGTCGTCCCAGCCGAGCGGCAGCCACGGGTCGAGCACGCCCTCCGTCTCGCCGAGCTTCGTCGCCGAGCCAGGGCAGCTTCGGCACCTCGACCCCGCGCTCGAACGCGAGCCGTGCGCGCGCCGCGCGCGCAGCTCGAGCGCGAGCGTGTGGCTGCCCGGCGCGAGCCCCGCGGCGAAGCTCGCGCGCGCGCGCCCCGTTCTCGAGCGCGAGGTCGTGCGGCTCCTCGCCCTTCGGGCCCGCGGTCGACGAGCCGCGCCTGGCGCGCGCCCCGCCGCGAGCGCGCCGCAGCCAGCTGCCGTCGAGCCAGCCGAGGTCGAGCTCGACGTCGAGCCGCCGCGTCTCGGGCTCGGGGACGACGAGCAGCCCGGGCGTCTCGAGCGGCGCGAGCCGGCTCTCGAGCCGCGACCCAGCTCGCGGTCGGCAGTCGTCGCGCACGGCGATGCGCAGCACGCCGTCGGGCGGATCGGGCGCCTCGCGCAGCTCGCGCCGCCCGTGCAGGTCGACCCGCTCGCGCCAGGGCCTTCCGCTCGTCCGCGCGAGCTCGACCTCGGCGATTCGCGCCTCGCGTTGCGCTCGAAGTCGAGCGCGACGCGCCCGAGCGCGAGCTCGGCGGCCGCCGTCGATGCGGACGCCCTCCGTCTCGTCGCCGAGCGTGAGCGTGCGCGTCCGGCGAGCCGTGCGCCCACGCCGAGCAGGCCCGGTGACGCCCGGCGCGTGGCGCAGGTCGAGCCGCAGCAGCGCGCCGGCCTCGGAGCCCGAGACCGAGCGCCGCGAACGGCACGGACAGCTCGGCGCGCCAGACGTCGCCGTCGACGCGTGCGGCTACCGCGACGGCTGCGCGCGGCGCTCACCGCGTCCTCGCCGGCGAGCCCGCGCGTCGTCACGCGGAAGCTCCGCGCGCCGCCGCCGCTCGCCGGCGCGAGCGTCGACCTCGAAGGCGTCGGCCGGCGTCCGTGAGCGGCGCCTCGAGCGCGACGTGGAGCGCCGCCGCGCTCCAGGCGAAGGCGGCGTGCGGGATCGAGCAGCCCCGCGAAGCCGGTCTCCGCGTCGGCGAGCAGCGGCACGCGCGTGGCCGGCTTCCAGACCGCGTCGTCGAGCACGGCCGTCGACGTGCGGCGGCGCCGCCGCGCGCGGCGCGCGAGCCGCGGCGCGGCGAGCGGCGGCGCGGTCGCCGGCGTGGAAGCGCTTCGCGATGCGATCGGCCGGCAGGGCCTCGTCCCAGATCTCGAGCTCGTCGATCGCCGGTCGCATCGCGCGGGCGCGCCGAGCGCCGGGCCCGGCGTGAGGCGGAGGCGCATCCCGTCGGAGGCGGGCAGCCGCACCGTCTCGAGCGGAAGCGCGTTCGCCCGCGCGCCCGTTCGCGTAGATCACGATCTCGTGCTCGTCCCAGGTGACGTCGATCTTCTGCCAGAGCCCGGTCTGCCACGTGACGGGCGCGTAGATCTGGAAGAGCTGCTGGCGCGGGTCCAGGCCGTGCCGAAGGCGACCACGAGGCGCACGACCTTGGCCTCGGCTGGGCTGTCCACGTAGAAGCTGAAGGGCCGGCCGTTCACCTGACCCGTCCAGTCGAACAGCATCTGGTAGCGGCCCTCGCCGTCGTTCCAGTCGTGCGGCCGCGCCCAGAACGAGAGCGTGCCGGCGCGCGGGCTCACGTGTGCCGTCCGCGGGGAAGACGCACTCGGCGCCCGCCGGCAGCAGCAGCGCCGAGCCGCGCCCGCCGACACCGGGCTGCGAGCCCACCTGCTTCGAGAGGCAGCCCGGCTCGCGGTCGAAGTCGGCGTGCAGCAGCAGGCGCGGCGGCGCTGCGCCCGCACTCGCGCAGCCGGCGACGAGAGGCCGCGAGAGCGAAGCCAGGATCTCGCGAGAGTCGTCGTCGCACTCGGCACGCAGGATACGAGATCTCCGGCTGCGAGGACGGCGTGCGGGCATGGCCCAGGCGGAGCCGGATCGCTCGCCGCCGGCACGCGCTTCCGGAGCGGCACCCGTGTCCTGCTACGATCGGCCGCAGAGCGGGCGAGCGCCTCGACATCACGTCGTCGGAGGGCCGTCCCGGCCGGCGGGCGACGCGAGCGAGGCCAGGAGATGGCGCGGGCGGATCTCGAGACTTCGAGGATGGCTGCTCTACGCGCTGTTCCTGGCTCTGGTGGCGGAGCTCGTGCTCAGAGTCGCGCTCTCGTCGGCGCAGGTCATCGCGCGTCTCGGTCCCGAGACGGACGTCAGCAGAAGGGTGATGTGGTACGCCCTCCACAGCGGAGAGGCAGAGATCTACTATCGCTTCGATCGCTTCGACGAAAAGCTGGGCTGGACTTCCAAGCCGTCCGTGCCGCGACGAGCGAGAGTTCCGCAACAAACGGTGAACACGAACTCGGCCGGGTTCCGCGGAGCGCGCGACTTCGCGCTCGAGAAGCCTCCGGGCGTGTTCCGGATCGCGATGCTCGGCGACTCGTTCACGTTCGGGGACGAAGTGAGCGACGAGGAGACCTATCCCGCAAAGCTTCAGCAGCTGCTACCCCGGGCCGAAGTCATCAACATGGGAGTGCACGGCTACGCCCACGACCAGATGCTGTTGCTGTTCGAGAACGAGGGTGTTCAGTACCGCCCCGACCTGGTCGTGCTGGGCTTTGTGGCCGTGGACATGGCCCGGAACCTGCTGACCTTTCGTGACTATGCGAAGCCCTCGTTCGTTCTCGAGGACGGCACTCTGCGAGTGCGAGGTATCCCCGTGCCGCCGCCCGAGCAGCTCGCTGGCGCAGCGTCCCTTCGAGTCGAGCTCGGTCACCCTGTCCCGAATCCTGAGGGCACGCTTCTCACGCGATCCCGACGAAGCTCGCGCGCGCGCTGAGCGTTTGACGACGGCCATCCTCGACCGGCTCGTCGAAAACGTGCCGGGCGAGCGCGGGCAGAGCTGCTGCTGTTCTACATCCCGATTCGCGGCGAGGTGATGGATTCCACGGTGCTCGCGGCGGAACGCGAGTTCTTCGAGACGTACTGCAGCCGCCAGCAGGGCGTCTCGTGCGCCTCGGCGTTGCCAGCCCTCCGCACGGCAGTGGCGCGCGGGCAGACCTTCGAGCGGATCGCACATTGGGACCCCGCGGCCAATCGTTTGATCGCCGAGAGCCTTCGCGAAGCGTTGTGCGAGGCCCGGCCGCGGCTCTGCGCTGCGTCGACCGGCGCCGGCCCGTAGGCCTCCACGCGGCCGATCGCGCACGGGTAACGTCCCAGTCACCGGGGAGAGGCCACATCAAATCATCGCTCCTGTGGCTCGGAGGGCTCCCATAGCTCGTAGTATTGCCACTGTGTGTGTAGCTGGTAGTGAGTGTGAACGAACTCGCGTACGGCCGAGTTCAAGCGAGAGTCGACCCAGGCAGGGGCGCTCGGGGGCGGTACAGGTCCGAATGCGCTGTTGGGGGCGCGCTGCAACACGATCGCGGCAGGTGGGGAACTCCTCAGCTGATCGAGCAGGCGGGGGAACTGCGAGGGCGCCACGAGGTCTTTCTGAAGGCTGTCGAAGGACGTTGGGTTGCGGACACCTGCCAGCGGGTAGAGCGCACTGTTGAGCGGAAAGACGAAGACGCTGTCCCGTTGTCGATCCGGAAGACCACGCAATGCTCTGATCAGCGCATCGGTCTCGGCGACGTACAAACGGTCACCGCGGATACCCCTCCACCCCGGCTCCTGGGCCTCGCCCTGCATGGCTGCAAAGCCGACGTCCAGCGATGGGCGATATGCCCTGTTGGTGACGAGGAGGCCGGCTGCGACGAGGACTGCGCTGGCCGCGAGCGCGACCCCAGCCGCTCGCGGCGATATCCAGGTCAGGCGATACCAAAGACGGGAAAATGCTCCATCGCTTCCCCGAAGCAAGGCCGCGGCGATCCCAAAGCAGAGCAGGGTTCCGGTCAGCGTCTCGGCCAACCGTCCCCAACCTCCGCCAGGAATCGTCCCACCGTAGAGATTGGCCGCCGCGATGACCGCGACCAGAGCGCAAGCGTGCGCACGGCGGCGACCCTCTGGGGCGGCTTGCGCGGCCTCGAGTAGCGCTCCCCCGGCGATGCCGAATACGAGCAGTGCACCGAAGCTCCACACATACACACGAACCAAGACTTCCGGACCGAGGGGAGCAGTGGCTGCCCCGATCAGGAATCCGATGATTCGCAGCCAAACTGGTGAGCGGCGCGCAAGTGCCAGAGCCAAGCCGGCGAGCAACGTCAGGGATGCAGCTGCATAGATAGTCCCCTTGTCGATCAGGCTGAAGATCGAAGCTGGGTACAGAGCTACGGCGAAGATGGAATGAAGTCCTTTGGCCTCGCTAGCCCAGACGAACGAGTTGAGCCAGAGCAGACGCAAGGACCCGCCGCTCGCGGTGTAGTAGACCAAGTACGGTGCGACGACGCAGGCGGCACCCAGCGCGATCGGCATTGCCGCCGCGAGCGCGTCGCGGGCGCGTTGACCGATCTGCGGGCGGTCGCTGGCGCGCCACTCGGCCCAAACGAGAAAGCCGACGAGGGCAGCCCCGCCGAAGACTCCCTGATTCTGCTTGAAGAGGATCGAACAGCCGATGGCCGCCCCCGCAGCCACCAGGCGCCACCAGCCCGCCTCGTAGACCCAACCCACTCCGAGCAACGCAGCGATCAGCAAGCAGATGCCCGCGTCCGTGGCATACCAATGCAGCCGAAAGTGCAGCGCTGCACTGAAGAGAGTTGCAGCGAGCGCGCTCACCACGGCCGCGCGGGAGCTTCCGCTGGCGCGCCGGACGATCAGATAGGAGAGCACGATGACAACGAGACCCTCGAGCTGCTTGAACACACGGCCCGCCATCCACGAGACACCGAACAGCTTCAGGAGCAACGCCTCGATGTAGAACGACCCGGGCGCCTGGACGAGATAGAAGTCCGTGTACGGGAGCTCTCCTCTCAGGAGTCGAGCGCCCCAGGAGTGGAACAGTCCTTCGTCCTGGAGATCCGTACCGTAGCGGCATATCACGGCACCAACGGCCGCGTGCACGAACAGCAAGAGCATCAACTTGATGTCGTCGCGACTACGAATCAGGGCACGCCTCGTAGGGTGGGGCATCGAGCGAGGACCGCGGTACGCGACTGCGTCCGGGGCGGAAGGGTGGCACAAGAGACGTTCACCTGTCGATTCACGCACTCCGGGCGTCCAGGCGACCGCCTCGCCAGGGAAATTGGTTAGCGTTCGCGCAATGGAGATCATTGCGGAGCCTCGTCCGACAGCGCGCCACTCAAATGCGATGTGGGTGCTCGAGATGACGCGAGTAGTCTAGAGCGGGAACGAGTTGTCCCCCGTTCGACCCGCTCGCTCGTTGGATTCGCACCGCGCGCCACCTCGAGGCCTCGCCAGCTCTGGCACCGCGCGCGCCTCACGTTGCGGCGCGCGTGGTGGGAGCGGCGCGGCGCAGCGCGCGCACGCGCGCTTCGTGGCGACGCGCGGCAGGCGCTCGCGCCCGCGCAGCTCTCGCACCCCGGCCTCGAGCGCGTGGCGGCGCTGCGCGAGCGCCTCGGCGACGCCGGCCGCCTCGCGCCGGATCGCCGACGACGCGCTGGCCGGCCGCTTCACGTTCCTCTCGCAGCGCAGCGAGCTTCGGCGCGCGAGGTCGCCTGGTTCGACCCGACGCTCGACGCGGGCACGCGGCTCTGGAAGACGCTGCTGCACGAGTTCTCGTACGCGCTCGACCTCGCATGGGCGGCGCGCGCGACGGGCGACGCACGCTACCGCGAGCGCTGCCTCGCGCTGATGCGGAGCTGGAGCGCCGAGGCCACGATCGGGCGGCCCGGCTTCGCGCGCGACAGCTGGAACGCGCGCGCCGTGGCGACGCGGCTGGTGAACTGGTCCCTGGCCGCCGCACGTGCTCGGGCTCGAGCCCGACGGCCGCAGACGGCGGCTTCGTCGCGCGCGCCATCGCGCTGCACGGCCTGTTCCTGCGCGAGAACCTCGAGTGGGACATCCGCGCGAATCACCTGCTGCGCGACGCCGTCGGCCTCGTGTTCGCGCACGAGCTGGTGGGCGCGTGGCCGGAGGCGCTCGCGCTGCTCGAGGCGCAGGTGGCCGAGCAGGTGCTCGAAGACGGCGGCCACTACGAGCGCGCGCCGCACTACCACGCGATCGCGCTCCAGGATCTGCTCGAGGTGCGCGCGCTGCTCGGCGAGCGCAGCGCCCGCGTGGCTCGCCGACGCCATCGCGCGGATGGCCGGCTTCCTCGCCTATCTGCTGCCGGAGGACGGCGAGCTGCCGCTGTTCGGCGACACCTGGCAGAGCGAGCCTGCGCCGCGCCGCCTGCTCGCCGAGGCCGGGCGCGGCGACACCACCGCGCGCCGGCGCCCCCGAGCGCGCGAGCGGCCTCGTGGTGCTGCGCGCCGGGCCCGTGCACGCGGTGATCCGCGCCGGCGCGCACGGCCCCGACTTCCAGCTCGGCCACGCGCACGGGGATCTGCTCTCGTTCGAAGCGAGCGTCGGCGCAGCGCGCATCGTGACCGATACGGGCACCGCCACCTACGATGCGGGCCCGGCGCGCGACCGGCTGCGCTCGACCGCCGCGCACAACACCGTGCAGCTCGACGGCGCGGAGCTGCTCGAGGCCTGGGGCAGCTTCCGCAGCGGGCGCCGGGGCCGCGCGGCGGTGCGCGCCCGCGGCGAGGCGGGCGGCTGCGTCTGGCTCCACGCGGGCCACGACGCCTGGTCGTTCCTGCCCGGCCGCCCGCGCCACGAGCGCCTCCTGGCCGTCTCGCCGGCGCGGATCCTGGTGCTCGACGCGGTGCTCGGCGGCGGGCGCCATCGCGTCCGGAACGCGCTCCACCTCCACCCGGACTTCCCATCCCTGGATGAGACCCAGCTCATTCCCCTCGGGGGCCCGCTCCGGCGGCTCCGCGCTCCACTGCACGAGCGGTTCAATCAGACCCGCGAGATGGCCGAAGTCGCCGTCGAGGTGGACACCCCGCTCCCCTGGGTCGGGGGCTTCGTGGTCGGCCTCGCGGGGCCGGAAGGAGACTGGCAGGTGCGCTTCGAGGGGGGCGTCGTCACGGCCCGCGCGCCCGCGCGGGGCTTCGAGCTGCGCTGGACGATTGCTCCCCGGAACGGCGAAAGCCCTGTCACAGTGCGTGGTTTCGAGGCCACCCACGGGTCTGCTACCTAGCCGGGTTCGCAAGCGGCGCCGAGGAGCGAAGTCGACGATGTGGATCGGGTACCACCGCAGCCACGAGGCCAGCGTCGTGGCGATCGACGCCGCGGGACGGCCGCTGCACGCGATCTCCGAGGAGCGGCTCTCGCGCGTCAAGATGCAAGGCGGTTGGCCGCGTCTCGCCGCCGCCTGGCTCGAGGCGCAGCTCGACACGCAGGGAGCCAGGCTCGTGCACGGCGGGCTCCCGCTCGCGCAGCGCCTCCCGCGCGAGCTTCAGCTCGCGTTCTGGAACGCCACGCACGGCAAGCTCCAGGACGTCCATCCGAAGCGCTTCCAGAAGCTCGCCGACGTCGCCTTCGGCCGCGCCAAGGACGACGGCGGCGGCGTCTTCCCGAACCGCCCGCGCGTGCACGTGGACCATCACACCTGCCACGCCGCGAGCGCGTACTACCCGTCCGGCTTCGACGAGGCCGAGGTCGTGACGGTGGACGGCGTCGGCGACACGTACTCGAGCCGCTTCTTCCACGCGAAGGGCGGCCGCCTCACGCCGCGCGCGCAGTACTTCCACACCGCCTTCCCGCTCGGCCACAACTACGAGTTCGTGACCACGCTGCTCGGCTTCCACCCGCATCGCCACGCCGGCAAGGTGACCGGCCTCGCCGGCCACGGCCGCGTCGAGCCGAAGCTGGTGGCGCTGATGGATGCGTGGACGCGACGAGATCTGGTCGGCGCGCCGCGGCCGCCCGTACTTCTTCATGCTGCACTCGCAGCACGGCGAGACGAAGGGCGACCCGCACTTCGACGAGGCCGTGCGCGAGCTGCGCGAGACGCGCACGCGCCGCTTCGGCGACTGGTCGAACGCCGAGCTCGCCGCTGCGATCCAGCACATCCTCGAGCGCGAGGTGTCGCGGCTCATCGCGAGCAACGTGCCGCGCATCGAGGGCCAGCCCATCGCGCTCGCCGGCGGCGTGTTCGCGAACGTGAAGCTCAACAAGCTGGTCAAGGAGATGGGCTTCGGGAAGATCTTCGTGCAGCCCGCGATGGGCGACGGCGGCCTCGCCTTCGGCGGCCCGCTGATGGCGCTGGCCGAGCGCGACGGGCTCGCTGGCGCCGTACCGGCTCGAGCACGTCTACCTCGGCCCCGACTACGACGACGCCGCGATCGAGCGCGCGCTGCGCGCCGCGGGCCTGCCGGTGCGCCGCTTCGACGCCGTCGAGCCCGAGATCGCGCGCCTGCTCGCCGACGGCCGCGTGGTGGCGCGCTTCAACGGCCGCATGGAGTTCGGGCCGCGCGCGCTCGGCAACCGCTCGATCCTCTACCACTGCTCCGATCCGACCGTGAACGACTGGCTGAACAAGCGCCTCGAGCGCACCGAGTTCATGCCCTTCGCGCCGGCCACGCTCGAGGACGAGGCCGAGAGCGTCCTTCCCCGGCCTCGCGCGGCGCCGAGCACACGGCCGAGTTCATGACCATCATCTTCGACTGCAGCGACGACTTCCGGGCGAGCTGCCCGGCGCGCCGTGCACGTCGACGGCACCGCGCGCCCGCAGCTCGTGCGGAAGGCCACGAACCCGTCCTTCCACCGCATCCTCGAGGAGTACCGGAAGCTCACCGGCGTCGGGACGGTGGTGAACACCTCCTTCAACATGCACGAGGAGCCGATCGTGTGTTCGCCGGAGGACGCGGTGCGCGCGTTCCTGCTCGGCCACCTCGACTACCTCGCGATCGGCAACTACGTCGTCGAGAATCCGCGCCTCGAGCCGGTGGTGGGCACGCCGCCGCGGAGGGTGGCGTGAAGGTCGCCGTCTTCGGGCTCGGCTACGTCGGCTCGGTGACGGCGGCGGCGCTCGCGCGCGACGGCCACCTCGTGGTGGGCGTCGATCCCGCAGCGACGAAGGTCGAATCGATCCGCGCGGGCCGCGCCCCCGTGCTCGAGCCCGGCCTCGACGAGCTCACCGCGCGCCTGGTGCAGGAAGGCCGGCTGCGCGCGACGGACGATCCCGCCGAGGCCCTCTCCGGCGCCGAGCTGTCGCTGCTCTGCGTCGGCACGCCCTCGCGGCGCGACGGCTCGCTCGACCTCCGCTACGTGCGCCAGGTGGCCGAGCAGATCGGCTCGAAGCTGCCGCTCGCGGCCGAGGGCCACGCGATCGTGGTGCGCAGCACCGTGCTGCCCGGCAGCACGCGCGAGCACGTGATCCCGGTGGTGGAGCAGGCCTCGGGCCGCCGCGTGGGCGACGGCTGGGACGTCGCCGTGAATCCCGAGTTCCTGCGCGAGGGCACTTCGCTCGAGGACTACGACCGGCCGAGCCGCATCCTCGTGGGCGAGCGGGCGCCGGGAACAGGCGCGCGCGTGCTGGGTCTCTACGAGCGCATCACGGCCGAGCGCTTCGTGGTCCCGCTCGAGGTGGCCGAGGCCATCAAGTACACGGACAACGCCTTCCATGCGCTCAAGATCGCGTTCGCGAACGAGGCCGCGCGTGTGTGGGCGGCTCGCGGCGCCGATCCTTTGCTCGTGATGGAGATCTTCGCGTCGGACCGCAAGCTCAACGCCTCGCCGGCCTACCTGAAGCCCGGCTTCGCGTTCGGCGGCAGCTGCCTGCCGAAGGATCTGCGGGCGCTCACCTCCGCCGCGCGCGAGGCCAACGTGCGCATCCCGGTGCTCGACGCCGTGCTCTCGAGCAACGAGCTCGAGGTGCTGCGCGGCCTCGAGGCGGTGATGGCGACCGGCAAGCGGCGCATCGTGCTGCTCGGCCTCGCCTTCAAGTCCGGCACCGACGATCTCCGCGAGAGCCCGCTGCTCGAGCTGGCCGAGCGCCTGCTCGGCAAGGGCTTCGAGCTCAAGATCCACGACCCGGCGGTGGTGCTCTCCGCGCTGCACGGCAGCAACCGCGCCTTCCTCGAGGAGCGCCTGCCGCACATCCAGCGCCTGCTCTGCGATCGGCTCGAGGCCGCGCTCGCGGACGCCGAGGTCGTGGTGATCGGTCACGGCGCCGCGCCCTACCGGCGCGACGAGGAATGGCGCGCGCAAGGCAAGATCGTCATCCGGCTGTGCTGAACGGGAAGCGCGTGTGAAGCTCCTGCTCCTGTCGTCGCGCCCGCCCTGGCCGCCCACGCGCGCCGATCAGATGACCGTCGATCGTCTCGTGCGCTTCCTGGCGAGCCGCGGCGTGGAGGTGGACCTCGTCTGCTTCGTCACGAACGAGACGGAGGACCGGACGCTGCGCAGCGAGCTCGGCCCCATCTGCCGGCGCATCGCGACGGTGAAGCTGCCGTGGTGGCGCGCGTACGCGAGCACCGCCCTCTCGCTGCCGACGCGTGAGCCGATGCAGGTGGCGTACTACCGCTCCCGCGAGATGGCGGAATTGGTGCGCGAGCGCGTGGCCAAGGAGCACTACGACCTCGTGTACGTCCATCTGATCCGCATGGCGGAGTTCGTGCGGGGCCTGCCCGTGCCCAAGGTGATCGGGCTCCAGATCTCGCAGGCGCTGAATCTCCAGCGCATGGTCGACAACGTCGGCGACCCGGCGCGGCGCTCCTTCTACCGGATCGAGGCGCAGAAGGTGCGGCCCTACGAGGCGGCGATCTGTCGCGACTTCGATCGCGTCTTCCTGGTCGGCCAGCGCGACATCGACGAGATCGCGAAGAGCGCGCGCGTGACGAACGCGCTGGTGCAGCCTCACGGCCAGGACGTGCCGGCCCCCGAGCGCCTCGCGAGCGCGCGCCGCGAGCCGGGCGCGATCGTGATGAGCGGCGTGATGGCGACGTACACGAACGTGGACGCCGCCACCTGGTTCGCGCGCGAGATCTTCCCGCTCGTGGAGCGCGAGGTGCCCGAGGCGAGCTTCTGGATCGTCGGGCGGCAGCCGCAGCGCGAGGTGCTGGCGCTGGCGCGTCCCCCGCGCGTGGTCGTGACGGGCGAGGTGCCCGACGTCTCGGAGTGGCTGCTGCGCGCCGAGGTGGGCGTGGCGCCGCTGCGCATCGGCGCCGGCATGCAGAACAAGCTGGTGCAGGCGATGGCGGCGGGTCTGCCGGTCGTCGCCACGCCCGTCGCGAACGAGGGGATCGCGGCCACGCCCGACACGCACCTCTGGCTGCGCGACGAGCCGCGCGCCTTCGCCGATGCGGTGATCACGCTGCTCCGCGACCGCGCCGCCCGCGAGCGCCTCGGCGCCGCCGCGCGCCGCTACGTCGAGCGCCACTGGACCTGGGAGGCGCACTTCGAGGAGCAGCTGCGGGTGTTCGCCGAGGTCGCGGCGCGGCGCTAGCGGAGCGCGAAACCCCCGGTCAGAGCGCCGCCACCGGGAAGTCGAGCGGTGCCGCATCGGCGCCGCCGTCCACGTCGATCGAGCGACCGGTCACCCACGCCGCGGCGGGCGACGCCAGGTAGAGCGCGCACGCCGCGATGTCGTTCTCGGCTCCGATGCGCTTCATCGGGATGTTCGCGGCGGCCTGCCGCTTCATCTCGGCGGTGAGCACCGACGACGCGCCCGGTGTGTCGATCTGACCGACCACGATCGCGTTCACGCGCACCTTCGGCGCGAACTCGGTGGCGAGAATCCGCGTCAGCTGGTTGAGGCCGGCCTTCGCGCTGCCGTAGGCGGCCATGCCGCCGATCGCGAGCTGGCTCGCTCCCGACGAGATGTTCACCACGGCGCCGCCGCCGGCGGTCTCGACCATCCGCGGCACGATCATGCGCGTGAGCAGGAACGGGCTGGTCAGGTTGAAGCGCACGATCCTCTCGAAGGCACGCTCGGAGAGCGCGAGCGCAGGCCGGGGGATCGCGCCGCCGGCGTTGTTCACGAGCAGGTCGATGCGGCCGAACTTCTGGAGTGTCGCCGCGACCAGGTGCTCGAGCTGCTCGGTGTGAAGCACGTCGCAGCGGACGGCGAGGCTCTCGCGGCCTCGCTCGCGCACGAGCGTCGCGGTCTGCTCGATGTCCGCTTCGGTGCGCGCCGAGCAGACCACGTGCGCGCCCGCCTCCGCGAACGCGACGGCGATGGCGCGCCCGATCCCGTGCCCGGAGCCCGTCACGACGGCGACCTTGTCGGTGAGCTTGAACTGGTCGAGGATCATGGGCCTCTCCTCCGCGAGGACGAAGACGGACGATGAAACCCTACCGCGTCGTGCAGTGGTCCACGGGTGGCGCCGGCGCGATCGCGTTGCGCGCCATCGCGCGCCGGCCCGATCTCGCGCTGGCCGGGGTGTGGGTGCACAGCGCGGCGAAGGTCGGGCGCGATGCCGGCGAGCTCGCGGGGACCGGGAAGCTCGGCATCACCGCCACGAACGACGCCGCCGCGCTGCTCGCGCTCGCGCCCGATTGCGTCTGCTACACGGCCGTCGGCGAATCGCGGCCGGCGGAGTGCATCGACGACTTCTGCCGCATGCTCGAAGCCGGAATCGACGTGGTCACCACCTCGGTGCCCGGCCTCGTGCATCCCGCCGCCTTCGACCCGAAGCACGTCGCGCGTCTCGAGGAGGCCTGCCGCAAGGGCGGCGCCACGCTCTACGCCTCGGGCATCGAGCCCGGCTTCGCGGGCGACCAGCTCGTGCTCACGCTCGCGACGCTCACCGACAAGATCCGCTCGGTGCGCACGCAGGAGATCTTCAGCTACGCCGACTACCCCGTCGCGTTCACCATGTTCGAGGTGTTCGGCTTCGGCAAGCCGCTGGCGCACCGCGCGATCATGGAGCTGCCCGGGATCCAGACCTCGTCGTGGGGCCCGCCCGTGCGCATGGTGGCCGACCGCCTCGGCGCGCGGCTCGACGGCATCCGCGAGACGTACGAGAAGCGCGCGACGGAGCGCCGCCTCGAGGTCGCGGCTGGCGTGATCGAGGCGGGCACCGTCGGCGCGGTGCGCTTCGAGACGATCGGCGTGATCGGCGGCCGGGACGCCATCGTGATCGAGCACGTGAACCGCATGGCGCCGGACGTCGCGCCGGACTGGCCCACCGCCGCGCGCGACGGCACCTACCGGATCGCGTTCGACGGCGAGCCGAGCCTGACGTGCGAGCTCCAGCTCGGGCGGCCCACGGACTTCTCGGCGCAGGGCATGATCGCGACGGCGATGCGGGTCGTGAACGCGATCCCGTACGTGTGCGAGGCGCCGCCCGGCCTCGTCACCTCGGCGGAGCTGCCGCCGACCCTGCCGCGCCACGCCTTCGACGGTGCGACATGACGGGCGTACTCGACGGCAAGGTGGCGATCGTCACCGGCACCTCGCGGGGGGTCGGCGTCGGCATCGCGAAGCGCCTGCTCGAGGCCGGCGCCACGGTGGTGGGCTGCTCGCGTCGCGAGCTGCCGGCGCTGCCCGCGGCCGAAGGGATCCCCGGGGCCGAGCGGCGCTCCGCGCAGTGGGTGTGCGACCAGGCCGACTGGCGTCAGATCGACGCTTTCGTCGCGCGCGTGGTCGAGCGCTTCGGTCGCGTGGATCTCCTCGTGAACAACGCCGGTGGCACCGTCCCGACGCCGGACGTCGAAGACGTGCCCGCCCTCGTCGCGAAGATCCAGGGCGCGCCGCGCACCGAGCATGATTTCGAGCGCACCGCGCTCTTCCACGCCTTCGCGATCCAGAACAATCTCACGAGCCCGCTCTGGTTCGCGCTGCGCGCGGCTCGCCAGATGCTCGCGCAGGACGGCACCGGCTCGATCGTCAACATCTCGAGCGGCGCCTCGCATTCGGCCGGCTCGCCGTCGCTCGTCTCGTACGGCGCCGCCAAGGCGGGCATGAATCACATGACGAAGTCGCTGGCGCAGGAGTGGGGGCCGAAGATCCGCGTCAACTGCCTGGCGCTCGGGCCCACGCTCACGGACAACTTCCGGCGGCTCGCGCTCGGCAAGCCCGAGGCCGCGGACGAGTACTTCGCGAACGTGCCGCTGCGCCGAGGCGGCGAGCCCGAGGAGGTCGGCAACGCCGTCGTCTTCCTGTGCTCGGGCGCGGCCGACATCATCAACGGCGCGACGATCTTGATGGACGGCGGCATGCTGCCCGGCGTGCTCTACGAGCCCGGGCTCGCGCCGATCCGCGCCATGCTCGCCGCCGCCGAACGAGGAGAACCCCGTGGCCGATGAGACGAAACGACGCCCGCTCCGTGTGATCCAGTGGGGCACCGGCAACGCCGGCCGGAAGGCGCTCGCCGGCATCCTGCGCCACCCGGAGCTCGAGCTGGTGGGCGTGCACGCGCACTCGCCGGCCAAGGTCGGCAAGGACGCCGCGGAGCTGTGCGGCTGGCCGCGCCCGACCGGCGTCGTCGCGACGAACGACACCGCTGCGCTCCTCGCCCTCGCTGCCGACTGCGTCTGCTACACCGCGCAGGGCGAGACGCGCATCCGCGAGACCATCGACGACCTGTGCAGGATCCTCGCCTCCGGCAAGAACGTGGTGAACACCGCGATCGTGTCGCTGGTGTATCCGCCCTTCGCGAGCCCGAAGCTGCGCGGCCGGCTCGACGAGGCCTGCGCGCAGGGCCGGAGCACCTTCTTCACCTCGGGCTTCGACCCGGGCTGGTCGGGCGACGTGATCCCGCTCGTCGCTCGCCGTCGTGCTGCGAGCGCGTGGACTCGGTGCGCGTCTCGGAGCTGATGGACTACTCCACCTACGCCGACCCCGACTTCACCGGCGTCTACTTCGGCTTCGGGCGCCCACTCGACTTCGCCGCGCCGCTGCTCCAGCCCGGCATGATCAAGGGCGGCTGGGGCGGCATGGTGCTGCTGCTGGCCGACGCGCTCGGAATGAAGCTCGACGAGATCCGCGAGGAGAGCGAGCGGCTGCCCGCGCCCGACACCTTCGAGACGGCGATGGGCAAGATCGAGCAGGGCACGTGCGCGGCGGTGCGCTTCGAGGTGCAGGGCATCGTGAAGGGCCGGCCCGCGCTGGTGGCGGCGCACGTGAATCGGCTGCGCGACGACGTGGGCCCGCACTGGGATCGCCTCTCCGGCGGCAAGAAGTCCGGCTACAAGATCGAGGTGAAGGGCTCGCCGAGCTTCACGTGCGAGATCGAGCCGAGCGGCGAGGACGGCGACCACAACACCGCCGGCATCACCGGCACCGCGCTGCGCGTGGTGAACGCGATCCCGGTGGTCTGCGAGGCGAAGCCCGGCGTCGTCTCGATCCTCGACCTGCCGCTCTTCACCGCGCGCGCGGAGAGACGCGAGTGATAGGATGCGCGGATCGCTCGCAGCGCTCCGCGCGGGAGGAACCGAAGGTTGCTCGAACGGCTCAGGCCCACGGAGAGCGAGACCCGGGAGCTCGCTCTCCGGGAGACCGACCCGCACGAGGCCCCTCGCTTCGAGCCGGTGGTCCGTGGGCCCGTCTTCGCCGTGCTCGCGCTCCTCGCGATCGGCCTCGCAGCACTTCCCGCGTGTCTCTGGCGCTCGATCCGCCCGGTCCCCTCGAGTGAGAGCGACCGACGTGGCTGAGGGCTACGACGTCGCCGTGGTCGGCTCGGGCCCCGCCGGCGCGCTCGCCGCCGCGCGGCTGCTCGCGGGCGGGCGTCGCGTCGTGATGCTCGACGTCGCACACGACGACGACCGCTACCGCGCGCTCGTGCCGGATCTGCCGTTCTCCGAAATCCGCCGCACAGATCCCGAACAGCGACGCTACTTCCTCGGCGACGACCTCGAGGGCATCCCCAGTGGCGCCGTCAAGGTCGGTGCGCAGCTCACCCCGCCGCGCCAGTACGTGGTGCGGGACAGCGAGCAGCTGCTGCCGACGAGCGGGACGGACTTCGAGCCGATGCAGAGTCTCGCGCTCGGCGGCCTCGGAGCGGCCTGGGGCGCGGCTTCGTTCACCTGGACCGACGACGAGCTCCGCCAGGTCGGCATCTTCGAGCCCGGCTTCCGCCGTTTCTACGACGACGTCGCGCAGCGCATCGGCGTGAGCGGCGATCCCGGGGACGACAGCTCGCGCCACTGCTTCTCCGGCGTCGAGACGCCACAGCCGCCGCTCGCGATCGATTCGGCGACCGAGGGCGTGTGGCGAGCCTACGGCCGGCGCCGGGAGTCCTTCCTCCGCCGGGGTCTCTCGCTCGGTCGCACCCCGCTCGCCGTCCACTCGCAGGACGTGGGAGGACGCCAGGCCAACCCGTACTTCGACATGGACTTCTGGTCGGAGTCGCGCCGCTCGGTGTTCCGGCCGCGCTACCTGATCGAAGAGCTCGAGAAGGACCCGCGCTTTCGGATCGAACGCGGCTCCCTCGTCCTGGGCTTCGAGGGCGACGCGGAGGGCGTCACCATCCGCACGCGCGAGCTGCGCTCCGGCCGCCGCGTGACGCACCGCGCGCGCCGACTCCTCCTGTGCGCGGGGGCCATCAATTCTGCGCGCATCGCGCTTCACTCGCTGGGATGCTGGGACGCGACGCCGCCCATCCTCTGCAACCCGTACGTCTATCTGCCGTGTCTGAACCTCCGGATGCTGGGACGGGCGGCCCGCGACCGGCGCCACAGCCTCTCCCAGCTGATCGCCATCTACGCCCCGCCCGACGACCCGCAGGATGTCGTCTCGGCGCAGCTCTACGGCTACCGCTCGCTCCTCCTCTTCAAGCTGGTGAAGGAGATGCCGCTGCCGCCGTGGGCCGGACTGCAGGTGGCCCGCCTGCTGGTGAACGCACTGGTCATCGTGGGGGTCCACCATTCGGATGCTGCGAGCCCCGAGAAGACGCTCGGCATTCGCCCACGCGACGGGTCGGATCTGCCCGAGGTCCGCTTCGACTATCGAGAGAGCGCCGCCGAGGCGACGCGGCGGAGGCGCCGGGAGCGCGGCCTGGCGTCTCTGCTGCTCCGGCTCGGCGTCCTCCCCTACGCTCGCATCGCGCCGGGGCCGGCTTCGAGCATCCACTACGCGGGCACCCTTCCGGTCCGTGACGAGCCCGGCGAGCGGTGGGCATCGCGACGCGACGGCCGCCTCTGGGCCGATCCGCACGTGTATGCGGGCGACAGCGCCGGGTTCCGCTTCCTTCCGGCGAAAGGTCTCACCTTCACGATCATGGCGAATGCGGTTCGGGTCGCGGAACACATCCTCCGGGACCTCGCGTCGTGAGCGAGCCCGCGCGCACGCCAGTGGCCGTGGTCTCGGGAGCCACGGGCTTTCTCGGCTCGGCGATCTGCGCCCACCTCGCCGCGCATGGATACGACGTGCGCGGCCTCGCGCGAGACCCAGCCGCGGCGCGCGTGCGCGAGCCCGGTCGCGCGTGGTTCCGGTGTTCGCTTCCCGACGACGTGGACGCAGCGGCGTTCGCCGGGGCCTCGCTGTTGATTCACTGCGCGTGGGAGACGCGCTTCCGCGACGAGGAGCGGGCCCGGCAGGTCAATGTCGAGGGCTCTCGGCGGCTCTTCGCGGCGTGCCGCGCGGCAGGCGGGCGCATCGTCTTCGTCTCGTCGCTGTCGGCCCACCCGGAGGCCGTCTCCGTCTACGGCCGGACGAAGCTCGAGGTAGAGGCGCTCCTCGATCCGGCGCGCGACGTGGTCGTCGCGCCAGGCACGGTGGTTGGCGAAGGCGGCGTCTTCTGGCGGCAGGCGCAGTCGATCGCCCGCCTGCCGTTCATCCCGCTCTTCTTCGGAGGACGCCAGCGCTACCAGACCGTGGCGCTCGCCGACCTCTGCGAGGCCATCGCTCGCATCGCCGACCGGCAACTCACCGGCAAGTACCGCGTCGCAGAGCCGGAGCCTGTGTCCGTCCGGGAGGTCTGGGGGGCCGTCGCCGAGGCGATCGGGCGGCGGCCGCGCTATCTGCCGCTCCCGGGCGGCCTCGCGCTCGTGGGTCTGCGCATCCTCGAGCGGTTTGGCTTCCAACTGCCGCTCTCCAGTGATAACCTGCTCGGCCTGAAGCGTCTCTGCGCGTTCGATCTCGAAGAGGACTTGCGCGATCTCGGCTTCAGGCCTCGCCCGATGCGGCAGTCGCTGGCAGGGATACGATGGAACCGGGTGTTCTCAAGCTGAGCGTCGTGATCCCCGTCTACAACGAGGCGCCCGCCATCGCGGAGCTGCTGCGCCGCGTCTGCAAGGCTCCTCTCCCCGCCTGGTGCGACTACGAGGTCGTGGTGGTCGACGACGGCTCCACCGACCACACCATCGAGGCGATCCGCGAGTTCGCGGCCGAGGACCCCGAATTCGCCAGTCGGGTGAGGTTCCACGAGAGCCTGATCAACCACGGCAAGGGGGCGGCGCTGCGCGCCGGGTTCAAGATCGCGAAGGGCGACATCGTGCTCGTGCAGGACGGTGACCTCGAGTACTCCCCCAGCGACTACCCGCGGCTGCTCGAGCCGTTCCAGGATCCAGACGTCCAGATCGTCTACGGCACCCGCTTCGCGAAGGGCTTCCCGAAGGGGATGAAGCGGCGCAACCTGATCGCCAACCTCGTGCTCTCGTGGACGGCCTCGCTGCTGTACGGCCAGCGGATCACCGACGAGGCCACCGGCTACAAGGTATTTCGTCGCTCGGTGCTCAACCGCATCGAGCTCCGCTGCCGAGGCTTCGAGTTCTGCCCGGAGTTCACAGGCCGGGCCCTCCGCGCCGGCTACCGGATCCACGAGGTGCCGATCCACTACGACCCGCGCGGCATCCTCGAAGGAAAGAAGGTGCGGGCGCGAGACGGCTTCGTCGGGATCTGGTGGCTTGCGAAGGTGTGGTTGTCGGGGAACGGCTCCCGACGCCGCGCGGCGGAGCCGCATCCCGGCGCCAGCTGATGGCGCTGCTCGAAGAGCCGCGTCTGCGCGGCGTGGCTCCCGGGTCGAAGCAGTTCTTCGAGCTCCAGCGGCGCATCATCGACGAGCGGCCGCTGATGCGCGCGCTCTATGGCGAGTGGTACGCACGCATGCTCGCAGACGAAGCGACCGTGCCGGGCGGGCCGGAGAACGGCTTGCTCCTCGAGCTCGGCAGCGGAGGCAGCTTCCTGAAGGAGCTCCGTCCGCGCGTCATCACCTCCGACGTCGTGGAGGGCGTCGCCGAGCGCGTCATCGACGGTCGCGAGTTGCCCTTCCCCGACGAATCTCTTCGCGCGATCTTCCTGACCCACGTCTTCCACCACATCCCCGACGTGGAGCGCTTCCTCGCCGAGGTCCGGCGCTGCCTGCAGCCCGGTGGGGTCCTCTCGATGATCGAGGTGCCCCATACGCCGTTCGCTCGGTTCTTCTTCACCCGGTTCCACCCCGAGCCCTACGACGACCGGATGAGGGGCTGGGTGTTCGATCAGTCGAATGCCATGCTGGACTCGAACCAGGCACTTTCCTGGATCGTCTTCGTGCGCGATCGGGCACGTTTCCGCGAGCGCTTTCCCGACCTCGAGCTCGAGCGGACGAGCTGGCTCCCTTGGTTCAGCTACCTCGCGTCCGGAGGGGTCACCCGGAGAAACCTCGTGCCCGGCTTCCTCGTGCCCGTGGTGCGAACCCTCGACCAGCTGCTCACCCCGCTCGACCGTTGGATGGCGCTGCATTGGCATCTCACCGTGCGGAAGCGTCGTTGACGGAGGACGAGGCGGGTGACCGAACCGCGCGTTAGGATCCGCGCCTGATGCGGTTCCCGCGGATCCAGAGCGCGCTCGGCGTCGACGGGAGTCGCGACGACCGGCTCGCCCGAAGAATCGTGTTCATCCTGTGCGCGCTCTACGCCGTCTCGTTCCTGGCGTTCTACCCGCGCGCGATCACGAACGACGACGAGTCGATCTATGTGCGCCAGACGCTCGTCGTGCTCGAAAGGATCCACGGGAACGTCGTCACCAAGGTCGATCCCGTGACGGGCGCGCGCGACGTGTACACGGGCATTCACGACTCTGGCAGGCCCGGGACACGCAGCACCTACCCGTACGGCACCGTGCTCACGATGGCGCCGTTCGTCGCCCTCGCGGGGTGGCGGGGCGGCTACGTCGTCCCCGCCTTCGCGCTCGTGTTCGCCGTTCTCCTCCTCGCGCGCTGGCTCGCGGAGGAGGGACGCTCGCCGCTCTTCGCCCTGCTGCTGCTCGGCTACCCGCCAGCCCTGGTCATGGGTCGCGTCGCCATGAGCGACGTGCCGAGCACCGCCATCGTCACGCTGGGACTGCTGCTCTTCTGGCGGGGGATCGACCGAGGCTGGGGGTGGTGGCTCGCGTCGGGCTTCGTGGCTGGCGGCTCGATGATCTTCCGCGAGAGCAACCCGATTCCCTTCGCGCCGTTCTTCGCGGGCACCGTCCTGCGCCGCGACCGGCGCGCCTGGGCGCTGGTGGTTGGCGGGCTGGCAGGCCTCAGCCTGCGGCTGCTCGCGAACATCACCTTCTCCGGCGACCCCCTCTACTACCGGTCGCCCTACATCCTGGCTCTCGACACCATCCAAGAGCGGCTGCCGATGTACACGTTGGCGACGATGATCTTCATTCCGGGCGGCCTTCTCTTCGCACTGCTCTATCGCGGTCGACGCTGGCCGGAGCTCCGCATCGCAGTTGCTTTCTTCGTCATCTCCTACCTCATCCAGTCCTACTATACGTTTGCCACGTCCACGCTGAAGAACGCGATCATCACCCCGCGCTACGTGATCCCCATCATCCCGGTCATGGCGTTCGCCATGGCGGAGAGCGTGCCGCGGCTCTGGCGCGCGCTGCTGGACCGGCTGAACGATGCGTGGCGCCACCGCGCTGCCGTGGCCGCTCCGCCACTCGTGGCGCTCTGGATCATCGGCGTCGGCCTGGCGGCCGTGGCGGTGCACCCGATCTTCTTCGCCTGGAGCGCCACGCAAGCGAACATCCGCGACGCGATCGAGGAGCACGTCGGCCACGACGCCGTGATCGTGACCAACTACATGGCGACCAGAAAGTTCCTCAATGAGTTCGAGCGGAGCTACCTCCCGGTTCACTATCAGGACGTGGGTGTCGAAGGGACAGATGCCCTGGTCGAACGCTACGGGGACGTCTACATCGTCTTTCTCGAGCGGACGGACAGCGAGTACTGGCGCAACGAGGGGGGCACCTACCCGAAATTCCTCGCCGATCTCGCCTACGAGCCCGAGCTGACGTACGAGTTCGACGCGACGAGCACGGATCACCTCCGAATCTGGCGCGTACGCGCGGCCAATCGTCGCGGGGGCTGAGTCGCACGCGCCGAAATGACGGAGGCCCGGCTCGGGCCTTCTCCTCAAGCCCTGTGCGGCGCCCACCGATGAGGCGCACCACGGGGAGGGGTGCATGCAGGCGCTTGCCGCGGCGGCGGTCGGGTTGCTCGTCGCCGCTTCGATCGTGGTCGGGCTCCGGCTGCTGGCCCTGCACCGGCGCACCGGCGCGGCGCCCGAGCTCCTGCTCGGCGGGATGCTGCTGCTCTCCGTCGGTGTCGGCTATCCGCTCCTGATCGCGGCCGATCGCGCGGGCCCCGAGCAGGTGCGCCCGCTCTTCATCGTCTCCACGCTCGCCGTGAACGCGGGCTTCGCGCTGCTGTTCGCCTTCACGTGGCGGGTGTTCCGGGCGCACGACGGCTGGGCGCGCACGCTCGCTGGCGCCGGCATGCTCGGCCTGCTCGCGAACGCCGGCTGGCGCTGCTTCGATGCGCTGATCCAGGCCGAGGTCCGCATCGGCAGCGACGTGGTGGGACAGAGCCTGCTCCAGACCACGCCGGTGATGGCAGCCTACCTCTGGACCGCTTGGGAGTCGCTCCGCTACCACGGGTTGATGCGCCGCCGCGTGCGGCTCGGCCTCGCCGACGCCGTGGTGAGCGACCGCTTCCTGCTCTGGGGGCTGATGGCGCTGTTCGTGACGGCGGGCGTGCTGCTGAACACCGTCGCGCTCGCGCTCCACGTCGAGATCCTCGAGAGCCCGTGGATCCTGCTCGGCTCGAGCGTCACCGGCCTCGCGCAGGCGGTGCTGCTGGTGCTCGCTTTCCTCCCCCCGCGTTTCTACTTGAGCTGGGTCCGCGGTCGCGCGGCCTCGCTGGGAGCATGAAGCATGGCCGAATCGGCCGCATTCGAAGCTGCGTGCACGTGTCTGGAGCAGAGCGGGTCGCTCGACCGCCTCGCCGCGCGCGGGACGATCCGGCTCGCCCTCAAGCAGGCGGGCCTCGAGCCCAGGACCGTCACGGCGCGCCAGCTCGACGTCGCGCTGACGAAGCTCCTGCCCTCGGAGCTCACCTCGCGCGGCATCGCTGCGCCGGAAGAGCTGTGCGCACGCATCTCGAAGGCCCTCGCGGGCCTCGACACCGGCGCCCGCGCCACGGACACGCCCGAGGCCATCTTCGCGCGGCTCGCGGGCTCGTAGAGCCCGGTCCCGGGCCGGGTCCTAACGCCGCGCGAGCTCGCCGAAGACGGAGACGAGCAGCGGATTCACGATGTCCGCGCGCTCCCACTGCAGGAAGTGGCCGGCGCCGGGGATCACGAGCGGGCCGATCCGGTTCGTGAAGGCGCGCTCGCAGAACCAGACGAAGTCGGGGCCGACGACGTGGTCGTCGGCGCCGTACAAGAGGAGCGTCTCCGTCTCGACCGGGCCGTGCATCAGCGGCGGCTCGCTCATCGGGCGGCCGTGCGCGAGCTGGTAGACCGCCCAGCCTGCGCGGAGCCGCGCCTCGTCGGCGAACGGCTCGGTCATGAAGTCCACGTCGGCGGCGCTGAACGTGCCCGGTGAGGCCCAGAGCCGACTCGTGTACATCGCCGCTACCCACTGCCGGCGCGCCGCCGGCGTCGGAAGCAGCGCCGCCAGCGCGTCGGGCCGCGCGCCCTGCCACTCGCGGTAGTCGCCCGTCGGGCCCGGAGCGAGCGCGCTCAGCGAGCCGTAGTCGATGCCGGCGGCCGCGTAGGCGTCGAGCGCGAGGGGCGGCACGGTGTCGAAGAAGCAGAGCTTCGCGACGAAGCCGGGGAAGCGGTGCAGCAGGTCGATCGCGACGGCGCCGCCGACGTCGCCAGCCACCACGGCGCAGCGCGCGTGGCCGAGTACGTCGTGCACCAGCGCGTGCACGTCGCGGCTGTAGATGGCGAGGTCGTAGGCGTCGCCCGGCGAGAGGTCGCTGTCGCCGTAGCCCCGCAGATCGGGCGCGATCACCTCGAAGCCGGCCGCCGCGAGCGGGCGGACGTTGCGCCACCAGATGCGCTTCGTCTCCGGGTAGCCGTGCAGCAGCACGAGCGGAAAGCCGCCCTGCCCTTCGCGCACGTAGGCGAGCGAGACGCCGTCGCGCACGACGCTGCGATGGATGCGGAACGCGCCGGGCGGCGGCGTCTCCGGCTGCGGCGGGCGGAAGCGGGGCTCGTAGCGCACGGGCGCACGCTGGCACAGGCGGGCGGGGCGAACCACCAGGCGCGGAACGACGGAAGCGGCAGGAACACGCAGCTCGAGGAGGGCAGGAACAAGAACGGCCGAGGCCGACTCTGAGCGCCACACGACTGCGTGGTCTCCGACGACCACACTCCGCCTCGGGCGAGAACGTCGACATGCGCGCGGCCTGGCGGGGTGGCCAGAGGTCCGCCGAGGGAGGCTGGGGATCTTTCGTGGCGACTACCTCGATCTACGGCTTTTGGGCCTGACGGTGCCGGTATCCCGTGATTGGAGCCGTTGTGATAACGAAGGCATCGTGGAGCCTCCGTTCGTCGCGAACAAAGTCAGCCGCTTCGTTGTTGTTCTGCTCGGCGGTAGCGGCGTCAACGGGCGGATCAACGCCATCCCAGATGCAATCCATCCTTGACTCAAACCCAGGACTTCGCCAAATCCCGCCCTCGATCCTCACGACGACCAGCAAGTCGCCGGCCGCTCGAAGGCAGACAGCAACCGCCGCGTTTGGCGTGAGGTACATGACGGCGCTTCCGCCGAGATCAACGAAATCATCCGCGGAGGCATAGAGCTTGTTTACTTCGCCCTTCACTACTGGTTCCACTTGATCCGGAGATTTCGGTTGCTGACTTGGATTACCTCCAGAGCTCATCGAACAGCAACGAGAAGCCGCGAGCACCGAAGAGGGCAACGAGCAGGAAAGGCCCGATGCCAAAGACGCCATAGGGAACCATGCAACGGAGCTCTCAGTTCGGGACAGCCATCCTAGCCGCGGGCGCGCCCTGACTTCGAGAAGATTCGGGTGCCTTCTTCGGGGCTACTTGCCATCCGGACATGCGGCGAGCCACATGCCTCCAATGGCCGCTGGCATGCAGGGCTCGTCCTTGGTTCCTGCTCACCTTCCCGGCGGGGCCAGTTGTTTTTCGCGTTCTCCCGATCGCGGGAGTCCTCGGCAAGAGATTTCCCGACCGCACGCCCCTCGTGAAAGTCTTCGGCGCCCTGAGCGGCGACCCGGGCGTTTCGACGCCCGGCGTTCGCATGCTGCTGGAGGAGCTGTTCATGGACTCGATGTCGAACAACGAGTTCGCGCGCCGGCAGTTCCTTACCCGGTGCCGGAGCCGGGGTGAGCCGGCCTGCTCGCGCTCGCGTTCGCCGCGCTTGCACTCCCGTTCGGGCGGCGAGGGCGTTGACACGGGCGGCTGCCGGCGCAGAGATCGATCTCATCCTGCGTCCGTCAGGGTGTCGCGCAGGATGTACGCACCCACCGCCATCAGGAGCACGGGCAGCGCGAAGCGCATGACGCGCCGAAGGGGATCCGCCAGCAAGCTGCGGCGCCCGAGCCAGAATCCCAACGAGCACCAGACGGCAGCGCTCCCCACCAGGGCTGCAAAGAGCGTCGGTTTGAGCTTGCTCGCCGAGTCTGCGAACAGCGAGACGTAGACGATCAGGTTGTCGGCGCTCTGCGCGAGCGTGACCAGCGCCACGGCCAGCGCTCCCGCCACCTTCGGCGGCGCGACGACCACGCGCGGCTCCGGCCGGCGCAGCTGCCAGGCGCTGCGCACGCCGAGCAGGAGCGGAACGATTCCGATGTAGCCCAGGTACTGCGCGGGCAGGAGTACCGCGAGCCTCGAGGCCGCCCAGGCGGCGCCGGCGACTCCGAACGCGATCGCGAGGTAGCCCGCCCACACCGAGCGCGGGTCCAGCTCGCGTGCCGCGAAGAACGCCACGAGCACGCCGAGGTTGTCGATGCTCGTCGAGACGAAGGCGACGAGACCCATGCCGAGGATCTGCAGCGACTGCGTCACCACGCTCGTTCGAGCCTACAGCCCGGCTCGGCGCCGGCCAGCCGGACATCGCGAAACTGCGCCGGCCGGGCATCGCGAAACTGCCCCGGCTCTGCCGGTGTCACCTCTGCAGCCGAGCGACGAGCACGAGGAGGGCAGGCGATGCAGACGATCCGAAGCGTTCTCGCGGCGGTCGCGCTCGCGTCGCTGGTCGTCCCTGCGTTCGCGCAGGAGGACGTGAAGCCAGGCGCACCGATCTTCAAGGAAGGCGACGTCATCTCGCTCGAGAAGCTCGAGCAGATCAAGCGCTTCCTCCCGCCGGAGTTCTGGGACAACCGCGACTTCTTCTTCTACGAAGGCATGCGACTCGAGATCGGGCCCCCGTTCGCCGACTACTCGCCGGCCGACGCGTACCAGCAGGCGACGCAGAAGTACAGCCGCGACGTGAAGCTCGGGCCCGAGAACAGCCTCGAGGGCTACACCGCGGGCCAGCCCTTCCCGATCGACAAGCTCGACTGCCGAAACGATCCGGACGCCGGCGCCAAGGTGGCCTGGGACTTCGTGCTGCGCTGGGAAGGCTTCGGCGGCGTGCCCGTCGACTTCTACTACTCGTATTGGGACCGCGGCGAAGAGCTGCCGCTCTACTACCAGGGCAAGAGCCAGGGCATCGCGCTCGCATTCCGGCCGGAGCCGCAATACGCGGCCAACCACGGCGACCTGTTCCGTGACGAGAAGCGCTACGCCGCGGGCGGACCGACCGTGGACGCGCCCTTCGACGCCCGCGGCATCATGCTGCTCTCGTACCGCTACAAGGCCTCGTTCGGGCCGAAGGCCACGGCGAGGAACGACGACACCTGGGTGTACGTCCCGACGCTGCGGCGCGTGCGCCGCATCTCGTCGGCGCAGCGCACCGACGCGGTGTCGGGCACCGACTTCACCTTCGACGACCTGTTCAGCTTCAGCGGCATCGTCCCGCAGTACGAGTGGAAGTGCATGGGCGAGATGGACATCCTCGCGCCCGCCCACACCCAGGTGAAGGGCTACCCGTACGAGAAGGAGCACAACTTCGGACCGTACGGGCTCTCGTTCGCCGACGACCGCTGGGAGCTCCGGCATGCGATCAAGATCCGCTTCACGCCGCTCAATGCCGACCACCCCTACAGCCACAAGGACATCTACATCGACAAGGAATCGATGGAGCCGCTCTACTCCTTCGCCTACGACCGCAAAGGCGAGCTATGGAAGATCATCTGGCACGACCACCGCTGGAGCGAAGACCCCGGCTACACCGAGTACAAGGGCTGGCCGGGCGTGGACAAGCCGCGCGACCTCACCGTGGTGAGCGACGTCATCGTGAACGTGCAGACCGGCACGGGCAATCGCATCGAGTTCTGGAACCGCTCGGGCACGCCGCTGAACAGCATCGGCAAGGTGCGCCGCTTCATCGACGTGGGGCGCCTCACCCAAGGCCGCTGAGCGGTCGCCCGCGCTGGCTTTCGAAGCGCGCCCAGGGAGAATCCGACATGAAGCGTGTCCACCTCGTCCTGATCGGTCTCGCCTCCGCCGTGCTGACGGCAGGGGCCGCGAATGCCACGGCCGCGAGCTCGCGGCACGACCTGGTGAAGGGGCTCGACGGCAGTCACTACCTGCCGTACAAGCCGACCATCGTTCGCGAAGCGCAGCAGGCGCTCGAGCAGAAGGGGCTCTACTCCGGCAAGATCGACGGCATCCTCGACACGGCCACGATGCGTGCGACCGCCGATTTCCAGCGCAAGAACGGGCTCCGGGCGTCTGGCGTGCCGACGCCGCGCACCCGCCACGCACTCGCGATCGGCTGAGGGCGGGCAGGCTGAAGCGCAAGGGCTGGCGCAGGCCCGCCGGCCCTTGCGCGAGCCGCCTCGCGCTCACGCAAGGCCGCTGAAGTCCACCTGTCCCGTCGTCATGGCCGCGTTGAAGCCGGCATCCACGTTGAGGTTCACGCCGTTCACGTAGCTGGCGGCATCGCTCGCGAGGAAGGCGAGCGCGCACGCGACCTCGCGCGGCGTCACCAGGCGCTGGTTCGTCTGCGACACGGTCCAGTCGATGATCTTGTCGGACATGGTCTTGCGGAAGTCCACGAGCAGCGGCGTGTCGATCGGCGCCGGGCAGACGCTGTTCACGCGCACCTCGCGCTGCTGCGCCGGGCGCGACGAGCGCATGGTGTAGACCTGCACGACCTCCTTCGAGAACGAGTAGGAGTCGATGCCGAGGCCGGCGAGGTTGGCGTCGAGCCAGGCGAGCGACTTGTCCCAGTCGTCGAGCGCGAGCAGCTCGTTGATCTTCGCCGCGCGCTCGGGCCAGCGGCCGCCTGCGATGGAGGCGGTGTTCACGATCGCGGCGCCCACGGGCATGCGCTCGAACAACCCCTCGGAGAGCCGGCGCAGCGCCAGCACGTTCACCGCGAGCACGGTGCGCGGCGCCTGCGTCGCCGCCACGCCGGCGTTGTTGAAGAGCGCGTGCACCGGGCCGTCGATGGCCGCGATGGCGCGGTCCACGGCCTTCTTGTCCGACAGGTCGGTCTCGAGGAAGCGCTGGCACGGGCCCGTCGGCTTCCTCACGTCGAGCACGGTGACGTGCGCCGCGCCGAGCTCGGCCAGCAGCTCGATCAGCGCCGCGCCGACGCCGGTCGCCGCGCCCGTCACGACCGCGCGCTTGCCTTCGAACGAGAACGGGTTCTTCGACATGGGAGATCCTCCGTGAGCCCGCCACCCTACCGCGACGGAGGGGGCCGCGCACCGCCAAGCGGTCTGGAGGGATAGGAGGGGCCGTCGTCGGCGCCGGCCTGCCGCCCTCTCCTACCCCTCGTGCCCCGAGAACTCGCCCACGTTACTCGCCGCGGTCCAGGCCAAGAGCTTCCTCGGCGCCAGCAACATCGCGAACCCTTGACGAGACAATACATAGCCATTATCATGTGACGATGTCGCGCCAGCCGAGGCAGCTCAGCTTCACCGACTACCGGAAGCGCGCCGGCCGTGGCGGACCGCGGCCCGGGGCAGGGAGGCCGCGCGGGCCGCGGCCGCGTGTCTGGCATCGCGAGCGCGAGGCGGTGCCGGTCGACTGCCCGGTGCACGTGACACTGCGGGTGAAGCAGAACCTTCCGTCGCTGCGGAGCGGCAAGCTGGTCCGCGAGTGGCGGCGTTCACTCGCCGAGGCCAGCGAGCGCGGGAGCTTCCGCGTCGCGCACTACTCGCTCCAGGGCGATCACGCGCACCTCATCGTGGAGGCAAGGGGCAAGCAGGCGCTGGCATGCGGCATGAAGAGCATCGGAGCCCGCTTGGCGCGCGCCGTGAACCGCGTCAACGGCCGCAGCGGCCCCGTGCTCGACGGCCGCTATCACCACCGGAGCCTGCGCTCGCCGCGCGAGGTCCGCCGCGCGCTCGCCTACGTCCTGCTGAACGCACGGCGCCACCTCGCAAAGCGACGCCACCTCACGCGCACCTCGAGCTCACTCGATCCCGCCAGCTCCGCGCGCTGGTTCGACGGCTGGCGATCGGAAGGCGCGAGCCGCATCGCAGACACGACGGTCCCGCGCGAAGTCGCCCGCCCGCGCACCTGGCTGCTCTCCGTGGGCTGGCGCCGACACGGGCTCGTGGATCCAGGGGAGGTTCCTGCTGGATCAGGTTGACGCAGTCACTCGGCACACCTGAACGGAATCGTTCGCTGGATCTCACTGGGCTCCGCGCGCACACCGGCCACTCGGACCGTTCCCAAGAACCCGCGCCGGATCCAGCAAATCCAGGTTCCCGAATTCTCTCATACTGCCCCTCCCTCCCCGCGAGCGCGCTCCCATCAGCCGACGTGCCGCTTCACGTAGGCGTCGACCTGGTCGCCGATGAAGTGCATGTGCTCGTCTCCGAGCGCGTGGTTCATGGGCAGGATCAGGCCCTGCTCCATCACGCGGTCGGCGTTCGCGAGCCCGCCGCGCGTCCACACGCATCGGGATGTTCCGGAAGGCGGGCTGGCGCACGGCGTTGCCGGTCCAGACCATGCGCGTGTCGATGCCGTGCGACTCCATGTGCTGCTGGAAGTGGGCGCGCCGGATGCCGGATTCGGGCTTCAGCAGGACGGGGAACATGTGCCAGGCGGTGTCGACGCCGGGCGTGGTGCGCGGCAGCACGAAGCACTGCGGGTGCGCGGCGAGCCGCTCGCACAGGAGCTCGAAGTTGCGCTTCCGCCGCGCCAGGTTCGCCGGCAGCTTCTTCATCTGCACCACGCCGAAGGCCGCGGACAGCTCCGATGGCTCGAAGTTCCAGCCGAGCTCGTCGAAGATGAACAGGTTGTCGTACTCGATGCCGTCGAGCTCGGAGAAGAAGCGGTCGCCCTTGCCCTTGCGGCTGCCGAACAGCTGGAGCTCGCTGCGCCGGCCCCAACGCCGCAGCAGCAGGCAGCGGTCGGCGAGCGCTTCGTCGTCGACGCACACCATTCCGCCCGTGCCGGCCGCCGTGATGATGTGCGAGAGCGCGAAGCTCGTGACGCTGATGTCGCTGCGGAGGCCGGTCGGGGCGCCGTGCTGCGTGGCGCCGAGGCAGTCGCAGCTGTCCTCGATCACGGCGAGGCCGTGGCGGTCGGCGATGGCGCGGATCCCTTCCCAGTCGGGACAGTTACCCGTCAGGTTCGGCGCGAGGATCGCCTTCGTGCGCGGCCCGAGGCTCGCCTCGATGCGCTCGACGTCGATCTGATAGGTGTCGGCGGTGACGTCCACGAACACCGGCACGAGCCGGCTCCGCACCATCGGCGCGAGGTCGGTCGAGAAGGTGAGCGGCGAGGTGACGATCTCGTCGCCCGGCGCGAGGCCGAGCAGCTCGATCGCGAGGTAGAGCGCCGACGAGCCGGAGTTGCACATGATCCCGCGGCGCTTGCCGAAGCTCTCCGCCACGAGGCGCTCCATCTCGCGCACGTGCTTCCCGATCCGGAGCGCCGTCGGGCCGCCGCGCAGCACCTCGAGCACGGCCGCGATCTCCTGCTCGTCGTGGACGCTGCCGGCGTACTCGATCCGCATCAGGTGACTTCCACGCGCACGGGGAAGCGATCGAGATAGAAGCCGAAGGGCCGCCGCAGCTCGGCGGGCTCGGCGTCGAAGTCGCGGCGCAGGTCGTAGACCACCTGCCCTTCCTTGCCGCGCGGGTGCTCGCGCAGGTACGTCTGCGATCTGGGCTCGCGCGGCGGCCGTCATCGGCAGGCCCGCCACCTCGTAGATGCGCTCGACCGTCGCGAGGTCGTCGGCCATGAACTCGTGGAACAGCACGTCGAGCGAGCGCTCGGCGCGGCAGCGAGCTCGCGGTCGCGCACCGACGCCTCGAGCAGGCGGCGGATCCGGTCGGTCCAGTAGTCGAGGTACCACTCGGGCCGCGGCGTGCGATAGCTCGATCCGCGCGCCGTACGTGAGCATCGTGATCGCCGACTGGATCACCGAGACCGGGTCGCGGTGCGTGACCACGATCGTGGCGTCCGGGAAGGTCGCGAGCAGCGGGCCGAGCTGCTCGAGGTGCTGCGGCGACTTCAGCACCCAGCGCTCGCGCGGCCGGAGCCACTGCAGGATCTGGAGCACGGTCTTCAGGTACGCGTAGTGCGGCGTCTGGTCGTGCGCGAGGTAGTAGTCGCGCCAGCGCGGCGCGCGCACCACCCACTCCTGGTTGTAGCTGGAGAAGTCGGGCAGCTGGAGCTCGATCTCCTCGTGGATGTGGTCGGGGCTCATCGGGTGCATCGCCGCGACGCAGCGGCGCGGTCGCCTGCATCGCCTCCCACGCGCGGGCGCGAGCGCGCGTAGCGCGGGATCGACGCCGTCGGCGCCCGGCTGCTCGCGCGGATCGGGCACCGGCTCCTGGCTCTCCCAGAGCGGCATCGAGCGCAGGCGCGGTCGGCGGCGATCAGGTTCACGAGGTGCGTGGTGCCCGAGCGCGGCAGGCCCGACCACGATGATCGGGCGCGCGATCTCGACGCGCTGGATCTCGGGGTGCTCGCGTCAGCAGGTCGCGGATGCGCAGCCGGTTCGCCGCGGCTGCGCACGCAGTCGTTCCAGACCGTGAGGCGGCCGAGGCCGGTGCGCTCGCGGATCCTCGTCCACCTCCGCGAGCCAGAGCGCGAGCCGCTCGCGGAAGTCGTCCGGGCCGAAGTCGTCGAGGCCGGTGCGCTTCGACCGCCGCGGCGAGCACGGCGTCGATGCGACAGCTCGACCGTGCTGCTTCTCGCCGTAGGCGAGCGCGGCGCGCTGCACGTCGGTGAGCACGGGCGCGCGCAGGTCGTCGATGCGGATCTTCTCGGCCATCAGCGCGTTCGTCGGAGGTACGGGTGCACCTCGCGCTCGTAGAGCTCGAGCATCGTGCGCGCGAACGCCGGCTCGATGCCGGCGAGCAGCGGGTTCAGGTAGAGCACGCTGTGCGCGCCGAGCTGCTCCGCGAGCGCGAGCGTCTGCTCGGGCGTGAGCACCTGATAGGCGGGGCTCTGCCGCACGGTCTCGGGGGTCATCTGCTTCGCGTACGGGCCCGACGGGCGTGCCGTAGGCCTCGATCGTCCACTCGCTGTACGAGCGCAGCTGGTGGAGCACGTGCGGCGCCAGGCGATCCCAGTCCTTCTCGGGATCCTTGCGAGATCCACAGGAAGATCGGGCCCTGCTTCGGATACTCGCCCGGGTCGGGCTTGCCGAGCTTCAGGCACTCCTCGCGGTACGGCGGCCAGAGCTTCGGCTCGAGCGGCGGGAACCAGCCGTCGGCGATGCGCGCCGCGCGGCGTGCCGCGGCGGGCGTGCCGCCGCCGAGCAGGATCGGCGGCGGGGGATCGGGCCGCGGCGTCACCCAGCAGCGCCGGCCCTGCCACTCGAACGGCTCGCCCGTCCACGCGCGGCGCAGCAGCGCGATCGTCTCGCCGATCGACGCGCCAGCGGTCCTCGAGCCGGCGCCCGAAGCTCTCGAACTCGCTCGGCCGATAGCCGCCGCCGACGCCGAGGATCAACCGCCCGTTCGTGGCGAGCTGCGCCACCGCCGCGTCCTCGGCGAGCTTGATCGGGTCGTAGAGCGGCAGCAGCACGACCGCGGTGCGGAAGCGGATGCGCTTCGTGCGCGCGCCCATGCGCGGCGGCGAGGATCAGCGGCGACGGGTTGTAGCCGTCCGGCGAGGCGTGGTGCTCGCCGAGGCCGACGGTGTCGAAGCCGAGCGCGTCGGCCCACGCCACCTGGTCGAGCGCCGCGGCGTAGAGCTCGCGCGCCGGCGCCCCGAAGGCGGGCGCGCGCATGTCGTAGCTGATCACGAGCTCCATGGCGGGAAGACCGTGCGGGAGGAGGCGTTCCCCCGCAAGGAACCTCGTCGGCCGACCCCGGTGGTAACGGAGCGCTCGGGCCGCGCCGCCCGCTACAGCCTTTCCTCGGCCCGTCTCCGGCATTCTCAGCGGATTCCCGCGGCGCGCGGCGGGTAAGGTGGGCCCTCGCGGCGCGTAAGGTGGGCTCCTCGCGGCGCGGGAGGGGGGATGGAGTTCCTGTCCAAGGTGCTCGTCGTCGACGAGTCGAAGCTGTTCCGAAAGTTCATGCAGGTGTTGCTCGCGCCCTACTCGGAGAGCGTCGTCGCGGTGGCGAACGGGCGCGACGCGTGTACCCGCCTCGCGGAGCACTCCGACATCTCGCTCGTTCTCTCGGACGTCGGGCGCCGCGACGGCGACGGCTTCGCGATCCTCTCCTTCGTGGGCGAACGCGCCGAGCCGCGGCCCGGCGTGGTCCTGCTGACCGCGCACCCGTGCGACGAGGAAGCGCAGCGCGCCATCCGGCTCGGCGCCCTCGGCTACCTCTCGAAGCCCACGACGCTCCATGCCATCCGGCGCGCCTGCTCGGGCCGCACCGAGATCCTGCGGCGACCGCCGCTTCGCGCGAAGCGTCCATCCGTCGGCACCGCTCTCCTGATCGAGCCCGCCGCGCACGAAGCAAAGCTCGCGTTCGAGATCCACGATCTCTCCGTCTCGGGAGCCTTCCTCGAGACGCAGGGGCCCGTCCCGGTCGGGACGGAGCTCGCCCTCGCTCTCGTCCTCGACGGCGAGACGCTGGAGGTGAAGGCCCGCGTGGTCCGCATCCAGGAGCCCTCCTGGGCGAATGTTGCCGGCGTCGGCGTGCGCTTCGAGGAGCTGCCCGACGCGACGCGGCGCGCTCTCGACGCCCGCATCGAGAAGGCCGCCCGAGCGCACTGAAGCCCGCGTGGTGGAGCGCGGCGGCGGCGCGGGAATTCGCGCGCATCCCGCGTACACTGCTCCACCCCCGCGCGAGGCTTCACCGAATGTCTACGAGCAGCGCTTCCGATCTTCCTCCCTACGAACCCGCGCGCCTCCTCGGCGCCCCGTTCCCCGAGCGCGTGCGTCTCGTGTGCCGCACGTGGGCGTCGCAGGTGAACCCGAATCCGCCCATCGTGCTCGTGATGTACTGGACGAAGTACCTGCTGCTCTTCGTCGGCGGCTGGGCCTTCTTCGTCTCCTTCTCGGCCGGCTACCCGGGCTTCGGGTCGCCGGGCAGCTGGGCGTTCACGGCGATCGCGTTCCAGAAGGCGGTCGCTCTGGTCGATCTTCTACGAGCTGATGGGCTTCGGCTGCGGCATGGGGCCGATGAACGGGCGCTTCAACCCGCCGCTCGGCGGCTTCCTCCACTTCCTGCGCCCGGGCACGACGAAGCTGCCGCTCTTCCCGGGCGTACCCGTGTTCGGCGGGATCCGGCGCAGCTGGCTCGACGTCGCGCTCTACGCCGCGAACCAGCTCTTCCTGCTGCGCGCGCTGCTCGCGCCGGAGCTGACGCCCGCGCTGCTGTGGCCGAGCGTCGTCCTGATCCCGCTGCTCGGCGTCACCGACAAGACGCTCTTCCTCGCGGCGCGCGCGGAGCACTACTGGGTGGCGCTCGTGTGCCTCACGGTGGCGTTCGCCGACGGGCCTCTGGATCTCCGCCTGCAAGGCGGTCTGGTGCGCGATCTGGTTCTGGGCCGCCACCTCGAAGCTCAACCACCACTTCCCGTCCGTGATCATGGTGATGATGAACAACGGGCCCGTTCTTCCCGAAGTGGCTCAAGAAGCGGCTCTTCGCCTCGTACCCCGACGACCTGCGGCCTTCGCGCTGGCCGCCGCGATGGCGCACACGGGCACCTTCACCGAGTACATGATCCCGGTCGTGCTCCTGCTCCGCGAGCGGGAGCCCCGCGCTCACGGCGCTCATGCTCTTCGTGATGTGCGGCTTCCACGGCTTCATCGCGCTCAACAACCCGAGCGGCATGCCGATCGAGTGGAACATCCTGATGATCTACGGCGGCATCTTCCTGTTCGGCTTCCATCCCGAGGCGAGCATCGCTCGCCGTCGGGCACGCTGCCGCTGCCTCGCCGCCTTCCTGCTCTTCTGCCTGGTCGTCGTGCCGTGCTACGGGAACTTCGTGCCCTCGCGCGTCTCGTTCCTGCTCGCGATGCGCTACTACGCGGGCAACTGGGCCTACAACATCTGGCTGGTGCCGCAAGGGCAGCGCCGCGAAGTTCGAGAAGCTGACGAAGGCCGCGGGCACCATGCGCGAGCAGCTCGAGACGATGCTGCCCGACGCCGATCGCCGTGGACGTGGCCGTCACTCTCGCGATGGCCCATCGCTTCATGCACCTCGAGGGCCGGCCGCTGCTCGAGGCGCTGCCGCGCGCGGTCGACGACATCGACGACTACGAGTGGATGGACGGCGAGGTGGTCGGCGGCATGGTGCTCGGCTGGAACTTCGGCGACGGGCACCTGAACGACGAGCAGCTCCTCGACGCCGTGCAGGCGCAGTGCGGCTTCGAGCCGGGCGAGCTGCGCGTGGTGATGGTCGAGTCGCAGCCGCTCTTCGGGCGCACCATGCAGTGGAAGATCGTCGACGCGGCGAGCGGCGTGCTCGAGCGGGGCGAGACGGAGCTCGCGCCGATGCGCGCGGCTCCAGCCCTGGCCGACGGGCCCGTACGCCGAGGCCTTCGTGCGCGGGCGCCCGGCCGCGAGCGCCTAGGGCGCACGCGATGGCGGAGCACGATCCCGACGCCGTGGTGATCGGCTCGGGCCCGAACGGGCTCGCCGCCGCGATCGCGCTGGCGCGGGCGGGCGTGTCGCGTGCTCGTGGTCGAGGCGCACGAGGAGCCGGGCGGCGGCACGCGCAGCGCGGAGCTCACGCTGCCCGGCTTCGTGCACGACGTCTGCTCCGCCGTGCACCCGATGGGCATCCTGTCGCCGTTCTTCCGCGAGCTGCCGCTCGCGCGAGCACGGGCTGCGTCTGGCTGCGCCCGCGCGCCTCCGTCGCGCATCCGCTCGACGACGGCCCCGCGGTGATGCTCTATCGCTCGCTCGAGCGGACCGCGGCAGGGCTCGGCCGCGACGCCCGCGCCTGGGCGCGGCTCGTCGGGCCCTTCCTCGACGATCCGCACGCGCTGCTCGCCGACGTGATGGCGCCGCTGCGCGATGCCCGCGCATCCGCTCGCGCTGCTGCGCTTCGGCCTGCGCGCAGCCTTCTCGGCGAACCGGCTCGCGCGCCTGTGCTTCCGCGAGGAGCGGGCGCGCGCGCTCTTCGCCGGCTGCGCGGCGCACTCGGTGCTGCCGCTCACGCAGCCGCTCACCGCGGCGCTCGGCGTGCTGTTCGCGCTCACCGCGCACGTCGAGGACTGGCCGGTGGCGCAGGGCGGATCGCAGGCGATCTCGCGGGCGCTGGCCTCGTACCTCGCGAGCCTCGGCGGCGCGATCGAGACGGGCCGCCGCATCGAGCGCCTCGCCGAGCTCCCGGCGGCGCGCGTCGTGCTCTTCGACACCTCGCCCGACCAGCTCGCGCGCATCGCCGGCGACGCGCTGCCCGCGGGCTACCGCCGCCGGCTCGGGCGCTACCGCTACGGGCCCGGCGTGTTCAAGCTCGACTGGGCGCTCGACGGGCCGATCCCCTGGCGCGACCCCGCCTGCCGCGAGGCGTCCACCGTGCACGTCGGCGGCACGCTCGAGGAGATCTGCGCCTCGGAGCGCGACATGTACGCGCGGCCGCCACAGCGAGCGCCCGTTCCTGATCCTCTGCCAGCAGAGCGAGATCGACGCCGACGCGCGCGCCGGCGGGCCGGCACACCGGCTACGCCTACTGCCACGTCCCGCACGGCTCGACGGTGGACATGAGCGAGGCGATCGAGCGCCAGGTCGAGCGCTTCGCGCCGGGCTTCCGCGACCGCATCCTCGCCCGCCACGCGATCGAGCCCGGCGGACTTCGAGCGCTACAACCCGAACTACCGCGGCGGCGCCATCACCGGCGGCGTCGCCGACGCGCTCCAGCTCTGGAACCGCCCGGTCACGCGCCTCGATCCCTACTCGACGCCGAACCCGCGCCTCTTCATCTGCTCGGCCGCGACGCCGCCCGGCGGCGGCGTGCACGGGCAGTGCGGCTACTGGGCGGCGCGCTCGGCGCTGAAGCGGCTCGGCCGCGCGCTCGGGTAGCCTACGCGCGCGATGCTCTTCCACTTCGACTTCACCCAGTGGGCCCGGATGCTGCGGATCGCGTGGCGCGAGCCGCACCCGGCCGGCCGGCGCCGCATGCTGACCCGGCTGCTCGTCTTCGTGCCCGTCGTCGCGAGCTTCCACGCCGTGTGCTTCTTCCTCGACGGCATCCTCTTCCCGGCCCTGCACCGCGTGCGAGTCGAGGCGCCCGTCTTCCTGGTCGGTCACGCGCGCAGCGGCACGACGCTGCTCCACCGCCTGATGAGCCGCGACGGCGACCGCTTCAGCTCGTTCATGCTGTACGAGCTGTACTTCCCGTCGCTGCTCCAGAAGAAGACGATCCGCGCGCTCGCCCGGCTCGATCGCGCGCAGCTCGGGGGCTTCTTCGAGCGGCGCGTGCAGGCCTGGGAGAAGGCGCGCTACGGGAAGACCCAGGACATGCACGCCATGGGCCTCACCCAGCCCGAGGAGGACGACTTCCTCTTCTACTGGTCCTGCGCCTCGGGCACCTGGATGCTGAAGCTGCCCGCGATGGGCGAGATCGACTTCTACCACCTCGATCGCGAGCCCGAGCGCCGGCGCCGCCGCTTGCAGCGCTTCTACGCCGACTGCATCCGCCGCCAGCTCTGTTTGAACGGCGCGGATCGCATCCACCTGTGCAAGGCGCCGCACTTCGCGGGGCGCGTGGCGAGCCTGATCGAGAGCTTCCCGGATGCGCGCATCGTGGTGACGATGCGGAACCCGAACGAGACGATCCCGAGCCTGCTCAAGCTGATGAAGGTCGGCTACCAGCTGCGGGGCTGGGACGAGCCGCGCATGGCGCGCTCGCTCGGCGTGCTCGCCGCGCAGGCGTTCCACACCTACAAGCACCCGCTCGAGGTGCTCGCGAAGCACCCCGAGACGAGGCACGCGATCGTGGACTACCGCGAGCTGGTGGCCGAGCCGAAGCGGACGGTCGCCGAGGTGTACGAGGCGCTCGGCATTCCGCTCACCCCCGGTTTCGCTGCGGTGCTCGACACGGAGCAGGCCCGCGCGCGCAAGCACGAGAGCGGGCACACCTACAGCCTGGCGGAGTTCGGCCTCGATCCCGACACGATCGAGCACGAGCTGGCCGAGCTGTTCGAGCGCTACCACTGGAAGGAAGGGAGCCCCGCGCATGGCCAATGACGAGAAGGCCAAGGCCGAGCTGCGCGCCGCGTTCGACGAGATGATGGCGGCGCTCGCCCGCGCGCGAGACGCCATCGACGACCCGGCGCTGCACGGCCCGCCCGCGAGCGCGCGCAACCTGGCCGAGGGCTACCGCTATCTGATGAGCCAGCTCTACAACGCGATCGAGCGCGGCTTCTTCGAGGATCCGCGCTTCCCGTACGTGCGGCGCGCGGTGCAGGCGATCGCGAAGTCCACCATCGACAACTCCGACGCGATCTACTTCGCGATGCCGATCGATGGTAACCAGCGCTACTGGATCCGCGGCCGCGCGGCCGACTGTCGCCACTGGCGCGGCGCGCCCCGCGCGGCAAGCGGCCGGCTCGCGCCGCAATACCTGATCTTCGAGTGCTCGAGCGGCTTCACCGGCGACACGGGCAGCCTGAAGGAGCTCGCACCCGGCACGCGCGCGATGACGGGGCTGCTCGACGTGTCGAAGCTCGCGGTCGCGCCCGACGGCAGCTTCGAGATCCTGCTCGCGCCGGAGAAGCCGGCGGGCTACGCGGGCAACTTCATTCGCACGCGCGCCCTGCGGCAGGGGCGCACGTACGTCGGCGCGTACGTGTCCGGTCGCCAGCTCTTCTACGACTGGGACCGCGAGGATCCGGTGGAGTTCTGGATCACGCGCGAGGGCGCGGAAGGCGAGTCGCCGCCCGCCTACGACCCGGCCGCCGCGGCCACGGCGTTGCGGCGCACCGGTGAGATCGCGCGCGGGCAGATGCACTTCTGGAACGAGTTCTACGACATCCTGCTCGAGACCTACGGCGACCGGAACGGCGACGGCCAGAGCTTCATGCCGCGAAACGCGTTCAACGCGCCGAACGCGGCGTCGGGCGCCACGGGCGGCGGCATGAACACGAACATCTACGCGGGCGGCGTGTACGAGCTCGGACCCGACGAGGCGCTCGTGATCGAGAGCCGCGCCCCGGTCGAGCCGATGTACATCGGCATGCACCTCTCGAACTTCTGGGGCGAGTCGTTCGACTACGCGAACCGCCTCACCAGCCTGAACGGCTTCCAGTCCGAGCGCGACCCCGACGGCGCGCTTCGCTACGTGATCGCGCACCGCGACCCGGGCGTGCCGAACTGGCTCGACACGACGGGCCAGCCCGAAGGCTTCATGGCACCGCGCTGGGCCTACTTCGTGAAGCCGCCGCCCGAGGAGTGGCCGACGATCCGGGCGACGAAGGTGCGCTTCGACGAGATCCGGGGGCACCTGCCCGCCGGCACTCGCACCGTCTCCCCCGCCGAACGCCGCGAAGCCATCCGCATCCGCCAGCTCCACGTGCAGCGACGGTTCAGCCAGGCGTGAGAGGCAGCGCGCGCGCCCTGCTGCTGTTGCTGCCGCTGGCCGGCGGCTGCGCCTCCGTGACGTCCCAGCAGCTCGACTTCTCACCGCTCGTCGGTGTCGATCTCGACCTGTCGCGCGGGCTCGCGGCGGGCTTCTCCGACTTCGAGGAGCACACCGCAGCGGAAGGCCAGTACGGCGTCGTGGAGCGCTGGGGCAAGGACGCCTTCGAGAACAAGGGCACGCCCGCCTGGCGGGTCTCGATCACGGCGATCGTCATGGACTCGGTCACAGCCGCAGAACGTGAGCTGACGGATCATTGCGTGATCTACAACCGGAAGGCGGGCCTCTTCGCGGACAAGATCGAGACGGCCGAGCAAGGCGACGCCCGCTGGTGCTGGTCTCCCGTCGTCCAGCTCCGGAACGAGTCGGAGTTGTCGCTGCCCTCGAACACCTTCTACTCCGTCGCGGCGTTCCAGCGCGATCGTCTCGTCATCGAGATGGCCGAGAGCTACTTCGACGAGCCGGCGACGGCGAAGAACCCGATCATCCGCGAGCTTGCCGAGCGGCTGCGCAAGGTCTCTGCCGCCGGGGCCGAGCCGTGAGCCGCGCCCTCGCCGGCAAGGTCGCGCTCGTCACCGGCGCGAGCCGCGGGATCGGGGCGGCGATCGCGCGAAGGCTCGCAGCGGAGGGCGCTGCGGTCGCGGCCGTCGCGCGCAGCCTCGACGCGGCGCCGGCGGGCGTCGCCGGCACGCTGCGCGAGACGGTCGCCGCGATCGAGGCGCACGGCGGGCGCGCGGTCGCGATCCGTGGCGACATCCTCGACGTCGCCTCGCGCGCGGAGTTCATCGCAGCCGCCCGCGCGGCGCTCGGGCCGATCGACATCCTCGTCAACAACGCCACCTACGGCCCCTACCGCGCGCTCGAGAAGTTCCGCGAGCGCGAGATCGCGCTCACCCTCGCAGCCAGCGTGAATGCGCCGCTCGAGCTCGTTCAGCTCGTGCTGCCGGACCTGCGGGCGAAGCGGCGCGGCTGGATCCTCAACATCTCGTCGGCCACCGCGCAGCATCCGGTCGGCCCGCCGTACATCGACTGGCAACAGCGCGGCGGCTCCCATCTCTACGCCACCGCCAAGGCCGCCCTCGACCGGCTCACCACCGGCCTCGCCGCCGAGCTGCACAAGGACGGCATCGCCGTGAACGCGCTCGCGCCCGTGGCCGCGGTGATCACCGAGGGTGTCCGTGCGACCGGCGCCGAGCGCTGGATCGAGCCCTCGATGATCGAGCCGGTCGAGGCGATGGCCGAGGCCGCGCTCGCGCTCTGCTCGGGCGAGCCCGAGAAGCTCACCGGCCGCATCGCCTACAGTCTGCGCCTGCTCGAGGAGCTGGGCCGGCCCGTCCGCGGGCTCGACGGGAGGGAAGCGTGAAAGCCGCCGTCTACTACGAGAACGGTCCGCCCGAGGTCTTCCGCTACGAGGACGTGCCGGATCCGGTCTGCGAGCCGACAGGCATCGTGATCCGCGTCGAGGCAGTGAGCATCGAGGGCGGCGACACGCTCCACCGCGCAGGCGGCGTGCTGAACACGCGGCCGCACGTGGTCGGCTACCAGGCCGCCGGCGAGATCGTCGCCGTCGGCACCGAGGTGCGCGGCTTCGGGCACGGGGACAAGGTCGTGACGGTCCACATGTTCGGCTCCCACGCGGAGCTGCGCGCGGTGCCGGCGCGGAACGCGTGGCGCATCCCGGCCGGCGCGAACGTCCGCGAGGCGTCCGCCGTGCCGATCCCGTTCGGCACGGCGGACGACTGCCTGTTCGAGTTCGGCCGGCTCCGCGCAGGCGAGACGGTGCTGATCCAGGCCGGCGCAGGCGGCGTCGGCATCGCGGCGATCCAGCTCGCGAAGCGTGCGGGCGCGACGGTGATCGCCACGGCCTCGAGCGAGGCGAAGCTCGAGCGCCTGCGCGCCTTCGGCATGGACCACGGCATCGACTACAAGGCGCGCGACCTCGTCGCCGAGGTGAAGCGGCTGACGAACGGGCGCGGCGTGAACCTGGTCGTCGACCCGGTCGGCAGCACGATCGCGCAGAGCCTGGCCTCGCTCGCCTACCGCGGGCGCGTGTCGCTGGTCGGCCGGGCCGGCCGGGGCGAAATGAAGCACGACGTCAGCGTGCTCATGGCCGGCAACCAGTCCCTCACGGGCGTCTTCCTCGGCGCCGAGATCGTGACGGACCGCGTGCACGACATGATCCAGCGCCACGTCGACGACGTCGCGAAGGGCGCGCTGCGCGTCGCGATCGACTCGACCTTCCCGCTGCGCGAGGCCGCCGCGGCGCACCGGCACATCGAGAGCCGCCAGGCGTTCGGGCGGGTGCTGCTCGTTCCCTGAACGACCCCGGCATGCCGGCTTCTGCGAATCGGTCCGCCGTTTCGCCATAAGCCCTGTCCTCCGACCACACAGTCGAGGGGACGACACACTCATGCGGGCTTGCTTCTGGATGCGGGCGGCCCTGGTGGGTGGCTTCGGGCTCCTGGTCGCCTTCTCGGCATCCCTCGCCCCGGCTCGGGCGATCGGGATCACGGCGGAGATCACAGCTCTCGGCGGCGACTCGTACCGGGCGGTGTACGCGGTCCACAACGACGGCTCGCTCGGTGCGGGCGTCTCCGTGCTGTTGTTCGACTTGCTCTTCGACCCGACCGACGCGCTCGAGTCGTCGCTGTCGATCGTCTCGCCCGCCTCGGTGAGCAGCGGCTGGAGCGAGCTGCTGCTCGCCTCCGCGCCGAGCGTGCCCGCGGCCTACGACGCGCTCGCGCTCGGCGCCGGAATCGCGGACGGCGGGACCGTCTCGGGCTTCGCGGTGGAGTTCCAGTGGCTCGGCGCCGGAGCGCCCGGCAGCCAGGCCTTCGCCATCTACGATGCCTCGAGCTTCGCCCTGCTCGAGAGCGGTGCCACGACCGTGCCCGAGCCGCCGCTGCTGGGCTACCTCGCTGTACTGGGCGCGGTTGGTCTGCTCGCACGTTCCGGCCGGGCCCGGCGACGCTCCCGGTTCGCGCTCGCGCTCGCCTTCCTCGCGCTCGCCACCGCCCCGCGCTCGGCCTCGGCGACCGTGGTCGGCGCAGACGACATCGAAATCGCGAACTACGCGCTCGTCTCGTCGCTCCGCGTGTCGAGGACGGAGTTCGAGTACACCTACGCCGCGGACGTCGCGAACTGGCAGGACCAGGCGATCGAGATCACCGCGAGCCTCTCGAGCACCTCGCCCCACACCGTGGTGGTGGAGGGCGCACTCGAGTTCGGCAGCGTACCGGCCGGCGCCACGCGGCACAGCGTGGACACGTTCACGATCCGCCTCGATCGCCAGGTTCCGTTCGACCCCGACGCACTCGTCTGGACGGTCGGTACCGCTCCGGTTCCGCCGACGAGCTGCGCACTCATCGATGCGGCGCTGGCGGCCGGCACGATCGACGACGAGACCGCGCTCGCGTACAAGGTCTTCGCCGACTTCGGGGATCCGCGCCTGCCCGCTGACCTCCAGGGCGACGACGGAGCCGCCCGCGAAGGCTGCGGAGCCCAGGAAGCTCTCGAGCGTTTCAGCTCGCTGAGCGTCGCGACGCAGGATCTGCTCGCGCCCTTCCTCGTGCGCCCCGAGGATCCGGCGAGCTGGCTGAGGACGCAGTCCGCATCGCTGCTGCAGGCCGCGGCGGCGCTGGCACCGGCGCTGCCCAGCAAGAAGAAGAGGAAGAAAGCGAAGCAGGCCAGCCGTGGCGCTTCGAGCATTCTCGCGACGGCGACGCCGGCCGCGGATCCGCTCGACGACGTGCTCGGGCGCGTGTTGACGCGCAATGGCAAGGTCTACGTGCACTGGCGGAAGGACTTGCATCCCGACGACGACGGCGTCGCACAGGTCATTGCGGACGAGATCGACGACACGATCTGGACGAAGCTGACCGGCCTGCTCGGCGAGCCGAAGCCGGATGAGGACGGCGTGCTCGACGTGTATCTGATCGACACGCAAGCTCTCACCGTCATGCTCAGCGACCACGCCAACGACACCCAGGGTCTCACCCGGCTGCGAGCCGGCAGCTGCGACAAGGGCGGCAATGCGGCCGTGGTCTATCTCAATCGCGACAAGCTCGCGGAGCTGCCGCAGACGGCCGCCCACGAGATCACGCACGCCATCCAGGCGCGCTTCTCGTTGGCGAGCAACTGCGAGGAGACCCGCTGGCTGCGCGAGGCGAGCGCGACGTGGGCGGAGCACTTCGTGTATCCGCGCAACGACACCGAGCATGGCTATGCGTCGAGCTTCCTCGGCGTTCCCGAGGTGCCGCTCGAGAAGCTCGGCGGGCTGCACGAGTACGGCGCCTATCTCTGGTTCCTCTACGCCACCCGGAACGCCGACGCCAACGCCCCGAGCGAGGTGCGCTCCGTCTGGGACTTCCTGGCGGGCCACGACAGCCTCGGCGCGCTAGATGCGGTGAGCCGGATCACGACAGGAAACGGGCTGCGCGAGCGGTGGCACGAGTTCGCGCTGTACAACTGGAACCGCGTCATCGAGAAGAACCTCGTCAATTTGGCGCCACCGGCGACGACCCGCTACGTCGGCAAGCCGTACCTGTACTACGGGAGCTGGGACGGCGTCGCGGACGCGGCCCGCGAGAGCACCGGCCCGAAGCCGCTGTTGGTGGATCTCGGAGGCTCCGTCTCGAAGACCTACCGACTGAGCCACCGGATCCGGCACCTCGCCGCCAAGTACTTCCACTACGACTTCCGGGGCGACCCGACGATCCGCCGCCTGCGCTTCACCCATCCCTACGCGAACGGCTCCGAGCCCGCGGTGAAGGTGCAGGCGCTCGTGAAGCTGCGCGGCAACGGAGGCTGGAAGGAAGTCGCGGACTGGACCCGCGACGAGAAGCACTTCCTCTGCCGCGACAAGCCCGAGGAGGATTTCGAGCAGCTCATCATCGTGATCAGCGATGGCGAGTTCTCGAACCGGGAGCACGTCGTCGAAGACCTCGACGGTGACAACACGCAGCTGAAGGTATCCGCGCTGGGCTGTCGCGAGAGCTACGTGGGATCGGTCCAGCTCGAGGTGCACGACACGACCCCCACTTCCTCGCGGACGGAGACCGCGACGGCCGACAAGGTCACGCTGACGATCGTCTTGCCTCTCGCGGACGTGGACGACGACGGTCTCGATAGCCAGAGCTACAACGTCACGGCCGGAACCGTGGCATGGACGCACGAGGGCTTTGTCGGAGAGCCCGGGTTTCAATGCCATGGCAAATCCAGCGGCAGCTTCTCGGCAGTGCCGGCGGCGCCGCCAACGTTCCCGACCCTGACCTTGGGCGTCCTCCTCCGACCGGTGTACTTCATGCTTGCACTCCAGGAGGACGCTCCCAACCCGGACGACTACACCTGCCCCACCGGGGGCCCTCTCAGTGCGCCGATTCCCGACTACCCCGTCTGGCTCGCCAGCCCGAACCCCTTCACCGGCTCCGGCGTGCTGGACCTGCCGGCCATCGGGGACAGCGGCGAAGGAACGCTCGCGGGCTCGAACATCGTGAGAACCACGTCGGGTGACGGAAGCGCGAAAACCAACAGCTGGTCGTGGTTCTTCGCGGGGTCGGGGACGTTCGACTAGTCCTCGATCAGCACCTTCGGCACCGGCAGGCCCTGCGCCTGGCACGCCGCGAGGTAGAACTCGAGCGCGCCCGGGCCGTCGGCGACGGAGTCGACCTTGCCGTTCGGGTCGAGGTTCAGGTTGACGCCATACATCTGGAACCACACGCGCGTCTCGTTCTCGATGCACTGGAGCGTGTGGATCGAGCCGGCGGGCTCGTAGAGGAAGGAGCCGGCGCGGTTGACGTAGTCGTACTCCTTGTACTTCCAGGCCCCGGACGTCGTGTAGCCCCAGACCGGCCCTGTGTGCTTGTGCGTCTGCACCTCGTAGCCCGCCTGGAAGATGTTCTCGATGATCCAGAGCCCTTCACCGCGGCGGACGTGGATCACCTTGAGCTTGCTGCCGCCGCCGATGTCGACGAACGGCAGGTCCTTGGCTCCGACGTGGATGGCGGGCGGCGGCGTGGTCATGGGCGGCTTTCCTCGGGTGGGCGGAAGATCGCGCGAGCATAGCTATGCTCGGCCGCTTCGGAGGGCCCCATGTTCATCGGACTGAGCGAAGAGCAGGAGCAGCTCCGCCGCGAGCTGCGCGCCTACTACAGTGCGCTGCTGACCCCGGAGCGGCGCGAGGCGCTCGCGCGCGAGCACGGCATCGGGCCCGAGACGAAGGCGGCCCGGAAGCAGATGGCCAAGGACGGCTGGCTCTGCTTCGGCTGGCCCAAGGAGTACGGCGGCCAGGGCCGCGAGCCAGGTCGACCACTTCATCTTCTTCGACGAGTCGATGCGCGCGATGGCGCCCGTGCCGATGCTCACCATCAACACCGTCGGCCCGACGATCATGCGCTTCGGCACCGAGGAGCAGAAGCGCTTCTTCCTGCCGAGGATCTCGGCGGGCGAGATCGAGTTCTGCATCGGCTACTCCGAGCCGAACGCCGGCACCGATCTCGCCTCGCTCCAGACGCGCGCGGTGCGAGACGGCGACCAGTACGTGGTGAACGGCCAGAAGATCTGGACCAGCCTCGCCGGCGGCGCCGACTACTGCTGGCTCGCCGTGCGCACGGATCCCGCAGGCGGCCAAGCACGCGGGCATCTCGATGCTGATCGTGGACATGAAGAACACGCCCGGCATCCGCGTGGATCCCGCTCGAGCTGCTCTCGGACCACGACATCAACCAGGTGTTCTTCGAGAACGCGCGCGTGCCGGCGGCGAACGTGGTGGGCGGCGAGAACAAGGGCTGGAAGCTGATCACGAACCAGCTGAACCACGAGCGCGTGACGCTGTGCTCGTCGGGCACGCTCGAGCGCTGCTACCTCGCCGTGCGCGACTACGCGCGCCAGACGAAGCTGCCGGATGGCCGGCGCCTGCTCGACGAGGAGTGGGTGCAGGTGAACCTGGCGAAGGTCTACGCCGGGCTCGAGTTCCTGCGGCTGATCAACTGGAAGGTGGCGTGGTCGGCGAGCCGCGGCGCGCTCGCGCCCGCCGACGCGTCGGCGACGAAGGTGTTCGGCACGGAGTTCTACCTCGACGCCTTCCAGCTGCTGATGGAGATCCTCGGGCAGAAGGGCTACCTGGCGCGCGGCTCGGCCGAGGCGGTCGCGGCGGGCATGCTCGAGATGCTCTATCGCAGCCTGATGATCCTCACCTTCGGCGGCGGCGTGAACGAGGTGCAGCGCGACCTGATCGCCCTGTTCGGCCTCGGCCTGCCGCGCATCCCGAGGCACTGACGCACTGCGGCCAGCCGCGCGCAGTGAGCCGCAGGCGAACGGAGAAACAAGTTGGACTTCTCGTACAGCGACGAACAGCAGGCCGCGATCGATCTCGCGCGGCAGATCCTCTCCGACCAGTGCACGCCGCAGAAGCTGCGCGCGCTCGAGCAGGCGGGCGGGCCGCGCTTCGATCGCACGCTCTGGAAGCAGCTCGCCGAGGCCGGGCTGATCGCGGCCGGGCTGCCCGAGGCGCAGGGCGGCGCCGACCTCGGCTTCCTCGTCGTGGCGGGCATCGTGGAGCAGGTCGGGCGCACCGCGGCGCCCGTGCCGCTGCTCGAGGCCACCGTGCTCGGCGCCCTGCCCCTCGCGCGGTTCGGCAGCCCGGCGCAGCAAGAGCGCTGGCTGCCGCGCGCGGCGCGCGGCGAGGCGATCCTCACCGCGGCGCTGGTCGAGGCGCACCGCGAGCCGTCCGAGCCGAGCACGCGCGCGCGCCGTGTCGGCGCTGGCTTCCACCTCACCGGCGAGAAGCTCTGCGTACCCGCCGGCCGAGATCGCCGACGCGATCCTCGTGCCCGCCGCGCTCGAGGGCGGCGGCGTGGGCGTCTTCCTCGTCGAAACCAAGGCGAAGGGCGTCTCGCAGACGCCGCTCGTCACGACCAGCCGCCAGCCCGAATCGGTGCTCGTGCTCGCCGACGCGGCGGGCGATCCGGTGGGGAGCACCGATCAGGGCGCCGAGATCGTGGCCTGGATCGAGCTGCGCGCAACCGCGGCGCTGTGCGCGCTCGCGGTGGGCGTGTGCTCCGAGGCGCTGCGGCTCACCGCCGAGTACACGAAGACGCGCAAGCAGTTCGACCAGCCGATCGCGACCTTCCAGGCCGTGGCGCAGCGCGCCGCCGATGCCTTCATCGACACCGAGGCGGTGCGGCTCACCGCGCTCCAGGCCGCGTGGCGCATCGACGCGGGGCTGCCGGCCGAGGCGGCGGTCGCTGCTGCGAAGGTGTGGGCGGCGCAGGGCGGCTCGCGCGTGGTGCGCGCCGCGCAGCATCTGCACGGCGGCGTGGGCGTGGACCGCGAGTATCCCGCTCCACCGCTACTACCTCTACGCGCGCCAGCTCGAGCTCACGCTCGGCGGCGCCACGCAGCAGCTCCGTCGCCTCGGTCGGCTGATCGCGAACGACGCGGCGTAGGCCCTACTCGCGCAGCCACCGCGGGCCGCTCACGTGCGGGTTGCCACGCTCGTAGAAGCGCAGCACACGCTCGGCGTCGCGCGTGATGCCGATACGCACGCTGCGTCCGATGGAGCCGCGGCCCTCGCCGTGCGCCAGCCAGAGCGGCCCCCGCGCGCAGAGGTCGAGGCCGTCCTGGCGGAGATCGACGGCGAGGGCTTCCGAGAGCCGGCCGGGGCCGCGCGCGAGATCGCGCACACGCGTCGTGCCGCGCAGGCGCTGCATGCGCTCGATGCCCTCGAGCGGCTCGAGCCCGCGGAGCAACACGCCGGCGCCCACGCCGGCCGGTTCGCTCGACACGTTCAGCAGGAACGCGGAGCCGTACACGAAGTAGACGTACGCGTGGCCGCGCCGGAGGAACAGCGAGGTGTTGCGCGCCGTCTCGCCGCGGAAGGCGTGACCCGCTGCGTCGCCGACCGGGTAGGCCTCCGTCTCGACGATGCGGCCGCTGAGGCGGCGACCGGCGATCTCGCGCACCACCACCTTGCCCAGGAGCCAGCGCGCGAGCGCGGCGGTGTCGCTGGGCAGCTCGGCGCGGCGAAGACGGCGAAGGCGCATGCCTCGAACGGGTAGTCGAAGCCAGTAGACTCCGCCGGATGCCGGGCGCGCCGTCATGAACGATCTCGCGGATGCCTTCCGCACCGCCTTCGCGCTGCTCGCGGCGCGCGATCCGGCCCTGGTCGAGATCGCCCTGCTCTCGCTGCGCGTGACGGGCACCGCGATCGCGCTCGCGGCTCTGCTCGGGCTGCCGGCCGGCGCGTGGCTCGGGATCGCGCGCTTCCGCGGGCGCGCCGTCGTGATCGCCGCGCTGAACGCCGGCATGGGTCTGCCGCCCGTGGTCGTGGGCCTCGCGGTCTACCTGGTGCTCTCGCGCTCGGGCCCCCTCGGCTCCCTCGGCCTGCTCTTCACGCCCACGGCGATGGTGATCGCGCAGACGCTGATCGCGCTGCCGATCGTGGCGGCACTGACGCGCCAGGTGACGGAGGACCTCTGGGCGGAGTACGGCGAGCAGCTGCGCGCGCTCGGCGCCGGGCTCGCGCGCGCGATCCCGACGCTGCTCGTGGAGGGACGCTGGGCGCTCGGCACCGCGCTGCTCGCGGCGTTCGGGCGCATCCTCGCCGAGGTCGGCGCCGTGCTCCTCGTCGGCGGCAACATCGCGCACGTGTCCCGCGTGATGACCACCGCGATCGTGCTCGAGACCAGCCGCGGCGACATTCCGCTCGCGCTCGGGCTCGGCATCCTGTTGATCGGGCTCTCGCTGCTGGTGAGCGTGAGCGTCGAGGCGATCGAGGGAGCGCTGCGCCGTGTCGGCGCCTGACAGCGCGCTGCCGCTCGCATTCGAGGACGTCTCGTTCCTCGCGGACGGCGTCGCCCGTCTCGAGCGCGTCTCGTTCGAGGTCGGGCACCGACCCATCGCGGCGCTGCTCGGCCCGAACGGGGCCGGCAAGAGCCTGGTGCTGCGGCTCGCGGCGGGGCTGCTGGCCCCGAGCCGCGGGCGGGTGCGCTGGCTCGGCCCGGCTGCCGCGCACGGGCCCGAGCGCTCGGCGGTGGTGCTCCAGCGGCCGGTGCTGCTGCGGCGCTCGGTGCGCGCGAACCTCGACTACGCGATGGGGCTGCGCGGCATGCGGCGCGCCGAGCGCCATGCGCGCGGCGCCCGCGCGCTCGAGACGGCGCGGCTCGGCGGCTTCGGCGCGCGCGCCGCGCGGCGACTCTCGGTGGGCGAGCAGCAGCGCGTGGCGCTCGCGCGAGCCTGGTGCGTGGGCGCCGAGGTGCTGTTCCTCGACGAGCCCGCCGCCTCGCTCGACCCCGGCGCCACCGGCGTGCTCGAGGCCGCGATTCGCGACGTGCGCGACGCCGGCACGCGCATCGTGATCGCCACGCACGACCTCGGCCAGGCCCGGCGCATGGCCGACGAGGTGCTGTTCCTGCATCGCGGCTGCCTGCTCGAGCAGACGCCGGCGGACGAGTTCTTCCGCGAGCCTCGCAGCGTCGAGGCCCGCAAGTTCCTGCAAGGGGAGATCCTGACATGAACACGACGAGAAACGCCTGGCTGTTCGCGCTCGCGCTGATGCTCGCCCCTTCCGCAGGTGGCGCCGCAGACGAGAAACCCTTCATCACGCTGGCCTCGACCACCTCGACGCGAGACTCGGGCCTGTTCGAGCATCTGCTGCCGCTCTTCGAAGCGCAGACCGGCATCGCCGTGCACGTGGTGGCGGTTGGCACCGGGCAGGCCCTCGACCTCGGCCGGCGCGGTGATGCGGACGTGCTGCTCGTCCACGACCGCGCGAGCGAGGACGCCTTCGTGGCGGGCGGCTACGGCCTGCCGCGCCGCGACGTGATGTACAACGACTTCCTGCTCGCGGGCCCGAGCGCCGACCCGGCCCACGTGAGGGGCGCCGAGAAGGCCGCGGGCGCGCTCGCCAAGATCGCCGCCGCGAAGGCGCCCTTCGCCTCGCGCGGCGACGACTCGGGCACACACAAGGCGGAGCTCCGGATCTGGAAGGCGGCAGGCGTGGACCCGAAGCCCGCGTCCGGCACCTGGTACCGCGAGACCGGCAGTGGCATGGGCGCGACGCTCGGCGTCGCGAGCGAGCTCGGCGCCTACGTGCTGACCGATCGCGCGACGTGGGCCGCGTTCCAGAATCGGCGCGAGCTCGTGGTGCTGGTCGAAGGCGACCCGGCGCTGCGCAACCCGTACGGCGTGATCGTGGTGGACCCGAAGCGGTTCCCGCACGTGAAGGCCGAGCTCGCCGGCCGCTTCGCCGACTGGATCACCTCGACCGAGGGCCGGCGCGCGATCGAGAGCTTCCGCGTGGAAGGCAAGCAGGTGTTCTTCGTCCAGTGACGGGTGGGGTCACGTCGCGCTCCGGGCCTTCCTACTGGCTCACGCGCTTCGCCTTCCTCCGGATGCTCGGCCTCGTGTACACGGTGGCGTTCGCCATCGTGGTGCTCCAATGGCAGCCCCTGCTCGGCAGCCACGGCCTGCTGCCCGTTTCGCGCTTCCTCGAGGAGGTCGGCAACGCGTACGGAGGCGGCGCCGACGCGTTCCTCCACCTGCCGACGTTGTTCTGGCTCGACTCGTCCGACGCGATGTTCCGCGTGTGTGCGCTCGCGGGCCTCGTTCTCTCGCTCGGCCTGCTCCTCGGCCTCGCGAACGTGCCGATGCTGGCGCTGCTCTGGCTCCTGTACCTGTCCTTCGCCCACGTCGGGCAGATCTTCTGGGGCTACGGCTGGGACATCCTGCTGCTCGAGACGGGCTTCCTCGCGATCTTCCTGGTGCCGCTCTGGCGGCCGGGGCCCTTCCCGCGAGCCGCCCCGCCTTCTCGCGTGGGGATCGTGCTGCTGCGCTGGCTGACGCTGCGCCTCATGCTGGGTGCGGGGCTGATCAAGCTGCGAGGCGATCCCTGCTGGCGCGACCTCACGTGCCTCGTCTTCCACTACGAGACCCAGCCGAATCCGAACCCGCTGTCCTGGTACTTCTTCCAGCTCCCCGTCTGGTTCCATCAGCTCGAGGTGCTCGTGAACCACCTCGTCGAGCTGGTGGCGCCGCTCTTCGTGTTCGGCCCGCGGCGCGCGCGGCTCTGCGCCGGAGTGGCGATCATCGCGTTCCAGTCGCTGCTGATCCTGAGCGGCAACCTCTCGTTCTTGAACTGGCTCACGATCGCGGTGGCGATCGGCTGTCTCGACGACGGCGTGCTGCGCCCGCTCGTGCCGGCACGCGGGCTCGCGCGGCTCGATGCGGCGCTGGCGGGCGCCCGCGAAAGCCGTGGGCAGCGCGTCGTCGGCTGGGCGCTCGCCGCAGGGGTGGCGCTGCTCAGCGTGGGCCCGGCGACGAACCTGATCTCGCCGAGCCAGATGATGAACGCCTCGTTCGACCCCTTCGATCTCGTGAACACCTACGGCGCCTTCGGCAGCGTCACCCGCCAGCGCTTCGAGATCGTCCTCGAAGGCACGGCCGACGACCCGGCGAGCCCCGCCGCGCGCTGGGTCGAGTACGAGTTCCGCTGCAAGCCCGGTGCGCCGTCGCGGCCGCCCGTGCTGGATCTCGCCGTACCACGAGCGCCTCGATTGGCAGATGTGGTTCCTCGCGATGCCGGGCGCAGGAACGGACGCGTGGTTCATCGAGCTCGTGGCGAAGCTGCTCGAGGGAGACCCGGCCGTGCGCGGTCTGCTCGCGCCGGGCGCGTTCGAGACGGAGCCGCCGCGCGCGATCCGGGCCCGGTACTGGGAGTACCGCTTCACCCGCTGGGGCGAGCCCACGGGGGACTGGTGGCGGCGCAGGCTCGTCGCGGAGTACCTCCCGCCGATCACGCGCGAGGGTGTGAAGCGGTTCATCGGGATCGGCGCGAACGACCCGTAGGCTCCGGCTCGAAGCCACTCGGAGCCACCGAACGATGAGCGCACCGCGATCCCGACTCACCCATGCCCTGCTGCGCTGGCTGCGGCGCTACCTGCCGGCGGAGCTCGTGAGCACGCCCTGCGCGCTGCTCGGCGGCGTCACGGCGGCCCAGCTGACCGGCAGCCCGGCGGCCGGCGCCGTCGCCGCCACGTGGGGCGAGAACCTCGGCTTCTACTGCGTGATGCTCGTTCGCGAGCTGGCGCGGCGAGGCGGCGTCCGCGCCCTGCCGGTCGCGATGCGCGACCTGTTCGTCGAGTTCGGACCGGCCGAGGCCGTCGACATCCTGCTGGTGCGGCCGGCGTCGCTCTACGCCGGGCTCTCCGTCGCGCCGCACCCGGTGCTCGGGATCGTCGCGGGCAAGGTCGTCGCGGACCTCAGCTTCTACTCGTCCGCGATCGTGTGCCACGAGCTCCAGCGCTGGTACGCGCGCGCGACGAGCGCGCGGCCCGCGCCGATGCGCCGCCTGCTGCTCCCCGCGTTCGGCGCGCTCGTGTGCTTCTCGCTCGCGACGGCCAGCTTCGCCCAGAGCCTCACCGGCACCTGGCACGGCTCGCTCGTCTGCAAGGACGAGCGGACCAGGCACACCGGCGGCACCTCGAGCGACCTGCTGATCACGCAGCCCGGTGGTCCGGGGACGAACGAGCTCCGCGTCGAGCTCGACGGCCAGCGCTCCTACGGGATCCTGTTCCCGCCCGGCGGCAGTACGACGCTCCCGCCCGGCATCAGCTCGGGGCTCGGCTTCCTCGTCGCCTGCACCTCGCACCCCGACGCCAGCTACAGCGCGATCTTCCCGATGCGCTGGAAGGTCGATGAAGACGGCGGCGGCTCGCTGAAGCTGTCGGGGACCTACTCGAGCTACTACGGACACGGCAGCTGCAAGGGCAGCTTCACGCGAACGAGCGTGACCGACCCGGCAGTCTCTGCCGCCTGTCCCTAGGCGCGCCGCGCCCGCAAGGCCGAGACGAGCGCGAGCGCGCACAGCAGCAGCGCGGACGGCTCCGGCACCACGCCGAAGGTGAGCCCCTGCGCGCTGTGGCCGATCGAGCTGCTCGAGAGCGAGAGCGAGCTGACGGGCCCCGCGAACTGGAGGATCCCGAGGTGGAAGACCTCCTCGGGCGCCGCGAAGGTCTTGTCGCCTTCGGGGAACACCGCGTCGCCGAGGCCGGACAGCACGGTGAACGTCTGATCGAAGGTGTAGATCACGGCCGTGTCGGGCGGCTCGGGCTGGCCGGCCACGCCGCGCCAGAACACCACGTACAGGAGCAGGTTGTAGACCGGCTCGCTGAAGGTGGCCGTCCAGTCCGACAGCACGTCGTAGCTCGACAGCTCGGTCACGCCGGGAATCGGCGCGCCCGCGTAGTCGGCGCCGGTCAGCTCGAAGGGATCCTCGAAGTCCGCGGTGCTGAAGACGCTCGCCCCCTCGAGCCCCGTCATGGTGACGGTCACGCCGCCGAGGCTCCCGCTGGTGCCGCCGTCGTTCCAGTCGACGGGAATCACGGCGCCCGACGCGCTCGAGGCCAGCAGGAGTCCGAGCGCGGCGGCGATGCGATGCACGGCGGCCCTCCGCCCCCGGTGAAGATGTGGTGCGGCGGAGCGCTCTGTGTCACCGCCTTGCGCTGCGTCGGTGGGCCGTGATATCGTGAACGTCGTTCACAAACCAGGAGGCCCCGTGGACCGCGCCCAGCTCCGCTCGCTCTTCGACCTGACCGGGCGCGTGGTGATCGTGACCGGCGGCACCCGCGGCATCGGGCGCGCGCTCGCCGAGGGCTACGTGGCAGCGGGCGCGAAGGTGGTCGTCGCGAGCCGCAAGCCCGAGGCCTGCAAGGAGACCGAGCAGCACCTCCAGGCGCTCGGCGGCGAGGCGCTCGGCGTGCCGACGCACCTCGGCGAGCTCGCCGCACTGCGCAGCGCTCGTCGCAGAAGACGGTCGACGCCTTCGGCGGCGTCGACGTGGTGGTGAACAACGCCGCCAACGCGCTCGCGCTGCCGCTCGGCGAGTACACCGCCGAGGCGTGGGCAAAGTCGCTCGACGTGAACCTGCGCGGCCCGGTCTTCCTCGTGCAGGAGGCGCTGCCGTACCTGAAGCAGAGCCGGCACGCCGCGGTGCTCAACGTGCTCTCGGGCGCCGCCTTCCTGTTCTCGTCGACGGTGTCGCTCTACGCGATCGGGAAGGCGGGGCTGATGGCCGCCACGCGCTCGATGGCCGCCGAGTTCGCGCCGCACCGCATCCGCGTGAACGCGCTCTCGCCGGGCACCGTCGACACCGACATGGTGCGCAAGAACCCGGCCGAGGCGCAGGCCGAGATGACGCCGCATCCAGCTGCTGCCGCGCATGGCGCATCCGGACGAGATGGTCGGACCCGCGCTGATGCTGACCTCCGACGCGGGCAGCTTCATCACCGGCCACGTGGTCTTCGCCGACGGCGGCATGGTGCCGCGATGACAGGAGTCCCGAGTTGACGAACACGATGCCCCACGGCAGCACCGCCGACGCTCACTTCAGCTTCAGCAAGCTCCTGGTCGACGACCTGGAGAAGACCGCCGCGTTCTACCAGTCGGTGTGCGGGCTGGTCGAGCAGCAGCGGGTCGATGCGACGATCGACGGCAAGCCGATCCGCGAGATCACCTTCCTGCCGACCTATCCGGGCGGTGGCTCGCTGACGCTGCTGAAGTTCCTCGCCGGGCCGAGGCCACACAACGACGAGCTGATCCTCGGCTTCACGACCTCCGACATCGAGGCCTTCGTCGATCGCGTGAAGGCCGCGGGCGGCCGCGTCACCGATCCCGTCCGCACGATGCCCGAGCATCGCATCCGCGTCGCCTTCGTCGCGGACGTCGAAGGGCATCGGATCGAAGTCGTGCAGCTCGACCCCGCTTGATCGGAGGAATGGTTCATGAACGAAGAGCTCGCCGCGCGTTTCCGCCCCGTCGCCCCTCCCCGCGTCATCGAGGGGGCGTACACGGAAGACCAGCACCGCCGCCTGCTCGGGGTGGTGCGTGACCACGGCCCCTGGCCGCTGATCCTCGCGCATCACTTCAAGTCGCCCGAAGAGGTGCTCGCGACCACGTCGGGCGACGTGCCCGCAGGGCGTCACGCTCACCTGGGACATGTTCCTCTCCCCGGTGTTCCGCGGCTATCTCGCCCGGCGGCGGCGTGTGCCTCTTCCGCGAGATCGAGGACTGCTACTACAACTCCGGCTTCCTCGACCGGGTGCGCGCGCTATTGGGGCGCGAAGTACGCCGAGCCCGAGTCGATGCTGTTCAACATCCAGGGGCCGTGCTCGGCCGGCGGCTCGCCGCACATCGACGGCACGCGCTTCCGCGGCGTGAGCATGGAGAACACGCCCACCTGGCTGCTCAACACGATGTGCAAGTCCGGACTGTTCCGGCGCTGGCAGGCGAAGAAGGCGCAGGTGATCGCGTGGTACTACCAGGGCCGCATCGGCGGCGGCTTCGACTACTGGCCCGACGGCCCGCACGGCAGGCCGCAGCAGATCGCGGCGCCGATGTGGGGTCGCGCGGTCGTCGTCGAGAACGAGATGATGTACCACGCCGGGCAGTCCAACGGCCCCTCCGCCCTGCGCCGGCCGGAGGGCCTCGCGATCGACTCGCGCATCTCCGCCGATCGGGAGATCGCGGGCGGGTGGCGGATCACGACGGGGGAGCGGGTGATCCAGCGCATCCCCGCCGAGGAGATGCGCTTCCTCGTCCACTGGGGCGCGCAGGTGTACATGGACGACGAAGAGCTCCGCGTCGCGCAGGATCACACCGACGACCTCACGCACCAGCGGGTCTTCGAGATCTTCGACGCCGATCTGCGCGCGCGCGGCGAAAGCTTCGAGCTGCCGAGCGACCCGCTCGACGGACAAGGCGTTCATTCGGCTGCTCAACCGGGTCTACGATCTCGGCGCGCCGAGCATCATGCCGCCGGAGCCCGTGGAGGAGCCGGTCGCGGCGTGAGACGCCCCACCGAGCCGTGCCCGAGGAGAGCCGCATGAACAGAACCGGCCTCGAATCGGGGCCGACCATGCCGTCTGAGGTCTCGACTTCGAAGACCAGCGGAGGCCGCCCGCGCACGTCCACACGCAACCCCGAGGCGCTTCGCGGACGGCTCGCTCGCTGGCTGGGACGAGCGCTCGGGCCCGACTCGCATCCGAGTGTGTCCATCGGCGAAGGCCCGGCTTCCACGGGGATGTCGAGCGAGACGATCTTGCTCGATGCAAGCTGGCGGGAGGGCGGTGTCGACCGGGTCGGCGCCTACGTCGTTCGACTCCCGCCCGCGCCCGACGCATACCCGGTCTTCCCGCACTATGACTTCGCGCGTCAAGTGCGAGCGATGCGACTGGTCCGCGAACGCAGCGCCGTGCCGGTGCCTCGCATTGCCTGGTACGAGCCGGATCCGGCGGCGCTCGGCGCACCGTTCTTCGTGATGGAGCGCGTCGAAGGCCTCGTCCCGCCGGACGTGATGCCCTATGTGTTCGAGAGCTGGCTCTCGAAGGCGCCAACGGCAGATCAGGCGAGGCTCCAGCGCAACGCCGTGAGAATCCTCGTCGGCGTCCACGGCGTGCGTGCGACCGGCGAAGAGCTGGCCTTCCTCGAGTTCGACCAGCCCGGCGACACGGCGCTCCGTCGGCACTTTTCCGACCAGAAGGCGTACTACGCGTGGCTGCGCGCCGGGCGGGGCTTCGACCTGATCGAGCGGATGTTCGCGTGGCTCGAAGCGCGCTGGCCCACGCATGCAAGCGGCGCCACGCTGTGTTGGGGCGACGCCCGCATCGGTAACGTGCTCTGGCGCGACTTCGAGCCTGCGGCGGTGCTCGACTGGGAGAGTGTGGCGCTCGCACCTCGCGAGGTCGACCTCGGCTGGCTGATCTTCTTCCACCGCTATTTCCAGGACTATGCCGACCAGGCGCAGCTACCCGGCATGCCGGGCTTCCTGCGTCGCGACGACGTGGCTGCAACCTATGCGGAAGAGAGCGGCTACGAGCCGCGCGAGCTCGAATGGTATCTCGCATACGCAGCGCTGCGGCAGGCGCTGGTCTCGATCCGGGTTTCGGGTCGGCGTGTGCACTTCGGTGAGCAGCCCGAGCCCGCCGACCCGCAGGATCTCATCATGCACCGAGGCATGCTCGATCGGATCCTCGAGGGATCCCAGATCTGGACATAGGAGAGAGACGTACGTGACCAACCCGATCGGCCCGCTGCACCCGGCGGACGAAGAATTCTGCCATCAGATCGCCGACACCTTCGCGGTCGTGGGCTCCTCGGACCTCTCGTGGACGGAGAAGGTCTGCGCGATGGCCGCCGCGCGTGACGGAACCCTCCAGCTGGGCTTCGGGCTGGGCAAGTACGCGAATCGCAACGTGATGGACGGTTATGGTGGAATCTCGCGTGGCGTCGAGCAGGTCACCGTGCGCTCGAGCCGGCGCCTCGCGCCCGAGGCGGAACGCACCGTCATCGGCCCCCTTCGCTACGAGGTGATCGAGCCGCTCCGCAAGGTGCGCTTCGTCCTCGAGCCGAACGCATGCCAGCCGATCGCCTTCGACTGGGTCTTCGAAGGCGTGGTGCCCGCGCGTCTGGAGGACCGCACGCACCTGCGCGCGGGCTACCGCGTGTCCGCTGAGCTGGTGCGCTACCACCAGACCGGCGTCGCCTCGGGCTGGGTGGAGATCGACGGGAAGCGGACCGAGATCACGCCCGAGACGTGGGTCTCGACGCGCGATCACTCCTGGGGTGTGCGTTACGACGTCGGCCAGCCAGCGGCGGATCTCGAGCCCACCGACGCCTTCGCAGGCGGCACGTACGAGTTCCTGTGGTGCCCGGTCCTCATGGAGCGGCCCGACGCCAGTCGGTACGCGCTCTTCCTCAACTACGGAATCGTCTTCGCGCCCGGTTTCTCGCAGAAGACCGTCATGGGAGGGATCGAGCATCCCGACGGACGCTTCGAGAAGTTTGCGGACATCGCGCCGGCGCTCTCCTATCACCCGAAGAACCGGCGCCTGCGAGGAGGCCGGCTCGTCTGCACTCTCGCCGATGGGAGCACACGCCCCTTCGAGATCGAAGCAGTGTCCGAAACGGGCTTCCACCTCGGAACCGGGCTCTACTTCGGGTGGAACGGACACCACCACGGCGAGTGGCGGGGAGCTCTCCACGTGGAGGGGGAGCACATCGCCGATTGCTCGACGGCCGAGAATGCACGCCGCCTCCACCAGATCCGCGACACGGTCGTGCGCGTGAGCGACCCGCTGGGCGGCGGCAGGGGTTGGGGCAACGCGCAGCCCATCATCACGGGCGCGCATCCCGGGCTCGGGCTCTCCGCCGAGAACTCGTTCCTGTAGAAGAAACCGGAGCGCATGACAGGAGTCTCCATGTCACAGCAATACGGCGAAGAGATCTCGCTGGCCGCCCATGCCGCTTAGCACCAGCTTCGGCTTCACCAAGCTGATCGTCCACGACCTCGAGAAGATGGCGGGGTTCTACCGCGACGTGTACGGCCTCCACGCCGTGAACCGCGTGCGCGGCGAGAGCATCGGGGGCGAGGAGATCGACGAAATCATGATGTCGCCCGACCCGAAAGCGCAGTGGAGCTCGCTCGTGCTGTTGAAGTACGTGGGACGGAAGGCGTCGCCGAACGGCGAGGTGATCCTCGGCTTCACCACGGACGACCTGCCCGCGCTGCTCGAGCGCGTGAAGAAGGCGGGCGGAGGCATCACCGCGCCGATCAAGGAGATGCCCGAGCTGAAGATCCGCGTGGCCTTCGCGACCGACCCCGAAGGTCACCTGGCCGAGCTGGTCGAAGTGCGCCCGTGACACCGATCATCGACATCGACTCGCACTTCGAGCCGGGCGGAGACTGGCTCGCGTCCTACCCGAAGCTCGCGGCCCGTCTTCCGAAGCTCGACCCGGCGCTCCTCGCGGTGGACGCGATCGTGGGCGACCTGCTGCGCGACGTGCCCGAGTCGCAGCGCCCGCCCCTCGCCGAGCTGCTGCCTCCGGGCCTGCTCACGCTCTTCGGCAACGAGAAGCTCGCCGAGGCGGAGCGGCGCAAGGAGTTCGAAGGCAAGGCGCAGTTCCAGCAGGCGAACGCGCAGGCTCGCGTGAAGTGGCTCGACCAGCAGGGCATCGCGCTCCAGAACGTGATCTGCCTCTCGGGCATCGCCTACAACCTGCTCCTGCCCGAGCTCGCGCTGCGGCAGGAGGTGATCCGCACCTGCAACCGCTGGCTCGCCGAAACGTGCGACGAGACGAAAGGGCGGCTCCTGCCCGTGACGGCGCTCGAGTACGCGGACCTCGCCTTCGTGGTGGCCGAGCTCGAGGCGATGCGCGCGCGTGGGAGCCGCATCTTCCTGGTCCCCGCGTACCCGGTGAACGGCGTCTCGCCCGCGCACCCGAGCTGGGACCGCGTCTGGTCGGCGGCCGTCGCGCTCGGCATGACGCCGATGCTCCACACCGGCTTCGAGCACATGCGCTTCGATCCGGGCTGGGCGAACCTCGGCGGCGACGCGACGCTGCTGCGCATGCTGGGCGGCGCGCACCGCCACGTGGCGCCCATGACCCTCCTCAACGCTCTCGTGTACAGCGGCGTCTTCGAGCGCTTCCAGACGCTGACGCTGCTCTTCGCCGAGGTCGGCACGGGCTGGCTGCCCTTCCTGTTCCGGGAGATCGACGACCGCGTCTCGCCCGTCGCGGAGCTGTTCCTCGGCAAGTCGAAGCTGCCGCTGCGGCCGAGCGAGTACGTGGCGCGGAACGTCCGCGCGACCCCGCTCTCCGGCGGCAACGACTCGCCCCTCCCGAAGATCATGTCCGAGCTGCCCGACGACATGATCGTGTTCTCGTCGGACTTTCCCGCACTTCGAGGGCTTCACGGATCCGCTCGGCCACTACGCCGAGGCGCTGAAGGAGCTGACGCCCGCGCGGCGCGAGCGTTTCTTCGGCGGCTCGATCGCGGACGTCTACCGGCGGATGGGCGATCCGCTGGCGGTGGGCTGAGATGGCGCGAGCCGCGCAGAAGCGCGGCCCCGGCCGGCCCGCGCGTCTGTCGCGCGAGGGGATCCTCGCGGCGGCGCTCGCGCTGCTCGAGCGCGAGCCCGAGGTGCCGCTCACCGTGGCGCGCATCGCCGCGGAGGTGGACGCCGTGCCCGCCGCGCTCTACCGCCACTTCGCGAGCCTCGACGAGCTGCTCGACGGCGTGCTCGGCCAGGTGCTCGGCGGCGTCGAGCTCGAGATCCGGCGCCGCGCGCCGTGGCCCGAGCAGATCCGCGACTGGATGACCTCGCTGCGCGCATCACCTGCTGCGCTATCCGGCCGTGCTGCCCGCTGCTCGGGCGGCGCGGCCGCACCTCGCCCGCCTGGCTCGACGTGGCGTCCGTGCAGATCGGGATCCTCGAGCGCGCGGGACTCTCCGGCGCCGAGCTGGCGCGGGCCTACCTCTGGGTGCTCGAGACGACCTGCGGGATCGTGATGCAGGAGGCGTCGCTCCCGCTGCCCGACCAGATCGAGGAACGCGCGCGCCTCGCTGGCGGAGATGTCCGGCGAGGGGCGCGCCCGCATGGCGCAGCTCGGTGCCGCATCTCGCGGCTCGACGGCGACGCCTTCTTCGCCTTCGTCGCCGACCGCACGATCGCGGCGCTCGTCGAGCTCGCCGGCGAGCGCTGAGGGCTCAGCGCGCCGCCTTGCCCGGCCGGATCCGGTCCGGCGGGCGCATCACCGCCCGCGGGTCCAGCTGCTGGCTCGCGATCACGTCGAGCATGTGGATCCAGAAGCTCGTGATGCCGAGCATCACGGCCACCACCACGAGCAGCGACGAGAGCATCGCGCGCGACCAGTGCATCGCGACCTGTCCGGTGGTTACGTATTGCAACATGCCCGGCCACGAGCTCACGAAGGCCGCGCAGCACGAGCGCCGCGATCGACCAGCGTCGCCCGCCGCGCGAGAGCAGCCGCCCGAGCTGGCCGGTGATGCCCTTGCTCGCGATGGCGCGGCGATGGATCAGCGCCGCGAGCTTCTCGGCGACGAGCGCCGAGCAGACCACGAGCGCCGAGAGCGTGCCGAGCAGCGACGCCAGCATCACGCGATAGATCATCGGCTCCCGCAGCTCGTGGTGGCTCAGCCAATACGTGACGGGCTGGAAGGCGACGAGCAGCGAGGCGAGGCCGAGCAGGCCCGCGCCGAGCAGCAGCGGCCGCGAGGGACGATGGGCGACGGCGGCGCGCAGGATCACCGTCAGGAACCGGACGCCGTCCTTCACCACGGAGAGCTTCGAGCGCCCCACCCGCTCGGAGTAGGCCATCGGCACTTCGACGAGACGCAGCTTGTCTTCGAGCAGCGCGCGCGCGCTCATGGCGGGCGTGAAGTGGAGACCGTCCGGCAGCGGGTAGAGGCTCTCGAGCGCGTCGCGGCGGATCACGCGCATGCCGCTCGCGGTGTCCTGCACGACGCGCTTGCTGAGCGCGCCCAGGATCCAGGCGAAGATGCGGTTGCCGACCGTGCGGATCAGCGGCATCTCGCTGTCGGGCCCCATGCGGGAGCCGAGGACCAGGTCGGCGCGCTGCTCGTCGAGCGCGCGGCACAGCTCGGCGAAGGTCTTCGGGTCGCACGTGCCGTCGGCGTCGAGGAAGCTCACCAGGTCGCCGCGGCCGTGCTCGAAGCCGCACTTGATCGCGGCGCCGTAGCCGCGGTTCTTCTCGAAGACGAGCACGGTCACGTCGTCGAAGCTCTTCGCGATCTCCTCGGTGCGATCGGTGGAGCCGTCGCTCACCACCACGATGTCCACATCGCGCACCGGGCTGTGAGCGGTGATGTGCGCGCGCGCTTCGAGCGTGCGCCGCAACGTGTCGCCGATCGCTTCCTCTTCGTTCAGCGCCGGAATCACGATGGTGAGCACGTCGCCGACCGACGGCTCGGCGTCCTCCTCGAACCCCTCGACGACCTCGCGAACGAGAGCGGCGAGCTTCACCGCATCGATCGGCTCGTCGAGGAGGATCGACGGCGGCGCGCCCGGTATCCGTCGCAGGCTCGCGCACATCGAGGCCCCGTCTTCATCCGGCAGCGAGTGCGAGACGACGGCAGCGTCGAAGGCTCCACGCTGGAGTGCCTCCCGCGCGGCTGCGGCGTCGGGCGCGTGGGTCGTCGAGATTCCGTCGTCTTCCAGGGCGGAGCTGAAGGCGCGCCGCTCTTCGGAGCTCGACGTGACGAGCAGCACGCGAAGCGTGCTCCTGGGCTTCGGAGACGGCGGCAATCCTGGCGCTCCCGAATCTCCTATCGGCCAGCCACGCCGACTGCCTATAGCGCCTACCCCGCAGGGCCGATGCATGGGCAGCCGCATTCCCCACAACCCGACCTGGAGATCGCCCTGACCGAGACCCTGTTCGACCTCGCCGCAGAGTACGACGACATGATCGGTCGCGGCTTGCGTCTCTCCGGTGAAGACCGCCACTACTTCGTTCGCGGCCGCATCGAGGAGCTGAGACGCCAGCTCGGCCCGGCGGCGCGGCCCCGCCGCATCCTGGACTTCGGGTGCGGGGTCGGAGACACCTCGCGGGCGCTCGCGAGCGCCTTCGGCGATGCCGACGTCCTCGGCGTGGACACCGCCGAACGGGCCTTGCAGCACGCCACGCGAACGCACGGCAGCCGCCGCATCCGCTTCGAGCCGCTCGCAGGGTTTGCGGCGCGCGAGGCGTTCGACCTCTGCTACGTGAACGGCGTGTTCCACCACGTCCACCCCGCAGAGCGGGCAGAGGCGCTCGCGCGCATCCACCGTTCGCTCGCTCCGGACGGAGTGCTCGCGTTCTTCGAGAACAATCCGTGGAACCCCGGCACGCGGCTGCTGATGAGGCAGATCCCCTTCGACCGCGACGCCATTCCCTTGTCGGTGCGCGAGAGCCGCAGGCTGCTCCGGGCGGCGGGCTTTCGCTGCCGGCCGAGCCGCTTCCTGTTCTACTTCCCCCGCCCGCTCGCGCTGCTCCGTCCGCTCGAACCCTGGCTGGCGCGACTGCCCCTCGGAGCCCAGTACCTCCTTCTCGCGGCGCGCGGGGGCCGGGAAACCGCATGAGCCTCTCTCCCCGCCGTGCCTGGGCGCTGCTCGTCGTCGGGCTCGGCCTCTACTCGCTCGGCTACGCGCTCTACCCTCCCGGCGGCCCCAGCGTCGACGACGAACGCCTCTACGTGGACCAGGCGAGGGCGCTCGTGGAGACGGGCTCGCTCACGCTGGAGAAGCTCGACCCGCTCACGGGCGAGCGCGTCGGCGTCCGGGCGGGCGACTATCCGATCGGCATGGTCGCGTTGATGGCACCCTTCTCGTGGGCCTGCGGCTGGCGCGGCGCATTTCTCGCCAGCTTCCTGTCGCTGCTCGCAGCCGTGCTGATCACCGCGCGCTGGATCGACGAGGAACGGCGCTCGCCGGCATTCGCGCTCCTCCTGCTGGCGTTCCCAGCCGCGCTGGTGGCGGGGCGCCTCGCGATGAGCGATGCCGCGCGCACGACGGTCGCCGCGCTCGGGCTCTGGTTCTTCTTCCGGGGGCTCGAAGGCAGTCGACGCCGCTGGTGGCTCGCGTCCGGGCTCGTCGCGGGTGCGTCGCTCACGCTGCGCGAGTCGGCGGCCCTGCCGTTCGTGCCGTTCTTCGCCGGCGCCCTGCTGCGCTGGGATCGCGGCTGGGGCTGGCTGCTGCTCGGCGGCCTCGCCGGCACGGCGCTCCATCTCGCCGGCAACTTCGCGTTCTTCGGGAATGCGCTGTTCGTGCGGGGTGGAGGGCCCCCGTACCCCCTCGCCCTCGCCACCATTCCGGAACGCCTGCCGCTCTACCTGCTCGGCCTGCTCGTGCTGGTGCCGGGCGGCCTCTGGTTCGGACTCACGTATCGGGGGCGGCGCCGGCCCGAGCTCGTCGCCAGCGTCGCACTCTTCTTCCTGTTCTACCTGGGCCAGGCCTACGGCATGGAGGCGAGCAGCTTCGCGAAGCGTCTGGTGGTCGGGCTGCGCTACTTCGACCCGCTGCTCCCGGTGCTGGCCTTCGCGATGGCCGAGTCGGTGCCGCGGCAGCTCGAGGCGTTGCTGGCGCGGCTGCCGGACCGGGCGCGTGCCCAGCGGCTCGCGGCGGCGGGCGCGGCCCTGTGGATCGCGGGCGTGCTCGCCTCCGCGTTCGCCGTCCACCCGATCCTCCATCGCTGGGGCGCGGGCCAGGCGGCGATCGGGGAGGCGATCGAACGGCACGTCCCCCGCGACGCCGTGCTGATCACGAACGGAGTCGCCATCCGCAAGTTCATCGACGATCTGACGCGCCCCTATGTGACACTCTGGCGCGAACACCTGTCCACAGCGGACCTTGCGCAACTGCGCGAGCGACACGGCGACTTCTGGGTGGCCTTTCTCGACCGCAGCGACTCGGACTACTGGCGCGACGATGCCGCGAGGAACGAGGCCTTCGTCGCGCGGCTCGAACACGCCGCGCCGCTCGTGGATCTGCGCGTGAGCGCGACCGACCGGCTGCGCATCTGGCACGTGGGCGAGCCGCGCGAAGCGCCCTCGCGATGAGCCTCGGTCTCGGCAAGCTGCTCACGAAGCTCGTGCTGCCGCTGTCGGCGGCGCTCGGCCTGCTGGCGCTCGCGCTGCTGGCGCTCGCGCTCGGGCGGCGGAAGGTCGCCGGCGCGGCGGTGGCCACCGCATTCTTCGGGCTCTGGCTCGCCTCGATGCCCGCGCTGGCGGAGCGGCTCGCCGCCGGCCTCGAGAACGTCCACCCGACACAGCACATCCTCGAGATCGCGCCTGCTGACGCGATCCTGCTGCTCGGCGGCGCCACGAAGCCGGCGCTGCCGCCGCGCGAGTTCCCCGAGCTGGTGGAAGCCGCAGACCGCATCACGCACGCTGCGCGCCTGTTCCACGCGGGCAAGGCGCCACTCATCGTGGTGAGCGGCGGGCGCCTGCCCTGGCAGCGGGACGTCCCGCCCGAGGCCGAGGGCATCGGCCAGCTGCTCGAGACGCTCGGCGTGCCGGCGAGCGCGATCGTGCGCGAAGAAGCCAGCACCAACACCTACGAGAACTGCGTGAACTCGAAGCAGCTGCTCGACGCGCGTGGCGCGCGCGACGTGCTGCTCGTGACTTCGGCGCTCCACATGCGGCGCGCCTACGCCACGTGCCGCACCGCCGGGCTCGCCGTGCGCGCGGCGCCGACGGACTACTGGGTCGCGGGCGACGACGCGCAGAACCTCGACATCGTGCCCGACCCCGAGGCGCTGATGCTGACGCACCTCGTGCTGCGCGAGCGCCTCGGCTTCCTCGTCTACGAGCGCCGCGGCTGGATCCGGCCCGGGCTCTAGCCCGCCTCAGCTCGGGTCGGCCTTGAGCTCGCACTCGCGGATCTTCTGAAGCAGCGTCTTGTACGAGACGCCCAGGACGCGTGCGGCGTGCTTGCGATTCCAGTGCGTGAGCGTCAGCGCCTGCTCGATCGCCTCGCGCTCCGCTTCCATCGCGGCGCGCCGGCCCACCTCGCGGAGCGGCACGTCCCCCGCGTTCTCCTCGACTTCGCGCAGCAGCGACTGGAAGCGCCGCGCGCGACGCACCTGCGCCCGTTCGTTCGAGACCAACGAGCGCACGATCGGCTCTTCGCTGCCGAGCACCACGATCCGCTTCACGAGGTTCTCGAGCTCGCGCACGTTGCCGGGGAACGGATGGCGCTCGAGCAGCGCCCAGAGCTTCGCGCTCAGCCGCGGCGGCGGCCGGCCGTAGCGCGCCGAGAAGCGCGCCAGGAAGTGCTCCACCAGCGCAGGAACCTCGTCGCGGCGCTCGCGGAGCGGCGGCACCCGAACGCTCACCACGTTCAGTCGGAAGAACAGGTCTTCGCGGAAGGCGCGCCGCGTCACCATCTCCTCGAGGCCGCGATGCGTCGCCGCGATCACGCGCACGTCGACGCGGATCTCGTCGTTGCCGCCGAGGCGCGCGAAGGTCGCGTCCTGGAGCACGTGCAGCAGCTTGGCCTGCGCCAGCGGGCTCATCTCGGCGATCTCGTCGAGGAAGAGCGTGCCGCCTTCGGCCGCCTCGAACTTCCCCACCTTGCGGGCGGCCGCGCCGGTGAAGGCGCCGCGCTCGTAGCCGAACAGCTCGCTCTCGAGCAGCTCGCCGGGCAACGCCGCGCAGTTCACCTTCACGAACGGCCCGGTGCGACGCCGCGACGCCGCATGCAGCGCGCGCGCGACCACCTCCTTGCCGGTGCCGCTCTCGCCCTGGATCAGCACGGTGACGTCGGTCTCGGCCACCTGATCGATCAGCGCGCGCACCTCCGCCAGCGCGGGGCCGCGCCAGAGCGCATCGGATCCCGAGCTCTTCGCGGCGACCGCGGCACCCGCCTGGCCGGCGCGCTCGAGAGCGCGCGCGATCACGGCGGCGAGGTCCGTCTCGTCGAACGGCTTGCTCACGTAGTCGGTGGCCCCGGCACGCATCGCGTCCACGATGGTGCGTGCATTACCGACCACCGAGACCATCACCACCGGCAGACGCGGAGCGCGCTCGCGGATCGCGCGCACCGTCTCGATCCCGTCGAGCCCGGGCATCATCACGTCGAGCAGCACCAGATCGGGGAGCAGGCCCTGGTCGAGCAGCGCGAGCGCGCGGCGGCCGTCCTCGGCGGTGTCGACGCGATAGCCCTGCTGCGCGAGCCAGCTCGCGACATACGAGCGGATGCTCTCGGAGTCGTCCACCACGAGGATGCGCGGGGCACGGGCCGCAGGCGCGCTGCTCACGGCGCCTCCTCGGGGCGCACCGGCAGCGTGAACACGATGCGGGCGCCGCGGCCAGCAGCGTCGCCGGCCTCGAGCCGGCCGCCGTGCGCGGACACGATCGCGCGGCAGATGCCGAGACCGAGCCCGCGTCCAGGACGCACGACAGGCGGCTCCGCGCGCATTCCCGGCCCGTCGTCGGTGACGCTCACGAGCAGCTCCGCCCCGCCGAGCGTCTCCACGTTCTCCGCCTCGAGATCGATCGCCCCGCCCTCCGGTCCGTACTCGCTTGCGTTCGCGATCAGGTTCTGGAGCACCTGCTCGACCCGCGCCGGGTCGAACCAACCCTGCGCCGCGCCGGGCGCGATGCGCACGTGGAGGGTCTGACGGCGGAGATCCAGCAAAGGCTTCAATGAGGCTGCGATGCTCTCCGCCAGGCGCGCCAGCGACGCGGCCTGCGGCCGCAGCGGCGACGTCGCGGCGGGAGCACCGGCGGACAGCTCCGCGGCGAAGCGCGCCAGCCGCTGGCAGCTGCGGCGCGCCTCTTCGAGGTAGCGGCGCTGCTCGGCCGTGAGCGGGCCGGCCTGCTCGCCGAGCAGCAGCTCGACGAAGCCGGTGATCACCTGGACCGGTGTGCGGAGCTCGTGGCCGATCCGCGGCAGGAGGGAGCCCGCGGCGTCCGCCGCGCTCGCCTCTTCGGCCGGGAGACCCTTCCGCACCACCTGCCTCCCCGCCGCCTGGAATACGGTGCCGCGCGGCGTTCGGCCGGGTATGTTGCCGGCCGGCCGCGGCGAACCCGCGTGGGCGCTTATCGCCCCGGCGGAGGCGGAGCTTGAGCAGACGAGAGGCAGCGGCCCGCATCCGCGCTCTCAGCGAGGAGCTGCGCCGCCACGCGCGCCTCTATTACCACGAGGACGCGCCCGAGATCAGCGACGCGGAGTACGACCGCCGCTTCGAGGAGCTGAAACAGCTCGAAGCGCAGTACCCCGACCTCGTGCTGCCCGACTCTCCGACGCGCCGGGTGGGCGTGCCGCCGGCTGCCGGCTTCGCGCCGGTGCGTCACGTCGTGCCGATGCTCTCGCTCGACAACGCCATGGACGAGGAGCAGATGCGCGCCTGGTTGGAGCGCGTCGCGCGCCAGCTCGATCGCGCCGACGCGGCCGCCTTCGTCGCCGAGCCGAAGCTCGACGGCGCGGCGGTCGAGCTGGTCTATGAAGACGGGCGGCTCACCGTCGGCGCGACGCGGGGCGACGGACAGATCGGCGAGGACGTGACGGCGAACCTGCGCCAGGTCCTGGCGGTGCCGCTCACCCTCGACGGCGAGGCGCCCGCGCGCGTCTCCGTGCGCGGCGAGGTCGTGCTTCCGCTGCGCGCCTTCCGCCGCCTCAACACGCGGCGCAGCGCGCGGGGGCTCGAGCCGTTCGCGAACCCGCGGAACGCCGCGGCCGGCTCGCTCCGCCAGCTCCACGAGGTGGACCTCGAGCGGCTGCGCTCGCTCACGTTCCATCCTTATGGGATCGGCGAGGGCATTCCCCGGGACGTGACTTCGCAATGGGAGATTCTGGAGCAGCTTGCGCGCTGGGGCTTCGCCCCGAGCCCCGGGGCCGCGCGCGTGGTCGGCTTCGACGCCACGCTCGCCTACTACCGCGACCTCCTCGAACGGCGTGCGAGCCTGCCGATCGAGATCGACGGCGCCGTGTTCAAGGTGGACGACCTCGCCCTCCAGCGCGACCTCGGCGAGCTCTCCCGGATGCCGCGCTGGGCGATCGCCTTCAAGTTTCCGCCGCACCAGGAGCACACCGTGGTCGAGGCCATCCTCACCAGCGTCGGCCGCACGGGCGCGCTCACGCCGGTGGCGAAGCTGCGGCCCGTGCAGGTGGGCGGCGTCACGGTCTCGAATGCGTCGCTCCACAATCAGGACGAGATCGAGCGCAAGGACGTGCGCGTGGGCGACACCGTGATCGTGCAGCGCGCGGGCGACGTGATCCCGCAGATCGTCGGCGTGGTGAAGAACCTGAGACCCGCGTTTGCTGTGCCGTGGCGCCTGCCCGAGCGCTGCCCGGTCTGCGACACGCCCGCCGTGCGCGAGGAGGGCGGCGTGGTGGCGCGCTGCCCGAACCGCGCCTGCCCGGCCAAGCTCAAGAATCGCCTGCTTCATCTCGCGGGCCGCGGCGCGCTCGACGTGGACGGGCTCGGCGAGAAGCTCGTGGACCAGCTCCTCGACACCGGGCTCGTGAAGGAGCTGCCGGACGTGTTCGCACTCACGGCCGAGCAGCTCGAAGCGCTGCCGCGCATGGGCGAGAAGTCCGCCGCCAACCTGGTGGCGGCGCTCGAGCGCGCGCGCTCGACCACGCTGCCGCGGCTACTCGTCGCGCTCGGCATCCCGGACGTCGGGCCCGCCGCCGCTGAGCTGCTGGCCGCGCGCTTCGGGGACCTCGCACCGCTGCTCGAGGCGCCGGTCGAGGCGCTCGAGGAGATCGACGGCGTCGGCCCGGTGATCGCGCAGAAGCTGGTGGACTTCTTCGCTGACGAGCGCCATCGGCACGAGCTCGCGCGCCTGCTCGAGCTCGGCGTGCGCTTCGAGAAGACGAAGCCGCGCGACACCGCCGCTCCCGAGGGGCCGCTCACCGGCAAGACCTTCGTGCTCACCGGCACGCTGCCCACGCTCTCGCGCACCGAGGCCGGCGAACGCATCGTCGCCGCCGGCGGCAAGGTGACGGGCACCGTCTCGAAGAAGACGAGCTACGTGGTGGCGGGAGAGGCGGCGGGCAGCAAGCTCGCGAAGGCGCAGGAGCTCGGCGTCGCGGTGATCGACGAGGTGGGGTTGCTGGAGCTGCTCGGCGGAGGCTGAGGGAAGAGGCTCTCGAGGAGCGAGACGAGCCGCCTCACGCGCCGGCGCCCGGTACACCGTGCACCCGTGGAAGGCCCTGCGCGTATGGATCGGACCGGGAGTCGCTTCCTGGCCACTGTCTCATTCTGGCCAACGAAGACGAAGCCCGTCCCTGCCGACTCTCTCGCTCGAAAGACCCATCTTCTCCGCGATCAGATCCCGCGCAAAGGTCATCGCGATCTCGATCGCAGCGATGTGCGTCGCCAGGTCCCAGCGAATCGGTCGCCAATCCAATCCTTGATCGATCTCAGGCCACTCCCACACGACGCTCGGCCGGTCCGGCTCCACGCCCACCTCCCAGAGCTCGGATCGAGATCGCTTCAGAGTCGTCCGAAGACCTCCCATTGCGACTACGCCCGTGCTTCCGTCAGGAAACTCGCATGAGATCGACCCATCTCTTTCTGGGTCAGGGCAATCATCCGAAACGCTGAACCGAGACCGTGCAAAGGTGGCGGGCAGCTGCATGTCGGCGGCGCGGTCCTGAAGCCACCTCAGCCTTTCAACGAGACGCTCTCCCTCCTGCGTCCAATCGATCACGGCATCCTCCTTTGCCCCTGCCCGGCCCCGCTTGCCATCCCTCCAGACCTTTCGAAATCTCCGATCTCAGCTCCCGGCCAGCGAGCTCCGCCCCCGCACCAGCGGCAGGTCGAGGAAGCTCCGCACGCCGGGCGGCGCCGCGCAGAGCGGCACGATCGCGTTCACGGCGATCTGCGCCGTCGCGATGTCGGCGGCGTGCACGTGGTCGGCGATCGGCACCTCGCGTGCGCGCGCGAAGCTGGCCGCGTTCGTGAAGTGCGCGCGCAGCGAGGGCGTGCCCTCGAGCGTGACGGTCCAGCCCTCCTTCGGGCGCGGCCAGTGGTCGGGGTAGCCGGGGCCGACCGTCCAGAGCGCCTCGATCTCGAGGCGCGGCCGGCCGCCGACGATCCCGCGCCAGCGGTAGCGCTGGCCGGCGACGGTGCCCACCGCGATCTTCCCGCCCACGATCTCGCTCTCGACGCTCGCGGGCACCAGCTCCTGCTCCACCTCGACGCGCTCGAGCTTCGCGCCGAGTCCCGCCGCGAGCAGATGGATCTGCTCCTGGAAGATGCCGCTGTTGAAGCGCGCGAAGGCGTTCGCCTCGAGCGTGGCCTCCGCCGGCGCGGCACCGAAGCGCATGTTGTCGAAGGTGATGCGCGGGCTCGCGTACAGGCTCCAGTTCGCGCGCTCCTGCACGTGCAGGTGCTCGATCTTCCGGGTCATGCCCGACAGCACGAGCGGCAGCACCTCGCCGACGAAGCCCGGGTGGATGCCGGTGCCGTGGACCGACGTCTTCCCCTTCGCGCACGCGGCCTCGAGCTTCGCGAGCTCGGCGGGCGGGAGCGTGGGCGCGTAGAACAGGAACGGCGTCGCCACCACGTTCTTGCCGGATGCGAGGATGTCGCACACCTCGTCTACGTGCGCGTGCCGCGGCGCGTAGACGACGCAGTCCGCGGCGGTGCGGAGCAGCGCCGCGCGGTCGCGCGTGGCGCGCACGCCCGTCGCGGGCAAGCCACAGAGGGAGCCCGCGTCCGCGCCGTCCTTCTCTGCGGTGTAGACGAGCACACCCGCCAGCTCGAGCTCCGGGCTCTCGAGGATCCCGCGCAGGGCCTCGTGTCCCACGTTGCCCGTGCCCCACTGGATCACCCGCAGGCGCTTGCTCATCGTCGAGGCTCCTCGATGCGCCAGTCCGCGGCGGCGAGGCCCTCCGCCTCGCCCACCAGCACGGCGCGCTCCCGTTCGTCCGCGGGCGCCACGTAGCACGGCGCCCGCTCGATACGCCAGCGCGCCGTCTCGGGCAGCGCGAGCGCGAGCCGGCGGCCTCTCGGCAGCGTCAGCTCGGCGCGGTGCGTTTCGAGGCGCGCCGTGACGCCCGGCGCGAGCGGCAGGGCAAGGCGCGCGCGCGGCGCCGGCTTGTCGAAGCGATCTTCGATGCGCAGCGTGACGCCGTCGAGCGCGAGCGTGCGCCGATGCAGCACGTCGGGCGTGGACCAGCCCGCGCAGACGCCTTCGACGAAGGCGTCGGGCACGGCGCGCACCAGCCCCGCGTCGGGGCGGCCGCCGATGCGGTCCGTTCCCCAGAGCTCCGCTTGCTCGGCGCCGTCCACCACGACCGTCGCGTGCGAGCGCGTCGCGCGCGCGAGGTCGCGCCGTGCTCCGGCGTGGAGGTCGGCTCCGCCGGTGTCGGCGACCACGCGCTCACCGAAGGCGGAGAGCTCGAAGGAGAGCGCGTCGCAGTGCGCGTGCGCAGGATGCCAGGGCGGCGACGGAGGCCCGGCCGTGAAGATCGCGACGAACGGCCCGGCTTCGAGCCGCACCACGCTCGCCGCCGGCAGCACGCCGCGCTGCGCGGGCTCGAGCGGCGCGACGCCGAGCGCCTTCGCGTACGCCGCGAGCTCGCGCACGGGCGGTGCGACGCCGAGCCAGGAGTCGCCGAGCAGCGCGATCTCGCCGTCAGGATGCGTCCACACCGCGTGGGCACCGAGCATCGCGGCGGCCTTGCGCGCGAGCTGCTCCTCGAGCTCCGCCGGCGCCGCGCCTGGCGCCGCGCGCAGCGCATTCAGGAGGTCGAGCAGCGCGGCGAGCAGCTCGGCGTGCAGCATCGGGCTGCGCTCGACGTGCGCCCCGTCCGAGCCGATCTCCCGCTCGAGCTCGGCGGAGAGGAGCGGGCCGTAGCCGAGCCAACGCTCCGCCTCGCCGCCCTCGAGCAGCACAGCCGCCGTCACCAGCGCGAGCAGACTCCGCAGGCGCTCGCTGCTCGCCTGGTGCGGCGCGATCCGGCGCTCGAGCGTGACGAGCTGATCGGCCAGCGACGGCAGCACGCGGCCGTGCGTCTCGCCGGGCGGCGGCAGCAACCCCGGTGTGGTGAGCGCCGCCAGCCAGGCGAGCGTGCGGCGGCTGATCGAAGCCGGCTCCCAACCGAGGCCGTGGGTGTGGTGCGCGATCCAGTCGAGCATCGCGCGGAGCCGCTCGGCGGGCCGGAGGCTCTCGGCGCCGAGCCAGCCGAAGCGGTGGATCGCCTCGAGCTCGGCGCGCTCGAGGCCGGCGTCGTTCCAGCCGCGCGCCCGGCCCTGCCGCGCGCTCTTCGGTGGAGCGAGCCGCGCCACCGGCAGGCGCGTCACACGCAGGTGCGGGGTTTCCTCGGCGCGGCCTCGCGCTCGGTGAGGCCCCGCGAGCCACTCGCGAAGCTCGCCCCCGAGCTGCTCGCCGCGCATGTACCAGAGCGTGCGCAGCCGGGTCCGCAGCCCGGGCCGGCTCATCGTCCCGACTCCTCGAGCGCGAGCGCGTAGAGCGTGCGGCGCGGCAGGCCCGTCTCGCGCGCCAGCTGGGCCGCGAGATCGCGCGCCGAGAGCCCGGCCGCGAGCGCATCGCGCACGCGTGCGCGCAGCGCATCCTCCGAAAGCGGCTCGGGCCCGGGCCCACCGGCGGCGCCCTCGACGACGACGCTCACTTCGCCCCGCGCGCCGTCCCCGAACCGCGCCGCGAGCTCGCCGAGCTTGCCGCGCACCACCTCCTCGTGGAGCTTGGTGAGCTCACGCGCCACGCACGCACGGCGCTCACCGAAGACAGAGGCCAGCTCCGCGAGCAGCGCGCCGACCCGGCGCGGCGACTCGAACAGCACCAGCGTCTCGCGCCGCGACGCGAGCTCGGCGAGCTGGCGCGCGCGCTCTCCCGCCCGGCGCGAGAGGAAGCCCACGAAGGTGAAGCGCTCCGCGGGCAGGCCGGACGCGACCAGTGCGGCGAGCACCGCCGACGGGCCCGGCACCGGCACCACGCGGTGTCCGTCGGCGAGCGCTCGCGCCACGAGGCGTTCGCCGGGGTCCGACACGAGGGGCGTGCCCGCATCGGAGACCAGCGCGACCGCTCTGCCGTCGGCCAGGGCGGCGAGCACCTGCTGCGTCCGCGCCGCCTCGTTGTGCGCGTGCAGGGAGACGGGGCGCGCCGCGATGCCGTGGCGGTCGAGCAACACGCGCGTGCGGCGGGTGTCCTCCGCGAGCACCAGCTCCGCCTCGCCCAGTACGGCCAGCGCTCGCAGCGTGATGTCCTCGAGGTTTCCGATCGGTGTGGCGACCACGTAGAGCGTGCCCATACACTGACTCCGCCTCCGGTCCCGCGGAGCCCCCATGCAGAAAGGCCGGCGCGAGTTCGCGGCCGAGGGCGAGCGGCTCGCGGCGGAGCATCTCGCGCGCGCAGGTTATCGCATCGTCGCGCGCAACGTGCGCGCCGACGGCGTCGAGATCGACCTCGTCGCCGCGCGTGGCGAGCTCGTCGTGTTCGTGGAGGTCAAGACGCGCAGCGGCCGCGGCTTCGGCGCCCCCGAAGAGGCCGTGGACCCGCGCAAGTGCGCGCGCCTCGTGCGCGGCGCCCGCGCCTGGCTCCACGCCCACGGCCCGCGGAGAGCGCGCGCCCGCTTCGACGTGATCGCGGTGGAGCGGGACGGAGACGGCGCCCTCCGCGTTCGCCATCTGCCGGGCGCGTTCGACGCCGGAGGAGGCTAGTGCAAGGCGGGCGTGCGAATGCGGGTCCGGTCTCCTAGGGTCCTCCGCCATGCCGCAGCCCGAGGCCCGCCGCGTCGACAAGCCCTGGGGGCACGAGCGGATCTGGGCGCACACCGAGCGCTATGTCGGCAAGCTGCTGGTGATCGAGCCGGGCAAGCGGCTCTCGCTGCAGAAGCACCTGCGCAAGGACGAGTCGATCTACGTGGTGGCCGGGCGCCTGCGCCTGCACCTCGAGGACGACGGCGGCGTGGTGCGGATCGAAGACCTCGGCCCGGGCGAGCACCGGCGCATCGCGCCGGGTCGCATCCATCGCTTCGAGGCGACCGACGTGCGCGTCGAGCTGCTCGAGGTCTCGACCCCCGAGCTCGACGACGTGGTGCGCATCGAGGACGACTTCGGGCGCAAGGGCACGTCGGCGCCGTAGGCGCGTTCAGAGCAGCGCGGGACGGTTCGGGAGCTCGTTTGCGTCGCCCCCCGTGCGCCCGAAGTGCCGGACGAGCAGGCGTCCCACGTCGCGCACGCCGGCGACCGCGCCCTCGGCGAAGCGTCCGGCGCGGAAGTGCTCCTCCATGAGCCGGCACACGGCGTCCCACTCCGCCTGGGACACCCGCGCGGCGATCGCACGGTCGGCGACGATCTCGACCGCGTGGTCGGCGAGCAGCACGTAGATCAGCACGCCGTTGTTCGCGGCCGTGTCCCACACACGGAGGTGAGCGAACGCCTCGAGCGCGCAGGCGCGCGGCGAGGCATCGCGCCAGAGGCGCGGCAGATCGAGGGCCGTCTCGATCGCGAAGCGGATCTCGCCGGAGTGCTGCGCCTCCATCTCGGCGATCGCGGCCTCGATCTCCGCGCGCGCGCGCGGCGGGAAGCTCCGACGCCTCGTCCAGGCGGACGCGAGCCCATGTTGGAGCAGTCGCTTCGTGCGCATCGCTACCAGCTCCCCGAGGCGCCGCCGCCGCTGAAGCCGCCTCCTCCTCCCGAGAAGCCACCTCCGCCTCCACCGAAGCCGCCGCCTCCCCAGCCACGGCCGGCCCCGCGGCTCGACCAACCGTGGCGCGTGGTGAGCAACGCACCGAACAGGAGCATGAAGACGCCGACGCCGAGCGCGACGAGGAGCTGTCCCGTGACGAGCCAGGCGATGGCCGCCGCCACGAGCGCCGCAACGAGCGGGCCGAGGAGCATGCGGAGCAGGAATGCCAGCACCGGCGCCACGGTCAGCACCAGAGGCGCCCACTGTTCGAACCCCGGCCCGGCGCCCCCTGCGGCGGGCGGCGGTAGCGCCTCGCCTTCGATCACGGCGAGGATGCGATCGACGCCCGCGTCGATGCCACCGGCGAAGTCGCCGGCGCGGAAGCTCGGCACGATCGTCTCGTCGATGATGCGCTTGCTCTGGAGGTCGGTGAGCGCGCCCTCGAGGCCGCGGCCCACCTCGATCCGCACGCGGTGGTCGTCCTTGGCGACGAGCAGCAGCGCGCCGTCGTCGCTCTTCTCGCGCCCGAGCCGCCACGCTTCGGCGACACGGATGCCGTACGGCTCGATCTCCTCCGGCGCCGTCGTCGGCACGATCAGCACCGCCACCTGCGCGCCCTTGCTCGCCTCGAAGCGCTCGAGCTTCGCCTCGAGCGCGTCGCGCTCGGCGGCGCTGAGCGTCCCGGTGAGGTCGGTGACGCGCGCCGTGAGCGCCGGGATCGGCTGGAGCGGCTCGGCGCGCGCGGCCGGCGCCAGCAGCGCGAGTGCCAGTGCGGCGACGAGGCGCGCGGCCGTGGTCAGTGCTCGGTCCCGAAGTCGACCGCCGGCGGCTTCGCGATCTCCGCCTCGTTCTCCACCGTGAACGTCGGCCGCACGTTCATCCCGAACATCTTCGCGGTCAGGTTGGTCGGGAAGCGGCGCACCGTGCCGTTGTACGCCTGCACGGCCTCGATGAAGCGGTTGCGCGCGACGGTGATGCGGTTCTCGGTGCCTTCGAGCTGCGCCTGGAGATCGCGGAAGTTCTGGTTCGACTTCAAGTCGGGGTAGCGCTCGCTCACCGCGATCAGGCTCTTGAGCGCTCCGGTCAGCGCGCCCTGCGCCGCCTGGAACTTCTTCAGGGCCTCGGGATCGTCGAGCACCTCGGGCGTCACCTGGATCGAGGTCGCGCGGGCGCGGGCCTCGGTGACGCCGACGAGCACGCGCTCTTCCTGCGCCGCGTAGCCCTTCACGGTGTTCACCAGGTTCGGGATCAGGTCGGCGCGGCGCTGGTACTGGTTCACCACCTCGGACCAGGCGGCCTTGACCGCCTCGTCCTGGCTCTGGAGCGTGTTGTAGCCACAGCCGCCGAGCGGAACGGCGGCGAGCACGACGAGCAGCGGGAACGCGAAGCGCATTCGGCCTACTCCTTCGCCGCGCCTTCGGGCGGGGTCGTCTCGACGGCGAGCGCTTCGGCGGCGGTGCCGGCGACGCCCTCCTCCGGGATGAGCAGCGAGAGGTCGCGGATCTTCGAGCGCAGGCGCGCCTTCTTGCCCTTGAGGTCGCGCAGGTAGTAGAGGCGCGAGCGCCGCACGTGGCCGCGGCTCTTGATCTCGATCTTCTCGACGCTCGGCGAGCCGAGCGGGAAGATGCGCTCGACGCCGACGCCGTAGGAGATCTTCCGCACGGTGAACGAGCCGTTGCTCCCGCCGTTGCGGCGCCGGATGACGACGCCCTCGAAGACCTGCGTCCGCTCCTTGTCGCCTTCCCGGATCTTCACGTGCACGCGCACCGTGTCGCCGGAGCGGAAGGGCGGCAGGTCGCGCCGCTGGATCTCTCGCTCGATCACGTCTACCGAGTTCATCGCTGCTCTCCCCGCGTCGCCAGCAGATCCGGGCGACGCCGTTCCGTTCGTTCCAGGCCGCGTTCCCTGCGCCAGCGGGCGATCTTGGCGTGGTCTCCGGAGCGCAACACCTCCGGCACGACCAGGCCCCGATATTCCACCGGCCGCGTGTACTGCGGCCCTTCGAGCCGGCCCTGCTCGAAGGACTCGCTCACCGTCGAGTCGGGGTTGCCGAGCACACCGGGGACGAAGCGCGACACCGCTTCGATCACCGCCATCGCGGCCACCTCGCCTCCGGCGAGCACGTAGTCTCCGATCGAGATCTCCTCGTCCACGGCCAGGTCGATCACGCGCTGGTCGACGCCTTCGTAGCGCCCGCACACCAGCACCAGCTGCTCGACTCCGGCCAGCTCCTTGGCTCGTTGCCCCGTGAAGGGCGCTCCCTGCGGCGACAGCAGCGCAACCTGCGCCCTGCGGCCCGGCCCCTTCGCCCCAGCGAGGGCCTCGATCGCCTCCACCAGCGGCTCGGGCTTCATCACCATGCCGGGCCCCCCGCCGTAGGGGATGTCGTCCACCGTTCGATGCCGGTCTCGCGTCCAGCCGCGGAGATCGTGCGCCTCGAGCGCGACGAGACCCCGCTCGCGGGCGCCGCCCAGCACGCCGGTGCTGCGAAACGGCTCGAACAACTCCGGAAAGATCGTGATCACGTCGATCCGGAGCATCGCTTGGCTCTCCTCGCTAGGCGGAGTCGATGAGCCCGGGCAGGTCCTCGATCACGATCCGCTGCGCCGCCACGTCCACGTGCCGCAAGATCGCGGGCGCCGCCGGCACCAGCCGGTCTCGCCCGTCCAGCCCCGTGACGACCAACGTCGCATGGGCTGGCGTGTCCCAGATCTCGCGCACCCGGCCGACCGCCTCGCCGCTCGGAAGCTCCACCTGGCAGCCCACGAGCTGGAACCAGTAGGCCTCGTCCGGCGCCGCCTTCGGCAGCTCCGCGGCGTCGACCAGCAGCAGCCGCCCGCGCAGCGTCTCCGCGGCGTCGCGCTCGCGCACGCCGCGCAGCGCCAGCCGCACCTCCCCGACTCGACCCCTTCCTCCTCCTTCGATCTCGAAGACCGCCGGCGCGGGATCCAGCGTCCCTCGGCCGTCGGCCAGCTCCACTCTCTTTGCGGCCAGCAGGTTCTCGGGGCCATCCCCGAGCCAGCGGACGCGAATCTGCCCGCGGATGCCGTGGGCGCCGACGACGCGCCCGAGCACCACACGCGTCAGTCCACGATCTCCAGACGCACGTCGCGTCCATGTCGCGACGCCTCGAGCACCGCTCGCATCGCCTTGGCCACGCGGCCCTGCCGCCCGATCACCCGGCCGCGGTCGTCCTCCGCGGTCTCGAGCTCGAGCATCCGGCCGCCCTCGACGACGTTCACGCGCACTGCGCTCGGATCCGAGACGAGGCCCTTCGCGAGGAACGCGACCAGCTCGGCGCTCGGATTCGACTCCGACATCGCCTAGGCCTGGGCCGCGGCGGGCGCCGCCGCCGCCTGCTTCTTGGCGCGGCGCACGAGCGAGCGCACCGCGTTCGACAGCTGCGCGCCCTTCGCCTGCCAGGCCTCGATGCGATCGTTCTGCAGCTTGATGGCCGCCGGCTCGGCGAGCGGGTCGTACGTGCCGAGCTGCTCGAGCGCGCGTCCGTCGCGCTTCTTCCGGTGGTCGACCGCGACGACGCGGTAGTACGCGCGATTTCGCGCGCCGACGCGCGTGAGACGAATGATGACCATCGTTCGAACCCTCCTCGGACCGCCGGATTCCGTCGAGAAATCGCAGGGCTAGGCCCGCGGCAAAACGGGCGTGCAGGGTACGCGAGGCCCCCTGCTCGGTCAACCGCGAGGAGACCCATCCGCTCGGCGCGACCTCTGAGCCCCGGTCCACGCCGCACGCATCCGGCGGCGGCCTACCCGGCGGTCAGTCGCGGCGTCCCAGACCCAGCCGCTCGCGCTCCTTCCGCTCGGAGCACGCGGCGCAGGCGTAGCGCTCCTTGTGCGGGGTCTGGAGGCGCTCGTAGCCCTGGTCGAGCGCCACGCGCCGGACGCTCGGCACGCGCTCGCCGCAGAAGTCGCAGACGAGCCCCGGCGGGCGCGGCATCGACGAGGTATCGGGCGAATCGGGCATCGGGCGCCCAGCTTAACGGACTCGCAGGCGAAGCTCCGTCGGCGCGTCGGCGCCGAGCGACGCGCGCAGCGCGTCGAGCACGGCGCTGCGGTGGAGCGCGAGCTCCTGGCTCCAGACGGGGGCGTCGGCCCGCAGCTCGGCCACCTTGCCGCGCAGATCCACCAGCTCGAAGTGCGGGGCCAGCTCCGGGCCCAGCGCCGCGCGGAGGGCGGCGTCGAGCCGGCGGGTCCGCTCGACGTCGAGCCCCAGCTCGGAGAGCACCCGGTCGAGCGCCCCGCCGACGCGCGCGGGCGGCCGCCGCGTGTCGGGGCGCCGCGATCGGGGCCGCCAGCTCATTCCGGCTCGAGCGCCCGGAACAGCAGCCCCGTCGGCAGCTTCGGGTAGAAGAACGTGGACTTCTGCGGGAGCGTCTCGCCGGCCTCGGTCACGCGGAACACGTCGTCGGGGCGGAGCGGGTTCAGGTAGAGCGCGAGGGCGCCCCGCCCGCTGCGCACGTCGCGCGCCGTCTGGAGCGCGGACTTCGGGAAGTCCACGGCGCCGTCGCGCACCGCGGCGTCGTCGAGACCGAGCACGCCCGCGAGCACCTCGCGGTGCAGCACGCGCACCGTCAGCTCGGCGTCCGCCGGCTTCGAGAAGATCGCGAGCCGCCCCGAACCATCGTCGGCGGCGAACGCGTGGCGGTCCGAGAGCTTCGCCAGATGCTCGGCCAGCGCGGCCGGGATCGCATCCGCCGCGCCCACCGTGACCTCGTGCTTCTCCCAGCCCACGAGCCGGCGCCACGTGTCGGCGCCCGGCGGCGGCCCCTTCTTCACCAGCCGGTGGATGGGAAGCAGCAGGCTGCCCGGCGCGAAGGCGTTCGCGAAGTACGCGAGGATGCGCTCGGGCGGCGCCTCCGGCTCGCGCTCGCCGGCGGCGCGCCGCTCGTCGCGGAAGGCGAGCGCCGTCTCGTAGCGGTGATGGCCGTCGGCGATCACGACCGGCCGCGGCTCGAGGAAGCTCCTCACCGCGGCGACGGCCGCGGCGTCGCGCAGCGGCGCGAGGCGATGGGCGATGCCGGCGTCGTCGCTCGCCTCCTGGGCGCCGCCGCCCGCGAGCGCGGCCTCGAACACGCGGTCGAGCTCGTTCTTCCGATCCTCGTACAGCAGGAACACGCTCGACAGGTTCACGCGCGTCGCGCGCAGGATCTTGAGCCGGTCGGCCTTCGGCCCGGCGAGCGTGCGCTCGTGCGGGCGCACGATGCGGCGCGCGTAGTCCTCGAGGCGGAGCGCGGCCAGGAAGCCGGTGCGCGCGAGCGCCCGGCCGTCGGGTGCGGTGAACGTCTGCCGCAGCACGTAGAGCGCCGGCTCGGCGTCGCGCACGAGCACGCCCTCGCCGCGCCACGCCGCGAGGCGCGTGGCCGTCTCGGCGTAGTCGGTGGCGGCCTCTTCCTCGACGCTCTTCGTGAGCTCGAGGCGGAGCGCGTTGTAGGGATCGCGCTCCCAGTAGAGCGGGCGGTCCTCGGGCGCGACCACGTCGTAGACGGGCGCGAGCACCTTCGCGAGCTCGACGCGCCGCGGGTCGTAGCGGAGCGCACGGAAGGGACGGACGTCGGTCATGCACGCGCTCCTGCGAGCGCCGCTGCGATCGCGGCGCCGGACACCGCGCCCTCGCGCAGCACGATCGGCGTGGTGCCGCTCGCGTCCACCACGCTGCTCGCGGGCGCCGCCCCGGCGTCGGCGCCGGCGACCAGCGCCAGCTCCGCGTCGGCGAGCGCCTCGGCCTCCGCGCGCGTGCCGCAGGCGCGCTCGCCCGAGCGGTTCAGGCTGGTCGCGGTGAGCGGGCCGACGCCGCGACGGAGGGCGAGCGCCGCCAACGCGGCCGCGACGGGATGCGGCGAGCAGCGCAAGCCGACGGCGCCGCCGGGCCCGGCGACGCCTCTCGCGAGGCGCGCCTCGCAGCGCACCACCAGCGTGAGCGGGCCGGGCCAGAAGGCGGCGAGGAGCCGCCGCGCCGCCGGCGTCAGCTGCGCCCCGAGCCGAGCGAGATCCTCCGCGCCCGAGACGAGGAGCGAGATCGGCTTGTCGGCGTCGCGCCCCTTGAAGCGGCGCAGGCGCGCGAGCGCGGCCTCGGAGCGGGCGTCGGCGCCGAGCCCCCAGCTCGTCTCGGTCGGGAAGCCGACCAGCTCACCCGCCGCCACGCGCTCGAGCGCCGCCTCCGTCGTGAGCGCGGCGCTCATCGCGCCAGCGCCCGCGCGGCGATGTCGCGGCGCATGTGCCGGCCCTCGAAGCGGATGCGATCGGCGGCGGCGTAGGCGCGCGCCGTCGCGCTCGCGACGTCCGGCCCGCGCGCGGTGACGCCGAGCACGCGGCCGCCGGCGGTGACGAAGCCGCCACCTGCGCGCTTGCGTGCCCGAGTGGAACACCACCACGTCGGGGTCGGCCTCCGCCGCTTCGAGACCGCTGATCGGCTTGCCGGTCTCGACCGTGCGCGGATAGCCCGCCGAGGCGAGCACCACGCACACCGCCGCCACGCTCGCCGCCGCCGCCACGGGCTCGAGCCGGCCGCGCGCCGCGCCGTCGAGGAGCGGCACGAGGTCGCCCTCCGTCGCGAGCATGAGCGCCTGCGTCTCGGGATCGCCGAAGCGCACGTTGAACTCCACCACCGACGGCGCTCCGGACGGATCGATCATCAGACCGACGTAGAGCACGCCCGCATAGGGGATGCCGTCGGCGCGCATGCCGGCCAGCGTCGGATGCACGATCTCCTCGAGCACGCGCTTCTCGACGAGCGGAGTCACCACCGGCGCGGGCGCGTAGGCGCCCATGCCGCCGGTGTTCTCGCCGCGGTCGCCGTCGAGCGCGCGCTTGTGATCCTGGGCCGCGGCCAGCGTGGCGACGTTCTTCCCGTCGCTGATCGCGTAGTAGGAGGCCTCTTCGCCGACGAGGACGTCTTCGACCACCACGCGCGCGCCGGCCGCGCCGAAGCGCCGGCGCCCCATCATCTCGTCGAGCGCCGCTTCGGCCTCGGCGGCTGCCGCGCAGACGGCGACGCCCTTCCCCGCCGCGAGGCCGTCGGCCTTCACCACGCAGCGCCCGCCGCGCGCGGCGACGGCGCGGCGCGCGGAGGCCAGGTCGTCGCAGACGTCGAAGCGCGGGTGCGGGATCCGATGGCGCGCCATGAAGTCCCGCGCGAAGGCCTTGCTGCCCTCGAGCTGCGCCGCCGCCCGCGACGGGCCGAACACGGCGAGCCCGGCCTCGCGCAGGCGGTCCGCCACGCCGTTCGCGAGCGGCTCCTCGGGGCCGATCACGACGAGCTCGGCGCGCTCGGCGCGCGCGAGGGCCGCGAGGCCCGCGGCGTCGGTGGCCGCCACCGCCCCGAAGCAGGCGGCCTCGCGCGCCATGCCGTCGCTGCCCGGCGCGGCGAGCACGCGCTCGACGCGCGGGCTCCGCGCGATCTTCCAGGCCAGCGCGTGCTCCCGCCCGCCTCCGCCGACCACGAGCACGCGCATCGTCAGTTCCCGGCGATCGGGCCGTGGGCGCTGCCCGAGATGAACTGACGCACGATCGGATCCTCGCACGCGCGGATCTCCTCCGGCGTGCCGTGGAACAGCATCTTGCCCTCGAACAGATAGGCGATGTGGTCGGCGATCTTGAACGCCGCGGTGAGGTCGTGCGTGATGCACAGCACCGTGGCGCCGAGCCGGTCGCGCATCTGGAGGATCAGCTCGTTGATCGTGTCGGACATGATGGGGTCGAGGCCGGTGGTGGGCTCGTCCACGCACAGGAAGCGCGGCTTGTGCGCGATGGCGCGCGCGAGCGCCACGCGCTTGCGCATGCCGCCCGAGAGCTCGGAGGGGTAGAGATCCTCGACGTTCTTGAGCCCCACCATCAGCAGGTTCTCGCGGATGCGCTCGCGAATCTGCTCCTTGGGGACGTGCTGCACGTACTCGAGGGCGAAGCCCACGTTCTCGCGCACGGTCATCGAGTCGAACAGCGCGCCGAACTGGAACAGCATGCCGACCTGCATCATCAGCTCGCGGTACTCGTCGCGGCCGAGGCTCTTCACCTCGCGGCCGAACAGGCGCGCGCTGCCGGAGTCGTACGACTCGAGGCCGAGCAGGATGCGGAGCATGGTGGACTTGCCGCTGCCGCTGCCGCCGAGCACCACCGTGATCTTGCCCGGCGCGGCGGCGAGCTCGACGCCGCGCAGAATCTCGCGCTTGCCGAAGGACTTGTTGATGTTCGACAGCACGGCCACTTCGGCCTGTGCCGGTGCTGCGGCGCGAGCGGCGGCGGAGGCTGTCACGGGGGCGGAAGCTAGCAAGCGGCGCGCCTCGCGCCGCGCGCAGTGAGCCCACGCGAGGCTTTGCCTCGCGTGAGGCGAACGGAGTCACGACAGCTGCGAACCAAGCCGCGAGCCGCCGTCTACTCCCCGTTGTCGAGCACACGAGGGACGCGACGTCCCACGCGCACGAGCAGCTCGTAGGGGATCGTGCCCGCAGCCTCGGCGAGCTCCTCGACCGGAAGTCGCTCCCCGTCGCCCTGGCCGAACACGAGCACCGGGTCGCCGATCTCGACGGGCAGCTCGCCGACGTCGAGCGTGAGCAGATCCATCGAGACGCGGCCGGCAATGCGGAGCTTGCGGCCTCGCAGCAGCACGTGGCCGCGGTTGCCGACCGACCAGGGCACGCCGTCGGCGTAGCCGATCGGCAGGGTGGCGACGCGGCCGCGCTGCTTCGCGCGGAACGTGGCGCCGTAGCCCACCGGATCTCCGCGGCGGACGTAGCGCACGTTCGCGACGCGCGTGCGGAGGCTCATCACCGGACGCAGCTCCGCGACGCCCGCCCGCGGCGGCGAGGGCTGCACGCCGTAGAGCATCACGCCGGGGCGGACGGCGTTCACCTCGGGCGGCATCGCGGCGGCGAGCTCGGGCGCCGCCAGCAGCGCGGCCGAGTTCGCGACGTGGATGCGCGGCGGGAGCATCGCGCGCGCGCGCAGGCCCGCGAGCACCTCCGCGAACAGCGTGAGCTGACGCCGGGTCGAGGCGAGATCCACCTCGTCCGCGCACGCCAGATGCGTGTAGAGGCCGTCGAACTCGAGCGCCTCCTCGCGCGCGATCGAGGCGGCGAGCGCCGCCACGTCTTCGGGCGGCACGCCCATGCGCGCCATGCCGGTGTCCACCTCGAGCTCGATGGCGAGCGGGCGGCCGCGTTCGCGCGCGGCGCGCGCCAGCAGCGGCACGTGGCCGGCGTGCTGCACCGCGGGCGTGAGCTCGAGCGCAGCGGCGTCGTCGGCCTCGGCGGCGTCGTGGATGCCGCCGAGCAGGAGCAGCGGCACGCGCACGGCGGCCGCGCGTAGCTCGGCGGCCTCGGAGACGGTAGCGACCGCGAGCCGCGTGCAGCCCGCGGCGACGAGGCGCCGCGCTACGGGCACGGCGCCGTGACCGTACGCGTCGGCCTTCACCACCGCGACCACCTCGCGCCCCGCGGCGAGGCGCACCGCCTCGCCGTAGTTGTGCGCGAGGGCGGCGAGATCGATGCGCGCCGTGGTCGGGCGCTCGCCCTTCATTCCCCCTCCTCGCGACCGGCGCGAGCCTAACGCATCGCTGATTGACGCGAGGTCGGCCTCGGATACCTTCGGTCGGTCGCCGGGCCGACTGGACCCATCTCCTCGTGAGCCACCCTCCTCTCTCGATGCCTGTCTCGATCCGTGTGAACGGCGAGGCCCGGACGGTGCGGGCGGGAGCGAGCGTGGCGGACCTGGTCGAAGCGCTCGGGCTCGGCGGACGCAAGCTCGCAGTGGCCGTGAATCGCGACGTGGTGCCCCGCGCGCAGCACGCACGGCTCCGGCTCGCCGAGGGCGACCGCGTCGAGATCCTCGAGGCGGTGGGCGGAGGTTGAGATGACGGACGGCTATCGGATCGGTCGACACGAGTTCCGCTCGCGCCTGATCGTGGGCAGCGGCAAGTACGCCTCCTTCCCGCTCCAGCTCGAGGCCACGAAGGAGAGCGGCGCGGAGCTGATCACGGTCGCCTTGCGGCGTGTGGATCTCGGTGTCCCGAAGAGCGAGAACGTGCTCGGCTACATCCCCGAAGGCCTGACCGTGCTGCCCAACACGGCGGGCTGCAAGACCGTGGACGACGCGGTGACCACCGCGCGCCTCGGCCGCGAGCTGTTCGGCCACGGCCTCGTGAAGCTCGAGGTGATCGGCGACGACCGGACCTTGTTCCCCGACTCCGCCGCCACGCTCGAGGCCGCGCGCATCCTCGTGGCCGAAGGCTTCGAGGTGATGCCCTACATCACGGACGACCCGGTCGCGTGCCAGCGCCTCGCCGCGCTCGGCTGCGTCGCGGTGATGCCGCTCGCGGCGCCCATCGGCTCGGGCCTCGGCATCCGCAACCCGGCCAACCTCCGCATCATCCTGGAGACGGTCGAGTGCCCGGTGATCGTGGACGCCGGCGTCGGCACGGCGAGCGACGCCGCCGTGGCGATGGAGCTCGGCTGCACGGCCGTGCTGATGAACAGCGGCATCGCGGGCGCGAAGGAGCCGCTGAAGATGGCGCGCGCGATGAAGCTCGCGATCGAAGCCGGGCGGCTCGCCTACGAGGCCGGCCGCATCCCCCGCCGTCTCTATGCGACCGCCTCGAGCCCGCTCGACGGGCTGGCGAGCTACTAGGCGCGAGTGAGCGCGACGCGCCCCCTGCTCTGTCTGGTGACGGATCGTCACAGCTCGCGGGCGCCGCTGCCGGAGGCCGTCGCGGCCGCGGTGGCGGCCGGGGTCGACTGGGTGCAGATCCGCGAGAAGGACCTGCCCGGCGCGGCGCTGCTCGCCCTCTGCGAAGAGGTCGCGGCTGCCGCGCGCGAAGCGCGGCCCGGCGTGCGCGTGCTCGTGAACCGGCGCTGCGACGTGGCGCTCGCCGCCGCGCTCGACGGCGTGCACCTCGGCTTCGACGCAGCGCCGCCGGCCGCGGCGCGGCGCCTACTCGGCGCCAGCGCGTCTCCTCGGCGCCTCGACGCACCGGGCGGGCGAGCTCGACGCCGCGGCGCGCGCCGAGCTGTCCTACGCCCAGCTCGCGCCCGTCTTCCCGCCGCTGTCGAAGCCGGCCAGCGGCCCGGCGCTCGGCCTCGCCGCGCTGCGCGACGCCGCGGGCGCGCCGCTTCCGGTCCTCGCGCAGGGCGGAGTCGACGCGTCGAACGCGGCGGAGTGCATCCGGGCGGGAGCGGCCGGTGTCTGCGTGACGGGCGCGATCCTGTCGGCCGCCGACCCCGGGGCGGCCGCCGCGGCGCTGCGGCACGCGCTCGACGCTGCGGCTCGCGAGCCGGCCCGGGGCGGCCGATGAGGAGGACCATGCGTCCGCTGCTGCTCGTCGCGCTCGTCCTGCTCTGCGGCTCCGCCGCGGAGGCCGAGCCGTCGCTCGAAGACCGGATCATCGCGGTCTCGGAGCAGGTGAAGCCCAGCGTGGTCTTCGTGCAGGCGATCGTGCGCGTGAACGACCGCAAGACCGAGGTCACCGGCTCCGGCGTGATCGCGAGCGCCGACGGGCTCGTGCTCACGAACTACCACGTGGTCGAGCGCGCCGACAAGGTCGAGGTCAGCGTGCAGGGCCGGAAGCAGCCCTATCCCGCCGAGGTGCTCGGCAACGACAAGCAGACCGACCTCGCCGTGCTGCGCATCCGCCCCGAGGCGCCCCTGCCGGCCGCCCACTTCGGCAAGATCGAAGAGGTGCGCGTCGGCCAGTGGGTCCTCGCCATCGGCAACCCGTACGGCCTCGACGGCACCGTCTCGCTCGGGATCGTCTCGGCCAAGGGCCGCAACCTCGAGATCCCCGAGCTGCTGAACGACTTCATCCAGACCGACGCGATGATCGACCGGGGCTCCTCCGGCGGCCCGCTCGTGGACCTCGAGGGCCGCGTCATCGGCATCAACTCGCGCGGCCAGGGGCGCGGCATCGGCTTCACCATTCCCGTGGATACCGTGCTCGACGTGCTCGCGCAGATCAGCGACGGCGGCGTCGAGCGCGGCTGGCTCGGCGTCTCGATCCAGCCGCTCGACCGCGACCTCGCCGCGTACCTCGGCCAGCCCGACACCAGCGGCGTGATCGTGAACTCGGTGGCCGACGACTCTCCGGCGGAGAAGGCCGGCCTAAGGCCGGGCGACATCCTCGTCGCCTTCGGCGACCACGCGCTCGAAGCCGAGAAGGAAGAAGACCTCGGCAGCTTCCAGCGCCTGGTGGCGGCCACACCGCCGGGCACGAAGGTGACGCTCCAGCTGCTGCGCGACGGCAAACGCAAGAGCGTGGCCACGAAGCTCGCCACGCAGCCCACGATCGATCCCGCCGAGGCCGAGAGCGACCTCGGCTTCCAGGTCGAGGAGATCACCGAGAACCTGTATCGGAGCGAGCGGCTCCCGACGCGCGACGGCGCGTACGTCTCGTTCGTGACGGGCGGAACGCCCGCGGCGGAGGCGGGGCTCAACCAGGGCGACGTGGTCGTGCGGATGGGCGACAGCCCGGTGTCGAGCCTCGACGACTTCCGCCACGCCACCGCAAAGGCGGCGGGCGCCGAGAAGGTCCTGATCCACGCGCGGCGCGGCAGCGATCTCCGCTTCCTGCTCCTGAAGCGCGGCGCGAAGAGCGCGCCGCCCAGCGAGCCGGCCAGCGACGCGGCGCTGCGGAAGAACTGAGCCGAGGTGTGAGCCGGCGCTTCGAGACGTGCGAGCAGAATGTCGGCTCCTTTCGCATGCCGGTCGTCGCCTTCGATCACTACGACCGGACCCTCGCTCTTTCCGTGGTAGCCCCGGTCGGCAACTCGATCGCGACCTCGGACCGCGGCAGGCGGCGCACGATCGCGTGGAAGGGCGCAGTCGGGACTGCCGTGAAGCTCGCGCGCGGCAGCGCACCGTGGGCGCCGGACGATCACTACGTCATCTCGCTCGGCTTCTCCTTCCACCTTCCTTCGCACGGCAACCAGCCACTCGACGTCGAGAACTTCATCAAGCCGACGCTCGACGCACTCGCAGCGGGCTTGTTCTGCGCCCTAGAGGAGGACGTCGCCTCCCTCGCCCGTTGGGGCTTCGACGATTCAAATTTTCGCCACCTCTTCATCCACCGTCTCCCGGATGCGGCGACCGCGCAGGAGGAAGGCGTCGGGCTGTTCGTCTGCGGAGCGAGCGATCGCCGCGACAGGCCTCCGCGAGACCACGCGGACGGCTAGCGAATGGCTGCGGCCGGGGATGGGGGCAGCTCCGCTCGATCCACCAGCCCGTGACGCCTCCAGCCGACGCGCAGCAGCCAGGAGCGGGGTCGGGCGACCTCGGGCGGGCCGGAGGCCTCGGAGAGGCGGCTAGGGGCCTGCGGCCGCCAGCCGTCGAACCAACGGGCGGAGCTGGCGGGATCGAGCGGAGCCGACGGCGTGGGCGAGACGTGCCGCCGCTTTGCGAGATGTCTCCGCGCGTTGAGCAGCACGTAGGCGAGCGCGCGCCGCACCTCGCGGGGCGACCGCAGGCTCCGGTGGTGATATCGGCCGTCGAGCACCGGCCCGCTGCGCCCGCTCGTCCGGTTGAGCGCTCGGGCGAGTCTCGCCCCGATGCTCTTCATCCCGCACGCCAGCGCGTGCTTCCCGTGCGCCTCCACGATCAGGTGCGCGTGGTCGCCCTGGAGCGAGTAGTGCGCGACGCGGAAGCTGCCTCGTTCGCTGGCCTCCGCGAGGGACCGCCGCCACTCGCGCACCAGCTTCCCACTCCGCAGGGAGGGAAGCCCCGGCTTCACCCGCAGCGTCACGTGCACCGGGCAATCGACCGGCACGGCCTCGCGCTCCCGATGCCAGACGCGCGGCCGCGGCCCGCGCGGTCGCCCGGCCCCGGGGCGGGGCCCGCCGCGGCCTGTGCGCCTTCGGTAGTCGGAAAAGCTGAGCTGCTTGGGCGAGCGCGACATGGCCCATAGAATATGGCGATGTTATGTCTTTCGTCGAGTGCTAGAGCGAGGGGAGGAGAGGAGCCGGCTCTCCGAAGCGGGCGCGCCCGAACGACCCCGCGCGCGAGCTCCCTCCCTCCAGAGCCCTCCCCGATCGCCCCCGTCTTCCGCGCACAGCCCGCTAGATGCGCAGCTCCGACGCCCCATCCGCGGGCCGCACGCACCAGACCGGCGGCTCGCGGCCGTGGCTCGCGCGGAAGCCCGTGCGCAGCGCGTGCGCCACCTCGTCGGCCGCGGCGGGCTCGACGAGGTGCAGCGTGCAGCCGCCGAAGCCGGCGCCGGTGAGGCGCGAGCCGAAGCAGCCGGGCGCGGCGTCGCCGAGCGCGCAGAGGCGGTCGAGCTCGGGGGTGCTGACCTCGTAGTCGTCCCGCAGGCTCGCCATGCCCTCGCGCAGCAGCGCCCCCGCGGCGTCGAGCGCGCCGGTCGCGACGGCCGTGCGAAAGGCGTCCACGCGCGCGTTCTCGCGGATCACGTGGCGCGCGCGCCGGAAGAGGATGGGATCGAGCGCAGCCTGGAGCGCCGGCAGCTGCGCCGCCGGGAGGTCGCGCAGCGTGCGCGCGCCGGGCGGCGCCACGCCGGCGGCCCGCGCTGCGGCGAACGCGGCCGCGCACTCGGCCACGCGCTCGCGGTAGCCCGCGGTCGCGAGCGCGCGCGTCACGCCGGAGTGCGCGACGAGCAGCGCCACGCGGCCCGCCCCGAGCGGCACCGCCTCCACCGAGCGATCGCGGCAATCGATGCGCAGCGCGTGGTCGCGGCGGCCGAGCGCGCTCGCGAAGGGGTCGAGGATCCCGCAGCCCACGCCGACGAAGTGGCTCTCGCCCGCATGCGCGGCCTCGGCGATCGCGCGCGGCCCGAGTGGGAGACCCGCGAGGCGCGCGAAGACGAACGTCACGGCCACGCCGAGCGCCGCCGAGCTCGACAGCCCCGAGCCGATCGGCACGCGGCTCGTGATCAACAGATCTGCGCCGGCGAGTCGATGCCCCGCCGCGCCGAGCGCGAAGGCGGCGCCCCGCACGTAGTCGCCCCAGCCGCCGCCGCGCACGAGCGCGTCGAGCGCGAACTCGGCTGCGTTCTCCTGCTCGAGCGAGATCGCGCGCACCCGGCGGTCCCCGCGTGGCGCCGCGAGCACGAGCGTGTCGCGGTCGATCGCACACGGCAGCACCAGGCCTTCGCTGTAGTCCGTGTGCTCGCCGATCAGATTCACGCGCCCGGGCGCGCGCACCGCGAGCTCGGGCCGCCGGCCGAGGCGCAGGGCGAAGGCGTCGCGTGCGCGCTCGAGATCCGGCTCTTGTTCGCCCCGCACGCGGCCCCTACGTTGGCTCGGCGTGACACTAGCCTGGCGCGCCCTGGCCCCACTGACCTGTCTGTGCCTCGCGGCGCCCGCCGCTCACGCGGACGATCCGTTCCTGCGCCGCACCGCCACGGTGCAGGCGGTCGAGAAGGTCGGCCCGTCCGTGGTGAACGTGACCACGGAGCAGACGCGCAAGGGCGGCCCCTTTCGCCCGATGGGCGACCCCTTCTTCGACCGCTTCTTCCAGGATTTCTTCGAGTCGCGCGTCCCGCAGACGACCCAGAGCCTCGGCTCGGGCGTGGTGATCGACGCCGCCGGCCACGTGCTCACGAACGAGCACGTCGTGTCGCGCGCCGACGTCATCCGCGTGACGCTCGCGGACGGGCGCGAGCTCGACGCCAATCTGATCGGCGCCGAGCCGAACTTCGACCTCGCCGTGCTCGAGCTGGTCGCGGCGAAGGGCGTGCCCTTCACGGCGCCGGGCAGCTCGGGCGACCTGCTCGTCGGCGAGCCCGTGATCGCGATCGGCAACCCCTTCGGCCTCTCGAACTCGGTGACCACCGGCGTGGTGTCGGCGCTGAACCGCTCGGTGCGCACCGAAGACCGCGTCTACCACGGCTTCCTCCAGACCGACGCCTCGATCAACCCCGGCAACTCGGGCGGACCGCTCCTCAACGCGGAAGGCGCGCTGATCGGGATCAACACGGCGGTGTACCAGGGCGCCCAGGGCATCGGCTTCGCGATTCCGATCGACGTGGCGAAGCGCGTGGTGGGCGAGCTCCTCACGAAGGGCGAGGTCTCGCCCGTCTGGCTCGGCGTGGACGTGCAGGACCTCGACGGCCGCATCGCGGAGCTGATGGAGCTGCCGCGCAAGGTGACGGGCGCGCTCGTGAGCCGCGTGCGCGAGGACGGGCCCGCGGGCAAGAGCGACATCCAGCGCGGCGACGTGATCATGCGCGTGGACGGCGCGCCGGTTCGCAGCGCGCGCGAGTTCTACGAGCACCTCGAGCGCGCGACGTCCGGGCAGAGCCTCGCGCTCGGCCTGTGGCGCGCCGGCGCGGAGCGAAGCGTGTCGATCGCGGCGCAGGCGATCCCCGAGCCGCAGATCGATGCGCTCGGCGAGCAGCTGCTCGGCGCTCGCCTCGGCGCGCCCGACGCGACCGGCTCGGTCGTCGAATCCGTGCGCGCCGGCAGCGGCGCGGCCCAGATCGGCCTCCAGGCCGGCGACCGCATCCTCGGCATCAACGGCCGGGGGCTCACGAGCCCCGCGGTGTGGCGCCGCATCGCGCTCGACCTCCGGGGAAGGAGCCACGCGCTCGTCGTGGTTCAGCGGGGACGCGGTCGATACCATGTCACGATTCCGCTCTCCTGAGCCCGATCCGGAAGGAACCCGCCTCGGCCGGGCGGCGTCTCAGAGCGGAGACCGCAAACAGGCCAGGAGAAGACTTTCATGGCTCGCGTTCTGAAGTGGATCACCTTCACCGGACTCGCCGTGGCGCTGCTCGTCGCCTCCGGCGTGGTGGACGTGCGGGTGAGCGTGCGCGACCGCGTGGCCGGCGCGATCGATCTGTTCGGCCAGAAGGAGCAGGCGACCGCTGCGCCCGCCGAGCCGTTCTGGAAGGAAGGCGGGTCCGAGCGCAGCGCCACGCCGCCGGCCGGCGCGCCCGGCAGCTTCGCCGACCTGGCGGAGCACGTGTCGCCCGCGGTGGTGAACATCCAGACCAAGAAGACGCTGGCCGCCGGCGGCCACCATCCGCTCGAAGAGCTGTTCCCGCAATTCCAGATTCCCCGCGAGTACCGCGAGATGCCGAGCCTCGGCACCGGCTTCGTCATCTCACCGGACGGCTACATCGCGACGAACAACCACGTGATCGAGGACGTCGACAAGATCGAGGTCCACTTCCTGACCGGCGAGAAGCTCGAGGCCGAGCTCGTGGGCCACGACCCGAGCACCGACGTGGCGCTGATCCGCGTGAAGCCGGCCAAGGAGCTGCCGTTCCTGCCGCTCGGCGACTCGGACGCGGTGCGGCCCGGCGACTGGGTGCTCGCCGTCGGCAATCCCTTCGGGCTCGAGCACACGGTGACGGCCGGCATCGTCTCGGCGAAGCACCGCGAGATCAACGACCCCACCTCGATGCAGCGCCGCTTCGACGACTTCATCCAGACCGACGCGGCCATCAACCCCGGCAACTCGGGCGGTCCGCTCCTGAACCTCGCCGGCGAGGTGATCGGGATCAACACCGCGATCCGCCAGGACGCCAACACGATCGGCTTCGCGATTCCGATCAACCTCGCGAAGGGCGTGCTCCCGCAGCTGCGCGCCAGCGGGAAGGTCTCGCGCGGCTGGCTCGGCGTGATGATCCAGCCCGTGACGGACGAGGTCGCGACGAGCCTCGAGCTCGAGTCGCCGAAGGGCGCGCTGGTCGCCGACCTCGATCCGAGCGGGCCCGCCGCGAAGGCCGGCGTGAAGCGCTACGACGTGATCGTCGAGTTCGACGGCAAGCCCGTGAACCAGATGGACGAGCTTCCGAAGCTGGTGGCCGCCGCGCCGGTGGGCAAGAAGGCCGACCTCAAGGTGATCCGCAAAGGCAAGGAGCAGAAGCTGTCCGTGCAGCTCGGTGAGCTCGAGGCCGAGCCGAAGCTCGCGAGCGCGGCCGAGCCCGAGTCGAAGCCCGGGGCCTACGGCCTGAAGGTGCAGGAGCTGACGCCCGAGATCGCCGAGCAGCTCCAGCTCGGGGACGCGAAGGGCGTGCTCGTGGCCGGCGTCGAGCCGGGCAGCGCCGCCGAGGAGGCTGGCCTGCGGCGCGGCGACGTGGTCCTCGAGGTGAACCAGCGGGCCGTGTCGGCCGTGGACGAGTTCCAGGCGGCCCTGTCGGCCTCGAAGAAGGGGGCGCTGCTGCTGGTGAGCCGCGGCGGGTCCGAGATCATCGTGCCCCTCAAAGCGCCGAAGGAATGACGGGGCCAGAAGGGCCAGAAAAACCCCGGAGCGGGGCTTGCCCGGTCGTAGGATGTGCCGAGCGTTCGGCCCATGCGCTTCGACAAACTGACCGTCAAGAGCCAGGAAGCCCTGTCGGAGGCCCAGAGCCTCGCGACGGGTCGCGGACACAGCCAGATCACCCCGGCCCACCTGCTGCGGGCGCTCGTCGGCCAGCCCGAAGGCAGCACGGTCCCGATCCTCCAGAAGATCGGGGTGCCCATCGACGCCCTCCAGGCGAAGGTCGAGCAGCGCCTCGCGAGCCTGCCGAAGGTGCACGGCGGCGCGCAGCCCACCCTGTCGCCCGCTCTGAACCGCGTCCTCGAGGCCTCCTTCCGCGAGGCCGAGGCGCGGAAGGACGAGTACATCTCGACCGAGCACCTGCTGCTCGCCGCCGCGGACGAGAAGACCGACGAGGTCGGCGCCCTGCTGCGCGAGGTCGGCGCGACCCGCGCCGCCATCGAGAAGGCGCTCCAGAGCGTGCGCGGCAGCGCGCCCATCACCGACCAGGATCCCGAGTCGAAGTACCAGGCGCTGGCGAAGTTCGGCCGCGATCTCACCGAGGCTGCGCGCGCCGGCAAGCTCGACCCGGTGATCGGCCGCGACGAGGAGATCCGCCGCGTGATCCAGGTGCTCTCGCGCCGCACCAAGAACAACCCGGTGCTGATCGGCGAGCCCGGCGTCGGCAAGACGGCCATCGTCGAGGGCCTCGCGCAGCGCATCGTCGCGGGCGACGTGCCCGAGAGCCTCAAGGACAAGCGCGTGATCGCGCTCGACCTCGGCGCCCTGATCGCCGGCACGAAGTACCGCGGCGAGTTCGAAGACCGCCTCAAGGCCGTGCTGCGCGAGGTCGCCGAGTCCGAGGGCGCGGTGATCCTGTTCATCGACGAGCTGCACACGATCGTCGGCGCCGGCGCGGCCGAGGGCGCGATCGACGCCGCCAACATGCTGAAGCCGGCGCTGGCGCGCGGCGAGCTGCGCTGCGTCGGCGCGACGACGCTCGACGAGTACCGCAAGCACATCGAGAAGGACGCGGCGCTCGAGCGGCGCTTCCAGCCGGTGCTGGTGCCCGAGCCCTCGGTCGAGGACACGATCTCGATCCTGCGCGGGCTGAAGGAGCGCTACGAGGTGCACCACGGCGTGCGCATCCAGGACGCCGCCATCGTGGCCGCCGCCGTGCTCTCGAACCGCTACATCACCGACCGCTTCCTGCCGGACAAGGCCATCGACCTGATGGACGAGGCCGCGAGCCGCGTGCGCGTCCAGATCGACTCGATGCCGGAGGAGCTCGACCAGCTCGAGCGCAAGCGCATGCAGCTCGAGATCGAGCGCGAGGCGCTGAAGAAGGAGCGCGACTCCGCCTCCAAGGAGCGGCTCGAGCGGCTCTCGCGCGAGATCGCCGAGCTACAGAGTGAGGGCGCGGCGCTGAAGGCGCGCTGGGAGAACGAGAAGAGCGTCATCGCGAAGCTGCGCGAGCTGAAGGAGAAGCGCGAGTCGCTCACGGCGGAGCTCGAGCGGGCCCGCGCGGCAGGGCAACCTCGAGCGCGCCGCCGAGATCCAGTACGGCCTGCTGCGCGAGCTCGAGAAGCAGCTGGAGGCCGAGCAGCAGAAGGTCAGCGCGGTCGAGAAGGAAGGCTCCCTGCTCTCGGAGGAGGTCACGCCGAGGAGATCGCCGAGATCGTCTCCAAGTGGACCGGCATTCCGGTCAACAAGATGCTGGAAGGCGAGCAGGCGAAGCTCCTGCAGATGGAGGAGAACCTCCGGCGCCGCGTGATCGGCCAGGACGAGGCCCTGCGCGCCGTGTCGAACGCGGTGCGCCGCGCCCGCGCCGGGCTGCAGGACCCGAACCGCCCGATCGGCTCGTTCATCTTCCTCGGGCCCACCGGCGTCGGCAAGACCGAGACGGCGCGCGCGCTGGCCGAGTTCCTGTTCGACGACGAGCAGGCCATGATCCGCATCGACATGAGCGAGTACATGGAGAAGCACACCGTCTCGCGGCTGATCGGCGCGCCGCCCGGCTACGTCGGCTACGAGGAGGGCGGGCAGCTCACCGAGGCCGTGCGCCGCCGCCCCTACAGCGTCGTGCTGTTCGACGAGATCGAGAAGGCGCATCCGGACGTGTTCAACGTCCTGCTCCAGATCCTCGACGACGGGCGCCTCACCGACGGCCAGGGCCGCACCGTCGACTTCAAGAACATGGTCCTGATCATGACCTCGAACATCGGCAGCCAGTTCATCGTGGAGCTGGGCGCCTCGCAGCGGCAGGAGCTCGAATCACGGGTGATGGAGGCGCTGCGCGCGCACTTCAAGCCCGAGTTCCTGAACCGCGTGGACGACGTCGTGATCTTCCACCAGCTCGGGCGCGAGCACATCGACCACATCGTGGACATCCAGCTCGAGCGCGTGCGCAAGCTGCTCGGCGAGCGCCGCATCACCCTCGAGCTCACGCCCGAGGCGAAGCGGCTGCTGGCCGAGAAGGGCTACGACCCGCACTACGGCGCACGGCCGCTGAAGCGCGTGATCCAGCGCATGGTGCAGGATCCGCTCGCGCTGAAGATCCTCGAGGGCGCCTTCACCGAAGGCGCCAAGGTCGAGGCGGACGCGCGACTCTCGGGCGACGCGCTCGAGTTCCGCGCCGTCGGCTAGCGGAGCCCCCGCCTCGCGACCGCGCAGAGGACGCCGGCGCCCAGCAGCAGGGCCACACCCGGCTCCGGCACGCTCAGCGTGATGTTCTCGGAGACGAGGTCGCCGACCTTGCTGCCGCCGTTGTCCACGTAGCGCGCCTTGATGCTCGACTGGCCCGGGTTGGGGGAGACGAAGAGCCCGCCGTCGGCGATCTCCAGATCGAACACCCAGGTGTAGGTGCCGCCCGGGACGGCCGGCGAGGTCCCGACGGACGTCGCCTCGACGCAGTCGAAGCCGCTCCCGGCTCCGTTGCAGCCGCTCGCGTTCAACCCGCCGAGGGTCTCGTTCCAGAGGCCGACGCCACCGGGCGCCGTCACCAGGTTCGCGCTCGCCAGGGAGGCGCTGACCTTGAGGGCGACCGTGTCGAGGTGCGTACCGCCGCCGCGAGTAGCCGGCGGTGTCGATCGTGAAGGTGATGCGCCACGTGTCGGTGGGGCCGGCGGTCGAGATCGCCGTCCCGCTGTACGTGAGGTCGTAGATCGAGCCCTGGCAGGTGCCGCAGCTCGGTCCGATCGGCGTCGCCTCCGCCGAGGACGCCGGCGAAGAAACCCAGGAGCAACGCGGCCAGCAGCGAGCACAGAGCGAGCGATCGAGCCATCAGGCCCTCCCCAGTTGGGCGACACCTGATGCAAGATGCGTTCCCGCGCGCGCAGACCCCTCCCATATGCGCAGAGACCCGGAATTGAATGGGATCTCCCGAACGGTTTTCGCGGTGGTTACCTCGGAGGGAAAGCGACTTCCGAATCCGGAGAAAACGTTTGCGTACGGGCACTTCGCGGTAGCCTGCCGCGATGACTCCGCCCCGTCGCCAGCTCGCCGGACCCGGCGCCCTCGCCGCTGCGCTCGACGCGGGCGAGGCGGTGCGGCTCGTGCTGGTGGCGAAGGCGCCGCGGGATCCCGCGGTCGCGCCGCTCGCCGATCGCGCGAAGGCGCTCGGCATTCGCGTGCGCGTCGCGAGCGAGCGTTCGCTCTGGCGGCTGTCGCAGACGAGCCCGCCGGCGGAGATCCTGGCGCTCGTCGGGGCGTCCCCCGATGCCGACCGCGAGACGGTCCTCGCATCGGGCGGGCTCGTGTGGCTGCTGGTCGGCCTCGCCTACCCGGGCAACACCGGCTTCGCGATCCGGCTCGCGGAGGTGTCGGGCGCGCACGGCGTCTTCGTGGACGGCCGCTTCCTCCACGAGGGCCGGCGCGAGGCGCTGCGCGCCTCGATGCGCGCGGACCACTTCATGCCGGTGTTCTGGGAGCCCGCGCTCGACGTGGTCGCTGGTGCGCGCGCCGCGGGCCGGCGCGTGCTGGCCGTCGAGGACGTGGGCACGCGCGCGCCGTTCGAGGTGGATCTCACGGAGCCGCTGCTGCTGATCGTGGGCGGCGAGCGCCATGGCATCCCGCCCGAGGTGCTCGACGCGTGCGACGACGTGCTCCGCATCCCGATGCGCGGCTTCATCCCGTCCTACAACCTGCAGGCGGCGATGGCGATGGTGGTCGGCGAGCACCTCCGGCAGCTCGCGCTCTCGTGAGCTGCGCGCCGCTCAGCCGCCCGGGAACTCGACGAAGCGCACGTTCCCCTTCGCGATGCCGTCGAGCACGACCTGGAGCCCGCCGCTCCGAATCATCCACTCGAGGCGGTGGTCGCGGTACTCGCGCTTGAACTGACCCGATGCGACGAGCTCCGCCACGTTGCCGAGCGAGGTAGCCGCCGCCGCCGCGGCCTCGCGCGCGGCGCGCGTGGACGCGGCCACCGACGGGCGCTCGTTCGCGCGCGCGAGCCAATCGGCGAGCTTCGTGCCGGGCTTCGGCCCGTTCCCGAAGCCGACCGAGCCGTTCACGAACGGCACCACACAGAGGTCGCCCATGCCGAAGGCGTCGCCGTTGAACCAGCCTCGCGGCGAGAGCTGTGGCTCGAGCCAGGCCTGGAGCGCAGCGGTCTGCTCGGCCGCGCGCGCCACCAGGCGCTGCGCCAGCTCCCCCCTCGCGCGCCCGAACGCGAAGATCTCGGCCAGGCCCCAGTTGATCGCCTCGTAGTGCGTGTCCGCCACCTCTTCGAGGGTGCGTACGCGCGCGCGCGCCGCCGGCGATGCGGGCAGGAGCGGGGGCTCGGGCCAGCGCTCCTCGACGTACGCCACGATCACGCTCGAGTCGAACAGGCGCACGTCGCCGTCCACCAGCACCGGCACCTCGCCGCGCGGGCTCGCGCTCGCGAACTCGCCCGCCACGTGGCCCGAGCCGATCTCGGCGGGCATCTGCGCCTCGAAGGGAACGCCCTTCTCGGTGAGCGCGATCTTCACCTTCTGCGCGTAGGGCGAGAGCGGATGCTCGTAGACGCGTACGGGCGAGCTCATGACTCCGCTCGCCCATGGCTCGCTGCGCGCTTCGCTTGCATCAGAGCTACTCGTGCATCTGCTCGGCGAGGTACGCCGGCGCGCCGAGCTGCTCGACGAGGTAGAGCTGCGACTCGAGCCAGTCCACGCTCGACTCCTCGGTCTTGAGGTGGTGCTCGAGCAGCTCCTTTGTGCCGTTGTCGCCCTTCTCGCGCGCGAGGGCGACGCCGCGGTTGTAGCGCTGCACCGCTTCGAGCTCGAGCTGGAGGTCGAGCTTGTGCTGCTCGATCGCGTTCTCGCCGACGCGCACTGGAGACAGGCGCTGCATGTTCGGCGTGCCGCCGAGGTAGAGGATGCGCTCGATCAGCCGATCCGCGTCGTGCATCTCCTCGATCGACTCTTCGCGCTTCTTCTTCGCGAGCCGATCGAAGCCCCAGTTCGCGCACATCTTCGCGTGGATGAAGTACTGATTGATCGCGGTCAGCTCAGCCGTCAGGATCTCGTTCAAGATCTCGATGACCTGTGCGTCGCCCCTCGGCATGAGCTCCCTCCCGGTGAAGAACGGGGCAGCCTAGCTCGCGGCGGCGAACTCGAAGCTGACGCTCGCGGGAGCGGCGTCGCTCTCGAGCAGCTCGTCGATCACGGGGCGGCAGCCGCCGCACATGCTGCCGGCTCCGCAGCGGCGGGCGATCTCGCGGTGCGAACAGGCGCCGGACTGGATGGCGTCCCGCACGTCGCGTTCGGTCACGCCCTTGCAGTGGCAGACGAGCATGAGCCGGAGAGTAGAGCTGCCGAAAATGAAAATCAATGTCGATTACATCCATCACCCGCGGGGATCCCGAGCTGCCCCATCTCTTCTTCCGCCTATCCTCCCGCGCCATGCCGACCCGCTTCGACCGCGATACCGGGGTCCGCCCGCTCGGGGGCGGCGCTTACGCCGCGCGCGTGGATCGCGCCTGGTGGGTCGTGCGCGGGCCGAACGGGGGCTACGTCGCGGCGCTGCTGGTGCGCGCGCTCGAGCACGCGGTCGGCGATCCGCTGCGCGCGCTCCGCTCGCTGACCGTGCACTACCTGCGTCCGCCCGCCGAGGGCGAGGCGCGGATCGAGACGGTGATCGAGCGCGCCGGCCGGACCGTCACCACCACGAGCGCGCGCCTGCTCCAGGACGGCAAGCTCCTCGCGCTCGCGCTCGCGGCGTTCGCGCGGGCCGGTGAGTCGGCGGAGCTCCATCAGGCGCTTCCGCCGGAGGTCGCGCCGCCCGAAGCCTGCCCGACCCGCGGCGACTCGGGAATCCCGATCCACCAGCAGTTCGAGCAGCGCTTCGCGATCGGCCCGCTGCCGATGAGCGGCCCGCGCACGCGCGAGGCGCGCACGGGCGGCTGGCTGCGCCTCGTCGAGCCGCGCCCGCTCGACGCGGCGCTGCTCGTGGCGTACGCGGACGCGTGGCCGCCCTCCATCTTCGCCACGGACCAGATCCCGCTCGCGCTCGGCGGCGCGCCGACCGTGGACCTGACCGTGCACATCCGCACGCCGCTGCCGGTGCCCGGGATGCGCCCGGAGGACGCAGTGCTGGTCTCCTTCCGCACCCGCGAGGTGAGCCAGGGCCTGCTCGAGGAAGACGGCGAGATCTGGAGCCGCGACGGGCGCCTGCTCGCCCATTCGCGCCAGCTCGCCCTGCTGCTCTGAGCCCGGAGCCCGGCAACTTGCCGGTCAACCCACCCGCTCTCCCTGCCGAAGAGCCCTGGGATGCGAATCCGGGCCCACCTCGCGCGGATGCTGCTGGCGGCGTGCTTCACGCTGGCGGCGCTGCCTGCGTTCGCAGCGACGCCCTCGCCCGAGGATCTCGCCGCGCTCGCGCGCATGCTCGAAGCGCGGCCCGACGACAGCGTGCTGCGCTCCCGCTACGGCGACGCGCTGTTCCAGGCCGGCGAGGCGCTCGAATCGTTGCGCGTGCTGAACCCCGGGCGCGAGCCGACCCGCCGTTGGGTGGTCGAGCTGCGCCAGGCCGCTGGCGTCTACCTCGAGCGCGAGCAGTACGACGCGGCGCGTACGGCGCTGCGCGAGGCGATCAAGCTCGATCCCGACGACGCCTCGATCTACCAGGAGCTCGCGCAGGTGTACGCGGCGGCGCGGCGGGCGGGCATCGCACTCGAAGGCGATCCCGCCGCGGAGGATGCGGCGCCGCAGTCGGCGCTCGCGCCGGAGCCGGAGACGGAGCCTGCCCCCGAGCCCGAGCCGGCCGAGGCCGAGTCCGAGGCGCCGGCCCCGCTCGCGCGCGACACCGCGCCGGCTCCTGAACCCGCACTGCCGCTGACGCACGATTCGTTGCCTCCCGCCGCCCAGTACGCGCTCCAGCACGCGGGCGCCCTGGCGTGCGCCGCGCTCGTGCTCGTCGGCATCACGCTCCTCGTTCGCGCGGCGCGGAGCGGGCGCGGCGACCTCGCCGTCTCGATCGAGCTGCCGAGCGGCTCCACCGGCGCCTTCAGCGTGCGCCTCGTCCACGAGCGTGAGCGCGCGCGCCCACGCGCGATCGGCGGCGAGCCCGAGGACCGCGCCTCGACGCAGCTCGAACACTTCCTCGTCGCGCGGGAGACGCACTTCCGCGGCATTCCGGCGCGCGGCTACTGGGTGATGGTCGAAGGCCGCATGCAGAGCGAAGCGGGCGACGCGGAGGTCGTGCGCGAGGAGCGCGAGATCCGCGTCGAGCCGGATCGCAGCGTGCGCGTGATGATCGACCTCCGCCCGCGGCTTGCGCCCGTCGACCTGCGCATCGTGCGCGGCGGAACCTCCGTGCGCGAGGGACGCGTCGCGCTCGGCGGCGACCCGACTTCGATGCGGCTCGCGCGGCTCGGGCGGACGCGCCTTTCGCTGCCGCTCGGCACGCACCGCATCCTGGTCGCCGCGGATTCCGCCGCCGCCCAGACGACCGTGCAGGTCGAGAGCCTCGACCCCATCACGCGCGTGATCGATCTCGACGACGCGGAGGCGCGCGTCTTCGCGGATTGCGAGGCGGCCGTGGAGCCGTTCCTGCGCGGCGACCTGTCGGTGGCCGCCGCGGCGCTCGAGCGCGCGGGCCAGCGCGAGCTCGCGGACCTGCTGCTCGCGCGCTTCCACCAGAGCCGCGGCGCAGCGGACAACGCGGCCGATCGCTTCGAGGCGGCCGGGCGCTGGCTCGAAGCCGCCGAGCTGCGCGCCGAGCGCGGCGAGTACGCGCGCGCGGCCGCGCTCTTCGAGAAGGCCGGCGAGCTCGGGCGCGCCGGCGAGAGCTATCAGGCCGACGGCGACCTGCTGCGGGCCGGACGCGCCTTCGAAGACGCGGGCGATCTCGACGCCGCGCTCCAGTGCTACCGCACGGTCGGCAGCGCGCCGCGCCTGACCGACGTGCTCGAGAAGAAGGGCGACCTCTTCGCCGCCGGCCGCAACGCGCTCGAGCGCGGCGACACGAGCCGCGCCCTCCGCAATCTGCAGCAGGTCGACGCGCGCTCGCCCGACTACGCCGACGCGTGTCGGCTCGCGGCGGAGACGTTGGCCCGGCTCGGCAAGCCCGAGCTCGCGCTCAACAAGGCCGAGGAGGCGATGACGTTCGGCGGGCCGGAGACGGCGACGCCGGAGCGCCAGCTCTGGTTCGCGGACCTCGTCCAGAAGGCGGGCCGACCCGATCGCGCGCTGCACCTGCTCGAAGAGCTGCGCGAGCGGGCGCCCACCTTCGAAGGGCTCACCACGCGCATCGAGGAGCTGCGCAAGGCGGTCTCGCGCGTGCGCCGCCAGGGCGACCACACCCAGCCCGTGCAGCTCTTCGACGAATCGAGCCGCTACGAGCTGCGCGAGCAGATCGGAAGCGGCGGCATGGGTGTGGTGTACCGCGCGCACGACCGCCGCCTCGGCCGCGAGGTGGCGCTGAAGCGCATGCCCGACAACCTGAAGGACCACCCGCGCGCGGTCGACCTGTTCCTGCGCGAGGCGCGCGCCGCCGCCGCCCTCAATCACGCCAACATCACGACGGTGTACGACGTGGATGTGGAGAGCGGCGTCTACTTCCTCACCATGGAGCTGCTCAAGGGCTCGACACTCTCCGACCTGCTGCGGGCGCGCGGCAAGCTGCAAGCGCTCGACGCCCTGCGCCTCGGCCTCCAGACGTGCAGCGGCCTCGCCTACGCGCACGCGAACCGGATCGTGCACCGCGACATCAAGAGCTCGAACCTGTTCCTCACCGAGGAGCGCGTGGTCAAGATCATGGACTTCGGGCTCGCGAAGATGCTCGAAGAAGTGCGCCGCGCGACCACCATCATCGGCGGCACGCCCTACTACATGGCGCCCGAGCAGGCGGCCGGCGAGTCCGTCGACGCGCGGGCGGATCTCTACGCGTTCGGCGTGACGCTGTTCGAGCTCGTCTCTGGCTGCCGCCCCTTCGAAGAGGGCGACGTCACCTGGCACCACAAGCACACGCCGGCGCCCGATCCGCGCACGAAGGGCGCCGAGGTGCCCGAAGCGTTCGCCTCCCTGATCCTTGCGCTGCTCGCGAAGGATCCGGCCGCGCGGCCCGCCTCGGCCGAGGCCGTCGGCCGCTCGCTCCAGGCGATCGCCGCGCCGCTGCGGCAGCGCGGCTAGCGCGCTCCCAGGCCGGCCGCGTCGCGCGCCGCCGCCCACGTCTCGAGCGCCAGCTCGCGCGCGCGCCGGGCGCCGTCGCGCAGCACGTCCTCGACCTGGTCGGGGCGGCGCGCCAGATCGTCGCGCAGCGTGCGCATCGGCGCGAAGAAGGCGAGCACGCGCTCGGCGAGGTCCTTCTTCACGTCGCCGTAGCCGAGCCCGCCCGACCGTGCGCGCGCGAACATCGCCTCGCGTTCGTCCTTCGTCGCGAACAGCGACCAGAGCTGGAACAGCGTCTGGCTCGTGTCCTTCGCCTGCTCGACCGGCGTCGAGTCCGTGACGATCGCCATCACGGCCTTCCGCAGCTGCTTCTCGGGCCAGAACATGCGCAGCGTGTTGTCGTAGCTCTTCGACATCTTGCGGCCGTCCACGCCCGGCACCACGGCGACGTGTTCGAGGATCTGCGGCTCGGGCAGGCGGAACACCTCGCGCCCGTACGTCTGGTTGAACTTCACCGCGATGTCGCGCGCCATCTCGATGTGCTGCTTCTGGTCCTGGCCGACGGGGACCACGTCCGACTGGAACTGCAGGATGTCCGCCGCCTGGAGCACCGGGTAGGCGAAGAGGCCGTGATCGGGCGAGAGGCCCGCCGCGAGCTTGTCCTTGTACGACGTCGCGCGCTGGAGCAGGCCCATCGGCGTCACCGTGGTGAGCAGCCAGGCGAGCTCGCACGTCTCGGGCAGGTCCGACTGCCGGTAGAGGATGCTGCTGCGCGGATCGAGGCCACAGGCGAGATAGTCGAGCACCAGCTCGCGCACCAGCTGGCGACGCTCTTTGGCGTCGCGCACCGATGTCATCGAGTGGTAGTCCGCGATGAAGTAGACGCCCTGCCCGCGCGCCTGGAGCGCGACGTGCTGGCGGATGGCGCCGAAGTAGTTGCCGAGGTGCGCCTCGCCGGAGGGTTGGATCCCCGAGAGGATGCGCATCAGGTGGCCTCGTTCACGAAGGTGAGCCAGCGGAGGAAGGCGGGATCCTCGCCCGCCACCACGCGGCGGAAGCGCGCGCCGAGCGCCTCGGAGACAGGCCCCGGGCACGCGCCCCCGATCGCGCGGCCGTCCACCGACGCGATCGGCCACACGCCCGCGGACGTGCCGGTGAGGAACGCCTCGCTCGCCGCGAAGAGCGCTTCCGGCCGCAGCGGCTCCTCGAGCACCTTGCGCCCCTCGGCCTCCGCGAGCGCGATGATCGACATGCGCGTCACGCCGAGCAGCACGCCCTGGTCGGGCGGGGTGCGGAGCGCGCCGTCGCGATCGACGAGGAAGAAGTTCGTCGTCGGGCCCTCGGCGAGGAAGCCCTGCGCGTCGATCAGCAGCACCTCGTCGTAGCCCTGCCTCTTCGCCTGCCACTTCGCGTACATCGCCGAGGTGTAGTTCGCCGCCACCTTCGCGTGCGGGTGCAGGATGTCGGGGCGGCGCTGGCGGCGCTCCTTCTCGAGCCAGAGGCGCACCGTCTTCGGCGGCCGTGCCGGCGGCGCGTCCTTCCGCGCCTGCACGTCCTCCCACGGGTCGTAGGCGGCGGCGGCCACGGCCACGTGGTCGTCCACCGGCACCACGTCCACCTCGACCGAGGGCAGGAACGCGTTCAGCTTCACCACCTTCGCGCCCGCGTTCGCGCGCACGGCGTCGATGCACGCGCGGCGCAGCTCGGCGTCGCTCTGCGACGAGCGGCAGGCCGACCAGCTCGACCGACTTCCGGAAGCGCGCCGACGTGGTCGTCGAGCCGGAAGATGGCCGGGCCGCGCGGCGTCGCGTGCACGCTCATGTAGTCGAAGACGAGCGAGCCGCGGGCCATCGAGTGCGAGAGCACGTGCACCGTGACCTCGCTCCAGGGCACCAGCCGTCCGTCGAGCCAGATCCGGCGGTTCGGGGCGTTCGACAGGGCACGCGGGGCGTTCGACATGGCGCGCGATGGTAGCCGCTCCCGCGGGGGCGCCGAGCGCCTCCTTGCCACCAAACCGCCCGCACCGCCCACCTAGGAGACGGCAGGAGGTGCCATGGCCAAGGCGATCCGGACCGCGCGCAGCGTCTTCCACACCAGCGTCGGGCTCTACAAGGAGCTGGCGCTCTCCGCCGCGACCCTCTTCCGCCGCGCCTAATTCCCGCCCGACGCCACGCGGCTCGCGGGCTGCCGCGGGTCGGGGAAGTCCGGCAGCGTCTCGTTCGGCTTGGGCGCGATCCCCGCGCGATGGAGCGTGTGGATCACCTTCGGCTCGTGCGACTTCACCCAGACGCGCGCCGCCAGCGCCAGCGCGAACAGCAGGCAGATGCCCGAGCCCAGCACGAAGTCGTAGGGCGTCAGCCCCAGCACCGTGAAGGTGGTGGCGAAGGCCAGCCAGAGCCCCTTCTGGACGAACGCCCAGATCAGCGACGTCCACGCGACGAGTATCAGGAGATCGATCAGGGGGAGGACAGGCACCCGACGGCCCTCCGCAGCGAAGGTGGCGAGGCCATCCTATGTCGGACGCAGGGCCGAGGTCAAACCTCCTGTTGAGCGTGCCTCGGCTTCGGAGGACGGCCGGCGGGCCCATTCGCGAGGCGCGGCGAGCGCTTGCCGCTCGCACTGCCGGGCTTCAGGAACGCCTCGGCTCCGCCGAAGCAACCCACGCTCGCGTGGCAGCGCGGAACGCCGCTGGGTAAGCTCGGCCCTCCGCACCTGCCGGACCCGGGCCGACGTAGCTCAGCTGGTAGAGCAGCTGATTCGTAATCAGCAGGTCGCCGGTTCGAATCCGGCCGTCGGCTCCCTCGATCGACGCTCCTACGCGCCTCGCCCGATCGTGCCGGGCGCGCTGGATCTCAGAGGCTGATCGGACCCGGCCCGACTGCCATGCTCGCGAGCGCGAGCAGCGGCGCGACGAACAGCGCGATCTGCACGCTGGCGCCGATCGCGACCGAGAGCGAGAGGTCCATGCGGTTCAATGCGACCCTCACCGCGGTCGCGTTCTCGGCGGCGTTGCCAAGGATCGCGACCACGAACACGCCCACGAAGGCGTCGCTCAGCCCGAGCCCGTGCGGGCTCGGCTCGATGGCGCCGACCAGGATCTCGCTCATCCACGCGATGGCGGCGGTCGCGGCCGCCAGGACGGCGGCACCGCCGACGCTCCATCCGACCCCGTTGCTGGGCGCCGTGCGAGCCGGCGAAGAGCGTGGCGTGCGTGACCAGCGACAACACCAGGTACACGGCGTAGACCGCGAGCAGCACGAGCGAGATCCAGACGCTGAGCCGGGCGACCTCGCTGTCGCCCGCGCCGGAGGCGCTGCGATAGGCCGCGGGCAGCACGAGTGCGATCCCAGCCCGGATCAACATCGTCGCATGCGAGCGGGCCCCCGCGGCGTTGTAGTGCTCTCGCGATGGCGCAGGCCGCCCGCCAGCATCGCGGCTCCGAGCACGAGCAGGATGTTGCCGACGATGGAGCCCACGAGCGACGCCTTCACCACGTCGTGGAGCCCCGCGCGCAGCGCCGCGAACGCGATGATCAGCTCCGCCGCGTTGCCGAAGCTGGCGTCGAGGAGGCCGCCAAGCCCTCGCCGAGGCGCGTCGCGAGCTGCTCGGTGGCGCGGCCCATCCAGCCGGTGAGCGGCAGGATCGCGAGAGCGGAGGCGGAGGACACGAGCAGCCAGCTCTCATCGGGAACCCCCTTCAGCCGCCGAGCGCGATCGCGACGAGCACCAGCGCGACGCCGAGCAGCGCCATGAAGAGCGCGGTGCGCCAGCGCCCCGCGCCGGTGTACCCCGCCCAGGCCCAGCCGACGCCGAAGAGCACCGCGATCAGGACCGCGTTCGAGGCCCGCATCGCGAGCTGCGGGTCTGGCATCAGGAAGAACGGCACGACCGCGGGCAGCGCAGTCAGGAACACGAGCCAGAAGACGGCGAACGCCGCCAGGAGGTCGTCGCCGGTGACGCGGTTGCGCTCGGGTTTCAGCTCGCGCACGCGCTCCAGCACGTGGGCGTCGAGCGCCGCGCGCATGGGCGGCTCGATCACCGGAGGCAGTCGCGCGTCGAGCTCGCGCGCGACGAGCGACCGCGCGTTCTCCTCGCCCGGCGCGGCCTGGATGGCTTTCACCAGGCTGTGTATCCGCCCACGCTCGGACAGGCGGCCCATCAGGTGCAGCGCGGCGTCGATGATGCCCCACGCCGTGTTGCAGCCGAGCGCCGCGATCAGCAGCGCGCGCGTCTCCTCGCGGTCCGCCAGCTCGATGCCGGCGCCGAGCGTGAAGGTCAGCACCATGATCAGGCCGAACAGCAGCTCGCCGACCTGCTCGCCCGGGTCGAGGCGCCCGAAGAAGCGGGCGTGCCAGCTCTTGGATTGTTCTTCACCCGGCATCCGCGGCGCGCTAGCCTAGCTCGCCGTTCGGACGCACGACTTTCTCCTCCCCCAGCAACGAGCAGAATCCCCGGCATTTCGCGCCACACACCATCGAGAGCGAGCTCTCGCGAGGCGACGGCAGCGGAGCCTCCGCTTTGCCGGCGTCGCGCCGTCCCGGGGGCCGTTCGTCAGTGAATCCCGGCGTGCTCGTAGAGGATGCGGCGCACTTCCTCGATGGTTTCGGGATTCGCTTGGGTCGAGTGATCCGAGCCCAGCACCACGAGCTCTGACTCCACGGGCTCGATGTGCGCGCTCTCGTAGCGGACGACGCCGTCGTCGCCCGTCTCGATCGGAGCGATCTTCACCGGGACGATCGAGTTCACGTGGACGCCCGGCGCGATCGTCAGTGAGGCCAGCGTCCGCAGAGTCGGATCCGACCAGTCCATGTTGTCGATCGAAGTCGGGAACACGAGGGGCCTCCGGAAGACGCGTTCGCTCTTGCTGAGCGTCGCGAGCTCCAGCGACGACCTGGCCAGCGCGGACGGTGCGTTCACCAGCTTGCGCGCGAGCATTCCGAGCCAGTTCTCGGCCAGGAAGCTGCCGCGGTGGGGAGTGGCGATGAAGATGACCCGCCTCACGAAGGGCAGCGGCTCGAAGAAGATCGCGTTCTCGAGCAGGGTGCGGGTCTCCGAGCTGAACTCGACGCTCTCGAACTTCTCGTCGCTCCACACCTCCCAGAACGCGTTGCCACTCGACACCACCATGAGTTTCGTGAGGAGTCCCCCTTGGCTGTGGCCCACGATGACCATCTGTCGCAGGGCGGGATCCTTGCCCTCGGGATCGAGGTCGTGCACCGCCTTCTGGAGCGCCGCGCGCAGCTCCACGGCGGATCCCAGGAGGGGAATTCCGCTGTTGTAGATGAAGTACCAGAGCTGGAAGTGCGTCGCGATACGCGGGTCACCGAGCAGCTCGTTCGCCATTTCCGCCCAGCGCGCAGGGCTCGACAGCGTTCCGTGCACGAGCACGACCGGTGATCCGGCCCGGCCGATACGGGCTCAGAAAGCCGAGTCCGTGGGCCCCCGAGACTCCCACGACCTGGAGATCCGAACGCCGGAAGCCCGCGATCTCGAAATCCCAGACCGGCGAGCCTTCCAGCAGATACGCGAGCGCGGCCGACGGCTCGGACGCGAGCGGCACGGTGGCCGACCCGACTGTGATCGCGGGGGTCTCGTCGGCGTCGTAGAACTCGAGCGTCCCATGCGCGCCCGAAAGATCCGGAGCGAACTCTTCGAGGCGCACGAACGCCGTGACCGGAACCTTCGCGTCTCGCGGCAGCCACGGATCGACCTCGCTGCCCTCCGCGGGCACGAGGCTCGCAGCCAGCGCGACTCCAGCTCCTGGTCGCCAGTAGCGATTGCGCATGCCGCGGATCTCGAGATCGCCCAGCGCGACCGGATGCACGATGCGATAGCCGCCGTAGTGGAACTCTTCCTTGGGGACGCTGAGGACGAACGTGCCGAACGGCATCTGCACCTCGCGCGGCGAGGGATCGAGCTCGGTGCCGTGACTGGACTCGCCTGAGTGCGAGCCCCTTGGCGATCCCGCGATCGTAGATTTCGACGACGAGGTGAGTCCGCGAGTCGTAGTAGCTGGGCGGCGTACTCGGCGGCGTGACGGGAAACATGTAGGCGTACGCGCAGACGGCGGCGGCGAGATACTCGCCCCGGTCGTTGCTCTGGCGCGCGGTCGCGTACCAGAGCTCGGCGAGCGCCAGGAGCCGCTCGTGCTCGTCGGGTCCGCCAAGCCCAGCGCGGAGCTTCTCGAGCGCCGTGCGGGAATCGTCCTGCGTACAGGGTCGAGAGGCCCAGGCGCGCGAGGATCTGGCGCGAGAGCGCGCTGGGCGCGTCGCCCGTGACCGCGTTCTCGCCGAGGATCCGATCGACCTCGCTGAGCGAGACACGCCGGATGCCGACCGGCGTCGCGCAGCCGAGCGCGACAGACCAGGAGGCCAAGCGAGAACGCGACTCGTGCGGTGCGCAGCGGGCTCGCGGCCCGGCCCCAGAGCGTCGGCATGTTTGCCAGCGTACCGCCTCGAGGGATCATCTGGGCCCCGAGCCGACGCTCGGGCAGGCGCTGCCGGAGCGCGTGCTGCGCGACTTCAGCCGGCATCGCGACGCCCGCGCGCTGGACCGCTACTCGAAGCCGCGCGCAACACGAGGCGCGATCGTGCGCGCCTTCCCGGGCGGAGCTAGCGGAAGTCCGGGACGCCGAGAAAGCTAGCTACCTTCGGCTGCCCCCAGGCGTGGCTCGGCTTCCGGGCACGCGAACGAAGGGAGAGGAAGCGTGGATACAGCGGTCCTCACCGCGCTGTCGGCGATCCTCGGCTCAGCGGTAGGCGGATCGGCCACGATCGCGACCGCCTGGCTGACGCAGCGGACCCAAGGGCGGCGCGAGCAAGTCCAGGCCGAGATCAGCAAACGGGAGCGCCTCTACGTCGAGTTCATCACCGAGGGCTCGAAGCGCCTGGTCGAGGCCCTCGATCACCAGCTCGCGGGTCCCGAGCAGCTGTTCGAGCTGTACGCGATCCTCAGCCGGATCCGGCTCCGCTGCTCCGAGGAGGTGCTGACCGCCGCCGAGAGATCTACCAACCGGATCCTCGAACAGATCTTCAGGCCCAACCTGTCGCCGGAGGAGCTGCGGGAGTTCGTGCTCACTCGTCCCGACGATCCTCTCAAGGAGTTCAGCGAAGCCTGCCGACGCGAACTCCGGATGCTCGAACGCCAAATCCCCTGATCCCCTTGATCAACATGGCAAGCGCGACCAAGAGCACTGCCGCCCTTAGTCCGCCTGGGGGGCGGAGCACCAGCCGCGCGCGCGCATGCAGGCGCGGTAGTCGCTGGGATCGACGCCGGTGGCGAGCCGGCTCGTCTGGAACTCGCAGCGTTCCTGGTCGTGCTCGAAGGCGTGCCAGTCGTTCGCGCTCGCACCCTCGCGGCAGGGTGTCGTGCAGGCGAGCGCTCCCACGAAAGCGAGGAAGGAGAGCGCGAGCACGCGAGCCCGGGGGGATATCGACGTCCCCATACTACAGCTCGTCCCTCGAGACGGCGGTCCTATGCCGGCGGCCGGCTCCTGGAGGCCGATCAGGTCGCGCATCAGCGTGGTCTTGCCGCAGCCGCTTTCTCCCATGACTTTCTCGTCCGACTGCGCACGCGCGATCCGCGCGGGCGCTGGAGCCAGGCTCGCTTCCGGCGAGGAACAGCCCACACGCGACGAACCAAAAATCGCACGGAATAGCTCACCGTACCGCTGGCTCGGTGCCCGCGGCGTCCGGGTCGCAGTACGGCGCGAGCTGATCGAGTATCGCCGCCGCGGCCCGGGCCTTCTGGTCGACGTCCCGGGTGGTGAACACGCTCGCAGCGTGGTCGATCGCCCTCTGCACCGCCTGCATCAGATCTTGCCAGATCGGGAGCGTTTCATCGCGTCCCGCGCCGTGCGCGAGCGCGTCCGACAAGTGCCCGGTGTCGGTGCGCAGAGTGCGGACGTCCTGCTTCAGGCGGTAGTACACCTTGTTCTGTGCGACGCCGGGGATCGGCTGCTTGTAGAAGGCGTCGTATAGCGCGTTCGTCGCCACGCGAAGCTGCTCGGCCAGGCTCTTGACCGTCTCCGGGTCCCTTCCTGGACATCCGCCCTGGCCGCGCCAAAGCCGGCGTACAGCAGGCCGAGAGCCAGAGCGAGCGTGGTGCGGCGGATCATCGTTTCTCCTCCCGTCAGGGTAGGCATCGAGGGCCTGCATCAGACACTCAGCACGACACGACCTTCGATCGTGCCGGTGCGCATTCTGTCGAAGACGGCATTGATGTGGTCGAGCTCCTCGGTCGAGTAATGGCACCTCACCTTGCCCTCCCCGGCAAACGCCAACGCTTCCATCAGATCCAGACGCGTGCCCACGATCGAGCCGCGGATCGTCTTCCGGTTGAGCACCGTGTCGAAGATGCTAAGCGGGAACGCGCCGGGCGGTAGGCCGACCAACGACAGGGTTCCCCTCTTGCCCAGCATGGCGACCGCCTGCTCGAACGCTCTGGGCGACACCGCGGTGACCAGCACGCCGTCGGCGCCACCGCATGCGCGCTGTACCTCGGCGACCGCATCCTGGGTCGTTGCATCGATCGCCAGATCCGCGCCCACCTTCCGCGCCAGCTCGAGCTTCTGTTCGGCGACGTCGACCGCGATCACGTGCAGTCCCATGGCCTTGGCGTATTGCACCGCCAGGTGGCCGAGCCCTCCGATCCCGGACACGACGACGGTGTCTCCGGGTCGCGTGTCCGTCTCCTTGAGACCCTTGTAGACGGTGACGCCCGCACACAGGATCGGCGCCGCTGCCGCGAACTCCAAGCGCTCGGGCAGATGCCCGACGAAGCGCGGATCGGCCAGCACGTACTCCGCGAATCCGCCGTCGACCGAGTACCCGGTGTTCTGCTGAGCGCCGCACAGCGTCTCCCAACCGGAGAGGCAATGCTTGCAGAGACCGCAGGCCGTGTGCAGCCACGGCACACCGACCCGATCGCCCTCCTTCACGCTCTCGACGCCCGCGCCGACGGCACTGACGTGGCCGACGCCTTCGTGACCAGGGATGAACGGTAGGCGGGGTTTGACGGGCCAGTCTCCCGAGGCGGCATGCAGGTCGGTATGGCAGACGCCCGAGGCCTCGATCTCGACCAAGATCCGTCCGGGCCGAACCTCGGGTACGTCGACCTCTTCGATGCGGAGCGGGCCGCCAAACTCGTGCACCACAGCGGCTCTCATCTTGCGTCTCATTTTCGTCTCCCTTCGAGAGGGGATCGACCGCCGCCAGCAAGCGAAAAGGCGCGGGAACTTCGGGGGCGCCTCGCCCCGCGCGCAGCGCGCACCTGGCCCACGAGCCCGCCGGTCCCGATCACCGCGACGGAGCGCGGCGCGAACAGGCTCTCGAGGTTCCGGATGGTCACGCGAGGCTCACCGACCGGCGGAAGCGCGCGAGCGCGCCGACGAAGGCCACCGTGCCGATCGCGACCAGCGCGCAGAGCTGCGGCCACACCACGTCGAGGCCGGCGCCACGGTAGAGGATCGCCTGCGCGAGGCTCACGAAGTGCGTGGTCGGGGCGGCCAGCATGATCGTCCGGATGGCCTCGGGCTGGCTCTCGCGCGGCGTCACTGCGCCGGAGAGGATCAGGAACGGCAGGATCACGAGGATCACCAGCAGGCTGAGCTGCGGCATGCTGCGCACCACAGTCGCGAGCAGGATCCCGATCGAGGTCGTCGAGAACAGGTGTAGCGCCGTCCCGACGAGGAAGAGCGCGACTGACCCCGCGATCGGGACGCCGAGCGCGCCCTGCACCACGAGCCAGAGCGAGAGCGCCGCCGCGACGAGCACGACGAGGCCGTTGGCCCAGATCTTGGCCACCATGATCTGGAAGGGCGCGAGCGGCATCACCATCAGGTGCTCCAGCGTGCCGTGCTCGCGCTCGCGGAGCAGCGCGGCGCCGGTCAGGATGATCGAGAGCAGGGTAATCTGGTTGATCACCTCCATCACCCCGCCGAACCAGACCCCGTCGAGGTTCGGGTTGAACATCACGCGCGTGACCAGGTCGATCGGGAGCTCGGCCGCCTTGCCGCTCCGCCGCATGAACTCGTCGAGCTCGCCCTGCACGATCCGCTGGATGTAGCCGGCGCCGATGTACGCCTGGGTCGTGCGCGTGGCGTCGATGTTCACCTGGATCTCGGGCTTCCGTCCCTGCAGCACGTCCCGCTCGAAGTCGGGCGGCATGTCGAGCACGAACGTGTAGGTGCCGAGGTCGAGGCCTCGGTCGAGCGCGGTGGCCGGAATCCGGTCCGGCACCTTGAAGCGAGGCGGGTAGAACGCCGTGATGATGCGCTCGGAGAGGTGCGAGCGGTCGTGATCCACGATCGCGATCGGTGCGTTGCGCAGCTCGTGGGAAGTGGCCTTCGCCGCCGTGTAGACCAGCAGCGAGAACGAGGCGACGATCAGGAGCAGCAGCACCGGGTCGTGCGAGAGGCTGCGCAGCTCCTTCACGCCGAGGCGCCAGATCTTCCAGAAGCTGCTCACGGCTAGCGCCCCTGCTTCTTCAGCATCGCGACGCTGAACAGCAGGAAGGTCGGCGCGAAGGCGGCGATCGTGAGCAGCTGCGGCAAGAGCTCGTGGAAGGCGAGCCCCTTGGAGAACGCTCCGCGGCACAGCAGGATGAAATACGTGGCGGGGAACAGCCTGCCGACCAGCGCGCCCAGTCCCTCGAGCGACCCGACCGGATGGATCAGGCCCGACAACGAGACCGTCGGGACCAGCGTGAGGATCGCCGCGCCAGAGAGCGCCGCGACCTGCGTGTTCGTGAAGATCGAGAAGACGAGGCCGAGGGCCGTCGTGCCCATCACGTAGAGCAGCGCGCCGACCGTGAGCGCGAGGAAGCTGCCCTTGACCGGCACGCCGAACACGAACACGGCCAGCCCGACGAGCGTGAGATAGCTCAGCATGGCGAGGACGACGTAGGGCAGCTGCTTCCCGAGCAGGAACTCCGTACGCGTCACCGGTGTGACGTAGAGGTTCGTGATCGAGCCGAGCTCCTTCTCGCGCACGACGCCGAGCGCGGTCAGCATCGCCGGCAACATGATGAGCAGCATGGGGATCACGGCCGGCACCATCGCGACGATGCTCTCGAAGCCCTGGTTGTATCGGTATCGGAACTCGAGCTCGGCCGGCACCGGCACCGAGATCCCCTCGCGGCGCGCGACGTCCAGCATGTAGCTCCGATGCACGCCTTGGACGTAGCCCTTGATCGTCTCGCCGCGGAACGGCATCGCGCCGTCGATCGCGACGCCGACCTCCACTTGCTCGCGGCGCGCGCGCAGGTCGCGGCCGAAGTCGGGCGGGATCCCGATCACGACGGAGACGTCGTGCCGGCGCATGCGCCGGTCCACGTCGGCGGGATCCGTGATCGGCGGCTGCTCCAGGAAGTAGTACGAGCCGGAGAAGGCGCGCGCGTAGTCTCGGCTCTCGTGGCTGCCGTCCTGATCGAGCACCGCGAAGCGCACGTCCTCGACGTCGAGCCGGAGCCCGTAGCCGAAGATCACCATCAGGAGGAGCGCGCCGCCGAGCGCGAAGCTCAGGCGGATCGGATCGCGCTGCAGCTCGAGGGCCTCGCGCTGCGCGTAGGCGAAGAGGCGCGCGGGGGAGAACGCCTTCCGCCGGGCGGAGTGCGGCCGCGCGGTGATCTTGCCTTCGGAAGGCGGCGCCTCGGCGGTCCTGCCGCCCGCCTCCTCGAGATGGGAGATGAACGCCTCCTGGAGCGAGGCGGCGCCCCGCGCGCGCACGATCGCCGCCGGAGTGTCGCTAACGAGCACGCGGCCCCCGTGCATCAGCGAGATGCGGTCGCAGCGCTCGGCCTCGTTCATGAAGTGGGTCGAGACGAAGATCGTGACGCCCTGATTGCGCGAGAGATCGATGAGCAGCTCCCAGAATCCGTCGCGCGCCACCGGGTCCACCCCCGACGTCGGCTCGTCGAGGATCAGCATCTCGGGCGAGTGCACGATTGCGACGGCGAGGGACAGTCGCTGGCGGATCCCGAGCGGCAGCGCGTCGGCGAGCTGGTCGACGTGCTCGCGCAGGTCGAAGCGCTCGATCAGCTCGTCGACGCGGGGACCGACACGCTCCGGCGGAAGCTCGAAGAGCTGCGCGTGCAGCACCAGGTTCTGGCGCACGCTGAGCTCGCCGTAGAGCGAGAACGCCTGCGTCATGTAGCCGATCTGCCTGCGCACGTCGCCCTCGCGCGCTTCGACGTCGCGGCCGAGCAGGCGGGCGCGCCCTTCGCTCACGGGCAGGAGGCCCGTCAGCATCTTCATCGTCGTCGTCTTGCCGCAGCCGTTCGAGCCGAGGAAGCCAAAGATCTCGCCGCGCTCGATGCGCATGCTGACGTGGTCGACGGCGACGAAGTCGCCGAAGCGGCGCGTCAGGCCTTCGGCTTCGATGACGGGCTCGCCGCCCGTGCTCTTGCGCGGCGGTACGTGCAGCTCGCGGTGGCCGCGCCGCGCCTCGTCGGGCAGCAGCGCGATGAAGGCCGCGTCGAGGTCGCGCGTCGCGGTGCGCTCCATCAGCTCCCTGGGGGTTCCCGTCGCTAGCACCCGGCCGGCGTTCATCGCGGCGAGCCAGCCGAATTCCTCGGCCTCCTCCATGTAGGCGGTCGACACCACCACAGTCATGCCGGGCCGGCGCTCGCGGATGCGATCGACGAGCTCCCAGAACTGGCGCCGCGAGAGCGGATCCACCCCGGTGGTGGGCTCGTCGAGCACCAGCAGCTCTGGGTCGTGGATCAGCGCGCAGCAGAGGCTCAGCTTCTGCTTCATGCCGCCCGAGAGCTTCCCGGCCGGGCGGTCGCGGAAGCGAGCCAGCGCCGTGGCCTGGAGCAGCTCCTCGATCTTCTCCTTGCGCTCGGCGCGCGCGTGCCCGAACAGGCGGCCGAAGAAGTCGACGTTCTCGAACACCGAGAGCGTCGGGTAGAGGTTCTTGCCCAGGCCCTGCGGCATGTACGCGATCCGGTCGGCCGCGAGGGAGCGGAAGGCGACGTCGCGGAGGTCGCCGCCCAGCGCCTCGACGGTTCCGGTCTGGATCGCGCGCGCGCCCGTCACGAGGCCGAGGAGCGTCGACTTGCCGACGCCGTCGGGCCCGATCACGCCCGCCATGCCGCCCGCCGGGATGTCCAGATCGACGCCGTCGAGCGCGAGCGTCTTCCCGTACCGATGCGTGACGCCGCGGAGCCGCGCGGCGGGGGCGGCCGCTCCGCTCACGGCGGCAGCTTCACGGCGAGGTACTCGGGCCACTCGCCGCCGTCGGCGAGGCGGACGTAGGAGAGGCCGGGCATGCCCGTCTTCACCTGCGCGAGGTGCTGCTCGAGCAGCGCCGGGTCGATCTTCACCTTGAGGCGGAACATCAGCTTCTCGCGCTCCGTGCGCGTCTCCACCTCCTTCGGCGTGAACTGCGCCTCCGGCGAGACGAACGACACGCTGGCGGGAAGCACGAAGTCCGGGATCGCGTCGATCACCATACGCGCTTCCGCGCCGAGCGCGACGCGGCCCGCCTGGTCGGTGGGAAGGAAGATCGTCATGTAGACGTCGGCGAGGTCGAGGATCGTGACGACCTTGCCGCCCGCGTCGATCACCTCGCCCGGCTCGGCGAGCCGGTAGATCACGCGGCCGCGGATCGGCGAGTAGAGCGTGCTCTCGCCGATCTGGGTCTGGATCCTCTGGAGGCTCGCGGCGGCCGCGGCGATGGCGGACTCCGCCTCGTTCACCTGCTCCTGCGCGGCGACGAAGGCGCTCTCCGAGGTCTCGCTCCGGGTCCGGTCGTGGTCGAGCTGCTGCTCGCTCGCCACCTCCTCCTCGACCAGCGCCTGCGTGCGCGCGAGGTCCACGCGAGCCAGCTTCCGCTCGCTGTCGCGCTGGGCCAATACGGCGCGCGCCTGTTGCTCGCTCCTGCGAGCCATCTCCAGCTGGGCCGTGATCTCGCGTCGTTGCGCGTCGAGCACCTCGATGTCCATCTGGGCGAGCACCTGGCCCTTCTCGACCAGGTCGCCTTCCTTCACGCGCACCTCCACGACGCGGCCCGCGTACTTGGCGGCGATGTCGTACTCGGTGGCCTCGATCCGGCCGTTGCCGGAGGCGAAGCCGGTGGGAAGCTGCGGTTGGCGCAGCCAGTAGAAGCCGTACGCGGCGGCACCGAGCGCCGCGACAGCGATCCCCGCGAGAACCCAGAGCAGGCGTCGTCGCGCGGTGATCTCCATCCCATCCCCGATTCCGATTCCTGGCGTTGGACCTTGGATCGGCTCCGACTGGCGCGGATGCGTTCATGCGCCGCACGGGCGCGATTCACCGATCCCTCCCGATGCAGGCAGATAGCAAGACGTATGCCCGTACAGTCGGGCGCTCCGGCCCCCTTTGCACGCCGCGGCTCGTGGCCTTCGGCCGCGGTGCGTGGCGAGGCGCCACACGGGACGATGCGCGGCGTGTAGCGCCAGGCGGGTCTCGAAAAGCATAGGGCGCTCTCCTAACCTCGCCGCGGATGAAGGCCCTCGCGCTCGCCGCTCTCTGCCTGGCCCTGTGCCCGCCGAGCGCCGCCGAGGCGGCCAGCGCGGCGTTGGCCTGCTTCGAACGCAGACCCGAGCCCAACAGCGTGCGTGCGTTGCGCCTCACCGCGCACGACCAGGCCGGCGAGAGGACGGTGCTCGTGCTGAGCCTGTACGGACGGCGGAACGAGCAGGGCCTCGGCCAGCTCTTCCTCCGCGTCGAGCGGCCCGAGAACCTGCGCGGGACGTCGCTGCTGATGCTCCAACGAGAGGATCGCGAGAGCGACATCTACCTGGCCTCTCCGCAACAGCCGACGCCCCGCCCGATCCGGGGCGCGGAGCGTACCCAGCGGATGTTCGGGACGGACTTTTCGTACGAGGACCTCGAGCGCGTCCAGCACGGTTGGCGCCCGGGAGCCGCCGAGATCGTGGAGCTTCCCGTTGAGCAGGTCAGCGACCGACCCGTGTACGTAATCGAGGTCCGACCGCGCGACTCCATCTGGGAGCGGATCGTGTTCGCGCTCGACCAGGAGAGCTGCCTGCCGCTCCGCATTCGCTTCTTCCGGCCCGGCAAGAAATTGCCGGGCAAGGAGCTGACCGCCGACTGGCACTCCCATGTCAAGCACGGCGAGCTCTGGGTCCTGCACTCCGCGATCATGCACGACCGCGAGACCGAGACGACCACCCATCTGATGCTCGACAGCCACGCGCAGGAAGCCCTCCTGCCTGACGATCAGTTCACCGTCGAGGTTCTGGAGCGCGCGGTCCGCGAAGGCGAGAAGCCGTCACAGTGACCCGCGAGCGGGGCGTCGTCGTGCGCCGGGCGATCGCGTGCTCGACATCGCGGTCGAAGAAGCATCGGGCCGGCGCGGCGCACCGCCATCAGCGCGTCGCCGGCTCGGTAGCCGAGGCGTCCGGGTCGTAGTACGGCGCCAGCTGATCGAGGATCGTGCGCGCGCCTGCATCAGGTCTTCCCAGATCGGGAGCGTTTCCTCCGGCCCTGCCGACACGCTTCAGAGCCAGCCGCCCCGGAAGCCCGCACGGCGCAGTCCGACCTTCACGTACGGGCAGCGGCGCATGATCTCCCAGATCAAGGCGGTGCGGTAGTTCTCGATCATCAGGGCCACCGGACCTTGGTCGATGCCGAAGTGATGTGGGGTGACCCACCAGCCCGTCGGACTGTCTGGCACCGCGTAGGTCTGGTTGAAGGAAGGCTTGAAGCCGTAACGCGTCGTCGCGCCGAGCTCGAGCCGGGCCATGGCGCGGAGGGTGGGGATCACGATCTCGGGAGCGAAGGGGAGCGAAGCGACCGCCACCCACGGCGCCAACGTTCCGTCGTCGGGACCGTAGGGAGCTCCGCGTGCGTGATAGCCGAAGAACTGACGCTCGATGCCGTTCACGCGACGCGTCTCCCAACCCGGGCCGTCGGTCGCCGTGATGCCCCAGCAGTACTCGCCATAGCCGGCGAACTCGAGCGGGTTGCGCCGCGCGTACTCCTGGTGGACGTATGTCGCCTGGCGAGTGTTCTCGAAATAATCGCTGCCGTGCTCCCGCATGAACGCGTCCCGGAGGCCGCGGAAGTCGATCCAGAGGTGCGAGAGCTGGTGCGTGAACAGTGGCCCGGAGTAGAGAAGCTCCCGGCCGTAGATCGTCTTCCACTGGTAGGTCGAACAGTAGGCGGAGTAGCTCTCGCCCGGCAGCGGAAAAGTCGGCGAACCGAGGCCGAGCAGGTACACCAGCAGCGCTTCGTCGTAGCCGGTCCAGGTATACGGGAGGAGGCCTGTCTCGGGTCGCCAGCCGTGGGAGACCGCCGCGCCGCCGACGAGCACCCACTGCCAGTCCGCCCGACGGTAGAGCTCGTCCGCCAGCCGGCGGACCTCGGACTCCTCCTCGGTATCCGCGTCGAAGTAGGCGGCACAGGTGAGCATCCCGGCGAAGAGGAATGCCGAGTCGATCGTCGAGAGCTCGCACTCCCAGACGCGCCGACCGGTCTTCATGTCGAGGAAGTGGTAGTAGAAGCCCTTGTAGCCTGTTGCATCCGGCTCCGGCCCCTGCGGGCTGTCGCGAAAGAAGCGCAGTGTTTGCAACGCAACCGCGGGCGCGAACTCGCGGGAGATCACGCCGCGTTCGACGAGCACCGGGATGGTCGCCAGAGCGAGGCCCACGGCGGCGATGCTGCAAGGAGCGCTGGGATCGGTCTTGTCGCGGATCAGGCCGTTGGCCGGGTTGGCCTCGTGCAGGTAGTACTGGAGCGTCGTCAGCTGAAGCTGGTTCAGCTCCTCCTCCGTCGGAACGCTGTTCAGTGCTGCAACGTCGTCACTCACGAGGCCTCGCTATCGTCGTCCGCTAGCCCGCCTTACTCGAGCCGGAAGCGGCAGGATCTCGGGCTCATACCACCACTCCCTGCTTCGGCGCCGGCTGCCAGGCCCAGGCGCCGCCGGGGCGGAGCTCGAGCACGGCGTCCCAGCCGTCGCTCGCGCCGGCGGGCGCTCCGAACACGAGGCACCCGACCGAGGCTCCGGAGAGCCGCACCACCACGCGCTCGAGCGCTTCCGCGCCGAGGGTGGTGCCGGGGCTCTGGAACACGGCGAAGCTCGGGGCCGCGAGCACGACCCGCGCGACCGCGACCAGCTGCTGCTCCGAGAGCGAGAGCTCGTCGTCCCAGTCGCGCTCGACATCGAGTCCGCCCACGCGTGCGAGCAGCGGCTCGAGCCCGAGCTCTCCGAGCACCGCCACGATCGTAGGGTCGGCGACGTCCCCCTCGTGCTTCGTCCGGAGCAGGACCTCGCGAAGCGTTCCCGGAGGCAGATAGGGGCGCTCGGGCAGGAACATGATCCGGTCGGCCGGCGGCCGGATGATGCGTCCGTCCCCCGTATCCCAGAGGCCCGCCGTGGCGCGGAACAGCGCGAGCTGCGCGTCCTCCGGCCCGGTCACGAGGACGCGCGTCCCACGCGAGACCTCGACGCGCAGCCGCTCGACCAAGACGGAGCCGTCGCGTCTCGAGCGGAGCGTCAGGTCCTCGTACGCGAGCCGCCCTTCCACCTCGAGGCTCCCGGGCGCGGATGCGGCGGGCAGGGTCGCGTTGTCGACGCCCGTCGCTAGGCCGGTGAGCCTCGCCAGCACCGCCGCATACGAGGAGAGCGACTGGATCTGCGTGACTACGAGCGAGAACGCCCCGAGCAGCTGCGAGAACGCCATCGCGGACTGCGTGATCACGCCGAACTCCACCTGACCGCCGATGAACAGGGGACCGATGATGAGCGCCGGGATGAGCTGGATGCCGTAGTTGTAGCCGGTCGTGAAGAACGAGAGGTTCCGGTTCACGGCGATGATGCGCCTCGCGTTCGCGAGCAGCGCGTCGAGCCGCCACGCGAGCCGGGCTCCGAGCCGACCCTCGCGCCGCAGCAGCGCAATCGACTCGGCGTTCTCGCGCACGTGCACGAGCTCGGCGCGGAAGCTCGCCTCGCGGTCGGACTGGTCGTAGTTGAGTCGGATGAGCGGCCGCCCGAAGACGAGGGTGAACGCGGAACCCAGCCCCGCATAGCCGACCGCCACGACGAACAACGGCGGGCTGATCGACCACAGCACGCCCGAGAACGCCAGGATCGTGAACGTGCCGTTCAGGAACATGAGCGCGAAGGACAGCGTGCTCGCGGTGAACGAACGCGCGTCGTCGGCGATCCGCTGATCCGGGTTGGCGACCGCGCCGCGCTCCTTGAGGTGCAGATACGCGTCGCCCGCGAGGTAGCGCTCCACCATCTGGGCGGTGAGCCACCCCCGCCAGAGCAGTCCGAGGCGCTCTTCGACGAATCGGAACAGCACGGCCACGAGCGTGGAGAGCGCGAACACGCCCGCATAGAGAAGGGCCTGCGAGACGAACTCCACGCGGCTCCGCTGCTCGATCGCCGTCATGAAGTCGCGCCCGACGTAGCTGTTCACCACGTTCAGCGCGTTGATGGCGAGCATCAAGAGGAGGAGCGTCGCGAAGAGCAGTCCGGCCCGGCCCCCGACCCGGGAGCGCGCGAGGCTGCGCACGGCGCCGGCGAAGCGCTTCCACGTCGTCCGGTCGAGCGCGACCTCCGAGGCTCGCGTTTCGGTGTCGGAGATCGGCGTCGGACGCACTCCTCGAGCGCTCTCCTAGCAGAGCAGCCGGTCGCGGGCCACGAGGCGGTTTCACTCCTTGCGCGCATGGAGGCTCACCAGCCGCGCCACGAGCACCGCGAGGTCGAGCTACCCGAATACCGCCTCGAGCATCGCGAGCGCGCGCGTCGCACAGATCCTCTCGCTGTTGCTCGCCAACGAGGGCGCCGAATTCGTCCGGCAGCCTCAGCCGCCGAGACATCGCTGGTCTTCGCGCTCGGCGACGCCGGGCGGACCAGCTGATCAGGCCCGCCAGACATCGCTCAGACATCGCTGGCGCGGCGTCTCGGGACCATCGGGCACTACGCCGTACAACCCTGAGGCGGCCAAGTGGGCGGAATCGCGAGGGACAGGCGACGCCGCACAACTCGGCGCGACGCCCCAGAATCCCCGTGGCGCGATTCGTAATCAGCCAGGTCGCCGGTTCGAATCCGGCCGTCGGCTCCCGTCTTCTCGCCGTCGCCTCGATCCCGAGCTTCGCCTGCACCTGCGTCGCGATCTCGGTGGCGAGGCAGCCGCACCGCTGCGAGCAGATCTCGTCGTGCCTCCGAGCCACGGGGTGCGTCCGCGAACGACGGGCACCGGCTATCACATGGATCCGACCAGGTTCAGGAACACACCGCGGTCGTCGTAGCTCAGATCCGTGAGGTCATCCGAGTAGTCGGTGAAGTTGTAGCCGATGCCGATCTTGAGGTGGTCTCCCACGTAGCGGTAGATCGTCAACACCGCGCCCGTGCGGCGGTCGCCGGCGTCCGGCAGGTCCAGCAGGCGCCCCTCGAGCGAGCCTTCGTAGTTCTTCAGGAAGCGCCAATCGGTCCGCAGGACGTAGAGGTGCGCGTCGTTGCGGAAGAAGTCGGGATTCTCCCGGTCGAGGCTCAGCTGGCCCAGGCGGTAGGCGTACTTTCCGCCGATCGACCAGCTCGCGGTGAGATCGTACGAGAGGTCGAGAGACACGACGTGGCTCTGTTGAACGTACTGATCGTTCACGTCCTCGATCAGGGTGAACTGGTCCGTGGCCGGGAGGTTGTAGAAGTAGGTGTACTTGCCGAGGACGTTGAGGCGGTCGTTCGTCACCGGCCGGTATGCGAAGCCGAGCACGGCCTCGGTGAAGCCGCCGTCGAAGAAGCCCCCCTCTGAGCTGTTGCTGTCGGAGAAGTTGAACTTTCCGAGCACACGCCAGTCCGGCGTGGTCTGGAACTTGAAGCTGTTCCGGAACAGCCACGTCGTGCGATCCGTCGTCGTCCCGGTCAACTGCTCGATCTCGTCCTTGCGGTATTCGAGGCCGCTCGAGAGCTGGAGCTTGTCGAAGCCGTAGCCGAGGTGGAGGCCGGTCGCCTTGCGGTCGATCTGGGCGTCGGTCAGCCGGTTCACCAGGGTGCCCACGTCCACGTTGGCGCCGATGTTCCAACGGTCCGTCGGTGACAGCGTGACACCCGCAGTGTTCGTGAGGCCGCTCAGCTGGTCCGACGTCTGCTGCCTCCGTTCCGCCTGGACGCTGGTGCTGTCCGAGAGGCGGGTCTTCATGCCGGTGATCAGGTTGGCGCCGCGCGCGAACATGCCGTTGTCCGTGCGCTCGTTCTCGAGCGCATAGTTGAGATACAGACTCGTGCGGTCGGACTGCTGATAGGCCGTCCCGACCTTCGCGCCCGGCCCGAGGTCGCCCTCCGAGACCTCGCCGTCGAAACGCAGCTTGTCGCTCACGCGATAGGAGCCGCCGACGCCCACGCGGCCGTTGCTGTCCCGATCGCCCGACTTGGCGAGCGTCTCCTGCACGAAGCCATAGCTGCGCCATTTCTCGAGCGAGTCGTAGGCCAGCTGTACCACCGCGTCCGTGCGGTTGCCTTCCTGCTGGGTGGCCAGCGAGATCGGCGAGTCGTTCGTGCGGTCGTCGTTCCGGACGCCGCCGCCCATGCTCCAGCGGTCGCTCAGCTTGTAGCCGAGGTCGAGCTCCGCGGCGGTCGTGGTGAGCGCGTCGGTCTGCTTCATGTGGTCGGCCTTGGCGGACAGGTCCAGCCTCTCGGTCAGCGGCAGCTTGAACAGGCCGCCGAACTGGTCGGTGTCGGTGAGCGCGGTCTGGCCGGGCGCGGTGTAGCCGGCGCCGAGGCGCTGCCCATACAGGCTGAGGCGTCCGCCGGCGCCCTGGAAGAGGTCGGCGAGGCCGACGTTGAGGTCCGCCCGGTAGGCCTCGGCGTCGGCTTGGGCGAGGTCCACGCCCGGGACGCCGGCGAAGCCGAAGCCGCCGTCGTCCGAGAACAGCGAGGTCGAGACGAGCCCCTCGCTCCTGCCGGCCTGCAGCTTGAACCAGGTGTCGGTGGTCTTTCGCAGCGTGAGGTCGCCGCCGTAGAGGCTGCTGTCGGACTCGCCGTCGTTGTTGCCGTTCGCGGTGAGCCCGACCTTGAGCCAGTCGTTGAACCAGTACTGGCCCTGGCCGCCGGTCGCCCAGGCGTCGATCTCGTCGACGCCGGGGCTGAACTCGTACTGGACGACCAGCCACGCCTCGTCGCCGGACACGCCGTCGGTGCGTACGAGCTGGAGGCCGTCGGCGGTCGCAGACAGGGGCTCCGTCAGCATGATGCGGCCCTGGATGTAGTCGATGTCGTAGTCGAGCACGGGCCGCAGGTTCTTCACGGCGACGACGAGGCCGGAGTCCTGGTCGCGCACCTCGATCCGAACGCGGTCCGAGCCGACCAGCAGGTCCTGGTGGCGCAGGAAGTAGAGCGAGCCGCCCGTGCCAAGGAACTCCTCCCGGCTCGGGAGCGTGCCCGGCTCGGCGCCGAAGCCGTCGAGCACCAGGCGCTGCTCGCCGAACTTCGTCGTCGAGGGGGACTGGTAGTGCAGGTTGGCGCCGTAGAGGCCGCGATCGACCTGGGCCAGCTCGTTGCCGAGGTAGCCGACCCTGAAGTTGCCCCACATGGCACTGCTCTCAGCCTTGGTCAGCTTGACGAAGAACTTGCCGAGGGTCGGCGCCGTCTCCTGGGTGACGCTGTCGTCGCCGTAGGTCGGGTAGTAGTAGTCCGGATCGATGCGCCGCAGCAGCGACTCCGGCTGCTTCTCGAGGAAGTTGGTGAACAGCTCCGACATCTTGCCCTCGCGGGTGTCGGCGCTCGCCGTGACTCCCCAGTCCTCGCCGAACTTGCCGTTCACGTAGAACGCGAGGCGCCCGTCCGCCGACGAGTCGGAATCGCGAGGCGCGTTCTCGCCCTGGAGCGCCTTTTCCGCGCCGCTCGTGTCGTTCGTGGACAGCGTGACGTCCGCGAGTCCGACGTAGAACCAGGTGCTCTTCTCGAGCTCGAAGTCCCGCAGGTAGAGGTCGCCGTTTCCCGCCTCGTCGAGCACGGCGACCTCCACCGTATGCAGCCCCGCCGGCAGGATCGCCTCGGCCACGAAGTTCCCGGCCTCGTCGATGGGAACCGGCGCGCCCGCCACGGAGACGTAGTGGGCCGGCGGCACGCCCGTGCCGTGCACCTGGACGCCGCCGACGCTGCCGAGCGCGATGTTCCGCAACGCGATCCGGCTCTCCCCGTACCCGGCGAGCTGGCCGTCCGGCGCTCGCAGCTCCGGCGCCGGTGCGGGCCCGGGCGCGGGCGCGTTCGAGTGGTAGAGCCAGAGCCACTGCGGCTCCGTCTCGTCGAACCGACCCGAGGCGTCGTAGACGCGGAGCATGTACTGGAGCTCGCGAATCGGCGCCGGGAACGGGTCGGAGGGCGGCTGCCACGCGACGACGCCGTCGGACGGGACGGGCACGACGCCGAGTGGCTCCGCCTGCAGCGACTGGCCCTTCGCGAAGATCCGCACTTCCGCGCGCTCGATGAAGTGGGCGTAGTTCGTGTACATCCGGAAGCGGACGGTCGACGCCTCCGTGGCGGCGCCGCCGGGCTCCGGGACGGGCACCGAGTTGGGCTTTGCCGTCACGCTGAGCCGCGGCTCGGCCTTCAGGTCATCGAAGCGGAACTGGATGTCGGCCTGCTCGAGCGCGACGTCCGTGCAGCGCTGGATGTCGGCCGAGCTGCGGCCCGGATCGTCCGTCGGCTTGCCGTCGACGGTGATGCGCATCAGGTTGAGCGCGAGCGGGTCCTTCGGGCCCAGCTCGCGGGTGAGCGGCGTGACGTCGACGCCGTCCAGATCGTCGCGCGGCACGCGCTCGTCGTAGACGACCTCGACGGCGACGTGGGACGTCTGGCCCTGGATGAAGCCGCCGTTCACGACGTCGCTCGACTGGACGTAGCCCCGCCCCTCGTGCTCGAGCTGGGCATCGGGCAGCCCGAGCTGCGACCGGACCGCCTCCATCGCGCGGCGGGCCCGATCCGTCGCGAGACCGACGTCGTCGCCGTACACGAGCGCGGTGCGGCGGTCGAGCGGCTCGTTTGCCGTGTAGCCCACGAAGCGCAGCCGCGGGTGGGTCTTGTCCGCGACCTCGGAGAGCGCGCGGCGCAGGTCGTCGGCGGTGCCCGGCGGGATCACCGGCTGGCCCTGTTCGATCGGCAGCGGCGCGATCGGGCCCCACGGCGGGTCGTAGACGCGGGTCATCACCTCGTCGCCCGCCGTGTCCGGACAGGGCTGCGGCTCGTCGGGCAGCTCCTGCAGCGGGTCGTCGTGCCAGAACTCCACCTCGACGCGACGGTTCGCGGCCCGGCCGCGCTCGCTCTCGTTCGAAGCAACGGGCTGGCTCTCGCCACGGCCTTCGCTGACGACGGCCGCGCTCGGCAGGTGCAGCGCGTCCTGGAGCGCCAGCGCCACGCGGTGCGCCTGGGCCGTCGACAGCGCGAGATGGGTGCCGTAGATGGTGTTGATCCGACCGGTGAGCGGGGCGTCGTCCGTGAAGCCGATGAGCTTCACCATGACGTTCTGTTTGTCGCCGAGGTTGTGCAGCGCGTCGGCGACCTGGCGGACGAAGTCGTCCGGCACGCCCACGGTGTCGTCGCCATAGCGGAGCGGCGCGACCAGGTTCCGGACCCGCGCGCGGCGCTCCTGCCCTTCGCGGTAGCGCATCTTGCAGACCGTCTCGGTGCGACAGACCTTGAGGCGCTTGATCTCGTGGGGGACCACGACCTCCTCCGTCGCGGGCCGGGTCTCGAGCTCGTCGTACCAGACCTCGACCTCGACGCGCCGGTTCTGCGCCCGCCCCTCGGGCGTGGCGTTCGAGGCGATCGGCTGGCTGTCGCCCGCCCACTCGAAGGCGATCGCCTCGGGCGGGAGCATCAGCTGCCGCTGGATGAACTCGGCCACCTCGGCGGCGCGCTCGCGCGAGAGCCCCGCGTTGTCGCCGTAGACGCCGGCCAGCGCGCTCGACAGCGGCTGGTCGTCGGCGTGCCCGACGAGGTGCAGCCGGACGTTCTGGAGATGCGTCATGCCGTCGAGCACGCGGCGCAGCTTCTCCACCGTGCTGGGCGGGATGTCCGCGACGCCGGACTCGAAGTGGATCGGCGGAACGACGTTCTTGAGCTTCATCGTCTTCACGTGCGGCGCGAGGACCTCGCGCTTCTCGAGCTGATCGCCGGACTGCGTCGCGAGCTCGTTCGGGTCGCGCGCCCACTGCGTGAGCGGCGCGTCGCTCGGCAGATGGCGCTCCGTGGCCGCGCCGGGAACGACCTCGCTCACGCCCTCGGCCAGTGCGGCCGAGGAGCTGAGCAAGGCGACCAGGAGCAGGAGTCGGGCTCGCTTCGACATCACGGTCACCTGCCCGTTCCCGCGCCGCGGCGGGGACCTCGGGCGGGCCGCCGCGACGCCAGAACACCTGGCGCTCGATCGTGAGCTCGTAGTTCCATGCGAGCGCCTCCCACGCCGCGCGGATCTGCGCCTCCACCGCCGCCACGCGGCGCTCGACGAGGTCCGGGTCCTCGACGTCGGCGACGTACGACAGGCGGAGCGTGGCGGGAGCCTTCTTCAGCTCTTCGAGCAGCAGCGCGATCCTCGGCTGCCACTGCGGGCGCATCTCGATGGAGGCCGGCTGGAACACCGGGTCCGCCATGTCGAGGGCGACGACGCGGAAGATCGAGGCAGAGAAGTTGAACTTCAGCGCCTTGCCGCGCGTCGCGCGCTTCACCTGCGTCTGCCGGCCGGACAGGCGGAAGCCGCTCGGCAGCGTGTGGTCGTCGAGCTTGAGGACGAAGTTGCTTCCGCGCCTCTCGTCGGGAGTGATCGCGCAGCTGATGTGGAAGCGGCCAAAGGCGTCGGTGGTCACGACGAGGCCGCGCGTCGTCACCAGTCGCACGCCCGGGAGGCCGCGCTCCGTCCCGTCCTGCGCGCCGTTGCGGTTGGCGTCGTCGAAGACCTTCCCGAACACGTCGGTGCAGTCGAAGGTCGGATCCGGGATGACGCGCACGGTGGCGTGGGCTTCGCCGGTCAGCATCGTGCCGGTCAGGCCGTTCACGGCCCAGGCGCGGTTCACGTACTCGCCCTCGTTGACGCCGGCGCCCACCGAGAGCACCAGCCGGATCCGGAGGTGCCCCGCACCGGGCACGGTGAGGCCGGCCCAGCTCAGCTCCAGACCGGCGACGGTGGGCGCGGTCGGCACGCCGTCGATCTCCGCGGAGCCGTCGACGTAGTGGAAGCCGGCGGGGAGGCGGTCCACCACCGTGACGTCGGTGAGCGGGGCGGCGAGCTGGTTGGTGACCGTGATGTCGTAGGGCACCAGCTGGCCGCGGCTCACGTTGACGAGCGGCGTCGTCTTGCTGATACCGACGACGCCGTTCAGCACCGGGTCGAGCGGGATGTGGTTGTTGAAGATCTGGCTCGTGGCCGGCGAGCGGCTTTCGTCCAGGAGCAGGTGCACGTAGTACTTCGTGCCGGCGCTGCGGGCCTGCACGCTGACGTCGGGCGGCAGCTCGGAGGGCTGCGCCTCGCAGCGGTCGGTCGCCGGCACCGCATCGTCGAGGCCGCCCGGACACGTCGTCACGGAGAGCGGCGCCGTCGTGGCGCCGGACGTCGGCGGGATCAGCTGCGAGTAGCCCGCGGTGTAGCCGGCGCCGGGTGGGGTGATCGCGATCAGGTAGGCGTGGCCGCTCGGGCAGGCCGGGCTCGAGAAGTTCAGGTCGAACTTGTAGAAGCCGTCGGCGCGCGTGAGCTGACCTTGCTGCACCGGATCGTCGAAGCAGGAGGAGGGCAGCGCCGACCCGCCGCTCGCGTCGAGCAGCATGAGGGTCGCGCCGCCGATCGGCGTGCGCCCGAGCGCGGCATAGACGGCGCCGTTCGGATCGAGCGGCAGGTTCAGGTTCGGAAGGACCTCGCCCGAGTGCGCCACGATGCCGCTGATGCGCTGGGGACCATTCGTGAAGGGAGAGTCGCCGTTGCCGAGCGAAGCGGTGCGGGGGCCGGCGTCCGGCGCGTGGAAGCGCAGCTCGTAGGCGACGCCGCTCGTGTCGTTCGGTGCGAGCGACTCGATGCGGTACGTGCCCATGGCATCGGTGATGACCGACAGGAAGAGCTGGCCGTCTCGGTACAGGTCGACGATCCAGCCCTCGAACAGGCGCTCGCTGCCCCCCACCGCCTTGTCGAAGTCGGCGTCGTGCCAGACGCGTCCGCTCAGCACGCCGAAGCCCGGCACGCCGCCCACGTCGATCGAGACGCTCGCGCTCGCCGTCTGCGGTGGCGTGTTCCAGGTGACCGTGCCGGTGTTCGTGACGGTCGTCCCCATCGCGGCGGTGGCGGCGATCGTGGCGCGGAAGCGCAGCGTCACCGATGCGCTGGGCTGGAGCGGGCCGTACACGGCGGAGTAGCTGGCCGTGATGACGTTGCCCGCGACGGCGACGCCGGCCGTGGAGCCGTTCAGCGTGGCGGACGCGTTCACGTAGAGCAGCAGGCCGGGCGTCGCCGCGTCGAGGTCGTCCGTGAGCACGACCTCGTAGGCCGGCACCACCGCGGCGTTGAGCACGTGCACCGTGTACTCGAGCTGCGCGCCGGGGAGCGCCGGCCCGCCGCCGACCACCATCACCTGCTTGGTGATCTGGAGCTGCTGGCCGTCGCCCACCACCACCACGGTCGGCTCGGGGCCCGTGGTCGGATCGCCGTCGCCGTCGGTCAGGAGATCCGGCAGCCCGGTGCTGCGCACCACGGCCTGGTTGCTGATGATCGTGCCGCCCGGCACGCCGTCGTCGACGCGCAGGTTGTACTCGACCACCGCGGTCTGGAGCGAGCTGATCGTGCCCGCGCCGGCGCCGGGGAGGGGCGGCGTGAGGTTCGAGGAGCTGATCGGAATGCCGGCGACGAGCGGCCACACGCCGCCGTCGGGCTGGCCCACGGCCAGGCCGTTCAGCGTGGTGGTGTTCGCGACGTACGTGGTGTTCGCCGGCACCACGTCGGAGAGCACGACGCCGGTCGCCGCCACCGCGCCGTTGTTCACGACGGCGATCGTGTAGTGCAGCACGTCGCCCGGATCGACGACGCCCGGCGTGCCCTGGTCGACCGCCAGCGCCACGCGCTTCGTCGCGAAGAGCAAGGCCGAGTTGCCGACGACGTTGCGGGTCGGATCGTCCGGCTCGGGTGTCCGCGGATCGTCCGACGGACGGTCGGTGACGCCGCCGCCCACCGCGCTGACGAAGCCCTGGTTGGAGAGGATGGTGCCGTCGGCGACGCCCGGGTCGACGCGCACGTCGAAGACGACGGTCGCCACGTTGCTCGTGGTGGCCGACGCGTCGGCGCGCAGGAAGCCCGGCGTCGCGTTCTCCGGCGCGTGGAGCTGGATCCCGGCGACCAGCGGCGAGCTGCCGCCCGGGCCGTCCGGCACCGCGGCGCCGTTCAGCGTGGTGCTGCCGGCGACGTACTGGGTGTTCGCCGGGACGGCGTCGCGCAGCACGGCGTCGACGGCGTCCGCGCTTCCGACGTTCTTGACCGTGATCGTGTAGCGGAGCGTCTCGCCGGCGAGCAGGATGTTCGGGATCGCCGGTGAGGTCGGTCGAGATCTTCTGCACCCGGAAGACCGGCGCGGAGTCGACGAGCACCCGGGTCGGATCCTCGTCGCCCGCCACGAACGGATCCGCCGGCCCGTTGACGTTGGGGTCGTCGCTGTTCGCGAGCGGCACGTCGTCGATGCGGAGCTGGGACTGGTTCGTCACGTACGTCCCGTCCGCGATGACGGGCGCCAGCGTGACCTCGAACTCGACCACGATCTCGCCGGATCCGGGGACGGTCAGGTTGCGGATGTCGAGCACGCCGGTGCCCTTCGCGCCGCCCGCGGCGTTCGTGTTGCTGGTGTCGGCGCCGGCGGGGACCGTGATCAGCGTCAGCGTTCCCGGCGCGAAGACGGCCGGGGCGTTCAGGCGATCGAGCTCGTCGAACAGAGTCAGGTTCGCGAGCGGGGTGGCGGCGGAGTTCTGGATGCGGAGGCGGTAGCGGAGGCGGTCTCCCGGCGTGGCCGTCGTGGCGGGGTTCGCCCCGCTCGTCACGTCCATCACCGTCTTCTCGAACAGGTACCTAGCGAGATCGACCGTGACGGTGTGCGCGTCCTCGTGGTCGAGCACGCCCGGCGTGCCGTCGGTCAGCGTTCGCGTGTAGGTGACACGACTCGGGTCGCTGCTCTCGGCGTCGAACCACTCGGTCGCCCCGGCGACGTTGGTCAGCGTGACGCCGTCCTGGCTGTCGGCGTCGAGCTGGGACTGATAGGTGAGGATCAATCGCTGGTCCGCGCCGATCACCGCCGCAGGCGTGAGCATCGCGAGGGTGAGCTCGCAGGTCGGCGCGCCGGCGTAGGAGAGCGCGAAGTCGCTGCCCGCGACCAGCGGGCCTTTGCCGGGGACCGGCGTGACGCCGTCGGCCGCGAAGACCTGCGCGCTCAGCACCTGCGGGGTGGTGTCGCACATGCCGCCCGTCGGGCCGTTTGGCAGCACGTCACGGATGGATGCGTTCCAGGCGTCGTTGGGTCCCGTGTTGTGGACGTCGATGGCGAACACGCCCGACTGTCCGAGGGTCATCGTCGCCGGGCCCGACTTCGTGACTTCGAGCACCGGCGGGACCAACGTGAATTGCCCGTGGAGGTTGGCGGTGTTTACCAAGCCTCCTTCTCTCGTGATGAATTCGGTCACCGGATTGCCGTTGGCGTCGAGGAAGGTCATCCCCAACGTGAAGGTCTTTCCGCCAACGGTGAACGTCGTCGGGTCGGGTGCGTCGATGAACGTCACACGGTCGGTACACCCTTCTCCGGGCGGTGTCGGATACGGACAGGGCGTTTGGTTGTTCGGGGTCTCCTCGTGGGTGAACGAGAAGGTGAAGGTCAGAGGACCGGTTTGGACGCCATCCACCTCGAAGTCGAGGACGATGTCGAGCTGGACTGAAGTCAAGGAAGGATCGGAGACCGGGAAGTTCCGGTGCGAAAATGTCGCAACGGGGAACGCCTGGGGGTCCGGGATCGTGATGGTGACGTCGTAGCCGCTCTGCGGACCGGAGGCCGTGCCCCAGCTGATGCTCGAGGTCGGTACCCCGTTCGTGATGACGGGGTCACCCGGCTGACTTCCGGGGACATTGTCCACTGCGTCATGCCAGTACGCGGCCGCGGAGGTGAACGTGACCTGCTGAGCCGCCGCGCTCCGGGTCAGAACCGGAAGGAGCAGTGCAGAAGCCAACGCGCACAGGATCAACAGCCGGATGCTGGGCATCCCGCTGCGTGCCTTCGCGCTGTTTCGACCGGATCCGATCAACTCGTCGCCCCCGTCTTCACCGTCGGGAGGCGATCGCTCGGCCAGCCGCATCGATGCAGCCCGGAAGCGGGCTTCGATTCTGGCGGTCCCGCTGTCGTGGGCCGGAGGCCCTATAGACCGGAGACTTTGCGTCGCCACCTTTCGGTGGGTTTGCCTTTGTCGGAATCGGGTCGAGCCGGTTGGCTCGACCATGGAACGGAGAAGCTTTCCCCCTCGGTCTTCTCGCGCGTTCGTGCGCGCCCCGTCAGGTCGCGGGCAGGAAATCGATCGGATAGAGGATCGTGATCGCGGGTACTTCCTTGGCACCGAAATCGAAGGTGTGGACGCGGTCGACGACCTGGGCCGCGAGCTGAGGCGCCCGCATGTCCGTGGAGCTGCAGCTCGCAGAGCGATACGCTGCCGTCCGGCTCGATCCGGATGCGCAGGACCATCTGTCCCTGCAGCGTGGGATCACTGCGCAGCTCGCGGTTGTAGAGGCGATAGAGCGACGCCTTGTAGCGGTCGAAGACGATCTGGATCTCTTCGTCCGTGCGGCCGAGCGGAGGCCCATCGCCGGAGCCCACGCTGCTGCCCGAGCGGCCGCCACCGCCGGCGATCGTGCTCGTCGCGCGCGCGATCTGGACACCGGCCAGCTTCGCGCCGCCGCCGTTGCCGCCACCGCCGCCCACGCCGCGGCTCAGCGCAGCGAGGTTGATCCCGCCGCTCGAGCCCGGCGCCTGGGTGGTGATCATCGCGCGCTGGGCGGGCACGTTCGCCACGTCGCCGGCATCGTCGATGCTTCGCCTGTGCGCCGAGCCGCGCGACGCTCTGGGTCTCCGTGAATCCGGAGAACTTCTCGCGGAAGGCGAGGATCCCCTTCCCCGGACCCTTGGCCGGTCCTTCGCCCGACCCGTCTCCGGAGCCCTTCCCCGGCCCTTCCTTCTGGGCTTCGCCGCGGCCGGCTCCTCGGCGGCCTTCTGCTCCGCCAGCTTCTCGGGCTCGAGCTTCGGCTCCTCGCGCGGCGGAGCCGGCGGCAGCGCGCGCTTCTCCATCATCAGGCGCACCACGCGCTCGGGCACCTCGAGCCGTCTCCTCGTCCTCGGAGCGCAGGGGCAGCGGGATCTGGGGAACGATCAGCGCGAAGAGCAGGGAGCTCAGCAGGGCGACGACGAGCGACCGCCGGAACCGCTGGTCTTCTTCGCCGCCGCGCGTCCACGGCATGATCAGCGCGCGCGCCGGGAGAGAGCCGAGCTCTCGCTCGATCATCCACTCCTGCTGACGCCGCTCTGCTTCGTCCTGCGCCTCGAGCAGGTCGTCCCCGATGCGGTCGGTCTCGAGCTCCTGCCGGTCGATCTCCTCGAGCACGGCCTCGCGGCGGTCCTCGATCTCGCCGATGCGCTTCTCGAACGCCTCGACGCGGCTGCGCACGCCGCGAAGATGTTCGGCGCTCGCCACGGCGGACGCAGAGTCGCCCCAGAAGAGCGCGGCGCCGCCGATCTCGGCGAGCTGGTCGAGCGCGCCGCACGCGTCGTGGAGCAGGCGGTGCTGCTGCCGCTCGGTCGCGAGACCCTCGAGCTCGTGGTCGATCGCGCGGAGACCGCGCACGAGGCCCTCGAGCCTCTCGTGGGCCTGCCGGTACTGCGCCAGGAGCGCCTGTCGATCGTCTGCTGTCACGGCTTCCATGGAATCACCTGGTCCTGCACGGGTGCACGGCTCGTGACCGGTTCGCGCCTACGTCGTGTTCGCGCCCGAGTCGGCGACCGGCTTCTCCTTCTCCATCACGGCCAGCGAGATCCTCCCGTAGGAGGCGGCGGTGCACGTCGCCATCACCTTCCGCACCACGTCATAGGGAAGGGTCTTGTCCGCCATGACCGTGATCTCGCGCGACGTGAGGTCCGGTCCGGCCGCGGCCGCGTCGCCGGTGAGCATCGGGCGCTCGAGCACCGCGCGCAGCGGCTCGATCAGCTGCGTCTTCGCCGCCGCGATCTCCGCCGTGCTCGTGACCAGCTGCGCCCTGCACGAACAGCTGATCTCGTCGTGATCATCACGACGACGGACTGCTTGGGCTGCACGTCCACGATCGACTGCGGGATCTGGACGCCCTTCGTGTTCTGGACGACCTCCACTTCCGCCGAGTAGAGCAGCAGGAAGGCCACCATCACCGACAGGATGTCGATCAGCGGGATCAGGTTGAGCTCGGCATCGACTCGGTGGCGCAGGTGGTGCTGTGCACCGCGAAGGCGGTTCGTCGCATTCACGAGGGATCCCTCCAAGCTCGGACGCGGGGCTCGGGCTCCGCGTCCGTTCGATCAGGACGCGGTCGGTCGGCTCCGTCGGGGGCGGCCGTGCGGCGAAAGCTCCTCACGGCGCGTCTCCGACCGCGATGTCGGTGAACAAGGCGACCCGGGTGGGCTTCGGCGCGACGGCCTCGGGATCCGCCGCGGGCGAAGCGGGCTCGACGGGCTCGGCGGCCGCCTCGCCTTCCGGCGCCGGCAGCTCGGTGCTGCGGATCGCATCCATCACCTGGATCAGGTGGTCGTAGGCGATCTCCGGCTCGAGCAGCACCGAGGCGTCGTCCGCGTCCGGGTAGTCGCGCTTCAGCGACAGCGCGAGCTGGGACAGCGTCTTCAGGTCGTACTCGCCGTTCACCTTCGGGATCGCGGCGATCAGCGCGCTGCCGTTGGTCAGCTCGAGGCCCTCCTCGCGGACGATCACCTCGAGCCGGAAGCGTCGGCTCGGCGGCGGCCTGCGCTCGCCGCAGCTCGGCAGGTCGAGCTCGACGATCGCGATGCGCGAGAACACCGCGGTCATCAGCAGGAACGTGACCAGCACCGTGAAGATGTCGATCATCGGCACGAGCAGCAGCTCGGTCGGCTTGCGCTGCGACGGGTGAACTTCTTGCGCATGAGCGCTCCTCAGCCCTGGGCCGCGGCCTGCGCGAGCTCGAGGCGGACCTGACCACGGGTCGTGCTGGCGCTCGGTGATCGCGTTCAGGAACTTGACGGAGGCGGTCTCGAGGCTGTTGATCAGCTCGGTCGTCTTCGTCTGCAGGAGGGCGTGGACGAACACGATCGGCACCGCGGTCATCAGGCCGAAGGCCGTGCAGTTCATCGCCTCCGAGATGCTCGCCGACAGCAGGTTCGCCTTCTCCGCCGGGTTCACCGTCGCCACCGCGGCGAAGGCGTGGATCAGACCGCTGACGGTGCCGAGCAGGCCGAGCAGCGTCGCGAGGTTCGCGAACGTGGCCAGGTAGTGCGTGCGCTTCTCGAGCTGCGGGATGATCTCCATCATGCTCTGCTCCATCGCGATCTCGACGTCCTCGCGGCGCCGCACGGCGCCCTGCCGGGCCAGGCCCATGCCGAGCAGCCGGGAGATGGCGGTGTCGTCCTTGCCGGTCAGCTCGCGCGCCTTGTCGAAGTCGCCGCTCGTCAGCGCCGGCTCGAGCTGGCTCCAGGCGCTCCGGTTCGTGACGCTGAGCCTCGTCAGCGTGACGTAGCGCTCGAGCGCGATCGCCGCGCCGACGGCGGCCACCAGCAAGATCGGGAACATGAACGCGCCGCCGCCTGCGAAGAAGCGCACGATCGAATACATGATGTCCATCACCGGATCCTCCCTACACGAGGTGTCGAACGATTCCGCGGCTACTTCGCGCTGGAGCTCTTCGCTCCCGACGCCGCGGCACGGATCTGGTAGTAGTCGAGCTCTCTCGCGAAGACGTCCTTGTCCACGGGCCCGCGCCCGTCGTCGAGCGCCCGCGAGACGTCGAGCGCGTCGCCCAGCGCGGAGCTCTTCCAGGGCACGATCACGAGCGACTTCGGCGCGTCGTCGTTGCCGACGATCGACATGCCGGACATCTGCTTGTCGCTCCTTGGCGGGGGGCTCCTTGGCGAGAGCGCCGCCGGCCAGCAGCAGCAGGCAACAGGCGATGATGTTGGACTTCATGGCGTTCCTACCTCCCGGTCCGCGTGCGCAGATCGGCGAGCCACATGGCGGCCTTCTCGTCGTCGGGCACCGCCTGCGCGTACCGCTCGTACTGCTCGAGCGCGCACTTCGCATCCGCCAGATAGAGGTCGCAGAGGATCGCGAGATTGAGCCGCGCGAAGTGGAAGTCGGGGTACTGCTCGAGCGCCTGCTCGTAGCTGCGGCGCGCATCCGCGAACCGGCCCAGTCTTGCGGTAGACGATGCCGAGCTCGTTCAGGGCCGACGGGATGGCGCGGGTTCAGCTCCACCGCCTTTTCGAGGCTGGCCTTCGCGTGCTCGAGGTCGCCCACGCGGCTGTACGCGATGCCGAGATCGATGTAGGGCGTCGTCAGCTTCGGGGCGGCTTCGGTCACCTGGACGAGCACGGGCGATCGCGGCGGCGTACTGCTGCTGCTCGAGCAGGCCGACCGCGCGCTGGAAGTCGCCGCGCGCGCCCGAGCCGACGCACGCGTGGTCGGTGATCGTGAGGCCGCGCTCGTCGCGCACCTGGCTCGGTGCGCGCGTCGCGCACGACGTCGCGCCTGCGGCGGCGAGCAGCGCTGCCGCGAACGAGAGTGCCCGCCGCGGCGTCACGGGGCCTCCGCCGGCGCGGCCGGCGGCGGGCTCTGCTCCGCCGGCGCCACAGCGGCTGCCGGCGCGGCCGCGCTCGCCGCTTCGTCGGCAGCCGGCGTTTCTCCGACGGCCACGGGCGCGTCGCCGGCCTCGGACGCCGCGTCGGCGCTCGCCGGCGCATCCTCTGCCGGCGCCTCGTCCGTCGCATCGCGCCACTCGTCCACGGCGTCGGGCACGCGAGGCGGCGGCTGATAGGCGTAGGTGTCGATCGACTCGATGAAGCCGCTGCTCGATTCGGGCTTCGCATAGCGGCCCGGCTCCAGCGTGGCGAGCTCGGCGAGGCTCTTCTCGACCCACGCGTTCCAGACCCCCGCCCCCATCAGCTCGAGGTTCTTTTCGTGGATCTCGATGGCCTTCTCTTCGAAGGGGAACGCCGCTTCCTCGAGCGCCGCCTCGTAGTCCTGCAGCTCGGCGCTGCCGAGATCGGTCGGCCGCTCCGACTCGGTCATCGACCGGCCGAGATCGCGATAGGTCTCCGCCATGTAGAACGTCGCGGCCGCGGTGACCTCGCCGACCTCGTAGTCCACCAGCTTGCCGAAGGCCTCGAGCGCCGCGTCCATGCGGCGCCGCTTCTCGCGCAGGCTCTGGTCGAAGGGCTGCGTCAGCCGCACGTCGGTGAACTCCTGGAAGAGACCCTCCGACAGCACGAGCGCCGAGCGCGCCGCGAGGTAGCGCGTGCGATCGCTGCGCTCGCTGCCCGCCGCCGCGTCGATCTCGACGATCTGTCGCAGCTGGTCACGTCGGCGCGCCTCGTCGTGCGCCGCCTCGTACATCCCTGCGATCTTGAAGCGCGTCTCGACGACGCTCTCGACCGGCTTCGAGAACTGACTCACGTAGTCGAGATACGCGGCGAGCGCGCGGCCGGGGTCCTGGGCGTCCTCGTAGAGCCCGCCCGCGACGAGCAGCGCCTCGCGGCGCAGCTCGGGATCCTCCGCCTCCGCGGCGACTTGCTGGTACTCGCCCGCGGCCCGCGAGAGGTCTCCCTGCTGGCGATAGACGAACGCGAGCTGCTTGGTGGCCTCGTGGTCCAGCGGATGGTCCGGATGATCCTTGCGGAAGGACTCGAGCACCGACGCGGCCGAGGCCCAGTCCTGGAGCCCGATCAGCGCCGAGGCCGCGTCGTACTCGGCTGCGGGGCGGATCGAGGAGGTGGGAGCGGCCTTCGCGACCCGCAGGAAGTGCTCGGCGGCCGCGCGGGGGTCGCCGGCGACCTTCGCCTTCTCGCCCTGCTTGTAGATCGACGCGGCCAGGTTGTCGGCCAGGGACTGCCGCGCGGGGTCGTCCGGCGGCGTCATCTCGAGCACGCGCGAGTAGGCCTGCTCCGACTGGACGTAGTCGGTCAGCTCGAACGACGAGTGCGCGACGACGGTCCACGCCGACCGGCGGATCGACTCCTCCCCCTGCGGATAGGCATCGATCAGCTTCCGGCCCGTCGCGAGCGCCCGCTCGAACTCCTTCATGTCGTACAGGTCTTCGACGGCGGCGCTCAGCACCGGGGCGGCGCTCGGATGGTCGGGGAACGCCTCCACGAAGCGCAGGGTGCTCGCCACCGCCTCGCGCCGCGCGGCCTCCCGCTCGGCGCCGGTCGCGGCCTTCTCGCCTTCGCGGTGCGCAAAGATCGCCGCATAGCCGGCGTCCGCCGCCCCTTCGTGCGGCGCATAGTCGTACGCGGTGCGCTCGTACTCGGAGGCCGCCAACTCGAAGTCCCGGTTCTCGAGCATCATGTCGGCGAGCCGGCGATTCACGGCCGGCGAGTCGGGATCCGCCGGGAACGACGCGAGGTACGCGCGGTACCAGCGGGTGGCTTCCTGGAAGTTCGCCGGCTTCTCGTCCGCCAGCCCCTCGTTCTGGTAGAGCGCGTGATAGTGATTCGCGAGGTCCACCAGGTTGGACTTCAGATAGCCGACGACCTCCGGCGACTGCGCGACGTCGAAATGACGCCAGTACTCCGACTGGAGGCCATACGTCGCCGCGAAGTCCTTCTTCGCCTCCAGGACCAGCTTCGAGAAGCCGGCCTTCTCGTAGATCTCGACGACGCGCATGCTGAAGTGGGGCGACGCGCGGTGCAGAGGCTGGAGGCCTACGAAGGTCCGGTAGGCCTTGGCGGCGTCCTCGTAGCGGAGCTTCTCGAAGTAGAACTCGCCGAGGTGGCTGTAGATGCCGTCCTCGTAGCCCCGGTGCCCCTTCGCGTCGAAGTACGCCTGCACGGCGTCCGGGCCGCCGAGATTGGAGAAGCTCAGGCTGATGACGCGATAGGTGTCCGCGATCCGGCGCTGGGAGTCCTCGTCTTGCTGCTGATCGAAGTCGTATCCGGTCGACACCTTGTAATCGAGCAGCGCGACGTACTCGTCGAGGGCCTCCTCGTGCAGCTCCTGCTTGTAGTAGGTCCAGCCGAGCTTGTACAAGGCCAGCTCGTAGTACTCGGAGCGCGGGCCCATCCGCACGATGGACGCGTAGGCCTGCTCGGCGTCGATGAAGCCTTTCCGCGTGAAGAAGTACTCGGCGCGGCGGAACTCGGCCTCGTCGACGTGCCGGGAATCCGGGTACTCGGCGATCAGCTGCTCGAGCACGGCGATCGCTTCTTCCGTCCGGGCCAGCTCGTCGTAGGCGCGCGCCTTCTGGTAGAGCACCTGGTCGTTCTGCGGGTAGTTCGGGTAGGTCTTCAGGATCTCGTCGTAGAGCGCGATCGCCTCCAGCGGACCGGACGACGCCGGCGCCGGCTGGCCGCCCGGGAGCACGAGGTCGCCGCCGTCGGGCGCGTGCGGGAGGAACTCGGGGGCGGACGCACGCCGCTCGAAGTCCTCCTGCGACTCGGAGTGCGCTGCGACGCCCGCAGCCCGGTGCCAGCTCTGCGCAGCGGCGCGCGCGTCGGGCGCGGCGGCCGGCTCGGGGGCCGGAAGCGCCGCGGGCTTCCCGTCGCCGAGAATCCCGTACTCCTTCTCGAGCTTCAGGTCCGCGAGGCGGCGCATCGCTTCGGGCGTGAGGGCCGACTCCGGCGCCTCCTCGAGGAACTTCCGGTAGCCGACCATCGCCTGGTCGAGGCTGCTCTCGACGTGCACTTCGGTCACGTCCGGCTCCACGTTCCGCAGCTCGGCGAGCGTGCGCCGGTCGCCCGTCCCGGCGCAGGCGACGAGGAGGGTCGGTGCGAAGAGCACGGCGGTGCGGACGCAGCGCATTTCTCTCCGGCCCTCACTGCGCCTGCGCCTTCGCGGCGCGGTCGTAGCTGTCGGCGAACGCGAAGCGCGCCTGGTTCTGATAGGCCTCGAGGCGTTCGCGTCGGGACTCGAGCTCCCGGATCGCCACGACCTCGAGCACGCGACCCTGCTGCGCCATCGTCGGCTCGAGGCGCTCGAGCGCATCGCCCACGCGGGCGCGGAGGCTGCGGATCTGCGGCTCGTAGCCCTCGTAGCCGTGCGTCGCCGCCTGTCGGGTGCGGACGAACGCGTCGTACTGCGCCGTGAGCACGGCAACGTCGCGGTTCAGCGCGTGCAGGTGCTCGTAGGCAGCGGTGAGGCGGCGGTGGTAGTCGGTCGCGAGGTTGAAGGCGAGGAAGCCCTGCAGTCGGCGCACGCGGGCCCGCAGGGCTCTCGTGGCGTCGTCGTCGCCGGTCGAGAGCGCGGACTCCACGCGCTCGAGCCGCGCCAGCGCGGACTGCTCCTCCGCGGTCGCCAGGAAGTCCGGCCGCGGGGCCACGAGCAGATGCTGGATGCGCTTCTCCACCGCCTTGCGCTGCTCCAGGCGGAGCCGCATCTGCGCATCGAGCTTCCGGAATCGCGCATCGATGTCGGGGAGGAGCGGCTCGTAGTATGCGCGCCGGAGGCGCACGAGGTCGTCGAAGGCATCGAGGCTCCGCTGCCACGTGACGAGCTTCTTGCGCATGTCCTCCAGGTCCAGGTAGTTCTGCAGCGCCGTCTGGAAGTCGTGGGAGGCGATCAGGTTCGTCAGGTAGAAGGTCTCCGGCGCGTCGGGCAGGCTGCGCAGGCGGACCACCCAGTCCTTGTCCTGGCGGATCTCCTCCCGCGCGAGGTCCTTCAGGAACTCGCCCTGCCGCACGCTCCGAAGCGAAGCGTCGAGCTTCTCGAGCTGCTGGCCGAACGAATCGACGGCGTGCCCGTAGAGGACCGCGGCACGGCCGTGCACGTTCAGCCGGCTGTACGCGTAGGGCAGCGCGAGAATCGCTTCCTGCACGGCGGCGTCCGTGGGATCGCGTCCCGCGAGGAGGGCCCAGGGCACCAGCGCACGGTCGAACTTCTGCCCGGTGGCGTCGGCCCAGCCCGCGCGCAGCAGCGCCTGGTTGGAGAAGGGCCCCTCGAGGCGAACGCGGTCCAGCGAGCGCTCGGCATGCTCGAAGTCGGACGACTCGAACAGCAGCGTTCCGAGCACGAGGTTCGACTTGTCGCGGATCGCGAGCGTGGCCGGATCGTCGCTCGACACCTGACCGGCGCGATCCAGCTGATCGATCGCGTCGTCTCGCCGCCCATCCTCCAGCAGCGCGATGCCGAGGTTGTAGTCGGCGAAGCCGCGCAGCCCCGGGGCGCGCTGGAGACGCAGCAAATCGTCCACGGCGGCGGTGGGCCGCCCGAGCGCGAGATAGACGTTGGCTCGGAGGAACTCGACCTCGTCGCGGATCTCCTCCGGGACGCGGCCTTCGATCTTCTCGAGCGCGCGAAGCGCATCCTCGGGCTGGCCCTTCTGGAAGTAGATCCGCGCCAGCCGGTAGATCGCGTCGTTGCGCACCGTCTCGTCGACGTCGCCCTCGATCACGGCCTTGATCGCGCGGCCCGCGCGCTGGTGCATCCGATAGCGAAGCTCGAAGTCGCCGACGTCGAACTCGGCGGTCTTGATGTGCGCCTGGAGCGAGTCGCGCTGCGGGTCGTCCACCCGATAGTGCTGGGCGACCTCGGTGTCGAGGCGTTCGAGCGCCTCGAAGTACTGGCCCTGGTAGGCGTAGAAGAGCGCCTCTCCGAAGTAGGGATCCTGGAGGTCCCGGGCCGCGGCGGAGGTCGCGGACAGCAGAGCCGCCGCGATCCAGGCGTGTCGAGTGATGGCCATGGACATGTCTACCGGCCACCGAGCCGGATGCTGGCAGCGCCGGAGTCGCCCGTGGCCAGCGTGATCCCGACGATCTTCGGCTCGGCCGCCTTGTCGAAGCGGAAGCTCTCACTGGCCGACAAGTCCTTGCCTTCCCGCTTGCCGGCAACCGAAACGTCGAGGCGGTGCTCACCCGTGGAGACGTTGCCGGTGTAGATTCGCTGGACGCCTCCCTTCTGGAGCGCCTCGAGCTCGTTGAAGCCGTAGACGTGGCTCGCGACGCCGGCTCCATCGATCTGGATCTGCACCGAGTCGAGCCGCAGGATGTCGCCCTCCGCGAGCGAGACGAAGACGGCGACTTGCGTGTTGGACGGATAGAGCAGCTTCTCCTCGAGGCGGCTCAGCTCCGTGGCGATGCCGAGGACGTCGGATTTGATGTCCTGGACCTGCTCGTCCAGGCCCTGCATCTGCTCCTTGGAGACCTCCTGCGCGCTCACCGGAGATCCCGCGAGCCAGCTCAGCCAGACCAGCGGGAGCGCGCAAACGACCCTCCGGACGCTCGTGCGGCGACTGCGGCGATCACGCATGCCTGCTGCGCACTCGAGGAACTGGCGAGGAGTCGTCCTCACGAGCGATCCACTCAAGGCGGGCCCTCCCGACCAATGAGCTGGGTTTCGACCCGACGTCCTTCCGCATGGGTGACGCATTACACGGAGAAAAAGACGCAACGGATGCGTGGCCGAGATGATTCGACAATGAACGAAGCGACCAAAGTCGGCGTCCCTGGTCGCATAATGCGCTTTGCGCGCCGCCCGGCAGTGGAGCGGTTCCGGTAGGGACTCTCCCGAGCATGCAAGCCGGGTGCGATTCAGATGAGCCGGTGCAGCATCTCGGCGTACAGAGACGCGACCCGCAGAAGTGTCACCTGCTTCTCGGTCGCGAAGACGGTGCGAGGCGGCTGCGTGCTGCCGGCGCTCGCACGATAGGCACGATCGCCGCGAAGCACTCAGCTCGGTCCGCCGGTCTCGTCAGGAGGCGGGCCGCTCATGGAGTGTCCGTCGCCCGGCGGTGAGCGGTCGTCCCGCGGCGCTCTCAGCTCGGCGAGCCCGGTCTCGAGGGCGCGGATCGCCTGGCCGAGGCCGCGGCCGAGCTCGGGCGGGCGCGACGGTCCGAACACGAGCAGCGCGATGCCGCCGATCACGAGCAGTTGGATCGGAGAGAACAGGCCTTCGATCACGGGAGATTCCTCCGCTTCGGCTGGCCCTTTCAGGCTTCGGCCAGCGAGGACGGACGGCGTGCTCGGGCGTCTCGCTGCCGGGAGCCGGCTCGAGCGTGAGCTCGCGCGCCTCTGCGGACGCGGCGAGCGCCAGGTCCTCGGCCACGATGCGCGCCCCGCCGTCCGCGCCGGGCAGCGCGGTGCCGAGCGAGAGCCAGGCGCCCTCGTGGCGCAGCCACGCCTGGTACACCTGCCGCGCGGCGGCGTCGGGAACTTCGAGAGGGTGAGCACCGCGAGCGCCGTCATCATTTGTTCGGATCGTTGCGCGAGTCCGACCGCCCGAGCCGAGCAGGCGGCGGGGACGGGGGACCCCGGGGGCCTCGGGGTGGCTTGACAGTAGGGTGCGCCTGCGGTGCGTGGTGCCGTGCTCGGTGCGGTCCGTTGCCGCCCCATGCTGGCCCTCGCAAGCCACGAGACGCACGCTCGCGTTACTTCTCGGGCTCGGGGTTCCCTTCGTAGTCAGCAGGTCGCCGGTTCGAATCCGTCGGCTCCAGTCTTCTCGCTGAGTGCAGCTCGTCGCGCAGCGTTCGTGTGCTCTCCGCGATGCGCCGAGCCTACCCCTTCCGCAGCGCTTCGACGGGCCGCAGCTTCGCCGCGTGCCAGGCGGGGGCGAGGCCGCCGGCGACGCCGATCAGCGTGGCGAGCGCCGCCGCCACCGCGATGTCGAACGCGCCGACCCGCAGCGTGATCACGTTCGTGCTGAACGTGACGGCGCCGAAGCCGATGCCGCCGAGCGCGTTCGAGATGCCGAACACGAGCGGCCATGCCACGGCCAGGCCCACCCCGAGCCCGAGCGCCGCGATGCCGACCGACTCGAGCAGGAACGCGACCATCACCGCGCCACGCGAGAAGCCGAGCGCGCGCAGCGTCCCGATCTCCGCGATCCGCGCCTGCACGGCGGCGTACATCGTGTTCGTCGCGCCGAACACGGCGCCGACGCCGGCCAGCACCGCGAGCGCCACCACGAGCGTGTAGAGCCCGTTCGCGCTCTCGGCCTGCTTGGCGTAGTACGCCGTCTCGGGCTTCGCCTCGAGCGCCCAGCGCGAGTCGTCGTTGATCCGGCGGATCAGCGCGTCGCGGTCCGTGCCGTTGGCCACGGTGAGGCGCAGGCCCGAGTACGGCACCGGCCGCTTCGCGTCGGCGGCGAGGTCGCGCGCGTCGACCCACACCTCGCTCTCGAAGGACGAGCCGCCCGACTCGAGGATGCCGACCACCTGCCACGTGCGTCGCCCGAACTCGAGGTTGCTGCCGAGGCCAGCGCCGGCGTAGCGCATCGCGACACCGCGCCCGACCACGGCCTCGCCCTGCGAGGGCTGGAGCATGCGGCCCTCCGCGATCCGCGCCTCGCGATGGACCGCGAGCGCCTGGGCCTCGACCCCGCGCACCAGCACGTTCTCGCGCCCGCCGTCCGCCCGGAAGAAGAACGGCTGCACCACGAGCTCCGGCGACACGAGCGGCTCGCCCTGCCCGTCCCGAGCGATGCCCTCGAAGAAGCGCACCGTCTGGTAGGCGTCGAGCGGGATCTGGCTCGAGCCGTCGTTGCCCGAGCCCTGGCGCATCACGATCAGGTTGCGCTCGTCTCCGGTCGAGACGAGCGTGCGCCGCAGGCTCGACACCAGCGCGAGGAACAGCGTGGTGGCGATCACGACCAGTGCCACCACCGCCACGGTCAGCGCCGTCCGCAGGCGCCGGTGCACGAGGTTGCGGAGCGGATACGAGAGGGGCAGCGCCATGGCGAGCCCTAGAACACGTCGCGCAGCGTCGACGCCACGTTGCGCCGGGCGGCGCCCAAGGACGGCACCACACCGGACAGGATGCCGATGAAGAACGCCAGGAACAGCGCCTGCACGAGTACCGCGTTCGTCACGATGAAGCCCGAGAGCGGGCCGAGCTGCGGGTTCCAGCCGCCCGCGGCGCGGAGCATTGCGGTGAGCCCGAGCGACACCCCCGCGCCCACCCCGCCAGCCGCCGTCGACAGCAGCGCGGCCTCGCCCACGAGCGTCCCGAACAGCAGCTGCCAGCGGAAGCCGATCGCCTTCAGCACCGCGAGCTCCCGCAGCCGTTCGCGCACCGCCATGCTGGCCGTGTTCGCCGCGATGAACACGATGCAGAGCGTGACCAGGCCGGTGACGATCAGAATGATCGTCACGAAGCCCTGGAGGCTGCCGAAGAAGTTCTGTTGGAAGGACTTCTCGGTCTCCGATGCGGTCTCCGCCTCGCTGTTGCGGAACATCGCGTCGATCTCGCTCATCACGCCCGGCACGCGCGCGGGGTCGTCGACGCGCGCCCAGATCATCCCGGCCTGGTCGAGCCCGATGCCGGCGCCGCGCAACGCCTCCACGAAGTACTCGCGATGGAACCAGAAGCGGGGATCCTGATCCGCCGCGATCTCGCCCGAGATCGTGAAGCTGAGCTCGAGCGGCCAGACATTGCTCGCGAGCGTCACCTGGTCGCCGGGCTTCCAGCCGTACTTCGTCATCGTCATCCGCCCGACCAGCGCGCCGTCGCGATGGGTACGGAAGTGCTCGAGCGTCTCGGGCGCGAAGCCCCGATCCGCGAACACCACGCCGATCGAGTCCGCGTCCACTGCGAAGGTCGGAAAGGTGACGCCATCGTCCTTGTCCACCGCGCCGCCGAACCAGGTCCAGGAGACGGCGTCCACCACGCCCGGGCACGGCCTTGATCACGGGCCAGATACGCGTAGGGCATGCTGTAGACGATCCCGGCCGTGTTGTGGATCGAGATGCGGGTGTTGGTGGCGAGCTGGTCGAGGAAGCTGTCGAAGCCCTCGGGCAGGGTCCGCAGGATGCACACCAGCGCGATCGCGAGAGCGATCGCGCTGCCCGTGAGCGCGCTCCGCAGCTTGTTGCGGAGCAGGTTGCGCCAGACGAAGGGGAAGAACCTCATGCGTGCGCTCCGGCCGCGGCGTGCGCGGCCCCACCGCCGCCCGGCCGCGCCCCCTGGTAGACGCCCTTGTCGAGGAGCATCACCTCGTCCACGTAGCGCTCGGCGCGCGGGTCGTGCGTCACGATCACCACGGTCTTGCCGAACTCCTGCCTCAGCGTGCGCAGGAGGCCGAGCACCTCCTCGGCGTTCTTCGCGTCGAGGTCGCCCGTCGGCTCGTCGCCCACCACGATCTCTGGGTCGGTCACGATCGCCCGCGCGATCGCGACCCGCTGCTGCTCGCCGCCCGACATCTGCGCGGGCATGTGATTCGCCCGCTCCGACGAGGCCCACGATGCGCAACGCCGTCTCTGCGCGCTCGCGGCGCTCCGCCTTCTTCAGGTGCGTGAGTAGCAGCGGCAGCTCCACGTTCTCGCGCGCCGAGAAGACGGGGATCAGGTTGAAGAACTGGAACACGAAGCCCATGTGCGCGGCACGGAACTCGGCGAGCTCGTCCTCCGAGAGGTCGTTGAGCCTCCGCCCCCCGACGCTCACCTGGCCGTCCGAGGGCCGGTCGAGGCCGGCGAGGATGTTCAGGAGCGTCGACTTGCCGGAGCCCGAGGGCCCCATCAGCGCGACGAAGCGGCCCGCCGGAATCTCGAGCGAGACGTCCTCGAGCGCGTGCACCTCGTCCACGCCCCGCGTGTAGAAGCGCGAGACGCTCTCGAGCTCGATCACGAGTGTGCCGTCACGACCGCGCTCCGGTCGTACGCGACAGTGTGTCGAGCCTCTTCACTTGTCGCGTCAGCCAGCCGAGGATGCCGACGCCGATCGGCACGTGCAGCCAGTGCGACTTCCTGTAGCCGAGCCCGACCTGGAGAAACACGATTGCGAACAGCCCGATACTGAGGCCCGCCACCCAGGCCGGTACGCGGCGTCGCCGCCACAGGACGACGGCGGTGACGGCTTGGACAAGTGCGCCAAACTGCAACGCAAGCGCGACGGCGGCGTGGACGGTCACGGCGCGTCCGTATCCAGATAGGAAGAACCCCGCCGATATTGGCTGGAGCGCAACGAGTCCCAGATTGATGGCCACCAGTTGCCGAATCAACCTGATGCCCGGCCCGCCGGCATCGGTGGTCCCCTTCGAGGCATCTGTCGTCATCCCTGCGTGAGCCGTCGGCCTGTCCGTCGGCGTCGACGATGCGCTCGTGTTACCCAGTTCGGTCATGATCTGGTTCCCCTTTCCCGCCGGACGGTTCCATCGGTTCGGCGCACTTGTGACACGGTCCTTGTCACCTCGGGCGGGTGTCATTCGTCAGGGGGATGACGGAGCAGAAGGCGGGAACGTGACATGGATGAGCCGGGCTGGCTGACCGAGCGGTTCGAAGAGAACCGGCCGCGGCTGCGCGGAGTGGCCTACCGCATGCTCGGCTCGCTGAGCGAGGCCGAGGACGCGGTGCAGGAAGCGTGGCTGCGTCTCAACCGCATCGACACGGCCACCGTCGAAAACCTGGGCGGCTGGTTGACGACCGTCGTCTCGCGCGTGTGTCTGGACATGCTGCGCTCGCGGAAGTCACGGCGCGAAGAGCCGATCGGCGCGCAGGTCACCGAGCCGAGCGTCATGCGTGGGGAAGGCGCCGATCCCGAAGGCGAAGCGGTGCTCGCGGACTCGGTCGGCGTGGCGCTGCTCGTCGTGCTCGACACGCTGACGCCCGCCGAACGCCTTGCGTTCGTCCTGCATGATCTGTTCGCCGTGCCGTTCGACGAGATCGGTTCCATCGTGGGACGGTCGCCGGCCGCGGCAAAGCAGCTCGCGAGCCGCGCGCGCCGGCGGGTGCGCGGCTCGCCAGCGCCATCGGACGCCGGCAGGGCTCGTCAGCGCGAAGTGGTGGAGGCGTTTCTGAGGGCGGCGCGCGCAGGCGACCTCGAGGGACTCCTCGCTGTGCTCGATCCGGACGCGGTCGTTCGCATCGATGCCGCGGCACGCATCGCTACCGCGGCAGCGGACGCCGCCGGCACGGCGCGGGAGATCAGGGGCGCCTCGGCGTGGGTGAAACAATTCGTCGCGCTCTCGCGAGGGCTGCGATTCGTGCAGCCGGCGCTCATCGATGGATCGGTCGGATTGATCCTCGCGCCGCGCGGCAGGCTGTCCCGGGCACTGACATTCACCTTCACGAACGCCAAGGTCACGCAGCTCGAGGTCATTGGAGACCCTGCTCGCCTTCGCGAGCTCGATATCGCGGTGCTCGCGGCGGAACAACCGTAGGAGCGTGTGATGAACGAGACACAGAGAGAATCGTCCAGAGTGGCCAATGGCACCGACCGTGAAGAGCCCCCTGGCATCTTCAGCGTGCACGGCGTGCGCTATCAGGTGACGGATGTCGCGCGGGCGGCCGCCTTCTACACGGACCATCTCGGTTTCAGGCTGGGACGTCAGCAACTTCCCGCGTTTGCGAGTGTGTCACTCGGAGATTTCATGCTGCTGCTCAGTGGGCCAGGCGCATCGGGATCTCGTCCGATGCCCGGCGGCGAATCCCAGCAGCCGGGCGGGTGGAATCGAGTGGTCCTGCGCGTGGCGGATCTGCCGGCGCAGATCGACGCACTGAAGAACGCGGGGGTGAAGTTTCGCAATCAGCTGCAGGCAGGTCCCGGCGGCCGACAGATCCAGGTAGAAGATCCCGACGGCAATCCGATCGAGCTCTTCGAGCCAACTCAACAGCCAATCGTCGATGACAGAGGGGACTCACGAATTCCTCCGCTGGCGCCGCCAGGCGGACCGTCTGATTCGGCCCGCGGTTCGTAGTCAGCAGGTCGCCGGCTCGAATCCGGCCGTCGGCTCCATCGTTCTCGCTGCTCGCTCCGGCCTCACGGCGTCTTCGAGATGCCCTCCATCTCGACGAACATCTTCACGCGCTTCGCGCGGATCTTGCCGGGCTGATACTTCGCGAGCCAGCCGTCGGACTCGTCGAGGAACAAGCTCTCCTCCTGTTGCTTCTTGCTCTCCTTGCCCCGGACGTCCTCCAGCACCGAGCGGAAGTAGTAGTGGTTGAAGAGGCGGTTGAACTCGGTGAAGTAGATGTCCGCGATCCGCTGGTCGCCGCGGATGACGAGCATGTTCTCGTCGTTGTCGGTGGAGGACGCCTCGCTGAAGTTGGCGGAGCCGGTGACGACGATCGGATCCTTGCCGAGCGGATCCTTCAGCAGGAACTTCGAGTGCACGTAGGCGACGAAGTTGCTGATCCCGAGGATCCGGGCATTGGTCTCGCGGGTCCACTGGTAGAGCGGGCTCTGGATGTACGAGCCCCAGGCCTTGTAGACGTTGTTCTTCGCGTTGATCGCGACGAATGGCTGCTTGCTCCGCTTGTTGGGCACGTCCTTCTTTTCCAGCAGCATGAAGACAAGTGCGTTCCTCGGGTCGTTGTCCCGCAATCGGTCCTTGAAGCCCTTGCCGATGCCGAAGGCGAGGGTCACGCACGCTTCGTGGGACGCGTCGTCCACCAGCCCCTCGTAGAAGCGCAGCACGTCCAGCTTCGTGCGCGGGCTGAAGACGGGTGTCGTGCCCTTGGCGACGCGATCGAGCCGGATCGGTGACGCCACCTCGACGGCCTGCCGGAACTTCGCGTTCTCGGCTCGTGCTGCGCTGGTGTTGCCGTCCGCGCCCGGGTCGTCGGCAAGCAATTTCCAGTACGCCGCGAACTGCTTCGCGACGCCCGCGTCGCGCGTCCAGTGCCCCACGTTCGTCTGACCGAAGATCCCGCTCTCCGAGATGTTCGTGGAGCCGGTCCACACCTCGGTAGGCTTCTTGTTCGCCCCCTTCAGCAGCACCATGAACTTGTTGTGCTGGATCGCGTTGGTGCGAGCCTCGCGCTTCGTGATGTCGTTCATCGAGAACCCGACGTCCTGGATCGCCTTCAGGTTCACCACGCGCGGGAAGCTCTCGTGGAAGCCCTGCTTGTCGGTGTGCTCGTTCTTCTTGGCGTCGACGATGAGCTGCAGATCGACGCCACGGTCGCTCGCCGCCTTGAGCGCCTCGAGCACCGGGAGGTAGTGGAACTCGTAGAAGCAACCGAGCAGCGTGTCGCCCTTCTTCGCGTTCGCGATGAACGCGAGGAGCGCTTCGTCGAGCGAGCGGCTGAGCCACTCCCACGCCTCGCTCCGCTTCGCGACCGGTGTCAGCTTGTCCGGTCTCTTGTTACCGAACTTCCGCTGGTAGGCCTGGCTGCTCGCGACCCCGCGGTTGAAGAACACGTCGTGGTCGTTGTTGCTGAAGAGCTTCTCGGTCCGGATCGAGATGCGGACGGGCTTGCCCCGCTCGAGCTTCTTCGGCGTTCCCTTGGCGGGATGGAACTCGTACTCGTAGGCCGTGTCCGGGTCGCACGTGAAGTCGTCCCAGACGAAGCTCTGCACGGGATGCTTGTCGGTCGTGACCCGGGTCTTGTCCGTCGGATGCGGGATGAGAGACGGGAACACCTTGAAGCCGGGCATCCACCACTTCGCGCCGGCCCGGCGCACGGAGAAGCCGAGCAGATTCTTCGTGTCGGCGTTGGCATGCTCGATCGCGAAGGACGCAACGTTGGCCCCCGTGACGGCGTAGACCGTGTAACCATCGACGGCTTTCGACTTGAAGCGCACGGTGGCCTCCCGAGATTCGTAGCTGCCGTCACGATTGTCCTGCGCCGAATCGAAGCGGTGTGAAGCTCTTCACAGCGCGCTCGAAAGGCGGCGAAATCGCGCGAGGCCTCTGGTGAAACACGGAGCGCCTCGGAGACCGGTACCCTCGCCGTCATGCCCGGCCCGCCCGACGCGACCAGCCCCGCCACGTGGTGGGCGTGCGAGCCCTTCCTCCACGGCGTCGAGCTCTGGAACCGCGGCTTCTTCTGGGAAGCGCACGAGGCGTGGGAGGAGCCGTGGCGCGCCGCCGGTCGCAAGACGGTCGTCGGCCGCTTCCTCCAGGGCCTCATCCTGCTCGCCGCGGCGGGGGTGAAGCACGAGCTCGGGGCGACGGGGCCGGCGCGGCGGCTCGCCGCCCGCGGCGCGCGCAGCCTGCGCGACGCGCACGAGGCGGGGCCGCGCTTCGATGCGGCCGCCTTCGCCGCGGCGGTCGAGCGCTGGGTCGGCGGCATGCAGCTCGCGCCTCCGCGGCTCCGCCTCGACCCGCCCGGCGAACGAGGCGATGCTCGCGGGATGGCCGACGCCGACCCCGCGAACCGCACCGACATCCTGAGGTCGCTCGCGATCCCCGACGAGATCCGCGACGACATGCTCGCGCTGATCGCCCGCTCCGCCGGCACCGTGTGGCAGCGACCCGCGGTCGCCCCCGCGCAGCGCAGCATGATGTCGATCTCGGTGCTGGGCGCCCTCGGCCGCATGGAAGAGCTGCGCATCCACATCGGGATGGGCCTCGACAACGGCCTCACGCGGCAGGAGATCTGCGAGGTCCTGATGCAGCTCGGCATCTACGCGGGCATGCCGGCGGCCGTCGCCGCTTTCCGCGTCGCCAGCGCCGTCTTCGCGGAGCGCGCCTAGCGGAACGGGCAATCGCTCGGCCCAGGCTCCTGCGTCAGCGTGCGCCCGCGAGCAGCAGCGCCACGCGCTGGATCGTCCAGAACGCACCGAGCGAGCCGACGACGTAGCCCGGCAGTAGCTGCACCCAGCGCGGCCAGCGCACGCCGAGCGCGCGGAAGGGCCGCTCGAGCGGGAGCACCAGCGCGATGAAGCCGAGCTGCCCGAGCTCGACACCGAGGTTGAAGCTGACGAGCGCCAGCGGCAGCTCGCGTGGCGTGGCAGGCCGACGCCGGTCAGCGCGCTCGCGAAGCCGAAGCCGTGCAGCAGGCCGAACGCGAACGCCACCACCCACGGATGGCGGATCGTGAAGCTCGACTCGCCGCGCCAGCGCGCGCACGATCTCGGGGCCGAGGAAGAGGATGCTGAGCGCGATCGCCGCGTTCAGCGGGCGCGACGGGCAGCTCGGCGTAGCCGAGCGTCGCGAGCGGCGAGCGTGAGGCTGTGCGCCAGCGGTGAACGCCGTCACCGTCTTCAGCAGCATCCAGCGGTCCGTCGACGATCAGCAGCAGCCCGAGCACGAAGAGCAGGTGGTCGGCGCCGAAGAGGATGTGCCGGACGCCCTGCCCCGACGTACGTGGCCGCCACCTCCCACGCGGGTCTGCGCCGCGGCGAACTCGATCCACGGCTGCGCACCGCGCACGATCGACGTCGCGCTCCGGCCGTCCTGCATCTCGACGCGCACCAGCACGTCGGTGATCGTGAGCTGGAGGCCCAGGGAACTCGATCCGCCGGCCCGCGAGCCCTCCGGGCCCGGCGTCGATCCAGCGCCGCTCGAGGTGGGAATCCGCCAGCTCCTGCTCGATGGGCTCCTTCACGTCCCGCACGCCGTCCGGGAGCTTCAGCACGACCGGCAGGCGCATGCCCGCGAGCATGGGCGTCCGCCACAGCACGGTGTAGTAGCCGGGCGCCGTCTCCCGCATCTCGAGATACGCGGGCCGCGACTCGTGAGCTTGCGAGACCGAAGCGAAGAGCGCGGTCGCGACGAGGAGCAGAACGCGCGCGGCCCTCACGGCGGCGCCCCCGCGGTGTCAGGAGGCTGCGGCAGGAGCACCGTGTACTTCGCACGCATCGCGTCGTAGGCCTCGCGCCGCGCGCGTTCCTTCTGCTCACCGAGCCACGCGGTTCTTCACGTCGGGCTCCACCTCCTCGAAGGCCGGCACGCGGCCGGGCACGACGGAGTCGACGAACACGAGGTGCCAGCCGTAGCCGGACTCGATCGGCCCCTGCCAGGCGCCGGGCGCGAGCTTCGCGACGGCCTGCGCGAACGGCGCGCCGAACTCCTTCGCGAGCTGCTCCGGCGTGCGGTCGGCGTAGTAGTCCTGGAACATGAACGGGTCGGCGAGCGAGGCGGCGAGCGGCGCGTCCGCCGGCTGGCCGGCGAGCTTCGCGAGGGTCTGCGCTGCGTCGTCCCGGGCGCGCGCGCCGCGCCGGTCGGGGCCGAAGTAGAGGTGGCGAAAGCTCACGCGGCTCGGCAGCGCGAACGCGTCGGGGTGCAGCTCGTACCAGCGCTTCAGCTCGTCGCTCGCCGGCTCGCGCGCCGTTGCGACGTCCTCGGCCAGGAACTGCATCTTCTGCGCCATGCGGCGCTTCACGATGGTGTCGTCCTTGTCGAGCCCCATCGCCAGCGCCTCGCGATAGAGCACTTCCTCCTGCACCCGGTTCTCGACGAGGCGCTCGAGCTCCGCGGGAGTCGGAGGTCGGCGCCACTGCGACTCGAAGGTGAGCTCGAGCTGCGCCAGGTCGTCGAGCGTGAGCTGGATCTGCCGCGACGGCTCGACGCCGCTGCCGCCGCCGCCGAGCACGCGGTAGACGGCGAACAGCAGCGCGCCGATCACCAGGAAGTGGAGCAGCGGCTCGCGCAGGAGGCTTCGCATGCTCAGCGGATGGGGTTGAGCTCGCTCACCACCGGGATGATCTCGTAGTTGGCGTAGCCGAACTCGTTGCTGCGCGCCGCGAGATACTTTTCTCCCAGCTTGTAGACGGCGATCTCGATCGGCGTGCCGACGAGCTCGGTGACGATCTTGCCGGCCTGGATGCTGTAGGTCCGTGAGTTGCCGAGATAGCCGGCCTCGACCGCGTCCCCGGTCAGGCTCTGCAACGCCACCGCTTTCCCGACGTAGCGCACCTGGAACTGGCCCTGGCCCTTCGGGAAGCGCTGGGTGACGAAGCCGGGCTCGGCGGGTACGAGCGGCTCGGGCGACGCACCTTTGCCGAGGGCGCCATAGATGATCATGTACTTCTCGCCGGTCACCGTGTTCTGCAGCCAGATCGACTTCTGCACGATCAGCGCCTCGAGCTGGGCGTCGCCGAGCGGCGCCGCACCCTTCTTCTTCAGGTCGGCCACCGTGACGCCGGGCGCGGCGCTCTTCAGCGCGGCGGCTGCCGGCGTGTACCAGATCGGCGAGCTCCAGGCGCGCTCCTGGAGGGTGGCGGCCACGACGTCGGGAGGAGCGATGCCCAGCTGCTTCGCCTGGATCGTCGTCCAGCGCGGGGTCGGGATCTCGAGCACGCGCGCGTAGTAGAAGGCGTGCAGGCCGGGGTCGAACTCGGGATCGGTCCACACGGTCTTCAGCTCCACCGCGCCGATCGAGTTGGTGTACGTGGCGTTCTCGACGTCCACCGTGCTGCCGATCGGCGGCACGACGCCCGTCCACTTGTCGGGCTTGCGATCGCCTGCCCAGACCACGTCGAAGACCTTCTCGAAGCTCTGGCCGTGCTTCGCCCAGCCCTTCACGATCTGGATGCGATCGAGATTGCCGGAGGTCGGGTCCTTCACGGCCCAGACCATGAACGTGGGCGCTTTCGCCTTGGCCGGCGGCAGGTCGCCGCCCATCGCCACGCCCTTCGCGTAGCCGCTCTTCACCCAGTCCTTGTCGCCCAGCATCGCGGCGGAGTACTCCCACCCGCCGAACAGACGCACCTTGATGTGCGGGCCGGTGACGGCAAAGGTTTCCTTGCGCTTCAGGCCCGCGAACAGCGCGGCGCGCGTGTTCTCCTCGGCCCACACTCCCGTCAGCCCGCTGGTGCCCTCGGTGCGCGCGTCGAACATGCCGCCGACCAGGTTGCCGGACATCCGCTTCTCGATCGTCCCATCCGTGAACGTGTGACCGCCGAAGAAGTTGTCCTGGCGGTACGGGACGGCCGTGTTGTGCGAGTCCGATGCGGCGCCGAAGCCGAACTTGTACGGATTGAAGCCCTTGCTGTCCTGGAGCGCGAGGCCGTCCTTGAGGGCCTGCCGCGCGTAGCTGCCGACGATGTGCGCGATCCGGCCCGGCGGGTTGCCCAGCAGCACCGACATGAGCTCGAAGCTGGCGAACTCGTCGTTGGGCGAGAGCAGGGGGTGCGTCTCCGAGGTGCCCTTGAGCTGCTTGATCTCGATCAGCGGCTCGTTGCGCACCCGCGAGGCGGCGTACGCGGCGTCGATCGGGCGGCCCTTGATGTCGACCTCGGTCGGGAACATGCGGCCGTCGGAGAGGTTGGCGTTGTGGGAGATGGCGAGCAGCTCGTTGCCGGCCTTCCGCTGGCCGTCCATCCAGTTCCAGAGGTCCGTGGGATCGAAGGAGTCGAGCGCGCTGAACGGCGCCGCGGGCACGTGGGCGCAGTCTGCGAAGAAGATGTTGCGGTGGAGGTTCATGTTGTGCGGCATCGAGGTCCACTCGTAGGAGCAGAAGGCCGTGAACTTCCCCGGCTTGTTCGCCTGCTCGGCGAGCTCGACGTTCCGCTTCCAGACCGTGCCAGTGACCTCCGGCGACATGAGCGCCTTCACGGGCGGTCCGGAGGCAAGCACGTTGATCGCGTACAGCGCGACGCGCGTCATCTCCGCCTGCGACTTCTCCTTCAGGATCAGCGGCTTCGCCTCGGGGATCTTGCTGATCGGCGAGTTCGGCGTGTTCGCCAGCTGGGTCACGCCGGCGTACTCCGAGTGATCCGTGACCCCCGCCCAGTCGAGCGGCGTGTCGATCTTCACGTCGAAGCCGAGCGGATGCTTGATCGGCTCGCCCTGGAAGTACTTGTAGGCGTCGCCGGGGTCCGTGACGGTGTTCCCGAGGGCGAACGCGTCGAGCGACCAGCTGGTGTGGACGTGCGTCTCGCCGAAGAACGCCTCGCGTTCGGGGTTGGGATCCGTGAGCGCGGGCGCCGCCACGAGCCCAACCCCCGAGACGACGAGACCAAGGAGCACGGACCTTCTGCTCACGGCCATCCCTCCGAACACCCAGCGAGGGACACGCTATCAGCAGAAGGCCACCCCGGACTTGTCTTCTCGCGCCAACGGGTGCTCGCTAGCCGAACAGGTAGTCGCTCGGCCTCGGCTCCTTCGTCTGGCGCCAGTACTCGAGCAGCGTGAACGGCCAGTTCTGGGCGACGCGGCCGCTCGGGTTCTTGTACCAGCTGTTCACCTTCGCGGCGCTCGGCGAGCCCCAGGCCATGCGTGCGTTGCCGGCGTCGATGCGGACGTTGTACGCGTCGTGCACCTCGGGCTTGCAGTCGAGGCTCTTGTGGCGCCCCTCGAGCAGCAGCCGCAGGCAGCCGATCACGTAGCGCACCTCGCACTCCGAGAAGTAGATGATGCTGCCGTTCACGACGATGTTGGTGTTCGGCCCGTAGAGCAGGAAGAAGTTCGGGAAGCCCGGCACGGTGATGCCGAGGTACGCGCGCGCGTCGCCGTCCCAGCGCTCGTGCAGGTCGACGCCGCCGCGGCCGATGACCGTCATCGGCGTGAGGAAGCGCGAGGCCTGGAAGCCGGTGCCGTAGATGATCACGTCGGCCGCGTGCTCGACTCCGTCCGCCGTCACGACACCGCGCTCGGTGATCTCGCGGATCTCACCGGTGAGGAGCTGCACGTTGTCGCGCTTCAGCGCCGCGACCCAGGCGCCGTTGTCGAACAGGATGCGCTTCGACGCGGGCGGATACGGCGGAACGACCTTCGGGATCAGGTCGGGCCGGTCCGCGAACTGCATCTCGAAGGCCACGGTCGCGAGCGCGCGCAGCTCGTCGTTGCCCGCCGAGACGGCGCGCTCCGGATGCGGCCAGCTCGGATCGACCTCGACGCGCGGCAGCAGACTGCCGTCGCCCGTCGTCCAGAACAGCCAGAAGCGGTACCAGTGCGCGTAGTGCGGCACGTGGCGGAAGAGCCAGCTGAGGCCGGCCGGCACGTCGTCGTGGTACTCCGCGACGGGGAACATCCAGTTCGGCGTGCGCTGGAAGACGCGCAGTTCGGCCACCTCGTCGGCGATCACGGGCACGAACTGCGCGGCGCTCGCGCCGGTGCCGATCACCGCCACGCGCTTGCCCGCGAGCTCGACGGAGTGGTCCCAGCGCGCGGAGTGGAAGGACGGTCCGCGGAAGCGCTGCATGCCGGGGATCTCCGGCAGCTTCGGCTGGTTCAGCTGGCCGACGGCGCTGATCAGCGCGTTCGCCTCGAGCGTCTCCTCGCCGGCCGGCGTCTTCACGTGCAGCTTCCAGACGCTGCGCGCCTCGTCGAACGCCGCCGAGAGCACCTCGTGCCGGAAGCGGATGTGCGGCTTCACGCCGAACTCGTCCGCGCAGTCGCGGAAGTAGTCGAGCAGCACGCGCTGCGGCGAGAAACGGTACGGCCAGTCGACCCTTCTGGGCGAACGAGTAGCTGTAGAAGTGGTTGGCGACGTCGACGCGGCAGCCCGGGTAGGTGTTCTCGAACCAGGTGCCGCCGACGTCGGCGTTCTTCTCGAGGATCACGTACGGCACGCCGGCCTGGTCGAGCCTGACGGCCGCGAGGATGCCCGACATGCCGGCGCCGATGATCGCGACGCGGAACGGCGCCTCGGGCGCGAGCTGTTGCTTCGTCCAGTCGGGCGCGCGAAGGTCGCGGCCGGTGAGCGAGAGCTCTTCCGAGAGGAGCGGCAGATAGTCGTCGAGCGCTTCGCTGCCGATCACGAACTCGAGGACCTGGCGCAGCAAGGCCTCGTTCGGGGCGGGCGGCCGGCTGCCGGCGTCGCGGAAGCGCACGAGCGACGCGAGGCACAGCGCGCGCGCCTCGGCCTGCTGCTCGGGCGTGTAGCCGCCCTGCTCGCCCGCGAGGAAGAACGTGTTGGGCTTCAGCTCGGGCCGCAGCAGCGCGAGGTCGCCGGTCGCGTACGCAAGTGCCGCGAGCAGGCTCGGCAGGTGCGCGTCCGCGAGCGCCTTCGCGAGGGCGGTGTCGTCAGCGCGGATCGGCTCGAGCGGGCGGGAGATCGTCATGGGCCGGATGCTAGCTTCGGGCGCGATGGAGCTGCTCGACGTGATGCGGACCACCTTCTCGTGCCGCGAGTTCACGGACGAGCCGGTGCCCGACGCGGCGCTCTTCCGCATCCTCGACGCCGCCCGCTTCGCGCCCTCGGGCGGGAACCGGCAGGGCTGGCGCGTGATCGCCGTGCGCGACCGCGCGGTGCGTGCGCGCCTGGCCGAGCTGGTGAAGCCGATCATGCGCCGTTACGTGGCACAGACGCTGGCGGGCGAGGCGCCGTACAACGCGCTCGTGCCCTCGCGGGTGGACGAGGCGACCGTCGCGCAGACGCCGCTCCCCGACGCCACCTGGCGCCCGCTGATCGATGCGCCGGTGCTGCTCGTGATCGGCCTCGACCTCGCGCGCGTCACCTCGTTCGACCGGCACCTGCCGCGGCCGGGCGTCGTCTCGGGCGCGTCCGTTTATCCGTTCGTGTGGAACCTGCTGCTCGCCGCGCGCACGGAGGGCTACGCCGGCGTGATCACCACCTACCTCGCGCCCGACGAGGCCGAGGTGCGCCGCCTGCTCCACCTGCCCGACGCGTTCGCCCTCGCTGCAGCCGTCCCCCTCGGCCGGCCGAAGAAGGTGCTGACGCGGCTGCGCCGGAATCCGGTCGAGTCGTTCGCGCGGCTCGAGCGCTGGGACGGCGAGCCGCTCCGCAACCAGTGAACGGAGATCTCGTGGTCGAGACGAAGCACACGTTCTGCCGCATCTGCGAGGCGCTCTGCGGGCTCGAGGTCACGCTGGAAGACGGGCGCGTCCGCGAGATCCGGCCCGACGCGGCGCACGTGGCGACGCGCGGCTTCGGCTGCGTGAAGGGGCTGAAGCAGCACCAGCTGCTCGACGCGGACCGGCTCGAGCATCCGCTCGCGCGACGCGGCGGGGAGCTGGTGCGCGTGTCGTGGGACGAGGCGCTCGGCGAGATCGGGGCGAAGCTCCGGAGCATCCGCGAGCGCTTCTCGGACGACTCGATCGCGATGTACGTGGGCACGGCCGCGGGCTTCGGCGTGCTGCACCCGGTCTTCGCGCAGGGCTTCATGGACGCCGTCGGCTCGAAGAGCCTCTACGCCTCGGCCACGCAGGACTGCGCCAACAAGTTCGCCGTGGCGCGCGAGCTCTACGGCTTCCCCTTCACGCAGCCCTTCCCCGACGTCGACCACACCGAGCTGCTCGTGATCGTCGGCGCGAACCCGGTCGTCTCGAAGTGGAGCTTCCTCCAGGTCTCGAACCCGGTAGAGCGGCTGCGCGAGATCCAGGCGCGCGGGGGGCGCGTCGTGGTGGTGGATCCGCGCCGCACCGAGACGGCCAAGGTGGCGAGCGAGTGGCTGCCGATCCGGCCGGGCACGGACGTGTTCTTCTTCCTCGCGTTCCTGCACGAGCTGTTCGCGCAGGGCGGCGTCGACCTCGCGCGCGCGGCAGAGTTCGCGACGGGCGCCGAGCAGCTCGAGAAGCTGGTGGCCGCGTGGCCGCCCGAGCGCGTGGCCGAGGTGACGCGCATCCCCGCCGAGCGGCTCCGCGCCCTCGTCACGGCGTACAAGGACGCGGACGGTGCCGCGCTCTACTGCTCGACCGGTGTCAACATGGGCGGCCACGGCTCGCTCGCGTTCTGGCTCCAGGAGTGCATCAACGCGCTCTCGGGCAACCTCGATCGGCGCGGCGGAACGCTCGTGGGTCGCGGCATCTTCGACTTCCCGAAGTTCGCGGTGAAGAACGGCCTGCTCATGCGGCGCGAACGCTCCCGCATCGGCGACTTCGGCACCGTCAACGACGCCTTCCCGGGCGGCATCCTGGCCGACGAGATCACGACGCCCGGCCCGAAGCAAGTGCGCGCGCTGTTCGTGACGGGCGGGAACCCGCTGATCACGATGCCGAACGCGGCGCGGCTCCGGCGCGCCTTCGAATCGCTCGAGCTGCTGGTGGTGCTCGACGTGCTGCCGACCGAGACGGCCGCGATCGCCACGCACGTGCTGCCGTGCACGGCGCCCTTCCAGCGCCCCGACCTGCCCTTCGTCTTCCCGCTGATGCTCGGGCTCCAGACGAAGCCGTACCTCCAGGCCACCGAGGCGATCGTGGCGCCCGACGGCGAGCAGCGCGACGAGGCCTCGATCTACCTCGACATCGCGCGCGCGGCCGGCGCCCCGCTGTTCGGCTCGCGCGTGGCGCAGCGCGCGCTCGAGTGGCTGGCGCGGCTCTTCGGGCCGAGGCGCGCGCACGGCCGCCCCGATCTGCCGCAGCGCGCGCTGCTCTCGGCGCTGCTGCGCGTCACCGGGCACGGCAGCTTCCGCAAGCTGCTCCGCCACCCGCACGGGCGGCTGCGGCCGGCTCACACCGACGCGAGCTTCCTCGGCTCCCGCGTGCTCACGGCGAGCGGCAAGCTCGAGCTCGCGCCGCGCGCGTTCCTCGACGAGGCGGCGAAGCTCGATGCGGCGCTCGAACGCGAGCGCGCCGGCGGCCTGCGGCTCATCACGAAGCGCCACGTGAAGACGCACAACTCCTGGACCCACAACCACGCGGACTTCGTCACCGGCGACGGCGGCACGAACTACCTCTACGTGCACCCCGACGACGCGGCGCGCGCCGGCCTCGCCGACGGTGCGCTCGCCGACGTCAGCTCCGAGACGGCCACGCTGCGCGTGCCCGTGAAGATCCTGTCGGACCTGACGCCCGGCACGGTGGCGTTGCCGCACGGCTGGGGGCACCAGCATGCGCGCGGGCTCTCCGTCGCGAGCCGCACGCGCGGCGTGAACGTGAACCTGCTCGCCGCCGACGGCCCCGACAAGCTCGAGCGCCTGTCGGGGATGGCGCATCTCACCGGAATCGCGGTGGAGGTGCGCCCTGCGGCGGGACCGCAAGATCCGACGAGCTGGTCGGGGATCGCGGAGCCTTGAGGCCGCCGCCGCTCCGCTCGCCGCCGCCGGAGTGCCCGCGGTAGACGCGGTTGGCCGGCTCGCCGGGCAGCCCGCCGTGCGGCTTGCTGCGCGGTGCCTCGACCTCCGGAAGCTTCGCGCGTTCGAGCGTGGGCGCGGGCATGGGCATGGGCATGGGCGGTGACACCGGCGTCCTGAGGGTCCGCTTCGATCCGTCGAAGCGCGGCAGCGGCTCCGGCACCGAGCGCTCCTCGCCCGAGCCTCCGCCGAAGGGAGCCCGATGGAACGCCTTCGGCTTCTCGCCGCCGGCATGCGGCGGCGACACGAGCCACGGCTCGGGCGCGCTCTCCGCCACCGCCTTCTCCTTGCTGTGGCGGGTCGCGACCACGCGCCGCTCGAGCGTGTGCTTCGGCGGCGGCGGCACCTTGTCGGGCGAGCCGGCGAAGCTCTCGAACCCCCGCTCGACCGGCAGGCCGCCGCGCACCGGCTCGAGGTGGTCCGCCGTCAGGTCTGCGATGCGATCGCGTTCGACGGGCTTCCTGCCGAAGCTCTTGCCGTGGACGCCGACGAGCCCACCCGGCTGGTGCGCGTTCTGCCAGTCGTGGATGCCGTCAGCGTGCACCACGACCTTGCGCTTGATCACGACCTGGTTCACGACACGCGGGCCGCCCCAGCCGAGCCAGTGCGGCTCGCCGACGAAGCCGCGCGGTCCCCACCAGGGGACGCACGGCTCGCCCCAGCCGAGCGGCACCCACGCCACCGCCGGCGCCCCGAACGAGAAGCCGAACCGACTGTGGTGCGGGCCGAAGAACGCGACCAGCGCGGGCGCGTAGTACGCACGCACGACGACCGGACCCGGCGCCCACGCCCAGTGGCCCGTCATGAAGATCCAGCGCCCATAGTGGAACGGGGCCCAGCCCCACGGCGCGTCGTCGAGCCAGGTCCAGCCGAAGATGGGATCCCAGACCCAGCGCCCGAAGCCGTACGGCGCCCAGCCGACGGGCACCGCGCGCGGGATCCAGATCGGCCCGTATTGCTCGACCGTGCGCCAGCTGCCGTACTGGTCGAGGTCGCTCGTGCCGTAGACGCCCGGGGCCACGTAGCGGGCGGACAGCGAGTCGAGCTGGCGGTCGGTGCGGCGGTAGTTCCAGAGATCCCAGTCGTCGAGCTCGGGCGCCGCGTAGCTCTCCGCGCCCGGGCTCTCCTCCCCCTCGACGACCACCTGCTCGCTCGAGCCCACCACGAGCGGCTTCCCTTGCGTCGTAGTCAGCGTGGCGCTGCCGCCGCGACGACTGGTGAGCCGCGTGGTGTCGTCATCCACGTCGAAGCGGTAGTAGCCGCTCTCCTCGATCGTGAAGGCCGCGTTCGGCGTGTCGAGCTCGATGGTGTGGCCCGGCGGCAGGCTGCGGAGATCGAGCGACGCGGTCCCGGAGCCGATCCGGAACTGGAGGAAGTCGGGCTCGTGGCTCTCGAGGCCGAGCTCCGTGCCCTCGCCGGCACGCAGGAAGGCGCGCTCTCCGATCTGGAGCTCGAGGTTCGCGCCAGAGCCGGCGTAGAGCCGGTCGCCGCTCGCGAGCGCAAGGTTCGGGCGGGCCGGCACCCAGCCCTCAGCCCCGGCTCGCCAGAACGAAACCTCGCCCTCGACGAACGCGAGGCGCGGCGGCGTCTGCTCGAACGCCGCGAGCGGCTCCTCGCGCGGGGGCTCTGCGCGGAGCGGGCCGGCCGCGAGCAGCGCCGCGAGCGCGCCGCACCAGAATCCGCGCCAGCCGATCGTCTGCACCGGGCTGCACCTCCCTGGACGGGGGATCGGACGCGGCCGGCGCCGCGCGCATTCAGGGCCTGGGCGCCGGCGTCGGCGGAGGCGCCTGCGGCACCGCCTCCGGCTTCTCCACCTCGATCTCCAGCTCCCGATGCTGCTGGTAGATCTCGTTCAGCTTGCGCCTTCGCTCCATCTCGATCACCAGCTCGCGGCGCGCGACCTCCGCCGGCAGCTCGCGCGCCGCCACCTCGAGCTTCGACTGCTTGCAGGCGTCCTTCAGGTACGGCCCGCAGGCCGGGCTGCCGCAGCAGTAGCTCATCAGGTCGGCGAGCGTCTCCATCGGCTTCGGCACCGGCGCCTCGTTCCACGTCTCGAGCACCTTCGGGTCGAGGCGCTTCACGCGCCGGAAGTGGCGGTCCGCGGCCTCGAGGTCGCCGTCGCGCCACGACACGAGGCACAGGTTCAGCTCCACCACGCCGGAGTCGGCGCCGAGCGGCTCGGCGCGGTCGATCCAGCGCTCGACGTCGCGGCGCGGGCTGCCCTTGTAGATGAGCGTCTCGGCGATGTTCGTGTACGAGGTCCACGATTTCGGCGCCAGCCGGCGCGCGTTCGCGAGGCTGCGAAAGGCGCGATCGATGTCGCCCTGGTACGCCGCCACGATGCCCATGAACACGTGCGGGTTCGCCGAGCGCGGGTCGAGGCGCGCGCTCTCGAGCACCTCGTCCATCGCCTTGCCGAGATACGTCTCGTACTCGGCGTAGTCCTTCTGGTCGAGGGCGAGCCGCGCGTGGCGGTAGTAGGCCTCGCCGAGCGCCTCGCGCCGCTCGGGGTCGCGGGGCCGACTGTCCCGCGCCTGCTCGAGCTTCGCGAGCTGCGGATCGGGCGCCGCCGCGACGAGGAGGAGCGCGAGCCACGAGATGCACGGGATCCAGCGCCGGCGGGACATGGCGATGCAGCTTAACGACCGAGCGCGCGAGCGAGAAAGCCCTCCAGCACGGGGTGGAAGCGCTCCGGGCACTCGAGGAATGGCGCGTGCCCGCCCGGGAACGTGACGAGCTCGACGCCGCGGATCCGCTCGATCGCGCGGCGGTTCAAGGCGAGCGGGATGACGCGGTCGCTCTGCGCCCAGGCCACGAGCACCGGGCAGTCGAGCGCCGCTGCCGCGGCGCGCAGATCCGCGGCCGGCCTGCCGAAGCTCCGCCACGCCTCGGTCAGCGTCGGCGCGCTCTCCCGCGCCGCCGCCACGATGCGCTCGCGCTGGGCGCGGGCCTCTGCTCCGGGCAACACGAGGCGGTAGTAGAGCGCGTAGGCGCGCGGGAACCAGCGCGCGCCGCGCGCACCCGCGGCGAAGAAGCGCGTCATCGCGGACGTGAACAGGCGCGCCGCCGCGCCCACGGGCACGAGGCCGCCTGTGTCCACGAGCACGAGAGCGCGCACGTGGCTCGGGTGCACCGCGCTGTAAGCGAGCGCGGCCGCGCCTCCGATCGAGTTGCCGAGTAGCACGAGCGGCGGGAGCGCGAGCGTTTCGACGAAGCCTGCGAGCAGCTCTGCGTAGCGCCCGGCGCTCGCGGGGGCGAAATCGTCGCCGGAGGCGCCATGCCCCGGCCAGTCGAGCGCGAGCACGCGATAGCGGTCGCGCAGCCGCTCGCAGAGCCCCTCGAAGTCGCGCGAGCCGTGCGCGATCGAGTGCAGGCAGAGCACCGGCGGCCCGGCGCCCTCGTCGCGATAGGCGAGGCGCACCCCGTCGAGGGTCACGCTCTTCGCACCGGCTCCGGCTCCGAGGGCCGTTCGGGCTCGCTCCACGCTCGACTCCTTCTCGGGTGCGCTGCTAGTGATGGTTATATCACTTTTGCGAACCGGGCAAGCTTGCTATCCCGCCGCCATGAGCACGGGGAAACGGCCGAGACGCGGCACGCCGGCGGAGACGCGCGAGCGGCTCGTGGCCGCGGCGCGCGAAATCTTCGACCGCGACGGCTACTACCGCACCGACTCGAACCGCATTGCCGCCGCGGCGGGCTATGCGGCCGGCACCTTCTACAAGCACTTCGCCGACAAGCGCGGTGTCCTCCTCGCCGCCTACCAGCGCTGGATCGACGAGGAGTGGGGCGCGCTCGAGGTCGAGTTCGCCGAGGGAGGCTCGCGCGCGGCCCTGGCGGAGCGGATCGTGGCGATCGTGGCGAGGATGCACGTGCGGGGCCGCGGCCTGCGCTCGGCCCTGCTCGCCCAGCTCGCGACCGACCCGGAGGTGCGCCGCTTCTATCGCGCCCAGCGCAAGCGCCAGCTCGACTCGTTGGCGGCGCTGCGCAAGCGGACGGGCGCCGCGCGGCGCCCACGCGAGGCCGACGCCGTGCTGCTCTTCGCGCTCGAGCGCAGCTGCGACGCGCTCGCGAGCGGCGAGCAGCGCGACCTCCGCCTCAGCCGCGCGGCGACCCTGCGCGTGTTGGCGGGGTTGGTCGAAGACGCGCTGCGCTGAGCCTCAAGCCGACGCCTCCGCCACGATCCGCGTGAAGTCGAGGCTCGACACGATGCCGACGAGCTTGCCGTTCTCGACCACGGGCAGGCGGTGGATGCGCTTCTCGATCAGCAGCTGCGCCGCCTTCGCGACGGGCAGGTCGGGGGCCACGGTGAGCACGTCGCGGACCATCACGTCGCGCACGCAGAGCCGCTCCATCCGCTGGCCGACTTCGACCGCGATCGAGCTCTCCGACTGCGCGGCGAAGCTCGCGTCCGTCTGGTCGCGGTAGGCGTCGGCCATCGCCTCGCCGAGGCTGCGCTCGAGGCAGAGCTGCCGCACCACGTCCGAGCGCGACACGATGCCGACCAGCTTGCCGCCGCGCTCCACGACGGGCATCGCGCCGATGCGCCAGCGCAGCAGCTCGCGCTCGAGCTCGGGGAGCGTCTTGTCGGGCGCGATCGTCTTCACCTTCTTCTGCATGATGTCGGCGATGCTGCGCTTCACGACACGTACTCGCGCATGATCTCGCGGTCCTGGGGCACCTCCCACCAGGTGCGGATCCCGAGCGAGCCGTCGGCTCCGAAGCGGTAGATCTCGATCGAGGTGCCGATCGTGGTCTTGCCGTCGTGCGTCCAGTGGTTGTCGTTCACGAACGCCACCTCGCTGCCGCAGATGAAGACGTCGCGCAGCGAGAACTTCGTGTTGCCGTTGAAGCGCTGCCACGGCTCGCGGAAGCACGCAAGGGCGCCGCGCTTCACGCGCGTGCCGACCGGGTCTTCCATGGTGACGTCGCCGGTGACGAGCTTCGCGTGGTTCTCGAGCCACGCCTTCTCGTCGCCGGCGTTCCAGAGCCTCACGTAGCCGTCGAGCCACGCCTCGAGCGCCGCACGGGTCGGAGCTGCCATCACCACACCTCCATCCCGCCGGCCACGTTGAGCGCCACGCCCGTCACGTTCGGCGCGCTCGCGAGATAGAGCACGGCCTGGGCGATGTCCTCGGGCGTCTGCTCGCGGCCGAGGGGGACCATCTGCTTGATCGCGGCTTCGTACGCAGCCCGGCCGCCGCGCTCGGGCGAGGCCAGGTGGGAGTGCCACATGTGCGTCCCGAGGATGCCGGGGCAGACGGCGTTCACGCGGATGCCCTGTGGCGCGAGCTCCATGGCGAGCGACTGGGTGAGACCCACCACGGCGAACTTGCTCGCGCAGTAGCCGCTGCCGCCGGCGTAGCCGCGCTTGCCCGCCACCGAGGCGATGTTCACGATCGCGCCCTTCGCCGCCGCCAGCTTCGCCACGGCCGCGCGGCACATCAGGAACGTGCCCTTCACGTTGACGTCGAAGAGCAGGTCCCAGCGCTCCTCGGGGAAGCTCGCGAGCCCGTCGAAGTGGACGACGCCGGCATTGTTCACGAGCAGGTCGAGCGAGCCCAGCTCGCGCGCCGTGCGCTCGACGGCGACGGACGTCTGCTCGGCGCTGCGCACGTCGCAGGCCAGCGCGAGCGCCCGAACCCCGCGCGCCTCGACCTCCTTCGCGGCCAGCTCGAGCTCGGCCATGCCGGCCAGCTCGTAGGTGAGGCCGGAGGGCCCGCCCCCGAGGTCGGCGAGCGCCACGTTGGCGCCCGCATCCGCCAGGGCGAGGGCGATGCCCCGCCCGATCCCGCGAGCGGCCCCGGTTACCAACGCGTTCTTGCCCCGTAGCGTCATGGTCCCTCCCTTTCCTGGACGGGCGCATGGTACAACCGGCCCCCGGTCCGCTAGCGTCCGGCCTCATGGGCAAGAAACTCTACGTCGGCAACCTTCCCTTCTCGACCACCGAGGAAGAGCTCCGTGAGCTGTTCGGGCGCCACGGCAGCGTGGACTCGGTCAGCGTCATCACCGACCGTGAGACCGGCCGCCCGCGCGGCTTCGCCTTCGTCGAAATGTCGGAGCCGAGCGCGGCCGCGGACGCCATCCGCGCGCTCGACGGCACGCAGCTCGGCGGACGCGCGCTCAAGGTCAACGAAGCGCAGGACAAGCGCTCCGGTGGTGGCGGCGGCGGCGGGGGCGGCGGCGGCTTCCGCGGAGGGCGCGGCGGCGGCGGAGGCGGCGGCGGGCGCTACTAGCGACACGCCGTGAGGCTCCGCGCCGGCGTCCGCGCCTGCGCATTTCTGTTCCTCGCCACAGCGAGCCGCGCCGAGGGTGACCTCGACGTCGCGGTGCGCCGCATCGTGGAGGAGGAGCGCGAACGCGCGGGCACGCCCGCGCTGACCGTCGCGGTGGTGCAGGATGGCCGCGTCGTGGCCGCCGTGGCGTCGGGCCTCGCGGACGTCGAGGCCGGGCGCGCGGCGACGCTCGATACTCCCTTCCCTGCTGCGTCGGTCTCGAAGCTGCTGACGGCGGTGCTCGTGAGGCGGCAGGTCGAGCGCGGCGCGCTCGAGCTCGACGCTCCTGCGAACCAGTACCTCGCGCCCGAGCGCTGGATCCGCGACGCCGGCGGCGAGCCCGTGCCCGCGACGCTGCGCCAGCTCCTCTCGCACCACGCCGGCCTCCCGGTCGCGTGGGGTGGAATGACCGAGCCGGGCCATCGCGTACCCACGCTCGAGGAGCACCTCGCCGGCGGCTTGCGGACGATCCATCCACCGGGCCAGCACCTCGTCTACTCGAACGACGGCTTCGCGCTCGCGGGCTTCATCGCGGCGCAGGCGGAGCACGAGACGTTCGCGGCGCACGCGGCTCGCGTGCTGTTCGAGCCGCTCGGCATGGCCCGCTCGACCTTCGCGTCGGCGTGGAGCGTGCCCGACCTCGCGGTCCCGTACGGCTCGATGCTCGGCGGGAAGGACCGCGGCGAGCCGCTCGACACCACGACCACGGCGCCGGCGGGCTCGCTCGTCACCACCGCGCCCGACCTCGCGCGCTTCGCGCGCATGCTGCTCGCCGGCGGCGCCCTCGACGGCGTGCGCGTCCTCGCGCCCGCGTCGGTGGCCGAGCTGATGCGGCTCGAGGGCCGCGAGCACCCCGCGCTCGACGAGGGCTTCGGGCTCGGCTTCGGTGTGCGAGAACGGCCCGGCTGGAAGCTCGCCTGGTGGGACGGCTCGCTACCCGGCGTGGCGTCTCGCTTCGCGCTCCTGCCCGAGCACGGGGTCGGCGTGGTGGTGCTGTCGAACCTCTCCGACAACGGGCCGACCTCGGTGGCGGGCCGGCGCATCCTCGAGCTGCTCGTGCCGCCCGCGCCGGATCCGCCCTATGCGCCCGGCGCAGGCGAACTCGCCGCGCTCGCGGGCAGCTACCGGCCGAGCGACGTGGTACCCCCCGCGCAGGGCTACCTGGAGCTCGCGAGCGCCTTCGCCTTCGAGCCGCGCGGCGGCACGCTCGTGGTGCGCTCCTTCCTCACGGGCGAGCGCGACCTCGTCCCGCTCGGCCCGCGGCGCTTCCGTATCGTGGGCTCGTTGCTCGACGGCGCCACCGTGCTCTTCGAGGGCGAGACCGTCTATCTCGGCTTCGTGCGCGCCGAGCGCATCCCGGGCTGGCAGACGCCCGCCGCGCTCCTCGCCTACGTGAGCGCGGTCGCGCTCGCGCTGCTGGCGGGGGCCGGGCTCTTCGTGCGCAGCCGGCTCAGGCGTCGCCGCTGAGCTCGATCGCCGGCGGAATCGTGTTCCAGCCGAGGCGCTCCGCCCCGCGGATCAGCGCCAGGTGGAGCACCGGGATCATCACCAGCGTGAAGACGGTGGAGAAGAGCAGCCCGCCCACGACGGCGATGCCGATCGCCTGACGGCTCTCCGCGCCCGCGCCGCCGGCCAGCGCGAGCGGCAGCGCGCCGAGGATCGAGGTGGCGCTGGTCATGAGGATCGGGCGGAAGCGCGTGTGGCCCGCGCGGCGCAGCGCCTCGAGCAGCTCGGTGCCGCGCGCGCGCTCCTGGTTCGCGAAGTCCACGAGCAGGATCGCGTTCTTCGTCACCAGCCCGATCAACAGGATCATGCCGATCTGGCTGTAGAGGTTGATCGTCTCGCCCGTGGCCCACAGCGCGATCAGCGCGCCGAGCGCCGCGAGTGGCACCGAGAGCAGCACCGTGAACGGGTGCAGGAAGCTCTCGAACTGCGCCGCGAGCACCAGGTAGATGATCACCAGCGCGAGCCCGAAGGTGAGATAGATCTGGAGCGACGACTCACGGTACTCACGCGAGGTGCCGCGCAGCGCCGTGGAGAAGCCGTCCGGTAGCTCCTCGCGCACCACCTGCTCGACGCGGTCGAGCGCGTCGCCGAGCGTGGCGCCGGGCGCGAGGTTCGCGGTGAGCGTGGCGGCGCGCTGCAGGTTGTAGTGGTTCAGCGTGGAGGGGGCGGTGCGCGGGCGCGTGTCGATGAGCGCCGAGAGCGGCACCATCGCGCCGCCCGCCGCCCGCACGTGCACCTCGCCGAGCTGCTCGGGGACGCTGCGGTACGGCGCCTCGAGCGCCATCACCACGTCGTACTGCTCGTTCTTCAGCACGAACTCGTCGGCGGGGCTCTGCGCGATGAGTAGCCGCAGGCTGTCGGCCACCGCGGCCACCGGCACCCCCACGTCGGCGGCGCGCTCGCGGTCGAAGATCACGTCGAGCTGCGGGTTCGAGACGCGCAGGTCGCTGTCCACGTTGAGAATCCCCGGCAGCTGCCGCATGCGCGTCACGATCGCGTCGGAGGCGTGCGCCAGCTCGTCGAGGCTCGCGCTCGGGCTCTTGAGCACCACCTCGACGTCGGCCTGCGTGCGGCGCGAGAGCGAGGGCGGGTTGATCGCGAAGACCAGCGCCTCGGGGATCTGGAGCAGCTGCGGGAAGAGCTTCGCCACGAGCGCCTGCTGCTTGACGTCCCGCTTGTCCCAGTGGCGGAGGCGGCTGAACACCATGCCGAGCGACGAGCTGGGCGCCGAGCCGAAGCCCATGCCGATCGCGGCGAAGAAGCCCTCGATGTCGGGCTCGGCCAGGTACATCTTCTCGACGCGCTCGAGCGCGCGCTTGGTGTACGCGCTGGTCGCGCCCTCGGGCGTGCGGATCACCGTGATGAAGCGGCCGCGGTCCTCGACCGGCAGGAAGGTGCTCGGGATCAGCCGGTAGAAGAGCGCAGAGGCGAGCAGCACCGCGGCGAAGAGCCCGGCCACGAGCCGGCGCCGCACCAGCGCGCTCGCGAGCGTGCGGTCGTAGGCGCCCTGGAGCGCCTCGATGCTGCGGTTGATGCCGCGCGAGAACGCGCCGCTGCGCTCCTTCACCTCGAGGAAGCGCGCGCACAGCATCGGCACCAGCGAGAGCGCCACGAACATCGAGATCACGATCGCGACGGCCAGCGAGATCGCGAACTCGCGGAACAGCCGGCCCGTGTCGCCGCTCATCAGCGAGAGCGGCACCAGCACCGCCACCAGCGCCGCCGTCGTCGCGATCACCGGGAAGCTCACCTCGCGCGAGCCGTTCCGCGCGGCCGCGAGGCGCCCTTCCCCATGCTCCTGGCGGCGGTAGACGTTCTCCATCACGACGATCGCGTCGTCCACCACGAGGCCGATCGAGAGCACGAGCGCGAGCAGCGTGAGCACGTTCAGCGAGAAGCCGAGCACCTCGAGCGCGGCAAAGGTGCCGACGACCGCCACCGGGATCGCCACGCTCGCGATCGCGGTCGTGGTCTTCGACTGGAGGAAGAACAGGTTCACGAGCACGACCGCGGTGAAGGCGATCCACAGCGTGAAGTAGACCTCCTTGATCGACTCGCGCACGAAGATCGTGAAGTCGACGCCCACCGTGATCTCGACGCCGCGGGGCAGCGTCGGCAGGATCGTGGCCACCGCGTTGCGCACGCGCTGCGACACCTCGAGCTCGTTCGAGCGCGACTGGCGCACGACGCCGACGCCCACCACGTCCTGGCCGTTGTATCGCGTCACAGACTGGTAGTCGGCGGAGCCCAGCTCCACCCAGCCGACGTCGCGGATCCGCACCGGCGCCGCGCCGTCGTCGCGGATCACGATCGCCGCGAACTGCTCGGGCTCCACCAGCTGCGCGTCGGCGTTGATGATGAACTTGCGTGCATCGGCCTCGAGCTGGCCGGCCGGCAGCTGGAGGTTGCTCTCCTGGAGCGCGCGGCGGACGTCGAGCGCGTCCACGTGCTGCGCCGCCATGCGCGCCGGGTCGAGCCAGATGCGCATCGCGTAGCGGCGCTCGCCGAAGATCACGCACTGCGCCACGCCGGGCAGCAGCTGGAGCGGCGTCTTCACGAGCCGGTCGGCGATGTCGGTGAGATCGACCGCCGAGTAGTCCTTGCCGAGCACGTTCAGGAAGATGATCGGCGAGCTGTTCGCGCCGGCCTTGCGGATCACCGGGCGCTCGACGGCGTCGGGCAGCTGGCCGAGCGAGCGCTGCACCGCGTTCTGGACGTCGGTGGCCGCCACGTCCACGTCGCGGCCGGCCTCGAACTCGAGGTTGATCGCCGAGACGCCGAACGCGCTCGACGACTCGATGCTGCGGATCGCCTCGATCCCGTTCAGCGCCTCCTCGAGCGGCTGCGTGACGGTGGCCTCCACCGTCTCGGGGCTGGCGCCGGAGTAGAGCGTCGAGACCGAGACCTGCGGGTTGTCGACGTCGGGCAGCTCACGCACCGGCAGCGCGAGCCACGAGGCGATGCCCGCCACCACGATCAGCAGGTTCATCACCGTCGCGAGGACGGGCCGCTTGATCGAGAGCTCGGAGAGCGTCACGAGGGGCCGCAGTCCGCCGGGCCGTAACGCCCGACGTCCACGTTCGGGTTCTGCGTGGCCTCCCACGGCTGCGGCGCCACGGGGCTGCCGGGCTGGAGCTTCTGCTGGCCCGACACGATCACCTGCTCGCCCGCGGCGACGCCGTTCGTCACGTGCACGCCGTCGACGAAGAACTCGCCGAGCGACACGTCGCGCGGCTGCGCGAGGCCCTGCGCGTCCACCGTGTAGACGACGTAGCGCGTGCCCTGCCGCACGATCGCCTCCTGCGGCAGCAGGATCGCGTCCGGCACCTCGTCCACGAGCAGGCGCACGCGCACCGCCATGCCGGGGTGGAGCTCGCCGGGCTTGCCCGCCACCACCGCCTGGACGCCGACCATGCGCGTCGCGGGATCGACGCGCGGATCGACGGCCGCCACCTTGCCCTCGAAACGCGCCTCGCAGCGGCCGACCACGCCCGCCACCGTCTGGCCCGGCGCGAGGCTCGGCAGATCCTTCTGCGGCAGGTAGAAGCGCAGCTCGAGCGCATCCACCGGCGTGAGCTCGACGATCGGCTGCCCGGCGGGCACGTATTGGCCGGCGTTCACCTTGCGCAGCCCGAGCACGCCCGCGAACGGCGTGCGGATCGTGTGCTTGTCGAGCCGCGTGCTCGCCTCGCCGTAGGCGCCCTCGGCCCCGCGCACCTCGGCGCGCGCATCGACGAGCGCCTGCTCCGAGGCCACGCCCTGCGCGTGCAGCGGCTCCTGCCGCGCGAGCCGCGCGCGCGCGTTCTCGAGCCGCGCGCTCGCGACGGTGAGCGCAGCGCGCGCCTCCGCGTCGTCGAGGCGAGCGAGCACGAAGCCCGCTTCGACGCGCTGGCCCTCCGGCACCTCGATCTCGGCCACCGTGCCCGCGATCTCAGCGGCGATCGTGGTCATGTCCGGGCCCTCGAGGCTGCCCACCGCCGAGAGCGTGCGCGGGAGCACCTGCGTCGCGGCCGTCACCACCTGCACCGCCGCAGGCGGCGGGCCCGCCGGCACCGCGGCCGGAGACTCGCCGCAGGCGACGAGGAGCAACGCGAGAAGAAGGACGAGCCGCACAGCCGGACCAGAATATCGCGTCCCGGGCGCCCGCTACGGCGACTGGCGCGGCCGGCGCGGGCGGAGGCGTCGTCGCGCACGCGAGGGCGAGCGGCGCCAGCCCGGCCGCGCGCCTCAAGGGACCTGGATCGACTCGAGGTAGTTGACCAGCAGCACGACGCGGCTCTGCACGACCGCCTCCGTCGTCTCGTTCAGCTCGGTCTCTTCGCGGAACGAGGCGCCCCACACCGGCATCTGGCGCGTGCCGTGCGAAGCGATCGGGGCGCGGCCGTCGATGATCTGCTCGATCTCGATGTGCGGGAACACGCCGCCGCGGCGCGCGGCGATGCGGCGCAGGTCGGGCGGCTTCGGGGCGAGGTACGGCGCGACGGGCCCGCCGCCGTCGCCCGTGAGCCCGTGGCAGGACGCGCAGTCACTCTCGAAGAGCGCGCGGCCCTCCGCGACGTGCTGCTCCTTCGCGCTCGGCTCGTGGCCGAGACCGGGCCAGCCCTCGCCGCTGGCGCAGCCGAGCGCGAGCGCCAGGCAGGCGACTCCCCACCGGATCGGGACCCTTCGCATCTGTGTTGCCTCCTCGTGATGGCCCGCGCCAATGGGTAGGTCGCCGGGCGCCGCAACGCCCCGGCGGGCCATCTGCACGATGTCTGCTAGATTCCTGCCTTCGAGAGACGTCCGACCGGCTAGCAGGCCCTCGCCTAAACCGCCTGTATCTGTTTTCCAGCCGGGCCACCTCTCGACCCGATCGACGACGAGCCTGGAGCTCACGCCACGGGTCACCCATTGCAACGGTTTCGCGTCCGGACGTGCCGGACCGGAGTCGGAGCAGGTCGCGCCCATCCAATGGGTCTGCGACGAGGATCATTTTTCGATGAGCAAGAAACTTTATGTCGGCAACCTTCCCTTCACCTCCACCGAGGAGGAGCTGCGCGAGCTGTTCGGACGCCACGGCAGCGTGGAGTCGGTCAACGTGATCACGGATCGCGAGACCGGCCGCCCGCGCGGCTTCGCGTTCGTGGAGATGTCGGAGCCGAGCGCGGCCACGGACGCCATCAAGGCGCTCGACGGCACCCAGCTCGGCGGCCGCGCCCTGAAGGTGAACGAAGCCCAGGACAAGCAGCGCTCGGGCGGCGGCGGTGGCGGCGGCGGTTTCCGCCGCAACGACCGCTACTAGCGCGATCGGCGCGGGGCGGGAGACTTCTTCCCGCCCCGCGTTCTCTCTCCCTGACCTCTCTAGGACCCGCAGACAAGGGAGCCCACCATGGCGCGTTCCAATCGCATGTCCGTTCAGAAGCGTCTGCGCGAGCGCAAGAAGGCCGAGCAGGCCGAGCTCAAGCGCGTGACGCGGCGCAAGGACGGCGCGGAGCGCCCGGCCGGCGGCCAGGTCGCCGAGCGCGCGGATCTCGAAGGCTACGGCGTCGTGCCGACGTTCTCCGATCGCTCCAGCGACTCGTGAGCCGGCCATGGCCGAAGTCCGCATCTACATGAGCTTCGACCTCGAGCACGACAAAGACCTCCACGATCGCCTGCTCGCACAGGCACGCAGCCGCGCAGCCTTCGCGATCTCGAACCGCACCGAAGGCGGCGAGATGACCGACGAGTGGGAAGCGCGCGTGCGCGTCCGCATCTCGGACTGCGACGAAGTCGTCGTGATCTGCGGCGAGCACACCGACGAATCGCCGCGCATGAGCGCCGAGCTCGAGATCGCGCGCCAGCAGCACAAGCCCTACGTGCTGCTGTGGGGCCGCCGCGACAGCATGTGCAAGAAGCCGAAGAGCGCGAAGGCGGACGACGGCATGTACAGCTGGACGCCGGGCATCCTCGAGCACCAGCTCACCTACGGCCTGCGCCGCAGCCGCGAGCCGCAAATCCCCGACAGCATGAAGCGTCAGGTCCCCGCACCGCGGCTCTGAGCTTTGCTTCGCTGCTTCTGCTAGAGTGCGCCTTCGAGAGACGTTCGATCGGCTAGCAGGCCCTCGCCTAACCGCCTGTATCTGTTTCCCGCCGAATCACCTCTCTGGCCCGATCCTCGGGTCAACCATTGCAGTCGCGCCCGAACCTCGGGCCTGCGACGAAGGATCATTTTCGATGAGCAAGAAACTTTATGTCGGCAACCTTCCCTTCACCTCCACGGAGGAGGAGCTGCGCGCCCTGTTCGGGCGCCATGGCAGCGTGGACTCGGTCAACGTGATCACCGATCGCGAGACCGGCCGCGCGCGCGGCTTCGCGTTCGTGGAGATGTCGGAGCCGAGCGCGGCGACCGACGCCATCAAGGCGCTCGACGGCACCCAGCTCGGCGGCCGCGCCCTGAAGGTGAACGAAGCCCAGGACAAGCAGCGCTCGGATGGTGGCAGCGGCGGCTACGGCCGCAGCCAGCGCTACTAGCACCCGGCGCGGGGCGAGAGAGGGCGCGAGCCCTCTCCCGCCTCGCGCTCTTCCGTCCGACGGCGAAGGGATTCCCCATGACCGACGTCCGCATCTTCATGAGCTTCGACTTCGAGCACGACCGCGATCTCCAGGATCGGCTCGTGAAGCAGGCGCGGAAGCCTGCGCCGTTCGCCATCTCGAGCCGCTCCGAGGGCGGCGAGATGACCGAGGCGTGGACCGAGCGCGTGCGCGGCTGCATCGCCGAGGCCGACGAGGTCGTCGTGATCTGCGGCGAGCACACCGACGACTCGCTGCACGTGAGCGCCGAGCTCGCGATCGCACAGGCGCAGCACAAGCCCTACGTGTTGCTCTGGGGCCGCCGCGACAGCATGTGCAAGAAGCCCCACGGCGCACGCTCCGACGAGGGCATGTACATGTGGACCCCGGGCATCCTCGAGCACCAGCTCACCTACAGCCTGCGCCAGAGCCGCGAGCGCGTGCTGCCCGAGGGCATGAAGCGCCAGGCTCCGCCGCTGTCACCGCCGCCGCCGCCGCTCTGAGCGCGGCTACGGAATCTGGATCGACTTCAGGTACTCGACCAGCACCAGGATGCGGCCGCGCACGGCCGTCTCCGTCCCCTGCTCGATCTCGGCGTCGTCGCGGAAGACCTTGCCCCACACGGGCATGTCCCTCGAGCCGTGCGCCTTGATCGGGTCGCGTCCGTCGATCTTGTCGGTGACCGACGCCGCCGGGAACACGCCGCCCCGGCGCGCCGCGATGCGGCGCAGATCCGCGGGCCGCGGATCCATCGCCGCTGCTGCAGGGCCGGCGCCGTCCGCTGCCGTGCCGTGACACGCCCCGCAGTACTCGACGTACAGCTCGCGGCCCTGCGTCACGTGCGGATCCTCGGCGAACGCCGCCGTCGCCGCAAAGGCCGCCGCCCAACAGCAGAGTCCGAACACCCCGACCCAGCGTGCGTCCATCGGCGCTCCTCCTCGAAGGCCCCAGCCGGACGGTTTCGCAAGATCCGTACCCGGGCCAGGCGCGCCCAGCGCAGGACTCGGCGGGCAGTCTGCCTCGTTCGAACGCGGCGGCGGGGCGAGCAGCCCCGCGCGGGAACCTAGGGTCCGACCGTCCCTCCGCACGGCAGGCCCGTGATGGCGTCGAGCACGGGGGCTCCGCTCGCGTCCTTGAAGGACACCTCGGCGGTGCCCGCCGTCGCGTCCACCTCCACGAGCGCGTACGAGTACTCGTCGAGGTTGCGGCAGTCGACGCCCGCGAGGTTGAAGAGCGCGTTGAAGCCGGCCAGCGCCGCCGGCCCGCCGAACGCCAGCACCTCCTTCTCGAGCGTGTTCGTGGCGATCGGGCCGGTCACGAACTCGCGCGCGATCGGCTGCGGGTCGGTGAAGGTGTCGATCGACACCTCGTTCGTGAAGTTGGCGTGGTTGTCGGTCGCGAGGAACACCACGTTCTCGATGCTGTTGTCGCGGATGAAGTTCAGCAGCTCGGCTCGCTCGGCGGCGTAGCCCTCCCAGCGGTCATAGGGCAGCGCCCAGTACTGCTGGATCGGGAGCCCGCCCAGCACGAACTTGAAGCGCGCCCGCGAGTGCTTCAGCACCCGCTCGAGCAGCGCCTTCTGCACGGGGCCGAGCATGGTGCGCGCCGGATCGTCGAGCGCGGCGAGGCAGCCGGGCGGCGGCGCGGCGGGCAGGCCGAAGAGCGTGCGCAGGCCCGCCGGCAGCGTGGGCGCGACGTCGCCCAGGCACACGGCCGCGACGTCGGCGCTCCGGCACGAGCGCTCGTCGATCAGGATCACGTCGGCCTCGCTGCCCCAGGGAAACACGCGGAAGCGCGGGTTTCCCGCGCAGCTCGCATCGTGCGGGAAGAGGACGTCGAGCGTCGGCATGAACTCGTTGTACGCCTGTCGGCCGGCGGCGTAGCGCGCGGGATCCACCGTCTGGCCGTCGTAGTCGTTCTGCACCTCGTGGTCGTCCCAGGTGACGTAGCTCGAGGTGGCAGCCAGCAGGTTGCGCAGGGCCGCGATCTCGCGGTTCACCTTGTAGGCGTCGCGGTACTCCTGGAGCGTCGTGGCCGGCCCCGTGGGCCGCAGACCCGAGTCCGAGTAGATCGTGTCGCCGTGGTAGATGAAGAAGTCGGGCGCGTCGTTGCGAGCCGCGTCGAGGCTCTCGAACTGATTGAAGAAGGGGACGCCGCCCACCTTGGTTCCGTCGGAGTCGCCCGTGAAGGCGAAGCGCAGGCTGCGCGCCACGGTCGGGAACGGCGCCGTGCGGAACGTGCCGACGTCGCTGGTCGTGCTGCCGCTCCGGAACGTGTAGCGATACGTGGCATCGGGCAGGAGCGGCGCCACCAGCACCCGCACCGTGAAGTCTCTCGCGGCCGTCGCCAGCGCCACCTGCTTCAGCTTCTTCGGGCCCGGGCCGGGCGAGATGCGCTCGACCTCCACCGTGAGCACGGCGGCTCCGTCGGTGCGCGTCCAGAGGACGACACTGACGGGCGTCACCTCTCCGCTGGCGACGCCGTGCGTGAACTGGAGCGCGAAGGACGCAGTGGGACCGACGGCCGCGAACAACGCCGCGGCCAATAGGCTCGAAAGGGTTCGCATGGCTCACCTCCGTGCTCTCCGGCCATCGGGCCCAGAGGCAGCGGGCCGACGCGGGGAGGAGGTCGGCCCGAGGCCGGAGTGAGCGAACGCGCCATTCTCCGTCGGAGAAGCGCGCCGGGTCAAGCGCAACGAGCGGCCCCGGGGGTGCCCGAAGCGCCGGCTCTCACCGCTGTGCCATCCTGCGCTTCCATGCGCTTCGGACTCTTCTACGAGCACCAGCTCCCTCGCCCCTGGGGCCCCGACTCCGAGTACCGCCTGCTCCAGGAGGCGCTCGAGCAGATCGACCTCGCCGACCGCCTCGGCATTGAGTTCGTCTGGGAGGTCGAGCACCACTTCCTCGAGGAGTACTCGCACTCGTCCGCGCCAGAAGTTTTTCTGGCGGCCGCGAGCCAGCGCACGCGACGCATCCGGCTCGGCCACGGCATCGTGCAGACCTCGCCGCTCTACAACCACCCGGCGCGCGTGGCCGAGCGCGCCGCAACCTTGGACCTGCTGAGCAACGGCCGCCTCGAGCTCGGCACCGGCGAATCCGCCACCACCATGGAGATGGACGGCTTCGGCGTCACGCTCGCCGACAAGGAGGCGCAGTGGAAGGAGGGCCTCCACGCCGTCGTGCGCTGCATGACCGAGACGCCCTTCACCGGCATCGACGGCATGTGGGTGCAGATGCCGCCGCGCAACGTCGTGCCGAAGCCGCGCCAGCAGCCGCACCCGCCGCTCTGGATGGCCTGCTCGCGCCGCGACTCCATCATCAAGGCCGCCGAGCTCGGCCTCGGCGCGCTGACCTTCGCCTTCATCGACCCCGAGGACGCGAAGAGTTGGGTCGAGGCGTACGAACGCCACCTCGCCCACGCGAACCCGGTCGGCCTGCGCATGGACCCCGAGCTCGCGTGCGTGACGCCGATGATGGTGCACCGCGACGAGCGCGAGGCCATCCGCCGCGGCCTCGAGGGCGGCAACTTCTTCGGCTACTCGCTCGCCTACTACATCGTCTTCGGCGACCACGCCCCCGGCCGCGGCAGCGTGTGGGAGAAGTTCCAGCAGGAGCGCCGCGAGCGCGGCTACGACCCCGAGGCCGCCATCGAGCAGGAGCTGGCGCAGCTCGGCACGCGCGTCGAGTCCTCCGGCGCCGCCGGCCTGCGCGGCGCCGTCGGCACGCCCGACCAATTGCGCGACTTCCTGCGCCGCTACGAAGCCGCCGGCGTGGACCAGCTCATCTTCGTGCTCCAGGCCGGCACCAACCGCCACGAGCACATCATGGAATCGCTCGAGCTGTTCGGCCGCGAGATCCTGCCCGAGTTCCAGGAGCGGGACGTGAAGCTGCGCAAGGAGAAGGCCGTGCGCTACGCGCCGCTGATCGACGCGGCGCTCGCGCGGCGCTCCCACCCGGCGCCGGCCGACGACCCGAAGTACCGCGTGCAGGCCATCGCGAAGCAGCTCTATCAGGGCGCGGGCGGCCAGAAGCTGCTCGACCAGATCGCCGCCGACTCGGCCACCGGCCAGCGCGCACTCGGCATCGACATCGCCGCCGGCGGGAAGGCCACGACGGTGGAGGCAATTGCCGATCTCGCAGAGGTCGGGCCGCCCACCGGCGGGAAGTTCCCGTTCCTGTCGTCCGGCTGGTTCCGCGAGGCCGACGCGCTCCGTGCGCTGATCAACCCGCCCGTCCCTGCGGCGATCCTGAACCTCAAGATCGACGTCATCGTCACCGGTGGGCCCGAGGGCGACATCGAGGCGAGCCTGGTGGCGGGGCGGTTCAAGCCGGGCTTGTCAGAAGCCCCGGTGAAGATGGTGATGCCCTATGAGATCGCGCACCGGATGTTCATCGCGGGGGATGATCAGACGTCGATGCAGGCGATGATGCAGGGGAAGATCAAGGTGGAAGGCGACATCACCGTGCTGATGGCGCTGCAGATGGCGGGGGCGCCGAGCCGCGAGGCGGAGGAGTTGCAGGGCGCGATCAGGGGGATGACGGAGTAAGAGTCAATGGGGCTCGCATGAAGGCACTCACTGTTCGACAGCCTTGGGCTTGGGCGATCGTCAAGGGTGGCAAGGACATCGAGAACAGGACCTGGCGGTCGTGCCATCGAGGCTGGATTGCGATTCATGCCTCGGCCGAACGGGATCAAGGTTGGCGAATGCCGCGCGGTACGCGCCGACCGAAACCCACGGACCTCGTCTGCAGCGCGATCGTCGGCGTGGCATGGCTGGACGACGTCCTGGAGGAGAGCCCCTCACGGTGGTACGTGCGCGGGAACTGGGCTTGGGTCTTGAAGAAGCGCCGTCCGCTGCGCACTCCGATTTCGTGCAAGGGTGCGCTCGGGCTGTGGGACCTGCCGCCTCGGGTGAGGGCTGCGATCACCACTCAGATCGGGAAGCTGCCTGAGCGCAGAGGGCGCACCTGATCGAGAGCTAGCAGCCCTCAGCGGTGAGCGGTCAGAGGCCGTACTCGGCTCTGACCTGCCGTGAGTAGCGATTGAGGATTCGCGCCGAATCCGCCTCATAGACGGGCACGACGAAAACCGGAAGCTCCCATCGTCTCGCTTGGTAGACGGGCGGCCCGCACGCAACGAGCTGACGTCGCGTTCGATCTCTGAGCTCGACGACTTGACCATGCGCCAGAGCGCTGTGCTCGAGCGCGATCGACTCCGGTACACGAACACTCTTCGCGCCTCGCAAGAGTGCATCGATGGTCCGGGGCGGCACACGAATCTCGAGCGGACGCACCCTCGGCGCTCCTCCCGGCCATTCCTCGACTCGAAGCGGAACTCCGAGTCGCCGCGCCGCGGCGAGCAGCGACTTCGTAACAACGTGCCGGTGACACTTGCGAGCCTGATGCGGGGAAGAACAGCTACAGAAGAAGACGACCCGCGAGTTCATCTCCGCCTCCGACAGCACCAGGCCAAGCAGCTCGAGTACTTGGCCTGGGTGTACGAGACGCATCTTCCCTTTGCGGTTCAGCATGGCCGCATTCCCGAGCCCGCTCATCCACCGATAGCGGCCGCGCTTGACAGCTCGGCCGAACGCCTCCTCGCGAAACCCTCTTGCTCGAACGTTCCTGCTTGCACGGACGTCGACGAAGACCGGCGGGGAGAACCCGCGCAGTTGCTCTGCAGTATCGAACGAGCGAATGAGCTGACGGATTGCGTTACCCCAGCCGGCGTAGCCCCACGAGAACGCGGTCAGCATGCGAGATCGACTCTACCGCCGTCGCGCGCACTGCACCCGGGCTAGCGCGTTCTCAAGTTGCGCGGCATCCACAACTGGGACGCGGTGGGCCGGTATCGCGTCGGAGGCGAAGAGGGTTGGCTGCTGGTCGAGGCCAAGGCCAACGTCGAGGAGCTCGCGAGCGACTGCAAGGCAAGGGGCGGGCGCGCGCAGATCGAGGCGGCGCTCGCCGAGACGAAGCGCGCGCTCGGCGTGGACGCTGCGCGCGACTGGCTGCGCGGCCACTACCAAGCGGCAAAGCGCGTCGCAGCGCTCCACTTCCTGGGCTCACAGGGTGTCGCGGCTCGGCTGCTGTACGTCTACTTCTCCGGCGACCGCACGACGAATCGCACGTGCCCGTCCGATGCTGCGGGCTGGGCGGCCGCGCTCGAACGCGAGCGGGCGCAGCTCGGAATCCCGGCTGAGCATCCGATTCGCGGACGGATGCACGCGCTGCATCTCCCGGTGGTACTGGCCGAGGGGCAGGCTCGCCCACTGCGACAACGGCCCGTCGGCTGATAGCATCGCCGGTCAGCCGGGGCTGCGGACCGCGGAGGTTCCGCCGCGATGGGGTGGATCATCGAGCGCGAAGACGTCTACTTCTCCGCTGACGTAGAGACCGACGGTCCGATCCCCGGCCCGTACTCGATCCTGTCGTTCGCCCTGGTCTACGCCGGTCGCTTCGACGGCAAGCGCTTCGAGCGCCCGAAGCACTTCGATCAGAGCTTCTACCGCGAGCTGCAGCCGATCTCGGACCAGTTCGAGCCCGAGGCCCTCGCAGTGAATAAGCTCGATCGAGATCGGCTTCTCCGCGAAGGAGAAAGCCCTGCGCCGGCCATGACCGCGGCCAGCCGTTGGGTCCGCGGGCTCGCGAGTGAGGGTCGGCCGGTGCTGGTCGCTTATCCCCTGAGCTTCGACTGGACGTGGCTCTATTGGTACTTCACCCGCTTCTCTTCCGAAGGATCCCCGTTCAATCACTCGGGATGCTTCGATCTCAAGACGGCGATTGCCGTCAAGGCCCAGATCCCCATCTCAGCCGCCGGGAGGAACCATCTGGCGCTGCCGCTTCGGTCCCAGCTCACCCACACGCACCATGCGCTTCAAGACGCAATCGAACAGGCGGAGATCTTCGCCAATGTCTTCGAGTGGGAGCCTCGGGTTGGGACGATTGCTAGAGCTCCGTCGCGCTGAGGCGACCGCCCGCCTCGAGGAGCTGCGCGGCGCGCTGAGCCGCGCGGCTGAGGTCGCGGAGGGCAAGGCCTGCGTCTACGTGACGGGCTCCTTCGGCCGCGGTGAGGCGAGCCGGCACAGCGATCTCGACGTGTTCATCGTCGGGAGAGCCGACGGCGGCCAGCGCCTCCTGCCACGCCTCGACGAGATCCGCATCGAGGCCGCGCTGATCGAGGAGACCCGACGGCTCGGCATCCCTGAATTCTCGGGAGACGGCGAGTATCTGCAGCACTACACGGTGAGCAAGCTCATCGAAGCGCTCGGCACGCCACAGGACGACGCCGCGAATACGTTCACCGCGCGGCTCCTCCTTCTGCTCGAGAGTCGCCCCCTCATCGGGGACGACGTCCATGCAGAGGCCATCGGTCAGGTGCTGGAGAAGTACTGGTTGGAGTTCGAGGACCATCAGAGCGACTTCATGCCGGCCTTCCTTGCAAACGACATCTTGCGCCTCTGGCGAACGTTCTGCGTGAACTACGAGGCCAGAACCGAGCGGGAGCCCGCGGAGAAGAAGGCGAAGCGGAAGCTCAAGAACTACAAGCTCAAGCACAGCCGGCTCCTGACCTGCTACTCGGGCCTGGTCTTCCTTCTGGCCGCCTTCGTCGAGCAGGGCACGGTGACCCCTGACGATGCGAAGGCGATGGTCGAGCTGAGCCCGACGAAGCGCCTCGAGTGGCTCGACGGCCGCACGCGCTTCGCAGCGTGCCGCGAAACCATCGCAAGCCTGCTGAAGAGCTACGAGCAATTCCTGGACAACACCGACGCGCCGGAAGCTGCCCTCATGGCCAGATTCCTGGACCCCGCGACCAGCAGGACGCTGCTGGAAGAGATGGGACGCTTCGGTGACCTGATGTGGCGGCTGCTCCAGGAAGTCGGAGGCGAGAACCGATTCCTCCGCATGCTCGTGGTATGAGCGCGGCCCAGCAGCTCCGTTGCGCGGCAATTTCTCCAAACGCCCGCCCCTCCCCGAGGGCGGCCCCCCGCATGCGCCGCCGCATGTGACCGCTCGCACGGTCTTCCCCTGGCCTGCTTCTTGCTCCCCTCGGACGCAGCCGCGTCTCACGACGCAGGAGGTACGCCATGACGAAGACACAGACCCTCGCGCTCGGCATCGCGCTCATGGGATGGCTCGGCTGCGCGACGAGTCAGCCGATCGACACACAGACGAGTGACACCGTGATCACGTCCAAGATCGAGGCGAAGCTCGCCGCGGACCCGGAGACGGACTACTTCGGGGTCGACGTGGACACCTTGAACGGTGAGGTGTTTCTCCGGGGCATGGTCGATAGCGAAACCGCCCGGCACGAAGCGGAACATCTCGCCCGGGTCACGGAGGGCGTTCGCAGCGTCGACAACCAGCTCCGCATCGGGGACCTCAGCGTGTCTCGGAACGTCGCCGACGCGTGGCTGGTGACGAAGGTGAAGTCCAAGCTCGTCGCCGATCCCGAGGTGAGCTCGTTCAACATCGACGTCGACGCGATCGACGGCCAGGTGATCCTGAGCGGCGTGGTGACCGCGCCGACGACCCGGCAGGAGGCCGAGCGGATCGCCCGGGCGACGGACGGCGTGAAGTCCGTGCGCAACGAGATCCTGGTGCGCTGAACCCTCGCGCCCGGGATCCCGCGCGACATCTCGTCGCCGCGCGAGCAGCGCGGGCGGCGGGGTGTCGCGCGGAAGCGCGGACCTCTTGTGCAGGAGGAATCGCGATGGTGAAGACGATCGCACTCAGCCTCACGTTGGCCGCGCTCGCCGGCCTCGGATGCGCGTCGAGTCGGCCGAGTGGGCCGCCCGACGATCGGGCCGGCGACGCGGCGATCACGTCGCAGGTGGCGTCGAAGCTCGCCGCGGATCCGCAACAGGTCGAGTACGAGATCGCCGTGGACACGCAGGACGGTGTGGTGCGCCTCCGAGGCGCGGTCGAGACCGCGGAGATGCGCAGCGCGGCGGAGCAGCTCGCGTGGGCGACCGAGGGCGTGCGCAGCGTCGACAACCAGCTGCGGGTCGGCGAGCTCGCGGCACGGAAGAGCCTCACCGATGCCTGGCTCGTGACGAAGCTCCGGTCTCGGCTCGCCGCCGACCCCGCGGTGAACGCGTTCGACATCGACGTGGACGCGCTCGACGGGCAGGTGACCCTGAGCGGGTTGGTGAGCGGGGAGCGGGCGCGCGAGCAGGCCGAGCGGATCGCGAAGGCGACCGAGGGCGTGAATCGCGTGCGGAACGAGATCCGCGTGCGCTGACCCATGCGCCGGAGCGGGCCTGGGAGACTCAGCCGCCGGGCCGCCTCGCGCGCGCCTGCTGCAAACGGCCGAAGAACTCCACGAACCGCTCCGCGGCGCGTTCCCGTCGCGACCACGCCTCGATCGCCGGCATGTCGACGACGTGCCGGCTCGCGACGGCCACCGCCTGGTCGAGGCACTGCGGATCGTTCCAGTGATAGAACCCCGCGAGCCGGTCCATCACACATTCCGTCGGTCGGAGCAGCCGCAGTACGCCGTCCGGCGTCTCGCGCTCGGCGAACTCGGTGACCAACGTGTCGCCGACTTGCACGGGGCCCGCCGGAAACTCGACCCAGAAGCGGCTCGCCGGGTGCACCCAGTGCCTGCCTTGCTTCCGGAAGCCGAGCTCGGCCATCGCATCGTCCACGCGCCGAACCAATCCGGTCGGAACGAAGTCCAGGTCGTACGACTGGTACTCGTTGTCGGAGTAGATCGTCACCACACTGCCGCCCGAGAGCACGACCTGGACTCCGTGGCGTTCGAGGGCGGAGCAAACCGACGCAGCGACGCGCTCCAGGCTCGTGTCCCGCGAGATCGCGCTCACGCCGCCTTCCCCGTCCTCCGCGGCCGTCGCCGCTGCGTGAAGTAGCGGCGGCGCTCCTCGGCCGGCAGAGCGCGCAGCGCGCTCTTCAGCAGCGCGCGCAGCTCGGCGAGGAACGCGTAGCGCGGGTTCCACGTGAAGAGGCGCGTGCGGCCCTTCACCTGGCTCACGAGCAGGCCCTGGCGCTCGAAGCGCTCGAGCTGGCGCTGCACCATGCTGAGCGAGAGCCCGAAGGTCGCCGCGATCGCCCGCGCGTAGCCCTCGCCGTACTGCTCGAGGTAGAGCAGCACTCTCTCCGCGGTCGGATTGCCGAGGATCCCTTCGAGCATGACCTCAGAATAGGGTCATATGACCTGGGTTCAAGGTCGCCATCTGGCGACAATCCTCAGGGGCCGCGAGCCGCACCTGCGACTGGCGCTCCCTGGCGAGTAGGCTCGGCTCCATGCCCGCTCCGACCCGACCCGTCCTCGAGTCGAAGCCCGACCTCCTAGGGGGCGCGCGCGTGTTCCCGGGAACCCGCGTTCCCATCGCGACGCTCTTCGACTACCTCGAAGGCGGTCATCCCCTCGGCGAGTTCCTCGACGACTTCCCCACCGTGAAGCGCGAGCAGACGCTGGCCCTGCTCCGAGACGCGATGTTACGCGCCTGAGGGATGCGCAGACCATGCGCAGCTCCACCTCTGCGAGCACTTCGGATTCCCCAGCCCCCTGCCGATAAGCCTCCCGTTGTTCGGCCGGAAGCGACGCTACGACCGCTCGCGACTGCTCGCCGACGCTGCCAGCGCGCAGCGCAAGGGAAAGCTGCGCAAGGCCGCCGCCTGCTACCGCGAGGTGCTCGCGGCGGAGCCCGGCAACGTGGACATCGAGCGCAAGCTCGCCCCGCTGCTCGCGAAGACGAAGCAGCGCGCCGAGGCCTGGACGAGCTATCGCCGCTCCGCGGAAGGCCTCGCGCAGCATGGCTTCCTCGATCGCGCGATCGGCGTCTATCGCGAGGCGGCGCAGCACCTGCCGCGGCAGGGCGAGCTCTGGCTCGCGCTCGCGGAGCTGGAGCTGAAGCGCGGGCGGCGCGCCGACGCGGTGCAGGCGCTCGCGACGGGGGCGCGCGGGCTGCGCTCGCGCAAGGAGCGGCCGCTGGCGCTGCGCCTCCTCGAGCGCGCGCACGAGCTCGATCCGACGGTCTTCGAGGTGAGCTTCGAGCTGGCGGATCGGCTCGCCCGCGCCGGCAAGCGCGAGCGCGCGCTGCGGCTGCTCGAGGAGCTCGCGGCGAAGAGGAACAAGCGCGTGCTGCGGCGCGTGCGCGGCCGCCAGCTCCGCATCGCGCCCGGGCCGCGCGCGGCCTGGCGCTGGCTCCACGCGCTGGTCGGGTGACTAGGGCGCGACGCTCAGGCTCGACGCGAAGACCGGCAGCGCGCGCAGCGTGTCGCGCTCGACGACCCAGCCGAACGCCAGCGCCGCCGCGAGACCGGCCGCGAGCGCAGGAAGCGCGATCCGGTGCACCCATCCGCCGGTTCGTGCGCCCCGCGCTCGCGGCGAGCGGCGCGTCTCGCCCTTCGCGGCCTTGAACACCTTCTTCTCCCAGAGCCAGGCCGCGATCTGCTCGCGGCAGTCGGCGGCCGAGGGCGAGCCGAGCTGACGCTCGAGCGCGCGGCGCAGCTCGGCGGTCGCGGCGAAGCGGCGCTTCGGCTTCGCGCGAAGGCAGCGCTCGACCAGGCGCGCGAGCGCGCGCGGCGTAATCGGCGCCAGCTTGCGCACGGGCGGCCGGCGGCTCGCCTCGATGCGCTCGACCAGGCCTTCGCCCTCCTGGCCTTCCTCGGCGAAGGGGAGCTTCCCCGTCAGCATCTCGTAAAGCACGACGCCGAGCGAGAAGACGTCGCTGCGCGAGTCGACGCGCGCGCTGCGCAGCTGCTCGGGCGACATGTAGAGCGGCGTGCCCATGGACTGGCCGGTCTGCGTGAGCGCCGAGCCCTTCGCATCGAGGGCGATGCCGAAGTCGGCGATCTTGGTCTCGCCGGCGCGGCCGAGCAGGATGTTGGCGGGCTTGAGGTCGCGGTGGACGATGCCGTGCGCGTGGATCTCCTCGAGCCCGCGCGCCACCTCGAGCGCGACAAGGCCGACGATGCGCGCGTCGAAGCGACCGACCTGCGCCAGCACGGTCGCGACGTCCTTCCCGTCCACGTGCTCCTGCGCGATGAAACGCTCGTTGCGCCAGGAGAAGCAGTCGTAGACGACGACCACGTTCGGGTGGTGCACCCCAGCCGCGGCCTGCGCCTCGCGCGTGAAGCGCTCTTCGCTGGTGGGATCTTCGGCGAGGTCGCGGCGCAGGGTCTTGAGCACGACGCGCCGCTCGAGGCTCGGCTGGCGCGCGAGGAAGACGACGCCCATGCCGCCCTGGCCGAGCTCGTCCTCGATCTCGTAGCTCGCGATCTTGCGACCGCTCGGATCCGCCGCCACCGGCTAGTCATCCGGCATGAGATAGACGCGGGGCTCGCGCGGCCGCTCCTCGAAGCGGAGCTGGAACAGGTGCCGGCCGAGCTCGATGCGGTCGCCCGCCGAGAGGTCCTGCGCGGCGACCGGCTTTCCGTTGAGGAATGTGCCGTTCGTGCTGCCGAGGTCGCAGAGCCGGAAGGCGCTGCCGCTCCACTCGATGGCCGCGTGCTCCTTCGACATCTCGGTGTCGTCGAAGGCGAGATCGGCGCCGGGCCCACGCCCGAGCACGAGCTTCTCGCGGTCGATCCGGTGCTCCTCGCCCGCGACGCTGCCCCGCACCACGACGAGGGTGACCTCGTAGCGTTCGAGGAAGCTCGCGAGGCCGCCGTCGTCCTCCCGGAGGCTCTGCCGCTTCGCGGTGTGTCCGTCGCGCATGTTGTCGCTTCGGCGCCCGCGGCCCGGGCGGAGCGTGCGCTGGATCACGGCAACTCGGGCGCAGCTCCCAGGAGCACGGGCGCGAGCGCCGCCTCCCATTCCTCCTCGGGGCGCGCCGTATCGACCCGCAGCACCTCGCCGGCCTCCCCCGCCTCGGGCGCCTGCCAGCGCGCGGCGAGCTGACCGGCGAGCGAGTGCCAGCCGAACAGCGTGGTGCCGTCGCGCGCGTCGAGCGCACGCAGGCGATCCGCGACGGCGGCGGCGGGCGCGTCGCAGTGCACGAACACGAAGCGCGCGCCATGGCGCTCGGCGAGCGCGGCGGCGGCGCGGCGCCGCGTGGCATCAGGGAAGCACGCGTCGAGCACGACGCTGCGCCCGCCCGCGAGCACCGCCTCGGCGCGGCTCCGCATGCCCTGGTAGACGCGCTCGGCGATGCCGGGCTCCCAGAGCAGCTCGTGCGCGAGGCCGGCCGGCGCCGGCAGGTGGAGCGCGCTGCGCACGCGCTCGGCGACGATGCGCGGCGCGGCGAGGCGCTGCGCGATCGACCGCGCCACGCGGGAGTTGCCGCTCTCGACCCCGCCGCCCGCGGCGATCACGAGCCGCGGCTGTCCCGTGCCCGCGAGCGCGGCCTCCACGAAGGCGCTCGGCTCCGCCGCGTCGGCCGCTTCGAGCGCGAGCCGGCAGGCGGCGTCGCGCTCGTAGAAGTCGAGGATGCGATAGAGGCCGTAGTCGTCGGCGGCGAGCGCGTAGGCGGCGGCCAGCGCCTCGGCGCAGCGCGCGCCCTCCGCGCCGCGCGTCCGCAGGTCGAGCGCGAGGCGGGCGACGTCCTCGGCGAGGTCGCCCCACTCGTGCGGCGCGGGCGGCGCGAAGCGCACGTGGTGGCCCTCGACCCAGACCGTGTCGGCCGCGAGCTGGCCGTGCAGCACGCCGATGCGTTGCTCCGCGAGCCGATCGAACAGCGCATCCGCCGCGTCCTCGAGGAAGCAGCGCTGGTACCCGAGCAGCACGCCGAGGCTCGCACGCGCCGGGTGCGACTCGAGCTTGGCCGCGAGATCCGCGACGCGGCGTCCGAGCGCCGTGGGCGTGCCGGCCGCGGGGTCGCCCTCGCCGGGCTCGGCGCGCCGGCGCCGCGCGGCGATCGCGCGCGCCACGGCCTCGACGTGGCGGGGCCGCAGCCGCCCCTTCGCGAGACGTCGATCGAGGCGGTGGCGCCGAGGGGTTTGCTCCACGGCGGGCACCATACGACGGCGGCCCGCCGAGCCGCACGGGAAATTCGCCCCCGAACCACTCTTCAGCCCACTTCGTATCTTGGCGATGGGAGGGGTGCGTATGCTCGACACTTATCGCAGCCGCTCGGACGTGCTCGCGGCACCCGAGATCTCCGTCGAGGCGCTGCGCGCGCAGCCGCTCGGCGCGGACGCGGTGCGGGCGCTCCGGTACATGGAGAGCGTCGAGAGCTACACGCTCTTCTACTTGAAGAGCCTGCTCTCGACGCGCGCCGCGCACGAGCCCGAAATCGCGAGCTTTCTCGCGGGCTGGCTCTACGAGGAGACGGGGCACGGGCTCGCGATCGCGGCGCTGCTCGAGGCAAACGGAACGCCGATCGGGCCGCGAGCGGAGCGGCGGCCCGAGAACTGGCGCGAGCGGCTCACGGCGGCCGGCGCGGGCTGGGTGTCGCGCTGGCGCCCGGACTTCCCGGCGGTCCACATGCTGTGGGGCGCGCTCAACGAGCTCACGGCGCTGACGGCCTATCGCCGGCTCGCGCGCCGCGTCGGGCACCCCGTCGTCACCGACCTCTGCGGGCGGCTCGCCCGCGACGAGGCGCGCCACTTCACCTTCTACTTCGAGCAGGCGCGGGCGCGGCTCGCGGCGCCGCGCACGCAGCGGCTCGCGCGCGGGCTGGTCGGGCGCTTCTGGGCGCCGGTCGGGAGCGGCGTCGTGCCGGACGCCGAGGTGCGTTTCCTGGCCTCCTACCTCTTCTCCGGTGACGAGGGCCGGGCCGCGGCTCAGAAGATCGACGAGACGATTCGGGTGCTGCCGGGCCTCGCGGGGCTGCGGCTGCTCGAAGACTGGCTCGGACGCGAGGCTCCCGCGGGGATCCCCTCAGGTTTTGCGCAGCCGGTGACGTAAGGGCCTGTCGGTGCTGGTGGGGGCCGGCCCGAACCAAGAGGCCCCTATGCGCAATCGAATCGCGTCCCTCCTCACCGCCACCGCTTGCGCGCTCCTTGCCGCTCCGGCGCACGCTGCGCCGATCACGCCGGCCGCGTTCACGGGCGCGCAAGTGGTCGAGAACTTCGAGGGCATCGCCGTCGGCCCGAACGTGGCGGCTTCGGTGTTCGCCAACATCGTGCTGCCCGGCAGCGTGAGCGCGTACACGTTCACCTCGGGCGTCTCGGTGACGGGCCCGAACCCGGGCCTGTTCGCGAACGGCGCGTTCCTCCACGACGCCGCACAGGCGGGCGCCGTGAACACGTGGGGCGCGAACGGCACGGTGAGCAACGGCGCCCAGGTGCCGGATCCGTGGGGCCTCGTCTCGAGCACCTACCTCGGCGCCTTCGACAGCCTCGCGGTGGGCAGCGCGATGATCGACCTCTACTTCGCCACCGACATGCACCGCGTGGGCGCATGGGTGGCGGGCGCGGCGGGCACGACGATCACGATCGAGACCTACGACGCGACGAACGCGCTGCTCGAGACGCTCACCATCGCGGCGCCGAGCGTCGCGAACTGGGGCACGAGCTTCCTCGGGCTCGAGCGCAGCGAGGGCATCCGGCGCGTGGTGTTCCGCGGCGCGGACTTCGGGCTCGACGGCTTCACCTTCGAGGCGACGCCGCTGCCCGAGCCGCGCATCGGCCTGCTGCTCCTCGGTGGGCTCGCCGTCGCCTTCTGGCGAGGCCGCGAGTAGCGCGCTCTCGCTCCTACTCCTCCGTCTCGAAGCCCGTCACCGCGAACCACTTGTCCTCGGAACCCGCCAGCACGAACACGGCGGGGTCGATGCACGGGTCGGGCAGCGTGACGTGCGCGCGGATGAGCGAGTCGCCCTGCGCGTTCGCCGGGAAGCCCTCGGTCGTGACGTTGCTGCGCACGACCTCGCCGTTCTCCTCGGTCAGGCAGCTCACCGCCGCGCGGAACTCGCTCTCGTCGTTGATGCCGCGCAGCTCCTCGGGCACGGAAGGATCGTCCTTGAAGACGACGCCGCGCACGAAGAGGAAGAGGTCGCCGTCCGTGTCGAGCTTGCCGCGGGCGAAGGCGATCTCCCAGGGCAGCTCGTCGCCAGGGATGTCGTCGACCGGGTTCTCGTCACCGACGAAGGCGCCGTCGACGCCGAACATCTTGCCGAACTGGAGCAGCGTCTTCGGCGAGTGGTGCTTGCCGTGATTGCCTTGCGGGCTTCCGTTCATTCCGAGTCCCAGCGTCGAGAGCAGTGCGAGCGAAAGGCCGAGAGATCTCTTCATCGCGTCTCCTTCGGTTCACACCCCACCACGGAGATGGACAAAGGCGGCGCGAGCCCGGTTCCCCGCTTCCCTCAGCCCCCTTCCCGCTCGAACTCGCTTTTGTGACGCACACCACAGTCGGGGCACGACCAGTCGGACGGGAAGTCCGACAGCGCGGTGCCGGGCGCGAAGCCCTCGCTGGCATCGCCGCGCGCCTCGTCGTAGCGCCACTCGCACTCGGGGCAGCACCAGATGGGCCGGCCCATCACGCCGCCGCCTTGCCGAGGTTCACGCGCTCGAGGTCGCCGCCGACCACCTGCATCACGCGCGGGTTCATGACGCGGAACCAGAGCGGCGGCAGGTAGGCGAGCAGGAACATCAGCGTGTAGCCGCCGGGGAGCTGCGGCAGCTCCTCGAAGTGGCGCAGCGCCTGGTAGCGGCGCGTCGGGTGCGCGTGGTGGTCCGAGTGCCGCTCGAGGTGGAACGAGATCAGGTTCGAGACGACATGGTTGCTGTTCCACGAGTGGTGCGGCTTCGGGTTCTCGTACTTGCCGTCCGGGCCCTGCTTCCGGAGCAGGCCGTAGTGCTCGATGTAGTTGGCGCTGGTGAGGCTCCACCAGGCCAGGAAGTCGTGCACCAGCAGGAACGGGATCAGCACCGGGCCGAAGGCCACGACGAAGGCGACGCGCAGCGCGGCGGCGATCGCCCACGAGTGGAGGATCTCGTTCTCGCGGCTCCACGCGCTCTTGCCGGCGCGGGCGAGGCGCTCGCGCTCGAGCGTCCAGGCGCGGCGCAGCGCGCCCGGCATCTCGCGCCTTGCAAAGGCGTAGATGTTCTCGCCGAAGCGCGAGCTGGCCGGATCCTCGGGCGTCGCGACGTCGCGGTGGTGGCCGCGGTTGTGCTCGACCCAGAAGTGTCCGTACGCCGGCACCGCGAGCACGATCTTCGCGAGCCAGCGCTCGACCTTCTCCTTCTTGTGGCCGAGCTCGTGGCCCACCGTGATGGCGGTGCCGCTGTAGAAGCCGACCGCGAGCGCCACGGCGAGGATCCCGAAGGCCGAGACCGCCTGCGTGCCGACGAACCAGGCCGCGGCGATCAGCGTCACGAAGTAGAGCGGAACCGTGGCCCAGGTGAGGTAGCGGTAGAAGCGGTCGGCCGAGAGCTGGGGCACGAGCTCTTCGGGCGGGTTGCTGGTGTCCGTGCCGACGATCGCGTCGAGGATCGGCACGATTCCGTAGAAGAACACGAGCGGCGCGACGAGCCACCACTCGCTGCCGGTCGCGAGCGTGGCCGCGATGGCGCCGAGCGGCAGCGCCGGCAGCGCCAGCGACGCCAGCCAGAGCCAGCGCTTCTTGTCCGTGTACGAGATGGGAGCCGCGCCTGCGCGCTCGAGCGTGAAGACCTTCATGCGATGGAACCTCCTGGGTTGGGAGCAGCATCGCCGGGGCGGGCTCGCGCGAGGAGCGGAGGCTGCGCCAAGCTCCGGTCAGTTCGCGCCACGAGGAGCACCCGGAGCGCTCGGGTCGCGGGCGGAGGCGGGCCATGCCGAATCGGTCGTTCGAGAGCCTCCCGATGCCGATGGCCTACTTCTGGCTGCTGCTGCGCGAGTTCGGCGGCGGCGCGCCCGAGCAGGAGGCCGCGCTCCTCGCCGGGACGGGCGTGGCGCCCGAGGCGGCCGCCGACCCCGCCGCCGAGGGCACGCTCGGCCAGACGCTCGCGCTGATCCGCAACCTCGCGGCGCGCCTGCCGCCCGGCTGGGCGCTCACCGCGGGCAGCGGCTTCCACACCTCGACGCACGGCCCGCTCGGCTTCGCGGCGGTGAGCGCGCCCACGCTCGGCGCCGCGCTCGACGTGATCGAGCGCTTCGGCTGGGTGCGTTCGCCGTACTACCGCACGACCTCGGAGGTGAACGAGCGCTCGTACCAGCTGATCGTCGAGGAGCGCGTGCCGCTCGGCGAGGTGGAGCGCATCCCCCTGCTCGAAGCGCTCTTCCTGAGCCTCCAGGCGATGGTCGAGTCCGTGCGCGGCCGGCCGGTGCGCGAGGCGCGCTTCGAGTTCGCGTACCCGGAGCCCGCATACGCCGAGCGCTACCGCGAGCACTTCCACGGTGACGTGCGCTTCGAGCAGCCCGAGACGCGTGCGTCGTTTCCGGCCGCGTGGCTCGCGCTCCCCTGCCCGATGGCCGACGCCGCGATGTTCCAGGCCTCGCTCGCGAAGCTCGAGGCGCAGGCGCGCCGCGTCGAGGGCGAGGACTTCCTCGTCGCGCGCCTCGAGCAGCTCCTCGAGGCCGCCGGCGACGCGGGCCTGCCGCTCACCGAAGCGGCGAAGCAGCTGCGCTTCTCGCGGCGCACGCTGAACCGCCGCCTCGCCGAGTGCGGCACCTCGTATCGTGCGCTCCACGAGCGCCACCTGCGCGAAGCCGCGCAGCGCCTGCTCGCCGACCCGAGCCTCGGCGTCGCCGAGGTCGCCTGGCGCCTCGGCTACGAAGACGCCTCGAACTTCGGCCGCGCCTGCCGCCGCTGGTTCGGCAAGGCGCCGGCGCAGCTCCGGAAGGCGCTGCGGGAGGAGCGGCGCTAGACCGCCGCCTCTAGCGCACGCCCAGGATCTCGCGCAGCTCCGCGTGGGAGGCGGCGACGTGGTCGGCGTCGGGGAGCGCGGCGGGGTCGTCGTAGGCGGCGCGGAGGCGGACGCTCGCCATGCCGACGCCGCGCGCGCCGGCGACGTCGGTGCGGCGCAGGTCGCCGACGTGGACGGCGCCCGCTGCGGCCACGCCGAGCGCGGCGAGCGCGGCGTGGAAGATGCGCTCGTGCGGCTTCGGCACGCCCACCTCGTCCGAGAAGAGCTGCTCGCGAAGGCCGGGGATCAGGCCGAGGCGCGCCAGGTGCTCGCGCACGACACGGCCCGGTGTCAGTCCGGTGTCGCAGACGAGCGCGCAAGGGACGCGGGCGGCGGCGAGGCGCTCGACGGTCTCGACCGCGCCGTCGAGGGGCACCACGCGGCTCGAGTGCGAGGCGTGCTCGAAGTGCGCGACGAGCAGCTCGAAGCTGGCGCCGTGCGTGAGCGCGCCGAGCTCGCGCATCGCCCACTCCGCCACGTGACGCGCGCCGCTGGCGACGCCCTCCGTCCAGAGGTCGATGTGGCGCTGCCAGGCCCGATCGAAGGCGGCGGAGGCCGCCTCGGGCTCGATGCGCGCGCCCGTCTCGCGCGCGGCGTGGAACAAGGCGTCGGCGCGGCGGCGGTGCGCCTCCTGCCAGTCCTCCTCGCGCAGCAGCGTGTTCCAGCAGTCGAAGGTGACGGCGCTCGGCGGCCGCTTCACGCGCGCTCCTTCGCGAGCCCGAGCGCGCGGAGCCAGGCGCCGCGGGGCAGGCTGGTGTCGAGGTGGACGTGGGCGCCGCGTTGCGGCGGCTCCCAGTGCGCCTCCACCTCGCGCGCGAGCTTGGCCCAGCTGCCGGGCGCGACGCCGTCCCGCACGTCGCGCAGGCTGAAGCGCGCGACGAAGTCCTCGCGCGGCGCGTCGCAGTGCACGAACACGAAGCGCGCGCCGTGGCGCGCCGCGAGAGCGGCGGCCGCCCGGCGCCGCGCCTCGGTCGGGAAGCAGGCGTCGAGCACGACCGAGCGGCCGCTCGCGAGCACCTCGCCCGCGCGCGCGAGCAGGCCCGCATAGACGCGCTCGCCGAAGGCGGCCTCCCAGGTCAGCTCGTGGGCGGCGCCGTCGCCGGCCTCTTCGAGCAACGCGCGGCGCACGCGGTCGCCCACCACGCGCACCGCGCCGAGCCGCCGCGAGACGAGCTTCGCCACGGTGCTCTTGCCGCTCGCGACGAGGCCGCCGACCGCGATCACGAGCGGCTCGCCGCGCGCAGGCGGCGGGTCGAGCTTGCTGAGCACGCCGTAGTCGTCCGCCGCGAGCGCGAACGCGGCGAGGAGCTGCTCGGCGAGGCGCGCGGCCCCGCACGCCTGGAGGTCGCGCGCGAGCTCGGCCGGGTCGCCCGCGGCGTCTTCGGCGATACGCACCCGGCGGCCCTTCCCGACCCAGACGCTGCGGCACGACAGCTCACCCGAGCCGCCCGGCCGTCCGGCGAGCGCGCGACCCACCGCGCGCACGTGCTTGCCCCGCAGACGGCGGGCCGCGAGGCGATGGTCGAGGCGGTCGAGCGGTCGGAACTTTGCCAAGGGGTTGCAAGGTAGGGACCCAGGGCGCAAAGCTCCCGCCCGGTGAGCGACCCGAAGCGCATCGTTCCCGAGCCCCCGCGACCGGCCGGCGAAGAGAGCCTCGACGTGTGGGGCTTCTCGGACAGCGGCTTCCAGGTAAACGCGGCGGGCCAGGTCGAGTTCCGCGGCTCGCGCTACGAGATCAGCGGGAAGCGCATCCCGAACCTGCTGCCGTGGGGCGAAGGCATCTTCAGCGCGCGCCTCGACCCCGTCGATACCCATCCCTCCCGCTATCCGACCGCGCCGCCGGAGCGCGTCGCGAACGAGCCGCTCGAGCGCGCTCTCGCGGCGGCGCTCCCTGCCGAGCGCATCTCGACCGAGGCCCGCGTGCGCCTGCGCCACGGCCACGGCCACACGCAGGAGGACATGTGGGCCATCAAGTACGGCCGCCTCGCGCGCGTGCCCGACCTGGTGGTGTGGCCGGAGAGCGCGGACGAGGTGCAGCTCGTGCTCGATCTCGTGCGCGAGCACGGCGCCTGCATCGTGCCCTGCGGCGGCGGCACCAACGTGACGGATGCGCTGCGCTGCCCCGCGGACGAGCGCCGCACGATCGTGTCCCTCGACCTCCGGCGCATGAACCGCGTGCTCTGGCTCGACCCCGAGAATCGGACCGCCGAGATCCAGGCCGGCGCCAGCGGCGTCGAGATCGAGGCGCAGCTACATCCGCACGGCTTCACCCTCGGCCACGAGCCCGACTCGATCGAGCACTCGACGCTCGGCGGCTGGATCGCGACGAACGCCAGCGGCATGAAGAAGAACCGCTACGGCAACATCGAGGACATCGTGCTCTCGATCTCGGCGCTGACGCCGAGCGGCACGCTCGCGCGCGCCGCCGCGCCGCGCGAGTCAGTCGGCGCCGACCCGGCGCGCTGGCTGATCGGCTCGGAGGGCCAGCTCGGCATCGTGACGAGCGCGGTGACGAAGGTCTTCCCGCTGCCCGAGCTGCGCCGCTTCGGCTCCGTGCTGTTCCACGACTTCGAGACGGGCTTCGCCTTCCTGCGCGACGTGCAGCGCGCGGGCAACGTGCCCGCGAGCGTACGGCTGATGGACAACCTCCAGTTCCAGTTCGGGCAGGCCGTGCGGCCCGAGCGCACCGGCTTCGCCGCGGCGAAGGCCACGCTCGAGCGGGCCTTCGTGACGCGGGTGCGCGGCTTCGACACGCAGAAGATGGTCGCCTGCACGCTGCTCTTCGAGGGCAGCGCCGAAGAGGTGGCGGCGCAGGAGCGCGCGCTGCGAAGGCTCGCAGCGCAGCACGGCGGGATGTGGGCCGGGCCCGGCAACGGCGAGCGCGGCTACCAGCTCACCTTCGCGATCGCCTACATCCGGGACTTCCTGCTCGAGCGCTGGATCCTTGCCGAGTCGTTCGAGACCTCGGTGCCGTGGAGCGAAGCGCTCGCGCTGTGCGCGAACGTGAAGCAGCGCCTCTGGCAGGAGCACGCGAAGCGCGGCCTGCCCGGCAAGCCCTTCGTGAGCTGCCGCGTGACGCAGCTCTACGACACCGGCGTCTGCGTCTACTTCTACTTCGCGATCGTCTACCGGGGGGTCGAGGACGCGAGCGAGGTGTACGCCGAGCTCGAGCGCGCCGCGCGCGACGAGATCCTGCGCTCGGGCGGCTCGCTCTCGCACCACCATGGCGTCGGGAAGCTGCGCCAGCCCTTCCTGCCGCGCGTCTTCTCGCCCGCGGCGCTCGCGTGGCGCCGCGCGCTCAAGCAGTCGATCGACCCGGAGAACCTCCTGGCGGGCGGAAACGGATGAACGGAGCTCCGGCCGTGGTGCTGCTCACCGGCGCCACGGGCTTCGTCGGGAAGGTCGTGCTCGGCGAGCTGCTGCGGCGGCGCGACGAGCTCGGCATCGGCCGCGTGCTCGCGCTCGTGCGCGCGCGCGACCCCGAGCACGCCGACGCGCGCCTGCGCAGCGAGGTCGTGGGCTCCGCGTGCTTCGCCGCGGAAGCGCCGGGCTTCGAGAAGTGGGTCGAGGCCGTGGCTGGCGACGTCACGCAGCCCGGCTTCGGCACCGCCAGCGACGTCTGGCAGCGCATCCGCGGCGAAGTGAGTCACGTGGTCCACTGCGCGGCGTCGATCGAGTTCTCGCTGCCGCTCGCCGAGGCGACCGCGGCGAACGCGGCGGGCGCGCTGCATGCGCTCGAGCTGGCGCGCGCGTGCCCGCGGCTCGCGTCGCTCGTGGTGGTCTCGACGGCGTACGTGACGCCGCATGTGGGCGACGAGGTCTGCCGCGTGGAGGAGAGGCTCGCGCCGCTGCCCTTCGATCCGGATGCGCTCTATCCGCGGATGCTCGCGGGCGAGGCGGATGCGGCGCGGCTGCTCGCCGAGACGGGCCACCCGAACACCTACACGCTGACGAAGTGCGTGGCCGAGCACCTGGTCGCGCGCCGCGCCACGGGGCTCCCCGTGACGCTCGTGCGGCCCAGCATCGTGTCGGCGAGCCGCGCCCGTCCCCTCCCCGGCTGGATCGACAGCCCCGCTGCGTTTGCCGCGTTCGTGGGGGCGATCGGGACGGGACGGCTCCGCGCCCTCGCCGGCCGCCCGGACACCCGCCTCGACATCGTGCCCTGCGACGAGGTGGCGACGCGCTGCGTGGACGCGGCCTTCGATCCGCCCGCCGCGGGCGCGCTCCGCATCCAGCATGCCGTCGCCGGGCTCGACGGCGCGATCAGCCTCGCGCTCTGCGCCGAGGGCATCCCGCGCCACTTCCACGCGGCGGGGCCGCGCTTCGAGTTCCTCGGGCCGCGCGGGCTGCGCTTCCGCCTCGCGCACGCGCTCTACCACGAGCTGCCGGGGCTCGGCGCCGCGCTCGCGCTACGGCTCCGCCGCGAGCCGCGCCTGCTGCCGGGGCTGCGTCGCCTCCGCGAGCGCCAGCGCGCGCTGAACCGCGACTTCGCCTACTTCACGCACTCGACCTTCGACTTCCAGACCTCGCGGCCGCTCGCTCCGCCGCTCGATCCGGAGGGCTACCTCGCGCTGGTGTGCGCCGGCGTCGAGCGCCACCTGCTGCGCCGCGAGCGCCCGCGCCGGGCGACGCTGGCCTAGCGAGGCTCCGTCGCGGGCCGCGCGTGCGGGCGCGTGACGCCGGGTGAGCGCGGGCTCGAGAGCCAGCGTTCGATGCGGAGGGGCACGCTCACGTAGACGTCGTAGACGCTCGGCAGCACGTTCGCGAGCGCGAAGACGGTGCGGGCCGCGAAGAAGGCGAGCGAGCCGAGTCCGCCCACGAGCGCGCCGGCGAGCCCGACGGCCACCGGCCGCCCGCTCGCGAGCAGGTGCTCGAGCGGCACCGCCGCGAGCGCCACGAGGAACGGCAGCACGAAGCCGAGCAGCCTTTCCCCGAAGCCGTGCCCCTCGCGGACGCCCGCGAGCGAGCCCTCGATCACCGCCAGCACGAACAAGCCCGCAAACGCCGCCTGGAGCAGCCGGCGCCGGCGCGGACCCGGAAGCGCCGCAAGGCGGGGCAGCAGCTCGGTGACGCCGACGCCGTCCATCACGAAGACGCCGAGCGCGACGTGCACGAGGACGATGAGACCCGCCGCGAGCTTCGCCACCGAGGCGCCGAGCAGGGTGGCGGCCGGCACGAGCTCCTCGAGCGGCACCTTGATCAGGTGGAAGCTCACGAGCCCGCAGCCGGCCGCCACGCCCACCACGAAGAGCGCGACGGCGAAGGTCTTGCTCGCGGAGTAGGAGAGAGCCCGCGCCGCGGCACGGTCGTCGTTGCGCACGCGCGCGTACTCATCCACGTAGCCGTTCACCCGCGACGCGGTCTCGAGCGCGCGCGCCAGCGTCTCGCTCATGCGCTCCTGGAGGACGACCACTTCCTTCCAGAGCGAGCGCATCCGATCGAGGATGCCGTGACGCTCCGCGGTGTCGGCGCGGTAGAGATGAAGCGCCTTCTTCTGCGCCTCGTCGAGCGACTTGCGCACGCCCTCGAGGATCACCTGCACGTTCGGGTCGTCGGCGTGCGGAATGCCGGCGATCGACTCCACGGCCGCGGTCCAGCCGGGCACGTCGGGCGGCGAATCGCCGCTCTGCTGGTAGTCCTGCTCGAGCGCCTGGAGGATGTCGTCGAGCCGGCGGTGGAGGCCCGAGTACTGCCCGAGCCGCTCCGAGAAGCCGCTCTCGATGCGGTGGAACTCCTGCTCGAGCTTCGTCTGGAGGTCGAGCCCGCCCGCCGCGAGCAGCGCGGTCCGCGACCGCTCGTAGAGCGCCTCGGCGGCGCCCTTGCACCAGCGGCCGCCCGCCTCGCACAGCTCGACGAGATTCTTCCCGAGGCGCTCGATCAGCTCGAACATGGCGTCGCGCGCCGCCCACAGGGCGACCGCACTGATCGCCCACAGCACGAGCAGCGAGAGAGCCGGCCGGTCCGGCCAGAGATAGATCGTCTCCATGAACGCCCCCCGGCCTCCTCGTTCGACCGCCCGCGCTGCGCCAAGCGTGCCGCGGATCACGGCAGCTCGCGGGCAACTCGCGTCCCCGTCCTATTCGAGGGCGCCGGCGATGGCGAGGGCGGCGATGCGGTCGTCGTCGTAGCCGAGCACGGTCTCGAGCACCCACTGCGTGCTGTCGCCGAAGGTGGGCGCCGGGCCCGTCACGTGGGCGGGCGTGCGCGAGAGCCGGAAGCGCGGGGCCTCGACCACCGCGTGGCCCTGCGTCGGGTGGGCCACCGGCACGAAGTGGCCGCGGTGCGCGAGCTGCGGGTCGCGCGCGGCCTCGGGGCTGTTGTAGACGCCGCTCGCCGGCACGCCCGCCCCGTGGAGGCGGCGCTCGAGCTCCTCCATCGCGAGCGGCGCCGTGAAGGCGGCGACTCGGGCGTCGAGCTCGTCGCGGCGGGCGAGGCGCGCGGTCGCCGTGGCGTAGCGCGGGTCGTCCGCCAGCGCGGGCGCGCCGATCACCTCGACAGAGCGCGCGCCAGTCGCGGTCGTCGCGCGCGGCGATCGCGACCCAGCGGTCGTCGCCCGCGCACGGATAGACGCCGTGCGGCGCCAGCTCGCGGTCGCGGTTGCCGTCCCGCGTCGGCGGCGGCGCCGTTCACGGTGTAGTCGAGGATCGCAGGCGCGAGGAAGTGGAGCGCGGCCTCGGCCTGCGACAGGTCGATGTGCTGACCTTCGCCCGTTGCGGCGGCGGTGCTCGAGCGCCGCCAGCAGCGCGGCCGCGTTGTAAGCGCGGCGCGATGTAGTCGGTGTACGCGCCGAAGGGCCCCGCCGGCGCGCGGTCGGGCCAGCCCGTCAGCTCGTAGAAGCCGGTCATCGCCGCCGCGAGGTTGCCGTAGCCGGCGAAGCCCGCGAGCGGGCCCGTCTGTCCCATCAGGCAGGTCGAGAGCATGATCAGGTCGGGCTTCACCCGGCGCAGCGTCTCGTAGTCGAGCCCCAAGCTTCTTCATGCATTCCAGGCGTGAACGACTCGCACACCACGTCGGCCCAGCGCACCAGGTCGAGCACGGTCGCGCGGCCCTCGGGCTTGCTCGGATCGAGCGTCAGCATGCGCTTGCCCACGTTCGTGGAGTGGAAGAGCGCCGCGTTCTCGGCGCCGATCGTCCCGCCGAGGAACGGCAGGATCGTGCGGCACACGTCGAGGCGGCGGCTCGACTCGACGCGGATCACGGTGGCGCCGTGGTCGGCGAACACGCGCGTTGCGAGTGGGCCTGCGACCGCCCACATGAAGTCGAGCACCTTCACGCCTTCGAGCGGGCGCCGCGGAGGCGATGCCGACGCGAGCGGAGCGCGGCGCCGCGCGACGCTCCGCGCGGATCTCCGTCGCGTGCTCGTCGAGCCGCGGCGCGCGGCGCCGGTAGCGGATGGGCGACGCGGGAAGCTTCGCGAACGCGCCCGGATGGCGGACGGCCCGCGCCGTCCGGCGCCTCGAGCGTCTCGAGGTAGCCGCGCGCGGCGAGCTGCTCGCTCTCGACCAGCTCCGGGAGCGTGCGCACCGGCGCCATCAGCAGCGCACGATCGAGCGCCACCTGGAGCAGCTCGGCCTTGGTCTTCGATGCGGTGCAGGCCGCGATCGTGCGCTTCACGCGCTCGAACTCGGCGAGCGGCTCCGCGCCGCTCGTCAGCAGCTCGGTGTAGCCGATCCAGTCCTTGTCGCGCGTCGCCTCGTCGCAGCAGCCGCAGTCGTACACCCACTCCATCAGGCGGCGCGTCGCGGGCCCGACCGTGGTGCCGAACAGGTGCGTGATCGAGACGAAGCCGTCCTTCGCGGGGTAGGTGAACTCGACGCGGAGGCGCCCGGCCTTCACGCCGCCTGCGATGCGCGTGCTCGGCGCGGCGCCGACCGGCGTCGAGAGGATGTATGCCTGCGTGGCGATCGTGGCGGCTTGCTGCGCGGAGACGTCCACGTGCTGGCCGAGCCCCGAGTGCGTGCGCTCGTGCAGCGCGACGAGCGCGCCGACGGCGGCCTCGGCGCCTGCGTGCAGGAAGGCCTGCGGCACGGCCACACGCACGGGCGCGCGGTCGGCGTCGCCGGTGAGGACGAGCGGGCCGGCGGCGGCGAGCACGGTCAGGTCGGTGGCAGCTTCGTGCGCGCGCGGGCCGTCCTGGCCGAACGGCGTGATCGAGACCATCACGAGCGTCGGGATTCTGCGCGGCGAGCTCGGCGTAGCCGAGGCCGCGCTGCGCCAGCGCGCCGGGCGCCGCGGACTCGATCAGCACGTCGGCGCTCTTCACGAGCTCGCACAGCTCGCGGCGGCCGGCCTCGGTGTCGAGGTCGAGCACGAGGCCCCGCTTGCCGCGCGCGTACGACCACCAGAACAGCGAGCGCTCGGGGTCGGCCGCGCCGCCCGCGAACGGGCCGAGCCGGCGCGCGGCGGCGCCGCCGGGCGGCTCGAGCTGGATCACGTCGGCGCCGAGGTCGGCGAGGATCTGCCCGCAGAGCAGCGCGCCGCCGTCGCTGAGATCGAGGACCCGGAGGTGGCTGAGCACGCGCCCATCCTACACGCGCCCGCGACCCGGCTGTGCAGGAATGGGCCGGGCGCCCGCGCGCCCGGCCCGTGCTTCGGCTACGGCGTCTCTTCCACGAAGAGGCTGCGATCGACGACGGTCCGGATGTCGCTCGCGTCGAGCTCGCGCAGCAGCTTCGCCGCCTCGGGGTCGGCCGTCAGCTTGCTCGTGGCGTCGGCATAGGCGGCGAGGCTCGCATACTCGGCGACGATGTAGACCAGGTCGGTGCCGCTGCCCGCGAGCGTGGCGCGCCAGATGTGCGTCGCCGGTACGCCCAGCCGCTTCTGGATCACCTGGAGGGCTCCCACCTTCTTGAGATACGCCTGGCGATCGCCGGTCACCTTCACGCCGATCACGCTCATCACGCGCTGATCGACCGCGAAGGAGGCGGCGGGGACGGCGAGCGCGACGAACAGGACCGAGGCCAGCAGCGCAACGAAGACACGAGTCCGCATCGGGACTCCTTTCCGAGCACGCGGACGAGAGCGCTCCGCGCCTCCGATCTGGAGCCGCTTTCGACCTCGGGATCCCCGTGCGCCGGCAACATGAGCCAGACGGAAGGTGGCCGCACCCGTCAAATGAGGGACGAGGGCGAAATGGCCGCTCCGTGCGAGCAACAACTCGACTACTCGACGAACGTCCCCGCGAGCAGGCCGGCGGCGGCGGCGGCGACGAGGAGGCGGGCGGCGTCTTCGGCGCGGCGCGCGTCGTCGCCGCAGGCGGCGTGGAAGGTCGCGCCGGCGAGGAGGGCCTCGAGCAGCACGGCCTCGTGCGGGGCCAGGCGCTCGGTACGCACGCCCGGACCGGCGCGCGAGACGAGGTACGCGACGTCGCCGGCCAAGGGGCGCGCCGGGTCTTTGCCCGCGGCGACGGCTTCGACCACGGGGGCGACGTCGTGCGTGGCGCGCAGCACGCGGAAGGCCGGTGCGAACGCGAAGCGAACCTGCTCCCAGGCCTCGGGCGCGAGCGCGGTGAGGTCGCCGGGAGTCACCGGGCTCGCGGCGTCGGGCGCGTCCTGCACTTCGAGCTGCGTCTGCTCGAGCGCGGCGAGCTCGGCCAGCACCGCCCGCGGCACGCCGTAGTCCGCGGCGAAGTCGAAGTGGGCCGCGAACGCGGCGAAGCGCGCGCCGAGCCGCAGATAGTCGAAGCCGTGCGGCGGGTACGCGCGCAGATAGGCCGCCGCGAGCCGGTCGAAGTCCGCGGGCGAGATCACGCGCGCCAGCGCCGCGAAATTCGTGGCGAGCGCGCTGCGCAGGCTCGCGGTGTACGCGTCGCTGTAGACGCGCAGGCCGCGAGCCGCGCGCACCGGGAGCGATTCGTCGAGCAGGCCGCCGAGATCGGCGCGCTCGTGACCGATGGGCTGATCCACGATGCGCGAGAAGAACTCCCGTTGCAGGTCGCGCCAACTCGTTCCTTCGTTCGCCCGCGGCTCACTGCGCGCCGGGGTAAGCCCGGCTTGCGGCGAGACCGGGTCGCTCATCGCAGCGCGATGCCACGCCCTCGCCTGTTCCGCCTCCGCCGCGAGGGCCTCGTAGCTCGGGAGGTTGTCGTCGCGCTCGAGGATCACGCTGGCCGCCGGGAAGCGGCGCGCCGCCGCGGCGAACAGCGTCCAGACCTCGTCCGGCACGTCGGCGTCGTGGGTGTCGATGCGCACGTCGGGCAGCACGGCGTGGCCCGCGAGGTGCAGGTAGCCGACTGCGCCCTCCGGCAGCACCTCGAGCGCCCGCCGCGGATCGCTGCCGAGGTTCGCGGCGTTCACGATCAGGTTGTTCACGTCGAGCAGCACGCCGCAGCCGGTGCGGCGCGCGAGCTCGGCGAGGAAGTCCACCTCGTCCATCTCCTGCGCACGGAACGCGACGTAGGCACTCGCGTTCTCCAGCAGCAGCGGGCGCCTCAGCTTCTCCTGCACGTGCGCCACGCGCGCGGCCACGTGCTCGAGCACGGCGCGCGTGCAGGCGACGGGCAGCAGATCGTGGGACTCGTGGCCGCCGAGCGCCGTCCAGCACAGGTGGTCGCTCACGAAGCGCGGCTCGAGCCAGCCCGCGAGCGACGCGAGGCCGGCGAGATACTCGCTGTCCAGCGGCTCCGTGCCCGCGATCGAGAGCGATACGCCGTGCATCGCGACGGGGTGCGCCGCGCGCAGCCGCTCGAGCAACGCGCGCCGCGGGCCGCCGACGCCGAGGTAGTGATCCGAGAGGATCTCGAACCAGTCCACGGAACCCGGCGCGCGCGCGATCTCTGCCGCGTGCTGCGTGCGGAAGCCGACGCCGAAGAGGGGTGCTTGCATGGGAGGGAGAGGTGCGGAGACGCGGCCTTCGGCCGCGTCTCCGCACGAAGACTACATCGGCGACTTCTTCTTCTCGTACTGCTTGGCGTCAGCGGCCGTGGTCCAGGCGCCGCCCGCGGCCGTGCACGCGGCCTCGTCGTTGACGCCGTCGACCTTCGTCCCGCCGCACTTGCCTTCGTGGCCCTTCACGCTCTTGCCGCAGTGCGTGCGGTAACACGCCTTGGCATCGCCGCCCATGCCCTGGGCGAGCACCGCAGTGCCGCCGACCAGGCCGACCACCGCGGTCGCGACGAGAGCTCCGAACGTTGAACGCTTCATGACTCGACTTGCCTCCTTCCCGTCGCGGCGAATGGCCGCGTGGGTTCGTGGAATTGGATGCCGGCGGGGAGCGTAGGTGACGTGATGGAACTCACAGGCCGCCCGGCGGCGCCTCGAGATCGCCGAAGTCGAACGTCCCCTGCTCTTCTCCGCGCTCGAGAAAGGCCACCAGGCGCTCGGCCACCTGCCTTCCGCAACGCTGCTGCGCCTCGCGCAGCATGCCGTGCAGCAGCGCTCCGCCGTCCGCTTGCCAGACCTCGATCGGCAGCGGGGACTCGGGGCCCCGGAAGGTGCAGGCGCCTCGCCACAGCCGCTCGGGCATCGCCGTCGCTCCGCGTCCGGCCGCGACCTGCGCCGCGGGCACCACCTGCATCTGGAGCCACACGCTCATCCGGTAGCGGTGCAGCGAGAGGTCGTAGTAGAGGCGCCAGGATCCCGTGCTCGCGAAGAAGACGGGCTCGGGCCCGCGCGCCACGAGCAGCTCCTGCGCTGCGCCGAGCTCGTGCTGGGCGAACGCCGCCGCCGCGAGCCCCGGCTGCTCGCGCAGCGCCGCCACGAAGGCCTCCGCGAAGCCCGGCGTCGGCGAGGGCAGCGCGAAGCGCGCGCGCAGCTGCTCACCCTCCGCGAAGCCGCTCGAGAAGGTGAGTGCCCCCTCGACCGTCACGAAGGAGAGCAGCGCCCGCGGATCGACGACCACGGGAACCTCTCGCTCGGCGAGGAGCGCCCGCACGCGCTCCTGTCGCTGCGACCCTTCGAGCGAGGAGCAAGCCGCGAGGAGCAACGCCCCGAGCGCGGCAGCCGCCGCACACCTCACTCCTCGATCGCCCGATGGCTCGCCGCGCTCGAGCAGGACGACGGCAACCGGGCGAGCGAGAGGCGCGAGCGCATCGCCCTACCGTACCGCTCCTAGCAACGGCGCCGCCGCTGCGCTGCGAAGAGGCCGGCGGCGCCCGCCATCAGCAGCGCGCCCGTCGCGGGTTCGGGCACCACCTCTCCCCGGAGCGCGGAGAAATAGACCGTGGTGTCGAAAATGGGGTCCGACGTGTCGGTGACGATGAAGCGCAGGGTGTTCCCGGTCGGGTTCACGGCGCCCGAGAAGGTCAGCCGGGGATTGCCGCCGGGCGCGAGGACGCCGTCGAGCTCGGTGCCGGCGGTGGTCGCCATGTCCGGGTGGTCGATGTTGACCGGCTGGCCGCCGACGAAGGCGACGTTCGCGCCGTTCAGGAACATGCCGAACGCATCGATGTAGGGCGAGCCCACGAACTCCTCGAACTCCTCCGATCCGAACGCCACGTCGAACGCCACGGTGTCGAAGCCCTGCGCCATGTCGAACTCGATCAGCAGCTCGGTGGCGTCGAAGTGGTCGTAGGGCTGCATCGTGGCCGGGTCGATCCCGGTGAGCGGGTCGAGCAGGATGTCCTGAGCCGGCGTCGTCGGAACGCCGCTGAAGCCATAGGCGAAGCTGGCGTTGGTGAGGGTGTTCGCTCCGTCCGAATAGCCCGGATACGAGAGGGGAGCGGCAGCTTCGACGCCGCCGGTGGAAAGCACGACGCCCGCCCCGATGCCGTACGTGCCGCTGGCGTTGGTGTACGTCCCCGACGACGTGAGCGTCACCACGAGCGGGGCCTCCGGAGTGCCGAAGTCGAGCGTGTCCTGATGCCCCGACAGCGTCACGCCGGTGACCTGGATCCCCGTGCCCCCGCCCCCGAGCAGCGCATTGATGAGAGTGGTCGTGTTCTGCGTCCCGGTCGCGGTGATCGCCTGGGCGGGGCCGGCCCCGAGGAATACGGCGGCCAGGAAGAGACGACGGAGGGACATGCGGCCGGCCTCCTCCCCCCACGAGCTTGTGGCTCGGGAAGGGGGGTTGTGGCACGCGGCTCAGCGCGGCTCGGCGCGCGCCTGCCGTCGCGCCGCGTCGATGGCCGGGAACGCGTCTGCGCTCGGCACCACGCGCCGTACGAGCAGCACCCCCCGATCGGTCGGCGACTCGACCACGCGGCTCCCCTCGAGCCCCTCGCGCTTCGTGCCCGGACCCACGAGGACGACGTCGATCACGTCGCCGCCGGCGTTCTGGTCGTTCACGGCGAAGAAGTTGTCGGTGTTCGTCGCGAAGCCCGAGAGCGAGGTGTAGGGCGCGCTGAGCGGCACCATGACGTGCAGCGGGCGCTCGGAGACGTCGAACACCGCGCTCGAGTAGGCGAGGTCGGGGCTCGGCCGCACGACCGTGCGCGAGGCGTCCGTGGCGAGCGGCGGGTGGACCCACGTGTTGGCGCCGGCCTGTGCCGCGAGTGCGCCGAGCACGCGGCTCATGATCACGTACGGCAGCGCGGCGACGGCGGCCACGTGCACGGCGGCGGCGCCGAGCGCGATGCCGAGCGCCCACACGAGCGCGCGCCTCATCGACACGCCTCCCGCACGATGCGCGGCAGCGCCACCGCGCGCGGCTCCTCGTAGACCGCGGGCTGCGGGTTGTAGAGCCGCAGCGTGAGCGCGAACGGTCCGCTCGCGCCCGCGCGACCCGATGGCAGCCAGTTGCCGGCGTTCGGCTCGCTCGACACGACGATCGCCCACGGCCCGCCAGGCGCGCGCGCGAGCGTGGTCTGGCTGAACGAGAAGCGGCCCGCGTCGTTCGGGATCAGAAAGTGGTCCGCGCCGTAGGCGGTAATGCTCCACCAGCGCGCCGCCAGCTCGTCGCCGTCGACGCGGTAGTCGCAGCGCGCGTCGAGCGCCTGGCCGTCGGCGTCCGTGTCGGCGTTCCAGTACACCGTCTCGGACGGCGCGAGCGCGAGCAGGCCCCCGACGGCGACGCGCGCGCGTGTATGGAGATCGGCGTCGCTCGAGCCGGTGACGAAGCTCGTGCGCCACGGCCCGTTCGACACCTCGCCGCCCGAGAGGCCCGAGCGCACCGCCTGATACGCCGTCGCGAGCCCGAGCGCGATGGCCAGCGCGGCGGCGCCCGCGAGGCGGAAGAGCTGCATCACGCGGCCACGCTAGCGCGGCGCGGGTATCACGCAGCGGAACGCCGCGTCTTCCGCCCGCGCGCGCGAACGCACGGTACGCTCGGGTGCGCAGCCGACCTCGAAGAGAGCGTGCGTGCCGGGCACGCCCACCGCGCAGTCCGGGCTGCGCACGCCACCCTCCTCGGGCCGTTCGTCGCAGCTCTGGCCGATCGGCACGAAGCTCGCCTGCGGCGTGGCCGGCTCGGCGACGCACACGAGCAGCACGTCGCCGCCGGGCAGCGGGGGCGTGGCGACGCTCGGGTACCGCGTCGTGCGCCCGTCCTCGGCCACCCACTCCTGCTGGGCGTGGAGGAGGAGCCGCGCGAACTCCCCCGGCTCCTCGCGCACGCGCAGGCTCGCGAGCCCGAGCGAAAGGCGCGCCTGCTCCCGTTCGAGCGGCGTCGGCAGGCGGCCGCCGAAGCGCCGCTCGCAGCTGCGCGCCGCCTTGGCGGCGTCGGTCACCCACGCATCCACGCTGTGGTTCTTCGTGGGCGCCGCGAGCGCGGACGCCTCGAGCGCGGTCACGGGATCACACGCCGCACTCGCGTGCTCGGCGGGCGTGCACGGCACCGGGCTCGCCGCGATCCAGAAGCCGGCCGGACACACGGAGACGAAGCGGACGCCGTCCTTCTCGGCGGCGCGCGGCGTGCACGGTGCGGGCGCGTCCGCCTCCGCTCTCGCGGCGCCGATGAAGATCGCCGCGAGAAGCAGCGTCGCCCGCGCACCGCGCATGGCGCCGAGGATGCACCACCCGACCCTGCTCCGCCGCGCCCGACGCTCGACTCAGCGTCGGTCGGTGAGGGTCGGGCCCGGCGCCAGCAGTGCGATGACGAGCAGCGCGAACACGACGAGCTGCGTCCAGTCCATGGGCCCCTCCAGGCAACCCTCATACCAGCGCGCGACTCGCACGCCTCCAGTGACGCAGCTCACGCGTGCGAACAGGCACGCGCCGATCTCGAAGAACGAACTGCAACGGCGTGTGTAGAAATGGGTGCATTCGCCACGTGCGACGCGTGACGAGGAGCCGCTGGAGCGCTGGCACGGATCCTGCTGGGGAGTTTCGGAATGCGTACAACTCGCCGTCTTGTTCCTGGTGGCTCGCTGGTGACTGCGCTGGAGCGGGCTTCGCCCACGTATCAGCGCGGCCGCGCCCGGCTCGAGAGCTTCGTGCACGCCCTCCAGCAGAGCGACTTCGCGGAGCAGGACGACGAGACGGAGGCGCGTCCGGAGAAGAGCGCGGGCTACGTCAAGCCGAACGAGCGACAGCCGAGGTAGGCGAGCGCGCCGATCGCGGCCGAGGCGGGGATCGTCAGCGAGCCACGCCCACACGATGCGCCCGGCCACGCCCCAGCGCACCGCCGAGAGCCGGCGCGTCGCGCCGACGCCGACGATCGCGCCGGTGATGGTGTGCGTCGTGCTGATGCCGGACGCCGAGCGCGGTCGCGAGTGAAGATCGCGACCGCCGCGCCGGTCTCGGCCGCGAAGCCGTCCGACGGGCTGGAGCTTCGTGATCTTGCGATGCCCATCGTGTGGATGATGCGCCAGCCGCCCGAGAGCGTGCCGAGGCCGATCGCCGCGTGCGCCGCGAGCACGACCCAGATCGGGATCGTCGAACGTCGTCGAGGTAGCCGGCCGGTGAACGAGCACGCCGGCGATGATGCCCATCGTCTTCTGGGCGTCGTTCGCGCCGTGCATCAGGCTGAAGGCGGCCGCCGAGACGAGCTGCAGCGCGCCGGAACCAGCGGTCGACCCGCGCGCGGCGTCGTGCGCCGGAAGATCCAGTAGATCGCGATCATCAGCAGCGAGGCCGGCCGCCGAGCCCGATCAGCGGCGCCAGCACGATGAACGATCGAGCGTCTTGGTCCAGCCCGACGGCGATGATCGCGCCGAAGCCCGCCTTCGCGACCGCCGCGCCGGCGTAGCCGCCGATCAGCGCGTGCGACGAGCTGGTCGGCAGGCCGAAGTACCAGGTGATCAGGTCCCAGACGATCGCGCCGACCAGGCCGGCGAAGATCACCGCGAAGGTCACCACGCGGAGGTCGATCATCCCGGAGCCGACGGTCTTCGCCACCGCGGTGCCGAACGCGAAGGCGGCGACGAAGTTGAAGAACGCCGCCCAGACGACGGCCTGGCCCGGCGAGAGCACGCGCGTCGACACGACGGTGGCGATCGAGTTGGCCGCGTCGTGGAAGCCGTTGATGAAGTCGAAGATCAGCGCGACGGCGATGAGCGCGACGACGGACGAGGAGAGTCGGAGTCCATGACGCCGCCTCAGCGCGTGCTTGACGCACGCACGCCCTCGATCACGTCGGCGACGTCCTCGCAGCGGTCGACGGCGCCCTCGAGGACAGTCGAGAGATCTCCTTCCACTTGATGATCGCGATCGGGTCGCGTCTCCTCGCTCGAACAGGCGCGCGATGGCCGCGCTGGTGCACGCGCGTCGGCCTCGTTCTCGAGCCGCTTCGATCTCGACCACGGCCTCGAGCGCGCCGTCGCGCGCGCTCGAGCGCTCGCGAGCGCGAGGCGCACCTGCTCGCACCGAGCGGCGTGATCAGCAGCGCCAGCTCGCGCGCGCCTCGGGCCGGACGCGGTCGATCTGGTAGAGCGAGCAGGCTGTCGGCCGCGGCGTCGATCGCGTCCATCACGTCGTCGAGCGAGTCGCGCGAGCGCGTGGATGTCCTCGCGGTCGATCGGCGTCACGAACGTGCGGTTCAGGCGCTGGACGATGTCGTGCGTGAGGTCGTCGCAGCGGTGCTCGATCGCCTGCACCTCGCCGGCGCGCGCCAGCGCGGGCGGGTCGGTGCTCAGGATCGCCTCGAACACCGCGGCGCCCTCAGCGATGGCGTCGGCCATCGCGGACAGGTCGGTGAAGAAGCGCTCTTCGCGCGGGATCAGCCGAAAGCGGGCCACGTCGTCTCCTTTCCGGTCCGGGGAGCGGACGCGCGCGGACGATGGCGGCGCTGCGGACGGCGCGAGCGCCGACCTTGACGACCCCGAGGGAACTCCCGACGCTCGCCGGCCATGCGTCGCGCCGCGACAGTGCTCAGCGTCGTGCTCCTCGCCTGCGCCACGAACCCCGTGACGGGCCGCGAGGAGATCGTGCTGATGTCCCCCTCGCGGGAAGCCTCTGCCGGCAAGGAGGCCGCGGCGCAGGTCGCGCAGGAGATGGGCCTCGTCGAGGACGCGGCCCTCCTCGCCTACGTGCGCAGCGTCGGCGCGCGCGTGGCCGCGCACTCCCCGCGCAAGGACGTCTCGTACCAGTTCGCGATCGCCAACATGGCGGAGACGAACGCCTTCGCGCTCCCGGGTGGATACATCTACGTCTCGCGCGGCCTGCTCGCGCTGGCGCGCAGCGAGGACGAGCTCGCGAACGTGCTGGCGCACGAGGTGGGGCACGTCGCCGCACGCCACGCCGCGCAGCGCGAGACGAGGGCGCTCGGCGTCGGCCTGCTCGCGATGCTCGGCACCGTGGCCGCCGGCGCGGTCGGAGGCGCGGATGCCGCGAACGCCGTCTCGCAGCTCGGCCAGGTCGCCGGCGCCGGGCTCATCGCGAGCTACGGCCGCGACCAGGAGCGGCAGGCCGACGAGGTGGGCCAGAAGATGGCCAAGGCCGCGGGCTACGACCCGGACGGCATGGCCACGTTCCTCGGCGCGCTCGACCAGGAGGTGACGCTGAAGCTCGGCGGCAAGTCGCGCCGGCCGAGCTTCCTCGACTCGCACCCCGCGACACCGGAGCGCGTCGCGAGCGCGAGTGCCCGCGCGCGCACGCTCGGCACGACCGGCGTGCTCGCGCCCGTCCCCGTGCGAGACGCATTCGTGGCGCGCCTCGACGGCATCCTGATCGACGAGGATCCGGCGGAAGGACTGGTGCGGGAGCAGACCTTCGTGCACCCCGATCTCGACCTGCGCGTCGTCTTTCCGGACGGCTGGAACGTCCAGAACGGCAGGCAGGCGGTCGGCGCGCAGGAGCCCGCGGGCGCCGCGCTGATCATGCTCGGGGTGCAGGAGCGCGGCGACGACCCGCATGCCGCGGCGGAGAAGTTCGTGCGCGCGAACGCACAGAGCCTCGAGGTGCTCGAGCACGGCCCGCTGAACGGAGCCGCGTTGCCGGCGTATCGCGTGCGCGCGCGCGTGGCTCTCTCGCAGGGGACCGGCGGCGCGGAGCTGTTCTGGCTCGCGCATCGCGGCGCGATCTACCGCCTCCAGTGTGTCTCGGGCGAGCAGGCCTTCGCGGGCTTCGTGCCGAGCTTCGAGCGCACCGCGAAGAGCTTCCGCGCGCTGACGAGCGAAGAGCGCGCGGGCGTTCGCGAGCACCGGCTCGACGTCGTGCGGGCGGCGGGCGGCGAGTCGCTCGCGACGCTCGCGCAGCGCTCCGGCAACGTGTGGAAGCTCGAGCAGGTCGCGGTCGCCAACGGTGTGGAGGCGGGCGCGCCGCTGGCGGCCGGCCAGCGCATCAAGCTCGCGATCGAGCGGCCCTACGCGGCCGCGAGGAAGGAGTGAGCGTGTCTCGTCTCGCCTGGCTGTTCCCGATCCTGCTGTTCGGCTGCGCTACCGGGAAGGCGGCCCCGCCTCCGGACTCGAATCCGATGCTGGTCGAGGTGGGGCGCGAGGAGTTCGCGACGCACTGCGCCGCCTGCCACGGGGCCGACGGGCGCGGGGCCGGGCCGGCTGCGCCCGCGCTGCGCACCCCGCCGGCCGACCTGACGAAGATCGCGGCAAGGCGCGGGGGGGACTTCCCGGCGGACGAGATCGCCGCCTGGATCGACGGCCGCCTGGCGCCGACGGCCCACGGCACGCGGGAAATGCCGGTCTGGGGCTACCGCTTTGCCGAGGGGTTGCCGCAGGGCGATCTCACCCAGGACCTGGTCCGAGGCCGCATCCTGACCGTGGTCGAGTACTTGAGCAGCATCCAGGCACCTTAGGAGCCAGCCGGGGCACCTACCGTTAGGATGGAGGGTTTCGGAGGTTCCCATGCGCCGCCCGCTGGTCTTTGCGTTCTCGCTGCTCCTGCCCCTCGCGGCCGCGGGCGCCGACATCAAGGCCACGGTCCTGACCGACGGAGTCGATGCCGACCTCGGCGACGGCGTGTGTGACGTGGACCTGGTGACTCCGAACTTTCCCGACCCCGACAATCCGGGTCAGTTCCTCGGACAGTGCACGCTGCGCGCCGCCCTCCAGATCGCGAACGACACCCCCGGGCCCGACAAGATCCTGCTCCGGGCCCGCACCTACGAGCTCAGCCTGGCCGGCGCGGGAGAGGACGGCGCCCTCACCGGCGATCTCGACGTGACGAGCGAGGTCGAGATCGTGGGCCAGGGCTATCAGCAGAGCCTCATCGACGCCAAGCGCCTCAAGGACCGGGTCTTCGACGTGAAGCCCGGCGGCAAGCTCACGCTGACGAAGACGTCGCTCCTCAACGGCAAGACCGCGAAGGCCGACTTCGACCCGGGCGCTCCCGGTGAGGTGAGCGGCGGCTGCGTGCGCAGCGCCGGCGAGCTCGTCTTCAACGAAGTGTTCTTCTTCCGCTGCGCGTCGAGCGACGACGGCGGCGCGGTGAGCGTGATCGACGGAACCGCCACTCTCTCGAACGTGATCTTCCACACCTGCCAGGCGAAGAACGAGGGCGGCGCGGTCGAGGTGACGGAGCTCGGCGACGCGACGATCTCGCGCGCGACGGCGGGCCTGTGCCGGGCCGGCATGGGCAGCGTCGTCGCGGCGCGCGGCCCGCTCACGCTGCGGCATGCGACCCTCACCGCCAACAAGGGGAAGCTCGGGGGCGCCGTCGCGGTGCTCGGGGGCGCCGCGGCGACGATCCAGAGCTCGACGATCACCTCCAATGGAAACGCGAACCTCGACGCGAGCGACGGCACGATGTCGGTCTCGAACACCATCGTGTGGGGCGCCAAGACGGACTGCCTCGGCGCCATCAGCTCGGCGGGCGGCAACCTCGAGGGCGAGACGAGCTGCGGCTTCACGAACACGAACGATCAGCAGAGCCAGGATCCGCTGCTGTTCCCCCTCGCCTTCAACGGTGGGCCGATCCCGACGCGCGCGATCACGGCCGGGAGCCCGGCGGTGGACCATGGTCTCGACGGCGCCACCTGCGAGGCGACCGACGCTCGCGGCACCGCGCGCGCCGATGTGCCGGCAACGGGCGTGGCCGTCTGCGACGTGGGCGCGTTCGAGTTCCAGCCGCCGCCCGCGCCCTAGCCCGCGGAGGAGGATTCGTGCAGACACGCCTCGGCTGGATCGCGTTCGCCCTGCTGCTGCTCGCGGCCCCCGGGCCCGCGGCGGGCGTCACCTTCTTCGCGAACGTGTTGAACGACCGGGCCGACCCGACCCCGGGCGACGGCAGCTGCGACGTCGATCCCGACACGGCGGGCGACCAGTGCTCGCTCCGCTCGGCGGTGCAGACGGCGAACGAGACGCCGGAGGGTGACCTGATCAACCTGGCGCCGTTCGGCAACGGCAGCCCGGGCCCCTTCACCTACACGCTGTCGATCGCGCCGACCGCCGGGACGGACGACGCGGCGTCGGGCGACCTCGACGTGACCAGCCCGATGGAGATCTCGAGCGACGTGTTCGATGGCGGCCCCGACGCGACCTTCGTGGACGCCAAGAAGCTCAAGGACCGCATCTTCGACGTGAAGCCCGGCGGCGAGCTCACGCTGCGCCGGATGACCCTCCGGAACGGCAAGACCGCCAAGGACGACGTCGACCCGGGCTCCCCCGGTGAGGTGAGCGGCGGCTGCCTGCGCAGCGAGGGCGCCGTCACGCTCGCGCGCGTCTTCCAGTACCGGTGTGCGTCGAGCGACGACGGCGGCTGCATGAGCGTGATCGGCGGCACCGCGACCGTCACCGACTCGATCTTCTCGACCTGCAGCGCGAAGGACGAGGGCGGCGCGCTCGAGGTGAGGGCCCTCGGCGCGGCCTCCCTCGCGCGCTCGACGGCCGCGGCCTGCCGCGCGGCGACGGGCGGCGGGATCGCAACGCACGGTGACCTCACGCTGCAGAACATGACCGTCGACGGCAACCGCGCGAAGGTCGGGGGCGGCATCGCGCTGCTCGGCGCCGGGACGAGCCACATCGAGAGCACCACGATCTCGTCGAGCAAGCCGACCAATCTCGACGCGAGCCAGAACACCGGGGTCGCGACGGTCGCCAACACGATCGTGTGGGGCGCCAAGACGGACTGCGTCGGCTCCGTGTCCTCGGCCGGCGGCAACCTCGAAGGCGCGACCTCCTGCGGGTTCACCGCCACGAACGACCAGCAGAGCCAGGATCCGCTGCTGGCTCCGCTGAACTTCTACGGGGGCTTCCCGCTCACGCGAACGCTCGCCGGCCCGATCCCCGCAACCCCCACGGACCCCGGCAGTCCAGGGAGCCCCGCGATCGATCATGGCATCGATGGCGCGAACTGCTCGATCTCCGACGCGCGTGGAGTCACCCGCGTCGATGTGCCAGGCGTGGGCGTCGCCATCTGCGACTCGGGCGCCGTAGAGTACAACTTCACCGCGCCCGTCCCCTAGCGACGACCAGGAGAGTTCATGCCCACCGCCCGCGCCTTGCCCGGCGCGCTCACGCTGCTCCTCTGGCTCGCGAGTGCGCTGCCCGCCGCCGCTGACTTCACGGTGACCACGGGGCGCGACCTGCCGGACGCGACGCCGGGGGACTCCGAGTGCAACGTCGGCGAAAGCGACCAGAACCTGTGCTCGCTCCGCGCGGCGGTGCAGACGGCGAACGAGACGCCCGCCGCGGACACGATCACCCTGCCCCCCGGCGGGTACGCGCTCACGCTGTCCGGCGCAGGCGAGGACGGCTCGGCGACGGGCGACCTCGACGTGACGACCCCGATCGTGATCACGAGCGGCACCGGCGGCACCTTCACCTCGACCGTCATCGACGGCAAGAAGCTCAAGGACCGGATCTTCGACGTGAAGCCCGGTGGCACGCTCACGTTGCAACGGGTGGCCATCCAGAACGGCAAGACCGCCAAGGACGACTTCGACTCCGGCGCCCCCGGCGAGGTGAGCGGCGGCTGCCTGCGCAGCGAGGGCGACGTCTCGCTCGACGGCGTCTTCTTCTTCCAGTGCAGCTCGACCGACGATGGCGGCTGCATGAGCGTGCTCGGCGGCACCGCCACGCTCTTCGGCACGATCTTCTCGAGCTGCAAGGCGAAGAACGTGGGCGGCGGGCTCGAGCTCACCGCTCTCGGCAGCGCGACGCTCTCGCGCACGACGTTCTCCGGCTGCAAGGCGGCGACCGGCGGCGGCATCGCTGCGAGCGGCGCGCTCGAGCTGCTCAACGGCACCCTCCAAGGGAACAAGGCGAAGGTCGGCGGCGGCATCGCGATCCTCGGCTCCGCCGCCACGACGCTCAACAACGCGACGCTCGCTTCGAACGGAACCTCCAACCTGGACCGGCAGGGCTCGGGGACGGTGACGGTCTCGAACTCGATCCTCGCCGACGTGAAGACCGACTGCGTCGGCGCGATCACCTCGGCGGGCGGCAACCTCGTCGACGACACCTCCTGCGGCTTCGGCGGCACGAACGACCAGGCAGACCTCGATCCGCTGCTGCTCCCGCTGGGCTTCTACGGTGCCGGCCCAGACTCCCCCCTCGTGCCCACGCTCGCGCTCGACGCCGACAGCCCCGCCATCGACCAGGCGCTGGACGCCAGCTGCGAGCTGACCGACGCTCGCGGTGTGTCGCGCGACGACGTCGTCGACGTGGGAATCGCCACTTGCGACTCTGGCTCCTTCGAATTCCAGCAGCCGTAGCCGCAGCGGGTGTCGCGCTCGCCTGTTCCGTCTCCTTCGCCCCGCCCGCCACCGAGCCGCCCTCGGCCGAGCAGGTCGAGCGCGAGATGGAGCGCGAGGTCGGCACGCTCGTCGACCCCGCACTCACCCCCCTCGTGCAGGAGCTCGGCCACCGCATCGCCGCGGCCGCCGAGCTGCCGGACGGCAGCGTGCGCTTCACGATCGCGAACATGCCGGAGACGAACGCCTTCTCGTTCCCGAGCGGCAACGTCTACCTGTCGCGTGGCCTGCTCGCGTTCGTGCGTTCCGAGAACGAGCTCGCGAACGTGATCGCGCACGAGGTGGCGCACGTGGTCGGCCACGACGCGCTGCGCCTCGAGTCGCGCAAGAACCAGGTGCGCTCCGCGACGCTGGCGAAGATCATGACGGCGTCGCTCGGGGGCACGCGCAGCGGCGAGGCGTTGCATGCACTCGAGCTCGAGGGTGCCGGGCTGGTGGCGCGCTACAGCCGCGAGCTCGAGCACCAGGCGGACCGCAACGGTCAGGCGCTCGCCGCGCGCGCGGGCTACGACCCGGCGGGCATGGCGAGCTTCCTCGAGGCGCTCGACCGCGAGGCCACCTTCCGTCTCGGTCGCCCGCGCCGGCCCACCTTCCTCGACACGCACCCGGCCGCGCCCGAGCGCGCGCAGAACGCCACCAACACCGCCCGCCGGATGGCGACTCCGATTCCATCGACGCGCCCTGCGAGCGCCTTTCTCGACCGCCTCGACGGCCTGCTCGTCGGCGAAGACCCGGCCGAAGGCGTGGTGCAGGACGGCGTCTTCGTGCACCCCGACCTCGACCTGCGGCTGCGCTTCCCCGCGGACTGGCACCTCGTCAACTCGCACGGCGCGGTGGTGGCCGCGCCGCCCGAGACGCCGCTCGTGCTCGTGCTGGAGATGCAGGAGGAGTACACGGACCCGGCCGCCGCGGCTGTGCGTTACCTGCGCACCAACAAGCGCTCGCTCGAGCTGCTCGAGAGCGGCCCGCTCGCCGGTGCGGCGGTTCCCGCGCACCAGGCGGCCGTCCACCTGATGCGAGGCGGCGAGCCGCTGTACGCGCGCCTCTTCTGGTACGCGCACGGCGGGAACATCTACCGGCTCCAGGCCATCGGCACCGCGCCGGCCTTCGAGCGCTTCGGCACGGCGGTGCTCGACGTGGCGAAGAGCTTCCGTCCGCTGACTCCGGAGGAGCGCGCCGCCTTTCGCGTGCGCCACCTCCACGTGATCCCGGCGCGCGGGGGCGAACGCTTCGAGGACGTGCTCGCGCGCGGCCACAACGTCGAGCGCCTCGACCAGATCGCGCTCGCAAACGGGCTCGACGTGGGCGACCGGCTCGAGGCCGGGCGGCGCGTGAAGGTGGTGGTGGAGACGCCCTACGCAGGAGCTCCCGGCTCCTAAGGGCGCCCCTGCCGCCGGCCGAAACGGAGAATCGAGGCGGAGCATCCGTGGCATCGTTTGCGGCATTCCTGGTCGGCAGTGACTACCTGAGCGCGGCCGAGCTCGAGGAGGTCACGCAGGCCACCGTGCTCTACGGCGGGCGGCTCGGCACGGCGGTGATCGAGGCCGGTCTCATGACCCCCGCGGAGCTGGACCAGGCGCTAGCAAAGCACCACGACCTGCCCGAGATCCCGGAGGAGTGGCTCCGGAAGCCCGACCCCGCCGCGCGTGCCGCGATCCACATCGACCTCGTGAAGCGCCACCGGGCCTTCCCGCTCCACTTCGAGAAACGGACGCTGCACGTCGGCATGCTCGACCCGCGCGACCCCGCCGTGCTCGACGCGCTCGCCTTCGCGAGCGGGTGCCTGATCGCGCCCTATCCGCTCTCGGAGCTGCGCTTCGTCGAGCTGATGCAGCGCATCCACGGCGTCCAGCCGTCGCCGCGCATGGCGGCGCTCCTCGATGCGGGCCACCTCGCGCGCGCCCAGCGCGGCCGTGCGGCGTTGCGCGAGACGCGGCGCCTCGAGCAGGAGGCCGGGCCGCAGGAGCTCGTGCTCGGCCCGCTCGCCGCGGACCTCGAGCTGGTGGACGAGGCGAGCTTCGTCGCCATGAGCGCACGGCCCGCGGCGGAGCCTGCGGCCTGGGAGCCGCCGCCCGAGCTCGCGCTGCCGTCCGAGCCGGCACCGCCGCCCGCCGCTCCGCCGCGACCCGCCCCGGGCCGTGCGGCGCAGACGGCGCCCGCCGCCGAGGCGCTCCGGCGCGCGGAGGAGGCGCTCCAGGGCGCGAGCCGGCGCGACGCCGTGATCGACGCCGCGCTCGCACTCGCGGGCTGCTTCGCGGAGCTGGCCGTCCTGTTCGTGGTCCGCGACGGGGCGGCGGCGGGCCTGCGTGCGCTGCGCGCGGGCGAGCCGCTCGAGGTGGATTCGATCGTCGCCCCGCTCGGCGGGGAGGGTGTGCTCGCCGAGGCCACGCGCACCGGCCAGGCCGTGCGCCGCGCGCCGGCCGCGGCGCTCGACAAGCTCGTCGCGAAGGCGCTCCGCTCCGATCCGAGCGCGGAGCTCGCGGCCTTCCCGATCGCGATCGGCGGCCGCGTGGTGAACCTGCTCGTGGCGCAGCCCGGCGCAGGCGCGCTCCCCGCCACGGCGCTCGCGGCGCTCGCCGTCGTCTCCCAGCTCGTCGGCGCGAGCTACGAGCGCTTGATCCGCACCTTCAAGCAGCAGAGCACGGGCGCCGAGAGCTGACCGAGGGCGCGACCCAGCACGCACGCGGCTCGCTGTCTCGGTGCTGCGAGCCGAGCTGTCGTGACTCCGTTCGCCTCACGCGAGGCAAAGCCTCGCGTGGGCTCACTGCGCGCGGCGCGAAGCGCGCCGCGGACTGACCGAGGGCGCGACCCAGCACGCACGCGGCTCGCTGTCTCGGTGCCACGAGCCGAGCTGTCGTGACTCCGTTCGCCTCACGCGAGGCAAAGCCTCGCGTGGGCTCACTGCGCGCGGCGCGAAGCGCGCCGCTTGCACTACGCTGCGCCACGATGGTGCTCGACCGGCGGGCCTTCTTGCGGCGCACGCGCGACCTCGCGCTGCTCGCGCTGCTGCCCGAGCCGGTGCTGGCGGAGCACCTCCACGAGCGCGCCGCGAATCCGGAAGGGCCCGGCCGGTATCTGTCGGCCGAGCGCATGCGCACGCTCCGCGCGCTCTGCGCGCACTGGATCCCGGGCCCGCCGGAAGACCCCGACCCCGGCGCCGCGGAGGCCGGCGCCGCCGCGTACATCGACCTCCTGCTCGGCGCCTTCACGCAAGCGACGCCGCCGCTCTTCGCGGGCGGGCCGTTCAGCCATCGCGAGGGCGGCGGGCCGAACCAGTTCGCGGAGTTCCTGCCGCTCGACGCGCTCGACGAGCGCATCTGGCGCACGCGCATCGAGGGCAGCCGCGGGCTCTCCGAGCGCGAGTGGAACGGGCCGGTGCGCGGCTGGCAGACGCAGTACGACGCAGGCCTCGACGCGCTCGAGGCGAGCGCCGAGCGCTGGTTCCGGCGTCCGTTCGGCGCGCTCTCGCGCTGGCAGCGCGAGGCGGTGCTCGCCTGGCTGCCGGGCGTGCCGGCGGACTTCGTGGAGCTCAGCTTCGAGCACACGCTCGAGGGCACGTACGGCGCGCCCGAGTACGGCGGCAACCGGGGATGCGTGAGCTGGACGTGGACGCGCTGGCCGGGCGATCACCAGCCGCAGGCGTACACGGCGGCGCAGATCTCCGAGCCCGATCCCGAATGAGCCGCCACGCCGTCGTGATCGGCTCCGGCGCGGGCGGCTCCGTCGCCGCGCTCGTGCTCGCAAGCGCGGGCTTCGAGGTCACGATCCTCGAGAAGGGCCGCAACTTCTTCCGCGGCCTCGACGACCCGTCCGGCCTCGCGCTGCCGCTCTTCGGCGGCGACGAGATCCGGAGTCGCCGCGGCTTCCCGGGCATGGACGTCTTCGCCGAGCCGCGCACGCGCCGCTCGCAGAGCGAGGCGGACGACGGCATCGCGCGCTCCTTCCAGGGCGACGTGAACGCGCTGCCCGCGACGGTGGGCGGCGGCACCACGCACTGGGACGCCAAGGTGCCGCGCTTCTTCCGCATGGACTTCGCGATGCGCTCGCGCTTCGGGCCGGTCGAGGGCGCGGACGTGGCGGACTGGCCGCTCTCGTACGACGAGCTCGCGCCGTACTACGAGGCGGTGGAGCGCGTGCTCGGCGTGGCGGGAGATCTCGCCGAGACGCCGGACTTCGTGCTCGCCGAGTCGCCGCGCGGGCCGTACCCGCTGCCGCCCGGCCCGCCGATGTACGCCGGCCGCGTGTTCCAGGCGGCGGCCGCGACGCTCGGCTATCCGCGTGCACGCCTTCCCCGAGGCGATCAACTCGCTGCCCTACGACGGCCGCCCGCCCTGCCACAACTGCGGCTACTGCGCAGGCTACGGCTGCCCGGTGAACGCGCGCGGCGGCGCCGCCGTGACGTTCCTGCGCCGCGCGCTGCTCGCGGGCGCGAAGCTCGTGACGCGCGCGATGGCCACGAAGATCGCCACCGACGAGAAGGGCCGCGCGACGCATGTCGAGTACCTCGCCGGCCCTACGCTCGAGCCCGCGCGCATCGACGCCGACGTGGTGGTGCTCGCGGCCTCGGCGATCGAGAGCGCGCGGCTCGCGCTGCTGTCGGCGTCGCCTGCGCACCCGAACGGGCTCGGCAATCGCAGCGGCCGCGTCGGCCGGACGCTCTGCTTCCACGCCTCGACGTTCGCGAGCGCGGTGATGCCGCAGCGGCTCCATCCGCACCGCGGCCGCAGCGCGACGCACGTGATGATGGAGCCGTGTCTGCCCGTGACGGACAGCTGGCTCGCACGCCGCGCAGGCCTGCCCTACCTGCGCGGCGGCGTGGTCGAGATCGGCGGCGCACCGCACCTGATCGACGAGGCGCTCGCGTACGACCAGGTGCCTTTCCTGCGCCGCAGCCAGCACAAGGAGCTGATGCGCAGCTCGTCGCTGCGCGACCGCCTGCTCGGCTGCCAGATGCTGGGCGAAGACCTGCCGCAGCTCGCGAACCGCGCGGACCTCGACCCGTCGGTGCGGGACGTCTACGGGCTCCCGGTCGCGCGCGTCACCTACAGCCCGCACCGCCACGAGCTGCTCGCCTCGCTCCACTGGGCGCGGCAGCTCCACGCGATCTGCGCCGCCACCGGCGCCGAGCGCGCGCTCGTCTACCCGGCCGCGCTGGGCTGGGCCTCCGACCCGACCGCGAACAACACGCGCCACGTGTCGGGCACGCTGCGCATGGGCACGGATCCGGCGGTCACCGTGACCGACGTCTTCGGGCGCCTGCACGAGGCCGAGAGCGTCGTCGTGTGCGACGGCGCGCTGTTCCCGACCGCGGGCGCGATGAACCCGACGCTCACGATCATGGCGCTCGCGCTCCGCAATGCGACGGCGCTGGCTCACGGCGAGGCTGCGGCGCGCCGCGGCCCGACCGAGTCGCCCGGCGTGCCGACCGCGTCGCTGCCCTCGTAGCGGTAGCGCTCGAACAGCGCGGTCTGGAGGTAGCGCTCGCCGAAGTCGGGGATGATCGTGACCACGAGCTTGCCGGCATTTCTCGGCTCGCGCGCGTAGGCGAGCGCGCCGAGCACGTTGGCGCCGGCCGAGATGCCGCACAGGATCCCCTCCTCGCTGGCGAGGCGGCGCGCCATCTCCATCGCCTCGTCGTCGCCGACGGGGATCACGCGATCGACGAGCGTGCTGTCGAGCACGTCGGGCACGAAGCCGGCGCCGATGCCCTGGATGCGCGTGCGCCCCGGGGTTCCGCCGGACAGCACCGGGCTGGCCGCGGGCTCGACTGCGATCGCCTCGAAGCCCGGCTTCCGCGGCTTCATGTAGCGCGCCACGCCGGTGAGCGTTCCGCCCGTGCCGACGCCTGCGACGAGCGCATCCGCTCGGCCGTCGGTGTCGTCCCAGAGCTCGGGGCCGGTGGTGCGCGCGTGCACCTCGGGGTTGGCGGGATTGCGGAACTGTTGCGGCACGAAGGCGTGCGGCAGCTCCGCCGCGATCTCGTTCGCGCGCTCGACGGCGCCACGCATGCCCTTCGCGGCGGGCGTGAGCACCAGCTTCGCGCCGAATGCGCGCAGCACGATGCGGCGCTCGGGGCTCATGCTGTCCGGCATCACCAGCACGCAGGCGTAGCCCTTCACGGCCGCCACGAAGGCGAGCGCGATGCCGGTGTTGCCGCTCGTGGGCTCGACCAGCACGGTCTTGCCCGGCGTGGCGAGGCCGTCGCGCTCGGCGGCCTCGAGCATGGCGAGGCCGATGCGATCCTTCACGCTGTTCGCCGGATTCCGGTTCTCGAGCTTGACCACGACCTCGGCCCCGAGGCCGCAGCTCACGCGCTGGAGCCGCACCAGCGGCGTGTTCCCGATCAGCTCCGTCACGTCGTTCGCGATGCGCATGACGAAATGTCCTCCGCGGCGCAGACTACGAAGCGGAGGACCCGGCCGTCCTTACCGGAGCCCTAACTTTCTCTCAACTTCGCGCGCCGGATCACGCTGGGATGCGTTACCGCTTCGCCGACTGCGTGCTCGACGCCGACCGCTTCGAGCTGTCGAGGGCCGGGTGCCCCGTGGCGGTCCAGCCGAAGGTCCTGGACCTGCTGCTGTTCCTGCTCCAACAGCACGAGCGCACCGCGACCAAGCAGGAGCTGCTCGCGGCGGTCTGGCCCGACGTCCGCACCGGAGAGAGCTCGCTCACGCGCGCGATCTCCTTCGCGCGCGCCGCACTCGGGGAGCGCGAGCGAGACGCGCGCGTCATCCAGACGGTGCGCGGCCGCGGCTATCGCATCGGCGTGCCCGTCGTGACCGAGCGCGCGGCGCCGGCGTCGCCCGGCGCCTCGCGCGAGGCGTCGCCTGGCGCCTCGCGCGACGAGTTCGTGGGCCGCGCGGGGGAGCTCGCGCAGGCGGAAGCGGCCCTCTCGGCGGCGCTCGCCGGCCGCGGCCAGCTGCTGCTGCTGGGCGGCCAGCCGGGGATCGGGAAGAGCCGGCTCGCGCAGGAGCTCGAAGCGCGAGCGAACGCGCGCGGTGCACGCACGCTCTGGGGGCGCTGCCACGAAGGCGAGAGCGAGCGCGCGTATTGGCCGTGGGAGCAGATCCTGCGTACGGAGCTCGCGCGGTGGGACGCCGACGAGGTGCACGACGCCCTCGGCGAGGCGGCCACCGTCGAGCTCGCCGAGCTGGTGCCCGAGCTGCGCTCGCGGCTGCTCGAGCTGCCGCGCCCGGGCGCGGACCCGGCGCGCGCGCGAGCGCGCCTCTTCGACGGCGTCGCGGCGCTGCTCGCGGCGCGCTCCGCCGAGACTCCGCTGCTGCTCGTGCTCGACGACGTGCACTGCGCCGACGAGCCCTCGCTGCGGCTGCTGCGCTTCGTGGCGCGCGACCTCGCCGCCGTGCGCGTGCTCCTCGTGGCGACCTACCGCGACACGGCGGCCCATCTCTCGGCTCCGCTGGTGCACACCTTCGCGGAGCTGACGCGCCTCCACCCCGAGCGGCGCGCGCTCATCCTCGCAGGGCTCGACGCCGGCAGCGCGGAGCGCCTGCTGCGGAGCCGACTCGGGAGGGAGCCGCCGACGCCTCTCGTGCTCGCTTGCCACGCGCGGAGCGAGGGCAACCCGCTCTTCCTGCGCGAGCTGCTGCATTGGCTCGAGAGCCGCGGCGCGCTCGAGCTGCCGCCCGCAGCGTGGCCGCGCGAAGTGCCCGAAGGGATCCGCCACGTGCTGCGCCAGCGCTCGAACGAGCTGCGCGCGCCGTGCCGCGCCGTGCTCGACGCAGCCTCGGTGCTCGGGCGCGAGTTCCCGGTGGCGCTGCTCGCGAGCCTCAGCGAGCTCGAGCACGAAGCCCTGCTGGCGTGCCTCGCGGAGGCCGAGGCGCTCCGGCTCGTCGAGGCGGTGCCCGAGCACCCGGGCCGCTTCCGCTTCACGCACGGGCTGATCGCCGAGACGCTGTACGAGGCACTCGGCGCGGCGCTCCGCGCACGCCTCCACGCCCGCGCAGGCGAGGCGCTCGAGGCGCGCTACCGGCCCCGTCCGCTCGTGCCGACACGGCGGCCCCTGCCGATTCGCGGGGCCCACCTGGCCGAGCTCGCACACCACTTTTCGGCCGCGCTGCCGGCCGGCGACGCCACGAAGGCGCTCGACTACGGCGAACGCGCCGGCGAACACGCGCTCTCCCTGCTCGCGTTCGAGGAGGCGGAGCGCCACTTCGAGCGGGCGCTGCGCGTGCTCGACGCCACCGCACCGGGCGACGAAGAGCGGCGCGCGCGCCTCGTCGCCGCGCGCGAGCGCGCAGCCGCGGGCGCCGTGGCAAGCTAGGCGGCGTGCTGCCCCCGCTCACGGAGCCGTATCCGCTCGACGAGCGCACCGTCCGCGCGTTCCGCGCCGACGGGCACGTGCGCTTGGACGCGCTCGCCACGCCCGGCGAGGTGGAGGCGTTCCGTCCCGCGATCCTCGAGACCGGCCCGCGCTGCCGCTTCGACGACCGCCCGCTCGCCGAGCGCGACACCTACGGCCAGGCCTTCATCCAGATGTTCAATCTCTGGACGAAGGACGAACGCGTGCGCGGCTTCGTGTGTGCGCGCCGCTTCGCGCGGGCCGCCGGGGAGCTGATGGGCGTCGACGGTGTGCGGCTGTATCACGATCAGGCGCTGTTCAAGGAGCCGGGCGGCGGCATGACGCCCTGGCACCAGGACCAGTTCTACTGGCCGCTCGACACGGAGCACACCGTCACCCTCTGGATGCCGCTCGTGCCCGTCACGACCGAGATGGGGCCGATGACGTTTGCGTCAGGCTCGCACCGGCTCGGCAAGCTCTCGGAGCTGCCGATCAGCGACGAGTCGGAGGCCGCGTACGAGCGAGCGGTGGTGGAGCACGGGCTCCGCTGCACCGCGCCCGAGGCGTTCGCGCCCGGCGACGCCACCTTCCACGCCGGCTGGACGCTCCACCGCGCGCCGCCGAACCGCACCGGCGTGATGCGCGAGGTCATGACGGTGATCTACTTCGCCGACGGCGCCCGCGTGGGCCCGCTCGACCACCCGAACCGGCGCTTCGACCGCGACGCCTGGCTGCCCGGCTGCGAGCCGTTTGCTCTGGCCGCGAGCCGGAAGAACCCGCTGCTGTGGAACCGCGGCGGAGAAGGCGCATTCTAAGTGCCATCCGTCGGAGGGACGCAGCATGGATCCCGCCCGCCTCGATGCCTTCCTCGGCCAGCTCGTCGGCGACCTCGGCGCCTCGCTGACGGCGGCCCTCGTCGTCGTCGGTGACAAGCTCGGCCTCTACCGCGGCCTCGCGGACGGCGGGCCGCAGACGGCCGAAGAGCTCGCGCAGCGCACGGGCACCGACGCGCGCTACGTGCACGAGTGGCTGTGCGCGCAGGCCGCTGCCGGCTACGTGACGTACGACGCCGCCGCGCGCCGCTTCTCGCTCGACGACGTCCAGCGCACGGCCTTCACCGACGAGGCGAGCCCCGCCTTCTTCCTCGGCGGCTTCCAGGTCGTGGACAGCGTCTTCAAGGACGAGCCGAAGCTGACGGAGGCGTTCCGCAGCGGCCGCGGCGTCGGCTGGCACGAGCATCACCCGGGCCTGTTCCGCGGCACCGAGCGCTTCTTCCGGCCGGGCTACAACGCGAACCTCACGACGTCGTGGATCCCGGCGCTCGACGGCGTGGAGGCGAAGCTGCGCGCGGGCGCCACCGTGGCCGACGTCGGCTGCGGCCACGGCGCCTCGACGATCGTGATGGCGCAGGCCTATCCGCGCTCGCGCTTCGTCGGCTTCGACTACCACGGCCCGTCGATCGAGCGGGCGCGCGCGCTCGCGGCCGAGGCCGGCGTCGGCGAGCGGGTGCGCTTCGACGTGGCGCGCGCCCAGGACTACCCGGGCGACGGCTACGACCTCGTCGCGTTCTTCGACTGCCTGCACGACATGGGTGACCCGGTCGGGGCGGCCCGGAACGTCCGCCGCTCGCTCGCGCCCGACGGCACGTGGCTGCTGGTCGAGCCCATGGCCGGGGACCGCGTCGAGGACAACCTCAACCCGGTGGGCCGCGTGTTCTACGGCGCCTCGACGATGATCTGCACGCCCGCGGCCCGCTCCCAGGAGGGTGGCTTTGCCCTCGGCGCGCAGGCGGGCGAGGGACAGCTCCGGGCCCTGCTCCAGCAGGCCGGCTTCGCCCGTGTGCGGCGCGCTGCCTCGACGCCCTTCAACCTGGTGCTCGAGGTGCGGCCCTGAGCGCGGCGCGCGAGCGCAAAAGAGGGGTGCCATCCGCCGGCGATCCCGTCAGAATCCCGCCCACCATGACCCCCCTCGACAAACTCCGCCCCCAGCCCGACGCCCGTCTCGCCTTCCTCCAGGGATTCCTGCGCAAGCCCCAGCAGGTGGGCTCGGTGATCCCGAGCTCGCGCTTCCTCGAGCGCCGCCTGGTGGCGTACTCCGGCGCGCGCCACGCGCGCCTGCTGGTCGAGCTCGGCCCCGGCACCGGCGGCACCACGCGCGCGCTGCTGCGCGCCCTACCCGCCGACGCGAAGCTGCTCGCGGTCGAGCTCGAGCCGCGCTTCGCGGCGATCCTGCGCGAGATGGGCGAGCCGCGCCTGATCGTGCACGAAGGCAGCGCCGAGAACCTGCTCGACACGCTGCGCAAGCACGGGCTCGGCGCGCCGGACGCGGTGATCTCCGGCATCCCGTTCTCGACGATGGACGCGCCGGTCGGGCGCCGCATCGCGAAGGCCATCCATGACGCGCTCGAGCCGGGCGGGCGCTTCGTCGCGTACCAGGTGCGCGGCAAGGTGCACGACGTGGCGCGGCCCTTCTTCGGGCGCGCACAGGTGGACGTCGAGCTACGCAACATCCCGCCCATGCGGATCTATCGCTGGCGGAAGGACGAGGCGCTGGAGCAGCGGGCGTGAGGCTCCCGCCGCTCTGGGACCCGGCGCTCGACGCGCTCGCCCCGGAGACTCGCGCCTTCAACGCGAAGCTCCCGAAGGAAGGGACGCCGGCGCGCTGGACGCCCGAGGCCATCGCGAAGGCGCGCGACCTCAGCCAGGTGATGGGCGGGATCTTCGCGACGAGGAAGCTCGCGGGCTTCGAGGATCGCACCATCGCGGGGCCTGCCGGGCCGATCCGCATGCGCGTGTTCGTGCCGCCGCAGGTGCGCGCGGTCTACCTCGACATCCACGGCGGCGGCTTCTTCATGGGCGCGCCCGAAATGAGCGACGCGGCGAACGCGTCGCTCGCGAAGCACGCGGGGGTGGCGACGGTGGCGACGAGCTACCGGCTCGCGCCCGAGCATCCCTACCCGGCGGGACCCGACGACTGCGAGGCGGCGGCGCTCTGGCTGCTCGCGAACGCGAAGCGCGAGTTCGGGACGGAGCGGCTGCTGATCGGAGGCGGCTCCGCGGGTGCGAACCTCGCGGCGGTGACGCTGCTCCGGCTGCGCGACCGGCACGACGCCGCGCGCGCGTTCTCGGGCGCAAATCTGGTGTTCGGCGTCTTCGACGTGTCGGGCACGCCCTCGCAGCTGCGCCAGGGCATGACGGGCTTCCGCGACCTCTACCTGCCGGGCTACGACGCGGCGGCGCGCAAGCATCCGGACATCTCGCCGCTCTATGCCGAGCTCGCAGGCCTGCCGCCGGCGCTGTTCACCGTCGGAACGGCGGACTACCTGTACGACGACTCGCTGTTCATGGCGATGCGCTGGCGCGCAGCCGGCAACGAGGCGGAGCTCGCGGTCTACCCCGACTCGGTGCACGGCTTCACCGCGTTCCCGACCGCCCTCGCCCGCGCCGCGAACGCGCGCATCAACGCCTGGGTCGCGGCGCGCGCTTCGTAGGGGAGATACGCCGCCCGCATCCGGCGGCGACCTTCTCCGTCGTCAGTCGCGGCGTCCAGAGACGCGGGTGGGGGTGACGTCGTCCATCGGGTACGCCGGGGCGCCTTCCTTCGCGAGCTCGAAGAACTCGGGGCCGAACGGGTTCTGGCCGACGATCGGCATGGAGCCGCGGCGGATCGTCCAGTCCTTCGGCGCGAGCTCGCCCGCGCGCGCGAAGTGGCGCTTCGCCGCCTCCTCGCGCCCGCGCTGATGGAGCCGCCACGCGAGCGCACGCTCGGCCCGCGCGAGCTGCGCCTCGGGCGAGGGCAGCACCTGGTTCCGCCGCACCTCCGCGGCCGGCAGCGCGCCCCGGCCCTCGTTCACCCAGGCGCGGATCAGCTCGAGGTACGGCCCCGACGCCTTGCCGTGGAAGGCCGTGAACGTGTCGGTGCCGAACTGGTTGTCGTTCGGACGCACGATCCGGCCCGCCTCGTCGATCCACACGAGCGTCGGCACGTTCACCACGTGATAGAGCTCGGCGAGCACGTGCTGGCTGTCGATCAGGCTCGGGTGGGTCGGACGCGCCGCCTCGATCCACGGCCGTGCGTCCTCGGCGGAGCGGTCGAGCGCCACGGTGATCGGAACGAAGCCCCTCGGGCCGAGCTCTTCGTGGAGTGCCTGCCAGACCGGCAGGTCGACGCGGCAGCCTCACCAGGAGGCGTAGGCGATCAGCAGGGCCTTCTTGCCGCGGTGCTCCGAGAGCGTGTGCAGACGGCCCGCGAGATCGGGCAGCGCGAAGTCGGGCGCCTCGAGCGAGGCGAGCGCTGCGGCCCGGTCGGCGGCCGCCGTGCCGAGCGCGGCCGCGCCCTCGAGGGCATCGAGCGCGAGCGGCCGGCCGAGCGCCGCCGCGAACGCCGCGAGGTCCACGCCCGCCGCGCTCGCGAGCGCGGCGCGATCGCGCACCGGGACGCACACGGTGTCGCGGCACAGGCCCTCGGGCTTCAGGGTCCAGCCCGTCGCGCGCTCGAGGTCGGCTGCGGGCACGAAGACGCGCTCGCCCGCCACCGTCGCAGCCGACCGCGTGGAAAGAACCCCCTTCGATCAGCTCGAACGATCCGTTCGCCATGAGCGCGGAGGGTAGGCTGGACGGCGCCGGTGCGCTGCTGTCAGGATGGCCGCGAGGAGACCCCCATGACGACCGCCCAGCCCCCGGCCTCTTCCTCCGGCCCCCACTCCTTCATCGAACGGGTGATCGGCGCGCTGCGCCTCGACGCCGCCACCTACGACGAGATCGAGCACGACCCGAGCGCGCTCGGCCAGTCCGCCGGCGTGGTGGCGGCGGCCGGCGTGGCGGCCGCGATCGGGTCCGCGGGCCAGGGCGGCGGCGGCGCCGTCGGCGCGATGCTGGGCTCTCTGCTCGGCTGGGTGATCTCGACGCTCTTCATCTGGGTGGTGGGCGTCTACTTCATGAAGCACACCTCGGATTACAAGGAGCTGCTGCGCACGCTCGGCTTCGCCTCGGCGCCGCAGCTCCTGCTCGTGCTGCGGGGCATCCCCGTGCTCGGCGGGATCATCGCCCTCGCCGCCACGCTCTGGGGCCTCGCCGCGTTCGTCATCGCCGTTCGCCAAGCGCTCGACGTGGACACGGGCCGCGCCGTCTGGGTGTGCATCCTGGCGTTGCTCGTGAACATCGCGTGCATCGTCGGCCTGGGGCTGCTGTTCGCCGGATTGTTCGCGGGCGCCCGCGGCCCCGGCGCCGTGGGCTTCTGAGGAGCGCTCGGCTAGCCTGCGCGCCGCCTTTCCCCCCTGCGTGCGGCGCTCGTGCCGCGCGCACGACCAGCCGATGGGCTGCTCCAGGGGGGATCACGCATGGCGCAGGTGCACGAGCGCCGGGCACTCGACGTCGGCCTTCCGCTCTACCTGACCGAGCCCGAGGGCGACGACGTCCGGGCCACGGCCGATCTCGGTCACTGCCTGGTGACGGGCGCGGCCGGCTATCTCGGCCGGCATCTCGTGGCGGAGCTGCTGCGCCAGGGCCTCCGCGTGCGCGGCTTCGACGTGGCCCCCGCCGCCCTCCACCACCCGCAGTACGAGCACGTGCAGGGCGACGTGGCGAGCTGCGAGGCCGTGCGCAAGGTCTGCTCTGGCGTCGACACGATCTTCCACACCGCCGCCGTGCTCGACTTCGCGCGCTTCGCCGGCGCCGAGCGGCGCGAGCGCAGCCACGCGGTGAACGTCCGCGGCGTCGAGTTCCTCGTGCGCGCGGCGCGCGAGGCGGGCGTCGCGCGCTTCGTCCACACCAGCTCGAACGGCGTGACCTTCGACGGGGCGGTGATCGACGGCAACGAGACGAACCCCTACGCGGCCCACACCCGCGACCTCTACACCGAGACGAAGATCCTCGGCGAGCAGGCCGCGCTCGCGGCGAACGGCCACGGCGGGCTGCTCACGTGCGCGATCCGCCCGGCCGGCATCTACGGCCCGGGCGAGCAGCTGACCTTCCCTCGCGTGATCGACGAGTGCGCGCGCGGCCGCTACGTCGTGAAGATCGGCGACGGCAGCGCGCTCGCCGACAACGTCTACATCGACAATCTGGTCGACGCCGAGATCGAGGCCGCACGTCACCTGCTGCCGGAAAGCCCGGTGTGCGGCCAGGCCTACTTCGTCAGCGACGGCCACCCGATCAACTACTTCGACTTCTTCCGACCCGTGGTGGAGGCGCTCGGCTTCCGGCATCCCACCCGCTCGATTCCGGCGGGGCCGGTCGCGGCACTGATGTCGATCTGGGAGCTGCTCCATCTCTGGCTCGCCCCGCTCGGCGTGCCGCGCCCGCCGCTGCTCGCGCTCGAGCTGAAGGGGATCGCGGTGAGCCACTACAGTCGCATCGACAAGGCGCAGCGCGACTTCGGCTGGCGGCCGCGCGTCGCGCCGGACGAGGCCATCGCGCGCATGATCGAGCCGTGCCGCCGGCTGCTGGCCGAGCGCGAGACCGTCGAGCGCCCACACTGGGGCTGGTGGGTCGGGATCCTCGGCAGTACGGGCCTGCTCGCGCTGCTGGCGCTCTCGCCGGGCGCCTATGCGGTGTTCGCGTCGTGGGTCGGGCCGTGGCCGTCTCGACCGTGGCTCGGGGTCATGCTGGTCTGGGCCGCCGGGCTCCATGTCTGGAAGGGCCTCCGCGCCGTGCAGCTCGCCGAGCGGCTCGGGCTCTCGCGCACCTCGCTGGCCTGGGGCTGGCAGAGCTTCGCGCTCGGCTTCGCCTCGCTCCGGCTGCTCGAGCGGCGCGCCCGCGCTGCGCAGGGCGAAGCCGCCGACCGGAGCTGAGCCCGCATGCCGAACATTCGCTGGCTGCTGGCGCTGATCACGACGGTCCACCGCTTCCTCTATCGCGCCTCGGGCGGCGTCATCGGCCACCGCACGCCCGGCTTCCAGTTCCTGCTGCTCGGCTGCCGCGGGCGGAAGAGCGGCCGCGAGTACGTGACGCCGCTGCTCTACGTGCCCGACGGCGATCGCTACGTCGTGGTCGCCTCCAACGCGGGCGACGCCCAGGACCCGGCCTGGTGGAAGAACCTCCGCGCGAACCCCGACGCCTGGGTGCAGGTGGGCACCGAGCGAAGACGCGTCCGCTGCCGCGCGGCGAGCCCGGCCGAGCGGGAGGCGCTCTGGCCGCGCGTCGTGTCCGCCTACGGCAGCTTCGAGCGCTACCGGCAGCACGCGGGCCGCCCGATCCCGCTGGTGCTGCTCGAACCTGAGCTGTCGTGACTCCGCTCGGCTGCCCCTCGCTGCGCGCGCGTCAGAACCGCGCTTGCTGCTGAGCCCTACGTCGCCCGACCGCTCCGGTAGCGGCGCTGCACCCAGCGGACGTAGGCCGGCGTCGGGTTGAAGGTGAGCCAGTAGGCGACGCTCGCGCCGAGGCCGAGCATGCCGGCGATCGCGAGCGACACGGTGGTGAACGCGTGGCGTCCTTCGTCCCCGAGGCTGCGCAGGAAGAGCTCGCCGACGGGGCCCATCACGACCAGCGCCGCCCGCGCCAGCGAGCCGAGGCCCCAGAGCAGGAAGCGGTCCACGATCAGCGGCTCGGCGAGGCCGAGGCGCACGCGCTTCCGGAGCTTCGCGTAGTAGACGAGCGGCTCGATGCCGACCCACAGGTTGATGGCGAGCATGCCGGCGTTGAGCAGCAGGAACCAGCCGTTCGCGTAGCTGCCCGTCTCGAACGCGCCGCTCGCGGCGGAGCCGAGCCAGCCGGCGAGCATCGCGGCCGCGAAGGCGCCGCCGAGCCAGAGCGGCCAGCGCTCGCCGGGCGAGAACACCCGCCAGCTGAACACCAGCGCCGCGGACAGCCCCACCATGGTGGCGGCGTTGCCGGTGGCGAGCAGGCCCGCGACGAGCCGCGGGGACGGCTCCTTCGACGAGCATCGCGATGCCTGTGCCGGCGGCGCACAGCAGGTAGCCGAAGCCCATCGCGAACAGGAGCTGGATGCCGAGCAGCAGCGGCGCCAGGTCGCGCGTGCGGCGCGCCCGCGCCAACAGGTGGCCGGACAGCACGAACGCCGCCAACAGGTAGAGGGCCTGGGCCAAGCCTGCGACGACGCCCACGGATCCATAGAGCGCGAGCACGCGGGTCGGATCGGCGGGCCCGAAGGGCGCCTTGAACCCGGGCTGTCGTGACTCCGTTCGCCTTCGGCTCACTGCGCGCTGCGCTTGCTCGTCGTGACTCCGGCTCGCCTTCGGCTCACTGCGCGCTGCGCTTGCTCGCGCTGCGCCGACTCAGACGTCGAGCGTGACCCAGGCCCGCCAGCCCGCGCCGTCGCGCTCGACGCGGAGCCCATGTGCGGTGGCGGCCTTCACGTCGGCCTCGAGCCGGTGGCGCGCGCGGATCGATGCGCTCGCCCACGAGCTCGCCCTCGAGGCGCGCCTCTCCGGCCTGTGCGATCCGCAGCGGCCCGGCGCGGAGCAGCAGCCCGCGCGCGTCGCGCAGGAATACCAGCTCGTTCAGGAAGCGCAGCAGCAGCAGCTCGAGGTCCGGCTCGCTCAGCGAGACCGGCACGCGCTCGCTCGGCGCGACGTCCGCCGGGTTCGAGAGCGTGGCGGCGAGCAGCGCCTCGGCGGCGGCGGCGAACAACGCCTCGAGCGTCTCGCCGCGCGCCTCGAAGGAGAGGTCGCTCGTGGCGCCTTCCACGAAGGCGAACCCGTTCCTTCGCTCGGCTTCGCCTCGACTGCGCGCTTCGCTTGCGTCATCCCTTCACGTTCGCGACCGGCAGCAGGTGGGCCACGCGGCGCGAGAGGCCGGCTCGCTCGCTGGCCTCGGCGACGGCGTCCACGTCCTTGTACGCGAAGCCCGCCTCCTCGGCGAGGCCGGCGAGCGACGCCGCCCGCACCAGCACGCCGCGCGCCTCCATCTGGCGCATCAGATCGCGCCCACCGATGCGCTTCCGCGCCGCGTGCCGGCTCATCGTGCGCCCGCTGCCGTGCGCGGTGCTGAAGAACGACGCGGCGCCGGTGGCGACGCCCGCGAGCAGGTACGAGCCTGTCTCCATGCTGCCGCCGATCACGACGGGCTGACCCGTCGCCCGGTACGCCTCGGGCAGCTCCGGGTGGCCGGGCGGGAAGGCGCGCGTCGCGCCCTTCCGGTGGACGAGCAGCGTGCGCTCCTCCCCCCGCACGCGATGTCGCTCGAACTTCGCGGTGTTGTGCGCCACGTCGTAGACGGTGCGGATGCCGAGCGCGGCGGCGTCCCGGCCGAACACGCGCGAGAACACCTCGCGCACCCGGTGCAGGATCACCTGGCGATTCGCGAAGGACATGTTCGCGGCGCAGCACATGGCGGCGTGGTATTCCCGCCCCTCCGTCGAGCCGATCGGCGCGCACGCCAGCTCGCGGTCGATCACGGGCAGTCCGAACTTCGCCGGCATCGCGCGCAGGAAGCGGTGGAGGTAGTCGGTGGCCACCTGGTGGCCGAAGCCCCGGCTGCCGCAGTGGAACATCACCACCACCTGCTCCTGCTCGACGCGGTCGAGCCCGAAGGCGCGCGCGAGCTCGGGGTCGAACAGGCCCTCGGGCCGGAGCACCTGCACCTCGAGGTAGTGGTTGCCCGAGCCGAGGGTGCCGAGCTGGTGCTGGCCGCGCTCGATCGCGCGGTCGCTCACGTACTCGGGGTCGGCGCCCGCGAAGCAGCCGCCGGCCTCGGTGAAGACGAGGTCTTCCGGCGTGCCGTAGCCGTTGCGCACGGCCCAGCCCGCGCCCTCCCGGAGCACGGCGCGGAACTCCCGCTTCGAGATGCGGACGAAGCCCTCGCGGCCGGTGCCCGCCGGCACCTCCGCGGCCAGCGCGTCGATCAGCTCGGCGAGGCGCGGGCGGACCTCCGGCCAGGCGAGGTCGGTGCGCACGAGCCGCATGCCGCAGTTGATGTCGAAGCCGATGCCGCCCGGTGAGATCACCCCGCTCGCCGGGTCGAAGGCCGCGACGCCGCCGATCGGGAAGCCGTAGCCCCAGTGGGCGTCGGGCATGCACAGGCTCGCCTCGACGATGCCGGGCAGCGCGGCGACGTTCGCGGCCTGCACGAAGACCTGGTCGTCCATCGCCTCGACCAGCGCCTCGCTCCCGAACACGCGCACGGGCACGTGCATGCCGGGCCGCAGGCCGGGCGCGAGCTCGTAGACGCCTTCGCCGATGCGCGTGAGTCCGGCCGGATGAGTCATTCCGAGGACCCTAGGAGGCCGACCCAGAACTCGCACGCACAGGCCTCCCTGGCCGCGAGTTCAGCCATCGTGACTCCGTTCTCCTCCGGCTCACGGCGCGCTTTCGCTTGCCGTAGCGCCCCGAAACCTCTTGACATCGATCCGCGTTCCGCCGATACATGCGCGCAACTAGAGGGCGCGTGCGCCGACTCTGATCGGTGAAGAGAAACGGCGCACCGGCCCGCGGCGGAGCGAGCTGCTTGGACGATTCTCTTTCGCGGCGCGTGCGACGCGCCCGTCTGACCGCTCTGCCCTTCCCGCCAAATCCCGCCGGTCCGACGCCGGAGCCAGGGCGCGAGGCGCCCGACTTCGCGATCAGCGAGCGCTCGGCCGAGTACTGCACGCGCTTCCACCCGGACGCGACGGCCGCCGAGTGGAACGACTGGACCTGGCAGCTCCGCAACCGGCTGCGCCGGCTCGACGACGTGCTCCGCGTGCTCGTGCTCTCCGAAGACGAGCGCAAGACGATCGAGCGCATCGGCGGGCGGCTGCCCCTCGGCGTGACGCCGTACTACGCGTCGCTGATGGATCCGCTCGACCCGGCCGACCCGATCCGGAGCACCATGATCCCGGTGGGCGGCGAGCTGGTGCGCGGCCTCGGCGAGGCCGACGACCCGCTCGGCGAGGACGCCGACAGCCCGGTGCCGGGCCTGGTCCACCGCTACCCCGACCGCGTGCTGTTCCTCGTCACGAACTTCTGCGCCACCTACTGCCGCTACTGCACGCGGGCGCGGCTGGTGGGCCACACCGGCGAGTACCACTTCAACACCGCCCAGTACCAGCAGGCGCTCGACTACATCGCGCGCCCATCGCGAGGTGCGCGACGTGCTGCTCTCGGGCGGCGACCCGCTCACCATGCGCGACGAGCGGCTCGACTGGCTGCTCGGCGCGCCTGCGCGCCATCCCGCACGTCGAGTTCGTCCGCATCGGCACCAAGGTGCCGGCGGTGCTGCCCCAGCGCATCACGCCGGCGCTGGTGGCGATGCTGCGCCGCCACCCGGTGTGGATGAGCATCCACTTCATGCACCCCGCCGAGCTCACGCCCGAGGTGGAGCAGGCCTGCGAGCGCCTCGCCGACGCCGGCATCCCGCTCGGCAGCCAGACGGTGCTGCTCCGCGGCGTGAACGACGACGTGGAGACCATGAAGCAGCTCGACGCACGGGCTGCTGAAGATCCGCGTGCGGCCCTACTACCTGTACCAGTGCGACCCGATCTCGGGCTCGGAGCACCTGCGCACGCCGGTCGAGAACGGGCTCGAGATCATCGCGGGCCTCCGGGGCCACACCACCGGCTACGCGGTCCCCACCTTCGTGGTCGACGCGCCGGGCGGCGGCGGCAAGATCCCCCTGTTCCCCGACACGATCGTGGGCCGCGACGGCGACTTCCTGCTGCTGCGGAACTACGCTGGCGAGGTGAGCGCCTACCCCGACCCGCTCCCGCGCCGCGACGATTCGTAGCGCCCGGTGCGCATCGGTCTCACCTACGACCTGCGCGACGACTATCGGGCGCTCGGCTTCGCCGACGAGGAGCTCGCCGAGTTCGACTTCGTCGGCACCATCGACGCGATCGACGCGGCGCTCCGCGCGCTCGGCCACGAGACCGAGCGGGTCGGCAACGTGCGCGCGCTGGCCGGGCGGCTCGCGGGCGGCGCGCGCTGGGACCTCGTCTTCAACACCGCGGAGGGCGTGCGCGGCTTCGGGCGCGAGGCGCAGGTGCCCGCGCTGCTCGAGGCCTTCGAGGTCGCGTACACCTTCTCCGACCCGCTGACCTCGGCGCTCACGCTGCACAAGGGCATGGCCAAGCGCGTGCTGCGCGACGCGGGCGTGCCCACCGCGCCCTTCCACGTGGTGAGGCGACGAGCCGGAGCTGGCGCGCCGTCGCGCTGCCCTTCCCGCTCTTCGTGAAGCCGGTGGCCGAGGGCACGGCGAAGGGCATCGACGCCGACTCGCGCGTGACCGACGCGCGCCGCGCTGGACGCGCGCTGCCGGCGGATCTGGGCGAAGTACGCGCAGCCGGCGCTGGTCGAGCCGTTCCTGCCCGGCCGCGAGTTCACGGTGGGCGTGCTCGGCACCGGCGCCACGGCGCACGCCATCGGCACGCTCGAGCTGCAGCTCCGCGCGAGCGCCGAGCCCGGCATCTACAGCTACCTGAACAAGGAGCACAGCGAGGAGCGCGTGGACCTGCCGCTCGCCGACGCCGCGGCCGCGGCGGAGGTCGAGCCGGTGGCGCTCGCCGCCTGGCGCGCGCTCGGCGGGCGCGACGGCGGCCGCATCGACCTGCGCCTCGACGCCGCCGGCCGGCCCATGGTGCTCGAGCTGAACCCGCTGCCGGGGCTCCATCCGACGCACTCGGACCTGCCGATCCTGTGGAGCGCGCTCGGCCGGCCGTACGAGACGCTGATCGAGGCGATCGTCGAGGCCGCCGCGGCGCGGCGCCGCGCGCCCCCGGACCGCAGCCGACGCGAAGCGCCGCCGGCGCCAACGCGCCGCCCTCGCCTCCTCGCTCGGATGAAGGTCGCGATCGTCCACGATCGCATCGCCGAAGACGCCGCGCATCGACGAGCGCGACGCGCTCACGCAGGCCGAGATCGTGCGCGGCGCTGCTCGCCGAGCTCGGCCACGCGAGCGTGCGGCTCGAGGCGAGCGCCGACCTCGACGCGCTCGGCCGGCGCCTGCGCGCCGAAGCGGCCGAGCTGGTGGTCAACCTGGTCGAGAGCCTCGACGGCATCGCGGAGCGCATCCACTGGGTGCCGCGCTGGCTCGAGTCGCTCGGCATTCCCTTCACGGGCGGCGGCAGCGCGGCGATCCGCGTCACCTCGAACAAGCTCGAGGCGAAGCGGCGGCTGCGCGCCGCGGGCCTGCCGACGGCGGACTGGGTCGAGCCCGGCGCCGAGCCGCCCCGAGGCGAAGCGGCGCTGGATCCTGAAGCCGATCTGGGAGGACGCCTCGATCGCGATCGACGACGAGGCCGTGGTCGAGGCGGGCGGCGCGGAGCTTCGCGCGCGCTCGCCGAGCGGGCGCGGCGGGTCGGCCGCGCCGTGTTCGCCGAGGCGTACATCGAGGGCCGCGACTTCAACGTGGGCCTGCTCGCGAAGCCGGGCGGCATCGAGGTGCTGCCGCCGATGGAGGTGGTGTTCGAGAACTGGCCGGAAGGCAAGCCGCGCATCTACGGCTTCGCCGCGAAGTGGGACCCCGACTCGCTCGAGTGGGATCGCACGCGACGCACGTCTACACGCTCGCGAGCCGCGAGCCGGCGCTCGCCGCGCGCCTCGAGGCGCTCGTGCGCGAGTGCGCGGCGCTGTTCGGCCTGTCGGGCTACGCGCGCGTGGACTTCCGCGTCGACGAGGCCGGCACGCCGTTCATCCTCGAGGTGAACTCGAACCCGTGCCTCTCGCCCGAGTCGGGCTACCTCGAGGCCGCGGCGCTCGTCGAACCTCGCGCCGCGCGACGTCCTCGCGCGCGTCGTGGACGCGGCGCTGCGGCGCGCCGCCGAGGCGACCGCGCCGCAGCTCGACTGGCGCGAGCAGCTCCAGCCGGGCGACCTGCCCGCGCTGCGCCGGCTCGTGACCGAGGCCGGCGTCTTCTCCGACGCCGAGATCGAGCTCGCCGTCTCGCTCGCCGAGGACGCGCTCGCGCACGGCGCCGAGCAGAGCGGCCATCACTTCCTGCTGGCCAGCCGCGGCGGACGCCTGCTCGGCTACACCTGCTACGGCCCGATCGACGGCACGCAGGGCAGCTTCGACCTCTACTGGATCGTGGTGGACGCCGCGGGCCAGGGCCGCGGCCTCGGCCGCCAGCTCCTCGGCCTCACCGAGCAGCGCGTGCGCGCGCGGGACGGCCGCCGCCTCTTCGCCGAGACCTCCGGCCGCGCCGACTACGCGCCGACGCGCGCTTTCTACGAGCGCGCGGGGTACGGAGCCGAGGCGCGGATCGCGGACTTCTATGCGCCGGGCGACGACCGCGTGACGTATGGGAAGGTGCTGGCAGAGGCGCCGCGCCCCAGGCGGTAGTGGCGACGCGGGCCGGGCGCCCGCAAAGTGAATTGTGCGGAGAGCTTCCGGGTGCTTGAATGAGCAGTCGGAGGAACGCGCATGCGGAACCTCTCCCCTCTCCGGCTCGCGGACGCACTGGCCACCTTCGCAGCGCACCGCTTCGTCGCGAGCCTGCCCCACGCACCGATCCGGCTGGCCCTGCCGGGTGGCGTGGTCGCCGGAAGCGACGCCGCCCTCGCCACGCTCCGCCTCGCCGACCGCCGCGCGCTGCTCGAGCTCCTCCACGACCCCGAGCTCGCCTTCGGCGACCTCTACACCAGTGGGCGCCTCGAGGTCGAGGGCGATCTGGTCGACCTGATCGACGCCGTGCTGCGCGGCGACGCGGGCGTGGGGCTGCGCGACCGCCTGCCGCGCTGGTTGGGCGAGCGACGACTCCACCAGGAGCTCACGCGCGCCACGGAGAATGCGCGCCGGCACTACGACGTCGGCAACGAGTTCTACGCGCTCTGGCTCGACGAGCGGATGCTCTACACCTGCGCGTACTTCCCGACCCCGAGCGCGTCGCTCGAGGAGGCGCAGCTCGCGAAGCTCGACCACGTGTGCAGCAAGCTCGCGCTGCGGCCCGGCAGGAGGTGATCGAGCTCGGCTCCGGCTGGGGCGCGCTCGCGCTCCACATGGCGCGCGAGCGTGGCGTGCGCGTGCGCGCCTGGAACGTGTCGCGCGAGCAGGTGGCGTACGCGCGCGAGCAGGCGGAGAAGCAGCAGCTCGAGGATCGCGTCGAGTTCGTGCTCGACGACTACCGCAACGCGACGGCCGCTACGACGCGCTCGTCTCGGTCGGCATGCTCGAGCACGTCGGACCGGGTCACTACGGGGAGCTCGGAGCGTTGATGCGAGCGGATGCTCGCGCCCGAGGGCCTGGCGCTCGTCCACACGATCGGGCGCTCGACGCCGATGCGGCTCAACCGCTGGATCGCGAAGCGCGTCTTCCCCAACGCGCATCCGCCGGCGCTCTCGGAGATGATGCGCATCTTCGAGCCGCAACGGCTTCGCGGTGCTCGACGTCGAGAACCTGCGGCTGCCACTACGCCGAGACGGCCGCGTCACTGGCTCGCGCGCTACCGCGCGAGCGGCGCCGCATCGCGGAGCGCTGGTGGTCCGCGGAGACCGCGCGCGCCTGGCGAGCTCTACCTCGCGGGGACCGTCGCGGCGTTCCGCGCTGCGACGCTCTCGCCTCTATCAGGTGCTCTTCACGCGCGCGGGCAACGACCAGATCCCGTGGACGCGCGCGCGACCTCTACGCGGGGGTGCGCAGTGCAGCGCGTCGACGTGCTCGTGGTCGGAGGCGGCCCGGCGGGCTCGTCGCGTGGCGTGCGGGCTGCGCGGCGGCCGGCGCGCTCGGTGCTGCGTCGTGGACCGCGCCGCCTTCCCTCGCGACAAGACCTGCGCCGGCTGGATCACGCCGCCCGTGCTGGAGGCGCTCGGCAGTCGACCGGACGAGTACGCCGGAGGGCCGCACGCTCCAGCCGATCCGCGGCTTCCGGGTGCGGGCGCGTCGGCGACGCGGGAGCCGCGTGCCGACTTCGACGGCGACGGTGAGCTACGGCATCCGGCGCTGCGAGTTCGACCGCTTCCTGCTCGAGCGCGGCGGAGGCCGAGCTGCGCCTCGGCGACGCCGCTGCGCGCGGCTCGAGCGCGAGCGACGGCCCTGGCGCGTCGACGGCGAGCTCGAGGCGCGGCTGCTGGTCGGAGCGGGCGGCCACTTCTGCCCGGTGGCGCGCCGCCTCGCGCCGGCGACGGCCGACGGCGACCGGCGATCACCGCGCAGGAGATCGAGTTCGAGGTCGCGGCCGGCGAAGAGGCGTCCTTCGCGGTCGAGCCCGCGCTGCCCGAGCTCTTCTTCACGCCGGATCTCGCAGGGCTACGGCTGGGTGTTCCGCAAGGGTCGCTTCCTGAACGTGGGCCTCGGGCGGCGGGGTGCGCACCGGCTCGCCGACGAGCTGCGCGCGTTCCTGCGCTGGCTCGCGGAGCGCGAGAAGCTGCCCCCGACGCTGAGGAACGCCGTGCGCGGGCACGCGTACGTCCTGTACGACGAGTCGCGGCGGCCGCTCGTCGCGGAGGGCGTCGCCCTGGTCGGAGATTCGGCCGGTCTCGCGTGGCCGCGCAGCGGAGAGGGCATCCGGCCCGCCGTCGAGTCGGGCCTCCTGCTCGCGCAGGCCCTGCGCGGCGCGCGCGCGCCCGACGACTCCGCCGCGCTCGCGCGCTACGAGCGCGCCGTGCTGGCGCGCTTCGGCCCGCGGCGGCGCGGCCCCGGCCTCGCGGCCCTGCTGCCGGACGCACTCGCGGGCCCGCTCGCCGGCCGCCTCTTCGCCTGGCCCCGCTTCGCGCGCGAGGTGGTGGTGAAGCGCTGGTTCCTGCACGCCGAGCTGCCCGCTCTGCGGGGTTAGCTCGGCGCACCGACTCCCGCCCGCGCGAGGAGCCGCGGAATCTCCTCCCGCCAGCCCGCCTCCTCCGTCGACAGCTCGCACCGCCCCTCGGCCGGCCACTCCGTCTCCGGCTCGAAGCGCGCCCGGCTCGCCGTCACGTGCTCCGGACCCGCGTCGGAGGGGTCGTCACCGCGCTGGGCGCGGGCGCGCACGCGCGCGAGGGCGGTGCCTTCGCTGCACTCGACGCGCACCAGCCACGCCGAGGCGCCGAGCCGGTGCGCGAGCTCGCGCGCGGCGCTGCGGCGGCGGCGCTCGGCCCAGGTCGCGTCGAGCACGACGTTGCGGCCGGCGCGCAGGGCGGGCGCCGCGTGCTCGAGCAATGCCGCGTAGGTGCGGTCGCTCCAGTCGGCGGTGTAGAGGCCGGCGCCGGGCGGGGCCGCAGCGCGCGCCTCGGGGCGGAGGCCCGCGAGCGCCTTGCGCGTACGGTCCGAGGAGAGCAGCAGGCAGCCACCGGCCTCGGCGAGCGCGGCGGCGACGGTGCTCTTGCCGACGCCCACGGTTCCGCCCACGAGCAGCAGCGCGCCCGCCGGCGTGGGCGCGAGCAGGCGCTGCGCGAGCGCGACGTGGCGAGCCGCGCTCTCCGCGGCCGAGCGGCGCTGCGCCGCGGCCGATCTCCGGGTCGGCGGCGGCGAGCGCCGCCACCTTCGCGCGCACCGCCGCGCGATACGCCGCGTACAGATCCACCACCGCGTAGAGGCCGTAGTCGCCGCTCGCCTCGGCGTAGGCCGCGAGCCAGCGCTCGCCGAGCGCGACGTGGCCGCGGTAGACGAGGTCCATGAACAGGAAGGCGACGTCCGAGGCGGCGTCGATGCGGCGAAGGTCGGGCTCGAACTCGACGCAGTCGATGAAGAGCGGCCGGTCCGGGCCGCCCTCGAACCAGAGGTGCGCGAGATGCAGGTCGCCGTGGCCGTCCACCGCGCGCCCGTCGTGGCGCCGTGCCTCGAGCGGCGCGAGCTGGAGCGCGAATGCGCTCGACCAGGCGGCGGCGAGCGCGTCGAGCGTCGGGCCCTCGAGCCCCGCAGCAACCGCGTGCTCGCGCAGGCCCGACAGGTTGTCGCGCATCGGCCGGTCGATGCGCTCGCGCCACGCTGCGGCGGAGAACGGCGCAGGCGCCCCGAGCGCGTGCGCTCGATGGAAGCTCCGCGATGCGCGCCGCCGCAGCGCGAACGTGGGCCGCGCCGAGCTCGCCCGTCGCGAGCAGCGAGAGCGCGTCGCGGCCGTCGGGCAGGCGGCGCATCACCACCGCGTGCTCGGCGCCCTCGGACGTCGCCTCGCCGAGCGCGCCGAGCCGCCACGCCCCGCCCGCCCGCTCCACCGCCGCCACGCCGAGGTACACGTCGGGCGCGAGCCGGCGGTTGAGACGCAGCTCGGACAGCGCGTCGGCGTTGCGCGCGCGGCGCGTGCCGAAGTCGAGGAAGGGCAGCGTCACGGCCTTGCGCAGCTTGTAGACGCGCGCGCCGCTCAGGAAGACGTGCGAGATGTGCGTCTGCACGTGCAGGATGCCGCGCGCGGCGCTCGGATCCGCGGGATACGCGGCGGGCTCCGCCAGCGCTGCGACGAGGCCGCCGGGCAGCGGCTCGCGTTCAGTCCCGGTCGGGCTCGCCATCTTTCCCGTGAACGAGCGGAACGAAGCGAACGCCGAACACGGTGCGCTGGTCGATGCCGTGCGGCGTGCGCTCGTAGACGCGCAGGTCCTGCTCCCACTGGCCGACGGGGATCACGAGGCGCGCGCCCACGTCGAGCTGGTCGAGCAGCGCCTGCGGCACCTCGGGCGGCGCGGCGGCGACGAGGATGCCGTCGAAGGGCGCGAGCGCGGGCAGCCCCGCCCAGCCGTCCCCGGTGATCACCTCGACGTTCGCGTAGCCGAGCGCCTCGAGCCGCTCGCGCGCGGACTGCGCCAGCTCCGGCACGATCTCGATCGAGTAGACGCGCTTCGCGAGCCGCGCGAGCACCGCCGCCTGGTACCCGGAGCCGGTGCCGACGTCGAGCACCACGTCGTCGGGCCCGGGCGCGAGCAGCTCGGTCATCACGGCCACGATGTATGGCTGCGAGATGGTCTGGCCGTGACCGATCGGGAGCGGCCCGTCTTCGTAGGCCGCCTCGCGCTGATCCTCGGGCACGAAGAGATGGCGCGGCACTGCGCGCATCGCCTCGAGCACGCGCTCGTCGCGCACGCCGCGCGCTTCGAGCTGCGTGCGCACCATGCGCTCGCGCTCGGGCGCGAGCTCAGACGTTCCGTCGCAGCCCAGGAGGCCTCCCAGCAGCACGAGCAGCCGCCCGGCGCTCCGCCACGAGCCGCACTGCATGGGCCCGACTCTACCGCCTGCGCTCAGCCGCCGCCGAGGCGCTCGGCGAGGAGGCGGCGGAGCTCGGGCACGGCGCGCACGCCCGCCTCGTAGCCGCGCGCGATCAGCTCCCTCGGGCGGTAGAACTCGACCCAGGTGAACTCGGAGAGGTCCGGGACGATGCGCACGTCGGCCGAGATGGCCTTGAAGTTCCCGAGCTCGTGCTGGAGCTGCTGGATCGAGTTCATCGTCACGTCGAAGAGGTTGGGCAGATCGCGGCTGCCGCCGAACCAGGCGAGCGGATTCAGCCGGTTGATGCGCTTGTACACGCGCGAGAGCACGGTGGAGACGCCGCGGCGCAGCGGCGGCACCGCGTTCACGGCGATCACCAGATCCGCGCCCATCGCCTGCACCGTGTCGGCCGGCACCGGGTTCACGATGCCGCCGTCCACCAGCACGCGGCCGCGGTAGCGGATCGGCGCCCAGAGCACCGGCACCGAGCAGCTGGCGCGGAAGGCCATGTCGAGCGGCCCCTCGTCGATCGTCACGCACTCGCCGCTCTCGATGTCGGTGGCGACGGTACGGCACGGCACGACGAGGTCCTCGAAGTCGGTGCCCTTCGCGAGCGGCATGAAGATGTCGATCAACCGATTGCCGGCGAGCAGGCCGGGCCGCGCCAGCGTGAAGTCGAGCGCCGAGAGCGTCGTACGCAGGGTGCCGATGCGCTCCGCGATCTCGATCATCTCGGCGGGGGTGAGGCCCGTCGCGTAGCCGACGGCCACGATCGAGCCCATGCTGGTCCCGGCCAGCAGATCGATCGGGATGCCGCCCTCTTCGAGCGCCTGGAGCACGCCGAGGTGGGCGATGCCGAACGCCGCGCCCCCGCCCACCGCGATGCCGACGGTGCTGCCGAGCAGCTTGCGCGCCAGGCGGCGCAGCGGCGGCGAGGCGGGCGAACGCGGCGACGCCTGGAGCCGCCGCGCCTGCTCGAGCGCGCTGCCGGCGCCGAGCGCGGCGTCCTTCGGCAGCACGAAGGGCTCGCAGTGGCTGATCGCACGCGGGGCGCTCGCGCGGTTGAAGAGGTTCACGACCTGGAGCGCGCCGCGAGCGGTCGCCACCGGCTCCGCCACCACTTCGACGCAGTGGTTCGCGAACTGGCGCGCGGCGGCAACCAGCGGCGCCGGTTCGCCGCCGAGGTCCACCACGATGAAGCGCTGGTCGCCGAGCCGCTCGAAGAGCGCGTTCCACGCGTCGACGAGCTGCAGCTCGCTCGCGTCGCGCGCCACCTCCAGCTCGAGGGTCGCGGGGCCGTGCGGGACTCGCTCGAGCGCGGACTGGAGCTCCGACCCGCTCGCGGTGCAGAGCTTCTCGAGCGGGGCGCCCCCGGCACCGACGCGCACGAGCAGCGCAGAGCCGCCCGAGAACTCCTCGAGGAACAGCGCGAGGCTTGCGGCCGTGAGGCTCTTGCCGCGCAGCGCGGGCGACCCGGTCACCACCACGCTGGTGGAACGGCGCGCCGGCGGCCGTGTGCGCGCGGCCGTCGCAAGGCGGCGTGACAGGATGCGCGACAGGTACTCGAGCACCTTCGGGTGGGCCAGCAGCGTGCGGTCGAACGCCTCCTTGCCGAGCACCAGCAGCGTCGAGCTGCGGGCCGCCGTGACCGTCGCGGTGCGCGCGCCACCGAGCAGCAGCGACACCTCGCCCAGGAACTCGCCGGGCCCGAGCCGACGCACCACGCGCGCGGGCTCGCCACCGCCCCAGACTTCGAGCTCGCCCGCGGCGATCACGAGGAAGGTGTCGCCCGGCTCGCCCTCCACGCACACCGTCTCGCCCGCGGCGACGCGCTGCTCGACGAAGAGCCGTGCGATCTCCGCGAGCTCCGCCGGAGCGAAGACACTGAAGAGCGGGATCCGCGCGAGCAGCGCCTCGCTCACGGCTCCGCGGCGAGCTTGCGCAGCTCGCCGATCTCCGTGCGCAGGGCGTCGACGAGCGCGTCGAGGTCCGGCAGCTGGGCGGCGTCGGCCACGAGGCCCCAGTGCAGGAAGCCCGCGTAGCTCAGCAGACCGATCGACAGCGCCTGGCCCGGCGACAGCGGCGGGGCGGGATACGCCTCGAGCATCGGGAAGGCGAGGCAGTACAGCGGATCCGCCGGGCCGCGGATGTTGGTGATCATGACGTGGGTGGAGTGCAGCTGGAGGGCGTAGCGGCTGCCGCGCGTGAGCAGGCTCGGCGTGGTCCACTCCGCGATCCAGTTGAGCACCTCGACCCCGAGCGCCTGCTTCGAGCCCTTGAGCGCGTCCATCGTCTCGCGCACGCGAGCGAAGCGCCGCCTCCGGTCGCGCTCCGCGATCGGGAGCGAGGCGGCCAGCGCCGCGAGCTTGTTGCCGAGGGAGCCGCGCTCGACGTCGCTGCGCGTGCTCATCGGGATCGTGGCGCGCAGCTCGACGCCGCGCACCGGCTCGCCGCGCGCCTCGAAGTAGCTCGCGAGCGCTCCCGTCACGATGCCGACGGCCACGTCGTTGAGGGTCCCACCGAGCGCGCGCCGGATCTCCTTGATCTCGTCGAGCTCGACGCGGAGCGTGCCGATCCGGCGGTCCGGACCGAGCGCCACGTTCAGCGCGGTGGCGGAGCCGCGGCGCAGCGCGGCCTGCGCCGCCTCGCCGATTCCGAGCGCGCGGTTGCGCAGGAAGCGGGCCGCGGCGCCGGGCTTGCGCGCTGCCTCCCGCGCGAAACCGAGGACGCCCCGCGCGAGCTCGGAGCGCGCGTCGACCTCGCCGCGCAGCAGCTCGAGCGGTGAGGGTTCGGCGCGCGGCTCGAACACCGGCTCCCTCGGCGCGAGCGGAGATGGCTGCGGGCTCAGCAGCAGCAGCAGCATGTCCACGGCCGACGCGCCGTCCGTCAGGCAGTGGTGCGCCTTGAAGAGCGCCGCCACGCGCCGATCGGGCAAGCCCTCGACCACGAGCACCTGCCAGAGCGGGCGGCCCCGATCGAGACGCTGCGAAAGGAACTCCTGCACGACGTCGTCGAGCTCTCTCGGCCCCGCTGGATGCGGCAGCGAGAGGAAGCGCACGTGGCGGCGCACGTCGAAGCGCCGGTCGTCCACCCAGACGGGGTGGCCGGTGAACGGCGTCTCGAGGATGCGCATGCGATAGCGCGGCAGCAGCTGGAGCCGCGTCGCGATGACGCCACGGATGTCGTCGCTCGAGAGCCCGTTCTCGGCGGCCGAGACGTCGAAGTAGGCGAGCGCGGCGATGTGCAGCGGGGTGTCGGCGTCCTCGAGCTGGTAGAAGAACGCGTCCTGGGCCGAGAGCCTCTCGAAAGACATGGTCGCTCCAGGCACCCGAGCCCGACCATCGTATGCGGGACGACGACCCGGCGTCAACCGCGCAGGGCCTGGGCGGTGCTCACGACGCGAGCCGCCAGCACGCGATTCAGGTTCCGATTCACCTGCGCGGCGATGCGGGGATAGCGCCGGCCGAGCCGCGCCAGGTCCGAGTCGCCGAAGCGCAGCAGCCGCGCGTCGCGGGCGACGTCGACGTCCGCAGTGCGGCCCTCGGAGAAGAGCGCCACCTCGCCCACCACGTCACCGCGGCGCATGCGCGAGAACTCCACCCGCGAGCCACCGCGACGCGTGGAGGCGACGAGCTCGCCGTCGATCACCACGAACATCTCGCCGCCGCGGTCGCCCTCGCCGAACAGCTTCTCGCCTGCCGGCACCGACACGATGCGCGACATCAGCGCGAAGATGCGCGCCTGGCGCGCCGAGAGACCGGCGAACAGCGGGATCGAGCGGTGGGGATCGGGGCCGAGGTCGAGGCGCAGCACATCCCAGAGCGTGACCAGGCGGATGCGCGAGCAGATCGCGGGGCTCAGCGTCAGCTCCAGCACCCAGCCGACCGCCATCGTGAAGGCGGAGAGCAGGCCGAACTGCACCTGGTAGCGGAGGTCGGACGCCGTCAGCACCAGGAAGCCGAGGCAGAGACCGATCGTCGTCGAGGTGACGGGCCGGATCACCGAGCGCAGCGTGGTGAGCGTGGCGCGCCGTTCGTCGCCGAGGCGCCGCGCTTCGAGGGCGAAGCGCGCGAAGTAGTGCACGGTGTCGTCCACCGCGATGCCCAGCGTGATGGCGCCGATCAGGCTGGTCGCCAGGTTGAGCGGCACACCCGCCAGGCCGAGCACGCCGTAGTAGATCGCGATCGGCAACACGTTCGGAACCAGCGCGAAGAGCCCGACGCGCAGCGAGGTGAGCAGCAGCGCCAGGGTCAGATAGATGGTGAACAGCGCCAGCCCGAGGCTCTGCAGCTCGCCCCAGGTGATGCTGTCGGCGGTGTGGCGCAGCAGTACGAGGTCGCCGGTCACGCGCCCGCGCAGGCGCTGTGGCAGCTCGTCGAGGCGCCCCTGGATCCGCTCGACCAGCCGGCCCACGTCCTCCGAGCTGGAGATGCGGGTGCGCGCCACGATGTTGGCCGTGCGGTAGTTCGCATCCACGAGGCCGCGCGTCACGTCGTCGCCCCCGAACAACAGCAGCTGCTTGGCGAGGCGCTCGCGATCCGGGAGGGTGAAGAACTCCTCGCGGTTCTCGTGGAAGGCGCGGTTCAGCAGCATCAGCGGGTCGGCCAGCGAGATGGCGTGCCCGATCTCCGGCTGCGCGGCGAGCCAGCTCTGCATGTCCCGCAGCGCCGCGAGGTTCTCCGGGCGGGCGAAGGCGCCGTCCTCGTCCGACTCGAGCACGACGAAGAACGAGCCCAGGCCGCCGAGCCGCTCGTTCAGCGCTTCGTACGTGGCGCGCACCGGCGCGCGCTCGAAGAAGTAGTCGACGATGCCGGTCGAGACGCGCAAGCGCGCGATGCCGAAGCCGCACAACGCGAGTACGGCCAGCGCGAGCGCGAAGATCGCGCGGCGCCGCTTCACGTCGAACTCGGCCAGCCGATCGGCGATGCGGTCGATGCGCCCTTCGCCCGGCCGGCGCGCCTGCCTCCGGCTCGGCCCGAGCAGCGCCAGCGCCGCGGGAATCAGCGTGAGCGCGATCAACGTCGCCGCGACCACGCCGAACGAGGCCCACAGCCCGAACTCGCGCACCGCCGTCACGCCGCTCACCAGCAGCGAGAGGAAGCCCAGCACCGTGGTGAGGCCGTTCACCGCGATCGTGAGCCCCATCTCGTTCAGCACCTGCTCGATCGCCCCCCGGTGCGAGGCGCGGTCGCTGGCCGGCTGGTGATGCAGGAGCTCGTAGTACTCCGACATGATGTGCATCATCGTCGCGAAGCCGAGGGTGATGACGAGCGGCGGCACGATGTTGCTGACGAGGTTGAAGGGCATGCCCGACCAGCCGATGCCGCCGAGCGTCCAGATCACGGCGACGCCGATCGCGAGCATCGGCAGCGCGACGCCGCGGAGCGTGCGGAAGGTGAGCAGCAGCAGCAGCGCCGTGATGCCGAGCACGCCGGGGATGATGAAGGCCATCTCCGAGAGGATCGTCCGGCTCAGCACGAGCTTCGCGTGCGGGATCCCGGTGACCGAGAGCTTGGCGCCGGGCGCCTCTTCTTGCGCGAGGGCAAGCACCTCCTCGCTCAAGCGGCGCTCGACGAACTCGCGGTCCGAGACGTCCCCGAGCGTGAGCAGCAGCGAGGTGGCGCGGCCGTCGGAGGTCACCAGGCGGCTGTAGATCGGGTGTGCGCCCACGGCAGCGCGCAGCCGTTCGAGCGCGGCGGGATCGCTCGGCACGTCCTCGAAGAACGGCCCCACGTAGATGTCGCCGTCGCGATCCTCGATCTGCGCGGCGCTCGACAGCGAGATCACCCGCTCGATGCCGGGGATTCGCTCGGCGCGCCGCGTGATGCGCTGCACCTCCGCGAGCACATTCGGCTGGAACACGTCGTCGGTCTCGAGCACGAGGAGCAGCGTCTGGTCGTTCCCGAACAGCTCGCGCGCGCGATCGTAGAAGCGCCGCTCGTCGTCGCCCCCGGGCAGCAGCCGATCCACGCCGGGGTCGACCTCGAGGCGGACATGCCCGGTGCGCAGGTCGACGATCCCGTGCAGGGCGGCGAGGGTCGCGAGGGCCACGAGCGCGAGCACGAGCACGGCGTGGCGCGTGACGAATGCGGAGAAGCGCTTCACCCCGCCCTCCGCGCAGCGCGGTCGGCGCTAGTGGCCCTTCGCCAGCTCGTTCTGCGTGAACAGTCGGTCGGGGATGTCCACCTCGAACTCCACCTTCTCGAGCGTGAGTCGGGTCTCGCTGCCGTTCGCGAGGTTGCGGAAGCGGACCTTGCGAGGCAGCCAATGCCCTCCCTGCTTCTCCACGTCGGGAAACTCAACGACCAGCTCCTTCAGCACCCTGTCACCCGCTCCCTGCAGCGAGGTATGCAGCGCGACGCACGTCTCGCGATCGATCTGGGACACGACGCGCTCGTAGGCGGACTGCGACCCCTCGACGGGCGTGCCCGAGAGCACGTAGACGGCCCGCCCGCCGCGCGTGGCGTCGGGTAGACGCTCGACGCGCGCGCGCGACGCGACGGCCCGCAGCTCCTCCAGGTCTTCCCACGAGAGGTCCGTGCCGAGGAAGGTGCTGGCGCTCCGGCTCGTGACACGCCGTACGCGGCCGAGCTCGGGCAGGTAGCTGAAGAGCTCGGCGCCGCCCTCGCCTTCGATCAACAAGAAGCCCGTGCCGCGCTCGTCGGGCGGCGCGTCGACGCGCGCAAGCACACGGGAGCGATCCTGCGCGTCGCGCTTCCACCAGACGGTGGCCTCGAGGCGGCGCTCGTTCCCCGCACGATCGCGACGCTCGAGCACCACCGCCTGACGCGAGGAGTGCTCGGGCAGGTTGCGCTCGATGCAGCGCTGCACCTCCAGGACGCCCGGGCCGAGCTCGGCGCCGAAGGCCGCGTGCGCCGCAGCGAGCGAAGCGGCAAGCCAGCAGACCTTCGGCCCCGGTTTCACGCCGGACACCCGTAGCAGAGCGGCCTCCGGCGCCGCCTACCGCAGATGGGGGGTTCACTCCAGCTCGACGGTCGCGTTCACCTCGACGAGCGGCCGCCGAGCCTGTGCGCCCGCGCCCAGTTGGCTCACTCCAGCTCGACAGTCGCGTTCACCTCGACGCGCAGCGTGCTACGCCCCGACTCGAACGCCGGCGCCACCGCCTTGCCCGGGAAGGATTCCATCGCCATGGGCGCCGCGCGCTCGTAGGGCACGGGCAGTCCCGACTCGCCGACCGTCAGGTTGAGGAGATTCCAGCCGCGCCGCCCGAGCCCGCGTGCGATCAGGCCCGCGCGCTCGCGGAACAACGAGAGCCCCTCGACGATCAGCTCGTCCTCGACGCGCTTGCGCGTCTCGGGCGAGACGGTGAACGAGACGCCGCGGAGCAGCAGGCCCTGCGCCTGGAGCTTGCCAGCCATCTGGGTGAGAGCGTCGACTTCGCCCGTCTCGATCACGAGGTCCTGGCTGGAGCGCCAGCGCGCGATGCGGCTCTTGTCGTAGACGGGCTGCGTCTGGTACGCGCCGCTCGACACCGTCAGGCGCTCGTCCCCCTTCGCGAGCTCGAGCGCCGCAGCCATGCGCTTGTTCACGCGCGCGGCGAGGCCCGCCGCGTCGGAGCTCTCCTCCTCCACGCCGAGCGTCGCGCCGAGCCAGTCGTTCGGAACCTCGCGCGTCGCCTCGACGCGGAAGCTCACCTGGTCTCGCGGGACCTGCGGCGCGTCCTGCGCGGCCTGTGCCGGCAGGGCGCCGAGCAGAGCCATCCCGAACAGCGCGATTCGCTTCATCTCGCCCCCCTTCGGAGCGGGAGGCTAGCGGGCGCCTCGGACCTCGCGCAGGTCGCTGGCCGCATCCAGGACCGCACGCACGATCTTGTCGTAGCCCGTGCAGCGGCAGAGGTTGCCGGCGAGGCCGAAGCGCACCTCGCGCTCGGTCGGGTCGGGGTTGCGGTCGAGCAGCGCCTTCGCCGCCACCACGATCCCCGGCGTGCACACGCCGCACTGGAGGCCGGCGTGCTGGAGCAGCTGCTGCTGCACCGGGTGGAGCCCGTCCGGCCCGGCGACGCCCTCGACCGTCGCAACGGTGCGGCCCTCGACCTCGGCGGCGAGCACGAGGCAGGCGCATACGAGCCGGCCGTCGAGCAGCACGGAGCACGCGCCGCAGTCGCCGGTGCCGCAGCCCTCCTTCACGCCCGTGAGCCCGATGCCGTTACGCAGCGCATCGAGCAGGGTCTCGTGCGGAGCGCAGAGGAACTCGGCGGCCTCGCCGTTGATCTCGGTCTGGATGTGGAGCCTCACCTTGTTCCTTCGCTCGCCTCACGCGAGGCAAAGCCTCGCGTGGGCTCGCTGCGCGCGCCGTTTCGCGGCGCTTGCGGACCGGCTTGGGAAACGCGCGCGCGTTCGAATGCACGTTCGGCGGCGCGGCGCGCGAGCACGCCGATCACCTGGCGGCGATAGGCCACCGTGCCGCGCTTGTCGTCGATCGGCTTCGCTGCCGCGCGCACCGCCTCGACCATCCGCGCGAGGGCCGCGGCGTCGAGGCGGGTGCCGACCAGCGCGGCCTCGGCTTCGGGCACACGGATCGCCGTCGGCGCCACGGCGCCGAGCGCCACGCGCGCGGCGCTACAGCTTCCGTCGGCGGCGAGCGCGACGCGGACGGCGGCGCCGACCACCGCGATGTCCATCTCGGTGCGCGGGATCAGGCGCAGGTAGGCATCGGCGCTCCGCGGCGGCGGCGCTGCGAGCACGATCGAGAGCAGCAGCTCCTCCGGCGCCAGCGAGGTGCGCCCCGGCGCGGTGCACACGGCCGCGACCGGAGCCGTGCGGCGCCCGCTCGGCCCGGCGATCTCGACGCTGGCGTCGTTCACGAGCAGTGCCGGCGTGGTGTCGGCCGCGGGCGAGGCGTTGCAGAGGTTCCCGCCCAGGCTCGCCCGGCCCTGGATCTGCTCGCTCCCGATGAGCGCCGCGGCCTCGGCCAGGCCCGGGAAGAGGCGGCGCAGCGCCTCGTGCTCGCGCACCACGGCCGCGGGCGCCGCGGCGCCGATCACGAGCCCGCCGCCGGCCTCGCGCACCTGCATCAGCTCGTCGATGCGCTTCAGGTCCACGATCACGGCGGGCCGGCGCGTGCCGCTCTTCATCTGCGCGAGCAGATCCGTCCCGCCCGCGAGCACGCGCGCCGCCGCGCCGTGCTCGGCGAGGAGCGCCACCGCGTCCGCCACGCGGCGCGGCGCCTCGAACTGGTGTGTGATCGGTTCCTGCATGACTCCGCTCGCGCTCATGCGCCTCCCGAGAGCGCAGGCAGGAAGTGGAGCTCGCTGCCGGTCGGCAGCGGCTCGTGCCAGGCGTCCTGGAGGATCTCGCCGTCGATCGCGACCGCGAAGCTCCGGCCGAGCGCGGCCGCGAAGCCCGGAAAGCGCGCGTCGAGCGCGGCCACCGCGCCGCGCACGTCCTTCGCGGCGAGATCCACCTCGGCAGCGCCGCCCGTCCACTTCCGCAGCCCGTTCGGGATCACCACGTGGATCACGCCGCCCCGCGCTCGAGCGCCGCGAGCAGCCGCGGCGGCGAGATCGGCAGCGCGTCCATGCGGACGCCCGTCGCGCGCGCCACCGCGTTTGCAACGGCGGCGAGCGGCGGCACGATCGGTGTCTCGCCGACGCCGCGCACGCCGTAGGGATGGCTCGGGTTCGGCACCTCGACCACGACCGTGTCGATCATGGGCAGATCGCTCGCGACCGGCATGCGGTAGTCGAGGAAGCCGGGGTTCTCGAGCACGCCCTTCGCGTCGAACACGTACTCCTCGTGGAGCGCCCAGCCGATGCCCTGCGCCGCGCCGCCCTGCATCTGACCCTCGACGTAGCTCGGGTGGATGGCGCGGCCGGCGTCCTGCACCGCCGTGTAGCGGATCACGTCCACGCGGCCGGTCTCGGGGTCCACTTCGACGTCGCACAGGTGCGTCGCGAAGCCGGGCCCCGCGCCGCGCGCGTTGAGCTGCGCCTGGCCGCTGATCGGGCCGCCGGTGGCGCCCATCTTGCGCGCGATGTCCGCGACGCTGAGTGGCTCCTTCGCGAGGCCGGAGCCCTCGGCCGGCACGCAGTGGCCCTCGACGAAGGCCACCTGCGCGGGGTCGCACTCCCAGAGCTTCGCGGCGCGCTCGCGCAGCTGGCGCACCACGTCGCGCGCGGCCTCGATCACGGCCATGCCCGTCGCGAAGGTGACGCGGCTGCCGCCGGTCATGTCCGTGTAGCCCACCGACTCGGTGTCGCCGACGACGGGGCGCACCTTCTGCACGTCGATGCCGAGCTCCTCGGCGGCCATGATCGCGAGCGAGGCGCGCGAGCCGCCGATGTCGGGGTTGCCCGACGCCACCACCGCGGTGCCCTCCTCGGTGAGGTGCAGCTCCGCGGAGGAGCTCATGCCGCCGTTGAACCAGAAGCCGACAGCGACGCCGCGGCCCTGGTTCGGGCCGAGCTTGGCCTGATAGTGCGGATGCGCGCGCGCCGCCTCGAGGGTCTCGATCATGCCGATCTTCTTGAAGCGCGGGCCGTACGGCGCCTGCGTCCCCTCGTGGGCGGCGTTCGAGAGGCGCAGCTCGATGGGATCGATTCGGAGCTTCAGCGCGAGCTCGTCGAGGAGCGACTCCACCGCGAACGCAGCCTGCGGCGCGCCGGGCGCGCGGTACGCCGCCGTCTTCGGCTTGTTCACCACCACGTCGAAGCCTTCGATGTGGAAGTGCTCGAGCGCGTAGGGCGCGAGCACCGTCATCGCGCCGGCCTGCACCGGCGAGCCCGGGAAGGCGCCGGCCTCGTACCAGAGACGCGCGCTGCCGGCGACGAGGCGTCCGTCGCGCGTGGCGCCGAACTTCACGTGGATCGTCGAGGCGCCGGCGGGGCCGGTGGCGCGGAACACCTCCTCGCGGGACATCACGATCTTCACGGGGCGACCGGTCTTGCGCGAGAGCAGCACCGCGAGCGGCTCCACGTAGACGGTGGTCTTGCCGCCGAAGCCGCCGCCGATCTCGCTCGGGATCACCTTCAGCTGCGAGAGCTCGAGGCCGAGCACGGCGGCGCAATAGGCGCGCACCATGAACGGGCCCTGCGTGCAGCACCACACCACGGACTGGCCATCGGCGTTGGTCCGCGCCACGACGGCGTGCGGCTCGATGTAGCCCTGGTGCACGGTCTGGGTATGGAAGGTCCGCTCGACGACGACCTCGGCCTTCGCGAAGGCCTGCTCGACGTCGCCGCGCGAGAACACGATGCGCGACGCCACGTTCGGCAGGTTCGCGTCGGCGCCGCGCGTTCGGAGGTCCGCGTGCAGCACGGGCGCGCCGGGGCCGGTGGCCGCCTCGATCGAGAGCACGGCCGGCAGCGGCTCGTACTCGACCTCGATCGCGGCAAGCGCCTGCTCCGCAGCCTCGGCGCTCGTGGCGGCGACGGCCGCGACCGGGTGCCCGTGGTAGAGCGCCTTGTCGCGCGCGAGCACGTTCCGCGAGAGGTCGCGGAAGTTGACACCGCCCTCCATGCCGCCGGACTCCACCGGGGCGAGGTCGGGCAGATCGGCCGCCGTGGCGATCGCCTTCACACCCGGCAGCGCCAGCGCCTTCGAGACATCGAGGCGGCGGATCTTCGCGTGCGCGTGCGGGCTGCGCAGCACGCGGCCCCACAGCATGTCGGCGAACGCGAGGTCGGCACCGAAGTTCGCGCGGCCCGTCACCTTGTCCACGCCGTCGTGACGGATCGGCCGGGTGCCGACCCACTTGAACTTCCGCGCCTCGGCCATCGTCTCGCGCCTCCTCGCGGAGGGCGAGCGTATCAGAAGGCGATCTCGCCGCGCTCGTAGAGGGCGAGGAAGGCGTCGACCAGCGCCGGGTCGAACTGCGTCTCGCGGCCCTGGGCCACTTCCTGCGCGATCTCGGGCAACGTCAGCGGCGCGGCGCGCCTCACCTTCGCGCGGCGCATGGCGTCCACCGCGTCGGCCAACGCCACGATGCGCGACTCGAGGGGGATGGCGTCGCCGGCCTTCCCTTCCGGGTACCCCGAGCCGTCCCACCACTCGTGGTGATGGAGCACGATCGGCGCGATCGGCTCCCAGAGCCGGATCCGCGCGAGCATGCGAGCGCCGACGGCCGGGTGGAGCCGCAGCGCCTTCGAGTCACGATGGCGCGACTGCTCGAACTTGAGGAGGCCGATGTCGTGGAGCATCGACGCGAAATGGAGGCGCTCGATCTGCTCGGCCGCGAGGCCGAGCTCGTGGCCGAGCTGGTTGGCGATGCGCGCCACGCCCGTCGCGTGCCCCTCGCGTTCGACCACGTGCGCGTCGAGCGCGGAGACGAGCAGGTCGGTCGTGTGCGCGAAGAAGTTGCGCTGCGCGTCCTCGAGATCGCCGCGGCGCAGCGCGGCACCGGCCATGCCCACCACGGTAGAAGCCGCGTCGATCGCGTCGGGCGCCAACGCCTCGGCCGCGCCCGCGAGCACGAGCGCGCCCTGGCCGAGGCCGTTCGCGCGGAACGGCAGCGTCACGAGCGAGCGCCCGTCCGCCGCCCCCACGGTGTTGCTGCCCGTCGCCACCGCCTCGGCGGCGAGCTCTCGGAGCGAGCCGAGGTGCGCGTTCCACCAGCTCTGGTCGAAGTGGCCCGCGCCCTGCTTCAGCTCGAGCGGCTTGCCCGCCTCGCGCGAGAACAGGAGGGCGAGGCCCGCTTCGGGCGCGAGCGCGCTCACGTGGCCCGACGTGCGCCCGAGGATCGACTCGAAGTGCGAATCGGCCGCGAACTCGCGCGACGCCGTGAGCAGCACCGAGAGGCGCTGGTTGTCCCGCGTCATCCGCGTGAGCGCGTTGCGTGTGATCACGCGCAACGCGAAGAACACCCCGAGCGAGAGCAGCGCGAGCGAGATGCACGCCCCCACCCAGGCGGCGAGGCCGAGCCGATCGTCCTGTACGTGGGGCAGCACGTAGCGCTGCACGACCCACGCGAACGCGCCGACCGGGACGACGCCGCCGAGGAAGTAGCTGGCGAACACCGCCGAATCGAGACGTTGGGAGAACAGGGAGTGGCGCGGGCTCTGGCCCATTTCTGCTGTTTCGGCGGGCGCCCGAAGGGCCTTGATCACATGCCTGCCGGTGGATGCAGGAGGCCTCCCCCGCGGGGCTCAGGGGGGCTTCAAACTTTTTTCTACCGCCGTGAAGCGCTTCACCCCGCCCGGGCGGCGACCGCCGATACGTTGCAGGAGTTCGAGGAGGGACTCCCATGAAACCGCTCGCCTTCGCACTGCTCGTGATCGCTCTGCACCTGGGCGTCGCCACGATGGCCGCATCCCGGCACCAGCTGCTCGCCCCCGCCTCGTTCGCCCTCGTCACCTGCGCCGCGCCGCGCTGAGCCGCGCCACGGCCTACACGTGGTTGCGTAGCATCAGCTCTCTCGGGTGCGGCTCGAGGTAGACCTGCCCGGCGAGGTACTCGACGCCGAGCAGATCCACGTAGTGGCGGATCAGCGTCACCGGCAGAACCAGCGGCACGAGGCCCTGCTGATACGAAGCCACCTGCGCGGCAAGCGCCTTGCGGGTCTGCGGGTCGAGGCGGTCCTCGAAGTAGCCGAGGCAGTGCTGGAGCACGTTCCCGTGCTTCGCCTTCGTCGCGCGCTGGGCGAGCGCCGCCATGAAGGCGGCCTCGTAGCGCCGGCGCAGCTCGGGGCGCTCCATCGCCTTCGCGCCCGCGACCAGCCGGCCGAGGCGACGATAGGCCTCGGTCGAGTGCGCGAGGAGCTGCAGCTTGTGCGCGGTGTGGAAGGCGACGAGGCGCCCGACCGAGAAGCGGCCGGCGAAGAGCGAGCGCAGCCGCCGGTACGCGAACACGCGCTCGATCCAGTTCTCGCGTAGCACGGGATCGTGGAGCCGGCCCTCCTCCTCCATGGGCAGCGCCGGGCTCTCGCAGAGCAGCGCCTCGGCGAACAGGCCGCGGCCGTCGCGCTTCGCGAAGCCCTTGGCGTCGCGCACCTTCACGCGCTCCATGCCGCAGCTCGGCGAGTCCTTCTTCAGCACGTAGCCGCACAGCTCGAGGCGCTCGAGCGCCCGTGCCCGGCGCGCGGCGAACGCGTGCATCTCGTCGGTCCAGTCGCGCCGCGAGCGGGTGCCGAGCATCCGCAGCTCGCCGCCCGCGCGCACCAGCTGCACCGACTCGCGCGGCGTGCCCATGCCGAGCTCGACCTCGGGACACACGGGCACCCAGTCGACGTAGGGCGCGAGCTCGTCCGTGAGGAAGCGGTCGCGCTTGTGGCCGCCGTCGAAGCGCACCTCCTGCCCGAGCAGGCAGCTCGAGATGCCGACGCGGATGGGCGCGTCGTCACTCCAGAGCGGCAGCACGGCGCGCCTCCTCGAAGCGCATCAGCGCCATGCGCCGGCGCTCGTCGAGCACGAACACGAAGCCGAGCTCGCCGGCGCGCGCGGCGGCCGTGGCGAGCGCCGTGTTGTCGGCGAGCCGCAGATCGCCGCGGAACCAGTGGAGCGCGCGCACCCGGCGAGTGTGGCTGTCCCGAGTCGCCGACGCACCTGCAGCTTGCGCCGGCACGTCCTATAGCTTCGTCATGAGAGATGCTCGGGCCCGCTACTCCCTGCGAGGTCTGCGTGGCTGAAGCGTCCCTGCTCACGGACGAAGAGCTGCTGGATGGGTTGCAACGCGCCGCGTTCGGCTACTTCCTGGAGGAAGTGAATCCAGCCAATGGCCTCGTGGCCGACACCTCGCGGGGGAATTCACCTGTGAGTATCGCCGTGGTGGGCTTCGCGCTGTCGGCCTATCCGGTGGCGGTGGAGCGCGGCTGGCTGGCCCGGGGCGACGCGGTCGACCGCAGCCTCGCCGCGCTGCGCTTCTTCCGCGACAGCGATCAGAGCGGGCGCCCGGAGGCCACCGGCTACAAGGGCTTCTACTACCACTTCCTCGACATCCATACCGGTGCTCGCGTCTGGCGCTCGGAGCTGTCGATGATCGACACGGCGCTGCTGATCGCCGGCGCGCTGACCGCCGGCAGGTACTTCACAGCAGACAGTGCCGCCGAGATCGAGCTGCGCGCTCTCGTCGATGCGCTGTACCAGCGCATCGACTGGCGCTGGGCGCAGGGCGGCGCCGACACGATCCGGCAAGGCTGGAAGCCCGAATGCGGATTCCTGCACTACGGCTGGGAAGGCTACAGCGAGGCCATCGTGCTGTATGCGCTCGCGCTGGGATCGCCGACGCACCCGCTCGAGGGTGATTGCTACGAGTCATGGACCGCGACCTACCAGTGGGAGAATCTGTACGGATACGATTTTCTGTATGCGGGGCCGCTGTTCGTGCATCAGTTCTCGCACGCATGGATCGACTTTCGTGGCATCCGAGACCGTTTCATGCGCGAGAAGCGCTGTGACTACTTCGAGAACAGCCGGCGCGCGACCTGCGTCCAGCGCGAGTACGCACGGCGCAACCCGAACGGCTTCCTCGGCTACGACGAAGACTGCTGGGGCCTGTCGGCCTGCGATGGCCCGAGCGACGAGCGGCCCGAAGTGAGCAACGAGCCGCGGCGCCTGTTCGGTTACGCGGCGCGGGGCGTGCCGTACGGTCCGGACGACGGAAGCCTGGCGGGCTGGGCCGCGCTGGCCTCGCTGCCGTTCGCGCCCGACGGCGCGTTGCGCGCCGTGCGTAGCATGTCGGCGCGCTACCCCGAGATGCTGTCCGGACGACGGTACGCGAGCAGCTTCAACCCGAGCCTGGCCGGAGCCGGACAACGCGCCTGGGTCTCGACGGGCCACTACGGGCTCGACCAGGGCATCGTGGTGATGATGATCGAGAATCATCGCACCCAACTGATCTGGCGGCTGATGCGGGATTGCCCTCCGATCGCCACCGGCTTGAGGCGCGCCGGCTTCCGCGGCGGCTGGCTGTAGCGATGCAAGACGAGCGCGAGCGGCTGGAGAGCGTCCACCCCGCTGGCTGGCGCAATCCGCAGCCTGCGGATCGCTACACCCTGGTGGTCGTCGGCGCCGGGCCGGCGGGGCTGGTCGCGGCGCACGCGGCGGCAGCGCTGGGCGCGAAGGTTGCCCTGGTGGAACGCGATCGGCTCGGCGGCGACTGCCTGAATGTCGGCTGCGTGCCGTCGAAGGCCCTCGTCCGCACGGCGCGCCTGGTTGCGGAGATGCGCGATGCCGAGCGCTACGGCGCGCAGGCGCCCGCGGACGTGCACGTCGATTTTCCCACCGTGATGCAACGCATGCGGCGAATCCGTGCCCGCCTCAGCCGCACCGATTCGGTTCGACGCCTCAGCGCAGCGGGAGTCGATGTGTTCTTCGGCCCGGCGCGCTTCACCGGATCCGATGCGCTGACCGTGGATGGCTCGACACTCCGCTTCCGGAAGGCCATGATCGCCACCGGCGCTCGACCCGACACTCCCCCGATTCCCGGCCTCGTCGAGGCGGGCTACCTGACCAACGAGAACGTCTTCGAACTGACCGAGCTGCCGCGCCGCCTACTGGTCATCGGCGGCGGCCCGCTCGGATGCGAGCTCGCGCAGGCCTTCTCCCGCTTCGGAACGCAGACCATCATCGTGCAGGACATTCCGCTGTTCCTGCCGAAGGAGGAGCGCGACGCTGCGCAGATCCTCTCGAGTGCCTTTGCGCGCGACGGCATCGAGGTGCGGCTGAACACCGCGGCCGTCGGGGTACGCGTCGAAGGCGGGGAGAAGCTCGTCGATCTGGTCAGCGACGACTACAAGAGCACCGTCGCGGTCGATGCCGTCCTCACCGGCACTGGCCGGGTGCCGAATGTGACGGAGTTGAACCTGGAGGCCGCCGGTGTCGACTACGACGATACAACCGGGATCCATGTCGACGATTTTCTGCAGACCACGAATCGGCGGATCTATGCCGCCGGAGATGCCTGCCTGGAGCACATGTACACGCACACCGCGGACGCGTCGGCGCGCATCGTGGTCCAGAACGCGCTGTTTCTCGGTCGCCGGCGACTGAGCGCACTGACGGTTCCCTGGTGCACCTACACCGATCCCGAGATCGCCCACGTCGGCCTCTATGTCCGCGAAGCGCGCAAGCAGCACATTCCGGTGAGGACCTTCACCATCCTGATGCACGACGTCGATCGTGCGATCCTCGACGGAGAGGAGCTGGGCTTCGTGAAGATCCACGTCGAGGAGAGGACGGACCGGATCCTCGGCGCGACGATCGTCGCCCGGCATGCGGGCGAGATGATCAACGAAATCACGGTGGCGATGGTCGCGGGGATCGGCCTGCGCGCGCTGGCCGGCGTCATCCACGCGTATCCGACCCAGGCGGAGGCGATCCGGAAGGCCGCGGACGCCTGCAACCGCACCCGTCTGACGCCGACGGTGCAAGCGCTGCTCCGCCGCTGGCTGGCGTGGCGATAGGCCACCACGACCACAAGGAGATCCCATGAAGCTCGGCATGGTCGGCTTGGGGCGCATGGGCGCGAACATGACGGAGCGGCTGGTGCGCGGCGGCCACCGCGTGATCGGCTTCGATCCGAAGCCCGACGCGCGCGAGCGCATCGAGGAGCAGGGCGCCGGATCCTGCGGCCTCGCTGGAGGCGCTCGTCGCCGGTCTCGCGGCCCCGCGCACGCTGTGGCTGATGGTGCCGGCCGGCGACGTCACCGACCGCAGCGTCACGGCGCTGGCGCCGCTCCTCTCTGCGGGCGACACCCTCGTCGACGGCGGCAACTCCAACTACCAGGACACGCTCCGCCGCGCGGCGCAGCTCGCCGAGCGGCGGCATCCACTACGTCGACTGCGGCACCAGCGGCGGCGTGTGGGGACTCGCCGAGGGCTACAGCCTGATGGTCGGCGGCGACGAGGCCGTGGTCGAGCGCCTGCGGCCGATCTTCGAGACGCTGGCGCCCGCGCCGGATCGCGGCTGGGGCCGCGTCGGCCCGGTCGGCGCCGGCCACTTCACCAAGATGGTCCACAACGGCATCGAGTACGGCCTGATGCAGGCGTACGCCGAGGGCTTCTCGATCCTCGCAGCACAAGCGCGAGTTCGCGCTCGACCTGCACCAGGTGGCCGAGATCTGGCGACACGGCAGCGTGGTGCGTTCGTGGCTGCTGGACCTGACCTCGGCCGCGCTGAAGGCGAACCCGAGCCTGGCCGGCATCGCGCCGTACGTGGCCGACTCCGGCGAAGGGCGCTGGACGGTGGCCGAGGCGATCGACCTCGGCGTGCCGGCGCCGGTGATCACCCTGTCGCTGCTGGCGCGGCTGCGCTCGCGCGACGAGGACTCGTTCTCCGACAAGCTGCTGTCGGCGCTGCGCAACCAGTTCGGCGGCCACGAGATCAAGAAGGAATGAGCGCGGTGCGCTGGCACGAGGTGAGCGACGTCGACTGCGCTGCGAGCGAGCCGCCTCGCAGCGGATCCTCGCTGCCGCGGCTCGGGCGATCCGGGAGCGCGGGCGCTTCCGGATCGTGCTCGCGGGCGGCGAGACGCCGCGCGGCGTCTACGGGCGGCTGCGCACCGCGACCGCGACCTGGAGCGACTGGCACATCCATTTCGGCGACGAGCGCTGTCTGCCCCGTGAGGACGCCGGGCGCAACTCGCGCATGGCCGGTCTGGCCTGGCTCGATCACGTGCCGATCCCGGCGGCGCAGGTGCACGCGATCCCCGCCGAGCTCGGCGCAGAGCGCGCGGCAGCCATCGCAACTGCGGCCGACCTGCGGGGCGTCGGCGACTTCGATCTGGTGCTGCTCGGGCTCGGCGAGGATGGCCACACCGCGAGCCTGTTCCCCGGCCACGACTGGGGCGACGCGCCGGGCGCGCCGGACGCTCTGGCCGTGCTCGACGCTCCGAAGCCGCCGCCGGAGCGGGTGTCGCTGAGCGCCGCGCGGCTCAGCCGCGCGCGCGAGGTGCTGTTCCTCGTCGCCGGCGAAGCGAAGCGCGCGGCCCTCGCGCGCTGGCGCGCCGGGGAGCCGATCTCCGCCCGCGCGATCCGGCCCGCGGCGGGCGTCGACGTGTGGGTCAGCCCATGACCCACACGGGTCAGCCCATGACCCGCGACGACGCGCTCGCGACGGCAGCGGTGGAGGAGATCCGTTCCGAGATGACGGTCGGCCTCGGCACGGGACGCACGGCAGCGCGAGCCATCGAGGCGCTGGCGCGCCGGGTGAACGCCGAACGGATGCGCCTCGTGTGCGTCGCGACCAGCCGGGCGTCCGAGACGCTGGGACGCAGGCTCGGGCTGCCGATGCTGGCGATCGAGGAGGCCGAGCGCATCGACTACCTCTTCGACGGCGCCGACGAGGTGGACCCCTCGCTGCGCATGCTCAAGGGGCGAGGCGGAGCGATGACGCGCGAGAAGATCGCAGCGCATGCCGCGGCCCGACGCGTGTACCTCGTGCAGGCGGCGAAGCGGGTCGAACGTCTCGGGGCGACGGCCCCCCTGCCCATCGAGGTGCTGCGCTTCGGGCTCGCGGCGACGCGGCGCGCGCTGCGCGCGCTCGGGCTCGACGGGCCCCTGCGCGGGAGCGAGTACCGGACGGACGACGGGAACCCGGTCATCGACGCGCCCCTGCCCGCAGGGCTCGAGCTGGAGCCGCTCGCCGCCGCGCTCGACCAGACGCCCGGCGTGGTCGGCCACGGCCTCTTCCTCGTCGAGGCCGACCTCGTGCTGGTCGAGGACGCCGAGGGGCGGGTCTCGCGCGCTGTCCGTCAGCCGGCGGCCAGCGCGCGGTCGACGATGCGCTGAGCCTCGCTCAGGACGGCGCGCAGGTGCTCCTCGCCGCGGAAGCTCTCCGCGTAGATCTTGTAGATGTCCTCGGTGCCCGACGGCCGCGCGGCGAACCAACCGCTCGCGGCGATCACCTTGATGCCGCCGATCGGCGCGTCGTTCCCCGGTGCGCGAACGAGGACGCGCTCGATCGGCTCGCCGGCGAGCTCGGCGCCGCTGCACCTCGTCGGGCGAGAGCTTCGCGAGCCGCTGCTTCTGCTGCGGCCGTCGCCGGCGCCTCGACGCGATCGGCGGCCGGCTCGCCGAGATCCCGCGTGAGCTCGCGATAGAGCTCGCGCGGGATCCCGCCCGGCGCGCGCCGTGATCTCCGCCGACAGCAGCGCCGGCACGATCCCGTCCTTGTCGGTCGTCCAGGCCGTTCCGTCGCAGCGCAGGAAGGACGCGCCTGCGCTCTCCTCGCCGCCGAAGCCCAGCGAGCCGTCCAGCAGGCCGTCGACGAACCACTTGAAGCCGACCGGGACTTCGTAGAGCTCGCGGCCCAGCCGCGCGGTCACGCGGTCGATGAGCGGCGCTGCTGACCACGGTCTTGCCGACCGCCGCGCCCGCGCTCCAGCGCGGGCGATTCCGGAACAGGTAGTCGATCGCCACCGCCAGGTAGTGATTCGGCGGCAGCAGCCCGGCGCCGCGCGTCACGATGCCGTGGCGGTCGTGGTCGGTGTCGCACGCGAACGCGACGTCGTAGCGGTCGCTGCGAAGCCGATCAGCCGCTGCATCGCGTAGCGTCGAGGAGGGATCCATGCGGATGCGGCCGTCCCAGTCGAGCGTCATGAAGCGGAAGGTGGGATCGACGACGTCGCTCACGACGGTCAGGTCGAGCCCGTAGCGCTCGGCGATCCGCGCGCCAGTAGCGCACGCCGGCGCCGCCCAGCGGATCCACGACCATGCGGATGCCGGCGTCGCGGATCGCGGCGAGATCGACCACGCTCGCCGAGGTCGGCCACGTAGGCGGCGAGGAAGTCGTGCTCGCGCGTGCTCGCCGCGCGCCGCGCCTGGTCGAACGGGACGCGCCTCACGTCCTTCGTAGCCGCCGGCGAGCAAAGCGTTCGCCTCGGCTTCGATCCAGCCGGTGACGCCCGTGTCGGCCGGGCCACCGTCCGGCGGGTTGTACTTGAAGCCGCCGCTCTCGGGCGGGTTGTGCGACGGCGTCACCACGATGCCGTCGGCCAGCCCGGTCTTGCGTCCGCGATTGTAGACCAGGATCGCGTGCGACACCGCCGGCGTCGGCGTGTATTCGTCGCCCGGCTGCGATCCGCACCTCGACGTCGTTGGCGGCCAGCACCTCGAGCGCGGTCTCGAACGCCGGCCGCGACAGCGCATGCGTGTCGATGCCGAGGAACAGCGGCCCGTCGATGCCCTGGCTTCGCCGATGGCGGCAGATCGCCTGGCTGATCGCGAGCACATGCGCCTCGTTGAAGCTGCCGTCGAACGACGAGCCGCGATGCCCGGAGGTGCCGAAGGCCACCCGCTGCGCGGGCACGGCCGGATCGGGCCGGCGGCTGGTAGTAGGCGTCGACCAGCTTCGCGACGTCGACCAGCTGCGCGGCCTGCGCGGGGCTGGCCGGCCAGCGGGCTGAGCTTGCTGCTCACCGCTGCAGCCTCGAGAGGTCACACGCGAGGAGGTCGCCGATCCGCGCGAGGCTCAGGTCCGGCGCCGGATGGATGGCGCTGCCGGCGGACTCTGCGGCGTAGTGGCCCTGGCGCACGAAGACCGTCGTCAGCTGTTCGCCGAGCTGGCTCTTCATCGCCGCCAGCAGCCGCGGCTTGTCGTCCACCATCACGTAGTGCGCCGCCGCGTAGCGCCGCTTCACCGCCTCGAGCATGCGCTCCTTGTGCAGGTAGATCAGCACGCGCCCCTCGACCGCCGACCAGATGCCCGGAGCGCTGGATCTTGCGCGGCTGGAACACCACGTCGCCGTCGGAGAGCACCGCCGGAGCCCCCAGCGCCCGGAGGTGGGCGAGCACGTCGAGGGCGCGCGGGTACAGGCGCTCTGCGAACGGATACTCCAGCACGAACTCCGACATCTGCAGCAGATGCAGGATGGTCCTCGAGCTCCGACGCGAAACCTCTGCAGGGTCGCCAGGTAGTCGGCGTAGCCGAGTTCGCGTCGCGCAGCTCGTCGAAGATCGCCCAGTACCGCTCGCGCTCTCGCGGCGCCGAAGAGCTGCTCGAGACGCGCGCCGAGATCGGCTCCGAAGCGGTCGTTGTCGAGCAACGTGTTGTCGACGTCGAGCAGGAACACCACGCCGCCGCCGGCTAGCACGGCGCGCTCTTCTCGGGCTCCGGATCGTGCCACCCTTCGTCGCCGGCGACGAGATCCGCGGCGGCCGGAGGGCCCCAGCTGCCGGGCTCGTACTCCGAGAGCGGCGTGACGTCGCCGAGCACCGGCTCGACCACACGCCAGGCCTCCTCGACGCTGTCGGCGCTCGTGAACAGCGAGGTGTCGTTGCGGATCGCGTCGCCCAGCAGGCGCTCGTACGGGGACTTCTCGCCGGCGTCCGGCGAATGGCGCGCGACCAGCTCCACTTCCTCGCCGCGCATCTCCTCGCCCTGGCTCTTGACGCGCGCACCCACCGAGATCACGACCTCGGGGCTCAGGCGGAAGCGGAAGTAGTTCGATCCCGCCGGCGTGACCTCGTCGAAGATCCCGAGGGGCGGCACCTTGAGATCGACCACCACCTCGGTGGCGGTGATGGGCATGCACTTGCCGGCGCGGAGCTGGAACGGCACGCCGGCCCAGCGCCACGTGTCGATCTGCAGGCGCAGCGCGGCGAAGGTCTCGACCCGCGAATCCCGCGCGACGCCCGGCTCGGTGCGGTAGTCGCGGAACTGGCCGCGCACGACGTCGCCGGGCTCGAGCGGCCGGATCGCGCGGAACAGGCGGACCTTCTCGGCCCGCATCGCGTTGCCATCGCGACCGACCGGCGCGTCCATCGTCAGCAGCACCAACACCTGCAGCAGGTGGTTCTGCACCACGTCTCGAATCGCGCCGACCTCTTCGTAGAAGGCGCCGCGGCCCTGCACGCCGAAGTCCTCGGCCATCGTGATCTGCACGCGATCGACGTAGTTGCGGTTCCAGATCGGCTCGAGGAAGGCGTTGGCGAAGCGGAAGTACAGCAGGTTCTGCACCTCCTCCTTCCCGAGGTAGTGGTCGATGCGGAACACCGACGACTCCGAGAAGACCTCGTGGAGCTGGCGGTTGAGCGCCTGCGCAGAGGCGAGGTCGCGCCCGAAGGGCTTCTCGACGACGACCCGCGCATCCTTCGCGCAGCCCGCCTTCGCGAGCCCGTGCACGACGGTGCCGAGGATGCTCGGCGGGATCGCGAGGTAGTGCAGCGGCCGCCGGGCTCCGCTCAGCGCCTCCTTCAGCTGTGTGTACGTGGCGGGGTCGCTGTAGTCGCCGCCGACGTAACGCAGCTGCGCGCACAGCTTCGCGAACGCCTCCGCATCCACGCCGCCATGGTGCTCGAGGCTGTCGCGCGCACGAGCGCGCAGCGCTTCCAACGACCAGGGCGGACGGGCCACGCCGACGATCGGCATCTCCAGTCCGCCCCGCCGGATCATCGCCTGGAGCGCCGGGAAGATCTTCTTGTAGGCCAGATCGCCGGTGGCGCCGAAGAAGACGAGAGCGTCCGAGCGAAGGGGCGTCGTCATCCGGTCGCTTTCTCCTCGGTTGGGCCGTACGCGGTCACAGCCTTGATCCCAGCCGCACGCGGCAGGATGCGCAAGCCGCTCCCGTAGCGCCCGCGGACTACCGTCGCAGCATGCGCGCCAGCAGCGCCGGGTGACGCGCCAGCCCGATCACCGCCGCGACGCGCAGCGCCGGGTCGATCGCCCACGGCACGACGTGGAAGCCGCCGTGGAACCGCTCCGCGAAGAGCGCAGAAGAGTCGCCGCCCGGCGCGCCCGGCGCGGCGGGATTCAGCAGGTCGTGCAGCGTGAGCAGGCCCGACAGCGCGCGCGTGGTCTCGGGCGCGAACGTCTCCACGCCGAAGGCGGTGGCACCCGCGTAGGCGGCCTCGAACAGCGGGTGCGAGAGTGAGCGCGTGCGCGAGATGCCGGCCACGTTCGCCGACACCGTGAAGCGTCGGCCTGGCGAGCGCGGCCCAGCGCTCTGCGGCGCAGAGCTTCTCGACGTACTGCGCGGCCTGGTAGCTCGCGCCCTGGAGCGCGACCACGAGCCGCGGCACCTGCACGTCCCCGGCGCGCACCGGCTCGCGCGAGCCGAGCAGCCCCGCGGCGCCGAGCGCGCGCTGCCAGGCGGGCCGCGCGAGAGCCCGCCGCTCGCGCGCGGCGCGTTCGGCGGGCCCGAGCGTCAGCGGCGTGGTGGGAGACACGAGCAGCGAGATGGAACGCAGCGCCTCCGCCGGCAGCGCATCGACGATCGCGTTCATCGCGGCTTCGAGGCGCCACTCGCGGCCAGCGCCCGGCGCGTAGGCGTAGAGCCCGACGTCGATCGGGCCGGCCTCTGCAAAGCGCGCCAGCGTCGCAGTCACGGCAGCGGGCGCGGCGAGCAGGTTCGCGCCGCCGCGCGGCACGAGCAGCCGGCCGGACAGCGCGCTGTCCTTGGCGAGCCGCTCGGGCGGCGCGGCGAGGTCGATCCACAGCACCTCGGCGCCGGCCTCGAGCAGCAGCGGAGTCGGCGCGAGCTCGGCGCCCGCGCCGAGCAGCGCGAAGCGGCGGCCCGCGAGGTCGAGCTCGCCGGCGTCGAGCGCATGGTCGAGCAGCCAGCGGAGCGCGTCGCGCGCGGCCGGCGCCAGCAGCTCGCGTGCCGCGAGGTCGTCCGCGAGCGCGACGATCTCGCGGCCGCGGAAGACGCGGCCGCCGTACGGGATGGCGGGCGCGAGGCGTCCCGAGCCCGCGAGCCGCCAGCTCTCGAGCGCGCAAGGCTCGGCCGAAGCGCGCACCGCCTCGTCGAGGGGCGTGAGCACGCCGCCGCTCGCCACCGCGAGCGCGCGATGGCTCGCCTCGACCAGGAAGCTCGCGGCCTGTGCGCGCTCGGCGCTCGCGGCGCGCTCCGCCTCGAAGCGCTCGATCGCGGCGGGGAAGCCCTTGCGGAAGCTCGCGGCGCTCGAGGGCGGCGCCGCGGCGGCGAGGCTCGGGAAGCGCGCCGCCGTCTCCGAGAGCAGGCGATGCAGCAGCGTCGAGGCCGTGACGCCGCTCGGCAAGGTCACGCCGTCGGGCAGTCGCTGGCTCATGCGTCCCCTCCCCTCGGCGGGCGAGGCGACTCTAGTGCAAGCGGCGCGCTTCGCGCAGCGCACCGAGCCGAAGGCGCCTTGGATCGGTCTCGTGGATCAGTCGGCGATGCCGAGCCGCTGCATCCAGCGCCAGAGCGTGGTGCGGTCGACGCCGAGCCGGCGCGCCGCCTCGGCCCGGCTCTTCCCGCTCGACGCGAGCACCTCGCGGATGCGCTCGGCGGCACGCTGGTCGAGCCAGTCCGCGAGCGGCCCCTCCTTCGCCGCGGCCTCCGGCGGCTCGCCGTCGAGCAGCAGATCCGCGAGCTCGATGCGCGGGCCGCGCGCGAGCGCGACGCCGCGCTCGAGCGTGTTCTCGAGCTCGCGCGCGTTGCCGGGCCAGGGGTGACGGCGCAGGAACGCCTCGACCTCGGGGCTCCAGCCCTCGAGCGGCGGCTTGCGGTCCGCGGCGGCGCGCACGAAGAAGTGGCGCGCGAGCGCGAGCACGTCCTCGGGCCGCTCGCGCAGCGGCGGCAGCACGATGGGGATCACGGCGAGGCGGAAGTAGAGATCTTCGCGGAACGCGCCGCTCTCGACCTCGCGCTCCAGGTCGCGGTTCGTGGCCGCGACCACGCGGACGTCGAGCGCGCGCTCCTCGCTGCCGCCGACGCGCGTGACGCGCTTCTCCTGGAGCACGCGCAGCAGCTTCGCCTGGAAGTCGGGCGAGGTCTCGCCGATCTCGTCGAGGAACAGCGTGCCGCGCTCCGCGCGCTCGAACAGGCCGGCGCGGGCGCGCTCGGCGCCGGTGAACGCGCCGCGCTCGTGGCCGAACAGCTCCGACTCGAGCACGCCCGGCGCGAGCGCCTTGCAGTTCACGGCGACGAATGGGCCGCCGACGCGATCGGACTGCACGTGCACCGCGCGCGCGACCAGCTCCTTGCCGGTGCCGCTCTCGCCGGTGACGAGCACGGTGGCGTCGCTGCGCGCGGCACGGCGCACCAGGTCGAGCACGCGCAGCATGGCCGGGCTCTCGGCCACGATCGGCGGCGCTGCCGTGGCGCGAGGCGAGCTCCGCGCGCAGGTAGCGGTTCTCGCGCGCGAGGCGCGAGTGGTCGAGCGCGCGCGACACGACGGCGAGCAGCGCGTCGTTGTCGAAGGGCTTCTCCACGTAGTCGAAGGCGCCGAGCCGCAGCGCCGCCACCGCCGTCGCGATGGTGGCGTGCGCCGTCATCACCACCACCGGGAGGTCGGCATCCACCGCTCGCACGCGCTCGAGCACGCCGAGGCCGTCGAGCCCGGGCATCTTGAGATCGGTGAGCAGCAGGTCGAAGCGGCGCCCGCCGAGCGCGGCGAGCGCGGAGTCGGGTGCGGCGAAGCCCTCCACCTCGTAGCCGCCGCGCCGCAGCACCATCTCGAGGATGGCGACGAGGCGCGCCTCGTCGTCGAGCACGGCGATGCGCGGTGTCATGCGGCGGCCTGCGCGGCGGGCAGCACGAGCTCGAAGCAGGCGCCGCGGCCGCCGGGGCCCGCGCCTGCGCCTTGCACCACGCGCAGCTCGCCGCCGTGGGCGCGCGCGATGCGCTCGGCCATCGCGAGGCCGAGGCCGGTGCCGCTCGCCTTCGTGGTGTAGAAGGGCTCGAACACGCGCGTCGCGGTCGGCCTCGGGGACGCCGGGGCCGTCGTCGGCGACCGCGAGCACCACCGCCGCCGGCTCGACGCGCGCGCGCAGCTCGACGTGCCCGCCCGGGCGCGATCGCCTCCGCCGCGTTCGTGACGAGACCGAGCAGCACCTGCGCGATCAGGTCGGGATCGACCGCGAGCTCGGCGCCCGGCGGCGCCGAGCTGCGGCTGCGAGCTTCGCGTCGCGCTTGCGGAGCGCCTCCTCGGCGAGCGCCGTCGCGCGAGCCACCATGTCCTGCACGGCGGCGGGCCGCACGCGCAGCGTGGTCGGGCGCGCGAAGGCGAGCAGCGACGCGATCAGCCCGTCGAGCCGGTCGATCTCGTCGAGGATGAAGCCGCACGCGCGGTGCGAGTCGTCGGCCGGCGCGAAGTGCTCGCGCACCATCGCGGCCGAGGCGCGGATCACGCCGAGCGGGTTGCGCACCTCGTGCGCGATGCCGGCCGCGAGCCGGCCGATCGCGGCGAGCTTCTCGTTCTCGAAGGCCGCGCGCTCGGAGACGGCGAGCGCCTCCTGCTGGCGGCGGATCGTCTCCGCGTCGGCGCGCAGCCGCGCGCGCGCGAGCGCGAGCCGGCCGGCGAGGAAGCCGAGCAGCGTGCAGCTCGAGGCGAAGGTGAGCGCGACGAGCGGCGCGGCGTCGCGCGCGCCGAGCCGCATCTCGACGCCGAGGAGCGTGAGGAGCCAGGTGTCGAAGAGGCCGAGGACGAAGCCGGCCGCGGCGCCGAGGAGATCGAGACGACGAAGGTTCACGGGCGGCATGGTATCGCCCGGGAGCAAGAGACGTGCCGGGCCGCCACGCGGACGCGCCGGGCGCGCCGAGGCCGCGGCGTTGCAGGCTTGCAACGCAGGCGTCGCAGGCGCTGCAGCACGCCGCGTGCGCGGTCGCGGCTCCGGTGCCGCGACAGGTTGGCACGCGGGTTGCTCTTGCAGGAGTGCGCCCGCCGTCGCGGGCCCAACCCAGGAGACCCACCATGAAGACTCTCGTGCTCGCCCTCGTGCTCGCTGCCTTCAGCGCCCTCAGCTTCTACGCCATCGAGGTGCACGGCTACCTCGGCTTCTTCGAGACGCTCGTCTCCAGCACCGCGGGCGTGGTCGTCTTCACCGACCTCGTGATCTCGCTGACCCTCGCGATGCTGTGGATGCGAGGCGACGCGAACGAGCGCGGCCTGCCCCTCCTCCCCTACGTGCTGCTCACCCTCGCGCTCGGCTCCGTCGGTCCGCTCGCCTACCTGATTCACCGTGAGGTACGCGGGCGCGCGCCTCAACGCGCGACGGCCTGAGGCGGCGCAGCGGAGGATCCCGGGGCCGCTCCCATCCGAATCCGCTTGCTGGCTGCAAGCGCGTGCCGCCTATCGCGCCACTGCCTGGCGAAAGCGCAGCCAGCTCCCCACGGGCCGTCCATGTGAGCCACTTGCTTTGCAGTCCCGGGGCGGAGGAGAATGCAGCGGCGGTAGCGGTCTAGTAGTCGTTGGGCGGCGGAACTGAAGTGAAGCGTGGCTCTTGGGTGCTCCTCGCGGTCCTCTCGGTTGTCGCATATCCCACAACGTGCTTCGTGCGCGAGCGTTTGGCCGTTGCAGACTGCGTTCGCTCCTGCAAGGCGCAAGGTCTCCAGATGTCTTCCTACGTCTCGAGCAATCCCGTCGATGCGTTCGCCGATGGCAGGTGCATTTGCCTCTCCGAAGCAGTCGCCCACTGAGAGATCGCCGGCGCACATGAGCACGCCGCCGACTAACAAACGGCTCCAGCTGACGGCCGAGGTCGGGAGCGTGCAGCGGCCCTGGCCGGTCGCGTCGGGCCTGTGAGTAGGACCGCCGAGCGGCGCTCGCAGCTGCGCGCCGATCCCGAGCCCATGCAGGACTCGCGGCTACGGTGTGGCTCTGTGGCCGAGCGGGTGGAATGCGACGTCTGCGTGGTCGGTGCGGGCTACGCCGGCCTCACCGCTGCGCGTCGACTGACGCCAGGCCGGGAAGTCGGTCGTCGTCCTCGAGGCGCGCGACCGGGTCGGCGGCCGGATCTGGACGCAGCATCTCTCGGACGGCTCGGCCGTCGATCGCGGGGGCGGATGGCTCGGCCCGAGGCACGACGCGATCTTCGGCCTCGCGAACGAGATGGGCGTGACCACCTACAAGACGTGGGTGAAGGGCGCCCATCTCCTGATCGGCGAGGGACGCACGCGCCGCTACACCGGACTCATCCCGAAGATCAGTCCGCTCGCGGTGCTGACCCTCGCGCTCGCGCAGCGGAAGATCAACAAGATGGCCAGACAGGTCCCGCTCGACGCCCCGTGGACCGCCCCGCGCGCGGCCGAGTGGGACGCGCGATCCGTCGCGTCGTGGCTCGAGCATTCGGGGATCCGCACGACGATCGCTCGCGATCTCTTCGAGTCGGCGGTGCGCGGCCTCATGACGGCCGACCTGTCCGAGGCGTCGCTTCTCCATCTGTTGTATCTGGCCCACTCGCACGGGAGCATCGACACGCTGTTCTCGATCGAGAACGGCGCGCAAGAGAACATGGTGAACGGCGGAGCCGGCTCGATCGCGCGAAGGGTCGCCGACCAGCTCGGTGGGTCGATTCGGCTGAACACTCCCGTTCGCGCGATCACCCAGCGCGACGATCACGTGCTCGTCGCCGGCGACGAGCTCACGGTTTCGGCGCGGTACGCCGTGGTGTCGGTGCCGCCGGCGCTCGCGCTCGAGATCGCGTTCGACCCGCCGCTCCCCGAGGACCGGACGGCGCTCTACCGCAACGCGATCGGCGGATGGGAGACCAAGACGATCGTCGTGTACGACGAGCCGTTCTGGCGGGCCGACGGCTACAGCGGCCAGACGGCCGAGCCGGGATCGGCCGCCGAGGTCACGCTCGACGCCAGTCCCTCGTCCGGGAGTCCGGGCGTCATCGCGGCGTTCACGTTCGGGCCGGTCGCCCAGCGCCTGGAGTCGCTCGACGCCGGCGTGCGTCGCAAGGCGGTGCTCGACGCGCTCGCCGCTCGACTCGGCCCGCGCGCGGCGAACCCCTCCGAGTTCATCGAGACCTCGTGGTGGACCGAGGAATGGTCTCGCGGCTGCTCCATGGCGCACTTCACGCTCGGCACGCTCACGCGCTACGGACACCTGCTGCGGGAGCCGTTCGGACGCGTGCACTGGGCCGGCACCGAGACGGCGACGGTCTCGCACGGCGCGATCGACGGCGCCGTTCGTTCCGGCGAGCGCGCCGCAGCAGAGATCCTCGACCGCCGCCATTGAATGCCGCGGAGCATCTCGACTCGAGTGGAGAGCTGCATGCGAAGACGGATTCCCCTGCTCCTCGTCGTGGGGGCGCTCGGCCTGCGCCCACCACTGCCGACCAACGTCCCTCGACACGGGTCCAGAGCTACGGCCCCGATGCCTACATCGTCAGCTACAGCTCCTACTACGGCGGCGCCAGCAAGGCTCGCAATGCATGCGTCCGCGATACCAACGCATTCTGCGCGGCTCACGGGGCGCCCATGAGACCGATCGATGAACAGACGGTGGTCAGCTCGGTCACGAGCGTCTCGCTCGTCTTCGCTTGCAATAGCGAGCCCCTGCCAGCGTCCACTACCGATCCTCTGGGCCCCGATCTTCCGCTGCATCGAGGCCCACACCCGCACCCGGGGTCTCGCCCGGCGGAGCACGGGGCGACGCCGCCGGTCCGTCCGTGGTGCCCCGCCTGAGCAACGTGCGTGACCCACGATCGCTTCGTCGCGGAGCTCGCGGCGGCCGGAGCCGATCTGGCGATCACGTCCCTGGCTTTGCTGGCCAGTCGCGTCGCGATCGCCGAGCGGCTCGGCGCGCGCGCGATCGCGTTGCGGATGAACGCTAACGATCCCGTGAGCATTCGGTTGACACTGGACGCCGTCACGGCGCAGCTGGGCCCGTCGGACTTGCTGGTGCACGTCGCGCCGCACGAGCTCGTCGCGACGGCGAGCGGCGTGGACGCCTGCACCGAAGCGGTGGCCTCGGCCATGCAAGGACGCTGCGGCTCGATCGTGTATCTGCTCGAACCGGAGGATCGGTTCCCCGAGGTCGCCGCGCGGAAGTGGGCCGAGCGCGGCATTGCGCTGGTCGGCATCCGCGTGAGCGATCGTGACGCGCCCCACGAGATCGGTGCAGCGGTGCTATCGGCATTCCACGCTCAGCGCGGCTCGGGCGACCCCTAGCGCCGGCTGGCTCCGGCAGGTAGTACGTTCGCGCGATGAAGCGTCTCTTCACGCTGCTCCTCGCTCTTGCGGCGCTGCTCGCGCTCGCAGTCGTCCTCGCTCCGGTCGCGATCCGACTGCGCGAGCCCGACGACGGGCGCGCACTCGCGGCAGGCGTGCCGGGGCGGCTCCTCGACGTCGGCGGCCGGCGCGTCCACGTCGTCGAGCGCGGCGACGGCCCGCCGATCTTGTTGGTCCACGGCTTCGGCGCCAGCACGCAGGACTACGAGGACTTCGTGCTCGCGCCGCTCGCGCAGTCGCGCCGGGCGATCGCCGTCGATCTGTACGGCTTCGGGTGGAGCGAGCGGAGCGACGACTTCGCGTACGGCTTCGCACTCTGGGCGGAGCAGCTCGCGGGCACGCTCGACGCGCTCGGCATCGAGCGCGCGTCGGTGGCCGGCCATTCGATGGGCGGCGCGGTCGCGGCGGTGTTCGCCGCGCGCCATCCCGAGCGCGTCGATCGGCTCGTCCTCGCCGACGCGCTCTACCCGCAGGAGCCGGGCGAGACGCCGCTCGTCTTCCGCCTGCTCCGCACGCCGGGCCTCGGCGAGCTGGCGCTCGCGCTCGTCGCGGACGCGAGCCCTCCCGGCTTCTCGCCCGCCTACCGCGAGCGAACGCGCGCGTGGTACCGGATTCGCGGCACTCGCCGTGCGTCGCTCCGGTACATCCGCGAGCCGAACAAGTGGAGCGAGCTGTCTGCGGCCTACCCGGCGATCGCGGTGCCCACGCTCATCCTGCACGGCACGGCCGACGCCTTCGTCGCGTACGCCGCGATGGAGCGTGCGGCGCCGGCGATCCGGGACGCGCGGGTCGTATCGATTCCAGGCGGGGGGCACTTCCTCCTCCGCGATACACCGGAGGTGTTCGTGCGCGAAGTGCTGCGCGGTGAGTGAGCCCGATCCCTACCTCCTGGGCTACCGGCAGGCCGAGCAGGAGCGCCTCGCGCGCCAGGCACAGGAGCTGGCGCCCGAATCGGCGTGGCTGTTCGACCAGATCGGTGTGCGGGCGGGCTGGCGGGTCGTCGAGATCGGCTGTGGCCCGCAGGGCTGCCTCGGCCTGCTCTCCGAGCGCGTCGGCGCGACGGGCCGGGTGGTCGGCGTGGAGCGCAGCGCCGAGCAGGTGGAGAGCGCCCGGAAGTTCGTCGCGACGAGTCGGCTCACGAACGTCGAGGTCCTCGCCCTCGATGCCCGCGCCACGGGCCTGCCGGGCCGCGCGTTCGACCTCGCCACGGCGCGCCTCGTGCTCGTGAACGTGCCGGAGCCGGAGCAGATCCTGGCCGAGATGGTGCGACTCGTCCGTCCCGGAGGCTTCGTCGCCTTGCACGAGCCGGACTCGACGACGCAGCGCTGCGATCCGCCCCACCCCGCCTTGACGCGGCTCCTGCAGCTCCTCGAGACCTACGCGGCCCTGAACGGGATCGACCGCTCCATCGGTCTCCGCACGCCGCGCCTGCTGCGAGAGGCGGGGCTCGTCGAGGTGCGCGTGAACCCGCTGGTGCACGTCTATCCCCCCGGCCACGGGCGCCGGATGCTGGTGCTCGAGTTCGTCGCGAACGCGCGCGCGCGGATCCTCGAGAAGGGACTGATCGGAGCGGGCGAGCTCGACGAGCTGACCGAGGCGCTGAGACGCCACCTCGAGGATCCTGGTACGCTGGTCGTGTCGTCGCTGTTCCTCCAGACGTGGGGTCGTACGCCGGAGTCATGAGAATCCAGAGCTGCCTCGCCGTCGCGCTTCTCGCATTCGCATGCACGAACCCTCCGGACGAGCCGTCGAGCCGCGTCGAGCCCGACGGGACGGACCATTTCAAGGTCTCGTACGGCCCGCTCTGGGGCGTCCGAAAGGCGCGCGCTGCGGCGATCGACGAGGCCAACCGGTTCTGCGGCGCGCGAAATGCCCTGATGTTCCCCGACTCCGAGAACACCCCGCAGAACGAGACCACGAGCTTCGAGCTCGTCTTCCACTGCGAGCCCGAGCGCGATCCCCGATGAGGAGGGAGCCGCGTGCTCTCGTTCGTCGTCCCCGCGTACAACGAGGAGCTGCTGATCGCGCGAACGCTCGCGGCGCTCTCGGAGGCAGGCGCAGCGCTCGGTGAACCGTTCGAGATCGTGGTGGCGGACGACGGCTCCACCGACCGCACCGCCGCGATCGCGCGGGAACGCGGCGCCCGTGTGGTCCCCGTGCAGCACCGCCAGATCGCCGCGACGCGGAATGCGGGCGCGCGGGCTGCGACGGGCGATTGGCTCGTCTTCGTCGACGCCGACACCGCCGTGACGAGCGCCGCGGTGCGCGGCGCAGTCGAGGCGATGCGCGCCGGCGCCGCGGGGGGCGGCGCCGCGTTCCAGTTCGACGGCCGCGTGCCGCTCTTCGGCCGCGTGATGCAGCGCATCGCGGTGCCGCTCTATCGAGCGCTCGGTCTCGCGAGCGGCTGCTTCCTGTTCTGCACGCGGCGCGCGTTCGAGAGGGTGGGCGGCTTCGACGAGCGCCTGTTCGCGGGCGAGGAAGCCGCCATGAGCCGCGCGCTGCACGGAGCCGGGCGCTTCGTCGTGCTGCGCGAGGCCGTCGTGACCTCGGGCCGGCGGCTCCGCACCTACTCCGCGCGCGAGCTCCTCGGCCTGTTGGCGCGCCTCGCGCTCTCCGGGGAGAAGGGGCTCCGGAAGCGCGAAGGGAAGGAGCTCTGGTACGGCGAGCGGCGGCCCGACCCGGAGCAGCGTGCCTGAGATGGCGGCGAGCGGCGCGATCCACCACATCGACCTCACCGTGAGCGATCTCGCCCGCTCGACGGCGTTCTACGACCGCGTGCTCCCGCTCCTCGGCTTCCGGCGCAGCACGGACGTGCCCGAGGGACCGATCTGGGCCGGCGCGCAGCTCGAGCTCGGCCTCGTGCCGGCGCGCACGCGCGCGGCGCACGATCGATTCGCTCCCGGTCTCCATCACCTCGCCTTCGCGGCGCCGTCGCGCGCCGCGGTGGACGAAGTGCACCGCCAGCTCGTCGCGCTCGGAGTCGCGATTCTCGACGCGCCTGCCGACTACCCGCAGTACGCCCCCGGCTACCATGCCGTCTTCTTCGCGGACCCCGACGCGTTGAAGCTCGAGTTCGTGTTCACGCCGCGCTGGCCGACCTAGGAGAGGCGGGATGGATCCCGGCGTGCTGTCGCCCCCCGACTGCAACTACCTCGACGCGAACCGCATCTTCCTGGCGTTCTCGGAGCGAGGCGAATACCGCGAGCACGGGCGCGTCGCGATCGCCTGCTGCGGGCTGCCGGTGGAAGACCTCAACTGGGGCTTCCTGAAGCCGCCTTACGACGACGTCGAGGCCACGGCCGCGGCGGTGCGCTCCTACTTCGCGGAGCGCAAGCTGCCGTTCCGCATCTCGTTTCGCGGCGCCGATCGGGAGCGCTGCGCGCCGGCGCTCGAGGCGGCGGGCTGGCGCCGGAAGGGCGATCCCGCGCCGGGCATGACGCTCGCGTTGCCCGCCGCGCCGGCGCCCACCCCCGCCGGCCTCGCGATCGAGGAGGTGCAGACGGCCGAGCAGCTCGTCGCGTTTCGCGAAGCGGCATTCCGGGGCTTCGGCTACCCGGTGGGCGCGGCTCGCCTCTTCCTCGGCGAGCGGCTGCTCGCGCTGCCGAACGTGCATCTCTACGCAGGGCGCAGCGACGGGGCGGTGGTCGCGACCTCGATCCTCGTCACGACGGGCGACGTGGCAGGCATCTACTGGGTCGCCACGCTCGAGGAGCAGCGCGGGCGCGGCTACGGCGCGGCGCTCACCTGGGCCGCGGCCGTCGGCGGTGAGAAGCGCGGCTGCCGGATCGCGAGCCTCCAGGCCTCGAAGCAGGGCCGTCCGGTGTACGCGCGCATGGGCTTCGCGCACGTGCTCGACTACGAGTCACCGGCTGCCGCCGGAATAGCGTCGTCAGCGGCTGCGCGGCAGCAGGTACTTCTCGCGGTAGCTCATCAGCCGCGCGAGCATCTCCGGCGTCAGCACGACCTCCAGCAGCTCGATGCGGTCACCGCGGTAGACCGCGCGCTCCGAGCCTCCGACGTGCAGATCCGGCGCGCCCGCGCAGGTGAAGACGGCCTGCCACTCCCGCATCACCTGGCCGTGCTCCTCGCGCGGGCCCGCGCTCGTCCAGAGCCGTCGCGAGTCGCAGCAGCGATCGAAGCCAGAGACCGCCGCCTTCAGGACGGCCAGCACACTCGCCCGTCCGGGAATGCGCACGCCGTTCGCGGGCGTCGAGTAGACCGCATCCTCCGTGAAGTACGGCTCGAGCCGCGACCAGTCGTCGTCGGCGTACGTGACCTCGAAGTCCGCTGCATAGGCTTCGAAGCGAGCGACCAGGCTCATGCGCCCACCCTACCCGGAAGCGGTGACCGGGTGGAGGACGAAGGCGCACGAAGGGGAGCCCTGCTGACACCCGGGTGGCGCGAATCGGCTCGCTCAGTGGGAGCCGACGCGGCGCAGCCCCCGCCGCGGGGCGCGGGTCGCCTCCCACCACGGCTCCGAGCGCAGGCGCTCGGCGATGAAGTCGACGAAGGCGCGCGCCTTGGCCGAGACGTGGCGGCCGGGCGGCAGCAGCGCCATCACGTCGAGGTCGGCGTCGAGCGCGTTCGCGAGCACGCTCACGAGGCGGCCCTCGGCGAGATCCTCGTGCACCAGGAAGCGCGGCATCAGCGCGATGCCCTGGCCCGCGAGCGCGAGCGAGCGCAGCGCCCACGCGGAGTTCGCGCGCAGCCGGCCGGTCGCCGCCACGGTCTGCGCGCGGCCGGCGACGCGGAACGTCCAGGAGTTGGATTCGGCGTAGTCGTACTCGATGCAGTTGTGGGAGCCGAGCGCCGCGGGCGACTCGGGCGTGCCGTACGCGGCGAGGTAGGCGGGCGACGCGCACAGCACGCGCTCGCAGCGGCCGAGGCGACGCATCACGAGCGTCGAGCTCGCGAGCTTCGCGACGCGCACCGCCACGTCGAAGCCCTCCTCCACCACGTCCACTTTCCGGTCCGTCATCTCGAACTCGATGCGGAGGTGCGGATACTCCGCCGCGAATGCGCCGACCGCCTCGCAGAGATACAGGCGCCCGAAGTCCTGCGGCGCCGAGACGCGCAGGGTGCCGCGCGGCTCGAAGTGCAGGCCGCGCACCGTCATCTCGAGCTCGTCCACCTCCCCGAGGATCTTCCGCGCCCGCTCGAGGTAGGCTTGGCCGGCCTGGGTGAGCGTGACCTGCCGCGTGGTGCGCTGCAGCAGCTTCACCTCGAGGCGCTCTTCGAGCGCGCGGATCTGCTTGCTCACCGCCGAGGGCGAGAGGCCGAGCTCGCGGGCGGCTCCGGCGAAGCTCTCGTGTGCCGCCACGCGCTCGAACGTGCGCATCTCGGCCAGTCTGAGGGGCATCGCGTGCCTCCCGGGATCGTGCACTTCGCGGCACGGGTGAAGTGCCGGAGGCGCCGCTTCCGCGATCACATCGATGCGTCACCCTAGCATTGCAACGGAGGACCCCATGATCACCGTCCGCAAGGCGCAGGAACGCGGCCACGCCCGTCACGGCTGGCTGGAGAGCTACCACACGTTCTCGTTCGCGGGTTACCACGACCCGAAGCACATGGGCTTCCGCGATCTGCGCGTGATCAACGAGGATCGCGTGCAGCCGCGGCAGGGCTTCGGCACGCACTCTCACCGCGACATGGAGATCGTGAGCTACGTGCTCGAGGGCGCGCTCGAGCACAAGGACAGCCTGGGGACGGGCTCGGTGATCCGGCCCGGGCGACGTGCAGCGGATGAGCGCCGGCACCGGCGTCTCGCACAGCGAGTTCAACCACTCGGCGAGCGAGCTCGTGCACTTCCTCCAGATCTGGATCCTGCCCGAGCGCGAGGGCCTCGCGCCCTCGCTACGAGCAGAAGCACTTCCCGGCCGCGGAACGGCAGGGCGTGCTGCGGCTCGTGGCGTCGCCGGACGCACGCGACGGCTCGGTGCGCGTCCACCAGGACGTCGAGCTCTACGCGAGCCTGCTCCGCGCGGGCGACTCCGTCGAGCACGCGCTGCGGCCGGGCCGCCACGCCTGGCTCCAGCTGGCACGAGGCCACGGCGAGCTGAACGGCGTCCCGCTCGAGGCCGGCGACGGCGCGGCCGTGTCGAACGAAGCCGCGCTGCGCTTCGCGGCGACGAAGGACGCGGAAGCTCTCCTGTTCGATCTCTCCTGAAACCTTCGAAGCAGAAAGGAACTTCATGGGCACGATCACCACCCGGGACGGAACGCAGCTCTACTACAAGGACTGGGGCACGGGGCAGCCCGTCGTCTTCAGCCACGGCTGGCCGCTCTCCGCGGACGCGTGGGAGGACCAGATGCTCTTCCTGGCCGCGCGCGGCTACCGCTGCATCGCCCACGACCGCCGCGGCCACGGCCGCTCGAGCCAGCCCTGGGGCGGCAACGACATGGACACCTACGCCGACGACCTCGCGGCGCTGGTCGAGGCGCTCGACCTCGAGAACGCCATCCACGTCGGCCACTCGACGGGCGGCGGCGAGGTGACCCGCTACATCGGCCGCCACGGCACGAAGCGCGTGGCCAAGGCGGTGCTGATCTCCGCGATTCCGCCGCTGATGCTGAAGACGCCGGCGAATCCCGGCGGCCTGCCGCTCGAGGTGTTCGACGGGATCCGGGCGGGCGTCCTCGCCGATCGCTCGCAGTTCTTCATGGATCTCAGCGTGCCGTTCTACGGCGGCAACCGGCCCGGCGCGAAGGTTTCGCAAGGCCTGCGGGACTCGTTCTGGCTCCAGGGCATGCAGGCCGGACTCAAGAACGCCTACGACTGCATCCGGGTGTTCTCGGAGACAGACCACACCGAGGACCTGAAGAAGTTCGACGTGCCGACGCTGATCCTCCACGGTGACGACGATCAGATCGTGCCGATCGGCGCGTCGGCTCTGCTCTCGTCGAAGATCGTCACCGGCTCGACGCTGAAGATCTATCCGGGCGCGCCGCACGGGCTGTGCTCGACCCACAAGGACCAGGTGAACGCCGATCTGCTCGCATTCTTCGAGGCTCGATGAAGCGAGAGACGGAGAGCGTGCACGGCGCGATCGACTTCACGATCGTCGAGCGATCCGAGGACCGGGTCGTGGGTGAGATGCCCGTGCAGCCGGGGATCCTGAATCCACACGGCGTCGCCCACGCCGGCGCGCTCCTCTGGTTCGCCGACGTCTGTGCGACATCCCTGCTGCTCGGCGAGAGCGACGCCGGCGGTAGCGCTTTCCCGCTCGCGATCCAGCTCAGCGCCGCCTTCCTCGCCAACCAGCGCGATGGCGTCTTCCAGGCGACCTCCACGTTCGTGAAGCGCGGCCGGCGGGTGAGCGTGGTCCGGACGGTCGTCACCGGCGAGCGCGGCCGGGTCGTCGCCGATGTCACGACCAGCCACGTGCCGGCGGGATGAGCGCTGGAATGACCGAGCGAAGTCTGACACCCTGGCCGCGCTGAAGGAGCCTCCATGAAGCGCAAAGCCTCCGCCGTCTGGGAAGGCGGCCTCGAGGATGGGAAGGGCAAGCTCTCGACCGCGAGCGGAGTGCTGTCGGACACGCAGTACTCGTTCGCGACGCGATCGCGCTCTCGGGCCAGCTCGGGAACGCAGGCATGACGGCGAAGAGCATCCAGACGGCCGCCACGCTGACGCTGGAGAAGACCGACGCCGGCTTCACGATCACGGCGGTGCACCTCGACGTCGCGGCCGTGAAGGCGGGCTGCCCGGTCTCGCGCGTGCTGAACGCGAAGATCACCATGGACGCCCGGCTCGAAGCCTGAACGTGGGGCCCTCCGAGCTCGCAAACGCGCTCGCGCTCGTCGGCGTGGTCATCCTGATCGCGGCGCTGCTCTCCGGCCTCGTGGAGAAGAGCGGCGTGCCGCAGGTCGCGATCTTCCTCGGGCTCGGTGCAGCGCTCGGGCCCGCGGGCGTCGGCGCGCTCGACGTGGGGCTCGAATCGCCCGCGCTGCACATCGTGGCGACGCTCTCGCTCGCGCTGATCCTCTTCACGGACGCGCTCACGCTGAACCTGAGCGAGGCGCGCGAGCACCGGCTCCTGGCGTTGCTCGCGCTCGGGCCCGGCACGCTGCTCTCGGCGGCGCTGTTCGCGGCGGCCGCCGTCTGGCTGCTCGACTTCTCCGTTCCCGCCGCCGCGATCCTCGGCGCCGCGCTGGCCTCCACCGATCCCGTGCTGCTGAAGGGGCTGCTGCGCCGGCCCGAGCTTCCTGCAGCCGCGCGCCACGCGCTGCGGCTCGAGAGCGGGCTCAACGACATCGTGCTGCTCCCGATCGTGCTCGTGGCGCTCGTGTTCCTCGGCGCGCAGGAGCTCCAGCCGGCCTCGTGGGCGCGGCTCGGGCTCGACCTGTTCCTGCTCGGCCCGGGCGCTGGCATCGCCGTCGGCGTGTTCGGGCTCGCCACGCTCGACCTGATGCGGCGCCGCTTCGGCGTGCGGCGCGACTACGAGTCCCTGTACTCGCTCGGCATCGCGTTCGCCGCCTTCGCGGCCGCCGAGTCGGTGCACGGCAGCGGCTTCCTGGCCGCGTTCGGCGCGGGCCTCACCATCGCCTTCTTCGACGTCGAGCTCTGCGACTGCTTTCGCGAGTACGGCGAGACCACCGCGGAGCTCGCGCTCCTCCTCACCTTCGTGCTGCTCGGCGGCTCGCTGATCTGGAGTGGCCTCGCGCTCGCGACGGGCCCGGTGCTCGCGTTCGTCGCGCTCGTGCTGCTGGCGCGGCCTGCGATCTACCTCGCGGCGTTCGCGCCCGCGCACATCGAGCGGCCCGCGCGCCGGCTCGTCGCGTGGTTCGGCCCGCGCGGGTTGTCGTCCCTGCTGCTCGCGCTGCTGCCGGTCTTCGCGGGCGCACGGGAAGGCGCCGCGATCTTCCAGGTCGCATGTCTCGTCGTGCTGGTCTCGATCGTCGCGCACGGCGGCACGCTCATGTGGATGGGGCGGCGCGCTGCGCGCAACGCGGCCGCGCCGCGGCCGCCGCCGAGCTCGGTCGCCGTCGCCGGCACCGCGGACCCGGAGCTGATCACGATCGCGGAGCTGCAAGGGCTGCTCGCGGTCGGCGCACCGATCGTCCCGGTGGACGTGCGCCGCGAGGAGCCGCGGACGGAGAGCGGGCTCCAGGCGCAGGGCTCGCGCCGCCTCTCGCTCGAAGGCATCCCCGACTATGCGCGTCTCGGCGCGCCGTCCGACGCGTGGCACATCGCGTACTGCACCTGCCCGAGCGAGGGCTCGAGCCTCCGGGCCGTCCGCGAGCTCCGGCGCCGCGGCTGGCCGCGCGCGCGCGCGCTGGTCGGCGGCTTCGACGCCTGGCGCGGCGCCGGCCTCGCGGTGGAGCCGAATTCCGCGCCCTCGTGATAGAGTGCCCGTATGCGCTGCGTCGTCGCGTCGCTCGTTCTGGTCCTGGCCGCCTGCGCAAGCAAACCCCCTCCGCACCCCTTCAACGACCTGATCGGGCGCGAGGGCGTGGTGACCCTCACGAACCTCCACCCCGACGAGGTGAAGAGTCGCCTCTATGCGACCAACTACCAGCAGATCGGGCTGATCCCGGTGTGCAGCCACGTCATGCTGCTCGCGCTGACCACGAAGAGCCTCCGGTTCCGCGACGAGGCGACCGGCCGGACTTACGAGTACCTCAATCACGACGCCGCCGGCGAGCCCTTCCCGGACCACTTGACGCGCTATTTCGGCACCGAGTGCCCCGGGGCGGTCGCGTCGCTCGGCGAGATCGACAAGCGCGGCGTCACGCTGGGCAAGGCGATCGCGGGCATGTCGAAGCAGGGCGTCGTCTTCGCGATGGGCTACCCGCCGCCGCACGTCACCCATTCGCTCGACTCGAACCGCTGGATCTACTGGGTCGGCCGCTTCCAGAAGGAGGCCGTCGTGTTCGACGACGGCGGACGCGTGCTGGTCGTCGACCAAAGGTGATGGGTGGAGCTGCGAACGTCCTCGTCGCGTTCGTGGCGCTCCAGCACGCCGGCTTCCTCGTGCTCGAGATGTTCCTCTGGACCACGCCCCTCGGGCTGCGCACGTTCGGGCTGACGCCGGAGTTCGCCGCGGCGTCGTGTGCCCTCGCGGCGAACCAGGGGCTCTACAATGGCTTCCTCGCGACGGGCCTGACGTTCGGTCTGCTGCGACGGCAGGACGCCTTCGCCACGAAGCTCTTCTTCCTCGTCTGCGTGATCGTGGCAGGCGTGTTCGGCGCGCTCTCGGTGAAGCTCTCCATCCTGTTCGTGCAGGCCGCGCCGGCAGCGCTCGCGCTCGGGCTGTTGCTGGTGTCCCGGAGGCGGGCGTGATTCCCCCGTTGGCGCTCGCGGGCGCAGCGGGTGGGCTCGTCTTCGCGCTGCTCGTCTCGCGAGCCTCGCGCGAGCGCGCCGCTGAGATCTTCGCGATCAGCCTGGCGTACATCGCCGCGATCTACGTCGGCCCTGCGGTCGGGGGCTTCGCGGCGGCGGACGTCGCCGAGTCTCTCACCGCATTCGGCTTCCTCGTGTTCTCGATCTTCGCGATCCGGCGGCGGCCGCTGTTCCTCGCGCTCGGCTACGTCGCGCACGGGCTCTGGGACGCGGCGCACGGGAGCGTGCTCCCCGCGGCGCTGCCCGAGTGGTATGCGCCCGCCTGCCTCGGCTTCGACTGGGCCGTCGCGGGCGTGCTGCTCCGGCTCGACCGGCGCTGATGGGCCCGCGCCTCGCCGCGCTGTGGCTCGGACTGAGCGCTCTCGTCGCAAGCTGCGGCTCTCCTCTGCGGCCGCCGTGCACGGGAAGCCGCGCATCCGCCGACCTCGCCACCGTGTGCGGCTTCGCGAAGCCCGAGGACGTCGAGGCCGTGCCCGCGCGGAGCCTCGTGCTCGTCAGCGAGATGGGCTGGAACGCGCCGTCAAGCGGCGGAGCGCTCTCGGCGCTGGTGCTCGACGCACAAGGGTGGGCGTTCGACGACGTGCATCGCCTCGGGCCGGAGGCGTCCGCCTGGACCCCGTCCGATGCCCTGCTCGGCGACCCGACGTGCCGGCTGCCGCCGAATGCGGACGGCTTCTCCCCACACGGGATCGGAACGCGCGTGGACGCGGAGGGAGTGCGCGTCGCCGTGGTGGCGCACGGCGCGCGAGAGGCGATCGAGCTGTTCGAGCTGATCGGCGCCGGGCGCGACGCGCGCCTCGTATGGCGCGGCTGCGTCCCGTTGCCACCGGACACGGCTGGAAACGACGTCGCGCTGCACCCGGATGGGCGCCTCTTCGTCACGAACTACATCCCGAGCGTCCACGGGCTCCGCGCATGGCTCGCGCTCCGGCGCGGTTACCGAGGTGAAGCGACGGGCGACGTGCTCGTCTGGTCCCCTGCGCAGGGCTGGTCGCATCTCGCAGGAACCGAGGCGGCGATCCCGAACGGGATCGCGCTCTCGGCGGACGGTGCGTTCCTCTGGGTCGCGGAGAACGGCGCGCAAAGGATCGCTCGCTTCTCGCTCCGAGAGGCGGGCGCCGGCGAGCGGCGGGACGTCCCGCTCCGTGGCGCGCCGGACAACCTCAGCTGGAGCACGCGAGGCGCGCTGCTCGCCGCGGTGCTCGACACCAAGAGGGCGGGCGCGTGGTGGATCGAGGAGATCGAGCCGGAAACGCTCACCACCCGGGTCTTGTTCGGATCTTCCGGCGAGGACCTGCGTTCGGTCACCTCGGCGGCAGATTCAGGATCGAGTCTGGTGCTCGGCTCGTACGAGGACGACCGCGTCGGCCTCCTCCATCGACCCCACTGAGAGCTGCGGGCCGGAACCTCGCGGTCGAGTTTCTGGTTCGAGGCGTAGCGCTACCCCATACTCGGCCGCATGGATCGCAACCTCATCGTCTACCCCGCCATCGCGATGTTCTTCCTCACCGCCACACTGATCGCACGCATGGCGTACCTGCGGATCACGGCCGTACAGCGCGGCGAGGTCAGCGTCCGCTACTTCCGCCTCTACAACGAGGGCGAGCAGCCCGAGGCGCTCCAGCTGATCGGCCGGCACGTGCAGAACCACTTCGAGGTGCCGCCTCTCTTCCACGCGGTCGTGCTCTTCCTGTACGTGACGGAGAGCGTCACGCCGCTGGCCGTGGGGCTCGCCTGGGGCTACGTCGCGTTGCGCTGCGTACACACCGCCGTCCATCTTGGCGGCAACGACGTGCGGCGCCGGCTCCAGGTGTGGGCCACGAGTCTGCTCGTGCTCTCGGGCCTCTGGCTCGTGCTGCTGTTCTCGCTCCTCTCGCGCGGCGGATGAGATGCCGCCGCGGGACACCGATGCGTACGGCCGGCTCATCCGCGACCACTTGCAAGGCCTGCCCTCCGCCGAAGTGATCGAGCGCGACGACGGCTGGTTCGGGGTCTCGGCCGGAGCGCCCGCCTACTTTGCGCCCTTCGAGAAATGGCCTGCGCACCAGCGACGAGCGATGCGGTACGTGCGCGGTCGCGCGCTCGACGTCAGTGCCGGCGCCGGCCGCGTGGCGCTGCACCTCCAGGCGCGGGGCCACGAGGTGGTCGCCATCGACGCCTCGCCACTTGCGATCGCGACGTGCCGGCGCCGTGGCGTGCGCGACGCGCGCGTCGTGCCGATCGCGAAGGTGGACCGCCGCCTCGGCGAGCTCGACACGATCGTCATGCTGGGCAACAACTTCGGGCTCTTCGGAGATCCGCGCCGAGCGCGCCGACTGCTCGCACGCCTGCATGCGCTCACCTCGCCGCACGCGCGGATCGTCGCCGAGACGAGAGACCCCTACCGAGGCCGCAGCGCCGATCACCGCCGCTATCACGAGCGCAACCGAAGGCGAGGACGCCTGCCCGGGCAGATTCGCATGCGCGTGCGGAGCGGCCGGGCCTGCACGCCCTGGTTCGACTATCTGCTCGTCTCGCCGCGAGAGATGCGCGCGATCGTGGCGGGCACCGGCTGGCGCGTCACGAGGCTGATCCGGTCGGGCGGGCCGATGTACGTTGCCGTCCTCGAGAAGGCGGGGTGCTAGCGTGCGAAGATGCCGCAACGCGATCTGAACCAGGATGACCCGCTCGAGGACTTCGAGGGCCGGCAGCTCACCTTCGACGGCAAGACGAAGCTCGCCTTCGTCGCGGGCAAGGGGCCGGCGGTGATCGTGATGGCCGAGATGCCGGGCATCTACCCGCACGTCGCGCGCTTCGCGCGCTGGGTGCGAGACGCGGGCTTCACGGTGTGGATGCCGCAGCTGTTCGGGGATCCGGGCCGCACGGTCTCGATCCCACGCGGGCTCGGCGTGATGGCGCGCGCGTGCATCAGCCGCGAGTTCCGCGCCTTCGCGGCGAACGCGTCGAGCCCGGTCAACGACTGGCTGCGCGCCCTCGCGGCGCACGCGCATCCGCTGTGCGGCGGGCGCGGCGTAGGCGCGATCGGCATGTGCTTCACGGGGAACTTCGCCCTCTCGATGATGCTCGAGCCCGCGATGCTGGCGCCGGTGCTGTCGCAACCCTCGCTACCGATGTTCCAGGCCGCTGGCATGCACATCGCACCCGACGAGCTCGCCGCGGTGAAGGCGCGCATGCAGCGCGAAGACCTCACCGTGCTCGCGTATCGCTTCGCGGGCGATCCGTTCTGCCGCGCCGAGCGCTTCGCGGCCTACGAGGAGGCGCTCGGGGATCGCTTCGTCGGGCGCGTGCTGCCCGATGCCGCGGCGAATCGCGAGGGCCTCGGCGCCAAGATGAAGCCGCACAGCGTGGTGACGGCACACCTGATCGACCGCGCGGGCGAGCCCACGCGCCAGGCGCTCGACGAGATCCTCGGCTTCTTCCAACAGCGACTGCTCGGCGCCGCATAGTGGAGCTGGACGTCGCCGGCTTCGCGGTGCTCGCCACGCTACTGACGCTCAGCCCCGGCCAGGACACGTTCCTCGTGCTGCGGAACGCCGCGCAAGGTGGCTTCGCGGCCGGCGTCGCGACCACGGCGGGCATCTGCTCGGGGCTCTTCTTCCACGCCACGCTCTCCGCGCTCGGGCTGTCCGCGTTGATCGCGACCTCCGCGGCGGTGTTCTCGGCGGTGAAATGGGCGGGCGCGGCGTATCTCGCATGGCTGGGCCTCCAGTCGTTGCGACAGGCGCGCCGCCCGCGCTCCGCGGACGCGATTCCGCCGCGTACCGGCCCGCCCGTCGTGCAGGGCTTCCTCTCCAATGCGCTGAACCCGAAGACGGCGACCTTCTACCTCGCGCTCCTCCCGCAGTTCGCGGTCTTTCCGGAGCGCGTGCTGCTCGACTCGCTCACCCTCGGCGGCGTCCACTTCGTGATCTCGTTCGCGTGGCTCGCGCTGCTGAGCGCGCTCGCGGGGCGCGGCCGGCGCTGGCTCGCGCGCGCTTCCGTCGCGCGCAGCCTCGACACGGCCGCCGGCCTGGCGTTCCTCGGCTTCAGCCTCCGCCTCGCCCTCTCGAAGCGCTAGGGGCGAGCCCGGCGCAGCGCGAACCCCAGCGACGCGAACCAGGCCGGCACGACGACGAGCCCGCCCACGCCCACCGACAGCACGATGAACGGTCGAAACAGGAACGTGTAGCCGAGCACGCCAGCGAGGTACGTGAGGGCCGCGGCGAAGCCGAGCCAGCAGAGCCAGCGGGGCAGCAGCTGCGCACGCAGGCCGAGCGCGCTCGTGCACGCCACCCAGACGCCGATCGCGCCGTAGGTGAGGAAGCCGTCCGGCACGTCGAGCGCGAGCCCCGCCACGACGTGCACCGCATCCTGGTACGCCGCCCCCGCTTCGAGATAGTGCGGGATCACCTTGCGGTCGAAGGCCACCTCCATCAGATGGCTGCGGGCGAGGACGGCGAAGCCGAGCCAGCCCGCGCCCCCCGACCACAGCATCGCGCCCGGGCTCGCGCGGTAGACGAGGCGCGAGATCGCGGGCAGCGCCGCGAGGCCGCAGAGGCCCGCCACCACCCACGACCAGTGATAGGCGAGATGCGCGGTCGGGTGCTGCACGAGCACCGTCCAGAACTCGTGCGGCGTGATGTCGGGCCGGCCCTGCAGCTCGGGAGGCATCAGCAGCGCACTCACACCGGAGGCGAGATACGCGAGCGCCACTCCGAATGCGGCCACGCTGCCGACTCGCGCGATCGATGCATCCTGCGGCATGGCTTTCGTTTAGCCGCCGGCCGCGCCGCGGCCCAGCTCCGCCGCCGGACAATCGGGCCACGGATCCGGCCAATCGCTAGCCTCGGCGCCCTCGTCGCGTGGGAGCGCCGACCGGATGCCTTCCCTCTTCGCACACGCCGCGCCCGCGTTGGCGCTCGCTCCGGCGTTCGTGCAGCCCGCGACGCCGCGGCGGCTCTGGTGGCTGGGCATGGCGTGCGCCGCGGCGCCGGACCTCGACGTGCTCGGGCTTGCGCTCGGCGTGCCGTACGGAGACCCGCTCGGTCACCGCGGCCTCTTCCACTCCGTACCCTTCGCAGCGGTCCTCGCGGCAGCGGTCACCGCGCTGGCATTCCCGCGCGCACGGCCGGGATTCTCGCGGGTGCGCGCATGGCTCTATCTCTTCCTCGCCACCGCCTCGCACGGCGTGCTCGACACGTTCACCAACGGCGGCCTCGGTGTCGCACTGCTGAGCCCCTTCGACGAGCGGCGCTTCTTCGCGCCGCTCCGGCCCATCGCCGTGTCGCCACTCGGTGTCGACGCGTTCCTCTCCGCGCGCGGCCTCGCGGTGGTCGAGAGCGAGCTGCTCTGGATCTGGCTCCCCTGCGCGCTGCTCGGCTTCGCCCTCTGGCGGCGCGCGCGATGAAGTACGCCCGCATCGAGCGCGAGCGCCGCTTTCTGCTGGCCGCGCTGCCCGCCGGCATCGACCTCGCCGCCGGGTATCGCGAGCTCGACGATCTCTACCTCGACGACACGCGCCTGCGGCTGCGCTCCGTCCGCTCGCCGACCGGAGCGATCCTCGAGCAGAAGCTCGGCCAGAAGCGGCTCGACCCGGACGGTCACGCAGGCCATCGCCTCATCACCTCGATCTACCTCGAGCCGGCGGAGTACGCGCGGCTCGCGGCGCTGCCGGGCCGGCGGCTCGCGAAGCGCCGCTACGACTTCCCGCACGCGGGGCAGCCGTTCGCGATCGACGTGTTCCTCGGCCCGCTCACCGGCTTGCTGCTCGCCGAGATCGCATTCGACTCGGAGGCCGCGCAGCGCGCACTCGCGCTGCCGCCCTTCGCGCAGTGCGAGGTGACCGCGCTGCCGCTGTTCACGGGCGGCGCGCTGGCGACGGAAGAGCCGGGCCACGTCCTCCGTGAGGCGCGCCGTCTGCTGGGAGTGGTACGGTGAGCGGCCTCGGAGGACGCCATGCAGTTCCAGGGTCTCGACGCCGCCGAGGCGAGAGCGTTCGCGGAGAAATGGTTGCCCGCGTGGTCGGGCAACCGCCCCGAGCTGCTCGTCTCGTTCTACACCGAGGACGTCTTCTACGCCGACCCGGCCGTGCCGGAGGGCGTGCGCGGACGCGACGCGCTACTCGCCTACTTCCGGCGGCTGCTCGCGCGGAATCCGCGTTGGATCTGGGCGCATCGCGGCTCCCTCCCGCTCGCGGGCGGCTTCCTGAATCTCTGGCACGCTGCGATTCCCGTCGGAGACCGCATCGTCGAGGTGGACGGCGTCTGCACCGTGGAGCTGCGCGACGGCCTGATCCGCTCGAACCAGGTGTTCTTCGATCGCAGCGAGCTGCTCGGCGCGCTGCGCACCGTCGCGGAGTAGGGCGGATGCCTGTGCTGAGCAAGGAGGCCTACGGGCCGGAGGGCGATGCCGCTCGTCACCGCGGCGAGAGCGAGCTCGAGGCTGCGCTGCGCGCGCTGCCGGCGGCGCCGCGCGACGCGGGCCGGCTCGCGCTGATCGTGCGACGCCACGAAGGTGGCGCGCGCGAGACGCCGCCGCGCGTGCGCCTCTCGCTCGAGGAGGGCGTGCCCGGCGACGGCTGGAGCCGCCGACCGCCGCGCGATCCGGAGGCGCAGCTCGCCGTGATGCGGCGCGACGTGGCCGAGCTGATCGCCAACGGCCAGCCGCTCACCCTGTTCGGCGACAACCTGTTCGTCGAGCTCGACCTCTCGGCGGCGAACCTGCCCTTCGGGACGCGCCTGCGCGTCGGCATGGCGTTGGTCGAGATGACCCCCAAGCCGCACAACGGCTGCATCAAGTTCAAGGGGCGCTTCGGGCGGGACGCGTTGCGCTTCGTGCAAGCGAAAGAGACGCGCGACCAGAACTTCCGCGGCGTCTACTGGAAGGTGATCGAGGCCGGCGACGCGCAGGTCGGCGACGCCATCCGGGTGCTCTCGCGCCCATGAGCGCGCCGTCGTCGTACGCGCGCATCTACGCCGTGGTGCGGCGGATCCCGAAGGGCCGCGTCGCCACGTACGGTCAGATCGCGGAGCTCGCTGGGCTCCCGAGGCAGGCGCGGCAGGTCGGCTATGCGCTCGCGGCGCTACGCGATGCGCGCGTGCCGTGGCAGCGCGTGATCAACGCGCGCGGCGAGATCAGCGCGCGCTCCGTAGCCGGGCCCGATGCGCTGCAGCGTGTCCTGCTCGAGCGGGAGGGCGTGGCGTTCGACGCGAACGGACGCGTCCCGCTCCGCGCGCATCTCTGGCAGCCGCGGCTCACCCGCCGGCGGAAGGGGTGAGATGTCGCACAAGCTGACCCTGAGCTTCGACAACGGCCCCTTCCCCGACGTGACGCCCGGCGTGCTCGACGCGCTCGCACGCGCCGGCGCCACCGCGACGTTCTTCGTGTGCGGCAAGGAGGCGAGCGACCCGCGCCGCCGCGCGCTGCTCGAGCGCACGCGCGAGGCGGGCCATCGCATCGGCAACCACACCCAGAGCCACAGCGTCGAGCTCGGCGCGAGCCGGGATCCCGACGCGCCGCGCCGCGAGATCGAAGGCGCGCAGGCCGCCCTCGCGGGCCTGACCGACGCCGACCGTCTGTTCCGACCGTACGGGGCGGGCGGCGTGCTCGGCCCGCGGCTGCTGAGCCCGGCCGCGGTGCAGCATCTCTGCGACGGCGGCTACACCTGCGTGCTCTGGAACAGCGTGCCGCGCGACTGGGAGGACCCCAGCGGCTGGCCCGAGCGCGCCCTCGCCGACGTGCGCATGCAGCCGTGGACGCTGCTCGTGCTGCACGACATCCCGAGCGGCGCGATGCGCGCGCTGCCGGCCTTTCTCGAGCGCGTGGTCGCGGCCGGCGTCGAGCTCACCGCGGAGCTGCCGCCCGCGTGCGTGCCGATCCTGCGCGGCGAACGCGTCGGCTCGCTCGCTGGACTGGTGTCGGCGTAGAGCGCGACCACTTCGGCCGAAACGCGGATCGGATCGACTTTGGAGGGGAATGGGATTGCAGACGGGTCGCAGGGTAACCCTTTTCCCTCCCGCAGAACCGCCGACCGATCCACCGACTTCGACCTCGATGGTCCGAAGAACGCTCGTGATTCTCATGGACCATGAGAATCATGTTGGGGAGTGGCCCCCAGTCGGACCTGTCATGACCATGACTCCGCCGCAGTAAGCGTCTTGGGTGGGGCTGCTCGGCCTCAACTGGCTCGAGACGACGCTCGCGGCGACTGAAGACCTAGCGCCTGTTGCGGGATCTCCGCTGGGTCCACCAACCCGTGACGTCTCCATCCGATGCGGAGCAACCACGTGCGCGCCCGTGCAGCCTCGCGCGGATCGATCGGCTCCGAGAGACGAACGCCGGCCTGGGGTCGCCAGCCGTCGAACCAGCGCGCGGAGCTGGCCGGATCGAGCAGTGCGGGCGCACTTCTCGTGACGTGACGGCTCTTTGCGAGATGGCGGCGGGCATTGAGCAGCACGTAGGCGAGCGCGCGACGTACCTCGCGCGGGGTGCGAAGGCTGCGGTGGTGGTAGCGGCCATCGAGCACGGCTCCACTGCGCCCACTGACGCGATTCACCGCACGGGCGAGGCGGGCGCCGATGCTCTTCATGCCACAGGCGAGCGCGTCCTTGCCCTGCGCCTCGACGATCAGATGCGCATGATCGCCTTGGAGCGAGTAGTGCGCGACCCGGAAGCTGCCGCGCTCGCTCGCCTCGGCCAGCGAGCGCCGCCACTCGCGGACTAGCCTGCCCTCGCGCAGCGAGCCGACGTCCGGCCGCACGCGCAGCGTCACGTGCACAGGGCAGCTTCCGGGAATCGCCTCGCGTTCGCGGTGCCACACGCGCGGCCGCGGCCCGCGCGGACGACCGGCGCCGGGGCGCGGACCCCCGCGACCAGTGCGCTTTCGGTAGTCGGTGAACGAAAGCTGAGCAGGGCGTCGCGACACGCATAGTTGGTGGCGATGTTTTGCTTCTGTCAAGGTATGCACCGGGCACAAGGCCAGCTCGAGCCGGCTCAGGGTCTGCAAATCCGGCTCGGCATCCGCCCGCCGCGCACGAGCCCGGAGCCCCGAGCAAACCGCTGCACGGGAGCGCGACGAGCACACACAGGAGTCCCAGCGCTGGCAGACGGTGTCCGGGCGTGCCGGCGTGGCCGAGCGAACCCCGACCGACCCCACACACCTCCCCGACCCCTCCAAGCCTGTTCGCTCCGGCCGCGCTCGCGGCCCAGCGGCGCGTCACCGACGGGCGCCGGTGGCGAGCCCTAGCGCCGGATCCGGCGCCACACCATGTCGGTGCTCGCCTCGGGGTTCACCCACTCGGCCGGGCTCTGCTGATCGACGTGGCCGAGCAGGCCGCGGTACGTGCCGTAGCCCACCAGGGCTTGCAGCCGCGGTGGGAAGCCGGCCACCTGCGCGCGGGGCAGCGCGAGCAGCTGGCACTCCTCCTGGCGCAGAAAGCCCGCGCAGTAGTTGCAGATGATGGCGAGACGCCGTCCGTCGCTCGCATTGGCGCCGCCGCCGTGCCAGAGGCTGCCGTGATAGACGAGCACCGAGCCTGCGGGCATCACGGTGGTGCGCGTCGCTGGCGCGTCGCCTCGCCGCGGCGAGCGCTCGCGGTGCGAGCCCGGCACGAGGCGCGTGCCGCCGTTCGTCTCGGTGAAGTCCGTCAATGCCCAGATCGCGGTGCACGTGATCGGCCCGTGTGGCTTCGGCAGCGGGATCGAGCCGTCGTCGGCGTGGAGCGGCTGCGCGGTCTCGCCCGGATTCATCTCGATCGCGGTGAGCGACGAGAGGAGGCACTCCGGGTCGAGCACGCGCTCCACCACGGGCAGCACGGCCTCGTGGATGGGCACGCGCGCGAAGAGCGGATCGCGCGCAAGCAGGTTGAAGAGCCGGCGCGTGCGCGTGCCGAGGAACTCGTTCGGGCCCAACGGAACGGCCAGCTCGGTCATCCGGCGGTCGACGGCGGCGACCAGCTCGGCCACGAGCGCCGGCTCGATCGCGCGCTCGAGGATCGCGTAGCCGTCCCGGGCGACGCGCTCCGCCGCGTCCAACTACTTGCGCCCCCGGAGGTACTTGTAGACCGGCGCGAAGCGCTTCAGGGTCTCCTCGGGCAGCGGCACCAGCTTCCCGAGCGCCTGCGCGCCCCACACGATCTCGGCGGTGCGCTCGACGAGACGCGCCACCTTGAGCGCGCCCGCGAGATCCTTGCCGACGGTGAGCAGGCCGTGGTTCGCCATCAGCACGGCACCGCGCTCGCCCACGTGTCGCGACACCTCCTCGCCCAGCTCGTCGGAGCCGGTGAGCTTGTAGTCGGCCACGGGCACCTCGCCGCCCACGAATACGTCGAACTCCTCGATCACGCACGGGATCGGCCGGCGCGTGATCGCGAACATCGTGGCGTACTTGGCGTGCGAGTGGATCACGGCGCCCAGCTCGGGGTGCTTGCGCAGGCACGCGAGGTGGAGCGCCTTCTCGCTGGTCGGCGCGCGCTCTCCGGCGAGCACCTTGCCCTCGAGATCGACCACCACGAGGTCGTCGGGCGTCATCGTCTCGTACGCGAGCGACGACGGCGAGAGCACGACGTTGCCGTCGGGCAGGCGCGCCGAGAGATTGCCCGCCGTGCCCTCGACAAGCCCGCTGCGCAGCAGCTCCTGTGCCGTGTCCACGAGCTTCTGCTTGATCACCGCCACCGTGTCGGTCATCGCTGTAACCCTGCCTCCGTGAGCCGCTCCTCGAGCAGCGGCATGCGATCGTGCCCCCAGAAGGGCTCGCCGCGGAACAGGAAGAGCGGCACGCCGAACACCTGATCGGCGTGCGCCTCCTCCATCGCGGCGTCGAACTCTCGCGCGCCCTCGCCCGCGAAGTACGCGAGATAACGCGCGCCCGTCCCCTTGCCCGCCACCTCGTCGAGGAACGCCGCCACGTCCTCGGGCAGGTCGAGCTCGAGCTGGTGGTCGAAGAAGCGCGCGTAGGCGCCGAGCGTGTACTCGCGGAAGCAGCCCTCGCGCGCGGCGAACAGCCCGCCGATCAACGCCGGCCGCGAGTCGTAGACCTTCTTCGGTCCGCGGATCTTGAAGCCGCCGCGCCGGTTCGCCCAGCGCCGCGCGTCGAAGTACGAGTAGCGCGCCTTCCACTCCGAGTACTGGCTGCGCTCGCCCTTGCCCTTGATGCGCAGCTGGAACGGGATCCAGCGCAGCTCGACCGAGAAACGCTCGGGCAGCGAGAACGCCGGCTCCGCCGCAAGATAGGCGAACGGGCTCTTGTAGTCGTAGTAGAGCTTCAGCGGCTCGAGCCCCATGGCCGCATCCTAGCCCGCGGGCTTCGGGCTCGCGCGCGACGAGCGCGAGCTCCGCGTCCTCCAGGGATCCAGCCCTGTCCTCTAGTCTTCGACGAACGCGCTCTGTGCCTGCCCAGCGAGCACGTTCTTCAGGATCTTGCCCGAGGGATTGCGTGGCAGCGGCTCGGCGCGGATCTCCCACGCCGTCGGCACCTTGTAGGCGGCGAGCGCCTCCGCACAGAAGCGCGCGAGGGCGAACGTGTCGAGCTTCGCACCCGGCTCGGGCACGATCACCGCCTTCACCTCCTGGCCCCACTCGGGATGATCGACGCCGTACACCGCGGCCTCGCGCACCGCGGGGTGCTTCTCGAGCCGGTTCTCGATCTCCGCCGGGTATACGTTCTCGGCGTTCTTCAGGATCATGTCGCGCGCGCGCGAGTTGATGTAGAGCAGCCCGTCCTGCATGCGACCGATGTCGCCGGTCGCGAGCCAGCGGCCCGGTTTGATCGTGTCCTTCGTGGCCGCCGGGTTGCGCCAGTAGCCGAGCATCACGTACGGGCTGCGGATGTGGATCTCGCCCTCCACGCCCTCGGGCAGCGCCTTGCCGTCGGGGTCGCGGATCTCGACCTCGACGGTGGCGACGAGCCGGCCCGTCGAGGTCGGATGCAGGTCGTAGTCCGAGCCGCGGATCGTGGCCGCGGTCGAGACCGACTCGCTGCTGCCGTAGCCGATGCCGAGGTTGCTCTTCGCGTTCGGGAACGCGCGGCGCATCAGGTCCTGCACGGCCTCGGAAGTGGGCGCGCCGCCGAAGCCGACATTCTCGACGCTCGAGCGATCGTACTTCTCGAGGTTCGGGTGCGTGGCCACGCGCGGCCCCATGCTGCCGAGCGCGGCCCACGCCGTGACTCTTCTCCTGCTCGATCAGCTGGAGCACCGCCTCGGGATCGAAGCGGCCGGGCCGGATCACCAGCTTCCCGCCGAAGCTGAGCTGGAGGACGATGTTCGCGTACAGGCCCGAGAGATGGAACATCGGCGGCGTGGCCAGGAAGATCGTCTGCGGCCGATTCGCCGGATCGGGCGGCTTCGTCTTGCCGGCCATCACCTCGGCGAGCACCGACTCCGCGCCGGACAAGGTCGTGGTCTGCACGAAGCCGATGATCGAGCGCTGCGAAGCGACCGCGCCCTTCGGCCGGCCCGTGGTGCCGCTCGTGTAGAGGATCACCGCGGGGTCGTCCTCGGCGATCTCCGTCTCCGGCAACGCGGCGCCCGGCGCGTGCGCAAGCAGCGCCTCGAAGCCCGACTCGATCTCGAGCACGGGCACGTCGAGCGTAGGGGCGCGCTCGAGGCGCTTGCGATCCGCGATCAGGAGCTTCGGCTCGCTGTCCGCCACGCCGTAGGCGATCTCGTCGGCCGTCCACCAGCCGTTGAGCGCGGCCGTGATGCCGCCGAGCGCCTGGGTGGCCCAGAACGCGAGCGGCCACTCGACGCGGTTCTCGGCGAGGATCGCGACGCGGTCGCCCTTGCCGATGCCGTAGCGCTCGCGCAGCGCCGCAGCGAGCGAGGCCACGAGCTTCACGTGCTCGGCGTAGCGTGACCCGGCGCGCGCCCTGGACCAGGTACTCCTTCGCTCCGTGCGCGGCCGACTGCGGCGAGCAGCTCGCGCAGCGAGCGCGGGCGGTTCTTGAACACGCGCATGCGCTCGCCGAGCACGTACGTCTTCGACGATCTCGAAGGGCCCGCCAGGCCCGGTGAGCCGCGCGCGCATTTCCTCTCGGGCGCTCACTGCTTCTCCGGCGGCTTGCCGCCCATCACCGCCTTGCCGAGCATCGGCTCGATGAAGTGGCCGAAGTTCGGGCCGCGGCGCAGGTGGTGGCCGCCGTCCACGTCGATGCAGGTGCCGGTGATCCAGCGCGACTCGGGCCCGATCAGGAAGCGCGCGAGGTCCGCCACGTCCTCCGGCTCGCCGACGTCGTTCATCGGCGTGTTCTCGATGTAGCTGCGGTAGGTGGCGTGCTCGCGCGGGATGCCGGCCATGATCTCGGTCGAGATGAAGCCGGGGCGGATCGCGTTGAAGCGCACTTTCTGCGGGCCGAACTCGTCGGCGGCGTTGCGCATCATCGCCTCGATGCCGGCCTTGCCCGCCGTGTAGGCGCCGAAGTACGGGTGCACCACGTGGCCCGCGATCGACGACATGCCCACGAACGAGCCGCCGCCCGCGGCGACGAGGTGCGGCACGCTGTGTTTGATGCAGAGCATCGTGCCCAGCACGTTCAGGTGGAGCACGCGGAGGAACTCCTTCGTGTCCTGCACGTGGTAGGGGCCGAGGCCGCCGCCGCCGCCCGCGTTCGCCACCACACCGTCGAGGCGCCCGGTGGGCTCGAGCGTGCGGCGGATCGCCGCCACGACCTGTTCCTCGTCGGTGACGTCGCAACGGATCCACTGCACGCTCCCGCCGTGAGCGGCGCGGGCGGCGATGCGCTTCGCGGCGTCCTCGAGCTGCGCCTCGCGGCGGCCGCAGATCGTGACGGCCGCGCCGTCGGCTGCGAGCCGGCCCGCGCACGCGGCGCCGATGCCGGTGCCGCCGCCCGTGACGAGCACGGCGAAGCCTTCGAGGCCTCCGGAGGGTCGGGTGGGGGTGGGCATCGAAGCTCCTCTGGCCGGTGTCCGATACCGGCGGAGCGATCAGCATAGAGGGGCCGCATTCCGCGCGCCCCCACTTCACGCGAGAGGCGTGTCATGCTGCAACGGGTGAGAAACTCTGTGCTCCGCTCGGCCTGGGGCCTCGCTGCAAGCCGGCGCAAGGCGCCGGTCAACTCGTTGCTCCGCTCGGCTTGCGGCCTCGCTGCGCGCCGGCGCAAGGCGCCGGCTTGCATGGTTGCCCTGCTCGGGGCGGTGGTGGTGGCGGCGGCGGCGGCGGCCGAGCCGCCCGCGCTGCGCGTCGACGCGCCGGCACCCGGTGCGTCCACCCATCTGCCGCTGATCGAGGTCGCCGGGGGGCGGGCCGCGGCGCCAGCGCCGGCTGGGATCTCGCGATCGTGCTCGACCTCTCGGAGAGCACGCTGCATCCCTCGGGCCTCGACCTCGACGGCGACGGCCCGAACGGGAGGACCGACCCGGCGCTGGTGGAGCGCTTCGTGCCGACGGGCTTGGCGGGCCCCGGCTTGAAGAAACGCCTCGCGCAGGACTTCGACTTCGAGGACACGATCCTCGCCGCGGAGCTCGAGGCCGCGAGCGCGCTCGTCGCGCGTGTGACCGGCCCGCGCCTGCGCACCGGCCTGATCGGCTTCTCCGACCGCGCGGAGGTGCTCGCCCCGCTCGGCAGCTCGCCCGTCGCGCTCGAGCGCGCGCTCGCCGAGCTGCGCGCTCATCTCGGCGAGCGTCTGCGCGGCACGCACTACGCCGCCGCGATCGAGGCGGCCCATCGCATGCTCGTGCCCGAAGCCGATGCGAAGCCCGACGGCAAGCAGCGCGCCATCGTGTTCCTCTCCGACGGCGCGCCCTCGCTCCCCGTCTTCTGGGGCGACGGCGGCCGGCGGCCCGCGCTCGAGGCGGCGCGCGACGCCGGCCTCGACGGCATCCACGTCTTCGCGTTCGCCTTCGGCGACGAAGGCACCGCCGCTACGCCGGTCCTCGCCGAGATGGCGGAGTGGACGGAGGGGCGCTCGTTGCGCGTCGCGAATCCGGAGCAGCTCGTGACGGAGCTCCGTGAGCTCCAGCTGGTGGACGTCTCGCGCGTGGCGATCACCAACACCACGACGTCGACGCCCGCCCGTGCGGTGCGGCTCTTTCCCGACGGCTCCTTCGATGCACTCGTGACCCTCACCGCTGGCGAGAACGTCCTCCGCGTCGAGGCCTATGCGAGTGACGGCAGCGGGGTGTACGTGGAGCGCAAAGTGGTGCGCCTCGCGGGGCCGGCGGACACAGCCGAGGCTGCCCGCGGGCAGGAGCTGCTCGCGGCGTTGCGTCAGCGCACCGCAGAGATGGAAGCCTGGGCCGAGGTGGAACACCGGCGCCAGGAGCAGCGCCGCTCCCTCACGATCGAGGCCACACCGCCCGCGCCCTAGGACGAGCGGCCCAGCGCGTCGCGCGCTGCTTGCCCGAGGCTCGAAAAGCTGCGCGAACGCGCCCCGTCCCGTGGTAGCCTGGGCCGCCATTTTCAGGAGGGGAAGCGCATGTTCAGAGGAATCGTCGCGGCGGCAGCTGCCGCGTTGGTGTTCACGGCCGGCGCTGCAAGCGCCGACCTCGCGAAGTGGGACCAGGCCCGGGTCACGAAGTACGCCACGGAGCTCGCGGTCGCCACCGACGACTTGCGCCAGGCGCTCGAAGGCGTGGGGATCCAGAACGCCACGCAAGCCAACGCCTACTACCAGGTTCGCGAGACCGTGAAGAATCTGGACACCGCAGCAGAGGGCCTCGCGAGCGCGTTGCAGTCCGGCGACGGCTACGAGAAGACCCTGCCCCGCTACAAGCGCCTCCAATCCCTGCGCCGCGACGCCGCCGACCAGGGCCGCCGGGCCGACATCCCCGAGGCCGTGTTCGAGAAGGTCTTCTCCGTGGGCAACGCGCTGTTCCTGCTGACGCCGTACTACGAAGAGGAGAAGCTGCCGCCCGACGCGGAGGCGTCGAAGCAGTAAGCCGCTGGACGAGCGGCTCCGGAACTTCGTCGAGCGCACGAGCGGCGCGCCGATCCGAGAGGTCGCGCGGCTCGGCACGGGCGCGTCGCGGGCCACCTGGCTCGTGTCGCTCGCGGATGGCGGCGAGCGGGTGGTGCGCGCCGACACGGGCGACGGCCCGATGGCCGGCACGGCCCTCACCCTGGCGCGCGAGACCGCGGTGTACGGCGCGCTCCGCGGAAGCGCGGTGCCGATCCCGCGGCTCTTGGCAGCCACGCCCGAGGGCGACGCGCTGCTGCTCGAGCGCGCGCCCGGCGCCGAGTCGCTCGACGGCCTCGACGCCGCGGCGCGCACGCGCGTGATGGACGGCTACGTGGACGCGCTGGCCGCGCTGCACGGCATCGACGCGGCCCGCCTCGCGCTGCCCGGCTTCGCGCGGCCGGCTCCCGAGGATCCAGCGCGCGCGGAGCTCGCACTCTGGCGCGGCGTGCTCGAGGCGCGCGTCACGCGCCCAGCCCCGCTCGCGCGCTTCGCCTTCGCGTGGCTCGAGCGCCACGCGCCGCGGCGCACGGACCGCATCTCGCTCTGTCACGGCGACGTCGGGCCCGGGAACTTCCTGCACGCGGACGGACGCGTGACCGCGCTGCTCGACTGGGAGTTTGCGCACCTCGGCGATCCGCTCGACGACCTCGGCTGGCTCGCCTTCCGCGGCCATCACCTGCAAGACGACATCGGCGACCTCGACGCGCAGCTCGCGCGCTGGTCGGAGCGCACCGGCCTGCCCGCCGACCGGCCGCGCATCGCGTGGTATCGCGCCCTCGTGATGCTGCGCATGCTCGTCTCGTGCCAGGCTGCGCTCGACTCGGGCGCCGCCTCGCTCGACCGCACCGTCTACTTCTCGCTCGCGGCGCTGCTCGCGCTGCTGCTGCCGCGCGCTCTCGCCGCGCTCGCGGGGGTCGAGCTGGGCCCGCCGCCGGCGCCGCCGGCACCGAGCGCGAGCGAGGAAGCCGAGGTGCTCGCCTCGCTCTCCGCCGACCTGTCGGGCGTGCTGCTGCCGGCGCTGCCCGCCGCGCTGCAGGGCCGCGCGGGCGGCAACCTGCTGCTGCTGATGCACCTCCAGGCCGCCGCCCGCCTCGGCGCCTCGGTGCGCAGCGCCGAGCGCGAGCTGCTCGCACGCGCGCTCGGGCGCGAGGAAGCAGAGCCCCTCCGCGCGCTCGCCGAGCGCGTGAGCGCTGCGCCCGCGGCGGAGGACGAGAGGTGGATCCGCTGCTTCGCGGAGCTCGGTGCGCGTCGCATCGCGCTGTGGCCCTACCTCGCCGGGCTCGCCGCGAAACCGCTCGCAAGGCTGGCAAGCGAAGCGCGCAGTGAGCCGAAGGCGAACGAAGTCACGACAACGGGTTCAGCGCACAGCGATCGATAGGAGAGGTAGGAACCGTTCGATGGCTCGGCCCGAAGACGACCGCTTCCACGCGCCGACCTCGCCCGATCCCTGGTGGACCGAGACGTGCTGGTTCTCGTTCGGCGATCCGCGCCTCGACCTCTCGGGCACGTTCTATCCGCTCTTCCGCCGGAACCTCGGCGTCGCTGCGCTCGGCGTCGCGATCTGGGACGCGGGCGCGCACGAGCCGTGGCGCGTTCCGTACCACAGGACGCATTGGCATCTGCCCTGGCCCGCGGGCGAGCTCGACGACCTCGCCCTGGCCGGGCTGCGCTATCAGACGCTCGAGCCCGGCTCGCGCTATCGGGTGCGCTACCGCGACGGCGAGCTGCTCGACGTGGATCTCGACTACCGCGGCCTGATCCCGGTGCACGAGGTCGGCGTCGCGGGCGGCCACGGCCATCTCGACCAGCCGTGCCGCTTCGAAGGCGTCGTCACGCTCCACGGCCAGCGCCATGAAGTCTCGGGCTACGACATGCGCGACCGCAGCTGGCAGGTGCGTGCCGACGACCGCAGCACGCGTGGCAGCTACAGCTACGGCATCGCGGGCGCGCGCGATGCGTTCCTCGCGCTCGCCTTCCGGCTCGGCACGGAGGACCGCGTGGTGGCCGGCTTCCTGCTGCGCGACGGCGAGAAGGCCGACCTCGTGGCCGGTACGCGCCGTGTGGATCGCAGCGCCGCCGGCTGGCCGGCGCGCGTCGTGATCGACGCGCGCGACGCGCTCGGCCGCGAGCTCCGCGCGAGCGGAACGACGCGCAATCGCCTCGCGCACCAGGCCAGCCCCGGCTTGTTCGCGTGGATGAGCTTCACCGCCTGGGATTTCGCCGGCGGCTGCTTCGGGCAAGATCAGGACATCTCGTCTCCGGACTTGTTGGCCGCCGACGGACGACGAGCCCTGCGCTAGCGGATGCGAGGCGGCGTTGTTGGCCGCCGACGGACGACGAGCCCTGCGCTAGCGGATGCGAGGCGGCGTCGTTGGCCGCCGACGAACGACGAGCCCTGCGCTAGCGGATGCGAGGCGGCTGGCGTCTCGGGGGTTTCACCGAGGGCGCGGCGAAACGAACGCACCTGTCTTCGACCGGCAAGTGCGCGCTCAAGGAGCGCGCGAGTTCGGCCGAATCGTTGGGGATCCTCCCCTGGGACCCCCCCCTTGAACCCGGCACAGCTGCATCTACTGCTGCCTGCGGCGATGTTCGGGGCGGCCGCGCTGGCCGCTCTGCTCGCCTTGCGCCTCCGCTTCCGCACCGTTCACGACGCGCTGGCGCCGATCCTGCTCGGGCCGAAGCATCGCATCGCGCCGGTGGTGTCGGCGCTGCTCGCGATCACGGTCTGGCTCGCGTGCCACGCCGGCGACCTGCTGATCCAGGACTTCGTGGCGAGCGCATGGCTGCACCGGATCTCGTTCCTCGGCATCGCGACGCTCGGCCCCGTGCTGGTCTGGATCGCCGCCGAGGCGACCGGGCGCGACTGGCTGTCGCCGCCGCTTCGGGCCGCGCTCCTCGGCGTGCCCGTGGTCACGATCTCGCTCGCGCTCACCAGCTCCTCCGGGCTGCGGATCCTGTGGCTCGAGCACGGGCAGAGCCAGTGGGGCCCGCTCAGCTCCGTCTCGTACGACTGGGGCCCGTGGCTCTGGGTGCACGTGGTGTTCTCCTCGGTGTGCATCGCGGTGGCGCTCGGCGTGCTGGTGCGGCACTACGCGTCGCTCTGGCCGCGCTACGGCCAGGAAGCCGTCGGCGTGATCCTCGCGATCGCGGGGCCGTACGCCTCGAACGTCGCGGGCTTCGCGTTCGGCATCGACGACACCGTGGATCTCTCCGCGCTCGGCCTGGTGGCGAGCTCCGGCCTGCTCGCGCTGGCGCTGCGGCCCGACCCGCTCGAGTCGCTGCTCGCGCGCGCGCAGCAGACGCTGCTCGACGCCCTCGGCGACGCGATCTTCCTCCTCGATTCGCAGCGCCACGTGATCTACGCGAACCGCGGCGCGCAGGCGCTCCTGAGCAAGGCGGCGCCCGAGGAGCCCTGGCAGCCGGGCCGCGCGCTGGTCCACTACTGGCCGAAGCTCGCCGCACAGATTCGCGATCACGTCGACCAGCGCGCCGAGGTCACGCTCGCGCACTCGGGCGCGACCTGGTTCTACGAGATCCACCTGTCGGATGCGCCCTCCACCGACCGCGTGCGCGGCGCCCGTCTCGCGGTGCTGCGCGACGTGACGGAGCGGCGCCGCGCCGAGCGCGCGGTGCGCCAGCTCGCGTTCTACGACGGCCTCACCGGGCTCGCGAACCGGCACCTGTTCGCGCGCCAGCTCGGCCAGGCGCTCGAGAACGCCCGGCAGCTCGAGCACTCGTTGGCGTTGCTCTACCTCGACCTCGACCATTTCAAGAACGTGAACGACTCGCTCGGCCACGCCGCCGGCGACGAGCTGCTGCGCGCGGTCTCGGAGCGGCTGCGCTTCGTGGTGCGCGCCTCGGACGTGGTGGGCCGGCTCGGGCGCGGGCAGGCGCAGAGCGGGCTGGCGCGCCTCGGCGGCGACGAGTTCGCCATCCTGCTGCCGACGGTGCCCTCGCCGGAGGTGTGCGGCGACGTGGCGCAGCGGATCCTCGCCCAGCTCAACGAGCCGTTCGAAGCAGCCGGCCGGCGCGTGGCCGGCGGCGCGAGCATCGGCATCGCGTTCTTCCCACAGGACGCGCAGGACGCCGAGACGCTGATGAAGAACGCGGACACCGCGCTCTACCACGCCAAGGAGCGCGGGCGGAGCCAGTTCCAGTTCTTCCGACCGACACTCAACAGCGTCGCGCAGCGCCGGCTCGAGGTGGAGCGCGAGCTCCAGGTCGCGATCGCCGAGCAGCAGTTCCGCCTGGTGTTCCAGCCGCGCGTGGACCTCGCCACCGGCGCGCCGGCGGCGCTCGAAGCGCTGATCCGCTGGAAGAGCCCCGTGCTGGGCGCCGTGCCGCCGTCTCACTTCATCCCGATCGCGGAGAAGACCGGCCAGATCGTCGCGATCGGGGCCTGGGTGCTCGAAGAGGCGCTGCGCAATCTGCGGCGCTGGCACGACGCCGGGCTGCCGGTGCCGCGCGTGGCCGTCAACCTCGCGAGCTCGCAGCTCGAGGCGCCGCACTTCTTCGAAACCGTCGCGCGCCTGCTCAAGCAGGAGCGGCTCGAGCCTTCGCACCTCGAGTTCGAGATCACCGAAGGCACGCTGCTCCATCAGGACGAAGCCACGCTGCGCCCGCTACGCGAGCTGCGTCGCATCGGCGTGCGGATCTCGCTCGACGACTTCGGCACCGGCTACTCGTCGCTCAGCTACCTCCAGCAGCTCTCGCCCGACGCGCTGAAGCTCGACCGCAGCTTCGTGAGCGACCTCGACAGCAACCGCACCTCGGCCGGGATCGTCGCGGCCGTGATCTCGATGACGCGGAGCCTCGGCATCCGCTCGGTGGCGGAGGGCGTCGAGCGCATCGAGGAGCTCGAGGCGCTGCGCGAGCTCGGCTGCGAAGAGGTGCAGGGCTTCCTCTACTGCGTACCGCTCGAAGCCGACGAGGTGCCGGCGTTCCTGCGCCAGAGCCCGCGCTGGGACCCGAACGCAGCGGAGAAGACCTCCGCCTGAGGCGTGACAGCGTCCGGAGCCCGGGCCGGGAGGGGCGCGTGGTGCTCCTTCGGCCTGACCTCCTCTTCGCGAGCCTGAACGTCCCCGCGCTGGGGGCGCCGATTCAGACGTCCCGCACCGCGCGGATGAAGGGCTCGAGCGCGTCGATGTGCTGGCGCGCCGTGGTGAAGCCGAGCGGCTTCTCGCCCATCAGCGCCGCGCCGGTGTCCATCGCGCGCATCGAGAAGTGCGTGGCGCCGAGCGCCTTCCACGCCGCGGCCGCCGTGCGCCAGCGCTCCTCGCCCTCGCCGTAGTGGATCACGCTCTCGATGCCGAAGCCGGCCTTCGCGCGGCCCGCGGCTTCGAGCGCCTGGTGGAGCGATTGGCAGAGGGCCTGCATCGGGCGCGAGGCCGCGCCGAACAGGAAGCCGTCGCCGATGCGCGCGGCTCGCTTGATCGCAGCGGGCGTGAAGCCGCCGAACCAGATCGGGATGGGAGACGGCGGCGCCGGCAGGATGCCCGCGCGATCGATGCGGTGGTAGCGCCCCTCGAAGTCGAGCGGCTCACCGCTCCAGAGCTGGCGCAGCAGCTCCACCTGCTCGTCCATGCGCTTGCCGCGCGTCGCGAACGATTCGTTCAGCGCCTCGTACTCGACCCAGTTCCAGCCCGTCCCCACCCCGAGCCGCAGCCGCCCGCCGGAGAGGAGCGCGACCTCCGCCGCCTGCTTCGCGACGAGCGCCGTCTGCCGCTGCGGCAGGATGATCACGCCGGTGGCCAGCTCGAGGCGCTTGGTCAGCGCGGCGAGGAAGCCGTAGAGCACGAACGGCTCGTGGAAGGGATCGCGCTCGGTGTAGGGCCCGGTGAGCTTCGGCTCGCGGCCCTGGTGCACGGCGCCGAGCACGTGGTCGTACACGATCAGGTGCGAGTAGCCGAGCCCCTCGGCCGTCTGCGCGAAATCGCGGATCGCGGCGGGATCGTTCCCGATCTCGCAGGTGGGGAAGACGGCTCCAACCTTGAGGCCTTCGCTCGGCTTCGCCTCGCTGCGCGCTTTGCTTGCGGTCATGACGACGTATTGTCTGGCGCTCGTCGGGGCGAGTCAACCGACGCGGAGGAATGGAGATGGGCAGGCTCGCGGGGAAGGTGGCGCTGGTCACGGGCGCGGGACAGGGCATCGGCCGCGGCATCGCGCGGCGCTTCGCGCGCGAGGGCGCGCGCGTGCTCGTGGCCGAGTGGAACGCGGAGACCGGCGCCCGCACCGCCGGCGAGCTCGCCGCGCTCGGCGGCGAAGGGCGCTTCCTGCGCACCGACGTGGGTCAGCGCGAGCAGGTGAACGCAGCCGTCGCCGCCACGCTCGACGCGTGGGGGCGCATCGACGTGCTCGTGAACAACGCCTGGGCCGGGCCGCCGCTGGGCCGCGTCGAGTGGAAGACCACCGAGGAGATGGAGAAGTCGCTCCGCATCGGCTTCCTCTCGAACTTCTGGTCGATGCAGGCGGTGTTCCCGCACATGAAGAAGCAGGGCGGCGGGCGGGTCATCAACCTCTGCTCGCTCAACGGCGTGAACGCCCACATGTACACCGTGCACTACAACGCGGCGAAGGAGGCGGTGCGCGCGCTCACGCGCACGGCGGCGCGCGAGTGGGCCGGCCACAACATCCTCTGCAACATCATCTGCCCAGCCGCCGCCACCGAGACCTACCGCGTCGTGATGGACGCGAACCCGGCCATGGAGAAACAGCTCCTCGCGCAGCACCCGATGCACCGCATGGGCGACCCCGAGGAGGACATCGGCGGCGTCGCGCTGTTCCTCGCGAGCGAAGACTCGCGCTACGTCACCGGCAACACGTTGTTCGTGGACGGCGGCTCGCACATCAACGGCTCGCCGTGGGCGCCGGAGCTGCCGGAGGAGATGCCCCGCTGAGCAAGGCGTTCACGCGCGAGGACGACGGGGTGGAGCCGCCTCCGCTCGTACCGCCCCGCGCCCCGCTGCCCGAGGGCGTGCCGAACTACGTGACCGAGCGCGGGCTCGCGCAGCTTCGCGAGGAGCTCGCCGCGCTGCCCGCAGAGCGCGCGAGCGCCGAGCGGCGCGCGGAGCTGGAACGCCGGATCGCAAGCGCCGAGGTGGTGCCGCCGCCGGCGGAGCCTCGGGCGCGGTTCGCTTCGGGGCCACGGTGACGGTGGACGGACGAGGGGGCCCGCGGCGCTACCAGATCGTCGGCGTGGACGAGGCGGACGCCGCCTCGGGCAAGATCGCGTTCGTCTCGCCGCTGGCGCGCGCGCTGCTGGGGCGCAGCGCCGGCGACACGGCGCATGTGCGCACGCCGCGCGGCGAAGAGGAGCTCGAGATCGTCGCGGTCGAGTACGCTCGAGAGAGTCAGCGCGACGGATCTTCGAGCCGGTAGACCGAGAGCGCGGCCTGCGTCGCGCCCTGGATGCGGCGCACGCGGCTACCGATCTCGATCGCGAACTGGCGCCGCAGCACCGGGGCCATCAGCTCGGCGACGTGCGCATCGTCGGTCACCGTGACGGCGACCTGTTCGTAGACCTTCTCGGGCAGCGCGCGCTCGCCGTGCCGAGGAAGGAACGGGCCTCCGGTGAGGATGCCCTGCGGGCCCCATGGCCCGCAGCCGAGCACGAGAAGTGCGAGCAGCGCGAGAAGTGCGAGGGCTGCGGGGGCCCGATTCTCGCGGCTACCCATCCGGCCCGTCTCGCGCCTCGGCGAGGATCTTGCGCAGGGCGACGAAGTTCACCGGCTTGGTGAGATGAAAGTCGAAGCCGGCCGCTTCGGCGAGGCGCCGGTCCGACGCCTGGCCCCATCCCGTCTGCGCGACCAGCACGATCTCCGCGCCCCACGGAGCGAGGCGGATCCGGCGTGCCGCTCCGTAGCCGTCGAGCCGCGGCATGCTGAGGTCGAGCAGGGCCACGTCGGGCCGGAAGCGCTCCGCCCTCTCGCAGGCCTCGATGCCGTCGGCCGCCGTCTCCACCTCGTGCCCCCACATCTTCAGCAGCGCGGCGAGCGACTCCGTCGAGTCCTCGTTGTCGTCCACCACGAGAACCCGGAGACGCTCCACCTGCAGCGGCTCGGGCGCGGGAGCCGGCGCGAGCAGCGGGCGCTCCGCCTCGAGCAGGGGCAGGTAGACGCTGAAGCGGCTGCCGCGGCCGAGCCCGGCGCTGTACGCCTCCACCGTACCGCCGTGGAGCTCGATCAGGCTCTTGACGAGGGCGAGGCCGACGCCGAGCCCGGGCCGATGGTCTGCGTGACCGCCGGCGCGATAGAACAGCTCGAACACCCGGAGCGTCTCTTCCGCGGTCATGCCGCGGCCGCCGTCCTCCACCGACAGCCGGACACGGCCGCCTTCGCGCGCGGCGGAGAGCCGGATGCGCTCCTTCGTGCCGGAGTGCTTGGCCGCGTTGTCGAGCAGGTTCCCGAGGACCTGCGCGAGCCTCACCGGATCGGCGCGCAGGAACAGCGCCTCTCGGGGCACGCTCACGTCGACCTCGTGGCCCTGCTGTCCGAGCGAAGGCCCGCTCGCCTCCACGACGTCGCGGAAGAGCCGAGACACCTCGACGCGCTCGGTGCGCAGCGACAGCATGCCGCGCGTGATGCGGCTGACCTCGAGCAGGTCGTCGACCAGCCGCGAGAGCTGATCGACCTGGCGGTCGATCATGCCGCGCGCCCATTCGAGATGCGGGCTCTCGGTCGGCTCGAGGCGCAGCACCTCGACCGCATTCCGGATCGGTGCGAGCGGATTTCGCAGCTCGTGCGCGAGGGTCGCCAGGAACTCGTCCTTGCGACGGTCGTCTTCACGCAGCGCGGCTTCGGCTTGCTTGTGGCTGGTGATGTCGAAGGTGGACCCGACGTAACCGAGCAGGTCTCCGGAAGCGCTCCGGCGCGGCGAGCCGGCCGAGAGCATCCATCGATACTCGCCGTCGTGCCGCCGGAAGCGGAACTCCCGCTGGAACGGGAGCTGCTTCTCCAACGCGCCCGCATACGCCGACAGGTACGACTCCCGGTCGTCCGGGTGGACGAAGCGGACCCAGTCGCCGCCCTTCACGTCGACGTCACCGACGCCGAGGAACTCCCGATAGGCGCGGTTCACGAATTCGCAGCCCTCGAGGCCGTTCACCCAGATCAGGACGGGCGCGCCGTCGGCGAGGATGCGGAAGCGCTCCTCGCTCTCGCGCAGCGTCTCCTCCGCGAGCTTCAGGTCGTGGATGTCCGTGGTCGCGCCCATCCAGCCCGTGACCGAGCCGTCCGTGTCACGCAGCGGTACGGCGCGGGTCAGGAACCAGCGGTACTCCCCGTCGTGGCGGCGGATGCGGTTCTCGATCGTGAAATGACTTTCTTCCGCGAGCGCGCTCTGCCAGGCGGAGAGCGAGCGCTCGGCGTCGAGCGGGTGCAGCTGCTCCGGCCAGGCCCCGGGCTCCGCCACGGGACGGCCCGTGTACCGCAGCCACGCCTCGCTAGCCCAGCTGTTCGTGCCGTCGACGGTCGTGCTCCAGAACAGAGCCGGCGAGGCGTTGGCGAGCGCCGCGAGCCGCGCCTCGCTGGCGCGCAGCGCTTCCTCTGCGCGCTTTCGGGCGGTGACGTCGATGCTGTGGCCCACGATGCGAAGCGGCTCGCCCTTCGCATCGCGAAGAACCCGTTGGTTGTCCCACAGGTCGACCCAGTGTCCTGCCTTGTGGCGCGCGCGGTACTCGAGCGCAAACGACTCGAGGCCCGCCTCCATCGCCGCTGCGCTTCGCTCGAGCGTCGCCTCGCGGTCGTCGGGATGGATCAGCTCGACCCATGCTTCGACGGTCGGCGCGATCTCGTCCAGCGCCCAGCCGAGGATCGCCGTGAACCCCGCCGAGCGGTACGTATGACGGGTGGTGAGGTCGACGTCGTAGATCAAGCCGTCGACGGCCTCGCTGGCGATACGGAAGCGCTCTTCGCTGCCGGCGAGCGCGAGCTCCGCTTGCTTGCGGTCGTGGATGTCGGTGAGGCTGCCGATCCGTTGCAGGAAGCGGCCGGCGTCGTCTCGGAGCCCGACGGTCCGCGCCAGGAACCAGCGGAACACGCCGTCGGCCCGCCGGAGACGCAGCTCGGCGGTCGCCGCCTCCGCCACCGGCGCGCGCAGCTCCGCGACCTGCGCGAAGTCCTCGGGGTGGACGATGCTGTGCAACACGTCCTCGTCGCGAACCTGCTCGACCGTGAGGCCCAGGTACGCGACGAGCGAAGGGCTCAGGTAGCTGGGCAGGCCCTCCGCGTCGGAGCTGTAGACCATGAAGGGGCCCGCTTCGGCCAGCGTGCGAAACCGCGCCTCGCTGAGCCCGAGCGCCTCCTCGATGCGCCGGCGCCCGCTGACGTCGACCCAGGCGGACAGCGTCCGGAAGAGCTCGCCCGAGTCGTGATACATCGGGCTCGCGTACCGGATCGCCCAGAGGACGGCGCCGTCCTTGCGCAGATAGCGCTTCTCGGGCGTGAAGCCCGACGACACGTCCGCCTCGCTCCCTCGGTCCTCGGGATGGGTGAGCTGCTCCATCGTCAGCTCGAGCAGCTCACTCTCGGTGTAGCCGGTCAGCTCGCAGAACGGCGGGTTCGCCCGTTCGAAGCGTCCGCTCGCAGGATCGGTCTGCGTCATCGGAGCCTGCACGGCGTCGAATGCGGCGAAGAACTTCGCCACCCGGCGGCGGAGCGCCCGCTCCGCGTCGTGGCGCGCCGACACGTCCTGCACGACCCCCACGCTGAACCGCATCCGCCCGGATTCGTCGCGCGCGATGGTGACGCTGGCCTCGAGCCAGACCACCCCGCCGGAGGGTCGGAGGCCACGCACCTCGAGCACGTAGGCGTCGACGTCCCCCTCCTCGGCGCGCTCGACCCAGCTGCGCCAGCGGGCGGCGTCTTCGGGGTGGATCCGCTCGGCGAGGCCCTTGCCCAGCAGCTCGTCGGCAGCGGCACGCAGCATCCGGCAGAAGCCCGGGTTCGCCTCCCAGAGCGTGCCGTCGGGACCGAGCTGGATGATGCCGACGGCGGCCTGCTCCACCGCGAGACGATGCCAGTCCTCGCTGACCCGCCGTGCGTCGGCCAAGACCCCCTCCGCGAGAGAGGCCAGTTTCCTATCCGGCCCGCTCCGCAGCAAGCCTCATCTGCGCCAGCCCCGCGGATTCGTCGCGAGGTCGGAGTCGAACTGGCGCATCACGCCCAGCAGGCGCTCGAGCTCTTCGGGCTTCTTCATCGACACGTCGTACGACTCGTCGGGGTCGCGCTGGAGGTCGAACAGCCACGGGCCCTTCGGCATCAGCGGCACCACGGGCCAGTCGGCCGCGAGCCCGCCGAACACGCCGTGGCGCCGGTGCGCCTTCCAGCGCCCGAGGCGCGCCGCGTAGAGCGCGCGGTCCTCGTAGTAGAAGATGGGGCGCTCGGGCGGCTCGGCGCCGCGCCCGAACAGGAGCGGCGCGAGGTCCACGCCGTCGATCACACGGTCCGCCGGGAGCGGCATGCCCGCGAGAGCGAGCGCGGTGGGCAGCACGTCGATCGCGGCCGCCACGGACTCGATGCGTTGCCCGGCCGCCACGCGCCCGGGCCAGCGCGCGATCAGCGGCACGCGCATGCCGCCCTCGAACACGTCGTTCTTCCGGCCGCGCAGCGCGCCGGGGCTGCCTTCGAACCACGGGCCGTTGTCGCTGGTGACGAGGACGAGCGTGTTCCTCGCGAGCCCGAGCCGCTCGAGCGCGTCCACGATCGCACCCGTGCTCGCATCGAGATCCGCGATGACGTCGCCGTACAGGCCATCCGGGCTCTTCCCCGCCTGCTCCGCGGAGGCGTGCAGCGGCTCGTGCGGGAAGCTGTGCGCCACGTACAGGAAGAACGGGCGCTCGTGGCTCGCTTCGAGAAAGGCCACCGCCTCGTCCGTGTAACGGCGCGTGAGCGTGGTCTGGTCGATGGGATGCGGCTCCACGATCTCGCGGTCGCGCCAGAGCGGGAGCGGCTGCATGTCGTTGCTGTGCAGCACGCCGAAGAAGTGCTCGAAGCCGAGGTCGGTCGGCAGCGACGGCGACTCGGCGCCGAGATGCCACTTGCCGACCATCATCGTGGCGTAGCCGCCGGCGCGGAGCGCATCGGCCAGCGTGATCTCGTCGGCGGGCAGGCGGATGGGCCGGCCCGTCGCGCGCTGCACGAGGTCGATCGGATGGCCGCTCGGGAACACCACCTGGGTGAGTCCGCTGCGGATCGGCCAGCGGCCGGTGAGCAGGCCCGCGCGCGACGGCGTGCAGTAGGGAGCAGCCGAGTAGAAGTTCTCGAACACGGCACCCTGCGCCGCGAGCCGGTCGAGCCGCGGCGTGGCGGGCGCCTCGCTGCGATACGCGCCGAGGTCGCCCCAGCCGAGATCGTCGAACAGGATCAGCACGAGATTGGGACGCCCGGCGGGCCGCTCCTTCACGGCATCCGCGAGGCCGCCGAGCGCCGTGACCTTCGCGCGCATCGATTCGACCGTTTCGGTCTGGTCGTAGCGCACGATGCAAAACGCGATCCAGGCGGCACCGATCAGCGCGGCCACGAGCACGAGCAGCACGAGACTGCCCAGGAAACGCGTGAGACCGCGCAGCACGCGGCCGAGTATACTCGCGCGCCGAGGAGCCACACGGATGAAGCTCGGCCTGGCCCTGCCCTGGGCGAATCCGAAGGTGAAGGTGCCGGTCGAGCGCGTGCAGCTCGCCGAGCGCCTCGGCTTCGACTCGGTCTGGACGGCCGAGATCTACGGACAGGACGCCATCACCCCGCTCGCCTTTCTCGCTGCGCACACGAAGCGCATCCGGCTCGGCACCGCGGTGATCCAGGCGGCGGCGCGCACGCCCGCCGCCACCGCGCTCGCGATGGCCACCGTCGACCAGCTCGCAGGCGGCGGCCGCGTGATCATCGGCGTCGGACTCTCGGGCCCGCAGATCGTCGAAGGCTGGTACGGACAGCCGTGGGGCGACCCGCGCGTGCGTCTGCGCGACTACGTGACGATCATGCGCAAGGTGCTGCGGCGGGAAGGCCCCGTCGCGCACGACGGCAAGGAGATCGCCCTGCCCTACCGCGGGCCCGGCTCGTCCGGGCTCGGCAAGCCGCTCAAGAGCGTGCTGCACACCGACCCGAACACGCCCATCTACCTCGGCACCGGCACGCCCGCGAACGTGAAGCTCACGGCCGAGCTGGCCGACGGCTGGCTGCCGATGGGATACAACCCCGAGACGAAGGCGGTGTATCGGCCGTGGCTCGAAGAGGGCCTCGCGCGCGCGGGCCGCAAGTGGGGAGCGCTCGCGATCCAGGCCGGCTGCCAGGTGAACGTCACGAACGACGTGAAGGCCGCGCTCGACGCGCAGAAGCCCTTCACCGCGCTCTACGTGGGCGGGATGGGTGCGAAGAGCAAGAACTTCCACAAGGAGATGATGGCGCGGCGTGGCTACCCCGAGGCTGCGGCACGCATCCAGGAGCTGTTCCTCGCCGGCCGCCGCGAGGAGGCCATCGCCGCCGTGCCCGACGAGTACGTGGACCAGGCGGCGCTGATCGGGCCGCCCGAGCGCATCCGCGAGCGCTTCCGCGCCTGGCAGGAGCTCGGCGTGGACGGCCTCACACTGCACACCGAGCAGGACGAGGCGCTCGAGCTGATGGCGAAGCTCGCGGGCGCATGACGATGAAGACTCCGCGGCGCGAAGCGCCGCCGTCGGGCGGCTCAGCTGCGGCGCGAAGCGCCGTCAGCTGCAGCCGCAAGCCGCCGCGCGCACGGACGACCGGGCTCCGGTCCGTCATCTCTCGCGCTCGGCACGAGGGACGTTCGGTGAAGGCCTCGATCGACGCAGTCTTGTTCGATTTCGGCGGGGTGTTCACCCCCTCGCCGTTCGACGCGGCGGAGGAGCTCGGCGTTTCGCTCGGCGCCGCGCCGGGCCGCGTGCTCGAGATCGTGTTCGGGCCCTACCACGAAGACACCGATCATCCCTGGCACCGGCTCGAGCGCGGCGAGATTCCGCTGCTCGAGGCGCGCGACGCGATCATCTCCCTCGGCCGGGCCGAGGGCATCGACACCGACCCGTTCCGGCTGTTCGCGCTGATGGGGCGCGGCGACGGCGCGCGCGCGTCGATGGTGGAGCGCGCGCAGCGGATCGTCGCGCACGGCTATCGCACCGCGCTGATCACGAACAACGCGCACGAGTTCCGCGACGGCTGGCGCAAGCTCGTGCCGGCCGACGAGCTGTTCCAGGTGATCGTGGACTCGAGCGAGGTCGGCATCCGCAAGCCCGATCCGCGCATCTTCGAGCTGGCGCTCGAGAGGCTCGGAGGCATCGCGCCCGAACGCGCGCTCTTCCTCGACGACGCCGCGAGCAACGTGGCCGCGGCAGAGAAGCTCGGCATCCGGAGCGTGCTCGTGCGGAAGGACCTCGGCGACGCGCTCGCGGCGCTGGACGCGCTGCTCGAAGCGCCGCGATGAGCGCGGATCGGGCCTCGGACCGGAGCGCGGGCGCGATCGCCGCACGCGTGGGCGGCGGGCTCGGCCTGCTCGTCGCGACCTACTACGTGATCCAGCCCTTCGTGGTGCCGGTGATCTGGGCGGGGATCCTCGCCTACGTCACCTGGCCGCTCTACCGCGCGGTGGCGCGCGTCACGAGGCGCCCGCGCGTCGCGGCCGGGCTGTTCACGGGCGCGGTCGCCCTCGGTGTCGGCATCCCCGTGGCCTGGATGCTCGTCGCCCTCGCGAGCGAGGCCTCGCATTCGATCGGCGTGGTGCGCGGGTGGCTCGACGCGGGCGCCCCCTTTCCCGAGTGGGTGATGGCACGTCCGTGGCTCGCCGAACGGCTCGCGAAGCTCAAGGTGTCCGTGGTCGACCCCACCGCCGTCGTCCAGTACGTCACGCGTTACGCGAGCCAGGTGTCGGGCCAGCTCGCGACCATCGCCGGCGGCCTCGCGAGCAACGTCTTCAAGTTCACCATCACCGTGCTGTGCCTGTTCTTCTTCTACCTGGACGGCGAGAACCTCACCGCTCAGGTGTCGCGGTTCGTGCGGATCGCCTTCCCCCGCGCCCCGCGCGTGCTCGAGCACGTGGGCGGCGTGGTGCGCGCGGTCGTGTTCGGGCTGATCGGCACCGCGCTCGTGCAGGGGGTGGTGGCCGGGATCGGCTACGCGCTGTTCGGCGTGCCCTCGCCGGTGGCGCTGGGCGCGCTCACGTTCGTGGCCTCCTTCATCCCGGCGGGCCCGGCCCTGCTCTGGATGGGCGCCTCGCTCTGGCTGCTGGTCGGCGGCCACACCACGTCCGCGATCGGCATGGCGGTGTACGGCCTCGTGCTCGTCAGCTCGATCGACAACGTGCTGCGGCCCGTGCTGATCAGCGGCGGCCAGGTGCCGATCCACTTCCTCGTGGTGTTCTTCGGCGTGCTCGGCGGCCTCGCGGCCTTCGGCATGCTCGGGCTCTTCCTCGGACCCGTGCTGCTCTCGGTGACGTTCGCGCTCGCGACGCAGTTCGCGCGGCAGACCGAGGAGGGAGCCCCGAGCTAGGTCCGCGCGAAGTGGCGGGCGGCCGCGTCCCAGAGAGGCGCCGCCGCGAGCTCGGCGGGCACCTGCTCGGGCTCGGCCACCACCTGCCACATCGCGCGGTGGCGCTCGTCCATGAAGCGCTCGTCCACGGCGTTTGCGAGCAGCGCCAGCAGCGGATCGAAGAAGCCGTTCGTGTTCACGAGCACGATCGGGCCCAGGAAGATACCGAGCCGCTTCAGGCTGATCGCCTCGAGCAGCTCCTCGAGCGTGCCCGAGCCGCCGGGCAGCGCGACCACGCCCTGGCTGCGCGAGAGCATCTCGTGCTTGCGCGTACGCATGTCGTCCACCAGGTGCAGCTCGCTCAGCCGGTCGTGTCCCCACTCGAGCTCGGCCATGAAGCGCGGCAGCACGCCCACCACACGTCCGCCGCGCGCGAGCGCACCGTTCGCGACGGCGCCCATCGAGCCCGTGGCGCCGCCGCCGTAGACGACCGTGAAGCCCGCCTCCGCGAGGACCACGCCCAGCCGCCACGCGGCGTCGTGATAGACGGGCGCGCAGCTCTGGCTCGACGCGCAGTACACGCAGATGCTCGCCTCGCTCACGTGCGCCGCCTCGCGCCGCTCTTGGCGGCGAGCGCGGCCGCGAGCGTCTGGCCGAGCAGGCGATACTCGGCCGCGCGCGCGGCGCCCGGGCGCCACGCGAGGCCGAGGGTGCGCGAGGGCGCGGGCTTCTTGAACGGCCGCGCCACGAGCCCCGTGTCGGAGCGCAGCTCGACCTGGAGCGCGTGCTCCGGGAGCAGGGTCACGCCGAGCCCGTTCGCGACCATCTGCACCAGCGTCGAGAGGCTCGTGGCCTGGATGCGGCCCGGCGTCTCGACGCCGGCGCGGCGACACACGTCGAGCGCCTGCGCGCGCAGGCAGTGCCCATCCTCGAGCAGCAGAATCTCCTCGCCGGCGAGCGCGGCCTCGGCGATCGGGCCGCGCGGCTTCGCGAGCCGATGCGCGGACGGCGCCACGAACCAGAAGGGCTCGCGCAGGAGCTCCAGCTCCTCGAGCGCCGCCTGCTCCACCGGCAGCGCGAGCAGCAGCAGCTCGAGGGCGCCGAGCGCGAGCTGCTCGACCAGCCGCGCGGTCTGCTCCTCGCGCAGCACGAGGCGCAGCTTCGGCCACGCGCGTCGCACGGCCGGCAACAGCGGCGGCAACAGATAGGGAGCCACGGTGGGGATCACGCCGAGCCGCAGCGTTCCCGTGAGCGGCTCCGCCTGGCTCACCGCGCTCTCGACGAGCCGGTCGAGGCCCACGAGCGCCGCACGCGCCTGCTCGATCACCGTTGCGCCCGCCGTGGTGACGATCACGCCGCGCCGGCCGCGCTCGAAGAGGCGCAGGCCGAGCAGCTCCTCGAAGGCCTGGATCTGCGCAGAGAGCGCAGGCTGCGTGATGTCGCAGGCGCGCGCCGCGCGGCCGAAGTGGAGCGCGTCGGCGACAGCCACTGCGCACTCGAGCTGACGAATCGAAGGCCGCGGGCTCGCCATCGTCAGCCCTGCTCGAGCGTGGCCAGGAAGGCGTCGGCCTCGCGGATCGAGGCCTGCAGGTCGCGCACCAGAGCGTCCACGTCGCTCTGGATTTCGGTCGCCTGCGTCTCGAGCGACGCGATCGCGCTCGCGTTGAGGTTGTGCTTCAGGAACAGCACCTGGTCGCGAAAGGCGACGAGCACCGGGTCCATCTTGCGCTCGGCGCGCTTCATCGCGGCGAGCAGCCTCCCGAAGCGCGCGCGCGTCTCCTGGAGCTGCTGCCGGCTCTTCTGCTGCAGGTCCGCCCGCGAGATCTGCCCGATCTCGCCCTCCCATTCGACGAACAGGTCGGCGGCCACCTGCTCGATCGAGGTGATGCGCTCGCGCACGTCGGCGGCGCGCTCCTCGCTCTCGTCGAGCTCGTCCGCGAGCGCGCGATACGTAGCCTCCAGCTCGCCGCCCTCGAAGCTCGTCGCCGTCTTGAAGCGCTCGAAGGCGTCCTGGAACTGCTCCTCGGCATCCTGCTGCGCCTCGCGGCCGTCCTCGATGCGGTCGGCCAGGATGTGCCGCTTCTGGATGCCCACCTTCTCGAGCGCGCCATAGTACATCGAGCGACAACCGAGCGTGCCCGCGAGGAGGGCGAGGCCGGCGAGCGAAGCGACGCGCAGCATGGAGAAGCACCATAGCTTCACAGCAGCCCGGCGTGCTCGCGCAGGATGCGTCGCACCTCCTCGATCGTGGCGAAGTTCCCCTGACACGAGTGGTTCGAGTGCACGACCAGCGTCGAATCGACTCCCTTCAGGAAGGCGCTCTTGTACTGCACGACGCCGTCGGCGCCCTGCTCGGGCGGGCCGTCGCCGTTCACCGCGATGATCGAGTGCGCGTGGATGCTCTCCGCGATCGGCAGCTTCGCGAGCGTCCGCAGGAAGGGATTCTTCGGCGTCATGTTGTCGATCGCCGTCGGTGAGCGATCGAGCGAGCGCATCAGCAGATCGTCCTTGTTGCGCGTCATGATGTCGAAGGTGAGCTGGCCGAGGCCGTTCGGGACCTCGACCAGGCTCGCGACCCAGCGGCCGAGCCGCTGCAGCGTGAGGTAGCTGCCGTGGTGCGGCGTCGCGATGAAGACGACGCGCTTCACGAACGGCAGCGGCGTGAAGAACGTGCTGCGCTCGACCACCTCGCGCTCCTCGGGATCCATCTTCATCTGCTCGATGGGCTTCCTGGACACGTTGCGCCAGAAGCCGTCCTGGCTGTCGATCACGGTGAGCTTGGTGAGCAGTCCGCCCTGGCTGTGACCGATCACGACCATCTGCTGGAGCGCCGGGTCGCGCCCGTCCGGATCGAGCTCGCGGAGCGTCTCGGTGAGCGCCTGCCGGAAGACTCCGCCAGAGAAGCCGATCGGGTTGCCGGAGTCGTAGCGATACAGCCAGAGCTGGTAGTGGTTCGAGATCGCGCGGTCGGCCTCGAGCTCGTTCACGAGCTCGGCCCAACGCACGACGCTCGAGGCCGTCCCGTGCACCAGCACGACGGGGATGTGGCCGGGCTGATAGGGGTGCAGGAACAGGATCTGGTCCTTCGGCGCTGCGGTGAGGCGCGGCACTACGCCGCCGTAGAGGAAGCCGCGCAGCTCCTGCCACCAGATGGGCGGCCCGTCGAGGGAGTAGGCCAGCGCCGAGCTGGTCTCGAACTCGAGCGGCACGCGTTTGCCCTCGACGTCGACCGAGGTCGCTTCGTCCTGCGAGAACAGCTCGAGCCGCGCAGAGAGGTGGCCGGAGAGGAGCTGCGCGCGCGCATCGTCGATGCGCAGGAAGCCCGACACCGGCACCTTGAGGCGCGGCGGAATGTGCGCGCGCTGGAGCGCGGCTTCGGAGCCGCCGACCGGCTCGGCGAGGCTCGCGACGAGCGGCGCGCCGATCCCCGGATAGCGGTAGCGGTTGCGAAGGCCGCGCACCTCGAAGTACGCGGCCGGCAGGAAGTCGCCGAGGCGCCAGCCCGCCCACTCGAGGTCGCGGCGGTCGAAGGCCACCGCGAGCTCCCCGATCGGGAGCTGCACCGTCTCCCCGGCCCAGTCTTCGGCCGCGAGCTTCACGGAAGACATCCCCTCGGTGAGGCCGCGGTTGTAGAGGTCGCACGCGACGCGATAGCGCGGGTCGGTGGCCTCGGGCGGGTCCGTGCCCTCGGGCGGAAACAAGAAGGCGTAGGCGTAGACGGCGCTCGTGAGGTAGCGGGCACGATCGTGCGTGCGCTCGCCCAGCCAGAAGGAGAGCTCGGCGAGCGCGAACAGCCGGCCGCCCGTGCTCGGATTCCCGATCAGCGTCTGATGGAGCGCCTCGACGGCCGCCGCCGGGTCGCGGTCGAACAGCTCGCGGAGGCCTAGACGCTGGAGCGTCTGCCAGGTAGGCACGCTCGGCTCGCCGTTCGAGAGCACGTTCGCCGTGAGCGTCCGGTGCACCTCGCGCGCGTCGACGCGGCGGATGCCAGTGGGCGACGTGCAAGCGAGTGCGAGCAGCGCCAGCAGCGCGAGGCCTCGCTTCAAGCGCGCCGGCTCCGCGCGGCAGCGCTGCGCCCGGCCCTCCGTCCGAAGAAGGTGCCGTCGCCGAGCGAGAGGCCGCTCGAGTAGCTGCCGACCGAGATGCCGGACGTGGCACGGCCGGCGCCGAACAGGCCGGGGATCGTGCGGCCCTCGGGATCGAGCACCGCGCCGTCCACGTCGGTGGCGAGACCACCGAGCGTGAAGGCGGCGTAGATGGCCTTCTCGGTGGTGCAGTCGATGGCGCCGAAGGGCGGCACGGTGAGCGGCTTCAGATAGTGGTGCTGCTTCCCGAACACGGGGTCCTGGCCGCGCTCGGCGTGCCGGTTGTAGACCGCGAGCGTCGCGGCGAGGCTGCCCTCCGGCAGGGCGAGCTCGCGCTCGAGCTCCTCGGGCGTCTCGCCCACGGCCGCCACGCGCTTGATGTAGTCGGGCTGCTCGAAGACCTCGTCGTCCACCACCAGCCAGGCGCGCCCGCCCTGGTGGAAGAGCGCGGCCTCGCCGAGCCGGCCGTAGTACGCGTCCTCGTTGATGAAGCGCTGACCCTGCGCGTTCACGAGCACGCCGCGCTTGAGCCCCCACGGCTGCGTCACCGGCAGCGAGATCGACGCCTTGTCCATGTGGAGCGTGGCGGCGCCCGCCGCCATGCCGAGCCGGATGCCCGAGCCGTCGTCGCCCTCCGCGCCCACGCGCACCTTGCAGCGCAGCGCGAGCGGCACGTGACGCCGCAGCATGTCGTCGGCGTGGATGAAGCCGCCGGTGGTGAGGATCACGCCGCCGCGCGCGCGAACGGTGCGCTCGGTTCCGAAGCGCGTCGCCACGACGCCCACCACGGCGCCGTCGGCGTCCACGACCAGCGCCGTCACGCGCGCGTCGCTCTCGATCGCAGCGCCGCTCCCCTTCGTGCTCTCGACGAGGTGCTTCATCAGCACGTGGCCGGTCTGGTGCGGATGCTGGGGCACGTGGCCGCGCGGCGCGGGCTTCGCCACGTCGCAGAAGGGGTGGCAGCGCTCCGAGCCCGACCAGACGAGGCCGTCGTCGGTGGGCGGCTCGCCGGACACGCCGAGGTAGAACGTCTCCTTGAACGGCACGCCCTGCGCGACGATCCAGTCGTAGTGCGCGACGCTGCCCTCGCAGTAGAGGCGCGTCTTCGCCTCGTCCGGCGCATCGCCCACCGAGGCCATCAGGTAGGCGAACATGGCCTCGGGCGAGTCTTCGAAGCCGCACGCGCGTTGCAGCTTCGTGCCGCCGCCGAGGTACAACACGCCGCCGGAGAGCGCGGAGGTGCCGCCGCCGCCGCTCGCGCGCTCGAGCACGACGGTGCGCGCGCCCGCGCTCGCCGCCTCGATCGCCGCTGCTGCGCCCGCGCAGCCGAGCCCTACCACGGCCACGTCGACTTCCTCGTCGAAGCGGGCGATCTCCGAGAGCGCACGCAGGCCGGAGCGCATGCGTCAGGCCTTCGAAGAGAGCCGGCCGGCGGTCCAGCCCGCGTCCACGGCGTAGTCGGCCCCGGTGCACGAGAGACTCTCATCGGAGGCGAGGAACAGCACCATGCGGGCCACGTCGCGCACGAGCTCGATGGGCTCGCGCGCGCGCTGGTACGGGATGATGCCGTGCGCGAAGGCGAGGGTCTTCTCGACCTCGATGCCGGCGGGCACGTACGGCGCACGCATCGCCGGGCCGCCGACCTCGGGGCACACCGCGTTCACGCGGATGCCGTGCTTGCCGAGCTCGAGCGCCGCCACCCGCGTCATGCCACGCAGCGCCCACTTGGTGGCGGCGTACGCCACGATGTGGGGCTTCGCAGTGAGCCCGTCCACCGACGAGACGTTCACGATCGAGCCGCCGCCGCCCTGCTTCATCGCCGCGACCACGCTGCGCATGCCGAGGAAGGGGCCGATCTGGTTCACGCGCACGTGGCGCTCGTAGTCGGCGAGCGTGGTCTCCTCGAGCGGCTTCATCTGGAGGATGGCGGCATTGTTCACCAGCACGGAGAGGCCGCCGAAGCGGGCAAGCGTGCGTTCGACGGCGCGCGTCCAGTCCGGCTCCGACGAGACGTCGAGGCGCACGAAAGCGGCCGCCTCGCCGAGGTCCTTCGCGACCGCCTCACCCTCGGCCTCGAGCAGATCGCCGATCATCACGCGCGCGCCTTCGGCGACGAACAGCCGCGCCACCTGCTCGCCCGTCCCGCGCGCGCCCCCGGTGACGAGCGCGACCTTGCCGTCGAGACGCCCCATCAGAAGATCAATTTGTCGAGCGAGAGCACGCCCGGACCGATCAGCAGGAACATGAAGCAGACCACCGCGAGGTTGATCGTGTACTCGGCGCCGGGAGGATTGTTCGTGATCAGGTAGCCGGCGCCCTTGTGGCCGAGCAGGCCCGCCACGGCCATGGTGCCGATCAGGATCAGACAGGCGGGCCGCGTGAACAGGCCGAGCGCGAGGAGGCTGCCGCCGCCGAGCTCCGAGAGCATCGCGATGCGCGCCTGCACCCACGGGTACGGCACGCCGAGGCTGCGCAGCCACTCCGTGAAGCCCGCCAGGTTGCCCGTGCCGACCAGGCCGAGCTTGCCGAGCGCGTGGATCACGAAGCAGACGCCGATCGCCACTCGCCCGAGGAACACGGCGATGTCCACGAGACCGGGCGTGCTGCCGGTGAGCAGGGTTCCCCAATTCATGTTCGGCCTCCGCGCGAGGAGCCTCTAGATACCAGAGCGACGCGCGCCCGGCTCTAGCTACCGGTGAACCGCGCCGGACGCTTCTCGAGGAAGGCGGCGACGCCTTCCTTGTGGTCCGCCGAGCGGAAGCAGGCCGTGAGCGCCTCGGTGTGCGCCGCCATGTGCTCGCCCTGCGCGCGCGCGAGGCCGCGGTAGACGAGCGCCTTGATGCGCTGCTGCGAGAACGGCGAGCCGGCGAGGAAGCTCTGCGCGAGCTCGCGCGCGGCGGGCAGGCACTCCTCGGGCGAGACCACGCGCGTCACGTAGCCGAGGGCGAGCGCCTCCTCGGCGCCGACGAAGCGGCCGGAGTAGAGCAGCTCGAGGGCGCGCGCGGGGCCGAGCAGGCGCGGCAGGAGCCAGGTGCCGGCGCCCGTGTCGGGCACGAGGCCGCGGTGCGCGAAGTTCCAGGCGAAGCGCGCGCGCGTCGACGCGATGCGCACGTCGCATTGGCTGGTGAACTCGGCGCCCATGCCGACGGCCACGCCGTCGATCGCGCCGATCACCGGCTTCGGGCACGCCACGAGCGGCCACCAGCGCTCGCTCTCCTCTTCACTTCCGCGCAGCCCGCGGTCGGGACCCGGGACGGTCGCGAGGTCGGCGAGGTCGGTGCCCGCGCAGAAGGCGCCGCCCGCGCCGGTCACGATCACCACGCGCACGGCCGGGTCTTCGCCGGCGCGCTTCACGGCCGCGAGGAAGTCGCCGAGCAGCGCATAGGTCATCGCGTTGCGCTTCTCGGGGCGGTCGATGACGAGCGTCGCGATCTCGTCCTCGACGGTGCAGCGGATCATCGGCGGCTCCGGCCGAAGTCCACGAAGATCGGCGACGACCAGGCGCGCGGCTCGTTCTCGCCGAGGCAGTCGTCGGCGTCGCCTCCCGTCGCCGGGGCACAGCTTCACCTTCGTGCAGTTGCCCTGCGCGTCGCGCTCGCAGCGCAGGTTGCTCGCCGTTGATCGCCTGGCTGCGGCGTCTCGAAGACGCGCGCGTAGTAGACCGCGTCGCGGCCGTCGCGCGCGAAGTCGGGATCGGGGAAGGTGGCCGCGCAGCCGGCGGGGTCGGGCTCGCAGGCGAAGCTGCGCCACGGGTCGTCGATCAGCGCGTCCACCGGCTCGCCCGGCTGCCGCCTGCGGCCGGATGCGCACGATCTCGATGCGCGTGATGAGGCGCCGCTGGTCGGACGGGTAGTAGCACTCGCCCTTGCAGAGGTGCTGCGAGGTCGCTCGGCGCCGAGCGCGCCGAGCGACGTAGTCGGGGCAGCCGGGCTTCTGCTCGAAGGAGCCGACCGCGCGCACCTGGAAGATCGGGCGCGTCGCCCATCGCGACCTCGCCGCCCATCGGCACCGGCGCTGCCGCGCGAGCCCGGCGGGTTCAGCAGGTCGAACCAGAGCAGCGATGCGCGGGCCGCTGGTGCCGTAGACCTCGCGGCGCTGGAGCGCCTCCCAGATCGCGTCGCGGTCGCGGCCGTCGGCGTGCACGCGCGACGAGGCCGCCGGTCGTGAGGAACGAGGCCTGGCGCTCCGTCTCGAAGACCTGGAAGCCCGGCGTGCTCGACCGTGAAGGGCCGCGACTCGAGCGTCTTCGGCTCCTCGGGCGGCAGCGAGCATGCGCGCGATCGGCCCGCTCGCGTCGCGCCGGCCGCCGAGCGACTCGGTGCATGCCGCGCGCGAGCACTTCCTTGTAGCCGGTGCCCGGGCGCGCGTAGTGGTTGTCGCTCGAGCCGATGAAGCCGAAGCGGAAGCGGCGCGGCGGCTGCGGGCGTCGTCGAAGTTGCCGAGCGCGAGCATGTACTGCGCCGAGCTGCCCGGGCCGGTAGTTGAAGGCGGGCGTCGCGGCAGTCGCGACACTGGCCGGCGTCGAGCCAGTCGGCGCCGCGCGCGCCCGGCACGGTGCGGTGCACGGCGACGCCGGCGGCGGCGGCGTTCGCGCGCGCGCGTGCCTGCGCGCGGCGCTCGCACTCGTCGGCGGCCGCGCCCGCAGCCAGGCAGCGCGCGCGGATGATCTCGCCGGCGCGCCAGCAGGTCGGCAGGTAGTCGGGCCGCGGCGGCGGGCAGACCGCGCTTGCCGTCGGCGTCGAACTCGACCTCGCTGCCAGTCGCGGTAGACCTCGCCGTCGCCGTGGCCGGAGTAGATCTCGAGCAGCGCGCTGGCGCTCCGGGTCGTGCATGCTCGCCGACGAGCTGCTTGTCCCACGCGCGAGCCCGGCGGCGTGTAGAAGCCCCAGGTCGTGCCGTGCGGGATCACCATCGCGTCGAAGCCCCACTCGTCGAGCTTCGCGGAACAGCACCTCGGGCGTGGCGGCGGACTCGTGCAGTCGGCGGGCAGCTCGCGCACGTGTCGCGTCCGGGTCGCAGACCGGCACGCGCGGCGCGCTCGCGCATGATAGCGCGCGAAGTCGTGCAGGCGGCCGCCGCCGAGCGAGCGCCACGAAGCCGAGGCCGAGGGCGACGCGCCGCCGACGAGCTCGCGACGCCGCGCGCCGCGCCGATCGGCCGCGCCGGGATGTGCGCGTCGTCGGTCTGCGCGAGCACCACGTTCTTGTGGCCGTAGTGGTCCTCCGGCGTCGCTGCCGACCTGCGTCCACTCCCAGCCGAGGAACGCGACGGTGTCGGGGTTGGCGGCGATCGCCCGCGACGGCGTTGCACTGGCGGATCGACTCCATCGTCTCGCGCCAGTGCGCTGCGGCGTGATGCCCTCGGCGTGGTCGTTGATCGACCAGAAGTCGAGCGCCGAGCAGTAGCGCGCGAAGTCGCAGGCGTCGGCCGGCGGGTGCGCGCCCTCGCCCCGCATCGAGCGGCAGGCTGAACATGAAGGCGTCGAGCGAGAAGGTGGTGTGGACGTGCAGGTCGCCGAACAGGATCTGCTTCGGCTTCCAGACGCCGATCTGCGTCGCAGCCTCGCGCAGCGCCTTCGCTTCCGCCTGGCGCGCGGCGACGGGACGCTCGGCCGACTTCGGCTTCCCCGGCCCCTCGTGGCTGCCGAACCAGCCCTTGCCGGCTGCCCAGGTCAGCAGCACGACGAACGCGAACAGCGCGAAGAGACCGAACCCCAGCTTCCGCGCCACGTCGATCCTCCCCGTCGCGCACGCTATCACAGGGGCGCACGCCCACGGAGAATCGCGAGATGATTCGACTGCACACCGCCTCCACGCCCAATGGCAAGAAGGTTTCGATCGCGCTCGAGGAGCTCGGCCTGCCCTATCAGGTGCGGCGCTGGAATCTCCAGGCCGAGGAGCAGCTCACGCCGGAGTTCCTGGCGCTGAATCCGAACCACAAGATTCCCGTGCTCGAGGACGACGGGCTCGTGGTGTGGGAGTCGGGCGCGATCCTGCTGCACCTCGGCGAGAAGCACGATCCGAAGGGCACGATCCTGCCGAAGGATCCGCGCCAACGCCTCGCCGCGATCCAGTACGCGTTCTTCCAGACGGGCGGCATCGGCCCCAACCTCGGCCGGCTCGGCGCCGCGCTCCGCAAGCCGGGCGAGAAGAACCAGGAGATGATCGAGATCTTCCGCGGTGAGGTGGCGCGCCTGCTCGGCGTGATCGAGCGCATCCTCGGCGACGGACGGCCCTACCTCGCCGGCCCGTACTCGATCGGCGACATCATGCACTACCCGTGGCTGAAGGTTCTCCTCGACCTCGGCGCCAAGGAGATCACCGAGCAGAAGAAGGTAGTCGCCTGGCTCGAGCGCATCGGCGCGCGCCCGGCGGTGCAGAAGGGGATGAAGGTGCCCGAGTAGCTACGACAGGCCCAGCGCATCGATCAGCATGCGGGTCCACGGGACGCTGTAGTAGACCTCGATCAGGAGGAGCGTCGCGACGTAGCCGATTCGCGCGCGACGTTCGTCGTCTTCGCACTGGGCGAGGCCGAGCGTCATCAGCAGCCAGCCGAAGCCGCGGACTGTGGCGAAGGCGAAGGTGGTGGCGCCGAAGGCGATCAGCAGCACGTTCCGGAAGCGCGCGAGGCGCGGCCACAGGAAGGTGAGCGCGACGCTCGCCTCGATCACGGCCGTGTAGCCCGTGAGCGCGAGCGCGAGCGGAAGCAGGCGCGCCGGCTCGACGAAGTCGCCGGGCCAACCGCCCGCGCCCGACAGGAAGGCCGCGCAGCGCAGCGTCGAAGGCGTCGAGCACCTGCCAGCTCGCGGCTCCGCTGAGGACGCAGAGGTCGTGGAAGCGCGGATCCGAGAGCAGCGTCACGCGGAAGAAGGTGCCGTCGAGCCAGTCGGGCGAGATCACGACCTTCCAGAGCACGGCGAAGAAGAAGGTGCCGCCGACGAGCAGCCGCGCGCTCGTCCGGAGCGCGCGTTCGGGCTCCGGCGTGGTGAGCGCGAGCGTGACGGCGAGCGCGGCGAACGCGCGCAGGTAGTCGTGGTTGTCCGAGAAGGGCCAGTTCCAGAACAGCGGCCAGCCCACGAGCAGGGTGAGGACGGCCCAGAAGCGGGCGTCGCGGCCGAGCGCGGGCCAGATCAGCCCGAGCGCGGCGGCGAGCTGGAGCGGAACGCGCTGGAACCAGAACAGCGGGGCGTCGAGCACGAGCACGACGAGGAACACCCGCAGCGCGAGCTCCATCAGGGAAGCTCCGCGCTCGCCACCAGCACGAGCCGCGGCGCGAGGTCGTCCGACGCGAACTCGGTGCGCCAGACCTCGATGCGCAGCGCGCCGAGGCCCGGCACGCGCTCGCGGATCGCTGCGCCGAGGCGGCGCAGGTTGGCCTCGCGCGGCACCTCGCGCACGTGACGCCGGAGACGCTCGAGCGCCTCCGGCACGGCCACCGGCCGCTCGTCGCCCGCGGTGAGCTCGGTCACGCGCACGCGCCGGAAGGCGCCGTGGTCGTTCGTGGCGAACATGCCGAAGCCGCCGCCCAGCCAGGGCGAGAGCCCGAACCACGCGAAGCCGCCGAGCTGGGCGAGCGCGAGCGCGAGCAGCAGCCCCGGAGCCACCAGCGCGCGACGCATTCCGTGCGGCGGGAGCCAGGCCATCTCCCCGACGATCCCGAAGGCGGGCCGGCGCTTCAAGCAGAGCCTCGGATCGGCCGATCCCCTCGGAGCTCCCATGACCCCCATCCGCCCCACCCTCCCGATCGCTGCCCCGGCCGCTGCCGCCGTCGCGCGCACGCCGTGGAATCACTTCCGCCGCCGCTGGGCGGAGTGGATGGTGGGCCGCCCCGAGGACCGGCTGATCGCGGGCCTCTGGACCGCGGCGGAGAGCCGCGCCGCGCTCTACCTGGGGCTCCTGCTGCTGCTCCTGCTGCCGGCCGGGATCGGCCTCGGGCTCGGCCCGCCCGACGCCTCGGGCCGCTTCGTCCTGGTGGCCGCGGCCGTGGCCGCGGTGTTCTCCGCCTCCGAGGTCGAGGTGCAGCGCCGCTCGCGCGGCGTCGCGCTGCTGCCGCTGATCGGCGGGCTCGTGTACGGCGCGGCCGTGAGCGCGGTATTCGCCGCGGTGCTGTGGGCCGAGCTGCCCGACGTCTGGATGCGACACGCAACGGTGTTCCTGATCTTCCCGCTGCTCGTGCTGGCGACCGGGCTGCGCGGCGATCCGCGCCTGTGCGTCGCGACCGGGCTGTTCTGCTCGCTGGGCTTCGTCTCGGTGGTGACGGCGGCGCCCGTGCTCGCCGCGGGCAACCCCGCGAAGGCGGCCGACCTCGCGCGGCACCTGGACGCCACCAACGTGAGCCTCCAGCTCCTGATCCTGGCCTGCGCCACGGCCTTCGGGACCGCGAACGCGACGCGCGAGCGCACGCTCCGGCGCTTCGCGCATTGCGATCCGCTCACCGGCCTGATCCGCGCAGAGACGTTCGAGCGCTGCCTCGAGCGCGAGGCGCGCCGCAGCGTGCGCGCCGACCTGCCCCTCAGCATCGCGTTGATCGACCTCGACCGGTTCCGCCAGCTGAACGACGCCCACGGCCACGCCTTCGGCGACGCGATCCTGCGCTGGGTGGCGGAGCTGCTGCGCGAGTCGGTGCGCAACACCGATCTCGTCGCGCGCCTGCCGGGCGAGCGCTTCGTGGTCGCGTTCCTCGACTCCGAGCACCCGGCGTTGGTCGGCCGCCTCGAGGCGCTGCGGCGCGAGGTGGCCGAGGTCCAGATCCAGCGCACCGGCCTCGCCGAGCCGGTGCGGCTCACGCTCTCGGCCGGGCTCGCGCGCTTCCCGCGCGAGGGCACGAACGTAGACGAGGTGATGGCGATCGCGCTCGAACGGCTGCACGCCGCGAAACGCGCCGGCCGCGACCGCATCGTCGCCTAGGAGCCTGACGCCGGAGGGCTCCTAGGGAGTCGCGTCTGCGGGGACGCTGAGCCGCAACGCGAGCAGCGCCGGCGGGCGCTGGCCGCCGCCGTCGGACACGAGCAGCACGAGCCGGCCGCCGCTCGCGAGCTCGGGCCCGAGCGCCATGCCCTCGAAGTTCTGGAAGCCGCCGCTGCGCTCCCAGAGCTTCTGCTTGCGGACGGGCGCGAAGGTGTCGAGCTCGGCCAGCGCGGGGATGCGGGTCACGTCCGTCGCTCCGGCGAAATCCGCCGCGAAGATCCGCGCCGTGAAGCCGCTGCCGGTGAGCGCGCGCTCGAGCACGAGCAGCTCTCCGCCCGGCGCGACGAGGAGATCGACCACACCGACGAAGCCGAGGCCCGGCTCCGTGCGATAGGCCCACTGGCCGGCGGGAGCGAGGGCAGTGTCGAGCCGCTGGAGGCGCACCCACGCGCCCGCGAGCGCGCTCGGCGCGCCGCCGTCCACGAGCAGCGGCCCTTCGGTCGCGATCCACACGCTGCGGCCATCGGGCGAGAGGGTGATGCTCTCGAAGCTGCGGTTCGTGCGAATGCGCCCCCGGAACACCGGCGGAGGCGCCACGCTGCGGCGCAGCTCGCCCGTGCGCGGGTCGTATTCGCGGATCGCCTCGACGAGCTCGTCGCTCACCAGCACGGACTGCTCCGCGGCCCGCCAGGCGATGCCTTCGACGTCGCGCGCGCCCTGTAGCGGAACGAACGCGCCCGCGACGACGCCCGTGATCACGCCGTGCTCCGCGTCGAACGTCACGTCGAGCGAGCACAGGCGCGCGCCGCCGTCGTCCACGGCGAGATAGCGCGTGCCCCCCGCCCAGGTGATGCCCGACAGCTCGGCGTTGCCGATGCCGGGCACGGCCACGGGCCCGTGACCGAGCTCTTCGAGCCGGAGCGATCCGGCGGCCGCGGCCGACGCGAGACCGAGCGCCATCAGGACGCACGCGCCGGCCCCTCGCGCGCGCCCAGCCCGCGCCTTCATTGCTCCCCCCGAGCCGCGAAACCTAGCTGCGGCCTCCGGGGAGCGCTCCGAGCGCGTGGCTCGCGGCGCGCAGGTACACCGGGTCGGGCGCGAGCGCGTGCTCGCGCAGACACGCCTCGGTGAGCTTGATCGCGTGGTCGTCGCCGTTCGCCACGGCCGCGGCGACGAGGGCCTCGGGCGCCGGACTCGGCGCGTCGCCGTCGCCCGCGACCGGCGGCGCGCTCCCGAAGCTGGCGTAGAGCGCGGCGCCCGCCTGCCAGCCGTAGCGGATCAGCTCGCGCGCGGTGGCGGCATCGAGGTGCGGCAACAGCGAGCGCATGGCTGCGGAGCTGGTGACGCCGTGGACGAACACGATCGCGGTGAGGAGATCGTGCGCGTTGCCGAGGTACACGCGCGCGAAGGTCCGGGTGAGAGCCGAGATCGTGCGCTCGGGCGCGACGCCGACGTCGAGCGAGTCGATCACCGGCGCGAAGGGCGCGTAGTCGGCGAGGCCCTCGAGCGACGACACGATCGAGCCGTGGAAGCGGCGCTCGCCCGGCGGCTGGCGCGGGACGTCGGCGATGGCGTCGGCCGGCGCGAGGCGGCCGGCGCTACGCACGGCGGGCACGGGCAGCGTCTGGTAGCTCGCGGCCCAGGCGCCGAGCGCATCGCCGAGCTCGGCGAGCCGCAGCGGCGTCTCGCGCCGCTCGAGGGAGCGCGCCGCGTGCGCGACGCGCAGCACGCCGTGCGTGGCGTTGGCGCAGAAGCCCGGGGCGAGCCGCGCCACCCAGCGCGCGAGGACGTTCCGCCACGGCGCCAGGGCGAGCTCGGCCCGGAGGAACGCCATCCAGTCGGCCGTGCGCTCTTCGCGGCCGAGCGTGGCGCGCCACGCCGCGGGCGCGATGGGCTCGCGCGCGGCCGGCCGAGGCAAGAGCTGCGCGCGGTAGCCCTCGAGCCACGGCAGCACCGCGTCGGGGCGACCGAGCGAGACGAGCGCCTCGACGACCATGGGCGCGTGGCTGGTGAAGCCGTTCGCGAGGTCGGGCCCGTAGGCGGCGAGGAACTCGAGCCCGGCATCGAGGGCCGCGTCGGCATCTCCGCTCATCCTCAGCCCCCGAGCGTGTAGTCGTTGCGCTGCACGGGATCGCTCGAACGGTACTCGACGAACTCCCAGTCGTTGCCTTCGGCGTCTTCGAAGTAGACGCGCCGGCGATAGGGGTGGTCGTTCGGAACGGTCGTCTCGCGGTAGCCAGCGGCCGAGAGGCGCTTGCGCAGCGCCGCGACGTCGTCCACCTCGAAGCCGAGATGGTTGAGGCCGGGCGTTCCCTCGTAGGGCACGAACGGCTCGGCCGCAGCGCTCGTCGCCGCGAGCAGGGAGAGATAGGTCTCGTCGTTTCCCACGTGGGCCCACTCGTAGCCGGCGCAGCTCGGGCCGCGGCCGCGCAGCCGGAAGTCCGGGAACGCGGTGGTGAGGAAGCGGATCATGCCGTCCACGTCGCGGACGGACAGGTTCGCGTGATCGAGTCGGACGCTCATGGGGTCTCCTCCGGGCGTGTCCGCAGTCTGCGGCGCGCCTTGCCATTCGAGCAACGGGATGGCCATCCCATTGGCAGGTGGCTAGTCTGCTGACGCCGTGGACGATTCGGGAGCCAACCTGGCCGCCAACGTGCGCCGCCTGCGCGAGGCCCGCGGCCTCTCGCAGCAGCAGATGGCGCGCCTCGCCGGCATCCCGCGGCCGACCTGGGCGAGCCTCGAGGCCGGCGGCGCGAATCCCACGCTGCACGTGCTCGGGCGGGCGGCGAGCGCGCTCTCCGTCTCGATCGAGGAGCTGATCGGCCCGCCGCGCACGGCGGCGCGGCTCTTCGCCGCGGGCGAGCTGCCCGAGCGCCGGCGCCAGGGCGCGCGGATCCGCCCGCTCGTGCCGGAAGCCATCCCCGGCCTCGAGATCGCGCGCATGGAGCTCGCGCCGGGCGGCCAGCTCGGCGGAATCCCCCACACGCCGGGCACGCGGGAGTACCTCACCTGCGAGGCGGGCCGCATCGAGCTGGTGGCGTCGGGCGAGCGCTGGGAGCTCGGCGCCGGCGATCAGCTGGTGTTCCGGGGCGACCAGCGGCACGCCTACCGCAACCTCGACGCGCGCCGCGCTGCCGTCGCGATCAGCGTGGTGTGCTTCAAGCCGCCGAGCGCGGGCGCAGGCTAACGTCGCGCGCGAGGTGTCATGGACAGCTCGGTCTGGCTCTTCCTCCTCGCCTTCCTGTTGATCGCGCTCGGGCTCGTGGGGCTCCTGCTGCCGATCCTGCCCGGCGCGCCGTTGCTGCTGGCGGGGCTCGTTGCGGCGGCCTGGGCGGAGGGGTTCGAGAAAGTCGGCTGGGGCACCCTCGCGCTGATCGGCGTGCTCGGCTTCCTCGGCACCTTCATCGACTTCGCCGCCGGCGCGTTCGGAGCGAAGCGCTTCGGCGCCTCGAAGGCCGGGATGGCAGGCGCGGTGGTGGGCGCACTGCTCGGCCTGTTCTTCGGCCTGCCGGGCGTGCTGCTCGGGCCGTTCGTCGGCGCCGTCGCCGGCGAGCTCCTCGCGCGGCGCAGCGCGCAGGCCGCGGGGCGGGCCGGCGTCGGCGCCGCGCTCGGCCTCGCCTTCGGCGCTGCTGCGAAGCTCGCGCTCGCCTTCACGATGCTCGGCGTGTTCCTGCTCGCGCGCTTCATCGAATGAGCAAGCGGTACTCCACGCCGCGCGCAGCGAGCGACGTGAGCGGAGACACGAGCCCGCCGCTCTGGGTCCTCGTTGCCGGGCCGTATGCGACCGGCGCGCCCACCGCCGCCGAGCGCGCCGCGAACCTGCGGCGGCTGAACGAAGCGGCGCTCGAGCTGCAGCGCCGCGGCCACGTGCCCGTGATCGGCGTGAACGCTGCGCTGCCGTTGATCGAGCTCGCCGGCGACGCGCACTACGACTCGATCATGCTGCCGCTCTCGCTCTCCCTCGCGGAGCGCTGCGACGCGGTGCTCCGCATCGGCGGCTCCTCCGCCGGCGCCGATCGCGAAGTGGAGCACGTCGCGGCGCGCGGCGGCCGCGTGTTTCGGAGCCTCGACCAGGTGCCGGAGGCGGGCGGCGTGCGCTCCAGCGCCGTGGTGCGCGGCTTCCTCGCAGCAGGCGCGCTCGTCCTCGCGATCTACGCCGTCGGCTTCGGGCTGGACCCCGCGCTGCTCGGGCGCCTGGTCGGCCTCGCCTTCCAGGACAACAACGCGTTCGTCGAGATCCGCGCTTTCTACGGCGGGCTCGAGCTCGGCCTCGCGGGCTTCCTCGCCTTCGCGGCCGTCCGCACCGTTCATGCGCGCAGCGCCCTCGTGCTGTTCGCGTTCGCGTTCGGCGCGGCTGGGCTCGCGCGGCTCGCCGGCATTCTCGAGTACGGCTTCACTGGCCCGAGCCAGCCGCTCGTGGCCGCGATCGAGCTCGCGGGATCGGTCGCGGCGCTGCTGCTGGCACGGCGCTCGCCGTGAGCGAGCGCTTCCCCGTGGCCGTGCGCGAGAGCACGCCTCTCGATGCGGAGAGCTTCCGCGCCTGCCTCGACGTCGTCGCGCGCGAGCGGCGCTATCTCGCGCTGCTCGAGGCGCCGCCGCTCGACGAGGCGCGCCGTTTCCTCGAGACGCAGCGACGGCGCGGCATGGTCCAGTTCGTCGCGGCCGAGGCCGAGCGCATCGTCGGGTGGTGCGACGTGATCCCGAAGAGCATCGAAGGGTTCCGGCACTCGTCCGACCTCGGGATGGGTCTGCTGCCGGCATACCGGGGGCGGGGCCTCGGGCGCGCTCTGCTCGAACGCACGCTCGAGCGCGTGCGAAGCACCGGCCTGCGGCGCGTCGAGCTCGAAGTCTACGCGGGCAATGCGGCGGCCATCGCGCTGTACGAGAGCTGCGGATTCCGGCACGAGGGACGCCGGCGTCGCGCCCGCCTCCTCGACGGCGTCGCGGAGGACGTGGTCGAGATGGCGATTCTGCTCGACGAGAGCCGGCGCTGATCAGCCGCGCGCCACGCGCTCCGCGGACTCGGAGGCGGCGCGCAGGCAGGCCTCGACGTCCGGGCTCGGATCGTCCGGGTGTTCTTCGTACTCGAGGCTGAGGGCCTGGTCGGGCCCGAAGCCGATCGCGCGCAGCCCGCGGAAGAAGGCGTCGAGCTGGAGCTTGCCCTGCCCGAGGATGCAGCCCTCCGCGAAGAAGCCCTCGGAGCGGAAGTCCTTGAGGTGCACGCCGTGCACGCGCGGCCCGAGGCGGCGCAGCGCCTCGACCGGGTCTTCGCCCGAGCGGATGAAGTGCCCGGCATCCACGCAGGCGCCGAAGTTCGGGTGGCGGCCCGTGAGCGACGCCTCGACGTCGGCGATCTTGTCGTAGCGGAAGTACGGCCCGTGGTTGTGGATGCCGAGCTTCACGCCCGGGTGCGCGGCGCAGAGCGTGTCGAGCGGGTCGAGCGCTTCGTCGTCGGGCATGATGGTGAGGAGCGGGATCCCCGCCAGCGTCGCGAAGGTGAAGAGCCGCTGCGCCTCCGCCGCGTCGGCCACGCCATGCACGCCGCTCGCCGCGAGGCGGATGCTGCGCTGCGCGAGCGCGGCTCGCACGCCCAGAACCTGGCCCAGATCCTCGGTCACCGGGAAGTGCGAGCCGAACTCGTAGAACCAGAGCTTCGTCTCGGGGATCAGCTCGACGTGCGTGAGGCCGAGCTTCTGCACGGCGTCGAGCATGGGCTCGAGCGGCAGCTTCCGGAACGTGAAGCTCTGGATGCCCATCGCGAAGCCGCCGTACGAGAGCGGCGTGCTCGTGCCCCGCGTGCGCCTGGCCCGCGTCGGGGATCAAGGTCGAGGCCGCCCAGGCGGCGCCTCCAACGAGGAATTCACGGCGTGAGAAGCGCATCGACACCTCCGGGCGCACGCTACCATGCGCCGATTCCGCTGGGAGGAGCTCCATGCTCTCGCGCTTCGACGACTACCCGATCCACCAGACGCCCGAGCCCGATTGCGCAGCCGGCGTCCAGCGATCGCAACGTCTACGACCGCTACTGGTTCAACGGCTACGCCGACGACGGCGAGTTCTACTTCGGCATCGGCGCTGCGGTCTACCCGAATCTGGGCATCATGGACTGCGGCTTCTCGATCGTGCGCGACGGCGAGCAGCACGCCTTCCACGCCTCGCGGCGCCTGCCGCTCGAGCCGAGCCGGGTGGAGGTCGGCCCGTTCCGCATCGACATCCTCGAGCCGATGAAGCGGCTCCGCGTGGTGGTGGACGAGAACGAGACGGGCATCTCGTGCAACCTCGAGTGGATCCCGCGCACGGCGAACATCGAGGAGGGCCGCCAGACCAGCAAGCGCGGCCGCATGACCATGGACGCCACGCGCTTCAATCAGTTCGGGCGCTGGCGCGGCACGATCCGCACCGGCGGCCGCACGCTCACGATCGACCCGAAGCGCACCTACGGCACGAAGGACCGCTCGTGGGGGATCCGGCCGGTGGGGATCCCCGATCCGGGCGGCGCGCCGCCGACCCAGCTGCCGCAGGTGTTCTTCCTCTGGGCGCCGCTCCACTGGCCCGACCGCTGCACGCACATGGGCTCCTTCGAGCACGCCGACGGCCGCATGTGGCACTGGGACGGCATGATCTGCCCGACGTACGAGAACCCCGACGACATCCCGGGCATCGAGGATCCGAACACGCGCCTGCTCAGCGGCGTCGAGCACCGCCTGGTCTATCTGCCCGGCACGCGGCGCGCGCGTTCGGCCGAGATCACGCTGATCGAGAAGGACGGCAAGCGCCACGACATCGCGCTCGAGCCGCTGATCTGCTTCCGCATGAAGGGCATCGGCTACTCGCACCCGACGTGGGGCCACGGCATGTGGAAGGGTGAGCTGGCCGTCTTCGGCGAGAGCTGGAAGGTGGACGACCTGAACGAGATGGCGATCGAGAACCAGCACATCCAGCAGGTCGTGCGCGCGAAGAGCGGCGGCAAGGAAGGGATCGGTGTGCTCGAGCAGATCGCCTTCGGCCCGCATCACCGCTACGGCTTCAAAGAGCTTCTGGACCCGGCGAAGTAGGAGAACGCAAGCTCATGCGGCGATTCGAAGGCAAGGTGGCGCTGATCACGGGAGCGGCGTCTGGGATCGGACGCGCGACGGCGGAGCGGCTCGCGAGCGAGGGCGCGAGCCTGTTCCTGGTGGATCTCGCCAAGGAAGGGCTCGAAGAGACCGCGAAGCGCTGCAGCGCGGCCGGCGCCGCGATCGAGAGCGCGCCCTGCGACGTCTCGCGCGAGGAGCAGGTGAACGACGCGGTCGCGCGCTGCGTCGACCGCTTCGGCAAGCTCGACGTGCTCGTGAACATCGCAGGCATCCTGCTGCTCTCGCATACGCACGAGACCACGCTGGCGCAGTGGCAGAAGATCCTCGACGTGAACCTCACGGGTACGTTCCTGTTCTGCAAAGCCGCGCTGCCGCACCTGCTCGCGAGCCGCGGCAACATCGTGAACACCTCGTCGACCTCGGCCATCAACGGCATGCCCTACGGCGCGGCGTACGGCGCCAGCAAGGGCGCGGTGCTCGCGCTCACCCGAGCGCTCGCGGTGGAGTACGGCGGCAAGGGCGTGCGCGTGAACGCGATCTGCCCCGGCTCCATCAAGACGCCGATGGGCAGCGGCAGCAACCTGCCGAAGGACGTGAACTGGGATCTGCTCAAGCGCGCCATGCCGCTCGACAAGGCGCGCGGCCCCGAGGTGGTGGCGAGCGTGGTGGCGATGCTCGCCTCCGAGGACGGCGTCCACATCAACGGCGAGTCGATCCGCATGGACGGGGGCACGCTGGCCTGATGACTCCGCAGCAGACCTCGGACCTGCTCGAGATCCAGCAGCTGATCTACCGCTACGCGTGGCTCATCGACACGCGCGACTTCGACGGGCTCGATCGGGTCTTCGCACCGGGCGCGGAGGTCCACTACAACGTGTTCGGCGGCGTGAAGCAGGCCTGGCCCGCGGTGAAGGACTTCCTGCGCATGGGCCTCTCCCTGCACCGGGTGACGCAGCACCAGATGAACAATCCGATGGTCGAGCTGGCCGGCGACCGCGCCACCGCGCGCACCTACGGCAACCTCGTGCACGTGCAGGAGCAGCTCGACGGCAAGCCGTCGTACGTGGTGCAGCACGCGATCTACCACGACGCGCTCGAACGCCTTTCCTGTGGCTGGCGCATCACGAGTCGGCGGCTCGACAACCTGTACATCCAGGGCCGCTTCCTCGGGCCCGACCGCGTGAAGACCCACGAGAAGCCGCAGCCCTATTGAACGCGCCCTTCCGCCATCGCGGCATCGTCGAAGGCTTCTACGGGCGCCCGTGGGCGCACGCCGACCGGCTCTGGTGGGTGGAGCAGCTCGCGCGGCTCGGCATGAACACGTACCTGGTGGCGCCGAAGGACGATCCGCTCCATCTCCAGCGCTGGCGCGAGCGCTACCCCGCCGCTGAGTGGACGCGCTTCGGCGAGCTGGTGCAGCGCGGGCGCGCCGTCGGCGTGGAGGTCGGCTTCGCGGTCTCGCCCGGGCTCTCGATCCGCTACGCCGACGCCGCCGACGTCGCGACGCTGGTCGAGAAGCTCCGCGCCTTCGCGGCGCTCGGCTCGCGCTTCCTCGCGCTGTGCGTCGACGACGTGCCGGCCGAGCTCGTGCACGCCGAGGACCGCGCGGCCTTCGGCTCGCTCGCAACGGCGCACGTGGCGCTCGCACACGCGGTGCGCGCCGCGCTCGGCCCCGACGTGGTGCTCTGGCTCGTGCCCACCGACTACGCCGGCAACGAGAGCTCTCCCTATCTGGAGGAGCTCGGCGCAGAGCTCGACCCGGCGATCGAGGTGGGCTGGACCGGCCGCACCACCGTGCCGCCCACCGTGCGCGCGGACGAAGCGCGCGCGCGCGCCGCGCTGCTGCGCCGCAAGGTGCTGCTCTGGGACAATGTGCCCGTCTCGGACGGCCCGATGCGGACGATGCTCCACCTCGTCCCGTACCGTGGCCGCGAGCCGGGGCTCGCGGATCACGCGTCGGGCGTGCTGCTCAATCCGATGCAGCACGCGCGCGCCTCGTACGTCGCGGTCGCGGGCGCGGCCGCGTTCCTCGCCGACCCGACGCGCTTCGATCCCGAGACCGCATGGCGCGACGCCGTGCGCACCCTCGGCGCCGGCGCCGAGGACGCCTTCGAGACCTTCGCGCTCGCGCACCGCTTCTCCCCCCTCACCCCCGACGACCGCGACCCCGCCCTCGAATCCGCCTGGAACGTGTCACGAAGGGGACGTTCCTTTTCCGTCACGAAGCCGCTGCGCGCGCTGGTGGACGCCCGCATCGCCGCCGGCGACGCGCTGCGCAGCGGGCTCGACGATCGCCGCCTCCTCGCCGAGCTCGAACCCTGGCTCGCCGGGCACGAGCGGGAGTCGCGTCGCATCGGCGCCGCACTCGATCTGCTCGACGCGCTCGCCGGCGGCGGCGACTCGCTCGCGAAGGCGCTCGCCTGGATCCGCTGCGAGGGACGTCTCACCACGAACGCGCCCGCCGCCACCACGAGCTACGGCCCGCGCCGCGTGCTCTACCCGCAGCTCGTCGGCCTCGCCGCCGGCACCGCCCGCTTCGGCCCCGACCCCGCCCTGTTCCGCGGCCGCTGCCTCGGCGACGAGATCGTGGACTTCGCCGCCGAGTCCGCCCTCGCCGCGGTGGGCCCGGCGCGTTGAGTCTCAGGCCAGCACGCGCCGCGATCGCCGCCACGCGTCGTGCGCCTGCGCCACGAGCATCCCGACGCCGACCAGCGCGATCACCCAGCCCGCCGGCCGCCCCACGAAGGGCAAGTTCTCGAGCACCATCACGACACCGAGGCCCACGCCGAGCGCCATGCCGAACTCGCGCAGCCCGTCGCCGCGTGGGCGCACGAGCGAACGCCCGATCAGCGCGGCGACCACGACGGCACCGAGGTAGAGACAGATCCCCCAGGCCGCGAGGCCCATCAGCGCCGCCGGGATGCCCACGATCGTGAGCGCGAGGAGCGCGAGCGCGAGCGGCCAGAGCACCGCGAACGCGAAGCCGAGTCCGAGCGACTGGAAGAAGTCTCGGCCCGTCTCTATGCGGCCCGCGAACCAGCTCGGCGCGAGCCAGTGGAGAAGCAGGCCGATCAGGAAGGAGGCCACGAAGCCGACCGCGGTCCACGTGTAGAAGCGGCCGTCGCGATAGCGCGACCAGATCGTGTGCCCGTGACCCTCGAGCACCTCGACGTCACGCGCCCCGACGATCACCGCGCCGTCGGCGACCTCGAGCCCTTCCTGCTCGGGGAGGTATGCGTGGAGGCGGCCCCCGATCCGCGCGCCCGTCCCCACGCTCACGCGCTCGGCCCGCGCCTCGAGGTCGCGTCCGACCTCGCCCTGCAGCTCGATGCGCTCGCCGAACGCGGAGAAGTCGCGCGCGAGCTCACCCTCCACGCGCACGCGCTCGCCGCCCACGAAGGCGTCGCGCCCGATGCGCCCGTTCGGCTCCACCTGCACGCGCTCGCCGCCCAGGTACGCGTTCGCGGCGATCGTGCCGTCGAGCGCGACCTGCTCGCCGATCACGATCGCGCTGCCGCCGACGCGGCCGCGCAGCTCGTGCTCCCGCCCGAGGGCGATCAGCGTGCCCGCGACCTCGCCGCGGATCGCGATCCGCTCGCAGAACGCGAGCACGTCGCCCTCGACGACTCCGTCGATCTCGAGCGACTCGCAGCTCACCACCAGCGTGCCCTGCACCGTCTCGCCCCGCGCGACGCGCACCGTGTCCTGGTGCTCGAAGCGCGTCGCGGCGCGCGCGGGCTCGGCCAGGCCGGCGGCGAGCACGAGCGCGACCAGCGCAGCCGTGCCGGCGTAGCGCCGCAGCAGCGCACCCGCGAGGAACGTGAAGATGGCCGCCAGCCCCGCGAGCGCACCGAGCCCCGTCGCGAGCTCGAGCCAGCCCGGCGCCCGGTCGCGCAGCATGAAGATCGTGTCGAAGACCATCTCGTTCACTCCCATCAGCGGTAGACGCATTTCGAACAACGCGGAAGCCACCGCGGTCGCCACGGCGGTGGCGCCCACCGCGAGCGGAAGGCCGTACGCCATGCCGCGCGCAGGGGCGACGCCGGCGGCCGCGGCCCGCGGCGCCGGCCGCTCGTCGCCGAGCAGCGCGGTGAGCGCGCGCGCCTCTTCGCGCAGCGCGAGCACGCGGCCGCGGCAGCGCTCGCAACCCACCAGGTGCGCCTCGACGCGCCGCACCTCGGCAGGCTCGATCCCGCCGTCCACGTAGGCGGCGACCCACCACTCGGGGGGACAACTCATCCGAACCCTCCTCCGGAGAGCGCTTCGCGCAAGCGCAGCTTGGCGCGGAACAGCAGCACGCCGACGTCGCGTGCGCGCACCTCGAGCAGCTCGGCGATCGCGTCGTACGGAAGCTCGGCGAAGTAGCGCAGCACCAGCGGCGCGCGATGGCGCGGCGGCAGCGCGTCGAGCGCGGCGAGGAGCTGGTCGCGGCGCTCGCGCGCGAGCGCGCTGCCGAGAGGCGTCGGGGCTGCGCTCGGGAGCGTGTCTTCGGCGAGATCCGCGGCCTCGAACAGCCGTCCCTCGAGCGCGCGCCGCCGCAGCTGATCCACACAGTGATGGGCCGCGATCGCGAGCAGCCAGCTGCGGAACGGGCGCCGCCGGTCGTAGCTCGCGATGGCCTCGCGCGCGCGGAGGAACACCTCCGAGCGCGCGTCCTTCGCCTCCTCCTCCGAGCCGAGGAGGCGGCGGCAGAGCCTCGTCACGGGCTCGGTGTACGCGCCGTACAGGTCGGCGAACGCGGCGCGGTCGCCGAGCGCAGCGCGCCCCACCAGCTCCTCGGCCTCGGGGCGGTCGATCGCGGCTCCTCTCCCGGCCTTCGCGAAGGCCCCTGTCGCGAGCATCTTGCCCGGTACTACGAACCGAGCGGGCGTTTTCTTACCGAGCGGGCCGCCAGGCCTCGGCCACGGCCACCTTGAGCCGGCTGCCCGCTGCGAGCGGCGCCCCGGGGCTCAGGTCGTTGGCCACCTCGAGCTGCGCGGCGCTCCAGACACACCGGCTCCGCGCCAGCAGCGCGTCGAGGGACTCTCCCGCCCGCGCGGTGCGGATCCGGAGGCGCTCCGCGCGGATGCGCGCGCGGTCCTCCGCCGTGAGGGGCCGCAGGCTCCCCGTCGCCGCCGCGATCTCCTGGCGCCGGGCCTGCCCCTCCGCCTGCGGATAGACGCCGATGACGCGGTAGATGCGGCCGCCGAGCGCGAGCCAGGTGAGCAACGCGGCGTCGGTGCCGCTGCCGACCTCGAGCTGCGCGGCGGGTCGCCCGTTCACCTCGAGCGGGTGGAGCACGCGCCGGTGCTCCTCGCTCGCGAGCTCCGCGGTCGCGGTCGCGACCGGATCGTCGCCCTCGCCGGCCAGCCCGAGCAGGATCGCGACGTGGCCCTCCGCCGCCGGGTCCACGGCCACCACGGCCTCCGGCTGGTTCTCGCGCTCCCAGCCGTGCGGCACCCGCCACGCGAAACCGAGCTCGGGATGGAAGAAGTCGTCCTCGACGAAGACCCCGTGCGCCGGGCTCGGGCCGACGAGCAGGCCGTCGAGCTGCGCGAGCGCCACGTTCTGGTCGGCGACACTGCGGAGGCGCTCACCGGGCGCGAGCTCCTCCGCGAATTCGCGCGCACGCCGCGTGCGATCGGGGGTGCGCGGGTGGCTCGCGAAGAACGAGAGCGGCGGCGGCCCGTCGCGATGGAGCGCCTCTTCGCGCTCGAGCCGCTCCAGGAACTCCGCGAGCGCCACCGGGCGGAAGCCGGCCTTCCAGGCGAGCTCCGCGCCGACCTCGTCCGCCTGGTACTCCTGCTCGCGCCCGTAGGCGGAGAGCGCGAGACCCGACACGATCGCGCCCGGCAAGCCGACCAGGACGCCGAGCGGCCGGCTCACGCTGCCCACGATCGCGGCCGGCACGCCGAACACGATCGCGAGCGGCGTAGCCGCGGTGGTCTGCGCCACGGCGTGGCGCGCGGCCACGTGACCGATCTCGTGGCCGAGCACGCCGGCGAGCTCATCCTCGCTGCGCACGAGGGCGAGCAGCCCGCGGGTGACGAACACCGGGCCGCCCGGCAGTGAGAACGCGTTGGGCACCTCGAGGTCCACCACGTGGAAGCGATACGTCACGTCCTGACGCGGCGAGTGCACGGCGAGCCGCGCGCCGAGCGCCTCGACCCAGCTCGTCGTGGCCACGTGATCCGAGCTGCCGACCTCGGCGAGGAACTGCGTCTCCTGCTCGGCGCCGATGGCACGCTCCTGCTCGGACGAGATCACCACGAACTCCGGACGGTGCGTGACCGGATTCACCGCACAGCCCGCGAGCACGAGAAGCGCGCCCCACCAGACCCGGCAGAGACTCATGGCAGCAGCATCACCTTGCCGGTGGTGCGCCGGCCCTCGAGCGCGCGGTGCGCCTCCGCCGCATCCGCGAGCGCGAAGCGCGCGCCGATCCGGACCTGGAGGCGGCCTGCGGCGATGGCGCCGAGCACCGCGCCCGAGCGCAGCTCGAGCTCGGCGCGGTCGGCGGTGTAGTGACCGAGCGAAGGGCGCGTCACGAAGAGCGAGCCCAGCGCGTTCAGGCGGCCGAGCTCGAACGGCGGCACGGGGCCGCTCGACTGGCCGTAGAGCGCGAGCAGGCCGCGCGGCCGGAGCGACTTCAGGCTGCCCTCGAAGGTGGACTGCCCGACGGAGTCGTAGACGACGTCGCAGCCGCGGCCCTCCGTGAGCCGTCGCACCTCGGGCGCGAAGTCACCGCGGTCGTAGCGCACGACGTGTTGTGCGCCCGCGGCGCGCGCGAGAGCCTCCTTCTCCTCCGAGGAGCAGGTGCCGATCACGCGCGCGCCGGCCGCGACGAGCAGCTGGATCAGGAGCAGGCCGACGCCGCCCGCGGCGGCGTGCACCAGCGCGACGTCGTCGCGACGTGTGGTGCGGCAGCCGTTCACCAGATAGTGCGCCGTCATCCCTTGCAGCATCGCTGCCGCGGCCACGTCGAGGGGTACACCCTCGGGCACCGGCACCAGCTGCGCCGCGGGCGCGACGACGTGCGTGGCGTACGAGCCCGGCACGGAGGCCCAGGCCACGCGCTCACCCTTACACAGCGCGACGCCCGGCCCGACCGACTCGACCACGCCCGACCCTTCGAGCCCCGCGACGTAGGGAAGTGACCTCGGATAGAGACCGGTGCGGAAGTAGACGTCGATGAAGTTCACGCCTGCCGCGTGCACCGCGACGCGCGCCTGCCCGTCCCCCGGCTCGGCGGGCACGAAGGCCTCGCACCGCAGCACCTCGGCGCCCCCGGCCTCGCGCACGATGACGGCCTGCGGCATGCTGGCTCCTCGATTGGGACGGTGAACATAGGAAGAAACACCGCTCGCATCCGCCGACGACCTGGCTCGCCGGGGGTTGCGGCGCAAAAGAGCCGTCGCATCCGCTGACGACCTGGCTCGCCGCCGGTTGCGGCGCAAAAACGCCGCTCGCATCCGCTGACGACCTGGCTCGTCGCCGGTTGCGGCGCAAAAAGTTGGGAGGTGCGATCCGATGATGCTTCGCCGAATTCTCCAGGCTTCATTGTTCACGGGTGTGCTTCCCCTCCTCGCCTGCCAGGTGATCACGGCCTCGATCACCTCGCCCTCCGACTGGATCTCGGGTACCGGCGAGTCGATCAGTGGCTCCTTCAAGACGCTCTCCAGGTCCTCGGGGAGCGGCGGCAAGGAGGCGGCGCCGAACCAGGCCTATCGCCGCGACGTGCGGGCCTACGCCGCGCACTTCGCCCGCACGGGCGGCACGTCGCAGGACTTCCTGCGCGGCATCGGCACGGTGGCTGCGGAGCACGGCATCTCCGACTGGGAGAGCCTGCCCGACACGCAGCAGGCGATCGGCGAGGGGCTACGCGACGCGGGGATCCAGCCGGCGGAGCTCGACGCGCTCACGGCGCGGGCCCGCGACGCCGATCCTGCCGTGCTCGCGCTCGTGCGCGATGGCTACGCCGCCGCGCGGTAGCGGATGCCTCGCGCCCTGCTGTGCGGCGCCCTATTCGCCTGCCTCGCGACGGCGGCGCGGGGGGACGCGCCGACCCCGCTCGCCTGGGTCTACGCCGAGGCCAACACCGGCAGCTCGAGCGCCGGCCACGTCGCGCTGCTCGTCCACGACACCGTCTACCACGTGCAGCAGACGCCCGACGGCCTGTTCCGGCTCGAGCGCCAGGACTGGGGCTCGTTCCGCTACGTCTACGCCGGGCTCCTGAACCGCACGCTCACGCTCGCACACCTCGACGTCGCGCCGGCCGACGTCGAGCGCGCCGAGGATCGCCTCGCGCGCGCGTACGTGGCGCAGCGCGGCGAGCTCGAGCTGCGCGAGCGCCGCGCGCTCGACCGGGCCTGGCTCGAGGCGTGGCGCGCGGACCGGCCGCCGCCACCGCTCGCGGGCGCCGGTCTCCTCGCGCCCGGCGCCGCACCCGACCCGCATGCGCTCGCACTGCGCGAAGCGGTGCGCGAACGCTTCGGCGAGGCCTTCCTGCCCGGCGAGATCACGCGGCTCGAGGCGCGCGCCCGCGCGCTGCCGCCGAGCCACGAGGCCGGCATCGAGCTGCGGGAGACGCTGCTCCTCCGCGAGACGCTGCGCGCGCTCGAAGAGGCCTGGCCGCTGGCGGAGGGCGCACTGCTGCCGAACGAGGGGCTGCTCGCGGAGCCGCTCGCACCGGAGGAGACCGCGGGCGCGCGGCGGCAGGCGGACGACGAGCGCGACGCCGTGCTCGCCCTGCTCACGTCGACGCGACCCGATCGCGGGTACCCGCTGGCCCTCGCGGCCGCGCGCCAGCAGGCGCTGCTGCGCTCGGCGCAACGCGGCATCCCCGTGCTCCTCGACCCCTACGCCGACGTCGGCCCCGTCGGCCCGCCCGAAGAAGACGCGCGACGCACGAGCTCGGCGCGGCGCGCCGACGAGCTCGCCGCGGTGCTGCGCACCGGCCGGCCGCTCGTGTTCGGCGCGAAGCGCTTCGACGAGGCCCGCTACAACCTGCTCGAGCTCGGCGCCGCGACCTGGCGCGAGTACGTGCGCGGCGCGCACGGTCTCGCCGTGCGCATGCTGCCGCGCACGGCGCTGCCGTCGGCTGCGCGCGCCGTCGCGTTCCGGCCCGACGCGTCTCCCGAAGCGCTCGCCGCCGCGGCGCGCGCAGCCGATGCCGCGCTCGCCGCGCAGGAGCGGCGGCTCGACACGCTCTACCGCTACGGTGTCATCCGCCGCAACTGCGTGACCGAGATCGTGCGCCTCCTCAACGACGCGTACGACGGCGAGGCGGCGCGCGCGCTCGGCGCCGAGCTCGAGCCCGGCGCCGGCTTCGACTTCATCCCGTTCACGTTCTTCGACAGCGTCACGAGCCGGCTGCGCGTCTCGAACATCGAGATCATCCAGTCGCATCGCGAGCACGAGCTCGCCCGTGTGCTCGCGGAGGATCCGCGACTGCCGCGGCGCTTCGAGGAGTCGATCACCCTCTCCTCGTCGATCTATACGCCGCGCTGGCGCGACGGAAGCTTCCTGTTCTTCACCGACGACGTGTTCTGGCGCCGCCCGCTGCTCGGCCTCGCGAACCTCGGCTTCGCCACCGGTAGCGTCGCGGTCGGGCTCGTGGCTGCGCCGTTCGACGGCGCCCGGCGCGCGCGCGCCGCGGGCAGCGGCATCTGGTACAGCCTGCCCGAGCTCGTCTTCTTCAACATCCGCAAGGGCACGTTCGACTGGGTGCCCTCGCAGGAGCCCGCTCAGGAGTAGCGTGCCTCGTTGCTCTTGCGCGCCCCCGCGCTGGCCGCGGCGGCGCGGAGGTCGGCGACGAACTCCTCCGCCACGTCGGCGTGTCGCGGCGAGAGCATCAGGTGGAGCGCGTCGGGGCCCCGTTGGCGATCCACGCACCAGCCGCGCTCCTCGAGGCGGTCGGCGATCGCGAACGGATCCGCGGCATCGGACGTGAAGGCGAACACGCTCATCGCCGGAGCGCCGATCACGCGCAGCCCGGGGATCTCCGCGATGCCGGCCTGGATGCGCCGCGTGGCCTCGCGCACGCGTCGCGCGAGCGCGAGGTAGCCCTCCTCGCCGAGCCGTCGCGTCACGGCCCAGGCCGCGGCGATCGGCGCCCCGGCGCGCGTGCCGGCGATCGCCTGCGAGAAGTAGAGCCCGCCGGGCCAGTCGGCGTACAGGAAGCGCTGGTACTTCTTCAGGTGCTCCTCGTCGCGATGCACGAGCACCGAGGCGCCCTTCACGCAGTAGCCGTACTTGTGGACGTCCGCCGACATCGTGGCGACGCCCGCCACGCGGAAGTCGAAGGGCGGCACGCGCTCGCCGAGCCGCTCCCAGAACGGCAGCAGGAAGCCGCCGAGGCAGCCGTCCACGTGCATCGAGATCCCGCGCTTCGCCGCGAGTGCGGCCAGCTCGGGGATGGGATCGACCGTGCCGTAGGGATAGTTGGGCGCCGAGCCCACCACGAGCGCGGTGCGCTCGTCCACCAGACGCGCCGCCGCGGCGAGGTCGGCGCGCAAGTCGGCGTCGAGCGGGATCTGGCGCAGCTCGAGGCCGAGATACTTCGCCGCCTTCGCGAAGGCCGGATGCGCAGTGAGGGGAGCCACGAGCGTTCGGCCGCTCGACCCCGCGCTCCGCCTTCGCGCGCTCGCGCGCCGCGTACACCGCCATGACGATGCTCTCGGTGCCGCCGGACGTCATGCAGCCGCCCGCGCCCTCCGGCGCGTGCAGCAGCTCGGCGGTGTCGCCCACGACTTCGACTTCCATCTCGCGGAGGCTCGGGAAGCGCAGCGGGTTGAGCGCGTTCTCGTGCAGATACAGGTTGCAGGCGTCGTGGAGGATCTCGTCCACCTCGGGGCCGGCCGGGTAGACGAGGCTGAAGGTGCGGCCGTCGCGCCAGTTGGCGTCCTTCGCCTTGCGCTCCCGCATCGCCGCGAGCAGCGCCTCGCGCGGGACGCCCTGCTTCGGGAGCGTCACGTCACTTGCCTCCAGTCGTCGGCTGGGCCTGCGCGTCCGGCCGGCCGTAGGCCTTCACGGACGGGATCTCGCTCTCCGCGAGCGGCGCCAGCTTCTGCTTCCGGGCGAGCGCGGCCTCGACGTACGGCGCCAGCTCTTCGGCCTTCCGGCGCTCGCGCTCGGCTTCCTTCTCGTGGAACTCGGGCATCACGTCGCGCGCGAACAGCTCGAGGCTCTGGCAGATGTGCTCGTGCTGGTTTCGCCCGGCCTGCTGGATGAAGACGATCTCGTCCACGCCCGTCTCGGTCATCGACTGCAGGTAGGAGCGCACCGCCGCCGGCGTGCCGATGGCACGGCCCTCGGGCCCGGGGAACAGGTTCGAGAACTTCTCGAAGCTGTCCCAGATGTTGGTGCGGCCCGGGCGCTGCTCGCCGAACACGTAGTGGTGTCCGAGCGCGAAGCCGAAGAACTTGAAGCCGTCCGCGCCGCGCCGCTCGGCCTCCGCCTGCTCCGGGTGCACCGAGAAGCCGGCCACGATCGCGATGTTCGGATTCACGGCGTGCCCGATCGGCACGCACTCGCGCTTGAAGGTCTCGTAGTAGTCGCGCACCCACTGCCGCGCCTCGTTCTGATCGATGAACGCGAAGGTGAGCGCGCCGATCCCGAGTCGCGCCGCCTCGAGGATCGTGTTGCGGTTCGAGCACGCGACCCAGAGCGGCGGGTGCGGCTTCTGGACCGGCTTCGGCACCAGATTGCGGCACGGCATCGAGAAGTACTTGCCCTGGTAGCCGGGGTACGGGTCCATCACGAGCATGTTGCAGACCTGCTCGGTGGTCTCGCGCCACATCGCCTTCTTCTCCGCCGGATCGATGCCGAAGCCCTCGAGCTCGAGGCGTGAAGCGGATTCGCCGGTGCCGAACTCCACGCGGCCGTTCGAGACGAGGTCGAGCGTGGCGATGCGCGAAGCGATCTTCGCGGGATGGCTGTAGCCCGGCGGCATCAGCACGATGCCGTGCCCGAGCCGGATCCGCCGGGTGCGCTGCGAGCACGCCGCGAGGAAGACCTCGGGCGCCGAGGAGTGCGAGTACTCCTCGAGGAAGTGGTGCTCGACCTCCCAGGCGTGGTCGAAGCCGAGCCGGTCGGCCAGCTCGACCTGGGCGAGCGCATCCTGGAACAGGCGCTGCTCGTCGCCCTCCTGCCACGGCCGCGGCAGCTGGTGCTCGTAGAAGACGCCGAACTTCATGAGATGGGCAGCTCCTGGAGCGCGCCGGCCCAGGATGCGTTCGGGGCCCGGAAAGGGAAAGGCCCGAAGGGGCTTGCGCTCCTTCGGGCCTCCCTGGGAAGGGGATATTTGGCTTTTCTGCCTGGTAGGTGGTGCGGAGCCCGCAAAGGTGTCACGCCGCCGTCGAGAAACCGCGCTTCGCCCCGCGGGGCAAAGCGTCGTCACTCGGCCTCGAGGATCACCACGAGCTGGCCGTTCTCGTACGGCTGGCCGCCGAGGATCAGCGGCTTGCCGCGCGGCAGGCGGAAATCGCCGCGCGCCGTCTTCCGCCAATCCACCGAGACGAGTACGCCCCGGTCGCTGGCGTCGATCGGACGGAAGCGGAAGTCCTGGCCGGTCGGGAGCGCGACCCGCTCGATCTCGTTGAGGTCGACGCGGCGCTGCTTGGTCTTCACGACCGACAGGCTCTCGTACCGGACCGTGTCGCGAAGTAGGCGATCGAAGCGCTCCGCGCCGGGACCGACGCCCCCCGGCGCCGGCGAGGCGTGGAGCACCGTCACCAGGAAGTTGAGCCGCGGCTTCTCGGCCTTCGACGGGATGCCGCCGTGCTCGGGCGGAACCAGGGGCTGGGCGGCCGCGCTCGCGGCGAGCACGAACGCGAGCGCGAGGCTAGGCCACCGCATCGCCGCCTCCTCCCCCGGTCGTCTGCTTCGGCTTCTGCAGCACCCAGATGATCGTCGCGTCGTGATCGTCCTGGATGACCATCACGGGCTTGCCCTTCGAGTCGAGCCAGCGCACGGATTCCACGGGCGCAGCATCGCCCGACAGCACCCCGCTCGCCATCACGGCGGCCACCGAGGCCGTTGCGATCGCGGCGCCGAGCCACGCCGGCACCCACGGCGTCCGCGCGGGCAGCGAGTCGTCGACGTCGAGCGGCGTGGGCCGCGCGGCCGTCGCGAGCTGCGCCCGCACACCCTCCCACAGGTCGGGCGCGGGGCCCGGCTGCGCCGCGGCCTGTTCGCGCAGGAGGGCGCCGAGCTCGGCGATCGAGGCCAGCTCGCGCTGCGCCGCGCCGTCCCGCGCGAGGCGGCGCGCGACGCGCCAGCGCCGCCCGAGCGGCAGCTCGCCGTCCTGGTAGGCGTGGAGCTCCTGTCGTTCGCGCGTCCGCGCATCGCTCATGACTCTTCCTCCGGGCCATCCGGCCGCTCGGAACTCACGTTCGTCGCCTGCGCCACCCCCGCCTCGACCAGCCATTTCTGCAGCTGCTTGCGGGCGTAGTGGAGGCGACTCATCACCGTGCCTTTGGGAATGCCGAGCGCGCTCGCGATCTCGGCGTAGGAGAGACCTTCCACCTCGCGGAGCAGCAGCGTCTCGCGCGCCGCCGGCGGTAGCTGCTCGACCGCACGGGCCAGGTGCTCGAGGAGCTGCTTTCGCATCAGCTGAGCGGCGGGCGCGAAGCTCACGCCATCCACCTCCGGGACGAGCTCGACGCTCGCCTCCGGCTCGAGCTCCTGCCCGCCTCCCTCTTCGAATGCCACCTCGCGCGCCGACTTGTCGCGCCGCCGTGCGTCGAGGCACTGGTTCATCACCAGGCGATAGAACCAGGTGAAGAAGCTGGAGCGGCCTTCGAAGCGTGCGAGGGCGGAATAGGCCTTCACGAACGCATCCTGCACCGCGTCCCGGGCCGCCTCTTCGTCGCGTAACACCCGCAGCGCCAGCCGGTAGGCCCGTCCCTGGTACCGCTCGACGAGGAAGCGGAACGCCTCCGACTCTCCGTTGCGAACGCGCTGGATCACCTCCAGGTCGGAGGGGCCAGCCCCGGCAGCAGTCACCCGAGACCTCCTCGGGCGACCCGTGCCCGAGCCATCGGCCCCGGATCGCGAGCCGTGGGACGGGCGCCCCGGGCGGGGTATTCGCCGACCCCGGGAGCGCTCACCGATGCGCCTCGCGCCAGTTCTGCCCGCTGCCGACCTCGACCCGGAGCGGAACACGCAACGCGTACGCACCTTCCATGCGCTCCCGCACGAGACGGGTCAGGGCCTCGAGCTCCCGCAGCGGGGCCTCGAACACGAGCTCGTCGTGCACCTGCAGGATCATGCGGGCGGCGAGGCCCGCCTCCCCGAGCGCCTCCGCGACCTCGACCATCGCCTTCTTGATCAGGTCGGCCGCGGTGCCCTGGATGACCGTGTTCACGGCCATGCGCTCGGCCGCCTGGCGCAGGGGCCGGTTGCGGGAAGAGAGGTCGGGCAGGTAGCGCCGCCGCCCCAGCAGCGTGCGCACGAAGCCCTGCGTGCGCGCCTGCTCCACCGTCTCGTCGAGAAAGCGCCGCACCCCCTGGTAGCGCGCGAAGTAGCGGTCGATGGTGGCCTGCGCCTCGGCCTGCGCGATGCCCAGCTGATTCGCGATGCCGAAGGCGGACGAGCCGTAGATGATCCCGAAGTTGATCGCCTTCGCGTGCGCGCGCTGGTCGTCGCTGACGTCCTCCGGCGCGATGCCGTGCACCTCGGCGGCGGTGCGGCGGTGCACGTCTTCGCCGCGCTCGAAGGCCTCGATCAGGCTCTCGTCTCCCGAGTAGTGCGCCACGATGCGCAGCTCGACCTGCGAGTAGTCGGCCGAGACCAGCCGCCGCCCCTCGCTCGCCACGAATGCCTCCCGGATGCGAACGCCCTCCGGCGTGCGGATCGGGATGTTCTGCACGTTCGGATTCGACGACGAGAGCCGCCCGGTGGCCGCCCCGGTCTGGTGGAACGTCGGATGGATCCGGCCGCTCTTCGCGTCGACGAGTGGAGGCAACGCGTCGATGTAGGTGCTCTTCAGCTTCGCGAGACGTCGCCAGGCGAGCACCGCAGCCGGGAGGTCGTGGTGCGCGGCGAGCTGCTCGAGCACGCTCTCGTCCGTCGAGTAGCCGGTCTTGGTCTTCTTCACGACGGGGAGCTTCAGCTTCTCGAACAGGATCTGGCCGAGCTGCTTCGGCGAGTTCACCTGGAAGGGCTCACCCGCGAGCGCCTCGATGCGGCCGGAGAGCGCGACGAGCTCGCGCTCGTACTCGCGCGAGAGCTCCGCGAGCTTCGCCTCGTCCACGCGCACGCCTTCCCGCTCCATCGCGGAGAGCACGCCGGTGAGCGGCAGCTCGACGTCCTCGAAGAGCGACGCGAGCTCGTCGGTGCGAAGCCGCTCCGCCAGCCGCGGCGCGAGCCCGAGCAGCACGTCCGCCTCTTCCACCGCCCAGCGCGAGACCGCCTCGACGGGCACCTCGCCGGCCGGCGTGGCCTTCGCGCCGCGCCCCGCGACCTCCTCGAAGGCGCGGTGCTGCCGCGCGAGCCACGCGTTCGCGAGCGCGGGCGTCGTGCGCTGCAGGGCCGGTTCGATCAGGAACGCCGCGAGCTCGACGTCGAAGCTCGGCAGCGGCAACGCGACGCCGACCTCGGCGAACAGCGTCTGCACGCGCTTGGTGTTGCGCGCGAGCCAGGGCCGGGCGGCCGGGCCCGCGAGCACAGGCGCGAGCGCCTCGGCCACGGAGTCGAACGGCAGCCCCGACGCCGCGAGCAGGCTGGTCCCGCGGACCGGGATGTAGACGGCGGGCGCACCGTCGCCCGCGAGCGCGAGGCCCGCCGGATCCGGCACGAGCCCGCCCTCCTCGGGATCGCCGACCAGCACGACGGCGATGCGCTCGGACTTCCCGAGCGCGAGGGCCGCGTTCGCGAGCGCAGCCGCGTCGGCGACCACGGAGAACGCGAGCGGCGCCGGCGGCGCGGCGGGCTCGGACGTCTCTTCCTTCTGGAGCTCCTCGAGGAGGCGCGTGAACTCGAGCCGCCGATACAGCTGCGCGAGCGCCGCGCGGTCGGGCGCGACCCTGGCCAACGCCGCGAGCTCGAGCGGCAGCGGCACGTCGTTGCGCAGCGTCGCGAGCCGCTTCGAGAGCCGCGCGTCGTCGGCGTGTGCGAGCAGCGCCTCGCGCGCCTTCTTCGCCTTCACCTGCGCCGCGTTCTCGAGCAGGCGTTCGAGGCTGCCCCACTCGCGCACCAGCTCGGCCGCGCCCTTCTCGCCGATTCCCTTCACGCCGGGGATGTTGTCGGAGCTGTCGCCGACGAGGGCGCGCACGTCGAGCAGCTGCGCGGGCGGCACGCCGAAGCGCTCTTCGACCTCCGCGGGGCCGATGCGGCGATCCTTCATGGTGTCGAGCAGCGCCACCCGGCTGGAGGCGAGCTGCATCAGATCCTTGTCGGTGGAGACGATCACCACCTCGACATCTTCGGGCGCGCAGATGGGCGAGCGTGGCGATGACGTCGTCGGCCTCGAAGCCGGGGACTTCGAGCAGCGGAATCCGCCACGCCGCGGCGAGCTCGCGCGCGAGCGGGATCTGCTGCGACAGCTCCTCGGGCTGCGCGTCGCGGGTGGCCTTGTAGTCCGCATAGAGCTCGCGCCGGAAGCCGCCGCCGGGCGGGTCCATCACCATCGCCACGGCGTCGGGCTGCTGCTCGCGCAGGAGCTTCCGCAGCATCGTGCCGAAGACGTAGACCGCCTTGGTCGGCGTACCGTCGGAGGTGCGAAGCGGCGGGAACGGAGCGAAGAACGCGCGGTACAGACAATTCGCGACGTCGATCAGGATCCAGCGGCGCAACTCGTTGCTCCGTTCGCTTCGCTCACTGCGCGCCGGGCTGCGCCCGGCTTGCGGGCACGGTAGCAGTCCGAATCCGAGACTCGGCGCTACGCTGGCCCGATGCCGAGCCGCCCGGTGAGCTTCCGCCCGCGCTTCACGCTGATGCTGCTCTACCTCGCCGGCTTCTTCCTGCTCTATGCGCTGCTGCTCGTCGCCCCCGACCTCGCGCCGCTGCTCGGTTCGGCCGGCCAGGAGCTGCCGCCCGAGGAGCTGCAAGCGCGCGCGCAGGAAGTCGCGCAGCACGCGATGCGCGGCAAGGTGTTGCTCGCGCTCCTCGCCTCGCTCGCAACCGTCGGGCTCGGCACCTGGCGCCGCGTCCTGCCCGGCATGCGCTGAGGCCGGGGTTGGATACGCCCGCGCGCTAGTTCGAGCTGCGGACCTCGAGGTACTGCTGCACGTCGCCGATGGTCTGGAGCCGTTCCACGTCCTCGTCCGGCACGACGATGTTGAACGACTCTTCGAGCGCCATCACGAGCTCGACGACGTCGAGGGAATCCGCGCCGAGGTCGTCGAGGATGCGCGCCTCGGGCACGAGCTCTTCGCGCTCGAGGCCGAGCTGGTTCGCCACCAACGCGTAGAGACGCTGCTGCAGATTCTCACCGCCCATCACCCCTCCCGACTCGTGAGTGACTGCAAGTCACGAGCCTCGGCCAGCTTGGCGCACGGCACCCGGTGCTGTCAACGGGCCGGCACGGCCAGGCCGCGCAGGAACAGCTCCACCATGTCGTGGAAGGCCTGCTCCGGCGACTTCGCGCCGAGCAGCGCGCGGCGCGGCCCGACCTGCTCGGTCTGGATGAGACCGTTCGCGACGGTCCACAGGATGTTGGCGACCTCCCAGGTGTCGCAGGCGCCGAACTCTCCCGAGTCGACGCCACTGCGGATCACGTCGGCGAGGATGCGCAGGCAGTCTTCCCAGAGCCGGATCACCCCGGCGAGCGCGGGCTTGGGCAGGTCGCCGGTCACGGCCGGATTCTCGAGCGCCCAGAAGATCTGGAAGTAGGTCGGGTTCCGCGTCCAGTGGCCGAAGTAGAAGCGCCCGAGCTTGCGTATGCGGTCGGCCGCCGATCCCGTGGCGAATGCGACCTCGCGCATGCGCTCCTCGAACGCGCGCCCATTCTCCGCGAGCAGCGCGACGTAGAGGTCGCCCTTGCTCTCGAAGTAGCGGTACAGCGTGCCCTTCGCGACGCCGGCCGAGAGCGCCACCTCGTCGAGATTGGCCGCCATGAAGCCATCGCGGAAGAAGACCTCCCGCGCCGCTTCGAGGATTCGCGCACGTTGGAGCGCTTTGCGCTCCTCGCGACCCTGCCCGTCAGACTTCGTCACTGCCCTCGTAGCGATACGGCGCGAACAAGTCGGTGTTCAGGTAGCGCTCGCCGAAGCTCGGGATGATGGCCACGACGAGCTTGCCCTGATTCTCCGGCCGGCTCGCGTACTTCACCGCCGCATGAACGTTCGCGCCCGACGAGATGCCGCACAGGATGCCCTCTTCCTTGGCCAGCCGTCGCGCCATGTCGAAGGCTTCGTCGTTGGTGACGGTGATGACCTCGTCCACCAGCTTCTTGTCGAGCACGTCGGGCACGAAGCCGGCCCCGATGCCCTGGATCTTGTGCTTGCCCGGCGAGCCGCCCGAGAGCACCGGGCTGTCGGTGGGCTCGACCGCGATGGCCTTGAACGAAGGCTTCTTCGGCTTGATCACCTGCGCCACGCCCGTGATGGTGCCGCCGGTGCCGACGCCGGCGACCAGCGCGTCGATCTTGCCGTCCGTGTCGTCCCACAGCTCGACGGCGGTGGTTCTGCGGTGCACCTCGGGGTTGGCGGGATTCATGAACTGCTGGGGCATGAACGCGTTCGGCAGCTCCGCGAGGATCTGATTCGCCTTGTCGATCGCGCCGCGCATGCCCTTCGCGCCCTCGGTGAGCACGAGCTTCGCGCCGAGCCCGCGCAGCGTGATGCGGCGCTCCTGGCTCATCGTGTCGGGCATCACGAGCACGCACTTGTAGCCCTTCACCGCCGCGACGAAGGCGAGCGCGATGCCGGTGTTGCCGCTGGTCGGCTCGACGATCACGGTGCCGGGCTTCAGCTGCCCGTCGCGCTCGGCGGCTTCGATCATCGCGAGCCCGATGCGGTCCTTGACGCTCGCCGCCGGGTTCAGGCTCTCGAGCTTCACCACCACCTCGCCGCGCGCACCCTGGGCCACCCGGTTCAGCCTCACCAGCGGGGTGCGTCCGATGAGCTCGGTGACATTCTTCGCGATCCGCATGCTCGATCCTCCTGGCTGGGCGCTCGGAACGGCCAAGCTTACGACTGACGCTCCGGGGCTGCAAAGAGCGCATCGACGAGCACGGTGGCGTAGCTGCCCGGCGGCAGCGTGAAGGCCAGCCGCACGGCGTCGGCGCCGACCCGCTCGCAGCGCGCAGCCTCCGGCCGCACGCGGATGGGGCGGCGCGCGCCGCGCAGGCGCAGGCCGGGCGGGAGTCGCAGCGTCTCGGGAATGCCGTGCGCATCGAACACGGCTTTCTCGCGCCGGCCCGGGGCGCCCGTGGCCGGCAACAGCTTCGTCCCGAACATCGGACCCGCCGCGCTGAGCTCGAAGCTCGCCGCACGCGCCGACTCCGTCGCAGCGTCCTCGACCACGAAGCTCGCCCCGCTGGCGTGGAGGAAGGCCACCTCGCCCGCCTCGACCGCATCGAGCGGGAGCGCCCTGGCGGCGAGACAGGCGTTGAAGACCTCGGCCTGCAGCGCCGAGAGCAGGAAGCGCGCCGCGCGCCGATCGCGCCCGAGCTCACCGCGCTCGAGCAGCGCGCGCGCGGCCTCGGCATTCCGGCCGTCGCGTCCGAACCGCTGCGCCCCGAAGGAGTTGGGGAGGCCGCGCCGGGCGAGGCGCTCGAGCCGAGCCTCCGCCTCCTCGACCTGCTCCGGCGCGAGCTCGCGCACGACGAGCTCGAAGCGGTTCGCGCGGAGCTGGCCCGTCCGGAGCTTGTGCGGATGGCGGAGGGCCTCGAGCACGCGAAAGCCGTCGCCCTCGAAGCCGCGCGCCCGCGCCGGGTCGAGGCCGGGCACGGACAGCCACTGCCGTGCCACCGCGACGCGATCCTTGCGCCCCGCGTAGCCGACGTCGCCGGGCCGGACGCCGGCCAGCCGAGCCAGCGCGCGCGCAACTTCCTCGGTGTTGCACAGCCGCTTCTCGACGCGCACGAAGGTGTGCGCGCCCTCCCCGGTCGCCGGGTAGAGCGGCTCCTCGTCCACCACGAAGTCCTCGGGGCTCCCGGCGACGCGCATCAGAACAGAGGGAGCTGGAGCACCGGCATGAACGAGCGCCGGTGGATCGCGCAGGCGCCGAGCCGGCGCAGCGCGCGGAGGTGCTCCGCCGTCGCGTAGCCCATGTGACGGCCGAAGCCGTAGCCCGGGTACTCGCCGTCGAGGCGCGCCATGATCGCGTCGCGGTGCACCTTCGCGACGATCGACGCCGCCGCGATCGACGCGTCGAGGCCGTCGCCTCCGACGATGGGCGTCTGCGGCGCCTCGATGCCTGGGATGTGGCGCGCGTCCACCAGCACGTGATCGGGCGGGGGATCGAGCGCTTCGACCGCCTTGCGCATGGCGAGCAGGCTCGCCTGATAGATGTTGCGGCGATCGATCTCGTCCACCCAGACCTCGGCGACGGCGACGCCTTCGGCCTGCGCCGCGATCTCGCGCGCGAGGCGCTCGCGCGTCTCGCGGGGGAGGCGCTTCGAGTCGTCGAGGCCGGGGAGCCGCGGTCGTGCCGGCAACACCACCGCTGCGGCGACGACCGGCCCCGCGAGCGGGCCCACGCCGACCTCGTCGACGCCGGCGACGCGCCGCAGGCCTCCCGCGAAGAGCTGCTCGCGAAGCGTCAGCAGCCGCGCGAAGCGACGAGCCTCGCGCTCGAGCTCGCTGGCGCGGCGCCGGCAGCGGGTCGCGAGCGCGCGGGCGCCCGCGCGCCGATCCCCCGCCAGCAGACTCGCGATGCGGCGCAGCTGGGAGGCCGAGGCCAGCGCCTCGGCGCGGGCGCGGAGTTCGGCGATCGAGTCGGCGCGGGCTTCGCTCACTCCTGCTCCTCCCCGTCGCCTCCGCGCAGGCCGAGCTTCTTCTCGAGCGCGCGGACCCGTTTCGCCAGCTCCGGCAGGCGGGCGAGCCAGGCGGCCGAGCGATGCCAGGCTCGCTCCGGCTGCGCCGGGAAGCCCCACACGCGGCTGCGCGGCGCGAGGTTCTCGAACACGCCGGCGCGGGCCGCCACGAACGCGCCATCGCCGATCGTGATCTGGCCCGAGAAGCCGGACTGCGCCATCGCGATCACGCGCTCGCCGAAGATCGTGCCGCCGCCGAGGCCCGACTGCGCCACGATCAGGGAGTGCGGACCGATCACGCAGTTGTGAGCGATCATCACCAGGTTGTCGACCTTGGTGCCGTGGCCGATGCGCGTGGTGCCGAGGCGCGCGCGGTCCACGGTGGAGTTCGCGCCGATCTCGACGTCGTCCTCGATCACCACGTCGCCGATTTGGGGCACCTTCTCGTTCTCGCCACGCTCGTTGAACTCGTAGCCGAAGCCGTCGCCGCCGATCACCACGCCGGGCTGGAGCGTGACGCGATCGCCGAGGCGACAGCGCTCGCGCAGCACGACGCCCGCGTGGAGCCGGCAATCCGCGCCGACCCGCGCGTCCTCGAGCACGGTCACGCTCGCCGTCAGGACGCTGCGGGCACCGATCTCGCTGCGCTCGCCCACCACGCAGCGCGGCCCGACGCTGGCGCTCGGGTGGACGCGCGCGGTGGCCGCGACCCACGCGCTCGGGTGCACGCCGGGCGCGGGGCGGTGCTCCGGCACGAGCAGTGCGGTGGCGCGCGCGAAGTCGAGGCTCGGCAGCGGCGAGCGGATCGCGGGGCGCGCGCCGACCGCGACTCCGGGCGGCGCGATCACGGCGCCGATCTTCGAGCTGGCGAGCGCGGAGGCGAAGGCTTCGCCGCGCACGAAGCCGAGGGAGCGCGCGTCCCCCGACTCGAGCGCGCCGACGCCCTCGACCCGGAAGTGCGGATCGCCTTCGACGGCCCGGCCGCCGAGCTTCTCTGCGAGCTCGCCGAGCTCCATGTCTCTCCTCGCCGCCCCCCGGCGGCGCCTTCCTCAACGCGCGAGCAGCACCGCCACCGGAGAAGTGCGGGCCACCGCTGAAGCGTTGCTGCCGAGGAAGTACTCGCTGATGCGGTTGCGTCCGTAGGCGCCGAGCACGATCAGACCGGCGCGCGCGCTCTTCGCAACGTCCACGATCTTGGCGTCGGGGCGCCCGAGCGTGGAGGAGCTCTCGCGCACCGGCACGGACAGGCCGCCGAGCAGGCGCCGCACCTCGTCGAAGCGCGCGGTGGCCCGGCCCTTGTCCTTCGAGTCCACGAACACGTAGATCTGCTGCTCGAGGCGGCTCGCGAGCTCGACTGCGAGCTTCGCTGCGACGCGCGACCCGGGCGAGCCGTCGAAGGCAAGCACGACCGGGCCGCCGATCTCGGCGCCGGCGGGGACGACCAGCGCGCTCTTGCTCGTCTTGCGCAACACGCCGTCCACGGTGGAGCCGATCAGCACGCTGCGGCCCGCGGCGTGGTCGCCGTCGCGGCCGAGCACGACGAGATCCACCCCCTGCCCGCGCTCGACGATGCGGTCGTCGGCAGCGCCGCGCACGGATTCGGGGGCGCACTCGACGCCCTGCGCGCGCGCCAGCTCGGCGAGCCGGCGGCACGCCGCGTCGGCGCGCACCTTGAGGAAGTTCTCGACGGCGTCGAGCGGGCCCGGCGGGATCCCGAGCGAATCGGCGCGCAGGCCGAGCGTCACGCGCTCCTCGATCACGGTTAGGCCATAGCAGCGCGCGCGCAGGCGCGCGGCGAGGGCTGCGCCCCAACGCTCGGCCACATGAGCCGCGTCGGATCCGTCGGTGGCGATCAGAATCGATTCGATCATTCCCCTCTCCGCGCTCGCCTACGAGAGCAGGCGTCCGAGCGGCGTCCCCCACACCCAGCGCACGATCCGACCGAGCCAACGGCCCTTGCGTCGTGTGTAGGGGAACCAGATGAACTCGCTGCGGGCTCCGAAGCGATCGATCACGATCGACTGCGCGTGGCAGTAGCTCTTGAGCCCGGCCTCTCCATTGACTTGTCCGATGCCGCTGTCGCCGCGGCCGCCGAAGGGCGACTCGGGGATGGCGTAGGTGACGAGGCAGTCGTTCACGACGGCACTGCCCGCGTGGATCGCCTTCGCCAGCTCCGTGCCGCGCCGCTTGTCGCGCGTCCACACGCTCGCGTTCAGACCGAAGCGCGTGTCGTTCGCGAGGCGCAGGGCTTCGTCGTCGTCGCGCACGCGCATGATCGGGAGCACCGGCCCGAAGGTTTCCTCGCGCATGATCTGCATGTCGTGGTCGACTTCCGTCAGCACGGTGGGCTCGAAGTAGAGCCCCGGCCACGCCGGGTTGCGCCGGCCGCCCGTCAGCACCTTGGCGCCCCGTTGCTTCGCGTCGGCGATGTGCTCCTCGATCACGCCGAGCTGTGCGGCGTCGATGATCGCGCCGACGTCGGACTCGCCGTCGGGCCCCTGGCGCAGCGCGGCCGTCTTCTCGAGCACCTTGCGGGTGAACTCGTCGGCCACCTCGTTCACCACGTAGACCCGCTCGGTCGAGACGCAGATCTGTCCCGCGTTCGAGAAGGCCCCGTACACGGCGCCGGCGGCGGCGCGCTCGAGGTCGGCGTCGCCACACACGATCATCGGATCCTTGCCGCCGAGCTCGAGTGTGCAGGGGATCAGCTGGCGCGCGCAGGCCTCGGCGACCCGGCGGCCGGTCCCGACGCTGCCGGTGAACGAGATCTTGTCGAGGCCGGCGCCCACCAGCGCGGCGCCGGTCTCGCCGTCGCCGAGCAGGAGCTGGAAGACGCCCTCGGGCAGGCCGGCCGCCTGGAGCAGGCGCTCCACCAGCTGCCCCGAGAACGGCGTCACCTCGCTCGGCTTCAGCAGCACCGCGTTGCCCGCCATCAACGCCTGCACGGTGGGATTCAGCGCCAGCAGGAACGGGAAGTTCCACGGCGTGATGATCCCGACGACGCCGAGCGGCTGGTAGGAGATGCGCAGCTTCTTCGTCTTCATCAGGTGCAAGGGCACCGTGCGGTCGGCGAGGATGCGGCCCGCGCGCTTCGCGTAGAACTGGAGCGCATCGCAGGCGGCGAGGATCTCGGTGACGAGCGCCTCCTCGCGCGGCTTGCCCGTCTCGGAGATGATCACGTCGAGGAACTCGTCCTGACGTTGCACGAGCAGGCGCACGGCGCGCTCGAGGAGACGCTGTCGCGTTCGGAAGCTCGTGCGGGCCCACTCCGGCTGGGCCTTTCGCGCGTGCTCGAGCGCGGCGCCAACGTCCGCGGCGTTGGCGACCTCGATCTCACCGAGCGGCGCGAGGCGAGCCGGGCTCGTGAGGCGCAGACGACGACGCCCCGCAGCGCTCTCGGATATGGGCTCCAGGACCGCCAGGTTCCCCTCCATCGCACCCCGGGCGGGGAGCGAGCGGGGTCGAGGTTACGGGAGCCCCGCGGGAAAAGTCAATCGCTTTGGCGCGCCGGGGGGGCGGATACGCCTGCGACCCAACGCAAAACGTCGGTCTCGGTGACGAGCCCGATCAGCTCGTCGCCCTCGACCACCGGCAGGCAGCCGATCTTGCGGTCCGCCATGAGCAGGGCGGCCTCGCGGATCGTGGCGTCGGGGCCGATGACGATCGGCGGCGACGACATCACGCGCGAGATCTCGACCACGTGGAGGAACATGCGCCGCTCGGCGTCGCGGTGCTCCGACAGCACGGAGAGCGAGGCCCGCAGCAGGTCACGCTCCGACACGACGCCGACCAGTCTGCCGCCCTGGACGACCGGCATGTGCCGCACCCGGCCCAGCGTCATGATATCTTCGACCATCGAGAGCCGTTCGCTGGCCGAGATGGTGACCAGCTTGGTTTCCATGATTTCGCGAACGCGCTCCGGCATCGCGAGCCATTCTAATACGGCGACCGGAGCGGATGTCATCGGAAGGCGCTGACAAGAAGAAGGAGCGCGCACCCCATGGGCGCGCCGGCAGCAGCGTCGAAGCCGGGGGATTCTTCCCCGAGGCGCTGCGCCGCGTCCTCACGCTCGGCTTCACCGGCTTCTTCCTGACGGAGGAGGCCCTGCGCAAGGCGCTCGGGGACTCGGTGCCGCGGGACGTCGTCGAGTTCGTGCTCGACCAGAGCCAGCGCATGCGGGGTGAGTTCCTCGACCGCGTGTCGAAGGAGTTCGGCAAGGTCCTCGAGCGGGTCGATCCCGTCGAAGTGGCGCGGCGGCTCCTCGACGGACGCACGGTCGAAGTGAGCGCTCGCTTTCGCCTGGTTCCCGAGAAGCGGCGGGTCGACGAGGACGCGGAGGAGCCCGAGTGAAGCTGGCGGCGGAGCCGGAGCGCGCCGCACTTCGTTGGGGCTGGGCCGGGGCGATCCTCACGTTGCTCTGGGCGGCGGTGCTGCATCAAGGCGTGGGCCCGTCGTTCCGCGAGAGCTCGTGGATCCAGCCGAGCTCGTTCCTGCGCGGCGACATCCCCGACCAGCTCGGGGCCGCGCTGGCGGTGCTCGTGCTGCCCTGCGCGGCCCTCGCGATCGCCGTCTGCTTCGTGACGAGGTCGACCCTGGCCCGCACGCTCGCGGGCTTCGCCACCATCGCGAGCGCGTGCTTCGTGTTCTACGGGCTCGAGGTCGATCGCGTCTGGCGCTTCTTCCACTGGCGCTGGTCGGTGTCGATCGTGCTGTTCGCCGCAGTCGTGGCGCTCGCGTGCTACGCGCCGATCCTCGCGGCGCGCTGGCGCCAGTTCGGCTGGCCCCTCCGCCTCGCCCTCTATCTGCCGCTCTTCGTGTGCCTCCTCGTGTACGAACGCAACGTCACCGGCACGAACCCCGACCTTCCGCTCGCCCTCTCACCCTGGCCGGCGGTGCAGATCCTCGGTCTCGAGCTCGTCGCGTCCGCCGTCGCCGCCCTCGAGCTGGGAGTGTCGCTCGGCCTCGCGGGGCTCTCGCGCGGCCCGCTGCTCGCCGGCCTCGGCGTGGCGGCGACCGTGGCCTTCCCGCTCGCTTCGCTCGCGCTCGGCTCCTCGAGCGGCTTGCTGCCCTTCCAGGCCGGGCCGCGCCTCTACACGGCCACGGCCGTCGCCTGCCTCACCGTGCTCGCCGTGTGCGCGCTCTGGCGGCCGCGCGAGCGGAAGAGCTGGGCGCGGCGCGCGGTGAACGTGGGGCTCGGCGGCCTGCTCGCGGCGCTTCCGCTCGTGGCCGGGCAGGCGCTCACGCGAATCGACTACTCGATGACGCGCGATGGCCGCGCGCAGCAGATCATCGATGCCCTCGCCGCGTATCGCGCGCGCACCAGCAGCTATCCCGACGAGCTCGCCGAGCTCGAGGGGGCCGGTCTCCTCGCGGAGATCCCGCGGCCGCACATCGGCTTCGCCTCGAGCCAGGAGTTCGTCTACCAGAATTTCGGCGAAAGCTATCTGCTCGAGTTCTCCGCGCCGCGTTGGATCCAGTGCGCCTACAATCCGCCCATGCAGCTCGAGCCGGGAGAAGAGGCCGAGGACGGCGAGGATCTCGGCGGCGCGTGGTCTTGCCCGCAGAAGCCGCCGGAGCTGTGGTAGGCATGCCCGCCGCAGGCGAAGCCCTCTCGCTCGTCACGCGCGCCCGCCGCGCGCGCCGCATCAGCGCGACGGTGGGCCGCGCCTGGCTCGGCCTCCGCACGCAGCGCTGGATCGAGCGAAACCTGGCGCCGCCCGACATGCCGGCGCGCTGGCGCGCCCAGCACCGGCGCAACGCGGAGGAGCTCTACGCCGCGGCCGTCGAGCTCCAGGGCCTGATCCTCAAGAGCGCCCAGTGGTTGGGCGCACGGCCCGATCTGCTGCCGCCGCCGAGCATCGAGGTGCTCTCGCGGCTCCAGGATCGCGTGCCCGCACGGCCGTACGCGGTGATCCGGCGCGTCGTCGAGCGCGAGCTCGAGCGCCCACTCGGCGCGGTGTTCTCGAGCTTCGCGAAGGCGCCGGTGGCGAGCGCCTCGCTGGCGCAGGTGCACGAGGCCACGCTCCTCGATGGCCGGCGCGTGGCGGTCAAGGTGCAGTACCCCGAGATCGCGACGCTGGTGCGCGCCGACCTCGAGAGCCTGCGCTTCGTGCTCGGCGCGCTGGCTCGCGTCGAACGCGACTTCGACTGGGCGCCCCTGCTCGACGAGCTCGCCGACGCCGTGCCGCGCGAGCTCGACTTCGAGCAGGAGGGACGCGCGGCGGAGCGCATGGCGCGCGAGCTCTCGGCGCGCAGCGACGTACGGATTCCGGAGGTGATCTGGGAATGGAGCACGCGGCGCGTACTCGTGATGGAGTACGTCGACGGCATCCGCCTCGGGGACGCCGCAGCGCTCCGCGCCGCGGGCGTCGACCCGCGCCGGGTCGCGCGCACGCTGGTCGAGGTGTTCGCGGAGCAGCTGCTGGTGCACGGCTTCTTCCACGCCGATCCGCATCCCGGCAATCTGCGCATCGACGCCGACGGCGCCCGGCTGGTGCTGCTCGACTTCGGGCTCACGAAAGAGCTCCCTCCGGACTTCCGCGTCGCCGTGTGGGAGCTCGCGAGCGCACTGCTCCTCGGCCAGCGCGAACGGCTCGGGGCAGCGCTCGTGCGGCTCGGCTTCGAGACACGCGGAGGGCGCGCGGATTCGCTCCAGGCGATCGCCGAGCTGCTCTCGAGCGCGGCGCAGGAGCTGCGCGCGAAGGGCCGGCTCGATCCGGCGACGCTGGCGCAGCTGCGCGAGGAGCTGCCCGAGCGGATCCGCCGCGATCCGATCGTGCGCATCCCTCACCACCTCGTGCTGGTGGGCCGCGCGCTCGGGCTGCTCTCGGGGCAGCTCACCAGCCTCGGCGCAGACGTCGATCTGATGCAGATCTTCGCGCCGCTCGCGGCGCAGGGGCCGCGCTGAAGCTCGGCATCTCGCTGGCCGCGCCGGCGGATGCGGCGGGCTGGGCGCGCATCTACGCCCTCGCCGAGCGCGCGGATGCACTCGGGCTGCATTCGGTCTGGCTGCCCGAGAACCACTTCCAGCGCGGGGCCACACCGTCCCCGCTCGCAGTGCTCGGCGCGCTCGCCGCGCGCACGCGCCGCGTGCGTCTCGCGACGACGTCGCTGCTGCTGCCGCTGCACCATCCGCTGCGCGTCGCCGCGGAGACGGCCACGCTCGATGCGCTCTCGGGCGGCCGCCTCTGGCTCGGCCTCGGTCGCGGCTTCCGCGCGCCCGTGTTCGAGGGCTTCGAGGTCGAGGCCGCCACGAAGCGCGACCGCTTCGACGAAGCGCTCGACGCGCTCCTCGCCGCGTGGTCGGGCGAAGAGATCTCGCTCGCGGGCGCGCACTTCGCGGCGCGGGCCGGAGCCAAGCTGCGCCTCGGGCTCCGGCCGCTGCAACGCCCGCACCCACCGCTCGTGGTCGCGGCGTTCGGCAACAAGGGCCTGCTCCAGGCCGCGCGGCGCGGGCTCCCCTATCTCGCCTCACCGCTCGAGACCCTCACGACGCTCGAGGAGAACTACGCGACCTGGCGCGAGCATCGCGCCACATCGGCCGGCGACGGCCCGCAGGCGCCGGTGATGCGCACGGTGTTCGTCGCAACGGACAGCGGGGAGGCGGAGCGAGTGCGCGAGGCGTTGGCTGGCGAGGCGCGCGCGATCAGCGCGAGCGCGCCGCGAGCGCTGGCTCGCGCCGCGGGCGGCGCGCTCGCGGAGCGCGTGCTGGTGGGCACGACGAACGAGGTCCGCGACGGCATCGCCCGGTATCGCGAGCGGCTCGGCATGGATCTGCTCGTGGCGCGCATCGAGGTCGCCGGCGTGGCCGCGGCCGCGCGCGACGCGTCACTCGAGCGTCTCGCGGAGCTCGCAGCCGCCTAGCCTCGGAACCCGACTGCGGGCGGCTTCTCGATCTCCGACTCGTTCTCCACCGCGACCGTCGGCTTCGGGGTGTGCCCGAACATCCGGGCCGTCAGGTTGCTCGGGAACTTCCGGACGGTGCCGTTGTACGCCTGCACCGCTTCGATGTAGCGGTTGCGAGCGACCATGATGCGGTTCTTGGTGCCTTCGAGCTGCGCCTGGAGATCGCGAAAGCTCCCATCGCTCTTCAAGTCCGGATGGCTCTCGCCGACCATGATCAGGCTCTCGAGGGCGCCCGTGAGTGCGCCTTGCGCCTCCTGGAACTTCTTCAGCGCCTCGGGGTCGTTCAGGAGCTCGGGCGTCGCCTGGATCGAGATCGCACGCGCGCGCGCCTCCGTCACGCCGACGAGGACCCTCTGCTCCTGCGCCGCGAGGCGTCTGACCGTGTTCACCAGGTTCGGGACGAGGTCCGCGCGACGCTGGTACTGGTTCACGACCTCGGCCCACGACGCCCGGATTGCCTCGTCCTGGGTCTGGAGATCGTTGTAACCGCAGCCCGCAAGGGCGAGACCGATCCCGGCGATCAGAGCAGCAACGGCTTGTTTCATGGCTGATCTCTTCCCGGTTCCCGGGTTGCTCAGGTGGGTGTTTCGGTAGGCCGATGCCCTGGATTGACGGCGGGGGCGGAACCTTCATGCGCAGAACCTTCGGCTTGCTCGCGGCTCTGGCGGCCACCATCGCGCTCGCCCTGGCCATGCACAGCGGCTCCGGACCCGCGCCGATCCGGGCGGCGCCTCCCCGATGCGTCGACGACGAAGCCCACCTCCTGTTCCCGTTCGCCCGCATCATCGAGGGACAGTGCGAGGCGACGCGCAAGGACCTGGGCGTCGATCTGCGCGTCGCGACGCGGCGGGCAGGCGGAGAGGACGTGGCACCGCTCGCCGAGCGCCTGTTTCGCGAGCTCGGCGTGGGCCGCGATGCGCTGACCGGCGGGATCTTGATCGTGCTCGACAGTGAAGGAGGCCGCGCGCGCATCGAAGTCTCCTACTCGCTCGAGGGTGACCTCCCGGACGCGTTCCTATCGCAGCTCGCGCGGGACCAGCTCGTGCCGTACGTCTCGCACCGCGCCGCCGGAATGGCGGTGATGGACGTCGTGCACTTCCTGCGCGACCGGATGCTCGACGCAGCGGCCGCCGGCGCTCTCGATCTGAGCGAGGTGCCGAAGACCGATCGGCTGGAGGTGCTGCTGGCGAGCCGCTCCGGTGGCGGTGGCGCGCAGGTGACGCTGCCCGCGCTCCCGTCCCACACCGAGTTCAAGCGGCGGGTGCCCGACGCCGAGCGCGCGCGCTATGCACCCTCGGCGGATCCGCTCGAGACCGCAGAGGCCTTGCAGCGCGTGCGGCGAGACATGGCGGGGGATCCCACGCTCGAGCTGTTCACGGCCGGGAGCCGGGTGATGCGGGCGCGCTATCCCGTCGCGCCCTACGAAGAGCAGCTCCGCGCCTCGGCCTTCGAGCGCTCGCGCCCGCTCGAGCTCCAGGTGCGCGGCGATCTCGCCTTCCTCGGCTCGAAGACTCCCGCGCGCGATTTCGTGCCGGTCCTCATGGTGCGCCAGGATGGGCTCTGGCGAGTCGACCTCGCCGAGACGCTGAAGAACTTCTTCTTCGACGAGCTGGGCCGCTACGTGCTCGTCAATCTGGCGACGCCGTACGCCCGCTTCCTGCCCGGGGTCCAGGCGCGGACGGAGGAGGGACTGGACCCGGTCGACCTGGGCGGCGAGTCGCTCGAGGCGGCGATCGCACGACTCGAGGGGTCTCCGCTGCCGGCCGACCGCTTCCAGCTGGCCGAGATCCTGATGCGGAACTGCTTCGTGGCGGCGGAGGCGCTCCCGCTCTACGCCGAGGCAGCCGAGGCGGCGCCCCACGACGCAGAGATCGTGATCACGTTCTCCGATCGCGCGGACTATCTCTACATGCCCGAGGTCGCCGTCGATGCGGTCGCGCGCCTCGGGCCCGCGTACTACGACCGGGTCGCCTGGCTATACGAGCACGGCGGCGAGCGCGCCCTCGCGCGCGAGTACTACGCGAAGGCGCTCGACCACAACCCGCGCAACTCCTACGCGAAGGCCGCGCTCGCGCGCCTCGCACGCAAGCAACCCTGACGCCGCCCAGCTAAGGCCGCCCGTCGCCCTCGCGCACGAAGGTCACGAACGCCATCGCGGGGCGCTTCGAGGAGTCGCGCATCGCGAACTGCATCATCTCGAAGTGCCAGCCCTGCGCCGTCCATTCGTTGAGGATGCGCTCGAGCGCATCCTCGGTGACATCGCTCGTCTCGACCACTTTGTAGACCTGGGCCACGCCGGCTCAGTCCTTGAAGACCGGCTTGCGGCCCTCTTTCCGAGCGCGCGTCGCCTCTTCGAAGTTCTGCGTGGTGAGGCGCACGAACAGCTGCGTGTGACTCTCGAGCTCGATCGCCGCCTGCAGGCTCGCAGTCTCCATGCCCGCCCACATCATGCGCTTGGTGAGCTGTACGCCCTGTGCGCTCCAGCCGTTGATCTGGTCGGCGAGGTCGAGCGCAGCGGCCATCAGCTCAGCGTCGGGCACCACGCGCGAGACCAGTCCGATCTCGGCCGCCTCGCGCGCCGGGACGTCACGGCCCGAGAGCATGATCTCGAAGGCGCGCGAGGTGCCGATCGCACGCGGCAGGAGGAACGAGAGGCCGAGCTCGGTGGCGGTGAGCCCGTTGTTGATGCCGGCGGCGCGAAAGTACGCGGACTCCGCCGCGATGCGGATGTCGCCGCCGAGCGCGAGGCACATCCCGCCGCCGATCGCAGCACCGTTCACCGCGCAGATCACCGGCTGGGGCATCCGCCGCATCGCCGGAACGAGATCGGCGAGGATCGTCATGGCGCGTGTGGCGATGCGCGTCAGCGTGAGGCCCGCGATGTTGGGCGGCGGCGTCGAATCCTTCTGGTCGGCGCCGGAGCAGAAGCCGCGGCCCACGCCGGTCAGGATCACGACGCCCGTGTCGTTGTCCGCAGCCACCTCCGCGAGCGCCTCGTGGAGCGGCACCACCAGCTCGAAGGCCATCGAGTTCATGCGCTCCGGGCGATCCATCACGATCACGCTCGTGCGCGGGCGCGGCTTCTCGACCCGGACGTGGCTCACGGCAGGCGCTCCGCGATCTGTCGCGCCGCGTAGGTGAGGATCCAGTCGGCACCCGCGCGCTTGATCGCCACGAGCGCTTCCTCCATCGCCCGCTCGCCGTCGAGCCAGCCGCGCTCGGCGGCGGCCTGGATCATCGCGTACTCGCCCGACACGTGATACGCGGCGAGCGGCACGTCGAAGGCGCGGCGCGCCTCGACCAGCACGTCGAGGTAGGGCAACGCAGGCTTCACCATCAGCACGTCGGCGCCCTCTTCGAGGTCGAGACGCATCTCGCGCAGCGCCTCGCGCCGATTGGGCGGGTCCATCTGATAGGAGCGCCGGTCGCCGAACGCCGGCGTGCTCTCGGCGGCCTCGCGGAAGGGCCCGTAGTAGGCGCTCGCGAACTTCGCGGCATAGGCGAGGATCGCGACGTCCTCGAAGCCGTGCGCATCGAGCATGCTGCGGATCGCGCCCACGCGGCCGTCCATCATGTCGGAAGGCGCGACGATGTCGGCGCCGGCGCGCGCATGCGAGAGCGCCGCCGCAGCCAGCCGCTCGACCGAGGCATCGTTCACGACGTGCGCGCCCTCCACGATCCCGCAGTGGCCGTGGTCGGTGTATTCGCACAGACACACGTCGGTGATCACCACGAGCTCGGGCACCTGCCGCTTCAGCGCCGCCACCGCGCGCTGCACCACGCCGTCGGACGCGTCCGCGCCCGAGCCTCGCGCGTCCTTCCGCGCCGGAATCCCGAACAGGATCACCGCCGGCACGCCGACGTCGGCCACCGCTTTGGCCTCGAGCACGAGCTGGTCCACCGAGTGGCGATGCACGCCGGGCATCGAGGCGACCGGCTCGCGCACGCCCGAGCCCTCGACCACGAAGCAGGGAAGGACGAGGTCGTCTCGATGGAGGCGCGTCTCGCGCACCATCCCGCGCAGCTTCTCGCTCTTGCGCAGCCGGCGCATGCGGGTCCGCGGGAAGCTCATGCTCGCTCCTTCCGGCGCCCGAAGGCGCTTGCGAGTGCTGCCACCAGCGCCGCCGGTTCGGGCCGCTCCGCCACCGCATCGGCCGGCAGGCCGAGCTCGCTGAGCGCATTCGCGGTGACCCGACCGATCGCCGCCACTACGGCTCGACGCGCTGCCGCCATGCCTTCCCGTCCCATGCCAGAGGCGAAGCTTCGCGCGGCCGAGGGGCTCGCGAAAGTGAGGGCGGAGAGCGAGCCCTCCGCGAGCGCTCCGGCGAGGGCTGCGGCGTCGAAGGGCGCGGGCTCGGTGCGGTAGACGATCACGTCGTCGACGGACGCGCCGGCCTCGCGCAGACCGCGCGCGAGCTCGGGCCCGGCCGCCGCGGCGCGCGGCCAGAGCAGGCGGCGCCCGGCGAGCGGCCGCGTCGCGCGCACGGCCGCGAGCAGCGCCGCGGCGTCGCCCGTCCCGGCTTCGAGCGCGGCCACCGCGAAGCCCTCCGCCGCCGCCGCCACGCTCGTGGCCGGCCCGACGCAGAGCGCATCCGCCGCGAGGGCGTGCGGTGGGTGACCTGCGCGCCGCGCCAGCGCGGCTAGCGCGCGTACGGCGTTCGCGCTCGTGAACACGATCTCCTCGTACGCGGGCAGCCGCGCGAGCGCGGCCGTGAGCTCCGGCGTCTCGGGCACGGGAGCGCTGCGGATCATCGGCACGAGGACGGGCTCGGCGCCGGCCTCCTCGAGCGCGCGGCGCAGCGGGTCGGCCTGCTCGGGGGAGCGGCTCACGAGCACCCGCCGGCCGAACAGCGGCAGGTCTTCGAACCAGGCGAGCTGGCTGCGCAGGCGCACCACGTCGCCTACCACGACGGCGGCGGGAGCGCCGAGCCCGGCGGCCGCTACCCGCGCGGGCAGCTCCGCCAGCGTCGCCTCGACCACGCGCTGCGTGGGCCGCGTTCCCTCCATCACCGCGGCGGCCGGCGTTTCCGGCGCGCGTCCCGCTTCGAGCAGGCGACCAACCAGCTCCGCCAGGTTCCGCATCCCCATCAGGATCACGAGCGTGTCGACGGCCGTGGCGAGGGCCGCCCAGCGGATGTGCTCGCGCGCGCTGCCGGGGTCCTTGTGACCGGTCACGACGGCGAAGGAGGCTGAGTACCGCCGATCGGTGACGGGGATGCCGGCGTAGGCGAGTGCGCCGATCGCCGAGCTCACGCCAGGCACGACCTCGAATGGCACATCCGCGGCGAGGCAGGCGCCGGCCTCCTCGGCGCCGCGCCCGAACACATAGGGGTCGCCGCCCTTGAGGCGCACCACGCAGCGACCCTCGCGCGCAAGGCGCACGAGCAGCGCGTTGACCTCCTCCTGCGAGCGCGGCGGCTCGGTGTGGCCGCGGCGGCCGACGTCGATGCGCTCCGCGTGCGGAGGCGCGAGCGAGAGCAGCGCGGTGGGCGCGAGCGCGTCGTACACGACGACGTCGGCCGCGCGCAGGGCGCGCTCGCCGCGCACGGTGATCAGGTCGGGCGCGCCCGGGCCCGCGCCCACTAGAATCACGCGGCCGGGCGCGCGCGCGCTCACGCGCCGGCCTCCGCGCGCAGGCGCGCGAGGATCGCCTCGCCGCCGTTCGCCAGCACGTGCTCGGCGGCGCGCCGGCCGGCGACCGCCGCATCGGCTGCGCTCGCCTCCTGCTCGGTGCGCACGAGCGCGCGCCCGTCCGTGCTCGCCACGAGCGCGCGCAGGCGGAGACGCCCGCCCGCGAGCGGCTCGGCGAAGGCGGCGAGCGGCACGTTGCAGTCGCCGTCGAGCGCCGTCAGGAACGCGCGTTCCGCGACGAGGCAGGTTCGCGTCACGGCGTCGTCGAGCGCGCGGAGCTCGCGCTCGAGCGCATCGCCCGCCCGCGTCTGGAGCGCGAGCGTGCCCTGCCCCACCGCGGGCAACAGTGCACCGGGATCGATGCGCTCGTGGATCACCTCCGTGCGCCCCAGCCGTTCGAGGCCGGCGCAGGCGAGGAGGATCGCGTCGAGCTCGCGCTCGTGGAGGCGGCGCAGCCGCGTGTCGACGTTGCCACGCAACGGAACCACCACGAGGTCGGGCCGCAATGCGAGCAGCTGGCTCGACCGGCGTGCACTGCCGGTGCCGACGCGGGCGCCACGCGGCAGGCCGAGCAGCGTCGAGCCCGCCGCCCGCGCCACCAGCGCATCGCGTGGATCCGCGCGCCGGGGGAACGCAGCCAGCACGAGGCCGGAGCGCGTCGCCGCGGGCAGATCCTTGGCCGAGTGCACCGCGAGGTCGGCGCGACCGTCGAGGAGCGCCTCCTCGATCTCCTTCACGAACAACCCCTTGCCGCCGACCTTTGCGAGGGATGCGTCCGTGAGGCGGTCTCCGCTCGTCGTGAGCGGCACGAGCTCCGTCTCGCAGCCGAGCGCAGCCTCGAGTGCCCGCGCCACGGCGCCCGACTGCGCCAGCGCGAGCGCACTGGCCCGCGTCGCGAGACGCACGCGCTTCATCGCGAGGAGTCCGGCTCCTCGTCGGAGTCGCCGTCGCGCCCACCCCCGCCTTCCTCGTCGAGGGCGAACAGGGAGCGCGCCGCTTCGAGGTGCGCGAGACCGGTCTCGCCTTCGAGCTCCTCGCGCAGACGGGAGAGCGGCGCGTGCAGCAGCTTGTTCACGATGCCGCGCGTCAGCGCCTCGACGGCGGCCGTGGCCTTCGGATCCAGCGCCACACCGGCGAGCCCCCGCTCGAGCTCGCCGCGCCGGATCTCCTCCGCGCGCGCGAGCAGGGCGCGGATCGTCGGCACCGCGGCCAGCGCCGTCAGCCAGCCCTCGAAGCGCTGCTGCTCGGCCAGCACGATGGCCTCGGCCTGCTCGACCTCGCGCTGGCGCTCGCGCGCGTTGGACTCGGCCGCGGCCGAGAGGTCGTCGAGATCGTAGAGGTAGACGTTGTCGAGCTGGTTCACGACGGGATCGACGTTGCGCGGCACGCCGATGTCGATCGCGAACAGCGGGCGGTGGCCCCGCTCGCGCAACGCCTCGCGCACGAGCGCGGCCGTGAGCAGCGGGCGGTCTCCGCCGATGCAGGTGAGCACGAGGTCGGAGCGACGCAGCAGGTCGGGCAGCTCGTCGAGGCCGTGCGCGCTCGCGCCGAAGCGGGCCGCGAGCGCCGAGGCGCGCGCGGGCGTGCGGTTCGCGACGCGCACCGAGCCGAGCCCGTGGCGGCGCAGCGACTCCAGCGCGAGCTCGATCATGTCGCCCGCGCCTACCAGCAGCGCCGCCTTGTCCTCGAGACTCTCGAAGATCTGGCGCGCGAGCTCCACCGCCACGCGCGCCACGGAGATGGGCCGCTCCGCCAGCCGCGTCTCGTTCTTCACGCGCTTCGCGGTGGCGAAGGCGCGCGGGTAGAGGCGCCCGAGGATCGGGCCGCACGCCCCGCACGCGACGGCCGCGCGGTAGGCGTCCTTCACCTGGCCGAGGATCTGCGGCTCGCCGACCACGAGCGAATCGATGGCGCAGGCGACGCGCAGCACGTGACGGACGGCGGCGCCGTCCACCAGCTCGTAGAGCGCCGCGTCCAGCTCACCCGCGCGGATCGGCGCGCCGTCGCTCGCGAGCTCACGCTCGAAGCAGGAGCGGAGGCGCAGCCGGGCGGCGTCGAGCTCGCGCGTCCAGACCATCACCTCGACCCGGTTGCAGGTCGAGAGCAGCACCGCTTCGTCGATCTCGGGGCTGGCCACGAGCTTCGCGAGCACGGCGCGCGGATCCTCGAGCGCGTAGCGCTCGCGCAGCTCGACCGACGCGGTGCGGTGGCTCATGCCGACGAGCAGCAGGCTCATCGCAGCACTCCGATGCCGATCACCACGGCGAGCAACAACGCGAAGCCCGCGGCGGAGCCGAGCGCGGAGCTGCGCGCGCCCTGCTTCGTGCCGAAGCGCGCGGCGATCAGCGCCGCGTACACGAGCCAGACCGCGAGCGTCGCGTTCGCATGCAGCCCGCCGGGCCAGAGCCGTCCCTCGCGGGTCTCGACCCAGAGCACGCCGGTGAGCACGCCGAGCGAGAGCAGCAGGAAGCCGAGCGCCGACGCCAGCGAGTTCGCACGGTCGAGGTTCTCGAGCGACGGCAACGCCGACGGGGGACCGACCGCGCGCTTGCCCTTGATGGCGCGGTGATGGATCAGGTAGAGCGCGCCCGCCGCGCCGGCGACGCCGAGCAGCGCGAGCCCGCCGCTCGCGAGCAGCACGTGGAGATGCGACCACACCGGCGAGCCCATCTCGCCGTGCTCCGGAACGGCCGCCGAGAACGCGGCGAACACGGTGCCGAGGAACGCCGCGGGCGCCACCAGCACCGCGAGCGCGCGCGTCCGCAGCCGCAGCTGGAGCGCGAGGAAGGAGAGCACCAGCAGCCACGCAGCGAGCGAGACGGCGAGCGGCAGGTCGGTGAGCGACGGCGTCGGCGTGAGGCGATGCAGCTCGAAGAAGGCGAGCCCGTGGAGCGCCGCGGCGAGCGCGAGCAGGCCGACGGCGATGCCGAGGAAACGCCGCCCGCGCACGCCGAGCCCGCTCACCGCGGCCACCGATGCCGCGAGATACGCAGCTGCCGTCCAGCTGTGGAGCTCGAGCGTCAGGGGCTCACCTCCCGGGGGTGCGTGAGCGCAGGCGTTCCATCTGCGCGGCCACCTTGGCCGCGTCGTTCACCATCTCGAACACGCGGTAGGCCGGCTCGCCGAACAGCACGAAGCGGATCTCGTCGAGGGAGGTGGCGGCCGCGAAGTGCTGACGCGCCTCTTCGAGCAGGACCTCGGCGCAGCGCTGCAGGGGCACGCCACCGACGCCCGCGCCGAGCGCCGGCACCGCGATCGTCTTGCAGCCCTGCTCGCGCGCGAGAGAGAGCGCGGCGCGCATGGCGCTCCGGACGCTCGCCTCGCTGGCCTGCCCGCCGAGCGGCATGCCGGCGGCGTGGATCACGAAGCGCGCGGGAAGCTCGCCCGCGCCCGTGAGCGCCGCCTCCCCCACCGCGATCGGCCCGATGCGGTCGCACTCGGCCTGGATCGAGGGGCCACCCTTGCTGCGGATCGCGCCGGCCACGCCCGAGCCGAGCTGGAGCTGGCTGTTGGCCGCGTTCACGATCGCGTCCACCGCCTGCGCGGTGAGGTCGCCTTCGAGCAGCACGATCCGCCCGCTCACCGGCGCGCCTTCCTGCCGCGCGCGAGCGCCTCGATCAGGCCGGCTGCAACGAGCGGCACCAGGAGCTCGTGATGCCCGGTGAGCGCGTAGCCGCGGCCGCCCTTCCGCGTCGGGCGCTCGACCACGTTGGCCTGGGGCCGGTAGTGGCGGATGAAGTCGATGTTCACGGTGGTGAAGCGATCGACCCGGTGGCCGAGGTTGCGGGCCAGCGCGAGCGCCTTCAGGAACACCTCGGGCAGGATCACGGCGGAGCCGATGTTGAAGAGCACACCGCCCTCGAGCGCGGCCACGAGCCGCGTGAGCAGCTCGAAGTCGCGATAGCTGGTGGCGCCGAGCGCCGCCCCGTCCGCGCTCGGGTGCATGTGGTGGATGTCGGTTCCGATCGCGACGTGGACCGTGACGGGGATCCCGAGCCGGGCTGCGGTGGCGAGGATCGAGCGCTGCTTGTGCGGGTAGCGGCCCGAAAGGATCGCCCGGCCGACGGCTTCGCCCATCCCGAGGCTGGCTTCGTTCCCGGCGGCGATGGCGCCGTTCAGCGCCTCGGCCGTCTCGCGGGCCATGCCGAAGGTGCCGTCGTCGAGCGACCGCCCCACGTCCTCGCTGGTGCGGCCCATCATCGCGAGCTCGAGATCGTGCACGCAGCCCGCGCCGTTCATCAGCACGCCGCTCACGAGGCCGCGCTCCATCAGATCGACCATCACCGGCGCGAGGCCCACCTTGATCAGGTGCGCGCCGAAGCCCCAGAGCAGCAGCTTGTCGCGACGCGCCGCCCGGGCCGCCGCGTCGATCACAGCGCGCAGATCGGAGGCGGCCAGGAGGCCGGGCAGGCCCGCGAGGAAGGTGCGCAGCGAGGCGCCCGGACGGTGGGGCCGTGCCTCGTCGCGCGCGAGGACCCGGCTCGTCCGCGCGCGCGCCGAGACCGTCCGCACCCGCGTGCGGTCGATGCGCGGAAGGCGTCGTCTCACGAGCGGGCGAGCTCGGGGAACAACAGGCGGTCCACCAGCTCCGCGATGGCGTGCCCGATCGCGATGTGGCACTCCTGGATGCGCTGCGTGTCCGCCGAAGGCACCACGAGCGGCAGCTCCACCAGACCCGCGAGCTTGCCGCCGCCCTTGCCGAGCAGCCCGATCGTGCGCAGCCGGCGCCGGCGCGCTTCCTCGACGGCGGCGATCACGTTCGGCGAATTGCCCGAGGTCGAGATCGCGATCGCGACGTCGCCGGCGCGGCCGTGCGCCTCGATGCCGCGCGCGAACACGCGCTCGAAGCCATAGTCGTTGCCGATCGCAGTGAGATCAGAGGTATTCGCGGAGAGCGCGAGCGACGGCAGGGCCGCGCGATCGGGCCCGAGCTTGCCCACCCACTCCGCGGCGATGTGTTGCGCGTCCGCGGCGGAGCCGCCGTTGCCGAACAGCAGCGTCTTGTTCCCGGCGCGATAGGCGGCGGCCACCCATTCGCCGGCGCGCGCGATCGGCTCGGCGAGCGCCTCGGCCACGGCGAGCTTCGCGCGCGCGCTCGCTTCGAGCGTGGCGCGGACCTGGGCGACCGGATCGAGGACGGAGGCTGTCTCTCTTGCCATGGCTCTCGGTCGGAAAGTCGAGTGAAATCGAGGAGATGGGCGATCCGCCGCAACATACCGGCGTGCCTTCGGAGCGTCAATCCGAGAGCTGCTCTTGCACCATCTGTTACTACTCACGGCCACTTCCGACCGCCCGTGACAGGAGAGCCGAGCCCGATGGCCGAGATCCTCGACGTGACCGATGCGACTTTCGAGAACGAGATCCTGAAGTCCGAGACACCCGTGATCATCGACTTCTGGGCGGAGTGGTGCGCTCCCTGCCGCGCCATCGCGCCGATCGTGAAGGAGATCGCGGCCAATTACAGCGGCAAGGTGAAGGTCGTGAAGATGAACATCGACGAGAACCCGAGCACGCCCGGCCGCTACGGCGTGCGCGCGATCCCGACCGTGCTCGCCTTCAAGAAAGGCGCCGTCGTCGGCCAGATCACCGGCGCCCGCCCGAAGAGCGCGTTCGAGGAGATGGCGCAGAAGCTGGTCTGAGGCTCTGCGCTAGCTCTCGGCCCGGGCCGCGAGCTCCGGCGGCGTGAAGAAGCGCACCGGCCAGCGCCGGCGCGCCGCCTCGCGGTAGAGGCGCGGGTCGGGGTTCGTCACCACGGGATGGCCGACCAGCTCGAGCAGCGGCAGGTCGGTGATGGAGTCGGTGTAGAACCAGCTCCGCGCCAGGTCGATCTGCTGCTCGGCGACGAGCTGCTCGAGCCAGTGGATCTTGCCTTCCTCGAAGCAGACGGGCTCGATCACGCGGCCCGTGAAGCGGCCGTCCTCCACCTCGAGGCGCGTGTAGAGGAAGTGGTCGATGCCGAGGTGCTTCGCGAGCGGGCCCACCACGAAGCGGGTCGCGCCCGACACGATCGCGACGAGGTGCCCCTGCGCCTGGTGCCAGCGCACCGCCTCGCGCGCCTCCGGGTAGACGTGCTGGAGCATGGTGTCGACCAACCACGTCTCGGCCTGCCGCTCGAGCTCGGCTTCGCTCTCGCCTTCGAACACCAGCATCGCCTCGCGGCTCCAGGCCGCGATGTCGAGCAGGCCGACCTTGTAGCGGAGGTAGGCGAGCGCCCCTTTGGCGAGCTCCCAGCCGTCGATCTCGCCGGTCTCGTAGCGGTGCTTCATGTACAGAGACCCAGAGTTCTCGGCGATCAGGGTCTTGTCCATGTCGAAGAAGGCGCCGACGCGGGTCTCTTTGCGGGAGGGCATGGCCGGTCCAGCCTATCAAACCCGAGGGAGCCGGCTCAGAAGATGTAGCGGCGCATCGACACGTTCATGAGCAGGGCGAGTGCAATCAGGTTGGCCAGGACCTGCGAGCCGCCATAGGAGATCAGGGGCAAGGGCACGCCGATCACGGGCGCGAGGCCGAGCACCATCGCGACGTTGATGACGGCCGGCCAGAAGAGCATCCCGACCACGCCGACCGCCAACATCGCCCCGAAGCCGTCCTTGGAGTTGTTGGCCACGACGAGCCCCCAGACGAGCACGCTGAGGTAGAGCATCAGCAGCACCGTGCAGCCGATGAAGCCCCACTCCTCGGCGAGCACCGAGAAGGCGAAGTCGGAGTGCTGCGTGGGGAGGAACTGGAGCTGGGTCTGCGGCCCCGCGAGGTAGCCCTGCCCCGTGAGCCCCCCGGAGCCGACCGCGATGCGCGACTGGATGGCCTGATAGCCCGAGGCGAGCGGATCGCGCGAGGGATCGAGGAAGTCGAGGATGCGCTTCCGCTGATAGTCCTTGAACGCGAAGCTCCAGAGACCCGCCAGCGCGGCGAGCGCCGCCGCCCCGACCACCGCCCAGGCGCGGGTCGGAATCCGCACGAACAGCAGGTACGTCGCCCCGATCAGCAGCGTGAGCACCGCTACGCCGAGGTCGTGCTGCAGCAGGATCAGGCCGACCGGCCCCGCCAGGATCAGGCCCGGCACGAACAGGTCGCGCAGACGGCGCAGCCGGCCCGGCGGATTGCGATGGAAGTAGCGCGCCATCATCAACACGAGGCCGATCTTCGCGAACTCGGCGGGCTGGAGAGAGAGCGGGCCATACACCAGCCAGGATCGGTTGCCGCGGGTGACCGGCGCGAGCACGAGCGTCGAAGCCGTGAGGAGCAGCGCCCCGACGTAGAGCACGGGCGCCCAGCGCTCGAGGCGCCGGTAGTCGATCCACAGCACCACCGCCATCGCGACGGCGCCGATCGCGATGGCGATGACCTGGCGGCGGAACTCGGTGGGGAGCCTGCCCTCGGCGCCTGCGTGCGTGGCCGAGAACAGGTTGGCGAGCCCGATCGCGACGACCGACCACACGAGCGCGAACAACAGCCAGTCGAAATGCTGGAAGACGCGACGGTCAATGGACGGCATCGGGGATCCTCTCGGCGACGGGCCCTGCGACCTGTTTGGCGGGCGGCGTCATGCCGCGCTTCTCGAAGTAACGCGCGAGGATGCGCTGGACGATCGGCCCGGCGCCGGTGCTGCCGTGGAGCCCGTGCTCCACGAAGACGCCCACCGCGATCTCCGGCGCGTCGGCCGGGGCGAAGGCCCCGAACCAGGCGTGGTCGCGGTAGCGGATCGGGATCTGGCTCTCGGTCATGCCCTCGGTGTGCTGGAGCTGCACGACCTGCGCGGTGCCCGTCTTGCCGGCCACCTTCACGCCGGGCACGCGCGCGCGCCCGCCGGTGCCGCCAGGCTCTTCGACCACCGCCGTCATGCCGCGACGCACGAGCTCCAGGTTCTCCGGCGTCACGCCGACCGGGGTCGTCTGGCCCGCGGGCATCTCCTCGACTCCCTCGCTGCTCTCGACCCGCAGCACCAGCCGCGGCTTCACCCGCTGGCCGCTCGCGATGCCCGCGTAGGCCACCGCGAGCTGCATGGGCGTGTAGAGGTTGTAGCCCTGGCCGATCGCGGCGGAGACGGTCTCGCCCGGATACCAGGCCTCGCCGAAGCGACGCTGCTTCCACTCCGAGCTCGGCACCAGGCCGCTCGCCTCGCCCGCGAGCCCGACGCCCGTCGGCTGCCCGAGCCCGAAGGACCTCGCGATGTTCGCGAGCCGGTCGATCCCGAGCTGCACGCCGAAGGTGTAGAAGAACACGTCGCACGACTGCTGGATCGCCTTCTGCAGATCGACCGAGCCGTGCCCTTCCTTCTTCCAGCAGCGATAGGTGCGGCCACCGAAGCGGAAGAAGCCCGGGCAGAAGGCGCGGCTGTGGGCATTGATCACGCCCTCCTGGAGCAGCGCGGCCGCCACGATCGCCTTGTGCGTCGAGCCCGGCGGGTAGTGATTCTGGATGGCGCGATTGCGCAGTGGATCCCACTCGTCGCCTGTGAGCGCCTTCCACGTCGTCGCGTCGATGCCGCCGGAGAAGGCGTTGGGGTCGAAGGACGGCTGGGACAGCATCACGAGCACGTCGCCGTTGCGAACGTCGAGGGCCACCGCGGCGCCCATCTTCGGAGGCTCGCCCGCCGGGACGTCGTGGAAGGCCTCCCAAGCGGCGCGCTGCAGGTCGAGGTCGAGCGCGAGCACCACGCGCGAGCCCGTCTCGGGCGCGATCTCGTCGAGCACCTGCACTTCGCGGCCGGCGGCGTCCACCATCACGTTCCGCCCGCCCGCGCGCCCGCGCAGATTCGTCTCGAGAACGGACTCGAGGCCGGTCTGCCCGATGATGTCGCCGGAGCGGTAGTCGGTGAAGGTCTCCTCCTCGAGCTGATCCCCGCGGATCTCGCCGAGGGTGCCGAGGAGATGCGAGGCGATCGGCCCGTCGAGGTAGTGACGCAGCGGGCGCACGCGGGTAGAGACGCCGGGCAGCGCGAAGCGATGCGTCTCCACGCGCGCGAGCTGCACGTCGTCGAGGTCGCCGACCAGTCGCACGGGGCGGAAGCGGGCGATGCCGCGCGGGCTGCCCATCTGCGCCACCAGCCCGGCCGGATCGCGTTCGAGCAGCTGCCCGAGCGCCGCGAACTCGACGTCGCGGCGCTGGAGATCGCTCGGCACCACGTCGAGCTCGAAGGCCGAGCGCGTCTTGGCCAGGACGCGGCCTTCGCGATCCACGATCTCGCCGCGCTGCGCCTCGAGCCGCTCGGTGCGCACCGAGTTCCGCGTCGCCTGCTCGCGGAGCTCGTCGGCGTCGACCACCTGGAGCTGGAACAGGCGCAGCTCGAAGATCGCGAACGCGGCCCCGAGCAACGCGGCGAAGAGCCGCAGCCGCCCGTCGATCGGGAGGTCGGTGCCGGCGAGATGGCTCATCGCAGCACGGGCCGTCGGGTGTCGAGTCGCATGTCGCGTCGAGCTTCGGTTTCGTCGAGGCTCTCGCGCAAGCGCCGCGAGAGCGAGGCGGCGGAGGGCGCCAGCGGCGCCGTGACCAGGCCGCGCCCGACGAGCCCCAGCAGCTCGATGGGATGGAGCGGGAAGGAGCCGAGGAACAGGCGGCCCAGCCCGATCTGGCCGAAGCCGTCGAGCCCGACGAGCGCGAAGGCGAACACGGTGAGCGGCAGGCCGCGGCGGAGATCGAGCTGGCCTGCCACCAGCCGCGCGACGGCGAGCTCGATGAGGCGCAGGAACGCGAACTGGCCGAGCAGCGAGCCCGACACCATGTCCGCGCCGAGCCCGATCCCGGCGGCCACGATCAGCCCGTAGCCGGGCTCGAGCGCCGAGGCGGCCGCGATCGTGACGAGCAGCGAGAGATCCGGCACGGCCCAGCCCGGCAGCAGATGCGCGAGCCCGCCCTGCACGAGTGCGGCGAGCCAACCGAGCAACAGCAGCGCGAGCGCCGGCCTCATCGACCGTCCGCCATCGCCGAAGGCGTGGGCTCCGGCAGATCGCCGTCTCCTCCGCCGAACAGCAGGTCCATAGTGGGTCCGCGGTGGAGCACCACGAACACCTGCTCGAGCCGGCCGAAGTCGACCGCGGGCTTCACCTTTGCTGTGTGGAGGAGCTCCTCGCGATCGGCGTTCACCGAGGTGATCGTGCCCACCCGGATGCCCTTCGGGTAGACGCCGCCCACGCCGGAGGTGATGACTTCGTCCCCCTCCTGGACGTCGTCGCCGCGCACCATGAACACGAACTCGAGCTCGCCCGTGCCGAGCCCCCGCACCAGACCCCGCGCGCGGCTGCGCTCGATCATCGTGTCCACGGCGCTGCGGCGATCGAGGATCAGCATCGCGCGCGCCGCGTGCGGCGTCGTCGCGCTCACGAGACCCACGAGACCCTCGTCGACCATCACCGGCATGCCGGAGCGCACGTCGGCCGCGCGCCCGCGGTCCAGCAGCAGGGCATGGGACCAGGCCGACGCATCCTGCCCGACCACCTGCGAGGGCAGGAGCGGCACCTCGAACTCGCGCCGCATCTGCGCGATGCGGCGCAGCTGGCCGCTCACGACGAGCGCCTCGCGAAATTGGAGGCCTTCCTGCTCGAGCCGCGCGATCTCCGCGCGCAGCTCGCGGTTCTCGGCCTCGACGTCCACGAGCGCGATGTAGCGCTGCCACGTGTCGCGCACGAAGAGGACGGGACGCGTGATCGCCTTCTGGACGGGCGCGGCGATCTCGAGCAGCGCGTGCACGGCCCAGTGGCGATCGTCGGGCGCAGGCCGCCGGTCGCCGAGCATCAACACGAGCGTCCCGAACACCAACGCCGCGAAGAGCAACGGCAGGCGGATCCGCCGCAAGAACTCGCTCATGTCTCCCCGTCAGGGAGGGGGCGATCAGTGTCGAATGGTCACTTCCCGCAGCAGCGCGAAGTCGTCCAGGCAGCGGCCGGTACCGAGCGCGACGGCGGTCAACGGATCCTCGGCCAGCATCACCGGCAGCCCGGTCTGCTCGCGCAGCAAGACGTCCAGATTCCGGAGCAGGGCACCCCCCCCCACCATCACGATGCCCTTGTCCACGATATCGGCGGCCAGCTCGGGCGGCGTGCGCTCGAGGGCGATCTTCACGCTCTCCACGACCGCATTGATCGGCTCCTGCAGTGCCTCGAGCACCTCGTCCGACTTGATCTCGAGCGTCTTCGGCACGCCGGCGACGAGATCGCGCCCCTTCACTTCCATGCTGTGAATCTCGGGCGTCGGATAGGCGGTGCCGATCGAGATCTTGATGAGCTCGGCCGTGCGCTCGCCGATCAGCAGGTTGTACCTGCGCTTGATGAAGTTGATGATCGCTTCGTCCATCTTGTCGCCGCCCACGCGGACCGAGTTCGAGTAGACGATGCCCGAGAGCGAGATCACGGCGACTTCCGTGGTGCCGCCGCCGATGTCGACGATCATGTTGCCCGAGGGCTCCGTGACCGGGAGGCCGGCGCCGATCGCGGCCGCCATCGGCTCCTCGATCAGGAAGACTTCGCGCGCACCGGCGGACAGCGCAGCCTCGCGCACCGCGCGTTGCTCGACGGAGGTGATGCCCGACGGCACCGCGATCACGATGCGCGGACGCACCAGGCTCGACGAGCGATTGTGCACGCGCTCGATGAAGTGGCGCAGCATCGCCTCGGCCACTTCGAAGTCGGCGATCACGCCGTCTTTCATCGGACGCGACGCGACGATGTTCGGCGGCGTGCGGCCGAGCATCTCCTTCGCCTCTTCGCCGACGGCCTTCACCTTGTCGGGACCGCGCCCGTCCTTGACCACCGCGACGACGCTCGGCTCGGAGACGACGATGCCTTTGCCGCGCGCATACACGAGCGTGTTCGCGGTCCCGAGATCGATGGCGAGGTCGCTCGAGAACCAGCCCAGGATTCGCTTCAGAGGCATCCGAGGCTCCTCGCGTCCCGGCTCCGACGGGATCGGGACGTCGTTTCTCCGGGAACGCTAAGTGTTCGTTGCATAAGGACGTTTTCGCCGCAGACGAGGCCGCATCCTATCAGCCCCGGGGGAAGGGAGCAATACGGAAGGCATCGGTTGCCGGCGTTCTTCCCACCGGTAACTCTCGGGGCCTTTTTCAGGGGCTCGCGCCCCCGGGGAGGACCGCATGCTCCACATCCTGCGCCGCGGATCCAGGGCCGTGCTGTGGGTCGTGATCATCGGGGTGGGCGGTGTCTTCGTGCTCTACCTCGGCTTCCGGGGCGGCTTCTGCACCGAAGGACGGCCGGCGGGCCGATCGTGCGGGCCGGCGAGTTCAGCTTCGACGGCCGCGACCTCGAACGCGTCCGCCAGGGCATGGAGCAGCGCTACCGCGAGGCGCTCGGGGATCAGTTCGATTCCGAAGCGGCGCGCGGCTTCCTGGTCGAATCGGCGGGCAGCATCCTGCTGCGCTCGGCCCTGCTCGCCTGGCAGGGCGAACAGATGGGCCTCACGGCCAGCGATGCCGAGATCCGCGACTACCTGCGCGACAGCGGGCTGGTGGATGCCGTCGGGCCAGCTCGATCGCGAGCGCATCACGCAGTTACGCGGAGAGCGAGTTCGGCACCGTGCGGCACTTCCAGGAGCGCCTGCGTGCGGACCTGCTCGCCGAGAAGACCGCGCGCCTGATCTTCGAGAGCGCAGCGGTTTCCGATGCCGAGGCGCGTGACGCGGTCCGCTACCAGCTCGAGGAGGTGAAGATCGCGGCCGTCAAGATCGACGGGCGCAGACCCGCCGGCCGACCTCGAGCTGCCCGCCGAAGCGGCCCAGGCGCTGCTCCAGAAGGACCCGGAGCGCGTGCGCAAGAGCTACGAGGAGCGCAAGAGCGAGTTCGATCGGCCCGGAGCAGGCGCACGTCCGGCACATCCTCGCGCGCTTCGAGGAGAAGGACGACGCCGCGAAGCAGGCCGCGCGCGAGCGCATCGATGCGATCCGGAAGCGGATCGAGGGCGGTGAGGACTTCGCGGCCGTGGCGAAGGAGGCGAGCGAGGATCCCGCCACGAAGGAGAGCGGCGGCGATCTCGGCTTCGTCGCGCGCGGCAGGCGTGGTGAAGCCGCTCGAGGACGCCGCCTTCGCGCAGGCGCCGGGCGCGCTCGGCGAGGTGATCGAGAGCCCGCAGGGCTTCCATCTGTTGCGGGTCGGTGGAGCGCCGGCCCGCCCGCGTGGTTCCGTTCGAGGAGGCTCAGACGCAGGTCGCGGCCGAGCTGGCGCGGCAGGATGCCGCGGCGACGGTGGCGCGGGCAAAGGCCGAAGCGTTGGCCAAGGAGGTGCGACGCCGGCCACAGCCTGGTGGACGCCGCGCGCAAGCAGGGGCTCGAGATCCTGCGCCCCGACGCGATCCGCCGCCGGCCGGACGGCTACGTGGCGCAGATCGGTGCCGCGCCGGAGCTCGTCGCGGCGGCCTTCACGCTCACCGAGGAGAAGCCCTCCGACCCGCGCATCCACACGGCGGACGAGAACGTCTTCGTGTTGATCCAGCTGCTCGAGCGCAAGACGCCGACGGAGGCCGAGATCGAGCAGGCCCTCGGCCCGACGCGCGCGCGCCTGCTGGAGCAGCGGCGAGCCGCGGCCGAACAGGCGTGGCTCGAACAGCTGCGCGAGGAGGTCTCCGGGCGCGGCGACCTGGTCTACGACCTCTCCGCGTTCCGCAAGTCGTAGAGACGCGGCAAGCCCGGTGGCAGATCGCTCCGCCACCGGGCTGCCCGGTTGCCTTAGAGCTGGAACGAGTCGTAGACGAACGACTCGAGCCGCTCGCGGTTCTCCGAGTTGCGGAGCTTGGCCAGCGCCCGCGCCTCGAGCTGGCGGACGCGTTCGCGCGAGAGACCGAGCTTGCCGCCGATCTCCTCGAGCGTGTGCTCGCGCTCGCCCTTGAGTCCGAAGCGCCAGCGCAGGATGTTGCGCTCGCGCTCGCAGAGCTGCGCCACCGACTCGTCGGCGGCGCGCTCGAGACGGCCGTGGTCGAGCCCGGACACCGGAGAGCTGGCGTTCGGGTCGGCCACGATGTCCTTCACCTTCTTGGAGTCGGTGCCGGGCACCTCCTTCTCGAGGCTCACCGGCTCCCGCACCATCCGCTGCAGCTGCTCCGCGCGCTCTTCCTCGATCTCCATCGCCTCGGCGATCTCGAGCGTGGTCGGATCGCGCCCGAGCTTCTTCTCGAGCGCGTTGTACGCGCGGTAGTACTTGAGCAGGGTGTCGTGCACGTGGCTCGGGATGCGGATCGTGCGCGAGTGGTTCTGGATGGCGCGGATGAGCGCCTGCCGGATCCACCACACCGCGTACGTCGAGAACTTGTGCCCGCGCTGATACTCGAACTTCTCGACCGCGCGGATCAGCCCGATGTTCCCTTCCTGGATGAGGTCCTGGAACGGGATCCCCATGTTGCGGAAGTCTTTGGCGATCGCGACGACCAGCTTGAGGTTGTGCTGGACGAACACGTTCTTGACCTCGGAGAGCCGATCCCAGGCCTCCTCCAGCCCGCGGACGTGATCGACGAAGGCCTGCGCCTCCATGCCGAGCTCATGCTCGAGCACGGCGATGCGCTCGGGCCACTTCTGCGTGTCGCCGCGACGCTTCGAGCCCTTCGCCACCTTCCCCTCGCGCTCCGCGCGCAGACGCCGGAGCCCGCGCGCGAGCTCGTCCCGCCGCTGCAGCAGGCCCTTGCGCATGCGGCCGAGCAGCTGCATCGAGAGATCGGCCTCGCGCAGGTAGCGGCCCGTCTTGCGCTCGTGCGCCTCGACGAGCTTCGGCTTGCCGGTGGCCACGACCGCATCGCGCTTGTTCACCAGCGCTTCGATCTTCGCGAGGATCGCATCCACGCGCGCACCGAGGTCTTCGCCCTCGGGCGAGCCGCTGCCGAACGCCTCGCACATCTTGCCCGTCGCGCGGTTCTCGGCCTTGAGCGTGCGCCAGATCCGGACGGCCTCGAGCGAGGTCCAGGGGATGCGCAGCATGCCCTCGCGGAACGCGAGCGTCGCCGCCTCGATCTCCTTGGCGAGGAGGACTTCCTCTTCCTTGCCGAGCGTCGGGATCTCCGCGATGTCGCGGAAGTACGAAACGAGCGCGCCGCGCTCGCTCGAGCGGGTCGACTCGCTCGACGTGTTGAGGCGCTTCGGATCGACGCGTACGCCGCCGATCGCGCGCGCGCTTCTCACCGCCGCACCGTCGGTCTCGGCGCCGAGCTCGTGTTGGGGCGCGATCTTGCGCCACGTGGCGCGTCGCTGCTCCTCGATCGAGTGGTCCTTGTGAGAGTTCACCTCGTCTCCTCGCACGGGGGTGAGAGCCACCCCGGCGGTCCCGCCTTCGACACCGATCGGACTCTCCGCTCCGTGCCGTTCGTGCAGGCCGCCGACATGCTCTGCCGGCTTGCTTCTTTCATGTGGGGATCCCGCCTCTCCGCCCCGGCCGCCAACGGCGGCCAGAGCCGGAGCTTTCGCGACGCCCGTCGGTCACCCCCAACACCGCCGACGAATCGCCGCAAGGCGTGGTGTCGATCCGGCCGCTCTTTCGACTCCCTTGTGCGACGCATCGCATCAGGGACCGAGCGTCTCATGACGCAGCGACTCTCAGATTCGACTGCCGACCGGGCCGGCCTCCTCGCCCCGGGACCTCCAACTCAGGCCAGCGTATTCCGTTTCTTTCGACCTGCCAAGCCTTTTTTTGGTGCTTCTTCGCTTCTGCAGCCAGCGGAAAGGAAGTCCCCGGGGGTCACTTCCTGACGCGTCGCGACAATCTGGAGCCGGACAGGCGTGAAACGCTGCGTTAGGACCGACTCGCTGCGCTCAGGCGAAGCTCTCCTTGCGGTGGCGGATCAGCTCCATGAACTCGGAGCGCGTCTTCGGATCGCTCTGGAAGGCGCCCTTCTGCGAGCTCGTGATCGCGAAGGCGTTCTGCTGCTCCACGCCCCGCATCATCATGCACAGGTGGATGGCCTCGGCCACGACCGCAACCCCCCGTGGCGCCAGCACTTTCTCGATGATCTCGGCGATCTGCATGGTCAGCCGCTCCTGCACCTGGAGGCGGCGGGCGAACATCTGGACGAGGCGCGGGATCTTCGACAGACCGACGACCTTGCCGTTCGGGATGTAGGCGACGTGGATCCGCCCGAAGAACGGCAGCAGGTGGTGCTCGCACAGGCTGTAGAAGCCGATGTCCTTGACCAGGACCATCTCGTCGTAGCTGACGTCGAACAGGGCGCCGTTCAGCAGCTCGACGGGGTCTTCGGAGTAGCCCTTGGTCAGGAAGCGGTAGGTCTTCGCCACGCGCTGCGGCGTGCGCTCGAGGCCGTCTCGCGTGGGGTCCTCGCCGACGGCCGCCAGGATCGCCTTCACATGCCGCTCGATGGGGTCGCTCATGTCGGCTGCGAGAGTAGCCCGCAGCCGCGACCCTAGTAGGTCCGCAGCAGGCCGCGCACGACGCCTTCGATCGTGACCTCGGCGGCCGGCACCTCGATCGGGCGCAGCGCCTGGTTGGCGGGCTCGAGCACGACCTTGGCGCCTCGCCGGTAGAACTTCTTCAGGGTGGTCTCCGTGCCGCGCACGCGCGCCACCACGGTTTCGCCGTTGCGCGCCTCGTGGCGGCGTTCGATCACCACGTGGTCTCCGTCCTGGATGTGCTCGTCGATCATCGAGTCGCCCCGCACGCGGAGCACGTAGGTCTCCTGGCTCCGCCCCACCATCTCGCGGGGCACCGAGATGCGCTCCTCGACGGGCCCGGACTCGATCGGCGTGCCCGCGGCGACCACGCCGAGCAGCGGCAGCTCGATCGCGCTCGCGCCTTCGCGCTCGATCGGCTCCACCGAGCGCGACCGGTTCCAGCTCTTCCGCAGCCAGCCCTTCTCGACCAGGTGCTGGACGTGCTTGTGGACGGTGGCGACCGAGGTGAGGCCGAACTTCTCCCCGATCTCTTCGAGGCTCGGGGAGTAGCCGCGAGCCTGGATGAACTCGCGGACGAAGTCGTAGATCTCGCGCTGGCGGCGGGTCAGGGCCACGGAACGTCCTTTCGCTGAAGCTTCGCGGGCGAGTGGTACCCGAGCCGAGGCGAAAGTCAACCGAAATCCCCTTGCCCAGCGATGCGCCCGCGGTACATTGCGCGGCTCTTTGGCAGTCGGTGCTGCCGAGTGCCAACAACCCAGCAACCAGCCCGTCGCCCGACACCGGCGGCGGGGCTCCGGAGGTTCCGCTTCCCCATGAAGATGCGTCCCCTGCACGACCGCATCCTCGTCAAGCGCGTCGAGGAAGAAACGAAGACCAAGGGCGGGATCATCATCCCCGACACGGCCAAGGAAAAACCGCAGGAGGCCAAAGTGGTCGCGGTGGGCACCGGCCGCGTGACCGACGACGGCAAGGTCGTCGCTCTGGAAGTCAAGAAGGGCGACCGCGTGCTGTTCGGCAAGTACTCGGGCTCCGAGGTCCAGATCGACGGCGAAGAGCACCTCATCATTCGCGAGGAAGACGTCCTCGCGATCATCGAGTAGCGAGGAGAATCAGCGATGGCAGCGAAAGAGATCAAGTTCGACCAGGAGGCGCGAGCGAAGCTGCTCACCGGTGTGAACCGGCTGGCAGACGCGGTGCGCGTGACGCTCGGCCCGAAGGGCCGCAACGTCGTCATCGAGCGGAGCTTCGGCTCCCCGACGGTCACCAAGGACGGCGTCACCGTCGCCAAGGAGATCGAGCTCGAGGACAAGTTCGAGAACATGGGCGCGCAGATGGTGAAGCAGGTCGCCTCCAAGACGTCCGACGTCGCGGGCGACGGCACCACCACCGCGACCGTGCTCGCCCAGGCCATCTTCCGCGAGGGCAGCAAGCTCGTCGTGGCGGGCATGAACCCGATGGACCTGAAGCGCGGCATCGACAAGGCCGTGAGCGCGATCGTCGAGGAGCTCGGCAAGCTCTCGAAGCCGACGCGGGACTCGGACGAGATCGCGAAGGTCGGCACCGTGTCGGCCAACGGCGACGAGACGATCGGCAAGATGCTCGCCGAGGCGATGGAGAAGGTCGGCAAGGAAGGCGTGATCACGGTCGAGGAAGCCAAGTCGATGGACTCGACCCTCGAGCTGGTCGAGGGCATGCAGTTCGACCGCGGCTACCTCTCGCCGTACTTCGTGACGGACACCGAGCGCATGGAGGCCGTGCTCGAGGAGCCGCTCATCCTGCTGCACGAGAAGAAGATCTCGAGCATGAAGGACCTGCTGCCCGTGCTCGAGCAGGTCGCGCGCCAGGGCAAGCCGCTGCTGATCGTCGCCGAGGAGGTCGAGGGCGAGGCGCTCGCGACGCTCGTGGTGAACAAGATCCGCGGCACGCTGCTCGGTGGCGGCGGTGAAGGCGCCCGGCTTCGGCGATCGCCGCAAGGCGATGCTCGAGGACATCGCGATCCTCACCGGCGGCCAGGTGATCAGCGAGGAGCTCGGGCTGAAGCTCGAGAACGTCACGCTGAAGGACCTCGGCCGCGCCAAGAAGGTCGTGATCGACAAGGACAACACCACGATCGTCGACGGCGCCGGCGCCAAGAAGGCGATCGAAGGCCGCTGCGCCGAGATCCGCGCGCAGATCGAGAAGACCACCAGCGACTACGACCGCGAGAAGCTCCAGGAGCGGCTCGCGAAGCTCGCGGGCGGCGTCGCCGTGATCAAGGTGGGCGCCGCCACCGAGGCGGAGATGAAGGAGAAGAAGGCGCGCGTCGAGGACGCGCTCCACGCCACGCGCGCGGCCGTCGAGGAGGGCATCGTGCCCGGCGGCGGCGTGGCGCTGATCCGCGCCCAGAAGGCGCTCGATGCGCTCGAGGGCAAGCTCCCGACGGAGCAGGCCGCGGGCGTCTCCATCATCCGCCGCTCGGTCGAGGAGCCGCTGCGCCGGATCGCGGAGAACGCGGGCGTCGAGGGCTCGATCGTGGTGGACAAGGTGAAGAACGGGAAGGGCGGCTTCGGCTTCAACGCCGCGACCGAGGAGTACGAGGACCTCGTGAAGGCCGGCGTGATCGACCCGACCAAGGTCGTGCGCTCCGCGCTCCAGAACGCCGCGAGCGTGGCCGCGCTGCTCCTCACCACCGAGGCGATGGTGGCGGAGAAGCCGGAGGAGAAGGAGACGCCGCCCATGGGCGGCGGCGGCGGCATGCCCGGCATGATGTAGAGCCACGATCGGGCTCGACCGGCGCCCCGGAGCCTCGCGGCTCCGGGGCGCTTCGTTTTGGTGCGCTCGCCCACCCAAGCGCCCCGCCCGGCCTGCCGATAACGCCCGGGGGGCATGGATCCACGCGATGGGCGAGGCCGAGGAACGACGCGTCGCGAAGCTGCTCGTGAAGCGGCTCGCCGCCATGGGTGTGGAGGCTCACCTCCTGCCGGGCGGGCGTTGCGCACGCGGTCGCATGCGCCTGCGCCCGGCGCCCTTCCCGCTCCTCGACGGGCCGGCCGAGTTCCGCGAGCTCGTCTTCTCCACCGTGGGGCCGACGCAGCTCAAGTGCCTCGAGCCGGCACCCCTCTTCCAGCTCCCGCTGATCGCGATCGCCGGCTGCACGAGCGCGGGCATGATCGAGGACCGCGTGCGTGCGGCCTGGGCCGCACACGGACGCTCGCTGCGCGACGCGCACCGCGCGCTGCGCGCGCTCGGAGTCGCGACCGCGGTGGAGCCCGGCGGCGCCACCCTCGCCTTTCCGATCGGCGTCGAGGACCGTGATTCCGCCGCGCGCTGCCTCGACGCAACGCGCATCGCCTTGCCCTCGCGCGGGCCGCTCTCGGGCGTCGCGCTCAGTCGCGCCCGCGACCGCGTTCTCACGCGGCCCACCGGCGTCGAGACCGCGAGCGACGTCGAGATCGCTCTCACGAACCATCTCGAGCGGCTCGGCCGCGCGGCGCGCAGACCGCGCATCATCGTGACCCCCGTGGCGCAAGCGCCCGCACTCGACGCGCAGCCGGTTCGCGTGAAGCCGGTGGGGAGCGGCCACCGGCTGCTGCTGGTCGGCCCGCTGCTCGGGCGCGACAGCGAGCTGATCGCGGGCTTGCGGCGCCTCGGACATCGCACCCGGGTCGAGTACTCGATCGAGGACGCGCTCGAGGCCTTCGCGGCGCAGTCGTTCGAGCTCGTGCTCGCCGACACGCACATCGGTCGCGCCGAGGGGATGGAGCTCGTGCCCGCCCTCGCCGGCCTCCCGGGCATCGAGCGCCTTCCGGTGGTGCTCGTCGACGAGCGCTCGCGCGAGAGCGTGCGCGAGGCCGCGCAACGCGTGGGTGCTGCGGGCTACCTGGCTCACCCGGTGGACGCGACTCGCATCTCGACCGGCCTGGATCGCCTGTTGCACGGGCGCGGGAAGCGGCGCTTCGCGCGCCTCGGCCACAGCCTCGACGTGCAGCGCGACGGCAACGACCCGGGCTTCACGATCGCGATCGCCCGGCTCGGGCTCTCCGTCCGCACGCCGCGCGAGCTGCGCGCAGACAGCATCCACCGCTGGACGATCCGCCTCTCCGAGCTGGGAGAGGATATGCGCGTGGATGCGCAGACCATCTACCGGATCCCGGCCGCCGGCCCCGAGGATCCGACTGCCGGGCTCCGGATCCGCTCGTTCCCGGATCGGAACGAGTCACTCTGGATCGACTACCTGACCGCCCTGACGGAGCCGAAGGACGACCCTTCGAGCTGACCCAGCGGTCGTGACTCCGTTCGCCTCACGCGAGGCAAAGCCTCGCGTGCGCTCACTGCGCGTGCGGCTCCGCCGCACTTGCACTAACCGAGCTTGGCGCGCGCCTTGTCGATGTCCGAATCCATGATCGTCTTGCGCTTGTCGGCCACCGCGGACGCGTTGGCCTCGCGAGCCAGACGACCGATGTAGTCTTCGGCGGCTGCTACGGCCTTCTCGATCGCGGTCCCCGATACACGCATGCCATCGCCATACTTGGTGATGAGCCGCTTCACGACCGCATTGGGTAGGTCAGCCATGATCCCTCCTGTTCGGCCGGGGATCCTAGGTACCGTCCGTCGCGCTCGTCAAGGCGCGAGAATCGGCCGGGCCGAGTCGGTCGCGTCACGCGAGCGTCCGGCGGGCGCTCTCCTCGGCGGTCCGCACGACGTCGCGCAACGGCACGCCGGCCTTGCGCGCGAGCCTCTTGGCGTCGTCGTACTCCGCCGAGACGTCCATCCGCCCCTCGTCGCTGCGCGCGACCTTCACGCGGACCCGCCCCCACGGCGTCGCGACGCGGATCTGCTCGCGGTCGAGCACGAGCCGATCGCATTCGCTCACGCGGACGCCGAGGCTGGTGGTCTCCGCGAGCAGCGCGCGGGCGAGCGGGAGCCGGCCGTCCGGCCGCGCGATCACGCGCAGCAGGAAGCCAGGCCGGTTCTTCTTCATCTGCAGGTGCGAGAGGGACACGTCGAGCGCCCCGAGCGCGAAGAGCTGCTCCATCACGTAGTCGAAGTGCTCGGGCACGAAGTCGTCGAGGTGCGCCTCGAGCACCACCACGCGATCCCTCCCGAGCGTGCCCTCGCGCCCGAGCACCGCGCGCAGCACGTTGGGCAGCGGGCCGGGGCGGTCGTCGCCCGCGCCGTGACCGATCGCCTCGATCGTGAGGGCGGGCAGCGAGCGGTACTCGCTCACCACGTTGCGCAGGATCGCGGCACCCGTCGGTGTGACCGTCTCCCACGCCACTTCGGCGGACGCGACCGGCACGCCGCGGAGCAGCTCGAGCGTGGCAGGCGCTGGCAGCGGGATGCGCCCGTGCGCCGAGCGCGCGGTGCCGTGCCCGAGCGCGGGTGGCGCGGAGGTCACGCGCGTCACGCCGAGGCGATCGAGCGCCGCGGCCGCGCCCACCACGTCCACGATTGCATCGACGGCGCCCACCTCGTGGAAGTGAACGCGCTCGGCCGCGATGCCGTGCACGCGCCCCTCCGCCTCGGCGAGGGACGCAAAGATCGCGAGCGCACGGTCGCGCACCGCCGGCCGCAGCTTCGCGCGCGCGATCACGCGGCGGATCTCGCGCCAGCTGCGCCCGTGCTGATGCGGATCGTGCGGGTCGTGGTGATGGTGCGGCTGCCGCCCGGCGCCCGGCACGTCCACCCGCACGTAGCGCGCCGCGAGCGGCCCGCGCCGCACCCTCGAGACGACGAGGCGATGGCGCACGCCGAGACCCGCGAGATCCTCGGTGAGCTCGCGGCGCGAGAGTCCGGCGTCGAGCAACGCGCCGAGGAACATGTTCCCGGCGATCCCCGAGAACGGGTCGAGATGGAGCGTGCGCGCTCCGACGGACCGAGCGCGCGGCGACTTCACGCGCGGTTGATCAGGGTCGCGAGCGCGGCAGCGCCGAACCCGTTGTCGATGTTCACGACGCCGACGTTCGGCGCACAGCTGTTCAGCATCGACAGCAGCGCCGCCACGCCGCCGAACGCGGCGCCGTAGCCGATGCTGGTCGGCACCGCGATCACCGGCGCGGCGACGAGGCCGGCCACCACCGACGGCAGTGCGCCCTCCATGCCCGCGACCACGATCAGCACTTGCGCGGAGCGCAACAGCTCGAGCGAATCGAGCAGGCGATGGAGACCCGCCACGCCCACGTCCACCAGCAGCTCCACCTTGTTGCCGAAGCGCCGCGCAATCTCGCTGGCTTCGCGGGCCACCGGCAGGTCCGCCGTGCCGGCACAGACCACGAGCACGGTGCCACGACCGCGCGGCTCCGGCAGCGGCGGCCCGAACCAGAGCAGCCTCGCGTCGCTCACGTACTCGCCGCCGGGCAGCTCGGCCAGCACCTGCGACGCGGCTTCGGGGCCGACGCGCGTGACCAGCGCCGGCTGCCCGTGCGCGAGAAGCGCACGCACCGCGTCGGCGATCTGGCGCGGCGTCTTGGAGGCGCCGTAGACCACCTCGGGCAGGCCCTGGCGGAGCGCGCGGTGGACGTCGATGCGACCGTCGGGGGTCTCGACGTAGGGGGCGCGCGCGAGCGTCTCGAGCGCCGTCTCCGGCGCGACGCGACCCTCCCGAACCGCCTCGAGCAGCGCGTGCAGCCGGTCGCGATCCACGGGCGGCAGGCTATCAGAAGCCCGCAGCCGGAGCGACGCGATGAATCGTGTCGGGGACGAGCACGAGGATTCCGCGCAGCTCGTGCGCGCGGTCGCAGATCTCCGCCTCGATGCGCAACGCCGGCTCCGCGCCGTGCCGCAGCGCGAGCAGGTTGGCGAGCGCCGCGGGAGCGTCGTCGAGCGCGAGCATCGGGATGGACGGCAACACCGGTGTCCCGAGCATCTCGCCGACGGCGTTGGCCGCGTGCGAGGCCAGGATGTTTCCGACCTCGCGCAGCGCCGACTGGGCCGCGCCGTCCGTATGCCCCGCGCCGTGCCCGGGGCCGAGCAGGTGCTCCAGCAGGCGCTCGCAGGTGGCAAAGGGAAACAGGAGCGCCAGCACCCCACCCGTGCCGCCCTCGAGCTCGAAGAGCACGCCGGTCAGGTCGCTCTCGGTCGCGGGCGCCGGGCCGCCGGCGAGCCGCACCGTCGGCACCCCCATCTCGCACGTGCGGCCCATGAGGCCGGCGAGCGCGGTGGCGGCGTGGCCCGCGCCGATGCTCACGAGCTCGCGCACGCGATCGATGTCCGCTTCTGCGAGAGGTGCGGTTGCGCTCATGTCAGCTGGTTCACGTCGAGGAGGAAGACGGGGCGGCCGTCGCCCAGCACGGTGAGGCCCGCGAGCCCACGCGCCGACGCCAGCAGCCGCGGCAGCGGCTTCACGTAGATCTCCTGTTGCCGGTCGAGCCGATCCACCAGCAGCGCGACGCGCTGCTCGCGCAGCTCGGCGAGCACGAGCGGGACGACCCGGCCGCGCGGCCCGGGCGGAATGCCGAGCCGCACGGCGAGGTCGATCACGAGGAGCGGTTGGTCGTCCACGATCGTGAACGACTCGTGTCCGGCCTCCTCGATGGCCGTGAGCTCGGCCTCCACCACGCGCTCTACCTTGGCGATGGGGATCGCGACCTGCTCGACGCCCAGCTCGACCAGCAGCACGCGTTGCATCGCCGCCGTGATCGGAACGAGCAGCGTGGTCGTGGTGCCGAGCCCGTTGCGCGACTCGAGCTCGACGCGCCCGCCGAGACCCTCGATGACGGACTTGACCGCGTCCATCCCGACGCCGCGGCCCGAGACCTGGGAGACGGCCGCAGCCGTCGAGACGCCCGGCCGGAACACCAGCGCAGCCACGTCGGAGGGCGCCAGGTCGGCCGCCAGGTCCGCGTGCAGGATGCCCGCCTCCACGGCGCGGCGGCGCACGGTCTCGAGGTCGATGCCGCGGCCGTCGTCGGAGACCGAGATGCGCACGTGGTCGCGCTCGCGGCGCGCGTCGATCACGATCCGGCCCGCCGGCGGCTTGCCGCTCTCGCGCCGCACCTCGGGCAGCTCGATGCCGTGGTCCACCGCGTTGCGGATCAGGTGCACGAGCGGATCGGCGAGTCGATCGAGGATCGCGCGGTCGAGCTCGAGCTCGGCGCCGCGGAGCTCCACCTCGACCGACTTGCCGAGCGCGGCGGCGACTTCGCGCGCGGTGCGCGGCAGCGGCTCCACCACACGGAGCAACGGCGCGGTGCGCAGCCGGAGCGCGCGCCGCTGCAGATCGCCGACCATGCGCTCCATGCGGTCGAGCCCGGTCTCGAGCTCGGCCGAGGCCGGGCCACTCTCGCCGGCCTTCGTGCGCAGCTGGGACGAGGCGAGGATCACCTCGCCGACCGAGGACAGGAAGCGGTCGAGCGTCTCGGTGCGCACGCGCACCGAGGGCGGGGGCGCGGCCGCCACGGGGCGCGGTGCGGGCGGAGGCGCCTTCGGCTCGGGCGCTGCGTCCGGGGTCGCGGCGCCCTCTAGACTTTTTTTTTGCCGAGCTCCTCGAGCAGCACGGTGTCGGGCGGCGGGCTCTCGCCCGTGGCCTGCACGACGCCGATCGCGCGCTCGAGGCCCTCGAGGCCGCGGAACAGGAGCAGCATGCCGTCGGGCACGTCCACGCGGCCCTTCGTCCGCCACTCCGCCATGCGGTCCTCGAGCCGGTGCGCGAGCTGCGTCACCGAGTCGTAGTCGAGCGAGGCCGCCATGCCCTTGATCGAGTGGGCCATGCGGAAGACGAGGTCGATCGCCTCGCCGTTCGCGGGCTCTTTCTCCAACGCGAGGCACGCGCGGCTCATCTCGGCGAGATGCTCCGTCGCCTCCTCGAGAAAGAGGGCCCGGTACTTGGCGAGATCCACGTCAGCTCGCCTTCTCGGCCACCTTCGCGAGCGTCGCCAGCACGGCGTCGGGCTTGAAGGGCTTCACGATGAAGTCCCGCGCGCCAGCCTGCATGGCCTCGGTCACCAGCGCCTCCTGCCCGAGCGCGCTGCACATCACCACGCGGGCGCTGGCGTCTTCCGCCTTGATCGCCTTCACCGCGTCGATGCCCGAGCGCTTCGGCATGACGATGTCCATCATCACGACGTCGGGACGCAGCTTCTTGAACTTCTCGACGACCTCGACGCCGTCGGAAGCCTCACCGACCACTTCCCAGCCTTCGGGCTCGATGATCTCCCGGATCATCTGACGCATGAACGACGCATCGTCCGCGATCAACACCTTCCTCATGACTCTCCTCCCTGCTTCGGATGGCTCGCGGCCATCGAGAGTTCGACCGTGGCCACGGCGCGCTCGAAGAGGCGCCGCGGATCCAGCACGTGGAGCAGCCGGTCCCCGACCGGCCGCCGCGCAGCCACCAGACCCGGCCCGCGTGACGTCGCCGGCGGCCCGTCCACGAGGCCGTGGATGCGATCGACCGGCAGCCCGAACCGATCGGGGTCGTCCGGGTCGCGGGCCAGCACCAGCAGATGCGTCGGGCGTGCGTCCTCGGGCGCGCGTTCGAGCAACACGGCGCCGTCCACCACGAACAGCGCGTCGCCGTGGTGGTTCACGACGCCGCCGATGCTGCGCGGGAGCATCGGCACGGCGGCGAGCGCACCCACTTCGGCCACCTCCGCGACCTCCGCGATCGGCAGCGCGAACAGGCCGCCGGCCACCTCGAAGGCGAGCAGGCGGCCGGTGCTCCCGGCGGCAGCGGCGCTCACGACGGATCGCCCTCCACGCCGGTGCTGAAGCGGCTCGTGAGCTCCCGCAGCTGCTGCGAGAGCTGCGTCATGGCGTCGGCCGACGCCACCATCTCCGCCATCGACGCCATCTGGTGTCGCGACGTCTCGGCGACCTGCTGCATGGAGGCCGTGGTGGCGCGCGAGGTCTGCCCCACCTCGTCCATCGACTTCACCATGCGCTCGGCGTCGCGGGCCTGGCTGTCGGCCTCCTGGAAGATCTCTTCCGCGCGCGTCGCCGCCTCGCCCACCGCGGAGCGGATCTGCTCGAGCGAGTGCGCGATCGTGTTCACGTCTTCGCGGCCCTCGCCGATCACCTGGCCCGACTCGCGCATGCCATCGGCCACGCGCCGCGTGTCGGTCTCGATCTCGCTGACCAGCTTCACGATCTCGTCGGCGCTGCGCGCCGCGCTCTCGGCCAGCTTGCGGATCTCGTCGGCCACCACCGCGAAGCCGCGGCCTGCTTCGCCGGCGCGCGCCGCCTCGATCGATGCGTTCAGCGAGAGCAGGTTCGTCCGCGACGCGACGCTCGTGATGATCTCGGTGATCTGGTGCACGTGGCGCGTCTTGGCCTCGAGCTGGAAGACCATGCCGCCGGCCTGCTCCACGCGTTCGAACACGCTGCGCATCTTCTCGATCGCGAGGCGCGAGACGTCGACGCCGGCGTTGGCCTTCTGGTTCGCCTCGGCGGCGAAGCCGAAGGCCTCGCGCGCGCGGGCAGCGGTGAGCTCGATGGCGGAGGCGATGTCGCTCACGAGGCGCTGGGCGTCGCCGAGCAGCTCCTGCTGCTGGGTGCTCGAGTGCGAGACCTCGCCGAGCGTGGTCGAGATGTCGTGCGCAGCCGCGTTGGCGCCGACCACGCCGCGCGCGAGCGCGTCGCTGGTGCGCGACAGATGATCCGCGTGCCCGCGCGTGTGTGCGACGAGGCCGCGCAGCTCGTCGAGCAGGCTGCCGATGCGGAGTGCGATCTCGGTGGTCTCGTCCGGGAACATCGGCGCCACCGGCCGCTCCGGCGCAGGCGAGAGGTCGCCGCGGCCGATGCGCTCGGTCATCGCCATCAGCGGCCGGTAGCTGCCCGCGATCTCGCGCGAGATCGCGACGCCGAGCGCGCAGCCGGCCCCGAGCGCCAGGAACGGCGTCAGCCAGGGGGCCACAGCCAGGCCCGAGCTCTCGATCAGGTGGGGGACCACCAAGACGAGCGCAGACACGGCCAGCGAGCCCAGGATGAGCTTGTAGGAAAGCGAGACGCGCACCCGCTGCGTATCGGTCCGCGGCAGAAGACCCTTGAAGCCTTCCGGGACGCCTAGAAGTGGCGGAAGCCGCGCGGGCCCGCGGGGATCCCGCGGAGCCCCGGGCGGCCCGCCTCGAGCCGTCCGATCTCGCTCACCCGCACGCCCAGCCGACGTGCCAGCTCCGGGGCGCCCGGGCCCCGCGGCCGGACGCTGAACAGCAGCTCGTAGTCCTCGCCGCCCGCGAGGGCGAGCCGGAGCGGGTCGCGGCGGGCGCGCGCGCAGGCGGCGGCGAAGCCGGGCGGCAGCGGGAGGCGCGCCGGCTCCACGCGGGCCGCGACGCCCGAAGCCTCGGCGAGGTGCCGGAGATCGGCCGCGAGGCCGTCCGAGAGGTCGATGCACGCGCCCACGCCGGGCACGCGCGCGAGGCGCCGCCCCGCAGCGATCCGCGGGAGGCCCACCGCACGCACGCGACCGCGCGCCCGCTCGAGAGCTTTGCCTCCGAGCACGCCCGTCACGAACAGGCGGTCGCCGGCACGGCCGGCGTCCCGCCGGAGCGCGCGCCCGCGCGGCACGGCGCCGAGCGCGGTGAGCGTGAGCGAGACCTCGCGCGCGCGCGTCACGTTGCCGCCCACGAGCGTCGTGCCCGCGCGCCGCGCTTCGTGGACGATGCCGCGCACGAAGCCGAGCGCGATCGCGGCCGGCAGCGCGGGCGGCACGGCGAGCGCGAGCAACACGCCGAGCGGGCGCGCGCCCATCGCCGCGAGGTCGGACAGGGAGCCGACCGCAGCGCGCCGGCCGGCCGTGCGCGGTGTCTCGTGGTCGAGCCGGAAGTGCACGCGCGCCACCGCCGCATCCGTGGTGACGACCAGCTCCTCGCCCCGCCGCAGGCGCAGGATCGCAGCGTCGTCGCCGATCCCGAGCACGACGTCCGCCGTGCGCGAGCGCCCCGCGAGACGCGCGATGCGCTCGATCAGGCCGAACTCGCCGAGGTCGCGTACGCGCAGCACGGCGCGATGCTAGGGCAGCCGTGTCAGCTGTCGTGACTCCGTTCGCCTTCGGCTCACTGCAAGGGCCGCTCCGCGGCCCTTGCCGCTACCGAGGCTTCGCGCTGGCCACCGGTGCAGGGCGGGCCGCGCGGGCCGGCGCGCGGCGCGGGCTCTTGCGGCGCTCGCGCAGCACCGGCGCGCCCTCGAGCGCGATCGCCAGCACCTCGTCCATCTGCGACACGCCGATGAAGCGGATGCGTCGCGCCAGCTCGGCCGGCACCTCGCTCAGATCCACCAGGTTCTTCTCGGGCAGGATCATGGTGCGGATGCCCGCGCGCAGCGCGGCGAGCGCCTTCTCGCGGATGCCGCCGACCGGCAGCACGCGGCCGCGCAGCGTGACCTCGCCGGTCATCGCCACGTCGGAGCGCACCGGCGCTCCCGGTGGCGAGCGACGCGAGCGCCGTCGCGATCGTGACGCCCGCCGAGGGGCCGTCCTTCGGGATCGCGCCGGCCGGCACGTGCACGTGGATCTCGTGCCGCATGAGCAGCGTCGGGTCCACGCCGAGCGCCTCGAGCCGCCAGCGCACCCAGGTGAGCGCCGTCTGGCCCGACTCCTTCATCACGTCGCCGAGCTGGCCGGTCAGCACGAGCCCGCGGCCCCGCGTCATCGCCGCCTCGATGCGCAGCACGTCGCCGCCGGCCTCGGTCCACGCCACGCCGTTCGCCACGCCCACCTCGGGGCTCTGGGTCGGCTCCTCACCGGCGTGGCGCGGCGGGCCGAGCCAGCGCGAGAGCGTGCGCCGATCCACGCGGATCTCGCGCACGTCGCCTTCCGCGGCGCGGCGGGCGACCTTGCGGCACACCGTGGCCACCTGGCGCTCGAGGTTCCGCACGCCGGCCTCGAACGTGTAGTCGGTCACCATCGCGTTCAGCGCTGCGTCGGACCAGCGGATGCGGCCCGGCCGGCAGCCCGCATTCGTGGAGCTGGCGCGGGATCAGGAACGAGCGCGCGATCTCGAGCTTCTCCTCGGGCGTGTAGCCGGGGACGCGGATCACCTCCATGCGGTCGCGGAGCGGCGCCGGGACGCGGTCCATCACGTTCGCAGTCGCGATGAACAGCGCCGACGAGAGGTCGAACGGCACGTTCAGGTAGTGATCGCTGAAGCGCACGTTCTGCTCGGGATCGAGCACCTCGAGCAGCGCCGCGGAGGGATCGCCGCGGAAGTCGGCGCCGAGCTTGTCGATCTCGTCGAGCATGAAGACCGGATTCTTCGTGCCCGCCTGCTTCAGGCCCTGGATGATGCGGCCGGGCAGCGCGCCCACGTAGGTGCGGCGGTGGCCGCGGATCTCGGCCTCGTCGCGCACGCCGCCGAGCGAGACGCGCACGAACTCGCGGCCCATCGCCCGCGCGATCGAGCGGCCGAGCGAGGTCTTGCCCACGCCGGGCGGGCCCACGAAGCAGAGGATCGGGCCGCGCGAGTCCTCGCGCAGCTTGCGCACGCTCAGGAACTCGAGGATGCGCTCCTTGATTCCCGCGAGGTGCGCGTGGTCCTCGTCGAGAATGGCGCGCGCGCCGGCGAGCTCGAGCCGGTCCGGCGAGAGCGCCGACCACGGCACGTCCGTCAGCCACTCGAGGTAGCTGCGCACCACCTGCGCCTCGGGGCCGTCGGGATGCATGCGCTCGAGGCGGCGGAGCTGCCGCGTGGCCTCTTCCAGGGCTTCGGGCGAGAGGCCGGCGTCCTCGATGCGCGCGCGCATCTCGGCCGCCTCTTCGACGCGCGGGTCCACTTCGCCGAGCTCGGCCTGGATGGCCCGCAGCTGCTCGCGCAGATAGTGCTCGCGCTGGCCGCGGCTCATCTCTTCCTTGGCCTGCGACTGGATCTCCGCCTGCATGGTGGAGACCTCGAGCTCGCGCTTCAGCAGCGCGTCCACCTTGCGGAGGCGCGCGATCGGGTCGGCGACCTCGAGCACCTCCTGGGCCTCGGACAGCCGCAGCTTGAGGTTCGACGCCACGAGGTCGGCGAGCCGCCCCGGCTCGAACACGTTCGTGGTGATCGAGAGTACCTCGGGCGGCAGGTTCTTGAGCGGCAGCAGCTCTTCCACGCGGCCGCGTACCGCGCGCATCAGCGCCTCGCTCTCCACGCACCACGCCGCATCGGGGTCCGCAGGGACCGCGCTCACCTGAGCCCACAGCGCGGGCTCGTTCTCCACGAAGGTCTCGATGCGCGCCTTCGCGAGGCCCTGCACCAGCACCTTCACGCGGCCGTCCGGCAGGCGCAGGATGCGCATCACCATGGCCACGGTGCCGACCTGATGCAGGTCGTCGGCGTCGGGGTCTTCGATCTCGGGATTGCGCTGCGCCGCGAGCAGCAGCAGGCGGTCGGCGGCGAGCGCGTCTTCCACCGCGGCCACCGAGCGCTCCCGCGTCAGGAACAGCGGCAGCACCATGTACGGGAAGACCACGAACTCCCGCAGCGGGAGGACGGGCATCTCCTCCGGCATCTGGAAGTCGGGGGGGAGCGACTCAGCCATCGCTGTGCGTTTTCGTCGGAGCCGAGCGGAGACTTGAGAGACGAACCGGCAACACCCGCCGATCGTCGCTCCGCGGTGGCTAGAATCGCCGCCCGTGACCCGGCCCTGGGAGACTCTCGACGGCTTCGACAGCGAAGCAGGCGCGATCGAGTTGCGCCGGCGCGGTGCGGACGAGTTCTTGATCATGCTCGCCGGCCGCGTGCTGATGAACAGCAAGACCAGCCGCTCCGAGGTCGCGCTCGCGCGCAGCGCGTGCGCGGGGCTCGAGGGGCGACCGGCGCCTCGGGTGCTGATCGGCGGCCTCGGCATGGGCTGCACGCTGCGCGCGGCGCTCGATGCGTTGCCCGCGACGGCCTCCGTCGTGGTGGCCGAGCTCCACGAGACGATGCTCCGCTGGTGTCGCGGCCCGCTGGCCGAGCTGACCGGGCGCGCCGCGAACGACCCGCGCGTCGAGGTGCGCATCGGAGACGTCGAGGCCGCGATCCGCACGGCCGGCGCGCCGTCCGCCACGCGCTTCGACGCCGTGCTCCTCGATCTCTACGAGGGCCCGAACGCGGCCACGCAGGCGATGAATCACCCGCACTATGGCGCAGCGGCGCTGGCCCGGACGCGCGCCGCGCTGCGCACCGGCGGCGTGCTCGCGGTGTGGTCCGAGGAGCCCGACGCGCGCTTCGAGCGCGAGCTCGCGCGCGCCGGCTTCGCGGTGCGACGCGAACGGCCGGGCCGCGGCGGGCGCCGCCACGCGGTCTACGTGGCGAGCGCGGTGTGACACCGCGCCGGCGCTGGCGAGCGAGGCCTGGGTCGCCTTCCTGCCGGAGCCCGGGGCCGGCCTGCTCCTGTTCGCGGCGCTGGTGGCCCTCGCAGGCGGCGGGCGCCGGCTACGGCACTGACGCCGGTGCGAACGCGGCCGCCCCCACCTCGTCGATGCACACCACCTGCCCGCCGGAGATGCCGAGCAGGTGCGGACGGCGCGCCACCTCCCCATCGGGGCCGAGCTGGAGCACACCGGAGACGCCCACGCGGCGCGGCTCGTCTGCGATCTCCGAGAGCACCTCGTCGCGCTCGTCTGCGCCGTCCGCTGCCGCCGCGAGCGCGAGGTTCGCAGCGTCGAACGCCTCGGCGGCGAGCGAGCTCGGCGCGACGCCGAAGCTGCTCTGGAAGTGCTCTGCGAACGTCACCACGTTCGGCGCGCTCACGGCCGGGCTGTACGCGCCGGGGAACACGGCGCCCTCGACGTGGCGACCGCCGAGCTTCGCGAAGCCGGGGTGATTCCAGGTCGAGGGGCCGAGCAAGCGCACGCCCTGCACCTCGTGGAAGGCGAGATGCGGCGCGATCAGTCCCGCCGTCTGGTGTGCGTCGGGGATGAAGAGCGCGTCGAAGTCCACGTACGGCGGCAGCGGCTCGCCCTCCGGCCCGGTGATCTTCTTCGCCTCGGCGCGCAGCTCTTCGGCCTCCGCGTACGGCAGCCGCTTCGCGCGCTTCAGCAGCTTCTCCCGCTCCGCGAGCGCGCCGAGCGCGCCCGGCGGCAACAGCTCGTAGCCGATCATGCGCCGGATCGGCGCGGCGAAGTCCGTGGCCCCGACCGGATAGTGCGCCACCGCCACCACCACGCCCCCGCGCGCCTCGACGGCGGACCAGAACGCGGCGCGCAGCGCGAGGCCGAACGCGTCGTCGGGATAGAGGATGGCGAAGCGTCGCAGCCCGGCAGTGCGGATCGCGTACTCCGCGAGCAGCTCGGCCTCGAGCCGAGGCGAGGTGCCGGCGCGCAGCACGAGCGGCCGGCCGCGGCCGAGGCCCTCGCGGCGCGACAGCGAGATCAACGGCACGCCGGCCTCTTGCGCCGCAGCGGCCGCGGCTTCCGATTCCTCGGGCAGCAGCGGCCCGACGATCGCGAGGAGGCCCGGCTCCGCCGCGAGCGAGCGGACCGCGGCTGCGGCGTCGGCCGGCGTGCCCCGCGTGTCGCGAATTGCGATGCGGGGGCCGGCGCGCCCGGCGGCAGCATCGTCGAATGCGCCGGCCGCGAGCAGCACGCCCTCGAGCGCCTCCTCGCCGAAGCCGGCGGCCGAGCCCGAGAGCGGCAGCGCCACACCGAGCGTCACGTCGAGCCGCGCCGTCGCGACGAAGGGGTCGCGCGGCGCGCCCTCCCCCGGCTGTGCGCTCTCGAGCAGCGAGAGGGCGGAGGCGCTCGGCTTCTGCGCGAGACGCGTCTGCAGCTGGACCAGCCTCTCGGCGTCCGGCTGCGCCAGCGGCAGCCGGCGGGCCGCATCGAGCGCGCGCTCCGCGGTGGCGCGGTCGCCCGCCGCGAGCGCGCGTTCGGATTCGTCGAGCCGCACCCGCGCCGCGACCGGGCGCCGGCCGAGCGCCGAGGCCACCTCGTCGAGCGTCTCCGAGGGGAGCGCCGCGACGACCGCATCGATCTCTGCGCCGACGCGGCTGGCGCCGGGGCCGGGCTCGCTCTCGAGATCGCCGAGCCAGCGCAGCTGGTCGGCGGGGTCGTGCGCCTCGCCCGCGAGATCCGCGAGGAGGCGTTGCGCCTCGCGCCGCTCCGGCGGCGCGAGCTTCGGGATGCGGATGCGGCGCGCGGTCACGCGTGCGCGCGCGGGCTCACCCCCGGCGCGCTCGAGCTTCGCGAGCTCGAGCCGCGCGCGGTCGCTCTGGTCCCCGTTCGGATGGTTGTCGACCAGCCATTCGAGCTGCTTCTCGGCGCTGGTGGGGTCGCCCTTCTGGACGTCGAGCTCGGCCAGGCGCAGCGCGGCGTCGTCGGCGAGGTTGCTCTTCGGGTGCTCGCGCACGAAGGCGCCGAGCGCGGCGGCGCCGAGCTTCGGGTCGGCGCTCGCGAGCCGCATCGCCTCGGACCATTCCCGCTGATCCTCGCCGCGCGACGAGACGCCGCCGAGGCCGCCCGCGCACGCCAGACATCCGAACGCGAGCACGGCGCACAAGCCGCGGCGCCGAGCCCTCAATCGAACAGGTCCCGGAGCTTGTCGAGGAAGCCCTTCGTCACGGGCGAGACCTCCGTGCTGCTCTCGGCGGCGAACTTCTCGAGCAGCTCGCGCTGGCTCTTGGTCAGCTGGCTCGGCACCTCGACGAAGAGCCGCACCAGCTGATCGCCGCGCGCGCCGCCCGCCACGCTCGGCAGCCCCTTGCCGCGCAGGCGCAAGACCTTGCCCGACTGCGTGCCCTCGCTGACGCGCAGCGCGACCTTGCCTTCGAGCGTCGGCACCTCGATCTCCGCGCCGAGCGCCGCCTGCACGAAGGGAATCGGCACCTCGCAGATCACGTCGCTGCCCTCGCGCACGAACAGGGGATGGGGCGCGAGGCGGATCACGACGTACAGATCGCCCGGCGGCCCGCCGGCGATGCCGGCCTCGCCCTCGCCCGCGAGCGCGCAGGCGCATCCCGTCCTCGACGCCGGGCGGAATGCGCACCTTGATGCTGCGCTCGCCCTCGACGCGCCCCGTGCCGCGGCAGCTCGTGCACGGGTCGCGCACCACGCGGCCCTCGCCGCGGCAGGTGTCGCACGGCCGGCTGATCCGGAACAGGCCCTGCTGGAAGATGGTCTGCCCGCTGCCGCCGCAGCGCGCGCAGGTCTCGGGCTGGGTGCCCGGCCGCGCGCCCGAGCCGCTGCACGTCTCGCAGCGCATCATCCTCGGGATGGAGATCGAGGTCTCGACGCCGGTGAGCACCTCGCGCAGCTCGATTTCGTGCGTGTACCGGAGGTCGGCGCCGCGCTGGCCGCGGCCCGGCCGCCGCCCCCCCATGCGCGCCCCGAACAGGTCGCCGAAGAGATCGTTGAACAGGTCGCCGAACGCGGAGAAGTCCGCACCGGGGAAGCCGCCGGGGCCTCCTGCGCCGACGCCTTCGAAGCCGAAGCGATCGTAGGCGCGCCGCTTCTCCGGGTCGGAGAGCACGGCGTACGCCTCCGAGGCCTCCTTGAACTTCTCCTCGGCGTCGGGCTCGTCCGGATTGCGATCCGGATGGAATTGCAGCGCGAGCTTCCGGTAGCTCTTCTTGAGCTCTTCGTCCGTCGCGCTGCGCGCGACTCCGAGGACGTCGTAGTAGTCGCGCTTCGCCAAAGTCGGTGGGCGTCGTCGCGCTACTCGGAGCTGCTGCTCCCGAGCTTCGCGTAGAGTTGTTCGGTCATTTGGTAGGAAAGCGCCGAGAGTTCGTCAACCGCGATCGACAGCGAGGCGATGTCGTGCGCGGCGAGCGCCGCGCGCGTCTTCTCGATCGCGCCGACCAGCCCCTGCCGCTCGTCCTCGCCGATGTGCTGGGCGTACTCCTCGAGCGTGCGCTCGGTCGAGTAGACCAGCCCGTCGGCCTTGTTCATCAGCTCGACCAGACCGCGGCGCTCCTTGTCGGCGGACGCGTGCTGCTGCGCCTCGTCGACCAGGTGGCCGATCTCCTCCTGCGTGAGACCGCCCGACGCGGCCACGCGGATCTGCTGGGTCTTGCCGGTGCCGAGGTCCTTGGCCGAGACGTTCACGACGCCGTCGGTGTCGATCTCGAAGGTGACCTCGATCTGCGGCACGCCGCGCGGCGCCGGCGGGATGCCGACCAGCTCGAAGCGCCCGAGGCTCTTGTTGTCGGCCGCCATCTCGCGCTCGCCCTGGAGCACGTGGATGCGCACGACGTTCTGGTTGTCCTCGGTGGTCGAGAACACCTGGCTGCGTCTTGCGTCGGGATCGTGGTGTTCTTCTCGATGATCTTGGTGAAGACGCCGCCCTGGGTCTCGACGCCGAGCGAGAGCGGCGTCACGTCGAGCAGCAGGACGTCGCTCGACCTCGCCCTTCAGCACGCCGCCCTGGATGGCGGCGCCGATCGCGACCACCTCGTCGGGGTTCACGCCCTTCTGCGGCTTCTTGCCGAAGATCTCGGCCACCTTCTCCTGGATGCGCGGCATGCGCGTCATGCCGCCGACCAGGATCACCTCGTCGATCGTCGCTCTTGTCGAGGCCGGCGTCCGCGAGCGCGGTCTCGCACGGCTCGACCAGGCGGTCGATCAGGTCGGCGACGAGCGCCTCGAGGCGCTCGCGCGTGAGCGTCAGCTTGAGGTGCTTCGGGCCGGAGGCGTCGGCCGCGATGAACGGCAGGTTGATGTCGGTGCTCGTCGACGACGAGAGCTCGTGCTTGGCGCGCTCGGCGGCCTCCTTGAGCCGCTGCAGCGCCATCTTGTCGCCGTGCGAGGTCGATGCTTCGGTCTCGCGCTGGAACTGCTCGATCAGGAAGTCGACGATGCGCTGGTCGAAGTCCTCGCCGCCGAGGAACGTGTCGCCGTTCGTGCTCTTCACCTCGAACACGCCGTCGCCGATCTCGAGGATCGAGACGTCGAAGGTGCCGCCGCCGAGGTCGAAGACGGCGATGGTCTTCGCGGTCGCCTCGCCGAGGCCGTAGGCGAGCGCGGCGGCCGTCGGCTCGTTGATGATGCGCAGCACGTTCAGACCGGCGATCTTGCCCGCGTCCTTGGTGGCCTGGCGCTGCGCGTCGTCGAAGTAGGCCGGCACGGTGATCACCGCGTCCGAGACGTCGCCGCCGGCGAAGTCGGCCGCGATCTCGCGCATCTTGGCGAGCACGATCGCGGAGATCTCCTCCGGCGAGCAGAGCTTGTCGCCCACCTCGATCCAGGCGTCGCCCTTGGGTGAGGGCTCGATGCCGAACGGGGCGATGCTCGCGAAGCGGCGCACCTCCTCCGTGTCCTGGCGGCGGCCGATCAGGCGCTTCGCGGCGAAGACGGTGCGGCTCGGATTGGTCACGGCCTGCCGCTTCGCGACCTGGCCGACGAGCTTCTCGCCGCGGTCGGTGAAGCCGACCATCGAAGGCGTGGTGCGCGAGCCCTCGGCGTTGGGGATGACCTGCGGCTCGCCGCCGTCCATGACGGCCACGCAGGAGTTCGTGGTGCCGAGATCGATTCCGATGACCTTCCCCATTCGCTCCCTCGTGCCGGGAGCCGTGGGGAACGGTCACCGGCTAGTCACCCGATCCTTTCGAAACCAGGACCCTTGCAGGTCGCAGCAGCCGGTCGCGCAGGCGGTAGCCCTTCTGCAGCACACGCGCGACGCGCCCGGCCGGAACCTTTTCGTCCTCCATCTGCGCGAGGGCCTCGTGGAGGTTCGGATCGAACACCTCCCCTTCGGCCTCGATCGGACCCACCCCGTGCTTGGCGAGGACGCCGAGGAACTCGCGCCGAACCAGCTCGACGCCCTGCAACATGCCCTCGAAGTCCGCGCCGGAGCTCGCCGAGGCGTGCTCGATCGCGCGTTCCAGGTTATCGACCACCGCGAGCAGGTCTTTAACAACGTTCTCGTGGCCGTAACTCAGGGCCTCCTGCTTCTCCCGGAGCGTGCGCTTCCGGTGGTTGTCGAAGTCGGCCTGGAGCCGGACGAGCCGGTCCTCGAGCTTCGCCTTCTCTTCCTTCAGGGCGGCGAGCTCGCCCTCGAGCGCCTCGGGGCCGGGGGCCCGCGCCGCGCTGCGGGTGGCCTGCCGCGCCTCGACCGCGGCCTCGGCCTCGCGGAGCGCCTCTTCGAGCTCCGCGCTCGGTGCGAGAGACCCCACCGAGGCCTCCTCCGCCAGCGACTCCCAGCCCTCGGAGCCCGGGCGCTTCGGGTCGTCCGTGCTCACGCGTCGCGCACTTCCGTGAGGAGCCGGGAGACGTAGCTCACCAGCGGGATGACGCGGGCATAGTCCATCCGGCTCGGACCGATCACCCCGACCGAGCCGATCGAGCCCCGCGCCCGGCCATAGGGCGCGGCGACCACCGCCAGATGCGCGAGCGCGGGCTCGCCGAGATCGCCGCCGAAAGCCACGCAGGCGCCGCGCTCTTCGAGCATGCGGCTCACCACGTCCACGAGCCGCTCCTTCTCCTCGAGCGCGGTGAGCAGGCCGCGGATGCGCTCCGGGTCCCGGAACTCCGGCTGATCGAGGAGCGCGAGGTGCGTGCCGATCACCAGGTCGATCGCGTCGCCGCCCTCGCCGTCCGGCACGGCGCGCAGCACGCGCTCGAGCAGCAGGTCGGCCTGGGAGCGCAGGGCCCGCGCCTCGGCGAGCAGCTGGTCGCGTACCGCGCGCAGCGTCCGCCCGATCACCCGCTCGCGGAGCACCGTCGCCATCCGATCGAGCGTGGCCTGGTCGCCGCGGCCGGGCTCGTCGAGCACGCGCCGGAACAGGCGGCCGCCCTCCGTCACCAGCACCGCCAGCACGCGCTCGCTCGACACCCGCACGAAGCTCACGTTGCGGAGCACGACGCCGTCGAGACGCGGCGGCAGCACGAAGCCGAGCTGGCGGGTGCGCTCGGTGAGCAGGCGCGACGCCGCCTCGACCACGCCGTCGCGCGCCAGGTGGCCTTCGAGCTCGCGCTTCTCGTAGGGCGCGAGCTCGCGCTCGGGCAGCCCCGTCACGAAGGCGCGCAGGCCGAGCTCGGTGGGGACGCGGCCCGCGGAGCGGTGCGGCTTCTCGAGCAGGCCGAGCTCGTGGAGCTCCGCGAGCGTGTTGCGCACGCTGGCCGGCGAGAGGCGCACGGGCAACAGCGCCGCGACGGTGTCGGAGGCGACGGGCGCGGCCTCGCCGACGTACGCGCCGACGAGGGCCGAGAGCACCTGCGCCTGGCGCGGCGTCAACAGCGGCTCGTGCGGTCGCGTCAAGTGGGCCATTTCTCTCCGGACCCCCGAAGGAACCCTCGCGGGGTATCACGCGCCCCGTGCGGAGTCAACCGGCGTAGCCACGAAGTGGGCAGCCACCGTATCGGCGAACAGCCAGCTTCGCGCCGTCGGTGTCAGATCGCCAGCCGCGCTCTCGGCGAGCAGTCCCTCTGCAACGAGCGTGTCGATCGCTGCCGAGAAGAAATGCCTCGGCGGGGCGGAGAACTCGGCGGCGAACTGCGCGGCGTCCAGGCCGCGCCGCGTGCGCAACGCGAGGAAGGCGGCCTCACCGCGCGCGGTGGCCGCATCCGGCGCCTCGCGCACCGGCGGCAGCGCGCTCCCGCCGCCCTCGATGCGCGCGAGCCACGCGGCGAGGCTGCGCTCGTTCGCGCTGCGCGCGCCGAAAGGCGCTGCAGCGGAGGCCGGCTCGCTCGAGTGGGCGCCCACGCCGAGCCCGAGCACCGGCGCCCGCCGCCAGTAGCGCTGGTTGTGCAGCGACTCCCGCCCCGGCCGCGCCCAGCTCGACACCTCGTAGCGCGCGAGGCCGCCCGCCTCGAGGCGGGCGTGCACCGCCTCGAGCCACTCCGCGACCGCGTCGTCGTCCGGCACGGCGAGGCGCCCGTCTGCGGCGGCACGGCCGAAGGGCGTGCCGGGCTCGAGCGTGAGGGCGTAGGCCGAGAGGTGCTCCGGCCCGAATGCGAGTGCCGCGGCGAGGTCGCTCTCGAGCGCGGCGGCCGTCTGGCCGGGCTCGCCCACGATCAGGTCGAGCGAGACGTTGTCGAAGCCGGCGGCGCGGGCCGCCGCCAGCGCGCCGTGCGCCTCCGCGGCCCGATGCGCCCGGCCGAGCCGCTTGAGTGCGCCGTCGTCGAAGGACTGCACGCCGAGCGAGAGGCGATTCACGCCCGCCGCGCGGAACGCCGGCAACCGCTCGCGTTCGAGCGTGCTCGGGTTCGCCTCGAGCGTGACCTCGCGCGGGGCGCCGCCGAAGGCGCGCCGAGCCTCCGCCACGAGCCGGCCGATCGACTCGGGGCGCAGCAGGGCCGGCGTGCCGCCGCCGAAGTAGAGCGTGTCGAGCGAGCGCCCGGCGAAGAGCGGAGCGCGGCCGGCCAGCTCGGCGAGCAACGCCGCCACGTAGCGCTCCTCCTCCTCCCGCGCGAGGTGCCGCGTCGCCACCACCGCGAAGTCGCAGTACGGGCAGACGCGCTCGCAGAAGGGCACGTGCACGTAGACGCCGAGAGCTCCGTCCGCCACGGCGAGAGCGTCGCGCCTGCGCACGTCGGATGCGAGGCCATCCGGCCGGCGGATGCGAGACCATCTGCCCGGCGGATGCGAGGCCACCCGCACGTCGGATGCGAGGCCATCCGGTCGGCGTATGCGAGACCATCTGCCCGGCGGATGCGAGGCCATCCGGTAAGCTCCGCGCACTTTGTCCGGGATCCGCGTCGAGAAGCTGTCGTCTGGCGTCACCGTGCTGCTGCGCGAGGCGCGCCTGGCCCCGGTGGCGGAGGTCCAGGTGTGGGCCGGCGTGGGCTCCGCCGACGAGGTGGAGGGCGAGGCCGGCCTCGCGCACTTCCACGAGCACATGCTCTTCAAGGGCACCGAGACGCGCGGCGTCGGCGAGGTGGCCGGCGCGGTCGAGGGAGCCGGGGGCCGCATCAACGCCTTCACCTCGTTCGACGCCACCTGCTACCACGCCACGCTGCCTTCGGATGCGCTGGTGCTCGGCCTCGACGTGCTGGCCGACGCGGTGCAGCACTCGACCTTCGAGCCGGCCGAGGTAGCGCGCGAGGTCGAGGTGGTGCTCGAGGAGATCCGCCGCTCCGACGACGACCCGCAGCACGTGCTCGGCGACGCCCTCTTCGCGACGGCGTTCCAGGTGCACCCGTACCGGGCGCCCGTGCTCGGCAGCCGCGCGAGCGTGTCGTCCTTCACGAGCGAGAAGCTGCTCCGCTTCTACCGGCGCTGGTACGCGCCCGACAATCTGACGCTGGTGGCCGTGGGCGACCTCGACGCCGCCGACTTCCTGCGCCGCGCGGAGGCGGCCTTCGGAGGCGCTGCGCCGAGCGGGGTGAAGCGCGCTCGGCCGGTGGAGCCGCCGCAGCGCGGCCTCCGCCTGCGCCTCATCGAACGCGACTTCGAGCGCGCGGCGCTCGAGCTGTGCTGGCCGGCGGTGTCGTTCCGGCATCCCGATGCGCCACTGCTCGACCTCCTCGCCTTCGTGCTCGGCCAGGGCGAGAGCTCGCGCCTCGATCAGCGCGTGAAGGAAGAGCTCGGTTTGGCCGACCGCATCGACGCGTCCTGCTACACGCCGTTCGACGCGGGCGTGTTCAGCGTGGGCGCCGACCTCGACGCCGAGCGGGCGCCCGCGCTGGTCGAGGCGGTGCTGCGCGAGGTCGAGGCGCTGCGGCGCGAGCCGGTGGGCGCGGAGGAGCTCGAGAAGGCGCGCCTCAACTTCCTCGCCGCGAAGGCCTGGGAGCAGGAGAGCGTCGCCGGGATGGCGCGCAAGCTCGGCAGCTCGCAGCTGCTCACCGGAGACCCGAGCTTCGAAGACGCGTACCTCGCGCGCATCCGCGAAGCCTCGCGCAGCGACCTGCTGCGCGTCGCGCGCGAGTGGCTGACCCCGGAGCGGCAGACGCTCGCGCTGCTGGCGCCGACGGGCTCCGCGCCCGCAGAGGCTGAGCTCCGCACGGCGCTCGTGCGAGGCGCGGAGAGCACGGCACGGCGCTTCGCGGCGCCGCGGCGCACCACCTCGCACACGCCGAGCGCGCACGCTTATCTGCTCGGCAGCGGCGTCCGGCTGCTGGTGCAGCCGCGTCGCGAGATCCCGGTGGTGGCGGCGCGCGCCGCGCTGCTCGGCGGCCAGCTCGTCGAGACCGAGCCCTCCGCCGGGCTCACCAGCTTCGCGTCCAGCTTGTGGATGCGCGGCACGCAGGCGCACGGCGCTGCAGAGTTCGCCCGCCGCGTCGAGTCGCTCGCCGCCGACGTGGACGCGTTCGCGGGGCGCAGCAGCTGCGGCGTCACGCTCGACTGCCCGGCCGCGAGCTTCGAGGGCGTGTTCACGCTGTTCGCCGACGCGCTGCTCACGCCCGCGTTCGCCGAGGAGGAGGTCGAGCGCGAGCGGCGCGACACGCTCGCGGCGCTCGCGCGCCGCGAAGATCGGCTCGGTGTGCGCGCCTTCGACCTGTTCACGAGCGCGCACTGGGAGCGGCACCCCTACCGCTTGCCACTTCCGGGCACGCCCGACACGGTGAAGCGCTTCGGGCGCGAGGAGCTCGTGGCGCATCACGAGCGGGTCGTCCGCGCCGACAACCTGGTGATCGCAGTGGCCGGAGACGTGGACCCCGACGAGACGGCCGCGCTCGTGCAGCGCCGCTTCGCAGACCTCGCCGGCGGGAGCGAGGTCGAAGCCGGCCTGCCGCGGCCGGAGCCCGCGCCGCGCGCGATCCGCACCGCCATCGAGCACAAGGACCGCGCGCAGGCGCACCTCGTGATCGGCTTCCGCGGCCTCGACGTCCACGATCCCGACCGCCACGTCCTCGAGGTGATGTGCCAGATCCTGTCGGGTCAGGGGGGCCGCCTGTTTCTCGAGCTGCGCGACCGCCAGGGCCTCGCCTACTCCGTCGGCGCCACGAACGTCGAGGGCCTGGCGCCGGGCTTCTTCGCGGTCTCCATCGCGACGGCGCCGGAGAAGCTCGACGAGGCGCAGAGCGGAATCCTGTCCGAGCTGCGCCGCGTGCTCGACGGCCCGCCGCCGGCCGCCGAGCTGGAGCGCGCGCGGCGCTATCTGCTCGGCAGCTTCGCGATCGACCGCCAGCGCAGCTCGACGCGCGCGCTCCAGCTCGCGCTCGACCTGCGCTACGGCCTCGCCGGCGACTTCGACGTGGACTACCCGAACCGCATCCGCGCCGTCGGCGCCGAGGACGTGCTGCGTGTCGCGCGCCGCGTGATCGACCTCGACGCTTACACACTGGCGGCGATTCGCCCTTAGGGCTCGGCGATCCCCGCCGCGATCTCCGCGAGGAAGACCGGTCCGAGGTCGCGCGCCTTGACCTCGCCGATGCCGCGGATGCCGCGCAGCCGCTCGGCCGACGTCGGCTTGACGGCGGCCAGCTCCTGGAGCGTGCGGTCGCCGAAGATCAGGTAGGGCGGGACGTGCCGCTCCGCCGCCAGGCGGCGGCGGAGCGCGCGGAGGCGCTGGAACAGCCGCTCGTCGTAGGCGAGCGCTTCGCCGCCCGCCGCCGGTCCGCGCGCCTTGCCGCGCGCCTTCGGTGCGAGCGGCAGCGCGAACAGCGCGACGGGCGCGCGCCCGGCCATCACCTCGCGGCCCGAGGGCGTGAGGGCGAGCGTCGGGTACAAGCCGGGCGCGATCTGGAGATGGCCGAGACCGACGAGCTGATCGATGCAGTGGCGGATCTCGCGCGCGGTGCTCGCCTTCAAGAGGCCGAAGGTCGAGAGCTGCGCATGCCCCGCGCCGCGAATGCGAGAGGTCGCCGCGCCGCGCAGCACGTCGGCGACGTGGCCCGCGCCGTAGCGCTCGCCGCAGCGGACCACGCACGAGAGCACCATCTGCGCGACGCGCTGCGCGTCGGGCAGGGCCGCGAGCTCGCCCAGGCAGACGTCGCAGGCGCCGCAGCCTCCGTCCCGGTCGCGCGGGAACGCCTGGCCGAAGTGCTCCACCAGGAAGCGGTGCCGGCAGCTGGCCCGGGTCGCGAAGCCGTACATCTCCGAGAGCCGCGCGAGGGCGCGCGCGGACTCCTCGGGATCGACTGCCGCGCCCGCCGCGGCGGCTTCCGCGGCGCTGCGTTCGGCGAGCGAGCGCCAGCCGTGGAAATCCGCGCCCGAGTAGAGCATCACGCACTCGCTCGGCAGCCCGTCGCGGCCCGCGCGGCCGGTCTCCTGCGCGAACTGCTCGACACCCTTGGGCAGCGACGCGTGGACGACGTAGCGCACGTCGGGCCGGTCGATGCCCATGCCGAACGCAACCGTCGCGACGATCACGTCGATCTCTTCGGCGAGGAAGCGCTCCTGATTCCGCTTGCGCGTCGCAGCGTCGAGCCCGGCGTGATACGGCAGGCAGCGCACACCCGCGCGCGCCAACGACTCGGCGAGCGCATCGACGTCGCTACGGCGCAGGCAGTACACGATCCCCGCTTCCGACTCGTGGCGCCGGATCACCGCGAGCACCTGCGGGACGGAGTCGCCGCGCGGCAGGAAGCGATACGTGAGGTTCGGCCGGTCGAAGTCGCCGACCAGCTCGAGCGGCCCTCTGAGGCCGAGCTGCGCGGCGATGTCGCGCCGCACCTGCGGCGTCGCGGTGGCCGTGAAGGCCTGGATCGGCACATCGGGCCGCAGCGCGCGCAGCTCGCCGACGCGGCGATACTCGGGCCGGAAGTCGTGGCCCCAGTGGCTGATGCAGTGCGCCTCGTCGACCACCAGGCTCGTGAGGCCGAACTCCCCGAGCTCGGCGAGGAAGCCCGGCTGCACCAGGCGCTCGGGCGCGACGAAGAGCAGCTTCAGCGCGCCCGCCTCGAGCTGCTCGTAGACGTCATGCTTCTCGCGGCCGTCCTGGGCGCTCGACAGCATCGCGGCCTCGACGCCGCTCTCGACGAGGCCCGCGATCTGGTCCTGCATCAGCGAGATCAGCGGGCTGATCACGCACGTGAGGCCGTCTCGCAGCAACGCGGGCGCCTGATAGCAGAGGCTCTTGCCGCCGCCGGTCGCCAGCACCACCAGCGCGTCGCGGCCGGCGAGCGCAGCGAGCATCGCCTCGGCTTGCAGCGGACGCAGCTCCGCATAGCCCCACACCCGCCGCACCACCGCGCGCAGCGCCTCGAGCTGCGCGTCGTCGCTCCCCACCACCATGGTGCGAGAACGTATCAGCGGGAGGCCGGGCCGGGAGGGATCGCTGCTCCGGCTCCCTCGACGCAGAGGCATGCGGAGCGGGTGGAGGCGGTCCGCACGCGCATGGCGCCGCCTGCGGCGGGCGCGGCCCCGTTCTCGTGGCACGGCGGTGGCCCCGATCTCGCAAGGAACCCGGGACCTCCGCAGCGACTCCCTCCCGGCCCCGCGTCGCGGAGAAGGCGCGCTACGGCGCCGCCGCGAGCCCGTCGCGCCTCGGGTCGACGCCGCCGGTGAGGAGGCCCGTCGCCGGGTCGCAGGCGATCGCCTCCACTCCGCCGCCGAGGTCGTCCACCACCTTCACGACGTGGCCGCGCGCTGCGAGCGCCTCCACCACGTCGGCCGGATTGCCGGCTTCGAGCAACAGCTCGTCGGGCTGCCACTGGTGGTGGAAGCGCGGCGCCGCGACGGCCTCGGACACATCCATGCCGAACTCGAGATGGTTCAGCAGCGCCAGCAGCGTGGTGGTGATGATGCGCGGCCCGCCGTTGCTGCCCGCCACGAAGCGGAGCTTGCCGTCCTGCACCACGATCACGGGCGCCATGCTCGAGAGCGGGCGCTTGTCCGCCGCGACGCCGTTTGCGCCGGCCAGCGCAACCAGTCCGAACGCGTTCGGTTGGCCCGGGCGCGTCGCGAAGTCGTCCATCTCGTTGTTCAGCAGGATGCCCGTGCCCGGCACCATCACGAGCGAGCCGTAGGGCGTGTTGATCGTCTCCGTCATCGACACGGCGTTGCCCGCCGCGTCGGCGACCGAGAGATGCGCGGTGCCGGCGTCGTCCGCCGGCAGGCCCGGCCCCGTCACCTGGATCGCGCGCTCGTCCTGCCCCCAGGTCCACGGCGCACGCCGCCACCAGGCCGGGTCGATGCGCGCGCGTTGGCGAGCGGCATAGGCGGGGTCGAGCAGCGCGGCCACGGGCAGCTCGCCGAAGTCGGGGTCGCCGAGGTACACGGCGCGGTCGGCGAAGGCCAGCTTCATCGCCTCCGCGATGCGGTGGATCGCCGCGGACGAGCCCGCGCCGAGCGGCGCCAGCTCGAAGCCCTCGAGCACGTTCAGGATCTCGAGCAGCGTGACGCCGCCGGACGAAGGCGGAGGAAATGCGAGCACCTCGTAGCCGCGATAGCGCGCCGTGAGCGGCGCGCGCACCACCGGGCGATACCGCGCGAGATCGCCTGTCGTGAGGATGCCGCCGTTCTCCGTCACGGCCTTGGCGATCGCATCGGCGACGGGCCCTTCGTAGAACGCGCGCGGCCCGATCGCCGCGATGGCGCGCAGCGTGCGCGCGAGGTCGGTCTGCACGATGCGGGTGTGCGCCGTCACGGGGCCGGGGGGGAAATGGATGCGCGCCAGCTCGGGGAAGCGTGCGCCGAGCCCGCGCTTCTCCATCTCTTCGATGTAGCGCGCCTGATACGGGCCGACCTCGTAGCCCTCCTCGGCGAGGCGGATCGCCGGGGCCAACACGCGCGCGAGCGGGAGCGTGCCGTGCGCCTCGAGCGCGAGCACGAGGCCCGCCACCAGCCCGGGCGTGCCCACCGCGAGGCCGCCCACCAGCGAAGCGGTGTCCGGAACACCGGGCCGCGTGTAGAGGTCGGGAGTCGCCGCAGCGGGCGCCGTCTCGCGTGCGTCGATCGCGAAGGCGCGGCCGTCGGCGAGCCGGATCAGCAGGAAGCCCCCGCCGCCGATGCCGGTGGACTGCGGCTGCGCCACCGCCAGCGCAAAGGCCGCGGCGATCGCGGCGTCCACGGCGTTGCCGCCGGCGCGCAGGATCTCGACGCCGGCCTCCGTCACGACCCGATGCGGGCTCACCACGAGCGCGCGATCGCTGGCGACCGGCAGCGGCGCCGCCGCATGCGCCACGGCGGCGACCGCCCACGCGAGACAAAGAGGGAGCATCCGCGCCCGAGCCGTGACGGTCATGGGCGCGGACGCTAGCGAAGCGGGCTCAGCTCCGGCGCGCCGCCCACGCCGCGGCGAGGCCGCCGAACGCGACCAGCATCAGCGTGCTCGGCTCCGGCACGAAGCCGTTCTCGCTGAGGTAGCCCTTCTTGGCGTTGATGCCGATGCGAAGGTCGCCGGAGTCGAGCGCCGCGATCACGTCTTCGAGCGTCTTTCCGCTCGCGAGCGTGAAATTGATCTGCACGTTCTGGCCTTGTCCGACGCCGCTTTCCCTGGTGGGCCTCGCAGCCGTGGCCAGGAACTCCGTGACGAAGTCGACCTTGTTGCCGCTCTTCACGTCTTTCGGCTTGCCGCCTTCCGCGAAGTCCACGCCGCTGAAGTCGGTGACGTCGAGCAGGTCGGCCAGCACGTCTGCCGCGTCGTCGAAGTAGACCCCGGTGGCGTTCAAGGACTCACTGCCCACGTTGGACAGGAGGAACCCGACCCCGCCGCTGTCGAGCGGCACCAGAGTCACCCGCAGCTGCGCGCCGAGGGTCGAGCAATTGTTGCAACTGATCGCCTGGAACGACACGGTTGTGGCCGAGGCCGATACCGCCGAGAAGAGGAGAACGAGGACCGCAAGGAATAGAGGTCGTTGCATGACCATCTCGCTTTCTGTCCGGTTTGAGGTCGGGCTCAAGTGGCTCAAGTGGCTCAAGTGGTGTGGTTTCTCGAACGCCGTTGTGTCACGGCGAGTCGCGGCGCTCGGCGGGCTGGCCCTCGCGCTCGCGCTCGTGGCCTGCGGCGAGCCCGCCGAAAACGCCGCGGAGACGCCGCCGCCCGTGCTCGAGGTGCCGGTTGCCCGTACTCCGCGCGACGTGGCCGTGCTGGAGATCGCGGACATGGGGGAAATCCACATCGAGCTGCTCGCCGACGTGGCGCCCGTGACCACGCGGCACTTCGTGGAGCTCGCCGAGCAGGGGTACTACGACGGCACCACGTTCCACCGCGTAGTGCCGGGCTTCATGATCCAGGGCGGCGACCCGAACACACGCGACCGCGACCCGCGGAACGACGGCGCGGGCGGGCTCCAGCCGACCGTGCCGGACGAGCGGCCCGCGGTGAGCCAGGTGCGCGGCATCGTCTCGCTCGCGAACCGGGGAGTGCCGAACTCGGGGGCCGCCCAGTTCTTCATCCTGGTGGGCGAGGCGCGCCATCTCGACGGGCAGTACGCCGTGTTCGGGCGGGTCACGTCCGGCATGGACGTGGCGGACCGCATCGCCGCCGTCGAGCGCGACGTCTACGGCCGCCACGGCCCCGAGGAGCGGCCGGTCCACGACGTGGTCGTCACGCACGTGCGGATCGAGCGTGCGAAGCCCGGAGCCGTCCCCTAGAGTCCGCCGCCGCTGGCCCGGTAGCTCAGTTGGTAGAGCACCGCACTGAAAATGCGGGTGTCGCCAGTTCGATTCTGGCCTGGGCCACCACCCCTTACACGAAGCGGATGCCGCCGTCCTCGAGCGGGAGCGAGCGGATGCGCTTGCCGGTCAACGCGAACACGGCGTTGGCGAGCGCCGGCGCCACCAGCGGCACTCCGACCTCGCCCATGCCGCCGGGCTTGTCGCCGCTCGGCATCAGCGCCACCGCGATCGGCGGCACCTCGGGCATGCGCGGGATCAGGAAGTCGTGGAAGTTCGACTGCTCGATCCGCCCCTTCGCAAGGGTGATCTTCGAGCGCACCGCGTTGATCAGGCCGCTCATGGCGCCGCTCTCGAGCTGAGCGACCACCTGATCGGGGTGGATGGCGATGCCGCAGTCGACGGCGAAGGTGAGCCTCTCGAGCTTCACCTGCTCCGCCGTGCCGGACACCTCCGCAACCAGCGCGAGGTGCGTCTCGTAGCACTGCATGGTGGCGACGCCGAAGGCGCGGCCGGGGCCGGCCTGCGCGCGGAAGCCGGCGTCGCGCGCGGCGCGCTCGAGCACCGCGCGCTGGCGCGGCAGCTTGCCGAGCATCGCGAGACGGAACGCCACCGGGTCCTGGCCCGCGGCGTGCGCCAGCTCGTCCATGAAGCTCTCGATCGCGAACGCGTTCAGCGCGTGGCTCACCGAGCGCCAGTAGCCGACGCGGAGGCCGACCTCCCGGATCACGGTGCGCAGCTCGAGGTTCGGGATGTCGTAGGTGAAGTCGGCGGTGCCTTCGGTCATGAAGGGATCGAGGCCATCCTTCACGACGGGCGGGAACATGCGCGCAGTCACCGACGGCGAGATCAGCTTGTGCGTGAACGCCGCCAAACGGTCGCCTTCGAGCGCGCCGCGCACCAGGTGCAGGCTGGGCGGCCGGTAGAAGTCGTGGGCGATGTCCTGCTCGCGCGACCAGATCAGCTTGACCGGCGTGCCGGGCACCGCCTTCGCGATCGCGACCGCCTGCGACGACGAAGTCGACGTCGAGGCGCCGGCCGAAGCCGCCGCCGATCAGCTGCGCGTGGATGCGCACCTGCCCCGGCGCGACGCCCGCCGCCTTCGCAGCGGCGGCCTGCGCGGCCTGTGGGTGCTGCGTGCTGACCCATACGTCCACTCCCTCCGGAGAGACGCGTGCGACGCCGTTCGGCGGCTCGAGCGCTCCGTGCGCCAGCAGCTGCGAGGTGTAGCGGGCTTCGATCGTCTGCCCGCTCGCCAGCGCGGCCGCCGCGTCGCCGGCGCGCTTCACGAGCGCCCCCGGCTCGTCCTTCGCCTGCTCGAGCGCGGCGGAGATGGCGGCCGAGTCGAGCGCGGCGCCGGGGCCTTCGTCCCAGCGGACCGCGAGGTCGGCGAGCGCCGAGCGCGCGGTCCAGTAGTGGTCGGCGATCACCGCGACACCCTCGCCGATGTTCACCACCTCGCGCACGCCGGGCCGCTTCTTCGCCGCCGCAGCCTCGAACGAGACGACCTTGCCGCCGAGCACCGGGCACATCGCGAGCGCGGCGTACACCATGCCCGGCTGCACGACGTCGATGCCGTAGACCGCGCGGCCGCGGGCCTTGTCCGCGCCGTCGAGGCGCGGCAGCGGCTTGCCGATCACGCGGAACTCGGCGGCCGGCTTCAGGGCCACGTGCGCCGGCGCAGGCTGCTTCACCGCCGCCGCCGCGAGCGCGCCGTAGGCGAGCTTCTTCGAGGCGTGGATCACGTGACCGTCTTCGGCGCGGCAGGCCGCGACGGGCACCTGCCACTGCGCCGCCGCGGCGCTCACCAGCATGAGACGCGCGGCGGCGCCCGCGTGGCGCAGCGGCTCCCAGGCGTCGCGCACGCTGGTGCTGCCGCCGGTGATCTGAACCCCCATCAGGTGGTTGACGTAGGCGGGATCGGCGGGCGCCTGCTCCACCCGGACGCTCCGCGGATCGACGGCGAGCTCCTCGGCGAGCAGCATCGTGAGCGAGGTGAAGACGTCCTGACCCATCTCGTTGCGCGGGCAGACCAGCCGCACCGCGCCGTCTGCGTCGAGCAGGATCCACGCGTTCGGCTGGAACCCCGTCTCGGCCGCGGCGGCGGCCGCCGGCCCGCCGAGGCGCAGCCCGAGCATCAGCCCGCCACCGACGAGCGCGGAGACCTCGAGGAACTCCCGCCGCGACAGCTCGACCCGGGCGCTCATTCGGGCTTCTCCAGCCGCGCGGCGGCGCTGCGGATCGCGAGTCGAATGCGCCCGTACGTGCCGCAGCGGCACAGGTGGCCCCGTGTCGCCGTGCTGATGTCCGTCTCGGTGGGCGCCGGCGTCCGGCTGAGCAGCGCCGTCGCCGCCATCACCTGGCCGGACTGGCAGTAGCCGCACTGCGGCACCTGGAGCTCGTCCCACGCGGCCTGCACGGCCTCGGCCACGGGGCCGCTGAGGCCTTCGATCGTGACGACCTTGCGTCCCGACACCGCCGACAGCGGCACCACGCACGAACGCGTCGGCGCGCCGTCGAGGTGGACGGTGCACGCGCCGCACTGCGCGGCGCCGCAGCCGAACTTCGTGCCCGTCGCGCCCAGGTGGTCGCGCAGCACCCAGAGGAGCGGCGTGTCCGGCGCTGCCTCTACCTCGACGGTCCTGCCGTTCCACTCGAACGAGACGGCCATCGCACGCCCCCGCTGCGTTGTGGGTTACCGCGCAGGTTGTAGCGAGCCACGCCGGGCCGCACGAGGAGGGGAAGCGCCAGGAGCAACAGCGCCCCCGCGGAGGGCTCGGGTGCGAGGATCGGGCTCACGCGGATCGACACCGTCTGCGCGGCGGGCTCGAGCACGTTGCCGGCCGTGAAGTACTGGAAGCCGAGCGAGTGCCCGTTGCTCGGCTGGGAGATCCCCGCGAGCGGCACGAAGCTCGAGAAGCTGTCGCCCTGCACCTTCACGCCGGGCACGTCCTGATAGAACTGCGTGCCCTGGCTGCCGGTGAACACGAAGGGGTTGATCTCCACCGGGTTAGGCGCGGAGACGATCTCGATGCGGAGCCCGAAGTCGTCGTAGCCGGTCAGATCGCGCTGCGCGCCGCTGAGCAGGAAGCGCAGCGCGACCTTCCCGTAGTCGACGGTGCCGCCCTGGATCTCGAACAGCACGCCGTCACCGTCCGCAACCCGGCTCACGACGTGGCCGTTGCCTCCGAACAGCGCAGTCACGTCCTCCGCGGCGAGCAGCTCGGCCTGGCTGAGCGTGACGATCAGCGCGCCCGCGGGCGCTGCGACCAGCGTCGAGAAGACGAGCCCTACGAGCAGCGAAGCAAGGCGCATGGATGCGGCCCCCTTCCCGTGATGGGGCCATCTTCCTGCCGCGCCGTCGGTGGAGCAACCGGAAACACGGAGAAGGACGCAAGTCTCTCTCCGTCTGTGGCGTATTGGGGCGCCCGCTCAGGACGTCGGATTCACCGTCACGTCCACACCGAAGCCGAAGCCCGAATTGTCGGACCACTTCCGCGAGGGCGCGAGCGGCGCGACGAACAGGTAGTTCGCGCCCGCCGGCACCACGACGGTGGTGCCCGGATCGACGCGGAAGTCCTGCGCGATGTCGCTCGACTGGAACGAGCAGAAGATGAGGATGCACTTCAAGAAGCCGCCCGTGTTGATGTCACTGCCGGCGTCGATCGCGCCGGGGATGCGCTTCGCCTGGCTCGCGGCCAGCAGCTGGGCCGTCGAGCTGAACACGGCAGTCATGGTGGTCTTGTTGCCGTCCTCGAGCGTCGTCGTGTCGGCGTAGCCGCCGATGGTGTCGAGGCGCAGCGTGTCGCCAGGCGCCGCGCCGATGTCGGCCAGCTTGATCACACGCGGCGCCGTCGGGCTGTCGCCGGGCCACGCGCGGAGATAGCTCGACTTCGAGTTCACGCCGTGATAGTCGGCCGTGCCCTGCTCGGCGAAGAAGCTCTCGCAGCCCTCGAGCAGATCGGGGTCGAAGAGTGGCGGCGTCGTGTCGTTGGTGACCGCGAGGTCGAGCGTGAAGATCACGGGCGCTCCGGCGAGCTCGCTCGTGCCCTGGAAAGGCGCGCGCGTGGTGAACAGCCCGTCGGCCGCTCCGCTCGAGGCGGCGCCGATGAAGGTGTTCAGCAGGTCGCCCTCCAGGTTCAGGGACGTGCTGGTGGCGAGCTCGGTCGGGTCGATGCCGAGCGCCACGCTGATGCCGGTGGTCGCCCGGAGGTTGACGTTCACCTGCGTCGAGCCCTTGCCTCCGAGGATGTCGAGGAAGACCGTGCCCTCCGAGGGCTGCGCCGGGTTGCCCCACGTGCACACGTACTGGAGGAACGACGGCTGAGCCGCGGCCACGCGGACCTCTTCGATCGTGATCGTGCCTTCCAGGGGCGCGGGGATCTGCGTCGTATCGACGACGATGGTCGAGAGGAACCCGCCTTGGATGCGCTCCAGCACCCAGGGCTCCACGCCCGGGAAGTCGAGCTGGACTGAGCCCGTGCTGTCGTTCTCGACCACCTTGACCCAGGTGCGGATCGTGAGCTCGCCGCACGCCGTGAGACACGTGAGAGCCAGCAGCGCCGCCCCGGCCAGCGCCATTCGCCGCATCGTTCCCATCTTCTTCATCGCTCGGGTTCCTTCGCTCGGTTGAGGGGGCCGCCCCCCGAAAGGCCCCCCTTCTAGCACGCCGAGCGCTCCCCGTTCAACAAAAAGAAGTCAGTGTTTTCAGAAATCGGCGCGGCGAATTCCGGCAGGATTCCGGCAACTTGACCTCGGAGGTCAAGTCAGGCCGCGGACCAGCAGCCGGACCAGGGTGGGCTCCAGCCCGAGGAGCTCGCTGCGGCGCCCGTCGCTGTAGTAGCGGATGCCGAGCTCGGCGATGCCCGCGATCAGCACCTCCACCTCGGCGCGCTCGGGCCGGCGCGGGGCCCTGCCCGCCTCGTGCAGCCCGACCAGGTGGATGTGGACCACCTCGGTCAACGCGCGCACCACCCGCTGGCGCAGCCGCACCACCCGCCCGCCGATCGTGCCCTCGAGGCGCGTGAGGTCGAGCGCGACCGAGGGCAGCAGGTCGAGGAAGGTGCGCAGCGCGCGCGCCGTCTGGGCCACCGGATCCGCGAGCGGCTCGCGGAAGTCGGCTTCGATCGCCGCGAGGATCTGGGTGCCCACCTCCTCGACGAGCTGTGCGATCAGGTCTTCCTTCGAGCTGAAGTGCTGATAGAAGGAGCGGGACGACATGCCGGCCTCGCGGACGATGTCGGCGACCGTCACGCGCTCTTCGCTCTCCTCCTCGAACACGCGCCAGGCGGCGTCGATCAGGCGCTGGCGCTGGTCGTGCTCCGAGAGCGAGGGGCGTCCGCGCGGGCGCTTGGTCGGCGGCGTCATCGCCGGAGCGTCCCGAACGCCCCGGGCCGGAGCCCGGGCACGATCCGCCGCGCGAGCCACAGCGCCGCGCCGACCGAGCCCGAGAGGAGCGCGGCCGTGGCCACGACGTCGCCGACACCGGACGGTGACCACGCCTCGAAGGTGAAGGCGCCGACGATCGGAAAGACGAGCAATGCGCAGGCCGGCAGGCTCGCAGCGAGCGCCCAGCTCGAGGCGTCGATGCGCGGGACGAAGCGCGCGAGCACGAGCCACAGGAGCAGCGCGAGCGCCGCATGGGGAAGAAGAGCCTCGCGCGCCACCGTCCAGACCAACGCCTGCAGCGCGGCGCTCTGCACGCCGCCTGGTGCGCTCGCGGCGCCGCCGGCGAGGTGCAGGGTGACGAGGCCGAGCCCGAGCGCGTAGACCCCGCCCAGCAGGATCATCGCGCTGACGCATCCCCACGCGAGAGTGCGCACGCTCAGCGTCATCCCTCGCCTTCCACCTGGCCCCCGCTTCCGCCGAACGTATCGCCGGGCCGCGCAAGCCCGCAATCGGGCACGCGTCGCAGCGCGTTGCCTTGACGCCGCCGCGAGCCGTGGGATAGGTTGCGCGTTCGATGCGAGGCTCCCGCCCGCGATTCGCTCTTCGCCGCCGTGCCAGCGCATGGCTGAGCATCGCCTCGCTGCTCGGGCTGTTCCTCGTCCAGCCCTTCCACGCGCCGCTGCGCGGAGAGCACTGGAGCAGCGCCGCCAGCGTCGGTGCGACGCTCGCGCTCTCCGCCGCCGGCGCGCCTGCGGCGGACCACGACGCCGGAACCTGTCAGGTGTGCCGCGCCGTGTCGCAGGTGCGCTCGGGCCTGCGCGCCACGGTCCCGCTCGCCGTCTCGCACGAGCCGCTCCGCTCGCTCCACGTGCCGGCCGCGCCCTTGCCGGGTGCGGCTCCCGTTCTCCTCGAAGCCTGGCCGCGCGCTCCGCCGGCCGCCCACACCGCCTAGCAGCCGTCACACCGTTTTCGTGCTGCAGCGGCGTGGAGCGCGCGACGTCGTGCGCTCGCGCTGTGCTGGCCATGGCACCGGCCGGCGCCGTCCGGTCGGCTCGGAGAACCACTTGAGACTTCATCACGTGGGCGTCCTGCTCTGCGCAGGCGCCATGGGGTTGATGCCCGCCTTCGCGTCGGCAGCGACCCAAGCAGACGAGCTCGCGGCCGTGAAGGCCGAGCTCGCAGACACCAAGGAGAAGCTCGCCGACACGCAGGCGAAGCTCGCGAACACCGAGCAGACGCTCGGCGCCATCGCGCAGCGGCTCGACCGGCTCGAGGCGAACGGCCCGGCGCCGGCGCAGACCCTGGCGATGCAGGCGCCGCCGAGCGGGCCGCGCATCGCGCCGGTGAACGCCGACAATCCGGCGATCAGCTTCGTCGTCGACACCACCGCGAAGGACGACACGCACGGCACCGGCGCGGACTTCGCGCTGCGCAGCGGCGAACTCTTCATCTCGGCGCCGATCGATCCGTTCCTGCGCGGCTGGGCCACCCTCAACGGCTCGAGCTCGGAGGGCTTCGACATCGAGGAGGCCGCGGTGGTGACCACCTCGCTGCCGTGGAACCTCACCGTGAAGGGCGGCCGCTTCTTCGCCGACGTGGGCCGCCTGCCGCACTGGCACGACGAGGCGCTGCCGTTCGTCGACCGGCCGCCCTCGATCGAGCGGCTGCTCGGCGGCGAGACGCAGGCCGAGGGCGCGGAGATCACGTGGCTCGCGCCGACCGAGCACTACATCACCGTGACGGGTGGCGTCTACAACACGATCGGCGCCGAACTCAACGAGGCGCTGCGCGACAACGGCTTCGACGGGCGGCGCGGCGAAGGTCAGCTCACCTTCCTGGTGCACCCGTCGACGTACTTCGACCTCACCGACACGCTGAACCTCGAGGTGGGCGGGACGGCCGCCACGGTGCCGGAGGACAACGAGCGCGGTCTCTACGGCGTGGACCTGACGCTGCGCCATCAGCCCGGCACGAGCGAGTTCTATCAGGGCTTCGTGCTCGGCACGGAGTGGATCTGGAACAACGAGGTGTTCCACGACGTCGACACCGGCGAGGTCGACGGCGCGGGCGACCCAATTCTCGATCCGAAGCAGCACGATCAACGCCAGGGCGGCTACGGGTACCTCGAGGCGTTCTTCAACCGCCGCTACTCGGCGGGCGTCCGCGCGGACTACGCCGAAGACCCGTTCGGTGACATCAACCGCCAGCAGACCTACTCCGCCTTCGTCACCTGGCTGCCGTCGGAGTTCCAGCGCCTGCGCTTCCAGTTCGATCAGATCATTCCCACCGACGACGTCAGCGACCAGCGCTTCACCCTCCAATGGACCGCTTTCCTAGGGAGTCACAGCCATGGCTTCTCGATGCGTTGACCTCCGCGCAGCGACGTGCTGCGCCCTCCTTCTCCTGCTCGGAGCGACTTCCGCCGAAGCCGCTCTCCGCATCGTGGCGACCACGCCCGATGTGGCCGACATCACCCGCCAGATCGGCGGCGACCGGATCTCGGTCGAGACGATCGCGCAAGGCAACCAGGACCCGCACAAGGTCCCGGTCAAGCCGAGCTTCGTCACGAAGCTGAACCGCGCGGATGCGGTGGTGGTGCAGGGCCTCGGCCTCGAGCACGCGTTCCTGCCGGCGCTGCTCGAGGTGGCGAGCAACCCGAACCTCCTGCCGACGGGGTCGGGCTACATCGACGCCTCGGTCTACATCCAGCCGCTCGAGGTGCCGACCAGCCAGAACCGCGCGCAGGGCGAGCTGCACCCGCTCGGCAATCCGCATTTCAACCTCGATCCGGTGTGCGGGAAGCTGATGGCGAAGGCCATCGCCGAGGGGCTCGAACGCATCGATCCGGCCGGCGCTGCGACGTATCAGGCGGGCCTCGCGACCTTCACCGCGCTGCTCGATCGGAAGATCGCGGAGTGGCAGACGCTGGCCGCTCCCCTGCGCGGCGTGAAGGCCGTCTCGTACCACCCCGACCTGATCTACTTCGCGGAACGCTACGGGCTCGACATGGTCGGCACGATCGAGACGAAGCCCGGCGTGCCCGCCACTCCGAGCCACCTCGAAGAGCTCGTCGACACCATGAAGCGCGACAAGGTCCAGCTGGTAATCCGCGAGATCGCGTACGAGCTGCCGCTCGCGCAGACGGTCGCGGATCGGACGGGCGCCCGCGTCGTCACGATCTCGTCGCTGGCGGGAGGGCTCCCGGGCACGGAGGGCTACGTGCAATCCGTCGAGGCCAACCTGAAGGCGCTGGTCGATGCGGTGCAGCAGGGGACGCGAAGCTGACGGATCCCCACCGAGCAGCGCCGGCCGCTCCGACCGGGCCGGACCCTCAGCGCGGGGTGATTCTCGTGCTACTGGCAGCATCCGCCCTCGGGATGCTGCTGGCGGCCGGCGCCGGCCGGGCGCTCCGCAATCCGGTCCTGCTGGACGCGGCGCTCGCGCTCCTGCTGTGGGGCGCGGCGCTGCTCGGCGTCGCGAGAGCGCGACGTGGGGAGCGCCCCGCCGCGACGCCGGCGCAGCCGTCCACCGAGCACGAGCCGTCTCAGCCCGCGCGCAACACCCTCGCGTTCTGGCTGCGGCTGCCCGTGCGCGCGGCGCTCCGAATCCAGGAGCCGCACGGCGCGGTCGCCGCGATCGGCGGCTTCTTCCTCCTCATGCTGCTCGATACGAGGTGGATTCCGGAGGCCGCGCCGCTGCTCGCGGCCACCGCGGCGGCGCTCGCGCTCGCCGGCGCGGGCCTGGCCGCCACGGCGGCGCGCTACCTCGACGCGGTCGATCCCGCGCAGCTCGTGGAGGCGCCGGATCTGGCCCGAGGCGCCCGGATCCTGGCCTGGATCCTGATCGCGGCCGCCGTCGCGCAGGGTCTCGGTGCGGTGGGCGCCGGCCCCGCAGTCCGCGCCCTGCACCTCCTGGCGCTCGTCATCGTCGCTGCGGTGTGCCTCGAGCTCTTCGCGGCCGCGTCGCCGGCCGGCGCTTCCGCCTTCCCGGTGAACCTGAGCGTGCTCGAGGCTCTCGGCAGCCGGGCGAATCTGCTCGGGAGCCTCGTCGACGCCGCGGAGCGCCAGCTCGGCATCGACCTGCGCTCCACCTGGGCGCTCGACGGTGGTGCGCCGCAGCGCCGAGCCGCTCCTCGTCGGTCTCGGCGCGATCGGTTGGCTCTCCACGCGCCTGACCGTGCTCGGCGTCGAGGAGCAGGGGCTCGTCGAGCGCTTCGGGGTCGCGGTCGCCGGGCCCGCTGCTGGCGCCGGGCCTCCATCTCCACTGGCCCTGGCCGATCGACCGGGTCGTCCGCATTCCCGGCGCTTCGCGTCCAGACGCTCGACGGTGGGTCACGAGGGCGAAGAGGAGTCGCGGCCCGGAGGACGTGCTCTGGGCGCGCGCAGCACGGCGCGGACGGAGTACACGCTGCTGCTCGGCGACGGACGCGACCTGATCGCGATCGACGCGGCGGTGCAGTTCCGGATCTCGGACGCCCGCGCCTGGCGCTACCACTGCGCAGAACCCGGCGGACGCGCTCCGCGCGATCGCCTACCGCGCCGTGATGCAGGCGACCGTCGGCCGCACGCTGGCGGAGGCGCTGTCCGAGAACGTCGCCGCGCTCACGGCGCAGATGCGCGCAACGGTGCAGGCGGACGCGGATGCGCTCGGGCTCGGCGTCCGAGGTCGTCGGCTTCACCGTCGGCGGCATGCACCCGCCGGTGCGCGTCGCGACCGACTATCAGGCGGTGGTCTCGGCCGAGCTGGACAAGACCACCGCCGCCATCGACGCGCAGGCCTACTGGAACGAGATCGTTCCCAAGGCCGCTGCCGAGGTGACCGCCGACGTGAACACCGCCCGCGCCGATGGCGCGGCGGCGCGCGCCAAGGCAGCCGGCGACGCGTGGAGCTTCCGCGCGCTCGAGTCGGAGGCTCGGGCGGCGCCGCAGGAGTACCGCTTCCGGCGCCGCCTCGAGACGCTCGAGAGCGGTCTCGGCGGACGCAGCTTCACGGTGCTTGGACGCGCGCATCCAGCGCGACGGAGGTGAGCTGTGGCTGATGAAGTGAGAGCGCAGCGCTGGCTGCGCGGCAGCGTCGGGACGGCCGCGCTGCTCGCCATCGCTCTTCCACGCCACGGCCCTGGTCGTGCACGAGGGACAGGCCGTGCTGGTGACCCGTTTCGGTCGCCCGCTGCGCGCGGACACGGGGGCAGGCCTGCACTGGAAGCTGCCCTGGCCGATCGACCAGGCGAGCTGGTTCGACATGCGGCGCCGCGTCTACGAGGGCGGCCACACGGAGATGCTCACGCGCGACAAGAAGAACGTGATCGTGCGGACCTTCGTGGTCTGGCGGATCGACGACGTGCTCGCCTTCGCGCAGTCGATCGGCGACGAGAGCGGGGCCGAGGAGAAGCTCGACGGCCTGCTCACCAACGCGGCGATCAGCACGCTCGGCGGACACGACCTGTCGGCGATCGTGTCCACCAATGCGGAGGACCTGCAGGTCGATCAGATCGAGTCCGAGCTGCTCGCCGCGTCCGCGCCTGCGGCGCGCGCAGAGCTACGGCGTCGCGATCGAGCAGATCCGGCTCGAGCGCATCGCGCTCCCCGAGGAGAACGTGCGGGCGGTGTTCGAGCAGATGCGCGCGGAGCGGCGCCAGTATGCCGCGAAGTTCCGCGCCGAAGGCGAGCGGGAGGCGAGCCGCATCCGCTCCGAGGCCGAGCTCGAGGCGGCGCGCATCCGCGCCGAGGGCGCGGAGCAGGAGGCGCGGATCCGCGGCCAGTCGGCCGCGGAGGTCGCCAAGACCTACGCCGACGCGCACCGCGTCGACCCGGAGCTGTATCGCTTCACGCGCTCGCTCGAGTCGCTCGATCAGCTGGTCACCAACGAGACCAGCCTGATCCTGCGGACCGACGCCGAGCCTTTCTCCCTGCTCCAGAGCCAGGAGCCGAAGTGAGGAGGCTCGGCGCGCCGTCCGAGCTCGGCCGGCTCGCCGCGCCGCTCGCGCGCCTGCTCGACGCCGCCTGGCGGCGGATGCACTGGTGGGTCGCCGCGATGGCGCTGCTGTACGCCGTCTCCGGCATCACCGTGATCCGGCCCGACGAGGTCGCGATCGTGCTGCGCTGGGGACGCCTGGTCGGCGACCACGCCGGCGCACGCAGGCAGCACGGGCCCGGGCCTGCTGTTCGCGTTGCCCCGCCCGATCGACCAGGTGGTGCGGGTGAAGACCAAGCACGTCTCGGAGCTCTCGATCGAGACGCTCGACCGTGCCGGCCGGCAGCGGCTTCCGGGGCGAGGGCGACGGCACGACGCTCGACCCGATCGCCGTCGGCTACGCGCTGACGGGCGACCAGAACATCGTGCACGTGCGCGATGACCGCCCGCTACCGGGTGCGGGATCCGGCGGACTGGGCGTTCTACGGTCCCCCGCCCGAGGAGATCCTGCGCGTCGAGGTGACCGCGGCGATGGTCCGCTCGCTCGGCGAGATGGGCGTCGACCACGTGCTCTCCGACGGCCGCAAGGACCTGATCGAGACCGCGACCCGCCGCGCGCAGGCCGGTCTCGACGCCGCCCACTCCGGTCTCGCGCTGGTCTCGCTCGAGCTCACCGGCCTCGCGCCGCCGCGCGCGCTCGCGGCGGACTTCGACGCGGTGCAGAGCGCCTACATCGAGACGGAGACCCAGGAGCAAGGAGGCCCAGGCCTTCGCCGAGAGCGCGATCCCGCAGGCGCACGCGGAGGCCGACGCGTCGGTCCAGACCGCACGCGCCGAGGCCGCCGGCGGCGCAGGCGCGCGCCAAGGGCGACGCCGCGGCGTTCCTCGCGCTCGAGCGAGAGTACCGCGCCAACCCGGCCGTCGTGCGCGAGCGCCTGTACCGCGACGCGGTGGAGAAGGCGCTCGGCGAGCGCGCGCGACGTCCGCTGGATCCCGCCGCCGGCCGGCCGGCGCTACCGGGAGCGCCTGCGCATCACCGTGGCTCCGGCAGCCGGCGGGATTCGCGCCGTCCGCGTCGAGCGCGCCCGAGGAGCGTCCGTGAGCGCCGCCGACGTCGCGAGCGGGATCGCTGCCGGGGCGGGTCGGAAGCGCTCTCCGCGCGAGGAGCGCCGCCGCATCAGCACTGCGGCTCGGCGCCGGGCTGACGGGGTGCGCGCTGCTCGGCCTCGGCACGCTGCTGCTGCGCCTCGCGCCCGACCAGTGGCAGATCGGCGAGCTGCTGCGCGGGCTCGCGGCGCTGCGTGGTCGGCACGCCCATCCTCGTCTCCGGGGTGCGCGGCATCGTGACCGGCGACACGCGGCGCGCGACCGATCAGCTGGTGGCGATCGCGGTGCTCGCCGCGGCGGCCAGCGGCAGCTTCGTGACCGCCACGCTCATCCCGCTCTTTCTCGAGATCGGGCGCGCTGTTCGAGGAGCGCAGCTCGCTCGGCGCGCGCGCCGCGATCGACGGGATCCGCGCGCTCGCCGCGCGGCAGGCCGTGCGCTGGCGCGACGGCCTCGAGGAGCGCGTCGATCCGGCCAGCCTTGAGTCCGGGCGACGAGATCCTGGTGCGGCCGGGCGAGCGGATCCCGGTGGACGGCACGGTGCTCGTCGGGCGGGCCGCGGTCGATCAGTCGGCGGTGACCGGAGAGTCGCGTCACGAGGACGTCGGGCCCGGGAGCCCGGTGTTCGCGGGCACGGTGGCGCTCGACGGCCTGCTGCGGGTGCAGGTGCGCGGCACCGGCGCGGACACCGTGCTGGGACGGGTCGTCGGGCTCCTGGCCGAGGTGGAGCAGGCGACGGTGCCCGTGCTCCGGCTCTTCGAGCGCCGCGCCGGCGTGTGGCTCCCGCTCGTGCTCACGCTCGCCGCGACCACGCTCTTCTTCACGGAGGATCTCTCGCGCGCGATCGCCGTGCTGGTGGTCGCGACACCGACCGCGCTCGTGGTGGCCGGCCCCGCCGCCATGGTGGCGGCGATGACGACGGCCACGCGCCTGCGCATCCTGATCAAGAGCAGCGATTTCCTCGAGCGCGCCTCCGAGGTGGACACGCTGATCCTCGACAAGACGGGGACGGTGACGGTGGGCGCGCCCGCCGTGACGGAGATCTCGGCCGGCCGACGGCAGCTCCGCGCGAACGGGCTGCTCGCGGTGGCGGCCGCCTGCGGCTTCGGCTCGCTGCATCCGGTCTCGCGCGCGGTGGTCGCGGAGGCTCGCCGCGCGAGGCATGGAGGTCGCGCCGCCCGCCGACGTGCAGGAGCGGCCCGGGCTCGGCGTCGTCGCGCTCGTCGACGGCGAGCAGGCCGTGCTCGGCCGCCGGGCGCTCCTCGCCGAGCTCGGCATCGACCACTGGCGCCGGCGACGACGGAGATGCCGCGGAGGTCTGGGTCGCGCTCGGCGGCCGCTTCCTCGGCCGCATCGTGCTTCGCGACGAGCCCCGGGCGGAGGCTCGCGACGCGCTCGCGGAGATGCGCAGCCTCGGCATCGATCGGCTGGTCTTGCTGACCGGCGACCGCGCGGGCATCGCGCGCGAGGTCGGCGCTGCGCTCGGCATGGACGAGGTGGTGGCCGAGGTGCTGCCCGCCCAGAAGCTCGAGGTGGTGCGCGCCGAGCAGGCGGCGGGTCGCACCGTGATGATGGTCGGCGACGGCGTGAACGACGCGCTCGCGCTCGCCGGGGCGGACGTGGGCGTCGCGATCGGAGCCGAGGTGAACGAGGTGGCGCTGGGCGGGGCCGACGTGGCGCTGCTCGGCGCCGACCTCGGGCGTCTGCCGCGCCTGGTGCGGCTCGCCGACACGACCCGGCGCGTGATCGGCCAGAACGTCTGGCTCGCGTTCGGCTTCGCGGCGGTGCTCATCGCTCTGGCCGCGAAGGGCGTCCTCGATCCGCTGACCGGCGCGCTGGCGCAGAGCGTCGCCGTGATCGCGGTCGTCGTGAACAGCGCGCGGATCCTCGCCTTCGCGCGCTAGGCGTGTGGGAGCTCATCGAACTTGGCAACCTCTCCCTTCCCTCCCTCCAGGATCACCTACTTGGCCGACCGCTCGAAGGCTCCTCTGCTGACCGTCGAGGCCGCCGACTTTGGCTACGAGGGACGCCCGGTGGTGCACCGCGCGTCCCTCGAGGTCCGGCCGAAGGAGTTCGTCGTGCTGCTCGGCTCGAACGGCAGCGGCAAGACCACGCTGATGCGGGGCCTGCTCGGCTTCCTCCCGCCGCTCGCGGGCTCCGTCGTGCGGCGCCCCGGCCTCCGCATCGGCTACGTGCCGCAGCGCGAGACGCTCGACGCTCTCTACCCGCTCTCGGGCGAAGCCGTGGCGCGCCTCGGCGCGTGGCGCGACCTGCCCTTCTGGCGCCTCGGCGGCGCGCGAGAGAGGAAGACCACGCACGACGCGCTCGCGGCGTGCCGCGCGCTCGACTTCGCCGCGACGCGCTACGCGGCACTCTCGGGCGGGCAGCGCCAGCGCATCCTGCTGGCGCGCGCGCTCGCGACCGAGCCGGAGCTGCTGCTGCTCGACGAGCCCACGGCCGGCGTCGACCCGGAGGCCGAGCGCGGCATCCTCGATCTGCTCGCCGAGCTGCGCGACGTGCGCGGCCTCTCGATCTGGATGGTGACCCACCACGTCCAGGCGCTCGCCGGCCGCGCCGACCGCACGCTGGTCGTCTCGGACGGCAACTTGCACATGGATGGAGCAGCGTGAGCGAGCTCTTCTCTCCCGACTTCCTGTTCCGCAACGCGATCCTCGGCGGGCTCGGCGTGGCGCTGCTGTGCTCGGTGCTCGGCATCTACCTGGTGCTGCGCCGCCTGGTGCTGATCGGCGTGGCGCTGCCGCAGGCCAGCGCCGCCGGCGTCGCCGCCGTGTTCTGGCTGACCGGACACGGCGCGGGAGCAGGTGAGAGCGGGCACCTGCTCGCGCTCGGCGGGTCGCTCGCCGCCACCTTCGCCGCGCTCGTGCTCCTCGTGCTCGGCCAGCGCCGCGGGAAGAGCCCGGCGGAGTGGGGCGTCGGCGCGCTCTTCGCGATCAGCTCCGCCGCCACGATCCTGTTCGTCGCGCTGAACCCGAAGGGCGACATCGAGATGGCGAGCCTGCTGCGCGGCGAGCTGCTCGCGATGACCGTCTCCGATCTGCACGCGCTCGGCGTGCTGCTGCTCGTGGTGGGCGCGCTGCTGTTCCTGTTCCGGCGCGATCTGCTGCTGACGTCCTTCGATCCCGAGTTCTCGCGCACGATCGGCCGCGAGCCCGCCCGCTACGACCTGCTGCTCTACTTCCTGATCGGCGCCGGGATCGCGCTCGGCGTGATGACGGCCGGCCCGCTCGTGGTGTTCGGCTTCCTGGTGCTGCCGGCGCTGGCGGCGCTGCGCGTGGCGCCGGGGCTCGCCGCGGCGTTCGCGATCTCCGCGGCGATCGCGAGCGTCTCGTTCCTCGGCGGCTTCTGGATCTCGTACCAGGCCGACCTGCCCGCGGGCCCCGTCTGCGTCGCGGTGGTGGCGGCGTGCTGGGCGCTCGCGAGCGGCGTCATGCGCCTGCGCGCGAGCCGCCGCGTGGCCGCGCTCGTGCTGCTCGCCCTCGCGGGCCTCCCGCTGCTGCCGGGCTGCGCGTCGCGCTTCGCGGCGGCGGAGGCGAAGCGGAGCGCCCCGCTGCCCCGCGGCTCGCTGCCGGAGCCGGTCGCGTCGCGCCCGGTGGCCGTGCTGCTGTTCGACAACGCGACGGGCAAACCGCTGCCCATGTCGGAAGGCCTGCTGAAGGACGCTGCACGCGCCGTCGGCCAGGCCTCCTCGCCCGAGACCCCCACCGTGCCGGCCGCACTCCAGCTGCGCGCCGCCTTCGAGCTCGAGCGCCGTGGCTTCGCCGTGATCCCCATCGAGCAGCTGCCCGCGCCTCTCGCGAAGCCGCCGGCGGAGCCGCTCGCCGCGGCGCGCGCGGTGGCCGACGCCGGCCTCGACGGCCTCGTGCTGGCCGGCACCCTGCGCCGCTTCACGGTCACCGAGAGCGGGCTGCTGCTGGTGCGCCTCGATCTCACGCTGCTCGACGCGAAGAGCCAGCAGGTGCTGTGGACGGGCGCGGCGAAGCGGCCGGTTCCGATCCGTTCGGCGCTCACGCTGCAGGAGGTCCTGCTCGACGCAGGGCCGCCGATCTTCGCAGACGCCTTCGGGAACCTGTAGCGAGCCGGCGCGGCGCTCGCGCGGCGCCAAGCTGTCGTGACTCCGTTCGCCTCACGCGAGGCAAAGCCTCGCGTGGGCTCACTGCGCGCGCCGCTCGCGCGGCGCTTGCACTAGTTGACTGCGACGCCGTCCACAGTGGCGTTGAGCAGCCAGCTGTCGAGATCGTTCACCTGGCCCACGAGCTGGTCGTTCTCGTAGAAGCGGAACGCGTAGCTCGCGGCCACGATGCCGACGCCGTCGACGCACCAGAGCTCGACGTCGCTCTCCTGCGAGACGCGCGGCCCGTGGTTGCGCTCTCGCACCTCGACGGTGCGAGCGGTGGCGATGTGCACGGTGTCGCTGTACGTGCGGGTCGGGGTGGTGAGTGGCTCGAAGCCGACGACCTGCCAGGCGCCGGAGACGCGCGCGGTGCCGACCTTCTCGCCGTTTCGGAACGCCTTGCCCCGCACCTCGGCGGAATAGGCGCGCCCGGGCACCGCCTGGAGCGGGAACCAGCTGTCCGGCTCGCCCACCTCGATGCTGAGGTCGCCGATCGCGAGATTGCCGAGGAAGAGCACCCTGCCGGGCTTCACGAAGGTCTCGCGCACCGTCGGAGCATTCGCGGCGAGCTGCGCCTGGACCGTCGTCGTCCAGCCGGAGCGACCCCCCCAGTCGGTCACGTCGAGCACGGTTTCGGTGAGGTTGCTGCCCTGGCTCGTGCGGAACACGCGCCGGTCGCCGGTGCTCGGGTTCGGGGCCAGGCACGTCGTGAGATCGACGGCCGAATCGGCGGCGCTCGCGGGCATCGGCGAGACGCCGAGCGGCGATGCCACACCCGCTGCGAGCAGCGCTGCGGCAAGGTACGAGATGGATTGACGCACGGTCCCCCCCGAAAGGCTGCGAGGACTATCGCCGGCACGGGGGGTCTCAGAAGTGCGCTACGTCACGGATTCCCGAGTCGCGAAAATTTCCGGCACACGCGCGTGCAGCACGGTGGCCCATGCTCCGGAGCTGTGCAGAGTTTTTCCGGCGCTCAGCGGCGGCGGAGGAACCCGCACAGAGCCGCCACGGCGCTGAGCAGCGCGGCGGCCCCCGGCTCGGGCACCAGACGGGGAGTGCCGATCTGGAGCACCCCGTCGATGGGCGTGATGGAGGCCACATCCGTGCCGTTGCCGACGGCGAACGATGTGATCGACGACACGTCTGCGGTGAGCGCACCTGCGCCGTCGGGCAGCACGCGTACGCGGCCGTCGATCGTGCCGGCGCGAACGCTCGCGAGGTTCGCGCTCGCGGCGTTCGTGGTCCAGAGACTGCCCGCGTCGACGAAGCCCGCGATGCCGTTCACGGGCACGCCGCCCACCGAGGCGAGCAGCGTCGCGCCGTCGTAGAGCTCGACCGTCATGGTCGAGCCCGCTGTCACGTTCACGAGGCGGAACGTCAGCGTGTTGGCGCCGGTCGCCGGGCCGGTCAACGAGAACGGCACCTCGAGCATCTCGCCGGGGTTGGCCGTCAGCGCGACGCTCGGTGTCGCCACCGCGAGCCAGGCCCAGGCCGCCACTCCGAGAATCGCGCACACCGTCCCCTGCCTCATGAGGGTTGGGTGGCTCGGCGCCGGCGAAAGTGGCGGCCGCTAGTGCGACTGGGCCGGTTCCGACTCAGGCTCCGCATCGGACGCAGGCGCCGCGGGGCGAGCCGCCGCTTCCTCGGGCAGGGCGTCGAGACCGAGCCCGCCCTCGAGCTTCGAGAAGCCTTCGGGGCACAGCTCGGTCGCGCCCTTGGCGAGGTGCTCGTAGACGGAGCGGTACTGGAGCGTGAGGTCGTGCAGTTGCTCCGAGGTCTCGGTGAAGTGGTCCGCCACGCGCTTGCGGTAGCCCTCGTACTCGCTGCGCGCGCGATCGTGCGCAGCGCGCTCTTCCGCGAGCGCGAGCTGCAGGGCGCGCGCCCGGCGCGCGCCGGCGCCGCCGACACGCCCGATCGCGAAGCCGAGGACTGCGGCGGCCACCGCCGCGATCGCGATCCACAGGCCGGGAGAGGCCGCGAGGGATTCTTGCATGGGAGGCTCCGGTAAGCTGACGCGCGAGCGTCGGAGAACGCATGCCGCGAAGACCGAACCCTAGCAGAGCCCTCGCCTTCTTCTGCACGGTCGCCGTGCTGTTCGCGTCGGGCTGCGGCGCGCTGAAGCGCTGCGCGTACGAAGGGATCGGGCGCGACGCCTGGCAGCAGCCCGACCGCGTGATCGCCGACCTCTCGCTGGCGCCGGGCGCGCGCGTCGCCGACCTCGGCGCGGGCGGGGGCTACTTCACGTTCCGGCTCGCGCGCGCGGTGGGGCCCCAGGGCCACGTCTACGCCGTCGACGTCGACGAGGAGATGAACGCCTACGTGGCGAAGGAAGCGGCGAAGCAGGGCCTCGCGAACGTCAGCACCGTGCTCGCGGCGCCCGACGACGCGCGCCTGCCCGAGCCGGTCGACCTGCTCTTCACGAGCAACACCTACCACCACCTCACCAACCGGGCGGCCTACTTCCGCCGCGTGCGCGAGCGCGAGCTGGCGCCGGGCGGCCGCGTGGCGATCGTCGAATTCCGGCCCGAGGCCACCTCGCACTCCACGCCCCGCGATACGATCGAGTCCGAGCTCGCCGCGGCCGGGTTCCGGCTGGTGAAGTCGTTCGACTATCTCGAGCGCCAACACTTCCTGGTGTTCGCCGCCGACCCGGCGGACCCGGGCGAGCCGCCGCGGTGAGAGCGGGGCTCGTGCTCGTCGCGCTCGCGGCGCTCGCCGCGGCGGCACGCGCGGAGGTGCCGGCCGAGCTGCGCGGGCGCGTCTCGGCCGAGGTCACCTCGTGCGAGCCCTTCCAGGCGGGCACCGATACGCGCGTCGTGCTCGTGCGGGTGCGCGCGGGCGCGGGCGGCGTGCGGAAGCCGGAGATCCGCTGCGGCGCCGCGCTGCCGGGCAGCGACCAGGTGCTCGCCTGGGCGCGCGTCACGGGCCTCGACCAGGTGAGCGCAGGCGAGGTGCGCGAGGCCATGGTGCTGGTGCCGGCCGACGCGACGCACAGCGAGTGCCGCTGCGCGGTCGCCAGCTCCGAGCCCGGCGCGCAGTGCGCGCCGTGGGAAGCCCTCGAGGCCGGGCGCTGCGTCGAGCCCGGCGACGTGGCAGCGCCGCCGGCCGCGGCGCCCGACGAGCTGGCGGCCGCGCTGCGCGTGTCGCGCGCGCTCACGCCGCTGCGCGCGCTGGTCGAGCCCGGCCGCACCGCGGAGGGCGACACCGGCGCGATCTGCAGCTCCGTCCCGCCGGCCGAGCTCGGCGACCTGGTCTTCGCGCTCGTGCCCGAGGACGGCACGGTCTACGTGCGGCCGCTCTGGCACCGGCTCGACGCGCGCGACCAGCGGGCCTTCGCGATCTGGGCGAGCGAATGCTTCGGCGTGATGCGGATCGTCGATGCGGAGCGGGGCGCCCCGGTGCATCAGTCCGCGAGCGAACGGTAGAGCGCGCCGATCAGGCGGAAGCCGCGCGGGTCTCCGGTGGTGCCGCCCTGCATCTGGTTCATCACGTAGGCGAAGCCGATGCGCGCCTCGGGGTCGGCGTAGGCGATCGAGCCGCCAGCGCCGGCGTGGCCGAAGGTGGTGGCATTCGGGCCGAGCGGCATCAGGTCGTGGCGCAGCATGAAGCCGAGGCCGAAGCGCATCGGGAAGCCGAGCACCGCGTCCTTTCCGAACGCCTGCTCGGCGCTCGCCCGCGCGATCGCCTCGCGCGACAGCACGCGCACGCCGTCGAGCGCGCCAGCAGTGGCGAGCGCGCCGTACAGGCGCGCGAGCGAGCGTGCGTCGCCGTGACCGTTCGCGGCCGGCACCTCGGCCGCGCGCCACTCCGCGCTGTTCGCGTACCCGCGCCGCCCGCGCGGGTTGTCGAAGGCGAGCCGCACCATCTCGGAGGCGTTCTGCGTGAACTGCTCCAGCACGTCCTGGGTGCCGCCGGGCGCGGGCGGCGTCGGGATCAGCTCCGCGCAGCGCGCATGCTCGCTCGCAGGCAGCCCGATCCAGAAGTCGAGGCCGAGCGGGCGCGCGAGCTCGTCGCGGAAGTAGCGCCCGACGCTGCGGCCTTCGACGCGCCGGAACACCTCACCGACGAGGTGGCCATAGGTCAGCGCGTGGTAGCCGTGCTTCGTGCCGGGCTCCCACCAGGGCGTTTCCGCGGCGAGCGCTTCGCAGAGCACGGGCCAGTCGTAGAGCGCCTCCTGCGGGAGCGGCTTCCGCACGGCGGGCAGGCCGGCCTGGTGCGAGAGCAGCCAGCGCACCGGGATGCGCTCCTTGCCGGCCTGCGCGAACTCCGGCCAGTAGCGCGCCACGGGCGCATCGAGGTCGAGCTTGCCGGCCTCCACCAGGCGGTGCGCGCAGATCGCCGTCACGCCCTTCGTGGTGGAGTAGACGTTCACGAGCGTGTCGCGCCGCCAGGGGCGGGTGCGGGCCGGGTCGGCCCAACCGCCCCAGAGATCCACCACCGGTTCGCCGTCGAGCGTGATCGCGACGGCCGCTCCCACCTCTCCCGTCTCGAAGCTCTTCTCGAACACGCGCCGCACGCCGTCGAAGCGCGAATCGCACTGGCCCTGCACCGCCGCCGTCATGCCGCCTCCCGATCTCGCGCGGCAGCGTACCTGCTCTACGCTGGGTTGGCTTCGCGGGAGGATTCGAGATGACGGGACGTCTGATCGGCAAGCGCGCACTCATCACGGGTGTCTCCTCCGGGATCGGCGCCGCCTGCGCGCGCCTCTTCACGCGAGAGGGCGCGCGGGTCTCGGGGCTGGACATCGGGAAGCCGCCGCTCGACCTCGCGCTGGTCTCGTTCCACGAGGCCGACGTGCGCGAAGAGGCGCAGGTGAAGGCGGCGATCGAGGGCGCCCTGCACGAGCTCGGCGGCATCGACGTGGTGGTGAACGCCGCGGGCGTGGCGGGCGGCGGCCCCGCGCACCTCTGCGACCTTGCGGAGTGGCGGCGCGTGCTCGACATCAACCTCACCGGCACCTTCCTCGTCAGCAAGCACGCGCTCGCGTCGATGCTGGCGCAGAAGTCCGGCAGCATCGTCAACCTCGCCAGCGTCGAGGGGCTCGAGGGCGGCGAGAGCATGTCGGCCTACAACGCCTCGAAGGGCGGCGTGGTGCTGCTCTCGCGCAACATGGCGCTCGACTACGGTGCTCACGGCATCCGCGTCAACGCGATCTGCCCGGGCTTCATCCGGACGCCGATGACCACCGTGCTCCAGGATCCCAACTTCGCTCCGATCACGAAGCGCATCGAAGAGGCGCACGCGCTCGGACGGCTCGGCGAGCCCGAAGAGGTCGCCCACGTGGCGCTCTTCCTCGCCTCGGACGACGCCTCGTTCGTGAGCGGCGGCGCCATCACGGTGGACGGCGGCTTCAACGCCGGCAAGCGCTTCGGAATCAGTGCGCAGCTGATGGAGGCGGCGGCGCAGGCGGTGGCGCCGAAGCCGTGAGCGCCGCGATCGGCGCGCCCTCGCTCTGCGCGGGCGCCTCGATGCCGAGCAGCTTCGCCACCGTCGGCGCCACGTCGATCGTGCGCACGCGCGGCAGGCGTGCGCCCTCCGGCACGTCTCGGCCGAGCGCGACGAAGATGCCGTGCATCTCGGGGTGGCGCGCCGGGTCGTAGCCGTGCGCGCCGAGCGCGCCGCCGAAGAATCGCGCGAGGCCCCCGAAGCGCGCGCCGCGGTCGCCCGCCGGCAGCAGCGCGAGCGGCGGCTCCGCGAGCGCGACCACGTCGCCCACGCGCACGTTGCGATACCGAAGCTCCGCAGGCACGTCCTCGCGCCGCCACGCCGAGACGCCGGGCAGCTGGCGCAGCACCTCGACGGCGCGCATCGCCTGCTCCGGCTTCTTCAGGTAGATCTGCGCGGTCGCCATGGCGTGGATCACGTGCGCACGAACGCCGGCCTCCGACAGCACGGAGCGGATATCGAGCGACTTCGTGTAGGTCGTCATGCCGTGATCGCTCACGATCAGGAGCGTGGTGTCCGCCCACGCCTTCCGCGCGTCGAGTCCGGCGAGTAGCGTGCCGAGCACGCGGTCCTGCGCGCGCAGCGCGTCGCGCGTCTCGGTCGCGTCCGGGCCGTGCTCGTGACCCGCATGGTCGGCGCCGTGCCACCACGACATCACCAGGCCGGGCCGCTGCGCTTCGGGCAGATCGAGCCAGGCGAGGATCTGCGCGACCTTCTTCTCCTCGGTGATCCGGTCGTCGAAGGGCGCCTTCCGGTAGCGCGCGCCGACGCCGTGCCAGTCCGTCTCGGAGGCGACCCAGAAGAACACCGCCGCCGGCACGCCCTGCCGCTCGGCGGCGGCCCAGAGCGGCTCGGCGTCGAGGAAGCGCGCATCGTTGCCGTAGTCGAACTTGCCGAGCTTCGGATCGACGAACTTGTTGCCGACGATGCCGTGCACGTCGGCCGGCGCGCCCGTCGCGAGCGCCACGTGGTTCGGGAACGTGGTGGACGGAAAGATCGGCACGAGCGCCTCGGCCTTCGCGCCCTCGCGCGCGATGCGCTCGAAGGCCGGCAGCCCGTCGCGCTCCAGGTAGTCGTAACGCACGCCGTCGAAGGAGAGCAGGATCACGACCGGGCGCGCGTCGGCGGCGCAGGCGACGAGGAGCGCAGCGACGACGAACGCGAGGCGTCGGATCAAAGCCGCTCCACGCGCGCGCTCGGGATCACGTCCGCGACGTCGGGGCCGACCCAGCGCACGCCGATCGTGCCGCGCGCGTGGCCCGCCGTGTCGAGCCAGTTCGGGATGGCCCGGGTCGCGCGCCGCCACGATCAGCTTCACCGAGCCGTCGGGCTCGAGCTTCGCGGTGTGGTTGTTCAGCGTGATCTGGTGGCGCGTGTAGTCGAGCGTCTCGAGCCAGTGGTTCGAGAGCACGAACATCCAGTAGTCGCAGCGCGGCGGGCGCGCCTCGACCACCAGCGCCTCGTCCGTCCGCCAGCTCGAAGTAGGCGGCGTGGAAGTGGATGTTCGGGTCGCGGAAGACCGCGGCCGCGCCCGGCATCACCTCGCTGAAGCGGTTCTTCGTCTTCGCGAGGTCGTCCGACCACGAGAGCGCCATGCCGACCAGCGCGCGCAGCAGCGCGGGCGTGGTGGCGAGCGCCTGCCCCACCTTCTCGGGCGCGAGCGGCGCCGGGCGCTCGCCGGCGTCGAGGCGCTCGATCGAGAGCTCGGACGGCCGCTCGGTCGCGCGGTCGGCGAACGTCTGGCGCACGATCAGCGAGCCGGCGTCCGCGGGCAGCGGCATCCAGTTCGTGCGGCCCTCCCGCTCGCCGCCGAGGATCAGCTCGAAGCTGCGGTCCGGCCCGAGCTCGAGCGCGCGCGCGTCGAGCGCCTCGGCCGTGCCGCGCCCGCCCGCGCCGAAGGCGCCCGCGTGCACGTTGAAGCTCATCCAGCGCGCCGTGCCGAGCTTCCCCCAGATGCGATAGACGTGCCGGCCGTCGACGCGCGCGCCGAGGTACAGGTTGTCCGGGTTCTCGTGGATGATCTTGATCGTCTCGTGCGAGCCGCGGTGCAGCTTCGGCGCGAGCGGATCGTTGAACTCGAGGAAGCCCTCGAAGCCGTAGCGGACGAGCCGCATCAGGAAGCGGTAGCCCTCGGCGCGATCGAGCGGATCCGCGGGCGCGCGCGGATCGAGCACGAGCGCGCCCACCTCCTTCAGCGCATCGCAGAACTCCGCCCACGCGCGGCCGGAGAGCACCTTCTCGCGCAGCTCATCCGCCACTCGCTTCCTCCAGCCTGCACGCCACAGCGCTCCGTGTAGAAGCGGAACGACGCGTGGACGCCTGCCCGATCGAGGCCCCAGTCCTCGAGCCGGTAGCGGTGCTCGCCGTGGCGGCCGCGCGGATGCGCGGCGGCGTACGCGCCGATCGCGCGCTCGGCGGCCGCCGTCCACGGCAGGCCGAGCCGCGCGTAGGCCGCGCGCGATCGCGCCGAGCGGGTCGGCGTTCAGCTCGTGGAAGTGCACGTCGGCGAAGCGCGCCTCGCCGATGCGCGCGCGCACCGCGAGCAGCCGCCGCATCGCCTCCGCCCAGGACGCCAGCTCGGACTGCGCCGATCCGCTCCGGGCGCGGCGGCTTGCCGGTCATCTCGTACATCGTGCGCGATCAGGCTGCACACCGAGCCGAGCACCGCGGCGGGATCGCGGTGCGTCATCACGAAGCGCGCATCGGGGAAGACGGCGAGGATCGCGTCGAGGAAGAACGAGTCCGGCGGCGACTTCAGCTGCCAGCGCACCGGCGGGCAGCGCCACTGGAGCAGCTGGAGCGTGCGCTTCATCAGGCGATACGCGGGCTCCATGTCGCAGGCGAGCCACCAGGCCACGTAGCCGGGCAGGAACGCCATGCCCTCGAAGTGGAAGGTGCGGAAGCTCATGCCGAGCAGGTCGTGGTTCTCGGTGGGGCCGGTCGGCGTGTCCTCGTGCATCGCGGCGAGCCGCGGCGAGAGCTGCCGCATCGCCTCGAGCTGCTTCGTCGCCGTCTCGATGCGCGGGTCGCTGTGCTCCGTGGCCGTCTCGGGCGGCGGCACCGGCTGCGCGGACTCCCAGACGCGGAGCGAGCGCGTCGCGGGATCCTGCGCGAGCAGGTGCGAGAGCGCGGTGGTGCCGGTGCGCGGCAGCCCCACCATGAAGACGGGCGCGAGCACGGCCTGCCGCTCGATCTCGGGATGGCGCGCCAGGCAGTCGAGCACGCGCAGGCGCTGCACGAGATGGGAGAGCAGGCGCCCGCGCCAGACCATGCGGCCGAGGTCGGAGAGCTCGGCGCGCGCCAGCTCCTCGAGCAGCACGTCGAGCCCCTCGCGCCAGCTCGGCTCGCCGAAGTCGGCGAGGCCGGTGCGCTCGCGCGCCTCGCTCTCGAGCTCCTCCGCGCGGAGCGCCGCCACCTCGTTCTCCCGCGCGGAGGGTTCCGCGCGCCCCTTCGTGCGTCAACCGTGCGAGCGTGCTTCTCTCCCGTCGTGCAGCAGCGCTTCGCATGCCTCGGCGGCCTGTTCGTGGCGCTCGTGCTCGCCGCTCCGGGCCCTGCTGCGGCGAAAGCGAGCCCTCCGCAGACCTGTCAGGCGTCGCAGCTCGCGGCCGCGGGCCGGCTGCTGAGCGCCGAGTTCAAGTGCTGGGCCAGCTACTACAAAGACCCCGACGCCGATCCCGGCGCCGCCGTGCTGCTGCCCGGGTGTCGCTCGAACGCGGAGGCGGCGTTCGCCGGCTCCTACCAGAGCAGCCTCGACGCGGCCGGCCCGAACGTGTGCGCGCTCCACGCTCCCGTCGACGGGGTGCTCGACGATCTCCAGCTCGAGGTGGACACGCTGAGCCTCGCCATCTCGGGTGATTTCGACGGAACCGACAAGGCCGAGCGGACGCTGCACGCCGCGCTGCAGAACGCGACGGGCGCGGCGCTGGCCGGTGCGCTCGGCGCGGAGAGCAAGGACGCCAAGAAGGGCGACGAGCCGAAGCGTCTCTCCGCACGCAGCAAGGCGCGAGCCAAGCTGCTCTCCTCCTTCGACAAGGCGCTGCTCAAGGCGGCCGGGATTCCCTACACCGGCCTCTCGGCGAACCCGGTGGCGGACGAGGTCGATCGCATCGCGGACGAGCTCGCCGCGGCCACCGCGCCGCTCTCGTTCGAGGTCGCAGGCAAGGTCATCGCCGCGGACGGCTCCGTGGTGGACTCCGACGTGAACGACCCCAACTCACCCCCCGTGCCGAACAACACGACGGGGACGGCTCAGCAGGTCCCGGTGCCGGCCGCGGTCGGCGGCTACGTGAATCGGCCGGGCTTCGGGCCGGAAGGCAACTCCCACGACACCGGCGACAGCGCCGACTTCTTCTTCGTCTCGCTCGCAGCGGGCCAACGCGTGAACCTGCGCTTCGCGGACCCGGTGAACGCCGACCTCGACCTCTGCCTCTTCAGCGCCGCGAACCCCTTCTTCCCGATCGACTGCTCGGAGGGCCTCGCCGAGACCGAGGAGGTGATCGCGCCGCTCTCGGGCGACTTCTACGTCGAGGTGTACCCCTTCTCGCTCTGCCAATGCGGCTCGAGCTACGTGCTCACGCTCGGCCAGTCGCTGGCCTCGGCGGGGCCGACGGGCGTGCGCCTCTCCGACGAGTTCGTGCCCGGCGAGGTCATCGTCACGCTCGCGCCGGAGGCGGCCGTGCTCGGCGCCGGCCCACCCGCGCCGGCGGCCGTCTACGCGACAAGCCTCGGGATGCAGGCCCTCGGCGGCGCCGAAGATCGGGAGATGCTGCTCCGGCTGCCCGAGGCGGCGGCGGAGCGCGCGGCCACGTTCCAGGCGCTCGGGGTCGAGGCTGCACGCTCGGCGCCCGAGGCTCAGTTCGCCGGCCTCCCCCCCGAGCAGCGAGAGAAGCACGACACGCTGCTCGCCCTGAAGGCACTGCGCCAGCGCGCCGACGTGCGCTGGCCGAGCCGAACTACATCCGGCACGCACAGGTGACGCCGAACGATACGCACTACGGTCTCCAGTGGCACTACCCGCTGATCAGCACTGCCCGAAGCCTGGGACCTGACGACCGGGAGCGCCGGAGCGTCGATGGTGGCGATGATCGACACCGGCGTGCTCTTCGGCCACCCGGATCTCAGGGCCAGCGCGCTGCGTCTCCGGACTTCGACTTCATCTCGGACGCCGCGCGGGCTCGCTCGACGGCGACGGCATCGACACCGATCGCCGAGGACCCGGGCGACGGCGGCCGGGGTCGCAGCTCGTCGAGCTTCCACGGCACGCACGTCGCCGGCACGATCGGCGCGACGACGCAACAACGGCGATCGGCGTCGCCGGCGTCGACTGGAACGTGCACGGCTGATGCCCGCTGCGCGTGCTCGGCAGTTCGGCGGCGGCGCCGAGCTACGACATCGCTCCAGGGCATCCGCTACGCCGCCGGCCTCGCCGAACGACTCCGGCACGGTGCCGGCGCACCGGGCCGACGTGATCAACCTGAGCCTCGGCGGCCCCGGCGTGTCGCAGGCGCTGCGCGAAGCGGTGCAGGCCGCCGCGCCGCGGGGCGTGATCGTGGTGGCCGCGGCCGGCAACGACAACTCAGGACGCCAGCGCTTCAACCCGGCGTCGCTATCGCCGAGCGTGGTCTCGGTGAGCGCGGTCGACCTGCGCACGCGCGAAGGCGCCCTACTCGAACTTCGGCACGGTGGTGGACGTCGCGGCGCCGGGCGGCGACACCGCGGTCGATCGCAACGGCGACGGCTACGCCGACGGCGTGCTGAGCACCTCGGAGGACGACTCGCGCGGCGCTCCTTCGATCTACGTCTTCTACCAGGGCACGTCGATGGCCTCGCCGCACGTGGCGGGCGTGGCGGCGCTCATGCGCGCGGTGAACCCGGCCCTCACACCGGCCCTCTTCGACACGCTGCTCGCGAGCGGCGCGCTCACCACCGACCTCGGCACCGCGGGCCGCGACGACATCTTCGGCCACGGCCTGATCGACGCGCGCAAGGCCGTCGAGGCCGCGGCCGGGACCACGCCGGACACCCCGTTCCTGCTGGTGAGCCCGACCGGGTTGAATCTCGGCACCAGCCAGACCCAGACCTCGTTCCAGGTGAGCAACGGCGGCGGCGGAACGCTCACGATCGCGAGCGTCACCGACGACCAGCCCTGGCTCGTCCGTCAGCGGCAGCGGTCTCGGCACGTATCAAGTCGACGTCGATCGCACCGGTCTCGCGAACGGCACCTACACGGGAACCATCAGCGTCGAGAGCTCGGCCGGGAACGCCTCCGTCTCGGTCGTGATGGCGGTGGTGTCGGGCGCCACCAGCGCCAGACGCCGGCTTCCACTACGTGCTGTTGATCGACCCGGACAACTTCGAATCCGTCGCGCAGTTCGAGGCCACGGCGGTCGGCGGCAAGTACACGTACGCGCTCGACGCAGTGCCGTCGGGCACCTACCTGCTGTATGCCGGCAGCGACACCGACAACGACCTCTTCATCTGCGGCACGGGCGAAGCCTGCGGCGCCTATCCCACGCTCGGCTCACCGGAGCTGATCGAGGTGACCAGCGACCTCTCGGGTCTCGACTTCGTCAGCGGCTTCCTCCAGACGCTCGGCTCGGGCGCGACGAGCGCTGGCGGGGAGCCCGGCCCTCGCCTGCGCCGGCTGCACAGCCGCCAGCTCGCGCGCTAGGCGAAGTCCGAGCCGCCGTCCACGTTCACGTTCGCGCCCGTCATGTAGCTGTTGCGGCGCGAGGCGAGGAACGCGATCACCGCGCCGATCTCGTCGGGCAGGCCGGCGCGGCCGAGGTCGCTCGGCTCGTCGAAGTCCTCGGCGATGATGCGGTTCAGGTCCTCGAGGCTGTTCGGGTCGATGCCGCGCTGCTTCGCCATGCCCTGGAGCCAGCTCTTCACGCCGCCGGACAGGAACGTGCCCGGCGAGACCGTGTTCACCAGGATGTTCTCCTTGGCGAGCGTCTTCGCGAGGTTCTTGCTCATGCTGGTGAGCGCGGACTTCGCGGCGGTGTAGCCGATCAGCGTCGGCGTCTGGCGCTTCGTCGAGTGCGCCGAGACGTTCACGATGCGCCCCCACTCGGCCTTGCGCAGCCACGGCAGCGCCGCGCGCGTGCAGCGCACCGCGCTCATCAGGCCGAGCTCGAGGCTGCGCGTCCAGCCCTCGTCGGTGAGCGTGTCGATCGTGCCGGTGTCGCCGGGGCCGACCGTGTTGACGAGGATGTTGAGCGCGCCCCACCTCGCGCCGAGCTCGGCGAAGGCGGCCTCGATGCGCCGCGCCGTCGGTCACGTCCACCGACAGGCCGACCGGGTCGGGGCTGCCGCGCCGCGCGCAGCGCCGCCACCGTCTCGTCGAGCTCGGCCTTGCGGCGCGCGAACACGGCCACGCGCGCGCCGTCGTCGGCGAGGCACTCCGCCGCCGCGCGGCCCATGCCGCTCGAGCCCCCGGTCACCACCGCCGTCGCATCGCGCAGCCCGAGATCCATCCGAGCCTCCCTACTTGTCCGCCACCTCGCGGTGGCCCGCTGCGCGCAGCGCGGCGCGCAGCTTCTCCGCCGCGGCATCGAGCGCCTCGGGCGACGCCTTCGCGTCGGCCTTCGCGAAGTCGAGGTCGCCGAGCGAGTGGATCGGCACCAGGTGCAGGTGGACGTGCCGCACCTCGAGCCCCGCGATCATCAGCCCGACCTTCTCGGGGCGGAACGTGCGCTGCACCGCCTGGCCGATCTTCTGCGCCACGAGCGTGAGGTGCTGCATCAGCTCGGGCGGCACGTCGAGCCAGTGGTCGATCTCCTGGATCGGCACCACCAGCGTGTGGCCCGGCCGGAGCGGCGCGATCGTGAGGAAGCCGACCGCGTGCTCGTCGCGCCAGACGAACCGGCCCGGCACCTCGCCGCGGATGATCTTCGTGAACAGCGAGGGCACGGGGCCTCCCGAGCGCGGAAGGCGCGATTGTACTCGCGCCGCGTGCGTTCGCGCACCCGCAGCGTGACTGCGGTCACCGGGAGGAAGGGCTCGGCGGCCGATCGTCGGGGGAGGGGGAACCTCACTCGGGCGAGTCCCGCCATGCAACCAGGCTTCGTGATCATGCAGATCGGAAGCAAGGAGCTCGACGGCGTCTACGAGAGCGCCATCGCGCCGGCGCTCTCGGCGTGCGACGTCGAGCCGCGACGCGTGGATCGCCACAACCGTGGCGGCCTGCTGGTGAGCGAGATCATTGCCTTCATCGAAGAGGCCGATGTGGTGGTTGCCGACCTCACGCACGAGCGACCGAACTGCTACCTGGAAGTGGGCTACGTGCTCGGCGCCGGAAAGCTCACCAACCTCGTCCTGACCGCGCGCGCCGACCACGACTCGGAGAGCCCAGCGCATCGACCGGGAGGACCACGAGTGCACTTCGACCTCGCCGGCTTCGACATCCTGTTCTGGAAGGGCGAGCGGCTCGAGGAGTTCCGGCGCGAGCTCGAGAAGCGGATTCGCAGGCGCCAGGAGATGCTCACGTGAGCAGGCTCCGAGCCGCCGCATGCGCCGGCCTCGCCGTCGGGCTGGCGCTGTCGCTGGCGCCCCTCTTCTCCGGCTGCGCAACTCCGGCGCCGGCCCCGCCGGCGCGGCTCGGCGGGACCGCTCCGTACCGCATCAACGGCAAGACCTACGTACCGCTCGCCGACTGGCTCGGCTACGAGGAAGTCGGCCTCGCGTCCTGGTACGGCTACGCGCACGACGGGAAGGAGACCGCCAGCGGCGAGCGCTTCGACGCCGACGGCGGCCGCACGGCAGCGCACAAGACCCTGCCGTTCAACGTCTGCGCCGAGGTCGAGAACCTTCGCAACGGCAAGAGCGTCCTCGTGCGCATCAACGACCGCGGCCCCTTCACGCCGGGCCGCGTGATCGACCTCTCGCGTGCGGCCGCCTCGAAGATCGGGCTGATGAAAGTGGGCGTTGCGAGAGTGCGAGTAGAGGCCGTGGGCGTCGCCGACACGAACGGCGAATGCCACAAGAGCTGAGCGGGGCGGTCAGCGCGCGGCTCGGATCCCGAGACGCCGCGAGAGATCTGTCCACCCGAGGACTTCTTGAGCCGGCTCGGAATGGGCTGTTGAGGAAGAAGGTCCACCGGTGCGCAGCCGGATTGCCGTGCTACGGCTCGGATGATCCGGGCACCTCCGCGGCATCCACGAGCCCATGCCGGCGCCAACCGGTCCGCAGCAGCCACGTCCGCGCCCGTGCGACCTCACAATCCGGTCCTGTCTCCTGCGTGCCGCTGGCTCCCGGCCGCCAACCGTCGAACCAACGCGCAGAGCTTGCTCCGTCGAGATGAACCGGTGCGACACGCGCACCGCCGCGGCTCTTCGCGAGATGGCGGCGAGCGTTGAGGAGCACGTAGGCGAGAGCGCGGCGCACCTCACGTGGTGAGCGCAGGCTGCGATGGTGATAGCGGCTGTCGAGTACCGGACCGCTTCGATCACACACCCGATTCACCGCACGTGCGAGGCGAGCGGCGATGCTCTTCATGCCGCAGGAGAGCGCTTCCTTGCCGTGCGCTTCGACGATCAGGTGCACGTGGTCTCTCTGGAGCGAGTAGTGCGCCACGCGGAAGTTTCCACGCTCGCTCGCCTCCGCCAGCGAGCGGCGCCACTCGCGTACCACTGCGCCGCCACGCAGGGATGGAACATCCGGACCCACTCGCAGCGTGACGTGCACGGGGCAGTGCACCGCAACCGCTTCGCGCGCTCGGTGGAGGACGCGAGGCCGAGAGCCGCGCGGACGCCCGGCCCCAGGTCTCGGGCCGCCTCGACCGGTTCGTCGTCGGTAGTCGGTGAAGGAGAGTTGGGCGGGTCCACGCGGCATGAGGCCATAGATTAGGGCTATGTTTTGATTCGTCAATGTTCCCCCGCCGCCGGCCGTCAGTTCAGGTTCAGCCCGGTCGCCCGCGTTCCCAGCTTCTCCTTGAAGAGCCTCTCACGCGTGAGGACTTCGTCCCGGGTCATCGACTTCGGCAGGACCTGGAGGATCGAGAAGCGGAAGCGGTCCGGATAGGTTGGGTCCGTGCGTACCAGGTCGGCCAGAACCGCGTTGTGCCCATGGCTGTTCTTCGCATAGTCCCGCCAGCGCGCCCAGATCCCGCCGTCCCCCGAGGCGCTTCCGACGTATAGGGCGCCGGTGGTTTCTGCGAGGATCAGGTAGACGCCCGCCACCGCTTCGAGGTGGCTGCGCCACTCGCGATGAGCCTCTTCGTTGGCGAACAACTCGACGAGCTCGGCGTGACTCAGGGTGAACTCCAGATAGTCGGCGAACGGTGGGAGGCTTCGGCCAGCTGGCAGGACTTCGAGAACGGGCTTGTCCTTCGCCTTCTGGACCCAGCTGCGTGTTCCGGGACCCCAGTCGACGATGACGCGGTCCTCGAGGTCTTCGAAGCCCGGGAGCCGGCGGAGCTCGTAGAAGTGCTGGCTGGTGCGCCGCCACTCGAGCGCCCATTCGCAGCCCGGCGGTGTGGGGCCGTGTTCGGCGAGTCGAACGCCGGTCTTCTCGAAAACTCCGAAGAAGCGTGCGCGGCTTCCGTCGAGGCCGGTCAACGAGACGATGAAGTCGGCCCGGTGGAAGACCGGCCGACGCTGATAGCCCTGGTAGGTCTCCAGCCAACCTCGGCGCACCAAATCCTGTATCGGGAACCGTGCGTCCTGATGTCGCACGAGCTTCGTGGAGCCCGTGACCTCGAAGCCTCTGAGTCGCAACAGCTCCAGAATGCCGAGAGTCATCCGCTCCCCTCTCGACGGCTGCGCCTACTCGATCGCTCCCCGCATCCGCTCCAGCTCGCCCGCGATGTCGCCGCCCATCGGCCAGTAGACGATCTCGGCGACGCCCTGCGCGGCGAACGCCGCGGCGCGCTCGCGCAGCTGCGCGGGCGTGCCGGAGAACGTCGCGCCCGCGAGCTCGGGCGCGAGATTCCTGCGGTCGCGCTCGGTCAGCTCCACCAGGTGTCCTTCGTGCACGTAGAGATGGCGCGAACGCGCGGGGAAGCGCTCGACCTCGGCGCGCCAGCCCTTCCCGCCCGGCAGGTTGTCGACGGCCGCGCCCGCGGCTTCGTAGGTGCCGTGCCAGATCACCGCGATCGCGGGCCCGATGCGCTCGAGCACCGCCGGCGAGGCGAGCGTCTCGCCGTCCCTCAGCACGGTGCCCATCGCGAGAACGGCGGCGTCCTTCGCGCCCGCCGGCACCACGCCGGCGCAGATGAGCCCGTCGCCGGCCTGCTGCGCCAGCGCCACGCCCTTCGTGCCGCTGGCCGCGATCCAGATCGGCGTCCGCAGCGGGAGCGGAGACGTGATGCCCTTCGGGTGCAGCAGCCGGCAGACCGCGCCGTCCACTTCGACTTCTTCGCCCGCGAGCAGCGCGCGGAGCTGGCGCACGTATCTCTCGAGCGTCGCGAGCGAGAGCGCCTTCTTGCCGAGCATGCGCCGGCCCGTGAAGCCGGTGCCGAAGGCGACGCGCAGGCGACCGGGTGCGATCGCCTCGACGTGAGCGATGGCCGCCGCTGTCGCGACGACGTGACGCAAGCTCGGGATCAACACGCTCGTGCCGAGCCCGATGCGGCGCGTGGCGCGCGCGGCCTCGGCCACCGCGATCCAGACGTCGCCGTAGAGCGCCGGCGAGTCGGCCAACCAGACGCGGTCGTATCCGAGTTTCTCGGCGAGCGCGGCCTGCTCGGGCACGCGGGGAGACGGGACGAGGGCGCAAGAGAGACGCATCGGGGCCTCCTCGGAATCCGAGCAGATTACACGAGCTGGGCCCGCCGGCGGTGGCTACGATCGCCGTCTTCCAACGAGGAGTGACCCGCGATGGCTCGCAAGGTGTTCGTGGTCGGCGTCGGCATGACGAAGTTCGAGAAGCCCGGTTCGAAGGAGTGGGACTACCCGGACATGGCGCGCGAGGCGGGCACCAAGGCGCTCGCCGACGCCGGCCTGAAGATCACCGACATCGAGCAGGCCGCGGTCGGCTACTGCTACGGCGACTCCACCTGCGGCGAGCGCGCGTTCTACGAGCTCGGCCACACCGGCATCCCGATCTACAACGTCAACAACAACTGCTCGACCGGCTCGACCGCGCTGTTCATGGCCAAGCAGTTCGTCGAGGGCGGCCTCGCCGAGTGCGCGATGGCGCTCGGCTTCGAGAAGATGGAGAAGGGCTCGCTCGGCGTGAAGTACACCGACCGCACCAACCCGATGGACAAGCACTTCAAGCTGATGGTCGAGCTGCGCGGCTTCGCGAAGGCGCCGGCCGCGCCGCAGATCTTCGGCAACGCCGGCCGCGAGCACATGGAGAAGTACGGCACCACGGCCGAGCAGTTCGCGAAGATCGGCTGGAAGAACCACAAGCACTCGGTGAACAACCCGTACTCGCAGTTCCAGGACGAGTACTCGCTCGAAGACATCTTGAAGGCGCCGATGGTCTACGAGCCGCTCACCAAGCTCCAGTGCTGCCCGACGTCCGACGGCGCCGGCGCCGCGATCGTGGCGAGCGAGGATTTCGTGAAGAAGCACGGCCTCTCGGCCCGCGCGATCGAGATCGCCGGCCAGGCCATGGCCACCGACTTCGACAGCTCCTTCGACGAGAAGAGCATGATCAAGGTGATCGGCTTCGACATGACGAAGCAGGCGGCCGAGAAGGTGTACGAGCAGTCGGGCCTCGGCCCCGAGAACGTGGACGTGGTCGAGCTCCACGACTGCTTCTCGTGCAACGAGCTGATCACCTACGAGGCGCTCGGGCTCTGCCCCGACGGCCAGGGCGGCAAGTTCGTCGACGAGGGCGCCTTCACGTACGGCGGCAAGGTGGTGGTGAACCCGTCGGGCGGCCTGATCTCGAAGGGCCACCCGCTCGGCGCCACCGGCCTCGCGCAGTGCAGCGAGCTGGTCTGGCAGCTGCGCGGCGAGGCCGAGAAGCGCCAGGTGAAGGGCGCGAAGGTCGCCCTCCAGCACAACCTCGGCCTCGGCGGCGCGGCCGTCGTCACGCTGTACCGGAAGCCGTAGCGCTGGCGCCTCGGCGGTTCTGGCATATCGTGTGCCAGAACATGCCGGAGGTCCCATGCAGATCTCGCTCTACCCGACGCAGGAACAGATCCAGGCGCTGCTCGCCGACCCGGCGCAGGGGCCGGTCGTGATGGTGAACCTGCTGCGCTTCAAGCCGGGCGGCGAGGCGGCCTACCGCCGCTACGCCGACGCGATGCGAAAGCTCGTCGAGGGCCGCGGCGGCCGCTTCCTGTGGAGCGGGCGCGTGACGGCGCAGGTGGTCGGCAGCGGCGGCGAAGGCTTCGAGATCGTCGGGCTCGTCGAGTACCCGTCTCGCAAGGTCTTCGTCGAGATCGCGACCAGCAAGGAGGTCGCCGCGATCGGCGTGCACCGCAGCCTGGGACTCGAGGGCCAGTGGCTGCTCGCCAGCACGGCCGAATCGATCGCCTGAGCGGCGCGCCCATGTCTCTTCTCCCCGCACGCTGGAACGAGCCCTACCGCGGCCGGCCGATCGCGTGGCAGCTGCTGCTGCTGTTCGCGCTCGTGAACCTCGTCCGCGGCGGCATCCATCTGCTCGCCAGCGACGGCGGCGCGGGCCGGATCGCCGGCATCGACCTCACGCAAGGCGGCGCGGTGATCGTGATGCTGTTCGCGGTGATGGGCATCGACCAGATCGTCTGGGGCGCGATCGACGCCGCCGTGGCGCTGCGCTGGCGCGCCTTCGTGCCGCTCGTCTGGGCGCTCACGTTGGGGAAGCAGCTGGCGGGCGCCGTGGTGATATGGCTCTACAAGCCGCTGCCGGTGCCCGCGCCCGGGAAGTTCGGCGCGCTGCTCACCTTGCCCGTGCTGGCCTTCGCGCTGTGGGCGTCGCTCCGGCCGGTCAAGCCGAAGGGCTGAGCCGCCGGCGGATCTCCTGCTCGACGCGCCACAGCCGATCCTGGCCCCACGTCGCGTAGTCCGGCTCCCCGGGCCGCCCGAGCAGGCGGAAGCTCGGCACGCCCCAGAGGCCGAGCGCGAAGAGTTGCTCGCGATTCGCTTCCAGCTCGTCTCGCCAGCCCTCGCGATCGAGATGCGCCTGCGCCTCGTCCCAGGCGAGCCCCGCGCGCTCGACGACGTGGCGCAGCCCGGCGTCGCTGCCCGTGTCCACGCCCTCGGCGAAGGCGGCCTGTGTGAAGGAGCGCAGCAGCTCGGCCGCGCGGCCGCGCTCGCGCGCCCAGAGATAGAGCGAGAAGCAGCGCTCGACCGGTCGGCCGACGGGATCGCAGAGCCGTCCGAAGGCCACGCCGGCGTCCTCGGCCTCGCGCTTGGTGTCGAACATGATGTAGAGCTGCTTCTCGCGCGGCACGGGCAGCCCGCGCATCACCATCGGCAGCACGGGACGCAGCACGAGGTCGATCGGCAGGCGCCGCGGCAGCTCGAGCACGCGGTCCATCACGATGCCCGTGTAGGGGCTGCGCAGCGACGGGTAGTACTCGAGCGCGAGACGCTCGCGCGACGCCGGAACGGGCTCGCGCGACGGATTCGGGCGCGGCGCGATCCAGGACTCACCCGGCTTCCGCGCTAGGCCGAGCGCGCGGAGGCGGCGCTCGAGGTGGTGGAGCCGGTCCACGCCCCAGTACCACTCGCCGCCATAGTGGAACATCCCGCCGAGGTAGTGGCCGAGCTGCTCGCGCAGCCGGGTGCCCGCCTCGAGCGCGGCGCGCGCGGCAGCGAGATCCGTGACGCCCGCCTCGCGGCCGAGCGCCGCGAGCCGGTTGCGGTCGCCGCGCCAAAGCGCGTCGCCCACGCGCGCGGCGAGCGCGGCGAACGCGCCCGTCGCGAGCGCAGGCGCGAGCGTGCGCGCCGCCAGCTCGACCGCCTCGGGCGCCGGCGCCGCCGCGCCGGGAGGAAACTCGAGCCCGTAGCCGGGGGCGACGTCGGCGGCGTCCCAGCGCCCGAACGCGGCGAGCCGTTCGCGCTCGGGCGCGGCTGCGTCGGAAGGCGGGCCCACGAGGTGCGGCTCGAGCACGACGTCGTAGCGGGCCAGCAGCTCGGGCAGCGCCTCGGCGGCGAGCTGGCTGTAGGGATCGTCGAGCTGGTGGAAGTAGCGCACGCGGTGCGGCTCGCCGGAGAGGCGGCGGCGCTGCTCCACCCACCAGCGCCTTGCTTTGCGCGTGCGCGGGCTCGTCAGCGTCTCGACCACGACGGGGGCGATGCGGCGGGAGAGCGAGGTCATGGCGTGCGCCTCCCGAGCGCGAGCTGGAGCAGCGCGCCGAGCGTCACGAAGGCAAAGCCCACGAGCCAGCGCGGGTTGCCGAGCTGGAGGAACGGCTCGCTCGGAATGGCGATGGTCTTCTCGATCGACTGGGTCTTGAACTGGTACGCGTCGCGGAAGGCCGGAGCGGTCGCGATCTCGATCATGTCCCGACGGCTGCGGTATCGCACCAGCCCGACCATCGTCCAGTGCTCGGCGTCATCGATGCCCCAGACGTCGAGCGCGCCCCCCACCACCGGACCCGCGAGCACCGGGTGGCCAGCGCGCGCGAACATCGCCGGGTACATGTGCGCCATGTAGCGATCCAGCTCCTCCTGAGCGCCGGGCTCGTCGCTCAGGTCGATGAAGTTCGCCATCACGAAGTCGTTGCCCGTATCGCTCGCGAGAAACTCGCGCAGATTCTCGACGCGCACGGGATCCATGCCGCGCTCCTGGAGGATCGACACGTAGTGCTGCACTTCTGCGGGCGTGAGCGGCCCGCCGCCGCCGTCGTACCAGAGCCGGAAGCCGAGGTACAGCGCGGCGAGGATCGACCAGAGGATCAGGGAGCGTCGCATGCTAGTTGGCCCAGTAGACGTATTCGTCGCCCTCGCTCGTAGGCGCGCCGAGCGGCGGATCGATGCGGATCGGGCCCTCGAGGAGCGACGGCCAGAGCGGTGCCGACTGCTGCTTTTCGTAGGCATCGATCAGCGCGGTCAGCTCCGCCACTCGCGCGGGCTCGGCGTCCGCGAGGTTCGCGTGCTCGTCGGGATCCTTCGACAGATCGAAGAGCCAGGCCTTCTTCGGCCGCTCGGAGAGCTGGAGCTTCCAGTCGCCCGCGCGCACCACGCGATAGTGACCGGAGCGCCAGAAGAGCGTCTCGTGCGGGCGACCCGCCCTTTGCGCCGGTGGCGAAGGGCACGAGGTCGACGCCGTCGATCACCCGGTCGCTCGGCAGCGCGGCGCCCGCGGCGGCAGCGGCGGTGGCGAAGATGTCGATGCTGCGCGACGGGCGCGGCGTTCTCCCGGCCCGCCGGCAGCTCGGCGGGCCACTTCACGAAGAACGGCGCGTGCACGCCGCCCTCGAAGAAGGTCATCTTCCAGCCGCGGTACGGCTGGTTCAGGTCCGGCAGGCCGATGTAGTTGGCGCCGCCGTTGTCGCTGGTGAAGAACACCAGCGTGTTCTCCTCCAGCCCCTCCGCGCGCAGCGCGTCGAGGACGCGTCCCACCGCACGGTCGAGGCGCAGCAGCATCGCGCCGTAGACGCGCTCGCGTGTGGTTCGCGATGCCGGGCAGCGCGTCGTAGTCGCTCGCGCAGCGCCTGGAGCGGCGTGTGCGGCGCGTTGAAGGCGAGGTACATGAGGAAGGGCCGGTTCCGGTTCGCGGCGATCGCCTTCACGGCCTCGTCGGCGAGGTAGTCGGTCATGTACGCCGACGGGCGGAAGGGCTCGCTGCCGTTCTTGCGCACTGCGAACGGCAGGTTCGCCCACAGGAACTGGTCGATCGGGTCGAAGTCCTGCTTCGAGTTCACGACGTTGCGGGTCGTCCTCGGGCAGATACATCGAGGCGCCCGAGTAGAAGCCGAGGCTCTCGTCGAAGCCCTGCGCCTCGGGCCGGAAAGCCTCCGCCTCGCCGAGGTGCCACTTGCCGAAGTGGAGCGTGTGGTAGCCGCGCGGCTTCAGCAGCTCGGCGATCGTGATCTCGCTCGCCGGCAGGCCCTGCTGCTCGCGCGGCGGGTAGCCCTTCTCCACGTCCTCGTGATAGATCGGCGGCGGCTTCTCGTTCCGGTTGAAGAGCGCGACGCCGCGCATGAACGGCACGCCGCCGGCGTGAACTCGAAGCCCGAAGCGCGTCGGGTAGCGCCCGGTCAGGATGGCCGCGCGCGACGGCGCGCAGGTGGCGTTCGCGGCGTAGCCTGCCGTGAAGCTCACGCCGTCGTGCGCGATCGAGTCGATGCGCGGCGTCTTCACCTGGCCGCCGCCGAGCGCCGCCGCCGCCGGAAGCTGAGATCGTTGCAGCCGAGATCGTCGGCGAGGATCACGACGATGTTCGGCGGGCGCTCCTTCGGCGGCGCCGCGGGGCTCGCCGGGCCCACGTCCCAGACCACCTCGCGCGGCGGACCGACGTGCGGCGCCATCAGACCGGGGAGCCGGATCAACAGCGACGGCAGCAACTGCCAGCCGAGGAAGAGCAGGAGCGTGACCACGAACGCGGCGATGCCGAGTCGCTTCACGAGGACGTTCCTCCCGCGAGGCCGAAGGCCGCGAGCGCGCGCGCGCGATCGGCTCGCCCCACTCCTGCACGAAGTGGCCCGCCTCGGGGAGCTCGAGCGGCGGCGGGCAGCCGCGGATCGTCGCGCGCAGCTCCTCCATCACGGCTTGCCGAGCACCGGGTCGCGCAGACCGATCGCCATGAAGCTCTCGCCGCGCCAGTCGTTCGCGAAGAACTTCCGCGCGCGCACGCCGTCGGCGACGCCCTCCATGCCCGGCTCGACCGGCACGAGCTGCGGGAAGCGCCGCACGCCGGCCTTGTAGCTGGCGTCGGGGAAGGGCGCGTCGTAGGCCGCGGCGTCGTACGGATTGAGCGCGCCGGGCGACGAGAGCGCGACGAGCCCGGCGACCGGAATGTCGTGGTGCGCGGCCGGCGAAGGTCTTCCAGGCCGCGAAGCCCGTCGCTGATCGGCTGGCCGATCGCGATGCCGGTGTTCATCACGAGCAGGCGCGCGAAGCGCTCGGGCATGTCCATCGGCAGCGTGAGGCCGAGCAGCCCGCCCCAGTCCTGGCAGACGAGCGTGATGCCGCGCAGGTCGAGCCGCTCGATGAGGCGCAGCGCCGCTGTTGCGATGGAACGAGAAGCTGTAGACGGCGTCGTCGCGCCGGCTTGTCGGAGCGGCCGAAGCCGAACCAGTCCGGCGCGACCACGCGCGCGCCGGCGCCGACGAAGACCGGGATCATCTTGCGGTAGAGGTACGCCCAGGTCGGCTCGCCGTGGAGGCAGAGGAAGACCTCGCGCGCGTCGCGCGGCCCCTCGTCGACGTAGTGCAGGCGCAGGCCCTCGTAGCCCGGCAGGTCGTCGAGGTAGTGCGGCGCCTACGGAAAGAACGGGAGCCGCGCGAAGCGCTCCTCGGGCGTGCGCAGCACCTTCATCGCTGGGAGACCTCGACTGCCTGCGAGCCCTTCGGCAGCGAGACCAGCGTGCCGTCGCGCCCGAGCGTGACGCCGCCGGGGAACGCCTTCGACACGCCCTCGAGGAACACGACGTCGAGCCCCGGCACGGGAAGAGGCGGAATCACGTGATAGAACAGCAGGTGCTTCGCGCCGGCGGCCTTCGCGATCTCGGCCGCCTCGACCGGCGTCGTGTGATAGTTGAGGATGTCGTCGGTGATCTTGGCGACGTTCGCGCGGCCGGCGGCCTCGGCCGCGTCGTGAAGGTGCTTCACGAGCTGCGGCGCGAGCGCCTCGTGCACGAGCAGATCCACGCCCTGCGCCTGCGCTTCGAGGTTCGCGGACTTCGCCGTGTCTCCGCTCACGACCAGCGAACGCCCGCCGTACTCGAAGCGGTAGCCGACGGCGGGACGAATGGGGTCGTGCTGGACGGCGAACGCCGTGACGCGGAGGCCGTTCGCTTCGTAGACGACGGGCGCTTCCCCCGGCGCGGGCAACGGGAAGGGATGCACGGTCATGCCGGCGCCGGACGGCGGCGTCACCACTGGGCCGTGATGCGCGGTGCGGTACGTGGCGTCCTGCCGGTAGGCGCGGCCGAAGCCCTCCACCACCTCCTCGACGCCGGCGGGCCCGTACACGGGCAGCGGCGTATCGTGCGCAGCGCCGGTCCAGCGCAGCATGGCCATCTCGCCGAGCCCGTCGATGTGGTCGGAGTGGAAGTGCGTGAGGAACACCGCGTCGAGCCGACCGGGCGCGAAGCCGAGGCGCTGGAGGTTGCGAGCCCCGCCCGTGCCCGCGTCCACCACGACCATCGTGCGGCCCGCGATCACCGCGGCGCACGGGCCCGAGCGCACGGGATCGGGCAGCGGCCCGCCGGCGCCGCAGAGCAGGACGTGCAGCCCGTCGGGCAGCGCCGCGATCGGATCGGCACCCATGTTGCGCGCGAGCGCGCGATCCATCACGCGCAGCGCGAGCGGCGCGCGCAGCGCCCAGAGCGCGGCGGCGGCGAGCACGACCACGAGCAGCGCGAGCCGTCCTCTGGACATCGGGGGACCCTCCTGCGGCCGCGGCATTGTGGCACAAGGCGTGCCATAATGCGAAGGCCACCCTGCACCGTACCGCTTCGCGGACCCGAAGGGAGAACCCATGGCAGACACCGGACTCGTGTTCGAAGTCAGAAGTCGGACTGGCAGCAGACGCGCTTCGTGGAGGGCCCGGTCCCCGAGCTGGCGCCCGGCCAGGTGCTGTTCCGCGTCGACCGCTTCGCGCTCACGGCGAACAACATCACGTACGCGGTCGCGGGCGACGTGCTCGGCTATTGGCGCTTCTTCCCGTGCGAGGCGGGCTGGGGCCGTATTCCGGTGATGGGCTTCGCGGACGTGATCCGCTCGACGCATCCCGAGGTCGAGGAAGGCACGCGCTGCTTCGGCTTCTATCCGATGGGGCGCCATCTCGTGATCCAGCCGGGCGCCGTGTCGGCTGCGCAGATCGTGGACGCCGCGCCGCACCGCGCCGGCCTCGCGCCGACGTACGCGCAGTACCTCCCGACGACGGGCGACGCGGTCTACGCCGAGAAGCGCGAGGACCAGATCCTGCTGATGCGCGGCCTGTTCATGACGTCGTTCCTCGCCGACGACTTCCTCGCCGAGCAGGGCTATCGCGGCGCGCGCTCGGTGTTGATCTCGAGCGCGTCGAGCAAGACGTCGATCGCGCTCGCCTTCCAGGTGAAGCAGGGCGGCCGCGCGCGCGCGATCGGGCTCACCTCGGCGCGCAACGCGGAGTTCGTCCGCAGGCTCGGCTGCTACGACGAGGTCGTGCTCTACGACGAGGTCGCGTCGCTCGCGCAGGCAGCCCGCGGTGTTCGTGGACATGGCCGGCGACGGCGCCGTCACCGCCGCCGTGCACCGCCACTTCGGCGACGCGCTGAAGTACGACTGCACGATCGGCGCCACGCACTGGTCGGCCGACGCGCGCGAACGAGGCCCTGCCGGGCCCGAAGCCGGAGTTCTTCTTCGCGCCCGCGCAGATCGTGAAGCGCAGCAAGGACTGGGGGCCGCAGGGGCTCTCGCAGCGGATCGCCACGGCCTGGACGAAGTTCTGCGACGCCAGCGACGCGCTGGCTGCACGTGGTGCGGAGCAGCGGGCGCGAGGCGCTGGAGCGCGTCTACCAGGAGACGCTCGCCGGCCGCACGCACCCGGCCGACGGCCACATCCTCTCGCTCTAGGAGATGCCCATGGACGTGAAGCGCACGCCCGACGCCCGCTTCGAGAACCTCGACGGGTATCCCTTCGCGCCGCACTACGCGGAGGTGAAGGCGGAGGATGGCACTGCGTTGCGCGTCCACTACGTCGACGAGGGTCCGCGCGGCGCCGCGCCGATCGTCCTCCTGCACGGCAACCCGTCGTGGTCGTACCTCTATCGCAAGATCATCCCGCGCCTCGTCGCGCACGGGCACCGCGTGCTCGCGCCCGACTTGATGGGCCTCGGCCGCTCCGACAAGCTCATCGCGAAGAGCGACTACTCGCTCGCGCGCCACGTGGAGTGGATGAGCCAGTGGGCCGTCGCCGTCGGCGTCGAAGACGCGACGCTATTCGCGCAGGACTGGGGCGGCGTGATCGGCTTCCCGGTCGCAGTGCGCCATCCGGAGCGCTTCGCGCGCCTGATCGCGGCGAACACCGGCCTGCCGACGGGTCAGGGCGCGAACGCGGCGCTCCAGCAGTGGCTCGACTACAGCGACCGCGCGACGGCGCTGCCGATCGCGCAGCTCGTCCACGGCTTCACCGTGAACGGGCTCACGGACGCGGAGAAGCACGCCTACGACGCCCCCTTCCCGGACGGGAGCTACCAGGCCGCTGCCCTCTCCTTCCCGCGCCTGATCCCGCTCCAGCCCGACAATCCGGGCGTGCCGCTGATGCTCGAGACGTGGCAGCTCCTCGAGGGCTGGACGAAGCCGTTCCTCACCGTGTTCGGCGACCGCGATCCGATCTCGAAGGGCGCGGAGCTCGCCTTCCAGCAGCGTGTGCCCGGCGCGCGGGGACAGGCGCACGTCGTGCTGTCACCCGCACACCACTTCCTGCAAGAGGACCAGCCCGAGGCGATCGCAGCGCACATCCACGCCTTCGTCCGCTAGCGGGCGCTCGATGACGCGCCGCCGAACGGCCGGCCTCGTGATCGGAGGCGCCCTCGTCCTCGCTGCGGCGGCCGGCTGGATCTTCCAGGACGAGATCCTGCTCGAGGGGGTCGCCTTCGCGGCCCAGCGCAGACTTCCGGTGGGCCCGAATCGCCCGGTCGTCTGGGAGCGCGGCGCGGATCCCACCGGCCGTCCGCCGAGCGAACGGCCGCCGAACATCGTGCTGATCGTCGCCGACGACCTCGGCTGGAACGACCTCACCTTCGGCGGCGGCGGCGTCGCGGGCGGCAGCGTGCCGACGCCGAACATCGACTCGCTCGCGCGCGACGGCGTGAGCTTCAGCGCGGGCTACTCCGCCAACGGAACCTGCGCGCCCTCGCGCGCCGCGCTCATGTCGGGGCGCTACGGCACGCGCTTCGGCTTCGAGTTCACGCCGACGCCGCCGGGCATGAGCTCGCTCGTGCCGCATCTCGCGAACCGGATGCCCGGACGGCTGCGTCCGACCTTCCGCCTCGAGGGTGAGCAGCTGTCGTTCGACGCGATGGGCATGCCGGCGTCCGAGATCACGCTGGCCGAGCTGCTGAAGGGCGCCGGCTACCACACCGTGCACATCGGCAAGTGGCACCTCGGCGGCGCGAACGGCATGGCGCCGCACGAGCAGGGCTTCGACGAGAGCCTGCTCGCTGGCGAGCGGGCTCTATCTGCCGGTGGACGATCCCGACGTCGTGAACTCGAGGCAGGACTTCGATCCGATCGATCGCTTCCTGTGGCGCGCGCTCAAGCACGCGGCGTCGTTCAACGGCGGCGAAGCCTTCGCCCCGGCGGGCTACGTCACGGACTACTACACGCGACGAGGCCGTGAAGGTGATCGAGGCGAACGCCGATCGGCCGTTCTTCCTCTACCTGGCGCACTGGGCGCCGCACACGCCGCTCCAGGCCACGCGCGAGGACTACGACGCGCTCGCGCACATCACCGACCACCGCCTGCGCGTCTACGCCGCGATGATCCGCGCGCTCGACCGCGGCGTCGGCCGCGTGCTGGACGCGCTCCGCGCGCACGGCCTCGAGGAGAACACGCTGGTCTTCTTCACGTCCGACAACGGCGCGCCCAACTACATCGGCCTGCCCGACGTGAACCGCCCGTTCCGCGGCTGGAAGATCACGTTCTTCGAAGGCGGCGTCCACGTGCCCTACTTCGTGAAGTGGCCCGCGCGGCTCGCGGCCGGACAGACCTTTGCGGCGCCGGTACACGGCTTCGACATCTTCGCGACGGCGGCGGCGGCAGCGGGCGCGCCGCTGCCGAGCGACCGCAAGATCGACGGCGTCGACCTCCTCCCCTTCGTGCGCGGCGAGCGCGACGGCGTGCCACACCGCGCGCTGTTCTGGCGCTCCGGTCACTACCAGGTCGCGCGGGTCGACGGCTGGAAGCTCCAGGTCGACGAGCGCCCGCCGGGTAGCGCCTGGCTCTTCGACCTGAACGTCGATCCCACCGAGCAGAACAACCTGGCCGCGCACGAGCCCGAGCGCGTCGCAACGATGCGGCGCGCGCTCGCGGAGCACGATGCCGAGCAGATGGAGTCGGCCTGGCCGTCCCTGACGGAGTCCCCGGTCGACGTCGACAAGACGCTGGCCGAGCCCGAAGCGCCGGACGACGAGTACATCTACTGGCCGAATTGAGCTCAGGCCGCCTCGCGGGCGTAGAGCGCAGGCAGGAACTGCGCGAGATACACGTACTCCTCCGCCTGATGTCTCATCAGCCAGCGCGCACGCTCGTCGCTGACGAACCGCAACGCGATCGAGCGCATCAACGCGGACGGCGCGGGCTCGAAGTCGCCGATGAAGAGGCGCGTCCGCACCTCGCAGCCATAGTCGGTATCGCGGCACAGGTGAACGAGATGGCCGCCCCAGCCATCCGCATCGGCCGGACCGCCGCGAGCGCAGATGGCCGCGCTCACGCCGCGGTCCGCGAAGCGCGAGACGTCGAAGTAGTCCGCGGCGTCCCGCGCCTGGCCCTTGGTCTTCTCCACCTTGCCATCGATCAGGTGATGGGCGATCCCGGCCTTCTGCTGCTCGTCCCACTCCCAGTGCACGTGCTCCTTCGGATGCCACATGCGGAACTCCTCGTCGGTCTTCCGGCGCCTGAGCCACCATTCGACCATCGCGCCCTTCACGTTCGGAACGTGGTGAATCGACGCGATCATCCTCATGCCGTCTTCGAGCGTCCGATAGCCGGCCTCCATCGGTAGACCGTCCGACTCGAGGAGCTGTGCGAGCTCCGCGCGCACGAGCGCGATGCCCTCGAGCCCTGACGGCGCGCCGTCGCTGGCGGATTCACGTCTGCCGCAGGCCGCTGCGCCCACGAGCGTCAGGCCGGCGACCACGGCCGTCGTTCCGAAAACCTCGCGGCGGCTCAGCAGGTGGGGTGCCATTCGAACCTCCGAGTGGCGGCGAATCAAGTGGACTGCTCCGGCTCCTCCGCGGGTGAGTCCTGGGACACCCAGTCGACGAGCAGCGTGTACGCCACCGCGAGCACCACCGGCCCGATGAAGAGCCCGATGACGCCGAAGGCGATGAGCCCGCCGATCACCCCCGCGAAGATCAGCAGCAGCGGCAGGTCGGCGCCCTGCTTGATGAGCATCGGGCGCAGGAAATTGTCGAAGGTGCTGCAGAAGATCGCCCAGACGAGAAAGCCGGTGCCCCACACGGCGCCGCGCGTCGAGTAGACCCAGATCACCGCCGGGATCAGCACGAGCCCGGGCCCGATCTGCGCGATGCAGAGCATGAAGATCACGGCGGTCAGGATCGCCGCGAACGGCACGCCGACGACCGCGAGCCCGATGCCCGCCGCGGTGGACTGGAGGATGGCGGTGACGACGACGCCGAGCGCGACGCCGCGAATCGCCTGTCCGGCGAGATGCACCGCGTTCTCGCCCTGCGGCCCCGCGAGGCGCCGGGCGAAGAGGTCTGCGCCGCGGGCGACGGCCTCGCCGTTCGCGTACAGAATCGCAGCGATGACCACCGTGAGCAGGAACTGCACGAGCAGCAGCCCGATGCTGCCCACCTGGCCCACGAACCAGAGGGCGAACGCGCGGGCATAGGGCGCGATGCGCGCAGCCAGCTCCTCCGGACCGGCGGCCGCGAGCTCCTGCCAGCGCTCGGCGAGCTTCGCACCGACCAGCGGCAGACGCCTCCACCCAGGCGGGCGGCTGCGGGAACGGTGAGCGTCGCGAGCGATTTCGACCAGTCCGCGATCCGGTTGGCGTTCTCCACGATGGTCTCGATGCCGAAGTAGAGCGGCACCACCAGGATCAGCAGCAACGCGATCGTCATCACCGCGACGGCGAGGGAGCGCCTGCCGCCGAGCCACGCCTGGGCGTGCAGCAGGAGCGGCCAGGTGGCGACGGCGATCATGGTGGCCCAGGTCAGCGCGACCAGGAACGGCCGCACGATCCAGAAGCTGCTGGCGATCAGCACGCCGAGGGCGAGGAGCTGGAGCGTGGTGCGGGCGATGTCTCGACGACCGGCTGGCTTGCATGCGCCCGCCCTCAACCCACCGGCGTCGGCGCGGGCACGTCGGGCGGCGCGATCTTGTAGAGCTTCGCGGCGTTGCCCCAGAGCACCTTGTGCCGCGCTTCGGGCGTCGCGCCGCCGAGCGCGCGGTCGATCTTCTCGCGCACGTTGCCGTACAGACAGACGGGATGCGGGTAGTCGGTCTCGAACAGGATGTTGTCTTCGCCGATCGCGCCCATCAGCTCGCGCGGCGCGTGCTCCTCGAAGATGTAACAGCCGTAGACCTGGCGGTGGAAGTACTCGCTCGGCTTGAGCGTGAACTCGGGATTCGCCTGGCGCACCTTGCCGTACTCGAACGTGTAGTCGGCCGCCTCGAGCACGAACGGGATGAAGCCGATGCCCGACTCCACCGACAGGAACTTCAGCGCCGGGAAGCGCGGCAGGATGCCCGAGAAGAGCAGATCCGTGAGCTGCTTGCCGTTGTCCAGGAACAGCGAGATGGCGGCGAAGCCGTTCGTCCGGCCGGCGCCCATGATCTGGATGCGCTCGGGCGTGAAGCCGTCGTCGAAGGTCCCGGCGCCGATGTGGAAGCTCACGGGGAGATCGCAGGCCTGCGCCGCGGCCCACAGCGGATCCCAGTGCCGGCTCGCGAGGATGGGCATGTCGGTGCTGTTGCGGCGCGCCGGTGAAGAGCACGCCCTTGTGGCCGAGCTTCGCGCAGCGCTCGATCTCGGCGACCGAAGCCGCGACGTCCCAGAACGGCGTGGCGCAGATCGCGATGAAGCGGCGCGGATCGGGCGAGATCCAGTCCATCAGGAAGTCGTTGTAGGCGCGCACGCAGGCGAGCATCAGCTCGCGGTCCTTGAGGGCGAGGAAGGCCTGGCTGCCGAAGCCGCCGACGTTCGGGTAGAGCGCCATCGCCCAGATGCCGACGCGGTCCATGTACGCGAGGCGCGCGCTCGCATCGAACGCCGCCTTCGGCACCTCGTCCATGTTGCGCGGCGCCGCCGGGAACGGCTCGGGCCAGCCCGCCACCGCGGTGAAGCCGACGGGCAGGAACGTCCGGCTCCCGCCGATGCGCCACGTCTCGATCCCGGTCTCGGGGTCGCGCACGATGTGCGGCGCCTGGTCCTTGAACCGCGCGGGCAACCGGCTCGTCCAGAGATCGCCCGGCTCGCTGATGTGGGTGTCGGCGTCGATCACCCAGCCCTGGAATCGCGCGGCGCTCGTGCTCATGGGAGGTGACTCCTCGTCGGCTAGAGTGCCTGAACAACCGCCGCCCGGGAAGGGACGTCGTCATGCCGCCCACGGACACCCGCTTCACCGCGATGCGCGACGCCACGCGCGACGACTACCAGGTGATCGGCCTTCACTCGCTCGAGTTCTTCCAGGGCCTGCCCGACCGCATCCTGACCCACCTTCGCATCCTCTCCGGCGACACCGGCGGCTACGCCGTGGACCGCCTCACCCACAGTCTCCAGACCGCCACGCGCGCGCAGCGCGACGGGCGCGACGACGAGTACGTCGTGTGCGCCCTGCTCCACGACATCGGCGACACGCTCGCGTCCGCTAACCACGCGCAGCTCGCCGCGACCATCCTCGAGCCCTTCGTCTCGGAGAAGAACCGCTGGATCGTGGAGCAGCACGCGATCTTCCAGGGCTACTACTTCTTCCATCACCTCGGCCTCGACCGGAATCTGCGCGAACGATTCCGCGAGCACGCCTGGTTCCGCGACTGCGCCGAGTTCTGCGAGAAGTACGACCAGAACAGCTTCGACCCCGAGTACGAGACGCTCCCGCTCGAGGCCTTCGAGGGCGCGTTGCGCAAGGTGTTCGCGGCGCCGAGGAAGTCGATCTACATGCCCGGGGCTGCCGAGTGAACCTCGCGTTCGATTCGATCCTCGACGAGGCTCGGCAACGCGCAGGGGGCCGAGACGATTTCGGCGACGGGCCCTTCCTCGAGCCGCTGCGGCTCCTGCTCGACTCGCTCGAGAAGGAGGGGCGGCTGAACGCGATCGGCCGGATGATCGCGAGGGAACGCGTACTCGGGCACACCGTCAATCGGCTGAACTACGTCGCCGATCGCAAGCAGTTCCCCGCCATCGCCCGCGAGCAGATCGTCGCGCCCGTCTTCATCATCGGGATGCCGCGCACCGGCACCACCATCCTCCACGACATCCTCGCGCAGGATCCGCGACACCGGGCGCCGCTCACGTGGGAGGCGATGTTCCCGTCGCCGCCGCCCGAGGCCGCGACCTTCCACAGCGACCCGCGCATCGCAGCGCTGCGCGGCCACCTTCCCCTCGATCGACCTCCAGATCCCGGCGTTCAAGGCGATGCATCCGATGGGCGCCACGCTGACGCAGGAGTGCGTCACGATGATGGGCGAGGCGATGTGCACGCCGCTCTTCCACAACCAGTTCCGCGTGCCCACGTACCAGGACTGGGTCGACCACGAGGCCGACTGGTCGCACGTCTACGCCTTCCACCAGCGGCAGCTCCAGCACCTCCAGTGGCGCAATCGGCGCGAGCGCTGGGTGCTCAAGACCGGCGCGCATCTCTGGGGCCTCGAGCATCTGCTCGCGACGTATCCCGACGCGCGGATCGTCTTCACGCACCGCGATCCCGTGAAGTCGATGACGTCCTACGCCAGCCTCACCTCGCTCGTGCGCACGATGGGCAGCGACGAGGTCGACCCGCACGAGATCGCGGCGCGACTGGACCGCGCGGCTGAAGCGCGTGCTCGAGCACGGCGATCGCCGTGCGCAGCGCGAAGGAGTACCCGCGACGCGGTCTTCTACGACATGCAGTTCCCGGACTTCGTCGCGCGACCAGTTCGCGGAGGTCGAGAAGATCTACGCGGCGCTCGGCCTGCCGATGACGGCGCTCGGCGCCGAGCGCATGCGCGCCTACATCGCGGATCATCCGAAAGGCAAGGACGGCATCCACCGCTACGCGCCGGAGGAGTTCGGCGTCGATCCCGCGGCCGTGCGGCACGCGTTCGGGCCGTACATGGAGCGCTTCGAGCTCACGCCCGAGCCGGATTGAACGCGAGGTGCGGATGAAGACACACCCGGCCGCCCTCGCCGGTCTCGCCCTCCTGCTCGTCTGGCCCGGCCTCGAGGCCGCCGCCAAGGCGCCGCCCAAGCACACCTCCACGCTCGGCACAGCGAAGACGATCGTGCCGGACAAGCTGAAGCCGGGCGAATACGTATGGCACCCCGAGATGTCGCCGCAGGGCCCCGTCGTGCTCGTCGTGTCGCTGCCGGAGCAGCGGGCCTTCGTGTACCGGAACGGCGTGCTCATCGGCGCGTCCACGGTCTCCACCGGCAAGAAGGGCCACGAGACACCGACTGGTGTCTTCACGATCCTGCAGAAGCACGAGGATCACTACTCGAACGTCTACAACAACGCGCCGATGCCCTACATGCAGCGGCTCACGTGGGGCGGCGTCGCGCTGCACGCGGGCCGGCTGCCCGGCTACCCGGCGTCCCACGGCTGCGTGCGGATGCCCTACGAGTTCGCCCGGCGGCTGTACGGCGAAACCAAGACAGGGCTGACGGTCATCATCTCCGACGAGAAGGAATTCCCCGAGACGGTGGCGCATCCGGGGCTGGTCGCGCCGGTGGACGCCACGGGCACACCGACTCGCGAGCTGCCCACCACGGGCGACATCGCCTGGCAACCGGAGGCAGCGCCGGAAGGCCCGGTCACCATCCTCGTCACCAACGAGGACCGGCGCATCCGCATCTTCCGTTCGGGCGTCGAGATCGGCCACGCGCCGTTCGTGCTCGACGACCCGACTCGAAAGGTCACGCTGCACGTGCTGACCATGCTCGAGCCGTCCGCCGATGACCAGATCTCCTCGGTCACCGGCAAGCCCGTTCCGCGCTGGCTGATGGTCTCGGGGGAGCGAGAAGACACCGTTTCGACCGAACGGCTCCTGTCCGTCATCCAGATCCCGCCCGAATTCCGGCGCCAGGCGGCGGCCGTCGTCGGCCCCGGCACGACGATGGTCATCACACAGCCGGCGTCCACGCCCGCCACGACCAGCGCGGCCACGACGGATTTCACCGTCGTCACCGGCGAGGAGCAGCCGAAGCACGCGCCGCCGGCGACGCCCTAGAGCAGCGGCGAGTACGGCAGCGGGAAGTAGCGGACGAGGCGCTCGTTCGGCGCCACCTCGCGCAGCGGATCCATGAAGGCGTTCGCGCGCGCGTCGGCGGGTGCGTAGCGCGAGTAGGTCGCTTCGGGGTCGCCCTTCCAGAGGTCGATCACGAGGTCGGGGTCGCCGGCGATGGGCCGCCACGAGGCGAGGATCGGGAGGTGCGGGCCGGCGCCCGCGAGCATCTTCGTGAAGTCGGCCATCCGTCCAGGCGCGATCCGGAGGAGCGCGGCGGAGTAGATGCCCTGCGGCTTCTCGCGGGCGCTCTCGATGCCGCGTGCGAGCGCGCTCGGGGGAATCGCGTCGAGCGTCTCGAGCAGGGTCTCGCGGCGCGTCGGCGCGAGCGCCTCGGCGCGGCTCGCGGCGTCGCAGGTGGCTGCGTCGCCCCGGCAGGCGGCGCGCCAGGCCTCGAACGCGGAGAGGCTCGTCAGCTCGAGGAAGTGAGTCATGCGGAAGAACCACTCCGAGTTGCTGAAGAACGCCGCGACCAGCTGCGCCCCCAGGCGCTCGGCCGCCGGCACCAGCGCGTCCTGCGCGAGCGCGACGAAGGCGTCGCGGGTGCGCGGCGAGGCCGGGTGGAGATCGAAGTCCTGCTGCAGGTAGATCACGGCGGCGCCTCCTCTAGCTCTCGAGCGCGAGCTCGTTGCCGCGCTTCCCCATCCGGTGCCGGGGTCGGCACGCGAGCAACGCGCCCCAGCCGGTGCCGCCGAGGGCGGCGTCCACCCGCGCGCGGCCCGCTGCGGACAGCGCGGCGTAGGCGGCGAGCGGACGCTGCACCATCCAGAGCGTGTAGGGCCGGCAAAGGAGCGAGAGCTTCTTGTCGCGGTACGGGGTCTCGTACATCCCGATCGCGCGCGGCGGGGCGGCGTTCGGGTGCGCGTCGGCCCAGGCGTCGATCTGGCGGACCGCGTCGAGCAGCATCGGGACGCCGTCGGCCATGATGCGGAGCACGGGCTTCAAGGTGTACGCGATCTCGTCGTTCGGAAGCCAGCCCTGTTGGTCGAGGGGCGGTCGGTTCATGCGCTCGATCCAGCAGCAGACGCGGAAGGCCGTCTCGAGCAGGAGCCGCTCCGGCACCGCGTCGCGGAACAGGTGACCGTAGAACGGGCCCATCAGGGCGCAGTCCGCGAGCGACATCGAATCGCCCAGCAGGAAGCGGTGGGCCTCGAAGTGAGTGCACAGCGCGGCGAGCAGCTCGCGCAGATGCGCCTCGATCGCGGGCGCCGCCGCAGCGCTCACGCCGAGCGTGTTCTTGGCCTGCGCCATGCGATCGGCGAACCGATTCGCCGCAGCGAGGTCGCCGCTGCCGAGGGCGAAATCGACGCGGGCCTTCTTCGCGCTCTCTTCGAAGCTCCAGCGATAGTGCATCGCGGGGAGGAGCCCGATCTCGTCGCCGTAGAGCTCGATCAGATACGCGACGACCCGCTGCACCGGCGTCCGCGGATAGAGCGGCGGCTCCGGGTGAGCCGCCTCGAGCCGGTCGAGGATGGTGCTCGTGTCCTGCCAGGCCTCGCCGTCGGGCGTCATCAGCACGGGGATGAAGGCGACGCCGGTTTTGCCGACGATCTCCTTCATGTTCGGGACGACCTCGCGGTACCAGAGGCTCTTCTGCGGCAGCGCAGGTCTCACCTTCCCCGAGAAGTAGGAGACGTCGGCGCCGTGATAAAGATAGGGGGACTTCCGCATCAGGACTCCACGGATTGGAAGGCGCGGTGCAGCTCGACGATGCCAGGCGCCGCGAGCGCCGCGTAGGCCAGCAGCGCGAGAGCGACCCAGCCCGCCGGGAGCAGCGCGAACGCCGCGATCCAGCCGGCAACGAACAGCGCGAGCTTGATCGCGGCACGCTTCGCGCGTGCGGCGACGTCGTCCGGCCCGCGACGCTGGAGCGCGAAGCCCTTCGGGCGCCAGAAGTTTCCGTTCGCGAGCAGCAGCAGGACGAAGAGCGGCCAGGGGGTCCCCCGCATGTCGACCAGCGGGGGCGCATCGAGCTCGGCATCGGGCGCTCCTCGCGCAGCGAGCGCCTCCTCGATCCGCTGCCAGACATGGCCGGGCGTCGGCCGCTCGGTGGCGCCGCCGTTGTTGCGCCGCGTGGGCACGCCGCGCCAGCGATAGAGGACGCGATGCTCGGACGTCAGTGCGATCACTCCCGGCTGGAAGTAGCCCTTCGGGTGATTGGCCGAGTCGATGTCGCGCGCGAGCATCCCGCGCGAGTCGCCGTGGGCGTTGACGTAGAGATCGAGCCAGCCGCGCTCGCGACACTGGTCGGCGATCTCGTGATGCGGATCCCCGACCAGCGCGAAGCCGAGCCCCCAGCTCCCGGCCGCCTCCGTGGCGAGCGTCTGCGGCTCGCTCGTGATGCCGAAGATCTCGCCGCCCGCGCTCCGGATCGCCCGCACCACGCCTTCCTTCTCGTAGCCGCGCAACTCGCGGCGACAGGGCGGTCACCAGAAGCCGCGGTAGAAGACCAGCACGACGAACGCGTGCTGGGCCAGCGCACCCGCCAGCCAGCCGCGCCGGACGCCGGGCAGCGGGTCGAGCTCGGCGGGCGGATCCTCGCGGTCTGCGACGGCGCTCTCGAACTCGAATCCACCAGCGACGGGGTGCACGCGGATCTGCTCCCGCACACACAGGTCGCCGTCGCACAGGATCAGCGTCAGCTCGTGGACCGCGCCGCCGGACCGGTCTGCGAGCTCGGGGTCGACGATGCCGGTCACGGCGTAGCGGCGCCCCTGCTCGCCGGCGAGCCACGCCAGCGCGGCGTCGACCTCGGGCTGGAGCGCCTCGGGCACCTGCTCGACGATGGACATCGTGACATGCAGTATGCCACATCTTCTGCCATGATCTCGCCCGGGGTGCACGTGGCCAGCGCGAAGTCGGAACCGGCGGAGGGAGCGATCGACGGCCGCTTGCGGCGCGGCGAGCGCAGCCGGAGAGCGATCGTGTCCGCGCTGTTCGAGCTCGTCGGTGAGGGCGTGCTCCAGCCCACCGCGCAGCAGGTGGCCGAGCGGGCGGGCGTTGGCATCCGCAGCGTGTTCCGCCACTTCGACGACATGGACGGGCTGTTCGCGACGATGGACGCGCGCCTGCGCGAGGACGCGCTGCCGATCCTGCGCGAGGACCCGTCGGAGGGAGCCCTGCGCGAGCGCGCGAAGGCACTCGTGGACCGGCGCGTGCGTCTGTTCGAGCGGATCGCGCCGTACAAGCGCTCGGCCAACGTGCAACGCTGGCGCTCGGAGTTCCTGAGCGGGCGGCACGCGCGGCTCGTGCGCGAGCTGCGCGCGGCGTTGCTCCGCGCGCTCCCCGAGCTGTCGAGCGCGCCGAGGGAGTTTCTCGAGGCGCTCGACGTGCTGCTCTCCTTCGAAGCGTGGGACCGGCTGCGCACCGACCAGCGCCTCTCGCGCGAGCGCGCCCAGGCGGCGCTCGAGCGCGCCGTGCTCGCGCTCCTCGACAAGTCGCTGCGCTAGGGGTAGCGGACGGACCCAGGTGGCTCCGCTCGCTGCCGCGCTTCCGGACTTTGCCTCCGCTCGCTCCGCTCGCTGCGCGCTTCCGGACTTTGGCTCCGCTCGCTCCGCTCGCTGCGCGCTTCCGGACTTTGGCTCCGCTCGCTCCGCTCGCTGCGCGCTTCCGGACTTTGGCTCCGCTCGCTCCGCTCGCTGCGCGCTTCGCTTGCTAGGGGCCGAGCAACCCTTCGTAGGACGCGGCCACCAGGTCGGCGTCGCGGATGGCGAGCCGTTCGCGCAGGAAGACGACCTTGCGCGCCTGCTCGGCCTCGCCGGCGCCGTCACCGTCCCACACGGCCTCGAGCTCGATGAAATCGCCGAGGCCTTCCACGCGGTCGAGGTGGATGCGCACGTTCTCGAACAGCCCGATCTCGCGCACCTTGCGGACGACCCGGTGGATGCCGAGCAGCTCGGCGAGCAGCTGCTTGGTGCGCTCGGGATCGGGTAGCGGGATCACCACGTAGTCCGAGCGGCGCGCTCGCGGAGCGTCCGGCCGCAGGTACGGCACGAGCTGCGCGCCCGACAGGCTCGACTCGCGCAGCTTGAACCTCCCGGTGGCCGTCTTGAAGTAGGTGTCGGTCTGCTGATCGAGCCCCAGCCAGCGCGTCGCGAGGGCCCGCGCCCGCTCGCGCGCCAGCGCGAGGTCGGCGCAGCGCGCCTTGAGCTCGAAGTTCGCCGCCATCCCGGTTGGATATCACGCCAGCCTGGTACCTTGCCGCCATGTCGGTCCGGGCGCTCGGCGTCGTCCACGTGAACGTCAATTGCTCGGAGCTGGCACGTTCGCTGCGCTTCTACCGCGATCTCGTGGGGCTCACTCCCCTCGTCCACACGAATCCGGTGCCGCAGGACGGCGCCGGCTTCGGGCTGCCGGGGCGCGTGCAGTGGGACGCGCACCTGCTCCACGACGCGCGTGGTCCGCTCGGGCCCGCCGTGGACCTGCTCGAGTGGAAGCAGCCGCCGCCTGCCGGCAAGCCCGCCGTCGAGGCGAACCAGCTCGGCATGTTCCGGCTCTGCCTGTCGGTGCCCGACGTGGACGCCGTCTACGCGAGGCTCGTCGCCGCCGGCGTGCCGTGCCTGTCGGCGCCGGTGGAAGCTCCGATCTCCGCGGGCCTCTCGGTGCGCTTCTTCTGCGCGCGCGACCCCGACGGCACCGCGATCGAGTTCATCCAGGCGCCCGGCGCTCCGAACGAGCTGCGCCTGATGCACGTCAACGTGAACTGCTCCGACCTCGCGCGCTCCGCGGACTGGTATCGCCGCGTGCTCGGCCTCGCGACGCTCGGGCGCTCGAGCCCGGGAGCCGTGGACGGCGCGGGCTTCGGCTGGCACGGCCCGTGCGAGTGGCAGGCCGAGTTCCTCGGCGTCGCGGGCGCGCCCGAGCCGTTCATCGTCGACCTGCTCGAGTGGAAGACGCCGCGGCCCACGGGCGCGCCGGCTCGCGCGGCCAACCAGCTCGGCCTCTTCCGCCTCGCCTTCCTCGTCGACGACGCGAAGGCCGCCCACGCCGAGCTGCTCCGGCACGGCGTCGAGACATCGCCACCCGTCTGGCTCGAGATGGGGCCCGAGGTTCCGATCGATGGGCTGTGGGCCGTCTTCTTCCGCGATCCGGACGGGACCTGCCTCGAGCTGATAGAGCGCCCGGTCGTGACGGGCGCCTGAGAGGACTGCCATGCACCTCGCGGACTACGAGCGCATGCCCTCGGTGGGAGCGGCGATGACGCCCTTCCCGTTCGCCGTCGGGCCCGATGCCTCGGTGCTCGAGGTGGAGCGGCTGATGCAGGCGCACCGCATCCGCCACGTGCCGGTGCAGGACGAAGGCCGCGTGCTCGGCGTGGTGTCGGAGCGCGACCTTCACCATCTGGTGCACGCGGCGCTGCCCGACACCGACAAGAGTCGAATCCGCATCCGCCACCTGCTGCGCCCCGACCCCTACGTGACCGAGATGGCCACGCCCCTCGACGAGGTGGCGTGGGAGATGGCGGAGCGCCACGTCGGCTCGGCGGTCGTGCTGCGCCACGGCAAGCTCGCTGGAATCTTCTCCACCGTGGACGCCTGCCGGCTGCTGGCGGAGTTCCTGCGCGACCGCTTCCCCGACGGGCCGGAGGCGGCTTGAGCCAGCCTGCGGGCGACGCGCTGCCCCTGCGTACCAAGGCGATCTACGCGCTCGGCGACCACACGGTGAACCTCGGCCTGTCGGCCATGCTGTTCCTCTTCCCGATCTTCCTGACCGACACCGCGCTGTTGGCTCCCACCCTGGCGGGCCTCGTGCCGCTGCTCGCCCGCGGCATCGACGCCTTCGCCGACCCGGCGATGGGCCGGCTCTCGGACCGGACGCGCTGGCGCGCAGGACGGCGCCGCCCCTACTTCCTGATCGGCGCGCTCCCGCTCGGCCTGGCCTTCGCGCTGCTCTGGACCACTACCGATAGCGAGAGCCAGGCGGCGAAGTTCGCCTACTACGCGGTGATCTACGTGGTGTTCGCGCTCTCGACCACCGTGCTGTCGGTGCCGTACCTCGCGCTGATTCCGGAGATGGCAACGAGCTATCAGGAGCGAACCTCGGTCAACGCCTTTCGTGGCGCCGGCGCGATCCTCGGCACGCTGCTCGCGCTGGCGCTGATGCAGCCCCTCATCCAGCGGTTCGGCGGCGGCGCGGGCGGGTACGCGGTGGCCGGCGCGTTGCTCGGCCTCTGGCTGGTGTTGCCGTGGCCCTTCGTCTATCGCGTGAGCTTCGAGCGCCCAGGCTTCCAGCGCGAGAGCCACGAGCCCTTCCTGCGCAGCATCCGCTCCTTCGCGCGGCACGCGGCATACGTGCGCCTCACGGGCTTGTTCCTGCTGGGACGCATCGCGATCGATCTCGCCTCGACCATGTTCGTCTACTACTTCACCTACTGGCTCGGACGCCCCGACGACTTCCGGATCACGATGGTGCTGTTCCTGCTGTCGGTGGTGGCGGGTCTGCCGCTCTGGAACGCGATCTCGCGCCATGTCGAGAAGCGAACGATCTACGTCCTCGGCGCGATCTCGTGGGTCGGCTCGCAGGTGTTCCTCTTCGCGGCGACGCCCGAATGGCCGCGCGCCTGGATCTTCCTCGGCGCTTCGATCGGCGGCGTCGGCTACGCAGCGGCGGACATGATCCCGTGGTCGATGCTCGGCGAGGTGGTGGACGAGGACGAGCTGCGCTCGGGCCACCGGCGCGAGGGCCTCTACTTCGGCCTCTTCACCTTCCTGCGCAAGCTCGGTGGGGCAGCGGCCGTCGCGCTCGGGCTCTTCGTGCTCGAGCTCTCGGGCTACGTCGCGGGCCAGCCGCAGCGCCCGGCCACGCTCACCACGATCCGCTTCCTCACCGCAGCAGTGCCGGGCGTGTTCGTCGTGCTCGGGGCGTGGGTAGCGCTCGGCTATCCGCTCACACGGGCGCGCCACGACCAGATCCTCGGCGAGCTCGCGGCGCGGCATGCGCCGGCCCGCCCGTGAGCCCGTTCGACGACGACGCGCTGGTGGTGCCCGACGGCGGGCGCGTGAGGCTGCTGCGCCACGGGCGCGGCTGGTCGCGCCGCGCGCTGGTGAATGCGGTCGCACGCGCGAGCGAGCGCGCGTCGGGCGTGCCCACCACGCTCTCGATGAACCTGCTCGAGTGGATCGAGGAGGCGAACGAGCCGGTTCCCTACGCGACGCTGTGTCGCATCGCCTCGGGGCTCGAGTGCGAGCCCGTCGAGCTGGTGCGCGAAGAGGACGCGTCAGGGTGAGCGCGTGTCGCCGAGCACACTCCCGAGCAGGCCGCCCACCGGAGTCACCACCGGCGTCAACAGGGAGCCGCCACTCGCCGGATCGGTCAAGGCAGGCGTGAGCGCACCAACGGGATCGGTCACAGGCGCGAGCAACGAGCCGACCGGATCGGTCACGGGCGTCAGCACGTCGCCGACCACCGGCTCGGTGACCGCCCCGACCACGTCTCCGAGCAGACCGCCGTCGCCCGGAGCCGGGTCACTCCCCGCCGACGCGGCCGCGCCGCCCGCGCTGCCGGAATCGCTGGGCGAGCCGAGGAGCCCGCCGAGCAGGCCGCCCAGCAGGCCGGTGTCCTTCGAAGCATCGGCGCCCGAGCCGCCGCTCGAGCCGCCGACTGCGGCCTGGATCGCGGTGCCGACCTCCGCCTCGTGGCCCTCGTCGATCGCCGGCGCGGGCGCCGAGGAACCGGTCTCCCACGCCGTCCACGGATCGGCGAACGGCGTCAGGAACAGCTCACCGTGCGCGCCGGTCATGCCCGGGCGCACGGAGACGGCCTCGAAGCCCTCGCCCGCGAGGCCGACCTCGCCGCGAAACACGCTGGTGTAGTCCGCGCCCTCGACGGCCGCGACGAGGAAGCGCGTGCCCTTCACGCTCACGACCACCTCGGGCGTCACGACGTCGAACTCGTCGACCACGGCCTTCCTCATCACGTCGAAGATCGACTGGCCCTGGTCGAGATCCACCGAGCGCACCGCGCCGGTCGGCGTGACGCTGGTGCCCACGCGCAGCAGGGATTGCTCGTACACGCGCACGATGCGGTTGTCGCCGAGCTGGAGCTCGGCGCGAGCGCCGGCGCTCGTGCGCACGGAGTCGCCCGGCGCCAGGGCCTCGCCGCTCTGCGCCACGCGCCAGACCGGCGGCGTGCCATGACCGATCTCGACCTTTCCGTAGGCCGTGATGAGCGACGGGTCGGCGGCCGCCGCCGCAGCGACGCCGCTCGCGAGAAGCAGACAGTAGAGGACCTTCAGGTGCCGCATGGGGTGGTCTCCTCAGTGGTCGAAGTGGAGGCGCAGATACGTCCCGACGATCTGCCGATCCCAGTCGTAGACGTCCGCGGTGGAGCCGTGGCGCGTATCGCGGAGGCGCAGCTCGAGATCCACCAGCTTGGTGAGCGGGCGAACGAAGCTCAAGCTGGTGTCGACCACGGTGTCGCGGCGCCGGATGCGGCGCGGGTCCGGATTCGTGGTCGCGTCGTAGTCCGCGTTGTACTGGACGGCGTTCTCCTCGTCGAAGCGCTCGTAGCCAACCAGCAGCCTCGTCTCCATCCGGATGCCGAAGACGATCGGCACCGAGAAGGCCGCGTCGGCCGAGATCCAGTTCGAGTCGAAGGCCGAGCCGAAGCCGTTCGCGTCCGTGCCGGCGTCCGTGAGCGTGCGCGCGTACTGGAGCTGCGTGGTGAGGCGCGCACCCGCCCAGCGCTCGATCGGCAGCGTGTGCGAGAGCCCGGCGGAGTAGCGCCAGCCGTCGCGCTCGAGCGACGACTCCGTGGGTTCGTCGGCGAAGTCCCGGTGCTCGGCGCCGCCGCGCAGCTGCAGAAGGCCGAAGCGCTCGAGCCCGACGCCGAGCGTGGGCGCGAGGCTCCACGTGTCGAGGTAGTCCGCGTGGTCGAGCCGGAGCAGCGCGGCGCCGCCCTCGAGCCGGACGAACACGCCGTCGTCGAAGGCGTGCACACCGCCGAGCGCGAAGCCGTGCGACTGCAGATTCAGCTGGTCGAGGTGGTCGTGCTGACTGTCGTCGAAGCGGTAGCTGGCCGAGAGCGCGCTGCTCTCCGTGCGGAGCAGCTGGGTCGCGAGCGCCGCGTTGTACACGAGGCGGTAGTCGTCGCTCGTGTTCGAAGCGGACAGCGACTCCTCCCCCTCGATCGTGGGGTTCGTGTCGTACTCGAGCCCAGTTCCGCCCATGAAGGAGAAGTGGCCGTCCAACCAAGGCATCGGCTCCCGCGGGGGCGCGCTGGGAAGCAGCCCAGGCTCGATCCGTTCGGCCGTGCGCAGCTCGTGCGCGGCGCCGTCCGCATCGCCGCTCTTCATCAGCACCAGGCCCAGGTAGAAGTGCGAGAGGGCGTCGTCCTGGCGAAACGCGATCGCCTGCTCGAGCTCCGCGCGTGCCTCGACCAGGTCGCCCTTCAGGTACAGCGCGCGGCCCAAGAGCTGCGCCAGCGCGGCGCGGTGCTGCGGAAGGCGCGCGCCGAGCGCACGGAGCCCATCGATCGCGGCATCGATCTCGCCGCGCTCGAGCTGCGCGCGCGCCAACGCGCGCGCGACCGCCGGATCATCCGGATGCCTGTCGAAGTCCGCTGACAGCACCGCCAGGTCGGCGTCCGAGGGCGCCGCCGCGGCAGGCGCCGCCGCGACCCCCAGGACGAGGCCCAGCACCGCCAAGTGTTTCATTCCGGCGTTTCATCGGAGGCGAAAAGCCCCAGCTTGAACGAGGTGCGATCCGGCGCACGGATCCGTAACTGCTCACGAGCTGGTCTCTCGGCTGGCTTCGACCAACGCGAGCATCTCGTCGCCCTCCTCGTCGAGGATTTCGATGAAGAGATCGACCAGTGCGGGGTCGAAGTGCGTGCCGCGGCTCTTGCGCAAGATGTCCCGCACCTGCGCCTGGGGGTACGCCCGCTTGTAGGGCCGGTCGCTCGAAAGCGCGTCCCACACGTCCACCACCGCCACGATGCGCGCGGCGAGCGGGATCGCCTCGCCGGCGAGGCCGTCGGGGTAGCCGCTGCCATCCCAGCGCTCGTGGTGATTGCGGACGCAGCAAAGCGTCGTCGGCGTCAGGCCCCCGATGGGCTGGACGATGCGGTGCCCGATCGGCGCGTGGCGCTCCATCTCCTCTCTCTCTTCTGGGGTGAAGCCTCCCGCCTTGAGGAGGACGTGATCCCGAACCCCGATCTTGCCGACGTCGTGCAGCAGCGCGCCGAGCCGGATGGCCTCGATCTCCTCGGCCGATAGCCCGAGGCGCTGCGCCATCGATGCGCAGAAGAGCGCGAGACGCCGGCAATGCAGCTCGGTGTATCCGTCGCGGGCCTCGACCGCGCTCGCGATCGCCTCGACCGACGCTCCGAGGGTGGCGCGCAGCTCTTCGGCGAGACGCTGCGAGCGCACCGTGAGCGCGAGCTGCGAAGCCACGGTTGCGACTGTCCGCAGCTCCGTGTCTCCGAGCGGCGCACGGCTGCGCGACTCCACCACGAGCACGCCGACCGGCAGCTTGCCGGCGAGCAGCGGCACGTAGACGGCGCGGCCCGACACGCCGGGCCGCCCGGGGATGCGGCCTTCGATCGAGCGCAGCCGGCCGCTCGCCAGCGTGGCGGACGCGAGCGCCGCGTCCACCGCCGCGAGCTCGCCCCGCGGCATCCAGTCCACGCGTGCGTCTTCGAGGTGCCCCTGCGGTGAGGCGCGCAGCAGCGCCACGGCGTGCGCATCGACGATGCGGCCGAGCAGGCCGAGGCCCACCTCGAGGCCGTCGGCGCTCTCGGCCTGGGCGGCGGACTCCCCGATCTCGTGGAGTGCCACGAGCGAGAGCTCCCGTTCGCGCAGGCGGAGGCCGAGCCGCCGCCGCACGCGCTCGAGCCCGGCGCCGTACTGCACCGCGAGTTGGGCCAGGAGGAGCACGGGCGACAGCAGCAGTCCGTGCACGTAGAGCGCGCCCTGACACAGCGCGCCCGTCACCGCGCCGAAGCCAGCGAACCAACCCGACCGCCGGCCCGCGGACAGCTCGTCTGCGCGCGACGCGAGCAGGGCCAGCACGAAGCTGAACGCGAAGAGCACACTCGGCGGCACGGCCGTCAGCGTGGGCTCGCCACGCGCCGCCGCCGCGAGCGTGCGGTACTCGACCGCCTGCACCCACATGCCGGGCCGAGCCGGCCCGCTGGGCGTCGTCCATAGATCCTGGAACTCGGCCGCGGTGGCGCCGATCAGGACCGCGCGTCCCGCGACGCTGGCCGGGTCGAAACGCCCGTCGAGCACGTCGAGGATCGAGAGGACGGGAATCGCCGGCGTGGCGCGGCGGAAATCGATGGAGTGGGCGCCGCGCATCGCTGCGGAGAGCGGAACGCCCGCCAGATCGAGCATGACCGCCGGCAGCGAGGGAATGCGCCGCCCGCCCAGCTCGCTCGCGCCGCGCGCGTGTCGCACGACGCCGTCGGAGTCGATCGGGACGACGACGTGCCCCGGCCGCGCGCCGGCCTGCGTGAAGACCTGCGCGGGCCAGCTCACCACCTCGAGCTCGCCGACGCCCTCGACCTGCTGGCGCTGGCGGAGCGCGGCGAGCGCCACCTTGCCGTGCGCGGCGATGGCGCCGGCGAAGGCGGCGTCGTCCGCCGGCTCGCGAGGCGTCGAGAGGTCGATGTCGAAGGCGACCGCGACCGCGCCGGCTGCGAAGAGCGCGTTCGCCACGGCGCCGTAGCGCGCCCGCGGCCAGGGCCATTCGGGAAGAGCCCGCAGGCTCGCCGGATCGATCGCGACGAGCATCACGTCCGGCACGTCCGCGGCGAGCGCGGGCGGCGCGAGCGCGGTGAGGCGCACCATCGCGTCGCTCACGGGACGCTCGATCAGCTCGACCGGCCGGGAGTACGAGAGCGCGGTCACCAGGGCCGCGACGGCCGCGGCCCCACCGGCCTTCCGCTGCCAAGTGCGCATACGGGTGCGTTTCGGCGCGCGGGGCGCCGGGGTTGACGCGGGCGCTAGGGCTTCCGGAGCCGGTCGGCGAGAGCGGTGCTCGAGTGCGTCTTCGGGTCGCCGCAGATCACGATGCGGCCGCCGTAGCGCTCCACCTGCGCGCGCTCGGGCACGCTCTCGGGCGTGCGGTCGGTGCCCTTGATCTGCACCTCCGGCTGGAGCGCCTCGATCAGGGCGCTCGCCGTGAGCTCGTCGAAGCTCGTGACGAAGTCCACCCCCACGAGCGCCGCCACCACCTCCATGCGCTCGGCCAGCGGCACGAGCGGCCGGCCTTCGCCCTTGAGGGAGCGCGCGCTGTCGTCCGAGTTGAGCGCGACGACGAGCAGGTCCGCGTGCTGTCGCGCCTCGGCCAGCAGCCGGACGTGCCCGACGTGCAGCACGTCGAAGCAGCCGTTCGCGAGCGCGAGGGTGCGGCCGCGCTCCCGCTCCGGAGCGAGCCGCTCGGCCAGCGCGCGGTAATCGGGGACGATGCGCGCGTTCACGCCAGCAGCTCCGCGGCCGCCGCCAGTACGCGCTCCGGGGCGATGCGCGTCATGCAGCGCTGGTCGATCGGGCAGGTCTTGAGCCCGCACGGGCTGCACGCCACGGCCTCGCGCAGCACGCGCTGGCGCTCGAGCTGGTGGGCCGTGTGGCGCGGGTCGGTGGGGCCGATCAGCACGATCGTCGGGACGCCGAGCGCCACCGCGATGTGACGCGGCCCGGTGTCGTTGCCGAGATGGAGCGCGGCGCCCGCGATCAGCGCCACCAGCTCGGCGAGCGGGGTCGGCGGCTCGGCCAGCACGAGCGCCGGCTCGCGCATCGTGCGCGCGATCTCCCGGGCCAGCGCTTCCTCGCCCGGCCCCGGCGCCAGCACCACCGCGAGCCCGTGGCGGCGCGTGATCTCGTCACCGGCCGCCGCGAAGTGCGCGGGCGGCCAGAGCTTGCTCGACCCGAAGCTCGCGCCCGGCGTCACCACCAGCGTGCGCTCGCCGGGAACGAGCCCGGCTTCGACGAGGCGCTTCGCGACGGCCTCGCGCGCCGCGGCGTCCACGGCGAGCGCGGGCCGGGCGCCGGCGTCGGGGCAGCCGAGCCGACGCGTGATGCGCAGGTAGCGCTCGATCATCGAGATCGGGACGCGGCGCCCAGCCCGGGACCCGGGCCCTCCGTGCCCGTCGTCGCTCGGCGGAGGCAGTGCGTGGGTCAGCAGCGCGCGGCGCAGCGGATCGCGGGCATACCCGGCGCGCACGGGGATCCGCGCGAGGAAGGGCGCAAGCGCGCTGCGCACCGAGTCGGGCAGCAGCACGGCCTGGTCGAAGCGCCGCGCGCGCAGCGCGCGCGACCGCGCGAGCGTGCCGCGCACCTCGGGCACGAACGCGTCCACGCCCGGCAGGCCGCGCACCAGGCCCGCGAGATACGGCCGCCCCTCCGCCACGATCTCGGCCGCCGGATGCGCCGCGCGCAACGCCGCGAGCGCCGGCGTCGCCATCACCACATCCCCCACCCAGTTGGGCAGGCGCACGAGAATTCGCTGCGGACTAGAGGAAGTAGTCACCGCGCTCGTCGCTGGGCTCGATCTCGACCTCGGTGGTGGGGTCGTGCACCAGCTTCTCGAGCCACCAGTTCACGCCGTTGTAGAGGCAGGTGACCTCGCGACACTCGTGGCTCGCGTCGAAGCGGTCGAGGATCCCGCCGACGGCGGCGGCCGTCTCGCGCGCCTTCGCCTCGCCGGCGTAGGCCGGCGCCTCGCCGATCTTCGCCTTCTCGACGCCGCGGTGCGCCGGGCAGTTGTAGAGACCCGTCGGCGTCAGCACCTGCCGCAGCGACTGCATGTGGCAGGTGCGCGGCTGGCGCGTGAAGTCGCGCCAGTTGCCCTGCTCGAGCACGCGCAGGTTCGTGCTCTCGTAGACGGAGAAGCGCTCGTCCGCGAGCTGCTTCGCGGCATCGAGCTCGCGGCGGATCCGCGCCACCACGTCGGCGAGGTCGCTCGCCGCCTTGCCGGGATCCATCACCTCGGCGCCGTCCTGCTGGCGCTCGAGCACGGGCTTGAAGGCGATGTAGTCGAAGCCGGCGGCCTTCGCGCGCGCGGCCCCCATCGCGATCTCGTGGATGTTCTCGTGCAGCGCGTTCTCTTCGCGCGACGAGCCCTGCCACGTGATGATGTACGAGTAGCCGCAGCGTACCGCCGGGCTCGCCGCCTTGATCTGCGGGATCCACGTGCAGATCGCGTCGAGATCGCACTTCGGATCCACGGGCTTGTGCATGGCGCGGAACAGCTCGTTGCTGCCCGAGTCGAGCGAGAGGCGGATCCAGTCCTGCTCGCGCATGTGGCGGGCGGCTGCGAGCAGCCGGTCGCCGCGGCTCCCGTTCGACACGATCGCGACCTGGAGCTTCAGCTCCTTCAGATACGCCACGAAGTCCGCGAAGCCCGGATACAAGGTGGGCTCGCCGCCGCCGATCAGGATCACCGAGCGCATGCCCGTCTCGGCCATCTGCGCCATCGAGCTGCGCAGCTCCGCCTCGCGGTGCTTGTGCTTGGTGTTGAGGATGTCCCAGTCGATGCAGTGCGTGCAGCGGTAGTTGCAGGCCGTGGTGAGGTCGAGGTTGATCGAGATGGGCGCCAGCGCGGGCGGCTTCGGCTCCTGCTGGCCGGTGAGCCGCGCGTGCTCGACCGCGCGCCGCCACTGCACGTAGCGCTCCACGTGCCCCTTCAGGGAGGGCTGGCGGAGCTTCGCCGTGAAGTCGTGGATCGAATGCATGGCCTCCCCTCTCCACTGTGCGGCGCGCTAGCGCGCCTTGGCGACCGCGACCGGTAGAGCTTCGAGAATTTGCTCCAGGAGCGCCATCCGGCGCGGGATCGCGGGGTCGGGCGCTGCCCCGGGGGTCTGGAGAGCCGCCAGGAAGTCGCGCAGGAGCGCGCGCAGCGGGTCCGGGACGGGCACGCTGCGCTCCCCATCCCGGAAGGTGAACGCATAGTCCGCCGGCCGGATCTCCCGCTCCGCCCAGCGCCCGTTCACGGCGAACGCAGCCTCGCGCGGCGGGCGATTGCTCGCGCGCAGCACGACGTCGCACGCCGTGGAGGCCGTTGCGGTGCGGTACGCGAAGCGCAGGCTCACCTCGCCCGTGCGCGCCACGAGCGCGATCTGTTCGGCACTCGCGGCGGCGCCGCTCGTGAGCGCCTGGAGCAGGCTCAGCGGATGCGAGAGCGCGTCGCCGAGCATCTGGCGCGGAACCTCCGTGGCGGGCGAGAGGCGCATCGAGAAGCTGCGCAGGGGCCCCGGCTCCGGATGGAGCGCGCGGTACCCCGCGAGCGTGTACGGCCACTGACAGCTCTCGCGCAGCAGCAGGCCCGCCGCGGCGAAGCGCTCGGCGAGGTGCAGAGCGCGCTGTGCGAGGCCCGCGCCGTTCCAGAGCAGCGGCTTCTCGCACAGCACGGCGACGCGCGCCTCGAGCGCGGCCTCGAGGTAGCGCTCGTGCGTCTCGGAGGGCGACAGGATCGCGAGCGCGTCGGGCCGCTCCTGCGCGAGCAGCGCCGCGAGGTCGGTGTAGCCGCGCGCGCCGAGTGCGCGCTCCGTCTCGGCGATCGTCTCCGCTCGCCTGCCGAGGAAGCACGGCACCTCGGCCCCGAGCGCGACCAGGTGACGCGCCACGTACGGCCCGAGCCCCTGCCGCACGCGCCTCGCACCGATGAGCGCGATGCGAGGCTTCACGCTCGTGGCGCGACTCCGAGCCGCCGGTGCCGCGCACGCAGGGCCTCGGGCAGCTCTTCGACGAAGCAGCCGAGCTGCGGCAGGAAGCCGAGGTGGTCGCAGAGCCGCATCAGCGCCAGCTCCGTCTTCATGTCGGGGATCGCGCCGCGCCGGCAGGCCTCGAGCGCCTCGACCAGCTCGTAGCGCACGAGCTGGCCGTGCTCCTCCATCACGCTGCCGTCGCCGCCCGCGGCGCTGCGCTCGGCGGCGTGCACCGGCCCGGCGCAGTAGTAGACCTTCTCGTCGCTGGTGCCGGGGCTCGCGAAGGTCTCGCCGCCGATCACCACGAACTCGTCGGCCGCCACCGCGAAGCCGGCCTCCTCGCGCGCCTCGATCGCGGCGCGCTGCCGCATGCCGGCCGCGCCCTCGCCGTCGCCCGGCTCGACGAGCCCGGCCACGACCTCGGCGATGGTCAGGTACTCACGCGCGTCCGGATGATGGAAGCGCTTCTCGCGGCGCAGGTAGATGGGCGCGCGCGGCGCCTCGCGCAGCCAGACGTGGACGCGCCCGTCGGCGCCGCGCTCGTACAGCACCGCCACTACGGCGTCGGAGCCCGGCCGCGACACCACGTCGCACGGATAGACCTCCGAGACGCGGTCGTCGTAGACGTTGCGGAGGCGCAGCCGCCGCAGCTTCAGGAAGCCCTCGTCGCAGCGGCTCTCGGCGGTGCGGTCCTCGACGATCTCGATGCCGACGAGCTTCACGCGAGCCCCGCCCCGCGGAACGCCTCCGCCAGCTGCTTCCCGACCTCCGGGTGCGCGCCGAAGGTGAGGTGCGCGCCCTCATACCAGAGCGTGTGCGGCCCACCCCAGTGCGCGACGAGGCGCTGCACGTGCGCGGCGGGCACGAGCTGGTCGGCGCTCCCCGCGAAGATCCAGCGCCGCTCGTGCGGCACCAGCGGCGCCAGCGCCAGCGGCGAGACCACGCGCAGCACGCGCTCGGCCCTTTCGCGTTCGAGGCCGCGCGACTCGGCCACCTGCAACACGTGCGCGGGGCCGTGGTGCCAGACCAGCGCGGCGATGTCCGAGGCCGGGATGCCCGCCACGACGCAGGCGAGGTCGCCGTCGAGGCCGGCCAGCAACGCCGCGTTGTAGCCGCCGAGCGAGAGGCCGTACGCGCCGATCCGCGCGCTGCTCTGCGCGCGGATCCAGCCGAGCCAGCGCCGCAGGTCCCACATCGCCTGCGCCTCGGCGTGCACGATGTCGAGCACGTCGGCCCCGAAGAAGCCGTCACCCGAGAGGCGGCCGATGCGGCGCGGGCCGTGCAGCGGCAGCACCGGGAGCAGCACGTTGAGGCCGAAGCGGTCGCGCAGCTCCGCCGCCCGGAACGCCGTGAGGTCGATCGGCGCGTGCCCCATGCGATAGCCGTGGATGCAGATCAGCCACGGCCGCGCCGGATCCTGGTGACGCAGCAGCCAGGCGTGGGAGTCGCGGACGCGCGCGTAGCCGAGCCAGCGCTCGCGGCCCGGCTCCTCGGGATGCGGGACGTAGCCGCTCTCGACCGTGACGTGCTCGAAGTCCACGCGCGCGGCGCGGCGCTTCTCGCTCGCGACGGCGGCGAAGGGCGGCGGGTCGGCGTGGAAGCTCGCGGGCTTCTCGAGCCAGCCTTGCGCCGCGAACAGCTCGTCCGCGGCGGCGAGCTCGCTCACGTGGCGCCGCGCCTCCTCGTCGCTCGGCTGCGGCAGCGCGAGGTCGAACAGGGCGAGCATCGCGTCGTCGGCCGCGATCTCGGCCGAGAGGCGCGGAGAAGGCACGGGCTCGGGGACGCCGGGCGCGCCGGGCGTCTCGCGCAGCGACATCACGCCGGTCGCGGCGAAGGCCGCGGCCGAGAGCACGAACAGCATCAGCGCGGTCGCCCCGCCCGCGACGAACACCATCGGCAGCGAGAGCAGCGCGCCGAGCAGGGCGGCGAGTGCGCCCATCCGGCGGGAACGCGGGTCGTCCCAGCGGAGCAGGCCGGCGACTCCGCTCGCGAGCAGCAGGGAGCCCGGCACGGCCGCGAGCGCGAACGCCAGCGCGCCCACCGCGCTCGCGCCCGCGAGCCACACGATCCCCGCGGCGACCAGCGCCCACGCCTCGGGCGGACGGCGCAGTGTGTCTTCCATGTGGATGGGACCTCCCGGGCACGAATCGCGGCGGAAGGTACCCTCGCGCACCTCGCGACGCCGCGGAGGTGGGGGCTTGGCGACTCGATGGCTGGGGCTGTGCGTGTGCCTGCTCGTCCCGGCGGCAGGCCTCGCGGCCGACCTCGGCGGCGAGATCAACCGGCGCGCGGCCCAGCTCGAGGCGCGCGTGATCGAGACGCGGCGCGACCTGCACCAGAACCCCGAGCTCTCGAACCGCGAGACCCGGACGGCGCGCGTGGTGGCCGAGCGGCTCACCGCGCTCGGGCTCGAGGTGCGGCGTGGCGTCGCGAAGACCGGGGTGGTGGGCGTGCTGAAGGGCGCCCTGCCCGGCCCCGTGATCGCGCTCCGCGCCGACATGGACGCGCTGCCGGTGACGGAGGAGACCGGCCTGCCCTTCGCCTCGAAGGTGCGCACCAGCTACGCCGGCCAGGAGGTCGGCGTGATGCACGCCTGCGGCCACGACGCGCACACCGCGATCCTGCTCGGCGTGGCCGAGCTCCTGGCCGCCCTCCGCCCGCGGCTCGCCGGCACCGTGCTCTTCGTGTTCCAGCCCGCGGAGGAAGGCCCGCCGCCCGGCGAAGAGGGCGGCGCTCCGCTGATGCTGAAGGAAGGCGTGTTCGCCAACCCGAAGCCCGACGTGATCTTCGCGCTCCACACCGACAGCGAGCTCGCGGCCGGCGAGGTGGCCGTGGTGGCGGGGCCGGCGATGGCGAGCTCGGACCGGCTGCGCATCGTGGTGCACGGCCGCGGCACGCACGCTTCGGCCCCGTGGCGAGGCGTCGATCCGATCGCGGTGGCGGCGCGCGTCGTGCTCGAGCTCGAGGCGCTGCCGGCTCGCGAGGTGGACGCGCGGAAGCCCTCCGTCGTCACGGTCTCCGTATTCCACGCCGGCGTGCGATACAACGTGCTGCCGGACGAGGTGGAGCTGCTCGGCACCGTGCGCACCCTCGATCCCGAGGTGCAGCGCGATCTGCACGCGCGCATCGAGCGCACGGCCACGAAGCTCGCGGAAGCCGCCGGCGCCACCGCCACGGTCGAGCTCAGCGAGCGCAACCCGATCACCGCGAACGACGCGCGGCTGGTCGAGCGCATGCGGCCCACCCTTGCGCGCACCGCGAAGCTCGTGCCGGCCCTGCCGCGTACCGCTGCCGAGGATTTCGCCTGGTTCGCGAACACCGTCCCCGCCATGTACTTCTGGCTCGGCGTGCGCGACCCGCAGGTGCCAGCCGCCGACGCGGCGCCCAATCACTCGCCCCGCTTCCTCGTGGACGACGGCTCCCTCGCGGTGGGCGTGCGCACGCTCGCGCAGCTGGTCGTGGACTACGCGGCGCTGAGCAAGCCGCCCGAGCCGGCGCCTCACCCCTAGCGGCGCTCGATCCGCGCGGGCGCGCCGCGGAGACGAACCTCGCCGGAGCGCTCGAACGGGTGCGCGCGGCCGTCCACGCTCACCTCGCGCAGCGGGCGCGCGAGCGGCGAGACGATCACGATCCCGCCGGGCGGGGGCGCGAGCGCCGCCGAGCGCACGCGCACGCCGCCGTCGCCCTCGCGCCAGCGTGAAGTCGAGCGCGCCGAAGCAGGTCGGGAGCCCGCGCACGCGGACGCCCGGGCGCCGCGACCCAGCGCCTCGCGGGAACGCCGGCGGCCACCACGAGCGCGCCGTCTCGTCGCGCTCGTAGGCGATCAGCCGGCGCAGGCGCGCACGAAGCTCGACGCCACCCAGCCGTGCGGCAGGTCGCCGAGGAAGCGCGGCGCGCGCCGGTCGCGGTCGAGACCTCCGGCCACTGGCGCCAGGCCGCCGGCCGCTGGTCGTCGATCAGCCAGTCGAGCAGCGCGAGCGCGCGCTGCTTCCAGCCGAGCCGGAGCAGCGCGCGTCGACGTTGCGGACCTCGTAGGGCGTGTAGGCGTCCGCCGCGGCCTCCCCGGCCGGCGCGCCTCGAACTCCTGCCAGTAGCGCTCGAAGGTGCGCTCGAGCGCGCCCGCGGAGGACGGTGCGCGCCTCGCCGCAGGGATCGAAGGCGATGGCGGTCGAGGTCGGGTCGAAGTCGCCGAGCTCGACCGAGCCGGGCAGGAAGTCGATGCCGTGGCGCGCCATCGTCGCGCGCGATCGAGGCGTGCAGGTCGCGGCGCATCGCGTCGCGCAGCGCGCCGATCCGCGCCGCGCGCCTGCCGGCGTCGCCGAGCGCCCGGCCGCGCTCCGGCGGCGTCGGCGAGGCCCGCGCACGGCGAAGAAGTCGTCCCAGTAGGAGTGGACCGGGCGCGACGCGTAGCCCTCGTGGCTGATCGACTCGGGCAGGAGGCCGAAGCAGCGCCGCGCCGGAAGGCGTCGCCGGTGCGCTGCGGCGCGCAGCGCGGCGATCGCGTCGGCCGCCGCGCGCACGCGCGGCCAGAGCTCGCGCAGGAAGGCGCGGTCGCCGGTCAGCCGGAAGAGCTCGACGACGCCCCAGACGAGCTGGCCGTGGCTGTCGTGCTCGACGGTCGGATCGACGCCGCGGCGGTCGACGGCGCACGGCACGCGCCCGTCCGTCGAACTGGTGCGGCGCGTACCAGCGCAGGAAGGCGCGCGCCTCGTCCGCGAAGCCCATCTCGGCGAGCGCCGTCGCGGTGAGCGCGCCGTCGCGGATCCAGGAGCGACGGTAGCAGCGCGGGCCGGGCTGGATGCGCGGGCCCTCGCGGTTCACGAGGATCCAGGCGAGCGAGGCGCGCAGGCTCTGCTCGAACGGGCGCGCCGGAGCGGCGGCAGCGCGATCGGCACGCCGGCCGAGCCGCGCGCGCCAGCGGGCGACGGCGCCTCGGCGAGCCGCGCCGTCGCCCCACGCGGCGGCCGCCGCGCGGTCGAGCCCGGCGGGCGGCGGCGGCGTCGCGGCGAAGAGCGGCACGCGCGATCACGATCGTCTCGCTGCCGCCGCCGGGCGAGCCGCAGATCGAAGGCGAGCACGCCCTCGGCGAAGCCGAGCGGATCGTCGACGCGCTCGCCGCCGGGACGCCGCCCCTCGAGCGAGGGCGCGCAGCCCTCCTCGGAGCGCGCGGCGCCGAAGCCGTCGGGCGCGTGACGGCGACGACCTCGCGGCGTCGTTCACGCGCACGCGGCGCCCGCCCGCTCGAGGCGGGTGATCGGCGCGACCGCGCCACGCAGGTTGAGGCTCTGCCAGGCGGGCGTCACCTGGAAGGGGCGGATCGCGAGGAGGAGCCGCGCACGCGCGCGGCGGCGCGCGGGATTCTCGACGGCGTAGCGCGCGACGAGCGCGCTCCGCCGGCGCTCGCCCGTCGCGAACGCCGTGATGCGGAGGCGCAGGCCGGCGCCGTCCACTCGACCGACGGAATCGGCAGGCAGCCGTCGGCGAGCGACACGGAGCGCTCGACGTCGGCCCAGCGTGAGCCGGCCGTCCATCGACCACGAGGAACGGCTCGAGCGAGAAGGCCTCGGCGTCGACCTCGAGCGCGCCGTCCTCGCCGAGCAGGCCCTTGCGCTCGTCGCCGTCGCCGCCGACCACCGCCCAGTACGCCTGCTCGCCGAGCAGATGGCGCGGGAAGCGCCCGCGCGGCGCCGCGCGCGCGAGCGCCGCGGCCTAGCGCGCGGGCGAGACCGCGAGCTCGATCGGCACGACGGCGAGGCGCGCGATCTCGCCGCCGGCGCCGGCGGGAACTCGAGCCGCGACGAAGCGCGACTCCGCCTCGCCCGTGCGCAGCCAGCGCCGCGCCGCCCGCGCCGCCCGGGTCCTCGGCGAGCGGCGTCCAGCGCGCGCCGTCGTCGGAGGCGAGCAGCCGGCTCGCCGGCGCCGCGCCGCGCGAAGTCGACGACGAGGCCGCCCCACTCGCGCACGTGCCCGAGGTCGAGCTCGAGCCAGGGCGCGCGTCGTCGGGCGCCGGGCGCCAGCTCGCGGCTCGTCGGCGTCGAGCGCGCGCTCGGGCTCGTGGCCCGGGACGCTGCTCGACGCACGGACGCCGCGCGCGGCGCGGCGGCCCGGCCGCCGGCGCGCGCGGCTCGATGCGCAGCTCCTCGATCCAGAGCGTGCCGGCTCCGCCCCGACCGGCGGCGACCGCGATCTCGACCGCGCCGAGCGCTCCGGGCTCGCCGCCGCTCGCCGGCCCCCAGGCGAACTCGAGGCTCGCGCGGCGCAGCACGAGCGCGCACGCGTCGCGCGCAGGAGCGCGAAGTCCGCGCCGCCGCCACCACCAGACGTTCGCGCCGCTCGGATCGACGAGCTTCACCTGCAGCTCGTTCGGCGGCGCCTCGCCGCGCAGCCGCAGCGTCAGCCACGTAGTGCGCCGGCAGCGTCGCGCGCGACTCGCGCCGCGCGATCGCCCAGCTCCGCTCGCCGGCCAGCGCGAAGTCGAAGCGCAGCGCGGCACCGCGCGGCCCGCGCTCGACGCCGAGGCCGGCGCGCGACCCGGGCGCGGCGCTCGCGCTCCAGCCGTCGAGCGCGGCCGCGTCGCCGCCCCAGAGGACGAGTCGGCGTCCGCGGGCCATCACGCGGCCTGGAGCGAGACGCGCCCTGCTCGTGCGGCGCGAGCGTCCAGCGCCGCTCGTGGTACGCGGCGACCGCGGGCCGATGGGCGATCGAGATGACGTGCGCGTCGGGCAGGCGCTCGGCGAGCAGCTCGTAGACGCGCTTCTCCATCGCCTCGTCGAGCGCGGAGGTCGCCTTGTCGAGGAAGAGCCAGTCGGGCTCGTGGAGCAGCACGCGCGCGAGCGCGAGCCGCTGCTGCTCGTGCGCCGAGAGGTGCTGATCCCAGGGCTCGGCGCTCGTCGAGCCGCGCCTCGAGGTGGCCGAGCCCGAGCAGCGCGCAGCACCTCGCGGATGCGCTCGTCCGGGAAGCTGCCTTCGGCGCCGGGTAGGACACCGCCGCGCGCAGCGTCCCGATCGGCAGGTAGGGCTGCTGCGGGACGAACAGCATGCGCGCGCCGCGCCGGCAGCTCGATGCGGCCCGCGCCGAACGGCCAGATGCCGGCGATGCGCGCGCAGCAGGATCGTCTTGCCCGTGCCCGAGGGCCCGGCGATGGCGACCCGCTCGCCCGGCGCGACCGTCGCGTTCGCGCCCTCGAGCAGCACGCGCCCGTCGGGCGCCTCGAGCCGCAGGTCGGCGAGCCGCAGCGCGGCGGCCTCGGCGTCGCCACGACCTGGACGCCCGCGCTGCTCGAGGTCGTGCGCGGTGGCGTCCATCACCTCGGCGAAGGCTCGCGAGGCGCTCGATGTTCGCGCGCCAGCGCGCGATCTCCTGGTAGGCGTTCACGAACCAGGTGAGCGCGCCCGAGACCTGGCCGTAGGCGATGCGGATCTGCGCGACGCTGCCCGAGCGTGATGGTGCCCGGCGAAGTAGGCGGGCGCCGCGACGAGCAGCGGCACGACGCCGTTGGCCTGGCCGATGCCCGTCGGTGAGCAGCGTCAGGTTCCGCTGCGCGCGGATCAGCTGCCACCAGTTCGTCGATCACGTTGCGGAAGCGCATCGAGCGCGCCGCGCCGCTCGACGGCCTCGCCGCGCGAGAGCGCCACCGCCTCGACGTTGTCGCGGAAGCGCACCAGCCCGTAGCGGAAGTCGGCCTCGAAGCGCAGGCGGTCGAAGTTGATCGGGACGAGCCGGCGGCCGACGCAGGTGCGTGAGCCACGTCGAGAGCACGGCGTAGGCGATCGCCACCCACAGCATGAGGCCCGGGATGCGGAGCTCGGCGCCGCCGAGCGGAACGGCCAGTCGCCCGAGAGCGCTCCAGAGCAGGCCGCCGAAGGAGACCAGCGTCGCGACGGCGGAGAGCAGCGAGAGCGAGAGGCCGAGCGCGCTCGCGACGAAGTCGCGCACGTCCTCGGCGATGCGCTGGTCGGGGTTGTCGATCTCGCCGCGCGTGCAGCTCGCGCCTGGCAGTAGGCCTGCGGGCCGATCCAGCGCTCGAGGTAGTGCGCCGGTGAGGCCGCGGCGCCAGCGGATCTCGAGCGCCTGGCGCACGTAGATGCGGTAGGTCGAGACGAGCGACGAAGCCGAGCATCGACGCCGAGGAAGACCCCGATGGCCGCGAAGAACGGCCGCGGCCTGCGTGTCTCGAGCGCGTCGAGGATGCGGCGCTCGCGCGTCCGCGAGCCGCACGTTCGCCGTAGACCGTGCCGAGCTCGAGCGCGATCGCGCAGCGCGAGCAGCAGCAGCGCCCCACTTCGCGTCGGGCGACGTCCAGTAGATGCGGGCGAGCCGCAGCAGCGCCCGGAGGAGATGTCGTCCGACGATCGTGGGCTTGCGGGCCGGGGCCATGCAGCGCTCCTTCGCGCGCGATCATCGCGGCGTACACCAGCGCCCGCTACGGTCGCACGCCGCATGCCCAGCACGGTGCTCGTGATCAACTGCGGCAGCTCCACCGTGAAGTACCAGCTCCTCGCGGTGGACGAGGCCCAGCGCCTCGCCGGCGGGCTCGAGGAGATCGGCGCAGAGGGCCATCGCGAGGCCTTCGTCGAAGATCGGTGCGGCGCTGCGCAGCAGCGGTGCGCTCGAAGCGGGACGGCTCACCGCCATCGGCCACCGCGTCGTGCACGGCGGCGAGCGCTTCCACGCGCCCGCGCGGATCGACGCCGAGCGTGCGCGACGCGATCCGCGAGCTGGCGCGCGCTCGCGCCGCTCCACAACCCGGCCAACCTGATCGGGATCGAGGTCTGCCTCGACGGCCTTCCCCGGCGTGCCGCAGGTCGCGGTCTTCGACACGGCCTTCCACCAGACGCTGCCCGCCGCGCGCCTTCCGCTACGCGCGTGCCCGACGCGTGGTACCGGCGCTTCGGCGTGCGCCGCTACGGCTTCCACGGCACCTCGCACCGCTACGTGGCGGAGCGGGCCGCCGAGGCGCTCGGCCGGCCGCTCGCCGCGCTGAACCTGATCACGCTCCACCTCGGCAACGGCGCGAGCGCGGCGGCGATCCAGGCGGGGCGTCTGCGTCGACACGTCGATGGGCCTCACGCCGCTCGAGGGGCTCGTGATGGGCACGCGCAGCGGCGACCTCGACCCGGCGATCGCCGCTCTTCGTGCAGCGCGAGGCCGGCCTCGCGGCCGACGCGGTCGACGCAGCGCTGAACGAGGACTCGGGCCTGCACGGCCTCGCGGGCACGAGCGACATGCGCGAGCTGCTCGGCGCGCGAGCGCGGCGGGCGACGAGCGCGCAAGCCTCGCGCTCGAGCTCTACTGCTACCGCATCCGGAAGTACGTCGGCGCCTACACCGCGGTGCTCGGGCGGCGTCGATGCGCTCGTCTTCACGGGCGGCGTCGGCGAGAACGCGGCGCGCGTGCGGAGCCTCGCGTGCGCGGGCCTCGAAGCGGCTCGGCATCGCCCTCGACGAGCGGGCGAACGACGCCGCGGCGGGCGACGTCGCCGAGATCGGGCGCGCCGGCACGCCCGGTGCGCGTGCTCGTCGTGCGCACGAACGAGGAGCTCCAGATCGCGCGCGAGACGCTCGCCGCGCTAGGCGAGCTGTCGTGATCTCCGCAGGTGGTGCCACCTTCGGCTCGCGTCGATCGCGACGTGCCCCAGTGCCCGAGCAGACGCGGCTCGACGTGCGCGGAGGCGGCCCGACCCAAGAGCACAGTTGGCGGACCTCGGGGCTCAGCAGTCTCGACCGTTGACACCCGGACTGCGGGAACGCCAACCTGCGCGCGGCGCTCCACGTGCGGGAGCGATCGGGGAGCCGGTGGCAGCGAGTGGACGACGGACCCGGCTCTGGCTCCTCGGCGTGCTCGCGCTCGCCGCAGTGGGTGCGGGCGTCTATGGGCTGCGCTGGCTGCGTCGAGCCCGCCCTGGCCCGAGGCTTCGCGTCCGGGAACGGCCGGATCGAGGCCACGGCGTACGACGTCGCCACGAAGCGTCCGGGGCGGATCGCGGAGGTGCGGGTCCACGAAGGCGACATGGTCGAGAAGGATCAGGTCCTCGCCCGCATCGACACGGCCGATCTGGAAGCGGCGCGACGCGAGGCCGAGGCCCAGCTCCAGCAGGCTCACGAGAGCGAGCACCTCGCTCTGGCGCAGGTGGCGCAACGAGAGAGCGAGCGCAAGCTGGCGCGATCGGAGCTCGCCCGAACGCAGTCGCTGGTCGACCAGAAGGTCGCGAGCGAGCAGAGCCTCGACCGGGACCGGTCCCGGAACGAGACCGCCGAGGCTACGGCTCGCGCGGCGCAGGAGCAGGTGCACCAGGCCAAGGCCGCCATCGCGGCGGCGACCGCCGCCGTCGAGCGGATCCAGACCGACATCGACGACAGCAAGATCGCGTCGCCCGTCCGCGGTCGCGTCCTGTATCGCCTCGCCGAGCCCGGCGAGGTGCTCGGCGCCGGCGGCAAGATCCTCACCGTGCTCGATCTGACGGACGTGTACATGACGATCTTCCTGCCCACCGCGCGAGGCGGGCCGCGTGCGCCTCGGCGCCGAGGCGCGGATCGTGCTCGACGCGGTGCCCGAGTACGTCGTTCCCCGCGACGGTCACCTTCGTCGCCGCCGAGGCGCAGTTCACGCCCAAGGAGGTCGAGACGCGACCGAGCGCGAGAAGCTCATGTTCCGCGTCAAGGTGAACCTCGATCCGGCGCTGCTCGAGCAGACACCTCGCACAGGTGAAGACCGGGCGTCCCGGGCGTCGCCTACGTGCGCATCGACGGCGCCTCCCCTGGCCCGAGCGCCTCGCAGGTGAGACTTCCCGAGTGAGCGAGGCGGCCGCCTTCGCCGCTCGCCTCCGGGCCGTCACTCATCGCTACGGCGAGACGCGAGCGCTCGACGGCGTCGATCTCGACGTCCCGGCCGGCGGCATGGCCGGGCTCATCGGCCCCGACGGCGTCGGCAAGTCGACGCTGCTCGGCCTCATCGCCGGCGCGCGCGCGATCCAGGCGGGATCCATCGAGGTGCTCGGCGGCGACCTGCGCGACAAGGCGTTCCGCTCCGCGCGTGTCCGCTCGGCATCGCCTACATGCCGCAGGGTCTCGGCCGGAACCTCTACCCCACGCTCTCGGTGTTCGAGAACGTCGATTTCTTCGGCCGCCTGTTCGGACACGGGCGCGAGGAGCGCGCGGCGCGCATCGCAGAGCTGCTCGAGGCGACCGGGCTCGCCTCCTTCCGCGACCGCGCGGCGGGCAAGCTCTCGGGCGGCATGAAGCAGAAGCTCGGGCTGTGCTGCGCGCTGATCCACGACCCCGATCTGCTCGATTCTGGACGAGCCCACCACCGGCGTCGATCCGCTCTCCCGGCGCCAGTTCTGGGAGCTCGTCGGCGCGCATCCGCGAGCGCCGGCCGGGCATGAGCGTGCTCGTCGCCACCGCCTACATGGAGGAGGCCGAGCGCTTCGACTGGCTGGTGGCGATGGACGATGGGCAGGTGCTCGCCATCGGCGACCGCGCCGGAGCTGAAGGCGCGCACCGGCGACGCCACGAGCTCGACGACGCCTTCATCGCCCTGCTGCCCGAGGAGAAGCGGCAGGGCCATCGCGCGCTCCACGTGCCTCCGCGCGCTCCCTCGGCGGACGGGCCGGCCATCGAGGCCGAGGGCCTCACCCGCCGCTTCGGCGACTTCACCGCCGTCGACCACGTGAGCTTCCGCATCGAGCGCGGCGAGATCTTCGGCTTCCTCGGCTCCAACGGCTGCGGCAAGACCACGACCATGAAGATGCTCACCGGGCTGCTGCCCGCCGACGAGGGCGCAGGCCCGCCTGTTCGGCAGCGCGGTCGACGCGCGCGACATCGAGATCCGCAAGCGCGTCGGCTACATGTCGCAGTCCTTCTCGCTCTACGGCGAGCTCACCGTGCGCCAGAACCTGGAGCTGCATGCGCGGCTCTTCGACCTGCCGCGGGAGCGCATCGAATCGCGCGCCGAGGAGCTGATCGAGCGCTTCGCGCTCGGCGAGTACGCCGAGCAGGCGGCGGAGACGCTGCCGCTCGGCATCCGCCAGCGCCTCTCGCTGGCCGTGGCGCTGATCCACTCGCCCGAGATCCTGATCCTCGACGAGCCGACCTCGGGCGTCGATCCGGTGGCGCGCGACGGCTTCTGGGAGCTGCTCGTCGACCTCTCGCGCAACCAGGGCGTCACGATCTTCGTCTCCACCCACTTCATGAACGAGGCCGAGCGCTGCGACCGCATCTCGCTCATGCATGCCGGCCGCGTGCTGGTGAGCGATGCGCCGGCGTCGATCGTGCGCGCGCGCGGCGTCGCGACGCTCGAGGAAGCCTTCGTCGCCCAGCTCGAGGAGGCGGCCGCGGCGCGGTGCGATCCGCGCCGCACGGAGCCGCCCGCTGCGCGGCGCTCCGAGTCGCCCGCTAGCGTCCGCCCCGCCTGGTTCTCGCCGCAGCGGATGCTGGCCTACGCGCGGCGCGAGGCCGTGGAGCTGCTGCGCGACCCGATCCGCCTCGGCGTCGCGCTCGGGGGCTCCGTGCTGCTCATGCTGATGCTCGGCTACGGGATCACGCTCGACGTGGAGGACCTGCCCTTCGCCGTCCTGGACCGCGACCAGACGCCCGAGAGCCACGACTACATCGGAGAACATCGCGGGCTCGCGCTACTTCCTCGAACAACCGCCCCTCCACGACGCAGCCGAGCTCGAAACCCGCATGCGCAGCGGGGAGCTCAGCCTCGCGATCGAGATCCCGCCGGGCTTCGGGCGCGACCTGCGCCGGCGGACGGTCCGTGGAGGTGGGCGTCTGGATCGACGGCGCGATGCCGTTCCGTGGCGAGACCATCAAGGGCTACGTGCAGCGGCCTGCACGCGCAGTATCTCACCGACCTCGCCCGCCGCAGCGCCGCCATCGAGCCCGCTGCGCTCGCCGATCTCGAGCTGCGTTACCGCTACAACCAGGGCTTCGCGAGCCTCGAGTCCATGGTGCCCGGCGTGATCCCGATGCTGCTGATCTTCGTGCCCGCGATCCTGACGGCGCTCGGTGTCGTACGCGAGCGGGAGCTCGGCTCGATCACCAACCTCTACGTCACGCCGCTCACGCGCCTCGAGTTCCTGGTGGGCAAGCAGCTCCCCTACGTGGGCCTCGGCATGGTCAGCTTCTTCGGCATGGTCGCGCTGGCGGTCTACGCGTTCGGCGTGACCGTCAAGGGGAGCTTCACCGCGCTCACGCTGGGCGCGTTCCTCTACGTGATGGCGACGACCGCGCTCGGCCTGCTCGTGTCCACGTTCACGCGCAGCCAGATCGCGGCCCTCGCCGGCACCTCCATCCTGACGCTGGTCCCGACGGTGCAGTTCTCGGGTCTCACGGACCCGGTCTCGTCGCTGAGCGGTGCGGCGGCGGTCGTGGGGCGCCTGTTCCCGGCCATGTACTTCATCACGCTCAGCCGCGGCGCCTTCTCGAAGGCGCTGGGCTTCGGCGAGCTCTACCCCTACCACCTGGCGCTCGCCGTCTTCGCCCCGGCGCTCACGCTGCTGAGCACCCTGCTGCTCCGCAAGCAGGGCCGCTAGCCGTGGCCGTGCTCGCGAAGATCTGGCAGCTCGGGCTGAAGGAGCTGCGCAGCCTCTGGCACGACAAGATGCTCTTGATCTTCGTCGCCGTGTCGTTCTCGTTCATGGTCTACAGCGCGGCGACGGCGACCTCCCGAGAGCTGCACAACGCGCCGATCGCCGTCGTGGACGAGGACGGCTCGCGGCTCTCCGAGCGCCTCATCGCGGCGTTCTACGGGCCCCATTTCAAGCGTCCGGACCGAATCTCGCTCGCCGAAGTGGATCCCGGCCTCGACCTGGGGCACTACACCTTCGTCCTGGACATCCCGCCGCACTTCGAGCGCGACCTGCTGGGTGGAAGGCGGCCCGCGATCCAGGTGAACATCGACGCCACGCGCATGAGCCAGGCGTTCATCGGCGCCGGCTACATCCAGAGCATCGCGAGCCGGGAGATCGAGAGCTTCGCGCGCGGGCGGCTCGGGCGGGCGGAGCTTCCGGTCGAGCTCGTCACGCGCGTCATGTTCAATCCCAACCTGACGGGCGTCTGGTTCGGGGGCGTGATGGAGATCATCAGCCAGGTGACGATGCTCTCGATCATTCTCACGGGCGCCGCGCTGATCCGCGAGCGCGAGCACGGAACGCTCGAGCACCTGCTGGTGATGCCTGTCTCGCCGTTCCAGATCATGGCCGCCAAGGTTTGGGCGAACGGCGGCGTGGTGCTGCTCGCGGCCAGCCTCTCGCTGGTCGGCATGGTCCGCGGCGTCCTCGGGGTCCCGATCGCCGGTTCCGTGCCGCTCTTCCTGCTGGGCACGGTGTTCCACCTGTTCTCCACCACCTCGATCGGGATCCTGCTCGGAACCGTGGCGCGCGGCATGCCGCAGCTCGGGCTGCTGATGATCCTCGTGATCCTGCCGCTACAGCTCCTCTCCGGCGGCGTGACGCCGCGCGAGAGCATGCCGGACGCGGTGCAGGTCCTGATGCTGGCGGCGCCGACGACCCACTACGTGAGCCTCGCGCAGGCGATCCTGTACCGGGGCGCGGGCCTCCGCGTCGTCTGGCCGCAGCTCGCAGCGCTGGTCTGCATCGGAAGCGTCGTGTTCCTCGGCGCGCTGGCACGCTTCCGCCGGGCCGTGAGCCTCACCCAGCTCTGAGGGCGGCGCCCGAACGCGCCGCCCTTCCCTTCCCGGCGCAGGATAGAATCGGCTCGCCGTGGCCCCGTACTCCTCTTCGCGCATCGACGAGCCCAGCTTCTCCGAGGCGGGCGGGCGCCGCGTGGTGTTCCTCCTCGACGTCGCGAGCCGCCTCGAAGAGAAGCTGCTGCGCGGCTGGATCGAGCGGCAGCGCCCCGCCGGCGTGGAGAGCGGGGCGCTCACGATCCCGAGCTCTCGGCGGCGGCGCGGCAAGATCGACCCGCGCCTCGAGCCGGCGCTCGCGGGGGGCGACGACCCGCTGCTCGCGCCACTGCGCGTGGTGTGGCAACCGCGCGAGCGCGACGGCGTGCGCCAGGCGCGCCTCTCCGATCTGCTGAAGCTCGGCGACCCGCGCGACCCGAGCCGGCTGCGCGAGCACTGGGTGATCCGCACGTCGCCCGAGCGCGTGCGCATCATCGCCGGCGCGCCGGCCACCGCTTCGGCGCTGCGCGAGCGCTGGCGCGCGAGCGCAGGCGCGGACTCCGGCGCCACGGTCGGGCTCGCCGAGTTCGTGGTGCGCCAGGCCGACCTGGTGCTCGACATCGCCGAGCGCCGGCTGCGCGGCGCGCGCTACAAGGTGCCGCGCTTCGTGCACGAGGACATTCTCTGGCGCCCGGCGTTCCGCGGCGAGCTGCACCGCCTCGCTGCTGCGATGGATCGCCCGTACCCGGCGGTGCTACGCGAGGCCACCGCGGACCTGCGCGAGATCGCCGCCTCGCACAGCCCCTTCGTGATCGACCTGGTCGTGCAGCTCTGGCAGCGCCTCTACAAGCGCGGCTACGGCGAGGTGCTGCACTACGAGCCCGCGCAGGTGGACGAGCTGCGCGCTCTCTCGCAGCAACACCCGGTGGTGTTCCTGCCCACGCACAAGTCGAACCTCGACCACGGCGTGCTCCAGGCGCTGCTGCACGAGAACGGCCTGCCGCCGAACCACACGGCGGGCGGCATCAACATGAACTTCTTCCCGCTCGGCCCACTCGTGCGCCGCGCGGGCGTGTTCTTCATCCGGCGCACGTTCAAGGACGACGAGATCTACAAGCTCGTGCTGCGCCACTACGTCGACACGCTGATCGAGAAGCGCTTCCCGCTCGAGTGGTACATCGAGGGCGGCCGCTCGCGCTCCGGCAAGCTGCTGCCGCCGCGCTTCGGGCTGCTCGCGTACGTGGTGGACGCGTTCCGGCGTGGGCGCAGCGAGGACGTCGCGCTCGTGCCCGTCGCCATCTGCTACGACCAGATCAGCGACGTCTCCGACTATGCGGCGGAGCAGCAGGGCGCGGCGAAGGAGCGCGAGAGCTTCTTCTGGTTCCTGCGCATCCTGCGGCGGCTCGGCCGGCGCTACGGCCGCATCGTGGTGCGCTTCGGCGAGCCGCTGTCGCTGCGCGCGGCGCTCGGCGCGCCCGACCGGAACGCGGCGCCCGATCCCGACGAGCGCAGCCTCGCGCTCCAGAAGCTCGGCTTCGAGCTGTGCGTGCGCATCAACCGCGCCACGCCGATCACGCCCATCTCGCTCGTGTGCATGGCGCTGCTCGGGCGCGGCGACCGTGCGCTGTCCGTGGACGAGATGCTCGACGCGCTGCGCAACCTGGTGGCCTACGTGAAGCGCCGCGGGCTGCCGACCAGCGAGGAGATCGTGCTCGATACTTCCGCCGGCGTGCGCCACACGCTCGGCGTGCTCGTGGAGAACGGCCTGCTCGAACGCTTCGACGAGGGGCCCGACGAGGTCTGGGCGGTCGCAGCAGGCCAGCACCTCGCGGCGGCGTACTACCGCAACACGGTGATCCACTACTTCGTGAACGGCGCAATCGCAGAGCTGGCGCTGCTGCGCGCGGCGGAAGATGGCGTGCGCCACCGCTACCGCGAGTTCCAGGAGGAGGCGCTGCGCCTCCGCGATCTCCTGAAGTTCGAGTTCTTCTTCACGGACAAGGACGTGTTCCGCGAGGAGCTCGCCGCCGAGGTGGAGCTGCACGACCCGTACTGGGAGAAGGCCTTCGAGGCGGGGCCCGAAGCGCTGGCCGAGCTGGTCGCGCGCTTCAAGCCGCTCTCGGCGCATCGCGTGCTGCGGCCCTTCCTCGAGGCGTACCGCGTGGTGGCCGACACGCTCGTGCGTCACGACGCGGCGGCGGCCGTGGAGGAGGAGCCCTTCCTGCGCGCGGCGCTCGCGCTCGGCCGGCAGTACGCGCTGCAGCGGCGGATCGAGAAGCAGGAGTCGGTGTCGAAGGTGCTGTTCGCCTCGGCGCTCAAGCTGGCGCGGAACCGCGGGCTCTGCGACCCCGGCACCCCCGACCTCGCCGCGCGCCGCCGCGCCTTCGCCCACGAGCTGCGCGAGGTGATCCGCCGCGTCGAGGGCGTCCAGGCGCTGGTGCGCGCGCGACAGGCGGGGGTGCAGATCTGAGCGAAAGGAGCCGCGGCATCCTCGATCGGCTGCTGGCGCTCGCCGGGCCGCGCTGGGACACGACGTTGCGTCCGGGGCCCCGGGCTCTCGCGGAGGGCGTGTACTCGATCGACCGGCGCTTCTTCCTGCCCGGCGGCATCGCCATGCCGACACGCTCGCTCGCGGTGAAGATGGAAGACGGCGGGCTCGCCGTGCTCTCGCCGGTTCCGGACGAGGAGGCGCGGCGCGACGTCGCGGCGCTCGGTCCGGTGCGCTTCCTCGTCGCGCCGAACTCCTTCCACTACGTCGGCCTCGCGAGCTGGGCGGCGGCATTCCCCGACGCGAAGGTCTGCCTGGCGCCCGGGCTCCACGCGCGCCGGCCGGAGCTGCCGGCCTGGGACGAGCTCGTCGAGGGCGCGGAGACTCCCTTCCCGAGCGCCCTCGCGCACACGGTGCTGGGCCCGATCCGCGGCGTCTCGGAGGTTGCGTTCCTCCACCGTCCGTCTCGCACGCTGATCCTCACGGACGCCTGCTTCCATCTCCTGGATGCGCCGCGTGCCCGCGATCGCCTGGCGTTCCGGATGCTCGGGGCCTGGCGCCGCTTCGGGCCTTCACGCACGGCGCGCTCGATCCTGCTGCGCGATCGCGCCCAGGTCGCGGGCTTCGTCGAGCGGATGTGCCGATGGAGCTTCGAGCGGATCGTCGTGGCGCACGGCGAAGTCCTCGAGCCTGCCGGGCGGGAGGCGTTGTGCGCGGCGTTTCGCTCCTATCTCTGATTCTGATGCTCGCGGTCGCGCCGCTGGCGCATGCCTCGCAGGTGCCCGCCGGGAGGCTGCCGCGCACCGTCTTTCCGCTGCACTACGCGCTCTCCCTGGAGGTCGATCCCGCGGCGGAGCGGTTCTCGGGAGAGGTGAAGATTCGCGTGCGCAGCGCGGAGGCGACGCGGACGATCTTCCTTCACGCCAAGGCGCTCGAGATCGCGAGCGCGCGTGCGACGCCGGCGGGCTCGGGGAAGGCGCTCGCGCTGCGCGCCGAGGCGGTGCACGAGGGCGGGGTGCTCGCGCTCACGGCGGGTACGCCGCTCCCGGCGGGTGAGCTCGAGCTCGCGCTCTCGTTTCGCGCGGCCTACTCGGCGCAGCTCGACTCGACGTACAAGGTCGTGGTGGCCGAGCGCCCGTACGTGATGACGCAGTTCGAGCCGCTCTCGGCGCGGAGGAGCTTCCCGTGCTTCGACGAGCCCTCGTTCAAGACGCCGTGGGACGTGACGCTCGTCGTGCCGGCCGGCGCCGCCGCCGTCGCCAACGCGCGCGTGCTCCGCGAGGAGCCGCTGGCCGGCGGGCAGCGTCGGGTCGTGTTCGCCACGACCGAGCCCCTCCCGTCCTATCTGGTGGCCTACGCGGTCGGGCCCTTCGACGTGGTGGAGGCGCCGCCGATCCCGCCCTCGCCCGAGCGCAACCGCCCCCTCCCGCTGCGCGGCTTCGCGGTCCACGGGCGCGGCGGCGATCTCAGGGCCGCGCTGGCGGAGACGCCGCGCGTCGTCGCCGCGCTCGAGCGCTGGTTCGGCCTCGCCTACCCCTTCGACAAGCTCGACCTGCTCGCCGCGCCCGACTTCGCGTTCGGCGCGATGGAGAACGCCGGCCTCATCGTCTACCAGGACCGGCTGCTGCTCGTCACCGACGAGTCGCCCACCGCGCTGCGCCAGGGCTTCTTCGACACGCACGTCCACGAGCTCGCGCACCAGTGGTTCGGGAACCTCGTCACGCCGCCGTGGTGGGACGACCTCTGGCTGAACGAGGCCTTCGCGACCTGGCTCGCCACGAAGCTCACCGCGGAGCTCGAGCCCGCGTACCGGGCGGAGCTGCACGCGCTCGAAGGCGTGCGCTGGGCGATGGTCGAGGACGACCTCGCGAGCGCGCGGCGCATCGCAGAGCCGATCGCGGACTATCGCGACGTCGCGAGCGCCTTCGACGGCGTCACCTACGAGAAGGGCGGCGCCGTGCTCGCGATGTTCGAGTCGTACCTCGGCGCCGAGCGCTTCCAGGACGCCTTGCGCGCGCACGTGCGCCGCTTCGCCCGCGGCAACGCCACGAGCGCCGACCTGATCGACTCGCTCGCCGCGGCTTCGGACGATCCCGCGGCCTTCCGCGGCGCCTTCCGCAGCTTCCTGGATCAGCCGGGCACGCCGCGCCTCGACGTGGCGCTCGCCTGTGACGCTGCGCACCCCGTGCTGCGCGTGAGCCAGCAGCGCGACCTGCCGCTCGGCTCGACGGCCTCCGCGGCGCAGCGCTGGGGCGTGCCGCTCTGCGTCCGGCTCGGCGCCGAGACCGGGAGCGTGAAGCACTGCGCGCTCGCCCTGCCCGCGACGACGGAGGTCGCCTTGCCGGCCGGCGCGTGCCCGCGCTGGGTGATGCCGAACGCCGACGGCGCGGGGTACTACCGCTTCACGCAGCCGCCCGCCGATCGCGCCGCGCTCGAGGCCGCCTTCGCGGAGCTCTCCGATCGCGAGCAGCTGATGGCGGCAGACTCGGTGGCCGCCGCGTTCCACGCGGGCCGGCTCACGCCGGAGGAGACGCTGCGCGCTCTGCCCCGGCTCGCCGCGAGCCGCAGCTGGCCGGCTGCGAGCGTGCCGCTCGAGCCGCTCGCGTGGCTGCGCGAGCAGCTCGCGGACGAGGCTCAGCGCGGCGCGCTCGATGCGCTCGGCCGCCGCGCCTACGGGCCGCGCCTGGCCGCGCTCTCGCTCGACGAGCGCGCGGGCGAGCCCGACGAGGCGAAGCTCGAGCGGCAGGCGCTGGTCGACTTCCTGGCTCGGGCCGGCGACGCCGCCACGCGGGCCGAGCTGCTGCTGCGCGCGCGCCGGGCGCTCGCGCCCGGCGGAGGCGCAGTGGCGCTCGCGGCGAACGAGCGCGCGAGCGCGCTCGAGGTGCTGGCGCAGGACGGCACGGACGCCGACTTCGCCGCGCTCGAGGCCGCGCTGCGCAGCGGCCGAGGATTCGCAGCTGCGCCGCGACCTGGTGCGCGCGCTCGCCGCGGCGCGGAGCCCGGAGCGCGGCCGTCGCGCGCGGGCGCTGGCGCTCGATCCCGCCGTTCGTTCGGGCGAGCTCCTCGGGCTGCTCGACTCGCACTTCGCCTGGCGCGAGAACCGCGCCGCCGCCCGCGCCTGGTTCCGCGAGAACCAGGACGCGATCCTCGGCAAGCTGCCGGCGCTCGCCGCGCCCGCCGCGCCGTCCGCCTACGCCGCGGGCGCGTGCTCGGAGGCCGAGGCCCGCGAGGTGGAGGCCCGCTTCGCGGAGCCGCTCGCGCAGCTCGAAGGTGGCCCGCGCGCGCTGGCGCAGCTCGGCGAGGGGATCCGGCTCTGCGGCGCGCTGCGCGCACAGCAGGCGCAGGCCGGCTTCGGTGGCGCCCTTCCCTAGGTAGGGAGCCCCGCGGGGCTTCCCAAAGAAAGTTCTGGACTCGAGTCCAAGCTGGATTTAGACTCGAGTCCACGATGAGCCTCCCCCGCGCCAGCCAGCGCGACGCCCAGCGCGAGCGCATCCTCGACGCCGCGCGCGAGCTGTTCGCGAGCCGCGGCTTCGACGCCGTCACGATGGCCGAGATCGCCGCTCGCGCCGGCGTCGCGCGCGCCACCGTCTTCAACCACTTCGGCTCGAAGCACGCGCTCGTCGAGGCCATCACGGCGAGCGTGTTCGACTACTACGCGGTGATGCTCGATCAGGCGCTCGCCGACGAGGCCTCGTCGACGCCGGCGCTCGTGCGCGCGCTCTTCGAGCACATGGGCTTCGGCATCGAGCAGTTCCACGGCTTCTACCGCGAGGTGTTCCGCGAGATCATGAAGATCCAGGTGGGCCTCGAGGAGGGCAGCGCCGCGGCGCACGCCGCCGAGCGCACGCAGGAGCGGCTCACGCGGCTGCTCGCCCGCGGCCAGGAGCGCGGCGAGCTCTCGCGCGACTTCGGCGCCGCCGACCTCGCGAGCGCCTTCGGCAGCCTCGCCAACGGCACGATCGACCACTGGCTCTACGAGGACACCTCCGGCTCGCTGCGCGAACGCATGCGCCGGGCGGCGGAGATCTTCCTCGGCCCGGTCGCGAACGCGGCGAGCTCCGCGGCCGCGGCGCCCGCCATCGTCTTCGCGGCCGATCCGATCCCGAGGGCCCTCGTCATTCCCCTCCCACGCGCCCGCAAGAGGAGAACCCGATGAACGTCGCAATTCCCCCGGCGCCGCCTCCGCAGCAGACCCGCTGGCGCCGCGCGCTCGCGAGCTGCGCGCGCTGCTCGACGACCCCGACGCCACCGACCACGCCATCGACCTGGTCTACGCGCTCGGGCACGCGCGAGTTCGAGCGCAACTTCCAGCGCTTCGCGTCGAGCGCGAGCGGCGCCGCGCTGCTCGCCGAGCGCCCGTCGCTGCTCGCGGCGCTCTCGGACCGCGCGCGCTCGCGGCCCTGCCCGAGGCGAGCCTCGGCCGCGCGTACCTCGCGTACCTCGAGGGCAACGGCTTCGCACCGGGCGGTCTGCTCGAGGTCCAGAAGCGGGTGCAGGACCACTGGGAGAGCGAGGAGGGCGTCCCGCCGCTCGATCCGCTGCGCGCCTGGTTCCGCGATCGCACCCTGCTCGTGCACGATCTCTTCCACGTGCTCACCGACTACGGGACCGACGAGCTCGGCGAGGCGACGCTGCTCGCCTTCTCGCTGGCGCAGCTCGGCGGACGCAGCCAGGCGCTGCTCACGTTCGGCGCCGCGCTCGAGGTGTGGCGCGCGCTCGGCTGGCGCTGGCTGCTCTACGACTTCCGCGCCTGGCGGCGCGGGCGGAGCGCGAGCTGGCTGGTGGCGCTGCCGTGGGAGGAGCTGCTGCCGCTGCGCCTCGAGACGGTGGGCCGGCTCGCCGGCGTCCTCGACGCGGCGGAAGCGCACCCGAAGGGCGTGCTGCGCGGCTCGCCCACCGACCCTCACCCGCTCGCTGCGCTCGGTTAGCCTTCGCGGGGTGTGGCCCCGCATCGCGATCGCCCTGCCGCTGCTCGCTGCGTTGTCCGCCTGCGGCCATCCACCGCCGCCCGCGCCCCTCGTGCACGCGACGCCCGATCCGCGGCCCCGCGTGCGGCTCTCGAAGCCGGCGGACGATCCGCATCTGGTGCGGCTGCCCGTCCCGCTGGCGGAGATCGCCGGCGCGGCGCTGACGGCCGACGCCACGCGCTACGAGCTCGTGCTCGCGCTCGACTTCTCGAGCAGCGCCTTCGAGCCGACGGGGCGCGACGTGGACGGCGACGGCGTGATCGGGAGGCGCAAGCCGTGGCAGCCCACGGTCGGCGGGAAGCCGATCTCGCCGCTCGAGTGGACCACCGACCCCGACGACAGCGTGGCGGGCGCCGAGCTGGCCGCGGCGCGGACGCTGCTGCCGCGCCTCGACGCGGCCACCACGCGCGTCGCGCTCGTCACGTTCGGCTCGAGCGTGCGCCGGGTGCTGCCGCTGGCCACGCCCGGCGAAGCGCTCGCGGCGCTCGACAGCGCCGACCTCGGCGCCCAGATCGGCGGCACCAACGTGTGGCGCGCGCTCGTGCAGTCCTCCCGGATCCTCGACGCCTCGCCCGACCCCGGGGCGCGGCGCTCCATCCTGTTGATCACCGATGGCTTCCCGAATCTGCCGCCGCCCCAGCAGCGCGCGGAGGATCTGGTCTCGGAGGAGGCGGAGGCGCTCGCGGCGGTGGGCGTCCGCGTGCACGTGCTGGCGATCGCGGCGGATCAGATCGAGCCGCGGCCCGTGCTCGAAGAGCTCGCGCGCGTGACGGGCGGCTCGTTCCAGCACATGAACGACCCGACCGAGCTGCCGGTGTGGCTGGCGAACACGGCGCTCTCGCCGATCGAGGCGATCGAGGTGAAGAACGCCACGACCGGCGCCGCCGGGCTCGCGGTGCGCCTGCTGCCGGACGGCCGCTTCGACGCCATCGTGAAGCTCGCGCCGGGCGACAATCGGATCGAGGTGCGCGCACGGACGGCCGCGGGCGAGAGCGAAGTGGCGCAGCGCACGCTGCGCTACGAGCCGCCGCCGGCGGGCGCGCCGATGGCTTCGCCGGAGGCGGCGGCGCTGCTCCAGGTGCTGCGCGCGCGCACCACCGAGCTCGAGCAGCTGGCCGAGCTGCGCCGGCGCCGCCAGGAGCAGCACCGCGAGCTGCGCATCGAGCCCGAGGCGCGCTGATCCCGCGTATACTCGCCCGGAGCCGAATGCCGGGAGAGCCGATGACCGCGCGCTTCGAGATCCTCGACCCCCTGCTCGAGCCGGCGGCCGCCGACGCCATGCTCCGGCTCTGCGAAGGCTTCGGCCGCTACGGCTGCTACGCCGAGGACGCCACGAACGCGGTGCCGTTCGCGCCCGGCCTGCCGCAGCGCTTCGACGCCGCGTGGAACTTCGTGCAGACGGGCGGGCGCTTCGGGCGCAAGGAAGAGCCGGCCGTGCTCGCCGCGCGCACGAACTACTTCCGCGAGACGTACGCGTACGACGACGAGGCGATCCCGGGCATCGCACCCTTCATGCAGCATCCGGCGCTCCTCGAGGCCGCGCGCAAGGTGCACGACTGCGCGGTGGTCGTGCCCAACATCGTCTACGCGAACCTGCTGCTCCCCGGCCAGGAGCTCGCCGTCCACACCGACGTGCCCGAGTTCCGCGGCGCGAACCGCAAGCTCTATCCCCAGTGGCTGATGGTCGTGATGCTGCACTCGGGGCTGTTCGCGCCGTGGCGGCGCAAGATCGCGACGGGCATCTCGTACTTCGGGACGCGCGCGCGGCGGCGCGCTCGCGTTCTACCCCGACGGCCGCACCGGAGGCGTGCGCACGCTCGAGGCGCGCCACAACACGGCCATCGTGCTCGACACCGACACCGTCTTCCACGGCGTCGATCGCGTGGTCGAGACGCAGCCGCTGCCGGCGCTGCGCCCGGGCATGCACCTCCACTGGGCGGACGGTGGCTGGCGCGTCGGCCCGGCCGAGGCGCCGCTCGCGCGCTACCGGCCCGACGAGGTGCGCTTCTCGGTCTCGTGGAAGGCGTACTGCTATCGCGACGAGGCCGAGCGCCGCACCGTGGACGAGCATCGCGACGACCTCTCGCTCGAGGGGATCCTCGACACGCTGAAGGCCGACCTGCGCGCGCGCGGCGCCGAGATCCCGAGCGACGAGACGGCGCTCGCGCGCCTGCTGATCGACACGTACATCCACTTCCCCGCACCCTCGAAGGGAGAGAACTGATGATCGGCTACGTCACGCTCGGCACGAACGATCTCGCGCGCGCCGCGCGGTTCTACGACGCGCTGCTCGCCTCGCTCGGCGCCAAGCGCCTGATGGAGTTCGGCAGCTTCATCGCGTGGGGCACGGGGCCGGGCGCGCCGATGCTGGCGGTGACGCAGCCCTACGACAAGAAGCCTGCGACCGTCGGCAACGGCGTGATGGTGGCGCTCCACGTGGACAGCAAGGCGAAGGTGGACGCGCTCTACAAGCAGGCGCTCGAGCTCGGCGGCAAGGACGAAGGCCCCGCCGGCCCGCGCGGCGACGGCTTCTACGCCGGCTACTTCCGCGATCTCGACGGGAACAAGCTGAACGTGTTCTTCATGGGCTGATGGGCTCCTGCTGGCTCGCGCCCCATCTGACCGCACGCCTCGAGGCGGGTCAGGATGTCGTCGAGAAGAAAGCCGCCAGAGCGAATCCCATCACGTTGACGAGGCCGGCCAGCTTCCCTCCATGTTCGAAGGCTTCGGGGATCATCGTGTCGGCCAGCATCACGAGGATGGCCCCCCCGGCGAACATGTTGATGAACGCCTGTGTGGCATTGGAAGCATTTTCGAGCAAGACGAAGCCCGCCAGTGATGCGAGACCGCAGATCACGGCGATGAGCAGCCACAAGCGCATGATGCGAAAACGGCTCCAGCCGCCGGCGCCCAGACCCGTGGTTGCCGCAATGGCTTCAGGCACATTTGAAATGAATACGGCCACCAGCATGGCCAGGCTCACAGTGTGCCCACCCAGCAGACTGAGTCCGATGACGATGGACTCCGGGACGCCGTCGAGCACGATTCCCAGTGTGATCGGCAAGCCGAGCTCATTGTCATGCGCTGCCCCGATGGCTTTTCGATCCTCCGCGCCCATGCGATCGATGATCCAATCTCCGGCAAAGAAGACGATTGCCCCGGCGAACAGTCCCAGGGCCGCCATGCCACTTCCGTGGGACAGCTCCACGGACTCGTGGGCCAGTTCGAAAGCCACCGCGGATATCAACACCCCGGAACCGAATGCCATGATCAGGCCCAGCATCCCGTTGCTGATCCTGAACCAGAACGCAAGCAATCCGCCGATCAACAATGAAGAGGCTGCAAACAGACCCCATAAGAATGCACTGGTCATGTTTCATTCCCCTGCCAGTGCGGCAGCTCACCTCGTCGGTGGGTGTACCGCCTGATAGATGCGGTTCACGCCAGCGAAGAATACACCCGTGGACAAGCCGCACATGAGGACGCCCGTCAAACCCTCGATCGCTGCGAGCACCCGCCAAGGCTTCGCGAGCACCAGGTCGCCGTAGCCCATGGTCGTGTAGGTGACTCCGGAAAAGTAGACCGCCGATTCAGCATCGGGCAGGCATCCCAACCACAGATAGAACAACCCCCAGATCAAGATTTCCGCCAGATGAAGCAGAACCAGCCACCACGCGACGACAACCAACAACCGAGTGATCAGCCAGAAGCGCGTCGGCGGGATTGCGTGCCACCTCCTCAAGCCCTTCAGCAGCACGGTGGTCCCGGCAGCATGCACGGCCACAGTGACGGCCACCAGAACGCCCGCGATGAGGATGATCGAGAGCATCGACTTCCTTGTGAGCCCGGCCAGTAGCCCGATCTGGCTTGTGCACGAGATGACGGGCCGACCTCGCCTATGAAGCTACTCCGATCGAGCACGTCTGAAAGTGCTGACCGAGCATGGGCTCGGTGGATGGGCTGAGCGCCGGAGCGCCTGCTCGCTACTCGACGTGACCGATGCCCTGGGGATCGGCGAAGGCGGCGCTCTCGCGATCCTCCGCGTCGGGGAAGTCGCGCCCGACGGAGCGCTCGAGCATGCGCAGCTGCACCTCGAGCGGCGGCCGGCGATCCGCGGGCAGGCTGGCGATCAGGTTCTCCAGCATGGCGCGCAGCCGACGCACGACCTGGAAGCTGCCGCGCCCGTACTGGCGGATCTCGCTGACGGCGAGGATCACGTAGTCCTCCCAATCGGGAGTATGGAAGGCCACGCCGAGCGCTCCGCTCTCGTCGAGCATCGCCTCGGTATCGAGGTGACGCTTGCCGATCACGCGCAGCAGACGGTGGATCTGGTCGATCGCGAGCACCGCCGTGGTGGGATCGTTGATGGCGGGCGACAGCGCCTTGGCCGCGATGTCGACGAGGATCCGGAACGCGAACATCGGATCCTGCTCCAGCGTCCTCTCCTGGCCGAAGGCGAGCGCGGCTCGCAGCGACGCGTCATCGAGAGCGGCCGCGCCTCCGCGGAGATGGAACAGCGGCTCGCCGACCGCGATGAACTCGCCCACGCGCGGCACCAGCTCGATCAGCCCCCGCGCGGCGATCCCGGCCGCCGACAGCCAGCGGAAATCCGCCGCGATCAGCACGGCCGAGGCGCCCGCGTGCTGGATCGTTCGATCGACGGGCCCCGGCGCCGACGGGAGCGTCGATGCGCCGGCGGTCGATCTTCGTTCCCAGCAGATGCGGGGTAGACGTCCTCGACGACCTTGAATCCCTCCGCCGCCACCCGGCCGACCACGCTCACGGGCCGCAGCGCCTTGAGCGCGTAGTCCACCAGGAACAGGAACATGGCGATGCTCACGAGGCTCGCGAGGATGCAGACCGCCGTGGAGAGCTGCAGCACCGCGTCCTCGCTGCGGCCCAGCACCCCGATCGACAGCATGAAGGTGAAGACGACGAGCCCGATCGTGAACTTGACCGGCCGGTCGCGCAGGAAGGTGACCGCGATCACGCGCGGCGTGAGCTGGGCGCTCGCGATCTGCACGGCGATCAGCAGCGAGGAGAGCATGAACACCAGCAGCGACAGCATCGAGGCGGCGAGCATGGCGAGGAGCGCGCGCGCTCCCTGCGGGCCGAACCCGAAGAGCGCCCAGCCCGTCGCCTGATCGATCCAGCGCAGGATGCGGCGTGAGCACCAGGGCGAGGAACATGCTGCGCGAGCGGCACCAGCCAGAGCGCCGAGCGGACGAAGTTCGAGAGCCGATAGCGCTGGATCCATCTCATCTACCAGGGTCTCCACTGCGGAAAGGCGACCGTCACGCCGAGCCGGAGGGTCGTCTGGGGCGCGACGGGCGCGTTCTCCCGATAGACCGTCCACTCTCCGCTCGCGAACACGTTGAGCGGCGGCCAGCCGTCGCGGAGCATCACGTAGCCGAGCCCGAGACTGACCGGGATGATCCGCGCGGTGCCGTCGCGCCAGCCGAGCGACCACGTCGAGTCCGCGGACTTCACGTAGAAGCCTTTGCCGAGGTAGGCCATCACCACCGGCTGCAACAACAGCGTGCTGACGGGGTCGCGGCCCGCGCCGGTGTAGGCGAAAGAGATGGGATTCTGCACGAGGCACCCGAGCAGGAGCCCGGGGATCCCCTTGTAGATGGCGGCGAACGCGGGACCCACCTGCCACGCGCCCTGTCCCGCGTCCTCGTCCGTCGCCGTCGGGAAGACGAACACCGGCCCGACGCCCATCATGAGTCCGCTCTTCCGGTCCGGCCACGGGAGGACGCCGAGATCGAAGAGCTGCGTGTCCCCGAATGCGGTGTGGGTGCCGCTGCCCTTGCCGCTCGGCACGGTCACGAGCGAGAAGCTCGGCCGGATGAGCTGGACGAAGGGGAGCAGCGAAGAGCTCGGCACGCGGGGCACGATCAGTCGGGCCGTCAGCCGGTTGAGGTTCGCAGCGGTGCCGTAGCTCTCCGGGGTGAAGGCGTCGTTGAGGAAGAGCTGCGGCAGGGTCGTGAGCGGGTCGGAGAACTCGGTCGCCACGTCCGGAGCGGACTCTGTCGGGGCCGGATCCTGTGCGCGGGCAACAGCTGGTGTCCAGACGAGCGGCGTCACCGCCAGACACGCGGCTGCGAGAAAGCCCCTCATGAGGTCACGGATCCGTGGTGCAGGTTCGACACGAGGATGTGGACGCTGACCGCGCACACCCACGCAGGAAAGATCAACGCGACCCAGAGGCTCGTGCCGATGCTGAGCAGGAGGCCGAACGCCAGCACGTAGCGTGGCGAGGGTCAGCACCCGAGGCATGACCGCGGTACGCAGCGCGATGGTCGCCAGCGAGATCATGAACACGCCGGCCATCTTGACGGCGTACGCACTGGTGATGCGGAGCACCACCGCGCGCAGGAGGGTGTACAAGCCGCTGTCGATCAGCTGGCCGGCCTCGGCGGCGTGGATCGACAGCAGGCCGCCGGCGAGCGCCGCGGACACGAACGTCATCGCCACGAACAAAAGGCCGCTGCCGAAGAACACGGTCGAGAGGAACTGGCCCTCCAGGAGCCCGATGCGGTCGCGCACCACGCCCATGAACCAGAGGAAGGCGATGCCCGCGAACGGCACCAGGCTGAGCGCGAGAGCGACGCTGCCGGCCCGCTCTCGGAGCCAGACTCCGTGATCCGCCAGATCGGGCGGGACCGAGAGCCGGACGAGCACGATGCTGCTGGAGTACAGCACCGCGAAGAGGATCCCGGCGACCCCGGCCGCGCGGGGCGTCTTGAGCGTCTCTCGCGTCGCGGCGAGCGGTGCTTCGGTCATCTCGCCGGCCTCAGCCGTGGTAGCGGAGCCCCGGGAAGGCCCGATCGATCAGGGTGCCCTTCTCGCCGCGCACGATCGCGGCGATGTCGGCGAGCGCGCCGATCGCCGCGGTGTGTCCCGTGGCGAGCGCGAACTCGCAGGCGGCGTCCACCTTCGGGCCCATCGAGCCCGCCGGGAACGGGTGCGCTCGGATCGCCGCCGGGCTCGCGCGGTGGATGCTCCGCTGCGTGGGCTTGCCCCAGTCGACGTACACGGCGTCGGTGTCGGTGGCCATGATGAAGAGGTCGGCTTCGACCTCGCGGGCGAGCAGCTCGGAGCACGCGTCCTTGTCCACCACCGCCTCGACTCCGATCAGCTTCCGGTCCGCGCCCGGCTCGTACATCGTCGGGATGCCGCCGCCTCCCGCGCAGATCACCACCGTGCCGTGCTCGAGCAGCCACTTCACGGGGCGGATCTCGAAGATGCGCTTCGGCTGTGGTGACGCCACGACGCGACGCCACTTGGCCCCGTCCTGCTTGAACACCCAGCCCTTCTGCTTGGCGATCCGCTCCGATTCCGGCTGCTCGTACACGGGCCCCACGAACTTCGTCGGATTCTGGAAGCCCGGATCCTTCGGATCGACCTCCACCATGGTGAGGAGCGTCGCGAAGGGCACCTCGAAGGGCAGCAGGTTCCCGAGCTCCTGCTCGATCATGTAGCCGATCATCCCCTCGGTCTCGGCGCCGAGCACGTCGAGCGGGAAAGCCTCGTCGGGCTTGTAGGCCGAGCCCTGGAGCGCGAGCAGCCCCACTTGCGGGCCGTTGCCGTGGCTGATCACGAGCTGGTGCTCGGCCGCGAGCGGCGCGATCGCCTCCACGGCGATCTTGACGTTCTTGCGCTGCACCTCCGCCGTCAGCGGCTCCCCCCGACGGAGCAGCGCGTTGCCACCGAGCGCGACGACGATGCGCATCGCAATCCCTCCTCTACTCGGACCCGCTATTCGTTGACCACGTAGGTGAAGAACCGGATACGGCCGTCCACGCGCTCCTGGAACACGCCCTGCACCTCGTAGTTGAAGCCGGGGAAGCGGTTGAAGGACTCCTGGAAGGCGAGGAAGTAGTCGAGCATCGGCTGCGCGCGTTCGTCCCAGCGCTCGCCGGGCACGACGACGCCGATGCCCGGCGGATAGATCAGCGCGAGGGTCGCCGCGATGCGTCCCTTCGCCTTCTCCAAGGGGACGTACTCGACGTCGTTCGCGACCAGCGCGTGATAGGCGTCCTGCGCGCTCATCGCCTGCTCGGGGAAGCTCGACGCGCGGAAGCAGAGCCGCTGCAGGTTCTTGATGTCGGCCTTGCGGTAGAAGTCGTGCATCTCGTCGCAGATCTGCCGCAGTCCGTAGCCGGCGTAGCGCTCGCGATGCGCCGCGCACACGCTCGGCAGCGTCTCCGCCAACGACGCGTCCCGATCCCACAGGTTCTTGAACTTCACCAGCTTGGCAATGAGCGTGTTGAGCTTGCTCTCGTCCTCGGCCGGGGTCATCAGGAACAGCAGGCTGTTGAGGTCGCACTTCTCCGGCACCACGCGCTGCTCGCGCAGGTAATTGGCCACCACCGTCGCGGGCACGCCGAAGTCGAGGTACTCGCCGGTCTTGCGGTCGATGCCCGGGGTCAGCAGCGTGAGCTTGTTCGGGTCGACCATCGCATAGCCGTCGGCGTAGCCCGAGTAGCCGTGCCACTTGCTCTCGGGGTGGAAGTTCCAGCACTGCTGCTCGCGCTTGATCACCTCGGTGGGCAGGTCCTCCCAGCGCGCGCCGCTGACGTCCGGGCTGAAGGGCGAGCCGCGCAAGGTCACCTCGTCGGGAACGAACGGGTCGAAGAACCACTGCTCGCGGGGGCTGAGCCCGATGCGCTCGAAGTAGCGGGTGATCTCGCGGAGCTTCTTGCGGGTCTCGATCCCGAGCTCGATGCAGCGGTCCCAGAGCATCTCGCCGCTCTTGCCCTCGTGCACCTTGGCATTCACGTCGAGTGAGGCGAAGAGCGGATAGAACGGCGACGTGGACGCGTGGATCAGATACGCCTCGTTGAAGCGCTTGTGCTCGATGTAGCGGCGCTGGCCGTGGATGTGCCCGTCGCGCTTGTGGATCTGGGAGGCCTGCGAGAAGCCCGCGCCCTGCTTGTGCACCGACTGGGTCGAGAACAGCCCGGGCATCTCGGGGCCCAGGTTCTCGAGCCGCATCGGGCTGTGGTCCGCGAACAGCGGATGGAACGCGTTGTAGCCGATCCAGGCCTCGTCCCAGAGCACGTAGTCGCACAGGTGCCCGATCTTCTCGAGCACCTTGCGCGCGTTGTACACGGTGCCGTCGTACGTCGCGAGCTGGATGCAGGCGAGCCGGAACGGCCGCTCCGCTGCGTGGCGCCCGTCCTTCACGTGCGGATTCGCGCGGATCTGTGCGCGGATGGACTTCTCGTCCCAGGCGTCCCAGTCGACGGCGCCGACCATGCCGAACGGGTTGCGCGCGGTCGGGAGGTAGATCGGGATCGCCCCGGCCTGGACCAACGCGCCCTGATGCAGCGACTTGTGGTTGTTGCGGTCGAACAGGACGAGATCGCCCCGCTTCAGGATCGCGCTCGTGACCACCTTGTTGGAGGTGCTGGTCCCGTTGAGGACGAAGTAGGTCTTGTCCGCGCCGAACACGCGCGCGGCGTGCTGCTGCGCCCGCGCGGCAGCGCCTTCGTGGATGAGCAGATCTCCGAGATCGACGTCGGCGTTGCACAGATCGTTGCGGAAGATCCCCTCGCCGAAGTGCTTGAAGAAGAGCTGGCCGGCGGGCGACTTGCGGTAGAACTGGCCGCCCTGGTGGCCGGGACAGTCGAATGCGACGTTGGCTTCTTCGTCGTAGCGCATCAGGCCGCCGAAGAACGGCGGCAGCAGGCTCGTGCCGTACTCGATCAGGCTGGCGATGACCTGCTTCGCGTAGTAGCCGGGTGTCTGCTGCCCGAGATAGATGAAGCCCTGGATCTCGCCGGCGATCTCGAAGGCGCTGAGGTCGGAGATGCGGGCGGAGTCGGCGAGGGCCCAGAGTGGCGTGTGGAAGCCGGCCGCCCGGACCTGGCGAGCGAGCTCGCGCCCCTTCTCGAGGCGCTCGCCATCGATCCAGGCGATGTACGCGCCGACGTCTGCATCCTCGGACACGTCGCGCTCGAAGCGGTCGGTCACCTCGATCTGGTAGTTGTCCGCCGAGATCCGCGCGAGAAGCTCTTTGACCTGAGGGTTCTCGCCGTCGACGATCGCGACGATCTTCAGGAGCTTGGGAAACGGGATGGGGAGGGTGGGGGCTTCCACGGTTCGGCTCCTCGGGGCGTCACTCGCCCAGCGTGGCGACGAGCAGCGCCTTGATCGTGTGGAGGCGGTTCTCGGCCTGCTCGAACGCGACGTTCAGCTCGGACTCGAAGACCTCGTTGGTGACCTCGAGGCCGTCGCTGATGCCGTACGTCTCGGCGATCTGCTTGCCGAGCGTCGTCTCGGTGTCGTGGAAGGCCGGCAGGCAGTGCATGAACTTCACCTTCGAGTTCCCGCTGGCGCGAATCAGCTTCATGTTCACCTGGAAGGGCATGAGCAGCGCGATCCGCTCCTTCCACACCTCCTTCGGCTCGCCCATCGAGACCCAGACGTCGGTATGGATGAAGTCGACGCCCTTCACCGCGGCCGCGGGGTCGTCGGTGATCGTCAGCGTCGCGCCGTACCGCGCTTCGAGCTCGCGAGCGATCTTCTGATACTCCTCCGAAGGCCACAGCTTGCGCGGCCCGCAGATGCGCACGTCCATGCCCATCATGCAGCCCGCGATCATCAGCGAGTGCCCCATGTTCGAGCGCGTGTCGCCGACGTAGGCGTACTTGATGTCGCTGATGGGCTTGTCGCTGTGCTCTCGCATCGTCATGACGTCGGCGATCATCTGCGTCGGGTGGTACTCGTCGGTGAGGCCGTTGTAGACGGGCACGCCCGCGTACTTCGCGAGCTGCTCGACGCCCGTCTGCGACGAGCCCCGGTACTCGATCGCGTCGTACATCCGCCCGAGCACCCGGGCCGTGTCCTTGAACGACTCCTTGTGCCCGATCTGCGAGCCGGCCGGATCGAGATACGTCACGTTGGCGCCCTGGTCGTAGCAGGCGACCTCGAAGGCGCAGCGCGTGCGGGTCGAGGTCTTCTCGAAGATCAGGCAGATCTCCTTCCCCTCGAGATGCTTCTGCTCGGTGCGCGCGTACTTGGCGCGCTTGAGGTCGCGCGCGAGGTCGAGCAGGTACTTGAACTCGCGCTGCGTGTAGTCCTGGACGGTGAGCAGCGAGCGGTTGCGTAGGTTGAGGCTCATGATTCCACTCCTCTCGTTGGTCAGTAGGCGGGATCGCGCAAGATCGGGCACGTCATGCAGTGTCCTCCGCCGCGGCCGCGGCCCAGCTCGGAGCCCCGCACCGTGATGACCTCGACGCCGGCCTTGCGGAGCCGCGTATTGGTGTGGGTGTTGCGGTCGTAGGCAACGACGACGCCGGGCTCGAGCGCGACGACGTTGTTGCCGTCGTCCCACTGCTCGCGCTCGACCTCGTAGGCGTCGCCGGCCGTCTCGACCACGCGCAGCTTCTTCAGCTCGAGCGCCTCCGTCACCACGTCGAGCAGGTGGCTTCTCGTCCTTGCGGATCTCGAAGCCGCCGCGGCCGTCGGTGGGCCACGCGCTGTAGCAGCGGATCTGGTCCACCACCTCGCGGTAGACCGTCACCACGTCGCGGTCGCAGAACGTGAACACGGTGTCGAGGTGCATCGCCGCGCGGCTCTTCGGCATCAGGCAGGCGACCACGCGTTTCGCCGCTCCGTGCTCGAACAGCCGCGCGGCCACCTGGAACACCGCCTGGCGGGTCGTGCGCTCGCCCATGCCGATGAGCACGACGCCCTTGCCGATGGGCATGACGTCGCCGCCCTCGAGCGATGCCGCGCCGTAGTCCTCGTCCGCGTCGCCCCACCAGATGCGGAAGTCTCCGCCCGCGAACGTGGGGTGGAACTTGTAGACGGCACGCTGGAGCAGGGTCTCGGGCTTGCGCGCCGGCCAGTACATCGGGTTGCAGGTGACGCCACCGTAGATCCAGCAGGAAGGATCGCGCTGGAACAGCGTGTTCGGGATCGGCGGCAGGACGAAGTCGGGACCCCCGAAGGCCTCGACCAGCGTCCCCTTGAGGTCGGCCTCGGGGATGTCGGAGATCGCGATACCGCCGATCAGGTGCTCCGCGAGCTTCTGGCTCGGCATCTCGTCGAGCCAGGGGCGGAGGACCTCGGCCGCGCCGAGGCCCACGGCGTTGGCCGTGATGCGGCGGTCGAGCACGAAGGCGCGCGCCTCCTTCGCGTCGAGCGTTTCGCGCGAGCATCTCGTGCAGCTCGAGCACCTCGACGCCGCGCTCGCGCATCTTCAGCACGAAGTCGTAGTGATCCTTCTGCGCCTCGTGGACCCAGATCACGTCGTCGAAGAGCAGGTCGCGACAGTTGCCCGGCGTGAGGCGCTGATGGGCGAGCCCCGGCCGGCACACCATCACGGTGCGGAGCTTCCCGACCTCCGAATGAACGCCGAACTCCTGCATGTTCCCCCTCAGGCTCGAACGGCCGCCGGCACGTGCCGCTCGCGCAGGCTCCGGATGTAGACCGGAATCCCGAGCAGCAGCAGCAGGAAGCCGTGCAGCACCGCCTCGGGCCCGCAGCCCCAGACGGTGAAGACCGAGAACGCGAACGCGACCACGTCCACCGGCGAAGGGCGGAGCGTTCCGCCCGTACGCCGCGTCAGGATTACCGCCGCCCCCGCGCAGAAGACGTACGGAACGACCGCGGTCATCGTGCTCAGGTTCACGATCGCGCTGTAGAAGCCGGCGAGGCGCGCGCCGCCGCTGGCCTGGAGCAGGAGCAGCGCCGTCGCGAGGGAGACCGAGAGCACGATCCCGAAGGCGGGAACGCCACGCGACGACACGCGGCCGAAGACGGCCGGGAACAGCCCGTCCTGCGCAGCCGCCATCGGCACCTGGCCCATCAGCAGCGTCCAGCCGTTGAGCGCGCCCAACGAGGAGATCATGATGGCGACGCCGATCGCGCCGCCGGCCCACGGGCCCCACATTGCGCTCGCCGCGTCGGAGAAGGGCGCCGCCGACGTCAGCAGGGTCTCGCGCGGCAGGACGCCCATCACCACGACCGTGCCGAGCACGTAGAGCAGGCCGGCGATCCCGATGCCGAGCATCGTCGAGCGCGGGATCGTGCGCTCGGGATCGCGCACGTCGCCGGCCGGCACCGTCGCCGACTCGAGGCCGAGGTACGCGAACATGGTGAGCGGCGCGAGGGCGCCGCTGGCCTGGAGCAGGGACTGCCCGCTCGGGTTGAACTCGGAGAGATTGCCGAAGTCCGCGAAGAACAAGCCGAGCAGCGCGACGATCCCGAGCGGGACGAGCTTCGTGAACGTGGAGAGCTCGGCGAAGGTGCCCGCCGAGCTGACACCGCGCAGGTTCACGAGCATCACGAGCCAGATCGCGCCGATCGTCACGCCGATGACGATCGGGCGATTGCCGTGCAGCGAGGGGACGAACTTGATCAGGTAGCCGGTGAACGCGACCGCGATCGCCGGCAGCGAGCACCAGATCGAAAGCCAGTAGCCCCACGCGATCAGGAAGCCCGGGAAGTCGCCGTACGCGGCGCGCGTGTACGCGTACGGGCCGCCCGTCGCGGGGAGCAGGCGCGCGAGGCGCGCGAACGAGAGGCCCAGGCAGATCGCGCCGACTCCCATCACGATCCAGGCCAGCGGCGCGAGAAGGCCATACGGCGCGAGGGCCGTGGGCGAGAGGTAGAAGCCCGAGCCCACCATGTTGCCGACCACGAGCGCCGTGCAGGCCGCGAGGCCGAGGGCCTTCGGCGCGGCGCTCTTGCCAGGCGTGTCCACGCTCCGCCCCGCGCTCTAGAGCGGCCGCGATGCAGAACGCATCGCGAGCTCGTGGCCGAAGCGTGAGTCCTGCATCCGCTTCCTCGTAGATCGTCACACCGAGAGCAAGTCCCGTGCCGCCTGCGCCGTGCACCCTGCTCCCGGCCGCCGTCACATGCGAGGCACGACGCCCCACGGGCTGCAGGTTAGCGGTCGTTCTGGAACAGCGGAGGTTGGGGCCGAGCGGGAGCAGAGGTAGCGTGAGCCCCGGACGTCCCACTATGCAGAATCCGCAAGCACTGCCGGTCCGAAGCGTCTCCATCGAGACAGACGAGGCGGAGGCGCTGTCCGTCGCGCAGCCCGAACGCGGGCGGCACTACGTGCGCCTCCGCGCCGGCGCGTTCCAGGGAGCGCTCCACGAGCGTTCCGATGGGGTCGTTGCGCTCGCGCGCGAGCGCTGGAGCTCCGCGCTGCGGGTGCGCTGCGCGCGTCCGCGCAGCTACGTCTCGTTCTCGGCCGTCGCAGCGGAAGGCGGAACGTGGTGCGGGATTCCGCTGGAGCGCGACAACGTCCTCGCGCTCCAGCGCGACTGGGAGATCACCACGCGCGGAGCGCTCGACGCGTCGTCCTTCGCCGTCGAGCGCGGCAGCCTCGAGCGCGTCGAAGCGTTGCTCGAGGGCGGCGACCGCGCGCCGCGGCGGACCGACAACTTCCTGCTCATCGGCGCCGCAGCGAACGCGGAGCCGCTCCGTTCGCGGGTGGCGAGCGCGCTGGCGGTGGGGCCGTTGCCCCCGGAGGCTCGCCGCGTGCAGGTCGGAGAGTTCCTGCACCTGGCCGCCACGCTCCGGCGCTGCGCCGATCAGCGCACCGCGCGTCTCGAAGCCGGGTCGCGCCGACGCGCGGCCGTACGGTGCGTCGAGGAGTACCTGGATGCCTACGAACGCGAGCTTCCGTCGCTCGCCGAGCTGTGCGCGGTCGCCGGCACGAGCGAACGCACGCTCGAGTACGCGTTCCGCGAGCAGCTCGGTATCACGCCGGTCCGCTACCTGCGCCTGCGCCGGCTGAACCGCGTCGAGTGCGAGCTTCGCTCCGGTGAGCGCGGAGTCACGCAGGTGACCGACGTCGCGATGCGCTGGGGCTTCTGGCAGCTCGGACGCTTCGCCGCCGAGTACCGCGCGCTGTTCTGCGAGCGGCCGTCGGAGACGCTCGCGCGCTCAGGCGGCGGGCGCGAAGAAGTAGGCGAGGCCGAGGACCGCGTAGACGGCGAGCAGCTGGACGCCCTTCAGCCAGTCTGAGCGGCCGTCGCCGGCCACCTGCCCCGTGATCAGCACCGCCAGCAGCACCGTCAGCACCATGCCGCCGGTGAACGCGAGGTCCATCGGGGCCGGCCCGACGACGAGGCTCACGAGCACGAGCAGCGGCGCCACGAACAGCGCCACCTGCACGCTCGAGCCGATCGCGATCGAGAGCGCGAGATCCATGCGGTTCTTCATCGCCGCCGTGACTGCCGTGGCATGCTCGGCGGCGTTGCCGAGGATCGCCACCACGAACACACCGACGAAGGCGTCGTTCAGCCCGAGCGCCTGCGCGCGTCGGTTCGATCGCGCCGACCAGGATCTCGCTCATCCAGGCGATCGCCGCCGTGGCGGCCGCGAGCACGCCCGCAGCACGGCCGAGGCTCCAGGCGGCGCCGTGCGTCTCCTGCCTCCGCTTCGTGCGAGCCCGCGAAGAGCGCCGCGTGGGTCACGAGCGAGAACACCAGGTTCGCGGCGTAGACCACGAGCAGCACCAGCGCGATCCACACGCTGAGCGGGCCGATCTCGGGGCACGCTCGGCTCGGGCCGCGACGCGGTACGCGGCGGGCAGGATCAGCGCGATCGCGGCCAGCGTGAGCAGTGGTCGCCTGCGAGCGCGCGCCGGCCGGCGTTGTAGTGCTGCTCCTTGTGACGCAGCCCGCCGGCCAGCATCGCCGCGCCGAGCACGAGCAGGATGTTGCCGACGATCGAGCCGACCAGCGACGCCTTCACCACGGTGTGCAGCCCGGCGCGCAGCGCCGCGAAGGCGATGATCAGCTCGGCGGCGTTGCCGAAGGTCGCGTTCAAGCAGCCCGCCCACACCTTCGCCGATGCGCGCGGCGAGCTGCTCGGTGGCGCGCCCCATCCAGCCGGCGAGCGGCACGATCGCGAGCGCGGACGCGAGCGAAGATCAGCAGGTGGCGCTCGGGCGCGAGATGCTCGAGCCCGATCGCGACGGGAACGAAGAGCAGGAGCCAGCTCACGCTCGGCCTCCGGTGCGGATCAGCCGCCGAGCGCGATCGCCACGACCACGAGAGCGACGCCGAGCAGCGCCATGAAGAGCCCCGTGCACCAGGGGCGCGCACCCGTGTAGCCCGCCCACCGCCAGCCCACGTAGAACAGCAGGCCGATCAGCACCGCGTTCGAGACGCGCATCGCGATCTGCGGCGTCGCGGATCACGAGGAAGGGCAACACCGCCGGCAACGCCGTGAGGAAGACGAGCCAGAAGACGGCGAGCGCGGCCCACAGGTCCTCCGCGGTCACACGGTTGGGCGCGAGCTTCATCTCGCGCACACGCTCGAGCACGTGCGCGTCGAGCGACGCCCGCACGTCCGCTCGCACGATCTCCGGCAGCCGTTCGTCGAGCTCCCGGTCGACGAGCGCGAGCGCCCGCTCGCGCGTCGGGCGTCAGCCTGGATCGCCTTCACCAGGCGATGGAGGCGGCCTCGCTCCGAGAGCTGCGCCATCAGGTAGAGCGCGCGCGTCGATGATGCCCCACGCGGCGTTGCAGCCGAGCGCCGCGATCAGGAGCTCGCGCGTCTCCTCCCGATCGCCCGCAGCTCGATGCCCGCGCCGAGCGTGAACGTGAGCACCATGATCAGGCCGAAGAGCAGCTCGCCGAGCCGCTCGCCCGGATCGAGGCGTTCGACGAAGCGGCGGTACCAGCCGCGCGGAGCTTCGGTCTTGCTGGATTCGGACATCGCAGGCGCGCTAGGCTAGCTCGTCTTCCCCGCTCGACGGAACGAACGGAGTCCGATGTCCCCCCTCCCCCGGTACGTGCCGTTTCTTGGGGCAGCTCTGTCTCGCTCTCGCCTGCGGGCGGCGCCGAAGCGCCCGCCGCCGCCCGCCGCCCGAGGTGCTCGTCATCGACGGTGGCCACGCGCGACGTGCCGGTCGTGCTCGAGTGGCTCGGCACCACCGAGGGCTCGGTCGACGCCGACGATCCGCGCGCAGGTCGCGGGCTACCTGGTCTCGCGCGACTACCAGGAAGGCCAGCTCGTCAAGCAGCGGCGACCTGCTCTTCCAGATCGACCCGCGCCCGTTCCAGGCGGCGCTCGATCAGGCGCAAGGGCGATCTCGGACGCGCGCGAGGCCGCGCTCGAGCTCACCCGCCTCGACGTCGCCCGCTACACGCCGCTCGTCGCAGGAAGGCGCGGTCAGCCAGCAGGAGTACGACAACTCCGTGCAGCGGCATGCGCTCGAACGAGGCCGCCGTGCAGGCCGCGCGCGCCGCGCTCGAGAAGGCGCGGATCGACCTCGGCTTCACGGAGATCCGCTCGCCGATCGACGGCATCGTCGGGCGTCGCCAAGGCGCAGCTCGGCGACCTGGTCGGCCCGATCGATCCCGAGCCGCTCACGACGGTGTCGCAGCTCGATCCGATCCGCGTCTCGTTTCCGCTGTCGCGAGCAGGAGTACCTGCGCTTCGCGGCGCGCATCGCGGCGGCGGTCGAGCGGGGCGCCTTCGCAGGGCACGGCCTCGAGCTGGTCCTCGCCGACGGCACGATCTACCCGCACCGCGGCACGGCCTACCCCGCCGGCCTCGAGGTCGACCCGCGCACCGGCACCATCACCGTGAAGGGCGAGTTCCCGAACCCGGGCAGATCGGCTGCGGCCCGGCCAGTACGCGCGCGTGCGCGCCGAGACCGACGTCGCGCAAGGACGCGCTGGTCGTGCCGCGCGCGCGCCGTCCAGGATCTCCAGGGCCTCGCGCAGCTCACGCGTGGTCGGCGCCGACGACAAGGTCGAGGTGCGCACCGTCACGAAGGGGACCGACCTGGGGGACGCTCCAGGTGGTGACGCAGGGCGTCAGCCGCCGGCGAGCGCGTGGTCGTCGAGGGCTTCCAGAAGGTGCGGCCCGGCATGATGGTGGCGCCGAAGCCGGCGCCGGCCGAGCTCGCCGGCGCACCGCCCGCATCCGCATCCGCAGCGGCCGCGGCGCCGACCGCTGCCGGCCGCAGCCGGCCACCGGTGGAGTAGCGCGCGTGGCGGAGTTCTTCGTCCGCCGGCCGATCGTCGCGATCGTGATCTCGATCCTGACGGTGCTGCTCGGCGTCGTCGCGATCGTCGCAGCTCCCGATCGCGCAGTTCCCCGACATCGCGCCGCCCGCGATCCAGCTCGCGACGACCTACGTCGGCGCCGACGCGCTCACCGTCGAGCAGTCGGTGGCGACGCCCATCGAGCAGCAGATGAACGGCGTCGACGACTCGATCTACATGTACTCGGTGAACACCAACGCCGGGAACATGACGCTGTACGTCAACTTCGACGTCGGCACCGATCCCAACATCGACCAGGTGCTGTCGCAGATGCGCTTCACGCAGGCCGAGTCGAAGCTGCCCGAGGACGTGCGCAACTACGGCGTCACCATCAAGAAGTCGACGACCAGCCCGCTCGCGCTGTTCTCGCTCTACTCGCCGAACGGCACCTACGACGCGCAGTTCCTGGCCAACTACGCCTACATCAACATCTACGACCCGATGGGGCGCGTGCCCGGCATCGGGCAGGTGTCGATCTTCGGCGCCGGCCAGTACGCGATGCGCCTCTGGGTGCGGCCCGACGTGCTGGCCCAGCGCGACATCACCGTGCCCGAGATCGTCTCCGCGATCCGCGAGCAGAACACGGTGAACCCGGCCGGCCAGGTCGGCGGCGAGCCGGTGCCGCCCGGCCAGGAGTTCACCTACACGGTGCGCGCGCAGGGTCGCCTCGTCACCGAGGAGCAGTTCGGCGACATCGTCGTGCGCGCGCTGCCCGACGGCTCGGTGATCCGCGTGCGCGACGTGGCGCGCGTCGAGCTCGGCGCGCAGGTCTACAACCTGACGGGCCGCCTGAACGGCAAGCCCGCCGCGATCGTCGCCGTCTACCAGACGCCCGGCTCGAACGCGATCGACACCATGAGCGAGGCGCGCGCGCTGATGGAGGAGCTGAAGCAGCGCTTCCCGGCCGATCTCGACTACACGGTCTCGCTCGACACCACGCTCGCCGTGAGCGAGGGCATCAACGAGATCCTGCACACGCTGGTCGAGGCGATCGTCCTCGTCATCCTCGTCGTGTTCATCTTCCTGCAGGGCTGGCGCGCCACGCTGATCCCGCTGCTCGCCGTGCCGGTCTCGCTGGTCGGCACCTTCGTGCTGTTCCCGGTGTTCGGCTTCTCGATCAACACGCTCTCGCTGCTGGCGCTCGTGCTCGCGATCGGCATCGTGGTCGACGACGCGATCGTGGTCGTCGAGGCGGTCGAGCACCACATCGAGCACGGCCTCTCGCCGCGCGACGCGACGCTCAAGGCGATGTCCGAGGTGTCGGGCCCGGTGGTCGCGATCGCGCTGATCCTCACCGCCGTGTTCCTGCCGACCGCCTTCATCCCGGGCATCACCGGCCGGCTCTACCAGCAGTTCGCCGTCACGATCGCGGTCTCGGTGCTGCTCTCGGCCTTCAACGCGCTCACGCTCTCGCCCGCGCTCTCGCGCGCTGCTGCTGCGCCCGAAGAAGCCCGCGCGCGGGCCGCTCGGCGCCTTCTTCCGCTGGTTCAACCGCGTCTTCGAGCGCGCCACCGACGGCTACGTGCACTGGTGCGGCGTGCTGATCCGGAAGTCGGCGCGCGCCATGCTGCTGCTCGCCGGCGTCACGGTGCTCGCCGGCCTGTTCGGCTCGCGCCTGCCGGGCGGCTTCCTGCCCGAGGAGGACCAGGGCTACTTCTACCTGGCGGTGCAGCTCCCGAACGCCGCCTCGCTGCAGCGCACCGACGCGGTGTGCCAGCAGATCGAGGAGATCCTGGCCGAAGACGCCGGGCGTGCAGAGCTACAACACCGTCGTCGGCTTCAGCCTGCTCTCCACGGTGTACGCCACGTACAACGCCTTCTACTTCGTCACCTTCAAAGACTGGGGCGAGCGCACGGAGCCCGAGGAGCAGTACGCGCGCCATCAAGGCGCACATCAACAGCGAGCTCGGCGAAGCTGCCGGAGGCGATCGCCTTCGCCTTCCCGCCGCCGGCGATCCCCGGCGTCGGCACCTCCGGCGGCGTCACCTTCATGCTCGAGGACCGCTCGGGCGGCGACGTCGAGTTCCTCGCCGAGAACACCCAGCGCTTCATGGCCGAGGCGCGCAAGCGCCCCGAGATCGCCTCGGTCACCACGACCTTCATGGCCGACGTGCCGCAGCTCTTCGCCGAACGTGGACCGCGACAAGGTGCTGAAGCAGGGCGTCGCGATCGACAGCGTCTACCAGACGCTGCAGGCCTTCATGGGCGGCTACTTCGTCAACTACTTCAACCGCTTCGGCCGCACCTGGCAGGTGTACGTGCAGGCCGAGGGCGAGTTCCGCACGCGCGCCGAGAACGTCGGCCAGTTCTACGTGCTCAACGCCGCGGGCGACGACGTGCCGCTCTCGGCGCTGGTGGCGATGGAGCCGGTCTCCGGCCCCGAGTTCACGATGCGCTTCAACGAGTACCGCGCGGCGCAGATCAACGTGAGCGCCGAACCCGGGCTTCAGCTCCGCGCAGGTGATGGCGGCGCTCGAGCAGGTCTTCGCCGAGACCATGCCGCGCGAGATGGGCTTCGACTACAACGGCATGTCGTTCCAGGAGAAGGAGGCGCAGGAGGGCGTGCCGGCGAGCGTGATCTTCGGCCTCTCGCTGCTCGTCGTGTTCCTGATCCTGGCGGCGCAGTACGAGAGCTGGTCGCTGCCCTTCAGCGTGCTGCTCGGCATCCCGATCGCCGTCTTCGGCGCCTTCCTCGCGCTCTGGCTGCGCGCCTTCGAGAACAACGTCTTCGCGCAGATCGGCCTCGTCACGCTGATCGGCCTGGCCGCGAAGAACGCCATCCTGATCGTCGAGTTCGCGAAGCACGAGCACGAGCGCGGCAAGGCGCCGGCCGACGCCGCGCTGGCCGGCGCCAAGCTGCGCCTGCGCCCGATCCTGATGACCGCCTTCGCCTTCATCCTCGGCGTGGTGCCGCTCGCGATCTCCACCGGCTCCGGCGCCGAGGCGCGCAAGCTGCTCGGCACCGCGGTGATCGGCGGCATGCTCGCCGCCTCGCTGATCGCGATCTTCCTGATCCCGGTCTCGTTCTACGTGGTCGAGCGCCTCGCGAGCCGCGGCGAGCGCGAAGCCGGCGGCGGCGCCGCCGGCTGCCGAGCCGCCCCGCGCCCGTCGCGGGAGGCCGCGAGTGAACGCGCGGCGCGTGCTCGCGCTCGCGCTGTCGTCGCCGCGGCGCTCGGCTGCGCGGTCGGGCCCGAACTACGAGCGCCCCGAGCTGCCGACGCCGCCCGCCTTCCGCGACACAGCCGCGAGGCGCACGGCCTCGCATCGCCGACCTGCCGTGGTGGGAGGTGTTCCACGACGACGTGCTGCAGGCGCTCGTCCACGAGTCGCTCGACAACAACCGCGACCTCGCCGACCGCGGCCGCGAACGTCGAGCAGCGCGCTACGCGCGCGGCGGTGCAGCGCGGCGAGCTGTTCCCGCAGCTCGGCTACGAGGCCGACGCCTTCCGCGGCAACGACACCACGCTCGGGCGCCCCGACACAGGGCCGCTCGACGGACAACGACTTCCTCGCGCGGCTCAACGTGTTCTGGGAGATCGACGTCTGGGGCCGCATCCGGCGCGCCACCGAGGCGGCGCGCGCGCGAGCTGCTCGCCACCGAGGCGTTCCGGCGCGGCGTCGTGCTCTCGCTCGTCACCGGCGTGGCGCAGGCCTACTTCGAGCTGCTCGAGCTCGACCTCGAGCTCGAGATCGCGCGCGCAGTCGGTGAGTCCTTCCAGGAGACGCTACGACCTGTTCGAGCGCCAGTACCGGGGCGGCGTCGTCTCGAAGCTCGACCCGCTGCGCGGCGAGGCCGCGCTCGCGCAGGCCGCCGCGCGCGTGCCCGACCTCGAGCGGCAGATCGTCGCCAAGGAGAACGAGCTCTCGCGTGCTGCTCGGGCGCCCGGCCGGGCGCGATCCCGCGCGGCGGCGCGCTCGACGACGCAGACCGTGCCGCCCGAGGTGCCGGCGGGCGTGCCCGTCGCTGCTGCTCGAGCGCCGGCCCGACCTGATCGAGGCCGAGCAGACCGCTGGTCGCCGCGAACGCCGCGATCGGCGTGGCGTTCGCCGACTTCTTCCCGCGCATCGGACTCACGGCGCGTCGCCGGCAGCGCTGAGCGACGAGCTCTCGCGACCTGCTCGACGCCGGGCACGGGCTTCTGGTCGATCGGCGGCCAGGCGCTCGGCCCGCTCTTCACCTTCGGCCAGACCAGCTACACGTGGAAGGCCGCCCAGGCCGCGACGGTGGCGAGCCGCGCCGCGTACGAAGGCGTCGGTGCTCACTCGCGCTTGCGCGAGGTCTCGGACGCGCTCACCGCGCGCGAGAAGCTGGTGGCGGTGCGCGCCGAGCAGGAGCGTGAGGTCGCCGCGCTGCGCGAGTCGGTGCGACGTCGCGCAGATGCGCTACGTCGGCGGGCTCGCGACCTACCTCGAGGTGCTCGACGCGCAGCAGCAGCTCTTCCCGCCGAGTTCGCGCTGGCGCAGGTCGAGCGCGACCAGCTCCTCGCGGTGGTGCAGCTCTACCGCGCGCTCGGCGGCGGCTGGAATGCCTACGACGAGCCGCCCGAGATTCCGCAACCGATCGCGCCCTAGCCGCGTGATAGGATGCGTTCGTTCCACCGGGAGGAACCTCGTGTCACGCATCGCTGCTCGCTCCGGTCCTCGTCTCTCGCGCTCGCCGCGTCTGGCCGCGCCCGCGCGCGCGGAGGTCACGGCCTGGGACCAGGTCAAGGTGACGGCGCTCGCGAAGCAGCTCGACACCGCGTCGCAGGCGCTCTACGACACCTTCTACAACCAGCCGAAGCCGATCGTCGGCCAGGAGCGGGCGTACTACCGGCTCAAGCAGGACATCCGTCACATCAAGAACGACGCGAAACAGCTCGCGGGCGAGCTCGGGAAGGGCGCAGGGCGCGACGAGACGCAGCCCAGCTACGAGGATCTCATGCAGAGCGTGCGCCGCGCACAGGACAATGCCGCGCGCGTGTTCACCACGAAGGACCTCAACGAGAAGGCCGGCGCCGCACGCGCCGTGCTGAACCAGATCTCGCCGTACTACGACGCGGCGGCCACGCCGCTCGAGCCCGTCGAGCGCTGAAGCCCGGCTCGAACCTTCGAGGAGGGTCCACGATGTCCTTGGGCAACAAGCTCGCCGCCGAGCTGGTCGGCACGTTCTGGCTGGTGCTCGGAGGCTGCGGCAGCGCCGTGCTCGCCGCCGCGTTTCCGGACGTCGGGATCGGCCTCCTCGGCGTCGCGCTCGCGTTCGGCCTCACCGTCCTCACCATGGCCTACGCGATCGGGCACATCTCCGGCTGTCACCTGAATCCCGCGGTGACGGTCGGCCTCGTGGTCGGCGGGCGGCATCCGGCCTCGGAGCTCGGGCCGTACGTCGCTCGCGCAGGTGGCGGGCGCGCATCGCGGGCGCGGGCGTGCTCTACCTGATCGCCAGCGGCAAGGAGGGCTTCGACCTGGCCGGCGGCTTCGCCTCGAACGGTTATGGTGAGCATTCGCCGGGCGGCTACGCGTTGGGGGCGGCATTCGTATCCGAGCTCGTGATGACGTTCATGTTCCTGCTGATCATCCTCGGCGCCACCGACCGGCGCGCGCCGGCCGGCTTCGCGCCGATCGCGATCGGCCTCGGGCTCACGCTGATCCATCTGATCAGCATCCCGGTGACGAACACCTCGGTGAACCCCGCGCGCTCGACGGGGCCGGCGTTGTTCGTCGGCGGCTGGGCGCTCGGGCAGCTCTGGCTGTTCTGGGTGGCGCCGATCCTCGGCGCCGCGCTGGCGGGCCTGGGCTACCGCAGGATCGCCGGCGACACGGGTGCGTGAGAAGCTCGCTCCCGCGTCTCGCCGCGGCGAGCGCGCTTCTCTTCGCGGTTGCCTGCGCCACGCCGGTCGGCGTGTCGCACCTCGACGCACGCAGTGTGCAGCGCCAGCTCACCGAGAGCGCGCTCACCGGCAAGACCCCGAGCGCGGCGAGCCGCGAGGTGCTCACCCAGCTCGGCCTGCGCGAGCGCTTCCAGGCGGATCCGGACGGCACGCTCGCCATCCTGCACGAAGGCCTCGCGCCGAGCGGAGACGGGGCGCGCCTGTTCGCGCTCGCGGAGCTCTCCTTCCTGCGCGCCTACCAGACCGGAAGCCAGGAGCAGGCGCTCGCAGCCGCGGTGTACGCCTATACGTTCCTGTTCCCGGGCAACGGCGCGCCGAGGCAGGGGCGCTTCGACCCGCGCTTCCAGATCGCGCGCACCGTCTACAACCTCGCGCTCGCACGCGCCTTCGAATCGAAGCAGAGGGGTGTGGGTGAGGTCGCACTCGAGAGCGGTCGTCGCGAGCTGCCGTTCGGCTCGCTCGAGGTCTCGATCCGCCCGGGCGAGCTCGAGTGGGCGGGCTTCTCGCTGGTCCGCTTCAGCTCCGCGGCGCAGTTCGAGGTGCGCGGCCTGCTCAACCGCTATCGCCACCCCGGGCTCGGCGCGCCGCTCGCGGCGTCCCTCGGCGAGGCCGTCTCGGGCGAGCTGCCGCCGGGCTCCGAGTACATCCCGCCCCGTCTCAAGGTTCCCGTCACCGCCTTCCTGCGCCTCGACGATCCGCGCGCCCACCTCGCCTCGGGCGACCTGCAGGCAAAGCTCGAGCTCTACTCCCAGGACGAAGGCCTCGAGACGAAGGTCGACGGCCACACCGTGCCCCTCGAGCTCGAGACGAGCTCGTCGTTCGCCTACACGCTCGAGGGCGCGCCGGTCTACGACTTCGCCCTCGCCGGCTTCCGGCTCGGCGACTACATGCCGGGCGGACAGAAGGAGCGGATGGTCTTCCTGCACCCGTACCGGCCGGGGCGCATCCCGCTCGTGCTCGTGCACGGGACGTTCTCGAGCCCCGCGACGTGGGCGAACATGGTGAACGAGCTCGAGAACGATCCCGAGGTCGGGCCGCGCTACCAGATCTGGCTCTTCCTCTACAACAGCGGGAACCCGATCGCGTACTCGGGCGGCATCCTGGTGGACTTCCTGCCCAAGCTGCTCGAGGAGCTCGATCCCGAGCACCGCGATCCGGCGCTCCGGCGCATGGTGGTCGCGGGCCACAGCCAGGGCGGGCTCGTCACCAAGCTCACCGTCGTGAACAGCGGCGACGCCTTCTGGAAGAACGCGAGCAGCAAGCCCTTCGACTCGATCAAGCTGGATTCGAGCACGCGGGAACTCCTGAAGCGCTCGCTGTTCTACGAGCGCCTTCCCTTCGTGGAGCGTGTGATCTTCATGTCCACGCCCCACCGAGGCAGCTATCTGTCGGACTTCAGTATCGCCGGGTGGGTGGGACGGCTCGTGAAGCTCCCGGTGCAGCTCACCCAGCTCAGCTTGAACGTCGCGAAAGAAGGCTCGGACGCGATGCTGCTCCAGAAGATGGAGCGCCTGCCGACCAGCCTCGACAACATGCGGCCCGGGAGTCCCTTTCTGGAGTCGCTCGCGACGCTGCAGATCGACCCGCACGTGAAGGCGAACTCGATCATCGCTGTCGACGGCGACGGCCCCTACGCGGACGGAGGGGACGGTGTGGTGCGCTACAAGAGCGCGCACATCGACGGCGTCGAGTCGGAGTTCGTGGTGCAGCCCTCGGGCCATTCGGTGCAGGAGACGCCGCAGGGAATCCGCGAGATGGAGCGGATCCTCGTCGAGCACGCGAACGCCGCGAATCGACCCTCTACGCCAGCGTCGTCAGCAGCTTCAGCAGCAGGTCCTTGATCGGGATCTCGATCGCGAGCACGGACAGCATGGGCAGCCCGGCCGCCAGCACGATCGGCCGCGCAGCAGCCGGCCGTGCTGGCCGACGAGCGCGCGCCGGACGACGCCGAGGCTGCCTTCGGGCACGAGGCCGATCCGCCGCTACAGCCGCAGCAGCGCGTCGCCGCGCACCAGCGACAGTTCGAGCTCGGCGTCGGGCGTCACTCCGCGGTGCACGAGCCGGCGAGCACGAAGGCACCCTCGTTGTCGGCGACGGTCGCAGAGACGTGGCCGGTGCCCCGCTCGACCACGATCGTCCAGGCGCGGCCGTTCTGATTGCCTTGCAGCACCAGCGAGGAGTCGCCCGTCTCCACCACCGCGATGGGGCTCGTGCGCTGGCCGTTCTCGGACTTGAGCAGCTTCGCGGCGAAGTCCACGCGCCAGAGCGGCGGCAGGTCGACCTGGTCGAGCGTGATGTCCTTGCAGAGCGCGACGCCGTCGCACTCGGACACCTCGGTGAGCGAGCACATCAGCGGCTTCGACGTGTCGAGGCCCTCCGCGCGGGCCGCCGCGGGAACGAGCGCGACGAGAGCGACGATCACGAACGAGAACGGTGAGCGCTTCATTTCGGTGCCCCCGCGCGCGCCGCGAGACATTGCTCGAGCGCGTTCTTGTAGGCGGTCTTGCTGGCGACGTACTGCTGGTACTCCGGATTGGGCCGCGTCGTGGTGACCATCTCGTGGCTCTCCTGGTAGTGCTTCGCGCCGCCGATCAGGCCGCCGGCCGCTGCGCCCGCGGCAGAGCCGGCGCCTTCCTCGAGAGTTCCACCCCGCTCGTGCGTGCTCGACACCGTGCGCGGCGGCTCTTCCGCAGTGAGCGGATCGAAGCTGCTCTGCTGCTGCGCGACGACCATGCACTCGCTGCGGTCCTTCGCGGCCTGCTCCGTCGGTGTAAGCGCCGGCTTGCAGGCGACGAAGGCCAGCACGGCCAGACCCATGGCGCGACGCATCGGGATCTCCTTGTTCGTGTGAGGGCGATTGTCGGTGCGGAGGACTGGGTTTGTCCAGCGTTTCCGCTCAGGCATCGGTCCGCGCCTCGATGCAGCCCGCGCGCACCGCGGCCACGAGCGCCGCGTGGTCGCGCTCGTTCTGGTCCGCGTAGGCGACGGCGAAGGCGGCACACGCGACGGCGTAGTTCACCAGGTTTCGCGGCTTCATCAGCTCGAGCATCGGTGAGATCTTCAAGTCGCGGAAGATCCCGGGCGAGTGGATCGTCGAGGAGGGCCGCTCGCCTCGTGCGCGAGGATGGCCGCGGCGAGCACGCCATCGAGGTGCTCTCTGCTGACCAGATCCGAGTCGAGCTCCCGATCGGCGGCACCGCCTACTACCGGCGGAAGTCCTAGCTAGCGCAGCGCTCGCAGCACCAGCTCCGCGACCCGGTCCGGGAAGCCCCTGCGCTCGAGGTCGTCATAGTTGCCGGCGGTGACTACCACCATGAGATCCATCTCGCGGAACAGGTAGATGCGCTGGCCGCCGTTGCCCCGCGCGATCGGGACCTCGAGTGTGCGGCCGTTCACGGGCCAGGGCTTCGTCCACCACTGGAAGCCGTAGCCGCCGTCCTCGGGACAGATCGCGATCTGCGTCCGCGTCGAGTCGCGCACCCACGCAGCCGGCAGGAGCGCGCGGTCGCCCACCCGGCCTTCGTGCAGATAGAGCAACCCGAAGCGCGCGAGGTCGCGCGGGCGCAGGCGCAGCCCCGACGCCGCGATCGCCAGCCCGCCGCGGTAGTGCTTCCACTCGACGTCGTCGATGCCGAGCGGGCAGAAGAGCCGCTCCCACGCGAGGGCGTCGAGCGCTCGCCCGGTCGCGCGTTCGACGACCGCAGCGAGCAGCGTGGTGAGGCCCCCATTGTACTTCCAGACCTGGCCCGGCGCGGCGACGAGCGGCCGCTCGAGCACGTAGCGCACGGGATCCCGGCTCAGCACGAGGCGCGTCTCGCTGTTGCGCGGGTCCCAGTAGGGGCGCGACTCGTCCCAATCGAGCCCGCCCGACATGGTGAGCGCGTGGCGCAACGTGAGCGCGCGTTTGTCCGCCGGCGCGTCGGGCAGCAGCTCTGCGAAGGTCTGGTCGATGCTCGCGAGCGCGCCGTCCGCGAGCGTGATGCCGACCAGCGCGGAGGTGATGCTCTTCGTGATCGAGCGCAGGTCGTGCGGCGTGTCGGACCCGAAACTGACGCGGCCGAGCGACCGGCTGAAGTCGGCGTCTTCGCCGGCGTAGTACTCCTCGAACACGAGGCGTCCGCCCTTCACGACCAGCACCGCGTGCAGGTTCGCGAGCTCGCCGCTCTGGATGCGCGGCCGCGCTCGGCGAGCGCCGCCGCGTCGAGCCCGACGGCTTCCGGCGCGGCGGTCTCCCAGTCCTCCGCGGCGGGGGCGAGCGGGCACGGGTTCTCGAGACGACTCCAGCGCACCGGCTCGGGGCGGCCGCAGCCGAGCGCCGCGAGCGCGAGTGCCAGCGCGACGAGGCCCCGCGCCGTCATCGCTCGGAGACGTAGCGGGCGGGGTCGAAGTCGCCCTCGACCAGCTCGATGCGCGTGCCGTCGGGGTCGGTGACGAAGATCGCGTTCGAGCCCTTCCCTTTGCTGTCGAGGCGCGTCGCCTCGAGCACGTTCGCGCCGAGCGCGCGGAGCTTCGCGAGCAACGCGTCGAGGTCGCTCACGAGGAACGAGAGGTGGGTGAGCCCCACCTGGTTCATCGGCCGCGGCGCGCCGCCGAGCCGCGTGCCCGGCCGCGGGAAGTGGAGCAGCTCGAGCGTGGTGCCGTCGCGGCGCAGGTAGACGGCCTCGAGCACCGCGCCCGGGAGGCCGAGCAGCTTGTGCGTGCCCGGATCCTCGAACCTCAGCCGCGAGACCTCCGCGAAGCCGAGGCCGTCGCGGTAGAACGCGAGCGCACGCTCGAGTTCGGAGACGCAGAGCCCGTGGTGCGATAGGCGGCGGATCGTCATGCGCGGGGACTCTACCGCGGCTGCGCCGCGGCTATCATGCGCGCGCTCGATCAGGAGGAGCGCGTGGCGGCGAAGAAGAAGACCGTGAAGAGGAAGCGCGCCGCCGCGAAGCCCGCCCTGCGGCCGCACCGGCTCGCCGCCGACGTGAGGCCCACGGAGGTGGACCTCCACGTCGAGGTGGACCCGGCGAGCAGCCCGGCCTTCTCGGGCCAGGTGGTGCACCGCCTGCTCCTCGCGAAGCGCCGCCGCTCGCTCGAGCTGCACGCGGACGATCTCGCCGTGACGGGCGCCGTGGTCGAGGCGGCGGGCCGCCGGCTCGCGGGCCGCATCGTCCGCCACCCCGAGCGCGAGACGATCGAGGTGCAGCTCGCCGAGGCCGTCCCGCCCGGCGAAGCCACGCTCACGCTCTCGTTCCGCGGCAAGCTGCGCGGCGACCTGCGAGGCCTCTACGCCGCGAGCGCCGGCGAGCGCAAGTACGCCTTCACCCAGCTCGAAGCCGCCGACGCCCGGCGCTTCTTCCCGTGCTTCGACGAGCCCGCGATGAAGGCGCGCTTCCGTCTCTCGGTGACGACGGCGACGCAGAACACCGTGCTCTCGAACTACCCCGTCGAGAAGCTCGAGCCGCTCGGGCGCGGGCGGAAGACGGTGCGTCTTCCGCCGCACGCCGCCGCTCTCGACGTATCTGCTGGCGCTCGCGGTGGGCGAGCTGGCGGCGTCGGAGCCCGTGCACTGCGGCGAGACCGAGATCCGCGTCTGGCACGTGCCGGGCAAGGAGCGCCTCGTGCAGTTCGGGCTCGAGGCCGCGCGCGAGACGCTGGCGCGGCTCGAGGCGTACTTCGCGCTGCCGTATCCCTACGAGAAGCTCGATCTGGTGGCCGTGCCGGACTTCGAGGCCGGCGCGATGGAGAACGCGGGCGCCGTCTTCTTCCGCGAGACGCTGCTGCTCGTGGACCCCGAGACGGCCACGCTCTCCGAGAAGAAGCGCGCCGCCGAGGTGATCTGCCACGAGCTCGCGCACATGTGGTACGGCGACCTCGTCACCATGGCCTGGTGGGACGACCTCTGGCTCAACGAGGCCTTCGCCACCTGGATGGCCTTCCACGTGGTCGACGCCTGGAAGCCCGAGTGGAAGATGTGGAACGACTTCCAGCACCACCGCGCGGCGGCCCTCGGCCTCGACGCGCTGACCGAGACGCATCCCATCTATGTGAAGGTGCGGACGCCGAGCGAGGCCACGCAGAACTTCGACCTGATCACCTACGAGAAGGGCGCCTCGGTGGTGCGCATGATCGAGCGCTTCCTCGGCGCCGAGACCTTCCGCGAGGGCGTGCGCCGCTACATCCGCGCGCACCAGGAGAGCAATGCGGTGGCGGCGGACCTGTGGAACGCGCTCGCCGAGGCGTCGGGGCAGGACGTCGAGCCCGTCGTACGGGCCTGGATCGAGCAGCCGGGCTTCCCGCTGCTGCGCCTGCGCCGCACCGAGCGCGACGGGCGCAGCTGGCTCGCGCTTCGAGCAGGAGCGCTTCCTGTCGAACCCGAAGGCGAAGAAGCCGGGCGCGCTCTGGCCGATCCCCTGGGTGGGCCGCGTGGCCTCCGGCGAGAGCACGCGCACCGTGCGGCAGCTGTTGACGAAGAAGCGCGGTGAGGTCGAGCTGCCCGTGCGCGGGCCGCGCTTCGTGTACGGAAACGCGGAGGAAGGCGGCTTCTACCGCCCGCTCCACGACGAGTCCGAGCTCGCGGCGCTGGCCGAAGCGCAGGCTGCGCTCGCACCCATCGAGCGCATGGGGCTGATCGGCCACCAGTGGGCCGCCGCCCGCGCCGGCATCGCCTCGATCGCGGCCTTCCTCGACCTCGCGCTCTCCTTCGGCGAAGGAGCGCGACCCCGACGTGCTCGTGGCGCTGCGCGGGCCGCTCGAGCTGTGCGCGCGGTCGGCGGGGCGCGCGCTCGGCGCCCAGGCGGAGGCCGCGCTGCGCGCCCGCGTCGCGCGCGCGTTCGGCCGCGCCCACGCCGAGGCCGGCTGGGAGAGCGCGCCGCACGAGCGCGACGACGACCGCTTGCGCCGAGCCGCACTCCTCGCCCTCGTGGGCGAAGTGGGCGAAGCGCCCGCCGTGCTGGCCGAGGCGCACGAGCGTTGCCTCCGCTACCTCGCCGAGCGCCGCTCGCTCGAGCCGAACCTGGCGGATGCCGTCGTCTCCCTCGCCGCACGGAGGGGCGACGAGTCGCTGTTCGAGCGCTACCTCACGGCCTCCCGCGAGACGACCACGCCGCAGGATCAGCGGCGCTTCCTGCTCGGCCTCGGCGCCTTCACGGAGCCGAAGCTCGTCGAGCGCGCGCTCGCGCTCACGCTCACCGACGCCGTCGGCACGCAGGACGTCGCGATCCTGCTCACGCGGCTCGTCTCGAACCGCGCGGCCGGCGAGCAGGCGTGGAGCTTCTGGAAGAAGCGCTTCGCGAAGCTGCGCGCGCCGCATGCCGCCGATGCTGGTGACGCGCCCGATCGAGGCGCTGCCGGCGCTCGGCACGCGCGCCTACCGCCAGGACGTCGCGTCCTTCTTCCGCGCCAACCCGGTGGCGACCGGCGCCCGCGCCGTGCGGCAGACGCTCGAGCAATTCGACCTGAACCTGGCGTTCGACGCGCGGGTGAAGGCCGAGCTCGCGCGGTGGATCGGGACGGCGTAGCCCGCGAGCCACCGCTCGCGCCCGCGGGCGTTAGTCGGGCCGCCGGAGCAGGTGGGCGGCCGTGCGGTGGCGAAAGCGCAGGCGGCCTGCGGAGCGCTCGACCGCCAGCCCCGCCGTGTCGCCCGCGATCGACGCCTCGAGCCGGCGCAGGATCTCGCGCGCCGTCGCCGCATCGGGCCCGCCGTGCGCGATCCACTCCTCCGCGTCGTAGGCGAGCGTGCCGGGGATCGTGCGGAGCGGCTCGAGCCGCGCCTCTGCGAAGAGCCGCTCGAACGTCGAGGTGGGGAGAGCACGCACGTGCGTGGGATCGCAGAGGCGCTCGATCGCGTCGTGGCGCTCCGCCTTCGCGACGTCTTCATCGCCGACCATGTCGGCGATCAGCACGCGCCCCCGAGACTTCGCCACGCGGCGCATCTCGGCGAGCACGCGCTCGGGCGCCGGAAAGTGGTGGAATGCCGCGCGGCAGGCCACGACGTCGAACTGCGCGTCGGCAAAGGGCAGCTGGCTCGCGTCGCCCGCTTCGAACCGCACGTTGGCGAGCCCGCGCCGCTTCGCCTCTTCGCGCGCGCGGCCGAGCCAGCTCTCCGTCGCGTCGACGCCGATCGCCTCCCGGCAGCGGCCCGCGAACGCGAGCGTGAGGAAGCCAGGGCCGCAGGCGACGTCGAGCACGCGCTCGCCGGGCTGCGTCCCGGCCAGGGTGACGAGTCCGTCGAGCGGGCGCGGGTCGTACGTCTGCGCCATGCCGGCGTACGCGTCCGCCTGCCGCGTGAACTGCGCGCGCACCCGCTCGAGCTGGGAGTCGGCCATGGCCGGCGAGGCTATCCCGGCCCCCGGCCTGGGGCTTGTGCCAGAGGCCGACTTTCGCTTCAGTTTCGCCCCATGCGCCCCCGCGGCTCCACCTCGAATCCGCCCAACCGTTTCGAGGCGCTGCGCTACGTGCCGAGTGCCGCCGAGGCCGCCGCGCGCGCCGAGGCGAACCCGGAGACGCGGCTGCTCGCGGACCCCTCCCGCACGATCGTCGCCACCAACAACAGCCCCGACATCGGCTTCGACGCCAGCGTGAACCCCTACCGCGGCTGCGAGCACGCCTGCGCCTACTGCCTCGCCCCGGAGACGCCGGTGCTGTTCGGCGACCTCACGTGGCGCCCGCTCGGCGAGGCGCGCGTCGGCGACGTCCTGGTCGGCTTCGACGAGTACCCCGCGCGCGGCGAGCAGCGGAAGCTCCGCCCCGCCCGGGTGCAACGGGTCTGGGCGTCGAGAAAGCCCACGCTGCGGCTCGTCACCGAGAAGGCCGAGGTCGTGACGACGGCGGAGCACCGCTGGCTGATGGGCGACGGCCGCTGGCGCCGAACCGAGCGGCTCGCGCCGGGGCGCGCCCTGCTCCGCCTGCCGGCGATCGCCACCGCCACGGCCGGCGCCCCGGCCGCCACCTCGGCGGACTGGATCGAGGCGGTCGAGCCCGGCCCGGTGCGCGACGTCGTGGACATCCAGACCTCGACGCGCACCTTCTTCGCCGCCGGACTCGCCACGCACAACTGCTACGCGCGCCCGACGCACGAGTACCTCGGCTTCTCGGCCGGCCTCGACTTCGAGACGCGCATCCTGGTGAAGGAGCGCGCGCCCGAGCTGCTGCGACAGCGTCTCGCCGCGAAGAGCTGGAAGCCGCAGGTGGTGGCGCTCTCGGGCGTCACGGATCCCTACCAGCCGGCCGAGCGGCGCCTCGAGCTCACGCGGCGCTGCCTCGCCGTGCTCGCCGAGTTCCGGAACCCCGTCTGCATCGTGACCAAGAGCTTCCTCGTCACGCGCGATGCGGATCTGCTGGCCGAGCTCGCGCGCTTCGAGGCCGCGAGCGTCGTGCTCTCGATCACCACCCTCGATCCGGAGCTCCAGCGCCGCATGGAGCCCTACGCGGCGCCGCCGAGCAAGCGGCTCGCCGCGATCGAGCGGCTCGCCGCCGCGGGCGTGCCGGTGGGCGTGCTGGTGGCGCCGGTGATCCCGGGCCTCACCGATCACGAGTCGCCGAAGATCCTCGAAGCCGCCGCGGCGGCGGGCGCGCGCTTCGCGGGGCGCGTGGTGCTGCGCCTGCCGCACGGCGTCGCGGAGCTGTTCGAGGCCTGGCTCGCGCTCCACTACCCCGAGCGCCGTGACAAGGTGATGTCGCGCATCCGCGCGATCCGCGGCGGCCACACCTACGACGCCCGCTTCGGCGTCCGCCAGCGCGGCACCGGCTTCTGGGCCGACGAGATGGCCGCGCTCTTCGACCTCGCCCGCCGCCGCGCCGGCATCGCCGAGCGCGGCCCGACGCTGTCGGCCGCGCACTTCCGGCGCCCGAAGGAGCCGGGCGCGCAGCTCGAGCTGTTGTAGCGCCGCTGCTTCAGCGCTCCCGCGCCGGCTGGAACACACCACGCGCGCGCCACAGCAGCCACGGCAGCCAGCCGAAGACGGCGCCGTTCGCGATCGCGAACACGTACCGGCTCGAGCCTTCCTTGTAGAGCAAGGGCCAAACGACCGCCGCGATGGTCACCTGCAAGGCGTAGGCGGCCGCCCACGGATGCATCCAGCGCGCGAGCCTCCAGAAGCCGACTCCTCCCGCCGCATACACGGCCCAGTGTGGGAGCGCGAGGAGCTTCGCCGTCCAGCCGTAGAAGCGGATGCCGAACCACACCTCCTCGTCGATCGCGACCGGCCTCGAGAACAGATCCCTCGGCACATAGACGAGCGCCATGTAGGCGCAGAACAGGAGCATCCCGTTCATCCACCACGGCCGGCGCCTCAGCTGGTGCAGGACCCATTCGCGCATGTCAGCTGCTTCGCGGGCGACCGACGAGCTGCTCGAAGACCGGCGCGAGGAGCTCGATCAGCGCGGCAGGCTCGGCCTCGGCCAGGGCGGAGAGGCCGATCATCTGCCGCATCACCTGAAAGCCCGCGACGAGGGAGAGCACGAGCGCCGCGCGCTGGGGCGCGAAGTCTCCGCGGAGCGCCGCGGTCATCGCCCTCTGATGGTGCTTCTCGATCTGCTCTCGTCCGATCTCCGCGGCGCGCTCGCTGGACGCGGAGTAGAGCATGATCCGGAAGCCCTCGAGAGGGGTGGCGCCGGTCTTCGTGAGACCGACGAGCGCCGCGGCCATGTCCTTGCCGCGGGTGGGTGACTCGAGGATCTCCGGCGTCAGGATGGTGGGAGTCGCCATGCTCGCGGCGACGACCTCGGCGAACAGCTGCTCCTTCGATCCGAAGTAGCGATTGACCATCATCGCGGTCACGCCCGCCGCGGCTGCGATCTCCCGCACGCCGGCGCCGTCATAGCCCGTCTGCGCGAACGCCTGCCGCGCCGAGGCGAGGATCGCCTCGCGGGTGGCTGCGGCGTTGCGGCGTCGGGTCCGCCGCCTGGATCTACGGGTGTAGACTTTCTTCACGACATCGGAGTATACAGTTGTAGACAAATGGCGGCAACGACCGTCGAGCCCGGAGGTTCCATGGCCGAGACCGTGCTCGTGACTGGGGGGACTGGATTCGTCGCCGGCTGGTGCATCGTCGAGCTTCTGCGGCGCGGCCATGCCGTCCGCACGACGGTACGCAGCCTCTCGAAGGAGCCCGCCGTGCGAGCGGCCATCGCGTCCGCCGCCGCCTCGAGCGATCGCCTGGCTTTCTTCGCCGCCGACCTGACGCAGGACGAGGGCTGGGACGCTGCCCTGGCCGGTTGCGACCACGTGCTCCACGTCGCGTCGCCGCTGGGTGGCGGCGACGCACCTCGAGATCGGGATGCGCTCGTCGCGCCCGCACGCGAGGGCACGCTGCGGGTCCTTCGCGCTGCGACGCGGGCCGGCGTGAGGCGCGTGGTGATGACGTCGGCCGCCGCCGCGGCGCGCACGCCGCTGGGCTCGGACCGCATCAGCGACGAAACCGTCTGGGCGGATCCGGGCGATCCGAGGTTCGACGCCTATCGGCGCTCGAAGGTCCTCGCCGAGCGTGCCGCCTGGGACTTCATGGCCGGCAACGCCGGTGCGACGACGCTGACGACCCTCCTTCCCGGGGCGGTGTTCGGCCCGGTGCTGACGAGGGAGAAGCTCGGCTCCGTCCAGATCATCCAGCGCCTGCTGGACGGCCGCCCCCCCGGCATTCCGCGCCTCGGCTTCAGCGTCGTCGACGTGCGCGATCTGGCCGAGCTGCACGTCCGCGCCATGACCTCGCCCGAGGCCGCGGGGCAACGCTTCCTCGCGGCCGGCGACTTCATGTGGCTGAACGAGATCGCGTCGACGCTCCGAGCGAGGCTCGGCGACCGGGCCGCGAAGGTGCCGACCCGGGGCCTACCGGACTCCGTCGTCCGGCTCCTGTCGCTGTTCATTCCACCGCTGCGGATGCTGACGCCCGAACTCGGGCGCAGGAATCCCCTCACGTCGGAGAAGGCGCGGCGCGTGCTGGGCTTCTCGCCGCGTCCCGCGACGACGACGATCGCCGACTGCGCCGAGAGCCTGACCGGCTAGATCGTGTCGCTCACGCCGCGCACGAACAGCGGCGCGAGCCCGAGCCGCACCACGTCGGCCTCGAGCTCGCGCGCGGTGGGCGGGGCGGCCGCCTGGTCCGCCGCCGCGAGCACCACGGGCAGCAGCGTGGCGTCGCTCGAGGTGTTCAGGAACAGGCCCGGCTTCGACAGCACGAAGCGGACGGCCCGGCCGAGGGCCTCGGCGTCGCGGATCGGCTCGTACCAGCTGTAGCGGCGCTCGTTGCCCTCGCCCCAGCGCCGGCGCGCGATCGCCTTGATGGTCTGCACCGCGACGCCGCGCTGCACGCACACGGCGAGCAGGCGCTCGACGTCGGCGGCGTATTCCGGCTGCGCCAGCATCGTGAAGTTGTACGGCAGCAGCACCGAGTCGAAGGGGAAGCGTTCGAGGCTCGCGAGATGCATGGCGGCCACGCGCGTACCGTGGCCCGTGACGCCGAGGAAGCGCACGTGCCCCCGCTCCCGCGCCTCCACGAGCGCCTCGAGCGCGCCGCCCGGCCCGAACGCCACCTGCCAGTCCCGTTCCTCCACCAGGTTGTGCAGCTGGATCAGGTCGAGCTGGTCGGCGGCGAGGCGCTGCCGCGAGCGCTCGAGACTCGCGCGCGCGCCCTCGGCCGTGCGCTCGTGCGTCTTCGTGGCGAGGAAGAAGCGGTGGCGGTGGCGCGGCATCCAGCCGCCCACGCGCAGCTCCGAGTCGCCGTACATGGCGGCGGTGTCGATGTGGTTCACGCCGTGCTCGAGCAGGAGCTCGAGCACCCCGTCGGCCTTGTCCTGGCGCATGCTGCCGAGGGCCGCGGCGCCGAAGATGACGCGGCTGCTGGCGTGCCCGGTGCGTCCGAACGGAATCTTCTGCATGGCTCCTCCTCGGCTCCCACCGACTCTACTACTCTCGGAGCCGTGCCCAACCGACGGCAGCTCGACGGCTTCGTGGAGCGCTTGGCCAAGCTCCTCGCGCACGCGTTCTTCCGCGCGATCGAGGTCGACGGCCGCGAGCACATCCCGCACGGCGTGCCGCTGCTGGTGGTCGCGAACCATCACAACAGCCTGGTAGACCCGCTGCTGCTCTTCGCGACGCTCGAGGTGCGGCCGCGCTTCCTCGCGAAGAGCACGCTCTGGGACATGCCCGGCATCCGCCAGCTGCTCGACCTCGCCGGCGCGGTGCCCGTCTACCGCCGCCAGGACGAAGGCGAGGACACCGCGAAGAACGCGGAGACCTTCACGCGCTGCTTCGACGAGCTCGCGGCAGGCGGCGCCATCGCGCTCTTCCCCGAAGGAATCAGCCACGACGCTCCCGCCCTGGCGCCGCTCAAGACCGGCGCCGCGCGCATCGTGCTCGGAGCGATGCGCGAGCGCGGCGTGACGGGGATCCAGATCCTGCCGGTGGGGCTCACGTTCGACGAGAAGGGGATCTTCCGCTCGCGCGTGCTGGTGCGCGTGGGCGAGCCGCTCGACCCGAGCGCGTGGCAGCGCGCCGCGGAGCACGATGCGCGCGAGGCCGCGCGCTCCCTCACGGCGGCGATCGGGCGCGCGCTCGCGCAGGTGACGCTGAACTACCCGTCGCACGAAGAGGCGTCTCTGCTCGAGCAGGCGTCCGACGTGTTCGCGGCACGGGAGCGCGAGCTGCCGGCGCGGCTCGCGCTCGCCGAGGCGTTCGCGGTGCGGCGTGCGGCGATCGCGAGCTACGAGCGTCTGCGGGCGCGCGATCCGGCGCGCGTCGAGGCCGTGCGCAAGCGCCTCGGCGAGTACGCGGCGCGGATCGAGGCGCTCGGCCTGCGCGACGAGCACGTGGCCGCGCGCTACCCGCGCGAGGAGGTGCTCGCGTACGCCGTCGGCTCCGCGGCGCTGCTGCTGTGGTGGCTGCCGCTCGCGGCGCTCGGGACGTTCTTCAACTGGATCCCCTATCGCCTGATCGGGCTCGCGGCCGGCCGCAGCAAGAGCCAGGACCTGCCTGCCACGGTGAAGCTGTTCGGCGGCTTCTTCTTGTTCCCGATCGCGTGGATCGTCTGGGCGGTGCTGGCCGGCATGGCGTTCGGGTGGGGCGCCGCGCTCGGCGTGTTGTTCCTGGCGCCGGCCACGGGCTGGTACGCGATGCGCTTCCAGGAGCGCTACGAGCGCTTCTTCGACGACGCGGTCGCCTACCTGCGCGTGAAGGGCCGGCGCCGCCGCGTGGCCGAGCTCAAGAGCGAGCGCGCCGCGCTCCACGCCGAGGTGAGCGATCTCGCGAAGCAGGCCGCCGAGCCTACCGAGAAGGAGCCGTCGTGAGTCAGGTCCAGGGCGAGTGCGCGCGGCGCTTCGGCGCGGTGCGCGAGGCGTTCGAGAAGAGCTTCGCGGCGGGCCGCGAGGTCGGCGCATCGTTCGCGGCGACGGTGGACGGCGAGCTCGGTGGTCGACCTGTGGGGCGGCTACGCCGACGCCGCGCGCACGCGTCCCTGGCAGCGCGACACGATCGTGAACGTGTTCTCGACCACGAAGGCGATGGCCGCGCTCTGCCGCGCACCAGCTCGTCGATCGCGGCCAGCTCGACCTCGACGCGCCGGTCGCGCGCTACTGGCCCGAGTTCGCGCAGGCGGGCAAGGCGGCGCTGCCGGTGCACTACCTGCTCTCGCACCGCGCCGGGCTCGCGGCGCTGCGCGCGCCGCTCCCGACCGAGGCGCTCTTCGACTGGCGAGCGCATGACCGACGCGCTCGCGGCGGAGGCGCCGTGGTGGGAGCCCGGCAGCCGCTCGCGGCTATCACGCGATGACCTACGGCTTCCTGGTCGGCGAGGTGGTGCGCCGCATCGACGGCCGCACGCTCGGCGCCTTCTTCCGCGAAGAGGTGGCCGGCCCGCTCGGCGCCGACTTCCACATCGGGCTGCCGGCGAGCGAGGACGCGCGCGTCGCCGAGCATGGTGCCGCCGATCGCCGCGGAGGCGGTGGCCGCCGGCGGGCGCGGCGGCGCCGCCCGACCCCGAGTCGCTGCTCGGCAAGGTGATGGGCAACCCGCCGCTCGCGCCGGCGACTGGCGAACACGCCCGCGTGGCGGCGCGCGGAGATCCCCGCCGCGAACGGCCACGGCAACGCGCGCTCGGTGGCGCGCGTGATGGCGGCGCTCGCCGGCGGCGGTGCGCTCGAGCGGCGTGCGCGCTGCTCTCGCGAGGCCGCGCTCGCGCGCGCGATCGACGGAGCAGTGCTTCGGCGCCGGACCTCGTGCTCGGCGTCCCGATGCGCTGGGGCCTCGGCTTCATGCTGTCGAGCGACGCGCTGCCGCTCGGCCCGAACCCGCGCGCCTTCGGCCACGGCGGCTGGGGCGGCTCCCTCGGCATCGCCGACCCCGACGCGCGCGTCTCCTGGGCCTACGTGATGAACAAGATGTCGGCCGGCACGCTCGGCGACACGCGCGCCTTCGAGCTGGCGCAGGCCTTCTACGCCGCCCTCTAGCGGAGCTACCAGCCGGCGAGCTTGGCGGCGCGTTCGCGGTGGATGGCGGACGAGCCGAGGAAGGTGCGGTCGAAGATCGCGCGCTTGAACCAGATCTGGACGTCGCACTCCCACGTGTAGCCGAGCCCGCCGTGCGCCTCGACGGCGTCGCGTGCGACGCCGAGGAAGCGATCGCTGAGGTGCGCCTTCGCGAGCGCCGCCATGCGCGGGGCGTCCTCGGGCGCGTGGTCGAAGGCGTGCGCGGCGTACCAGTAGAGCGCGCGCGCCCGGCTCGACCTCGAGCGCCATGTTCGCGAGCTGGTGCTTGAGCGCCTGGAAGTGGCCGATCGTCACCCCGAACTGCTCGCGCGCACTCGCGTACGCGACGGTCATCTCGACGCAGGCGCGAGGCGCCGCCGAAGGCGTCGGCCGCGAGCAGCACGAGGCCCGCGTCGCGCACGCGCGGCGCCGCCGCGGCGCCGCCGCGGCAGCTCCTCGGCAGGGCGCGCCCGTCGAAGCGCACCGTGTCGAGGCGCCGCGTGCGGTCGACGCCCGGGAAGGGCTCGATCACGGAGCCGCCGCGCCTCGCGCTCGACGAGCGCGAGGCCGCCGCCCGCCGTACCGACCACGAGGAGATCGGCGCTCTGCGCGAAGGGCACGTGCTCCTTCACGCCGCTGAGGCTCGTTGCCGGCGGCGAGGCGCCAGTCCTCGGGCTGCCAGCCGCCGCCGGGCTCGGCGAAGGCCACGCTCGCGACGACGTCGCCCGTCGCGAGGCGCGGCAGCCAGCGGCGCTGCTGCTCGGGGCTGCCGCCGAGCGCGAGCGCGAGGCTCGCGAGCGTGTGGCCGAGGAACGGCCCCGGCGCCGCGAAGCGGCCGAGCGTCTCGGCCACCAGCGCCGCGATCGAGGAGCGGCAGGCCCGCGCCGCCGTGCGCCTCGGGGATCACGAGTCCGGCGACGCCGAGCTCCGCGACGCCGCGCCAGAAGCCGGCGTCGAAGGCCTCCTCGGCGTCGAAGCGCGCGCGCAGGCGCGTCGGCGTCGTTCTCCTTCTCGAGGAACTTGCGCGACCGTGTCCTGGAGCAGGCGCTGCTCGTCCGAGAGCCCGAAGTCCATGCGCGCCCCTACTTGCCGTGCTGCTGCGCGAAGTAGTCGCGCGGCAGGCCGAGCCCGCGCTCCGCGATCACGTTGCGCTGGATGTTGGCGGTGCCACCCGCGATGGCGACGCCGAGCGACGACATGAACTGCCCCACCCAGCCCGCGCCCGACTTCGGCGCGATGCCGAACAGCCGCGCCGAGCTGGCCGGGTCGGCCAGCGCGTCGGCCTCGAGCAGGTCGAAGGCGAGCTTCGCGATCTCCTGCCCGATGTTCGTCGAGTGCAGCTTGTTCATCAGCGCCGAGGATGCCGACGTCCTCGCCGCGCAGGTTCGCGGTGAGCTGGCGGTAGCCCGAGTACTTGTGCGCCTGCACGTAGCCCTCGATCGCGCGCGAGACGCTGGCGGATCGCCGCGTCCTCGATGGCGGGACGGCCGTCGCGCTTCGTCTCCTGCGCGCAGCTGCAGCAGGCCCTTGAACAGCACCTCGCGTCATGGCGGCGTTGCCGATCGAGTCGCGCTCGTGCTTCAGCGTGGTGCGCGACACGATCCAGCCCTCGCCGCGCTTGCCGACGATCCAGTCCTTGGGCGTGCTCACGTCGGTGAGGAACACCTCGTTGAAGTCCGCGCCGCCCGTCATCTGCTTGAGCGGACGCACGTCGATGCCGGGCTGCTTCATGTCGATCAGCAGATAGGAGATGCCGGCGTGCTTCGGCGCCTCGGGCTCGGTGCGCACCAGGCAGAACATGAAGTCGGCGCTCTGGGCGTAGCTGGTCCAGATCTTCTGGCCGTTGATCACCCACTCGTCGCCGTCGCAGCTCGCCGCGCGTCTTGCAGCGAGGCGAGGTCGCTGCCGGAGCCGGGCTCGCTGTAGCCCTGGCACCAGTGGATATCGCCGAGCATCGTGCCCGGGACCCACTTCTCCTTCTGCCACTCCGTCGCCCTTCTCGAGCAGCGTCGGCACCAGCATCATCGTGCCGATGCCGGGCGGCTCCATCGGGCGCGCGCGCGCGCGAGGAACTCCTCGCGGATCACGGCGGCGCGCAGCGGATCGGACGGCCTGCTCCGAGCCGCCGTAGGCCTTCGGGATCGAGCGCGCGAGGTAGCCCGCCGCGATGGCGCGCAGGCGGAAGCGTGCGCGCCTGGCCGGCGAGGTCCTGCTTCGCCTCCTCGCCGCGTGAGCGGCCAGCTCGCGGCGAGGAACTTCTTCACCTCGGCGCGAAACGCCTCGTACTCGGGTCCGTAGCGCAGGTCCACGCGAGCCTCCCGGAAAAGCGGCCAGTCTAGCGTCACGAAGGGGACGTTCCTTTTCCGTCACGAACGCCCCCCGGCGCGAACAAGTGACGAAAAAGGAACGTCCCCTTTCTAACGATAGAGGCGGAGCGCTTCGGCGAGGCTCGTCTCGAGCGCGCCGGGCTCCTTGGCGATGGCGTCGAGCCAGTCCGGGCGCTCGCGCGCAGCACACGCTCACGGGGTGTTCGAGGCCCGAGAGCTCGTTCGCCTGGCGCAGGAAGGCGGTGGCGTAGTCGGGCGGACGGACGTCGCGAGAGAGCTCGGCCAGCGCGAACGGATCGGGCGTGCCGCCGGCGCCCGGGTTCGGGAACGGGATGCTCGGGCGTGCCGGGCGTCGGGCCGCCGCCCGCGAGGCCCGAGCCCGTCGCGCAGGATCGCGCCGCGCACCTCCGCCGGGCGCGCGCCCGCGAGCAGCAGCGCCACGTAGGCGCCGAGGCCGCGCCCCACCAGCGTGGCTTGCTTCAGGTGACGCAGCGCGGTGTCGGCGTCGCCCATCAGGATCTCGCAGGTGTAGCCGCCGCCGCGCGGGATCGTGCTCTGGCCGTGGCCGGTGAAGTCGAGGCCGTAGACCGGACCCGGGCCAGCTCGCGAGCTCGACCGGCACCGCCGCGGGCGTGCGTTCGCCGAGGCCGTGCAGCAGCAGCAGCGCGCGGCCCTCGCCCTCTCGCAGGGCGAAGCAGCGCGAGCTCCACCTTCGAGTGATGCAGCCGCTCCACCTTCATTGGAGCTCCGCCAGGAACTCGAGCACGAGATCCGCGATGCGCCGCGGCTGCTCGATGTGCACGAAGTGGCCCGACGTCCGGGAGCGCCATCACGCGCGCGCCCGGCGGCAGGTAGGGCTGCACCTCCTCGGGCCGCGTGTCCCAGCCCATCGGCTCGGACTCGGTGGCGAGGATGCCGAGCAGCGGCACCGGCAGGCTCGCGAAGCGCGTCATCGACCAGGTCGCGCGCCACGGCCCGAAGCCGCCGGGGCGCAGCGACGGGATCGATCTTCCAGCGCCAGCCGTCGGGATCCTTGCGGCGCGCCGATCGTCGCGAGGTAGCGCAGCCACTCGAGCGACAGGCGCGGGTTCATGCGCTGGCGCCGCCGCGCGAGCCCGTCGAGCGTGTCGGAGCGGCGCACCTTCGAGCCCGCCTTCTCGCGATGGTCGAGCCAGCCCGACAGCTCCTCGCTGCGAGCAGCCGCGTGCGCTCGTGGTCCGCCACGTCGGGCGGCGGCCGGTGCGAGGGCATGCCGTCGAGGTTCACGAAGCGCGCGCACGCGGTCGGGCGCGCGCCTGGATCAGGTGCGTGCCGATCGAGCCGCCCTTGCTGTGCCCGATCAGGATCAACGGATCCGCGCGAACCGAGTCGAGCACCGCGCAGCATGTCGCGCACGTCGGCGTCCCAGCTGTAGAGCTCGGCGTGCTCCGAGTCGCCGTGGCCGCGCTGGTCCCACGACACCACGCGGTAGCCGCGCGTCGGCGAGCAGCGGCGCGAAGACGTCGAAGGTGCCGGCGAAGTCGAAGCCGCCGTGCGCGAGCAGGATCGCGCGGCGCCGAGGCTTCGCCCCACTCCGACACGGCGAGGCGCAGCCCCTGCGCCGAGACGAAGCGGTGGCGGTCCGGGCGGCGCGCGCCGGGATGGCGGCTCGCGGCCGCCTCCTCGGGCGTGAGCGGGGCGGTCACTCGGCTGCTCTCCCTCGGGCGCCCGCACGTCTAGCGAATGCGACGCGCGAGAGCCAGATTCGGGCGGATGACAACGCAAGCGCCCCAGCGCGCGCAGCGAGGCGAAGCCGAGCGAAGTGCAGGCTCGCCCCAGCGCGCGCAGCGAGGCGAAGCCGAGCGAAGTGCGGGCCGGCTCGTCGGCATCGCGACCAAGGAGAAGACGCGCGCGCCGATGGTGGAGCACGAGGCGCTCGCCGCGACGCTGCGCGGGCTCGCCGGCGAGCGCTCGCACCCGAAGGACCGCGCCGTCACGCTGCTCGCCCGCGAGGCCTGGCAGGCGGCGTGCGACGCGCTCGGTGACTCGCTGCCGTGGACGCTGCGCCGCGCCAACCTGCTCGTCGCGGGGGTCGAGCTCGAGGCCAGCGTCGGCCGCCGGCTGCGCGTGGGCAGCGTGCTGCTCGAAGTGACCGAGGACAATCCACCCTGCCGCGTGATGGACATTCTGCACGCGGGGCTCCGCGCCGCACTCGCCCCCGACGGCCGCGCCGGCGTCGCGTGCCGCGTGCTCGAGGCGGGCGGGCTGCGGGTGGGAGACGCGGTGCGCTTCGAGCGCTAGACCGCGCTCGCGAGATCGGTGGGCGGCCCGGCCTCGATTCGCAGCCACGAGCCGTCGTCGCGCCGCAGCTCGAGCTCGGCGGCATGCAGGAGCACGCGCTCCGCCGACGACGCGGCGCCCGGAGCGAAGGGCGGGCCGTAGAGGTCGTCTCCTACGATCGGCGAGCCCTGTGCCGCGAGCTGCACGCGAAGCTGATGCGTGCGCCCTGTCTCGGGGAAGGCCTCGAGCCGCGCGCGCGAGGCGGAGCGTGCGAGGGTTGCGAAGCGCGTCGAGCTCCAGCGCGCACCGGGGCTCGGATCCGCGTGGAGGGCGAAGCGAAAGCGAGCGGGATCGGGCACGCGTGCGATCCAGCCCTCGACTACGAACGCGTCGCGTTCGGGCGGCGGCGCCACCACGGCGAGGTAGCGCTTCCGCGCCTCGCGCGACGCGAGCGCACGCGCGGCCCAGGCGCCAGCACGCCCGCGCGCGAACAGCGCCACGCCGCTGGTCTGGCGGTCGAGCCGATGCGCCGCCACGAGCGATGCATCGCCCAGCTGCTCGCGCAGCACCGCCTCGAGCGAGAGGCGCGCGCTCGCGCGCGTACGCTGCATCGGCAGCCAGGCGGGCTTGTCGACCGCCACCAGGCCGTCCCCGTCGTGGAGGACGCGGAGCGGGCGCCTCGAAACCACCTCGGGCTCGCGCTCGAAGGCGTAGACGATGATCCACGAGCCCGCGGCCAGCGGCTCGGGCGGCGCGCCCTCCGGATCGAGCGGTCGTCCGTTCGCGTGGATGCCGCCGTGCCAGAATGCGCGCAGGGCGGAGGCCCGCGACCCCTCGAGCCTTCGCGCGGCTTCCTCGAGCAGGGCATCGAGGCGAAGCGCCTCGCCAGTGACGAAGCGCCGCACCACGAGCGGAGGGTCGTAGCGCTCGGCGGCGGTGGAGCGTCGCGGGTGCAAGACCCCGAGCCTAGCCATGCGGCGAGCCGCTCTCATCGATCGCGTCCGCCGATCGCAGGAAGCCGAACATTTGATTGGACGAATGCCGGAGGCGAGGCCATGATCGCGAGCTGTGGAGGGCAGCATGGCCAAAGAGAAGAGCAAGAAGAGCTCCGAGGTCGTCGAGACACTCTCTCGGCTGCTGGCGTCGAGCTACACGCTGTATCTCAAGACGCACAACTTCCATTGGAACGTGAAAGGTCCCATGTTCACCACGCTCCACACGTTGTTCGAGCTCGAGTACACCGAGCTCGCGCTGGCGGTGGACGCGATCGCCGAGCGAATCCGCTCGGTCGGGGCGCCGGCGCCCGCCACCTACTCCGCGTTCCAGGCGCTCTCGACGGTGAAGGAGCGCGCGGGCGTGCCCTCCGCCAAGGAGATGCTGAAGGAGCTGGTGCGCGACCAGGGCATCGTGGCCGATTCCGCGCGCGAGGTGCTGCGAGTGGCCGCCGCGGCGGGCGACGACGCGAGCGAAGACCTCGCGGTGCAGCGCATCCAGGTGCACGAGAAGAACGCCTGGATGCTGCGCAGCCATCTGGACTAGGAAGGCGGGAGCGATGATCCGGGCCGCCTCGAGTCTCTGCGCCAGCTTTCTCATGGCGCTGGCCACGGCGGCGGCGGCCGGCGAGGTCGCGCTGCCGGTGCCGAGCGGCGTGCTGCCGCCGGTCGATCCCGGCCGACAATCCGCTCACGAGCCGAGAAGGTCGAGCTCGGCACAGAAGCTCTACTTCGACGCGCGGCTCTCGAAGGACGACAGCGTCGCGTGCGCCACCTGCCACGACCCGCGCCACGGCTTCGCGGAGCCGCGGCCCGTCTCGCTCGGGCGTCGGCGGCGCCAAGGGCGTGCGCAACGCGCCGACGGCGCTGAACGCCGCCTTCCTGCAGCGACGCAGTTCTGGGACGGCCGCGCGCGCCACGCTCGAGGAGCAGGCCAAGGGGCCGATCGTGAACCCGGTCGAGATGGCGCATGGCCGACGCACGCCGCCGTCGAGGCGAAGCTCGCAGGCGATCGCCGAGTACCCGCCGCTCTTCGAGAGCGGCCTTCGGCGACTCAAGGTGACGATCGACCGCATCGTCCAGGCGATCGCGAGCTTCGAGCGCACGCTGCTCGACGGTCGAGGCGCCGATCGACCGCTTCGTGGCCGGCGACACGAAGGCGCGATCTCGGCCGAGGCCGCGAAGCGCGGCTGGGAGCTGTACAACGGCAAGGCGCGCTGCAACAACTGCCACGGCCACGTGGCGCGCCTTCCCGCTCTTCACCGACGAGCAGTTCCACAACATCGGCGTCGCCGCCAAGGACGTGAACTTCGAGGCGCTCGCGCGCAAGGTGCAGGACCACCCCGAGGACCTGCAGCCCTCGCCCACGCGCGGGGCTGAACCAGCTCGGCCGCTTCATCGTGACGAAGGAGCAGAAGGACATCGGGGCCTTCAAGACGCCGCAGCTGCGCAACGTCGCGCTGACGGCGCCCTACATGCACGACGGCAGCGAGACGACGCTGCGCGCACGTGATCGAGTTCTACGACCGCGGCGGCAACCCGAACCCGCTGGCTCGACGGCGGCATGCGGCCGCTCGAGCCTGACCGACGCAGGAGAAGGCCGACCTCGTCGCGCTGCTCGAGACCTTCACGAGCGACGACCTCGCGCGCTTCGCGCCGCTCGCCGAGCTAGATGCCCGCGAACGTAGGAGAGAAGCCATGACCGTCAACCTGACTCCGAAGGAGCTCGAGCGCGAGCTGCGCGAGCGCAGCCCGGAGGCGGAGAGCCTGATCCGCTCGCTCCAGAACTGCGACCGGCGCCACTTCCTGAAGGTGACGGCGCGCTTCGCGGCGCTGGCGGCGGCGGCGGGCGTGATCCAGCCGCACGCCTTCCAGCTCGTGAACGTGGCCTACGCGCGCGCCGGCCGCCGGCGCGGCGCCCGACGTCGCGTTCCGCTTCGCCTACATCTCGGATTCGCACCTCTACGCGCGCGGCATGACCCACCGCTTCGCGAAGGCGGTGCTGAAGGCCGTCGAGGACGTGAACGCGCTCGACCCGCAGCCCGACTTCGTGCTCTACGGCGGCGATCTCGCCCAGCTCGGCCGCGCCGACGAGCTCGAGCTCGGCCAGCAGATCCTGAAGGACCTGAAGGCGCCGGTGCAGCATGATGGTCGGCGAGCACGACTGGTACTTCGACATGGGCGAGAAGTGGCGCGAGATGTTCGGCCCCGACCGCTACTCGTTCGACCACAAGGGCGTGCACTTCGTCGTGCTGAACAGCGTCGTCGAGAAGGACTTCTGGACGGCCAAGGGCTACACGCCCGAGCAGCGCATGAACATCGTCGCGGGCCTCGACGACGGGCGGCAGAGCCGCTTCGAGGTCGGCGAGGCGCAGCGCGACTGGCTGAAGAAGGACCTCGCCAAGGTCGACAAGAAGACGCCGCTCGTCGTCTTCTCGCACTCGCCGCTCTACAAGTACTACGAGCCCTGGAACTTCTGGACCGACGACGCCGAGCAGGTGCAGGCGCTGCTGCTCCCGTTCGCGACGGTGACGCGTGATCCACGGCCACACGCACCAGCTGCTCACCAACCGGATCAAGAACATCAGCTTCCACGGCATGCTCTCGACCGCCTGGCCGTGGCCGTACGCGCCGCAGGGCCTGCCGAAGCTACACGCTCCAGATGAACCGCGCGGACCCGTTCGACCAGTTCGACGGCCTCGGCGACGGCACCGTCGACGTGCTGAAGAGCGGACAGCGTCGACAAGCACTACAACCTGTGGGACCGCAACCCGCGGACCGTCACCTACGCCGGAGCTCGAAGAGCGGCATCAAGGGCGGCGGCGCGGCCCGTCCTACTGAGGCGTGAGCCTGTTCGCGAAGGAGACTCGAATGAAGACTCGCTGGCTGTTCGCACTGGCTCTCGCCGCCGGGCTCGGCGCCGCGTTCCTGGCGTGGAGCGACCGCGGCGTCGAGGCGGCCCTCGCGAAGCTGCCCGTCGCCGTGGCGGCGGGCGGCGAGGACGGCTGGACCTCGCGCACCGTCTGGGCGTGCGACCAGCGCAAGGCGGTGATCGTCGAGGGCGTGCGGCCGACCGAGAAGCTCCGCCCGCGAAGGCGCAGCAGGTGGCCGATCTGCTGAGGACCTGATGCGCTACTGCAACGAGGAGATCACGGCGCGCTCGCATCTCGCGCGAGACGATCATCAGCCTGAGCGTGAACGGCCTGCCCTTCGAGCGACTACGTGCCCGGCGGCCCGCTGCCGATCGCAGCTCGTCGCATCGGCAAGGCCGTCCACCGCAGCGGGACGAGGCGATCTGGAAGGCGGAGCTCGACAAGCTGGTGGCCGAGGGCAACCGCCTCTTCCACAGCGACGAGCTCGGCACGCAACGGCATCGCCTGCGCGATGTGCCATCCGAACGCGTCGAACACGCACCCCGAGACGCTATCCGAAGTTCCAGACGCAGCTCAAGAAGGTGGCGCTGCTCCGCGACATGGTGAACTGGTGCATCATCAATCCGCTCGAGGGCAAGGAGCTGGCCGAGAACGACCCGAAGCTGAAGGCGCTCGAGGCCTACATCCTCTCGCAGCGCGCGGGCGTCGCCGCTCGCGGCGGGGAAGCACTGAGAGAGCCGTCGCGAGGGCGGCGGGCCGGAGGCCAGCTCGGCTCCGGCCCGGCGCGCTCCGAGACCGCTAGCCCTCGATCGGCTCGTCGAAGGCCGTCGCCAGGAAGGCGGCCAGCTCGGCGTTGTGCACGCGCTTCGAGCCCACCGCCGGGCTCGCGGCCGGCTTGCGACCGGCGTAGGAGAACTCGCGCCGCCAGAGCTCGCGCAGCAGCTCGCGCACGAACTCCCAGCCACCCATGTTCGCTGGCTCCTCCTGCACCCAGACGAGGCGCTCGGCTCGCGCATAGCGATCGCGGATCTTCGCGAGCTCTTCGGTCGGCCACGGATAGAGCTGCTCGAGCCGCACGATGGCGACGTCGCCGCGCGCCTCGCCCTCCGCCACGCCGTCGCGCTTCTCGCGGTGGGCCACGAGGTCGTAGTAGACCTTCCCGCTGCACAGCAGCAGGTGCCGCACCGCGGCCGGCTCTCGCACGCTGCGGTCGTCCATCACCGGCTCGAAGCTCCCGCTTGCGAGCTCCTCGACGCGCGAGGCGGCGCGCGCGAAGCGCAGCAGGCTCTTCGGCGTGAACACCACGAGCGGTGAACGGAAGGGTCGCCGCATCTGCCGCCGCAGCAGGTGGAAGTACTGCGCCGGCGTGGTGCAGTTCGCGATCTGGAAGTTGTCCTCCGCGCAGAGCTGGAGGAAACGCTCGATGCGCGCGCTCGAATGCTCGGGCCCCTGCCCTTCGAAGCCGTGCGGGAGCAGCATCACGAGCCCGCTCATGCGGCCCCACTTCGCGTGAGCCGACGACACGAACTGATCGATGATCGGCTGCGCGCCGTTCGCGAAGTCGCCGAACTGCGCCTCCCAGAGCGTCAGCGTGGTCGGGTCGGCGACGCTGTAGCCGTACTCGAAGCCGAGCACGGCGGCCTCGGAGAGATGGCTGTCCCACACCTCGAAGCGCGCCTGCGTCCCGGAGAGATGGTCGAGCGGGACGTACTCGTGGCCCGTCTTCTGGTCCACGAGCGCAGCGTGTCGCTGGCTGAAGGTGCCGCGCGAGCTGTCCTGCCCGGAGAGCCGCACCGGCGTGCCCTCCACCACCAGCGTGCCGAAGGCGAGCGCCTCGGCGGTGGCCCAGTCGATCGGCCCGCTCTCGGCCACCACCTTGCGGCGGCGGTCGAGGAGCGTGCGCAGCTTCGCGTGCACCTCGAAGTCGGCGGGCACGGCGGCCAGCGCCTCCGCGATCTGCGCGAGCCGCTCGATCGGCACGTGCGTCACCGACGGCTTCACGGGCGCGTGCCGCTCGAAGCCGGCCCAGGGGCCGCGGGGCTGGAACGGCTCGTCGGGCTCGGGCGGCTTCGTCTTGATGCTGTCGAGCGCCTGCTGCAACTGCCGGTGGAGGTCGCCTTCGATGCGGCTCACCTCGTCGCCGGTCAACACGCCCGCGCGGACGAGCTGCTCGGTGTAGAGCTGCCGCACCGGCGTCGTCTTGCGGATCTTCTCGTAGAGCAGCGGCTGCGTGAAGCTCGGGTCGTCGCCCTCGTTGTGGCCGTGACGGCGGTAACAGACGAGATCGATCACCGCGTCGCCGCGGAAGCGCTGCCGGTAGGAGTACGCGAGCCGCGCGCAGTGGACGACGGCCTCCGGGTCGTCGCCGTTCACGTGGAAGATCGGCGCCTGGATCATCTTGGCGACATCCGTGCAGTAGAGCGTCGAGCGCGCTTCCTGCGGCGTGGTGGTGAAGCCGATCTGGTTGTTCACCACGATGTGCAGCGTGCCGCCCGTCGAGTAGCCGGCGAGGTTCGAGAGGTTCAGCACCTCCGCCACCATGCCCTGGCCGGCGAAGGCGGCGTCGCCGTGCAGTAGCACCGGCACGATCGTGTGGCCGCGCGGATCGCCGGCGCGCACCTGCTTCGCGCGTGCGCGGCCCTCCACCACGGGGTCCACCGCCTCGAGGTGCGAGGGGTTCGCGGTGAGCGAGAGATGGACGTTCGCGCCGGCGCGCGTGCGGCGGTCGCTGGTGAAGCCCTTGTGGTACTTCACGTCGCCCGAGCCGAACGGCACCTCCTCCAGCTCGATGTCCTCGAACTCCGAGAAGATCGACTCGAGCGACTTGCCGACGATGTTCGAGAGCACGTTCAGCCGCCCGCGGTGTGCCATGCCGATCACGAGCTCGCGCACGCTGTGCGACGGCGAATCCTCGACGATGGTGTCGAGCAGCGGGATCAGCGACTCCGCGCCTTCGAGCCCGAAGCGCTTCTGCCCGACGAACTTCGTGTGGAGGAAACGCTCGAACAGCTCGGCGGCGGAGAGCTTCTCGAGGATGCGCAGCCGTTCCTCGTGCGAGAGCGGCGAGGTGTTCTCGCTCTCTTCCATCCGGCGCATCAGCCACTGGCGCGGCCCCGGATCCTGGATGTGCGTGAACTCGACGCCGACCTTGCGGCAGTACGTCGCGCGCAGCCGCTCGAGGATCTGCCGCAGCGGCTGGATCGGCCCGCCCGGCAGGTCGCCGGCAAAGAAGGGCGTGCCTTCGTCCTCGTTGCCGAGCCCGTAGTGCGCGGGATCGAGCTCGGGGAAGTAGTCCACCCGCGAGCCGAGGGGATCGGTGGCGGCCACGCGATGGCCACGCGCGCGGAAGGCGTGGATCAGACGCAGCACCCGCGCGTACTTCTCGGCGACCTGCGGGCTCGCGAGCACGCCGATCGCGCGCTCGGCGCTCGGCTCGGCCAGCGGCTCGAGCTCGACGGCGGGCGCCGGTCGCTCCTCGCTCTCGAAGACCTCCGACCAGCTCTCGTGCACCGAGTGCGGATCGAGCTCCCAGCGCTGCCGGATCTCGGCCACGATGCCGGCATTCACGCCGAAGCCGGTCGGCAGCTCCTCGCGCCCTTCGTCGGCGCCCGATTCGTCGTCGCTCATCTCGCCTCGGCCCCCTGCGGAACGGCGAATCTAGGAGAGTGACCCGAAACGCGCACGTCGGAGGCGTGTCGCCGCCGCGAGTGCAGACTGTCGTGACTCCGCGCGGCGCGAAGCCCGCCGCTTGCCCTAGCTGGGGCTGCCGGGGGCGGAAAGCGAGCCGCCGAGCTGTGCCAGAATCTGCTCGAGCGCACGCACCACCTCGGCCGTGGTGGTGGGGCGCATGTCGGGCGACTTCTCCATCAGCTTCAGGATGAGCAGCGCGAGGGGCTCGGGCACGTCCGCGGCGCGGCTCCGGGGGTCCGGCGCCGCCGTGTGGCGGTGATGGTGGGTGATGTCGCCGTCCTTGAACGGCACGTCGCCCGTCACGAGCTCGAACAGCGTCACGCCGAGCGCATAGAGGTCGGCGCGATGATCGACGTCGCCGCCGACGGCCTGCTCGGGCGCCATGTAGTAGGGCGTTCCGCCGATCACCGTCGCGGCCTTGCGCACCTCTTCGCTCATCTTGGCGAGACCGAAGTCCATGATCTTCAACACGCGGTCGCGCGTGAAGAAGAGATTGGCGGTCTTGATGTCGCGGTGGACGACGCCCTTCTCGTGCGCGAACTGGAGCCCCTTGGCGATCTGGATGCCGATGCGTACGGCGTCGCGCGCGGTGAGCTTGCCGCGCTTCTGGAGCACCGAGTCGAGGCCGAAGCCTTCGAGCAGCTCCATGGTGAGGTAGTAGCTGCCGTCCGCCTCCTGGTCGGCGTCGAACAGCGTCACGATGTTGGGATGCGAGAGCGCGGCCGCGGCGCGCGCCTCGCGCAGGAACAGCTGCACCGCCGTGGGATTGTTCTTCAGGTTCTCGGGCATGCGTTTCAGCGCCACCACGCGGCCGAGGCGGGTGTCGCGCGCCTTCAGCACCACGCCCATCCCGCCGCGCCCGATCTCGCCGAGGATCTCGTAGCGCGATTCGCGCGGGGCGCCGGAGCCGCCCGCCGCCGCGGTGGCGGCCGCCTGCGCCTCGCTCGCGCGCTGGGCCGCCCCCGCCATGCTCGCGCGCAGCGCCTCCACCCGCTCGGTCGCACCGGCGTACTGGAAGTTGTGCTTGCGGATGTTCTCCCACACCGCGAGCGCTTCCTCCTCGTGCCCCGCACGCTCGAGCAGAGCCGCGAGCCCCTCCTGCGCCTCGAGCGGCGCCTCGTCGCCGCCGCGCGCATCGACGGACTCCCGCGCCTTCTCGGCGGCGAGGTCGAAGGCGCGGCGCTCGGAGAAGAGCTTCGCGAGCGCATCGCACGCATCGGCGTACTCGGCCTCGCGTTGGCCCACCTGCTGGAAGCAGCGGAGGGCGCGGTCCGACTCCCCCTGCTCCAGAGCGAGCGCACCGGCCTCGAAGAAGCGGCCCGTCTTCTCGAGCAGATCGAGCGCCTTGTCCTTTGCTCCGGCGTTCCGGTACGCCTCGATGGCCTCGCTGTACTCGAACGCCGCCTCGTAGGCGCGGGCCGCCTGCAGGGGATCGCCGCCGCGGGCGTGCTCTTCGGCGGCGTTGTGGAAGTCGCCCGCCTTCTCGAACAGCTCGGCCGAGCGCTTGGGCTCGGGCGCCTGCTTGGAGAGCTCCGCAGCCTCCTGGAAGCGGCCCGCCTTCTCGAGCCAGCGCGCCCCCTCTTCGGCCTCGCCGCGCATGCGATGGAGCGTGGCGCGAATCAGCGCGGCGGCCTCGACCTTGCCCGAGCGCTCGAGGCTGCGGCTGGCCGCGGCCAGATCGCCCTGGAGGTACGGCTCGACGGCGTCCTTGCAGCCCGAGAAGACGGCGGTGTCCACGCGGTCCACCTGCACGCCGACCGTCTGGCCGACCATCTCGCGCACCTCGACCGTGCGCTCGTACACGCGGTCTTCGACGCCGATCAGCAGCGTGTGCTTGCCCTGCGGCAGGAAGACGGTGGTGGAGGCGTCCTTCACGAAGCGCAGCGAGTCGCGCATGCCGAGCACCGCCACGCGCGCCTGCGGCGCCGCCGCGCTGTCCTCGAGGTAGAGCTGCACGTCGATCGGTGCGGCCTTGCGGCGGAAGTCGAACACCACCTGGGTGGTCTGCCCGCGCGTCACGCGGATCTTCCGCTCCTCGAGGTAGTTGCCGATCACCTCCTGCGAGGTGGTGTCCTGGAGCAGCCCGTGCACGGCCACGTACCACGAGCGGGCCGGCAGCCACGGCATGCGCGTCTCGCGGCCGACCATGTGCTTCGTGTAGCGCTCCCAGGGCCGCGCCTTGCGCTGATACATCGCGGCGCGGCTGCGTCCGCTGCTCCGCTTGCGCTCGTGCTTCGTCTTGCTCGGCCGCCGCGAGAGCTCGATGCTGAAGAAGCCCTGCGCTCCGCGCGTGCGTTCGTAGTCGAGCACCACGACGATACCGCCCCAGCCGCGCACCACGGGCACCAGCAGCAGCATCAGCAGCGCGCCGAAGACGACGCCGGCGCGCCAGTTCCAGCGCACGTAGCGGCTGGAGTCCGGCAGCTTGGCCATCACGTCGAGCATCGACACCGCGTCGGACTGGCGGCCGCTCGCGAGGCGTACCTCGACGAGCACGGCGCCACCCGGCGCATCGAACAGGCCCTCGGCCTCCGCCGGCGCGAAGCGCGCCACGAGCACCGCGTCCACGTCGAGCACGTCGTTCACGAGTGCGACGTCCGGGCGCTCGGTGCCGAAGGCGCGGACGCTCGCGAGAGACGCCTGCACCGGGTCCGGGACGGGATGCTCGTCGTCGATCTCGAAGTGCGCGCCGAACGCGTCGCGTACCGCGGCTTCGAGCGCATGCGAGTCGACCGCCTTCGGCAGCAGCCAGCCGCGCAGCTGCGACTGCCACGGCAGCACCGGCTCGAGCCCGAGCCACGCCACGCGCCGGATCGGCAGGTGGTCGGGGCTCGCGGTGGGGAAGCTCGCGGCCAGCGCGGCGAACTCCTCGCCGGCCGGGATCTGGGCCTCGCGCGGACCGTCGGCCTCGTGCCGGTCCGTGGTCTGCACCTCGCGCACGCCCGACAGCGTGGCCACGAGCGCCTCCTGCTTCGCGGCCTCGGCGGCGTGGCCGGCGTCCGCGTGCACCTTCGCCAGCGCCGAGCGCAGCGGTGCTTCGTCCGGCTCGATCGCCACCGCCTGCTCGAGCGCCTTCTGCGCCTCGGGCAGACGGCCGGCCGCGACGTGGATCTCCGCGCTCTGCGTGAGGATCTGGGGGCGGTCCTCGCGCCCGACCTGCTCGGGATCGAGCACGCGCAGCGCGGCGTCGGGCTTGCCGGTGGCGGTGAGCGCGCGCGCGAGCGTCGAGCGGGGACGGGCTTCGCGCGGCTCGAGCGCGACGGCGCGCTCGAGCTGCGGCACGGCCTCCTCGGCCTTCCCCTGCGCGAGCAGCACTTCGCCGTAGCCCGCCAGGGCATCGGGATCGTCGGGCTTCTGTGCGAGCACCTTCTCGAAGGCGGCGCCGGCGCCGGTCGCGTCGCCGCTCCGCGAGCGCGTGCGGCCGAGGCCCGCGAGCGCGTCGAGGTCGGCCGCGTCCACGGTCGTGGCCTCGTCGTAGGCCACGATCGCCTCGGCGTCGTTGCCGAGCGCTTCCTCGAGCTGCCCGAGGTGGCGGCGGGTAGCGCCGCGCACCTGGGCGTCGAGCGTCGCGGCCTGCTCGAAGGAATTGCGCGCGCCCGCGTCGTCGAGCCGCTGGCGCTGGAGCTCCCCGGCGGCGACCCACCAGCGCGCGCGCTCGACCGGCGGCAGCGTCGGGTTGCTCGCGAGCCCCACGCGCGCCTCGACGTCCTCGGGCGCGAGGTCGATCACGCGCTCGAACGCAGCCTTCGCCTCGGCGTTCCGCTCGAGCGTGACGAGCGCACGCGCGCGCCCGCGTTCCGCGTCGAGGTTGCCGGGATCCGTCTTCAGCGCCTCCGCGAACAGCACCAGCGCGCCTTCGGGGTCGGCGCCCGCCGCCGCGTGCTCGGCGCCCGCGAGCAGAACCTCGACGCTGCGCTCGCGCTGGAGCGAGTGACGCACCACGAGCCAGTCTGGATCGGAAGCGCCGCGCAGGCTGGCGAGGCGCGAGCGCTCCGGCCCGGGGACCTCCGGCTGGGCGCTGAGGGCCACGATGTCGTCGCGCAGCGCGTCGGCCGTGGGGCTCGCGATCCCCTCGAGCTCGCGCCAGGCCGGCGCGAGCGTGCCGCCCGCGAGGCGCTCGAGCGCGCGCTCGTAGCTGCCGAGCTCGGACAGCCGCGGCGGAGCCTCGCCGGCACCCGAGCTCCCGCCGAGTGCGCGGCGCACGGGATCGAGCGCGGCCACCAGCGCCTCGCCGAGCGCGGCGGTGCGGCCGCTACCGTGGCCCACCGCCATCACCTCGCCCTTGCGATCGTAGGCGCGGATCCAGAGCTCGAGCTGGCCGTCGCGAACCGTGAGCTGCGTGAGCAGCACGACCTTGGCTTCGGTCTCGCGCGCGAGGGCCTTCGTGTCGGAGCCCTGGAGGAACAGATGGTCGGGGGCGAGGTGGCGAGCGGCGACCTCGTCCGCATGGCTGGGATCGATCACGGGCACGCCGTCGCGGCGCAGCTCCTGCACGATCCAGAGGCGCACGCCACCGTCCACGCTGCGGAGCGAGGCCGGCGCGCGCGGCGCGAAGACGGCCGCGGCGGTGGCGCCCCCCGCCTCCGGCTCCGGCTCGGCGTGCAGGCGCGCCGGGGCCGCGCCGAGCAACGACGCCACGATCGCGGCCGCCGCCAGGCGACGCACGTCTCGCAAGGGGATCCCCCGCATGTCGCCGTTCGCATCGGCAGGCGGGCGCCCCGGGTTGAAAGGAGATGGGGAGCCCCGGCCTGGGGTTTTCCCCCGCGCTAGACCGACTCGGCCAGCAGGCGGAGGGCGGCGTCCGCGACCACCTCCGGGCGCTCCATCGGAATCAGGTGGCCCGTCGGCGCCCGTTCCACCCGGGCCGCCCGCATCGAGGCCGCCAGCGCCTCGTAGTGCGCCAGCGGAAAGTTGCCGCGCTCGGCCCAGAGCCAGAGCGCGGGCGGAGCCAGGCCCCGCACCCAGGCCGGCACGTCCACCCCTTCGCCCTGGGCGAAGACCGCGGCCTCGACCGCCCCGGGGCACTTGAGCTCGACGCCGCCGTCCGGGCGCTCGCGAAGGCCATCGAACACGTAGAGGTCGAGCGCTTCCGGCCGCCAGCCGGCGAACAGGGAGCGCTCCGCGAACCAGGCGCGCGCCTCGGCGCGGCTCGGCCAGTCGGAACGGCGCCGGCGCGCCGCATCCACCATGGCTTCGACGTGCGCGGCGCGCTCGGGCGACCTTGTCGCGGCGGTGGGCGGCGTGACGGGGTCGAGCAGCAGCAGCCGGTCGAAGCGCCCCGGCACCTCCGCCACGGCCCCGAGCAGGCTCGTGCCGCCGAACGAATGTCCGATGCCGAGCGCGAGCGGCCGCCCCGTTTCGGCGGCGAGCCGGCCCGCGACCGCCGCAGAGTCGCGCGCGAACTCGCGCCAGGCGTACGCCTCGGCCGCCTCGGGCTGCGACGAGTCGCCGTGGCCGCGCGCGTCGAGCGCGACGACGCGCACGCGGCCGCGCAGGAGCGCCGCCACCTCCGCCCATATCCCTTTGCAGAAGCCGTTCGCGTGGTGCGCGAGCGCGAGCGGGCCCGGGCCGCCGAAGTCGAGCAGCGCGAGCTCGACGCCTCGCTCGGGGAGCGTCAGGCGGCGGGGCGTGGCGGCCGCGAGGAGCGCCCGCGCGCGATCCGAGGAGGAGCCCATGGGCGGCCGAGAATAGCCGGGCTCGGGCTACCCTCCGCCGTCTTGGAGACGCTGTCCGAGCGCGTGCGCGCACATCTCGCCCGCCACCCGCGGCAGGCGCAACCGCTCGAGGGGCACCGGCCGGCGGCCGTGGCGGTGGTGCTGCTGCCCGACGCCGAGGCGCGCCCGTGCTTCGTGCTGACGCGGCGGGCAGGCGGCCTCCGCCGCCACGCCGGCCAGTGGGCGCTGCCGGGCGGCCGGCTCGACCCCGGCGAGACCCCCGAACAGGCGGCACTCCGCGAGTGCCGCGAAGAAGTCGGCCTCGAGCTGCCGGAGTACGCGGTCCTCGGGCGCCTCGACGACTACGCGACGCGCTCGGGCTTCGTGATCACGCCGGTCGTGGTGTGGAGCGAGACGCCCGGCGCGCTCCGCCCGGACCCGACGGAGGTCGCCGAGATCCACCTCGTGCCGCTCGCCGAGCTCGACCGCCCCGGCGTGCCGCACCTGCGCCGCATCCCCGAGAGCGAGCGGCCGGTGATCTCGATCCCGCTCGTGGGCACGCACATCCACGCGCCCACCGCCGCGATCCTGTTCCAGCTGCGGGAGGTGGCGGTGTGGGGGCGCACGACGCGAGTGAGCCACTACGAGCAGCCGGTATTCGCGTGGAAGTAGGCGCGATCGGCTCCCGCGCGACCTAGGCATCCCTGAACTCGCTGCCCGAGAGCACCTCGTGACACAGCAGGGGCTCTCGCTCGAGCAGCACGTCCATCGCAACGCCGCGCCGGAGGGAACAACAGAGCCCTATTCGATCATGCCGCGCCGACCCGCCCAGCTCTCGTTCACCGACTACCGCAAGCGAACTGGCCGCGGCGGCCCGCGACCCGGCGCCGGACGACCGCGTGGTCCTCGGCCCCGCGTGCTCCACCGCGAGCGCGAGGCGGTGCCGGGGAGCTGTCCCGTACACGTGACGCTGCGCGTCCGCCCGGGCGTCTCGTCACTGCGCGGCGGTGCGTCGGTCCGCGAGTGGCGGCGCTCGCTGGCCGAGGCGAGCGAGCGCGGCAGCTTCCGCGTCGCGCACTACTCGCTCCAGGGCGATCACGCGCACCTGATCGTCGAGGCACAAGGCAAGGACGCGCTCGCGTGCGGCATGAAGAGCATCGGCGCCCGGCTCGCGCGCGCAGTGAACCGCGTCAGCGGGCGCAGCGGGCCGGTGCTCGACGGCCGCTACCACCACCGCAGCCTGCGCTCTCCTCGAGAGGTGCGCCGCGCGCTCGCCTATGTGCTGCTGAACGCGCGACGGCACCTCGCGAAGAGCCGCGGTCTCGAACGCTCCACCACGGCGCATCTCGACGGCGCGAGCTCTGCACGTTGGTTCGACGGCTGGCGGACGGAGGCCGCCAGCCGACTTCCGGAGGCTCGAGCCCTCCGCGAGGTCGCGCCCCCGCGCACGTGGCTGCTGCGCGTCGGGTGGAGACGCCACGGCCTCGTCGATCCCGCGGAGACTCCCGGCTGACCGCATCGAACCCGCCAGACGGCTTCCCCCTCGAACGCCGATCCGGCGGCCGTCCCCTTCGTTACTGGCGATTGTGCTCGAGGATCGGCGTGACCTTGGTGCGGAAGAAGTCGTCGAGCTCGAGGCCCGAGACCTGTTCGGCGGTGGCCTGGAAGGTCGCGGTCGAGATGCCGATGTGCTTGCGCGCGAGCTCGGCGACGACGTCGTCGAGCGTCTTCTGCTGCTCGGTGCGGGCCCGCAGCTCGGTGTCGAGCTCGCGCAGCACCGTCACGGCCCGCGCGGTCGAGGCGCCCGTCGAGCCCAGGCCGAGCAGCTTCGCTTGCGCACCGCGCGCCGCGATCTTCGCGAGCACGCGCTCGTAGCGCGAGCGGCTGATCGTGTGCGAACGCGCCAGCAGCTCGATGGAGTAGAGCTCGGCCAGGCCCTCCGTGATCCAGTCGCCGTCCACGGTCGAGCGCGCGCCGGTGGCGGCGTGGAACAGCTCGTGCAGGATCGGGCTCGTGCCGTCGGGCGTGATGAGCGGCCGCTCCGCGTGGATGAAGACGGAGGCCGGGCCCGACAGGCCGCCGCGCCACATCGGATCGCCTGCGCCGGCCACGAGCAGCCGCTCCGGCAGCGCGCCGATCACGTCGCGCAGGCTCGGCAGCGTCCAGCGCAACAGCGCGAGGATGTCCTGCCGGCGGAACTGCTGCCGGAACGGACCGGCCACCACCACGCTCGAGCCGGCGACGCGCTCGCGCAGGATGCCGATGCGGCCGAGCGCCATCCACGCCGTCGGCCGGTCGAAACGCCGGTGCTCGTTCTCGATGCGATACCGGCCGTCGGGCAGCCGCTCGTAGGGCACCGCGATCGACCAGCCTTCGGGCACGCGCAGCCGCAGCGTCGACTGCGAGACGGAGCCGTCCGCCGCCATCACGCGCGCGGGCGGGAACAGGTCGCCGCCGCGGAAGATCGCCCACTGCTCCGAGATGCGCGCGTCGTACGCCGAGGCGCCGCGCAGCTTGTCGACGCGGAAGTCGTACCGCAGCGAGCCGCCGGCGCGCGGCGGCTCCCAGGTAACGCTCTTGCCCTCGACCACGACCTTGCCGTCGCCCCGCACGTTCGTGTGCCGCTCGGGGTCGATGCGGAACACCATGCGGTCCACCAGGTTCGGCCCCATGTGGAGCCGCGCGCGAGCGAGGCGCTCCGTCGGCACGAGCGTGGCTTCGAAGGTGAGGTCGTAGGGCCGGCTGGGCGACGCGGGCGTGCTCTGCGCGCCGGCGGATCCGGCGGCCGATGCGAGCACGAGACACAGCGCCGCGAGCGGCCTCACCGCGAGAGCCTCGCCGCGATGCTCCGCCCGAGCGCGATGCGCTCCTCGAGGGTCAGCACGACGGACGGCCCGTCCTTCGGCCCGAGCCGCGCGTCCACCGCGTCGAGCCGTGGCAGCAGACCCGCGCGGTTCGCGAGCTGGATCGCGAGGCCCGGCCGCGCGTTCAGCTCGAGGATCACCGGGCCGAGCCTCGCATCGAGCACCACGTCCGCGCCGACGTAGCCGAGCCCCGTCTGATCCGTCGCGGCCACGGCCGTATGGAGCACGAGGTCGAAATCGGGGAGCTGCAGCCCCACGATCGGCTTCCCCGTGTCGGGGCTCCGGTCGATGCGATGCCCTCGCAGCATGGCGTGGATGGCGACCCCGCTCACCAGATCGATGCCGACGCCCACGGCGCCCTGGTGCAGATTGGCGCGCCCGTCGGAGAGTCGCGTCGGCATCCGCATCATGCACATCACCGGCACGCCGCGGTAGACGATCACGCGGATGTCGGGCACGCCGTCGTCGCGCAGCGGCGCGAGCACCGGGTGCGTCTCGAGGCGCTCCTCCACCATCGCGACGTCCGCGTGGCCTGCGAGGGAGTAGAGGCCCGAGATGATGCCGGCGGCGTGATACTCGAAGTCTTCGGGCGCATACGCGCGCACGCCGCGCCAGAGCCGCCCGTCGCGTTGCTCGAGCACGAGGATGCCGTTGCCCATGGCGCCGCGGGCGGGCTTCAGCACGAAGGCCGGCACGCCTTCGAGCTGAGCGAGCAGGCGCCGCGAAGCGAAGTGCGTCTCGGCCACCGCGAGCAGCTTCGGCACCGGGATGCCGGCCTCCTGGCAGAGGCGCTTCGTGAGGAGCTTGTCGTCCACCAGCGGATAGAGCCGGCGCTGGTTCCAGGCCATCGTGTAGTCGGCATTGCGGCGATTGATGCCGAGCACGCCGAGGCGGCGAAGCGCAGCGATCATCGCGCGGCCCCGCCCGCGGCGTCCCCTCTCACGAGGTCGCGGAAGCGGATCAGGTCCACGATGCGATAGCCCATGTAGCCGCCGATCCAGACCAGGACGCCCATCACGACGATGACGAGCTCGGGGAACGAGAACATCAGGTACTCGGCGTACTCGCTGCGGAAGATCGGATGGATCGCGCTCGCCACCAGCACCGACCAGAACGAGCGGAGGAGCGCCTCGCGGTAGCCCTCTTCGGAGGTCGTGATGTACACGCGCTCGATCAGCATCGTGAGGATCACGATCGGCAGGAGCGCGCCGGCGAACAGGCTCGACACGCCGGTGTCCTGCCCGGTGAGCGCGAACGCGGTGACGGCGAGCACCACGAAGCAGAGCATGATCGAGAGCCGCGGCACCATCAGCAGGCGCAGCCGCTCGAGGGCGAAGCGCGCCAGGTAGCCGAGCGCGATCACCGCCGCGACCAGCAGGAGCCCCATGTAGAGCGGGAAGCCGCGCAGCGCGAGCGCGATCAGCACCGGCATGAAGGTGCCGTAGGTCTTGATGCCCACGAGGTTGCGGAACGTCGCGACCACCAGCGCGCCGAGCGGCACGAGCAGCAGCACGCGCAGCACCGCCTGCCAGGTGACGGGCAACCGGTAGAGCGAGAGCCAGGCGAAGAGCCGGTTGTCGGGCGCGAGCAGGTTCGCGATCTCGTCGGGCCGCAGGTGCTCGCGCAGCGACTGGAAGCGGTGGCCGATCGCGGATACGCCGGTCGCCTCCACGACGGGCACGTTGCTGCGGCCGAGCACGATGTAGTCGTCGGGCAGGGTCTCGAAGAAGTCGTGCACCGCCGACATCGGCACCCAGGCCTCGGCCACCCACGCCTCGACCCAGAGCAGCTCGTCGGGCGCCGTGCCCTCGCGCAGGCCGAGCCCGTGAGCGAGCCGCGCGGGAATGCCGGCCGCGCGCAGCAGCGTCACCAGCAGGCGCTCCTTGCCCTCGCCGTTGCCCTCGCGGCGCGCCAGCGTGAGCAGCGCGTCGGCGCCGGCCGAGGGCACCGTCGCGACCTCGTGGGTCACGAAGGAGTAGAGGGTGCGAACGCGCGCCGGCTGATCCGCCGAGGTCGGCAGGCGCAGGCTCTCGAGCAGCTCCTTCACGGGCGGCGCGTCCGACGGGATGCCCGGCGAGGGCTGGCCCCACACGCTCCGCACCTGCTTCGGCGGCTCCGGATACGGACCCTGCGCGGGCAGCGGCGTCGTCACCGCGTGGCTCTGGACGTGGAACTGGTAGACGATCTCGTGCACGCCCTCGAGCCAGCCGGTCCAGACGCCGATGCGGTTGCCGCCGCGCTCGCGAATCGAGAGCTGGAGGCGATCCGACGAGGAGCGCTCGTCGAAGATCACCTGCCCGCCCTCGGTGGAGGGCAGCAGCGCGCGCACGCTGCCGCGCCCGCCGTCGCCGCGCGCGCTGATGCGCAGCTCCACCTGCCAGGGCCCGAGGTTCTCGGTGGGCGCCACCGGAATCCCATATTGAAACGTCTTCAGCAGGAACAGACCGGAGCCGAGCGCCACCAGCAGCGCGCCGACGAAGAACACGGTGCGGTGCATCTACTCCGGCGCCTCTTCCGGGTCGAGCTGGTCGGGGGCCGGGCCGGTCGCGGGAGCCTCGAGCGCGGGATCGGGGTCGAGCTCCTGGCCGGGCTGCTCGATCCCGATGTGGAACGCGGCGAAGCCGGGGATCACGACCTGCGGCACGGCCATGCCGATGATCCGGCCGCGGAACGGCGCGATCACCGTGCTGCGCTCGTTCGTGACGGGGTCGGTCACGGTGCCGAGTGGGTCGCCCACCTGCACCGCGTCGCCGAGCTTGCGCTCGGTCAGGAAGATCCCGCCGTCGTTCACGCGCAGCCAGCGCGAGCGGTAGTAGATGCGATGCGGGCGGCGCGAGCCGCCGCCCTTCGCCATGTGCAGCGAGGCCAGCAGGCCGCGCATGCCGGCCACGCCGCGATCGATCTCCTCCGCCTGGAAGCGCAGGGGCTCGCCGGCTTCGAACGTGACGGCCGGGACACCGGCGTCGGCCGCGGCGCGGCGCAGCGTTCCGCCGCGGCCGGCGCTGTGCACGATCTCGCCGATGCCGAAGCCCTGCGCGAGCTCGAGGATGCGCGGCGATCCCAGATCGCCCCGCACCTGCGGCAGGTTCGTGCGCTGGAACGAGCCGGTGTGGAAGTCCACCAGCGCGTCGCAGCGCCTCACCACGCTCTCGAACAGCGCGTTCGCGATGCGCGACGCCGAGCTGCCGCCCGCGTGTCCGGGGAAGAAGCGGTTGAGGTCGCGCTGATCGGGCAGATAGCGCGAGGAGCGCCGCAGCCCGTGCACGTTCGCGACCGGCACGCCGATCAGCATCCCGGAGAGGTCGCGCGGCGCCATCTCCTCGAACACCTTGCGCACGATCTCGATGCCATTGAGCTCGTCGCCGTGGACGCCCGCGACGAGGCAGAGCGTCGGCCCGGGCGTGGTGCCGCGCACCACGAGCACGGGGATGTCCACCGCATCGCCCGCGAAGGATTCGCCCGCGCGGAGCGAGAGCCGCCGGCGGTCGCCCGGCGCCACGGCCTCGCCGAGCAGCTCCACCAGGTCCCAGGGCACCGACGTCATGGTGATCGGCTTGCTGTGCGGCTCTACGGCCGCAGGCGGGGCGTCGCCCTGCGCTCGCGCCCCCCCGGCGAGCAGCAGCAGCAGGAGCGTCGCCAGGCGCACGAACGGACCTACCCTCACGAGCCGGGTAGGCTAGCGGTGCGCGCGCGCGCCGCGAGGCGCGGAAGGACACCACGAGGCCGATGGCAAGCCCCCCTCTGCCGCCGCTGCCGCCCGAGCTCGAGCGGCGCTTCCGCGGCTGGATCGAGGCCGCCGCGGGCCGCGAGCCGCTCACCTTCCCCGAGATCCGGCGTGGCGTGCGCGCCCTCTCCGCTCGCTACGTCGAGGGCCGAGGCCGCGACGGCACGGCAGTGGGCGCGCTCGCGGGCGCCGGCCTGCGCGCGGCGTTCACGACCTACTATGCGCCGCTCCACTTCCTGACGGCGTACGCGGCCGCGGCGACGCTGCCGAGCGCGTGGCGCGCGGGCTGCTCGCGCGTGCTCGACCTCGGCGCCGGCACGGGCGCCGTCGGCGCCGCGCTCTCGCTGGCCACGGGCGGCGCGCCCGTGCTCGCGCTCGACCGCGCGGCGTGGGCGCTCGGTGAAGCGCGCCGCACCTTCGCGGCGCTCGGCGTCGCGGGCCGGACGCGGCGCGCCGAGCTGCCCGCGGGCGTGCCGAGCCTGCGCGCCGGCGATCTCGTGGCGGCGGGCTTCGTGCTGAACGAATGCCGGCCCGACGCGCGCGAGCGCCTGGTGTCGCTGCTGGCGCGCGCGCTCGACGCCGGCGCGCGCGTGCTCGTCCTCGAGCCGCTCGCGCACGGCGCCGCGCCGTGGTGGGACGACGTCGCCTCATCGCTCGCCGCGGCCGGCGCCAGCGCGGAGCTGATGAAGTGGGACATCGAGCGGCCGGACTGGATCGAGCGCCTCGACGACGCCGCCGGCCTCGACCACCGCGAGATCGGGGCGCGGGTCCTTTGGGGTCCCGGTGCCTGAGCTGCCCGACCTCACCGTCTACCTCGAAGCGCTCGAGCCGCGCATCGGGGGGCAGCCGCTCGAAGGCGTGCGGCTCGCCAGCGTCTCGCTGCTGCGGAGCGTCGAGCCGCCGCTCGCGGCCTTCCTCGGCAAGCGCATCGTCGCCCTGCGCCGCATCGGCAAGCGCCTCGTGTTCGGCTTCGAGGACGAGCTCTTCCTGGTGCTGCATCTGATGATCGCGGGGCGTCTGCGCTGGAAGCCACGCGGGACGAGGCCGCCCGGCAAGATCGGCCACGCCGCCTTCGACTTCCCGACCGGCACGCTGCTCCTCACCGAGGCGGGCACGAAGAAGCGCGCGACGCTCTACGCCGTGCGCGGCGAGGCGGCGCTCGCCGCGCACGACCCCGGCGGCGTGGAGCCGCTCGCGTGCACGCCGGGCGAGTTCGCCGCGGCGCTCCGCCGCGAGAGCCACACGGTGAAGCGCGCGCTCACCGACCCGCACCTGTTCGCCGGGATCGGCAACGCCTACTCCGACGAGATCCTGCATCGCGCGCAGCTCTCGCCGGTGGCGCTCACGCGCCGGCTCACCGACGACACGATCGCGCGACTGTTCGAGGCCACGCGCGCGACGCTCACGGAATGGACGGCGCGGCTGCGGCAGCAGACGGGCGCGGAGTTCCCCGAGAAGGTCACCGCGTTCCGGCCCGAGATGGCCGTGCACGGCCGCTACCGCGAGCCGTGCCCGGTGTGCGGCGCGCCGGTGCAGCGCATCGTGCACGCCGAGAACGAGACGAACTACTGCGCGCGCTGCCAGACCGGCGGCAAGCTGCTGGCCGACCGCGCGCTCTCGCGCCTGCTCAAGGAAGACTGGCCGCGCACGCTCGAGGAGCTGGAGGAGCGGAGACCCGGCGGTCGATCTCCCAGCAACGTCTCGAGATCTGCGAGCAGCAAGCGCACGTCGAGGAAGCCGGTGCTGTAGATGTTGCGGACGCGGCCTGCGTCGTCCACGAGGAAGATCTTGAGCACGTGAGACGGCGTCGCATCCTGGCCGAAGTCCACGAGCACCGGGGCGATCGCGGCCTCGGAGGCGGTGGTAGCGAAGCGCCAACGCCCGCGCGGCGCGAGCGACGAGCGGAGCGCCGCCATGCGCGCCGGCGGGTCGTTCGCGGGGTCGAAGCTCACCGTCACGAGCTGCACGCGGCGCGCGAGCGCGGGCTTTTCGGCGAGCCGCTCGTCGACGTGCGCCATCTCCGCGGTGGCGGCCGGGCACGCGTCGGGGCACGACAGGAAGACGAACGAGACGAGGGCCACCTCGCCAGGCGCGAGGCCGAGCAGCGCCGTCTCCCGCCCCTGCTCGTCGAGCACGCGGTGCTCCTTCACGGAAAGGATCGGCGGCAGCTCGTAGCTGCCGGGCGCGGGCGCTTCGAAGCGCGGCGCGCTCGCGCCGAGAGCGAGCGCGGCCGCGAACGCCAGCGCAAAGTGCCGCGTCACGCGGCACCCAGCAGGAAGGCCGCGTTCCGTTCGAACAAGCCCGGCGCCGCCGCGGGCTCGGTGCCGAAGCGCCCCGCCGCGTAGTCGGGAAGCGGGTGGGCCGTGCCCTCGGAGTGCGGATAGTCGCTGCACGCCATCAACAGCTCAGCTCCCCCGAGCTGGCGCGCGATCCGCAGCGGCTGCTCGTAGGCGAAGCACGACACACGCACGTGTCGACGGAAGACGTCGCTCGGGCGGCCCTCGAGCGCGGAGCCGCGGCCGTTGAGGCGCTCCACGAACTGGCTGCCGCCGTCGAGCATCATCAGGTACATGGGCACCCAGACCGCGGACAGCTCGACGATGCCGAGGCGCAGCTCCGGGTGGCGCGAAAAGACGCCGCCGAGGATCAGGTCGGTGCTGGCGAGCGCGGCCGGCACGTAGAGGAACACGGAGTCGAGCACGAAGACGCCGGTGTCGTGCGGCTCGGTGTACCAGGCGGCGTCGAAGACCTTGGGCTGATCGGCCACGTGGAAGACGGGCGTGACGCCGTGGTGCACGAAGGCGGCCCAGGCAGGGTCCAGCGCCGGGTGCGAGAGCGGCTTCCCGTCCACGAGAGCAGGCGCGATCATCGCGAGCCGGACGCCCGCCTTCGCGAGCGCGGCGAGCTGGGCGTCGAGCCAGCCGAGGTCGCGCAGCGTGAGGTGCGCGACGGGATGGAGGCGCCCGCGGCCCTCGACCGCCACGCTCGCGCACCAGCGGTTCCACGCCCCGAGGTTGGCGGTGAGCGCCGGCAGATCCACCGAGAGCGTGCGCTCGAAGCCGAGGCCGTAGTTCGGGAACAGCACGGCCTCGTCCACGCCGAGCGCCCCGAGCTTCGCGGCGCGCGCAGCGGGCTCCCAGTAGTCGCGCGGCAACGCGTCGTCGTAGCGCGCGAGCGGCGGCAGCCCGGCGCGTTCGCGGCGGCGGCGCTCGCCGATTGCCGCCGTCTCGCCGGGCAGCGAGACGTCGGCCACGCCGAGCACGCGGTCTCGCCACATCACGCGAACGTGGCCGAGCGCGTCGTCCGCGAAGCGGATCGCCTCGTGGCGAAGGGCGGGCTCGATGTGCTCCGCCCAGAGCCCGCGGTACTCGAACAGGTGCTGGTCGCTGTCGATCACGCGCGACATCGGCCTGCCTCCGCCGTCCATCCTACACTGCGCGCCGTGACTGCGACGAGCGACGTCGTCCAGGAAGACGTGCCCTATGCCGAGCGGGCCGAGGGCCCGCTGCTCGCCCGGGTGTACCGGCCGGTTGGCGCTACGAGCCCCCTGCCGGCGCTGGTGGACGTCCACGGCGGCGCATGGCGCTACTTCGACCGCACCGCCGACGCGGTCTTCGACCGCGCGCTCGCGGCCGGCGGGATGGTGGTGGTCGCGCTCGACTTCCGGATGGCGCCCGCCCACCGCTGGCCCGCGTCCCTCGAGGACGTGCGCGCAGGCGTGCGCTTCGTTCGCGCGAACGCGAAGCGGCTGGGCGTCCTCCCGGATCCGCTCGGTCTGATCGGCGGCTCCTCGGGCGGGCAGCTCGCGCTGGTCGCCGCGCTGGCGCCGGGCTCGCCCGAGGCGCGTGTCGCGTACGCGCTGCCACTCTGGCCGATCGCCGACCCTTTCGCGCGCTACCGCTACGCCAAGGCCCGCATCGGCGAGGCGCAGCCCGACGGCGACCGCTTCTTCGCGCCCGAGCGCCTGGTGCGCGCCCAGGAAGAGCACTTCGGCGACGAGGAGACGATGCGGCGCGCGAGCGTGCCGCGCATGCTGGACGATGGCGACTACGAGCAGCTCCCGCCGCTCTGGGTGGCGCACCCCGAGCTCGACCGGAACGTGACGCTCGCCATGACACAGGATTGGGTCGCGAAGTACCGCGCGCGCGGCGGCAGCGTCGAGCTAGAGGTGTTCCCGGGAGTCGGGCACGGCTTCGCGAACTTCCCCGGGCCCGCCTCGGATCGCTGCATCGAGCGCATGCGCGCCTTCGTGGCGCGCCAGCTCACTCGCTAGCGGCGGCCACGCGCAGCTCGGGCACGACGTCGGATGCGCCCAGCTCGGCACCCGCCTCGACGCTCAGCTGCGCCGGCGCGATCGCGTGCGCGCTCGCCAGCGTGTCGCGCACCGCCTCGGCGCGCCGGCGCGCGAGGTCCGCGTAGCGCACGGGCGGCACCGGGGTGGCCTCGAGGTAGCGGGCGAGCAGCGCCTGGTCTTCGGCCTCGAGCTCGCCTGCCTCGCCGCGCCCGCGTTTCGCCAATGCGCCTTGCACGCGGCGCCGCGCGAAGAAGCCGGCGTCCGCGAGCGCGGGCAGGCCCTCGCCCGCCGTCACGCGCTCGACCAGGATGCGCTCGGCCAGCGCCAGCCGGTCGCTCTCGCCGGCATGGCCGGTAAGCGCGAGCCCGAGCGCGGGGCGCTGCGCGAGCAGCGCCGCGAGCGGGGCGAGCTGCGCGCCCGCCTCCGCGGGTGCGGTCGCGTCGCCCGCGGCGAAGACGATCGGGGCGAAGGAGATCTCGGCCGTGCCGCCCGCCGGGATCAGCACGCCGAGCGCCTTGATCGGTGAGGTGACCGCGCCCGTGATGGCGGCGCGCAGCGCGCCGAGGAGGATGGTGCCGATGCCGGCGCTCGCGCCCGACGCCCCGTACTCGATCGGGAGCGGGAGCGCGATGTCGCCCGACGGGTCGCGCAGCAACGCGAGCGCGAGGTCGAGCGGCACGCCGGCCACCGAGATCGCGTTCGGCCCGCCTTGGATCGAGAGCTGGTGCACGACCACGTGGGTCTCGACGTTCCCCGCGGCGCCCGAATTCGTGAGGCTGCCCTTCGAATCGAGCGTGAGCTCGCCCTTCGGAATGCGCAGGTCGGCGGCGCTCGCGGCATAGGGCGTGAACTGCGCGAGCGGCAGCCGCTCCAGCTTGAAGGTGAGCGTGCCGCGCGCGCCCGGCAGCGACGCTTGCAGATCGAAGGGCGCGCGCTCGGGTGCGATGCCGCGCACGCGCAGCTTCTGCACCGTGCGCTCGGGCAGCTTCACGCCCGCGACGTCTACCGACAGGTCGCGCAAGCGACCCTGATACGGCTCCTTGCCCGAGCGGTCCACGAATTCCGCGCCGCCATGCCGCACTTCGATCGTATCGATCGTGATGCGGGGCTGAGGAGCAGGGGCCGCCTCGGCGACGGCCGGCGCAGATTCAGCCGCGTCGAGCTTTGCGGGCGCGGCGCTCACGCTCGCGAGCAGCCGGTCGAGCGCGGTGTTCGGCAGCACGTAGCGAGCTTGCGGCGCATCGAGCGAGATCTTGCCGAGCGCCACCCGGATCGGCTCCGCGCCGCCCGCGAGCGGCACGTTCGCTTCCTTCAGCTCGATGGCGAGGCTCTTCCAGGCGAGCGCGAGCTGTTGCCCGGGATCTTCGAACGCGAAGTCGTCCACGCCGATCCGGCCCGACGCGCGCAGCGCCGCGGCGCGGAAGTGCACGTCGAGATCGCCCGCGGCGCTGCACGAGCGGATCCACGGGATCAGGTCCGGCAGCGCGGCGCGCACGAACATCGGCACGGCCAGCCCCTGCCAGCTGAACTTTCCGTCCCAGACGAGCGGATTCAGGCCGAGCTTCCCCGACAGGCTCACCGAGCCCTGGCCCGCCTCGAGCCCGAAGTCGAGGGGAAACATTGCATCGGGCGCGAGCGAGACGCCGGTCGTCTTGAGCCGGAGCGCCACGCTCACCGGCTCGCCGTCGGTGACCACCGAGAACTCCGCACGCTCGATCTCGAGGTCGTCGATCCGCACCTCGGGCGGCGCGGCGGCGCGTCCGGCCGCGGGCGCCGGCGCGCGCCCCGCCTGCCCGCGCGCGCCGGCCTTCGTGGTCTGCACCTCGCGCCGCACGCGCAGCCGCGGCTCGCGGATGCGGATGCCGCCGAGCCCCACCTTCGTGCCGACAAGACGGAGATCGCTGAAGCCGAGCTCCGCGAGGGCGAAGTCCACGAGATCCCCGCCGCCGCCGCCGTCGACGAGATGGAAGGCGGTGTCGCGGATCGAGAGCGACTTCAAGATCACGGGGAGCGGCTCGGACGGCTTCGCCTCCGGCTCCGGCTCCTCCGGCTCCGTCCTGGGCGGCAGCGCGGGCAGCTCGATGTAGCCGTCGGGCGCCCGCACCAGCGTGAGCTCCGGCTTCTCGAGCACGAGCTCCGCCACCTCCAGCTCGCCGCGGAGCAGCCTCAGCCACTCGACGTTCACGAACAGCCGGCCGAGCCCGAGCAGATCCCGCGACGGCGGCGCCGCGCCGGCACGCGCGAGGGGCGCGACGCGGAGGCCTTCGATCACCACGTGGCCGCCCAGCAACGAGAAGTCCACGTTGGCGACGCTCGCCGAGAAGCCGAAGCGCTCCGCGCCGATCGGGACGGCGCGCTCGACCGCGTACGGAAGCGCGATACGCACCGCGATCCCGAGCGCGACGAGCACGCCGCTCGCGATCGCGAGGCGGCGTCTCATGCCCGGCTACCTACCGCTGCGACACGCGGAACACGTCGGCACCGAGGTTCATCTGGTGCGGCCGCCCGAGCTTCTCGGCGCGGAAATCGAGCGCGAACGCAGGCTCGAGCGTCTTCCCGTCCCAGTCGAACGCCTTCAGGAACTGCTCGTTGTCGTGCACCGGTGCTTGTCCCAGTTCGCGAGCAGCGACGACGTGAAGTACACGCGCTTGCCGTCCCACGACTGCGAGACCATGTTCACCTGCGCGCCGATCTTGCTGCTCGTGGACTGGCGCGCCGGTTGCGCGGGTTCGTGACGTCGTAGACGCGCACGGTGCCGTCCATGAAGCGAGTCGACGAAGAGGAAGCGGTCGTCGGCCGAGAGGCTGATGTCGACGGGCAGCGGCGGCTTCGCCGGATCGCCGACGTCGCCGACTCGGCGGCCTCGAAGCTGCCGTCGGGCTTGCGGAACTCGACCAGCCAGAGCTTCGCCGGTGAGCGCCGTCGAGGTGAAGGCGTAGTTGTGACGCGGCTGGAGCGCCCAGCGGATCTCGAGCGGCGCGCCCGGCACCGCGAGGGTCTGGATCGGCTTGCGCGCGTGGAAGTCCCACACCACCATCGTGTTGCCGAAGTGCTTCATCGCCTCGGCGTCGCCCATGAGCTCGGACAGCGTCGCGCATGTAGTTCTTGCGGCCGGTGAAGGACGAGGTGAGCATGCGGTTGAGGTGCGGCTTCACGCGCGCGTCGTAGCCGTACTCGGCGCCGTCGGGCATCCAGATCGTGCGCACGAACTCGCCGTCGTTGGCGTACTCGACGAGGCCGGTCCGGCCGCCGTGATCCTTCGAGTTCGAGAGGCCGGTGATCAGCATGCGGCCCGGGCAGCGCGTAGAAGGTGTGCGGGCCGACGACGCCGCCCGTCTTCTCCGCGAAGTCGTTGATGGTCGCACGAGCTTCGGGTGGGCGGGATCGGCGGCGACGTCGAAGACGTAGATCACGCTGTCGTCGAGGCCGCCGGCCCAGAGGTAGCGGCGGTCGTCGGTGAAGCCGCCGTGATGCGCCTCGTGCCGGCCGCCGACGGAGACCGAGGAGACGACCTTGCCGTAGCTCGGCGCGGCCCGGGTTCGCGCCGACGGTCACCAGCTTGTCGGAGCCGTCGCCGAGGCCGTCGACGCCGAGCGTCCAGACGTAGACGTAGTCCTCCTGGCCCGGTGATCTTCGGCAGTAGGGCGACTGGCAGGTCTCGTCGGCCGCAGCGAGCGAAGCGCAGGCGAGCGACGCGACGCAGAGGGCGCGAAGAATCCACTGACGGGACATCGGAATCCTCCTTTTCGAGGCGTCGATCCTACCACCGACCGCCGGCTCGAACCGGCGGCCGCGCTGCGGTGTCGAGGGAAGCGTGACCTCTCGAGCCCGACTCCTGGCTGCAGTCTCGATTGCCGCGGCGGCCGCGCTGCCCGGCGGCTGCGCGACGAACGAGACCTCCCGCTATCTGCCGAGCCTGTCCTCCGTCGCTCTCCCGCTCGGAGACAGTGAGGCGACGCTGATCGCGCTGGTGTCGGTGGTGGGGGAGCTGAAGCCACGCAGCGAGCTGCCCGACCGGATCGAGCTACGACTGCGGCTCGACAACCACGGCGCGGCTCGTGCAACGCTCGTACCGGACGGCCTCGAAGTGCTGACCACCGATCTCCGGAGCCTCGGCCGGCCGGAGCTGACCCCGGCTGCGCCGATCGAGGTGCCTCCCGGCGGCGACGTCACGGTGAGCGCCGTCTTCGCGATTCCACCCGGGCTGAAGCTCGATTCCGAGTCGCTGCGGGCGCTGAACGTGCACTTCGTGCTCGCCGTCGAGGGCCAGACCTTGGCCTCGAACGTGACCTTCGACCGCGTGGAACGGGAGCGCCGCTATCCGCCCTTCGAGTACGGCGACTGGCCCAGCATGGGCTTCGACACCAGCCCCGTCATCGTGGTCCGCCGCCACGGGCATCCGGCTTGATGCGCTAAACGTCCGCGCGTGCACGAGAAATTTTCACGGCCCGGCTGTGCTCTCACCCTCGCTCTCTTCGCCGTGGCGTGTGGAGGCGCCGCCCCCCGCTACGTCCACGCCGGGCGCATGGGACGCGTGGCGGTGTTCGAGCCGCGCGAGGGACACGAAGGCTTCGTCTTCCTGTTCTCCGACGGCGGCGGCTGGAACCGGGAGCTCGATCGGGTCGCGCACGAGCTCGCGGGCCACGGGGTCGCGGTGGTCGGCGTGGACCTGCCGCACTACCTCGCGGGCCTCGTGGCCACGAAGGAGGACGAATGCCACTACACCGTGGCCGAGCTCGAGGAGTGGAGCCACCGCCTGCAGCGCGAGCTCGGCTTCGAGCGCTATCGCTCGCCCATCCTGGCGGGCATCGGCGCGGGCGCCACGCTCGCGCACGTGGCGCTGGCGCAGTCGCCCGCCGCCACGCTCGCCGGCGCGATCGGCGCGCAGCCGGCGCCTGCGCTCGCGACGCGCGTGCCGCTCTGCGCCGGGGCGCCGAGCCACGCCGTGGACGGCGGCTTCGCGTACGAGCCGGCGGAGAAGCTGCCCGGCTTCTGGCGCGATGCGAAGGATCTCGCCGCGCTCGACGGGGAGGTCGAGAGCGCGCTCGGCGAGCCGGCGTCGGACGCCGCGGAGCTCGCGGGCCTGCCGCTGATCGAGATGGCGGCGGAGAACCCGTCGCCCCGCTTCGCCGTGATCTACTCGGGCGACGGCGGCTGGCGCGATCTCGACAAGGAGATCGGCGAGTACTTTGCCGCGCACGGCACGCCGACCGTCGGCGTCGACAGCCTGCGCTACTTCTGGCGCGAGAAGACGCCCGACGAGGTGGCCGCCGACCTCGCGCGGATCATCCGCCACTACCAGGAGGAGTGGGACGCGCGCGAGGTGCTGCTGGTCGGCTACTCGTTCGGCGCGGGCATCCTGCCCTTCGCCGTGAACCGGCTGCCCGACCCCGAGCGCGCGGCCGTGCTCCAGATCTCGCTGCTCGGCCTCGAGCCCCGGGCGCCGTTCGAGATCGAGGTCACGGGCTGGCTCGGCGGCGTGCCCGCCGATGCGCCGCCGGTGCTGCCCGAGCTCGCCCGCCTCGACCTCACGCGCGTGCAGTGCTTCTACGGTGAGGAGGAGGATCAGACGCTGTGCTCCGATCCCGACCTCGCCGGTGCCGAGGTGATCCGGACGACCGGCGGGCACCACTTCGACGGCGACTACGAGGCGCTGGCGAAGCGGATCCTCGAGGGTGCCGAGCGGCGCGCGGCCCACCGGGCGGGGGGCTGAGAACCGCTTCGCTTCGGCTGGTTTCTCTCGGCTGAAGGAGAACGCATGCGCCCCATCCCCCGCCTCGTCGCCGTCGTCCTCACGCTCGTGGCCGCGAGCGTCTCGTGCCCCGCGTTCGCGCAGGCGAAGCACGAGATCAAGGGCAAGATCGTGCAGGTCGAGGCCTCGGCGAAGCACATCGTCGTCGAGGAGACCCACGGCCGGAAGTACAAGCAGCCGCTCGGGCTCGACGATGCCTCGAAGATCGAGCTGCCGAGCGGCGCGGGCACGCTCGCGCAGGTTCACGTGGGCGACGAGGTGGTCGTGAGCTACGAGCCGAGCGCCACCGGGCCGAAGGTGCTCGAGCTACGCGTCACGAAGTCCGCCGGGAGCTGACGCAGGGAGCCAGCGCCGCATCACCTTCCGTCGAGCTACGCGTCACGAAGTCCGCCGGGAGCTGACGCGGGGAGCCAGCGCCGCATCATCTTCCCCTTCACCAACTCCACGATGACCAGGTACGTGCCGGCCGCCAGGACGAGGAAGACGAAGTAGCTGAGCGGCAGCGGAGCGAGGCCGAAGGTGGCGGCGGCCGGCGTGTAGGGCAGCACAGCGCCGAGGGCGACGACCCCCAGCGTCGTCGCCACCAGCGGCTTGCTCGGCCGGTTGCTCCAGGGCCTGCCAGCGGTGCGAATCACGAACAGCACGAGCGTCTGCGTCGCGAGCGATTCGAGGAACCAGCCCGTGTGGAACGAGGTCTCGCCGAAGCGGAAGACGTGCAGCAGCACGAAGAAGGTCAGGAAGTCGTAGAGCGAGCTGACCGGTCCCAGCGTGAGCATGAAGTTCCGGATCAGTCGGATGTCCCAGCGCTGCGGCCGCCGCACGTACAACGGATCGATGTTGTCCGTCGGGATCGTGATCTGCGCGAAGTCGTAGAGGAAGTTGTTCAGCAGGATCTGCGTCGGCAGCATCGGCAGGAACGGCAGGAACAGCGCGGCGCCCGCCATGCTGAACATGTTCCCGAAGTTCGAGCTGGTCCCCATCAGCAGGTACTTGAGGACGTTCCCGAAGGACTTGCGGCCCGCGATGATGCCGCGCGTGGAGCACGTCGAGTCGCCGCTCGAGCAGGATGATGTCCGAGGCCTCGCGCGCCACGTCGACGGCGCCCGCGACGGAGATGCCCACGTCCGCGGCGTGCAGCGAAGGCGCGTCGTTGATGCCGTCGCCGAGGAAGCCCACGACGTGGCCGCCCGCCTTGAGGGCGCGGAGGATGCGGTGCTTCTGCGCCGGTGAGACGCGCGCGAAGACGTCCGACTGCTCGGCGACGCGGGCCAGCGCGATCTCGTCGAGGCCGTCGAGCTCGCTGCCGAGGACGATGCGTCCGCCGTCGATCCCGACCTGGCCGCAGATGTGGCGCGTGACGAGCTCGTTGTCGCCGGTGAGGATCTTGATCGCCACGCCGTCGTCGCGCAGGCGCTCGATCGAGGCGCCGACCCCCTCGAGGACGTGATCGGCGAAGGTCAGGAAGCCGGCCAGCGTGAGCTCGCGCTCGTCGGCCGCCCGGAAGCCGCTCGCGCGCGGCACGTTGCGGTATGCGACGGCGAGCACGCGGAAGCCGCGCGCGCTGGCGTCGTGGAACGTGGCCAGGCAACGCGCCCGGGTCGGCTCGTCGAGCGCGCGAACCGCACCGTCGCTCTCGAGGTTCGAGCAGGCGGCGAGCACGCCCTCCGGCGCGCCCTTCGTGACGAGCAGCCAGGCGCCCTGCTTCTCCACCACGATCGAGAGGCGGCGCCGCTCGAAGTCGAAGGGGATCTCGTCGGTCTTGCGGAATCCCTCGCTCCCGTCGCTCGCTCGCTCGAGGATGGCGGCGTCGAGCGGGCTCTTGATCCCCGTCTCGAAGCGGCTGTTCAGATGCGCGAGGAAGAGCGTCCGCTCCGAGGCGCGCCCGAACGGATCGAGCGACGCGTCGAGCGACATCGTCCCGGCCGTGAGCGTGCCCGTCTTGTCGCTGCACAGGATGTCGATGCTGCCCAGGTTCTGGATCGACGGAGAGGTGCTTCACGATCACCTTCTCGCGCGCCATCCGGATCGCGCCCTGCGCGAGCGTGACGGTGGTGATCATCGGCAGGAACTCCGGCGTGAGCCCGACGGCGAGCGCGACGGAGAACAGCAGCGACTGGAGCGCGTCGCGGCCCAGCGCCAGGTTGACGACGAGGATGAACAGGACGAGGAAGAGCACGGTCTGCAGGATCAACATCCCGAAGCGCCGGCGTGCCGCGTTCGAACTCGGTCTCCTCCGGCCGTGCGGCGAGGCGCGTCGACGATGTCGCCGAACGCGGTGTCCCGCCCGGTCGCCAGGACCACCGCGGTGGCGGTTCCGCTCACGACCGAGGTGCCGAGGAAGACGAGGTCGGGCGAGTCCGGGCCGCCTGCGGCCGGCGCGCCTCGGGTCGGCGCCTTCTCGGCGGGCAGCGACTCGCCGGTGAGCGCGGCCTGCTGGACGTGGAGGTCGACGGCGTCGAGCAGGCGCGCATCGGCGGGCACCAGGTCGCCCGCGGCGAGCCGGACGACGTCCCCGACCACGAGCTGACGGCGCGGCAGCTCTTGCCACACGCCGTCGCGCCGCACGGTGGCTGTCGGTGCGACCTGCTGCTGGAGCCGCTTCACCGCCCGGTCGGAGCGGAAGGTCTGCCAGAAGTTGAGCCCCGCGCTCAGCGAGACGATCCCGGCGATGATGGCCGCGTCCGCGATCTCGCCGAGCGTGGCCGACGCCACGGCGGCGACGAGCAGGATGAGGATCAGCGGGTTCGCGGTGGCACGCAGGAAGTCTGCCAGTCGGGAGCCGAGCCGTGTCGGGGCGAGCTCGTTCCTGCCGTGCGCCCGCAGGCGCGCCTCCGCCTCGCTCGTCGATAGGCCGACTTCGACCGCGGTCACTTTCCGACGACGCCCGTCACGCCGCCCGAGATCAGCGACGAGATTTGCGTGAGTACGAAGGGCAGCGTGAGGCCGCCCGGCGAGGCGAGGTAGCGCGGCTCCCAGACCGGATCGAACTTCTGCTTGAACGCGCGCAGCCCGCGGAAGTTGTAGAGGTTCTCGCCGTGCCGGAAGAGCAGCGCGCCGAGCCGGTTCCAGAGCGGGGCGAGGCGGTGGTGCTCGAAGCCCGAGAGCGGCGCCATGCCGAGGCTGAACCACTGGTAGCCTTGCTTCTGGGCCCAGAGCAGCAGCTCGATGAACAGGAACTCCATCACGCCACTCGGCGCGTCGTCGTCGTAGCGCATCAGGTCGAGCGAGCACTCCTCGCGCACGTCGGGCGCCCAGACGTTCGCGAACGCGACGATGCGCCCGTGCCGCCTCACCACCGCGACCGGCGAGCGCGAGAGGTAGTCGCGATCGAAGCAGCCGAGCGAGAAGCGCTTCTCGCGCGTGCTCTTGCTCTCGAGCCACGCGTCGGAGATGACCGCGAGATCGTCCAGCACCGCCGGCACGGCGTCGGCGGGCAGCACTTCGAAGCTGGCGCCCTCGCGCTCCATGCGGCGCACCGTCTGGCGCAAGCCCTTCCGCGCGCCGCCGTCGAGGGAGAAGTCGGGCACGCGCACGCGCGCCTCCTCGCCGAGCTTGCGCAGCGAGAGGCCGAGGTCCAGGTAGATCGGGAGATCCTCGGCGCCGACCTCGTAGAACACCGTGAGCCCGCGATGAGCGTCGGCCACCTCGTGAAATTGCCAGGCCAGCTCGCGGCGCAGGTCGGGCGGGCCCACCGGGTCTCCCATCGCGACCCAGCTCCGGCCCGAGACGCCGTACATCACGAAACCGGCGCCGGACTCGTGGAACAGCAGCTGCTTGTCGCCGAGCAACGCCAGGTGGGCGGACGAGCGCGAGGCGTGGAGGACGATGGGGAGCGCGCGCTCGATCTCCCCCGGCGTCGGCGCCGGCAGCACCGGCGGCGCCGTCCGCAGCAGGCGCGCCAGGGCGAAGAAGGCCAGCAGGCCCGCGCCGCCCACCAGCGCGCGCAGCGAGCGCGGCGCATGACCCTCGAGCTCGAACTGCCACCACAGATCGTGCGAATACTCGACGTGCCGGTAGGCCAGCAGCACCACGAAGCCGGTGCCGATCAGCGCGAGCGCGACGCCCGCCATCCAGCCGGGCGTGAAGGACTGGGCGAGCAGGGAGCTGCGCCGGTAGAAGAAGCGATGGCACGGCAGCAGCGCGAGGAACATGGCGCTGAGGAGCGTGGCCTCCTCCCAGTCGAGGCCCTTCAGCAGCGAGAAGCTCGCGCCCGCCGCGAGCAGCACGAGCGTGAGCACGTAGCCGGCGTCCACACGCTGCTGGATCGCGCGCGCCAGCAGCAGCAGCGCCACGCCGACGAGGCTCGCGAGGAAGTGAGACACCTCGAGCACGGGAAGAGGCAGCAGGTGCTGCAGCAGCTCCAGGCGGCCGCCGGCCGCGGGCGTCGCGCTCGAGAGGAGCAGCACGACGCCCGCCGCGAAGGTCGTGATCGCGAACACGCGCGGCACCAGCTCCGGCGCCCACTGCGCGAGGGCACCGCCGGCGCGCCGCAGGGCCTCGCGCCGCTCGCGGAGCTCGAAGCCGGCGAAGAGCACGATCGCGACCGCGAGCGGTAGCAAGTAGTAGGCGAGGCGATAGGCGAGCGCGGTGCCGAGCACGGCGTCGCCGGGCAGCCACGGCGAGAGCAGCAGCACCATCATCGTCTCGAACACGCCGAGCCCGGCGGGCACGTGGCTCACCACGCCGGCGACCTGCGCCAGGAGGAACATGCCGAGCAAGTGCGGGAACGTGAGGTCGGGCGCCGGCGGAAGCAGCGCATAGAAGACGCCCGCCGCGAGCGCCCAGTCGATCGAGGAGATCGCCATCTGGGCGGCGGTCGTGCCCGGGCCCGGCAGCGCGATCTCGAAGCCGCGCACCTTCAGCGTGCGATCGCGCCGGAGGCTCTGCGCGAGGTAGAGGCAGAGCCCAGCGAGGAAGGCGATGCCGAGCGGGCGACTGGTCGCGATCAGCGGCTGCCACTGGCTCGGAAACGTCACCGGCTGCAGGGTCAGCACCACACCGGCGAGCGTCAGGAAGCCCAGCCAGAACGTGATCACGTTGAAGGGGATGATGCGCGCCAGCTCACCTGGCGTGACGCCCCAGCTCGTGAACATCCGGTAGCGGACCGCGCTCCCGCCGAAAAAGGAGAGGCCCACGTTGTGGCTGAAGACGTACGCGATGAACGACGCCAGCGCGATGCGCGAGTAGGCGAGCGAATGCCGGATCCAGTGGAACGAGAGTGCGTCGTAGCCCGTGAGCGCGAGATAGCCCGCCGCCGTGAGGACGAGCGAGAGTGCGATGCTCCCGCCCGAGATCGCGCTGAGGTGACGCAGCACGTCGCGAAACGGATGCGCGGCGAGCTCGTGGTGGAGGATCCCGATCGCGAGGCCGAAGAGTGCGACGCCGAGCAGAGGGCCTGCCGCCGCGAGGAGCCGTTCCTTCATGCCGGGCCTGCCACCTCGAGGATACGCTCACGAGCCTACTGACCTTCGGAGGATCGATCCATGTTCGAGCACCGTCGTTCCGCACTGCTCTCGCGCGCGGCGTTCCTGAGGCGCCAGCTCCGCTTCGCGGCCCTGTCCGGTGCCATCGTGCTCGGCGCGCTCGCCGTGGGCACGCTCGGCTATCACGGCTTCGCCGCGCTGCCCTGGGTCGATGCGCTGCTGAACGCCGCCATGATCCTCTCCGGCATGGGGCCCGTGAATCCCCTGCAGACGAGCGCGGCCAAGCTGTTTGCCACTGCATACGCGCTCTCGAGCGGTGTCCTATTCGTCACCACGGTGGCCGTGCTCTTTGCTCCGATGGTCCATCGCTTCTTTCATCGCTTCCACGTCGAGCTCGACGAAGAGCGCGACTGACGAGGAGAGCCCATGCACGTCGTCACCTGGATCCTGACCGGCTTGCTCGCGGGCGTGCTCGCGCGCTTCGTGCGGGGCGGGCGCAGCGCCAGCCTGTTCGCGGACGTGACGCTCGGCTGCCTCGGCGCGATGCTGGGCGGCTGGCTCGTCCACCAGCTCGGCTTCAGCGAGGCGAAGGCGGGGCTCTCGCACGTGGCCGCCGCGCTGCTCGGCGCGACGATCGCCCTGGCCGGCACGCGTCTCCTGCTCGGCGCCACCTGGCGCGCCGCGACTCGCGCCGGGGCCGCACAGGCCCTGAGCGCGCTCGAGCACCAGCTCGGGGCGAAGCTGCCGCACCGGAAACCGGTGGCGCGCGACCCGAACCGCGCCTTCGACGAGCAGATGACGCTCGGCCAGCGCATGGCCGACCACATCGCCACCTTCGGCGGGAGCTGGACGTTCCTCGGGATCTTCTTCGCCCTGCTGCTCGCGTGGATGATCTACAACACCGAGCGCGCGCTGCCCTTCGATCCCTACCCCTTCATCCTGCTGAACCTGGTGCTCTCGTGTCTCGCCGCGGTGCAGGCGCCCGTCATCCTGATGAGTCAGAACCGCCAGGCCGCGAAGGACCGCCTCGACGCGCGGCTCGACTACGAGGTGAATCTCAAGGCCGAGCTCGAGATCCTCGCGCTCCACGAGAAGCTCGACGGGCTGCGGGAGAAGGCCTGGGGCGACCTGGTCGCGCTCCAGGAGCGGCAGCTCGCGTTGCTCGACCAGATCGAGCGGCGGAGCCGCGAGGAGCGTGCCGCCTGAGCGCGGGGCAGAACTCCACGCGGGGTGAAATGCGCCGGCGCGGGGCCCGCGGGCTGCACGCACGGGTGCCGCCGGCCGGCACGGTCCGTGCATCCGAGGGGTGTAGGGCGCGAGCGCCCGGAGGAGCCTCGAATGTGCGAGCACCAGGCAGCCGGCCTGCCGCGCCCAGCCCGCGGGCTGCGGGCGCGCGACGCGCGCCTCACCGCGCTCCGCTACGAGCGCACGATCCTGCTGATCGAGGACGACGCGGAGATGCGCAAGCTCGTCGCTCGGGTGCTGGAGCGGGATGGGAACGAAGTCGTCGCGGTCGCCGACGGCGATCAGGCGCTCGACTGGCTCGGGCTCTGCCTCTTCGACGGCAGCCTCGAGAACGTGCCCGCGCTGATCGTCTCCGACATCCGGCTGCCCCAGTTCTCGGGCCTCGAGCTGCTGGAGGGGATGCTCTGCGCCACCGCGAGCGTTCCCGTCATCCTGATCACGGCGTTCCCGAGCGAAGAGACCTACGCTGAGGCGTTCGAGCTCGGCGCGGTGCGCGTGCTCGCGAAGCCCTTCGATCTCGACACGCTTCGGCTCGCGGTGCGCGCCGTGCTCGACCCGCGGCCCGCGCCACCGACGCTCACCCTGCGCGACCGGAGGCCCGGCTGGACGAAGCTGCCCGCCTAGGCTACCCGCGCCCGAGATGAGGCTCGTCCGGCGGCTCACGCTCTATCTGCTGCTCGCGGTCGGCGTCGTCTTCGCGATCGACACCGTCGTGAGCGTGCACTCCCATCTCGCGCTGTTCGACGAGGACGTGCGCCGCGACGAGCGTCTGCTCGGCGACGCGCTGGCGCGCGCTGTCGAGCGCATCTGGCACGAGGAGGGCGAGGCGGCGGCGCTCGATCTGCGTGCAGGCGATGGACGAGAGCGCCCGGGACGTGAAGATCCGCCTCGTGTATCTCGACGCGGGACGCGGCGAGCCGTTCGGGCCGGAGGCGCGGCAGAGCGCGCTCGAGGCGCTGCGTCGCGAGCACGCGCTCACGCACATCCGCGAGGAGAGCGGGGACGAGCCGAAGCTCTACACATACGTGCCGCTGGACGTTCCGAGCACGCGCGTCGCCGCGCTCGAAGTGACCGAGTCGCTGGCGCACGAGCGCAGCTATGCGATCGCGCGCATCCGCAGCACGCTGCTGACCGGCGCGCTGGCCGTGCTGGTCTCCGGTGCGGTGGCGTGGATCGTGGGCGCGCGCGTCGTCGGCCAGCCGGTGAGCGCGCTCGTCGCCAAGGCGCGCCGCATCGGGAGCGGCGACTTCTCGGGCCCGCTGTCGCTGCGCCAACGCGACGAGCTGTCTCAGCTCGCGTCCGAGATGAACTCGATGGCCGCAGCGCTCGACGCCGCGGCGCAGAAGGTGGCGGACGAGACGGCCGCGCGTCTGCGAGCGCTCGAGCAGCTTCGTCACGCCGACCGGCTCACCACGGTGGGGAAGCTGGCCTCCGGGCTCGCGCACGAGCTGGGCACGCCGCTCAACGTGGTTGCGGGGCGCGCGAAGATGATCGAGACCGGCGAGATCGACAGCGCCGAGGAGCGGATGGAGAGCGCGCGCATCATCGTGGAGCAGGCGGAGCGCATGACGCACATCGTGCGCCAGCTGCTCGACTTCGCGCGCCGGCGCGCCACCGACAAACGCAGCCTCGACCTCGGCGCGCTCGCCCGCCAGACCGCCTCGCTGCTCGAGCCGCTCGCGACGAAGCGCGGCGTCTCGCTCTGCTGCGAGGAGCCGGCGGAGCCGGTGAACGCGGCGGTGGACGCCGCGCACATCCAGCAGGCCCTCACGAACCTCGTCGTGAACGCGATCCAGGCGAGCGACCGCGAGCGCAGCGTCACGATCGCGGTCTCCGCTCGCGAGAGCGCGCCCGAGAGCCCGCGCGGCGTCGTCGGAAGCGGCCCCTGGGCCGTGATCGAGGTGCGCGACCAGGGCACCGGCATTCCAGCGGAGAGCCTGCCCGAGGTCTTCGATCCCTTCTTCACCACCAAGCCCGTGGGCGAGGGCACCGGCCTCGGCCTCTCCGTGGCGCACGGCATCGCCGAGGAGCACGGCGGCTGGATCGACGTCGAGAGCACGCCGCGCCGCGGGAGCTGCTTCCGCATCTGGCTGCCGCAGGAGGCCGCGTGAAAGGCCGCGTGCTCGTCGTCGACGACGACCGCGAGATGTGCGAGCTGCTGCGAACCCAGCTCGAGCGGCGCGACTTCGAAGTGCACACGCACGTCTCGGCCGAGGAGGCGCTCGCGGGCCTCGCGGGGCGCGACTTCGACGCCGTGGTCACCGACGTGCGGATGCGCGGGATCGACGGCATCCAGCTCTGCGAGCGCCTGCGCCAGAACCGGCCGGACGTGCCGGTGCTCGTTGTCACGGCGTTCGGGAGCCTCGACACCGCGGTCGCGGCGATCCGCGCCGGCGCCTACGACTTCCTCGCGAAGCCCTTCGAGGTGGAGGAGCTGGCCTTCCGGCTGGAGCGCGCGCTCCAGCATCGCCAGCTGGCCGAAGAGGTGAAGCGCCTGCGGGCGCGCGAGCTCGCGCCGGTGGGCGAGCTGCTCGGCGAGAGCGCGGCGCTGCGGCAGCTGCGCGAGCTGGTGGCGCGCGTGGCGCGCTCCGATGCGCCGGTGCTCGTCGTCGGCGAGACGGGCTCGGGCAAGGAGATCGTGGCGCGCGCGCTGCATCGCCACGGCCCGCGGCCGGAGGGCCCGTTCGTGGCCCTGAACTGCGCGGCCCTGCCCGAGCACCTGCTCGAGAGCGAGCTGTTCGGCCACGCGCGCGGCGCCTTCACCGACGCGCGGACGCCGCGCACGGGCCTCCTGGTCCACGCCAACGGCGGCACGCTCTTCCTCGACGAGATCGCCGATCTTCCGGTGGCGCTCCAGCCCAAGCTGCTGCGCGCCCTCCAGGAGCGCTGCGTCCGGCCCGTCGGCGGCGAGGACGAGGTGCCCTTCGACGCGCGGGTGGTCGCCGCCACCAACCGCGACCTCGACGCAGCCGTCGAGGAAGGGCTCTTCCGCGAGGATCTGTTCTTCCGCCTCGACGTGCTGCGCATCGAGGTGCCGCCGCTGCGCGCCCGCGGCAGCGACGTGCTGCTGCTCGCGCAGCACTTCCTGCGCGAGTGCGCCGCCCGCTCGGGCAAGGATGTCGTCGGCCTCTCGCACGGCGCCGCAGAGAAGCTCCTCCAGTACGGCTGGCCGGGAAACGTGCGCGAGCTCGCGAACTGCATCGAGCGCGCCGTCGCGCTCACCGATCACGAGCAGCTGCTGGTCGAGGATCTGCCCGAACGCATCCGCGCCTACGCCGGCCCCCACGTGCTGGTGGCCAGCGACGATCCGTCCGAGCTCGTCCCGCTCGAGGTGGTGGAGCAGCGCTACGTGGCACGCGTGATGGAGGCGGTGGGCGGCAACAAGACGCTCGCCGCCCGCATCCTCGGGCTCGACCGCAAGACGCTCTACCGGAAGCTCCGCCGGGGCGAGTAGTCAGGCGCGAAACGCCCCGTGTGGCGAAACGCGCCGCCGGCCCGGGCCCGCCGCGCGCCGTCCGCTCTTCCCGCCAGTGGCACGCCGGATGCATCGACGCCTGCGCAGGGAGGTGACGGATGAATCTCGAAAGGGCGCAACGTCGGGCCGCGCTCGCCGAGCTGGACGAGGCGCGGGCGCGGAAGCGCCTCGTGCCCTGGCGGCGCGGACGAACGCTCCTGCTGGTCGAAGACGACACGGAGATGAGACGGATGCTGGCGGCAGCCCTGCGCCGCGACGGCCACCAGGTGGTCGAGCGGGCGAACGGCGACGACGCGCTCGACTGGCTCGGGCCCGGCGTGCTCGACGGCGACATCGAGCGCATCCCCGACCTGGTGGTGTCCGACGTGCGCCTGCCCTACTTCACCGGGCTCGAGATCCTCGAGAGCCTCCAGATCGCGAGGCGGCGAATCCCGGTCATCCTGATCACCGGCTTCCCCGATCACGACACGTACACGCAGGCCGCCGAGCTCGGCGCGGAGTGCGTGCTCGAGAAGCCGTTCGACCTCGGCGAGCTCCGCGCCGCGATCCACCTGGCGCTGCGGACGCGCGCCGACGAATCCCCCGGGCCCGACGATGCCTAGACCGCCCCGCCTGCGGTCCACGCCGGCCCTCTGCCCGCGACCGCGTCTCCGCCGCCCCCACGGCGGCTGCGCGGTCGCGGCACCGGGGCTCTACGTGTGGGAGGCGACCGCGCCCGAGACGGCGTGGGCGCGCGAGCTGGCGGAGTTTGCGCGGGCGCTACGCGTAGCGCACCGGCGCTGAGTGCAAGCGCCGCGAAGCGGCGCTTGCAGCGAGCCCACGCGAGGCTTTGCCTCGCGTGAGGCGAGCGGAGTCACGAGGTCGGGTTCGTTTCCTGCTCGGCCTATGAGGCCTCCGCCAGCGCGACGAGCAGCGCGCGAGCCTTGTCCTCGGCCTCGGCCCACTCCGCCGCGGGCTCGCTGTCGGCCACGATGCCGCCGCCGGTGTGGACGTATGCGCGCCCCCCGCAGAGCAGCGCGGTGCGGATCGTCACCGCGAGATCCGCGCCGCCGCGCAGGTCGAGGTAGCCGATCGCGCCCGAGTAGAGGCCGCGGCGCACGGGCTCGAGGCGCGCCAACAGCTCCATCGCCGCGAGCTTCGGCGCGCCGGTCATCGAGCCGGGCGGGAACGCCGCGCGCACCGCGTCGAGCGCGCCGCGCCCGGGCGCGAGCCGCCCGCGCACCGTCGAGACCAGCTGGAAGACGGTGGCATAGGGCTCGATCGCGAACAGCTCGGGCACGTGGATGCTGCCGACCTCGCAGACCCGGCCGAGGTCGTTCCGCACCAGGTCCACGATCATCAAGTTCTCGGCGCGGTCCTTCGCCGAGGCCGCGAGCGCAGCGCGCGCCTGCCGGTCGGCCGCCCGGTCGGCGCCGCGCGGCCGCGTGCCCTTGATCGGGCGGCTCTCGAGCCAGCCGTCGGGCGCGACGTGGAGGAAGCGTTCGGGCGAGCTGCCCACCACGCTGACGCCCGGAAGCTCGAGCAGGCAGGCGAAGGGAGCGGGATTGCGGGCGCGAAGCGCGCCGGCGAGCGCCCACGCGTCGCCCTCGAAAGACAGCTCGAGCCGATGCGTGAGGCATGCCTGATAGAGATCGCCGGCGGCGATGCCCTCGCGAATCCGCTCCACCGTCTTGCCATGGCTCTCGCGGTCGAAGCCGCGCTCGACCCGGAGCGCGCCGCGCGCGGCGCCCGGCGCGGGCGGCGGCTCGCCGTCGGGGAGCGCCTCCACGAGCGAGTGCGCGAACTCCTCGGCGCGCCGCCTCGCCGCCGAGGCATCGGCGTCTTCTGCCCAGGCCAGCGCAAAGCCGCGCTCCTCGACGTGGTCGAAGGCGTAGAGCCGATCGACCCCGAACGCGATGAGGTCGGGCAGCGCGAGGTCGTCGCCCGCTGCCGTGGCGACGGGCTCGAGCGCGGCACCGAGCTCGTAGCCGAGCGCGACGAGCGCTCCGCCCGCGAACGGCACGGGCAGCTTCGCTTCCTCCACCGGCGGCGCGGGCAGCAGCGCGCGCAGCGCATCGAGCGGGTCTCCGAAGACGGCGCTGCGGCCGAGAGGCGCGGCCCGGCGGATCGCGCGCCGCACCTCGCGCACGCTCCGCGCCCCGTGGCTGCGCAGCACGCACCACGGCTCCGCGCCCGCGAAGGAGAAGCGCCCGAGCCGCGCATCGACGAGCGCGCTGTCGAGCCACCAGAAGCCGGGGTGCCGGCGGAGCCCACCGACGATGCGCAGCCAGTCGGCGCCTCGGGGCAGCTCCCGCACGCTCACGACGCTCTGCATGGCGCGCAAACGTACCGGATCCACGCCGATGCTCTCGCGGACGGCGTACCAGAGCGGATCCACGCCGCACGCATCCGGCGGCGTCCTGCCCTGTCGCCCGTTGCGGCGTCCACGGCCTGTATACTGCGCGACTTCCGGAGGCCCCATGCCCTTCCCCGCTCCCCGCCGCGTCACGCTCCCGGCCCGCCGCACGGCCACCGGTGACGCCGTTCCCGAGCTCACGCTCTCGGTCCACGACGCCGGCAACGGCCCCGCCGTCGTGCTGTGTCACGGCTTCCCCGAGCTCGCCTACTCGTGGCGGCATCAGTTCGACGCGCTCGTCCGGGCGGGCTTCCGCGTGATCGCGCCGGACCAGCGCGGCTACGGCGGCAGCGATCGGCCCGAGCCGATCCGCGCCTACGACATCCACCACCTGACGGGCGACCTGGTCGGCCTGCTCGACGTCCTCGGCATCGAGCGCGCGGTGCTCGCGGGGCACGACTGGGGCGGCTTCGTGGTGTGGGCGATGCCGAATCTGCACCCGGAGCGCGTCGCCGGCGTGATCGGCGTGAACACGCCCTACCTGCCGCGCTCGCCGATCCCGCCGCTCCAGCTGTTCCGCGCGCTCGTGAACAACCGCATCGAGCGCCACTACATCGCCTGGTTCCAGGAGCCGGGCGTGGCGGAGGGCGTGCTCGACACGCGCGCGCGTCTCGTGTTCGAGAAGATCATGCGCCGCGGCGTGGACCAGGCCACGATGGAGAAGCGCGTGCTCGCCGACCCGGAAGGCCCCGACATGAATCCGTTCCGGCGGCTCGAGCAGGTGGAAACGCTCGGCGAGGAGCTGCTCAGCCCCGCGGAGATCGAGACGTACGCCTCCACCTTCGCGCGCACGGGCTTCCGCGGCGGCATCAACTGGTACCGGAACTTCGACCGCAACTGGGAGACCGCGCCCGAGGTCGGCGTGGCGAAGGTCGAGCGACCGTGCCTGATGGTGACGGCCCAGTGGGACTGGGCGCTCCGGCCGGAGTTCGCCGCCGGCATGCCGGCCCTGTGCCCGGATCTCGAGATGAAGAACATCGAGCGCTGCGGGCACTGGACCCAGCAGGAGAAGCCCGACGAGCTGAATCGCATCCTGTCGGACTGGCTCGTGCGCCGCTTCGGAAGTTCGTGAGCCGCTCGCGGCGGGTCTGTATCTACCACGCGGGTTGCCCCGACGGCTTCGGCGCGGCATGGGCCGCGTGGCAAGCGTGGGGCGAGGACGCGCTGTACGTCGCGCGCGGCCACGACGATGCGCTGCGCGCGAGCGACTACGCCGGCGACCACGTGCTGTTCGCCGACATCGCGCCGCCCCCGGACGCCTGGCCCGAGCTCGCTACGCAGGTGGAGCGGCTGGTCGTGCTCGACCACCACGTCTCCGCGCGCGACCGTTATCGCGCCGATCCCGCGCTGGCCGAGGCGACCGAGCGCGAGGGACACCGCGTGGTGTTCGACCTCGCGCACTCGGGCGCGGTGCTGGCGTGGCAGCACCTGCATCCGGAGCGGCCCGTGCCCACGCTGCTCGCCTACGTCGAGGACCAGGATCTCTGGCGCTGGCAGCTGCCTTCGAGCCGTGAGGTCAACGCGACCATCTCCTCGCACCTCCGGAGCTTCGAGACCTGGGGGAGGCTCGCGGCGTCCCCCGTCGAGACGCTCGCCGCCGAGGGCCGGCCCATCCTGCGCGCGCTGCGCATGGAGGTGGACCGCGCGCTCGCGACGGCGCATCCGGTGCGTGTGGCGGGGCTCGCGCTCGAAGCCGTGAACGCCCGCATGCAGCGCGCCGAGATCGGTCACGAGCTCGCCGAGCGCCGTGCCTTCGGAACGCCGGCCGGCGTGGTCTATCGCCTGAATGGACGGCGCGTGGACGTCTCGCTCTACTCGGTGAGCGACTTCGACGTCGCCGGCATCGCCGCGAGCCTGGGCGGCGGTGGCCACCGCAGCGCCGCGGGCTTCTCCGTCACGCTCGACGACTGGGCCCTGCGCTATCTCAATGCGAAGGAACCCCGCCGCGGTTGACGCAGTCAGTCTCCTTCATGAACTGCGTGCCGCTCTTGAGCTTGCAGCCGACGATGTCGGTCGAGACGGTGCCGGGCGTGAGCGTTCGCGCGTTCTTCTGGTTGGCGAAGTACTCGGTGGCGCGCGGCGCGCGCGGCCGGCCGGCCACCGCGGCGTCGGCCTCGGCGTCGGGCTTCTTCTTCATGTACATGTCCATCTTCTTGTTGCCCTCGCTGAGCTCGTCGAACACCCAGCAGCCCGAGAGGGCGACGGCCAGCAGAGCCACTCCGAAGATGCGCATGCGCATGCGGTGTTCATCGACCGAACGCTGCGCCAGCTTGTGACTTCGCTCGCTCCGCTCGCTGGCGCGCCCGGGGAACCGGGCTTGCGGTGCGGCTCACAGGGGACGCGGCTCGCTCCGCTCGCTGCGCGCCCGGGGGAACCGGGCTTGCGGTGCCGCTCACAGGGGACGCGGCTCGCTCCGCTCGCTGGGGCCCGGCTTTCGCCCGGCTGGCTGCGCCCGGCTTGCTGGATCAGGCCAGGTCCGGCCGGTACTCGGGATGGGCGGTGAGCCAGGCGGAGAGCGCGCGCATCGAGCCTTCGTTCTTGCGGTTGATGAAGCCGTAGATCGGCCCCTCGAACCACTTCCAGGGCGCCGAGGTGAGGTGGTAGCGCTCCTCGAACGAGAGCCGCGTGCGGCCGCCCGCGAGCGGCTCGAGGCGCACGCGGCCGGTCTGGTCGTTGCCCGGCGTGCGCGAGAGCATGGTGTACGTGTAGCCGCGCGCAGGCGTGACGGCGGTCACCAGCTCGAGCGCGCTGCCGCGCCGGCCGAACGGCATCTGGTAGATCACCCGCCGCAGCAGGCCGTTGCCCTGCGCGTCGCCCGGGTGCACGACCTCCACCGCGAGCACCATCGGCGCGTACGCCGTCCAGCGCGCGTAGTCCTGCATCAGGGCCCAGACGCGCTCGGGCCGGTGCGGAAGCTCGAGCTCGTAGCGGTGCTCGCGCACGTGTTCCGGCCCCGCGCTAGGGGCAGTAGGGGCAGGGCCCCGTCGGGTCCCCGCCGTCATCCGGCGGATCCGGCGGCACGAAGGGCGGCGGGATCGGAATGCTCCGCGCGCAACGTGCACCGACCGGCCCGAACTTCTGCCCATCGCAGGCCAGCTCGCCGCGCCAGCAGTCGTCGGCGACGCGCAGCACGGCCGTGGCCACGGCGTCCGAGCCGAGCTTGCGGAGCGCGGCGCTCGAGAACTCGGCCGAGGCGCCGCCCGTGGCGCCGATGTGGATGTGGCGAAGCCCGCTGGCCGCGCGCTTGTTGAACCAGTCCACGCTGCCGTCGGGGCTCGTCTTCCAGCCCCTGCTCCCGGCCGGGACGCTGCCCGACCAGATCACGCCCTTCTCCCCGCGCAGCGTCAGCTCGACGCCTTCCGCCACCGGGTCGAACTGGCGGTCTCCGCGCTCGAGGTCGTCGATCACCAGCGCCGCTTGCTGTCCGTGCCACGGCCCGACGACGCGCAGCCGCGCCGGCCCGATGCGGCCGCAGCTCGCCGCCTGGCACTGGCTGGTGTCGGGCGTGCAGAAGTCGCCGCATGCGAGCGCACCCGCGCCCTGCCCGAGCGAAGCGCAGCTCTCGCTCGAGGTGAGCGTGGGATCGCACACCTCACCGAGCTGCAACGCGCCGTCTCCGCACTCGCGCTCGTCGGCGTTGCGCCTCTCGAGAGGCGTCGGGCCGCCGAACGGGCACGGGTAGGGAATGTCGAGGGTTCCGAAGCGCCCCTCGTCGATCGGCGTCATCAGGCACGACACCAGCAGCGAGAACTTGGGGGGCGTCGGGTTCGCCCCCGGGCGGCCCATGTTCGGCGCCGGACACGGGCCGGGCAGCACGGGCGGATCGGTCTTCTCGACGCCGGCGTTCGGCCCCCAGCAGTTGTTGTTCCCGCTCTCGTCCCAGTAGAAGTCACTGCCACCCGGCGCGTAGTCGCCACCGGGCGGGAACTCCGTCGCGTTCGGGCCGGCGCCCGGGCCTGCCGCCGTCCCCATGAGGTTGCCGACGAACGCGTTGCCGTGGACCTCTGCCGGCACCGGGCCTTCCTGGGGGTTCGACGCGACCAGCGCGCCCATGCGCACGTTGTCGTGGATGCGGTTCTCCGAGAACAGATTGTCCTCGCCGCCCACGAGCCAGGCGCCGGTGCCCACCGGGTAGTGGAAGAAGTCCCGCGCGGGGCCACCGGGCGGCACGTCCGTGCTCTCGGCGTACACGTCGAAGTTGTTGTGGTGGATCCAGTTGTGCTCGATCAGCGAGGCGCGCTGGGGAGGATTCACGTGATCGTTCTCGGTGTCGTAGGAGATGCCGACCGCGTTGTCGGTGAACTCGTTGTCGTGCATCCAGACCGAGTTGCCCTGGGTGCCGGAGAAGCCGAGCGCGTTGTGGTGCATCTTGCAGCGCCGCACTTCGGCGCTCCAGCGCCCGACGGAGCGCGTGTCGGGCGTCTGTCCGATGTAGAGCCCCGAGTCGCTGCCGCCGAACGCCTCGCAGTCGGTGAAGAGGCCGTTGTCGCAGCCCGTCGAGAACAGCTCGTAGTCGTTGGCGTAGCTGCCGATCGTGTGGTCGAACACGTAGCCGTCCACCTCGATCAGGTAGATGGCGTGCTCGTTGGCGTCGCGCGCCCACAGGTTGCGCACGATGAGGCCGTCCGAGCGGTCGCCGCGGATCACGACATCCTTCGCGAAGCCGGCGTCGACCACGACGTCGTGCGGATCGCTGCCCATGCCTTCGAGCGTGAGGTTCTTCTTGCCGATGATGCCGATCAGGTTCGCGTCGTTGGGATGCGCGAGATGCCAGGCGTAGGAGTAGGTGCCGTTCGGGTTGTCGCCGTGCTCGCTGGTCGGCTGCGCGCGGCTCGGCTCCTCGAGGTACACGCCCGGTAGCACCTGGATGCAGGCGCCGTCGGGCGCGGCGTTCACCGCGTCCTGGATGTGCTCGTAGCGACACTCGGCGAACAGGCGGCGGTTGCGTTGCCAGTGGCGGACGCCGGCGAGGTCGTGCACCTGGAAGAGCTCCTCGAGCGTGGGCTTCGAGCTCGCCTTGCACACCACCAGGCGCTCGCCGCAGGGCCGGTCGAGCGCCGGCACGGGCCCGGGGCGGATCGGGGAGGTGACGACCCGCTCGTTGTGTGCGAGCACCGGACCCGCGGCGATCAGCGCCAACGCGAGCCCACCACCGAAGAGAACGCCGCGCACCGTCATCTGCCGCCTCCGCTGCTCCCACACCCGCGCGGAGCATTCAACCGCGGGAAGGTGCGGACCGTCAAGCCTTTTGACGCGGCATCGCAGCGAGAGCGCCGGCCTGCCGCGCCTCGAACGGGGAGGCGTCGGCGGCGCCGATCAGGGCGCGGCCGACGTCGTCGCACGCGACCCGGAGCTTCGCCTCGTCGTCGAGGACGGCGGCGACGATGCGGCGCGCCGCCTCGTCGGCCGGCGTGGTGCTCGCGCTCATGCCCTGTCGGGCGGCGTGCGCCCAGCGCGCGAGCTCGGCGTAGCCCGCGTGGGCGGCGGCTTCTGGCTCGCGGTCGGAGCCCGCCAGGAGGTCCGTCTCGATCGGGCCGGGCAGCACCTCGAGCACGCGGATCCCGAACCCCTGCAGCTCCGCGGCCAGCGACTCGCCCAGCGCCTGCACCGCGGCCTTGCTCGCGCGGTAGGCCGCGTAGAACGGCATCGGAAACAGTAACGATGCCGAGGTGACGTTCACGACCGCACCGCCGCCCGCGCGGCGCAGCGCCGGGATCGCACGCCGCGTGAGCTCGGCGAGCCCGAACACGTTCGTCTCGAACACGGCGCGCCACGCTTCGAGCGGCGTGTGCTCGACGGGGAGGTATGCCGTCTCGACGCCGGCGTTGTTCACGAGGACGCGCAGCCGCTCCGGCAGCACGACCGCGTCCAGCTTCGTCACGTCGAGTGGCAGCAAGCGGATGCGTTTCGCGTCGGCTCCGGCGTCGGCGAGCAAGACCTCTCCCGCGCGCACGTCGCGCATGCTCGCGAGCACGTCGAAGCCGCACCGCGCCAGCTCGAGCGCGAGCGCGCGCCCCAGCCCGCGGCCCGCGCCGGTGACGAGCGCGGCTCCCTCCGCCTTCACTGTCGTGACTCCGTTCGCCTCACGCGAGGCAAAGCCTCGCGTGGGCTCACTGCGCGCTTCCCAGCTGTCGTGACTCCGTTCGCCTTCGGCTCACTGCGCGCTTCGCTTGCTGTCGTGACTCCGTTCGCCTTCGGCTCGCTGCGCGCTTCGCTTGCTGTCGTGACTCCGTCGCCTTCGGCTCACTGCGCGCTTCGCTTGCTGTCGAGCCCGTAGAGGCGCCGCACGTTCTCGCCGAGCACCTTGGCGCGCGTCGCCGGAGCGTGAGCGGCGCGACGAAGCGCTCGAGCGCGCGCACCCAGGTGCTCGGATGGTCGGGATGCGGATAGTCGGTGGCCCACAGGAAGCAGTCCGCGCCGACGTGATCGATGATGAGCGGCGCCGCGGTCTCGTCCGGGTCGCCGGAGATGAAGCACTGGCGCCGGAAGTAGCTCGCGACGGCTGCATCGCGCAGCGCGCACGCCGCGTCGCCGACGATCGTCTCGGCACCGCGTCCATGCGGTCGAGGAAGGCGCCGATCCAGCCGCGAGCCCGACTCGAGCACGCCGAGGCGCAGCGCTCGGGAAGCGCTCGAGCGTGCCGAGCGCGAAGAAGGACAGGAACGCCTGCTGCACGCCCTGCCGCAGCATGACGTTGTAGAAGAACTCGCTCTCGCGGCGCGAGGCCGTTGAAGCGCACGGGCACCGCCCACGCCGGCTCGAACGTCGGATGGATGCCGAGCGGCACGTCGAGCTCGCACGCCTTCGCGAACAGCACGTCGTGATCGGAGTGGCCGTGCGGCTTCTTGCGTGTGCGTGAACGGAGCACACGAAGCCGCCGCGGCAGCCGTCCTTGACCGCGCGCTCGAGCTCCGCGCGCCGCAGCCGTCGGGATCGAGCAGCGTCAGGTGCGCGATCGGCACCAGGCGTCCGCCCGAGTCGCGGCAGAAGTCGGCGATCCAGCGGTTGTAGGCGCGCTGTAGGCGAGCGTGAGCTCGGGATCGTCGACCTCGCACTCCCAGAGCAGACCGATGGTCGGGTAGAGGACGCTCTTCTCGAGATGTTCGCGGTCGAGCAGCTCGAGCGCGCTGCGGTCGCGTCGCCCGCGCCGATACGGGATGTGGTCCATGTAGCGCCGCTCGGGGCCGGGCCTCGCCGTCGCGGATCGCCCATCGCGCCCATCAGGCCGAGCACGCCGTTCTTCGTGCGCTCGGAAGGGCGGCCGTCGAGCTCGAGGTACTCGAGCCCGCGCTCGTCGACGCGGACGCGCATGGCGCGCGGGCGAAGCGCTCCTCGAGGTATTCCTCCCAGAGCCACGCCGGCTCGAGGACGTGGCCGTCCGCGTCGATCGTGCCGTCGTACGGAAATCGAATGATCTCGTACGGCATCTCGTCTCCTCCGCGGGCCCCACGATACCCCACGGGGCGACCCCGAAGGAGAAGAGGCGATGCGAGCCACGAACACGTTCCAGGCGTTGTGCCTCGGCGCGACGCTCGGGCTCACCGGATGCGTGACGGTGTACGACGACGGCGATCGCGGCTACGGCCCGGCGCCGCACGCGCCCGCGTACGGCTACGACCGCGACTACGACGACGACGTCGAGTACGTCTACGACAACCAGCTCGACGTCTACACCGTCGTCGGCGTCCCGGAGCTCTGGTTCTCCGACGGCTGGTACTACCGGCACAGCCGGGGCTATTGGGAGCGCTGCAACCGCCCGCGCGGTGGCCACTGGGGCCGCGCGGACTGGGCGTACGTGCCGCCGCGCCTGCGCCCGCGCTATGGCGACGATCACGGCGGCGGCCACGACCGCGACGGCTGGGATCGGCGCGACGCGCGCCGGGACGAGCATCCCGAGCGCGTCGACTGGCGCCGCGAGCAACGCGACGAGCGCACGGACCAGCGGCACGACCGGAAGGACGCGCGCCGGGACGAGCACCACGAACGCGTGGACGCGCGCCGGGATGACCACCACGAACGCGTGGACGCGCGCCGGGAGGCTCGCGACGAACGCGCCGACTGGCGCCACGACCGCCACGACGCGAAGCAGGCCGATCACCACGAGCGGGTCGATGCGCACCGCGAGGCTCGCGACGAGCGCGCCGACCAGCGGCACGACCGCCACGACGCGAAGCAGGCCGAGCGCCACGAGCGCGTCGACGCGCGGCACGACGAGCGGGCGGAGCGCAAGCAGCAGCGCCACGAGAAGCGCGACTACGCCGGGCCCGTCGAGTAGCGAGACTCCGAGGCGCTAGCGCCCCTTGGTGAGGCGCCCCACGTCGATCACACGGCGGATCTTGCCGACGTTGCCGTCGGACGTCCCGGTGCGGTCCCAGAACTCGATGCGGTTGCCCGTGCCGGTCTGCACGTTCACGATCACGTCGGCCACCACCGTGAGATCGCGCGGCGCCGGCACGCCCTCGTAGGGCTTGTAGGCCGCGTTGTCGGGATTGTCGCTCCACACCTTGTTGTGCCAGATGATCTTCCAGAGCTCGCCCTTGCGGTCGTAGGCGAAGGAGTACATCGGCTCCATCGTATTCGTGTCGATGTAGATGTCTTTGAACTTGTAGGGGTGGTCCGAGCTCGTCGGCGTGAAGCGGATCTTGATCGCGTGGCGGAGGTCCCAGCGGTCGTCGGCAAAGGAGAGTCCGTAGGGGCCGAAGTTGTGGTCCTTCTCGTACGGGTACGCCTTCACCTTGGTGTTGGTCGGCGCGACCAGGTCCATCTTGCCGAGGCACGCCCAGTCGTACTGGGGCACCACGCCGTTGAAGCTGAACAGATCGTCGAAGGTGAAGTCGGTGCCCGACACCGCGTCGGTGCGCTGCGCCGACGAGATGCGGCGCACGCGGCGCAGCGTCGGCACGTACACCCAGGTGTCGTCGTTCTTCGTGGTCGCCTTCGGGCCGAGCGACGCCTTGTAGCGGTACGTCATCAGCATGATGCCGCGCGCGTCGAACGGGGCGTCCACGCTCGGGCCCGAAGCCTCGTAGCGCTTCTCGTTGCGGAACACGTCGCCATCCGCGGACGCGAATTGCGGCTCCGCGCGGAAGGCGAGCCGGTAGCCGTCGCTGGTGCCTTCGTAGTAGAGCGGCAGCTCTTCGCCGCGGTCCCAGTAGGAGTAGTAGAAGCTCGCCGCACGGCGCAGGCCTTCCCAGCGCAACACGAAGTCCCAGGCGACCTTGGCGCCGGCCTGCGGGTCGCCCTTGCAGTCGATCTTGTCGATCGGGAAGGGCTGACCGACCGTGAAGCCCTCGAGGCTGCTCTCGGGCCCCATCTTGGACTTGCCCGCGTTCTTCTCGGTCGCCTCGACGTAGCCCGTGAAAGGTGAGTAGTCCTTGAAGGACGGCCCGATCTCGAGCTGCATGCCCTCGTAGAAGAAGAAGTCCCGATTGGCCCAGAACTGGTCGGGCAGGAAGGGCTTCAGCTTCTCGATCTGGTCCATCGAGATGACGTCGCCTTCCTTGAAGTTCGGAGCGCCGGGCGCGACGTCCTCCTGCGCGAAGCTGGGGCTCGCGAGCAGGAGCGAGCCGAGGGCGAGATACACGAATCGGTGACGCGTCATGGCGCTGTTCCTCCCAGAACGGCTCCATTGTCTCACGACGGAGTCACGACGGGTTGGCGATCCGTGCGTCGGACACCGAGTCCGATCCCGGGGGATCAGGCCAGCGGCGACCAGCGCGTGGTGCGGAGCAAACGGCTCTGCCACTGGTCGCGGAGCGCGAGCGCGTCGTGCATCCAGGTGCCGGGCTTCGTGAGCTCGGGCGGCACCTCGCGCGTGAGCAGGCCGAGCACGAGCCGCGGGTCCACCACCTTCTGCCAGAGCACGATCTCGCGCCGCCGGCCGCTGCCGAAGACGGTGCGGAAGCCGCCCTGCACCTGGAGCATGGCGTGGCCCTTGCTCTCGTGGCCCGCCATCTCGCGCGCGTAGTGCGCGCCGCTCTTTGCGACGTACTCCTCGAGCTTTCCCTCGCGCGGCCAGACCGTGTCTTCCATGTAGAGCGTGAGGTCGTGGTCGGCGCCGCTCGCCGGCACCTCGGCGAGTTCGATGCGCTGGAGCGGCGACCACGGCAGCGGCTCGAGCAGCTTCGCCTCGACGTCGTGGCGGAGCGCGTCGAGCTGCACGGCGGGCTCGCGCAGCGCGCCGCGGGCGACGCTCTCGGCCAGCGCCGCGTACGCCGCCGCGTTCTCGAGCGCGGTGACCGTCACCAGCCGATACGAGGGTCCGGTGCCGTGCGTGTGGCGCAGCACGTACGCCACGCGCGCGCCCTTCGTCTCGGCCACGCGCGGGATCCACGCCTCGCGCAGCAACGCGTCGAAGTCGTCCTCGGCCTCGCCGCGGACCGTATGCGTCTCGTGCAGGAGCCACATGGGGCGCAGGCTATCACGATCTATCGCGTCGCTGCGCGTGCGACCGCGGGGCGGCGGGTGCAGCGCGCGAGCCAGGCATCCACCGGAGCATGGGTTCCTCCTCTCTTCGGAGGACAGCTCTGGAGTCGCTCAGGATACGCCCCGGCCCTCTCGCCACTGCTCCGGGGTGAACGTCCGCACCGCGAAGGCGTGGATCGGGCCGCTCATCCATTCGCCGAGCGCCTCGTACACCAGCCGTTGCGCCGCGACGAGAGACAGGCCAGCGAAGCGCTCGCTCACCACCACCGCGCGGTAGTGCCCGCCACTCGCGCCGTGGCCGGCGTGGAGCCGGCTCTCGTCCTCCACCTCGACGTGCGCGGCGCCGAGCTGCTCGGTGAGCCGCTGCTCGATCTCGGCGACGTTCACGGATCCTTCGGCAAGCCGAGGATCCGCTCGGCGATGATGTTGCGCTGGATGTTCGGCGTGCCGCCGCCGATCACGACCTCGGGCCACGACAGCGCCATGCGCTGCCACTTGCCCTGCTCGGGCGCGGCGGCGGCGTCGAGCACGCCCGCCGCGCCCTCGATCTCGAGTGCGAGCTCGCCGAGCTCGACCTCGAGCGTGGCGCGGTGGAGCTTGTTCACCGAGGTCTCAGCCCCGACGTTCTCGCCCCGCAGCTGCTTGGTCAGGAAGCGCAGGCCGTTGAGGCGCATGGCCTCGATCTTCGCGTCGGCACGCGCGATGCGGCGCCGCACGCCGGGATCCGCCGCCGCAGGCTTGCCGTTCTTCTTGCTCTTCTTCGCGAGCGCCTTGATCTCCTCGAGGCTGCGCTGGAGCCCCGCTACCTCGGCGATGCTCGAGCGCTCGTGTGCGAGCGCGGAGACGGTGACCTTCCAGCCCTGCCCCTCTTCGCCGAGCCGGTTCGCCACGGGTACGCGCACGTTGTCGAAGAACACCTCGGCGAACATCGCGCCGCCGGCCATGTTCTTGATCGGCCTCACGGTGATGCCGGTCGTGTCCATCGGCACGAGGAGGCACGTGATGCCCTCGTGCTTCGACTCCGAGCCCGGGTCGGTGCGCACGAGGAGGATGATCCACTTCGACCACATCGCGATCGAGGTCCAGATCTTCTGGCCATTCACGACGTAGTCGTCGCCGTCGCGGACCGCGCGCGTCTTGAGCGCCGCGAGGTCGCTGCCCGAGCCCGGCTCCGAGTAGCCCGTGCACCACTGGTACTTCCCGTCGAGGATGTCGGGGATGAACTTCCGCTTCTGCTCGGGGGTGCCGTACTCGATGATCGACGGCCCCACCCACGCGAGGCCCATGAAGCAGGTGCCGAGCGAGGGCGCGCGCGCCTTCGCCATCTCGTCCTTGAGGATCACCTGCTGCGCGATCGTGCCGCCGCCGCCGCCCACCTCTTTGGGCCACGCGAAGCCGACCCAGCCCTTCGCGCGCACCTGCTTCTGCCACTCGGCCAGCGCCTCGGCCGTCAGCTTCTTCGGCTGATGCTGCTTCAGGAACTTCCGCACCTCGGCGCGGAAGGCTTCGTCCTCGGGGGTGAAGTCGAAGTCCATCAGAGACCTCCCAGGCTGGCGACGCGCTCGTAGTGGAAGTCGGCGTCGCCGAAGGCGGGCCGCAGCCACTTGGCCCGCTTCAGATAGAGATGAGCGTCGTACTCCCACGTGTAGCCGATGCCGCCGTGGAGCTGGATCGCGTCGATGCCGAGCTTCGGCAGCGCCTCGCTCGCGTACGCCTTGGCGCGCGAGACGGCGAGCGGGAGATCCTTGTGGCCGTGGTCCAGGCACCAGGCCGCGTAGTAGACCAGCGACTGGAACGACTGCGTGTCCACGTACGCTTCGGCGAGCGGATGCTTCACGGCCTGGAACGTGCCGATCGGGCGCCCGAACTGGACGCGCTGCTTCGCGTAGCTCGCGGTGAGGCGCAGGGCCGCCTCGGCGACGCCCACCGCCTCGGCCGTGACGGCGAGCGCGCCGGCGTCGAGGAGATGCGCGATGGCGGCGGCGTTGCCCTTCGGCAGCACCGCGTCGCGGCCGATCTTCACGCCGTCGAGCGCCACGCGCCCGAGCCGCTTGGTGAGATCGATGCCCGGGCAGATCCTTCGCGGCGACACCGGCAGCGCCGCGCTCGACCAGCGCGAGCCCGAGCTCCTTGCTCTTGCCCTTGCGGAACGCGACCACGATCAGGTCGGCCGCGGCGGCGTCGCCGACGAAGTGCTTCTCGCCGGTGAGCGTGAGGCTCTTGCCCGCGGCGCGACCCGCGAGCCGCACGCCGCCCGTGCCGGGCGCGCCGTCTTCCTCGAGCAGCGCCACGGTGCCGATCGCCGAGCCGTCCGCGAGGCGCGGCAGCCAGGCCGACTGCTGGCGCGAGCTGCCGAAGCGGCGGATCGCGTGCGCGGCGAGCGTGCTCGAAACGAACGGCGACGGGAACAGGCTGCGCCCCGTCTCCTCGAGCACGACCACGAGGTCCACCCAGCCGAGCCCCGCGCCCCCGTGCGTCTCCGGGATCGTGAGCCCGAGCCAGCCGAGCTCCGCGATGTGCCGCCAGAGCTCGCGCGAGAAGCCGGGGCCGTTCGCGTCTTCGGTGAGCTTCCTCACTTGTTCGAGCGGGCAACTCTCGTCGAGGAGCTTGCGCACCTCGCTGCGCAGCAGCTCCTGCTCTTCCGTGAACCCGAAGTTCATGACGGCCTCCGAAGCGGCGCAGGATGCGACACCCGCGGGGGGCTGTCGAGAGCGGCGCCGAATACAGCGCCGCGCGCGCGAGTCGAATCGCCTCAGTTGGGGGGAGGACGTTTCGATGTTGCGTCGTCTGCTTCGCGCTGCTCCGTTCACGCTCGCCATCGCCGCGCTGTTGCTCGCGGCGCCCGCCGACGCGCACGGCAGGAAATGGCGGCGCCACTACAGCCACTACCACCACGGGCACGGGCACGGCGACATCTACTACGCGCCGCGCTACGTGGTGCGCCCCGCCTACCGCTACCCGGTCTACTACCACGGCTACGGGCCGGAGGCGTTCTTCTGCGGCCCGTGCAGCCACCCCTTCGCCTCGTACGACGACCTGTCCTACCACGTGCACCGGCACCACCACATCGCGGTGCTCGAGCTGCCCGCGGTGATCGTCCACGGCTCCATCGGAGCTGGGGTAGGCTGGTTCTTCGACTTCTGAGGTGAAGGCGGACGAAGCTGACGCGCGTCGATGGGACCCAGCTCGAAGCCGACCTCGACGCGCGCGGCCTCGCGCTCCCGGGCCGCCTGCTCCGCGCCCGGGAGTGCGAGACGCTGCGGCGGCGCTTCCACCGTGACGCGAGCTTCCGCTCGACCGTGGACATGGAGCCGCGGCGCTTCGGCCGCGGGCGGTATCGCTACTTCGCCTACCCGCTGCCGCCGCTCGTGCAGAGTTTGCGCGAGACGCTGTACCCGCCGCTCGCCGCGATCGCGAACCGCTGGCAGGAGCGCCTCGGCCTACGTTCTCGCTTCGAGCCCGAGCTCGCCGCCTTCCTGGCGCGCTGCCATGCGGCCGGCCAGACACGGCCGACGCCGCTCCTGCTCCGCTACGAGGCCGGCGACTACAACCGCCTGCACCAGGACGTGTACGGCCGCATCGCCTTCCCGCTCCAGGTGGCGATCGTCCTCTCGCGCGAGGGCGTCGAGTACACCGGCGGCGAGTTCCTCGTGGCCGAGCAGCGCGCGCGCATGCAGACGCGCGTGAGTGCGGTCCGCCTCGCGCTCGGCGAGGCGATCGTGTTCCCGAACGCGGTGCGGCCGGTGCCGGGCCCGCGCGGCGACTCGCGCGCGCAGATGCGCCACGGTGTCTCGGAGCTGCTCTCGGGCGAGCGCGTCACGCTCGGCCTCATCTTCCACGACGCGAAGTAGCCGCCTACCCTGCCGGCCATGCGCCGCCCCGTCCGGCTCGCCGGCCTGCTGCTCGCGCTCGCCGGGTGCGGGCGCGGCGCCGAGCCGCCGAGCGCAGGCGTTTCTCGCCGCGCGCGCGAAGGCCGCGCCCGCCGAGCGCGAGTGGCGCGTGTACCACGGCGACCGCGGCGGCCGGCAGTGGTCGCCGCTCGCGCAGATCGATCGCGGCAACGTGCGGCAGCTCGCGCCGGCGTGGGAGTACGCGGCGGGCGGCGCCGAGGACGGCAAGACCCAGATCCAGTGCAATCCGCTCGTCGTCGCGGGCGTGCTCTACGGCGTCTCGCCCGACGCCGCGGCGTTCGCGCTCGACGCCGCCAGCGGCGCGGAGCTTTGGACGTTCCGGCCCGCGAGCGCGGTGAGCAGCGCGCTCGCGCCGCCGCGCGGCCTCACCTACTGGACGGACGGCGCAGAGCGACGAGCGGATCTTCTTCGGGCGCGGCCACGAGCTGTTCGCGCTCGACGCGCGCACGGGCCGCCCGATCCAGACCTTCGGCGACCGCGGCGCGGTGGATCTGCGGAAGGGCCTGGCGGAGAAGCTGACGGACGACTTCGTCGTCGCGACCACGCCCGGCGCGATCTACCACGACCTGCTGATCCAGGGCACGCGGGTCTCGGAGGTCGCGAACGCAGCACCCGGCCACGTGCGCGCGTACGACGTCCGCACGGGCGAGCAGCGCTGGATCTTCCACACCATCCCGCAGCCCGGCGAGCCCGGCTACGAGACGTGGCCGCCGGACGCGTGGCAACGCGTCGGCGGCGCGAACAGCTGGGCCGGCATCACGGTGGACGAAGCGCGCGGCATCGCGTTCGTGCCGACCGGCTCCGCCACCTTCGACTTCTACGGCGGCGACCGCGCCGGCGACAACCTCTACGCGAACACGCTGCTCGCGCTCGACGCCGCGACCGGCACGCGCCTCTGGCACCAACAGCTCGTGCGCCACGACGTGTGGGATCGCGATCTGCCCGCGCCTCCCGATCTCGTGACGATCGAGCGCGACGGGAAGAAGATCGACGCCGTCGCGCAGATCACCAAGAGCGGGTACGTCTTCCTGTTCGAGCGCGAGACGGGCAAGCCGCTGCATCCGATCGAGGAGGTGCCGGTGCCCGGGCCCGGCCTGCCCGGCGAGGCGCTGGCCGCGACGGAGCCGGTGCCGGTGCGGCCGCCGCCCTTCGCGCGGGAGCGCATGCCCGAATCGCTCGTCACCGAGCGCACGCCCGAGGCGCACGCGGCGGTGCTCGCGAAGCTGCGCGGCGCGCGTCCCGCCGTGCCGTTCCAGCCGCCGAGCCTCGAGGGCACGGTGATCTTTCCGGGCATGGACGGCGGCGGCGAGTGGGGCGGCGCCGCGTTCGATCCCGACAGCGGTCTCCTCTACGTGAACGCGAACGACGTGCCCTTCTGGCTGAAGATGATCGAGACACCCGACGTGAGCGGCGCCGCGGGCGCCGGGCGCGCGATGTACGTGACGGCGTGCGCGATGTGTCACGGGCTCGACCGCACGGGCGACGGCTCGGGAGTGCCGAGCCTCGTCGGCGTCTACGACCGCATGGGGCCCCTCGACGTCTGGCGCACGGTCCGCGACGGCCGCGGCCGCATGCCGGGGCTCGGTGGCATGCTGCCGCTCGTCGCGGTCCCGCCGCTGCTCTGGTATCTCCACGCGCCCGACGCCGCCGACGCGGCGCCGCCCGCCGCGCGCGGTGACGAGAGCGAGCGCAAGCTCGGCGTCTTCCTGCGCTACATGAACGTCGGCTGGCAGAAGTTCCTCGATCCAGAGGGCTATCCGGCGGTGAAGCCGCCGTGGGGCACGCTCACCGCGATCGATCTCGCGCAGGGGACGCTGGCCTGGCAGGTACCGCTCGGCGAGGTGCCCGAGCTCGCCGCGCAGGGCCTGCACGGCACCGGTGCCGAGAACTACGGCGGCCCGGTGGTGACGGCGGGCGGGCTCGTCTTCATCGCCGCCGCGCTCGATGCGAAGCTGCACGCCTTCGACAAGCGCACCGGCGAGCTGCTGTTCGAGACGCCGCTCCCCGCGGCCGGCTTTGCGACGCCCGCCGTGTACGAAGCCGGCGGCCGTGAGTTCGTCGTGATCGCCGCGGGGGGCGGTAAGCTCGGGCGTCCGTCGGGCGACCGCTACGTCGCCTTCGCGCTGCCCGAGAAGGAGCATCCATGAGCACCGAGATCCACGGCCGCTGCCACCCGAAGTTCACGCGCGTTCGAGACGCGTTCGCGAAGGAGTTCGCCGACGGCAACGAGGTGGGCGCCTCGCTCTGTCTCACGCTCGAGGGCGAGACGGTCGTCGATCTGTGGGCGGGCTTCCGGGACGCGGCACGCACGCAGCCCTGGGAGCGCGACACGCTCGCGAACGTGTACTCGACGACGAAGGGCATCACGGCGCTCGCGGCGCACCGGCTCGTGGACGAAGGCAAGCTCGACCTCGACGCGCCGGTCGCGCGCTACTGGCCCGAGTTCGCGCAGAACGGCAAGGAGCGGCTGCCCGTGCGGCTGCTGCTGTCGCACCAGGCCGGGCTCTGCGCCATCGCGAAGCCGATCCCCGCGGAGACGATCTACGACTGGAGCGAGATGACGCGCCTGCTCGCCGAGCAGAAGCCCTGGTGGGAGCCCGGCCGCGCGCACGGCTACCACGCCCTCACCTTCGGCTGGCTGGTGGGCGAGGTGGTGCGGCGCATCCGCGGCAAGAAGATCGGCGACGTGGTGCGCGAGGAGATCGCGAAGCCGCTCGGCGTCGAGTTCGAGATCGGCTTCGGGCCCGCGCTCGACGCCCGTGTGGCGCCGCTCCAGCAGGGCCCGATGCATCCGCCGCCGCCCGGTCAGGCCGGCCTCGACATGCTCACGCAGATCCAGCAGAACCCGGAGGGCATGCTGGCGCGCACGTTCGGCAACCCGCCGTTGCTCGCGGTCTCGCCGAACTCGCGGGAGTGGCGAGCCGCGGAGCTCGCCGCCGCGAACGGCCACAGCAACGCGCACTCGCTCGCGCGCATCTACGGCGCGCTCGCGAACGGCGGCGCAATCGACGGCGTACGGCTGCTCTCGCGCGAGGGCGTCGAGCGCGCGCGCACCGAGCAGGCACACGGCAAGGACCAGGTGCTGCCGCTCGTGACGCGCTACGCGCTCGGCTTCTTCCTCCCCACCGACGAAGAGCCGCTCGGCCCGAACCCGCGCGTGTTCGGCCACGGCGGCGCAGGCGGCTCGTACTCGATGGCCGACCCCGAGCAGCGCCTCTCGTTCGGCTACGTGATGAACCTGATGCACACGGGCCTCTGGCTCGTGGACCCGCGCCCGCGCCGTCTGCTCGCAACGGCCTACGCCTGCCTCTGAGCGGTAGACTCGCCCGAGCGCCCGCAGGAGTCGCCCATGGCCGAACCCGCCCGCCCCTTCGCCCCGGGCCTCGCGAGCTCCCTCGCGAGCCCCGCGTTCCTCGCGAACCCCTACCCGCTCTACGCGATGTTGCGCGCCACGAGCCCCGTGCTGCGCCCTCCGATCCCGGGCTACGACGGCCCCGGCGCCGCCGTGCTCACGCGCTACGCCGACGTCGAGGCGGTGCTGCGCGATCCGCGCTTCTCGGTCGATCGCACGCGCGCAGACCTCGTGCGCGCCTTCTCGGACCGCTTTCCGCGCCAGCTCCTCGAAGGGCCCGACGGCTTCCGCACCATGCTGATGATGGATCCGCCCGACCACACGCGGCTCCGCCACCTGGTGAATCGCGCCTTCACGCCGCGTCGGGTCGAAGAGCACATGCGCCCGCGCATCGAGGCGCTCGTCCGCGAGCTGCTCGCGCCGGCACGCGCGAGCGGCCAGCTCGACGTGATCCGCGACTTCGCCGAGCCGCTGCCGGCGATCGTGATCGCCGAGCTACTCGGCGTACCGGCGTCGGATCATCGGCAGTTCAAGCAGATGTCGTCCGCGCTGCTCGCGGAGGGCCCGGCGCGCGCGTTCGAGCCAGGCGCGCAGGAGCGCACCGCGGCGCTGTTCGGCCGCCTCCGCGAGTACATGCGCACGATCGTCGCCGAGCGCCGCCGCGCCCCCGGCGAGGACGTGATCAGCGGCATGATCGAGGCGCAGGAGGAGCGCGACGCGCTCACCGAGGGCGAGCTGATCTCGACGAGCTTGCTCCTCCTGATCGCCGGCCACGAGACCACGACCAACCTGATCGGAAACGGGCTGCTCGCCCTGCTGCGGAACCCGGAGCAGCTCGCGCGCCTGCGCCGCGAGCCCGAGCTGCTCGACAACGCCATCGAGGAGCTGCTGCGCTACGACAGCCCGGTGCAGGCGACGGTCCGCATCGCGACCGAGGACGTCGCGCTCGGCGACGCCACGATTCCGAAGGACGCCGTCGCCCTCACCGTGCTCGGCGCTGCCAACCGCGATCCTGCCGTCTTCGCCGAGCCGGATCGGCTCGACCTCGCGCGCGAGAACGTGCGGCACCTCTCGTTCGGACTCGGCACGCACTTCTGCCTCGGCGCCGGGCTCGCGCGGCTCGAAGCGCGCCTCGCCTTCCGCGGTCTCCTCGCGCTGCCGAAGCTCGCGCTCGCGACGGAGTCGCCCGAGTACCGGCCGAACCCGTTCCTGCGTGGGCTGCGCTCGCTGCCCGTGACGGTCGCCTAGGGCTTGGCGCCAGGCCGGGCGGCGTACTTGAGCACGCGCACCTTCTCCATGGTGACGAGCCCCTCGTTCACCATCTCGTCGAGGATCTGCGTCAGCCGCTCCATCCGATCCTCGGAGTCGACGATCTCGATCACGATCGGGAGATCCTCGGAGAGACGGAGGATCTTCGTCGTGTGCAGCACGCTGTGCGCCCCGAAGCCCGCGACGCCGTGGAAGACGGTCGCTCCCGCGAAGCTCTCCTGGCGCAGCCGTTCGACGAGTGCGGTGGCGAGGGAGCGATGGTGCCACTTGTCGCTCTCGCCGATGAAGACCCGCACGAGGACCTGCTCGCCAGACAATACTCTCATCGTCACGGACCTCCGAGGAGCGCCCGTCCGCTCGCGACTCCGAGCAGACCGGCAGCCAGACACCCGACGACGGTCACGGCGAGGTTGAGGCCCGCGCGAAGCCAATCGCCCTCGCTCACGAGTCCGAGCGTCTCGTAGTTGAAGGTCGAGTAGGTCGTGAAGCCCCCCATCACGCCCGTCGTCAGGAAGAGGCGGGCCGTCGGCGACAGGAGGGTCGTCTCCAGGCCAACGTGCATGATGAGGCCGACCCCGAACGAGCCGATCACGTTCACGGCCAACGTACCGAAGGGAAAGGCGGTGCCGAGGAGCTGCAGCGCCGCCAGCGACACCAGGTAGCGGGCGCCCCCACCGAGCGCGCTGCCCAGGCAGACCCACAGCAGCCGGTCCATCTCAGCTGAGGACCGAAGCCGCCGCGAGCTCTGCGACCTCGTCTTCGCCGTAGCCGAGGATGCGCGTCATCACGTCGAACGTGTCGTGGCCGACGGCGGGCCCCGAGTTCCGGAGCACGGCCGGCGTGCCCGAGAAGAGCGTCACCGGCCCGTCGTAGAGCGCGGGCCCGACGCGCGGGTGGTCGAGCGGCACGAAGAACTGGCGGTGCAGGAGCTGCGGATCCTGGTGCAGATCCGGCGCCCGCAGCACCACGTACGCAGGCACGCCGGCTCGGCGGAGGCGCTCGGCGCACGGGAAGGGCTCCTGCGTGCGGAGCCAGGCCGCGAGGGGTGCGGCGTCGCCGCGCGAAGCGAGCGCCGGCACGAGGCCGCGCAAGGCCTGCCATTGCGCCTCGCTCTCGACCGACAGGGCCACGTAGCGCTCGTGCTCGATCGTCGCGAACACGCCATTCGGCAGCGCGCGCGACGAGGCGTGGCCCGCGAGCCCGGCGATGCGCCCGTTCACCGCGTAGTCGAGCACCATCGGCTCGAGGAAATGGATCGCGGCCTCGACCTGCGCGAGGTCGATGTACTGCCCCTCGCCCGTCTCGTCGCGGTGGTAGAGCGCGGCGCCGAGCGCGGCCAGCGAGTAGCGCGGCGCGATGAAGTCGGTGTAAGCGCCCCACGGCCCCGACGGCATGCGATCGGGCCAGCCGGTCACCGCGACGAAGCCGGCCAGCGCCGCGCCCTGGAGCCCGAACGCGGTGTAGCGCCGCTCGGGGCCTGTCTGGCCGCGCATGCACGAGGACAGCATGACGAGCCCGGGCTTCCGCGCCGAGAGCGTGGGCCAGTCGATCCCCATCTTCTCCGCCGTCCCCGGCGTGAACGACTCGACGACCACGTCGGCCCAGTCCACGAGCCGGTGCGCCACGGCGCGCGCCGCGGGCTGCACGAGATCGAGCGCGAGGCCGAGCTTGCTCTGGTTGAAGTTGGCGGGCGTGTGGCCGTTCGCCGGATTCGGGATGCGGCCCGTCCACGGCGGGATGTAGCGGAGCGGATCGACCTTCTTGTCGGATTCGACGTGAACGACGGTGGCGCCGAGGTTCGCGAGATCCTTCGAGACGAGCGGCCCGGCGCCGACCCACGAGAAGTCCGCCACCTTGAGGCCCTCGAACAGCGAGCTGCGCGCGCGCGTCGGGCGGCTCGGGAGATGCGGGCGGCGCGACGGCCCGTCGACGAGCGCCTGGTCCGCGCCGAGCCGCGGCGCGGGTGACTCGAGGCGGATCGGCGTCTTCGACAGCTTCGCGAACGCGCCCGGGTGGAGCGTGTCGCCGACGCGCTCCCAGTAGCCGCGCGCCTCGAGCTGGCGATCCGCGAGCAGGTCGGCGGCCGAGAACGCGGGGGCGATCAGCCAGCGGTCCTTCACCGAGCGCTCGTGCAACTCGGCCTTCGTGCGCGTGCCGAGGAAGGCGACGAGCTGGTCGAAGCCGCGCACGATGTCCGCAGGCGTGAGCTTCCCGCCGCCGAGCTGCTGGAGCCAGGTGCTCCAGTCGCGCTCGGCCAGCTCGGGCGCGAGCGCGTCGTGCTCGGCCGCGAAGCGCATCAGGCTGCCGAAGCTGCGCGCGCCGACCTCCCCGAGCACGAGCGTCATCGCCACGAAGCCGTCCTTGCAGCGCGCCATGTTCGGGATCACGAGGCCGGGCAGCAGCTGCGGCGGCGGCTCGCTCCGCTTCGCGCCCCAGCCCGGGGTGTCCTCGCCGTAGAGCGTGGAGTGGCCGGTGGCGAAGAGCAGCGTCCACACCACCGCGGCCTGCATCGAGCTGTCGAGATGCTGGCCGAGCCCGGTGCGGCGGCGCTCCCAGAGCGCGAGGATCGCATCGGCCGCGGCCTGCACCGCACCGTGGTGCGAGGCCTCGGGCCAGCCGATGCCGACCGGCGGGCGGTCGCGGTCGCCCTGCATGTTGACCAGCCCGCCGGCGGCGGCGAGCGTGAGATCGCTCGCCGGGCTCTGCGCTTCCGGGCCCGTCTGCCCGAACGGCGTCACCGAGACGTACAGCAGCGCCGGATTCTCGCGGTGCAGCGCCTCGTAGCCGAGGCCGAGCGCGTCGAGCGTGCCGGGCGCGAAGGATTCGATCAGCACGTCGGCGCCGCGGGCGAGCGCGAGGAGGCGCGCGCGCGCTTCGGGCTGCTCGAGGTCGAGCACCACGCTCCTCTTGCCGAGACCGAAGGCGCGCCAGTAGAGCGAGCCTTCGGGACTCCGCTCCTGCCCGTCGACGAAGGGCGGCGTGCGGCGCGAGGCGCAGCCGCCCGGCGGCTCCACCTTGATCACCTCGGCGCCGAGGTCGGCGAACACGCGGCCCGCGATCTCCGCGGCCGGCGTGGCGAGGTCGAGGACGCGAATCCCAGCGAGTGCGCGCGGCGTCGTCATCGCGTCAGGGCCGGCACACCGCCGGAAGCGGATGCCGATACAGCTTCGCCGCGTTCTGGTGCGTGAGCTTGCGGATCGTCGCCACCGGCAGGCCCGAGAGCATCTTCTGCATCACGCGCTGCGTGTCGGGCCAGGTGCCGTCGCCGTGCGGGTAGTCGGACTCCACCACCACGTGGTCCTCGCCGATCGTGTCGAGCGTCGAGATCGTCGAGGGATCGTCGATCAGGCAGAACTAGAAGTTGCTGGCGCAGCACGTCGGAGGGCGAGCGTCTCTTGTCGGGCCAGCCCGCGCCGTAGCCCGAGCGCGCCATGATGTTGTCGAGGCGGTCCGACGAGCATCGCCACCCAGCCGATGCCGCTCTCGGCGATCGCGATCTTCAGCGCCGGGTACTTCACCGGCCACGCGCTCCACAGCCACTCGGCGCAGGTCTCGATCGCCATCGGGCCGAACAACGTGGCGCCGAGCTCGAGCATCGGCGCGCCCGGCGGCATCTTCGCGAAACCCGACGAGCCGACGTGCAGCGAGAGCACCGTCTCGGTCTCGGCGCACGCGCGGATGATCGGCTCCCAGTACGGATCGAACACGGGCGGCAGGCCCTGGCGGTGCGGCTGCTCGGGAATCGTCACCGCCTTGAAGCCGCGCTTCGCGTTGCGGCGGATCTCGGCGGCGCCCTGCTCCGGGTCGGAGAGGAACGTGATGCCGAGCGGGATGATCCGCTCCGGGTACGGCGAGTGCCATTCCTCGAACACCCAGTCGTTCCAGGCGCGAACGCAGGCGAGGCCCAGCTCCTTGTCCTTCGCCTCCGAGAACAGCGTGCCGCCGAAGCCGGTGACGCCCGACGGGTAGTTGAGCGACGCCCACACGCCGTTGATGTCCATGTCCTTGATGCGAGCCTTCGCGTCCCAGGCGCCGCGGCCGGAGCTCTTCGAAGCGCGCGGGCTCGACGCGCTGGTCCTCCTTGGCGCGGCCCGCCACGCACATGAAGCCGACCTGGAAGTACGGCGTCTCCTCGAACACCCAGACCTGGTGGCCCTCCTCCGTCTCGACCACGCGCGGCGCCTGCGCCTCGAACTTCGCGGGCAGCCGCCCCTCGAAGGTGTGCGGCGGCTCCATCAGGTGATCGTCGACGGAGATGATGGTGTAGGTGGCCTCGCGCGGCTCCGGATCCGGCAGCAACGGACGGTACGCGGGGCGCTTGATGCCGAGCTTCACGACGCGGGCCATGGCGTTCCTCCCGAGCGATCGGCGCAGTCTAGCCCGGGGCCGCTAGGGTTCGCCGCGCTCGGCCCCAGCCTCGGAGGAAGCGATGTCCGTCGTCCTGAAGACCGCCTTTCTGCTCGTCCTCTCGAACGGGTTCATGACGTTCGCCTGGTACGCGCATCTCAAGAACCTCAGCGATCGGCCCTGGTTCGTGGCGGCCTTCGTGAGCTGGGGCATCGCGCTGTTCGAGTACCTGCTCCAGGTGCCGGCCAACCGCATCGGCTACACCGCGCTCTCGCTGCCGCAGCTGAAGATCCTCCAGGAGGCCATCACGCTCACGGTGTTCGTGCCCTTCGCGGTGCTCTACATGCGCCAGCCCGTGAAGCTCGACTACCTGTGGTCGGGGCTGTGCGTGATGGGCGCGGTCTACTTCGCGTTCCGCAAGTGACGCACCTCGGGCACGAACAGCACGGCGGCCGTCGGCAGCACGATCGCTGCGGCGGCACAGAGCAGCGCGACGGGCGCGCCGAACGCGCCGACGCCCCAGCCCGCGAGCACCTCGCCGAGGGGCACGAGCGCGATCGAGCCGACCGCGTCGTAGGCCGAGACGCGCGACAGCGCCTCGGGCGCGACGCGCGTGTGGAGCGCCGTGTTCCAGAGGACGTTGAACACCTCGAAGCCCGCGCCGGCCACGAACGCGCCGGCCGCGATCCACGGCAGCGGAGCGGGCGCGAACAGCAGCAGCGGCAGCAGCGCGCCGCCGAAGCAGGTGAGGATGGCGGCGAGCATCGGCCGCGGGAAGTGCACGCGCAGCGCGACGACGGCGCCAGCCACGAGGCCGAAGCCGAACGCACCGGCGACGGTGCCCCACGCGCTCGCGCCGCCGAGCGAGCGCTGCGCGACCACCGGGCCGATCACGGCGAACGTGCCGAACCAGCCGGTCGTCATCACCGTGAACTGGAGCACGGTCGCCCACAGCCAGCGGTGGGAGGTGAACTCGCGCCAGCCGGCGCGGAGCTCCGCGAGCAGGCTGGCCGCCGCGTGGCGCGCCTGCGGCCGCGGGCGCACGCCGGAGATCAGCAGCACGCTCGCGGCGAACGTGGCCGCGTCGACCGCGAGCGCGGTGCCCGCGCCGAAGCGCGCCGCGAGGAGCCCACCCGCCGCCGCGCCGAGCCCGAGCGCCGTGCTGTTCGCGATCCCGAGCAGGGCGTTCGCCGACTGGAGCTTCTCCCGCTCGACGACGAGCGGCACGAAGCCGACGGACGCCGGCCAGTGCAGCGCGAACGCGACGCCGACCACCGCGTGGAGCGCGACCACGATGGGCAACGACGCGTCGCCGGTGAGCAGCAGCGCCGCGAGCACCCCCTGCGCCGAGGCCGCGAGCGCGTCGCCGCCCAGCATCTGGCGTTTCCGCGAGCCGCGGTCGGCGAGCGCTCCGCCGAAGATCTGCACCGCGATCTGCGCCGCCGAGCCGGCCGCCACCACGAGCCCGACGTCGCTCGGCGTGCCGCGCAGGTTCTCGAGCACGGCGAAGGGAAGCGCCACGGGCGTCATCGCCGTCCCGAAGGCGGAGATCAGTCGCGCCGCGAAGACTCGCGCGAAGCTGGGGTCGCGCAGCAGCGCGAGGCGGGACATGCGCCCAGTTCGTAGCGCAACGCCTCGATCGGGTAGGCTGGGCAAACCTTTTCCCGACCCTGGGGGTCTCAAGCGGGAGAAAGGGCCGCCCTCGATGAGGCGCACGCGCTGGATCGCTCTCGGTGTTGCGCTCATCGCCGCGACCGTGGGCAGCCTCTCCTGGTGGCTGGCCGCTCGGCCCGCCCGGTACGTCACCGTCCCCGTGGCGGAGGGCGATCTCGTCCGCTCGATCGCCACCACGGGCAGCGTGAATCCGGTGGTGACCGTGCAGGTCGGCACATACGTGTCCGGCCCGATCCAGAGCATCTCCTGCGACTTCAACACCGAGGTAAAGGCGGGACAGCTCTGCGCCAAGATCGATCCGCGGCCCTTCCAGCAGGTGGTAGACCAGGCGACGGCCGACCTCGCCAGCGCCGAGGCGCAGCTGCGCAAGGACCAGGCGAGCCTCGTCTACGCGAAGATCAACTACGAGCGGGACCATGGGCTGCGCGAGACGGGGGTCGTCTCGCAGGACGTGGTCGACAGCGACAAGAGCGCGTACGACCAGGCTGTCTGCGCAGGTCCATCTCGACGAGGCGGCGATCCAGGAGCGCCGCGCGGCGCTCGACGCGGCCCAGCTGAATCTGAACTACACGAACATCGTGTCACCCGTGAGCGGCACGGTGGTGTCGCGCAACGTCGACGTGGGACAGACCGTCGCGGCCAGCTTCCAGACCCCGACGCTCTTCCTGATCGCGCAGGACCTCACGAAGATGCAGGTCGACACGAACGTCAGCGAGTCCGACGTCGGCTCGCCGCGGTCGGCCAGAAGGCCACGTTCACCGTCGAGGCCTATCCCCACCAGACGTTCGAGGGGAAGGTGGTGCAGGTGCGCAGGGCGCCCATCACCGTCCAGAACGTGGTGACCTACGACGTGGTGATCGGCGTCGACAATCCGGAGCACAAGCTCTTTCCCGGCATGACGGCCAATGCGCGAATCGTCGTCGAGGAGCGCCGGGGCGTACGCGTCGTGCCGGTGCGGGCGCTGCGCTTCGACCCGGAGGGGCCGGCGCGGCGGAGGAGCGCGCCCGCGCGGGCGGGGAGGGACACCGCGTCTGGGTGCTGCGAGACGGGCGCCCGGCCGCCGTCCCGGTCACGATCGGGCTCGACGACGGGACGCACGTCGAGATCACCGGCGACTCGCTCGCGCTCGGCGATCCCGTCATCGTCGACGCCGCCGAGCGGAGCCGGCGGGCGCGCACCCGAGCAACCGCGCTCGCCGCTCCGGTTCTGAGGCCGCCCGCCGTGTCCGACACCGTCATCGAAGTCACGGACGTCGCCCGGACCTATCGCCTCGGCGACGTCGAGGTGCGCGCACTGCGCGGCGTGAATCTCCGCATCGAGCGCGGTGAGTTCGTGGCGATCATGGGCGCGTCGGGCTCGGGCAAGTCGACGCTCATGAACGTGCTCGGCTGCCTCGACCAGCCGACGAGCGGCTCCTACCGGCTCGAGGGCGTCGACGTCAGCCGCGCAGACGAGGCGCGCGCTCGCGCAGGTGCGCAGCCGGCGCATCGGCTTCGTGTTCCAGAGCTTCAATCTGCTGGCGCGCACGAGCGCCGCAGGAGAACGTCGCGCTGCCCGCTCTTCTACGCGGGCCGGCTCGAAGACGGCTCGGAGCGGGCGCGCGAGGCCCTGCGCTCGCTCGGGCTCGCCGGGCGCGAGAAGAACCACCCGAGCCAGCTCTCCGGCGGCCAGCAGCAGCGGGTGGCGATCGCGCGCGCCCTGATCAACGACCCCGCGATCCTGCTGGCGGACGAGCCGACCGGGAACCTCGATTCCGCGACCGCGAACGAGATCATGACGACGCTGCGCGCGCTGAACCGGGAGCAGGGCCTGACGATCGTGCTCGTCACGCACGAGCCCGACATGGCGGCCTTCGCCGACCGCGTCGTCACGATGCGCGACGGCGTCATCGTCTCGGACGAACGGACGAAGCCGAGCGTGGCCCCTCCCGTGCGCTGCGGCGCCGCCCCCGAGCGCGCAGGCCGCGAAGAGCCGACGCCGCGCTCCTCGTCTCGCTGCTGCGCATGGCGCTGCTCGTCGCGGGCCGCGCCATCGCGCGCAACAAGCTGCGCTCCGCGCTCACCATGCTCGGCGATCTTCATCGGCGTCGCGGCGCTGATCACGATGGTCGCCGTCGGCCAGGGCGCGAACCAGGCCGTGATCGCGCAGATCGAGAGCCCTCGGCACGAATCTGCTGATCGTCCTGCCGGGCGCCACGCACGACGGGCGGCGTGCGCGCGGCTTCGGCAGCGCTTCGACGCTCAGGTCGCCGACGCCGAGGCGATCCGCAGGGACGCGAGCGCCGTCGAGCAACGTCAGCTACGTGCTGCGCGGCGCGGCGCAGGCGCAGTACGGCGAGCAAGAACTGGAACACGACCGTGCAGGGCGTGAGCACCGGGCTATCTCGACGATCCAGCACTGGCCGCTCGTCGCCGGCCGCACGCTCGCCGACGAGGACCACCTCGACGCCGCCCGCGTCTGCATGCTCGGACAGACGGCGCTTCCGCAATCTCTTCGGCGCCCACGAGAATCCGATCGGCGCGACGGTGCTGGTGAAGGGCGTGCCCCTGCGCGTGGTCGGCCTGCTCGGCTCGCTCGGCCAGACCGGCTTCGGGCGCGACCAGGACGACGTGGTCCTGATCCCGTTCTCGACCGCCGAGACGAAGGTGCTCGGCGTCGCGGCGCCGACGCTAGGCGCCGGCCACCGCAGACCTCGCGTACGCGACGCCGCCCAACCCCTTCGGCATCCAGCCCAAGCTCACCGGCTACGTGCAACCTGATCTTCGTGCAGGCGCGCAGCGCCGAGCTCGTGGACGACGGCGCTCGGCCAGGTCGACCGAGCTCCTGCAGCGGAGCGCCATCGGATCCAGCCGGGCACGCTGCCGGACTTCGACGTCCGCAACCTCAGCCAGATCACGCAGGCGCGCGAGGGCAGCAGCCGGATCATGGCGCTGCTGCTCGCCGCGGTCGCCTCGATCTCGCTGATCGTCGGCGGCATCGGCATCATGAACATCCTGCTCGTCTCGGTCACCGAGCGCACGCGCGAGATCGGGATCCGCATGGCGATCGGCGCGCGCCGCGTCCACGTGCTCCTGCAGTTCCTCGTCGAGGCGGTGCTGCTGAGCGGGATCGGCGGCGTGGCCGGCATCGCCGTGGGCATCACGCTCTCGGAGCTGATCTCGTGCGTCGGCGGGCTGGCCGACGCTGCTCTCGCCGGTCGCGATCGCCGGCGGCTTCTTCTTCTCCGCCGCCGTGGGCATCTTCTTCGGCTACTACCCGGCGCGCCGCGCTTCGCTCCTCAATCCGATCGAAGCGCTGCGGTACGAGTGATGCGGGCCGCTGCGGGAATCGGGACGCTGATCGTGCTGCTCGCGGGCTGCGCGGTCGGCCCGAACTTCGCGCGGCCGGCGGCGCCGAACCCCCCGGGCTACACGGCGGAGCCGACGCCGGCGGAGCTGACACGCCGCAGCCGGCGAGGGCGAGCAGCGCCTCGAACTCGCCCGGGAGATCTCGGCGCAATGGTGGCAGGCATTCCGCTCGCCCGAACTCGACGACGTGATCGAGCGGGCGCTCCGGGACAGCCCGAACCTGGTGGCCGCGCGCGCCACGCTGGCGCAGGCGGAGCAGGCGGTCGCCGCGGCTCGCGGCGCCTCTCTTTCCGCAGCTCGATGCGAGCGGCGGCGTGAACCGCCTCCACGACGCCGGGCAGAGTTGCGACCACGTCGACCAACTTCTCGGTCGGCCCGACGATCAGCTACGCGCTCGACGTGTTCGGCGGCGTGCGGCGAAGCGTGGAGGAGCAGACGGCGCTCGCCGAGCTCCAGCACCACGCACTGGCGGCCACCTGGCTCACGCTCACCGGCAACGCCGTCCTCGGCTCCATCGCGATCGCCTCGCTACGCGCGCAGATCGACGCGAGCGTGGAGCTGGTGCAGCAGGACCGCGACAACCTCGAGCTCGTGCAGCGCAAGTTCGAGGCCGGGAAGGTGGCGCGCAGCGACGTGCTCGTGGCCGAGACCCAGCTCGCGAGCGACCTCGCGCAGCTGCCACCGCTGCGCCAGCAGCTGGCGGTGGCGCAGCACGCACTCTCGGTGCTCGCGGGGCAGCTGCCCGGCGCCTGGTCGCCGCCCGAGTTCGCCCTCGACGGCTTCACGCTGCCCGGCGAGCTACCGCTGACTCTGCCGTCGGAGCTGGTACGGCAGCGCCCGGACATCCTCGCTGCCGAGTCCCAGCTCCACGCCGCGAGCGCCGCGATCGGCGTCGCCACCGCGCAGCTCTTCCCGAGCGTCACGCTGTCGGCCGATCTCACGCGGGCGGCGCTGATCTCGGGCGGCGCCGGCACGGCCTGGGCCCTCGCGGCGCAGGCGGCCACCCCCATCTTCCACGGCGGGACGCTGTGGGCGCAGCGGCGCGCCGCGATCGACGCCTACCAGGCGTCCCTCGCGAGCTACGAGGAGACCGTCCTGACGGGCTTCCAGCAGGTCGCCGACACGTTGCGCGCGCTGGAGCACGACGCAGACCTGATCGGCGCCGAGGCGCAGCTCCTCGACACAGCGCGCGAGTCGCTCGCGCTCCAGCGCATCAGCTACGACGCCGGCAAGAGCGACCTGCTGCTGCTCCTCGTCGCGCAGCGCGCCTATCAGCAGGCGCGCCTCGACTACGCGCGGGCGGAGGGGCAGCGCCTGCAGGACACCGCCCTGCTCTTCGTCGCGCTCGGCGGCGGCTGGTGGGACGCGAACCTCTGAGGCCCTAGATCACGCCCTTCGCGGCGAGCGCCGCGCGCTCCGCGGGCCCGATGCCGAGCGCCGCCAGGATCTCCTCGTTCCCCTCGCCGAGCTCTGGCGCGAGCGCACGCTGCCGCGTCTCCGCTCCCGCGAAGCGCAGCGGATTCCCGTGGAAGACGACCTCGCCGAGCGTCGGATGCCGATGGCGCTCGACCATGCCGCGCGCGAGCAGCTGCGGATCGTCGATCAGCTCCTCGGGCGAGGCGACGCGCGCACAGGGCACGTCGGCGCCGCCCGGCCCGAGCGCCGCGAGCACCTGAGCGGTGCTCTGCGGCTTCGCCCAGCTCGCGATGATCCCGTTGAGCTCGTGCCGGTTGGCCGCACGCGCGCGGTGGTGCTTGAAGCGTGGGTCGCCCCCGAGCTCCGGCCGGCCGATCGCCGCCACGAGCCGGCGGAACAGCTTGTTGCTCGCGGTGCCCACCACGACGTAGCCGTCGGTCGTCTCGAGGCACTCGTACGGCGCCGTGAACGGATGCTGGTTGCCGACGCGCTCCATGCGCGCGCCGATGCCCGCGAAGATCGACGCCGCCGAGTCGGTGATCGCGAAGATGCAGTCCTGGTTCGAGAGATCGAGGGCGCGCGCGCGGCCGGTGCGCTCGCGCTCGAGCAGCCCCGACGCCACGCCGAGCGCGAGGTAGAGCCCGCCCACGAAGTCCGCGAGCGCGCCGCCGCCGCGCAGCGGCGGGCCGCCCTCCGCGCCCGTCATCGCGAGGAGGCCGCCTGCCGCCTGCGCCACGATGTCGTAGCTCGGCTCGCCCGCGCGCGGCCCCGTCTGCCCGAAGCCCGACAGCGACGCCACGACCAGCCGTGGATTTCGCGCCTGGAGCACGTCGGCGCCGAGCCCGCAGCGCGCGAGATACCCGGCGCGGAAGTTCTCGACGAGCGCGTCGGCGCCGTCCACGAGCTTCAGCAGGATCTCGCGGCCTTCGGGCGCGCGGAAGTCGAGCGTGAGCGAGCGCTTGCCGCGGTTGGTGTTCTGGAAGGAGAGCGAGGTCTCGCCCTCGGGCGCAGGGCCGTGGCGATAGTCGTCGCCCGTCTTCGGGCGCTCGAGCTTGATCACCTCGGCGCCGAGGTCGGCGAGGATCGCGGTGGCGAACGGCCCGGCGACGACCCGAGTGAGATCGAGGATGCGAAGGCCCTCGAGCACCCGGCCGGAGGTCAACGGACCGGCCCAGAAATCGCGCGCGGCCGTCGAAGCGCGCACGAAGGAGCGGCAAACCGGGAGGCCGGGGCCGGGAGGGGTCGCTGCTCCGGCGCTCGGCGCGGAGCCGTGCGGAGCGAGTGGAGGATGGGGACAGGCGGTGCGCCTACGACTGACCACGCTCGCTCGAAGACTCGCTCGCGCTCGGTTGTCGTGGCCGCCTCGCGTGACCCGCGAGGTGTGCAGCCGCTGCCTCCCGTACGCGCGCCTGCACACCGACTCCCTCCCGGCACCCGATTCTCGGGAGGCGTGCGATCTCCTCTTCGCGAGTCTCCGCGAAACGGGGACGGGAGGGTCGGGCTGCGCAGGGCCGGTAGCGGGGCTCGGCCAACTGGCGTGATGTCGGCGAGGTCGCCAACACGCCGGTCCCGCCTGTGAGCGAAGGCCCGGAGCAGCCCGACCCTCCCGTCCCAGGCTCCCGACGACGCGGTCCTCGTTCGCCTTCGGCTCACTGCGCGCTTCGCTTGCTACAAGCGGACGACGGCGACGATCGCGAGCAGGCTGCCGACGAGAGCGCCGCCGTAGCAGAGCGCGCCGACGAGGCCGTCACTCTTCAAGCCGCCGAAGTCGAGCCACAGATGGCGCAGCTGGTGGGCGCCGCCCCAGAGGGGTAGGGCCATCGCGGCGAGCAGCACGAGGCGCCCGAGCGGGTTGCTCGCGAGCGCGTAGAAGTGGTCGTACGAGGTGGCCGTCGAGGCGATGCCGAGCGGCCCGGCTACCCCCATCACGAGCGCCCAGGCCGGCAGCAGCAGGCCGCCGACCATCATGCCGGCGGAGAACAGCGTCCAGATCACGGGCTCGAGCACGAGCAGCACGCGCCGCATCAGAAGGCCCCCCACAGGATCGCCGCGACGACGAGCGTCACCACCACGAACGCGCCCGTCAGCCCCGCGACCATCAGCGCGTCCGGCGGACGCTGGAACGGCCCGATCCGCTTCGGCTGCGTGGCCGGGAACAGCCGGAACAGCCGCAGGGTGAACCAGGTGAGCCACAGGAACGCGACGGCGTGGAAGATCACGTAGAGCGGATTCTGGAAGCTCGCCTGCACACGGCCCCAGGCCGCCTCGCCGTTGCCGAGGGCCCAGACCGCGCGCAGCACCAGCAACGAGACCGTGAACAGGAAGACGCCGCCGAAGCCGAAGGCGATGTACGCGCGGTAGTTGCCGCGGTTCGGGAAGCCGTCGGGCGGGCGCGGCGGCGCCGTGCGCGTCGGGCCGGGCTTCACGGGCTTCATCGCGTCGACGCCCGGACGGCTGTGGCTCATCACGCCTCTCCTCGGCGCAGCACCAGGCCCGTGATCCAGTCGATCACGTTGCTCAGCTTCGCCTGCTGGATCGCGCCGGACGGGTCGACGTGCTTCGGGCAGACCTCGCTGCACTCGCCCGCGTAGGAGCAGGCGAAGATGCCGCCGTCCTCGCGGAAGACCTTGTTGCGCGCGACCTGGCCCTGGTCACGCGTGTCGAGGTTGTAGCGATGGCCGAGCGCGATCGCGGCGGGGCCGAGGAAGTCGGGCTCGTTCGAGACCACCGGGCACGCGGCGTAGCAGAGCATGCAGTTGATGCACATGCTGAACTGGCGGAAGTCGTCGAGCTCGGCGGGGCTCTGGCGCGTCGGGCCGGCCTCCACCGCCAGCTCCTTCGCGCGCACGATGAAGGGCTTCACCTTCTTGAACTTGTCCATGAAGCCCTCGATGTCGACGACGAGATCGCGCACCACGGGGAAGTTCGCGAGCGGCGTCACTTCGACGGTGTCGCCGTAGCTCGAGAGCGCGTCCTTGCACGTGAGCTTGGGCTTGCCGTCCACGTTCATGCCGCAGCTGCCGCACACGGCCATGCGGCACGACCAGCGGTGCGAGAGCGTGGGATCGACGTGGTCTTTGATGTAGTTGAGCGCGTCGAGGACCTTCCAATCCGGCTCGACCGGGATCTCGTAGCGCTGCTGCTTCGGCGCTTCGTCCCGGTCGGGATCGAAGCGGGTCACCACGATCGTCTTCTTCTTCGTCTCCGCCATCAGTACTTCCGCTCTTCCGGCACCCACACGCCGAGCGTCACGGGCTTGGTGCCGAAGCGAGGTCCGGCCTCCGAGAAATTCACCAGCGAGTGGTGCAGGTACTCCTGATCGTTGCGCTTCGGGCAGTCCCGGCAGGCGTGCGCGCCGCGGCTCTCCTTCCGATTCACGGCCGCGAGCGCCACAGCCTCGGCGACGTCGAGCAGGTTGCCGAGCTCGAGCATCGCGGTGAGCTCGGTGTTGAAGATCTTGCTGCCGTCCGAGAGGCTCACCTGCTCGTAGCGGCGCTTGAGCGCGGCCACGTCGGAGACGGCCTTCTGCATCGAGGCCTGCTCGCGATAGACGCCGGTGCCGGCCTCCATCGCCGCGTTCATCCCCTGCCGCACGCCGGCGACGGTCTCGCTGCCGCGCTTCCGACCGCGGACGCCGTCGAGCCGCGCGCCCTCGGTCCTGGTCTGCTCGAGCAGGGCGGCCTCGTTGCCGGCGGACGAGCCCTTGGCGTAACGCACGGCGTGGCTGCCCGCGCGCGCGCCGAACACCAGGCACTCGGTGAGCGAGTTCGAGCCGAGCCGGTTGGCGCCGTTCAGCGACACGCAGGCCGCCTCGCCCGCGGCATAGAGCCCGGGCAGCACGGTGGCGCCGTCGATGTTCGTGTCCACCCCGCCCATCATGTAGTGCAGCACGGGGCGGATCGGGATCGGCTGCGTCACCGGATCGACGCCCGTGTACGTGCGCGTCAGCTCGAGCACGAAGGGCAGCCGGGATTCGAGCTTCGCCTTGCCGAGGTGGCGCAGGTCGAGGTGCACGTACTGGCCGGCCTTGCCCGGCAGCGTGATGCCGCGGCCCGCTTCGATCTCCTGGATGATCGCGCGGGAGATCATGTCGCGCGGGCCCAGCTCGGCCTTGGTGCCGACGCCGTAGTCGCGCGAGACCAGGAAGCGCTCGCCCTCGGAGTTGATCAGGTAGCCGCCTTCGCCGCGCGAGGCCTCGGTGATCAGGATCCCCGTGCCCGGCAGGCCGGTCGGGTGGTACTGGACGAACTCCATGTCCTTGAGCGCGACGCCCTCGCGGTACGCGAGGGACATGCCGTCGCCCGTCTTGATGTTCCCGTTGGTGGTGAAGGGCCAGACCTTGCCGGCGCCGCCGGTGGCGAGGATCACCGCACGCCCGAGCACCGCCCGCACCTGACCGGTGCGCACGTCGAGCGCCGCCACGCCGCGGCACTGGCCGCCGTCCACCAGGAGCTTCGTCACGAAGTGCTCGTCGTAGCGGACGATGCGGTCGAAGCGGAGCGAGTGTTGGAACAGCGTGTGCAGCATGTGGAAGCCGACCTTGTCGGTGGCGTACCACGTGCGCGGCGTCTGCATGCCGCCGAAGGGGCGGGTTGCCACGCTGCCGTCGGCGTTGCGGCTCCAGGGGCAGCCCCAGTGCTCGAGCCGCGTCAGCTCGTTGGGCGCCTCCTGGACGAAGTACTGGATCACGTCCTGGTCGCCGAGGAAATCGGAGCCCTTCACGGTGTCGTAGGCGTGCTTCTCGAGCGAGTCGTCCTTGGCGCCGGGCGGCACCGCCGCCGCGCCACCCTCGGCGGAGACGGTGTGGCTCCGCATGGGATAGACCTTCGAGACCAGCGCCACGCTCGCCGTCGGATCGGCCTCGACGACGGCGATCGCGGCGCGCAGGCCCGCTCCGCCGCCGCCCACGATCACGACGTCATGGCGAAGCACATCGACCACGGCACGCCCCTCCGGAAGGGCATTGCATAGCCGATCCCGCCGCCCCCAGCGAGGGAAAAATGCCGTGGCGCGGCGGAGGGTTCGGGGGTTCTCAGAGCGGGTTGCAGGGCTCCGCGTCGCCGAACGGGAGCTCGTTCGGCTCCGACGCGTCGCACACGCCGTCGGCGCAGAAGTTCTCGATCACGCCGCCTGGCGTGAGGAAGCCCAGCAGCTGCTCCACCGAGTCGGGGATGTAGCCGCGCAGGCCGTGCGGGTCGCAGTCATTGGGCTGCGCGGGCCGGTTCGTGAGCGGCGGGATGAAGGGAAGGTGCGCGGGATTCGTGACGTCGAACGAGCCGGTGTCGTACACGACGAGCGCCGAGAACTGCGGCCCGAAGGTGTCCGGAATGCCGGCTACGCCGCGCAGCACCGAGCCCTCGAGCATCGGCAGGCGCAAGGTGCGGGCGAGCAGCAGCGAGCCGAGGTTCGACACCTGCTGGTCGTACAGCGCCGCCGTCACCAGCATCTGCTTGCGGCTCACGCCGGGCAGCCGGGTGCGCAGCGGGCCGGTGATGTGGGTGGCATAGCCGGAGGGCTCGCCCCGCACCCATATGTCCTGGTTCAGTCCGAGGCCGATCGCCTGATCGGTCGGGTCCGCGTTCAGGAGGTTCAGGAGCGCCTGGAACGTGATGAACGGCGCGGCGCGCTGGAGCAGCAGCGAGAAGTTGATCGCCGGCACGTCCACGTTCACGCGCTGCACGTCGGGGGTGAGCGCCGCGAACATCGTGCCCATGATCCCGCCGAGGCTGGCGCCGAAGTAGTAGAGGGGCGCCCGCGGGTCGATCGCGCCGTGCCCGCCGATCTGGAAGGCCGGATCGGCGTTGAACAGGCCGCGCTTCAGCATGCGCGCGAGCACCAGCGTGTTCAGCTGTCCCTGGCGCAGGCGATCGGGGAGCGCAGGGAACTCGTCCACGTTCGCGATCGCCTTGAAGATGAACGTGCCCTGGATGTCGCCGGCGATGTCGGGAGCCGACAGCCCGCTCCAGTTCGTGGCGCCCGAGACGAAATCGAAGCCCGCGAGGGAGGGCGAGCCCGCGAAGCCTGCGACGGTGGAGGGCCCGTCCCCGAACAGGCCGTGGCCGATCAGCAGCGTGGGCCGCGGGCCGTTCGCCGCCGAGCACGGGATCGCGATGCCGAAGGGCGCGTTCGTGAGCGCGCTCCAGCTCGGCTCGCCGCGGGTGTCGTGCTGGAGGAAGGAGATCTCCGGCGCCTCGAGGAAGAGATCGCGCGTGAGGAAGAGCGGCACCTGGAAGGTGCCCCGCACTTCGCGCCAGGTCGGCGAGCCGGCCGGATCGCAGCTCTCGTTGTGCGAAATCACCTCGTCCACGTGGAAGGTCTGCACGCCGGCGGCCCGCCGCGCCGCCAGCCACGCGAAGGCCTGGTCGCGCATCGAGAGCATCTCGTGCGTGAGCGATCGGTCGCTCGCCACCACGAAATCGAAGGCCAGGATCAGCTCGTCGCGCTCGATGCCGAAGTCCTCGAGCCGACGGAGGACGGGCGCGAGGCGCCACGCGGCCTCGCGCACGGCGGGGATGTCCGAGACGCGGCCGTCCCGGATCGCGGCGAAGGGAGGCTCCGCTTCGACTGCCGTTCCGTCGGTGTGAAGGAGGCGCCGGACAGCCACCACGTAGTGGTGGCCCGGCAGCAGGCTCTCGGTCGGCCGCAGGAAGGTGACCCTGCGCAGTGGATTCCGGCTGCGCGAGTCGTTCTCGACCCAGTGGTTCACGCGCTTGCCGGTGTCGTAGTCGATCAGCACGGTGGGGCTCGAGTCTTCGAGGCCGCGCCCGTCGAAGATGCGCGTGGTCGGATCGAGGCGCGGCGCGTCGGAGACGACCGGGTCGAAGCCGCCCGGGAAGCTCATCAGCACCTGCACGGTGGGGCTGAAGCCGTCGTTCTGGAGAAACGGAGCGGGATCGATCGGCTTCGTGTCGAGCACGTGGCCGATCGACTCGAGCCGGTTGTAGACGGGCAGCGTGTTCGGTCCGTACACGACGCGAAAGCCGGTCGCCGTGCGCGCGCGCTTCAGGAAGCGCGACGACGGGAACGGAAGCGCGCAGGCCGCCGAGTTCAGGATCTCGCACTCGTCGGGGTTCTCGAGGACCACGAGCTCGAACCAGGACGAGCGCGTCTCGGTACCGCGCGAGGTGCCGACCGAGACGTCGAGCGTGTGGCGGCCCGCGAGCAGGCCGGCGAGCGTGCCCCGCACACGCACGCCCGTGATCGTGAGGCTGGACGGATCGAGCGGCGCGCCGTCGACGAGCACCGCCAGCGAGCCGGGCACCGCACCGAACGGCAGGCGCAGCTCGAGCGGCACCGGCCCTTCGAGCGAGAGCTGTCCGTCGCGCGGCACGCCGATCGAGAGACCGCCGCCGCCGAAGTGGGCGAGGGCCGGCGGCGCGAAGGCCAACAGCGCGAACGCGCAGACGCTGCCGAGTGTGCGACCGAATCCGAGCCTGCTTCCGCGCTGCATCGTTTCTCCCTCAGCGAAGAGGTTCCAGAGGACCCGGCATCGTATCACGGCGTGAGTTGCGGATGCGGCGCGGTGTCGTGACCGCTTCCGTCACGAGCGGCCGACAGCCTGGCCCCGAGAAAGAAGGGGGTCGCGTGCTCCGAAGCTTGTGGACGGGTGCGCTCCAGACGGGGCTGGTGGTCGCGGGGGTGGTCGCGTTCGGCCTCGGCTGGGCGAGCCTGGCTGGGACGGGGTCGTACACTCCGGCCCCCATGAGCGACTCGCGCTGGCTCGTGGACGGCTTCAACGTGCTCCACGCCGGCGTGCTCCGCGGCAACGACCGGCAGGGCTGGTGGCGGGAGGAGGTGCGCGCCCGCCTGCTCGAGCGCGTGGCGAGCTTCGAGGACGCCGCGGCCGAGCTCTGGGTCGTCTTCGATGGGCCCGGCCCGGCGGGCGACGCAGAGCTGGCCTCGGTGCGCCCGCGCGTGGTGTTCGCGCCTTCGGCGGACGATTGGCTGCTCGCAGCGGTGCGCGAGACGGACGATCCGGCGTCGATCGTGGTCGTCACGGCCGACCGCCAGCTCGCAGACCGCGCCCGGCATCGCGGCGCGCGCGTGATGTCGCCGCGCGCCTTCCTGGCGCGCTGCGGGACTTCAGCAGAGGACGGACCGAGAACTTAAGGGCCGTACACCTCCGGGTTCGCGCAGTGCGGCATGCGCGCGCCGCGTAGACCCGCGAGCAGGTTCTCGACGGCCAGCTCCGCCATGCGGAGGCGGGTGCGCACGCTCGCGCTGCCGATGTGCGGGGTCAGCACCAGGTTCGGCGCCGCGAGCAGCGGGCTCGAGGCGGGCAGCGGCTCGCTCGCGAACACGTCGAGCGCGGCTCCGGCGAGACGGCCGCTCCCGAGCGCTGCGGCCAGCGCGGCTTCGTCCACGATGCCGCCGCGCGCGACGTTCACGAGCACCGCGCCCGGCCGCATGCGCGCGAGCGCTGCCGCGTCGAGCAGGCCACGCGTAGCGGGGACGAGCGCGACGTGGACGCTCACGAAGTCGGAGCCCGCGAGCAGCTCGGGGAGCGGGACGCACTCGATCTCGGGCGTCGGACGCGGCGTCCGATTCCACCCGATCACGCGCATGCCGAGCGCACGGGCGCGCGCCGCCACGGCGCGCCCGATCGCCCCGAGACCGATGACGCCCAGCGTCGAGCCGGACAGGTCGCGCCCGAGCAGCAGATCCGGCGACCATTCGCGCCACTGGCCGGCGCGCACGAAACGGTCGGCCTCCACCACACGACGCGCCGCGGCAAGCAGCAGTGCAATGGCGAGCTCCGCCGTGGTGTCTGTGAGGACGCCGGGCGTGTGCCCGACCGGGATGCGGCGGGCGGTCGCTGCCGCGAGGTCCACGTGATCGAGTCCCACAGAGCAGCTCGATACGGCACGCAGCCGCGGGGCGTGCGCGAGCAGCTCGGCGTCGACCGGATCCGTGAGGAGGCAGAGCAAGCCGTCCGCGCGCGCCGTGCCCGCGAGCAGCGCCTCGCGCGGCGGGGCTCCGGGCCCGGGCCAGAGCTCGAGCTCGACCTCCCGGCCGAGCGTTTCGAGCCCTCGGCCGGGCAGCGCGCGTGTCGCGAAGACGCGCGGCCGTGCGGCGGTTTCCGGCACTGCTCGACTCCTCTCGCTGCGGGCTCTCGGAGCCGCAGAAGATGGTGCATCCCTCGGCTCGGCCGTGGTATGAATGCGTCCTCGGGCCGGACGCTTCCGGCTCGGAGAAACCCGGTGGCACGGGCCGTCCGCCGGAGGTCGCGCGCCCCCCGTACGGCTGGGTCGTGCTGTCCTCGGCAGCCGGCAACCGCGCGAGGATCATGATGTCCGAGACGTCGACCCCGCACCATGAAGTTCGCCAGACCACCACGCTGCGCTTCGCGCACTGGGTGGTGAAGAGGCGGCTCCCCGTCCTCCTCTTCCTGATCGCGGTCACGAGCTTCTTCTTCTATCCGATCTTCAACACGATCCTCGGCGGCCGGCTGCCCGGCCCGGTGGTGCGAGTCGACACGAACGCGCGCGACCAGTGGCCGGACCATCCCTTCATCCACGCGCAGGACAAGTTCGCCTCCAAGTTCGGCTCGGCGACCGGCGTGGCGATCGGCGTCGTGGTGAAGGAAGGCACGATCTTCACGCCCGAGACGCTCGCGAAGATCGACCGCATCACGAAGTCGATCGACGGCATCGGCGCGAGCGATCAGCTCCCCGCCTACGACTCGCAGACCGACGCGCGCGAGGAGCTGCGCACGAAGATCGAGGAGGAGGCGGAGGCGGCGGGCGAGCAGCTCACCGCGTTCCAGATCATCAAGCGCCTCGACCGGGTCTACCCGCCCTACCCCGTCAACCACGACCAGGTGCGCTCGGTCGTGCACCGCAGCACGCGCGTGTTCGAGATCCAGCCCGACGGCGCGATCGAGAACCGCCTGCTGGTGAAGAAGATCCCGAAGACGCAGGAGGAGGCGGACGCGCTGCGCGAAGTCGTGCGCCAGAACCCGCCCGTGATCTTCGGCCGCTTCGTCTCGTACGACGAGACGGCGGCGCTGATCACCGCGGACTTCGTGACCGATCGCATCTCCGGCAGCAACGTGTTCAACGCAATCTTCGAGCACGTGCAGCGCATCAAGGAGGTCGAGCAGGACGACAAGACCGAGATCGTCGTCTCGGGCGTGCCCATCCTGGTCGGCTGGATCCTGAAGCACGCCTTCCAGATCGGCCTGTACGTGGCCCTCACCGTGATCGCGATCTTCCTGCTGCTGTGGGGCTACTTCCGGCGTTGGCACGGCGTCGTCATCCCGTTCATCGCCGCGATCGCGACGGTGATCTGGGGGCTCGGCTACTGCGGCTGGCGCGGCATCAACTTCGACCCACTGATCCTCGTGATCCCGATGATCATCACGGCGCGCGCCGTCTCGCACACGGTGCAGATGGCCGAACGCTTCTTCGAAGACTACGAGATCATGCTGCCGATGTACGGCGACCCGACGCGCGCCAAGCGCGAGGTCGCGGCCATCGCGATGGGCGAGCTGATCGTGCCCGGCACGCTCGGCATCCTGGTGGACGTCGCGGGGCTCCTCGTGATCCTCGTGACCACCGTTCCCCAGATGCGGCAGCTCGGCGAGTTCGGGGCGGTGTGGGTGACGTCGATCCTGTTCACCGTCGAGATCCTCCACCCGATCATGATCTGCTACATGCCGGCGCCGCATGATCCCCAGCACTTCCTGCCGGGCTTCATGATCCGCTTCATGCGCGCGGTCGGGAACGCCTGCACGCATCCCACCTGGAAGTACGTGATCGCGGCCAGCACGCTCGTGATCTTCAGCGTGTGCACCTACATCGCGCTGTTCCACTCGCAGATCGGCGAGGCGAGCCCGGGCACGCCGTTGCTCTGGCCGGAGCACGAGTTCAACACCTCGACCGCCATGATCGGCAAGAAGTTCGGCGGCGTGGACGTGTTCCAGGTCTACGCCGACGGCGACAAGAAGGACGCCAGCGGCGACGCGGAGCCGGTACGGCGCATGGAGGAGTTCGGGCGCTTCATGCAGGCCAACACCGCCCTCGGCGCCGAGGTGTCGGTGGTGCCTTTCCTCAAGGCGTACTGGGGACAGAATCATTTCGGCGACCCGAAGTGGTCGTTCATCCCCAACGACTCGGGCAGCGTGCGCTCCGCGCTGTTCCAGCTGCGTCAGAACGGCGCGCCCGGCTTCCTGCGCCCCTTCATGACCGACGACGGTCGCTACGCGAACCTGTCCTTCATCTACCGCGACCACAAGGGCGACACGCTGCAGCGGGTGGTGCAGACGGCGGAGGTGTACGTCCGCGAGAACCCGATCGGCGAGGTGATCGTCCGGCTCGAGAAGGACAAGGCCGCGGAGAACGCCTCCTGGCTGGATCCGGAGAAGTGGGCGGACGCCACGTACTACCTGTTCGGCCCGCTGCTTCCGCCGCGCGACCACACGCTCAAGGTGAAGGTCCGCAAGCAGGACGGCAGCTACGCCGACGAGGAGGTGGTGCACGTCAACGGCGCCGGCAGCCTGCCCCCGTGGCTCGGCGAGTTCCACGACAAGGCGGTCGCGGACTACGAGACGGAGCGAGACTCCGTCGAGGAAGGCGACTTCTTCTCCTGGCCCAAGAACCTCGCCGCGTGGGGCGACAAGGACGTCGAGTGGTGGTGGGAGAGCGAGGAGTTCGGCATCCGCGCCGTGGCCGTGGACGAGACCAATCTGATCGTCCACGACCTGAAGGCGGTGGAGGGCGTGCCCAAGTACCAGCAGACGCAGTCGTGGACACGCGGCATGCAGTTCGTGCTGGCCGGCGGAATCATGGGCATCCTGGCCGCCACCAACGAGGATGTCGAGCGCAGCCACGTCGCGAACATCTCGCTCATCTTCCTCGTGATCCTCGTGCTGCACTCGATCACCTACGCCTCGATCCCGAGCGGCTTCATCATCCTGCTCCAGATCGCGACCGCGACGATGCTCTCGCTGGCCTACATGGCGGTTCGCGGCGTAGGCCTCAACCTGAACACGCTGCCGGTGCAGTCGGTGGGCGTGGGCATCGGCGTGGACTACGCGATCTACATCGTGGACCGCATCCGCCAGGAGTGCGCAGACACCGGAGACATCGACGAGGCGGTTCGGCGCGCCGTGCGCACCACCGGCATGGCGGTGAGCTTCACCGCGACCACGGTCGTCGGCGGCATCATCTTGTGGGCGTTGCCGCCGTGGCTCGGGGGCCCGGATCTGCGCTTCCAGGGCGAGATGGCGCAGCTGCTGTCGATCCTGATGGTCGTCAACATGCTCGGCGCGATCACCGTCGTGCCGACCTTCTACTCCGTGCTGCGGCCGAAGGTGGCGATGGCGCTGCTCAGCGAGGAGCAGAAGGAAGCGATCCGCCTCCAGAAGGAAGCCGACCGCAGGAAGGGCCTGATCGACTAACCGTGGGCACGAACCGGCTAGGCGGGCCTTCCCTCTTGCGAGATCTCCAGGATGCGGGCGGCGGCCTCTTCGACCGCCTTGCCCGTGATGTCGACCACGCGCCAGCCCTGGCGGCGGTAGAGCTCCCGGGCCCGCCGCAGCTCCTCGTCCACCGCCTCCGCGTCGGCGTAGGCGAGGTAGGGCGAAGCGCGCAGCTGCCGGATGCGCGCGCGGCGGATCTCGAGCAGCGCCGAGGCGTCGCTGACCAGCCCGATCACCTTGCGCGGGTCGATCTCGAACAGCTCGCGCGGCGGTTCGATGCCCGGCACGATCGGCACGTTGCCCGTCCGGTAGCCGCGCTGGGCGAGGTACATCGAGAGCGGCGTCTTCGAGGTGCGCGACACACCGGCAAGCACCAGGTCGGCCTGGAACAGCGTGTGCAGGTTGGCGCCGTCGTCGTGGCGCACGGCGAACTCGACCGCCTCGATGCGCCGGAAGTAGTCCTCCGAGAAGCCGTGCAGGATGCCGGGGCGGAGCTGCGGCGAGAGCTTGTAGTGGCTCGCCAGCGCTGAGATCAACGGACCGAGGAGGTCCACCGCGGGCACGCCCTTCTCGAGCGCGAGGTCGCGAATCAGGCGCGTGATCGACTCGTTCACCACGGTGTAGACGACGAGCGCGCCGTCTTCGGCCGCGCGCTCCATCACGCGGCGCACCTGCGACTCGTGGCGCGTCTCGCCGAACGTGCGCACGCGGAACGTCTCGAGGAACTGGGTGGCGGCCGCGCGCACCGCAGCGACGGCGGTCTCACCCGTGCCGTCGGAGACAACGAAGAGCTCCGGTGCGTGCTCGGGCCGATCGGTCGACACGGGCGGGAAGCTACGAGAGCAGACCATGAACCGCACGCACAGATGTCTCGTGGCGCGGAGTCGAGCGAGCTCCGCCGCACTTGCGTTGCCGTTGACTCCAGCAGGGCCCCTCGGCAAGCTCCCGCGCCATGCCGTACGACCCGAAGCGGATCGAGGGCCGATGGCAGCGCCGCTGGCTCGAGGAGCGCACCTACCGCGCCGAGCTCGATCCGGCGCGCCCGAAGTACTACGTGCTCGACATGTTCCCGTACCCGTCGGGCGAGGGGCTCCACGTCGGGCACCCGAAGGGCTACATCAGCACCGACACGATCGCGCGGTACAAGCGCATGCGCGGCTTCAACGTGCTGCACCCGATGGGCTGGGACGCCTTCGGCCTGCCCGCCGAGCAGCACGCGGTCGAGACGGGCACGCATCCCCGCGTTACCACGCGCCGCAACATCGACACGTACCGGCGCCAGCTCCAGAGCCTCGGCCTCTCCTACGACTGGGGTCGCGAAATCGACACGACGCACCCCGACTATGTGCGCTGGACGCAGTGGATCTTCGCGCGGCTCTTCGAGCGCGGCCTCGCGTACGAGGCCGAGGTGCCGGTGAACTGGTGCCCGGCGCTGGGCACCGTGCTCGCGAACGAAGAGGTGATCGACGGCAAGAGCGAGCGCGGCAGCCATCCCGTGGTCCGCGTGCCGATGAAGCAGTGGATGCTGCGCATCACGTCCTACGCCGAGCGGCTGCTCGCCGACCTCGACGAGCTCGACTGGCCCGAGCACATCAAGAAGATGCAGCGCGAGTGGATCGGGCGTTCCGAGGGCGCGCGGCTGCGCTTCGCGCTCGCGGATCGGCCGGAGCGCGAGATCGAGGTCTTCACCACCCGGCCGGACACGCTGTTCGGCGCCACGTATCTGGTGCTCGCGCCGGAGCATCCGCTCGTCGCCGAGATCACGACGCCGGCGCAGAAGCACGCGGTCACCGCCTACGTGGAGCAGGCCGCGCGGCGGAGCGAACGCACGCGCCTCGCCGAGGCCGACGACAAGACCGGCGTGGCGACGGGCGCTCATGCCCTGAACCCGGCGAACGGCGAGCGCATCCCCATCTGGATCGCCGACTACGTGCTCGCGAGCTACGGCACCGGCGCGATCATGGCCGTCCCCGCGCACGACGAGCGCGACTGGGCGTTCGCGAGGAAGTTCGGCCTCGAGGTCCGCGAGGTGGTGAAGGGCGGCGACCCGACGCAGGCCGCCTTCACCGGCGACGGCGTGGCGCTGAATTCGGGTCTGCTCGACGGCCTCGCCACCCCGGACGCGAAGCGCCGCATGATCGAGTGGCTGGAGGCGAACGGCCGCGGCCAGGGCACCGTCACCTACAAGCTCCGCGACTGGCTGTTCAGCCGGCAGCGCTACTGGGGTGAGCCGCTGCCGGTGCTGCATCTCGCGGACGGCACGACCCAGCTCGTGCCCGACTCCGACCTGCCACTGCTGCTCCCGGAGCTCGACGACTGGAAGCCGAGCGGCGAGTTCGAAACGCCGCTCTCGCGCGTGCCGAGCTGGATCGAGACCACGGATCCCGAGACCGGCCGCCCTGCGCGCCGCGACCCGAACACGATGCCGCAGTGGGCCGGCAGCTGCTGGTACTACCTGCGCTTCTGCGATCCGCGGAACCGAGAGGCGGCGTGGTCGGCCGAGGCCGAGCGCTACTGGATGCCGGTGGACCTCTACGTCGGCGGCGCCGAGCACGCGGTGCTGCACCTGCTCTACGCGCGCTTCTGGCACAAGGTGCTGTACGACGCAGGCCTCGTGCACACGAAAGAGCCGTTCCAGAAGCTGCTCAATCCGGGCCTGATCCTCGGCTACAGCTACCGCTACTGGGACGACAACCTCGCGGACGAGCCGAACGCGAAGCCCCGCGTCTACCCGTCGTCGGCCGTGCGCGTCGAGGGCGAGCGCGCCGTGGCGGTGGCGACGGGCCGCGAGGTGAAGGCGCGTTGGGTGAAGCTCCAGGAGATCCGCCGCGGCGCGGACGGCACGCCGCTCCACCCGACGATCGACGATCTGCCGCTCGAAGAGGTGATCGAGCGCATGTCGAAGAGCCGTGGCAACGTGGTCTCCCCCGACGACGTGATCGCCGAGTTCGGCGCGGACTCGATGCGCCTCTACGAGCTGTTCATGGGCCCCCTCGAGAAGGGCGCGCCCTGGACGACCGAGGGGATCCCGGGCTGCTTTCGCTTCCTACAGCGCAGCTTCCGCCTCTTCGTGGACGAAGACGAGCCCGGCGAGCCGGCGCGCGCGCTCGCCGCGGGGGCGGGCACGCCGGAGCAGCAGCGCCTGACGGCGCGCACCGTCGCGGGCGTCACGGCGGACGTGGAGGCGATCCAGCCCAACACCGCGATCTCGAAGCTGATGGTCTGGTCGCGCGACGTGACGAAGGATGCGCCGCTGCCGCGCGCGCTGGGCGAGGTATTCCTGAAGCTGCTCTCGCCCTTCGCGCCGCACCTCGCGGAGGAGCTCTGGGAGCGGCTCGGTCACACCACGCCCGTCGCACTCTCGGAGTGGCCGGTGGCCGACCCGCGCTGGCTGGTGGACGACACCATCACGCTGGTGGTGCAGGTGAACGGCAAGCGCCGGGCCGAGATCGCCGTCGCCAAGGACGCCGACGAGGCGGCGGTACGCGCCGCCGCCCTCGGCGACGAGAACGTGCGACGCCATCTCGAGGGAAAGCAGCCCAAGAAGGTGATCGTCGTGCCCGGCCGGCTGGTGAATCTCGTCGTCTGAGACGGCCGCCGGCCCTCAGCCGAGATGGGGCTGCGACGCGGCCGGGACGCGGCGGCTCTCCCGGCGGCTCTTGGCGCGGAGCCAGAGGAGGAAGCCGCCGAGGAGCGCGAGCGGAAGGACCGAGAGCACGGCGCTCGTGATCAGGTAGGCGACTCGGCTCTGGTCGTCGTCGACGGCAGCGCCGCACACCGCGCAGGCGTGGGCGAGCTCGGGGGCGAGCGCCAGGACGGTGACGAGGAGGAGTGCGCGGCTCACAGGTAGACGCGAAGGTAGATGATGGGCCAGATGCCGACCACGAAATACCAGAACAGGGCCGCGGCGCCGAGCGCGCTCGGCGGCAGCACGCTGCGGCGAAGCCGCGCCGCGGCCCAGCCGAGCGCGACGAGAGCTCCCAGCGCGTGGAGCCCGTGGATCCCCACGATCAGGTAGAAGAACGCGCCGTGCGTGCTCGAGGTGAGCGTCAGCCCCTCGCCGATCAGCCGCACCCACTCCACGCCCTGGAAGCCGACGAAGAAGGCGCCGAGCGCGATGCCGAGGACGAGCGGCATGAACGCGCCCTCCCGATCGCGCCGGAAGCGCCGCTGCGCGTAGAACACGACGACGCCGCTCAGCAGCAGCGCTGCGGTGTTGACGGCCGTGTTCTCGACCGGCAGCCGCGGCTGCCCCGGCGGCGGCCAGCCCACCGCGGACGACGCCCTGGTGATCGTGTGCGCGCTGATCAGACCGGCGAACAGCATCGCCTCGGTGAAGATGAAGATCAGCGTGCCGAGCACGGCATTCGAGACGAGCGGCGCGGGACGCGGGTTGGTGACGACCCGGAGCGCTGCCGTGCGGCGGGGGGCCACCGGCGCGCCTATTCGTGCGGCGCGTGCGCCGCCGGCATCGGTTCGCGGTACGGCTTCTGCCAGTTGTCGCCGGAGTGCTTCATCACGTCGCCGGCCGTGCCTGCGAAGAACAGCAGCATGAACACGAGCACCGTGCCCAGCATGTAGGTCACGAAGCGCGGCTGCAGGTTCAGGTGCATGAAGTTCTTGGCGACCAGGTACGCCTTCACCACCGCGATTCCGAACGCGGTGATCAGCGTGACGATCTTGATGCCGATGAAGGGGCCCGCCACGCTGACGACCAGCAGCGCCAGCAGGATCTGCCAGATGCGGATGTAGTTGACGTGAGGGTGCTCGGCGGTGTGTGCGGCGTGGTCGGCCATGGCGCGTCCTACTTCGCGATGTAGAGGAGCGGGAAGAGGAAGATCCAGACGATGTCGACGAAGTGCCAGTAGATCCCGATCAGCTCCACCCGGTGGAGCTCGCGGTTCTTCGCAGCGTCGGCGGCGACGAAGAGCATCAGGATGGCGCCCGCGATCACGTGCAGCGCGTGGAGGCCGGCGGCCGTGTAGTAGAACGACCAGAAGGTGTTCGACGAGATCGTCATGCCTTCTGCAGATCTCGTGGTGCCACTCGAAGGCCTTCACGCAGATGAAGGTCAACGCGCCGATGCAGGTGTAGTAGAGGCGCCGGGCCGCGAGCTTGCCGTCGCCGTGCTCGAGCGGCCTGGTGCGCGAGCACGGCGGTGAGGCTCGAGGTGAGCAGCACGAAGGTGTTGAACGCGCCGATCCAGGTGTTGGTCGCGGCCGCCTGCGCAGCCCACGCGTCGTGGGCCAGCCGGTACATGATGTAGGAACCGAGCAGCCCGCCGAAGATCACGATCTCGGAGGCCAGCACCCACCACACGGCCAGGAGGCCGGTCGGGAGCCCTGCAGCGCTGCGCGTCGTGGCGATGGGTCTCATGTCCCTCTCTCAGCTCGGGGCGTTCTGCGGCCAGTAGTCTTCGCTGCGACCCGGCACGCTGTACTCGTACGGGCCGCGGTAGACGGTGGGCAGCTCCGCGAAGTTGCCGTGCGGCGGCGGCGAATCGGCCTGCCACTCGAGCGTGTTGGCCTTGTAGGGATTCTTGCCGGCCTTCTTGCCCGCTGCGCAGGCTCAGGAAGACGTTCAGGAAGAAGAGCGTCTGCGCGAACAGCATGACGATCAGCGAGACGGTGGCGATCTCGCGCAGGTGGAAGTACGCGGGGCCCGAGAGCTCGGGGAAGTTCTGGTAGTCGTAGATGCGCCGGTGCTCACCCGCGGCACCGAGCACGAAGAGCGGGATGAAGATGAAGTTGAACGGGATGATGGTGAGCCAGAAGTGCAGCTTGCCGAGCGTGTCGTTCATCATCTTCCCGAACATCTTCGGGAACCAGTACGTCACGCCCGCGTAGGTGCCGATGATCGCGATCGGGAAGAACGTGTAGTGGAAGTGGGCGAGCACGAAGTAGGTGTCGTGGAAGTAGATGTCCGCACCGCTCGCGCCGAGGAAGATGCCCGTCACGCCGCCGATCAGGAACTCGCCGATGAAGGCGAGGGCCCACAGCATCGGCGTCGTCAGCGTGATCGAGCCGCCGTAGAGCGTGGCGATGAACACGAACATCATCTCTGCGATCGGTACCGAGATCAGCAGCGTGGTGATCGTGAAGATGTGCGCCATGCGCGGATCGATGCCGGCGATGAACTGGTGGTGCGCCCACACCGTGAACGAGAGCACGCCGGTCGCGATCGCGGTGTTGAGCACCGTCTTGTAGCCGAACAGCTTCTTCCGCGAGAACACGGTGATGATCTCGGCCGTGATGCCGATCGCCGGGAGCAGCACCACGTAGACCTCCGGGTGCCCGAAGAACCAGAACAGGTGCTGCCACAGGATCGGATCGCCACCGCGCGCCGGGTCGAAGAAGCCGGTGCCGATGTTCTGGTCCATGAACAGCATCACCGCGCCCGCGATCAGCGGGCCCACCGACGCCATGAACAGCATGCTCGCGATCACGATGAACCAGACCACGATCGGGATGTCGTAGAGCTTCATCCCTGGCGCGCGCGAGTTCATCGCGGTGGTGATGAAGTTGATGCCGCCGAGCAGGAAGGCCACGAACTCGAGCGCCACCGCGACCACCCAGAGCGACGAGCCGAGGGGGGTGTTGTTGTAGGCGCCGCTGGCCGAGAGCGGCGGATAGGCCGTCCAGGCGCCGCCGAAGGGGCCGCCCTGCACGAAGAAGGAGGAGAGCAGCACCACGGTGCTCAGGAAGAAGATCTGATACGAGAGCCGGTTGATCTTCGGGAAGACCATGTCGTCGCAGCCGATCATCAGCGGGATCAGGTAGTTCCCGAACGCAGCGACCAGCACCGGCATCGCCACCCAGAAGATCATGATCGTGCCGTGGCTCGTGATCAGGCCGTTGTACTCGGAGGCCGACACGAGGCCGTAGAACGGAACCTCGACGCCGGGGAACGCCGTCTGCATGCGGAAGACGTAGGAGAAGAAGCCGCCGATCAGCGCCATGAACATGCCGGTGAACATGTACTGGAAGCAGATGATCTTGTGGTCCGTGGACCACAGGTACTTGATGACCCAGCCCTGTTCCGCGGGATGATCGTCGTGCCCGTGGGCGGGATGGGGGCTCGCGTGCTCGGCCATGGTGGGTCCTTCGGCGCTTCGGCTAGCGGAGGTTGGCGGCCAGGCGGGTGGGCGACTGGCTCTCGATCCAGGCGGCGTGCTGCTCCGGCGACTCGATCACGATGCGCGCAGCCATCATGCCGTGACCGATGCCGCAGATCTCGACGCACTGGATGTCGTGCGTGCCGGTCTTCGTCGGCTCGAACCAGCCCGTGATCACGCGGCCCGGCACGGCGTCCTGCTTCAGGCGGAACACGGGCACCGAGAAGCTGTGCAACACGTCGCGCGACTCGAGCTCGTAGATGTACTTCTGATCGACCTGGACGTGCAGCTCGTCGACGGTGCGGATGTCGTCGGCCGTGTCGAGCTTCCCGTCGGCGCCCGGCTGCACGAAGCTCCAGGCCCACTGCTGCCCGATCACGCGCACGTGCTGCGCCTCGGCCTCCGAGGGCAGCGTCTGCTTGACCTCCACCCAGACGCGCACGGCGCCGACGACGATGAAGACGTCGCATACCAGCACCAGGTAGTGCGGCCAGGTGATGAAGCGCATCTGCTTCGCTTCCTCACCGCTGATGTACTGCGCGCGCTGCCCGTCACGCGCCCGGAAGCGCAAGATGAGCCAGAAGAACACGCCTTCGGCGACGAAGAACCAGAAGCCGACCAGCACGCCGATCAGCCAGATGATGCCGTCGATGTCCGCCGCGTAGGTGGAGGCTTGAACGACCCAACGCTCGATCATGCTTTCGACCTCAGTTCGCCAGGATCACGAACAGGAACGCCGCCACGATCCAGGCCGCAAACAACAACATCGAGCGCCGGAAGATCCACGTCGCGTAGCCGGTCCCGTCGAATTCCTTGTTCATGCCGCTCCTACTTGCCCGCGAGGCTCGTGACGTGCGCGATGACGTCCTTCATCGCCTGCTCGTCCTGGAGGATCGCCGCCATGCCGCGCATCACCGCGCCGTTCGAGTCGGTGGGGCTCGAGCCGCGCACGCCCGCCTTGAAGCGCTGCAGGGACGAGAGCAGATACCAGTCATCCTGGTTGGCGAGCGGCGGTGCGTTCGTGGCCTGCACGCCCTGCCCCGCCACGCCGTGACAGGCCTGACACACCGCGTACGAGGCGGCGCCGCGCGTCGCGTCGCCGCCGGTCAGCGTCGGGGGCGGCTTCTCGGACGGGAGCGACGCCACGTAGGCCGCGACGTCCTTCAGGTCGTCGCCGTGCTCGGTGCGCAGCGACATCGCCATCGGGCGCATGCGCATGCCCTGGTGGTCGTCGAAGTGGGCGCCGCGGCCGCCTTCGCGGAACTTCGTCAGCTGCGCCTCGATGTACCAGAGCGGCAGGCCGGCGATGTTCGGCGCGAGGAACAGCTCGTTGCCCTGGCCCAGCGGGCCGTGACAGCTCGCGCAGAGATCGAACAACTCGTGTCCGCGCTCCACGTTCTGGGCCTGCGCCGGCGCCGACAGACCGAGCGCGAGAGCAATCAAGACGAGGGCAGTCCGATATCTGCGATGGCTTCCGCTTTTCATCCCCGCTCCTCGCCGATCGTCCGGCGCGAAACGCGGCGGAGTGTGATTGGCTCGATTCCGTTCGTCAAGATGAAGACAGGCGGAAAAACCTCGAAGGAACGCGCTTCTCCGTGCTCACGCGTGGGGCTGCGGGCCTCAGGCGGGCGCCGGATTCCACAGGTACAGAAGCGCGTAGATCAGAACGCCGGTGAGCGACACGTAGAGCCAGATCGGCCACGCGATTCGCGCCAGCCGACGGTGCTTCTCGATGCGGCCGGAGAGGCCGAGGTGCACGAGCCGGATCGCGAGCACGGGCACGGTCATCGCGAGCGCGAGATGGCTGAACAGGATCGTGAAGTAGGCGACGCGCAGCAGGCCCTCGCCGTGATAGTGCGTGCTCTCGAAGCCGCGCGAGGCCTTGTGCAAGACGTACAGGAGCAGGAACAGGCTCGATACGGCGAAGGCGGTGAGCATCACGCGGCGGTGCTGCGCCACGCGCCCGCGCCGGATCTCGATGCGACCGAGCACGAGCAGCACGGTGGCTGCCGCGTTGAGCGTGGCGTTCACCGCGGGGAGGAAGGAGAGATCCACGCGCGGGTCAGGGCAGCAGGAGGTCGATCAGCATCGCGGCGTACAGCAGCGCCAGGTACACGAGCGAGGTGCGGAACACACCGCGCGCGGCCGCGTCGCTGCGCTCGCGCACCAGCCGCACGCCGCTCCACAGGAACCACGCGCCGAGCGCCATGGCGGCCGCGAGGTAGAGCGGGCCGAGCAGCCCGAACACGCCCGGGAGCAGCGTCACGAGCACGAGCCCGACGGTGTAGACCACCATGCGGCGGCGCGTGGTCTCCGGCCCCACGACGGCGGGCAGCATCGGGATGCCGGCGGCGGCGTAGTCGTCGCGGCGGTAGAGCGCGATCGCCCACACGTGGGGCGGCTGCCAGAAGAACACGATGGCGAACAACAGCAGGCCGGGCAGGCCGACGTGGCCGTTCACCGCAGCGTCCGCGATCAACGGCGCGGCGGCGCCGGCGGCGCCTCCGATCACCGCGTTGTACACGGAGCGCGGCTTCAGCCAGATCGTGTACACGAACACGTAGAACAGGATGCTCGCCACTCCGAGCGCGGCGGCGAGCGCGCCGCCCACCTGCCACAGCAACGCCGTGCCGGCCAGGGAGAGCGCGAGGCCGAACACGAGCGCCGCGCGCGGCGCGAGCTCGGCGGCGGGGAGCGGCCGGCTCCGCGTGCGCGCCATCAGCGCGTCGCGATCGCGCTCGACGTACATGTTGAGCGTGTTGGCGGCCGCCGCGACCAGCACGATCCCGAAGAGCACACCGAGCGACAGCAGCGCGGAAGGCGGGCCACCGGCGGTGAGCAGCAGCACCGGCAGCGCCGTCACGATCACCATCGGCAGGATCCGCGGCTTGGTGAGCGCGAGGTAGCGCTTCCATTGCTGCGCGGGAGCCTGGATCGACGCGGCGCTCATGGGGGTGGTCCTCGAAACGCGCGACAAGATAGGAGGTAGGACTTGCGACACAACTCCTTCCTACGCTCGCTCCGCTCGCTGCGCGCCGGCCCGAGGCGGCCGGCTTGCCGACTGGCCGGGAAGCGCTCGCATCCTGCGAGCGACGCAGCAAGCCCGGTTGCTCCGGGCGCGCAGCGAGCGGAGCGAGCCGGGCCTTCTCTGAGCCACACCGCAAGCCCGGTTGCTCCGGGCGCGCAGCGAGCGGAGCGAGCGAAGGAACAAGCTGCGAGCAAAGCTAAGGTTGGCCCGTGTCCGTGACCGTGATCGTGCTGGTGCTGGTCTCCGCGCTCCTGCACGCCGCCTGGAGCGCGTCGATCAAGGGGTCGCCGAGCCCGCTCGCCTTCAACGTCACGCAGACGCTGGTGACGATGCCGGTCGCCGCCCTGGGCCTGTTGGGCCTCGATTGGCACGCGTTCACGCCGCGGGTCTGGGCCTGCGCGGCCGGCACGGGCGTCTCGCACGGCCTCTACTTGTATTGGCTCTCGCGCGCGCTCGAGCGCGCCGACCTCACGCTCGCTTACCCGATCGTGCGCTCCACGCCGGCCCTCCTACCGCTCCTCGCCGTGCCCTTCCTGGGCGAGGTGCCGAGCCCGCTCGGCGCGCTCGGGATCGCGATCGTGGTGAGCGGGGTCTGGCTCGTACACGGGTCGGGGCTCAGCTTGCGCACGTTGGTCGCGCCGAAGCTCCGCTACGCCTGGCTCACGCTGCTCGCCACCGTCGGCTACTCGCTCAGCGACAAGGCGGCGATGGCCGCGCTCGATGTGGCCGGCTACCACGGGCCGCTGCCGTCGGCGCTCGCCTGGTACTGCGTGCTGTCGCTCGGGGGCGGCTGCGTGTTCCTGCCGCTCGCGCTGCGTCGCGCCGCGGGCGAGCCCGCCGCGCGAGTTCGAAGCGCCGAGCTCGGCCGCGCCGCGCTCGCGGTGGTCGTGGGCCTCGTCGGCTACGGGCTGATCCTCGAGGCGTTCCGCCTCGCGCCCGCGAGCTACGTGGTCGCGGTGCGGCAGACGAGCGTGCTGTTCGCGGCGTGGATCGGCGTCGCCTTCCTCGGCGAGCGCCCCGACCGCGGGCGGCTCGCCGGCGCCGCCGCCACCGTGGCCGGCGTCGCGCTGATCGGCTTCGGGGGCTGAATGCGCATCGAGCAGGGTTCGGCACTCCACGGCTTCCTGGTCTGGCTGGTGGGCTGGCTCGGCGCCGGCTTCCTCCGCGCGCTCGGCACCACCTGGCGCGTCGAGCGGATCGGGGCGGATCCTCTCGACGCCGGCCCGGGTCGCCCGCCGCTCGTGATGACGATCTGGCACAGCGGCCTGCTCGCGGCGGCGTACTGCTGGCGTGATCGCCGCATCGGCGTGGCCGTGAGCCTCTCGCGCGACGGTGACTGGATCGACAGCGTGCTCTCGCGCCTCGGCTTCGCCGAGAGCCCGCGCGGCTCGAGCTCGCGCGGCGCCACCGCACTGCTGCGCGAGCTGATCCGGCGCGCGCGCGCGGGCGAGCCGATGGGCCTGCTGCTCGACGGGCCGCGCGGGCCGGCGCGCGTCGCGAAGCCGGGCGCGGTCGCGCTCGCGCGCGCCACCGGTGCCGACCTCGTCCCGATCGGCGTCGCGGCCGCGCCCGCGTGGCGCTTCGGCAGCTGGGATCGCTCGCTCCTGCCGCGCCCGTTCGCCCGCGTGCGGATCGTCTTCGGCGCACCACTCCACGTGCCGCGCGACGCCGAGGGCGAGGCGCTCGAAGCCATGCGCCTCGCGCTCGAAAGCGAGCTGAACCGCCTCGACGCGGTGGCGGCAGAAGGGCTCTAGTCGCCTACCGCCTGGCGCAGCCACTCGCCGATGTCGGGATGGGTCGAGCAGGCCGGTCTGGCGCAGCCGCGCGGCGGCGATCTCGCGCACCTCTCTCACGGTGGCCGCCTGGAGCGCGGCGCGCGCGTCCTCGGCCACGTCGCCGAGCTCGAGCGCGCGGATGATCTCCTTCACCACCGGCACCGAGCTGGCGACGCCGGAGAGCTCGCCGAGCCCGAGCCCGACGAGGATCGGCACCGCGAGCGGATTGCTCGCCATCTCGCCGCACACGGAGACGGGGATGCCGAACCGGCGCGCCGCGCGCATGGTGCGGTCGATCAGCGCCAGCACCGCGGGGTGGAGCGGGTCGTACAGGTGCGCGACGCGCTCGTTGCCGCGGTCCACCGCGAGCGTGTACTGCGTGAGGTCGTTGGTGCCGATGCTGAAGAAGTCGCACTCGCGCGCGAGCGCGTCGGCGATCACGGCGGCCGACGGCACCTCGATCATCACGCCGAGCGGGAGCTTCGGATCGAAGACCTCGTCGCGCCCGGCGAGCTCGCGCTTGGTCTCGTCGAGGATCTCGCGCACGCGACGCAGCTCGTCGATCGCCGAGACCATCGGCACCAGCAGGCGCACGTTGCCGTGCGCGCTGGCGCGCAGGATCGCGCGCAGCTGGGCACGGAAGGGCTCGAGGTGCGAGAGCGAGAGCCGGATCGAGCGCCAGCCGAGCTGCGGGTTCTCCTCCACTTCCTCCGAGCCGGGGATCGCCTTGTCGCCGCCGAGGTCGAGCGTGCGGATCGTGACGGGGCGCGGCGCCATCGCGCGCGCCACCTCGCCGTAGAGCTGCTCCTGCTCCTCCTCGCTCGGGAAGCCGCGGTGCACGAGCGCGAGCAGCTCGGTGCGGAACAGACCGATGCCCTCGGCGCCGTGGCGCTCGCACAGGCGCAGGTCGGAGAGCAGGCCCACGTTCGCGGTGAGCTTCACGCGATGCCCGTCGCGCGTCTCGGCCGGGCGCGAGGCCAGCGCATCGAGATGCTCGACCGCGACCAGCGCGCGGTGCTGCGCACGCTTGTACTCCGCGACCAGCTTGGCCTCGGGCGAGAGGAAGATCGTGCCGGTGTCGCCGTCCACGATCGCGCTCTCGCCGGGCCGCGCCGCCGCGAGGATGCCGGCGGCGCCGGTCACCGCGGGGATCTCGAGCGCGCGCGCGAAGATCGCGCCGTGCGAGGTGGGGCCGCCGTGCTCCGTCACGAACGCGGCCACCTTCTCCATCTCGAGCGTGGCGAAGTGGGCGGGCAGCAGATTCGAGGCCACCACGATCGCGCCGTCGCTGAGCGGCACGTCGTGGTGGCGCACGCCGATCAGGCGCGCGATCACGCGCTGGCCGACGTCTTCCACGTCCGCGCCCCGTTCGCGGAAGTACGGGTCCTCGATCGCCGCGAACATCTTCGCGTACTCGGCCACCACACTGCGGATGGCCAGGAAGGCGTCGCCGCCCCGCCGCGTCTCCTCCTCGAGCCGCCGCACCAGCCCCTTGTCCTCGAGGATCTGGATGTGCGTATTGAAGACCGCGGCGAAGTCGGGGCCGAAGCGGTCGCCGACGTCGTCGCGCACGTCGTGCAGCTCGCGCAGCGCGCCTTCGAGCGCGCCGCGCAGGTCGCGCAGCTCGGCCTCGGCGTCGGGGTTCGGTCGATACTCGACCTGGTCGAGATCCACGCGGTCGGTCAGGAAGTAGATGGGGCCGAGAGCGATCCCGCGCGAGGTCGCGATGCCGCGGATGCGGCGCTCGCGCTCGGCGGGCTCGCCCGGCGCGCCCGCCACGCCGAGGCCCGAGCGCGCGAGCTCGTCGAGCAGGCGGCTGCGGCGCTCGTCGCCGCCGGCCACCACCGCGAGCAGCTGGGCGTTCATCACCACCGGCGCGATCACCTGCGCGCACGTGTCGAGCAGCTCGAGATCTTCGTCCGAGAACTCGCGGCGCTCGCGCGTCTGCACCACGAGCGCGCCGATCGTGAAGCGGCTGCCCGCGCCGCGCACGCGCAGCGGCGCAGCCATCAACGAGGCGAAGCGCTCCTCGCCCGTCTCGGGGAAGTAGCGATAGGCCGGGTGCGACTGCGCGTCGGCGAAGGCCATCGCCTCGCCGCGCTCCGCGGCATGGCCGACGAGGCCTTCACCGAGCGCGAGCCGGACCTTGCCGACCGACGCCCGCGCGAGGCCGACCGTCGCCGAGAGCACGAGCTGGCGGAGATCCGAGCCGACGAGGTAGACCGAGCAGACGTCGGCGTCGAGCCGCTTCGCGACGAGGTCGACGACGTTGCCGAGGGTCTCGCCGAGATCGTGGGAGCGCGAGACGATCCCAGCGACGTCCGCGAGCACGCTTTCGCGGTCGGGAATGCGCGAGCCCTCCGGTGCGACCCGTCAAGCCTACCCGACGGAGTCACCCGAGGCGCGCAGAAACCGCGCACCTCCGGAAGCGCTTCCGCCTCGCGTCTCCCGGCCAGTCAGCAAGCCGGCGTCCGCCGGCGCGCAGCGAGCGAAGCGAACGAAGGAGCTAGTTCGGCTCGTGCGACACGACGGTGGGATGGAACGGATCCGCGCTGCGTCCCTGCGACGGGAAGACATATTCCTTGTCTTCGAAGCGCATGCCGAGCGCCAGCAGGATCTTGCGCTTCGTGTCCATGCGGCAGTTCATGCCCTTCTCGACACTGTGGATCGTGCGCAGCGCAACCCGGGCCTTTCGCGCGAGCTGAGCCTGCGTCATGAGGCGGTTCTCGCGCAGCTCGCGCACCCGGTTCGGTTGTCGGGCGTTGCTCATCGTCACAGGCATCCCCAGAGCCCCCGTGAGTGGGGCGATGCCCGGTTCTTTCGGCGAGCGCGCGAATTTCTTTAGATGGGATCGGGAGTTGACTCGGCGAAGGCAATGCCCCACAGGCCGGGAAACGCTGCGATCCCGCGGGGATGGCCAGCGCTTCCGCGGGCGCACGAACCGGCCCCGTCGGGCCCGCTCCGGGCGCTCGCGAACCCCACTGCTACCGTCGCGCGGAGCTTCTCGTGCGGCGCGCCCTTTCGATCGCCCTCATCCTGATCGTGGTCTTCGCCGCCGCCCTCCTGGCCGGCTTCTGGGGTGCGGCACGCCTCGCCCCGGAGCGCGTCGCGGCGGGTGGCGGAGCAGCAGCTGAGCCGGGTGCTCCACGGCCAGGTCACGCTCGCCAGCCTCGAGATCGCCCGGGCGCCGCCGGATCCCCTGGCTCTGGCTGGAGGCGCGCGGCGCCCGCGCGGTGCTCGAAGGACGACGTGACGCTGCTCGCCGGGCGCGGTCCGCGCCCGCCTCGACCCGCTCTCGCTCGCGCTCGGCCGGCTCGGCCTCGCCGACCTCCGGCTCGAGGACGTCATCGTGATGTTCCCGCCCGCACGACGACGGCCAGCCTCCGCGCGACCACGTCACGCCGGATCCTGCACCCGATCCAGGTGGCGGGGGAGTTCCTGCGCGAGCACCCCTGCGGCATCCCGGACCTCGAGGTCGAGGGCCTCACGGTGCTCGTGACCCGCGACCACCAGCTCGACGTGCTGTTCGAGGGCGGCACGGGCGCGCTGGCCTGCGAGGGCCTCGGGCGCGACCACGCCCAGGCGCCGGCTCGCCGCCACCGCGCGGCGCGGCGACGCGACGTTCCCGGCCTCGTTCACGCTCGAGGTCAGCCGACGACGCCGCGGCCGCCGACGTCGTGCTCGCGGGCGTGCCGCTCGCGCCGCTGCTCGGGGTGATCGGGATCGACGTGCCGCTCGAGCGGCAGCGTGAGCGGAACGGCGCGCCTCGCGGCGCCGGCGCGCGGGCCGTACGCAGCTCGACGTGGCGCTCGACGGGAAGGACGTCGCGGGGCCGCTCCCGGGCGGAGACGCCGCGACCTGGCTCGAGCTCGACCTGCCCGAACCGCGGCTCACCGGCCGCCTGCTCGCGACGCCGAAGCGCCTCTCGCTCGAGGCGCTTCGAGCTCGCGGACGGCGCGATCCGGCTCGGCGCGACCGGCGAGCTCGCGGTGCCGGCACGCACGGCGTCCGCGAGCCAGCTCGAGCTGGAGCTCGGCGAGCTCGACGTGAAGGAAGCGCCGCGCCTTCTGGCGCAGCTCCCCGAGGCGACGCGCAAGGACGCGCTGAGCGCGCTGTCGCGCGTCGAGGCCGGGCGCATCGCGAAGGTGCGCGTGGAGCTCGAAGGGCACGCTCGAGCAGCTCGCGGATCTCGGGAAGCGCAGCGTGCTCTCGCAGCCGGGCTCGCTGCGACCTCGAGGCCGCGCTCGCCGGCGCCACGGTGCGGCTCGGCGAAGCCGACCGCGCCAGCGACGTCGATTCGCGGCTCGACTTCTCGGGCGATCGCCTCAGCCTCTCGGTGAGCCGCGGGATCTACCACGACCGCGCGCTCCCGCAGCTCGCGCTCGCGCTCACGGGCATCAAGAACGTGCGCTCGTTCGAGGAGTTCAACTGCCGGGAGCCGCAGCCGCAGCCCGCGCTGCCGGGCCTGCCACGCCTCGAGGCCTGGCTCGAGGAGGAGCGCTCCGAGCCCGACGAGCGCAGCGCCTCGGAGTGGCAGCGCCTCGCGCTCGAGCTCGACTGGGTCTCGCACCCGGCGCTGCTGTGCAGCCTCGAGCAGGTGCTGGGCGAGCTCGCGCCGACGCCGGAAGGCCTCCGCTTCCACGTACCGCACGGCGTCTGGGCCGGCCTCCCCGTCGAGCTGGACGGCCAGTGGCAGCGCGCGACGAGCGCGCCGGCGAAGCCCGCGTCCGTGACCATCGCCGCGAAGCTCGGCCCGCCCTTCGAGGCGATGAGCCTCGATCCGCCAGCGCAGCCGTGGCTCTCGGGGCGCTTCACCTTCGACGCCCGGCGCCTCGGCCGCTGGCACGTGCGCGGAGCGACGGGGCGGATCACGGCCGAGGGCGCGCACCTCGACCTGCCCGGGACGACGCTGCGCCTCGACCCGGGCGGCGAGATCCAGGGCCGCGTGGGCGTCGACCTCGGCGTCGCCGACACCCTGCCCTTCTCCGCCGAGGCGCAGTTCGCCGGCGTGGAGCTGCTCGATCTCTGGCGCGCCGCGGACTTCGAGCGCGGCGCGCTCGGCGGCACGCTCTACGGCGGCGGCGCCATCGAGGGCCAGCTGCGGCCGGGCTTGAATCCGCTCGGCGACGCGCGGGGTCTTCTCGCATTGCATGCGCGCAACGGCCGGATCCACAGCAAGATCCCGCTCATGGTGGCCATCGCCCTCGCGAGCGACCGCTTCAATCCCTTCGGCAACCGCGAGGAGCTGCCCTACCAGGCCATCGACGCCGTGGCGCGCGTGAAGAAGGGCAAGCTCGTGTTCGACAACGTGCAGCTCCATGCCGAGACCCTGCGCATGGGCGCTACGGGCAAGGGCGGCGTGATCGAGCCGTACGCGCTGCAGGGCGTGGTGGGCCTGTTCTTCTTCCCCGGGCTCGACTCGCTGATCGACAAGGTGCCGATCCTGAATCGCGTCATCCTCGGCCACAACGGCAACTTCGTCGGGGCCTACTTCTCGATCACCGGACAATGGGGCGCGCCGCGAGGCGAGCTTGATCCCGATCCAGAGCTTCGCGACCGGGCCCGCGGGCTTCCTCACCGAGGGGATCCCGGGCTTCGTGCTCGGCGGCATCAAGCGCATCCAGTCGGTGATCCTGCCGAGCGACGACACGAAGGCGCCGGCCGACGGCGAGAAGGCGGACTCGTGAGCCGGGCGGACCACCGGGCGAAGGTGCTCTCGCGCGCGGCCGCGGCGCGCGCGGTGCGGACCGCGCAGCGGCGCGGCGAGCGCGTGGTGCTGACGAGCGGCTGCTTCGACCTGCTGCACGTCGGCCACGCGCGCAGCCTCGCCGAGGCGCGTCGCATGGGCGACCGCCTCGTGGTCGGCGTGAACGCCGACGCGAGCGTGCGCGCGCATGAAGGGGCCGCCGCGGCCGATCGTCCCCGCGCGGCAGCGCGCGGAGCTGCTGGCCGCGCTCGCCTGCGTGGACTGGGTGGTGATCTTCGCCGAGCCGACGCCGCGCTCGCTGCTCGCCGCGCTCGCGCCCGACGTCTACGCGAAGGGCGGCGACTGGCCGCTCGCCGTGCTGCGCGCGCAAGGACGCGCCGCCCGGCTTCCGCGGCAAGATCCGGCGCCTGCGCCAGGTGCCGGGCGTGCGCACGAGTCGCGCTGGTGGAGAAGATCCGTCGGAAGCTGACGCGCAGACGGCGGGGCGTGCTGAAGGCGCTGCGCGACGAGGTCGGCCGCGTGGTGGTCGGCCAGACCGGCCTCGTGGACGGCCTGCTGATCGGCCTGCTCGCCGGCGGCCACGTGCTCGTCGAGGGCGTGCCCGGCCTCGCGAAGACGACGGCGGTGCGCTCGCTCGCGCAGGCGCTCGGGCTCGGCTTCCGCCGCATCCAGTTCACGCCCGATCTGCTGCCGGGCGACCTGATCGGCACGCCCGTCTTCCTGCCCGAGCTGCGCACCTTCAGCGTGCGGCGCGGCCCGATCTTCGCGCCCGTCCTCCTCGCCGACGAGATCAACCGCGCGCCGGCGAAGGTGCAGTCGGCGCTGCTCGAGGCGATGGAGGAGCGCCAGGTCACGATCGGCGACGAGACCTTCCCGCTGCCCGACCCGTTCCTCGTGATGGCGACGCAGAACCCGATCGATCTCGAGGGCACCTACCCGCTGCCCGAGGCGCAGGTCGACCGCTTCCTGCTGAAGCTCGTCGTGCCGTACCCCGAGGCCGACGAGGAGCGCGAGATCGTCGCGCGCGACGAGCGCGAGCGGCCGGCGCTGCGCAGCGTCACGGACGGCCCGGCGCTCGCGCGCCTGCGCCAGCAGGCGGCGGCGGTGCACGTGGCGCCGGCCGTCGCCGAGTACGCGGTGCGGCTCGCGCGCGCCACGCGCGAGCCCGCGCTCGCGGGCGCGCAGCTCGCGAGGCCGGAGCCGCGGCCGGCCGCCGGCGCGGTGGCCGTCGGCGCCTCGCCGCGCGCCACGATCTTCCTGGTGCGCGCCGCCCGCGCGCGCGCGCTGCTCGACGGCCGCTCCTACGCCACGCCGCACGACGTGAAGCGCGTCGCGCTCGACGTGCTGCGCCATCGCGTCCTGCTCTCGTACGAGGCCGAGGCGGACGGCATCCGACCGGAGGACGTGGTCGCCGCGCTGCTCCAGGCGGTGGAGATCCCGTGAGGCCATGGCGCGGGCGGGGCCGCTGCTGCGCCTGGGCTCGCCGTTCTCGCCCGTGGCTTCCGACCTCGCGCGCGCCGCGCGCACGCTCCGGTGCGGAGCCGCCGCGAGGTGGCCGGCGCGCTCGCCGGCGGATACAAGAGCGCGTTCCGCGGCGGCGGCATCGAGTTCGAGGAGTCGCGCGCCTACGCGCCCGGCGACGACGTGCGCGCGATCGACTGGAACGCGTTCGCGCGCACCGGCGTCGCCCACGTGAAGCACTACCGCGAGGAGCGCGACCAGACGCTGCTGCTGCTCGTGGACGTGTCGGCCTCGATGGGCTTCGGCACCGCCGGCCCCAGCAAGGCCGCGCTCGCCGCGCGCAGCGCCGCGCTGCTCGCGGCGGCTGCGGGCGCGGCCGGCGACCGCGTCGCGCTCTGGACCTTCGACCGCGCGCTCGTGGGCGAGGTGCCGCCCGGCCGCGGCGAGGCGCACGGCCTCCGCGTGCTGCGCGCGCTCGTCGCCGCCGGCCGGCCCGGCTCGGGCGAGACCGCGCTCGCTCCGGTCCTCACCGCGCTGCGCGAGCGCGTGCACCGGCGCGCGATCGTCTTCCTGCTCTCCGACCTGCGCGATGACGCGCTACTCGCGAGCGACGGCGCGGGCCGCCGCACGCGCGCCACGCTGGCCGCGGTGGCGCGGAGGCACGACGTGGTGGCCGGCTGGATCCGCGATCCGCGCGAGGTGGCGCTGCCTGCGGCCGGCACGCTGCGCGTCGCCGACCCCGAGGCGCCGGGCCAGACCTTGCTGTTGCGCTCGGGCTCGCGCCGCGCCCGCGAGCGCTACGAGCTCGCGGCCCACGCGCAGGCCCGCGCCCTCGAACGTCGCCTCCGCAGCGACGGCGTCGATCTCGTGCCGCTCTCGACCGACGCCGACCCGCTCCGCACGCTCGGGCGCTTCTTCGTGCGGCGCGCCGCGACGCGCGCGCACGGCCGCGGGGTTCGGCGATGAGCCTCCGGCCCGCCTTGCTGTCGCTCGCCTTCGCGCTCGCGTGCAGCGGCGCGGAGGAGACGCCGCTCGAGCCCGCGGCCGAGGAGAAGCCGCCGGCCGCCGCCGAGAGCGCACCCGAGCCGCCGCCCGCGACGCTCCGCGCCAGCGTGGTGCTCGAGCCGCCGCGCATCGAGATCGGCGACCTGTTCACGGTGGAGGTCGCCGTGGTGACGCCGCCGGGCCATCGCGTGGCGCCCGCGCAGGTGCCCAAGGCCATCCCCGGGCTCACCATCGTCGATGCCGAGCGTCCGACCGTGAGCCACGAGCCGGGGCGCTGGGTGCATCACCAGCGCTTCCGCGCGCGCGCGCGCTCGACCGGCCCGTTCAGCTGGCCCGCGCTCGAGCTCGGTGTCGAGGCGCCCGACGGGACGCGGCAGAGCGTGACCGCCGACGCGCGCCCGTTCGAGGTGGTGTCGCTGCTCGCGGAGCATCCCGAGCTGCGCAGCCCGTTCTCGTTCCGGTCGCCGCGGCTCGGCGACGAGCCCGGGCGCGGGCCGTGGCTGCCGGCCCTGCTCGGCTCGCTCTTCACGCTCGCCGCGCTGGGCCTCGTCGGCCTCGTGCGCCGCGTGCGAGAGCGCGGCCCCGCGAGCCCGGCGACGCTCGCGCCGGACGCAGGGGTCGAAGCCGCCGCCGCCGTGCTGGCCGCGCTGCGCGACGCCGAGGCCGCCGCCGACCCCGTGCGCGCGGCCGATCTCGCCTCCGAGGCGTTGCGCCGCTGGGCGGCCGAACGCTTCCGCGCGCCGCTCCTGCTGTGGGCGACGGCGGAGGAGCTCGCCGCGCGGCCGCCGCCCTTCCTCCTGAGCACGCGCTACGCGGCGCTGCTGCGAGCGCTCGCCGCCTTCGACGCGCTGCGCTTCCCGCCGCCCGACGCTGCCGCGCCCGCCGAGCTGCGCGCCGCCTTCACCCGCGCGCGCGAGTTCGTGGCAGGCGCGGGAAGCCCTTCGCCATGAGCGGCGCGCTCGCGACGCTCGCCGGGCTCGGCGAGCTCACCGGCTTCCTCTCGCCCGGCCTCGCGCTCGGGCTGGCGGCGCTCGCGCTCGCGGCGTGCGCATGGGCGGCGTTGCGGCGCCCGCGCGCGCTCGCGTGGCCCGCGGCGCGCGAGCTGCGCGCGGCCCGGCGCCCGCGCGCACGACCCGCTGCGTTGGCTCGCACTCGCGCTGCGCGCGGGGGCGCTCGTGCTCCTCGCCGGGGCGCTCGCCGGCCCGCTCGGGCCCGCGCCCTCCGCGCGCTCGCGCGAACAGGGGCTCGACCTGCTGCTCGTGCTCGACACCTCGGACAGCATGCGCGCACTCGACGCGCAGATCGGCGAGACGGCGCCGCACGCGGCTCGAGCTCGCGCGCGAGGTGGTGGAGCGCTTCGCGCTCCACCGCGATGGCGAGCGGCGACCGTGTCGGGCTCGTCGTGTTCGGCAACACCGCGTTCACGCACTGCCCGCTCACCAGCGACGGCCGCCTGCTGCGCGCCGCGCTCGAGCGCGTCGAGCCCGGCATGGCGGGCGAGGCCACCGCGCTCGGCGACGCGCTCGCGCTCGCGGTGAAGCGCCTGCATGTGCTCGCGGGTGGAGGCTCCGCCGAGGGCCCGGCGCCGGGCCAGCTCGTGGTGCTGCTGACCGACGGCCGCTCGAACGCCGACAGCGTGCCGCCCGACGTCGCCGCTGCGCTCGCTGCGCAGCTCGGCATCCGCGTGCACACGGTCGGGATCGGAGGCGAAGGCGAGGTCGCGATGGCGACCCGGGGCGGCGGCCGCTCGCTCGAGACCAGCCGGCAGGACCTCGACGCCGAGACGCTGGGCCGGATCGCCGCGGCGACGGGCGGTCGCTTCTTCGGGGCGCGCAGCTCCGCGGATCTCGCCGCCGTCTACGAGGCGATCGACCGCATCGAGCGCGTCGCGCGCGATGCAAGGCCCGAGCAGCTCGGCGAGCCGGCGCCGGAGCCCTTGCTCGCGGGCGCGGGGCTGCTGCTGGCGCTCGAGCTGCTCGCGGCGCGCGTCGCCTTGCGGCGGATCCCGTGAGCGGCCTCGCGCACGCGGATTGGGCGCCGGCGCTGCTCGGCGCCTGGCTCGCGCTGGCGCTGCTCGCGGGCGCCGCCTCGCTGCCGCGCGCGCCGCTGGCTCACGCGCGTGGGCGCGGGCGCGCTCGGCTCGGGCGCCACGCGCGACGCGGCGCTCTGTGGCGGGCTCCTCGCGATCGTGCTCGCGCTGCTCGGGCCCCAGCTCGGCACGCGCACCGTGGCCGTGCCGGCCGACGGCATCGACGTGGTCGTGCTGATCGACGTCTCGCACAGCATGGACGCGGCCGACACGCCGCCGAGCCGGCTGGCGCGGGCGCGCGAGGCGGCGCGGGGCGTGCTGCTCGGGCTCGCGGCCGGCGACCGCGCGGCGCTCGCGGTGTTCGCGGGGCGCGGCGCGCTGCTCACGCCGCTCACGCACGACGCCGCGGCGCTCGTGGAGATGCTGCCCGCGCTCGACAGCGACTGGATGTCCGATCGCGGCTCGCGCTTCTGGTCGGGCGTCGATGCCGCGCTGGCGGCGTTCGAGCCGGGGAGCCTGCGCCCGCGCGTGGTGCTCACGCTCGGCGACGGCGAGCGCGCGCAGCTCTTCCCCGACACGCTGCTCGAGACCCTCGCGCGCGAGCAGGTGCGCGTGGTGGCGGGCGCGATCGGCAGCGAGGCCGGCACCGCGCTGATGGGGCCGGCCGGCCCGCTGCGCGATTGGAACGGCGAGACCGTGGTCACCCGTCGCGAGACGCGCGGCTTCGAGCGCCTCGCGGCGGCGAGCGGCGGCGCGGTGCTGCTCGCCGACGAGTGGGGCGCGCTCGACGCGACCGCGCTCCTCGCCGCGGCGCGCCGCGGCCTCCGGCCCGGGCCGGGCGGCACGATCCTCCGCGAGCTGCCCGCTACCCACAGCGCCGCGCCCGCGGCGCTCGCCTTCGCGCTGCTGCTGGCGGAGCTGCTCGCGGGCGAGGCGCGCTGGCGGCCGCGGCCTCTGCGCGCGGCGGTGGCGGCGTTCGCGCTGCTCGCGCTCGGCGCCAGCACGCCCGAGCTCGAAGCGCTCGAAGCGCGCGTCGCGCAGGATCCGGAAGACGCGCAGGCGCTGATCGCGCTCGGCGTCGCGCGCGCCGAGGCCGGCGCGCCCGAGGAGGCCGCGCGCGCCCTCGCCGCCGCCGTGGTGCGCGCGCACGAGCCCGAGCAGATCGCCCTCGCCAGCTACGACCTCGGCGTCGCGCTGCTCGCGCTCCGCGACTTCGCCGGCGCACGCGACGCCTTCTTCGACGCGCTCGCGTACGCCCCGGGCGACCGGCAGGCGAAGTTCGATCTCGAATGGGCGCTGCGCGCGCTCGAGAGCCAGACGCCGCCCCCGCCGCCCGAGGCGAAGCGCCCGTCCGACGAGCCGAAGCCGGAGCCCGAGGCCCGATCCGAGGAGCCGAAGCCGGACGAAGCCAAGCCCGAGCCCGCGCCGCAGCCGCAGCCGCTCCCGTCGCAGCGCAGCCCGGCGGACGCCGCCGCGCCGGGGAAGACCGAGCCGGCGGCGCCCGCCCCCCTCTCGCCGGAGGAGGTGGCGCGCTGGCTCGACTCCGTGCGCGACGTGCCGCCGCCGGCGCTCCGCCGCGCGCACGAGTCGGGCGGCGCCGCGCGCACGGGGCCGCAGTGGTGAGAGTGCTCGTCGCGCTCGCCGCCCTCGTCGCTGCGGCGGGCGCCGCCGGCGCCGAGGCGCCGCTCTGCCGGGCGCAGGTGGTGCTCGCCTCGCCGCGCGCCTTCGTCGGCCAGCCGGTACTGCATCGCGTGCGGATCGAGCAGCGGCGCGAGGTCATCGACATGCGCTGGGAGACGAGCCTCTCCTTCCCCGCCTTCCGCGTCGAGCAGATCCTCGGCCCGGGCGGACCGGGCGAGCACACCGAGACGACCGAGACGATCGAGGAGCGCCGCGTGCTGTTTCCCGCGCGGGCCGGGCGCCTCGCGCTGCCCGCCGCGCGCGTTGCCTGCGAGAGCGCGACGCGCCTCGAGACCGCCGAGGTGCCCGCGAGCGAGCTCGTCGCCGAGGAGCCGCCGAGCGAGGGCCGGCCGCCCGGCTGGGCGGGGCTGATCGGCCCGGTCGAGATCACGGCCTACGCGACGCCCGATCGCGTCACGCTCGGCGAGTCGGTCTCGGTCGCGGTGACGGTGACCGGCGCGACCAACGTGTGGGCGGCGCCCATCGCGCTCGCCGGCGCCTTCCCGCCCGAGGTCGCCGAGGTCTTCGAGCGCCCGGCCGAGCTGGCCCGCGACATGGGCCGCACGCTCGGCCTGCGGTCGTATCGCGCCTTCGACGTGGTGCCACGGCGGGCCGGCGTGCTCGAGCTGCCGGAGCTGCGCGTCGCGTACTTCGATCCGGCAACGCGGCGCTACGCGGAGGCGCGCGCGCCCGCGATCCGGATCGAGGTGAGCGATCGAAGCGGGGGCGGCGTCACGCCCGCCGAGGGCGAGCCGGCGGAGGCGGAGCGCGCGCCGAGCGCAGGGCCGGGCGTGCTCGCCGCCGCCGGCCTGGCGCTCGGGCTCGGCCTCGGCGCGGGCTTCTGGCTCGGCCGCCGCGGGCGGCCGCGCCGGCGCGGCGCCGCGCCCGCGGCCGCTGAGGTGTGGAGCGCGCGCGCGTCGCTCGACTCGGCGCTCGCACGCGGCGACGCCGCCGCGGCGGCCGCGGCCGCGACGCGCGCGCTCCGGCTCGGGCTCGAGCGCTCGCTGCCGGGCGCGCGCTCGCTCGCCGTCGAGGAGCTGGCGGCTCGCGCGTCGCGCGAGGCGCAGCCGACGGTCGCGCTCCTGGCCCGGCTCGAGCAGGCCCGCTTCACGGGGGCCGATCCCGCGGCGCTGCTCGAGTTCGCGCGCGAAGCGGCGGACGCAAGCGCCGCAGCGCGGCGCGCGCAGTGAGCCCACGCGAGGCTTTGCCTCGCGTGAGGCGAACGGAGTCACGACAGCCAGATCGCTAAGCTCGACGCTTCGCTGCGAGGTTCCGATGCCCGACTTCCGCTTCCAGGAGATGTTCGAGCTCGCTCCCGACGACACCGCGTACCGCCCGATCGGCGGCCCGGGGCTCGTCCGCGTCGAGAAGCTCGGCGGCCGCGAGATCCTCGTGGTCGAGCCCGAGGCGCTGCGCCAGCTCGCGGCGGCGGCGATGCGCGACGTCTCGCACCTGTTCCGGCCCGGCCATCTCGCGCAGCTGCAGCGCATCCTCGACGACCCCGAGGCCTCGGAGAACGACCGCTTCGTCGCGCTCGAGATGCTGAAGAACGCGAACGTCTCGGCCGGCATGGTGCTGCCCTCGTGCCAGGACACGGGCACCGCGATCGTGATCGGCAAGAAGGGCGAGAACGTGTTCACCGGCGCGGACGACGAGGCGTGGCTCTCGCACGGCGTCTTCGACACGTTCGTGAACACGAACCTGCGCTACTCGCAGATGGCGCCGCTCTCGATGTACGACGAGAGGAACACGGGGACGCAACCTGCCGGCGCAGGTCGAGCTCTACGCCACGCCCGGCGAGGAGTACCGCTTCCTGTTCGTCACCAAGGGCGGCGGCTCGGCGAACAAGAGCTTCCTGTACCAGGAGACGCGCGCGATTCTCGACCCCGAGAATCTGCTGCGCGTTCCTCGACGCGAAGATCCGCACGCTCGGCACCGCCGCGTGCCCGCCCTATCACCTCGCCATCGTGATCGGCGGCACCTCGGCCGAGTTCACGCTCAAGACGGTGAAGCTCGCGAGCACCCGCTACCTCGACACGCTGCCGACGACGGGCAACGCGCAGGGCCGCGCGTTCCGCGACCTCGACGCTCGAGGAGCAGGTGCTGAAGCTCACCCAGAAGACCGGCATCGGCGCCCAGTTCGGCGGCAAGTACTTCTGCCACGACGTGCGCGTGATCCGTCTGCCGCGCCACGGCGCCTCGCTGCCCGTCGGCATCGGCGTGTCGTGCTCGGCCGACCGCCAGGCGAAGGGCAAGATCACGCGCGACGGCGTCTTCCTCGAGCAGCTCGAGACGAACCCGGCGAAGTACCTGCCCGAGGTGACGGACCAGGAGCTGCCCGGCGAGGTGGTGCGAGATCGACCTGCGCCGGCCGATGGCGGAGATCCGCGCCACGCTCTCGAAGCTCCCGATCAAGACGCGGCTCTCGCTCACGGGGCCGATGATCGTCGCGCGCGACATCGCGCACGCGAAGCTGAAGGAGCGCATCGACCGGGGCGACGGCCTGCCGCAGTACGTGAAGGACCACATGATCTACTACGCCGGTCCGGCGAAGACGCCGACCGGCATGCGCGTCGGGCTCCTTCGGCCCGACCACCGCCGGCCGCATGGACTCCTACGTCGGCCTGTTCATGGAGCACGGCGGGAGCTTCGTCACGCTCGCGAAGGGCAACCGCTCGAAGGCCGTGACCGAGGCCTGCAAGAAGTTCGGCGGCTTCTACCTCGGCTCGATCGGCGGGCCCGCCGCGATCCTCGCGCAGGACTGCATCCGCAAGGTCGAGGTGCTCGAGTACCCCGAGCTCGGCATGGAAGCGATCTGGCGCATCGAGGTGGAGAAGTTCCCGGCCTTCGTCGTGGTCGACGACAAGGGCAACGACTTCTTCGCGGGGACGCTCTCCTGACTTCTTCCGTCGGGGCTGCCTTCGATCGCGACGCGCGCTTCTACGACCCGGCGCGGCGGCGTCTCGTACCCTGCTTCGAGCCGTTCTACGCAGCCGCGCTCGCGGCGCTGCCCTTCGCGCGCGACGCCGAGCCGTCGGTGCTCGACCTCGGCGCCGGCACCGGGCTGCTGGCGGCGCTCGTCGCCGAGCGGCACCCGCGCGCGCGCTTCACGCTGGTGGACGTGGCGGGCGAGATGCTCGCGCAGGCGCGCGCGCGCTTCGCCGGCGAGCCGGGCGAACGCTTCCGTTTCGTGCACGCCGACTTCGGCGCGCTCGCCGAGCTCGGCCGTCACGACGCGGTCGTCTCGGCGCTCGCGATCCATCACCTCGAGGGGCCGGCCAAGCAACGGCTGTTCGCGGCGATCCACCGCGCACTCGCGCCGGGGGGCGTCTTCGTGAACGCCGACCAGGTCGCGGGCGAGACGCCGGGCGAGGACGCCGCGCAACGCGCGAGCTGGGAGGCCGAGGCGCGCGCGCTCGGCTCGGACGACGCCGAGCTCGCCGCCGCGAAGGAGCGCATGCGCGAGGACCGGCCCTCGACGGTGAGCGAGCAGCTGCGCTGGCTCGCCGAGGCCGGCTTCGGAGCGCCCGCCTGCGTGTTCCGCCACGGCATGTTCGCGGTGTTCGCAGCGCAGCGGGCATGATCACGATCCGCGCCGAGCGGCCCGAGGACGGGCGCGCCGTCTGGACCGTGCACGAGGCCGCCTTCGGCCGCCCGGACGAGGCGCGGCTCGTGGCGCAGCTCCGTCAGGAAGCACGCCCCTGCGTCTCGCTCGTGGCCGAACGCGGGGGCCGGGCGATCGGACACGTGTTCTTCTCGCCGGTCACGATCGCGGCCGACGGAGCCGCGTCCCCGGCCGAGATCCACGCCGCCCGCATCCGGCATCGAGCCGCCTCGTCGCCAGTCGCGGCGTCCCAGGCCGAGATCCACGCCGCACGCATCCGGCATGGAGCCGCCTCGTCGCCAGTCGCGGCGTCCCAGGCCGGGGCGCTCGCTCCGGTCGGCGTGCTGCCCGACGAGCAGGGCCGCGGCGCCGGCGCCGCGCTGATCCGCGCCGGCATCGAGGCCGCGCGCGGGCTCGCGTGGCCGCTCCTGTTCGTGCTCGGAAATCCCGCCTACTACGGGCGCTTCGGCTTCGCGCTCGCCGCGCCGCACGGGCTCCACTACGAGAGCCACGCCTTCGACGTCGCCTTCCAGGTGCAGGAGCTGGCGCCGGGTGTGCTCGCTCTTACGCACGGCTGGGTGCGTTACCACCCCGCCTTTGGACGCCGCAACTTGTGACGCCGCAACCGGCGACGAGCCGGTCCGACACCGGATGCGGGCGGCGTAGATCCGCTCTGTGGCGCCATAGGTCGTGACGGAGGGGATCCACGCCGCTCGCATCTGGTATCGGGGCCCCTCGTCGCCGGTTGCGGCGTCACAAGTTGCGGCTAGGGTCGGGAGGTCGGCGCAACCGAGATCATCGCACCTGAGACCCCACTCTTCTCAGCTCGATCGCTTGCTCGACCTCGGTTGCGGACCGAAGGGTCGCGGCGCCAGTTCTCGCCGCGCTCCATCCTTCCATCTCTCGTGATCGGGTGACCTCATGGGCAAGCTCTACGTTGGCAATCTCGCGTGGCGTGCCACCGAGGCCGAGCTGAAGGAGTTCTTCAGCCAGTTCGGGACGGTGCGCTCCGCCTCCATCGTGACCGACCGGGACACCGGCCGGTCGCGCGGCTTCGGCTTCGTCGAGATCGACGACGCCGACATGGCGAAGGCGCTGAGCGGCGCGAACGGCCGCGACCTCGGCGGCCGCCAGCTGCGCGTGAGCGAGGCGCGGGAACGCGCGCCTCGTCCGGGCGGCGGCGCTGCTGGTGGCGGCGGCGGCCGACCGCCCCGCGGCCGCTACTAGCGAGCGCGGCTCAGCCGCGCGCGCAGCGACTTTCGCTCTCGAAGGAACCAGTTGGGCGAGGCCCGAATGCCGGCGCTGCGTCTCGTGATCGGAAGCAAGACCTACTCGTCGTGGTCGCTGCGGCCGTGGCTGCTGCTGCGCGAGCTCGGGGTCGCATTCGAAGAGGTCCGCATCCCCTTCGCGGGAAGCTGGCGCGACGAGGTGCGACGTCTGTCTCCGTCGGGCCGCGTGCCCGTGCTCTTGGCGGGCGACCTCGTGGTCTGGGACTCGCTCGCGATCTGCGAGTACGCCGCAGAGCAGCACGGCGGCTGGCCGGCGGATGCGCGACGCCGTGCGCGGGCGCGCTCGGTCGCGGCCGAGATGCACTCGGGCTTCGGCGCCGTGCGTCAGGAGCTGCCGCAGAACCTGCGCGTGCGCGGCGTGGCTCCCGCGGACGCCTTCTCGGCCACGTGCCGCGCAGAGATCGCGCGCATCGAAGCGCTCTGGTCCGAATGCCTCCGGGAGTCCGGCGGGCCCTGGCTGTTCGGCGACTTCGGGATCGCCGACGCGATGTATGCGCCCGTCGCGCTTCGCTTCACGACCTACGGCGTGGCGCTCGGCCGCGAGGCCGTGGCGTACGCGGCGCGCGTCGAGGCGCTGCCCGCGGTCCGGGCGTGGATCAGCGACGCGCAGCTCGAGCCGGAAGAGGTGCCGGAGGCGGAGGCCAGGGCCCGGCAGCTCGGCCTGCAACGCCGCTGAATCGCAGGCGTTTCGCGGGACGTACCAGCCATCACACTTCGCCGCTTCGCCGCGGCCGATGCAGAGGGCAGCGAGCCCTTCGATGCATCCCCGGCGACTCCAGCGCGGCGCACTCTCGATCGCTCTCGCCGGCTCACTCCTCGTGGCCGGCAGCGCGTCGGCGAAGAAGTTGCGCTTCCAGGGCTGGACGCCTCTCTCGGACTACGTGACCGCGGGGCTCTCGGAGGGCGGCTCGTTCCGGCTCACGGTGCCCACCCGCGCGGGCGAGACCGAGGTGGCGCTGCATCCGGTGGACGTGAACGCCAAGGACTATCACGCCGAGGAGGCGGTGCAGAACGGCGAGCGGCGCGGCCGGCGCCGGCCCGCGCTGCACACCTTCGCGGGCAGCATCGAGAAGGCCGGCGGCACCCATCGTGTGCGACACGGGCGCGGCGGCGACTTCGCGCGCCTCAGCCGCGAGGCGAGCGGCCGCGTGTCGGGCCTGATGCGCGTCGACGGCGTGCTCTACGACCTCGCGGCGGACCCGGCCGCCGGCGACCTGGTGCTCCAGGTGAACGAAGTGGATCCGGACGAGCTGTCGAAGCTGCTCGGCGCGTGCGGCACGGCGGTGGACGAAGCACTCGCGGGTGACGCGGTTGCGGCCGAAGCGAGCGCGACGTCGAGCGATGCGACGGGCGCTCCGGCGAGCGCCGCGGCCGGCGCGCTGCACGAGGTCGAGCTCGGCACCGAGGCCGACGCGCCCTTCGTCGCGCAGACGGGCGGCGTCAGCGAGGCGAACGCCCGGATCGCCTCGATCGTGAACGCCATCAACGGCATCTACGAGTTCGACCTCGGCCTCACCCTCAAGGTGTCGTTCCAGCGCGCCTGGAACGGCAGCGATCCCTACACCAGCACCGACTCGCAAGCCCTGCTCTCCCAGTTCCGGAGCAACTTCCTCGGTCACGTCTCGGCGGCGACGGATGACGCGGTGCTCTTCTCGGGCCGCGATTTCGACGGCAGCATCGTGGGCCGCGCCTGGGTGTCGTCTGCATGCTCGGACTATCGCTTCGGCGTGAACCAGTTCTACCAGCAGAACGACTCGCTCACGCGGCTGATCGCCGCGCACGAGATGGGGCACACGCTCGGCGCCAGCCACGACACCGTCACGGGCGGCATCATGGCGCCGAGCATCAATCCGAACGTCACCTGGTTCAGCGCGACCAGCCAGCAGCAGATCGCAGACTACGTCGCTGCCGTCTCGTGCCTGGCCGCCGTGGATGTCGGCGGCGCGCCCGTGCTCGATCCGATCGGCCCGCAGGACGCGCCGGAGAACGCCACGCTCTCGCTCCAGCTCTCGGCGACCGACCCCGAGGGCGGCGCGATCAGTTGGTCCGCGCTGCCGCTGCCGATCGGCGCCTCGCTCTCGCCGAGCGGCTTGTTCCAGTGGACGCCGCCGCTCGATTCCGTCGGCTGCGGCGGCTTCGTGGACCACAGCGTCACCTTCCGCGCCACCGATCCCGACGGCAACTCGGCGAGCGAGACCGTCGTGATCAGCGTGATCGACACGCCGACGGGCTCGCCGCCCGTGATCGACGACCCGGCCGACCGCTCGGCGCTGTCCGACCGACCCCTCTCGATCCCGCTCTCGGCCGATCGACGAGGACGGCGACCTCGTGAGCTTCGCCGCGGTGAGCCCGCCCGCCGGCGCCGCCGTCTCGGCCGGCGGCATGCTCACGTGGACGCCGACCTTCGCCCAGATCGGCACGCACGAGCTGAGCTTCACCGCGACGGACTGCACGAACAAGAGCTCGGGACAGAGCGTCACGATCGAGGTGGTGTCGAGCGCGCCGCACCTGATGAGCCTCACTGCCGCGAGCGGCGGCAGGGGCACCGAGATCGCGCTGGGCGGACAGAACTTCGCCGGCAAGAAGGTGCGCGTTTACTTCGGGCCGAAGAAGGCCAAGGCGTACGCGATCACCGACACGAGCCTGCTCGTGCGCGTGCCGAAGAAGAAGAAGGACCTGCCCGACACGGTCTCGCTGAGTGTGATGCGGGACGGCGTGGCGTCCGACAACACGCTCCCCTTCACGTACACGCCGGAGCCCTGAGCCGTCCATGGAATGCTTCCAGCACGAGGGCCGGGCGTCGGTCGGAACGTGCCGCTCGTGCGGCAAGGGCGTGTGCCGGGGCTGCGCGGTCGATCTCGGCCGCGGGCTCGCCTGCGCGGGCCGCTGCGAACCGCACGTGCGGACCATGATCGCCATGCTCGAGCAGAGCGCGCGCATCCAGAGCCTCTCGGGCGGAATGCTGTCGGCGACCCGCACGCTGTGGACCGGCGTGTCCTGGGTCTGTCTCGGGGTGGGCGGGTTCGTGCTGATCTGGGCCCTGCGGCTGCCCGAGTACCGCGAGATCTCGTTGCTCGGCATCCCGTTCCTGGCCCTCGGCGTCCTCACGCTGCGCATGGCGCGGCGCGCGCGCGCCGCCGCCCCCGCCGTTCCGTCAAGCTCTTCTTGACACCGGACCGAACGTCAGGGTAGTCTTGACGGCATGCCGCGAGCCAAACCGCTCTACTGCTCGTTCTGTCGCAAGCACGAGGACGCGGTCGAGAAGCTGATCGGCGGTCCCGGCGTCTACATCTGCGACGCCTGTGTCGCCGTCTGCAACCGCATCCTGGCGGGCAAGCCCGCGCCTCCCTTCCCCGGCTGGGCCGCTCTCTCGGACGGCGCGTTGCTCACCACGCTCGCGCCCTCGTCCGCCGCGGTGGACGCCACGCGCGAGGTGCTCCAGGAGCACGTCGAAGCGCTGCGCAAGCGCGGCGTCAGCTGGTCCGCCATCGGCGACGCGCTCGGCATCTCGCGCCAGGCCGCCTGGGAGCGCTTCGCTTGAAGCAAGCGGAGCGCGCAGTGAGCCGAAGGCGAACGGAGTCACGACAGCAAGCGAAGCGCGCAGTGAGCCGAAGGCGAACGGAGTCACGACAGCAAGCGAAGCGCGCAGTGAGCCGAGGGCGAACGGAGAGTCACGACGCAAGCGGAGCGCGCAGTGAGCCGAGGGCGAACGGAGTCACGACAGCGGTGAGGCGCGCCGTCGTCTTCGATCTCGGCGGCGTGCTGGTCCACTGGGATCCGCGTCTCCTCTACCGGAAGCTGCTGCCGAGCGAGGACGCGGTGGAGCGCTTCCTCGCCACGGTCTGCACCTCGGAGTGGAACGAGCGCATGGACGCCGGCCTGTCGCTGCACGCCGGCATCGCGGAGCGCGTCGAGCGCTTCCCGCACCACGAGCCGCTGATCCGGGCCTACGGCGAGCGCTTCGCCGAGATGATGCTGCCGATGCACGGCTCGATCGCACTGCTGCGAGAGCTGCTCGAGCGCGGGGTCGGGCTCTACGCGCTCTCGAACTGGGCCGCCGAGACTTTCGCGGCCACGCGCCACCTGTTCCCGTTCCTCGACGCCTTCGACGGCCTCGTGATCTCGGGCGAGATCGGCATCGCGAAGCCCGACCCGCGCATCTTCTCGCACCTGCTCGACGCGCATCGGCTCGAAGCGGGCGAGCTGCTCTTCGTGGACGATCGCGCGAAGAACGTCGAGGCCGCGCGCGCCGCGGGCATCGACGGCGTGGTGTTCGAGAGCGCCGCCGGATTGCGCGCCGAGCTGGTGAGCCGCGGGCTCTTGTGAGGCCATCGCGCGCCGCGATACTCCGGCGCGTGCTCAAGCGATCGCTCGGACTGCTCGCGCTGGCGGGCGTCATCGCCCTGCCCGTCTGGTCGCTCTGGCTCGAGCCAGCGAGCCTCCGCAACGAAGACCACGCGCTCGACCTCCCCGGCTGGCCGGCGGCGTGCGATGGGCTGAAGGTCGCCGTCCTCACGGACCTCCACGTGGGCTCGCCCTTCAACGGCCTAGCGAATCTCCACCGCGTGGTGGACCTCACGCTGGCGGCGCGACCCGACGTGATCCTCCTCCTCGGCGACTACGTGATCCACGGCGTGCCGGGCGGGACGTTCGTGCCGCCCGAGGAGATCGGCCCCGTGCTCGGGCAGCTCGATGCGCCGCTCGGTGTGTACGCGGTGCTCGGCAACGCGGACGCGGCGCTCCGGATGCGCATGGTGCGCGCGCTCGAGTCGGCGGGCATCCCCGTGCTGGAGGACGCCTCTGCCTCGGTCGAGCGCGGCGCGTGCCGGTTCTGGGTCGCCGGCGTCGGCGATTTCTGGGAGACACGGCACGACGTCGGCGCGGCGCTCCACGACGTGCCCGATGGAGCTGCGGTGATCGCCTTCACGCACAACCCCGACCTGTTTCCCGAGCTGCCCGCACGTGTGACGCTCACCGTCGCGGGCCACACACACGGCGGCCAGGTCTACCTCCCCTTCCTCGGGCGACCCGTCGTGCCGTCGCAGTACGGCCAGCGCTACGCGATCGGACACATCGTGGAGGACGGACGGCACCTGTTCGTGTCGTCGGGCATCGGAACGAGCGTCTTCCCGATCCGCTTCCGGGTGCCGCCCGAGGTGTCGATGCTGCTCCTGCACGGCGCGCAACGGGCTGGACCGGGCTAGCGAGGCGTGGCAGCCTCGCGCGGCTTGGACATCGTCGGCCCCACTTCGCACTTCTTCGTCTCGCAGCGCTTGCGCCTGCACTACGTGGACTGGGGCAACACCGCGAGGCCCACCCTCGTGCTGGTGCACGGCAACCGCGACCACGCGCGCAACTGGGACTGGGTGGCGCGCGCGCTGCGCCACGACTGGCACGTGGTGGCGCCCGACCTGCGCGGGCACGGCGACAGCGCCTGGGTGGAAGGCGGTCCCTACGCGATCGCCGACAACGTCCTCGACCTCGCGAATCTCATCGACGCCCTCGGCCCGGAGCCGATCACGCTCGTGGGCCACTCGCTCGGCGGCTCGGTCACGGTGATGTACGCGGGCGTCTACCCCGATCGCGTGCGGAAGCTGGTGTCGATCGAGGGTCTCGGCCCGCCGCCCGCGATGATCGAGCGCATGCGCGCGCGCCCGCCGCACGAGCGCGTGCACGACTGGATCCGCCAGATGCGCGACCTCGCGGGCCGCCAGCCGCGGCGCTACCCGAGCCTCGAAGCCGCCGCGAAGCGCATGCGCGAGGAGAACTCGTTCCTGTCCGAGGAGCAGGCGCTCCATCTCACCGTGCACGGCGTGAACCGCAACGAAGACGGCTCCTACTCCTGGAAGTTCGACAACTACACGCGCACCTTCGCGCCGTATCGCTTCGACGTGGACGACATGCGCACGCTCTGGAAGCGCATCACCTGCCCGGTGCTGCTCGTGCGCGGCGCCGACTCGTGGGCGGGCGACCCCGTCGCTGACGGGCGCGCCGCCGTGTTCCAGAACGCGCACTCGATCACGATCCCGAAGGCCGGCCACTGGGTGCACCACGACCAGCTCGACGCGTTCCTCGCCGCCTTGCGCGCCTTCTTCGATGAGTGAGCCGGTCCCGGTCCTGTTCGAGGACGAAGACCTGCTGGTCGTGAACAAGCCGCCGGGCCTGCTCTCCGTGCCGACGCCGGGCGCGACCGGCCGCACGCTGCTCGATGCGCTCGCCGCGCAGGGCTACGAGGTGCTGCCGGTGCATCGGCTCGACCGCGCGGTCTCGGGCCTGGTCGTGCTGGCGCGGAGCGAGCCGGCGCGCGCCGCGCTCGAAGGATTGTTCCGCGGGCGCGCGGTGAAGAAGATCTACTGGGCGCTCGTGCGCGGCCGGCTGCGGCCCGAGAGCGGCAGCTTCGAGGAGCCGATCCGCGACGAGGGAGCGCAGGCGCGCATCCACGCGAGCGGCAAGCCCGCCACCACGCGCTGGCGCGTGCTCGCGCACCACGCGGCCACGTCGGTGGTCGAGGTCGAGCTGGTGACCGGCCGCTACAACCAGATCCGGCTCCACTTCGCGCACCACGACCAGGCGCTCGTCGGCGAGCGCAAGTACGCGCGCGGCAAGGACGACGTGCTGCGCGCGAAGCGCGTCGCGCTGCACGCCTGGCGGCTCGCCTTCCCGCATCCGCTGCGCGGCCACCGCATCGAGGTCGAGGCGCCGCTGCCCGACGATCTGCGCGCGCTGCTCGCGGCGGCCGAGGCCTATTCGCCCGGCGGGTAGGCGTGCGCGCGCTGCTCGATGACCGCGCGGATGCGTACGTGCTCCGCCTCGGTGATCGAGTAGCGACGGAAGATCAGAGCCGCCCCCGCGAAAACCACGAAGGGGAGGACCGAGAAGAGGCTGTGGAGGGTGAGCGCAGCCGTCTCGCTCTGCTTCACGTTCGGCTGGAAGCCCGAGGCTTCGAGCGCAGCGCCAGCGACCACACCGATCAGGGCGACGGCCGCCTTCCAGGTGATGCCCCAGGCCGCGGCGTAGATCCCCTCCCTGCGCTCTCCGGTCTGCGACTCGTCCCAATCGATCACGTCGGCGAGGAGCGAGGGGCCGACCACGCCTCCGCAACCGTACGCGATGCCCGCGGCCACCAGCAGCAGCGAGATCGCGACGAGGTCGCCCTCGCCGACGAAGAACGTGAGACCGAAGGCGACCGCCATCCCCCACATGGAGAGCACCCACGCGTCACGCTTGCCGCGACGCTTCGCGAACCAGAGCCAGAACGGGATCGAGACTACGCCCGCCACGACGAAGAACGCCGGGACGACCCCGATCAGGTCGGGCCGGCCGACGACGTACTCGATCACGAACGGGGCCAGCATGCCGAGGACGCCGGCGCCGATGTTCACGAGGAAGAGCGCGACGAAGAGCAGCCGGGCGTGCGGATTGCGGGCCACGTCCGCGAGCGCGCGCAGCGGCGCGGCGGCTCCGCGCCCCTGGTGCCCCGCCGGCTCGCGCAGCACGAGCGGCGGAACGAGCAGCAGCACGACCATCGCAGCGGCGCTGACAAGGGCGAGCACACGGGCCGCCGCCCGCCCGTCACTCGCGACCGCCACGTACTGGATCGCCGCGAAGGAGCCCATCATCCCCAGGATCAGCCCCGCCTGGAAGACGCCGAAGACGGTGCTGCGCTCGTGATGATGGGGCGTGAGCTCGGTGCCGAGCGAGAGGTGCGGCACCGTGTAGAACGTGAACGCGGTGTAGAAGGCGATCAGCGCCACCGCCATCCACGCCACGAGGTCGCCCCCGGCGAGGCCGCCGGGCGGGCTCCAGATCATGAGGAAGGTGATGGGAAGCAGCGGCACCGCGAGCAGCATCCATGGCCGTCGCCGGCCGAGACGCGAGCGCGTGCGGTCGCTCCACGCTCCGATCGCGGGGTCGATCGCCGCGTCCCAGAGCCGGCCGAGCGCGGAGATCGCCCCGGCCGTGGCCGGCGCGATCAGCAGCAGATCGGTCGAGAACTTCAAGAAGAAGAAGCCGACGTAGTAGACCGCGAATTGGAACGCCAACACCGGCACGCCGTATGCCACGAGCTGCCCGGCGGACAGCGTTCGCGGCGTGGCGTCGGGCTTCATCGGGCCTACTCGCCGGGCCGGTAGTCGCGCTCGAGCTGCGTGCGCAGCTCGGCCTCGTCCATCGTGACGGTCTTGGTCTGCTCGCTCAGGAAGAGCGCCACCTGGTCGGCGTAGTGCGGCGAGCGCTCGTCCTGCGTCGCGCTTCCGAACTGGTGGATGGTCTCGATGCGCTGGCGGCCGGCGCGGTCCCATTCGACGAAGATCACGAGCGAATCGCCGGAGCGCGCGCTGTAGGTGCCATCGTGGTCGAGCTCGAAGTCTTCGATCGCGCGCAGCACGTCGGGGCCGCCGCTCGCGGGCAGGTCGAGCCGGCCGCGGCGGAAGCGGTTCACCTGGCCCCAGGGCACGTCGAGGCGCCCGTGGTGACGGAGCAGGGTGCGCACCGCGGCGCGGTAGCTGCCCTGCACCGACGGCGGCGCCTTGCCCCGCATCATCGCCACCACCACGGGCGAGGCGGAGAGAATCGCGAGCGCCGCCGCGGGATCGTCGGCCTCGGCGCCGTACGACCAGCGGCGCAGCAGCTGCTGCCCGGCGCGCAGCTCCGGGTCGTCGCCGAAGTCGGCGGCGAGGATCTCGGCGACGATGCGGCGGGCCTCGCTGGCCTCGGCGTAGCGCTTGTCGAACTTGTACGCGCGGAACTCGGCGCGCGTGATCGAGGTGTCGCTGCCGAACAGCTCGAGCTCGCGCAGCCCGCGGTTCGTCATGCGCGTCTCGATGCCGAGCTCGGGCGGGAAGTCCTTCGGATCGGGCGCGTCGGGCGGCGCCGTCGAGCGGAAGGGCGTGTGGTTCGCGTTCACCACGAAGCCGGAGCGCGGGTTCACCACGTGCGGCACGGCGTCGAAGGGCAGCGTCTCCTGCCAGATGAGATCCGAGCGGTCGCCCGGCAGCACGTGCTGCCAGTCGAGCCCCGCGACGCGCTTCGGGAACTTCGCATTGTAGAAGTAGGCGATGTTCCCGGTGCGGTCGGCGTAGACGAAGTTCACGCTCGGGATCGCCTGCATGCGCATCGCGTCCTGCCACTCCGCGAAGTTCTGCGCGTGGTTCATGCGCAGGTACTGGTCGAGGTGGCGGAGTTCGCCCATCCCGACGAAGCGCAGCGCGTAGGTGCCGTGCGGCTGGCGGATCGCCGGCCCGTGCGCGGAGCGCAGCAGCTCGCGGCGCACCGTCCAGTGCAGCCGCCCGAACAGCTTGACGTCCAGCTCGACCTCGCTCTTCACGAGCTGCCGCCATTCGCCGTCGAGCCGATAGCGATCGGGATCGTTGGGATCGATCTCGAGCCGGTACACGTCGGCCAGGTCGGGCGTGTTCACCGTGGACGCCCAGCCGAGGTTCGCGGTTCGCGCCGTGCAGCACGACCGGCGAGCCGGGGAAGACGCCGCCGGCCATGTCCCAGCCCGTCTCGCTGTGGAGCCGCACCTCGTACCAGGCCACCGGGCCGGTGTAGGGCTGGTGCGAGTTCACGAGCAGGCGCGTGGCGCGGTCGGCCGAGCGCGAGGGCGCGACGGCGATGGCATTGGAGCCCGTGCCTGCGACGACGCTCGGCTCCGCCTCGCTGCGCGCCGCGCCGGGCGCGGCTTGCGCGTCGTCCGGCGCGTTCTTCGCGTCGAACAGCGGACGTATCGTTCGCTCGAGGCCGTAGAAGAACGGCGTGCGGAAGGTGAAGCCCGCCACCACGTCGCTGCCGCGCGCCGGCACCACGCCGGGCAGCACCTGCTCCGGATGCAGCGCGGCGTAGTGGTTCACGCCGGCGGCGTACGCGTCGGCCACGGCCTTCGCCTCGGGCGAGACCTCGCGCTCGTAGCGCGCCATCGCTTCGGGCACGCCGAGCCAGTGGAACAGGAAGTCCTCCGGCGCCGCGTCGAGGCCGTCCACGCTCGCGAGCTGGCCGCGCGAGGCGAGCAGCACGCGCTGGATCGTCGCGAAGTCGTCCTCGCAGTGCGCGAACGCGAGGCCGTACGCCACGTCGGGGTCGGTCTTGCCGTAGACGTGCGGCACGCCGAAGCCGTCGCGCAGGATGTGCACGTCGTAGCGCTGCGCCGCCGCGAGCAGCGGCGCCGGATCGAACTCCGCGCGCTCGGGCCAGAGCGCCCAGAGCGCCGTCCCCGCGAGCGCGGCGAACAGGAGCAGGAAGAAGCCCGCGACGACGCGCTTCAAGAGGCGCATCGCCACAGCTCGGGACGCCGCGACGGACCACGGGGCCACACGTCCGCAGATGCGGGCGGCGTGGAACCCCTGTCCGCGCTGGCGCGCTTCTTGCTCCAGAGGCCGTCATCGTTCGGAGGAATCATGGACAAGACGCTGCGCATCGTGCTTCCGGTCGGGGTTCTGGCCTTCGCGGCGCTGATGGCGTACGCGATGACGCTCCAGCTCCGCATCTGGCACGTGATGAGCTGGTAAGCGCTCAGCTGGCTCCCGCGCTCCTGGGTCTCTCGTGCAGCGGGCCGGCGGGCAGGCGTCCGTCCACGTCGGTGAAGCCGTAGGCGTCGGCCAGCTCGCGCGCCGCGAGGGCGCGGCCGCTCCAGCGCAGCGCGCCCGCGTCCGTGGCGAGCGCGGCCACCGCGCGGCCGGTGAAGCGCGGCGATTCGGCGCGCGAGAAGTCGAGCCCGGGGATGCCGGCCTTCGCCGCGCCCTCGAGCCGCTCGGTGAGCACGAGGCCCGGCCAGAGCGACACCACCGCGATGCCGTGCTTGCGGAGCTCGTGCGCGGCGTCCGCGGTGAAGCGATCGAGCGCGCACTTGCCGACGCCGTAGGCGACGTGCCAGCGCGTACTCGCGCGCGCCCGAGGAGCGAGATGTTCGCGATCAGCCCGCGCCTTCCGCGGCACCATCAGCCGCGCCGCATGCCAGCTCGCCACGTAGGCCGAGCGCGTGCCGACGCCCACCATGTCGTCCCAGTTCGAGACGGGACACTCCCAGAAGGGCTTGCCCGACGTCAGCTCCTTCGGGATCAGGAAGGCGTTGTTCACGAGCACGTCGAGGCGGCCGCTCTGCTCGCTCGCCACGCGCTCGAACAGGCGCGCCACCTGTGCGTCGTCGCGGTGGTCGCAGGCGACGGCGATGCCGCGGCCGCCGAGCTTCGTGATCTCCTCGGCGGTGGCGCCGATGGTGCCGGGCAGCGCGTGCCTGCCGGGCTCGACGCTGCGGCCCGTCACGTACACGGTCGCGCCGGCGGCGCCGAGCTCGAGCGCGCAGCCCTTGCCGATGCCGCGCGAGGCGCCGGTGACGACCGCGACCAGGCTCACGAACGCACCAGCTTCGCCGCCTCGGCCTCGATGCGCGTGCCGCGGAAGAAGTCCGGATTGAGCCGCGTGTAGAAGCGCACCGGGTTCCCGAACACGAAGTCGCGGAAGTCGTCCGCGGAGACCCGCTCGTCCTCCACCAGCTCGTACGCCTCGGGCAGGATGCCGGTCATGTCCTCGACGTCCCAGTGCCCGAGGTCGGAGCTGAACATCGCCGAGAGCTTCGCGCCGAGCGGGTTCATCTTCGCGTTCATCGCCCAGGCCACGCCGACGTCGTCGGCCTCGCAGCCGAAGAAGAAGCTCGGCACGAAGCGGTCGCGGATGTCTTCCTTGCGCTCGATGCCGCAGGCCTCCCACTCGTCGAGGAACGGCGGCGCGGGCTCGAGCTTCGTGAAGGCCTCGGCGAGGCCCGGCACGTCCTTGTGGAAGTGCCGGTCGCCGTACTGCTCGAACAGGCGCAGCACGAGGTCGGTGTCGATGCGCGCGGGGTCGAGGTCGTGGATGGTCGTGCGGTTGCGCTTGTCCCAGTGGCCGAGCAGGTCGGCGTAGAGCTGGCAGGCCCACGACACGCCGCCTTCGAGCAGGCCGAACGCCAGCTCGGGGAAGCGGCGCGTCACGCCGCCCATGAACAGCGCGCGGCACTGCGCCTCCATGCTCGCGCCGAAGCTGCCGAGGTGGTTGGCCATGTAGTTCGAGACCGAGCGCCGGCTGCCCCAGCCCATGCCCGGCGTGTGCGAGGCCGGCACCACGCGCAGCTCGACGCAGCGGCGCCAGAACGGGTCGTAGTCGTGCTCGCTGTCGAGGCCGAGGCAGTCGATGCGCTCGCCCGAGCCCGCGCCCCAGCTCGGCAGGCGCGGGTCGTGCGCGGCGCGGGCCGCGCCGATCGCGCGATGCACGAGGCCGTTGATCATGATCGCCTTGAGGCCGAGCTCGCCGACCGCGTGCTCGAGCTCGGCGATCGCCTCCTGCGGCGTGTTCATCGGGATGTGCGCGGCCGGCGTCATGCGGTCGGCGTACGGCGCGTACACCTCCGCGTTGAAGGCGTTGAGCGCGCGGCACGCGACCTGCCGCACCTCGTCGTCCTTGATCGCGGTGGTGGTGAGCGTGCGGCTGCCGTAGAGGACGGCGAAGTCGATGCCGAGGTCGTCGAGCCGCTCGTACAAGCAGGCGCGGCAGGTGCGCCGTGGCGCGGTCGAGCGTGTTCGCGGCGGGCAGCGACCACCACGAGGGCCGCGTCGCCCAGGTCGCGCGCCGCTCGTCCCACGACAGGTTGCTCCACGGGCGCAGCACCATCTCGTCGAAGTCCATCCCGCCGACGGAACGGAAGCGCTTCACCATGTCGCCGCCCGCGACCTTGCGGACGTAGTCCTCGAAGAAGGGCAGGAAGACGGGGGCGGTCTCGATCACGTGGCCGTCGGCGTCCACCACCGGGTGGCCGAGGCGCGCGCGCAGCTTCGCCGCGCCCGTGTCTTTCGCGCCCACCCTCACCGCCGCCCGCCCTCGGCCACGGCCGCCGCGAGCACCTTCGCGTCGTCGTGCTCGTAGCGCGCGCGGAAGGCGGCCTGCGTCACGCGCGGCAGCGCCTCCTCGAGCGCGGCGAAGTCGATACGTGCCGCCACGTCGGCGGCGCCGGCGCGCTCGAGCATCTGCGGCAGGCGTGCGCGGATGCGCTCGAGCGCCCAGAGCAGCGGGTCGCCGTCGGCGACCGGATCGAGGTGGATCATCTCGTTCGCGCGCGCGCGCCAGGACACGTAGTGGTAGTGCGGGTCCTCGACGAAGCAGTCGAAGCGCAGGAACTCGCGCCACTCGCCGTCCTGCTGGCCGCAGACGTGGAGCGCGACGCCGCGGTCGTCGAGCTCCGTGGTCGGGCCGCGCTCGTCTCCGCCCGCCGCGGCGAGATCGTTCGCCGCCGCGATCGCGTCGGTGAGCAGCCGGTACTCGACCCCGATCCGCAGCGGCCCCGCCTCGAACCACGCCGTCTGCGCCTCGACCGGCGGGATCGGCATCACGCTGTAGCGGGTGACGTGAGGCATCGGCCGGCCGGTGACGTCAGGCATCGGCCGGCCAGTCTAGTGCAGCGGCCGGGGCGATCAGGTCCGCGCGGCGAGCGTCCGGGCGTGGAGGTTGGCCTGGCAATCCGGGCACAGGCCGTGCGTGAACTCCGCGTGCGAGTGGCCTTCGAGGTAGGCCTCGAGCCGGTTCCAGACGCCGTCGCGGTCGCGCACCTGCTTGCAGCCGGCGCAGATCGGGATGCGGCCCCGGAGGACGCGCAGGCGCGCCACCAGGGTGAGCGCGGTGATCAGGGCCGCGAGCCCGAGCGCCAGGGCCGAGCCGCCGAGCGTCGCCGCCACCGGATCCACCAGGCGGGCCAGCTCGAACAGGGCGGCGCCGCCGCCGATCCCGAGCAGCACCAGCACCGCCACCAGCAATAGAACCGCCCAGCCGCGGCGACCCATCCCACCCTCCAACGGGCCTGAACTTAGACGCATCGCGTCAGAGGGACAAGGCCGAAGAATGGCGAATTCGTGCAGGTTTTCGCTCGGACGTGGCGCTGTGACGCACCACACAGGCTGGGGAGGCGGGAGCGGGCTCCCTACCTCTTCGAGGCTTCCAGGCCCCCGCGGGTCACGCCACCTCGAAGCGGTACGCCGCGCCGTCGCGCACGATGCGGCCGGCGTGCGGGCCGGCGAAGTGCGTCCCGATCACGAGCACCGGCCGGCCCGGCCTGCGCGGCGAGGAACGCGCGGCGGGTCGCGCGCGGCCGCCGCGGAGTCGCTGTCGGCGTTGCTCCCCCATTCCGGGTGCGCGCACTGCACCGGGTGGTGCATCAGGTCGCCGGTGATCACGGCCTCGAGCCCCGCGGAGCGGATGCGCACGCTCCGTGGCCCGGGGTGTGGCCGGGCGTCGGCTCGAGCGCCACCTCGTCGGTGATCGCGTGCCCGGGCTCGACGAGATCGGCGAGGCCCGCGTCGAAGATCGGCCGCACCGAGTCGCCGAGCAGATCGCCCATGCTGCGATCGTCCTCCTTCGACCAGTGCTCCCACTCGCGGCGCCCGATCAGGTACCGCGCGTTCGGGAACGTCGGCACCCAGCGCGCGCCGACCTTCATCGTGTTCCAGCCGACGTGGTCCACGTGCAGGTGGGTGCACACGACGGTGTCGATCGACTCGCGCGGAAAGCCCGCGCTCTCGAGGTCGTCGAGGAAGCTCGTGTGGAGCTGATGCAGCGGCGGCAGCGCGCGGTCCTTGTCGTTGCCGACGCACGTATCCACCACGATGCGCTTGCCGCGCGACTCCACCACCAGCGCCTGGATCAAGAGGCGCAGCTCGCCCGCCGGCGTGACGAAGCGCGGCGAAAGCCAGCTCGCGTGGGCCGCGAGCCGCTCGGGTGTCGCGTCCGGCACGAGCCCCGCGCCGGGGATCGGCAGCTCGATCTCCTTCACCGAGGTGATGCGAACGGAACCCAGCGTCCAGGTGGGAGAAGTCATCGGTGCTCCTACGTGCGGCTTGCATTCTATGCGGGGCCCGTAGAGGATGGAACCGGGCGCAGGAGGAACGCATGGCCGACCACCGACCCACGGGCATCAAGTACGAGCAGGTAGGCGACGAGTACTTCGCGCAGCGCAGGCTGCGGCGCTACGCGGGCGTGTTCTCGCTGTGGGCGCTCGGCGTGGGCGCGGTCATCTCGGGCCAGTTCTCGGGCTGGAACTTCGGCCTCGCCTTCGGCTGGGGCTCGATGTTCCTCGCCACCGTGATCATCACCGTGATGTACCTCGGCCTCACGTACTCGCTGGCCGAGATGTCGCCCGCGCTGCCGCACACGGGCGGCGCGTACTCGTTCGCACGCTCGTCGATGGGGCCGTGGGGCGGCTTCGTCACCGGCGTGGCGGAGAACATCGAGTACGTGCTCACGCCCGCCGTGGTCGTGTACTTCATCGGCTCGTACCTGGGCGCGATCCTCGAGACGGGTCCGGAGATGCAGCCCGTCTACTGGATCCTCGGCTACGCGACGTTCGTCGCCGCCAACCTGTTCGGCGTCGAGCTGTCGTTCCGCGTCACCGTGTTCGTGACGCTGGGCGCGCTCGCGTGCCTCGTCTTCTTCTACCTGAACGCGCTGCCGCAGATGGAGTTCGCGCGCTGGGCCATGAACGTGGGCGTCGGCCCGGACGGCGCGCTGGTCGAGCTGCCGGGCGGCGGCGGCCCCTGGTTCCCCGACGGCATCCACGGCGTGCTGGCGGCGCTGCCGTTCGCGGTGTGGCTGTACCTCGCGATCGAGCAGCTCCCGCTCGCGGCGGAAGAGTCCATCGATCCGAGGAAGGACATGCCCACCGGCATCCTGCTCGGGATCTTCACGCTCGTGCTGAGCGCGTTCGCGGTGCTCGTGCTCAACTCGAGCGTCGCGCCCGGCTCGTGGGGCCTGCGCGCCAGCGGCGAGCCGCTGCTCGAGGGCTTCCGGACGCTGTTCGGCAGCGACATCGCGAAGATCCTCGCGCTCGTCGCGATCATGGGCCTCGTCGCGAGCTTCCACGCGATCATCTTCGCGTTCGGCCGCCAGATCTACTCGCTCTCGCGCGCGGGCTACTTCCCGCGCTTCCTGTCGGTGACGCACGGCCGCCACGAGACGCCGCAGGTCGCGCTCATCGCCGGCAGCGTCGTCGGCCTCGGCGTCATGCTCTTCGTCTGGTACGCCTACGGCGCCGAAACAGGGCGGCGCCTTCATCGGCGCCGCGCTCCTCAACATGGCGGTGTTCGGCGCCATGATCTCCTACGTCATGCAGGCCATCTCGTTCATCCTGCTGCGCATCCGCCTGCCCGACATCGAGCGCCCCTACACGAGCCCGTTCGGCATCCCCGGCGCGCTCGTCACCCTCGTGATCGCGGTCGTGACGATCTACTTCCAGGTCACCGACCCGGCGTTCCAGACCCCCGTCCTCGGCGTCGCGATCTACTACGCGATCATGATGCTCTACTTCGCGGTGCGCGGGCGGAATCAGCTGGTGCTGTCGCCGGAGGAGCAGTTCGCGATGAGTCGGGGGAAGGGGGAGTACCGGGGGCACTGAGGGCGGCGATGCGCGAGACCGGTTCGGACGACGCGGAGGCGCTGTACGGCTGGGAGTCGAGCTTTCCGCGCTTCCGTGCCACGGCACCTCGCGTCATCCGCGGGCGCCTGCTCGAGGTCCTCCGGGAAGCGAGCCAGGAGCAGATTCGGGCCTGGGACGACTCCATCCCCGACCTCCAGCGTGAAGTCGGCGAAATGCTCTCCGCGGATGCAATCGGCTTCGAACTACACGGCGATCCTCGAGTACGAACTGCCGCTGGACTCTCGAAGACCTGACGTGCTGTTTCTCGTGAGTGCAGGGGTCGTCGTCCTTGAGCTGAAGGGTAAGGAGAGCCCCTCACAAGCCGACCTCGATCAGGCCGCAGCGTACGCTCGCGATCTGCGCTGCTACCACCGGGAGTGCCACACACGAGAGGTGGTTCCGATCCTCGTTCCGATGCGGGCGCACGGGGATCTCGGAGTGCGTGGCGGAGTACACATTGCCGGGCCGGACGTGACTTGACTCGCTCTTGCCGCGGCTCGCTCCGCCGAACCGCGGCGATCCGATCTCGCCTGCGCAGTTCCTCACGCGCGACGCGTATTGCCCGCTTCCTACGTTGGTCGAAGCCGCTCGCGAGCTGTTCCACCGCGGAGACCTGCGAGCGATACATCGGGCTCGTGCAGCGACCGACCCCGCGGTCGCCGAGATCAGTCGGATCATCCATGAGGCGGCGAGAACGAAGACCCGCCGGTTGATCTTGCTGACCGGCGTTCCCGGCTCGGGCAAGACTCTCGTCGGTCTTCGCATCGTTCACGCTCATTTCCTCGACGATCTCGCAGGCACTGACTCGGTCGCCCGCCGTGTTCCTCTCAGGAAACGGACCGCTCGTTGAGGTGCTCCAGTACGAGCTGGCATCTGCCGGAGGTGGCGGCAAGGCGTTCGTGCGGGGCGTGAAGGAGTACGTGAAGCAGTACTCCGGTCGGAAGAAGGCGGCTCCCGTCGAGAACGTGCTCGTCTTCGATGAAGCCCAACGCGCGTACGACGCGGAGCAGGTGGCGGAAAAGCACAAGAAGACGCCCGGCTACGGCGGCGGCAAGTCGGAACCCGAACTGTTCGTTGACTTCGCGGACCGTGCTGGTGACTGGCGCGTGGTGCTCGGACTGATCGGCGGCGGGCAAGAGATCCACATCGGCGAGGAAGGCGGCCTCGTTCAGTGGCGCAATGCGATCGAGGGGTCCGAGCGGCGTGCCGAGTGGCAGGTTCACGGCCCCGGCCAACTGCTTCCCGTCTTTGCAGGCGGCCATGCGCCGTTTCATGCGTGTGACGCGCTCGACCTTGACACCGAGCTGCGTTTTCACGCGGCGAACGTGCCTGCATCACTTCGTGGCTGGCCTCCTGTCGGAGGCCGGAGCTCGCGAGAACCTCGGGTCGCGGCTTCGTTGGAACGAGACGGGTACCACCTTCGAATCACTCGCGATCTGGAAGCGCGCGAAGAAGTACCTCCGCGAGCGGTACGCCGAGGATCGGGACGCGCGCTTCGGCCTTGTGGCTTCGTCACGCGATCGCGATCTAGACAGACTCGGCATCCCGAACGGCTTCCAGGCGACGAAGAACGTTCGCCCCGGCCCGTGGTACGGCGACGATGAGAACGCGAGTGGAGGTCGCTCGTGCCGTCCTGGAGGAATGCGTGACCGAGTTCGGGGCGCAGGGACTGGAGCTCGACGCCGTGCTCCTCGCATGGGGCACGGATCTGCGCTGGGCCGACAAGAAGTGGTCGACCTCAAGATGCGGAGATACAGGAACCGGCGCGCGGGTTCGAGATCCGCATCAGCTCCGGCTCAACGCCTACCGCGTCCTTCTGACACGGGGTCGAGATCGCGACCGTGGTCTTCGTTCCCCGCCTCGCAGACTTGGACGACACGTACGAGCACCTGGTGGAGAGTGGCTTCCTCGAGCTAGGGTAATTCGGTCGGTCGAGAAGGAGGCTTCGCATCGGAGCGCTCCGCTTCAATCCGGCTCTGCTCGTCCACCAGGCGCGCGACGCGATCCAGGGCCTCCCTTTCTCGTTGGAGGAATGGCTTGGCGAACGCTGCCAGGACTTCACCGATTTCGAAGAGCTGGATCAGCCGGCACGAGACGACGCCTTCTACGCGATCGGCCGGCTTCAAGGTGCGGTTGAGGCTTGCGAGCTGACCATGCTGGAACTCATCGATGTCGCGGGGAAGACGCCATGAACGTGACGGTCTACGTCGTCGTGACGTACCACGGCGGCTACGGCGACGAAGTGCAGGTCTTCGGGACCAAGAAGGAAGCCGAGGCCTGCGTGATGGAGTACGCCAAGGAGTACTGGAACGCGGAGCGGCTCGGCCGATTCCCGCGGAGCTACGCGAAGCTCTACGAGGCTTGGAGACGACAACGATCTCTGCGGGTTCAATCGATTCGCGCTGGGAGCTGGAAGAGAGACAAGTCGACGTGCCTGGCGCCCCGAGCCCAGCGGCATCCCAGTGCGTCAGGGGAACGCATGTGAGAGCAACGGTCTTTGTGGTCGCAACGTTCCACCGCTGGGGCGACGCTCTTCACGCGTTCGGGTCTGAACGCGAGGCCGAAGCCTGCGTGGTGGAGTACGCGGAGGAGTTCTGGGACCGACGGCTCGGTGCGTTTCCCGAGACATACGATCAGCTCTGCGCCGCGTGGGACCGAACACGATCTCTGGGGCTCGGTCGAGTCTCGCTGGGACCTGGAGCGCTTCGAAGTCGAGCTGCCGACGGAGCGAAGAGGAGGCTGCGGCACCACGGTGAGAGCCTGACGGCTACGCCCCGCTCCCCGCCCTCTCCACCACCTTCCCCACATCCACACCCCTGCGGCAGCGCCCCGAACTGCAGCCCCGCGACGCCGCCCTCCTCCCCGAGCCGCCCCGCGCAGAACGCATCCGCCACGAACGGCGGCGCGAAGCGCACGAGCAAGCGACGCCTGCACCGCCAGCGCGATCCGCTCGACCGTCCGCCGCGCGCGCAGCTCCGCATCCGCCGGGTCCGCGAGCTCCGCTTCGAGCCTCGCGACCCACGCGTCGAGCCGCCGGTCGCCGCCGCGCGCGAGCGCGCAGCTCGTCGAGCAGCGCCGGCACGCACTCGGGCTCGCGCACGATGGCGCGCAGCACGTCGAGGCAGATGACGTTGCCCGAGCCCTCCCAGATCGCGTTGACCGGCGCCTCGCGGTAGAGGCGCGGCAGGATCGACTCCTCGACGTAGCCGTTGCCGCCGAGGCACTCCATCGCCTCGGCGATGGCCTGCGGGGCGCGCTTGCACACCCAGTACTTGGCGACGGCGGTGGCGATGCGCGCGAACGCGCGCTCGGCGGAGCCGGCCGGCGCTTCGAAGGCGCGCGCGAGGCGGAGCATCAGCGCGGTGGCGGCTTCGGATTCGAGCGCGAGGTCGGCGAGCACGTTCTGCATCAGCGGCTGCTCGGCGAGCTTGCGGCCGAAGGCGGCGCGGTGCTGCGCGTGGTGGAGCGCCTGCGCCGAGGCCTGGCGCATCAGCCCGGCGCTGCCCGACACGCAGTCGAGGCGCGTGTGCTGCACCATCTCGAGGATGGTGCGCACGCCGCGGCCCTGCTCGCCGACGAGCCGCGCCCAGGTGCCGCGGAACTCGATCTCGCTCGATGCGTTCGAGCGGTTGCCGAGCTTGTCCTTGAGGCGCTGGATGTGGATGGCGTTGCGCGTGCCGTCGGGCCGGAAGCGCGGGACGAAGAAGCACGAGAGGCCGCCGTCGATCTGCGCGAGCACGAGGAAGGCGTCGCTCATCGGCGCGGAGCAGAACCACTTGTGGCCGGTGAGCGCGTAGTCGCCGGCGCCGTCCGGCGTCGGCGCGCGTGGTGTTGGCGCGCACGTCGCTGCCGCCCTGCTTCTCGGTCATCGCCATGCCGATCAGCACGGCGCCCTTCTCGCGCGACGGGCACGCAGGCGCGGCTCGTAGACGGTGCCGAACAGACGCGGGGCCCACTCGGCGGCGAGGTCCTCGTCCTCCCGCAGCACGGGCCACGCGGCGAAGGTCATGGTGAGCGGGCAGCACGAGCCCGCCTCCACCTGCGCGAGCATCGAGTGGAGGACAGCGCGCGCGACGATCGCGCCGCCCGGGCTGCGCCTCACGCCCACGGCAGGTTGTGGACGCGGTGCTCCATCGCGAGCCGCATCACGGCGTGCCAGGCGGGATGGAACTCGACCTCGTCGATGCGGTGGCCGAAGCGATCGTGCGTGCGCAGCTCGGGCGGGAAGCGGTTCGCCTGGCGGCCGAGCGCGAAGGTCTCTCTGCTTCCCGCGAGCGCGCCGAACGCCTTCACCTGCGGCCTCGAACGCGCCGCCCGCCTTCGCGCGCGAGCCCCTCGCGCAGCGCGCGATCGCTCTCGTAGAGCGAGTAGCCCTCGAGCGGCGGCGGCTGGTTCAGGACTTCGTGGGTCGGCGTGTGTTCCATCTCGTCCCTCTCCGCGCGATCGCGCCCGGCCAGCCTACCCGACTACCGGCCCTCGGAGGTGGGCCGTAGACTGCTCCCCATGTCTAGAAGCGCAGGGCAGCTGCTGAGCGACGCGCTTCAGCTCTCCGACGAGGAGCGGCTGGAGCTGGCGATCGAGCTGCTCGACAGCGTCATGCCCGAGGTCCCCGGCCGAGATCGCCCCGATCACGAATGGATCGAGGAGCTCGAGCGTCGCGCTCGCGCTGCCTCGACCGGGAGCCCGGGGCTTTCGTGGCAGGCCGTGCGGAGCGAGATCGAGCGCAAGCTCGCGCGCAAGTAAAGCCAGTCCGACTCCAGCTGGAGGCCGCCGAGGAATTGGCGCAAGCGGCCGCCTGGTACGACGCCCACCAGCCGGGGCTTGGTTCGAGGCTGCTCGACGAGGTGGAGCAGCTGTTGCCCGTGCTGGGCTCTCGACCCGGTGCCTTTCCCAGACTGATCGACACCTTGCCAGAGCTGGAGCTGCGCCGCGCGCTCCTGCCGCGCTTCCCCTTCGGAGTCGTGTTCCTGCAGCTCTCCGAAGAGATCCGCGTCGTGGCAGTTGCGCACGCGAGGCGCGAACCCGGCTATTGGCTCCACCGGATCTAGCGCCGCCGCTCGTACATACCCACCAGGATCGTGTGCGCGAGGATGTGTCCGGCCATGGCCTGTTCGAGCGAGCGCTTCGTGAGCGCGGCGCTCTCGGTCAGCTCGGTGTCGAGCGCGTAGAGCGTGAACACGTAGCGGTGTCGCCCGGTCGGCGGGCACGGGCCGCTCCACGTCGGGTTGCCCCAGTCGTTGCTGCCGACCTTCGTGCCGGCCGGCAGATCGACCACGCTGCGGATGCCTTCCTTCAGCTCACGCGTCTCGGCGGGCAGGTCGAACAAGACCCAGTGCACCCAGCGCATGCGTGGCGCGGCGGGATCGGGCGCGTCGGGGTCGTCCACGACGAGCGCGAAGCTCTTCGTGCCGTCGGGCGGATCGCCCCAGGCGAGCGGCGGCGAGACGTTTTCGCCGTCGCAGGTGTAGCGGGACGGGATCGCACCGCCCGCGCTGAAGGCGGGCGAGCTCAGCTCGACCTCCGCAGCGCCCGCGAGGAGAGCGGCGAGTGACATTGCGACCACGACCCGGAAGCGCTGCCCTGCCCGCATCAGGCGATCGTATCATGCGCGCTCGGGAGGGAACCCATGCAGCTCACGCGCCGAGAGTCCTTCGCAGCGCTCGCCGGCCTCGCCGCCGCGAGCCTGCGTGACGTCCCCCGTGCTCGCGGCGCCCGAAGCCGCCACGCCGTCGGGCCCGCACGTTCCCGCCGGCGGCCACGCGCCCGTCGCGCTGCCGTTCGATCCGAAGCGGCTGCCCGGGCTCTCGGAGAAGCTGCTCGTCTCGCACCACGACAACAACTACGCCGGCGCGGTGAAGAACCTGAACGCGGTCGAGCTCGAGCTCGCGCGCGTCACGAAGGACACGCCCGGCTTCCTCGTCTCGGGGCTGCGCGAGCGCGAGCTGAGCTTCACCAACTCGGTGATCCTGCACGAGCGCTACTTCGCCAACCTCGGCGGCGACGGGAAGCCGGCCGGCGCGGTGAAGGAGGCGCTCGCCGCGAGCTTCGGCGGCTTCCCGCGCTTCGAGGAGCTGTTCCGCGCGACGGGGCTCTCGCTCGCGGGCGGCAGCGGCTGGACGATCCTCGACCTCGACTTCTCGACCGGCGACCTGCGCATCTACTGGGCGGGCAATCACACGCAGTCGGTGGCGTTCGGCGCGCCGCTGCTCGTGCTCGACATGTACGAGCACGCCTACGCAGATGGACTACGGCGCTGCGGCGGCGAAGTACGTCGACGCATTCATGGCGAACGTCGCGTGGGCCGAGGTGGATCGCCGCCACACCCGCGCGCTCGCCGCGTGGCGGGCGCTCCAGGCTCCCGCGTGAAGTGGGTGACGCGCCGCGAGATCCGCGTGAACCGCACCGCGACCACCTGGCTCGTGCGAAGGTTCGTGGATCCCGACGCGACCTTCCTGTTCGTCGAGCCCGAGCGCGTGGCCGCGGTGCAGGCGGAAGGAGCGATCGGCTTCGACGCGCCGGGCGCGCGCTACCCGCACCGCGACGCGGCCGGGCGCTGCTCGTTCGAGGCGCTCGCCGTGGAGCACCGGCCCGAGGACGCGGCGCTCGCGCGAGCTCGCGCGCATCGTGCACGGCGCGGACTTCGCGGATGCGATCGACCTCACGCCCGAGTCCGCCGGCCTGCGCGCGATCTCGCGCGGCTTCCCGCTCGTCGCGAAGGACGATCACGAGACCGTCCATCGGGCCGGCTTCCTGTACGACGCGCTCTACGCGGCGCTGCGGGAGCGACTGCCGGCCTAGCCCAGCGCCGCCTTCGCGATCGCGTCGCCGAGCCGGTCGTTGCCCCAGTAGAGCTCGTCGCCCACCACGAAGCTCGGCGCGCCGAAGATGCCGAGCGCCTGCGCGCGCTCGGTCTGCTCGCGGAGGCGCGTCTTGTTCTCGGCCGACTCGGCGCGCGCGAGCACGGCGGCGGGATCCTGGCCGAGCGTCTCGAGCAGGCCGGTGAGCACGGCCGTGTCGCCGATGTCGCGGTCGTGCGCGAACTCCGCGGTGAACACGGCGCGCGTCCAGTCCGGGCACCAGCCCTCGGGCTCGGCGGCGAGCGCGATGCGCGCGGCGGAGAGGCCGTTCCGCGGGAAGCCGCTCGGCTTGCGGAACGGCAGCCCGTAGCCCGCCGCGAGGCGCTCCACGTCGCGCCACATGTAGCGGCCCTTCACGGGGTACACGTTGAACGGCGAGTCGTTCCAGCCCTGCGCGCGGAAGATCGGCCCGAGCAGGAACGGCCGCCACGCGACCTCGAGCTTCGCCGCAGCGGCCACCTTCTCGATGCGCATCACGGTGAGATACGAGTAGGTGCTCGCGAACTCGTACCAGAGCTCGAGCTTCCGCGTGCCGGCCATCTACAGGTTGTAGGCGAGCCTGAGCCCCGGCCGCTCCCACTCGCAGGCCACGAGCCGGCCGGTGCTCGAGAGCGTGATGAACGCGGTGCGGAGATCCTTGCCGCCGAAGCAGATGTTGGTCGTGAGCATGTCGTCGGTGGCGACGTGCCGGTGCTCGCCCTTCGGCGAGAAGATCGTGATGCCGCCGCGCAGGATGGTGGCAACGCACACGTTGCCGTCGCCATCGACGGCGAGGGAGTCGAGCGCCTCGCCCTGCGACAGGTCGGCGAGCAGGTAGCCGCCGTTCTGCGAGACGGGATTGCGCTTGATCTCGCCGGGGCCGGAGAGCTCCCAGTACCAGACGCGGCCGGTGTACGTCTCGGCGACGTAGACGCGGTCGCCTGCCGGCGAGAGGCCGATGCCGTTCGGGCCGCCGTCCACGGGGAAGGCCATCTCGCGGATGCTCTTGCCGTCGGGGCGCGCGTAGTAGATGCCGGTGCGATCGCGGTCGCGCTTCCGCATCTTGCCGAGGTCGGTGAACCAGAAGCCGCCGCTCGCGTCGAAGACGAGATCGTTCGGGCCCTTGAGCGGATACTCGCCGCATTTCGTGTAGAGCGTCTCGACCTTGCCGCTCGCGACGTCGACGCGCTGGATGCTGCCGCCGCGGTAGCTCGCCGGCTGCTCGCCCGGCAGCACGAGCCCGCCGACCTCGTGCCACTCGAAGCCGCCGTTGTTGGTGATGTAGACGGCGCCGTCGGGCCCGACCGCCGCGCCGTTCGGGCCGCCGCCGCACTCGGCGACGACCTCCTTGCGGCCGTCCTCGCGCACGCGCGTGAGCGTGCCGCGCCGGATCTCGACCAGCAGCACGCTGCCGTCGGAGCACCAGATCGGCCCTTCCGGGAACTGGAGCCCCGACGTGATCTCCCGGTAGGCCGGCACGGCGCTACACGCCCGGCAGGCTCTGCTGCGGCGGCGGCGCGAGGGCGGCCGGGTTGTAGTAGTACCGCTCACTCTGGATCTTGCCGTTCTTGATCTCGTGAACGGCGGTCTCTTGCAGCTTCAGGGTGCGGCCGTCGCGCGTCGTGACGGTCGAATCCCATTCGATGCAAATGGTGTTCTTGCCGGTCCAGACGTTGCGCGCCTTCGAGACCATCGACGCCGTCATCTGCTCCCAGCCCTTCATCTTGGCTTCGAGGCCGGCGTAGCCCGTCGAGGTGCCGCCGTTCCCCTCGGTGGAGGTGCAGTCGGGGTTGTAGAGGGCGCGGATCTCTTCGGGACCGAAGGTCGCGCCCTGGCTCATGCGCACGATCTTCTTCGCGAGGGCCTCGAGGCCCGAGCCCGCCGCCTGCTTCGGGGCGGCCTTCTTCTTCGCGGGCGCCCGCCGGGCGCTCTTGCGCGCGAGCCGGCTTCTTGTTGGAACGCTTCTTCGCCTTCGCCATGTTCCCTCCTCTGGCGCGGTGGCGACCGAGCGAGTCTACACTGCGCGCGGGAGCAACCGCATGCCGGAATTCTGCAAGACCGAACGCGAAGGCCACCTCCTCGTCGTGACGCTCCAGCGCCCCGACGTGTTGAACGCCCTCCACCCGCCCGCCAACCGCGAGCTCGCGCAGGTGTTCGACGAGTTCGCGGCCGACCCGGAGCTGTGGGTCGCGATCCTGACGGGCGCCGGCCGCGGCTTCTGCGCCGGCAACGACCTCAAGCACCAGGCCACCGGCGGGGACATGAGCGGCCAGCCTGCGACGGGTTTCGCCGGCCTCACGAACCGGGCCGACCTGGTGAAGCCGGTCCTCGCGGCGGTGAACGGCGTCGCGATGGGCGGCGGCTTCGAGATCGCGCTGGCCTGCGACCTGATCATCGCCAGCGAGGACGCCACCTTCGCCCTGCCCGAGCCGCGCGTGGGGCTGGCCGCGCTCGCCGGCGGCGTCCACCGCCTGCCGCGGCAGATCGGGCTCAAGAACGCGATGGGGATGCTGCTGACGGGGCGCCGCGTCTCGGCCGAGGAGGGGCAGCGGCTCGGCTTCGTGAACGAGGTGGTGCCGAAGGGCGAGGCGCTGGCCGGGGCGAAGCGCTGGGCCGCGCAGATCCTCGAGTGCGCGCCGCTCTCGGTGCGCGCGAGCAAGGAGGCGGCATACCAGGGGCTCGAGGTCGGCCTCGCCGAGGCCATGTCCGGCCACTACGACGAGCTGCGCCGCATGGTGAAGAGCGAGGACTTCATCGAAGGCCCGAAGGCCTTCGCCGAGAAGCGCCCGCCCCGCTGGAAGGGCCGCTAGGGGGACTTCCCGAAGCGCTCGTCCGCCTCCCGGTGCGACCGGCGCGCCGCCTCGAGATCGAAGGGTCTCTCGCGCAACGTCTCGGGATCCCATTCGCTACGAGCCGTCCCGAAGAAGTCCCCACCGTAGATGTGGATCGCGCCGGTTCGCTTTCGAATCGGGTTGATGACGGAGTGGATCGCGGTCTTCGAGAGCCCGAAGACCTGCTTCTCGGAGATCGCCGCGGCTCCGACTGCCTCGATCGTGCCGCCTCTTCGCTCCCAGACGATGTTGTCCTCTCGGCCCGTGTAGATCGCGATCGAGGCCCACATCCCATGCTCGTGCGGCAGCAGCACCATCAGCGGAGCCCAGACCACGTTGAGAATGGTCAGATCCGCCGCGCGATGAAGCGTGTGGATACCGGCTTCCATCGACTCCCCGACGCCAGCGAGAACGGCGGCGGGGTCTCCGACGGCGCGACCCAGCACCTCCTGGACGGCCAACTGACCGTCCGCTTCCTTGCGCGCCTCCTTCACCGCTGCGATGAAGAGCTCGACGTCGAATCTCGATTTCACTCGAACGACGATACGGCGGAGAGCCTCAGGGCGCAGCGGGCCGCTGCGCGGCGAAGCGGAGCCGCACGTAGTCGGCGGTCCAGTGGCCGGCGGCGTCGCTCAGCTGGGGGCGCAGCGCCTCGCGCACCTCGGCGAGGAACGCCGGGCGCTCCGCAGGCGGCAGCGCGCGCGGTGAAGCTCTCCGCGAAGGTCTCGAGCCAGCCGGTGATGTCGCCCGGCAGCGGCGTCGGGCGCGGGATCAGCGCGATGTACGGCACCGTGAAGCCCCGCGCCTCGAGGCGCCCGCGATAGTCGGCGTCCGTCTCGAACAGCCAGGGATGGAACGGCCGCCCGTCGATGCCGCGCCGCTCGAGCCCCGCGAGGAGCGCGGTCGCGATCTTGCGCGACGCAGCCGTGCCCGCCGCACTCCGCCGACGAAGCGCCCGCCCGGCCGCAGCGCGCGCCAGACGCCGTCGATCACCGCGTCGGCGCGCTTCATCCAGTGGAGCGCGGCGTTGCTGAACACCGCGTCGAACTCGCCGTCGAAGGCGAGCGCCTGGCCGTCCACCACGTGCGCGTCGAGCCCGCGCCGCCGCGCGCCCTCCACCTGCTCCGCGCTGCCGTCGACGCCGACCACCTCGCAGCCGAGCGCCACGAGCTTCTCGGTGAGCGCGCCGTCGCCGCAGCCGAGGTCGAGGATGCGCTCGCCCGGCCGCGGCGCGAGCAGCTCGACCACCGGCGCGCCGAGGTCGGAGACGAAGCGGGCGTTCTTCTCGTAGCGCTCGGGGCTCCAGCTCTGGGCCATCGCGCGAGGCTAGGAGACCGGCCCCGACGCTGCATCGTTGATTCGCGCGTCGATGTTGCGGGGTCACTCGAAGTCGAAGTCGCGCACGTAGTGGCAGGTGTAGCCGCCCGGGTGCTTCCGGAGGTAGTCCTGGTGCTCTTCCTCCGCAGGCCAGAACGGGCCCGCCGCGACGATCTCGGTGACCACCGGCTTCGGCCACTTCTTCGACGCGTCGACCTTCGCCTTCACCTGCTCCGCGATCTTCTTCTGCTCGTCGTTCTCGTAGAAGATCGCCGAGCGGTACGAGACGCCGACGTCGTTGCCCTGTTGGTTCAGTGTGGTCGGGTCGTGCATGCGGAAGAAGAACTCGAGGAGCGCCTCGTAGGAGAGCCGTGACGGGTCGAACACGATCTCGACCGCCTCCGCGTGGCCGCCGTGGCCGGCGTGCACGTCCCCGTACGTCGGGTGAGCGGTCGTCCCGCCGCTGTACCCGACGCGGGTGTCGATCACGCCGGGGAGCGCGCGAAGCAGGTCCTCCATGCCCCAGAAGCAGCCGCCCGCCAGCACGGCGGTCTCCCGCCGGTCCGTCCGCTCGAACGCGGGCAGGTACTGCGCGTAGCCCTCTGCGGCGAGCTTCTCGACGGGGATGAAGCGCAGCGCCGCCGAGTTCATGCAGTAGCGCTTGCCCGTCGGCGGCGGGCCGTCGTCGAACACGTGGCCGAGGTGTGAGTCGGCGTGCACCGAGCGCACCTCGGTGCGCACCGAGAACAGGCCGCGGTCCTCGCGCGTCTCGACGTTCGACGGCTCGAGCGGGCGCGTGAAGCTCGGCCAGCCGGTGCCCGAGTCGTACTTGTCGAGCGAGGAGAACAGCGGCTCGCCCGACACCACGTCGACGTAGATGCCGGGCTTCTCGTTGTGCCAGTACTCGTTCTGGAACGGGCGCTCGGTGCCCGCGTGCTGCGTCACGTCGTACTGGAGCGGCGTGAGGCGCGCCGCGAGCTCGCTGTCCGAAGGCTTCTGGTAGTGCGTCCAGCGGTCTGCTGCGGCGCCGGCATGTGCCCCGGCACCGAACAACAAGACGACGGCGGCGACGAACGCGATGAGCATCCGCTCAGCGTACCGGCGGCAGGGGCTCGCGCCCCCTCAGAGCACCAGCCCCGGGACCTCGGCGAGATCGCGGATCACGTGGCCGGGGGCGGGGCCGGCGTGCTCGCGCAGCGCCGCCTCCGGGTCGGTGATGCGGCGCACGAGCCAGGCGGTGCGGAGGCCGGCCGCCGCGCCGCCCGCCACGTCGAGCTTCAGGTGGTCTCCCACGTGGAGCGTCTCGCCCGGCGCCACGCCCAGCACCGCGCAGGTGGCGTCGAAGATCTCGCGGCGCGGCTTGCGGAAGCCGGTCGCGTCGGAGACGAGCACCGCGTCGAAGTGCCAGCGCAGCCCGGCGTCCTCGAGGATGCGGAGCGCCGTCTGCGAGTGCGAGAAGTTCGAGCAGACCGCGAGCTTCACCTTGCCGCGGAGGCGATCGAGCACGCCGACGTGGTGCGGATGCAGCGTCACCTGTTCGCGCAGCAGGCCCATGTGCGTGTCGGTGAGACGCTCGGCGAGCGCGGCGTCGGCGAGGCCGAGCCGGCGCAGGATCTCCTCCATGCGCTCGAGCGTCGGCAGCTCGCGCCCCGCTTCGGACCGCGGCGCCCGCACCTCACGCTCCACCGCGTAGAGCGCCTTCGCGAAGTCCTCCCAGGAGACGGGCGCGCGCTCTTGCACGAGCGCGTGCAGGTGCCCCGCCGTGGACGGGTAGCGCCTGCCGTCGATCTCGACGGGCGGCAACCGATCCATGTGCAGGTCGACGAGCGTGTCGAACAGATCGAAGACGACGGCGCGGATGGGCATGGAGTCGCGGCAGTCTTAGCCAGCTCTGGACGCCGCGACGGGCGACGAGGAAGGGCGCGACCGGATGCGGGCGGCGTGCAGTATCGTGCGAATGCCATGCCCGGGGTGGAGCCCGTCACGATCGTCGGCAGCTACCTGTCGCCGTACGTGCGCAAGGTGCTCGTGTGCCTGCACGTGAAGGGCGTGCCGTATCGGATCGATCCGATCGTGCCCTTCTTCGGCGACGAGCGATTCTCGAAGCTCTCGCCACTGCGGCGCATCCCGGTGCTGATCGACGGCGAGGTCACGCTCTCGGACTCGACGGTGATCTGCGAGTACCTGGAGGAGCGGCATCCGACGCCCACCTTCTATCCGCGCGGCACGGCGGCGCGCGCCCGCGCGCGCTGGCTCGAGGAGTTCGCCGACACGCGGATGGGCGACGTGTTCATCTGGCGGCTCTTCAATCAGGTGGCGATCGGGCCGGCGGTGTGGGGCGAGAAGACGGACCGCGAGAAGCTGCGGCACACGCTCGAGGTGGAGGTGCCGGCCGTGCTCGACTACCTCGAGCCCGAGCTGCCGGCGGAGGGCTTCCTGTTCGGCGCGCTCGGCATCGCCGACGCCGCGCTCGCGGCGTTCTTCCGGAACGCCGCCTTCGCGCGCTTCACGCCCGACCCGGGGCGCTGGCCGCGCACGGCGGGCTTCGTCGCGCGCGCGCTCGCGAGCGAGCCCTTCGCGCGCCTCGCGCCCTTCGAAGACGCCACCATCCGCACGCCGATCGCGGAGCACCGGCGCGTGCTCGCGGAGCTGGGCGCGCCGCTCACGCCCGAGAGCCTCGGCCGCGCCACGCCCCAGCGCGGCATCATGCCGACCTGACGGCCAGTCTCTAGACTGGAACGATCGCCGTGCCGAAGATCGCGCTCTACGGGCAGACCGACATTCCCTTCACGGAGAAGTGTCGCCGCGCGCTCGTGTTCAAGGGCCTCGACTTCGAGCTGCACATCTCGAGCGGCCCGGAGGACGTCAAGCGCTGGAGCCCCGTGACCGGGCTGCTGCCGGTGATGACGATCGACGACGAGCTCGTCTCCGACTCGACGAACATCCTGCTGCGGCTCGAGCAGCTCTTCCCCGAGCCGCCGCTGCTCGCGTCGGTGCCGATCGTGGCCGCGCAGCAGCGCAACCTCGAGGACTGGGCCGACGAGTCGTTCCTCTGGTACTGGCAGGAGTGGTTCCGGCTCGAGGCCGCGACGCCCGGGCCGCCGCCGGGCGCGTGGGCCGGGCTGCGGCGGCGCTTCCGCAGCCGGCCCGGCGCCGCGCAGCGACGAGCCCAGGTCGAGCTGCTCCGCGGGCTCGAAGACCGTCTGAACGACCTCGTGAACTTCCTCGGCGCGCGCCAGTTCTTCTTCTCGGATCGGGTGAGCATGGCCGACCTCACCGTCCACGCGATGCTGGTCACGCTGCGAACCGACGGCATCCCGGGCTCCGCGCAGCTGCTCGCCGCGCGCGCGACGCTGCTCGCCTTCATGCGGCGGGTCGAGGCCGCGACCGGCGGGTAGGGGTAGCCTGGAGGATGCGCCCGGAGACGGAGACGACATGAAGTCCATCGTGCTCGATCACACGATCGTTCCCTCGCGCGACAAGGAGCGCGCGGCGAAGTTCTACGCGCGCGTCCTCGCTCTGGCATACGAAGGGCTGGTAGGGCCGTTCGCGACCGTCCGCGTCGACGACACGGCCCTCGACTTCGACGATCGCTGGCCGGAGGGCTTCGGGGTCCACCACTACGCCTTTCGCGTCAGCGACGAGACGTTCGACGCGATCTTCGCGCGCGTGCAGGCCGAAGGGATCCCGTACGGCAGCTTGCCCTGGTCGCGGACGGACGGTCAGCTGAACCGAGAGGGCGGCGGCCGCCGGGTCTACTTCGAAGACCCCGACGGCCACGTCCTCGAAGCCTTCACGCGCTGAGCGGGGCGCCGTCCTTCTTCAGCGCCCGCTCGAGCGCCGGCCGCGACTCGATCCGGCGCACGTACGCATCGAAGGCGCTGCCCTGCGGCATCATCTTGCCTCCCCACTGGAAGGCGCTCGCGACGAGCACGTCCGCCGTCGAGAAGCGCTCGCCGAGCAGGTACGGGCCGGGGTCGAGGGCGCTGCGTAGTCGGCTCGCCATGGCGTCGAACGCGTCCTTCGCACCGGGATCGCGCTCGGTCTCGCCCTTCGCCTTCGCCACCATCACCGGCTCGATCACGCCCGCGTAGTAGGCGAGCCAGGTGAGGTAATCGCCCCGCTTCGCAGCGCCGACCGGCGGGCCCACCTTGGCGCCCGGGAAGAGATCGCTGAGATAGAGGCAGATCCCCGCCGACTCCGTGACGAGCTGCCCGTCGTGCACGAGGGCGGGCACCTTCTTGTCCGGATGCGGGTTGCGCGCGTCGCGGGCGCCCGAGCCGTCCTGCCGGCGGATCGTGACGTACTCGACCTCGTAGGGCTCGCCGATCTCCTCGAGCAGCCACAGGATCCGTGACGAGCGGGATGCAGGCGAGTGATAGAGGGTGAGCATCGACACCTCCTCCCGCCTCCATGCTAGGCGGAGCCGGGGCCGAGCGGCAGCGCGGGCCGACGCCTGGCTGTCAGCCTCATGGCAGCAGCGAGCCGCGGCGCATGGCCGACGTCGCCGTCTACGCGATCCTCGCGCCAGGAGGAGCACTCGTGAGCGCCAAGACGTATCGGGGCAGTTGCCACTGCGGCGCGGTCCGCTTCGAGGCCGACATCGATCTCGGCGCCGGCACCAACCGCTGCAACTGCTCGATCTGCACCAAGACGCGCAACTGGAGCGTGATCGTGAAGCCGGCCGCGTTCCGGCTGCTCGCCGGCGCAGGCGATCTGTCCGACTACCAGTTCGGCAGCAAGAGCGGACATCTCCTGTTCTGCAAGCACTGCGGAGTGCGTTCCTTCAGCCGCGGGTATGTGGAAGAAATCGGCGGAGACTACTGCTCGGTCCAGCTCGGCTGCCTCGACGACGTGACCGCCGACGAGCTCGTCGGCGCGCCCGTCCGCTTCGTCGATGGTCGGAACGACAACTGGGAGTCGCCGCCGCGGGAAACCCGGCATCTCTGAGCGCTACCAGCGGCACGAGCGCGCCGTGTGCGAGAATGCGCGGCCCATGAGCACCCTCATCGAGCCCGCCCACGCCGGCGATCTCGCGAAGCTCGCGAGCATCGAACGCGCGGCGAACACCTTGTTCGAGGGCCGCGGGCTCGCCGGCGTGGTGGCGGACGACGCCACCTCCCTCGCGGAGCTGTCGCACGCGCACGCCGCCGGCCTGCTCTGGGTGGCGCGCGCCCCGGACGGCGAGCCGATCGGCTTCGCGCTGCTCGAGCTCGTCGACGGGCAGCCGCACCTCGAGGAGATCGACGTGCACCCGGTGCACGGGCGGCGCGGCGTCGGGCGCGCGCTGCTCGAGGCGGCGCTGGCCTGGGCGCGCAGCGCCGGCCACCGCGCCGTCACGCTCACCACGTTCCGCGACGTCCCCTGGAACGCGCCGTTCTATGCGCGCGCGGGCTTTCGAACGCTCGCGCCGGGCGAGCTCGGGCCCGGCCTCGCGGCGTTGGTCCGCGACGAGGCGGCCCGCGGGCTCGATCCGGGCCAGCGGGTCGTTATGCGGCGCGAGCTTGCCGCGAAGCCGTCGCGGTTGTAGAGAATCGGGCCAGCGAATCGGGAGGGATCTCGCGTGCGGCGGGACTGGGCGACCATCATCGAGCGACTCAATCGCAGCCGGAGCGGCGAGCTGCGCATTCGCATGGGCTCACCGGGCAGCGCGCAGGTCACGCGTTGCCGGCTCCTCGAGCAGTGGTCGAACCTGCGCGTGCGCACGCGCGGCGCGATGCTGTACATCCACCTCGCCGCCTGACGCCGCGCTGGGCCGGACGCTCCCCGACGTCATCGCGCCCGAGCTGCGGGTGCTGTTCTGCGGGATCAACCCGAGCCTGCTCTCGGCGGAGCGGGGCCAGCACTTCGCGCGCCCGGGCAACCGCTTCTGGCGCACGCTGCACGAGGCGGGCTTCACGGAGCGGCTCCTCACGCCCGCCGAGCAGCGCGTGCTGCTGGCGAGCGGCATCGGCATCACCAACCTGGTCGCGCGCGCCACGGCGTCGGCGGCGGAGCTCGGGAAGGGCGAGCTGGTGGCCGGCCGGCACCGCCTCGCGGCGAAGGTGCGGCGCCGGCGGCCGCGCACGGTGGCGGTGCTCGGCATCGACGCGTATCGCCAGGCCTGGGGACGGCCGAGCGCGGCGCTCGGGCTCCAGCCCGAGCGGATCGCCGAGACGCCGCTCTGGGTGCTGCCCAATCCGAGCGGGCTGAACGCGCACTATCCGCTCCGCGACCTCGTCGCGCTCTACCGCGAGCTCTGCGAGGCTGTCGGCTGATGGACCGCGAGCTTCTCGACGAACAGATCGCGTACTACCGCGCGCGGGCTCCCGAGTACGAGGAGTGGTTCTTCCGCCAGGGCCGCTACGACCGCGGCGAGGCGCATCGCGAGAAGTGGTTCGCCGAGCTCGCGACGGTGGAGGCGGCGCTCGCGAGCGCTGCGCCGCGAGGGCGCGTGCTCGAGCTGGCCTGCGGCACCGGGCTCTGGACGCGGCGCCTCGTCGAGCACGCCGACGAGGTGACGGCCATCGATGCGGCGCCCGAGGCGCTCGAGCGCAACCGCGAGCGCGTGGCGTCGGAGCGCGTCCGCTATCGTCCAGGCCGACCTGTTCCGCTGGCAGCCGAAGGGCGTCTACGACTTCGTCTTCTTCGGCTTCTGGCTCTCGCACGTGCCGCCGGATCGCTTCGCCTCCTTCTGGGCGACGGTGCGCGCGGCGCTCGCGCCCGGCGGCCACGCCTTCTTCGTGGACAACGCCCACAGCCCCGAGATCGCTGCGCGCAACCATCGCCTGCCGGAGACGGGCTTCGTGATGGAACGCGTGCTGAACGACGGCCGCCAGTTCCGCGTGGTCAAGGTGTTCTACGAACCCGCCGAGCTGGAGCAGCGACTCACCGCGCTCGGCTTCACCGGCCACGTGCGCAGCACCGGCGAGTACTTCGTCTACGGAGACGTCCTCTAGAGCGCATCTCACAGGGAGCGCAACGCAGCCAGACGGTCGAAGACACGTGCCCGGCGACGGGAGTGATTCGTGAGATTGGGCTCTAGTCCCGCGGCAGGTGCGCGTCGAGGGAGAGGCGGGCGATGTGGCCGCGCAGGGTCGTGCGCGCGAGGCCGAGGCGGCGTGCGGCGCGCGCGACGTTGCCGCCCGTCGCGGCGAGGACGCGCGCGATGCGCTCGGCTTCGCGGAGCGGCGCGGGGCCGGTGGCGCCGCCGACGAGCCAGCGCTCGAGCACGTTCTCGAGCTCGCGCACGTTGCCGGGCCAGTCGTGCGCGGCGAGCTGCGCGAGGAAGGCCGCCTCGAGCGCGGGCGCCGGCAGCCCGAGCCGCGCCGCCGTTCGCGCCAGCAGCACGCGCGCCAGCGCCGGCACGTCCTCGCGCCGCTCGCGCAGCGGCGGCAGCGTGAGGCGCGCGACGTCGAGCCGGAACAGCAGGTCGCGGCGGAACGCGCCGCGGGCCACCGCCGCGTCGAGGTCGACGTTCGTCGCCGCGACGACGCGCGCGCGGAACGGCCGCGCGGCGGCGCTGCCCACGCGCTCGAAGCGGCGCTCCTGGAGCAGACGCAGCAGCTTGGCCTGGAGACGGGGCGACAGCTCGCCGATCTCGTCGAGGAAGAGCGTGCCGTCGGCGGCCGCCTCGGCGCGCCCGACGCGCGACGCCACGGCGCTCGTGAACGCGCCCCGCTCGTGGCCGAGCAGCTCGCTCTCGAAGAGTGCCTCCGCCAACCCCGCGCAGTCCACGTGCACGAAGGGCCGTGTGCGCCGCGCGCCCGCCGCGTGCAGCGCGCGCGCCATCACGCCCTTGCCGGTGCCCGTCTCACCGAGCAGCAGCACGGTGGTCGGCAGCTCGGCGAGCCGCTCGAGCTGCCGGCGCAGCTCCCGCATCGCCTCGTTCTCGCCGAGCCAGAGCGCGTCCACGGTGCAAGGCTCACACGCGCGAGCGCGAGGGCCAACCGCGTTCTTCGCGGAGCTTCGTTCGAGCGGGTCGCGCCGCGAGCGCCTACGCTCGGCGCGTGCCGACCTTGCGAGGCAGCTGTCACTGCGGACGCATCCGCTTCGAGGCGGACGGAGAGCTCACGGGCCTCTCCGTCTGCAACTGCTCGATGTGCACGCGCACGGGCTACGTGCACTGGACGATCGGGCCCGAGCGCTTCCGGCTGCTCTCGGGCGCCGACGAGATCCTCACCTACGAGTTCGGCACTCGCGTCGCCAAGCACCACTTCTGCCGCCACTGCGGCATCTCTCCCTTCCGCCGCGCGCGCTCCGATCCGGACAAGGTCGACGTGAATGCGCGCTGCCTCGAGGGCGTGGACCTCGTGGCGCTCGAGACCTCGCGCTTCGACGGCCGGGACTGGGAGGCCGCCTTCGCGCGGCGCGAGCGCTCGTGAGCGAGGGCGGCGCCCGCCCTCTCCTCTTCCCCCTCGTCGTCACCGCGATGGGTGCGTACGCGCTCGCGACGCCGTCGCTCGACCTCGCCGGCCCGCTCGGCCTGCCCGAGGCCGCCAACCCCGGGCTGCGGCCCGCCTCGGCCATCGTGCTCTTCTACGCGTTGATCGCCACGCTCGAGCGGCTGTTCCCGCACCGGCCCGAGTGGAACCGCTCGCACGGAGACGTCCGCACCGACGTGCTGCACTTCCTCTTCACGAGCTCGATCTCGCAGTCGCTCGTCGCGGCAATGGTGGTCGGACCGCTCACCCTGCTCTCGATCTGGGTCGCGAGCGCAGCCGGCGCGCCGTTCTGGCCGACGCGCTGGCCGATGGTCGCTCAGCTCGGCCTCGCCCTCGTGCTCGGCGAGCTCGGCCACTACGCCTTCCACCGCCTCTCGCACGAGAACCCGTGGGTGTGGCGGCTCCACGCCACGCATCACAGCGCGCCGCGCCTCTACTGGCTGAATGCGACGCGCTTCCAGATCTTCGACCTGGCCCTGATCATCAGCTGCGAGTCGGTTCCGCTCGCGCTGCTCGGCGCGAGCGCCGACGTCCTCGTGCCCTACTTCGTGTTCCGCGCGGTGTACGGGCAGCTCCAGCACTGCAACGTGGACATGCCGACGCCGCGCTGGCTCGACTGGCTGTGGAGCTCGCCGAACGTCCACCGCTTCCATCACTCGACGGACTCGCGCGTCGGCAACCACAACTACGGCGCGGTGCTGAACGTCTGGGACCACGTCTTCCGGAGCTTCTTCCGGCCCGACGCGCCCTTCGCCGGGCCGGTCGGCATCGGCCAGCTGCCGCGGTTCCCCGCTGGCTATTTCGCGCAGCAGCTCTCGCCCTTCCGCTGGTCGCGCGTCCGCCGCGAGGCGACTCAGGCGAGGTGACCCATCCGGCCCTGCCGGTAGTCGAGCATCGCCTGGCGGATCTCCTCGGGCCGGTTCATCACGAAGGGACCCTGCCCGACGACGGGCTCGCCGATCGGCTGGCCGGAGAGGAGGAGCGCCGTCACGTCCTCGGCCTCGTCGATGGTGATCGTGGTGCCCGCGCGGTCGAACAGCGCCACCTCCGCCGCCGCGGATCGTCTCGGAGCCGCCGACGCGCAGCGCGCCGCGGAGCACGACGAGCGCGGTGGTGTAGCCGTCGGGCAGCGCGAGCTCCGTCGGCGAGTCGCTCGCGAGGCGCAGGTCCCAGACGTGCATCGGCGTGAACGTCCGCGCCGGGCCCTTCGACGCCCGCGAGCTCGCCGGCGATCACCCGCACGCTGCCGCCGCCGCCGGGCAGGCTTCACCTGCGGGATCTGGCGCGGCGAGGATCGCCTGGTAGCCGGGCGGCGCGCTCTTGTCCTTCGCCGGCAGGTTCACCCACAGCTGCACCATCTCGAACGGGCCGCCGCGCCGCGCGAAGTCGCGGCCGTGGAACTCTTCGTGCACCAGGCCCGAGGCCGCAGTCATCCACTGCACGTCGCCGGGGCCGATCTTGCCGCCGCCGCCCGACGAGTCGCGGTGCTCCACCTCGCCCGCGTAGACGATGGTGACCGTCTCGAAGCCGCGGTGCGGATGCTCGCCGACGCCGCGGCGCTCGCTCGTCGGCGGGAACTCGTGCGGCCCGGCGTAGTCGAGCAGCAGGAACGGATCGATGACGGGCGCGAGGTTCGAGTACGCGAAGAGCGTCCGCACGGGAAAGCCGTCGCCGACCCAGTGCCGATCGACGCTGCGCTGGATGCAGCGGAGCTTCTTGGGCTTGGGGTCGCTCATGGACGCCTCCTCATCCCTTCAGTACGGCCTCGATGCGGCGGTCGGGCACGAGCCAGAGCAGTGCGACCGTGATGTAGAGGGCCTGCGAGATCCACTCGTTCACGAACGCGAGCCCGATGGCCGCGACGTAGAGCAGCGGCGAGACCCTGCCCTTCACGTCCCGCCCGACCGCGCGCGCAATGGTCGACTCGCGCCCGTGCTGCGCGACGATGATGCGCTCGAGGACGTAGTACGCGATCGCCGCCATCAGCAGCACCACGCCGTACAGCACGGTGGGCCAGACGCCGCCGCGGTTCTCGCCCAGCCAGCCGGTGACGAACGGGAACAGCGAGAGCCAGAACAGCAGATGCATGTTCGCCCACAGGATCCCGCCGCTCACCCGCTCGGTCGCCTGGAACAGGTGGTGATGGTTGTTCCAGTAGATCGCGAGGTAGACGAAGCTCAGCAGGTAGCTGGTGAAGACCGGCAGCAGCGGGCGCAGCGCGGCGAGGTCGGTGCCGTGCGGCACCTTCATCTCCAGCACCATGACGGTGATCGCGATGGCGATCACGCCGTCGCTGAAGGCCTCGAGCCGACTGGTCTTCACCGCGCGGGGCTAGGCGCTGCGCAGACGAGCGATGCGCTCCTCGAGCGGCGGATGGCTCATGAACAGGCGCTGGAAGCCGCTCACCTGCCCGCCCGCGATGCCGAACGCCTGGAGCGCGCCGGGCAGCGGCGCGCCGGGGCCCGCCGCGAGGCGCTCGAGCGCGCCGATCATCTTCTCGCGGCCCGCGAGCCGCGCCCCGCCGGCGTCTGCGCGGTACTCGCGTTGCCGCGAGAACCACATCACGACGGCCGAGGCCGCGATGCCGAACACGATCTGGAGGACGATCACCGTGACGAAGTAGCCGATGCCGCCGCCGCGATCGTTGTCGGAGCGGAACACCGCGCGATCGACGATGCCGCCCACCACCCGGGCCGCGAACATCACGAACGTGTTCACCACGCCCTGGATCAGCGCGAGCGTGACCATGTCGCCGTTCGCGACGTGGGTGATCTCGTGGCCGAGCACCGCCTCGACCTCGTCGGCCTTCATGCGCTGGAGCAGCCCGGTCGAGACTGCGACGAGCGCGTGGTTCTTGCGGGCGCCCGTCGCGAAGGCGTTGGGCGTCGGGTCCTGGTAGACGGCGACGTCGGGCATGCCGATGCCCGCGGCCTGCGCGTGATGGCGCACCGTCTCGAGCAGCCACTGCTCCGATTGTCCGCGCGGCTCCTTCAGCACCTGGGCGCCGACCATGCGCATCGCCATCGGCTTCGAGAGCAGCAGCGAGATGAAGGAACCGAGCATGCCGAACACGGCGCAGTAGAGCAGCAGCTGCGGCAGCCCCACGTCCACGCCGCGACGGATCAGGTACGCGTCGACCCCGAGCAGGCGGAGCACCACGCCCGCGACGGTGATCACGAGCAGGTTCGTGAGCAGGAACAGGAAGACCCGTTTCATCGCCCATCCCTCCGGAGTGCGTCGATGCAGAGTAGGGAAGGATCGGCGCTTGGCACGGGCGGAATCAGGCCGGCGCGTGCCCCTTGACCCAGCGGAGGTAGGCGCGCGGCGGCATGAAGGCGAGCCAGGCGCAGATGGCGGAGGTGAGGCCGCCGAGGCCCACCGCCGCGAGCGCCAGCGCCGAGTCCCACGGCGCCGCGCCCGTGAACGACACCGCGCTCATCGTGAAGGAGCCGGAGAACGAGCCGACGCCCGCGATCGCCCAGAGCAGGAAGCGATTCACGACCTCGACCTCGGCCAGGCCGATCGCGAGGCGGCGCACCATGCAGCGCGCGATAGCGCAGCGCCTCGAGCGCCGTCCAGGCGTACGAGAACGCGGTGACGCCCTGGCGCAGCGAGAAGCCGAGATCCGCGTTGCCGAACTGCGAGGGCTCGGCGCTGAATGCGCGCGCCACGCCGATCGCCGCCTGCGCGGCGAGCAGCACCGCGGCGACGCGCACGAGCCAGCCGGCCCAGCCCGCCTGCGGCCGGAACACGGAGCGCGTGAACACGAACACGCCGACGGAGCCGACGCCGGTGGCGATCTGCGAGACGGCGAAGAAGCCCGCGCGCGAGCGGCTGCGGCAGCGCAGGCAGCACCGCTGCGAGGCCGAGCGGGTAGCCGACCGCGCCCACGAGGAAGAACGCGAGGCCGAGCGCGAGCTCCGGCACGCCGTGCGTGCGACGCGCGAGCAGCAGCAGGCGCGACGCCGAGCACCGCGGAGACGACGATGAACGCGAGCGTGGCGCCCGCGGCGAGTAGCTGCATCACAGACCTCCGCTCGGCTCGGGAGCTCGGGGCGTTCTCGCGCACGAAGCGCGACGTAGGCCGCGGGGGGCAGGAAGGCGAAGTAGAGCGCCGCGCTGCTCAGGATCCCGCACACGCCGACGAACGAGCCGGCTCGCGGTCGTGTTGGGATCGCCGCCCGTCACGGTCGCGAACACGCTCGGCACGAGGCTCGCGAAGCCGAACACGCTGGTCCACGCCCAGAGCCCGAAGCGGTCGGCGACGAGCGGGTCGGCGAGGCCGAGCGGAATGCGGCGCTTCAGCAGCGCGCGGTAGCGGACCGCCTCGATCGTCGTCCACCCGTACACGGCCTCGGCCGCGAGCACGAGCACGAGGCCCGAGGGCGACGCGGCGCGGAGCTGCGCGAGATCCTCGATCATCACGCCGCGGACCACGCCGGCGAAGCCCGCCGCGAACAGCACGCCGACGCCGCCGAGCGCGAGCGTGCGCGCCCAGCCCGGCCCCGGCCGGAACACGTGCCAGGTGAACAGGTACACGCCCGACCAGCCGCCGCTCATGGCGAGCGCCGCGACGCACCAGGCCGCGCGCAGCACGCGTGTTCGGCAGCGGGTTCGGGAGGCTCACGAGCAGCAGCAGCGGCCAGGCCACGCCCGACAGCAGGACCATCGACGCGCCGACCAGCCTCTCGGGCAGCGCGCCCGTGCGGTGCGCCAGCCAGAGCAGCTTCACGCCGACCGTCGCGCCGACCGCGACGAAGGCCAGCGCCGAGATCAGGGCCAGCAGCGGGGCCGCCATCTCGGTCGAGCCCTAGGCGCCGCCCAGACGCTTGAAGACCGCGTCCGGCGTCTCCGAAGCAGGGCCGCTCGCGATGCTGCCGAGGCCCGCCAGGATCCCCTGACAGAGCTCGTCGACGGAGTCGATGCCGCGGCTGCCGAGCTCGGTCGGCAGGATCTTCTGCACCACGACGGCCATCTGCGCAGGCGTGATGCTGCGCGCGTCGAGGCCCGCCTGTTTCAAGGCGATGCGCACGGTGCCGCGCGCGGCGAGGCGGTCGAGCGACGTGCGCGCCTCGAGCTGATCACAGACGAACTCGAATGCCGCACGAATCCGGCATGCTCCCCTCCGCCCGGAACGAATCGGGCGGTCGCGCGCCCGACTTGAGCCGTCCGGGTATGCTGCGCGGGTCGGGAGGAGGCAGCATGCGGCTCCGTCAGGTGGCTCTCGCGGCCCGCGAGCTCGAGCCTGCCCTCCTCGTCCTGCAGCGCGTGCTCGGCCTCGGCGAGCCCTTCCGCGATCCGGGCGTCGCCGAGTTCGGGCTCCAGAACGGGGTGCTCCCGATCGGAGACGCCTTCCTCGAGGTCGTCTCGCCGGTGCAGCCGAACACCACGGCCGGGCGCTGGATCGAACGGCGCGGCGGCGACGCCGGCTACATGGCGATCTTCCAGACCGACGACCTCGCTGCCGCGCGCGCGCGGGTGGACCGGCTCGGCGTGCGCATCGTCTGGCAGGTGGCGCTCGACGACGCGGCCACGCTGCACCTGCACCCGCGCGACGTCGGCGGCGCGATCGTCTCGCTCGACGCGATGCAGCCGCCGGAGTCGTGGCGCTGGGGCGGGCCGGGCTGGCGCGAGCGCTGCCGCGCGGAGGTCGCGACCGGCCTGGTCGGCGCCGTGCTCGAGGCGCCCGACCCGGAGAAGCTCGCGCTGCGCTGGGGCGAGGTGCTGGCCGTGCGGCCCGACCCCGATCCGGACGGCGCCTTCACCCTCGCGCTCGAGCGCGGCACGCGCGTGCGCATCGTGCCGTCCCGGGACGGGCGCGAGGCGGCGCTCGTCGCGATCGAGGTCGCGGTGCGCGACCGCGCCCGCTTCGCGGCCGAGGCCGCCGCGGCCGGTGTGCTCGAGCCGGACGGCGCGGCACGGATCGCGGGGACCCGCATCGTCCCCGTCTGAGGGTGCGCGCGAGCGCTCAGGTCCGGCCAGAGGCGGCCGATCCGTCCCGGATGTCCGCTCGACGCCGCCTGCCCGTCCTCCTGCTCGCGCTCGCCGTTCTCGGCGCGCCGGTCCCGGCGGCGCACGCCCTCGACATCTGCCGCTGCGCCAACGGCGAGAAGATCCGGACCACGCGCGACTGCGCCTCCGCGTGCCGCGGCTTCGGCGGGAACAGGACCTCCAACGAGAAGGACCGCGCCCAACGGCGACAGCGCCAGGACGAGGAGCAGCAGGAGCGGCAGGCGGATGCAGAGACGGACCGCGCCATCCGCGCCCGCGACGAGGCGACCCCGCCGCTCCGGCGGCCCCGCTCCGTCCCCGCGGCCCCGGCCAACGTCACCTCGGTCGATCCCTCGCGCCCGGTCACGAACGGCGCCGGCGTGGCCTGTCTGGACGGGAAGGTGCTGATCCCGAGCCAGCCGACCTCCGACCAGATCGCCTTCTGCAAGAACCGCTAGCGCGCGACGCCGGCAGAGAAGACGCCGCCTGCATCCGGGCGCGCGCCTCCTCGTCGGACACGCGGCTCCTCGTCGTCGGTCGCGGCGTCCACGACCCGGGAAACGCCGCACGCATCCGGGCGCGCGCCTCCTCGTCGTCGGTCGCGGCGTCCACGACCCGGGAAACGCCGCACGCATCCGGGCGCGCGCCTCCTCGTCGTCGGTCGCGGCGTCCACGACCCGGGAAACGCCGCACGCATCTGCGTGCGAGGCCCCTCGTCGTCCGTCGCGGCGTCCAAAGCTAGCCTCCGCGCTTCATGAGCGTCCTCTCCTCCGATGACGTGCGCGTGGTGCGCCTCGGCGAGCGCGAGGTCGTCGTGCTCGGCACGGCGCACGTCTCGCGGGAGTCGGTGGATCTCGTGCGCAGCGCGATCCTCGAGCTGCGCCCCGACGCGGTGTGCGTCGAGCTCGACCCGAAGCGCTACGAAGCGCTGGCGCGGCCCGAGCGCTTCGAGGCGCTCGACCTGCGCGAGGTGATCCGCACGCGCCAGCTCGCGACGCTCGGCCTCAACCTCGCCCTCGCCTCCTACCAGCGCGCGCTCGGCGTCTCGCTCGGGGTGAAGCCGGGCGCGGAGCTGCTCGAGGCCGCGCGCTGCGCGGAGGCCGAGGGCATCCCCGTCGCGCTCTGCGACCGCGACGTCCGCATCACGCTGCGCCGCGCGTGGCGCGCGCTCTCGTTCTGGAAGCGCGCGCTGCTGATCGGAACCTTCTCGGCCGCGATCTTCGAGCGCGACGAGCTCTCGGAGGACGACCTGCGCGAGCTGCGCCGCACCGACGTGCTGTCGCGCCTGCTCCGCGAGCTCGGCGACGCCTTCCCGGGCCTCAAGCTGGTGCTGATCGACGAGCGCGACGCCTACCTCGCTCAGCGCATTCGCGAGACGCCGGGCCGCCGCCTGCTCGCGGTGGTGGGCGCGGGGCACGTCGAGGGTCTGGTGGGCGCACTCGAGCGCGGCGTGCCCGTGGACCTCGCCGCCCTGTCGGCCATGCCCACCGCCTCCCCGCTCACCCGATTGCTCGGTTGGGGTCTGCCCGCGCTGGTGTTGCTCTCGCTGCTCGTGATCGGCGTGCGGGACGGCGGGGCGGTGGCGGGCGAGAACGTGGCGTACTTCGCGCTCGCGACGGGGCTGCCGAGCGCGGCCGGCACCCTGCTCGCGTTCGGTCATCCGGCCACGATTCTCGCCGCGCTGCTGCTCGCGCCGCTCACCGCGATCCATCCGTTGATCGGCATCGGCCACGTGACCGCGCTGGTGCAGTCGTGGATGCGCCCACCGTTCGTGCGCGAGCTGTCGAGCGCGCTCGACGACCTGGGCTCGGCTCGCGGGCTCTGGCGCAATCGCCTGCTGCGCGTGCTGCTCGTCTTCACGCTCTCGACGCTCGGCGGCATGATCGGGACCTGGGTGGGTGGCGCGCGGCTGGTGTCGAGCTTGTTCCGTTGAACTCGGCGCGGGCGCTCCGCGTAGCACCGCCTGTGGACTGGCGCCGCCCGTCGAGGGCCGCTCTCGGCTGCCCGATCGTCCTGCTGATCGCAGCCGCTGCGGCGGCACAGGCGACACGCGACCCGGCTGCGTGGGAGGCGGACGTCACGTCGTTCATCGAACGAACGATGACGGCGGAGCACGTACCCGGGCTTCAGGTCGCAGTCGTGGCCGATGGACACCTGAGCTGGTCGCGTGGGTTCGGACTCGCGAATGTCGCCGAGCGGATCCCCGTCGAGCCCGAGACCGTCTTTCGCGCGGCCTCGGTGTCCAAGCTGTTCACCGCGACTCTCGTGATGCGCGAGGTCGAGGCCGGCCGGGTCGGCCTCGATGACCGTGTGAACGACTCCCTCGAGCCGGCCGGGCGCCTGCGCGATCGGAACGGGAACGAGGCTCCCGTCACCTTCCGCCAGCTGCTGAGCCACAGCTCCGGTCTCGCGGTGAGCTGGCTCCCCCTCTCGTCGCTGCGCGCCTATCTCTTCGGGGGTCCGCTGCCCACGTTCGAGGAGCACCTCTCGGGTGGGTTCCGGCTCGCGTATCCGCCGGGAGAGAGAATCGTGTACGCCAACCCCGGCTTCTGGCTGCTCGGTCAGGTCGCGGCTCGGCTGGCCGGCGCGCCCTTCGCAGAAGCGATGGCGAACGACGTGCTCGCACCACTCGGCATGACGTCGAGCGACTTCCGGCCGCTTCCCGCTCTCACCGAGCGGCAGGCGATTCCCTACCGGCGCGCGGGAGACGGCTTCGAACCCGCGCCCGGGCCACGCGCGCTGCCCGTGAATCCAGCGGCGTCGCTGCTCACCACGGCCGAAGACCTCACGCGGTTCGCCTCCATGGTGATCGCGAACGGCGAGACCAACGACGGGCGCTTGCTGGCGCCGGAGACCGTCGCGGAGATGCGCCGCCTGCAAGCCCGTCAAGATCCGGCCCTCGAGACCGGCTACGGGCTCGGCTTCATGGTCGGACAGCAGCGCGGGCGGGCGATGATCTGGCACGACGGAGGAGACCCGGGCGTGTCGACGCGCCTCGCCATCCTGCCGGCCGAGCGGATCGCGGTCGCCGTCCTGACGAATGCCTCGGCCGCCGCGGCTCCGCGGCGAGTCGTGGCGCATGTGCTCGACGCCCTGCTCGGCGACGCCGCGACGTTCGACCTCGCACGCGCCCGCCGCGAGCCGGCGCCGCCGGCCTGGCGCCGCCTCAGCGGCACGTACCGCGCCGTCGATTCCGTGCCGCCGGGCCTGGCGCTGCTCCAGTTCTTCGCGCCGTTTCAAGTCGAGGTTCGCGAGGGGCTGCTGCGGATGCGAGGCAACTCCTACCTCCCGCTCGACGTCGTGCTCGAGCCGACCGCCGCGGACGGCGTCTACGTGCTCCACGGCGACGCGTGGGACGGGGAGCGCGTCGTGTTCCGGGACACGGAGGGCAGCCTCGACACCTATCTCGAGATCATCCACCTGCGCCGTATGCCATTCTTCGTCTCGCGAGGCGTTCTGGTCGCCTTCACCATTGCCGTGGCGCTCTCGGTTCCGTTCCTCTGGCTGAGGCGGCGAGCCCGCTCGGGGCAGCCGCGCTGAACTCGAGCTGCGCTACCCGCGTACCACGGCATGTTCGCGCCCGGAGGATCGTCTCGATGCCCGTGAAGAAGCCCGGTCTCCAGCGTTCGCGCGACGAGCGCATCATCGCAGGCGTGTGCGGCGGCATCGCCGAGTGGCTCGGCTGGAGCCCGACGGTCGTGCGGCTGCTCTACGTCCTCGTCTCCGTCCTCTCGGCCGCCTTCCCCGGGATCCTCGCCTACCTGGTGCTCTGGGTGCTGATGCCCGAGCGCGAGGACTGACGTCGAGCGCCCGACTGTGGTAAACAGCGGCTCGTTCATGGGAGGCGCGCGCATGAGGATCTGCACCGTCGTGCCGGACCCGCGCCCCGTCGGCGGCACTCGCCGACTCGGCCGCGCGCGCAGCGAGCGGAGCTGAAGCCAGCTCCATCCCCCGGGAGGGCCGCAGCGCGCACCGCGCAACGCCTCCCGGCTCGGAGCTCGCTCGTGTCCTTCGCCGCTCGACCTGAAGCCCTCACCACGCCCGCCAGCGCGCGCGGCGGTCTGCGCGAAGTCGCCGGCCTCGCCTGGCCGGTGATCGTGTCGCAGATGTCCTCCACGCTGATGGGCGTGGTGGACACCGCCATGGTCGGCCGGCTCGGCGCCACCGAGCTCGCCGCCGTCGGCTTCGCGCACATCTGGACCTGGACGCTTGTTCTCGATCTTCATCGGCACGGCGTCGGGCGTGCAGACCTTCGTGGCGCAGCATCACGGCGCCGGTGACGAGCGAGGGTGCGGCGCGTGGGTGTGGCACGCGCTCGCCGTGGTGACGCCGGCGGCGGCGCTCGTGGCGGCCATCGTCGGTGCGACGGCGCCTCTCTGGCTGGCGGCGCTCGGCCCGTCGCCCGAGCTCCAGACGCAGGCCCTCGCGTTCCTGCCCGGCCGTCTGGTCTGCCTCGTCGGCACCACGGTGGCGTTCGTGTGGGTCTCTTTCTTCCGCGGCATCGGTGACACGCGCACGCCGATGCTCGGCGCGGTGCTCGCGAACCTCGTGAACGTGACGCTCGGCTATGGGCTGATCTTCGGCGAGCTGGGGATGCCCAGGCTCGGCGTGGCGGGCTCGGGCACGGCGATCGCGGTGGGCGAGTGGTCGCTTCGCGCTGTTCCTCGGCATCGCCGCGTCGCGGCGCGCGGTGCGCATGCGCTACGGCACGAGGCCGATCCGAGCACGCGCGGCGGCGGTGCGGCGCGTGCTCAGGACCGGGCTGCCGATCGGCGGACAATGGGTGCTCGACATGTCGGCGTTCGCGGTGTTCACGACCCTCGTCGCGCGGATGGGCGACGCCTCGATGGCCGCGAGCCAGGCCTTCATCTCGCTGCTCTCGCTGTCGTTCATGCAGGCGTCGGGGCTCTCCGTCGCGGCCGCCACGCTGGTCGGGCGCTACGTGGGCGCGGGCGATCCGCAGGCGGCGGAGCGCAGCTTCCGCACCGCGCTCGGGCTGGCGGCGGCGCTCGGCGCGACGGTGGCGCTGCTCTTCCTCACCGTGCCCGAGGCGCTGCTCGGTCTGTACAGCCGCGACGCCGCCGTGCTGTCGCTCGGCGGACCGCTGCTCGCGCTCGGTGCCGGCTTCCAGCTGCTGGACGCGCTCGGGATCGCGAGCTCCGGCGCGCTGCGCGGCGCCGGCGACACGCGCTGGCCGTTCCTCGTGCAGGCGGGGCTCGCGTGGTTCGTGTTCCTGCCGGCCGCATGGCTGTGCGGGATCACCCTCGGCGGCGGCCTCACCGGCGCGTGGGCGGGCGGCGTCGTCTACGTCGCGGGCCTCGCCATCGCCTTCGTCTGGCGCTTCCGCGCCGGCGCCTGGCGCCGCATCCGCATCTGACCGTCACGAAGGGGACGTTCCTTTTCCGTCACTTGTTCCCCGCGTGGAAGTGACGAGAAAGGAACGTCCCCTTCGTGACGCCTTACTCGTCGCGGAGGCGGTAGCCGACGGCGGGCTCGGTGACGAGGAGGCGGGGGCGCGCGGGGTCGGGCTCGAGCTTGCGGCGCAGCGCCGCCATGTGCACGCGCACGGTGTGCGTCTGGTGCCCCTCGGTCGGGCCCCAGACCTCGCGCAGGATCTGGCGGTGCGTCACCACCTTGCCCGCGTTGCGCGCGAGCAGCGCGAGCAGCTTCCACTCGATCGGGGTGAGGCGCACCTCGCGCCCCGCGAGCGCCACCTCGCGACGCGCGAAGTCGATGCGCAGCGCGCCGACTTCGAGCACGGGCGCCGCCGGCTCCCCTGCCGCGCGCGCCGCGTGCCGCAGCGCCACGCGCATCCGGGCGAGCAGCTCCGGGACGCCGAACGGCTTGGTGAGATAGTCGTCGGCGCCCGCGTCGAGCGCCTCCACCTTGTCGGCCTCGCGGCCCGCGCGCCGAGAGCACCAGGATCGGAACCTGCGACGATCGCCCGCAGGCTCCGGGCGAGCTCGATCCCGTCGCGGTCGGGCAGGCCGAGGTCGAGCAGCACGAGGTCGGGATTGTGGCTCGCCGCCGCCACCTCGCCGGCCCCTGCCGTCTCGGCCTCGAGCAGGCGGAAGCCGCGCGGCCACGAGCGCGGCGCGCAGGAAGCGCCGCATCTGCGGCTCGTCTTCGACGAGCAGCACGAGCGGTCCCGGCGCGCTCACGCTCCGGCCTCACCGCGGCTCGGGCGGCATCGCGTCGGGCGGCAGCGGGAGCACGAGGCGGAACAGCGCGCCGCCGCCCGGCCGATTCTCGGCGGTGAGCGAGCCGCCGTGCGCGGCGGCGATGCCCCGACAGATCGCGAGGCCGAGCCCGACGCCGCCGCGCCCGTGCGCGCGCCGCGCTGGAACTTCTCGAAGATGCGCGTCTCGTCACCCGGCGCGAGGCCGGGGCCGCGGTCGGCGAGCTCGAGCTCGAGCGCGCCGCCGACCTCGCGCGCTCGGATCTCGAGCGGCGAGCCGGCCGGCGTGTGCTTCGCGACGTTCTCGAGCAGGTTGATCAGCAGCTGCTCGAGCAGCACCGGATCTCCGAACGCGAGCGGCAGGCCCTCGGGCAGCTCGGTGCGGATCTCGCGGCGGCCGAGCTGCGCCTCGAGCCGCGCGAGCGCCGCGCCCACGATCTCCTCGAGCGGCACCCACTCGCGCTTCGGCTCGAGCCCGCCCGACTCGAGGCGCGTCATGTCGAGCAGGTTCGCGAGCAGACGCTCGAGCCGGCCGGCTTCCTCGGCGATCGTGTCGAGCAGCTCGGCGCGCTGGCTCGCGTCGGCGCCCGCGCCCTCCTCGCGCAGCGCGCTCGCGGCGCCCGTGATCGCCGCGAGCGGGCGTGCGCAGGTCGTGCGAGACGGACGAGAGCAGCGAGCTGCGCAGCTCCTCGGTGCGCGCGCGCACCGCCGCCGCCTTGGCCTGCTCGAGCGAATGCGAGCGCGCGAGCACCAGCGCGCCCTGGCGGGCGAACGCTTCGAGCAGATCGCGATCCTCGTGCGCGATAGGCGCGCTTCCGAGCCCGCCGCGATCACCAGCACGCCGAACGACTCCGGGCCCGAGCGCAGCGGCACGCAGCGCACGCGCGCGCCCGGCAGCGTGTCCGTCCCGGCGCCGGCCGCCTCGTCGCGCTCGAGCGCGTAGCGCGCCACCGCGAGCTCGGGCGCGTCGAGCGCGACGTCGCCGTCCCGCGCGGCCACGCGGAGCTGCCCCTCCGTCTCCGCGAGCAGCACCGCGGCGCCGTGGCGAAACACGTCGCGCATCGCCTTCACGATGGCCTGCGCGGCGGCGTCGCCGTCGAGCGCGCCCTCGAGCTCGCGCGAGAGCGCGAGCAGCGCCGCGGTGCGTTGCTCGCGCTCGACGGCCGCGCGCTCCTGCCGCCGGATGCGCAGCGTGAGCGTGCTGATCACGATGCCGATCGCGAACATGGTCCCGAACGTGAGCGTGTGGCGGAGATCCGAGACCGCGAACGTGTGATAGGGCTCGATGAAGAAGAAGTCGTAGGCCGCCACCGAGAGCGCCGCCGCGGCGATCGAGGGGCCGCGTCCGAAGCGCACCCCGGCCACCACGATCACGAGCAGGTAGAGCATCGCGACGTCGGGCAGCGCGAGGAAGCGCCAGGCCGCGGACGCGACGCCGGTCACCGCCGCGACGAGCGCGGCCGCCACCGCCAGCCCGGCCCAGCGCAGCGGCTCGCTCTCGCGCGACGCGCGGCGCATGGGCGCCTGCGTCTCGTCGCCGAGGATCACGTGCACGTCGATCGGCCCGCTGCCCCGCACCACCTCGTCGAGCAGCGAGCCGCGCAGCAGGTCGCGCCAGCGCGCGTGCGTCGGCTTGCCGATCACGATGCGCGAGATGCTGTGCTCGCGCGCCCAGGCGAGGATCGCCTCGCTCGGCCGCGCGCCCACGAGCCGCACCACGCTCGCGCCGAGGGTCTCGGCGAGCCGGAGGTTCGCGTCGAGCTGCGCCGCGATCCTCCTGGCGAGAGCGGCGTCGTCTCCGGGCGCTCGACCCACGCCGCCACCCACGGCGCGCGCAGGCCGGCCGCGATGCGCCGCGCCGCGCGCACGAGCCGCGCCGACGCCGGCGACGGGCCGACGCAGACGAGGATGCGCTCGGCCACCGGCCACGACGCCTCGATGCCGTGCTCGTGCCGGTAGGCCTGCACGTCGGCGTCCACGCGCTCGGCGGCGCGGCGCAGCGCGAGCTCGCGGAGCGCGAGCAGGTTGCCGCGCCGGAAGAAGCCGCGCGCGGCGCGCTCGGCCTGGTCGCCGAGGTAGACCTTGCCCTCGCGCAGCCGCGCGAGCAGCTCGTCCGGCTCGAGATCGACGAGCACGACTTCGTCGGCGCGATCGACGATCGCGTCGGGCACCGTCTCGCGCACGCGCACGCCCGTGATCTGCGCCACCACGTCGTTCAGGCTCTCGACGTGCTGGATGTTCAGCGTGGTGTGCACCTCGATGCCGGCGGCGAGCAGCTCCTCGACGTCGCGCCAGCGCTTGTCGTGGCGTCCGCCGGGCGCGTTCGTGTGCGCGAGCTCGTCGAGCAGCAGCACGCCGGGCTTGCGCGCGAGCGCGGCGTCGAGGTCGAACTCCTGCAGCTCGCGGTCGCGGTAGTTCGACCCGCCGGCGCGGCAGGATCTCGAGGCCGAGCAGCAGCGCGGCGGTGTCGTAGCGGCCGTGCGTGTCCACCCAGCCCACCACCACGTCCTCGCCCGCCGCCACCAGCTCGCGCGCGTTCTGGAGCATCGCGAAGGTCTTGCCCACGCCCGGGGCGAAGCCGAGGTAGACCTTCAGCCGCGCGCGGCTCTCGCGCTGCGTCTCTGCCTGGATGCGGCGCAAGATCGCGTCGGGATCGGGCCGGGAATCCTCGGTCATCCGTGTCCGGTGTGCGTCGGGTCGCCCAGGGATAGCACTTCACACCCCGCCCAGTGCGGTGAGGGCGAGGTCGATGAGCTTGATGAACGGGAACGGCAGCAGCACGCCGCCGAGGCCGTAGGTGAGCAGGTTGCGCCGCAGCAGCCGGCGGGCAGGCGCCGGGCGATAGCGCACGCCGCGCAGCGCGAGCGGGATCAACGCCACGATGATCAGCGCGTTGAAGATCACCGCCGAGAGCACCGCGCTCTCGGGCGAGTGGAGCCTCATGATGTTCACCGCACCGAGCGCCGGGTACGTGGCGGCGAACGCGGCGGGGATGATCGCGAAGTACTTCGCGAGGTCGCTCGCCAGGCTGAAGGTGGTGAGCGCGCCGCGAGTGATCAGCATCTGCTTGCCGATCTCGACCACCGACAGCAGCTTCGTCGGGTTCGAGTCGAGGTCGACCATGTTGCCGGCCTCCTTCGCGGCCTGCGTGCCGGTGTTCATCGCCACCGCCACGTCGGCCTGCGCGAGCGCCGGCGCGTCGTTCGTGCCGTCTCCCGTCATCGCCACCAGATGCCCCTGCGCCTGGTAGTCGCGGATCAGCTTCAGCTTGTCCTCGGGCGTCGCCTCGGCGAGGAAGTCGTCGACGCCCGCCTCGGCGGCGATCGCCGCCGCGGTGAGCGGGTTGTCGCCGGTGATCATCACGGTCCGGATGCCGACGCGGCGCAGCTCGGCGAAGCGCTCCCGGATCCCGCCCTTCACGATGTCCTTGAGCTGCACCACGCCGAGCACGCGCGCGCCGTCGGCCACGACCAGCGGCGTACCACCGTCGCGCGCCACGCGCTCGACCTCGTCGCGGACGGCGCTCGGCAGCTCTCCGCCCTGCTCCTTCACGAAGCGCTCGATCGCCTCCGCGGCGCCCTTGCGCACGCGCCGCCCGTCGAGGTCGACCCCGCTCATGCGCGTGCGCGCGCTGAACGGCACGAAGTGGAGCGCGCGCGCATCGAGCTCGCGGCCGCGGAGCGCGAAGGCCTCCTTGGCGAGCACGACGATGCTGCGGCCTTCGGGCGTCTCGTCTGCGAGCGAGGCGAGCTGCGCGGCCTCCGCAAGCTCGTGCTCCGCGAAGCCCTGAGCGGGCAGGAAGGCCACCGCCTCGCGGTTGCCGAGCGTGATCGTGCCGGTCTTGTCGAGCAGCAGCACGTCCACGTCGCCGGCCGCTTCGACCGCGCGGCCCGAAGTCGCGATCACGTTGGCCTGGATCATGCGGTCCATGCCCGCAATGCCGATCGCGGAGAGCAGGCCGCCGATCGTGGTGGGGATCAGGCACACGAGCAGGGCCGCCAGCACGGTGAGCGAGACGGGCGCACCCTGGCCGGCCGCCCCGATGGCGTGGCGCGAGAACGGCAACAGCGTGGCCGTCACGAGCAGGAACACGATCGTGAGGCCCGCGAGCAGGATGTCGAGCGCGATCTCGTTCGGCGTCTTCTGGCGCTTGGCGCCTTCGACCAGCGCGATCATGCGATCGAGGAAGGTCTCGCCCGGGTTCGCGCTCACGCGCACGATCAGCCAGTCGGAGAGCACGACCGTGCCGCCCGTCACGCCGGAGCGGTCGCCGCCGCTCTCGCGGATCACCGGCGCGCTCTCGCCCGTGACCGCGCTCTCGTTCACCGAGGCGACGCCTTCGATCACCTCGCCGTCGGCCGGGATGGTCTCGCCAGCCTCCACCAGCACCGCGTCGCCGACGCGCAGCCAGGACACGGGGCCCGGCACGTAGGGGGCGTCGCGCCGCGGCGCCTCGAGCCGCTTGGCCACGACCTCGCGGCGGCTGCGGCGCAGCGCCGCCGCCTGCGCCTTGCCGCGGCCCTCGGCCATCGCCTCGGCGAAGTTCGCGAACAACACCGTGAACCAGAGCCAGGCCGACACCGCGAGCGTGAAGCCGGCCGGCGCGTCCCCGCCGCCGCCGTACGCGGCGTGGAGGCCGAGTGCCGTGGTGAAGAGCGCGCCGACCTCGACCACGAACATCACGGGATGACGCAGCAGACGGCGCGGAGCCAGCTTGCCGAACGCGTCGAACACTGCCGGCCAGACGATGGCGGCGGTGAAGAGGGGCTGGGCGCGGAGGCGGCCCATGGCGACGCTCGGCTCAGCCGCCGCTCACGGCCCGATCGAGATCGAGGTTGAGCAGCAGCACGTTGACACGCGGCTCCCCGAGCATGCCGAACGTCCGCCGTTCGATCCGGGACTGCACGAGCGCGCGAACGCGCTCCTCGGGCAGCTTGCGTGCCCGCGCCACGCGCGGCACTTGATAGAGCGCCGCCGCCGGCGAGAGGTGCGGATCGAGGCCGCTGCCCGAGGCGGTCACCAGGTCCGCGGGCACGGGCGCGGTATTGCCGGGATCCGCCGCTCGCAGCGCCTCGATGCGCGCCTTCACGGCGTCGTGCAGCGCCGGGTTCGAAGGCCCGAGGTTCGAGCCCGTCGAGGCCGCCGCGTTGTCGGCCACCGGAGCCGTCGCGGACGGGCGGCTCCAGAAGTGGCCGGGATCCGAGAAGGGCTGCCCGATCAAGGTGGAGCCGAGCGCGTGGTCGCTTCCCGCGATCAGGCTCCCGTTCGCCTGCGCGGGGAAGAGCACCTGCGCGAGACCGGTGACGACGGCGGGATACAAGAGGCCGGTGATGACGCTGAACGCCGCCAGGAGCGTGAGTGCGGGTCGAAGCAGAGCTGCCATGCGATGCCCTCCTCAGGCCAGACCGAAGCCCACGAGGGCCAGGTCGATGAGCTTGATGAACGGGAACGGCAGCACCACGCCGCCGAGCCCGTACGTCAGCAGGTTGCTGCGCAGCATCGTGCCCGCCGGCATCGGGCGATAGCGCGAGCCGCGCAGCGCGAGCGGGATCAGCGCGATGATGATCAGCGCGTTGAAGATCACCGCCGAGAGCACCGCGCTCTGCGGCGAGTGGAGCCGCATCACGTTGAGCGCGTCGAGCGCCGGATAGGTCGCGGCGAACGCCGCCGGGATGATCGCGAAGTACTTCGCCACGTCGTTGGCGATGCTGAAGGTGGTGAGCGCGCCGCGCGTGATCAGCATCTGCTTGCCGATCTCGACGACCGAGAGCAGCTTCGTCGGGTTCGAGTCGAGGTCGACCATGTTGCCGGCCTCCTTCGCGGCCTGCGTGCCGGTGTTCATCGCGACCGCGACGTCGGCCTGCGCGAGCGCCGGCGCGTCGTTCGTGCCGTCGCCGGTCATCGCGACGAGGTGGCCCTGCTCCTGGTAGTCGCGGATCAGCTTGAGCTTGGCCTCGGGCGTCGCCTCGGCCAGGAAGTCGTCGACGCCGGCCTCGGCCGCGATCGCGGCGGCGGTGAGCGGGTTGTCGCCGGTGATCATCACGGTCGTGATGCCGATCGCGGCGCATCTCGGCGAAGCGCTCCTTGATGCCGCCCTTGACGATGTCCTTGAGCTGGACGACGCCGAGCACGCGCGCGCCGTCGGCGACGACCAGCGGCGTGCCGCCGTCGCGCGCCACGCGATCGACGTCGCGCGCACGCGGGTTCGGCAGCTCGCCGCCCTGCTCCTTCACGAAGCGCTCGATCGCGTCCGCCGCGCCCTTGCGGACGCGCCGGCCGTCGAAGTCGACGCCGCTCATGCGGGTGCCGCGCTGAACGGCACGAAGTGCGCGCCGAGCGCCTGCACGTCGCGGCCGCGCACCGCGAAACGATCCTTCGCGAGCACGACGATGCTGCGGCCCTCGGGCGTCTCGTCGGCGAGCGACGCGAGCTGCGCGGCCTCGGCGAGCTCGCGCTCCGGCACGCCCGGCGCCGGGAGGAACGCCGACGGCCTGGCGGTTGCCGAGCGTGATCGTGCCGGTCTTGTCGAGCAGCAGCACGTCGACGTCGCCGGCCGCCTCGACGGCGCGGCCCGAGGTCGCGATCACGTTGGCCTGGATCATGCGGTCCATGCCCGCGATGCCGATCGCCGAGAGCAGGCCGCCGATCGTCGTCGGGATCAGGCACACGAGCAGCGCGACCAGGACGGTCATGGTCACCGGCAACCCCGGCGCCGGACGTCGCTCACCGCGTACTGCGAGAACGGCAGCAGCGTCACGGTCACGAGCAGGAAGACGATCGTCAGGCCGGCGAGCAGGATGTCGAGCGCGATCTCGTTCGGCGTCTTCTGGCGCTTGGCGCCCTCGACCATCGCGATCATGCGGTCGAGGAACGTCTCGCCGGGGTTCGCGCTGACGCGCACGATCAGCCAGTCGGAGAGCACGCGCCGTGCCGCCGGTGACCGCGCTGCGGTCGCCGCCGCTCTCGCGGATCACCGGCGCGCTCTCGCCGGTGATCGCGCTCTCGTTGACCGAGGCGACGCCCTCGATCACGTCGCCGTCGCCGGGGATCGTGTCGCCGGCCTCGACGAGCACCAGGTCGTCCTTGCGCAGCAGCGTCGACGGCACCGCCTCGCGCGCCGCGTCGCGCCGCGCCTCGCGGAGCTTCTTCGCGACCACGTCGCGGCGCGCCTTGCGCAGCGCGTCGGCCTGCGCCTTGCCGCGCCCCTCGGCCATCGCCTCGGCGAAGTTCGCGAACAGCACCGTGAACCAGAGCCAGACCGAGACCGCGAGGATGAAGCCGGCGGGCGCCTCGCCCGCGCCGGTGACGAGCGCGTGGAAGACGAGCAGCGTGGTGAACGCGCTGCCGACCTCGACCACGAACATCACCGGGTTCCGGATCATGTGGCGCGGGTCGAGCTTGCGCAGCGAATCGACGATCGCGCGCTGCACGATCGGCGCATCGAAGAGCGGACGAGACTGGGCCTTCGCGGACATGTCGCCTCCGGGTCAGTTCGAGAACAGCATCAGGTGCTCGACGATCGGGCCGAGCGCGAGCGCCGGGAAGAAGGTGAGCGCGCCGACCAGCACCACGGTGCCGGCGAGCAGCGAGACGAACAGCGGGCCGTGCGTCGGCAGCGTGCCCGCCGTCGCCGGCACGAGCTTCTTCGCCGCCAGCGAGCCGGCGATCGCGAGGATCGGGACGATGATCCAGTAGCGCCCGATGAACATGCGATCGCGATCGCGACGGCGTAGAACGCGCCGCTCACCGTGATGCCGGCGAAGGCCGAGCCGTTGTTGCCCGCGCCGACGAGAACGCGTAGAGGATCTCGCTGAAGCCGTGGACGCCGGGATTGCCGAGCGTGGCCGTGCCGACCGGCAGCGACGCACGCGAGCGCGGTGCCGAGCAGGATCGCGACGGCCGGGATCAGGATCACGAGCGAGGCCATCTTCATCTCGAACGCCTCGATCTTCTTGCCGAGGTACTCGGGCGTGCGGCCCGACCATCAGGCCGGCGATGAAGACCGCCACGATCGCGAAGATCAGCATGCCGTAGAGGCCCGAGCCGACGCCGCCGAACACGACCTCGCCGAACTCGATCAGCCAGATCGGCACGAGGCCGCCGAGCGGCGTGAAGCTGTCGTGCATCGAGTTGACCGAGCCGTTCGAGGCCGCGGTGGTGGCGGCCGCCCAGAGCGCCGAGTTCGCGATGCCGAAGCGGACCTCCTTGCCCTCCATGTTGCCGCCCGCCTGGAGCGCGGTCGCGACCTGGTCGACGCCGAGCTGTCGAGCGCCGGGTTGCCGCCCTGCTCCGCCGCGACGCAGACGAGCAGCAGCGGGATCAGGATCACGGCCATCGCGGCATAGATCGCCCAGCCCTGGCGGCGATCCTTCACGAGCTCGCCGAACGTGAAGCAGAGCGCAGCCCGCGATCAGCAGGATCGAGAGCACCTCCACGAAGTTCGAGAGCGGCGTCGGGTTCTCGAGCGGATGCGCCGAGTTCGACGTTGTAGTAGCCGCCGCCGTTGGTGCCGAGCTGCTTGATCGCGATCTGCGAGGCCACCGGGCCGAGCGCGATCTCCTGCGTGGTGACGGCGCTGCCGTCGGCCGCCGTCGTCGACTCGAGCAGCGGCACCGTGGCCTTGGCCTGGAAGGTCTGCGGCACGCCCTGCCAGGACGAGGACGAGCGCGACCACGATCGCGAGCGGCAGCAGCACGTAGAGCGATCGTGCGCACGAGGTCCACCCAGAAGTTGCCGATCGCGCCGGCCTGGCGCCGCGTGAAGCCGCGGATCAGCGCGACGAGCACCGCCATGCCGGTCGCCGCCGACACGAAGTTCTGGACCGTGAGGCCCAGCATCTGCGTGAGGTGGCTCATCGTGGTCTCGCCGCCGTACGCCTGCCAGTTCGTGTTGGTGCCGAAGCTGACGGCGGTGTTGAGCGCGACCTCGGGGTTCACGGCGGCGCAAGCCGGCGCCGTTCAGCGGCAGCCAGCCCTGGAGGCGCTGGAGCGCGTAGACGACCAGGATGCCCGGCGACGTTGAAGAGCAGGACGGCGACCGCGTAGCGCTGCCAGCTCATCTCGTCGCCCGGGCGCACGCCGGCCAGCCGGTAGAGCAGCGCGCTCGAGCGGCCCGAGCACGCGCTGCGCGAGAGCGCGCGCGCCCTTCGTAGACGCGCCGCCATGTAGCGGCCGAGCGGCACGGCGAGCGCCGTGAGCGCGGCAAAGTAGAACGTGAGCTGGAGGAGTCCGTTTCCGGTCACGACAGCTTCTCCGGCGCGAGCAGCGCGATCAGCAGATAGACGAACAGGGCGACGGCCAGCGCGGCACCGAGGATCTCGAGGACGCCCATGGCTCAGCCCACCTTCTCGCAGAGGCGCACCAGCCCCCAGCTGAGAGCGAGGAAGGCGAGGACGCCGACCACGTAGATGAAATCCATCTCGTTCACCTCCGAGCGACGCGAAGCCTAGGAACCCCTCCCCGTCTCGGGCTCAAGAGCCCATCAAGATGTGGGACGGGGTCGCGCCCCATTGGGCTAGGCGCGGAGCAAGCGCTGTGCCGCCAGCGGACGCCCGCAGCGCCTCTCTTACGCCGCTGGGAGGCCCGATTTCTGGGGCGAAATGGTGCGGAGGGGGCATCGTGACCGCATCTGTCACACCCCGGACCGAATCTGTTTATGATCCGCCGAGGGGGGACAGCGATGATGGGGCTCGAAGCTTGGCTCGCGGTCCACGGCGCTCTGCTCGGGGCGGTGCTCCTGGCCGGCGCGGTGCTCGTGGCGGCGCGGGCATTCGTGCGCGCCACCCGCGAGAGCACCGCGGCGCTGGCCGCCCGGCTCGACGGCCTCGCGCAGGCGCAGGAGCGCGGCGAGCGCGTGCTGCGCGAAGAGCTGGCGCAGAGCCGGCGCGAGCTCGCCGGCCAGACCCATCATCTCCGCGAAGAGGTGAGCGGCAGCCTGCGCGCGGTCGGCGAGACGGTCGAGAAGCGCATCGAGGTGATGCGCGGCTCGGTCGACCTGCGCCTCGGCCAGATCCAGCAGGAGACGCAGAAGCGCCTCGAAGAGATGCGCGCCACGGTGGACGAGAAGCTCCAGGGCACGCTCGAAGTGAGGCTCGGCGCGGCCTTCGCGCAGGTGAGCCTGCGGCTCGAGGCCGTGCACAAGGGCCTCGGCGAGATGCAGACGCTCGCGGTCGGCGTGGGCGATCTCAAGAAGGTGCTGACGAACGTGCGCTCGCGGGGCAGCTTCGGCGAGGCGCGCCTCGAGACGCTGCTCGAAGACACGCTCGCGCCCGACCAGTGGCAGCGGCAGGCGGCGACGCGGCCCGGCTCGAGCGAGCGCGTGGACGCGGCGGTGCGCATGCCGGGCGGCGAAGACGGCGACGGCAGCCCGCTCTGGCTCCCGATCGACGCGAAGTTTCCGCACGACGACTACGAGCGCCTGCTCGACGCGCACGAGCGCGGCGACGCCGCCGCGGCCGAAGAGGCCGGGCGTTCGCTCGAAGCGCGCCTCAAGCAGGAGGCCCGCTCGATCCGCGACAAGTACGTGTGCCCGCCGCATACGACCGACTTCGCGCTGCTGTTCCTGCCCACCGAGAGCCTCTACGCCGAGGTGCTGCGCCGGCCCGGTCTGTTCGAAGCGCTGCGGCGCGAGTTCTCCGTCACGCTCGCCGGCCCGACCACGCTGCTCGCCATCCTCGGCTCGCTGCAGATGGGCTTCCGCACGCTCGCCATCACGCAGCGCTCCCAGGAGGTCTGGCAGCTGCTCCGCGCGGTGAAGACCCAGTTCGGCAAGTTCGGCGACCTGCTGGCCGGCGTGCAGAAGAAGCTCGACGAAGCCTCCAACAAGATCGGCGAGGCCTCGCAGAAGAGCCGCTACATCGAGCGCCGGCTCGGCCAGGTGCAGGAGCTGCCGGCCGCGGAGGCGGCGGTGCTGCTGCCCGAAGAGGTCGATCCGGAACCTTGAGCCGCTAACTTGCGCGGATGGCGACGGCCGTCCCGCACGAAGGCGACCTGCTGCTGCGCGCACTGTCGGGCGACGGGACGCTGGGCGTGCGCGCGGTGTCGGGTGTCGGCCTCGTCCGCGAGGCGGCGACGCGCCAGGGCGCGAGCACGCTCGCCGGCGCTGCGCTCGGCCGCGCGCTGCTCGGCACGGTGCTGCTCGGCGCCGGCGGCAAGGACGGCGAGACGGTCGAGCTGCGCCTGCGCGGCGACGGGCCGCTGCGCTCGGTGCTCGCGATGGCCGACGGCCTCGGCCGCGCGCGCGGCACGATCGGCAACCCGAAGGTCGAGCTGCCGCTCCGCGGCGGGCGGCTCGACCTCGAGAGCGGCCTCGGCGCGGGCGAGCTCTCCGTGACACGGCTGCGCCCCGGCCTGCTGCGCCCGTACACCGGCATCGTGCCGATCGTCTCGGGTGGCATCGCCAAGGACCTGGCCCTGTATCTCACCGAGAGCGAGCAGACGCCGTCGGCGGTCGGGCTCGGCGTGCTCCACGACGAGGCAGGGCGCATCGACGCCGCGTGCGGCTTCGTGGTGCAGGCGCTGCCCGGCGCCTCGGACGAGAGCCTGGCGCGCGCGGAGCGCAACGTGAGCGCGCTCGGCGGGCCGGCCGAGCTGCTGCGCTCGGGCGCGTCTCTCCAGGGCCTGCTCGACCGCTTGCTCGACGGGCTCGGCGCGCGGCTCCTCGACGAGCGCACGCCGGTCTTCCACTGCGGCTGCGACGCCGAGCGCGCGCTGCGCGCCACGGCGCTGCTCGGCCGCGAAGATCTCGACCAGGCCATCGCCGAGGGCGGGCCGCTCGACGTCCGCTGCGACTTCTGCGGCGATCGTTACGCGATCGACCCGGCCGAGGCGCTCGCCCTGCTCCCGCCTGCGGCGCCGCTGCACTAGGCAAGCGAAGCGCGCAGTGAGCCGCAGGCGAACGAAGTCATAGATGAACGTCTCTCTCTTCGTCCCGTGCTACGTCGATCAGCTTGCGCCGGATGTGGCGTGGGCCACGCTGCGCGTGCTCGAGCGCGCCGGCTGCCAGGTGCACTACGACCCGGAGCAGGGCTGCTGCGGGCAGCCGTTCCTGAACCGCGGCGCGACGCGCGAGGCGCGCCGGCTGGCGAGCCGGCATCTGAGCCGCTTCGCGGCCGCGCAGGCGATCGTGTCGCCCTCGGCGAGCTGCGTGGCCACCGTGCGGCACCGCTTCGCCGCGCTCGGCGTGCACTCGCCCGAGGGTGGTGTCCACTCGCCCGAGAGCGCGCTGCGCCAGACGGAGCGCACCTACGAGCTCGGCGAATTCCTCGTGCGCGTGCTCGGCAAGACCGAGCTCGGCGCGCGCTTCCCGTATCGCGTGGCCGTGCTCCAGAGCTGCCACGGCCTGCGCGAGCTCGGGCTCGGCACGCCGAGCGAGCAGCCCGGCGCCGCGAGCGCGGCGGCGAGCCCGGTCGAGCAGCTGCTGCGCTCGGTCGAGGACCTCGCGCTCGTCTCGGCCGAGCGCCCCGACGAGTGCTGCGGCTTCGGCGGCGCCTTCTCCGTCACGCATCCCACCCTGTCGGGCCGGATGGGCCTCGCGCGGCTGCGCGCGTTCGCCGACGCGGGCGCGGAATACGTGACGGGCACCGACGTCTCGTGCCTGCTGCACCTCGACGGCCTCCGCCGCCGCGAAGGCTTCGGCCCGCGCGCGATCCACCTGGCGGAGATCCTCGCGAACGGGGCGCCCGTTTGAGCGCCTTCGACGAGCGCGCCGCCGCCAACCTGCCCTCGCGCGGGGAGCTGGCGCAGCACGACGCTGCGGTGTGGGATCTGCGCCGGCGCCGCGACGCCGCGGCCGCCGAAGTGCCGGACTGGGAGGCGCTGCGCGAGCGTGCGGCGGCGCTCAAGGCTTTTGCGCTCGACCATCTCGACGAGCTGCTGGTCGGCTTCGAGGAGCGGGCGCGCGACGCCGGCGCGCACGTGCACTGGGCCACGGATGCGACGGCGCTGTGTCGCATCGTGACGGAGCTGCTCGCCGCGCGCGGCGCGCGACGCGTGGTGAAGAGCAAGTCGATGCTGACGGAGGAGTGCGGCCTCAACCCACACCTCGCAGCCCGCGGCATCGAGGTGGTGGACACCGACCTCGGCGAACGCATCGTGCAGCTCGCAGGCGAGCCTCCCTCGCATCTGATCGTGCCGGCCATCCACAAGACGCGCCGCGAGATCGGCGCGCTGTTCCACCGCCACATGAACACGCCCGAAGGCGAGGACGATCCCGAGCGGCTCACGCGCCATGCGCGCGCGGACCTGCGGCGCCGCTTCCTCGCGGCCGACGCAGGCATCAGCGGCGCGAACTTCGCCGTGGCCGAGACGGGCTCGCTCGTGATCGTGACCAACGAGGGCAACGCGGATCTCGGCACGAGCCTGCCCCCGGTGCACATCGCGTGCCTCGGCATCGAGAAGGTGATCCCGGCGCTCGCCGATCTGCCCGTGTTCCTGCGCCTGCTCGCGCGCAGCGCGACCGGGCAGCCGATCAGCGCCTACACCACGGTGCTCACCGGCCCGCGCGCCGGCGGCGAGCTGCACATCGTGCTGGTGGACAACGGACGCAGCGAGCTGCTCGCGAACCCGTCGCACCGGAGCGCGCTCGCCTGCATCCGCTGCGGCGCGTGCCTCAACACCTGCCCCGTGTACCGACGCGCCGGCGGTCACGCGTACGGCACGGTGATCCCGGGCCCGATCGGGAGCGTGCTCGGCCCGGCGCTCGGCGGGGCGGCCGGCCGTGAGCTGGCCCACGCGTCGTCGCTGTGCGGCAGCTGCTCGGCGGTGTGCCCGGTGAAGATCGACCTGCACGGCCAGCTGCTCGCGTGGCGCGCCGAGCGGTACGCGCCGGCGCCGGCCGAGCGCGTCTTCACGACCGGCGCGGCGCTCGCGCTGCGCTTCCCGCGCCTGCGCGGCCTCGCGCGCTCCGCGCTGCGCCCGCTCTGGCCGCTGCTCGGCCGGCGCGGGCGCCGCAACCCCGCCGAGCCGTGGCTCGCCGCCCGCGAGCTGCCGCCGCTGCCGCCGAAGACCTTTCGAGCGCAGTGGCAAGCGAAGCGCGCAGTGAGCCCACGCGAGGCTTTGCCTCGCGTGAGGCGAACGGAGTCACGCAGCTGGAAGGCGCCGAGGAATGAGTGAACGAGAAGACATCCTCGCGCGCGTCCGGCGCGGCGCCCTGCGGCGCGCCGCGCACCCGGGCCCGCACCCGGCGCCGGCGTTGCCGGGCGGCTGGAGCGTCTTCGCCGCGGCGCTCGCGCGCGTCGGCGGCGAGGCGCACGGCCCGTTCCCGCAACACGCGCTCGGCGCCGCGCTCGCCGAGCTGGTGCGCCGGCGCGCGGACGGCGGGCGCTGCGTGGCCGAGCCGAGCGCCGCGGAGCGCGCCGGTCGCGGGCCCTGGGAGGTCGCGCGCGAGCCCGCCGTCGGCCACGCCTTCGCCGACGTCGCGGTGGCGCTGGCCCTGGCGCGCAGCGCCGCCGCGGACTGCGCGGCGGTGGCGCTGCTCGAGAACGACGCGCCGCACCGCGCCCTGCCCTTCCTGTGCCAGCGCCTGGTGCTGCTGCTCCCGGCCGCGGCGGTCCATGCCGACCTGCACAGCGCGTGGGCCGCGCTGCCCGCCACCGCCACGCAGAGCCACCACCTCACCTGGATCAGCGGACCCTCCAAGACCGCCGACATCGAGCAGACCCTCGTCTACGGCGCACACGGCCCGCTCTCTCTCGACGTGGTCGGCATCGCAGACTGACTCTGTACCATGGCGCCCGTCTCGAGGAGGTCCCATGCGCGCGCTCCTGTTGCTCGTGGCCGTCGCACTCGTGGCGGCCGGCGTCTACGTCGCCGGCGTCGTGCTCGGCTGGTACGGCGTGCTCCACGGCCCGGGCACGCTCACGCAGCGCGTCATTCCGGCCGAGGTGGTGACGAGCCGCGCCGCTGCGGAGGCTAAGGCCGCGCAGGCGATCGGCGGCGACGGCAAGCAGATCCTGTTCGGCGACCTCCACGTCCACACCACGTACTCGACCGACGCCTTCCTGTGGACGCTGCCCGTGATGGGCGGAGAAGGCGCCCATCCGCTCGCCGACGCGTGCGACTTCGCGCGGTTCTGCTCGTCGCTCGACTTCTGGTCGATCAACGATCACGCCGAGGCGATCACGCCGCGCAAGTGGCGGGAGACGAAGGAGACGATCCGCGAGTGCAACGCCGTCTCCGGCACCGGCGCTCCCGACGTGATCGCCTTCCTCGGCTGGGAGTGGACGCAGGTCGGCCAGACCGCCGCTACGCACTACGGCCACAAGAACGTGGTGCTGCGCAACCTCGACGACGACAAGGTGCCCGCGCGCGTGATCGACTCGGGCGGCTTCGCGAAGGCCACGCTCGGCAACATCCCGCTCGGGATGCGCGTCGGGCCCGTGCTCTACGACTTCAAGGATCGCCAGCGCTACTACGACTTCGACGAGTTCGCGCGCGAGGTGTCGGAGACACCGCGCTGCCCGGCGGGCGTGGACACCAAGGAGCTTCCGCCCGACTGCTCCGAGAGCGCGGAGACGCCCGGCGAGCTGTTCGAGAAGCTCGACCAGTGGGGGATGGAGAGCATCGTGATCCCGCACGGTACGACGTGGGGCTTCTACACGCCGCCCGACTCGTCGTGGGACAAGCAGCTCACCTCGGCGGAGCACGACCCGAAGCGCCAGACGCTGATCGAGGTGTACTCGGGGCACGGGAACTCGGAGGAGTTCCGCGACTGGTCGGCGGTCGACAAGGCGGCGGACGGTTCGGTCTCCTGCCCCGAGCCGCGGCGCGACTACCTGCCCTCCTGCTGGCGCGCGGGCGAGATCATGCGCCAGCGCTGCGTCAACGCGGGCCGCCCCGCGGCGGACTGCGAAGCGCTCGCCGCGCGCACGCGCGACCTCTACGCGCAGACCGGACAGGCTGGAAAGATGGTGGTGCCCGGCGAAACGGGCGCGGACTGGCTCGACGCGGGGCAATGCCGCGACTGCTTTCTGCCGGCGTTCAACTACCGGCCGAAGAGCTCCGTCCAGTACATCACGCGCGCTCACGAACTTCGACGAGCCGGCGGGACCGAAGCGCTTCCACTTCGGTTTCATCGCCTCGAGCGACAACCACAGCGCGCGTCCGGGCACCGGCTACAAGGAGTTCGCCCGCGCGGACATGACCGAGCAGCGCGGCGCCAAGAGTCCCGACCAGGCGCGTCTGCTCACCGGCGAGCCCGAGGCAGCCGGGCTCGAGCCGCGCACCTTCGACCCGAGCTCGGTGAAGGGGATGGGCGCGTTCCGGATCGCGGAGACCGAACGGCAGAACTCCTTCTGGCTCACCGGCGGCCTCGTCGCGGTGCACGCCGAGAGCCGCACGCGCGACGGCGTCTGGAACGCGCTCCAGAAGAAGGAGACCTACGGCACGAGCGGCGACCGCATCCTGCTCTGGTTCGATCTCGTGAATCCGCCGGCCGCAGAGGGCCGGCTGCCGATGGGCTCCGAGACGGCGATGAGCGAGAGCGCCGCGCTTCGAGGTGCGCGCCGTCGGCGCCTACGAGCAGAAGCCCGGCTGCCCGGAGTTCAGCACGAGCGCCCTCACACCCGAGCGGCTCGAGTACATCTGCAAGGGCGAGTGCTACAACCCGAGCGACGTCCGCAAGCTGATCACGCGCATCGAGATCGTGCGCATCCGGCCGCAGCGCACGAAGGGCGAGCCGATGAAGCCGCTCATCGACGATCCGTGGAAGACCTTCCAGTGTGCGCCCGATCCCAACGGCTGCCAGATCAGCTTCGAAGACCCCGACTTCGCGACGGCCTGTCGCGACGCCGTCTACTACGCGCGCGCGATCGAGCAGAAGAGCGAGGCTGTGAACGCGGCGAATCTGCGATGCACGTACGACGCCGAGGGCAACTGCGTGTCGATGAATCCGTGCTGGGGAGACTGGCGCACGCCTGCCTCGGACGGGTGCCTGGCCGAGACCGAGGAGCGCGCCTGGTCGTCGCCGATCTACGTGGACTGGCAGGCGCCGCGGGCCGCCCCGCTCTCCGAGGCCGAGGCCGTGGGCGGGTGACGCTCGCCGGGCGCGTCGTGCTGGTGACGGGCGCCGCGCGCGGCATCGGCGCGGGCATCGCGCGCGCCGCCGCCGCCGCGGGCGCCTCCGTCGCGGTGTGCGACGTCGCGGAAGACACTGCGCATTCGACCGCAGGCGCGATCGGAGCGCGGGCGCTCGCGCTACGCATGGACGTCTCGGACGCGCGCTCCGTGCGCGCGGCGGTGGCCGAGGCCGAGGCGCGGCTCGGCCCGATCGACGTGCTCGTGAACAACGCCGGCATCGACGTGATCGGACCGTTCGTCGAGAGCCACGAGGACGCCTGGGACCGGCTCTGGGCGGTGAACGTGAAGGGCACCCTCCTCGCGACGCGCGCCGTGCTCGACGGCATGATCGCGCGCGAGCGCGGACGCATCGTGAACATCGGCTCCGACGCCGGCCGCGTGGGCTCGTCGGGCGAGGCCGTCTACTCGGCCACCAAGGGCGGCATCATCGCGTTCACGAAGACGCTCGCGCGCGAGGTGGCGAAGCACGGCGTGACGGTGAATTGCGTCTGCCCGGGCCCCACCGACACGGCGCTGCTCGAGCAGGTGCGCGAGTTCGACGAGAAGCTCCACGCCTCGCTCGCGCGCGCGATCCCGCTGCGCCGGCTCGGCCGCCCCGAAGACGTCGCCGCCGCCGTCGTCTTCCTGGCCGGCGACGACGCCGCCTACATCACCGGCCAGACGCTCTCCGTGAGCGGCGGCCTCACGATGGCCTAGGAGATCCGAGGATGAGCGATCGCTATGCCGACTTCCCGAGCCTGCGCTTCGAGCGGCCCGAGCCGGGCATTCTGCGCATCGTGCTCGACGGGCCCGGTCTCAACGCCGTGAACCACCGCATGCACCGCGACCTCGCGGACGTGTGGCTCGCGGTGGATCGCGACCCCGACACGCGGGTCGCGATCCTGTGCGGCGCGGGCAAGGCGTTCTCCGCCGGCGGCAGCTTCGAGCTGATCGACGACATGATCGGCGACTACGCGATGCGCACGCGCGTGCTGCGCGAGGCGCGCGACATCGTGCTGAACGTGATCAACTGCTCGAAGCCGATCGTGTCGGCGCTCCACGGGCCGGCCGTGGGCGCGGGCCTCGTGTGCGGGCTGCTGGCCGACGTGTCGATCGCGACGAAGAACGCGCGCATCATCGACGGCCACACGCGCCTCGGCGTGGCCGCGGGCGACCACGCCGCGATCTGCTGGCCGCTGCTCTGCGGCATGGCGAAGGCCAAGTACTACCTCCTCACCTGCGAGACGCTCTCCGGCGAGGAGGCCGAGCGCATCGGCCTGATCTCGCTCGTGGTCGAGAACGAGGAGCAGCTCCACGCCAAGGCGCTCGCCGTGGCGCAGAACCTGGCGCGCGGCGCGCAGAGCGCGATCCGCTGGACCAAGCACACGCTGAACCACTGGTACCGCGCGATGGCGCCCGCCTTCGACGCCTCGCTCGCGCTCGAGTTCTACGGCCTCAGCGGACCGGACGCCGCCGAGGGGCTGGCCTCGCACCGCGAGAAGCGCGCGCCGGCGTTCAGCGGGCCGACGAGCGAGTAGAGGGGAGGAGTTGTTTGGAATCGGTTTCTGCCAGGGTCTGGGCGGGTCGCGTCCTGAGCGGGATCGCGATCGCGTTCCTGCTGTTCGATGCCGGCGGCAAGCTGTTGAAGGTCCCCTCGGTCATCGCGTGGACCACCCAGCTCGGCTACCCGGAGAGCGCCGTCTTCCCGATCGGCGTGATCCTCCTCGCGGGCGTAGTGCTCTACGCCATCCCGAGGACGTCGCTGCTCGGCGCGATCTACCTGGCGGGCTATCTCGGCGGCGCCGTCGCGACGCACGTCCGCGTCGGCAATCCGCTGAGCAACGCCCTGTTCCCCGTCTGGGTCGCCGCCGCGGTGTGGGGCGGCCTCGCCCTCCGGAACCCGCGCCTCACGAGCCTGTTGCTCGGGCGCTAGCCACCCCGCGCGCCGCGAGGACGCGCAGGAAGCCGGCCTTGTCGAGCGGCGAGATCATGACGCGCCTCTCGCCGTAGCGGATGAGCAGGCGGTCGAGCGAGCAGGCCGGGCTCGACAGCGGGTTGCGCGTCGGCTCGATCGAGTCGATCGCCGCGAGCGGCACGCGCCAGCGGAAGAACGACGCGCGGATGCGGAGCGCGTCGCCCTCGACGCGTGTAGTCCGTGGCGTAGAGCACGTGGAGCTGGAACACGCCCGCCGCGAGCAGCAGCGGCGCCACGAAGGCGGGCGCGCCGCGCGAGACCGAGCCACGATCCACGCTGCGACGCCGAAGTCGACGAGCGAGGCGGTCCAGAGCACCGCCACCAGCCAGGCGTCGCGCTTCGAGACGAAGCGCTCGCTCACTCAATACACTCCGCCGAGCTTGCTGTGATCCCACGACACGATGCGCTCCGGTCGGATGCGGATGCCGGTGCGCTTCGGGACGGTCCCCATCAGCGCCTTGCGCAGCGCGCCCGGGTCGGGAGCGTTGCCCGCGCCGCCGGCGTTCTTCGCCGTCACCTTCGCGAGGATGTCGAGGATCTTCTCGTGCTCGCGCACCAGCTCGGCCTTGCCGTAGATCACGACGCCCTTCAGCTCGGCGTAGACCGTCCCGCTCTCGGCGAGCAGGCTCACGCGCGGATCGCGCTCGATGTTCCGGATCTTCTGGCTCTTGGTGAAGGTCGTCATCACCACCGTGCCGTCGTCCTCCATCCCGAACCACATCGGCATCGGGTGCGGATAGCCGCCGGGGCCGATCGAGTTGATGATGATGGTCTGGGCCTCTCCGAGGAACTTCTTCAGCTCGGGGTCGGTCATGCGGATCTGATCGCGTCGGGACAACGGGGTTCTCCTACTCCACGAGATGGACGAGCACGGTGCGCCGGCCGCCCGCGCGCCGATGTTCCCACAGATAGATCCCCTGCCAAGTGCCGAGGCCGAGGCGGCCGTCGACGACGGGGATCGAGAGCGAGGTAGCGGTGAGCGCCGCGCGAACGTGCGCCGGCATGTCGTCCGGTCCCTCGCTGTCGTGCGTGAAGAGCGCATCGCCCTCGGGCACGAGGCGCGCGAGCCAGCGTTCGAGGTCGCGCCGCGCAGCGGGATCCGCGTTCTCCTGGATCACCAGGCTGGCCGAGGTGTGCTGCACGAAGAGGGTGCAGAGGCCTTCGCGCAGCCCCGCGCGCGCCACGATGCGCTCGACCTCCGGCGTGAAATCGTGAAGGCCCGGGCCGCGCGCCTCGAGCTGGAGGCGCTCGATCACCGAGCGTCCGGCGCGCCGCGCAGCTTCGCCGCGAAGCGCGCGTTCGCGTCGCGCAGCGCCTGCTCGGGATCGAGGCCCTCGCCGTTCGCGAGCGCGACCAGCGCGAACAGGCGCTCGCCGAGCGCGCTCGCGTCGAGCTTCTCGCCGGACGGAGGCCGCGCGGGCTCGTGCCCGGCCCGCTCGGCGCGGCGCTGGAGCTTCGCCGCGCGCGCGAGCGCCGGCAGCGCGAGCGGAACGCCCGCGAGCGGGTCCTCAGGCTCGACCTGCCGCCGCGCGCTCGGCGGCCTTGATCGCCTCCCAGCTCTTCGTCTGCTCGGCAGAGGTCGTCGACGACGGCGTCGCCGAACACGTGGGGATGGCGGCGCACCAGCTTCTCGCAGAGGCCGTCCACGACGTCGGCGAACGCGAAGTGGCCGGCCTCCTCGGCCATGCGCGCGTGGAACACGACCTGGAGCAGCAGATCGCCGAGCTCGTCGCAGCAGCGCCCTTCATGTCGCCGCGGCGGATCGCGTCGTCGACCTCGTAGGCTTCCTCGAGCGTGTACGGCGCGATCGAGGCGAAGTCCTGCTCGAGATCCCACGGGCAGCCGCCGTTCGGGTCGCGCAGCTGGCCATGATCGCGACGAGGCGGTCGATCGGGTTCACAGCACCTTCTTCGAGGTACCTGCCCGTGTAGCTCTCGCTGCACTTGGCGACCTCCTCCGGCGTGCCCGGCCGCGACGAGCCGCCCGCCTCCGCCGCCGCCCTCGGGCCCGAGGTCGATCACCCAGTCGGCGCAGCGGATCACGTCGAGGTTGTGCTCGATCACGATCACGGTGTTGCCGGCCTCGACGAGCCGGTCGAGCACGGCGAGCAGCTTGCGCAGGTCCTCGAAGTGCAGGCCCGTGGTCGGCTCGTCGAGGATGTAGACGGTGCGGCCGGTGGCGGTGCGCGAGAGCTCGCGCGAGAGCTTGATGCGCTGCGCCTCGCCGCCCGAGAGCGTCGGCGACGGCTGGCCGATCTTCAGGTAGCCGAGCCCGACCTCGGCGAGCGTGCGGATGCCGGCGATCACCGCCGGCTGGTGCTCGAACACGCCGAGCGCTTCGTCCACGGAGAGGTCGAGCACCTCGGCGACGTTCAGGCCCTTGAAGCGCACGCGCAGCGTCGCCTCGTTGAAGCGCTGGCCCTTGCACACCTCGCAGGGCACGAATACGTCCGCGAGGAAGTGCATCTCGATGCGCTTCACGCCGTCGCCCTCGCAGGCCTCGCAGCGCCCGCCCTTCACGTTGAAGGAGAAGCGGCCGGGCTTGTAGCCGAAGGCGCGCGCCTCGGCGGTCGCGGCGAACACGTCGCGGATCTCGTCGAACACCTTGGTGTAGGTGGCGGGGTTGCTGCGCGGCGTGCGCCCGATCGGGCGCTGGTCGATGTCGATCACCTTGTCGACGTGGCCGACGCCCATCACCCGCTCGTGCTCGCCCGCGATGTCGTGGCTGGCGTGGAGCGCGCGGCGCAGCGCCGGGTACAGGATCGCGTTCACGAGCGTGCTCTTGCCCGCGCCCGACACGCCCGTCACCGCGATCATGGTCTCGAGCGGGAAGTCGATCGAGAGATCCTGGAGGTTGTGCTCGCGCGCCCCCTCGATGCGGAGCTTCTTGCCCGAGCCCTTGCGCCGGCGGGTCGGCGTCTCGATGCGGAGCTTCCCCGACAGGTACTTGCCGGTGAGCGAGCGCTTCGCGCGCTGGATCTGCGCGGGCGTGCCCGCCGCGACGATCTCGCCGCCGTGCTCGCCGGCGCCGGGGCCGAAGTCGAGCACCCAGTCCGCGGACTCGATGGTCTCCTGGTCGTGCTCCACCACGATCACGCTGTTGCCGAGGTCGCGGAGCCGCTCGAGCGTCGCGAGCAGCCGCCCGTTGTCGCGCTGGTGCAGGCCGATCGAGGGCTCGTCGAGCACGTAGAGCACGCCGGTGAGCTCGCTGCCGATCTGGCTCGCGAGCCGGATGCGCTGGCTCTCGCCGCCCGAGAGCGACGGCCCGGGCCGGTCGAGCGTGAGGTAGCCGAGCCCGACGTCGGCGAGGAAGCCGAGCCGCGCGTGGATCTCCTTCAGCACCTCCTCGGCGATGCGGCGGGCATTGGCGTCGAGCTCGAGCGCGCGCAGCCAGCTGCGCGTCTCCTCGATCGTGCTCGCCGCGATCTCGGGCAGCGAGCGGTCCGCCAGCTTCACCGCGGTCGACTCTGGCCGGAGGCGGCGCCCACCGCACGACGAGCACTCGGTCTCGGACAGGTACTGCATGTACCAGCGGCGCATGCCTTCGGACTTGGTCTGGCGGAAGCGCCGGTACATCTCGTTCAGGACGCCCTCGAAGGCGCGCTCGAACTCGATCTTGCCGGTCGCGAACTTCACCGAGTGCGCGATGCGCTGGCCGCCGGTGCCGTGCAGCAGCAGCTCGCGTTGCTTCTTCGACATCTCCTGCCACGGCTTGTCGAGGTCGATCTTGTAGGCGCGCGCGAGATTGTGGATCAGCGAACCCGTCCAGCTCTCGGACTTGCCGATCACGCCCGCGTAGGGCGCGATGGCGCCCTCGTTCACGCTCTTGCTCGGATCGGGCACGACCAGCTCGGGGTCCATCTCCGGCTTCGTGCCGAGGCCGTTGCAGTCGGGGCACATGCCGAGCGGTGAGTTGAACGAGAAGCTCTGCGGCGAGAGCTCGGGGAAGCCGAGGTCGCAGACGTGGCAGTGGAGCTGCTCGGAGTAGAGCCGCTCGTCGCCGTTGCCGAAGTCTGCCAGCAGCAGGCCCTTGCCCTTCTTCAGCGCCGTCTCTACCGAGTCGGCGAGGCGCGTGGCGAAGCCCGTGTCCGGCGCCTCGGGCACCGCGAGGCGGTCCACCACCACGTCGATGGTGTGCTTCTTCTTCTTGTCGAGCGCCGGCAGCTCGTCGCCGCGCACGATCGTGCCGTCGATGCGGAAGCGGCCGAAGCCCTCGGCCACCGCCTCGTTCAGCACCTCGCGGTGCTCGCCCTTGCGGTTGTCGATCAGCCGCGCGAGGAGCAGGAACGCGTGCGCCGGCAGGCTGCGCGCGCAGCCGCTCGCCGATCTCGGCCGCCGAGAGGCGCTCCACGGGCCGGCCGCAGCGGTGGCAGTGCTGCCGGCCGATCGCGCGCCCACAGCACGCGCAGGTAGTCGTGGATCTCGGTGATCGTGCCGACCGTCGAGCGCGGGTTGTTGCTCGCGGCCTTCTGCTCGATGGAGATCGTGGGCGAGAGGCCGCGGATGTGATCGACCTTGGGCTTCTCCATCTGCCCGAGGAACTGGCGCGCGTAGGCCGAGAGCGACTCGACGTAGCGGCGCTGGCCCTCGGCGTAGAGGGTGTCGAAGGCCAGGCTCGACTTGCCCGAGCCCGACGGCCCCGTGAACACGACCAGGCGCTGCTTCGGGATCTTGGCGTCGATCCGCTTCAGGTTGTGTTCGGCCGCCCCGCGGACTTCGATGTGTTCCTGGACGGGCGGCATGGAGACTCACCCTAGCGAAAGTCGGAGGCCGGGCCTGCCGATAGTTCCGCACATGCACCTCTACGTGTTGGTGCCGATCCTGGCATGCACACTGTCTGCTGCCACCGCGTTGGCGGTGGTCACTCGCGACCCGGGCAACCGGCGCGTGTGGCCTATTGCGGCCGTGTCGGCGTGCGCCGCGCTCTGGGCGTTCTGCGAGATCGCGTGGAGCGTCGCGACGACGCCCGAGAGCGCGCTCACCTGGATGCGCGCCTCCGCGCTCGGCTGGGTGCCGATCGGACCGGTCGCCTTCCACGCGCTCATGCTCGCGCGCGACCGGGATACGGCGCTGGTGCGCGCCTGGGTGCGCTCGCTCTACGTCACCTCGGCCGTGCTGCTCGTCGCCGCCCTCACCAGCTCCTCCGTCGTGCGGGAGCCGCTCCGAGCCTGGTGGGGCTGGACGCCGGTGCCGGGGCCCGGGATGGTGCTCCAGTACGCCGTCACGGGCGGAAGCGCGATGGCCGGCCTGGTGCTCGGCTGGCGCCGGCGCGTGCTCAGCGCCGAAGAGCGGCGGCGGCTCGCGGCGGTGCAGCTCGCCATCGGCGCCCCGCTGGTCGTGGCGTCGCTGACCGACGTGGTGCTGCCGCTGCTCGGCATCTTCGACGTGCCGCGCCTCGGCACGCTCTCGCTCGCGCTGATCGGCGGCGTGCACGTCTTCAGCTTCGTGCGCTACGGCGATTCGATTCTCGTGCCCGAGGGCCTCACCACCCGCGTTCTGCGCACGCTGCCCGACGGCATGGCCTCGCTCAGCATGGGCGGCCGCGTGCGCGCAGCGAACGAGCGGCTCACGGCGCTGCTCGGCGTCACGCCCGGGCAGCTCGCGGGGCGGCCGCTCCACGCCTTCCTCTCGGTCGACGTGCTCGATCCGCCGCGCGAGCTGCGGGACTTCGAGTGCAAGCTGCTGCCCGCGCGCGGCGCGCCGGTGGACGTGTCGATCTCGACGCTGCTGAATCTCGACAAGCGCGGCCGGCCGAGCGGGCTCGTGCTGATCGTGCGCGACCTGCGCGAGGTCGTGGCGCTGCGGAGCCGTCTGCTCACCTCGGGTCGCATGGCGGCGGTGGGCGAGCTGGCCGCCGGCATCGCGCACGAGCTCAACAATCCCATCGCATACGTGCGCGCGAACCTGTCGGTGCTGAGCGAGCACATCGACACGCTGCGGAAGGAGCTCGCGGTGGGTGCGCCGGGCATCGCCCCGGTGCTCGCCGAGGCCGAGGAGATCGTCCAGGAGTCGATCGAGGGCATGGACCGCGCAGCGGGCATCGTGCGCGACGTGCGCGAGTTCTCGCACGCCGGCAGCGGCGAACGGCAGGTCGCGGACCTGCGCGATCTGGTCGAGCAATCCGCGCGCGTGGCCCGCCTGCAGACGCCGTGCGGCGCCGCGGTCGAGATCGCGTGCGACGGCCTGCCTTCGCTCGAATGCGAGCCGCAGCGCCTGAAGCAGCTCTTCCTGAACCTGCTCGTGAACGCCGGCCAGGCGGTGGGCGACGACGGCCACATCCGCGTCAGCGGCGAGCTGCACGACGGCGGCGTCCTGCTCCGCTTCCGCGACGACGGCAACGGCATCGCCGCCGAGCACATGGAGCGGATCTTCGATCCGTTCTTCACGACCAAGCCCGTGGGCGTCGGCACCGGCCTCGGCCTCGCGATCGCCTTCCGGATCGTCGAAGAGCACGCGGGCCGGATCGAGGTGAGCTCCGAGCTGGGCGCCGGCACCGAATTCCGCGTTTGGCTCCCGATCGGAGCCGCGAGCTAGCCATGTACGAACGAGCCGCTCTCATCTTCGACACGAACGCCCACGCGCTGGGCGACCTCTCGCTCGTGCTGATCGGGCTCGGCCTCCGCCCGCTCTACGCCACGGACCTCGACGAGCTGGTGCTGCTGTCGCGCGAGTACCGCGGCCAGGTGGGCGCGCTGCTGCTGCCGGCCTCCGAGGTGGCGCTGCGGATGTCCGCGCTGCGGAAGCGCCTGCTCGCGCCGCTCGGGCTGCCGGCCAGCGCGGTCGTGGCCGTCGGCGACCCGTCGGCCGACGAGTGCGCGGCGCTGCGCGGCGAGGGCCTGCGGCTCTGTCTGCGCGTGCCCTATCAGGCGCACGAGCTCCGCCACGTGGTGGCGCGCGTTCTCTCGGACACCGACCCCGGCGAGCTGCGGCGCAACCCGCGCGTGCCCTGCGACATCGCCGTCGACGTCGAGAGCGGCGGGCGGCGGCGCCGCGGCAAGCTCACCGATCTCTCCGTGAGCGGCGCGTTCGTCGCCCTGATGGGCCCGCTCGCGCCGAGCAGCATGGTCGTGCTCCACTTCGCCCTCGGGGTGCGCGACTGGGCCGCAGCGGCGCGCGTCGTCTGGCGCACGGGCCCCAACACCGCGGCGTGGCGCGAGCCGGGCATGGGTCTCGAGCTCGTGTCGGTCGAGACCGACCTCCGGCAGATGCTCGGCCACTTCGTCGCCGAGCAGGTGAAGCGCCTCGAGCTCTGAGCTCCGAGGAGGGCCGGACCCGGGCGCGCTAGCCTCGCCGCTCTACGAGGAGGCCTGCGTGTACCAGGAGCTGCGCTACGAAGTCGAGGATCCGATCGCGACGATCACGTTCGACCGGCCCGACCGGCTGAATGCGATGACGAATCGCATGACCGACGAGCTGAAGCACGCGGTGGCGCAGGCGGAGGCGGACGAGCGGGCGGTAGCGATCGTGCTCACCGGCGCGGGGCGTGGCTTCTGCGCCGGGGCCGACCTGCAGGGCCTGAAGGCGATCGGCGAAGGCAAGAGCTACGGCGAAGGCGCGAACCTCGAGGCGAGCCCCGGCGACGCGAGCATGGGCCCGAACTTCCGAGGCCCCTACGCCTATCTCTTCTCCGTGCGGAAGCCGGTGATCGCGGCGGTCAACGGCCCCTGCGCGGGCCTCGGCTTCGCGGTGATGTGCTTCGCCGATCTGCGCTTCGCCTCCGACCGCGCCGTTTTCTCCACCGCCTTCTCGCGCCGCGGCCTGATCGCGGAGTGGGGCATCGGCTGGACCCTGCCCCGCCTCGTGGGACACTCGCACGCGCTGGACCTGCTGTTCTCCGCGCGGCGCTTCGACGCCGCCGAGGCCGAGCGCATCGGCCTCGTGAACCGCGCGCTGCCGCACGACGAGCTGCTGCCGTTCGTGCGCGCCTACGTGAAAGAGCTGGCCGACAACGTGTCGCCCACCTCGATGGCGATCATGAAGCGCCAGATCTACACGCGCCTCGAAGCCGAGCTCGGGCCTTCGCTCGACGAGTCGATCCGCCTGATGACCGAAAGCTTCGTGCGGCCGGACTTCCCGGAAGGCGTGAACTCCTATCTCGAGAAGCGGCCGCCGAAGTTCGCGCGCATCAAGACGTAGAATGCGGCGCTGCGCGGCGCTCAGGCGCCGCTTGCCGGGCAGCGGAGAACGACCTCGGTGATCTCGGACGGGGCGAACAGGCGCATGGGCGGCCCCCAGAAGCCCGAGCCGCGGCTGACGTAGAGCTGGCTCGCGCCCGCGCGGTGGAGACCGGCCACCCAGGGCACGGCGAGCCTCACCAGGAAGTTGAACGGCCAGATCTGCCCGCCGTGCGTGTGGCCCGAGAGCTGGAGGTCGACGTCGTGCGCGGCCGCGCGGCGGAAGCTGCCGGGATCGTGCGCGAGCAGCACCACCGCGCGCGCCGGGTCGCGCCCCGCGAACGCCTTGCGGATGTCTTCGCTCGAGCCGCGCACCCAGTCGCCGCGGTGGTCGTCCACGCCGGCGAGGTCGAAGCCCGCCGGCCCGCCGATCTCGACGCGCTCGTTCCGCAGCGGGCGGATGCCGAGCTCGCGCACGCGCTCGACCCAGGGCTCGCCGCCCGAGTACACGTCGTGGTTCCCCGTCACGAAGAACACGCCGTGGCGCGCGCGCAGCCCCGCGAAGGGCTCGACCTCGTCGCGCAGGCGCGCGACGTCGCCGTCCACGAGATCGCCCGTCACCGCCACGAGATCGGGCGCGAGCGCGTTCACGCGCTCGGTGAGCGCCGTCGCGAAGCCGCGACCCAGCACCGGGCCGATGTGGATGTCGCTGATCTGCACGATGCGGAAGCCGTCGAGCGCGCGCGGCCAGCGCGCGAGCGCGATCTCCACGCGCCGCACGGCCGGCACGCGCAGGCCGTTGCGGAGCGCGAGCCCCGCCGCGCCGGCCACGAACGCCGCCACCATCACGGCGCGCGGCGCAGAGACGTCGCGCGCCGTCGCGCCCATCAGGCCGAGCACGAGATCGGAGACGGCGAGCGAGACGAAGGCGAGCCAGAACAGCCCCATCCAGACCAGGAACGGGAAGGCGACCACGCGCAGCAGCGGCAGCGCGAGCCAGCGTTCGAGCCCGGGCGTGAGGATCGACCCGATGCCGAGCCCGGCGATGGCAGCGAGCGCGAGCGAACGCGCGAGGCCGCCGAGCCCGGGGTCGAGCACGAGGCGCTGGGCGATGTACCAGTGGGCGCCGCCGATCAGCGACAGCGCGAGCGCCACGAAGCACAGCACGACGAGAACGCGCAGCGGCCCCGGCCGCTCAGCGGTGGCAGACATGACCGCGGAGTCTCGCACACGCTCTCTGGCGCGCAGGCTTCCATCCTTTCTTGCGTGCTCCTGAACCCGCCCGCTGCGGTGGACGGGCCCCGCAGCGCTTCAGTTCGCGCCGCCGCCGGCCGATTCAGGCCGGAACGCCAACCCCACGGAGGGACTCATGCGATCCATCCGCCGCTTCCTTGCCGCCTTCGCCGTAGCCGCCCTGGTCGCGGCCCCGGCCGCCGCCGTCACCAACGAGCGGGTCGATCGTGTCGACTCCGCGTACGCCCATCCGATGCTGGACGTGCTCCTGATTCGCCCGGTCGGTCTGATCGGCCTCGCGCTGAGCAGCGCGATCTGGGTGCCGGCCGAGCTCATGACCCTCTGCATCAACCCGACCGAGTGGAAGCTCCCGGTCCACCACCTGCTCGCGAAGCCCGCGCGCTTCGTGTTCGTGGATCCGATCGGGACGCACTGACCGGAGCCAGGGCTGCTACCAGCCCCGGAGGTCCACCGGCAGCTCGCCGACCACTTCGTCACCGCGCACGAGGTGGATGCGGTCGTGGTACGCCACGGTCGGATCCACGTGCGCGGGCCAGACGCGGATGCGGTCGCCGACCGCGACCCGCGCCTCGGGCGCGAAGGTGACGTGCTCGTCCGAGCAGAACCAGACCTTCGCGCCGACGATGGCGGGATTGCCGTGGTCCATGCCGAGGGCCTTGAGCCCGACGTCGGCCACCGCGTAGCCGCTGCCGACCGAGATCACGGTGCCGAGCAGGAACAGGGCCTGCCGGAACGGCAGGCCGAGCTTCGCATAGGCGGTGTCCATCAGCGCGTAGGAGCCGGCCTGGATCTCGGTGGCGACGCGATTCGTGTCGTAGGTGCCCGTGCCGCCGGCCGAGATCACGTCGCCGCCCACGTCGGCGTGTGCGCGCGCGAGCAGCGCCATGGCGTCGCCGGTGGCGCCCTCGCGCTTGCCGCGATCCTCGACCCCCATCAGGTGCCCCTCGTAGCCCATCACGCCGCGCACGCCGAGGCCGCGCCTGCGCGCGAGATCGGCGAGGCGGCCGGCCGCCTCGGGTGCACAGCCGCAGCGCGGCAGGCCGACGTTCACGTCGATCAGCACCTCGCGCACGCCGCCGAGCGAAGCCGCCTCGACCGTGGCCTCCGAGTCCACCGCCACGGTGACGCGCGCGTCGAGGGCGCCGAGCCGCCGCGCGTCGAGCACCTCGTTCGCGAGGAGCAGATCGTCGCCGAGCCCGGCGGCGTTCATCCCCTCCATCTCGCGCACCGTGGCGCAGGTGAAGGCGCGATGGCCGAGCGCGGCCTGGAGCTTCGCGAGCGCGGTGGACTTGTGCGCCTTCACGTGGGGGCGGAGACGCGCGCCCGGCAGCGCAGCGCTCATCGTACGCAGGTTCCCGTCGAGCGCGTCCGCGTCGGCGACGAGCGCAGGTGTGCCGAGCTCGCCGAGGCGCACTACCCGATCGCGCTCTCGGCCACGTAGACGCCGAGCGGCCCTTGCTCGCCGAGCCCGAGGTAGGCGCGTTCGCCGGGCCGCAGCTCGCGACCGGTGCGCGCGCAGCGGCGCGGCGCGGCCAGCACCACGGGCTGCCAGGCCACCACGCGCCCGAGCGGGTCGTCACTCGCCGGTGTCGGCGCAGAGGACGCGACGGGAGCCGGCGAGGGCGCGGCGGTGCGGGCCTCTTCGGAGCGCACCCGGGCGCGCTCGCGCACGCGGTTCCGGTAGCGGCGGTAGCGCTCGCTCGCGAGCTCGGCCTCCTCGATCACGTCGTCGACGAGGTGGCTCACGTCGCCGCTCACGCGCTCGACGGCGTCGAACGCCTCCTCGAGCACGTTGCGCACCAGGTTCGAGACGGGCACGCGGAGGTCGTCGGCGATGGCGCGGATGTCCTCGGCCAGCTGCTCCGAGATGCGGGTGTGGAGGACGCGTTCCTTGCGTTCGCGGGTGGGCTCTTCGCTCATGGGATCCTCCGGGCGCGACCGCCCGGTTGTATCACCGTGTGTCACATTGTCAATCGGGTGGAGCCCCGAGCCAGCTCGTGTCGTTGAAGCCGGCCTGCGATTCGACCACGCGCGCCGGCCCGAGCACCCGGCGCAGCACGGCCGTGGCCTCGGCCGCGTAGCCGGGCTCCGCCCACGCGCCAAACCCCTGCGCGCGCAGCGCTTTCAGCGCCGCGGCGCTGCGCCGGCCGCCCGCCCCGTCGCCCCGGAAGAAGTCGTCCACCACCACGCGGTCGACGACCGGCTCGAGCAGCTCGGCGAGCCGGGCCGGGTCGCCGGGCAGCAGCGGCGCGATGGCGGCCTGCACCGGGACGCCGGCCGCCCGCAGCGCCGCGAGCGTCGCGATGCGGCGGGCGACCCGGGGCGAGTCGGGCTCGAAGCGGCGCCGCACCGTCTCGTCCGCGGTCGTGACGGTGAAGCTCACTCCTGCCGGTAGGCGGCGCAGCAACGCGACGTCACGCAGCACGAGCGGGCTCCGCGTCTGCACCACGAGCGCCGCAGGCGGATGCACGACCATCACCTCGAGGCAGCCGCGGGTGAGCGCGAGGCGCCGTTCGAGCGGCGTGTACGGATCCGTCGCCGACGAGCAGAAGATGCGCGCGCGCGCGAGCGTCCCGCGCGCGGCTGCGCGGGCCAGCAGCTCGGGCGCGTTCGTCTTCGGGGCGATCCAGCGCGACCACGGCAGGCCGAACGGGTTCGTGCGCTGCACTGCCATCTCGCGCACGTAGCAGTAGCGGCACGAGAACTGGCAGCCGGCGTAGGGCTGGAGCGTGTGCGTGAAGCCGGCGAGATAGCCGCCCGTCCGCGTGAGAATCGAACGCGCCATCCGCGGAAACACACGAGCACGGCCCATGGGCGAAGGATACGCTGCGGCGGATGGTCACCCTCGAGCTCGCGGGCGCCGAGAAGCGCTACGGCTCGCGCACCGCACTCGCCGGCGTGAGCCTGCGCCTGGCGGCGGGCGAGGCGCTCGGCCTGCTCGGCCCGAACGGCGCGGGCAAGACCACCGCGCTGCGGCTGCTGCTCGGCTTCACGCGCCCGAGCGGCGGCGGCGTCTCGCTCCGCGGGCGCGACCCGAGCGATCCGGCGGCGCGCCGCGGCGTCGGCTACCTGCCCGAGCGGCTGGTGCTGCCCGAACGCGCGAGCGTGCGCGGCTTCCTGCGGTTGCAGGCCTCGCTGGCCGGTCTCGCCGGCGCCGCGCGCGACGCCGAGGTGGACGCCGCGCTCACGACCGTGGGCCTCGCGGACCGCGCGCACGAGCGCATCGGCAGCCTCTCGAAGGGCCTTCGCCAGCGCCTCGGCTTCGCGAACGCGCTGCTCGGCGCGCCCGAGCTGCTGATCCTCGACGAGCCCACCTCGGGCCTCGACCCGCTCGGCATCCGGGACGCGCGCGGTTGGATCCAGGCGGCGCGCGTGCGCGGCGCCGCGCTGCTGGTGAGCTCGCACGGTCTCTCCGAGGTGGAGCGCACCTGCGACCGCATCGCGATCCTGAACGAGGGCCGGCTCGCGGCGAGTGGCGCGCTCGCGGAGCTGGCCGGACCCGGCGAATCGCTCGAGGACGTCTTCGTGCGCGCAGTGCGCGGATGAGCGGCTTCGGGTGGCTCGCCCGCGAGGCGCTCGCCGACGCCCTGCGGCGCCGCATCGCAGGCGCCGTCGTGATCGCGGCGCTCATCTCGGTGGCGATGCTCGACAGCTGCACATCCTGCACTCCCTCGATCACGACCAACGGTCAGGTGCGCGAGCTCTCGGAGCTCGCGGGACCGGCGGGCGTCGCCACCTTCGTGGTGCTGGGCCTGTGGCTGATCGTGCTCGCCGGCGTGCTCGCGGCGGATCACCTGCAGAGCGCGCTCGAAGACGGCTCCGCGGTGCTCTCGCTGGCGCGCCCGATCTCGCGCGAGAGCTTCGCCCTCGCGCGCCTCGCGGGCGTGCTCGGTCTCGTCGTCGCCGCGGGCGCCATCGTGCTCGGCGCCGCCGCCGCGTTGCTCCACGCGCGCAGTGGGCTGCCGCTCTGGCCCGCGCTCGCCGCAGGCGCTGCCTGCGCGCTCGGCTGCGTCACGGTGGCGGGGCTCGCGATGGCGGCCTCGCTCGCGCTGCCCCGCGCGGCGACGCTCCTCGTGGTGCTCGGCGGCGTCTGGCTCACCGCCTTCGCGAACGGTCTCGCCGCCTTCACCGAGGTCGGCGGCTGGCTCGGCGCGCTCGACCGCTTCGGCCCGCCGCTGGCCTCGACCATGGCCCTCGCGCTCGCGCCGTGGCTCGAGGGCATCACGCTCTCCGGCGACCCGATCCGCGCCTGGGCGCGCCTCGCGGCGTGGGCCTTCGGCGCGCTGATCCTGCTCGCCTACTCGTTCCGGCGCGTGGAGCTGCGGGGCTAGTCAGCCGCGTGCAGCGCCTCCGCGATCCTTCGCGCGTTCTCCGCCAGCCGTTTCGGATCGCCTGCCGTGCGGCCGTGGAAGGCGATCGGCTCGCCGTGGTTCCGCGGGATCAGGTGCATGTGGTAGTGGAAGACGGTCTGGCCCGCGGCGGAGCCGTTCAGCTGGTGGACGCCGATGCCGTCGGGCGCGAGCGCGCGCTTCAGCGCGTGCGCGAGCCGGCGCGACACCGCCATCACCGCGAGCATCGACGCCTCGTCGGCCTCGAGGAGGGTCTCGTAGTGCCGCTTCGGGATCACCAGCAGGTGGCCGTCGCCGACGGGAGCGATGTCCAGGAAGGCGAGGACGCTGTCGTCTTCGTAGACGCGATGGCACGCGGCGCCTCGCCCGCGACGATCGCGACAGAAGATGCAGTCCGACGGACACGCGGCTCACACGTAGGTGAGCCAGCGCTCGTACTTGCGGTCGCGGCCCGCGACGACGTCGAAGAAGGCGTCCTGCAGCGTCTTCGTGATGCGGGCCGCGGCGGCCGGCGCCGATCTGGCGGTGGTCGATCTCGCGCACCGGCGTGACCTCGGCCGCGGTGCCCGTCAGGAACACCTCGTCGGCGATGTAGAGCTCGTCGCGCGTGATCGGCACCTCGGAGACGCGCATGCCCTTGTCGCGCGCGAGCTCGATCACCGAGCTGCGCGTGATGCCCTCGAGCACGTTCGCGAGCGGCGGCGTCTTGATCTCGCCGTCGCGCACCACGAACAGGTTCTCGCCGCTCGCCTCGGACACGAGGCCCGTGGTGTCGAGCAGGATCGCCTCGTCGTAGCCGTCGAGCAGCGCCTCGCGCTTGGCGAGGATCGAGTTCACGTAGTCGCCGCAGGTCTTGCCCTTGGTCATCTTCGCGTTCACGTGGTGGCGCGTGAAGCTCGACACGCGGCAGCGGATGCCGCGCTCCATGCCCTTCCTCGCCGAGGTACTTGCCCCAGGCCCAGGCGATCACGGCCACCCGCACCGGGTTGTCGGCCGGGTTGAGCCCCATCACGCCGTCCCCGATGAACACGAGCGGGCGGATGTAGCCCTCGCGCGAGCCCGTTCTCGCGCAGCGAGTCAGCACACGGCCTGCGTGACGATCTCGCGCGAGAACGGGATCGACATCAGGTTGATGTGCGCGGACTCGAACAGGCGGCGCACGTGCTCGGGCAGGCGGAACACGGCCGAGCGCCCGTCGTCCGTGCCGGTAGCAGCGGATGCCCTCGAACACGCCGAGCCCGTAGTGCAGCGTGTGCGTGAGCACGTGCACGCGCGCCTCGTCCCACGGAATCATCCGACCGTCGAGCCAGATCCGCTGGCCGTGGATGCGCGCCATCGCTCGCTCGGTGACCTGCTGTGGCTAGCGGCGCAGAATTCGTTGCACGATGGTCTTCGACTTCTCGCGCCGCATGTTGATGAGCCGCAGCTCGCGCAGCGCGTCGAGGCAGTCGGGATCGAGCTGGACGGCTCGCGCGAACATCTTCTCCGCCACCTCTCGCTCGGTCTGCCACGAGAGACAAACGGCCCAGGTACAGGTAGGGCTTCGCCCGATCGGGCGCCAGCTTCCGGCCCTTCTGGATGTGCCCATAGGCCTTCTTCAGCGTGGTGGGATCTCGCGGGCCGGTGAGGTGGAGCGCATAGCCGAGGCGGCGTGGTACTCGCCTTCGTCGGGATACGTGTCGATGGCCCTGCGTGAAGTGCTCGAGCGCGACGTCGGGACGGCGCGCGCGCAGCGCGGCCTCGCCCTTCTGGAACTCGAGCTCGGCGCGCACCGCGCGCTGCCCGTCCTGCGATCTCGGCTTCGAGCTTGCGGCGGTCGGCTTCGCCGCGCAGATAGCGCGACGCGCTTCGTCGCCGTCGCCGATCGCCTCGTAGGCGGCGGAGACCATGCCGAAGACCTCCTCCGCCATGCGGTCGCACCACGTCGCTCGCGCTCACGAAGCGGTCGGGGTGCGTGCGCTTGGCGAGGTTCGCATAGGCGTTGCGGATCTCGCTCCTCGCTCGCGGTGCGCGCCACGTCGAGCACGAGGAAGGCGTCGACGCCGCGCATGCGCTCCGCCATCGCGGTGAGCTCGCGTGCGCAGTCGCCGCTTCGTCTGCTGGGAGCCCTGCTTGCGCTTCGTCTCGGCGCGGGCGCGCGGCGGAGCGTCTCCTCCTTGCGCTGCGAGCGTCCGCGGCCGGTCGCGCCGCAGCTCGACGAGCTGGAGCACGCTCAGCGCGTAGAGCGTGCGGCGCAGCGGCTCGCCGCCTCGCGCGAGCGCGCCGAGGCGCTGGCGCCCGTCGAGCCGCTCGAGCAGCGTGCGCTCCGCGACCGAGAGCTCGACCTCCTGGATACTGATAGAAGGGGCTCTCGCCGGGCACGACGAGCTGATCCGCGCGTTCCGGCCAGGTAGCGGTCGATCGCCGCAGCGGCATGCGCGTGACGCACGCCTTCGAGGATCAGGCTCGGCGGTGCTGCGCTTGAGGCGCCAGCGTGTTGCGCGGTGCCCTTGATGCGCGTGCCGGGGTGGAACTTCGAGCTGCCCGTCTCCCAGCCGAAGACCTCGAGCAGCTTCTCGTCCGCCTGGCGGTGCAGCGCCACCGCGAGGTCCTCTTCGTCGAGCATGTGCATCGCGACCAGGATCTGGCCGACCATGCCCTCGCCGCGCTGCGAACGCATGAGCGACTCGTGCAGCACGTCGGGCGTGATCTTCCCGCTCGCCAGAGCAGGAGCTGCCCGAGCGTCTCTTGCACCAGGTTGGAGCGCACCGCCATCGGGACGCCGTCGCGCAGCTGGACCTGCTTCTTCTTCTTGCCGCTCTCGAGCGCGAGCACGCCGCTCGCGCGCAGGCCGTGCAGGTGATGGAGCAGGGCGGCGAAGGGCAGATCCTCGAGCGGGCCGCCGATCTCGGCCGTCTGCGGCGTCGCCGCCGCGCGGCGCTCGGCTTCGCGCCGCACCGCGTGCTTGCCGACCAGACGCGAGCAGCTGATCGAGCGGCACGGGCTTCTGCAGCACGGCGGCCGCGCCGAGCGCGCGCGCCGCGCTGCTCGTTCTCCGGCGTGAGCGTGCAGCCCGAGATGAGCAGCGACGGGCGTCGCGGCGAGCGCTCCATCGCGCCGCAGGATCTCCAGCACGGTGAAGCCGTCGAAGCGCGGCAGCATCACGTCGAGCGTGACGAGCGCCGGGCGACAGCTCGCGGACGCGCCCGAGCGCGCGCTCGCCGTCGTGCACCGTCTCCACCTGCCAGCCCGACTGGGAGAGCGCCCGCGAGAGGATCTGGCAGAAGTGGCGGTCGTCGTCGACGCACAGGATCGTCCCGGCCACCCGCGGCCCTCCGCACGGACGTATCGGCAGGCCACGCGCCGGTCTGACGGTCGAAGTTGCTCAGCGCGCCTCGGGATCGGCAGGCGATGCGCAGCTTCCGCGCAGATGGGCGGCAAGCCGGTCCCGATCGGGGGAGCGCAGCACGCCGCGCTCGGTGACGATCGCCGTGACGAGCGCGGCCGGCGTCACGTCGAAGGCCGGGTGGCGGACGGGCACGCCCTCGGGCACGACGGCACGGCCCCCGACGCGGGCCACCTCGTCGCGCCCGCGCTCCTCGATGGGGATGGCGGCGCCGTCCGGCGTCGCGAGGTCGATGGTCGAGCAGCGGCGCCGCGACGTAGAACGGGATGCCGTGCGCGCTTCGCGAGCAGCGCGAGGCCGTAGGTGCCGATCTTGTTCGCCACGTCGCCGTTCGCGGCCACGCGATCCGCGCCGACGATCACGAGGTCCACCTCGCCGCGCTGCATCAGGTGCGCGGCCATGCCGTCGGTCGATCGACGGTCACCGGGATCCCGTCGCGCGCCAGCTCCCACGCGGTGAGGCGCGCGCCCTGGAGGAACGGGCGCGTCTCGTCCGCGAACACCGAGACGCGCTCGCCGGCCTCGACCGCGGCGCGCACGACGCCGAGCGCGGTGCCGTAGCCCCCGGTGGCGAGCGCGCCGGCGTTGCAGTGGGTGAGGATGCGCGCGCCGTCCGGCACCAGCGCGGCGCCGGCGCGGCCCAGCGCGCGGCACGCCGCGATGTCCTCGGCGAGGATGCGCCTCGGCCTCGCGCAGCAGCGCGGCGCGGAGCGCGGCGGGCGGCGCGCCCTGCTCGGCCGCGAGGCAGCTCCGCATGCGCTCGAGCGCCCAGAACAGGTTCACGGCCGTGGGGCGCGTCGCGCCGAGGCGCCGCGATCGCCGCCTCGACGTCCGCGCGCGAGCCCCGCGGCGTCTCGCGCCGCGCTCACGTGGGCGCCGCGCGCCACGCCGAAGGCCGCCGCGCACGCCGATCGCCGGCGCGCCGCGCACCGCGAGGCTCTCGATCGCGCGCGCGACCTCTTCCACGCTCGCGCAGACGAGGTACTCCTCGCGCTCGGGCAGGAGGCGTTGGTCGAGCATCACCACGCCCGGCTCCGACCAGCGCACCGTGAACCAGTCGCTCACGGCTGCGGCTCCTCCTGGGCCGGCTGCTGCTCCTTCTTCGAGCCGCCGCCGAGCACCGAGTCGAGCAGGTCGATCACCTGCTTGCCGCTCCCCTCGCCGAGCTTCTTGTCGAGCTTCTTCTCGAGCTTCTCGCGGCGTTCGCCTCCGCCGTAGTACTGCGCGGCCAGGGCAAGCGCGACCTGGGGCGAGATCGCGACCTTCGGATCGTCGAGCGTGCCCCGCACCGCCGCGAGCGGGATCTCGCGCTTCACGCCGCGCGCGCCGTCGGCGAGCGCGCGGTCCACGTCCTCGAAGATGGTGAGCTTGCCGCGGAAGTCGAGGCTGCGGTCGAGCAGGCCGAGCACGCCCGCGAGGTCGACGCGGTAGTCCTTGTAGACGAGGCGCAGGTCGTCAGTGCGCGCGTTGCCGCCGGCGACCTGGAATGTGCCGGCGAGCGTCTCGAAGGCGTCCTGGTAGAAGCGCTCCAGGCCGCCGCGCTTGCCGAGCTGCTCACCGACGCCGCCGACCCCGGCCAACGCGTCGAGGGTCGTCCGCAGCAACGAGACGCCGCGGAGGCGGCCGGGCGTCACGCCCAGCTCGAACCGGCCGCTGAGCGCGCGCAGCAGCGCATCGGGATCCGAGAGGGGCGCCCGCAGGTCGGTGGTGAGCGCGAGCGGCCCTTCGAGCGTGCCGGCCTTGCCGGAGAGGCCCGAGATCAGCTTGCCCGCATCCGCTCCCTCGGAGGCGAGCCGCAGCGACGCCTGCGGCGCAGTCGCGAGCGAGTCGATCGTGAGGCCGAGCCGGAAGAGCTGCTCGGCCACGCGCAGCTCCATCGCGTCGCCGACGAGCGCGTCGCCCTTGCCTTCGAGGCGCCCGCTGAGGCGCCCCTGCGTCGCGCCGACCGGGGCGTTCACGTCGTCGAGCACGACGCCGCCGCGCAGCGAGAGCGGCTCGAACGTGGCGTCGACTGCCTCGAGCGCCACGCCGCCGCTCGCGCCGGACTTGCCGAGCCCCGGCAGCCAGGGGCCGAAGCCCGCGAGGTCGAAGCGCGGAGCGTCGAGACGAACGCGCGTCTTCGGCGCGAGGTCGGCCGTGACGGCGAACGTCGCGTCGCGGAGATCGAGCTTGCCGTCTTCGATGCGGATCGCAGCGCCGTTGCGCACCAGCTTGCCCGCGAAGGCGGCGCGGTCGCCGGCCGGCTTGTGGAAGGATTCACCGCGCGCGATCTCCGCCCGCGTGAGGTCGAGGGCGAGGGGCCCGGAGAAGTGCTCGAGCTCGCCCTTCGGCGCCAGCTCGAGTGCTGCGGTGCCGCGCAGCACGAGGCCCGCAGGCAGATACGGCCCGAGCCGCTCGAGCGGGAAGGCGTCGAGCGCGAGCTTCGCGTCGAACGCGCCGGCGCGGCTGGCGCTCCCCTTCGCGGAGAGCGGCGCGCCGGCGAGCTTCGCCGCGACGTCGAAGTCGATCGGCGCGTCTCCCAGCAGCTGGCCGCGCGCGCTGGCATCGAGCGCGTCGATCACCCACTCCGCGGCCGGCCGGACGGTGCGATCCCGCAGCGTCACGCGCGTGTTCTCGATGCGCACCTCGCGCACGGCGATCGAGACGCCGCCCGAGCCGCCGCCCTCCCCGCCCGCGCCTGCTTTCTCCTTCTCGGCCCGCGGCGGCGGCGCGATGGGCAGCTCGATGCCCGTGGCCGTGCGCGTCAGCGTGAGGTCGGCGCCGCGCACCACGAGCGTGTCCACGAGCACCGTGCGCGCGAGGAGCGGCAGCAGCGCCACCTCGAGCGCGATGCGCTCGGCGCGAAGCGGCGTGTCCTGCGGGCCGCCCTCGAGCGCCACGCCTTCCACCTCGAGCCGCGGCGGCAGGAGGCCGAAGCCGAGCTTCTCGTAGCGGAGCGTGCGGCCCGTTGCTTCCTTCGCCGCGACGCCGATGCGTTCGCGCACCTCCGGCCGGTCGATCAGCCGCGGCGCGAGCACGACGAGCGCGACCGCCGCCAGCACGAGCGCGGCGACGAGCGCGAGCAGCGCGCGCACGAGCCACTTCATCGGCGCGCGAGTCGCTCGGCCAGCAGCTCGCGCACGCGCGCCGGGTCGGCCTTGCCGCGCGGTGCGCCGCATCACCTGGCCCATCAGGAAGTTCAGCGACTTCGCGTCGCCCGCCGCGAAGGACGCGACGGCCTTCGCGTTCGCGGCGAGCACCTCGTCCACGGCGGCCTCGAGCGCACCGCGAGTCCGACGACGGCCTCGAGGCCGCGCTCGCGCACCAGCGCCTCGGGATCGCCGCCCGCGAAGAGCAGGATCTCGGGCAGCAGCGACGCGCGCGCTCTTCGCGGTGACGCGGCCGGCGTCGACGAGCCGCGAGCAGAGCCGCGAAGGCGTCGGGCGCGAGCCGCACGGCGTCGAGCTCCGCGTCGCGCTCCTTCAGCGCGGCGAGCACGTCGCGCAGCAGCCAGTTCGCGACGTGCGCTTCGCGTTCCCGTGCGCGCGCGCCGCCGCCTCGAACCAGTCGGCGAGCACGCGGCTCGCAATCAGCGTGGCGCGTCGGCGGACGAGAGGCCGTGCTCGGTCTGCGAAGCGGCGCTCGCGCGCGTCGGGCAGCTCGGGCAGCGCCGCGCGGATGCGCTCGATGCGCTCCTCCGGCAGCAGCAGCGGGATCAGGTCGGGGTCGGGGAAGTAGCGGTAGTCGTCCGCGTTCTCCTTGAGCCGCATCACGAACAGCCGCGTCGCGCTCCGGCGTCGAAGCCGAGCGTCGCCTGCTGGATGCTGCCGCCGTCCGGAGCACCGCCGCCTGCCGCGCGGATCTCGGCGCGGATCGCCGCCTCGACGAAGCGGAACGAGTTCAGGTTCTTGATCTCGGTGCGCGTGCCGAGCTTCGTCTCGCCGCGCCGGCGCAGCGAGACGTTCGCGTCGCAGCGGAGCTGTCCCTTCTCCATGTCGGCGTCGGAGGCCCGACCCAGCGCAGCAGCTGGCGCAGCTTGCTGAGGTACGCGCCGGCCTCCTCCGCCGAGCGCAGCTCCGGCTCGGAGACGATCTCGATCAGCGGCACGCCGGCGCGGTTCAGGTCGATGCTGCGTCTCGGCGTCCGCCCGCTTCGTGGATCGACTTGCCGGCGTCCTCCTCCATGTGGATGCGCGTGATGCCGATGCGGCGGCGCGCCGTCCGGCGCCGTCGATCTCGAGCCAGCCGCCGGTCGCCAGCGGCTCCTCGTACTGCGAGATCTGATAGCCCTTCGGGCAGGTCGGGATAGAAGTAGTTCTTGCGCGCGAACACCGAGTGCGGGTGCACGCTGCAGTGGGTGGCCAGCGCCGCGCGGATCGCGAGCTCGACGCGCCACGCCGTTCAGCACCGGCAGCGTCGCCCGGCAGCGCGAGGCAGCACGGCGCTGACGTGAGTGGTTGGGCGCGCGCCGAAGCACGTCGGCGCGCGCGAGAACAGCTTGCTGCGCGTGCGCAGCTGGACGTGCACCTCGAGCCCGATCACGTCTCGAAGTCGGGCTCATGCCGGCGGCCTCGCGCGGTGGTGGTCGGTGCGGCGCTGGTAGGCGTCGGCGACGCGCAGCAGCGTCGCGTCGTCGAGCGGGCGGCCCGAGGAGCTGGAGGCCGACCGGGAGCGCCGCCCGTCGCGGCGTGCGAGCCCGCACGGGCATCGAGATCCCGGGCAGCCCGGCGAGGTTCGCCGAGCACCGTGAAGACGTCGGCTCAGGTACATCGCGAGCGGGTCGCTGGCCTTCTCACCGAGCCGGAAGGCCGACCTCGGGCGTGGTCGGCATCACGATCACGTCGCAGCTCTCGGAACGCCGCCTCGAAGTCGCGGCGGAGCAGCGTGCGGACCTGCTGCGCCTTGCGGTAGTAGGCGTCGTAGTAGCCGGCCGAGAGCACGTAGGTGCCGAGCAGGATGCGGCGCTTCACCTCGGCGCCGAAGCCCTCGGCGCGCGTGCGCCTCGTAGAGCGCCGTGACGCCGCCCGGCGTCGGCGGCGCGCAGCCCGTAGCGCACGCCGTCGAAGCGCGCGAGGTTGCTCGACGCCTCGGCCGTCGCGATCAGGTAGTAGGCCGCGATCGCGTAGCGCGTGTGCGGCAGCGACGACCTCGCGCACCTTCGCGCCCGCGCGCTCGAGCTCGGCCACCGCGGCTCGCGGACGCGCGCGATGCACGCCGGGCGCGCACGCCGTTCGGCGTCGTCGAGCACTCGCGCGGCAGCCCGAGCGCGCAGGCCCGCGACGTCGCCGGTCGAGCGCCGCGCGCGAGGCCGGGCGCGGGCTCGGGCAGCGAGGTCGAGTCCGCCGGGTCGTGGCCCGCGATCGTCGTCGAGCAGCAGCCGCGCAGTCCGCCGCGCGTGCGCGCGAACGGGCCGATCTGATCGAGCGACGAGGCGAACGCCACGAGCCCGTAGCGCGAGACGCGCCCGTAGGTGGGCTTCATGCCCGATGACGCCGCAGAGCGCCGCCGGCTGGCGGATCGAGCCGCCGGTGTCGCTGCCGAGCGCGAGCCGGCACGATGCCCGCGGCGACCGCCGCCGCGGAGCCGCCCGACGAGCCGCCCGGGCGAGCGCTCCGGATCCCACGGGTTGCGCGTCGGCCCGGCGCAGGAGTTCTCGGTGGACGAGCCCATCGCGAACTCGTCCATGTTGGTGCGGCCCACGATCACGGCGCCGGCCGCGCGCAGCCGCGCGACGACGGTCGCGTCGAAGGGCGAGACGTAGCCCTCGAGGATGCGCGACGCGCAGCTCGCCGGCTCGCCCGCCTGCACGATGTTGTCCTTCAGCGCGACGGGGATGCCGTCGAGCGGCGAGCGCGCGCGCGCCGCGCGCGCGGCGCGCGTCGGACTCGGCCGCCTCGCGCGAGGGCGCGCTCGCGGCGCGTGGAGAGGAGCGCGTGCAGCTTCGGTCGGCGCTTCGGCGCGCGCGAGCGAGCCGCTCGACCAGGTCGGTCGCGCGCAGCTCGCCTCGATCGAGAGCCGCGCGCAGCTCGGCGAGCGACTCCCCGCTCGCCACCGCTCAACCCTCCACCTCGTCGCCGAGCACGCGCGGCACGGGAAGGCCGAGTCGGCCGCCGCGGGCGCGTTCGCGAGCACCGCCTCGGGCGGGAGCGGCGCGCTCGGCTCGTCCGCACGCAGCGGGGTCGCGAGCGGCAGCACGTGGCAGGTGGGCTCGACTGCCGCGCGTGTCCACCGCCTCGAGCAGCCTCACGTACTCGAGGATCGCGCCGAGCCGCGGGCGAGCGTCGGCCACCTCCTCCGCGTCGAGGCGCAGCCGGGCGAGCTTCGCGATGCGCTCGACTTCGGCGAGTCGCGCTGCCGACCTGCGGTCGCATGCGGAGCGGACTGCAAGGAGCCGAGGCCCGCGACCCAGCAAACCGCGGAAGGAACCGCTACCGTGCGAGCCGCTTTGACCGAATCCAACTCGTCCGTCTTCTCCGACCTCCCCGAGGATCTCCGCCGCGGCGTCGCCGATCTCGGCTGGACCGACCCGATGCCCGTCCAGGCCAGGCGCATCCCGGCTGATGCAGCAGCGGCGGGCGACCTGATCGTGCAGGCGCGCACCGGCAGCGGCAAGACCGGCGCCTTCGGCATCCCGATCGCGTGGCGGTCGACACCGCCGCTGGCGGCGCACCCAGGCGCTCGTGCTCGCGCCGACGCGCGAGCTCGCCAACCAGATCGCGGAGGAGGTGACCGCGCTCGGCAAGCCCCGCGGCGTGCGCTGCCTGCCGTCTACGGCGGCGTCGGCCTACGGCGCGCAGAACGACGGGCTCCGCGCGGGCGCGCACGTGGTCGTCGGCACGCCCGGGCGCATCCTCGATCACCTCGGCGCCGGGCGCATGCAGCTCGACCGACGTGCGCATCGTGATCTTCGACGAGGCCGACGAGCTGCTCTCGCTCGGCTTCTGGCCCGACATGAAGGAGATCAAGAGCTACCTGCCCGAGCGGCGCCAGAGCTGCCTGTTCTCGGCCACGATGCCCGGAGCAAGGTGCTCGCGCTGGCGCGCAGCTTCCTGAACGAGCCCGAGTTCCTCTCGCTGGTGGAGGGCCACGCCTCGCCGCAGCGAGATCGAGCACGGCTATTACGTGACGACCGCGCAGGAGAAGGAGGCGAACCTGCGCCGCGTCCTCGAGTACGAGGACCCCGAGAGCGCGCTCGATCTTCTGCAACACGAAGGACGACGTGCGCTTCGTGACGTCCGTACCTGCAGCGCCACGGCTTCGACGCCGACCAGATCTCGGGCGACCTCACGCAGGCCGCCCGCGAGAAGGCGATGGCGCGCATCAAGGCGGGCGAGCTGCGCTTGCTGGTCGCCACCGACGTGGCGGCGCGCGGCATCGACATCAGCGACCTCTCCCACGTGATCGGCTACGCCGCGCCCGAGAACGCCGAGGTCTACGTGCACCGCACCGGCCGCACCGGGCGCGCGGGCAAGGCGGGCGTGGCGATCTCGCTGGTCTCGGGTCTCGACATCGGCAACTTCCGCAACCTGCAGAACGTCACGGGCATCGCGATCCAGGAGCGCCCGCTGCCGACCGAGGAGATGACTTCGTCGAGCGCATCGGCGAGCGGCTCGCGGTGAAGATCGAGCACGAGATCCGCCACATGCCGACCCGCGAGCGCGAGTGGCAGATCGACCGCCTCGTGCCGCTGATCCGGCGCCTCGCGACCAGCGAGGAGGGCCGTGCGCGACCTCGCCGCGATCGCGGCCTCCTATCTGACGGAGCACCGGCCCGAGACGACGGTGCGCGACGACGCCGCGAGCGCGGCCGCCGCGACGCGCCGCGCGCGATCTCGTGCCCGAGCGCCGCGAGGGCGGAGGCGGCGGAGGAGGCAGCGGCGGCGGCAGGCGGCCGGGGCCGCGGCGGGCGAGGGCGGCGCGGCGGAGGCGGCGGACGGCGCTAGCGGAGCCCCTACGGGTGGGCCGCCGACACCTCCCGCAGCGCTTCGAGCGGGATGCGCGCCATGCGGATGTCGGTTCGCAGCAGCATCCCGATGAGCCAGGGCCAATCGCGGTCGATGCGGCTCGTGTAGTAGTCGACGTAGAGCGCGCCGTCGCGCACGACCACGCCGGCGTACGACGTGTCCGCGGAGCTCGGCAGGTCGGAGAGGCGCACCAGCCGGTCGGGCTCGACGCGGTAGAGCGCGGTGCGTTTGCGCGAGAGCACGCCGCCCATGCGCGTGAAGAAGCCGTTGGGCTCGGGCTGGTAGCGCGCGACGGCGTAGATCACGCCGTCGAGCCGGAACAGGTTCGGGCCGTCGAGGCGCGTGACCCGGCTCTCCTGCGTGGTCCACGTGGTGTAGGGCGGCGCCGCGACGGCGATCGCGGTGCGGCCGTCGTAGTTGCCGAGCACGGTGTCGGGCGTGACCTCGAGCCGTGCCGTGGCGAGCAGCGCGGCCGTCGGGCAGGAACTCGATGTCGGTCTCGTCGTTGCCGTCGCCGTCGTGGATCACGGAGACCTGCTCCCAGCGGCGGCCGTCGGTCGAGCGCAGCAGGATCGACTTGCCGTGCTCGTACCAGTAGGCGGGCACGTACCAGGTGCGTCCGCCGTCGGGCGACTTCGGCCGCCAGAACAGCCAGCCGTCGGGCTCGACCGGCGTCGAACGGCGTCCAGTGGACGCGCGTCGTCGCTCGTCGCGAGCACGGTGCCCTCGGGCGTCGCCAGCCACGCCGGAGTTGGGCAGCGCGTAGAGGAAGAGCCTGCCGCCGATCACCGCGAGCTTCGGGTCGCGGATGTCCTTGCCGGGGACCTGGAAGCGCGCGAGCTCTCGTCCAGTCGCGGCCGTCGCGCGAGCGGCGCAGGACGAGGCGCGCCTCGGGCGAGCCGAAGTGGTAGGGCCGCGCGTCGTGCACGAGCAGGAAGTCGCCGTGCCAGAGGATCATGTCGGTGTTGGAGTTGTGCAGGCCGTCGGCGACGGCGTCCCAGTGCTCGAGCGCGAGGCGCGGATCGACCTCGGCGCGATTGGGCCGGAGCCAGACCGCCAGCGCGGCTGCGAGCGGCACGAGAGCGAGCAGGAGCCAACGCATCGGCGTGCAGTGTGCCGCGCCGAGCTGCGGCCGCCAAAGCTCGCGGCCGTGGCTCCAGGGGACGCCGCGGCGCGCCGATCCGCACCGCATGTCTCCTCGCTCTCTCGCCTGGGCGCGCGCCTACTACGCCGCGACGCTTGCGTTCGCCCTCGCCGACTGGCTGGCGGGCGCGAACGTTCGCGCCGTGGGCTTCGCGGCCTGGCCCGAGCTGCGCACCGGATACTACGCAGCCTGCGGGCTCTGCTGGCTGGTGACCTGGAAGGCGCCGGCATGGTCGGCGTTCGTGACGCTGCTCGAGAGCAGCGTGAACGTGACGGCCCTGTGCGCGTCGGTGCTGGCGCCGAGCTGGGGGCTCGCGCCCGAACATCTGGCCACCCTGCCTCAGCTCGTGATCAACTTCGGGATCTCGGGGGGCGCGGGAACGCTGGCGTTCTACCAGGCGCTGTCGGGCCTGCAGCGGGAACGGATGGGTGGCTAGCGCGGCTCCATGCCGTGCCACTCGAGCGCGGCCCCGCCGCGCGAGACGCCCAGCCGCCGGCCGAGCGGGTCGGCGACGGCCACGAGCGGTGCGTGCGCGGCAGCCGCGTCGAGCAGCCGCGCGAGCGCGTCTGCGTCGAGCCGCGACGATTCGGCGAGCGCCTTCTCGAGCGAGGCGCGCGCCGCCAGCGGGCCGAGGCCCACGAGCGCAGGTTCACCGGCGCCGATGAGCCGGCGCTCCCGTCCCTCGATCCCGACGGCGGCGGTGCTTCCCGAGGCGTCGGCGAGGAGCAGCGAAGCCGTACCGCCGGCCGGCCGCCGCAGCGCCCATTCCACGGCCTTGTCCACGCTGTCGAAGCGCTGGAGGACGTCCTGCACGAGGAGCTGCGCGGGTGCGGCGCAGCCGGCGAGCTGAGCTTCGGCCGCGGGCAGCGCGGTGGCCGTGGCGGCGAGGCCGTGCTCGTTCACGCCGATCCACGCGGCCGCGCTCCAGGCCGGCGCCAGCTCGAGCGTGCGGTAGTCGTTGTCGGGCGCGCTCGCGCGGAGGACGAGCGAACCCGGCGCGGCGTGAATGCTGCGCCCGAGCAGCGCGCCCGGCGCGCGTTCGCTCGAGAGCGCGACGGCGAGGCCCGCGTCGCCGGCGAGCAGCTCTGCGAGCCGCGCCGAGAGAACGCGCGCCGGCACGCCGGCGCCGAGCGAGAGGCCCTGCATGCGCTCCGCATGGTGCGGGTAGAAGCGCTCGAGGTCGCGGGCGACGCGGAGCGAGCGGCCGTCGGGCCTTCCGTCGCGCACCGCCGCACGGATCGCGCCCTCGGCGGCCCGGCCCTGGTCGAGGCCGAGGTCGCGCGGCGCGCCCGCGCAGCGCACGACGCGGCGGCGCTCACGAGCCTTGGCTGCTCGACCGGCAGCACCTCGTTGAGCGCGCCCATGCGGTAGCCCTCGAGGTCGAGCGCGACGTAGCGGAAGCCGAGCGGCTTCAGCGCGGCGACGATGGCGCGCGCGGCCTCCGGGTCGAGCGCGCGCGGCAGCTCCTCGGGCGCGATCTCGACGCGCGCCACCGCGCCGTGGTGTCGCAGCGCGCAGCTGGCGGAAGCCGAGCGCGCGCAGCCGGTCCTCCGCCTCGCTCCACCTGCGCGAGGCGCTCCTTCGTCACCTCCGTCCCGTAGGGCAGGCGCGAGGCGAGGCAGGCCGAGGCGGGCAGCTCGGCGGTGGGCAGCGCGGCGGCGCGCGAGAGCGCGCGGATCTCCGCCTTGCCGAGCGAGACGTCGAGGAACGGCGAGAGCACGCCGCGCTCCTCGGCCGCGCGATGACCGGGGCGGAAGTCGCCGGTGTCGTCGAGGTTCACGCCGTAGGCCACGGCGTCGAAGCCGAGCTCGTCGCGCAGCCGGCCGAGCACCTCGAACAGCTCGCTCTTGCAGTGGTAACAGCGCTCGGGCCCGTTCGCGCGATAGCCCGGCCGCTCCATCTCGTGCGTGTCCACGAAGCGATGCGCGATGCCGAAGCGCTGCACCACGTCCTCGGCGATGCGCCGGTGGCTCTCCGGATAGGACGGGCGAGACGGCCGTCACGGCGAGCGCGCCCGGCGCCGAGCGCGCGGTGGGCGGCCCACGCGAGGTAGCTCGAGTCGACGCCGCCCGAGAAGGCCACGAGCACGCGCCCGGCCCGCGCGAGCCGCGCGGCGAGCGCGTCCTGCTTGGCGTCGAGCTCCGGAGGAAGCAGCGACATCGGGCCGAGCGTAGAGGCCGCGTGCGCGGCCGGTCAAGCAGCAACTCCTGCTCTCGATTCCGCTGTGCCCGCTCATCAGCCGCCGCGCGCCGGTCCACGCCGCCCGCATCCGGCGGCGGCCTACCCCGTCGCCGGTCGCGGCGTCCAAAGGCGTGCCGGCTATGTTCCGAATCGCTTCGGGGGTGGGGAGGGGCGATGGACAAGCTTCGCGTCGGGATCGTCTATGGCGGACGTTCGGTCGAGCACGAGGTCTCGATCGCTTCGGCGACTTCGATCCTGCAGGCGCTCGACCCCTCGCGCTACGAGCTCACGCTGGTCGCGATCGCGCAGGACGGCCGCTGGCGGCTCGGCGCGCCCGGCATGTTGCCCGCCTCCGCGGTGAAGGGCGAAGAGGTCACGCTGCCGGCGGTGCCGGGCACACGCACGCTGGTGTCGGTCGCGAGCGGCGCGCCGGCCGCGCAGCTCGACGTGATCCTGCCCATCGTGCACGGCAGCGGCGGCGAGGACGGCTCGCTCCAGGGCTTCCTCGAGCTGGCCGGCGTGCCGTACGTCGGCTCGGGCGTGCTCGGCTCCGCGCTCCAGATGGACAAGGAGGTCAGCAAGCGCCTGCTCGAGGCGGCCGGGATCCCGGTGGTGCCGTGGCTCGCGGTGAAGGCGCACGAGCTGGCCGCGGATGCGAAGGGCGTGGTCGAGCGCTGCCTGCGCGCGATCGGCCTGCCCTGCTTCGTGAAGCCCGCGAACTCCGGCTCGTCGGTCGGCATCCACAAGGCCAAGACGCGCGAGCAGCTGCTCGAACGCGCTGCGCGACGCCGCCCGCTACGACACGAAGCTGCTGATCGAGCAGGCGGTGAACGCGCGCGAGATCGAGGTGGCGGTGCTCGGCAACGACGCGCCCGAGGCCTCCGTGCCGGGCGAGATCGTGCCGAAGGCGGAGTGGTACGACTACGAGGCCAAGTACGTGGACGAGCGCACCGAGCTGCTGGTGCCGGCGCCGCTCGACGAGGAGCAGGTGGCCGAGGCGCAGCGGCTCGCGCTCGAGGCCTTCCGCGTGCTCGAGGGCGCGGGGCTCGCGCGCGTGGACTTCTTCCTCGACCGCGACACCGGCCGCTTCTACCTGAACGAGCTGAACAGCCTGCCCGGCTTCACCGAGGTCTCGATGTATCCGCGGCTCTGGCAGGCGAGCGGGCTCTCGTACCCGGCGCTGCTGGATCGCCTGATCGAGCTGGCGCTCGAGCGTGGCCGCGCGCGGAGCGGCCTCGAGCGCACCTACCGCCGCGGATGACGGCGCCGCCGAAGCTGCTCGGGCTCGATCACGTGGTGCTGCGCGTGCGCGACCTCGACGCCGCGCTGCGCTTCTACGTCGGGGTGCTCGGCTGCAGCGAGGAGCGCCGCATCGACGCGCTCGGGCTCGTGCAGCTGCGCGCGGGCGCCTCGCTGATCGACCTCGTGCCGGTCGGCTCGCCGCTCGGCAAGGCCGGCGGCGGCGCGCCGGATCCGGCCGCGAAGAACGTCGACCACTTCTGCCTGCGCATCGAGCCCTTCGACACGGCGGCGCTCGCCGCGCACCTGCGCGCGCACGGTGTCGAGCCCGGCGACGTGGGCGAACGCTACGGCGCGGACGGCTACGGCCCGTCGCTGTATCTCCGCGACCCGGACGGCAACGTGGTCGAGCTGAAGGGCTCGCCGACCCGCCCCGGCCCCTAACGGGCGGCAGCGAGATCGATGAGGCGCGGCTCGCCGGTGCCGAGACCGACCAGCCGGGCGACGAGGTGGCCCTGGTCGTCGTAGGCTGCGACGGCGCCGTGCCCTTCGCGGAGCAGCGTCGTCGAGTGCACCGCGCCCGACGGCTCCGTCACCACGATCCGCGCGCCGTTCGCTACGGGGATCAGGCTCGCCACCTCGCCGTTCGGGCCGACCACCGTCTGCGGCTCGAGGGACGCGGTGACGGGATTGTCGCCCGCCCAGAACTCCCAGGGATTCGCGAAGAAGATGTCGACGAGGCTCGCAAACGGATAGACCGGCAGGAGGTTCAGCGCGAGGAACATGAGCCAGCGCAGCCACTTGTCGGGTGAGACGCTCTTGTTGAACTGGTAGATCTTGCGCGTCAGGTTGAACGAACCGAAGCAACCACCCGCGAACGGCAGGAAGCCGAGCAATACCGTCAGCGCGACCGCGCGATGCCACGAACCCGAGAATCGCCGGATCATCAGAACACCTCCTGGCGCATGCGCCGTTCTTCTTCGGCGAGCACAGTAAAGAAACTGGCGACCGCCCGATCTGTGACGACGGACACCAGATCGAGGTCGACCCTGCGCGGGAGCGGCAGGCGGCTCGCGCGGGCGCGAACGTCCTCCAGCGCGGCCGGGGCACCCGTCTCCTCGAGCCGACGCTCCGCAGCGGGCGCGAGCTGCGCGCGGAGGTCCGCTTCGCGCGCGTCGCGGAACGCGGTGGAGACCGCGTCGTCGGCGCCTCCGAGGAGCATGCTCGAGCTCTCGGGGGTGAAGCGCGCGGCGGAGTCCCTCAGCCACGGCCCGGTGTCGGCGAGCGCGAGCCGCGCGCTGCGCTCGACCGCGCTCTCGAGCGCGTCGACGCGGCTGCCCATGCCGGTGCCGTGGAGCGCGCGGAGCGCCGGGCCGAGCTCGGGCGGGAGCGCGAGGGGATCCCGTTGCGCCGGCTCGCGTTCCGGCGCGAGGCTCGCCAGCGCACGCTGGCACGCGCCGGTCAGGAGCGCCGCCGCGTCGCCGGGCGGAGCGGCGCTCTCGGGCGCCGGCGGCCGCTGCGCGCAGGTGACGCCGAGCCAGAGCAAGCCGAGCAATGCCAGCGGCATCCATAGGCTGCGCACGCGGTCGGGCTCCTAGCTTCGGCTCGCCCAGACATAGCGAAGCGAGCCGCCCGGCACGATCGAGACGCTGCCGACGCGCGCGAAGCCCGCCGCGCGCAGCCGCACCTGGAGATCCGTCGGATCGGGCAGACCCGAGAGATTGTCGTGGGAGTGGAGGAAGAGATCGAAGAGCGCAGCGGTCGCAGCCATCCCCGTGGCGCGCGCGAAGACGCCGTCCTGCACCACGGACGTCTGGATCGCAAGCACGCCGTTCGGCGCGAGCCGCTGCAGGAGGCGCGCGAACAACACGTCGCGCTCCGGATCCCGGAAGTAGTGCAGCACCTGGTTCAGGAGAGCAAGATCCCATTCGCCGGCGGGGAACTGCTCGCCGAGCACGTCCGCCTCCCAGATCTCGCCGCGCCGATGCACCTGCGCGGCCACGAGCCGCCGGCTCGCGCGCTCGGCGACGGCCGGCTCGCGCTCGACGCCGACGCCGAGCGCGTCGCGGTAGTGGGAGAGCAGCGCGGCGAGGAAGCTGCCCTCGCCGCAGCCGACGTCGATGATGCGACGCGCGCTGCGCGCGCCCGGCACGCGGTCGAGCGCCGCCAGCGCTCGCGCCTCGAGCAGGCGGCTCGCGCGCGCCACGCGCGCGGCGGATTCCTCGCCGCCCCACGCCGGCCGCGGCGCGCCGCGCAGCAGGGCGGGCAGCGCGTCCAGCGCCGGCGCGTACGAGAGCGCCGACCTGGTCGAGCATGGCGCGGGCGGCGTCGCCGTCGGGCGAGGCCGTGAGCCACTCCACGAACTTCGAACGCTGGTAGCGCTTGCCGCGGCGTACTGCGAAGCCGCTCGCGTGCGCGGCGCGCAGCGCGGCGGCGCACAGCTCGGGCGGCGCGGCGAGCTGCGCCGCGAGCTCGTCGGGGCTCTGCGGCTCGGCCAGCGCGGCGAACAGGCCGGCTGCGAGCCCCGCGCGCAGCAGCGCCAGCTGCGACGCCGCGCGCGTGAGGCGACCGAGACGCGCCGCCTCGAGGAGGCCCACTATCCCAACTCCAGGTTCGCGTAGCGCACGATGATCTTCTTCACGCCCGCGCGGTCGAAGCGGATGCGGAGCGCCTGGCCCGGCCCGTTGCCGATCACCTCGAGCACGGTGCCGGCGCCGAAGATCGGATGGCGCACGCGCATGCCGGGCCGCGACGCCCGAATCGTCGCGGCGCCGAGCCGCGCGAGCCGCGGCTCTGGTCGTAGGAGTAGTCGTACGCGGGCCGGTCGTCGTGCGCCTCCCACTCGGGCGCGCCGAGCTTCTCGACGAGCGCGGGCGGGATCTCGGCGAGGAAGCGCGACGGCGTGCCGAAGCTGCGCGAGCCGTAGCGCCGGCGTTCGTGCGCCCAGGCCAGCGTGAGCCGCTCCATCGCGCGCGTCATCGCCACGTAGCAGAGCCGGCGCTCCTCCTCGACGGAGCGCGGATCCTTGCTCGAGGCCTGGTGCGGGAGGACGCCCTCCTCCAGCCCGACCACGTACACCACCGGGAACTCGAGGCCCTTGGCCGAGTGCACCGTCATCAGCGAGACGCGGTCGTCGCGCAGCTCGGCCGAGTCGAGGTCGGAGACCAGCGCCACCTGATCGAGGAACTGCTCGAGCGGGCTCCGGCCGTCGGACTCGCCGCGCGTTCGCGGCGGCGAAGTCCTCGGCGCCGAGCAGCAGCTCGCGCAGGTTCTCGAGGCGCGCCTCGGCCTCGGGCGTCCCCTCGCGCTCGAGCGCGCGCGAGGTAGCCGGTGCGCTCGAGCACGCGCTCGATCGCCTCGGCGGGGAGCGCGTGGCGCAGCTCGCGCGGTGAGCGCGTCGAGCAGCGCGACGAAGCTCGCGCACCGCGCGCGCCGCGCGCGCCCCGGCTCGCTCGGCCGCGAACGCGCGCAGCGCCTTCGAGCAGCGCGACGCCGCGCTCGCGCGCGATCGCCTCGGCGCGCTCGAGGGTGGTCTTGCCGATGCCGCGCGCCGGCCGGTTCACGATGCGGCGCAGCGCCGCGCGTCGGCGGGATTCACGAGCAGGCGCAGGTAGGCAGAGCACGTCCTTCACCTCGGCGCGGTCGTAGAAGCGCACGCCCGCCCACCACGACGTAGGGCACGTCGTACTTGAGCAGCTCCTCCTCGATCGGCCGCGACTGCGCGTTGGTGCGGTAGAAGACCGCGCACTGGCCGAAGGAGCGGCCGTCGCTCGCGCACCTCCTCGAGGATGCCGCGCACCACGAACTGCGCCTCGTCGCGCTCGTCGCGGGCGCGGTACAGCGACGATGCGCTCGCCCTCGCCGCGCTCGGTGATGCATGCGCTTCGCGGCCGGCCGCGGTTGTGCTCGACCACCGCGCTCGCGCCCGACAGGATGCGCTGCGTCGAGCGGTAGTTGCGGTCGAGCTTCACGACCTTGCGCGTCCGGGAAGTCGCGCTCGAAGTCGAGGATGTTGCTGCACGTCGGCGCCGCGCCAGCGGTAGATCGACTGGTTGGGATCGCCGACGACGCACAGGTTGCGGTGCGCGCGCGGCGAGCTGGTTCACGAGCCGGTACTGGACGCGGTTGGTGTCCTGGTACTCGTCCACCAGCACGTACTGCCAGCGCTCCTGGTAGTGGCGCAGCACCTGCGGGGAAGCGCTCGAAGAGCTCGACGGTGAGCAGCAGCAGGTCGCCGAAGTCGAGGGCGTTCGCCTCGGCGAGGAGCCGCTGGTAGGTGCGCGTAGACCTCGGCGGACTCGCTCGCTCTCGAGGTCCTCCGCGCGCTCGGCCGCCGCCGCCGGCGAGCAGGCCCGCGTTCTTCCACTGGTCGATGCGCCAGCGCAGGCGCCGCGCGTCGCGTGCCTTCGGGTCGAGGCCGTGGCGGCGCAGCGCCTCCCGCACCACGCCGAGCGAGTCGTCCTCGTCGTAGATCACGAAGCCGCGCGAGCGGCCGAGGTGCCCGATCTCGCGGCGCAGGATGCGCACGCAGGTCGAGTGGAAGGTCGCGACCCAGACGCCGCGCGCCGTCCGGGCCGAGCAGCTTCTCGACGCGCTCGCGCATCTCGCCCGCGGCCTTGTTGGTGAAGGTGACGGCGAGGATCGCCTCGGGCGCGATGCCGCAGGCGCCGATCAGCCAGGCGATCGCGGTGGGTGAGCACGCGCGTCTTGCCGCTGCCCGCGCCCGCGAGCACGAGCAGCGGACCCTCGGTGGTCTGGACCGCCTCGCGCTGCTCGGGGTTCAGGCCCTCGAGAAGTGCGTCGGCAAGCACGGCGGCGGAAACTAGCAGCCGCCTGCGCGGGATTCAGCGGCCCGCGAGCGCTTCGTGCGTGAGCCCGATCTCGTGACGGAGCCAGCCGCCGAGCTGGAAGTTCTCGCCGTCACGGCCGAGCAGCGCCTCGAGCGCCGCGAGCTTCGCTTCGAGCGCGACACGGTTGCCCGGCTCGGCGGCGAGCGCGACGTCGAGCAGGGGGAGCGCCTCCTCCGGGCGGCCCTGCTCGACCTTCGTGCGCGCTCGCGCCCCGATCGCGCCGGCGCCTCCGGCGAGCGCCGCAAGATCCTTCGCCACGGCGGTGGGCGGAACCGCGTAGAGCTCGCTCGTGGACTCGTACCGGAACCAGCCCGTGTAGCTCTCCCAGATCGCGCGCACGCCCCAGGGCACGCGCCCGTACTGCTCGGACACGGCGAGCTCCGGCGGCAGCTTCACCTCGCGCATCAGCGTCCAGAGATCCTTGCCCTCGTTCATGCCGGCCACGGTGGCGTCGTGGACGTAGCGGATCGCGTCGCGCGTCCGCGTCAGCAGGGCACGGATCTTCTCGGCGCCGACCACGGGCTCGAAGTGACCGGGCAACAGGAGGTCTGGCGGGGGATCGAGGGCGAGCAGGCGATCGAGAGACTCCACGATCGGCAGCGCCTCGCGCAGGTTCTCGCCGCGCAGCGTGAACAGGTTCGGGAAACTCGCGGTGGTGGGGCCGAGCAGGTCACCGGTGAAGAGCGCGCGGCGCTCGGGCAGCCAGAGCGAGAGGCCGTCGGGCCCCTCGCCACCCGGGGTGGCGAGCACCTCGAACGCGACGCCTCCGAGGGTGAAGCGGTAGCGGTCGTCCACCAGCCGGTCGGGCGCCACCTCGGGATAGGGCGGCGCCTGGGCCACCGCGCGCTCGTCCATCACGGCGGCCCACAGCACACGCGCGCGGCGCGAGCGGAACGGGTCGAGGCGGAGCTGGTCGCGGTTGCGTGCCACGAAGGCGCGGCTGGTGATGACCTCGACGCCCGGGCCCAGCCAGAGCGCGGCGCCCCCGATGTGGTCGGCGTGGGCGTGCGTGAGGACGAGCGCGCGGACCGGCGCGTCTCCCACCGCCAGCAGCAGCTCGTGGTGCCGCTTCGCCTCGATGCCGAGGCCGGTATCGACGACGACGCTGCCCTCGGACGTGAGCACGCGGTAGGCGTTGCCGGTGCCCGAGACCCCGAAGATGCCGTCGCCGACGCGCGTGGCTTCCGCCTGCCCCGCGCCCCGCGTGAACAGCTCCGACAGGCGCTCCTTCGGCTCCTCCGCCGCGAAGGCTGCAGCCGCTGCGAGCATGCACAGCGTCAGCAGGGCTCGGCGCGCGGGCCTGCGCAACTACTCGACCGTCACGCTCTTCGCGAGGTTGCGCGGCTGGTCGACGTCGGTGCCCTTGAGCGTCGGCCACGTGGTAGGCGAGCAGCTGCACCGGGATCGTGGCGAGCAGCGCGGTCAGGTACTCGCCGAGCTCGGGGATGCGGATCACCTCGTCCGCCTTCTCGTCGATCGCCTCGTCGCCCTCGCTGGCGATCGCGATCACCTGGCCGTCGCGCGCGCGCACCTGCTCGAGGTTGGAGATCATCTTGTCGTAGACCGGGCTCCGCGTTCGCGATCACGACGACGGGCATGTTCTCGTCGATCAGCGCGATCGGGCCGTGCTTCATCTCGCCCGCCGCGTAGCCCTCGGCGTGGATGTACGAGATCTCCTTCAGCTTGAGCGCGCCCTCGAGGGCGATCGGGTACATGATCCCGCGGCCGAGGAAGAGGAAGTTCGTCGCGCGGAAGTAGCTTCTGCGCCACCGTCGCGGATCTGCGCCGTCGAGCGCGAGCGTGCTTCTCGACCATGCGCGGCAGGCTGCGCAGCTCGGCGAACATGCGGTGCAGCGTCGTCGGCGTCGAGCGTGCTGCCGCGCGATGCCGAGCTTCATGGCGAGCAGGTAGAGCGCCAGGAACTGCGCCGTGAAGCACTTGGTGGAGGCGACGCCGATCTCGGGGCCGGCGTTCGTGTAGAGCACGTCGTGGCTCTCGCGCGCGATCGCCGAGTCGCGCGTGTTGCAGATCGCGAGCACGCGCGCACCGCGCGCTCTTGCCCTCGCGCAGCGCCGCGAGCGTGTCGGCCGTCTCGCCCGACTGGGAGACCGGCACGAGCAGGAGTGGGCGTCCGACGATCGGGCTTGCCGGTAGCGGTACTCGCTGGCGAGATCGACCTCGCAGGGGATGCCCGCGAGCTGCTCGATCAGGTACTTGCCGACCAGGCACGCGTAGTGCGCGGTGCCGCAGGCCACGAGCGTCACGCGCTCGATGTTCTTGACGGCGCGCTCGCGAGAGGTCGATGCCGTCGAGATCGACGTCGAGCGTCCTCCTCGCGCAGGCGCGTGCCGAGCGTGTCGCGCAGCGCGCGCGGCTGCTCGAAGATCTCCTTCTGCATGAAGTGGTCGAAGCCGCCCTTCTCGGCGGAGACCGGATCCCACTGGATCGTGCGCGGCGCGCGCTCGATCAGGTGGCCGCTCGGCGTCGACCAGCTGCACGCCGTCGCGCGAGAGCACCGCGAACTCGCCGTCCGCCGAGGAACAGCATCTGGCGCGTGTGCGGCAGGATCGCCGGGATGTCGCTGCCGAGGAACGACTCGCCGTCGCCGAGGCCGAAGATGATCGGGCTACCGCCGTTCTTCGCGACCACGATGTGGTCGGGCGAGCGCGTCGAGACGACGGCCAGCGCGTACGAGCCGACCAGCCGCTTCGCGACGGCGCGCGTGGCGCGTGAGCAGATCGGCGCCCGCCTCGAGCTCGCGGCTCGATCAGGTGCGCGACCAGCTCGGTGTCGGTGTCGGACAGGATGGTGCAGCCGGCGGCCTCGAGCTCCGCGCGGATCTCGCGGTAGTTCTCGACGATGCCGTTGTGGATGATCGCGACGCTGCCCGCGCGGTGCGGATGGGCGTTCGGGACCTCGGCTTCCCGTGCGTCGCCCAGCGCGTGTGGCCGAGGCCGAGCTCGCCGACGGAGGTCGTCGCCGCGCAGCTGCGCGTCGAGGTTCGAGAGCTTGCCGACCGCGCGCCGGATCACGAGCTCGTCGCCCGTCCCACACCGCGACGCCGGCGGAGTCGTAGCCGCGATACTCGAGGCGGCGCAGGCCGTCGATCAGCACCTCGTGCACGCTTCGCGAGCGGCCGACGTAGCCGACGATTCCGCACATGCGCCGCCCTCCCCTGTTCCTCAGCGGCCTTCCGCTGCTTGCGCTTGCGCGCGCTTCCGCTTGCCCCAGCCGTCGAGATTGCGCTGCTTGGCCGTCGAGACCGCGATCGCATCGGTCGGCACCGTGCTTGGTGACGGTGGTGCCGGCCGCGACGAAGCAGTCGGGCTCGAGCTCGATCGGCGCGATCAGGTTCACGTTGCAGCCGATGCGCACGCGTCTCGCCGACCGTCGTGCGGTGCTTCTTCTCCCAGTCGTAGTTCACGGTGATGGCGCCGCAGCCGAAGCTCGCAGCCGGCGCCGACGTCGGCGTCTCCGATGTAGGCCAGGTGATCGGCCTTGACGCCCGCGGCCCGAGTACGCTGTTCTTCACCTCGACGAAGTTGCCGATGCGGACGCCGCTCGCGAGCCGCGTCGCCCGGCCGCAGGTGCGCGCAGGGCCCGATCATCGACGTCGTCGTCGAGCACGCTCGACTTCGATCACGGTGTGCGCCTTCACGTGCACGCCCTCGCCGATGCGCGTCGGACCCGGTGATCACCACGCCCGGGTCGATCTGCGTGTCGCGCCCGATCTCGACGCCGGTGTCGACGTAGCTGAGCTCGGGATCGACGAACGTCACGCCGTGGCCATGTGCCGCGCGACGTTGCGCCGGCGCTGGACCGCCGTCGCGCGCGCCAGCTCGGCGCGCGTGTTCACGCCGAGCGCCTCTTCGGCGTCCGCCAGCGCGAGCGCCTCGACCGCGAGGCCGCGCCGCGCGCGCGATCGCCACGATGTCGGTGAGATAGAGCTCGCGCTGGGCGTTGCGCGGCGACGAGCTCGCGCGACCGCGCTCGCCAGGCAGGTCGCAGTCGACCAGGTAGACGCCGGTGTTGCCCTCGCGGATGTCGCGCTCCTCGGGGCTCGCGTCGGTCTGACTCGACGATGCGCTCGACGCGGCCGTCGGCGCCGCGCACGACGAGCCCGGGCAGCGGCTCGGGCGAGGTGAGCATCGACGAGCGGCGCCCGCTCCGCCGTGAGCGCGCGCAGGCGCTCGACGCTCTCGTCGCGGAGCAGAGGCATGTCGCCGTACAGGATCGAGCACGTCGCCTTCGAAGTCGGCGAGCGTCGGGCAGCGCCGTCTGCACGGCGTGCCCGGTGCCGCGCGGCTCGGCCTGCACCACGAACTGCGCGCGCCCCGCGAGGGCCGCCTCGATCTGGTCGGCGTCGCGGCCGATCACGACGACCAGCGCGCTCGGGCGCCAGCGACGCCGCGAGCGCGAGCGGGTAGGCGAGCATCGGTCGCCCGCGATCTCGTGGAGCACCTTCGCGCGCCGGGAGCTCATGCGGGTGCCGTGGCCGGCCGCGAGGATCACGACGGCGAGAGGCGGACGTTGGGACATCGGTCGCGAGCTCATCGCCTCCCCGTTTCGGCGGGCCGGACGCGGAAGAGTAGTGCTCGGAGCCAGGGTCCGAAATGGCTGCTCCGGGATTCGTCCCCGCGGGGGCCAGCGCGCGATTTTGCCCCATCGGCGGCGCCCCGCTCACCGCTCGTACGCTCGAGAGCCGTTCGCCCGGCTCAGGAAGCCATCCATCCGCGTCGAAGGCAACACGCACGGCCTCAAGGCCAGCCAGCTACAGCGGCTCGAACGCCTCGGGCGGCGGCGCCTGCCGCCGAGCGCCTCGTCACCCACGAGCTGGCCCGCGAGCTCACGGAGCTCTCCCGGGAGATCGGCCGTCAGGTCGGGCGTGCTGGTCGATCGGCGCGGTGCCGTGACCCACGTGATGGCCGGCGACGCGGGCTCGATCGTGATGCCGGACTGGGGCCGCATGCGCGCCGGCCTCGGCCGCCTGCGCGGCGTGCGCTGCCTGCACACCACGCTCGGCGGGCGAGCCGCTCACCCGCGACGACCTCACCGACCTCGCGAAGCTCCGCCTCGACGCCATGGCCACCATCGAGGTGCGCGAGGACGGCCTGCCCGGTCCCGTCCACATCGCGGCGCTGCTCTCCGGCCAGCACGAGCAACGGCGGCATCGAGCGTCTCCCGCCGACCCTGCCCTCGCAGCTCGAGCTCGACTTCGCCGGACTGGATCCGTGCGCTCGAGGACGAGCTCGCCCGCACGCGCCCGCGTCCGATCCGTGGATGCCGTCGAGCGCGCGATCCTCGTCGTCATCACGGCCGGCCGCGACCGCGCCGAGACCGACTACTCGACCGACGAGCTGCGCGAGCTCGCGCGCTCGGCCGGCGTCGAGGTGGTCGACGTGCTGGTGCAGAACCGGCCGCAGCCCGACCCGAAGACCGCGATCGGCTCCGGCAAGCTCCAGGATCTGATGATCCGCTGCTTCCAGTCCGACGTCGACCTCGTGATCTTCGACGACGAGCTCTCGGCGTGCAGGCGCGCAACCTCGCCGAAGCGCTCGACCTGCGCGTGATCGACCGCACGCAGCTGATCCTCGACATCTTCGCGCAGCGCGCGAGCACGCCGCGACGGCAAGCTCCAGGTCGAGCTCGCGCAGCTCGAAGTACCTGCTGCCGCGGCTCGCGCAGCGCGACACCTCGCTCTCGCGGCTCGGCGGCGGCGATCGGCGGCCGCGGGCCCGGGCGAGACGCAAGCTCGAGATCGACCGCCGCCGCGTGCGCGAGCGCATCACGCGCCTCGAGCGCGACGCTGCGCCTGCTCGAGCGCCAGCGGCGCGGCAGCGCCGGGCGCGGCGCTCGCGGCGCGGCCTGCCGGTGCTGTCGATCGTCGGCTACACGAACGCTGGCAAGAGCACGCTGCTGCGCGCGCTCACGCGCACCGAGGCGCTCGTCGAGGACAAGCTCTTCGCGACGCTCGACCCGGCCTCGCGGCGGCTGCGCTTCCCGCGCGATCGCGAGGCGATCGTCACCGACACGGTGGGCTTCATCCGCGACCTGCCGCCCGGAGCTCGTGGCGGCGTTCCGCGCCACGCTCGAAGAGCTGCGCGAAGCCGACGTCTTCCTGCACGTGGTGGACGCCTCCGGGCGAGGTGGACCGTCGCATCGCCGCGGTCCGGGGCGTGCTCGATGACATGGGGCTCGGCGCGGTCGCCCGAGCTGCTGGTGTTCAACAAGATCGATCGCCTGCCGCCGGGCGAAGGCGCGCGCCTCGCCCGCGAGTACGGCGCCGTGCCCGTCTCGGCGTGCGCGGCGACGGGCCTCGGCGCGCTGCTCGAGGGCGTCGACGAGCTGCTGTTCGAAGGCGGCCGGCCGGCGGGCCTCGCGGCGGAGACACACGACGCCGTCCACGCCATCGGGAGGGGGTGAGCATGCTGCGAGCCAAGATCACGGGCACCGGGATGTGCGTTCCCGACCGCCGGGTCACGAACAAGGACCTGGAGGCGCTCATGGACACCACCGACGAGTGGATCCGCCAGCGCTCGGGGATCGTCGAGCGGCGCTGGATCAGCGAGGGAGAGCTGCCCGCCGACCTCGCCGAGAAGGCGGCGCGCGAGGCGCTGCGCAAGGCCGGCCTCGAGCCCGGCGACATCGACTGCATCGTGCTGGCGACGCTCTCGGCTCAGGCCGAGTTCCCGGGCACTTCCTTCTTCCTGCAGGAGCGCCTCGGCGGCACGACGCCCTGCTTCGACCTGCGCGCGCAGTGCAGCGGCTTCCTGTACGGGCTCGTCCGTCGCGAAGAGCTTCGTCGTCTCGGGTCAGTATCGGCGCGTCCTGCTGGTGGGCGCCGAGGTGCACTCGACCGGCCTCGACAAGTCCACCGAAGGGCGCGACGTGTCGGTGCTGTTCGGCGACGGCGCCGGCGCGGTCGTGGTCGAGGCCAACGACGACCCGAACGACAGCTCCGGCATCCTCGGCATCGAGCTGCACGCCGAGGGAAAGTACGCAACCAAGCTCTGGATCGAGGCGCCGGGCTCCGGGCACTTCCGCGGTCCGGATGACCCAGGAGCTCCTCGAACGCCGAGCACACTTCCCGAAGATGGAGGGGCGCTTCGTGTTCAAGCACGCCGTCAGCCGGATGCCGGAGGTGCTCCTCTAGGCGCTCGAGACGTCAGGGGTGAAGCGAGATGACGTCGTCGCTCTTCCTCTTCCACCAGGCGAACCTGCGCATCAACGAGTTCGTCGCGAACGCGCTCGAGATCCCGACGCGCAAGGTGCGCAGCAACATCGACCGCTACGGGAACTGCTCGGCCGCCTCGATCCCGATGCTGCTGGCGGAGGCTGAGCAGGAGGGCGTGCTCCGGCGCGGCGACCTGATCGCGCTGACCGGCTTCGGCTCCGGCTTCAGCTGGGCGAGCGCCGTGGTGCGCTGGTGATCGTGCCGCAGCGCGTTGGTGTAGCCCGGAGACAACGCGCCGCGTCGTTAGTAAATAGTTGAATTTGTTATCTAATCCAGCTCGATTGGTTCGGGCTTGACGCCGTGACGCGTCGTGTTAGGTTTCGCGCCGTCCCCAGCGAAGGAGAACCGGGATGGCACGGAATCAAGGCTTGATCGAAGAGGGCCGCGAGCGCTTCGAAGGCGCCCTCAAGGACATGGAACGCGACTGGAAGCGTCTGCAGAAGCACGCCGACCAGGGTCGCAAGCAGTTCGAGCAGCGCGCCGAGCGCCAGGTGAAGCGGATCCAGACGGAGCTGCGCAAGAGCCCGCTCGTGAAGCGCGCCGAGGAGTAGCGCAAGCAGCTCGAGCGCCGCGCCGCAAGCCTTCGGCAACGAGCTCCGGAACAGCAGCGCGGTGAAGCGCGCCGAGTAGCTCCGCAAGGAGGCCGAGACGCGCTTCGAGGACAGCTCGAGCAGCCTGTTCGGTCTGCTCCGCATCGCGAGCACGACCGAGGTCTCGCGGCTCGAGCGCAAGGTCGACCAGCGTCGCCCGCAAGCTGAGGGAGCTCGAGAAGAACGCCCTCAGGCCGCCGCCTGATCTGAAGGCCGGGGTGAGTGGGCCCGGCGGCGTGCCTCCCGCCGGGCCCTTCTCTCTCCGCTAGCGCTCGCCTCGCAGCCGCGCGAGCGCGTCCTGCACGCTCCCGTGGCACTCGCTCAGCGCTTGCGCGCCTGCGCCTCGTCGACGCGCCGAGCCTCGCGAGGATGCGCAGCGCGCGGCCCTCGAGCTTGCGCGACGCCGGGACGAGATTCGTCATCTGGTTTCCCTCGACGCGGCCGAGCCGCACCATCACCGCCGTCGAGAGCAGGTGCAGCACCATCTTCTGGGCGAGCCCGCCCTTCATGCGCGTCGAGCCCGCGATCACCTCGGGTCCGACGCTCGGGCGCGATCGCCACCTCGGCGCGCGCCGACGAGCGGTGAGCCCGGGTCGCACGTGATCGCGATGCGGCGCGCGCCCACCTCGGCGCTTCGTCGAGCGCGGCCAGCGCGAAGGGCGTGCGCCCGCTCGCCGAGAGCGCGACGACGGCGTCGCCCGGCAGGAGCTCGCGCCGGCGCAGCGCGGCGCGCGCCGTCGTCGGCGCGGTCCTCGGCGCCTTCGACCGCGCGCGCGAGGGCCTCGAGGCCGCCGGCCATGATTGCCTGCACGCGCTCGGCCGGGAAGCCGAAGGTGGGCGGGATCTCGGCCGCGTCGAGCACGCCCAGCCGCCCGCTCGTGCCCGGCGCCCACGTTGAACCAGCGGCCGCCGCCCTGGAGCACGAGCACGAGCAGGTCGACCGCGCGCTCGAGTCTCGGGGAGCACGGCGCCCACCGCCGGCGGCCACGCAGATCCTCGCGCGTGGATCGCCTCCAGGATCTCGCGCGTGCTGCGGCGATCGAGATCGCGCGTCGCCTCGAGGACCGCCTCGGTGAGCAGCTCGTCGCGCATCCCGGCCTTCTCGGCCAATCGCGACCGCCGACTGAAGCTGGGCCTACACTGGCCCCATGCCGTTCCGCGTCACCGCCGACGCCTAGCGCGCCTCGAGTGGCCCGATCTGCGTCGCCCGGCTGCGCGCCACCTGCGCACGCCCCAGGCTCGCGCCGCGCTGGCCAATGCGCCCTTCGCCGCCGAGCCGCCGAGGCGCGCCGAGCGCCTCGCGGAGACGAGCGAGGCGCGGGCGCTGCTCCTGGACGGGGCGAGGCTGCCGCTCGGCGAGCTGCGCGACGCTCGACGCGGAGCTCGCTGCGCCTCGGCGAAGGGCGGCGCGCTCACGGCCGGCGGAGCTCCTCGAGGTGGCGCGGCGCGGCGCCTGCGGGTCGCGAGACGCGCGGCTTCCTCGCGCGCCGCGCGCAGCGACGCGCCCGCGCCTCGCCGGAGGTCGCGCGGCGCTCGCGGACCACGGCGCGCTCGCCGCCGCCATCGACGCCGCGCTCGAGCAGCGACGGCCACGTGCGCGGACGCCGCCTCGCCCGCGCTCGCCGCGCGCGCGCCGCGAGGCGCGCGAGCTCGGCCGGCCGCGCGCAGGCAGCGCATCGACGGCTTGCTCAGCGACCGCGACGTCGCGGCCGCGCTCTCGGACTCCTTCGTCACGCAGCGCGGAGACCGCTACGTGCTGCCGGTGCGCTCGGACGCCGCGCGCGCGCGTGCCGGGCATCGTGCACGACGCCTCGGCCACGGGCACGACGCTCTTCGTCGAGCCCGAGGCGGTGGTCGAGCTCAACAACCGCCAGAAGCAGGCGGAGCTCGCGATCGAGCGCGAGACGCGGCGCGTGCTGCGCGGCGCTCTCCGAGCGCGCCGCGCCCGCCGCGCCCGCGCTGGTCGGCGGACCTCGACGACCCTCGGCGCGCCTCGATCTCGCCTTCGCGCGCGCGCCGCTTCGCCGAGGAGCTCGACGCGAGCGAGCCCGATGCTCGACGACGACGCGCGCTTCGAGCTCCTCCAGCTCCGCCACCCGTTGCTCCCGTCGGCCGACGCGGTGCCGAACGATCTGCGCCTCGGCGGCGGCTTCCACGTGCTGGTGATCTCGGGTCCGAACGCCGGCGGCAAGACGGTGGCGATGAAGTCGCTCGGCGCTCGCCGCGCTGATGGCGCGGGCGGGCCTCCACGTGCCGGCGGCGCCTGGTGCCCGGGTCGGCGCCGTGAGCGCGGTGCTCGCCGACATCGGCGACGCGCAGGACCTCCGCGAGAGCCTCTCCACGTTCTCGGCCCACATGGCGCAACCTCGCCGCGATCGTGCGCGGAGGCCGGGCCCGCACACGCTCGTGCTGCTCGACGAGGTCGGCGTCGGCACCGACCCCGGCGAGGGCGCGGCGCTCGCGCAGGCCGTGCTCGAGGCAGCTCGCCGACGCCGGAGCGCGCGTCGTGGCGACCACGCACTACAACCTGCTGAAGGAGATGGCCGAGGTGGACTCGCGCTTCGAGAACGCCAGCGTCGACTTCGACCCCGAGACGCTCGCGCCGACCTACCGGCTGCGCCTCGGCATGGCGGGAGCCTCCTCGGCGCGCGCGGTCGCGGCGCGCATGGGAATGCCGGCGAGCGTGCTCGAGCGGGCGAGCGGCCTCCTCGATCGCGAGGACCGCCGTCTCGACCGCATGCTGGCCGAGCTCGCCGCGAGCCGCGCCGCGCTCGAACGCGAACGCAGCGAGGCGGCGCGTCTCCGCGTCGAGAGCGAGTCCGTGCGCGACGACTACCGCGCCAAGCTCGAGCGCCTCCAGGAGCGGCGCGATCAGCTCTTCGCCGGGATGCGCGCCGAGCTGGACGAGGCCTTCCAGAGCGCGCACGCCGAGGTCGCCGCGGTGATCCGCGGCCTCCAGCGCGGGGGCAGCGCGCGCGACGCGGCGCGGGCGCGCGAGCAGCTGGTGGTGCTCGAGAAGAAGGTCGAGCAGGCCGTGCCGCGCGAGCGGAGCGCGCGCGGCCTTGCCGTCCGCTCCGCCCCTCGACTGGCGCCATGCGCGGCCGGGCGACGCCGTCGACGTGACGGGGGGCGGCTCGGGCACGCTGCTCGCGCTGCCCGACGCGAAGGGCCGCGTGCGGATCCAGGTCGGGAGCGCGCGGCTCACGCTGCCGGCCGAGCGCATCCGGACGCGACCCGCCGCCCGCCGGCCGGCGCCGGCCGTGCGCGTCGATCCGCTCCCCGAGGAGGCGACGCCGAGCCGCGTCGATGTCCGCGGGCTCCGCGTGGACGAGGCGATGGCGGCGGTCGAGAAGTCGCTCGACGACGCGGCACGCGCGGGCGTGTCGTGCCTCGAGATCCTCCACGGCATCGGCACGGGCGCCTTGATGAGCGGGCTGCGCGGCCGCTTGCGCGAGCTACCGCACGTGAAGCGTGTGGAGCCGGGCAACGCGCAGACCGGCGGCCCCGGGGTGACCCTCGCCTACTTGTGACGCCGCAACTGGCGACGGGGTCGCGCGACGCCGGATGCGGGCGGCGTCGAGCGAGATCCGCGGCGTCAGCGGGCTGCGATGCCGAAGTCCGCTGCCAGCTCCAGCGCCGCGCGGCGGCCCGAGGCGACCGCGCCTTCGAGCGTCGGCGCGAGCCAGTGGTCACCCGCGAAGTAGAGGCGCCGGCCGCGCTCGCGCTGCTCCGCGTCGAGGCCGCGCAGCCGCGCGAGCTGGCGGTAGCGGCCGACCTCGAAGTGCGGGAGCGCGTGCGGATAGCGGCGGATCTCGCGGAACCGGATGGCAGCGGAAGCCTGCGGCAGAGCGCGCGCGAGCGCGCCGAGGAGCTCCTTCTCCACCACGGAGTCGTCGGCCTCGAGATGGACGCGGCTCCACGCGTGCGTCGCGACGAGGGAGACGAGCGCGCCGCCCTCGGGCGCCGGCCCGCCGCTTCCGCCCGGCTCCACCGCGATGGTGGCGAGGGGCAGGCCCTCGCAGCGCGGGATGCGGATCCGCGTCGCCTTGCGCGTCGGCGGCGCGCTCGAGCGCCACGTGCATCACGAGCGCCGCGACCGAGGGCGACGACGCGAGCGCCTCACGCTCCGCCGGCGCGAGCAGCGGGGCCGCGACGCGCAGCGTCTCCGCGGCCGGCAGCGCGAGCACGACGGCGTCCGCGCGGCGCGGTCCGGCGCTCGTCTCGAGCACGAGCTCCGAGCCCACGCGCTCGAGGGAGCGCGCCTCGACGCCCAGGAAGTCCGCCCCCGGCCGGAGCAACGCGACGGCGATCTCCGCCGGGCTCCCGCGCAAGGTGCCGAGGGGCGCCTCGCCGCGCGCTCGCCGCGCGAGCAGGAACGCGACGCGGCTCAGCTCGCTCGCATCCGAGAGCAGATCGGAGCCGAGGCTCGGCTCGGCCCAGCGCTCGAGCACGCTCGAGCCGAGATAGAGACGTACGAAGTCGGCGGCCGAACGGTCGTCGAGCCGCACCGCCCGTTCGGGCGCCTCGGGGTCGAGCAGGCCCGCGAAGCGGCGTTCGAGCCGCGCGAGCCGGTGGAGACGCCACGCCTCGCGCAGGCGCACGCCCCCGATGCGCGCGACCTCGAGCCGCCGCCCCGCCGGCGGCGCGGGGTCGAGGCGGCCGCCACGCGCGTGGGCCAGGGCGACCGGCCGGAGCGGCAGCAGGCGCTGCGCGAGGCCCGCGCGGTCGATCAGCTCGAGCAGGCGTTGCTCGCGCGCGCCCACCAGGAAGGGCGCGGCGTCGAGGCGGAAACCCTCGCGCTCGAAACCGGCGGCGCGCCCTCCCGCGCGCGCCTCGCGCTCGAGCAGCGTCACCCCGCAGCCGCGCCGGCGCAGGGCCGCGGCCGCCGAGACGCCCGCGAGACCGCCGCCCACGACCAGCACCTGCGGTGCGCTCAAGCCGTCCTCCAAGCTCCGCCGCGGAAGGCGCATGTTGTAGCCGAGCCGGTCGGCTTCGCCGCATGAACCCGGCCGCGGCCTGCGCCGTAGTACCCGCGCTCCGGGGCGGCGGTTCGGCGACAGGCGTGCGATACCGTCGCGCCCCGTGGGCTCGGACGAGGACCTGATGGTGCGCGTCCAGGCGGGTGACTCGCAGGCGCTCACGGCGCTGATCGATCGCTGGCGGGGTCCGCTCTACGCCTTCCTCTGGCGGCGGGCGGGCGACGGCGCCGACGACCTGTTCCAGGAGAGCTGGATCCGCGTGGCCCGCGCGCGCGATCGCTTCGACCGGAGTCGCCGCTTCTCGACCTGGCTGTTCCAGATCGCGAACAACCTGTGCCGCGACCGCTGGCGGCGGCTCGACGCGCGACGGCGCGCGTTCGACGCGCTGCGCGACGAGACGCTGGCCACGGGACGGAGCGCGGCGGACCCGCCCGCCCTGCCCGCCGATGCGGAGCTGACGCGCCGGCTCGAGGCGCTGCCCGAGCGGCTCCGCGAGGTGCTCGTCCTCCGCTACTACCAGGACCAGAGCGAGGCCGAGATCGCCGAGATCCTCGGCATCCCCCGCGGCACCGTGAAGAGCCGCCTGCACGCCGCGGTGCGCGCGGCGCGTGAGCTGGTGCAGGAGGGCGACGGGCATGACTGAGCTGCGGCGCGACGAGGCGGAGCTGGCGGTCGATCTGGCCCTGCTGGCGCCCGTGCTCGACGGCGCGCCCGCCCCGGCACCCTCGCCGGCCCTCGTGGAGCGGACCCTCCGGCTCGCGCTCGACGAGCTGGCCAAGCCGCCCGCGTTCCTGCCGGGCGTGGCCGCCGCGCGGGCCCAGCTGCCGGTCGGCTTCCGTCGCGAGCTCGCCCGGCTGCTGGCCGCAGCGCTGCCGGCCCTCGTGCTCGGGCTCGGCTGGGCAGCGCTGGTCTTCCGGCTCGGCCCCGCCTGGCTCGGCGCCTGGCTGCCCGCCGACCTGGCCCTCGCGCTGATCGGGGCCCCGCTGCTGGTCGGGCTCTCCGCGCTGGGGCTCACCACCGCCAGTCTGCCCCTGCTGGCTCATCGCCGGGCGCTGCTCCGGATGCGAGGTGCGAGCTGATGGACGACACACGCGTGTGTCCCTACTGCGCCGAGGAGGTCCGCGCCGCGGCCATCAAGTGCAAGCATTGCGGCTCGCTCCTCTCCACCCGCTACGCGCCGGGCGACTGGTACCGCTCCTCGCGCGATCGCATGTTGGCGGGAGTGTGCGGCGGCCTCGCCCAGCAGTTCGGCGTGCCGGCCACGGTGATCCGGCTCGCCTTCGTGCTGATGACCCTCTTCTCGCTCGGCATCGCGGGCCCGCTGATCTACCTGGTGCTCTGGATCGTGATGCCGAGCGACGAGTGGACCCGCGAGGACGCGGAGCAGCAGAGGCTCGAGCCCTGAGCTCAGCCCCGTAGCTTCGCTTCGAGGCGCTCGAGGCCGGCCACCACGTCATGGAGCGTCCGGAAGCGTTCGAAGGCGACGCCATCCGCGGCGAGCGCCTCCGCGAGTGTGTCCTTGGCGAACACCACGTCCGCCGCGAGCGCGCCGCAGAGGTCCGACACGCGCCCGTTGCCGACGTGCACGATGCAGGCCCCGGGATGGAGCGTGCGGAACGCGCGGATCCGGGCTCGCTTGCAGAGCCCGGTGCCGCAGGCGCAGCTCGGGTCCGGCCCGCACGCGGCGATGCGCCAGGCGCCGTCCTCGTACCAGAGGCGGTTGGCGTCGTAGGCGAAGCGCACGCCCGTCAGCTGCTGGATGCGATCGAGATTGCGATCGAAGCCGTCGGAGAGCACGCGGAAGGGAACGCTCCGTTCGTCGCACCAGCGGACGAGCGCCGGAGCGCCGGGGTCGAGCTCGACGGTGCGCAAGAACGCATCGAGCTCGGCCTCCGGGAGCCGGAGGCCATCGAGCAGCTCCATGTTGTACTGCCAGGCGTTGAGCTCGCCGCGCCTGAGTCGCTCCCACAAGGCGGGTCGCCGGTCGCCGGCATGGCGCTTCGCGATCGTGGAGCCCACGTCCTGCACCGCGAAGGTGCCGTCGAAGTCGCAGAATACGGCGAGATCGATGCGGGCATGGACGCGCAGGAGCAGACTGCCGTGCGGAGCGAGCGAGGCGCGCACCACGCCTTCCGCGTCGGCCTCGAAGGCGGGCGCGCCGAGCGCCGGACGCGGCGCCAGCGGACCGGCCGTGGGCACGACGTCGCGCAGCGTCGCAGACAGCTCGTGGGGCTGGTCGTCCCAGTTGAGCAGGAACGCCAGAGCCGCGCTCTCGCTCCGGCCGACGAGCCCGCTCGGTGCCGGCGCGTCGAGCAGACCGAGCGCGCGGGCGGTGCCGTGCGGCGCGCCGTCGTCGATCTCGCGCGCGAGCGCGAGCGTGTCGCGCAGAAGCTGCTTCTCTTCGGCGCCGAGGCGCCCGAGGTCGTCGGAGAACACCACCATGCCGCCGCTCGCGGCGATCGCGCCTGCGAGCGAGGACAGCTCGGCGGAGGACAGCTTCGTGTCGGTGCGCCGCACCATCAGACAGTCCGGATCGTTGAGCCAGAGCCGCCGGTGCATCCATGCGCGCGTGAGCACGTTGCGGATCGCGTTGGCCGCGGACGGCAGCGTGGGCTCGAGTGCCGGGGATGCGCACGCTGGTGTCGATGCCCCAGCTCGGCGCGACGTCGGGGCCGATGCGCATGCCGTCCACCAGGCCGACCGCGGCGCCGAGCGGGGAGCCGCAGCCGAGCAGGAAGGTCTCGTCGCCGGCTCCCTCGCGGATGGCCGCGAGGCCGCGGCGCAAACGGCCGGCCCGGGTCACGCGCGGGTCGTGCGCGCGCGCCTGCATCGCGGCCACGTAGAGGAAGTCGAGCTTCAGGTACGTGAAGCCCATGCCCGCCAGCGCGGCCGCGAGCCGCAGCAGATGGCGCGCGACCTCCTCGCGCGTGGGATCGAGCGCGTAGACCCAGCCTTCGCGTGCCCAATCCGGATGCACGAGCCCGCGAAACGGACCGTCTTCGCCCCGCAGCAGCCAGTCGGGGTGCGCGGCGAACAGCCGGCTCTCGGGCACCACGCAGAACGGCGCGAGCCAGAGCCCGGCGCGGAAGCCCGCGCTCCGGATGTCGCTCGCGAGCGGGGCGAGGCCGCGCGGAAAGCGCTCGTTCGTGTCGAGCCAGTCGCCGGTCGCGCGCTGATAGCCGTCGTCGAGCTGGACGAGGTCGATGGGAAACTCGGCACGCGCCTTGGCGAGCCCGTCGAGATTCCGGAGCAGCGTCGGCCTCGCTCACCCGGCCGAAGAACTGGTACCAGCTGCACCAGCCCGCCTGGAACGGGCTTCCCGTGCGTGCGCCCGCGCGCGTGCCGAGCTCGTCGGCGAAGGCTTCGAGCAGGCGGTTCGGCTCGTCGCCGAGCGCGATGCGCACGCGCTCGAGCTCGAGCCGCGCCCCGGCCTCGAGCGGTGCCTCGAGCCGCGCCTCGACTTCGATCTGGACGTCTTCGCCATGGCGGCGCAGGTACACGACGCCGGTGGCGAGGCCGCACTCGAGCAGACCCGCGAGGCACGTGCCGCGCGCGCCGCTCGCCACCGAGACGAGGTCCGACTCGTGCCAGCCCACGCGATCGGGCGGCGGCGCCCCGACGCCGTGATGCATGCCGCGCAGCCAGGCGCCGGAGGGGAACGCGGGCTCGCCCGCGTCGTCGAGCGCGCGGCCCGCGCTGAACGACCAGGACTGCCAGCCGTGGCGGAGGAAGCGCAGCTCGGCGCCGGCGCCGACCCAGCGGAAGCCCAGCACGATGGCTTCGAGGTGGACCGGTGCAGCCGCCCGATTGGTGATCACGCAATCGAGGCTCGCGGTCTCGTCCGCCGCGTCGAGCGCGACTCCGACCGAGAAGGGCCCGAGCACCTGCACGCCCGGCGCGAGCGGGCCTTCGATCCAGAGCAGCGCGCCGAGCGAGCCGTCGTCGCTACGCTGCGGTGAGGGCTCGCTCGTGTAGCGCAGGCCGAGGCGAAGGGGCTCTACGCGACCCGCGCGCTCGTGTCGTGCGAGAGAGGGAGCGCGAGGCATGGCGGCGGATGATAGCGGCGTACGTCCGGAGGCCCGGCCGTCTCTGCGGCGCGCGCTCACGCGAGCAAGTCCACTCGTGCTCGACGGCGCGACGGGAACCGAGCTCGAGCGGCGCGGCGTGCGCTCCGATCTTCCGCTCTGGTCGAGCTGGGGACTGCTCGAGGCGCCCGGGGTCGTGCGCGAGATCCACGCGGAGTATCTGCGCGCCGGCGTGGATGCGCTGACCGCCGCGACGTTTCGCACGCACGCGCGCTCGCTCGCGGCGGCGGGCATGGAGGCGCGGGCCGCGGAGCTCTGCGCGCTCGCGGTGCGGCTCGCGCGCGAGGCGGGCGAGGAGGCGGGGCGAGCGCCGTTCGTGCTCGGCTCCGCCGCGCCCCTCGAGGACTGCTACCACCCCGAGCGCGTGCCGCCGGACGACGCGCTCCTGCGCGAGCACGCGCTGCACGCGCGTCACCTGGTGCGCGCGGGCGCGGACGCGATCCTGGTCGAGACCATCAATACGCTGCGCGAGGGCGTCGCCGCCGCGCGCGCAGCGCGCGAGGCGGGCGCGGAGCTGCTCGTCAGCTTCGTGTGCGGTCGCGAGGCGCGGCTCCTCTCGGGCGAGCCGCTCGGCGAGGCGGTCGCCGCGGTCGCTGCATTCGCGCCGCTGGCGATCGGCGTGAACTGCCTTGCGCCCGACGCGGTCGAGGCGTGTCTGCCGGTGCTCGCTCGCGCGCGGGTTCCGTTTCTCGTGTACGCGAACCTCGGCGCGCCGGGCGCCATGCCGGAGGGCTTCGCTGCGCACGCGCGGCGTTGGGCGGATGCCGGGGCGGCCTGCGTCGGCGGCTGCTGCGGCACCGGCCCGGCCCACCTCCGTGCGCTCGTGGCGAGGCTCGCCGGCCGCTCCCCAGCCCCGATCCCGGCTGCACAGTGACGAAAATTGCGTCGCTCCGAGGCCGCGTCGGCCGTCCGGCTGCGGGTCCCACGCGCCGGCAAGCGGCTGGGGTTTCCCCTTCGGACGCGCGGGCTTCCGGCCGGAAGTAGGCGTTTCCCCTCGACGCTGGCACGGGGCTTGCTCCCTAGCGGGTCCAGTCACTGCGCCCGGGCCGGCTACCCCTCCCCTCGCCTTCAAACGCGAGGAGCCGGCCCGGGCGTTCGACCTTCCGGTGCCGGCGAACGGAGTACGCTGCGCGCGATCCCGGCCAGGTAGAACGAGCCCGAGGCGCACAGCAGGTCGTCGGCTGCGAGCGACTCGCGCGCGGCACGCAGCGCGAGGTGCGGATTCGGGACCACGCGCACTTGGGCGCGACCCCCCACCGCGCGTACTGCGTCGGCCACGAGCTTCGGGTCGAGTGAGCGCACCGCCTCGGCGCGCGTCACGGTCACGATGTCGGCCTCGGGCACGAGCGCCTGGCAGATCGCGGCGAGGTCCTTGCCGGCGGACACGGAGAGCACGAGATGGCTACGACGGCGCGGGATGCGCTTCAGCGTGGCGGCGAGGGCGCGCGCCGACGCCGCGGTGTGGGCGCCATCCACGACGATCCAGGGCGCGCGGGCGTAGATCTCGACGCGGCCCGGGAGCTCGATCTGCGAGAAGGCTCGCGCGGCCGCGTCGCGGAGCGCGCGATCGTCCACGCGGCCGCTCCGCCGCACGCAGGCGAGGGCGAGCGACGCGTTGGCGGCCTGGTGCCGCCCGAGCGCCGCCAGCGCGAGCTCGGCCTCGAAGGCGCCGTCGCGATAGCGGAAGCGCGAGCCGCCGATCCCTTCCTCGAGCACCTCGCAGCCGAGCTCGCGCTCGAGCCGTGCGAGCGGACAGCCGAGCGCGCGGGCGCGCTCCTCGACGACCTCCGCGGCCTCGGCCGGGAGCGCTCCCGTCACGAGGGGCACACCGCGCTTCGCGATGCCCGCCTTCTCGCCGGCGATCGCGGCCAGCGTGTCGCCGAGCTTGTCCGTGTGCTCGAGCTCGATGCTGGTGATGCAGCAGACGGCCGGCTCCACGACGTTGGTCGAGTCGAGCCGTCCGCCGAGACCGACCTCCAGGATTGCGACGTCGACGCGCGCCTCGGCGAAGAGCTGGAAAGCCGCCGCGGTGGTGACGTCGAAGAAGCTCGGCGGCTCCGGGCGCGTCCGGAGCGCGTCCACATGCGGCTGCAGCGAACCGATCGCGGCGGCGAGCGCGGCGCCGGGCACCTCGGCGCCATCGATGCGGAAGCGCTCCGTCCAGCGCTCGAGATGCGGAGACGTGAAGGTTCCCGTCGAGGCCCCGGCCGCGCGCAGCAACGCCTCGCAGAGCAGGGCCGTGGAACCCTTGCCCTTGGAGCCGGCGATGTGCAGCACGTGCAGCCCGCGCTGGGGCTCGCCGATCCGCGCCAGGAGGCTCCGCACCGGCTCGAGCGAGAGCCGGGCGCGCCGCAGCTCGGCGGGGGAGCGCTCGAGGTTGATCAGTCCCTCGAGCCAGGCCTCGGCTTCGGCGAGCCGCATGGCCCTCTCCGCGCCGCGCTACTGGACCAGGTACTTCTTCCACTGGCGGTATTCCTTCACCGCCGCGGGCGTACCCTCGACCGCCGGGTAGTAGTACCGGACGGCGTGGCCGCAGTCCTCGCAGATCTTGTAACAGAACTTGAAGCCGTCGACTTCGCGCACCGAGCCGACGACAACGCGATTCTCCTCACGACAGCAGCGCGAAGGCTTGGTCGGCGAGACGATCCGCTTCGGGTACTCGTTGCTCGGCTTCTCGTCATCCGAGTAACGGATGATGTTGCGAATGACGCGGCTGGGCTTGGCCTCCGCGTTCTGCCTGCGAATGTTGCTTCCGATCCGTCTCACGCGTGCTTCCTCTCTGCGGCTCCCGTGCGCGTGCCAGTTCGGTCCAGCTGTGCCAGGAGCGGGGTGAAATCTTGGTAGGCGTGGCTGCAGGGCGGTCCGCTCGAGAAGCGGAAGACGTCCTGCCCGGGTCGAGCGCCGCGGCGCATCAGCGTCGAGCTGCGCGTCCCGTAGAGCCCGGCGTGGATGCAGGTGGCCTCGAGCGGATTGCCATCGCCCCGATGGGCGGAACAGGCGCGCTCGAGCGCGAGCATGGCTTCGTCGGCGTTGCCGCGCGCGATGGCCTCGGCCTCGTCGAGAAGGCGGGCCACCTTCGGCAGGCGGCGACTGTCGGGGTCGCCGTTGCCGATCACATGAGCGCCGGCGTCGAGGCGCCGGAGCTCCGGCTTCTCCTCGTAGACCGCGACGAAGGCGTCGCGTCGGTCGCACACGAACAGGTTGAACGGGTTGTAGGCCCCAGCGGGAAGCTCGGCGAGGCGGAGAGCCGCCTCGGCGGCGCTGCCGGCGCCGAGCGCATCGGTGACGAGGAGGCCGCGCGAGCGCCGCGAAAGGTCGGGCTTCGGGTTCGGGCGGTTGGTCAGTGCGGCGAACACGCCGGCATCGCTCGTACCGAGCCAGGTACCGCCAGCGCGCGCGTCGCGCGGCGCGAGCACGGTGCGCTCCTGCCAGGAATGCAACGCGGGGGGCTCGGCCGGGCGATCCAGGTATTCGTCCCGGTTCGCCGCGATCACGAGCTCCGCATCCGCGAAGCAGCGGTGGAACACGATCAGCGTGCACATCGGAGGATTGGAGTGCCGGGCGCAGGGGTGGCGGCGGACACGAGTGACGCGGAAACTAACATTCCTTCCCCGGGGGAGCAAGGTCCAGCCCAAGCCGGCCTCCAGCCCGCCGGCCTGGCCGGCTCAGTCGCCTCCGACCACCCGGAGCTGCGGCGAGGGCGGCTCGCCCTCGCTCTCGCGGTCGCTCACGCGCCAGCCGCGGCTTGCGCGCAGGCGCATCGCGCGCCGCTGCGCCGCCCGGCGGTCCATCCGCAGCCCGTAGCGGGCGAACACGTCCGAGATCGCGTCGAAGTTCTGCTCGATCGTGACGCGCACGGACTCGAAGCCCTCGCGGATCGCGTCAGCGCGCTTCCAGAACGCCAGCGGGTTGATCGCGAAGAAGTCGGCGTCCTGCTCGCGCGGCTCGAGCAGCACGATGTCCCCCTTGAAGCGCTCGTCCGTGAGGTAGCCGCGCAGCGCGGTGCGGAGCCGCGAGTGGAGCAGGGTCCGGAACACCTGGTTGATCAGCATCTTCATGCCGCGATCGCTGAGGTAGCGACCGGCCGCGAAGTAGCGGCTCTGTCCTTCCTGATCGATGCGGTTCAGGAACGGGCGGAACGGGTTGTAACAGATGACGAGGTCCGCCCCCTTCTCGATGGCGACGTCGATGTTGGCGGTGTTGCGGATGCCGCCATCCACGTAGTCGATGCCGCCGATGCGCGCCGGGCGATAGAAGATCGGCAGCGCCGTGGACGCCTGCACCGACTGAGAGATCGTGACCTCGTTGCGCTCGTCGGCGCCGAAGATGACGCGCTCTGCCGTATCGAGGTCGCAGGCCGTCACGTACAGCTGGCGCCCGCGCTTCCGCGCGAACTCGCGGAAGTCGTTCGGCATGCGCATCTTCTCGAGACTGCGCCGCAGCCAGCGTTCGAGGCTCGAGTTGTCGAAGAACCCGGTGGGAATGTGATTCGTGAGCGCCGGAATCTCCCGCGACGGCGACACGTGCTCGATCAGCGCCATCGCGAGCTCTTCTGCCGAGGTGTAGTTCGGCTTGTCGATGAAGGCCCGCAGGCGCGGGCCCACGACCTCGGGAAGCTGCGGCACCTGTCGGATCAGCTCGAAGAGAACGCTCGGCACGTACGTGAACAGGTCGTAGAGGAACTTGGCCGGCCGCTCGATGAACTCGCGCACGTTCGGGTTGTAGAACTGGAACGGCGTGAGCTGGTCGAGCTTCCCGCTCGTGCCCTCGAGCACCTTCACCATCTCGTCGGGCGTGATGCCGGACGCGAGCGAGACCGCGAGCATCGAGCCGGCCGAGAGGCCGATGTACATGTCGAGATCGGCGACCTTGCGATCGACCAGGTAGTCGTCGAGCGCCTTGAGTCCGCCGACCTTGAATGCGCCGCCGGACACTGCGCCGCCGGCGAGCACGAGCGCGATCTTCGGCTTGCGCTTGCGCGGGACGCCGTCGCTCTTGCGGATCAGGGTGAGACCCACGCGACGGTCATCTCCCGGGGGTGGTTGCGATGCGGTGCGTTAGCGTAGCCTGGCCCGGGCGCGCCGCCATCGAGCTCCCCGAGGCGGGACCCCTGCGAGATCGGCGGCATATCGCTCCTCTTGCAGCTCGGGGTCACGGCCGTGGGCCGGAGGCCCGTGCCGCAGCGCGTCGAGGTCGGATGGAATCCGCCCCGCGAGCCGTCTCTGCTTTGAGTTGGCACCCACAGGGGGTAGGATGACGCGCCGGGCCCCTGGCGCGGCGAGGGTTTGATGCGACGCCCGATCATCAGCGCACTCGTGCTCCCGTTGGCCGTGTGCGTCGCCTGCGCCACCTCGCCCGCCCCCGATCCGAACGTGCCTGGCCCGGTCTCGTCGGCCCCTCCGCCCGATCCGCAAGACCCGCCGGATCCGCAAGCGACCGGCTCCCACGTGGATGCTGCGCTCGAGTCGATGATCATGGGTGCGATGCTGGGCTCCATTTTCGGGTACCCCGGCGCCGCCGTCGGTGCACTCGGCCTCGGCATCTACGGCGCCGTCACCGGCGACGTCCCGCTCGACGGCAGAGGCTCGGGTACAGGGCGCGGCTCCGAGGCCGAAAAAGAAGACGAGATGGAGCGCGAGATCGACAAGGAGATGGCGAAGCAGGACGAGCTCGAGGCCGAGATCGAGAAGGAACTGGAACGCCAGGAAGAGCTGCTGAAGCAGATCGACACCGACGAGAAGGTGCGCGAGGCCGAGCAGAGCCAGGCCGCGACGGGCGACGTGACGACGGCCAGCATCGATCCCCTCGAGGCGCCGCGCGCTCCCAAGGAACGCGATCTGCCGGCGTCGATCTTCGAAGAGAAGCCGCGCACGGTGGCGAAGGGTGAATGGGGCAACGACAAGGCGCTCGAGGTCGTCGCGAAGTCGCTGGACGCAGACCGCGACGGGGCGCCCGAGGAGATTCGGTACTTCGACCAGAAGACCGGCGTGATCGTGCGCAGAGAGGTGGACCAGGATTACGACGGCCGCATCGACACCTGGGTGCACTACGACGCCGGCATCACCGTGGCGATCGAGCGGGACACCGACGGAGACGGCAAGATCGACGAGTGGCAGAGCTACGGGCGCGACGGCCTCATGGCCAGCCGCGAGGTCGACCGCAACGCCGACGGGACCCGCGATGCGTTCTACGAGTACCAGGCTGGCTCTCTCGTCGAGGAGCGCCACGACGGCAACTCCGACGGCAAGATCGACCGCATCGTCCACTACCAGGATCGGAAGCTCGTGCAGAGCGAAGAAGACCTCGATCACGACGGCCGCATGGACACCTGGACGTACTTCGAGACCGTCGGCGGCCGCTCGCAGGTGGCGCGCGTGGAGCGCGATGCGAACGGCGACGGCAAGCCCGACACGTTCGAGGTCTACGAGCAGCTCGCGGGCAAGCCGACGCTCAAGCAGCGCGACGAGGACAAGAACGGCGACGGCACGATCGACGTGCACTCGGTCTACGAGAACGGGAAGCTGAAGCAGCGCGAGATCAGCGACCCGACGCTGACACCCCTCTAGCGCGCCCGCCGCTCAGGGCTGCTTCGGGGCTTGCGGCGGGTTCGGCCGCTGCGCCTCGATCTCGAGCTGCTTCTTCTGCTCGCGGCGGAACTGCTCCACCTCCATGCCGAGCCGGTGCAGCTCGAGCTGCTTGTTCTGCTCGCGGATGCGCTCGAGCTCGCCGATCCGGCTGCGATCGCCCACCTCGTTGTGCTCGAAGTCGAACTCGAGCTCCACGCTCCCTCGCGAGCCGTCGCTCGCGAGCGCCGAGATGCGCACGCGGTTCTTGCCCTCGCGCACCGGCACGAAGCCCGTGAAGCTGCCGTCGGGCGCGAGGCGAACGTCCGTCGAGAACTCCCCGGTGCTGAGGTTCGTGAGCACCACGTCCTCCACGTCCGCGAACGTCACGCCCTGGAGCAGCGTCACGATGTCGCCGGGGTTCTGGACGGGCGTGTAGGTGCCGACGGTCATGCGGGCCATCTCGGTGACGGCGCGCGGGTACTGGAGGGCCTGCGGGCCGAGCGCGTAGGTGTTGATGGAGATGCCGGCGCTGCGGGCGAGCTGCGCGGCGCGCAGCGCCGCCTCGTCGTCACCAGGGTCCTCCGTGTTGCCCTTGCCCACGGGCAAGGTCGGGATGCCGTCGGTGAGGAACAGAATGACCTTGCTGGCGCCCGGCCGCGCCGCGCTCCGGGCGCCACTCAAGCCGGCGAGCTCGACGATGGCGAGGCGGATGCCGGCCGCGTAGTTCGTCGCGCCGTTCGGCCCGCGGGCCAGGACGCTCGTGAGCGCGCGATCGACCCCCGCGTAGTCGCTCGTCAGCGGCAGCTCGAGCCAGGCGTCCTGCTGATCGAGGCTCTTCCGTTCGCCCGTGAGGGGGCTGACCTCGCCCGAGAAGGTCGCGAGGCCGACCCGCACGCGACGGGAGTCGAGACCCTGGAGCAGCGACCGGGCGGCCACGATCTCGGCCTGCAGGATGGTGTCGCCGGCGTCGGTGCTGAACACGTCGGGCGCGTAGGCGCCCGGTGGCAGCAGCTCGTTGTGCGGGTTCACGCCGACCTCGCCGTCGTGGTCGACGTCCGAGCCGCTCGCGGCCTTGGTGGAATCGGAGACGTCGATCACGAGCATCACGTCGAACTGGTCGGGCCCGCCGCTCTCCGCGAGGGCGCTGCCTTCGACGCGTGCCTGGTGCAGGTAGTCGCGCAGCTTCCCGCCCGGCGCCGGCGACGAGACGGAGACCCGCACGTCTCCGCTCCCGGCGGCTGCGGCGCTCGAGGCAATCCCGAACGCCGCGATCCCGCCGAGGATGCGCGTGCTCCAGCGCAAGCCGCTAGTTCCCCTGAGGCTGGGCGCTCTGCTGCTCGCGCATCTGCTGATTCGGGCGCAGCTCGATCTCGACGCGGCGGTTCTGCTGGCGGCCCTCGCGCGTCGAGTTGGTCACGAGCGGACGCGACTCCCCGAGACCCACCGAGGTGACACGCGTCTGCGAAACGCCCTTGCTGATCAGATAGCGACGCACCGAGTCGGCCCGCTGGTCGGAGAGCGTCAGGTTGGACGCCTCCGAGCCCTCGCTGTCGGTGTGGCCCGTCACGATGACGTCGGTGTCCGGGTACCGGGTCAACGTGTCCGCCAGCTGGTCGAGGCGGCTGTAGGCACCCGGCGAGAGCGAGCTCGAGCCGGAGTCGAACAGCAGGTCGCCCGGAAACGCGACCATCAACGCGTCGCCCTGCTGCGTCACGTTCGCGTCGGGGATCTTGTCGATCTCCTGCTTCTGCTTCTCGAGGTACCAGCCGACGCCGGTGCCGGCGAGGCCGCCGACCGCCGCGCCGATCAGGGCGCCGCGGCCGCGCTTGTCGTGGTCGATGGCGGCGCCTGTGGCCGCGCCTGCGAGCGTGCCGAGGACGGCGCCCTGCACGCGCTTGTCGTCGGCCACCGTGCCGGTATTGGTGGCGCAGGCAGCCAGGGAGCCCAGCAGCGCGAGCGACAGGGACGCGGCCAGCGCCCGCTGCAATAGACGGTTCATCTCTCTCCTCCTTCTCGAGTGGCGAGCGAGAGCTTGGATGCTCGACGGCCGGCGGTATTCGCGCCGACGCGAGATGCCCCCTGGGGCCTCACCTGCTCACAATTCCCCATGCCGGTCGGGGAGGATGACCGCCATCCGCGGGGCGGTCGAGCGCCCCGGCTGACACTTTTCGACCCCATCAGCCACTGAACCAGTGGATAGCCCCATCCCTGGCGGGGCTTCTCAAGGGTGGAAGGCAGGGCTCGCTTCGGCGGGCCCTGCCTTCATTCCCAGGGCCCCTCCCCCGTCGGTCCCGCGGAGCTTCGGTGTCTCGTGTGATGGGAGGCGCGCTCGTCGGCGTCGATGGTGTGCCCGTCGAGGTCGAGGTGCGCATCAGCTCGCAGCTGCCGCGCGTGGACGTGGTGGGCCTGCCAGAGGCCGCGGTGCGCGAGAGCGCGGCGCGGGTGCGAGCCGCGATCGCGTCCGTAGGGCTGCCGTTCCCGGACCGCCGGGTGACGGTGAACCTGGCTCCGGCCTCGTTGCGGAAGTCGGGCGCCGGTCTCGACCTGCCGATCGCCGTCGGGATTCTCGCCGCAGCGGGCGCGCTCGACGTCGAGCGGCTCGAGGGGCTCGGGCTGCTCGGCGAGCTCGCGCTGGATGGGCGGGTGCGCGGCGTGCGCGGCGCGCTCGCCCAGGTGCTCGCGCTCGATGCCGCGGGCTGCCAGCGCGTGATCGCACCCAGCGAGAACGGCGGAGAGGTCGCGCTGGCGCCGCGCGTCTGCGTCGGCCTCGCTTCGTCGCTCGCGGAGGTCGTCGCCGCGCTGCTCGACGGCGCGCCGCTCGCGCCGCCGGCTCCCGCCGTGTTCACCCCGCGCCCATCGAGCGCGCCCGACCTCGCGCTCGTGCGCGGGCAAGACCACGCGCGGCGCGCGCTCGAGATCGCGGCGGCGGGCGGACACGGCCTCCTGCTGCGCGGCGCCCCGGGCGCGGGGAAGACGCTGCTCGCCCGCGCGCTCCCGGGCGTGCTGCCCCCGCTCGAGCTCGACGAGGCGCTCGAGGTCACGCGCATCCAGAGCGCCGCGGGCCTCGTCGATCCGGATGCTCCGCTCGTCGGCGAACGGCCGTTCCGCGCGCCGCACCACTCCGCGAGCCGTGCGGGCCTGCTCGGCGGCGGCAGCCCGCCCGGGCCCGGCGAGGTGTCGCTCGCGCATCGCGGGGCGCTCTTCCTCGACGAGCTGCCCGAGTTCGACCGCCCGTCGCTCGAGGCGCTGCGCCAGGTGCTCGAGGACGGCGGCATCTCCCTCGCCCGCGCCGGCCGCAGGCTCTGGCTGCCCGCGCGCTTCCAGCTCGTAGCGGCCGCCAATCCCTGCCCGTGCGGCTGGTATCGCTCGGGCGCACGCGACTGCCGCTGCGACGACTCGGCGATCGCGCGCTATGCGGCGCGGCTGTCGGGGCCGCTGCTCGACCGCATCGACCTGCACGTGAACGTGCGCCCGGTGCCGTGGCGCGAGCTCGACGGCACCGGGGAGGCGCGCGAGACGAGCCTCGCAGTCCGCGCCCGGGTGGTGGGCGCGCGCGAGCGGCAGGGCGCCCGCCTCGCGCCGCTCGCGCGACGCACGAACGCGGAGATTCCGCTCGGCCCGCTCGACGAGCTGGTGGCGCCCACGCCCGAGGCGCGTGCTCTCCTCGCACGCGCGGTGGAGACGCTCAAGCTCTCGGCGCGCGCAGCGCACCGCGCGCTCCGGGTGGCACGCACCATCGCCGACCTCGCCGGCGACCGCCGCGTCGGGGCGCCCGCGATGGCCGAGGCCGTCGCGCTGCGCGGTGCCGAGCCCGGGCTCTGAGCCCGCGGGGTGTCGGATTTCGTGCACAGCGTCACCCGAAAGTTGTCACTTCTCCCCACGGGAAATCCGTATCGACTGCGAAGCCCACGTATCTACAGCTCTTTTCGCCCAGGCTCCTGCGGCTGAACGAATGGCACGGGCGATGCATCCAAGAGGGTGCGGAGAAGAATCCCATGGCCCGGAACGCAGCGATCCGAAAGCTCCCGAACGTCGAGCCCCAGGTGCAGGGCGAGGTCGTCGAGACCACGCTCCTCGAGCTGGTGCAGACCGTCGGCGAGCTCACCCCGGACGACCGCGAGGTCGTCACCACCGTGATCGAGATGCTGCGCAGCGGCCGCGTCCGGCTGATCGGGAACTTCCGGGGTCAGCGGATCGCGCTGGCTTGACCCTCTGAGCTCCGACCGGAATCCTCCGCGCCCGGGGGGATCCGGCCATGTCGGAGCAGCAGTCGCTCGCCTTTGCCGCGGCCGAGGCTGAAGAGGGAGCCGTGGACACGCCGCGCAAGCGTCGCGCTCCCAAGGCGCGCACCCGCGCCACGGCGCAGGACATGGCGAAGAAGCAGCGGGACATCTCGGTCTCGGAGTTCTTCGCCAAGAACCGCCACCTGCTCGGCTTCGACAACCCGTCGAAGGCGCTGCTGACCACGGTCAAGGAAGGCGTCGACAACGCGCTCGACGCCTGCGAAGAGGCCGGCATCCTGCCGGACGTGCGCGTCGAGATCCACCAGCTCGACGAGACGCGCTTCCGCGTGGTCGATCGAGGACAACGGCCCGGGCATCGTGAAGGCGCAGATGCCGAAGGTCTTCGGCCGGCTGCTCTACGGCTCGAAGTTCCACCGCCTGCGCCAGAGCCGCGGCCAGCAGGGCATCGGCATCAGCGCGGCCGGCATGTACGGGCTGCTCACCACCGGCAAGCCGATCGCGCATCGTCACGCGCACCGGCGACAAGAAGCCCGCGCACCACTTCGAGCTCGTGATCGACACCAAGAACAACGAGCCGGTGGTGAAGCGCGACGAGGAGTTCGACGTGGGATCGCCCGCACGGCACGCGCGTCGAGATCGAGCTCGAGGGCGCGTGGCGCGGCGGCCAGCACTCGGTGGACGACTACATCCGCCAGATCTCGCTCGCCAACCCGCACGCACAGCTCGAGTTCCTGGCGCCCGACCCCGAGAAGACGAACGGCGTCCTGCTCTTCCCGCGCGTGACCGACGAGCTGCCGCCCGAGACGGCCGAGATCAAGCCGCATCCCTACGGCGTCGAGCTCGGCGTGCTGATGCAGATGCTCCGCGACGCCGAGGCGCGGAACCTGCGCAGCTGCCTGCACGACGACTTCTCGCGCGTCTCCGGCAAGCTCGCCGACGAGATCTGCGAGCGCGCGCGCGTGAAGCGCAGCCGCCGGCCGAGCGAGCTCGACGCGCGAGGAGGCCGAGCGCATCCACCAGGCGATCCAGGCGACGAAGATCATGGCGCCGCCGACGGACTGCATCGCGCCGATCGGCGAGGAGCTGATCGAGCGCGCGCTGCGCGCGGAGGTGAAGGCCGACTTCTACACGGCCGTCACGCGGCGCCCGACGGTGTACCGCGGCAATCCGTTCCTGATCGAGGTCGGCCTGGCCTACGGCGGCGAGCTGCCCGCCGAGGAGCCGGTCACCGTGCTACCGCTTCGCCAACCGCGTGCCGCTCCTGTACCAGCAGGGCGCCTGCGCCATCACGAAGGCCGTCACGGGCACGGACTGGAAGGCGTACGGCTCCAGCAGCCGCAAGGGCGCGCTGCCGGTCGGCCCGGCGCTGCTGATGGTGCACATCGCCAGCGTCTGGGTGCCGTTCACCTCCGAGAGCAAGGAGGCGATCGCGCACTATCCGGAGATCATCAAGGAGATCCGGCTCGCGCTGCAGGAGTGCGGGCGCCGCGTCGCGCATGCACATCCGCAAGCGCCGCCGCGACGCCGACGAGGCGAAGAAGCGCACCTACATCGAGAAGTACATCCCGCAGGTCGCGATCGGCCTGCAGGAGATCCTCGAGCTCGACGCAACGTGCAGCGCGACCGAGGTGATCACGCGGCTGACCGACGTGCTCGAGCGCAGCCGGAGGAACAGCTGATGGCCGCGAAGAAGAAGGCGAACGCGAAGAAGGCGTCCGGCGCCCAGGCCAAGGCGGCCTCGAAGCATCGCGGAGGGCGTGCGCGAGCGGAACCAGAAGCTCGACGCCGTCACCGTCGGCGTCATCAAGGACTCGGCGCAGCGCCGTCCACCAGAAGATCCTGAAGAAGGGCAAGCCCGAGCTGGCCTTCCCGGTGCGCTCGCTCCGGAACGTCTCGCTACGCCGCAGGACAAGGGCTACTTCGAGATCGGGCGCCAGAAGAAGACGCGCACGCTCACCGTCAACACGGTGAAGACCTTCGCGCAGACGCTGCGCATGATGGGGCTCTCAGAAGGAGCTGGTCGAGACCAACGACTTCGCCACCAAGCGGGAGGCCTACTACAACAGCAAGAACTGGGAGGAGGCGCGCTTCGACGAGCAGCCCGAGAGCGACACGGTGATGGACGACATCGAGGCGCTGTGCTCGGTGCGCGGCGTCAACCGCGAGCAGCTGCGCTTCATCCCGGAGGAGCACGGCGGCGCGGTGGCCGGGCAACCTGGTCGTGATCGACCCCGACCGCGAGACGGGCGACGTCGAGCGCATCGACTGCACGCGCTTCGGCTCCGGCGCGTACTCGATCCCCTCGAGCGTCGAGCACCTCTCGTTCGAGACGAACGCGAAGTTCATCCTCGCGATCGAGACGGGCGGCATGTTCCAGCGCCTCCAGAGCCACAAGTTCTGGCAGACGTCGAACTGCATCCTGGTCTCGATGGGCGGCGTGCCGACGCGCGCCACGCGGCGCTTCATCCGCCGGCTGGCGGACGAGTGCAAGATCCCCGTGTACGCCTTCGTCGACTGCGATCCGTACGGCATCTCCAACATCTACCGCACGCTCAAGGTCGGCTCGGGCAACGCCGCGCACCTCAACGCAGTTCTTCTGCGTGCCGCAGGCGCGCTTCCTCGGCGTCACGCCGCCGGACATCCGCGACTACCAGCTGCCGACGCATCCGCTCCAGGACGTGGACATCAAGCGCGCCCGAGGACGCGCTGAAGAACGATCCGTTCTTCCAGAGCCACAAGCCCTGGCAGAAGGCCATGGCCGACCTGCTCAAGATGGGCGTGCGCGCGGAGCAGCAGGCGCTCGCCAAGTGGGGGCTCAACTACGTGATCGACGAGTACCTGCCGCGCAAGCTCGCGAACCCGGCGCAGTTCCTGCCGTGATCATCCGTTCGTGAGCTGGCGCAGCATGCTCGCCGAGTCGAAGTAGACCCGCTCGCAGACGATCCCGTCGCCGTCGCCTTCGAACAGGAACAGCGCGGTCATGCGCACGCGGAAGCTCTTGCCGGTGGGGGCGACGCCCGCGAGCGGACCGCGATGCGTGCCGAGCAGCCAGAACTCGACCACCACGGCGTCGTCGGCGTGGCGCAGCGCGATCAGCTCGTTGCGTTGATCGGGAAAGGCCGCGCGCGTGTCCTTGAAGTACTGGCGCACGGCGGCGTCGCCGTCGTGGACCTGGCCCGTCGGGATGATCTCGTAGCGCGGGTGATCGAAGGTCTTCATCACCGTCTCGAAGTCGTGGACGTTCTCGGCCTCCATGTGTCGGCGCACCACGGCCTCGCGCCGCTCGCGAAGATCCTGCATGTCTCCTCCGAAGCTCTCGCCGCCCGACGCGAGGTAGGCGCGCTCCGCGGCGGTCGGGAGGCGACCGAGGAGCGCATTGCGGTGGGGGAAGCGGCCGAAGCGGACGATCACGTCGCGATGGCGGCGCGCGAAGTCGGCCCAGCTCTCGAGCGCGCGCCTCAGGTGGGCGGGTGCGCGAGCCGCGAGCGCTTCGGAGAGCGCCACGCTGCGTTCCTGGCAGTCGAGCCGCTCCGCGTGCTCGAACGGCAGGTGCAGGAAGCCCACCTCGAGTGGATGGAGCTTCGCGTCGAAGCCGGCCGCGAGTGCCGCGCTCGCCGCCTCGAGCGCGAGCCCGTCGTACGCGAAGGCGCGCACGCTGCCGCGGAACAGGTTCCGCGGGAGCTGGTCGAGCGCGAGCACGCGCGCGAGTGCGGAGCGCGGCGAATCGCACCAGGCGTCGAGCGCCCCGCTCGCGGCGAGATCCGGGAGGTCGGCGAAGCGCGCGCGGAGCTCGCGGTCCACCTCGGCGCCGCCCTCGAACCAGAGGCGGCCCCGCCCGGCCAGGGCTTCCGGCGAGTCGAGGTCGGCGCCGAACCAGAACGCGAGCAGCTCGTCGGCGCTCGCGCTCATCGCTTCCCCCACGTCGCGACGATCTCGTCGCGCTTCGCCTTGCGCGCCACGACCTCGAGGCGGATCCCGTCGGGATCGGAGAAGAACGTGGCGTAGTAGTCGGGGTTGTACTCCGGGTAGAGGCGCGGCGCGCTGGCCGCGACGCCGAGCGCGCGAAGCTTGTCGTGCGCCGCGTCCACGGCCGCGCGATCGCGCACCTGGAAGCACAGGTGGTGGAGGCCGGGCGCGTACGGGTCGTGCCGCGCCTCCGGCGCGTGCGCCGGGCGGATCGAGAGCTGGAGAGCGCGGTTCCAGTAGTGCGCGTGCGGCTCGCCGCCGATCGGCTCGTCGGCGTGCGCGAAGCCGAGCGCCCCGAGCACGGCCGTGTAGAAGCCGCGCGCGCGCGCGAGGTCCGACACGGCGAGGTACACGTGATCGACGCCGATCACCTCGGCGTCGCCGTCGAGCGCGCCCTCGAAGCGGCTCTTCGGGAACTCGGGCCAGCGCGGCTCGGGCCGCCACCAGCGCAGGCGCTCGCTCACCCACGTGTGATCCAGCGGCGGGAAGCGCTCCGGGTCGTCGAGGCTCGCCGTCGTGACGTCCATCGCGGTGGAGAACGCGTCGTGCTGGTAGGTGAGCGGCGTGCCGCAGCGGGCGCAGAAGCTCCGCACCACCGGAGGTGAGGAGCGGAAGCGCGCCGGCTCGCCGTTCGTGAAGGAGAAGGAAGCGGCCGGGAAGGTCAGCCAGGCGACGGCCGGCGCCGCCGACGCGCGCCGGCAGCTCGTGCAGTGGCAGAGCGTGGCGAAGCTGGCGGTTCCCGTCGCTCGGTAGCGCACCGCGCCGCACATGCATCCGCCGTCGAAGCTCTCCGCCACGCTGCGCTCCGCCGGATCGCATCCTAAGCTGTGCTCTTCCGGATGTCGACGCGCATCACGCTCTACGGCGCCGCGGTCACCCCGTACACGATCAAGGTGTCGCGCGCGCTGCACTGGAAGGGCCTGCCCTTCTCGCTCGAGGAGCCGCAGAGCGCGGAGGACTACCGGCGCTGGAGCCCCGCGAACGGTCTGCTGCCGGTGCTCGACATCGACGGTGTGCGCGTCCAGGACTCGGCCGCCATCCTCGACCTGCTCGACCAGCGCTACCCGGAGCCGCCGCTGCTCTCGGCAGATCCGAAGCTCGCGCGCGAGCAGCGCCAGCTCGAACGCTGGGTGGGCGAGACGTTCTTCCACCACCTGCTCCGCTGGGTGCGCTCGCGCGTCACCGACCCGCTGGAGCCGCGCGAGGGCGGCGGGCTCGGGCCGATGATGCGGCTCGGTCTGATCGGGCCGAACGGAAAGGTGCGCCCGGAGGTCTTCGACGCCGGCGCGCGGCGGCCCCGGCCCCGACTTCGACGGCGCGCTGGTCGAGCTCACCAAGCTGCTCGGCTCGCGCGCCTGGTTCTTCGCGGATCGCCTGAGCCGGGCCGACCTGGCGGTGTACGGCGCGCTCCAGGGCCTGGTGCACGACCGCTATCCCGGCGGCTCCGCGCTGCTCCGGTCGCACGCGAAGCTGTGGCGGCACAGCGAGCGCGTCGAGACCGCTACCGCGCCGAAGCCCGGCGCCTAGAAGTCCTCTTCCAGCTCGGCGTCTTCGTCCTCGCCCAGCTTCGCGACCTTGAGCGGCGCCTTGCAGTACGCGCAGTAGACCGCGTCGCCCTGGCGCTCGTCGCCGTCCATGGGCACGTCGGCGTTGCAAACGGGGCAGGAGGCTTCGCGCACGGGGGGTGGATCGGACGATCCACCGCCCCGCTTGAGTCAGCCCTGCCGTCGTGACTGCTCAGCGCGCGCCGAGCGCTCGCGCCGCCTTCGCGGTGTCGCGCGGCTTCACCCAGAGGATCATGCCGAAGCGCCCGCGCCCGGCCGTCACCGCGTCGACGGCCGTCACGTTGACGCCGCGCTTCGCCAGCTTCGCGAGCTGCCGCTGCACCGCGCCCACCTGGTCCCTGCCCTGGATCAGGAAGCCGCGCTTCGTCGGCGAGAGCTTCCAGCCCTTCGCCTTCGCGACCCGGCGCAGCTTCGGCACGTCGTCGGTGACGAGGTCGATCTGCGAACGGCCCGCGCGGTCCGGAAAGCCCGTGAACGCCTGCAGGCTGATGCCGGCGTCGGCCACCGCTCTGAGCACCGCCGCGGCCTGCCCGGCCCGGCTCGGCACCTTGATGTCCACGTAGGTCACTCTTCGCGCTGCCATGGGGTTTCCCTCCTGCTAGCGGAGCGAACGCTCGCGCTTCTGGCACTCGGGGCAGTGGCCGTAGAGCTCGTGGCGGTGTCGCAGCAGCCGGAAGCCGTAGCGCTTCACGATGTCCTGCTGCGCCTGTTCGATCATCGCAGCACTCGAACTCGACGATCTTCCCGCAGCGCGTGCACACCAGGTGGTCGTGGTGCTCGTGCTCGATCTCGAAGCGCGTGACGCCGTCGTCGAAGTGGCGCTCGCTCGCGAGGCCGGCCTCGCAGAGCAGCTTCATCGTGCGGTAGACCGTCGTGTAGCCGATCTGCGGGTGCTTCTCGCGCACCCGCTGGTAGAGGTCCTCGCTCGGTGATGTGGCCCGCGCACGCCGAGGAACACCTCGAGGATCGCCTCGCGCTGCTTGGTGTGCTTGAGGTTGTGGTCCTCGAGGTAGTCGGCGAGCGCCTTGTGCTCGAGGTCGTGCGACATGGGGCGACCGTAAGAAATGGGGTCGGCGGGATCAACGGGCGAGCTGAGGCGCCGTCGCGACTGCCGCCGCGTGCGGCAGCGAGGTTCGCGCTGCGCGGCCCGATTGTCGCAGTCGAGCGCGACGGCGCGCTCGAACGCCGCGAGCGCATCGCGCGGCCGGCCGGCGGCGGCGTAGGCGAGGCCGAGGTGGTTCTGCACCTCGGAGCGCTCGGGCACGAGCGTCGCGGCTCGCTCGAGCTCGGCCACCGCCGCCGCCGCGTCGCCGCGATCGAGCGCCGCGTTGCCCGCCTCGAAGAGGCGATAGCCCTCGACCGTGGCGCAGCCGAGGAGCAGCACGAGTCCGACGAGCGACGAGCCGCAATCACGCGCGCCGCCTAGCAGGCGGGGCGGCAGCCCAGCTTCAGGCGCGCCGACCACGCGGCAGGTGATCCGAGGCCCAGCGCGCGGCCGCGCTCTCGTGCGCGGCCACCTGCTCGATCGTGGCGCCCCGCGCGTAGATGCGGTCCAGCGCCAGGATCGGACGCGCCGCCGGGAAGCTGCGCGGCCAGTCGATCTCGCTCGTCGCCGACGAGCTCGCGCTCGAGCGTGCGCGTCGCCTTGCAGCGCCGCCAGGCGTTCAGGTCGCCGAGCAGCAGGACCGTCGCCCTGGAGCTGCGGATGGCCGAGGATCGAGTCCACCTGGAGCCGGCGCGTGCGGTCGACGAGCGCGAGATGCGTGGCGACGACCGACAGCGGGCCGGCCTCGGACTGGAACTGCGCCGCCACGGCCGAGCGGCGCTCCACGCGCGAGAAGGACAGGTCGAGCGTGAACACGCTGGTGATCGGCCAGCGCGAGAGGATCGCGTTGCCGATCTCGCCGCGCCGGTGCACGCGCGTCGCGACGAAGGCGATGTGCAGGTGCATCGCGTCGGCGAGGCGCTCGAGCGGATCCTCCTCGTCGAAGGGCCGCAGCACCTCCTGCAGCGCGATCACGTCGGCGTCGAGCTCGGAGATCACGAAGCCGGCGCGCGCGGCGTCGGGCGCGCTCGCGCCGTTGAGGCCCGCCCAGCGGTGCACGTTGTAGGTCGCCACCTTGAGCGTGCGCCCGATGCGCTTCTGCGGGCGCGGCAGGCTCGGCGCGCTTCACGATCGCGAGGTAGGGGATCGCCGCCGCGAGCGCCTCGCGGCGCTCGAGCCGGCGCTCGCGCTCCTCGCGCGCCTCCTCGCGGCTGCGCCGCGCGGGGCTCTGCAGCGTGATCCGTCATCTTCCGAGTCATCGGCTCCTGCGCGGCGGGAGTAAACCCCTACCGCCGAAGCGAAGGACGATAGCGACCGCGCGCGGCTGCAGAACTGTGACTGGGCGCGCCGGCCCAAGGCCGGCGGGCCGGCCGGTCGATAGGCTCCGATCATGGGTCGAAGAGCCGCGAGCCCTCGTGCGGAACGCCGTTCTGGCGCCCGCGACGCCGCTGCAGGCGCTGCGTGGGCGCCGCGCATCGAGGCGAAGCGCCGCAAGGCGCTCTCCGCCGGCGGCCTACGCGCGCGCGCTGCGCGCGCTCGGGCGCCAGCGCGGCCGCCCGCTCGCCCTCCCCATCCTCTGGGAGGCCCCGAGCGCGGCGCCACCGTGCGCCTCGCGGACGGCCGCCGCGTGCTCGATTGGATCGGCGGCATCGGCGTCTACGCCTTCGGGCATGGCGACGCCGACCTGCTCGAGACCGCGGCGCTCGCCGCGGCGGCCGGTCCCGTCTTCCAGGGCCACCTGCTGCCCGGCCTCGAGCAGCTCGCAGCTGGGCCGCCTCTTGCTCGAACATGCGGCGCCGCGCCTGCGCCACGTCTGGCTGTCGCTGTCCGGCGCGATGGCGAACGAGAACGCGCTCAAGCTGATCTGGCAGAAGCACGCGCCCGCCGACCGCATCGTCGCCTTCGCGCACGGCTTCGCCGGGCGCACCACGACCCTGGCCGAGCTCACCGACAAGCCGGCCTTCCGCGAAGGGCTGCCGCTGCGAGGCATCGCGCTCCATGTGCCGTTCTTCGACGCCGCTGCGCGCGCGATTCCGATTCGAGCGAGCGTCGCGGCGCTCGACGCGCAGCTCGCGCGCCATCCCGGCCGGGTGGCCGCGATGCTGTTCGAGCTCGTGCAGGGCGAGGGCGGCATCCGCACGGCGCCGCGCGAGTTCTTCGTGGCGCTGATGGAGCGCTGCAAGGCCGCGAAGATCGCGGTCTGGGTGGACGAGGTGCAGACCTACGCGCGCACCGGCGAGCTGTTCGCGCACAAGACGCTCGGCCTCGAGCGCTACGTGGACGTGGTGACGGCCGGCAAGGCGCTCCAGGGCAGCGCCGTGCTCTTCCGCGCCGCGTACAATCCACGGCCGGGGCTCGTCTCGGGCACCTACGCGGGCGCGACGGTCGGCATGGCGGTCGGGGCGCGCATCATCGAGCGGCTCGAGGCCGGCGGCTTCTTCGGCCCCGAGGGCCGCGTGGCGAAGCTCGGCCGCCGCGTGAAGCAGCGCCTCGCGAAGCTCGCGCGCGCCCTGCCCGCCGCCGTCGTCCGACGTCAGCGGCATCGGCGCGATGTGGGCCTTCACCGCCTTCGACGGCAGCGCCGCCGCGGTCGACGCGGTGATCCGCGCAGCCCTCGACGAGGGCCTCCTCGTGTTCAACGCCGGCGCCCAGCCGACGCGCGTGCGGCTGCTGCTGCCGGTGAACACCACGGACGCCGAGCTCGAGCGCGGGCTTCGCGCTGCTCGAACGCGCGCTCCGGCGCGTCGCCGCGGAACGGGAGGCGAAGTGCTGATCCTGCGCCCCGTCGCCGCCGAAGACCTCGACGACCTCGCTCGAGCTCGCCTCGCAGCTCGACTCCGTCAACCTCCCGAGCGACCGCGAGTTCCTCGCCGAGCGCATCGCGCGTCTCGCAGCACTCCTTCATGCGGCCGCGGGCCGGGAGCGCGGAGACTGGCGCCGCTGCGCGTACACGTTCGTGCTCGAGGATCTGGCCGCGCGGCGCTGCGTCGGCACCTCGCTGATCCTCGCCAAGAACGGCCGGCCCGAGGCGCCCTACTACTGGCTCGAGGTGTCGAGCGAGGAGCGCTGGAGCCCGGAGCTCCAGAAGCGCTTCGTGCACCGCAAGCTCCGCCTGCGCTCCACCGTGGACGGCCCCACCGAGGTGGGCGGCCTGATCCTCGACCCGGCGTACCGCGCACACCGCGGAGAAGTGCGGAAAGGCGCTCTCGATCGTGCGCTTCGCGTTCATCTCGGCGCACCCCGAGCGCTTCGAGCGCCAGCTGATCGCCGAGATGCTCTCGCCCTTCGATGCGCAGGGCCGGAACCGGCTCTGGGACGCCTTCGGCGCGCGGTTCACCGGCCTGCCCTATCGCGAGGCGGACCATCTCTCGGCGCGCACCAAGCAATTCATCGCCGACCTCTTCCCGGAGGACCCGGTGTACGTGACGCTCTTCCCCGAGGAGGTGCAGAAGGTGATCGGCGAGCCGGCGGAGACGGCGAAGGCCGCGGTGCGGATCCTCGAGCAGATCGGCTTCTCGCCCATGAACCAGGTCGATCCGTTCGACGGCGGCCCGTACTACGGCGCCGCGCGAGACGCCGTCGTCTCGGTGCGCGAGCGCCGCGAGCTGGTGCTGCCCGGCAAGGCCTCCGCGCGCGCGCTCGCCGACGGCGACACGCTCGCGCTGCTCTCGACCGAGGTCGGCGGCTCGTTCCGCGCCACGGTGGTTCCGCTCGCCGCGGACGGCGCCCCGGTGGTCTCGGCCGAGTGCCGCGAGATCATGCGCGTCAAGAGCGGCGACCGCGTCAGCGTGACGCCCGCTGCCGTGATGAGGACGACATGGTCGAGGTGATGCGGAGCGTGTCGCCGGCGGATCCGGCCGACGAGGTCGGCCGCTTCGCGGTGTGGGAGCCCGCCGCGCTCGACGAGGCGGTCGAACGGGCGCGCGCCGCCTTCCCCGGCTGGCGCGACGCCGGCTTCGAGGCGCGCGCGGCGGTGCTGCGCCGCTTCGCTGCGCTCGCGACCGAGCGCGCCGATGAGCTCGCGCAGCTGATCGCGCGCGAGGTGGGCAAGGCGCTCTGGGACGCGCGCTCCGAGGCGGGCCTGCTGGCGCCGAAGGTCGAGGCGACGCTCGAGCGCGGGCATGGACTTCGTCGCGCACGCTCGAGGGCGGCCCGGGCGCGCGCGCCACCTTCCACCCGCGCGGCGTGCTCGCCGTGCTCGGGCCCTTCAACTTCCCGGCGCATCTCCCGAACGGCCACATCGTGCCGGCGCTCGCGACGGGCAACTGCGTCGTGTTCAAGCCGAGCGACCTCGCGCCCGCCGTCGGCGAATGGCTCTGGCGCACGCTTCGCGACGCCGGTCTGCCGCCCGGCACCTGCGAGCTGGTGCAGGGCCGCGCGGAGACGGGCCGCGCGCTCGCGCTCCACCCCGACGTGAACGGCGTGCTCTTCACCGGCTCGCATGCGGTAGGCCGCGCGCTCCAGGAGGCCACGCTCGACCAGCCGGGCAAGCTGCTCGCGCTCGAGCTCGGCGGCAAGAACGGCATGATCGTCTGGGAGGACGCGGACCTGCCGCTCGCGCTGTCCGAGGCCGCGCTCTCGATCGCCGCCACCACGGGCCAACGCTGCTCGTCGCTCTCGCGAATCTTCGTGGCGCGCGCGCGTGTGGAGGAGTTCTCGGATCGGCTCGCGAAGCTGCTCGGCGGGCTCGTGATCGGACCGCCGCTCGAGCCCGGCGTGTTCATGGGCCCGCTCGTCTCGCGCGCGGCCTTCGAGCGCGTGATGCGCTGGCGCGCGCAGGCCGCGCGCCGCCGGCGGCGAGCGCGTGTTCCGCGGCGAGACGAACCGCATCGCGCCGTTCGTCGCGCCCGGCCTCGTGCGCTTCGAGAAGCTCGACCAGTCCCATCCCTATCAGCGCGAGGAGATGTTCGGGCCCGAGGCCGCGCTCTACGCGGTGGACGACCTCGACCAGGCGATCGCCGCGGTGAACGACTCCGACTACGGGCTCGCCGCCTCGGTGATGAGCGCGCGACCGCGCCGTATACGAGCACTGCGTCGGGCGCATCCAGGTCGGCGTGCTCAACTGGAACCGCGGCACGATCGGCGCGAGCGGGCGCCTCCCGTTCGGCGGCGGCAAGAAGAGCGGCAACGACCGGCCCGCGGCGATCACCGCGACGCTCTACTGCACCACGCCGCAGTCGCACCTCGAGTACGCGGGCGGCCTCGACCCGAAGACGCTGCCGCCGGGCTTCCCCGAGCCGTAGGTCGTGGCCTACCGGCGGACCGTGCTGATGGGCGATCCGGCCCACTTCAGCGTGAAGGGCGGCGCGAACCCGCACACGCGCACGCGCTGGGGCACCCGGCGCAGCGTGGACCGCGCGCTCGCGCAGCAGCAGTGGGCGCGCCTCGAGGACGTGCTCGCGCGACCTCGGCGTGCGCGTGCTCGTGGTGCCGCCCGACGCCGCGCAGCCCGGGCTCGTCTATCCCGCGAACGCAGGCTTCCTCACCGACGTGGACGCGGAGAAGCCTCGCGCCGAGAAGACCTTCCACCTCGCGAACCTGCTGCCGACGCGCGCCGGCGAGAAGCCGCACTACCGGCGCGTGCTCGAGGCCGCCGGCTTCCGCTGTGCGGAGATCGATCCGCAGTACCGCATGGAGGGCGAGGCCGACTTCTTCCCGGTCGGCGACCGGTACCTGCTGACGCACGGCCGGATCGAGAGCCAGCGCTTCGTGCCGGCCTGGGGCTGGCCGCCGTGGAAGCGCGTCTACGGCTTCCGCACCGACGCGCGCGCCGAGACGCTGCTCGCGGGCCTCGTCGCGCCGCGGCCCGTGCTGCGCATCGAGCTGGTGCAGGAGGCCCACTACCACGGCGACACCGCGCTGTGTGCCTTCGGCCCGGGCCGGCAGCACCTCCTCGCGTGGCGCCCCGCCCTCGCGCCCGGCGCCTGGGAGCGCCTCGAGGCCGCCTTCCCGGGCGCGCTCGTCGCGCTCTCGGACGAGGACGCCGCGCGCTACGCGGCCAACTCCTTCACGCTCACACAGGACGGCGCCTCACATCTCGTGATGCCCGGCGGCGTCTCGGAGCGGCTTCAGGCCCAGGTGCGCGAGCGCGGCGTGAACCCGGTCGTGGTGGACGTGAGCGAGTTCCTGAAGAAGGGCGGCGGCAGCGTGAAGTGCATGATCGGCGACCTCGGGCCGGTGGAGTCGTCGCCGTCCTCGGAATCGCCCGGTTCCTCGCGCAGTTCCGCGTCTGCGTCTGCCGCCACCGAGACCGCCGACCGTTGAGGGTGCGCCTGGGGTGCGTTTTCGGCCGTGAAAAGACGGTCCGCGAAGCCCCGCGTCTCCTCGGGCATGTAGTCGGCGTAGGTGTCGAGAAGGACCTTTGCCGTCGTCCACCCGCCCTGAGCCTGCACCCACTTGATCGGCGTGCCGCGGTTCAGGTGGAGGCTCGCCCAGGTGTGGCGCAGGTCGTGGGGCCGGTGGTGCCGCCCTTCGCCGAGCGCCTCCTTGATGAGGGGGAAAAAGACCTTGTTCCGAAAGTAGACGTCGAGCAGGAAGCCTCCCGAGCGGTTCGGGAAGACGAGAGCATCGTCGCTGAGCAGGTCGGGCCGCCGCGCCCGCAAGATCGAACGAACGCGCGAGGAAAGCTCCACTACTCTCTCGCGCCCGGTCTTGGTGGGGCCGAGGCGCAGGCCGCTTGAATAGCTGCGCGCGATCCGCGCCGTGCCGCCGTCAAGATCGACGTCGAGCCAGCGCAACGCCGCAGCCTCTCCGAAGCGAGCGCCGGTGTCTGCCAAGCACAGGATCATTGGGAAGTAGTAGGGATTCCGGACCGCCGCGGTTTCGAGCACGCTCGCGAGATCGGCACCGCTCATCACGCGCGCGGCCTCGATCTGAAAGGAAGACGAGCGCCGCCGCCGTTTGCGATCGCGCCGCCATTCCTCGACCGCGTTGGTCGCAACCAACCCACGACTTCGCGCATATCCCAGGATCTGCCGCAGGGCGTTCAACGCCATGTCGATTGACTTCGCGCTCCGCGGCCGACCCGTCTCGACGCAATGGTCGTAGAACGCCTGCACGTCGGCCCGCGAAAGCGCGCTCAGGTCACGCTCGCCGAAGAACCGCGGCGGAGGAGCCCCCGACGAACCATTGGAGGCCGCCAATCAGGGTGAAGGCGGCTACTGCTGCGGTGAGGAGAGGAACCCCTGGCACCACGAAGAAACCGGAAACGCGACTCCCGGAGCCTTGAGGAAGCACACGACCCCAGAAGACGGGGCGAGGGACGAAGAGGTAGAACGCGCGTCGGCTGTGCCAAACGAATACGCGAGGGCCGAAGGAAACCGAGACTACGTGGTCGCCGTAGAGGTTGTGCGTGAGAAATCGAGCAGTTCGCTCCCGGAGGTTCGAGAGCAGCACGGAGGGCGGGTGCGTGGACTCCAACTCCCGCCTCGGAGTCAGCCGCCACAGCACGACCATTCCTTCCTGCCGCCTAACGCTCCGGTTCAGCGACGGCGCGTAGCGCCGTCCGCTGCAACCGGTTGTTAGACGGCCCTTTGCGTGCCCGCACTCGTGACCGACGGCTGCCCTTCAACGAGCATCCTCTACTTGGTGGCGGGCGCTTCCGTAGCGGGTTTGAAGTCGAACTTGCCCTTGCCTTCTTGGTAGAACACGCAGTCACTTCCGGCGCGGCACCCACTTACATGCACCCAGTTGGCCGGCATCATCACGACCGACCCTGGTCCGAAGTCCCTTGCGGATGCCGAGTCTGCCCCGGTGTACCAGACGCCACTGATGATCACGTTCTTGAGCTCACTGCTATGGGAGTGAAGCCCGTTATCAGTTCCCGCCGGAACTTTGCGCATCTGCGTGTACTCGCCCTGCTTGGGGTCCCCGGACAGCACCGCGAACTGCATGCCCTTCCTCTCGGGGAGAGCGGTCCACTTCAGATCCGCGAACGACACCATGAGCGGCGCCGTGCCGCCCCCGCTCGGCGCTGCCTCGTCGGCGAGGGCTAGCATGCAAAGACCGCCCACAGCCAAGATTGCGAGAAATCTGTTCATCGCGGGCCTCCTTCGATTGAGACGCTCATTCGTGTCCGTCTAACGGATCGCGACTCAGTTGCGGCCGCGCGCGCCCCACCTTAGCAGCGACCGGCCGCCGGCAGCGGTCCTACCTCAAGCACAACAGCATGACCGCCCACCCTGATGCACCGCCGCCTGTGGCAATCGCGGCCGGGGACCGAGGCGCGCACCTCCGGGAACCCTTCGCCGCCACGTCCGACCTGCCGGCAACGCCGCCGCCCGGCCTCTGATGCTACGCTGGGGCGATGCAGATGCCGCGGTCCATGAGGCGCATCAATCGCGCGTTCACTAACCCGCTCATGCGGCCCCTCGCTGGTCGCCTGCCCCCGCTCGCGATCGTCCACCACGTCGGCCGCAAGAGCGGCCGTCGCTACAGGACCCCCGTTCTCGCCTTCTCGACCGACGAGGGCTTCGTGACGCCCCTGCCGTACGGGACCGATACCGACTGGTGTCTGAACTGGATCGAGGCGGGCGAGGGATCTGTCGAGGCCGCCGGACGAAGGACCGCAGTGGTGAATCCACGCATCGTATCCGCTGACGAGGCGCTGCCGCTGCTGCCCGCCTTCCTGCGCCCGGGCGTGCGTCTGCTCGGGCTGCCTGGCTTCTTGGTGGTCGAGCGCCGGGCGCGCGTTCGAAAGCAGGCGCACGGCCGCCGGCGCTCATCCCGGCCGCGGCGCAACGAGCCCTAATCCGATCGTACACCGCGCTCCGCGTGTCGTCGTCGGGCGCTCCGATGCGGAGCGGCGACAGCCATGTCGTGCAGGCTTCTTCACGCTTGAACCACAGCAGGGGGCGATCATGAATCCGAACAAGGCGTTGTGGGAAAAAGGGGACTTCACCGAGATCAGCGCCCTCATGCGCCAATCCGGCGAAGCCCTCGTGGAGTCTCTCCGGATCACTACACCGCTGCGGGTGCTGGACCTCGGCTGCGGAGACGGCACGACGGCGCTTCCCCTGGCCCGTCTGGGGGCCGACGTTGTTGGAATCGACATCGCAAGAAACCTCGTCGAGTCCGGGAACAGGCGCGCCGCGGCGGCCGGTCTCGACCGGCTGGCGTTCCGGGAGGGAGATGCCTGCGACCTGCAGGGGGTGAGCGACGATTCGTTCGACCTTACCCTCTCCGTCTTCGGCGCCATGTTCGCACCCAGGCCCTTCGACGTCGCCAGGGAGATGGTCCGCGTCACGAAGCCGGGTGGCCGCATCGTGATGGGCAACTGGATCCCGAACGATCCCACGTCGTTCGTGTCGGAGCTACTGAAGATCAGCTCGTCGTTCACCCCACCGCCGCCGGAGGGCTTCGTCAGTCCCATGACGTGGGGCGTGGACACGCACATCGTGGAGCGGTTCGGCCAGGCCGGCGTTCCCGGGGAAAGGATCTCCATGGTCAGGGACTCCTACTCGTTCATCTCGCCCGACAGGAGCCCGGCTCATGTCATCGACCTCTTCCGGCGGTATTACGGCCCGACTATGAACGCTTTCGAGGCGGCCGAGAAGGACGGGAAGGCGGACGAACTGCACGACCAGCTCCTGGAACTGGCGACGGCACACAACAGGCGCACCGGACGCGGCACGTCGATCTCCGCCACCTTCCTGCGAGTGACCGTTCGCCCTTGAAGTTCAACCGACGAGCCGACGCTTGAACTCGGCGATACCCCGGCCGTTCTGATCCACGGCGACCCGCGGCCGTCAGCGGCAGCCGCTTGTTAGGCGGCCGGCTCTATGGTCACGTTGCTCGGCACAAGAAAACCTGCGGGCCAACGCGTGTCGATGGAGGCGCAAGCACCCCTGAGTGACGCGAAGCGAAGAACTGCGCCCCGAAGATCAGCGCCAGAAAGGCAGGCAGCTCTCAGGTTTGCAGCGCGAAGGTCGGCCCCCTGGAGTGAGGCAGATGACAGGTTGGCGCGCGCGAAGTTACACCTCCGGAGGTTGGCTCTTCGAAGGTTCGCCTGACCCAGGTTTGCTCCAGCGAAGTTGGAAGAGCGGAGATCCTGACCGGCGAAGTTGACACCACGCAGATCGCGGTCTGCAAAGTTGCGATGGCTGGGACAGAGGGCACTCCGAAGGCGGTGGACCAATGTTCTGAGGTGCGGCAAGGGACTTTCCACCCGCCTAGCGGATCGCGGCTCAGCTACGGCGTCGCACGCTCCACCCTACCACCGACTAGACGCGAGCGGTGGCAACGAGCCTCCGCAAACCTCCCCTGCGACGGTTATGGCTGCGCAGGCTTTGAGGGCGTCGCTTCCTCATCGAGGAACTCGATCACATCCGCTCTGACCACGATCTTCGGGAGTGAGAACAGCACCAAGTACATGTTCTGTCGCTCTTGCGTGACGTTCGTGAGGGAGATTGCGCGACCCTCCGCGGAGATGCCCTGCATTAGCCGGTCCGTGGCGTCGCTGAGACTTGGCGTGACGATCGGGATAAAGCCCAGCAGGAAGAAGCCGCCGTCTTCTCCGCGGGCGCTCGCCTTAATCACACGGAAGTTCGCCCGGTCGAGATGCGTCGCGCTCTGAGTTGCGCTCGGCATGTCACCCCAGCTCGTGCAGCCGACGATAGGTACCGAGAGAAGAAGGGCCGCGAGAAGACGACGCAATCGGACCTCCCCGACCAGCATCTTACCCCTCGTCAGTGACGGACATCTAGCGCTGGTTGGGGTGTTCTCGGGGCCTCGTGCAGCCGCCGGCGCGGCCGCTGCGCCCGAGTCAGCCCCTACCTCATTGCGGCGGCAGCCCGATATAGAGCGGTGTCGCGACTGGAAAGGCAATTCCGAGGACGACCTCGCGACCCAACCGAGCGGGCAGCGTCGTCTGGACGAAGTCGCTCAGCACCTCGACGAAGCGCTCGGGCGCCTCGCAGTGGGGGTAGTGGCCGACCCCCTGGTGCGGTCGGCGTGCGCTCCGCGTCACCCTGGGTTCACTCGCCTGGGGGCCTGCCCGGCGCGATGCAGCTCGGCGGGCACAGCCGCTTCCCGGGATGCCTGGTAGCGTCGCCGGGATCGCGCACATCCAGCGCGATCGCACGGTCGCAGCATCAACCACCGGAGCAATCATCATGAGCATTCAACACGACTACGATCCGGAGATCGATCAGCGGATGGCGTCGCGACTGATGGACGTCCTCATCCGCGCCGGGCTGATCCTCGCGATGGTGTTGCTGTGCTTCCAGGTGTTCTCGCCGTTCCTGAACCTCATGATCTGGGCACTGATCCTGGCCGTCACCCTGTATCCGATGCATGTGTGGCTCGCGGCCAGGCTCGGGGGACGGCAGGGCCTCGCCGCGACACTGCTGGTGCTGCTCGGGGCGGTGGTGGCCGTGGTGCCGACAGCCGCGCTCATGAACTCGCTCGGCGACTCGGTGCAAGGGCTCATCCACGGAGTCCAGAACAACACGCTGGTGGTGCCGCCTCCGCGCGAGGGCGTCGAGAACTGGCCGCTCGTCGGCGACAAGGTGCACTCCTTCTGGATGAGGGCTCACACCGACCTGCCGGCGCTCGTGCAGAGCATGCAGCCGAAGATCGGGAACCTCGCCAAGGCAGCGCTCGGCTTCGTGGCCGGGATCGGCGGAGGACTGCTGCAGTTCCTCGCCTCCCTCATCGTCGCCGGCATCATGATGGCCTTCGGTGAGTCCGGCGCACGCGGTGTCCGGTCGATCTTCGAGAAGATCATCGACGGTCCGCGCGGGGCGCAGTTCGCGGACCTGTCCACCGCGACCATCCGCGCGGTCGCCAAGGGCGTGCTCGGCGTCGCCTTCATCCAGACGATCATCGTCGGCCTCTGCCTGCTCGTCGCGGGCGTACCGTGGGCGGGCGTGCTCGCGGTCATCGTGCTCGTGCTCGGCATCGCCCAGGTGCCGGCCGTACTCGTCACGCTGCCGGCGATCGGCTGGCTCTGGTCGAGCAGCGGCTACGGAGCCGGCGAGAACGTCCTCTACACCGTGCTGCTGCTGGTCGCGGGCATGGCCGACAACGTGCTGAAGCCGCTTATGCTCGGCCGTGGCGTGGACGCGCCTATGCCGGTGATCCTGCTCGGCGCCCTCGGCGGCATGGCGACCGCCGGCATCCTCGGCATGTTCGTCGGCGCCACGCTGCTCGCGCTCGGCTACCAGATCTTCATGGGCTGGGTCGCGACCAGTCCGGCTGCACCGCGATCCGGATTGGAGGGAGGAGCTCCGTCGGCCGGCTGAAGCGCATGTAGGACGTCGCGCCGAAACGTTCGCTCCGACGGGCGCTCGCGATTCTCGCACGCTGTGGCTCACTGCGTGCGCCGTGGGCCCCGACTTCACGCGTCCCGCCGTGCCGTGGCTCGCGGACTGGTCCGCCGACGCGCTGCGGGAGGCGCAGCAGGAAGCGCAGACGGATAGGCCCGTGCAGCTCGACGAGTCGTGGCGCGAGTTCGGCGACGCGGTGCTCCTACCACGAGCTGCTTCCGCGCCGCTTGACCTTTCTTAGCCGATTGTGTCGGGAGGGCCGGGGCACTCTGCTCGGCCCCGGTCCGGCGGCGGGCCGGCAGCCTAGCGGGACCCGTCCACTTCGGGCGTCACGTCGATCGCCCCGGCCGCGGGATCCCTCGGCTGCACCGCCAGCGTGACCGTGTTCCCCATCTGGCTGAGCCGTTCCATGAATTCGGCCAGCCGGTCGCGTCGGTCCTCGCGGTCGCCGTCCCCGTCCCACTTCTCCCACTTCGCGATCTTGTCGAGCGCGACGCCCGTGAGCACCGTCAGGTCTCGCGTCTGGATCGACTCGGGCTCCTGGTCGAGCCGGCGCAGTAGCTCGCGCGTGCCCTTCGCGGCGACCGAGCGCAGCTCGCCGATCACGGCGGCCGTCCGCACCTCGCGCTCCACGGTCACGAGCGCGGTGCGAGCTTGGTTGTGCACCTCGACCAGCCCGAAACGCTGCGCGTAACGCTTCAGATCAGCCGCGGAGCGAAGACCCGCAGCCCTCGCGGCCTCCCGATAGGAGCGGCCCTCCGCGAGCAGCCGCAGCGCCTCCTTCTGCGCCCGCCCGAGTCGCGACGCGTCGATGGCGGCGAGGGCTGCCAGCGAGCCTGAATCACACGCGGCCACGGCGTCGCTCCTTTTGCATGAATTGTCGGGAGGGGCCGACAGCCCTGGCCCACGACCGCGGGGGGAGGGGGGAGACGGGGGCCTCCGGAGCAGGGTGCGCCTGGGGTGCGTGTGCCGCCTCGGTGCCGCCCTGTGCATGCTGGTGCCGCGCCGTGCAACGCAACGTGACGCATCCCTGCGTCACTTCTTGCGGTCCCGATCGAGGTGCATGATCGGGGACCTCAGGGCGACCGCGGTAGATCGATCGTCGCGAACCCAAGAGACAAGTCGGCGGAGCCCATCGAAACGCGCGCAGCGATCAGGCTTCCCCTTCGCTCCAGGATTTCGTCAGCCAGCTCGATCATGAGGCGATTGGGGTCAGCGAAGGAAGCAGCCGAGCGCAGGAGCTTTGCGACGTGGCGCTCGCGCCCAGGGGCGTCGAGCGCCATCGCAATGAGCGCCGCAGCCGGAGAGCGGCTTACACCCGCCATGCAATGGATGAGGATCGATGACCGCGGTGGTGAGCTCCGGAGGAAGCTGATCAGCGTCTCGATGTGCGAGCGGGCAGGCGCGGTGGCGCCGAGCCGCGGCTCGACGATGTCATCGATCAGGAGACGGAGATGATCCGATGACGCGATCTGGCGCGGGGTTGCCGGCTGTTCCTCCGCCGGCAGCAACGAGATGAGGCGCTGAGGTCGCAGCTCAGCGACCTTGTCCGGCATTTCATCCAGCCCGCAGACGAAGAGTCGAGACATCGAGTGCTCCGAACGTCACTTGTAGCGGAAACTACGCGAGGGCCTGGCCCGCTGCCCGCATGCCCGGCGCAGGAGTCACCGGCTCGGCGGAAACGGATCGGTTACCACGAGGAGCGCACCGCGCTGCGGATCGCAGACGTACGCGTGGCCGGTGTCGTCGGCGGTCACGCAGTGCGCGTCGGCGGCGACCGCGATGCTGCCGAGCAGGCCGAGCTGACCCGCCGCGCTGACGCCGAAGATCGTGAGCGTCGCGCTCTCGCCGCCCGGCACGTAGAGATGCGCGAGTTTCGGGCTGTACGCAATGATGTCGACGCCCTTGCCGGCCGCCGCGGCGCCGAGCGGCCGGCCGTCGTGCGCGACGTCGAGCACGGTGGCCCTGCCCTCCTCGCAGCCGACGAAGAGCAGCCCGCGCGGCTCGTCGAGCGCGATGCCGCGCGAGCGCTGGCAGCCGTTCCTCCAGCGCGCGACCTCGGCGTGCTTCGCGAGGTCGATCACGACGGTCGCGTCGGTCCACGTGTGCGTGTAGGCGCGGCCGCGGGTCGCGTCGAGCGCGAGCGACTCCGGCCCGCCGGGCACGTCGATCGCGCCCGCGAGCACGAGCTTGCGCTCGGCGAGTGTGAATCGCCCGATCCGCTTCGCGTGCGGCTCGGTCACCCACACTTCATGGAGCGGCCCGACCCAGCGCACGTAGTCGGGCCGGGCGGCGAGCTTCGTCGCGCTCGCGATCTGCCGGGTCGCGGGGTCGATCACCGCGACCTCGCTGCGCCCGCGATCGGTCGCGAACAGCAGACCCGCGCCCGCATCGGCCGACGTCGTGCCCTGGCCGTGGCCGCCGCCGAACTTCTCGTCCGCCGAGAATCCGCTGATCGATTCGATCGCAAGGGTGCTCGGATCGATCAGGTCCAGCCGGCCGGTGCGTCCGGCCGGCGCGAGGACGCGATTCAGGTCAGGCGAGAACCACAGGTCGTCGAAGCCGATGCCGCCCGCCCCGCCGGGCAGCGCGAGCGGCACGGGCGGCGCGATCTCCGGCTGCGCGAACGCGGCGGCGACGAACAGCAGCGCGGGTACGAGCGGCATCACGGGCGCGGTCCCGTGCGGCGCCGGTCGAGCTCGGCGAGCACGCGCCGGTGCACGGCGCGCGTGAGGCGGTAGCGCGCGACGAAGAGCAGCGTCAGCACGTAGAAGACCATCAGCCCCGGCCCGACCGCGAGGCCGAGCGCGCGGATCGTCTCGGGCGCGACGCTGCCGATCGCCGCCTGCCGCGGGAAGTGGACGAGGTCGATCGCGATGCCGGCGAAGAGGCCGCCGAGCCCCGAGGTGGCCTTCGTGGTGAACGTGATCGTCGCCATGAAGAGACCCTCCTGGCGAAGGCCCGTCGCGAGCTCGTTCTCGTCCACGACGTCGGCGATCATCGACGTGACGACGATCAGGATCGAGACGGCCGCGCTCACGAGCAGCACGCCGTGCACGAACAGCAGCGGCACGAGCGCCGGATGCTGGTTCGGCACCAGCCAGCCGAGCAGCCGTAGATAGATCGGGAGCGGCCCCCACGCGAAGCCGAACGCGGCGAGCCCGAGGGCGGCGCCCCGCTTGTCGAAGCGCTCTGTCAACGGCCGCGTGATCACGACGCCGAGCAGCAGCGCGGGCACGAGGCCGTACACGAGGATGCCGATCTGGGCGCTCGACAGCTCCCAGAAGTACGTGTTCATGTAGAGACCGAGCGAGTCCGAGAAGCCGCCCGCGACCGAGGCGAACAGCGCCGCGAAGAGGAGCACCCGGTACGAAGGGCTCGCGACGACGTTGCGGATCTCCCTTCCGAAGCGGCTCACCGTGAACGGCGTGCTGGCGGCGACGCGCAGCCTCGGAATCATCCGATGCGTCCCGAGACTGCTCGCGAGCACCGCCGCCGCCGCAATCGCGGCGCACGCGACCCCGAAGCCCGCGTAGCGCGGCGCCGAGAGCCGCCCGTCTCCCGCGAAGAAGACGAGGTAGCCGAGCTGCGCGGTAGCGATCGCGCCGAGCCACCCGAAGAAGACGCGCAGCGAGGCGAGCCCCGTGCGCTCGTCGTAGTGCGGCGTCAGCTCGGGGATCATTCCGGCGCTCGGGATCTGGTAGAGCGTCAGGGAGACGCGCACGCCGATCGAGGCGAAGAGGAGCCACGCGAAGAGCGCCCCGGGCCCGAGCCCGGCGGGCGGCCGGAAGAGCGCGATCAGGCAGAGCGCGAGCGGGAGCGCGGAGGCGTACATGAAGGGATGGCGCCGACCGAGCCGGGAGTGCCAGTTGTCGGAGAGCGAGCCGACGAGCGGATCCATCACCGCGTCGATGCAGAGCGCGAGGAACAGCGCCGTGCCCACCCAGGTGCCCGAGAGGCCGAGTACGTTGCTGTAGAAGAACAGCACGAAGGTGGCGAACGCGACGTTCTGCGCGCCCTCGGCAGCAGGCCCGACGCCGTACAGGACGCGGGTCGCGAGCGGGAGCCGGCCTCGGTCGGGCTCGGGATCAGGCTCCAGCTCCGCTTCCGCCAACTGATTCTCCGCGAGACGGCATCGTCGCAGACGCTCGGCCTCCGCGCACCGAGCAGACGCGATGCTGCTACGCTGCGCGGCTGGAGGGCGCTCGGTTCCTGATGAAGCTCCGCACCGCAGCGCTTCTTCTGCTCGCGATCACCGCCGCCTGCGGCCGCAACGACGCGGACGTGGCGCCGCCGCCGCTCGAGGTCTCCGTCGCCCCCGTCGCGCAGGCCAAGATCCCGATCTATCTGGAACACGTCGGCACCACCGAGGCGGTCAACACGGTGGAGGTGCGCGCGCGCGTGCGCGGCGTGCTCGAGAAGGTCCTCTTCAAGGAGGGGGCCGACGTCCACGAGGGCGATCTGCTCTTCGTGATCGAGCCGGCGCCGTATCGTGCGGCGCTCGACAAGGCCAAGGGCGACCTCGCGGGCGCGCAAGCCACGCTCGAGCGCTCGCAGACCGACTACGATCGCGCCACGGAGCTGACGAAGCAGGGAGTCTCGAGCCAGGCGGCCCTCGACCATGCGCGCGCGGCGCGCAACGAAGCGGCCGCCTCTGTCCAGTCCCTGCGCGCCGCGGTCGAGCAGGCGGACCTGGATCTCGGCTACACGGAGGTGCGCGCGCCGATCCCGGGCCGCATCGGTCGCATCCTCGTGACGCAGGGCAACCTCGTCGGCGGCACCGACCAGACCGTGATCGCGACGATCGTGCAGCTCGATCCGATCTACATCTACTGGAGCCCCAGCGAGAGGGAGCGGCTCGACGTGCTGCGCCTCCGCAAGGAGGGCCGCTACGTGCAGCGCGACGAGATCGAAGTCCACGCGGTGCTCGCGGACGGGAGCGAGCACCCCCAGCTCGGCAAGCTCGACTTCGTCGACAACACCGTCGACCCGAACGTCGGCACGGTCCGTGTGCGGGCGATCTTCCCGAATCCCGACAAGACGCTCCTGCCCGGCGAGTATGCGAAGCTGCGCATCCTCGTCGGGCGCGACGTGCCGGTGCTGCTCGTGCCGGCGCAGGCGATCGTCGAGGTGCAGGGCGGGAGCACGGTGTTCGTGGTGGGCGCGGACGGGACCGTCGGAGGCGCGCAGCGTCGTGGCGGGCGCGACGAGTGGCAGCCTCGCGCGTGATCGAGTCGGGGCCTCGAGCCGGCGAGCAGGTCGTGGTCGACAATCTCGGCAAGCTGCGACCGGGCACGAAGGTCTCGATCCGCGCGACGGCCTGAGCGCGCGGCGGCCGCCTACCGCGCGCTCGACCGTGCCTGACGCTGACTCCATCGGCGCCGGCGCGCACGAAGCGCTCGCGGACGCGCTCCATCACGACGAAGAACACGGGCACCACGGCGAGCGAGAGGAACGTCGCGAGCAGCATCCCGCCGAAGACGGCGGTGCCGAGCGAGTGGCGGCTCGCGGCGCCGGCGCCCGCTCGCGAGCACGAGCGGCAGCACGCCGAGGATGAACGCGAACGACGTCATCAGGATCGGGCGCAGCCGGACGCGCGCGGCGTGGATGGCGGCGCGCTCGATCGACTCGCCCTGCTCGCGCAGCGCCTTCGCGAACTCGACCACCAGGATCGCGTTCTTGCTCGCAAGCCCGACCAGCATCACGAGGCCGACCTGACAGAACACGTCGTTCGCGAGGCCGCGCAGCCACTGCGCGAGCAGCGCGCCGAGCACCGCGAGCGGCACCACGAGCATGATCGTGAGCGGCAGGATCCAGCTCTCGTAGAGCGCCGCGAGGCAGAGGAACACGACGACGAGCGCGAGGCCGAACAGGATCGGCGCGGTGCCGCCGGCGCGCAGCTCCTGGAGCGAGAGCGCCCGTCCACTCGAAGCGTCATGCCCTCGGGCAGCACGCGATTCGCGAGCGCCTCCATGTCGCGGATCGCCTGGCCCGAGCTGCGGCCCGGCGCCGCCTCGCCGGTGATCGACGCGGACCGGAACAGGTTGTAGTGCGCGATCGTCTGCGGCCCGACGATCGGCTTCACCGACGCGAGCGTCGCGAGCGGCACCATCTCGCCCTTCGCGCTGCGCGCATAGAGCCGCGTCACGTCTTCCGGCGCGGCGCGAGCGTCGGGCTCGGCCTGCACGAGCACGCGGAACACGCGGCCCGAAGCGGTTGAAGTCGTTCACGTAGTAGCCGCCGAGGAACACCTGCAGCGTGCCGAACACGTCGGAGAGCGAGAGGCCGAGCGTCTTGGCCTTGGTGCGGTCGATCTCGACCGACGTACTGCGGGACGTTGGTGCGCAGCGCCGTGACCGAGGCCGCGTGACCTTGCCCGACGCGTTGCCCTCGTCGACGAGCGTGCCGACGGTCTTCCGCGAACTCGCCGAGGCTCGCGCGCGCGCCTCGTCCTGCACCTGCATCTGGAAGCCGCCGGTGGTGCCGAGCCCGCGGATCGGCGGCGGATTGAACGCCACCACCACCGCGCTCGGGATCGAGCCGCGATCTCCGTGCGCGCGCGAGCGAGGATCGCGCCGAGCGACGTCTCGCGCGTCTTGCGCTCGTCCCAGGGCTCGAGGATCGCGAAGCACGACGACGCGTTGGACGCCGACGATCTGCGACGAGGAAGTCGGTGCCTCCGTTCACGACCGCGTTCGCCACGCCGGGGATCGCGAGCAGCTTCTCGACGACCTCCGTGGTCACTGTCTCGGTGCGCTCGAGCGAGGCGCCGTCCGGGAGCTGGACCGAGACGATGAAGTAGCCGAGGTCCTCCTCGGGCAGGAAGGCGGTCGGCACGCGCCGGTAGAGCCAGACGGTCGCGACCACGAGCGCCGCGAAGACGCCGAGCACGGTCCCCCGGTGCATCACCACCGCGCCGCCGATGCGCTCGTAGAGCACGGTGAAGCGCTGGAAGCGCGGCGTCGAACGCCGCCGAGGCCGAACGGCGGTGCGGCGCTCGCGCCGGCCGAGCAGGAGCGCGCAGAGCGCCGGGCTCAGCGTGAGCGCGTTGAGCGCGGAGATCGCCACCGAGAACGCGATCGTGAGCGCGAACTGCCGGTAGAGCTCGCCCGTCGTCCCGGGCAGGAACGCGACCGGCAGGAACACCGCCATCAGCACGAGCGAGATCGCGACGATCGGCGCCGTCACCTCGCGCATCGCCGCGATGGTGGCCTCGCGCGCGCCGAGCCCGCGCGTCTGCACCAGGCGCGACACGTTCTCGACCACGACGATCGCGTCGTCCACCACCAGGCCGATCGCGAGCACGAGCCCGAACAGCGAGAGCGTGTTGATCGAGAAGCCGAGCACCCGCATCAGCGCGAACGTGCCGATCAGCGAGACGGGCACGGTGATCGGCCGGGATCAGCGTGGCGCGGAAGCTCTGCAGGAAGACGAAGACGACGAGGAACACGAGCAGCATCGCCTCGACCAGCGTGGCTCGCACTACCTCTCGATCGACTCGGTGACGAAGCGGGTGGGCTCGTAGACGATCTTGTACTCGACACCGGCCGGCAGGCGCGGCGCGATGCGGTCCATCTCGTCGTGCACCGCGTTCGCCACGTCGAGGCCGTTGGCGCTCGGCAGCGCGTACACCGCGAGGCCGGTCGAGGGATTCCGGCCGAGGCGGCTGAACGATGCCGTAGCTCTGCGCGCCGAGCTCCACGCGCGCGACGTCGCCGAGACGCAGCAGCGAGCCGTCCGGCCGCGTGCGCACCACGATGGCCTGGAACTCCTCCGGCAGCGCGAGGCGGCCGCTTCGTGGTGAGGGCGTACTGGAACTGCTGGCCCGCCGGCGCCGGCGGCTGGCCGATCACGCCGGCCGCGACCTGCTGGTTCTGCTCGCGCAGCACCGCGATCACGTCCTGCGCCGAGACGCCGAGCTTCGCGAGCTTGTCGGGGTCGAGCCAGACGCGCATCGAGTAGCGCCGCTCGCCGAAGATCGTTCACGTCGCCGACGCCGGGCAGCCGCTTCAGCCGGTCGCTGATGTTGATGTCGGCGTAGTTCGAGAGGAAGATGTCGTCGCGCGAGTGGTCCGGCGAGATCAGGTTCACCACCAGCGTGAGATCGGTGGAGACCCGGCGCACGGTGATGCCCGCGCGCTGCACCTCTTCGGGCAGCTGCGGCAGCGCCACCGCGATGCGGTTCTGCACGTCGACGGCGGCGATGTTCTGGTCGTAGCCGACCTCGAACGTCACGACGATCGATCGAGCTGCCGTCGTTGGCGCTGTTCGACGACATGTAGAGCATGCCCTCGACGCCGTTGATCTGCTGCTCGAGCGGAATCGTGACGCTGTTCTCGACCACCTCGGCGCTCGCGCCCGGATACGACGCCGAGCACGCGCACCGTCGGCGGCGTGATGTGCGGAAACTGCGCCGACCGGCAGCAGCGGCAGCGAGACGGCCCCCGCGAGCGTGATCAGGATCGCGAGGACCGAGGCGAAGATCGGACGAGCGATGAAGAAGTCGACCAAGGCGGCCGGAAGCTACCAGAAGCTGGTGAGGATCTGTTCCTTCGGAATCCGGTGCTTGATCTGCGCGTGGAGCTGCGGCAGCAGCGACCAGTGGACCCCGGGCCGATGGTGATGCGCGGTGTGCAGGCCGAGGTTGCCCGACAGCCGGTTGTAGATCCGGTTGTCGCGGTTCACGCTGGCGCTGAAGTGGTCCGCGGTCTCGCAGCCGGCGTGGTGCTCGTAGGTGGCCCAGATCGTGTGGGTCAGCGTCAGGAACCCCGGCACGAGGAAGATCAGGAGACCGTTCAGCGGGTTCAGCCAGAGCGCGACGCCCAGCAGGCCGTAGAGCGGGAGCTTCATCAGCAGCAGGGAGCGCAGGTACTTCGGGTGCCGCCTCCCCACCTGATAGATGTCGCGCTGGTGTCGCAGGAGCATGTCGATCGTGTACTCGACGCGCCCCATCTTCGAGCCATCGGCCCGCGTCCACGCGGACTCGTCGGGCCGCGCATGCGGGCGCTGGTGCAGGTAGTTGAGGTGGTGGCCGAGGTTGTGATGGAGCACCCACGCGTATGGGGCCACCCCCGTCTGGAGCGCCAGCGCGAGGTCGTAGGCCCGGTTCAGCAGCGGGGAGCGGAAGGTGTTGAGGTGCTGGTGGTGGTGGTGGATCGCCGCCACGAAGATGCTGAGGAGCGTCAGCGGGACGACCGCGGCGACGGCGACCCAAGGCGCCGCCGCCCACCAGAGCACGACGTGCACGGCGAACATCGTCAGCACGAACATGACGGGGCCGCGATCCGCCTTGTACTTGAGGATCGAGCCCCGGCTGGAGTCGGGCACTTCGAGGCGAGCGGGAGTGGTGGTCTCGGGGCCTTGGGACATGGCGGCGCAGTCTATGGAACGCTTCGGCCGGCCCCGCCGCGGGAATGGTAAAGGTTCGGTGATATCTCCAGGCGGCCGGCGCGGGCCGGGTCGAGGGCGCGGATCCTCGCCTCCTGCGAGAAGGAGGCGAGCCGGCGCCCGTCCTGCGCGAAGACGTGTGCCCGCCCGGCCGCGAACGCGGACAGACCGCGAGGGCCCGTTCGTGCTCGGGGCGCCGTAGCGTCAGCCGATCCGCGCGCTCTGGCCGCCATCGACAGGCAGCATCACGCCGGTGACGAAGCGCGCCTCGTCGGAGGCGAGGAAGACGGCGGCCCAGGCGACGTCCCATGCGGTGCCCATGCGTGCGCCGAGCGGCACCGAGGCGTGGCGCTGCTCGATCAGCTTGTCCTTCGGGATGCCGAGCGCCTCCGAGAGACCTTCGATCGCCATCGGCGTCTCCATCAGCCCGGGCATGATGACGTTGGCGCGCACCCCGAACTTCGCGTTGCCGAGCGCGAGCGACTGGGTGTAGGCGTTGATGCCGGCCTTCGAGGTCTTGTAGGCGACCGCAGGCGTGGCGCACACCGCCGCGATCGAGGAGACGTTCGTGATCGCGCCGCTCTTCTGCTCGCGCATCACGGGCAGCACGTGCTTGCACGGGAAGATCACGCTCTTGAGGTTCACGGCGAGGATGCGGTCCCAGGCCTCCTCGGTCACGTGCGCGGGGCCGGCGTCGCCGCCGCCGATGCCCACGTTGTTGTGCAGCACGTCGATGCGTCCGTAGCGGCGTCACGCAGTCGGCCACGAGCGCCGCGCAGTCGGCCTCGCGCGTGGCGTCGGCGCAGACTGCCTCCGCCTCGCCGTCCTCGTCGCGGATCTTCGCGACGGTCTCCTCCGCCGACTCGAGGCGCCGGTCCACCGCGATCACGCGCGCGCCTTCGCGCGCGAACAGCACCGCGGTGGCGCGACCGTTGCCGATGGTGTCGCCGGGCGTCTGCCCGGCGCCCATCACGATCGCCACCTTGCCGGCGAGGCGGCCGCTCACGAGCGCGGCAGCGGGGCGAGGCCCGGCTCGGGCTGCACGCCGAGCGTGTTGAGCGCCATCGACACCAGGTTGTACTGGCCGACCGTGAACACGAGATCCATGAGCTGCTGCGTGCTCCAGCGAGCCGGCGAGCTCCGCCCACGTGGCGTCCGAGATGAACGCGTCCGCGTGCAGCTCGTCGGTGGCGCGCAGCAGCGCGCGGTCGGCGCGCGCTCCAGCCCTCGGCGTCCGCGCCCTTCGGGATGCGCGCGATCTCCTCGTCGCGCGAGCCCCGCGGCCTTCCCGATCGCGACGTGCTGGCCCCACTCGTAGCCGGCGCGGCACAGCCAGCCGATGCGCAGGATCAAGAGCTCGCGCTCGCGCGCCGGCAGCGTGGACTTCGCGAGCACGTGGTTGCCGAACACGAGCCAGCGCTTCATCAGCGCCGGGTGGTTCGCGAGCGTGCGGAAGATGTTGAGGATCGGTCCCTTGCCGAAGCGCTCGCGGGTCTCGGGGTCGAGCTGCTCGTCGGAGAGCGGGGCCACGCGCGGTTTGTCGAGTCTCACAGGCGTCCTCCCGCGGCGCCATGGTACTCGTGAGCGGCATGACCGCACCGCTCGCCGGGATCCGCGTGCTCGAAGTCGCCAACTGGCTCGCCGCGCCCGCCGCGGGCGCGCTGCTCGCCGACCTCGGCGCCGACGTGATCAAGGTCGAGCCGCCGGGCGGCGACGTGTTCCGCGAGTTCCTGCTGCGCTCGATGGGCTACACGCACGACTTCGCCACGCAACTACGCCTTCCAGCTCGACAACCGCGGCAAGCGCTCGATCACCGTCGCGCTCGACCAGCCCGGCGGGCCCGAGCTGGTGCGCCGGCTCGCGGCGCGCTGCGACGTCTTCCTCACCAACCTGATCCAGCAGCGGCGCGTGCGCTACGGGCTCACCTGGGAGGACGTGCGCGCGGTGAGCCCGCGCGTCGTGTACGCCTCGTTCAGCGGCTACGGCACGCGCGGGCCCGACGAGAACCGGCCGGGCTTCGACTACGCGGCGTTCTGGGCGCGCTCCGGCCTGATGGGCCTGCTCGGCGAGCCGCCCTCGCCGCCGCCGCTCTGCCGCGGCGGGCAGGGCGACCACACCACCGCGCTCAACATCCTCGCGGCCGTGCTCGCGGCGCTGCGCCTGCGCGACCAGACCCAGCGAAGGCGCAGCACGTCGAGGTCACGCTCCAGGGCACGGGCATGTGGACGCTCGGCGGCGACCTCCAGGCGGCGCTCGTCGCGCGCGAGCAGCCCGCGCGCCACGAACGCACGCGGCCCGCGAACCCGATCTGGAACTCCTACCCGACCGGATGCGGCGCGTGGATCCTGCTCGTGATGCCGCAGCCCGATCCCATACTGGCCGCGCTTCTGCGAGATGATCGGCAAGCCCGAATGGGCGACGGACCCGCGCTACGACACGCTACACGAGCCGCCGCGCAGCACACCGTGGAGCTGACGCGCGAGATCGAGGCGCGCTTCGCCGCGCACGACCTCGCGCACTGGGCCGCGCGGCTCGACGCGCTACGGCCTGATCTGGGCGCCGGTCGCGACGCTCACCGACGTGATCGACGACCCGCAGGCGCGCGAGATGGGCTGGTTCACCACGCTCGAGCATCCGACGCTCGGCCGCTTCGAGACACTCGACACGCCCTTCAAGCTCTACGGCGCCGACGTCGGCGCGCGCGGGCCGGCGCCCGAGGCCGGCGCCCACACCTTCGACGTGCTGGCCGAGCTCGGGGTCGACGACGACGAGCTCGCGCGCCTCGCCGCCGACGGAGTGATCTAGAGCTCGAGCCTCCGCAGCTTACGCTCGACGTGCAGCTCGAGCGCGGCGTGCTCCTCGACGCGCAGCCGCTGGAAGCGCACCGCCATCCCAGCCGGCAGGCTCTTCTTCATCAGGTTGCCGGCGACGTTCGTCATCACGACCTGCCCGGCGAGCTTCCCGCACGACGAGAACCCCGACACTTCGAGCTCCACCTCGGTGCCCCGCAACGACGGCATCGCCGTGGCGAGGAACGCGCCCTGCGCGGAGATCGTGTAGAGGCGCGCCTCCTTCGTGCGCCCGCGCGCATGCACCAAGGTCCGTGCGTTCGACGGCACGCGCCGCGCGCCGCGCCGGCGCCGGAACGCCTCGCCGCCCGCGAGCGCGCGATTCAGCTGGAAGCGAAGCGTGTGCGCGTCGATCGGCTCCCAGAGCGGGAGGCGCACGCCGGCCGCCGCGAGAGCGCGGCCACCGTCCTCGGCGCGCGAGCTGCCGGCGACCAGAAAAGGCAGATCCTTGCAGCGCGCGGCTTCGCGCAGCGCCGCGATCGCGCGGCTCAGGTTCGGCACTGGAAGATCGGGCGGCACCACCGCGCAGCCGACCGCGAAGCGCGGCTCCATCAGGATCTGGACCGCCTCGTCCGTGGTCTTGGCGCGCACCACGCGGTAGTCGAGCCGGCGCGCGAGCGCGTCGAGCAGGTCCATCGGCTCGAGACCGACGTCGATCAGAAGAATGGTTCGCGAGCCCACGGGACTCCCCTCCCCTGGTAACGGGAACGGCACTCCGCGGGGGCCGAAGCATGACGGCCGTCACAACGGGGTGTTGCCGGTGGGCTGCCGGCGGCCTGCACGTGGCACAGCGCCGGGGTCAAGAGGCCCCAAGCGTGCGCCGATGGACACTCCATGCTCGCCCCCCTCCTGAAGCGCAGCCTCGGGCTCGGCCTGCTGCTGGCCGGCCTCGCGACCCCCGCGAGCGCCGCCACGATCGGCTACTGGCGCATGGAGGCGGACCTCGACCCGAGCGCGAACGGCGTCCGCGTGGCGAACGAGATCGCCGGCGGCTCCGACCTGCTCTCCACCGAGGCCTTCATCGACTTCGCCGCGAATCCGAACGGCACCGTTCCGAACACGGGCTCGATCAACCTCGGCAGCATCGGCTCCCGGCTGCAGGGCGGCGCGAACGGCATCAACGGCACCATCGCGTCCTACTCGGCGCTCGATGCGGCCAGCCTCACGGCCGAATTCTGGGCGCGGACCGGCGAGAGCCAGGCCACGCTGCTCCAGCGCAGCAGCGGCGCCAACGGCTTCACGATCTCGAACCCCAACGCGCTCAGCATCACCTACTACGTGTCGAACGGGGCCGGCGGCGCCGTCGCCGTCACGCTCAACACCGGCCACAACATGAACGCCACCTGGCACCACTACGCCTTCACCTACGACCAGGCGACCGGCGTCGGCAGCTTCTACGTGGACGGCGTGGTGGTGACGTCGAACGACGGCGTCGATGGCCGCGCGCTCTACTGGGGCGCCGCTTCGACCCTGCGCGTCGGCCAGCTGATGGACTACGCGAGCGCGTTCAACGGCACGATGGACGAGGTGCGCCTCTCGAACGTGGCGCTCTCGCCCTCGCAGTTCCTCGGCTCCGTAGCCGAGCCGGCGAGCGTGCTGCTGCTCGGGCTCGCGTTCGCCGCGGTCGGCCGGAGCACCGGGTTCTCCGACCACGTCACGGGCACGCCGAGCCACTGAAAACGGGCCAGCGTGCGCCCCGTTCCGATCCGGACGAAATGCACGTCGAAGCCCAGCGCGCGCGGCGAGACAAGGTCCCGCTCAGCCTGGTGGCGCTCCACGGACGCCCTATCGGCCGTTCCGCGGGGGGGCTGAGAGCGGCTCAGGCCCGCGGCGCGAGCCGATAGCGCAGCGGCAGGTGCTTCACGCCCGCGACGAAGCTCGCCGCCAGGCGCTCGGCGGGCCCCGCGAGCTCGACGTCTTCGAGACGCCCGATGAGCTCCGCGAAGAGCGCGCGCTGCGACTTCCGCGCCAGGTGCGAGCCGAGGCAGAAGTGCTCGCCGATCCCGAAGCCGAGGTGGGGATTCGGGTGGCGGTCGATGCGGAACGAGTCGGGCGCCTCGAACACATCCTCGTCGCGGTTGGCGGAGGCATAGAAGAGCAGCAGTCGTTCGCCCGCGCGGACCTTCGTGCCCGCCAGCTCCGTGTCGCGCGCGGCCGTCCGCATCATAAAGTTCACCGGCGTGGTCCAGCGCACGATCTCCTCGACCGCGTCGGCGACGCGGCCCTTCGGATCCGCGCGCAGCTTCTCGCGCTCGCCAGGATTCTCGACCAGCGCGAGCATGCCGCCCGCCAGCGCGTTCCGCGTGGTGTCGTGGCCCGCGGTGAAGGTGATCAGGTAGTAGCCGAGCGTCTCCATGTCACCCATGCGCGCGCCGTCGATCTCGGCGTTCGCGAGGACGCTCGCGAGGTCGTCGCGCGGCTTCGCGCGCCGGTCGGCGATGATCTTGCCGAAGTACTGGAGGAACTCGATGCCGAGATTGCGCATCGCCTGCTCGGGGTCGGCCTCGTCGCGCTTGAACTCGGGGTCGTCGCCGGCGAAGAGCTGCTGCGTGAGGCGCAGGATGCGCGCCTCGTCCTCCTCCGGCACGCCGAGGATCGTCGCGAGGATGCGGAGCGGATGCTGCGTCGCGACCTCCACCGCGAAGTCGCAGCGGCCCTCGCCGCCCGTCTGCTTGTCGTAGAGCCGGTCGACGAGGCGGCGCGCGCTCGCCTCGACCGCCGCGTCGAGTCGGCCCATCGCGTGCGGCGTGAACCAGGGGCTCGCCACCCTCCGGAACGTGCGGTGCTTCGGCGGATCCATCGTGATGATGGTCTGCATCGCGTCGAAGGCGCCCTTCTCGCCGCGCGCGAGGCGCTCCGCCACCTCACGCGGAGCGGGGATGATGCCCTTGCCGCTCACGAACAGCTCGGGCTGCTTCGAGATCTCGCAGACGTGCGCGTGACGCGTCACCGCCCAGAACGGCACGAGCACGGGCGGCTCGCACCAGTGGAGCGGCGACTCCCGGCGCAGCCGCTTCCACGTCGCGTGGGGATAGCCCGCGCGCGCGTAGCTCTGGGGGTCGACCAGCTCGGTACCGTCGGTGATCGGCATCAGGCCTTTGTAGCGCGGGCCAGCAGCGGCTTCACCCGGGCCCAGACCTGGTCCGCGAGCTGGTCGGTGAGCGGCTCGAGCTTGGCCGCGACGAGCTCGCGCACGCTCGCCTCGCAGCGTTCGCGGCCGCGCGCCAGCAGCCGATCGAAGCGCGTGCGCCGCAGCGCCAGCCGCACGACCAGGGCGGGCAGCGACGTGCTCCGCACCGCCTCGTTCACGCGCGCGCGTCCCGCGACGAGCGCCGCCGCGGCGGCGAGCGCGCCGGCGAGCGCGCCGACCAGGAAGCCGACCGGCCCCGTGGTGTGGAGGAGCACCACGAGGATCGCGGTGCCGAGGTGGGCGCCGAAGCCGCCGGAGAGCGTCCCCGCCACCGCCCCGGCCGCGAGCGTCACGGCCGTGCCGAAGTCGCGCGTGAGGCGGCCCGACACGTCGCCGCCCACCTCGCGCACGCTGTGGGCGGGCAGCTCGCGCGCCGCGGGCCCGAGCCGGCCGGCGCTCGCCGGCGGGAGGACCAGGTCGGGCCGCACGCGCTCGAGCACGTCGCGTGCGAGGCCCTCCTCGAAGGCGTGCTCCGCACTCTTCATGTGCGCCGCGAGCTCGGGCTCGAAGGCGGTGCACGCCTCGCGGATGCGCGCCTCGAGCGCATCGATGCGGCCGCCGTGCGCGCGGAAGTGCTCCAGCAGCGGCACGATGCGGCGGTCGTAGAGGCCCTCGACCACGAACGCGGCCAGGCCGTCGGCGAAGCGGGCACACTCCTCGCGCACCGCGCTCCCGAGCTCCTGCTTCACGCGGCCGACCTGGATCTCGCGCGCCTGCGCCAGGATCGCGCCGAAGTACGGGCCGCCGAGCCCGAGCTCGAGCGCGGGGCCGATGCGGCGCAGCTTCTGCGTGGCGCGCAGGGCGAGGAACGCGCGCGGCAGCAGCACGGCGAGCAGCGCCGTCGCTGCGAGCGCGTGGATCCACGGGGCCGCGGCCACGCCCTCGGGCGCGAGCAGTGCAGCCGCGTCGGCGGTGTCGGGGAGTGGGCGGCGCAGCAGCCAGCAGGCCGGGCCGAGCAGCACGCGCAGCACCTGCGCCACGTGGTCCGGCTCGCGCACGAACGTGCTGCGCCAGACCATCTCGTAGTCGAAGAAGAGACCGCGCACGTACATGCCGCCGATCGCGCCGAGCGCGAGCCCGAACGCGCCGAGGTGCAGGATCCGGCGCGTGCGCAGCGCGAACCACGGGCGCGCCGCGCTCTCCCAGAGCTCGAGGAAGCGCGCGCCGACGGCGACCGTATCGACGGCTTCCTCCGCCCGGCCCCGGAGCGCGCGCAGCCAGAAGCGCCCCGCGCTCCGGCGCAGCGCGCGCACCACGAAGCCGCCGGCGCTCGCGCGCGCCGGCGCGCGCGCAGACGGCTTCCGCAGGGCAAGCGCGGCGAGCACCGCGTAGGTCAGCAGATTCCAGAGCACGAGCAGGACGATCGGGTTGTAGAAGACGTGCGTCTGCTCGTGGGGCCCGAGCGCATTGCTCGACAGGCCGAGCAGCGCGGGCAGCCCGACGTTCAGCAGCAGCGGCGGCGCGAACGCTTCCGGCAGGCGCAGTAGCGGACGCACTCCCAGCAGCGCGCCCTCGAGCAGATGGGCGGCGCGGCGCGCGAACCAGGCTTTCTCGTCGTCGAGGTCTCCGGCCGCCTCGAGCGCGTCGATGCGCGCCTCGGCCCCTACCGCATCCGGCAGAGCCTCCTCGGCCGCCTGCACCAGCAGGATCTCTGCAACCTGCTCCGGCGTCACGCCCGGACGCTATCGCAGGCGGGCCGGCCAGGATCACGCGTCGAAGTAGAGCTCGAATTCGTGCGGGTGCGGGCGCAGGCGCAGTGCGTCGATCTCGTTCTTGCGCTTGTACGCGAGCTGGGTGTCGATCACGTCCTGGGTGAAGACATCGCCCTGGCGCAGAAAGGCGTGATCGGCTTCGAGCTCGGCGAGCGCCTCGTCGAGGCTACCCGGCATGGTGGGGATCTTGGCCAGCTCCTCCGCAGACATCTCGTAGATGTCCTGGTCGAGCGGCTTACCCGGCGAGACCTTCTTCGTCACGCCGTCGATCCCTGCCATCAGCATCGCCGAGAACGACAGGTACGGGTTGCAGGTCGGATCCGGGTAGCGGACCTCCACGCGTTTGGCCGCCGGGCTCTCGGAGTAGAGCGGAATGCGACACGAGGCAGAGCGGTTGCGCTTGGAGAGGGCCAGGTTCACCGGCGCCTCGAAGCCCGGCGTGAGCCGCTTGTACGAGTTCGTGCCGGGGTTGGTGAAGGCCGCGAGCGAGCGCGAGTGCTTGAGCACGCCGCCGATGTAGTTGAGCGCCAGATCGGAGAGCCCCGCGTAGCCCTTGCCGGCGAACAGGGGCTTGCCGCCCTTCCAGATCGACTGGTGCGTGTGCATGCCCGAGCCGTTGTCGCCGAAGATCGGCTTCGGCATGAAGGTGGCGACGAGCCCGTGCTTGCGCGCCACCTGCCGCACCACGTACTTGTACTTCATCAGCTTGTCGGCCATCCCGATCAGCGTGTCGAAGCGCATGTCGATCTCGCACTGGCCCGCGGTCGCCACCTCGTGGTGGTGCGCTTCGATGCGGATTCCCATGCCCTCCATGGCCAGCACCATCTCGGCGCGCGCGTCCTGCAGCGTGTCGGCGGGCGGCACCGGGTAGTAGCCCTGCTTGTGTCGCGTCTTGAAGGCGAGGTTCTTGCCGTCTTCCTCCTTGCCGCTGTTCCAGGCGGCTTCGATCGAATCGAGCTGATAGAGGCCGTGGTCCGCACCCGTGCTGAAGCGCGCGTGACCGAACACGAAGAATTCGGCCTCGGGACCGAAGTACGCAGTGTCGCCGATCCCGCTCTTCTTGAGGTGGGCCTCCGCCTTTCTCGCGATGTGGCGCGGGTCACGCGAATAGGGTTTGTGCGTGACCGGATCGACGATGTCGCAGATGAAGACGATCGTAGGGTGGGCGTAGAAGGGGTCGATGAAGGCCGTCGAGGCGTCCGGGACCATCAGCATGTCGCTCTCGTGGATGGCCTGCCAACCGCGGATCGAGGAGCCGTCGAAGCCGAGTCCTTCCTCGAACACGCTCTCCTCGATCTCGCTCATCGGGAACGAGCAGTGCTGCCAGGTACCGAGGAAATCGCAGAAACGGAAGTCGGCCGCGACCACGCTCTTGCGCTTGGCCAGCTCGAGGGCCTCTTTGACGCTCATCGTTCGATCCTTCCGAGGTTGGGGTTGGAGCGAAGCGCGATCATCTTACTCCCAACTCGGGGTCAGCGTCCCGGCTTTCGCGTCCTCAACAGGCCCTCTTGGGCAATAGTCGACACATGTGTGCCCGCGCGATCGAACACGAGACCCGTGGCGAGGCCACGCGTGCGGATCAGGCCGTGGCCGGTGAAGTCGAGCAGCAGCCAGTCATCCGCGCGCACGGGGCGATGGAACCAGACGGCGTGGTCGATCGACACGCCCATCCACTCGCCGCCCCACGACTGCCCCGCGGCGCTCCCACCGGGCCGCGACGCCACGATCGCGTCCATCGCGTTCATGTCGGAGAGATACGCGAGCGCGCATGCGTGGAGCGCCTGGCTCGCGCCGAGCTTCCATGGGAATCTCGCCCAGATCATCGCGCCGGGGTCGGTCTTCTTGCGGTCGAAGTCGGCGCGGTCGACGCCGGCGTCCGAGATCGTCACCAGCGCGTTGGGATCGGGCACACCGGCGGGCATGTCGGCCGACTGCGTGTCGGGGCCGTCCTCCTCGCGCTGGAACGAGCACTCGAGCGTGAGGATCGCGCCTGCGCTCTGGCGCGCGACGACGCGGCGCGTGGTGAACGAGCGCCCGTTGCGAACGCGGTCCACCTCGTAGCGCACGGGCTCGGCGGGGTCGCCGCCCAGGATGAAGTACGCGTGCAGCGAGTGGACGCCATGCTCGACCCCCACCGTGTGCACGGCGGCGCGCAGCGCCTGCGCGACCACGAGCCCGCCGTAGATGCGGCCCCACTCGTAGGCCGGGCTTTCGCCGACGTACGTGTCGGGGCCGTGCGGCTCGAGCTCGAAGACGCGCGAGAGGTCGAGACGGGTCTGCATCGCCGCCCAGCGTAGCGGCCGGGCTCGCCGCCCGGCCTACAGCTTGAAGAGCATGTCGCTGTAGGCAGGCACCGGCCACAGGTCGCGCGGGACGATGGCTTCGAGCTCGTCCACATCGGCCCGCAGCTTCAGCAGCGCCGGGAACACCTTGTCCCGGAACGCGGCCGCCTGGGTCGGCACTTCCGCGATGCTCTTGGCCTTGCCCGCCTCGGATTCGAGGACCCCGACCTTCTTGTGCACCGAGGTGAGCAGCTCGCCGACCTGGGCGAGCAGCTCGCGCTGCACGACGCCGTGCTTCCCCGTCGCCGCGACCGAGTTGCCGAGCTCCGTCATGAAGCGCACGACGGCCGGGATGTACTGCCGGCGCGTCATCTGCACCGCGGTCTGCGCCTCGATGTTGATGTGCTTCGAGTACTGCTCGAGATAGATGTCGTAGCGGGAGTGCAGCTCCTCGTGGGACAGCACCTTGTGCTTCTCGAACAGCTTGAGCGCCTTCGGCGTCACGAACGCCTCGAGCGCGGCCACCGCGTTGCCGACGTTCGGGAGCCCGCGCTTGTCGGCCTCCTTCACCCACTCCTCGGCGTAGTTGTTGCCGTTGAAGACCACGCGGCCGTGCTTCTTCCAGGTGTCCTTCACGATCGCCGTGATCTCGGCGTTGCGGTTCTTGCCGGCCTTCTCGAGGCGCGTGGCGATCTCGTCGAGCGCGTCGGCCACGATCGTGTTGAGCGCCACGTTCGGGCCCGAGATCGACTGCGACGAGCCGACCATGCGGAACTCGAACTTGTTGCCGGTGAAGGCGAAGGGTGAGGTGCGGTTGCGGTCCGTGTTGTCCTTCGGCAGCTCGGGCAGGGTGTCCACGCCGATGTCGAGGAAGGTCTGGCCGCGGCCCGCCGCCTTCTGGCCCTTGGAGAGCCGCTCCATGATCTCCGTCAGCTCGTCGCCGAGGAAGGCCGAGATGATCGCCGGCGGGGCTTCGTTGGCGCCGAGGCGATGGTCCTGACCCGAGTTGGCGCATGTGGCGCGCATGATGTCGGCATGCGTGTCCACCGCCTTCAGCAGCGCGCACAGGAACACCAGGAACTGCGCGTTCTCGTGCGGCGTGTGACCGGGCTCGAGCAGGTTCAGGCCGGTGTCGGTCGCGAGCGACCAGTTGTTGTGCTTGCCCGAGCCGTTCACGCCCGCGTAGGGCTTCTCGTGCAGCAGACACACCATGCCGTGGCGCAGCGCCACCTTCTGCATGGTCTCCATCACCAGCTGATTGTGGTCGGCCGCGATGTTCGTGGTGGAGAAGACGGGCGCCATCTCGTACTGGGCCGGCGCCACCTCGTTGTGCTTGGTCTTCGACGAGATGCCCATCTTCCAGAGCTCGATGTCGAGGTCGCGCATGAAGGCCGACACGCGGTCCTTGATCGCGCCGAAGTACTGGTCTTCGAGCTCCTGGCCCTTCGGCGGCGGCGCGCCGAACAGCGTGCGGCCGGTCGCGATCAGGTCGAGCCGCTGGAGGTACAGGTTCTTGTCGAGCAGGAAGTACTCCTGCTCCGGGCCCACCGTCGAGATCACCTTCGACGCCGTCTTGTCGCCGAGCGCGCGCAGCACGCGCAGCGCCTGGTCGGAGACCGCCTTCATCGAGCGCAGCAGCGGAGTCTTCTTGTCGAGCGCCTGCCCGCCGTAGGAGCAGAAGGCGGTCGGGATCGTGAGCGTCACGTTGCCCGCCGCGTCTTCCTTCAGGAAGGCCGGCGAGGTGCAATCCCAGGCCGTGTAGCCGCGCGCTTCGAAGGTGCTGCGCAGGCCGCCGCTCGGGAACGAAGAGGCGTCGGGCTCGCCCTGGATGAGCTGCTTCCCGGAGAACTCCAGCAGCACGCCGCCGTCGCCGGCCGGCTGGATGAAGGAGTCGTGCTTCTCCGCCGTGCTACCGGTGAGCGGGTGGAACCAGTGCGTGTAGTGCGTCGCGCCCTTCTCGAGCGCCCAGTCCTTCATCGCGTTCGCGACGACGTTGGCGACCTCGGGCTTGAGCGCCGCGCCGCGATCGATCGTCTGGCGCAGCGCCTTGTACGTCTCCTTCGGGAGACGCTCCTTCATGATGCGATCGCTGAAAACGTTGGCACCGAAGATATTGGGCAGGGAGGTCTCGGACATCGGATTTTTTGTTTCACTCCGTCGGTGGGGAAAAAGCGATCGCGCAACTTACACGACGAAAACGCCCCCGTCGCGAGTCTTGTGCCGGATCCGGCTCAGTGGTTACGATGGGGACTCACATGAGGCAGGAGGATCCGATGCGGATGACCATTCTCGTGCTCGCTGCGACGCTCGCGCTGGCGGCTCCCGCGCACGCCGCCGAGCACAGGCGCTGCCCGGGCGACCGCTCGCCGGAAGGCGCCACCTGGCTCTCCGTCCTTCATCCCGGGCTGGGGGAGTGGTCCTTGAAGGGCTGGGGGCCGTTCTTCGACAACGCTCCGCAGAAGAAGTTCTGGCTCGGCTTCATCCCGATCTACGGGTGGCCCGGCTACCTGCAGATCAAGAGCGCCATCGACGCGCATCACTGTCGGACGAACGACGACATCTGAGCGCCCGCGCTCCGCGCGGCCTCGAGCTGTTGTAACTCCGCTCGCCTCACGCGAGGCAAGGCCTCGCGTGGGCTCGCTGCGCGCCCGCGCTCCGCGCGGGCTTGCCGTCAGGGCATCCACGCGCCGCCCGAGACGCTGAGCAGCTGGCCGGTGATGTGCGCCGCGCGCTCCGAGGCGAGGAACAGCGTGATCCACGCGATGTCCTCGGGGCGGCCGATGCGGCGCAGCGGCTGGCTCTGCACCGAAGGCAGCGTGCCCGTCGCGGCCTGCTCGGCCATCGCCTCGGGCGTGCCGAAGAAGTCGTAGCCGTACTTCCGCCAGAAGCTGCCGGCGCCGACGTGATCGGCCTGCCACGGGACGATCCAGCCCGGCGACACGCAGTTGATGCGCACTCCGCGCGGCCCCCACTCGTAGGCGAGCGCCTTCGAGAACGACATCACGTAGCCCTTGGTGCCGCCGTAGTGGGCGACCAGCTGCGCCGCCTCGCCCGCGAGCGCCGAGTTCGAGGTGATGTTCACGATGCTGCCGCGGCCGCGGGCGACCATGCCCTCACCCACCGCGCGCGTCATGTGCACGACGCCCCACACGTTGAGGTCGAGCTCCCAGTCGAGCTCGGCCTGCGGCTTCTCGAGCGTCGGGCGCGGATAGGCGACGCCGCCGGCGTTGTTCACGAGCACGTCGATCGGGCCGAAGCGCGTCTCGGCCTCGGCCACGAGCGCGCGCACCGCCGCGGGGTCGGTGACGTCCGTGGGAATCACCGCGACGGAACCGGCGAGCCCCTTCGCGGCGCCGGCGACCTGCTGGCTCTGCGCGGCGTCGCGCGAGGCGAGCGCGACGTTCGCGCCCTCCTCCGCGAACGCGAGCACCAGGCCGCGGCCGATGCCGCCGCTGCCACCCGTGACGATCACGGACTTCCCTGCGAGCTCGAGGTCCATCGCTTCCCTTCAGGTCCAGTACTCGCCGGCGAGCATGCGCTCGAGCATGCGGCGGTGGGCGATCATGTCGTCCACGTCGGCCGGCAGCGTCGCCTCGCCGAAGTGCGCCATGCGGCGCGCGATGCGGAACATCACGATGCCGTGCCGCAGCGCGCCGAGCAGCGTGTAGAAGTCGAGGTCGCGCGGCGCGTAACCCGTCTGCTTCTCGTAGCTGGCCGCTACGTCGGCGCGTCGCAGCAGGTTCGGCATGCCGGGCATGCCCGCGCTCTGGGTGAGATCGTCGAAGAAGCGGTGCAGCGCGATCATCCAGCCCACGTCGAGCTCGGGCGGCCCGAGCGCAGCCATCTCCCAGTCGAGGGCCGCCACCGGCGCGAAGTCGCGATACAGGATGTTGCCGATGCGCGCGTCGCCCCACGACAGCACGGTGGGCCCCTCGTGCTGCGGCCAGTTCGCGTCGAGCCACGCGAAGCAGCGCTCGATCAGCGGCGAGCGGATGCCGTCTGCGCACACCCAGTCGTAGAAGCCGCGCAGCTCGGCCACGAATCGGCGCAGCGGCGTGGCGCCCGGCTGCGACGAAGCGAGGAAGCCGAAGCGCACGGCGGGCCGGTCGATGCGGAACAGCGCAGCGAGCAGCGCGACCGACTGCTCCTGGAGCCGCGCCAGCTGCTCGGGCGTCCCCTGCGAGAGCCAGCTCTGGCCGAACGTGTACGGCAGGATGTCGGGCGGCACCTCGCCCTCGACGCGCTCCATCACGAAGAACGGCGCGCCGAGCGGCGCCGGATCTGTCTCGCACCAGAGCACGCGCGGCAGCGGCAGCGCATCGAGCTCGCCGAGGGCGCGCATCACGCGGAACTGGCGCTCCATGTCGTAGGTGGGGAAGACGGGCACCGCGGCCGGGTCGGGCGCCACGCGGCCGACCAACGAGCCGCTCTTCCGCGCGCCGCCTTCGCGCCAGCTCGCCTCGAACAGCAGCGTCTCGCTCGACATGCCGTTGGTGGCCGGCCCGCCGAGCGCCGACACCTCCGCCTCGCCGAAGCGCCGCGTCAGCCAGCGCTGGAGGCGCTCGCGCAGCTCGCCGCGGTCGCGAGTCGAGGTGCGGGGACGCGCGATCGGCGGGGCTTCCGACATCAGGACTCCCTCCGGAACGAGGTGGCGAGCGTGCGCATGGCGGCGAGCGCCGCGGGCGGGAGCTTGTCGCCGAGCTGCGCCGCGGTGCGCTCCAGGATGCCGAGCGGCGCGAGGTTGAAGATGAAGGCGCGGCGCGCGCGATCCGCCGTGCGATTCGGCGGCGTGTAGTGCGGCGTGCCGTAGCTGTGCAGCGTGGCGCCGCCCGCCCGGAGCGGCGCCGCCACTGCGCGCGAGAGATCCACCTGGCGCTCCGCATCCACCAGCTCGAGCAGCCGCGAGTCGTCGTGCGGGTCGCCCGAGGCGACGCGGTGCGCGAGCAGCGGCTGCTCGTGGTAGCCGGGGAGGAAGTGCATGCAGCCGTTCTCGGCGTCCACGTCGTCGAGCGCCACCCAGAACTGGATCGTCTCGAGCGGAATGGACGCGTCGCGGCGCCAGGCGCGGAGCTGGCTGTCCGAGAGGTGCACGGAAGCAGGGTGGAGCAGGTCGGGGCGTTGAAGCAAGCTCGACTCTGGGCGCCGCGACGGGCGACAGGGTAGGCCGCGAGCGGATGCGGGCGGCGCAATGTCGAGGAGACAGGTGATGGGCGATCGCTTCGAGGTCGAGGTGGAGCGCGAGGTTGCGGTGGCGATGCCCGACGGCGTCGAGCTCTTCACCGACGTGTATCACCCGGTGGGCGCGGGCGACTGTCCGACGATCGTCACCCGCTGCCCGTACGGGCGCGCGATGTTCACCCCGGCCGCGCGCGCCTACGCCGAGCGCGGCTACCACGTCGTGCTCCAGGACTGCCGCGGCACCGCGCCCTCGAAGGGAGAGCCGTCCGTGTTCGCCGAGGCGCCCGACGGCCGCGCCACCGGCGACTGGATCGCGCGCCAGCCCTGGTTCGACGGCCGCCTCGGCGCCGACGGCGGGAGCTACCTCGGCTTCACCGCGCTCGCCTTCGCCTCGACGCGCCCGCCCCACCTGAAGGCGCTCTCGCTCCAGGTCTTCGCGGCGGATCGCGCCGCGGCCTGGTTCCCGGGCGGCTCCTTCGCGCTCGACCTCGCGCTCTCGTGGTCGCAGATCCGCGTGGCCACGCGCGACGGCGGTCTCGACATGACCGATCTGCCGAAGCTCGCCGCGTCGATGCAGGAGATGGCACAGAAGCTCGAGCGCGGCTTCGCGCACCTGCCGCTCGGCGAGGCGGACCGCGTCGCCACGGGCGAGACGCTGCCGTGGTTCCAGGACTGGCTGGCGCACGCAGACCCGCGAGATCCGTTCTGGAAGGCGCTCGACTACCGCGAGCTCCTGCCCGCCCTCGGCCTGCCGACGCTGCTCGTCGACGGCTGGTACGACTACCAGGTGCCCCACCTGCTCGAGGACTACCGGCGCCTGCGCGCGGCCGGCGTGCCGACGCGGCTCGTGGTCGGGCCGTGGACGCATCCGACGCTCGACCCGACCGTGGTGCAGCCCGAGTCGCTGGCGTGGTTCGACACGCACTTGAAAGGCCTGCCGCCGCCGCGTCGCGACGGCGACGTGCGCGTCTTCGTGATGCCCGGCGCCGGCTGGCGCGAGCTGCCCGATTGGCCGCCGCGCACCGCGACGCGGCGCTGGTGGCTTCAGCCCGAGGGCGGGCTCGCGGCCGTGCCGCCGCCGGCTTCGGCCCCCGACCGCTACACGTACGACCCGGCCGATCCCACGCCCGCCTTCGGTGGCACGAGCCTGCGCATGGCGCCGCACTCGGGCCCGGTGGACAACCGCCCACTCGAGGCGCGCGCGGACGTGCTCGTCTACACGAGCGAGCCGCTCGCAGAGCCGCTCGAAGTGCTCGGCCCCATCGCCGCCGAGCTGTTCGTGCGCTCCTCGACGCCGCACACCGACTTCTTCGTGCGGCTCTGCGACGTCCACCCCGACGGGCGCTCGATCAACGTGTGCGACGGCCTGCTGCGCCTGCGCCCGGGCTCGCCCGCGCCCGGGCCCGACGGCACGCTCGCGCTGCGCGTCCCGCTCTGGGACACGGCGCACCGCTTCGCGCCCGGCCATCGGCTACGCGTGCAGGTGTCGAGCGGCGCGCACCCGCGCTTCGTGCGCAACCTCGGCAGCGGCGAGCCGCTCGCGACGGGGCGCACGCTCGTCGCCGCGCAGCAGCAGGTCTTCCACGACCCCGCGCGGCCGTCGGCGCTGGTGCTGGGCTAGCGCACCGACCAGCCCTGCTCGTCGGTGCGCGCTTCGAGCAGCGCCTTGCGGAACCGTTCGAGCAGCTCGGCCAGCAGCTTGCGGTCGGCCGCGCTCCAGTCGGAGAGCGCGACGTCGAAGTCGTTGAGCGAGACCTCGCGCACGCGCGTGAGCACGCCGCGCCCCTCGTGGCTCACGGAGAGACGCGCCACGCGTGCGTCGGACGGGTCGGTGCTGCGCGCGACGAGGCCCCGCTCCTCGAGCGGGCGGAGCTGGCGGCTCGCTGTGGATTGATCGACGCGCAGGCGCCGCGCCACTTCGCTCACCGCGATCGGGCCGTGTCGCGCGACGAGCCGCAGCGCCTCGAGGCTCGCGCCGGTGACGGGTACACCGGCGGCGCGTACCACGCGCTCGCGTTGCCGCGCGCTCCTCGCGCTCGCGGCGACCAGGTCCGCGAAGTCCTGGATGCGCTGGAGGTCGGGATCCGGCTGCGGCCGCGGCACGGCTACTTCGCGGCGTCGAACAGCTTGCACATGCGTTCGGTGGTCTCGACCCATTCGTCCACCAGCTCGAAGATCACCTCGCGCGTCGGGCGCACGCTGTTCATGCGGCCCACGATCTGGCCCACCGGGGTGCAGCCGAGCGGCCTCGAGCGCGCGCGCATGAAGCGCGCCGCGGCCTCGCCGAAGAGCAGGCCCTGGAGCGGCATCGGCAGCGTCGGCGGCGCGTCCGGGCGCTCCCACGCCTCGGTCCAGGCCGTGCGGAGCTGGCGCGCCGGCTTCCCGGTCATCGAGCGCGAGCGCACCGTGTCGCGCGTGCCGGCGGCGAGCAGGTTCTCGACGATGTGCGGCTGGGTCTCGGCCTCTGCGACCGTGAGCCAGATCGATCCGGTCCACACACCCTGCGCGCCGAGCGCGAGCGCAGCCGCGATCTGCCGGCCCGTGCCGATGCCGCCGGCGGCGAGGACGGGCACGTCCGGCCCCACCGCGTCCACCACCTCGGGCACCAGCACCATGGTGGAGACGTCGCCCGTGTGACCGCCGGCCTCGGTGCCCTGCGCCACGATCAGGTCCACGCCATCGGCCACCTGCTTCTCGGCGTGGTGCTTGCTCCCCGCGAGCGCGCCGACCATCACGCCCTTCGCGTGCGAGCGCTCGATGACGTACTTCGGCGGCGGGCCGAGCGCGTTCACGAGCAGCTTCACGTTCGCGTGCGAGAGCGACACCTCGACCTGCCCCGGGCCCTCTTCGTCCACGCCGAGGCCGGCGGCCTTGGGGCGCCGGACCTCGAGATCGGCCGGCAGCGGCGGCACGCCGTGCTCGGCGAGCACCTTCTCGACGAAGTCGCGGTGCGCCTGCGGGATCAGGGACTGGAGGTGCGCGACGCTGGCCTCCTCGCCGCCGCCCTTGCCGACGTACTTCACCGGCATCGCGAAGTCGACGCCATAGCCCTTCCCGCCGACGTGCTCGTCGATCCACTTCAGCTCGATCTCGAGCTGCTCGGGCTCGAAGGCGAGCGCGCCGAGCACGCCGAAGCCGCCGGCGTTGGTGACGGCCGCGACCACGTCGCGGCAGTGCGAGAAGGCGAAGATCGGGAACTCGATGCCGAAGCGATCGCAGAGCGGGGTGCGCATGGGGGGTTCTCCAGGGGGTCGGGGCGGCCCCGAGCCTAGACCGGTGGATGCATGGATGCAAGCATCTTCTCCCATTCACTTCTGGCTCGGGCACACTGCGGCACCCGCAAGCAAGGAGCCCCGCATGAGAACGGCCATCGTCACCGGCGGCACCGCTGGCATCGGCCGCGCGATCGCCGAGGCGTTCGGCGCGCTCGGCTGGCGTGTCGCGATCGGCGCGCGGCGCCAGGAGCGGCTCGCGGACACCGTGGCGTCCGTCGAGAAGGCCGGCGGGCGCGGCTTCGGCCACGCGCTCGACGTGACCGACCCGGCCTCGGTGGAGGCGTTCGTCGCGGCCGCCGAGCACGCGCTCGGCCCGATCGACGTGCTGATCAACAACGCCGGCGGCATGCGCCCCGGCAAGCTCCACGAGCTCTCGGTCGAGGCGCTCCGCAGCTCCGTCGAGACGAACCTGCTCGGCGCGCTCTACGTGACGCGGAGCGTGCTCCGCGAGCTGCTTCCGCGGCGGCAGCCGGGCGACATCGTGTTCATCTCGTCGCGCGCCGCGGTGACTCCGTGGCCCCGCAACGCGCACTACGGCGCCGCGAAGGCGGGCGTCGAGAACACGGCCGCGGCGCTGCGCGCCGAGCTCGAGGGCACCGGCGTGCGCACCACCGTCGTGCGCGTGGGCGACACCATCACGGAGTTCGGCGCCTCGTGGGGGCCGAACGAGTTCGCCCACGTCGGCTACTGGGCGCAGATCGGGCTCGTGAAGGGAGGCATTCTCCAGCCGGCGAGCGTCGCGGCCGCGGTGGTCGCCGCGGTCACGGCGCCGCGCGGCGTCCAGCTCGAGACGATCGTGGTGAACCCCGAGCCCCCGCTCGCGAAGCCGGAGGGGGAATGAAGGTCGGCGTCTCGCTCTTCATGCAGAACTACGGCGACTGGGAGCGCTACGAGGCGCAGGAGCGCGGCGAGAGACAGGGTCCGCCGCGCACGCCCGACTGGAAGATCTACGAGGAGGACCTGCACATCGGCCGCCTCGTCGAGCCGCTCGGCTTCGACTCGCTCTGGAGCGTGGAGCACCACTTCACGCCGTACACGATGGTGACCGACGTGCTCCAGCTGCTCGCCTACTTCGCGGGCGCCACCTCGCGCATCGAGCTCGGCACGATGGTGATCGTGCTGCCGTGGCACGACCCGATCCGGGTGGCGGAAGGCATCTCGGCGCTCGACTCGATGCTCGGGGGCCGGCGCCTCCACATCGGCTTCGGCCGCGGGCTCGGCCGCCGCGAGTTCGGCGGCCTGCGCGTGCCGATGGAGGAATCGCGCGAGCGCTTCCTCGAATCGCTCGAGATCATCCGCACCGCGCTTTCGAACGAGTGGTTCGACTACAAGGGCACGTTCCACCAGATCCCGCGCACCACGCTGCGCCCGCAGCCGCGCACGAGCGACCTCGCGGAGCGGATGTACTGCGCGTGGGGCAGCCCGCAGACGATCCCGATCGCCGCGTCGACGGGCCTCAAGGCGCTCTTCATCCCGCAGACCACGTGGGAGGACTACGCGAAGCAGATGGCGCGCTTCGCCGCGCTCCGCGACGAGGCCGGCTTCGCGCCGGCGCACCCCACCGTCGTGTGCTGGATCTACTGCGCCGAGACCGAGGCAAAGGCGTGGGAAGGCGCACGCAAGTACATCCCGGCGTACGCGAACAGCGCCGCGCGCCACTACGAGCTGGCGAGCGATCACTTCCGGAAGACGAAGGGCTACGAGCACTACGCCTCGATGTCCGTCGCTGCTGAACGACGCCGCCGACCCCTACGACATGGGCGCGATGTACCTGAAGAACCAGGTGTGGGGCACGCCCGAGATGTGCGTCGAGAAGATCGACCGCATCCGCGAGCTGATGGGGCCCGATCACTTCGTGGCCGTCGTGAAGTACGGCGGCATGCCGCTCGATGAGGCCGAGGCGAGCATGCGGCTCTTCGCGCAGGAGGCGCTGCCGGCGGTGAAGGCGCTGCCGATCCCGCCCCTGCCTGCGACGGTCGCCGGCTGAGCGTGGAGCCCTTCGAGCTCGAAGCGCGCGAGAGCATCCGCGACCTCGTCGCGCGCTACAACGCGAACGGCGACGCCGGCCGCTTCGACGAGATGCTCGCGCTCTTCGCCGAGGACGCCGTGTTCGAGTTCGACGCCGGCGTGCACCGCGGCAAGGCGGCGATCCGCGCGTACTTCGAAGGCGTCGCGAAGCGGACGGGAGCCGGCGGTGTTGCAAAGTTCGTCCGGCATTTCACCGCGACGCACCAGATCGACGTGCTGTCGGAGCGCGAGGCGCGCGGCCGCTGCTACTACGCCGTGCTCACCGACCGCGGCCTCGACCACTGGGGGCGTTACGTGGACGAGTACCGCCAGAGCGACGGCCGCTGGCTGTTCGCGCGGCGCAAGGTGACGATGGACGCGGCGGTGCCGGGGGGATGGGCGGAGGTCGGGGCTCCAGCGGGGTGATGCTCACAGGCCGAGCTGCGACAGCTCTGCATGGTCGGCTGGACGTGAGCCGGGTGGCCAGTGGTAGAGGCGATCGGATTCGGCGATCGGCAGGTCGTTGATGCTCGCGATGCGCCGGCGCATCAATCCGTTCGCCGTCGAACTCCCAGTTCTCGTTGCCGTAGGAGCGGAACCACTGCCCGCTGTCGTCGTGCCATTCGTAGGCGAAGCGCACCGCGATGCGGTCGCCGGCGCAGGCCCACAGCTCCTTGATCAGCCGGTAGTCGAGCTCGCGCGCCCACTTGCGGCGCAGGAACGCGATGATGGCGGCGCGGCCAGCGAAGCACTCGGCGCGATTGCGCCACGTACAGTCGGGTGTGTAGGCGAGCGCCACGCGCTCCGGGTCGCCGCGTGTTCCAGGCGTCCTCGGCAGCGCGCACCTTCTGGCGTGCGCTCTCCACGCTGAACGGGGGGAGGGGCGGACGCGATTCCATGGGGCTCCTGCGAGCGATCGGGGCGGCTCAGCCGATCGCCTTCGCCCGCCCCTCGATCCACCCGATCATCACGCCGTACATGCCTTCGATGGCCTTCCTCGCGTCGCCCTCCGAGGCGCCCGCGGGCTCGAAGGTGACGCTCCAGTCGAGCTCGCTGCCCTTGCCCTTCGCACGCACGCGCATGGTGGCGCGGTAGTCCTTCACCGGGAACGGGACGTTCTCGGGGATGGTGTAGACGAGCGTGCGGCTCGCGGCGTCGGCGAACTCGAGGCGCTCGCGGATCACCTTGTCGGGGCCGGCCGCGATGCGGCGCTCCATGCCGGGGCCGGAGCCGTGGACGGTCACCTTGGCGCCGGCGGGCATCCAGCTCGTGTCGCCGAAGGCGGCGACGAGCTTCCACAAGGTGTCTGCGGGAACGTCGAGCGCGCGCGTGACGCGGGCGGTGGCCATGGAGTCTCCTACTTGGTGTGGTGAGCGATGAACTCGGCGACCTGGCGCACCGCCCAGCTCGCTTCGGGGATGGCGCCGTGCATGCCGAGGAAGCCGTGGATCATGCCGGGCCAGATCTCGAGCGTGACCGAGCTGCCGTCGCGGCCGGCGCGCGCGGCGAGCCGCACGGCATCGTCGCGCAGGGTGTCCAGCTGGCCGGTCTGGAGCAGCAGCGGCGGCAGGCCCGAGAGGCGGGCGTGGATCGGAGACACGAACGGGTCGCGCGGATTGCCGGCGGGGCCGAGGTAGTCGCGGCCGCGCTGGCGGATCCACTCGGCGTTCACGAAGGGGTCGTCGCCGACGGGGTTCAGCGCCGAGTCGCCGCTCACCTCGAGGTCGAACCAGCCGCAGTGCGCCACCGCGCACGCGGGCAGCGGAGCGTCGAGGTCGCGCAGGCGCAGCAGCGTCGCGACGGCGATGCCGCCGCCACACGAGTCGCCGAAGAAGGCCGCGCGCTCGGGCTCGACGCCCGCCGCGACGAGCCCGCGCCACGCCGCGGCGCAGTCGTGGAGCGCGGCGGGATGGCGGTGCTCGGGCGCGAGCCGGTAGTCCACGACGAACGCGCGCGCACCGGTCGCGCGCACGAGCCACGCGGCGTAGAACGCGTACGTCGGCGCGGGGCACGACACGAACGCGCCGCCGTGCACGAAGAAGATCACGCGCTCCGAGGGGCGCTCGCCCTTCTTCGCGACCCAGACGCCGGAGACGCCCCCGACGCGCGCGGGCTCGACGCTGATGTCGGGCCCCGGATCGTGGCCATGCGCAGGGGCGAACTTGCGGCGCACGTCCTCGTAGCTGTCGCCCGGCACGGCGATGTCCTTCGGAAAATGGGCCAGCGCCGCCAGAAACTCGGGACTCGGCATCCACACCTCGCGATGACGGCGCAGCTTAGCCCGGTTCGCTAAAGACCCGGCCGTGATCCGCATCGACGGCGTCTCGCAAGCGCCACGGCCAGCCAGATCCTCTTCCTCGAGGCCTCGGCCGCGGTGAACCGCGGCGAGAAGGTCGGGCTCGTCGGCCCGAACGGCGCCGGCAAGACCACGATCTTCCGGCTGATCACGCGCGAGGAGGAGCCCGACGACGGCCAGATCGCGGTCGATCGCGGCGTCACGATCGGCTACTTCAGCCAGGACGTCGGCGAGATGAAGGGCAAGAGCGTGGTCGAGGCGACGCTCGACGGCGCCGGGCCCGTCTCCGAGGCCGCGCGCGCGCTGCACGAGCTCGAGCACGCGCTCGCCGATCCCGGCGCGCGCCGACGAGCTGGAGGCGCTGGTCGAGCGCTTCGGCGAGGCGCAGGCGCGCTTCGAGGAGCTCGGCGGCTACGCGCTCGAGGCGCGCGCGCGCGAGGTGCTGGCCGGCCTCGGCTTCGCGCCCGACGCAGATCGACGGCGACGTCGGCGCGCTCTCGGGCGGCTGGAAGATGCGCGTCGCCCTCGCGCGCATCCTGGTGATGCAGCCCGACGCGCTGCTGCTCGACGAGCCGACCAACCACCTCGACCTCGAGTCGATCCTCTGGCTCGAGGGCTGGCTGCGCGCGCTTCGCGGGCGCGCTGCGTGATGACCTCGCACGACCGCGAGTTCCTGAACCGCATGGTCGTCGAAGATCATCGAGATCGACGGCGGCGAGCTCATCACCTACTCCGGCAACTACGACTTCTACGAGCGCCAGCGCGCGCTCGCCGAGCGCGAGCAGGCGGCGCAGTACGCGCGCCAGCAGGCGATGCTCGCCAAGGAGGAGGCCTTCATCGCGCGCTTCAAGGCGCGCGCCAGCCACGCCGCGCAGGTGCAGTCGCGCGTGAAGAAGCTCGAGAAGATCGAGAAGGTCGAGCCGCCGAAGCGGCGCGAGACGCTCGAGTTCGAGTTCCGCCCGGCGCCGCGCTCGGGCGACGACGTGGCGCGCATCGCCGGCGTGCACAAGGCGCTACGGCGACGCGCGTCGTCTTCGACGGCCTCGACCTGCTGATCCGCCGCCGCGAGCGCTGGTGCGTGATGGGCGCGAACGGCGCCGGCAAGTCGACGCTGCTCAAGCTCGTGGCCGGCGCGCTCGCGCCCGACGCCGGCACGCGTCACGCTCGGCGCGGCGTGAAGCTCGGCTACTTCGCGCAGCACTCGATGGAGCTGCTCGACGGCGACGAGACGCGTCTGGGAGACGCTCGCAGGACGCGTTCCCGCACGCGTCGATCGGCTCGCTGCGCACGCTCGCCGGCTGCTTCGGCTTCTCCGGCGACGACGATCGAGAAGCGCTGCCGCCTGCTCTCGGGCGGCGAGAAGGCGCGCCTCGTGCTGGCGCGCATGCTCTACGACCCGCCGAACTTCCTCGTGCTCGACGAGCCGACCAACCACCTCGACCTCGCGACGCAAGGAGATGCTGATCGCGCGCGCTCGCGCGACTTCGACGGCACGCTGCTGTTCGTCTCGCACGACCGCCGCTTCCTCGCGGCGCTCACGAACCGCGTGCTCGAGCTCGACGGCCGGCGGGCCGCGCGTCTACGGCGGCGGCTACGCTCGAGTACGTCGCGGCGAGCGGCCACGAGGCGCCGGGGATGCGAGCCCTATGAGCCGCGAACATCCGTCTACCTCGACCACCGCCCCGCCCCGCCCGCGCGCCGTGCTCGTCGGCGTGCAGCTGCCGGGCGTCACCGACGCCGAGCTCGACGTCGTCGCTCGACGAGCTCGCGCGGCTCGGCAAGACGCTCGGCCTCGAGGTCGTCGGCGCGCGTCACGCAGCGGCGCGACGCGGCTCGCGCCGGCCGCCGTGGTCGGCGAGGGCAAGCTGAAGGAGCTCGCCGCGCTGCACCGGCGGCAGCGGCGTGGTGCCGGTCGGGCGCCGCCGCGCGAAGCGGCGGCGCAGGACGCGACGACGGAGCGCGAAGAGGCGGCGCCGCCGACGCCGGAGCCCGGCGACGCGCCGCGCGCCACGCGTCGTGCTCGTCGACCACGACGCTCACGCCCGTCGCAGGCGCGCAACCTCGAGCGCGCCACCGGCGCCGAGGTGCTCGACCGCACCGCGGTGATCCTCGCGATCTTCCAGCGCCACGCGCGCAGCCGCGAGGCGCGCCTGCAGGTCGAGATCGCGCGGCTCTCCTACGTGGCGCCGCGCCTGCGCGAGACGGGCGGCGGCGGCGACCGCCAGGGCGGCGGCATCGGCGGCACGGGCGCCGGCGAGAGCGCAGCTCGAGCTCGACCGGCGCAAGGTCCGCGACCGCATCGCCGAGCTGCGCGCGCGAGCTCGCCGCGATCGAGCGCGAGTCGCGGCACGCGCCGGCGCGCGCCGCGCGCGCAGCCGCACCGTCGCGCTCGTCGGCTACACGAACGCCGGCAAGTCGTCGCTGATGCGCGCGCTCACCGGCAGCGACGTGCTCGTCGCCGACAAGCTCTTCGCCACGCTCGACACCACGGTGCGCGCGCTCCAGCCCGAGACCACGCCGCGCATCCTCGTCTCCGACACGGTCGGCTTCATCAAGAAGCTGCCGCACGACCTGGTCGCGTCGCTTCCGCTCGACGCTCGACGAGGCGCGCGACGCGGACCTGCTGCTGCACGTGGCGGACGCGTCCGACCCCGCGCTTCCCGGCGCAGATCGAGGTGACGCGCGAGGTGCTCGGCCGAGATCGGCGCCGACGCGAGCGCCGCGCCTGCTGGTGCTCAACAAGGTCGACCGGCTCGACGCCGACGACGCGCGCGCGCTCGCGCGCCGACTGGCCCGACGCGCTGCTGCTCTCGTCGCGCGACCCGGCCGACGTCGCGGCGCTGCGCGAGCGCATCGTCGCGTTCTTCGAGCGCGACATGGTCGAGGAGGAGCTGCTCGTCCCCTACGCGCAGCAGCGCGTGGTCGCCGAGGCGCACGCGACCACCCACGTGCTCGCCGAGAGCCACGACGAGCACGGCACGCGCCTGCGCGTGCGCGCGGCGCCGGAGGCGCTCGCTCGGCTGCGCTCGCTGCTCGGCGAAGGGCAGAAGCGGGGACGTTCGACAAGAGTAAAGAAGTTGCGCGACGAGTTCTTTACTTTTGTCCAACGTCCCCGCTTCGCTACTCGAGCGCCACGCCGAAGTGCGCGATGTACGGCGCCAGGCTCGTGCGCAGGCCGGCGGCGCTGAAGCCCCACTCCTCGGGCGAGTACTGGTGCACGCCGAACTTGCCCTTCGGCTTCTCGGCCAGGTAGCGGCGGATCGCCTCGGCGTGCTCGTCGCTGAAGCGCGCGGCCCATGCGCGTCGTAGGCCGCGCGCAGCGTCGCGACCGGGTCGCGCAGCAGCTCCTGGAAGTGGACGTCCACGAAGCGGTCGGGCAGATCGTGCTTGGCGCGCGCGCTCCGCCACGCCGTTGAGCGCGAAGGTGAACGCGCCGGAGATCGCCGCGGCGAGCAGGTCGAGGTCGATCTGGTCGGTGCGCAGCCACTGCACCATCGCCGTGGTGCTCACCGTCGAGGGCATCGTCTTCGCCGGGTCGCGGTGCGTCTGCACCACCCACGCGTCGGGATACGTCGCGAACAGCAGGTCGAGCGTCATCAGGTGCCCGGGCGTCTTCAGCAGCCAGGTGCGCGGCGCCGCGCCGTGCTGGAGCACCTGGAGGATGCGGCGGTGGAAGTCGAACATGCGCTCCGAGTCGGGCGAGGCCCGCGGCCTGCGAGACCATCGACCAGTGCGGCCCGCAGAAGCACGGCTCGGTGAGCGTCACGCACTCGACCGGCAGGTCGCTGCGCAGCTCGTGGATGGCGGCGAACTCGGGCTGCACGTCGGCCCACAGCTCCTGCTCGCACTCGCTCCACGCGAGGCGCGCGTCGGCGCCACGCCCGGCTCGGGCGGCAGCGGATGCAGCGCCTCGTAGGCGAGCGGCCCGCGCAGCGTCGGGTCGAGCCAGAGCAGCTCGAACAGGATCGAGGTGCCCGAGCGCGCCGGCCCCGTGACGATCACGGGCGCCTCGATGCGCTCGCGCTCGATCGCGGGCTGCGCGGTCGACGCGCGTGCGCGAGCAGCAGCCGCGTGCGCAGCGAGCGCAGCAGCTCCTGCTTGGTGAGGAGCCGACCGACCACGTGGAGCGGCGAGCGCGTCGAGCGCGCGCGCGAGCGTCTCGAAGCGCCCGCGCCAGTCGGGGTCGCCGAAGTCGCTCTTCGGCTCGCCGATCTCGCGCACGCGCCTGCTCGAGCAGGCGCCCGGGGTCGATCGGCACGAGCTTCCGCGCGCCCTCGACGCGGCCGCCCACCGACTCGCCCATCGCGTTCAGCCGCCGCACCCAATCGCGGGCGCGTCGTAGCGCTCGGCCATGCTCTTGATCGCCACGTGGTGCTCCTCCGGGCTGGCGCGTAGAGGTACCACGGTAAGCTGTGCGCCCACCATGCCCGTCCCGAGTCGCACGCCCGTGCTGGTCGGCGCCGCGCAGCTTTCGCAGCGCGCCGAAGACCCCGCGCTCGCCCGCGAGCCGCTCGTGCTGATGCGCGACGCGCTGCGCCTCGCCGCCGAGGACGCAGGCGCGCCCGCGCTCCTCGCGCGAGGCCGACTCGATCTGCGTGACACAGGGCTTCCACGACTACGGCAACCCCGCCGCCTGGCTCGCCGAGCAGCTCGGCGCCCCGCACGCCGAGACCGTGCTCGCGCTGATCAGCGGCAGCGGCGTGCAGCAGATGATCGACCACGCGTGCGCGGAGATCCTCGCGGGCCGGAGCGACGTGATGCTGCTGACGGGCGGCGAGTCCGAGCAGAGCGCGCGGCGCCTCCGCCGCGCCGGCGGCACGCCCGAGCGCATGAAGCTCGACGCGCGCGAGCCCGACCGCGTCGTCGGCGAGCGCGCGGGCTGGCAGGACAACCCGGACATCACCGCCGGCCTCCACGGCGCGCCGCATCTGTTCGCGCTGTTCGAGACGGCGCTCCGCCACCACCTCGGCCTCGACCTCGCGGCGCATCGCGCACGGATGGGTGCCCTCTGGGCGCGCTTCGCCGCGATCGCCGCCGACAATCCTCACGCGTGGGTGCGGAGCGCGCCGAGCGCCGAGCAGATCGCGACGCCCGGCGAGGGCAACCCGTGGGTCGCGTACCCGTACACGAAGCTGCTCGTCGCGAACGCCGTGGTGGATCAGGCCGCCGCGCTGATCCTCTGCTCGGCGGAGACGGCGCGGCGCGCGGGCGTCCCCGAGTCGCGCTGGGTGTATCCGGTCGCGGCGGCGGAGGCGGCGGTGAACCGGCACCTCTCGGAGCGCATCGAGCTGTTCGACGAGCCGCCGATGCGGCTCTCCGCCGAGCGCGCGCTCGAGCTCGCGGGCGTCGAGGCGAGCGCGCTCTCCTGCGTCGACCTCTACAGCTGCTTCCCGTCCGCGGTGCAGCTCGGCGCCGCCGCGCTCGGCCTCCCGCTCGAGCGCCCGCTCACCGTGACCGGCGGCCTCACCTTCGCGGGCGGCCCGCTCAACAGCTACGTGATCCATGCGATCGCGACGACCGTGGCCAAGCTCCGCGAGCGGCCGGAGGCGACGGGCCTCGTCTCGGGCGTCGGCGGCTTCTTCTCGAAGCACACGCACGGCATCTACGCCGCGCGCCCGCCCGAGGGCGGCTTCCGCGCCGTGGACCTCGAAGACGAGGTGCGCGCGCTCCCGACGCGCGCGTACGACGTCGCGTACACGGGCCCCGCGCGCGTCGAGACGTACACGATCATCTACGATGCCGGCCGCGCGACGCGCGCCGTGTTCGCCGTGCGCACGCCCGACGAGCAGCGGAGCTGGGCGCGCGGCACCGAGCCCGCGCTGCTGGCCGCGCTCGAGCGCGAGGACTGGGTCGGCCGGCCGCTGCGCGTCCGCGAAGACCGCAGCGTCGACGTTTGAAGCTCAGGCGGTCGCGATCCAGCCGAAGATCCAGAGACCCTGATAGAAGGACCTCGCCTCCCGGAAGCCGGCCTCCCGGAGGAGCGCCTCTTCTCGTGCGTGAGGGACGGGGTGGACGACGCCCTCGCGCTGCATCTGGACTGCGCGCTCCACCGTTTCGCGCGGCGCGCCGCTGCGGAGCGCGAAGGCCGCATAGAGGCGAAGGTCCTCCTCGAAGCGTTCGGTTCCCCTCTCCGTACAGCCGTCGATCAGGAGAAGCGGCGCGCCCGGAGCCAGCCGCGAGTGGATCTCGCGGAGCGCGCGCAGACGGCGCCCGTCGTCCGGAACGAAATGAAGAGCCAGGAACGCGGTCGCCGCGTCGAACCGCTCCCGCGGCGCGTCCTCGACCTGACCCTGGACGAACTCGGCGCGCGCGCCGGCTCCCGCTGCGTCGAGCTTCCGGCGTGCGAGCGCGATCATCTCGGCCGAGGGATCGACGCCCACGAAGCGCCAGCCCGGGCACTCTCTCGCGAAGACGGAAAGCTCGACTCCACCGCCGGCGCCCACCACGAGGATGCGCCCCGCGTCGCCGATCCGGTCGCGGAGCAGAACGGCCGAGATCGCGTGGCTGGCGTCGTAGCCCGGGATGAACCAGCGGGGGCCCCGCTCGTAGTCGGCGCTGAGCTCCGGCGTGCGGTCGAAGAGAGGGGCCTCGCCTTCGCGATCTCCGTGGGTCTCACTCATGGTCGCTGGCCTCGACTGCCAGCTTGACGAACGTCCCCGCCTCGGGCGAGGCTGCCGCCCGTGCTCCCGCTCGAAGGCATGCGCGTGCTCGAGATCGGCGGCGGCGTGCCCGCCGCCTTCGCGACGCGCTGGCTCGCGGGCTACGGAGCGGATGTCGTGCGCAGCGAGGGGCCGGCGGGCGCCCTCGACGGCGACGAAGAGGTCGCGCTCCTCCCCGGCAAGCGCCGCGTCGCGGTCAGCGACTCCCAGCTCCGCGCCCTCGCGCTCGCCGCCGACGTCGTGATCGAGGACGGCAAGCCGGGCCAGCTGGCCGCCCGCGGCCTCGACCCGCGCGACGCTCCGCGCAGCAGAAGCCCGCCCTCGTCGTCACCTCCCTCACCGCCTTCGGCCAGACAGGCCCGCAGGCCGGCTGGGAGGCGACCAACCTCGTCGCCCACGCCGCCGGCGGCATCCTCTCCGTCACCGGCGTGCGCGGCCGCCCGCCGCTCGCGAACGGCGCCAACCAGGCCCTGAAGCTGCTCGGCCTCGAAGGCTTCGCCGCCTCCGTCACCGCCTACCTCGGCGCCCAGCTCCACGGCGAGGGCGACTGGATCGACCTCTCCGCCCAGGAGTGCGCCGCCAGCATGCTCGAGTTCCACGGCCCGCGGAGCGCCATCGACGGCCTCCCCGCCCCGCGCCTCGGCAACCGCACCACCGCGATCTGGGCGCTCTACCGCTGCCTCGACGGCTTCGCCGGCGTCTGCTCGCTCCAGCGCCAGGCGCGCGCGCTGCTCGAAGGGATGGGCGACCCGGACCTCCTCCAGCCCCGCTTCCTCGACCCGATGGAGCGCATGAAGGACGACAAGGAGCTCGGCGCGCGCGTCGAGCGCTTCTTCTCACAGAAGACGAAGGCCGAGCTGCTCGCGCTCGGTCTGCGAGAAGAAGGTCCCCTTCGGCGCCGTGATGACGCCGCGCGAGCTGCTCGACAGCAAGGCGCTCGACGAGCGCGGCTTCTTCGACGAGGTCGCGACACCGGATGGCGTCGCCCGCATCCCGGGCCGCCCGTTCCTGGGGCTCGACTGGCGCGCGGGCAAGCTCTCGGCCCCCGCCGCCGACACCGCGGCAGTCCTTCGCGAGTGGCTCGCATGAAGCGCCTCCCCCTCGAAGGCCTCCGCGTCGTCGACCTCAGCATGATGTGGGCCGGCCCGTTCGCGACGCACCTGCTCGGCGAGATGGGCGCCGAGGTGATCAAGGTCGAGTCGCCGCGCGCGTGGGACAACGTGCGCACGCTGTTCCCGATCCCCGGCCCCGAGCCGTGGAACAACTCGTTCTACTTCAACGACTACAACCGCGAGAAGAAGTCGCTCACGCTCGACCTCGCACAGCCGCGCGGGCGCGAGCTGCTGCTCGCCCTCGTCGCGAAGTCCGACGCCGTGATCGAGAACTACCGCGCCGACGTGCTCGACAAGCTCGGCCTCGGCTTCGACGCGCTCACGCGGGCGCGCCCCGACGTGATCCTCGTCAGCATGGCCGGCTTCGGGAAGACCGGCGCCGACCGCGAGCTGGTCGGCTTCGGCCCGATCGTCGAGCAGATGGCCGGCCTCGCATCGCTCACCGGCTACGGCGACGACGGCGTGCCGTACAAGACCGGCATCTCGTACGGCGACCCGGTGGGCGGAATCGCGGCTGCGAGCGCGCTCGTGCTCGCGCTGATCCAGCGGCGGCGCACGGGCCGCGGCGCGTGGATCGACCTCGCGCAGCGCGAGACGATGGCGCAGATGCTGCCCGAGGCGTTCGCGGCGGCGTCGCTGCGCGGCGAGGAGCCGGTGCACCGCGGCAACCGGCATCCGGTGTGGGCGCCGCAGGGCCTGTATCCCAGCGAGGGCGAGAACCGCTGGCTCGCGCTCTCCGTGCGGAGCGACGCCGAGTGGCGCGCGCTCTGCGACGTGATCGGCGCGCCCGAGCTCGCCGGCCTCTCGCTCGCCGAGCGCCGCACGCGCCACGACGAGCTCGACGCGCGGATCGCCGCGTGGACGAGCGCGCGCGAGGGCACCGCCGCCGAGGGGACGCTCCAGGCGCGCGGGGTCCCGGCGGCGCGCATGCTCGACAGCGACTCGATCCATTGGGATGCGCACCTCCTCGCGCGCGACTTCTGGGATTTCATGCCGCACCCGACCATGCCGCCGCAGGCGCAGCCGGCGCCCGCGTGGCGACTGGTCGAGGCGAACCCGCGCCCGCGCCGGCCCGCGCCGCGGTTCGGCGAGCACAACCGCGAGATCCTGTGCGGGCTGCTCGGAGTCGCCGAGGCCGAGCTCGCCGCGCTGGCCGCGGCGGGCGTGATCGGCGATGCGCCCGTCGGCGCCGGGGTCGGCTGATGAGCGCTCCCGACGCCTTCGCGCCCGCGCAGCTCGGCCCGGTCACGCTGCGCAACCGCGTCGATCAAGGCCGCGACCTTCGAGGGCGTGACGCCCGAGCACGTGGTCGAGCGACCGCCTGATCGAGTTCCACCGCCGCATGGCCGCGGGCGGCGTCGGCATGACGACGGTCGCGTACTGCGCCGTCTCCGAGGACGGCCAGGGCGCGCCGAACGAGATGATCCTGACGGAGGCCGCGATCCCCGGCCTGCGCGCCTCGCCGACGCCGTGCACGCCGAGGGCGCCGCGGTCTCGGCGCAGATCGGCCACGCGGGCGCGGTCGCGGCGGGCGCCGGGCGCCGCGGCCTCTCGCCTTCGCCGATCTTCAGCCCGCTCGCCATGCGCCGCACGCGCGCCGTCACCGAGGCCGAGATCGCGCGCATCACCGGCGACTTCGCGCGCGCGCGCGCGCGTGCGCCGCGGAGGGCGGGCTTCGACGCGGTCGAGCTCCACCTCGGCCACGGCTACCTGCTCTGCGAGTTCCTCTCGCCGCAGCCTCAACCGGCGCACGGACCACTGCGGCGGCTCGCTCGAGAACCGCGCGCGCTTCCCGCGCGAGGTGGCGCGCGCGGTGCGCGAGGCCGTCGGCCAGCGCATCGCGGTGCTCGCGAAGCTCAACATGGCCGACGGCGTGCCCGGCGGGCTGCTGGCTCGACGAGAGCGTCGAGTTCGCGCGCATGCTCGAGGCCGACGGCGCGCTCGACGCGATCGAGCTCACCGGCGGCAGCTCGCTCGAGAACCCGATGTACCTGTTCCGCGGCGAGGCGCCGATCGACGAGATGGCGACGAGCTTCCCGCAGCCGATCCGCCTCGGCGTTCAAGCTGCTTCGGCGGAGCGTTCCTGCAAGCGTACCCGTTCGAGGAGGCGTACTTCCTGCCCTACGCGCGCCAGTTCCGCGCGGCGCTACGCATGCCGCTCGTGCTGCTCGGCGGCATCAACCGCGCGCGACACGATCGAGCGCGCGCTCGGCGAGGGCTTCGAGTTCGTGGCGATGGGCCGGGCGCTGCTGCGCGAGCCCGATCTCGTGAACCGGCTCGCGAGCGGCGCGGCGACGCGAGTCGCTCTGCGTCCACTGCAACAAGTGCATGCCGACGATCTACCGCGGCACCCACTGCGTGCTCGCGTAGCCCCTACCGCCTGCTGAGTGCCGCCGTCGCTGCCGCCAACCCTGCCCTTGTTCTCCGCGACGATGTCGTGTGGGATCAACGCGTGGATCCACTTCTTCGTCCCGAGCTGCCGCGCGTGCTCCGTCGCAAGCCATCAGGGAGTCACCGGAGGGGCGATGCGTGTTGCCATTCGAGTACGAACGAACCGCTCGGTGTCGCGATCCATGAAGTGCACGTAGCAGCCCTTGAGACCCCGGCTCAGAAGAACTCGATACGTATTCTTGACGAGGTCCACGAAGCGATCCTTCGAACGTCTCACGACACCATCACACGAGCGCGTCGGGTCGCCGGTCCAGACCTGTCGATCGAGCTCGTAACGCAGGTCGGGGCCGAAGATCACGCCGACGTAGTCGAACTCGAAGCCCTGCGCTGTGTACACGCAGCCCACCTGGTCGACACCGCCTCCTTCGTAGGCCCAGAGGTGAGCCTTCGGGATGCCTCTCGCAAGCCGCCTCGCATCGGGCTTGGCATTCCACGGCCGTCGAAGCGCCCCGACCTGAACGTCGTCCACGAGCGTTCCATCGGCTCTCGGCTTTGACCAAGGCCAACAGTAACCGGCCGTCAGGCGGGCCGTATAGCCTTCCGCCAAGCGGGCACGAATTCGGGCATCAAGTTCCTCCGCGGAGCCGAGAATCTCGAACTCGAAGCCTTCGTCACCTTCCCAGAGGACGTGCGCAGTACGCGCGATCTCGAGCGTGTTGTCGATCCAGGCCAGGAAGGCATCAGATCCGGCACACCGGAACTGAGCCTCGAGCTGATACTCGAAGACTCTGCAGCCGCGTGCCGAGGCGTGTTCGCGTATGTAGCTAGCACTCCCGATCTCGTCGGGTCGCACTCGCTGCCGATCGTCGATCAGGAACACCGAAACCTTGGATGCGCGCAGCAGCTCCTCGACCTGTGGAACACCCGTGCGGTTCTCTTTCGCCGTGAACCGGTCCGCGCTCTCGCGACGCAACCGGTGCGATTCGTCGCAGATCAGGACATCGATTTCGTTCGGCTTTGCTTCTCGATAGCTATTGAAGTAGCGAAATTGCACGCCCCCGCGGGCGCCGATGATCCGCCGCAACGTCTCCGTGAACGCCCTCGACCCGGTTGCGTAGTGAGCGTTCTTTTCTTCTCGCAGCAAAGCGGCCATCAGGTTAATGGCGAGGACCGACTTGCCAGTGCCCGGACCGCCACGAATCAGGATGACGGCCTTACGTCGGTCGTCGGAGCCAGCTCGGGCGCAGGCGAGAACTTTCTCGAAGACGACGAGTTGCTCGTCGAGCAGGATGTAGGCTGGATTCCCCTCGATCACGGAAGCCACATGATCCATGAGCTTCTTGCTCGGGCGGTAGCGACTCTCCTCGATCCGCCGCAGCACCGGCAGGCCTTCTCCTCGATCGAGGCGTCCCGTCAAGAAGTCCTTGAGCCTACCGGCATCGTCTCCCGTGAAGACTGGATACGTGCGATTCACATCGTCGAAGACGGAATCGAACAGAACGTCAGCATCATCGGTGAAGTAGTTGTGGAGGTAGGAGCAAGCGGCGAGGCCGACCGGCTGCGGTCCTTCGTAGAACGCGGTGTGCGCATCTTCCAGGTACATCGCGTACTGCCCGACCTGAACCGAGGGATGGAGGACCTCTCGCTCGGCTCCCCCCACGAAGGTGGTGACCATCTTCTCCCCGACCGCCGCCTCCGCGCGCTCCCACTGCTTCAGCTCGATGATGACCGCCTGATCCGAGCCACTGCCGTCGCGTCCGCAGACGAGGCAATCGAGGCGCTTCGACGTGAGCGGAAGCTGATACTCGAGCAAGACACCGTGGTCGCGTAGTCCGGCGGTATCGAAAACCTGTGAGACTGCACGCAGTGAGTTCCGCCACGATTCGACTTCGGATCGCGGCGGCGAGTAGCGGAAGTACTCGATGAAGGCTGCCTTCAGCTTCTCCGCTATCTGGTTGTGAACGCTGTCGCGAATGAACTGAGTCGAAGGGCCCGAGTAGAGACGCACGAGCTAGTCCTCGGCCCTGCGATTGCTCCCGCGCACCCGCTCCACGGGGTAGCGCGTCGCATTGCGGGCGAGCTTGTTCCGGATGGCGGCGACCAGATCGATCTGGTAACGGCCGGTGAATCGGAGCAGGAAGATCGCTACGTCGGCGAGCTCTTCCTCGATGCTCGCGCGCGAGCCAGGCTCCATGAACGCACCCTCCACCTGCTCCGGCGACAGAAAGCGGAACAACTGCAGCAGCTCGGCCGCCTCGGTGGCGACGCCGATCGAGAGATCTTTGGCGTTGTGGAAGCGATCCCAGTCGCGTGCTTCGCAGAACGAACGAACCTCGGCCTCGAGTTGCGAGAGCGTCACTTCGCTCGGGCTCAATGTCCTCTCCTCGAGCTCGGTCCTCGCCCACGGTAGCGGCGGCTCCCGTGTGACCGCATCTGTCACACCCACCCTTCACCCTCCAATCACTCGCTCCCTCGGTCCCGACGGAGCCCCCCATGGTCGCCGCACTCCAGGCCGAGCCGCGCTACGACCCGCGCACCGACGAGGTGGAGTCGCTCGACGCGCGCCTCGTCGCCCTCGCCCGCACCGACGCCCCGCTGCGACGGGTGCTCGCGCGCCTCGCCGGTGCCTTGGTGGAAACACGGAGAGGAAGGCGGGGCTGGGAGCCCCTCGGCTTCGCGCGCGCCGCCGACTACGCGCGCGAGCGGCCGGGCCTCTCCGCGCGCGAGCTGCTCGATCTCGCGCACGTGGATGCGGCGCTGGCGAAGCTGCCGGCGATCGAGGCGGCGCTCGCGGCGGGGCGGCTCGGCTGGACGAAGGCGCGGCTGCTCTGTCGGGTGGCGACGCCGGAGGACGAGTCGCGTTGGCTCGCCGCGGCGGGGCGGCTCTCGGCGGCGGCGCTGGCGCGCGAGGTGCGCGCCTGCGACGTGGGGTCGCTCGAAGGCGGCGGGGCGAGCCCGTGCGCGGAGCCGGACGAGGAGCGCGAGAGGCTGCGCGTGCGCGCGACGCGTCGCGTGCTCGTGCGCTGGGGCGACGTGAAGCGGACGCTGCGCTGCGTGGCGGGCGAGTGGCTGCCGGCGGAGACCTGCGTCGAGCTGGTGGCGGCCGAGGTGCTCTCGGCGATCGGGCTCGACGCGGCCGTCGATGCGGCGCCGCCTCTCCCGCGCCGCTCTCGCGGCGAGCCCGAGCCGCGCGAGCCGATGCTCGCGCCGCCCGAAGCTCCGGCCGCGACCGTCTTGCCGTGGGTCGCGGCGCTCACGGCCGGCCTCGACGCGGCGAGCCCCCGCGAGCTCGATGCGCGGCTGTGCCGCGCCGCCGCCCTCGAGCGAGGTCTGCTCGCTCGCATGGGTCCGCTGCTGCTCGCGTTCGCAGCGGCGCGCGGCCACCAGGCGTTCGGCTTCCGCAGCCTCGACGCCTACGCGCGCGAGCGGCTCGGCATGTCGCCGCGGAAGGCGCGCGCGCTGCTGCGCGTCGAGCGCGCCTGCGTGCGGAGCCCGGCGCTGGCGGAGGCCTGGCGCTCCGGGCGCCTCTCCTGGTCGCGGGCGCAGGCGCTCGTGCCGCTCGTGCTCGCGCCCGGATCGGAGCGCTTCCACGCCGCCTGGCTCGCGCGCGCGGCGGAGGTGACGGCCCGGCGGCTCGAAGACGACGTGGACTTTGCGCTCGCCTCGGGCGCGTTCGATCCGACGCAGCTCCCGGCGCTCCCCTCGGGCGTGCAGATCGGTGCGCGACCCACGGGCGCGGAAACGGACGTCACCTCGGAGAGCTGGGTCGCGAACGTCCCCGCCGACGTCGGTCGCTTGTTCCGCGCCTGCCTCTGCTCGGTGCAGCGCCGCCTCGGCGCGTCGCCCGGCGCCGCGCTCGCAGCGATGTTCGAGCACTGCATCGCCACGTGGCGGAGGCCGCCGGGCCGGCTGCCTGCCGAGCATCGCGTGTTCGAACGCGACGGCTGGCGCTGCACCGTGCCCGGCTGTACCTCGTACCGGAACCTCCACGCGCACCACGTGGTGTTCCGCTCGGCGGGCGGCAGCGACGAGGACGCGAACCTGACGACGCTCTGCGCCTTCCACCATCAGCGTGGCGTGCACGCCGGGGCGATTCGCGTCCTCGGCCGCGCGCCGGATGGCCTCGTGTTCGAGCTGCCGCTCGGTCGCTTCGGCGCGGGGGACGTCGTGCTACCCGAGCGGCAGTGATCCGCAAGGCCCTCTTCCTCGCTGCGATTCTTCTCTGCGCCGTCGCGCTCTTCCTGAGCACGTTCTCCGCCTCCCCGCTCCCGCCGCCGGCTCCTCTTTCGGCCGCAGCACCGAACGCCTCCCCTCCGCCCGGCATGGCGGTCTTCCGCCTCCCGACCGGCGTCACCCACCGCACCGCCGCCTTCGCCTACCGCGGCGGCTCGTTCTCCGACGCCCGCGACTTCGCGATGTCCGCCGTGCTCGTCCGCCACCCGCGCGGCGACCTGCTCGTCGACACCGGCCTCGGGCGCGACATCGCGAAGCAGCTCGTCGAGTCGATGCCGTTCTGGTTCCGCGCGACGACGAGCTACGAGCGGACGCGCTCGGCGGCCGAGCAGCTCGACGCCGCCGGCTACGACCGGCGCGCGCTGCGGGCGATCCTGCTCACGCACGCGCACTGGGATCACGTGAGCGGGCTGCCCGAGTTCCCGGGCGTGCCCGTGTGGGTGACGGCCGAGGAGCATCGCTTCGTGCGCGAGGGCGGCTGGCTCACGGCGCTGGCGCGGGGCGCCGCGGACGACGCGCGCTTCGTCGAGTACGGCTTCGAGGGCGGGCCCTACCTCGGCTTCCCGCGCCACCACGACGTCTACGGCGACGGCGCCATCGTCGTGGTGCCGGCGCCGGGGCACACGCCGGGCTCGGTGATCGTGTTCCTCACGCTGCCGGGCGGGAAGCGGTACGCGCTGCTCGGCGATCTGGTCTGGCAGCGCGAGGGCGTGACCGAGCGCGAGGAGCGGCCGTGGCTGCAGCGCACGCTCGCCGACGCCGACCCGAGCGCGGTACGTGAGGCGCTGCTGCACGTCGCGGCCATCGCCGCGCGCTTTCCGGACCTCGTGCTCGTGCCGGCGCACGATGCGCGGGGCTACGCGGACATGCCCGAGCTCCCGGGCATGCCCGCGCGAACCCCCAGCGACTAGAAGCGGATCCCGCCCGTCCGGATCAGCTCCGCCAGCGCCCTTCTCTGCTCCGGCTCGAGCAGCGCGTGCAGCTCTTCGAGCGCCTTCGCCACCGCGTCCTGTACGCGCTTCGTGGCGGCGGTGCGCTGCTCGGCGGCGGCGTCGGCCTTGTCGCGGGCGAGCTCGCCCTCGAAGGCGTCGGCCAGCACGGACGCGGCGCGGCGCAGGTCGAGCGAGGCCTGCGCGCGCTCGAGCTTGATGCGCTCGAGGATGCGCGCGAGGCCGGAGGTCTGCTCCTCGTCGAGGTCGAGCCGCCAGGCCAGGAAGCGCAGCGGGCGGCGGACGCCGAGGCCGGCGCCGAAGAAGTCGTCCGACTCGCCGCCGCGGTGCATGAAGCGCATGGCGCGCTCGAGCCGCTCCTCGTGGCGGCGCGCGGCGCGCTCGAAGCGGCCGCCGGCGTGGCCGGCGTAGGCGAAGTCGGGACCGAAGGTCGTGCCACAGGAATGCCAGAAACGACGAGAGTGCATGCGAATCTCCTCGCGCGAGGGGTCTTGCCTCCCCGCGGAGCATCGGCGCGGGCAGCATGCCTCGCGCCGGCCGGCCGAAGGCCGACAGCTCCGAGCCTCGCGCGCGGACGGCGGGGCGGCAAGTGCAGCGGGGACGCTGCAGCCGCCGCCGCTAGAGCCCGGGGACCTCCGCGTCGTGCGCGTGGCCTATCGCGCGCCGCAGCGCCATGTCGAGCTTGCCGCACTCGAGGATCACCTTCTTCGAGTGCACCGCCTTCACGGCTTCCAGCGGAACCCGGAAGTCACCCGCGTTCTCCACGTAGACCACCAGGCCCTCCGGCGAGACATCCCGGACCGCGCCGAACTCCTCGTCGCCGTCGGAGACGAAGGTCTGATATCCGATCTCGATGGTCTCTCGCATGCTCCGCCCTCGCTTTGGTCCAGTCTTACGCCCACCCGCGCAGCATGCCATGATCCGCGGCGCCGCTCCCAGGAGCAGGAGGCGACGCCGTGAAGTTCTCGATGATCTTCGAGGCCCAGACGCACGACACCTCGCGCGAAGGCCGAGTTCCAGCGTGCTGCACGACTGCGTCGAGCAGGCGGTGCTCGCCGAGGAGATGGGCTTCGACCGCGTCTGGTCGGTCGAGCACCACTGCCTCAAGTGGTACGCGCACATGAGCGCGCCCGAGACCTTCCTCGCGTACGTCGCGGCGAAGACGAAGCGCATCCGCATCGGGCACGGCGTGGTCTGCCTGCCCTTCCGCATGAACCACCCGGTCAAGGTGGCCGAGCGCGTCGCGATGCTCGACATCCTCTCGAAGGGCCGCGTCGACTTCGGCATCGGCAAGGGCGGCACGCTCCAGGAGGCCGGCGCGTTCCAGACCGACGATGGAGGAGATCCCGGCGCAGCTCGAGGAGTCGGGCCGCATGATCCCGAGATGTGGCTCGACGACGAGTTCGAGCACCAGAGCGAGCTGATCGACATCCCGCGCGCGCCCGATCCTCCCGAAGCCGCACCAGGAGCCGCACCCGCCGATGTACCTGGCGTGCACGCGCGAGAGCACGCTGAACCAGGCCGGCGAGTGGGGGCTCGGCGCGCTCGTGCTCGGCTTCGCCGGGCCCGAGGACATCGCGCAGAAGAACCGCGTGTACCGCGCGGCGGTCGAGCGGCGCACGCCGGCTTCGAGATGGGCGCGTTCCCGGTCGAGCACCTCTCGGCGCTCTGCCCCGCGATCGTGCTCGACGACGGCGCGAAGGCGCGCGCGATCGGCCACCGCGGCCAGCGCTTCTTCACCGAGGCGATCCGGCACTGGTACAACCCGGGCGGCGACTCGCCGCCGCCGCGCCCCGAGATCGCCGACATGGACGACGCCGAGGTGCTGCGCGCGGAGGGCGAGCAGGTCGTCGCGTACCTGAACGAGCAGAAGATCACGGCCGGCAGCGAGACCACCGGCCTCTACAACCCGAACCACGCCTACGGCACTGTCGAAGCACGCGATCGCGCTACTGTCGAGCGGCTCGCCGAGGCCGGCGCCGACGAGATCATGTTCCTGATCCAGATGGGCACGGTGCCGCAGGGGCCGCGCTCGAGACGATCCGCAACCTCGGGCGCCGCGTGCTCCCGCACTTCCGCTCGCGCCGGTGAACGGAACGCCCTGGCTGCTGCGGTACGTCCCCGCGTTCGACTCGCTGCGCGGCTACGGGCCGCACGAGGCGCGCGCCGATCTCGTGGCGGGCCTGACGGTCGCCGCGGTCGCGGTGCCGCAGGCGATGGCCTACGCGATGGTCGCGGGGCTGCCGGCCGAGTACGGGCTCTACACCGCGATCGTGATGACCGCGGTCGGCGCGCTGTTCGACTCGTCGCGGCAGCTCGATCAACGGTCCGACCAACGCGATCTCGATCGCGGTGCTGAGCGTGATCGCGTTCGTGCCCGAGCCGGACGCAGAAGGTCGCAGGCCGCGATCCTGCTCGCGTTCCTGGTCGGCGCGATCCAGCTCGGCATCACGCTGCTGCGGCTCGGCGACCTCGACGCGCTACATCTCGCACTCGGTGATCGTCGGCTTCACGCTCGGCGCCGGCGCGCTGCTCGTGCTCGACCAGATCAAGAACCTGCTCGGCCTGCACGGCGATCGGCGGCGTGCACGACCACTTCCTGCGTGCCGCTTCTGGCGCACGCTGACCGAGGGCGGCAGCGATCCACGCCCGAGACCGCGGCGATCGGCCTCGGCAGCGATCGCGCGCGGTGCTGGCGCTGCGCTGGCGCGAAGCAGCGGCTCGGCCTGCGCCTGCTGCCCGACCTGCTGCTCGTGGTGATCGGCATGGCGCTGCTCACGGCGCAGCTCGGGCTCGACCAGCACGGCGTCACGGTGGTCGGCGAGATCCCCGCGCAGCCTGCCGTGCGTTCGCGGCGCCGCGCGCTCGACGCCGACGCAGATGCGCGAGCCTCGCGACCGGCGCGCTCGCGATCGCGCTGCTCGGCCTGCTCGAGGCGATCTCGATGGCCAAGGCCATCGCCGCGCAGACGCGCCAGAAGCTCGACATGAACCAGCAGTGCCTGTCGCGAGGGCGCTCGCCAACTTCACCGGCAGCTTCTTCCAGTGCATGCCGGGCTCGGGCTCGCTCACGCGCTCGGCGATCAACCAGCAGGCGGGCGCGGCGACGCAGTGGTCGGGCGTGGTCTCGGCGGTGGCCGTCGCGCTGATCATGCTCGTGTTCGCGCCGCTACGCGCGCTTCATCCCGCGCGCCGCGCTCGCCGGCATCCTGATGGTGTCGGCGTGGAAGATGGTCGACTGGCGCGCGCTCGCTCTACCACCTGCGCACGACGCGCTTCGACGCCGCGATCGTCGCCGCCACGGCGTTCTCGGCGGTCGCGATCTCGATCGAGTTCTGCGTCCTGATCGGCGTGTTCATGTCGTTCCTGCTCGACGGTGCCGCGCGCCGGCCGCATGCTGCTCACCGAGTTCGTGCTCGACGCCCGACGGCGGCCTGCACGAGCGCCTGCCCGACGACGCGCCGTGCCCGCGCATCCTGATCTTCGGGCTCGAGGGCGAGATGTTCTTCGGCGCCACGGCCGCGCTCGAGGCGCACTTCGCGAGCATCGAGGAGCGCATCGACGCCCGACACGCGCGTGGTCGTGCTGCGCGTGAAGCGCGCGCGCAACCCCGACGCCGTCGGCCTCACGCTGCTCGAGCGGCTTCCTCGACCGCATCGAGGCGCGCGGCGTGCACGTGCTGCTGTGCGGCGTGCGCGCGGAGTTCGCGGACAAGCTCGAGCGCACGGGCCTCAGCGAGCGGCTCGGCGACCGCCTCTTCCTCGAGCAGCCGGTGCGCCAGACGAGCACGCTGCTCGCGATCCGCCACGCCTACGAGCTGATCGGCAGCCAGCACCTGCCCGACCTGCCCGCGCCGCGGTGGCCGCGCCGCCGAGACCGAGCTTCACTACCACATCTGAGGAGATGCCATGTCCAGCCTGCCGAAGGAAATGCCCGCCGACTACGGCGCCGCGCTCGCGCGGCTCGCGCGCGCCACGCGCCTCGACGTCGACGACATGAAGCTGATGGTCCTGCTCGAGACGGCCGGCGAGCCGCTCTACGCGAAGCTCGCGGAGCTCGTCGAGCCCGCCGAGGCGAAGGAGCTGCTGCGCCAGAACGGGCGCGAGGAGACGGCACACGCGCACCGTCTGAAGCGCGCCATCGAGAAGAAGACCGGCGCGCCCTACGCGTTGCCCACGCTGGCCGAGAATCCGTACTCCGCCCCGCCGCCCTTCCCTTCGGTGAACGCTGCGCTGCTGGCCGGCGTGCAGGACGGCGAGACGGCCGGGGACGAGATGTACCAGCGTTACGCCGATCACGAGCCCGATCCCGAGATCGCGGAGTGGCTCCGCCAGAACGGCCGCGAGGAGCTCCGCCACCGCGAGCGCGTCGGCCGGGTGATCGAAATCCTCGGCCGCTAGATCCAGCGGTGAACGCGCGGCACGAACTCGTCGAAGCCGATGCGTGCACAGAAGGCGCGCAGCTCCGGCCGCGCGCCGCGCCACGCCAGATCCTCGAGCGACTCGGTGAGCGGCACGTCCTCGCGCAGCGTTGCGAGGCGCTTGTAGAGGAGCGCCTCCTCGCGGCGCTCGACCAGCGTGGCCGCGAGCCGCTCGGCTCCCCGCACCTGAACCGTCCACGCCGAGGCGGAGGGTGGAACGGCCTCGATGGTGCCGTATCGAGACAGCACCGCCGCGGCGGAGCGCTCCCCCCAGCCGGGGAGGCCCGGGTAGCCGTCCGCCGCGTCGCCGACGAGGGCGAGCCAATCCGGCATGGAGCGCGGCGCTACGCCGAACTTCGCGTGCACGCCGGCCTCGTCGAGAGTCTTCTTGCGGCGCCGGTCGAGCATCACCACGTGCTGGCCCCGCACGCACTGCGCGAGGTCCTTGTCGGGCGAGGCGATGATGACTCGCTCCGCCTGGTCGGCGAAGCGCGCCGCGCCGGTGGCCAGCGCATCGTCGGCTTCGAACTCGATCATCGGCCAGACCACCATGCCGAGCGCCGCCATGGCCTCCTCCACCAACGGGAACTGCGCGAGCAGGTCTTCGTGCACGCCGAGCTCGGTTTTGTACCCGGCGTAGAGGTCGTTGCGGAACGAGCGCACCACGTGATCGGTCGCGCACGCGACGTGGGTCGCGCCCTCCTCTCGGCAGAGGTAGAGGAGCGTGGACATCACGCCTCGCGTGGCGCCGACCTCGCGCCCGTCGGGCGCTTTCGAGGAAGGCACGGCGAACCACGCCCGGAAGAGCTCGTAGGTGGCGTCGACGAGATGGACTTCTCTCACTGGCGCCTCGTCACGGCAGCGTCAGCTCTCCGCCGGCGAGCCAGCCCTCGAAGCCGGGCTGCATCGCGCGGTCCACCAGCTCGATGCGCAGGCCGTGCGCGCCGCGGTGGAAGGCGAACACCGCGGGCGAGCGCCCGTTCGCATCGACGCCCGCTGCTTCGAGCGGAAGCCCCGCGGCCGCGAGCGCGCGCGAGGCGGCGGCGAGGTCGTCCACCCAGCGGCCGACGTGGTGGAGGTGCGAGCCCTGCCGGGCCTCGTAGTAGCCGCGCGGCTGCGCCTCGAGCAGCTCGAGATAGGGCGGGCTGCCAGTCGAGTAGGCGAAGCGCAGCTCCACCTCCTCGCGGCCCGAGCCGATCGCGAGCACGAGCTTCGACTGCTGCACGGGCGTCCACGACACGCCGAGCCAGCGGCCGAAGTCCCGCAGCGCGCCCTCGAGGTCGGTGACGAGGAAGCCGGTCTTGAACATCGCGCTAGGGTAATCGGATGCAGCGAGGCAAGCTCGCGGGGAAGGTCGCGATCGTGACGGGCGCTGCGTCGGGCATCGGCCGCGCGACGGCGCTGCTGATGGCGCGCGAAGGCGCGGCCGTGGTCGTGGCGGATCTCAACGGCGCGGGCGCGAACGCCGTCGCGAAGGAGATCGAGGCGGCGGGCGGCCGCGCGGTGGGCCAGGCGGCCGACGTGGCCGACGAGGCATCGGTGGTCGCGATGATCGAGGCGGCGGCCAAGCACTTCGGCGGCCTCGACATCCTGCACAACAACGCCGCGGCCTCGGACCCGGCGCTGATGAGCCGCGACGGCGACGTCGCCGACCTCGACATCGCGGTGTTCGACCGCACGCTCGCCGTGAACCTCCGCGGGCCGATGCTCGGCTGCAAGCACGCGATCCCGCGCATGCTCGCGCGGGGCGGCGGCGCGATCGTCAACACCTCGTCGGCGGCGGCGCTGGTCGGCGACCCGGTGCGCACCGCGTACGGCGCCTCCAAGGCCGGCCTCGACTCGCTCACGCGCTACGTCGCCACGCAGTACGGCAAGCGCGGCATCCGCTGCAACTCGATCGCGCCCGGCGTGATCGCGACGCCCGCGCTCGCGGCCAACGTACCGCCCGAGATGATCGCGATCTACGAGCGCAGCCACCTGACGCCGCGACTCGGCCAGCCCGAGGACATCGCCGCGGCCGTCGTCTTCCTCGCCTCCGACGACGCGGCGTTCATCACGGGGCAGACGATCAGCGTCGACGGCGGGCTGCTCGCGCATCACCCGGCGTTCGGCGAGTTCCTGCTGGCCGCGAGTCAGGGGAAATGACGGCCGCTGTCGATCGCCGCTGGGCCTTCGACCCCTTCGACGCCAGCCAGACCCAGCAGATGTGGGAGCGCTGGGCCGAGATGCGGCGCGAGGCGCCGATCACGCGGCCGCTGCCCGGCTTCGTGTTCGTGGCGCGCCACGCGGACGTGAAGGCGGTGTTCCGCGACAACGTGAACTACTCCGCCCGCGAGCGGCTTCCGCGCGCCGGGCGTGGTGGTGCCGGAGGAGGAGAGCTTCCTCGGCGAGATCGACCCGCCCGCGCACATGCGGCTGCGCATGCTGATGATGCAGGCGTTCCGGCCGGGCCTCGAGAAGAAGGCCGAGCCCTTCACGCGCGCGTACACCGACGCGAAGCTCGCCGCGCTCGAAGCCAAGGGCGGCGGCGACCTCGTCTCGGAGCTCGGCATCCACCTGCCGCCCGCGGTGACGGCGCACGTGCTCGGCATCCCCACCGACCAGATCGAACGCGTCGGGCACTGGGGCTTCGAGCTGCTGCACAGCACGTGGCCCGCGACGAACCGCACCGAGCGCGGCGACGGCCTCGGCGGCGCGTTCCCGGAGCTGGCGGGCTTCCTCGACGAGCAGATCGCCTGGCGCCGCGGCCATGCGAGCCCGCCCGACGACCTGATCACGCGCATGATCCGCGCCACCGACGCCGAAGGGCGCCCGCTCTCGAGCCTCCAGATCCGCACGCTCTGCGCGAACTGCCTGCTCGCGAGCCAGTCCACCGCGAACCTGATCGGGAATCTGCTGCACCGCTTCCTCGGCGAGCCCGCCTTCGAGCGCGCGCTGCGCGCGAACGCTGGCGCTGCGTCCCCGCCGCGGTGGAGGAGTCGCTGCGCTTCGATCCGCCGGTGCTGTTCCTGTTCCGCACCGCGAAGCGCGACACCGAGCTGGCCGGCGAGAAGATCCTCGCCGGCGAGCGCATCGTGATGGGCATCGCGTCCGGCAACCGCGACGAGCGCGTGTACGAGCGCGCGGACGAGTTCTGGCTCGAGCGCGGCTGGCCGAACGCCCCCGAGCACCTGACCTTCGGGCCGGGCCCGCACCTCTGCCTCGGCAACCAGCTCGCGCGCATGGAGGCGCGCGTGGTGCTGGAGCGCGTGCTCGAGCGCTTCCCGGCCGGCGCGCTCGCGTTCGCGCCGGGCTACCAGCGCACGAACGTGCCGATGTTCCTCGAGTGGGGGCCGGAGCGGCTCGACCTCGCGGTCGGCGTCCGCGCGGAGGTGACGATGAAGAGCATCCCCGAGCTGCTGCAGTGCTACGCGGACTACATCAGCGCCGGCGACAAGGAGGGCATCCTCTCGCTGTACGCGCCCGACGCCAGCTGCGAGATCCCGGTGGGCGGGCCGGTGCACCGCGGCATCGCCGCGATCCGCGACTTCTACACGAAGAACGAGCTGGCGCAGCAGGTGCGCATCACCGGCGCGTGCTGCGTGGCGGGCCGCGAGGCCGCGGTGCCGATGAAGGCGCGCATCGCGCGCGACGGGAAGATCCTCGAGCTCGACGTGATCGACGTGGTCGAGGTCGACGAGCAGGGCCGCTTCAAGCGCCTGCGCGCGTTCTTCGATCTCGCGGGGGCGCGTCCGGCGTCATGATCGCGCGCAGCCGCGCGTAGACCTCGGGGTGGTCGAGCAGGTCGAAGTGGCCGATGCCGCGCCCGATCCAGCAGCGCTCCTCTGGGAAGCCGAGTCTGCGCGTGGGGTCTTCGTGGCGGCCGAGCGCGCTCGCCACGGGCACGAGCACGTCGCGCGTGCCGGCGAGCGCGAAGCACGGGACGTCCGGCGGCAACGGCGTCGCGATGCCGTGGCGGAGGTCGGTGATCCCCGCGCCGCGGATCGTGCCGAGGCGCGCGAGCGGCGCGGAGTAGGGGCTCACGCCGAGCAGCAGCTCGAGCCAGCGGCCGCCGCGCTCGAGCGGTGCGCCGAGATGCGGTGTGCCGAGGAAGACGAGCTTGTCGAGCCGCTGGGGCCACGCGTGGCCGGCCTCGGCGGCATGGTGGCATGCGCTCCGCGCCACGAGGCCGCCCATGCTGTGCGCGAGGATCGTGAGCTCCGCGTCCCGCTCGGCGAGCAGCGCCTCCAGCACGGCGGCGAGCTCGCGTCCGTTCTCCGAGACGTGCCGCCCCGAGTTGTAGAGCAGATACATCGGCTCGACGCCGAGATCGCGCGCGAGCGCCTCGCCGTGGTCGTGGCCGCTCCGCTCCCAGCCGCGATCGCTCATGCAGACGCCGTGGATGAGCAGCACGACCCTGCGTCGAGGCTCCGCCCTCGCGACGGAGCTGCATCGGGATCGCGAGCGGGTTCTCGCTCGCGGCGAGGTGGTCGCCGAGCAGACCGTTCAGCACCGAGAGCAGGGTGCCCGAGCCGGCCGGGCCCTCCGGCGCGAGCAGGCCGAGGCCACGGTCGAGCGTCGCGCGCGCCCCGGCGTTCACGAAGCGGATGCTGTCGTAGACGAAGCCGGTGACGCCGCGCGTGCGCCCGTTCGTGCCCCGGCCGAGCGGTGGGGACAGCGCCGCGATGTTCGCGTGCATCGCCTCGACGATGTCGCGTGAGCTGCTCGACGGCGTCGAAGGCGAGCCGGCTCACCCCACGCGCGACCGCGGCACCACTCGGAGGAGCGCTCATGAGCTCAGAGGGTATTGAATCCGGGGATGAACCGTCCAGCGGAGGCGCCGCCGTCGACCGGCAGGTCCACGCCCGTGCAGTGGCGGCTCGCGTCGGAGGCGAAGAAGACGACGGCCTGGGCGATCACCTCGAGCGGCGCCTCGCCGGGGATGCCGCGGTTGTTCGAGTAGGCGCGCGTCTCGTCGATGAAGCCCACGATCTGCTTCATCCACGGCCCGTACATCTGGAGGTTGCCGCCCGCCGGGCAGACGGAGTTCACGCGGATGCCGTCGCGGCCGAGCTCGAGCGCGGCGCTCTTGGTGAGGCCGCGCAGGCCCCACTTCGAGGTCGCGTAGGCCGAGATGCCGTTCATGCCGAGCAGCGAGTCGATCGAGCCCACGTTCACGATCGAGCCCCCGCCCTGCTTCCGCATCGGACCGAGCACGGCGCGGATGCCGAGGTACGGGCCGACCGTGTTCACCTCGAGCACGCGGCGCAGCACGTCCTCCGAGGTGCGCTCGATCGTGCCCATGTGCAGGATGGCGGCGTTGTTCACGAGCGCGTCGATGCGGCCGTGGTCCGCCAGCGCACGCGCGACCACACGCTCCCAGTCTTCGCGCCGCGTCACGTCGTGCGGCTCGAAGGCGGCGGCTGCGCCGAGCTCCTTCGCCACGGCCTCGCCGGCCTCGCGCGACACGTCGCCGAGCACGACGCGCGCGCCCTCGGCGACGAAGCAGCGGGCGATGGCGGCACCGGTGCCGCGCGCGGCTCCCGTCACGATGGCGACCTTGCCCGAGAGGCTCTGCATCCGAAACCCTCCTGCGTTGCGCGCAGAGTAACCGGAGTCCCCTCGGCTCGGCGCGGCCCCACAGCCTCGGCCCACGCCGCACGCATCCGCTGCCGACCTTCCTCGTCGCCGGTCGCGGCGTCCAAGGCTAGCCTCGGCGCGTGGCCGGTTCCCTTCATCGACACGCTCGAGCCCCGCGTACGACGCCGACATCCACGCCGCCCACAGGAAGGCACGCGAGCAGAGCTGGTACGCGGCCACGCCCGTCGGGATCATCGTGCTCCGCCACGAGGACGTGCGCGCGGTGCTGCACGACCGGCGCTGGCGCGAGCTCGGGCGCCGCCGCACTCCAGATGGCCGGCATCACGAGCGGCCCGCTCTGGGAGTGGTTCCACCAGATCCTCTCCAACAAGGAGGGTGAGGAGCACGCGCGCCTGCGCCGGCTGGTCTCGCAGGCGTTCACGCCGCGGAGCGTCGAGCGGCTGCGGCCGGTGATGCAGGCGACGGCGAACGAGTTCATCGACCGCTTCGCCGCCGGGGGACGCTGCGAGTTCGTGTCGGCCTTCGCGGCGCCGTATCCGGTGCGCGTGATCGGCGCGTTGCTCGGCGTGCCGGCCGGCGACTTCGCGCGCTTCCACGCCTGGTCCACCGACCTGTCGCTGGCGTTCGGCTCGCGCATCGCCGAGGAGCGGCCGCGCATCGAGGCTGCGCTCGTGAGCCTGTCCGGCTACGTGGACGAGCTGCTCGCCGAGCGCCGCCGCTCGCCGGGCCCCGACCTGATCAGCGCGCTGATCGCCGCCGAGGAGCAGGGCGACCGCCTCAGCCAGGGCGAGCTGCGCGCCATGATCACCGTCCTCATTTTCGGCGGCCAGGACACCACGCAGTGTCAGCTCGCCTGCGGCCTCGCCACGTTCCTCGCGCACCCCGAGCAGTGGGCGCTGCTGGCGAAGGATCCCGAGCGCTCGCGGCCGGGGCGACCGAGGAGATCCTGCGCTACGAGCCCGCCGGCTCGGGCTCGCCGCGCATCGCCACCGAGGACTTCCGCTACCGCGAGCTCGACGTGAAGGCCGGCACGATCGCCCTGCCCTCCGGCCCGGCCGCCAACCGCGACCCAGCCGTGTACCCGGACCCGGATCGCTTCGACATCACGCGCCGCAACGCCGAGCCGCACCTCACGTTCGGCGGCGGCGTGCACTATTGCCTCGGCGCTGCGCTCGCGCGCGCCGAGCTCCAGGAGGCGCTGCCGATCCTGGCGCGCCGCCTGCCCGCCCTCCGCGCCGACGGCCCCGCCGAGTGGCGCACCGGCGCCCTGATCCGAGGGCCGGAGAAGCTGCCGCTCCGCTTCGGGAGCTGACTAGCGGAACCGGATCGGCGCGTGCGCGACGCCGCGCGTCGGCACGAGCTGGTTCAGGACGACGCCCGCCTCGTCGATCGAGTAGTCCGGGATCGCGTCGAGCAGCACCTCCAGCGCCACGCGGATCTCGAGGCGCGCGACCGCGTTGCCGAGGCAGTGGTGGATGCCGTGGCCGAAGGCCCAGTGCGAGCGCGCGTCGCGCTCGAGGTCGAGGGTGTCGGGATTCGGGAAGGCCTTCTCGTCGTGGTTGGCCGAGCCGTAGAGCAGCAGCACCTGCTCGCCGGCCGGGAGCGTGGCGCCGTGCAGCGTCAGCTCGCGCGTGGTGGTGCGCGCGAGCCCCTGCACCGGCGACACGAAGCGCAGCAGCTCCTCGAGCGCGCGCGGCCAGCGGGCGGGCTCCGCGGCGAGCTGGCGGCGAGCGGCTCCGTGGCGGCCGAGCGCCAGGATCGAGTGGCTGATCATGTTCATCGTGGTGTTCTGCGAGGCGTCGAGCAGCAGCGAGCAGAAGCCCGCGATCTCGGCGTCGGACAGCGCGGCGCCGTCCACCGGGTGGTGGAGGATCTGCGAGATCAGGTCGCCGCCGCGCTGCCGGCGGCGCTCGGCGACGAGCCCCTGCCAGTAGCCGTGCATCTCGGCGTAGGCGCGTAGCGCCGTCGGGCTGGTGAAGTCCGCGCTGCCCAGCGTGTCGAGGTTCCAGCGCAGGAAGCGCGCGCGCTCGGCCTTCGGCAGGTCCAGCAGCTCGCACATGGTGAGGGTCGGGATCAGCTGCGCGTAGTCGGTGGCGGCGTCGCAGGCGCCCTTGCCCCGGAAGCCCTCCACCAGCTCGCGCGCGCACTCGCGCACGCGCGGCTCGAGCCCGGCCACGCGCGCCGGCGTCAGCACGCGCGCCAGCACCGCGCGCAGCTCGTCGTGGCGCGGCGGATCCATGTTGAAGATGTTCGGCGGGATCAGCGAGATGTCGGTGTCGACGAGCGTGCCGCGGGCCGACGAGAAGGTGCGCCAGTCGGAGAGCGCCGCGTCCACGTCCGCCGCGCGCGAGAGCAGCCAGTAGCGCGGCCAGACGCGCGGCTGCGCGATCGCGATCTCGTAGACGGGGTGCTCGCGCCGCAGCACCGCGTACGCCGGATACGGATCCGCGAAGAAGCGCGGATCGAACGGATCGAACTCGAACATGCTGGACCTCCGCTCAGGCGCGGAGGATGCCGGCCCAGCGCGCGATCCGCTCGAACAGCGCTTCGCAGGTGGCGAATGCGAAGTGGCTGTGGCCGGCGCCGGGCTGGATGTTCAGGGTCACGTCGGTGCTCCCGGGGAAGCTCGCGGGCACTGCGTGCGGGGGGCCGGTGATGTCGCGTTCGCCGATGCCGAGGAAGATCGGCACGCGCACGCGCGCGGCCCACGGCGCGGAGCAGCCGGGGAGCATCGAGAACAGCGCCGGGACGCTCACCACCTCGCAGCCGACCTGCCGCATCGCCGCGAGCGCCGCCGGGTCGGCGCCGCCGCCGAAGATCGCGCCGGCCCGCGCGATGGCGGGCAGCTCGAACCAGGCCTCGCCGCCGCTGCGCTTCCGCGCGAGCCGTACGAGCTCCGCGCGCGCCACCTCGGGGCGATCGGCATACCCGAGCTCCTCGTCGGAGAGCACCTGCCGCAGCCCACGCGTCGAGACGCCGAGCAGCACCAGCGCGTCGAAGCTCTCGTGCTCGGCCTGCTGCACGACCGCGAGGAGCCCGCCGAGGGAGTGGCCGACGCCGATGCGCGGGAGGCCGGGCCAGCGCTCGTCCAGCTCGTCGCCGAGCGCCTCCACGGCGCGTGCGTTCGCTGCGGCAATCACCTCGGGCACGAGCGCGAAGCCATCCCGCGGCCGGCCGCTCTCGCCCCAGCCGAGCGAGTCGATCGTCACCACGGCGAAGCCACGCGCCACGAGCGCGCGCGCGAAGCTGCGGCCCTCGGCGGCGAGGTCGAAATAACGGCGGTCGAGCCCGCCGCCCGGGAAGCAGAACAGTGCGGCGCGCGGCCTGCCCGCGGGCCGGTAGACATCTGCCGCCAGTGCGAGCCCCCGCTCGCCCGGCAGGACGTCGTCGACGGAGACGCGGCGTCGCTCGGCCTTCACGGACGCGCCAGCATCCCGGGGCTTGCTCTATTCGTCAAGTGGCTTTATCAATTGCGCATGGCCAGCGAGGACGCGCCGCAGGATCTGGTGCGCGAGCTGCTCGGGGTGGCGCTCGCGGTGAGGAAGCGCGTGCGACACGGGCTGATCGAGCGCGGCCACGACCTGCATCCCTCGCACACGGCGGTGATCCCGAACCTCCCGATCGGAGGGCTGCGCCTCACCGAGCTGGCGGAGCGGCTCCGCGTCTCCGTGCAGCGCGCGGGCCAGCTCGTGCAGGACCTCGAGGAGGCCGGCTACCTCGAACGCGCGCCCGACGCCAGCGACGGGCGCGCGAAGATCGTGCGCTACTCCGCGCGCGGGCGCCGGCTGATCCAGGACACGGCGGAGGTCGACGCGGAGCTCTGGCGCGATCTCACGGCCCGCTTCGGCGCGACGGCCGTCGAGCGGCTCGCGGAGACGATCGGCGCGATCCATCGCGAGTGGGTGGGCCCCGACGCGGCGCTGCTGCTCGAGCCGGGCACCGCGCCGCGGAAGCGCAAGGGCTGCGGAAGCGCGCGCGCTAGAGCGCCGGCGCCTTCCAGGGCGGGAAGACCTTCGCGGGGTCGCACTCCTCGTCGACGATCCACTTGCACATGCGCCGCAGCGGCTCGATCGCGTCCTGCGGCATGGCGGCGGTGACGTGGCAGGCATAGCCGAGCGAGATGAGCCGCTGCGCGCCGAACAGCGGCAGCTGATCGCGGAGCTCGCGCTTCAGGCTCTCGGGATAGATGCCGACGGTCTGCGTGTACGCGTTCACCGCGTCGGTGACCTTCTCGATGTCGTCGACGGGCACCACGTTGGCCACGCGCCCCGACAGCATCGGCGCATAGTCCACCGCCTCGTCGATCTGCGACACGATGATCGCGCCCTCGTTCGTTCTCGCCGCCGATCACGCGGAACCAGTCGCCGGCCATGCGCGTCGCCTCGATGTGGTCGCGCAGCTCGCGGTCGAAGGTCTTCGGCTTCGTGCTGATGTGCTCCGGCAGCGCGACGAGCTTCTCGTAGATGCGCTCGCCGAGCCGGTTCGCCGCGTCGATGCCCTGCGCGTCGGTGCCGCAGAGCACGTAGATGACGCGCGCGCAGGCGCAGCCCTCCTGGTTCGCGACGCCGATGTCGGTGGCGGCGCGCAGCGCGACCTCGCGCAGCGTCTCGTCGCTCGCGAACGCCTCGGGCCCGATGATCGTGGCGCTGCGCTTCGGGTCGAGCGCGATCAGCTCGAGGCCCGGCTGGATGTAGCGCGTCACGTGCTTCACGGACGCGAAGCCGCCCCAGGCGACGATCTTCTCGATGTGCTCGGGGCGGAACAAGCTGCTCCTCGACGCAGAGATCGCCGCCCTTCCAGTACGCGACCGCGAGGTGCTTCGTGAGCGGGTGGTTCGGCGCCACGTCGGCGAGCGTGCGCGCGATCGCGATCGCGGTGAGCGGATCGTTCGACGGCGACCTTGATGATCGCGTCGCTGCGCGTGATGGCGTTGCGGATGATGGTGATCGCGGAGACGAGCCCGCCGTTCCCGGCCGGGATGTGCAGCGCGCGCGCGCCGAAGGCGCGCATGCGCAGCTCGCGGCCGTCGCGCGAGCGCGCGCGCGGCACCCAGCCCTCGAGGTAGTCGACGCCGATGCGCGCCTCGGCGATCTCGCGGATCGCCTCGCGGTCGAAGACGTAGGGCAGCGTGTGTAGCTGTTCTTCAGGATCGAGGCGGGGTAGTTCGCGGCCACGAGGCCCGCCTGATACGCCGCCTGCACGTGCCGGTTCTTCTCGAAGTCGAGCGCGCGGCCGAGCTCCGCGAGCACGTCGAGGATCTCGTCGAACGAGATCTCGTGGAGATCCGCGAGCGCCATCGGGCTCGCGAGCGGCAGCCGATCGACGTACTGCGCGAGATCGGGCGCCTCGAACGGTGGCGGCGCCGCCGCGGCCGCCGAAGCGACCCAGTCCGTCCTCGATCGAGCTCGCCGCGCAGGAAGAGCGGGACGCGGAAGTCGCTCATGCCTCGATCTCCCGGCAGGAAGTTCACGCGCCTCGTCGTGCACCTCCTGGGTGGCGGAGCAGGTGATGCGGTCGTCCTCGACGCCCTGCTTCTCGCTGTAGCGCATGATGTCGTGCGCGATGTGGACGCTCGCGAGGCCGCAGCGGCACGGCGTGCTCCTAGTCGATGGTGATCTCGTCGCCCGAGATGATGCCGCCCCAGTGGCTCTCGAGCAGCAGGTCGTAGAACGCGGCGCGCCCGGTCTGCACGCCGCGCCGCGGCAGCGGCTCGCTCGTCGTCGGGGTCGAGCACGAACGGGATCACCCAGGGCTGCACGTGGTAGCGGCTCTCGTCGCAGGCCCAGTGGAAGGCGCTGATCTCGGACATGCCGTAGCCCTCCTGGATGCGGTCGACGCCGAGGAACTCCTTGATCACGTCCATGTAGTCCGCGGGCAGCACGAAGCCCCTTCGTGCCGCCGCCGGTCAGGATCGCGGAGTCCTTCGCGAACACGTTCCTGACGCCGCGCTCGAGGCCGGCCTTCGCGATCTCGTACATCAGGGTGTAGGCGCCGGTCATGAAGACGCGCTTGCCGCGGAGCTGGGACGTCATGCGCTCGAAGAACGCCTGCCATCTCCTGCGGCCGCCGCGCCTCCATCGCCTCGAACTCGTCCTTGCGCGCCAGCAGCTTCGGGTCGATCACGAGGCGGTCGAGCTCGCCGCGCGAGGCCGCGGCGCGCAGCTTGCTCGCGAGGAACATCAGATCGGTGTCGATCGCGTCGGAGTAGAGCGCGTGGAAGCTGCTCTCGTCGCCGCCGGTGAACTCGCGCTTCAGCATGCTCGACCATCCGCAGGTGGCCGAGCTTGCCGCGCGACGTAGTTGGGCCAGATCACGTCGACCCGGATCGGCTCCTCGGCGGGCGGCGCCTCGCCGAAGCGCTGGAACAGGAAGAGCCGCCAGAGCCCATGCCGTAGTAACCGCCCGGCTTGTCCTTCGGGATGATCGAGATCGTCCCCGTGGTGCCGGACGAGGTGATCACCTCGAGCGCGGAGCCGGCGTCGAGGCGGTCGATCCACTCGTCGATGCTGTCGCAGCCGGTGCAGTCGATGCCCGACAGGTCGACGGGCGTGAGCTTCTCGAGCCACCTCGTCATCAGGTCGAAGCGCTTCCTGTCGAGCAGCGCGGGCGGATAGGACTTGAACGCGGTGTGCGGGAAGAGGAGCGGGACGACGTCGTCGAAGTCGCGCACCTCCTTGATGTCGAGCCGGTCGGCGAGGTTGCGCAGCATCTCGATGCTCTGGCGATGCTCGGCGAAGCGGCGCCGCATCGACTCGCGCTGGAGCGCCTCGAGCTCCTCGCGCGGGATCGTGTGCATCTTGGTGATCGAGCCCTCGAAGTACGCGATCGGGTCGTTCCGGAAGAGGTCGACGGTCTTGGCGGTCACGGCTGGCTCCTCGTGGGTCGGCTCGATTTTCAAGCCAATTGATCAACTAGTCAAGTGCCTTTATCATATCCCGGCGATCGCCACTCCGAAGCGCTCGGACATGGGGATCCGCGAGGCGAGCGGGTCGAACCAGCGCCGGCGGATCTCTTCGCGGGTGGGCAGCTCGACGCGCGAGAAGCCGGCGGAGAGGACGGTTTCCCGCAGCTCCTCGGGCCGGTAGCGGTTCACCTGCGGCTCCCCCACACCCCGGAGGAAGCCGGACTGCTGCTCGAAGATGTCGCGGTAGCGCTGGGGCAGCGTGTCGAGCGGGAGCTGGTAGTCGAGGACGACCGCGCTGCCGGGGGCGAGCAGGCCCCGGAGCTCGGCGAGCGCCTTCGCGACCGTGTCCTGCGCGAGGTAGTACACGACGCCCATCCAGCTCACGACCGCGGGGCGATCGAACCGGAAGCTCGTCGCGCCGAGCGCCGGCGACACGGAGCTCGTCTCGAAGTCGCAGGCGACGAACGCGAGCCCACGGGGCGCCGCGATGCCGAGCGCCGCGAGGCGCGCCCGCTTCCAGCGCTGCGTCGCCGGATGGTCGACCTCGTAGACGTGCAGGTCGGACAGGCTCGCCGGACGGCGGAACGCGAACGAGTCGAGGCCCGCGCCGAGGATCACGAGCTGGCGCACGCCGTCGCCGTGCATCCGCAGGGCGAGCTCCTCGCCGAAGCGGCCGCGGAAGGGCAGGAACAGCCGGTTCTCGACGAGGATCCACGGCGCGCCGTCGGCGTGCATGCCGATCAGGGCTTCGGCCTGCTCGCCGAGCAGCCGCTCCGCGAGCCGGTCCTCGAGCAGATGCGGCGGCGGATCGAAGCGGAGGTGCGCCGCCCGCGCGCCCGCCACGATCAGCGCCGTCCGGCTCGGCTCGCCGACGTTCCGACGTCAGAAGCCCCGGCTCGGGCCCCGGCCGGCCTCGATGTCGTCGGCGCGGCCGCGCGCCATCCCGCTCATCTCGGGGTGCGTGAGCACGTAGAAGCGCTCGCTGCGGATCGCGTCGACGACGCACTCGGCCACCTGCGCCGGCGTCATGCCGCCCTTGATCGCGTCCTGGAAGGCGCGCGCGTGCGCGGTCGGGCGCGGCCCCGCGGCCGCCGAGCGCCGCGGGCCGGTTGCGCTCGCTCGCGAAGATGCCGGTCGCCACCGCCCCCGGGCAGAGCAGCGAGACGCCGACGCCCGTGCCGGCGAGCTCGCCATGGAGCGACTCGGTGAGCGCCACCACCGCGTGCTTCGTCGCGCAGTAGGCGCCGAGCAGCGGCGCCGAGCGCAGCCCGCCCAGCGACGCGGTGCACACCACGTGGCCCTCCTTCTGCGCGACGAGCCCGGGCACGAAGGCGTCGAGCGTCTGCACCACGCCCATCAGATTGACCTCGACCACCCAGCGCCAGTCGGAGAGCGTCCCCACCACCGGGCCCGTCGGCGCCACACCCGCGTTCGCGCACACGACGTGCACGGCGCCGAAGCGCTCCAGCGCCCGCTCGCGGAGCGCGCGCAGCGAATCCGGCGACGTCACGTCCGCGACGACGCGCGAGCGCGTCGGCGCCCTGCCCCGCGAGCCGCTCCGCGGCCGTGACCAGGACGGTCTCCTCCACGTCGGCCAGCACCACGCGCATCCCCTCGCGCGCGAAGCGCTCGACCAGGCCGAACCCGATGCCGGCCGCCGCGCCCGTCACGACCGCCACCTTGCCTCGCAGCTCCCGCATGCCGCCCTCCTCGCGCGGGGTATGATGCCCGCGCCGCAAGACTGCCGGCGAGGAGATCCGATGCGCAAGGTCCTCGGCGTCGCTGTCGCTGCGCTGCTCGGGCTCGCGGCGTTCCTCGCCTTCCGCTGGACGCACACGCCGTACGGCCGCATGGACCTCGGCGCCGCGCTCGTCGTGCACTCCATGCCGAGCGGAAAGGCGGAGTTCACGCCCGAGGCGCGCCGCACCGCGAACGGCTGGACGCAGCGCTTCATGGGTGACGCCGAGCCGGGCGTCGCGATCCGCGACCTCGACCTTCCCCGGGCCCGCCGACGAGCAGCCGCTGCGCCTCTACACGCCGCCGCGGCGACGGACCGTTCCCGGTCGTCGCGTGGATCCACGGCGGCGGCTTCTGGATGGGCGAGGACCTCCCGATGTGGGACGGCACGTGCAGCCGGCTCGCGAAGGACGCGGACGCGCTCGTCGTCTCGATCGGCTACCGCCTCGCGCCCGAGCATCCGTTCCCGGCCGCGGTCGAGGACAGCTTCGCGGGCGCTGCGCTTCGTGGCGGAGCACGCGAGCGAGTGGAACGGCGACCCGAGCCGCCTCGCGGTGATGGGCGGCAGCGCGGGCGGCAACCTCGCCGCGGTGATGGCGCTGCGCGCGCGCGACGAGGGCGGGCCGGCGTTGCGTCTACCAGGTGCTCGTCGTGCCCGCGGTCACGGCGGACGACGGTGCCGACCGAGTCGCGCCGGATCTTCGCGCAGCGGCTACGGGCTCGACGGCGTCGCCGAGATGGTGGCGGCGTACCTGCCGAACCCCGCCGATCGCGCGCGCGCCTGGGCCTCGCCGCTGCTCGCCGAGCGCTTCGACGGCCTGCCGCCGGCGCTGATCCTCACCGCCGAGTTCGACCCGCTACGCGACGAGGGCGAGCGCTACGGCGAGCGGCTGCGCGACGCCGGCGTCGCCGTGACGCTGCAGCGCTTCGCCGGCGCGATCCACGGCTTCCTCGGCTCGAGCGAAGACAGCGCCGCGAGCGAGGCGCTCGCGGCAGCGAAGCTGAGAGACGCCTTTGCCTTCCACTGAGAGGAGAGATCCCATGCGCTTCGCGGATCGGGTGGCGGTGGTGACGGGCGCGGGCTCCGGCCTCGGGCGCGCGATGGCCGAGGCCTTCGCGAAGGAAGGAGCGCGCGTGGTGGCCACCGACCTGCGCGAGGACACCGCGCAGGAGACGGTGCGCGCCCTGGCCGGCGGCCCGCACCTCGCGCTCGGCGGCGACGTCTCGGACGTGGCCGCGGTCGAGCGCGGCTTCGACGAGGTCGAGAAGCGCTACGGCCGCGTGGACGTGCTGGTGAACAACGCGGGCGTGGACCGACTGCCCGGCGACGGCTTCGACGTGCTCATGAAGGGCGGCGCCCAGATCATCGCGATGTCGGACGAGGCGTGGACGCGCATGCTCGCGATCCACCTGAACGGCGCCTTCTACTGCGCGCGCGCGGCGGCGAAGCGCATGGTGCCCGCGAAGCGCGGCGCGATCGTGAACATCTCGAGCATCGCGGGGCTCGCCGGGATGGGCCCGATCCACTACGCGACGGCGAAGGGCGGCCTGCTCGGCTTCACGCGTTCGCTGGCGCGCGAGCTGGCGCGCTTCAAGATTCGCGTGAATGCGATCTGCCCGGGCGCGATCGACACGCCGATGACGCGCGCGGTGCCCGAGGCCGCGCTGAAGGGCATCCAGATGATGACGCCGCTCGGGCGGCTCGGAGAGGCGCACGAGATCGCGTCGGCCGCGCTCTTCCTGGCCTCCGACGACGCCTCGTTCGTCACCGGCCAGTGGCTCTCGCCGAACGGCGGCGTGCACATCGCCTGAAACAGGAGGAAACCATGGCGAAGACGATCCATGAGTTCGAGATGAAGACGATCGACGGCAAGGCGCAGAAGCTCGGCGACTATCGCGGCAAGGTGCTGCTGGTGGTGAACGTGGCCTCGAAGTGCGGGCTCACGCCGCACTACAAGGGCCTCCAGGCGCTGTACGAGGAGAAGAAGGGCGCGGGCTTCGCGGTGCTCGGCTTCCCGTGCAACCAGTTCGGCGGCCAGGAGCCGGGCAGCGAAGCCGACGTGAAGACGTTCTGCAGCACGACCTACGGCGTCAGCTTCCCGATGTTCTCGAAGATCGAGGTGAACGGCGCCGGCCGCGCGCCGCTCTACGCGTTCCTCACCGAGGCGAAGACGAAGCCCGACGGCCCGGGCGACATCGCGTGGAACTTCACGAAGTTCGTGGTCGGCAAGGACGGTCGCGTGAGGGCGCGCTTCAACCCGCGCGTCGAGCCGAGCGACGCCGAGCTGCGCGCCACGATCGACTCCGCGCTCGCCGAGTAGGCGGGGACGCTCGTCTACGAGTCGACTCGCTCCGGCCCGTGACGCCCGTTCGACGCTTCGATGATGTACCCCCACATGGCGAGATGGCGGGCCACGGGCGGAAAGCTCCGGAAGTCGCACCGCGAGAAGCCAGCTTGGCGGAAGGCGTGGCGCAGCTCATCGGCGCCATAGAGGTTGGACTGCCACCAACGGCCGATCAGGGGACGCGTCAGCCAGTTCCGCCGTGTAATGAAGAGCACGAAGCGGCCATCCTCACGCAGCCGGCCGCGCAGCCCGCGCAGAGCATCCGCGAGCCGGTGCCGTGGCACGTACTCCAGCATCGAGGCGGACACGATCAGGTCGTATTGCGTCCACCCGTCCGGCAGCGCTTCGAGCTCGAGGACGTTCGCCTGGGCGGTCTCGACCCCCTCGATCGCTCGGTTGCCGAGGGTCTGACGGAAGCATTCGAGCATGGCTGGCGTCAGGTCGAATGCGTGCAGCGGCCCTGGCGTGAGACCGCGGCGCACGAGGGCGTCTCGCAAGGCGAGCGAAACGACTCCCGTGCCGCACCCAGCGTCGAGAGTCCGAAGCCCCGAGCGGAGGAGGGGCGAGTGCAAGAAGAACGCTCGGATGCCCTGCGGGTAGCGCACGCAGCGGATGAATCGCGTGTAGCTGCGGTTCTTCTCGGTGAAGAGCCGAGTCGGATCGGAGTTCGCGGTCACAACTTGACTACTTGACGAACGTCCCCGCTGCGGCGGGGGCGGCTAGGGGCAGCCCTTGCCTTCGAGCCCCGCGGCCCAGGCGATCGCGCCCTCGAGCAGGTGCTCCATCTCCGGCAGCGCGTACGACTTCGCCTGGTGGCCGAGCGCCGAATAGAAGACGCGGCCCTTCCCCTGGCAGTGCCACCAGATCACCGGGTGGTCGTTGCCCATGCGCAGGTCGCGGTTCATGCCGAGCAGCTTCATGCGCGGCGAGTAGGTGTGCTCCTCCACCACGGCGAGGACGTGGTAGCCCTTCGTGCGCGGGCTGTGCTCGAAGGAGTACCACTCCTCGTTGTGCACGAATCTCTCGGGGAGCTGCGCCGTCGCGGGGTGATCGCGGCTCTCGATCTCGAGCGTCGCGTCCTGGAACTGCGGGCCCATCGGGTGCCCGATGAACTGCGCGCCGAGCAGCTCGTCCACGTACCAGCGCCACGCGTACTCGCCGTCGCCGCCCGCGCCGTGGATGCCGACCCAGCCGCCGCCCGCCTCGATCCAGCTCTTCATCGCGTCCTTCTGGGCATCGTTCAGCACGTCGCCGCTCACCTGGTGCCACACCACCGCCTGGAACCGCGCCAGATTCTCGGGCGTGAACGCGGCGCCGCTCTCGGTGTGGAACACGCTCCAGCCGCGCCGCTTCGCGATCGACTCGATCAGCGCGACGCCCGCCGGGATGCCCTCCTCGTGGCGGAAGCCGTTCGTCTTGGTGAACAACAGGATCGCGGGCGAGCCGAGATCCGCGGGCAGCGCGACGGGATCGGTCTCGTACACGGCCAGCGGGTGCGTCGCGCGCCAGGCGTTGTGGAGCGTCGGCCAGGCCCAGGCGACGCCGACGAGCAGCAGGACGACGACGCCGATCAGGATGCGGCGGAGCATGGTGGTTTCCTCCTCGGGCTCAGAGCGCGGTCACGTACGCGATCAGGTCGCGCAGATCCGCCGGCGAGAGCGCGAGTCCGTTCGGCGGCATCGCGCTCACGGGGCCGATCCGGTCCTTCACCTCGGCGAGCGGCACGCGGATCTGGTCACCGCCGGCGTCGAGCACGATCTCGCCGTCCGCCTCCGAGACCAGGGTTCCCGACAGCACGCTGCCGTCCTGCTTCGTGAGTGAGATCGTCGCGAAGCCCTCGGCGATCTCCGCCGAGGGCTCGAGCACGCTGCGCAGCACGTAGGCTGCGTCGCGGCGCTTGCCGACGCCCGCGAGCTCCGGCCCGACACCGCCGCCGTGCCCCTCGCTGCCGTGGCAGCGCTGGCAGTCGCCCTGCCCCTGGAACACGAGCCGGCCGCGCTCCGCGTCGCCGCCCTCGAGCGCGTAGCGCCGCGATGCGAACAGGTCACCCTGCCCGCGGGCTTCGTACGCCGCCACGCGTTCGAGGAGCAGCGGCGTGCCGCGCGCGCGCGCCGCGTCGAGCAGGTCGAGCTCGACGCCGGGATCGAGCTCGCCCGCGTCGAGCCGCACGAACGCCTCGACCAGCAGCGCGTCGGCGCCCGGGTCGGCCATGCGGCCGAGCGTGCGGAAGGCGCGTTGGCGCTCCACGCGGTCGCCTTCGAAGCGCGCGGGGTCGAGCGCGGCGAGCCCTTCGGCGGGGCTCACCGTGACGAGCACGTCGCGCGCCTCGGCGCGCAGCAGCGGCTCGTCCGAATCGCGCGCTGCCGCGAGCGCCGACTCGAGCACCGCGCGCGAGGCCTCGCCGCGTCCCGCGAGCGCCCGCAGGCTCGCCGCTCGCGCGTGCGGAGGCTCGCGGCCGTTCGAGACGCGCGCGAGCAGCTCCTCGTCGTCGAGCGGCACGCGGTCGTAGGCGAGCGCGATCTCGAGCGCGCGCTCGCGCAGATCGCCCTCGACCAGCGCGCGGCCGTAGCGATCGAACGCCGCGTACACCACGGCCGGATCGCGCTCCGGCAGCGGGCGCCAGCGGCCCCACACGATCTCGCGCGGGTGCGGCTTCGAGAACTCCCCGAGCGCTTCGAGCGCGAGCGCGCGCATCGCCTGCGGATTCGCCGGGTCGACCGCGTGCGCAGCGAGGGCGATGGCGCCGGCCTCGGTGCCGAGCCACAGGTTCGCGTCGATCACGCGGCGGTGCAGCGCGTAGCTGGTCTCGGAGTCCTCGTCCTTCGGCAGCGGCGAGAGGGCCGCCAGCGCCGGGTAGGCCTCGGGAATCGGCACGTCGTGGATCGCGCGCGCGGCCTCGACCACGAGCAGCGGATCCGCATCCGCGAGGAAGCGCGCCACGCGCGGATCGCCGGCGCGGCGCAGCACGAGCAGCACGGCCATGCGCGTGGCGCGATCGGGGTCGCCGGCCTTCGCGGCCACCGCATCGACGTCGCCGATCCGGGAGAGCGCGAGCACCGCGGCGTGACGCAGGAAGACGTCATGGTCGGCGTTCTCGCGCAACAGCGCGAAGAGCGGCTCCACCGCCGCGCGACCCCGGAGCTTGCCCAGCGACTGCGCCGCGAAGAAGCGCACGCGCGGGCTCGCGTCGCGCAGCCACTCGACCAGATCCGCGACGAGCCAGCTCGCACCGGCCTCGCCCGCCACCTTCGCCACCTGCGCGCGCAGCTCCGCCTCGTCGCCTGCCGCCCAGGCGAGGCCATTCCAGCCGGCCGCGCGTAGGGCATTCGAGCCGAGCTCGCCGAGCGCCCACACCGCGTGGAGGCGCGGGATCACGGGCTGCGCGCGGTCGCGGGCGAGCGCCGCGAGCGGCCCGGGCTCGCGGCGCCGCACCAGCTCCTGCTGCGCGCGCAGCCGGATGCGCTGGTCGGCATGGCCGAGCAGCGCGACCAGCTCGTCCGCGCCGCGCCCCGTCATGTCTTCCTGCGCGAGCTTCACGACCTCGGCGAGGCGCGGGTCCTGCTTCGCCTCGGCGCCCTCGAGCACCACGAGCGAAGACGTGCCCGAGAACTGGTTGTAGCGCGAGGCGAAGATGCGGCCGTCGTAGCCGAACACCACGTCCGTCACGAGCAGCTGGCCCACGAAGGCGTGGTCGTCGACCATGCGGAAGCCCGCGCCGGCCGGCTCGACCGCGAACGACCAGATCTGGCTCTTGCTCGGCTGGTAGCGGTAGTCGCACAGGAAGAAGTGGCCGCGATAGCGCTCGGGCAGGCCGAGGCCGGGATAGTGCGCGAGGCCCGACGGGCCGTTCGCGAGGTGCGCGATGGGCGGCACGATCCACGCCGGCTGCGACGGGTGCTGCAGCTCCCAGAGCTTCTCCGCGTTCCACTGGCCGCGCACGTAGTCGCCGACCAGCGTCTGGTACGGCATGGCCCAGCCCGAGTCGCCGCCCTCGACGACGTAGACGATGCGCGCCTTGTCGCCGCCGTCGCCGTTGTTGTCGCCGGTGAACAGGTTCCCGTAGTCGTCGAAGGCGAGCTCCTGCGGATTGCGCAGGCCCTCGGCGAAGACCTCGAGGCCGCTGCCGTCGGGGTTCATCCGGAGCACGGCGCCGCGGCCCGGGTCGATGGGCGGGACGAGGTGCTTGCCTTCGCGCGTCGTGACGTTGTAGCCGCGGTCGCCGATCGAGAAGTAGATCTTTCCGTCGGGGCCGTGCACGAGGCCGTGCATGTCGTGGCCGGCCAGCGAGGTCTTCACGCCGAAGCCCGTCGCGAGCGTCTCGACCTCGGGCGCCGCCTCTCCGTTCACGCCGTGCAGGCGGAACACGCTCGGGATCTCCGTGGCAAAGAGGTCGCCGTCGTGCCAGAGCACCCCCGCGAAGATCCCGTTGACCCAGTCGTTCCAGCGCGCGAGCTCGCGGGCGTGATCCGCCACGCCGTCGGCGTTCGTGTCCTCGAGCACGTACGCGCGATCGGCGCGCTGCGTGAAGTGATCGGGCTCGATGCGTCCGGCCTTCACCCACTTTTCGTAGTAGGCGCGCCGGTCCTCGACCGAGGTCGAAGCGAGGTCGTCTTCGAGCCAGTACATGTGCCGGCGGTTGTCTTCGGCGCCGCCCTGGTTGCGGTCGCCCTCCGCCACGTAGACGCGGCCCCACGGATCCACGTCGAGCGCCACCGGCGTCGAGGGCACCAGGCTCTGCGGCGCCCACTCGCGGAGCGTCATGCCTTCGGGCAGCTCGGCAGGGCAGCCGGTCACGGCGCAGTAGAGGCGCGCGCCGACCTCGTCCGCGATGAACAACGCGAGCTGCCACTTCGGCACGCCGGGCCCCGCCACGTCGCTGTACTTCATCACGAGCCAGCCCCAGCCGGCGAGGATCAGCAGCACCACCACCAGCAAGCCCCGCAGCAGCCAGCGCATCACACCTTCTCCCAGCGCCGACTCACGGCGGAGCGTTCGATCGCGTCGAGCACGCGCTGGTTCGCGAGCCCGTCTTCGAAGTCCGGCTTCATCGGGCTGCCGCCCGCGACGGCCTGCACGAAGTCGTGCACGGTGTGCACGAACGTGTGCTCGTAGCCGAGGATGTGCCCGGGCGGCCACCAGGCGCCCGCGTAGGGGTGCGAAGGATCGGTGGCGAGGATGGTGCGGAAGCCGCTCTCGGCGCCGGCCTCCTCGTACAGCTCGAGCTCGTTCATGCGCTCGAGGTCGAAGGCCAGGCTGCCGCGGCTGCCGTTCACCTCGAAGCGGTTGAAGTTCTTGCGGCCGGGCGCGAAGCGTGTGCCTTCGATCGTGCCGATCGCGCCGTTCTCGAAGCGCACCAGCGCGAGCGCCGCGTCGTCCACGTCCACCTTGCCCATGCCGCGGCCCTCGGGCAACGGGCGCTCGGGCACGAAGGTCTCGAGCAGGCCCGAGACCTCGCGCAGCTCGCCCACGAGATGGCGGGCGAGGTCGATCGAGTGCGAGGCGATGTCGCCGAGCGCGCCGCTGCCTGCGTGCGCCTTCTCGAGCCGCCAGACGCGCGGGAAGGCGGGGTCCACGATCCAGTCCTGGAGGTACGTGCCGCGCCAGTGGTGGATGCGGCCGAGGCGCCCCTCCTCGACGAGCCGCTTCGCTAGCGCGACGGCGGGGGCGCGGCGGTAGTTGTGGCAGACCCCGTTCGTGACGCGCGCCCGCTTCACCGCGTCGCGCATGCGGGCGGCGTCGCCGACGTTGTTGGCGAGCGGCTTCTCGCACAGCACGGCCTTGCCGGCCTCGGCCGCCGCGATCGCGATCTCGGCGTGCGAGTCGCCGGGCGTGCACACGTCCACGACGTCCACGTCCTTGCGGCGCACGACCTCTTCCCAGGCGGTGGCCGCGGCGGTGAAGCCGAGCTTCTCGGCGGCCTTCTCGACTTCGAGGCGCCGGCGTCCGCACACGACCGCGAGCTCGACCTCCACGGGCAGCTCGAAGAAGCGGCTGACCTGGCGCCACGCATTCGCATGCGCGCGGCCCATGAACTGGTAGCCGACCATCGCGACGCGGAGCTTCCGCGCGTCACGTCGTGACCCTCAGCTCCGGTACGCCTGGCGGCCGACGCCCTGCACCGGAATCCCCTGCGCGGGCAGCACCTCGTGCTGGAGCGCGTGCATCGCCGCGGCGGCGCGGTCGATCGCGCGCACGAAGGCGATCGAACCCTTCAGGATGGGGAGCAGCGCCGCCTTCTCCTGCACGCGCGCGGGCCCGTACTCGTGCTCGACGATCAGGGGCGTCGTCGCGGGGTCGAGCGCGAGCAGCTCGCGCGCGGCGAGCTGGTGGTCGAGCCAGTCCACGGTGCGGTTCTGGAGATAGGCGAGCGGGTCGTGCCGCGCCGTGCCGGGCAGCTCGTGCTCGCAGAGCACCGTCTGCTTCTTCCAGGCGTTGGCCTGGTCGGCGGGATTCGGCGACGGCTTGCCGCCTACCCAGTCGCCGCGCTCGACGGTCTGCCCGCCGTAGCCCCACGTGGCGACCCCCTTCGCGTCGATCACCTGCCCCTTCACGTGGAAGCCCGAGATGAGGAACGCGTAGCCCGCGTCGCGCAGCACCTGGAAGATCGAACGCGTGTCCTGCCCCATCAGGATCGCGTGCGAGGGGTCGTAGTGGATGCGCAGCTGGTCGCCGACGCCGTGACGCTCGCAGATGCGGTGCAGCGCCATCCAGGTTCCGGGCGTGTAGGCGAGGTTGTTGTGGAAGGAGTCGCGTACGGTCCAGCCCGGCATCGGGCACTGCTCGATGCGGTACGAGAGCCCGCGCGCCTTCGCCTCGCGCAGCAGCGGGACGAACGACTGCTCGAAGTCGACGAGGTTCTCGTCCATCGAGAGCTTCTGGTTGCGGCCGACGAAGCCGCACACCGCGGGCGCTCCGAGCAGCACCGCGGCGTCGAACACACGCAGCATGAACGCGTGCTTCTTGCGCCGGATCGCGGCGTCCTCGTGCAGCATGTTGTCGAAGTAGCCGAGGTCGGCGATGGCGACGCCGGTGTCCTTCACGGCCGCGGCGACGCGCGCCGCGCGTTCGCGGCTGAACGGCGCGCGCAGATCGAGGGTGTTGGCGACCGGGTCGAGCATCGCCTCCGCGGGCACGTCGGACTCGGAGGGGTGCAGCGCCGCCGAGAGCTGGATGCAGTCCACGCCGAGCTCGCGCGCGAAGGCGAGCCACTCCTCGATCGCGAGATCGGGGTCGGGGTCGCGGCGCTCGCGCGGCGTGAGCTCCTGGAGCGCCGCGGTGAGGACGCCGATCGGCATGCAGCGAGGCTCGAAGGAACGGATCGGCATCCGCTAGGCCGCGCGCGGCAGCGAGCCCGGCTCGGCGGCGCGGCCCGATGCGACGAGCCGGAGCCGCGGGCGGGGCGGCGCGAGGGGCTTGCCGCCGTGCGGGTCGGGCGGGCCGTCGCCCTGCACCAACGTTCCGAGGTTCGCGCGGGAGCGCCAGATCCAGAACGCAATGCGCACGGCGAGGAACGCGACTACGAACTCACCGCCGAGGAGCGGAGACATGGCTGCGAGCTTACCACGGCCCTTCGCCCGGCGAGCGCGTAGCGCGGATCCGCTCCGTCAGAACCAGCCTCGGCCGCGCACCGCAGTTCGGCGACAGGTTGTGCACCATCCACGGGTGCATGACGAACACGTCGCCGGGCTCGCCCGCGAGCTCGACGACCTGGAGCGACACGCCGTCGAACGAGGCCGAGCGCTCCATGAAGCGCGCGACGCGATCCTCCCCGGCGCGCAAGGAGCAGAGCTCGCGGAACCACGGCACCCCGTGGCTCAGCGCGCGGCGCACCTCGGCGGAGCTGCCGGGCCACTCCGGGCCCGCGCGCTCGCGGATGGCGTCGACCAGCCGCGGCGTGCCCGCGGCGACGAGCGTTCCGCCGGCGCGCGGCTCGACGCGATCGACGCACAGGAAGAGCTGGAGGCCGGGGATGCTCTTCACCGCGCCGGGCGCGCGGTAGTCCAGGTGCCAGATCTTGTGGGGCAGCGCCCAGCTCGCGCCGGGGAGCGGGTACGGCATCGAGAGGAGCTGGCCGGCGTGCTTCGGCACGTGCCAGGCGCCGGCGCCGAGGATCTCGTCGATCGCGGAGACGCACGCCCGCGCCCCAGACCTCCTCGAAGCCGTGCGCGTTCGCGACGCTCGCGAGCTGCGACGGGTTGAGCGCGAAGCCCGGAGGCGGCGGCTCGGGCGCGAGGCGGCGCGCCGCGATCCAGGCGAGCACCTCGTCGCGAAGCGTCGCTGCGACACTCGGGCGACCGCGCCGGGCAGGCGCACGATCCCGCGCTCGTCGAAGCTCGCCCTCTGTTCGGCGCTCAGCATGACGCCACCGGGGCGCTGCTCCGGCCGATCCCGACGCGCGCGTAGAAACACAGCCTCGCGTCGTCCTCCCGCTCGAGGAGCCCCGTGAAGAACGCTGCGAGATCGGGGTGCGGGCGCGCCCACGCGAGCAGCAACACCGCCTGGCGTCGCACACGCAGGCTCTCGTCGTCGCACGCGCGCTCGAGCAGCAGCGGAACGACGTCGCTCGCGCCCGGCGAGACCGGGCGCGTGCACGAGGGCGACGAGCGCCCCGTGCCGCACACGGCTCTTCGGGTCGCGCACGAGCGGCACGAGCGCCTCGAAGTCGTCCGCCTCCGCGAAGCGGACGAACCAATACGTGCACCAGCGCCGCACCTCCCAGCGGCCGTCGCCGAGCCCGGCACGCACCGCAGCGCGCGCGCTCGGCCCGAGCGCGACGAGCTCGTCGGAATGCGGCAATCGCGCTGCGCGGGGTCGGCGAGCGCCGCCACGAGCGCTCTCGGATCCAGCTTCGTTTCCACGTCGGTCATCGTCTCCTCCGGCGAGGCGCCAGAGGCTCGAAGGGCCCGGCGCTCGCTCCAGGGCTCGACCGTCGTCGCCCAGCTCGACCCGGTGGGTCGCGCTGGCGCGGACGGTGCGATGGAGTGAGCGCGGGCCCATCACCCGCGGATCACGACTGCGCAGCAAGTTGGCCGACGGGCCAGCGCGAGTCAAGCAGCCCGCCGGCGTGCTAGGAAGGCGTCATGCCGTATCGCCTGCGCACCGAGGATGTGTCGTTCGTCGACCGTGCGCCCGTCGTGGTGCGCGGCCGAGACCTCCGTGCCGGCGAGCCCGGAGGCGGTGTGGCCGGCCTTCGCCGACGCATCCGCCTGGCCGAGCTGGTTCAGCGGCATGAAGGACGCCCACTACACCAGCCCCGCGCCGCACGGCGTCGGCTCGACCCGGTACGTCGACGTGCAGGGGCTCCGGGCCGACGAGACGATCCTCGCGTTCGACGTCGGCAGGCGCTTCGCGTTCCGCGTCGATTCGGCCAACGTGCCGGTCCTCCGTGCCCTGGTCGAGGTCATCACGCTCGAGCCGGTCGGCGCGGCGACGCGCGTCGTCTACCGCCAGGCGCTCGAGCCGAAGCCGTGGCTGCGGCCGCTGCTGCCGCTGCTGCGACGCCAGATGGGACGGGGCCTGCGACGCGGTCTCGACGGCCTCGCCTCCTGGGTGGCGGCGCGCGCTCCTAGTTGCCCCCGTCGCGCCGCACCTGCACGCGCTTGCCGCGGATCTTCGTGCTGCGCAGCGCCTCGATGACGTGATCGGCCGCGTCGGCGGGCACCTCGACGAGCGAGAACTTGTCCGCGATCTCGATCGCGCCGATCGCCGAGCCCGGGACCCCCGCTTCGTTGGCGATCGCGCCGACGATGTCGCCGGGGCGCAGCCCGGCCGCGCGGCCCGAGCCGATGAACAGCCGCACGCGATCCCACGTGCGCGGATCGCGCCCGCGGCCTTGGCGTTCGCGGGGCCGCCGCGGGCCGCCATCGCGCCGCTCGGGCACGTGCGGGACCGGGATGTCCTGCTCCTCGGCCCGCGCGCCTTCCTCGTCGTGGCTCGCCTGGTGGGCGAGCTTCACCGCGGCCGCCGCCACGTCGAAGGGATCGAACTCGGAGGCGAGGTCCTCGACCAGCTTGCGGAACGGGTCGAGCTCGCCCGCCTGCGACCGCTTCGCGCAGCGCCGCGCGCGTGAGCTCGAGCCGCCGATTGCGCAGGTCGTTCACGGTCGGGAGCGTGCCGACGGCGATCTTCTGCTTCGTCGCGAACTGGATGTTGCGCAGCAGGCGATGCTCGCGCGGCTCGACGAAGCGTGATCGCGACGCCCTCGCGTCCGGCGCGCCCGGTGCGGCCGATGCGGTGCACGTAGGCGTCGGGCTCGGTCGGGACGTCGTAGTTGATGACGTGGCTGACGTGCTCGATGTCGAGGCCGCGCGCCGCGACGTCGGTGGCGATCGAGCAGGTCGGAGCTGTTGCTGCGGAAGCGCTTCATCACGCGGTCGCGCTGCTCCTGCGCGATGCCGCCGTGCAGCGCCTCGGCGCGATAGCCGCGCGCGTTCAGCGCCTCGGTCAGCTCGTCGACCTCGAGGCGCGTGCGGCAGAACACGATCGCCGAGGTCGGTGATCTCGATGTCGAGCACGCGCCCGAGCGCGGCGTGCTTGTGGGCGCGCGCCACGACGTAGGCGACCTGCCGCACGCGCGGCGCCTCGCCCGCCGGCGTGCTGCTCGGGCGCGATCGCGATGCGGACCGGGTCGCGCAGGTGCTGCTCGCGCGATGGAGACGATGCGCGGCGGCATCGTCGCGGAGAAGAGCGCCGTCTGCCGCTGCTCGCGGCGTGCGCTTCGAGGATCGCGTCGAGGTCCTCGGCGAAGCCCATGTCGAGCATCTCGTCGGCCTCGTCGAGCACGACGCATGCGCACGCCGTCGAGCTCGAGCGTGCCGCGCTCGATGTGGTCGAGCGCGCGGCCCGGCGTGGCGACGACGACCTCGACGCCGCGCTGGAGCGCGCGGAGCTGCTGGCCGATGGCTGGCCGCCGTAGATCGGGAGCACGCTCGCGTGCTTCGCCCGGCCGTAGCGGTGCAGCGCCTCGGCGACCTGCATGGCGAGCTCGCGCGTCGGCACGAGCACGAGCGCGCGGGGGCGATTCGGCTCGGGATCGCCCGTGACGACGCGCTGCAGGATCGGCAGGGCGAAGGCCGCCGTCTTGCCGGTGCCCGGTCGCGGCCTGACCGAGCAGGTCGCGGCCTTCGAGCAGGGGCGGAATCGCTTCGCGCTGGATCGGCGTCGGCTCCTCGTAGCCGAGGGCCGCGAGCGCGCTGACGAGCGCGGGCTCGAGGCCGAGCGCCGCGAAGCCGGGGGGCCCGTTCGTCACGCCGGGGGCCTCGTCCGTCACAGCGCTTCGACGACGACCTGCGTGCGGTCGGCCGCGCGCTCCGCCGCTTCGACCGAGGTGACGTCGTCCGCGATCGCGAGATCCTCCGGCCGTAGCCCGACCGTCGCGAGGAGGACGCGCGAGGGCCGGAAGCCGAGGTCGTCCGCGTGGACGAAGAGCTTGCCCAGATGCTCGGCGTACGCGCGCGCGAGGGTGGGGAACGGGATGTTGTCGAAGAGCTTCGCCCGCCGGCGGCTCGCGTACGCCGAGGCCATCAGGCTCGCGGTGAGCAGGTGGTAGAGCCGGCGGAGGCGCGGCTTCGCGCTCGCGTCGGTTCGCTCGAGGATCCGGCGGAGGAAGTGGACGTTGAGCGGCACGTGGAACGACTCGTCGCGCGTGAGGATGGTGAGCATCTGCTTCACCGCGGGGTGCGGCTTCGCCGTCCGCAGCGCGAGGCGGTAGGTCGTCGCGCCGATCGTCTCGAACATCAGGTTGGTGAGCACGATCGTCTCGTGCCGCTCGGCCCGCGCGTAGAGCCGGTAGAAGGTGCGCGTCGTCGGACCCATCGGGGAGACGTCACCGCCGAGCCACGCGAGGAACTCGGTGAGGAGCTCGCGATGCCAGCCCTCCTCGTCGCCGTAGAGGCGCAGCGTCTCGGCGAGCTCGGGGTCCCATGACTCGACCTCGCTCGCGATCTCGTGGGCCTGCCGGAGGCCCGACTCTTCGGCGCGATACGCGGCGTTGAAGAACTTGAGCGCCGCGTACTGCTCTTCCTCGCTCCGCCACTCGATCGGACGCGAAAGATCGAGCCTCTCGTCGTACATCCGCTCGCGACGCTGCTTCAGCAGCTTCAGCCAGAACGACGTAGGACGGTCGACGACGCGGGTGGCCACGAAGGTCTCCTAGCACTTATGTTCCCGCCCCGCTGGAGGGGGCATGAGCCGGCCGCGCCGCGGAAGGAAGCACCTGATCGCGCTCGTGGGGCTGCCCGCGCGCGGCAAGACCTTCACCGCGCGCAAGCTCGCCGGCTACCTCGGTTGGCTCGGCTACCCGACGCGCGTGTTCAACGTGGGCGAGCGGCGGCGCGCCGTGCTCGGCCCCGGCCAGCACCACGAGTTCTTCGACCCCGCGAACCGCGACGCCTCCGAGCAGCGGCGCCGCCTGGCGGACGACGCGCTCGACGACGCGATGGCCTTCCTCCGCGGCGAAGGCCGCGTCGCGCTCTACGACGCCACCAACAGCACGCGCGAGCGCCGCGACGCCGTCCGCGCGCGCTGCGCCGCCGAGGATCGCGACCTGCTCTTCGTCGAGATCGTGAACCACGACCCCGCCGTGATCGAAGCGAACCTGCGGGACACGAAGCTCTCCTCGCCCGACTACGCCGGCGTCGGCGCCGAGGAGGCGCTGCGCGACTTCCGCGCGCGCATCGCCCACTACGAGAGCGTGTACGAGACGCTCAGCGAGGACGAAGGCTCGTGGCTCCGCATCATCGACCGCGGCCGGCGGGTCGAGATCCACGAGGTCTACGGCTGGATCCCCGGGCGCATCGTCTCGTTCCTCACGAACCTCCAGGTGACGCGCCGGCCCGTCTGGCTCACGCGTCACGGCCAGAGCGCCTGGAACGTGCTCGGCCGCATCGGTGGCGACAGCGAGCTCTCGCCGCGCGGCCGCGAGTACGCGCAGAACCTCGCGGCCTACGTGCGTGGCCACTACGGCCCGGCGAGCGACCTCGACGTGTGGACCAGCACGCTGCGGCGCACGCGCGAGACCGCCGAGCCGCTCGGCATCGAGCCGGGCGAATGGAAGGCGCTCGACGAGATCCACGCCGGCGTCTGCGACGGCATGACCTACGCGGAGATCGAGCGCAGCCTGCCCGCCGAGTTCGAGGCGCGGCGGCGCGACAAATTCCACTACCGCTATCCGCGCGGCGAGTCCTATCAGGACGTCGTGCAGCGCGTCGACCGCGTGCTGATCGAGCTCGAGCGCTACCGCACGCCCGTCCTCGTCATCGGCCATCGCGCGGTGCTGCGCGCGCTCACCGGCTACTTCCTGCAGCGGCCGCCGGCCGAGACGCCACACCTGGCCATGCCGCTGCACACCTTGATCCAGCTGACGCCTACGGCGTACGGCTGCGAGGAGGAGCGCGTGGCGCTCGAGCCGCGCGTCGCGGAGTAGGCGGTGACTGCGGCCGTGGCTAAGCTCGCCCGGCCGAGCACGCCGGAGGCGTGCGGACTCGGGCAGGAGGACGGGTCGTGCAGGTCGAGAGCGGGGAGCGCTGGGATGTCGTGATCGCCGGCGGCGGCGTGGGCGGCATCGCGCTCGGCACCCGGCTCGCGCGGCGCGGCTTCCGGGTGGTGATGGTCGAGAAGCGGCCCCCGCCCGAGTTCCGCCTCGGCGAGTCGCTCGACTGGGAGGCGCCCGTCTACCTGCGGCGCCTCGGCCTCCCCGTGGACGACTGGCCGGCGCAGGGCAAGGCCACCGTGAAGGGCGGCGCGATCTGCACCTCGTCGGCGCAGCCCGGCGTCGAGGCCGAGCTCGGCTTCCATCCGGTGTTCCGCGCGCTGATGAAGGTGGTCGGCCGCGCGAAGCCCACCATCCACGCCAACCGCGAGCTGATCGACATCGACCTGATGGAGGCCGCCACCAAGGCCGGCGTCACGTTGATCCAGGGCAAGGTCAAGAAGATCGAGAGCGCGGGCGAGCGCGTCACCGGCGTGGTGCTCGACGACGGCCGGCGCCTCGAGGGCCGCTTCTACGTGGACGCCACCGGCGCGGTGGCGATGTTCCGGCGCGCGTTCGGCATCGGCGATCGGCCGATCGGCCCGCGCAAGGTCGTGGTGCGCGCGCGCTTCCCGCACCCCTACGACGGGATGGGCACGCGCATCCGCACCGACGACACGCTCGGCACCTCGGCGTGGATGTGGGACATCAACGTGTCCGACGAAGTCACGGACGTGGGCATCGTGGTGGCGGAAGAGGACTTCGTGAAGCTGCGCCGCCAGTACAAGTCGCTGGCGGAGCTGTTCCTGCACCAGGTGAAGAAGCACCGCGACCTCGGCTGGCTCGTACCGCTCGTGAAGCCCGACACCGAGATGTGGACCTGCGTCTTCCAGTGCGGCACGGCCGAAGGCAGCAGCGGCCCGAATTGGATCGCGACTGGCGAGGCCTTCGTGGTGGTGGACGGCATCCTGTCCTCGGGCTTCACCACGGCGCTCCGCACCGGCTTCCTGGCCTCGGACATCGTGGGCCGGGCGCTCGACGCGGGCGCGAGCGAGCTCTCGCCGAAGTGGCGCGAGATCTTCCACGGCAAGGCCACCTCGCACGTGCGCACCATCGACGGCCTGATCGACGTGCTCTGGTACGGCAGCCGGCTGCGCGAGCACTACTCGCTGTTCCTCAACGTCATCTCGATCCTGTTCTTCAACTTCAACCTGAATCACCTTCACACGCGCTACACGCCGCGCACGCTGTTCGAGCTGCGGCTGCTCCAGGGCTTTCACCGCGGCATCGATGCCTTCGTGCGCGGCTACGCCCGCGTGCTGCTCGCGCTCGCGAGGCGAACCGGGAAGAAGAACCGGCACGTGGTGCCGCGCGAGGCGGTGACCGCGTACGCCGGCCAGGCCGCCGCCTAGCCTCGCTCCACGCGGATCTCGAGGCGCAGCGTCGCGACGGGGATGCGCCAGACGTCGAGGCGGATCCGCGCATGCAGCACGCCGTCCGCGGCCGATCGCGTCTCGCTCTCACAGCCGAGCCGGAAGCGCACACCGCGGTAGGCGAGCCAGCTCCGGAAGCGCCGGAAGCGGAAGCCGTCGGGCAGCAGCTCCAGCTCGGCGCCGAGCGGGATGTCGTCGGCCGTCGCGTGCACGCGATCCGGCGCGAACTGCTCCATCCACATGCGGCGCTCGAAGGCGAAGCCCGAGCCGAGCGTGAAGCGCTCGTGCACGCGCCAGACGCTCTCCGTGAGCCACTCGCCGCGGCCCTCGAGCCGCACCGCTTCGCGCGCGAGCACGAGCCGGGCCGGCCCGTGCGGCGTCAGCTCGCCCTGCCCCTGCCAGCGCCCGGCGAAGAAGCGGCGCGCATCGAGCGGAGACGGAGCGCTCACGGAGGCGCAGCGTACCGCGTGGGCAGCGCGTATGGTGGATGGCGGAGGGAAGCGCTCGCTTGGCCCGTGTCTTCCTCTGGTTCGGCGTGCTGCTGGTGCTGGCGCTCGTCCTGCCGCCGGTCTTCTACGCGCTCCACCGGGAACGGCCCCCCGAGCTGCCGCCGGCGGGCCGCCGCGTCGAGGTGGCGCCGGGTCTCGCGGTGAACGTGCTGGAAGCGGGCAACGGCCCGACGCTCGTGCTGGTGCACGGTCACCCGGCCTGCGCCTACGACTGGGAGCCGACGCTCCGCGAGCTCGCCGGGCGCGGCTTTCACGTCGTCGCCTACGACCGCATCGGCTACGGGCGCTCGGACGGGCGTGCGCCGGGGCGCGTGACCGTCGAGACGAATGCGGCCGAGCTGCTCGCCCTCCTCGCGGCCCTCGAGCTGCGCGACGTGACGCTCGTCGGCTGGTCCTACGGCGGCGCCACCTCGATCGTCGCCGCCAAGCGCGACCCGTCTCGCATCGCGCGCCTCGTGCTGGTCGGCAGTGTCGGGCCGGGCATCGAGCAGGGACGCCCCGGGCTCCCCACTCCGGTGATCGACTTCCTCGCCGGCCCGGTGCTCTCGTGGGTGGCTTCGGTGCCGCCGCTGATGCAGCGCTTCCTCGCCGCCGGCAGCCGGAACGCCTTCCATCCCGACGCCGTGCCGGGCTGGTATCAGACGCAGGTCGAAGCCAACTTCGCACGGCCACACACGCTCGCCGCGTTCCGCTCGGAGGGACGCGACCTCGGCGGCGAGGCGGACCTCGACCCGGGCCCGATCGAGCGGCCGATCCTCGTGATCCACGGCGACGCCGACCGACTGGTGCCGCTCGCGGTCGGCCGCGGGCTCGCCGCGCAGGCGCGGGTCGCCGAGCTGCGCGTGGTGCCGCGCGGTAGCCACATGCTGCCGATCACCCACCCGAAGCTGCTCGCCGATGCGATCGAAGGCTTCGTCACGCGCTGACGGGCTCTTCTCCGCCGCGGAGCAGCTTCTCGAAGCGCACCAGCCGCTCATCCTTCGGCGCGAGGATGCGCCGCAGCCAGTCGAGCGCGTATTCCGCGTCGAACTCCCCGCCGAGCACGAAGAGCAGCTCGGAGAGGTCGCGCCAGTCCTTCTCGCGATCGAACAGGCCCTTGAAGATCGCGAGATCCTCGGCGGACAGGATCGGGATCGAAGCGCCGGCGCCGAAGGGCACCCGCAACGCGCGCTCCCGGCAGCGGGCGTGCAGCGCGTCGTAGGCGAAGAAGAGGTCGATCGGCACGTGCTCCCAGCGGCAACGGAGCTGGCCGCGCTCGGCCAGGTGGCGGCGCTCCGCGGCGCTCGGCGCTGCGACGCCGAGCGCGGTGAGGACGGCGAGCACGCGCTCGGCCTGCTCGCTCGCGGCGAAGACGTTGACGTCGATGTCGAGCGTCGCGCGCGGCGTGGCCCAGTAGGCGAGCGCGAGCGCGCCGCCGAAGGCGTGGGGAATCTCGGCGGCGTCGAAGGCGGCGCTGATGGCGAGGATCTTCTCGTCGAGGAGCGCCGGCATCAGACCTCCTCCGACGGACCGTTCACGCCGCTCGCATCCGCTCTCGCCTCATCCTCGTCGCCGGTCGCGGCGTCCAAGGACCGGAAGCGCGGGAAGAGCGCGGCCGGCCGCTCGCGGCGAGCCGGGCGCTCGCGCACGAGCCGGTCGCTGGCGCGCAGCAGCCCGCGCAGCGCCTCACCGCGCCGCTCGGCCCCGACGCCGAGCCACTCCGCGGCCTCCGCGAGCGGCTCCGGCACCGGCCCCGCGCGCTGCGCGTCGAGGGCCTCGCGCAGCAGCGTCACCAACGCGGGATCGAGCGAGATGCCCTGGCGGAGATCGCGCAGCAGCGCGCGCGCTGCGGCGTCGGCGCGGCGCGCGCTCATCGGAACGCCGAGCGCGTGAGCGCGAGCGCGGAGGGCCGTGCGGTCGAACGGCCGCCGCGCCAGGCCCGCGGCGCGCTCGATCACGTCGGGCGCGAGCGCGCCGCGGAACACGGCGAGCGTGCGCGCGCGCGGCCCCCTCCGAGTCGCGATGGACTCGCGGATCTCGACGCGCCCGTCCCGGCGCTTGCGGAGGTAGGCCATGACGGGAGAAGGATCGGGGACGCCGCGGGCGGCGGCAAGTGGTCAATGACCACTACTACCCCCTCGGGGGATCGACCGCTTCGGAGAGATAGGGAGCCGTCCCCCGCCCGGGTGCTAGTACTCGAAGCCATGGACCTCGGGAAGCTGCTCGAGACGGTCCGGGCCTTTCGCGCGGGCGCCCCGCTCGGCGACGTCGCCGTCCTCAAGCTCGACGCGCTCTCGCCCCCGCCGCGGGGCATCGAGCCGAAGCTCGCGCCGCTCCGCGGCTACGCGCCGGAGCAGGATCTCGCGAGCCTGCGCGCGCTGCCGCCGGGCAGCCTCGGGCGGGAGTACGCGCGCTTCCTCGATGCGAACGGCATCACGCCCCTCGCGATCAGCCCGCACATCAAGGAGCGCTTCCGCGAGAACCCGTTCGTGCTCCGCTACACCACGACGCACGACCTGCATCACGTCCTCACCGGCTTCGACGCAGGGCTCGCGGGCGAGGCTGGCGTGTACGCCTTCACGGTCGCGCAGGGCTCGGCACCGGGCGGCCACGGGATGCTCTGGGTGGTGCGCGTCCTCTACGCCCTCTTCTCGCCGCCGCAGGCGCTCCGGCTCTGGCACAACATCCGCGTCGGCCTGCACATGGGCCGGGCGGCCCGCCTCGTGATCGCGGAGCCCATCGAGTCGTGGTTCGCGGAGCCGCTCGCCGCAGTGCGGCAGAAGCTCGGCCTCCCCGACCCCGCAGAGGCCGGGGTGCGCGCGAGCCGCGCGAGCGTCCTCGCGCGCCTCGCGTATGGCGCGAAGAAGCCGACGTTGCCGGCCGCTCCGGGTCGCGCGTAGCATCGGGCGCCCTTCGCCTGGAGCGCCCGCCATGCCCTCGACCTGGGACGAAGCGGTCGCTGCGCTCACCGGCCCGGGCGCGCCCTTCGAGAGCGTCGAGGCCGAGGTGCACGGCCAGCGCCTGCGCATCTTCAAGAACACGCCTGCCTCGCTGCGCACGCTCTTCGACGCCGCCCGCGCGCGCGGCGACGCCACCTTCCTCGTCTACGAGGACGAGCGCTGGAGCTTCGCCGAGACGATGCGGCAGGTCGACGCGCTCGGCGCGGCGCTCGTCTCGCGCTCGGCGTGCGGCCCGGCGACCGCGTCGCGATCGCGATGCGCAACTACCCGGAGTGGGTGGTGGCCTTCGCGGCGATCACCTCGATCGGCGCGATCTCGGTCTCGCTGAACGCCTGGTGGACGACCGACGAGATCGACTACGCGCTGCGCGACTCGGGCAGCCGCGTGGTGATCGCCGACCGCGAGCGGCTCGACGCGCATCGCGCCGCTGCTCGGCGCGCTCGGCCTGCGCGTGATCGCCGTGCGCGATCGCAGGGCGCGCTGCCGGCGGAGCGCCGGCACTGGCGCGACGTCGTCGTCCTCGGCGACGCCGCTGCCCGAGGTCGACGCTCGATCCCGACATGGACGCCACCATCCTCTACACCTCGGGCACCACCGGCCACCCGAAGGGCGCCGTCTCCACGCACCGCGCGGTGCTCTCGGCGCTCGTCGCCTTCGCGTGTCGCGTCGCTCGTGAACGCCGCGATGGGCGTCGGGGGCCGAAGCAGGCGAGCCCGGATCCGACGAGCTTCATCCTGGTGGTGCCGCTGTTCCACGTGACCGGCTGCGTGGCGGTGATGCTCTCGTGCTTCGCCGCCGGCTACAAGCTGGTGATGATGCACAAGTGGGAGCCGGCGCGCGCGCTCGAGCTGATCGAGCGCGAGCGCATCACGCAACTTCGTCGGCGTGCCGACGCAGTCCTGGGATCTGCTCGAGTGCCCCGACTTCGCGCAGCCGCGACACCTCGAGCCTCGCCTCGGTCGGCGGCGGCGGCGCGCCCGCGCCGCCGGAGCTGGTGCGGCGCGTGGACCGCAGCTTCAGCGCCGCGCGCCCCGGCATCGGCTACGGCATGACCGAGACGAACGCCTACGGCCCGGGCAACGCCGGCGACGACTACCTGCGGAAGCCGACGAGCTGCGGGCGCGTGGTGCCGCCGTCGAGCTGCGCGTCACCGACGACCGAGGGCCGCGTGCTCGGCACGGACGAGGTCGGCGAGCTCTGGTTCCGCGGCCCGAACCTGATCCGCGGCTACTGGAACAAGCCCGAGGCGACCGCGCGAGACGATCGTCGACGGCTGGCTGCGCAGCGGCGACATCGGCCGCATCGACGACGAGGGCTTCGTCTACGTGCAGGACCGCGCCAAGGACATGGTGCTGCGCGCCGGCGAGAACGTGTACTGCGCCGAGGTCGAGGCGGCGATCTACGAGCACCCCGACGTGTACGAGGCCGCGGTGTTCGGCGTGCCGCACGAGCGGCTCGGCGAGGAGGTGGCGGTGGCCATCGTGCCGAAGCCCGGCAAGACGCCTCGACGCCGGCGGCGCTGCGCGGCTTCCTCGGCGCAGCACCTCGCGCCGTTCAAGATCCCGACGCGCGTCGCGATCCACGCCGAGCAGCTGCCGCGCAACCCGGCGGGCAAGATCCTGAAGCGCGACGCTGCGCGACGGCCTCGTCGCCGAAGGCGTCACTCCACCGGGCGGAACGTGATGCGACGATTCTCGAGGGCCGCCTCCCGGCCCTTCTTCGGGACGAGCGGCTGCGTGTCGCCGAGCGCGACCGGCAGCAGCTGCCAGGCGGGGACGCCGCGCTTCTCGAGCTCGTAGCGCACCAGCGCGACCCGCAGCTCGGCGAGCTTCAGGTTCAGCTCCGCGCTCGCCATCTCGAAGGCGTGGCCCTCGATCACGATCTTCTTGTCCTTGCAGTCGTCACTGATGACGCGCGCGATCTCGTCGAGGGCGACGGCGAGGCCCGGCTCGAGCGCGGCGTTCGTCGAGTCCCAGAGCGGCCCGCGCAGACGCGCCTTGCCCACGCAGCCGCCGGCCTCGGGCGCCTCTGCGCCGGCCGGCAGCGCTGCCGAGGGCGACGGCCCCCGCGCAGAGCATTCCCATCCAATGACGTGCGATGCGCATGGATCCCCCGTGCTGGTGGCCGCAGGGTATGCTGCGCGCGCGATGAATGCCCGCGCCGACTACCCCGCCCGCCGCATCTTCGTGATCAGCACCATGGCGCTCTTCACGGCGGGGCTCTCGTTCTCCCTGCGCGCCGCGATCATCGGCGCGATCGAGGTCGAGATCCTCGCCCCGCTCGACGCGCTGCACTCGGGCCAGCTCGCGGGCACGCTGCAAGGCACCGCCTTCCTCGGCTTCGCGTTCACACTCGGCCTCGGCTCGCTCGTGCTCGACCGCTTCGGCATGGGCCGGATGCTCGCCGTCGCCGGGCTCTGCTTCGCAGGGGGCACAGCGATCGTCGTGGCCGCCTCGTCTCTCGCGGAGGGCGCGGCCGTCTACACCGCGCTGCGCGCGGGCTTCCTGCTCTCGGGCCTCGGCTGGGGCTTCATGGAGTGCTCGATCAACCCGCTCACCGCCGCGCTCTATCCCGAGGACAAGACCAACCGGCTGAACATCCTGCACGCGTGGTGGCCGGCCGGGCTCATCGTGGGCGGGCTGATCGGCGTTGCGTTGCCCGCGCTCGGGATCGGCTGGCGCGGGCAATTCGTGCTCGTGCTCGGGCCGGCGCTCCTCTCAGTCGCGCTGTGCGCCGGCACTCGCTTCCCGCGCACCGAGCGGGCGACGCTCGGCGTGCCGTGGCGCGGGATGTTCAGGGAGATCCCACGCCGCCCCATGTTCCTCGTCTGGTGGGCGTGCATGTTCCTCACCGCGGCGTCCGAGCTCGCGCCCGGTCAGTGGATCGACCTCACGCTCACGCGCACGGTCGGCATGCGTGGCATCTGGCTGCTGATCTACGTGTCGGGGATGATGTTCGTGCTGCGCCACTTCGCCGGCCCGCTCGCGCACCGCATCTCGAACGTCGGGATCCTGTGGGGCGGCTCTGCGCTGGCGGGGCTCGGTCTCCTCGCGCTCGCGGCCGCCGACTCGCCCGTCACCGGGCTGCTCGCCGCCACCGTGTGGGGCCTCGGCGTGTGCTTCCTGTGGCCGACCATGCTGGCGAACGTGGCGGAGCGCTACCCGCACGGCGGCGAGCTCTTCATCGGCCTGATGGGCGTGGCCGGCGCGATCGCCACGAGCTTCGTCCTGCCCGAGCTGGGCAACATCTTCGACCACGCGAAGGCCGAGCTGGCGGGCGGCAAGGACGCCTTCGCCGCGCTCTCGGGCGCCGAGCTCGAGGCAGTCCTGCGCCAGGCGGCTGCCATTTCCTTCCGTTCCGTCGCGGTGTTGCCGGCGATCCTCGTCGGCGTGTTCGGCGCGATCGGGCTCTGGGAACGCGCGCATGAACGCAGCGTGAAGGCGGCATGAGGAAACGCACGCTGGCTGCCGTGAGTCCCCTCACCGACCGGCCAGCCACCGAAGCCGATACGAGGGCACCACGGAGGTGCTCCCGGATGCGGCTCGCCACGATCCTCCTGTCTGCGCTCGTCGCGTTGCCCGCGACGCCGGCGCTCGCGAGGTCGACGTTCCCGGCCCAGCTCGACGCGGCGTGCCGCGCCGCCGGCCGCACGCCGCCGAACCCGGCCGAGCTCGCGCGCGGTACGGGCGCGCGTTATGGGGACTGCGCGCTCTGCCACACCTTCGACCCGACCCGCGGCATCCCGTCCGGCAGCAACGTCGCCGCGAACGGGACGGCGTACAAGCGCGGGAACCTCGACCCCTTCTGCGTGCTGGCCCCGGTGAACCACCCGCCGGTGCTCGCGCCGATCGGCAACCAGACGGTGAACGTGGGCCAGCCGGTCGGCCTGCTCCTCTCGGCCAGCGACGCCGACCGCGACGTCCTCATGTTCTCGGCGACGGGCCTGCCGACCGGCGCCGTCTTCATGGACGCCGGCAACGGCATGGCCACCTTCAATTGGACGCCGACGCAGGCCGGCAACACCACCGTGACGTTTCTGGTCACCGACGGCATGGCGACCGACTCCGAGCGCGTGGTGATCACGGCGGGCAGCGTGAACGCGCCGCCCGTGCTCGCGCCGATCGGCGACCAGAGCGCGATGGTCGGCAGCACCCTCACCCTGACGATCCTGGCTTCCGACCCCGAAGGCGGGCCGGTCGCCTTCACGGCGCTGGGCCTGCCGGCCGGCGCCACGTTCCAGGACTTCGGCGACGGCAGCGCGGACCTCGTCTTCATGCCGAGCATGGCCGTCCAGGCCAGCGTCACGGTGCGCGTGACCGACGCCGGCACGCCGCCCGAGACCGCAGCCGAAACCTTCACGCTCACCGGCGTGGACCCGAGCGCGACCGGCGGGCCCGTCCTCGAGTACGCGACGTGGGACGCCTGGGAAGGCCTGCTGGCGCTCAAGGGCGACAGCGCCGAGCCGGGCACGCTCGTCACGATCGTGGACCCGGCCACCGAGGGCGCGCTCGGGGTCGCGCAGGCGGGCTCGAACGGAACCTTCCAGCTCGTGGCGCGGACCTTCCTCGCCCCGTGCAGCGTGCGCCCGCGCGACGCGAACGGCGCGCTGGGCGTCGCCATCCCGGTGATGAGCGCGCCGCCCGATTGCGGCACGCAGCTGCAAACCCGCGCGAAGCCGCGCTGGCGCTGCCAGGACGGCCTGCTGAGCGTGCGCGGCAGCCGCGCGCCGGTGTCGAGCGACCTCAGCGTCGTCGACGCCGCCACCCGCGCCGTGCTGGTGACGGGCCAGTCGGACCGGCGCGGCCGCTTCAGCCTGAGCGCCACCACGGGCTCTCACGCGAACATCCGCGTGCTGCTCTCGTCGGGCTCGGGGAACTGGACGCTCGGGCCGGTTCCGGTGCGCGGCGCGGAGCTGACGTGCACCCCCAAGCAGCCCAAGGACGACTAGCGCGGCACGTCGAGCGTCGCGAGGTCGAAGTGCGCGTTACGCGTGGCTCCCCTGCGCCACGAGCCGGCCTGGCCTCGCGTCGAGGTGCGAGCGGCCGTCGCTCCGGATCGGCGTCCCGTTCACGAGCACGTGGCGGATGCCCTCCGGCGCGTCGGCGGTGAGCCGGTCGGCGTCGGCCGGGAAGTCGCGCACGCGCCGCAGCGGGCCGGGCGCGACCGTGTCCGGGTCGAACACCGTGACGTCGGCGAAGGCGCCCGGGCGCAGCACGCCGCGGCCCTCGAAGCGGAACAGCGCCGCCGGCTCGCTCGTGAGCTTGCGCACGGCCTCCTCGAGCGGAGCACGGCGCGCTCGCGCACCCAGTTGCCGAGCAGGTCGGTGGGCAGCGGCGCGTCGCAGAGCTGGCCGACGTGCGCGCCGGCGTCGGAGAGGCCGAGCACGCACGTGCTGCGAGCGCAGCAGGTGCGCGATGCCCTCCTCGTCGTCGTTCGACTGGATGCAGCGGAAGCGCGTGTCGAGGTCCTCCTCGAGCGAGAGGTCGAGCATCACGTCGAAGGGCGTCACGCCGCGCTCGCGCGCGAGCTCGGCGACGCGCCGGTCGAGCCAGCTTCGCGTGCCGCACGCTCTCGGCGATCTCGATCGAATCCCAGCGCGGCGGCAGCGCCGTCTTGCCGAGCTCGACGAGCGCGCGCTCGCGCCAGGCGCGGTCGCGATAGGCTGCGAGGCGCGCCGCCCGCGGCTTGCCCATCAGCGCCGCGAAGCTCGGCGCCTGGTTGAACTGGAACGGATCGCTCATGCGCAGCTGCATGGTGATCTTGCGGCACGAGACCTGCGGCCAGACGTCGGCGCCCTTCGCCGTCTCCTCGTCGTTCAGCTTCGAGCCCATCTGCCAGAAGCCCGGGATCGCGAGCAGCGCGGTGTAGGTGAGCGGCACGCCCGACGCGGCGCTGGAAGTCGTAGATCTCGCGGAAGAAGCCCTGCCCCGGCGTCACCGCGACCACGCCGCGGCCGAGCTCGCGCGAGCACGCGCGCCATCGCCTCGAACTCGGAGAGATCGGCGATGCGGCTCGGAATCGGCTTGCCGTCGATGCCGAGGTGCGTCGGCGCGAAGCTGGTGGCGAGCCCCACCGCGCCGGCCTGCATCGACTCGCGCACCACGTCGGCCATCGCGCACCACCTCTTCGTCGGTGGCCTTGCGCTCGTAGGCGGCGTCGCCCATCACGTAGAGGCGCACCGCGGTGTGGCCGACGTAGGCGCCGAAGTTGAGCGCCGTGCCGCGCCGCCCGACCGAGGCGAGGTACTCGGGGTGCGTCTCGAAGTCCCACGGGATGCCGGCGCCGAGCGTCGCCGGGTTCATGTCCTCGACGTTCTCGAGCGTGCGCGCGATCACCTCGCGGTGCGACGGGCGCGTCGGCGCGATCGAGAAGCCGCAGTTGCCGGCCACGACGGTGGTGACGCCGTGGAAGCACGACGGCGTGAGCGCCGGATCCCAGAACACCTGCGCGTCGTAGTGCGTGTGGATGTCGATGAAGCCGGGCGCGACCACGCAGCCGGACGCGTCGAGCGTGCGCGCGCCGGAGAGGCCCGGGCCGATCGCGCGGATGCGCTCGCCTTCGATGGCGACGTCCGCGCGCCGTCCCGGCGCCCCCGTGCCGTCGATCACGGTGCCGCCGCGGATCACGAGGTCAGCCATGGGCCCTCCTGCTGCGGGGACAGGGTGTCCCAACCCCGGCCCCGCGGCGAGGGGCTTCTTCCCGAGCGGTGAAGCGGTTCACACGCACTGCGCATCCGCACGGGCCATCCTGAGTGACGGCACTCGAGAGAACGGAGATCGAATGATGACGACGGAGATGCTGGTGATGGGCCTGATCTCCCTGCTGCTGGTGGTCGGCATCTGGGCCGACTCGATCGGCGACTAGGGCTCCAACAACGACAAGCAGTTCCTCGCGGCGAGCCCGATCGACCGCTTCGCGATCGGAGACCGCGCCTCGCCCGGCAAGGACCGCGAAAGTCATTCATTGCAAAGCCTGGCCGGCGGCCCGTCCTAGCCCGTGAAGCGGTGCCCCGCCGTGTAGCCGCCGTCCACCGGCAGGGTCACGCCGGTGACGAAGCTCGCTTCGTCGCTCGCGAGGAACAGCGCCGCGTTCGCGATCTCGACGGGCTTGCCGAAGCGGCCGAGCTGGTGCGCCTCGCGGATCTTCTCCTGCATCGCCTTCGTCGCTTCCATCGAGAACACGGAGCGGAACATCGGCGTGTCGATGAAGCCCGGGCAGATCACGTTCACGCGGATGCCGGCGCGCGCGTAGTCGATCGCCATGTTCTTGGTCAGCAGCACCACGCCGCCTTTCGAGGCGTTGTAGGAGCTGCCGCCGAGGAAGCCCTCGATCCCTTCGACGCTCGCGATGTTCACGATGCTGCCGCTCGCCTGCGCGAGCATCACGGCCAGCACGTGCTTCGAGACCAGGTAGGTGCCCTTCAGGTTCACGTCGAGCACGACGTCCCAGTCCTTCTGCTCGAGCATGTGGACGAGGCCTCCGCCGGCGACGCCGGCCGAGTTCACGAGCACGTCGATGCGACCGAGGCGCTCCTTGACGGCGGCCACCACCTCGCGGATGCGCTCCTCCTCGCGCACGTCGCCCGTCTCGAAGCACGACGCGGGAGCGACCTTCACCGCGGCGTCCCAGTCGCCACCGTCGGACTTCTTCAGATCCATGCCCGCGATCGCCGCGCCTTCCTGCGCGAAGCGCAGCGCGCACGCCGCGCCGATGCCCGACGCCGCGCCCGTCACGAACGCAACCTTGCCCGAGAGCCGACCCATGGCGCACCTCCGAGGGCCGCAGGATAGTTGGCCACAGCAGGAGGTCGCCATGACCGTCCCCCTCCGCGACTGGGTGATCGACGTCGACACGCACATCACCGAGCCGCCCGACGTCTGGACCGCGCGCCTGCCCGACGAAGTTCCGCGATCGCGCGCCGCGCATCGTGCACGACCCGACGCTGGGGCTGGGACGTCTGGCAGATCGGCGACGGCTCGCGCGCCCATCACCGTCGGGCACACCGCCGTCGCCGGCTGGAAGGAGCCCTTCCCCGCGGCGCCGCGCACGTTCGAGGAGGTGCCGCACGCCGCGCACGACGCGAAGGCGCGCCTCGCGTACATGGACTCGATCGGCATCTGGGCGATGGCGCTCTACCCGAACGTCGGCGGCTTCGGCAACGAGGCCGTTCCTGCGAGCTCGGCGACCCGGAGCTGATGCTCGCCTGCGTGCGCGCCTACAACGACTTCCTGATCGACTGGATCGCGCCCGATCCGCGCCGCTTCATCCCGATCCTGCGCCACGCCGTTCTGGGATCCCGAAGGCGACAGCGCGAGGAGATCGAGCGCTCGCGCGAAGCGCGGACACACGGGCGTGCTCTTCACCGGCGAGCCGCAGAAGTTCGGCCAGCCCGTCGCTCGCCGATCCGCACTGGGATCCGCTGTGGGCCGCGGCGCAGGACGCGGACCTGCCGGTCTCGCTTCCACATCGGCAGCGGCAGCCTCGACGGAGGAGTTCACGCCGCGAGCGCGATCGAGACACTACGGCATCTCGGCCGTCAACGCGAAGATCACCGTCGGGCTCTTCCTCGAGAACGGCAAGCAGCTCGTCGACCTGCTCTCTCCGGCGTGCTGCGCGCGCTTCCCGAAGCTCGAAGGTCGTGTCCGTCGAGAGCGGCATCGGCTTCATCCCGTTCATCCTCGAGGCGCTCGACTACGCCTTCGACTACTCGCAGGTGCGGCGCGAGCCGGCCCGAGTTCACGCTCAAGCCGTCCGAGTACTTCGCGCGCCAGGTCTACGGCTGCTATTTCTTCGAGGAGCTCGCGCCGCAGCACCTGCTCGACCGCATCGGCGTCGACAACGTCCTGTTCGAGACCGACTACCCGCACCCGGTCTGCCTGTACGGCAACGTGCGCGAGAAGATCGACGCCGGGCTCGCGGGGCAGCCGGAGCGCGTGCAGCGCAAGCTGCTGTTCGAGAACGCGGCGCGGCTCTACCGGGTCGCGAAGCCGGACCGGGCCTGGGCCGGCGTCCAGTGACGTGACGCGCGTCGGCCTGCTCGCGCCGATGCAGCAGGAGCTGGCGCCGCTCGTGCGCAAGCTCTCGTTGCGTCGCGCGGAAGCCGACGGCGCCTTCTACGTCGGCGCGACGGGCCGTGTCGAGATCGTCGCTGCCAAGACCGGCATCGGAACGCTCGCCGCGACTCGCGCCAGCGAGCGGATGCTCGACGCGACGAAGCTCGACTACGTGCTGGTGGTCGGGATCGCCGGCGGCGTCGACGCGGACCAGCCGATCGGCGCGCTGATCGCGCCCGAGGTCGTGGTGGATGGCGTGACCGGCCGCGAGTACCGACCGGTGCAGCTCGGCGCGACGCCGCCCCACGGTCGCCTCGTCACGTGGGACCGGCTGGTGACCGGCCTCGACGAGGCCGCGGAGCTGAGGCGAAGCGGCGTGGTCGGGCTCGACATGGAGACGGCCGCCGTGGCGGCAGTGTGCGAGCGACGTGGCTGCCCTTGGTCGGTGTTCCGCGCGATCAGCGATCGCGTCACCGACGAGACGACCGACCCGGCGGTGCTCGCCCTCGCCGGCCCGGACGGCTCCGGCGACCCGTGGGCCGTGGCGCGCTACCTGCTCGCCCGCCCGTGGCGCATCGTGCGCCTCGCGCGGCTGGCGCGCGGCACGCTACGCGCCGCGAACGCCGCCGCCGACGCTGCGATCCGCGCCTGCGGTCGGCTGCCCTAGGACGCAAGCAGGCCGCTCGCATCCGGCTGCGGCCCACCCCGTCGTCAGTCGCGGCGTCCGAAGCCCGCCACACCTGCGAGCGCCAGCGCGAGCAGGAACGCGCTCGCCGGCTCGGGCACCGTCGACGTGCCGTGCACCACGACGTTGTCGACGGCCGAATTCACACCCCCGACGACCGGCGTGCTCGTCATGGCGAAGAAGAACTTCAGCTGGAGCGAGCCTCCGATGCCCGCCAGATCCGCGGCGGAGAGCCCTTGGAAGGCCGCACCGGAAAGGTCCATCACCACCGAAACGAAACCGGGCGTCTGGTGGCCTGCCGACCAGGAGGCGGTGTCGATATCGGACGCGAAGCCATCCAGGTTGCTGCGAACGCCCGCGAAGAAGGTGGCGGTGGGGATCGTCGGCGAGAAGTACGAGGTGCTGCCGTCGAACTGCACGTTCGAGAGGTTCAGCTCGTAGCCGGGCGCCGGCGTCAGCGAGATGATGAAGGACTGATAGAGCTCGCCGGCCGTCGAGGTGGGGAGGCCCACGATCAGGCCGGGAACGGGATTCCCGTTGCCGTCTTCCGAGCTGACGCCCAAGGGCCCGTTGAGCACGAAGGCGGCCGTCGAGTTCGGGTCCGTGTCGCTCGAGGCAATGGACAACAGATCGCCCTCGTCGAACGTGAACTGCGCGATGGTCGTCGCGTCGGCCGAGGCGGCAGCGACTGCAACGAGAGCGGCGACTAGAACCGCGGGCAGGGGGAAGCGCATGAGACCTCCGAGGCCCCTACCCGCTGATCTATAGAGCAAGATCCGTGCCGCCCTGGGGACGAACGTGGCGGGTTCCGGGGCCTATTCGGCCGACTCCGCGAGTAGCCTCCTACCCGAATTCGGAAAAGCTTTTCCACGATTGACGTGGCCCCTCTGACTTGGTTCATTTCATGAACTCACCCGCGCCCCGAGGATCCCATGAGCTGGAAATCGACGGCCTGCATCCTGTGCAGCATCAACTGCGGCATCGAGGTGCGAGCTCGAGGGCCGGCGCATCGCGCGCGTCCGCGGCGACAAGGCGCACCCGGCTTCGCAGGGCTACACGTGCGAGAAGGCGCAGCGGCTCGACCACTACCAGAACGGGCGCGACCGGCTGACGACGCCGCTGCGCCGCCGCGCCCGACGGCAGCTTCGAGCCGATCGACTGGGACACCGCGATCCGCGAGGTCGCGGCGCGGCTTCGCGCGCGTGCGCGACACGCACGGCGGCGAGTCGATCTTCTACTACGGCGGCGGCGGCCAGGGGAACCACCTGCGGCGGCGCCTACGCGCGCGCCACGCGCGCGGCGCTCGGCATCGATCTACGCCTCGAACGCGCTCGCGCAGGAGAAGACCGGCGAGTTCTGGGTCGACGGCCAGCTCTTCGGCCGCGCCGCGCTGCCACACCGCGCCCGACTTCGAGCACGCCGAGGTGGCGGTGTTCGTCGGCAAGAACCCGTGGCAGTCGCACGGCTTCCCGCGCGCGCGCGCCGTGCTGCGCGAGATCGCGAACGATCCCGGCGCGCACGCTGATCGTGATCGATCCGCGCCGCACCGAGACGGCCGAGCTCGCCGACTTCCACCTCCAGGTGCGCCCGGGCACCGACGCCTTCTGCCTCGCCGCGCTGCTCGCGGTGCTCGTCGAGGAGGACCTGCGTCGACCACGCGTTCCTGCCGAGCACACGACCGGCGCCGAGGCGCGTGCTCGACGCGCTCGCGCGCGATCCCGATCGCCGACTACTGCGCGCGCGCCGGCGTCGCCGAGGCGCTCGTGCGCGCGGTCGCGCGGCGCATCGCGCGCGCCGCGAGCGTCTCGATCCTCGAGGACCTCGGCATCCAGCAGGCGCCGCACAGCACGCTCAACTCGTACCTCGAGAAGCTGCTCTACCTGCTCACCGGCAACTTCGCGAAGCGCGGCGGCGATGAACCTCCACACGCACTTCGGCGCGCTGATCGGGCGCGGGCGCAGCGACCGCGCGCACGCCCGGTCGGCGGCCACCGCATCATCACCGGCCTGATCCCGTGCAACGTGATCCCGGACGAGATCCTCACCGACCACCCGAAGCGCTTCCGCGCGATGCTCGTCGAGAGCGCGAACCCGGCGCACTCGCTCGCCGACAGCCAGCGCATGCGCGAGGCGCTCGAGGCGCTCGAGCTTCGTGGTCGTGATCGACGTCGCGATGACCGAGACCGCGCGGCTCGCGCACTACGTGCTGCCCGCGTCGTCGCAGTTCGAGAAGTGGGAGGCGACGTTCTTCACGCTCGAGTTCCCGAAGAACGTGTTCCACCTGCGCGCGCCGCTGCTCGAGCCGCTCGCCGGGCACGCTGCCCGAGCCGGAGATCCACCGCCGGCTCGTGCGCGCGCTCGGCGCGCTCGACGAGTCGGAGCTGGCGCCGCTGCGCGCCGCGGCGGCGCAGGGACGCGGCGCGTACGCGGCGGCCTTCTTCGCGGCGCTCGCGACGAACCCGAAGCTCGCCGCGCTCGCGCCGGTCGTGCTCTACGAGACGCTCGGGCCGACGCTGCCGGACGGCGCGGCGGCCGCGGCGCCGCTGCTCGGGCCTCGCGCATCCAGTGCGCGCAGGCGTACCCCGAGTCGGTGCGCCGCGCCGGCTTCGACGGCGCGAACCCGCTCGAGCAGGGCGAGGCGCTGTTCGACGCGATCCTCCGCGAGCGCTCGGGCGTCGTGTTCAGCGTCGACGAGTACGAGGAGACCTGGCAGCGCGCTCGAGACGCCGGACGGGCGCATCCACCTCGCGGTGCCCGAGCTGCTCGGCGAGCTCGCGCGCGCTCGGCGCGAGGAGCCGAGCGCTGCGCGACCCCGCCTTCCCGTTCGTGCTCTCGGCCGGCGAGCGCCGCACGAGCACCGCGAACACGATCTTCCGCGATCCGGCGTGGCGCCGGAAGGACGCGGACGGCGCGCTGCGCATGAACCCGACGGACGCCGCGCGCCTCGGGCTCGGCGACGGCGGGCGCGCGCGCGTCACCACGAAGCGCGCGAGCGTCGAGGCGGTCGTCGAGCTGACCGACACGCTGCAGCCCGGCCACGTGACGCTGCCGAACGGGCTCGGCCTCGACTATCCGGACGAGAGCGGACGCACGCGCGACGCACGGCGTCGCGCCCGAACGAGCTCACCGCGTCCGAGGACCGCGACTGGCTCGCCGGCACGCCGTGGCACAAGCACGTGCGCGCGCGCGTCGAGGCGATCGCGTGAGCCGCAAGCGCCTCGAGCGGGCGCCGTGCCCGATCGCGCGCACCACGGACCTCGTCGGCGACGCGTGGACGCCGCTGCTGCTGCGGAACGTCAGCTTCGGGCAGCGTCGCTTCGACGAGCTCCAGCGCGCGCTCCGCGCGCCGCGCGCGAGCCTCACCCGCCGCCTGGCGAAGCTCGTCGAAGCGGGCCTGCTCGAGAAGCGCCTCTACCAGGAGCGGCCGCCGCGCTACGAGTACCACCTCACCGAGAAGGGTCGCGCGTTCTTCGACGTGCTCGCCGCGATGTGGCGCTGGGGCGAAGACTGGCTCTTCCCGGAGCGCGCCGCGCCGGTGGCGCTCGTGGACCGACGCTCGGGCCGCACGGTGCGGCCGATCGTGGTGGACGAAGCGACTCGCGCGCCGCTCGAGCTCGCCGAGCTGCGCGCCCGCGTCGCACGCGGCGGATCCTGACTTGCCCTCGCGGCGCAGCATCGAGGTCGAGTTCTTCCGCTTCCTGAACCGCTGGCTGGAGCCGCAGATCCGCGCCGGCCTCGGCTCGCCGCGCATCGCGCCCGGCGGGCTGATCGTGCTCGAGACGCGCGGGCGGAGGACGGGCCGGCGCGCGCGGGTGCCGCTGGTGGCGACGCGCATCCAGGGCTTCGTGCTGCTCGGCACGTTCCGCGGCGGGCGTTCGCAGTGGCCGAAGAACCTGGCTGCGAATCCCGAGGTCCGCTTCTGGATCGGCGGGAAGCCGAGAGCCGCGCTCGCCACGGTGATCACGTCGAGCCGGCGGCCGCGGCCGCTGCCCAAGCTGCCCGCGCTGCTGCGCCTCGTGGTGGCGTTCCTGGTGCCCTACACGCGCGCGGGCTGGACGTTCGCGATCCTCGCGCCGCGACGCGCCCGCAAGCAGAACGGCGCCCGCGCCAGGAAGCGCGAGCGCCGTCCTTCTCGATCCGGCTGACTGCGAAGCGCGGCGCCTAGTAGCGCCCGCCGCCTCCTCCGCCACGGCCACCGCGGTCGCCGCCGCGGCCGCCGCGATCGCCACCCCGGTCACCGCCGCGATCTCCGCCTCGCTCGCGCTCCATCGCCTCGTTCACGCGCAGCGGCCGGCCACCGAACTGGCTCCCGTCGAGGGCACGCATCGCCTCCGTCGCGCCGTTCGCGTCCATCTCGACGAACGCGAAGCCGCGCGGGCGACCCGTCTCGCGGTCCGTGATCACCTTCACCGACGACACCTGGCCGTGTCGACCGAACAGGTCCTTCAAGTCGGCCTCGGTGCAGGAGAAGGGGATGTTTCCAACGTAAAGCTTCTTGTTCAAAACGATCATCCTCGTCATGGCCCGATTCCCCGGGCCCTTCGCGCCGGATTCGTTGCGGAACGTCCGCTCGCGCTCCCTGCGCATCGAACTCCCGGTCATTTCCACCGGGAGGAACGCAAACTCGACAGGAGACACGAGACCAGAGGCGGACGCCAGAAGCCGTGGACCAGTACGAATCGGCGGTTCGGCGGGGGACGCTAGCGAGCACCGGGAAGCCTGCAAGCGCAGGTAGAATGGGCGGGGCCCATGACAGGAGAGGCAGCAATGAGCGCACCCGTGATCCTCGAGGTGGCCGTCAATGGCGTGACGACGCGCACACAGAACCCTGCCGTCCCGCGGGAACCGAAGGAGATCGCGGAAGATGCGCTCGCCTGCTTCGCGGCCGGCGCGGCGATCGTGCACACGCACACGCACGAGCCGCTGCTGCCTCCCGCAGAGGGCGCCGCGCTCTATCTCGAGGCGTACCGCCCGGTGCTGGCGAAGCGCCCCGGCGCCCTGCTCTATCCCACCGTCGCGCCGGGCCGCACGATCGAGGAGCGCTACGGCCACACCGCGCTGCTGGCCGAGGCCGGCGCCATCCGCTGCGGCGCGCTCGATACCGGCTCGGTGAATCTCGGCGCCTCGCTGCCCGACGGCTGGCCCATGCCGATGGACTTCGTCTACACGAACAGCCCGAACGACATCCGCTTCATGGCGGAGGTGTGTCGGCGGCATCGGCTCGGCCCGAGCGTCGCGGTGTTCGAGCCGGGCTTCCTGCGCGTGGTGCTCTCCGCCGAGAAGCGCGGCGCGCTGCCGCCCGGCACGCTGGTCAAGCTCTACTTCAGCGCGGGCGGCTACCTCGGCGGCGGCGAGCCCATCTTCGGCGCACCGCCCATCCGCGAGGCGCTCGACATGTATCTGGCGATGCTGAAGGGCTCGCAGCTGCCCTGGGCCGTGGCGGTGATCGGCGGCTCGCTGCTCGACTCGGAGATCGCGCGCCCCGCGCTCGAGCGCGGCGGCCACCTCCGCGTCGGCCTCGAGGATTTCTTCACGGCGAAGTCGAACGTGGACGAGGTGCAGCGCGCGCGTGCGCTCGCGAACGAGTTCGGCCGCCCGCTCGCCACGTGCGCAGAGGCCGAGCAGATCCTCGGCCTGCCGCGCGCGTAGCGCTCAGCGTGCGGGCAACGCATACGCCACCACCCAGTCGCCGCGGCGCGTGCCGACCTTGCCGTGCCCGCCCGCGGCGATCACCACGAGCTGCCGGCCAGCGACGCTGTAGGTCATCGGGTTCGCCGCTCCCGCGGCCGGCAGGCGGTCGCGCCACAGCTCGGCGCCGGTCTCGGCGTCGTGCGCGCGCAGGTAGCCGTCGGCGGTGTTGCCGCTGAGCACGAGCCCACCCGCCGTCACGAGCACGCCCGACAGACTCGGCAGGCCCTGCTCGAAGAGCGGGAAAGGGATGCGGTCGGGCACGGTGCCGAGGGTGACCTTCCAGAGGATCGCGCCGGTGTCGAGCGAGACGGCGCCCATGAAGCCCCAGGGCGGAGGCGTACAGGGTACGCCGAACGGCCCGAGCACGGGCTCACGCTCCATGCCGTACGGCGTGCCGAGCATCGGCGCGAACTCGCTCGCGAGGCCGCCGCCCGCCGCCTTCTCGCGCTCGTAGTCCACGCGCGGGATCAGGCGCACCGAGAAGGCGAGGTTCGTAGCGTCGAAGAACGCGACGTGGCGATGCGGATCGATCGCGACGCTGCCCCAGTTCACGCCGCCCGTGATGCCGGGATACGCGAGCGTCCCGCGCAGGCTCGGCGGCGTGAACATGCCTTCGTTCCGGAGCGCCGCGAGCTTCTCGCGACAGCGGTTGCGATCCCACGAGAACAGGCCGAAGGCGTCCTCGGGGCGCAGCGCCTGCGGCACGAGCGGCGGGGGCAGCGTGGGGAACGGCTGCGTCGGCGACGCCACTTCGCCCGGCACGTCGGACGGCGGCACGGCGCGCTCCTCGACGCCGAACACGGGCTTGCCCGTCTCGCGCTCGAGCACGAACAGGAAGCCCGTCTTCGTGGCCTGCACCACCACCGGCAGCTCGCGCCCCTCGCGCACGATCGTGGTGAGCACGGGCTGCGCGGGCACGTCGTAGTCCCAGAGATCGTGGTGCACGGTCTGGAACTCCCAGACCAGGCGGCCCGTGCTCGCACGCAGCGCGACCACCGAGTCTGCGTGGCGGTTGCTGCCGAGGCGCAGGCCGCCGTAGTAGTCCGGGCTCGGCGAGCTGGTCGGCACGAACAAGAGATCGCGCGCAGCGTCGTAGGACAGGATCGACCACGCGTTCGCGGCGCCGGTGCGGGCCGCGCCCTCGCTCGGCCACTCGGCATAGGCGGGATCGTCGCCGCTGCGCGGGATCGGATCCCAGACCCAGCGCAACGCGCCCGTGCGCACGTCGTAGGCGCGCACGATGCCCTTCGCCTCGTCGACGCGGCCGTTGTCGCCGATCGCCGAGCCGACGATCACGAGGTCGCCGGCCACGGTGGGCGGCGAGGAGACCGTGTACCCCCAAGGCCGGTCCTCGCCGATGCCTTCCTTCAGCGAGACCTCGCCGGCGTGCCCGAAGTCCGCACAGAGCCTTCCGGTCGCCGCGTCGAGCGCGAACAGGCGCGATTCGACGGTGGCCGCGAAGACACGGCGCTGGCACGGCGCACCCACCGCGGCGTTCGCGTCGAGCCACGACGCGACGCCGCGCGAGGTGTACTCCGAGTACTCGTGCCCTCTCACCGTGGCGTCGAAGCGCCAGCGCTCGGCGCCCGTCGCGGGATCGAGCGCGAGCACGCGCCCGAGTGGCGTCGGCAGCACGAGCAGCCCGTCCACCAGGATCGGCGTGGCCTCGAACGCCATGTGCTCGGGCGGGCCCGGATCCGCGTCGAGGTCGCCGGTGCGGATCTGCCAGGCGACCTCGAGCGACGCCACGTTCGCGCGATCGATCTGGGCGAGCGGTGACCAGCGCTGCCCACCAGCGTCGTTCGCGTAGAAGGGCCAGTCGTTCTGGGCGGCGGCCGGCACGGCCAGGGTGAGGGCGAACACGGTCACGAGGGCAAGACGGGGCATGGAGTCCTCCGGGGTGCTCAATCGGGCACGAAGCTCGCGACGATCCGGCGCAGCACTTCCTCGCGCACGGTGTCGGGGTCGGGCAGCAGCTCGGGGTCGGGGTCGCTGAAGCGGTGGCGCCCGAACCAGGCCAGCGACTCGACGATGAAGCGCGCCGCCACGGTCGGGTCGCCGACACCGGCGAAATGGCCGCTCTTCGCCCGCTTCGCGACGTAGCGCTCGAACGCGGCGAAGAGCTCGCGGCGCGCGCCCTCGAAGACGAGCGCGAACAGCTCGGGCTGATCGATCGCCGAGCGCTCGATCGCCGCGCCCGGCCCGCGCGTCAGCTCGATGCGCTCGTAGAGCTCTCGCACGATGCCGAGCAGCTCGGCGCGTACGTCGCCGACGCGGCGCCGGGCCAGCGCGCGGTCGAGCGCAGGCAACCGCATCCCCTCGGTGAGAGCCACGCGCAGGGCGACTTCGGTGGCGCCCGGCGGCGGCGTCGGGATCGGCAGCCGGGCCGGCGCTGCGACGGGCGCCTCGCCCGGGCCGAGCTCGATCAGCCAGTGGAAGAGCGCCTCCTTGCTCTCGACGTAGTTGTAGAGAGAGCCGGTGGCGACTCCCATCGCCCGCGCCACGTCGGCCATGCGCGCGCGCCGCAGGCCCTTCGCCGCGAACACCGCGAGGGCGGCGTCGCGCAGCTGCTGGAAACGGTCGGGCGGACGGATCCGGGCCACGCCCACAGCCTATTCCTGAATGAATGGTTCAGTCAAGAGTGGTCCGAGACGGCCGGCCCCGCGGGCGGCACGCCGCGCCGCGGTACACTGCGACCCTTCGCACCGGAGGACGCCCCCATGCTCGACCTGCTCATCCGTGGCGGAACGCTCGTGGACGGCAGCGGCGCACCCGGCCGGCCGAGCGACGTGGGCATCCGCGCCGGGCGCGTGGTTGCGCTCGGCCGCGTGGACGAGCCGGCCCGGCAGACGCTCGACGCCACGGGCCGCGTCGTCGCGCCCGGCTTCATCGACATCCACACCCACTACGACGCCCAGGCCTTCTGGGACGGCACGCTCTCGCCGAGCTCGTTCCACGGCGTCACCACCGTGATCGGCGGCAACTGCGGCTTCTCGATCGCGCCGCTCGCGCCCGAGGCCGGCGAGTATCTGATGCGCATGCTCGCGCGCGTCGAAGGCATGCCGCTCGAGAGCCTCCAGACGGGGGTGCCCTGGAGCTGGCGCAGCTTCGGCGAGTACCTCGGCCTGCTCGAGGGCAAGCTCGCCGTCAACGCGGGCTTCCTCGTCGGTCACTCGGCGCTGCGCCGCGTGGTGATGGGCGAGCGCGCGGTCGGGCACGAAGCCACCGACGGAGAGCTTGCGCGCATGAGCGAGCTGCTGCGCCAGTCGGTGCGCGAGGGCGGACTCGGCTTCTCGACTTCGCTCGCCGCCACGCACAACGATGGGGCCGGCGACCCGGTGCCCTCGCGGCACGCGAGCCGCGCCGAGCTGATGGCGCTCGCTCGCGCGATCCGCGACCTGCCGGGCACCGTGCTCGAAGCGATCCCCGGCACCGGGCTCTGGGGCGAGAAGGAGAAGGCCATCATGGCCGACCTCTCGCTCGCCGCGAACCGCCCGCTCAACTGGAACGTGTTGGCGCCGAACTCGCTCGCGCCGCAGCACGCGGAGCAGCAGCTCTCGGCTTCGGACTACGCGGCCGAGCGCGGCGCGGTGGTGGTGGCGCTGACGCCGCCAGCCATGCCGAGCGTGCGCATCAATCTCGCCTCGGGCTTCATCTTCGACGCATTCCCCGGCTGGGACGAGCTGTTCCGCCTGCCGATCGAGGCGCGCAAGACGAAGCTCCGCGATCCGGAGTTCCGCCGGCGGCTCGACGAGGGCGCGCACTCCGAGGGCGCCGGGCTGCTGCGCGGCCTCGCGCGCTGGGAGAACCTGATCGTCGACCAGGTCGCGCGGCCGGAGAACGACGTGCTGCGCGGCCGCAAGATCGGCGAGATCGCCGAGGGCCTCGGCAAGCAACCCTTCGACTGCATGCTCGACCTCGCGATCTCCGAGGATCTGCTCACCTCGTTCATGCCGACGCCGATCGGCGACGACGAGGCGAGCTGGAAGCTGCGCGCGAAGGTGTGGCGCGACCCGCGCGCGGTCGTCGGCGCCTCGGACGCCGGCGCGCATCTCGACATGATCGACACGTTCGCCTTCTCCACCGTGCTGCTCGGCAACGCGCGCGAGCGCGAGCTCGTGCCGATGGAGGAGGCCGTGCGGCTCCTCACCGACGTGCCGGCCAAGCTCTACGGGATCAAGGACCGCGGGCGGCTCCGCGAGGGCGCGCTCGCCGACGTGGTGGTGTTCGACGCCGCGCGGGTGGCGAGCGGGCCCATCCACATGCGCCACGACCTGCCGGGCGGCGCGGCCCGGCTCTACGCCGACGCGATCGGCATCGACCACGTCATCGTGAACGGCGTCGAGATCGTGCGCGACGGCAAGCACACCGGCGCGCTGCCGGGAACGATTCTGCACTCGGGGCGAGACACGGAGACGGTCGAAGTGCCGGGCGGGCGGAGGAACGGATGAGCGAGTGCTTCGACCTCGAGCTGAAGGACGGCGTCGCGCACCTGCGCATGAACCGTCCCGAGGCCATGAACACCATGACGCCCGCGTTCTGGCGCGAGCTGCCGGCGCTGGTGAACGAGCTCAGCGACGCCGGCGAGGCGCGCGTGCTCGTGCTCTCGTCCACGGGCAAGCACTTCACGGCGGGCATGGACCTGGCGGTGTTCCAGGGCGGGAGCCTCGCGCTCGGCGGCCGCCAGGAGGAGCCGGGCCGCGCGCGCACCCGCACCCGTCAGGCCGCGCTGCTCTTCCAGGAGAGCTTCAACGCGCTCGAGCGCGCGCGCTTCCCCGTTCTGGCCGCGATCCAGGGTGGCTGCATCGGCGGCGGCGTGGACATGATCAGCGCCTGCGACGTGCGCTACGCGACCGAGGACGCCTTCTTCTGCATCCAGGAGATCAACCTCGGCCTCACCGCCGACGTCGGTACGCTCCAGCGGCTGCCGAAGCTGGTGCCGGCGGGTGTGGTGCGCGAGCTGGCCTACACCGGGCGGCGCATGCCGGCCACGCGCGCCAAAGAGGTCGGCCTGGTGAACGAGATCTACCCGACGCACGACGCGCTGCTGACCGGCGTGCTCGCGACCGCTGCCGAGATCGCGGAGAAGTCGCCCCTCGCGATCTGGGGCAGCAAGCAGATGCTGAACTACGCGCGCGACCACTCCGTCGAGGACGGGCTCGAGTACATCGCCACCTGGCAAGCGGGCATGTTCTTCGGCAGCGACATGGCGGAGGCTTTTCAGGCGAAGGCCGAGAAGCGGAAGCCGGTGTTCCAGAACAATCCTTCGACGCGGCGCGAGGCTTGAGGTTCGGTCACCGAGCGGGTCGGGCCGGGATCCCGGATGCGCTCCAGTGACCGGTCGCATCGGAACTAGGCGCTCCCGCGGCGCTTCCTGCTGCGCTTTACTTCCGCTCCGGCACGCGCCCGGCCCTCCGCGATCCTCGGTAGCGGTCCGAGAAGAGGTCTAGATAGAGATGGGTGCACGGGATCCGGTCATCGTCGGCATCGGGCTCTCCGACTATCCCGTGGCGCCGCATCTGTCTACGCCGCAGCACCACGCGCAGGCGATGCAGCGCGCGCTCGAAGACTGTGGCCTCGAGAAGCGCGCGCTCGACGGCTACTGCTGCGCCGGCATGGGCGGCGGCGCCGGCGAGGCCGTGGTGATGGCCGAGTATCTCGGCATCGACCACCGCTACATCGACTCGACCATGACGGGCGGCTCGTCGTTCGAGTTCCACGCGCAGCACGCGGCCGCTGCGCTGCGCCAGGGTCTGTGCGAGGCCGTGCTCGTCACGTACGGCTCGAACTTCTTCAGCGCGCGCGGCCGCACGCTCGGCACGGGCGGCTTCGCCGGCCGCAGCGGGCACGTCTCCGGCGCGGACATGTTCCAGGCGCCGTACGGCCTGTCACTGGTCGGCGCCTACGCCATGGTCGCGCGCCGCCACATGCACCAGTACGGCACGAAGCCCGAGCACCTGGCCGAGATCGCGGCGGGCGTGCGCGAGTTCGCCGGGCTCAATCCGAAGGCGATGTACCGCGACCCGATCACCGTGCAGGACGTGCTCGCGAGCCGCATGATCGCCGACCCGCTGCACAAGCTCGACTGCTGCGTCGTCTCGGACGGCGGCGGCGCCTTCGTCATGACGACGGCCGAGCGCGCGCGCGATCTGCGCCAGCCCGCGGTGCGCGTCCTCGGCGCCGCCGGCGGCCAGACGCACTGGAACATCTCGCAGATGCCGGACTTCACGCGCTCGGCCGCCGCGAAGAGCGCGCCCGAGACGTTCGCGCAGGCGGGGCTCACGCCCGCCGACGTGGACGTGATCGAGTTCTACGACTCGTTCACGATCACGGTCCTCACCCTGCTCGAGGACTGCGGCTTCTGCGCCAAGGGCGAGGGCGGCCCGTTCGTGGCCGAGGGGCACCTGCGGCGCGGCGGCCGGCTGCCGCTCAACACCGACGGCGGCGGACTCTCGAGCTGCCACTCCGGCATGCGCGGCATCTTCCTGATCATCGAGGCGGTGCGGCAGCTGCGCGGCCAGGGCGGCGCCGCGCAGGTGCCGGGCGCCGAGGTCGCGCTCTGCGCCGGCTCGGGCGGCTTCCTTTCGGGCATCGGGACGGTCCTGCTGGGAAGAGCGTGATGCAAGCCTGCACAAGGCGCGGGCGCGCAGCGAGCCGGAGGTGAGCGAAGTCATGGGGCTGGGGAAGAGCTGATGGACGTGGTCCGCGGCGAGAAGTGGACGCGGCCGATCCCGGCGCCCGACGCGCTCGAGCGCGTGTTCTTCGAGGCCGCCGCGCGCGGCGAGCTGCTCTATCAGCGCTGCCCGAAATGCGGCCACGTGCAGTTCTACCCGCGCGCGGTCTGCACCGCGTGCGGCGCCGACCCGGAATGGGCGCAGGCGGCGGGGCGAGGCTCGGTCCACACCTACACCGTGGTGCGACAGAACGGCGTGCCGCCCTTCAAGGAGCAGCTGCCGTACGTGGTGGCGATGGTCGAGCTGCCCGAGGGCGTGCGCATGATGGGCAACGTGACGGGCTGCGCCGTGGACGAGGTGAGCGTGGGCCTCGCGCTCGAGGCCTACGCCGTGGAGTTCGAGCCGGGCCTGGCGCTGCCGTTCTGGCGTCCCGCGCCGTAGCCCGCGCAGCATGCCTCGCAGCGCAGCGCTCGCTCTCACCCTCGTCACGGGCGCCACCGGCCTCGTCTACGAGGTGGCATGGCAGCGCTACCTCGCCACGCTCCTCGGCTCGCACGCCGAGGCCACCGCCGCGGTGCTGGGCCTCTTCCTCGCGGGCCTCTCGGCGGGCTACGCGCTGTTCGGCGCCGTCTCTCGCCGCGCGCGCTCGGTGCTGCGCGTCTACGGCGCGGTCGAGGCGGGCATCGGCGTGCTGGCGCTCGTGTTCCCGCTCGCCTTCGCGGGCGTGCAGCGCGCATCGCTCGCGCTGCCGGCCACGGGAGAGACGACCGGCTTCGCCCTCGACGTCGCGCTCTCCGCCCTGCTCGTGCTGCCGTCCACCCTGCTGATGGGCGGCACCATTCCCCTCCTCACCCAGGGCCTCTCGCGCAGCGTCGAGGACGCCACGCGCTTCCACGCCTTCGTGTATGCCTTCAACACTGCGGGCGCGTTCGTGGGCGCGCTCGCAGGCGGCTTCGTGTTGCTGCCGTGGCTCGGGCTGCGCGACGTGATGTTCGCGATGGGCGCGATCAACCTGGCCGTCGGCGCGACCTTCGTGTGGCTCGGGCGGGAGCGCGCGCCGGCCGGGCACGCCGGAGACGAGACGGCGCCGGCGCGGCCCGCGCCGCTCGGCGCCTTCGTCGCGATCGCGCTGCTCTGCGGCTTCGCGGCGATGGCGATCCAGACCGTGTGGAACCGCCTCGCGGCGCTCTCGTTCGGCTCTTCCCCGTACACGTTCTCGTTGGTGGTGGCGCTGTTCGTGTCGTGCATCGCGCTCGGGAGCCTCGCGGTGTCGCTGCTGCCTCGCATCCCGGAGCGCTGGCTGGCCTGGAACCTCGGCCTCCTCCTCGCGTGGTTCGCCGCGCTGCATTCGGTGATGGACGAAGCGCCCTTCGTGGGCCACGTGCTCCGGCTCGCGTTCGGGCGCGGGACGCTCTCGTTCTACGCGTTCTGGGGCGCCGCGCTGGCCGCTCTGCTGGTCGCCGTCGGCCCCGGCGTCATGCTGTCCGGCGCCACGCTGCCCCTGCTCTTTCACCACGCGAAGCAGCATCGAGGCGATCTCGGGGGCGTCGCGGGCCGGCTCTACGCCTGGAACACGATCGGCTCGCTGGCCGGGGCCCTGATCGGCGGGCACCTCCTGCTCGTGTGGTTCGACCTCGACGCGGTGCACCGCGCCGCGCTCGTCGCGCTCGCGTTCGCCTTTGCGCTCGCGGTGCTGCGCACGGGCGCTCGGCGCGGCACGGCGGGGCTCGCGCTGCTGGCGGCGCTCGGGCTCGTGCTGGCGCTCCCCGGCTGGGATCCGCGAGCGCTCTCGTCGGGCCTGTTCCGGGTGCGCACGCGGCTGCCCGTGCCGCACTACACGCCGAGCGCGGTGATCGAGGCCTTGTCCCAGGGTCGCACGCTCCTCTTCTACGACGACGACCCGGTCGCGTCGGTCGCCGTGCGCGAGCTGACGTTCGCAGGCAAACGACAACGCGCGATCGTGAGCAACGGCAAGCCCGACGGCTCGACCGCGGGCGACTACGCCACGCAAGCCCTGCTCGCACTCCTGCCCGCGCTGCTGCTCGATCGGCTCGAGCGCGCCTTCGTGGTCGGCTGGGGCACGGGCGTCACGGCGGGCGAGCTGGCCGCGCTCGACAGCACACGCGAGATCGTGGTCGCGGAAATCTCGTCGGCCGTGCTCGCCGCAGATCCGTTCTTCGCGACCGCGAACCTGCGCGCCGCGGCGAGCCCGAAGCTGCGCCGGATCCGCAGCGACGCCTACCGCGCCCTGCTCCGCAGCCACGATCGCTTCGACGCGATCGTCTCGGAGCCGAGCAACCCGTGGATGGCCGGCATCGAGATGCTGTTCAGCCGCGAGTTCCTGCTGGCGGCCCGCAGCCGGCTCGCGCCGGGCGGTGTCTACGTGCAGTGGTTCCACAGCTACGAGTCCGACGACACCACGCTCGAGCTGGTGCTGCGCACGTTCGTGTCGGTATTCCCCGAGACGGCGGTCTGGTACACGGTGGGTGACGACCTGATGCTGGTCGGCTTCGCCGCGCCGCACGCGGACCCCGACCCGGCGGCGCTCGCCGAGAAGATGGCGCGCCCCGACCTCGCCGCGGGCCTGGCGCGCGCCGGCGTCGACAGCGTCACCGAGCTCGCCGCGCACGAGCTGCTGCCGCTCGGCGTGCTCGCCGCGCTCGATCTACCCGGCCCGTACCACACCCTGCTGCACCCACGCCTCACCTATCGCGCCGCGCGCGCCTTCTTCAGCGGCGGGCGGAGCCACCTCCCGTTCAGCGGCGAGGGCGCCGCGGGAGAGATCGGAGCCCGGCGCTCGCTCGCGCGCCGGCTCGCCGCGAACGAGGGCGGCGTGTTCTCGGAGGCGAGCTACGCGGCGCTGGTCGACGAGAGCTGCGCCGCGCGTGCGGACGTCTGCACCGCGTGGCTGGCGGACTGGCTCCGCCGTCGGCCCGCCTCGCCGCTCCTCGCGGAGCAGCGCTTCCGCTGGCACGAGACGCTGCTCGGAGAGCCGATCCGCGCCGACGACGTGCGCGACCTCGCGGCCGTGCTCTCGGGCCCGCCGACGCGAGAGCCGCTCGACACGGCCGAGAGCCGGCGGCTCGTCGCGCTCGCGCGCTCCCACTATCTGCCCGGCATTCCCGTCGAACCGGACGCGCGGACGCCCCCCGGTGCTGCGCCGTGACGCGTCACGCCAGCAGCTTCCCCACCAGCCAGTCCACCAGCGCACCGCCGAGCCAGGAGCCGAGCGGCAGCGCGAGGTAGAGCACGAAGCGCAGCCGGCTCGCCTGCGTGAACGGCGAGGTGGGGAGCTCGCTCACGTAGGCCGTCCAGGCGACGAGGTCGGCGACGCTCGGGCGCTCCGGGCGCCCCGCCAGCACCGAGCGCGCGAGCGCGCCGTCGTCGCCGCGCAGCGCCGCGTGCGCCGCCTCGAGCTCGCGCTCCTTCGCCTCCGCCAGACGCCGCCGCGCGCCGCGCGTGGTCAGGAGTAGCGACGCCGTTCCCACCGCGGCGCACACCGTCGTGATCACGGCCACCACGCCGCGGAACGCGTCGTCCACCAGGTTCACCGCCCAGATCGCGGGCACGAGCAGCCAGAGCAGCGACGAGAACAGGGCCTGGCTGGCGAAGGGCGCGAGCCAGCGGCGGTCGAGCAGGTCCACTTTCGGCAGCGCGGCCGCGACCGCCGAGAACTGACGCGAGACGCCGAGCGTCGCGATCACGTGCCGGCCGAGGCACCACGCGCACCACGGCGCGAGCACCCAGGCCCACGCGTTGCCGACGAACCAGTAGCCGGGCCGGAAGTAGAGACCGGGGTCGCGATCGACGGCGAGCCCGATCGCGGGTGCGGCGAGCAGGAACAGCCAGGCGAGTGAAGCCGGCGGCCACGGCGCCGGCGTGGCCAACGCTTCCGCCGCGCGCGGGTCGAGCACGCGCCACAGCGCTTCGAGATTGCGCGCGGCGGCGCGGAGCAGGTAGTAGCGCGCGGCCGGCGTGTAAGCGGCGAGCGCGGTGACCGTGAGGCCGAGGCGGAGGTCGCGATCCGCGAGCACGCTCATCTCGGAGCGCGCAGGGTCGCCGACCAGCACCTGCGCGAGCGCCACCACCCCGAGAATCGCCGCGGCGAACGCGGCGCCGACGCCCCAGGACGGCAGCGGGGCGCGCTCGAACAGGCGATCGAGCCAGTCGGCGTGGGCGGAATCGAGCATGCCGTAGCCTACGACGAGTTGGGGTCGTCGGCTTTGCCCGGGAAGAGCCGACCGCAGGTGACTTGCTAGGTGGTATAGGTGGCTTCGGTGGTTTCGACTTCTCTACTCCGAGCATTCACGCACCCTCGCCTCCAAGCAGTCTGCCGCCTAACCCTGTGCCGCCCGGGCCCGTGGACTGCGTCGCCGGAGACCCGTGTTCGGAGGGGCACGGAACTAGCCCGCCCCCCGGCGTAGATCCGACGGGAGGTGCCCTTGGAGCTCGATTGGCTCAATCAATTTCATGTTCTCTATCGCCGTCAGCGTTGCAACGGCGCATTCGGTAGAGAGCGTGATCACATCGCGGCGAGGAGATTTCGGGTGAAGTCTCAGCTCGTAGAGAGCGAGTGTCCGAAGCAGGCTACCGGATTCGAGCGCTTCGCGATCTGGGGTCCACCGCGGGTGCCTTCCAGGTGGGAGAGGGAGGAGAGCTTCTCTTCTACTACCTGCGGCGAAACCGAGCATTCGTGCTGCCGACGCTTCGGCGATGGAGCAGCTGAGGGCGGTGGTCGCAGCACTGCTATCGGCCCTAGCCCTCGCTTGGACCAGCTCCACAGCCGGCCACCCGATTCTCTCCGTGCTCAAGCTGCTGGCAATTCCCATGTTCTTCCTTGTTCCCTGGCTCTGCACTTTGCAATTGCCGCACGTGAACAGGCGTCGCACCGCCGAAGATGTGCGTAGCGTACGGGCCGCGGTGATGGACAGGGCCTTAGCTAGCGCGTTGATCGAAGCAGGCCTGGGATGGGCCGATCTTCACGGCCGCATTCGTGCCCTTCGCACTCGACCGGACAATGCTGATTCTGGCCATCGGCGGCGGCGGAATGCTCGCCGATGGAGAGCGAAGGCTGGCGCACCGGGCTCCACTACCGCCCCCAGGGAGGGACAGAGGGAAGGAGGCGCATCGACAGAGGGAGGCCAAGTAGAAAGAGCGCAGATAGATCAGAAAAGTGCTGGGAAGCAATGTAGAGAGAGAGGCAAGGGGGGATCGGCTCCCTCAACTTCTCCATCGCCCTCAGCTTTGGTGGTGCGATGTGGTGACAGCTCGCCCAACCACTAGCAATGGAAGAACGCCCAGTCGGCCGAGGACAGGCGTGGACGAAACACAAGTGGAACGGTGCAGGAGCGTCGAGGACTAGCCCAATTGGAGATGGGAGAACTGCAATGTGCGATAGCCCGATCGGATCGGGGCCACTGCACCGCGCAGACCGACGGATGAGCGATCTCGACCGATACGTGATCATGCGATCGGCAGGTAGTTTCAAGGTGGGCCGCCAGGGCCAACTGCTCGTGTATCCCATTACTCGAAAGAGGGGATACATCGTAAGCAGCGCTCAAGCGTGGCGGAGGTTGCAGGTCCTCAACGCGGTGTGCCTCCCAGCGGGAATGGTGCTCTCTGCCATTGCTGGCCTTGCCCTCATTGCACTTGGAGTGAAGCTGAACGTCGTCCGATTCGTAGTAACGACGGGCGTTCTCCTATCCGGAGTGTTCGTACTCGCAATTGCGTTGTTCATCTGTGCTCGCTTCGAGCGAAGCATCGAGGCACTTACGCTCGATGAAGTGCGAAGCGCGAGCGCCTCGATCTCGAGCTGGGAGGTGGGACGAACGATCCTCGTCGGCACGCTGGGACTCGCCGTTCTTGGCGGCTCGGTGGTCGCACTCCAATTTGATGCGCTCAAGACCGCAGCCTTGCTTCTACCCCCAGCAGGGTTGACCCTTGCCTACTTTTCTCACCGGTTGTTTCGGCGAAGCGGGCAACCACCTCCCGCGTAGCAGCTAGCAGCCTCCTGACTCAGAAGGCGTGCGCTGACGCCCGACTCGCGAGATACTCGACCGTCCGCTTCCCCGTCTCCGCATCCACCGCCGCGATCGCGCCCGCGAAGTCCGAGACGCCGAGGTCGCGCAGCCTCCCGAGCGCCGCGTCGAGCGTCTTCTCGTCGCCGGCGAGCGTGACGTCGGCGGGGCCGGCGGCGCCCTCGCGGTCGAGCATGGCGCGGTAGGACGGCAGCGAGCCGTAGATCGCGAAGTTCTTGCCGACCCACGCGCGCGCGCCGTCGGCGTCGTTCGTCAGCGCGATCGGCAGGTTCGCGACGATGCGCGGCTGCGGGCGGCCGGCTTCCTTCGCGGCCGCGAACAGGGTCGGCGCGACGTGCTGCGCGATCGTCTTCGGGCCGGTCATCCAGAGGATGGTGCCGTCGGCGAGGCGGCCGCAGACGCGCAGCATCTGCTCGCCGAGCGCCGCGATCAGCACCGGCACGGGCTTCGCGCCCGGCACCTGGAGGCCGAGGTTCACGCGGTACTCCTGGCCCGCGAACTTCGCGGGGCGGCCGGCGAGCAGCTCCTGGAGCACGGTCAGGTACTCGCGCATGTGGCGCACGGGCGCGGCGTACGACATCCCCATCAGGTCTTCGATCACGATCTTGTGCGAGAGGCCGAGGCCGAGCGTGAAGCGTCCGTGCGATGCGGCGCCGGCCGTCAGCGCCTGCTGCGCCATCGCGATCGGGTGGCGCGGATAGGTCGGCACGACCGCCGTGCCGAGCTCGATCGTCTTCGTCTCGCGGCCCGCGATCGCGAGCGTGGTGATCGCGTCGAGGCCGAAGATGTTGGGCAGCCAGAGCGTCGCGAAGCCCTGCGCCTCGAGCGCCTTCGCCTGGCGCACGATGCCTTCGATGCTGCCGTCCTCGCCGGCGGTGACGCCACTGATCACTCCGATGCGCATGGGGTGCCTCCTGGCCCGCAGTATCCCTCGCAACCGCCGAAGCCGACAAGCGTGCGAAGATGTTCGGCCCTCCTCGCTTTGCCGGGCTACGGAGCGCGCGTTAGGGTGAGGCTCTCATGGCATCCGCCGCGCGCCGTTCGACCGTGTCCATCGACGCGAAGCTCCATCGCGGGCTGCGTGCCAAGGCGAGACGAACCGATCGCTCGATCGCCGAACTCGTGGACGAGGCGGTGAAGCGCAGCCTCGCCGAAGACGCCGAAGACCGGGCCGCCTTCGAGCAGCGAGGACGCGAACGATCGCACGCCTTCACCCAGGTGGTCCGACGGCTCCGACGGGGTGGGCGTCTATAGGCTTCGGATCAAGACCTCGGCAGCCAAGGAGCTCGGCGCGCTTGCTCAGCTGAGCGATCGCCAGCGGATCGTGCGTAGGATCGAAGGCCTCGCCCACGATCCGCGGCCACCGGGATGCCAGAGGCTCGCGGGCGGGAACCATCGCTACCGGATCCGCCAGGGCCGGTTCCGGATCGTGTACTCCGTCGATGACCGCGAACGCGTCGTCGAGATCGCCAAGATCGGCGATCGACGAGATGTCTATCGCTGACTACGCGAGGAACGCTACAACTGCTTCCGCCACCGCTTCCGGCTGCTCGAGCGGGAGCATGTGGCCGGCGCCGTCGACCCAGACGAGGCGCGCGCCCGGGATCAGCTCCTGCCAGCGGGCGGCGTAGACGGGCGGCACGAGCTTGTCCTGCTTCCCCCAGACCAGCAGGGTCTCGGCGCGAAGCCGGTAGAGGCGCTTGCTGAGGCGGCGATTCGGGATCGGGAAGAGGATCTTGCCGGCGCTGCCGAGCCGGCGCGCGTTGTCCACCATGAAGCGCGTGAGCGCGGCGTCGTTGCTGAAGTCGAGGCCCGCGAGCAGGAGCTTCTGGCCCGCCGCGGGGTCGGCGAACAGCAGGGCGGGCAGCTCCCACGGCGGCGTCGCGAACAGGTCCGGGATCGGATGCGCGTCGAGCCAGAGGCCCACGGGCGCGAGCAGCGCGAGCTTGCCGACGGCGCCGTTGTCCACGCACGCCATCTCGGCCGCGATCATGCCGCCCATCGAGTGGCCGACGAGGTGCGGCTTGGTGAGCCCGAGCGCCTCGACCACGTCCCAGCCGTGGAGCGTGAAGTCGAGCATGTCCTCGAGCAGGTCTTCGCCGGGCTCCGCGCCGAAGCCGGGCCAGAGCGGCGCGAACACGTGGAAGCGCTCGGCGAGCTTCGCGAGCAGCGGCTCCTCGGGGAGGAGGCCGCCGGCGCCGTGCAGGAACACCAGCGGTGAGCCGCTGCCCTCTTCTCGCACCTGACACTTGATTCCGCGCCGCGTCTCGATCGCTCGCTGCTTCATCGCGCGCCCCCGTTCAGCTCCGGCCGCACGCGCCCCTCGTACGGCTTGATCCACCAGCGCCGGTCGTCCTTCCACTCGGGCCAGAGGCCGTGCAGCGCCGGCATCACGCGTTCGGCGAAGAGCTTCGTCGAGTGGCGGGTCTTCTCGTCGGGCATGTTGCCGATGTGGAACAGGCCGAACACGTGCCCGACGCGCAGGCTCTTGATCATGTGCTCGCAACGCTCGCGCACCGTCTTCGGGCTGCCGGCGATCACGAAGCCCTTCTCGACGAGATCCTTCCACGTCAGGTTCTGGAAGACCTTCTGCTGCTCGGCGCGCAGCTGGTTCAGCTTGCCGCCCTGGATGGTCTTGAGCGTGCGGTAGCCCGGCGGGTCGGAGTAGCCGAGGTACACGTGCAGGCAGCGGTTGAAGAAGTAGAGGCAGTGCTCGGCGTAGAGCTTCTCGGCCTCCTCGTCGCTCTCGGCCACGCAGATGATCTGCGCGAACGAGGCGCGATGCGGCGACTCGTCCTTGCCGAGCTTGCCGACCTGGTCCCAGAAGCCTTCGAGCATCGCCTGGCCGGCGATGTAGCCGCCGAAGGACAGGAAGGAGTAGTTGTAGTCCATGCGCGCGCACCACTCCCAGGTCTCGATCGAGCCGCCGCCCGGGATGTAGATGGGCGGGTGCGGCTTCTGGATCGGGCGCGGCCAGCAGTTCACGTAGCGCAGCTGGTTGTACTTGCCGTCGAACGCGAACGGCTCGCGCTCGGACCACGCGCGCATGATGAGATCGTGCGCCTCGTAGTACTTGTCGCGTGTCAGCGCCGGGATCTGCCCGTAGCAGAAGTTCGTGTCCATCGGCGTGCCGACCGGGAAGCCCGCCACCAGCCGCCCGCCCGAGATCACGTCGAGCATCGCGAACTCTTCCGCGACGCGGATCGGCGGGTTGTAGAGCGCGATCGAGTTGCCGATCACGCAGATCGCGGCCTGCGAGGTCCGCCGCGCGAGCCCCGCCGCGATGAGGTTGGGCGAGGGCATCAGCCCATAGCCGTTCTGGTGGTGCTCGTTCACGCCGATGCCGTCGAAGCCGAGCGAGTCCGCGTACTCGAGCTGGTCCATGTAGCGGTGGTAGACGCGGTTCCCCTCCTCGGGGTCGAACAGCTCGCTCGGGATGTCCACCCAGACCGAGCGGTACCGCTGCCGGAAGTCGTCGGGCAGGTGCGGCCACGGCATCAGGTTGAACCAGGTGAACTTCATGGCGAGGTCTCCAGCGGGTGGGAGTATGCTACGCGGCGTGCTCCGAATCGGCCTCCTCGCTTCCATCCTGCTCTGCTCGAGCGCCGCCTCTGCGCAAGTCGCGCCGGAGAAGGTCGGAGAAGTGGCGAAGCTCCCCACCGAGATCGGAAGTCACTGGGTCTGGGCCTCCGACTCGGTGCTCAACCGCAGCGCGCTCTTCGACGCCGACTCCGGGCGGATGCTCGGCATGGTGGACGGCGGCCAGGGCGTCGCGCCCCTGCGCCCACAGATCTCGCGGGTCCGCCACGAGGTCTACGTCGTCGAGACGGTCTATTCGCGCGGCCACCGAGGCGTGCGCACCGACCTCGTCACGATCTACGACGCCGCGTCGCTCGCCGTCGCGGGCGAGGTGGTGATCCCGCCGAAGCGCGCCGACAACGGGAACGGCGTCGCGCTCGCGGGCCTGCTCGACGGCGACCGCTTCCTCGTGGTGCTGAACCAGGACCCGGGCACGTCCGTCTCCGTGGTGGATCTCGAGAGCCGCAGCTTCGCGGGCCAGATCCCGACGCCCGGCTGCGCGCTGGTGCTGCCGGTCGGGCCGCGCCAGTTCGGCATGCTGTGCGGCGACGGAACCGCGCTCGCCATCACGCTCGACGACGCCGGCCACGAGGCCGGGCGCGCGCGCAGCACGGTGTTCTTCGACGCCACCGCCGACCCGCTCACCGAGAAGGGCGTGCGCAGCGGCGCACTCTGGCGCTTCGCCTCCTTCGAGGGCCGGCTGTTCGCGATCGACTTCGCCGGTGCGGCGCCCGCGGCCGCCGAGCCGTGGCCGCTGTTCAGCGAGGCGGAGCGCGGCGCCGGCTGGCGCATCGGCGGCATGCAGCATCTGGCCCTGCACCAGAAGAGCGGCCGGCTCTACTCCGTCGTGCACCAGGGCAGCGCGGGCAGCCACAAGGATCCGGGCCCCGAGGTCTGGGTGTACGACCTCGCGGAGCGGAAGCTCGTGCAGCGCATCACGCTCGGAAACCTCACGGCCGCCTTCCTCCGCCCGCAGATGGGCATCGACGCCGGCGGCGTGGTGGACTGGCTGCTGAAGCATGTGCTCCCGAACCCCGGCGCCGACACGCTGGCGGTGACGCAGGACGACGCGCCGCTGCTGCTCGCCGGCGAGCGCCAGAGCGGCGCCGTTGGCGTGTACGACGCGCGCACGGGCGAGCACCTGCGCGACATCGAGGAGGTCGGCATCGGCGGCGGCCTGCTGGTGGTCCCATGATCGATCCGGTGTGGAGCTTTGCGCTGCGTGCCGGGCTCGCGTGGCTGCTCGCCGCGGCCGCGCTCGCGAAGCTGCGCGATCTGCGCGCCTTCGCCGCCGCGGTCGCGGACTACCGGCTGCTGCCGGCCGCGCTCGCCGCGCCGGCGGCCGCAGGCTTCGCCGTCGCCGAGCTGGCGCTCGCGGCGGGCCTCTGGCTGCCGGCGGCGTGCGCGGCGGCGGCGTTCGGCGCGGCCGCGCTCCTGTCTCTCTACGCGCTCGCGATCGCGGTGAACCTCGCGCGCGGGCGGCGCGACATCGACTGCGGCTGTGGCGGGCCGCTCGGCCGCCACGCCCTCTCGGAGGCGCTCGTGCTGCGCAATCTGCTGCTCGCGGGCGCGGCGCTCGCGAGTGGGCTGCCGGCGGCGCCGCGCGCCCTCACGGGACTCGACGCGCTCACGCTCGCCGCGGCGCGTGGGCACCGCGGCTGCGCTCTACGCGGCATCGAGCACGCTGCTCGCGCGGCCGGTTGCGCGATGAGCGACGCACTCGTCGTCTCGAACGCCGTGCTCTGGGTCGTGGTGGCGGCGCTCGCGCTCGTGGTGCTCGCGCTCGCGCGCCAGGTCGGGCTACTGCACCAGCGGCTCGGCCCGGCGGGTGCACTCTCCCTCGCCGGCGGGCCGAAGGAGGGCGAGGCCGCGCCGGCGCTGGAGCTCGAAGATTTCTCCGGCCGCCCGCTCTCCATCGGCGGCACGGACGCGGCGGGCCGGAGCCTGCTGCTCGTCTTCGTCTCGCCGAGCTGCCCGGTGTGCCGCACGCTGCTGCCCGCGCTGCGCTCGCTCGCGAAGCGCGAGCGGAGCCTGCGCGTGGTGCTCGCGAGCGACGGCCCGCGCGCCGAGCACGAGGCCTTCGTACGCGAGCACGCGCTCGGCGAGCTCGGCTACGTGCTCTCGCAGCCGCTCGGCCTCGCCTATCGCGTGCCGCGCCTGCCGTGGGCGGCGCTGGTGGACGCGCGGGGCGTGCTGCGCAGCCAGGGCCTCGTGAACTCGCGCGAGCACCTCGAGAGCCTGCTCGAGGCCGAGGCGCTCGGCGTCGCCTCGCTCCAGGAGCACCTGGCGAAGCGCGCGCAGGGAGGCGGCGCATGACCCGCCCCAGTCGACTCGACCGCTGGACCGAAGGCGCCGCGCGTGGGCTCGCCGCGCGCCTTTCGCGCCGGAGCTTCCTCGCCCGTCTCGGCGTGTGGCTCGCCGGCGGCGCGGCGCTGCCGCTGCTGCCGGTGGCGCGGGGCTCGGCCGAGCCGGCGCCCGCCGACGACCCGACGAGCTGCGAGTACTGGCGGCACTGCGCGATCGACGGCTTCCTGTGCGCGTGCTGCGGCGGCAGCGTGACGGCGTGCCCGCCCGGCACGGAGATGTCGCCCGTCACGTGGATCGGCACCTGCAAGAACCCGGGCGACGGGCGCAACTACCTGATCTCGTACAACGACTGCTGCGGCAAGGGCTACTGCGGGCGCTGCTTCTGCAACCACAACGAAGGCGACCGACCCATCTACTACCCGCATCGCAGCAATGACATCAACTGGTGCGCCGGCACTTCGACGAACGTCTACCACTGCTCGACCGCGATCGTGCTCGGCGTCGCCGAGCAGGCACAGCCCGAGAAGTGAGGACCGTGCTCGGCATCGGGCTGATCTGCCTCGCCGCGAGCGGCGCCGCGGGGCAGTCGGCGCTGGAGACGGACTACGCGCTCCAGTGTCGCGGCTGCCACGGCGCGGACGGAGCCGGCGTGCCGGGACACGTGCCTTCGCTGTTCGGCGTCGCCGCGCTGCTCGAGACGCCCGCCGGCCGGGCGCGCCTGCTCTCGGTCCCCGGTGTGCGCCAGTCGTCGCTCTCCGACGCGCGACTCGCCACGCTGCTCGAGTGGGTCGCCGTGCGCTTCGCGCCGCCGGGCCGCGCGCCCGCGCCGCCGGCGCTCAGCGGCGAAGAAGTGGCGAGGCTGCGATGACGCGCTTCCTGCTCTGGATCCTCGCCCTCGGGCTCGGCGCCTGGGGCGGCGCCGCGCTGTGGTACGCGGGCCCGGGACCGCAGGGGCTGCGGGGCGCGCTGGCCGCCGCCGTCGTGCTCGCCGCGCTCGGCAGCGTCGCCCTGCTGCGGCCGAACTCGCGCGCGGCCCTCGCCCTCGCCGCGCTGGCCGTGCTCGTGTTCGCGTGGTGGGGATCGCTCGCGGCCTCGAACTCCCGCGACTGGCAGGCCGACGTGGCGCGCGCGCCCAGCGCCGAGATCGACGGTGACCTCGTGACGGTGCGGAACGTCCGCGACTTCCGCTACCGCAGCGAGACCGACTGGGACGAGCGCTGGGAGGATCGCCACTACGACCTCGCGAAGCTCGACGGCCTCGACATCTTCTTCTCGCACTGGGGCTCGCCGCTGATCGCGCACACGATCATGAGCTGGTCGTTCTCGGACGGGCAGCGCCTCGCGGTCTCGATCGAGACCCGCAAGGAGAAGGGCGAGGAGTACTCGGCGATCGCCGGCTTCTTCCGCCAGTACGAGCTGATCTACATCGCCGCCGACGAGCGCGACGTGGTGAAGCTCCGCTCGAACTTCCGCCACGAGGACGTCTATGTCTACCGGCTGCGGCCGACCCGGGCGCGCGCGCGGGCCTTCCTGGTGAACTACCTCGAGGCGATGAACGACCTCGCGGCTACCCCCGGCTGGTACAACGCGCTCACCACGAACTGCACGACCACGATCCGCCAGCGCGTGCTCGACGCAGGCGGCAACCTGGCGCTCTCGTGGAAGCTGCTCGCCAACGGCTACCTGCCCGAGCTGCTCTACGAGCGGGGCTCGCTCGACACGAGCCTGCCGTTCGCGGAGCTGAAGGCGCGCGGCTCCATCGACGAGCGGGCGCTCGCGGCGACGGACGAGAACTTCTCGGAGAAGATCCGCGAGGGCGTGCCCATGCCGCCCCTGCGGGAGTGAGAAGCGTCAGCGCGGCACGAGCCAGATGTTGCGGTAGACGACCGGGTTCCAGTGGTCCTGCAGGACGAGCGGGCCCGGCTCGGGACCCTCGGGCTCGCCGTGGCCGGTCGGCCCGGTCAGCTCGACGTCGTCGTGGATGAGCACTCCGTTCTGGCGCACCGTCACCTTCGCCGGGCTCGTCTTCGCGCCGCTCTCGTCGAAGCCCGCGGCCTGGAAGTCGATGTCGTAGGTCTGCCAGACGAGCGGCGGGAAGCTCATGTTCCGGTCGGGCGCGCGCTGCTCGTAGATCGCGCCGCACTCGTTGCTCTCGCCCGAGAGGCCGAACGAGTCGAGCACCTGGATCTCGTAGCGGTCCTGGAGGTACACGCCGCTGTTGCCCCGGAACTGGTCGCGCGCGTCGGGCATGAACGGCGTCCGGAACTCGAGGTGCAGCGTGAAGCTCCCGAAGCGCTCCTTCGTGCGTGCGCCGGCCGCGAGGAAGCCGCGCGGATCGAGCTTCCCTTCGGCGAAGGCGGCGAGGTCGGGCGCGCCGAACAGCACCACCGCGCCGGCGGGCGGCGCCGCGCCGAGCGTCGGGCTCTCGCGCTCGATGCGGCGCAGCACCGCCGATTCGCCGCCCGCCGTGTGCACGCGCAGGGTGCCGTCCTTCAGCGTGCCGTCGAAGTCGCCCGTGAGCGGCACCGCCGCTCCGTCGTCGCGACCGGTGGCGGCGGCGGGCAGGCCCTGCCCCGCGCCGGCGCCCGGGAGCCCGCCCTCGTAGAGCACCGCGAGAAAGCGCCCGTGGCCGCGCGCGATCACCTGCGCGCCGAAGCTCTCGTTCGCGTACTCGCCCTGCAGCCCGTAGTCGCGGCCGCCCTGCTCGGGCTCGAGGTGCTCGGGCCCGAAGCAGCCGGCGGCGAGCGCGAGAAGAAGCGCCAGACCCGGCGCCCGCACGCGCACGACTAGGCGCCCTGCTCGAGCGCGTGGCGGAAGCCTTCGCGCCAGCCCGCCGGCAGATCCGCGAGCTGGCTCGCGAACCGCAGGCGCCCCCGGTCCGCATTGCGCCCGGCGTAGAGGTCCGCCACCTCGGCCACGCTGAGGCTCGGCGTTGCCACCGGGATGCGCTCGACGGCGTCGCCGGCCCCGAGCTCGCCCTCTCGCACCACTGCGAGATAGAAGCCGCTGCGTCCCGCGCGCAGGAAGCGCTTCACCAGGTCGGGCCGGCCGAAGCGAATCCCGAGCTTGAAGCAGGGCACGCGGGGCTGCGTGACCTGGAGCTCGGCGCTGCCGATGCGCAGCCGGTCGCCGATCGAGACTTCGCTCTCGAGCAGACCCTCGCTGGTGAGGTTCTCGCCGAACTGCCCGAAGCCGAGCTCCGTGCCCGGCAGCTCGGCGCGCCAGAACGCGTAGTGCTCGCTCGGGTAGACGTAGACCGCCTTCTCCGCCCCGCCGTGCACGCGGAGATCGGACTGCTCGTCCCCGGCGAGGTTCGTGCCGCGCAGCGCGACGCGGCCTGCCACCGGCGCCTTCCAGATCGAGGTGCGCACGAGCTCGCCGCGCCACTCGACTTCGCGCGGCTGACCCACGTTCACGGACAGGATCTTCATGGTGGGGAACGAAGCTAACAGACGGCTTGCCAGCCGGCGGCGAGAGCCCTAGAGAGAGCCGTCATGGCCGGTCGTCTCGCGGGCAAGGTGGCGCTCATCACGGGCGCGGGGAGCGGCATCGGCTTTGCTTCCGCCCTCGCCTTCGCGCGCGAAGGCGCGCGCATCGCGGCAGTGGATCTGGACGAGCGAGCGGGCAGGTCGGCCATGGAGCAGCTGCGCGCGGCCGGCGCGGAGGTGATCTTCGCGCGCGCCGACGTCTCGAAGAGCGCCGACTGCGAGCGCATGGTGGCGGAGGCGGAGCGTGCCTTCGGGGCGCTCCACGTGCTGTTCAACAACGCCGGCATCATGCTGCCGACCGACGACGACGCGGTGACCACGGACGAGGCGACGTGGGACCTCACCATGAACGTCAACCTCAAGGGCGTGTTCCTCGGCTGCAAGCACGGCATCCCGGCGCTGCGACGCGCGGGCGGCGGCAGCGTGATCAACACCGCCTCCTTCGTGGCATTGCTCGGCGCCGCGACGCCGCAGCTCGCGTACACCGCGAGCAAGGGCGGCGTGCTGGCGCTCTCGCGCGAGCTGGCGGTGATCCACGCGCGCGAGAAGATCCGCGTGAACGCGCTCTGCCCCGGGCCGCTGCGCACCGAGCTGCTGATGAAGTTCCTCGACACGGAGGCGAAGCGGCAGCGCCGCCTCGTGCACATCCCCCTCGGCCGCTTCGGCGAGGCGCGCGAGATCGCGGAGGCGGTGGTGTTCCTGGCCTCCGACGAGTCTTCCTTCGTGACGGGCGCCAGCTTCCTGGTCGACGGCGGGATCACGGCGGCGTACGTGACTCCGGAGTAGTCTCCGGGCGCGCCTGGGAGTCTCCATGCTCCGCTTCTTCCAGTGGCTCGTCTCGCTGCAGTGGCCGCTGCGGCTGTTCGGCTTCGTGTTCGGCGGCTTCAACCCGTGGCTCGAAGAGAACCGGCGCGACCCGGTGCCCGCCTATCGCCGGCTGCGCGAGACGACGCCGATCCGCCGCAACCGCTGGCAGGGCAGCTGGGTGCTGTCACGCTACGACGACGTCGCGGCGGCGTTGCGCGACCCGCGCTTCTCCACCGATCGCACGAAGCTGCTGCCGTTCCGGCTGATGCGGCGCGCGTCGCGGCGCCACCCCGACTTCGTGAACATGCTCGACCGCAATCTGCTGATGCTCGACGGCGAGGAGCACCGGCGCGTCCGCAGCCTCGTCTCGAAGGCGTTCACGCCGCGCCGGGTCGAGGCGCTGCGCCCGCGCATCGAGGCCGTCGTGGACGAGCTGCTCGATGCGGTTGCAGCGAAGGGCGAGATGGAGCTGGTCCACGACCTCGCCCACCCGCTCCCGGTGATCGTGATCGCGGAGCTGCTCGGCGTGCCGCTCGAAGATCGCGAGCGCTTCCGCGTCTGGTCGAGCGAGGTAGTGGAGATCCTCGACGTGATCTCCGGGCGGGACGGGCTGCGCCCGGCGTGGCGCGGCGCGGAGGGGCTCGCCGGCTACTTCCGCGGGCTCCTCGCCGAGCGCCGCCGCGCGCCGAAGGACGACCTGCTCTCGGCGATGATCGCGGCCGAGGAGGACGGCTTTGCTCTCGACGAGGCCGACCTGCTCGCGCTCTGCGGGCTCCTGCTGGCGGCGGGGCACGAGACCACCACGAACCTGATCGGCAATGCCGTGCTCGCGCTCCTCCGAAATCCCGGCGAGCGCAAGCGCCTGCAGGAAGACCCGAGCCTGATCCCGGCCGCGGTCGAGGAGTTCCTGCGCTTCGACTCGCCCGTGCAGGTGACCGACCGCGTGATCACGGAGGATCTCGAGTTCCGCGGCCAGCACTTCCGGCGCGGGCAGCTCGCGATCTGCCTGCTCGGCGCGGCGAACCACGACCCGGCGCGCTTTCCCGACCCCGACCGCCTCGACGTCACGCGGGGCGATCGCGGCCACCTCGCCTTCGGCCTCGGCCCGCACGTCTGCCTCGGCGCACCGCTTGCACGACTCGAGGCGGAGGTCGCGCTCACCGGCCTGCTGCGTCGCTTCCCGAGCTTCACCGGCCCGACGGAGCCGCCCGGCCGCCGCGCCTCGGTCGTGCTCCGCGGCCCGACGGCCCTCCCCCTCACGCTATGAGGGCGGTCACGAAGGGGACGTTCCTTTTCCGTCACGAGCGCGATTCGTGACCGAAAGGGAACGTCCCCTTCGTGACGGGTACGACGAGCTCGGGCTGTTCCACGAGAACGCGGCGGAGGTGGGGCTGGCCTGGAGCGGGCCGCCGGCGGTGGAGCGGCGCGCCGTCGAGGTCGCGCCGGGGCAGCGCGTCTCGGCGCTGGTGTGGGGGCGGGGCGAGCCCGAGCTGGTGCTGCTCCACGGCGGGGCACAGAACGCGCACACCTGGGACACGGTGGCGCTCGCGCTCGGCCGCCCGCTCGTCGCGCTCGACCTGCCCGGCCACGGCCGTTCGGATTGGCGCGACGACCACGACTACGGCCCGCGCCGCAACGGCGAAGCGGTCGCCGCAGCCGTCGCGAAGCTCGCTCCGCGCGCGGCCGCCGTGGTGGGCATGTCGCTCGGCGGCCTCACCGCGCTGGCGCTGGCCGCGCTGCGCCCCGACCTCGTGCGCCGCGCGCTGCTCGTGGACGTGACGCCCGGCGCGAACGCGGTGAAGGCGGAGCCGATCGTGGCCTTCGTCGCGGGGCCCGAGTCGTTCGCCAGCTTCGACGAGATCCTCGCGCGCACCATCGCGCACAACCCGACGCGCTCGGTGTCGTCGCTGCGCCGCGGCGTGCTGCACAACGCGCGGCCCGTCTGGGACGCCGCGACTGACGACGAGTCGACAGGCGACCGGATGCGTGCGGCGTCGACCGGGACCACGCCGCCCGCATCCGCCAGCGACCCGCCCGGTGGCCAGTCGCGGCGTCCGCAGACTTGCCGCTGGGTCTGGCGCTACGACCGGCTGAACCGCCTGCGCAGCGCCGTGGCGGGCGGCGACGACCTCGGCTTCGGGGCGTTCTGGGACGACGTCGCGAAGCTACGCGTCCCGCTCCTGCTCGTGCGCGGCGCGCTCTCGGGTGTGGTGGACGACGCCGACGTGGCCGAGCTGCGCCGGCGCAAGCCCGACGCGGAGGTGATCGTGGTGGCGGGGGCGGGCCACTCCGTGCAGGGCGACCAGCCCCTCGAGCTGGCGCGCATCATCGCGCGCTTCGTGCCGACTGCCGCCCGAGCGACCCCGCGCTGAGCTCCGGCGCAACGGACCGGTGGGGCGCCTACAGTGGCCGGGTCATTCGGAAGACGATGCAATCGGTGCGGACGCGCTCCCAGCCCCAGAGATCACCCCCCTGCCGGTGCTGCGCGGCCATCTGATTCACGAAGCCGTCGGACGTCCAACACAGCACTTCGGGGAAGTCCTGCGCGTCGGACACCTCGATCAGATACCGGCTCGCGTGATCCGGGTCGATCCTCGCACCCCATTTCGAGAAGTTGAGGATGCTCGCGCTCAGCGTCGTGAGGAGCCGTAGATCCCGGCCGAAGGCTGCGAAGCGCGTGCTCTCGGCCTCGACCTTCGACGCCTCGGTGCGCTGCAGGTACTCGAGCTGCGCGTAGAGACCCTGCTCCAGCAGTCGCTGCGCCGTCTGACGACCGCGCTCTCGCAGGTACTCGTGGTTTCCGTGACCTTCGACTTCCAGAAGCAGCTCGCTCAGCCGCACGTACGAGCGAATGTCGTACCAGGACGAGATGATGATGCCCTTGTCCAGCAGCGAAAAATCTTCGGGGGCGAGCCTTCGCGCCGCCTCCGACCTGGAGAGCGCCTGCCGAGCGAGTAGCTTGGCGACGTCTTCCACTACCTTGCTGAAGGCCGAGCCCTTGATCGCGGCTGTCGAAGGCATCCGGGGAGCCCCCTGCTCCCTCTTCGGCGGCGCACTGACCCCGGCTTGAGGGGCCTAGAGATACCCCGCGGGCACCAGCTTCTTCTCGCGCGCCTCGCGCGCGAGGCTCTCGCGGAAGTCGGGGTGTGCGATGCCGATCAGCGCCCGCGCTCGCTCGGGCACGGACTTGCCCTTCAGGTTCACCACGCCGTACTCGGTCACCACGTACATCACGTCGGTGCGCGGCGTGGTGACGACGTTGCCCGGCGTGAGCGTGGTGACGATGCGGCTCTTGCGCTCGCCCTTCCGCTCGTAGACCGACGACAGGCAGAGGAAGGACTTGCCGCCCTTCGAAGCATAGGCCCCGCGCATGAACTGGAGCTGCCCGCCGGTGCCCGTGAGATGGCGGTGCCCGTCGGACTCGGAGGCCGCCTGGCCCTGCAGGTCGATCTGCGTGGTGTTGTTGATCGCCACCACGCGCTCGTTCTGCATGATCTGGCTCGGCAGGTTCGTGTAGTCCACCGGATAGCTCTGCACGCGCGGGTTCCGGTGGATGAAGCGGTAGAGCCGCTGCGAGCCGAGCGCGAAGGTGAACACGGACTGGAAGCGGTTCAGCGTCTTGCGCGCGCCGGTCACGATGCCCGCGTCGATCAGGTCGATCATGCCGTCCACCATCATCTCGGTGTGGATGCCGAGGTCGCGGAGCCCGGCGTCGCGGAGCACGCTGCACACGGCGTTCGGCATGCCGCCGATGCCGATCTGGAGGCAGGCGCCGTCCTCGAGCTCGGCGGCGATCAGCTTCGCGACCGTGCGGTCCACCTCCGTCGGCTCGGGGTTCACGAGCTCGGGGGGCGGCTCGTCCGGCCCCTCGATCACGAAGTCCACCTCGCTCGCGTGCACCGACTCCTCGCCGCCGTACACGTACGGCAGCTGCGGGGCGGTCTCGATGATCAGCACCTTCGCGCGCTCGGTGAGCGCCTTCGCGTAGGTGACAGAAGCGCTGAAGTTGAAGAAGCCGTGCTCGTCCATCGGGCAGGCCTTGACGCACACCACCTCGGGCGGCTCGATGAAGCGGCGGTAGTAGTCGGGGGCCTCGCCGAAGTTCATCGGGATGTAGTGCATCTGGCCCGCGTCGTGGAGCTTCCGGTCGTAGGCGGAGAAGTGCCACGAGTACATCTGGAAGCGCTCGCCGGTGGGGTCGGCGGCGACGATCGCGCGGGGCCGCAGGCTCAAGCAGGTGCGCACCTTGACGTCGCGCAGCTCGTTCGCGCGCGCTGCGAGCGCGCGGTCGAACAGGTCGGGCTGCGAGACGTTCCCGCCATAGTCCACCCAGTCGCCCGAGCGCACGAGCGCGGCGGCTTCTGCGGCAGAGATGACTTTCGGGTGCGCGATGGTCGGTGCCCTAGTACGGCGGCGGAACCGGATTCCGGCGCTGGAGCACGTTATCGAAGCGCTCGCGCAAGCGCGCCTCGCCCTCCGGCGAGCTGGGCAGGATGAAATAGGCGTCGTCGAGCAGGCCCTGGAAGGCGTGCTCGGCCACCTCTTCGGGCGTGGTGGTCTGGAGCTCGACGCCGCCGAGCTTCGCGAGCGAGCGGATCGTGTCGAGCGTGATGGGCGGCGCCTGCTGCGGCACCTCGCGCGTGAACTCGGCGGGCCGGTTGCGGCGCGCGTCGAAGATGTTCGAGGTGACGATGTGCGGCCCGGGGTAGAGCACGTGCGCGTGGAGCTTCGCCTTCCGCTGCACGAGCTGGAGGTGGAGCGTCTCCGTGATCGCGCTGACGGACGCCTTGCTCGCCGAGTAGATCGGCGTGCCGGCCACCAGCGTGAGGCCGCCGTTGCCCGACGAGGTGTTCATCACGTGGCCCTCTTCGCCGTGCGCCAGCATGCCCGGCAGGAAGGCCTTGATGCCGTGGATCACGCCCCAGACGTTCACGGCGAACGTCCAGCGCCAGTCGGAGAGCGGCAGCTCCCAGAGCGGCGCGTCCTCCTGCGCGCCCACGCCGGCGTTGTTGCAGAGCACGTGAACCCGGCCGTGCTTCGCCACCACCGCGCGCGCGAGCGCCTCGACGGCCTCGAAGCGCGTCACGTCGCAGACCACGCCCGACACGTCGGCGCCCGTCTCGCGCGCGACTTCTCCCGCCGTGCGCTCGAGCGCGGGCGCCTCCACGTCGGCCAGCACCACCTTCATGCCGGCGCGCGCGAGGCGCGCGCCGAGCGCGCGGCCCACGCCCGACGCGCCGCCGGTCACCACCGCGACCTTGCCGGCGAAGTCCTTCATCGATGATCTCCGCTCGCCTCACGCGAGGCAAAGCCTCGCGTGGGCTCGCTGCGCGCGCCGTGGCGGCGCTTGCTCACACCTCGATCCCGACGCCGGATGCGTCGTCGTACCGGCCGTGCAGGAACGGCAGGAACCACTCGCCGGGAATCGTCCGCAGCACGCGGCCGTTGCTCTGGCTGCCGCCCTCTTCGTACTCGCAGCGCACCAGGCGCCGCACCGGCACGTCGGCGACCGGATCGACCGGCGACTCGCCGAGCACGAGCGAGCCGCCGTCCATCTGCCACGCGCCGGTGTGCTTGTGGCGCCACTCGAGCCGCACCAGCAGCGGATCGCCGTCGAGCGCGCGCGCCGGGTCGCAGGACGGCGACGTCTTCACGCAGTAGCCGTACTCGACGAACTCGCGCGGGCCGAGCGCCTGGCCGACCGTGCCCGAGACGGAGAGGTAGGTGATGCCCATGCGGCTCACCTTCGCGGCGCACCGCGGTTCGCCGTCCTTCGAGAACTCGATCTGCGCGATCTTCTTCGGCTCGCCGTAGGTCTCGCGGCCGCCGATCACGGCCTGCTCGGTCGTCATCGGCATGGTGATGAGGAAGACGCCCGTCGACGCCGTCGTAGAGCGCGCTCACGCCGAAGATCGCCGAGCCGATCTCGATCGTGCGCTCGGGCGAGAGGTGCATCGCGACGTGCGATGAAGGTGACGCACACCTCGGGCTTCGCGGGCGGCTCGAGCGGCTTCGGCAGCGAGCGCGCGCGTGATCTTCGGATCGGTCTCGTACTCGCGCGGATCTGGCGCACCGTGCTCGGCAGGAACTCGGGATTCGCCTCGCGCGCCTGCTTCATCTGCTCGAGCGTACTGCACGTAGCGGAGCCGGCGTCATCGCGGAGCTCTCCTTAGTAGGAATGCGCGCTTCTCGGGGCCGATGCGGGCCACGAGCGGCGCGAGCTTCTCGACGTCGAAGCCGTAGACGCGGCGGCGTTGCCGCCGAGCATCGCGGCGATCTCGGCGCTCGGGCAGCCCGCGGAAGGTCTCGGTCATCTGCTCGCGCGTCACCGGCCAGCGTGCCTTCGGGGTGCGGGATAGTCGCTGCCCCACATGATGTTCGCGACGCCCGATCTCGTGGCGCAGCTCGGCCTCGCGCCGCGGCATGCACGACGCGCCGAGCAGCACGTTGCGCGCGAAGTACTCGGACGGCTTGCATCGACAGGTGGCTGCGGTAGTCGCCGAGCTTCTGCGAGTAGTGCGTCTCTGCGTAGCGCTGGTCGAGCAGCGCGCAGGTACTCGGGCACCCAGACCGTCGGTGCCCTCGGTGATCGCCACCTTGAGCCGCGGGAAGCGCTCGAACACGCCGCCCCACATCATGAAGGTGAGCGGCCGCACGTTCCACCACACGACCTCGGAGACGTAGATGCCCATCGCGCCGGGCAGCTCGGGCGAGGCCCGGCTGCGGCGGCGGGCCGAAGTAGTCCTCCGACGGCGCCGGGCCCGAGTGGAAGTGGATCGACGACGTCGAGGTCCTGGCACGCCGGCCCAGAGTCGGGTCGTAGCGCGGGTGGTGGTAGGGCGCGAGCTTGCCCCACATGCACGGGACAGGATCGCCCGCTGAGCCCGTGCTCGCGCGCCCAGCGCATCTCGCGCACCGCCTCTTCGACGTCCCAGAGCGATCGGCACGCTCGCGACGCCCACGCGCCGCTCGGGCGCCATCGCGACGAACTCCGCGATCCAGCGGTTGTGGGCGCGCGCAGCCCGCCCACTGCAGCTCGGGCACCACGCTCTCGGTCGGCATCGAGAAGCCGCCGCCGAACGGCGGCGAGTTCATCTCGGTGATGCCGTCCGGGAACAGGATCTCGCCCGCGATGCCGTCGCCGTCGAGCACCTCGAGGCGCGCGTCGTGAGTCCCACGCGCCCGAGAGCGCGCGCTCGCGGCCGCGCCGCCACTCGGCGTTGATGTCGGCGATCAGGAAGCGCTTCTCCGCCGCCTTCGTCATCTCGATCTGGATCGGCAGCGCGGCGTCGAAGGCGGCGTGGTACTTCGGCTCGAGGTAGTCGCGGTAGCGCTCGGGCGGGAGCCCGGCGTGGCCGTCGGACGGAGATCACGAGATAGCGATCGTGTCGCGCCGCGCCGCACGACCTCGCCGTCCGCTCGGACTGGCTGTAGAACTGGCGCGCCCACTTGCCGGAACTCGGCCAGGTAGGTGTCGGCCTCGCACAGCACGGGCCGCGCGCGGTGCACCTTGTTCTTCCAGATCGGGAAGTCCTGCTGCACGCCGTCGGTGAGCCCCTTCATGAACTCCTCGCCGGCGAGGTCGACCAGTTGTTGGTGGCGGTGAGCAGCCAGCGCGAGTGCACGCGCGTCTCGTCGATCGGCGTCGTCGACGAGTACATCAGCAGCCCGGCGTCCGGGATGCCGACGCTGCGGACCGCGGTGAGCCCGAGGCCCCACGAGTCGCGCACCAGCGACATCTGGAACGTGCCGAACGGCGTCACCTGCTCGCTGGTGCTCACGATCCGGTAGTGGCGGCCGCCGTCGGAGTAGCTGGATCTCGCGAGGGCGGCGTCTCGACCATCCCGTGCACGAACTGGAAGTGCACCGGGTCGTTGTTGTTCTCGTGCGTGTCCTGCACGTGCGCCTGCGATCACGAGCTCGTGCGTGCGCGGCTCGCGACCAGTCCGGGTGGCCGATCTCGGGCAGCGCGGGGAAGTCCCACTCCGGCGGCTTCCCCTCGCCGTGGTGCCACACGAACACCATGCCGTTCTTCTCCTGCACGTCCCACGGCGCGCACGCGCGCCTGGCGGCGGGATCCGCTCGCAGTACGGGATGTGCACGCAGTCGCCCGACTGGCCGTCGTACTGCCAGCCGTGGAACGGGCAGCGGATCGTCTCGCCCATCACGCGGCCGCCGTGGCCGAGGTGCGCGCCGAGGTGCGGGCAGAACGGGTCGAGCACGCGCGCCTCGCCCGAGCGCGTGCGGAACAGCACCAGCTCCTCGCCGAAGTAGTGGAGCGGGCCGCACGTCGCCCTCGTGCAGCTCGCGGCTCCACGCGACGGCGAACCAGCCGTTCGGGATCGGGCAGCGGATCGTGCTCGTCTTCGCGTCGGGCCATGTCTACTCCTCCGGGCGTGCGGCGCGAGCGCGTCCGCGAGGAAGCGCGCCACCGCCGCGCGCCTGTTCTGCGAGCGGGAAGTCGTCGAGGTTCGCGTAGTTGAAGATCAGCACGTAGTACGCGCCCAGGATCATCTCGGTGAGCGTCTCGGCGTCGTGGCGGCGCGTGACGTCGCCGGCCGCGAGGCCGTCGCGCACGATCGCGCCGAAGGCGGCGTGCAGCCGGCGCGCCTGCTCGGAGCTCCGTGCCCGACTCGTGCACCACGTGCACGAGCTCGGTCACCACCTCGCGGAACATCGGCCCCGCCTCGAGCGCTGCGCTCGGCCATGCCGCCGAAGAAGCGCGCGAGCCGCTCGGCGGTGGTGCGGCCCTGCTTGCGCGCCGCCTCGATCTCGACGAGCAGCTCGTCGATCGCGTGCTCGCGCGATCTCGCGCACCAGGTCCTGCTTCGACGGGAAGTGGTTGAAGAAGGTCTTGTGCGCGACGTCGGCGCGCGTCGCAGATGTCGGAGACCTTCGTCGCGGCGACGCCGCGCTCGCTCGAACAGCTCGACGGCCGCCTCGAGGATGCGCCCGCGCAGCTCGAGCTTGCTGCGCGCTCGCGGTCGAGGTCGGCCGGCTCTGCCATCGGGCGAGCACTCTACCCTGCGCTTACACCTGATTGCAAGAATGCAGTTGGATGTAACGAATGATCCCCCGCGGGACTCAGCGGCCGGGGACGAGCCGGCGGAGCTTCGCGAGGTAGGCGGGCGGCGGGAAGAAGGCCAGTGTGGCCGCGCCGCTGCTCACGATGCCGAACAGGGCCTGCGCCGACTGCGCGAGGGGGCTCGTGACCGTGGGCTGGCGCGTGAGCAGCACGCCGAGGAGCACCGCACAGAGCGAGGTGGTCGAGGCGCCGAACACGCCCCACATCAGCAGGCGGTTCGAGACCACCGGATCGGAGAGGCCGAGCGCGAGGCGGCGCCGCGACTTCCACCACTCGGTGAAGCCTTCGCAGCTCATCCAGCCGAAGCAGAGGATGCACATCGCGTTGAACGTGGCGGACCAGCCCCAGGTGACGACGAACGAAGACGCGGTGTCCGGCGCCAGCGCGATACCGGCGAGCTCCGCGACGCACGCCATCCCCATGCACGCGATCGCGGCGCCCGCGAGGGTGTGCGCCCAGAGCGCGTTCGGGCGGAACACGCTCACGGTGAAGACGAAGAAGCTCGAGATGCCGAGCCAGTTGGCGAGCAGGCTCACGGTCGCGAGCGGCAGGAGCACCTCGCCGACCGGGGCGATGCCCATGCCCGAGAGCACGCCGAGCGGGAAGCCGAGGATCGCGATCAGGCTGAAGCCGTTGCCGCAGAGCAGCGCCGGCCGGCCACCGCCGCTCTTCGCCAGCCACAGCAGTCGAATGCCGACCGCCGAGCAGGTCACGATGAAGAGCAGCATCGCGACGCCCACGAGAGCGAGCACAGGATCCCCCTCGTCCGGTCTCATCGGTGGCCGAGGCGAACGAATTGAGGGATGGCCCCGGGGGACGCATCATGGGGCCCGGCTGGAAGGTGCGCTCGATCACATCTCGTGGGGACCCGTGCGGAAGAGCATCGCACCCGTGAAGCAGCGCCTCGGCGATCTCGCCTGTGTCGTGGGGCTCGCGGCGCTGTTGCTGCTCGCGGGCCTCGCGCGGTATCGCGACGGGATCGATCTCGGCGACGAGGGCTGGCTCGCCTACGGCGCGGTGCGGGTCCTCGACGGGGAGATGCCGAGCCGCGACTTCTTCGTCACGCAGCCTCCGCTCTCGTTCTACTCGGTCGCGTTGGCGTTCGACGCGTTCGGCGCCTCGATCGCGACGCTGCGCGGGCTCGGGCTCGCGCTCTACGTGCTGATCCCGCTCCTGCTCTACGGGATCGCGCGGCAGATCATGGCGCGTCCGGCGGCGCTGCTGGCGGCCGCGCCCGCGGCCGTGCTCGGCATCTCCTTCTTCCAGTTCTCACCGCGTGCGGTCTGGCAGGGCATCGCGCTGAGCCTCGTCTCCACGCTGCTCGCACTGCGCGGCCTCGCAGGCCAGCGGCCGCGGGCGGCGCTCTGCGCGCTCGCCGGCGCGGCTGCGGCGCTCACGCTCGCTACGCGGCTCGACGTCGGCGCGTACGTCTGCGCCGCGAGCGTCGTGACCGCCCTCTGCTTCGAGCCGCGCGGGGGGCGCGCGCGCTTCCTGCTGCCCTGGGCCGCGGGCTTGCTCGCCGTGCTGCTCCCCCTGGCGGCGTTCTGGTGGCTCAGCGACGCGGCCGAGCCGATGCGCGAGCAGCTCTTCGTGTCGCTGGCCGGGCGCTACCCGGAGGCGAGCACGCTGCCCTTTCCCCGGCCGCGGGACGTGATCCCGCTGCCGTGGGGAGGTCGGTTCCCCGGCCTGTTCTTCTTCGGTCCGCCGCTCGTGATCGGAGCGGCGGCGCTCGTCTGGGCCCGGCGGGCGCGGCGGCGAGGCGTCTCCCGGCGCGCGGGCCGCGTCGCCTTCGTGATCCTGCTCGCCGCGCTCTTCTCTCTCCAGGTCCTGGTGCGCTTCGACCCCTGGCACCTGGTGTTGACGTTGCCTCCCACCTTCGTGCTCTGCGGCTGGCTGCTCGAGCGCATGTCGCTCCCTCGGCCGTTGAGCGTGGTGGCGCTCGCGCTCGCGGTCGCAGCGCTCTTCGGGGTGCAACACCTGACGCGTTCGCCCGTCGAGGGGCCAACGGCCACGCTCGACGTGGAAGCCGGCGGCGTCCGTCTTCCGCCGGAAGAGGCGAGCTTCGTGCGCGCTGCGATCGAGAAGACGCAGGCCTATGCGCCGCCGGATCAGCCGATCTTCGTCGTGCCGTACCAGCCCATGATGTACGTGCTCGCCGAGCGCAGGAACCCGACGCGGTGGAACTACCTCCGGCCCGGCGATCAGAGCGAGGAGGACCTCCAGCGGATCTTCGAGGATCTCGCGAGCGATCCGCCGGCGGTGGTGCTCGTGTTCCGCACGAACGGGGCCAGCCTGCCGAGCCGGGTGCACGCCTATCTGGCCGCGAGGTATCGGCTGACCGAGGAGATGGGCGCGCTCGGCTTCTACGTGCCGGTCGAGGAGCAGCGCTAGCTACGCGCCGCGCGCTCCCCTCACCAGCCGGCCCGGCAGCGCGCCGCGTGTGCTCGCCGTCGCGCGAACGTGACCTGGCCCGACACGACCGTGGCCTCGTAGCCGCGCGCGCGCTGGATCAGGCGCCGCGCGCCGGCCGGCAGGTCGTGCACCAGCTCGGGCAGCGCGAGCTGGAGCGTGTCGCAGTCGATCACGTTGAGGTCGGCCTTCTTGCCGGGCGCGAGCGACGCCGCGATCGCGCGAGGCCGTAGAGCTCCGCGGTGTCGCGCGTCATCTTGCGCACCACCCACTCGAGCGGCAGGCGCGGCCCGCGCTTGCGGTCGCGCGCCCAGTGCGTGAGCAGGAAGGTGGTCATGCTGGCGTCGCAGATCGCGCCGCAGTGCGCGCCGCCGTCGCCGAGGCCGAACGCGCTGTCCGGGTGCTCGAGCATCTCGCGCACCGCCTCGAGGTCGCCGTCGCTGTAGCTGAGGATCGCGAGCATCAGGAGCTGCCGGCCGTCGAGCTCGAGCATCAGGTCGTAGAGCACCTCGAAGGGGTCGCGGCCCGGCGCGCTCCGCGATCGCCTGCGACGCTCTTCTCCGGGCCCGGCTCGTAGTCCGGCGGGTCGCCGAGCGGGAAGATCTTGTGGAGCCCGTTCGCGATCAGCGTGATCACCACCGCGATGCGCGGGTCGGCGTCCTCGGCGTCTTCTCCGACGAGGATGCGCCGGCGGATCTCCGGGTCGCGCAGCTTCGCCACGCGCTCGGCGCAGCGGCAGCGTCGGCGAGCTTGCTGGTAGCGTCGGCCGGTACGAGAACGGATGGAAGGTCTGAGTGCCCGATCAGGAGCATCGTCGGGCGCGAGCCGACCTGCGGCGCGCAGCTGCGCGCCCTGCCGCGTTGGCGTCGCGGCACAGCGCCGAGCATCTGCGCCGCCACTGCTCCTTGTCGACGTCGTTCTGCGAGAGCGCGAAGGAGACCGGCCGGCCGATCTCGGCGGAGAGCCGGCGCATCCACGCCACCTCCTTCTCGGGCGCGGCGAGGTCCTCGCCCATCGCGCCGGCGGGCGCGAGCTCGAACAGCCCGCGGCCGAGCTCGCCGAGCACGCGGCCGATGCCGAACAGCTCGTCCTCGGCGGCGAACGTGCCGGGCACCGGCTCGCCGTCGATCGCGCGGTGCACGATGCGTGCGCGACGTCGAGAAGCCGAGCGCGCCGGCCTCGATGCCCTCGCGCACGATCGCCGCCATCTGCGTCGATGTCGTCGGGCGTCGCCGGCTCGTTCTTCGCGCCGCGCTCGCCCATCACGTAGGCGCGCACGGCGCCGTGCGGCACCTGCGTGCCGACGTCGAGCGCGTGCGGCAGCGCGCTCGAGCGCGTCGAGGTACTCGGGGAAGCGTCTCCCAGCCCCAGTCGATGCCCTCGGCGAGCGCCGTGCCCGGGATGTCCTCGACGCCTTCCATCAGCCCGATCAGGAACTGCTCGCTCGCCCGGGCGCACCGGCGCGAAGCCGACGCCGCAGTTGCCCATCACGACCGTCGTGACGCCGTGCCAGCACGACGGCGTGAGCAGCGGGTCCCAGGTGACCTGGCCGTCGTAGTGCGTGTGGATGTCGACGAAGCCGGGCGTGACGAGCTTGCCGCGCGCGTCGAGCTCCTCGCGGCGCGCGCGCCGGCGACGCGGCCGACCGCGGCGATGCGGCCGCCGTCGATGCGCGACGTCGCGCCTCGCGCGGCGCGGCGCCGGTGCCGTCGACGACCGTTCCGCCGCGGATGACGAGGTCGTGCATGGCTGCCGTTCTCCTCGCGGCGCGCGCTAGGCCGCCGGCGCGTGCAGGTCGATCTCGAGTGCCGCTCTCGGCCGACGTCGGCCGCACCGCGATAGGTGGTGCGCGGGCCGGCGGATCGGCGGCGCCAGCGGGCTGCCGTCGCGCACGTCGAGGCGTGCCGCCGTGCAGCGGGCACTCGAGCACGAAGCCCTCGAGCCGGCCCGTCGGCGAGCGCGCGCGAACGCGTGCGGGCAGCGGTCCTCGAGCGCGTACGAGCGCGCCCGCCGGCGTTGCACACCACGAGCTCGCAGGCCGCCGAGCTCGAACGCGCGCGCATGCCGGCCCGGCGCGGGCAGGGCCACCGGCGACGTCGCGCCACGCGTCAGCCACTGCGTCGCCTCGAGGTAGCGCATCAGCGTGTCGTGGAAGTGGCGGATGCGCACCTCCTGGTCGCCGAGGTGCAGCGCTCTGGAAGGCCGCCGAGCGCATGCCCGCCTGGATGCGCGGCAGGTTGTAGAGGTCCTCGTCCATCAGCTCGCCGCCCTCGCACGCGCCGGCGAGCGTGTCGCCGTCGCGCCGTGCGGAAGCAGCTGCTTCTCCGGGCGCGGGATCTCCTGGGCCGGCGCGCGCACCAGGCTCCAGAAGTCGAAGAACATCTTGTTCGGGTCGTCGGGATGCGGCCGGTGCGTGAACACCCAGACGAACAGCGAGTGGATGTTGAAGGTGACGTTCGGGAAGATCGTGTAGTGGAAGTCGTCGCACATCTGCGACTCGTTGAGCTCGCGAGAAGTCGCAGCCGAGCAGCGGGCCGAGCTTGCGGATCGCCTCGGCGAAGGCGGCGCGCGCCTCGGCGCGGTCCGCCGCGGAAGCGCTCGACGTCGACGCCGACGCGCTTGCAGGAACAGGTCGCGCGATGCCGGGCGTCACCGTGCCGCGCGCCCGGGTGGCGCGGGCTCGCCTGCACCTCCGGGAAGATCATGCGCGTGTGGCGCTCGTAGCAGTCGTACTGCGTGTTGACGTCGTCGCTGAACTCGAGCGTCCAGGTGTGCGTGGCGGAGAGGTGGTAGGCCTCGTTGAAGGCGTCGACCGACGTCTTCCAGTTGCAGTCGATCTCGATCGTGGCGTCGAAGGCGATCTTCCACTCGCTCGAAGTGGTACGGATCGAGGTGCTCGGGGATCGACGCCGAGGTAGTCGCGCAGCGGCGCCGCGTCCGGGTCGAGGCTCACGAACACGAAGCCGGCCCAGGTCTCGCAGCGCACGGGGCGCAGGTCGAGAGCCGCTCGGCCGGCAGCCCTGCGGAAAGCACTCGCGGATCGAGCGCGCGCGAGCAGCGTGCCGTCGAGGTCGTACTGCCAGCCGTGGAAGAGGCAGCGCGAAGCGCTCGGCGTGGCCGCGGCCCGGCTCGCGCAGCCGGTTGCCGCGGTGCATGCAGACGTTGTAGCGCGCGGCGAGCGAGCCGTCGCGCTGGCGCACCACGAGCACCGACTCGGGGCCGATCTCGAAGGTGAAGTAGTCGCCCGGGTTCGGCGCATCGGACGCGCGGCCCGCGAGCAGCCAGACCGCGTCCACATGCGCTCCCACTCGAGCTGCGCGAACTCGCGGCTCGTGTAGCGCTCCTTCGGGATCGGCGCGTAGCCGAGCGCCGGCTCCGGCGCCTTCGCCATCGGGGTGGGGCACATGGCTGCTGAACCTCTCACGAATTGATCGAGTAGTCAATTACGACCGCGGCCCGAGCCCCCGCGGGACAGCAAGTTGCCCCTCAGAAGAGATTGGAAGGCCCCGAGCGCCGCCTCGTGCGCCTCCGCCGAGGGCAGCACGCCGTGGATCCAGGCCAGCCCGAAGCTCGCCGCGGTGAGCAGCGTGACCGCGGCGTCGACGTCGAGCCCGCGCGCCAGCCGGTCGCTGCGCACACCGGCTTCGAGGATCTCGCGCATCAGCCGCGCGATCTCCTCGCCGCGCGCGCCGAGCTTCGCGGCGAGCTCGGGGTGGCGGCGCGCCTCGAGCGGCGCCACCGCGAGAAACTCGGCGAGCCCGGGATGTGCACGGTTCAGCGTCGCGTTGGCCTCGACCAGCGCGCAGAGCTGCTCGACCGGCTCGACCGAGCGCGCGCTCGCCGCGCGATAGGCCTCGAGCAGCACCGCGAGCGAAGCGTCGTACACCGCCGCGAACAGATCCGCCTTCGACGCGAAGTAGTGATAGAGCGCATTCGGCGTCACGCCCGCCGCGGCCGCGATCGCCTGATTGCTCGCGCGCCGATACCCGCCCGCCGCGAAGTGCTCGCGTGCGGCGCGCAGGATCCGCGCGCGCGTCTCGGAGCTCTCGACCGCAGCGGGACGGCCGAGCCGGCGGACCGCGTAGCGCCCTTTCCGCTCCGACATGGCGCGACCGTACCAGATGCGCGAGGGCTGGCTTGCCGCACGCGCACGACTCGAGCCGGTACCACCTTCGAGCGCAGCGTTTCGTCCTCCGCGAGCGCCCTTACATCCGACGTGGGCACGCGGCCTATCACACCCCCGTCGCCAACATGCCGGCACGCTCCCCCGAGGCGACCGCTTCGAACAGCTTGCAACGCAGCGTATCAGCGGTGGAGAATGCGGCGGGGTATGCGGTCTAGTACCTGTTAGGCCGCACGGAGAGAGCCATGAGATTTCTCGCGAGGCTTGTCGCAGCCAGCGTCTTTGCGTGTGCTGGTATTGCCGCATCCGATCCCGAGGCATCTCTTCCGGCAGCCGTGAGTCTCCTCTCAGAAATCGACACCACCGGGCCCCTGGCCGTACTCAATCGCCTAAAAGTCGACGACCAGCAGTTCGACTTGCTGTGCAGTGCGATCGCGAGCGGAGACGCCACTTGGCTCGAGGTTGCGCGCCGTCTAGAGGAGGCCTCCGACGGTTACATCACCGAGTCACTCGACTACTCGGTCGCGAGGGCCATCCCCGTCGCTCCTGCTCGCGTCCTTGCGCTCGTCGGTCGGGGATTTACGGTCGCCGGCATCTGCACCTCTCCCTTCAACGAGCCGGAGCCAGGGGTCGCCGAGCAGTACGAGCAGCAAGCGCTCAAGGCGCTAGCAAGTCTCAGCGGCTCTACGCTTGCCTCGGTAGCCGAGCAGTGCGCGGCGCGGGTTCGGCTCCCGAAGCGCTAGCCGGCACGCGTGCGGCCTAACAAGCGGCTGCAGCTGACGAGCCACAGCAGTGCTCGATCGTGCCGTGGTACCGTCTAGCGTCGAACGCTGGCGCTTCGGTCGAGCCACGGAGGCGCTGTGGCTCGCAGCTGAGCGCCCATTCGTCGGGCGGCTGCCGTTGGTCATGGGTCCTCCCCCTTCCCTCGCGTTCTTCGATCTTGGTGGCGTCGTCGCGCGCTTCGTTCCAGAGCGTCGCCTCCCCGTGTTGGCTGCGCTCGGCGCAACGTCACCCGCTCGCCTTCACGAAGCAATCTGGGAGTCCGGTCTGTCGCGCGAGTTCGATGCCGGTCGGTACTCGGCGACGGCTATGCATTCGAAGCTCTGCGAGCTGCTCGGTACCTACGTTCCCGTCGGCTCGGTGGCCGCGGCCTGGTGTCTTGCGTTCGAGGCGGTCCCAGAGGTTCTTGCCGTCGCGCGTGGCCTTCGCTCCCGCGTGCCCGTGGGGCTGCTCTCGAACAATCCGCCCCTCCTCCGCGAAGCGCTTCCCCGCTACCTGCCAGAGGTGGCCACCGCCTTCTCCCCAATCCTCTTCTCCTGCGAGCTCGGGGCGCTGAAGCCAGAGGCGGCGCTCTTCGAACGCGTCGCCGACCACGTGGGCGTGGCCTCCAACCAACTCGTCCTCATCGACGACTCCCCGGCCAACATCGCTGGCGCGCGACGCGCCGGTTGGCACGCCATCCACTTCAAGTCCGTTCGGGACCTGGAGCACAACCTCTCCGCCTTGGGACTGGCATCCGCCTAACAAGCCACTGAGGCTGCCGGCCGTGGGCTTCAGCCGAACGGGCAGCCTCGGCCCGACACGCGGCGTGGTAGGATTCCGCGCGGCCGGAGCTGAGCCGCGATCCGTTGGACGGCGGGAGAAGGCCGTTGACTCTCGAAACGCTGGCGAATCTCGGCGAGTTCATCAGCGGGCTCGCCGTTGTTCTGTCGCTCGTATACCTCGCGTTCCAGGTTCGGCAGAACACGCAATCGCTGCGTACCGAGAACTACGCCCGGGCCCTGGACCGGGTGGCAGACCATGCAGGCTCGCCTGAGTGCAGATCCAGACCTGGCTGCGGTCTTCGGTAGAGGCGTCCTCGACACGGGCGCTCTGACTTTTGAGCAGCGCATCCAGTTCGCTTGGGCGTTCTACGAGATGTTCGGCGCCTTCGAGTTCATGTATCACCAATCTCAGGCAGGCGCTCTCGAGGCTGAGGTGTGGGAACGATGGTCGGCGACTCTCTCGTGGTGGATTTCGTTTCCGGGCGTCCAGTCGTGGTGGCACGCCAAGCCCGCACCCTTCAGCTCGAGCTTCTCTGCGTTCGTCGAGGCGCGTCTCGGCACGGGTCTGCCGGACGTCGGCGCTGCTCAACGGTGGCAAGAGTTCCTCACGAAGGGCGGCCCGCCGTCCCGAAGCATCCCGGCGTCCGCCGTGTAACGAGCACACGAGATGATCGAGCGCGTCCTCGGTGAGCTCTACGGTAGAGCCCCGGCGTCCTTCGAAGCCGCGGGCTCCCCCGAAGAAGCTGCCCGTGCGCTGTCCGAAGCGACACCCTCGAGCTTCTTGTCGGCACGCTTCTCACCCTCGGTTGTTGGCTCCATCTCACTCTCTCGGGTTGTGTTGCGGTACTACCGCCCATTCCTCTCGAACGCGTTCGCGCCGATCTTCAGAGGCCACTTCTCCGTGCAAGCCGGCCGAACCGTCCTGCAGGGTCACTTCGCTCTGCCTCTGATCACGCAGGGCTTCATGACCCTCTGGTTCGGCCTCCTGGCGGTGATCTCGTTCAGCGGTCTTGCTCTCGGCCCCATCCAAGCCGCGCGCACGGGCACCTCGCTCTGGGCGGGCCTCTCGGCAGGCGTCTCGATGGCCGTCGCGGTCGGGCTCTTCGGCCTCCTCGGTCTCGGGTTCGTGAAGCTCTGCAAGCGCTTGGCCCGAAGCGACCCCGAGCGCATCGCCCGGCACATCGAACAATCGCTGGGTCGGCCGCCGCCGCCGGCCAGTCGGTGACAAGGTGAGCCCGCGATCCGTTGGGCCGCGGAGGGCTGCGTGATCGAGTATCGGCCAGCACAGCTGCGTGACGCTGAGGCTGTCGCGTTGCTTCACGCGCGTAGCTGGCGGGAGAACTATCGGGGCGCCTTCACCGACGCGTTCCTCGATGGGGACCTGCCCGGGGAACGGCTCCGGGTGTGGCACGAGAGGCTCCGCGACCCGCCCCGCAACCAGTTCGTTCAGCTGGCCATCGACGGCGAGAACCTCGGGGGCTTCGTTTGCGCCTACGGCGGCCATGACCCTCAGTGGGGCTCCTTCATCGACAACATCCACGTTGCCCGTGCGTCGAAGCGCGGCGGGATCGGGTCCTCGCTCATGAGGCAAGCCGGAGCGTGGCTCGGCCTGCACTACCCCGGCCTCGGGGTCTATCTCTGGGTGTTGGAGGTGAACTCCTCCGCGAGACGTTTCTACGAGCGTCTCGGCGCCGACAACGCCGGCGTATCCATCATGGAAACGCACGGCGGAGCCATCGTGCGCAGCTGTCGCTACACCTGGCCGGATGCAGGGTTGCTGTCTGCTGCCTAACAAGGGCTTGCAGCTCACATCGCGGGGCGGGGGCGTCCGGCGCCCGGTCGGTGGTAAGGTGGTACGAGCGCGGCCGCAGCCGAGCCGCGATCCGTTGGGCGGCGCGAAATGGTCGAAGCGAAGGGCGGTCATCTCTCGGGCGCACCGGCTCTCACGCAGTACGCCCGGTCTCGAAGAGCCGGGAACCTGCTGTTCCTCGCTGGGGTGAGCGCGCGCCAACCGGACAACTCCGTCAAGGGGGCTTCTCGCGGGCCCACGGGCGCGCTCGAAATCGACATCCGAGCCCAGACGCAGGGCTGCATCGAGAATCTTCGCGCCGCGCTGGAAGCCGAGGACCTCCGACTCACCGACGTTGCGGACGTCACCGTCTTCCTCGTCAGCATGGCCGACTACGGCGGCTTCAACGAGACATGGAACCTGTACTTCGGCCCCTCGGGACCCACCCGAACCACGGTTGCCGTGCATCAGCTTCCCGATCCTCAGCTGGCAATCGAGTTGAAGGCGATCGCAAGCGTCCGGTAGCGCGCTGCGTCCCCGTGCGCCGAGCGGATGCCGCCTGTTCATGGTCCTGTGCCGGCCTGCCGCTCTTCCACAATGCGTTCTTCGCATACGAGGCGGTGGTGTGGAGGTGACATGAGACGCGTGCTCGCGGTCGTCGCCGGTATCGTGCTCGGCAATGCCATCTACTTCGGGTTGGTGCTCGCCGTGCTCCAACCGATTCAACAGGCATCGGGCCAATCCCCGGAAGAGTGGCTCGGCGTCGCGTTCTACGGGCTGATGCCCAGCGGCCTGTTCGCTGGGGGCGTGCTCACGGGGTACATCGCCCGGACGATCCCAACCCCGAGGTGGCGCTTCGGCACCTTGCACGCGCCCGGGCTCTACACGTTCCTCATGAGTGTTCCGTTCCTCTTCGACACCATTCCCAGCTTCCAGATCTTCATGCTCGTTGCGGGCCTCATCTGGGTGGTGGCCTCTACGGCGGGCGTGCTGAGGGGCGCGAGCTGGCACATGCGCGGGGCGTCCGCCGCTCGAGCAGGAGAGACCTCATGAGCAGACCTTCCCCTGGAGCGAGTGGAGCGCGCGCTGGAAGATCCGGCCGCGTACGAGTGGCCACACCCTTCGTTACCGATCCGATCTGGCCGGCTCGAGAATGCTCGACGGTCCCGCGGGCAAGGCGGACGACGCCGAGGTCGACATCTCGAACGGCGGCGTCGTCCTGAGCGTGACGTGGCGGTACGGCGGGCCTGCGGCGCACGCGGCCGCCGCGCTCCTTCGTGGGGACGCGGAGATGCGCTTCAGCTCGCCCGACTCCCCCGCGTACGGATCGAAAGCGCTGCCCCACGGCCGCCTGTTCGTCGAGCTCGGTGCGGAGGATTCCTCCGTCCGCGTCGTGTACGACCTCAAGTAGAGCCGCACGCGTGGCGAAGCGTGAGTCGACGGAGACGATCCATGGTGCAGCTCGCGACGCCGTTGATGTGGCTGGCCATCCTGGGACTGGCGGCGAGCGTCATCGTTCACGTTTCGTCGCTGCTCGGCCTGCCGCAGCCCTTCGGCCCCGCCGCATGGGGTCTGCACGGGGGGATCTTCGTCGTCTGGCTTCCGACCGTCCTGTTCGCGCAGCGTCTCTCCAGGGGCGCGAAGCAGGCCGACTTCTGGAGGGCGACGTTCCGCGGGTGCCCGCCCTGGGTGCGCCGAGCCGCGTACGGTCTCTTCGCATACACATTCGTCAACTTCTTCGTCGGGATCGCTCTCGGGCCCGACTCGGAATCCGATCAGTTCCGCATCTTCTCCGGCCACTGGATGCTCTTCTACTTCGTCGCCGCCGCCACGCTCCACTCGGCGAGCCAGCTCGGCAGCCTGATGCCGCGCGCGTGTCCGAACGGCCACGAGGTCTCGCCCTTCGCGAAATTCTGCGAGGCCTGCGGCTCTCCGCTCCCGCCGCCCCCCGTCGTTTGACGCCAGGCAAGCCTCGCGGTTTTCGCGCCGGCGGCCTGCGGTGGTGGTAGGCTGGTGCCCGCGCGTCCCGGAAGGAGAAGCTGCGTGCGGCGCCTGTGCATCGCGCTCGTCGTGCTCGCGGCCTGCACGTCGGAGCCTCGCGAAATGAACGTCGTCGGAAAGTTCGTAGATACCCTTCCTCGGAACGTTCAATGAGCGAGGCGCCGCCTGCGGGAGGCGCGCATGAGTGATCCGCTCCAGGTCCTGCTGTCCGAGCTCGAGCGCTTCGGGGAGGCGAACGACCGGGCCATCGCCGAGCGTCCCCGACGGATGCTCAACATCACGCGCGATACCGGAGAGTTCCTGTCGGTGCTGGTCCGGGCCACCTTGGCCCGGCGCGTGCTGGAGATCGGGACGTCGAACGGCTACTCGACGCTCTGGCTCGCCAGCGCCGCACGCGCGACGGGCGGTGCGGTAACCACCGTCGAGCTCTCCGACTACAAGGTCGGCCTGGCCCAACAGAACTTCGGCCGTTCCGGCCTGGCTGCCTACATCACGTTGGTTCACGACGACACCGGGCGAGTGCTCGAAGGCACCGTCGACGCCGCGTTCGACTTGATCTTCCTCGATGCCGAGCGCCCGGAGTATCCGGGCTGGTGGCCGGACCTGAAGCGCGTGCTCCGGCCCGGCGGGTTGCTCGTGGTCGACAACGCGATCTCTCACCCGGAGCAGATGGCTCCGTTCGTCGCGCTCGTCGAAGCCGACGCCGACTTCACGACGAGCCTCGTCCCGGTCGGGAACGGGGAGTTTCTCGCCGTCAAGCTGACCCGCTGAGCCCGCCGCTAGCCGGCGGCAAGGACGCGGAACACCGGAACCTGTGCGGCGATCGCCTCGAACTCCTCGAGCGGTGCATCCTTGTCCACCGGCACGTGCGACCGCGCTCCGGGCGCTCGCTGCAGGTACGCCTTCAGCACGGGGGCACGCTCTTCGACCGCGATCTCTTCGAGCCGCACTCGTTCGGTCCGCCCGTGACGCAGCACCGCGTGGCCGTCTGCTGCGCGGAGATTCCGAACCCACGCCACCTCCGTGCCGAGCATCGAGACGAGGTACCGTCGTCCGCCGACGACGACCATTACGAGCGGGAACGAGATTGCGCGCCCCGAGCGACGACCGACCACCTCCAACGTGACCAGGTAGTTCGGGGCGACGCCCAGTGTGTGGATCGCTGCCCAACCTCGGTTGAGCACACGGGCGATGGCGTTGGGACGGCCCCCTCGGTAGAGCCACTTCTTCACGCGTCGTAGTGTACGCTCGGTCGAGAGCCGGAGAATCACTGGTGAACGAGATTCTCCTCATCTTCGAGATCCTGGCCTCCTGCGCGATCGGCGTGCTCCTCTTGTTCGCCTTGGTCCATGCCGTCGGTCTCGGGCTGCGCCGGGCCGAGCCGGGCCTCGAGCGGCGGCGCCAGCGGCGCCGTCAGGAAGCACTGCGAGATGAGCCTGGGCATTCTCCCCTGGCTCGCTCCTCTCTTCTTCTCGTGGGCGACGGCGACGCCTCGTGGCTCCACGGCGGCGACTCCGACTGGATGCACAACCTCAGGGCCCGGCCGATCGTCGAGATCGAGCGTGGCGGAGAAACACATCGCTCCCGTGCCGAGGCGGTCCCCGGGCCCCACCCGAGGCTTCACGAGCTTCTCCGCTCGAAGTACGGCGTGGCGGATCACTACGATGGCAGTGCGCCTCGAACGCCTCGATGCGCCCTAGCAAGCAAGCGAGAACGAAGCATGGATCCCGGGTACGTTTCTGCCCTTGCAGCGCTGGCCGGATCGGCGATCGGTGGCACGACTTCATTGGCGGCGTCCTGGCTGTCCCAGCGCGTGCAATTCAGGGCGCAGCAGCTCGCCCACGACGTGAGCCGGCGAGAGGAGCTGTACAACGGCTTCATCGAAGAGGCCTCGAGATTGTACGCGGACGCCTATGAGCACGATCAGGCGGATGTCTCCAAGCTCGTCAATCTCTACGCGCTCGTCGGCAAGATGCGCGTTCTGTCTTCGTCGAGGATCATCGAGAACGCCGACCGCGTCGTGCGGGTGATCATCGAGACCTATCTCGGGCCGAACAAGACGTTTCGGGATGTCGCGGAGGTCCTGGACGACGCCTCGATGAACCCGCTGCGAGACTTCAGCGACGCGTGCCGCGAAGAATTGAGGGGAGCGAGATCCAGATGAGCGAGCGATCCGAGCCCTATCAGCGGCCGACTGCCGTCGAGCGTGTGTTCAACTCGACCATCGGCGCCCTCGTCCGCCTCGGCATCGGCTTGCCGAACATGCGCGTGCTGGAGGTGCGCGGGCGCAAGAGCGGCAAGCAGTATACGCTGCCCGTCGACCTGCTCTTGCATGACGGCAAGCTCTATCTCGTCGCGCCGCGGGGTCGTGCAGAGTGGGTTCGCAACGCGGAGGCGAGCGGGTCGGTGGTCCTTCGCCGGGGCCGGCGGGCGGAGCAATACCGACTGCGTGCGCTCTCGGACGCGGAGAAGCCGCCCATCCTGAAGGCCTACCTCGACCGTTTTCGGCGGGAGGTGCAGCGGTTCTTCCCGCTACCGGCGGGCTCGCCCGTCGGTGGCTTCGCCCCTCTCGTCTCGCGCTACCCCGCCTTCGAGCTCACGCGGAGCGCCTGAGCCGCCGGGCACAGCCACCATCGGTGCCCGAGCCGGACGCGCCTCATGGAGCCAACCGCCCGGTGATCCGCTTCGACCACCTCACGCTTCCGGTCTCGGACGAGCGCGAGCTCCGCGATCCCGACAGGTACCTGATCCGCCTCTGGGACGAGCGCAGCATGCGCGAGAAAGGCGGCTCCTAGGGAAGCGAACTGCATCCGCGCCGACCCGATCCGGCGCTACGGTCCCGTGGTTCCTCCCCGATCTGGATCGCACTCGGAGGGAGCCGCGAGCGTCGTCCGGCCGAGCACGAGAGGGAGCCCATGTCGAGAGCGCTGACCGCAGACGACCGCTTCGCCGTGATCGAAGTGATCCAGCGCTACGCGCGTGCCTGCGACTCCGGCGAGTTCGCGCTGTTCGACGAGACGTTCACGGCCGACGCCGAGCTCGACTACCGCTCGGCCGGCGGTCCGAACGGCGGGCGTGACGGGCTCCGCGAGTGGCTCGCCAAGAACCGGGGGAGCCTGCTCATGTGGCAGCACCATCTCTCGCCGCCGATGCTCGAGGCGCGCGACGGCGCGGTGCACGCGCGCACGGACGTCTACACGCCCAACTTGTTCCGCAGCGCGCCGAACCAGGTCGGCATCCTGCACACCGGCGGGCGCTATCACGACGAGCTGGTCGCGACGCCGCTCGGCTGGCGGATCCGGCGGCGCCGCTACGAGAACGTGTGGGTGCACGGCGCCGGCGCGGGCGTGGCGATCCCCGATCCGCTGAGAGGAGCCTGACATGTCGCGATTCTCGGCCAGCTGCAGCTGTGGAGCCGTACGCTGCGCGATCGATCACGAGCTCGAGACCGTCGTCAACTGTCACTGCACCGATTGCCGGAAGATGAGCGGCTGCGCGTTCAGCTCGATGGCGATCTCTCCGGCGAGCGCAACCGAGATCACCCGAGGTCAGGAGCTGCTCGGCGCGTATGCGCTGTCGGAAGCGGCCACGAAGCACTTCTGCACGCGCTGCGGAACACCCCTGTTCAACACGAACACGCGCTATCCCGGCCTGAGAATGCTCTACCTCGGCGCCATCGATCAGCACGAGCAGCTTACCCCTTCGTTCAACGCCTTCTGCCGGAGCAAGCTCGGCTGGGTCGATCGCATTCCGGAGCTGACGTCCTACGCTGCCACTCCCACTCCTCGAGAAGGGGCCTGACATGTCCCAGCACGCAGCGAAGATCACCTGGGCCCGGGGCGGGCGAGACTTCACGCTACGAGACGTACTCGCGCGATCACACGTGGCGGTTCGACGGCGGGGTCGAGGTCCCGGCCACGGCGGCGCCCGCCTTCCTCGGCAACCCGGCGCTGGTGGATCCGGAGGAGGCGTTCGTCGCCGCCGTCTCGAGCTGCCACATGCTGACGTTCCTCGCGATCGCCGCACGGCGGCGCTTCGTGGTGGAGCGCTACGAGGACGCAGCCGTCGGGTTCATGGAGAAGAACGAGGCGGGCAAGCTCGCGGTCACGCGCGTGACGCTGCGGCCGGCGATCCAGTTCGGGGAGAAGACGCCGTCCGCCGAGGAGCTCGCGCGCCTGCACGAGCTCGCGCACGAGAACTGCTTCATCGCGAACTCCGTGCGCACCGCGATCACGGTCGAGCCGCCGCTCCCGAGCGTCGGCGAGGCGCTCGGGCCGGTGCTGGCCCGCGTGCCGCGCGAGCAGCAGCCGCTGCTCGTCGCGCTCGCGGAGCGTCTCGCGGCCGAGCGCTATCGCGGCTGGGCCGGCGAGGTCGGCGACGCGGCGCAGCGCGCGCAGCTGCTCGCCTGCGCGGAGCGCGAGGAGGAGATCGCACGGCGCGTCGAAGCGCTCTACCCGGGCGCCGCCGCGATCCAGCGCGACCTCCTCGCGAAGCATCCCGAGACGGGCGAGATCAACCGCACGCTGTTCGCCGGACGCCCGCTCGCGCAGCAGTTCGCGATCCAGGCGCAGGGCGAGCGGCTCGGCGCCGCGACGTGGCGCGCCTTCGCGCGGCACGAGACGGACGCGAGCCGCCGCGACACGTTGCTCGCCTGCGCCGAGCTCGAAGAGGCGAGCGCGCTCGTGCTCGAGGCTCTGCACTGATGCTGCGGCTCTACTACACCCCGCACACCTGCGCGCTCGCGTCGCACCTCGCGCTCGAGCAGGCTGGCGCGAAGTACGAGACCGTGCGCGTGGACTTCTCGAAGAATGGGCAACGCGCGCCCGAGTACCTCGCCATCAACCCGAAGGGCCGCGTACCGGCGCTCGTGACGGAGCGCGGCGTCCTCACCGAGACGCCGGCCATCCTGCTGTTCATCTGCCAGACGCAGCCGAAGGCAGGTCTCGCGCCGCTCGACGATCCGTTCGCGCTGGCGCAGGTGCAGGCGTTCAACAGCTATCTCTGCTCGACGGTGCACGTGGCGCACGCGCATCGCATGCGGGGGCACCGCTGGGTGGACGATCCGGCCGCGATCGCCGCGATGCAGCGCAAGGTGCCGCAGTCGGTGGGCGATGCCTTCGCGCTGATCGAGCGCGAGCTGCTCCGGGGGCCGTGGGTGATGGGCGAGCGCTACGGCATCTGCGACATGTATCTCTTCACGCTGGCACAGTGGCTCGAGGCGGACGGCGCGGATCTCACGAAGCTGCCGCGCGTGCTCGAGCATCGCGCGCGGATGGCGGAGGATCCCGTGGTCCGGAAGGTGATCGCGCAGGAGCTCGCCTAGCGTGGACCCGGTGCTCGAGCCGCTCGCGCCCGAGCTCTGGGTCGCGCGTCGCCCCCTCCCGATTGCGGTGGGCGACGTCGGCGCGCGCATGACCGTGCTGCGGCTGCCCGACGGCGCGCTGATGCTCCACTCGCCGGTGTCCCTCGACGCCGCGCTCGAGCGCGCGTTGCGCGAGCTGGGCCCCGTGATGTGGCTGCTCGGGCCGAGCAAGGTGCATCACCTGTACCTCGCCGACTACGTGAAGGCATTCCCCGGCGCCGCGCTGTGCGGCGCGCCGGGGCTCGCCGAGAAGCGACGCGACCTCGTCTTCCAGCACGTGCTCGCGCCGCGACCGCCGCCGGGCTGGCCGGAGAGCGTGAAGCTCCAGTTCGTCGACGGCGCGCCGCAGATGAACGAGGTCGCGCTGCTCCATGCGCCGAGCCGCACGCTCGTGCTCACCGATCTCGTGTTCAACGTGCAGCCCGGCGCGCGAAACGACGCACGCCTGTTCCACTGGCTGGTGGGCGCCACCGGCCGCTTCGGGCCGCATCGCCTGATCCGCCTCTTCTTCCGCGATCGCGCCGCCGTGCGCCGGTCGATCGATCGCATCCTCGCCTGGGACTTCGACCGCATCGTGATGTCGCACGGTGAAGTCGTGGAGAGCGGCGGCCATCGCCTCCTCGAGCAGGCGTTCGCCTACCTCCATTAGCGGCGCTGCCAGAGCAGCCTCCCGGCGGCGAGCGTCGCCGCCACCGCGTCGCTCGTGAGCGCGTCGCGCGCCCGCGCCCAGGGGCGGTCGAGCAGACAGAGATCGGCGGGGGCGCCGGGGGCGATGCGACGAGGCGCGCCGCCGGGCGCATCGGCCGGCGTGGTGAACAGCGCGAGCGCGCGCTCGGGCGAGAGCGCCTCGCCGGCGCCGAGGCGCTCGCCGGCGGCCGTGCGCCGATCCACCGCCGCCTGCATCGCGAGCCACGGGTCGGGCTCGCCGAAGGGCGCATCGGTGCCGGCGCCGAGCGGGACACCGGCCGCATCGAAGCCCGCGCAGCGGTAGAGCCAGGGAAGGTCGCGCGGCTCGACGTCGCGCAAGTAGTCGTCGCCGCGCGTCCGCACGAAGCCGGGCTGCGTCACCACCGTGAGGCCGAGCCGCGCGATCTCCTCGAGCGCATCAGGCGGCGTCACCGACGCGTGCTCGAGGCGGTCGCCGGCGAGCACGCCTGCCTCGTCGAAGGCGGCGAGCGCAAGCAGCAGCTCGGCGAGCGTCACACAGTGGACGGCGACCGCGCGCGCTCCGGCATGCGCCTCGCGAAGCTGCGCAGCGAGCTCGCCGAGGGCCGGGAGCGCACGTTCGTCGAGCACGAGCTTCTTCGGACCACGCACAAAGCGAGCTGGCTCCGAGGTCTCCGCGCCGAGCAGAACGAGCCGCTGCGGGAGCACGCCGCTTTCCGCGGCGTCGGCGAGTGCTGCGAGCGCCGGGGGGGCCAAGCCCGGCGTCGCGTCCGTCACGCCGGTCACGCCAAAGCGCGCGAGGCGAGCGCCAATCGGTGCCAGTGGCGGGAGCGGCTGCTCGCCGAGCTGCTCGCGCAGCCAGCCGTCGAGACGGAACAGCCGCCCGTTCGCGCGCCCCTTCGCGTCGCGCTCGACGCCCGGGGCGTCCACCCCCGCATCGAGCCGGAGCCGCCGACACGCTTCGGAGCTCAGCATCCAAAGCGCGCCGCTCCGGTGCTGGATGCGCAGCGCGGCGCCCGGGGCGAGCGCGTCGAGCCGGTCGCGATCGAGCGCGCCCGCGACCGACTCGTGGTAGCCGACACCGCGCACCCAGTCGCCCGCGGCGGACGCCCGGCGAAGCGCGGCGGCGAGCGCCTGCCCGTCGCGCACGGCCGGGGGCCCACAGGGCACCGAGCTCTCGGCGCGAGCCCAGGCCAGGAGGTGCAGGTGGTGGTCGTGAAGTCCCGGCAAAAGCGCCCCGCCGGCAGCGTCGATCGAGGTGTCGTCCGGCCTCTTCTCGAGGCCGCAGCGCACTGCCGCAACGCGGCCGTGCTCGATGCGCACGTCCGCGCGCACACCTGCGACCTCGGCGTCGCGAATGACGAGGCCCGGCATCGGTAGGTCCTCCTTCCTGCACACGGTTTGCCGGCAGTTTCTCGGGTCGCGGCATCATGCAGCCGTGGGTGCCGGACGTCCACGCGGACGCCGAAGCCCGAGGGCCCATGCGGGGACCTCGCCAGAGCGAGTGGCGTCGGGCACGCTCCGCGGTCGATGATTGCCGACGCCCTCCGAGCTGCACTGCCCCTCCTCGCCGCCGGCGTCCTGGCGCTGTGGGTAGCGCCGGCTCGCGGCGAGGAACTGCCCAACTTCGACAAGCTGTGGAACTTCAACAACCCAAAGGCCACGGAGGCGCAGTTCCGCCAGATCCTTCCCAGGGCCGAGGCGTCCGGAGACGCCGACTATCTGGCGCAGCTCCTCACACAGATCGCTCGCAGCCAGGGCCTCCAGGGCCGCCTCGACGATGCGCACCAGACGCTCGACCGCGTCGAGAAGATGCTGACTCCCGAGATGAAGACGGCGCGCGTCCGCTACCTCCTCGAGCGCGGTCGCTTGTTCCGGTCGTCGAGGCAGCTCGAGAAGTCGAGGTCAAACTTCCTCGCGGCGTGGCAGCTTGCGCGTGCCGAGGGTCTCGACGGCTACGCATGCGACGCCGCGCACATGATGGGAGCCATCGAAGGGGGCGACAAGGCAATCAAGTGGGACCTCGAGGCGTTGGACCTCGCCGAGCACTCGAAGGACCCCAAAGCCCGGGCATGGCTCGGCGTCCTCTACAACAACCTGGGGTGGGCGTTCCACGACAAGGGCGACTACGCCAAGGCCCTCGAGCTGTTCCAGAAAGGCCTCGCGTGGCACACGGAGCGCAGGCAGCCGGCCAAGATCCTGATCGCCAAGTGGCGCGTCGGGCGGGCGCTCCGCTCCCTCGGCCGGATCGACGAGGCGCTCTCGACCCAGCGAGAGGTGGAGAGAGGATTCGCCGCGCTCGGCGAGCCGGACGGCCACGTCTTCGAGGAGATCGGCGAGTGCCTGACGGCGCAAGGGAAGCCCGCCGACGCGAAGCCTTACTTCGCGAAGGCGTACGCCCTGCTGAAGGACGAGGCCGGACCCGAGCACATCGACGTGAAGCGCCTCCAACGCATGAAGGCGCTCGGCGGCGTCGGCTCGAAGTGACGGTGGCCCCGGTCGCTGGTCCTGCCGAGGGACAGCCGATAGCCTCCGCGACCTCCGGAGGACCGGCGTTGGATTTCCGCTACCTGCTCGTGCTGATCTGCTTCTTCGTCTCCGGGTTCGCAGGCCTCCTCTACGAAACGGCGTGGACGCGAGAGTTCTCGTTCGTGTTCGGCACCTCGAACCTCGCGGTGGCCACCGTCCTCGCGGCCTACATGGGTGGCCTCTCGCTCGGCGCCGCGGTTGCAGCCCGCCTCATGCACCGGATCCGCCGGCCGGTGCTCGCCTATGGCCTGCTCGAACTCGGCATCGCAGCGAGCGCCCTCGCCGTGCCGTCTCTGATCCGCGCTGTGACTTTGCTCTATCGGCCGCTCTTCTCGACGGCCGAGATCCTTCCCGAAGAGGGCGGGATGGCGTCGGCGCTGTTCTATGGCGCCGCCTCCTTCCTGATCCTCGGCGTCCCGACCACGCTGATGGGTGCCACGCTGCCCATGCTCGCGCGCCATGCGGTGCAGGAAGAGCGGCAGATCGGCAGGCGCGTGGGAACGATCTACGCCGTCAACACGGCGGGGGCAATCGCCGGTACGATCGCGACGGCCTTCCTGCTGCTCCCGGAGCTGGGTCTGCGCCGCACGGTGTGGGTGGGCGCCGCGCTGAACGGGCTCGTCTTCGTGGCCGCGACGCTGATCGCCCGGGGCGCCCGTGCCCTCGACCTGGAGCACGCGACATCTCGGCACCGGAGCGTGGAGGTCCGAGGCGCGATCGTGCTCGCGGTGGCCTTTGCCTCGAGCGTGGCCTCGTTCACGTACGAGAACCTGTGGTTTCGCCTGTTCGAACACGTGCTCGGTGCGAGCATCTACGCGTTCTCGACCATGCTCGGAGGCTTCCTGATCGGCATCGCGCTCGGGGGCGCGCTCGCAGCGCCCCTGGCTCGCACGCAACGCGGCTCCGCCCGCGGTCTGGCGCTGACCCAGCTCGGCGTTGCCCTCTTCTCGTTCCTGGCCTTCGCGTTCGTGGACGATCTGCCCGAGCTTGCCCTGCAAGTGAACCAGCCAGGCCCGCTCGGGGTGCTGACACGCGCCTCGGTCGCAGCGGCTCTGCTTCTGCCGTCCACTCTCTGTATCGGTGCGAGCTTCCCCTTTGCGGTGCGCGTGCTGACCGAGGGTGTGGAAGCCGCCGCCGCGACCAGCGCACGCGTCTACGCCTGGAACACGCTCGGCGCGATCGTGGGCTCGGTCAGCGCCGGCTTCCTCGTGATCCCGGCGCTCGGCTTCGAACGCACCCTGGTGGCGATGGTGTTCGTGAATCTGCTTTGTGCAGCGCTGGCCGCCGGAGTGACGCGCCCCATACAGCGGCGCGTGCTGGCCGCAGCGGGCGCCTGTGCGCTCGCCTTGCTTGCCGTTCGCCCCGGCACGCCCTGGAAGGTGATCAGCACGGCCCCGCTGGCGCTCGACATCCCGTCCCTGGCCCAAAGTGGTCCCCTGGGCCCCGAGAACGTCACTTATCTCGGCGTCGGCCGCTCCTCCACTGTGCTCCTGTTCGAGGAAGGCGCGGGCTGGCGCCTGCGCAACAACGGGCTGCCGGAGGCGCTCATCGAGAAGCCCGGGGCCGTGCCGCGCTTCAGTCTGACCCCCCACTGGCTCGCGATGATCCCAGCCTTTGCGCCGGCCGCGCCGCGCGATCTGCTCGTGATCGGTCTCGGTGGCGGCGTCGTGGTGGAGGAGGTGCCGGACACCTTCGACCACATCGACGTGATCGAGCTCGAGCCCAAGGTGCTCGAGGCCAACCGCCGCGTGGCCGAGCTGCGTAACAAGAACCCGCTGGCCGATCCACGGCTCCGTGTCTGGCTCAACGATGCGCGCGGCGCGCTGACGCTCACGGAGCGTCGTTACGGCGCGATCGTGTCGCAGCCATCCCATCCCTGGACGGCGGGCGCGTCCCATCTCTATACGCGTGATTTCTTCGAGCAGGTGCGCGGGCGGCTCGCGCCGGGTGGCGTCTTCGTCCAGTGGATGGGCCTCCAGTTCGTCGACGAGAGCCTGCTGCGGAGCCTGATCGCAACGTTGCTCGACGTCTTCCCGCACGTGCGCCTGTACCAGCCCGAGCCCGGCGCCTTCCTGTTCGTCTCCTCGACCGAGCCCCTCGAGCTCGAGAGACAGGTCGAAGCGGTGGTGGTGCGCGACCCGGAGACCTTCGCACGCTCCGGCGTCCGAGTAGCCGAGGACCTCGCGGCCGCGCTGGTGCTCGACGAGGCAGGTGCGCGCAAGCTGGCGGAGGGTGCGCCGCTCGTCACCGACGACGACAACCGGTTCGCCACCGACTCGCCCCGCGTGCTCGGCCGTAGGGCCGCAGGCTTCGAGCGGCTGTTCACGCCTCTCGATCCGTTGGTCGGAGGCCTGGACGGCTTCGACGCCGTCTATCTGGTCCGCCGTCTGGTTCAGATGCAGCGGATTCCCCGTGCGGACCTCATCGCCAGGAGCCTCGAGCACCCGCTCGAACGCGCCCTTGCCGGGGTCGAGGTCGCGCTCGCGCGCGGAGAGCGAAGCACGGCGCTCGCCCTCAACTCGCAAGCGCGCGCCCTCGATCCGCACTCGGACTGGGTGCGCTATCGCGCCCTGCTCGCCGGCGGTACCGCTGCGGAGGGCGAGGTCGCGATCCTGTTGGCCCACGCAGCCCAGCTGCGCATGGCGCGCGACTGGAACGCGCTCGCTCGCCTCGACGGTGAGCTCGCGAGACTCGACCTGCACGACCCGGCCCATCCGGATGCAGAGCAGCTGCGCATCGACTGGCGGCTCGGCTCGGACTCGGCCCCTGCTGCGGCGGAAGCGCTCGCGCTGATCGACCTCGATCCCTTCGCTGGGGCCGAGCAGCTGGCGCGCCGCGCGTTGGCGGGCGTGCAGAGCCAGCAGCCCGGGGTCGCGAGCCAGAGCCTGGAGCGGCTCGCGGCCGAGTTCAGCAAACGGCAGCGGCCTCTCACCCCGATCGCAGCGACATGGGCGCTCGCGGCGATCGACGAAATGCCCTCCGCCGAGCTGGGCCCCGCCGTGCAGGCCCTGCGGCCGCGCCTGGTGCAAATGCGCGATCGCAAGCCGACGCCCCCGGCGGGCTAGAGGAGACGCCACTGGCGTCGCTCAGGGCCTCCCGAGCAGGCCGGGTAGCTTCCCACACCGGCTCCGGGTGAGGCCGACGCTTTCCAGGCCTCCGTCCATGCACAGGGCATAGAGGAACAGCGCGGGGATGTCTTCGTCGTCCGGTGCGAGGCTCCAGGCAGCGAGGTAGCGCAACGTCGCGGCGTCGAAGTCGTGCTCTGCAAGCGCCCGTGCGGCTCGTTCGAGCGGGTCGAAGCTCCCGTTGCCACCCCGACGACCGAGCTGCCAGAGGACGAGCGTCTGAAGCGGCGTCGTGGTCTGGATCCGGTGGATCCGGCGCAGGCGCTCCTCGATCGAGCGCGGTCCCCGGAGCAGCGCAAAATCGCGCTCGAGCATGCCCTGGAATTCGAAGTAGGGCAGCGCCTTCTCGCGGAGCGCCTTCGACAGCGTCTGCGCGACGAACTCGCTCGCCTGGAAAGCACGGGACGCCTCGAGCGGGTTCATCAGGGCAAGATGCTTTGCGAAGTCCGCCGGCACCGGAGCCCGATCGGTAAGCCGCTTCGGACGATCATCGGTCAAGGGAGACGCGTCTTCGGCGAGGCGGGCCAGGCCCTCCGCATCCAGCATGAAGAGCGCCGCGAGCTGCTCGGGCCGCTCGAGCCCGAGCGCACGCATCTCGGCGGCGACCACGGGATCGCGCCACTGGCGGGAGAACGCCTCCTCCTCGACTGCGTGGGTGGGAGCGCGGATGCCCGCCAGCATCCAGCTGTAACCCACGCCGCCCCAGAGCGAGCAGTTCGCGAAGACCTCGCAGTAGGCGCGGATGATCGCCTTGGTGTCTTCGAAGGTGAGCAGGTGGACGGGCAGCCAGTAGGTGTTGACGCCTCCGTCCTCGAGATGATCGTGGACGAGCTGGAAGTACTCACGGGTGTAGAGGTTGACGACGCCCGCGTGCTTCGGAGGGGGCGGCTCGCTGGTGATCAGGTCGTAGCGGTTCGACGTCGTCTGAAGGAAGTAGCGCCCGTCTTCCACCAAGACCCGGACACGCGGATCGTGCAGCGGATTCTCGGCGGGATCCGGGAAGGGGATCTCGCTCATCTCGAGGATGTCGCGGGAGATGTCCACGACATCGATGTGAGCGAGGGCGGCGGAATCGGTGAGCGCCTTGGCCGTCGATCCGATCCCGTAGCTGATCAGCAAGGCGCTCCGGGCATCCGGGTTCAACGCCAGCGCCGAGTAGACGAAGAGCTTCATGTAGCGCCGGTCGAGGACCTGGTTGGAGGCCATGCTGAAGCCGCCGGTCACGAGGCGGTAGTACGCGGGCTCGAGCTCCGCCTCGGTGCGCAGGACCATCACCGTCTCGGTGCGGCCCTCCCGGAGCCCGGCAATGCTCGCGACCTGCGGGTAGCCGTAGCGTGCCGCCAGGGTCGTCAGATAGCCGTCACGCATGGCGCCGAAGGGGAAGGCCAGCAGTGCTGCGACCAGGGCGAGCGCGGCCACGCCTCGCAGGGAATCGCGCAGGACCGCAGGGCGATCCGAGCGGACGGCGAGGAGCAGACCCGCGACCAGGCCGTAGAGGCCAGCCAGCGCGAAGAACGAACGCTCGATCCCGAGCAGAGGGAGGAGCAGGAAGGCGCCGGCCAGGGAGCCGAGCATGCCTCCGATCGTGTTGGCCAGGGAGAGAAGTCCGGCGGCTCGCACGCGGGCCCGGACCTCACGGTCGAGAGCCGCGCCCGTGAAGGTGAAGAGCACGCCGGAGAGCAGGGAGACCGGCAACATCAGGGCCGTGGAAAGCCAGAGCACGTCCCTGGCGCCCTGGAGGTAGCTCGACCCATACGGCGCGAGGACCAGCCGGAAGCCGGCGTAGAGCCCCACTGCGAGCGCGCCCGTCAGACAGGCCAGCGCCGCCCCGTGACGATCCGCGCCAGGGAAGCGGCGCAGGATCCGCCCCGCGACCAGGCCACCGAGGCCGATGCCAGAGAGGACGACGGCGAGCAGCACCGAGAAGGTCAACGCATTCGGATCGACGAAGAGGCAGAGGAAGCGAAACCAGACCACCTCGAAGGCCAGCAGGATCCAGCCCGCGACGAACGAGCCCAGCGCGAGAGACCAGGCGCGCCATGCGGCGGGCGCCGGGCCGCGAGGGAGAGCAGCGGCGACTCGCGCCGGCTCGGATGTTGGCGTGACCCCGAGCGTCCGCTGGATCCCCAGCGCGGCGGCCGCAGCCGAGACGTAGAGCAGCGAGGCCGCGAGCGCCGCTCCCCGCACGCCGAGCCAGGACACCAGGAACAGCTCCGAGGCCAGCGCGCCGAGTACGGCGCCCAGCGTGTTGTAGCCGTACAGGCGCCCGAGGACGGCGCCGAAGTTCGAATCCCGCTCGGCCAGGGCCTTCACGAGGATCGGAAGCGTCGCCCCCATCGCGGTCGCAGGAACGAGCAACACCGCGAAGCTCATGCCGAGGCGAAGGCCGTTCAGGAGCCAGGGCCACTCGACCAGACCGCCAAGCCAAGGGCCGAGCCGCCGTCCCAGCTCCGGAAGCAGCCAGACCAGGAGGGCGCCCGAGACTGCGATCGTGGCCTCGAGCGCGGCGTAGAAGCGCACCGGCCGTCGGATCCGCTCGCCGATGCGGACCACGATCGCGTTTCCGCAGGCGAGGCCGGCCATGAAGCTCGACAAGACGAGTGAGGATGCCCAGATGCCGTTGCCGAACGCGAGCCCGGCCTGGCGGAACCAGAGGCTCTCGAAGATCAACGCTGCCGCGCCGGAGAAGAAGAAGACGAGGCTGAGGAGCTGTATGGAGGAGCGCTTCACCGGGCCGCCCGACGGAACCTTCAGGACGCTGGAGGGGCGGGCCCGACGGGACGGCGCGAAGCGGTCCCGGGGAGCGCCGCGAGCCCCGGTGTATAGCGAACGTGCTGGCGGACGATCTCCTAGAGGAAGGTCTGGTTCTGCGAGAGCGCCGAGGTGCCAGCGCCGTTGAATGTGGCCACCTTGTACCAGCCCGTCTCGTCGATTTTGAAGAACAGCACCACGGTCACCTGGCTGGGGTTCGCCGCGTCGCGTACGAGCCCGCTGACGAGACCCGTGATCTCCTCCCCAGCGGGCGTGGTCAGGACGTAATCGACGAACTCGCGGCCCTTCTCGTCGAACGAGGTGCTTCCGAAGCGCAGCACGCCCGCATCGACGGGCTGTCCCGTCGTGTCGTCCAGCCGGAAGACCCGCACGCCCTCCACCTGGGCCGTTTCGAAGTCGGGAATCACCACCTTGACCATTCGAACATCGCAGCCGGGCAGGACGACGAGGGCGAGCAGACCTAGCGCGACGCAGACACCCCTCAGACGACGACTCATGGCGCACCTCCGTTCGACGTGTTGGAACGGAGATCGGCCGTGAGAGCGCAACCCTCCGTGATACGGGTTACGCGAGATGCGTGACGTGCCTTACGAACGGCTTCCCATGCGCAAGAGAAGCGCAAAGAGAAAGGGGCGGCCGCCCGTTGGCGACCGCCCCTCGAGAGCACACCCGTTGCGGGTGTTCAGGACTACTCGACGGCTAGTTGCTCCGTCGACCCACGATGGCCAGACCCGCGAGGCCCGCACCCAGCAGCAACAGCACGCCAGGCTCGGGAACGAAGGTGAGCTTCAGGGTCGTGCCGCTCGCCGTGCGGTTGAACTGGCTCCCGCCCGTGCAGGTGCCCGGAGTCGTGGTGCCGCCACCTGCGCAGATCTCCACACGAGCCGGCGCCACCAGGGTGACCGTGCCGACGCCGTTCACCAGGTTGTTGGTCCCCGTGAACATCGCGTTGGGAAGCGCAATTCCCTGGTTCGTGAGGCCGGTGACCGTGAACGGAGCGATGTGCCAGCCGAGGAAGGTCGCCGTGACCGACACGTGGGTGACCAGGGGGTTGAAGCCCGAGGCAAGTGCCATCCCGGTGCCGCCGACATTCAGCGGGACGCCCAGGAGGAACAGCGGGCAGCCGACGTTCAGGAACACGTTCACGGAGCCGGGGGCGCCCATGTCGGGGGTCCCGGTCGCAGAGGCCGCACCGCCAGCCACGTTGATCACCTGATTGCCACCCAGCATCTGGCTGATCGTCAGCGCGGCCGGAGGCGGCGGAACGGTGATCGACGTGGTGAACGGAATCACCGACACACTGACGTTGGCGTTCACACCGGTTGCCGAACCGCTGGCAACGAGCCCGATTGCGCCATTCGGGACGCCTCCGACGGTGCCGCTGCCGATCACCAGAGTGAACGGAACGCCCTGGAAGTTGCCGTTCCAGGTGGCGGAATCCAGGGTGCCCGCTTGGGCCTGGCTCGCGAACAACGCGAGGCCGCCAACGAGGCTGAGAAACAATCTTCGCTTCAACATGGTCTCAAGCTCCTTCGGGTCCCCAGTTCCGCGGCACCCTGCCACGCAGCTCAAGGACACCGGTCTTTGTGCAAGCACGATGCCAAGCCCGGTCCCGATGCGACCCGAGGCGCAACTCGCTGAAAACGAAAGCTTTCTCGCGTTCGACGTCAATCGGGGTCCGGCGGCGAAGGGAAAGTTTTTCCCCTTTTCCGAAGAACGCCGCTTCCATTCTTCCCTCGTGCGCCGCCTTGACACGCGCCGACTGGTTCCGGCAACACCCTGCCCATGGGCCTCGATGAGCGCAGCCTGGAGCGCCTGGTGCCGGAACGCCTGACCGCAGGCGACCTCACCGGGCAGCAGACCTTGGCCCTCCACCTCGAGCGCTACCGCTTCGCCGCACGGCACGCCCGGCCCGGCCGGCTCCTCGACCTGGCCTGCGGCGTCGGATATGGCACGCGCCTCCTCGCCGACGAGGCTCGTGGTCTCGAACAGGCCTGGGGCGTCGATCTCTCCCCGGAAGCCGTGGCCTACGCGCGGTCGCATTACGGCGGCCGAGGCGTCGAGTTCGCTGCGGCGGACGCCCTCGCCTTCCGGGACCCGGCCGGTTTCGACACGATCGTCTCGCTCGAGACCGTGGAGCACGTACCGGACCCGGCCCGCCTCGTGAGTCACCTGGTCTCCCTGCTGAGGCCGGGCGGCCGGCTGATCGCGTCGGTGCCCACCACGCCCTCGGTCGACGTCAACCCCCATCATTGCCACGACTTCAGCGAGCGTTCCTTCCGTCGGCTCTTCGCCGGGCATCCGCTCCGCGAGCAGGCTTACCTCCGTCAGGAGCAGCGCGTTTCGCTCGGGCCGATCCTGCGCCGCAGCGAGGCGCGGCTCGCGGACGTACGGCCCGGGCTCGCGGCCTGGTACGCGGCCCATCCCGCAGCGCTATTGCGCCGCATCGGCGCGACCCTGCGCCACGGGTTCGCGAACCGCTACTTGACGGTCGTCTGGCAGCGCGACGAGATGCAGTGATCGTCCTCATCCCCGCTTTCAACGAAGCGAAGCAGCTGCCCGCCGTGCTGCGAGAAGTGCGCGAATCCTCACCCGAAGCGCTGGTGATCGTCGTCGACGACGGCTCGAGCGACGAGACCGCGAAGGTCGCGCGAGCGGGCGGCGCCCTCGTGCTCCGCCACCCCTTCAATCTGGGCTACGGCGCGGCACTCCAGACGGGCTACAAGGAGGCGCTCCGGCGCGGGGCCACCTGCCTGGTGCAGCTCGACGCCGACGGTCAGCACGACCCCGCCTGCCTTGCTGACCTGCTGGCCCCGATTCGCAGCAACGAGGCCGACGTGGTGATCGGATCGCGCTTCAGCGAAGACACCGGCTATCGGATGGGTGCGCTGCGCGGGATCGGTCGACGACTCATCGGCGCGCTAGGGAGCCTCGCCGGCGTCCGCGTCACCGACCCGACCTCTGGCCTGCAGGCGCTGGGGCCGCGGGCGCTCGCTCTCTACGTCCAGGACTTCTTCCCGCCGGATTACCCGGACGTCGACGTCCTCGTGACCGCCGCGCGGCACGGTCTGCGCATCGTGGAGCGCCCCTGCTCCATGCGATACGCCGAGCGACCCTCGACGCTCCACGGAGGAGCGCGTGCCTTCTACTACGCCTACAAGATGCTGGTCTCGATGTGGGCGGCGCTGAACCGTCGCCCAAAGGAGGGAATTATGCCTCTGGAAAGGCAAGACCATGAGTGACGCCGAACGGCTGGCCGATCTTCGCGCGCTCTTTCTCTCCGCCCCGGACTCGGCGCCGGTCCGCGTCGCGGCGCTGGTGTTCGGCCTGGGGCTGCTCGCCGTGGTCCTCTGGCTCGTCCGTCGCCGCACCTTGCGCGCCGAGTACACGCCGATCTGGAGCGCGTGCGCCGTCGGCGTGGCGCTGATCGGGATCGACCTCGACATCTTGCGCGGTCTCACCCGGCTGATGGGTGCGTGGACGCTGAGCTCCGCGGTGTTCTTCCTCGGCGAGCTCTTCCTCGTCGCGATCTGCCTCAACTACGCCGTGCGCCTCTCGCAGTCCGGCCTCCAGATCCGCCTCCTCGCGCAGGAGCTCGCGATCCTGCGCACCCGCCTCGAAACGCTCGAGGGTTCCGCTGGGAGTGTTCGTGGACAATAAGCCCAGCCGCGCGCGGGCGCGCGGGGCTCTGCTGCTCGTGCTCTTGCTCGGGGCGGGTCTGCGCTCGCTCGATCTCCCCCAGGTCTTCGTGCGCCCCGGGGAGGTCGTGCTCGCCATGGACGATGCGGCCTATCACGCGCGTCGCGCGTTCTACAGCTTCGAGAATTTCCCGAAGGTGCTCTTCTTCGATCCGTATCTCGCCTATCCCTCGGGTGCCCCGGTTCCGCTGCCCCCAGGCTTCGATTGGATGCTCGGCGGCGTCGCCCGCATGTTCGGCTCCGACGCACTGACGTTCGAGCGCGTCGCCGCGTGGTGGTCGCCATTGATGGGGTGCATCGCATTGCTGGCGGTGTACGCCGTCGCTCGCCGACTGGCCGGCGCCACCGCGGGGTGGATCGCGGCGGGCGTCTACGCGGTCCTCCCCGTCCCCGCCGTGTTGGCGCGCGTCGGTAATCCCGATCATCACGCCGCCGTCGCGGCCCTCGCCGCGCTGTGGCTGTGGCTCTGGGTACGAGAGCTCGAGACGCCCGGAGCCCGAAGCGCGTGGCGGGCGGTTGCCCACGCCCTCGCGTGCACCGCGATGGTGCTGACCTGGAGCGGGAGTCTCTTGTTCGTGGGCCTGGCCGACGGCGTAGGGCTCGTCGCGGCGGTGGGGTTGGCGCGCGTCGACGTCGTCGCGCGTCTCGGTGCCGCCTCGCTCGCCGCGGCCGCGCTCCTCGTCCCGATCGTCTGGCAGGCGGGGGAACCGGTGGGCGGGCCGTTCTCGTCGACCACGCTCTCGTGGCTCCATGTTTTGGTGTTGGCTTCGCTCGGCGCCTTGAGCCTGACCTGGACGCTGTGGGAACGCCGCGCCCGCGCTGCCTCCACCGGCGTGCGCTGGATCCGCGCGCTCGTGCTCGCTACCGCCGTCGCTCTGCCGAGCTTCCTGCTGTTTCCGATCCGCGCCTCTCTACTTCCGGGCGCCGAGTTCGTTGCAGGCGCGGACGAGTGGGCCATCACGAACCCGGAACAGCAGCCGATCTTTGCTGCGCTCGCCCGCGTGAAGTTGGAGGGTGCGAAGCCGGCGTACGCCTACTACGGCGCCTTCGCGTACCTGCTGCCACTCCTTCCGTTGGTCTGGATCGGTCGGCTTCGCAATCCGGCCAGCTGCGGCCCCGCATCCGTCCTGCTGAGCTGGAGTGTGGTGCTCGGTTTCCTCGCGGTGACGCAGGTCCGCTTCGGCAACGAGTTCGCCGTTCCCTTCGCCATATCGGTAGGAGTCGGCTCCGTCGAATGTGTCGCGCGCCTCCTCCCGCGTCTTCGAAGCGGCCCACGCGAGGTGGTGGCGGGCATCGCGGTGCTCGCTTTGCTCGCGCCCGGCATCGCCGGTTATCACGCCGTGCGCTGGCGAGCCTCCCGTTCGCGACTCGAATCCGGCTCGCGGCCGAACGCTCCGCTGCCTCACTCCGAGGCGCGCCGCGACTTCATGCTGCGCGTGCGCGCTCTCACGCCCGAAACGTCCGGATACGGGGCCGGCGGGGGCCATCCCGAGTACGGTGTCCTCACCCCCGCTCCGTTCGGACACTCCACGGTGTATTGGGCTCACCGTGCGACGCCGGCGGGAAATCTCGGCCCGTATCTCGACACGGAGAAGTGGAAGGCGGTGCAGGGCTTCTTCGCAGCGCGCACGGAAGCGGATGCGCTGCAGCGCGCCGAGGCGCTCGGAACCCGTTACGTCGTCACGTCCTCCGCGGAGGCCGCCGCGAAAGACAGCGTCGCGGGACGGCTCCATCGAGACCTCGGTGTTCCGGCAGGGCCCCGCGGGCACCTGGGACGCTTCCGGCTCCTGACGCAGTCGCGCCAAGGCGGGGGGTTCCGCCTGTTCGAGATCGTCCCCGGAGCCCTCCTCGAAGCTGACGCGCCGCCGGGGACACCGGTGCAGGTTTCGCTGGCCCTGCGCGGTCCGGGCGGAATCGTCTCGAGGTTCCGCGCTCGCGGGCGCGCCGGCACGGACTCGCGAATCCAGATACGCGTGCCCTACTCGACGGGCAAGCAAGGCGATGTCGAGGCGCTGCGGCCCTACGAGGTTCGCCTGCGGGGCGCGACCTACCAGGTTCGGGTCGATCCCGAGGACGTGAGCCAGGGACGCAGCGTGTGGATCAAGGCGACCCTCGACGGAGCGTAGGCGCACAACCGGCGGCAACGCGTCACGGATCTGGACGGCGGGTGCACTCCTTCCGCGTGGGCTCAGAGCCGTGCTGCTGGTGGGCAGCGCTTCGGTTATGTTGCCGGGCTTTCCCGGTGCCTCGGAGGAAATGCTGGTGGTGAGCCAAGCTCGATGGAGGCTGACCCTCTGCTCTGGGCTGGTTAGCGCGCTGCTGCTCTTGCCGTCCTGTGCGCCGACCACCGCGGAACGCCTGGCCGAGGCCAAGGCCTTGATCGAACAGGGAAAGCGGGAGGAGGGGCTCCAGCTGCTCCGCGAAGCCGCCGGCAAGGATCCCGGCGCGGCGGACGTGCAGTATGAGATCGGGCTCTTGCTCGTGAAGATGGGACGGACCACCGAGGCTCTCTTCCCGCTCCGCGAGGCCAGCAACTCCGAGGAGTTCGAGGTGATCGCCGGCCTCCTGCTGGCGAGCAAGCTCTCGGAGAGCGGCAACCACGAGGAAGCACTCACAACGCTCGATCGCGTGCTCGCGCGAGACCCCGAGAACCGCAGCGCCCTGTGGATCCGAGCCAGCGCCGCCATGGCTCTCCACCGGGGCGAGCTCGCCCTCGAGTCCGCCGATCGTCTGCTCGCGATCGAGCCAGACCAGGCGGCCTTCCGACACCTGCGCGCAGTGGCGCTCCTCGAGACTGGCAAGAAGGACGAGGCCCGCCAGATCTTCGAGACGCTCCTGGCCGAGCAGAGCGAGGATCCGACCGGCCCGGCCCGCGCCTGTGGAGCCTTGACCGAGCTCCTGATCCGGGAGAAAGAGACCCAGGCCGCTACTGCGCAACTCGCCGAGTGCGGAGCCCGATTCCTGGACGCGGAAAGCGCGGTGCTCGGGTTCGCCTTGCTCTACGACGAGCTGGAGCGATCGGAGGACGCGGTCGGGCTGCTGCGTCGCGCGCTCGAGGCGAAACCTGAGTCTGCTTCCCTGCGGGCCGCACTCGGCAAGCGCCTGGTCTCGGCGAACCGCTTCGGCGAGGCCGAGAGCTTGCTCAAGGAGGCGCTGGCAGAAAAAGAGAGCGCAGAAGGATGGCTAGCGCTCGCGGGTGTGCGCAAAGCCATGGCCGATGCGGAGGGTGCACTCGAGGCGGTGACCCGTGCGGAGGCCCTCGAGAATCCGCCGGCCCCGCTCACACGGTTCAACCACGTGGATCTCCTCATCACGCTGGGGCGCCTCGACGAGGCCGAGGCGTTGGTGCCCGAGCTGGGCGAGCCGCTCTACGAGCGCGCCACCCGCGCGCGACTCGCGCAGGCACGGGGCCACCCCGAGCAGGCGTTGGAGCTCTACGAGGACGTTCTCATCAACTGGCCCCAGAACCATGGGATTCGGGTCCTCTCGGCCATCGCCGCGCTCGACGTGAACGATCTCGGGCGCGCCGAGTCGGACCTGCTCGAGGCCACGCGCCAGGCGCCGAAGGAGACGGACGCGGCCCTCTGGCTTGCCCGGATCTACTTCGCTCAGGGGAAATACGCGGAAGCGGCGGCCTTTGCGAGCCGCCAGATCCAGGAGCGTGGAGCGACGGCGCCGGACGCCCACCTTCTCGCCGCGCGGGCGTACGCCCGAGTCGGCCAGCGCCAGGCTGCCAACGCCGTGCTCAATGATCTCGCAACGGTCCGAGACGGGCGCTTCGCCGCGGAGGCAGTCGCCGAGACGGCGCGGCTCGTCGCGGCCAGCGGGAAGCCCACCGAGGCGCGGCGCCTGCTCGAGCAGCAGGCGAAGACGCGGAAGCTCGACCTGGAGGCACCCGAAGGCGAGCCCCTGCTGACGCAGCTCTTCCAGCTCATGGTCGATTCCGGAGAGGTCGATGCTGCAGCCGCTCGGGCGCGGAAGCTCGTGGCCGCGCATCCCGACCGGCCTGCCCTCCATGCGCTCCAGGGCCGGATCGATCTCGTGCGGGGCGACCGGCAGGCCGCCGAAGCCGCCTTCGCAAAAGCGCTCGAGCTCGACCCGGATCACCCCGCGGCGCTCGCCGGAGACGCGCTCCTGCTTCGCGACGCCGGCAAGCAGAGCGCCGCCGCGGATCTCATGGAGCGGGCTTGGAGCCGGCAGCACCACCCGGACTACGGGTACATGGCCGCACGCATGCGCCTCGATGCCGGGGAAGCGGAGCGGGCGCGCGAGCTCTTCCAAGACGTGCTGCGCGAGAATCCGGACAATGCCGCAGCGGCGAACGACCTCGCGTTTCTTCTTGCAGAGCGGGGCGAGTCCCTGGATCGGGCGAAGCAGCTTGCCGACAGTGCGCTGCGGTTGGCACCGAGCCCGGAAGTCCTCGACACCGTCGGGTACGTGCTCTTGAAGCAGGGTCACATCCACGAGGCGACCGAAGCGTTCCGACGCGTAGTGGAGAGCAAGCCGGACTACGCGACCGCGCGTTATCACCTCGCCCTCGCGCTGTTCCAGGATGGAGATCGGGTGGCAGCCCGCGAGAGCCTCGAGAAGGCGCTCGAGACATCCTTCCCCGAGGCGGGTCAAGCGCGAGAGCTTCTCGCGAACATCGATGGAAGTGGGGGATCGATTCAATGAGGCGACGTTGCGTCTGGGCAGGGGTCGTCGGGATGGCCTGCTTGCTGCTCGTTTCGGGCTGCGCCAGCAACGAGGAGCGGGTGGAGGATCACCTCGAGGCCGCGGCGAACTACGAGAAGAAGGGCGAGGTCCAGGAGGCGCGGCTCGAGCTCGAGAGCGCGCTCCGCCTGGACCCCACGAACCCGGACGTGAACCTGCGCCTGGCGCAGCTCACCCAGCAGAACGGTGACTACGAGAGCGCGTTCTTCTACTTCGAAGAGGTCCATCGGCTCGATCCGACGAATGTGGCAGGCATGCTCGGCCTGGTGAACCTCCTGCAGGGTTCGGACCTCGAACGCGCGAAGACGCTCCTCGACGAGGCCCTCGCACTGGATCCTTCGAACCCGCTTCTGCACATCTCACGCTCGAGCCAGGCACTTCTCGAGGCAGACTCGGAGGCAGCGGTGACGTCGGCGATGACGGCGGTCGAGCTGGATCCGAAGCTCCCCGGGGCCCAGCTCCAGCTCGGCATCGCCCAACAGGGGGTCATCCAGCACAAGCGGCTGCTCAAGAAGGAGGTATCCGACCAGGACTTCGAGCGCGCGATCGAGGCCTTCCATCGTGTGCGCAGCCTCGCAACCGAGGACACCGATGTGGGAGTGCTGGTTCGCGCATGGACCGAGGAAGCAAAGACGGTCGCAAGCTGGCCCGGTCACCGCGAAGACGTGCGGCGCGTGCTGTCCGAGGGGATCGACGCCTTCGCTGGCCGCTCGGATGCCCAGGCTCAGCTGACCCGCGCGACGCTGAACCTGGCCGACCAGATGCGCGACCAGGACTTCCTGGTGTGGGCTACCGAGCGCCGGGTCGCCGTGGTGCCGGGCGACGCCGAGGCGTGGCGCTCGCTCGCCCGCCTGACCCAGATGAGAGGCGGAGATGCCATCGCCGTGACGTCGCGGGCGATCCAGGAACAGAAGGACAAGGCCTGGTCGCACAGCCTCCACGCCAGCTATCTGGCCGCAGCCGGGCGATACGACGATGCGGTCGCGTACCTCGAAGGGGTGCCCAAAGACTTCGGCGGGGCGTACGAAGCGATCCTCTCCGAGCTGATCACCCTCCACGTAGCGAATGGCCGAATCGACGCGGCCCGCAAGGTCCTAGAGCGGCTCGCCGCGGCTTCGCCCGAGTCCGAGGAGACCTACTACGCCCATGCACTCATCGCGAATCACGAGGGCAAGGTCGACGAAGCGCTCGAATGGCTGAACCGCTGGACCAGCACGGGCGAGAGCGCACGCGCCTACCAGATGACGGCTCGCCTGGAGTTCAATCGAGGGAACCCGAAGAAGGCCCTCGAAGCCGCAGACCGCGCGCTCGAGATCGCACGCGCGCAGCAGGAACCGCACCTGCGGCCCTTGCTTTGTCTTCGAGGGATGGCGCTGAGCAAGCTCGGCGATCACGGAACCGCCGTCCAGGTGATCGAGAACGCACGGCGCAGCTCCGGGGAACTGCCCCAAGGCTGCCTCCTCGCCCTCGCAGATTCCCTCTACGCGCTCGGCCAAGACGAGCCCGCCGGCAAGCTCCTGGACGGCTTGATCGAGAATGACTTCTCGCGGGATGCAGCGCGCATCTTCGCAAGGGAGCGCGGCAAGGAGGATCCGAAACGCGCACGAGCCCTGGTGGAGCGGGCCCTCGCCCAGAACCCCGCTGACCCCGTCCTGATCAGCTGGCTGGTCCGCAACGATCTCCGAGCCGGCAAGAAGGAGGAAAGCCTGAAACGGATCCGTGAGGCCGTCGCCGCATACCCGGAGCAGCCCGCCCTCCACGCCCTGCTCGGGCGCGTCCTGCTCGCGGTCGGCCAGGAGGAAGAGGGGATCCAGGTGCTGGAGGACACGCTCCGACGCTGGCCCTCGGTCGCTGGCACGACCCAGAGCCTGGTCGTTCTCCTGTCTCGTGCCGGTCGGATGCAGCAGGTCCAGGAGGTGCTCGAAGCCGCCAACGCAGAGGGCAAGCTCTCACCGGGAAGCCGTGTGCTTCTCGCTCGCCTCAAGGTCCGAAGCGGGGACGACAAGGCAGCGATCGAGTTGCTCGAGGGGGCGCTCGCCGACTCGCCGAAGCTCGCCTCAGCGGCGAATGATCTCGCCTACGTGCTTGCGCGGCAGGGTGAGGACTTGGAGCGGGCAACGGAGCTCGCCCAGGAAGCGAGGGCGCAGGAGCCGGACTCGGCCCAGATCGCGGATACGCTCGGCTGGGTCTATCTCCGACGCGGCCTCGCAGAAGCCTCTCTCGCGCAGTTCGAGGAGGCGGTCGATCTCGCCGAGAAGCAGAGCCCCGCCTGGGCGACGGCGAGCTACCACCGCGCGCTCGCCCTGCGAGAGCTTGGTCGTCGGGACGAGGCGGTCGCCTCCGTGGAGCAGGCACTCGCCGCGGGAGCGGACTTCCCCGAGGCGGAGGACGCCCGCCGCGCAATGAAGGAACTGGCGGGCGACGGCACCGGCTGATCCACGCAGGTCGCGAGGCATTCGTGAGAGTCAAGATGCCGGAAGCGACGAGCTCCGTCCGTTCCGAGGGCTCGCGCTCGAGCCGCACGCTCCTCGTCGCCTTCGTCCTGGCGATGGCCGTGGGCGCAGTGTTCAGCCCGACCCGGCATCACGACTTCCTCGATCGCTGGGACGACGATGCCTACATCCTCGACAATCCGATGGTTCAGGGTGGATTGAGCGCCCAAGGCTGGGTGGCCGCCTGGACCGAGTTCCGCACCGCGAACTGGCACCCCCTCACCTGGCTCTCGCACATGCTCGACGTCGAGCTCTACGGGCTGGCTCCGGGTGGGCACCATCTCACGAACGTGATCCTGCACGCTGCGGCGACGGTGCTGCTCTTCCTGGCGCTCTTCCAGATGACCGGCGCCGTATGGAGGAGCGCTTTCGTTGCGGCCCTCTTTGGCCTGCATCCTCTGAGACTCGAATCGGTGGCGTGGGTGTCCGAGCGGAAGGACGTGCTGTCGGGCGTGTTCTGGATGCTGACGCTCCTCGCCTATGCCGCGTACGTCCGTCGGCCGGGGGTCGGGCGGTATCTCGCTGTGGTCGCCAGCTTCGCTCTCGGGCTGCTCTCGAAGCCGATGCTCGTGACCCTCCCCTTCGTGCTGTTGCTGCTGGACTACTGGCCGCTCCAACGGACACCTCTCCTCGAGCGTTCGGAATCCGACGCTTCGGGGAGCGAAAGGCCAGCTCCCGGGCCCGGCTGGCGGCGCCTCTTGCTGGAGAAGCTCCCACTGCTCCTCCTGGCCGCTGCGTCGTGTGGTGTCACGCTCGTGGCGCAGCGGCCGGCCGTACGCTCGCTCGAGTCCTTCCCCTTCGCCGTACGCGTCGGCAACGCTGCGGTCTCGTACCTGCGCTACCTCGAGATGCTCGTTTGGCCCGCCAAGCTGGCCACGATCTATCCGCATCCGGGAGCTGAACTCTCTGGCGTGCGGATCGCGCTGGCCGTGGGCGTGCTTCTCGCGATCTCCCTCGTCGCAGTTCACGTACGCCGCCGTCAGCCCTGGGCGCTCACGGGCTGGCTCTGGTACCTGGGAACACTCGTGCCTGTGATCGGGCTCGTGCAGGTGGGAGCCCAGTCTCATGCGGACCGCTACACCTACCTGCCGAGCATCGGGATCCTCCTGGCGCTGACGTGGGCTGTCCCGGCGTTTCCCCCGCAACGGGCCTGGGCCCGGCGAACCCTGGCCGTCACCGCAGCTGTGCTGATCGGCTGCGCGGCGCTCACGACCGCTCGGCTCCTTCCCCACTGGAAAAACAGCCGCACGCTCTTTGAGCGCGCCATCGCCGTCACTCAGAACAACGGGGTCGCGGAGCGAAACCTGGGGATCTTGCTCTGGAAGGAGGCGCGGCGCGACGGGAAGCCCGGTTTGCTCCGAGACGCCGAGCGCCATCTCCGAGAGGCCCTGCGAATCGACCCCAAGGACGTCCCTGCGATGGAGGGTCTGGGCGCGGCCCTCCAGGATCAGCCGGGGATCGCGCCGCAACGCGAGGGACTCGCCTGGCTGCGTCGCGCGGTGGCGGCGGAGCCCGATCGTGTCCCTTCACTCGTGATCCTGGGGCTTCTCCTGATCCGGTTCGATCAGCTGGACGAGGCCGAGCGCCACCTCGAGCGGGCGCTTGCGCTCGAAGGGGGAAAACACGCGGCGGCCCTGCAGTTCCTGGGAGACCTGAGAACGCGGCGCGGCGACTTCGTGCGAGCCATCGCGTCGTACCGGGCCGCGCTCGACCTCGCGCCGAACAGCTACGACACGCATAACAACCTCGCGAGGGCCTATCAGCAGAACGGCGAGCTCGAACAAGCGAGGAGCCACTACGAAACTGCACTTCGACTTGCGCCGGAGAATCCGGGCGTCCTGAGCAATCTGGGAGTTCTCTGCGTGCAGCAGGGACGCCCGGAAGAGGGCCTCCGTTTCTACGAGCGAGCGCTACGCCACACGCCGGAGCCCGATCGGCCGCGCGTGCTCTTCAAGATGGCCGAGGCGAATGTCCTGCTCGGCGACTATGACCGCGCCTTGGAATTGTACGCGAGCGTGGCGCGAAGCCGGCCACGCGATCCTGACGCCCTGCTGGAGCTGGGTCGCACGCAGCTTCAGCTGGGAAGGATCGAGGAGGCCCGCCACAGCCTCGAGCGCGTCCTGAAGCTCGCACCGGGTCACCAGGAGGCGAAGCGACTCCTGGCGGAGCTCCCGACGAGCGATCGACCGCGGGGCTAGAACACATCTAAAGGCATCTAAAGGTGGCTCAGCAGGATGCAGATGCATCCGAAGCTGGAGGAGCCGAGGAAGTTCTCGACGTGTCGCTCGAAGGGCCCGGGCTTCTGGTCGCTCACCAGGAACGTCGACCCCTCGGTGCGCACCTCGCGCGGCGTGAGATCACGGTGGTGTTCCGCGAACTCTTCGAGCGGCTGCCCGATCTGCAGATCGAGGGCCCGCCGGACAAGCTGCTCTCATTCTTCATCCACGGCATCAAGCATGCGCTGCACCTTCGAGCCGGGCGGAGCGCAGTGCGACGCGCGGAGCCGACGCAAATCCGGCTAGTGCCAGCAGCGCAACTCCACTCGCGAAGCCGAAGGCCGCGAGCGCGTAGCTCGCGTAGTACGACGCGCCCGGTTGGAAGTACAGCCGCACGACGCTGTCGCCGGCCGGCACGCGTACCGCTTTGAACCCGAGATTCGCCACCGACACCGGCGCATCGCGACCGTCTACGGTCGCGCGCCAGCCGGTATGGAACGCATCTGCGTAGACCAGCCAGGCGCCATCGGGTGTCGTGACATGCGTCTGCGCGACCACTTCGTTCAGCGTGAAATGCGTCACCTGAACGGCGCCCGCCTCGCGATACGGCGTGCCGGAGGCCGGGCGCGGGGTGCCCGGCGCTAGCTGAATCACGTCGCGCACGGCGCCCGGGATCGGCGGTGCCGCGATCCACGCCTCGCGCGCTTCGCTCTGGCCATCGACGATTGTGGGGCTCCGGGCGAGTCGCAGTTTCGGCGCGTCGCAACCGAGCACCTCGCCGAGCTCGAGCTTGCGGTTGCGTTCCATTCGCAGCAGCAGATCCACGCCGGACAGGTAGATGTCGGTCCAATACGCGCTGCGACACGGGTCGAATTGCGCAAACTCGTAGGTGGTCCAGTAGACCTCCATCGAACCCGGGCGCTCCGCCAGACCGAGGGCGCGCTTCGCACGCGCGGTGGCGGGACCGGGCGGCGCCTCACGCAAGCTCGCGTAGCGACGCGGCTGGTACGCGATCTCGTGGACGCGCGTCGCGCCGAGCGCCGTCTCGTAATCGGCCAGCAGCTTCGGCAGCGAGCGGAACACCGCCGCCTGGTAGATCGCGAGATCAAGCGCGAGTGCGACGACCAGTCCGCCGGCGAGCGATCTCGTCAGCGCGAGGCTCGCGACCGCCAACACGAGGTAGAGCCAGAGCCGCAGCACGACGTGGTGTTCCCACGCAGCGGGGACCACGGCGAGGCTCGCGATTGCGAGCACCGCGGCGACCCAGCCGAGCACCGCGCGCGACGGCAACCGGAGCTTCCAGCGCCAGAGCCGCTCGATTCCATAGCCGGCCGCGATGATCCCCAGTGTCTTCACCAGCCCGTAGACGAGGCCCACGTGCCGGTACTCCGAGAGCCCGGGCAGGTAGTAGACGACGGTCGCGAAGATCCCGCCGAGCGAGAGCCAGACGAGCGCCACGATCGCAGCGGCCACACCGAGGAAGAGACGGCTCCGCTCGCGCGCGATCGCGATGCCAACGCCGAACAGCGTTAGCAGGCCGACGTAGGCGCTGTTGTCTGCGCCACTCCCCCACGGCAGATGCAGCGGCCACCCGAACAGGAAAGAGCGCGCGACCACGAGCAGGTCGGCGTTGCCGCCCCAGCTGCGGAAGGTTTCGAGATCCACCTCGAGCGTGATCGGATCGCGACCCGGTTCGTACATCACGACGAAGTCGAGCGCGCGAAACGAGACGTAGACGACGACTGCCGCCGCAGTGGCGAAGATCGCGAGCAGCAGCAGGTTCGGTGCGCTGCGCCGGAACAGGCCCGACCACTCGCCGGAATAGCGCAGCGCCGCCGGAGCGACGCTGATCAGCAGCACCAAACCCCAGATCGGAACGAAGTACGGGACGTTCCCCATCGTCCACGCGACGCTGGCGATCGCCGCCGCCCACAGCCACTCCGCGCGCCGGAACTCGAGGAACGAGGCGACGCAGTACAGGACCAGCGGCAGCATGTAGAAGAAGCGCAGATCGAACCACTGTTGAATCACCCACACGACAGTTCCGGCCGCGGCGACGCCGAGCACGAGCGCAGTCGCGCGAGACCAGAACAGACGTCGCGACAGCAGGAACACGCCGAGCACGAACACAATCTGCTCGCCGATCGAAGCCACCTTGAACAGCAGCATCGCGTCGGTGACGCGCAGCAGCGCGCCCACGACTCCCACCAGGTAGTCGATCGGCGTGAACGAGATCATCTGCTGCAACGCCGCGGGCAATCCGAACGCGCCGTACGGATACCAGTGCACGAGGTCGTGCTCGAAGAAGAAGTGGCTGTAGAAGGTGTGGAAGTTGACGAAGTTGTAGAAGGTGTCGTGGAGCGGGAGCACGCGCGAGTCGAGATAGGGGAAGTTCAGCGCGAGCGTGAAGAGCAGCAGCAGCGGCGCTCCCGGATCGAAGCTGCGGCGCGACGTGGGAGCCCCTCCGCGACTCTCACTCAACGCCGGTCGGCCCCACCCTGCGCCGGGACGACGCGGAGTTCGGGCGAGAGCACGCGACCTTCGCCGACTCGGCGGACCGGACGCGATAACTCGAAGGCGCTGAGGCAGAAGACGTGGCGCCGCCGGTGCTCCAGTCTTTGGCCGTGGTTCCTCCACATGCTCCGTTGACCACCGTCCAATGCTGCGGCAAGAGGGTGAGCAGAACGGAAGCAAATGGACTGCCGACAAAGCCGCCAACGCTACCCGCGGTGATCGAGTCTCCAATCAGGATCGCTCGGCGGGGCGGCGGCGGCGACACCGGCGGCGAGGGCGCCAACGAAGGCGATGCAGCCGGGGACGAGGGTTGCGGAACCTGCGTTTCGGGCGGCGGAGCGGTCGGTACCTGGCGGCAAGCTAGAAGCAGTGCCCAGGCGAACGGTGCCAGCCCACGAACGAACATCAGGGGCCATCTTGCCACGACTGACCGCGCCGCGCCTTTTTTCACCCTCCATGGAGAAGGCCGCAGCCTGGTTTGCGCGGGACGCGTGGACGAAGCGACCGGCGTCGAAGCGCGCGCAGGCCGCTCGAGCCGGTCGAGCTCTTGCGGCTCATCGCCAGGTTTCTCGGGCATGTCACGTCGGCCTCCAGGAGAAGCCGCCGGACCGAACCGGGCCGGGCTATGATCGCCGCCGTGCGGGTTCTGGTGACGGGTGGTGCGGGCTACTTGGGGAGCGTGCTCTGCGAGGTGCTGCTCGCCGCGGGCCATCGCGTCACCGTGCTCGACAACCTGACCCACGGCGTGCCTTCGCTGCTCCACCTCTGCGCGCACCCGAGCTTCGAGTTCGTGCGCGGCGACGTCCGAGACGAGACTCTGATGCGTCGAGTCCTGCGAGACGCGGACGCAGTGCTGCCCCTCGCGGCGGTGGTCGGCGCTGCCGCCTGCGACCGCGACCCGTTGCTGACCCGGTCCGTGAACCTCGACGCGGTGCTCCTGCTGCTGCGACTGCGGAGCCCTGCGCAGCTCGTCGTGTTCCCGAACACCAACAGCGGCTACGGCGCAAGCTCGGGAGAGGTGTTCTGCACCGAGGAAACGCCGCTCGAGCCGATCTCGTTGTACGGCCGCACCAAGGTCGACGCCGAGCGCGCGGTGCTGGACGCACCGAACGCACTCACGCTGCGGCTCGCCACGGTCTTCGGCAGCTCGCCGCGCATGCGCATCGACCTGCTGGTGAACCACTTCGTCCACGCGGCGCGTCACGGACGGCTACCTGGTGATTTTCGAGAAGGACTTCAAGCGCAACTTCATCCACGTGCGCGACGTCGCCGACTGCTTCCTGCACTGTCTCGAGAACGGGACCAAGATGTCCGGGCGTGCGTACAACGCGGGTCTCGACGACGCCAATCTCTCCAAGGAGGAGCTCGCGCTCAAGGTGAAGGAGCAGGTGCCGAACCTGCACATCAGCTTCTCCGAGATCGGTAGCGACCCGGACAAGCGAAACTACATCGTGTCCAACCAGCGGCTGCGCGAGGCCGGCTTCGAGGCCCGCCGCTCGCTCGAGTCGGGCATCGCCGAGCTCATCCGCGCCTACCGCCTGCTCCCCCACGGCACGTTCCGCAACGCGTGAAGGGGGAAGGCGAACCGGCGGGCGTCCCCGTCGCGATCCTGGCTGGCGGCCTCGGCACCCGACTGCGCCCTGCGATCGGAGAGCACCCGAAGGTCCTGGCCGAGATCGACGGCCGTCCCTTCATCGCGTATCTGCTGGACCAGGTCGCGGCCGCTGGCTTCCGCGACGTCGTGCTGTGCGTTGGCTGGCGCGCGGAAGAGGTGGAGCGGGCGCTCGGAAGCGCTCACGGCCCGCTGCGGCTGCGCTACTCGCGCGAGCCCGAGCCGCTCGGCACCGCCGGCGCGCTGCGGCTCGCGCTGCCCGCGCTCACGGGCGAGACCGTCGTCGTGATGAACGGCGACAGCTACTGCGACACCGATCTCGTCGCGGCCTGGCGCTGGCACTGCGGGCGTGCATCCGAGGCGACGCTGTTGTTGGTGCGACGTGGCTGACAGTGCCCGCTATGGGCGCGTCGAGCTGGACGAGAACGACGCGATCTGCCGCTTCGTAGAGAAGCAGGAGGCGGGCGGATCAGGCTGGATCAACGCGGGGATCTACCTCATGGCGCGCTCGCGGCTCGAACGCATTCCGTCGGTCGTACCGCTCTCGCTCGAGCGCGACGTCTTCCCTGGCTGGGTGCGCCACGGCCTTCTGGGCCTGCGCACCCACGCGCGTCTTCTTGATATCGGCACCCCCGGATCGTATTCTGGCGCGTCCGCCTTCTTCTGGGCAGAGGGCCGAGGACCGCGAGCATGATCATCAGCAGGACCCCGTACCGGATCTCCTTCTTCGGCGGCGGCACGGACTATCCGGCCTGGTACCGGGAGCACGGCGGGGCGGTGCTCGCCACCTCGATCGACAAGTATTGCTATCTGACGCTTCGCTACCTGCCGCCCTTCTTCGAGCACAGGATCCGCATCGTCTACTCGAAGATCGAGAACTGCCACGGGGTCGATGACATCCAGCACCCGGCGGTACGGGAGATCCTGCGCTTCCTGCGATTCGAGCGAGGCGTCGAGATCCACCACGACGGCGACCTGCCCGCCCGGAGCGGGATCGGCTCGAGCTCCTCGTTCTGCGTCGGTCTGCTGCACGCGCTCTACGCGCTACAGGGTCGCATGCCGAGCGAAGCAGCAGCTCGCCGCCGAGAGCATCCACATCGAGCAGGAGCTGATGCGGGAGACGGTCGGCTCCCAGGACCAGGTGACAGCCGCCTACGGAGGCTTCAACCAGATCCTGTTCCAGCCGAACGGCGAGATCTCCGTCCGGCCGGTGACGCTCTCGCCGCAACGGCTTCGAGCGCTGAACGACCACCTGCTGCTGCTCTTCACTGGCATCAAGCGCACCTCGTCCGACGTGGCCGAGAGCGCCCTGGCGCGGCTCGACGTCAACAAGCGCCATCTGCGCATCATGAAGGACCTGGTCGACGAGGCCCTCTCCGTCCTGCAGGGCCAACAGGACCTGCGGGCCTTCGGCGAGCTGCTGCACGAGTCCTGGCTCGCCAAGCGAAGCCTCTCGAGCGAGGTATCGACCGCGGAGATCGACGACATCTACCAGTCGGCCCTGGCCTCGGGCGCCGTCGGCGGCAAGCTCCTGGGCGCAGGCGGCGGCGGCTTCCTGCTGCTCTTCGCGAGCCCCGACCGCCACGCGGCCCTGAAGGAGAAGTTCGAGGGCATGATCGATGTGCCCTTCCGCTTCGAGTCCGGAGGCTCGCAGATCATCTTCTATGACCCCGAGACCGAATACATCGATCAGGAGCGGGCGCGTGCGGCCGGCCCACGCCTGGTCTTCCGGGAGCGCCGGGGCTCCGGCTCCTGAGCGCGGCCCATGGAACACGGCGCCCGCATCTGGATCGCCGGCGACGACAGCTTCCTGGGCTGCGCGCTCGCGCGGCGGCTGCGTGCAGACGGCTACGACTGCCTGCTGGGGGTCGACGCGGCGCGCGCCCGACCTCGCTGACGCTGCAGCGGTGGACGCGTTCCTGGCGCGCGAGCGGCCGGAGTATGTGTTCCTGCTCGGCGGGCGCTCCGGCGGAATCGCACGCAATCGCGCGCGAGCCCGCCGACTTGATGCTCGACAACTTGCGCGTCGAGACCGCGGTGCTCCCGGCCGCGCACCGCCACGGCGTGCGGAAGCTCCTCTATCTGGCTGCCGCCTGCATCTACCCGCGCGACTGCGAGCAGCCGATGCGCCCGGCGCAGCTCGGGAGCGGCCCCCTCGAGCCGACCAGCGAGGCGTACGCGATGGCCAAGTGGGCGGGCCTCGTGCTGTGCCGCGCCTACGCGCGTCAGCACGGCGCACCCTTCGTCACGGCGATCCCGGCCAATCCCTTCGGACCGGGGGCCGAGACCCGCGCCGAGGACGCCCACGTGGTCGAGGCGCTGCTGCGCCGCATGCACGAGGCCCGGGAGCACGGCGATTCGGAGGTGGTGGTGTGGGGCAGCGGGCGTGGCGCGTCCGCGACTGGCTCTACGTCGACGACCTCGCTGACGCCTGCGTGTTCCTGATGCGGCGCTACGCGGGCGAAGAGCCCATCAACGTGTCGGCGGGGACGGCGACGTCCGTCGCCGAGCTCGCCGAGCGCATCGCGCAAGGTCGGTCGGCTTCGAGGGCCGCCTGCGCTTCGACCTGAGCCGCCCGATGGCGCGCCGCGCAAGGTGCTCGACGGCGAGCCGCTCGGCGCGCTCGGCTGGGCGCCGCGCGCGTCCCTCGACGAGGCGCTCGCCGCCACCTACGCCTGGGTTCGCGAGCAGGCGGTGGAGACGCCGCCCGATGCATGACCTCGCAGCGGATCTACCGCTCGCTCTACCGCATCCGCCGCGTCGAGGAGGAGATCGCGCGCGTCTACCCGAGCGACGTGATCAAGAGCCCGGTGCACCTCTCGATCGGGCAGGAGGCGGTGTCGGTCGGGCTCTGCGAGGCGCTGCGCCCCGAGGACGTCGTCTTCGGCACCTACCGCTAGCCACGCGCTCTACCTCGCCAAGGGCGGCGACCTGCGCGCGATGATCGCCGAGCTCTACGGCAAGGCAGACCGGCTGCGCCAAGGGCAAGGGCGGCTCGATGCACCTGATCGACGTCGCGGCCGGCGTCTTCGGCGCCTCGGCGGTGGTCGGCACCACGATCCCCCACGCGGTCGGCTACGCCTACGCGCTGCGACTGCGCCGCGAGCCGCGCGTCGTGGCCGCGCGTCTTCGGCGACGGCGCGGTGGACGAGGGCGTCTTCTACGAGAGCCTGAACTTCGCGGCGCTGAAGCGACTGCCCGGTGCTGTTCCTGTGCGAGAACAACGGCTACGCGATCCACACCCACCAGCGGCTGCGCCAGCGACGTGCCCGACGTCTGCGCGCGGGCCGCGGCGCTCGGGATCGCGGCCGAGCGCATCGAGGACGGCGACGTGCTGCGGATCGCCGAGCGCGCCGCGCGGCCGTGGACGCCGCTTCGCGCCGGCGCGGGCCCGCGCTTCCTCGAGTGCCTGACCTACCGCTGGAAGGAGCACGTCGGGCCCGGGCGAGGACTGGGAGCTCGGCTATCGCGACCGCGAGGAGGCCGAGCCCTGGATCCGGAGCGACCAGGTCGCCGCGCCTCGCCGCGTCTGGTCGAGCCGGAGGCCGCGGCGCGCATCGAGGCCGAGGTCGAGGCGGAGATCGCCGACGCGTTCCGCTTCGCCGAGGCGAGCCCGTTCCCGGGGCCGGAGCGAGCTCCACACCGACGTGTTCCGGAGCGCGCGGTGAGCGAGCGCGAGGCAGACCTACGTCGAGGCCCTGCGCGAGGCCGGCGGACCAGGAGATGGCGCGCGACCCGTCCGTGGTCTGCTTCGGGCTCGACGTCGACGATCCCAAGGCGATCCAGGGCACCACGCGCGGCCTCGCTCGACAAGTACGGGCCCGAGCGCGTCTTCGGCACGCCGCTGGCCGAGGACGCCATGACCGGCGTCGCGATCGGCATGGCGCTCGCGGGCCTGCGGCCCGATCCACGTGCACATCCGCATGGACTTCCTGCTGCTCGCCATGAACCAGCTCGTGAACATCGCGGCCAAGGCCTCCTACATGTACGGCGGCCAGGTGCACGTGCCGCTCGTGGTGCGCTCGATGATCGGCAAGAGCTGGGGCCAGGGCGCGCAGCACTCGCAGGGGCTCTATTCCGCTCTTCATGCACGTGCCGGGGCTCAAGGTGGCGGCGCCCACCAACCCCCACGACGCCAAGGGCTGCCTGATCGCGGCGATCCGCGACGACGACCCGGTGATGTTGGTCGAGCACCGGCTGCTCTACCCGCACCGGGGCCCGGTGCCCGAGGCGCCCTACGTCGTACCGCCGGGCCGCGCGCGCGTCGCTGCGCCGGGACGCGACGTCACGCTCGTCGGCATCTCCCATGCGCTGGTCGAGTGCCTGCGCGCGCAGCGCTACCTCGGAGACAGTCGGCATCAGCGCCGAGGTGATCGATCCGATCTGGCTCGCGCCGCTCGACGTCGACACGATCGTCGCGTCGGTCGCGCCGCACCGGGCGCCTGGTCGTGGTGGACAACGGCTGGACGACCTGCGGCGCCGGGGCGGAGATCGTGGCGCGCGTGGTCGAGCGCCTGCAGGGCGTGCGCGAGGTCCTGGTTCGGCGACTCGGCTTCGCGCCGACGACCTGCCCGCCGACGCCGAGCCTCGAGGAGCTCTACTATCCCGACGCGCGCACGATCGCCGCCGCCGCCTGCGACCTCGTCGAGGGCCGCGCGACCGGCTGGCTGCCCGACGAGCAGCCAGGACGCCGTCGAGATTCCGTTCCGCGGGCCCTTCTGATGCACTGGCCGCTGATGCACAACAACATCGCGCGCGATGACCTGGACGCGGTGATCCGCTTCCTGACCGACGGCGACCCGATCCTGACCCAGTCCAAGCAGGTCCAGCTCTTCGAGCAGGAGTGGTCCGAGTGGCTCGGCGTCCCGCACAGCGTCTTCGTCAACTCCGGGCTCGTCGGCCAACCTGATCACGATGGCGGCGCTGCGCCACCGCTACGGGCCGGGCGAGGTGATCGTGCCGACGCTCACCTGGGTCTCGGACATCACCTCGGTCCTGCACGCGGGACTCGACGCCGGTGTTCGTCGACATCGACCCGCGCACGCTCGGCATGGACAACGACCAGGTGATCGCGCGGCTCGGCCCGCGCACGCGCGCCGTCTTCCTGACGCACGTGCTCGGCTACAACGCGCTCTCACGCCGCCTGCTCGACGCGCTGGCGCGAGCGCGGCATCCCGCTGATCGAGGACGTCTGCGAGTCGCACGGCGCGACCTTCGACGGCCGGAAGCTCGGCAGCTTCGGCCTCGCTTCGAACTTCTCCTTCTACTACGCCCACCACATGAGCACGATCGAGGGCGGCATGGTCTCGCACCGACCGACCCCGAGCTCTACGCGCGTGCTGCGCATGCTCCGCTCCCACGGCATGGTGCGCGAGTCGGGTCACGCGGAGCTGAGGCGACGCTACGTCGAAGCGCACCCCGACCTGACGCCGGACTTCATCTTCGCCTGCCCGGCTTCAACGTGCGCAGCACCGAGATCAACGCCGTGATCGGCCGCTCCCAGCTCCGGCGTCTCGACGCCAACAACGAGCGCCGCCGCGAGAACCTGCGCGTCTTCCTCGCTCACCTCGACCCGGCGAACTACTTCACCGAGTTCGCGACCGAGGGCAGCTGCAACTACGCCTTCACGCTGGTGCTGCGCCAGCCCGACGACGCAGCTGCGCGACCGCGTGGTCGCGGCGCTCCGCGAGCGCGGCATCGAGTTCCGGCGCGGCACCTCGGGCGGCGGCAACCAGCTCCGCCAGCCCTACCTGCGGGACCGGGTCGCACGCGCGAGGCGCTGCAGCGCTTCCCGCGCGTCGACCACGTGCACTTCTACGGCTTCTACATCGGCAACTACCCGGAGCTGGAGCAAGCTCGGATCCTGGAGCTCTGCGATGTGTTGAACGCCCTCCCGAAGCGGAGCCTAGGGGCGCGATGGACCATGGGACCGACGTCGATCTCGTGCTCGTGAACCCGAGCGGCCGGGCACGGGTCTACCAGTCGCTCGCCACGGAGCTCGCCGCGGTCGAGACTCCCGTCTGGGCCGGCCTGATGGCGAGCTTCGTGCGCGGCCAAGGCCATTCGGTCGCGATCCTCGACGCCGGCGCCGAGGGTCTCGACCCCGCCGGAGACTGCGGCCCGCGTGGTCGAGATGCGACCGCGCCTCGCCGCGGTGGTCGTCTACGGCCACCAGCCCTCCGCCTCGACGCAGGTCATGCCGGCCGCGCGCGCGCGCGACTGTCCGCGCTCAAGGAACTCGCGCCCGAGCTCCCGGTGATCCTGGTCGGCGGCCACGTCGCGGCGCTGCCCGCGCGCACCCTCGCCGAGGAGCGCGCCGACTTCGTCGCCGACGGCGAGGGGCTGCACACGCTGGTCGACCTGATCGGGCGCTCGAGGCGAACGCCCAGACCTCGGCCGCGTGCGCGGCCTCTGGTATCGCGACGGCGGCCGTGCGCTGCGCACCGCCCCCGCGCCCGCTGCGTGCAGAACCTCGACGCGGAGATGCCCGGGCATCGCCTGGGACCTGCTGCCGATGGACCGCTACCGCGCCCACAACTGGCACTGCTTCGGCGAAGCCGGGCGCGCAGCCCTACGCCGCGCTCTACACCACGCTCGGCTGCCCGTACCACTGCAGCTTCTGCTGCATCCAGGCGCCGTTCAAGAGCGGCGAGCAGGTGGCGGGCTACAAGGCGAGCGTCAACAGCTACCGCTTCTGGAGCCCGGCGCGCGTGCTCGACGAGCTGACGCTGCTGGTCAGAGCGCTACGGCGTGCGCAACGTGAAGATCGCCGACGAGATGTTCGTGCTGAACGCGCGCCACGTGAACGCGATCTGCGACGGCATCGTCGAGCGCGGCCTCGACCTCAACATCTGGGCCTACGCCCGCGTCGACACCGTGAAGCGACGCGATGCTCGACAAGCTGACGCGCGCCGGGCGTCCACTGGCTGGCCTTCGGCATCGAGGCGGCCAGCGAGTCGCGTGCGCGCCGACGTGGACAAGGGCTTCGACGACGAGCTGCTCTACGAAGTGCTCGAGCAAGGTGCGAGCCGCCGGCATCCACGTGATCGGCAACTACATCTTCGGCCTGCCCGGAGGACGACCGCGAGACCATGCAGCAGACGCTCGACCTCGCGCTCGAGCTGAACTGCGAGTTCGCCAACTTCTACTGCGCGATGGCGTACCCCGGCTCGCCGCTCTACGAACGCGCCATGGCGGAGGGCTGGCCGCTGCCCGAGAGCTGGAGCGGCTACTCGCAGCACAGCGTGGACACGCTGCCGCTGCCGACCCGGCACCTCTCGGCCGGCGAGGTGCTGCGCTTCCGCGACGACGCCTTCCAGACCTACTTCCGGAGCCCCGACTACCTGCGCATGGTGGAGCGACCTTCGGCGCCGCGACACCGTGCGCGAGATCCAGGCGATGACGGCGCACCGGCTCGAGCGGCGGTACGCCGCGTGAGCCAGGCGCCGCGTCGTCTCGGTCGTGCTCTCCTTCCGCAACGAGGAGCGCGTGATCCCGGAGCTGATCGCCCGCCTGCAGCAGGCTCTCCGTGGCGCGGGCATCGCCTACGAGCTGGTGTTCGTGAACGACGCCTCCACCGACCGCTCGCTGGCGCTGCTCGAGGAGCACCACCAGAAGGACCCCGCCGTGAAGGTCGTCAACATGTCGCGGCGCTTCGGCGTGGCGCCCTGCGTGCTCGCCGGCATGCGCTACGCGCAGGGCGACGCCGTCGTCTACATGGACGCCGACCTGCAGGACCCGCCCGAGCTGATCCCGGAGCTGGTCGCGCGCTGGCGCGAAGGCGCCGACGTGGTCTACACGGTGCGCACCGCCCGGCAGGGCGAGCACGGCGGCAAGCTCTGGCTCACGCGCGCCGCCTACCGGGCGATCGCGAACGCGTCGCCGAGGTCGAGCTGCCAGAGGAGGCGGGCGACTTCAAGCTGCTCTCGCGCCGCGTGGTGGATCAACTGCTCGCGCTCGGCGAGCACGACCTCTACCTGCGCGGGCTCGTCACCTGGCTGGGATTTCGCCAGGTGGCCGTACCCTACGAGCGCCAGCCGCGCGCCGGCGGGCGAGACCCACTTCCCGCTGTTCGGAAGCCTCGGGCCGGTCAGCACCTTCGCGAATGCGGTCACCTCCTTCTCGCACGTGCCGCTGGTCTTCTTTCTGCTGCTCGGCCTCGCGGGCGGCGCGCTCTCTCTCCTCGCGCTGCTCGGCCTCGGGGCCGCGCGCCTCGTCGGCGCGCGCATGCTCGCCGCCCGCGGCCCTGGTCGCGTTCGGCGCGCTGCTCTGGAGCACCCTCGCCGCCGGGATCGGGGTGATCGGGCTCTACGTGGCCCGCATCCACCGCGAGGTACTCGGCCGGCCGCGCTACGTCGTCGAGAGCACGGTCGGCATCGCTCCGCCGCGGTGAGTCCCGCTACTCCGGAAGCGCGTAGAGGGCGTACCCCCTCCCGCGCGCGACGGCATGGAGCCGGAGCCGCCACTCGGACTGGACGAGGACATCGGTGACGCCGAAGCGCGCGCGGACCGCGCGCCACTCCTCGGCAGTCCGGCGCTCGAAGAGCGCCCGGATCGGATCGTCGGGAAGAGCCCCCCTCCCGAATGCCTGCCCGGGCGGGTTGAAAAAATCGACGGCATAGACCTCGCTCAGAATCATCTGCATTGCGGGAGCCGCCGGGAGTGCGTAGGGCAGCATGTCGATCGCCGAGGGGTCGAGGAGCAGCGGACGCCGCGTGCGAAGCTGAACCGTTCCGAGCCCCGGGCCTACGACGAGCAGCCCCTCGCGGCTTGCCGCCTGCGCCAGCACCGGGTGGTTCGTGCGGTCGGGGAGACGCTCCGGGCGGGTACTCCAACCCGTCACCGAGGCCGCCGCCGTACCGACGGCGATCCCCGCCACCGCGGCGCCGATCGTGGCGTCTACTACCCACGCGTGACGCCGCAGCGGCTGCGCGACGACGCTGCGCTCCAGCACGAGCCAGAGACCGAGGAACAGCCCGCCCGCCGCCATGAGGGAGAGCTCCGCGGGTCCGGCCAGCCAGGCGGGGGAGCCACGCCAGAGCGCGCGCACGGCGAGCCAACCCAGCAGGCCGATCGCGATCCGGACGGCCGCTCCGCGACCCTCCGCGCCCCGCGCCAGCGCGACCAGGGCCGCGACGCCGAGGAGCGGCACGCCGGCGGTGGAGAGGTCCACGTCCCCCCGCCACCAGACAGGCCCCATCAAGCTGAGTGCGAGGAGCCCTGATGCCGCGAGGAGCAGCACTCGCGGCAGCTTGTCGGCGCGGAAGCGCCAGACCACGGCGACAGCGAGCGGCACCGCGAGCAGCGCGACCAGGTTCGCGAGCCGGGTGGGCATGGCAATCAGCAGCGCCTTGGGTAGCGACTCGACGGGAAGAAGCCGCTGCACAACGGTGCTCGCGTAGCCTGCGACACCGCATAGCACGAGAAGGCGGAGCGCGAAGGCGGGTCCGCTGCCGAGCCTGCCACGTTCCTGGTGTAGGAGTGCGAGAGACGTGAGCACACCGCACCACACCAGGAACCCGGCCCGACCGCCGAGGTCGGCGGGCACGCGGTGGGCGTCCCACATGCGCACGAATGCGTCGAGGTAGCGGTCAGCGAGCGCAGCGTCGATCAGCGGAACGGGCGGAGCGAGCCAGAGGTGAACGGCCAGGCTCGTGGCAGAGAGCGCGGCGCCGACCGCGAACCCTCCGCCCAGCGCGCGCAGGTGCGGGCGAAGTGACGCCAGAGCTGGGAGGGCCGCGAGGGCGACCGCGATCGCGAGCCACGCGCCGAGGGAGACGTGGAGGGCCGGAGCGAAACCGATCAGGAACCCCGCGAGTCGCCAGCGCTCGGCCGCAAGCGCCGCACAGGCAAACGCGATGCCGGAGAGCCCGGCCATCCCGTAGGTGTGTCCGTAGCCGAGGAACAAGATCGGATAGCTGAAGCCCACCTGTACCGGCTGATTCAGGAGCACGAGGAGCGGTGCGGCGAGCGAGAGCACCGCGTTCGCGCCGAGGGCACACGCGAAGGCCGCCACGGCCGCGAAGCCCAACGCCGTGACTACGCCGGAGAGCGCGATCGAGAGCACGCGCTCGGGGACTCCTGCCAACAGGAGCGGCGCGAGGAGCTGATGCCAGACGTTCCAGACGCGCGTCTCGTAGAGCTGAAACGGCGTCTCGACGGGGTACCGCACGATCCCAGCGAGCACCTGGGCCGGCTCGAGGGCAACGTGCCAGGCAGGCCAGCAGAGCCCGAAGCCGCAACCGCAGAGCCCAGCCACGGCGACGACCGGCAAGAAGGCTGCACTGGAGACGGGAGCAGCCCAGGCCCAGGACAGCGCCGCTCGCAGGTCGAGGACCGAGCTCCCCTTCACGGCCCTCCTTCTCCATCCGAGCGACTGCGGTCGCCGTGCCGAGCCGCGTACTCTAGCCGGTCCGAGATTCCTCCCGTCGGCGGTCGTCGCGCGGTCGAGCGGGTCAACGCTGGGCGGGCGGGGGCGAGCGGCGCGAGGGGTACAGCGCGAACACCTCGTAGTTCTCGTAGGGAACCATCGCCCCCACGAAACGAGCCACGTAGCGGGCGGCGAAGTCGTGCCCCAGCCTGATCTCGGTCCCCAGCACCAGACCCGGTGTGCCCCTGAATTCCCGGCTGAGGATCAAGAAGACCGGGCGCGACTCGCCACGCAGCAGGCCGGCGACATCCGCCAGCAACTGACTCATCGATGCCTGCCGGCGCGAGGGACCCCAGTCCATGAAAGTGCCGAAGCGCTTCTGGTCGGGGTAATAGAGCGGGCGCCGAGTCCAGGCGGTGATGGGCTCGACGGCATAGTCGATGCTGCCGACGAGGAGGGCTTCCGCGTTCTCGGGCCGCTCGAGCCACGCAGCAGTAGCGCGGGCCGACGAGAAGGGACGCGCAAAGTCGGCCGCCATCAAGGCCCCGCAGGCCAGCAACTGGAGCGCGAGCACGGCGACGAGCGCCGCCTCGGCAAAGCGCGGCGGGCCGCTCGCAGCGCCGGCCTCGCGCCGCAGCCCACCGGCGAGCCAGGCGCACGCGAGGAACCAGAGGAAGGGCTGCCCGTGATGCCGGGTCGAGCCGTACCAGACGAAGAGCGTCAGCGCGAGCATCGGCGCGAGGCCGAGCCCGAACGCCGCCAGCCAGCGCGGGCGGTGGCGCAGGGCCAGGGCGGCCGCGGCGACCAGAGCGACGCCCAAGAGCGCCGGGACGAGCGGGCTCCACGGTGGCGGCAGGAGCTGCATCACGTTGGAGTTCCATGGGTGCTCCGTCGCGGGGTTCGGAAGAGGAAGGACGCCGAACGAGAGCGTGGCGAGGCACGAGAGGAGCCAGTCGAGGTCCCAGCCCGGGTGGTAGCCAGCGGCGTGATCGGGCCCGATCGCGAGCGACTGCGCCAGCACGTGCGCGAAGCCGACGATCGCTCCGGCGCTCGCGAGGCCCAGCGCCGGCAGCCGCTTCGCGAGTCGCGCCCAGCGGCCCTCTGGGCTCGCGAGGAGGGCCTCGAGCCCGTCGAGCGCGACGAACGAGACGGTCGCGATCGTGCCGAACAGCGTCGTGTTGGCCAGCAGCACGAGCAGGGCCGCGCCCGGAAGATCGATCCGCGGTTCGCGGCGCGACGCGCGGGCGCAGAAGGCGAAGAGCAGCAGCAGGGCGAGCGCATAGCCCCGGGCGATGACCGTGAACTCGAACAGCGCGAAGTAGCCGAACGCGAACAGCAGGCGCACCGCCAGTCCGAACGGCGCGGCACGGAAGAAGAGCAACGCGGCCGCCGTCCCGATCCCGAGGTTCGCAAGCTGCATCGCGAGCGGATCGCGCGTGAAGCGGGTCAAGACGAAGTTCACCAGGTACCACAGCACCGGGTGGCCCTCGGTCCGCATGTTGTGGAGCAGCTCGCCGAAGCTCGCGCTGTCGCGCGCGATGAGCCAGATCTCGACCTCGTCCCGCCACGGCTCGTGGTGCAGCACACCGACGAGACCGAGGCCGAGGAACGCAGTGAGCACTGCGCCACATGCGAGGAGGCCGCGCGACGAGCCGAATCTCACCGAGCGCAATCCGCGGGGGCCGTAGGGTCGAGCCGGCTCACGCGCGCATTATCCATCACCGGTCGGATCTTGGAAGAGGCCGCGCGCCCTTGCGGCCCCACCTGCTCATCGGTTGCGGGGCCGTTGAAGAGAAAACGCCCCTGCGACGGGGCCGAGGTGCTAGGCTGCCGAGCCGCCGTTCGGCCGAGCGGGCGTGGTCGGGCAGCGAGCGAAGGAATCCCGGGGAGCGATGGGTCAGAGCAGCATCAGCGTCTTCTTCCCCTGCTACAACGACTGGGCCACCATCGCGAGCCAGGTCGTCCTCGTCGCGCGCACCGTCTCCGCGCTCACGGACGACTGGGAAATCGTGGTCGTGAACGATGCCAGCCCGGACCACAGCGCGGAGGTCCTGGAGGAGCTCGTCAAGCTCGTCCCGCACCTGCGCGTCGTGACCCACGAGGCGAACCGGGGCTACGGGGGCGCCCTGCGCTCGGGATTCGCGGCCGCTCAGAAGGAGTGGATCTTCTACACGGACGGCGACGCACAGTACGACGTCACGGAGATCCCGCGGCTCTGGGAGGCCCGGCAGGGGGCCGACATGGTGAACGGCTACAAGATCTCGCGTTCCGATCCGCTCCACCGCATCGTGGTCGGACAGGTCTATCACACGATCGTGAAGTGGGCCTTCTGGCTCGAGACCCGCGACGTGGATTGTGACTTCCGCCTGATCCACAAGCGCGTCTTCGAGAAGATCGAGCTGACGCGAGATACGGGACTCATCTGCGTCGAGCTCGTCTCCAAGCTCGAGAAGAACGGCTTCAGGGTTCACTACGTCCCGGTGCATCATTATCAACGCCTCCACGGTAGATCTCAGTTCTTCAACTTCCGGCGCGTGGGCGAGGTGATCTGGGGTGTGGGCCGCCTCTGGTGGGATCTCATGGTCAGGCGGAAGATCCGGCGGTGAACGAGAGCGATCTCGCGGCCGCGTTCGCCGGCAGAGTGGCGCTCGTCACCGGCGGGATGGGCTTCATCGGCAGCCACGTCGCTCGTCGCCTCGTCGAACTCGGCGCCCGAGTCCGCGTGATCGATTCGCTCGTCCCCGAATGCGGCGCCAACCCGTTCAACCTCGAAGATGTTCGCGGGAAGGTGGAGGTTCGAGTCGGAGACCTGCGAGACGCCGAGGCGCTCGACGAGCTGCTCACCGGCTGTGACCACGTCTTCAACCTCGCCGGCCAGGTGAGTCACGTGGACAGCATGACGCGGCCGCTCGACGATCTCGAGAACAACGCGCGCGCGCACCTGTGCCTCCTCGAAGCGTGCCGGCGCCGCGCCCCCGAGGCGCGCATCGTGCTCGCGAGCACCCGCCAGGTGTATGGGCGTGCGCGTTACCTGCCGCTGGACGAGGAGCATCCGTGCGAAGCGCGCGACGTGAACGGCGTCCACAAGTTTGCAGCCGAGCAATACCACCGCGTCTATGGGGCGTCGTACGGGATCCAGAGCGTCGTGCTCCGTCTCACGAATACCTACGGGCCGGGCCAGCTCGTGAAGCACTCACGGCAGGGCTTCATCGGCTGGTTCGTGCGTCTCGCCGTCGAGGGAAAGACGATCGAGGTGATGGGCGACGGCGAGCAGACACGGGACCTCAATCACGTGGACGACGTGGCAACGGCGATGCTGCTCGCCGGGGCGTCGCCACAGGCCGCGGGCCGCACCTACAACCTCGGAGCGAGCCCTCCCGTCTCGTTGCGTGACCTCGCGGCGCAGCTCGTGGAGCTGTCCGAGGGCTCGAGCTGGCGCCTCGTGCCGTTCCCGCCGGAGCGCGCGCGCATCGACGTGGGCAACGCCTACGCCTCCTATGCGGCGATCCGCCGCGACCTCGGCTGGGAGCCACGCATCCCGTTGCGGGAGGGGCTCGCGGAGACGGTGCGCTTCTATCGACGAAACCTCGAACACTACCTGTAGGCTCGAGCCGTGATGAAACGTCTGACGCACCAACTGGCAGACTCGCCCTTCCTCTTCCACTGGCTGCGCAAGCTTCCCGAGGCGAACTACCGCGCCACGAAGTCGCGGCTCGCGGCGCTCCGTGACCGGATTGCGCCCGAGCGAGTGATCGATGTGGGATGCGGAACCGGGGAGTTCGCATCGCTCTTCGCGCCCGAGGGCTACCTCGGCATCGACGTCCACCCCGGCTACACGCGCTTCGCGGCGCGGGCCCATCCCCGCCACCGCTTCGTGTGCGCCGATGCGCTGACCTGGCCGGGTGACGGGCAACCCTTCGACCTCGCGCTGACGAACGGCGTGCTGCACCACCTCGACGACGCGACGGCGCGCTCGCTTCTGCAGGCGGCTCTCCGCCACACGCGCTCCGGCGGTTGGCTCGTGGTGATCGAGGATGCGAACCTGCCGGGCCGGCCGGTCGCCTCTCTCGTCCACGCGCTCGACGAGGGCGCTTTCGTGCGCACGCCGGACAAATGGATGGAGCTGGTCGGCGGGTGTGCGCCCATCGAGCACGCCGAGACCTACGTGAGCGGCATCTGCCCCTATCATCTGATGGTGATGAGGAAGGCCTGAGTGCTGCCGTTCCACGACGTGCGCGCGCAGTATCTGGCGCACCGCACGGAGATCGACGCGGCCGTGGCGCGCGTCTTCGAACGGGGCATCTACCTGCTCGGGCCGGAGCTGGCCGCCTTCGAGGCGAGCTTCGCGCGCTGGCTCGGCGCGCGCCGTGCCGTCGGCGTCGGCTCGGGGACGGCCGCCCTCGAGCTCGCGCTTCGCGCGCTCGAAATCGGACCGGGCGCCGAGGTGGCCGTGCCCGCTCTCACCGCGGCGCCCACGGCCATGGCGGTGCTGTCGGTCGGCGCTACGCCGCTCGTGGTGGACGTCTGCGAGGACACGCTGACGATGGATCCCGCCGCGCTCGCACGCGTGGCCTCGCCCGCGCTGGCCGCCGTGATACCCGTGCACCTGTATGGCCAGTGCGCGAACGTCGAGGCGATCGGCGCGTGGGCGGCCACGCGCGGTGTCCCGGTGATCGAGGACGCGGCCCAGGCGCACGGCGCCTCGCGCGGAGGGCGCCGCGCGGGCACCCTCGCGCGCGCTGCGTGCTTCAGCTTCTACCCGACGAAGAACCTCGCCACGGCCGGTGACGCGGGCGCCGTGGTGAGCGACGACGAAGGGTTTGCCGCGCGTGTGGCGCGCCTGCGCAACTATGGGCGGCCGGGCGACGACTATCGCTTCGACGAGCCGGGCACGAACGCGCGCATGGACGAGCTCCACGCAGCCATCCTCACGGCGAAGCTCCCGCACCTCGAGGCCTGGAACCAGAAGCGCCGGGCGCGCGCGGAGTGGTACCTCGAGCAGCTCGCGGGCACCGCGCTGGCGCTTCCCGCGGAGGATCCCGCCGGCCGTTCCGTCTGGCACCAGTTCGTGGTCCGCACGCCGCGACGCGACGCCTTCCGGGAGCATCTCGCCGCGCAGGGCGTGCAGACAGCTGTCCACTACCCCGCTTGCGTCCACGAGCTCGCGGCGCTGCGAGGGCGAGCGCGGATGCCCGAGCGGCCCGCGCGCGCCGAGCGGGCGGTGCGCGAGGCGGTGTCGCTGCCGATCTACCCGGAGCTCCCCGACGCGCACGCCGAGCGCGTGGTGGCCGCCGTGCGTTCGTTCCGCTGAGGTAGCCGTGGAAGTCGAGGAGTACGACCGAGTCCACGAGCTCGAGCTGCAGCATTGGCGCTACCGCGCCATCCGCCGGACGCTCCTCTCGGTGCTGCGTCGCCGCGTGCGCCGCACCGGCGCGCCGCTACGCCGAATCCTCGACGCGGGCTGCGGGCCGGGCGGTACGACACGTGCGCTCGCGACGCTCGCGCCGACGGTCGGCGTAGACGTCCACCCCCGCGCTCTCGCCCTCGCGCGCGAACGTGCAAACGCGTTACTGGTGCGGGCGAGCGTCGCACGCCTTCCCTTCTCGAACGCGTGTTTCGATGCCGTCGTTTCCGTGGACGTCCTCTACCATGATGCGGTCGCCGACGACATCGAAGCGCTCGCCGAATTCGCGCGTGTGTGTCGACCGGGCGGCGCAGTCGTCCTCTGGCTGCCAGCGTACGAGTGGATGCGCTCCTCTCACGACACGGTCGTGCACACCGCGCGGCGCTACACGCGAGCCCGGCTGCGAGAGCTCGCGAACGGAGCCGGGCTCGGCGTCGAACTGCTGACCTACGTCCATGCTCCCGTCCTCCTCGCGGCCGTCCTGCACAGGGGCTTCGAGCGCCTGCGCAGCGGCCCCGCGCGCTCCTCGCTCCGCCCTCCGCCACGCCTTCTGAACGAGACGCTCGCGTGCGTCCTCGCTCTCGAGAGCGAGCTCGCGCTGCGCGTCCCGCTCCCCTTCGGCCTCTCGCTCCTGGCGGTGCTGAGGCCCTGAGGGACCATCTCATCGCGCTGCCGGACGAGCCGCGGATCCTGGCGGTATCTACGGAGGCAGCTCGTGGGCGCGGCCTCGCCGCGCAGGCAAGAGCGAGACCACATCCACCCGACGAGCCCCGCTCCCGACGCGAACCCGAACAGCGCAATCGCGTTACCGAGGACATGGTTTGCGCCGTGCTGGAACCAGAATCTCACGCAGGCTCGTGCCCGGCGGAACGTGCACAGCCTTCCAGGCCAGGTTCGCGATGTGCACGGGTGTCTCGGCGCCGTTCACGGCAGCGCGCCAGTCCGCGTGGAAGGCGTCGTCGTAGACGAGCCAGGCACCGCTCGGCGCGTCGACTTCGACCTCCGCCACGAGTTCGTCGAGCGTGAATCGCTCGACCTCGACGCGGCCGGCGGGCATCGCCTCCACACTGCCCGCGGGCGGCGCCTGGCTTCCCGCAGCGAGCTGGATCACGGTCGGGCCCGGGTAGGCCTCGCGCATCGCCTCGCGCACCTGGTCCCGCGCCTCACTCGGCGAGCCAGCGATGCGCACGTCCGTCGCGACGCGTAGTTTCGGCACGCCGCAGCCGAGCAGCGCGTCGAGCTCCGCACCCTTCGGGCGCCCGAGCGCGAGCAGGCGGTCGACGCCGGCCTGGTGGTAGTCGGTGCGATACTTCCCGTGACAGGGATCGAGCTGGGCGAACTGATAGACGTACCAGTAAAGCTCGCGCGAGCCGGTCCGCTCGGCGAGCCTGAGGGCTCGCTGACTGCCGGGATCCAGCGCCACGTCGCGCCGCTCGGCTTGGAATTGCGGCGCGCGCACCGCGGTCGCTTCGAGCAGAGCCGCATCCTGGATCTTCGGAACGAGAGTCTGATAGATGGCGAGCTGATAGATCGCGAGATCGAGCGCCAGCCCCACGACCACGGCCGCGTGGCGCGGCAGCGAGGAGACGCTGCAGACGGCCAGCAGGCCGCCGTAGATGCCAAGTCGCACGAGGGCATGTGTGCCCCACTCGTCCAGCCATCGCCACCGCATCGAGGTAAAGAGCTGCGGCGCCACAGCGAGCAGCTCGAGCACGATCACCGCCGCGATGAGCCAGAGCGCCGGTGTCGCGAGCCGCGGACCGCCCTTCGCAAACAGCCGTTCGAGCCCGAATCCGGAGGCGACGAGCAGCAGCACCTTCACCAGTCCGAAGGTGAGGCCCACGTGCCGATAGTACGCGAAGCCCGGCAGGTAGTAGACGAGCTTCGTGAACACGCCGCCCATCGCCAGCCACACCAGCACCAGCGCACCTGCCATGAGTGCAAGGAAGGGGCGGCTGCGTTCGCGCGGCAGCGCTAACGCGAGACCGAGCACGGGCACGAGCCCCAGGTAGACGCTGTTGTCCGCTCCACTGCCCCAGGGCAGATGCAGGGGCCAGCCAAAGAGCAGCGCGTTGGCGACGACCACCAGGTTCGCGTTACCGCCATATCCGAGGAACTCCCCGAGGCTCGACCTTGCCGCTCGGGTCGCGGCCGATCGCACGCAGCACGGTACCGTCGAGCGCGTGGAGCACGAACCACCCATAGGCGCCGGCTGCGAGCAGGAAGAGACCGAGCACGGCGAGATCGCGCGGCGTCTGCGTAACCAGCGCCCGCAACGTCGCGCGCCAGTCGGGCACAGCGACCGCGCCGATCGTGGCGAGCGTCAATCACCCAGACCGGGATCCAGTACGGGATGCTCCCGAGGCACCACACCACTCCGGTGAGTCCGGCGAGCCAGAGGTCGCGCCCTCGCCGCGCTTCGATGAAGGCGAAGAGGAAGGACAGCAGCAGCGGCAGCAGCGCGTAGATGCGCAGATCCCACCACTGCTGCGCGTACCAGACGGTGGTGCCTGCGGCGGCGAGCGAGAGCACGCCGACGGTCGCGGGCGTCGCGAAGAGCATGCGCGCGAGGCGCCAGATGCCGAACACGAAGACGAGCTGCTCGCCGAGCACGGAGAGCTTGAAGAGCCAGAGCGCATCGGAAACGCGCAGCAAGGCACCGAGCGCGCCGGCCAGGTAGCCGAACGGGGACAGAGAGGCGATCTGCTCGTAGTCCGCCTGGAGGCCGTAGGTGCCATACGGAAACCAACGCGCCAGGTCGCCGTGGACGAAGAGCTCGCTGTAGAAGATCTGGAAGTTGGCGAAGTTGTAGAAGGTGTCGTTGATGCCGACGATTCGGGCATCGAGGTACGGCACGTTCAAGGCGATCGTGAACAAGAAGCCGAGCGCGAGCTCGACGGCGCCGCCACGCGCGACCGCAGCTCCGCTATCCGATGCCGCCACGCTCCCCCCTCGGCGCGCGCGATGCTAGCCCGTGAACTGCGGGCTGGCCCGCAGTTCTTACCCCGCGAGCGGTATGACACAGAACCGCCCCGGGATATCTCGTACAGGAATCGGGAGAGCCGTGTGCCTTTTTTGGTGAGACATCCGGGCTAGCTTCGCGCGCGCGATGCCGCTCTGTCGCCGCGCAGCACTCGTGCCTCTCGCCGCGCTGCTCGCCGTCGCGGCCTTCCTGCTGCTCGCCGACCTCGGCGGTCCGTGGCTCTGGGAGGACGAGAGCGACACCGCGCTCTTCGCCCGCTCGATCGTGCGACACGGCCTGCCGCTCGCCTGGGACGGCCGCAGCTTCGTCGACAGCGACGACGGGCTGCGCGTGGTGCCGCGTGCGTTCGGGCAGCCGCTCGTGATGGTCGGGACACAGTGGCTGCCCTACTACGCTGCGGCGGCGAGCTTCGCGCTGCTCAGGCGAGTCGGAGTGGGCCGCGCGGCTGCCCTTCGCGCTCACCGCGATCGCCACGCTGGCCGTGCTCTACGGCCTGGTGCTCCGCAGCACGGGCTGCGTCCGCTCCGCCTTCGCCGCCGGCCTGCTGCTGCTCGCCTCGACCCAGTTCCTGCTCTACGGGCGCGAGGCGCGCAGCTACGCGCCGAACATGCTGCTCACGCTGCTCGTGCTCGCAGGCTTCCTCCGGCTGGGCGAGCGGCGGCGCGATCCCTGGCTCGCGGTCGCGGCCGTGCTGCTCTTCCACGTGCAGATTCTCTCCGCCGCGCTCGCGCTCGCCGCCTGCGCCGCCGCCTCGCTGCTGCACCCGGCCCACCGCCGCCGTTTCCTGCCGCTGCTCGCGCGCGCACCGTGGGTGATGGCAGCGACGCTTCCCTGGCTCGCGCTCTCTTGGTCCGCGGCGAGGACCAACTGGGCCCCGCTCGAGAGCCCGGAGGCGCTGCTGCCACGCCTGGGCCAGCTCGGGGTCGAGTCGCTGATCGCACTCCCCTGGCTCGGTTGGGTAATCGGCTTTCCCTTCATCTGGCGGCGGCTCGGCGACGGCGACCGCCGCCTGCTCGCGCTGTGCGGCGCATGGCTCGCGGCATGGCTCGTGCTGACGCCGCTCGCGCTCTCGCAGCCGCTGCTCGAGGTCGTCGGGCTCCGCCACGTCTGCGGTCTGCTTCCGATCGCGGCGGCGGCGACGGGCGTGCTCGTCGCACGCGCGAGCCGGGGCCGAGCACCCATCTACGCCGGACTCCTCGCGCTCTTCGCTGCGACCCAACTGCCGGGCCCCGCGCTCCCCTGGCTCGCGCTCGGCGAGACGCAGCGCTCGGGCGGTGTGCTGTGGCAGGCGCCGCGCGGGCTCGCGGACAAGCTCCTCAACACCACCTGGAGCTCCTTCGTCGCCGGACTCGGCGTGCGCGATCCTGGGGCGCTCCAGGGCATCGTCGAGCGGCTCGAGCGCGAATCCGCACCCGACGACGTGCTGCTCAGCAACTTCGGCTGGGACGCACTCTACTGGTATTCCGATCGGCCGATCGGCATGCGCATCGCCCCGGGCGCGCCGGTGCGTCGCGCGGCCGAGCGCATGGGTCTTCCTGCGTACGTCTTCGACTACGACCGCGCGGAGTGGCTGGTCTGGCGCGGCGACAACGAGGCGTTGCTCGGTTATCCGCAGACGCTGTACTGGATGCGCCTACCCGAGGTGCGCAAGGCACTCGCCGCACGCGGCGCGCGCCTCGAGCAGGTCGCAACCTTCCCCGAGACGCTCTGGGAGAACCGGCCGGAGCTCTATTGGCACCGTTTCCCGAAGGCGGGCCACCCCTTTGCAACGCGCGCGCTCGCCGCGGGGCCCCTCTATTCGCCGGCGCGGCTCTTTCGCATCCATTGGCCTCGGCTGGCTGCTGAGAGTGCACCGCCCGTCGCAACGCGCCCAACGCGCTTCCCGCAGTAAGCAGCGGTCACGCTGGGAGTCCGCTTCGGATCGCGGCGCACGAAGGTGCGGCCGTCTGCGATCTCGATGCGGACGCTTGGGATGAGCGAACAGGGCGCGCAGCGCCGCGATCGCCGCCGCGCGCCTGAAAGTGGCGCAGGAGGTCGAGCTGCGAGCCGATGATCTCGATGCCGATCACCTCCTCGAGGCCGGGGCGACCCGCGGCGGCGTAGAGCGTGTCGCCGGAGCCGAGCCCGATCACCGCGACCCGCCGCGGGGAAGGATGCAGCAGCACCGGGATCGCGCCGAGGAGGGTGTGCACCCCGTCGTAGCCGCCGAATGGCAGCGTCGAGATCTCGGCGCCCCCCACCACCACGGAGCGCTCGCGTTCTGCCACGAGCGGCGCCAGCAGCGACAGCACCGGATGCGTCTTCTTCGAGAGAGGACCTGCCTCGGCGGCAGCCCGTGCAGATGCGCCCAGAAGGCCTGCCCGCGCGGGAGTGCGGCGGCTGCGACCGCGAGCGCCGCCAGCCGCGAGGAAGGAGCGCGACACCCGCGCCGCGTCGGGTGCACAGCGCGATCAAGGGGAAGACCGCGGCCGCAGCCGCGAGTGCGCGAAAGGTGCCACTGCTGCCGAGCCAGCGGAAGGAGCGCGAATCCGGTCAGCAGCGAGCCGGCGAGACTGCCGGCGATGTTGGCGGTCTGGAGCCAACCGACGCGCCGCCCGAGCCAGCGTGCGTCGGTCTGGAGCGCGCGCTGCAGCCAGGGGAACGAGAGCCCCATCCCGAACGTCGGCGGGCGCGAGCAAGAGCAGCGGGATCGCGAAGTAGAGCAGGAGGAACGTGCGGACGTGCGGGTCGGCGGCGTCACGCGGTGAGAGCCAGCCGAGCGGAGCTCGCGGCCAGCTCCGCAAGCGCCTCGGCAACGTGGATACGGTTCGAGCGTGCGTAGGAATTCGAGCACCGCCGAGGAATGACGCGCATCCCTGGTCAGGGCCCAGAACGAGGATCGCGAGCGCGAGGAGCGCGTAGGCGGTCACCGCGGTCTGGATGCCGAGGAACCGCGTGACCGGGTCGCGCGGCGCTGCGCGACACCAGCGCGCGCGCCCGACGATGCTGCCGAGCGCCGATGCCGGTGAGATAGATCGCCGAGCAGCGTGCCGAAGGTGAAGCTCGTGCGTCTTCACCATCACGCCGATGACGCGAAACCAGGCGATCTCGAGCGAGAGTGCAATCGCGCCCGAGAGCGCGTAGACCGCAAGCCAGACGGCGAAACCGAATGCGGGCGCCGCTGCCGGTTCTGCGCGCGGAGGCACCGGCGGCGGCCGCCCGTGCGGGCTCCGGCGCGAGCCGCGCGACGCAACGGCAGCACCGAGAGCCCGCAGGCTCACGTTGATCGCGGCGCCGACGCAGGAGACAGCGAGTCGAAGTCGAGACGGCGCAGCAGGATCCATGGCGTCGAGAATGCGCCCGACAGCGGCGCCGAGCGTGTTCCAGCCGTAGAGCGAGCCGACGACGCGCGCGGCGGCCGCTCGAGCGCACCGGTGAGCGCCGCGCGCCAGGAGCGGGAGCGAGAGACCCATGAAGAAGGTCGGCCACAGCACGGCTCGCGAAGAGCACGAGCGGCGACCACCGCCGAAGGCAGCGCGAAGGCGCCGAGCCGCATCCGTAGAGCACGTCGTAGTAGAGCGCGCGGCTCACGAGCGCGAACGCCGGCGACCGCCAGCTCGGCGCGCACCGCCCTCCAGGCCAGGTTCGCGACATGGACCGGAGTCTCGTCGCCGCCAGATCACCTGGCAGAGCAGCGCCGTGAAGCCCGAGGCGAAGAACACGCCCACGACGAACGCGACGAGCCCGCCGCTGCGGCGGTCGGAAGCCGGCATGCTGCGTCCCCGGTCCGCGGAGAGGGGCGCGCCAGTCTATGCGGTCGGGCTCTGCGAAGCACCCGTCAAGCATGCGCGCGGCGCGGCGCCCGCCGCCTGCTCCGGGGGCTCGAAAGCACGCGCACCTGGCCGGGCTAGGATCCCCGCCCGTATGCCCAACCCGGTTGCGTGGCGACCGTCCAGGGTGATCGTCGTCGTCGCGCTGACCGTGGCGGCGCTGCTGCCCTTCCTGGGCAAGCCCTTCTCCATCGACGACCCGTTGTTCCTGTGGTCGGCGGCGCAGATCGCGCACGAGCCCTTCGACTTCTACGGTGCGGCTGTGAACTGGTACGGCACGGCGCAGCCGCTCTACACCATCACCAAGAATCCACCGCTCGTGTGCTACGGGATCGCTGCCGTCTCGCAGCTCGTGGGGTCATCCGAGCGCGCGCTCCACGCCGCCTTTCTCGCTCCGGCGGTCGCGGCGACCGCGGGCACCTGGTTCTTGGCCGCGCGGCTCGGTGCGCCGCCCACCCTGGCCGCGCTCGCACTGCTCGCCTCGCCGGTCTTCCTGGCCTCGGCCACATCCGTGATGTGCGACGTCCCCATGCTCGCCTGCTTCGTGTGGGCCATCTTCTTCTGGGTCCGGGGACTCGAAGACGGGCGCACGCGCTCGCTCTTCCTGGCCGGTGCGCTGATCGCGGCGGCCGCACTCTCGAAGTATTTCGGCATGGCGTTGCTGCCGTTGCTCGCGCTCTTTGCGCTCTGGCGCGAGCGCCGCGCCGGCGTGTGGTGCCTTGCGCTCGTGGTCCCCGTCGTCGTGCTCGCCGCCTACCAGTGGGCGACGCACGACCTCTACGGCCGCGGCCTGCTCTCGGATGCCGCCCAGTACGCCGTCGCGGGGTCCGCCGAACGCACCGAGAGTTCCCTGCTCGTGGGTCTCGCATTCACGGGGGCATGCGCGGCGACGCTGGCATTCTTCCTCCCGTTCCTGATCTCTTGGCGCTGGCTCGCGGGCGGGCTCGCTATGGCGTGCGCGCTCGGGGCCGCGCTGGCCGCGCACGGCTCGCTCGGCGGCTATCCCCTGCGTTCGGGCGAGGTCGTGCGCTGGGGGCTCGTACTTCAGATCGCGCTCCACGCGGCGGTCGGCCTCGCGGCGCTCGGGCTCGCGGTCGCGGACTTCGCGCGGCGGCGCAGCGCCGACGCCGCGCTGCTTCTCGCATGGGTTCTCGGTACCTTCGTGTTCGCAACCTTCGTCAACTGGACGATCAATGCCCGCTCGGTGCTCCCGTTGATGCCGGCGCTCGCCATCGGGATCGCGCGGCGCCTCGCAGAGCGCGGCGCGTCCCCTGCCGTCCGCTTCCTGCCACTTGTGCCCGCCGCCCTTCTCTCCTTGGTGGTTGCGTGGGGGGATCAGGAGCTGGCCGAGACTGCCAGGCGCGTACCGGCCGCGCTCCGAACGAAGTACGCAGACCGCCTGGATTCGGTCTGGTTCCAGGGGCACTGGGGATTCCAGTACTACATGGCGGCGCACGGCTTCCGGGCACTCGACCTGGGGAACTCGAAGCTTCCGGTAGGCCAGCTCGTGGTGCAGCCGGGCAACAACACCAACGTGTTCCCGCTTCCCAAGACCTACGTCCGTCTCGTGGGAAGTCTCGTGGAGCCGCCGCACTTCGTCGCTGTCATGGATCGTGACGCCGGCGCTGGCTTCTACACCAGCCTCTGGGGGCCGCTGCCCTATGCCTTCGGCGGTGCGCGTCCGGACCGCACCACGGTCCTCGAAGTGATCCGGCCGCTGGCGTTCCAGCCCTCTTCGCGGGGGGCACGCTAGGAGCCCGACGAGGCTCGTTTGGGCTCCGCCTCGGGCTCCGACCAGCTCTGGAGCGCACTCTCCGCTCGCTTCACCTGGTCCACGAGCGCAGGGGAGTCAGCCGCCGCGCGGCGAGCCTCGTCGAGGCTGGCTCGGGCAGCCTCCACCCGACCGAGGCCCGCGAGCGCCTCGGCTCGCACCAGCATCAGGCTCACGCGGGCTGCCATCCCCTGGTCATCGGCGGCGGGCTGAGAGAGACCTTCGTTGGCGAGCTGAACGGCGATCTCGAATTCGTGGCGAGCGATCCGGACGCGCGCCAGCGTGTCGAGGGCCCGCACTCCGCGACCGTCCTGTTCGGCCACGTCACGGGCGATCTCGAGTGCTCGGTCTAGCTGAACCCCCTGCTCGGCGAGCTGGCGCGCCCGGGCGTCGCGCACCCGAAGCGAGTCCGGATCCACGCGCTCCGCCTGGAGGAGTGCTCGACGCGCAACCTGCTGATCGTCCGCCTGGGTCGCCAGCTCCGCCTGCAACAGGAGAAGGTCGACAGAGTCCGGGAACGCGCGAAGAGCTCCGTTCACCCGAATGCGCGCGAGCTCGCCGCGACCCGCCGCACGCTCCGCCCACGCGAGACGGAGAGCGGCCAAAGGCTGCCTGACCTCCGCCGGCGGCAGCTTTGCGAGGAGCTTGCGCGCCGCGTCGGCGTTGCCGTCTTCGATCTCGAAGGCTGCCAGTCGCCAGACGGACTCGGGATCTGATGTACGAAGATTCATGGCGTGTTCGTAGAACTTGCGCGCGCCGTCGCGATCTCCGCTGGCCTCGGCGAGGCGACCCAGCCCGATCCAGGCCCCCGGTTCGTCGGGGTCGAGCGTTCGAGCGCGCTCGAAGCTCTCTCGGGCCTCTTCGAAGCGACCCCGTCGATGTGCAACGTTGCCGAGCAGGACGTGCGGCGCGGCGCGATCGGGCGCCAATTCGGCCGCCCGTCGAGCTGCACGGGTGGCGATCTCGAGCTCTCCGGCACCTAGGGCGGCCATCCCGTGCAGGATCGCGACCTCGTAGCCCCGATCGCTGAGCTTGTCGAAGCGCTCGAGGGCGGCGCGGAATTGCTGTCTCGCCATCAGGCTCGCTGCTTCGTGAAGGCTCGCGATGAGATCCATCTGGTCCTTCGGGTCCGTGCCGCCGACGACGCCGATCGCCGATGTACCCGCTCCGAGGCCTTCGATCACGTAGCCGAGGGCCTCGAGCTGCGCGCGCGCCGCAGGGCCCAGCTCTCCGGCGTTGGGCCGCTGCGCCGGCCCGCCGGAGCGCTCTTCGACGATTCGGTCGAGGTCACGCACCCGGTCCGGCTCCTGCGAAGCCAGATCGTGCAGCTCGCCCGGGTCGTCGAGAACGGCGTAGAGTTCGGGGCGCGGGGCGCGGATGTATTTGTGGGTTTGCGTGCGCACACCCAGCAACGGGCTCCAGCCGAAGTCGATCTGCGTGGCGAGCGTCTCCACCCACGCGACGCGCGGGGGATCCGGCGTCCCCTCGATGAGGGGTCGCAGGCTTCGCCCAGCGCCGTTCGCCAGCTCGGGGAGCCCGAACCAGTCGACCACAGTCGGAGCGACGTCAGCGAGCCGGACCAGCTCGGGAACCACCTTGCCCGCCGGGATGCGGGGGCCGGCAAGGATCAGGGGGATGTGTTGGGTCGAGTCGTACAAAGTGAGCGAGTGGGTGCGCTCCTGGTGCTCGCCCAGGCCCTCGCCGTGATCCGCGGTGACGATCGTGAGCGTTCCGCCACCGAAGCGCTCGTTGATGGCCCGGAGGAGTCGCCCGACCTCGGCGTCCGCGAAGGCGATCTCGCCGTCGTAGCGCCGCGACTCGCCGAATCGGGATAGGTAGGGCTCGGGCGGCGTGTAGTCGGCGTGTGGATCGTAGAGATGCACCCAGAGGAAGAAACGGTCGGGGGCGGTGTCCAGCCACGAGAGGACCCGGTCGATGGTCTCGTTGGCCGGGCGGGTCGGCATGGAGGGTCCCGCGGCCCGCAAACCGATTTCGTCGTCGTAGACGTCGAAGCCCCGGTTCGCGCCGAACTGTCGGTCGAGCACGTACGCGGAGACGAAGGCGCTCGTTGCGAAGCCGGCTTCGCGGAACCGCTCAGCCAGCGTCGGGACCCCCGCCTCGAGCCGGTAGTGGCCGTTGTGACGCACGCCGTGTTCCGGCGGGTCGAGGCCGGTGAGGAGGGTCACGTGGGAGACGAGTGTCAGCGGAGCCGGCGAGATGGCCAGTTCGAAGCGCACCCCCGCTGCGGCGAGCCCGTCGAGGATCGGCGTCTCCGCGCCCTTGCCCCCGTACGCACCGACGTGATCGGCGCGCAGCGTGTCGATGGACACGAGTACCACGCGCTCGACGGGCCCTGCAGACGTCGGTTCCGGCGCGGCGGATTCGGATCGCGTACGCGGCCGGGGGTTCGGGCTCTGCCGCGCCGCAGGCCAGCATCAGCGCGGCCCAGGCAACGGGGGCCCACGGAGCGCGACGGGCCCAGCCTCTTCCCACGTCTATTTCCCCACATATCCGAGGGCTCGGAGCTGTTGCAGGTACATCTCGCTGATCTCGACCTTGTCCGCCTGACCCCAGGGCGCGGTTCGAAGCAGCTCCTGCTCCAGCTCGCTGCGCATGGGGGCTGCCCACTCCGGCGCCTGCTTGGCGAGGTTGCGCTGCTCTCCGGGGTCGGAGGCGTGGTCGAAGACCTGGAGCGTCTTCTCCGGTGCCTTGGTTTGGAAGATCACCCGACGGTCGCCGTCGCGCATCGCAATGAGCGGCTCCGGATCGTGGTCCGTTCGGCCCCAGGTCTGGTCCAGGTAGGACACGGAGGGCGGGGACTTCGGCACTTCGCCTCGCGCCGCCGCGAGCATCAGGGGCACGAGCGAGACTCCGTCGGTTCCCGCGAGCGGTGAAAGCCCGGCCAGGTCGAGGATCGTCGGCCAGATGTCGACGTTCCGTACCAGAGGCTCCACCACCAGCCCGTTCTTCAGGCGGAACGGCAGAAGCATCAGCAGCGGAACCTCCGTGACCTCGCGATAGAGATTCCGGGCATGGCCCTCGACGTGATGCTCGCGAAACGCTTCGCCGTGATCCGCTGCGAGCACGACGATCGTGTTCTTCAACAGGCCGCGCTCTTCGAGCTCCTGGACCACGGTGCCCACGTTCCGATCGACCCAGTGGATCGAGGCGTCGTACGCGTCGGAGAGGCTGGAACCGAAGCCTTGTTCTGCCGCTTCCGTGTCGTACGTGTATTGGTGCACGTCCATGTAGTGGAGGTAGAGCAGGAACTTCTGGTCCTTGGGATGGGTGGCCAGGAACTCGAGGGCGGCCTGGGTCACGTCGGCGTCGGTCCCCGGGAGCTTGCGCGTACCGGGAGTCTCGCGGCGGATGTTCTGCGGATCCTCTGCTCGCGGGACCGGTTTGATGTACAGGTCGAAGCCCTGGGAGAAGCCGAAGTTCGGTGCCACCCAGCCGTTGCGCCAGATGCCGGCGGTGGCGTAACCGGCCTCCCGAAAGATCTCCGCCGGCATACGCACACTCTCCGGCAGAGCGTGATTGAAGCGGACGACGCCCGTCCGCGGCGGGAAGACGCCTGTCCAGAGCGAGGCCATCGAGCACTTCGTCCAGCTCGACTGGGACTCGACGTGGGCGAACCGAACCCCAACGCTCACCAGATCGTCGAGGTTGGGGCTCGTGTGCCGCGCATACCCGTACGTGCTCAGCCGATCCGCCCGCAGCATGTCGACCAGGATGAAGACGACGTTGACGCCGCGGTCGCGAAGAGACGCGATCTCCTCGATGTCACGGACCGGCCGGGAAGGGATGCTCACCCGGACGACGGACGCCACCACGGCAGCCGAGACCATCAGCACAGCGAGCACGATCCGCACCCGAGTCGACATCGGCTACACCTCGAATCCCTCGCCCCGGGCAGACCGAGCCGAGCCGGGGACCTTATCCAAACCACGTCTTCGGCGCAGCTTCGACTCACGACCCCCAAAGCAAAGGGGCGGCCGCCAGAAGGCGACCGCCCCTCGAGATCACACCCGGTAGCGGGTGTGCGGGACGACTAGCGAGAGCTGCGTCGACCCACGATCGCGAGACCCGCGAGACCCGCACCCAGCAGCAACAGAACGCCGGGCTCCGGGACGAAGGTCAGCTTCAGGGTCGTGGCGCTCGCCGTGCGGTTGAACTGGCTCCCGCCCGTGCAGGTACCCGCCGTCGTGGTGCCGCCACCTGCGCAGATCTCCACACGAGCCGGCGCCACCAGGGTGACCGTGCCGACGCCGCCCACCAGGTTGTTGGTCCCCGTGAACATCGCGTTGGGAATCGCAATTCCCTGGTTCGTGAGGCCGGTGACCGTGAACGGAGCGATGTGCCAGCCGAGGAAGGTCGCCGTGACCGACACGTGGGTGACCAGGGGGTTGAAGCCCGAAGCAAGTGCCATCCCGGTGCCGCCGACATTCAGCGGGACGCCCAGGAGGAACAGCGGCGCGCCGACGTTCAGGAACACGTTCACGACGCCGGCGGCGCCCATGTTGGGGGTCCCGGTCGCAGAGGCCGCACCGCCAGCCACGTTGATCACCTGATTGCCACCCAGCATCTGGCTGATCGTCAGCGCGGCCGGAGGCGGCGGAACGGTGATCGACGTGGTGAACGGAATCACCGACACATTGACGTTGGCGTTCACACCCGTTGCCGTACCGCTGGCAACGAGCCCGATTGCGGGCTTGGCGATGCCTCCGACGGTGCCGCTGCCGATCACCAGAGTGAACGGAACGCCCTGGAAGCTGGCAGTCCAGGTGGCGGAATCCAAGGTGCCCGCTTGGGTCTGGCCGGCGAACAACACCAAGCCGAGGGTGAGGAGCAAGATCTTGCGCATGATTGAGGGGCCTCCGAATGAGCTAGTTCCGGTACCCCACCGTGGGGCCGGCTCTCGTCTCCCTCTAGGTGGCTCGCGCGCAGCGGATGTGTCACGAAAAACAGGGGGAGATCCCCGCATTACCCCCAGGGGATCGACCTGGTTGCAAGGCCTAGCGCTCGACCGCGTCGACGAGACCCCAGGACAGGGCGGTGGGGGCATCCAAGCGCCGGCCCGTGAGCGCCAGCCAGGCCGTCCGCTGACGCCCGATGCGACGCGGCAGGCTGGCCGTCCCGCCTGCCCCCGGCACCAGCCCCATCCCTACCTCAGGCAGCGCGAAGAAGGCGTCGGGTGCGGCCGTGACGCGGCGGCAGAAGGCGGGCAGCTCCACGCCGGCGCCGATGCAGGCGCCGTGGACACGCGCCTCGACGCGCTCGGCGCAGGCCGCGAGCAGGAGACCGGCGTTCCGGGTCGAGCGGATCGCATGGGCGGTCACGGGATCCGGAAAGCTGCCGAACTCGTCCAGATCGCCGCCGCTCGAGAAGGCGGGCCCGGCGCCCGAGAGCTGCACCGAGCGGATGCTCGCATCGCGGAGCACGAGCCGGAGAGCCTCGCACAATGCGTCGCGCATCTCGGCGGAGTACGCGTTGCGTTTCTCCGGGCGGTTGAGCCGCAGCCGCAGCGTGTCCTCGTCACGCAGCACGAGGACGGCCGGCTCCGTCGACGTCTCGCGCGGACGGGTCGATCGGCCCGACAGCCACGACGCGAACTCGGGGCCCGCCTGGAGCAGCGAGTACACCAGCGACTCGGCGACGACCGCCTGCTCGATGGGCATGGCTTCGCTCTGCCGCAGCAGCTGGACCAGGGCGAGGCTGGCCAGAGGCCGCGGCGCGACCGCGGCCACCACCTCCGCAGCGTTCACCTCGTCAGGAACGACGACGTCGAGCCGACAGGTGAGCGCGCGGAGCGCGTCCGGCTGCGCACGTTCCTCCGGCGCACCGATTCCCATCGTGACGGCCGGCAATGCGCCGAGGCGCTGGAGGACCGTGGGAGAGAGGGCTGTGGGAAAGGCGCGGCGGAGGTCCACGGCGAGCCACGGCTCGCCCGCCGCGACCGACCAGCGCTCCGAGCAGGTCGGGTCCTCGAGCGCGTCCACCAGCTCGGGAAGAGTGACGAGGCTCGAGCCCATCGCGCGAGGATACGGGAGCTGCGAAGAGGACGGTCCGCCGGCGTCCGCGGCCGCGGGTTCCGTGGTAGCCTGCCCGCCGACGCCTCTCGGAGGATCCGGGATCCTGCCCGGTCACGGCCATGGACGAAGCGGCAACGCCGCGAGCCGAATACCAGCGCCTTCGAGTCCAGGTCGCGCACGGCGTCGCCTTCGTCACGCTCGCGAACCCGCCGCTCAACGTGATGACCCTGCCCCTGTTCGGAGAGCTCGCGCGCCTCTCGCTCGAGGTCGCGGCCGACGACGCGGTGCGCGCCATGGTGCTGCGCAGCGACGACCCGGACTTCTGGATCGCCCACTTCGACGTCGAGGCGATCCTCGGCTTCCCGATCGAAACCCCCGCCGAGCGGGCGAGCCGCGTCGACGACAACCCGTTCCATGCCATGTGCGAGCGCTTCCGCCGCATGCCGAAGGCGGTGATCGCCGAGATCGGCGGCCGCGTGGGCGGCGGCGGCAGCGAGCTCGCGCTCTCCTGCGACATGCGCTTCGGCGCGCGCGGCCGCACGGTGATCAACCAGCCCGAGGTGGCGCTCGGCATCCTCCCCGGCGGCAGCGGCACGCAGCGCTGGCCGCGCCTCGTGGGCCGGGGCCGCGCGCTCGAGGCCATCCTCGGCTGTGAAGACATCGACGCCGACACCGCGGAGCGTTGGGGCTACCTCAACCGCGCGCTCGCGCCGGGCGAGCTGCGCCCGTTCGTGGAGCGGCTCGCGCGGCGCATCGCCTCCTTCCCGGCGCGGGCCATCGCCCTCGCGAAGCAGGCGGTGCTGGCGGCGGAGCCCGACGGGAGCGCCGGCCTGCTCGACGAGAGCTTCGGCTTCCAGCAGCTGCTGCGGACGCCCGAGGCGCAGCGCCTGATGCGCCGCTTCCTCGAGCGCGGCGGGCAGACGCGGGAAGGCGAACGACGGCTCGGCGCGCTATGCGCAGAGCTGGCGGACGGATGAGAAGAAAACCAAAGGACACCACAAGAGAATGGGAAGGCTCGATCGGAAGGTGGCATTCGTGACGGGCGCGGCTTCGGGAATCGGCGCGCACTGCGCACTCCGCTTCGCGCAGGAGGGCGCGCGCGTGGTGGGCGTGGACCTCAAGAAGCCGGTGGATCCGGCGGCGTGGGCCGCCGTCGAGGCGGCGGCACCGGACGCCCTCTTCCTCGACGGTGTCGACGTGCGCAACGAGGAGCGCGTGGCCTCGGCGGTGCGCGCGGCCGTCGAGCGGTTCCGCCGCATCGACGTGCTCGTGAACGGCGCCGGCGTCGAGGGCGTCGGGCCCGTGCACGAGCTCACGCAGGAATCGTGGGACCGCACCGTGGACATCAACCTGAAGGGCTCGTTCCTCGTCGCGAAGCACGTGCTGCCCAGCATGCTCGCGCAGAAGTCCGGCAGCGTGATCCACGTCGCGAGCGTCGAGGGCCTCGAGGGCATGGCGGGCTCGACCTCGTACAACGCCTCGAAGGGCGGCGTGGTGCTGATGACGAAGAGCATGGCGCTCGACTACGGGCCCGCGGGCATCCGCGTGAACTGCCTCTGCCCGGGCCTGATCCTCACGCCCCTCACCGACATGGTGCAGCGCGCCAAGCCCGTGCTCGATCAGATGGTGAGCTGGCATGCGCTCGGCCGGCCGGGCCGGCCGGAAGAGGTGGCTGCGGCCGCGCTCTTCCTCGCCTCCGACGACGCCTCGTTCGTGACGGGGCACGCGCTGGTCGTCGACGGCGGCTGGACCGCGGGGCGCCGCATCCTCCCGGCATGAACGCAGCGCGCGCCGGTTCGTGGGCTCTCGCCTGTGTGCTCGTCGCCTGCGCGAGCCCGGCGGAGCCGCCCGCGCCCGTCCCCGCCCCGGCGGCGCCGGCGCCGCTCTCGCCGGAGCAGGAGCGCCTCGCGCGCTTCAAGGAAGGCGCCGCGTCGGCGGATCCGCGCGACGGCTTCGCGCGCGCGGCGGAAGAAGAGATGGAGCGCCGGCGGCGGGAGGCGATCGCCGGAAGCGTCGCACCGGGCGGAGACGCGATCGAAGCGGAGATGCGCGGGCAGCAGCTCGAGGAGCTCGCGTCGTGGATCGGCGGCTGCTTCGCCGAGGAGCCCGACTTTGCCGGGCAGGACGACTGGATCCGCCATCGCACCCTCGAGCGCGCGGACTTCCGCGAGACCGAGTCCAGCGACGACGCGAAGCCGGCGATTCCCGTCCCGGGCGGGTCCATCGAAGCCTACGTGGCGATCCGGCTGGCCTGCGTCGTGCGCACGCGGGTGACCGAGAGCGACGCCGGCGGGTACTCGGCCGAGCTCGACAGCGTGCGCTTCTTCTCCCTGCTGAGCCGCGAGCGCTCGTGGTGGAGCCCCGAGGCGCGCACGAACCCGGAATGGATCCTCCGCCACGAGCAGCTCCACTTCGACATCGCCGAGCTGTTCGCCCAGGAGCAGAACGCGAACGTGCCGCGCATCCGCGAAGAGACGCGCCAGGAGCGCCCCGACCCCGGGGCCGCCGCCTACGCCTTCCGCACCCGACTTGCCGAGTACCTGGCGACGCAGCAGCGCAGCTTCGAAGAGGTCGAGCAGCAGTACGACCGCGAGACGCGGCACGGCAGCGACTTCGAGCGCCAGACCGAGTGGTTCGCCCGCGTGAAGCGGGGGCTCGGGGCGGTGCGCGCCGCGAAGCCCTAGCTCGGCGCGAGGCTCTCGCGCACCTTGCGGCGCAGCAGCTTGCCCGTCTCGTTGTAGGGCAGCTCCGGCTCGAAGCGCACCAGCTGCGGCACGCGCGAGGAGCGCAGGTGCTGCTTCACCCAGTCCTGGAGCTCGGTCGGCGCTGGCGGAAGCGCCCTCCTTGAGGACCACCGCGGCCGCGACGCCCTCGCCCCACTCGACGTCGGGCACGCCTACCACCGCGGCGTCGGCGACGGCCGGGTGCTCGAGCAGGACGTCCTCGATCTCGCCGGGCGAGAGGTTCTCGCCGCCGCGCACGATCACGTCGTCGATGCGGCCCTCGACGAACAGGTAGCCACTCCTCGTCGAGGAAGCCGGCGTCGTTGGTCGGGAACCAGCCGTCCGGGCCGACGCGGCTCGCGCGCCCGAGGTACTCGCCGGAGACCTGCTCGCCGCGCACGCAGATCTCGCCGCGCTCGCCCGGACCGACCGGCTTGCCCTCGGCGTCGCGGATCTCGATCTCGACGCCGGGCAGCGGCTTGCCCACCGACGAGAGCCGGCGCCGCACGTTCGGATCGGCGCTGCCCGCGGCCTCGCGGTGATCCGCAGGGCCGAGCACCGCGAGCGTCGAGCTGGTCTCGGTGAGGCCGTAGGCGTTGGTGAAGTCCGTGCTCGCGAACAGGCGCATCGCGCGCTCGATCACGGGCAGCGGCATCTTGCCGCCGCCGTACGCGACGGCGCGCAGCGTCGCGGGCGCCTTGGCGCCGCTCGCCTCGAGCGCCTCGACGATGCGCGCGAGCATGGTCGGCACCACGAAGGCGTTGGTGATGCGCTCGCGCTCCGCGAGCGCGAGCCACGCCTCGGGGGAGAAGGCCGGCAGCTGCACGATGCGGCGTCCCGAGTAGATCGAGCTCAAGAGCGCGGCCATGCCCGCCACGTGGTACGGCGGCACCGAAACCAGCGCGGCGTCGTCCTCGGCGGCGCTGCATGAACTCGACGGTGCCGAGGATGTACGAGACGAGGTGCCGGTGGCGCAGCAGCGCGGCCTTCGGCGCGCCCGTCGTGCCGCTGGTGAAGAGCCAGATCGCGATCGTCTTCCGGCTCCATCGACCAGTCCGGCGCGGGCGGCTCGCTGGGCTCGCGCGCCGCGGCCACGAAGCTCTCGCGCACGATCAGCTGCACGCCCTCGCGGCCGGCGAGGCTCTTGGCGCGCTCGCGGTCCGTCACCAGCAGCACGGGCTTCACGCGCTCGATCAGCGCGTCCACCTCGGGCCCGGTCAGGCGGTAGTTGATCGGCACGAAGGGTTTGCCGGCCCACGCGCTCGCGAACAGCGCGAGCGGCACGGCGGGGCTCGACACGTCGAGCACGGAGACGCGCTCGGCGCCGCTCGCGCGGATCCGCGCGGCCAGCCGGCCGGCGCCGGCGAACAGCTCGTCGTGCGTGAAGCGCTCGCCCTCGCACTGCACCGCCACCCGCTCGCCCATGCCCGCGGCGGCCATCTCGAGCAGCATCATCAGGTTCATGGAGACGCTCGCGGGCCATGGAGGAATCGAAGCTCGAGGTCGGCCCCGCCCCGAGACGACTGTCGTGACTCCGCTCGCCTCACGCGAGGTAAATCCTCGCGTGGGCTCACTGCGCGCGCCGCTTCGCGGCGCTTGCACTCAGTCGGAGGAAGGCAGCGCCTTCGCTTCCTTCAGCTTGAGCGGGGTGCCGCCGACGGCGAGCGAGCCCTCGCCGGGCTTGGTGCAGAGCAGCTCGAGGCTGCCGTCGGCGTTCACGTAGCGCTTGCCGATCTGCGTGCCGTTCTTGTGCTCGGGATGGACCGCGGCGCGTGCCGCGTTGGCCGTCGGCTCGAGCATCGGCGCGCCGCCGCAGGTGAGCGCCACGTCGCCCGCCGGCACCGCGATCACCATCACCTGCGTGTCGCAGACGGCGCTCTTGAGCCGTGCGCCCGCCTTCAGTGTCGCCATCGTCTCGCCTCCTGGTCGAAGCTCGGTAGGATGCACTATCTGCCGGCGACGCCCCACAAGAAGGCCGCCGCGAGCCGCTGCCCCTCGACGGCCGCGGGTCCGGGGTCGGCCTGCTGCGCGCGACGCATCAGCGCGCCGTAGATCAGGACCGCGAGCAGCTCCAGCGCGGCCGGCAGGTTCTCGGCCGGGATCTCGCCGGAGGCGACCGCGTCCTTCAGGATCGTCTCCACCACCGCCCCGCTCTCCGCGCGTATCGTCTCGAGCTCGGGCGGCGTGCCGCTGCCGGGCGGCGAGAAGAACGGGTCGACGCCCCGCACCGCCATCACCGCGCGGAAGAAGTCGCGCACCGTTCCGACGTACTCGAAGTGGGAGCCCAGGAAGGCGGCGAGCCGCTCCTCCGTGCCGGAGGCCTCCTCCACCGCCTGCCGCACGCGCTCGCCCAGCCCGAGCCGGAGCTGGGCGATGCACTGGTTCAGCAGGTCTTCCTTGCCATCGAAGTAGACGTACAGCGTGCTGCGCGCCACGCCGGCGGCCTCTGCGATGCGGTCGATCGAAGCCTCGGCGAAGCCCACCTCGCCGATCACGCGGCGGGCGGCCTCGAGGATCTGATCGGTGCGGAAGTCGCGGAGAACCTGTTCGCGGGTCTTGGAAGAACGGTTGTGCATCGGACACCGAGGATTTAGAATCGGACGATCAGTCCGATACGTTAGATTTACGATCCGAGCCGGGCCAGCGTTCGGCCGATGGAGATACTGCCATGGAATCTACCCCCGGAACGATCAGTCTCTTCGACCCGGATACGTACCAAGGCGGACCGCCCCACGCCTACCTCCGCCGGCTCCGGCGGGAGGCGCCGGTCTGCTGGCACCCGCAGCCCGGGCCCGGAGTGAAGTCCAGCTCCCAGCTCGAGACGGGCTACTGGGTGCTGTCGAAGTACCAGGACGTCATCGACGTCTCGCGCAACCCGCACGTGTTCTCCTCCTACGTGGGCACCTCGTTCCTGTTCGACGCGAAGGGGGAGGACCTGCCCGGGCTCCAGGCGATGCTCATCAACATGGACCCGCCCGGCCACGTGAAATACCGCCGGCTCGTCCAGCGCGGCTTCACCCCGCGCATGGTGGCGGAGCTCGAGCCGCGCATCCGCGCGCACGCCCGCCGCATCGTGGACAACGTGGCGCGCAAGGGCAGCTGCGATTTCGTGACCGAGCTCGCGTGCGAGCTGCCGCTCATCCTGATCTGCGAGCTGATGGGCGTCCCCGAGGAGGACCGCCGGCAGATCTTCGACTGGTCGAACGCGATGATCGGCACCGACGATCTCGAGATGAAGGCGGGCACCGACCCGATGCAGGTCTCGGCCCAGATGTGGATGTACGCGAACGCGCTGGCCCAGAAGAAGCGCGAGCAGCCCGACGATACGCTGATCAGCAAGTACGTCCACGGCGAAGTGGACGGCATGAAGATCAGCGACTTCGAGCTCAACAACTTCTTCCTGATGACCGCCATCGCCGGGAACGAGACGACACGGAACGCGACGTCGCACTTCATGCGGCTGATGAGCGAGCATCCGGACCAGTTCGAGCTGCTGAAGACCGATGTGGATCGGCTGCTGCCCGGCGCCATCGAAGAGGCGCTGCGCTTCTCGCCGCCGGTCGTGGCCTTCCGTCGCACCGCACTCACGGACACCGAGATCCGAGGCGTGCGCATCGCGAAGGGCGACAAGGTGTTCCTGTCGTACCCCTCGGCCAACCGGGACGAGGAGGTGTTCCCGGAGCCGGATCGCTTCGACATCCGGCGCTCGCCGAACCACCACCTCGCATTCGGCATCGGCGAGCACTTCTGCCTCGGCGCGAACTTCGCCCGCATGCAGCTGCGCTGTGTGCTGCGCGAGGTGGTGACGCGGCTGCCCGACATCCACGTGGTGAAGCTGCCGAGGATCCAGCGCAGCAATTTCATCCACGGCATCAAGGAAATGCGGGTCGAGTTCACGCCCGAGGCGTGAGCCAGCAGGAGTAAGATCCGCGGCGTGGACGAACGCGCCGCGGCTCTCCTGAAGCTCCTGTTCGATGCGCCAGGCGACCTCGAGCTGTACTTCGAGTTCCTCGAGGCGCTGGCTCGCGAGATGTCACACGACGTCGTCGCTGTGAGTCTCGTCGAGACCCTGACGCCGACGCCCACGACGGCGATCTTCGGCCCCGGCATCCAGCGCGCGGCGCCCGGGCTGATGCCGATGCGTAGGAGCCAGCGACGGCGGGGCAATGCGATGCCCGTCGGCGCGATGTTCGACGTGCCCCGCTGGAGCAAGGAGTTCCGCCGGAGCCCGCTGGCCCGGACCCTGTTCGAGCCGGAGGGGATCCTGACCGGGCCGGGTCTGGGCGTCGTGCTCGTGGCGGAGGAGAACCGCGTCGCGGCGGTGCTCGCGGTGCTGCCGCGCAGCGAGGGCTGGACGCCCACGCCAGCCGACCGCGCGCTGCTCGCGAGCCTCGCGCCGTTCCTGCCCCAGGCGGCGCGGCTCCATCGCGAGCTCGTGGGCAGGAGCGCGCTCACCACGCTCCTCGACCACCTCGTGCTCGGCGTGATCCTGCTCGACGACCGCGGCCGCGTGACGTACGCGAACCGCAGCGCCGCGGAGGTGCTCGGCGTCGAGGCCGGGCTCTCCGACCCGGGACGCTCCAGCACCCGAGATCTTCGCACCGACGCTCTCTATCGCACCGTGCAGCGTGAGGGCTCGGTGGACCTCATCCTCTACCACCATCCGGCGGACGGACGCGCGCTCCAGATCATGGTCACTCCGCTCAGGTGGCCCAACCCGCTCGGCGTCGAGGCGCGGAACTTCGCGCGCGCCATCTTCATCGGCGATCCGAAGCTGAGCAGCGGCGATCCGATCCAGAGCCTCGGCCTGGCGTACGGCTTCACGAAGAGCGAGACGAAGCTCGCGTGGCTCCTGGTGGGCGACCTGACCCTGGCCGAAGCCGCCGCCCAGCTGGGCATCACACAGAACACCGCGCGCACCGTGCTGAAGCGGATCCTCGCGAAGACCGGCACGCGAAGGCAGGCGAGCCTGGTACGGCTGCTGCTGTCCGGGCCCGCGCAGCTGCGCGCGGACGCTCCCGCGACGCCGAGGCGCGCGCGACCCGCGAAGCCGCGCCCCCAGCGGTAAGGGAGCCACCCATCCCCCCCAGATGGGGGGTGTCGTCCCCTGTTTGGGGGATGCTCTCCGTTGGTCGCCGGAGATAGACACCAGGTTTCGCCCGAGGCTGCGAGGCAACCCGGGATGCTCGAGCTGGATCGACGCGTATTCGCCTTGCTGGAGCGGCTCCACGAAGCGCCTGGCAACGCTCCCGCTTGGCTCGAGTTCCTGGCGGCCCTGCGGGCCGAGATCTCGCCGGATGCCGTGGCGCTGTTCGCCTCCCGGGCCCACGAGAGCCGGCCGGGCGTGATCGCCGGCACGGACCTCGGCATGCGCCTCACCCAGCCCGGCGACTTCCTGCCCTCGATGCCGCATCCGGATGCCGCTGCGGCGCCCGTCGGCAGCGTGCACGAGCTCCCCACCGACAGCGTGTTCCAGTCATCGACCCTGTTCAAAGACGTGCTCGAGCCGGCGGGGATCGAGCCGGGGCCCGGTCTGCTCGTGGTGACCGAGCGGAGCGAGCGCCATGTGAAGGCGGTGACGATGGTGCTGCCCCGCAGCCCGAGCTGGAAGCCGACCGCGGCGGATCGCGCGCTGCTCGAGCGCCTCGCGCCGCACATGGTGGTCGCGCGGCGCCTGCACGTGCGGTTGATCGAACGCGGCCGCGACGCAGAGGCGCTCGCGGCGGCATTCGACCATCTCGTGCTCGGCGTGATCCTGCTCGATCAGCGGCTCCGGGTCTCGTACGCGAACCTGAGCGCCGCGGAGATCCTCGACATCGCGCCGGGCTTTGCCTCGCGCGCCGTGCTCGCAGCCGAGATGCCGGACGAGCGCACGCGCGCTTGCGAGCATCTGCTGCGGAGCGAGCGCTGCGGCGAGCGGGACGCGCTCGTCTATGCGCACCCGAAGGACGGCCGCCCGCTCCAGGTGCTGGCGACTCCCTTCGGCTGGCGGAGCGGCGAAGCGATCAGCGGCGCGCACTTCTCGCGCGCGCTGTTCATCGGCGACCCGAAGCGACGCGCCGGGGATCCGATCGGCGTGCTGCGCGCGCTGTACGGCATGACGCGCGGTGAGACGCGGCTCGCCATGCTGCTCCTCGGGGGCTGCTCCGTCGAGGAGGCGGCGCAGCTGCTCGGGATCTCGGTGGGCACCGCGCGCGGCGTGCTGAAGAAGGTGTTCGACAAGACCGACACGAATCGACAGGCGAGCCTGGTGCGGCTGCTGCTCACCGGCTTCGGACAGGTGCGCCAGAAGGAAGTCGCCGAGCCTCCTCCCCCCGCGCCGAAGAGCCGCCGCGCGCCCCGCCGGCGAGCCAGCGCGTAGCCAGGCCAGGCGATGCCCGACGTCTACGAGCGCGCCGCCGGCCTCGTGGAGCTGCTGTTCGAAGCGCCGGCCGACCCGCGCGCGTGGGAGCGGGTGCTCGCCGCGCTCTCGCGCTCGCTCTCGAAGGGCGCGGTCCCGATGCTGATCGGGCCGGTCCTGGCCGAAGGTCCGCCGTTCCTCCTCGGTCACGGCATGGTCATGCGCCGCCTCAGCCTCTCGGACCTCCAGCCCGACGAGGATCACCCTCCGCCGCAGCGGGTCTCGGTCGGCAGCATCTTCGACATCCCGGCGGCGAGCGCGGACTTCGCGCGCACGCACCTGTACCAGAACGTGCTCGCGAAGGAGGGGCTCGCCCCCGGCCCCGGCTTCCTGGCCGTGCTCTCCCGAGACGATCGGCAGCTCACGGGCGGCCTGATGGTGCTCTCGCGCGACGCGAGCTGGTCGCCGACCACGGAAGACCGCGCGCTGGTCGAGCTGCTCACGCCGTACGTGATCCGCAGCGCGATGCTCGGCATCCGGTTGAACGAGAGGCGCTCGAGCATCGACGCGCTGCTCGGCGTCTTCGATTCGCTCGTGCTCGGCGTGATCCTGCTCGATGCGCACGGAAACGTCTCGTTCGCGAACCAGAGCGCCGCGGATCTGCTCGGCACGACCCCGGGCCTGACGCGATCCGGGCGCGGCCACGCGGCGGAGCAGTGCAAGCGCACGGAGGCGCTGCGCGCGCTGATCCGCCGCGAGATGGGCGGCTCGACCGGCGCCCTGTCCTATCCGCATCCCGACGACGGGCGCCCGCTCTACATCACCTCGACGCCACTCTCGTGGGGCGGCGCGAACGTCCTGCCCGACGCGCGCTTCGCGACCGCCCTGTTCCTCGGCGACCCCGGCAGCGCGGCGCCGGGAGCGGCGAACGCGCTCGGGCTGCTCTATGGCCTGACTCCGGCGGAGGACCGGCTGGCCCTGGCGCTGGCCTCCGGCCGCACGCTGGCTGAGAGCGCGCGCGACCTTCACATCCGCCTCAGCACCGCGCGCGGTGTGCTGCGGGCGGTGTTCGAGAAGACGGGCACGAACCGGCAGGCCAGCCTGGTGCAGCTGATCCTGACCGCGGTCGGGCAGGTCCGGCGGAAGCCCCCTCGGGGCTAGCCGCTTCCGCTCTTGCCATGCGCCCGGTCGTCGCGATAAGGTGCGACGAAATCGAATTCCATTTTCAATTTCATGACACCCCTTCCCTCGCCCACCTCCTCCCGCGCGCCGGCCGATGACTGCCGCTGCGTGTGCGGGAGCCTGCTCGCGCGCCTCGTCGCCGGCGGCGTCGAGCTGCACTGCCGCCGCTGCAAGCGCACCCACTGGATCCCTTTGAACGCGAGGCCAGAGGCCGAGAGCCCCGAGCCCCACCGCTCCCCGACACCGGGAGCTCTGGAGGCTCGATGGCTCGACCGCTCTGGCTCCCGCTCGTGACGCTCACCCTGCTCGCCGCCGGCGCCGCGAGCGCCACCAGCCCGGAGGACGAGCTGCGCCAGCGCGACGACGTGATCGCCGAACTCGTGCGCAAGGTCGACGTGCTCACCGACGAGGTCGGGACGCTGCGCACGCAGGTCGCGGTGCCGGAGGAGCCCGAGCTCAAGAGCCAGTACGGCTTCGGCCCTGCCGCCTCGAAGGTCTACAGCAGCCAGCGCGGGCTCTCGATCGGCGGCTACGGCGAGGCGAACTACGTGAACTTCGTCGACGACGCGGGAGACGACGACCTCGACCGCTCCGATGCGCTCCGCACCGTCCTCTACTTCGGATACAAGTTCAGCGACCGCATCGTCTTCAACTCGGAGATCGAGTTCGAGAACGCGACGACCGAGCCCGTGAACAACGGCGAAGAGGGCGGCTTCGTCTCGGTCGAGTTCGCGGCGCTCGACTTCATGTGGCGGCCGGAGGTGAACGCGCGCGCCGGGCTCGTGCTCGTGCCGATGGGCTTCATGAACGAGGTGCACGAGCCGCCCTTCTTCTTCGGCGTGTTCCGCCCCGAGGTCGAGGACAAGATCCTGCCCTCGACGTGGCGCGAGAACGGCGTCGGCGTGTTCGGGAAGATCGGCGAGACCCTCCAGTACCGCGCGTACCTGTTGAGCGGCTTCGACGCGGCGAATTTCAACGTCGAGGGCATCCGCGACGGACGCCAGCAGGGCAGCCTGTCGCTCAGCGAGGACTTCGGCTTCGTCACGCGGCTCGACTGGACGCCGGATCTGGTGCCGGGCTTCCTGCTCGGCGGCTCCGTCTACGTGGGCGACTCGGGCCAGAACCAGAAGGTGGCCGGCGTCGACCTGCCGAACAGCCAGCTCTGGATCTTCGAGGGCCACGCGCAGTACCGGAACGGACCGCTCAGCGCGCGCGGGCTGTTCGCGTTCACGAGCCTGTCGGACGCGCGAGACCTCAACAACGCGCTCTCGGCCGACCCCGACTTCGAAGGGCCGATCGCCGACGAGATGCTCGGCGGCTACGTCGAGCTCGCCTACGACATCTACCCCTGGCTGTTCGGCGACGAGAATCACCAGCTCGAGCCCTTCGCCCGGGTCGAGTACGCCGACTCGCAGTACCACGTGCCCAGCGGCTTCGACGCCGACCGCGATCAGGCGTTCTGGATCTACGAGGGCGGGGTGAACTTCTATCCCCACCCGAACGTGGTGCTGAAGCTCGAGTACCGGAACTTCGAGACGATGGGCCCGGGCGAGATCGCCGACGAGGTCGCGGTGGGGTTGGGGTATGCGTTCTAGGCGCGCCGTTCTCGCGCTGCTCGCGCTCCTCGCCGTCGCCGCACCGGCGGCGGCCGAGGTGTTCCTGAGCCAGCGCGAGGCGCTCGCCCTCGCGTTCCCGGACGCCGACCGCATCGAGAAGAAGAGCGTGGTGCTCGACGACGCGCAGGCCGCGGCCGTCGAGCAGCAATCGGGCGCGCCGCTCGACAGCAAGCTGGTGACGCTGCACCAGGCCTTCCGCGGCGAGCGAGGTGCTCGGCTACGCGCTGATCGAGATCCACACCGTCCGCACGCTGCCCGAGGCCTTCCTGGTCGTGCTCACGCCCGACGGTCACGTCGCGAGCCTGCGCATGCTCGCGTTCTACGAGCCGTCCGAGTACAAGCCGTCGGACCGCTTCCTCGCGCAGTTCGACGCGCACGGACTCGAGCCGGAGCTGCGCCTCGGCGGCGCGATCCACGGCATCGCCGGCGCCTCGCTCTCGTCGCGCGCCGTGACCACCGGCGTGCGGCGCTCGCTCGCGCTCTACCAGGTCCTGGTCGCCGGCGCGGGCGACGGCGTCGCGCTCGGCAGCGCGAGCCCGAGCGGGCCGGCCCCGGCGGGAGGCCGCTAGTCCCTTGCGCTTCGTCGTCACCGGGGAGTGGAGCCGGAACCGGCTGCTCCAGACCATCGTGGTGCTGTACGTGCTCTACGTGGCGGGGCTCTGGACCACGAACGCGCTGCTCTACTTCCAGAAGATGAGCCTCGATCCCGCCTCGGTGGTCGAGTACTACCTCGGCGCCGAGGCGCGCTTCTCGCCGCCGCGCAGCTACCAGGGCCTTGCTCGAGATCTCGCACTTCCATCTGTTCGCGATGGGCATGCTGCTGCTCGTGCTCACCCACCTGATGCTGTTCGTGCCGCTCGCGGATCGCACCAAGCTCACGCTGATCGTGTCGCCGTTCGCCTCGGCGCTGCTCGACGAGGGCTCGGGCTGGCTCGTGCGCTTCGTCCATCCGGGCTTCGCGTGGCTGAAGGTCTTCGGCTTCCTCGCCTTGCAGACGAGCCTCGCAGCCTTGATCCTGCTCTCGTTGTGGTCGGTGTTCCGCGGATCTTCGCAGAGCTATCGCAGCGGCGAGCCACGCGGGGCCTGAGCGCCGCGCTCGCGCTCGTCGCGCTCGGCTGCGCGAGCGGGCAGCGCCCGCTCGTCACGCTCCAGGACGGGCGCCCGCTGATGGGCACCGTGCTCCAGCTGACGCTCGTCTCGGACGACCCCGCGCGCGCGCGCGCCGCCGCCGATGCGTGCTTCGCGCTCGGCGCGGAGCTCGAGGCGGTGCTCACCACCTACGACGCCAGCGAGCGCGACGAGCCGGATGAATGCGAGCGCGGGCAGCGCGCCCTTCGCCGCGCCGCCCGCGCTGGCGCGCATCCTCACCGACTCGCAGCGCCTCTCGCGCGCGACGGGCGGCGTGTTCGATCCGACCGTCGGCCCCTTGATCGCGCTCTGGATCCGCGCCGGCGAGAGCGGTCGGCTGCCGCGCGCGGCGGCGATCGCCGAGGCGAGGAGCCGCGTCGGCATCGAGCGCATCTCGATCGACGCCGCCGGACGCGTCACGCTGGCAAAGGGCATGGCCGTGAACTTCGGCGGCGTGGGCAAGGGCTGGGCGCTCGATCGCATGCGCGAGCTGCTCGCCGCGCGCGGCATCGCGAACGCGCTGCTCGACTTCGGCGGCAGCTCCTGGCTCGCGCTCGGCGCGCCGGCCGACGCGCCCGCGTGGCGCGTGCTGCTGCGCGACGGGCGCGGCGGCTACGCGGGCGCCATCGCGCTGCGCGACACGAGCGTCTCGTTCTCGGAGAGCTTCGGCGAGTGGAGCGAGATCGAAGGGCGCCGCTACGGGCACGTGATCGATCCCGCGCACGGGCTGGCCCATCGCGGAGCCGCTCGCGGGCGTGGCGCTCGCCGCCGACGGCGCCAGCGCCGAGGCCCTCACCAAGGCGCTGATCGTGCTCGGCGCGCCGGCGGGCCTCGCCGCGGTGGCAGAGATGCCCGGCGCCGAGGCGCTCGTGATCGACGCGGCGGGCGCGCTCCACGAGAGCCCGGGCTTCCGCCGCGCCACCGGCTTCGAGCCGCTCCGGTGAGCGACGCCGTCTGGCGCTTCCTGCATCGCGTCGCCGCCGGCCTGTGGGATGCGCGCAACTTCCTGCTCCGTCCGAAGATCGCGGGCGCAGCGTGCTCGTTCGCGTGAACGACGAGCTGCTGCTGATCCGCACTTCGTATCGGCCCTGGTACTCCGTGCCGGGCGGCGGCGTGCACCGGGGCGAGGCGCCGCGTCTCGCCGCCGCGCGCGAGCTGCGCGAAGAGGTCGGCATCGCGGTCGAGCCCGACGCGCTCCGCGCGCTCGGCGAGTTCGTCGTGCACCACACCTGGATCGAGGACCACGTGCACGCCTTCGAGCTCCGTCTCGAGGCGCATCCACCGCTGCGCGTCGACCGGCGCGAGGTGGTGTGGGCGGGATTCCGGCCGCGAGGCGCTCGCTCGGCTGACGCTGCACCTCTGGCCCGTGCTTCCGGCGGTGCTCAGGCCACCGGCACGAAGCGGCCGCGCGCGAGCTCGCGTAGCCGCTCTACGTCCTCGCGGCGCGTGACCGAGAGCGGCACGGTGCTCTTCAGCTCGCCGAGCAGCATCGCGCCGTCGAGCGGGCGCTTCTCGTGGAGCGAGCGGTAGAGCGACGCCACCACGGCCTGCTCGAGCTCCGCGCCGCTGTTTCCGTCGCTCGCGGCGACGAGCGCGGCGAGGTCGAAGGCGGCCGGGTCCTGCTTGCGGCGCTTCAGGTGGATCTCGAGGATCGACTTCCGCTCCGCCGCGCTCGGCAGATCCACGAAGAACAGCTCGTCGAAGCGGCCCTTGCGCATCAGCTCGGGCGGGAGGCGGAACACGTCGTTCGCGGTGGCCACGAGGAAGACGGGCTTCTTCTTCTCCTGCATCCAGCTGAGCAGCGTCGCGAAGATGCGCTGGCTGGTGCCGCCGTCGTACTCGCTCGAGCCGAAGCTCGCGAAGCTCTTCTCGAGCTCGTCGATCCACAGCACCACGGGCGCCATGGACTCGGACAGCTCGATCACGCGGCGGAAGTTCCGCTCGCTCTCGCCCGCCCACTTCGAGTAGAGGCGGCCGGCGTCGAGCTTCACCAGCGCGAGCCCCCAGCTGCGCGCCACGAACTTCGCCGCGAGCGACTTCCCGCAGCCCTGCACGCCCGCGAGCAGCAGGCCGCGCGGCGGCGGCAGGCCCAGCTCCGCGGCCTCGGGCGTGAAGCCCACCTTCGCGCGGTCGAGCCAGGCCTTGAGCCCGGCGAAGCCGCCCAGCTCCCAGGCGTTGTCCTCGGCCGGGAAGTACTCGAGCAGGCCGTCGTGCCCCAGCATCTCGGCCTTCGCGGCCAGGATGTCGGGGATGTCGCTCGCGTGCAGCATGCCGTCGCGCAGCACCGCGCGCGCCACGGCCTGGCGCGCCTGGTTCAGCGTGAGGCCGGAGAGCGCACCGAGCAGCCGCTCGAGATCCGCCTTCGAGAGATCGACCTTGGCGGGCGTGCGGTCGCGCAGCGAGCGCACCACCGTCATCACGACCTCGCCGAGCTCCTTCTTGCGTGGGCAGCTCGAGCGGGAAGTGGACGACGTGCGCGGCGGCGTCGGCGGGGATCTCGTTGCCTGCGCCCACGATCCACATCGACGCCTTGGCCTGCGTCAGCTCCTCGGCAGCGTCGCGAAAGGCGCGGCACACGGCGGGGTCGGCGAGGTGGCGCGCGAAGTCCTTGAGCACGTAGATGCCGTGCGCGCGCAGCGAGCGCAGGTGCGCGAGCAGCGCCGCCGGCTCGCGCGTCTCGCCGGACGGATTCGCGGTGGGCTTGCGCACGAGGCCGCGCGTCAGCGCCCAGGTGTAGACCGGGATCTGCAGCTCCTCGCCCACCACGTCGGCGAGCGCCTCGACGCGCTCCTCCTCGACCGTGTCGAAGGCGATGGCCGGGTGATAGGAGAGGACGAGGGTCTTCAGCTCGTGGACGGTCGTGGCGGAGGACACGCGTCTTCATCGGAAGGCGCGGGGGCCGGCTTGACGCCGCGTCGCGCTAGGGTCGGCGCATGAAGCTCTACACCTTCCCCGGCGCCCCGAATCCCCGTCGCGTCCACATCTACCTGGCCGAGAAGGGGATCCGCGTGCCGTTCGAGAAGGTGGACATCCTGAAGCGCGCGAACCGGACGCCCGAGTTCCTCGCGAAGGTGAATCCGCTCGGCGGCATCCCGGTGCTGGAGCTCGACGACGGCAGCCATCTCGCCGAGTCGGTCGCGATCTGCCGCTACTTCGAGGCGCTGCACCCCGAGCCAGCGCTCTTCGGCCGGACGGCGCGCGAGCAGGGTCTCGTCGAGATGTGGCTGCGCCGGCTCGAGCTCTACGGGATGGTGCCCGTGGGCATGGTCTGGATCCACGGCTCGCCGCTCACGAAGGCGGTGGTGAAGCGCCAGATCCCCGAGGTGGCGGAGCAGTACCGGCAGGCCGTGGCGCAGCACTACGCGTTCCTCGACCGCGAGCTCGCGGCACGCGAGTTCGTCGCCGGCGAGGCGTTCTCGATGGCCGACATCGTCGCGCTCTGCACGATCGACTTCGCGGCGCAGCTGAACGGCCTCCCGATCCCGCCGGACCACGCGCACCTCGAACGCTGGCACCGCAGTGTGTCGGCCCGGCCGAGCGCCGGGGCCTGACGCAACCTAGAGTGCCCTCTTGGAGGTAACCCCCATGGCCGGTGACAAGCCGAGGCCCGACTTCTCGAACGTGCAGAGCGGCTCTTCTTCGACCGCGCCGAAGCCCGCGGCGCCGCCGCCCGAGCGCTACACCGTCGTCGCGGGCGACAGCCTCTCGAAGATCGCCAAGAGGTACTACGGAGACGCCACGCAGTGGAAGCGCATCTTCGAAGCCAATCGGGATCAGATCCAGAACCCGGACTTGATCCAGCCGGGCTGGAAGCTCGTGATCCCGCCCAAGGCTTGAAGAGGAGATCCCCATGCGAAACCACCATCGCTCGACGCTCGCCGCGATCGCGTGTCTCGGACTCCTCGCCTGCGGTCGTTCCGAGCAAGCGCAGGCGCCCGCCTCCGCACCGCCTCCGGTGGCGGCGCCCTCGGCGCCTGCGCCCTTCCGCGTCGGCGCCCTCGAGCTCGGCCGCATGATCGGCCCGGACAAGCGCGTGTCCGCGCCCGTCAGCGCCTTCGCCCCGACGGACACGATCTACGCCTCGGTCGAGACGGAAGGCGCCGCGCCCTCCGTCACCCTCACGGCACGCTGGAGCTACGAGGACGGCCAGCTCGTCGACGAATCGAGCGAGACGATCGCGCCCACGGGTCCAGCGGTCACGGAGTTCCACATCGCCAAGCCCGACGGCTGGCCCACCGGCCGCTACAAGGTCGAGATCACCGCAAGCGGCCAGCCCGCCGCATCGGGCGAGTTCGAGGTGCGCTAGCCGTCGAGCTGCGCCACCAGCTTCTTCGTCGCCACGTGCAGATACGCCTCGCGCACGAGCCCCTCGACCACGCCCCAGTCAGGCTTCGTGTCGAGCACCACGCCCACCCAGCCGGAGACGCCCACGTAGGGCGGCCGGAAGAAGCGCTCGGGGTCGGCGTCGATCAGCGCCTCCTGCGCGCCGAGCGGCTGCGGCAGCCACACCGAGAGGTGCGGCGAGCTGTGATGGTGGCCGTCGAGCATCGCGAACACCTTGCCCTTGCCCGCGAACCAGGTGGGCTCGCCGTGCGAGATCTTCTCGTTGGCCTCGGGCAGCGCCAGGCAGATCTTCCGGATCCGCTCGACCAGGCGTTCGTCGGCAGCCGACAAGCGACGGATCGGGTGCGAGGGCGGAGCCGCGGGGCGCTTCTTCCTGGCCGGCATCTTCACTCCTCCGTGCGCGAGGCGAGCACGCGCTCGAGCCGCTTCGGGTCGCGCCGCAGCTGGAGCGTCCGGCCGCGGTGCACGTACACGAGCCCGGGCTTCGTGCCGGGCGGCTTGCTGATGTCCTTCACGGCGGCGATGTGCACGCTCGCGCGCGTGGCGCTCTTGGCCTTCGAGAACTCGACGGCCAGCTCGGCGGCGTCGAGCAGCGACTCGCCCGGCGGATCGCTCTTGCCCTCGGTGCGCAGGATCACGTGGCTGCCGGGGGAGCCCTCGAGGTGGAAGAACAGATCGTTGCCGCGCGCGAGCCGCGTGGTGAGCACGTCGTTGCCCTCGTCGTTCTTGCCCACCCAGATCTCGAGGCCGTCGAGGGTCACGTAGACCTTCGGCGAGACGCGCGTCGGCAGCTCGGTCTTGCCGAGGCGGAAGACGCGCTTCCTCGGCGGCTCGGGCGCGGAGGGCGCCGGCGCGAAGCGCTCGAGCAGGCGCGCGACTTCGGGGCGCGCGGCGAGCGCCGCGAGCGCGTCGCCCTCGCCCGCCGCCTCCGCCTCGGCAGCCAGCGCTTCGAGCGCGGCGCTGCGCTCGCGCACCGCGTCCACGTCGCCCGCGGCCTTGCGCGCGCGCTTCTCGGCCTTGCGCGCGCGCTTGAAGATCGCCTCGAGGTTCGCGCTCGGGCTGAGCTTCGGGTCGAGCGCCACCTCGACGGGCTCGCCCGTCGCGAAGTCGCGCAGCGTCACCGCGCTCTGCCCCGCCTCACCTCGCGCAGATGCGCCTTGAGCAGTTCGCCGTGGTGGGCCAGCAGCTCTGCTTCGCCCTCCGCCGCGAGCTCCGCTTCGATGCAGCGCGAGCTTCTTGTCGAGCGAGGCGCGCTGCTTGCGGAGCGCCTGCGCGACGCGGCGCGCGAGGCTCGCTTCCTCGGCCGCTTCCGAGGCGGCGGCGAAGCGGCGCTCGACTCGCGGCAGCAGCTCGTCGTCGGGCACGCCGGCGAAGCGATCCTCACCCGCGGCCGGCGGCGCGCCCGGCGGATCGCGCCACGGCTCGCCGAGCGCGAGGTCGCGCCGCGTCTCGGCGAGCGGGCGCAGCGCCGCCGTCAGCGCGATCGTCGGCGTCGAGCGCATAGAGGTTGCTGCGCGGACCGAGCACCGAGAGCAGGAGCGAGCGCTCGCCCTCGGGCCCCGCGAAGCGCAGGCGCAGCTGCCGCTCCTCGCCTTCGACCGAAGCCGCGCGCGGAGGCGCGCTCCCTCGAAGTGCGCGCGCAGGTACTGGGCGAACGCGGGCGGCGCCGGCGGCGCGCCGGCGCTTCGACCGGGGTCGGCGACCGCGCCGCGCGGGGCCTGCGCCGAGACGCAGCGAGCCAGCGCCGCTCGTCGCCGCGCGGCCGAGGAGCAGCGCCAGCTCGGCCGGCGCCGGCTGCACGCACCTTCGTGATGCGCGCTTCCGCGTGCGTCTCCTCGAGCACGCGCGCGATGCGCCGCAGCTCCGTGAGCGAGAGCTCCTTCATCGCTGGCAGCCCGGGCACTAGTGCGTGCTGCGCTGCCCGACCACGCTGCGGCGGATCGCGCGTCCCGCAGGCGCGCGCACGGCTCGCCGTCGCGCGCGTAGACGCGGCGCTCGTCCTGGTAGGCGCCGTCGCTCCCGTCGGGCGCCACGTAGTCGCTGATGCTCGAGCCGCCGGTCTCGATCGAGCGCAGCAGCACCTGCCGCGCACCGCCGCGGCGATGCGCTCGCACTCCTGCGCGCGTCACGCGGCCGGCCCGCCGGCGCGGGCCGCACGCCCGCGAGGAACAGCGCCTCGTCCGCGTAGATGTTGCCGACGCCGGCCACGATCGCCTGATCGAGCAGCAGCGTCTTGATCGCGGCGCTGCGCCCGCGCGTGGCCGCGAACAGCGCGTCGCCCGTGACGCCGAGCGCGTCGACGCCGAGCTTGTCGAGGCGCGCGGAGCGCTCGCCCGTCGCGCAGCAGCAGCACCTTGCCGAACTTGCGCACGTCGCGGAACAACACGCTCGGGCCGCCGTCCGTCGAACTCGAAGCGCAGGTGGGTGTGGCGGTCGGGCTCGAAGCGCCGCTGCTCGCCTCGGGCGCGAGCGAGGCGCGACGCGCTCGCCGAGAGCAGCCGCACGCTGCTGACGCCGTCCGCGAAGAGCTGCCCCGTCATGCCGAGGTGGAGCAGCAGCCGGCCGCCGTCGTCGAGCTCCGCGAGCAGGTACTTGCCGACGCGCTCGAGCGTCGCGAGCTCGCGGCCCGCGAGTCCGCGGCGCAGGCGCGGCGGGCGGCGTCAGGAAGAAGTAGGACGGCCGCGAGGTGTGCACGCGCGCGATCGCGGCGGCCGACCAGCAGCGGCGCGATGCGCCGCCGCGTGACCTCGACCTCGGGCAGCTCGGGCATGCGCGAGACGCTAGCGCCTCGCTGCCGCCTCGATCTCAGGGATCGAAGCGCGCGCGCAGTGCGCCCGGCGGGACCGGGCACGCTTCCTTCGGCCGCGCGAACCAGCGCTGGCGATTGCGCGCGAAGGCCGCATACGCGGCGTCGCGCCAGGCGCGAGGCAGGAGCCCGACGAGCGCGGCCAGCGCGCGGAAGCCGCCGCCGAGCTGGCGCAGGCAGTGGAGGGCGGCTGCGCTCTCCACGAGCACGCGGCCGTCCGCGGTGTGGAGGACGAGGCTGTCGGGCAGGCCCATGCGCGCGGCATCGGGGACCAGGCCCTGGAAGGTGGGGCCGCCCAGCGGCGCGAAGCGGAAGGCGCCGTGGCGGTCGTGGGCGGCGAGGAAGCGGACGCTCCCGTGGCAGAAGCCGCAGTCGCCGTCGTAGAAGACGTGGTCGGGCACACCGGCAGGGTATCGAAGCGCGTCGTGGGTCGGGCCGGGAGGGATGACTTCGCGCTTCGCTTGCGGGCCCGGGGTACACGAGAGCCTCCTGACCCTCCGCCCGCTCCGAGCGCGCGACGGCTACATTCGGCCGCCATGTCCGAGTCCAGGGTGAAGCCGTATCCCGAGGTGCCGGCGCAGCCGAGCTTTCCGGAGCTCGAGGAGCGCGCGCTCGTGCGCTGGCGGAGGGAGCGCACGTTCGAGCGGTCGGTGGAGCAGCGGGAAGGCGGCGCGAACGAGTACGTGTTCTATGACGGCCCGCCGTTCGCGAACGGGCTGCCGCACTTCGGGCATCTGCTCACGAGCTACGTGAAGGACGTGGTGCCGCGCTATCAGACGCTGCGCGGCCGCCGCGTCGAGCGCCGGTTCGGGTGGGACTGCCACGGCCTGCCCGCCGAGCTCGAGGCCGAGAAGCAGCTCGGGATCTCCGGGCGCAAGGCGATCCAGGAGTACGGGATCGAGCGCTTCAACGACTACTGCCGCACCTCGGTTCTCCGCTACACCGAACAGTGGCAGGAGACGGTGACGCGCGCGGGGCGCTGGGTCGACTTCCAGCACGACTACAAGACGATGGACCTCTCCTACATGGAGAGCGTGCTGTGGGCGTTCAAGCGCCTCTGGGACCAGGGCCTGCTCTACGAGGGCACGCGCGTGCTGCCCTACTCGTGGGCCGCGCAGACGCCCGTCTCGAACTTCGAGACGCGCCTCGACGACAGCTATCGCGAGCGGCAGGACCCGGCGCTCACCGTGCGCTTCGAGCTGCTGCCCGAGGGCGACGCGCAGCCGACCGAGCTCTGGGCCTGGACCACGACGCCGTGGACGCTGCCGAGCAATCTCGCCCTCGCCGTCGGCCCCGAGCTCGAGTACGGCGTCTACGAGAAGGACGGGCGGCGCGTGATCCTCGGCGCCGCGTGCGCGGAGAAGTACGCGAACGAGCTGGCCGGGGCGGAGCGCGTCGCGACGCTCGCCGGCAGCGCTCTGGTCGGACGCCGCTATCGGCCGCTCTTCCCGTTCTTCGCCGACACACCGCAGGCCTTCCGCGTGCTCGCGGGCGCGTTCGTGGACGTGGCCGAGGGCACGGGCGTGGTGCACATGGCACCCGGCTTCGGCGAGGACGACCTCGAGCTGGGCAAGGCCGCCGGCATTCCGGTGGTCGTGCCGGTGGACGACGAGGGCAAGTTCACGGCCGAGGTTCGGGACTGGGCCGGCGAGCAGGTGTTCGACGCGAACCCGAAGATCATCCGCACGCTCAAGGAGCGCGGCCAGCTCGTGCGGCACGAGACGATCGTGCACAACTACCCGCACTGCTGGCGCACGGACACGCCGCTGATCTACCGCGCCATGAACTCGTGGTACGTGAAGGTCAGCGCCTTCCGTGAGCGCATGGTCGCGCTCAACCAGCGGATCCACTGGATCCCGGGGCACATCAAGGACGGTCTGTTCGGCAACTGGCTCGAGGGCGCGCGCGACTGGTCGATCAGCCGCAACCGCTTCTGGGGCACGCCGATCCCGGTCTGGAAGAGCGACGACCCGAAGTTCCCGCGGCTCGACGTCTACGGCAGCATCGCCGAGCTGGAGCGCGACTTCGGCGTGCCCGTCACGGACCTCCACCGCCCCGACGTCGACCGCCTGGTGCGCCCGAACCCGGACGACCCGAGCGGTCGGGCGATGATGCGGCGCATCCCCGACGTGCTCGACGTCTGGTTCGACTCGGGCTCGATGCCCTACGCGCAGGTGCACTACCCGTTCGAGAACCGCGAGTGGTTCGAGTCTCACTTCCCCGCGGACTTCATCGTCGAGTACGTGGCGCAGACGCGCGGCTGGTTCTACACGCTGATGGTGCTGGCCACGGCGCTGTTCGATCGTCCGCCCTTCGAGACATGCATGTGCCACGGCGTGATCGTGGACGTGACCGGGCAGAAGCTCAGCAAGCGCCTGCGCAACTACCCCGAGCCCGAGGAGGTATTCCGCACGCACGGCTCGGACGCGATGCGCTGGTACCTCGTCTCGTCCGCGGTGCTGCGCGGCGGTGAGCTGCGCGTCGAGAAGGACGGCAAGGCGATCGCCGACGCGGTGCGGAACGTGCTGCTGCCGATCTGGAACGCCTGGTACTTCTTCGCGCTCTACGCGAACACGGACGGCGTGCGCGCCGCGGCCACGGCGACCGGCAGCACCGTGCTCGACCGCTACGCGCTCGCCAAGACCCGCGAGCTGGTGACTCTGGTGGGCGAACGCATGGACGCCTACGACATCGCGGGCGCCTGCTCGGCCGTGCTCGAGTATCTCGAGGCGCTCAACAACTGGTACATCCGCCGCAGCCGACCGCGCTTCTGGAAGAGCGAACGCGATGCCGACAAGCAGACGGCGTACGACACGCTCGGCACCGCGCTCGTGACGCTGTGCCGCGTGGCGAGCCCGCTGCTCCCCTTCCTCACCGACGAGATCCACCGCGGGCTCACCGGCGGCGAGAGCGTGCACCTCGCCGACTGGCCGGATGGCGCGGCGCTGGCCGCCGACCCCGAGCTGGTCCGCGACATGGACCGCGTGCGCGACGTCTGCTCGACGGCGCTCGGCATGCGCCGCCAGCAGAACGTCCGCGTGCGGCAGCCGCTCGCGCGCCTCGTCGTGGCCGGCCCCGGCGCGCGCCGCCTTGCGCCCTTCCTCGATCTCGTGCGCGACGAGGTCAACGTGAAGGACGTGGAGCTGTCGGAGGAGATCGAAGCCTTCGCGAGCTCGAAGCTCCAGCTGAACTCGCGTGCGCTCGGGCCGCGGCTCGGCGGCGAGATGAAGAAGGTGCTCGCCGCGGCGAAGGCGGGCGACTGGAAGCGCGATGCCGCGGGCGTCACGGTCGCGGGCCAGCGCCTCGAGCCGAGCGAGTACACGCTGCTTCTCGAAGCCAAGCCGGGCGTCGCCTGCCAGCCGCTCGCGTCGGCCGAGATGATCGCGGTGCTCGACTTCACGCTCACCGAGTCGCTCGTGCAGGAGGGCCTCGCGCGCGACCTGGTGCGCGTGGTGCAGCAGGCGCGCCGCGACGCGGGGCTCCACGTGGCCGACCGCATCCGCCTCTCGCTGGCGCTGCCCGACGACTACGAGAATGCCGCGCGCTCGTTCGCCGACTACGTGGCCGCGAGCACGCTCGCGAGCGAGGTCGCGCTCGACGGCGCCATCGACGGGCCGGGCTGGTTCCAGCTCGAGGCCGAGCTCGGCGGCGCTCCGGCGCGCGTGGCGCTCGCGAAGGCCGCCGGGTGAAGGTGCGGGTGCTGGGCTCCGCCGCCGGCGGAGGCCTCCCGCAGTGGAACTGCGGCTGCGCGAACTGCGTGCGCGCGCGCGCCGGCGATCCCAGCGTGCCGCCGCGCACGCAGCCCTCGCTCGCGCTCTCGACGGACGGCGCGCGCTGGTCGCTCGTGAACGCGAGCCCCGACGTGCGCGACCAGCTGGCGCACGCGCCCGGCCTCTGGCCGCGAGCCGGCACGCGCGACGTGCCGCTCGACACCGTCGTCGTCACCAATGCGGACATCGACCACGTGCTCGGCCTGCTGGTGCTGCGCGAGGCGTTGCCGCACCGCATCGTCACCACGGCGTGGATCCGCGCCGCGCTGCTCGATCACAACGTCGCGTTCCGCCTGCTCGAGCCTGCCTTCCATGCCGTGAAGCTCGACGAGCCGTTCTTCCTCGACCGCGCCGAGACGCTCGAGGCGCGGCTCTTCCCGGTGCCCGGCAAGGTCCCGAGCTGGCTGGGCGCGCTCGCGGCGAACGCCGCCGAGGCCACGCTCGGCCTGCGCGTCACGGATCGGCGCAGCGGGCGGCGGCTCGTCGTCGCGCCCGGCGTCCGCTCGCTCGACTCGGGCACGTGGGCGGAGCTCGCGGCGGCCGAGCTGCGCTTCGTCGACGGCACGTTCTGGTCGCTGGACGAGCTGCGCCGGCTCCGCCCCGGCGCGCCCGACGCCATCGCGATGGGGCATCTCCCGATCGGCGGGCGCGACGGGAGCCTGGCGCGGCTCGCGAGCCTGCCGGGCCGTACGTTCTATCTCCACATGAACAACACGAACCCCGTGCTCGATGCCGGCTCCGCCGAAGCCGCCGAGGTGCGCGCGCTCGGCGTCGGGATCGCGCAGGACGGGATGGAGCTCGAGCTGTGACGGCAAGCGACGCGGAGCGGCGCGCGCAGCGAGGCGAAGCCGAGCGAAGTCACGACGGCGAGGCGTTGGAGCCGCGCCTGCGTCGCATCCTCGACGAGCGCTACCACCACCGGCACCCGTTCAACGTCCGGCTCCATGGCGGGCAGTGCACCCCGGCGGAAGTCCGGCGCTGGATCCGCAACCGCTACTACTACCAGACGCGCATCCCGCTGAAGGACGGCCTGATCCTCACCAAGTCCGAGGATCGTGACTTCCGGCGCAGCTGGATCCGCCGCATCCACGACCACGACGGCACTACGGCGCGCGCGGGCGGCCTCGAGCTGTGGCTGCGGCTCGCGGAGGCGGCGGGGCTCGCGAGCGACGAGGTCGCGTCGCTGCGCAACGTGCTGCCCGGCGTGCGCCGCGCCTGCGACGCGTACGTCGAGTTCGTGGCCTCGCACGATCTGCTCGCGAGCGTGGCGTCGTCGCTGACCGAGCTCTCGGCGGGCGCGTTCCTCGGCGAGCGCGCCGAGGCCTTCCGCAAGCACTACGGCTGGATCGAGGAGGCCGGCCTCGCGTACTTCCTCTCGCGCACCACGCAGGCGCCGCGCGACGCGCAGGAGGGGCTCGCCTTCGTGCTCGAACACGCGCAGTCGCCCGAGGACCAGGAGCGCTGCGCCGCGGCGCTCCTTCGCAAATGCGAGATCCTGTGGGCGCTGCTCGACGGCGTCGAGTGGGGCGGCCGCATCCCGCGGCTCGCGCCGGCGGCGCTGCTGCGAGCCGAGGGCGACGACGCGCTGGCCGTGCTCCCGGAGCGCGCGGTGCGCGTATCGACGCACGGGCGCGCGATCCTCGCGGCTTGCGACGGCGCGCGCGACGTCGAGGCGGTGGCCGGCGCGCTCCGCGCGGCGCATCCCGAAGGCGAGCGGGTGGAGCGCGACGTCTACGAGTTCGTGGAGCGCATGGAGACTCTCGGCGTGCTGAAGCTCACATGAGCGGGGGGCGGCTCTGGAACCTCGTCGCGGAGCTCACCTATCGCTGCCCGCTGCGCTGCCCGTACTGCTCGAATCCGCTCGCGCTGCGCGAGTTTCCCGAGGCGCTGTCCGCGGCCGACTGGGGCCGCGTGTTCCGCGAGGCCGCCGGGCTCGGCGCCGTGCACGTGGGGCTCACCGGCGGCGAGCCGAGCACGCGACGCGACCTCGCGGAGATCGTGCACGCGGCGACGGACGCGGGCCTCTACACGCATCTCGTGACGGCCGGGCTCCCGATCGACGAGGCCGGGCTCGCGGCGCTCTGCGCCGCCGGGCTGCGCAGCGTGCAGGTGAGCGTGCAGGACGCGGAGGCGGCGACGTCCGACGCAGTCGCCGGCACGGCGTGCTTCGATCGCAAGCTCGCCTTCGCGCGCGCCGTGCGCGCGCAGGGGCTGCCGCTCACGCTGAACGTCGTGCTCCACCGCCGCAATCTGGCGCGCACGCGCGAGCTGATCGCGCTCGCGCGCGCCCTCGACGCCGACCGGCTCGAGCTCGCGAACACGCAGTACCAGGGCTGGGCGCTCGCGAATCGCGCCGCGCTCCTGCCGAAGCGCGCGGAGCTCGACGCCGCCGCCGCCGTGGTGAGCGAGGAGCGCGCGCGGTCGGCGCGGCCCGAGATCCTGTTCGTGCTGCCCGACTACTTCCGCGAGCGCCCGAAACCATGCATGGGGGGCTGGGGGCGCACGCATCTGGTCGTGACGCCGGACGGCCGCGCGCTGCCCTGCCACGGCGCGGCGGAGCTGCCGCTCGAGTTCTGGAACGTGCGCGAGCGCAGCCTCGCCGAGTGCTGGCGCGAGGCGCCCGGCATGAACGCGTACCGCGGCGACGCGTGGCTGCCCGAGCCGTGCCGGAGCTGCCCCGAGCGCGCGCGCGACTTCGGCGGCTGCCGCTGTCAGGCCTTTGCCCTGACCGGCAACGCCGCGCTCACCGATCCGGCGTGCGCTCTCGCGCCGCACCACGCCGTCGTCGCTGCCGCGCACGGCGAGGCGCCGAGCGAGGCGTGGCGCTACCGGGGGCCTTGAGCGAAGAGCTTCTGCACGAAGGCGCGCATCTCGCCGATCTCGCGCGCCACCGCGGGTCGCGCCTGGGTCCGCTCGATCCAGGTGCGCAGGTTCGCCTGCTCGGCGCCTGAGCTCGCGCCGAGCGAGGCCGCCGCGTTCAGCATCACGATGGTCCCGATGTCGGCCACGCTGAAGTCGCCGCACAGCCAGGCGCGATCGGCGAGCTCCTTGTCGCGCTCTTCGCAGAAGCGCGCGATGCCGGCGCGCGCCGACGCGAGGCGCGCCGCGTCGCGCCCGCCCTGCCCCGCCGGATAGAAGCCCTGGTCGATCAGGCAAAAGACGTGGGGAAAGAGGATCTCGTCCGCGGCGGCTTCGAGCTGGCGGCAGCGCGCGCGGCCCGCGCTGTCGCGCGGATAGAGCGGCGGCTCGGGGTAGCGGTCTTCGAGGTACTCGAAGATGAGCGTCGAGTCGTAGACGGCGAGATCGCCGTCGATCAGCACCGGCACCTGGCCCTTCGGGTTGAGCGCGGCCACCTCGGGGTGATGCGGCTCGTAGCGGCGCTCGAGGCTCCAGCCGACCTCGACGCGCTCGTACGGGAGCCCCTTCTCGGCGAGCGCGATGCGGACCTTGGCGGTGAAGAGCGAGAGCGGTCCCGAGTAGAGCCTCATGTGTCCTCCGGTGCGTGGAGCGGAGCCTCCCACCCGGATTGAACCCCGACCAGATCCACTTTCGCCGGATTCGCTGGGGCCGATTTATCAACCGGCGCCGAGGTACAGGAGACCGACCGCGAAGGCGAGCGCGGGCCCGACGATCATGCGCATCAGCAGCCACGCCAGCAGCAGGCCGCCGAAGGCGAGCATCGGCTGTCTCATCCACTCCTGGAGGCGGCGCGCGTTCTCCTCGGAGATGAGCAGGCCGATCGCGCTGCTGCCGTCGAGCGGCGGCACCGGGATCAGGTTGAACACGAACAGGATCAGGTTGAGCGAGAACACCCAGCTGAGCACGAGGATCACGCTCTCGGCGACGCCGCCTTCCGGCGCGACCGCCAGCGCGAAGTGCGAGAGCGAGATCGGCAGGAACCAGCCGGCCGCGACGCCGATCCGCAGCCCGAGCGCCGCCAGCAGCACGAGCGCGAGGTTCGCGAGCGGCCCGGCCGCCGAGACCACGGCCGCGCGCTTCGGGTGCACGTAGGCCCAGCGCGGGTCGATCGGCGTGCTCGCCCACCCGATCATCATGCCGCCCATGAAGAAGAACAGGAGCGGCGCGAACACCATGCCGAAGGGCTCGCGCCGGATGTGCGGGCGCGGATCGAGCGAGACCTGGCCACCCAGATACGCGGTGGGGTCGCCGCCGCGCAGTGCGGCCCACGCGTGCGCGGCCTCGTGCACGGTGAGCGAGAGCAGCAGCACGATGTAGGCGACGAGCCCGTGCAGGAGTTGGTCGGCGTCCACGGCGGGCGGAGAATAGCCGCAGCGCGCTGGGGTTCAGGGCATTCGGGGAGAAGCGGACCAGCCGCCCTGCTGCCGTCGCACCAAGATCTCGGGCGCGAGAGCAGGGTCGGCTTCGTCGCTCAGGCGGAGCCCGTCCGTAGGAACCACGAGGGTGTCAGCGTCGAGCCAGCGCGGCAGCCCCGGGCCCCAACCCGAAGGCTCGAACTCGAAGACCGGCTCGGGCACCAGCCTGGCTCGATAGATCCGCAGCCGGTTCGAGCCGTAGGCCACGTCCGCCGAGGCCGTCGCGAAGTGCGCACCGTTCGGAGAGGCCACAGGCGCCGAGTCGAGTGTGGTCGTGTGGCCCTGTTGTCGAGCGATGAGCAGATACGAGGAGCCCTCCCACCACTGCACGTAGACGACGAAGGCGTCGAGCGCCGAGCTCAGTTCGATCAGGCTGTACTCCACGACTTCGCCCGTCGGCGCGGCCGGAGCCGAGTCCTGGAGCGTCAGCGCTGGGCCGGAGCGGAGCATCAGCTCCAGCACGGGCCCAGCACGCGACGCTTGCCCCGCCAACGCCGGCAAGGCGCGCGCCTCGATGGCGCGCGCGCACGCGGCACCGTGCGCCTCCTGCTCGACGCAAGGCGCTTCGATCGCCGCCGAGCTCGCGCTGCCGCGCCAAAGCACGTTGCGCTGAGCGGAGCCTGCGCACGCAAAGGCCGGGAGCAGGATCGCAGAGGCGAAGGCTCGTCTCACTGCCCCTCCTGTGCCGTGGGGGCGGGCCCCTTGTAGCGCGCGCGCGGCCGCAGCAGGTGGCCGGTCGCGACCTGCTCGAGCGCGTGCGCGACCCAGCCCGCGCTGCGACCGACGGCGAACAGGCCGGCCACCGCGCCGGGCGGCATGCCGAGCGCGGCGCGCAGCGCGACCGCGGCCGAGTCCACGTTCGGCGGCGGCTTCCGGGCGCGCTCCATCGCGCCGATCACGGCGTTCGCGATCGCCACCTCGGGCGCCTTGCCACGCTCCCACGCCAGCTCGAGCAACGCGCGCGCGCGGGCGTCGCCGGCCGGCGCCGTAGAAGGCGTGGCCGAAGCCGGGGATGCGCTCGCCGCGCCGCGCGCGCTCCTGCACGGCGCGCTCGGCCAGCTCGGGCGCGCCCACCTCGGCGAGCAGCGCCTCGAAGCGGTCGGAGGTCGCGCCGTGGAGCGGCCCGGACAGCGTCGCGAGCCCGGCCTGCACCACCGCGTAGACGTCGGCGTGCGTCGACGCCGTGATGCGCGCGGCGAAGGTCGAGGCGTTCAGCTCGTGGTCGGCGAGCAGGATCAGGAGCGCGTCGATGGCCGCGAGCGTGCGCGGCGCCAGCTCGAGCGCGAAGGCGCGCGCGACCACCTCCGCGATGCGCGGCGCGCGCGCCGCCCGCCGCGCCCGCGCCGGCGCGCGCGGCAGCGCGAGGCCCGCGGCGAGCAGCCGGATCAGGCCGCGCGCGCGCGGCAGCACGCCCTCGGGCGTGGTGTCGAAGCGGCCCGCGTCGCGCGCCGCACGCGCGGCGACCAGCACGGCGAAGACCGCGGCGTGCGGCGCATCCGCCGGCAGCAGCGGCAGCACGCCGTCGAGCTCGGGGCACGGCGTGGCCTCCCAGACGACCGGCCCCGCCGGCAGCGCGCCGGTCCAGAGCAGCTCCGCCGCCGCCTCGAAGGACGTGCCGGCGCGCGCCAGCTCGGTCGCGAGCCGGCCGCGATAGGCCGGCCCGGCCGGCGTCATCGCGGTGATCGACGATTCGAGGATCGGCTCGCCCCAGCGCAGCGCGCCCGCCGCGGCGCGCACCGACGGCCCGCGCTCGCGCAGCGCCTCGACGTCGCCGCGCAGATAGCGGCGCGCCCGCCCCGAGCGGGCCGGCAGGCTGCGCAGCAGGCCGCGGCTCACGTAGGCGTAGAGGGTGGGCAGCTTCACGCCCAGCAGCCGGGCAGCCTCGGCGGCGCCGAGCTCGTCGGGAGGTTGATTCTTCATATCAACGTTGATGAATGTTTATCACATCGTACGCTCCACGGGCAAGGAGGAACGCGCCATGAACGGAAACGAGCTCTTCCGACCCGGCCTCGAGGACGTGGTGGTGGCCGAGACGCGGCTCTCGCTGGTGGATGGCGAGGGCGGGCGCCTGGTGGTGCGCGGGCACTCGATCGAAGACCTCGCGAGGCGAAGCTTCGAGGAGATGTGCGGCCTGCTCTGGGACGGCGCGCTGCCGGCGCCGGCACGCGCCGAGGCGATCCGCGGCGCGCTCGCCGAGGGCCGCACGCTGGCTTTCGGCGAGCTGGGGCGCGCACCGGCGGCGCTCGACGCCGACGACGCGATGGAGGCGCTGCGCGCGGGCCTCGCCGGCCTGCGCTCGGCCGACGAGCCGCTCGAGCGCACGGGCTGCCGGCTCGCCGGCGCGATCGCCGTGCTGCTCGCCGCCTGGCACCGGCGCCGGCTCGGCGCGCCGCCCGTCGCGCCCGACCCGAAGCGCGGCCACGCCGACGACCTGCTGCGCATGCTGTCGGGCGCGCCCGCGCCGGCGGCGCTCGTGCGCGGCCTCGACACCTACCTGGTGACGGTGGCCGAGCACGGCATGAACGCGTCGACGTTCACGGCGCGCGTCGTGGCCTCGACGCGCTCGGACGCGGTCTCCGCGATGGTGGCGGCGCTCGGCTCGCTCAAGGGCCCGCTCCACGGCGGCGCGCCCGGGCCCGTGCTCGACATGCTCGACGCGATCGGGCGCGAGGAGAGCGCGACGGCGTGGCTCACCGCGGAGCTGGCCGCGGGCCGGCGCATCATGGGCCTCGGCCATCGCGTCTATCGCGTGCGCGACCCGCGCGCCCTCGTGCTCGAGACGGCGCTCGGCCGAGCTCGAGCGAGCGGGCGTCGCGAGCCGCTACCTCGGCCTCGCTCGCGCCGTCGAGCGCGCCGCGGTCGCGGCGCTCGACGCGCATCGGCCGGAGCGCCGGCTCCGGACCAACGTCGAGTTCTACACGGCCGTGCTGCTCGACGTCCTCGGCATCCCGCGCGCGCTGTTCACGCCGGTCTTCGCGGCGGCGCGCAGCGCGGGTTGGCTCGCGCACATCGCCGAGGAGCGCGCGGTGGACCGGCTGATCCGCCCGCGCCAACGCTACGTGGGGCCGCTGCCCGAGGCCTTCGGCGGAGGCGTCGGCTTCCGCGCGGCCGGCTGAGCCATGGGGCCAGGCGAGCTCGCGACGATCGGCGCCACCGTGTTCGTGACGGCCGTGCTGTCCGGCGTGCTCGGCATGGCGGGCGGCATCGCGCTGCTCGGCGTGCTGCTCGTCTACCTGCCGCCGCTGGTCGCGATCCCGCTGCACGGCGTGATCCAGCTCGTCTCGAACGGCTCGCGCGTGATCGTGCAGCGCGAGCACGCGCGCTTCGACTGGATCGCGTGGTACTCGCTGCCGCTGATCCCGGCGGGTCTGCTCGGGCTACGCGTCGCTCGGGCGCTGCCCGAGACGCTCGTCGAAGCCGGGATCGGCGCGGTGGTCCTCACCGCCACGTGGCTGCCGGCGCGCCGCGGCGCGGCCCTCCCGACCGCGCGCCGGCCGCGCACGCGCTTCTTCGCGCTCGGCGGCATGACGGGCTTCCTCAACATGGTGCTCGGCGCGATCGGGCCGATGATCGACCCGTTCTTCCTCGGCCTCGGCCTCTCGCGCCAGGCGCTGGTGGGCACGAAGGCCGCGTGCCAGGCGATCGGCCACGCCGTGAAGGTGGGCCTGTTCGGGTTCGCCGGCTTCGCGTTCGCGGAGCATGCGCCGCTGCTCGCGCTCGGCTCGGTCTGCGCCGTCGCAGGCACGTGGGTCGGGAGCCGCCTGCTCGACCAGCTCAGCGAGGAGAGCTTCCTCTGGCTCTACCGCAGCGTGCTCACGGGGCTCGCGCTGCGGCTGGTCTGGAAGGCGGCCCTCCCGATCCTCTAGCGCGGCAGCGGAGTCGATTGGTACGCGACGAGCTGCCAACGCCGGCCGTCACGCGTGTAGACGGCGGTGAAGACGGAGTGGCTGGTGACGTCGCGTCCGCCCGACGTCACCTCGATGGTCTGGCGCCCCGTCACCACCCACGCGCCCGCCAGCTCGCGCGCCTCGCTCTCCTCGATGCGGATCGCCCGGTAGTCGAGCTGCCCGCTGCCGAGCCCCTCGAGCAGCTCGGCCTTGTCCTGCACCATGCCGTTCGCGTGGCCGTAGCGGAGGCCGTCGGCGAAGAGCACGCGCAGCGCCGCGACGTCGGCGTTCACCAACGCCTCGCGGCGCTGCGCGTCCACGAGCTCCACCGGCGGCAAGCTCGCGCAGCCGAGCGCGAGGAGCAGCCCGAGCGCCGCCAGCTCGTTCCTCATTCAGCCTCCGAGGGCCTTGAGCCCCCGCTGGTCCTCTTCGATCAGGCCCTTGAAGGACGGCCGGGCGTGGATTCGCTCGACGTAGGCCGCGAGCTTGGGCCAGCGCTTGGCGTCGATCTCGCCTCGGCCATGCTTGTAGTTCACGAGGAGCGAGCCCACGGCCAGATCCGCGATCGTGAAGCGGTTGCCGACCAGGTAGTCGTTGCCGCCGAGCTCCTGCTCGAGGTAGTCGAAGAGCGGCGGCAGGGTCTCGGTGGCGGCCTTCTGCACGACCGCCTCGTCGGTGGGGCGCTTGAACAGGAGCGGACCGAGCACGCGCTGCTGGAAGAACGGCGCGGTGACGTTGACCAGGCCGGCATCCGCGAACTCCTCGAACCAGATCGCGCGGGCGTAGTCGAAGGGGTCGCTCGGATAGAGCGCAGGCTGCGGCTGGAGCTTCTCGAGGTAGGCGCAGATCGCCGACGAATCGGGGAGCGGGCGTCCGTCCACCTCGAGCAGCGGGATTCTTGCCAGCGGGTGCTTGCGCTTGTACTCGGCCGAGAGGCCGAAGGGCACCATCGGGTCGTGCTCGTAGGCGAGCCCCTTCTCTGCGAGCACGATGCGCGTCTTGCGCACGAAGGGGGAGAGGCCGGCTCCGATCAGCTTGAGGGTCATGGGTTGGCTCCTGGTTGGGCGCGCTTCGAAACGTCGAAGCGGAAGAGAAGCGGGAGGTCGGCGAGCGCAGCGGCGTCGCCTTCGAGTCGAACGCCGCGCGCTCGCGCCGCGGCGGCCGGTAGGAGGCCGGTGAGCAGACCGATCACGTCCGCGGGCCCGGCTTCGATCACGAGCTCCGCGGGCGCGTCGTCCGTCGCGAAGCGAAAGCCATGCGCGCCGCCTTCGAAGCGGAAGCTCGCGGTTCTGCCGCCGCTCGCGATGCGCAGCTCGAAGCGGCGCGCGGGCGTCGCGCCCTCGGCAGCGAACGCCTGGAGCGCGAGCCGCACCCAGTCCGGCTCGAAGTGGTCGCCCGCGTCGGGCGCGCGCAGCCAGCGCATCCCCCAGCGCGCGAGCTCGAGCAGCACCGGCCGGAACGCCTCGCCGTGCGCGGTGAGCTGGTAGACGCGCACCGAGGCGGGGGGCGGCAGCTCGGTCTGGGAGACGACGCCGTACTCTTCCAGCGCGGCGAGACGCTCGGCGAGCACGCTGGTCGAGACGCCCGCGAGCCGCCGCTTCAGCTCGCCGAAACGCTGCGGCCCGACCATCAGCTCGCGCAGCACCAGCAGGCTCCAGCGATTTCCGACCACCTCGGTGGCCCGGGCCAGCGGGCAGAACTGCGCGTAGCGGAAGTCGGCCACGGGCCGAGCATGCGCCAGTCGGGTTCGATTTTCAAACTGTCCGTTTCGGAGTTCGAACGGGGCATCTGGACACAAGTCGCGCCCCCAACCGGCCGATGGGCCCGCCGGTGAAGAATCCCCTCGACGAGACGACGGCCCTGCTGCACGGGGCCGAGCCGAGCACCCCGCCGCCCGGCGCCCCGCGCCTGGTGATGATCGCGGGGCCGGACCTCGGCCTGCGGATCGATCTCCGGCCGGGCCAGCTCACGATCGGGCGCGACTCCCAGTGCGACGTGGTGCTGCCGCTCGGCGGCGTCTCGCGGGTGCACTGCGCGATCCGGCGCGAGGACTCCGGCCTCTGGCTGCGGGATCACGGCTCGACCAACGGCACGCGCCGGAACGGCGAGCTGGTGCGCGCCCACGCGGACGTGCGGCTGGCAACGGGCGACCTGATCGCCGTCGGCGGCGCGATCCTAAAGCTGCTCGACGGCGAGAGCCCCGAGTCGGAGTACCACGACCGCGTCTTCCGCACGATGGCGCTCGACGGCCTCACGCAGGTGCGCAACCGCCGCTCGCTCCAGGATGCGCTCGAGAGCGAGATCGCCCGCAGCCGCCGGCACCAGCACGCACTCTCGCTGCTGCTGGTGGACGTCGACCGCTTCAAGGAGGTGAACGACCAGCACGGCCATCTGTGTGGCGACCTCGTGCTCCAGCGCATCGCCAAGCTCCTCGCGAGCCACGGGCGGCGCGAGAACTGCACGGCTCGCTTCGGCGGCGACGAGTTCGCGGTCGTGCTGGCGGAGACGCCCCTCCCCGGCGCCGCGGTCTTCGCCGAGCGAATCCGCGGCGCCGTCGAGAGCGAGGGCATAGAAGTAGGCGGCGTGCCGATCGAGATCACCATCTCGGTCGGCGTGGCCGAGTGGACGTCGCAGATGCGCCAGCCCGAAGACTTGATCGCCATGGCCGACGCCGCGCTCTACCGCGCCAAGCACGCCGGCCGCAACCGGGTGTCGCAATAGCAAGCGGCGCCGAGCGCCGCACTCGTTTCTCCGCTCGCTCGCTCGCGCGCGCGCGGAGCGCCGCTTGCTAGTTGACGCCCTGGGTCGGGATCAGCGTGGCGGGCTCGATCCCGAGGCTCCGCACGGCCTGCTCCCAGAGCCGGTCGTGGCTCTCCTCGAACAGGAGGTGCGCCGCGACGGGCACGACCAGCCACGAGCCCTCCGCGATCTCGCGCTCGAGCTGGCCCGGCGCCCAGCCCGCGTAGCCGAGGAACACGCGCGCGCGCAGCGCCGGCGCCTCGGCGACGCGGCGAAGGGCGTCCTGCGAGCGCGTCCAGTGCAGGCCAGGCGCGAGCGTCACCACCTCGAGGCCGCGCGCCGCCTCGTCATCCATCAGCACCCAGCCCTGGTTCTCGCCGACGGGGCCGCCCCAGTCGGCGCACGCCTCGCGGTCGCCGCGCCACGGCATCTCGAGGTTCTGGCAGAGCTGCGTCATCGAGAAGTCGGAGCGGCGATTCACGATCAGGCCGAGCGCGCCCTGCTCCACTTCGTGCTCGAGCATCAACACCACGCTGCGACGGAAGTTCGGATCGAGCACGAGATCCAGCGCGACGAGCAGCGAGGGTGCGAGGTCCGTGGCCACGAGGCGAAGCTAGCACCTACGATCGGGGCGATGGGACCGGAACTGCTGTGGGGCGACGTGCAGGGCCAGCTCCTGTACGCGCTCGTCGGGCTCACGGGTGGGATGATCCTGCCCGGCCGCACGCTGTCGGAGCGGCTCGGGCTCGGGGGCGGGCGCCTCGGCGTCGGCCGCATTGCGCTCGCCCTGCTCGGCTTCCTCGCGCTCTCGAACGCCGTGCGCGGCGCCGTGGTGTGGCTCGGGCTGCTCGAAGGCAGCTCGCTCGCGGCGATCGACGAAGTGGTCCGCGAGGCGAGCCCGACGCACCTCGCGCTCGTCTTCCTCGCGGTGGGGCTCGCGCCGGCGCTCGGCGAGGAGCTGCTGTTCCGCGGCCTCCTCCTGCGGCTGCTGGAGTGGCGTTGGCCCGGCCTGGTTGCGGTGCTGGGCTCGGCCGCGGTGTTCGGCGTGGCCCACCTCGACCTCGTGCACGGCGCGGCCGCCTTCCTGCTCGGCGGGTACCTCGGCGCCGTGGCGCAACGCGCACGCTCGCTGCGCCCGACCGTGCTCTGCCACGCCGCGAACAACTCGCTCGCTGCGGCGGGCGCCGCGGGCCTGCTGCCGGAGCTCGGCTCGATCGGCGAGCCCCGGCAGGTGGCGCTCGGTCTCGCGCTCGCCGCCGCCTGTCTTGCCTGCGCGTTGCGGGGCGTCCGCCTTCAGGCCCCCGCCCCGCCTGCCGATGGAGCTGAGGTCCCCCGGGGCTTGCATGAAGACGACCCACCCGGTCCTGATCGTCGATGATGGTGAGCTCGATGATGTCCGCGACATCCTCGCGGAGCTCGAGGTCGAGTTCGCGCTGCTCCGCGGCGGCGCCATCCCCGAGAAGATCGCGCCGCCGAGCCGGCTGTTCGTCGCCACGCCGCGCCGCGCGCTGCTGGCGCAGCACTGGAAGGAGCCCCGCGCCGGCGAGCCTGGGCCGATGCGCGTCGGCATCGTGTCCGAGGATTCGAACACGCTGCGCCAGATGTTGCGCCGACTCGGCTTCCACTTGCTGATCCGCCGCCCGGTGAATCCGTACGCGCTGCGGTTGATCCTGCTGCGCGCGATCTACGCCGGGGAGGAGCGACGCCAGGAGGATCGCGTGCCGATCGGCGCGCCGGCGGCGTATCGCAGCGGCCTGTTCCGCCGGCCGGCCACGATCGCGGAGCTCTCGCAGCGCGGCGGACGCCTCCTCGCCGCGTCTCCGCCGAACGCGGGTGCGCGCATCACGCTCCAGCTCCCCGTGCCCGAGGCGAGCCGCCCGCTCTCGTTGCGCGCACGCGTCGTGCGCGTCTCGCACGAGCCCGTGGTCGAGGATCAGCACACCGTCGCGTTCGCGTTCGAGGCGCACTCCCACGGCGCCGACCTCCAGCGTCTGCTCCGCCACTACAAGAGCGGGCCGGCCCAGGTCGCGACCGAGTTCGAGAGCGAGGGCGAAGCCCAGCCCCCCCGGCTGCCGCTCGCGGCGCCTGCCTCCGACGCCGACCGCCGCAAGCACGAGCGCGTGGTGTTCAAGAACGAAGTGGTCGGCCTCTCCGAGGAGGCGTCCACCGTGCTGGTCGGGCGCGATCTCTCGATCGGCGGCATGCGCGTCGAGGGCAACCCGCAGCTCGAGCTGGGCATGCGCCTGCGCCTCGCCGTGTTCGGCGCGCCGCGCGAGGAGCCGATCCTCGTGCGCGCCGAAGTGACGCGCGCGGACGACGGCACGCACGCGCTCCGCTTCGTGGACGTGAACCCCGAGGCGGCCGCGCGGCTCGAGAAGCTCGTCGCGCACCTGCCCTCGGTCGAGCCGCTCGATCGCGACGAAGCCGATGGGCTCGGGGCCGTCGTCACCCGGATCGTCGGGCGCGACTGACAGTCCGGGCTGCGCCCGGCTGGCAGTCGTGCCCGTTCGCCTTCGGCTCACTGCGCGCCGGGCTCTCGCCCGGCACCGCTGTCGTGACTCCGTTCGCCTTCGGCTCACTGCGCGCCGGGCTTTCGCCCGGCACCGCTGTCGTGACTCCGTTCGCCTTCGGCTCACTGCGCGCCGGGCTTTCGCCCGGCTTGCTAGCCCGCGGTCGCGGGCTGAGCGACCTGCGGAGGGCGCGGCGCAGGCGGTGCCGGCGGCTCGGACTCGAACGGCGCGGCCAGGCGATCGGCGGCCTCCGGGCTGCACCTCCCGCCCGGGCAGAACGCCGCGCGTAGCACCTCGGCCGCGAGCTGGCTGGCCGACCACCACCAGCGCTGGCCCTGCACGGCGACCGTCGCGATCGCGATCTTCGGGTCGTCGGCCGGCGCCACCCCGATGAACCATTCGTAGTGACCCTTCGGGTCGGTGCCGTTCAGACTGCCGGTCTTGCCGGCGACGGCGATGCCGGGCAGCAGCGGCCGCCCGCCGCGCACGCGGAACGCGCGCCGCGCCGTGCCGCGGACCGTTGTGTCCACCAGCCAGCCGCGCAGCTGCGAGGCGAGCGCGGGCGTCAGCACCTGGCGCCCGCTCTCGCCCACCGGCACTGCCACGCGCTGGCCCTCCGTGTTCCAGACCTCGGCCACCCAACGGGGCCTCACCAGCCGCCCGTTCGCCAGCGTGGAGGCGAGCAGCGCGGCGTGGAGCGGCGTGATCTCGAGGCCGTCGAGCCCCGCGCCGAGCTCGGCGAGCGCAAGCTCGTCGGTCGGCGCCTTCGCGTGCCCGCTCGGATGGCCGAGCGCGGGCGCCGTCAGCATGCCGAAGCGGTCGATCGCGCCGAGCATGGCGTTCGGCCCCACCCGGTGGATCGCCCAGCGCGCGAAGCACTGGTTGTTCGAGGTGGCGAGCGCCTTGCGCATGTCCGCCTCGTTGCCGCGCTGCGGGCTGCGCAGCCGGTCACGCGTGAGCCGCCACGGGCTGCCCACGAAGTGACAGGTCTCGTACGCCACCTGCGGCGCGCGGTCGAGCGTGGCCGCCGCCGTGATCACCTTCACCAGCGAGGCTGCGGGATAGGTCTTGTCGGGCGGGAAGTGCACCGGGTCGGTCGAGGCGTACGCGAGCACGGCGCCGGTCCGCGGATCCATCACCACCACGTGCGCCATGTCGAAGCGGCCGCGCTCGAGCGCCTTCCACACCGCGTCGGAGAGCTCGGGGTCGAGCGTGTAGCGCAGGCGCATCTCGTCGGTGCCGGTGGGCAGGCGCTCGAGACGCCCGTCCACGATGCGGAGGTCCCGGAAGTCCTCGCGCGCCGACGGCGCCGCCAGGAGCTGCGCATCGAGCCGGCCGCGCGGCGAGAGAGCGCGCGCGGGGGAGACCGCGGGCGCGGCCGGCGCCTCGGGGGCAGGCGCGGACTCCGGCTCGGGCGGGCCCTCCGAGACGTCCACCGCCGGCGCCACGAGCTGCTCGTCACCCGAGGCCAGCAGCAGGGTCGCGCACAGCGCGCCGAGCAGAGTCACGCCCGCCAGGAGGGTGAGACGGCCGCGCAACAGCATGCGGCGTCTTCGCGAATGGACCCCCCCCAACATCAACCTCCCACGGTCTCGGCGTGGGTGGGGGTGCCGCTGCCGAGCCGTCAGATCTGGAACTGGGCTGCTACTCGTGACCTGCTCTATCGGTCAGACCTGAACGACTCTTGTGACCTCCGGGATCTCGTCCCGAAGTCTGGCTTCGATACCGAATCGCAGCGTGGCCGTCGAGCTGGGACAGCCGGCGCAGGAGCCCTGGAGCACCACTTCCACCACGCCGTCGCGAAAGCCGGCGAACACCACGTCGCCGCCGTCCATCGCCACGGCCGGCCGGATCTCGTTCTCGAGGATGGTCTTGATGCGGTCCTCGATGCTGCCGGCCGGGGTGTCGCTCTCCTCCACGTAGCCCGCACCGAGCGCCGGCTCGCCGGTGGTGACGTGCGCCTTGATCGCGTCCACCACGCCCTGCGCCACGTCCGTCCAGGCGAGCTCGTCCCGCTTGGTCACGGTCACGAAGTGCGAGGCCAGGAACACGCCCTCGATACCGGGCAGCGCGAAGAGCCGCGCCGCGAGCGGCGAGACGTCGGGAGCCACGGGCGCCCGGAAGTTCGCCGTCGCGCCCGCCGGCACGATCTCCTTCGAGAGCACCCACTTGATGCTCTGCGGGTTCGGCGTGCGCTCGGCGTGCATGCGGAAGTCGAGGTCCATGAACGTCGAGCCTAGCGGCCGGAGAGCGTCAACGCCGAGCCGCCTCCTTCACCGCCGCGGCGACGCGGGCGCCGTACTCGGGGTCGGCCTTGCGGAAGTGCCCGATCGAGCGCTCGACGATGCCGTCGTCCGCCACACGCGCGAGGCCGCCGGCGATGTTGTCGCACGAGCCGCTCGCGCTCGTCCGGCTTCATCACCCGGTAGAGCATGCCGGCCTGCACGAAGTCGTCGTCCTCGGCGTGGCGCACGGCGGGCGTGCTGCCCGAGACGCCGTCGCTCGCGAGGCCGGCGTAGAGCGGCTCGCCCGTCTGCGTCGGGCCCGTCGAAGCTGTTGGGCTCGTAGTTCTTGCTGCGCCCGCCGTTGTCGTCGACAGCGCATGGCGCCGTCGCGCCCGTAGTTCGCGGCGCCGCCCGCGCACGCCCTTCGGCGCGTTCACCGGCAGCTGCGTGTGGTTGATGCCGAGGCGGTAGCGGTGCGCGTCGCCGTACGCGAAGAGGCGCGCCCTGGAGCATCTTGTCGGGCGACGGGCCGACGCCGGGCACGAAGTTGCCCGGATCGAAGGCCGCCTGCTCGACCTCGGCGAAGTAGTTGTCGGGGTTCCGGTCGAGCACGAGCTTGCCGACCTCGATCAGCGGGTAGTCCGCGTGGGGCCAGACCTTGGTGAGGTCGAACGGGTTGAAGCGGTAGCGTCGCCGCGTCGGCCTCCGGCATCACCTGCACCTTCAGCGTCCACGACGGGTAGCTCGCCGCGCTCGATCGCGGTGCGCAGGTCCTGCTGGTGGTGCTGCGGGTTCTCGCCGCCGATGCGCGCCGACTCCTCGCTCGTGAGGCAGCGGATGCCCTGGTCCGTCTTGAAGTGGAACTTCACCCAGACGCGCTCGCCCTTCGCGTTCACCCACTGGAAGGTGTGCGAGCCGAAGCCGTCCATGTGGCGGTAGCGTGGCCGGGATGCCGCGGTCGCCGAACAGCCACGTGAACTGGTGCGTGGCCTCGGGGCTCCAGCGAGAAGAAGTCCCAGACGTTCTCGGGCTCCTGCTCGTTGGTGTACGGGTCGTGCTTCTGGCTAGTGGATGAAGTCGGGGAACTTGAGCGGGTCGCGGATGAAGAAGATCGGGCGTGTTGTTGCCCGGCGAGATCCCAGTTGCCGTCCTCGGTGTAGAACTTGAGCGCGAAGCCGCGCGGATCGCGCACGGCGTCGGGCGCGCCCTTCGAGCCGGCCACGGTCGAGAAGCGCACGAAGACGCGGCGTCCGCTTGCCCGCCTCGCTCATCATCCGCATGCGCGTCCAGCGCGAGACGTCGGGGTTCGTGACCTCGAAGTGGCCGTAGGCGCCGGAGCCGACCGCGTGCACGATGCGCTCGGGGATCCGCTCGCGGTTGAAGCGCGCGAGCTTCTCGAGCAGGTGCTGGTCCTGCAGCAGCACCGGGCCGCGCGGCCCCGCCGTCTGCGAGTTCTGGTTGTCGGCGACCGGTGCGCCGGATTCGGTGCGTAGCGTCTTCGACATGGGCCCTCCGAGTGGATGGCCTAGCTTCGGACCCCGGCATCGATCAGTCCAATCGATTGTTCGATTCAGATCGATCAGAACGTCTACGGCTCGGATCGGCGGGCCGTGTGAGAACATCGCGCCCGGAGGAGGCCGGTGGGCGATTCGCAGCGGGAGGACGAGCGCGCGATCCGAAACCTCGTGGCGCGCTACTGCCACGCCATCGCCGAGCGCGACGACGCGGGCTGGGCGGCCACGTGGGCCGAGGACGGCGAGTGGCTGGTGCTCGGCGCCACCGTGCGCGGGCGCGACGCCATCCTCGCGCACTACCAGAAGCTCGTGGCCCCGGTGCGCTGGGTCGTGCAGGTCGCGCACGACGGCCTCGTGGAGGTGGAGGGCGACACCGCGGTCGGCCGCTGGCTGATCCTCGAGCTCCTGCAGTGGAGCGACGGCCGGGGCGGCCAGAACGTGGGCCGCTATCGCGACGCGTACGTGCGCTGCCGGGACGGCGAGTGGCGCTTCGCCCAGCGCCGGTTCCACGGCACGTACCTCGGCCCGGCGGATCTCTCGGGCGCGCCGCAGCGCTGACTCAGAACACCCGGCGCTCGAAGTCGTCGAGCCCACAGACCAGGAAGCCATGCGCCTCCGCGATGCGGCGTTCGCGCGGCCCGTTGTAGCCCCAGGCCGCGAGGACGCAGCGCGCGCCGAGCGCCGCCACGTCCTCGAGGTGGTTCACCTTGTCGTCGACGAACGTGACCTCGGCGGGCGCGCAGCCGGCGAGCGCGGCCAGCTTCGTCACGTGGTCTCGCTTCTTCTCGCCTGCGTCCTTGTCGAGCACCCAGCCTTCGGGGAACAGCTCCGCCACGCCGTAGGCGCCGAGCAGCTTGCGCACGGAGCCGCGGTCCTTGGCGGTGGCGATCGCGAGGCGCACGTCGCCGGCGCGGCGGCGGAGCAGCTCGCACAAGCCCGGGTACGGCCGCATCTGCGCGAGCCAGCCCTCGGGATCGCGCGCCGCCCATGCGGCGCGCACGCGATAGAACTGCTCGTGGAAGGCGCGCAGGCGGGCCGCGTCGATGCTCGCGTGGAAGGCGTCGTACGCGGCCTGGTCGGGCAGCGGCCGCCGCGCCGCGAGCGCGGCGAGGATCACCCCGTAGTCCTCGGCGCGGTTGCCGAGCGGCATGATCTCGACGAAACGCGCGAACAGCTCGGCGCTCTCCTCGGCCGCGGGGCGGAGCCGCAGCTCGGGAAAGATCTCCGCGAGCGTGCTCATGGCGACCAGGAACGCCTCGCGCGCGCTGTCACAGAGCACGCCGTCGAAGTCGAGCGCGAGCACCTTCACGGCGGCGCAGGGTACTGCAAGGGGCGCGGCCCGCCCCGCGCAGCGAGGCGCAGCCGAGCGGAGGTAGAATGCTTGAATGAGTTGGAAGCCCGAGCTCGACGAGATCGCGCGGCGCACCGAGCTGGCCAAGCAGATGGGCGGCGAGGAGCGCGTGCAGCGGCATCGCGACGCGGGGCGCCTGCCCGTGCGCGAGCGCGTCGACCGCTTGCTCGACGCGGGCTCCTTCCACGAAACGGGCGCGCTCGCGGGCCGCGCCGTCTACGACAAGGAGGGGCAGCTCCAGAGCTTCACGCCCTCGAACTTCGTGTGCGGGCGCGGGCGCATCGACGGGCGCCCCGTCGTGGTGGGCTGCGACGACTTCACGGTGCGCGGCGGCGCCGCCGACGGCGCGGTCGGCAACAAGATGGGCTGGGCCGAGAAGGTCGCGCGCGACCTGCGCCTTCCGCTCGTGCGGCTCGTCGACGGCACGGGCGGCGGCGGCAGCGTCAAGACCAACGCCGAGATCAAGCGCTCCTACGTCCCCTACAACCCCGACTTCGACGTCTCCGTCGAGCTGCTCTCGACCGTGCCCGTGGCGGCGGCGGCCCTCGGCCCGGTGGCCGGCCTCGGCGCCGCGCGCGTCGCGGCCTCGCACTTCTCGGTGATGGTGCGCGAGACGAGCCAGCTCTTCGTGGCCGGCCCGCCGGTCGTGCGCCGCGCGCTCGGCCGCGAGGTCACCAAGGAGGAGCTCGGCGGCGCGCACATCCACGCGCGCGAGAGCGGCGCCGTGGACAACGAGGCCGCTTCCGAGGATGAGGCGTTCGCGATGCTGCGCCGCTTCCTCTCCTACCTGCCGGCGTCGGTGTGGGAGACGGCGCCACGCGCGGAGCCGAACGACGATCCGGCGCGCCGCGAGGAGGCGCTGCTCTCGATCGTCCCGCGCGAGCGCCGCCGCGTCTACGACGTGCGCAAGCTCCTCGCCCTCGTGCTCGACCGCGCCTCGTTCTTCGAAATGGGCCGCTTCTATGGCAAGGCCCAGGTGACCGGCTTCGCGCGCATCGACGGCGTGCCCGTGGGCGTGCTCGCCAACGACCCGCGCATCGCCGCCGGCTCGCTCGACGCCGACGCCGCCGAGAAGCTGACCCGCTTCGTCGACCTGTGTGACACGTTCCGTCTGCCCGTCGTGAACTTCGTGGACAACCCCGGCTTCCTGGTCGGCGTCGAGGCCGAGCGCCGCGGCACGATCCGCAAGGGCGTGCGCGCGCTCGCCGCGGTGTATCAGGCGACCGTGCCGTGGTGCTCCGTGATCGTGCGCAAGGCCTTCGGGGTCGCGGGCGCCGGCCATACGAATCACACGCGCGGCAACCTGCGCTTCGCGTGGCCCTCGGGCGAGTGGGGCTCGCTGCCGATCGAGGGCGGCGTCGAGGCGGCGTATCGGCGGCAGATCGAGGCCGCGCCCGACCCCGACGCGCTCCGCCGCGAGCTCGAGGAGAAGCTCGTCTCGCTGCGCTCGCCGATCCTCACGGCCGAGGCGTTCGGCGTGGAGGAGATCATCGACCCGCGCGAGACGCGCCCGCTGCTCGTGGACTGGGTCCGGCGCGCCGCCGAGATCGTGGCGCAGGAGAAAGGCCCGAAGCAGCGCGGCATGCGGCCGTAGGCGTCTCTCAAGCCGGCGCGGCGTCCCTCCGATGCGTCTCCATCCCAATCGGGGGTTCGCGCGTGCCTGGCGCCAACGGCGTACGTTCGTCGCCGCGGCGGCTCCGGCGGCCGCGGCTCACCCTCGCCAGGCGGCTCAGCTGGGCGCTCGCGGCGATGGCCATCGCGACCACCACGCTCGCGGTCACGGTGCAGGATCGCGCGCTGTCTCGCGACCTCAGGCACGCAGCCGAGCAGCGCCTCGCACGCGCCGCCACGGCCGCCGACCGGCTGGTGGACAACCATCTCGCGGCCCTGCTCGCGCGCTATCGCACCGTGTCGGGCACGCCGCAGCTGCGCGCCGCGCTCGAGCTGAACGACGCCCCCACGCTCGCCTTCTTCGCCGGCGAGCTGCGCGAGCGTGAGCACGCCGAGCTCGTCGCCCTCGCCGACGCCCGCGGCGCCACGCCCATCCAGAGCGGCGAGGTCGAGCTCGCGACCGTCGCGCTCGCGGCGGGCGAGCCTCGTCTCGTCGAGCTGCACGGGCGGCTGTACGCCGTGGTCCAGGTGCCGCTCGAGACGGCGGGCCGCTCGGTCGGCTCGCTGGTCGCCGCGGAAGCCGTGGGACCCGACACCCTCGCGGCCTGGTCCTCCCTCTGCGGCGCGGAGGTCACTCTCGACGCTGCCGCGGCGCCGTCGGGAGACGTGCTCGTGGCGCCCGTGAGGCCGGTCGGCGCCGAGGTTCTCACCGTCCATTCGAGCCTCGACGCCGAACGCGCCGCGCTCGCGAACGCGCGGGGGCGCCTCGCGCTGGCGGGCTCGGTCGCGCTCGCGGTGGCATTGCTCGCGTCCACCGCGCTGGCGCGCAGCCTGGTGCACCCGATCCGCGCCATCCAGGCCGCGGTGGATCGCGTCCGCAACGGCGACCTCGGCGTGCGCGTGCGAAGCATCCGCACCGACGAGATCGGCGACGTCGCGCGCGGCATCGACCTCATGCTCGAGAACCTCCGCGGCTCGCGCGCGGAGCTCGACACGCGGCTCCAGGAGCTGCACCGCAGCCAGCTACACCTGGCCAAGGCGCAGCAGCTCGCGCGCGTCGGCAGCTTCGACATGGACCGCAAGACGCTCGTGATCGACGGCTCGGCCGAGTTCTGGGCGATCCTCGGCATCCAGGAGCCCGCGAAGCTCGGCTCTGCCTCGGACCTGCTCGACCGCATCCATCCCGACGAGCGCGCCGCAGTGGTGGATGCCTTCGAGACCTGCATGCGCGACGGCGCCTCGGCGCGGCTCGACCATCGCATCGTGCGGCCCGACGGCAGCGAGCGCGTGGTGCACTCCCACGTGCAGACGATCCCGTCGCCCGACGGGAGCTTCCGGCTCGAGGGCACGATCCAGGACATCACCGAGCAGCGGCGCGCCGACGAGCAGATCCGCTATCTCGCCTACCGCGACAGCCTCACCGGCCTCGGCAACCGCCGGCTCTTCGCGGAACGCATGGAGCTCGCGATCGCGCAGGCCCGCCGCCGCGAGAGCCAGATCGGCGTGCTGTTCCTCGACCTCGACCACTTCAAGCGCATCAACGACACGCTCGGTCACAGCGTGGGCGACGAGCTGCTCCGTCAGGTCGCCGACCGGCTGGTGCGCACGCTGCGCGACAGCGACCTGGTCTCGCGCGTCGGCGAAGACGAGTCGGACAGCACCGTGTCGCGGCTCGGCGGCGACGAGTTCACCGTGCTGCTCTCGGAGCTGCGCGACCCGCGCGACCTGGCCGCCGTCGCGAGCCGCCTGCTCGCCGCGCTGCGCCGGCCGTTCGACGTGCGCAGCCACGAGCTGGTGATCGGCGCGAGCATCGGCATCGCCTCCTGGCCCGCGGACGGCGACGACGCTCGACGCGCTGCTCAGCAACGCCGACTCCGCCATGTACCACGCGAAGGCGAGCGGCCGGAACGGCTACCAGTTCTACGACCAGTCCATGAACGCCGCCGCGCTGCGCCGGCTCAACATCGAGGCCAAGCTGCGCCGCGCGCTCGAGCAGGACGAGCTCGCGCTCCACTACCAGCCGCGCATCGAGCTCGCGACGGGCCGCATCACCGGCTTCGAGGCGCTCGCGCGCTGGACCGACGCGGAGCTCGGCGTGGTGCCGCCGCTGGACTTCATCCCCATCGCCGAGCAGACCGGCCTGATCGAGCCGCTCGGCGAGTGGGTGCTGCGCAGGGTCTGCCAGCAGGTGTGCGACTGGGAGGAGGCGCTCGGCGCGCTCGACCTGCGCGTGTCGCTGAACGTGTCGCGCACGGCAGTTCGGCCCGGAGCTGTCGCGGAGGATGGCGGCGCATCCTCGAGGAGACGGGCGTGAACCCGAGCTACCTCGAGCTCGAGATCACCGAGAGCGCGCTCCTACGCGACGAGGCCGGCGTGATCCAGACGCTGCGCGAGCTGCGCTGGATGGGCCTCACGATCGCGCTCGACGACTTCGGCACCGGCTACTCGTCGCTCTCCTACCTGCGCCGGCTGCCCGTCGACACGCTCAAGATCGACCAGTCCTTCGTGAAGTCCATCTCGCACAGCACCGAAGGCGCCGCGCTCACGCGCTCGATCGTGGCGATGGGGAAGGCGCTCGGCCTGCGCGTGGTCGCCGAGGGCGTCGAGACCACGGCGCAGCGCGCGCTGCTCGCGGAGTGGAGCTGCGACGAGATCCAGGGCTTCGTGATCTGCCGCGCCGAGCCGCCCGAGCAGGCCCTGGCGCGCCTGCGCGCGGAGCGCGCAAGCAGCGCGTAGGGCTCGCAAGCAGCGCGTAGCGCTGTGCGCAGTGAGCCCACGCGAGGCTTTGCCTCGCGTGAGGCGAACGGAGTCACGACAGCGGGAGCCGCGCGTAGCGCTGCGTCAGCCCCCGAGCGCGAGGAGCCGCACCTCGACGTCGGCGGCCTGGCCCGCGCGCAGCTCGAGGTCGCGCGTCCACACCGGCAGCCGCTCGCTCCAGACGCGCAGCCGATAGCGGCCCGGCGGAACGCCCGCGATCCGGTAGTCGCCGCTCTCGCTCGGCGTCGCGAACAGCGGCGACGGCGTCACGAAGATCAGCCCGTTCATGCGCTCGTGGATCGAGCAGTAGATCCGCACCAGGCCCGGGTGATCGAAGCGGATGGTGCGCGCGTCGCCCGCGCCGTACATGCCGAGGTCGAAGTCGTTCGGGCGTCGAGTAGGAGAAGACGTTGTGGAAGATGGTGTCGTCGTTCGGCATGCGCACCGGCGCGCCGACGGGCACCACCGTGAAGCCCGGCTCGAAGCGCGCGAGGTGCTGGCGGATCTCGGCGCCCGCAGCCGCCTTCGGCGCCGGCGCCGCCACGGCTTCGAGGTAGACCACGATCGGCCCCGCGTCTGCGAGCTTCACGCCGGCGACGCCGATGCTCACGCCGCCCCTGTACGCTCGCGGGCGCCTCGGCGCGTGCGCCGGCCGCACAGAGCGTCACGAGCGCGGCGAGCAGGGTGAGGTGGCGCATCAGAACGCGATCCCGAGCTCCACCGAGAAGGTGTTCGGATGCTCGGCGTCGTCGCGCAGCGCTGGCAGGCACGCCGTCCACCAGGTCGATGTCGCGCAGCGAGTACTCGACGCGCAGGATCGTGTAGCGCCCGAGCTGCCAGCCCACGACCGCGGTGTACGCCCAGTACGACTCCATGTTGTACCCGAGCGTTTCGCCGTACCGCCAGTCGAGCAGATAGCCGCGCTCGTCGTCGAAGGTGCCGAGCGTGTCGGCGCGCACGCCGACGTAGCCCGGCGCGAAGAGCGGCCCGATGCAGCCCGCCGTGCAGCACGAGCTCGGCGATGGCGTAGTGCAGCGTGCGGTCGTAGTCACTGCCGTCCTGCGCGTCGAGCTGGTACTGGCCGTAGGCGAGCCAGAGGCGGACCGCTTCGAGCGGCGTGATCACGACGTCCGCGCCGGCGAGCCAGGTGCGGTCGTAGCCGCCCGTCGCGTCGGCCTGCGCCGCCCCCGAGAAGAACGTCGGGACGTCCGTATCGCCGCCGATCGGGGTCGCCCATGTCTCGCCGAGCCAGAGCGCGCCCGTGCCGTTGCCGATCTCGCCGCTGTGGAGCCCGCTCGCGCTCAGGTAGAGCCAGGGCAGCGGCTGCGCCCAGAGCTTCAGCGTCACCTGCTCGCCGCTGCCGTCGTCGAAGCCGAAGGGCGTCTCGCCGTTGCTCACCGACGCGATGTAGCCGAACCGTCCTTCCCGCGGGCCGCCGTACAGCGCGACGCCCTCGTCCCACCACCAGGGCCCGCCGAGCGGGTTGCTGATGAACGGGGAACGCGCCGCCTCGCGGCCGTAGAGGTGATAGGCCTCGCCCACCGGCACCTGGAAGCGCCCCGGCCGGAGGTTCAGCCACGGCGTGCCGCCGATGCCCTGGAGGTCCACGTACAGATCGCCGACGTCGTTCACGACCTCGCCGAGCCGCACCAGGTTCCACTCCGCCGTGAGGCCGATGTTGCGGACGAGCGGAAGCTCGCCGACGCGGATGTCCTCGCCGAGCTCGGCGTCGAGGAAGAAGCGCGTGTCCCAGACGCGATAGCCGGCGTCGTGGAGCACCGAGTCGTCCTGGCCGCCGTAGTGGCCGAGCTCGACGCTGCCCGAGAGCGAGATGCGATCGGCCCACGAGCCCGCCTCGTCCGCCGGCTCCGCTGCGCGCCACTCGCCGCGCGTCCGCGCCAGCTCGTCCTCGAGGTAGTCGACGCGCTGCTCGAGCGCCTGGAGGCGCGACGAGTCGTCCGCCGCCGCTTCGGCGGCGGCGATCACGAGCGCGACCGCAACGAGCAGCTCCTTCACGGCGCGTGCTTCTCCGCGCGGTCCACGCCGATCTCGAGATCGAGGCGCAGCGCCTGCCCCGCCGCCAGCTCGACGCGCTGCGCGACGCTCACCGGCAGGCGCGGATGCCAGGCGCGGATCTCGGCTGCGCCAGGCGCGAGGCCGCGCAGCTCGTAGCCGCCGTCGGCGCCGACCTGCGCGAAGGCGCCGGGCGCCACGAACACCACGGCCGGCGCCACGCTCGCGCCGAGCACGTGCAGCTCGAGCTCGCCCGCATCCGGCGGCGCGATGTGCGCGCTCTCTCCCGGCGCGAGCGACTGCACGAAGCCCGCGGAGGGAGCGGAGACGATTCGCGCCTCGCCCGACGCGTTCGTGATCGTGACGCCATGCGCGAGGTCGGTGGCCGCAAAGGCGGGCGCGAACCGCACGCGGCCCGCAGGCGCTTCGAGCGCGAGGTTCGCCGGCCCCGCCGCGCCGCTTCCCGCCCCGTCGGCGAACACCACCGAGAAGCCCGGCTGCTGATAGTCCACGCGCTTCACGTCGCGGAGGCGCCGATCGCCATACGCGGCCGGCGCGACCTCGGCGCCCGCCTTCGGCACGAGGCGAACGCTGCCGAAGACCAGCGCCGTCCCCGGCTCGGCGTGCGGCGCACCCGCGCACGCCAGGGCGAGCGCGCACGCGAGCCAGGCGTTGCGATGCATGCACCCTCCCCGCTGGGCCTGCAGCCACCGAGACGGATCGGCGGGGCGGCGGGTGGGGTTGAGGTGGCCATCCGGTCCACTCCGGCTCGCCTAGACTCCGCGCGCCATGAACATCCTCGCGATCTCGGGCAGCCTGCGCGCCGACTCCTCGAACGCACGCCTCCTGCGCTCGGCCGCGGCGGTCGCGCCGCCGGGGATGGCGTTCCTCTTCTACGAGCAGCTCGGCTCGCTCCCGCACTTCAACCCCGACCTCGACGGCGAGGGCGCGACGCCTCCGCCCGCGGTGGCCGACTGGCGCCGACTCCTCGCGGAGGCGGACGGCGTCGTGATCTCGAGCCCCGAGTACGCGCACGGCGTGCCGGGCTCGCTCAAGAACGCGCTCGATTGGATCGTGTCGAGCGGAGAGCTCACCGACAAGCCGGTGGCGCTGCTCACCGCGTCGCCGAGCGGCGGCGAGTTCGCGCACGCCGCGCTCGCCGAGACGCTCGGGATCATGGGGGCGCGCGTGCTGGCGGAGGCCTCGCTCCAGACCTCCGCGGCGCGGAAGGACGCGGATCCGGAGCTGGCGCGCGCGCTGGCGGCGAGCCTGCGCGCGCTCGCGGCGGCGATCTCAGGGGCGTAGCGCGAGCACGCTGATCAGCACACCCACCGCGGCGATCCAGCTGCCGACCACGCGCATCCCGATCTGCAGCCAGAACGCGCGCGCGCGGACGGCGAGGTTCTCGACGTGGAACAGCAGCAGGCCGAGGCCGAGCGCGAAGCCCGTGACGTACAAGACGGGCCGCGAGGCGGCGGCGGGCTCGCCGAAGACGCCGACGTGGCCCTGCGCGAGGCCGGCCAGCACGGCGAGGCCGAGCGCGAGCGGCGCGGGCACGCGGAAGCGCGCGGCCACGAGCCCGCCGAAGCCGAGCATCGCGGCGCTCTGCACGTGCGGGGCGAAGGGCGCCGCCACGCCGAGCAGCGCGACCACGGCCGCAACGAGCGCCGCAGCCGCGAACGCGAGCGGGAGCTGCCAGAGCAGCGGCTCGCCGAGCTGCACCGCCCAGAGCGCCAGCGCCAGGATCGGCAGCAGCGACTCGAAGTGCAGCACGGGCTGGAGCAGGCCGGCGTACAGCTCACCCATCGCCATGCTGCCGTGCGCGAAGATCACGCGATGACCAGCTGCGTCAGCAGGTACGCGCCCGCGAGTGCGATCGCGCAGCCGCCGACGCGCACCGCCGCGGGCCCGCGCGGCAGGTGGATGACGGTGCCGACGGCGATGCCGCTCAAGTGGATGAAGCCCGTCGCGAGCACGAAGCCGGCGCTGAACGCGATGGCGCTCGACTGACGCGGCAGCTCGGCGCCGTGCGCGTGGCCGTGGAAGATCGCGAAGAACGCCGCGAGGCCGAGCGCGACTTGCAGCGGCGGCCGCAGGTTCAGCGCGATCACGGTGCCGAGCGCGATCACCGACAGCGCGATGCCGATCTCGGTGCCGGGAAGCGGCACGCCCGCGATGCCGAGCGCGCCGCCGAACGCCATCACCAGCGGAAACGCGACGGGCAGCACCCAGATGCCGGGCATGCCGAGCTGCGAGCCCCAGAGGCCGATCGCGAACATGGCGAGCACGTGGTCGATGCCGCGGATCGGGTGCAGGAAGCCCGTCCAGAAGCCCGCGCCCGCGTCGGCGCCCGCCGCGTGCGCGAGCGCGGCGCTTGGCACGAGCAAGAGCACGAGAACGAGCCAGGGTCGAACCATGGGCCGGGAGCTTACGCGACGCCCACCTCGAGCACAGCGGCGCCGCGGATGCGGTCTTGTTTCAGGTCCACGAGCGCGTCGCCCGCGCGAGCCAATGGATACGGCACGGTGTGCGTCACGAGCGGGATCTCCTGCGCCAGCTCGAGCAGGCGCCGCCCGTCCGCGCGCGTGTTGGCGGTGACACTGCGCAGCTCGCGCTCCTGGAACAGGTGCGCGGCGTAGTCGAGCGGAGGGATCTCCGAGAGGTGGATGCCCGCCACCGCCAGCGCGGCGCCGCGATCGAGCGCCGCGAGCGCCGCGGGCACGATCGCACCCGCCGGCGCGAACAGGATCGCGCCATCCAAAGGCACGGGCGGTACGTCGCCGACCCACGTCGCGCCCATCTCGCGCGCGAGCGCCTGATGCTTCTCCCCGCGGCTCACCACGTACACCTCGTTGCCGAAGTGGCGCGCGAGCTGGAGCACGATGTGCGCGGAGCCGCCGAAGCCGTAGAGGCCGAGCCGCTCGCCGGGCTCGACGCCGGACCGTGTGTACGCGCGCCAGCCGATGATGCCCGCACACAGGAGTGGCGCGAGGGTGCGTGCATCGGCGGCCTCGGGCAGCGCGTAGACGAAATCTTCGGGCGCCAGCACGTACTCGGCGTAGCCGCCGTCCGCGTCCCAGCCCGTGAATACCGGCGCGGTGCAGAGGTTCTCGGCGCCGCGCTTGCAGAAGCGGCACGCGCCGCACGCGCGGTGGAGCCACGCGACGCCGACCCGGTCGCCCTCGCGAAAACGCGCGGCGCCCGCGCCGCGCCCGGCCACGCGCCCCACGACTTCGTGGCCGGGCACCACGTGCGGGCGGTGCGGCGCGAGGTCGCCCTCGACGACGTGCAGGTCGGTGCGGCACACGCCGCACACCTCGACCGCCACGAGCAGCTCGCCGGGCCCGGGCTCGGGCCGCGCGCGCTCGACGAGGCGCAGCGGCCGCTGCTCGGCCGGCCGCGGCTCGTCGAGCTCGAGCGTTCTCATGCTCGGGGAATCAGCCGCCTTCGCGCGTGCTCTGGCGGTCGCCGCCCCGGTTCAGCACTTCCTGCGGAAACGCCTCGACCAGGAACTCGACCACGTCGCGCACGGAGACGACGTGCACCGGCCGGCCCTCGGCGTCCACGATCGGCACGTGCCGGAAGCCGCCGACGCTCATCATGCGCAGCACCTCGGCGATGGCCTGGTCGTCGCGCAGGCACTCGGGCTCGGCGGTCATCAGCTCCGAGAGCGGCACCGTGGCCGGGTTCCTGCCTTGATCGACCACCCGGAACAGCACGTCGCGCTCGGTGAAGATGCCGACCACACGCGAGTGCATGGTGCCGTCCTCGGTCACCAGCACGACACCCCGGTGCTCCGACTGCATCGAGCGGATGGCATCGGTCACGGTATGGAAGCGCGAGAGGACCAGCGGCTTGCGAACGGGCAGCACGGTGGTCGGCTCGCGCAGCAGGCGCGTGTCGAAGGTGCGCTCCTGGGGCCCCTCCGCGCCGTCGAAGTAGGCCTCGTCGCTCTCCTGCAGCTCGCGGTCGAGCGTTCGATCCTCGGCCATGGGGATTGCCTCCTCTCGAACGGGGCCAGTATACACCCCGATTCGTGGCCCGAAGGGTCGGCTCAGCGCGGGCGCAGCGCTGTGGCGAGTGTCACCACCGCTTCGGGCGGGAGCAGCGCCTCGCGCAGGCGCGCGAGCAGGCCCGACACATCGGCGTGCAGCTCCTCGGGCCGCATCGCGCGCGCGACCCGCCCGAGCGCCAGCGGCTGGCCGAGCCCACGCGCGATCGGCCCGGTCGCGGCGAGCAGGCGCTTCGCGTCGAGGTCGCGGAGCGCGCTCTCCGGAGCCGGGCTGGGCAGGTGTTGGCGCAGCAGCCGCGAGACACGGCCGTCGTGCTCGGGCAGCCGTAGCGCACGGTGGATCGCCGCGGGCACGAGCAAGTAGCTCTCGATGTGCCGGCGCGACCAGGTGAAGACCTCGAGGCCGTCCGTGCCGCCGCTGGCCTCCGCGCCGCCGTCCCGGTCGAGCACGCAGAGGCCCCGGAGTCCGGGCCGGGCCGCCGACTCCTCCTCGAAGTGGGAGGCCGCCCGCGCCAGCTGCCGCCCGCCCAGGATCACCGCGGCGTCGCGCACGGCCCGTGCCAGCGACACCGACGCGGCCCGCGCCCAGCCCTCGAGGATGTCGCGGTCGCGCGGCCCCTCCACGTACAGCACGGCGGGCGGCGGCACGGCCGGATCCTAACGCGACAGCACCGCGATCGCCTCGACGTGCGCCGTCTGCGGGAAGAGGTCGAAGCCGCGCACCGAGACGAGCCCGAGCCCGGCCGCCGCCAGCACGGCGAGGTCTCGCGCCAGGGTGGCCGGCGCGCACGAGACGTAGACGACGCGCGCGGCCCCCGCCGCCGCCGCGAGCTCCCGGCTCAGCGCGGCGCCGAGCCCGGTGCGCGGCGGGTCCACCACGATCGCGTCGGCCGCGAAGTCGCGCGGCTCGGCGCTCGCGAGGAAGCGCTCGAGCGGCGCGCAGCGCACCGCGACGTTCTTCGTGCCGTTCGTCGCGAGGTTCGCGCGCAGGTCGCGCGCGGCCGGCGGGCTCGACTCGACGGCCAGCACCTCCGCGAAGCGCTCGGCGAGCCCGAAGCTGAAGAAGCCCGCGCCTGCGCAGAGGTCGAGCGCGCGCCGGCCGCGGCCGGCGGCCTCGAGCACGGCGCCCGCGCAGCGCACCGCGCACGCGCGCGTTGCCCTGGAAGAACACGCCCGGCGAGACGGCGAGCCGCGCCGCGCCCGCATCGATCACCAGCTGCGCCTCGCCGTGGAGCAGGCCGCCTGGGCCCCACGCGCGCACGCCACCGTCGTCACCGGCGCACAGCTCGATCTCGCCGTCCTTCGGGGGCGGATCCGCCGCGAGCTCGGCCAGCGCCTCCTCGAGCTCGGGCACGAGGACGGGGCAGGCGGCGGCCGGCTCGAGGGCGTGCGAGCGCAGGCGCCGGAAGCCGACCACGCCGCGTGCCACGCCGACGCGCGCCCGCCCGCGATAGCCGTACGGCGGCGAGGGCACGACCTCGATCTCGCCGGGCAGCGCGAGGCCGCCGATCCGCACCAACGCGTCGCGCAGGATCTCGGCCTTGGCACTGCGTTGCGTGTCGTAGGCGAGGTGCTGCCAGGCGCAGCCGCCGCAGCGGCCGAACAGCGGGCAGCGCGGCTCGATGCGCCCGGGACCGGGCGCCTCGAGCGCGTCCAGCTCGCCGCGGAGCCACTTCGGGTGCTCCTCGACGATGCGCACGCGCACGCGATCGCCGGGCGCGGTGCCGGCCACGAACACCACGCGCCCGTCGGCCGCGTGGGCGACGCCCTCCCCGCCCGCGGCCAGGCGCTCGATCGTGAGACTCGGCTCACTCACGACGGGAAGCCGAGCTCGGCGAGCCGCGCCCGCAGCGGGCTGCCGGGCTCGAGCAGCCGCCGCAGCGCGACGACGGCCGGCCGCTCCCAGCGCTCTCGCGGGATCGCGAAGTCGTAGGCCTCGGGACGCAGCGGCCGGAAGCGGAGCCCGGCCTCGCGCGCCACGGGCTCGATGGTGACGCCCCAGTCCGCACGCTTCTGCGCCACGGCCGCCGCCACGGCGTAGTGCGAGCGCGGCTCGTAGGCGTGGCCGGGCGGGCGGCGCTCGCCGAGCAGCTCGTCGATCAGGACGCGCGTGCCGGCGCCGCGGTTCCGGTTGACCATGCGCAGCGTCCGGTCGGCCATCAGCTCGTCGATGCTGCGCGTCTCGTCGGGCCGAGTCACCACGCCCTGCATGCGCGGATAGCCGCGCAGGAGCCGCAGGCCGGGGCCGAGGAAGGGCTCGTTGTAGCGGCCGCTCGCGGCGTCGAGCAGGTGCATGGGCGCCGCATCGCACTCGCCGCGCTCGGCCGCCGCGAGCCCGCCCTGGGAGCCCACCGCGAGCACTTTCACCGCGAAGCCCTCGCGTGCGAGCGCGCTGGCGATCGCGTCGAGGCCCGCGCAATGGCTGCCGATCACGACGAGGTCGGCCACGGGGAGCTCGCTCCCGAGCAGCGTCACCTCGACCTCGCTGCCCGCGTCCACGATCTCGACGTTGCGCTCGATGCGCACGAAGCCGTCGGCGCGCGAGAACGTGGTGACGGAGCCGCTTCCCTTGCCCATCGGCCACGCCGCCAGCTCACCATCCTTGTCGCGCACGAGGCCGACCAGCAGATACTCGAGCCGGCCGCGCTCCGAGCGGGTGTGCAGCGCCAGGCGGGCGCGCACGGTCTCGCGCCGCGCCGCGCTCGCGCCAGCCATCTGGCGCAGCACCGGCGCCACGAACTCGTGGAAGGTGAACATCGCCGAGGTGGGGAAGCCCGGCAGGATCACGACGGGCTTCGTGCCGTGCGCGGCCAGGCAGATGGGCTTGCCGGGCTTCAGCGCGACGCCGTGTACCACGATGCCCGGGTCGAGCTCGCCGACCACGCGCGCGCAGAGGTCGCCTTCGCCCTTCGAGGTGCCGCCCGAGAGCAGCACGACGTCGGCACTCGTCGAGCGCGCCGCCGCAAGCGCGGTGCGCAGCGCCACCTCGTCGTCGCGGAACGCGCCGAGGAAGTGCGGCTCGCCGCCGAGCTCGCGCACGGCGTCGGCGAGGATGCGGCCGTTGCTGTCGTAGACGAGGCCCGGCCGCATGGCCTCGCCGGGCTGCACGATCTCGTCGCCGGTGGACAGGATCGCGACGCGCGGGCGCGCGAACACCGGCACACGCGCCTGCGCCGATCGCGGCGAGCACGCCCGTCTCGCGCGAGCTGAGGCGCGCGCCGGCGAACAGGACCGTCTCGCCGCGGCCCATGTCGGTGCCGGCGAAGGAGAGCGCTGCGCCGGGCGCAACGGGCCGGCGCACGAGCACGACGCGGCCGCCGTCTTCGAGGTCCGTGTCCTCGACCGGCACCACCGCGTCGGCGCCGCGCGGCAGCATGCCGCCCGTCGCGATCGCGCTGGCCGTGCCCGCCGCCACCTCGACGCGCGGGCACCACGCCCGTCGCGATCGACTCCGCGTTGACGCGCAGGCGCACCGGCGCCTCTTCCGCTGCGCCGTAAGGTGTCCGCCGCGCGCACGGCGAAGCCGTCCATGTTGGAGCGGTCGAAGCCCGGCACGTCGACCGCGGCGCGCACGTCCTCGGCCAGCACGCGGCCGAGGGCAGCGTCGAGCGCGACCTCCTCGACGCCGCGCGGCGCGGCGTCGATCACCGCGCGCCAGCGCCGCTCGGCCTCGTCGCGGTCGAGCACCTCGAGGAACTGGCTCTGCTTCACGGCGCGCCCTCGTCGTCGTAGAGCAGCACCTCGACCTCGGCGCCCTCGGGCAGGCCCTCGAGCCCGCGCGGCACGATCACGGCGCCGCCGCGCGCACCGTCGAAGACAGGATCGACGCGCCCGAGGTCGCGAGCGGCACCACGTGGCCGTCCTCGATCGCGACGCGCACGTAGTCCACGCGCCCGATCTGCGAGCCGATCTTGCGCGCGAGCGGCAGCCGCGCGCGCCGGTGCGGCCAGCGCGCGAGGCCGCCCGCCGAGCGCACGGAGCGTCGGCCCCGCGAAGAACTCGTAGGCGCAGAGGCAGCTCACGGGATTGCCGGGCAGCAGGAACACCCAGCGTTCTCCGATCCGCCCGAGCCCCGCCGGGCTCGACGGCCGCATCGCGACGCCGTGGAAGTCGAGCGTGCCGAGCTCGGCCACGAGGCGTGGCGCGTGATCCTCCTGGCCGACCGAGCTGCCGCCGGAGACGAGCAGCACGTCGGCGTCGTCGTCGCAGCAGCGCGGCGCGGATCGCGCTCCGGCCGATCGGGCAGCCACTCGCAGGCGAGCGATCACGCGCGCCGTCGCGCGCGGCGAGGCCGCGCAGCACCAGCGAGTTGCTGTCCACGATGCGCGCGCCCTCGGCGCGGCTGCCCGGCGGGCAGCAGCTCGTCGCCGGTCATCAGCAGCGCCACGCGCGGGCGGCGATGGCAGACGGCCGACGTCGCGCCGATCGAGGCGAGCAGGCCCGCGTCCTGCGGACGAAGCCGCCGGCCCGCGCGCAGCACCGTCTCGCCCGCGCGGATGTCCTCGCCGCGCGCGCCCACGTGGCGGAGCGGAGGCACGGCCTCGCGCACGCGCGACCGCGCGCGCCCACCTCCTCGCAGACCTCCGCCGGCACCACGGCGTCGGCGCCCTCGGGCAGCGGCGCGCCGGTCATGATGCGCACCGCCTCGCCCGCGCGCGACCGCGCCCACGAAGGGCCGCCCGGGCAGCGCCTCGCCGATCACGCGCAGCGGGACCGGGTCGTAGTCCGACGCGCCGAAGCTGTCGGCGCCGCGCACCGCGAAGCCGTCCATCGCCGCGCGCGCGAAGGCCGGCACGTCCACCTCCGAGCGCACGTCTTCCGCCAGCACCCGCCCGATGCAGTCGAGCAGCGGCCACGGCTTCGGCCGGCAGCGCGCGCACGCGCGCCTCGAGGAAGCGCTCGACCTCCTCGACGTCCGCGCGCGCGGCGAAGCCGCGCATGCGCACGTCCCGCGGCTGCGTATTGGCTCTCCTATGCCGCGCGCGGCGTGCCGCGCTTGCATTCAGCCAGCCGCCTTGGCCCCGAACAGGTCGTCGCCCATCGTCTGGCGGGTGTAGACCTGCTGGATGATCTCGGGCGACACGTCGAAGACCATGCCCGCGCCGGCGCCGATCGGCTCCTCGCGGAGCGGTCGCCGAGAGCGTGTCGTCGGCCTTCGTGAAGCCGGCGCGTCGGTTGAACTCCCACTCGTCCGACAGGCATTGCCAGCCGTGGTCTGCGATCTGCTGCCGCGTCACCTCTTCGCCGTAGAGCGCGCCGTAGAACGCGCGGATGTCGTCGAGCGTCGGCTGGAGGAACTGGCAGAAGCCCGACGAGTCGCACACCGCGTTCACGAGCTGCGACTTCTGCGACTCGTACGCGTACTTCTCGGGCGGCAGGCCCGGGTTGATCGACGAGGCCGGCGGTGTGGTCGGCGCCCATCGGGCTGGTGCAGTAGGTGACGCCGGTGGCCTTGAGCGGCCGCGGATCCCAGGCCGGGATGGCCTGGCCGCGCGCCGTGCGGCACGCGCGTGTGGCCGGTGAACTTGCCCGTCGCGACGACGCCGCTTGCCGATCGCCTTGCCGCGCTCGCGTGCCCTTCGGGATCTCCTCGAGGATCAGCTTCGCCATCGCCTCGGAGTCGCCCCACGGCATCTTGCCCGGAGTCCATCAGCACGGCGATCGCGGCGCCCGTCTCGATCGTGTCGAGGCCGATCTCGTCGCAAGCGCGGTCGAGCTCGGCGACGTCCTGCCAGGTGGCGACGGCGCAGTTCGAGCCGAGCAGCGCCAGCGTCTCGAACTCGAGCGCCGACGTCTTGTAGTTGCCGTTCGCGTCGTGGACGATGTTCGAGCACTGCACGATGCAGCCGGTCATGCAGTTGTGCATGCCGCCGCCGCGCGTCGCGAAGCTCTCGACGATGCGCGCGCCGTCGAGCGTCGCCGCGTTCGGCGACTGGCCGGAGGTGCGGTTCTTGTACGGGAACGTGTGCAGCATGTTCGCCACCGGCACCACCGAGCTGGTGCCGTGCTTGAACATCTGCGGCCCCGCCTGGTAGCGACTTGGTGTAGCCCTTGCAGAGCTCGCCGAAGCCCTTCGCGTCGGCGGCCTGGCGCACGCCGGACTTGCCCGGGTCGACCATCACGTACTTGAGGCCCTTGCTGCCCATCACGGCGCCGAGGCCGCCGCGCGCGGCGTGGCGCGCCGGGTAGCGGTTGTCCTGGTCGGTGGTGGCGACGGAGGCGCCGCTGAGGCGCATCTCGCCGGCCGGACCGCAGCGAGATGAACGACGCGGTCTTCGCGTACTTCTTCGAGAGCTTCTCGCAGAGCGCGTAGTTGAGCATGCCCTTGCAGTCGTCGGCCGCGACGACCTTCGCGCCCTCGGCCGTCACCTCGAGCCCGTAGCGCTTGCTCGCGTCTGCGGGCTGGCCCTTCACCACGATCGCGCGGATCCCGAGCTTCATCAGGTGCTGGCCGGGCTGGCCGCCCGAGTTCGCCTCCTTGATGCCGCCGGTGAGCGGACTCTTGCCGCCGATCGAGATGCGACCCGAGGTGGGCGCCGCGGTGCCGGAGAGCACGCCCGGCGCCATCACCAGCACGTTCTCGGGTCCGAGCGGATCGCACTTCGGGTCGCACTGCTCGAGCAGGATCTTCGCCGAGAGCGCGCGACCGCCGAGGAGCTTCCACTTCGCGGGGAAGTCCTCGGATCTGCGGCGGTCTGCTTCGTCATGTCGACGGTGATCCACTTGTCGGCGCTCGGGCCTGCCATGTTGCCTCCGTTGGAGTTGCGTGGGCGCGCCGCGGCTCAGCCGCCGGCGATCGCCGCCAGGATCTCGAGGTCGTCACCTGCCGCGAGCCGCTCGCGGAGGGCGTCGCGCTTCAACTGCGTGCCGTTCTTGAAGAGCTTCACGAAGCGGTGGACGTTGCCGTCCTCGTCGAGCACCTGCGCCAGGAAGCCGGGGAACTTGTGCTCCACCGCCTCGAGGCACTCGAGCACGCTCTCGCCGTCGATGCTGAGCTCCGCCGTCCCGTGGGTGGGGCCCCGGTAGGGCGGCGGGATGCGGACCTTCGGCATCGGCACTCCGTGGACGAACACCGGAGGCTAGCCCCACGGATCGAGGGGCGCAGCTACGGCCGGGGCTGATGGGCTCTTGGATTCGAATCGAAGCGAGACTAGGGTGACCTCCGCACAGTTCCGGTGAGCCTCGAGAGCACGCCGATCGAACCAACGCATCGTCTCCGGAGCTTCGACTTGACCCCCGACTCGGCCGTGCCTCGTCTCGCCTCGCTGCTGCTCGGGCTGCTCCTGCCGTTCCAGGCCGTGGGCCAGCCCTTCGGCCATCCCCTCCCGCCGGGTCTGCGTCCGTTCCACGACCGCCTCGCGGAGCTGGACGTGGCCGCGGTGGTGCGCGTCGAGCGCGTGGACGAGGGCCGCATCGAAGTCGTGCGCGAGGACGTGCTCGCCGGCGCGCCGCCCGAGCGCTTCGAGGTGAAGCGCTCGCCGCTCGCGCCGCCTCCGCTCGCCACGGGCGACCGCGCGCTCCTGCTGCTGCGCGGAGCGCGCCCGCCCTACGTCTTCGCGGATCAGCCCTCCGAGGTGATCCGCCTCTCGGACGACGCGATGGCCGCGCGCTGGAGCGCGGCGGTGGGCAGCGTCATCGCGCATCGGCGCGAGCCGGCGGCGCTCGTGCCGATCTACCTCGACTGGGTCGACGCGGGGCCGGAGACGCTGCGCGAGATCGGCCGCAGCAGCCTGCTCGATCTCGCCGCGAAGCACCCGGAGCTCCGCACGAAGATCGCGCGCGCTCTCGCGCCCCAGTAGCCAGCGCGCCTAGACAGTCGAAACGCCCGACGGTCCACGCCGCACGCATCCGCTGCCGCGGCCATCCGTCGCCAGTTGCGGCGTCACCAGCTGTGGCGTCACAAACCGCGGCGTCACAAGTGAGGCTGCGGGGCCCTCCCGGGCCTCCGACGGGGCGGCCCGTTTGGTATGGCGGAGCAGCGTCCTGCCGGCGACATCGTCCCGGCCCTTTCCGTCTCTCGTGGATGGGCGCTCTCGAAGAGCCCGCGGCTGCGGCTTGGCCAGCGTCGCTGCCGGTGGGGCCTTCTCGATCTCCGCACTTCGGTGGAAGCTCCCGGGTCCGGGAGGATTCCCCGCACGATGTCCGCGACTGCCGACTACCTGGCTCTCGACTGGCGGCGCGCGGCTTTCGGTCGGCAGAGCGGAGCCTCAGCCTCCTTGCGCCGCTTGCGTCGAGATCCGTTCGCGAATCTACTCCTGGCGGTGTAGGCCAGCAACGATTTTTTTCAGCGTTCTCCGTCGCTGCGCCGGTAGTACGGGCGATGCGCACGCACCTGCCAGAAGTGGCCGTCGGGAACCGAGAAGGGATCGCGCGCGCGTGGGTCGGGAAGCCACGCCGTGAGGAAGCCGTCACGGTCACGCCCGTGGTGCACGCAGCCCGTGTCGAGCCCGCGCAGCCGCGGTGCCACGTGCAGCCCCTGCACGGCCCAGTGCCCGTACACCACGCCGTAGTCGTGCTCCTCGCGCGACCACGCGGCGTGCCAGGGCTCCGCGCCCGTCAGCCGCTCGGGCGGCTCCGGCGACCAGCCGCCGCCCTCGAGCGCGCTGCGGCACGAGACGAGGCGGCCGAGGCGCTCGTCACGCTGCCGCAGCGCGGCCCCGAGCGCCTTCCGATCCGGCGTCGCGAGTGCGGCCTCCGCGGCGCGCGCGGCGGCGAGCGTCTCCTCGAGCGTCCAGCCCGGATCCACCGAGGCGTGCACCATCGCGAAGCGGAGCGCGCCGAGCTCGCCCGCGCGCGCGAGGGGGCGCCGGCGCAGCCACTCGCACCACTCGTCGAGATCCGGGCGCTCGAGCAGGTCCTCCATGGTGTCGGTGGGGCTGCGATCGCGCACGCCGAGCCATCGCCCGAGCAGGGCGAGTTCGTGATTGCCGAGCACGAGCTCGCCGCGGCCGGCCTCGACGAGCTCGCGCACCAACGCGAGCGCGCGGTGGCTCTTCGGGCCTCGGTTCACGAGATCGCCCACGCTCCACAGCTCGAATGCGTTGCCGAGCTCGCGGCGCGCGCGGGCCAGGATCTCTTCGAGCTCGTCGGCGCAGCCCTGCACGTCGCCCACGAAGATGCGCTGCACGGCCGAGCTATAGTGGCCGGTCCCTCTGCGAGCAATGGAGGCGTGGCATGGCGATGCAATGGAATCTGGGCGACCTGTTCGACCTCGTCGCCGAGACGGTGCCCGAGCGGCTCGCCGTCGCGCACGGGCCGAGCGGCCTCTCCCGCAGCTGGCGTGAGGTCGGAGCGCGCACGAACGCGCTCGCCCGCCATCTCCAGCGCCGCCACCAGCCCGGCGACAAGCTCGCGATCTACTCGTTCAACCGACCCGAGTTCGTCGAGACGTTGATCGGCGCGATGAAGGCGCGCCTCGTGCCGGTGAACGTGAACTACCGCTATCGCGAGGACGAGCTCGCGTACCTGTTCGACAACTCCGACGCGACCGCGGTGGTGTACGAAGCGGCGTTCGCCGACCGCGTGGCGAAGATCCGCGACCGGCTGCCGCTGGTGCGCGAGTGGATCGAGCTGGCCGACGCCAGCGGCACGAGCGGCAACGCGTTCGCGACGCCCTACGAGGGGACGACGCAGGGCGACGGCTCGCGTCTCGACATCGAGCGCAGCCCGGACGACCTCGTCTTCCTCTACACCGGCGGCACCACGGGCATGCCGAAGGGCGTGATGTGGACGCAGGGCGCGATCTTCGAAGCGCTCGGCGGCGGCGGCAGCCCGGTGATCGGCGAGAAGCCGTCCGAGAGCGTGGCCGAGCAGCGCACGCGCATCGCGCGCGAGGCCACCGCCCTGCGGCTGCTGCCCGCTTGCCCGCTCATGCACGGCACCGGCCAGTTCACCGCCTACAACGCGCTCGGCGGCGGCGGCGCGATCGTCACCTGCGAGAGCCAGCGGCTCGACGCCGCGGAGCTCTGGGCCACGGCGGTCGCGCGCGGCACCGCGGCGATCGCGATCGTCGGCGACGCCTTCGCGAAGCCGATGCTGCGCGCGCTCGACGAGAGCCCCGGCCGCTTCGACCTCACGCCGGTGAAGCTGATCGTCTCCTCCGGCGTGCTCTGGTCGCCGGCCGTGAAGCAGGGCCTCTTGCGCCACCTGCCGCACGCGCTGCTGATGGACAGCTTCGGCTCGAGCGAGGCGATGGGCTTCGGCACCGAGCTCACCACGAAGGACGCCACGGTGGGCCTCGGCCGCTTCAAGCTCGGCCCGAACTGCAAGGTGTTCACGGCGGACGGCCGCGCGGTGGCCCCCGGCAGCGGCGAGGCGGGCTTCGTGGCGCGGAGCGGCCCGATCCCGCGCGGCTACTACAAGGACCCGAAGAAGACGGCCGAGACCTTCAAGACCTACGAGGGCCGACTCTGGTCGATCCCGGGCGACTTCTGCACGGTCGAGCCCGACGGCACGCTGACCCTCCACGGCCGCGGCTCGGTCTGCATCAACACCGCCGGCGAGAAGGTCTACCCGGAAGAGGTGGAGGAGACGCTGAAGCTCCACCCCGCCGTGCGCGACGCGGTGGTGGTGGGCATGCCGGACGAGAAGTGGGGCGAGGCGGTCACCGCGCTGATCGAGCTCGAGACGGGCCGCAGCGCCAACGAAGACCAGCTCCGCAGCTTCGTGCGCGAGAAGCTCGCCGGGTACAAGGTGCCGAAGCGCCTGGTGTTCGCGCCGAGCGTGGGCCGCTCACCGTCCGGCAAGGTGGACTACAAGGGCGCGAAGGCGCAGGTGAAGCAGGCGCTCGGCCTGCCCGCCTGACCCGATCCCTATAGAGGTAGGGAGTGCCCCGCGGGGTGTTCCAGCCTTTCCGCCGACGCGGAGGCGAGCGCCACTCCGCTAGATTCCGGCCTCGGAAAGCAACGGTGGGTCGACGCGTCATCGTCTGTGATGGGGCCGAGCTGGCGCGCTTGTGGGCGCGGATCGGCGCTTCCGAGAGCGAAGAGCTCACCTGGGTGCCGCGGGAGGACGAGCCCCGCGCCCGGCCGCCCGGCTTCCGCGCGCTCCAGGGCGGTCTCAACGCGGACGCCGTCGTGAAGCTCGACCCGAAGGAAGGCGACGAGTTCGCGCTGATCTCGGACGAGGCCGCGTTCGTGCGGAGCGCGGTGGCGGCCGTGGCGGAGGCTGCGCCGGGCGCTCCGATCCTGGTGATGTCGGATCGCCTCGAGAAGGACGAGCTGCCCCCTCACCCCTGCCTGCGCCGGACCGGGCTCCGGACGCAGATCCGCGACGACGTGGATCGCGAGTTCGCGCACCTCGGGAACCTGCACCGCGTGGTGCAGCTCCAGGAGCTGTTCGCCTCGCGCGAGAAGGTGGGCATCCTGCTCCAGCCCGACCCCGACCCCGACGGCATCGCCTCGGGGCTCGCGCTGCGCGCGTTGCTCGGCCGCCGCTCGCCCACCGCGCCGCTGGTCTCGTTCGGCGCCGTCACGCGCCCCGAGAACCAGGCCATGGTGAAGGCGCTCGGCGTCGAGGTACGCACCATCACGCCGGCCGAGCTCGACGAGCTCGACGGGCTCGCGCTGGTGGACGTCCAGCCGAGCGTGTTCGGCGATCCGCCGCCGCTCCGCGTGACCAAGCCCGACGTCGTGATCGACCACCACCCGGAGCGCGCGGGCTGGGACGCGCCGCTGAAGGATCTCCGCACCTCATACGGCGCGACCTCGACCATCCTCACCGAGTACATCCAGGCGTCGGGCATCGAGGTGCGGCCCAAGCTGGCCACGGCGCTGCTCTACGGGATCAAGAGCGACACGCAGCTGCTCGGCCGCGATACCAGCTCGCCACGACATCGGCGCCTTCGCCTTCGTGCACACCTATCACAGCCCGGCCCTGTTGCGGCGCATCGAGCGGCCGGCGCTGCCGAGCGCGGGCCTCCGCGCGCTCGGGCGCGCGCTCTCGACCTCGCGCATCGAAGAGGGCATCCACCTGCTCGTGCTCGGGCGCGTGCGCGAGGACGTGATCCCGCAGGTGGCGGACCTCGGGCTCCAGGCCGAGGGAGCCGAGTGGGCGATCGCCGCGGGCGTGGTGGGCTCCGACCTGGTGTTCTCGGTGCGCAACGTGGGCTACGTGCGCGCGGCCGGCGAGGTGGTGCGCGCGGTGGTCGAGGGCATGGGCCTCGGCGGCGGCCACCGCTCGATGGCGAAGGGCATCATCCCGCTGAAGGCCTTCCGCAAGGCGCACGGCAACGCGACCCGCGAGACGATCGGCCACGCGCTCTTCGACGCCTTCGTGAAGGCGATCCACGAGCCGAGCTGATGCCGCGGCCCCTGCTCGGCGCCGGCGAGCTGGCAGCGGCGCTGGCCGAGCTGCCGGGCTGGAGCCTCGCGGCTGGCAAGCTCCACCGCGAGTTCCGCTTCAAAGACTTCAGCGCGGCCTTCGGCTTCATGACGCGCGTCGCGCTCGAAGCCGAGCGGCTGAACCACCACCCCGAGTGGTCGAACGTCTGGAACCGCGTGGTGGTGGATCTGGTGACGCACGACTCGGGGGGCGTCACCGCGAGCGACGTGGCGCTCGCGAAGAAGATGGAAGCGCTCGCCTCCTGACTAGCCGCGCAGGCGAGGCATCACTTCCCGCGCGAACGCTTCGAGCGTCTCGTGCGCGCCGAAGTCGTGGAACTGGAGCACGCAGCGCTCCGCTCCGAGCGCGGCCTCGGCGGCGAAGCGCTCGGCAAGCTCGGCCGCCGTTCCCGTGAGCAGCCCGCCCCAGGCGCCGAACCGCCGTTGCGCCAGCGCAGCCACCGCCTCACGCTCGCCCTCGTGCCGCACGAAGCCGATGGGGTGCTGCACGGAGATGCGCGCAGGCGCGACGTGTGGCGCCAACTCGCCGAGGCGCTCCGCGGCGTACGACGGACAGTTCCACCAGCTCCCGATCCTCGCCGCGAGCGGCAGAGTGAACTTCCCGCCCGCGCCGCCGATGTGGATCGGCAGCGGATCCTGGCGCGGGCGCGGGCGCGCGAGCGCGCCGTCGAGCTGGAAGAAACGCCCGTGATGGACCACACGCTGCCCCGTCCAGAGCGCGCGCATCACCTCGATCGTCTCTTCGAGGCGGGCCGCGCGCTCGCGCGGTGACTGGGAGCCGAACCCGAACGCGGCGAGCTCGTCCGGCACGGAGCCCCAGCCGATGCCGAGCTCGAAGCGCCCGCCCGAGATCACGTCGAGCGTCGCCGCCATCTTCGCCAGCAATGCGGGATGGCGGAACGCGTCGCACAGCACGAGGTGGCCGATGCGGATCCGCGAGGTCTGCGCCGCGACGGCGGTCGCCACCGTGAAGCCCTCGAGGCAGTCGGCCTCGGGCAGCGCCGGCGCGGCGAGGTGATCGATGAACCAGACCGAGTCGAAGCCCACGGCCTCGGCGGCTCGGGCGCGTTCGAGCAGCGCGTCGAACGGCATCCGAAGCTGGGGGAGGAAGATCCCGAAGCGCATGCCTAGGGCGCCGGCGCGCCCTTCTTCTCCTTCTCCACCGCCGCGATCGTCTGTTCCGTGGCTACCACCTGCGCGGCCGCGCGCGGGTAGCCCGCGTAGTTCGCGAGCGTGATCACCACCTCGCGTACCTGCGCCGGCGTCAGCTCGCCGTTCTTGAGCGCGGCCTTCACCTGGATCTGGAAGGTGTCGCGCTCGCCGAGCGCGCCGATGATGCCGAGCAGCACCAGGCGCCGATCGCGGACCGGCAGCGCCTCCCGTGTCCACACCTCGGCGAAGAGCTGCTCGAGCATCAGGTCGGAGAAGGGCATCGCACCCGCCGGCGGCGTCACCACGTCGCCCGCGTAGACCTTCTTCATCATCTCGACGCCGCGCTGCCGCCGTTCGGAATCCGCCATCGAGGTTCTCCTCTCGCGAAGGCGCGACGTTACCCCGGCCGCCGTGCGCTGGCCCGCGGAGTCCGCTAACGCCAGCGGATGATCGGACTCGCTCTCACGTACCTGGTTGCGCTCGGGCTGCTCGGGATCGGCGTCGGGGCCCTGCTGGCACCCCGTGTGTCGGCACAGCAGTACGGCATCGTGCTGGACGACGCGCGCTCGCTCGCGTTGATCCGCGCCATGGGCGTGCGAGACGTCGTGCTCGGCGTCCTGCTGCTGCTGCTCGCGAACGCGGAGCGGCGCGACCTCCTCGCCTTCGGCGTGGTGGCGTCGGCGGCAGTCGCCGCGGTGGACTTCGTCGTGGTCTCGCGAGATCGCACTCCGGCGCCCGCGCGCGCGCGCCTCCTGCACGCGGGCGGGGCGCTCGGTCTGCTCGTGGTGGGCGTCGCCATCGCGTGCGGATTCTGAGGGTGAGGATGCGCGCGCGCGCCTGTTCGGCCTGGCTCCTGCTCTTCGCCGCCGCGCCCGTCTCCGCGGCGGTCGTCTGGGCGCCGCCGCCCGGGACCACCTGGCAGTGGCAGATCACCGGCGCGGTGGACGAATCGCTCGAGGTCGAGATGTACGACATCGACCTGTTCGACGCGGCGCCGGCGGGCATCGAGATCGGGGAGGGATCGGGTGTCTTCACGGAGCAGGGTCAGAACGCCGGCGTGATCGGGCGGCTCCACGCCCGCGGCATCGTCGTGATCTGTTACCTCTCGACGGGCACGGCGGAGGAGTTTCGGCCCGACGTCGGTCTCTTTCCGGCGGAGGTGCTCGGGAATCCGGTCGACGGCTTCGAGGACGAGCGTTGGCTCGACATCCGCGAGGGGTCGTGGCCGCTGTGGACCGACCTGATGTGGGCGCGCCTCGACCTCGCGGTCGAGATCGGCTGCGACGGGGTAGAGCCCGACAACAACAATCCGTTCGGCAACGAGACCGGCTTCCCGGCGACGCTCGCAGATCAGAAGAAGTGGTACCTCGAAGTGGCCGCGCGGGCGCACGCGCGCGGGCTCAGCGTGGGCCAGAAGAACGGCATCGAGACGACGGACGCCGAGGTCATCGCGGCCTTCGACTGGAACCTCAACGAGCAGTGCTTCCAGTACGACGAGTGCGACGCGCTCGATCCGGTGATCGCCGCCGGCAAGGCGGTGTTCTCCACCGAGTACAAGGGCAACCCGAAGAAATTCTGCCCGGAGCTGAACGCGCGCGGCTTCTCGACGCTGCGCAAGAAGCTCAAGCTGGACGCATGGCTGCGCGCGTGCTGGATGCCGCCGAAGTACCCGAAGCTGCCCGACTCTAGACGCCGCGACTGACGACCGGGCAGACCGCGGGCGGATGCGGGCGGCGTGGACCGGGGCGCGGAGCCTTCGCCGTGCGGATGGGTCTTCGCGGAAGGCCTGCGCTACCGGCAGACCGCGGGCGGATGCGGGCGGCGTGGACCGGGGCGCGGAGCCTTCGCCGTGCGGATGGGTCTTCGCGGAAGGCCTGCGCTACCGGCAGACCGCGGGCGGATGCGGGCGGCGTGGACCGGGGCGCGGAGCCTTCGCCGTGCGGATGGGTCTTCGCGGAAGGCATGCGCTACCGCCGGGAGACAATCTCCGCGGCGCGCTCCACCTCGGCGAGCTCCGCCGTCGCCGGCACCAGGAACACCTCGTCGCAGCCCGCGGCCTCGAGGTCGTCGAGCGACTGGCGCACGGCATCGGGCGTCGCGCGGTTCATCAGCGACGCCATGCCGCGTGCGGGCGCGTCGCCGAAGTACGAGACGTAGTCGTACACGTAGGACTGGAGCTTCTCGAGCGGATCCTTCGCCGCGAGCGAGTACCAGAAGCCGCCGATGCGGCGCGGCGACTGCGGTGCGCTTCGCCGCCTCCCAGGCGCGATCGGTCTGCGCGAGCAGGTGCGCGATCTCGCTCTTCACGCCGTTGCCCGACCAGACGTACACGCCGTCGGCCCAGCGCGCCGCGCGCGCGGTCGCCTTCGGTCCCATCACGCCCGCGTAGATCGGCGGGCCGCCGGCCTGGACGGGCGCGGGGCCGACCGGGTCCGCGCCCTCGAAGGGCGGCTCGCCGCGCCAGATGCGGCGCATCGCGGCGACCTGCTCGTCCATGCGCGCGTGGCGGCGCTCGAACGGCGCGGACACCGCGCGGTAGTCGTTCGGCCGCCCGCCGACCCCGACGGTCACGGCCGCGCGCCCGCCCGAGAGCACGTCGAGCGTGGCGATCTCCTTGGCGGCCTTCACCGCGTCGTGCAGCGGCAGCACGTACAGCGTCGGCACGATGCGGACGCGCGAGGTGACGGCGGCGGCGGCCGCCATCGTGAGGCCGAGGTCCACGGTCGGGACCGGTGATGCGCTCGCCGCACGACAAGCTCGCGAACGGCCCCGCCTCGACGGCGCGCGCGAAGCCGAGCAGCGTGGCGCGATCGAGACCCTGCTTCATGTACGGGAGACAGACGCCGACTTCCATGCAACCTCCGAGTCGCGCGGACTAGCGGGGACGTTCGTCAAGAAGTCAAAGTTGCTCGCGACGCCGTGCGACCCGAACAACTTGACTCTTGACGAACGTCCCGCGCGCCGCTATCCTCGCGCGCCCATGGACGTCTCGTACCCCGGCGCCGTCGCGCCCGAGCGCGAGCGCTTCGTGTCGTCGCTCGGCCTGCGCCTGCACGTCGTCGAGTGGGGCGACCCGCGGCGCCGCCGCGTGCTGCTGACGCACGGCTTCTACGACCACGCGCGCAGCTTCGACACCTTCGCGCCGCTGCTCGCCGCGCGCTACCGCGTGCTCGCGCTCGACTCGCGCGGCCACGGCGATTCCGACTGGCCCGACGGCTACGCGTGGCTCGCCGACGTCGCTCGACGTCGTGAACGTGCTCCGCGACCTCGGCCGGCCCGCGCACCTCGTCGGGCCACAGCCGCGGCGGCGGCCACGCGACGGACGCCGCCCTGCTCTGCCCGGACGGCGTGCGCCGGCTCGTGAACATGGACGGCTTCGGCCCGCCGCCCGAGGGCTTCGCGCCGAGGGCATGCGGCGCTACCAGGGCACCGTGCCCGAGCTGCTCGCCGCGTTCTTCGACTGGCGCCGCGCGCAACGTGGCGCGCCGCAGCTTCCGGCCGAGCCCGTCGCTCGACGAGCTGGTCGCGCGGCGCCGCGCAGCAGAACCCGCGGCTCTCGCGCGAGTGGCTGCGCTACTTCGCGGCCCACGGCGCGCGCGAGGTGGAAGGCGGCTTCGTCTGGAAGACCGACCCGTACGCCGCGCGCGGCTTCGGACCGTGGCGGCCCGAGTGGATCGCGCCGGCCTGGCGCGGCCTCGCGCATGCCGATGCTCGCGGTCTGGGGCGATCGAGCCCGACACGTGGGGCCTGCCCGAGCCGTGGCGCAGCGAGCGCCTCGCCTACGTGCCCGTGCTCGAGCGCGCGGCGATCGCGGGCGCCGGCCACTTCGTGCACATCGAGCAGCCGCGCGAGACCGCGGCGCTCGTGCTCGGCTTCCTCGGGCGCGCATGAAGCGGCTCGCGAGCGGACGCTGCGAGGTCGCGCTGCACGAGCTGCGCGCGGGCGACGGGCCCGACGCTGCTCGCGCTGCACGCGCTCGGCGGCTCGGCGCGCGACTTCGCCGCGCTCGCCGCGCACTGGCCGGGGCGCGTGCTCGCGCTCGATTTCGCCGGCCACGGCGACTCGGCCTGGGCGCGCGGCGGCGAGCTACACGCCGGAGCTGCACGCCGCCGACGCCGACGCCGCGCTCTTCGAGGCCGGCGACGCCTGCCTCGTCGGCGCCGGGCTCGGCGCCTACGTGGCGCTGCTGCTCGCCGGCGCGCGCGCGGGCCGCGTGCCGCGCGGCGCTGCTGCTGCCCGGCCGCGGGCTCGCGGGCGGCGGCCCCGCGCCGCGCGACGATCAAGCGCTCGAGATCCGCAACGCCGACGCGCTGCGCATGCTCGCCGCCGCCGAGGCCCGCGAGCGCGCCCGCCTTCGACCCGATGCTGCTCGCCTGCGAGAGCGACCCGCGCCCGCCCGACTACGCCCGGCACTACGCCGACGCGGCACGGCGGCTGCTCCTGGCCGAGGACGGCGGCGCGCGGCCTCCGTGGTGGGAGGCCGCGCGCGGCGCCGCCCATGCGGAGGCCGCGCCGGCCGACGCAGCGGGCGGGCTCCTTCGCCTGCTCGCCCTCGCGCGCTAGGGCGTCGCTGCCACCACCTCGGCGTCGTGCTCGATCACGGTGCCCTCGAAGTACACGTGACGCGGCGCCCAGACGTAGTAGCCGTAGTAGAGGCCCGGCACGATCGAGATGATGAAGTCGAACCAGTTGAACCTCGTCATGATCTCGACGTCGGCCAGCTCCCGCCCCGGGCCCGGGTCCTTCGCCAGGTTCTTCGTCCCGAAGCTCGTCCACGGCAGGAAGCCCGAGAGCAGGTAGTTCTTCATGCCGTAGTCCTCGACGTGCTTCACGCTCACCGAGCCGTCCGGTCGATGCCCGAACTGGGTGTTCGGCGGGAAGGTGTGGGTCATCGTGAAGCAGCCCGACAGGGCCACCGAGAGCAGCACGGCGAGGGCTGCGCGGATTCGGTTGATCATGTGCATCTCCTCTAGTTCGTTTCCGTCGGAGCGTCGGCGTAGTCCACCACGTCGCCCTCGATCCAGGTCGACCACGTTCCGCACACCACGCCGAGAATGCACGGGATGTGGGTGATGAGGAGGTCAGTGAAGCGCTGGCCTTCCTTCAGCTTCAGGTTCACCACGCCGGGATGGTCGCCCGCCTCCTTCGCGGCGAGCGCGAGCCCGTTCAGCGGCGCGCCCGTCGGAATGCCGCCGTGGATCCAGAAGAACTGCCGGTCGGACGCCTCGAAATGACGCACCACCTTCGTGGGGCGATCGAGGCCGGGGCCGTTCGTGAGGAGCTTGTCCCCGTGATAGGCGTGGTGGATCGTGTAGCAGCCGCTGCCGAACATCGGCAGCAGCAGCGACACGCAGAACGCCAGCGTGCGTCGGCTCATGTGGGACTCCTTCTTGCGAGTTGGGGTTCGTCGAGAGACGCGGCGGCGGCCACCGCTGGCCAGCAGGCGAGGCCGATCGGCAGGCGCAGCACGATCAGGCTCACGCTGTGCGCGAGCGAGTAGGCGACGATGGCGGCCTCGTTCGCGAAGGCGCCGTAGAGCGCGAGCATCGCGACCTGCGCAGAGCCGAGGCCCGAGATCGTGATCGGGAGCGCCGCGACCGAGAGCGTGACCGGCACGCACGCTACGAGCGCGGGCAGCGGCACGTGGATGCCGAAGGCGGGCAGCGTCAGCGCGGCGAACGCGACGAAGGAGCCGTAGAACAGGCAGCGCCAGCCGATCCACTCGACGACGTCGCGCGGCGTTGCGTGGCGCAGCGTGTCGAACAGATGCGCGCCGGAGCGCCGGGCGAGCCACACCCCGGCGAGGAAGGCGCCCGCGACGAGGGCGAACGCCGCGAGGAGCGCCGGCCGCAGCGCGGCGCCGTGCGGGCCCGGGATCGCGAGCGCCCCGACCGAGCCCAGCCCCGCGATCGTCGCGAAGTCGATCGCGTAGTAGAACAGGAACGTGCCGCCGAGCGCGAGCAGCGGGAGGCGCAGGCGGCGCGAGAGTGTGAGCGCCAGCGCGGCCTGCGCGGCGTCGTAGGACAGCACCAGGAACAGGTACGTGCCGCCGCGCAGCCGCAGCATGCTGCGGAAGTCGACCGGCGCGTGGAAGCGCGAGATCAGGCGCGAGAGCGCGGCCGCGTCGATCGCGAGCCAGATCCCCGCGAACGGAAGGGCCGAGAGCACGAAGCGCAGCCAATCGGCCGTGGCCAGCGCGCGTGCCGTGGCGCCGAGATCCACGCGCAGGAACACCACGCAGAGCAGGAGCGCGGCGACGAGCCACGGCGCGAGCTTCCTCATGACGCGAGGAATCCGATGCCGTAGACGTCGAGCGTCACGCCCGTCATCGCCTCCGCTGCGTCGGAGGCGAGGAACACCGCCGCGCGCGCCACGTCGGCGGGCAGCAGCTTCACCGCGGGCGCGCCGGGCCGATGCTTCGGCTCCTCGCCCCACGCCACGCTCTTGTCCACTTCGGAGGGACAGATCGCGGTCACCGCCACGCCGTCCGCCCAGAGCTCCTTGGCGAGCGCGCGCGTGAAGCCGACGACGGCGAACTTCGAGGCGCACTGCGGCACCAGCCTCTGGAAGCCCACCTGCCCGTCGATCGACGCCAGGTTGATGATGCGCCCGCTGCGGCGCGCCTTCATCGCGGGCAGCACCGCGCGCGTGCAGCGGTAGACGCCGGTCACGTTGGTGTCGAGCGTGAGCTCCCACTCCTCGTCGGTGAAGTCGAGGAAGGGCTTCTCGATCCACACGCCCGCGTTGTTCACGAGCACGTCCACCTGGCCGTAGGTGTCGACCGCGAGCTGGTGCGCGGCCTCGACCTGCGCCTTCGAGCGCACGTCGGCCGTGCACCACTCGACGCCCGCGCCCCGCGCGGACGCCAGCTTCGCGGTCTGCTCCAGCTCGTCCGCGCTGCGCGCGGTCAGGAATAGTCCGGCGCCCTCGTCCGCGTAGGCGAGCGCGATGGCGCGGCCCAGCCCGCGGCCGGCGCCGGTGATCCAGGCGACCCGTCCCTCGAGCCGGCCTCTCACGACCGCGCCTCGATGCGCACGAAGAGGCGGCCTAGCGAGCGGGGCTCGCCGGGATGCAGCCCCGCCGCGGCGAGCAGGGCGCGCAGCTCCTCGGCTCTGCGCACCGCGCCGCCGGTGAGCAGCAGCATGTCCACGTCGAGCAGCGCGGCCACGCGGCCGGCCGCTCCCTCGCCGCGGCGCAGCTCGATCACGTCCACGACGCCGCCGGGCCGGAGCGCCCCTCGCACGCGGCCGAGCAGCTCGACGGCGTGCGCATCGTCGAGCCCCATCAGGATGCGCGACAGCAGCACGCGGTCGTAGCCGGCGCCGCTCGGGTCGAGCGGATCGCGCAGGAAGTCGCCGGCCACGGCGTGGACGCGCGGGTGCGCGGCGGCTGCACCCGCCGCGATCACCGGGGGCAGATCGAACAGCACGACCTCGGCGTCTGCGTGAGCCTCCGCGACCGCGCGCGCGAACTGGCCGGCGCCGCCGCCGAGATCCAGCACCCGCGCGAACGCAGGCAATGCCAGCCGCTCGGCGAACTCGTGGGCCTCGTCGCGGCTGGTCTCGGCCATCGCCTGCGCCAGGTTCGGGAAGAAACGCGCGAGCACGTCGGGGCGCGTGAAGAAGGGGTCGCGGCTGCGGTCGGCGACCGGCCGGCCCGAAGCCAGCGACTCCTCGAGGGACGTCCACAGCCCCGTGTGCCAGAGGTCGTGCAGCACGGTGTGGCGGCGCGACGCCTCGCCCTTCTCGCAGAACACGGCGCGCGCGGCCGGCGTGGCGATGAACGCGGCGCCCGAGCGCTCGATCACGCCCAACGCCGCGAGCGCCTCGAGCAGGACGCTCGCGCCGCGCTGCGCGAGTCCGCACGCGGCCGCGACCTCGCTGGCCGTGTGCGGCGTGTCGGCGATGGCCTCGAACAGGCCCGTGGCGACGCCGGCCATCGCGAGCCGGGCAGCGCGGTGCGAAAAGGTGAGGGCACGGAGCTGGTCTTCGTTCACTGCCTGGTCTCCCCGGCTTGGGTGTTGGCTCGACTGCGCGCGAGGCGGAAGCCCGCGACGGGCGCAAAGGGAAGTCCGTGGCGGCGATCGCAGCGCGCGAGGTCGCCGTCGAGCGCGAAGCAGCCGCCGCGCGTGACGACGTAGCTGCCCTCCTCGGGATCCTGGACGGGACTGCCGGGATAGAGCCGGTAGAGGCTGCCCGTGCACTCCTCGACGTTGCCCGCCATGTCGAGCGCGCCGTAGGGAGACACGCCCTGGGGGAAGACACCGACCGGTGTCGTGTCGCCGACGCCCGCCTCGCGCGTGTTGGCGCAGTGCGGGTCGAAGCGCTCGCCCCACGGATACGCGCGGCCCAGCGCACCGCGCGCCGCCTTCTCCCACTCCGCCTCGGTGGGCAGCCGGTAACGGAGCCCCGTCTCGCGCGAGAGCCAGTCGCAGTAGGCCAGCATCGCGCCGTGCGAGACGCCGTGCACGGGATGGTTCTCGCGCCCGCGCGGCGGCCGCACGCTCTCCCAGCCGCGCGGACGCTCGCCGCCGCCGCTCTGCGCCAGGAACTCGGCCCACTCCTGCTGCGTGACCGGAAAGCGCGCGATCTCGAAGGGGTCGAGCTCGAGCTCGCCCTGCGGGCAGGCCTTCGCGAGCCACGAGAGCGGCAGGTCGTACTCGCGCGCCACGGCGGCAGCCTGCTCGAGGTTCGAGCCGCGCAGGAACGGGCCCCCCGGCACCAGCCGCATGGCGGGCGCACGCGTCTCGAGGCGCGGGTCGCCGAGCAGCGCGAGCGCGGTGCCGGCAGCGATGCGCTCGAGCAGCGTGCGCTTGCCGTCCTCGGCGAGCTCGACCAGCGTGCGGCCGAGCGCTGGGCGCTCGGCCTCGGGGAGAGCGGCCAGCACCTCCTCGACCTCGGGCACGCAGCCCGAGAGCAGCCGCTGCTCCACCGGCGTCATCGCCAGCTCCGCGCGAGCGCGTGCTCGCTCTTCGCCGCGCCGTTCGCGACGTCCACGAGGGCGAAGCGGCCGTGCGGATCCCAGCTCGCGACCACGAGCGTCTCGTCGCCGGGCGCGAAGGCCACCGTGCTGAGCGGGACGGCGCCGAAGGGCCGGGCCCAGCGCTGGCTCCGCTCGGGCGCCGCGACCGACCAGAGCAGCAGCTGGCCGTCGTAGTAGCCGGCGGCGACCGTGGCGCCGTCGTGCGAGAACGCCACTGTGCGCGCCGAGCAGGCGTGCCCACGGTAGGAAGCGAGGCGCGCGCCGCTCCCGAGATCGAAGAGCTCGACGCCGCGGCTGCGGCTCACGCAGGCCGCACGGCACCCGCTCGGATCCACCGCGACCCCGTTCACGATGGTGGGGCCGACCTCGATCGCGCGTGAGCCGCTGCCGTCGTGCACGCGCAGACAACCGTCGCGTCCGCTCGAGAGCCAGCCGCCGGCCGGCAGCGCGGCCACGGCCTTGACCGAGCCTTCGTGGCGGCCGGCGAGCCCGAGCTCACGGCCGTTCGTCGCGTCCCAGATCGAGACGGTGCCCATGAAGCCGCCGAGCGCGAGCGAGCGGCTGTCGCGCGCGAAGGCGAGCGCGTTCACCGGCTCGCCGTGGCCGGGGATCCACACGAGCGGCGAGGAGCGCCCGGGCCCGTAGAGCGCGACCCGGTCGTCCCAGCCGCCGAAGGCGATGCGTTCGCCGTCCGCGCTCCACGCCGCCGAGAGCACGGCGCCTTCGTGGTCGAAGCGCTCGCGCACGATGCGTCCCGTGGCGAGCTCGACGACGCGCGCGCCGCCGTCGTCGCAGGCCAGCGCCGCGAGCCCGCCGTCCGGCGAGAGCGCCAGGGCGTTGATGCCGGGCGTACCGAGCCGGTCGGCCGTGCGCGCTCGCGGCTCACCCACGCGCCAGCGCACGGGCGCGCGGCCGAAGGAGCCGGTCGCGAGCGTGCCGGCCTGGCCCCAGGCGAGGCTGCGGTTCCACATCCGTGTGTCGCGCAGCGACGCGACCTCCTGCCAGCCGTCGCGCGCGAAGATGCGGAGGCGCTTGTCGTAGGCGGCGCTCGCGAGGCGGCTGCCGTCCGGGCTCCACGCCACCGCCTTCACGGTGCAGCCGTGATCGCCGAGCACCGCGACGCAGGCGCCCGAGACGACGTCCCAGATGCGCACGCTGCGGTCGAGCGAAGCGGAGGCGAGCAGCCTCGCGTCCGGGCTGAAGGCGACGGAGTCCACCCAGTCCGTGTGGCCGCGCAACACGCCGCGCGGCGCGCCGTCCGGCGCCCAGAGCCGCACGCTGCGGTCGTCCGAGGCCGTGGCGAGCAGGCGCCCGTCGGGGCTCCACGCCACGCCGTTCACGTCGGCCTCGTGGCCCCGGCAGGTGGCCAGCAGCGCGCCGCTCACGGCGTCGTGGATCTGCGCCGTGCCGTCGAAGGACGCCGTCGCGACGCGCGTGCCGTCCGGGCACCACGCGACGGCGTTGACGTCGTCGCGATGGCCGGCGAGGAGCGCGCAGGCAGGTGCCGCTCTCGGCGTCCCAGACGCGCGCGCTGTGGTCGCTCGACGCCGAGGCGATGCGCGCGCCGTCGGGCGAGAAGCGCACCGCGTTCACGAGCGCACGGTGCCCCGAGAGCTCGCGCTCCGCGCGGCCCGAGGCGCTCCAGAGCCGCAGCGCGGCGTCGTAGCCGCCACTCACGAGCGCGCCGTCGGCGCGCATGTCCACACAGCTCACCGGTCCCGCGTGAAAGCCCGTCGTCATCGCTGCTCCTCGGCTCGCGCGAGCTCGCGCGAGAAGATCTTTCGCTTGCCGCCCGCGCCGGCCGCGAGCCGCGCGGGCGTTTCGAGGTCCACGCGCACGCCCGGCGCGAGCAGGTGCTCGAGGTTCGCGGCGCCCTGCTTCGCGCACTCGGCGAAATGCTCGCGGTCGCGGCCCGCCACGACGCGCAGCGCGACCCGGTCGGGCGCCGTCTGCGCGATCTGGTAGTCGCGGAACACCTGGAGGCCCGGGTACGCGAAGCACGGGGACTTTGCAGCCACGGTGATCTTCGAGGGATGGATGCGCCGCCCGTCGGCGTGGACGAATACGTCGTCGTCGCGGCCCTCGACGCGCTCGAGCACGGGCAGCGCGCGCCCGCACGCGCAGCCGCGCTCGCGGCTCCGCACGGCCACGTCGCCGAGCCGATAGCGGATGAACGGCTGCACGAAGCCGTTGAGGCCAGTGACGACCACCTCGCCCGGCGTGCCGTCCGGCACCGGCCGCGCCGGCGTCGTCGAGCAGCTCGAGCACCACGTTGTCGGAGAACTCGTGAAGGCGGCCGTGCTCGCACTCCGCCGCGATCGCCCAGACCTCGTTGCAGTAGTAGTTGGTGCGCACGGGGCAGCCGAACACCGCCTCGAAGTGCGCGCGCTCGTCGGGCGAGACCGGCTCGGAGTGGAGGCAGAGCGCGCGGAGCCCGATGCCCGTGAGGTCGCGGCCCGGCGTCATGCCCTCGAGCAGCTCGAGCACGTCGCTCGGCGTGGCGGCGAGCACCACGGGACGGAGCGCGTGCGAGCTGATCGATCACGCGGTCGGGTGGCTGCTTCGCGTCGAGCCAGGCGTTCCGGTAGAGGCCGAGGTTGTTCTCGAAGGGCAGCGGGTACGGGAACAGGTAGGCCGCGCTGCGCCACCAGCGGAAGCCGTGCCAGCCGTAGATGCGCTGGCTGTAGATGTTGCGCGCGTCGTCGCAGCGCAGCGAGAGCGCGATCTCCATGCAGCGGCCCGGAGGAGCCCGAGGTCTGCTGGATGCGGCAGCGCGCGAGGTCGGTGCCCGCGCGCGACGCACGCCGTCGGGGAAGCGGTCGCGCACCTCGTCCTTCTCGAGGATCGGGAAGCGGCGCAGGTCGGGGAGGAACTGGAAGTCGCGCGGACGCACGCCGGCGGCGTCGAAGCTTCTCGCGGTAGAGCGGCACCTCGGCGTAGGCGCGCTCGAGCAGGCGGCGCAGCCGGCGCTCCTGGTAGCGGCGCAGCGTCTCGGCGCCGGCCCGCGCACGCAGCAGCGCGGCCCAGAGCGCTGACGAGCTTGCGCGCCGTCGAGACGTGCCACCTCGAGCGCGCCGACCTCGCGCCGCGGCACCGCCGACCCGCATCGGCGCCTGCGCGCCGCGTAGCCCCCGGAAGCGAGAGGCTCATCGCGCCTCCTCGGCGAGCGGGAGGGTGTGAGGGCGGAGGCATGCGCGAGGCGCCGGTGTCGAGGTCCCAGACGCGGCACAGGCCCTTCGCGCGAGCCCGAGATCGCGCGTGCGCGCGTCGAGCGCGGCGAGCGCGCCCACCTGCCGCGTGTGGCCCGCGAGCACGCGCTCCGTCGCCGCCGCCGCGCCACACGCGCACGTCGTGGTCGAACGAGGACGAGAGCAGGCGCGCGCCGTCGGGCGTGACGGCGAGGCCCCAGACCGTGAGCGCGATGGCCGCAGCAGCACGCCGAGCGCGCGGCCCGCCGCGTCCCACAGCCGGATCGTGGCGTCGCGCGAGCCGGAGGCGAGCCGGCTGCCGTCGGGCCACCAGGCGAGCGACACCACCATGTCCTCGTGGCCCGCGAGCGAGCGGAAGGCGCTGCCGCTCCGCAGCCCCACGAGCCCGTCGCGGCGCGGCGCGTCGCGAGCGCCGAGCCGTCCGGGCGGAACGCGAGCGGCGTAGACGGGATCCTCGTGGTCGTGGTAGCGCGCGAGTAGCGTGCGCCGCGCTCGGCGTCGCGCAGCTCCACCGAGCCGTCGGAGAGGCCGATCGCGAGCGTGCTGCCGTCGGGCGACCAGTCGACCGCGTAGGCGCCGCGCGCGAGCGCGATGCGCGCGGCGTGCGCTCCGGGTGCGCGCGCACGTCGAGCACGCTCACGCTGCCGTCGAGCGAGGCGAGCGCGAGCCGGTCGCCGTCCGGTGACCACGCCGCGTCCTTGATCGCCTGCTCGTGCAGCTCGCTCACCGCGAAGCGCGCCACGCCGGCGACGCGGATCGATCACGCGGACGGTGCGGTCGTCCTGCACCACGGCGACCTCGCCCCGCGCGTTGGCGCGGAGCGTCGAGACGGCGAGGTTCCGGCCCTCGAGCACGCGCACCAGCGCACCGCTGCGCGCGTCGAAGAGTGCGGCCCTGCGCGTCGATCGAGGCGGTGGCGAGCATGCGCCCGTCGGGCGACCACGACACCCACTCCACCTCGTCGGTGTGGCCGCGGATCTCGCCGACCCGCTCGCCGTTCGCGACGTCGAAGAGCCGCACCGTGCGATCGTGCGAGGACGAAGCCACGAGCCGGCCGTCGGGCGAGATGCGCGCCGCGTCGATGTCGTCCTCGTGGGCCTGCACCGCCCAGCGCTCGCGGCCCGTCGCCGAGGTCCCAGCAGCGCACGCTGCGGTCGTGCGAGCAGCTCACGAGCGCCGCGCCCGTCGGGCGTGAAGTCGACGGTGTTCGCCATGTGCTCGTGGCCGAGCAGCACGAGCCGCGTCTCGCCGCTCGCGAGATCGAAGATGCGGATGCTGCGGTCGTCGCTCGAGCTCGCGAGCCTCTTGCCGTCGGGCGAGAAGACGAGGTCCTTCACGAGGTCGGTGTGGCCCTCGAGCGCGCCGCGCAGGCGCCCCGTCGTGCCGTCGAAGAGCCGCACCCGGCCGTCGCGAGAGCCCGCCGCGAAGAAGCCGCCGCGCGGCGACCAGCCCGTCGCCCAGATCGCTCCGCCGCCCGGCTCGAGCTGCGCCAGGAGCTTGCCGCTCCCGGTCTCCCACAGGCAGACGCGGCCGTCGTTCCCGCCCGAGACCAGACGCTTCCCGTCGGGCGACCAGGTCGCGGACCACACGCCGTCGTCGTGCCCGGCCAGCACGTGCAGGAGCGCGGCGTCGGCCGCGCGCCAGATGCGCACCGTGCCGTCTTCGGAGGCCGTGGCGAGCCGGTCGCCGGCGGGTGACCAGGTGATCATCCAGGCAGGCGCGGAGTGGCCGGACGACGCGTTCATGCGACCTCCTGCTGCGCGGCGGGCGCTCGTTCGAGCAGCGGCGCCAGCGTGTGGACGAGCGCGGGCAGCAGCAGCAGCTCGGCCGCGAGCGCCACCACGATCGTCACTGCGGTGAGCTCGCCGAAGCGCGCGGTGGGACGGAACTCGGAGAGTGACAGCGTGGCGAAGCCCAGCGCGAGCACGAGCGCCGTGAAGAGGAGCGCATGGCCGCTCTTCGCGAGCGCGTCGCCCATCGCGGCGCCCGGCGCGAGGCCCTCGGCGCGCGCGTGCTCGAAGCCGTGGAGCAGGTGGATGGTGTCGTCCACCACGATGCCGAGCGTGATGCTCGCGATCATCACCGTGACCACGTCGAGCGGGATGCCCGCCAGCGCCATCCAGGCGAGCGTCAGCACCACGGGCACCACGTTCGGCACCATCGCCACCAGCGCCCAGCCGGGCGAACGCAGCAGCAACGCGAAGACCCCGAAGATCGCGAGAAGCGCCGTACCGAAGGACTGGATCTGGCTCCGGAGCAGGTACTCCTCCATGCGCGCGAACACGGGCACGAGGCCCGTCACCGTGGCGTGAACGCCGGGAACACCGGCGAGCGCCTCGCGCGCCGCGCCCTCGACTCGCAGCAGCAGCGCGTGGTTCTGCTCGGAGTCGAGCGCGAGCGAGCGCGTCGAGAGCCGCGCCTCGCGCCAGTCGTCCCGCACCCAGTACGGCAGATCGTCGTGAGCCACCGCCTCGAGCACGAAGGCGACGCGCTCGAGGCCCGCGGCGTCGAGCGGCAGCGCGCGGCGCTCGGCGGGCTCGAGGGCGTCGCGCGCCTGATCCACCCAGTCCGCGATCGAGACGCCGCGGAGCGTCTTCGGCTCGTCGTCGAGGAAGGACTGTACCTGCGAGATCGCGGCGAGCGCCGCCGGGTCGCGCAGGCCGGCCGGACGATCGCTCTCGAAGACGATCTCGAGCGGGGTGATGCCGCCGAGCCGCGCCTCGATGAAGTCGTAGGCGCGATTGAGCGGATGGTCCGGCGGGAAGAACTCGCCGTCGTGCGTCGAGACGCGCAAGCGCGGCAGCGCAGCGAGGCCGGCCAGCGTGAGCAGCGCCGTGGCGCCGAGCACGAGCCCCGCGCGGCGCTCGGAGAAGTGCGCGATCGCGGCGAGCAGCGCGCCGGTGCGATCGCGGCCGGCGGGCCGGCCGCCGGGCGCGAGCACACGCAATGCCGCCGGCACGGCGACGCCGCCCAGCACGAAGGACACCGCGGCGCCGAACGCCGAGAACACGCCGAAGGTGCGGACGCTCGGGATCGGCGACACCAGCAGCGAAACGAAGCCGATCACGGTGGTGGCCGCGGTGAGCGCCGCCGGCAGCAAGACGTGCGCCTCGATCTCGTCCACTGCGGCCGCCGCCGTCGCTCCCGCCGCGAGCTGGCGCTGGTAGCGCACCAACACGTGCAGCACGACGCACACCGACATCACCATCAGGAGCGGCGCGAGCAGCGAGGTGGTGGTGTTCAAGGGAACGTCGAGCAGCGTCATGGCGCCGCGCACCCAGGCCACCGAACCCGCCACGCTCGCCATCGCGAGGGCGGTCATCGCAAAGCTGCGTAGAGCCAGCGCGAGCAGCACCGTCACCAGCCCCGCGGCCACCGGCGTGAACAGCGCGTTGTCGCGCGTGTTGAGGCGCTCGAGCTCGCGATTGAAGACGGGCGATCCGGCCAGGTGGAAAGCGATGCCGCCGAACTCCGGCCGCGCCAGCACGGCGTCCACGCCGTCGAGCACGCTGCGCTGCGTCCGGCGCGCCTTCGCGCCGATCTCGCTTCGCGCGCGGCTTCACCACCAGCGCCGTGGTGCGCCCCTCGGCGTCCACCAGGCCGTCGCGCGCCATCGGCAGCGCGCGCGCCTGCGCCAGCAGCGCGGCAGGCGGCGGCGCCGCAGCGAGGTCGTCCGGCACGAGCGGCGCGGCGTACGGGCCGAACGGGCCGAAGGCGACGTCGTAGGCGGTGTCGAGGCTCGACACGTCCTCGACGCCGTCGACGTCGCGCAGCGCGTCGGTGAGCGCTCGGACCATCGCGAGGCCCGACGGCGCGAGCAGGTCCGGGCGTTCGAAGGCGATCACGAGCAGCTCGTCGCTGCCGAAATCCGCGAGATAGCTCCGGTAGGCTGCGAGCTCTGGGCTGCCCTCGACCGTGAGCAGGTCGGGGTTTGCGTCCCAGCGCGTGAAGGGCGCCGCCGCGCCGAGCCCCAGCGTGAGCGCCGCGAGCGCCGCGAGGAGGACGCGCGGATGCCGGCGTGTGAGCGAGCGCGGCGCGCGCATCACCAGCCCCACTCGATGGCGCGGCTCCAGAAGCGGGTCGAGCGCGCGTCGAGCGCGTCCGCCGCGTCGCGCTGCTGGAAGATGCGGAGCACGCTCGCGGCCGGACGCAGCCCGACGTCCACGACCAGGGCGGCCCCGAGATCGACGAACGGAGCCGCCGGCTGGTACGCCTCGGTATGGATCATCGCGTCGCCGACGAAGGCGAGCGGATCGAGCGGCAGCGGTCCCTCGATCTCGCTCACATCCGCGTCGGAGAGCAAGGGATTCAGCGCCGCGACCTGGCCTCTCGCCCAGTGCTCGGTCTCGAGCCCGTGCGAGCCGAGCAGCGACTCGGCACCCGCGTCGTGCCAGAGCAAGGCGATCTTCGCGACGTTCTTCGAGATCACGCCCTTGGCGACGTATTGCGTGACCGGGTTGTCGTCCACGAGCCCGATCGCGTCCGAGGCGCCCATGCAGAGCTGCGAGGCGAGCAGCGCGAAGCTTCCGAACAGCGCGGTGCCGCCGTCGAAGTAGGCATCACCCAGCTCGAGCACGCCGTCGCGCACGTTGCGCGCCGCGAGCACCGGAGCGGACGCGTCCGGGCTTTCCGCGACCTCCCAGTCGAGGCCCTCCGCCGCCGCGGCGCCGGCCGCGAGGACCACGCTCGCTGCGAGGAGCGCCGCGCGCCTCATTGCCCCGCCCTCCGCCCGCGCCGCCCGCCGGACCAGAGCCCGCGCTGCTGGAACGCCGCAACCTGCTTCTGCTCCCACGCGCGGTAGGTCGCGTACTGCGCGGGGTCGAGCAGCTCGGCCACGCGCACGGTGCTGTGCTCCTGGCCCTCGATCACGAGTCGCTTCACCTCGGCCTCCTTCGCGGCGTCGTCGAGATCGCTGCGGTTCACGACGGCGACCACGCGGTCGTACGTGTCGAGCGCGACTTCGTGGTAGAGGCCCTCGAGCGCGGTCGCCTGCTCGGGCCGGAGCGTGAGCCCGGGCTGACGCTCGACGGCGACGACGGTCTGGCGCGCGATGTCGCTGGCGAGGCGCTCGACCTGCGAGGCTTCGAGACGGACGCCGTTCACTTCCCAGACACGCGCCGTCTGGGCGTGCGCATGCGTCGACAGGCTGCCGAGTGCGGCGACCGTCAGCCACAGCAGCGCGAGCCCGCGGCGCGTCATCGGGCGACTCCGGCGACGGCCGTGCCCGCGTCCCACGCGTCGCGGCTGTAGCCGCAGGCGCGCTCGGGCGGGCTCGCGAGCAGCTCCTGCGCGTGGCGCCGGTCGGTGCGCTCGTACGGAGTGCGGGCGGGCAGCTCCAGTGCGCCGAGCAGCACGCGCTCCGCCTCGGCGCGATCGGCGCCATGCGTGACCGAGCGGCAGAGCAACGCGACGCCGAGCTCCTTCGCGTACTCGATCCGCACCGGCTGGATCTCCAGTGCCTCGCGCGCGAGCTCGACGGCGCGGTCGAGGTCCTGCGTCACGCCGATCACCGGCCGTGCCCAGGCGCCGCTCGGGAGCAGGCGATAGAGCTCCGCGGCGCCGGCGCGCGCATCGCCAGCCGCCGAGAAGCCGAAGTGCACGTAGTCTGGATGGAGTGCGATGGCGCGCTCGAAGCAGTGCGCCACCCAGGCGGGCCCGCGCTCGCCGCGCAGGACGTCGAATGCGCGGCGCAGTCCGGCCTGCGTGGTGGTGATGCGACCGCGCGCGATGCCCCGCCAGAGCCAACCCTCGCCGTGCTCCGGCGCTCGCTCGACGGCCTGATCGGCGAGCTGCTCCGCGCGCTCGAAGGCGGCGAGGCGTCCGTCGCGGTCGTCCGCGGGGAGCGCCTCTCCCTGCAGATAGGCGACGCGCGCCCGCATCCAGCGCACGGTGTCCGACTGCGGCACCAGCCGCTCGGCCTCGAGCAGCGCGGCGTCTGCCGCCGCGAAGTGCTGGTCGTAGAGCTCCTCGGTGGCGCTCCGCAGCAGCGCGTGCACCGCGGCGGCGCTCTCGGGAGCGCGCCCCGAGTCTCCGCTCGGCTCGAGCGCGAGGCTCCCCTCTGCGCGGCAGGGCAACGCGAGGCCCGGCAGGTACTCGGCGAGCGCGACCGCGAAATCCCCTGCCGGCTCGGGCAGCACGTCGGCCGTGAAGCGACCGGCGTCGGGCGTGAGCGTGATGCGGATGCGCACCGCGCCGTCGCCGACGCGATAGCGCTCGTCGCTCGCGAGCTCGCTGCCCTTGCGCCGGTAGACGGCGGGCTCGTCGAGGCGCCAAGCGCGGGCGTCGAGATCGACCGCGGCGGCGCTCCCGTCGAGCTGCGTCTCGGCCAGCTCGTGCGCCAGGCTCGCGACGAGCTCGCCGCAGCCGCTCCGTTCGACGTTCCGCGCGAGGCGCATGCTGGCCGCCGCGGGCGAGGCCGCGAGCAGCAGGGCGAAGAGAGCCGCGCTGCGCGTCATCGGGCGGCCTCGTCGGCGGTGAGCGACTCGAGCACCCCGAGCAGCGCCGCCTCGGAGAGCGCGGCGTGATGGAGGCCGCTCCGCGCGATGCGCGCCACACTCGCGGCGAGAGCAGCATCGCCCTCCGCCGTGCCCGCCGCCTCGCCGCGCTGGCGCGCAAGCTCGCGCGCGCGCAGCGCGGCCTCGGCCTGCACCACCCGCTCGTCCACGATGCGCTTCCGGCTCACGAGCAACGAGCCGTAGGGCGCGGGATGGCAGCCGAGGCAGGCGCGCTCGTAGTCGAGCAGGGTCGGCGCCGCCACGTTCGCGACGTGGCAGTCGCGACAGCGGGCGGCGCTCGCGTGCGGGTCGGGGGTGGCGCGCGCGCCTCCGGCGTCGCCCGCGAGGAAGGCCGCGGCAGTGGCATGGCAGTCGGCGCAGTCGCGCCCTCGGGCAGAGAAGGCGAGCCCTTCGTGGCATGCGCCGCACGCGAGCTTCGCGTGCAGCGCGTCGAGCGGGAACTTCGTGTCGCGCGCATGCTCGAAGCGCGACCCCTTCCCCGCCGCCGCGAAGGTGGCGGTCGAATGACAGCTCGCACAGCCGCTCCCGAGCGCGCCCGCGTGCGGATCCTCGTGACAGCCCGCGCAGTCGCGCGGCGCGCTGCTCCCGGGGTGGCGCTGCGCGGCCTGCTCCGCTGCGCGGCGATCCTCCGCGTGGCATCCGGCACACGGCACCTTCGCGTGCGCGCCAGCGAGCGCGAAGCCCGCATCGCGCGCGTGATCGAAGCCGCCGGCCCGGAGCGCGTCGGCGCGGAAGCCGCGCTCGTCGTGGCAGGCGCCGCAGTCGCGCCCAGCCAGGAAGGCACGGCCGTGGACGTCGTCGTGGCAGTCGGCGCATCGTGCGAAGGCGATGCCCTGCGCGTGGAAGCCGACCTTGCCGTCCTCGCCGGCGCGGCGGTGGCAGTCGTCGCAGGCGACGGAGACGTGCGCACCTCGCAGCGGGAAGCGCGCGAGCTCGTGATTCCAAGTGTCGCGATCGAGGCCGGCCAGGTCGGCTTCTGCGCCGCGGTGCTCGACGTGGCACGAGCTGCAGCGGCCCTCGAGCTGCCCGTGCCAGCCGAGCCGGCTCTGCCTGCGCTCGGCCACGTCCTGGTGGCAGTCGAGGCAGCGCTCGTCGGGCGTGGCGCGCAGACCGTCGTGGCACTCGCTGCACTGCGTGATGCCTTCGAGGTCGGCGTGGGCGCGCGCGAGAGCGCGCGGCGAGACCAGATCACCCGCGCGCCGGTCGAGCGCGTCGAGCCACGGCGCGCGCGGCACGGGCTCCTCGGCGGTGGCGGGCGCCGTGCGCCAGCTGACGGCCCAGAGCCCGATCACGAGCGCGGTTTCCAGCGCATGCCTACGCCTGCTCATCCGCCAACGCCACGCTGCCGAACGGCCCTGCGACGGGCGCGGCGTCGGAGGCAGTCGTCACCCGAGCGCTCGTGTCGCGGGTCGCCGTCTCGACCCAGAGCGGATGGTGGTGCTGCGCCCAGTCGCGCTCGACGTCGCCCGCGAACATGGCGCGGAGCGAATGCCGCGTGCCGGGGTTCAGGACCGCGAGGTAGAAGTGGCCGATGAACGCAGGCACCCACGCGACGAACAGCGCCAGGTGGACGAGCCAGGGCAGCAGTGCACCCGGCCGCCGCCAGAGCCAGATCCCGGTGGCGGCGAGCCCGAGGGCGACGGCGGCGGCGAGCAGCCCGTTGACCTTTTGCCCGCCGTTGAGCTTGCCCGCCGGCGGGAGGTCCGCGCGGCCGAGCACGGCCAACGGCTGGAGCGCGAGCCAGCGCAGGTCGTCGCGCGTCAGGTGGAACGGCAAGGTGAGGTCGGCGAGCGCCGCGCGCGTCTGGCCCGACAGCAGCACCAGCGGCGGCGCCAGCAGCCAGAGCGCCGCGATTGCTTCGTGCACGCGCACGAGCGTGCGCGTGGTGTCGTCCGCGAGCCCGATCTGCTCGCGCAGCGCCAGGGTCGCGCCCGTGGCCGCGAGGCCCAGGAAGGGCAGCACGAACGTCCAGTGGAACCAACGCGTCGTCTTGCAGAACCGCTCGATGCGCTTCATGGCGCTCCGCCGTTGGTGCGAACCGGCGGAGCATCGGCGAGCGATCTATGGCGAAGCTGAAGCCACCATGAAGGAGTTCTTCACATGGGGCGGCGCCGGCCCGGAATGGTGAGCGGCGTCACCCCGGCGGAGGCGACTCGAGGTGCGCGAGCTCCTGCCAGGTGCGCGAGGCCGGCTCGAAGCGCCGCAACGAGACCGTGACGGCGGCCGCGCGCGCGCTGGCGTCGAGGGGGACCGCGACGGTCCGCGCGCTGCGCGCCTCGAGCGGTGTGCCCGGCCGGGCCGCGAACGGCAGCTCGGTCGCGCCGCCCGGCCACGAGACGAACAGCCTCACCTCGCGGCGCCCGAAGCTGCCGGTGGGCAGCGCGTGGGGCAGGCGATTCTCGACGCGCACGGTGAGAGAATCGGCGCGCCGCTCCGCGGAGAGCCGGACGTGCTCGCCACTGTCGTGCGGCACGGCGAAGCGGTGGCGGCGCAGCCGCTGCGTCTTCTCCAGCGCGACGAACACGGGCGAGTACGGCACCGCGTCGTTCACCGACTCCACCGTGCGGTGGATGGAGGGCATGTGGCAGCCCTGGCAGGTCTGCTGCTTGCCGGAGCGCGGGAGCGGCGCGGCCTTCCACTCGGCGAACGTCGCCTCGTGGCAGCCTCCGCACAGCTCGCTCGAGCGATAGAGCGGGTCTTCCGCGATCACCGGATGCACCTCCACCGGCAGCGAGCGGCTGGCCGGGCCGCGCATCGTGAGCGGCGCGGCGCCCGGCACCGTGGAGAGATGGCAGGTGGTGCAGGTGACGCCCTCGTCGCGACGCTCGCCGCGCAGCGCCGGCGGCTGGCCGGCCACCAGCGGCGCCGGCGCGTGGCAGGCGCTGCAGGCCTCGACCTGCCCCGAGTGCGTCGCCGCGAGGAAGCTCTCGCTCGACCAGGCTCGTGCGTGCCCGGACTCGTGCCATTCCTGGTACACCTCCTGGTGGCAGCGCTCGCAGTCCGCCGCCGCGGGCAGGGCACGACCTTCGTGCGAGAAGAACGCTTCCTGCGCGAAGGGCACGGTCGGCCGGCACGCGAGCACGAACACCAGCGCGAGGAGCAGCGGAGCTGCTCTAGGCATCGGGCTCGGCGTCGTCGGCGCGCTCTTCGAGCACGTAGCCGAGGCCCTTGACCGTGTGGATCAGCTTCCTCGCGCTGCCGCGATCGACCTTCTTGCGCAGGTTGTTCACGTGCACGTCGATCGCGTTCGAGTAGCTCTCGAAGCCGTGTCCCCAGATCTTCTCGGCGATCATGCTGCGCGACAGCACGTAGCCCGTGTTCAGCACGAGGTACTCGAGGAGCTGGAACTCCTTCGGCGTGATCTGGATGCGGCGCCCCGCGCGCTCGACGTGGTGCCGCTCGGAGTCCACCACGAGATCGCCCACCTGGAGCACGCCGTCCTTGGCGTGCCGGAGATGGCGCCGCGCCACCGCGCGCAGCCGCGCGAGCAGCTCCGCGAGCGCGAAGGGCTTGGCGAGGTAGTCGTCGGCGCCGAGCTCGAGGCCTTCGATGCGGTCGGCCACCTCGCCCTGCGCGGTGAGGAACAGCACCGGCACGTTCACGTTCGAGCGTCGCAAGCGGCGTAACAGCTCGAAGCCGCTCATGCCCGGCAGCTTCACGTCCAGGATCAGCACGTCGTATGCGCCGGCCGAGGCCAGCTCGAAGCCCGCCGGGCCGTCGCCGGCGGTGTCCACCACGAAGCCGGACTCGCGGAGCGCACGAGACACGAACGCCTGCGCTTCCGGGTCGTCCTCGACGTACAGGATCTTCATGGCCGCCGGCGAGCGTAGAAGCGAAGTATGAAGACAACCTGAAGGGGCGAATCAGGCATGCGCAGGTACCGGCAGCCAGACCGAGAACGTCGCGCCTTTTCCGGGCTGGCTCGCCGCCTGGATCCGCCCGCCGTGCGCCCGGGCGATTTCGCGCGCGAGCGGCAGGCCGAGGCCGAAGCCGGGCCGCCCCTGCTGGCCCGCGCCTCGCTCGAAGCGCTCGAAGATCTCCGGCAGCTCGTCGGCCGCGATGCCGGGGCCGTCGTCGGCGACACTCACGCAGATCTCGTCGCCCTCGCGCCGGTCGTCGATGCGGATGTGTGCGCCCGGCCCGCAGTACTTCACCGCGTTGTCCACCAGGTTGGAGAAGAGCTGGCGCAGCCAGGAGCCGTCGCCCTCGACGGCGGCGGGCGAGAACGGGCCCGCCTCGATCGCGATGCCGCGCTCCTCCGCGAGCGGCCGGAAGAACTCGACCAGCTCTTCCAGCAACGGGCCGAGCGCCACCCGCTGGCGCTGCTCGCGCGAGAGACCCGACTCCGATTGCGAGAGGCGCAGCATCGCGTTCACGCCCGCGGCGAGCTCGTGCGCTTCGTCCAGCACCTGCTGGAGCGCGTCACGGTACTCGTCGTCGCGGCGCGGGCGTTGCAGGACGGACTCGACACGGCCGCAGAGACGCGAGAGCGGCGTGCGCAGCTCGTGCGCGGCGTTGGAATTGAAGCGGCGCATGCGGTCCACGCCCTCGCGGATGCGCGCCATCATCGCGTTCAGCGTCCCGGCGAGCTGATCGAGCTCGTCGCCGGAGCCGCGCTGTGGGATCGATTCGTCGAGGTTCGAGCCCGAGATGCGGCGCGCGGCCTGGTTGATGCGCTGGATCGGGGCCAGGGCGCTGCGCGCCAGCAGGAAGCCCACCCCGGCGGTGAACAGGATCGTGAGCGGCAGCGCCACCTGGATCACCTCGCGCACGAAGGCCACGTTCTCGGCGTAGCGCCCCGTGTCGATCGCGACCTGGAGGAAGCCGCCCGGCGCGGCCACCACGCTCACGACGTGAGCGTGCTCGCTGCCGAGATTCACGGCGCGCAGGACCGAGCGCCGTTGCCCGCGCAGCACGTCCTCGGGGATCGGGAGCTTCTCACCCGCGAGCGAGCCGGCGGAGGCGATCGGCTCGCCACGCTCGTCCGTGTACTGGATGCCGAGCTTCAGGTCGGGGTCGGACTCGCGCACGGTGCGGTCGATGCGCTTGCGAAGCCACGCCAGCACCACGTCGCGCGGATGCTCCTGGGTCTGGGTGCGCAGCGACTCGAGCAGCTCGCTCGCGTGGATCTCGGTGACCAGATGCGCCTCACGGTTGATGCGGCGCGCCACGGCGGTGTAGAGCACCGCGGCAAACAGGCTCAAGGAGATGGCCAGGGCGAAGGCGTAGCGGAGCGTCCAGCGCGCGCCGATCGAGAGTCGCAAGCCCGCAGCACCTCCCCGGCCGCAGGATAACGGCGCCCCCCGCACGGGCCTCTATACTGCGCCGGCCTTGCGCGCGCTCCGCCCGCTCGTCGCCGTGCTCTGTCTCGCCGCCTCGCCGGCCGGCGCGGACGGCTGGCGCGTCGGCGTCGGCCCGGACGTCTTCGCCGAGCCGAGCGACGCGCCGGCCACGCGCGTCGGCGGCTGGTTCGACGCGAGCTTCGAAGACAGCAGCGTGCGGCCCTCGACCGCCGGCTTCAACCACGTCAATGGCTTCGCCGACACGCGCTGGCACAGCTTCCAGGGCTTCGTCGAGGCCGAGTACGAGCACGAGACGAGCCTCGACGGCTACCGGGGCGAGAGCCAGTTCGAGCTCGAGCAGGCGTACGTGCGCTGGCAGCCGAGCGAGGCCATCGGCGTGCGCGCCGGGCGCTTCAACACGCCGTTCGGCTGGTGGGTGCCCATCCACTGGTCGATCCTGATGGACTCGGTGACACCGCCCATCTACGTGGGTGAGGACCTCGTGCCCGAGCAGCAGGTCGGCGCCGAGCTCGCCGGCCGCCTCTTCCCCCACGAGATCGCGGGCCTCGACAGCGAGCTCAACTGGTCGCTCTTCACGGGCTACGGCGCGCCGGGCCTCGAGACGGACCGCACGGACGGCTTCTCCGTGGGCGGCGACCTGCGCCTGCGCCTGGCGGAGCGCTACCTGCTCGGCGTCTCCGCCTATCGGCAGAGGAACGACGAGCTCGACGACCGCAGCGAGCTCGACGGCGTGGTGTACGGCGAGGCGCTTCTGCCCTGCGCCTTCACGCTGCGCTCGGAGTACGTCTTCTCGCACCGCGACCCGGTGGACGAGCTGAAGCGCAACGCCGAATCGGTCTATGCGTCGGTGCGCTGGGATGCCCACCGACTGGTCTATCTCGCGTATCGCTTCGGCTACGGCGACGACGACAACGAGGAAGCGGCGCGCGACGCCACTCGCGTCGGGGAAACCGACCGGCGCACCGTCCACACCGTCACGCTCGGCGTCCTGCCGCGCCCCGACGTGCGCGTGAAGCTGGAGTACGACCACAACCGGCTCCAGGGGGACAGCCGCCCGAGCTTCGATCACTGGGCGCTCTCGGTGGGGTACCTGTTCTGAGGGGCCTCGTCGTCGTAGCACTGCTCGGGTTCGCGCTTCTGCCCGGGGTGGCGCTCGCGGCCGACGCGATCGTGGTGATCGCCAACTCGCAGCTCGCGGGGCTCGAAGAGGCGACGCTCCCGGTGCTGCGCCAGCTGTTTCTCGCGCGCCGCACGACCGTGGACGGCGATCGCATCCACTGCTTCGAGCCCGCGCCGGGCACGCCGCTGCGCCGCGCGTTCGCACGAGTCGTGCTGGAGCGGTCGGAGCGCGACCTCGAGCGCTACTGGCTCGAGCAGGCGCTCTCGGGCGGTCCGCCCCCACCTCGTGAGATCGCGAGCGACGCCGAGCTGGTGCAGCACGTGTCGCAGCGCCGCGGCGCCATCGCGTACCTCGCGTGGGAATCGTTCCAGCGCCTGCCGCGCATCGGCGTGAAGGTGGTGCGCCTGCGCGACGGCAGCCGCGTGCTCGGGCCCGACGATCCAGGCTACCCACTGCACTACACGCCGCCTCAGGCCCCCGAGTCCGGCGGCCGAAACGTGGCGGAATGAGGGGACGCAACCGAGCGCGGCGAATCGCCTGGGCCCTGCTCGGCGCCGCGTTCCTCCTCACCTGCAGCGGCGGCCCCTATGCCACCCCCTACTACGGACCGAGCCGCCCGCCGTTCGTCTCGCCCGAGGGCTACAGCCTGTGGCACCGGGCGGCCGCGCTCGGCGCGCGCACCCCGGCGCATCGGCTGATCCTGATCGGCGACGCCGGCGACGCCGATCCTGGAGAACCCACGCTGGCCGACCTCGGCCGCTGGAGCGCCGACCTCCCCGAACAGACCACGGTGGCCTTCCTCGGCGACAACCTGTACCCGCGCGGGCTCGGCAAGGACGACGCGCGCGGCGAGGCCATCCTGCTGCAGCAGCTGCGGGCCGCCCCCACGAAGAAGGTCTTCGTGCCGGGCAATCACGATTGGGGCGATCCGTGGTTCGATGCTGCGACGCTGCTGCGCGAGCAGCAGTTCATCGCTGGCTTCGGGGAGAGCCCGGCTGCGCTGCTGCCCGAGGGCGGCTGCCCCGGTCCGGCGCTCGAGACGCTGGTTGCGCCGGGCGCGGGCCTCGCGCACGGCCTCGTGCTGATGGCGATCGACCTCGATTGGTGGCTGATCGACGCCGACGATCGGCCGGCCTGCGCCGGGATCGAAAGCGAGCGCGACTTCGTGGGCGCCGTCGAGCGGGAGCTGCGCGCCCACGCCGACGACACCGTGATCGTGGTGGCACACCACCCGCTGCGCAGCGGCGGCCCTCACGGCGGCCACGGGCGGGGGTTCTTCTCGCGCCAGCTGCTCGGCATGGCCGGCTGGTTCGGCATCCGCGTGCACGATGTGGACGCCGACGTCTATCGCGAGATGCTGCGCAAGCTGAAGCCGGCCCTCGCGGCGCAGCCGCCGCTCGTGTACGCGTCGGGCCACGACCATGGGCTCCAGGTGCTCGAAGGCCGCGACTCGGCGGGCACCCTGGTCGTGAGCGGCGCGGGCTCGGCGCGCAACGTCACCACCGTGACGGCGATCGCCGGCACGCTGTTCGCGCACGCGCGCGCGGGCTTCATCGTGCTCGACTTCTACGGAGACGCCAACTTCGGCGACGCGCTCGTGGGCGATCGCGTGATGCTGCGGGTGATCGAGGCTGGCCGCGCCCACCCCGTCTTCGAGATGGAGCTGCCGCAGCGCTGAGCGAGTGTTTCGGGTGCGGAGAGGCTCCCGCGCCTCACTTCGGGCTCCAGCGGATCTTCACGCTGCGCCTCCCGAAGCGCCGCGCCGCCGCCTCGTCGTCGCCCAGGTAGAGGTCGATCGTGCGCCGCCACCTCGGCGCCATCCGGTCGAGCACGACCCACTCGCCGTACCCCTCGATCTCGACCCGTGTCCCGAAGGTGAGGCCCGCCTCCTCGAGGTCCGCCGAGACCGCGAGCGCGCGCACGCCGGGACGAAGACGTTCGCCAGAAGCGGTGAGCCGCGGCTCCCCGTCGGTCTGTCCCTCCAAGGAGTTGAAGGCCGTCGCATCCACCTGCAGCTCGCGCACGCCCCGAGGAGCTGGCGCCGGCACCGAAGGAGGGGGGCGAACGAGGCTCGCGCACCCGCTCACCAACAGGACGAGCGAAAGCCAGAGCCAGCGCTGCCGGAGACCACCCATGCCTCGCCTCCAACGCGTACCGAGACGAAGAGTGCGTCAGACGGAACCCTGAGCGCAATCGAGAGAGACGCGCGAGCGCCAGCGCTAGAATGCGGCGCCATGTCGAACGCCCGTCTTGCCGTCCTCCCCCTGCTCGCCGCGCTCGTCTTCGCCTGCGGCTCCGATCCTTACGCGGGCATGCCGGAGCATGTGAAGCGCCGCCACATCGAGCTCGAGGGAGCGCACAACTTCCGCGATCTCGGCGGCTATGCGACCGAAGACGGCCACAAGGTGCGCTGGGGGATGTTCTACCGCAGCGACAGCCTCGCGAAGCTGACGGACGCCGACCTCGCGAAGCTCCACGAGCTGGGCATCAAGCTGGTGTGCGACTTCCGCAGCGCCGAGGAGAAGGCCGAGGAGCCCGATCGGCTCCCGGCCGACGGGCCGCCGGCGGTAGCCGAGCTTCCGATCTTCGACGAGAGCTTCTCGCCGAGCGCCTTCCGCGAGAAGATCACGTCGGGCACGCTCGGAGACACCGATCTGCGTCAGATGCTGATCGAAGGGAACCGGCAGTTCGCCACGCGCTACGCGCCCCAATACGCGGCGATGCTCGAGCGCCTGGAGCAGCCCAGCCAGCTGCCGGCGCTCGTGCACTGCACGGCCGGCAAGGACCGCACGGGCTTCGCGGCGGCCGTGGTGCTGCGCACGCTCGGCGTGCCCGAAGAGACGGTGTACGAGGACTTCCTGCTCACCAACACGTACACCGCGGCCCAGATCGAGCGAACCCTCTGGATCATCCGTCTGGTGTCGCTGTTCCGCACGGATCCGGAGAAGGTCCGGCCCGTGCTCGGCGTCGAGCGCGCCTACCTGCAGGCGGCATTCGACGAGATCCAGAAGGACTACGGCTCCTTCGACGAGTATCGGCGCCAGGCGCTCGGCTTCGACGACGCCGAGACCGCGGCCTTCCGCCAGCTCGCGCTGGAATAGCCCGATGCGAGAGCTGCGCGGCCGCGTTGCGGTGGTGACCGGTGCGGCCTCGGGCATCGGCCGTGCGCTCGCGCTCGAGCTCGCGCGCGAGGGCGCGGTGCTCGCGCTCTCCGACGTGAACGAGGGCGGGCTTGCCGAGACGCGGCGCCTCGCCGAGCGTCTCGGCGCGCGCGTCAGCAGCGAGCGGCTCGACGTCGCCGACCGCGCCGCAGTGGAGCGCCATGCCGCACGCGTGGTCGCGGACCACGGCCGCGCCAACCTCGTGATCAACAACGCCGGGGTCGGGCTCGGCGCCACGATCTCCGACATGTCGTACGACGACCTCGCCTGGCTCTTCGGCATCAACTTCTGGGGCGTCGTCCACGGCACGAAGGCCTTCCTGCCGCACCTCAAGCAGTCCGGCGACGGCCACGTCGTGAACCTGTCGAGCGTGTTCGGGATCATCGCGGTGCCCGGCCAGGGCGCCTACAACGCGGCGAAGTTCGCAGTGCGCGGCTTCACCGAATGTCTGCGGCAGGAGCTCGAGCTCGAAGGCGCCCCGGTGAGCGCCACCTGCGTGCACCCGGGCGGGATCAAGACCAACATCGCGCGCAGTGCGCGCGTGATCGAGCGCGCCGGCAGCCCGAGCCGCGACGAGATGAACGCGTACTTCGATCGGATGGCGCGCACCACGCCCGAGGCCGCCGCTCGCAAGATCCTGCGCGGCGTGAAGAAGAACGCCCGGCGCGTGCTGATCGGCACCGACGCGCATGCCATCGACGCGCTCCAGCGCCTGCTGCCGACCTCGTACCAGGCCCTGCTCGTTCACCAGGCCCGACGCTCGCCGATTCCGCCGTAGCCATGGACGCCGCAACTGGCCACGAGTCGATCCGCCAGCGGATGCGTGCGGCGTGGACCGTGGCTCGTGCGTCACCCGCGGCGCCTTGCCTGGCTTACGTGCAGTCTTCGCGCGCCCGTGCGCGCGGCAGGGGGCCGGAGCCCCGGAACTGAGCGCCGTCGAACGCGCGGCAGGTCGACCCACCGCAGGATCCGCACGCGAAGCCAAGTGCGGAGACCAGCGTGGCCCTCCAAACGCCGGACGGCGCGAAACTGAGGAGCGCAGGCCCCCTGCCGCGCGCGACTGTGAGCCACGCTCTTGGATGCGAGCCTAGGTCCGCGTGTCCTCGAGCCACGGCGGCAGCTCGATCGGCGGGTTCGGCAGCTTCTTCGCGCCCTTCTCCGCCAGCAGCCTCTCGAAGCCCGGCGGATCCGCGGGCCAGGAGCGCGGGTCGCCCATCATCACCTCGAACAGCTCGCAGCCCTCGGGCCCGGCCACGAAGGGCCCGAACGCCGCGCCGTGCGGCAAGGTGATGTGCATGCCGGCGGTGCACTCGACGTCGCCGCAGCGCATCGAGCCGCGCAGCACGAACACCACGTGATCGCTGTTGTGGCCGTGCTTGTGGATCATCATACCCGGGTCCCACTTCGCGTAGAGGGACAGGAAGGCCGGCGTGAAGTCGAGCCACTTCTCCCAGACGGAGGCGCGCCGCTCGCCCACCTGGATGGCGCGTACCTCGTGCCACTTCTCGTCGTCAGCGTGGCGAAAGCGGGGGGCCAGCTTCTCCCCGGCTGCCACGATTTCGTTCGCCTTCGGCTCGCTGCGCGCTCCGCTCCGCTTCGCTTGCGTCACATGAAGGCTCCCGTGTGCGAGTTCTTCGGGAACTCCTCCTTCGACAGCGGCACCGCCACCTCCGCGGGCTTCGGACCGAACTCGTCCGCCCAGGGCTGGAGCTTGCCGAGGTCGAAGGCGTAGAGCCGGGCCGCGTTCTCGCCGAGGATCGCGCGCGTCTCGGCTTCGGGCTTCTCGTGGAAGCTGTGGCGGATGGCCTTCCGCGAGTTCGGGAACGTGCCCTCGTAGTGCGGGTAGTCGCTGCCCCACAGGATGTGCTCGATGCCGATCTCGTGGCGCCCGGCCAGCTCGCGCGGCGATGGCGAGCTCGCCCCGTAGTGACAATTGCGCCTCGCATAGAAGCTCGGCGGCTCGGGCGGCATCACGCCTTCCGGGAACTCGAACTCGCCCACCGCGCCCGACTTCACGCGCGTCCAGATGCGGTCGAGGTTCGTGAGCATGCCGGGCACCCACGCGCAGCCCGACTCCGTCGTGATGTAGCGGAGCTTCGGGTAGCGCTCGAACACACCCGACATCAGGAGGTGCGGGTAGCTCCGCGTCGAGTAGAAGCCCGTCTCGAGCAGCCGGATCGGCAGCGAAATCGGCAGGCGCCCGTAGTCCGGCGAGCCGGTGCCGCCGTGCTGATTCAGCACCACGCCGAGGTCCTGGCACACGGCGTAGAAGCGCTCCATCTCCGGCGCGTAGAGCTGCGGGATGTGGATGCAGTCCGGCGGCACGTGCGGCAGCAGGACGCCGCCACGCAGACCGTGCTTCGCGATCCACTTCACGTCCGCGATCGCCTCGTCGACGTCGTTCAGATAGATCAGACCGATGCCGGCGCGGCGCTCGGGCGCCTCCGCGCAGAAGTCCACCAGCCAGCGGTTGTGGGCGCGGATGCCCTCGAGCCAGAGCGGGTAGTCCTTCACCGACGGGTTGCCGCAGATCAGCACGCTGGTCCGGAAGAAGGGCGGCACGGTGTTCGGGAAGATGATCTCGCCCGCGATGCCCTCCACCTCCATGTCGCGCATGCGCTCGGCGTCGTCCCAGTTCTTGTGCTTCTTGCTGCCGATGTGCTTCTGCTGCGGATTCCGGTAGCTGCCGCGCCACTCGTCGAAGAGCTGCTTGTGCTTCTCGTCGAGGTAGTCGCGGTAGGTCTCGACGCTGGCGCCGGCGTGCGAGTCGGCGGTGATGACGACGTAGGGGCGGCCGTCGGTGGCGCTCATGTTTCCTCCTGGCCCCGCATGGTAGCCGGAAGGCGGTAGAGCTTCGCGGCGTTCTCCGAGAAGAGCGCGCGCTTCAGGGGCTCGCCGAGGTCGCCGCGCTCCTCGAGGATCTTCACCGAGTCGGGGAAGGCGCTGTCCCAGTGGCAATAGTCCGAGGCGTAGCAGACGGCGTCCGGGCTCACGTGCTCGAACACGTACGGCACCATCTTCTCCTCGGGCTCAGTGGTCACGAAGCAGCGGCCGACGAAGTACGAGGACGGCGGCCGATCGATGGCCGGCGCCTGCTCGGGCATGTGCTCGTAGTGCTCGTCGAGCCGCTCGAGCCAGAACGGCAGCCAGCCGACGCCCGCCTCCATGAAGCCCACGCGCAGCTTCGGGAAGCGCGCCAGGATGCCGCCGACGGTGAAGCTGTGGACGGCGTGCATGGCCCCGACCGGGTGCGTGATCGCGTGGATGCCGAGCCGACTCGTGAAGCGCTCGATCACGAAGGGCGTCTGGCCGGGCGCCTGCCCGCCGCCGTGCGTGCACACCGCGACGCCGAGCCGCTCCGCCGTCCGCCACACCACGTCGAAGCTCGAGTGGTCGAGGTTCTTCTCGCGGATGTGCGTTGCGGTGACGAGGCCCACCATGCCGTGCTCCGTCACGCAGCGCTCGAGCTCCTCGGCGGCGAGCTTGGGCTCGAGCATCGGCAGCTTCGCGACGAGCCGGAAGCGCTCGGGCGCGAAGCTCGCGAACTCCGCGCGCGCGTCGTTGAGCGTGCGGCAGAGCGCCGCGGCGAACTCGACGTCGCCGAGCGCCCACTCCTCGCCGGAGCCCGGCGGGTAGAGCACCGCGACGTCGATGCCTTCGAGGTCCATGTCGGCAATGCGCGCCGCCGGATCGTGCATGCCGGGCTGGAGCGGCGCGCCCAGCTCCCAGTGCTCCTCCGCCGGCGGCGCGACGCCGCCCGGCGTGGTGACGCGCAGGCCGCCCGCCTTCATGTCGCCGTAGGTCGCGCGCATCGACTCGAGGTAGAAGCGCATGGCGGACTCGAAGCGCTTCGGGATGCGCCGGCGCCAGCCGAGCGGCTCGCCGCCGTGGCCGTCGGCGTCGATCACGTAGTGGCCGAAACGTCCCATCTCTCTTCTCTCCTCAGGCTTCGGCTCGCCGGGGCCGCAGCACGCGGCCGGGCAGCGCGCCCGTGAGCTTGCCGTGCAGGACGATCGGCACGCCGTTCACGAGCGTCGCCACGAAGCCTTGCGGGCGCGCGACGAAGCGCCCTTCTCCGCCCGGCAGGTCGTGCACGAGGCGCTTCGTGCCGGGCCCGACGCTCGCGGGATCGAACAGCATCACGTCCGCCGCGCAGCCGGGCAGCAGCGCGCCACGCTCCGCGAAGCCCGCCAGCGCAGCCGGCACCTGCGTGAGCTGGCGGATGCCCTCCTCGAGCGTGAACGCGCCGCGCTCCTGCACCCAGAAGCGCAGGAAGAAGCTCGACCAGTCGGCGCCGTCGTCGCGATCGAGGTGCGCGCCACCGTCGGAGACGCCCATCAGCATGGCCGGATGGTGGAGGCTCTCGCGCACCGACGCCTCCCACTTCGGCGTGCGGTTCTCCCAGCGGAACTTCACCCCGAGGTCGGACTCGAGCGCGAGGTCGAGCATGGCGTCGGCGGGCGTCTTGCCGAGCTCGGCCGCGATCTCCGCGATCGAGCGCCGCAGGAAGCGCTCGTGCCGGGGCTCGCTCACCTCGTCCACGAACGTCACGTCCCAGTGCGGCGGCGGCAGCGTCGAGCCCGCCGCGGGATCGCGGTTCGGATGCTCGACCGCGCCGCGCATGCGCTCGCGCACCGCCGGGTCGCGGAGCTGCGCGAGCTTCTCCTCGCGCGAGAGCGCCATCAGCGCGTGCCAGGCCGGCACGCCCGCGTACAGGGAGCTGCCCTTCGCGAAGTCGATCGGGCGGTCGAACGGGTGGTTGCGCAGCAGCGAGAAGATCGCGGCGCCGCGCGCTCCCGCTTCGGCGAGGAACGCCTCCGCGCGGCCCCAGCCGGCGCCGGGCGTGTCGGTCTTGTCGCGGCCGCCGAGGCCCTGGATCACGATCGGCACGAAGCTCGAGGTCGCGAGCTCGATCAGGAGCTGCTCGTCGGCGGCGTCGAGGCCGCCGATCACGCTCTTCGGCAGATACGCCACGCTGCCCGCGCCCGCGACGCCCGGCCTCGCGCACGAGCGCGCGCAGCTCGGCGAGCGAGGCGAAGCGGCTCGCGATCGGACGCCCGGCGCCGTCGAGCTGCGTCGGCGCATGCGAGGACGAGAAGCCCGCGGCGCCCGCGGCGATCGCCTCGCGCACGAGTCGGCGCATCGCCCCGATCTCCTCCTCGGTCGCCTCGCGCTCGCTCGCCGCCGCGCCCATCACGAAGCGGCGCAGCGTCGAGTGGCCGACGTAGCACGCCAGGTTCACGCCGAGTCGTCGGGCTCGCGCCGCCAGGTACTCCGGGAAGGTCTCGAAATCCCACGTCACGCCGTCGAGCGCGACGGGCGCCATGCCCTCGACCGCGGCGAACATGGCCTGGATGTACGGCCGGTCCGCGGCGCGCGTGGGCGCGATCGAGAAGCCGCAGTTCCCGGCGAGCACGCTCGTCACGCCGTGGTAGCAGGACGAGGTGGCCCACGGATCGAAGGTGAGCTGCGGGTCGTAGTGCGTGTGCAGGTCGATGATGCCGGGCGCCACGATGAGGCCGTCGGCGTCGATCACCCGCTCCGCGCCCTTCGCGTTCACGTGCCCTACCGCTGCGATGCGGCCGTTCTCGATGGCCACGTCGGCGCGCCGGCGCGCCAGACCCGTCCCATCGACGACGATGCCGCCGCGGATCACGAGGTCGTGGGCCATCGGGCTCCTATACCGACAGGTAGCTCTCGAAGCAGTCGAGTAGCGCGCGCAGCGCGCGGTCACTCTCGCGCAGCTTCGGCGCGGAGAGCGGCGCGAGCAGATCCTGCGAAGCGGACAGGAAGGCGTGGAACACGCGGTCCTGGAGCGCCAGGCCGGCCCGCGTGAGCGAGACCCGCGAGCCGCGGCCGTCCGCGGGGTCGGGCGCGCGCCTCACGAAGCCGCCGTCTTCGAGGCGCTTCAGGATCTTCGTCATGCCGCCCGACGAGCGCGAGAGCCGCCCGTAGAGCTGGCTCGGCGTGAGTGCGTAGGGCTCGCCCGCGCGGCGCAGCATCGCGAGCACGCCGTAGTCGCCCTGGGTGAGCTCGAACGGCGCGAGCACCTCGAGCTGGAGCTGCTCGATCAACAGCCCGAGCCGCGCGAGGCGCACGAGCGGCGGAAGCGGCGCCGTGTCGACACCCTTGTACTCGCGCCGCCAGGCCACGCCCAGCTCGTCGATCCAGTCCAGGGCCTGCGCCATGCTGTTCACTTGCCCTCGAGCGTGCGATCGTGGCAGCCTATTCCGGAGAAAGCTTTCCAGCAAGCTATTTTCCGGCGTGGAGTCCACGGGCGTGAGTAGCCCCCACCCTCTCCTGATCTGCCTCGGCGTGCCGGCGTACCAGGCGCCGCGCTACGTCGACCGGCTCACGGCGCTCGACCCGCACATCGAGGTGGTGGGGTTGCCGGTCGACGCGGGCGCCGACTGGGCCGGCGTCTCGCCCGGCGAGCCGCACGACGAGCCGCCGCCGTGGGCGAAGGGCGTGGCGGCGGAGCGGCGCGCCGCGCTCGCGCGCGCGCACGTGCTGTTCGCGCTCCACGTCTCCGCCGGGCTGATGCGCCTCGCGCCCCAGCTCGTCTGGATCCAGGGAATGGGCGCGGGCGTCGAGCAGTTCGCGAAGGCGGGCGTCGAGCGCGCGCGCGTCGTCGTCACCAACGCTTCGGGCGTCTCGGCCGGCTCGATGGCCGAGTGGGTGATCGGCCGCCTGCTCCAGGTGTGGAAGCGCTTCCGCGAGGCCGACGAGCACCAGCGGAAGCACGCCTTCGTTCGCACCTACGGCCGCACCGTCGCGGGCGCGACGCTCGGTATCGTGGGCATGGGGAGCATCGGGGCCGCCGTCGCCGTGCGGGCGCGCGCCCTCGGGATGCACGTGCTCGGCCTCCGGCGCAGCGTCGGCTCCGACCCGGCGCCGGCGCACGAGCTGTTCGGGCCCGGGCGCCTCCACGAGCTCCTCGCGCGCTGCGACGCCGTCGTGGTGGCCGCGCCCGAGACGCCGGAGACGCGGCGCCTGATCGACGCCGCCGCGCTCGCGGCGCTGAAACCGGGCGCCGTGCTGGTGAACGTGGCCCGCGGCGCGCTCGTGGACGAGGCGGCGCTCGAAGCCGCGCTGCGCAGCGGCCGGCTCGGTGCCGCGGTGCTCGACGTGTTCGAGCAGGAGCCGCTTCCGCCGGAGAGCCCGCTCTGGGAGCTGCCCAACCTGTATGCCTCGGCGCACTCCTCCGTCTCGGTGGACCGCTACCTCGACGACGTTTTCGAGCTGTTCGTCGAGAACGTCGCGCACTACGTCCGGGGCGAGCCGCTCCGCAACCGCGTGGACATGGCGGCACTGGGGTTCCGATGAAGACCCGCGAGGAATGGGTCGAGATCGCGCTGGCCCACGCAGCAGCCGAGGGGCGGAACGATCTCGCCACCACGCTCGGTACGCTCGAGGCGGAGCCGGTCTACGAGCTCCAGCCCGTCGGCCGCGTGCTGCGCGGCAAGGCCGCCGCGCGCGCCTACTACGAATACTTCTTCGCGCGCTTCCGCCCGCTGGTGCGGGGCTTCGAGCTGCGGAGCGAGTGGGTGAACGACGAAGGCGTCGGCCAGGAGTACGTGATCGCGGTGCGCACACCGGAGGGCGGCGTCGAGCAGCACCACGTGATCGGCATCCTCACCTTCGGCGAGAGTGCGCTCTCGGGCGAGCGCCTCTACGCGAGCGAGCGCCTGCTGCGCCTGATGTTCGGCCCGGTCTACGACCTCACGGAGCCGCTCTGATGGATGCCGATCGCATCGCGACACGACTGAACCCGCTGGTGATGTGGCTGCTCCGCTCGCCGTTCCACGGCGTGGCGAGCAGCGGCCTCCTGCTCCTCACGTTCACGGGCCGGCGCACGGGCCGGCGCATCACGCTCCCGCTGGGCTACCAGCGCAAGAGCGAGCTCGTCACGGTGCTGGCGTCGCACGCGCGCCGGAAGCTCTGGTGGCGCAACTTCGTCGAGCCGCGCCCAGTGGAGCTGGTGCTGCGCGGGCGCTACCGCCGCGGCGAGGCGCGCCTCGTGCCGGGCGACAGCGAGGAGTTCCGCGACACGGTCGACGCCACCTTCCAGCGCCTGCCCCGGCTCGGCGGCCAGTTCGGCATCGCGTACGACAAGCGGCGCGGCCTCACGCCGGAGCAGTGGCGCACGGTGGCCGCCGAGGGCGCGCTGGTGAAGATCACGCTGGGGCCCCGGTAGCCCACGACCCAGATCTGGCAGCAGGCCTCACGGAGGAGGCCGCTGCTGACATCAGGCTGTCACCCGAGCCCCGTATGATGTGGCTCCCCCCGAACTCCGCCCCGCTCCTCCCAAGTGTTCGATTCAACTACGTATACTCGAGGAGATCCCGGATGCCTCGCCCGATCGTCTGGTTCGAAGCCTTGGGGCAGCATGGTGACAACCTGAAGAGCTTCTACGGAGAGGTCCTGGGCTGGAGCTTCGACTCGGAGGCGGCCGCACGGCCGGCGCCTCCGCACCCGCTGCGCGCCGCGCTGCCCTTCCTGCGCGGAGCGCGGCCGGCCGCGAAGGCCCCCTGGTGGGTGACCTTCTACACCCGGGTGCCCGACCTCGACGCCGCAATCGCGAAGGCGCGCTCGCTCGGCAGCCGGGTGCTCGTGCCCCCCACTCGTCACGGCGACTCGGTGATCGCCGTCGTGTCCGATCCCGAGGGCCATCCGCTCGGGCTCTGCACCTGAGGGAGGCACTCGATGCGCCGCGCTGACCGCTTGTTCCGCCTCGTGCAGCTGCTGCGCGCGCGTCGCTTCGCCACCGGCGAGCAGATCGCCGACGAGCTCGGCATCTCGAAGCGCACCGTCTACCGCGACGTGGCCGATCTCCAGGGCTCGGGCATCCCGATCCGCGGCGAAGCGGGGGTGGGCTATCGCCTCGAGCGCGGCTTCGAGCTCGCCCCGCTCATCTTCACCAGCGACGAGCTCGAGGGGTTGGTGCTGGGCGCGCGCATCGTGGCCGCGTGGGGCGACGCCGACCTCGCGGCGGCGGTGGGGAGCGCCATGACCAAGGTCGAGGCCGTGCTGCCCGACACGCTGCGCCGCGTGGTGCTGGAGACGCCCTTCTTCGCCCCCGGGCTGCCGGGCGCGAGCGCCATGGCCGGAGAGCTCGCCCTGATCCGCCGCGCGATCGGCGAGCGCCGGCTCGTGCACTTCCGCTACACGCGCGAAGACGGCGCCGAGAGCGAACGCGACGCGCGGCCGCTCGGCCTCTACTTCTGGGGCCGCAAGTGGACGCTCGCTACGTGGTGCGAGCTGCGCACCGACTACCGGAGCTTCCGGCCCGATCGCATGCGCGACGTGCAGCTGCTCGACACCCGCTTCGACCCGAGCGACGGAATCTCTCTCGCCGGCTTTCTCGCGAAGGGCGATCCGGCCGACTGGGAGCGCTGGGAGTGGCCTCAGCGCGGCGGAGCGCCCGACGCCCCGTAGCGAATCTCGGGCTCGTGCCGGGACTGCTGTCCTGCCGGGTGGCCAGCCACGCAGGCCTTGCGTCCACCGGAGTGGACACCTTGCACGACGCGGGACGTCCTCACAGCGTGCGGGCGCCGGCACGCCTCTTGCTCTTCACGGCGGGCATGACGACCCGAAACAACTCTCGACGCGATCTCCGGCAGGCCGACGCCACACTCGAGGACGTGGAGGTGACGCTCCTGTTCTGCGACGTGGTGCGCTCGACCGAGCTCACGCGGCGGCTCGGTGACCGCGGCGCGTACCGCGTGATCCAGAGCTTCCACGACGTCGTCCTCCGCGCCTGCGCGCCGCTCGCGGGCGAAGAGCTGGAGCTGCGCGGCGACGGCGTACTGCTCGCGTTCGCGAATCCGCGCCACGCGCTCGCGTGCGCCGTCGACATCCAACGCCGCCTGCTGGAGATGTCCCAGGCCCGGCGGGTGAGCGCACGGATCGGGTTGCACAGCGGACCGGCGCTGCGCGTCGCCGACGGCTACTTCGGGACCAACGTGATCCTCTCGGCGCGCGTGGCCGAGCAGGCCGCGCCTGGTGAGATCCTGGTCTCGGCGGCGCTGCTCCAGCGGCTGCCGGGAATCGACCTCTCCGTCGATGCGGGGCGCTGGGTGTCGCTGAAGGGCATCCCCGAGGCGAGCCTGGTCTTTCCGCTGCGCTGGCGCTCGAACCGGGCGCCGGTGATCGAGCCGCGCTGCCCGTCCGCGACGCACGAAGCGCTGCTGCTCGCGCTCGCTCACACGAGCGAATCGCACGCCGGCGAGCTGGAGGCCTCGTGTATGCTGGCCCGGCGCAGCGCCGTATGAGGGCGGTCCGGATGAGTGATGCCACCTCCGACGAGCTCGGTCGGGTGAAGCGGGAGCGGGACCTCTACCGTGCGCTGCTCGAGCTGGGGGGGCAGGAGCAGCTCGAGCCGCTGCTCGAGCACGCGCTCGCACTCGTGGTCTCTGTGACCGGCGCCTCGCAGGGCTACCTCGAGGTCCGCGACCCGAGTGGAGATGACAACGCGGCGACCTGGTGGATGGGCCACGCCTGTTCGCCGGCCGAAGTGGACGAGATCCGCGCCACGGTGTCGCGCGGGATCATCGCCGAGGCGCTCGCGAGTGGGCGCACCATCCTCACGCACTCGGCGCTCCTCGACGAACGTTTCCGGAATCGCGAGAGCGTGCGCGCGCGCCGGATCGAGGCCGTGATCTGCGCGCCCATCGGCGGCGACGCCTCCCGCGGCGTCGTCTACCTCCAGGGGCGCGCGGCGCCGGGGGTCTTCACGGACGAGGCGCGCGAGCACGCCGAAGCGCTCGCACGGCACCTGTCGCCGTTCGTCGAGCGCCTGCTCGTGCGCGCGCGCAGCGAAGAGGCGAACGACGCCACCCAGGCCCTGCGCGCGCGCTACCGCATCGAGGACGTCGTCGGGCGGGGGCCGGCCATCGCTCAGGCGCTCGAGCAGGCGATGCTCGCGGCGCCGCTCGACGTGAGCGTGCTGCTGAGCGGGCCGTCGGGCAGCGGGAAGAGCCTGCTGGCACGCGCCATCCATGCCAACAGCCGTCGCGCGAGCGCCGCCTTCGTCGAGCTCAATTGCGCCGCGCTCCCCGAGAACCTGCTCGAGAGCGAGCTATTCGGCGCGCTCGCGGGCAGCCACTCGGAAGCGCGCCGCAACCTGCCGGGCAAGGTCGCGGCCGCCGAGGGTGGCACGCTGTTCCTCGACGAGATCGGGGAGATCCCGTACGGCGCGCAGGCCAAGCTGCTCCAGCTGCTCCAGTCCAAGCAGTACTACCCGCTCGGCAGCCCACAGCCCGTGCAGGCGGACGTGCGCCTCGTGGCCGCCACCAACGATGATCTGCGCGAGGCCGTGAAGACGCGCCGCTTCCGCGAGGACCTGTTCTACCGCCTCCAGGTGCTGCCGATCCGCATGCCGGCGCTGGCCGAGCGCCGCGAGGACCTCGCCGACCTGGCCGAGCACCTGCTCGGCTCGGCGTGCCGCCGCCACGGCCTCCCGCCGCTCCGCCTGAGCGGCCCCGGCCTGCGCGCGATCCAGGCGGGCGAGTGGCCCGGCAACGTGCGCGAGCTCGAGCACACCGTCGAGGCTGCCGCCATCCGCGCCGCCGGCGAGGGCATCGAGTCCATCGAACCGCGCCACCTCTACCCCGCCGCCGCACGCTCGAGCGACGCCGCGGGCGAGCTCAACTTCCGCGACGCCACACGCTGGTTCCAGCGCGAGCTGATCGAGCGCGCGCTGCGCGAGAGCGAGTGGAACGTCGCCGAGGTGGCGCGCCGCCTCGGCCTCGCGCGGTCGCACGTCTACAACCTGATCCGCGCGTTCGAGCTGGGGCGAGCAGATGAGTGAGCGGAGCAGGAGGGTCGGGCTCGTGCTCGCGGGATGCCTGGCACTCGCGGGATGCCCTCGGCATCAGAGCGACGCAGGGCCCGCTCAAACGCCGTCGCCAGTGCCGCTCCGAAGCGAGCGGCCCCCTTGCGTGGCGGGTGCGGTCCCGCCGGCGCCCGAGAGTCAGCTCCGACCGGTCCAAAGCGATCCCTACTCGAGCTCGGCGGACACAGCGCTGCGTTACAACCTCGCCTACCCCCATCGGCGGGGGGAGCTTCTGGTGTTCCCTCGACGCAGGGGGTCGCCTACCGAAGCCGAGCGGGCCCAATGGTCGTCGCTGTGGGCGAGCGTCGGAGCCGAGGAGATTCGTTTCGACGGAGCCGTGCCCCTGTACCAGATCCGGCTCTTGCCCCACGCCGTCCTGGAGCAGGTCGCCGACCACCTCATGCACGACGGCCGCGAGCAGATCGAGTCGATCGAGGCCAACAGCTGCGTGTTTCCCCAAGGGCCAGGCGGCGTGCTCGATCCCGATGCCGGCGCGCAGTGGGGTCACTGGCGCGTCGGCCTCGAGCCGGCGTGGAAGGTCACGACCGGCACGTCGTCGGTCGTGGTGGCCGTCATGGACTCGGGCATCAACCACCAGAACACCGACCTCGCGTGCAACTTCTGGGGCAACCCCTGCGATGTAGCCAACGGCCAGGACGACGCGTGCCCCGGCCACTCGGCCGACGGACGCGTCGATGATGTCCACGGCTGGAACTTCTGGGATGGCAACAACCAGCTATTCGACAATGCACACCACGGGACTCTGATCGCTGGAATCCTCGGTGCCTGTACGAACACCGTCGGAGTCGTGGGTACCAACTGGTCGATCTCCCTCATGGACCTGCGCGTATACGACACCGTCGCCGGGACGGGCGCGCTCGACGCCGTGCTCTCGGCGTTTGCCTACGCCGTCCAGCAGGGAGCGCGCGTGATCAACGCGAGCTGGACCACAGCCGCCTCGCCGAAGCTGGAAGACCTGATCGTGAAGGCGACCGACGTGGTCGTGACGACGTCGGCGGGAGACGATCCGACGGGCGGCAAGGAGCTCGTGCCACCGTACACGGCGTACCCGTGCAACTGGGTGCATCCGAACCTGATCTGCGTCACTTCGAGCACGCTCGGAGACGCGAAGGCGTCGACAGCGAACTTCGGGGCGGCCGTCGCGATCGCGGCCCCCGGAGAGGACATCCTCAGCACACAAGGGACGGGCACCGGCCAGAAGTCGGGAACCTCGTTCGCCGCTCCCTACGTGGCCGGCGTCGTGGCGCTGCTCCGGGCGCACTTCCCGTCGGCGACGGCGCCCCAGATCGTCGGATGGGCACTCACCGGGGACGACATTCCCGGGCTCGCGGGGATGACTCAGCCCGGGAAAGCGCCGTCCACGGGCCGGCGCCTCAATGCGTGCAAGGCGCTGAGCTGCGACTCGGAGCTCCTGGCTCCGCCGCCGCCGCCGACGTTGGTGCCATAGACGCCGCTCCCCGCTCGAAGCTCGCTTCTGCGTGCGTCGCGCCGAAGTAACACTTGGCCTCCACTCGGCCGGCGTCGTCGCAGCCGAGCTTCACGTGGCTCAGCGTGCGACGCAGGCTGACGCCGGCGCGCATGCTCCTCCCCGGCCAGCGCAGGAGGGCGGCGGCCTTGTCGGGATCGCAGAGCCCCTCGGCCGTGAGCCGGTCCAGCAGCTGTCGCCACTGCCCGGGAGATTCGGGCCGGCAACCGAGTCCGAGGCTCGGGGCCAGGGGTGGGCCCAGGTCGAAGTCGAGCTGACAGTAGGCAGGGCGCTCCGGAAGCAGAGCGAGCAGTCGCTCCGCCTTGCCGACTGCCTCACGGGCCCCGATCTCCTCGAGGTAGGCGCCCGCCTGCGGCTCCGCGATCCAGGTGGAGAGGCGCAGGCTCCGCCGGCTCCGCCCCAGCATCACCGCGACGTGGAGGATGCGCGCGTGTCCCGTCAACGCACGGAAGCAGCGCTCCAGCGGGTCCGAGCTGAAGTCCTCACCGAGCAGTGCCGCCGCGAACTCGCGGGCTGCGGCCAGCTCGGGGCAGCCGCGCGACGCTGCCTCTCCGATCGGGGAATCGAGGGCCGCGAAGACCGACGGGACGGGCGGATCGGAAGCGCCGGCATCGTATTCGAGAAAGACGAACGGAATCCATGCGCGAGACGCCGAGCCCGATTCCGCCCAGCGCCGTCGGAAGCGAGCGATGGCGCGCCAGCGGGGCTCCGAGACCAGCGCGTGGGAGAGCTCCGGACTCTCGGCCGAACCGAACGAAGCGAGACCTCCGGCAGGGCGCTCTAGCGCTGCGCCCAGATCTACCGGGTGTTCACCCGGGAGCAGCCGGCACTCGAGACCGATGGAGCGGACCCCGCGAGGAACGAACACAGCGAGTCGTTCGAGCCGCGCCAGGTCCGCCGAACCGACGAGTTGGGACGGGAGGTCCGGGACGGCGGCGGACAGCTCGACCTGGGCTATGTCAGCACCGTCAGCAGGGGCTTCGCCTTGATGGGCTTGGCGAGCGGCGTGTTCTGGAGATTGACCACCGTGACTTCGTACTGCTGACCGGCGGTCCATGTCCCTGACGGCGCGTTGAAGACCGCGCGAAGGATCGAGTTGCGGAACGTCCCCATGATGTGGAAATGCGTGATGGCCGCCTCCGCTCCGTCATTGGGCTTGACTCGCACCAGCTTGAGCTGGGAGTACTCGGTGTCGACGAACGACTGCCCGAACACGGTCAACTCGATGCTTCCCGACGCGGTCGTGTTGACGAGGTCCGCGCTGAAGCCGCGAAGGATCGTGGGGGGAGTCGTCGTGGTGTCCTTGGCGTAGAGGAAGGGCGGGTTGATGCGGTAGCGGAAGATTCCGGGGGCCGGGCTCGGGTACTGCGGGTCCAGACCTCCGCCTTCGGAGAGGAAGTCATCGCTCGCGGGCGGGAACTCGCCAGGCGGCAGCTGGAAGGCATTGACCTCGTCCCGCATCTCCGCCGGGACCTTGGCCGCGATCTCTCCCGGATCCATCGTCAGCAGGATTCGCCGTTCGCGCTTGCTGAGCCCGTACTCGCTCATCACCTCCCTGGGCTCTACGCCGAATCGCCGACGCAACGGCCGGTCACGCATCAGATCGTCGATGAGTTTGAACAAGGCCACGGTCGTCTCCCTTCGGCATCACACCATACGCTCGTGGATTGTGGTCCTGCATCGAAATTCCTGACCACCCCAGAACGAGGCGCAGCGCTCGGCGGCAGTCGAGACACGGCAGACTAGAATGGCGGCTGTGGCGCCCGAAGCTTCGGCAGACCCCCGGGTGCTGGCCGGCCGCTACGAGCTGCTCGAAGAGGCTGGGCGCGGCGCGATGGGGGTGGTGTACCGGGCCTACGATCGCGAGGCGCGGCGCACGGTTGCGCTGAAGGCGCTGCACGGCGCCGACCCCGACGACCTCTACCGGCTGAAGAACGAGTTCCGGGCCCTGGCGGGGGTCGTGCACCCGCACCTCGTTCGCCTCTACGAGATGTCGATCGAGGGCGACCGCGGCTTCTTCACCATGGAGCTGATCGAGGGCGGGCGCACCCTGGTCGAGCATCTGCGCAGCCCGGCGCCCGAAGCCGCGCTGCGCGAAGCCTTCCGTCAGCTTGCGGCAGCGCTCGCCTGGCTCCACGCGGCCGGCTGGATCCATCGCGACCTCAAGCCCTCGAACGTCCTCGTGGACGGGAGCGGGCGCCTCGTGCTGCTCGACTTCGGACTGGTCCGGGGACTCGGAGCGGAGCACGCGGAGCGCACGCAACCCGGCACCGTCGTCGGCACTCTCGCCTACATGTCGCCGGAGCAGGCGCTGGGCCGACCGCTCAGCGCCGCCTCCGACTGGTACAGCTTCGGCGTCCTGCTCTACGAGTGCCTGACGGGGCGCTCGCCGTTCGCGGGTGCACCGGCCACCGCGTTGCTCGATCGCGCACGCCTCAGGATCCCATCCGCCGCCGAGGTCTCTCCCGACTGCGCGCCGGACCTCGCCGAGCTGGCGGGCGCCCTGCTCGCGGCCGACCCGGTGCGCCGGCCGGACGCGGGCCGCGTGCTCGCCGCGCTCGCCGGGAGCAAGACGCAGGCGTCAGCCCCGACGCTGCCGCGCAGCGCGCCCTTCATCGGACGAGCGAGCGAGCTTGCGCGCCTGCGCCAGGCCTGGGCCTCGCTGCGCTCGGGCGCCGCCGCGGTCGCGACGCTCGAGGGCTCGTCCGGCCTCGGCAAGACCGCGCTCGCCGAGCGCTTCGTGCGAGAGCTGCCCGCGCAAGGCGCACTCGTGCTGCGGGCCCGCTGCTACCCGCACGAGCTGGTGCCTTTCGAGGCGCTCGACGAGGTCGTGGACGACCTCAGTCGCTATCTCTCCTCGCTCGCGCCCGAGCGGCTCGACGCACTCCTGCCGCGCGACACGCTTGCGCTGCGCCGCGTGTTCCCGGTGCTGGGCCGCGTGTCGTTGCCGGAGCCGGCCGCGCCTCTCGACGACACCGGCGCGGAGCCGCACGAGCTCCGGCGCCGCGGCTTCGCGGCGCTCCGCGAGCTTCTCGCGCGGCTCGCCGACCGGAGGCCGCTCGCAGTCTGGATCGACGACCTGCAGTGGGCGGATGCGGACAGCGCTCCCTTGCTGCGCGAGCTGCTGCGGCCGCCCGACCCGCCGCGCATCCTGTGGCTCCTCTCCTTCCGGACGGAGGATCGCGACCGGAGCCGGCTGCTCCAGGCTCTCGAGAAGCTCGTCGAATCCGTTCCGAGCGAACGCCGCCACGTGATCGCCCTCGAGCCGCTCACACCGGAGGAGAGCGACGAGCTGGTCCGGATGCTGGTCGAGTCTCCGCTCTCGCGCGAGGCCGCGGCGGCGCTTGCGAAGGAGTCGCGCGGCTCGCCGTTCCTGCTCAGGGAGCTCCTCGAGCGGGATGACGCAGGTGCGCCCGACGCGCTCGAGGACGTCGATCTCGATCGCATGATCCGGCGGCGTCTCGGCAGCCTGCCTGGGGAGGCGCAGCGTCTGCTCGAGTCGCTCTCGGTGGCGGCGGGCCCGCTCGACCGGGGTGTTGCGCTCGATGCGGCTGGACTCGGCGCGCCCGACCCGAGCCTCGCCGTGCTGCTCGAGAGCGTCCGCCTGATGCGCACCGCGGCGAGCGAAGGACACAGCCGGCTCGAGATCTACCACGACCAGATCCGCGAGGCGATCGACCGCCAGCTCACGCCCGAAACCCGCAGGGCGCGACACGCCGAGATCGCGAGCGCGCTCGAGCGGCGCGGCAGCCGCGACGCCGCCCTGCTCTTCACGCACCACGCCGGCGCCGGCCATCGCGAGAGCGCCGCGCGCCATGCCTTCGCCGCCGGCGAGCACGCGGCGCAGCAGCTCGCCTTCGATCAGGCGGCGCGCTTCTATCGCGCCGCGCTCGACCAGGACCGCGCCGCGGTCGATCCAGCGCGCACGCTGGCTCAGCTCGCCGACGCGCTCGCGAACGCCGGCCACGGCCCGCAGGCGGCCGCGGCCTACGAAGCCGCCGCCGCCGAGACGACGGCGGGCGCGGCCGAGACACTCCAGCAGCGCGCCGCCGAGCAGTACCTGGTGTGTGGCCGGCGCGAGGAGGGCAAGCGCGTACTGATGCCGCTGCTCGCGAGCCACGGCGTCCGCTACCCGGCGACGAGCGGCCGGGCGCTCTTCGCGGCGCTCGCGCGCCTGCCGCAGCTCGCGCTGCGCTACTTCGGGCGCGCCGTCCAGCAGACGCAGCCTGCGCTCGGGCCGCGGATCGATGCGTGCAGCCGGGCGGCGCGCGGGCTGCTGTTCGTCGATCCGCCACGTGGCGCCTACTTCGCCGTGCTGAGCCTCGCCAACGCGCTCCGCGCCGGGGATCCGCGACGCACGGGACACACGCTCTGCCTCGTCAGCGGCTCCCTGGCTCCCTTCGGCGGGCCCGCGCTCGCCTGGGCGCGTTCCATGCTCGCACGTGCGGAGCGACTCGCGGCAGAGGTGCGGGATCCCCACCTCGACGGCATGGCGATCATCGCGCGGGGTCAGATCGACTTCGTGGCGGGGCGCTTCACCTCGATGCTGGAGCGCTGCGACCACGGCGGACGCCTGCTCGCCGAGAACTGTCGCGGTGTGCGCTGGGACTGCGACGTGGCGCAGATGGGAGCGTTGCGGGCGCTCGAAGAGCTCGGCCGCTTGGACGAGCTCCGTCACCGGCTTCCCCGCCTGCTCGACGAGGCGATCGCGCACGACGATCTCTATGCGGAGGTGACCTTCCGGCTCTATGACGCCTTCTGGAGGATCTCGCGCGGTGAGATCGAGGAGGCGAGACAGCAGGCGCGCGACGTGCTCGAGCGCTGGGGGCGCGAGGGCTTCGAGATGCAGCATCTGTACGAGCTGCGCATCGAGGCACTCTGCGACGTCTACGCCGGCTCGCCCTCCGAAGGCTGGACCCGCGTGCAGGCCGCCTGGCCGAGCCTCGAGCGCTCGGGCTTGCTCGCCCACCGTATGCTGAAGAGCGACGCACTCCAGCTGCGTGCACGCGTGGCGCTGGCCGCGGGGGTGAGAGTCGAGCGCGAAGCCGAAAGCGCTGCTCGCGCCCTCGAACGCATGGGGCGGCCCGACGCGATCGCGGCGGCGGGTCTGCTGCGCGCCGCATCCGCCGCGCGCAGCGGCGATCGCACGCGCGCACTCGAGCTTCTGCGCCAGTCCGAGGCCGGCTACGCGAGCGCTTCGATGTCACTGCACGTGGCCTATGCGCGCCGCCGGCGCGGAGAGCTGCTCGGGGGAGACGAAGGGGACGCGTTGGTCTGGACTGCGGACCGCGTGCTGGAGGCAGCCGGCATCCTGGATCCGACGCGTTGGCTCGAGCTCCACGCGCCCGGTTTCGCAACCCGCTTCGCCTAGGAGCGAGCAGGCCTTTGCGCCCGGAACCAGGCGTGCTGGAACAGCCCGGTGTGGAGGCCGATGGCGTAGGCCATGCCGGCCGCGTAGTGCCCGCGAATGTTGGCCTCCCGGCCGGCGTCCGCAGCATGCAAGCGCTGGCGCGGAAAACGCCGCGCGAACCGCAGAGGCTCGTAGCATCGCCGCATCACGAGCTCGGCGGCGGGCAACACCAGCCCGGTCACGTCACGCGAGCGCCACTCCACGAAACCGGCGGCCTTCAGGTACGACTCCACTCTCTCGAGGGAGATCATCGACGGCAGGTGGAAACCCGCCAGGACCGTGCGCAGCTCTGCAGCTTCGAAACGCGAGAGCTTCCCGCGCCGTAGGTTGTAGTCGATGGATGACCACGCCCCGCCCGGCACGAGGATCCGGAGCACTTCGCGCAGGTAGCGCCGCTTGTCGCTCGCGCAGCAGAACGTCTCCTGGTTGGTGACGACATCGAAGCTCTCCGGAGCGAAGTCGAGAGCATCCATGTCCATCGCTCGGAACTCGCAGAGCTCGGCGACGCCGGCTTCGGTTGCGTGCCGAGCCGCCAGCTCCACGTGCTCGGCGCAGATCGTGATGCCGGTGACCCGACATCCGAACTGGCGCGCGCACCAGATCGCGAAGCCCCCCGCACCGCAGCCGACATCGAGCACCCGCGTCGCGGGTCCGATCGTGAGCCCGCGAACCATGACCTCCTTGCCGCGCTGGAAGGCAGCCTGGAGGTTGCGAACGTCGGGCTCCCAGATTCCGTAGTTCCAGGAGAGCGCCGCGCCGCCGTAGGCTTCGTACTCGGCAGTGGCGTCCTTGTAGTAGCGCGCGACACGGTCCGGCATCGGAGCCTTCAATCCGCTCTGGCCCCCGACAGCTTGTACGTCACGATCGCCTGCGCGACCTCGTTGCCCCGCGCGTCGCGCACCACGACCTCACCGTTGCAGATCTCCTTGCCGCGCCGGCGCACGGTCGCCTCAGCGACGAGATCCACGCCGCGGCCGGCGGACAAGAAGCTGAGCGAGAAGCCGATCGTGGTGCCGCGCGCGCCGGCCGAGAGGCCGGACTTCGCCCAGAACGCCGCCGTGGCAGCCGTATCCACGAGCCCCGCGATGGCGCCGCCGTGAACGGTGTCGCCGAGCGTGGTCACGTCCGTGCGGTACGGGAGCCGCACCACGACGCGGCTCTCCTCGCACGACTCGAGCGCGAGGCCGAGCAGCCGTCCGTATGGGGACGCCACGATCGCCTTCTCCACGATCGCGCGCGCATTGGCATCGAGCTCGGCCACGCTCCTCCTCAGCCCGGCGGGCCCGCGCCCATCGCGGCGAGCACGTTGGCGCGGGAGCCGAGCGTATGTGCGATGCCGCTGAGGAACGAGAAGACACGTCCCACCAGCACGAAGTCGCTCGGCACCTGCACCACGGGGTCCTCGCGGATCGCCTCGAACAGCTCGTCCGTCATCTCCTCGGTGAACTCGCCCTCGAACGCGCCCGATTCGCTGCGCGAGAGCATGCGGCGCGCGATCAGCAGGAACGTGCCGGTGTCGCCCGTCTTCGTCTGGAAGCCGAGCTCCTGGAACGCGCGCACCATGGCCGACTCGTTCAGCGTCATCATCGAGAACATCAGCTCGAACAGGCCGAGCCCGTAGCCCTCGGGCAGCTCCTTCGAGAGGCCGAAGTCGAGCAGGATCAGCTCGCGCTGCGGCGTGATCATCAGGTTGCCCGGATGCGGGTCGGCCTGGAAGAAGCCCGCGGCCAGCACCATCTGCACGTAGACGCGCATCAGGTCCTGTACCACGTCGGCGGGGTCGAGGCCGGCGGCTTCGATCTGGGACTTCTCGGTGATCTTGATGCCGCGCACGCGCTCCATCACGAGCAGGCGCTGGGTCGAGAGCGCGTGATGGATCTTCGGCACGATCACGTGCCGGTCGTCCGCGAACATCGCGCGCACGCGGTCGGCCGAACGCGCCTCGCGCACCATGTCGAGCTCGAAGCCCACGTGCGTCGTCAGCTCGCGCAGCAGCGGCAGCAGCTCCAGTGGCTGCGGGTCGATCCACTCGTAGATGCGACACGCGCGCTCCGTGTTGAGCAGGTCGGTACGCACGATGTCCTCGATGTCCGGGTACTGCACCTTGACCGCGACCTCGGTGCCGTCGAGGAGCCGGGCCGCGTGCACCTGCGCGAGCGATGCGGAGGCGATGGGCGTCTCCGAGAACTCCGAGAACACCGCGGCGATGGGCTGGCCGAGCTCGCGCTCGACGGCCGCGCGCACCACGGCGAACGGCTTCGGCGGCACCGCGTCGTGGCACTCCTTGAGCTTCTCGACGAACTCGGGCGGGAAGACGTCGGCGCGCGTCGCGATCGCCTGACACAGCTTGATGATCACGCCGCGCATGCGGAGCGCCGTGGCGAGGATCAGCTCGGCGGCCTGCGCGTGGAGCGGCGCCAGCTCCGCGTCGCTGGCCTTCGGCAGACCGCGCAGACGCCGTCGGAACGCAGGCAGCTTGTAGAGCAGGTAGAGGCGTGCGGCGAGACGGCCGACGAGCGTCGTACGGTAGAGACGCGTGAGCGGATGCACTCGGCGGAGGCTAGGAGAGCCCTCGCGCTAGCGCAGGAGCAGCGCCACTCCCACGACCACCGCGGCGGGCAGGGCCAGGAACGCGACGAGGCCGGTCAACGCCACGACCAAACGGAAGACGTCGAGGCGCGCGGAGTTGGTCTCCGCCTCGCCGCCGGGCAGCTCGAAGGCGTTCGGCCCGCGCCGGAGAGGGGAGACACGCACCTGTGCGTCCAGGGACTGCGCCATCGGGCCTCCGATTGCCCTGATTGGAGCGCGCATTCCCGGTCCGTGACTGTGACGGACGCCACCAAAACCCGATCAGAAGCCGAATGTTCGTGACGATCGTGCACGAGATCGGGGGAAAACCGGGGCGACGCAGGCTTGTGACGCAGAGCGTCGAACCGGGCGTCAGGCTGCGGCGGCGGGCTCGAAGCCGGTGCGCTCGGGCGGAGTCCAGCGCGACTCGAGCGCGTCGAACTCTTCGAGCAGCGCGGCTGGGCGCGCGGCCACGCGCATCGCTTCGATCATGCTCTCGCGGATGTCTTCGCGCTGCTCGCGCGGACGATTGCGCGTGATCTCGCGGAGGATGCGGTGCAGCAGGCCGTCCACGACCTCGCGGCCTGCGAGCATCCGGCCGTCCACCGTGCGCAGCGTGCGGGCGCGCAGCTCCGAGAGCGCGGTGCGCAGGTACTCGACGTGCGGCTTCTCGTCGCTCTGCACGTGACGAACCATGTCTCCCGCAGCGGCGGGCGCGGCCGAGACCGCGGGGTTCGACAGCAGGCGCACGCCCCAATCGAACGTGCCCTCGGCGAACACCTCGACCACCAGTACCTGCGCCATCAGCGCGAGCATGCGCTCGAGCGTCTCGTCGAGCATCGGGAACGGGCGTTCGGGACGCCGGCCACGTCCCGCGTTGCGCCCCATCATGCGCATCAAGACGTCGCCGGGGATCTTCGGCTTGTCGAGCGCGAGGTCGCGGGCCGCCTCCCACATCTGCTTGTGGCCGCCCTCGTCCTTGAAGCCCGATTCGTCGCGCGCGTGAGCCTCGAACAGACCGTGCGCGAGGTGGGCCAGCGCGGTGCCCTCGACGGGCTCGACCACGAGCGCCCCGAGGTCGGGCACCTTGACGTCGCGGATGATCGCGCCGAAGCCCTCGACGATCGAGACGATCGTGAGTGTGCGCACGATCGGATCGCGCACACCGTGCTGGAGCAGTAGCGTCGCCTGCTCCACGTTCGGGTATTGCGGCGGCATCAGCGAGCGCGGGACCTCGACGAGCGGCGCGCCCTCTCGCACGAGCCGCGCCTGCCAGGCCGCGATCGCGGGCGCACGATGCACCATGCGCGGCGAACGATACGTGCCGTCGGCCTCGAAGCCGCCGTGGCAGCGCAGCCCGCCCGCGACGAGGGGCGCGTCGTACGCGCCGCTCTCGAGCAACTCGTCGCGGGTGAAGGTCGTGCGGTCGGACTCGGGGGCTCCACGCATCGGCTGGCTTCTTCCTCGGGGCGCGAGCTCCGAGACTAGCCGCTAGCCGCAGCACTGTCGGTCAGTGGTGCCCCCAGCGTCCGCCGGACGACCGCGGCGCGCCCGAGCCGCGCCGCTGGGTGCACTGGTGAGGCGGCCGCGGCGAGTGGTAGCCGCCGATCCCGCACTGCGAGCCAAAGGCTGCCCACACCAGGCGCGTCCGCTCGCGGTAGCCGATCAGGCGCATCGACATGAACTCGGTGGCGTGGCGCGAGACGCACGAGACGTACTGGCGGTGACTGCGCCAGGGCAGGCTCTGGCCCATCGGCCCCTCGCAGGGGCAGAGCTGCTCGAGCGAGCAGCCGTCGGTCGGGTCGATCACCTGGCCGGGCTCCGTCTGGGGGCAGACGTCGTTCGCGTCGGCGACGCCGTCCGCGTCGTCGTCCATTTCGCAGGCGTCGCCCGCGCCGTCGCCGTCGAGATCGTCCTGCATGGGGTTCGCCACCAGCGGACAGTTGTCCATGCCATCGGCGACGGCGTCGTTGTCGTCGTCCGGATCGCAGATGTCGCCGAGGCCGTCCGCCTCGTGGTCCGCCTGGTCCGGATTGAAGAGCTGCGCGCAGTTGTCGGAAGCGTTGGCGACGCCGTCGTTGTCGAGATCCGAATCGCACACGTCGCCGCTGCCGTCGAGGTCGATGTCGGCCTGCGTCGGGTTCGACGCCGAGGGGCAGTTGTCGGCGGCGTTGAGGACGCCGTCGCCGTCGCGATCGGCGTCGCAGACGTCACCCATGCCGTCGGCGTCCGCGTCGCGCTGGTCCGCGTTCGCCAGCATCGGACAGTTGTCCATGGCGTCGGTGACGGCGTCGTTGTCGTCGTCCGCGTCGCACATGTCGCCCATGCCGTCGCCGTCGCCGTCCGCCTGGTCGGCGTTCGAGAGCTGCGGGCAGTTGTCCACGCCGTCGGCGACCGCATCGCCGTCGTCGTCCGAATCGCAGACGTCGCCCATGCCGTCGCCGTCGAGGTCGGCCTGATCGACGTTCGCCGCGACCGGGCAGTTGTCGGCGGCGTCCATCACCGAGTCGCCGTCGTCGTCCGCGTCGCACGCGTCGCCCATGCCGTCGAAGTCCATGTCCGCCTGGTCGGCGTTCGCGACCATCGGGCAGTTGTCCATGTCGTCCATCGCGGCGTCGCCGTCGTCGTCCGCGTCGCACGCGTCGCCGATGCCGTCCATGTCGAGGTCGGCCTGGTCCGGGTCGGGGACGCTCGGGCAGACGTCTTCCGCATCCGGTACGCCGTCCATGTCCTCGTCCATCGCGCCGCCGCCGAGCACGACGAGCCACGCCTCGGACTGACCGGCCGGGTTCACGCCCGTGCCGACCACGACGCGGCCGTCCGCCGACACGCCGGTCGCCTCTTCCAGCACCCAGCCGGTGAGATCGACGCCGCGCTCCTCGAGGATCGACGCGAGCGAGCGCATGCCGTTCCCGGCATCCCAGACGAACGCCTCGCTGCCGACGTCGGTCGAGCTCGAGCCGACCACGACGGAGCCGTTGCCCGAGGTAGCGAACGCTGCGCTCTCGAAGTCGCCGCCCGGGAGATCGCCGAGCCCCACCATGCCGAGGGCATCCATGCGAAACGCCTCGAAGCCCAAGTCGGAGACGCTGGTTCCGACCGTCACCATGCCGTCGGCCGAGACGCGCGTGGCCTCGCTCGAGATGGCGCCGCCCGGCAGATCGCCGAGTCCCACCATGCCGCCGGCGAGCATCCAGCGGAACGCCTGCATGCCCGAGGCGGAGCGGCTCGAGCCCACCACCACCGCGCCGTCAGCGGAGACGCCGCTCGCCTGGCTCAGGAAGGTGCCGCCCGCGAGGTCGCCGAGGCCGACCATCCCGCCGCCGGGCGTCCAGAGGAACGCCTCGGTGCCGGAGACCGAACGACCCACGCCGACCACGCTCGCGCCGTTCGCAGAGACGCCGCTGGCCTGACTCGAGAAGATGCCGCCCGGCAGGTCGCCGAGGCCGACCATGCCGCCCACCGCGTCCCAACGAAACGCCTGCGCGCCCGCGGCCGATGAGCTGTCACCGACCACGACCGCGCCGTCGGCCGAAACGCTCGAGGCCTGGCTCATGACGGTGCCGCCCGGCAGATCCCCGAGACCGACCATGCCGTGCGCCGCATCCCAGCGGAACGCCTGGAGGACGCTCGTGCTCCCGGAGCCCGAGCGGCTGGCGCCGACGACGACTTTGCCGTCGGCCGACACGTCGCGGGCCATGCTCTGGAACGCGCCGCCAGGCAGATCGCCGAGCGGGACGAAGACCGGATCTTCGGCGAAGGCGCTCGAGGAGAGAAGGAAGGTTGCACCCAGCCCGAGCAGGACATTGCGAGAGAGGCAAAGTCGCAAGGGGAGACCTCTGTTTGGCGAGCAACCCCCCGGCACTCGCAGTGGTCATCGGCGCGGTTTCGCGCCCTCTGAAGCGAGCCGGTCCACCAGCACGCAGCGTCCTCGCATTTGTGCGCTCAATCACGCTTTGCCACGAGCGCATCGCCGGAGGGAGGAGCGGTGCAAGGGGAGTGCAGTCGAGCCGCGCGCCCCGCGCACCGCCCACGGGGCTCGCGCCGCTACGCTCGGCCGCCATGCATACCCGTGGCGGTGGTGGTGCTGGCGCTCGCACTCACGGTGGGCCTCGGCGCCGGCGCGCTGCGCATAGGAACCGACAGCGGCTATCGCGCCTTCCTCGGCGCGACGCATCCGGTGGTGCGCGAGCTCGATGCAGTCGCCACGCGCTTCGGCGGCGGCGTTCCCTTCGCGTTGACGTTTCGTTGTGTCGACGCCGCGCCCTGTCGGAGCATCTACGGGCGATCGCCGCCTGCGCGCCGAAGGGTACGAGCGGAGAGCCGCGATCGAGGAGTCGATCCGCGAGGTCGGGCGCCCGCTGCTCACCTCGGCGCTCGCGCTCGGCGCGGGCTTCCTCGTCCTCGTCTTCGTGCCGTGGAAGAGCCTCGCGAGCTTCGGCTCGGTCAGCGTGGTGGCGATCCTGGCCTCGTTGCTCGCCGACCTGCTCGTGCTCCCCGCGCTGCTCACTCCGTGGCGAGCGTCCCCGCCGCGCTGACCGAGACCGCGAGCGTGTCGTCCACCGAGAGCAGCACGTTGCTCGGGTTCGGGAGGCCCCACGCGACCCACGGCACGTCGAACGTCACGGTGACGCGCGCGCGCTCGCCGCTGCGCGTGCCCTCGAAGGCGAGCGAGATCGGGTGGCTCGCGCCGCGGACCTCGAAGCTTCCGAAGAGCGTGCCGGCGAGCGCGTCCGCGCTGCGCCGCTTCACCTCGATGCGCTCCGGTCGCAGCACGAGGAGCGGATGGTGCGCCGAGTCGAGCACGTCCTCGTGCATCACGTGGTCGCGCCGGTCGATGCCGGTGTCGCCGCTCGTCGCGTCGACCCGGATCTCGCCCGATGCCGCGCCGGTGTCGGGATCGAAGGCCAGCTCGCCCGCGGCCAGCGCGAAGCGGCCGCGCACGGTGTGGAAGCGCGCGCCGAGCGTGAACGAGATCTCCGTGGCCGCGGGATCGAGCACGAGGCGGAAGGGCTCCGCGTGCGCCGCCGGCGCGAGCGCCTCCAGCGCGAAGAGCACGGCCGCGCCGAGGAGTGCGCGCCGCCCGCATCCGCCAACTCCCTTCCTCGTCGTCGGTCGCGGCGTCCCGAGCCGAGCGAGGCCTACTCGCGGATCACGAACAGCTTGGTCACGAACCACTTCGTCCCCACCCAGAGGTAGCCGAGCGGGCCGAGGATACGCGGCTTCTTGCGTCTTTCGAGGTCGAGCCCGAGCGCGGACAGAGCCACGCTCGTCTGGATGCGCTTCAACTTCGCTTCTCCGCTGTCGATCTCGGTCTGGAGACGCGTCAGCTCGCGCTCGACCTCGAGCACCTCGTCGACCTTCTGGGCGCGCGCGAGCAGGATGCGCAGGCGATCCCGGAGCGCACGCTGATTCACGAGGGTGGCTTCGAGATCGGCGACCTCGCCGGTGACGTCACTGGCCGAGACGCTGCGCGAGCGCTCCGTGCCGAGCGCGGCCAGCGCAGCGAGCGCTTCGTCGAGACGCGCGGCGGGCACGCGCAGGTCGAGATGGGCGAACTCCTCTCCCGAGATGCTCGAGCCGGATTCGTAGCCGCCGAGGCTCTGCGCGAGCGCCGACGCCGAGTCCGCCGCGGTGGCCACCACGTCCACCGCTACCGAGAGCTCGGCCGTCTCGACGAGCAGGCGGTCCGCCTGGCCCGGCGGCGCGGCCGAGCGCCCGGCGCGGGCTTCGTCGCTTCCACCCGCCGACGCGCAGCCGAGCGCAAAGAACACGAGCAGGGCCGCTGCGAGCCTCGGCCGCATGGACTCCCCCCAGTCGGTTGCTGCGATGGACACCGCCTGGGACTCGCGGTTCCTGCGCCCGATTCACCTCGGCTGCGGAGGCGGCGGCGGATCTTCGAGCGCGCCGGCCGCGATGAGCTTCTCGATCTCGGCGTCCGAGAGGCCGAGGAGGCGGCGCGCGATCTCGCGCGTGTGCTCGCCGAGCCGCGGCGCCCCACGCACGTCGGCGTCCGGCATCGCGGAGGCGCTCCAGCAGGGGCCCTCGAGCGACATGCGGCCGAGGTCCGCGACCTCCACCTCGCGCGCGTAGCGCCAGGCCTGGAAGTGCGGATCGTCGAGCATGTCCGTGCCGGTGAAGACGGGGCCGGCGGGCACACGGTGGCGCTGGAGCAGCGCGGCCAGCTCGCGCTTCGGCTGCGTCGCGGTGAAGGCGCCGAGCTGCGCGTCGAGCTCTTTGCGGCGCGCGAGCCGGCCGGCGGCGGTGTCGTACGCCGCGTCGCGCGCCCAGGCCGGCTCGCCGAGCGCTGCGCGCAGGTTCTTCCAGTCCACGTCGTCGCGCACCGTGATCACGCACCACTGCTGCGCGCCCTCGCACGGGTACGCGCCCCACGGCGCGCCGCGCTCGCTCGCGTTGCCGCGCGGCTTCACGGAGCCCGGCTCGAGCCCGGCCTTCAGGAACAGCTCGCCGAGCATGCCCGTCACCGCCTCGATCTGCGCGGCCTCGACCAGGCTGCCGCGCCCCGTGCGCTCGCGGCGCAGCAGCGCCGCCATCGCCGCGAACGCGCAGATGCGGCCGACGAGGTGGTCCGGGAAGATCGCGCCCGAGCCGGCCGGGGCGTCCTGGTCGTCGTAGTTCCAGAGATGGACGAGGCCGCCCACCGGCTGCGTGCTCGGCCCGTAGCCGATCCACGAGGCCCACGGCCCGCGCGAGCCCATGAGCTGGCTCGACACCAGGATGGCGCGCGGGTTGAGGGCCTGGATCGTCTCCCAGCCCACGCCCATGTCGTGCATGGTGCCGGTGGCGCTGTTCTCGATGATCACGTCGGCCCGCGCGATCAGCTTCTTCAGCGCCGCGAGACCCTCCGGCTTCTTCACGTTCACGCCGAAGCTCTGCTTGCTGCGCGACGAGGACGCGAAGGACGGCGACGTCCAGGCACCCGTGACGGTGCGCATGAAGTCGGGGTAGGTGCGTGTCTCGATCTTGATGACCTCGGCGCCGTACTCGGCGAGGAGACGGCCGGCCTCGACGCCCACGCCGCCGATGCCGAAGTCGAGCACGCGGATCCCGGCGAGCGGCGCCGAGGGTGCAGTCACGCCCGCCTTCGGCGCGGGCGAGGGCGCTGCGCCGAGCCCGGGACCGCGCGCTCGCGCGCGCTCGAGAAAGGCCGCGCTCTCGTCGCCGCCAGCGGCGGGCGCGCCTCGGCTCGGGCCCTGCCGCACGCCGTCCACCTCGACGAAGCCCGACGCGAAGGGGCCGCTGACGCCGGACGCGACCGGCAGGTCCACGAACGTCTTGCGCGCGCGCAGATGGACGTTGTTCAGCACCTCGTCGGGGCGCAGCACCGGCGTGCACACGATGCCGCGCCGCTGCGCCTCCTCCGAGACTTCTTCCATGCTGAGGTTCGCGAAGTGCTCCTCGTAGAGCTTCGTCAGGACGTCGGCGTTCTGGAGCCGGCCGATGAACGTCTCCCAGTGCGGGTCGCTGAAGGCCTCGGGCTTGCCGAGCCACTCCCACATCGCGCGCCATTGGCGCGGCGACAGCATGACCAGCCGCACGTAGCCGCCCTTGCAGGCGTAGATCGTGTAGACCGGGCCCGAGCCGTTGCGGACCTCGTTGATCGGGAAGTTGCCGTTGCGCAGGATGCTGGCGTTGCAGAAGGACCAGTCCGTGGTCTGCGCGATGCCGAGCAGCGTCGAGTAGTCGATGTGCTGGCCCGCGCCCGAGAGGCGGCGCTGGTAGAGCGCGAGCAGCACGGCATAGGCCGCGGTGAACGAGGCCACGTCCACGCCGATCTGCGCGGGCGGGATCAGCGGCGGCTTGGACGGGATGCCGGCCTTCCACACCATGCCGCTCATCGCCTCGAGCACGTCGTCGGTGGCGACCCAGTCGCGGTACGGCCCGCGGCTGCCGAAGTCCGAGAGCGAGGCGAACACGAGATGGGGATGGCGTGCGAGCACGTCGCCCGGATCGAGCGCGAGCCGCGCGCGCTCGGCGGGCGCGAAGGACTCGATCAGCACGTCGGCGCCGGCGAGCAGCTCGTGCAGGCGCGCGCGGCCGGCCGCAGCCGCGAGGTCGAGCGTGGCGCCGCACTTGCCCGCGTTGCGGAACGCGAAGCCGAGGCTCGCGCCGCCGTGGAAGGGCGGGATGCGCCGCGAGCGAGCGCCGCCGGGGGGCTCGACGCGCAGGACATCGGCGCCGAGGTCCGCGAGCAGCCGCCCGCACAGCTCGCCCTTCTCGTCGGCGAGGTCGACGACACGCACACCGGCGAGGGGTCGATCGGATGCGGGGTCGGCCACGGCGTCCTCCTCGAAAAGACGCGCGAGTCTAGGACGGCACCCCGGCCCCGAGCCAACCGAGCCTCGCGGGCAGCGGCTCGCGGCCTCGGTATTCTCGGGACCGTTCAACGGGGGCTCCGCGGCAGCCGATGCATACCCCATGTCGAGCGCGCACTCGATCCTCCGGGCGGCCGCCTGCCTCGTCCTGCTGCTCGCGAGCGCGCGGGCGGCGGGGGCCGCCGGTGAGGCGCCGCGACCGGCGCTGCTGGAGCGCGGCCTTTCGGCCTACGCCCGGCTCGAGGCCGCGGGGCGGGTCCGCAATCCGGTGCTCAGCGTGATCGACTACAGCCTGCCGTCCTCGCAACGGCGACTCTGGGTGCTCGATCCCGACTCGAAGCAGGTTCTGTTCCGCGAGTACGTGGCCCACGGGCGAGGCTCGTCGGATCCGGATCGCCCCGAGCTCGCCGTGCGGTTCGGCAACGAGGTCGGCAGCTTGCGCTCCAGCCTCGGCGCCTTCCTCACGGAGGAGCCCTACCAGGGGATCCACGGCACCTCGCTCCGGCTGCTGGGCCTGGAGCCCGGTCGCAACGATCACGCCGAGGAGCGCCAGATCGTGATCCACCCCGCCGACTACGTGAGTCGCGCCTTCCGGCTCCAGAGCGGCGGGCGGCTCGGCCGCAGCTTCGGTTGTCCCGCGCTCGATCCCTCAGTGGCGAAGCGGGTCATCGAGCGGATCCGCTCCGGGAGCGTGCTCTACATCGGCAGCTAGGGTGCGCTCGAGCGCCGCGTCGTGGCCGTACACGTCTTCGTAGAACGCGACGCTGCCGTCGGAGCGCACCTGCGCCGTCGCGTAGAACAGCAGCACCAGCAGCGGCGAGCGGACGGTCACCGAGGTCTCCTGCGTTCCGGCCAGCGCCGCCTCGATGCGCTCCGGGCTCCAGTCGGGCCGATCCGCGAGCACCCAGCGGACGAGCGCCGTGGCGTCCTCCGCGCGCACGCAGCCGTGGCTGAAGTCGCGACGGGTCGCCCGAAACGCCTGCTGCGACGGCGTGCCGTGCAGGAACACGCCGTACGGGTTCGGAAACACGAACTTCACCTTGCCGAGCGCGTTCTTCTCACCGGGGCGTTGCCGCAGGCGAGCCTCGCCCGACGCCAGGGCTGCCACGCTCTCCGCCGCGGCCGGCAGGACGCGATCGCCACTCACGATCTCCATCTCCTGCTCGGCGAGATAGCCGAGGTTGCTGCGGAGCTTCGGCAACATCTCCTCGGAGGTGATGCTGCGCGGCACATTCCAGTACGGAGCGAACACGACGGTCCTCATCACGGCGGCCAGAACGGGGGTCGGCGTGCGGCCCGCGCGCCCGACCACGACCCGCATCGAGAGCGCCGGCCCTTCGGGCGGGTCGATCCGATCGAACGCGAGGAGCTCGAAGGCCGGCACGTTCACGAGCACGATGCGCCGTTCGCTGACGTCGGGGATCCAGCGGTAGCGCTCGAGCGCGAGCTCGATCTGTCGGACGCGCGCGGCCGGAGGCACCGCGAGCGCGCGAGCCGTCGCCGGACCGATGACGCCGTCCGGATCGATGCCGTGACGACCCTGGAAGCGTTCGACGGCATCGACCAGCGGGCCCTCGTAGCGCGTGCCGGGCGGGTTCGCGCCCGGCGCGAGATCGCCGAGCGCGCCCAGCCAGCGCGACAGCTCGGGTGTCCGCGCGAAGGCGTCGCCCGGCCGGACCGTGGGCGCGACGACGACGGGAGCGACGGCCCGATCCTTCGCGAGAGCGCGGTAAGCCGCGAGTGCGCGTAGCAGGAGCTGGTAGGCCTGGAGGTCCGGCTCCACCTCGGAGGCCAGCTCGCGCACGCGGCCTTCACGCTCGGCCTTCGCGATGAGCCCCGCGATCTCGTACCTCCCCCGCGCGGGGACATCGAGCCCGAAGTCCACGTCGCCGGGGTTCGCCCTGCCGTAGTGGACATCGGAGAGGAACCGCACGAGGTCCACGCTGAGCGCGACGTCGAAGAGCGCGAGGTCGTCGGACGAGAAGCGCTTGCCCGCGGCGAGCGCGCGGTGCTTGGCTTCGAGCAGCCGAACGTCGTAGTCCTGGGGGTCGAGGCCCTTCGCGCCCGCATCCGCGAGCGCCGCCACCGCCGCGGCGGCCTGTGGCGTCGGCCGCGCTCCGTCGAGCCAGAGCGGCGCATCGTGGCGGGGTCCGTAGAGCCCCTCCAGCTCGTCCCGGAGCTGGGGAAACTCGGGAGAGCGCAGCCAGGGATGCTGTGCTGCGTGAATCCGGGCGGCGATCGTCTCGACGCGAGCCTCGTTCGCGGCCTCGGGCGCGCGCGCCACGGGGCGCTGCGCGCACGCGAGGGCGAGCGCGCAGAGCACCGCGATCCGCATCCCTCGCTTCGCGCGCACGGTGTGATTCAGGCGCCGAGCCAGCGGTCGACGATGCGATCCACGAGCGCGCCGCCGAGCCAGGAGCCCACCGGCACGAGCAGGAAGAGCACGAAGCGCAGCAGCGTGCCGGCGTCGAAGGGCCACTCCGAGGCCGCCGCGACGCGCGCCTCCCAGGCGAGCAGCGCGGGGAGCTGCGCCGCGCCGCGCTCGTCCCCGCGGCGGAGCGCGCCCGAGGCGCGGGCGATCTCCGCGCGGAGCCAGCCGAGCTCCTGCCGCTTCGCGTCGCGGAGGCGCTCGTGCACGCCGCGGCTCGGGGCCAGCAGCGACGCCGCGGCGATCCCCGTGGTGACGAGGAGGATCGAGACCACGAGCATGGGCGAATCGGTGTCGACGAGCAGCACGCTCGCGAGCGAGGTGCCGACGAACCAGAGCAGCGCGATGCGCAGGCCCGCGCGCGCGAAGGGCGCGAGCCGCGCGACGTCGCCGAGCTGCACGCGAGCGCGCCGCCCGAGCTCCTGGTAGAGCGAGGCGCGCTCGGCGCTGATCGAGAACAGCATGCCCATCATCGCGAACAACAGCGGATTCAGGATCCAGACCCAGACCACGTGGCCCGGCCAGGTGATCGTGGTGTCGCTCGCGCGGGCGCCGGCGATGTCCACCGCGAGGCCCCCGGCAACGCCGAGCAGCGCCGCGCGCACGAGGGGAGCGACGCGGGGCTCGTGGATGCGCTCCGCCCAGGCCGCCCACTCGGGCTCGCTCGCCTCCACCACGTCGCGGAGCTGATGGAAGTCGTGCCGCACCCAGCGCTGCCCGAGCCAGAGCGACGCGCAGAGGTAGGCGAGCACGAGGCCGAGTGCGGCGTTGAAACGCACCAGCCGCACCAGGCCGAAGCGCCCGTCCGCGTCGAGGAACACGGAGGAATCGGCGGCCAGCAGGGCGCTGCCGAGGTAGGCGGCGGCGAAGGCGAGCGCGACGGCGCAGAAGATCGCGAAAGCGCGCCAGCCGTCGCTTCCCTCGCTTTCGGCCCCGGCCTCGGCTGCTTCCATCGGGCACACGATAGAATGCCCGCGTGACCGAGGAAATTCGCGTCGAGCGCCGCGGCGAGGTCGAGCTGCTCACGATCGACCGCCCCGAGGCGCGCAACGCCCTCACCTACCGCACCTACGCCGAGCTCGAGCGCGCCGTGCGCGAGACGACGGCGCGCTGCCTCGTGATCACCGGCGCCGATCCGGCCTTCTGCTCGGGCGACGACGTGAAGAAGGTGATGGGCGGCGGCGAGGCGGCGTCCCGCCGCGGCGCTGGCGCAGGCGCCCCGTCTCACGCCGGCGGCCGAGGCGCTGCTCGCGACCGACGTGCCGGTGATCGCCGCGGTGAACGGCGCCGCGGTCGGCTGGGGCATGGAGCTCGCGCTGATGGCCGACCTGCGCGTCGCCTCGGAGCGCGCGCGCTTCGGCGAGCTGTTCGTGCTGCGCGGCCTGTGCTGCGACGTGGCGGGGCTCGCGCGCCTCGCGTCGCTGGTGGGCCGCGAGCGCGCGGCCGAGCTGCTCTTCACCGGCGATGTGATCGACGCGGCGGAGGCGTTGCGCATCGGCCTCGTCTCGCGCGTGGTGCCACACGCCGAGCTGCTGCCGACCGCGCTCGCGCTCGCCGAGAAGATCGCCGCGAACCCGCCGCTCGCCGTGCAGCGCCTCAAGGCCGGCTTGCGCGAGGCGCTCGATCCCGACTGGGCCGCGCTCGGCGCGTGGGTCTCGTCGTCGCTCGCCGTGCTGTTCCAGACCGAGGACCACCGCGAGGGCGTGAAGGCGTTCCTCGAGAAGCGCCCGCCGCAGTACGTAGGACGGTGACCGTGACAACAGACGCCTCCGCGCCACGCCGCAAGCCCGGTTCCTCCGGGCGCGCCGTGAGCCGCAGGCGAGCGAAGGAACCAACATGGGTGTGCTCGACGGCAAGATCGCGATCGTGACGGGCGCGGGCCGCGGCATCGGCCGCGAGATCGCGCTCGACTTCGCGCGCGAGGGCGCGCGCGTGGTGGTGAACGACCTCGGCGGCGCGGCCGACGGCACCGGCGCCGGGCGCGTGGCCGAGGAGGTGGCGAAGGAGCTCGAATCGCTCGGCGGCCGCGCGGTGGCGAGCACCGACTCCGTCGCCACGGTCGAGGGCGGGCGCCGCATCTTCCAGACCGCGCTCGATGCGTTCGGCGGCTGCGACATCCTCGTCAACAATGCCGGCATCCTCCGCGACAAGACCATCTTCAACATGGAGGAAGAGGACTGGGACGCGGTGATCGCCGTGCACCTCAAGGGCCACTACTGCTGCACGCGGCCCTTTGCGCGCTGGATCCGCGAGACCGACCGGCGCGGCTGCCGCATCGTCAACTTCTCCTCGGTATCGGGGCTGTTCGGGAACTTCGGGCAGTCGAACTACGGAGCGGCGAAGTCGGGCATCGCAGGCTTCTCGCGCGTCCTCGCGCTCGAGCTGGCGAAGTTCGGCTGCACCGTGAACACGATCTCCCCGGGCGCGGCCACGCGGCTCACGATCCCGCTGATGCAGGGCCGCGGTGACGCTGCGGCGGCCGACGACCCCGCGCGCAGCCCGGCACAGCTCGCGCCCGTCGTCAGCTGGCTGGCCTCGGCCGCCGGCCAGGTGTGCAACGGGCAGGTGATCCACGTGATGCAGGGGCAGGTGGCGATCATGCAGCAGTACGCGGTGATCCGGTCCTTCACGAAGGGCGGCGCGCCGTTCACCCAGGATGATCTCGATCGCGTGATGCCCGAGCTGCTGGCGGCGCGCGCGAAGAACGTCGAGCGCGCGAAGCAGGATGCGCGGCCGGAGAAGCCGTGACGGCCGAGGCCGGCAAGGGCCATCTCTCGGTGGCCCGCGTGCTCGACGGCTGGTACGTCGCGTGCCGCTCGAGCGAGCTCGGCGACGCGCCGCGCGCGGCGACCGTGCTAGACACGCCGCTCGCGCTGTTCCGCGGCGCGGGCGGCCGACCAGGCGCCGTGCTCGACCGCTGTCCTCACCGGAACTTCCCGCTCTCGCAGGGGCGCGTGCTCGCCTCCGGCGCGCTCGAGTGCGGCTACCACGGCTGGCAGTTCGACGGCAGCGGCGCCTGCCGCGCGGTGCCGGGGCTGATCGGCGCGCCGGCGGACGGCCCGGCGCGCCGCGTGCCCGCCTTCGCGGCGCGCGAGTCGCAGGGCTTCGTCTTCGTCTGGGGCCGGCCCGACGCCGAGCCGGTGGGCGAGCCGTTCCACGTCCCCTGCATGGACGATCCGCGCTACGTCGCCGTGCAGCGCACGTTCGACTTCGAGTGCACGCTGCACGCCGCGCTCGAGAACGCCCTCGACGTGCCGCACACGGCCTTCCTGCACCGCGGGCGCTTCCGCGGCGGCGAGCCGAGCGAGCTCGAGGCCGTGCGCCGGCGGCTCCCCGGCGGCGGGCTCGAGGTGCAGTATCTGGGCGAGCGGCGCCGCCCGGGCGACGCGAAGCCCAGGCTCGACCGCCCGCCCGTCGAACACTGGGACCGCTTCTTCCTGCCGGCCGTCGCGCAGGTCGAGTATCGGGACGGCGAGCGTTCCCACCTCTGCGCCACGATCCTGCACACCCCGATCCACGACACCCTGACGCGCGCCTGGTTCGTGCAGTGCATCCGGCTGCCGCTGCCGAAGCTGCTCGTGCGCTCGGTGGTGGCGCGCAAGGTGGACCAGGTGCTGCGGCAGGATCGCGATGCGCTGCGCGTGCAGACCGAGTCGATCCGTCGTTTCGGTGGCGAGCGCTACGCCTCGACCGAGCTCGACCTGATGGGGCCCGAGATCCTGCGGATGCTGAAGCAGGCCGAGCGCGGCCTCGCCGTGGACGAGGACGCGCCCGAGCGCCGCGTGCGCTTCCGGGCCTAGCCGCGCGCGCTGCCGCCTACTGCCTCCGGATCGGCAGCTCGTTCGTCAGCAGACTGTCGGGATTCTGCAGCTGGAGCAGGTGCAGGCCCACGGTCGCGGGCGACGCCGCCAGGTCGACCCGAATCGCAGGCGTGCCGCAGTTCGGCAAGCTGCCGCTGACGCAGGAGATCGCCGCGTCGAGCGTCACCGGTACGCCGTCGATCAGCGCCTTCGCGTTCGGTTGGATGTCGCGCGCCTGGAGGATGAGCGCCCCAGGGTTGCCGCTCGTCAGCGCCGGCAGGTTCGGCCGGCCGTTGGTGGTGGCCGGACCCACGGCCAACACCCAGATCGTGGGCTGCACCGTGCCGGCGTCCACCATCGCGCGCTCGTCGCCGACCAACGTCAACGTGGTCGTGCCCGCCGCCGCCTCGGTGATCAGCTGCGCTCGCGTGAGCACGAGGCCGCCGCCCTGGTAGGTGCCGTCGCTGCGGAAGCTCAAGCTGATCGGGGCTCCGTTGCGCAGGCCGTCGCCCTTCAAGTTCACCACGCCACGCAGGTCGGCCGCCTCGAGCGCCGTGAGCAGCGCCTGCGTCTCGACCAGCGCGCTGCCCGTGGCGTGGTGCAGGTTCAACGTCACCTGGCGTCCGAGCGCCCCCGACTGGCCGTTGCTCATCTCCTCGATCATCTGGAAGATGTTGAACGGCCCGACGTTGTAGACCTGGCGGAAAGCCCCCGGTACGGCGGCGCTGCCGAAGGCGGCCGCCCAGTTCGTGAGCTCGTCGTAGCCCTTCGCCACGGACCACGGGACGTCGCTGCCCCCGATCAGCGTCAGGATCGAGAGGACGTCGCGCACGTTGGTCACGCCTGCCGAGAACTGCAGGTAGCGGTCGGTGATGCCGCGCATGGTGGGCGCCTCGAAGCCCCCCACGAAGGTCGAGGCGGTGCCGGCGCCGAACGGCAAGGCGTGGCAGCCGCTGCCGGCCGCGTTGTCGCCGCAGGTCTCCGGCCCGACGCCGCCGTTTCCGGGCGGGTTGACGCCCCCTTTGTTCTCGAAGAAGTCCGAGAAGCCGTTCACGGCCTCGACCGTGAGCCGGTCATCGAAGCGGCGCGTACGCGCCGGCGGGTACTGGATGGCCTGGAGGTACGTCGCCATGTCCTCACGCTCGGCGTCCGCCGAGGCCGCCGGGCTGGGACACGTCGTTGGTCGGGCAGCCGCCGGCCTGATCGCACATCACGCCGGCGAGCGAGGCATTCACGAGATGCCGGAAGCAGCTCTGATCGGTCGTGCAGTTCGCGGCCGCCGAGAGGTTGATGCCCGTCTCCCCGTTGATGCTGGCGAAGGGGTCGCCGAGCGTGCCGTCCCAGTGAAGGGGAAGCGTGCCCTTGAGCCCCCTCACCGGCATCGTGCTGCGCGCCTCCTCCTGATCGCAGCCGGCGAAGGTGCATTGCGCCCCGATCACCCACAGCAGCTGATCGACGTGGCCGTCGGGGTGACAGCTCGCGCACGAGAAGGTCCCCGTGGTCGAGGCGGAAGCGCTGTTGAAGGCGATACGCCCACGTTTGATCGCGAACGGCGTCGTGTCGCGCGGGAGGGACCTGCGGCGGGTCTCGATGAGGCTCCCCGGATCCGTCAGGTCGATCTCGGAGATGCTGTTGTCGAGCGTGTTCAGCACCCAGGCCTGGAGCGGAGCGCCCGAGCCGGGGTCGGAGCGGAGCGCGAGCCCGCGCGGCCCGTTCCCGACGTCGACGACGTCGAGCAGCACGCCGCTCGCCGCATCCACCGTCGCCACTCGATTCGATGAGGCCGCCGTGACCACCAGGACGTCGTCGTCGCCGCTCACTGCGATCCCATAGGGCGTCGCGAGCTGGCGGCCCGCGGCGGGCTGCGCCGGCGGCAGCGGCTCCAGCTCGAAGCGGGAGGGCGTGCCGCAGCTTCCGCCGGGGCAGCTCACCACGCCGATCTCGTTCAGGAACATCCGGTTGTCCAGATCGGCCAGGCCCTGGCCCTCGGTACCGGCGCGGCCGTTCACCAGATTCCGCGCATCCGTCTGCGCGATGAAGACCTTGCCGGTGGAGTCGACCGTGAGCCCGTAGAGCAGCGTGCCGATCCCGTCGACGACGTCCACGAGCGCGTCGGTCGTGGTGTCGAACACGAACAGGTCGCGGTCGGGCACGATCGGGTCCGCTGCGACGTCGACGGGGAAGCCGACCAGCTGCGGGTTCTGCGCGAAGTTCGCCTGGGTGAAGTCGAACGTGCACTGAGGGTCGTCCGTCGGCGCACCGATGCAGGAGGAGAGCTCGGATCGGTTGCCCGACTCGAAGGCCGGCGCGTAGAGGCGCCCGTTGCGCACGACCATCGCACGCGGCTCTTGCGCGTTGATCGGAAGGAAGCCGGTCACGGCGTAGGCGTTGGCGTCGATCACCGCGATCTGGTTGCGCGACGAGAGCGCCACGTAGGCCTTGTTGTTGTTCGCGAAGGCGATGCCGACCGGCTCGTCGAAGTCGGTGATCAGGTTCGCTGCGTCCACGGCCTGGATGGTCTCCACGACCTTGAATTGCGTGGGTCCCGCGAGCAGCGAGACCACGTTCACGGAGTCGGAGACGTGGTTCGCAACCCAGAGCTCGCTGCCGTCGGGGCGTAGCGCCATGCTGACCGGGTCGACGCCGACGCTGATCGCGTGCTGGACGCTCAGGTCCGACGTCCTGACCACGTCCACCATGCCCATGGTCGTGATCGCTACGTAGAGCGTGGCGCCGTCCGGGGAGACGATGATCGGGTTGGCCTGCGGGCTCTCGAAGAGCTGGGCGCCGGCTCCCTCGTGCTCCGGGATGAAGCCTCCGCAACCGAACCCGGATAGGAACGCGATCCCGTAGGTCGCAGCCAGAAGCGTGACGAGCAAAGGGCGCAGAACTCGCATCGGCACCTCGTTTCGTGGAGCAGTCCTGGCGCGGTCGGCCCGGAGCGCGCCCATCATACAACCCGCGCCTCGCATCTTGGTTGCTCGATTCCGCGCCGGCAATCGTTAGTCTCGGCCTCGCAATGCGGGTGAGAGCGGCACGAAAGCTTCCGGCGGCACTGGCTCTGCTCCTTCCCCTGGCCTGCGCCAGCTGGTTCTCGGCGCACCTCGACGCCCCCGCGGGAGCCCGACTCGAAGACGCCTGGCGCCTCTATCAGATCTCGGAAGAGGCGAAGGCCATGGCGATCGGCATCGACGAGGCTGCCGGCCGGAAGGTCTGGGGCATGCGGTACGCCTACCTGAGCCAGGAGAGCGCGAACCGCGGCGCCCTCTCCGAATGCGCGGCGAGCGCGAAGAGCCTCGGAGTCCATGCGGATTGCCACCTGTTCGCAGTGGGCAACCGGCGCCCGTCCACGGCCGTGAAGGCCTGTGCGGACGGGCGGGCCTCCGCCCGCTTCTGCGAGCTGATGAACTCGCTGGTTCCGCCCGACCCGACTTCGGCGGAGCCGCGTCCGAGCTAGCGCCCGCAGCGCTTCGCGCTCCCGCCTACCAGCTCCTGGCGCCGCCGCCGCCGAAGCCGCCGCCGGAGAAGCCACCGCCGCCGAGCCCGCTCCGGCCCGAGCCGCCGCGCGGCGCGGAGGCCAGCGCGGAGCCGATCGTGCCCAGCGACTGGCCGAGGTCAGAGGCGAACGCTCGGGGGTGGAAGACGCCCTGCGTGCGGCCCACGTACCAACGCGGCGGCTCTCGGTAGAGGCCGTCGAACGCCTCGGCCCACGCGTCCGCGGCGCCGAGCACCAGCGCGTAGGGCAGCACGCGCTCGAAGCGCTCCGGGGAGCGGCCGCCCATCCGCTCGAGCCGGTCCTTGTCCACGCGCGACACGAACTCGCGGAAACCCAGGATCTGCTCGTACACCTCGCGGCCGCGCGCCGTCCGACGTGGCATCGCACGCGAGAACAGCAGCACGAGCCCGCCGGTGAGCGCGATCGACACGGCGGCCGGCGAGGGCGCGTTCACCCAGAGCGCCGCCATGCCGCCCACGAGGCCCGCCACGCCTGCCGCCGCATAGCGGCGCCGCACCTGCTCGGGGGAGGTCGGGAAGAAGCGGCCCTCGCGACTCACGGCCGCGTCGATCGCCGCGCGGATCGCGGGGAGGTGCGCGTAGAAGCGGTTCCGGAGCGAAGAGACCAGGATGGAGTCGCCCGCGGCGAACAGGCGCTCGAAGAGCAGCGCCTCGTGCGGCCGGAGCTCGCCGGCGTCGCGGAGCTTCACGAGCCGCCAGTCGCGATCGCGGAGGAAGAGGAAGCCCGCGCCTTCGACCTCCTCGATGCGCAGGTAGCCGCGCACGGCGAGGTCGAGCAGCGTCGCGCTCACGTCCACGAGATCGACCCGCTCGTCGAGCACGGTCCCCACCTCGGCGGGCGAGAGGCCCTCGGGCGGCTCGTAGCGCACCGCGATGGCCGCGTTGCCGGCGGGGTCGCGCCCCTGGGAGCGCCAGAGCCCGACCAGCGTGGCGAGCGCCAGGACGGGGAGCGCGGCCCAGAGCGAGAGGTAGTCGCGCGCGCGCGCGAGCCAGCGAGAGCCAGGGCTCGGCTCGCGGATCACTCCCTTCGGCAGCCCCGCCACCACCGAAAGCCCTTCGCGGGGCGCGAGGCGGCGCTCGGCCACGAAGGAGAGCGCGGCCACGCCCGACACCACGCGGCACGCCTGCTCGACCGATCCCTCGCGCCCGGTGAAGCAGGCGTGCTCCACCTGGGCCGGGTCGAGCCCGGCCGGCAGGTACACCGTGACGCGTGCGCTCTCGATCGGCACGGGCACGTCGTGCCCGATCCCGTTCCAGTAGAGCTCGTCGTGGCTCTCGAAGAACAGCAGCCCGCGGCGCACGCGGTAGCGGATCCAGTAGTCCTCGACGCCGCTCACGGTCTGGTCGGGGTCGCCGATCCGGATCTCGAGCAGCTGCCCGCTCTGGCGCGTGCGCCACGGGCGGGCGCGGCCCTCGGCGTCGGTGACTTCGATGTCGTCGATGCGGATGCGGTAGTCGGCGGCGCGCCCGCGGCCGTACGCCACCGGGATGTCGCGCAGGATGCCGTGGTGCGACTCGCCCTCGAAGTCCCAGCGAATGCGCTCGACCACGGCGAACGCGTCCTCGGGCTCGAGGTAGAGCTCCGTATCCCAGGCGAGCACACGCTCGGCCGACGCGGCGCCGGCGCCGAGCAGGGCCGCGAGCAGCGCAGCGAGCGGCGCCTTCAGCTGAAGCTCACCTTCGGCGCCGCGCGCTCGGCGGCGGAGTCGAGCTCGAAGTACTCACGCTTGGTAAAGCCGAAGGGGCCGGCGAGCAGATTCCCCGGGAACGACTCGATCGCGGTGTTGAGGTCGCGCACGATCGCGTTGTAGTAGCGGCGGGCATTCTGGATCGCGTCCTCCAGGCCCGAGAGGTCGCGCTGCAGCCCGAGGAAGTTCTCGTTCGCGCGCAGCTCGGGGTACGCCTCGGCCACGGCGAACAGCGATTTCAGCACGCCCTGGAGGTTCGCCTCGGCGGCGGCGTGCTGGCCGGGCGTCTGCGCCTGCATCGCCTGCGTGCGCGCCGCCGTCACCTTCTCGAACGTGGACTGCTCGTGCCGCGCGTAGCCCTTCACCGTCTCGACCAGATTCGGGATCAGCTCCCAGCGCCGCTTCAGCTGCACGTCGATGTCGCTCCACGCCCCCTCGGCGCCGTTCTTCAGGCGCACCAGGCGGTTGTAGAGCGAGACCGCGAGGACCACGAGCGCCACGAGCACGCCAAAGAAGATCCATCCCATGGTCGAGCCCTCCCGCGCTCTCGTTAGCGGAGGCTCGACTCGCCCGCGAGCAGCTCGCGCACGCGGGCGATCTCCGGGGCGCCGCCGAAGACGAGCAGGCGGTCGCCGGCCTGGAGGCCGTGGTCGGCCGACGGGTTCGGCGTGGTGACGGCGCCGCGCTCCACCGCGAGGACGCTCGCGCCGGTGCGGCGGCGCAGCGCGAGCCCGCGGAGCGTCCGCGCGGGCGGGAAGCCCGCCGGCACCTCGACCCACTCGGTCGCGACCTGCTGCAGCAGCTCCGCCAGCCACGGGTCGAGCGCCACACCGGGCGGTGTCTGAAGCAGGGCGTAGCCTTCGTCGCGGAGCTCCTCCACGAAGGCGGCCACGGCCCCGCTCGCGAGGCCGAACTCGCGCAGCACGTGCGTCAGCAGATCGATCGCGGCCTCGAGCTCCTCCGCCACCACCACGCTGGCGCCGAGAGTCTGGAGCGCGTCCACGTCGCGCACGTAGCGGGTCCGCGCGATCAGCTTCGCGCCGGGGTTCAGGCGGTGCACCAAGCCCGACGATGCGGCGCGTCGCCAGCGGATCCGTGATCGCCACGACCACGATGCGCGCGGCCTTCACCCCGAGCCGCTCGAGCAGCGCCGGCCGCGTGGCGTCGCCGTATACGACCCGGTTCTCCTCGCGGGCCGCCGCTTCGACCGCGGAGCTCGGGTTCGCATCCACGGCGAGCCACGGAATCTGGATGGCCTGCAGCACACGCGCGAGGTTCCGGCCCGCCAGGCCGTAGCCGATCACGAGCACGTGGCCGGAGAGGCCGTGCGCGGCTTCGGCGCTCGGGGTGGGCGCGCGGCGCGAGCGCCCATCGAACAACGCCGGCCCCGCGCGCAGCACGAAGGGCGACGCCACGAGACTCAGCACCGAGGCGGCCACGAAGGCCTGCGAGAGCTCGCGGTCGAGCAGGCCCGCCGTGGCGGCCGCCGCGGCGAGCACGAAGGAGAACTCCCCCGTCTGCGCGAGCGCGAGCGCGGTGAGCACGGAGACGCGCCGGCCGAAGCGCAGCACGAAGCCGAGCGCGCCCGCCACGACCGCCGCCTTGAGCAGCGTCGCGGCCGCCAGCATCAAGGCGACGCCGGCCGCGTGCTCGAAGGCGAGGCGCACGTCGAGCAGCATCCCCACCGCGGTGAAGAACACGCCGAGTAGCACGCCGCGCAGCGGGAGCACCTCGGCGAAGAGCTGATGCCCCCACGGCGAGGCCGCAGCCGCGAGGCCGGCGAGGAACGCGCCCACCGCGAGGCCCAGCCCGAGCCCCTGCGCGCCCAGCGCGGCGCCCGCGACGACCAGCACCGCGACCAGGCTGAACACCTCGCGCGAGCGCAGGCCCGCCGCCGCCGAGAGCACGCGCGGCAGCGCGAAGCGCGTCACCGCATAGAACGCGCCGCCGGCCAGCGCCGCTCGCGCGAGCGCGCCGGCGATCGGCGCAAAGCCGAGCGGCTCCCGGCTCGCGAGAAGCGGCACCGCCAGCAGGAACGGCACGATGCAGAGGTCCTGGAACAGCAGGATGGCGACGGCGAGCTGGCCGTGCGGCGCATCGAGCTCGCTGCGCTCCGAGAGCAGGCGCACCACCAGCGCGGTGCTGGACATCGCGACGAGCGCGCCGAGCACGAGCGCGGTGCGCCCCGGCACGCCGAGCGCGACGGCGACGCCGGCGGTGGCCGCGAGCGTCGCGCTGACCTGGAGCGCGCCCGCGGTCGAGACCGCTCCGGAGCAGCCGGCGCAGGCGCTCGACGGGCAGCTCGAGACCGATCTCGAACAGCAGGAACACCACGCCCGCTTCGGCCAACGTGCGCACGGCGGCCGGATCGGAGACGAGACCGAGCCCGCCCGGCCCGACGAGCGCGCCCGCGACGAGGAAGCCCGCGATCGAAGGCAGCCGCAGCCGCTCGAAGAGCGCGGCGCCCGCGGCCGCGAGCGCGAGCAGCACCACGAGCTCGGCGAGCGGGATGCCGCCGTGCACGCGTACCTCAGGCCGGCGCCTGGAAGGCGGGCTCTTGGCTTCCACCCGCGCCGACGCGATACGGGAGCCAGACCAGCGCGACGCGTTCGACCTGCGTGTCTCCCTTGCGAGGCCGCAGCGGAAGCTCCGCCAGCGCGGGCTCGGCGCTCGCCGCGCGCAGCTCCGCCGTCTCGGCCTGGAAGTCCGCATCGAGCGCCCGCAGCTCCGCCTCCGCCGCAGCCTGCTGCTCGAGGGCGCGCGACACGTCGCCCTGCTCGCTCGCCGCGCGCGTCGCGCCGCGCGCCGCGGTGGCGGCGCGGCTCAGCGTGCCGCTGCTCCTGCGTCCGAACAGCGCGCCCAACACGGTCGCGCCGACGGAGATGGCGGTGCCCACCGCCGCGCTGGTGCGCTGCGAGCGCTGGCGCTCGACCTCCTCCGCCGTGCGCCTCACCTTCTGCTCCGCGCGCGCCAGCTTCGGCGCGTACGTCGCGCGTAGCTTCTCGACCGCGGCGTCGCGCCTGCTCGCGCAGGGCATCGCGCACGCGCACGCGGAAGGCGCCCTCGTCCTCGCCGGGACGCGAGGCGAGGCCTGCCTCCACGCTCTTGCGGATCACCAGCGGACGGGCCTGCTGGAGCTGGGCCGCGAGCGCCTTGCCGAGCCGGTCGGCGCTGCCCTTGCCGAGGCCGGGCGGGAGCGCGGCGAAGCCGGCGCCGGCCGCGGGCTCGCCCCCGAGCGCGAGCTTCGCGGCGTCGACCTCGACCGCCCCGTCCCAGCTCGCGGAGTCCGTCAGCTCGCGCAGCAGGCCGACGCGCGTGAAGTGATCGACGCCCGCCTTGGCGTCCACGTAGCGCAGCGCCGCCACGCCCAGCAGCGCGGGCCGATACAGGAGACGCGTCGCCCGCGGGCAGAGGCGTCGCCGCGAGAAACTTCTCCTCGAGCTCCGCAGGAAGCGCCGGACGCGAGCTTCCTTCGGGAGCAAGGCTCGGCGGCGCGCGCGACTTCGTCGCGCTAGCCGACCGGCTCAGCGGCGGCGCCGGGGCTGAAGCCTCGCGATCTCCTCGCGCGTCAGCGGGCCGCGCAGGTAGGACAGCGCCCAGCGCGTGCCGAACAGGATCGGCTTCTCCTCGTGCACGCTGTGCAGCAGGAACACGCGCTTGCCGAGGCCCGCGAGCAGCCGGCCCATCTCCGCGCGGTCGAAGCCGCCGCCGCGCGCCGCGTCGCTGCCCTCGAGCCCGTCGAGCACGCGCGCCTGGTCGCGCTCGGTCTGGAGCCGGCCGAGGAACCAGGTGCCCGCGTTGCCGAGCGCCTTGTAGTCGAGGTCCACGGGGTTCTGCGTGGCCAGCACCACGCCGAGGCCGAACGCGCGCGCCTGCTTCAGCAGCGTCAGCATCGGCGCCTTCGAGGGCGGTGCGGCGCTCGGCGGCAGGAAGCCCATCACCTCGTCCATGTAGAGCAGCGCGCGCAGGCTCTGCGTGCCGGGCTGCGCGCGCATCCACGCCACCAGCTCGCCGAGCAGCAGCGTCACGAAGAACATGCGCTCGCGATCGTCGAGGTGGGCGATCGAGAGGATGGAGAGCCGCGGCTTGCCCTCCGCGGTGTGGAAGAGCCGCGCCACGTCGAGCGGCTCGCCCTCGGTCCAGGCCGCGAAGCCGGGCGAGGCGAGCAGGTTGTTGAGCGTCATCGCGAGCGCCTGCCGATCCTTCGCCGGGTAGAACGACTCGAGGTCGAGCACGCCGACGCGCTCGAAGGGCGGGCTCTGCACGCGGCGGATCAGCTCGGCGAGATCGAGGTCCTTCCCTTCGCTCCACGCACTTGTCGATCACGTTCGCGAGCAGGATGTGCTCGCGGCTGCGCAGCGGATCGGCCTCGACGCCGAGCAGCGCGAGCAGGCTCGACGCCGCCGCCGCCACGCGCTCCTGCATCCGCTCCGGGTCGCCGCGCTGCGTCGGGCGGCGGCGCCGTCAGCGAGCGCAGCACCGAGAGCGGGCGCCCGCGCTGCTGCCCGGCGTGTAGAGCGCCAGGTCCACGGCCTCGCGCAGGCGCGCGATGCGCGCGCCGTCCTGGCCCCAGTCGGCGAGCCCCTTCTGCCAGAGCTCCGCGGTCGCGCGCGCGTGCTCGTCGGCGCTGCGGCCGGCGCGCGCGGCCTCGGTCTCGTCGATCCAGGGCCGGAAGTCCCCGGGCGCGAGCGCCGGAAAGGTGAGCAGCAGGTTCCCGAGGTCGCCCTTCGGGTCGATCGCGATCGCCGGGCACGCCGTCGATGGCGGCCTCTTCGAGCAGGCTCACGCACAGGCCGGTCTTGCCGCTGCCGGTCATGCCGAGGCAGACCGCGTGGGTGGTGAGGTCCTTGGCGTCCACCAGCAGCGGCTCGGGGCCGACGCGGCCGTCGGCCTGGAGCAAGCGTCCCAGGTAGAAGCTCCCCAGCCGCTCGAAGTCGGCCGCCTGCGTCATCCGTTTCCAGGTAGCTCGAACATCGGTTGATTTCGAGGGAGCCGCGTTTCGCGCTTGGATTCTGCGCCTGGATGGACTACATGGGGAGATTCCTTTTTCGGGGTTCTGCTTGCCGGATTCGATCGTCGAGGAAGAGCTGGCGCTGCTCGCGCAGGTGAGCCTGGCGCTGGCGGCCACCGACGAGCGCCCGGCGCCATCCGAAGAGAACCTGATCGACGAGCTCGAGCACATCCGCGACCAGCTCGTGCGCGGCGGGCCCGACTTCTACGACCAGTCGGCGCTGGCAACGCGCTGGAGCGTGCAGAGCGCGCTGCTCGCGCAGTTACGTCGCTCGCGCAGCGCGCCGCAGGTCGATCCCGGCTCGCCGTACTTCGCGCACCTGCGGCTGCGCGAGGGCGGGCGCGACGCGACGTCTGCCTCGGCAAGGCCACGCGCCTCGACAACGGGCGTGCGCATCGTCGACTGGCGCAACGCGCCGATCGCGCAGCTCTTCTACCGCTACCAGCAGGGCGAGGCGTACGAGGAGGAGATCGCGGGCGCGTGACCGCAGCGGCGAGGTCGTGGCGCGCCGCACCGTCACGATCCGCGACGGCGCGCTCGAGCGCGATCGACGCGCCCGAGGGGATCTTCGACCAGGACGCGGACGCGGCGGGCGGCTGGCGGCGCGCAGCTCGCGCGCGAGGCGCCGCGGCTCGCCGGCGGCGAGGGCGCGGCGCTGCGCGCGCACGAGACGGTCGACGGCGGCGCGCGCCGGCTCGGCACCGATCCCTCGGGCGCGCGCGCGGCGCGCCGACAAGCACCTGCCCGACATCGCCGGCCTGATCGACCCCGAGCAGTTCGCGCTGATCACGCGCCCGTCGTCGGGCTTCGTCGTGATCCGCGGCACCGCCGGCTCCGGCAAGACCACCGTCGCGCTCCACCGCATCGCGTACCTCGCCTACGACGACGCCGGCGATCGACTCGCCGGCGCACGCTGTTCGTGGTGTTCTCGCCGGCGCTGCGCGACTACGTGAGCCACGTGCTGCCGGCGCTCGGCGTCGAGCGCGTGCAGGTGCGCACCTTCCACGAGTGGGCGGCCGAGCAGCGCCGCCGGCTGCTTCCCGCGCCTGCCGCGACCGCGTGCGCGAGGACACGCCCGCGCTCGGTGCAGCGCCTGAAGCTCCACCCGGCGCTCGCTCGCCGCGCTCGAGCGGCAGGTGGCGCGCGCGCCCGGCGCCGGCCACGCGCGGCGCAGGTGATCGACGACTGGGCGAGCGTGCTCACGACGCGGCGCTGCTCGAGGAGGTGCTTCGCGCACGAGGCGCCGGGCGCGTTCCGCGCCGGCGAGCTCGAGCGAGGCGAGCGCGCTGGTGCCGGCGGCGCGATCGAGGAGCTGATCGCCTGGCTCGAGGGCGACGCGCGAGTCGAGCGCCGAGCTCGACGCCGAGGACGACGCGCTGCTGCTGCGCGCCTGGCAGCTCCGCGTCGGGCGCGCTGCCCGGCGCGCCGAGCGGCGCGCCGCTGCGCTACCGCCACGTCGCGATCGACGAGGTGCAGGACTTCTCGCCGCTCGAGGTGCGCGTGCTGCTCGACTGCCTCGACGAGCGCCGCAGCCTGACGCTCGCCGGCGACACGCAGCAGCACGTCGTGCCGGCGCGCGGCTTCACGTCGTGGAGCGAGCTTCTTCGGCGCAGCTCGGCCTCGAGGGCACCGAGGTCGAGCACGCTCCAGGTGAGCTACCGCTCGCTCGCGCGAGATCACGCGACTTCGCCCTCGGCGCTGCTCGGCGACCTGCGCGAGGACGACGCGCCCGCCACGACCACGCGCTCGGGCCCGCCGGTCGAGCTGTTCCGGTTCACCGAGCACGGCGCCTGCGTCGCGTTCCTCGCCGACGCGCTGACGCACGCTCGCGCGCCGAGGAGCCGCTCGCCTCGGTCGGCGTGCTCGACGCCGTCGCGCGACGCTCGGCGACGCTCTACTGCGCAGGGCCTCGCGCAGTGCGAGGTGCCGCGCCTGCACCGCGTCGCGCGCCAGGACTTCCGCTTCGCGCCCGGCGTCGAGGTGACCGAGGTCGAGCAGGTGAAGGGCCTCGAGTTCGACTACGTGATCCTGGTCGAGGCGAGCGCCGCGCACTATCCCGACGACGCGCGCTCGCGCCGCCTGCTGCACGTCGGCGCCACGCGCGCCGTGCACCAGCTCTGGCTCACCACGGTGGGGACGCCGAGCCCGGTGGTGACGGGAGCGATCGCGGCGAGCGGGCGATAGCGCCGGAAGATTCGGAGAGCTGGTGAGGTAGAGAACCTCACCTGACCGGGATCGACTTGTGGACGGGCGCCCAACGCGGGCGCAGCCTGCCGGGCCATTCGGTTGATCAGAGCTCAAACGGCCCGAGTCGACGGTCCCGTCGGTTCCGCTGGATCCACGAGACCGTGACGCCTCCAACCGACGCGCAGCAGCCACGAGCGCGCTCTCGCTACCTCGGGCAGTCCACTCGCTTCCGGAACGCGACTCGCTTCCCGTCGCCAGCCGTCGAACCAGCGGGCAGAGCTCGCGGGATCGAGAAGCGCCGGAGCCGTGCGCGAGGCGTGGCGCCGCTTGGCGAGATGGCGCCGAGCATTGAGCAACACGTAGGCGAGCGCCCGCCGCACCTCGCGCGGCGAGCGCAGCGAGCGGTGGTGGTAGCGGCCGTCCAGCACCGGGCCGCTCCTCCCACTCGTCCGATTCACCGCGCGCGCGAGCCGCGCTGCGATGCTCTTCATTCCGCACGCGAGCGCGTGCTTGCCATGCGCCTCGACGATCAGATGCGCGTGATCGCCCTGGAGCGAGTAGTGCGCGACACGGAAGCTCCCGCGTTCGCACGCCTCCGCCAGCGAGCGGCGCCACTCGCGAACGAGCTTCGCGTCACGGAGAGATCCCAGGTTCGGCTTCACGCGCAGCGTCACGTGTACGGGGCAATCGACCGGCACCGCCTCGCGCTCGCGGTGCCACACGCGCGGGCGCGGCCCACGCGGCCGACCCGCGCCCGGCCGCGGCCCGCCATGGCCGATGTTCCGGCGGCGCCCGTCGCGGACCCTCGACGTCTCGCGCCCGCCACCCCCTCGACAGCCCTCTTCGCTCCCGGAGCCCGCTACAGCCGCACGCTCCGCAGCCGCAGCGCGTTCGCGATCACCGAGACCGAGCTGACGCTCATCGCGGCGGCGGCGATCATCGGCGAGAGCAGCAGCCCGAGCAACGGGTAGAGCACGCCGGCCGCGATCGGCACGCCGAGCGCGTTGTAGACGAAGGCGAAGAACAGGTTCTGGCGGATGTTGCGCATCGTCGCGCGCGAGAGGCGCGCGCGCGCGCACGATGCCGCGCAGGTCGCCCTTCACGAGCGTGACGCCCGCGCTCTCCATCGCGACGTCGGTGCCCGTGCCCATCGCGATGCCGACCTCGGCCTGCGCGAGCGCCGGCGCGTCGTTGATGCCGTCGCCCGCCATCGCGACGACGCGCCCCTCGCGCCTGGAGGCGCTCGCACGATGCGCGGCCTTCTGCGTCGGGCAGCACCTCGGCGATCACCTCGTCGATGCCGAGCCGCGCCGCCACCGCCTCCGCGGTGGTGCGGCTGTCGCCGGTCAGCATCACGATGCGGACGCCGCTCCGCGTGGAGCCGCCGGATCGCCTCGGGCGTCGGTCTCCTTGATCGGGTCGGCGACGCCGAGCAGGCCCGCGGCCCGGCCGTCGACCGCGACGAACATCACGGTCTGGCCCTCCGCGCGCAGCGCCTCGGCGCGCGCCGGCAGCGCGCCCGGGTCGACGCCGAGCTCGTCGAGCAGCGCGGCGTTGCCGAGCGCGACGGCGCGGCCGGCCACCGCGCCCGGTGACGCCCTTGCCCGTGCTTCGACTCGAAGTCCGGTCGGCGGCGGCGAGCGCCACGCCGCGCGCCTCGGCGCCCGCGACGATCGCCGCCGCGAGCGGATGCTCGCTGCCGCGCTCGAGGCTCGCCGCGAGCGCGCAGCAGCTCGCTCTCGGTCGTGCCCGGCAGCGCCTCGCACGCGCACGAGGCGCGGGCGCCCCTCGGTGAGCGTGCCCGGTCTTGTCGACGACGAGCGTGTCGACCTTGCGCAGCAGCTCGATCGCCTCGGCGTTCTTGAACAGCACGCCGGCCGCCGCGCCGCGTCCCGTCGCGACCATGATCGACATCGGCGTCGCGAGCCCGAGCGCGCACGGGCAGGCGATGATCAGCACCGCCACCGCGTTGACGAGCGCGTGCGCCAGGCGCGGCTCCGGCCCGACGCAGCGCCCAGACCACGAACGTCGCGACCGCGATCGCCGACGCACCGCCGGCACGAACCACGCCGCGACGACGGTCCGCGAGCCGCTGGATCGGCGCGCGGCTGCGCTGCGCCTCGGCCACCATGCGCACGATCTGCGCGAGCAGCGTCTCGCGCGCCGACGCGTCTCGGCGCGCATCACGAGGCTGCCCGCTGCCGTTGACCGTGGCGCCGACCACGCGCGTCGCCCGGCGCTCTTCTCGACCGGGATCGGCTCGCCGGTCACCATCGACTCGTCGACGGCGCTGCGCCCCTCGAGCACGACGCCGTCGACCGGGACCTTCTCGCCGGGGCGGACGCGCAGGCGGTCGCCGACGGCGCACCGCCTCGAGCGGCACGTCCTCCTCGCGGCCGTCGTCCTCGACGCGGCGCGCGCGTCTTCGGCGCGAGGCCGAGCAGCGCGCGGATGCGCCGCGCCCGTCTGCGCGCGCGCGCGCAGCTCGAGCACCTGGCCGAGCAGCACGAGCGTCACGATCACGGCCGCCGCCTCGAAGTAGACCGGCACCGCGCCGCCGTGGCCGCGGAACGCCGGCGGGAAGACGCCGGGCGCGAGCGCGGCGACGACGCTGTAGCCGTACGCGACGCCCGTGCCCGAGCGCGATCAGCGTGAACATGTTGAGGCGCCGGTTCACGAGCGATGCCCAGCCGCGCACGAAGAACGGCCAGCCGCCCCAGAGCACGACCGGCGTCGCGAGCGCGAGCTGGAGCCAGCACGCCGGCGCGGCCATGCGACGAGCGGCGCCCGACATCTCCGCCATCGCGAGCGCGAAGAGCGGCAGCGTGAGCACGGCGCTCACCGCGAAGCGCCGCCTCATGTCCACGAGCTCGGCGCTCTCCTCCTCCTCGGCGCCGAGCTCCATCGGCTCGAGCGCCATGCCGCAGATCGGGCAGCTGCCGGGCGCGTCGCGCACGATCTCGGGATGCATCGGGCAGGTCCAGCGGCGCCCGGGCTCGACCTTCACCGGCGTCTGCGGCGCGAGGAACGCCGCGGGTTCCGCGCGGAAGCGCTCGAGGCAGCGGCGGCCGCAGAAGCGGTAGACCCGCCCGCCGTGCTCGAGTCGCAGCTCGGTGTCGGCTGCCACGCTCATGCCGCAGACGGGATCGCGCAGCTCGTCGCTCAAGATCGCGCAGCTTACCCCACGACCGGTTACCTTCGCGCCGATGCCCCGCAAGCCCGCGGACCAGTCCTTCGAGAGCTGGATCGAGCAGCAGATCCAGCAGGCGCAGCGCGACGGACGTTTCGACGACCTGCCCGGCAAGGGGCGGCCGCTGCGCCTCGACGAGAGCGCCGATCCGAACTGGTGGGCCAAGCAGCTGCTGCGGCGCGAGCAGGTGGACTTCCTGCCCCCGGCGCTCGAGCTGCGCCGCAGCGTCGAGAAAGCGCTGGCCGCGTTGCCGTCGATGCACGACGAGCGCCGCGTGCGCGAGCTGCTCGAGGGGCTCGACGCCGAGATCCGCCGCTTCAATTCCACGACGACGTCCGGGCCGCCGACCACGCAGCCGCCGCTCGACGTCGAAGAGATCGTCACCGCGTGGCGCCGCAACCGAGAGGAGCCTTCGAGCTCATGAAGACGCTGGAATTCTTCTACGACGTCGGGAGCCCCTGGACGTACCTCGCCTTCTCGAAGATCGAGACGCTCGCGGGCGAGCACGCCGCCGTGCTGACGTTCCGGCCGATCCTCGTGGGCGGCGTGTTCAACGCGGTGAACGACGACGTCTACCGCATGCGCGCCCAGCCGAATCCCCGGAAGGCGCGCTACCACGCGAAGGATCTCGAGGACTGGGCGCGCCTCTACGGCCTCGTGATCCGCTGGCCGAGCGTGTTCCCGCTCAACAGCGTGAAGGCGATGCGCGCGGCGTTGGCCGCCGAGGAGCGCGACCGGCTCGTGCCGTGGTCGCGCATCTGCTTCGAGGCCTACTGGGGCCGGGGCGAGGATCTCTCGCAGGACGCTGTCCTCGAGACACTCGCCGTGCGCGTGGGGCTCGACCCCGTCTGGCTGCTCGCGCGCATCGCGAAGCCCGAGCTCAAGGAGAAGCTGAAGGCCAACACCGACGAGCTGGTGGCGCGCGGCGGCTTCGGCTCGCCGACGATGTTCGTGAACCAGACGGACATGTACTTCGGCAACGACCGGCTGCCGCTCGTCGAGGCTGCGCTCGGCCGTGTGTGACACCGCGGTCGTGGTGGAGCCCGGGCGCGTGCTCTTCGCCAAGAACTCCGACCGCGACGCGAACGAGGCGCAGCTCCTCGACTGGCAACCGCGGCGCACGCACGCGCCGGGCGCGCGCCTGCGTGCCACCTGGCTCGAGATCCCGCAGGCCCGCGAGACGCACGCCGTGCTGCTCTCCCGTCCCTTCTGGATGTGGGGCGCGGAGATCGGCGCGAACGAGCACGGCGTGGTGATCGGCAACGAGGCGGTGTTCACGAAGCGGCCCGTCGCGCGGACGGGGCTCACCGGCATGGACCTGCTGCGCCTCGCCCTCGAGCGCGCCGCCACGGCCGAAGCCGCGGTGGGCGTGATCACGGGGCTGCTCGAGACGGTGGGCCAGGGCGGCGGCTGCGGGCACGAGCACCGCGGCTTCCGCTACCACAGCTCGTTCCTGATCGCGGACCCGCGCGGCGCCTTCGTGCTCGAGACCGCGGGCGAGCGTTGGGCCGCGGAGCGCGTCACGGGCGCGCGCACCATCTCGAACGCGCTCACGCTCGAGCCGCTCGCGAAGGAGGAGAGCGACCGCGTGCGCACCTTCGCAGCGGCGGCGCGGCGGCGGCGCGCCTGCACCCAGGCGCGCGCCGCGCGCGCGCGCGACGCCGGCGACATGATGGATCTCCTGCGCGACCACGGATCGACGACTCCGGCGTTCTCCTGGCTGAACGGCGCGCTCGGCGCGCCGTGCGCGCATGCGGGCGGCCTGATCGTGAACACGCAGACGACGGCGTCCTGGGTGAGCGAGCTCGCGCCCGGTCGCGTGCAGCACTGGGCCACCGGCACGGCCGCACCGTGCACGAGCTTGTTCAAGCCGGTCGCGGTGCGCGAGCCCATCGCGCTCGGGCCCTCGCCCACCGATCGCGACGACAGCACGACCTTGTGGTGGCGGCACGAGCGTCTCCACCGCCGCGTGCTGCGCGATCCCGCGCGCTGGCTGCCCGCGCTCGCCGCCGACTGCCGCGCCCTCGAGAGGCGCTGGCACGCCGAGCCTCCGCGCTCGGCCGACGCCTTCGCCGAGGCCGACGCCTTCCTCGAGGCGTGGACCAAGCGCGCCTCTGAGCCCGGCGCGGATCGCCGGCCGTGGTGGGCACGGCGCTACTGGACCGAACGCGACCGGCGCGCCGCACTCGCTTGACAGAATCGGGCCCCCTCGGGAATCTCCTTCGTTCGTCCGATCCTCTCTTTGCAGGAGAAGCCCCATGGCCCAGCCGAACCATCGCCCGCGCAACGTTGCGGTCGTCGGCGCGACCGGGGCCGTGGGCGAGGTGGTGCTGCGGCTGCTGGCCGAGCGGCGCTTCCCGGTGGGTGAGCTGCGCGCGCTCGCGAGCGGCCGCTCCGCGGGCAACAAGGTTCGCTTCGCGGGGCGCGACGTGCTGGTGCAGGAAGCGCGGCCCGAGTCCTTCGACGGCGTGGACTTCGCGTTCTTCGCGGCGACGGGCTCGCTCTCGAGGGAGCTGGCGCCCGAGGTCGCGAAGCGCGGCGGCGTCGCGATCGACAAGTCGAGCACGTGGCGGCTCGACGCGAACGTCCCGCTCGTGATCCCCGAGATCAACCCGGACGCGCTCGAAAAGCACCGCGGCATCGTCGCGTGTCCGAACTGCACGACGATCGGCTTCGTGATGGCGCTCGAGCCGATCCGCCGCGCGGCGGGCCTGCGCTCGGTGGTGGTGACGACGCTCCAGGCCGTCACGGGCACGGGCAAGCCGGGCCTCGAGGAGCTGGAGCGCCAGCTCGAGCAGGACCGGAAGGGCGAGCCGCTCACGCTGTCGACGTATCCCGCGCCGATCGCGAGCAACGTGCTGCCGCTCTGCGAGACGTTCCGCGAGGACGGCTACTCGACGGAAGAGGTGAAGCTGCTGTTCGAGACGCGCAAGATCCTCGGCATCGCCGACTCGGTGCAGATCGCCATGACGTGCGTGCGCGTGCCGGTGCCGGTCGGGCACTCGGCCACGATGCTGGTCGAGACGGAGCGCGTGCTCTCGCCGGAAGAGGCGCGCCGCGTGCTCGCGGCCTTCCCGGGCGTGCGTGTGGTGGACGAGCCCGCGAAGAACGTCTTCCCGACGCCGCGCGAAGTAGCCGGCAGCGACGAGGTGCTGGTCGGCCGCATCCGCAAGGATCTCGGCAGCGAGAAGCTCTGGCTCTGGCAGGTGTCGGACAACCTGCGCAAGGGCGCCGCGACCAACGCCATCCAGATCGCCGAGGAGATGATCCGCCGCGGGCTCGCGTAGACCGCCGATGCGGGACCCCCGGACGCTGCCCGACTGGCGCACCGTGCTGCGCTACGCGGCGCTCCAGCTGCCGGGGCAGCTGTTCGTGGCCGGCCTCGGGCTCGCCGCGTGGGAGTGGTTCGGCGCGCCTGTCTGGCTCGCGTGGGGCGTGCCGCTCGCGTGGGTCGCGAAGGACGCCCTGCTCTTCCCGTTCGTGTGGCGCGCATACGGCTCCGACGACACCGCCAGTGCGGGCCTGCTCGGCCAGCTCGTCGTGAGCGACGAGACGCTCGATCCCTCCGGCTGGGCGCGGCTCGGGCCGGAGCTGTGGCGGGTCGAGCTGGTGCCCGGCTCGAGCGCGGTGCCGCGCGGCACGAAGGTGCGCGTGGTCGGCGTGGACGGCCTGCTGCTGCGGGTGGCGCCCGCGGACGCTCACCTCGCCGGCGCAGAGGCCGGCTTGCCTTCCACCTCGGCGCGCAGCAGCAGCACCCAGTCCTCGTAGCTCTGCTCGTCCGAGGCGCCGCCGAGCCCGCGCGAATGCTGCTCGCGCGGCTGCGTGAGCCCACCGATCGCGACGGTCGCGCCGGGCGTCACCGTCACCTCGGTAGCGGCGCCGCTGGTGCGGACCGCGCCGCCGCGCTCGAGAGCGCCTTCGAAGGGCTGGAGCGAGACGCGCACGCGGCCGTCGCCCAGCAGCTGGGGCCGCGCTTCGAAGCCGGAGGAAGCGCTCACGAAGCCGACCTGCTGTTCCCACGGCGAGACGGAGTGGACGATCGGCAGCGTCGTGCCCGTCTCGATGCGCCCCGCCTGCCCGTCCTGAACGCGCAGCGTGCCGGCGAGACGCGACTTGCGCTCCACCTTGTCGTCGTAGGGATGGATCGCGACGAGGTCGGTGCCCGGCGGCGCGTTCACGTTGCCGACGCGGAAGCTGCCCGCCGAGACGCTCCAGGCGACCTGGATGCCGCGCGCCGCGAGATCCTCGAGCCGCTCGGACTCGTAGTGGAGGATCACCGTGGCGAGCGGCCGATCGAGCTGCTCGAGCACGGCGAGCGCGGCATCGACGGCAGGCGGATCCCCGATCAGCACCAGTGCGTTCGTGCCGGCATCGACCGCGGCCGAGCCGCCGTCGCCGAGCGCCGCCTGGGCCGGCGCCAGCAGCTCCGTCGCGCTGCGGGAGAGCGGCCGGTAGATGTGGACCTTGCGCTCCGCGTGCGCGGCGAGCGCCACGAAGACGAGAGCGGCCAGGAGCGCGGCGAGAACGCGGGGCATCGAGTGCATGGCAGCGTATCGACCGGGGGACGCCTCCTCTAGACTCCGCCCGCCATGTCGCCCCGCTCGCCGCTCACCCGCCTGCTCGAGCTGCTCTCGCTCGAGAGGCTCGATGCGGATCTGTATCTGGCCGAGACGCCGAGCGGCGAGGGGCGCCTGTTCGGCGGGCTCGTCGCGGCGCAGGCCGTGATGGCGGCGAGCGCGACGGTCGAACGCGGCGACCTGCACTCGCTGCACGCGTACTTCCTGCGACCGGGCGCCCATGGCGTGCCGATCCGCTTCGTGGTGCACCGCATCCGCGACGGCCGCACGTTCACCACGCGCCGCGTGGTCGCGCACCAGGCCGGCGAGGCGATCCTCGGGCTCGAGTCGAGCTTCACGCTGCCGGAGGCCGGCATCTCCCATCAGGATCCGGCGCCCGCGGCCGACGATCCCGAGCGCCTGCCGGACTGGGAGGTGCTGCGCGCGCAGATGCTGCACCAGCCCGACGCGCTGCGGCCGCAGCCCATCGAGGTGCGCGCCTGCGACCCGGACGACCCGGACGGCAAGCCGCAGCCGGCGGCCAAGCGGGTGTGGATGCGACCGATCGGCCCCGTGCCCGACGAGCCGCGCATCCACGAGGCGTTGCTCGTGTACGCGAGCGACCGCACGCTGCTCTCGACCGCCTCGCGCCCCCACGGCCTGCCGTGGGGCAAGCGCATGGTCGCGAGCCTCGACCACGCGATGTGGCTGCACCGGCCGGCGCGCTTCGACGACTGGGTGCTCTACGCGTCGAACAGCCCGGTGGCGCATGCCGCGCGCGGCCTCGTGTTCGGCGCGATGTACGACCGCGAAGGCGTCCGCATCGCCTCCGTCGCGCAGGAAGGCCTGGTCCGCATCCCGAAGAAGTGAGGCTGCTGGCGAGGGCGGCGCCTGCGCGACATCCTCCCCTCGCAGACGGGGTCAGTGAGAATTGGAGGGCGCATGGCGACGGAGCCCGCTCGGCGGCCGCATCCCCGCTTCAATCACGTGGCCATCTCGGTGCCGGCCGAGCTGCTCGACGCAGCGGGACGCCGCGCCCTCCTCGACTTCTACGGCGACGTGTTCGGCTGGGACGAGATGCCGACGCTCACGAAGGACCGCGAGCTGTTCGTGCTGCGCTGCTGGAGCCACGAGCAGTTCGTGTATCTCGCGGCAGCGAAGGATCCGCTGCGCTGTCCCGGCATGGATCACTTCGGCCTCTCGGTCGCGACGCCCGCCGAGCTCGACGAGATGCTCGAGCGCGCGCGGAAGCGGCGCGAGCGCGACGCCGAGGTCGAGATCGTCGAGCGTGGCGTCGAGGACTACGGCTTCCTGAAGCTCCACAACTTCTACGTGCGCTACCGGCTGCCGCTGATGATCGAGGTGCAGTGCTTCGAATGGATCAAGCAATGAAGACGATCAAGGTCGCCATCGCCGGCGTCGGCAACTGCGCGAGCGCGCTGCTCCAGGGCATCGAGCACTACCGGCGGCTACCGCCCGGCGCCGAGGAGGCGTGGGGCCTGCTCCACCTCGAGCTCGGCGGCTACCGGCCCGAGCGACGTCGAGGTGGTCGCCGCCTTCGACGTGGACCGCCGCAAGGTCGGCCGTCCGCTGCACGAGGCCGCCTTCGCGCCGCCCAACTGCACCCGCGTCATCGCGGACGAGATCGCAAAGAGCGAAGTCGTGGTGCAGATGGGCCCGGTGCTCGACGGCGTGGCGTCGCACATGAGCGAGTACACCGAGGAGCGCTCCTTCCGCGTCGCCGACGAAGAGCCCGTCGACGTCGAACGCGCGCTGCGCGAGAGCGGCGCCGAGATGCTGCTCTGCTACCTGCCGGTGGGCTCGACCCGCGCCGTGCACGCCTACGCCGAGGCCTGCCTCGCGACCGGCGTCTCGCTCGTGAACTGCATGCCGGTCTTCGTGGTGTCGGATCCGGCGTGGGGCGAGCGCTTCCGCGCCGCTGGCATTCCCGTGCGCCGGCGACGACATCAAGAGCCAGGTGGGCGCCACCATCTTCCACCGCATGGTGATGCGGCTGTTCGCGGAGCGCGGCGTGCGCGTCGAGCGCACCTATCAGCTCAACACCGGCGGCAACACCGACTTCCTGAACATGCTCTCGCGCGAGCGGCTCGCCTCGAAGAAGATCAGCAAGACCGAGGCCGTCACCTCGCAGCTCCCCTACGAGCTCGGCGCCGACAACGTGCACGTCGGGCCGAGCGACTACGTGCCGTGGCAGCAGGACAACAAGGTGTGCTTCCTGCGCGTCGAGGGCACCGGCTTCGGCGGCGCGCCCATCGAGCTCGAGGCGCGGCTCTCGGTGCAGGACTCGCCGAACTCCGCGGGCATCGTGATCGACGTGATCCGCTGCGGTGAAGCTCGCGCGCGAGCGCGGCCTCGCGGGCCCGCTGCTCGCCGTCTCGGCGTTCAGCATGAAGCACCCGCCGGTGCAGATGCGCGACAGCGTCGCAGCGCGGCGCGTCGAAGAGTTCGTGGCCGGCCGTGGCGACGCCTAGCCGCGCCATCCTGTTCGCACCGCCCGCGGCCGCCGCGGGTTCGACCTCGCTGTTCGGCCTCCACCCCGTGGAGCGCACGGCGCTCGCCCTGCTCCGGGCTGGCGTGACCGAGCTCGTGGTGACCGGGGACCCCGAGGCCGCCGCCCGCGCGGTGAGCCAGCTCGCGACGGGGCGCTGCCGCGAGGCCACGCTGCGCCTGGTGCCGGTGGAGCGGCTCGCGGCGTGGCTCGACGGCGACGAGGCGCACCTGATCGCGCGCACCGACTACTGGTTCGACCGGCGCCTGCTCGCGCGCTTCGCGGAGGAGACCGAGGGCGCCGTCGCCACCGTCGTGGCGGTGGACTTCCGGCGCGACGCGCTCGCCGCGCAGGACGGCGCGCCGCGCGTGGCCGGCTGGCACGCGACCCGCGGCGTCGGCCCCGGCGAAGGCATCCGCGCCGCCGGCCAGGGCCTGCGCGCGCCCGACGGCGTGCTCGTCGGCCTGGCGCGGGTCACCGCCTCCTTCGCGCGCGCGCTCGAGGACGCGCCGCCCGAGGCGCGCACGCTCGAGAACGCGCTGTCGCTGGTCGCGCGCCGCGAGCCGGTCGCCACGCGCAGCGTCGCCGAGCTGTGGCAGACGGTGCGCAGCGACCCGGCGGTGCAGGCGAACGACGTCGCCCTCGCCCGCCGCAAGGTGCTGGCCGCGGCGGTGGGCGTCTCGGACGGCCTGATCGCACGGCACCTCAACCGGCCGCTCTCGCGTCGCATCACGGAGCGGCTGCTCTCGCCGCAACGTGTCGCCGTGGCAGATCTCGCTCGCCTCGTTCGGGGCCACGCTCGCCGCCGGGCTCTCCTTCGCGATGGGCCACGCCACCACCGGCGGGCTCGTCGCCCAGTTCGCCTCCGTGCTCGACGGCGTAGACGGCGAGGTGGCGCGGATCCGCTACCAGGACTCGCCCTTCGGCGGGGTCTACGACGCCCTGCTCGACCGCGTCGGCGACGCCGCGCTGATCGGCGGCATGACGCTCTACGCCTGGGTGATGGGATCGGGCAACGCCGTGGTCGCGCTCGGCTTCGCGGCGGTGGCCGGCAGCTCGCTCAGCATGCTGGTGAAGGAGAAATACGGCACCCAGTTCGCGCGGGGCTGGGCGGAGGAGCGCGACGGCCGCTGGCGCTGGCTGCTGCTCGGGCGCGACGGCCGGCTCTTCCTCTCGCTGGTGGCGGGGCTCACCGGCTACGTCGAGGCGGTGCTCGCGTACCTCGCGCTCGGTACGCACGTCCACGCGGGCGTGCGGATCCTCCGCATCCGCTCGGAGGCCCGCGCCGGCGCTTGAACCTCCCGCCCGGCTGCCGCGTAGCAGCTCCGTCCGCGCGCCCCGGAGGACCCATGGAGCAGCCTCATTCGAACGAACGCCGGCCCCTGTCGGAGTGGCACCGCAGCGGCCCCGAACGCCGGCTCGCCGGCGTGTGCATGGCCCTGGCGCGCGAGCTCGACATCCCGCTCCCGGCGGTGCGCGCGGCCTTCGTGCTGGCCGTGGCACTGCCCGGCATCCGGATCCTGGCAGGCGGCCTCTATCTCGCGCTCTGGTTCGTGACGCAACCGGCGCCCGACGAGGCGTCCGGCCTCGATCGCGCCATCCTCGCCGTCGAGGACCTGTTCGGCGGGCGGAGAGATCAGCCGGGGCGGGACCGCTGATAACGACTCGCGCGCGAGACGTAGGGGAGAGCCGGCGATGGCCGCGCGCAAGACGCCGACGCTCCACGACCTGAAGGCGACGCAGCGCGCTCTCGACGGTCGCGAGTACGACGATCATCTCAATCGGCTCCAGCTCGAGCTGCTGCGCCTCCAGACCCGGCTGCGCGACGCACGCGGCTCGAAGGGGCGGGCCGTCGCCCTCGTGTTCGAAGGGCTCGACGCCGCGGGCAAGGGTGGCGCGATCCGCCGCCTCACCGGCCGCCTCGATCCCCGCGGCTACCGCGTGCACTCGATCGGAGCGCCGACCGAGGAGGAGGAGGCGCACCACTACCTCTGGCGCTTCGCGCAGCGCATGCCGAGACGCTGCGAGCTCGTGATCTTCGATCGCTCGTGGTACGGCCGCGTGCTGGTGGAGCGGGTGGAGAAGCTGTGCCCGCGCTCCGCGTGGCAGCGTGCGTTCGGCGAGATCGCCGCCTTCGAGCGGATGCACGCGGACGACGGCTGCCTGATCGTGAAGTTCTGGCTCCACGTCACCAAGCAGGAGCAGCTCCGCCGATTTCGGGAGCGCGAGAAGGACCCGTTCAAGGAGTACAAGATCGGCCCCTCGGACTGGCGATCGCGAAGGCACTGGCGTGCGTACGTCGAGGCCGCCGAGGAGATGTTCGAGCGCACGCACGCACCGCATGCGCCATGGCACGTGATCCCGGGCGACGACAAGCACCACGCACGCATCGCCGTGCTGCACGCCGTGGTGGAGCGGCTCGAGAAGGCGCTCTAGGTCCGCAGCCTTGCGAGCTTGTCCGCGAGCGCGCCGAGCTCCCGCGCATCGGCGTAGCGCGCGCCGTGGGCGACCCGGGTCACGCCGATCTCCGCCAGCGCAGCGAGCTGCTCGCGCGCGCGCGGCGGATCGTGGAGCGGGAGCGCACCCAGCGCTACGATCTCGAGCGGCGCGCGGCCGCGCTCGCGGGCGAGCGCGCGCAGGCGCTCGGCGTGCGGGCGCAGCTGGTCCGGATCCGCGCCCATGGGCATCCAGCCTTCGCCGAGCGCGACGGCGCGTTCGAGCGCGTGCGGCGGCTGGCCGCCCACGAAGAGGGGCGGGTGCGGCGGCCGCGGGCGGAACAGGAACGGCTGGCCGTTCGCCTCGGCGAGGTCGTCCGCGAACCACGCGCGCCACGCCGCGAGCGTCTCGTCGGTGAGCTGCCCGCGCCGTTCGCGCGCGACGCCGAGCGCGCGGAACTCGGGCGCCATCCAGCCGACGCCGACCCCGAGCGCAAGGCGTCCGCCCGAGAGCTCCTGCACGGTGGCAATGGCCTTCGCCGTCGGCAGCGCCGGGCGGTAGGGCACGATCAGCACCGCGGTGCCGAGGCCGATGCGCGAGGTCGCGCCGGCCAGCCAGGCGAGCGCGGTGAGCGGGTCGAGGTAGCGGCCGCCCGACCCCTCGGCATCGTCGGGCGGAATCGCCACGTGATCCACCACCCAGAGCTCGTCGAGGCCCGCCGCCTCGGCGGCGCGCGCGCTGCCGAGCAGCGTCTCGCGCGTGGACTGCTCGCCCATCGTGCGCAGCACGACGCCGAGACGCATCAGGCGAGCTTCCGCACCAGGCGCTCGGCGCTCTCGTCTACGAAGCGGAGGATCGCCGCCTCGTCGCGCGCCGGCGCGAGCAGCACGAGGCGATCGACGCCGAGGTCGCGGTAGCGGAGCGCCGTGTCGAGGTCGATGCGGGGCGGCGGCGTCAGCGTGACTTCGAGCGCGCCGAGCGCGGCCGGGCGCCCGGCCTCGCGGCGCGCCGACGCGAGACCGGCGAGGTCGCCCTGCGCGGCGGCGAGGTCGCGCAGGAAGCCGTACCAGCCGTTGCCCTTCGTCACGGCGCGGCGGAGCGCGGCGGGGCTCGTGCCGCCGACCACGATCGGCGGATGCGGCTTCTGCACCGGGCGCGGGTGCGCGTCGATCGCCGCCGAAGCGGACCGTGCGCCCCGCGAAGGCCGGCTTCTCCTGCGTCCAGAGCGCGCGCAGCGCGTCGATGTACTCGTCGGTGCGCGCGCCGCGGTCGTCGAAGCGCGCGCCGCACCGCGTCGAACTCGGGCTCGGAGGTAGCCGGCACCGAGCCCGAAGATCAGCCGGCCGTTCGAGAGCACGTCGACGCTCGCGAGCTCCTTCGCGAGCACCACCGGATTGCGCTGCGGCAGGATGATGATCCCGGTCGCGAGCCGGAGGCGCTGCGTGTGCGCCGCGAGGAAGCGCGAGCGCGACGGCGGGATCGAGCATCGGATGGCCGGGCGCCGCCGGCGACGGCGGCACCTGCGGGTCGGGCAGCACGACGTGCTCGCCCGTCCACACCGACTCGAAGCCCGCCGCCTCGGCCGCGCGCGCCACCTTCGCGGCCGTCTCGGGCGCGGCGCACGGCCCCGTGTTGATCCCGAAGATGCCCAGCTTCATGAGGCCTCCTGCGAGCCAGCAGCGTACGATACCCGGCCCATGGCCGACCCCGAGATCCTCGCCATCGAGCGCGTCGCGTTCGAGGCGTGGCCCGCGGCGGAGGTGCGCGCGCTCGGCGGCTGGCGGCTGCGCTTCAACCATGGCGTCACGAACCGCGGCTCGTCGGTCTGGCCCGGGCCGGGTGCGAGCGAGGGGACGCTCGACGCGCGCCTCGCGGAGGTCGAGCGCTTCTACGCGGAGCGCGGCGCCGCGGCCTGCTACCAGCTCTCGGCGGCGGCGGATCCGCCGGAGCTCGACGCCGCGCTCGCCGCGCACGGCTACGAATGCGTCACGCCCGTGAGCGTCGAGGTGGCGAGCGCGGCGCGCGTGGCGGCGCTCGGTGCGCCGCGCGAAGTCGAGGCGCTCTGCGCCGACGAGCTCGACGAGGCGTGGTTCGACGTCTCCGGCCGCGGCGGGCGCTTTCGCGGCGAGGCCGTGGCCGTGTATCGCGGGCTGCTCGAACGCCTCGCGGGGCGCGCGGGCTTCGCACGCGTCTCGGCCGGCGGCAAGGTCGTGGCCGTGGGGCTCACCGTCGCCGCGGCGCCCTGGGCAGGCGTGTTCTCGATGCTCACGCTGCCGGCGTGGCGCGGGCGGGGCTTCGGCGCGGCCGTGCTCGGCGCGAGCGCCCGCTGGGCGCAGGGCCGCGGCGCGAGCCGGCTCTATCTGCAGGTCGAGGTCGACAACGCGACCGCGCGGCGGCTCTACGCACGCGCCGGCTTCGAGCCCCGCTACCCGTATCACTACCGGCGCGCGCCGGCGCCTCGCTAGCGTGCCGGCATGAGCCCCGAAGCCTTCCTCGTCGAATGGCACCGCATCGTGCGCGAACGCGATGTGGCCGCGCTCGCCCCGCTGCTCGCCCCGGACGTCGAGCTCGGCGCGCCCCCCTACTGGGACGCGCTGCGCGGCGCGGCTCTGGTGCAGCACCTGCTCGGCCTGATCGTGGAGACGATCGAGGGCTTCACCTATCACCGCGAGTGGCGGGCCGGCAGCGAGCTCGCGCTCGAGTTCCGCGGGCGCGTCGGCGAGCTCGAGCTCCAGGGCATCGACCTGATCTCGCTCGACGCCACGGGCCGCATCCGCCGCTTCGACGTCCCGATGCGCCCGGTGAACGCCGTGATCGCACTGCGCGACGCGATCAAGCCGCGCATGGTGGCGTATCTCGCGAAGCGCAGCGGCTAGAGCGCATCTCATGAATCCGGACCGAGCCCGGCGCGTGAATTCGGCCGGCTGGCAAGGCGCGCGACCGAGCCGTAGCGAGAGCTACGGCGCAGGGAGCGCAACGCAGCCAGACGGTCGAAGACGCGTGCCCGGCGACGGGAGTGATTCGTGAGATGCGCTCTAGCGGCGGCGGGCCTTCTTCCGCGCGGCCTTGCGCGGCGCGGCCTTCTTGCGAGCCGGCCGCGGCTTCGCCTTCAGCTTGCGCTTCGGCGCGATCTTGCCGGCGTCGAGCAGCTGGCAGAAGTACCACTCCTGCCGCTCGCAATCGAGCGCGTCGTACTCGCGCACACCGTAGGGCTGGTCCGTCGGCTCGCGCAGGATGACGGCGCCGGCGGCGCGCGCTCGCGCACAGTGCGCGTCCACGTCGTCCACGTAGCACCACACGCTGGCGTGGAGGCCGGGCAGCGCGGAAGCGGCGGCCGAGCGGAATTCCGGTCGCGCCGGGCCGAGCATGAAGCTCGTGTCGCCCACACCGACCTGGGCGTGCCGCACGAGGCCCGACTCGTCGCGGTGCGCGAAGCGCACGGTGAAGCCGAACGCCTTGCTGAGGAACTCGAGCGCAGCGCTCGGATCGTGATAGTGCAGGTACGGCATCACGCGCGAGTGATGGGCCGGAATCCTCTTCATTCGTCCAGATCCCGCTTCGAGAAGCCGTAGGCCTGCGCCATCTCGGGGTCGCCGCGGCCGATCAGCTTGGCGAGGCCGACCATCACGCGGCACTGCTTCACGGTGGCGTCGTCCTGCATCTTGCCGTCGAGCATCACGGTGCCCGAGCCGTCGCCCATCGCGTCGATCACGCGGCGCGCCCAGGCCACCTCGTCGGGCGGCGGGCTGAACACGCGGCGCGCGATCTCGATCTGCGAGGGATGCAGCGACCAGGCGCCGACGCAGCCCATCAGGAACGCGTTGCGGAACTGGTCCTCGCAGGCGATCGGGTCGCCGATGTCGCCGAACGGCCCGTAGAACGGCAGGATGCCGGTCGAGACGCAGGCGTCGACCATGCGCGCCATGGTGTAGTGCCAGAGGTCCTGCTGCGCCGTGGCGCGCGGCGCGTCGGGTGCTGCGGATTCGGGATCCGTCGCGCACGAGATAGCCGGGATGGCCGCCGCCCACGCGCGTGGTCTTCATGCGCCGCGAGGCGGCGAGATCGGCCGGCCCGAGGCTCATGCCCTGCATGCGCGGCGAGGCGCGCCGCGATCTCCTCGACGTTCGCCACGCCGAGCGCGGTCTCGAGGATGGCGTGGATCAGGATCGGCTTCGTCGAGCCCGTGCTTCGCCTCGAGCTGCGCGAGCAGCTGGTCCACGAAGTGGATGTCCCACGGCCCCTCGACCTTCGGGACCATCACCACGTCGAGCTTGTGGCCGGCGCCGGCGACCACGGTGAGCAGGTCGTCGAGGAACCAGGGGCTGTCGAGCGAGTTCACGCGCGTCCAGAACTGCGTGGCGCCGAAGTCGGTCTCGTTCGCGATCTTCACCAGGCCTTCGCGCGCAGCGACCTTGTTCTTGATCTCGATCGCGTCCTCGAGGTTCGCGAGCAGGATGTCCACCTTCTTCGCGATGTCCGGCACCTTCGACGCCATGCGCGGGTTGCGAGGGATCGAAGAAGTGGATCATCCGCGACGGCCGCACGGGGATGTCGTTCCACGGCTTCGGCGCGCCGATCGCGAGCGGCTTGGCGAAGTTGCGGGGGTTGCGCATGCGGCCTCCGGAAGGCCGAGCAGTCTAGCAGTCGGCTCGAGTCGAGGAGCGACGCGAACGGAGCCAGAGCAGGGCGCCCACGGCGACCGCGAGCTCGGGGCCGATCCCGCAGCCGGTGGGTCGCACGACGATGGTCGTTTGCGCCGCCGCGGTCGCGAGGAAGGGATCCGAGACGCCGAGTGTCACGATGTAGTTCCCCTTGGCGGCGAAGGTGTGCGAGACCTGCGCCCCCGTCGCGGTGTGGCCGTCGCCGAAGTCCCAGGCGTAGGCGAGCGCGTCGCCGTCCGGATCCGACGAGCCCGAGGCGTCCGCGGACAGCGCGAGCGGGCCGGCCGGCAGCGTCGTGAACGAAGCCGTCGGCGGAGAGTTCGGGATGCTCACCGCCACCGTGTCGGTGCCCGTGCCGCCGATCGGATCGGTCACGGTGAGCGTGGCCACATAGCTGCCCGGCGCGGCGTAACCGTGGGTGGGCGCAGGGCCGCTCCCGTTCTGACCGTCACCGAAGCTCCAGGCGGTTGCGAGCGCACCACCCTCGGGATCGCTCGAGCCGACGGTGTCGAACGAGACCGAGAGCCGGCCCGGGCCGCTACCGACGCTCGCGCCCGCCGAAGCGAGCGGCGGATGGTTCACGTAGTCGGCCCGGAAGGCGAGCGGCGTCGCACCGACGGCGAACTGGCGCGAGAGCGCGGTCAGCCCGTCGGACCAGCGGTCGAAGCTGCGCCACTGTTCGATGGCGGGAGCGTTCAGCGTGCGCACCGAGCCTCGCGTCGGCCGGACGATCGCCGGCGTCGAGAGGGCGACCCCCTCCTCCTCGTAGACGATGTGCATGCCCGGCGGGCTCGAGGTGATGTCGACCGTCGTCTGCCGCGGCAGCAGATCCACGCACTGCGTGTCGGTCAGCGTCTGATCCGTCGCGGTGAGGCAGATCTCGAGCGATACGCCGTCGGCGTGGTCCGTGACGGAGAAGCTGCCGCTCGCGCCCGGCAGCGCGTTGAAGTGGAGATGCTCGTTGTGATGCTCGCGGAGCTGCCAGCTGAGCGCGCTCGGCGGGAGCGGGAAGCCGCCGGCCGAGGCGGAGCCCGTGTAGGTGACTACGTCGCCGATCGAGAACAGAGCGCCGTCCGCCGGCAAGGAGATCACGGCGACGGGCGGCACCGCGCCCACCGTGATCACCACCTCCTCGGCGCTCGCCGCGAACGGCGCCGTCTGCTCGGTCACGGTGAGCGTGGCGGTGTACGTGCCGGAAGCGGTGTAGGTGTGCGCCGGGTTCTCGAGCGTCGAGCTCCCACCGTCGCCGAAGCTCCAGCTGAAGGCGAGCGGCTGCGCGTCGGGGTCGTAGCTGCCGAGCGCCGAGAACGAGACGACGAGCGGGAGCGAGCCGGAGCTCGGGTTCGCCGAGGCAACGGCGGTGGGAGGCGTGTTGCCGCCGGCCGTATAGCGGATGCGCCGCACCTGGCTCCCCGTCGCGCTGTAGATCACGGCGTACAGGTTCGTGTCGGGGCCTTGCACCACCTGCGTGATCCCGGTGGCGCTCTCCAGAGCGAAGTTCGCCACCGTCGCGACGCCCTGCGCGTCGAAGCGGAGGTACCGGATCCAGCGCCTCGAGTAGTCGGCGATGAAGAGCGCGTTCTGGAACTGCGCGGGGTACGTCGTGCCCGTGTAGAACGCGCCGGCCTGCGCGGAGGCTCCGCCCGTGGATCCGTAGCCGTCCGTGCCCCCGTGGCTGTAGGTGAAGGTCGGCGTCTTCACGGCGGAGAGGCCCTGTGCGTAGAGCGTGGCGCACGCCGCGCTCGTCGAGCTCGAGGTCTCGTAGCCGGACTGCCGCAGGCTCGCGGTCAGGCCGCTCTCCACGCCGCTCTGCGTCCCGCCCTCGTAGCAGGGCCAGCCGAAGTTGGCGCCCTTGCCGGTGTTCACCTCTTCCCACGTGTTCCAGCCGACGTCGCCGATGTACGCGTCGTTGGTGAGCGGATGGATCGTCGTGCGGAAAGGGTTGCGCACGCCGCGCGCCCAGACCTTGGAGCGGTTGCGGCCGGGCTGCGCGGCGTCGTAGAACGGGTTGTCCGGCAGGCCCAGCGCCGTGACCGGGTCGATGCGGAGGATCTTGCCGGCGAGGCTGTCGAGATTCTGCGCGCGCAGCGCGCGCGGATCCACGGCCGTGTAGTTCGAGCCGTCGCCGCTCGAGACGAACAGGCTGCCGTCGCTCGCGAACGCCACCGTGCCGATCGTGTGCGAGTTCTCGTCGGCGGGGATGCAGTCCTCGACGGGCGCGTTCGCCATCGAGAAGCCGACCATGCACGAGGGCTTCGTCGTGTCGCGCCCGTTCGTGGTGTTGCCGATGTTCGCGAGCGTGCTGTTCTTGCCGAGCATCACCCAGTGCCCGGGCCCGCCCGGGGTGGTCTGCGGCACCTGGCTGCCCGGCAACGCGACCTGGTAGCCCTGCGCGGGGTCCGCTTCGACGCGCACGAGCCGCGAGACCCGCGCGCCCGCGTCGTTGTCCGCGGTCACGCCCGCCGGGTCGTGCGTGAAGAGCAGGTACACGTACGGGCTCGCCGGGAACTGCGGATGCACCGCGATGCCGAGCAGGCCGCGGTCGTGCGCGTCGTTCACCTGCGCGGAGAGATCGACGAAAGGCGTCGGCAGGAGGCTGCCGTCCCACACGCGCACCACGCCGCTCTTCAGGGCGATGAAGATCCGGCCGTCGGGTGCGAAGGCGATGCCCGTCGCGAACGGCAGGTTGCTCGCAACCAGGTCGGTGGTGAAGCCCGACGGCTGGAAGTTCAGGACGGCGCGGGCCGGCGCGGCCGAGAGCGCGACTGCCGCGAAGGTGCATCCGAGCAGGCGCGCGATCCGACTCACCTTGGGGCTCCGACTTCCGGAGTAGGTGGCCCGGAGCGGGCAAAAGTGACTGTCCGGCCCGCTGGGGCCCGGAAGAGCTCGTGCCCCGGCCCCCTGCGACAGGCGCTGGCGACCTCACCCTCGCCGCGAAGAGGGCTTTGGAGGGAGGGGGGCCTGGCGCAGGCGGGCGGCTCTTGCCGGCTTCGGAGGGCGGGCTGTCCGCCGCTGCTCCGCGCGACGGCTGGTTGACAAGAGATAAACACAGCCATAATCTATCGGCGTGTCGCGCTCGCCGAAGCAGCTCAGCTTCACCGACTACCGGAAGCGCACCGGCCGAGGCGGGCCGAGACCTGGGGCCGGAAGGCCGCGCGGGCCGCGGCCGCGGGTCTGGCATCGCGAGCGCCAGGCGGTACCGGTCGACTGCCCGGTGCACGTGACGTTGCGGGTGAAGCCGAACCTCCCGTCGCTTCGGAGCGGCAGAGTGGTGCGCGAATGGCGGCGCTCGCTCGCCGAGGCCAGCGAGCGTGGGAGCTTCCGCGTCGCGCACTACTCGCTCCAGGGCGATCACGCGCACCTGATCGTCGAGGCGCACGGCAAACACGCGCTCGCGTGCGGGATGAAGAGCATCGGGGCGCGGCTCGCGCGGGCGCTGAATCGCACGAGCGGGCGCAGCGGGCCGGTGCTGGACGGGCGGTATCACCACCGGAGCCTGCGCTCGCCGCGCGAGGTACGGCGGGCGCTCGCCTACGTGCTGCTCAACGCCCGGCGGCATCTCGCGAAGCACCGCCACCTCTCGCGCGCGGCGTCCGCTGCTCCGCTCGATCCCGCGAGCTCCGCCCGCTGGTTCGACGGTTGGCGGCCGGAGGCCGCGAGCCGCATTCCCGAGAGCACCCCCACCCCTCCCGAGGTCGCCCGCCCGCGCTCGTGGCTGCTACGCGTCGGGTGGAGACGACACGGGCTGGTGGATCCGGCCGAGCTGCCGGACGCGCTCGCGCGGGGCTAGGAAGGGCAGCGCCGACCTAGCAGACTAGATTGGTCGGCCGCCGAGATCCTCTCGAGCCCGGCTTCGGCCGAGGCGACCGAAGCTGCACTGCTCCTTCCTCAGCCGCCAACAGCCCTCCGCAGAGACCCCGTACGGCGTTCCTCCGCGGCCTCGCTAGCTCCCGATCGCGGGGGCCTGAGCCGGCGCCGCGGCGGTGGGCGAAGCTTCGCGGCGGCGCCGCAGCCTCCCCTTCAGCCAGTCGACTCCGTCGTCGAGGGTGAGGTAGAAGACGGGCACGACCAGCAGCGTGAGCGCCGTGGACGAGATCATGCCGGCCATTGCGGCCATGGCCATCGGCGAGCGCGTCTCCGCGCCGGGGCCGATGCCGAGCGCCGCGGGCGCGGCGCCGAAGACCATCGCGATGGCGGTCATCAGCACCGGCCGCATGCGCACCGGCGCCGCCCGCCGCATCGCCTCGACCTTGTCGAGCCCGCGCTCGCGCAGCTGGTTGGCGTAGTCGACCAGGAGGATCGAGTTCTTCGTGACGAGCCCGAACAGCAGGATGATGCCGATCATGCTGAACAGGTTCAGCGTCATGCCGGGCCGCCCGAGCCCCTTCATGATCAGCAGGCCGGCGACCGCGCCCACCATCGCGAGCGGCAGCGCGAGCATCACCGTGAGCGGATGCACGAGGCTCTCGAACTGCGCGGCCAGCACCATGTAGATCACGAGGATGCCGAGGCCCATCGCGAACAGCAGGCCGCGGAAGCTCTTCACGAACTCCTCGGTGCCGCCGGAGGGCATGAAGCGCACGCCCTCGGGCAACGTGGCGGCGGCGACCTTGCGCGCGTCGGCGAGCGCCTTGCCGAGATCCTTGCCGCGCTCGAGGTTGGCCGAGATCTTCACCGCGCGTTGCCGGTCCACGCGCGTGATGGTGGACGGCGCCGCGCCCTTCTCGACGCGCACCAGGTTGCGCAGCTCCATCGTGCCGCCCTGCTTCGTGCGCACGTAGAGACCGAGGATCGAGTCGGGATCGCGGCGGTCGGCCTCCTCGAGGCGCACGCGGATGTCGTAGCGGTTGCCGGCCTCGTTGAAGGTGCCGACGTCCATGCCGCCGATCATCGCCTGCACGGTGGTGGCGAGCTGGTCGGCGTCGACGCCGAGCGCGGCGGCCTTCTCGCGATCGGGAATCACGCGCAGCTCGGGCCGGCCGAGCTTCAGGCTCTGGTTCAGGTCCACGAAGCCGCCCTTCGGCGGCGAGCCCCTCGATGAAGCGGTCGCCGATCGCTGCGAGCTCGTCGATTTCGAGGTTGCCCGATCAGCTCGATCTCGAACTGGCCGCTCTCGGAGCTCATGGACATGCCCGACATGTCGCTGAGGCGGACCTTCTGGCCGGGAATGCTGCCGAGCACGCGCCGGCCTTCGTCGATGATCTCGTGGACGTCGCGCTTGCGATCGCCGCGGCTCGTCAGCATCACGAACATGATCCCGCGCGTCGGGTCCTGGCCGCCGTCGGGCCCGGCGAAGCCCACGCCGGCGAAGGCGCCGGCCACCTCGGGCTGGGCCAGCACCCACTCCTCGTCGAGCTTCAGCGCAGCCAGCGTGTTCTCGGGCGTCGAGCCGGGCGGCGTCTCGATCGAGACGAAGAAGCGGCCCACGTCCGCCGGCGGGAAGAACTCCGCGCCGAGCTGGGTCGAGAGCCCGCATGCGCCGACCAGGCTCACGGCCGGCGATGGCCAGCGTGACGCCGCGATGTCGCGAGGCGTCCATTCGAGCACGCGCTTGTAGTTGGTCTCGAGCGCGTGGAGCCAGCGATCGAAGACGGTGGTAGATGCTGCGGTGCTCCCGCTCCTTCGGCGGCGGGATGCGCGCGGCGAGCATCGGCGTGAGCGTGAGCGCCACGACCAGCGAGAGCAGCACCGCGGTGGCGACGGTGGCGCCGAACTCGCCGAGGAAGTTGCCGACCATGCCGGTCACGAACACGACGGGCACGAACACCGCGGCCACCGACACGGTCGCGGCCGTGGCGGCGAAGGCGATCTCGCGCGTGCCCTTGGAGGCCGCCTCGCGCGACGTTCAAGCCCGCCTCGCGGTGACGCTCGATGTTCTCGAGCACCACGATGGCGTCGTCGATCACCACGCCCACCGCGAGCGTGAGCGCGAGCAGCGTCATGGTGTTGAGGGTGTAGTCGAACACCCACATGAAGCCGAAGGTCGCGACCAGCGAGACCGGGATCGCGAGGCCCACCACCAGCGTCGGCCGGAAGCGGCGCAGGAACACGAAGACGGTGAGCGTGGCGAGCAGCGCGCCGAACCAGAGGCTGAAGATCGCCTCCTGGACCGCCTCGCGGATCGAGCGGGAGAAGTCCGCGACGCCCTCGCCTTCCTTGAACTGCATGTCCGCGGGCAGCGTCTTCTGGAGCTCGTGCACGCGGCGCAATACCTCGTTCGGCGATCGCGACGGTGTTGCCGTCGGACTGCTTGGTGATGCCGACGCCCACCGCGGGGGCGCCGTCGTAGCGGGCGTACGCGCGCACGTCCTCGGAGCCGTCCTCGACGCGCGCGACGTCCCGCAGCCGGACCGGCGCGCCGTCCTCGTAGGCGATCACCATGTCCGCGAGCTCTTCGACCGTCGCGGTACTCGGCGGCCGTCTTCACGGCGAACTCGATCCAGTCGCCTCTCGACGATGCCGCCCGGGCCGCTCGACGTGCTCGCGGCGCAGCGCCGCCATGATGTCGGTGACGGCGAGGCCGCGCGCGCGCAGCGCGTCGCCGTCGAGCCAGATGCGGATCTGGCGATCCATGCGGCCGAACACCTGGATGCCGGCCACGCCCGGCATCGTCTCGATCTTGGGCTTGATCTGGTCCTTCACGTACTCGCTGGCGTCCACCTGCGAGCGCTCGGTCATGATCGGCAGCCACATGATCGGGAAGCCCGAGATGTCGAGCTTGTCGACGACGGGCGGCTCGAGCTCCTTCGGCAGCTCCCAGCGCGCGCGCGCGACGCGGTCGCGCACGTCCTGCGTCGCCGTGTCGAGGTCGGTGCCGAGCTCGAACTCGACGGAGATGGAGGAGAGACCCTGGCGCGAGCGCGACTCGAGGCGCTTCACGCCGGAGATCGTGTTGAGCTGCTCCTCGAGCACCTCGGTGACGTCCTCCTCCATCACCTCGGGGCTCGCGCCCTCGAGCGTCGAGCTCACGTTGACCGCGGGGCAGCTCCATCTTCGGGTACTGGTCGACGCCGAGGCGCACGAAGCCGAGCACGCCGAACACGACCAGCGAGAGCGTGAGCATCCAGGTCAGCACCGGGCGGCGGATGAAGATGTCGATCCACGCCATCAGCGCGCTCCCTGGGCGGGCGCCTCGGCCGACGCGTTGATCGACTGCGACTCGGGCGTCGCCGCTCGTGCCGCTGGCGCGAGATCGGCGTGCCGTCCACGAGCGCGGCGTGGCCGCGCACGATCACCTCGTCGCCGGCGGCCGAGGCCCTCCACGATCTCGACCCGGCCGTCGCTGCTGGAGCCCCGTCTTCACCACCACGCGGCGGACGTGGTTGTCGGCGGTGGTCACGAACACGACCTCGCCGTCGGCGCGCTGGAGCACGGCCTCCTCGGGCACGAGCAACGCGCCTTCGCGCGTGGCGACGCCGAGGTCGGTGCGCGCGAACAGGCCCGGGCGCAGCCGCCCGTCGGGGTTCGCGATGCGCGCCTTGACGCGCAGCGTGCGCGTCTTCGAGTCGACCGTCGGCGAGATCACCGTCACCTCGCCGTGGAAGGACTCGTCCGGGATACGGCGCCACCTTCACGCCCACCGACTGGCCGACCGCGTACGCGCGCCGAGTCGCGCTCGGCCACGCTGAACTCCACCTCGATCGGGTCGAGCGCGACCAGCTCGAACAGGGGCTGGCCCGGACGGACGTACTCGCCGCGCGAGCACGTCGCGCCGCGCGATCCAGCCCGCGAACGGCGCGCGGACGCTGGCGTCGCGGAGCGCGCGCTCGGCCACGCCCAGCTCGGCGCTGGCAGCTTCCGACCGGGAGCGCGCGCGCGTGAGACGCGGTCTCCGCCTTGTCGAGCGCGGAGTCGGAGGCGATGCCGGTGTCGTGCAGCGAGCGGCAGCGCTCGACGTCGCGCTCCGCGTCGGCGAGCGCGGCCTGCGCGTCGCGCTGCATCGCGCGGACGTTCGCGACCTGCGAGCTCCCGCTTCTCGGGATCGATCTCGAGCAGCACCGCGCCATCCTCGACGCTGTCGCCTTCGTCGACGGCGAGGTCGGGTCACCGACGCCGTCCACCTCGGAGGCGATCTGCGCGCGGTCCTTCGCCTGCAGCTCGCCGCTGCCCTCGATGCGCTCCTGGATCGTCGCGACGCTGACGCGCTCGACCGCCGACCGGGCGCGTCATGCTCCTCGACCTGTTTGTCTTCCTTCGCGCAGCCGAGCGCGAGGAGCAGGCGCGGCGAGGGCGCGGCGAGCGCCTTCTTCGGTTCCGTCATGTCAATGTCCCTTCCGTCGCCGGCTGGGCTCGGGAGCAACGAGCCCACGCAGCAACGCGTCGATCGCATCCTCGATGCCGGTCTTGGACCAGTCGTGCTCTGGGCGGCTCGATCCGCCGCGAGGTGAGTCCGTGGAGCAGGCAGAAGCAGCGCCTGGCCCGCGAGCGCCTGCGTCACCGCCGCGAGACGGCCCTGCTTCGATCAGCTCGGTCCAGGCCTGCTCGAGCATCTCCTGCACCTCGAGCGCGGAGCGCGGAGGTGCATGCTGCTGGGCGCGCGGCGCGAACAGTAGCCGATGATGCGTCGGGTTGCGAGGCCGAAGCGCACGAAGGCGAGCGCGATCGCGCGCAGGTACGCCGAGCGGGTCGCCGCCGCCGGCACGCGCTGATCAGCTGCCGCGCGAGCTCGTCGAAGCGCTCGTCGAGCAGCGCGTCGATGCAGCCCGTTCTTGTCGCCGAAGTGGTGGTAGATGGTCGGCGCGGTGTAGCCGCAGCGCTCCACCAGGCGCCGGATCGAGAACGCTCGTCGCCGTCCGTCGGCGAGCAGCGACTCGGTGGCGTCGAGAATCGCCCGGCGCACGTCCGCGCGCTGCTCGCTGCGGCGCTGTGCGGCCGTTTCGAGGGCGGTGGGATTCCATCTCAGGGGCGCTCGTCGGCGCTAACACCGTGAGACTGAGCTAACGGTGTTATAGCTTTCGGCCAACCCCGTCGAGCTTGCCCCCCCGGGGCTTTAGCAAGGGGTCTGGCCTGGAACTTCAGAATCCGCGAGCCCGGGGACGCGCGGGAACGGGATCACGTCGCGGATGTTCGCCATGCCCGTCGTGAACTGGACCAGCGCGCTCGAAGCCGAGGCCGAAGCCGGCGTGCGGCACCGAGCCGAAGCGGCGCAGGTCGAGGTACCAGCCAGTAGCGCTCGACGTCCAGGCCGAGCGCGTCGCATGCGGCGCCTCGAGCACGTCGTGGCGGTGCTCGCGCTGCGAGCCGCCGACGATCTCGCCGAGACGCGGCACGAGCACGTCCATCGCGCGCACCGTTTTGCCGTCGTCGTTGCCGGTACATGTAGAAGGCCTTGATCGCGGCGGGGTAGTCGGTCACGACGACCGGACGGCTTCACGTGCTCCTCGGTGAGGAAGCGCTCGTGCTCGCTCTGGAGATCGGCGCCCCAGCGCACCGGGAACTCGAAGGCACTCGCCGCTCTTCTCGAGGATCGCGATCGCCTCGGTGTAGCTGAGCCGCTCGAAGGGCGACGCCACCACGTGCTCGAGCGTCGCCACCGCGCCCTTCTCGATGCGCTCGTCGAAGAACGCCATGTCGTCGGCGGCGTCCTCGAGCACGCGCGCCAGCACGTCGCTCAGGAACGCCTCGGCGAGCGCGACGTCTCCGTCGAGGTCGCAGAAGGCCATCTCGGGCTCGACCATCCAGAACTCGGCGAGGTGGCGGCTCGTGTTCGAGTTCTCGGCGCGAAAGGTCGGGCCGAAGGTGTAGACGTTGCCCGAGCGCGAGCGCGCCGATCTCGGCCTCGAGCTGCCCCGACACGGTGAGCCGCGCCGGTGCGGCCGAAGAACTCCTTCCGAGCCCGCCGACCTCGAACATCGCGCCGGCGCCCTCGGCGTCGGCGGCGTGAGGATCGGCGCGTGGAGCCAGACGAAGCCGCGCGACTGGAAGAAGTCGTGGATCGCGCGCGCCGCGACGTTCCGCACGCGCAGCACGGCGCCGATCGTGTTCGTGCGCGGGCGCAGGTGCGCGATCGTGCGCAGGAACTCGAAGCTGTGGCGCTTCTTCTGGAGCGGATAGTCGGGCGCCACGCCGCCCACGAGCTCGACGCTGCGTCGCGCGCAGCTCGTACGCGCTGGCCCGAGGCCGGCGACTCCACGAGCGCGCCCCGCGCCCGCACCGCGCAGCCCGTGCCGAGGTGGCGCAGCTCGCTCTCGTAGTTCGCGAGCTCGGGCCCCGCCACCACCTGGAGCCCGGCGAGGCAGGAGCCGTCGGACAGGTCGAGGAAGGAGAGCTCCTTCCCGTGGCGCGCGCTGCGCAGCCAGCCCGCGACCTCGACCTCCGCGCCCGGCGCCCCGCGCTCGAGCAGCTCGCGGACGCGCGGCGTGCTCACGCGCCGAGCTCCGCGGCGAGGCGCCGGTCGAGCCGCTCGGCGGCATCGAGCAGGCGCGTGGCCGCCTGGGCTTCGAACGTGGACATCAGGATCTCGTAGTGGGTATGCGCGCCGGGCTCGTCGAAGTTGCGCGCGTGCGGGAGATAGCGCATCCACCCGTTCGCGATCGAGAGCAGCGCCGCGCGCGCGCCGGCGCCGCGCGCGCCTTCCAGTCGAGCCCGACGTCCACGGTGGCCTCGAGCGGCAGCGCCGCGAAGCGCGCTTCGCCGATCCGCAGCACCTGCACCTCGACGTCGGCCTCCGCCCCGCCCGCGAAGCGCGGCGCCGTGCGGTCGCGCAGGTAGGCGCGCACGCGCGCGATGCGCTCGCGGCGCTCCGCCGGCGGTAGGCCGCGCGTGCGCTCGGTCTCGAGGCGGAAGAGGTCGTTCGTGCCGAGCTCGGTGTCGTCCGGCAGCCCGAGCGCCGCGAGCGCCTGCCGGCGCGGCGCCCTCGTCCTCGCGATGCGCGGCGAGTCGGACACGCGCCGACCGCGCGCCCACGGCGCGCCTCCGCGCGCGACGGCTCGGCCCGAGCGCCGCGCGCGCCACCGCTTCTCCCACCTCGCGCCCGAGCGTCTCGACGTCGTCGAAGTCCACGCCGCTCGTCTGGCCGGTCACGGCGAGATCCTGGAGGCCGCGCGTGCGCGGGTCGACGTCGGCGTGCGCGCCGAGCAGGAAGATCGGTAGCGCGCCGGGCAGCGCGCGGCGAGCGCCGCGCCCGCCGCCCAGGGCCAGTCCGCGGAGTAGGCGAGGTTCTCGTGGCCGAGGGCGGTCGGATGGCAGCCGTAGCTGTAGACGATCGCGAGCGGCGCGCCCGCGGCGTCGTCGACGCGCAGCACGAGCAGCTCGGGGTCGAAGGGGCCGCCTGCCACAGCGCCGGTTCGCGCCGATGTGCGCCTCGCCCCGCCCGAGCGCGAGACGCGCCGGCCCGGCGCTCCGCACCGCCGCCTCGCCCGCGCGCACCACGGCGTCGAGCAGCGCGGCCACGTCGTCGGGCGCGGCCTTCCCCGCCGCGAGCGCCGCGATCCCGGTCTCGGGGCCCGAGTGCGTGTGGATGCAGGCCACGAGGATGCGCTCCCGCGCCACGCCCGTCCGGCGCGCGAGCTCGGCCCGCACCTCGTCGGCCTGCTGGGGAGCGACCAGGCAGAGCTCGAGCGAGACGATCAGGCAGTCCGAGCGGCCGCGCAGGTACAGCCCGCGCGCATGCAGCGGATCGTGGATGCGACGCGGCCGGGGCCGTGCGGGCCGCGTAGCCCATCATGGGCTGCCCGAGCGCGAGCCGAAGCGCGAACGCGCTGGTTCCGGCCTCGAGCTGCGCGGCCATCCGACCCCCGAGGAGGCGAGTCTCGTGGGCCTTCGCGCCGGTAGCAAGGTTGGGTTCCGTCGGCGGCTGGCCGATAGGCCCCCGGGAGAGCCGAGCCTTGCCGCCTTCCCCGAAGCAAAGAGGCGCGCTGCGCGTGCTGCTCGTCACGCAGAACGACGAGGAGCTGCGCTCCTTCGGTCTCTCGCTCCATCGCGAGCGCATCTCGGTGACGCGCGTGCGCGACGCGGCGGGCGCGGTGGAGGCGCTCCGCGCCGGCGCGTTCGACGCCGCGATCGTCTCGCACCCGCTGCCCGACGCGGACGTGATCGCCTCGTGCGCGAGCGTGCGGCAGGTCCCCGGCGCGCCGCCGGTGATCCTGCTCGACGCGCTCGACCCGAACGCGCAGACCTTCCCCGCTTCGATCCGGCCGGCGCGGCTGCTGCGCAAGCCGGTGGACGCGGTGAAGCTCGGCGCGCTCGTGCGCGAAGTCGTCGAAGAGCCCGACGAGGACGCGCCGCTGCCCGAGCTGGGCTCGGCCCCGCTCGCGCTCGCCTCCGCGCTGCTGCAGCTCGCCGGCGCCCGCGAGACGGGCGTGCTCGAGGTGCGCTCGGGGACGGTCCGCACGCGGATCTTCCTCCAGGCGGGCGCGCCGGTGAGCACGGAGGGCGGCTCGCTGCGCGAGACGCTCGGCCGCATGCTGCTCCGGCGCGGCGAGCTCGCCGAGGCCGACTACGTGCGCGTGATCGAGCGCATGACCGAGCAGGTGATGACGAACGAGCATCAGCGCATGGGCGAGGTGCTGGTCGAGCTCGGCCTGCTCTCGCGCGACGACGTGCATCGCGCCCTCGCCGCCCAGGCGCTCGAGAAGGTGACCGCTTGCTTCCAGTGGACCAATGCCAGCTGGACGTTCTCCGAGCTCGACGCCCTGCCCGACGAGCTCGAGCCCTTCGAGCTGCCGCCGACCGAGCGGCTCGTGCTCGCGGGCCTCAGCGAGCACACCCCGGCCGAGGCGATCGCCGCCTGGCTCGCTCCCCACGCGTCCGGGAGCCCGCGGCTCAAGCGCCCGCCCCCGGCGTTGGCGAAGCTGCTGCAGCTCGACGCCGCAGCGCTCAGGCTGCTCGAACGACTCGATGGCTCGCGCACGCTGGCGGCGCTCGCGAAGGAGGGCGTGCAGCCCGCGCTGCTCGCGACCTTGCTGCTGATCGACGCCCTCGAGCTCGGCGCGAACGCGCCCGCGAGCGCGCGCCCCAAGGAGACGATCCGTGTCCCGTTCGCGCGCGACGTGGTGCGCCAGCGCGCGGCGCCCGCGCCCGCCGCCGCTGCGCCTGCGCCGCGGAACCCGGCGCAGGCCCGCCTCGAGGCCGAGCAGTGCTTCCGGCGGGCGCAGCAGCTGCTCGCCTCCGAGAAGCCGCTCGAGGCCGCGAAGCTGCTCCGGCAGGCGGTGGAGCTCGAGCCCGAGGAGCCCGAGTACGCGATGGTCGAGGCCTGGGTGTCCTATCTCGAGGCGCGTCAGGCCGTCCGCGTCGCCCGCGCGCGCGCCGTGAGCGCGGCGCGCAAGCAGCTCGATGCCGATCCGAAGGCGCCGAAGGTCCGCTGCATCCTCGGCCGCCTCGCGCTCGACGACGGCGACCGCGAGCGCGCCACGCGCGAGTTCGAGCTCGCGCTGATGCAGGACCCCGAGGACGAGGACGCCAAGCGCGGGCTCAAGCAGGTGCGCAGCTAGGCGAGCCGCGCTTCGCCCGCCTCGCTCAGGCGTGCTGCTGGTAGATGTCCATCACGTCGTGCAGCAGCTCGATGCGCCTCGGCCTTCGCGGCGCTGGAACGAGTTGCGCCCGATGATCGAGCCGAAGCCGCCGCCCTCGGCGATGCCGCGGATCTCCTCGAGCACGGCCGTCCTTGTCCTTGGCCTCGCCGCCCGAGAAGATGACGATGCGGCGCCCGTCGAAGGCGCTCTGCACCACGTGGCGGACGCGCTCGGCGAGCGTCGCCGATCGGGATGCGCTCGCTTCTCGTAGACCTTCTTCGCCGCGTCCTGCTCGATGTGCGCCGTCGGCGGCTTCACCTTGATGACGTGCGCGCCGAGCTGCGCCGCGATCTGCGCGGCGTAGGCGCACGACGTCGATCGCCGTCTCGCCCTCCTTCGAGATGCCCGAGCCGCGCGGGTAGGACCAGACCACGACGGCGAGGCCCTTGCGCTTCGCCTCCTCGCGCGAGCTCGCGGATCTGCTCGTACATCTCGTTGCGCGCGGCCGAGGCCGGGTAGATCGTGAAGCCGATCGCGGCGCAGCCGAGGCGCAGCGCGTCGTCGCACGCTGCCGGTGACCGCCGGGCACGGGATCGCTGCCGCCGTAGAGCGAGTCGGAGTTGTTGAGCTTCAGGATCAGCGGGATCTCGCCCGGCGAACTCGGCGGCGCCCGCCTCGAGGAAGCCGAGCGGCGCGGCGTAGGCGTTGCAGCCGGCGTCGATCGCGAGCTCGAAGTGGTAGCGCGGATCGTAGCCGGCGGGGTTCGGCGCGAAGCAGCGCGCCGGGCCGTGCTCGAAGCCCTGGTCGACCGGCAGGATCACGAGCTTGCCGGTGCCGCCGAGCCGCCCGTGGTTCAGCAGCCGCGCGAGGTTGTGAGCGTCCCCGGGTTGTCGGAGCGCGTACCAGGAGAGGATCTCCTTGCACGCGCTTGCCGCTATCGGCCATGGCGGACCTCCGTGCGCTGGGATCAGCTCGCGGCACGAGGGATCGCGACCCGTTGGCCCGCCGCCGTCGGAGTTAGCAACGGGCGGCGCTTCGGCGAGGGACGGGTACGATGGGGGTCGTCCGGCGCTCCCCTCGGGGCGCCGGACGGCGTTGAGCGTGCGTGGACCGACGCGATGCAGGCGCCCGTGGCTCGCTTGGGGCGCCTCGTCCGTGGCGGGTGCCTCGTCGGCGTGCGGGCCGCAAGGCGGCGCCGGCCGCCGCCGCGCGGCGGTCGGGCACGCGGCAGCGCAGCAACCGGGAGGGAAGGAGAACCAGCGTGGTCGTGATCAAGACGTCGAAGGGCGAGATCCGGGTGGAGCTGGAGCCGAGCAAGGCGCCGCTCACCGTGAAGAACTTTCTCGCGTACGTGGACGACGGCTTCTTCGACGGCACGATCTTCCACCGCGTGATCGACGGACTTCATGATCCAGGGCGGCGGCTTCGGCACCGACATGCGCCAGAAGCCGACCCGCGCGCCGATCAAGAACGAGGCCGACAACGGCCTGAAGAACGCCCGCGGCACGCTCGCGATGGCGCGCACCAACGTCGTCGACAGCGCGACCGCGCAGTTCTTCATCAATCTCGTGGACAACGACTTCCTGAACCACGGCCCGAGCGCGACTTCGGCTACGCGGTGTTCGGCCGCGTGATCGGCGGCATGGACGTGGTGGACAAGATCGCAAGGTGCGCGACCGGCTCGAAGGGCGCCTACCAGGACGTCCCCGAAGGACCGTCGTGATCATGAGTCGATCAAGCGCAAGCAGACCTAGGGGCTAGAGCGAATCCGCAAATCACGCCCGTCGGCGGGCCGCGTCTCGACCGTCTGGCGGAGTTGCGCTCCCTGCGCCGTAGCTCTGGCTACGGCTCGGTCGCGCGCTTGCCAGCGGCCGAAGCCAGCGCCGGGCTCGTCCGGATTTACCAGATGCGCTCTGCCGAGGCGCCGCACGCCCTCGGCCGCGTCGTCGGGCGGGAGCCCGTGTAGCAGAGGCGCATCCAGCTCCCGTACGCCTCTCCAGCGCGACGCGCCCGGCGCGACCACCACGCCGTCCGCGAAGCAGTCGTCGAGGAAGCCCGCGAGACCGCGCTCGTCGAGGCGCGCCGCGACGTCGACGAACAGGAAGCAGCGAGCCCTCGGGGGCGGGCAGCGCCGAGCAGCGCCGCGTCCTCGCGGCCGACCGTGCGGTACGACTCGCGCGCTCCTCCACCCAGTCGCCGCCGCCCTCGAGCGCGCGCAGCGCGGCGAGCTGCGCGGCGGTCGGCGCGTGGTAGCTCGAGTGGACTGACAGCTTGTGCGTCTCGGCGATCGCCGCGGCCGGACCGGCGAGATAGCCGACGCGGTTGCCCGCCATGCCGTAGGCTCTTCGAGAACGAGAACACCGTGAGCGTGCGCTCGGGCGCGAGCGCCCCGATCGAGACGTGCTCGCCGCGGTAGACGTAGTCCTCGTACACCTCGTCGGAGAGCATCCAGAGGTCGTGGCGGCGCGCCAGCTCGGCGAGCGCCTCGAGCCACGCCGGGCGCGAGCACGCGGCCCGTCGGGTTCGACGGGCGACGAGAAGTAGAGCGCGACGCTGCGCGGCGAGAGGCGCTCGTCGACGCCGGCGAGCGCGCCGTCGGCGGCGTGGCCACGCGATCGAAGAACGGCACCTCCACCGGCATCGGCGCGCTGCGAGCGCACGATGCCGCGGACCAGCGGCCAGAACGGCGCACAGATCAGCACCTCCTCGCCGGGGTCGCAGAGCGCGGAGACCGCGCACGCGAGGCCCGAGGTCGCGCCCGCCGTCACGAGCACGCCGCTCGCGCTCGGCAGGCGAGTCGGTTCCTCTCGCGCAGCTTCTCGCACGAGCGCGCCGACGAGCGGCTCGATGCCGGCCGTCGGGCCGTAGCGATGCAGGCCGGGGAAGCTCCGCCACGCGCAGGTCTTCCATGCGCGCGCCCACGACCGGCTCGAGCCAGGTGTCGCCGACGTGCAGCGCGAACAGCGGGCCCTGGCTCCGGCTCAGATCGAACGGCGTGTAGACCGCGCCGGGCAGCGCCGCCACGGCCGCCGCAGTGCGCTGCTCGCCCGGCTTCGGCATCCGCGCACGGTAGCGCGCGACGTGGGTGCCAAGCTGCGCGCGCCACTTCACGGCGCTTGCACTACGGGAGGATCTCGACCTCGTCGCAGCCGAGCAGCTTGCGGCCGCCGAGCAGCTCGCCGCGGACGCACGCGGGCGGAACGTCGATCGGCCACGAGCCGAGCTCCACGCTGTCGAGCGGGAAGGAGCAGATCAGGTCGGTGACGTGGTCGCGATCCCCGTCCTTCGCGCGGCAGCGGAGCGCCGTCTTCGAGCCGAGCCGGAGCGTGGTCGCGTCCACCTCCACTGGCGCCTTGAAGGGCCCGTCGGAGAGGATCGCGACGTCGAGCTTGTGCTTGCTGGCCTTGGGGCTCACGAGCTTCTTGAGCGCGATCTCGTTCGGGTGCTTGCGCGGCAGGACGTCGATCTCGACGTCGAGGGGCAGCTCCTCGTTCGGGTCGAACTCGCTGGCCCCGATGTCGACGACCGACTCGACGTCACCGTTGCCGTCGAGGATGCGCGCCCCGCCGTCGAAATCAGCGGCCGCCGAGACGTCGGGGTTCGCGCCCGCATCGAGCAGCGACGACTCCGCCCGCAGGCGGAAGTCGCCCTCCTCTGAATCGACGAAGAAGGGCTCGATCGAGACGTTGCCGTTGATGCCGGTCTGGTTCGGGAGACCGACGTAGTCGGAGGGGAAGCCGATGATCCCGAGCTGGTTGTCGAAGACGTCGTTGTGACGGACCTGGGCGAGCGCTCCATCCGCCAGCTCGACGCCGCGGAGGCCGTGGAAGAGGACGTTGTTCGCGATGGTCGCCTCGGCGTCGGCTGCGAGGTCGACGCCGAGGCTCCCGAAGAACGTGTTGCCGGTGATCCGCACGTCCGTCGCCGTCGCGACGTGGACGGCGCCGTTCGTCAGGAACAGATTCCCCGTGACGTCGACCCCGCTGGTCTCCGCCACCTCGACGCGGCTGCGGATGAGATTGCGCTCGATCCGGCCGCTGGCCCGACAGTCGACGACGTCCGTGAGCACGAAGCCGACGAGCTGCGCGTTCGCGCAGTGCACGACGCCGTGGAGCTCGGCGCCGGTGCCGGCGAGATCGACGTCGTCCTTCATCACCACGGTCTCGGCGTAGACGCCCGTTGCCACCGCGATGTCATCTCCGGCCATGGCGAGATCGAGCGCGGCGCCGATCGTCGCGAGCGGATCCCCCTCACTGCCGTCACCCGCGTCCGAGCCGTTCACGACATCCACGTGGATCGTCACCGGGTCTGCGGCTACGGCGGCGGGCAGCAGCACGGTGGCCAACAGCAGCGCTAAGCGATTCACGCGACCATCATGACCATGGCGGCGCGGCTCGCAAGCCGTCCTACCATGGCCGGCCCTGCCCAGGAGGTACGCATGGCCGACTCCTACGAAACCCTCGAGCTGCAGCGCGAAGGGCCGGTGCTCTGGTGCACGCTGAACCGCCCCGCGGCGCTGAACGCCCTCTCGCCCCAGCTCGTGAACGACTTGCGCGCGTTCTACACCGCGCTGGCGCAGGACCGCGAGACGCGGGTGGTGGTGCTGCGCGGCGCCGGCCGCGCGTTCTGCGCGGGTCTCGACCTCAAGTCCGGCGGCACCGAACAGGCCGGCTCCGGCACCGTCTCGGGCGGGCTGCGCGGCCAGCGCCACATCAGCGAGCTGGCGCTGATGATGCGCCGGCTGCCACAGGTGTTCGTGGCGTGCGTCCACGGGCCGGCCTGCGGCGGCGGCTTCATGCTGGCCCTCGCCTCGGACCTCCGGATCGCCGGGGAGTCCGCGCGCATGAACGCCGCCTTCATCAAGCTGGGCCTGTCCGGCTGCGACGTCGGGGTCTCCTACCTGCTGCCGCGGCTGGTGGGGGCCTCGGTGGCGGCGGAGCTGATCCTGACCGGCCGCTTCGTCCACGCGGAGCGGGCCCGCGAGCTCGGCCTGGTCTCCGCCGTGGTGCCGGACGAGCAGCTCGAGGCCGAGGCCCGGAAGCTGGTGGACGACCTGCTCGCCACCTCCCCGCTCGGCCTGCGCCTCAGCAAGGAGTGCCTGAACGCGAGCCTCGACATGAACAGCATGGAGGCGGTGGTGGCCATGGAGGACCGCAACCAGATCCTGTGCGCGCAGACCAGCGACTTCCGCGAGGGCATCGGCGCCTTCCTCGGCAAGCGGAAGCCCCAGTGGAAGGACGCCTAAGTCCGGCCGGCGGCCAGCCGATCAGAACCTGATGCGCACCGTCTGGCTCGCAGTGCTGCTGGTCTTCTGCGTGGTCGCGAGCGGCTTCATCCTGCGCGGTGGGGCCGAGAGCCCCGCTGCGAGCGGCTTCGCCGCGAATCTCGCGCACCAGGCGCAGGCCGTGGTGCAGGGGGCCAAGACGCGGCTCGGCGGCGAGGAGCCGGAGGCGGCGGCGGAGACCGGCACTTCACCTCCGCCCGCCACCTTCTATCGCTACACGGACGAGACGGGCACGGTGCGCTTCGTGACCTCGCTCGCGCAGGTGCCGAAGGGACTGCGCGAGAGCGCGCGGCAGGTCGGGAACGACCGCATCCAGCGCGCGCCCGCGCTCCCGCCGTCCTCGCGCAAGCGCAAGCCCGCCGCGCCGCTCGCGTTCCGCGACACCTCGCACGAGGTGGTCGTCTATACCGCGCCGTGGTGCGGTTCGTGCCGCAAGACGCTGGCCTATCTCACGCAGCAAGGCGTGGACTTCGAGAACCGCGACATCGAGGCCGACGACGAGTGGCGCGAGGAGCTGCTCGAGAAGACCGGCGGCACCAGCATCCCGGTGGTCGACATCGACGGCGAGCTCATCCACGGCTACGACCCGCAGCGCATGGCGCAGCTGCTGCGGTCGTCATAGAACCGCTAGGTTGGGCCGCGTTTCTCAGCTACGAGGGGGGCGGATGATCGAGGAACCGCACGGCGACTGCTTCGTGGTGGCGGGAGGCCGGCCGCTCGGCGGCACGCTCGTCCCGGCCGGCAACAAGAACGAGGCGCTGCCCGTGCTCGCCGCCTCGCTGCTCGCGCCCGGCGCTCACCGGGTCGCCAACCTGCCGCGCATCCGCGACGTCGGCACGCTGCTCGAGATCCTCGCCGGGCTCGGCGTGCGCGCCTCGCTCCCGGTCGGCGGCAGCGAGGTGCGCCTCGACACGCAGGACCTGAACGGCCGCGCGCCCTCCTCCGATCTCGGCGGCACGATCCGCGGCTCCTTCCTGCTCGCACCCGGCCTGCTGCATCGCACCGGCCGTGCCGTGCTGCCGCGGCCCGGCGGCGACCGCATCGGCCGGCGCCGCGTGGACACGCACCTGCACGCACTGCGCATGCTCGGCGCCGAGATCGAGCCCCGCGAGCGCCAGTACCACCTGAGCCTCGCTGGCCGCTTCCGCGGCACCGACATCTTCTTCGACGAGGCCAGCGTGATGGCCACCGAGAACGCCGTGATGGCGGCGGCCGTGGCGGAGGGCCCGACCCGCATCGCGAACGCCGCCTCCGAGCCCCACGTGCAGGGGCTCTGCCGGTATCTCAACGCGATGGGCGCGCAGATTCGCGGCGTCGGCACGAACGTGCTCGAGATCGACGGCGTCCCGGAGCTGCACGCGGCCGAGCATCGCATCGGCCCGGACCACATCGAGATCGGCTCCTTCATGGCGATCGCGGCGATGACGGGCGGCGAGCTGCGCGTGAAGGGCATCCGGCGCGACGACCTCCGCATGATCCTGCTCGTGTTCGCGCGGCTCGGCGTCGAGACGCGGCTCGAGGGCGACGACCTCGTGGTGCCGGCGAAGCAGGAGCTCGTGATCCGCGACGACATGGACGGCGCCATCCCGAAGGTGGACGACGCGCCCTGGCCGGGCTTCCCCACCGACCTCACCTCGATCGCGCTCGTGCTCGCCACGCAGGCCCAGGGCACCGTGCTGATCCACGAGAAGATGTTCGAGAACCGGCTCTTCTTCGTGGACCGCTTGATCGCGATGGGCGCGCGCGTCGTGCTCTGCGATCCGCACCGCGCGCTCGTGACGGGGCCCTCGCGGCTCAGCGGCGAGACCATCACCTCGCCGGACATCCGCGCCGGCATGGCGCTGCTCGCCGCGGCGCTCTGCGCGGAGGGGCGCTCACTGATCATGAACGCCCACCAGGTGGACCGCGGCTACGAGCGGGTGGACGAGCGCCTGCGCGCGCTCGGGGCGCAGATCGAGCGCACGTAGGCCGGGCGGAACCCGGCTAGGCGAGCAGGGCGTCGCGCAGCGACCCGAGCTCCGCACCACTGAGCCCTGCCCGTTCGAGCGCCCAGCGCTCCGCGCCTCCGTGCGCGGCCTCGAGATGGTCGAGCGCCGCGGCCAGCGTCGTCGGCTCCGAGCCGAGCAGCGCACGGACGCGGTCGGGCTCGATGCCGCGCTCCCGGAAGAAGCGCTCCGCGGCGCCGATGCGGCCGCCGGTGTAGAGGCCGGTGAGCGCGTAGTCCTCGATCACGTGCTCGCGCGCGACGCCGAGCAGGAGCAGCAGCAGCGCGGCGCTGACGCCGGTGCGGTCCTTGCCGGCGGTGCAGTGGAGGACGGCCGGGAGGTCGTCCGCGTGCGCGAGGCGGCGGAACACGGCGCCGAGCTGCGCGGCGCACTCGTCGATCATCCCGCGATAGCTGCGCGTGAGCCAGGAGGCGTCGATCTCGCCGAAGTCGCCGGACTCGAAGCGGCGCCGCCACTCGGCAGGCTGCACGCTCGCGTCGCCGAGCGGCTGGCGCCAGTAGTCGAACGGCGCGCGGCCGGCGAGACGGTTCGGCGAGTCGAGGACCTCCGCGTCGCCGCGGAAGTCGCACACCAGGCGCAGGCCGATGCGCTCGAGCCGGCGGAGGTCGGCGTCGGAGAGCGACGACAGGGAGTCGGAGCGGAACACGCGGCCCCAGCGCACGCGCCGGCCGTCCGCCGTCGGGTAGCCGCCGAGGTCGCGGAAGTTCTGCGCGCCGTCGAGCGGGAGCAGCCGCTCGGCCACGAGCTCCTCGTGGCCGTCCGCCCCGACCACGACGAAGAAGTGGCGATCCGCCTCGGGCAGGCCCGCGAGCCGGACGCGCGCGGTGCCGCCGAAGCGCGCGACGGGCCGGCGGCGGTCGATGCGGTCGGGGGCGGGCCCCGCGTACACGACGGCGCCGTCGTGCGCCGCCCCACCGTGCAGCACGAGGGCGTCACCGTCTCGACGGAGGTGCAAGTGGGGCCGCGCACACATGGCGCGAGAAGCTACCGCCTCGCGCGTGAAGGACGCGAGAAGTTATCGTTCCGCGCCATGTCGAAGCTCGACTCGGTGGTGGTGGTGGGCGCGTCCCTGGCCGGGCTGCGCGCGGTGCAGGCGCTGCGCCGCGCGGGCTTCTCGGGGCGCATCACGGCGATCGGCGAGGAGAGCGAGCCGCCCTACGACCGGCCGCCGCTCTCGAAGGAGGTGCTCGCCGGCAAGTGGGACGCCCTGCGCACGCGCCTGCTCCACCCCGATGACGAGGCGCTCGAGGTCGAGTGGCGGCTCGGGCGGCGCGCCGAGTCGCTCGATCTCGAAGCGAAGCGCGTCGCGCTCGCGGGCGGCGAGAGCGTCCCCTTCGATGGCCTCGTGATCGCGACGGGCACGTTCGCGCGGCGCCTGCCCGGCGCCCCGCCGCTCGCCGGCGTGCACGTGCTACGCACGCTCGCCGACTGCCTCGCGCTGCGCGCCGAGCTCGACCGCAGCCCGCGCGTGGCCGTCATCGGCGCAGGCTTCATCGGGATGGAGGTGGCCGCCACGTGTCGCGGGCGTGGCCTCCCGGTCACGGTGATCGAGTCGCTCGCGGCGCCGCTCGAGCGCGGCCTCGGCGCGGAGCTCGGCGCCTTCGTGGGCGAGATCCACCGCGACCAGGGCGTCGTGCTGCGGCTCGGCGCGAAGGTGGCGCGGCTCGTGGGTGAAGAGCGCGTCGAGGCGGTGGAGCTCGCGGACGGCGCGCTCATCCCGGCCGACGTGGTGGTCGTGGGGATCGGCGCCGCGCCCGCCACGCAGTGGCTCGAGAGCTCCGGCCTCGAGCTCGACAACGGCGTCGTGTGCGACGCCGCGTGCCGCACCACGCGCGCGCCCTTCGCGGTGGCGGCGGGGGACGTGGCGCGCTGGCCGAACCCGCTGTTCGAGGCGTCGATGCGCATCGAGCACTGGACGAACGCCACCGAGCAGGCCGACCACGCGGTGGCGACGCTGCTCGCCGGCGAGAGCGGCGGCGCCGCCTTCGCGCCCGTGCCCTTCGTCTGGTCGGACCAGTACGACCGCAAGATCCAGGTGGCGGGGCGGCTCGAAGGCGCCGACGAGACGCGCCTCGTCGACGGCTCGCTCGAGGAGCGCCGCTTCGTGATGCTGTTCGGGAAGCGCGGGCGCCTCTGCGGCGTGCTCGGCATGAACCGTCCGCGCCTCGTGATGAAGGCGCGCGCGCTGATCCGTGACCGCACCCCCTTCGCCGACGCCACGCTCTAGCCGTCGCGCGAGGGGCGCTGCCACGGCGCGCCGGTTCGGACCACTCCCTACGCGGGAGGCTCCCTTGACGCGCTCGCTCCTGCTCGCCCTCGTGCTGATCGCCCTCGTCTCGAGCGCCGGGGCCCCCGCCGGGGCAGCGACGGTCTTCGCGGTGACGAGCCTCGTCACCGACGACCAGAGCGCTCACCCCGCGCAGATCACCGACTCCGGCCTGGTGAATCCGTGGGGGATCTCGTATTCGGCGACGTCACCGTTCTGGGTGTCCGACAACGGGAGCGGGACCACGACGATCTACGACGTCGATCCCACCACGAACGCGACGAGCAAGGCCGGGCTGACGGTCACGATCCCGGGCGCCGGCAGCGTCACGGGGCAGGCCTTCAACGGGACCGCCGGGCAGTTCAACGGCGATCTCTTCCTCTTCGCGAGCGAGGACGGCACGGTCTCCGGCTGGCGGGGCGCACTCGGCACCACGGCCGAGGTGCTGCAGATCGCCTCGGCCGACAATGTGTACAAGGGCGCCGCGCTCGGGACGACCGGCGGGAATGCCTATCTCTATGCCGCCAACTTCAGGGCGGCCACGATCGACGTGCTGAAGGGCGACTCGGGTGCGCCCGCCCTAGCGGGGAGCTTCACGGACCCGAACCTGCCCTCCGGCTACGCGCCGTTCAACATCGCGAACCTCGGCGGCACGCTGTACGTCAGCTACGCGGTGCGGGACGCGAGCGGGACCGAAGACGTCGCCGGGGCCGGCCACGGGATCGTGGACCGGTACGACCTCCAGGGCAATCTGCTCGGGCGCCTGGTGACGGGAGGCTCCCTGAATTCGCCCTGGGGCCTCGCCATCGCTCCGTCGAGCTTCGGCACCGTCGCGGGCAAGCTACTCGTGGGCAACTTCGGAGACGGCACCATCGGCGCGTACGACCCGACCAGCGGGAGCCCGGCGGGGCAGCTGACGGACGGTAACGGCGATCCCATCGTGATCGACGGGCTCTGGGGCCTGGCCCCTGGCAACGACGGCAACGCGGGCAGCAGCGGCTCGATCTACTTCACGGCCGGGCCCGACGGTGAAACGCACGGCCTGTTCGGCGTGCTCAGCGCGGTCCCGGAGCCCACGGCCGACGTCCTCCTCGGCATCGCGCTCGGGCCGCTCGCTCTCGCGACGAGACGGCGGCCGGGCTGAGCGCACCTCAAGCACCGCTCGCGCGCGGACGATGCGCCCCCGGTCGGAGGGGGGCGCACAGATGATCCTGAGCAACACCGAAGAGGTGCCGGGCCGCGCGATTCGGGAGTTCTACGGCGTCGTCACGGGCAGCACCGTGCGCTCGAAGCACTTCGGGAAGGACCTGCTGGCCGGCCTCAAGAACCTCGTGGGCGGGGAGCTGAAGGGCTACACCGAGCTGCTCATCGAGGCGCGCAAGGAAGCCATGGAGCGGATGGTCGAGCAGGCCAAGTCGCTCGGCGCGAACGCGGTGGTGAACATCCGCTTCGCCACCAGCTCCGTGGCGCAAGGCGCGGCGGAGCTCTTCGCCTACGGCACGGCGGTGCGGGTCGACTGAGGTGCAAGCGAAAGCGCGCAGCGAGGGCGCAGCCCGAGCGGAGCAACGGGTATGAGCCCGGAGCTGCTCGGGCGCTTCTTCGACTTCGGCGTCCCCGCCATCCTGCTGGTGGTCGGCTACTTCGCCGGCACGATGGCGGAGCAGAGCCACTACAAGAGCATCCGCGTCCGCGAGCTCCGGCTCCGGCGCATGCCGACCACGAACTTGAAGCGGCCGCCGCCGCACTGGCGCGTGGAGAAGGCGGGCTTGGTCACCGGCTGCACCGTGGTCTCGGTGGACTACTTCAAGCGCTTCCTCGCGCAGCTGCGCGGCTTCGTCGGCGGGCGCGTGCGCTCCTACGAGTCGCTGCTCGACCGCGCGCGGCGCGAGTCGGTGCTGCGGATGAAGGAGGAGGCGGCGAAGGCCGGCTTCGACGCCGTGATCAACGTGCGGCTCGAGTCGAGCAACGTCTCCAGTCCGCTGCGCAGCAAGGGCGGCACGACGGGCGTCGAGATCCTCGCCTTCGGCACCGCGCTCAAGCTCGCCCGCCGTCCCTAGGCTCCCGGCGTGGAGCCGCTCGAGAACAACGTCTCGCCCGAGCATCCGCTCGCCGAGCTCGCCACGCTCGTGCTCGGCATCGCGCTGATCGGGCTCGGCGTCCTCGCCGCCGCCTGGCTCGCGGTCGAAGGCGCGGTGCGCTGGCTGCCCGCTTCGCTCGAGCAGCGCGCCTTCCCCGACGCGCCGGACGCCGAGCGCGCGCACCCCGTGCGCTCGGCGCGCTGGTGCGAGCGGCTCGCGAGCCATTGGCCGGAGCACGACTATGCGCTCCGGGTCGGGCGTCGCTCGAGGCGCCCGAGCCGAACGCCTTCGCGCTGCCGGGCGGCCAGCTGCTCGTCACCAGCGCCCTGCTCGAGCAGGCGGGCTCCGAGAACGAGCTGGCCTTCGTGCTCGCTCACGAGCTCGGCCACGTGGCGGGGCGCGATCCGCTGCGCGCGCTCGGCCGCGGCCTGCTCGTAAGCCTCGCGTTGGCCGCGGTCGGCGAGACCGAGAGCGCGAGCGTGGCGGCCTCTGCGGCCCAGCTCGGCGAGCGTTCGTACTCGCGCGAGCAGGAGCGCGCCGCGGACCGCTTCGCGCTCGCGCTGGTCGCCGCCGAGTACGGCCACGTCGGCGGCGCCACCGATTTCTTCCGCCGCCTCGGAGACGACCACGACGGCGGCTGGCTCGGGGCGCATCCGCGCAGCACCGACCGCGTCGCCGAGCTCGAGCAGCTCGCCGCGGCGCACGGCTGGCCGGCGGAAGGCGAGCTGACCCCGTTGCCTCCCGGGCTGCGCCGCGACTAGCGTGCGGTCCGATGTCGTGGAGCAACTGGGCGGGCAACGTCTCGCTGCGAGCCGCGCGTGCGCGTCGAGGCGGCGAGCGAGGCCGAGGTGGTCGCGGCGCTGCGTGACGCCGAGCGCGCAGGCCTCGGCGTGCGCATCGCCGGCAGCGGGCACTCCTTCTCGCCGCTGGTCGCGACGGACGGTCTGCTGCTCTCGCTCGACGGCCTCGCCGGCATCGCCCGCCACGAGCCGGAGCAGCGCCGCGTCTGGGTGCGCGCGGGCACGAAGCTCCACGCGCTCGGCCCGGCCCTCCACGCGCTCGGTCTCGCGCTCGAGAACCTCGGCGACGTGGACGTGCAGGCGCTCGGCGGCGCGCTCGCCACCGGCACGCACGGCACGGGCCGGACGCTGCCGAACCTCTCGGCGCGGGTGTCCGGGCTCCGCCTGCTGCTCGCGGACGGCAGCCTGCGCGTGCTGCGCGCCGAGGACGAGCCCGAGCGGCTCGCCGCGGCGCGCGTCTCGCTCGGCGCGCTCGGCGTGGTGACGGCCGCGCGCATCGACTGCGTCCCGGCCTACCGGCTCCACGAGCAGGTCGAACGCATGCCGCTCGAGGCGTGCCTCGCGAGCCTCGCCGAGCGCAGCGCAGCCAGCCGCCACTACGAGTTCTTCTGGTATCCCGCACGTGATCTCGCGGAGACGAAGACGCTCCACCCGACCGAAGCGACGCCCGACGCGGTGGCCGGGCGGAAGCACGAACGCATCGGCTGGAGCCACGAGATCCTTCCCACCGTGCGCGAGCTCCGCTTCGTCGAGATGGAGTACGCGCTGCCCGCCGAGGCGGGCCCCGCCGCATTCCGCGCCGTGCGCGAGCGCATGCAGAGCCGTCACGCCGCGGTGGTGTGGCCGGTCGAGTACCGCCACGTGCGGCAGGACGACGCCTGGCTCTCGACCGCGTACGGCCGGGACACGGTCACGCTCTCCGTGCACCAGGGCGCGGAGCTGCCGTGGCAGGAGTTCTTCGCGGACGTCGAGCCGGTGCTGCGCGCGCACGGCGGGCGGCCGCACTGGGGAAAGCGACACGGCCTGGCCGCCGCCGAGCTGGCTCCGCTCTATCCGGCCTTCGACGCGTTCCGGCGCGTCCGCGCTGAGCTCGACCCGCGCGGGCGCTTCGTCAACGAGCACCTGCGCGGCGTCTTCGACGTATGAGGGGGGACGGGCGTATGCTCCCGCACCCATGGTCCTGAGCCCCAGCCAGAAGCGCGAGCTGCTCAGCCGGCAGGATCTGTTCCGGAAGCTGAGCGACCAGGAGCTCTCGGACCTGGTGCAGGCCGTCCAGCTCCGGCACGTCGCCGCGAAGGGCGAGCTCTGCCGCAAGGGCGACCCCGGCAACCAGCTCTACCTGATCGTCGACGGCGTGCTCAAGGCGCAGACGACGTCTTCGTCGGGCGACGACATCGTCTTCTCGATCATGGGGCCGGGCGAGATGTTCGGCGAGCTGGCGCTGCTGCGCGGCGGCAAGCGCACCGCCACCGTGATCGCGATCCGCGACTCGGAGCTGATCGTGATCGACCGGCGCGAGCTGTTCCCGTTCCTGCGCCGCTACCCCGACGCCGCGCTCAAGCTGCTCGAGGTGCTGGCGGCGCGCGTCGAGCGGCTCAGCGCGAAGGTGGAGGACAAGATCTTCCTGAACCTCCCGCAGCGCCTCGCGAAGTGTCTGTTCGAGCTGTCCGCGCGCTGGGGCAAGAAGGCGCCCGACGGCATCCACATCGAGCAGCGCTTCAGCCAGGGCGAGCTCGGCGATCTCGTCGCCACCTCGCGCGAGAGCATCAACAAGCAGATGAAGATGTGGCAGAAGGAAGGCGTGGCGGCGATGAAGGACGGCCACATCGTCATCCTCGACGACAAGGAGCTGCGCCGGATCTCCGAGCGCGAGGACCGCAAGCTCGGCCGGCGCGGCTAGCGCCTAGGCAACCAGGGTGCTGGGAGAATCGACGTGAGAGATGCCAGCCGAATCCTGATTTCCCTGTTCGCGGTAGCGGCCGTCGCCGCATGCGCGCAGACGCAGACGAGCGACCGCAAGATCCTGGTCGACGAGAAGATCCCGAGGCCCGACCACATCTGGGTGTACGACTTCGCGGCGACACCCGCGGACGTGCCCGCCGATTCCCGGCTCGCGGGGCAGACGTCGCAGGCGAGTGCGCCGCAGACGGCCGAGCAGATCGCACTCGGCCGCGAGGTGGGCGCCGAGCTTGCGAACGCGCTGGCCGCAGAGATCACCGCGATGGGCTTGCCGGCGGAGCACGCCACGCCCCAGACGAAACCCGCCGTCCACGACCTCGTGATCCGCGGCACGCTGCTCTCGGTCGAGGCGGGCAGCGCGGCCGAGCGCGTCGCGATCGGGATGGGCAAGGGAGATGCCGAGCTGAAGGTGGCCGTCGAGGGCTATCAGATGACGGACCACGGCTTGCGCGAACTCGGCTCCGGCGATCTCGACACGAGCGCGACCAAGACGCCCGGCGCAGCCGTGCCGCTCGTGGTCGCGGTCGCGACCAAGAACCCGCTGGGCCTGATCGTGAGCACGGGCGTGAAGCTGCACGGCGAGGAGAGCGGCAGCAGCACGATCCACGGGAAGGTCCAGGAGATCGCGAAGGCGATCGCCGCGGAGGCGCGACCGCGCTTCGAGAAGCAGGGCTGGATCCCGGCGTCGGGGAGCGCGCCCTAGAGCTTGAGCACGCGCAGGGCGTTCTCGCGCAGGAATTTCGGCCAGACCTCGTCCTTGAACGGCACCTTGGGCAGGTCTTCGAAGATGCGCTCGAGCGTGAGGCCGGCGGGGAAGTAGCCGGCGTAGACGATCTTGTCGGCGCCGCGGGAGTTCGCGTACGCGATGATCTCCTTCGGGTAGTGCTTCGGCGCGAACGCGCTGGTCGAGTAGTAGAGGTTCGGCCACTTCAGCATCAGCTTCACCGCGAGCGCCTGCCACGGCTCGGTGCCGTGGCGGAACACGAAGCGCAGCTCCGGGAAGAACCAGCAGATCTCGTCCACCTGCTCGACGAGCTGCGGCTTCATCGGGATGCGCGGGCCGGGCACGCCCATGCAGCAGAAGAAGGCGACGTCGAGCTCGATGCACTTGGCGAAGATCGGGTACCAGCGCCCGTCGCTGATCGGGATCTGCGGGAAGTTGCCCGACGGGAACGCCGAGACCGACTTGATCCCGAACTCCTCGTGGAGGCGCACGATGTCGCGCACGCCCTCCATGCCGCGGTTCGGGTCGCAGCCGCACGACGCGATGAAGCGGTCGGGGTGCTTCTTCACGGCCACGTTGTTGTTCGCGTTCGAGTCGTCGAGGGTCACGCCCGTCATCGCCCGCTCGATCCCATACCTGTCCATCAGCTGGAGCGTGTAGGTGATGTAGTCCTCCTGCTTCGAGACCTTCGGGAAGTCCTTGAACATGTACTGGACCGGGAACTCGAAGGAGCGCAGCGACTCCTCGTCGCGCAGCAGCGGACGCATGAAGTCGTAGGAGCGCTTCTGATCGCCACTCGGCACGCCGAGCATCGTGTCGATGATGGGGACGTTCGTCGGCATCGGCATGGCGCGCTCCTCGGGAAGACGGCCAGTCTATCCGAGCCGGCGCGCGCCCCGCTGTCGCTCGACGTCGCGCTGCAGGCGCACGAAGCCGAACGTGGCCCACAGCGCGAGGCCCGCGGCGAGCACCATCATCCAGCCGCCGAGCGCGGGCACGCCGGGCAGGACGAGGCCGAAGGGCAGCGCGCGCGGCGCCGAGCCGAGGTAGAGCAGCATGCCGAGGAAGGGCGCGAATACCCCGCGCAGACCGGTCAGCGTCGCGTGGACGCCCATGTAGAGGCCGGCGCGCTCGGGGTGCGCGAAGTCGTTGTGGCCGAGCGACCAGGCGAGGTTGCCACCGCCGCGCGCGATGCCGTAGACCACGCGCCCGAAGCCGATCCAGAACACGGAGCCCACCAGCGTGCCGAGCCCCATCACGCCCTGCGCGATCACCCAGAGCCAGCTGTGCTTCGCGCGGAACTCCGCCGCGTGCATGCGATCCACCCAGCGCGCCCAGAGCGGCAGCGTCGCCATGCTGAGCACGTTGGGCACCACGGTCACGATCGCGATGCTCGTGCCGTAGCCAGCGCCCATCTCGCGCGAGACGGCGTAGACCACCGCGGGCTCGATCATCATGTTCGAGACGCCGAGCACGAACTGCCAGCCGAGGTAGCGCGCGAACAGGGGATCCTGGCGCAGCACGCGCCAGGTGCTCGTGCGGGGCGGCCGCGAGGCGGCCTCCGCTGCGGCCGCGCGCGCGTCGTCGCCGCGCAGGCGCACGCCCGCGTAGAACCAGGCGCCGAGCGCGCCCACCGCGGCGGCGAACAGGTAGAGCCACGGCATGGCCTCGCGGCGGCGGTCGAGCGCGAAGCCGGCGAGCACGCCCATGCCGGCCATCGCGGCCTGCGACAGGATCGCGAGGCGCGCGATGACGCGGGCGCGCACCGCGCGCGGGTAGTTGTGCGTCCACACCAGCGAGCGCACGGTCACGGTCGCGCCCATCGCCACGCGGGAGACGACGAGCAGCGCCATCAGCAGCCCGAGGCCGAGCGGCGAGCGCGGCAGCAGCGCGACGGCCGCCACCGAGACGACGACCGCCGCCTGCAACGTCACGAGCAGCGGCACCGGCCGCACGCGCTCCGCGAGTCGCGCCCACCAGACGCTCGACAGGCTCGCGAACATCGGCGCCGCGGTCGCGAACGCGATCCACATCGGATGCGCGTGATAGACCTTGTCCGCGATCACGCCGATCACGCCGCCCTCCATGAGCGCCATGGAGAGCGGCAGGGTCGCGTCGGCCGCGCGCTCGCGGCGGAAGCTCGCGAGCGACTCGGGCTCGATCTCGGGCCGGCGCAACGCGTCGGCCCAGCCTCGCCACCCGCTTCGCCCAGCCCCGCCCACGGCGCCGAGGCTAGCTGAAAAATCCTTTTGGATCCTGGGAGTTACGAGACCAGTTGAACTCTTGCGAAAGTCTCTTGCCGGTTCGGCCGATGAGCCCGGCAGCCCCCCGAGGAGACGTCGATGATGGACGTGACTCCCGGTACGGACTCCCTGGCACTCACAGTGATGTTGCCCACGACGCCGCCTCCGCATCGAAGCGTGCGGAGGGAGATCATGGTTCGCTGGTGGAGCCGCAGCGCGCTCGTCGCGATCGTGTTCGTGCTCGGCCTGCTGCAGGGCACGCGCGCCGCGCTCGGCGACATCCAGCTCGGCACGGGGGCCGAGCCCGCAGCCGAGGCGAAGGCCGAGAGGCCAGCGGCTGGGGTGCCGGAGCAGGACACGCTGCGCGGGCGCTTCTTCCGGCCGGAGGGCTCGAGCGCCGTGCGTCCCACGCTGCGCTTGCGGCAGAGCAGCTGGAGCCCGGCGCCCACCGAGCGCCTCGCCCTCGCCTGCCCGGGCCCGAGTTGCTGAGGCGGCGCGCGCTGGGGTAGTCAACTGCCCTTGGTGCGCCTCTCCCAGCTCTCGCGGCGGATCGCAGGCCAGGTAGCGCTCGTGACGGGCGCGGCGAGCGGCATGGGCCGCGCCACGGCGCACCTGTTCGCGGACGAAGGCGCAAGCATCGGCGTCGCCGACCAGGACGGCGCCGGCGCCGAGCGCGTGGCCGGCGAGATCCGCGCGGCCGGCGGCGAGGCGGCCGCCTTCGCGCTCGACGTGACCGACGCGGCGCGGGTCGAGCAGGTGGTGCGCGAGCTCGTGGCGCGCTTCGGGCGGCTCGACGTGCTCGTGAACAACGCGGGCGTGAGCCTGCCGACCCCGATCGACGCCGAGAACTACGCCGAGCGCTGGGAACGCACGCTGGCCGTGAACCTCACCGCCTACACGCGGCTGGTGCGCGCCTGCCTGCCCCACCTTCGCGCCCACGGCGCCGGGCGCATCGTGAACGTGGCTTCCACCGAGGCGCTCGGCGCGACCGCGGCGCTGTCCCCGTACACCGCGAGCAAGCATGGGGTGGTCGGCCTCACCCGGGCGCTCGCCGTCGAGCTCGGCGCGACGGGCGTGACGGTGAACTGCGTGTGCCCGGGGCCGGTGAACACCGGCATGACCTCGCTCATCCCCGACGAGGCCAAGCGGAAGTTCGCGCGTCGCCGCGTGCCGCTGCGCCGCTACGGTGAACCCGAGGAGGTCGCGCACATGACGCTCTCGCTCGCGCTCCCGGCGGCCTCCTTCGTGAACGGCGCCGTGGTGGTCGTGGACGGCGGCATGACGGCGCAGAACACCTAGGAGCCTCGATGATCACGCTGTACCACGTGCCCTTCTCGCGCTCGCTGCGCGTGCGCTGGCTCCTCGAGGAGCTCGGGCTCGAGTACCAGCTGGAGACGCGCAACTTCACCCAGCTGAAGCGCCCCGAGCATCTGGCGGTCCACCCGCTGGGCAAGGTGCCGGCGCTCACCGACGGCGAGATCGTGCTCTTCGAGTCGGGCGCGATCGTCCAGCACCTGCTCGAGCGCTACGGCGAGGGGCGGCTCGAGCCGAAGCGCGGCACGAAGGAGCGCGCGCTGTTCTGGCAATGGTTCCACTACGCCGAGGCCAGCGTCGCCCCGCCGCTCGGGCTGATCGTGCGGCACACGGTGCTGCTGCCCGAGGCCGAGCGCATTCCGGCGGTGGCCGCCGGCGCGCGCGCGCAGGCGCTTCAGGCGCTCGCGCCCGTCGAGCGCGCGCTCGAGGGGCGGAGCTGGCTACTCCCGGAGTTCGGCGCGGCCGACATCATGATGGGCTACAGCGTGAAGCTCGCGAGCTTGATGCGCCTGCTCGATGGGGGCACGCCGAACCTCGTGGCGTACCTCGCCCGCTGCGAGGAGCGGCCGGCGTACAAGCGGGCCGCGGCATGAGCCAGCCCGCGCGGATCGAGGCGACCCTCGTCGCCGGCGGCAAGTACCACGACTTCGACTTCGCCCGCCTCGAGCTGCTGACGCTGCTCGCGGAACACCCGCAGGTGCGGGTGCGCGTGGGCTCGGACTACCGCGACCGCGAGGGCATCGCGAAGAGCCGCTTTCTGGTGACGTACACGTGCGACGTGCGGCCGTCCGAGGTGGAGCAGGACGCCCTCGCGGGCTTCGTGCGCGACGGTGGCCGCTGGCTCGCGCTGCACGGCACGAACTCGGCGCTCGACTTCACGCCGAAGGGCGTTGCCTCGCCGCGCTGCTTCCCGAAGCTCGCACACGTGCTCGGCAGCCAGTTCGTCGCGCATCCGCCGATCCAGCCGTACCGCGTGAACGTGTGCGCGCCCGGGCATGCGCTGGTGGCCGGGATCGAGCCGTTCGACACCGACGACGAGCTGTATCTCAGCGAATATCACGAGCGCGATCAGCTCGTGCCGCTGCTCGACACGCACTACCGTGGCGGCGCCGCGGGCTTCGTCGAAGGCGACTGGTCGAGCGCCGATCGCCACCTCGTCTCGTACCTGCGCCCGCTCGGACGCGGCGCCGTCCTCTACAACACGCTCGGCCACTGCCGGGGCCACTACGACATGCGCCCGGTCATGGACTTCTACCCGCGCGTGGAGCGCTGCTCGTGGGAGCGGCCGCAGTACCGTGAGCTGTTGCGCCGCGGCATCCGCTGGGCGCTCGGCGCGCTCGGCTAGCGGCGTGGTGGCCCGCCCCGTCGGACGCGAGGTCGAGCTCAAGCTCGAGGTCGCGGGCTCCGCAGATCCGACCGAGCTGCTGCGAAGTCCGCGCCTGGCCGAGCTGGCCGCCGGCCGACCCCGCCGGCAGGCGCTGCGCAGCGTCTACTACGACACGCCCGACCTCTCGCTCTGGCGGGAAGGGCTGGTGCTGCGAGTGCGCGAGCTCGGTCGGGGCCGCATCGTCGGCGTGAAGACGCGCGGGGTCGTCCGCGGCGGCCTCGTCGCGCGCGAGGAGGTCGAGGCGCCGCTCGTCGGCGACGTCGCCGATCTGCGCCGCGTCCCGCGCGCCCGCCTCTTCGACGCGATTCCCGAGCCGAGGCTCCGCCGCGCGGTCGAGAAGGCAGCCGCCGGCCAGCCCCTCGCGGCGCGGGTCGAGACGAGGGTCGAGCGCATCGCCCTCCTGCTCCGGCTCGCCGAGGCGACGATCGAGCTCGCCCTCGACCAGGGTGAGGTGCACGCGGGGAGGAGCCGCCTTCCGATCCGCGAGCTCGAGCTCGAGCTGCTGTCGGGCCCGCCGCGCGCGCTGTTCGACGTGGCCCTGCGGCTCGCGCCCGATCTCGAGCTCCGCCCGTCGTCCCTCGGCAAGGCCGAGCGGGGCTTCGCGCTTCTGCTCGGGAAGGAGCCGGCACCCGCACGCGCCGAGCCCATCGCGCTCCGGCACGACGCGCCGCTCGAAGAGACGATCCGGCTCGTACTCGGCGAATGCCTGCGCCACCTCACGCAGAGCCAGCGTGCCGCCGAGCGCGGCGACGACCCCGAAGGCGTGCACCAGATGCGAGTCGGTGCGCGCCGGCTGCGCTCGGCGCTGGGGCTCTTCGAGCCGTGGCTGCTGGCACGCACGGCGCGGGCGCTCTCGGAGGAGCTGCGCTGGCTCGCGCGCGCGCTCGGACGGGCCCGCGAGCTCGACGTGTTCCTGAGCGATCTGATCGGCCCCCTCGCCCGCAGCCGACCTGACGACAAGGGGCTGGCTGCGCTGTGCGAGGCCGCCGACGCGGCCCGCGGCGACGCCTACACCGCCGTGCGGAGGGCGCTCGCTTCGCGCCGCTACAGCCGGCTCGTGCTCCGGCTCGGGCGCTTCGTGGAGGCGCCGTTCCGCCGCGGCGACCTCGTCGCGCTACAGACCCCGGCGCGACGCGCGGCGCGGCGCGTGCTGCGCCGTCGGGCCGAGAAGATGCACGAGCTCGGGGAGCGGCTCGGCGCGCTGCCTCCTCGAGACCTCCATCGCCTGCGCATCCGGACCAAGCGTCTGCGCTACGCGATCGAGCTGGTCGGCCCGCTGTTCGGCGAGAAGAGCAGCGCCCGGATGGCGCGGCGGCTGGCCGTTCTCCAGGACGCGCTCGGTCATCTGAACGATCTGGCCAGCGCCGAGGCGCTGCTCGTGCAGCTGCGCGAGCGCAGCGGCGCCGCGGCGATGGCGATGGTGCGCGCGGAAGGTTTCGTGCTCGGCTATGCCGAACGCTCGAGCGCGGCGGGGCGCGCCGAGCTCGCGGACGCCTGGCAGCGGGTCTCGCGCTCGGAGCCGTTCTGGAGGTCACGCCGATGAAGCGCCGCCTGCTGCTGCTACGACATGCCAAGTCGAGCTGGGACGAGGCCGACCTCCCCGACCGCGAGCGGCCGCTCGCGCCGCGCGGCCGGAGCGCCGCGGCGGCGCTCGGCGCGCGCCTGGCGCGCCGCCGGCTGCGCATCGACCGCGTGCTCTGCTCGCCGTCCCGGCGCACGCGCGAGACGCTCGCGCTGCTGGCGCTCGAGCCCGCGCCTCCGGTCGCGTTCCCCGAGGCGCTCTACCTCGCCTCGGCCCGGACGTTGCTCGCGCGGCTACGCCGGCTCTCGCCTCGCGTGCGCTGCGTGCTCGTGATCGGCCACGACCCGGGCCTCGAGCAGCTCGCGCGCTCGCTCGCGGAGCGGGGTCGGAAGCAGGCCATGCGACGCCTCGCGCAGGGCTTCAAGACGGGCGCGCTCGCGGAGCTGCGTGCGCCCGACGACGGTTGGCGTGCGCTCCGGCCCGGTGCCGCCTACCTCGACCGCTTCACGCGCCCGAAGGATCTCTAGAACATCGTCTTCGGACTCTTCGCGACCCCGCCACGCGATCGTCACGCCGAGTTTGCATGCTCGAATGCTTCTCAGCCTGCTGAATCGGAACGGAATCATGTTAGGCTCCGCCGCGCGTGAACTCCCGGGGGGTGAGTTGAAGGTCCGCTTGGTCCGCCATGGCCGGGCCGAGAAGGGATCGCGTTGGGGTGGGCCGGACGCGTTGCGTCCGCTCACGGCGGAAGGCCTGCGCCATGCGAAGCGGATCGGCGCGAGCCTGGCTCGGAGTCGCCCCGATCGCCTGCTCGCGAGCCCGTTCCTGCGCTGCCGCCAGACGCTCGAGCCGCTGGCGCAACGCCTCGGCCTCACGGTCGAGGTGCGCGAGTGGCTGGCCAAGGGCGAGGACCCGCGCAAAGCGGCCGACCTCCTCCGGCGCGAGCGCGGTCGCAATCTGGTGTGCTGCACGCACACGGAGCTGCTCGCCGACATCGAGAGCGAGCTGGACGAGCTCGGGGTCGAGGCGCGCCTGATCGGGCGCGGGACGCCTGCCGCCGCCGCGGGCGACAGCGAACGGCTCGCCGTGGTGGACCTCGGCAGCACCTCGTTCCACATGCTCGTGGCCGACGTCACGACGGCCGGCGGGCTGGTCCCCGTGGCGCGCAGCCGCGCGATGCTCGAGCTGGGCTCGTGGCTCGCGACGAGCCGTCACATCCCGCCCGAAGCCCAGGCCGAGGCCCTGCGGGCCGCGGCCCGGTTGCGCCGGCGCGCGTCGGCCCTCGGCGTGACGCGCCTGCCTGCCGGTCGGCACCGCGGCGCTGCGCGAAGCGGCGAACGGCGCGGAGCTGCGCCGCCAGCTCGGCGAGGTGCTCGAGGCGCCCGTGCGGCTGCTCTCGGGCGTCGAGGAAGCGCGCCTCATGTTCGCGGCGTTCCGCCGGCGCGTGCTGCTGCCGCTCGGCCCGGTGCTCGGCGCCGACCTCGGCGGCGGCAGCCTCGAGCTCGCGGTGGGCGACCTGCGCCGCATCCGCCGCGAGTGGACGCTGCGGCTCGGCGCGGCCCGGCTGCGCGCGGAGCTCGCCACCGAGGATCCGCTCTCGCCCCGCGCGGTGCGGGCGATCCGCGAGCGCGTGCGCGAGCTCGCCGAGCCCGTGGCGGCGGCCCTGCTCGCGAATCCGCCGGAGCTGGCCGTCGCCGCGGGCGGCACCGCGCGCTCGCTCGGCCGCCTCGTCGTCGGGCTGCGCGGCATGCGCCCGGCCCGCTCGATCAACCAGCTGTTCGTGCCGACCTCGGAGCTGCGCGCGATCGCACGCCATCTCGTGGCGACGCCGCGCACGGCGCGCCTGCGGATGCCAGGGATGCGGCGACGGCGCGTCGACCTGCTGCCGGTGGGCGCGCTCGTGCTGGCGACGCTCGCCGACGTGCTCGAGCTCGAGGGCTACACGCTCACCGACTGGGGCCTGCGCGAGGGCGTGCTGCTCGAGGCCGTGGGCGTCGGGCACTAGAGCGCATCTCAAAAATCCGGACCGAGCCCGGCGCGTGGATTCGGCCGGCTGGCAAGGCGCGCGACCGAGCCGTAGCGAGAGCTACGGCGCAGGGAGCGCAACGCAGCCAGACGGTCGAAGACACGTGCCCGGCGACGGGAGTGATTTGTGAGATGTGCTCTAGCCCCGCTCAGGCGCCTCCGCGCACCAGCCCGCCCGGCCGCGCGCCGGTCGGCTCGCCGTCCTCGAACGTGACCTCGCCGCGCACACGGTCGCGCGGTAGCCGTCGACGCGCTGGACCAGGCGGCGGCCGCCCGCCGGCAGGTCGAAGACCATCTCGGGCGCGTGCAGGCGCGAGCGCGTCGAGGTCGATCACGTTGAGGTCGGCCTTCTTGCCGAGCTCGAGCGTGCCGCGGTCGTGCGAAGCCGTACACCGTCGGCGGTGTTGCCGGTCTGCAGCCGCACGGCCTGCTCGAGCGGGATGCGCTCGCCGCGCCTGCGGTCGCGCACCCAGTGGGTGAGCAGGTACGTCGGCATGCTGGCGTCGCAGATCAGCCCGCAGTGCGCGCCGCCGTCGGAGAGGCCGAGCACGGTGCGCGGGTGCAGCATCATCTCGCGCAGCGCCTCGAAGTCGCAGTCGACGTAGTTGGCGAGCGGCGCGAACAGCAGCTGGCGGCCGTCGCGCTCGAGCATCCAGTCGTAGGCGACCTCCTCGGGCCGCCGTCCCTCGCGCGCCGCGACGGCCGCGACGCTCGTCTCCGCGGGCGGCTCGTAGTCGGGCGGATCGCCGAGCGGGAAGATCTGGCTCCAGTTGCGTCATCAGCGACGCGCGCGATCGGGTTGTCGCGTCGCAGGCTCCTCGGCGAGGAGCCGCGCGCGCAGCGCCGGGATCGCGCAGGCGCGCGACGCGCTCCGCGAGCGGCAGATCGGCGAGCTCGTCGCGATAGGTCGGATGGGTGATGAACGGATGGAGCGAGCTCTGCAGGCCGAAGAGCATGCCGGTCGGCCGGCACGGCACCTGCGGCACGATGCGCAGGCCGCGCGCCGCCAGCTCGTCGACGCGCGCCAGCGTCTCGCGCCAGGCGCTGCGGCTGGATCGGCGTCTGCGCCAGCGCGAAGGTGATCGACGCGGCCGGTCGTCGCGGCAGAACTCGCGCATCCACGCGAGATCCGGCTCCTGGCCCTGCAGGTCGGACGACCATCTCGAACACGCCGTGGCCGGCCGCGCCGAGCGCGCGGCCGATGCGCGAGCAGCTCCTCGGGCTTCGAGTGCGTGCCCGGCACGAGGCCGTGCACGCGAGCGATGCAGGATCGTGCGCGAGGTGCGAGAAGCCGACCGCGCCGGCGCGCAGCGCCTCGCGCGTGAGGCGCGCCATCTCGGCGATCTCGTCGTCGCTGAGCTCGAGGTCGTGCGCGCGCTCGCCGAGCACGTAGGCGCGGATCGCGCAGTGCGGCACCTGCGCCGCGACGTCGAGCACGCGCGGCATGCGCGCGAGCGCGTCGAGGTACTCGGGGAACGACTCCCAGCGCCAGTCGATGCCCTCGTGCAGCGCGGTGCCGGGGATGTCCTCGACGCCCTCCATCAGCTCGATCAGGAAGTCCTCCTGGCCGGGCCGCACCGGCGCGAAGCCGACGCCGCAGTTGCCCATCACCAGCGTGGTCACGCCGTGCCAGCTCGACGGCGCGAGCACCGGGTCCCAGGTCACCTGGCCGTCGTAGTGGGTGTGCACGTCGACCCAGCCGGGCGTGACGAGCAGAGCCGCGCGCGTCGATCTCGCGCCGGCCGCGCTCGGCGACCTCGCCCACCGCCGACGATCGGTGCCGCCGTCGATCGCGACGTCGCCCGTGAAGCGCTGCGCGGCCGGTGCCGTCGACGATCGTTCCGTTGCGAATCACGAGGTCGTGCATGGGGCCTCCTTCGCTCGCGCAGAGTAGCGGGGCGCCGCGGGAAGGAGGAAGGATGGGGATGCTCGACGGCCGGGTCGGCCTCGTGACGGGCGCCGCGAGCGGGATCGGCGCCGCGACGGTGAAGCTCGCGGCGCGCGAAGGCGCACGCGTCGTGCTGGCCGACCTCCAGGCGGAGGCCGGGGAGGCGCTCGCGAAGGAGATCCGCGAGAGCGGCGGGCAGGCGGTGTTCGTCCGCACGGACGTGACCCGCGCCGCCGACGTCGAGGCGCTGGTGGCGCGAGCGGTCTCGGAGTTCGGCGCGCTCCACTGGGCGTCGAACAACGCGGCGGGCGGCGCGGGCGACTTCTCGAGCCTGGTCGATACCGACGAGCGCACCTGGGAGCGCACGCTCGCGGTGTGCCTGACCGGCGTCTTCTACTGCATGAAGTACGAGGTGCCGGCGATGCTCGCCGCCGGGGGCGGCTCGATCGTGAACATCAGCTCGGCCTCGACGCTGAAGGGCCACGCCTTCCTCGCCGCGTACACGGCGGCGAAGGGTGGCGTCGAGGCGCTCACCAAGACGGCCGCGGCGGAGCTCTCGGTGAAGGGCATCCGCGTCAACGCGGTCTCGCCCGGCGGCATCGAGACGCCCGCCATCGCCCGCTACTTCCGGAAGTTCCCCGACGTGCACAAGCGCACCGTCGACTCCCACGCCATGCGCAGGCTCGGCACCCCCGAGGAGCTCGCCGAGGCCGTGGTCTGGCTCGCGTCGGGGCGCAGCTCCTACGTGACCGGCGCGAATCTGCTCGTCGACGGCGGCTCGAGCGTCAACTCGCACATGCTCTGAGACGAGAACGGGGGCCGGATCCGCTGATCCGACCCCCGTCGTGAGCTGGCGCGCCCGAGACGATTCGAACGTCCGACCTCCACCTCCGCAGGGTGGCGCTCTATCCAACTGAGCTACGGGCGCTCGGAAAGAGCGTGGAGACTAGCGAACTTGCGGGTGAGCGATGGCGGAGAGGGTGGGATTCGAACCCACGGTACCGTTTCCAGTACACGCGCTCTCCAGGCGCGTGCCTTCAGCCGCTCGGCCATCTCTCCCGACCCGTCGATCCTTGCGTCCATCGTCGCTGGGCAGCGCCGCGATGTCTCGCGGTGGCGGAGAGGGAGGGATTCGAACCCTCGATACGGTTGTCCCGTATGCAGGTTTAGCAAACCTGTGCCTTCAGCCACTCGGCCACCTCTCCGTGAGGCACCGCGGGCCGCCTGCGAGGGCGCGAGAATACAAGGTGACCTCGCGCAGGAAAGGGTCCTCGTGCAATGGCGAATTCGGCTTTGCCCGGCCGCTTCAGAGGCGGGCGTGGGAAGATGTTTTCCGCGCGCGCGGAAGCTTCGTTCCCGTGCGCGTTGCCGAAGCCGACCCGCGGAACCGAAGGACCGGCTCAATGCGGCGGATTCACTGGAGATTTCGCTCCGCTCCGGCCGCCATCTGCTTGGGCATGTTGCTTGCTTAAGAGTGGGCAGGTCATCACACTGGAAGGGGTGCCCGATGCATGTTCTCCAACGCGGCTTGTTGCTGGTTGGCTTGGCATCTGCGCTCGGATTCGCGCTCCCGGCGGGCGCGACCGGGATCCTCGAATGCGGCACCGGCTGCACGATCAGCGCATCGATCGACGGCTCCCCGGTTGCAAGCGGCTACTTCCAGATCGATCCGGCCACGGGCAAGATATCTCTTGCCAACGACATCAACGTTGCCGCCAACGGCGGGCACCTCTGGATCACCGACGTCAATGGCAACGCCGACCCGATCCTCGGCTTCGCGGTCAGCGCCTCGACCGGCGGTGTGGGCAATACGTTCTCGGTGACATTCAGCCTGCCGATCGCGCTGTCCGGCACGATCCTCGCGAATTCGTCGATCAACTACTCGCTGACGGGAATCACCGCACCCGGCGCGCAGGTTTCACCCCTGTTCGGCAACGTCCTCATCGCGCAAGAGGTCGACACAAGCATCGGCGGCCTCACGCCGCTCGACAAAGGCGTGAACGCCGGCAACACGTTCTTCTGCACGCCGGGCCCGTGCAACGCAACCTCGCCCACGTACACCGCCTCGAACAGCTTCACGGGAAACCTGGCGTACGACCTGATGAGCATCACGGTCGCCTTTTCGCTCAGCCCGAGCAGCAACGTCGGGATGACGGGCTTCGTGCAGCAGGTCGTGCCGGAGCCGACGATCGTGGCGCTGCTCGGCGTCGGGCTCGTGACGCTCGTCTTTGCGAGGCGCCGCACGGCCTAGGCGACCTTCGCGCGAGCTGGCGGAGAGGGAGGGATTCGAACCCTCGAGGCGCTTGCGCGCCTAGCGGTTTTCAAGACCGCCGCCTTCGACCGCTCGGCCACCTCTCCGCGGCCGATCCTAGCGATCTAGTGCGCCTGGAGGGTCGCCAGGTAGTCCACCAGCAGCCGGCTCTGGAGCAGCGAGTGGTAGGCCGGGTAGGGCTCGCCCTTCCCTTCCTCCTCGAAGATCGCGCCCCACACCGGCATGTCGCGTGTGCCGTGCTCGATGACCTGGCGCCGCCCGTCGATCACGGACATGACCGCGTGCTCGTCGTAGTGCCCACCGCTCTTCGCGGCGAGCTGGGTGAGATCTGCGGGCGGCCGGGTGAGCGAGCCCGCCAGCGGGCCGTCGCCGCGGCCCTCGGGGCCGTGGCAGGAGGCGCAGTAGCGCAAGAACATGTCGCGGCCGCTCTGGTCGGGCGGCGTCTCGCGCCCGCAAGCAGCCAGCAGGAGCACAGGCAGCAGGAGTCGAGCCCGGCGCATCGCGCTACTTCCGCGCGATGCCGGCCTTCTCGGCCTGCCGCTTGAGCTCGAGCTTGGCGATCGTGCGCCGGTGCACCTCGTCGGGCCCGTCGGCGAGGCGCAGCGTGCGCATGCTGGCGTAGCTGCGCGCGAGGCCGAAGTCGTCCGTCACGCCGGCGCCGCCGTGCGCCTGGATCGCATCGTCGATCACCTTGAGCGCCATGTTCGGCGCCTCCACCTTGATCATCGCGATCTCGGCCCGCGCCACCTTGTTGCCGACCGTGTCCATCATGTAGGCGGCCTTCAGCGTCAGCAGCCGCGCGCACTCGATCTCGATGCGCGCCTCCGCGATGCGCTCCTCCCACACCGAGTGCTCGGCGAGCGTCTTGCCGAACGCCGTCCGCGTCAGCAGGCGCTGGCACATCTTCTCGAGCGCGCGCTCGGCCACGCCGATCACGCGCATGCAGTGGTGGATGCGGCCGGGGCCGAGCCGGCCCTGCGCGATCTCGAAGCCGCGGCCCTCGCCGAGCAGGATGTTCGAGGCCGGCACGCGCACGTTCTCGAACAGCATCTCGCGCGTGGCCGTGCGGCGCGTCGTCGAAGCCGAACACCGGCAGGTGGCGCACGACCTTCACGCCCGGGCGTGTCCATCGGCACCAGGATCATGCACTGCTGCGCGTGGAGCGGCGCGCTCGGGTCCGTCTTGCCCATCACGATCAGGATCTTGCAGCGCGGGTCGTCGCGCCCGAGGTCCACCACTTGCGGCCGTTGATGACGTAGTCGTCGCCGTCGCGCTGGATGTCGCGTCTCGATGTTGGTGGCGTCGGACGAGGCGACCGCGGGCTCGGTCATCGCGAAGGCCGAGCGGATCTTGCCGTCGAGCAGCGGCTCGAGCCACTGCTTCTTCTGCGTCGGCGTCCCGTAGCGCTCGATCACCTCCATGTTGCCGGTGTCGGGCGCCGCGCAGTTGAAGACCTCGGGCGCGAAGCCGACGCGTCCCATCATCTCGCAGAGCGGCGCGTACTCGAGGTTGGTGAGGCCGGCGCCGTGCTCGCTCTCGGGCAGGAACAGGTTCCAGAGGCCCGCGGCCTTCGCCTTCGCCTTGAGCTCGTCCAGCATGGGCGGCACCGACCAGCGATCGCCCGCCGCGTGCTGGCGGTAGAAGGCCGTCTCGTTCGGGTAGACGTGCTCGTCCATGAAGCCCTGGAGCTTCTTCTGCAGGAACTTCGTCTTGTCGCTGTACTCGAACTCCACAGGCTCTCCTCAGGCGTAAGGGACGGGCTGGCCGCCGCGTAGCACGACGAACTGGCGCGCCGGATCATCCTGCGACACGAGCGCGTCTCCGTCGATGGCGCGCGCGCCCTCGGGCGCGAACTGCACGATGTAGCTCTTGCGCACCTGGCCCGACAGATTCGGGCCCGTGCGGTGCGGCGTCAGCGACGAGAACACGACGATGCTGCCGGCCGGCGCCTCGATGGCGCGGATCCCCGGCGGATCCTCGGGCAGGCACTGCCAGCCGGCGGGCGTCAGCCAGTGCGCGAGCGTGCCCTGCCGGTGCAGGCCGGGCGCGATCCACGGGCAGCCGTTCTCGCGCGTGGCGTCGGTGAGCGGCACCCAGCACGTCAGGTACTGCTGCGGCTCGATGTAGCGGTAGCCGTTGTCCTGGTGCCACGGGAACGTGCCGGGCTTCTCGGGCTTCTTGTAGACGGCCTGCTCCCAGTAGAGCCGCGCGTCGGGACCGATCAGGTCGTGACACAGCTCCGCGAACACGCGATGCGCGCAGAAGCGCGCGAGCGCCTGCGAGCGCAGCACCAGGTTCGGACTGAAGGTGATGTTCCCCTGCTCGGCGATGAACAGCTTGCCGTCGGGCCGCGTGTCGAGGAACGCCGTGGTCTGCGCGTCGAAGGGATCGATCGCCGCGATCACCTCGGCGAGCTCGGCCGGCGTGAACGCGTGCTCGAGCAGGAATGCGCCCTGCTCGTTCCAGGCGCGCGCCTGCTCGGGCGTGATGCGCCGGAACGGCGCCGCCGGCTCGCTCCACGCGAAGGCGCGATTCCTCGGATGCAGCTTCACGGGCGGATCTCCCGCAGCACGGGCTGGCTGCCGGTCGCGCCGCTCGCCCAGCCGCCGATCACGGCAGAGAACAGGCCGGCCGAGCCGCCGGCGTGGACGATCAGCAAGCCGCCGGGGCGGAACTTCGGGAACGGCCGCTCGTGCGCCGCCGCCGGGAGCGGGATCCCCTCCGCGATGCCGCCGGCGCCGCGCGCGATCTCCGCGCCGCGTACGAGCAGCAGCTCGCCGAGGCGCTGCACCAGCTGCGCCTTGCTCCAGCCGGCCTCGCGGAAGACGCGCGCGTGCTCGGGCCCGATCACGAGCAGCGCGTCGAATGCGAGCACCAGCTTCGGGTGCGCCACCGAGCGCAGGCAGGCCGCGAAGCTGCGGGCGAGTGACTCGGGCTCGCGCGAGAGCTGATCCACGATCGTGCGGGGGCCCTCGCCCGTGAAGAGCGTGACCGTGTTCGCGCCCTGCTTCGAGCCGAGGTCCACCGAGAGCGGCGCCCACGGCGAGCCCTCCTCGTCCTCGGCGAAACAGAGGCCGAGCTTGCCCGGGTTCCCGTACGTGGCGCGATCCACCTCGCCGGGCCGACCGCCGCCGACGTTGCGGACGACGAGCTGGAGCGCGCGGCCGATCGTCGAGTTCGCGCGGTTGCCCTGGCCGAGCACGTTGATGCCGGAGTTCATGCCGATCGAGCGGCGGATCGGCCCGTTCACCACGAGCACCGGCCCGACGCCCATCGTGGTCGCGAGCACGCCGTGGATGTTGAAGGCGTCGGTGCACGCGGCCTCGACGGCGGCGATCACCACGGGCAGGTACTCGGGCTTGCAGCCGGCCATCACCGCGTTGATCGCGACCTTCTCGACCGTGCAAGGCGCGAGATCCGGCGGCACCACGGCGACGATCTCGTCGGCCGCGCGGCTCGTCCCCTCGAGCATCGCGAGCACGCGTGCGGGCGTCGGCGGCACGAGCGGGAGCCCGTCGCTCCAGCCGCGGGCGAACATCGCCTCGTGCTCGTCCTCGCGCTCTGCCAGCTCGATGCGGCGCGCGTGCAGGCGCTCGGACTCGAAGCGCACGCGCAGCTGCGGCAGGAGGTCCGGATCCACCGAGAGCGAGCCGCAGCCCGGTCGCCAGGCGGGGAGCCCCGCGCCGAGGCCGCGCACGCCCGTGAGCGCCTCCCACTCGCCGCGCTCCCAGCCGACGGCACGCTCCTTCTCGCTTGCCTTCCACCACGCGCAGCAGCGTCGGCACCGCCTCGATCTCGTGGTGCCACGAGAGCGCGAGGTCCGTGTCGTGACGCGGCGCGAGCCCGGGCGGAAAATCCGGATCGTCCTGCACGACCACCGTCAGCCCCGCGCGCTCGCGCAGCTCGCGGAGCACCGGCACCACCAGCTCGCAGGTAGGGCACTCGCGCTTCACGAAGACCACGAGGCCCTCGGGCAGCGGCGGCGGTGCGGACATCCGGGCTCCTTGTCGCGGCGGAAGAGCCGGGCCAGCATACGCCCGTCGGAGGAACCATGCCCACACCTCATCGGATCTTCGGCTCGGAGCTCTCGCCCTACTCGGTGAAGGTGCGCTCGTACTTCCGCTACAAGGGCATCCCGCACGAGTGGCTCGAGCGCGGGCCGTCGAACATCGCCGAGTACCAGAAGCACGCGAAGCTGCCGCTGATCCCGCTGGTGATCCCGCCGGACGGACCGGGCCTCCAGGACTCGACGCCGATCCTCGAGGCGATCGAGGCGCGCTTCCCCGAGCCGTCGATCCATCCCTCGGATCCGACGCTGGCGTTCCTGTCCGCGCTCGTCGAGGAGTTCGGCGACGAGTGGGGCAACAAGTGGATGTTCCACTACCGCTGGGCGCGTCCCGCCGACCAGGACTCGGCCGGCGAGCGCATCGCGCGCACGATGCGGCCGGATGCCACAGCCGCTGAGCTCGCGCAGCTCACCGCCGGCGTGAAGGAGCGCATGGTCGGCCGCGTGTGCTTCGTGGGCTCGAGCCCGACGACGGCGCCGCTGATCGAGGCCAGCTACCGCGACGTGCTGAAGATCCTCGAGCAGCACCTCGCCGCCCGTCCCTACCTGTTCGGGGCGCGCCCCGCGTTCGGCGACTTCGGCCTCTGGGGTCAGCTCTACGAGTGCTGGACCGACCCGACGCCCGGCGGGATCCTCCGCAAGGAGGCGCCGCAGGTGGTCGCGTGGGTGGAGCGCATGCTCGAGCCGAAGGCCGAGGGCGAGTTCGAGAGCTGGGACGCGCTCGCGCCGACGCTGCTCCCGCTGCTCGAGCGTCAGATCGGCGCGATGTTCCTGCCCTGGAGCGACGCCAACGCCAAGGCGATCGCCGCGGGATCGGAGGAGATGAGCGCGCGCATGCCGATCGGGCTGTGGACGCAGAAGCCGCAGAAGTACCACGCGCGCTCGCTCGCCGAGCTGCGGAAGAAGTACGCGGCGGTCGCCGACAAGACGCGGCTCGATCCGATTCTCGAGCGCGCGGGCTGCCTGCGCTGGCTCACGGCGGCGGCGTGATCGGCGCTAGCTGTCCAGTTCAAACACGTTCGTCACCGCTGTGACCAAGAGGCCGCGTGGGCCGGCGGAGCCTTCGCTCTGCGGAGGCGCATGACCCGGATTCTTAGCGCCGGAGCAGAGTGGGGGCTCCGCCGGCCCAGGCTCCCAGCTCCGCGTGACCAACGTTCTTGGAATCGACAGCTAGCCGAGCGTCCGGCGGATCGCGGCCAGCACACGCTCGGGATGGGAGCGCACCTGGTAGTCGGTCGCCTGGTCGATCCAGCGCACGACACCGGCTGCGTCCACCAGGATGGTGGTCGGAATCGGCAGCACACGGATGCCGCTGGGCGAGAGGCCCTTCCGGTTGAGCAGCCCGTACTGCCGGGTCACGACCAGCTCCGGATCCGCGAGGAGCGTGGCGCGCGCCCCGTGCTTCGCGCGCCCGGCGCGGATCTGCTCCGGCGTGTCGGCGGAGAGCGCGACGAGCGCGATGCCACGCGCGTCGAGCTCGGGCCGGAGGTCTTCCCATCGCCGCAACTCGGCGACGCAGTAGGGTCACCAGTGGCCGCGGAAGAACTTCAATAGATAGGGACGGCCGCGCAGTGACGACAGCTGGAACGGCCGCCCTTCCGCGTCGGGCGCGGTGAAGTCGAGGATTAGCCCCCCGACGGTGACGGCCGGCGTGGGGCGCGACTGCTGGCTGACCAGCTGATTCACCAGGAACAACGTCCCGAAGCCAAAGGCGACGCCCGCGGCGACACCGCCGGCGAGGCCCGGCCCGCGCGCAAAGGCGAAGGCCGCGAGGCCGACCGCCGCGGCCACCACGGCGAGCACGAGCGGGCGCCGCTCGCCGGTGCGCACCTCGCGGATCGAGCGCATCCAGACGAAGCCGGCCTGCGCGAACAAGGCGAGGGCGAGGAAGCCGAGGATGGTTCCGTTCATGGGCCTACTTGCGATGCGGGCGGCGCAAGGGCGACTCTGTCACCTCGGACGCGGCGCGGCAAGCCGCACGGAGAAACCCACCTGATGGCCGATCGACTGCTCGTCTACGGCGCGACCGGCTACACCGGCGGCCTGCTCGCGGCGCTCGCGAAGGAACGCGGGCTCGCGCCGATCGTCGCCGGCCGCAGCCGCGCCAAGGTCGAGGCGGTCGCGGCGCGGCTCGGCGTCGAGGCACGCGTCGCGGCGGTGGACGACGCGGCGGCGCTCCGCGAGATGCTCCGCGGCGTGGCCTGCGTGATCTCGTCCGCCGGCCCGTTCGCGCGGACGGCGCGGCAGATGTTCGACGCGTGCCTCACCGCGCGCGCACACTATCTCGACGTGACGGGCGAGATCGACGTGTTCGCACTGGGCGCCGCCTACGGCGAACGCGCGCGCCAGGCCGGCGTGATGCTCCTGCCCGGCATCGGCTTCGACGTGGTGCCGAGCGACTGCCTCGCCGCGCACGTGGCCGCGCGCGTCGGCCAGCCTCGCGTCGTGCGCATCGCGCTGGCGGCCGGCGGCACGCCCACCCACGGCACCGCGAAGACCGCGCTCGCGACGATCGGCGCGCCGCTGCGCGTGCGCCGCGACGGCGCGTTGATCGAGCTGCCGAGCGGCAGCCTCGTGCGCAGCTTCGACTTCGGCCAGGGTCCCGTCCCCTGCATCGGCGTTCCGATGGGCGACGTGGTCACGGCGGCGTACTCGACCGGGGCGGCCGACGTCGAGGTCTACATGCGCGGCAGCGGCGGGCTCCGCTTCGCGCTGCGCGCCAGCCAGGTGCTCGGCCCGATCGTGTCGAGCGGCGTGGTGCAGCGCGCGCTCGGCCGTTGGATCGACCGCCTGCCCGAGGGCCCGAGCGAGGAGGAGCGCCTCGGCACGCGCGCTCACGTCGTCGCCGAGGCGGAAGGCGCACGCGGCGTGGCGCGCGCGCGGCTCGACACGCCGAGCGGCTACGAGACCACGCGGCTCGCCGGCGTCGAGGCCGCCCGCCGCATCCTCGCCGGCGAGGCGAAGCCCGGCTACCAGACGCCGGCGACCGCCTTCGGCGCCGACTTCGTGCTCGCGCTGCCCGGAGTGAAGCGCGAGGATCTCGCGTAGAGTTCGTTCTCACTTCGAAGGAGATCCCGTGAGCGAGCCCGCCGCGCCGTCCGCCGACCTGCTGACGCAGATGATGCTCCAGAACGCGCCGAAGTCGGCGCTCGAAATGCGCGCCATGCTCGATGGCTTCGCGCCGCTCATGAACGCCGGCCTCCCCGAGGTCGGCGCGTTCCACGCGGCGGTGCCGGTGCGCGAGGGCGTGACGGCCGACGTGATCGTGCCGCGCGGCGCTGGCCCGCACCCGGTGCTCGTCTATCTACACGGCGGCGGCTGGGTGTGCGGCAGCCCGAAGACGCACCAGAAGCTCGGCTACCGCTTCGCCGAGGCCGGCTACCTGGTGTTCAACGTGGACTATCGGCTCGCGCCCGAGCATCCGTTCCCGACGCCCTTCGAGGATTGCCTCGCGGCCGTGCGCTGGGCGCACGGCGAGGCTGCGCGCTTCGGCGGCGACCCGGCGCGCTTCGCGATCGGCGGCGACAGCGCGGGTGGGAACCTCTCCGCCGCAGTGGCCGCAGCGCTCGCGGGAGACGCAGCGCGCCCGAAGGCCGCGCTGCTCATCTACGGCGTCTTCGACTTCGGCATGTTCGGCGACGTGGCGCTCGTGCCCGGCGCGGATCCGCAGGCCGTAGCCATCGGCCAGGACATGGTGGAGATGATGGTGAGCGCCTACCTCGGCAAGACGCGCAGCGAGGTGCTGCTGCGCGACCCGCGCGTCTCACCGCTCACGGCCGCGGCGAAGCTGCCGCCGAGCCACGTCGTGGTCGGGAGCGCCGACGCGCTCGCCGCGCAGAGCGAGGCGCTGGTGAAGGCGCTCGCCGCGGCCGGTGTCCCGCACGAGCACTACGTCGACGCCGGCATGCCGCACGGCTACGCGCAGATGGAGTTCCTCCCCGCCGCACGGCCGGCCATCGACCGCATGGTCGCCTTCCTGCGCAAGCACGTGTGAGCGCGAGCGGGCGGGCTACACCCGCCGCGCCCGGTTCGCGAGGTGCTCGATCTGGCCGTCGTCGCGCTGGTGCAGCACGGCGTTGTAGCTCGACTCGCCGCGGTGGTTCGTGGCCCCGGGGCGCGAGAAGCCGAGCACCGCGCTGACGCGGTATTGCGGGAGATCGTCGCGCGTCGGCGGAGGCGCGGCATGCAGCGTGTCGCCGTAGTGGAGCGAGACGTCGCCGGGCTTCGCGCGGAAGTGCGCGCCGCGCGGTGAGCGCGGGTCGCGCGTGTCGCCGACCTGCACGGCGCTGCGCTGCGCCGAGCCCGGCAGCATCACCAGCTCGCCGGTCTCGGGCGTGGCGTCGGTGAGGTAGATCGAGCAGATCAGCGTCGGACACATCACCGCGTGCCCGCCCATGCCGCAGTCGCGGTGCCACGGCAGGTCGCCCATGCCCTCGCTCACGCCCGGCACCTTCCAGATGATGGTGACGCCGTCGCCTTCACCCTTGCCGTGCTCGAGCCGGTGCTCCGAGAGCCCGACCAACGCGGCGATGCGGGGATCGCGCGGCAGCGCCCCGAGCTGCGGCTGACTGGCGGCGCGGGTGACACGGCAGAGCGTCTCCTCGCCACGCGCGTCCTTGCACCACCACGAGAGCTTGTCGCCCTTGCGTGCCTCGCGCGCGAGCACGGCCGCTTCGTCGAGGAAGCCCGCAACCTCGTCGGCGCGGAACACGCCGCGGACGAACAAGTAGCCGGCCGTGGCGAGGAAGTGCGCCATGTCGGCGGCGTCGGCGTTCGCGGGGAAGCTGGCCTCGGGATCGAGCGGGCGCCCGTGCCGATCGGAGAGGCGCGCGGCCTCGGCCGCGTCCCACGGCGGCACGCCGTTGTAGAGCGCGCGCAGCGCCGGCTCCCACGCCATCGCATCCATGCCCTCGCCGCGCAGGCAGCGCAGCCGCCCGCCGTAGAGGAGCCCCGCCGGCGCCTCGAGCTGCGCGACGAGGCCGACCCAGGCCGACTCCTCGAGCTCGATCACGCTCGCAGCGTCCGCATCGCCGGGGATCAGCTCGACGCCCGCGGCGCTCGGCCGGTAGGTCCAGGCGCCGCCCTCGCGCAGGCGGAACGCGAAGGGTGCGAGCCCGCGCGCCGCCCGGGCGACGAGCGCGCCCCGTCCGGCCGCCAGCAGGGCCGGCAGCTCCTCGCGGTGGTAGCGCTCGAAGTCCATGGCGGTCCTCCTGCTGACCCGGTCGAGGCTAGCCTCAGCCGATGTCCGACGCGCAAGAGGCGCTCCGCCGGCTGCACGACGAGGTGGATCGCGCGGCCGGTGCCCTGGCCGAACGCCACCGCGAGCGGCTGCGCTGCGGGCGCGGCTGCTCCGCCTGCTGTGTGGACGGCCTCACGGTGTTCGAGGTCGAGGCCGAGCGCATCCGGAGCCGGCACCCGGAGCTGCTCCGCGACGGCGCCCCCCACCCGCCGGGTGCGTGCGCGTTCCTGAGTGACGCCGGGGAGTGTCGGGTCTATGCCGACCGGCCCTACGTCTGCCGCACGCAGGGCCTGCCGCTGCGCTGGCTCGAAGCCGGGCCCGGGCGACGAGATCGTGGAGCGCCGCGACATCTGCCCCCTCAACGAGGCCGGCGAGCCGCTCGAGGCGCTCACGGAGGACGCCTGCTGGACGCTCGGTCCCGTCGAAGCCCGCCTGCGCCGCCTCCAGGAAGCGACGGGGGCTGGGGCCGCGCGCCGCGTTCCGCTCCGGGCCCTTTTCCGGCGGCGCTGAGCCGGAGCAGGCGTATGCTGGAGGCATCGCGCAGGGAGGATCCGTCATGGAGGAATCCCAGTCTCCGGGCAAGCCCCACATCGGCTTCGCCGAGGTCGTGGGCGACGGCGTCTCCGCCGGGCTGATCGGCGCCTCCGCGGTCGCGCTCTGGTTCCTGGTGGTGGACGCCACGCTCCGCGAGCCGCTGTTCACGCCGTCGCTCGTCGCCAGCGCGCTGCTGCGCGGCACCCCGGCGACCGCGGACCACCACGTGGACCTCGCCATGGTGGCGGCCTTCACCGCGCTCCACAGCCTCGCCTTCATCGGCTTCGGCGTGGTGGCCTCGTGGGTCGTGGACCAGTTCGAGCACACGCCCGATCTGCCGTTGATCGCGATCGGTCTCTTCCTCGGGCTCGAGGCCGGCTTCGTCACCGCGACGAAGCTCGTGGTGCCCGACGTGGCCGCGGTGATCGGTCATGGCTTCATCGTGGCGGGCAATGTCTTCGCCGCGGTGGGGATGGGCTTCTACCTGCGCGACTGGCAGCGCCATCCCGAGGATCTCGCCGCCGCTACTCCGCGCTGAGCTCGAGCGCGTCCTCGGGGCAGTTCGCGACCGCGATGCGCGCGGCGCGCTGGTGATCGGGCGGAACCTCGACGAGCCGAAGCACGCAGTGGCCGTGGTCGTCCTCGCCGAACAACGCGGGCGCGAGGCTGTAGCAGCGGCCGTGGCCCGTGCAGCGCGCCGTGTCGACGCTCAGCTTCACGCGGGATCCCACACCAGCGGCAGGTACTGCACTTCGCGGATGCCCGGGCTGTAACGCGGCGTCTCGCCCGGCTTCACGCGGTAGTCGGGGATGCGCTCGTGCCAGACCTGCATCGCCACCTCGAGCTCCATCCGCGCGAGGTGGGAGCCGAGACAGCGGTGCGGGCCGCCGCCGAAGGCGAGGTGCTTGTTGCGCTCGCGCTCGAAGTCCACGAGCTCGGGGTCCCGGAACTCGCTGTCGTCGACGTTCGAGGCGCCGATCAGGAGCGTCACCATCTCGCCCTTCGCGAGCTTCACGCCGTGGATCTCGACCTCCTGCTTCACGATGCGCGGCACCGCCATGACGGGCGTCTCCCAGCGCAGCAGCTCCTCGACGGCGCCCGGAATGATCTCGGGCTTCGAGAGGATCCGGCGCCGCTGCGCGGGGTTCGCGGCGAGGTAGGCCATGTTGCAGCCGAGCGTCGCCGTCACCGTGTCGAGGCCGGCGAGGATCAGCAGGAAGGAGACGTCGAGGATCTCGTCGCGCGTGAGGCGCTGGCCGTCGATCTCGGTCTCGATCAGGTAGCTCACCATGTCCGTGCCGGGCTTCTTCCTGCGCTCGTCGATCACGTCGCCGAAGAAGGCATAGATCTGGCGGCCCGCGTCCTTGCGCAGCGCCTGCCGCGGCCTCGACCGTGGGATCGTCCAGCAGCGTCTGCGGGCGGATGATCATGTCCTTGATCCGCAGGAAGCGCGGCAGCTCCGACTGCGGCAGGCCCATCAGCGCGAGGAAGGCCGTGGCCGGCAGCGGCATCGCGAACTCGTGGTCGAACTCGCACTCGCCGCGCTCGATGAAGGTGTCGATCAGCTCGTGCGCGTTGCGCCGCACGTTCGGCTCGATCTCGAGCATGCGCTTCTTCGAGAAGCGCGGGTCGAGGATCTTGCGGTACTTCGTCTGCGCCGGCGGGTCGATCTGCTGCGGGATCATCGGGCGCTCGGTGCCGAGCGCCATGTGCATCTCCATCTCGGAAGAGAAGATCTCCGGATGGCGGAGCGCCCAGAGCACGTCCTCGTAGCGCGAGAGCACCGGCGCCGCGCCGAAGCTCGCGCGCGCGAACGGGCACTTCGCGACCAGCTCCTTGTAGACCGGCTGCGGGCAGGCCGCGAACTCGTCCGAGAAGAGGTTGACTTCGCGCTTCTCGAGGTCGGGATTCGACATGCGGGCCTCCGGAGACCGCAGCATATGCCACCCCAGCCGAATTTGACACTCCGTCAGATCCGGGGTGCGGTGCTGCGGGTGCTATGGTCCGCCCGTTTCAGCGCCGAGGAGGGGCCCCGTGGACATCCAGACCGAGCGCATCGAGATCGCCGTCGGCGGCGAGCGCATGGGCGCGTACCTGGCGCGCCCGAAGGACGGGACGCCCCGCCCCGGCGTGATCGTCTGGATGGAGATCTTCGGGGTCAACGCGCACATCCGGGAGGTCACGGAGCGCGTGGCGCGCGAGGGCTACGTCGCCCTGGCCCCGGACTTCTTCCATCGCACCTTCCCGGGCCTCGACGTCGGCTACGACGCCAAGGGCATGGAGATCGGGATGAAGGGCCTCGCCGGGCTCGATGCGGACCAGATGATCGCCGACGCGCGAGCCGCCGTGTCCCACCTGCGGGGGCTGCGGGGCTGTACCGGGAAGCTCGGCGCGATGGGCTTCTGCATCGGCGGCCACATGACCTACCTGACGGCGTGCGAGACCGACGTGGCGGCCGCCGCCTCGTTCTACGGCGGCGGGATCGCCGCGCCCAAGGGTCCGGGCGGGAAGCCCTCGCCCATCTCGCGCACGCCGAAGCTGAAGGGCAAGCTCGTCTGCCTGTTCGGCGGCAAGGACGCGATGATCCCGGCGCCCCAGGTGGACGCCATCCGGAAGGCGCTCGCGGACGCCAAGAAGCGCCACGAGGTGGTGGTCTACCCCGACGCCGACCACGGCTTCTTCTGCGACCAGCGCGCGACCTACCACGCGGCGTCGGCCAATGATGCCTGGGAGCGCGTGAAGCGGCTGTTCGCGGAAGAGCTGCGTTAAGGGCGCGAGATGCTCGACCCGCGCAGCCTCGCCGAGCGCCGCGAGGAGATCGTCACGAGCTGCCGCCGGCGCGGCGTCGCCGCCGATGTGGACGGCGCGGTCGGCGCTCCAGGCGCAGGTGGCCGCGAAGCAGACCGAGCTGAACGAGGCGAACCGGCGCCGGAACGAGCACCAGGAGACCGGCAAGCGGCTGCCGCCGGCGGAGCGCGAGGCGCACGGCCTCGAGGGGCGCGCGCTCAAGGAGGCCGTCAGCCGGCATCGAGGCCGAGCTCAGCGCGCAGCGCACCCGCTTCGACGAGGCGCTCGCGAAGCTGCCCAACTTCATCCACCCCGACGTGCCCGACGGCGGCGAGGACGACGCGCGCGAGCTGCGCCGCTGGGGCGAGCCGCGACGTTTCGGACTTCCGGGCCGCTCGATCACGTGCAGCTCGGCGCGAAGCTCGACCTGCTCGACTTCGACGGCGGCGCCAAGGTGGCCGGCCAGAAGTTCTACTACCTGAAGAACGAGGCGGTGCTGCTCGAGCTCGCGCTCCAGCGCTTCGCGCTCGACGTGGTGCTCGAGGAGGGCTTCACGCCCTACGTCACGCCCGACCTCGCGCGGCCCGCGATCGTGGACGGCCTCGGCTACAACCCGCGCGGCGCGGAGACGCAGATCTACTCGCTCGCGAACGAGGACCTGTGCCTGGTCGGCACCGCGGAGATCACGCTCGGCGGCCTCTACGCCGACGCCATCGCTCCAGGAGGACGAGCTGCCGATCCAGCTGGCCGGCATCTCGCACTGCTTCCGCACCGAGGCGGGCGCCGCGGGGCGCGAGAGCAAGGGCCTCTACCGCGTGCACCAGTTCACCAAGGTGGAGATGTTCGCGATCACGCGGCCCGAGGACTCGGACGCGATGCACGCGCGGCTGCTCGCGATCGAGGAGCGCGTGTTCCAGGGCCTCGAGCTGCCGTACCGCGTGGTGGACATCGCCGCCGGCGATCTCGGCGCGCCCGCGTACCGCAAGTTCGACATCGAGGCGTGGATGCCGGGCCGCGGCGAGGGCGGCGCCTACGGCGAGGTCTCCGCGACCTCGAACTGCACCGACTACCAGGCGCGCCGGCTCGCAGACGCGCTTCCGCCGCAAGGGCGCGAAGAAGAACGAGTACGTCCACATGCTGAACGGCACCGCGGTCTCGAACGCGCGCGCCATCCTCGCCGCTGCTCGAGAATCACCAGCAGGCGGACGGCAGCGTCGCGATCCCGCGCGCGCTCCGGCCGCTACGTGGGGCGCGACGTCATCGGCCCGAAGTGAGCGCCGACGGCCGGCCGAGACGCTCGTCCTCGGCACCGCCGGCCACATCGACCACGGCAAGACCGTCGCTCGTGCGCGCGCTCACCGGCGTCGACACCGATCGGCTGCCGGAGGAGAAGGCGCGCGGCATCACCATCGAGCTGGGCTTCGCGCCGCTCGCGCTGCCGTCGGGGCGGCGGCTCGGCGTGGTGGACGTGCCCGGCCACGAGGCGCTGGTGCGCACCATGGTGGCGGGCGCCACCGGCATCGACCTCGTGCTGCTGGTCGTGGCGGCCGACGAAGGGCGTGATGCCGCAGACGCGCGAGCACCTCGCGATCTGCTCGCTGCTCGGCATCCGCGCACGGCGTGGTGGCGCTCACCAAGGACGACCTCGCGGAGCGCGACGTCGCCGACGCTCGCCGAGGCCGAGGTGCGCGCGCTCGTGGACGCGAGCGCGCTCGCCGGCGCGCCGATCGTGCGCGTGTCGGCGCAGACCGGCGCGGGGCTCGACGCGCTGCGCGCCGCGCTCGACGCGCGCGGCAGCGCGGCGCCGCCGCGCGCACGCCCCGCAGCGGCCCGCCGCGCCTCTGGGTCGACCGCGTGTTCGAGATGCGCGGCTTCGGCACCGTGGTGACGGGCACGCTCAGCGGCGCTGCGCTCCGCGTCGGCGACACCGTCGGAGCTGCTGCCCGGCGGCCGGCGCGCGCGCATCCGCGGGCTCCAGAGCTTCGGCGCGGCGCGCGGACGTCGTCGCGCCCGGCGCGCGCTGCGCGGTGAACCTGCAGGGCGTCGCGAAGGACGAGATCGAGCGCGGCGCGCTGCTCACCGCGCCGGACGCCGTCGCCCCGACCGAGACGCTCGACGCCGAAATCGCGCTGGCTCGCGGACGCGCCGCCGCTCGGCCCGAAGCCCGCCGCCGTCGAGCTGCTCGTCGGCACCACGGCGCGGCGCGCGCACGCGGCGCCGATCGGCGGCGAGACGCTCGCGCCCGGCGCGCACGGCTTCGCTCCGCATCCACCTCGAGGACGGCGCCGCGCCGCTGCTGCCCGGCGACGCCTTCGTGCTGCGCGGCTTCGCGCGCACGAAGAGCGGCGGCGCGACGCTCGGCGGCGGGCGCGTGCTCGACGCGCATCCGCCGAAGCGCCGCCGCAGCGACCCCGCGCTCGCGCTGGAGCTCGGCCGGCTCGCGGCCGCCGACGCGCGCGACGCCGTGCGCGTGCGGGTCGCGCGCGCCGGCTTCGCCGGGTCGCGAGCGCGAGGCCCTCCGCCGCGAGCTCGGCCTCGCGCCGGAGGCACTCGACGCAGCGCTCGCTGCGCTCGAGCAGGACGGCGTGCTCGCGCGCGCGGCCGACGGCTCGCTCCTCGACGCCGCGAGCTGCGCCGAGCTCGAGCGCCGGCTGCTCGCGGCGCTCGGCGACTTCCACGCGCGCGAGCCGCTGCGGCCCGGAGCTCCGCGCGGAGCGCTCCGCGCCGCGCTGCCGGAGAACGTGCCGCGCGCGGCCTGCGAGCTCGCGCTCGCGCGGCTCGCTCGTGCGCGGCGCCGTCGTCAGCGCCGAGGATCTCGTGCGGCTCGCCGACTTCGCGCCACGCCTCTCGGAGCGCCAGCAGGCGCTCGCCGCGCGGCTCTGCTCGGACGCCGCAGCAGCCGGCCTCGAGCCGCCCACGCGCGCGCGAGCGGGCGGCACAGCTCGGCGTCGATCCCGCCGAGCTGCGCGACGTGCTCGTCCACCTCGAGCGCGCCGGCGCGCTCGTGCGCGCGCCCGGCGAGCTGTGGTTCGACCGCGCGCACGTGGACGCGCTGCGCGCCCGCGTCGTCGCCCACCTCGAGGCGCACGGCGCGCTCGATACGCAGGCCTACAAGGACCTGATCGGCACCTCGCGCAAGTACGCCGTGCCGCTGATGGAGCTGTTCGACGCGGAGCACCTCACCGTGCGCCGCGGCGAGGCGCGCGTGCTGCGGCGCACCCGGAGCTAGCGCTCAGCGCACCCGCAGATAGAGCTTCGAGGTCGGGATCTCGAGCACGGCCTGGTACTTCGAGAGCAGGTCGGAACCGATCACGCCCTGCACCGGCTCGACGCCGGTCGCACTGCCGAGCAGCGAGGAGAGGTCGGCGGTGAAGAGGGTGGCGGCGCCGACGCTGGTCTCGCCGAACGCGAGGCTCTTCAGCTGGAGCGAGCCGAGCCGCTGCTTCTTCACGCCCGACAGCTCGATGTTGGTGGGCTCGACGGTGAGCCCGAGCTGCTTCACCACCGCCTCGTCGACGATCGTCTTCGAGAACGAGGTGCTGATCTGCACGCGCAGGCGGTGCTCGCCGTTCACGAGCACTTCCGTCTCGAGCTGGCTGAAGGCGTTCTCGTGCAGCTGGACGGCGGTCCAGCCGCGCTGGGCGAGGAACTGCTCGAGCGTGAGCTCGGCGGGGGCCGCCGCCGAGGGCGGCGGCTGCGGCGCCTCGGCGGCGCCGACGACGAGCGCTGCCACGAGCAGCAGGAGCAGCGCTCGCCCCACCCTAACGCCTCTTCGTGAGCTGGTTGACCGACAGCAGCCGCTTCACGTCGTCGTCGGACGGGGGCGTCGAGACGTTCGTCCACGACTCGCGCCGCCAGCTGCCGCTCTCCGCCAGGTTGGCGAAGGCCGCGCCCACCGGATCGATCACGCGCACCGCGCGCGCGGGGTCGTCGGGCCAGCGCGGGTAGCCCTCGCGGTCTTCGCTCCAGCGCCCGACGTACATCCCCACGTTGGTCATCTCGTTCTTCTTGTCGTAGGTGGCGATGAAGAGCGGCTGGAGGGTCTGGAGGTCCACGTACAGGATCTGGCGCGCTTCGATCTCGGAGCCCGAGCTCTGCTTCGCGCGCAGGTCGAGCACGAGGGCGCGGCGCAGGTCCCAGCGGTCGCTCGCAAAGGAGAGGCCGAACGGCCCGAACTCGCGATCGGGATTGTCGGGATAGCTCGGACCCGTCGCGTTGAGCGGCGCGAGCACGTCGTGGAGCCCGACCACGGTGACCTCGTAGAGCAGCGGGCGGAACTCGAGGCCCTCGTAGCCGCTGCGCTTCGTCTGGATCGTGCCGCCCGCGTCGCCCGGCACCTGGATCGCGCCCACCGTGCCCGCGACGCCGCCGCCGGTGGGCAGCACCTGGGTCGGCGCCATGCTCACCGCGAACGACGGCATGTAGATGCCCTCGGTGCGCGCGGAGTTGATGCGCCGCACGCGCCGCCACTGCGGCAGGTAGGCGTACAGATCGTCGGAGCGGGTGGCTTCGGCGAGCATCTCCTCGGGGCGGAACTGCCGCCACGCGTACTCGCGCGCGTCGAAGGGCTTCGAGAAGAGACCGCCGGCCACGAACATGCGGTCCTTCGCGCCGGGCGCCTCGTAGCCGGGTCGATCGGCGCGGTTCGCCGTGATCAGCTTGAAGATCTCGCCCTCGAAGGGCTCGGCCCGGCCGATCTTGCCGACGAGGTCGGTCATGCGGAACGGGCCGCGGAAGCCGGCGGCCTGGTAGCGGCTCTGCACGTTCCAGAGCCAGCGCAGGCCGGCGTCCTTCGCATCGGACGCGATGTCGCTCGGCGCGAAGGGCAGCCCCGCCGTCCAGTCCGCGAGCCCACCGTTGGCATCGAGCTTGGCCTTGCCGCGCCCCGCCTCGGTCGCCTTCTCGAAGAAGTCGGGCGCTCCGTAGTTCCGGAAGCACGGGCCGATCTCGAGCCGCATGCCTTCGTAGAAGAAGCGATCGCGATTCGTCCAGAGGAAGTCGGGGAGATAGCGCTCGAGCGTGGCGAGGCGGTCGATCGCGAACGTGTCGCCGGGCTTGAACGGCACCGACGTGGCGTCCTCGGCCGGCGCGCCGGGCTTCACGTGCACGCCGCCCGACGGCGCGCACGAGCCCTCGGCGGGCAGCGCCCAGGGCGAGGCCGGCTCGGCCAGCGACGACTCTGCGACGAACGCGAGCGCGAGAACCAGGAACGTGGCGCGCATGCTGTGTCTCCTCATCCGAGCTGGAGCAGCTCGTGGGCGCCGATCATGCGCTCCTGGATCGGGACGCCGATCGGACACACGCCGGTACAGGGCGCGCTGCACGAGACGCACACCGAGGCGTTCTTCTCGAGGCGCGCGTAGAGCCGCATCGCCTCCTTCTGGTCCCCGTAGTCCTCGAAGTACATGCGGTGCCGCAACACGTCGTCGATGGCGAGCTGCTCCGGGCAGCTCCCGAGGCACGCGCCGCAGTGGGGCGCGCAGTACGTGCCGGCCACCAGCTGGTCGTATCTCTCGAGGATCGCCACGTCCTCGGGCCGCAGCGCGCCCCCGGATGCGCGCAGATACTCGTCCACGTGCTGGAACTCGGAGAAGGAGATCACCGCTGCGGAGACCTCGGGATTCGAGAGCACCCAGCGCAGCGCAGCCTGGCTGTACGCGTCCGCGTGCTCGCGGAATCCCGCGAGGCCGTTGTGCTTCGCGCCCTTCAAGGTCTTCATCGCCACCACGCCCATGTCTCGTTCGTGGCGCGCGCGCTGGATCAGCGCGCCGAGCTTCGGCCAGATGCCGTGGTGGTACGCGAGCATCATCACGTCGAAGCGGCCCGAGGCGATCGCGGCCTCGGCCACGTCCACCAGGTTCGGCGTGTGGGAGGAGAAGCCGAGGAAGCGCACCTTGCCGGCCTGCTTCAGCCGGTCGAAGGCCTCGTGCATGTTCGGGTCCATCAGCCGCGGGACCTCGTCGCAGCTGTGCACGTGCACGAGGTCCACGTAGTCGGTGCCGAGCCGCGAGAGGCTCCCCTCGATCACGCCCTCGTAGTCCGCCACCGAGCTGCCGGCTCCGAGGTGGCCCCATGGCGTGCACCACTTGGTGGCGACGAACACCTTGTCGCGCATGCCCTGGATGGCTTTGCCGACGCACTCCTCGCTGCCGGTCGCCGAGTAGTCCGGCGAGGTGTCCACGTACGTGACGCCGCGCTCGAGCGCGAGCCGCACCACGTCGATGCCCTTCTGCTCGCGGATCTGGCCCGAGCCCACCACCACGTCGGAGATGCGCCAGCCCGTGCGGCCGAGCGTGCGGTAGGCCTGGACGCGCGCGCCCTTCCAGCTCTCGGGATACGTGGGATTCGTCGTCTCGACCGTGGCCTGGATGCCGCGGTTCACCGGGCCCCAGCCGGTGTCGTCGCGGCCCCAGCCGAACAGCGAACGCAGCGCGGCGCCACCGCCGGCGAGCGCGGCGGCACCGAGCGCCGAGAGGGCGCCGGTAGCCGCGCCGGTCAGCAGCTTGCGGCGCGCCGGGTCGGTGTCGGCGCGCGCCCGCCCGCGGGCGGCGACGAACGTCACCCCGATCACCGCGAGCAGGCCGAGCAGCAGCCAGAACACGCCCGAGATCGCGTGGTCGCCGGCATAGCCGAGCCCGCGGAAGAGCTTCTCGATCTCGTGGCCGCCCGGATAGGCGCCCCAGTCGAGCCCGATGAACGAGCTGTAGAGGACGGGGCCGAGCGCGAAGTAGCCGAAACCCAGGATGCCGACGGCCCAGAGACCGATCCGTGCCGCTCGACCGAGCATCCGCCCTCCGAATCCGCGCCAGTATAAGCGACTCAGAGCACGCGAAGGGCGGCGGCGAGCTCGGCCAGCCCGTCCAGATCGGTAGGAGCGCCCGTATGGGTGAGCCAGGCGTCGAGCCGAGCGGCACCGGCCGCCGCGGTCCGCCGCGCCAGCTCCGCGAGCGAGAGCTCGCGCGGATCCAGCAGGAAGGCCAGTCTCGCCAGAGGCCGCTCGCGTCCACCCGCGTCCCAGGCCGCCAGATACGGCGCCGGGTCGAGCTCGGCCTCGAGCACCACGCCGAGGCCCAGCTGCGCCGCGCGAGCGAGCGCATCCGGCCCGCGAGCGCCGAGCCAGAGCGGCGGCCCGCCGGCCTGCACGGGCTTCGGGTGCACCTCGACGTCGCCGCAGCGGAAGTGGCGGCCGGCGAAGCGTACAGGGCCGTCGGCCCACCCGCGCCGCACGACTTCGAGCGCTTCCTCGAAGCGCGCCGCGCGCTCGCGGGGATCGAGCCCGAAGCCGCCGAACATCTCCACCTCGGCCCCGAGCCCGACGCCGAGCTCGAAGCGCCCGGCCGAGAGGGCGTCGAGCGTGGCGGCGTCCTCCGCGACGCGGAGCGGATGGTGGAGCGGGAGCGCGAGCAGGCCGGTCGCGATCCGCAGGCGCGTGGTGGCGGCGGCCGCGGCCGCGCACACCGGTAGCGCGGCCGGGAAGCCGCCGGCCGCCGAGAGCCGCTCGGGCACCACGAGCAGGTCGAAGCCCCGGGCCTCGGCCGCCGCGGCCAGCGCCGGCAGCTCGGCGAGGCGCGCCGCCGCCTCGCCTGCCTCGGGCGTGATGCGAATGCCGACCCTCATCTCCCTCCTGCGATCGCTCGATATCCTCGCCGAGATGCGCTCCCCCCGCCGGATCCTCGCCGTCCTCGAGCGCGCGCTCGCCGTCCGGGACGCGGAGCACTGCGGCGTCGCGTTGACCTATCGCGCGTCGCTGCGGCGCGAGCCGGTGCTGCCGATCCTCGACTTCCTCGACCTGCGCACCGGCGAGCACGTCGCGGCGGCGCTCGGCCTCGCGAAGCTCCTGCGCCTGCTGCGCGAGGCGCGGCTCTCGAGCGCCGGCAGCTGGCTCGGGGAGCCGGAGCTCGCGGTGCAGCGGCTCGCGCGCGCGATCGGACGCGAGTTCCGGCTCGAGGTCGCGCCGCGCTCGCGCGTGTCACTTCGAGGCGTGGATGGAGGACGGTCCGCTCGCGGTAGCCGACGTCTCCGAAGTGGCGTCGGAAGCGAGACGCGTTCGTCGTGCGTCGCGTCGGCCTGCATGCGCCCATCCGTTTGGAGCGCGCGCAGGTCGTGCGTCGCCACACCACGCTCGAGCGCTGGCTCGAGGTCCGTTCCGTGGCGCGCAAGCCGGCTTGAGCCGGCTATGCTGGCTCATCCGCTCCGAGAGACCCCCGATGGCCGACCTCCTCGTCATGCCCGACCCGAACGCGCTCCGCGACTGGGTCGGCAAGAAGCTCGGCACGTCGGACTGGCTCGAGATGACGCAGGAGCGGATCGACCTGTTCGCCGAGGCCACAGGCGACAAGCAGTGGATCCACGTGGATCCCGAGCGCGCGAAGCGCGAGTCGCCCTTCGGCACGACCATCGCTCACGGCTACCTCACGCTCTCGCTGGCGCCCTACCTGTTCAGCCAGATCGTCGAGGTGAAGGGCACGCGCATGACGGTGAACCCCGGCATCGAGCACATGCGCCTGCGCGCGCCGGTGCGCTGCGGCGACCGCCTGCGCCTCCATGCCACCCTCAAGGGCGTGCGCGAGATCCCGGGCGGCGCGATCCGGGCCAACATCACGCTCCAGCTCGAGGTCGAGGGCCAGGACCGGCCGGCCGCCTTCGGTGACGCCGCGCTCGTGTACTACCCCTAGCGCAATGAAGATCGCCCTCGCGCAGCTGAACCCGACTGTCGGCGATCTCGCCGGCAACCGGAAGCTCGCCGAGGAGGCGGCAGCGCGCGCGAAGCAGGCCGGCGCGGCGCTCGTGGCGCTGCCCGAGCTCGCGCTCACCGGCTATCCGCCGCTCGACCTGCTCGAGCGCGACGGCTTCGTGCGCGACCAGCTGCGCGAGCTCGACGCGCTCGCCGCGAGCGCGCGCGGCATCGCGATCGCCGTGGGCGCGGTGCTGCCGACTTCGGCGCCTGCGGCGGGAAGCACGCTCACGAACGCCGCCGTGCTGCTCTCGGACGGCGCGCGCGCGGGCGCGCAGGCGAAGACCCTGCTCCCGACCTACGACGTGTTCGACGAGAACCGCTACTTCGTGCCGGCCGAGGAGCGCAGCGTGGTGCGCATCGGCGCGCGTTCGCTCGGCCTCACGGTGTGCGAAGACGCCTGGGTGGACGCGATCGGCTACGCGCTGGATCCGGTCGGCGAGCTGGCGCAGGCCGGCGCCGAGCTGGTGCTGAACCTCTCGGCCTCGCCCTTCCACGTGGGCAAGGCGGCGTTCCGCCGGCGCATGCTCGCCGACCTCGCGGCGAAGCACGGCGTGCCGATCGCGTTCGTGAACCAGGTGGGCGGCAACGACGAGCTCGTCTTCGACGGCGGCTCGTGCGTGGTCGATGCACGCGGCCGGTGCGCGCGCTGCTCCCGCTGTTCGAGCCGGCCTTCGCGGTGGTCGATCTCGACGCCGCGCCGGCGCAGGCGCCGGGCGACGTCGTCGATCCCGCCGAGACCGAGCAGCTCGCCGCCGCGCTCGTGCTCGGCATCCGCGACTACTTCCGCAAGCAGAACCTGCCGCCGGGCGCGGTGGTCGGGCTCTCGGGCGGCATCGACTCGGCCGTGACGGCGTGGCTCGCGGTGCAGGCGCTCGGCAAGGAGCGCGTGCTCGGCGTCGCGATGCCGGGCCCGTTCTCGTCGGAGCACAGCCTCGCGGACGCGTTCGCGCTCGGGCGCGGGCTCGGCATCGAGGTGCGCAGCGTCGACATCCGACCGGTGTACGACGCCTACCGCGGCCTCTTCGCGCAGCTGTTCGGCGAGAAACCCGACTACGGCATCGCGCAGCAGAACATCCAGGCGCGCATTCGCGGCGCGATCCTGATGGCGATCTCGAACGCCGAGGGCCGGCTCGTGCTCGCGACGGGCAACAAGAGCGAGCTCTCCGTCGGCTACTGCACGCTCTACGGCGACATGGTGGGTGGGCTCGCCGTGGTGGGCGACGTCTACAAGCACGACGTCTACGCGCTCGCGCGGCTCGCGAACCGGGCGGGCGAGCTGATCCCGCAGCGCACGATCGAGAAGCCGCCCTCCGCCGAGCTCGCGGCGGGCCAGCTCGACAGCGACGACCTGCCCCCGTACGACGCGCTCGACGCCGTGCTCGCGCAGGCCATCGAAGGCGGGCTCGGCCCGAAGAGCGTGCGCCCGCCCGCCGGCATGACGTCCGAGCAGGCCGCCGCGATCGTGCGCCGCCTCGACCGCAACGAGTACAAGCGCCGCCAGGCGCCGCTCGTGCTGCGCGTCTCGTCGAAGGCCTTCGGCGCGGGGCGGCGGCTACCGATCGTGCATCGGTATGCGCTCTAGGCAGACAGCCGCCGCGCCGCACAATCCGGTGAACTCACCAGCTGTCTCTATCCGTCTTCGTCCTCGAATGCGTAGAACTCACCGAATCTGCTGAATCCGTCGTCGGCGACCTTGCGTGCGACTCGATCGAGCTCGCCTGCTGCCTCCTCTCGCTCAGAGAAGACCGAATACGGCTCTACATCGGATACTTCATCGAACTCGAACTGGAACTCATCCAGTGCTTCGTGAAGCTGTCGGACGTAGTCGTCCGCACCAGCCGCCAGGGCCAGGAAGCGCACGAATGCGCCGCGCGCGCCTTCGAGTGCGTCGTTCCCCGGTCGCGGTCTGACACCAACGAGCCCGACCCATACGGTGTTGGTTGCCATCGACGGGCTCTGAGTGGACGGCTGGCTACGCCGCGGAGTCCTGGCTCACCGTGCGCACGTGCTCGGCGCGCGCGCCGCGCGGACCTTCCTGGATCACGTACTCGACGGTGTCGCCTTCGGCGATGTTGTCGTAGTCGGAGCCCGCCATGCCGGAGCGGTGGAAGAAGACTTCCTTGCCGTCTTCGCCGCGGATGAAGCCGAAGCCGCGGTCGCGCACCATCTTCTTGATGCGGCCGCGCGACTTCGGGCCGGTCGGCGCCGCCGTCGGCGCCGATGACGTGCGCCGCGCGCCGCCGCTCCGGCCGCCGGTGCGCCGGCCGCGCCGCGCGCCGGAGTAGCCGCCGAGCGCGAACTCGGAGAGGAACAGCTCGGTCTTCACCGTGAGCGGCTCGTGGCCCGCCGTCTCGGCCTCGATCAGGATCTCGGTCTCCTCGACCGCCACCACCGTGTAACGCAGGCCCGTGTTCTTGTGGGTGCAGCTCGCGCCCTGTTCGATCTCGTCGAGTGTGAGCATGGGCGACCTCGTTCTCGGGAGGCGCGGCTCCGGTCGGTTCCGAATCGGCGCGCCGTGGACGGGCCCGGGAAGACCCGTGGGGCCGGAAGCCGGGCAGGTTAGGGAACGCCCCGGGGGCGGTCAAATGCACCCAGCCGCGGGCTACGCTGCGGCCCCCGTGAGACGTCACTGGATCTGGCTCCTCGCCCTGCTCCTGGCCTGCGCCGGCGGCGACACCGCGCGCTCACCCCTTCTCCGTGTCGGCACGAGCGGCGACTACGCGCCGTTCTCGGAGCACGACGCCGGCCGGCGTGCGCGCCGGCTTCGACGTCGAGGTCGCGCGCGCCTATGCGCGCGAGCGCGGGCTCGAGATCCGCTGGGTGCCGGTGCGCTGGGCGACGCTCGATCGCGACTTCGCGGACGGCCGCTTCGACGTGGTGATGAGCGGCGTGACGGTGCGGACGGAGCGCTCGCTCGCCGGGCGCTTCAGCGTGCCGGTCGCGACGTCGGGCGTGGTCGTGCTGACTCGCGGCGCGAGCCTCGAGCGGCACGCGCGCATCGCGGTGAATGCGGGCGGCCATCTCGAGCGCGCGGCGCGGCGCCTCTTCCCGGGCGCGGAGCTGCGGCCGCTCTCTCCGAACGCCGCGGTGCGCGAGGCGCTGCTCCGGGGTGACGTGGATGCGGCCGTCAGCGACACGCTCGAGGCGCCGGGCTGGCTCGCCGGCACGAGCGGGCTGCGCGTGCTCGGCCCGTACACGCGCGACTGGAAGGCGTACTGGCTCCCTGCCGGCGCCGGCGAGCGCGCGCGCGACCTCGATGCGTGGCTGCTCGCGCGCGAGGCGGACGGCACGCTCGCGGCGCTGCGCGCGCGCGAGCTGCCCGACGGAGCGCGCGAGGCGACTGCCACGCCGCTCGTCGCGCTCGGTGCGGCGATCGAGGAGCGGCTCGCGCTGATGCCGCTCGTGGCGGAGGCGAAGCGCGCGAGCGCGGCGCCGGTGCGCGCGCCGGCGCAGGAGCAGGCCGTGCTCGCGGCGGCCGTCGCGTCCGTGCGCGAAGCGGCTGCGAGCGACGGCGCGGCGCCGCCCAGCGATGCCGCAGTGCGCGAGCTGTTCGCTGCGCTGATCGACGCCGCGAGTGCGATCCAGGAGCAGACTCTCGCGGACACGCCCGGGCTCGGTCCGCCTGCGGACGCGCCCGGGCTCGGTCCGCCCGCGGACCTCGACGGCGTGCTCCGCCCCGCGCTCGCGCGCGTCTCGGAGCGCATCGCGTGGCTGCTGGTGCGCCTGCCCGCGCCGCTCGACGAGGGTGAGGTGAAGGAGGCGCTCGCGCGGATCGAGCAGCCTGGCCTCACTGACGCCGCGCGCGAGCGCGTCGCGCAGGCGCTGCTGGCGCTCCGTCCCTAGCCGTCCTTGGGCGGGGCCGGCTCTTCGGCGGCGTCGGCGCGGCCGATCGAGATCTTCACGCGGTCGGGGCGGATGCTCGTCACCTCGAGCCCGTCCGGGTGCGCCACCAGGTCGGGCGTGATGTGGAAGGTGCGACGGCCGTTGCGCGCGAGCAGCGCGTCCACCCGCACCTCGACCGTGCCGTTGCGGGCGAGCACGAGATCGCGGCGCCGGCCCGCGAGCCGGATGCGCACGCGCTCGGGCTCGATGCCTTCGAGGCGCAGCTCCACGGGCAGCTTCTCGACCACCACCGGCGCCTCGACCTCCACCTCCGTCACGACCGAGCCAGGCACCTGCACCACCCACAGCCCCGCCGCGATGCCGATCGCCAGCAGCGCGTCGCGGAAGCGCGGCTGGAGCCAACCGCCGCGGGACTTCTGCTCCGCGACCGGCCGCTGGTGCTTGCGCAGCTCGATGGCGAGCGCGCGCGGCCGCTCGACGGGCCGCAGCTTCCCGCCCACCGCCAGCGAGATCGAGCCGCGCTCCTCCGACACCACGATGCAGAGCGCGTCGGTGCGCTCCGAGAGGCCGAGCGCCGCGGCGTGGCGCGTGCCCACGTCGGCGAGCTGCTCGCGATCGGTCGAGAGCGGGAGGTGGACGGCGAAGCGCCGCGACGCGGTCCTTCTCGAGCACCACCGCGCCGTCGTGGCCCGGCGAGCTGGCGTCGAAGAGCGAGAGGAGCAACGGCTCCGAGAGCTTTCCGTCGAGCTCGATACCGCCCTCGACGTGACGGTCGATCGGCTCGCGACCCGGCACCACGATCAGCGCGCCGGTGCGCGCCGCGGCGAGCTGCTCGACGGTGCGCACCAGCGCCTCGTTCGAGCCGGTGGTCGGCGGCTCCTCGCCGCGCCGGCGCGACACCCACGCGCCCACCTGCTCGAAGATGCGGCGCAGGTCGTCCTGGAAGACGACCACGAGCACGAGCACGAGGACGGCGAAGAAGGCCTGGAAGATCGCGGCGGTGAGCGGCGAGGCCGAGCTGGCGCGCGGCCAGATAGATGGCGCCGAGCGTGCCGAGACCGATCAGCGCGGGCCGCGCGCGCGTGCGGCGCACGAGGCGCAGGCCCACCCAGGCGAGCGCCGCGACCACCCCGATGTCGACCAGGTCGAGCAGGCCGACGTCGCGCAGCAGGTCGATCACGACGCCTCGCGCTCTTCGTCGGCCTCGGGCTCGATGCGCTCGAGGCGCAGGCGCTGCACGCGGCGCCGCGCCACCTCGAGCACGATCGCGCGATACGGCCCCACCTCCGTGCGATCGCCGCGGCGGGGCAGTCGCCCGAGCCGCGCGGTCACGTGGCCGCCGATCGTGTCCACCTCCTCGTCCTCTTCCCAGTCGATCTCGAAGTCGAGCCGGTCGCAGACCTCGGGCATCGACATCCGGCCGCTGAGCTCGTAGACGCCAGGCGAGATCTCCACGAACTCGGGCTGGTCCTCGTCGAACTCGTCGCCGAGCGGGCCCACGATCTCTTCGAGCGCGTCCTCGCGGAAGGCCAGGCCGATCACCGTGCCCCGCTCGTCCACCACCGCGGCGCTGTGCGCGCGCTTGCGCTGCACCTCGAGCAGGAAGTCCGAGAGCGGCATCGTCTCGGTCACGAAGGGCGCCTCGCGCGCGAGCTCGCGCAGGTCGGGCTTGTCGCCGCGCAGCACCGCCTCGCGCACGTCGCGCGCGTTGACGATGCCGACGATCGTGTCGAGGCCGCGCTCGCAGAGCGGGTAGCGGGTGTGATTCGTCTCGCGCACCACGCGCACGCACTCCTCGAACGGCCACTCGAGCGAGAGGAACGCCACGTCCACGCGCGGCAGGATGATGTGCCGCACCTCGAGGTCGATCATGCGCAGCACGTTCTCGGACAGCTCCTGCGCGCGCGGCGTGATGTGGCCCTCGCGCGCCGACAGGGACAGGATGCTGCGGATCTCCTCGGCGGAGTGGCTCGAGTCGAGCTCGGCGTCGGGCGGCAGGCCGACCATGCCGGAGGATCGCGTTCGAAATGCCGTGGATGGCGGAGATGAACGGGCCGAACGCGGCGGTGAACGCGCGCAGCAGCAGCGCGCTCCGCACCGCGCCGGCCTCCGGCCGGCGGAGCGCCCACATCTTGGGCGCCTGCTCGCCGAGGGTCATGTGCAGCATGGTGATCACGACGAAGGCGAGCGTGAAGGACGGTGACGCGCAGCCACACGGCGCCGTCCGCGATCTCGACGCCGAGGCTCCCCGCGAGCGCGAGCAGCAGGCGCGAGACGGCGGGCTCGCCGAGCGCGCCGAGCGCCAGGCTCGCCACGGTGATGCCGAGCTGGCAGGCCGACAGGTAGCGGTCGAGGTGCGCGAGGATGTGGCGCACCATGCGCGCCGAGCGGCTGCCGTCGCGCGCGAGCTGCTCGATGCGCGCCGCGCGCGCTTTCACGAGCGCGAACTCCGCCGCCACGAAGAAGCCGTTCAGCAGGACGAAGAAGAGCGTCGCGCCGAGCCGCCAGGCCACGCCGAACAGGTCGAGCGACAGCGACTCGTTCACGGGGACCGCCTCAGGGGAAGACGCCGCGCCGGCGCTTCGCCTCGGCCACGCGCTCGATTCCGCGAATCAGCGCCGCGGTGCGCAGATCGACGCCCTTCGCGCGCGCCACGCTCCAGACGTCCTTCGAGGCGCGCTGCATCAGGCGGATCAGGCGGTCGTTCACCTCCTGCTCGCTCCAGAAGAACTGCTGGAGGCCCTGCACCCACTCGAAGTAGGAGACCGTCACGCCGCCGGCGTTCGCGAGGATGTCGGGCACCACGGTGATCCCGCGCTCGCGGAGGATCGAGTCGGCCTCGAGGTCGGTCGGGCCGTTCGCTCCCTCGACGATGAGCTTCGCCTGGATGCGCCCGGCGTTCTTCGCCGTGAGCTGGTTCTGCACGGCGGCGGGGATCAGCACGTCGCACGGCAGCTCGAGCAGCGCCTCGTTGCTGACCGGCTCCGTGCCGGGCAGGCCCTTCAGTTGCTTGTTCTCGGCGAGGTGGCGATCGACCTCGGCGAGGTCGATGCCGCCGGGCGCAGAGACGCCGCCGCTCACGTCGGAGAGTCCGACCAGCTTCGCGCCGTGCTGCACGGCGATGCGCGCCGCGGCGCTGCCGACCTGACCGAAGCCCTGCACCACCACGCGCGCGCCCTGGAGCGACAGCCCGACCTCGCGGGCTGCCTCGAGCAGGCAGGTGACCACGCCGCGGCCGGTGGCCTCGCGCCGGCCGAGGGAGCCGCCGATCTCGATCGGCTTGCCGGTCACCACGCCGGGGACGCTGTGGCCCTTCTGCTGCGAGTAGGTGTCCATGATCCAGGCCATCACCTGCTCGTCGGTGCCGAGGTCGGGGGCCGGGATGTCGGTGTCGGGGCCGATCATCTCGATGATCTCGGAGGTGTAGCGACGCGTGATGCGCTGCAGCTCCGAGCGGGAGAGCTTGTGCGGATCGATGCGCACGCCGCCCTTCGCGCCGCCGAACGGAAGCGCCATGATCGCGCACTTCCAGGTCATCCACATCGAGAGGGCCACGACCTCGCCGAGATCGACGTCGAGGTCGTAGCGGATGCCGCCCTTGGTCGGCCCCATCGTGAGCAGGTGCTGCACGCGGTAGCCGAACACGGTGTCCACCGTCTCGTAGTTGTCGCGGCGGAACGGGAAGGAGACGACGAGGGCGCGCTGTGGCGTGCGCAGCCGCTCCCAGATGTTGTCGTCGAGGCCCATGCCCTCGGCGGTCTGGTCGAGCTGCGCCGCCGCCAGCCGATACATGGGCGAATCCCACTCGAGCGCTTTCCCGGACACGGGAAGCAAGCTAGCAGGAACCCGCCTTCTTCCTACGCTCGCTCCGCTCGCTGCGCGCCCGCGCAAGGCGCGGGCTTGCTGCAGAGTCGGTGGAACCCGCTCGCTGCGGCCTGGGCGCGCTAGCGCAGGCGCTTCAGCACGCTCGCGAGCATCACCTTGCGCAGGTCGGAGTAGTGGACCTCGCGCTGCTCGTCGTGCGCGGTCTTCGCGCGAGCGGGCTTGGCCTTCGCCTTCGGCGCGCTCTTCTTCACCGCCGCCCTCTTCGCCGCCTTCCGCTTCGCCGCCACCTTCACCCCCGTCCTAGGTGCTCGCGCCGAAGAATCTCCCGAGCCCGCGCGTCAGGAGACCCGCCAGGATCGGCAGCGCAGCGCAGATCGCATAGCGCACCAGCGCGAAGCGCGCCCCGAGGATCGGCACCTCCCAGGCCACGAGCCGGTGCACGGCGAGCAGCGACCACGCCGTGAGGTACGTGACCACCGCCGCCGGCTCCGCGCCCCCGCGCAGGAAGGTCGTCGCGATCGGCAGCGACACGAAGGGCCCGGCCGGGGTGAGGATGCCCGCCGCCGAGGCGAGCATGATGCCGCGCATCCCGGAGTCGCGGCCGAGTGCGCCGCGGATCCATTCGCTCGGGATCAGCACCTGCGCGAAGCCGGCCGCGAGGAAGGACACCGCGATCAGCAGGCCGTAGCGCACGAACTGGTCCACGCCCTCGCCGAAGCCGGCGCGGAACAGCGTCTCGCCGCCACGCGACCAGGCCAACGCGCCGAGCGCCAGCGCCACCCCGAGCATCAGCACGAATTGCGCGTCCAGGATCGGGCGCCTCCGGCCCATCAGTAGTAGGGGCAGCGCGTGCGGTGGCGCGGCCGCGCCTTCACGAGCGGGCTCTGGCCGCGTGACCAGAGCAGGTGATCGAGACGGCGCGGCGGCGCCCGCCAGCCGCGGCGCGCGCACGAGCCCGCCAAGCGCTCGACGGCATGCAGCGCCACGCCGCGGATCTCGACCTCCTCCTCGCTGCCGGAGGCGATCAGCTCCTCCGCGTCGATCCGCTTCGCGAGGTCGGGCGAGTACAGCAGCACGCCGAAGCTGCGCAGGACGTGCGGCACCAGGTTGTCGGCGAACAGCGTGAGCTCGTCGACGTCGTGGAAGTGGCCGAGCCCGCGGCCGCGCAGGGACTCGGCGAGGTCGGAGCAGGTGATCTGCGCGCGCTTGTAGAAAGGCACCTCGAAGCCCTCGTAGCGTGCGACGTCGCGGTAGAGCGGCATCCGCGCGAGGCTGCGCACCAGCCGCTCCGCCGACCCGCGCGCCTCTTCGACCGGCCCCGCGAAGCGCCCGCGGTGCTCGCGCGCGAGGAAGGCGCCGAGCTCGTTCAGCGCCTGCGCGAACAGCGCCATCAGCTCCGAGACGGGAGGCTCGAGCGTCTGGCCGAACAGGCGCGCGCAGTCCTCCGGACGCAGGCGCTGGAGCTCGGCCGCCGTCCAGGGCCCCTCGCGCTCGAAGCGCTCCCGCAGCGCACCCGCGATGGTGAGGTAGCCCGAGAGCCCGTCGCGCTTCGCGAGGTGCGGAAACCAGCCCGAGCCGAAGTTGATCGCGTTCAGGGTGATGACGTAGGCGAGCGTGCTCGCCTCGTCCGCCAGGCCGCGTTGCGCGGGATCGAGCGACGGCTGCGCGGGGCGCTCGCGCGCGAGCAAGCCGGCGAGCTCCTCGAGCGCCTCGTTCTCGATGCGCACGTGCCGCGCGCGGCGCGCCACCTCGGCGGCCGCCTCGCGCACGCGCGCGAAGAGCGGCTCCTGCTCTTCGCTCAAGCGCCCGCTCCCCAGACCTGGAGCGCGCCCGGGCGCACCTCCACCGTCATCGGGAGCTGCGCCACCGGCTCGCCGTCCACCTCGCCGAGCGCCGGCTCGCCCACCGGCTCGAGCTCGACGCGCCGGCCGCGGAACAGCCGCACGCCCGGCACCGCGAGATGCGTGCCCTGGTAGAGGCTCGGCAGCCGCATCAGCAGCTCGTGCTTCCGCAGCGCCGGGATGATCACGACGTCGAGCAGGCCGTCGTCGGGCCGCGCCTCGGGCGCCACGTGCATGCCGCCGCCGAAGTAGCGGCCGTTGGCCACCGCGACGAGCGCGATGTCGCCGGAGTAGACCTCGCTGCCGTCTACGCGAAGCCGCAGCGTGGAGGGCCGGAAGCTGACGAGCCCCGCGAGCGTGCCGATCAGGAAGGCGAGGCGCGCGCCGAGCGTCTTGCTGCCGCGGACGTGGCGCGTGACCACACCCGAGAGCCCGGCGCTCGCGACGTTCAGGAAGTGGGACGTCCGCTCCGAGCCGTCCGCCTGCACGAAGCGGACGCAGCCGACGTCGATGCGGCGGCCCTTTCCCGACGCCAGCTTCGCGATCGCCGCATCCGGATCGCGCGGAATGTCGAGCGTGCGGTGGAAGTCGGCGCCCGTGCCGAGCGGAAGGAAGGCGACCTCGCCGTAGGTGCCGAGCGCGGCGCCCAGCAGGCCGCTCACCACCTCGGCGGCGGTGCCGTCGCCCCCGGCCACGACCAGCCGGTCCACGCCCGCGCGCACGGCCTCGCGCGCGAGGCGCTCGGCGTCGCGCGGCCCCTTCGTCCACACCAGCTCGTAGGCGCCGATCGCCGCGCGTAGCTTCGGCTCGAGCCGCGGCAGCGTGCGCGCGGTGCGGCCCGCGGCGCTCGCGGGGTTGGCAATCACGAGAGTGCGCGGGGGCACGGGCGCATCCTAGCCATCCCTCCCTATCCTTCACCCCGATGTGGCGTCGGATGGGCATGACGCGAGAGCGCTTCGGCGCGCTGGTCGCCGTTGCCGTCCTCCTCGGCGTGGCGTTCTTCGCCCGCACCCAGCTCGGCATCGGCTGGGATCTCGACGGGCTCCGCACCTTCGTCGAGGGGCTCGGTGCCTGGGGCCCGCTCGCGTTCGTCGGCGTGGTGACGTTTCGCACCGTGCTGTTCGTGCCCTCGCAGCTCGCGCTGATCGCTGGCGGGATCTGCTTCGGCACCGCCGAAGGCACGCTCTACGGCGCGCTGGGACTGCTCGCCTCGGGCTTGATCGTGTTCCTGCTGACGCGCTGGCTCGGCGCCGACGCGGTGCGCAGCCGCGTACCCGCCGGGGTGCAGCGCGCGCTAGCCGCCGCCGGCAGCCGCGGGGGCGCGGTGCTCGTGGCGATCGGGACGGGCTACCCGGTCGGCAACGTCACCGGCTACCACGCTGCGGCCGCACTCACCCCGATGCGCTTCGAGGTGTTCCTGGTCGCGGTGGCGATCGGCTCGCTGCTGCGCGCCTGGACCTACGCCTTCTTCGGCAACGCCATCCTGGAGCGGAGCACGGCCGAACTGGTCGCGATCGCGGCCGCCGTGTTCCTCGCCGCGGCGCTGCTCCCGCTCCTGCATCCGCGGGTGCGCGGCTGGGCGCGGGAGCAATGGAGCAGCATCCGAAGCTGAGCGACCTCCGAGGCCTGGGCCGGGAGGGGTCGCTGCTCCGGCGCTCGACGATGAGGTGTGCCGAGCGGGTGGAGCGGGTGCGGGACTGTGCGCACACCTACGGACCACGCTCAGCTCGCTGCGCTCGCTTCGCGACTCGGTTGTCGCGGCCGCCCTTCGTGAAGCGGAGCCGTGCGGCCCGTCCCTCCGATACCGCGCCTGCGCAGCAACGCCCTCCCTGCCCCCGTGGCTGGGGAGTCGCACGAGGAGTCGATGTGCGCGTCCACTTCTTCGCGAGCTTCCACGTCACGGGGACGGGAGGCTCGGGCTGCGCAGGGCCGGTTTCGGGGTTCGGCCAACTGGCGTGATGTCCGCGAGGCCTCCAACACGCCAGTCCCGCCTGTGAGCGAAGGCCCGGAGCAGCCCGAGCCTCCCGGCCCGGCTCCCGAGGCTCTTTCTCTCCTCTACTTCCTCAGCACGTTGAGCGCCGACCCGGCCTTGAACCAGCCGATCTGCTCGGCGTTGAAGGTGTGGCGCACGGTGATCTCGTCGCGCTTCCCGTCCGCGTGGTGCAGGACCACCTTCAAATCCTTGCCCGGCGCGAGCTGCGCCAGCCCGAGCACGCTCACGCGATCGCTCTCCTGCACCTTCTCGTAGTCGGCCGGGCTCGCGAAGGTGAGCGGCAGCAGGCCCTGCTTCTTGAGGTTCGTCTCGTGGATTCGGGCGAAGCTCCGCACGATCACGGCCACGCCGCCGAGCCAGCGCGGCTCCATCGCCGCGTGCTCGCGCGACGAGCCCTCGCCGTAGTTCTGGTCGCCGACCACCACCCAGCTGAGGCCGCGCGCCTTGTAGTCGCGCGCGATCTTCGGGAACGGCACGCCCGACTCGCCGCTGATCACGTTCCTGCCCTCGCCCGTCTTGCCGGTGAACGCGTTGGTGGCGCCGATGAACAGGTTGTCGCTGATCTTGTCGAGATGGCCGCGGAAGCGCAGCCACGGGCCCGCCATGGAGATGTGGTCGGTGGTGCACTTGCCCTTGGCCTTCAGCAGGATGGGCAGCTCCACGTAGTCCTTGCCGTTCCAGGCCGGGAACGGCGCGAGGAAGGCGAGCCGCTCCGAGCCGGGCTCGATCTTCACCTCGATGCGCGCGCGATCGGCCGGCGGCGCGAGGTAGCCCTCGTGGCTCGCGACGAAGCCGCGCTCGGGCAGCTCGGGCGCGGGCGCCGGCGGCACGAGCTTGAAACGCTTCCCGCCGGGGCCCTCGAGCTCGTCGGTGAGCGGGTTCCAGTCGAGCCGGCCCGCCAGCGCATAGGCGATCACGATCTCGGGGCTGCCGATGAACGCCTGCGTCTCGGCGCGGCCGTCGTTGCGCTTCGGGAAGTTGCGGTTGAACGAGGTGAGGATCGAGTTCGCGACTCCCTGCTCGACGTCGTCGCGCTTCCATTGGCCGATGCACGGGCCACACGCGTTCGCGAGCACCACGCCGCCGATCGCCGCCAGCTCGTCGAGCTGCCCGTCGCGCTGGATGGTCTGGTGGATCTGCTCGGAGCCGGGCGTCACCCAGAGCGTGGTCTTCGCCACGACGCCGTGCTTCGTCGCCTGGCGCGCCACGTCGGCCGCGCGCGAGAGATCCTCGTACGACGAGTTGGTGCAGCTCCCGATCAGGCACGAGGAGAGCTGCGCCGGATAGCCCTTCTCCTTGACGTCGGCCGCCATGCGCGAGACGGGCCGCGCGAGATCGGGCGTGTGCGGCCCGACGATGTGCGGCTCGAGCTTCGAGAGGTCGATCTCGACGATGCGGTCGAAGAACCTCTCGGGCTTCGCCTCGACCTCCGGGTCGGCGCAGAGCAGCGCTTCGTTCCGGTCGGCGAGGTCCGCGAGCTCCTCGCGGCCGGTCGCCTTCAGGTAGCGCGCGAGGCGCTCGTCGTACGGGAAGATGGACGTGGTCGCGCCCAGCTCGGCGCCCATGTTCGTGATCGTGCCCTTGCCCGTGCAGGAGAGCGCGCGCGTGCCGGGTCCGAAGTACTCGACCACGCGGTTGGTGCCGCCCTCGACGGTGAGCACGTCGCACACCTTCAGGATCACGTCCTTCGGCGCGGTCCAACCATTCAGCTTCCCCGTGAGCCGCACGCCGACGAGCTTCGGCTGGAGCACTTCCCACGGAAAGCCCGCCATCACGTCCACGGCGTCCGCGCCGCCGACGCCGCACGCGAACATGCCGAGGCCACCGGCGTTCGGCGTGTGCGAGTCGGTGCCGATCATCATGCCGCCCGGGAAGGCGTACTTCTCGAGCACCACCTGGTGGATGATGCCCGCGCCCGGCGCCCAGAAGCCGATGCCGTAACGCGCCGAGGCGCTGCGCAAGAAGTCGTAGACCTCGCGGTTCGTGACGTGCGCCGTCTTCATGTCGGCCGCGACGCCCTGGTGCGCCTGGATCAGGTGATCGCAGTGCACCGTCGAGGGCACCGCGGTCTCCTCGCGACCCGACGAGATGAACTGGAGGATCGCCATCTGCGCAGTCGCGTCCTGCATGGCGACGCGATCGGGCCGCAGCTCGAGATACGCGGCGCCGGCCTCGAGCGGCTGGCGCTCCGCGTCCGCGAGATGACCGAACAGCACCTTCTCCGCATAGGTGAGCGGCCGGCCGAGCCGCTTGCGCACGATCACGAGGTTCTTCTCGAGCGTGGCGTAGACCTTGCGAACGAGCTCGGGGGTCGTCTCGATGGCCGGCATCGGGTTTCTCCGGAGAAGGCGTGACGGTAGCAGTCCGAGTACGATCGGAGCCCATGCAGCCGAGCTCCAGACGCATTTCCACCGACAGCGGCGTTTCCATCCACGTACTCGAGTGGAGCGAGACGGGCACACCGCTCGTACTGGTGCACGGCTTCGGCAACGAGGCGCACATCTGGGACGACTTCGCCCCGCTGGTGGCGCCGCACTACCGCACCGTCGCCGTCGATCTCCGCGGCCATGGCGACTCGAGCCACGATCCCGAGCGCCGCTACGACTATGACTTCCACGTGGCCGACCTCGAGGCCGTCACCGCGGCGCTCGGCATCGAGCGGCTCGTGCTGGTGGGCCACTCGTTCGGCGGCCGCACCTCGATGCTCTTCGCCGCGAAGCATCCGGAGCTCATGGCCGGCCTCGTGATCGTGGACATCGGCCCCGAGCACGACCCGCGCGGCACCACGCGCATCCGGATGGAGGTGATGCAGCGCGGCGATGGCAGCTTCGCCTCGATCGCAGAGTACGAGCGCGTGCTCGCGCACAACTTCCCGGCCGGGAGCCCCGATGCGCTCCGGCGCATGGCGCGCCACGAGCTGCGCCAGCGAGCGGACGGGCGCTTCGAGCGGAAGGCGGATCCTGCGTTCATGACCGCGCGCGCGGGCACGAGCGAGGCCGAAGGCGAGGCGCACGAGCGCGACACCGCGAAGCGTCTCTGGGACGCCCTCGCGCGCATCCCCTGCCCCACCCTGGTGGTGCGCGGCGCGGCCAGCGACATCCTCTCGCCCGAGGTCGCCGACCGCATGGTGGACGACGTGCTCGCGAAAGGGCAGCTCGCGATCGTGCCGCGCTCGGCGCACTCGGTGATGACCGACAACCCCGCGGGCTTCGCCGAGGCCGTAGGCAGCTTCGTGCTGGGGTAGAGGACCCGCAGCCGGCCGCTACCATCGGCCGCCATGCGTTTTCACCGGCTCCTGTTGGCGACTCTGCTCCTGGCCCTGCCCGCGCGCGCGTTCGCGGTCGACCTCGAGGCGGCCCGCAAGCCCGTCGATCAGCTCTATGCGGTGCTGATCGAGTGCCTCAAGAACGCGGACGCGCTCGGGCTCGAGGGCCGGCGCGCCAAGATCGCCCCCGCCGTGGAGGCCGGCTACGACCTCCCCTTCATGGCGGAGAAGATCCTCGGCCGGCACTGGACGCACGCTCGACGAGGCCGATCACGTGCGCTGGACCGAGGCCTTCGGCCGCCTCACGGTGGCGACCTACGCCGAGCGCATGACCGGCTTCACCGGCCAGGTCTTCGAGGTGCTGAAGGTGGAGCCGAGCCAGCACGAGACCGCCGTGGTCTACACGCAGGTCGTGACGCCGAAGGAGCCGCCGATCGCGATCAACTACCGCATGCGCCCCAACGGCGACGGCTGGCGCATCATCGACGTCTACCTGAACGGCACCGTGAGCGAGCTCGCGCTGCGCCGGTCCGAGTACGCCGCCGTGCTCCAGCGCGACGGCTTCGAGAAGCTCGTGGCCTCGATCGACGAGAAGATCAAGGCCGGCAAGATCGCGGGCGAGAGCCTGCCCGCCGCCGCGCGCCCGTAGCCTTCACTCCGCGGCGGCCTCGGCCTCCGGCTCGGGCTTCTTGCGGCGCCACCAGCGGGTGTCGCGGCGCTGCGCGACCTTCGCGTCGCGGTCCATCAGGTAGGCGCCGCGGATCGCGGCGTAGAAGTCCACGGACGTCGCACGCAATGCCTCGAGCCGCTCGCGCTCCACGTCGTACTCGCTGAGGCCGCCGCTGGTGCGGAGCAGCAGAGCCTGGACGGGCGTCAGCAACCACGCGGCCGGATGCAGCGCGGCATCCACGACCTGGCCGAACGTGTCCCGCGCCGTGGAGGGTCCCAGCAGCGGGATCACCACGTAGCTCCCGCCCGGCGTGCCCCAGACCGCGAGCGTCTCGCCGAAATCGGTGTGATGGTTCTCGATGCCGATCGCAGCCGCGGGATCGAAGAGGCCCGCGATACCGATCGTCGAGTTGATCACGAAGCGCGAGGTCGTCTTGGTCGCGTCGAGCGGCGCCAACTGGAACACGTCGCTGATGAACAGCGCGGGCGACTCCAGGTTCTCGAAGAAGCGATGAATGGCGCGCCGGCCGGGCGCGGGCACCAGCCAGGCGAAGCCGCGCGCGACCGGGTCGGCGAGATAGTGATAGAACTCCTCGTTGAAGCCGAAGCTGAAGCGGTTCACGCACTCCATGTCGTCGCGCTCGGCGGGATCGGGCCCCGTGTCCTCGAACAGCCAGTCGTCTGCGAGGGGCGTGACCTCGCTCGCCGGCGGCGGCGATTCGGGCGCGGGGGCGGGCGCGGCCTCGTCCTCGGCCCGCGCGGCATTCGCGACGAGGCCGAGCAGCAGCAGGAGGACGAGCCGGCTCACCGCCCCGCCTCGAGGGCCAGCCGCCCGACGAGATCGTCCACGAACTGGCGGGCCGTGCGCCCCGAACGCGAGGCGCGCTCGAGCGCCCAGCGGAGCGCGTCCCGGCGCAAGCGCTCGGCGTCGATGTTCACGCCCGCGCGGCGCGCGAGCCGCTCGACGATCGCGAGATAGGTCGGCTGATCGAAGCCGAAGAAGCCGAGCACCAGGCCGAAGCGGTCGGAGAGCGAGAGCTTCTCCTCGAGCGCCTCGCCGACGTGCAGCTCGCCGTCCTCGTCGACGCGCACCGCCTGGTTCTCCGAGCGGCGCTCGGGGATGAGGTGGCGGCGGTTGCTGGTGGCGAGGATGCGGACGTTCGCGGGCGGCGGCTCGAGCCCGCCCTCGAGCGTGGCCTTGAGCTCGCGGTAGCCGGGCTCTCCTTCGTCGAACGAGAGATCGTCGCAGAAGAGCAGGAAGCGATAGGGCGCGCCGCGGAGCGCGCCGAGGATGCGGGGCAGCTCGAGCAGATCGGCCTTGCGCACCTCGACCACGCGCAGTCCCCGTGCGGCGAAGCGGGTGAGCAGCCCGCGCACCGCCGACGACTTCCCGGTGCCGCGCTCGCCATAGAGGAGCACGTGCTGCGCCGGCAGACCGCGCAGGAACTGCTCGGTGTTGCGCAGCAGCTCGGCGAGGGGACGCTCCACGCCCACGAGGTCGTCGAGGTCGAAATCCGCCGGCACGACCGGCTGGAGCCGGCCGCGCGAACCGTTCCGCTCCCAGCGGAACGCCGGGTGGTTCGCGAACCACTCGGCCGGCGGCGGCTCGCCGAGCCGCTCCTCGAGGTAGCGCTCGTACAGCGAGAGCACGCGCTCGAGGCGTGATCGGATGGAGCTTCTGCGGGGCACGCGGCCGCATTGTAGGTTTTCCGCGTGAACGAGCCGAGGGCGAACTCGGGAAGAACGGAGGCCGACCGGGCCGGGCTCTGCGCCACCTGCCGCCACGCCCGCGTGCAGCGCAACGCGCGGGGCAGCACCTTCTGGCGCTGCGCCCGCGCCGACCACGACCCGCGCTTCCGGCGCTATCCACCGCTCCCGGTGCAGAGCTGCGCGGGGCATTCCCCTGGACGCCGCGACTGACCACGGAGAAGGCCGACAGCGGATGCGTGCGGCGTGTACCACCCCTCGGACGCCGCGACCGACCACGAGGAAGGCCGACAGCGGATGCGTGCGGCGTGTACCACCCCTCGGCGACGCACGAGGAAGGCCGACAGCGGTGCGCGCTTCACCCTCGGACGCCGACCGACCACGAGGAAGGCCGACAGCGGATGCGTGCGGCGTGTACCACCCCCTGGACGCCGCGACTGACCACGAGGAAGGCCGACAGCGGATGCGTGCGGCGTGTACCTTGGACGCGGTCGATCCGGAGGAGGCTTCCATGACGACGCGTTGGTTCATCCTGTCCGCGATCGGGCGCGATCGGCCCGGCCTGGTCTCCGAGCTGGCGCGGCTCGTGCTCGACTCCGACGCCAACCTCGAGGACTCGCGCATGACGATCCTCGGCACCGACTTCGCGGTGATCCTGCTCTGCACGGCGCGCGCCGCCGACGCCGGGGATCGCCTCGCGCTCGGCTCGAAGCGGCTGGAGCGCGACCACGGGCTCACGATCCTGATCCGCGAGCTCCCGGCGGGGCGGCGGCCGGCGATCCCGGCGCCCGGCACGCGCCTCTACCGCGTCGAGGCGGCCGGCGAGGACCGCGCCGGCATCGTGGCGGGGATCTGCGGCGTGCTCGCCGAACATGGTGTGAACATCGTCGAGCTCGACAGCCAGAGCCGGCCCGGCCCGGGCGGCGCGCCGCAGTACGAGATGACGATCCGCGCCGAGGTGCCCGACGCCGTGGATCCGCGCACGCTGCGCGAGGCGCTCCTGCGCGAGGCCGAGCGTCTCGTGCTCGACGTGGCGCTCATGCCTCTTTGAGCAAGCCCGCCTCTCACGCGGGTCCGAAGTGATCTCGGATCGCGGCCTCGATCTCGCCCCACTTCGTCGGGAACGGGCGGCCGAGCGCGCGGAAGAAGACTTCGAGGAAGCGGTAGGTGAGTCCCCAGACGACGTGACGGTCGGGCTCGCCCACCACGATGCCGGGGAACTCGAAGCTGCCCGTGCCGTGGAAGGCGCGGCGCACCTGGCGCGTCGGCTCGACCAGCTCGCGCACCGGCACCCAGAACGCCTCGCGCACCTCGCTGGTCTGCATCACGAGCGCGCCGGGCTCGGCGAGGTGGTAGACGAAGGCGGAGATCACCATGCCGACTGCGCGGCCGGCGTTGCGGCCCTCGAGATCGTCGAGGCGGCCGAGCCTCTCGCCGCGGGCCAGCGAGAGCCCCACCTCTTCGAGGGTCTCGCGCACCGCCGCTTCTTCGGCGCTCTCGCCCGGCAGATCCACACGGCCGCCCGGGAAGGCCATGTGGCCCGACCACGGGTCGCCTTCCTTCTCGGCGCGCTCGATGAACAGGATCTCCGCGCCGCGGTCCTCGTGCTCGCGCAGCACGAGCGCGACGGAGGCGGCGCGCTCCGGTCCTGGCTTCGCGAGCGTGGGCCGGTAGCCGGCCAGAGCGCGGCGAATCTCGTCGATACGAGGCACGCGCCCGAGGATAACCGGTGGCTCGGGCACCCCGCGTCAGCGCGGGCAGTCGAGCTCGATGCGTACGATGCGCTCGCCCGCTGCGCCGCGCTGGCCGAGGACGAAGCCTGTGGCGTCGGGCAGCAGCGCGATGCCGGTCGGCGCTCCCCAGCTCGCGGCGTCACCCAGCTCGATCTCCGCGAGCGGGCCGCCCGGCTCGCCGAGCGAGACGCGCGTGCCGCGCGCCTCGACGCCGCTCTGCGTGGGCCAGCGCGCGACCAGATTGCCGAGCGCGCTCGGCACCAGGCGCGCGACGCCCTCCGCGTCGGTGGAGGCCACCGCCATCACGCGACCGTCCGCCGAGAACGACACGGAGTCCGCGACCAGACCGCCCGCGATGCGCTCGCGCTCGGCGCTGGCCGGGTCGAGTCGGACTCCGACGAGCGGCGCGAGCGGCTGCCCGAAGCCCGCCACCAGCGTGCGTCCGTCGGGTGACCAGGCGAGCGGGACGGTCCACGCGCTCCGCCCGCGGAACAGCGTGATGGGCTCGGAGAGCAGGAGCCCACCGTGGCCGCTCAGGATGGACGCGCGCCGCACCTCGAAGCGCCCCTCGCCGCCGTGCGCCCAGAACAGCCCCGCGCCGCTCGGATCGTAGAGCGCGTGGTCGTCGGGGCCGGGCGAGTACGTGATCCGGCGCGCGGGATGGCGTGGCGCGTCGCCGCGGCCGTTCGCCAGCATCACGTCTGTGTCGGCCGGGCTTCGCCACGAGGCGAAGCGGTCCGTGTCGAAGAGCACGTTCGCGGTCATCGGATGCGGCGCGGGCCGGCGATTGTTGCCCGGCTCGGCGCAGCTCCAGCAGGCGACCGTGCCGTCCGGCGCGCGCCGCTGCACCTGGAAGCGCCCGTCCGCTTCGCGCGCCTCGAACCAGACGGTCGCGCCGTCGGAGCCGAGCCGCGGCGCGGCGCCGCGCTCGGTGAGCGGAGAGATCCTCGCCGCGCGCGGCGCGCAGCCCGTCGGCGCGCGCAGCGGCACTCGGCTGTCGAGATCGAACGCCGCGGCGCGGAGCGTCGAGTCCGGCTCCGGCGACGCCGGCGAGAGCCAGCCGTGCCCGACGGAGATCGCGATCACGACGACGGCCGAGGCGACCAGCGCGAGCAGCGCGCTCGCGAGCTGCCCGCCGGGGCCGGGCGCGGCCGTGGCGGCACGGCCGGCGCGCCAGAGCGCGAGCGACAGAGCCAGGCCCGAGAGCGCGAGCCACACCCAGGCCGGGGGACCGAGGCGCAGGGCGGCCGCGACGCACGCGGGCAGGGCCGCCAGGCCCATGCTCGCACCGCGCATCACGTGCGCCGCGCGGTCGAGCGTGTCATCCGCCGAGCGGGCCACCAGCGCGGCGAGCATGGCCCCGAGGGCGCCCGCCGCCACGACGAGAGCTGCGCAGGCGAGCGCGCCGAGCTCGCCCGGCCACGCGAGCGCGGCCAGCGCGCCGAGGGGCGCGGTCGCCACGAAGGCCCAGAGCCGGAGGATCACGCGCCGGCCGACTTCATGGCGCGGCAACGTAACATGCCCAGGCAGGCGACGCGCCGCGCAACAACATGCCCGGGCAGGCGACGCGCCGCGCCGGTACCCTGCTGCCGATGCACGAGTCGCCGATGCTCCCGGCCGGAGCGCGCCGCATCCTCGAGCTGGCGAAGCACGACCGCGTCGCCGCGCGCACCGCGCTCGCCGCGCTGCCGATCGACGAGCAGGTCGCGCTGATCTGCGAGAGCCCGGTCCGGCGCCGCGCCGCGCTGCTGGAGCTGGTGAGCGCGCCGGAAGAAGTGATCCCCCTCATTCCGCCGGCGGAGCTGTGCTTCGTGGCGAAGGCGGTCGGGCTCTCCGACGCGGGCTGGCTGCTCGAGCACGCCACCGAGGAGCAGATCGCGACGGCGATCGACCTCGACGCCTGGAATGCGCTCGTGCCGGATCGGGCCCGCCTCGACGAGTGGCTGGCCGCGCTCTCCGATGCGGGCGCGGAGACGATGCTGCGCGCCGCGCGCGGCCTCGACTTCGAGCTGCTCGTGCTGCTGCTGCGCGAGCGCCTCACCGTGTTCCTGGGTGGCAAGGAGGACGACTGGGAGACTCCCGCCGGCTCGTTCACCATCGACGGCCAGTTCCACCTGGTGCCGACGCGTTCCGGCGACGACCTCGAAGACGTGCTCGGCCTGCTCGCGACGCTCTTCTCGGAGGACTACTGGTTCTACCACCGCCTGCTCCAGGGTGTCATCGGAGAGCTCGAGATCGAGACCGAGGAGGCGGCGCTGCGCTGGCGGAGCGGACGCCTGCAAGACCTCGGCTTCCCGCCGATCGAGGATGCCAAGCGCATCTACTCCTTCGTGCGGAAGGAGCAGCTCGCGAAGCTACCGAGCGGACCGCGCGCACTGGAGGTGGGCGAGTGGCCGCTGCCGGTGTGGATGCCGTCGCTGCCGGCCGGCACGGAAGCGGAGCACCTGCTGTTCCGCGCCATCGCGCGGCTCGGCGACGAGGAGCGGCGCCCGCTGCTGTTCGCGTTCCTCGCGCTCGCGAATCGCGTCGCGGTGGCGGACGAGATGCCGCTCGGCGACGCCGAGACGCTGCCGGCCGCGACGGAGAAGGCGGCGCGCGTGGCGAGCCTCGGGCTCGCGCACCTGGCGCGCGAGAACGCCATCGAGCCCGCGGAGCTGCTGCGGCGCGTGCAGCTCGAGCGGCTGTTCGTGGTGGGCGCGAACCTCGAGGGCAGCGCCGTCGTCCGCAGTCGCACAGACGAGGGGCCCGCGGAGGCAACGCCTCCGCGGGCCCCGACGGATCCTGCGGATCCGAAGCGTCTCTAGAGGTCGACGGCCTTCAGCGTCTTGCGCTTGTTGCCGGTCGCGCGGGCCTCGGCCTCCGCGATCAACTTGCGAACAACCGCGTCGAGAGCGCCGTAGAACTCGCCGCCCACGTTGCACTTCTTCGCGGCCGCCTTGGTGCGCGACTTCGAGATGATGAGCTCGCCGCCCTTCGCGGCCGCCTTCTTCTTCGCTGCCATGGAACTCTTGAACCTCCACGCCGAACCATCTCGACTCCGTCGGAGCGCGATGATCTGGGCTCGTTTCGTCCGACGCGCCCGCGCCGGATCGGGGCGACGAATGTCGATGGTTCACCGGGGCGAGTCAAGGGGGAAACGGCCAAAAGGACGCGATTCTCGGCACAATCGGGCCTTCAGGTCAGCCCCGCGCCCGCAGCACGCGGAACCCCGCCCGCGGGAAGTGGACCACCACCTCGCCCGTCTCGGGCGACGAGCGTCGCACCGCCACCTCGTGGACGTCGGCGGCGACCAGCTCTCCCGCGACCGGATCGAAGCCGTAGTCGTCGGGCACCACGCTGACGCGCTCGCCGGCGACGAGGCCGTTCGGCTCGCCCCGCGCCACGCCCGCGCCGGGCAGCGGCTCGGCTTTGCTTGCGATCGCGAGCGCCTCGGCCGGCGCGATCTCGCTGCGCTTGCCGTGCCCGATCGCCGCCACGCGCTCGGCCCACTTGCCGACGCCCGAGAACTCCGCGAGCGAAGCCGCGGCAGGCGGGATCGCGCGCAGGAACCACACCGGGTGGTACGCCGCAAAGTCGGCGAAGCTCGGCGCCGAGCCGAGCAGGAAGGGCCGTCCGTCGGCGAGCTGCGCCTCGAGCAGCTGCGCGTGGGCGCGGAGCTGCTCGGCGAACAGCGGCGCCGCCTGGATGAACGCGCCGAAGTCGCCGCCCCCCATCAGCTTGCGCCGATCTTCGATGAACTCCTTCGGCACCGCGTCGCCGATCTTCCCGAACACGACGGGCACCGCGGACTGGAACAGCATGCGGTCGGCCCAGAGGTTCACGGCGTGGCAGACGCCCTCGCTGCCATCCGGGTAGAGCGTGGGCGGCGGGATGCAGCCGCTCGAGCTCGCGCGCGATGCGCTGGCTGTCGCAGTAGACGTCCGCGCCGATCTGGAGCACCGGGATGCGCCGGTAGCCGCCCGTGAGCGGCACGAGCTGGGGCTTCGGCATCATGTTCGGCTGGAGCGCCGAGCGCCACGCGAGGCCCTTCCGTCCGAAGATCAGACGGATCTTCTCGGAGAACGGCGACCCGTCGTAGTGGTGGAGAATCAGCTCGCTCATCGCACTCCTTCCGACGCGGCTACCTTGCTCGCGTGCGCAGCATAGACCTTCGCAGCGACACCGTGACCCGCCCGACGCCGGGCATGCGCGAGGCGATGGCGAAGGCCGAGGTGGGGGACGACGTCCACGGCGAGGACCCGAGCGTGAACCGCCTCCAGGAGCGGGTGGCGGGCGTGCTCGGCAAGGAGGCGGCGCTCTTCTTCCCGTCCGGCACGATGGCGAACCAGGCCGCGCTCCGGGTCCACACGCGGCCCGGCGACGTCGTCGATCGCGGCACGTGACGCGCACATCCTGAAGTACGAGGCCGGCGCGGCTTCGGCCCTGTCCGGCCTCCAGATCAAGACGATCGGTCAGGGCGGCGTCTTCTCGCCCGAGGACGTGCGCGCGGCGCTCCACCCCGGCGACGTCCACTTCGCGCCCACCACGCTGCTCGCGGTCGAGAACACGCACAACGCGGCCGGCGGGCGCGTGTTCCGGCCGGAGCCGCTCGAGGCTGCGACCCGCGCCGCGCGCGCCGCGGGCCTCGCGCTCCACTGCGACGGCGCCCGGCTCTGGAACGCGGCGATCGCCCTCGGCTTGCCGCCGGCCGCGCTCGCCGCGCCCTTCGACACGGTCTCGGTGTGTCTGTCGAAGGGGCTCGGCGCCCCGGTCGGCTCGCTCGTGGCGGGCTCGCGCGAGGTGGTGGGTCGCTTGCGCCGCATCCGCAAGATGCTCGGCGGCGGCATGCGGCAGGCTGGCGTCCTCGCCGCGGCCGGCTCGTTCGCGCTCGACCAGCACCTCGCGCGCCTGGCCGAGGATCACGCGAACGCGCAGCGGCTGGCGCACGGGCTCCGGGAGAAGGGCTTCGAGGTCGAGGGAACACCCGAGACCAACATCGTGATGTTCCGCGTCGCCGATGACGCAGCGTTCCAGAGCCGGGCGCGCGAGCGCGGCGTGCTCGTGGGCCGCGCCGACCCGGGTCGCCTCGGGCGGTGACGCATCTCGATGTCACGGCCGCGGACATCGAAGAGACGCTCGAGCGAATCGGGTCGATCGCCCACTGACGCTTGCCCCCCGCGAGGCTACGCTCGGCCGTGTCGCTAGGGCGGGGGGGGTAGAGACCTTGGCGGGGTCCGCTTGATCACGTTGGCGATGGCCACCGTCGTCGCCGCGCCGCGGGCCTCCGTGTGGAGCGCGCTCGCCGAGCCCGAGCAGGCGGTCCACTGGCGCCCCGGCGCGACGGCCCTGCTGGCCGATGCGCCCCGCGAGCCGGCGCCCGGCCGCCTGCTCCGCATCCGCTGCGTGCTGAAGGACGTGCCCGTGGTGTTCGAGGAGCAGACGCTCGAGGCCGTGCGCGAAGAGCGGCTCCGCTCCGAGGTTCGCTTCGGCCTGTTCCGCTGCGAGGAGACCTTCACGCTGGTGGCGTCCGACCCGGACGGCGGCCACACCCGCGTCAGCTTGCGCATCGCGACGCCCAGCGAGACACCGCTCGTGGGCGCGAGCCTCGATCGCTTCGCCGTGCGGCGCTTCGCCACCGAGCTCGCCGGGAACTCGCTCGCGGCGCTGCGCGACTGGTGCGAGCACGGGCGCCCGGCCGCCGCGCACGCCCCGCTAGATGTGGAGATCCTCGGTCACGAAGCGGCTCGGGTCGTCGAAGCGCTCCCGCGTGAGCGGTGACAGGTCCACGCCCTCGTAGCGCCCGCTCGCGATGAAGCGCCGCCAGCGCCGTGGCGATGCCGTAGGACTGCATCACGCCGCGCCCGGTGAAGGAGTGCGCCTCGAACAGATTGGCGAAGCCGCGCACGGCGCCGGCGATGCCGCTGCGGTCGGGCGTCACGTCGTAGAGGCCGGCCCAGCCGCGCACGTGCCCGCAGCGCTCGAAGCTGCTCGCGCGCTCCGCCAGCCGCGGCCAGATCTCGTTCTCGAAGAACTCGCTGCCCGTCGTAGTCGAAGTCGTAGCCCGGCGCCTCGTCGGGCGTGGAGTAGCCCGCGAGCACGTGCGGACCTTCGGGATGGAAGTAGAGCCCGCTCGCGAGCACGATCATGCCGAGCGCATCGAGCGCGACGCCGGGCGCGAGATCCTCGCGGCGCACGTCCACCAGCGCGATCTGCCGCCGCACGGGCGCGGTGACGTCGGGCACGCCGAGCTTGGCGAGCAGCAGCGCCGACCACGCGCCGAGGCAGTTCACGAACACGTCGCAGGCGATGCGCTCCTCGCCTTCGACGACCTCGGCGGGGACGCGATGCGTCGTCAGGATCTCGCGTAGCGCGCCCGAGGCGTCGGCCGGCGCGCCCCGGCGGATGCGCGACCACGTCGAGCGCCTCGACGCGGCGCAGGCTGCCGCCGCGCCCCGCCACGCGCGCCGTGCGAACGCCCATCACGTAGTCGCGGTCGCGGAACACGACGCCGAGCGCGCGCGCCTCGCGCCGGAACCAGGCGCGCACTGCGTTCGGGTTCACGAGCCCGTCGCGCGGCGAGTGCGTGGCCCCCACCAGCGCCTCGAGCCCGCGATCGAGCAGCGGGAAGCGCCCGCGCAGCTCGGCGGGCGCGAGCAGCTCGACGCCGAGGCCCGCGCTGGTTCTGGAGCGCGCGCTTCTCCGTGCGCTCGCCCGAACAGCGCCGCGTCCTCGTAGAGCCACAGGTAGCCGCGCTCGCGGAAGCCGAACTCGCGCGGCGTTCGCGCGGAAGAAGTCGAGCGTCACGCGGCACGACTCGATGTTCACCGGCTGCCACCAGGTGGCGCGCGCGCCGCCCGCGTTCAGCTCCGAGGAGGCGTACACGCCGGCGAGGTCGAGGTCGGCGACCACCACGTCGCGGACGCCGCGGCGGGCGAGCGCCCACGCGAGCGCCGTGCCCACGATGCCACCCCCCGCGATCAGCACTCCGGCGCGCAGCACGGCGCCAGGTTAGCCCGCTATGGACGCCGCGACTGACGACGAGGAAGGACGGCCCCAGATGCGTGCGGCGTGATCCCTTTGCAATGCGTCGGCCGTTTCCGATGCTCCGGCCGTGCGTCGCCGCGCCACTCCGTTGCTGCTCCTCCTCTTCTTCCTCGCCTGCGCGAGCCCGGCGGCGTGGCGCGGGCCGCTCGCAGCGGGCCCCGCCGTGGACGGCGCGCTCTGGCAGAGCGACGCGAGCTGGCTCGCGGACCCGGCGCGCGACGGGCGCGGCCTCGGCACCGCGGGGCTCGCAGCATCCGCGCAGCACCTCGCCGCGCGCTTCGCCGAGGTCGGCCTCGAGCCCGGCGCCCCGGACGGGACCTTCTTCCAGACCTTCCGCATGCCGGTCGCGATCCACGTCGCCGAAGCGCAGCTCGCGCTCGGCGGCCGGCCGCTGGCCCAGGGGCGCGATTACCAGGCGCTGCTCAACAGCGAGAGCGGCCGCTTCGCGGGCCCGCTCGTGTTCGCGGGCTACGGGCTCCGCGATCCGGAGAGCGGCTGGGACGACTGGGCCGGACTCGACGTCACGGACAGGGTCGTGCTCGTGCTCGAGGGCCGCCCGGCGCTGCCGTCCCTCGCCGACACGCGCGGCGCCGCTCTCGCGCGGCGCAGCGTGAAGCTCATGGCCGCGCGCGAGCGCGGCGCGCGCGCAGTGCTCTTCGCACCCGGCCTCGAGGGGCCGGACGACGTTGCGCTCGAAGATCCGATGGGCGCGCTCCCGACGCGCACCGCGTCCGGCGTGATCGTGCTCGCGCTCTCGCGCGACGCGACCGAGCGCGTGGCAGCGCGCGCCGGCCTCGAGCTCGCCGCGCTCGTGGCCGCGGCGGACAAGCGCTTCCGTCCGTCGTTGCGCGGCGCTCGCGTGGTCGGCGCGGTGCGCATCGAGCGCACCGAAGGCGAGGTTGCGAACGTGATCGGCCGGCTGCCGGGCGCCGACCCGGCGCTCGCGGGCGAGCCGGTCGTGATCGGCGCCCACTACGACCACCTCGGCCACGGCGAGTTCGGCTCGATGCGGCCGGCCGCGCGCGGCGAGGTCCACCCGGGCGCCGACGACAACGCGTCGGGCGCCGCCGGCCTGGTGGCGCTCGCGCGCGCCTTCGCCGCGGCGCCGCGCCCCGCCCGCCCGCTCGTGTTCGTGGCCTTCACCGCCGAAGAGGCCGGCCTGGTCGGCTCCGCCCGCTACGTCGAGAGCCTCCGGCCGGACTCGGTGAGCAGCATGGTCAACCTCGACATGATCGGCCGGCTCGGCGAGAACGGCGTCACCGTGTTCGGCGCCGAGACGGCGAGCGGCTTCGCCGATCTGGTGCGGCACTGCGCCGAGCGTCGAGCGCTGCCCGTGGCCTTCGAGGAGGGCGCGCACGGCCCGTCCGACCACGCGAGCTTCGAGGCCGCGCGCATCCCGGCGCTGTTCTTCACCACGGGCGCGCACGAGGCCTACCACACGCCCGACGATCGCGCGGAGGCGCTGCGCCCGGAAGGCGCGGCGCGCGTGCTCGACGTCGTCTCGGACGTGACATTGGCGCTGGCGAACACGAGGCCGCGGCTGGCCTTCCTCGGCGCGGCGACGGCCAGCCATGCGCCGCCCGGCGGCGAAGGCGGCGGCTACGGGCCCTACCTCGGCACGGTGCCGGCGTTCGGCGCCGAGGGCGTGCGCGGCGCGAAGCTCGCGGCGGTGCGCGCGGGCAGCCCAGCCGAGCGCGCCGGGCTCCGCGCGGGCGACGTGATCGTCGAGTTCGCGGGCAGCCCCGTCGCCAACCTCGAGGAGTTCGCGGCGCTGCTCTTCGCGCAGCGCGAGGGCGCGGCCGTGCAGATCGTGGTGCAGCGCGGCGCGAGCGCATCGAGACCAGCGCCGTGCTCGGCCGGCGCCGGTGAGCGACGCCGCCAGCGTCGTCGGCGCCGGCTCCGTCGGGCTCGCGCTCGCGGCGCGGCTCGCGCGCGCCGGCGTGCGCGTCCTGCTCGTGACGCGGCGCCCCGAGGCCGCGGAGCGGCTCGGCAAGCGCGGCCTCACCGCGGAGGATCCGGCCAGCGGTGAGCGCCTCGGCTTCGCCGTGCGCGCCAGCGTGGAGCTCGGCTGCGATCGATCCCGCCGCGGGCCCCGTCTTCGTGTGCACGCGCGTGGACGCCGTGCCCGGGGTGGCGCGCGCGCTCGCCGGCCGCGCCCCCGCGCTCGTGACGTTCCAGAACGACGTGGTGAGCGAGGCGGCCGCGGCGCGCTTCGTGCCGCGCGTGATCGGCGGCGTGTGGCGCGAGACCGTGACGCGCGTGGCCGACGACTGCGTGCGGGTTCAGCTCGACCGGCCCGGCCGCGCGATCGTCGGCCTCCATCCCGAGGGCGGCGGCGCAGACGTCGCAGACGTCGCTGCGCTGCTCCTGCGCGGCGGCGTGGACGTGTCGATCTCGCCGGCGATCGGCCGCGACAAGTGGCTGAAGCTCTGCGTCAACCTGATGAGCACGCCGAACGCGCTGGTGCGCCGGTCCGATCACACGACGCCCGAGTTCGTGGAGGTGAAGGTGCGCCTGCTCGAAGAGGCGCGCGCGGCGCTCGCGGCGGCTGGCATCGACGCCACGCCCTGCGACGAGCGCGACCGCACGCTCGACGCCGAGATCCGCTTCCAGCGCGAGGCCCTGGCGCGCGGCGCGAGCGCCCGGCCGCATCCCGTTGTACAACCAGGTCTGGACCAGCCTGCGCCACGGCTCGGCGCTCGAGGCGGACGCCTACCACGAGCGCATCCTCGCGCTCGCCCGCGCGCACGGCATCGCGGCGCCGGTGAACGCGCTCGCCCTCAGCCGCCTCCTCGACGCCGCCCGCCGCAACCTCGGCCCCGAGTCCTGCGCGGCCCGGGAGCTGCTGCCGGACTAGCTCACCGCCTTCGCCAGCAGCTCGAGCGCTTCGGGTTGGCCGGCGCCGAGGATCAGGTCGGTCACGCCGGAGCCCTGCCACGCGGCGACGCGCTCGCGCACGCGCCCGGCCGGGCCGACCAGCGCGATCTCGTCCACCAGCTTGTCGGGCACCGCCGCCATCGCCTCCATCTTCTTTCCGTCGAGATAGAGGTCCTGGATCTTCTTCGCCTCGCCCTCGTAGCCGAGGCGCTTCGCGTAGTCGTTGTAGAAGTTCTTGTTCGCGCGCGCCCATGCCGCCGATGTACAGCGCGAGCATGCCCTTCACCGGCATGCGGCAGCGCTCGAGGTCGTCGCCGATCAGGCACGTGACGAACGGCGCGATCGAGAAGTTCTCGAGCCGCTTCTTGCCGCCGGCCTTCGCGATGCCCTCCTTCACGTAGGGCAGGACCAGGTCCATGCGCCCCGGGTTCATCCACACCGGGATCACGCCGTCGGCGACCTCGCCGCTGGTGCGGATGCCGGCGGCGCCGATCGAGGCCGTGAAGATCTGCATGTCCTTGCGGCCGTGCAGGATGCTCTTGAGCGGCTTGCCGAGGCCGGTCGTGCCCGGCCCCGTGTTCGGGATGTCGTAGTGCTCGCCGTGGTGCTCGACCGGCTTCTCGCGCGCGAGGATCTGGCGGACGATGTCGATGTACTCGCGCGTGCGCTCGAGCGGCTTGCCGTACGGGAACGCCGTGCCAGCCCTCCACCACCTGCGGCCCCGAGGGCCCGAGCCCGAGGATGAAGCGCCCGCCCGACAGCTGGTCGAGCGTCATCGCGGTCATCGCCGTCATGGCGGGCGTGCGCGCGGGCATCTGCATGATGGCCGTGCCGAGCTTGATCTTCGTGGTGAGCGCCGCGATGTAGGCGAGCGGCGAGACGGCGTCGGAGCCGTAGGCCTCGGCGCTCCACACCGAGTCGAAGCCGAGCGCCTCGGCCTGCTTCACCAGCTCCACGTTCGAGCTGCATGCCCGCGCCCGAGTAGCCGAGGTTGAGACCGAGTCGCATGCGCTTCCTCCTCCTACTCCGCCGGCGGCAGCGGCCACGAGCGGCAGCTCGACGCGGAACACCGTACCGCCCTCGGGCGGGCAGTCCACCGTGAGCCGGCCGCCGTGACGCTCGACGATGCCGTGCGAGATCGAGAGGCCGAGGCCCGTGCCCTGCCCGACCGGCTTGGTGGTGAAGAACGGCTCGAAGATGCGCTCGCGCAGCGTGCGGCGGGATGCCGGGCCCGTCGTCGGCGAAGTCGAGCGCGACGCCGCCCGGCGTCGTGCGCGTGCGCACGCTCACGGTGCCGCCGGAGTCGAGCGCGTCGCAGGCGTTCATCACGCAGATTCATGAAGACCTGGTTGAGCTGCGCCGGGTAGCAGCGCACCGACGGCAGCTCGCCGAGATCGGCCTCGATGCGGATGCCGTCCTTGAAGCGCGGCTCCATCAGGCCGAGCGTGCGGCGCAGCTCTTCGTTGAGATCGGCGTCGGCGAGCTCGGCCTGATCCATGCGCGAGAAGGTGCGCAGATCCTGCACGATCTTCTTCACGCGCTCGGTGCCTTCGCGGCTGCGCAGCAGCAGCTTCTCGATCGCGTCGCGCGGCTTCTCGACGTCGCCGCCCTCGATCTGCGCCTGCACCAGGCGCTCGATGAAGCCGGCGAGCAGCTGCAGGTTCGCGTGCACGAAGCCGATCGGGTTGTTGAGCTCGTGCGCGACGCCGGCCACCAGCTGGCCGAGCGAGCGCATCTTCTCGCTCTGCATCAGCTGCGCCTGCGTGTCGCGCAGCTCGCGCGTGCGCTCGTCCACACGCGCCTCGAGCGTCTCGTTCAGCTTCGCGATCTCGTCGAAGGCCTGCGCGTTCTCGATCGCGATCGCGCTCTGGTTGGCGAGCGTGCGCAGCAGCTGGCGGTCGTCCGGGCCCGAGGCGCTCGCCCGACAGCTTCGGCCCGACGGCGATCACGCCGAGCAGGTCGACGCCGAACAGGATCGGGACGAGCAGCTGCACGTCGAGCGAGTCGTAGACGTCCCAGCACACCTCGCGCGTGTCGGGGTCGGTGGTGTCGTCGAAGTCCGCGCGCGTGAGCTCCTGGCGCCGCATCCACAGGTGCTTCGCGATGGTGTGATCGAGCGGCAGCGCGACCTTCTTCGCCTCCTCGTCCCACGCGCCGCGCCACGCGGCCGGCCGGAACGCGCGCGCCTCCTCGTCGAGCAGCAGCACCATGGCGCGCTCGACGCCCATCGAGCCGGTCAGCGCGCAGCACGAGCCGCTCGCCGATCTCGGACAGCGAGAGCATCGACACCATCGCCTCGGAGATGCTGCGCACCGCCTCGCGGTAGCCGGCGCGGTCGCGGTCGAAGAGCTGGTCCACGAGCGTCTGGAGGCGGTTCGCGCAGCGGGTTGAAGGCGAGGATCGCGAAGAACAGGAACACCACCGAGAACCACGGCGAGCTCGCGTTCACGTTCCAGCGCGCGAAGGCGGCGTCGGCGAAGGTGATCAGGAACGCGAACAGGCCGGTGATCGCGAGCGTGGCCGCGCCGTAGGCCGCCGACGAGCGCGCGAGGCCGCGCGCGTCGAAGAGCTGCCCGCGCAGGATCCCCCAGGCGACGCCGACCGGGAAGGCGATGAACCACACCATGCCGAGCGCGACCGGCAGCGCCATCGGCAGCAGCACCTGCACGAGGAACAGGATCAGGACGGGCAGCAGGCTCAGCAGCACCGCGACCAGCACGATGTCGGCGCTCACCGTCTGCGGCGAGCCGCGCATGCGGATGCGCTCGCGCACGAGGATGGCGATCGCGATCAGCACCGCGACGCCCGCGATGGCGAAGCTCGTGGCCTCGAGGTGGGGCACGCGCATCGCCGTGAAGCGCTCGACCAGCACCAGCAGCGGCCACGACCGCCGCGATCGCGTAGGGCACGAAGCGCAGGCGCCGGTGCCGCGCGATCCACGGCGGCTCGCTCGGAAACACCGTGAACAGGTGGAGCGCGGTGGCGCCGATCAGCGGCATGTTCATCAGCAGCCGCTCGTAGCCGCCCGGCGCGTCGTAGGTGAGCACCGCGCTGAACAGGCCGGTCGCCATGCAGCACGAGAAGAGCAGGAAGGCCCAGGACTCGGCGCGGTCGGGCTTGAGGCGCCAGACCAGCGCGCCCACGAACAGGAAGGCGAGGCCGACGAGCGAGAGCGCCGCGAAGGTGGGCACGAGGAACTGCTCGTAGAAGCTGCCGCGCTCGATCGGGAGCAGCGCGACCTCTCGCACGGCGCCGCCGCGGCCCTCGATGCGGTAGAGCAGCGGCTTGTCGGAGCTCAACCGCTGCCAGCCGCGCGCGCGGTACCAGTCGCGGATCGGCTGACCGTCCACGGCGAGCACGCGGTTGCCGCGCTCGATGCCGGCGGCCGCGCCCTCCTCGGTCACGGAGCTCACGAGCACGAGCCCGCCGAGATGGCTGGTACGGATCGGCGTCTCGAGCTTGTGCTGCGTCGCGACCTGACCCCAGATCGAGAGGATCAGCGCGCAGAGCGCCCACAGCACGGCCGCGAGCGCGGTGCCGCGGCGCAGGCGTTGCGTGGCGACGGGACTCACGCGCGGGTCTCGACGTCCGGCGGCGGCTCGAGCGGCAGCCGGATCGTGAAGCGAGCGCCCTCGCCGGGCCGCGACTCGACCTGCATCTGGCCGCCGTGCCGCGCCACGATGCCGTGCGAGAGCGAGAGGCCGAGGCCCGTGCCCTTGCCCACGGCCTTGGTCGTGAAGAAGGGCTCGAAGATGCGCGACAGCACCTCGGGCGGCATGCCCGGGCCGTCGTCCTCGAAGCGCAGCGCGACGCCCGGGGGCTCCGCGCGCGTCTGGATCCGGATCGTGCCGCGGCCGTCGAGCGCATCGCACGAGTTCATGAGCAGGTTCAGGAAGACCTGGTTCAGCTGACCGGCAAAGCAGCGCACGAGCGGCAGCTCGCCGTAGTCGCGCACCAGCTCGATGCCCTTGAGGCGCGGCTCGACCAGCGCGAGCGTGCGGTCGATCTCGTCGTTGAGCGAGACCTGCTGCAGGTCGGCCTGGTCCGTGCGCGAGAACGTGCGCAGATCCTGCACGATGCGCTTGACGCGCTCGGTGCCCTCGCGGCTGCGCGTGAGCAGCTTCGTGATCGCCTCCTGCACCTTGCGCCTCTTCTCGGGGTCGAGGTCGGGCTGGAGCAGCTTGGCCACGTACTCGTCGAGCAGCTGGAGGTTCGCGTGCACGAAGCCGATCGGGTTGTTGAGCTCGTGCGCGACGCCGGCCACGAGCTGGCCGAGCGAGCGCATCTTCTCGCTCTGCACGAGCTGCGCCTGCGTGTCGCGCAGCTCGTGCGTGCGCTCCTCCACGCGCGCCTCGAGCGTCTTGTTGAGCTGCGCGATCTCGTCGAAGGCGCGCGCGTTCTCGATGGCGATGGCGCTCTGGTTGGCGAGCGTGCCGAGCAGCTGCCGCTCGTCGGGCCCGAGCCGCTCGCCCGACAGCTTCCGGCCCACGGCGATCACGCCGAGCAGGTCCACGCCGAACAGCACGGGCTCGAGCAGCTCCACGTCGAGCGTGTCGAAGACGTCGCGGCAGGCCTCGCGCACCTCGGGGTCGGGCTCGTCGTCGAAGTCCTCGCGGGCCAGTTCCTTGCGCCGCATCCAGAGGGCGCGCGCGATCGGGTGGTCGGGCGAGAGCGAGAAGTGCGTGCTGTCCTCGTCCCAATCGCCGCGCACCGCCTCTGCCGCGAGGCGCCCCGACTCCTCGTCCATCAGCAGCACCATCGAGCGCTCGACGCCCATCGTGTCGCTCACGGCGACGAGGATGCGATCGACGATCTCCCGCGCCGAGAGCATCGACACCATCGCCTCGGAGATCTCGCGCACGGCGCGGCGGTAGGCCGCGCGATCGCGGTCGAAGAAGCGGTCCACCAGCCCCTGCACGCGCACGCGCAGCGGATTGAAGAACACGATCGCGAGAAACAGGAAGGCCACCGAGAACACGGGCGAGGTGGCGTCCACGTCGAAGCGGCTCACCACCGCGTCGGCGAAGGTGATGATCAGCGCGAACAGGCCGGTGATGCCGAGCGTGACTGCGCCGTACGAGGCCGAGCTCTTCGCCGCGAGGCGCACGTCGAACAGCTCGCGCCGTAGGATTCCCCACGCCACCGCGACGGGGAAGACGAAGAAGCCGAGCAGCGAGAGCGTCCAGGGGAAGCTCGTGCCCCAGAAGTAGTGCCACACCATCAGGCCCACCACCGGCACGTAGCTCGCGAAGCCGCCGGCGAGCATCACGTCGGCGCGCGCGCCGCTCGGGTGCCCACGGTTCGTGACGCGTTCGCGCGTGAGCAGGCCGACGCACAGCATGGCGAGGGCCGACGAGTAGAAGGCGATCGCGGGATCCACCCACGCGCCCGCAGCGCCGAGGTTCGGCGCCACGAGCGAGGCGAGCGGCGAGCAGCCCGGCCCCGACGTAGGCGAGCAGGCGCAGCTCGGGCCAGCGCACCACCCACGGCGGCTCGATCGGATAGGTGGTGAAGAGATGGAAGGCGGTCGCGCCGATCCATGGGATCGTGAGGAGGATCATCGTCGGCACGGGCGGGTACGCCGGGCCGACCAGCACGAGGAGCGCGGCGGTGGTGGCGCAGAACAAGAGGAGCACCCAGCTCTCGCGGCGATCGCGTTTGAGCCGCCACACCCAGAGCCCGATGCCGAGGTAGACGAGCCCGACCGCGAGCACGCCGTAGCTGACGAGCGTCTCGAGCGGGAACGAGCGCACGCTCGCCGCGAGCGGCTCGAGCGAGACCTCGAGCTCTCGGCCGTCGGGCTTGCGCACCCGATACGCGTTCGGAGTGCCTTCGACGAGGTGCGCGCCGCGGCTGCGCAGCCACAGCGAGGTGCGCTCGCCGTCCACGGCGATCAGCCGGTCGCGCGGCGCAAGGCCGGCCGCAGCGGCGGCGGGCGTGACGTCGTGGATCACGTGTCGCCCCGCCGCGCTCGAGAGCGAGAACGGCGGGCCGGGCGCGATCGAGGACTCGAGGCGGGCGCGTACGCCCGCCAGCAAGGCCAGGAACGCCCACGCGATCGCAGCGGCGGCGGTCGCCTGCCGAAAGCGGGTCGTCGCCTTCGGGGTCAATCCTCCTCCGGGGCGGGCGTCGGCGGATATTACAGGCTTTTGACGCCGCGACCGGCTCCGAGGAAGAAGGGAGCCGCCGACGAGCCCAGCGGCCCGCGCGCGACGTAGGGGAGCTACGCCGCACGCATCCGCGGACGGCCTACCCGAGTCGCCAATCGCGATACCCACCGAGCGGCTCGGCAGGGCACGCGGCCACGGTCCACGCCGCCCGCATCCGCGGCGGCCTACCTCGTGGCCGGTTGCGGCGTCCCCGCTTTGGACGCCGCGACCGACCACCGGGAAGGACGACGCCGAATGCGTGCGGCGTGAGCTCAGGCCCCGCGGCCCGAGGCGGAGGGGACATACGCCGCCCGCATCCGCGGGCGGCCTACCTCGTGGCCGGTTGCGGCGTCCCCGCTTTGGACGCCGCGACCGACCACCGGGAAGGACGACGCCGGATGCGTGCGGCGTGAGCTCAGGCAGCCGCGGCCCGAGGCGGAGGGGACATACGCCGCCCGCATCCGCGGGCGGCCTACCTCGTGGCCGGTTGCGGCGTCCCGAGCTGGAGGCGTTGGGCCTCCTGTTGGATCCGGAACAGCTCGAGGTTCGGATCGCGGCGCACGGGATAGCCATAGCCGCGGCCGTTGAGCGGTTCGCCCGCGCCGCCCGGCACGGCGCCCATCGCCTGGGCGATCTGCGCCAGCGCCGCCTCGCGGCCGGCCTGCGCCTGCCGCATCGCCATGGCCGGATCCCCCCCGCCGCAGCTCACGGAGCCGGACGGCTGCGCGGGGTGCGCGGCCTTCACGGAGAAGAGCTGCTTCGCCGGCGGCAGGAGATCGGTTCCGGCCCGCGCCGCGTGCACGCCCGGGAGCGAGAGGGCGGCCAGGGTTCCGATTGCCAGCACACGGAGAGCTTCGCGGAGCAGCCTCATGGCAGACCTCCTGGGATGCACCCTCGTTCATCGACCGACCGCGCTCGCGCCTTGAGGCCGAGGAAGCGAGGCGCTGCGCCGATCTTGCGCGCGAGCTGCGCGTTCGGGCGGCGTCTAGATCGGCGTGTAGCGGATGAGGATGCGCTCGCCGCTCGCGAAGCCCGAGCGCATGCGCGGCTCCCAGCTGCCGATCTCGTTCGGGTACTTACCGCGGTATGCCGCCATCAGGCGATCGAGCAGCGCCGCGTCCTTCGACTGGGCGGCGCGAGCGTCGAAGGACGGGGCCTGGCGGTAGGCGTCGCCGCTGCCGAGCACGCGCCCGACGCGGCCGTGATCACCTACCCAGATGTGAGCGCGGTCGAGGCCTCGCGCGAGCGCGCGCGCCTTCCAGCCGGTGATCGAGGTGATCAACACCACCGCGCCGTCGAGCCAGCCGTACCAGACCTCGGCGTGGCAGCGGCTCTCGGTGCCGTCGCTCTTGAGCGGCGACACGTAGACGAAGCCGCTCCGCCCGAGCAGGCTCGTGACGTCCGGGCCCAACGCCGCACGGGAGCGCGACGGGAAGGCGAGCGCTGCCGCGGCCCCGACACCGAGCTGGATCAGCTCGCGGCGTGTGAGCCCCCTGCGATCCGAGCGGGGCTCGAGCTCCCAGCTCGACGCTCTCCCCCACGCAGAGGCCGAAGTCGTGACTCCGTTCGCCTCACGCGAGGCAAAGCCTCGCGTGGGCTCACTGCGCGCGCCGCTCCAGGGCGCTTGCTCAGATGCCCGACCCATCCTTCTCTTCGCCGATGTGCAGCCCGCACTCGCGGGTATCCGCGTTCTCCCACCACCAGCGACCCGAACGCGGGTCGTCCCCCGGCTGCACGGCGCGCGTGCAGGGCTGGCAGCCGACGCTGGGGAAGCCCTCGGCATGGAGGCGATTGATCGGAACGTTGTGCTCGCGCACGTAGCGTGCGACGTCGTCGTGGGTCCAGTCGGCGAGGGGGTTGAGCTTGACGAGCTGCTCGTCCTCTTCGAGCTCGACCTTCCGGACCTCGGTGCGCGTCACGCCCTGCTCGCGGCGCAGGCCGGTCACGTGGGCGTCGAGCTCGGCGAGGTAGCGCCGATTCGGCTCCACCTTGCGCAGCCGGCAGCAGAGCTGGCGCTTCTCGAGCGACTCGTAGAACAGGTTCATGCCGTGCTGCCGCACCATCGCCTGCACGGCAGCCGCTTCGGGAAACACGACCTCGACGTCCTTGCCGTAGCGGTCGCGCACGCGGTCGATGAGGTCGTACGTCGCCTGATGGAGGCGCCCCGTGTCGAGCACGTAGACGCGCGAGGTCGGCTCGATGCGGTGCATCATGTCGAGCAGCACGAGGCCCTCGGCATTGCCGAAGGAGCAGGACAGCGCGAGCCGGGGATGGAAGCTCCGGATCGCCCAGCTCAGGATCTCTTCCGCGCCGAGGCCTTCCAGTCGGCCCGCGCGGGCGTCTTCCAGTACGCCGGAATCGATGGTCTTCCCGCTCCGCGGGAGCGGAAGGGGGGCAGTGGCCGGCATCGCCTCGGAATCCCTCACAGCGGGCGCTGCGCTCGAGCAGACCCGCAATGCGTAGCAGACGGACCCGGAATGAGCGCGCGCCTCAGCCGGCCGCCGCCGGCAGCTGGCGCTGGAACTGCGCGAGGTCGAAGTAGTCGCGCCAGGCCGTGATCTTCCCGCCGCGCAGCTCGAAGCTGCCCATCACGGGGAGCTCGATCCAGCGGCCGCCGATCTCGAAGCGATCGGTGCGCTCGGTGAGCACCACGCCCGCTTCGGTCTCCGCGATCTGGTGCAGCACCCACTCCACCCGGGTCGCCATGCTCGAGAAGCCCTTCAGCATGACGCGCGTCGCTTCGAGGCCCCGCGCCGGCTCGATCGGCATGTTGTGGTAGACGCAGCCCTCGGCGAAGAAGGACATGATCTCGTCGAGATCGTTGCGGCTCCAGGCAGTGATGAACCTCCGCACCGTTTCCAGGTTCGCGCTCACGACGGCTCCTCGGCCCCCATCCGGGCGGAGAGTCTAGGCGAGAGCGGAGCCGCGGACGCTAGGATGCCGAGCGGCGCTGCGGAGGTGCCTTGGAATTCTCCCACGTCCTGCACCTCCTCGGAGCCCTGCTGACGCTCGGCATGGGGGGCCTCGGCCTGCTCCGCCCGCTCGCAGCGGCGCGCCTGATCGGCCTCGAGCCGAGGGGGAGGCTCGGGCTCTCCGAGCTGCGCGCCACCTATGGCGGGGTGTTCGCCGTGCTCGGCGCCTTCGCGCTCGTGACGCGCGACGAGGTCGCCTTCACGCTGGTCGGAGCCGCCTGGCTCGGCGCGGCGGCGGCGCGCGTCGGAGACGCGCTCCTAGTGAAGGGCGCCGACCGTCCCGTCTGGCGCGCCGCGCTGTTCGAGGCGGGCGTGGCGCTGCTGCTGCTCGCGCCGGTCTAGAGCGCATCTCATGAATCCGGACCGAGCCCGGCGCGTGGATTTGGCCGGCTGGCAAGGCGCGCGACCGAGCCGTAGCGAGAGCTACGGCGCAGGGAGCGCAACGCAGCCAGACGGTCGAAGACGCGTGCCCGGCGACGGGAGTGATTCGTGAGATTCGCTCTAGCGCGGCTCCCACGGCCGCACACCCGAACGTCCGAGCCGCTGCGCGAGCTCGGCGATGCGGACGCCGAGACGCGGGTGCACGAGGTCGGGGGCGAGCTCCGCCAGCGGCACCAGCACGAACGCCCGCTCGTGCAGCCGCGGGTGCGGGACGCTGAGGTCGGGCGCATCGAGGCAGGCGCCGCCGAACAGCAGCAGGTCGAGGTCGAGGGTGCGCGGGGCGAAGCGCTCGGCGGAGCGCCGGCGTCCCGCCGCGCGCTCGAGCTCCTGCAGGCGCGCGAGCAGCGCGGGCGCCTCGAGCTCCGTGTCGAGCGCGGCGACCGCGTTCAGATACGGGCCCTGCGGCGGCCCCAGCGGCTCCGTCTCGTAGAGCCGCGAGACACCGGCCAGCGCGACGCCCGGGGTGGCGGCCAGTCCGGCGAGCGCCCCACGCAAGTGCGCCTCGCGGTCGCCCAGGTTCGAGCCGAGCGCGACGTAGGCGCGTGTCATGGGCCGCAGTATGGAGCAACGAGGCGAGTCCCTAGAATCCCCGGCCGTGCCCGAGACCCTGCCCCCCGCTGTGGTGACGGCCGTGCCCGGCCCGCGTTCGCGTGCGCTGGCCGCGCGGCTCGCTGCCGTCGAGAGCCGCAACGTGACGGCGCTCGCGCCCGAGCCTCCCATCTTCTGGGAGCGCGCGGCGGGTGCGAACGTGTGGGACGCGGATGGCAACCGCTACGTCGATCTCGGCGCGGGCTTCGGCGTCGCCAACGTCGGGCACGCGCACCCCCGTGTGGTCGAGGCGCTCGCCGTGCAGGAGCGCGCGCTGCTCCATGCGATGGGAGACGTGCATCCCGCCGCGGTGAAGGTGGCGCTGCTGGAGGCGCTCGCTGCGCGCTTCCCGGGCGGCGGGCCGGCCCGCGCCGTGCTCGGCTCCTCGGGCTCGGACGCCGTCGAGATCGCGCTCAAGACCGCGCTGCTCGCGAGCGGCCGGGCCGGCGTGGTGGCGTTCGAAGGCGCGTACCACGGCGTGACCCTCGGCGCGCTCGACGCGACGTGGCGCAGCGACTTCCGCGCGCCGTTCGCGGAGCGGCTCGCGGGGCGCACCGTCTTCGCGCGCTTCGGCGACGCGGCCGACGTCCTGCGCGCGGCGCGCGCCTCGGCCACGCCCGTGGGCGCGGTGATCGTCGAGCCCGTGCAGGGGCGCGGCGGCGAACGGGTCCCGCCGCCCGGCTTCCTGCGCGTGCTGCGCGAGCGCTGCGACGCCGAGGGCTGGCTGCTGATCGCCGACGAGGTGTACACGGGCTGCGGCCGCACCGGCCGCTTCTTCGCCTGCGAGCACGAGGGCGTCGCGCCCGACCTGCTCTGCGTCGGCAAGGGGCTCGGCGGCGGCATGCCGATCTCCGCGTGTCTCGGCCGGGCGGACGTGATGGACGCGTGGCCGCCGTCGCACGGCGAGGCGCTCCACACGCAGACCTTCCTCGGCCATCCGCCCGGCTGCGCCGCGGCGCTTGCCGCCCTCGCCGTGATCGACGAGGAGAAGCTCGCGGAGCGCGCCGCCGAGCTCGGCGCCGTCGCGCTCGCCTTCCTGCGCGACGCGACGCGCGGCAACCCACAGGTGGTCGAGTGCCGCGGGCTCGGGCTGCTGCTCGGCATCGAATGCGACGCGCCCGCCACGGCGGCGCACGCGTGCGCGCGGGCGCTCGCTCGCGGCGTGATCGTGATCCCCTCCGGCGACGACGGCCGCGTGCTCGCCGTGACGCCGCCGCTCGTGATCAGCCGCGACGCGCTGCTCTCGGCGCTCGCGACCCTGGCCGAGTGCATCCGATGACGGACCGGGCGGCCCTCGAGCGCGAGCTGCTCGCCTGGATGCAGGACGAGCCGGGGCGCCGCGATGACGCGCGCTTCGAGCGGCTCGCGCTCGCGCTCTTCGCCTTCCAGTTCGAAGCGAACGCGCCCTACGGGCGGTTCTGCGCGGCGCGGGGTGCGACACCGGCGAGCGTCAGGTCCTGGCCCGAGATCCCCGCCGTGCCCACCGGAGCGTTCAAGGAGCTGCCGCTGCGCTGCTTCCCGGCCGAGCGCCGGGTGCACGTGTTCCGCACCAGCGGCACCGCGCTGGCGCGCCGCGGCGAGCTCGAGCTCGACACGCTCGCGCTCTACGAGGCCTCGCTCGTGCCGAGCTTCGAGAGCGGGGTGCTGCCCGACCTCGCGCCGGGCGAGCGCCTGCCCATGCTGGTGCTCGCGCCCTCCCCGACCGAGGCGCCCGACTCCTCGCTCTCGCACATGTTCGGCGTGATGCAGGCGCGGCGCGGGGCAAAGAGCGGCGGCTTCTTCCTGCACGAGGATCGGCTCGACGTGGACGCGCTGCTCACCGCGCTCGACGACGCGGGGCGGGCGGAGAAGCTGCTGCTCTGCGGCACCGCCTTCGCCTTCGTGCACCTGCTCGAGGCGCTCGAGGCGCGAGGGCGAAGCCTCGCGCTGCCCGCGGGCGCGCGCGTGATGGAGACGGGGGGCTTCAAGGGCAAGGCGCGCGAGCTGCCGCGCGAGCGCCTGTACGCGTGGCTGAACCAGCGGATCGGCGTGCCGCCCGAGCGCGTCGTGAACCAGTACGGCATGACCGAGCTCGGCAGCCAGTTCTACGACTCGGTGCTGCGCGAGCCGCGCGCGAAGCGCCGCAAGCTCGCGCCGGCCTGGACGCGCGTGCGGCTGGTGGACCCCGAGAGCGGCAAGGAGGTGCGCGACGGCGAGGTCGGCGCGATCCGGATCGTGGATCTCGCCAACACGGGCAGCGTGCTGGCGATCGCGACCGCCGACCTGGGTCGCCGGAGCGGCGATGGCTTCGAGGTGCTCGGGCGCGAAGAGGGCGCCGAGGCTCGCGGCTGCTCGCTCGCGGCCGACGAGATGCTCGTTGGCGCTTGAAACCACCCGCGCAGCCGAGGTGCGGGCCGCGCTCGCGCGCGTGCGCGAGGCCGGTCCCGCGCTGCGCCGGCGTCCGCGGCACGAGCGCGTCCAGGCCCTCGGTCGCGTGCTCGAGCGCTTCCGCGCGGCGACCTCGCCGGAGCGGCGTCAGCTCGAGCAGGAGCTGCCCGAGGCGACCGGCTTCGGGTCGGCGACGGTGCGCGAGGGGCTCGGGCGCGCGCTCCCGCGCTTCTCCGCCGCGGCGCTCGAGGCGCTGGTCGAGCGCGAGCTCGGCGCGCTCGGCAAGGGGCGCTTCGCGTCCGGCTTCGAAGCCAGCGCCGTGCTGCTCGGGGGCGGCGTGCCCATGCCCGTGCTGCCCGCTCTCGTCGGCCCGCTCGCGCTGGGCTCGCCCGTGCTCGCGCGCACCTCGTCGCACGATCCCGTCACGGCGCGCGTGTTCGCGGCGGCGCTCGCCGCAGAGGACGCGGAGCTCGCCGCGGCCCTCGAGCTCGTCGCGTTCCCGAGCGACGACGACGACGCGATGCGCGAGCTGCTGGCCGCGCCCTGCGTCGTCGCGTTCGGCTCGGACGAGACCGTGGCCGCGGTGGGCGCACGCCTCGGGCCCGCGCAGCGCTTCGTGCGGCACGGGCACCGCCTGTCGGTGGCCGTGCTCGGCGAAGCCGCGCTCGAAGGCCAGGCGCTCGCGGACGCCGCCGCCGCGCTCGCGCTCGACGTCGCCCTCTGGGATCAGCAGGGCTGCCTCTCGCCCGTGGCGCTGTACGTGCTCGGGGTCGAGCGCGTGCCCGATGCGCTCGTGAGCGTGCTCGGCGACGCCTTCGCTGCGGCAGCCTCGCGCTGGCCGCGCGGCCGCACGCTGCCCGACGCGACCGCACGCTTCGCAGTCGAGCGCGACACCGCCGAGCTCCGCGCCGCGGCGGGCGCCGACGTGCGCGTCGTCCGCGGCCGCGACTTCGCGCTCGTGGCCGAGCCCGACGCCGCCTTCCGCGGCTCGCCGCTCCACCGCTTCCTGCGCGTCCACCCGGCACCCGACGTCCCGCAGCTCCTCGCGGCGCTCGCGCCGCTCGGGCCCCATCTCGCGGCGGTGGGCGTGGCCGGCCTCGGCGCGCTGGCCGGCCGTGTCGAGCCGGAGCTCGCGGCGCTCGGCGCAGCCCGCATCTGCCCGCTCGGCGTGCTCCAGGCGCCACCGCTCGACTGGTGCCACGACCAGGCGGGCGTGCTGCTGCCCCTCGCCCGCCTGACGGACGTGGAAGAGTAGGGAGTGCCTCGTCCCCGCGGGGCAATCGCAGCCCAAAAATACTGGACTGGCCCAGTCCGCTATTTACGGGACCGAATCGGTCCCGTACGTTCCGGATCTTCCTGCCGACGAGGAGAGCCCGGGCGTGCTGCGCATCAGCAAGCTCACCGACTACGGGATCGTCCTGCTCGCACGCTTCGCGAAGGAGGCGCCGGGCACCACGCTCACCGCCCGCGAGATGTCCGAGAGCACGGCGCTGCCGCACCCGGTGGTGAGCAAGATGCTGAAGACGCTGGCGACGGCGAAGCTGCTCCAGTCCCACCGCGGTGCGAAGGGCGGTTACAGCCTCGCCCGCGAGCCCGAGCGCGTGACGGTGGCCGACATCCTCCAGGCGCTCGAAGGCCCGCTCGCGCTGATGGAGTGCAGCGCCGGCCCGGGCCACTGCGAGCAGGAGTCGAGCTGCGGCGTGCGGGAGCCGTGGCAGCGCATCAACCGGAGTGTGCTGACCGCCCTCCAGGCCATGACGCTCGCCGAGCTGGCGGGGCCGCGCGCGCCGCTGCTCGGCATCGACACCCGCCGCGCGCCGTCGCCTGCGGTGAGGAGCTGAGCCATGTCCGAAGCGAGCGAGCTCGAGAAGCTGGCGAGCCGCGAATACCAGTACGGCTTCGTCACCGACATCGAAGAGGAGAGGATCCCGAAGGGCCTCTCCGAGGAGACGGTGCGGCTGATCTCCGCCAAGAAGGCGGAGCCCGCGTGGCTGCTCGACTGGCGGCTCAAGGCGTATCGGCGCTTCCTCCAGCTCCTCGCGGAGGAGAAGGAGCCGAGCTGGGCGCAGATCACGTATCCGCGCATCGACTACCAGGCCATGTACTACTACTCGGCGCCGAAGCAGCGCCCGAAGCTCGAAAGCCTCGACGAGGTGGACCCCGAGCTGCTGAAGACGTACGACCGGCTCGGCATCCCGCTGCTCGAGCAGAAGCGGCTCGCCGGCGTCGCCGTGGACGCCGTCTTCGACAGCGTCTCCGTCGCCACCACCTACAAGGCGGAGCTGGAGAAGCAGGGCATCGTGTTCTGCTCGTTCTCCGAGGCGGTGCAGAAGCATCCCGAGCGGGTGCGCGCGTACCTCGGCTCCGTGGTGCCGTACTCCGACAACTTCTTCGCGGCGCTCAACTCCGCGGTCTTCAGCGACGGCTCCTTCGCGTACATCCCGAAGGGCGTGCGCTGCCCGATGGAGCTCTCGACGTACTTCCGGATCAACGCGCAGGAGACCGGCCAGTTCGAGCGCACGCTGATCGTGGCCGACGAGGGCGCGAGCGTCTCCTACCTCGAGGGCTGCACCGCGCCGCGCCGCGACGAGAACCAGCTGCACGCGGCCGTGGTCGAGCTGGTGGCGCTCGACGACGCCACCATCAAGTACTCGACCGTGCAGAACTGGTACCCCGGCGACAAGGAAGGCCGCGGCGGCATCTACAACTTCGTGACCAAGCGCGGCGCGTGCCGCGGGCGGCGCTCGAAGATCTCGTGGACGCAGGTCGAGACCGGCTCGGCGATCACGTGGAAGTACCCGAGCTGCATCCTCCAGGGCGACGACTCGGTGGGCGAGTTCTACTCGGTGGCCGTCACCAACAATCGCCAGCAGGCCGACACCGGTACGAAGATGATCCACATCGGCAAGAACACCCGCAGCACGATCGTCTCGAAGGGCGTCGCCGCCGGGCACGGCCAGCAGGCCTACCGCGGCCTGGTGCGCATCGGGCCGAAGGCGCACGGCGCGCGCAACCACTCGCAGTGCGACTCGCTGCTGCTCGGCGACAAGTGCGGCGCCCACACGTTCCCGTACCTCGAGGTGAAGAACGCCTCGTCCACCGTCGAGCACGAGGCCACCACCTCGCGCATCGGCGACGACCAGCTGTTCTACTGCCGCCAGCGCGGCCTCTCGGAGGAGGACGCCGTCTCGATGATCGTCAACGGCTTCTGCAAGGAGGTGCTGCGCGAGCTGCCCATGGAGTTCGCGGTCGAGGCGCAGAAGCTGCTCGGGCTGTCGCTGGAGGGGAGCGTCGGATGAAGGAGGCGGTGCTCGAGATCGAGGGGCTCGAGGCCTCGGCCGGCGGCAAGGCGATCCTGCGCGGGATCGACCTGGTGCTCCGCGCGGGCGAGGTGCACGCGATCATGGGGCCCAACGGCTCGGGCAAGAGCACGCTGGCGGGCGCGCTGGCCGGCCGCCCCGGCATCGAGATCACGGCCGGCAAGGTGCGCTACCGCGGCGAGGATCTGCTCGGGCTCGCGCCGGAGGAGCGCGCGCGCCGCGGCGTGTTTCTCGCCTTCCAGTATCCGGTCGAGATCCCCGGCGTCTCGAACAACTACTTCCTCAAGTCCGCAGTGAACGCCGTGCGCCAGCATCGCGGCGAGGAGCCGTACGACGCGATGGAGTTCCTCACCGTCGTGCGCGAGAAGGCGGCGCTCGTCGAGATGCCGAAGGATCTGCTCGCGCGCTCGGTGAACGAGGGCTTCTCGGGCGGCGAGAAGAAGCGCAACGAGATCCTCCAGATGCTGCTGCTCGAGCCCACGCTCGCGGTGCTCGACGAGACCGACTCGGGCCTCGACATCGACGCGCTGCGCATCGTCGCGAGCGGTGTGAACGCGCTGCGCAGCGAGGAGCGCGCGATGCTCGTGATCACGCACTACCAGCGCCTGCTCGACCACATCGTGCCCGACCGCGTGCACGTGCTGGCCGAGGGCAAGATCGTGCACAGCGGCGGCAAGGAGCTCGCGTTCGAGCTCGAACAGCGCGGCTACGCGTGGCTCGAGAAGGAGCCGAGCCCGCGATGAGCGCGCTTGCCACAGCCGGCGAACGCTGGCAGCGGCTCTCGGCCGACGCGGCCGCTGCGCTCGGCGCCGGCGAAACCGGCGCCGTGGCCGCGCTCCGGCGCGCGGGCCGCGAGGCCTTCGCCGCGCAGGGGCTGCCTACCACGCGCCTCGAGGAGTGGCGCTACACGAACCTCGCCGAGCTCGCCGCGCTCGACTGGCAGCTGCCCGAAGACCGCGCTCCCGACGTCGCGCGCGAAGCGGTCGAGGCGCTGGCGAGCCCGGTCTTCGCGTGCGGCTTGCTGGTCTTCGCGAACGGCCGCTTCGTGCCCGGCCTCTCGACGCTCCGCGCGCCCGACGTCGAAGTGACCACGCTCGCTGCGGCGCGGCGGGCGCACGACCCCCGCGCTCTCACCCGGCTCGGCTCGCTCGTCGATGCGAAGCAGCACTCGCTCGCGGCGCTCGCCACGGCGCTGCTCGACGACGGCGTCGCGATCCGGCTGCCCGCCGGCACGCGCCTCGAACAGCCGCTGCACCTCGTCTTCCTGTCGCTCCCCGAAGCGGCGCCCACTGCTTCCCACCCGCGCGTGTGGATCGAAGCGGGCCGCGGCAGCTCGGCCGTCGTGGTGCAAGACCACGTCTCGATCGGGAACAGGCCGGCGCTCACGAACGCCGTGACCGAGCTCCACGTCGGCCCGGGCGCGCGCCTCGAGCACGTGCTGCTCCAGCGCGAAGGCTCCGCCACGTTCCACGTCTCGAACACCGCGGCGCAGCTCGAGCGCGACGCGCGGCTCGCCACACACGTGATCTCGCTCGGCGGCCGTCTCGTCCGCAACGACTTGTCGGTGCTGCTCGCGGGCGAAGGCGCGGAAGCGCGCCTCTCCGGCCTGTTCCTCTGCACCGGCGAACGCCTGGTGGACAACCACACCTTCGTGGACCACGCCGTCCCCCACGGCACGAGCCGCCAGCTGTACAAGGGCGTGCTGGCGGGCCGCTCGCGCGGCGTGTTCCGCGGCCGCGTGCTCGTGCGCCCCGACGCCCAGAAGACCGATGCGCGCCAGTCGAACCCGAACCTGCTGCTCTCGGACGGCGCCGAGATCGACGGCAAGCCGCAGCTCGAGATCCACGCCGACGACGTGAAGTGCAGCCACGGCTCGGCGATCGGCCGCGTGGACGAGAACGCGCTGTTCTACCTGCGCGCGCGCGGGATCGACGAAGCTGCGGCGCGCGCGCTGCTCGTGCGCGGCTTCGCGGCGGAGGTGCTCGCGGCGCTGCCCGAGCCTGCGCTCGCGGAGGCGCTCGGCGACGCGTTTGCCGAGCTGCTGGAGACGCCGTGACGAAGCATTCCCTGCGCACGCAGTTCCCGCTGCTCGCGCGCACCCAGCGCGGCAAGCCGCTCGTCTACCTCGACACCGCCGCGACGTCGCAGAAGCCGCGCGCGGTGATCGACGCCGTCACGCGCTTCTACGAAGAGAGCTACGCGAGCGTGCACCGCGGCGTCTACGAGCTGTCGGAGAACGCGACGCGCCTCTACGAGGGCGCGCGCGAGAAGCTGCGCGCCTTCCTCGGCGCGTCCGACGCGCGCGAGATCGTCTTCGTCCGGAACGCCACCGAGGCCGTCAATCTGGTCGCGTGGAGCTGGGGGCGGCGGCACGTCGGCGCCGGCGACGAGGTGATCGTCACCGAGATGGAGCACCACGCCAACATCGTGCCGTGGCAGATGCTCTGCGAGGAGCAGGGCGCGCGGCTGCGCGTGCTGCCGATCCGCGAGAACGGCGAGCTCGAGCTCGACGCGCTGCCGGCGCTGTTCTCCGAACGCACGCGCCTGCTCGCCGTCGCGCACGTCTCGAACGTGCTCGGCACGATCAACCCGGTGCGCGAGCTCGTGACGAAGGCCCACGCGCACGGCGTGCCCGTGCTGGTGGACGGCGCGCAGGCAGCGCCGCGCATTCCGGTGGACGTACGCGCGCTCGGCTGCGACTTCTACGCCGTCTCCGGCCACAAGCTCTACGGCCCGAGCGGGATCGGCGCGCTCTATGCGAAGGCCGAGCTGCTCGAGACGATGCCGCCCTGGCAGGGCGGCGGCTCGATGATCGAGTCCGTGAGCTTCGACAAGACCACGTTCGCGGGCGTGCCGACACGCTTCGAGGCGGGCAGCCCGAACGCCGAGGGCGCCGTCGGGCTCGGCGCGGCGCTCGACTGGCTCGGCGGCGTCGGCATGGAGCGCGTCGCGGCGCACGAGAGCGAGCTGCTCGCGTACGGTACGCAGCTGCTCGAGGCGATCCCCGGCGTGCGGATCTACGGGCGCGCGCGCGAGAAGACGGGCGTGCTCTCCTTCACCCTCGCCGGCGTGCATGCGCACGACGTCGGCACCGTGCTCGACGGCGAAGGCGTCGCCATCCGCGCGGGCCACCACTGCGCGCAGCCGCTGATGGAGCGCTACGGCGTCGCGGCGATGGCGCGCGCCTCGCTCGGCGTCTACAACGAACGCGAAGACCTCGACCGCCTGGCGCAGGCCGTGCGCAAGGCCGTCGAGCTGTTCTCGTAGGCGAACATGGCGGATCTACGCGAGCTCTATCAGACGACGATCCTCGATCACAACAAGCAGCCGCGGAACTTCCGCGTGCCGGAGGGCGCCAACCGTCAGGCGGCCGGGCACAACCCGCTCTGCGGCGACCGCGTCAACGTGTACGTGCGGCTCGAGGACGACGTGGTGAAGGATGTCGGCTTCCAGGGCAACGGTTGCGCCATCTCCACCGCCTCCGCATCACTGATGACCCAGGCCGTGAAGGGCCGACCCGTGGCCGAGGTGCAGAAGCTCTTCGACGCCTTCCACGAGCTCGTGACCAGCGACCCGCAGCGCGAGTTCGACGCGGCCGCCGTCGGCAAGCTCGCGGTGCTGGCCGGCGTGCGGGAGTACCCGGTGCGCGTGAAGTGCGCGACGCTCGCGTGGCACACGCTCCAGGCCGCGCTCGCCGGCGCCGCCACCACCGTGAAGACCGAGTAGGGAAGCATGGAAACCGAACACCTCAAGACCGCCGTCGTGGACGTGCTCAAGACCGTGTACGACCCGGAGATCCCCGTGGACATCTGGGAGCTCGGGCTGATCTACGACCTCGACGTCGACGAGGCCGGCGGCGTCAAGATCCGGATGACGCTCACCTCGCCGATGTGCCCCGTGGCCGAGACGCTGCCGCCCGAGGTCGAGGCCAAGGCGCGGGGCGTCGAGGGCGTCTCCGACGTGAAGCTCGACCTGGTCTGGGATCCGCCCTGGAGCCCGAGCATGATGTCGGAAGCGGCGCGTCTCGAGCTGAACTTCGACTGACGAGCGAAGCATGCCCGCTCCGGGCCGCGGCTCTCGCGCCGCCTCCAGAGCAACGGGGGTCGGGAGGAAGGCGGTTCGTCACGAGAAGGGGCCTCGACAACCGAGCGCGAGCGGAGCGAGCGTGGCCAGGAGCGGGCGTGTGGTCCCGCAGGTCCTCCACCCGCTCAGCACACCACCGAGCCGAGCGCCGGAGCAGCGACCCCTCCCGGCCCAGGCCACCTCCGCAGGAGGTTCGCGAGCGAAGTGACACGACGAAACGGAGAGTCCGAGGGCGTCCGCGAGGTGAAGGTCACGCGCTTCGCGGACGGGAGCGCGGAGCCGGCGGGAGACCGCGTCGCGCACGAGGAGCCGCTCGAGATCCAGCTCGCCGGCGCCGCGCTCGCGGTGGTGATGCGTACGCCGGGGCACGACCTCGAGCTGGTGACCGGCTTCCTGGTGACGGAGCGCGTCGTCGATTCGCTCGCCGAGATCGAGTCGGTGCGCCACTGCACCGAGACGGCGACCCCCGAGGCCGAGGACAACGTGGTGCGCGTGACGCTGCAGCCCGGCGTGCGCCCGGACCTCGAGAAGCTGCGGCGCAACCTGTTCGCCAGCTCGTCGTGCGGCGTGTGCGGCAAGGCCACGCTCGAGAACGCGCTCGCGACGGCGGCGCCGCTCGACGACCCGACGCGTCTGGCCGCTTCGCTGTTGCTCACGCTCCCCGAACGGCTGCGCGCCGCACAGCGCGTGTTCGACGAGACCGGCGGCCTCCATGCCGCGGGCTTGTTCGACGCGACCGGGCGGCTGCTCGTCGCGCGCGAAGACGTCGGCCGCCACAACGCGGTGGACAAGGTGATCGGATGGGCCGCGCGCGCCGGCCGGCTGCCGCTCGCGGGCCACGTGCTCGTGGTCTCGGGCCGCGCCTCCTTCGAGATCGTGCAGAAGGCGCTGGCCGCGCGCGTGCCGATCGTGGCGGCCGTCTCGGCGCCGTCCTCCCTCGCCGTCTCGCTCGCGGAGGCTGGCGACATCGCGCTGGTCGGCTTCCTGCGCGGGCGCGGCTTCAACGTCTACGGCGCGCGCGAACGGATCCTCCCGGGCGCTCCGGCCGGGTAGAATGCGCCCATGTCCGACGACGAGGCCGCCGGCGGGATCGCATCGATCGTCGAGACGGGGCTGCACGCGCTGCGCGCGGGCATATCGCGCTCGCTGCCCGCCCTGCGCATCGTCAATCAGGAGGGCGGCTTCGACTGCCCGGGCTGCGCCTGGCCCGAGGGCAAGCGGCACGGCGCGATCGAGTTCTGCGAGAGCGGCGCGAAGGCGGTGGCCCACGAGGCCACCACGCGCACGTTGTCGCGCGAGTTCTTCCTCTCCTGGCCCGTCTCGAAGCTGCGCGAGCAGCCGCACCGCTGGCTCGAGGCGCAGGGCCGGCTGGCCGAGCCGCTCTGGCTGCGGCCCGGGGGCGATCGCTTCGAGCCCATCACGTGGGGCGCCGCGTTCGCGCGCGCCGGCGAGGCGTTGCGCAGCCTCGCCTCACCTGACGAGGCCGTCTTCTACACCTCGGGCCGCACCAGCAACGAGGCGGCGTTCCTCTATCAGCTGTTCGTGCGCGAGTACGGCACGAACAATCTGCCCGACTGCTCGAACCTGTGTCACGAGTCCAGCGGCGTCGGGCTCGGCGAGATGATCGGAATCGGCAAGGGCACCGTCTCGCTCGAAGACTTCGCTCTCGCCGACCTGATCCTCGTGATCGGTCAGAACCCCGGCAGCAATCACCCGCGCATGCTCACCACGCTCCAACAGGCCGCGCGCCGCGGCTGCCACATCGTGAGCGTGAACCCGCTGCGTGAGCGCGGCCTCGTGCGCTTCCGGCATCCGCAGGAGATCACGGGGCTGCTCGGCGCCGGTACGAAGCTGGCCGAGCGCTTCGTGCGCGTGCGGGTCGGCGGGGACATCGCGCTGCTCAAGGGCGTGATGAAGGAGCTGCTCGCGCTCGACGCCGAGCACGGCGGGGTCCTCGATCGCGCCTTCCTTGCCGAGCACACCACGGGCTTCGAGAGCTTCGCGAAGGCGCTCGACGCGTTCTCGTTCGACGAGCTCGTCGCCGGCTCGGGCGTCTCGCGGCGGGAGATGCGCGAGCTGGCGGAGCTCTACGCGGCGAGCTCCCGCACCATCGCGTGCTGGGCGATGGGCCTGACCCAGCACCGCCACGGCGTCGGCAACGTGCAGGAGGTGATGAACCTGCTGCTGCTGCGGGGGAACATCGGCCGGCCGGGCGCCGGCCCGTGCCCGGTGCGCGGGCACAGCAACGTACAGGGCGACCGCACCATGGGCATCTGGGAGCGGCCGCGCGCGGCATTCCTGGACGCGCTCGAGCGGGAGTTCGGCGCCAGCATGCCGCGCCGACCGGGCTACTCGACGATCGAGGCGATCCGCGCGATGGCGGACGGCCGCGCGCACGTCTTCGTGGCGCTCGGCGGAAACTTCGCCGTGGCGTCGCCCGACACGTCGCTCGTCGAGCACGCGCTCGCGCGGCAGAGTCTCACCGTCCACGTCGCCACGAAGCTGAATCGCACGCACCTCCTCGGGCGCGAGGCGCTCGTGCTGCCTTGCCTCGGGCGCACGGAGCGCGACGTGCAGCGGAGCGGCGCGCAGTTCGTGACCGTCGAAGACTCGATGGCGCAGGTCCACCGCTCCGAGGGGCGCCTGCCTCCGGTGGCCCGCGAGCTCGCGAGCGAGCCCGCGATCGTGGCGGGCCTCGCGCGCGCCACGCTCGGCGACGAGAGCCGCGTGCCGTGGGAAGAGCTCGCCGCGGACTACGACCGCATCCGCGAGCGCATCGCGCGCGTGGTGCCCGGCTGCGAGAGGATGAACGAGCGGGTCCGTGCACCCGGCGGCTTCACGCTGCCGCGGCCTCCGGCGGAGCGGCGCTTCGACACGCCGAGTGGTCGCGCCGAGCTGCGCGAGGTGGCGCTGCCGCGCATCGAGGTGGCAGCGGGCCGGCTGCTGCTGATGACGCTGCGCAGCCACGACCAGTACAACACCACGATCTACGGCGACGACGATCGCTACCGCGGCATCGCGGGCGACCGCCGCGTCGTGTTCGTGCACCCGGAGGATCTGCGCGCGCTCGACCTCGCCGCCGGCGCGCTCGTGGACGTCACGAGCCACTGCCCGAGCGCGGACGGCGAGACGACGCGCGCGCTGCGCGGCTTTCGCCTCGTCGCCTACGAGATCCCGCGTGGCTGCGCAGCGGCATACTTCCCGGAGGCGAATCCCCTCGTGCCTCTCGAGCATCACGCCGAGGGCAGCCTCACGCCGGCCTACAAGTCGGTGGTGGTGTCCCTCTCGCCCGCGGCAGCGTGATAGGCTGCATCGGTCCAAGGAGGCGACATGGCCCTGCTCGACGAGTTCAAGAAGTTCGCGATGCGCGGCAACGTGGTGGATCTCGCCGTCGGCGTGGTGATCGGCGGCGCGTTCGGCAAGATCGTCACCTCGTTCGTGGGCGACGTGCTGATGCCGCCGCTCGGCATGCTGCTCGGCGGAGTGAACTTCAGCGGACTCGCCTTCACGCTGAAGGCAGCGGAAGGAGAGACGCCGGCCGTGCTCTGGAAGTACGGCGCCTTCATCCAGTCGATCGTCGACTTCACGATCATCGCCTTCGCCATCTTCCTGGTCGTGAAGGCGATGAACGCGATGCAGAAGAAGCAGGAAGCGGCGCCCGCGCCGCCGGCGGCTCCGCCGCCCGAGGTCGTGCTGCTGACCGAGATCCGAGACTCGCTGCGGAACCGCTGAGGCGCGCTCAGGACGGGTAGCCCCGCGCGACCAGCACGCGGTGGGCCTCGACGCGCTCCGGCTTCGAGAACACCGGCACGAGCAACACGCCGGCGAGGAAGCCGCCGACGTGCGCCCAGAAGGCGACGCCGCCGGCCTCCGACGCGAGCGCGGGGATGCCGCCCAACACCTGGAGCAGGAACCAGTAGCCGAGCATCAGGAACGCCGGCACGACGGTGCGCTGCACGAACACGAAGAACACGACGAGCAGGTGGACCGGCGCGCGCGGGTAGAGCCGCGCATACGCGCCCAGCACGCCGCCGATCGCCCCCGAGGCGCCCACCATCGGCACCGCGCTCGACGGGTTGGTGAACGCCTGCGCCGCGAACGCGGCGAGCCCGCACAGCAGGTAGAACGCCGCGAAGCGCGGGCCACCCATCGAGTCCTCGACGTTGTCCCCGAACACCCAGAGGAACCACATGTTCCCGATCAGGTGGAACCAGCCGCCGTGCAGGAACATGTGCGTCACGACGGTGAGCCAGTTGGCGTGGCCTTCGATCGTGCACGCCATGCCGGGACCGAGCGGCACCTGGGTGCCGGGCACCAGGCGTCCGAGCAGCTCGCCGGGGATCGCGCCGAACTCACAGACCGACGTCGCGAGCGCCTTGTCGCTGCCGAGGCCCTGCACGAATACCCAGGCCAAGGCGTTGAGCGCGACGATCGCCACCGTCACGACGGAGCGATCGAGCGTCGGATTGTCGTCGCGGATGGGGAACATTCAGCTCCACTTCGTTCGCCGCACTCGTTGCTTCGCTCGCCCCGCTCGCTGCGCGCTTCGCTTGCGGCTCACTGCGCGCGGGGGCCCTGCCCCGCCTGCGCACAGGGTCCCGCGAGCCAACCTACCACCAATCTCGTGAGCTCGACGCGGCGATCGGCGAAGGCGTGGTCGGCGTCGAGCACTGCGGTGCGCAGCTGCGCGCCCGGCTGGGCCGCGATCGCTGCAGCCACGGGGTCGTGATGGAGAGCGGGCGCCGCTACCTCGTCGCGGCTGCCGGCCACGAGCAGCACCGGCTTCGAGGCGAGCTGCGCGGCGTGGGTCCGCAGGTCGAAGCGCGTCTCGTTCTCGCGCACCTCGGCCACGAGCGCGACGCCGCTCGTGCCGCGGATCGGCCCCGACCAGCCGTCGAGCGCGCCGGCCATGCGCGCCTCGCCTTCGGGCGTGCGCACCGCCTCGGCCCAGAGCCCGAGGTTCGCGCCAGCCAGCGAGGCCGCGCAGTCCACGGCCGACAGCTCGCTCGCCGACACCAGCGCCGCGAAGCCGCCCATGCTGTGACCGACGAGCGCGAGCCGGGACGGATCGATGCGGTGCTGCGTGGCGAAGGCGGGCTGCTGGAGCGTCGCGACCACAGCGGCGACATCCTCGAGCACGTGAACGAAGGAGAAGTCGCCCCGGCTCCCCCAGGCCCCGCGATAGTGGAAGAACACCGCGTTCCAGCCCGCGCGACGAATGGCCTGCGCGAGGTCGAGGTTGCGCTCGTTGCCGGGGAAGCCGTGCAGCACGATCACGGTGGGATGCGGGCCGGCGCCCGGCGCCTCGTAGATCAGCCCGAACATGCGCGCGCCGCCGCTCTCGAACACCACCTCGGCGCTCAGGGCCGGATGCACCGCGTCGAGCGGCGGATCCTGCGCGATGGGATCGAAGCCGGCGCAGCCGAGCGCGGCGACGAGAAGGGCGAGCCACACGCGAACGATCACCGCCCGAGCATAGGTGACTTCGGCAGGGCTATGGTGCCCGCGTGTCGGAGTCGGCGTTGCTCGTGACCGGCGCGAACGGCCGACTCGGCCGTTCGCTGATCCGTGCCGTGGCCGGCCGCCGGCCGGTGCGCGCGCTGGTGCGCTCGGAGCGCGCCGCCGCGAGCCTGCGCGACCTCCCGCCCGGACTGCGTCTCGAGATCGTGCAGGTGGACTGGGCCGACGCGGACGCGCTCGCCGAAGCAGGCACCGGCGCGAGCGACTGGGTGCACCTCGTCGGCATCCTGAAGGAGACGCGGCAGAGCCGCTACGTCGATGCGCACGAGCGGCCGGCGCGCGCGCTCGTGGCAGCCGCCGCGAAGGCGGGAGCGCGACGCCTCGTCGCAGTGAGCATCCTCGGCGCCGAGCCGAGCTCGCCGAACGCCTGCCTCGCGTCGAAGGGGTGCGCCGACGCGGCGCTGCTCGCGGGCGCCGTGCCGGCGACGGTGCTGCGCGTGCCGATGGTGCTCGGGCCGGGCGAGGCCGGCGCTCACGCGCTCCGCGCGCAGGCGACTGCGCCCGTGGCCTTCCTCGTGCGCGGCGGCGCCACGCTCGAGCAGCCCATCGATGCGCGCGACCTGGTGCGCGCGCTCGAGCTCGCCCTGACGGCGAACGTCGAGCGCGAGGCGCTCGACCTCGCGGGGCCGGAGTCGCTCTCGCATCGCGAGCTCGTGTCGCGCGTGGCCGCGCTGCTCGGACGGCGCCCGCACATCGTGGGGCTTCCGCTCGCGGCGGCGCAGGCACTCGCCTTCGTTTTCGAGCGTGCGGCCGTGGAGCCGCCGCTCACGCGCGCGATGCTCGGCGTGCTCGAGCACGACGATCGCATCGACCCGCTGCCCGCTGCGCGCCGCCTCGGTCTCGCGCTCACGCCGCTCGAGCGTACGCTCGCCTGGACCTTCCTCGAAGCGGAGGCTTCTTGACCGCACCTGCCGCTTCTCCGCCGCAGCCGCCGGCTCGGCGCCCGCTCTGGGCGCACGCGCTGCCGTGGCTCATCACACTGGCATGCTTCGCCTATCTGTACCGGCGCATCGCCGCCGCGGCCGGGCCCGACCGCTCTCCGTTCGCGTATCTCGCCGAGATCTTCGGCGGCGTGCCGTGGACGCAGTGGCTCGCGCTGATGGTTCCCTATTCCCTGCTCTACCTGGTCGTGGACACGCTCGTGCTCTGGCGCGCCGTGACGTGGTTCAACACGCCGGTGCCGTACACGAGCCTGCTGCCGGTGCGGGCCAGCGCGTACATCCTCTCGATCCTCAACGAGCAGGTCGGCAAGGGTGCGATCGCGCTCTATCTGAACCGGACCCGCGGCGTGCCGGGCTGGCAGGTCGGCTCGAGCATGCTCTTCATCATGTTCTGCGAGTTCTTCTACCTGCTGAGCTGGGCGTCGCTCGGCTACGCGCTCGAGAGCGAGCGCCTGCCCGCGGTGTTCCATGCGATCCCGTACATCGCTGGCGCCGCCCTGCTCTTCTTCGCCGGCTTCGTGGCCCTGTTCCGCGCGAAGCGCGTGCCCTTCGGCACGGCGCTGCGCGATCGAGACCTGCTGCGCGCCTTCCGGCAGGCCGGCCCGCTGCACTACGTGAAGATCGTGCTGCTGCGTTCGCCGGCGATGATCGCCGCCATCTTCGTCTACTCCCGCTGCGCCGCGCTGTTCGGCGTCGAGATCCCGCTCGGCACGATGCTGGGGCTGCTGCCGGCGATCTTCTTCGGCACGTTCGTGCCCGGGCCGTTCCGCGCCGTCGCGGTGGCCCTCTGGCCGACGCTGTTCCCCGAGCACGCGATGGAGATGACCGCCTTCGGCTTCGTGCAGCACAACTCCTTCGTGCTCTTCAACGCAGCCATCGGGCTCTTGTTCCTGCGCCGCGCGAACCGGGAGCTGTTCGGCGCCGTCAGTCCTGCCGAGCCTGCCGAGCGCGCGTGAGCGCGCGGGCCCGGTCCGCCATCGAGAGCAGCGTGGTCGCGACGAGCAGCCAGCCGAGCGCGAGCACGAGGCCGTGGCCCGGCCACGCGAGCCCGAGCGCCTCACGGCTCACCACGGTGCCGACCGGCACGAAGTAGGCGATGCCGTTCCAGCGTCCGAGCGCGCTCGCGCGCAACGCCCCGCCGTCGATCACCCGCGAGTCGAGCGTGTATTGCACGAAGGCGAGCGCCACGAGCGCGGGCAGCAGCCCCGGCGCCTCGCCGCGGAGCGCCAGCGCCGCGAGCCCGAGCGAGACGAAGGCAGCATCGGTGACGTGGTCGAGGAAGCCGCCGAGCGCACTGCTCTCGCCGAAGCGGCGCGCGACGCGGCCGTCGAGAAGGTCCGTCGCGACCGCGAGCCAGAACAGCACGGCCGCGGTCCACACCGCATGCTCGAGCAGCGCGAGCACGAGCAACGGCCCGCACACGAGTCGCAGCGCGGTGAGTGCATTCGCGCGCGTGCGGAGGCCGTTCGGCATCGCCGTGCAGACTATCAGAGGCTAGGTTCGCCCCTCCTCGGAGGTCGCATGCGTCCCTGCCGCCTGCTCCCGCTGCTGCTCGTCGCGCTCGCCTGCTCGCAGGGGGAGCAGAGCGACCCGCAGGCTGCGCTCGTGAAGCGCGGCCAGGTGGTGTTCCAGACGAACTGCACCGCATGCCACGCGCAGGATCCCCGCCAGGCCGGCCCGATCGGCCCGCCCATCGCCGGCTCTCCGCTCGCGCTGCTCGAGGCCAAGGTGCTGCGCAACGAGTACCCGCCCGGCTACACGCCGAAGCGCACGACCAAGGCGATGATCCCGCTCGCCCACCTCGAGCCCGAGCTGCCGGCGCTGGCGGCGTATCTGCAGAGCTTGAGCCAGAACTAGGCTCGCTTGCCTCGGCGAGCCGGGCGAACGCGAGTGCTTGCGACGTTCACGAGTACTCGGAGCGCATCGTTGACGGCCTTAGCGTTCGGAAAAGCCTCTGCAATGTCGGGGTCGAGGAGAACCAGGTTCGTCCCCTCCGAGAACCGGCGGTAGTACTTCCCCCGAACGCCGCCTTTCAACTTCGACAAGTCGTACTCCCGCCGCAGCCCGTTGCTCTTCCTAGCCGTTGCCTTCTTCATGCTGTCGCCTCTCGCGGCGCGTCATCGGCCGCGCGCTGATGATGCGAACGCGTTCTCCGCGTTCGCAATGCGAAACCTCTTGTACAACCTGATTGGCGACGGCTCAGTAGTACCCGCGTAGCTTCCGCGCGCGCCACGCGAGCGCGATGCGACGGAGCCCGCGCTCGAGCCACGGCAGGCGACGGCGCTCCAGCTCGCGCTCGCCGTCGAAGCGCACGAGCTGGTCGCCCTCGATGCGCAGCTCCGCGCCGCCCGGGCCGAGCTCGCGGATCGGTGCATCCGGATCGCCGGCGCGCGAGACGTCGGAGAGGCGAACCGGCATCGCTTCGCGGTAGCGCGCGACGATCTCGCGCAGCCGCGGCGAGCGCGCGTACGCGTCCGGCGCGGCCTCGTGCACGCGCAGCCGCATCACGCCGCCCTCGGCCGCGAGGTCGAGCACGGCGCCGAGCCGGTCGGGCCGGTCCTCTTCGTCGAGCCCGCCCGAGAGCCAGAGGCAGGCGTACGCGCGGCAGATGGCCGGCCGCGTCGCGTGGATCCCGCAGCCCGGCGGCGCGGGCGCCTTGCGCAGCTCGCGGCACGGTGTCCCGCCAAGCTTCTTCAGCTCGTCGACGCGCAGCAGCGTGCAACACAACGTGCATTCACCGCAGGCGCGTGCGGTGGCCGCCACGCCTGCGTCAGCTGTTTACCACGGCGCCGATCAGATAGAGCACGAGCGTGAGGGCGAGCCCGACGTGGATCGTGCCCGACACCGTGGTGAGATACTTCTGGCGGCCGGGCGCCACGCCCATCAGCGCGTTCAGCTCGAGCGCGAGGATCACCGCCAGCGCGAGCACCCAGTAGACGAGGTCGTTCGTGCCGTCGAGAAAGCCCGGCGTCATGTGCCGCGCGGAGCCCATGAAGAACAGCATCGGGATCGAGAACAGCGTGTTGGTGCGCGACATGCGGCCGGCGAGCGCGCCCTTGGCCGCCGCCTCGGGGATCGCCTGGCCGCCCGCGGCCACCTGCACCGCGTTCTTGATCACGAAGTCGCGCTGCGCCGGCCAGATCACGAACCAGACGTTGGCCCACATCAGGGTGCCGAGCGTGCCGCCGGTGAGGATCCGCGTGATCAGGCCGTCACCGAGGCCGAGGCCGTCCATCCCGAGGTACATCAGGATCATCAGCCAGCCGGTGCCGAACGTGAACATGGCGCCCCAGCGGAACCACCACATCGCGCTCGGCACGAGGCCGCGCGTCATCGCGCTCTTGGCCTGGCCGCCGAGCTCGGTCGCGAAGAAGGGCGTCTGGACGAAGTTGAAGTAGTAGAGCATCCCGATCCACGCGATGCCGGCCATGAAGTGGAACCAGCGGAACAGGAACTCCCAGCCGTAGCCCGTGGTGACGATCTCCATGCGCGCTCCTTCGCTTCGAGGCGGGCGCCATTCTACACATCCGGCTGTGGACGCCGCGACTGGCGACGAGGTATGCCGCCGCCGGATGCGTGCGGCATAAACGCCGCAGGTACCTACGCCGGCACCACTGCGACGGGCGCGTAGTGCTCGACCACCGGGAACGGGTCGTAGAAGTGGTGCAGCAGCGCCTTCCACTCCTGGTACGCCGCGGAGCCGCGAAACCCCTGCGTGTGGTCCTCGAGCGAAGCCCACCAGACCAGCAGCAGGTAACGATCCGGCACTTCCAGGCAGCGGCGCAGCTCGTGGCGCTGATGGCCGGCAGCCGACGCGATCAGCCGCTCCGCTCGCGCGAAAGCCTGCTCGAAGCGCGCTGCCTCGCCGGGCCGCACGTCGAGGACGGCCACCTCGAGGATCAGCGCCGCTCCTCGAGGATCGTCTCGAGCACGGCCTCGCCGGCCTTGTCGAGGTCGAGGTCGCGCTTGCGCCCGTCCTTGCGGCGCACGAGCTCGACCTTGCCGGTGGCGAGGCCCTTGGGCCCGATCGTGAGCCGCCACGGGATCCCGACCAGCTCGGCGTCGGTGAACTTCACGCCCGGGCGCTCGTCGCGATCGTCGATGATCACGTCGACGCCGGCCTTCGTGAGCTCCTCGTACAGGCGCTCGCCGGCCTCGGCGGTCTTCACGTCCTTCGGGTTCAGCACCGCGATCACCACTTCGAAGGGCGCCACGTTGACGGGCCAGACGATTCCCTTCTCGTCGTGGTTCCGCTCGACGACGGCGGCCATGCAGCGCCCGATGCCGATGCCGTAGCTGCCCATGATGATCGGCTGCGCTTTGCCATGCTCGTCGAGCACGCTCGCGCCGAGCGCCTCGCTGTACTTCGTGCCGAGCTTGAAGATGTGGCCGACCTCGACGGTCTTCTTCACGCTGAGCGGCCCTTCGCAGAGCGGGCACGGCTCGCCCGCCTTCGCCACGCGCAGGTCGAGCCACGCCGAGACGGTGATGTCGCGCGCGACGTCCACCCCGCGCACGTGGAAGTCGTCCTGGTTCGCGCCCGTGGTCATGTTGCGGCGGCCTTGGAGCGCTTGGTCCGCGAGGATGCGGCGACCCGCGACGCCGACACCGCCGAGGCTGCCGGCGCTCGCGCCGAGCGCCGCGCGGATCTCGTCGGCGCGCGCCGGCCGGACCTCCCGCGCGCCAGTGCCGTCGGCCAGCTTCTGGTGCGCGAGGTCGTGGTCGCCACGCAGCAGCACGAGGGCGATCTCGCCGTCGAGCACGTAGACCAGCGTCTTGATCTGGCGCTCCGCGGGAGCGCCGCCCGCGAACGTGGTGAGGTCCGCGATCGTGCGTACGCCGGGCGTCGGGAACTTCTCGGGAGCAGCGGGACCGGGCTCGTCCGCGACGGCGGCCAGCGCCGAGGTCGCCTTCTCCACGTTGGCGGCGTAGCCACACGCGGCGCAGGCGGCGATCCAGTCTTCGCCGGCGTCGGTCTCGACCATGAACTCGACCGACTCGCTGCCGCCCATCGCGCCGGAGGAGGCCTCGACCGCGAGCGTGTCCATGCCACAGCGCTCGTAGATCTTGCGGTAGGCGTCGAAGTGCTGCTGGAAGGAGTGATCGAGACCAGCGCGCGTGGCATCGAAGGAGTACGAGTCCTTCATCACGAACTCTCGCACGCGCAGCAGGCCCGACTTCGGGCGCTCTTCGTCGCGGAACTTGGTCTGGAACTGGTACCAGAGCTGCGGCAGCTCCTTGTAGGAGCGCAGCTCGCGCGCGAGCCAGGTGAACACCTCCTCGTGCGTGAGCCCGAGGCACAGCTCCGCGCCGTGGCGGTCGCGCAGCCGGAACATCACGTCGCCGACCGTCTCCCAGCGCCCGGTCTTCTGCCACAGCTCGGCCGGCTGGAGCGCAGGCAGCGAGAACTCCTGCGCGCCGATCTTGTTCATCTCCTGGCGCACGATGCGTTCGATCTTCGCGATGCTGCGCACGCCGAGCGGCAGCAGCGAGTACGCGCCCGACATCAGCTGGCGGATGAAGCCGCCGCGCACGAGCAGGCGATGGCTCGCCGCCTCGGCGTCGGCCGGGTCGTCGCGGAGCGTCGGAATGAAGGCGCGAGTCCAGCGCACGAGAACCCCCGGAGTGGCGCCTAGGGTAACAACCCGTGGTAGACCTCGGCGCGCGCGACCCGGCCCGAGCTGCCGAACTGGAGGACCTCGGCCGCGCCGTCGCAGCGACCGTCCACGTCTCGGGCGTAGAAGATCGACAGCTCCGACGTGGTGGGGTCCCAGGAGATGCGGCGCAGCACGAAGCGCAGGGAGCCGATCGAGGCGAGCGCCCGGGTCCAGTAGGCGCGCAGCGCGGGCTTGCCGCGGACCGTGGCGACGCCGACCACCGCAAGGGCCCGCGGGCTCGTGAACTCGACGTCGTCCTCGAAGTGGGCCAGCACCGCGGCGAGGTCACGCGCGTTCCAGTCGGCGATCCATTGCTCGGCGTAGCGTTGCGCCTGCTCCCGATCCATGGCGTCAGGCATCGATCGGGGTGCCGCCCGAGCGCACGAGCGCGGTGAAGGCGGCAAGCAGCCGGCGGGTGATCGGCCCGGGCTCGCCCTTGCCGATCGTCTCGCCGTCGAGCGAACGCACCGGCACGATGCGCGCCCCGGTGCCGGTGAGGAAGACCTCGTCGGCACCGAGCACGTCGTAGCGTCCGAGCGAGCGCTCTGCGCTCGGAATGCCTTCGAGCGAGGCCAGCTCCAGCACCGCGCCGCGCGTGATGCCTTCGAGCGCGCCGTCGGTGGGCGGCGGTGTGGCGAGCGCGCCCGCCCGCACCGCGAAGACGTTCGCCACGCTGGCCTCCGCCACCAGCCCGGCCGCGTTGAGCAGCAGCGCCTCGTCGGCGCCCTGCCGCCTCGCCTCGAGCTTGGCGAGCGCATTGTTGAGGTAGTTGAGGCTCTTCACGCGCGGGTCGAGCACGTCCGCCGGCGGCCGCCGCCAGCTCGACGTCACCATGCTGATGCCGCGCTCCAGCGTCTCGGCCGGGTAGATGCGGATGTGGTCGATGATGCACACCACGCGCGGGCGCGGGCACGTGGTGGGGTCGACGCCGAGCGCGCCCTCGCCGCGCGAGACGATGAAGCGCACGTACGCATCGTCGGCGCCGAACGCGCGCGACGTGGCGAGGATGATCTCGCGCGCGCCGTCGAGACCGCCTGGGATCTCGATCCCGACCGCGCGCGCCGACACCGCGAGCCGCGCCAGGTGCTGCTCGAGCCGGAACACGCGGCGCCCGTAGACGCGGATCCCCTCGAACACGCCGTCGCCGTACAGGAAGCCGTGATCGGTGACCGGCACGCGCGCTTCGGCGCCGTCCACGATGCGACCGTCGATCCAGACCTTCATGATGCCTTCCTCGTCTTGCGGGTGGAGGTGGTGGGGGCGCCGAGCCGAACCTGCACGCGGCGGGCGGCGTCGACGGCGCGCCGCGCCACGCGCGAGGCGCCGAGCTCGCGCAGCCGCGGCGTCGCCGCCGCCACGGCCAGCACCGCGATCAGGCGCCGGCTGCCGCCCGCGACGTCGAGCAAGACCGGCGCCGCGACGACCGAGAGCCCGTCGATCCACTCGCCGTGGTTCTCGGCGAAGCCCTGCTTGCGCGCGCGTTCGACCTCGGCGCGCAGCGCCTCGGAATCCACGAGGGTGCGCTCGGTGAAGGCCTCCACGCCCGCTTCGTCGAGGGGGAAGCGCTCGGGCGCGAACGCGAAGGCCAGCTTGCCGGCGGCCGTCGCGTGGAGCGGGACGACTTCCCCGAGCCGCGGCGCCGCGCGCAGGAAGCCGGCCCCCTCCGCCTTGTCGAGCACCACCATGCCGGCGCTGCGCGGTGCCATCAGGAAGACCGTCTCGCCGAGGGCGCGCGCCTCTTCCTCGAGGATGGGCCGGGCCGCGCCCACCACCGGGTCGCGCTCCTGGGCGCCGAGCCCGAGCGCGACGAGCCGCGCGCCCGGCGCATAGCGGCCGCTCTCCTGCTCCACGAGACCGCGGCGGGCGAGGGCCTGGAGCAGGCGGTGCACGGTGGACTTCGGCAGCTCGAGCGCGCGCGCGATCTCGGACACGCCGCGCGGCTGCGCCTGCTCGTGGAGGTGGAAGAGCAGGTCGATCGCGCGATCCACGGATTGGAAGAGCAGCTCCGTCACGTCCCCGCCCCGTTCCGTATCATGGAACGACGTCTCTTTGAACGGAACGACGCTAGCGCCGCATCCGAGGCGTGTCACGGCGCGCACTTTCGGTCGGTCCCGCGCGTCAGCTAGGATCCGCCGGCTGCCGTCGCCCTCCGCCTCCTCCCGGCAGTTGGAAGCAGGTCCCCCGGCGAGCGAGGATTCGAGTGGGCGAGTTCCAGCGCATCGAGACCACAGCTGACCTCGATGCGCTCTCTCGGGATCTGATGCGCGAGAAGATCGTCGCGATCGATACCGAGGCCGACTGCTTCTATCACTACTTCGACAAGACGTGTCTCGTGCAGATCGCGACGAAGAAGGAGATCTTCCTCGTCGATCCGCTCGCGCTCGGCGGGCCCGAGGAGCTGCAGCCGCTCGCGAAGCTCTTCGCGACGCCGGACATCCGGAAGATCTTCCACGCCGCGGAGTACGACCTGTTCGTGCTGAAGCGCGACTGCGGCTTCCGCTTCGACGGCCTCTTCGACACGATGATCAGCGCGCAGCTGCTCGGCTATCCGGCCGTCGGGCTCGCGGCGCTCGTCGAGCGTCACTTCGAGATCCGCCTGCCGAAGGACGAGCAGCGCTCGGACTGGTCGGAGCGTCCGCTGAGCGACAGCCAGCTCACCTACGCAGCGGCGGACGTCGCGCACCTGATCCCGCTCGCGGAACGCCTCGAGCGCGAGCTCCGCAAGGCGAAGCGGATCGAGCTGGGCCGAGGAGGAGTTCGAGGCGCTCTCGCGCCGCGAGTGGCCGGAGCGCAGCTTCGACAAGCTCGGCTACCTGCGCATCAAGGGCGCACGCAACCTCGACCCGATCGCGCTCTCGGTGCTGCGCGAGCTCTACCTGGTGCGCGACCGACGCGCGCGCGAGATCGACCGCCCTTCCTTCAAGGTGCTCGGCAATCGCACGCTGCTCGAGATCGCCGAGCGGCGGCCGCACGACGAGAGCCGAGCTCGCTGCGATCAAGGGCGTCACCGAGCTGATCCTGCGCCGCTTCGGGCGCGAGGTGCTCGGCGCGGTCGAGCGGGGCGAGAAGAAGGGCCACGGGCCGATCCCGAAGAGCGTCGAGCGCGGCAACGCGCCGCCGCGGCGGCGCATGGACCGCCGCACCGAGCGGCGCCTGCTGCTGCTGAAGCGCTGGCGCTCCGAGCGCGCTCGCGAGATCGGCCTCGACCCGGGCGTGCTCTGCCCGAACACCACGCTCGAGGCGATCGCGTGGCGCAATCCGACGGCGGGCGGCCGAGATCGCCGAGGCGGCGGGCGTGAAGGGCTGGTTCGCGAACACCTTCGCGGACGAGGTGGTCGCGGTGCTGCAGCAGCCCGAAGAGACGCCGGTCTAGGCGCGCGGCGCTCGCGGAGCCCAGAAAGAAGAAGGCCCCCCGGAACCATTCCGGAGGGCCGTTCAACCTGGGGCTTTTGGAGAGTCTGGGACCAGGCGGGGTGCCGTTCTGGGGGAAAGCGCCTGCTTGGTAGCTCCGTACTCTCCTTGGCTCGGGAATCGGGGGTGAGCGCGCCCGTGTGCCACCGTCCGATTCCCTGCCAGGTTGGCTCCACGAGCTCCGACGTATTTCACGAATCGTGCCAGCTCTGGCACGCGCGCCGAGACGACGCGCAACCGGCCGAGGCGACGGGCCTTTCCCGGATCGAGCGCGCGGTCGCCGACGGCGAGAGCCGCAGCCACCGCTGGCGGCGGCGAGGTGGCCGCGCGCCCTTCGAGCCGGAAAACTCGAGCAGGATCGAGGCGCTTCGGCGCTCCGACGCCACGCAGTGCACTGCCGCCGCGTTGGCACCCTGCTCGCCGGCGCTCGTGCTCTCCTGCCGCGATGCTGCGCCGGCCGGCGGCCCGCGCGATCTACGTCGAGCCGGCGCCGGCGAGCGGGGCCGAGGCGCTCCTGCGCCTGGTACGGGGACGCGCGCGGCGCCGTGCTCTACTTCGGCGACGCGGCCTTCTGGTCGGCGCTGCGCGCCGCGGGCGGCGACCCGACGCGCCGACCTCGGCCGAGCCCGGCCCGCAGCTGGATCGGCCGCTTCGACCTCGCGCACGAGCGCTTCCTGCCGCCGCTCGAGCTCGGCCCGGCGTCGCTCCCACCGGGCGTCTGGGACGTGCTCGCCCACCCGAACGGCCGCGTCTACTTCACCGACCTACTTCGACGTCGCGGGCTAGCGTCGACCCCGCGACGCGGCGAGGTGCGCGAGTTCGAGCGCGGGCCTCGGCCTGAACGAGCTCGCCCTCGGCCCGGACGGGCAGATCCTCGTCACGCGCTACGGCTTCGAGCGCGACGACGAGGGCTCGCTCGTGGTGCTCGTCGGAGGGCGGCGCGGTCCTCGCCGAGCACGTGCTCGAGCGACCCGCCCGGCTGGCGCACGCTCGCGAAGAGCATCGCCTGCGATCCGCTGCGCCACGAGATCTGGGTGAACACCGACCTCCTGCCGCTGGGCGGCGCGGGCGGCGGTGCTCCACGATGCGCGCGTCCTCGACGCCGACGGGCCGCGAGCGGCTGCGCTGTCGACCGACCCCGAGCTCCAGTTCTTCACCTTCGCGCGCGGACGGCACCGGCTGCTTCGCCGAGGCGTCGGACGGGCGCGCCTGCGGCTGCGCATCAGCGCTCCGCGCGGCGCGGCCTGCCGATCGGGCCTCGTCCCGCTCGACGACGCCTTCGACCCGGCGCCACGACTTCGTGCAGGACGTGCGCGCCGAGGCCGACGGCAGCGTCGTCGTGACGCGCTGGAGCGGGCGCGTCCACGTGGTCGACGCGCGACGGCCGGGTGCGCAGACCTCGCGCTGCCGCGGACCGGCGCGGGCGAGCTCTACTACACCGGCGTCGCGCGTCGGCGATCGGGTCTGCGCCACGCGCTGCGGCGGCGTCGAGGTCGTCTGCGAGCGCCTGCGCCTGGCGGCTGGCGACCCCGTTATCCTGCGCCGCCGTGTACGCCGCGCGCCGCCAGCGATTCCTCGAGCGCGATGGGCCCCGACGCCGTCGCGATCCTGCTGGGCGCGCGGCTCGTCACGCGCTCGGCCGACACCGAGTTCCCGTTCCGCCAGGACAGCGACTTCTGGTACCTGACCGGCTTCGACCATCCGCACGCCGCGGCCGTGCTGCGCACCGACGGCGGCCCCGCCTACACGCTCTTCGTCGAGCCGCGCGACCGCGCCGCGGAGACCTGGACCGGCTACCGGCCGGGCGTCGAGGGCGCAGTCTGCCGACTACGGCGCCGACGAAGCGCATCCCGCGCCGAGCTGCTCGACGCGAAGCTGCCCGAGCCTGCTCGAAGCGCGCGCAGCGCATCTACCACGTGCTCGGCCGCGACACGAAGCTCGACGCGCGCTCGTCGAGATCCTCGACGACGATGCGGCTGCGCTCGCGCGCGGGCTTCGTGCCGCCGGCCGAGATCGTCGACCCGCGCGCGATCGCTGCACGAGATGCGGCTGCGCAAGGAGCCGGCGGAGCTCGAGATCATGCGGCGCGCGTCGGCGATCAGCGCCGAGGCGCACCGCGACGGCGGCGCGGCTCGCCGAGGAGGGGCGCTTCGAGTACGAGCTCGAGGCCGCGCTCGACTACACCGTTCCGCCGCCGCGGCGCGCGCCGGGCCCGCCTACTCGAGCGATCGTCGGCGGCGGGCGCAACGCGACCATCCTCCACTACATCGCGCAACGACCAGACGCTCGCGGACGGCGAGCTGGTGCTGATCGACGCCGGCTGCGAGCTCGAGGGCTACGCCTCCGACGTGACGCGCACCTACCCGGTCGGCGGCGCTACCGCGGCGCGCAGCGCGCGACGTCTACGAGGTGGTGCTCGCGGCGCAGCTCGCGGGCTCGGCGCTCGCGAAGCCGGGCGCGACGCTGCCGCAGATCCACAGGCGACGACGATGCGAGGCTCGTCGAGGGCATGGTCGAGCTCGGCCTGCTCTCGGGCCGCGCCGACGAGCTGATCCAGGGCGAGGCGCTACCGGCGCTACTACATGCACAACACCAGCCACTGGCTCGGCCTCGACGTGCACGACGTCGGCGCGTACGCGGTGGACGGCAAGCCGCGCGCGCTCGAGCCCGGCATGGTGTTCACGGTCGAGCCCGGCCTCTACGTGGCCGCCGACGACGCGAGCGCGCCGCGGAGCTGCGCGGCATCGGCGTGCGCATCGAGGACGACGTGCTCGTCACCGCCGGCGGCTGCGAGAACCTGACCGCCGCGATCCCGAAGCACCCGGCCGATGTCGAGGCCTGGATGCGCGAATGCAGCGAAGCGCGCAGTGAGCCGGAGGCGACGCGCCTCGAGCCCTCACCGCCCAGGAGCACGCACCCATGGCCGACATCGAGTCCCTGCTGAAGGAGAAGCGCGTCTTCGCGCCGCGGCCGGAGTTCGCGAAGCAGGCGAACTGGAGCAAGAAGACCAGGTCGGCGCGCACCGCAAGCTCGGCGCGAAGAGCCCGGAGCGCTTCTGGGCGAAGATGGCGCAGCGAGCACGTCTTCTGGTTCTCGCCCTGGAAGAAGGTGCTCGACTGGAAGCCGCCCTTCGCGAAGTGGTTCGTCGGCGGCAAGACCAACGTCTCGTACAACTGCCTCGACCGGCACCTCGACGGCGCGAACGCCTGGCGCCGCAACAAGGCCGCGATCATCTGGGAAGGCGAGCCGGGCGACACGCGCACGTTCACCTACGCGCAGCTCCACCGCGAGGTGTGCAAGTTCGCGAACGTGCTGAAGGGCCTCGGCGTCGAGAAGGGCGACCGCGTCGCGCTCTACATGCCGATGGTGCCCGAGCTCGCGATCGCGATGCTGGCCTGCACGCGCATCGGCGCCCCGCACATCGTCGTGTTCGGCGGCTTCTCGGCCGAGTCGCTGCGCGACCGCATCAACGACGCGGGCGCGAAGGTGGTGGTGACCGCCGACGGCGGCTACCGGCGCGGCGCGCCGTTCGCGCTGAAGGCCGCGGTGGACGAGGCGCTGCGCAGGGCACGCCGTCGCGTCGAGCGATCGTGGTGGTGCAGCGCACCGGCCAGCCGATCGACGATGCAGCCCGGCCGCGACCACTGGTGGCACGCGCTGATGGCCACGCGCGAGCGCGGACTGCCCGCCCGCGAAGCTCGACGCCGAGCACCCGCTGTTCATCCTCTACACCAGCGGCACCACCGGGAAGCCGAAGGGCATCCTGCACACGACGGGCGGCTACCTCACCCACGTCACCACGACAGCGCAGGCCATCTTCGACCTGAAGGACGACGGACATCTACTGGTGTACGGCCGACATCGGCTGGGTCACCGGCCACTCCTACGTCGTGTACGGGCCGCTCGCGAACGGCGCCACGACGTTCATGTACGAGGGCGTGCCCACGCACCCGGCGCCCGATCGCTGGTGGGAGATGATCGAGCGCTGGCGCATCACGATCCTCTACACCGCGCCGACCGCGATCCGCAGCTTCATCCGGCTCGGCGACGAGCACCCGAAGCGGCACGACCTCTCGTCGCTGCGGCTGCTCGGCACCGTCGGCGAGCCGATCAACCCCGAGGCGTGGATCTGGTACCACGAGGTGATCGGCGGCAAGCGCTGCCCGATCGTCGACACGTGGTGGCAGACGGAGACGGGCGGGATCATGATCACGCCGCTGCCCGGCGCGGTCGAGACGAGGCCCGGCTCCGCGACGCTGCCGTTCCCCGGCATCGCACGCCGACGTGATCGACGAGACGGGCAAGTCCGTGCCGCCCGGCAGCGGCGGCTTCCTCGCGATCGCGAAGCCGTGGCCCGGCATGCTGCGCGGCATCTGGGGCGACCCGAAGCGCTACGCCGAGACGTACTGGAGCAAGTGGAAGAACGTCTACTTCCCCGGCGACGGCGCGCACCGCGACAAGCACGGCTACTTCTGGATCATGGGCCGCATCGACGACGTGATGAACGTCTCGGGCCACCGCATCGGCACGATGGAGGTGGAGAGCGCGCTCGTCTCGCACGCGCAGGTGGCCGAGGCCGCGGTGGTCGGCCGGCCCGACGACCTCACCGGCACGGCGATCGTCGCCTTCGTCACGCCGCGCGGCGGCGTCGACGCGGACGGCGCGCTCTCGCACGCGCTGCTCGACCACGTCACGAAGCAGATCGGCGCGATCGCCAAGCCGAAGGAGATCCGCTTCACCGACGCGCTGCCGAAGACGCGCTCGGGCAAGATCATGCGCCGACTGCTGCGCGACATCGCCGCCGGCAAGGAGACGGTCGGCGACACCACCACGCTCGAGGACTACTCGCGTCCTCGCGAAGCTCCGCGCGAGCGACGAGGACTGAGCGCCTCAAGCCGCTCCGTGCTTCCTCCGATGTTCCACTCGGGGGAACCATGGAGCCGAGCGCCAAGGGCACCATCGTGATGGGCGTCGTGGCGACCCTCCGGAAGCTCCGGACGAGCGGCCAGCTCACGAACGACCAGCTCGCGGCGCGGCTCTCCGCTGCGGCGCTCGAGCTGCTCGAGCAGAAGATCGAGCTCGCGCGCTGGTACCCGATGCCGGTGTTCCGCGAACTGGTCGAGTTCGAGTGGGACGTCGTGGCGAAGCGCAACCCCGACTACGCGCGGGAGTCTGGCGCGTTGTCCGCCGAGCGCCAGTTCGAGAGCGGCCGCTACCAGCAGATGGATTTCGCGAAGCGCGCCAAGAAGGCGGAGAGCAGCAACGCACTCCTCCTCCAGGCGAGGCTGATCACCACCGTCACCGCTGCGTTCTACAGCTTCCTCGAGACGAGCGTCGGGATCGATCCTGCGCGCCCCGACAAGCTCGAGATCGTCTACGCGAACGCCGCCGCCTTCCCCGAAGCGCTCCGCTACGCGACCGAGGGCTTCATGAACCAGCTCAACGTGCGACAGGGCTCGAAGCGGCGCTGGACGAGCGAGCGCGTCGCGCCCGAGCGCATCGTGTTCCTGCTGGAGCTGCCCGAGCGGCTCGTGCGCTAGAGCCCGCGGAGCATGCGGAACACGATGCGGTCGTCCGCGACGCGCTCCCAGCTCCAGAGGTCGGGGTCGCCGTGCACGGTCGCCATCTGGTTGACGAAGCCGTCGGAGCGCCAGGCGAGCACCTCGGGGAAGTCGCGCGCCTCCGTGACCTCGATCCGGTAGCGGCCCTCGCGCTCGGGGTCCGGCAGCGAGGCCCAGCGCGAGAAGTTGAGGATGCTGGCGCTCAAGGACGTGAGCAGCCGCAGGTCACGGCCGAAGGCGGCGTAGCGCGCGGCGGCGTCGGTGGCCTTCGCGACTTCGGCGCGGTTCAGATACTCGAGCTGCGAATAGAGGCCGGCTTCCAGCAGGCGGTTCGCCGTCTGTCGCCCGAGCGTCCGCAGATACTCGTTCGAGCCACCGCCTTCGACCTCGCGCAGCAGCTCGCTCATGCGCTCGTAGATCCGGATGTCGTACCAGCGCGTGATGACGACGGGCTCCTCGAGGAGCGCGAAGTCCTGCGGCTGGAGGAAGCGGTTCGCCTCGTGGCGCGGCGCGAGTCCGCTCTGGAGCAGCTTCTTCACGTCTTCGACCACGCCGGCGAAGACGGAGCCCTTGATGGACGGGACGGAGCTCATGGCGATCCCATCGACCCGGCGCGGCACGCGCTTGAGGCGGTCAGGAGCGAGCGCGGTCGCGCAGCTCGACGCGGCGGATCTTGCCGCTCACGGTTTTCGGCAGCTCGGCGACGAACTCGATCTGGCGCGGATACTTGTACGGCGCGGTCACGGTCTTCACGTGATCCTGCAGCCGGCGCACGAGCGCAGCGTCGCCATGCACGCCGGGGCGCAGCACGACGTAGGCCTTCACGACGGCGCCGCGGTCCGGGTCGGGCGCAGCGACGGCGGCGGCCTCGAGCACGTCGGGGTGCTCGACGAGCGCGCTCTCCACTTCGAAGGGGCCGATGCGATAGCCGGCCGAGATGATCACGTCGTCGGCGCGGCCCACGAACCAGAAGTAGCCGTCGGCGTCCACGAAGGCGCGGTCGCCGGTGACGTACCAGTCGCCGCGGCGAGTGCGCGCAGTGGCGGCTGCGTCCTTCCAGTACTCGCGGAACAGGCTCGGCGGCGCACCGCGCAGCGCGACGTCGCCGACCTCGCCGGCCGGCAGCGCGCGCCCGGTCTCGTCGATCACGCCGAGCTCGTGGCCGGGCATGGGCAGGCCCATCGAGCCCGGTCGCACCGGGTTGCCCGGGAAGTTCCCGATCAAGAGGATCGACTCGGTCTGGCCGAAGCCGTCGCGGATCGTGAGCCCCGTCTTCTCCTGCCAGGCGCGGATCACCTCGGGGTTCAGCGGCTCGCCGGCCGACACACACTCGCGTAGGCGCGGCACGCGGAGTGAGGCGAGCTTGTCCTCCTTCACGAGCAGGCGGTACTCGGTGGGCGGCGCGCAGAACACCTGCGGCGCCGCTTCCTCGAGCAGCTCGAGCTCGCGGCGCGGCTCGAAGCGGCCGCCGTACATGAACACCTCGGCGCCGACGCTCCAGGGGCCGAAGATCACGCTGTAGGCGGCCTTGGCCCAGCCGGTGTCGCTGGTCGTCCAGAGTCGGTCGTCGCCGCGGAGCCCGAGCCAGTACGAAGCGGTGTAGCGCTGCGCCCAGGTGTAGGCGTGCGTGTGCAGCACCGCCTTCGGCGGGCCGGTGGTGCCCGAGGTGTAGTAGACGAGCGCGGGATCGGAGGCGCGCGTAGCGTGCCGCGCGCCGGCGTCGTCGGGCTGCGCGGCCAGTGCGGCGTCGAGGCCGAGCCAGCCGGGGCGCTCGCCCCCGAGCAGCAGGCGGTGCGCGAGGCTCGGCGTCTTCTCGCGCACCTCGTCCACGGCGCCGGCCGAGTCGGGCGTCGTCACCAGTGCGACGCTGCCGCTGTGGTTCACGCGGTACTCGATGTCCTTCGGCCGCAGGCTGGTGGAGCTCGGGATCACCAGGCAGCCGGCCTCGAGCGCGCCGACGAGAGCGATCTGCCACTCGGGCAGCTTGGGCAGCATCACCACGACGGGGTCGCCGGGCCGGACGCCGAGGCTGCGGAGGAGGTGCGCGAAGCGGTTCGCGCCGCGCGCGACGTCGGCGTAGGTGAGGCGGCGCTCGGCGCCGTCGGCGCCGCGCCAGAGCAAGGCCGGGCGCGCAGGCTCGCGCGCGAAGCGCTCGACCACGTCGCTGCCGAAGTTGAAGCGGTCGGGAGCTTCCCAGCGAAACGCGTCCCGCTTCCTCTGCCACGCATCGAGCGCCGGATCGAGACCAGACATCCGCCGCAGAGTAGCCCCGATTGCTAAACAACCGGCGTGCCGCGCCCTGCCCTCGGCCTCGACTTCGGCACGACGAACAGCGCGCTCGCGCTCAGCGACGGCGCGGGCGCGCCGCGGCTCGCGCGCTTCGTCGGGCCCGACGAGCTGACGCCGACCTTCCGCTCGCTGCTCTACTTCGACCGCGAGGACGACAAGAGCCCGGTCGAGGTGCACGCCGGGCCGGCCGCGCTGGTCGCCTATCTCGAGCGCGAGGTGCACGGCGGGCGCCTGATCCAGTCGATGAAGTCGTTCCTCGCGAGCCGGCTCTTCTCGGCGACGGAGATCTTCGGCCGCAGCTATCGGCTCGAACAGCTGATCGGCACCCTGCTCGGGCGGCTGCGCGAGGAGGCCGAGGCCGAGCTCGGCCAGCCCGTGCGAGCCGCGGTGGTCGGCCGCCCGGTGCGCTTCGTGGGCGCCGACGGCGACGAGGACGAGGCACTCGCGCTCTCGCGCCTCCACGCCGGGCTCGTGAACGCCGGCTTCCGGGAGGTGCGCTTCGAGTACGAGCCGATCGGCGCCGCGCGCCACTACGAGCGCGGGCTCGAGCGCGACGAGCTGCTCCTGATCGGCGACTTCGGCGGCGGCACCAGCGACTTCTCGCTGCTGCGCGTCGGCCCCGGCCGTGCGCGCGACGGCAGCGCCCGCTCGATCCTCGGCAACGACGGCGTGGACGTCGCAGGCGACGCCTTCGACGGCAAGCTCGTGCGCCACTGCGTCACGCCGCTGCTCGGCCGCGGCGCCGAGTTCGTCTCGTTCTTCGGCCGGCGCCTGCCCGTGCCGGACTGGCTCTACACGCACCTCGAGCGCTGGCACCACGTCTCGATGCTGAAGTCGCGCCGCACGCTCCAGCTGCTGATCGACCTGCGCCGCGAGGCCGTCGAGCCCGCCCTGCTCGACCGGCTGCTGCGTGTGGTCGAGCACGACCTCGGCTTCGTGCTCCACCGCGCCACCGAGCAGACCAAGCGCGCCCTCTCGCACGCGCCCGCCGCGCGCTTCCGCATCGACCACGACGTCCTGCAGATCGACGTCGAGGTGAGCCGCAGCGACTTCGAGGCGTGGATCGCGCCGGAGCTCCGAGCGATCGCGGGCTGCGTGGACGGCCTGCTCGCCCGCGCTGGGGTCGCGCCCAGCGCCGTGGACCGCGTGTTCCTGACGGGTGGCTCGTCGCTCGTGCCCGCGGTGCGGCGCATCTTCGAGGAGCGCTTCGCGCCGGAGCGCATCCGCACCGGCGACGAGTTCACCTCCGTCGCCTCGGGACTCGCGCTCTGCGCGGCCGAGGGCGCTGAATCCTGAGCCACGTCAGGGGCTTGCCAAGCTATGCGAACGCGTTCGCAGAGACCAGGCCCGGCGGGTCGCTGCTCCGCTCGCCGAGGATCCACGGCCCGTCGGCCACCCGGGTCAGCACCACCACCCCGCCGAGCGGCGGCTCGCCCATCGCCAGCGGCGTGCCGATGAGCTGCCGCGCCAGCTCGCGGATCACGCCCTTGTGGAGCACGCCCGCCGCATTGGAAGCGCCGCTCACGAGCAGCCGCTGCGCCGCCCGCCCGACGCGCGCTCGGAATGCGCTGCGCGCCTCCCCGCCCGGATATTCGAAGCCCTCGGCGCCGGCCTGCCAATCCTGGAAGAGCACCGGGTCGCGCGCCTGGATCTCCTCGCGCGTGAGGCCCTCCCACTGCCCGAAGTGGATCTCGCGCAGGTCGGGATCGAGACGCACCGGCACGCCGCGCGACACGATGCCGGCCGCGACCCACGAACGGCGCAGGTTGCTCGCCAGCCACAGGTCCACGCGCCGCGAAGCGAGGTGCGCCCCGAGGTGCGCCATCTGCGCGCGCCCCTCGGCCGAGAGCTCGACGTCGGTGCTGCCGAAGTAGCGAACGCTCGAGGCGCCGTTGGTCTCCCCGTGGCGGACGAGCAGGATCTGGCGCAGGGCCATGGCGGGTCTCCAGGTCGGGCGGGCCGGCCGGCCGGCCGGCCCGGGGCGGCGAGGATCGGGGAAGGGCTCGAATGCGTCAATCGCAGAGTCCCACCTCCGCGGACTACCGCTAGACTCGGCGCCGCTTCGGGGTCCATCGGCTGCGGGGGGAGAGAGCGGAGTGACTGCGCGCGCCTGGCTCGGTGTCGTGCTCACGATCCTGGCGAGCGCGCTGGGCGCGGCCAGCTGGCTGCGCTGCGAGGGAGAGAGCTCGACCGTCAGCGGCCCGGCCCAGCTGTACGTCGGGCGCAGTGACACGCCCGTCGCGGTCGAGGCCAGCGACGCGCGCTCCGGCATCCGCTCGCTCGAGCTGCGCATCGTGCAGGGTGGCGTCGATCAGCAGCTCGCGGAGAGTGCCATCTCCGGCAGCCTGCTCACGGGCGGCGTGCGCGGCGCGATCGAGCGCATCGAGGCGGTGGTGAACGCGGAGACGCTCGGCCTGCACGAGGGCGACGCCCGCCTGATCGCGAAGGCGCACGACTGGTCGTGGCGGAACTGGTTCCGGGGCAACGTCGCGACGCTCGAGATCCCCGTGACCGTGGACATGACCAAGCCCCGCATCGTGGTGGAGACGGGGCAGACATACGTCGAGCGGGGCGGCGCGGGCGCGGTCGTCTACAGCGTCCGCGAGGCGACGCGGCGCGACGGCGTGCAGGTGGGCGATGCGTTCTTCCTCGGCCGGCCGTTCCCGGGTGACCCGAAGCGCCGCATCGCATTGTTCGCGATCCCGCGCGACGTCGCGCCGAACCCGCGCATCGCGGTGATCGCGGTGGATCTCGCCGGCAACGAGGCCGCCGCCACCTGGCCGGTCGCGCTCGAGGAGCGCGTCTTCGACGACGTCCGCATCGATCTCACGAGCTCGTTCCTCGAGGTCAAGGTGCGCGAGCTCGCAGAGAGCGTGGGCGTGAAGGAGAACGACGCGCTCGCCGCGTTCCAGAAGGTCAACAGCGAGATCCGCGCGCAGAACGAGCAGAAGGTGCGCGAGCTGATCGCGAAGTCGAGCGACGAGCCGCTCTTCCGCGGCGCCTTCCAGCAGATGCGGAACTCGGCCGTCACGAGCCGCTTCGCGGAGCGGCGCAGCTACTACGCGCAGGACAAGAAGGTCTCCGAGGCGATCCACTACGGCTACGACCTCGCTTCGACCGCGGGCGCGCCGGTCGAGGCGTCGAACCGCGGCCGCGTGTTGTACGCGGGAGAGCTCGGCATCTACGGCAACTGCGTGCTGCTCGACCACGGGCTCGGGCTCGTCTCGCTGTACGGGCACCTCTCGCAGATCGACGTGAAGGAAGGGCAGCTCGTCGAGAAGAACGAGAAGCTCGGGCGCTCGGGCGCCACGGGCCTCGCGGGCGGCGACCACTTGCACTTCGCCATGCTGGTCGGCGATGCCTATGTGGACCCGACGGAGTGGTGGGACGCCAAGTGGGTCGACGAGAAGGTGATGTCGCGGCTGAACGGCGGGGCAGTGGCGGAGACGCCCACACCCTAGGCCCGCGGCGCGGGAGCATCCGGCGGGCGCTGCTCGCCTGGTATCGCCGCGAGCGCCGCGACCTGCCCTGGCGCCGCACGCGCGACCCGTGGGCGATCTGGGTCTCCGAGACGATGCTGCAGCAGACGCGCGTCGAGACGGTGATCCCGTACTACGAGCGCTTCCTCGCGCGCTTCCCGACGGTGGAGGCGCTGGCCGACGCCGAGCCGGACGAGCTGATGCAGCACTGGGCCGGGCTCGGCTACTACTCGCGCGCGCGGAACCTGCAGGCCGCGGCGCGGAAGGTCGCGAGCGAGCACGGCGGCCGCGTGCCCGACGAGGTGGACGCGCTGCTCGAGCTGCCCGGCGTCGGCCGGTACACCGCCGGCGCGCTCGCCTCGATCGCCTTCGACCGCCCGGCGCCGATCGTGGACGGCAACGTGGCGCGCGTGCTCGCGCGCCTGCTCGACCTCGCGCTCGACGTGAAGAGCCCGGCGGCGCAGCGGCTGCTCTGGAGCGAGGCCGAGGCGCTCGCCGCGGGGCCCGCGCCCGGCGACCTGAACCAGGCGCTGATGGAGCTCGGCGCGCTCGTCTGCACGCCGCGCGCGCCGCGCTGCCTCGCTCTGCCCGCTGCGCGAGGCGTGCCGCGGCCTCGCGGCCGGCCGCGCGGAGGAGCTGCCGGTGAAGTCCGCCAAGGCGGCGCCGCGAGCGGTCGAGGCGGTGGCGGCGTGGCTCGCGCGCGGCCCGCGCGTGCTCGCGGTGCGCCGCCCGCCGAGCGGGCTGCTCGGCGGGCTGTGGGAGCTGCCGGGCGGCGAGCTCGCGCCGGGCGAAGCGCCCGCGAGCGGGCTCGCACGCGCGCTGCGCGAGCGCATCGGCCTCGCGCCCGCGCGTGCGACGCCAGTCGGCGCTGTCATGCACGGCTTCACACACCGCACGCTCCGCCTCCACGTCTTCCGCGCCGATGCGCCGGCCGGGCGCGTGCGCCGCCGCGAGCTCGACGCGCATCGCTGGCTCGCGCGCACCGCGTTCTCCGAGCTGCCGCTCTCCGCGGTGGCGAAGAAGGCTCTCGCCCTGCTCGACACCGATGGGTGACGACGGCTTCGAGGTCACGCGGAGCGGCGAGCGCAGCGAAGGCCTCGCACGCGGGATCGACCGCGCGCACCTCGTCCGCCTGCGCCGCGGCGAGCGTGCGCTTCGAGCGGCGCATCGACCTGCACGGCCTCACCAGCGCCGAGGCGCGCCGCGAGCTCACGGCCGAGCTGCGGGAGGCGTTCGCGGCGGGCGAACGCTGCGCCCTCGTGGTCCACGGCCGCGGGCTCCACTCCGAGAGCGGCCCGGTGCTGCGAGACGGCGTGGTGGGCTGGCTGACGGCGCCGCCGCTCGCGGCCCTCGTCCTGGCCTTCGCGAGCGCATTGCCCCGCGATGGCGGCCCGGGCGCCAGCTACGTGCTGCTACGGCGGGCGCGGCCGGGTTGACAATTCGCGCCGCTACGGCGGGCTCGGCCGGGTTGACAATTCGCGCCGCTACGGCGGGCTCGGCCGGGTTGATATTCTCGCGCGAGCCATGTCCAGCCAGCTCGGCACGATCTTCCGCATCGCGACGTTCGGCGAATCCCACGGCGGTGGGGTGGGCGTCGTCGTGGACGGCTGTCCGCCGCGGCTCGCCGCTCTCGGCCGAGGACATCCAGCGCGACCTCGACCGGCGCCGGCCGGGCCAGAGCCGGCTCACCACGCCGCGCCAGGAGGCCGACCGCGTCGAGATCCTGTCCGGCGTGTTCGAAGGGCAAGACGCTCGGCAGCCCGATCGCTCTGCTCGTGCGGAACGAAGACGCGCGGCCCGAGGCCTACGCGGACATGAAGGACGTCTACCGCCCCTCGCACGCGGACTACACGACCGAGGCGAAGTACGGCGTCCGCAACTGGCAGGGTGGCGGGCGCGCGAGCGCGCGCGAGACGATCGGCCGCGTCGCGGCCGGCGCCATCGGGCGGAAGCTCCTCGCCGCGGTCGCGAACATCGAGGTGCTCGCCTGGGTCGGGCGCGTCCACAGCCTCGACTCGAAGGTGGATGCCGAGCGCGTCACGCTCGCGCAGATCGAGGCGAGCCTCGTCCGCTGCCCCGATCCGGAGGCTTCCGCGCGCATGGAGGAGGCGATCGACGCAGCGCGCGGGCGCGGCGACTCGCTCGGCGGCGTGGTCGAGTGCGTGGCCCGCGGCGTGCCTCCCGGGACTCGGCGAGCCCGTCTTCCACAAGCTCGAGGCCGACCTCGCGCAGGCGCTGCTCTCGCTGCCCGCGTCGAAGGGCTTCGAGATCGGCAGCGGCTTCGCCGGCACGCACATGACCGGCATCGAGCACAACGACGCCTTCGTGCCCGGCGCAGGCGGCCGGCCGCGCACCGCGACCAACCGCTCGGGCGGCATCCAGGGCGGCATCAGCAACGGCGAGCGCATCGAGCTGCGCGTGGCCTTCAAGCCCACCGCCACGATCCGCCTCGAGCAGGACACCGTGGACCGCGCGGGCCAGGCGGCGCGCCTCGCCGCCCGCGGCCGCCACGACCCGTGCGTTCTGCCGCGCGCGGTGCCGATGGTCGAGGCGATGGTCTGCCTCGTGCTCGCCGACCATTGGCTGCGCCAGCGCGCGGTGGACGCCCTGCCGCGCTGACAGCGTCCGAGTAGCGCCGCGAGATCCACATCATCACTTCGGCGCGCTCCCCGCCTCGGACGTGAAGCGGCGCGCGTCGGCGAGCTCGGGGCGTCCGGGGCTGTCGGCGCGCTCGCAGGTCTTCAGGAGGCGCGCGTAGTGCTGCGCCGCCGCCTGCGCGGTCTCCGGCTTGCGCGGCCGCCGCGGCGGCGCCGGCGAGGGCCCGAAAGCGGTCGGGCTCCTTCTGCAGGGTCGCCGTCGAACTGCTCGAGGGCCTGCGCCGGCTGCGTGCACCTCCAGCAGCATCTCGCCGAGCAGCTCCCGGGCCGGCGCGATCGGACCCGGCGTGATGGCGTTCTTCTCGGTCCCGTCCTCCAGCTCGGCCGCCGCGCGCATCTCGGCGAGGGCCTCCGCTCTGCGGCCCTCGGCGCAGCGCGAGCCACGCCGCGACGCTGCGCTCCTGGATCTCGACCTGGGCGGCCCAGTAGCCCTCGTCGGCGGCGACGAGGCGGCCGTGGATCTGCTGCGAGGGCGTCGATCGCCGACCGCGCCGCCGCGCTCGTCGCCGGCGCGTGCGGCGCCGATGCCGCGGGCGAAGTAGGTCATCGCCTCGGTGAACGGGAACCGGCTCGGGCGCGGCTCCAGCTTCGCGGCCTCGCCCCATGCGTGGCGCTCGAGCGCCCAGCGGGCGGGGATCGCGGCGAGCGCGAAGACGCCGGCCACACCGGGAGCCGCCGAAGCCGACCGCGTCCGGATCGAAGCGCGCGGCGATCTCGGGCAGGGAGTCGAGCAGCCGTCTCGCCGCCGCGTCCTGGCCGGTCTGCAGGTACGCGTACATCTCGTAGTCGGTGGCGTGCAGCTCCTCCGCCGTGGCGCCGTCGCGCTTCGCCGCGGCCGCCGAGGCGATGTTCGTCGTCGATGGACTCCTGCCAGTAGCCGAGACGCGTGAAGGTGTGCGACGGCATGTGCAGCGCGTGGGGCGCCGAGGGCGCGATCCGCGCGTAGCGCCGGGCGGCCTCCAGCGCCCGCGGCGCGAGCGCCGGCACGTCGTAGCTGTGGATGATGTAGTGGGCGAGGCCCGGGTGGTCCGGGTGCGTGGCGAACAGCGGCTCGAGGATCGCGCCCGCCTTCAGCGAGGTCGGCGTAGGTCTTGTCGGTCGGCGGCACCGACTGCGCGAGCGCCAGCGCGTAGAAGATCGCGGCCTCCATGTCCTCGGGGTGGCGCGCGGCGAGGGCGGCCATCGCGTCGCGGTAGGCGAGTGACGCGCGTGTGCTGGTCCCGGTGCTCGGCGTCCCGGTACAGCTCGGCGGCTGCGGCGATGTAGGCGCTTCTCGCGCTCGCTCCTGGCGCCGGCGCGCCGCGCCTGATCGATCGCCTCCTGCCCCCGCCGGATCTGCGCCGGCGCCTTCTGGCCGGCCGCGAACGGGATTGCCCCACGATGCGAGGGCAAGGCCCCAGTAAGCGATGCCGCAGGAGGGGTCGGCTCGCGCGACGTCGTCGAACCCTGCGATGGCCGGAGCGAACTCGAAGGAGTGGAGCAGGGCGACGGCGCGATCGAACCGCGTCTGCACGGCCGCGCTGCAGGACGTCTCGAAGTGGACCGTCCCGAACTGCGGCTGGGATGCCGGAGCCTGTCGCTCCTGGCCTTCTCCGACCTGGGCGAGGAGCATCGATGCCAGCGCCGCCGCGAGCCCGATCCGCTTGGTCACCATCGAGGGACCCTACTCCCTTTGGAACCTCGAGGCCCAAGGCGCGCGCGCTTGACGCGCTGCCGCGCTGACTACTTCGCCAGCCGGATCACCGCGAGGTAGTCCGCCGGGCCTCGGTCTCCGTAGCCCCAGAGACGGATGTAGCCGGTCGCCTGCGCATACTTCCCGTTGCCGCCGGTGATGACGTGCATGCTGATGTACGGCCGATCGGGCGATTCGCCGTGATAGACCGCGTTGACCTTCGCCGTGAGGTCGCCGTCGGGGAGATGGATGATCTCGTTCTCCGTGATGGAGAAGACCCCGGCCGGCTCGACGGGATTCATGCTCGTCACCGCGGTGGCGCCGTCGCCCTCGATCGAGCCGGTGTACGTCTCGCGCGAGCAGCGCCCGAGGAGTGAAACTCCGGCGTCGCCGCAGACGGGAGCCTCGTAGACCTCGAACGCGACGTGACCCTCGATGCGCACGGAATCGCCGCTCGCGCCGCCGCCATCGGTGCTGCACGCGAGCGTGGACGCTGCGATCAGGCCGAGGAGCGGCGCGAGTCGGACGGCGGCTTGCATGTCGGTTCTCCCTCAGGGCAGCAGCACGAAGCCGGTCCCGAGGGCGGCCGCGGCGAGGAGCACGGATAGCGCCGCGAGCCGCGCGTGCCACTCGACGGCGCGACTGTGGCCGTGCTCGAGGCGCCAGCCGAGCGTGCCCGTAGCGAGGAACGACGCGAGCGCGGTGCTCGCGACGGCGCTGTGCGCGGTACCGAAGGCGTCCCAGCCGCGCAGGAGCACCGACGAGGCGAGGCCGGCGGCGAAGCCGATGGAGATGAGCACGAGCGCGGGCTTGGCGAGGCGCAGATGCCGCCGGTACGCCTCGGCCGAGCGCCGCTGCCCGAGCCGGCGCGCGCGCCGCAGCGCGAGTCCCGCGCGCAACGCGGCGGCCGCGAGCGCGAGCGAGCCCAGCATCCAGAGAGGATGCAGATACGCGAGGTAGAAGGCGAGCGCGTCGTGGCCGGTCCTGTCAGCCAGGCTTACTCGACCTTGTGGATCGCGTCAGACGGCAGCCGCACGAGCAGCGCGTCGAGCGCGCGCTGGAGGTAGCCCGCGTCGCGCGACTCGAGCGTGAGCAGCACGTGGAACGACTCTTCGCCGATCTTCGGGTACGAGCCGAGCATCAGCTCCGGGTACTGCTCGAGCAGCGCGTTCAGCTCGGCCGCGATGTCGCTCTCCCGACGCTTCACGAAGACGCGCTTCAGCAGCACCGGCACGCCGCGGAAGCGCTCGCGCATCGATTCGAACTTCTTGCGCAGCAGCTCCGGAATGCCGGGGAAGACGTACACGTTCTCGACCACGACGACGGGGAACCAGAGGTCGCCGGCGTCGATCAAGCAGCGCGCCGTCGGGAACCATCGCCATCTTGAGCTGGCTCTCGTTCGCCGGGCGGCCCTGCGCGCGCTCGATGCGCTCGGCGATCGCGTCGCTCCGCAGCACCTTGCTTGCCGAAGGCGAGCGCCACGCCGTCCATGGTGAGGTCGTCGTGGGTCGGGCCGATGCCGCCCGAGGTGAACACCACGTCGTAGGCCTGCGGAGAGCGCGCTCACCTCGCGCGCGATGACGCGCACGTCGTCGGGGATGGTGAGGATGCGCTCCACGTCCACGCCGAGCGCGCGCAGCTCGCGGCATAGGTACGGCGAGTTCGTGTCGGTGACCTTTCCCGACAGGATCTCGTTGCCGATGATCAGGATCCCGGCGCTGGCCATCGGGCGGAGAGTATCGGAGACTCGGCCGCATGCCCTGCGCCGTGAGCTTCCAGCGTCGCCGCGGCGGCGCTCGCGAGACGGTGATCCGCGAAGTGCCGGAGGGCACCACGCTGCTCGACGCGGCGCGGGCGGCCGGGCTCCCGATCGCGCGCGCCTGCACGGGGCGCGGGCTGTGCGGGCGCTGCGACCTCGAGATCCTCGACGGGCGCAGCTGCCTTTCGCCCGAGGCAGAGGACGAGCGCGAGACCCTCGCGCGCGACCAGCTGCCCGCCTCGCGGCGGCTCTCGTGCCAGGCCCGCGTGCACGGGCCGGTGCTCGCCACCGCCGGCTACTGGTGAAGCGCCGAGCCGCCCGGAAGCGCGCCGTCGTCCTCGTCGATCACGGCAGCCGCGAGCGCGAGGCGAACCGCCAGCTCGCCGCGATCGCCGTTGCGCTCGGCCGCCGGCTGCCCGGGCGCACGATCGCGACGGCGCACCTCGCCCTCGCCCGGCCCGCGCTGCCCGAGGCGATCGACGCCTGCGTCGCCGCGGGTGCGCGCGAGATCGTGGTGATGCCCTACTTCCTCGGCGCCGGGCCGCCACGCGAGCCGGGACGTGCCGCGCCTCGCCCGCGAAGCCCGCGCGCGGCATCCGGGCGTGCGCATCCGCGTCGCGACGCCGCTCGGCGTCCACGCGGGGCTCGTCGCGGCCGTGGCTGGAACGGGTGCGCGCGGCGGCGCGTTAGACGCGTCCCGCGAAGCGCTTCTCCTGGAGGTTCCAGTTGAAGTTGGCGCGGATGCAGCCGCTCAACGTCAACACCGCGACGCTGAACACGAGCCGGAGCAGGAACGGCGCGCTCCAGAGCGCGCCCGGGAACTCGCCGCCGAGCGCGCCTTCGATCGCCACGGCGACGAGCGCGCCGAGCGGCAGGCCGCGCCCGAGGAAGCCGTAGCGGAACAGGAAGGCGCTCTTGCCGCGCGCCCGCACGGTCGGCCACTCGTCGGCTCGCCAGCTTCGCATCGCCGCACAGCATGCCGCGGCGCGCTCTTCCGGGAGAGCCCATCCCTCTTAAGTTTCCAATTATTCCCCAGGGGAATATACGAATTGGACGAATCACGTTCAATTCGTACAATCCTCCTTCGTGAGCGAAGTCGCCCCCCAAGCGCTGACGCCCCGCTCGGATCGTGCCGGGCGCACGCGCCAGCGCATCCTCGACGCCGCCGCCCAGTGCTTCGCGGCGAGCGGCTTCTCGCGCACCACCGTCGAGCAGATCGCCGCGGGCGCCGGCGTCTCGAAGGCGCTCGTCTATCACCACTTCCGCGCCAAGGAAGCGATCTTCGAGGAGCTGCTCGAGCGGACGCTCACCGAGTGGGCGCGCGTCGGGCGCATCGACGAGCACCTCACGGCCGGCGGCACGGTGGTCGATGCACTTGCTGGCATGGTGCGAGCATCGCTCGCGTACGCGCGCAGCAACCCGCTGGTGCGCTCGCTCTATCAGTTCGATCCGCTGGTGGTGAGCTTCGTCGGCTCGAGCGCGGCCGTGCGCAAGCACTCGGACGAAGGCCGAGCGCGGCTGGTCGATGCGATCCGGCGCGGCGTCGATGCCGGCGACCTGCGCCGCGACCTCGATCCCGCCCGAGTCGCCGACGTCGCGCGCATGCTCATCATGGCGATGATCGACCACATGCTGAACCCCGAATGGCTCGACGCGTCGGACGAGCGCTTCGTGGAGACCTGCCTCGAAGTCCTGTTCCACGGCGTGGCTGCCCCGAGGACCCCGTGAGGACGCGCTGGACGAGCCTGCTGCTCGTGCTCCCGCTCGCCTGCGGCGGTCCGTCGTCGGAGCAGGCCGAGAAGGCCGAGTCGAACGTCGCGCTGGCGGCGCCCGCCGCTCCCGCGCCCGCGCCCGAGCGCGTCGAGACCCAACGCGTCGAGACGGCCCAGCTGAAGGCCACCATCGCGGCCTCGGGCACGATCGAGGCGCGGCGCATCACCGAGCTCGGCAGCGAGGTGCCGGGGCGCATCGTGGCCGTGCTCGTGGACGTCGGCGACCGCGTCGAAGCGGACGCGCCGCTGTTCCGCATCGACCCGGGCCCCTACCGCATGGCGCTCGCGGAGGCGGAGGCCGGCCTCACGCTCGCACGCGCCGAGAACGCCAACGCCCAGTCGGAAGCGGCGCGCGTGCGGCTGCTGCTGGAGCAGAGCGTCGCGTCGCAGCAGCGCTACGAGCAGCTCCGTACGCAGGCCGAGGTGGCGCACGCCCACGTGGCGCAGATGGAGGCGCGCCTCGAGAAGGCGCGGCGTGATCTCGCGCAGACGGAGGTGCGGGCGCCCTACGCCGCGAGCGTGGTGGAGCGCCGTGCGCACGAGGGCGCGATGGCGGGCCAGGCGCCGATCCTCGTGCTGCAGGAGAGCCGGCGCGCTCGAAGCACTCCTGAACGTGCCGGAAGCCACGCCGGTCGCGGTGCGCGCGGGCGACGTCGTGCGTCTCTTCGTCGAGGGTCTGCCGGATCCGATCGAGGCGACGGTGGCGAGCGTGAGCCAGCGCGTGGACCCGGGCACGCGCACCTACGAAGTCCGCGCCGACGTGGTGGACGCGAGCGGCCAGCTGAAGGCCGGCTCCTACGCGCGCGCCGAGCTGCACGTGAGCCGCGACGAGGCGCGCCCCGTCGTGCACCGCTCGGCGGTGCTGACGCGGGACGGGCGCAGCTTCGTGCTGAAGGTGGAAGACGGCGTCGTCCGCTACGCGCCGGTGCGCGTGGGCGTGTCGGAAGGCGAGCAGGTCGAGCTGCTGAGCGGCGTCGTCGCGGGCGAGGTCGTGGTGCGGGGCGAGGCGACGACCCGCCTCGCGGACGGCACACGCGTCGCGCTCTCGCCGGATGGCGCGCAGGCCGCGAACGAGCTGCCGGAGCCCAGCTCGTGAACCTCGCGGAGATCTCGATCCGCCGCCCCGTCTTCGCCGCCATGCTGATTCTCGGCCTGGTGGTGCTCGGTCTGATCTCGCTCGGCCGCCTCGAGCTCAAGCTCGATCCGAAGATCGACTTCCCGTACGCCATGGTGGTGACCGAGCTGCGCGGCGCCTCGCCGGAGACGGTCGAGCGCGAGGTCACGCAGGTTCTCGAGGAGCAGGTCAACTCGATCGAGGGCATCCGCAACCTCTCCTCGACCTCGTCGGAGGGCCTCTCGCGCCTCCATCTCGAGTTCGGGCTCGACTACGACATCGACGTCAAGATCCAGGAGGTGCGCGACAAGGTCGCGCTGGCGCGGCCCCTGCTGCCGATCGACGTCGAAGACCCGGTGGTCCAGAAGTTCGACCTCACGGCCGTGGGCTTCCTCACCGTGGTGCTCGGCGGGCCGCTCGGCCAGCGCGAGCTCTCGGACTTCGCCGAGAACGAGGTGAAGGAACGGCTCGAGCGCGTGTCGGGCGTGGGCGGCGTCAACGTCGTCGGCTCGCGCAAGCGCGAGATCCGCATCTGGCTCGATCCGCTGCGGCTCACGGGCTACGGGCTCTCGATCGACGACGTCGCCGACACGCTGCGCCGCGAGAACGCCGAGCTCGCGAGCGGCCGCATCGAGGGCGCCGAGCGCGAGTGGTCCGTCACCACGCAGGGCAAGGCAAAGAACGTGGGGGAGTTCGGCGAGATCATCGTCGCCGAGCGGGGCGGGCGCGCCGTCAAGCTCCGCGACGTGGCCGTCGTCGAAGACGGCATGGCCGAGGCCAAGAGCATCGCACGCCTGAACGGCAACCCGGGCGTCGCGCTCGAGGTCCAGCAGCAGAGCGGCTCGGACCTGGTGGCTGCGGCGCGCGAGATCCGCGTCCAGCTCGACAAGATCCGCGCCCAGGCGCCGCCCGGCGTGGAGATCACGATCGCGCGCGACTACGCGAAGATCATCGAGGATCAGATCTCCTCCGTGCTGGTAGACATGGTGCTGGCGGCGCTGCTGGTCGTCGCGGTGGTGCTGTTGTTCCTGCGCAACTACCGCTCCACGCTGATCGCCGGCGTCGCCATCCCGACGAGCGTGATCTCCAGCTTCACGCTGCTCTACGCGCTCGACCTCTCGCTCAACAGCATGACGCTGATGGCCCTATCGCTCGCCGTCGGCCTCGTGATCGACGACGCCATCGTCGTGCTCGAGAGCATCTTCCGGAAGGTCGAGCAGGGGCAGGACTCGATGACCGCGGCGCTCGCGGGCTCCAAGGAAGTCGGCATGGCGGTGGTCTCGACGACGCTCGCGGTGTGCGGCGTGTTCGTCCCGATCCGCTTCATGCAGAGCACGGTGGGCCGCTACTTCTTCGAGTTCGGCGTCACGGTCACCGTCGCGGTGTGCGTGTCGGCGCTGGTCGCGCTGACGCTCACGCCGATGCTCGCGAGCCGCGTGCTGCGCCAGACGCCCAAGGAAGGCCCGGTCTTCCGCTATCTCGAACGCGGCCTCGTCGCGCTCGAGCGCAGCTACGAGAGGCTGCTGCACGGCGCGCTGCGCCACCGCGTCGTCACCGCCCTGCTCGCTGCCGTGACCGTGTTCGGCGGCTGCTACGTCGCCTCGACGCTGCCGCTCAACTACTTCACCAAGGACGACATGAGCGAGGCGCAGGTGAACGTGAAGCTGCCGATCGGCACGCCGCTTGCGGTGACCGACCGCTCGCTGCGCGAGATGGAAGCCATCGTCGCGAAGCATCCCTACGTGCGCGCCGTGTTCGCGACGGCCGGAGACCAGCGCCAGCACGAGCCCCACAAGGCGAAGCTGGACGTGCTGCTGCTCCCGAAGGACGAGCGCAAGGTGCCGATCGACACGACCTTCGAGGAGCTGCGCTCGAGCATCGTCGCCGGCGTGTCCGGGCTCGAGTCCGTGACCGTGAGCCATCCCGAGTACGCGAGCTCGAGCGGCGAGGGCTACAGCGAGATCATGTACGGCATCGAGGGACCGAACCTCGACCGCCTCGCGTTCTACGCGCACACGATCGAGATGCGCATGAAGGGGGACCCGGCGTTCCGCGACGTCCGCACCTCGTGGGAGACGGGACGCCCGGAGGTCCGGCTCGACGTGGATCGCGGCCGCGCAGCCGACGTCGGCGTCTCGGCGGTGGCGCTCGGCCGCACGCTGCGCACGCTCCTGGCCGGCGAGAAGGTCGGCTCCTTCGAGGACGTCGGCGAGCGCTACGACGTGCGGGTGCAGGTGCTGCCCGAGTACCGCGACGACCCGAGCAAGATCGACCTGATCCGCGTGCGCTCGCTCGACGGGCGAGCTCGTGCCGATCACGAACGCTGCCTCGGTGGAGGTGGCCGAGGGGCCGGTGCAGGTGAACCGGCACAACCGCGCGCGCATGATCCGCCTGTACGCCAACACCGCGACGGGCTCGTCGCTCTCCGAGCTGGTGACGAAGATCCAGGGCTTCGCGAAGGAGGCGGGCGTCGCGCCGCCCTACACGCTGGTGCCGGGCGGCCAGGCCGAATCGGGCATCGAGGCGGCGCGCGACCTCGTGTTCGCGCTCGGCCTCGCGATGGTGTCGATCTACATGATCCTCGCCTCGCTCTTCAATTCGATCACGCACCCGTTCACGATCATGATGTCCGCGCCGCTCTCGTTCATCGGCGGCTTCCTCGCGCTCAAGCTCGCGGGCATGTCGATGGACATGATGAGCGGCATGGGGCTGCTCGTGCTGATGGGCCTGGTGATGAAGAACGGCATCCTGCTCGTGGACTACATCAACCAGCTGCGCGAGCAGGGCCTCGCGCGCGACGAGGCGGTCCTGCGCGCGGGGCCCGTGCGGCTGCGACCGGTGCTGATGACGTCCGCCGCGCTGGTGTTCGGGCTGCTGCCGATGGCACTCTCCAATGCGACGGGCGCGCAGTTTCGCGCACCGATGGCGGTGATCGTGATCGGCGGGCTCGCGACCTCGACGGCGCTCACGCTCGTGGTGGTGCCCGTCTTCTACACGCTGGTCGACGGCGGGACGGACCGCGTGCGGCGTCTCTTCGCGAACGGGCTCGCGGCGCTGCGGCGCCGGCGCACGCAGCCGGCGCGAACGACCCCGTAGCGTGGAGAAGCTCGCCTACGTCGTGTGGAAGCGAGCTGCGGAGCCCGATGCGCGGTTCGCGCAGCGCCTGCTCGAAGAGGTGGCGCCGCGCCTGCGCTCCCGGGCCGAGCGGCTCTGCATCTCGGTAGTGGACGACGACGTCGCCGCCGGCGCGAAGCTCCGGCTGGGCAAGCAGGATCCGCCGAAGGCGGGGCTCGTCTCGTTCTGGCTCGAGCAGAGCCAGGAGCGTGCCGAAGCGGAAGCGATCCTGCCGCGCGTCGCTGCGAGCGCATCGCCGGCTACCTGGTGGTGGAGTCGCGCCCGCTCGTGAACGACACGCAGCGCGCGCCGCTCGGGCGAACGCACGCCGGGCTTCGCGCTCGTCACCTGCATCGAGGCGAAGGACGGCCTCTCGCACGACGAGTTCATCCGGCTCTGGTACGACGGTGCAGCGCGACACCGCGATCGAGACGCAGAGCACCTTCGGCTACGTGCGAAACGAGATCGTGCGCGCGCTCACGCCCGACGCGCCCGCGCTGGCACGCGATCGTCGAGGAGAACTTCCCGATCGGCGCGCTCAGCGATCCCGCGGTGTTCTACGACGCCGCCGGCGATCCCGGCGAAGCTGCGCACGAACCAGGAGCGCATGTTCCGCGCGGTGCAGGGCTTCCTCGCGCTCGACCGCGTCGAGTCGCACCCGATGAGCGAGTACGTCTTCTCGGTGGCGCCTCGCTAGCGGCGCCCGCCGCGGAAGCCACCGCCTCCGCCGAAGCCGCCGCCACCGAAGCGACCGCCGAAGCCGCCGCCGCCACCCCCGAAGCCGCCGCCGCCCCCGAAGCCGCCGTCCCCACCCCGGTCCGCGTAGCCGCCGTTCTGGAAGCCTCCGAACTTGTCCTCGGAGCTGGAGCGGGCCTGCTGCTCCTTGTCCGCCCACGAGGTATCGCCGGACGCGTTCTTCCAGCCGCCGTCGGCCGTGCTCTGCTGCCAGCCCCCTGCGCCGTCGCTCTTGTAGACGCTGCCGTCCGCAGCGGCGTAGTGGTCTCCCGTGCCGGAGTCGTGCGTGTAGGTCTGGCCGGTCTTCGCGCTGTCCACCGTCGTCGAGCGCTGGACGCCTTCTCCGCCCCCCGCGCTCACGTCGTGGTCGACGGTGCTGCCACCTGCCGTAGTGGTCGAGCGGCTCGAGTCGTAGCTGCCCTTCCCGCTCTCGTAGTTGTAGCTGGCGTCGCGACTCACCTCGCCGCTCCCGCCGCTCGCGCGATCGTAGGTCCGGTCGATGCTGTCCTTCTGCTGGCCCGTGTACGGGTTGTAGCTGCGATTGGTGGAGTAGTTGCCCGTAGTACCGGTGCGGGTGTTCTCGTACGACCCGCTTCCCTTCACGCCGTAGGTGCCGTTCGACTTGGCGTACCAGGTCTGGCTGCCGGCGGCGTTCGTGTAGCCATAGTGGCCGTAGACGTTCGCCGTCGCGGAGCCGCAGCACGGGTACCCGTGGTAGTAGCTGTCGTAGTACACGGGCGAGGCCCACGAGGCGGCCACCGCGGCGGTCGTGAGCCCGAGCGCGAAGCCGTACGTGTACCCGACCGCGGGGTTGTAGACGGGCTGCGCCATCACGCCCCAGGTCTCGGGCGGCGCGTACCAGGTGGTGCCGACCCACGGGTCGTAGTCGTAGCCGGTGCCGTACACGACGACGTCGTCGGAGGTCACGACGGTGCCCATGTAGCCGGGCGTGTAGCCCTCGTAGACGACCTCCTCCGTTCCGCCGTAGATCTGCACGTAGGTGACGTAGTAGAGCGGCTCGGTCGGCGGGATCGCGTAGATCTCCGCAGGCACCATCGTCGCGACCCGCCACGGGCCCTGCGCCGTCGGCGCCACGAACCAGACTCCCGCGGCGAGCGAATACCAGTGCTCGGCGTCGAAGCGGATCAGCGGCGTGGCGCTGTTCGTGACGTACTGGAGCGACGTGCCCGCGATCGGGCGGAGCCGCGGCGGGCCGTCGTAGATCGCGGTGAACGTGGGCCCGTCCGTGAGCGGGATCGAGGCCGTCTGCGGGATCGAGTTCTCGATCACCGCCTCGCGCGCCTCCTTGGTGCCCGCGACCGCCGGCAGCACGACGCCGGCCGCCGAGCTCGGCGGAATGGTCCGGAACGACGCCGGCAGACTCGCGCTCTCGACGTACGCCCACGGCCCCGAGAGCGACGGCGCGCGATACCAGCGCCCCGAGAGCAGCACGTAAGTCTGGCTGTCTGCGGTGTTCACGATCACGTCGGAACGCGTGTTGTTCGCCCACAGCAACGGAGTCGAGCCGATCGGCTGGAAGTCGGGCTTGCCGTGGAACAGGATCAGCTCGGCCGGCGTGGTGGTGACGTAGATCGTCGGCGCGCCGTTCGCGAGGGTCGGGGGCGGCTGCGTGTTGCCGCCGGCGAGCGGATCGACCAGCCGCTGCGTCACGAGGCCGCTCGCCACATCGTCGATGCCGAGGGGCATGCTCTGCGCCGGAGTCCACGGGCCCTGCGGCGCCGAGGACTGGAGCCAGCCGTCGTAGAGATGCAGGAAGTACGTGCCGCTCAGCTTCTCCTGCAGGATGCACGCGTGCGTGTTGATCACGCGCTGGAAGCCGGTGTTCGGCACCGCGCGCAGCACGGGCGTGCCGTCGATCGGGATCAGGATCGCCGGCGTGTTGCTGACGATGATCTGCGGCGGCGCATTCTTCACGGCGACGTGCGCGGCGTGGACGGTCCCTGATGCGGCCAGCGACGCCTGGAGGCGGTCGAGCGAGATCGTCTGGCCGCTGCTCTGCACCTGACTGCGCAGCGCCGTCGAGGTAGGCGGCGCCGTTGTCGGGCAGGGACGGGAAGCTCGCGCGGTCGAGCGAGAGGTTGGTGAGTGCGACCTGCCGCGTCCCGCGATCCACGTCGGTCGTCGCGTGGGCCCAGACCACGCCGTACGCCTTGTCGGTGGCGCCCGCCGGCGTCGCGCCGACGGCGGCGCGGAACTCGAGCTGGTTACCTTGCCAGCTCTCGACCTGCGGCTGGTAGACGAGCAGCGTCGCGTTCGGCGCCTGGAACGTCCGCGGCCACGGGTCGAGGCTCGGCGCAGGGGGCGCGGACGGCTGCGAGGCAGGCGCAGCGGCGGGCTGCGGCGGCGGATCGACCGACACGTAGGTCGGCGGAGCATCCTGTGCGCACGCGGCGAGCGCCGCGATTCCGAATGCCAGCGCAGAGCGAAGCGGCCAGCGCGCCATGTCTCCATCCTCCCCTGAAGGACGCGAGGGTATCCCAACTCCCCGCGCCAACCTTCAAGGGGCCGCGACTCGCTGCACGAGGACGCCCGCCGGTGCAGGCGTCGCGAAGAACGCGGCGCGGCTCGCGTCGCCGCGCAGATGCTGCTCGAGGAACGGCAGCACGTAACGCAGCACGAGCGCGTGCGCTTCGTCCTGCGAGAGCGTCGTCGGGTAGTTGCAGTCGACGGGGAAGCCGGGCAGGCAGACGTCGGAGAACGCGTAGTGGCCGGCGTGCTCGAGCTCGACCAACACCTTCTCACCGGTCGCCGCCTGCCAGGCGCCTTCGAAGCCCGTCGGAGAGACGAGCGTGTCGAGGAGCCCGATCATCCCGAGCAGCGGCATCCCGAGCACCGGCGGCGGAGCCGGATAGCCGGCGAGCGGGATCGCCACGTCGATGCGCGCGTCCTGCGCTGCGACCTTGAACGTGGTGAAGGCGCCGAAGGAATGGCCCGACATCGCGACCCGGCTCGCGTCGAGCGCGCCGGAGAAGGGGGAGCCCGGCGTGTCGTTCGCGGCGAGCATCTGATCCAACACCGAGCTCACCTCCACCGGACGCTCGAGCGCCGAGGCGACGAGGTTGCTCGTGCCGGCGAGGCAATCCGCCGCCGTGCTCTGCGGATGGCTCGGCGCGACCACGACGTAGCCGTACGTGGCGAGCAGCACGGTGAGGAACTTGCTCTGCGTCGGGACGCCGCAGAGTCCGTGCGAGAAGAGCACGATCGGGCGCGGGCTCGTGGCGTCGAGCGGAGCGTCGAGGATCCCGCCCGTGCCCGAATCGGTGGGGCCCGTGCCGAGCGTCGGGTACCAGACCACCGTGTCGAGCGTGCGCGTCGCGCTCGGATTCACGACCGACGGCTTCGTGAAAACGAGCTGCCGCGCGCCGGCGCGCCAGGGTCCGGCGTCGCGCGCGTCGAGGCAGATGCCCGCGGTCCAGGCGACGACGTCGCTGCAGTGGGTCTCGGCGAGACAGGCCGTCGCGACGACACCCTTCCGTGTCTGGCACGCGGCGGGCTTGCGGATGCGACACGTGGCGGTGGCGGTCTCCGCAGCGAAGGCGCCGCAGGGGCTCTTCGCCGTGCCGCAGCTCGCGCTCTTCACGTCCGCTGCAGCGCGTTCGGCGCATTCGGCGCGGAGAGCGCCCGTCGCGAGCGCGTCGGCCAGCAGCGGCTTCGCGCAGCGCCGGTAGGCGCCGGCGCCGCCGACGCCCGTGCACGGGCAGGCCGCGTCGATCCCGGCGCGCAGCTCGGCGAGCGCGCGCTGGTCGCCGAGCGCCGAGGCCTCGCCGAGGCAGGCGTCCTGTGCAGCGACAGGCCCCACGCTGACCAGCAACGCCACGGCGAGGAGGATGACGTGGGGCATCGAGGTTCTCTCCAGCGGTCGAACCCGGCGGCGAGCGGTTGGTTGCGCGCGCCGCGGGTGAGGAGCGCGTGAAGGAACTTCATCCGCGCGAGTTGGCCTGTGGAATGCTCGGCCGCGGAGACAGAACATGAATCGGCGCTGGGCTCTTCGACTCGCAGTCTCCCTAGCCCTCGGCGTCGCCGGGCCTCCAGTCGCGAGCCGTGCTGCGAGCTTCGACTGGACGCTCGTCGGCTGGAACGACCTCGGCATGCACTGCATGGACGACGACTACTCGGTCTTCTCGATCCTGCCGCCCTACAACACGATCCACGCGCAGCTCGTCGATCCGTCGGGCATCTCGTGCGCTCGAACGACGAGCATCACGCGTCACCTACGAGGCCGTCGCCGATCCGAACGGCTCGATCAACACCACCTCGCGTCGGCAAGACGAACTTCTGGGATCACGTCGACGCGCTGTTCGGCGTCGCGCTCGGCCCGGACCAGGGGCTCGCCGGCTTCGACATGCCCGGGCACGCGAACGCTCCGCAGGCGATGCGCTTCGACCGCTGCCCGCGTGGTGGAGCGCCGAGGGCATCCCGATCACTCCCGTCGACGACGCGCTCGCAGCCGAACTCCTATCCGCTGATGCGGCTCTCGGCGCGCGACGGCGCCGGTCACCTGCTCGCGACGACCGACATCGTGCTGCCCGGTCTCCGACGAGATGGATTGCCGCGGCTGCCACGCCTCGGGCTCGGGCCCGGCGGCGGAGCCCGCCGCGGGCTGGGTCAACGACCCGGTGCCCGCGCGCGACTACCGGCTGAACATCCTCCGGCTGCACGACGAGCGGCGCCAGGATGGAGCCGCCTACGCCGCGCTGCTCGGCTCGGTGGGCTACGACGCGAGCGGCCTCTTCGCCACCGCGACAAGTGGGCACAGCGTCCTCTGCGCCACCTGCCACAGCTCGAACGCGCTGCCGGGAGCGACCCAGCACGACGTCGGACCGCTCACGCACGCGATCCACTCGGTGCACGCGACGGTGATCGATCCCGCGAGCGGGCTCGCCCTCGACGCCTCGACGAACCGCTCGGCCTGCTACCGCTGCCATCCCGGCGCGACCACGCGCTGCCTGCGCGGCGCGATGGGCAACGCGGTCGCGCCGGACGGCACGCTCGCGATGCAGTGCCAGAGCTGCCACGGCTCGATGGCTGCGGTCGGCGAGCGACGGGCCGCACGGGCTGGCTCGACGAGCCGACCTGCCAGAACTGCCACACCGGCACGGCCGTGAGGAACGCGGGCGAGATCCGCTACACCTCGGTCTTCGATGCGACCGGACAGCGGCGCGCCGCCGCGGACGCCACGTTCGCCACGAATCCGGACCCACCGGCGCCGGGCCTCTCGCTCTACCGCTTCTCCCACGGCCACGGCGGCCTCGCGTGCGAGGCGTGCCACGGCTCGACGCACGCCGAGTTCCCGAGCAGCCACGCCAACGACAACCTGCAGAGCGTCGCGCTGCAGGGCCACGCCGGCATGCTCGCCGAGTGCACCACGTGCCACGCCTCCGTCCCTTCGACCACGAACGGCGGGCCGCACGGCATGCATCCGATCGGCAGCAGCTGGGCGAGCGGCCACGCCGACGCGGTCGAGCACAGCGGCAGCACGGCCTGCCGCGCCTGCCACGGGCTCGACTACCGCGGCACGGTGCTCTCGGACGCGCTGGGCGACCGCACGTTCTCGACGGAGTTCGGCACGAAGCACTTCTTCCAGGGAGCGCGCGTCGGCTGCTACGCCTGCCACAACGGGCCGGGCTCCGAATCGCGCACGAGCAACCGCCCCGCGCAGGCCAGCCCCGTGCACGCGAGCACCGCCGGCGCGACGCCGGTGAGCTTCGCCCTCTCGGCGAGCGATCCGGATCGCGACGCGCTCGTCTATCGGATCATCTCGCAGCCGGCGCACGGCACGGTGGGCGTCTCGGGCAGCACCGCGCGCTATCTCCCCGAGCCGGGCTTCACCGGAACCGACCACTTCACCTGGTCCGCCTGGGACGGCTCGATCGATTCGAACCTCGCCGCGGGCACGCTCCTGGTGAGCACGGGCGGCCCGCCGCCGTCGCCGACGGCGCCCACCCTCACGAATGTCAGCAACGGCTCCGGCAAGTTCTCGCTCGCGCTCGCCGGCACCAACTTCGCGCAGACGGCGAGCGTCTTCGTGGCGGGCGCGCCCTGGACGGACGTCACGTGGCGGAACGCGCAGAGCCTCACGCTGTCGGGCGGGAAGGTGCTGAAGACGCTCTTCCCGAAGAAGACCTGGGTGCCGATCCGCGTAGTGAATCCGGACGGCGGCTCCGTCACGGTGGAGTACGAGCGCAAGACGCACACCTGGCGTCCGGTCGCTCCGTAGGGGGTCTCAAGAGCCGGGCGACGCCGGCCGATCCGCCGGAGCGTGCGTATCGCCCCTCTCCTCGTCGCCGCCGTCTTCGCGGCCGGGTGCCATCACTCGCCCCCGCCGCCGCCTCCCGTGCTCGAGCCGCCGGTCGTGCAGCTCTCCGAGCTCGGGACGCTCGGCATGATCGACTTCACCGCAGTCGGCGCCGAGGGCCTCGCGCCGCTCGCGAGCCAGCGGTTCCTCGCGTCCCTCCAGGCGGCGCAGCCCGGCGCCGCGGTGCTCGAGCTCGGGCCGCGGGAGCGCGTGCTCGCGGCCGTGGGCGGCGCCGGCATCGACCCCGAGACGATCCGCGCCATCGGCGAGAAGTATCACCTCGACGCGATCCTGGTCGGCGAGGTACGCACGCAGGAGATCAAGCCGCGCGTGTCCATCCGCGAGCTGAGCACCTTCAGCGCCTCGGCCGAGATGGAAGGCATGCTGAGCGCACGCATCTTCGAGACCGAACGCGGCGCGACGCTCTGGACGACGAGCGCAGAGACGCGCGCTCCTCTCGCGCACGTGGAGATGGCTCCGTGGGGCGCCTCTGACTTCGACACGAACGAGCCCGAGCAGGTGCGCGTCGCGATCGTGCGGGAGCTGGTCGAGCGCGCGACGGCGGACTTCCAGCCGCGCTGGGTCTACCCGTAGCGCGCGCTAGGGCTGCTTGCCGAGCGGCAGCAGGATGTTCGAGCTCGAGCCGACCACCTGCGGCGCCACGCCGTTCCACTTCTCGACCATCTTCAGCTCCACGAGCTTCGGGGCCTTCTCGAGGGCCTCGCCCTGGATGCGGATCGACTCGGCATCGGCCTTCGCTTTGATGATCACCGTGTCGGCGTCGGTCTTGGCCTGCTGCATCTTGAAGATCGCTTTCTCGGCCTCCTGCTGCTGCACCATCTTCGCCTCGATCGCCTGCTCGAGCTCCTTCGAGAGCGCGACGTCCTCGATCACGAGGTCCTCGATCACGAGCAGGTCGCCGACCTTGGCGCGCGACTGGTTCAGCGCGGCGACCTTGATCTGCTCGCGCGTCTTCACGATGTCGGCGGCCGTCTTGAGCGCGGTGACCTCCTTGGTGGCTTCCTGCACGCGGGGGAGGATCAGCTTGTCGAAGGGGCTGCCCGCGTAGTCGCGCAGCACGCGGACCACCGACGATTCCGGTATGCGGTAGAGCACCTTCACGCGGATGTTGATCTGTTGGAGATCCGACGAGAAGCACTCGGCGCTGACCTCCTGCGTGTCCTGCTGCACGTTCACCCGCCGGATCACCGTGACGAGGGGGAGCTTGAAGCCGAAACCGGGCGCGAGGAACTGGTCGTCCATCTCGCCGAGCGTCACGCGGACACCGCGCTCGCCGGGCTCGACCACGTAGAAGCAGCCCGACGCCGCCAGCGCGAAGACCAGAACCAGGATCCCGAGCGTCGCCAGCCGTGCCCGCATCGCTACCTCCCTGCCTCGAACCTGGCGCATGCTAGCTCGTGCGCCTCGGCGCTAGGCTGGGCGCATGCCGATCGAACGCCTCTCCGCGACCGCGAGCCCCGAGACAGTGACCGCGATCCTGCGGCGCGACGGCTGCGCCGTGATCGAGGAGCTCGCGCCCGCCGCCACCATGCGCGACGCGCTCGAGGAGCTCGCGCCGTGGATCGAGGCCACGCCGGCGGGCCGCGACGACTTCGCCGGGCGCCGTACCACACGCACGGGCGGCCTCGTGGCGCGTTCCCCGGTCTGCCGCGCGCTGATCCAACATCCGCTGATTCTCGGGAGCACGAAGGGGCTGCTCGCGGGCGCGACGAACTTCCAGCTGCACCTCACGCAGGTGATCGCGATCGGCCCCGGCGAGCCGGGCCAGCCGATCCACCGCGACCAGTGGGCCTTCGACTTCTTCCCGTTCCCGATGGGCTACGAGGTGCAGTGCAACACGATCTGGGCGATGAGCGACTTCACCGCCGAGAACGGCGCGACGCGCGTGATCCCCGGCAGCCATCTCTACGAGGACAAGCTCGAGCTGACGCACGAAGACTGCGAGGCCGCCGAGATGCCGGCGGGCTCGGTGTTCGTCTACACCGGCGCGGTGTATCACGGCGGCGGCGCGAACCGCTCGCAGGCGACGCGCTACGGGCTCAACCTCACGTATGCGCGGAGCTGGCTGCGGCAGGAGGAGAACCAGTACCTGTCCGTGCCGCTCGACGTCGCGCGCGAGCTGCCCGACGAGCTGCTGAAGCTGATCGGCTACCAGCGCGGCGCGTATGCACTCGGCTACGTGGACGACGTGCGCGATCCGCTCGACGCGCTGCGCGGCAAGCGGGCGAAGGACGCCGATGCCGGGCGGCTCGGCGACCTCGAGCGCGCCACCGCGCAGCTGCGCGCCGCGCGCTAGCGGCGCTCGCCCAGCTCCTTCTCGTCTTCGTCCGCCGCTTCCGTCACGAGATCCACGCGGGGCAGCTCGGCGGGCGCCGGCTCGAAGCGCGACGGCGCGACCCAGCTGCGCAGCCGGTAGTCGAGGATCAGCAGGATCATGCGCAGGCCGAGGCGGAACGCGACCCACTTGTTGCCGGTGACCGACGACGTGCCGACGCGCTTCGTGTAGTTGACCGGGATCTGGATGATCTTCCGCTTCGTCAGCACCGAGAGCACCATCATCTCGGGGCCGAAGAAGCTGCCGTCGACGGTGAACAGGGGCTCGAGGCGGCGCAGCGCGTCGCGCCGCACGCAGCGTACGGTGCAGCCGACGTCGGTGAGCGAGGTGGTGTTGAACAGGAACTCCATCAGCTTCGCGACGGCGTAGTTCCCCCACTTGAGGAGGAGCCCCATGTTCGCGCCTTCCCAGATCAGCTCCTTGACGGTGCGGCTCCCGTAGACGACATCGAAGTCCTCGGAGTAGGCGAGCAGCTTGCGCACGTCGTGGCCGCGGAAGGTGCCGTCGGGCTCGGAAACCAGGATCAAGTCGCCGGACGCTTCGCGGAAGCCGCGCCGGATCGCGGCGCCGTAGCCCTGACGCGGCTCGAGCACCTCGCGCGCGCAGGTCTTCGCCACCTCCTCGCTGGTGCCGGGAGCGGCGTTGTTGTTCACGACCAGGATCTCGTCGATCACGCCCGTGCGATCGAGCTCCTCGATCGAGGCGCGGATCGACTCTTTCTCGTTGTACGTCGGCAGAATGATCGAGACCCGCTTGCCGCACCACATCAGGCGGGCTCCGCGACGACGTACATCTGCGCCGCGAGCGGCCGGAACGGCAGGCTCAGGTAGAGCCGCGTCAGCCAGCCCCACTTCGGCAGGCGGCTGTTCATCGAGAACGGCAGCAGGCCCGGCACCAGCTTCACGACACGAAGACCGTGCCGCGCGAGCCACTCGCCGATGTTGGCGTCGTCGAAGATCGTGCGATGCGTCGGATCGTCGAAGTAGTGCTCCGCGCACAGTCGGTGGTTCGGCTGGATCAGGATCAGGCGGCCGCGGGCAGAGAGCGCGCGGCGGATGGCCGGCAGCAGCTCGTCGAGCTCTTCGGCGTCGAGGTGCTCGAGGAAGTTGCTCGCGAACAACAGGTCGACGCTCCCCTGCGCGATGCCCCGGAGCGCCATCGCGCTCTCGATCCGCAGCCCGACCCCGGGCGCCGCGAAACGCTTCATCTCGGGGTTCAGATCGAAGCCGAGCTTGCGCTTGGCAGGGAACTGGTTCAGGAAGTCGCAATAGCCCGGGCCCAGCTCGACGAGCGTGTCGATGTCGCAAGCATCGCGGGCGACGAAGCGCGCGATGGCGCCCCACACCGCCCGCCGCCCGGGCAGCTCGGGATAGGCGCCGGCGTACGGATTCTGCGCGGTCACCGGAAGTACGTCCGGCGTGCGGCGAGCACGGCGCCGTCGAGGAACGGGAAGTTGCGCTCGTAGACCTTCGTGAGGAACGCCTCGTCGCGCTCGCGCCATGCAGGGTCGTGGGACGCCTGCGCGAGGTAGTCGACGTAGCGGTCGAACGAGAGGCGCACGAGCCGCTCGCGCTCGGGCTCGGGCGCGCGCAATCCCCGCTCGAGATACAGCCTGGCGAGCTCGAAGGCGTTCGCCCGGTATGGCGCGATCCGGAAGCTCTCTTCGTAGTGCGCGATCTGGCTCTCGAGCGGAGCGCCGTCGATGCGGTCGAGCCTGCCGAGCAGGCCGTGGAGGCGCGCGAGCTGGAACTGCTCGTTGCTCTTGTATCCAGTCGGCCTTCGGCCGAGCGCCGCCTCGCGCTCGATCCCGCGGATGGCTTCGTGGCGCGCCTGCTGCGACAAGGCTTCTCTCCGGCCGGCGTCCGTCTCGCGCTCGGCCTGGCCCGCATACTCCGCCGCCAGCGCCCGGAGGCTCAGCAGCGAGGGCTCGGGCAGATGGGCCTCGTAGCTCCAGAGGGACTGGTTGTCGCTCCACACCGACTCGTGTCGGAACGTCTGCACCGAGCAGGCGACGATGAACGAGAGCGCGAGCACGGCGACCGCGCGGCGAGCGACCGGGCCGCAGCGTTCGGCGAGGCGCCCGAGCGAATCCGCCGCGATCGCGAGCACGGTGAACGAGGCCAGGTAGATGTATCGGTCTGCGCGCCAGATGTCGACGTACACGAGGCCGAGATAGGGCAGCAACAGCGCGAAGAAGCCGAGCGCATGGAAGGCGAGATCGCGGCGCCGAAGGCAGCAGTACACGACCCCTGCGGTGACCGCGAGCGCGATGCCGAGGGACGCGGCCTGCTCGCTGGTCGAGAGCGGAACCTCGACGTGCGGCCAGCGGTAGAAGGCGGAGAGCTCGGTCGGCCAGACCAGGGAGCGCAGGTAGCAGCCGACCACGAGGGGAACGAACACGACCACATTCGTCACGTGCTCGAGACTCGACGCTCCCGGCCCCATCCTTCCGATCACGCCGAACTGTGACAGCACGCCCTGGTACCAGAGCACGATGGCGACCGTCACGACGGCGTGGGGCAACAGCAGCGCCACCCCGCGCAGCACGCGTCCCCAATCGAGCGGCGCGTCGGCCCCCCGGCGCCCGTCGAGATAGGGATGGAACACGCGGTGGAGAACGAGGAGCGGCACGCACGAGAAGGCCGCGATCTTCGCGAGCAGCGCGAGCGTGGTGAAGAGCAACGTCAGGAACCAGAGGGACCAGCGCGGGACGGCTTCCGTCTGCTCGAGCTCGCGGGCTTGCGCCAGCAGGGCTGCCAGCACGAGGCTGGTCGAGAGCACGTCCTTGCGCCCCATCACCCACGAGACCGCCTCGACGTGCACGGGCAAGGCGACGAAGGCGGCGGCGACCGCGAGCGACAGAGTGAAGCGCCCGGTGGCTCGACGCAGGAACAGGAACAGCAGCGAGCCGTTCGCCGCGTTCAGCAGCACGTTGCCGAGGTGGTAGCCGACCGGATTCTCGAAGCCGAAGATGCGCGCATCGAGCGCCCAGCTCACGTCGCGGAGCAGCAGCGGCTCCTCGCGCGGGAAGTAGTCGAGCAGGATCTGTCGCAAGCTTGCGAGGAGGGAGTGCTCGTTGTAGAGCTGCGGATTCGCGAGCAGCACGAGGCGGTCGTCGAAGTCCACGAAGTCGAAGCCGATCGAGCGCGCGTACAGTGCTACCCCGAACAACGCGAGCGCGAGGGCGGCCACGGAGGTCGAGCGACTCGGCATCGAGGGCGGGCCTCCCGGCACTGGGATTGAATCGGACCGGAGGAGACTCGCCTTGAGCCAACGGGCTCGTCGGGGTGGATACAACCCGCTCGCGGCTACGCTGGGCGGAATCGACGAAGGGAGGCAGCACCATGCTGCGGAAGGTCGCATTGCGGGGCATCGAGATGGAGCTGGACGACGCTGGCTCCGGCGAGCGCGCTCTCGTGCTCGTGCACGGCTACACGGGCTCGCGCGACGACTTCCGCGAGCACGTTCCCGAGCTCGCTCGGCTCGGCCGCACCATCGCGCTCGACCAGCGGGGCCACGGCGGCACCACGAACTCCGGGCAGAGCGAGGACTACACGCTCGACAGCCTCGTGGCGGACCTCGCTGCCGCCTTCGACGCCCTCGGCCTCGCGCGCGCCGACCTGCTCGGCCACTCGCTCGGCGGCATGGTCGCGCTGCGCCTCGCGCTCGCGCACCCGGAGCGCGTCGCCTCGCTCGTGCTGATGGACACCTCGGCGCGGCCGATGGCGCTGCCCACCATCCCAGAGGCGGTCCGCGCCGCGCTGGTGAAGCTCACGCGCGAGCAGGGCGTCGCGGCGCTGTTACCCGGCATGCGCGGGCGCCCGGCTGCCGACATCCCCCCGTCGATGCAGCGCAGCATCGAGCAGATGGGGCCCGACGTATTCTGGGAGCGTATCCAGCGCAAGCTCGAAGCGATGGACCCGGTGGCGTGGGACGCGCTGCTGGGCGTGCTCGGCGGGCACGAGCCTGCGACCGCGCGCCTCGGCGAGATCCGCTGCCCGACGCTGGTGCTGGTCGGCGCGGAGGACAAGCCGTTCCTCGCGCCGTCGGACGAGCTCGAGCGCGGCATCTCGGGGGCGGTGCGCATCACCATTCCCGATGCGGCACACAGCCCGCAGCTCGAGAATCCGCCGGCGTGGGCGGCCGCGATCCGCGCGCACCTCGCGCGCGTGCGCTAGGGATGCGGCGGCGCGGGCGGGTGCGGCACCGGCGGCCGCGGGCCCCAGCAGCTCGGGTGCGGCGGCATCGGCGGCGCCATCCAGAACCCGGCCAGCGCGATGATGATCAGGATGCGCGCGAGCCGGCGCAGCCTCGTAGCGCGAGGATCCATCGTTCTCCCCCTTCTGACTCGTCGATTGGACGAACGTTTCGCAGCAAGGTCAAGGGCTCGTGCAATCTCCAGTCGCGACCACCGAGCTCCCCGCCGCCCGCATCCGGCGCCGGCCTACTTCGTCCGTCGCGGCGTCCAAGGCCCGGCCTTGTTCTTCCGCGCGCTCGCGCGGATGTAGCGCCGGCTGATCGGCGAGAGGTCGTCGGGCGCGATGCGGCACTCGATCAGCACGAACTCCTTGACCTCGTGCGCGGCGCGCAGCGCTTCGGAGAGCTCGGCCGCCGTCTCCGCGACGAAGCCGACCCCGCCCCAGTTCTGCGCCAGCTCGGCGTAGGGCCAGTTCGGGATCTCGAGCAGATCGGGCCGCTGCGAGACGGGCCGGAAGATGCCCCAGCCGCCGTTGTTCACGAGCACCACGATCGGCGTGAGGCCGTGGCGCGGCGCATGCGAGATCTCCGCGCCGGTCATCTGGAACGCGCCGTCGCCGGTCAGCACGAGTGGCCGCGCGCCGGTGCCGATCTGCGCGCCGAGCGCGGCGGGCACGCCGAAGCCCATCGAGGCGTAGTAGCCCTGCGCGAGATAGAGGCCGCCGCGCAGGCGCAGCTCGAGCCCGCCGAACAGCGCGTCGCCCGACTCGGCGACCACGTGGTAGCCCGCGTGCGCAGCGAGGAAGCGGTTCAGCTCGACCAGCATGTCGTTCACACGCAGCGGCCGGCGCGCCGCGCGCTGCGGCGGCGGCGCGACCAGGTTGTCGTGGTAGGCGATGCGCTCGCGGAAGCGCGGGCAGCGGGCGCGCGGCGAGCGCCGCCACGAAGTCGTACAGCTCGACGTCCGTGTACTGGTGGAACGAGACGTTCACGCGCCCGTCGATCGCCCACACCGAGGTGTCCCGCGCCACCTGCGGCTTCGCGGCGCCGAGGTTCATGTCGGTGAGCTCGGTGCCGAGCGCGAGCACGAGGTCGGCGCTCCGCACGCGCCGCTGGATCGCCGGCGCCGAGAGCGGGCCCATGTGGATGCCCATGTGCAGCGGGTGATCCATCGGGAACACGCCCTTCGCGAGCACGGTGGTGACGACCGGCGCGCCGAGCTTCTCCGCCACCTTCTCGAAGTTGCGGTCGGCGCGGCTGCGGAACAGCTCGACGCCGCCCATCACGATCGGCCGCTTCGCGCGGCGCAAGCGCGCCACCGTCTCGGCCACGGCCTCGCGGAGCTTGCGCGCGTCCGACTTCGGGCGCGGGAAGCTGCCGTCCCAGCCGAGGATCTCGTCGGGGACGTGGATCTCGAGATCCACGCGGTCGCGGTGGATCTCGAGGTAGCCGGGCCGGTGCTCGGACAGGATCGCGCCGACCACCTCGTGGATCTGCGCCGCGGCGAGCGCGGGGTGCTCGAGGATCCGCGCGGCGCACGTCACCTCGGACAGGATGCGGAACTGGCCGTCGACGTCCTTCACCTGGTGGTGGACGCCGGAGAGCCGCTGCTCGGCCTCGCCCGGCCCGCCGGAGACGACGAGCATCCCCACCTGCTCGGCGTACGCGCCGGCGACGGCGTTCACGATGTTGTGGCCGCCGGCGCCGTAGGTGACGCACTGCGACGCCGAGCCGGCGCGTGCTGCGCGCGTAGCCGTCGGCGGCGAAGCCGACGGCGGGCTCGTGCGAGAAGGTCACGATCTCGATGCCGCGCTCGCGGCCGAAGCGATCGAACAGGCCGAGCACGAGGTCGCCCGGCAGGCCGAACACGTGCTTGACGCCGGCGCGCTTCAGGTACGCGACCAGGAAGTCGCCGAGCGCCATGCGCGGCTTCATCGCGGAAGCGCCGCGTGCGCGCTTCAACGCCCGCGCTCCCGCGCGAGGCTCCACCAGTGGAGGGCCGCCACCACCAGCGCGTGGTCGATCTCGCCGCGCCGCACGCGCTCCGACAGCTCAGCCACCGGCACGAGCTCGACGACCGTCTCTTCGAGCGGCCCGTTCATCACCTCGCCCACGCGCTCGACGTCCTCGGCCAGGTAGGTGTGGACGCGATTCCCGAACAGCGCCGGGTTCGGGTTCAGGCTGCCGAGCGGCGCGCACCGCCGTCGCCGGTAGCCGGTCTCCTCGACGAGCTCGCGCGCGGCGGCCTCGGCCGGATCCTCGCCGGGGTCGATGATGCCGCCCGGGATCTCGAGCGTGATCTCGCGCGAGCCGTGGCGGTACTGGCGCACCATCACGACCTGGCCGTCGCGCGTGACCGGCACCACGTTCACCCAGTGCTCGGCCTCGATCGAGTAGAACGGGTGCACCTCGCCGCCGCGCGGCGAGCGCACCAGCGAACGCGTCACGCGGAACACCTTGCAGTCCTGGAGTCGCTCCGTCCCGAGGATCTGCCAGGGTCGGGGCAGAGTCACGCTCTCGTGACTCCGTTCGCCTCACGCGAGGTAAATCCTCGCGTGGGCTCACTGCGCGCTCCGCTTCGCGTCGCTTGCACTAGAGCACCTCGTCGATCACGATCTCGATGTCGTGTGCGCCGGGCGCGAACGTGCCCTTGGCTTCGCCCTGCAGATCGCCCGGGTTGCGCGTCATCGCATTCCGGTCGGCGTCGACGCGAGCCGTGACGTCGAAGGGGCCGTCGAACGGCATCGCCTGGATCATGCGGTCGTCGGGGCCGATCGAGAACTCGAGCGGGAAGGTCGGGTCGGCGATGCGGCGCACCGCGGTGGGCGGGCCGCCGCTGCCGGTCCGCGCGATCAGGAACAGCACGGCGCCGGGCGGCACGCGCCCCGCGAGGTTCGCCGCGAGGCGGATCGTGCCGGTGAGCGGCGCGCCGCCGCTCGGCGCCGGCGCGGCCGGCTCGGGGGCGGGCGGCATCGCACCGCCCATCGCCTGCGCGTCGCCCGAGCGCTCGGCGCCTGCCGGGAAGATCTTCGAGAGATCCGGCCGCTCCACCTTCTCGTTCGGGTCGTACGGCTCGATGTTGCGATCGCAAGCCGCCCCGAGGAGCGCGATCACGACGAGGAGGCTGCCCGGGATTCGACGCACGGCCGCTGACGCTAGCCGCAAGCGAAGCGCGCAGCGAGCCGACGCGAGGCTTTGCCTCGCGTGAGGCGAGCGAAGTCGCGACAGCTGGGAAGCGCGCAGCGCAGCTCGCACCACGGAGCTACTCTCGCGTGACTGCCTGGGGGTGGGCCCTCCGTCGACGACGGTGCGGCCCTGAGATGACACCCTTGGAACCTGAACTCGGTCGTGCGAGCGGAGGGAAGGCGTGGCGAGCGGGCCCGAGGTCCGCACCGTGCCCTGCTCCCGCCGCCGGCCGCGCCTGAAGGAGCAAGACATGCCGGCCTACGTGCTACCGCCGCTCGGCGGCAATCCGTCCTCACACGCGCAGGGCACGAACCCGGGCAGCTTCGCGCGGCAGCCCGATCTCGGCGGACCGCTCACCTTCAGCTCGCCCGACGCGGCCGGCATGCCGGCGCCCTCGGACGAGACGGCGTGGAGCTTCCTGCCCCCGGGCTGGCGGCGCGATTCCGCCACGGGCTTCGCGACGGCGCCGCCCGGCTTCGAGCCCGTGACGCAGCTCGAGCACGCGCGCCTCGGCCGCGTGACCAAGGAGATGCGCCGCGTCGCGGAGCGCGAGGGCCATCTGAGCGCCCGAGCAGGTGCGCGACGAAGTCGCCGCAGGCCGGCTCGTGATCCCCGCCAACCGGGTGCACCTCGGCGCATCGCCTCGATCCGATGGGGATCGGGCGGGCCACTCGCACCAAGGTGAACGCCAACATGGGCGCCTCGCCCATCTCGAGCGGCACCGACGAGGAGGTGGAGAAGCTGCGCTGGGCGGAGCGCTGGCAGGCCGACACGGTGATGGATCTCTCGACGGGCGGCGACCTCGACGCCACGCGCGAGGCCATCATCGAGAACGCCACGCGTGCCGATCGGCACCGTGCCGATCTACTCGATGATCATCGGCCGCCGCATCGAAGACCTCGACGATCGGATGATCCTCGACGGCATCGAGCACCAGGCGCAGCAGGGCGTGGACTACTTGACGATCCACGCCGGCGTGCTCTACGAGCACCTGCCCTTCGTGCGGCGCCGCCTGATCGGCATCGTCTCGCGCGGCGGCTCGCTGCTCGCGAAGTGGATGATCCACCACGGCAAGCAGAACCCGATGTACGACGCTGTGGGACGACATCTGCGAGGTGCTGCGCCGCTACGACGTCACCTTCTCGATCGGCGACGGGCTCCGTCCCGGCGGCCTCGCCGACGCGACGGACGCCGCGCAGCTCGCGGAGCTCGAGACGCTCGGCGAGCTCACCGAGCGCGCCTGGCGGCACGGCGTGCAGGTGATGGTCGAGGGGCCCGGGCACGTCCCGTTCGATCAGATCGAGTACAACATGAAGCTCCAGCGCCGCTCTGTCACGGCGCGCCGTTCTACGTGCTCGGCCCGCTCGTGACGGACATCTTCCCCGGCTACGACCACATCACGAGCGCGATCGGCGCCACCGCCGCCGCGTATCACGGCGCCGCGATGCTCTGCTACGTGACGCCGAAGGAGCACCTCGGCCTGCCCAAGAAGGACGACGTGAAGCAGGGGTGCATCGCCTACAAGATCGCGGCGCACGCGGCCGACGTGGCGCTCGGCATCCCCGGCGCGCGCGACCGCGACGACGAGCTCACCAAGGCCCGCGCGGCGCTCAACTGGGAGAAGCACTTCGAGCTGTCCTTCGACCCGGACACCGCCCGCGCCTACCACGACGAGGATCTCGACGTGGATACGGACTTCTGCGCGATGTGCGGGCACGACTGGTGCTCGGTGCGCATCAGCAAGGAGATCACGCAGTTCGTGAGCGGGAAGGAAGCCGAGTACGCGTGGGACAAGCCGAAGCTCTCGGCGGCGCTCACGCCGGCGCAGCGCGCGATCCTCGAGCAGCGCGGCGTGCTCGCGCCGGCCGACCTCCACCGCCTCGCGAGCAAGACGCGCGAGCGCGTGCACGCCGCGCCCGGACGGAAGGCCGACTGTCACAGCGATGTCGCCAGCGACGAGGAAGCGCGGCGGCTGCAGGGCGAGTAGCGCGACGAGGCGCGCGTCGCAGAAACAGGAAGCCCCGGGGCCTTGCGGCGCCCGGGGCTCCGAAGTCCGAACCTCACCCCCCCTGATGACGAGCGGACATCCCTCGTTTCGGCAGCCAGCGGGAAGACTTGAGCGATCTGCTGCCGCGGAGGTGCAAGCGCGTGGATGCGCAGCTGCTGCTGACCGACGCGAACCTGCCCGAGTACCTGCGCGGCCTCGGCCTGGCGGCGCCGGGCGAGCGGGTTCAGGTCGAGCCCGCGGGCGACGGGAACATCAACTGGGTGCGACGGGCCACGGTCGAGGCGTCACCGCCGCGCTCGCTACGTCGTGAAGCAGGCGCGGCCCGCGCTCGAGCGCTTCCCGCAGTACCAGGCACCGACCGAGCGGATCGTGTGCGAGGCCCGCTACCTGGCGCGCGGTCGCGGCGCTCGACTCCGAGGGGGTCTGCCCCGGGTGCACCTCTTCGACGAGCGCAATCGCGTGCTCGTGCTCGAGGATCTCGGGCAGGCCGAGCGGCTCGACGCGGCCCTCGCGCGCGGGGCGGACGCGAGCACGCCGCTCGCCGCGCCTCGCCGCGCTTCCTCGGCCGCGTGCACGCGCGCGACGCGCGGGCGACCGACGCTCGCCGCGCGCTTCGCGAACGACGCCGATGCAGCGCCTCCACGGCGACCACATCTTCGCGCTCCCCTTCAGCCGAACGACTTCCCGCTGCCGCCGCGCACGGCCGGCGCGCGCCGAGCAGCTCCGCGACGACGCGGCGCTCGTGCGCGATCGCCGCGCCGCCTACGCGCGCTACCTCGAGCCGACGGGCGCGCTCGTCCACGGCGACGTGCAGGCCGGCAACGTGCTGCTCGCCCGCGCGCGGCGCGAAGCTGCTCGACGCCGAGATCGCGCACGTCGGCGACCCCGCCTTCGACATCGGCACGCTGCTCGCGCACTGCTGGCTGCTCCCGGCCGCGCGCGGCGGACGTGCGCGCGAGCGTGCGCCGCTCATCGAGCGCTGCTGGCGCGCCTATGCCGAGGCGCACGGCCGCGGCGCGGGCGCCGCGCTCGCGCGACGCGCGCTCCGCTACGCCGGCCTCGAGCTGCTGCGCCGCACGATCGGCGCCGCGCGCGTCGCGGCCGTCGCCGAGCGACGCAGCCGGCGCTCCGCGTGCTCGAGCGCGGCGTCGCCTGGTTCGCGAGGCGCGCTCGCGGCTCAGACCCCGGTCGAGCCTTCGCAGCGTCGGCAGCGGCTGGGCGCCGTCGGCGGCGCGGGCTCGCCGCTCCGCCTCGACTCGGCCGCCCAGTGGATGCGCTGGTAGTCGAAGCGGCCGTCGCGCCATCACGTTGAACTTGACGATCTCGAAGTACGGCGAGAGGTCGAAGTCGCGCGGCGTGAGCAGCGTCGGGTGGCGCATGTGGAAGATGCCCGTGTAGCCCTCGCTCGTCGTGGCCGAAGATGCGCCGCAGCAGCGTCGGCCGCGCGGCGCCTCCGGCGCGTCGAACGCCTCCGGGTACTCGATCGGCGGCAGGATCGGGAAGCGCACCTTGCGCGAAGAGCCGGCCGATCAGGCTCGAGCAGATCACCTCGGTCGGCTCGCCGCTCCCGAAGTGGAGCGCCGTGCGCCGGCAGCGCGGTCGGGACGACGTGCACCGGGATCAGGTAGCGCGCCAGGTCGAGGACGTTGCGCAGGTCGTAGCGCCAGCCGATCGCCGCGACGCGTCGTCGACGATCAGCTCGCAGGTGCTCGCGGCCGCAGCCGATGGGGCCGCGCAGATGCGGATGTTGAAGTCGACGTACTTCGAGAGGGGCGACGCGACCACGCCGTGCGGCAGCGCCTCGACGAGCAGGTGCTCCGCGTCGTCGCCGAAGGTCTCGCGGGCGCGGCTCGGCGCGCTCGCCGCCGCGCCGGAGCAGCTCGTCGCCGACGTAGAGCGCCGCGTGCGACCAGCAGCTCTGGGTCAGGTAGCGGATGATCGGCGAGACCCGGCTGTCGCCGTCGACCAGCAGCACGTCGCCCTTGCGGACGTGCCGGCGCAGCGCCTGCGGGTCGTTCCACACGACGCGCTCGTAGTGGGGCAGCGGCTCCGTCAGGTAGTCGACGATCTTGCGGGTGATCCAACCTCGGATGTCCAAGACGGCAGGCCTCTCGATCTGTTTCGGACTCCCAGACGGCTCCATTGATGCGATCCCCACGGGTGAGTGACCAGAAACCTGTGAAATCGCTCGAAAAATTCTTAGCCCTCCCGGTAGGGTCGTGTATCCTTAGGCCCCTCGAAGACATTTTACCTTTTGTTTCCGAGGACTTACGGGCCTTTCGGCATGCGAAATCACTCTTCGATCTCGCGCAGTCCGACTCGGCTGGGGAGCAGACCCGTTCGATGGACGTGAGGATCAAGGCCACGGTTTCCTTTTCGATCGGGGGCAGCACCCTCGAGGACTCGCTCGCCGAGTACGACGAGCTCACCGTCTCCGGGCTGCTCAGGGAGATCCTCGACAAGGCCATCGCCTGCGATGACATCCAGGTCGAGGTCACCGAGGGCCCGAACACGCTCGAGGAGTACGACTCCCAGGCGCAGGGCGCGTAGCCGGTCGGAGGCGCCTCAGCCGAAGAGCGTGAGCTGTCGCGGCCCTGCCGGCGGCGGCGCGGAGCGTGCAGCGCGCTCCGGCGCAGGCGGGCGCGGGCGCGCGCGCGGCTCGTCGCCGGGCCGGTAGATGCCGGCCTGCCGCGCCCACTCGACGATGCGCTGGTAGAAGCTCCGGAAGCGCAGGCCGTGGTCGAAGTGGCGGAGGTGCGCGAGCTCGTGGCAGAGCGTGTCCACCAGGCTCGAGTAGCGGAGCGGCTGGCCGGTGACGACGTGCGCGAGCCGGATCCGGATGGTGCCGTCGCGATAGCAGACGCCGTAGCGGCGCTTCACGCGCGGACGCTCGGGCTCGATGACGCGGTAGCGGAGGCCGAAGCGCGTGGCGATCTCGGCCGCGTCGCGGTTGAGGCGCGCCATCAGCTCCTCGCGCAGCTCCGCATCCACGGCGGCCGAGGATCCCGGCGGGGCAATCTTCCGTCAAGTATGTTGCGCTCGTGTCGGCGAGGCTCCCGCTCTTCCCGCTCGAGAACGTGGTGCTGCTGCCGGAAGGCACCGTGCCCCTCCACATCTTCGAGCCGCGCTACCGCCAGATGATGGAGGACGCGCTCGCGGGCGATCGCCGGATCGGCATGGTCGCGGTGCGGCCCGAGCGTGCGGGCGAGATGGCGGGAGACCCGCCGACTGTTCGAGGTCGGCTGCGCCGGCTTCGTCGCCGAGCACCAACGCCTCGCCGACGGCCGCTTCCACCTGCTGCTGCGGGCGACCCATCGCTTCCGGATCGTCCGCGAGGTGCCGCGCGACGGGAGCCGGCTCTACCGCATCGCGGAGGTCGATCCGCTCGAAGAGCCGCTCGGCGATCGCGCATCGGCGCTGCGTGCGCGCGACCGCGTGATCGAGCTGCTCGCGCAGCTCGCCGAGCGGATGCTCGGCACGGAGCAGAGCCTCGACGTCGCGCAGCTCCGCGCGCTCGAGCTGGCGCAGTTCGCGAGCGGTGTGACGCAGGCCGTGGCGCTGCCGACGCGCGAGAAACAGGCGCTGCTCGAGGCGCCCACGCTGGCCGCGCGACTCGAGCAGCTCGCCGGGGCGCTCGATTTTCACCTCGCGCTGCTCGAGCGTGCGCCGGCCGCTGGCCCGGAAACGGTCCACTGAGGCCCGCCACGGCCTCTGCCTCGCAAGCTCGGGATCGATCGATCGTCATCGGAAATTCTCGAAATTCGACGAAAATCGAAGATCTCATTTCCTAGTGGACTGCTGGGGTGACACCTCCGCGCACCGCGCGAGACGGTCTCAAGGGTGGCCGCGAACCCCTCGGAACGGCGGCGACTTCTCGACTCTAGAACGCTGCTCTCCGACGCAGTTCCGAGCGGTTTCGGGTGAACCGGTGCGGTGTAGAGGCGCGGCGCCGTTCGGCCGCCCTGCGGTTTGCGGGGGGTGTCGCCGAGTGCTCTAATCCGCGCGCTCCGGGGGGTGCCGAGCTGCGGAAACGCGCTCAATTCCCTCGGATTTTGTCCTGAAATCACCCGATCAGCGGCAGAAGCTGAATGACCTCACCCCCCACCGTCTGGGACGGCGTCTTACGCCGGCTCGGCACCGAGACCTCCGCAGTCAGCCTCGAAGCCTGGATCCATCCGCTCACCGTGCGGGAGGCTCCGGATCGCCTCGTGCTACTGGCCCCGAGCGCGTTCCACCGCGAACGCATCCGGAGCCACTTCGCCGCGCGCATCGGCAGCCTGGCTAGCGAGGTCGGCGGCCGGCCGATCGAGGTCGCGATCGAGCTCGCGCCGGAATGTGACTCGGCGTCGCCCGCCCGGGTGCGCTGCGAGGCGGCGGCTGCACCCGTGCCGAGCGCGGCCATCGTCTCCGAGCGCCCCGTCGCGCAGCTCGCCCTGCCCTGCACGTTCGACACCTTCGTCACCGGCCCGTCGAACGCACTCGCGCGCGAGGCGTCGCTCGCCGTGGCGCAGGGACGCCAGCCCGCGCTGTTCCCGCTCTTCCTCGTCGGCGACTCCGGCATCGGGAAGTCGCACCTCGCGCGCGCCGTGGTGGCCGAGGCGCGGCGCTGCGCGGGCGTGCGGGCCGTCTACGCCTCGGCCGAGCGCTTCACCACCGAGTTCACCTCGGCGATCCGCGCCCGGCACGGGGGCGAGTTCCGGCGGCGCTACCGGCAGGAGTGCGACCTGCTCGTGATCGACGACGTGCAGTTCCTCTCCGGCAAGGAGGCCACCCAGCTCGAGCTGCTCCACATCGTCGAGCACCTGCGCCTGGTGGGCGCGCGCGTGGTGATGACGGGGGATCGCCTGCCGCGGCGGATCCCGTCGCTCTCGCCCCGGCTCGCCTCCCAGATGGCGGGCGGGCTCGTAGCCGAGATGGAGCTGCCGGATCGCGCGCTCCGCCGCGTGATCCTGCGCGACAAGGCCTCGCGGGGCGGCATCGCGCTGCCGCCCGACTGCCTCGAGCTGCTCGTCGACAGCGTGCGCGGCAGCGTGCGCGACCTCGAGGGCGCGCTGACCCAGCTCGTGGCGAGCGCGTCGCTGCTCGGCCGCCGGATCGACCGCGAGCTGACCGAGATGGCGCTGCGGAAGCTCGGCGAGCCGGCGCGGGAGCCGCAGAGCCTCGAGGCCGTGCTCGCCTGCGTCGGCGGCTTCTTCGGCGTGAGCCGGACGCAGCTCGCCTCGCGCTCCCGCGCGAGGCAGCTGCAGCAGCCGCGGCAGCTCGCGATGTACCTGTGCCGCCGCTACACGGACGCGAGCCTGTCCGAGATCGGCCGCGTCTTCGAGCGCAACCACCCGTCCGTCGCCAACGCCATCGTGCGCATCGAGCGTGCGATCCTCGAGCGCGCGCTGCTGCGCTACCAGGTCGAGGAGCTCGCGGCGCGGCTCGAGGGCCGCGGCCACGAGCGGGCTAGGCCGAGGGGGCCGGCGGCGGAGCGTGCAGGCGCGCCCGACCCTGCTCGCCCGCGGAAGCGACGCGGGCCGCTGAGCTCGCGCTGGAGCGCCGGCTCCAGGGACGGCGGGTCGAGCGCCGGGTCGTCGAAGCGCCGGAGGACGCCGTAGCTGGTGCTGCGCTCGATCGGCACGCGGCCCATCTCGCGGATCAGCCGGCGCATCGTCTCGGGCGGCAGGTTCTCGCCGTGGTCCGCCCCGGATTCGCGGCTGATCGACTCCTCCATCAGCGTGCCGCCGAAGTCGTTCGCTCCCGCCGTCAGGGCGAGCTGCGCCAGCTTCTGGCCCATCTTCACCCACGACATCTGCACGTTCCGGATCCAGGGGCGCAGGAACAGGCGCGCCACCGCGATCAGCCGCAGGTCGTCGGCCGCCGACGGACCCGGCCGCGAGAAGCCGATGTTGCCGAGCACGTTCTTCTCGTGGATGAAGCCGAGCGGCACGAACTCCGTGAAGCCGCCGGTCTCCTTCTGGAGACTGCGCAGCAGGTCCATGTGACCGGCCACGTGCTCGGCCTTCTCGATGTGGCCGTACATGATGGTGGCGCTCGAGCGCAGCCCGACGCTGTGCGCCGCGCTCACGATCTCGACCCAGCGCGCCGTCATCAGCTTCCGGGGCGAGAGGACGTCGCGCACGCTGTCGTCGAGAATCTCGGCCGCCGTGCCGGGGATCGTGCCGAGCCCGGCGTCCTTGAGCCAGAGCAGGTACTCGCGCAGCGGCATCCCGCTCTTCTTCTGGCCGAAGTCGATCTCCTCCGGCGAGTAGGCGTGGATGTGCAGGTCGGGGAACTCGGCCTTGATGCTCTCGAGGATCAGGTGGTAGTGCAGGTGATCCTTCTTCGGGTCGATGCCGCCCTGGATGCACACCTCGCTCGCGCCGCGCGCCACCGCGTCGCGGCACTTCTCGAGGATCTCCTCCATCGTGCGGTCGTACGCGTCGTGGTCGTCTGCGTGTCGCGAGAAGCCGCAGAAGCTGCAGCCGACGTAGCAGACGTTCGTGAAGTTGATGTTGCGGTTGATCACGAAGGACACGTCGTCGCCGTTGTCGTCGCGGCGCGCGACGTCGGCCGCCCGCACCAGCGCATGGAGGTCGGGCCCGTCCGCCGAGAGCAGCCGCACGGCGTCGGCTCGGGAGAGCTCCCGCCCGGAGAGCGCGCCGTCGAGCAGGCGCGCCACCTCGGGCGTCACGTCGGCGAGCAGTCGTTCGAGCATCAGGCAGCCTCCAAGCTCGCGCGGGCGCGCGCGAAGCCATCCTCGTCGGAGAAGCCGAGCGCGACGGCGCGCAGCTCGGGCGCGAAGAACTCGGCGCGCGCCAGGTGCTTCGGGTAGACCGGCAGGCGCTCGACGAGGCGCTGCCCCGCCGCCTCGGTGCGCTCGCGCAGGGCGCGCAGCGTCGGCCACGGCGCCTCGGGGTTGATGAAGTCCACCGTCACCGGCGAGACACCGCCCCAGTCGCTCGTCCCGGCGCGCAGCAGCAGCTCGAGCAGGCCAGGCGCGAGATTCGGCGGCGCCTGCACGTCGATCTCGCGGCCGAGCGCGAGGCGCGCGAGCGCAACCCAGCCGGCAATCTCGCGATCGGCGATCGGCGACGCCCAACGCATCGGCGTCCCCGGCTTCGGGTGGAAGGGCTGGATGATCGCTTCCTGGATGTGGCCGTACTTGTCGTGGAGCGCACGGATTGCGAGCAGCGTGTCGACGCGCTCCGCGCCCGTTTCGCCGATGCCGAGGAGCATGCCCGTGGTGAACGGGATGCGGAGCTCGCCCGCTTCCTCGTGCATGCGCAGGCGCACCGCGGGATCCTTGTCGGGCGCGTACTGGTGCGCCATGCCCTTGCCGCGCAGACGCGGGCTCGTGGACTCGAGCATCAGGCCCATCGACGCGTTCCAGCGCTTGAGCGCCGCCATCTCGGCCTGCGTCAGGATGCCGGCGTTCGTGTGCGGCAACATCCCGCCCTCGACGGCGACGCGGCACCCCTCCACGAGATACTCGGCGGTGCTGCGGAAGCCCTCGCCGGCGAGCCACTCGCGGTAGGCGCGATACGCGATCTCCGGCTTGTCGCCGAGGCAGAACAGCGCCTCGATGCAGCCCGTCGCGACGCCGCCGCGCACCACTCCCGCGACCTCGTCGAGCGTGTAGGTGTGGGCTTCCGGGGAGTCCGGCGTCTTCGCGAAGGTGCAGTATGCGCAGCGGTCGCGACACAGATTGGTGAGTGGAATGAAGACATTGCGGGAGACGGTGACGCGGTCGCCGCGCGCGAGGCGCTTGCTCTCGGAGGCGCCCGCGAGCAGCGGCTCGAACACGGCGTCGTCGGCGAAGCGCTCCGCCAACCACTCGGCGTCGGGGCCGGCGATGCGTTCGCTTTCGACGGCGCCACGGACGATGCGCTCGGCTTCCTGGGAGGCGAGAGTCACGTTCGGCATGCTAGCGCCGGGCCCCTCCGCCGCGCTCAAGTCCCGTCTTCGACGCCCGCCCAGCGGCGGAGCTCGGCCGGATCCGCGCGGTGCAGGAAGTCGCCCGCGGGAAGCCGCTCGGCGTTTCGCTCACGAATCGCGCGGAACACGCCGACCAGCGCCGGCACCATCTTCTCCTCGGAGATCCGCGAGTAGAGCACGTGCGCGAGTCGATCGCCGTTGCGGGAGCCGCCCACCAACACCACGTGGTCGTTCTTGCCGTAGCCGTAGATGCCGATCTCGGAGGACGGCGGCCGCACGCAGTTGTTCGGGCAGCCGGTCATGCGGATCACGACGTCCACGTCGCCGAGGCCCGCCTGCTCGACCGCTGCCACGTAGTGGGGCAACACGTTCTCGGCGTCGGTCATGGCGAGGCCGCAGGTGGGCTTGGCGGGGCACGCCATCGCGTTGGCGCGAACCCGCGACACCTGCTCCGCGCGCGCCACGCCGTGCGCGTCGAGAATCGCCTCGAGCGCCGCGCGGTCGCGCACGTCGCAGAGGATCAGATCCTGCTGCGGCGTGAGCACGACGGAGAGCCCGAGCTTCGTGACGGCCTCGCGCACCGCGCCGCGCTGCGCGCCCTTGAGACGGCCGTTCTCGACCGAGAGGCCGTAGTAGGAACCGCCCCCGCGCTGCTCGTGCCAGCCGAGGTGGAGCTGCATCGGCGGCAGCGTCACGGGCTCGGCGTCCGCGAGCGCGATGCCGTACTGGCCGCGCAGCGCCGCGCGCACCGCCGCGACCCCGAGCCGGCGCAGCGTGTACTTCCAGCGCGCCTGCTTGCGCTCGCCGCGCTCGCCGTGCTCCTTCTGGAGCAGCACGATCGCGCGCGTCACGGCGACGACCTGCGCCCGCGCGACGCGGCCGATGTACTCCGCGAGGAGGGCCGCCGTCTTCGGGTTGTTGTGCGTGAGCCCGAGCCCGCCGCCCGTCCACACGTCCCAGTGGCGGCCCTCGGCGTCCGCCGGGACGAGCCCGATGTCGTTCGTGCGCACGTCCACCGAGTTGTCGGTGGGATGGGCGATCCCGATCTTGAACTTCCGCGGCAGGTACTGCTCGCCGTAGAGCGGCTCGCTCGGATTCACCGGCGCGAGGCTGCGGCCGTCGCCATCGGAGAGGAAGACCTCGAAGTAGGCGCTGGTGCGCGGCGCGAGCTCGTCGGCGATCTCGTGCGCGAGCCCGAGGCCGCCCGTGGCGTGCGCCGGGTCGAGGCCGTCGATCGGTGAGCACATCACGTTGCGGTTGACGTCGCCGCACGCGCCGAGCGTCGCCGAGGTGCGGTAGCCGCGATTCAGGTGCCGGATCAGGTGCGCGAGCTTCGGGCCGGTGACGTAGTGGTACTGGACGCCCTGGCGCGAGGTGATGCGCAGCGTGCCGTCCGCGAACTGGTCGGCGGCCGAATCGAGCGCGAGCCACTGCCCGGTCGAGAGCCGCCCCCCGCCCGGGTTCTTGATGCGCACCATGAAGATGTATTCGTGGGTCTTCTTGCCGCGCTCTCCCCGCACCTGCTGCTTGTAGATGCCGTAGAACTTCGAGAGCTCCTTGGCGGTGTTCGTGAGGGTCTTGGCCTCGCCGCGCTCGAGCTCCTCGATCTCGTCGCGAAAGCTCTTCCCCTTGCCGTCCGCGACGAAGTAGAGCCCCTTGCTCTCGCGCTTGATGCGCTCGTTCCCCGACATCTCCTCGAGCTGCGAAGTCGCGAGGGTGACCGGGGCGTCGGGGGAGCGGTCGGCGGACATGAGGCTCCGGCGGGGAGGTGGGCGCATGCCTGCCCGGGAACGGCGCAGGCTATCGGATGCACTTCCGAGGGCCAACTCGGCGGCCCAAGAGGGGCCAGCTCACACTTTCTGGCACCCCCGGGGGACTCGGCCACCATTCTGGGGGTACACACCCACAGCGGGATTGTGTCCCCGGAGGCTAGGAAGCACCGTGCAGTCGCTGGATCGAAATACCAAGCGGAGCCCGCGGCGCCGCCGCTGGCTGCTGCGTGGGCTCGCCGCACGTCTCGGGCTCTGCTCGCTCGTGGCCTCGGTCGCCGTCTCGACGGCGCTCACGCTGCTCGCACTGCGAAGCCTGCCGAGCTCGCTGGCCGAGGCGGGTGCCGACTCCGCCGGCCTCTCGCGCTGGGCGTGGACCACCAACCTCGTGATCGTGCTCGCCACCACGGCGGTCACGTACGCGCTGGCGGTCTGGCACCTGCGCCCGCTGCTGGGCCTCGCAGAAGGCGCGCGCCGGCTGGCGAGCGGCGAGGCCGGCGTCCGCGTCGACCCGCACGCCGCGGTGAGCGAGCTGCGCGCGCTCTCCGAGTCCTTCAATCACATGGCCCGGCGCCTCGACGAAACCCATCAGCAGCTCGAGCGCCGCAACCTGGAGCTGACGCGAGCGAACGAGGTGCTGGAGCTGCTCTCCGCGACCGACGGCCTCACGCACCTCCACAACCACCGCCACTTCCAGACGCAGTTCGCACGCGAGGCGAAGCGCGCCGAGCGGACGGGCGGGCCGCTCTGCCTCGTACTGGTGGACGTGGACGACTTCAAGCTGCTCAACGACCGGCTCGGCCACAGCGCCGGCGACCGCGTGCTCCAGGAGATCGCGCGGGCGATGCACGGGCAGATCCGCGAGACGGATTACATCGCGCGTTACGGCGGCGAGGAGTTCGTGCTGCTGCTGCCGCAGACGAGCATCGACGGCGGCGCAGCCCTCGCCGAGAAGGTGCGCGGCGCGGTCGAGGCGCTCGAGGCGCCGGTGATCGGGCCTACGGGCCGCGTGCAGGTGACGGTGTCGATCGGGCTCGCGCTCTACGCGAAGGGCCCCGAGGCCACCTTCGACGCCGCGGACCGCGCGCTCTACGAGGCCAAGGCGGCCGGCAAGAACCGCGTCGTGGTGCAGCGGGAGGCCGGCGCTCAGTCGTAGTCGGGGGGCCTCGGCTCGCCGGGCGGCTGCGTCTTCCAGCGCTTGTGGATCCAGTTCCAGTGGTCGGGCGCGCGCCGGATCTCGTCTTCGATCGCCGCCGTCATGCGCCGGACGTTCTCGCGCAGCGCGGCCTCGGGGTCGCTGCCCGCGGGCACGATCTCGAGCGGCGGATACAGCCGGGCCACGTGATGGATCCCGTCGGGCTGGCGATGCAGGAAGACGGGGATCACCGCGGCGCCGGTGGCCATCGCGATGCGGGCCGGCCCGTCGCGGGTGCATGCGAGGCGTCCGAAGAAGGGCACGAAGACGCCCTCGTTGCGCGGGCAGTCGATGTCGTAGGCGATCGCGACGGCTCTGCCCTTCCGGATCGCCCGCAGCACCGGGAACGCGGCCGTGCCGCGCGGCAGGAACTCGCCGCCGCTCGCCTCCCGATAGCGCTGGATCACGACGTCGAGCAGCGCGCTGTCGCGCGCCCGGTGCACGGGCACGACCGGGAGGCCGTGGGCGACCGCGGCCGCCACCAGCAGCTCCCACGAACCGAAGTGCCCGGTGAGGGCGATCATGCCGTTCTTCGGCGACGCCCTGCGCGCGGCCTCGTAGTGCTCGAGCCCCTCGAAGCGCACCCGCTCGCGGAGCCCCTCCTTGCCGATGCGCGAGAGGCGGGCGAACTCGACGAAGCTGCGGCCGATGTTCGCGAGCGCGCGCTCCAGCACGGCCTCTCGCTCCGCCTCGCTCCAGCTCGGAAAGGCGATGCGCAGGTTCACGCGCCCGACCTGCGTCCGGGGCAGGCCGAGGCGCGCCCAGGCCCGGCCGAAGCCCGCCCCGAGCGCCATCGCGTACCTCTCCGGGATCCGCTCGAGCAGATCGAGAAGGCGCTCGGCGGCCGCGGCCTCGAAGCGCTCCCGGCGACTGCGCGACGGGGCCTCGGGCTCGGCCGGGGTCAGCCCGTGAGCCACGCGTGCTCGAGTGCCTCGAGCTCCGCCCAGACTTCCTGGTCGATGGCGCGATAGTGGTCGAGGGCCGTGTCGAAGCGTTCGGGCTCGCCCTGCGCCTCGGCGATCTCGCGGGCCTTCCTGCGGATCCAGTCGATGTGCCAGCCCTCGTCCTTGCTGACGGCGCGCAGCACCTCGAGGGTGCGCGCCGGCACGTCGCCGCGCTTCAGGTGCTCCTGGTAGCGCCGCAGCGCGCGCTGCTCGACCACCACCGTGAGCGCGAGCAGATCCACCGGGTGGCGCGGCACGCCGGCGCGCCTGCCGATCCGCACCTGGTAGCCGTCGTCGATCGGGACCGGCGTCGCGCCGAGCTCCTTGATGCGCTCCGTCCAGAGCCAGGAGTGCCGGGTCTCGTCGGCCAGGTGCTCCGAGAGCGCCAGCTGCGACTCCCCATCCTTCAGGACGCGCATCAGCCGGTACAGCAGGTTCGAACCTCGCAGCTCGGCGTCCCGGTAGTACGAGTAGGTCAGGACCTCGAGGCTCGTGCGATCCGACGGGCCGTAGGGGGCTGCGGACATCGTGGACTCCTCCGGGGAGCCGACCATAGCCCCGCCCCTCCGGGCCGTCAGCGCCCCTCGCGCTCCCGGCGGATCCGGATGCCCGCGTGCTCGAGCACGCCCGCGATCGGCTTCGGCTTCCGCACCGTGACCGTGACCGCGTCCGCGTCGAACTTGCCGAGGATGGCCTCCGCGATGCGCTGGCCGAGCGCCTCGACCAGCTTGTGCTCCTGGTTCGCCGCCACGTCCTCCACCACCTCGTAGATGCGCTTGTAGTGGATGGTCTGGCCGATGCGGTCGCTGCGGCCGGCTGCCCGGAGGTCGCACTCCACGTCGACGTCGAGCAGCACCGGGCGGCGACTGCGACGCTCGGCGACGGTGACGCCGAGCGCGGCGAGAATCTGGATTCCTTCGAGGAGGATGACGTCGGTCACACGGCCGAAGGTAACGCGCAGCCGTTGTACGGCGCGAGCGGCGTGGCTTGACGGCGCGAGCCGGAGCCTCGACTCTCCGAAACTCCGCAAGCGGCGGAGCCGTGCGCAGCGCAGCCGCAGGCCCGATGAAGGAAAGAGATGGCACTCGACGACATCAAGCGGCGCGAGGCGACCTTCTTCCTGCCCGTCGTGAACCGCCTCCCGGTGGCGCTGGTCGAGGGGCGCGGCTCGCGCGTGGTGGACGTGGACGGGCGCGAGTACGTGGACCTCACCGCCGGCTGGGGCGTGTGCGCGATCGGCCACTGCCACCCGGCGCTGGTCGATGCGATCCGCAAGCAGGCCGGCCGCCTGATGCAGACCACCAACCTGTTCTACACGCTGCCGCAGCTCGACCTGGCCGAGACGCTGGCGGGTCTCGCGCCCGGACCCATCACGCGGAGCTTCTTCACGAACTCCGGCACGGAGGCGATCGAGGGCTCGCTCAAGCTCGCGCACCGCGCCACGGGCCGGAGCAAGTTCGTCTCGACCGAGAACTCCTTCCACGGCCGCACGCTCGGCGCGCTCTCGGTGATCGGCCAGGCCAAGCACCGCGACCCGTATCGCGCGCTGCTGCCCGAGCCCGTGGTCGTGCCCTACGGCGACCTCGTCGCCGCGGAGCGCGCGATCGACGCGGACACGGCCGCGTTCATCGTCGAGCCCGTGCAGGGCGAGGGCGGCGTCAACCCGGCCCCCGAAGGCTATCTGCGCGGGCTGCGCGAGCTCTGCACGCGCAAGGGCGCGCTGCTGATCCTCGACGAGATCCAGACGGGCATCGGCCGGACCGGCCGCATGTTCGCGCTCGAGCACGACGAGGTCGTGCCCGACGTGCTGGCGCTCGGGAAGGGCCTCGGCGGTGGCTTCCCGGTGGCGGCGTTCCTCTGCACCGAAGAGGTGGCGGCGACGGTGAAGCCCGGCGACCACGGCGGCACCTACGTCGGCAACCCGCTCGCGTGCGCCGCCGCGAACGCGGTGCTCGAGGTCGTGCAGCAGGAGAAGCTGGTCGAGCGCGCAGCGAAGGTCGGCGCCCGCCTCTCCGGCCGTCTGCGCGCGTTCGCGGAAGCCAACCCCGGTGTCACCCGGGGCGTGCGCGGGCGCGGGCTGCTCGTCGGCCTCACGCTCGCGGACGTCGACGCGGCCGCCACTCTCTCGCGCCGCGCCCTCGCCGCGGGCGTGCTCGCGAACGTCACGGCCGGCAACGTGCTGCGCCTGTTCCCGGCGCTGAACATTCCCGAAGAGGAGCTGTTCGGCGCGCTCGAGACGGTGCTCGGCCTGATTACGGGCTGACCTTCAGCACCTCGCGCTGCCAGCTGGCGAGGTCGGCGAAGCGCGCGAACGCGCCGCCGCGGAAGCTCTCGGGATCCGGCAGCAGCGTCGCGTTCGTGTGCGTGGCGAGCGCGTTCAGGAAGGCGCGGAACGCGTCGAGCGGGCTCGCACCCGCGGCGAGCCGGCGCGGATCGAGGCGATCGCTGCGCAGCCTCACCAGCCGGAGCGGGCCGTCTCCGAGCTCGCTGTGGTTCATCAGCAGATCGACGACGATCACCGGCTTCGCGGCGAGCCCGCCGACGGAGCCCACCGCGATCGCCTGGATCTTCGCGCAGGCGAGGTGAGAGGTACGTCCGCCGGGGAGCGTGAGCGCGAGCCCCGCGTCGTCGAGCGCGGTCGGAATCGCGTCCACGACCTTGACGTCGCTCCAGCGCGTCTGCAGCTCGGGGCCGGCGACCGAGACGTCGCCTGGCGTGGGCGTCTCGTCCGGACCGAGGTCGAGCGAGAGCGAGCGATCCGCGGATGCCGGCGCGGAGTCCGGCGCCCGCTCCGGAGCGGGAGGTGCCGTCGTCTCCGCCGTCCGCTCGAGCGCGGCGAGCTGCTGTTCGAGACGCGCGCGCGTCGGCGCCGGCAGCTCGGCCGACGCGAGCGCGCTGCGGGCCGCTGCGAGCGCGGCGACCGGATCGCTCTCGCGCGCCAGCTCGAACACGCGCAGCGCCTGCGGGGGCGTGAGCCCGCGGTTCGCGGGGCTCACGGCGTCGCGGAGCGCGCGATTCGCCTCGTCGAAGCGCTTCTCGTGGCGCAGCGCCGGCACGAAGCGCAGCAGCGAGGCGGGATCGACGAGCGCCGCGGGCACGAGACCCTTCAGCTCGGTCCAGTAGCCCAGCGCCGTCGGCAGCGCGTCGCCCGCCGAGAAGCGCCGGATCGCCTGCGCGAGCGGTGCGACGGCCGTCTCGGGACGCTGGAGCGCCACCGCCGCGTCCCAGAACGCCACCGCCACGTCCGGGTCCGCGGGCTTGCGTCGGCTCTCCGCCTCGAGCAGGGCGAAGGCGCCCGCGACGTCGCCTGCCGCGCGCAGGCGCTGGGCTTCCTCCACGACGGGATTGCCGCGCGCGAGCGTCACCTTCGCCTCGATCGCGGAGTGGATGAAGCGCTCCTCGATCCCCGCGCTCCGCACCGCGAACGCGGCGCCGGCGCCGAACAGGAAGCCGCCGACGTGCGCCCAGTAGGCCACGCCGCTCTGGACGCCGACCGCGTCCGCCAGCCACGCGGAGAACAGCTCGTTCGCGAACCAGAGCGGGAGCATCACCCAGGCGGCCGCTTCGAAGGTGCCGCGGATCACGCGGAAGCCGATGAAGAAGAAGTAGGCGAAGCGCAGCTTCGTGCGCAGGAAGCGCACGAGGAACGCGCCGAGCACGCCCGCGATGGCGCCCGAGGCGCCCACCAGCGGCAGCGCCGGGTTCTTGCTCATCAACGCGAAGAAGAGACACGACGCGATCCCGGACATGACGAAGAACGCGCCGAACAGCGGCCGCCCCCAGCGGTCTTCGAGCGCGGGGCCGGCGAGGAAGAACAGGAACATGTTCGAGAGCAGGTGGATCCAGCCCGCGTGCATGAACATGTGCGTGATGAGCGTGACGAAGCTCGGATCCGCCGGCGTGAAGCCCCACTTCTTGTAGGGATGATCCGCCGGGACGCCCGCGCCTGCCTTCGCACGCGCGGTGAGCTCGTCGAGTTGGGCCTGCTCCGCGGCGCGTTCGTCCGGGTCCTCGGGCGCCCATTCCTGCGCGGAGTCACGCAGCGACGCGACCGCCTGCGAGCGCTGATTCGGCATGAAGCGCCCGGCGTAGGCCGCCTCCACCTCCGGGCTCGCGTCGAGGTACGCGTGGTCCGCCCAGTACTGGGCGGCCTCCTCGAGCGTGACGGTCTGCTCGTGCCACTTCGGGTCGTTGGCGTCGCCGTTGGTAGCGAGCAGCGCGAGGAGGCAGAGCGCCATGATCGCGAAGCTCACCCAGGGCCAGCGGCGAACCTCGGACTCTTCGTGGCCGATCGGGATGATCATCGCGAGACCCGCCGCGGCGGAGCTGCCGCTCGCGTCTCATCGGCCGGACCGGCCTCCGGCTGGATGTCGAACCCTGCGCGCGGCCCCAGTCGCCCGCGGCAGGCGGCCTGCGCTCCTCAGTTTCGCGCCGTCCACCTCGGGTGATGCACGCTGGTCTCCGCACCTGCTTCGCGTGCGGATCCTGCGGTGGGTTGCCGTGCCGCGCGCTCGACGGCGCTCAATTCCGGGGCTCCGGCCGCCTGCCGCGGGCACGAACCGCCGCGCTCGGCACGACCCGACGGCGGCCGTCGGTTTGCAGCGGCTCTCCAGGCCGCTCGCCCTACACGCCTGATATACGATCGCAATCGGAGGCCGAGGATGGTGACCGGCGGCTGCCTTTGCGGCGGCGTTCGCTTCCAAATCGACGGACGGACTTCGGCGATCTGGTACTGCCACTGCTCGAAGTGCCGGAAGGCGACAGGCTCGGCCTTCCACCCGGCGGCCCTTTGCCGGCGGACGAGCTTTCGATGGGTTTCCGGAGAGGAGCTGATCTCCGACTACCGAACGGAATCCGGCTACCGAGCGCGATTCTGCAGCCGATGTGGCTCGCCCGTGCCGGCGGTTCTGGAAAGCGAGAGAAGCGTCGTGCTCTCCATGGGAAGCCTCGACGGCGACCCGGGCGGTAGACCGGTGCGACACATCTTCGTGGGCTCGAAGGCACCGTGGTTCGAGATCCACGATGGGCTGCCGCAGTTCAGCGGACACGCGCCAACCACTGGGCTGAATCGCTAGCGGTCGCGGAGGCGTTTGCCTCGGGCGCTAGAGAGGAGCGTTCTCGCCCTGTCCGAGCGTCAGCACCTCGACGCCGCCTTCGGTCACGAGCAGCGTGTGCTCGAACTGCGCGGAGAGCGAGCCGTCCACCGTCACGGCCGTCCAGCCGTCGTCCAGGATCTGCGTCTTCCAGTGCCCGACGTTGATCATCGGCTCGACCGTGAAGGTCATGCCGGGGGTGATGAGATCGCCGCTCCCGGGCTTGCCGAAGTGGAGGATCGAGGGTGCGGTGTGGAAGACCCGGCCCACGCCGTGGCCGGTGAACTCGCGCACCACCGCGTAGCCCTGCGCCTCGGCGAAGCTCTGGATGGCGTGGCCGATGTCGCCGGTGCGCGCGCCCGGCTTCACGGCGCGGATGCCGAGCCAGAGCGCGCGGTACGTGTCGGCTACCAGCCGGCGCGCCTTCGGCGAGGCGTCGCCGACCACGAACGTGCGCGAGGTGTCGCCGTGCCAGCCGTCCACGATCGGGGTCACGTCCACGTTGATGATGTCGCCGTCGCGCAGCACGTGAGCCGGCGACGGGATGCCGTGGCAGACCACGTCGTTCACGGAGGTGCAGCAGTGGCCGGGGAAGGGGGGCGCGCCGTGGCCGCCATAGCCGAGCGGGGCGCTCTTCGCGCCGCGCGCGCGGGTGAGCTCGTCCACGCGCTGGTCGATCTCGTGCGTCGTCACACCGGGGCGGATCAGCTCGGCGACGCGATCGAGCAGCTCGGACGCGAAGCGGCCGGCGACGCGCATGCCCGCAACCTGCTCGGGAGAGGTCGCTCGCGAGATGCCCTCCCGCCGCGCGGGAGCCAGCTTCTTCTTGTTGCGTTTCATCTTCATGGGGACTCGGAGGAACGGCTCAGCTTAGCGCCTCGGCTTCGAGCAGCCCGATCAGGTAGGGACGCATCGCCACCGGCGCCACGATCTCCTCGAGGGAGCCGACCTCGCGGGCGCGCTCCACGCTGTGGATGGCGTCGAACTCTTCGGCCAGCTGCGCCTGCTTCTCGAGCGTGACCTCGGCCAGCGTGCGTTCGTAGACGGCCCGCGCTTCGTCGGAGGTTCCGGCGCGCTTCCCGAGCGCCTGCACGCGCGGGTCGGCGACGGCGCGGGCCCGCACCTCGCGGCTGAAGACCACGGCGGCGGCCGGCCCGCCGCCGATCACGGACGCGTAGGAGCCCTCGAGCGCGGCGGCCCTCAGCCGCGGCGAGAGCGCGCGCGAGAACACCACGTAGGCGCCGCCGTGGTAGCGCGACACCACCAGGAACAGGATCGGGCCGCGGAAGTTCACCACGCGCGCGCGATCTCCGCGCCGTACTCGAGCTGGAGCTTGCGCATCGACTCGGGCGAGCCGTCGAAGCCCGACAGGTTCGCGAGGATCACGGCCGGGCGATTTCCGCTCGCCGCGTTGAGCGCGCGCGCCACCTTCTTCGACGAGAGCGGGAACAGCGTGCCGCCGCTCCACGAGCCCGGGCCGTCCGCCGGCCGGTAGCCGTCGCGCGCCAGGTTCTGGCTCTCGATGCCGATCAGGCACACGGGCCGGCCGCCGAGGTGCGCGTCCCAGACGATGGCGGTCTCCGCGCCGACCCAGTTGCGCCAGCGCTCGAGGAAGCCGCCGTCGTGATCGACCAGCGCGCGCATCACCGAGCGCATCGGGAACGGCCGCTTCCGGCCCGGATTCGTGCGGTCGTCGAAGATCTCGCCCACCCGCTCGAAGCCGCTGCCGGGCTCGCACGGCTCCTCGGTGACGAGACGCTCGCGCGGATCGGCGGTCCGCACCGGCCGCGGCGTGCGCTCGCCCGGCGCGACGTACGTGTAGCGGTAGTGCTCGTAGAGGATGCGATAGGCGTCGGCGAGATCGGTGGCCTGGTACTGCGCCTCGCCGTTCGGCCCCATGATGCGCTCGAAGCCGCCGATCGCCTGCTCGTCCTCCGCCGACACCGCGCCCGACGCCTCGAGCGCCGCGCGTCCCGTCAACACCATCGACGCGTTCGGCGTCATGATCAGCGCGCCGCGTGTGTGCAGCAGCATGGTCGCGAGCGCGTCCCAGTAGCTCTGCGCGCCGACGTTCACGCCGTTCACGATCACGTGGATCGCGCCGCCTGCCTGCGTGAACAGGATGATGCGGCGCACGACGCGCGCCGTGGCGTCGAGATTCTCGGTGCCGCTGTCCATCGCGATGCGCGCGCCGCTCGAGACGGGCAGCCATTCGACCGGCACGCGGAGCGCCTCGGCCAGGTCGATCGCCGCCACCACGCGATCGCATTCCGCGCCCGCCAGCGAGCCCATGCCACGCGTCGGGTCCGAGAGCACGATCACGCGCTTCATGCCCTCGGGCACCTTCTCGGTGGGCGTGGTGATCACGCCGAACACCACCCCGCAGCTGTTGCGCCCGTACGGGCGCCCGCCGACGCTGATCGCGCGCGGCGGCCCCGCGTCGGCCGCGAGGTCGTACTCCTCGAACTCGCCGGGCGGCAGCGACAGCTCGCCCATGCCGCTCGCCGCCGTCGTGCCGGTGAGCATGCGGATGATCTCGTACGGGTACACCAGCCGGCGGCGGCGGGCTTCCACGACCTTGCGCTCGTACTCGCTCGTGGGCGAGAGCTGGTTTCGCCGCGGCTCGCGCGCCTCGATGGTCATGGTCGAGCCGGTGAGGTTCGAGATCACGACCTCGGTGGCGCGCGCCGGCTGCTCCGGCGCCTCGCGGTCGAGCAGGTGGAGCCGCACCAGCACCTTCTCGAGGCCGAGGTGGCGCGTCGCGGGCTCGAGCTTGTGCGAGAGCCGCTCGGCCAGATTCGGATCGAGGAACACCTCGGTCGCGAGATAGATGGCGATGCGGTTCCACTGGAGCCGCCGCTGCGGATCTCGCTCGACGACGATCCCGCGCAATGCGCGGGTGGCCTCGTAGAACAGGTGCTCGAAGGCCGGCAGATGGAGACGCGCCTCGCGCCCGGCGTCAGGCGAGCGCGTGCGCAGATCGCCGAGCACGAAGATGCGCTCGTCGCCCGGCTCGGCGCGGCTCCGGCCGTGGAACGCGTACAACGACTCGGGGGCCGGGAGGCGCGTGAGCTCGAAGCCGCGCAGCCGGTCGAGGTCCACGCGGGTCGCGCACTCGGGATGGAGACCGAGGAGGGCCTCGTCCTCGCGGAAGCCGCTCACGGTCGGGACGAAGGTGCGGTGCAGGTCGGGGCCACCGGGACGCACCAGCGTCACCGTCAGGCGACCGGCCGGGAGACCCGCCGCGAGCGCCGGCGAGACCAGCGCGCGCACGTCGGGCGCTTCGTCGCCTTCGAAGGGCGCGAACAGCTCGATCGCGGCCACCGCCGGCCACTCGTGGCTCTCGCGCGCCGCCTCGGCCACCGCGAGCGTGCGCTCCAGCGCGGCGCCGAGCTCGGAGAGCAGACACGCGGCGCCGATCACGACGCGGCCGCCGCGCAGCTGGAGCCGCATCACCCAGCTGCCCTGCTCCTGCTGGAAGGCCTGCTCGAGCGGCACGGCCGGCGAGTACGCGCGGCGCAGATGCGCGGCCAGCGCGATGCGGCGCCGCCGCGGGTCGGACTCGCCGAGCCAGCCGCCCACGCGCTCGAAGATTCCGCGCGGCGCGTCGGCGAGATGCTGCAGCACCTCCTCCGGCGGCGCGCTCGGCTGCGTCTCCGCGAGATCGAGCCAGGCCTGGAGCTGCTTGCTCGTGCGCTCGGCCTCGCTCTCCGTCTCGGGCCGCTCGAAGATCACGTAGCGCGCTTCGATCGCGGCCTCGGCCACCGCATGCGAGAGCAGGCCGCGCAGGCGGCCGATCTCTTCGAGCGCCTCCGCCAGCGCGCGGTCGTGGCCGAGGGGCTCGCCGCACTTCGCGAGCGCATGGACACGTTGGATGCACGCGAGCGCGAGCCGATCGCGGAGCTCCGGCGCTTCCTGCGAGGCGAGCAGCCGCAGCATCGCGCGCTCGAGCGCGTCGGAGGGCTCGAGGCTCGTGATGCCGTAGTGCCCGAGCGCCCGCTTCACCAGCTCGAGGAACTCGTCGGCGATACCGGCGCCCGCGGCGCGAACCCGGCGCGCGTACATGCGCAGCCGCGCGTGATTGGAGGGCCCGAGCTCGCCCGACACCGACGCGGCCGGCGAGCGCACGAACAGCCGCGCGACGTCCGCGAGCGTGACCACCTCGTGGCGGATCTCGGCGAGCTCGGCGCGGAACTCGGGAGAGAGCCGCTCCGGCAGCGAAGCCTCGAGGAACTCGGCGAGGCGGTGCGCGCGCGCCGGGTTGGCGTCGTAGCCCAGCAGCACGCGCCGGGTCTCCTCGCGCGCCGCGTCGATCGCGGCGCGCCGGGGGCCGCCGGGCTTCGCGTCGGCCCCGGCGAGGTCGGGAGCAAGGAGCTTCTCGTCGCCGCTGCCGCTGAACAGCGGGTCGAGCGGGTCCGCGAGCTCCGGCAGTGCGAGCCGCTCGCGCGTGGGCGTGCCGGTCTGCGCATCGGTCTTCGGCTCGATCACGAGGATCACGTCGCCCGCGGCGACCTGCTCGCCCTTGCGCGCGCGCACCTCGGTCACCACGCCGGCGACGGGCGCGTCGAAGCCCACCTCCATCTTCATCGCCTCGAGCAGGCCGAGGCGTTGGCCGACGGCGACGCTGTCGCCGGGCTTCACGTGGATCGCCACCACCATCGCGGGCGCCGCGGCCCGCACCTGGCCCGCGCCCTGCGACGCGAACGCGAACGCGCGGCCCTCGACCTCGACGCGCAGTCCCACTTCGCCGAGGTCGTAGAGCACGCGATACATGCGATCGCCGAGCTGGAGCCGCGCCATGTTGGCGCCTTCCTCGCGCAGCGTCGCCGCCACGGCGCGGCCCTCGATGTGGACGCGGTAGCGCCACGAGCCCACCGCGAACACGTGCAGCCGGTACTGCTCGCCGCCGAAGCCGAGGTCGATCTCCTGGCCCTGCGAGGCGGGCACGCGCGCCGCCGCGAGCTGCGCGGGATCGGTGAAGAAGTTGAGGCGCGCCCGTGTGCGCGCGCGCTGGTAGGAGAGGATCGAGGCCGCCACCAGCGCCGGCATCGCGAGGCCGTCGTCGCGCTCGCGCGCCTGGTTGAAGCGATCGAGCCAGGTCGTGTCGACGCCGCCCTTCCGGTAGTCGGGGTGGTCGATCACCTCGGCCAGCCAGCCCTTGTTGGTGGCTCCGCCCTCGATCACGAGGTCGAAGTCGGCGAGCGCGGCGGCGAGGCGCGCGCGCGCCTCCTCGCGGTTGCGGCCGATCGCGATCACCTTCGCGATGAGCGAGTCGAAGGCGGCGGGCACCTGGCTGCCGGCCGCCACGCCGGTGTCCACGCGCAGCCCCGGGCCGAGCGCCGGGTCGAAGCGCGCGATGCGCCCGGGCGCGGGGAGGAAGCCGGCGTCGGGGTCCTCGGCGCACACGCGCGCCTCGATCGCGTGGCCGCGCTGCTCGCCCTTCACGAACGAGAGCGTCTCACCCCGCGCGATGCGGATCTGGATCTGGACGAGGTCGAGCCCGCTGATCGACTCGGTGATGCCGTGCTCGACCTGGAGCCGCGGGTTCATCTCGAGGAAGTGGAAGCCGCCGCGCGCGACCAGGAACTCCACCGTGCCGACGCCCTCGTAGCCGACGTGCGCGGCGAGGCGGCGCGCGGCGGACTGGAGCTCGTCCACGAGCGCATCGGGCAGGTCCGGCGGCGGCGCCTCCTCGATCACCTTCTGATGGCGCCGCTGCACGGAGCAGTCGCGCGCGCCGAGCGCGAGGACGATGCCGTCGCGATCCGCGGCGATCTGCACCTCGATGTGACGGCCGCCCTCGACCTTGCGCTCGATGAAGAGCCGGCCGTCGCCGAAGGCCGTCTTCGCCTCGGCCTGCGCCGAGCGGAACGCCGCGGCGAGATCCTCGGCGCGCTCCACCACGCGGATGCCGCGGCCGCCGCCGCCGGCGGAGGCCTTCACCACCACGGGGAAGCCGAGCTTGCTGGCGGCGTCGAGCGCGTCCGCTTCGTTGACCTCACCGCCGCTCCACGGCGTGACCGGCACGCCCGCAGACTCGGCGATGCGCTTGCTGCCGATCTTGTCGCCGAGCGCGCGCATGGCGGACGGTGACGGGCCGAGGAAGCGGATGCCGGCCGCGGAGAGCTTCTCGACGAACTCCGGCGATTCGGCGACGAAGCCCCAGCCCGGCCAGACGGCGTCGGCACCCGCGCGCCGCAGCGCGGTGAGCAGGCCTTCGTGGTCCAGATAGGCGGCGACCTCGCCGCGCGGCGCCGGCAGCTCGAACGCGAGGTCGGCGTGACGCACGAACGGGGCGTCGCGGTCGATCGCGGTGTAGAGCGCCACGGCCTCGAGGCTCGAGCCCTCCTCGGCGCGCAGCGCCTTCACCGCGCGCACGCAGCGCATCGCAGCCTCGCCGCGGTTCACGATCGCAAGGCGCCGGATCGGCTCGAAGCGATTCACGGGGCGCTCCCCGGGCATAGGGGCTCCGCTGCATAGGCCACGAAGCGGCCGTGGTGGGAGAGCGAGAGGTCGTAGGGCGCGTCTCGCCCGTCGATGCGCAGGACCGGGATGCGCCCGCGGCGCGCGATCTCGAGCGCGGCGACGCTGGTGCCGAGCAGGGGCGCGAGCTCCTCCCGCGCCAGCGCGCGCACCGCGGCGCTCGGGTCGGCCTCCGGCGCCGGCAGCTCCGCCACGCGCGATCGCACGCGCGCGAGGGAGCGGGCCTCGTCACTCGCGACGGCGTGAACGCGCTCGCCGTCGCTCTGGATCTGGACGGGAATGCGGCGGCCTTCGTGCTCGACGCTGCCCTCGACCGCGCTCGATGCGCACCACGAAACGCACCGGCGACCACACCGCCTCGTCGTCGAGCTTCTTCGCCACCTTGTAGGCCGCTTCCTTTGCGGCCCAGAACGCCCAGCGCAGGGCGTCGGGCTCGGCGCTCTCGCGCAGCGCGCGGTGCTCGGACGGCGCGAACACCCGCGCGTCGAAGCGCGGATGGCGCGGGCCGGCGACGATGCGTGCGCGCAGGTCCACCACGTCGTTACCGACCATCGAAGTAGCGCCGCTCCATCTCGGAGAGACGAGCGGTGATCTGGCGCGCCACGTCGAGCGAGCCGCGGAGCCCGCGCTGGTCGGTCTTCGGCTCGATGCACGCCACCGACACGTGGAAGCGCTCGCCGCGCCGGGGCAGATCGGAGAAGCCCTCCTGCCCGTCGCCGCGCAGGTAGACGCACAGCACGCGACAGCCGGGCAGCGCGTTCACGATGCGGCCGACGCCGTAGGCCGCGGCGTCCACCTCGACGCGCCCGCTGCGGCTGCGCCCGCCCTCCGGGAACACCAGCGCCACCTCGCCGCGCGCGAGCAGGAAGCGCACCTTCTCGAGCACCTTCGCGACCTCGGTGCGATCCGAGCCGCGGCGCACCGGCACGCACTTGTAGAGGTAGGCGAGCACGCGCTTCCACCAGGTGGAGGCGAAGTGCACGCGCTCCGGCGTGTTCCAGGGCAGCGCTCCGAAGTCGCGCAGGTAGTCGGCGCCTCCGCCGATCGCCCAGCCGATCACGAACGAGTCGAACATGGTCAGATGGTTCGCGCAGATCAGGACGGGCGCCTTCGATTCGCTGCGGATGCGCCGGTACTCGCGCCGCGCCGCTGCGCGCTCCGCCGGATCGACCTCCCAGCCCATGGCGAAGCGCATGATCGCGCTGGTGATCGGGATCCAGAACGGAGAGAGCAGCCGGCTGACCGCGCGCTGCACGAGCAGCGCGAGCCGCTCGCGAGCGGGCAGCCGAACCTCGTCCAAGGGTCTTACGCCACCTTCTGTTGGATCAGCTCGACGCAGTCGCCGACGGTGTTGACGGAGTCCACGTCCTCGTCGGCGATCTCGATGTCGAACTCGTCCTCGAAGGCGAGCACCACGTCCACGAGGCGCGCGGAGTTCACCTTGAGGTCCTCGAGGATGTTCGTGGCCGGGCCCGCGCTCGCGAGCGCCTTCTCGTCCTTCACGTACGGCGTGAGGATCTTCACGACCCGATCCTGGATCTCCTTGGCAGTCATGTTCTGGCTCCTTTTGGGTTCGAGGGGTCATTGCCACTTGCGCAGCACGAGCGCCGCGTTCACGTCGCCGAAGCCGAAGCCGGCCTTCATCATCACCGAGAGGTCCGGCAGCTCGCGCGCCTCGTGGGGAATCGAGGCGGCGAACGGGGCGATCTCCGGGTGCACGTCCTCGCAGTTGCGCGAGGCGTGCACGAAGCCGCCTTCGAGCATCAGCACCGCGGCCACGGACTCGATCGCGCCCGCCGCACCGAGCGCGTGGCCGATCAGCGACTTGGTGGAGGTGATCACCGGGAAATCGCCGGGCCCGCGGCCGAGCGCCTTCGACCACGAGGCCACCTCCTTCGGGTCGGCGCCGGTCGCGGTCAGGTGCCCGCTGATCGCGTCCACGCGGGCCGGGTCGAGCGCTGCGTCGGCGAGCGCCTCCGAGATGCAGCGCTGCACGCCGGCGGGATTCGGCGCCGTCATGCTGCCGCCGCCGCGGTGCCCGCCGCAGTTGGTCGCCACGCCGAGCACCTCGGCGCGGATGCGCGCGCCGCGCGCGACCGCAGCTTCGAGGCTCTCGAGCACCAGCACGCCGGCGCCGGCGCCGGGAATGAAGCCGCCGGCGCTCGCGCTCATCGGCCGCGAGGCGTGCTCGGGCGCGTCGTTGAACTTGCGGCACAGCACGCGCATCGCGTCGAAGCCCGCCCAGATGTACTGGCTCGGCACCTCGGCGCCGCCGCACAGCATGCGCTCGGCGCGGCCGGCGCGGATGCGCCACGTGCCTTCGGCGATCGCCTCGACGCCGGTGGCGCAGGCGCTCGAGTTCGTGGTGACCTGGTTGCCGAGCGCGAGCAGGCCCGACACGCGCGCGGAGATGCCGCTCGCCATCACCTGCTCGACCGAGGTGCTGCCGAGCCGCCGCGACTTCTTCTCGTTCACGAGCGGCACCACGCGCTCGGCGATCGTGTCCATGCCGCCGATGCCGGTGCCGAGCACCGCGCCGCTGTCCCAGTCGCACACGCTCGTCGCCGGGCTCCGGGCGCGCGAGCCCGGCGTCCTGCCACGCCTCGAGCGCCGCCAGCGCCGCGAAGCGGTGGCTCGCGTTCATCGCGAGCAGCTCCTCCTCGCGGAACGCGGCCTGCGCGAGCGCGTCGACGCCCTGGGGCACCGCCGGCGACGTGGCAGCCGAAGCCGGGCTCCACCATCGACGGCTGGAGCGCGAGCCCGCTGCGGCCCTTGCGCAGCGCCAGCTCGAACTCGGACAGGCCGTTGCCGTTGGCCGCGATCACGCCGAGCCCCGTCACCACCACGCGCCGGCTCATGGCACGACTCCGATGCCGGCGAGCGTGCCCGAGCAGACCAACGTGCCGTCCTCGCGCCTCATCTCGGCCTGCACCTTGAGCTTCTTCCGGCGCCAGAACACGAGCGTGGCCTCGGTGCGCACGCGCTCGCCGGGCCGCACCATGCCGCCGAAGTCGACCGCTGCGTCGGTGAAGAGCGTCTGGAACTTCTCGGCGTCTTCCTCGAAGTCGCGGTGGAAGAGGTAGATCGCGAGCGGCACGACGGTGCACTGCGCCATGCACTCGACCAGCAGCACGCCCGGCGTGACGGGTCGCCCGGGAAGTGCCCGCGGTAGAAGTCGGCCTCGGGGCGCCAGCGATAGACGCCGGCCACGCGCTCGTCGTCGAGCTCCGGGATCTCGTCCACGAAGCGGAAGGGCTCCTGCTGCGGGATGAGCGGGAGCACCTCGCGCGGCGTCAGCACCCTACCCACCGTACATGCCCCCGTTCACGTGGATCACGGTACCGTGCACGTAGCTGGCGCGCGTCGCGAGCCAGGCCACCACGTCGGCCACCTCCTCCGGCCGCGCCCATGCGGCCGAGCGGGATGCGCGCGAGGATCGCTTCGCGCGCGGCCGCCGGCAGCTCCTGCGTCATCTCGGTGTCGATGAAGCCGGGCGCCACCGAGTTCACGAGGATCGGCCGGCCCGCGAGCTCCTGCGCGAGCGACTTGGTGAGCGCGTCGAGCCCCGCCTTCACCATCGTGTACGGCACCTGCCCCGGGTTGCCGGTGTGCCCCACGACGCTCGAGATGTTGATGATGCGCCCGCTGCCCTGGCGCAGCATGAAGCGCCGCAGCACCAGCTTGGTCAGGTACCAGGTGCCGCGCGCCATGGCGGCCACCGCGTCGTAGTCGTCGAGCTTCATCGCGGGCAGCAGGCCGTTCACGTTGTAGCCCGCGTTGTTCACGAGCACGTCGACGCGGCCCGGCGCGCTCCTTCAGCTCGGCGACCAGCGCGTCGAGCTGCTCCGGCACGGCGAGGTCGGCCTTCACGAGCAGCGCGTCGGGCAGCTTGGCCGCGACCTCGCGCGCCTGCGGCCTCGCTCGAGCGGTAGTGCACCGCGACGCGGAAGCCGGCGTCCGAGAGGGCTCGCGCGCAGGCGGCGCCGATGCCGGTGCCCGCGCCCGTCACCAGTGCTACGGGCAGATCGCTCACGGCGCGCCTGCGAAGCGGACCAGAGCCCGCGCCCACGTCAGGCCGCCGCCCACGACGGACACCGCCACGTCGTCGTGCGGCTGCCACTTCTCCCAGTCCATCGAGAGCACGGAGGGCGCGCTCGCGCCGCCGGTGTTGCCGTACAGCTCGACGTTCGCGTGGTGTAGCGCGGCGGGGATCGCGCAGCGCTCGCACACCTGCTCGAGCACGCGCAGGTTGGCCTGGTGCCCGACGAAGTGGAGCGGCCGCGCTTCGGCCTCGGGGTCTTCGCGGCGCGCCTCGACGAGGCGCTCGTAGCCCTCGCGCGTGCGCTTGATCGCGAACATCTGCACGGCGCGGCCGTCCTGCTGGAAGTAGCCGGTGCGCGTGATCAGCACCTTGTCGGCGCCGGCCGGGCTCGACTGCGCGTTCACGTGCAGCACGCGCGCGCGACCCGGGATGCGCAGGGAGACGACGGCCGCGGCCGCGCCGTCGCCGAACAGCACCGAGGTGTTGCGGTCGGCGTAGTCCACCGCGGTGGTGAGCGTCTCCGTCTGCACGATCAGCAGGAAGTCGGGGACGAGCTCCGGGTTCATCAGCGACAAGTGATAGAGCTGCGCCAGGAACGTGGTGCAGGCCGAGTTCAGGTCGAAGGCCGGCACCTCGAGCCCGAGCTCCTTGGCCACGAAGGCAGCCTCGGCCGGGCACAGCACGCGCGACGCCGAGCTGCCCGACAGCACCAGTCCGATGCGCGAACGGTCGATGCCGGCGCGCGCGATGGCGAGCTCGGCGGCCCGCGCGCCGAGCTGCGCGTTGGTGTAGAGCGGCGGCCTCCGCCGCAGCGCGCACGTCGGCGTTCTTCGTCGTCCGGATGTAGTCGAGCGGCAGCACCGTGCGCCGCGCGCGGATGCCCACGCGCTCGACGATCCACTCGTTGTTCGTGCCGATGTCGAGCTCTTCGAGCAGCTTGTTCGAGATCTCGTTCTCGGGATGGAAGTGGCCGATGCCGTGCAGATGCAGCGTCACGAGGTGCTCCCGGCCACGTGCTCTCCACCGTCGACGCGGATCACCGAGCCGTTGATCCAGGCCGCCTCGTCGAGGCACATCAGGTAGACGACGTTGGCGACGTCGCGCGGCGTGGTCAGCCGGCGAAACGGATTGCGCAGCCGCGCGTGCGCCTTGAGCCGGTCGCTGCCCGGGATCGCGGCGAGCGCCGGCGTCTCGGTCACGCCCGGCTGGAGCACGTTGCAGCGCAGGCCGTAGGGCGCGAACTCCATCGCGATCGAGCGCGCCAGCGCCTCGAGCGAGACCTTCGCGGCCGACACGGCGGCGTAGCCCTTCCAGGCCACCTCGTTGCCCTCGCTCGTCAGGCCGAACACGCGCGCGTCGGCGGCGAAGAGCCCCTCGCGATGCAGATCCTGCACCCAGTCGAGCAGGCTCGTGCCCATGCAGTGGATCGTGCGCGCGAAGTCGTCGGTATCGAGGAAGGAGTGCGTCGGATAGGCGGCCGGCGTCGCGAGCTCCGCCAGCTCGTCGCGGCCCTCGGCGAGGAGCTTGTCGGCCGCGGCCACGAGCTTCGCGGCGTCGACCCCGAGCTCGCCCGCGAGCTCGGCGGCCGCGACGCTCGGCCGTGCGCGCTCGGCCACGAGCAGCTTCAGGTTCCCGAACGCGATCGAGTGGAGCAGCATGCGGACGCGGCCGCTCGCGCCGAGGATCTGCTTCAGCTCGGCGACGAGCTCCGCCCGCTTCGCGGGGTCGAGCGCGTCCGCGTTCCAGGTGCGGAGCTGGACGCCCGAGCCGCGCAGCTTCTCGAACTCGGGCTCGATGCGATGCATGGCGCCGCGGCGATCGCGGTGCACGAGCGCCAGGTTCATGCCGTGCGCGGCGAGCTTGTGGGCCGTGGCCAGCCCGAAGCCGCTCGAACCGCCGAGGATCACTCCCCAGTCTTCTGAACCGAACGTACGACTCAACCGCCCCTCCGAATCGCAACCCCGACGAGCCTAGTCGCCCGCCCGCCGGGTCGGCCCCTCGAAAGGCCGAGGAGAATGACCCGGAGTCACTCTGTGTCAACCGATGCGCATTCCGGTGCAAACCACGTGCCCGGGAATCCCCGGGGGGAGCGCACTCTGCGCTTCCCTATCCCATCCATGCTCCGTTGTTCAGGTCGAATGCCTGTCCCGTGAACGCGGTTGCCGCGGGCGATAGCAGGAAGGCGACGAGGCCCGCGACCTCCTCCGGAGCGCTGATGCGCTGCAGCGGCACTCCGGCCAGCAGCTCGCGCCGGACCTCCGGGTAGCCCTTGCCCTGCCCGGCGCCGATCTCGGTCATGCGATCGACCGCCATCTGCGTCTCGACCCAGCCGGGGCAGATCGCGTTCACGAGCACCTGCTTGGGCGCGAGTTCGACCGCGAGCGAACGCACGAGGCCGAGCTGGCCGGCCTTCGCGGCGCTGTAGGCGGCGATCCCCGCCACGCCGAAGCGCGCCACGCAGGAGGAGATCACGATCGCGTGCCGCCAGCCGCCCTGCGGCGCGAGGTTGCGCTCGAAGGCGCGCAGCGTGAAGTAGGCGCCGTCGAGGTTGGTGCGGACGATCTCGTCCCAGCGGTCGCCCGCCCCGAGATCGTCCGGCCCGCCGACGCCGGCGTTCGCGACCACGACGTGGAGCGGACCGAGCTGGGCGCGGATCGCGGCGAACGCCGCATCGACGGAGGTGCGCTCGCGGACGTCCGCGCTGGCGATGCACGTCTCGCCTTTCGCTTCACCGGCCACGGCCTCGAGCGTGGCCCGGGTGCGGCCGACCAGGCCGACGGAGGCGCCGCGCCGCGACAGCTCGAGCGCGATCGCGCGCCCGATGCCGGTGCCGGCACCCGTCACGACCGCGACCCGTCCCGAGAGCTCCATCGGCGCCGAGCATACTTCAGGCCTCCGCGTGCAACGCATCCTGGGTCACGTCCGCGTGGAGGCCGCCGCTCATCGGGTGCGTGCGGCGCAGACGGCGCTCGCGCGCGTACCACGCGCCGAGCCCGAGCGCCGCCACTGCGGCGAGCCGGCCGATCATCGCTTCGCCGCGCGCCGGCGCGGGCTCACGGCGGGCGCCTCGACGGCGGGGAAGAACATCCGCTCGAGCGTTGCGACGTGCTCGGCCACGAGCGCCTCGTCGCTCGGATTCGCGCCCGTCAGCAGCTCGAACTCCGCGGCCAGCGCGTACACCGACGACGCGGCGCCGATCAGCATGTAGTGCAGGTGCGCGGGCCGGCCGAGCGGCACGAAGCCGTTCCGATTCGCCTCCTCGATCAGTCCGCTCACGAACTGATAGATGGGACGGATGTGCGTCTCGACGAGCCACTCGAGGCGCGGCGTGCGGGCGATGCCCTCCTGGATCATGAAGCGGTGGAGCTGCGGATGCGCGGCCTGAAAGCGCACGAAGTCGCGCAGCACCAGCCGCAGCCGCGTCCGCACGTCCACGCCCTCGAGGCCGGCGAGGCGCCGCCCGAAGGCCTCGCCGAGCTGGCCGAAGATGCGGTCGGCCGCCGCCTTCCAGAGCGCCTCCTTGGTCGTGAAGTGGTAGGGCAGCGCCGCGAGGGCGACGCCGGCCCGGCGCGCGATCTCGCGCGTCGTGGCACCCTCGAAGCCGTGGCTCGCGAACACCTCGAGGGCGGCCTCGACCAGGCGCTCGCGGGTGTCGAGGGTGCGCTGCTGGGGACGGCGGGCGGGGGGCTTCGTTTTTCGGGCTTGACGCATGGGTCGCAATATCGTACAAACGTACTAGTTTGTCAATCCAAGTCGTACGACCGTACATGGAGCGAAGTCGATGAACCAGGCCGAGCGTCGCGAGTTCGTGCGCAAGCACCGCACCGCCGTGTTCGGCTACAACCGGCAAGCAGCGACGGGCCCGCGCAGTCGATCGTCTACTACGTCGATGGACGGCGACGACCTCCTCGTCTCGACGATGGGCGCGCGCGCCAAGGCGAAGGCGGCGGAGCGGCTCGGCAAGGTCTCGCTCTGCGTGCTCGACGAGCAGTGGCCGCCCACGTACCTCGTCGTCTACTGCACCGCGAAGCTCGAGACCGAGCCGCAGCCCGTCGTGGACCTGATGATGCGCATCGCAGGCGTGATGGCGGGCAAGCCCATGCCGGAGACGGTGCGCCCGCTCGTCGAGGAGGGCGCGCGCCGCGAGGGCCGCGTCGTCGTGCGCCTCACGCCCTACTCCACCTTCCATTCGCCGCCCAAGCACGTGCAGCGCGAGAGCGACGTCAGCGAGAAGCTGCTGCACGGCCTGGGCGACGCCCTGCCCTGGTAACTGGAGGAACCATGAAGCTCTGCACCTTCGAGCACGGGAGCGAGACGCGCATCGGCGTCGTCGTCGAGGACGGCGTCGTCGACCTCGCCGCCGCGGCGCCGGAGCTGCCGCGCGAGATGACGGCGCTGCTCGCGGCCGGGGACCGCGCGCTCCGCGCCGCCGCCGACGCGGCGTCGCGCGCGCGCGCGCGGCTCGCGCTCGCTGCCGTGCGGCTGCGGTCGCCCGATCCTGCGCCCGCCGAAGTTCCTCGCGATCGGCCTCAACTACGCCGACCACGTCGCCGAGGCCGGGCTCGAGACGCCGAAGCTGCCGACCGTCTTCAACAAGCAGTCCACCTGCGTCACCGGCCCGCACGACCCGGTGCACATGCCGCGCGTCTCGTCCGCGCTCGACTACGAGGGCGAGCTCGGCTTCGTGATCGGCCGGCGCTGCCGCCACGTCCCGCGCGCCCGCGCGCACGAGGTGATCGCCGGCTACCTCGTCGTGAACGACGTGACCGTGCGCGACTGGCAGCTGCGCATCCCCACCTGGACGATGGGCAAGTCCTTCGACACGCACGGCCCGCTCGGCCCGTGGCTCACCACGACCGACGAGGTCGCCGACCCGCACGGGCTCCGGCTCCGCACCTGGGTGAACGGCGAGCTGCGCCAGGATTCGAACACCAAGCAGCTGATCTTCGACTGCTTCGCGTTGGTCGAGCACCTCTCGACCGCGTTCACGCTCGAGCCGGGCGACGTGATCGCCACGGGCACACCCGGCGGCGTCGGCATCGCGATGAAGCCGCCGAAGCTGCTCCAGGTGGGCGACGTGATGCGCGTCGAGATCGACGGGCTCGGCGCGCTCGAGAACGAGGTGATCCCCGAGCCGGAGGAGACACGATGACGGACATCCAGGTTCCCGTGCTGATCGTGGGCGGCGGCGGCGCCGGCCTCACGGCCTCGATGCTGCTCTCGCAGCTCGGCGTCGAGTCGCTGCTCGTGAGCGCGCTGCCGACCACCTCGATCCTGCCGAAGGCGCACGTGCTGAACCAGCGCAGCATGGAGATCTTCCGCGGACTCGGCATCGCCGAGCGGATCTACGAGCGCGGCACGCCGCCGGCGCAGATGCAGGCGACGGCCTGGTACGCGGGGCTGGCCGGCTCCCATCCGAACGCGGGCCGCCGCATCGCGCGGCTGGAGGCGTGGGGCGCGGGCGGCCGCGACCTCGCGTGGGCGGCGGCGAGCGCCTGCCGCTCGACCAACCTGCCGCAGGTCCGCCTCGAGCCGATCCTGAAGGCGCGGGCGGAGGAGCTCGCGCCGGGCCGCGTGCGCTTCGCGCACGAGCTGGTGGAGCTCGAGCAGGACGCGGAGGGCGTCACGCGCGATCGTGCTGGATCACGACGCCGGCGTGCGGTATCGCGTGCGCGCCCGCTATCTGCTCGCGTGCGACGGCGGCCGCAGCGTCGGTCCCAGGCTCGGCGTCACGCTCGAAGGCCAGCGCAACCTCGCGAGCGAGGTCTCCGTCCACATGACGGCCGACCTGTCGCGCTGGTCGCAGGACCCGGACGTGCTGATCCGCTGGCTCTGGCTGCCCGAGACGCGGCGTGCTCGCCGTGCTGGTGCCGATGGGCCCCGAGCGCTGGGGCCCGGACTCGGAGGAGTGGGTCTTCCACATGAACTATCCCGCCGACGACCCGCGCTCGCTCGACGACGCGCGCGTCGAGGCGGACATGCGCCGCGCGCTCGGCATCGGCGAGCTCCCCGTCACGATCCACAAGATCTCGCGCTGGTCGCTCGAGGGCGTGCTCGCGGATCGCTTCCGCGTCGGCCGCGTGTTCCTGGTCGGCGACGCGGCGCACCGCCATCCGCCGACGGGTGGGCTCGGCCTGAACGCCGCGATCCAGGACGCGCACAACGTGTGCTGGAAGCTCGCGGCGGTGCTCGGGGGGCACGCCTCCGACGCGGCTGCTCGACAGCTACGAGCCCGAGCGCCGCCCGGTCACGCGGCGCAACGTCCAGCGCGCGGTCGAGAACGCGATCAACCAGCTCAGCGTCGGCCAGGCGCTCGGCCTCGACCCGAAGGCCGGGGCCGACGCCAACTGGGCGGCGCTCGGCCGGCTCTGGAGCGACCGGCCCGAGGACGCCGAGCACCGGCGCGAGGTGCTCGGCCGCTTCGCGAGCCAGTCGATGGAGTTCGGCGAGCACAACGTCGAGTACGGCTATACGTACGCGTCCGGCGCGATCGTCGCCGACGGGAGCCCGGCGCCCCCGCCGCGTCGACGATATTCGCGTCTACGTGCCGAGCACGCGGCCCGGCGCTCCGCTGCCGCACGCCGAGCTCGACGACGCGGACGGCGCGCGCGTCCCGCTGATGGATCTGGTTTCGCCCGGCCGCTTCCTGCTGATCGCGGGCGAGGCGGGCGCGGCCTGGTGCGAGGCGGCGGAGAAGCTCGCGAAGGAGCGGCGCCTCCCGCTCGACGCGCTCCGGATCGGGCACCTGGCCGGCGAGTACCGCGACCCGCGCTGCGCCTGGCTGCGCCAGCGCGAGATCTCGCCGCAGGGCGCGATCCTGGTGCGCCCCGACCGCTTCGTGGCCTGGCGAAGCGTGGGCGCGGCCGCCGATCCCGAATCCCAGCTCCACCGCGCGCTCACGGAGGTTCTCGCGACGATGACATCCCGCCGACGCATCGACGTCCACCACCACATCCTGCCGCCCCGCTACTCGAGCTGGCTGCGCGCGCAGGGCCTCCACGACGCCGGCGGGCGCGAGCTGCCCGCGTGGTCGGTCGAGGAGACGCTGCGCATGATGGACGAGCGCGAGATCGCGACGGCGATCCTGTCCGTGTCTCGACGCCCGGCGTCGCATCCCGACCCGAGCAAGCGCGACGACACCAGCGGCCGCACGATGGCGCGCGAAGTGAACGAGTTCGCCGCGCGCGTGGTGCAGGACCACCCGAGCCGCTTCGGCTTCTTCGCGACGCTCACGCTGCCGGACGTGGACGGCGCGCTCGCCGAGTGCGAGTACGCCCTCGACGCGCTCGGCGCGTCCGGCGTGATCCTGCTCGCCAACACGCACGGCCAATACCTCGGCGCGCCGGAGCGACGAGCCGCTCTTCGCCGAGCTCGACCGGCGGCGCGCCGTCGTGTTCGTGCATCCCTACGGTGCTGCCGGGCCCGAGCGTGCCCGGCATCCCGCCCTTCGCCGCCGACTTCCTGCTCGACACCACGCGCGCGGCGTTCCGCCTCGTGCAGAGCGACGTGCCTCCGCCGCTTCGCCACGGCTGAGGATCATCCTCTCGCACGCCGGCGGCTTCGTGCCGTACGCGAGCCATCGCCTCGCTGGTCGCGCTGCTCGCCGAGGGCAGGCGCCCGCCCGACCGAGCTGCTCGAGGACTTCCGGAGCTTCTACTTCGACACGGCGCTCTCGGGCACGCCCGCCGCGCTGCCGAGCCTGCTCGCGTTCGCGAAGCCCGGCCACGTGCTGTTCGGCAGCGACTGGCCGTTCGCGCCGGCTCCCGTCGTCGCGTACTTCACGGGGCTGCTCGACGCTACACCGCGCTCGACGCCGACGGGCACGCCGCCATCGATCGCGAAGAGCGCCGCCGCGCTCTTCGAGGAGGAGAGTCTGATGTCCCTGCATCGCCTCGCTTCAGTCGACGATTGGCGTACCCGAGCCCGACCCGGTACGCGCCTTCTACCGCGGACTTCGGCCTGGCCGAGACGCGGCCCGGCCGCTTCGAGAGCGACCGACGGCGGCGAGCAGCTGCGCATCGCCGCGCGCGCCGCGACGACGGCTGCTCGCGCTCGCGATCGGCGTCGACGACGCGGACGACCTCGGACGCGCGGCGCGCCGCGCTCGCGCAGTCTCGGCGTCGCCGGCCGAGCGCAGCGAGCGCGCGCTCGAAGCCACGGAGCCCGTCAGCGGCGTGCGCGTCCGGCTCGCAGCTCGAGCCGCGCCTCGCGCAGAAGGCGCCGCCCGCGCTGCCGCTGAATGCGCCGGGGCGCACGCTGCGCCTCGACGCGCGCTCGCCCGCCGTGCTTCCCGCCGCGCCCGCGCGCCCGCGCCGGCTCTCGCACGTGGTGATCGGCGTCGCCCGACGCGCCCGCGTCGAAGCGCTTCTTCACCGAGGGCATCGGCTTCCGCGTGAGCGACGAGGTGCCCGCGATCGGCGCCAGCTTCATGCGCTGCTCGACCGATCACCACAACCTGCTCGTGCAGCCGGGCCCGGTCGCCGTTCCTGCATCACACGGCGTGGGAGATGGACGACGTGGACGCCGTCGGACGCGCCGCCGCCGCGCATGGTCGCTGCCGATGCGTCGCGGCACGTCTGGGGCCTCGGACGCCACGGCATCGGCTCGAACTACTTCTGGTACCTGCGCGACCCGGCGGGAAACTTCGCCGAGTACTCGAGCGATCTCGACGTGATCGCCGACGACGAGGCGTGGAAGGTGTCGGCTGCGACGAACGTGCATCCGCTCGCGGCGTGGGGGCCGCCGGTGCCGAGCGAGCTTCCTCGCGCCCGACGACATCGCGGCGCTCGCGCGCGGTGAGGGCTGAGCAATGCCACGTCGCGTTCGGCCACGGCGTGCATCGCTGCGCGGGCGGCCGCTTCACTCAGCTCGAGTTCGAGTCGCTGCTCCGCGCGCTCGTGGGCGCGCGTGCGTCGCATCGAGGTGGGCGAGCCCACCGTGCTGCTGAGCAACGTCCTGCGCGGGTACCGCAACTTCCCTGCTTCCTTCCACTGAACGCGCCCGAGGAGAACGTCTCGATGGGCCTCTACGCCAGCACCAACGCCGCGGTGAAGACGCACCGCGGCCTCCACCTCTACCACTTCGCGTTCTCGAACTGCTCGCAGCGCGTGCGCATCGCGCTCGAGGAGAAGGGTCTGCCCTGGACGAGCCATCACCTGAACCTCGCGGCGAACGAGCACGCGACGCCCGAGTACCGGACGATCAATCCGAACGGCGTCGTGCCGACGCTCGTGCACGACGGCCGCGTCTACATCGAGTCGAACGACATCATCCGCTACCTCGACGAGACCTTCCCCGAGCCCCAGCTCGCGCGGAAGGATCCCGCCGAGCGGGCCGCGCTCGAGGGGCACCTGCGCGCGGCGGAGGCGATCCAGCCGAGCATCAAGGCGCTGAGCCACGAGCTGCTGTTCAAGCCGTTCCGCAAGGTGAGCGCGGAGGAGATCGAGCGGATCTACGCTGCGCTCGGGAACGCGGAGCTGGGGGCGTTCCTGCGCGACTACGCGGAAGACGGAGCCGCGTGGCAAGCGCGCGTCGCGGCGGCGAGGCGCGCGATGGACGAGGCGCTCGCCGGCCTCGAGGCCGCGCTCGCGGACGCGCCGTGGCTGAGCGGCCCCTCGTTCGGCCTCGCCGACGTCTCGTGGAGCGTGAACCTGCATCGGCTCGCGCAGGCCCGGTACCCACTCGACGCCCGCCCGCGCCTCCTGGGCTGGTACGAGCGCGTCCTCGAGCGGCCTTCGTTCCGGCGCGCGGTGCTCGAGTGGCGGCCCGGCGGCGAGGCGTGATTCCATGCTCCAGGCGCGCGCGCGGAGGTAGCCATGCACTACGGCCTCACGATCTTCCCGACCGACTACTCGATCCACCCGGCCGAGCTGGGTCGCGCCGCCGAGGAGCGCGGCTTCGAATCGCTCTGGGTCGCGGAGCACTCGCACATCCCCGCCTCGCGGAAGACGCCGTGGCCCGGCGGCGCCGAGCTGCCGAAGATGTACTACGACGTGGTCGATCCCTTCGTCGCGCTCGCGATGGCTGCGGCCGCGACCACGAAGCTGCGCGTCGGCACCGGCATCTGCCTGGTGATCCAGCGCGACACGATCCAGACCGCGAAGCAGGTGGCAAGCCTCGACATGCTGTCGGGCGGGCGCTTCCTGTTCGGCGTCGGCGGCGGCTGGAACGTCGAGGAGATGGCGAACCACGGCACGCGCTACGAGACGCGCTGGAAGCTGTTGCGCGAGCGCATCGAGGCGATGAAGCAGATCTGGACCGAGAAAAAGGCCGAGTACCACGGCGAGCTCGTCTCGTTCGACCCGATCTTCGCCTGGCCGAAGCCGACGCAGAAGCCGCACCCGCCGATCCACGTGGGCGGCGCCTTCCCGGGCGGCATGCGCCGTGCGCTGCGCTACGGCGACGGCTGGATCCCGATCATGGGCCGCGGCGACGGCGACATCACCCTGCACCTGCCGGCGCTGCGCGACGAAGCCGCGAAGCTGGGCCGCTCGCTCGACCGCTTCGAGGTGACCGCGTACGGCGTGCCGCCTGACGGCGAGCGGCTCCGCGCCCTGCGCGACGCCGGCATCACGCGCGCGCTGTTCTTCGTGCCGCCCGCGCCGCGCGACGAAGCGCTGAAGGTGCTCGACACCTACGCGGCGGTCGTTCAGAAGACCGCGTGACAGCGGACGTCGCCATCGTCGGGTACGGGCCGGTCGGGCAGCTGCTCGCGATCCTGCTCGGACAGCGCGGCTGGCGCGTGCACGTGGTCGAGCGCTGGCCGGAGCCGTATCCGTTGCCGCGCGCGGTGCACTTCGACCACGAGGTCGGCGCGCATCCTCCAGCTCGCGGGCGTCGCCGGGGCGCTCGAAGGCCGCACCGTGCCGGCGCCGATCTACGAGTGGCGCAACGCGACGGGCGAGACGCTGATCCGCTTCGGGCGCGACACGGAGCGGAGCCTGTCGGGCTGGCCCGAGTCGAGCATGTTCTGCCAGCCCGAGCTCGAGCGCATTCTCGACGAGCGGGCGCGCGCGCTGCCCACGGTCTCGGTCGAACGCGGCGTCGAGGCCGTCGGCGCTGCGCATCGAGCCGGACGGCGTCGCGCTCGACGCGCAGCGCGCGGACGGCAGCACGCACGGTGCTGCGCGCGCGCTTCGCGGTGGGCTGCGACGGCGCGAACAGCTTCGTGCGCGAGCGCCTCGGCTCCGGCTGGCACGACCTCGGCTTCCACTTCGACTGGCTGGTGGTGGACGTGCTGCCGAGCGATCCGCGCTGGCCGGGTCCGATCAACTGGCAGCTCTGCGACCCCGCGCGCCCGACGACGCTGGTGTCGGGCGGTCCCGGCCGCCGACGCTTCGAGTTCATGCGCCTGCCGCGGCGAGACGCTCGAGGAGCTGAACAACGAGGACGACGGCCTGGCGCCTGCTCGGGCCGTGGGGCGTCCATCCCGGCAACGCCAAGCTCGAGCGCCACGCCGTCTACACCTTCCGCGCGCGCTGGGCGGATCGCTGGCGCAACGGCCGCGCGCTGCTCGCGGGCGACGCCGCGCACCAGATGCCGCCCTTCGCGGGGCAGGGCATGTGCGCGGGGCTGCGCGACGCCGCGAACCTGGCCTGGAAGCTCGACCTGGTGCTGCGCGGCCTGGCGCGCGAGACGCCTGCTCGACACGCTACATGACGGAGCGCGCGCCGCACGTGTCCGCGATGATCCAGCTCTCGGTCGCGCTCGGGCCGCGTGATCTGCGTGGCCGATCCGGCGGAGGCCGCCGCGCGCGACGCCCGCATGATCGGCGAGGCGCGCGCGCAGCAGGCCCCGATCGAGGCGCCGCTGCCGCCGCTCGGGCCGGGCTGCTTCGCCGCGGGGGCGCCCGCCGCGGGCCAGCTGTTCGTGCAGGATCTCGTGCGACACCGCGGCGTGACGGGCCGCTTCGACGACGTCGTCGGGCGCGGCTTCGCGCTCGTGAGCCCGACGGGAGATCCCGCTGCGGCGCTCGACCCCGAAGCGCGCGCCTTCTTCGCCGCTCTCGGCGGCATCAGCGCCCACGTCGGGCCGGGCGCTCCCGTCGAAGACCTGAACGGCGGATACGCGCGCTGGTTCGCGAAGCACGGCGCCGAGGTCGCGCTGGTGCGGCCGGACTTCGCGGTGTTCGGCGCGGCCGCGCAGCGCGCCTCCGCCGGCGCGCTGCTCTCGGCGTTACGCGAGAGGCTCTCCGCCTGAGATCCCCACCTCTTCGAGCATCCGCCCGAGCTCGCGGCTCTGCGTGACGACCACCTCGCTGCCCTGCGGCAGCGCCTCGCGCAGGCGGCGGAAGTAGTTCTTGTCGGGGCGGCCCTCGACGATCACGACGACGCCGCGGTCGTCCTCGGTGCGGATCAGGCGGCCGACCATCTGCTTCAGGTTGAGCAGCATCTTGCCGAGCGCGAGCGCGCTCGAAGGGCGAGACGCCGCGCTCGTCGAGGCGCGCTCGCGGCGGCGGCGCAGCTCGGTCGGCACCTCGAAGGGCAGCTTCTCGATCACCACCGCCTGGAGCGCGTCGCCGGGGATGTCGATGCCCTGCCAGAAGCGGCGCGCGCCGAGCAGCACGCCGCCGCCGTTCGCGAAGCGCTGCGATCAGCGCGGTCGGGTCGTCGCTGTCGCGGCGCGGCGCGATCACCTCGATGCCGTCGCCGCGCAGGCGCGGCGGCGAGCTCGTCGGCGACCTCGTCCATGCGCCGCAGGCTGGTGAAGAGACCGAGCGTGCGGCCGCCGAGCGCGGCGCGCGAGCGCGCTCGAGCACGTCGGCCGTCTCGCGCACGAGGTCGCCGCCGCCGCGCAGCGCCACCACGCGCATGTGGTCGCGGTAGTCGAACGGGCTCGGCACCGAGATGCGCTGCGGCGCGCTCTCCGGCGCGCTCCTCGAAGCTCGAGGTCGCCGAGCGCGGCGAAGGCGTCGCCGCCGACGAACAGGCTCGCCGAGACCGCCGGCGAAGGAGCGCGAGCGCGCGCGAAGCAGCTCGCTGCGAAGTCGGCGCCGGGCGAGACCGGCCGCACCGACGAGCCGCCAGCGGTCGAAGGGCGCGCATCGACGTCCTCGAACGCCGCGACGGCGTCGGGCCCGGCGTCCCTCGGAAGGCGAGCGCGCAGCGCCTCGCGCCGCGCTCGCGCAGGTCGGCGAGCGCGCGCTCGAGCGCGGGCTCGCCGGCTCCTCGTCGGGCACGCGTCGTCGGCGACCTCCTCGATGCGCGCGGCCGCGGCCGCGCGCCGGCGCTCGCGGCCGCGGCGCAGGCGGGCGCCTCGGCTTCGGGACCTGCACGTCGCCGTACTCGTTGCGCGAGCGGCTCGAGCGCGCGGCCGAGCGCCGCGAGAGTCGCCGCGCAGCTCGCGGCGCCAGGCGCGCGCGTCCGCGCTCGAGCGGCGCGGCGCGCGCCGGCGGCGAGCAGCGCCTCGCCGCGCGCGCGGCCCGGTGCCGCGCGGCCGACCGAAGAGCTCGTCGATGCGCTCGAGCACTTCGTCCGGGCGCACCTCGAGCGCGTAGACCTCGTCCGCGACGTCGGGCAGCTCGTGCGCCTCGTCGACGATCGCGTGCTCGAAGGCCGGGTAGTCGGGCGGCCAGCGCAGCAGCAGGTCGTGGTTCGCGACGACGAGGTGCGCCTTCGCGCAGCGCCGCGCGGCGGCGGCCGAGCGGGCAGTCGGCGCTGCTTCGCGCACTGCTCGCGCGTGCACTGCTCGGCGCGCGCGGCGACCGAGCGGCGCAGCAGGTCGCGCAGCGGCCGGGTAGCGCCGCAGCAGCGCGGCCGGCACGCGTGCCGATCTCGCCGTGCGGGCGCGTGCGCGCGCAGGCCTCGAGCACCGCGTAGGCGAGGCGGTCCTCGGGGAACATGCTGCGGCTCGCGCGCCCTCGGCGAGCACCACGCTCGAGGCGGCGCTGCGCAGGCGTAGTTCGCGCGGCCCTTGATCGAGAGCGCGCGCAGCTCCGGGTAGCCGAGGAAGCGCGCCGCGGCGGCGATGTCCTTCTCGACGAGCTGGTCCTGGAGCAGCTTGGTGCGCGTCGAGATCACGATCGGCCGCGCTCGCCTGCCGCGGCGCCCGCGGATCGCGAACGGGATCGCCGCCGCGAGGTAGGCGAGCGACTTCCCGACGCCGGTGCCGCCCTCGGCCAGCAGCACCTCGCTCGCTGCGCGAGGTGCGCGCGAAGGCGCGCGCCAGCTCGATCTGCTCGGCGCGCACGCGGTAGCTCGGGAAGTGGCGCCGCCCGCGCGCCTCGTCGCGCGAGCGCGGCCGCGATGCGCGTCGCGCGTCGAAGGGCACGGGCGCCTCGGCGCTCTCGCCCGATCACGACGAACGGCGCGGCGCGGGCTCGCGCGGCTCCGCGAGCTCGGGCTTCGCGAGCAGCGCGAGCCACGGCGACTCGGGCGCGAAGCGTCTCGAGCGCGCGCGCGCGCGGCGGCGAAGCGCGCCTCGCCCGCGGCCGAGCGCCTGCCGCCGGCGAGCGCCGATCACGCGCGCGGTGTCGAGCGCGTCGTCGAGCGCGCGGTGGCGCTCCTCGCTGCCGAGCAGCATGCGCGTGAAGGACTCGAGGCGCAGGTCCGGCGCGTCGGGGTGCGTGAGCGCGAGCAGGTCGAGCGTGTCGAGGTACGTCGGCGCTCGCCGAGCGCGGGGTCGACGTAGTGCGCGAGGAAGGCGCGCTCGAAGCTCGGCGTTGTGCGCGACGATGCGTGCGGCCCTGCGAGCAGCGCGCGGCAGCGCGCGCGCGCGATCTCGTCGAGCGCCGGCGCGCCCGCCAGGTCGGCGTCGCTGAGGCCCGTGAGCCGCGCCACCGCGCGCGGCAGCCGGCTCGCGTCGGGCCGCACCAGCGCCGCGAGCGTCGTGCACGCGCGCTCGCGCCCGGGCTCGACGAGCAGCGCGCCGAACTCGAGCAGCTCCGCGCCCGCGTCGATCGGCGAGCCCGGTGGTCTCGAGGTCGACGATCGCGAGCGGGCCCGAGCCGCGCGCCGCGAAGCGCCGCCGAGCACGCCGCGGCGCGATGCCGAGCGCGCTCGGGCGCTCGAGCGGCGCTGCTCGCTCGCGGCTCACGGCGACGCTCGCTCAGACGTAGATCCCGCCCTTGTACTCGCGATCCTGGCGGATGATCACGTTCACGAGCGCGGGCTTGCCGGAGGCGGCGGCGCGCTCGAGCGCGGGGCGGATCTGCTCGGGCTCGCTCGACGAGCTCGCCGTGGCCGCCGAGCGCCTCCACCACCTTGTCGTAGCGGGTGTAGGTGAGCTCGGTCGCGGCGAGGCGATCCCAGCCGTAGATGGCGCCCTGCGGCCGCATCATCTGGCCCCAGGCGGCGTCGTTGCCGATGACGCCGATGATCGGCAGCTCGAAGCGCACGGCGGTGTCGAACTCGAAGCCGTTCAGGCCGAAGGAGCCGTCGCCGTAGACGATCACGACGCGCTTGCTTCGGGATGCGCGAGCTGCGCGGCGAGCGCGAAGGGCGCGCCGACGCCGAGCGTGCCGAGCGGGCCCGGGTCCATCCAGGCGCCCTCGCCCTTCACCGGCAGGATCTTCGCGGCGGTGGCGACGATGTCGCCGCCGTCGCCGATCACGATCGGGTCGCCGAGCGTCGTCGAGCCAGTCGCGCACCTCGCGGCACATGCGCTGCGGGTCGATCGGCACCTCGTCGCTGTTCGAGCGCCGCCTCGACCTTCTGTCTCCGCCTGCGTTCTCGATCGCGCGCAGCTCGTCGCGCCAGCCGGTGAAGTCGAGCTGCACGCCCTGGTTCTTCATCTCCTCGAGCAGCAGCTCGAAGCTGCAGGCGAGGTTGCCGACCAGGCCGACGTCGCGTCTGGCGGTTCTGGCCGATCAGCGTCGCGTCCATGTCGAGCTGGATGATCTTCGCGTCGGCCGGGATCGTCTTGCCGAAGGCCATGCGGAAGTCGAGCAGCGTGCCGGCCAGGATGACGCAGTCGATCTGCTTCAGCGCGTCGCGGCGCGAGCGGTTCAGGAACTCGGGCGAGTCCGGCGGCACCGTGCCGCGGCCCATGCCGTTCGTGTAGGCGGGGATGTGCGTCTCGTCGAGGAAGCGGTTCATCGCCGGCGCTCGCGCGCGACCACTTGACGCTCGTGCCGGCCATCAGCATCGGGCGCTTCGCGCGCGCGAGCAGCTCGATCGCGCGCGCGCACCTCGTCGCGGTCGGGCGAGAGGCGCGGCGGCTCGGTGCGGATGCGCGGGATCGGCGCGTCCGCCCACTCGCACCTGGCCCATGAACACGTCCATCGGGATCTCGAGGTACGCGGGCCCGGGGATGCCCGAGACCGCGTGGCGGATCGCGAGCTCGACGTACTCGGGGATGCGCTTGGTCTGGTAGATGGCGTCGCAGTACTTCGTGATCGGGCGGACCACGCCGAGGTGGTCCATCTCCTGGAGCGAGCCGCGGCGCAGGTTCGCGAAGGGGCCCTGGCCGCCGAACACGAGGATCGGCGAGTTGGCGCGCCAGGCGTTGGCGATGCCGGTGACGCCGTCGGTGACGCCGGGGCCGGCGGTGATCGCCGCGACGCCGATCGTGCCCGGGTTGCAGCGCGCCCACGCGTCGGCCGCGTGCACGGCGGCCTGCTCGTGGCGCACGTCGACGATCTTGATGCCCTCGTCGAGGCAGCCGTCGTAGAGCGGCATGATGTGGCCGCCGGAGAGCGTGAAGATGACCTCGACGCCGGCCTGCTTGAGGGCGCGGGCCGCGAGCTTGCCGCCGTGGACGGGCATGGGGGATCCTCCGTCGGTGGAACGCGCCGAGTGTCACGCAGCAGGCGGCGGAGACGCGCGGAGCGGGCGCTCGAACAGCGACGGCCGCCGGCCGCTCGCTGCGCCGCGGCGCGCCGTGCTGCGCACGGACGCGCTGCGAGCTACTTGCTGACGACGAACTCGACGCGGCGGTTCCACTTCCAGGCCGACTCGTCGTGGCCCTGCACGGCCGGCTTGGCTCTCGCCGAAGCTCACGGTGTCGAGCTGCGCGCCGGAGACGCCGCTGTCCACCAGGTACTGCTTCACCGCGTTCGCGCGGCGCTCGCCGAGCGCGAGGTTGTACTCCTCGCTGCCGCGCTCGTCGCAGTGGCCCTCGATCACGACCATCTTCCAGCTCGGCGTTGCTGACCGATCTTCGACGCGTCGCCGCTGCAGCGTCGCGCGCTGGTCGCTCGCGGATCGCTGCGCTGTCGTAGTCGAAGTAGATGGTCTCGAGCTCGGCCACGCGGCCCTCGGCTCGTCATGCCGGTCGGGCCGCTGTCGCGGTGTCCGAGCGAACTCCGCGGTGCTGGCCGGCGTCGTGTCCTCGTCGCCGCCGCCTCGAAGACGCGCAGCCGATCGCAAACGCGTCGACCGCGAGCGTCGCAACTGCCACATGCGCAAAACTTTCCGAGACGCATTCGACTTATCCTTTGATCCCAAGCATCGAGAATGGTGTCGACGGCGATCGCCGCGTCGGGTCCGGCCACCTCCCGGACCCCGGCGCAGACGCCTCCCGCGCGCGCGCTTCCGCGGATGTTCGATGGGCGGCACTATTCTGGGGACTCGAGCCGGCTCCTGCGCAATACCGTTCCGGATTCGGCCGCAGCACGGGTTTACCCCCGGGATCGTCCTGGCGGCGCCGCGAGATCCGACCGCGGGATCGTGCGCTCAGCGCCCCGCGAAGCGGGGCGGCCGCTTCTCCAGGAAGGCGCGCACGCCCTCCTTGTAGTCCTCGCTCTCGAAGCAGCGCGCGGATCGAGTCGGCGCATGGCCGCCCGGTCGCGCTCGGCGGGCTCGCGCGCGAGCTCGCGGAGCGACGCGCTTGGCGCTGCGCAGCGTGAGCGGGGCGTTCTCGGCGATCGCCGCGGCGAGCTCGCGCACCCGCGCCTCGAGCTCGGCCTTCGGGAAGACACCGTTCACGAGCCCGAGGCGCAGCGCCTCGGCCGCGCGCGTAGCGGCGCGCGGTGAAGAGGATCTCCTTCGCGGCGGAGGGGCCGACCAGCGCGCGCGAGCGCCTCGATGCCGCCCGGGTGGTAGCCGAGCCCGAGCCGCGCCGCGGGGATCGCGAAGACGCGCGTCGTCGGCCGCGTAGCGGAGGTCGGCGCGCGAGCGCGGTCGCGATGCCCGCCGCCCACGCAGAAGCCGTGGATCATCGCGAGCGACGGGCTTGCGTGAGGCTCGGCGAGCGCGCCGAAGGCGCGCCCGGTGGTGCGCCTCGTAGTCGCGCCGCCGCGGCGCCGCCCGTGCGCGGCGCCTCGAACTCGGAGATGTCCGCGCCCGAGACGAAGGCGACCTCGCCGGCGCCGCGCAGCACGACGACGCGCACCGCGGGATCCTCGTCGAGCGTCTGCGCGGCGCTCCGGCAGCGCCTCCCACATCTCGCGGAGATCGCGTTGCGGCGCTCCGGGTGGTCGAAGACCAGCCAGCCGAGCGCGCCTTCCTTCTCGACGTGGATGCGTCCGGACACTGCCGGGACGATGGCGCGCCTCAGCGCTAGCCGTTGCTCGGCCGTGCCGCCCGTGATCCAACGCCGTCGTCCTGCTGCGCCTCTCGGGCGAGATCTCCACCAAGGCCCGGCCGACGCGGCGCGCCTTCGTGGTGCAGCTCGCTGCGCAACGTGAAGGACGCGCTCGCGAGCGAGGGCATTGCCGGCACGCGTCGAGCGGCGCCACGACCGCGTGCTGCGTGCGAGACGCGCCGACGCGCGCGCGCCCGCGGTGCTGGCGCGCGTGTTCGGCGTGCAGTCGCGTCTCGGGCCGAGCGGCACCCGGTCGCGAGTCCTCGACGACGTGGTCGGCGGCCGGCGAGGCCGCCTTCCGCGAGGCCGTGCGCGGCCGGCGCTTCGCCGTGCGCGCGCGCCGGGTCGGCGACCCACGGCCCTGCCCTTCCGCAGCCGCGACGTCGAGGTGGCGCTCGGCGAGCGCCTGCGCGCGGCTCTCGGCGGGCGTGGACCTCGACGCAGCCCGAGTTCACCGCTCGCGTCGAGCTCTACGGCGGTGCGGCCTACTTCTTCGCCGAAGTCGGTGCCGGCGGGCCGCGGCCTCCCGCTCGGCACCGACGGCCGCGCGGTGGCGCTGGTCTCGGGCGGCTTCGACTCGGCGGTGGCCGCCTGGCAGCTCCAGCGCCGCGGCGTCGTGCTCGATCACGTGTTCGCGAACCTCGGCGGCGCGACGCACCGGCTCGGCGCGCTGCGCGTGATGGAGGTGCTCGCCGCGGCGCTGGTCCTACGGCGACGCGGCCGCGCCTGCACGTCGTGGACTTCGCCGCCGTCACGCGCGACCTCCAGGCGCACACCGAGACGCGCTACTGGCAGGTGATCCTGAAGCGCCTGATGCTGCGCGCCGCCGAGGCGGTGGCGCGACGAGCGCGCGGCGCACGCGATCGTGACCGGCGAGGCGGTCGGGCAGGTGTCGTCGCAGACGCTCGTGAACCTCGCGACGATCAGCGAGGCCACGCGGCTCCCGATCCTGCGGCCGCTGGTCGGCATGAACAAGGACGAGATCGTGGCGGCCGCGAACCGCATCGGCACCGGCCCGCTCTCGGCGGCGGTGGACGAGTACTGCGCGCTGGTGCCGAGCCGGCCCGCCACGCAGGCGCGGCTCGACGTCGTGCTCGCCGAGGAGGCGAAGCTCGACCTCGCGCTGCTCGAGGCGCGCGGTGGCGCGAGCGCGAGGTGCTCGACCTGCGCGCGTTGCCCGGACGACGCGAGCGCGCTCGCCGAGCTCGAGCTGAGCGAGATCCCGGCCGGCGCGGTCGTGATCGACCTGCGCACGCGCGACGAGTTCGCGAGCTGGCACTGGCCCGGCGCCGCTGCAGCCTCGACTGGGCGCGCGCGCTCGAGGCGCTTCCCGAGCTTCGCGAAGGAGCAGCGCTACGTGCTCTACTGCGAGTACGGGCTCAAGAGCGCGCACCTCGCGGAGCTGATGCGCAAGCCGGGCCTCGACGCCTGCCACGTGCGCGGCGGCATCGCCGACGCTGCGGAAGCTCGCGTCCGCCTAGACTCGCCTGAGCGCGAGCGGGCCGAGCAGCGCGCCGGCGGCGCTCACGGCGAGCGCGGGCGCGAGGTGCGCGGTGAGCGCATGCAGCGGGTCGCGCATGCAGGCGAGCTCCATCGCGAGGGCTGGCAGCGCGCCGGCGGCGAGGCCGGCGAGCAGGCCCGTCCACGCGCGCTCGAGCGGGGCGGCGCGGCGCGCGACGAAGAACGCCGCCGCGAGAGGCGCCGCCGCGAAGAGCAGCACCGCGTACTTGCAGCCCGGGCGCGCCCCCAGCGTCGAGGCCGGCGTCTCCGCCCCGAGGAGCGCGACGAGCTGGAGCCCGCACCACGTCGCGAGGAGCGCCAGCGCCGGCAGGGCCGCGCGCCAGCCCTTCACCCTGCCCGGGATGCGCAGCCGCATCAGTGCGAGGACGGCGGCCGCTCCGGTGGCGAGGCCCAGCAGCACGTCCAGCAGGAAGCCGGCCTCCGTGACGAGCTGCCGCAGCGCACCCGGCCGCAGCGGGCCGGTGCCGAGCGTGGCGAGCGCCACGAACGCCGATGCCGCTGCGAGCCAGGCGAGCGCGGCGGCACGCGCCGGCGCGAGCCCCTGCGTCGGCGCGAGGTCTTCCGCCAGCTCGCGGATCAGCTGCTCGCGCGGGCGCGTCACGCGAGGTCCTCCTCGCGCAGCTGCCTCTGCGCGAGCTGAACGGCGCGGTGCACGCGCGTCTTCATGGCGCTGGCCGAGACACCGGCGCGCGCCGCGGCCTCTTCGAGCGAGTAGCCCTCGAGCTTGGTGAGCACGAGCGCCTCGCGGTAGGGCGGCTCGAGCGCGGCGAGGAGGCGCGCGCCGTCGATGCGCAGCGACGGATCATGAGAGAGCCTCTCCGGCTCCTCGGCGGCCTCGGGCTCGGTGCGGCGCACGGCCTGTCGCCGCAGCAGGTCGATCACCTTGTGCCGCACGATCGCGAACATCCAGGGCCGGAACGGCAGGCGGCGATCCCACGTGTGTCGCACGCGGTGGAGCGCCAGCATCGCCTCCTGCACGCAGTCCTCGAGGAAGTCCGACTCGCGCGCGCCGCCGAAGCGCGCGTGCAGAAAGGCCTCGACGACGTCGGCGAGCTCGCTCATCAGCTTCGTGTACGCCTCCCGATCTCCGCCCTGCGCGCGCGCCATCCACGCTGCCCAGCGCTGCTCTTCCTCGGAGCGATCCGGCACCGGCATACCGATCGCATGCTGACGCATCCGGCGGGTACGCACGAGATCCCGAAAAGGTTTCAGGCGCAACCGGAAGCGCGGCGGCTGCGTACCTGGAGGCATGCTGCGACACGACTCGACTCTCTGGTCCGACACCGCCCGGCTGCGCCGCGTGGCGCTCCGCATCACGCGCGACGCCGCGGCGGCGGACGACGCGGTGCAGAGCGCGCTCGAGAAGGCCTTGCGCCATCGCGCGGCGTTCCGCGGCGACGCGAAGCCTTCCACCTGGCTGCATCGGATCGTGGTGAACGAGGCGCTGGCGTGGCGCCGGAGCGAGGGAAGGCGCGGGCGGATCGCGCTCGCCGCGCACGACGCAACTCAGGCGACGCCGGGCTCCGGCCCCCTCGACGAGCTGCTGCGGCGCGAGCGCCACGAGCGCGTCTTGCGCGGGCTCGCGGGCCTGCGCGCCGACGAGCGCGAGCTGCTCGCGCGCTTCGCGCTCGACGGCAGCTACGCGGGCTGGGCGCGGGACGCGCGGCTGAAGATCACGGCGGTGAAGACCCGCGCATTCCGGGCGCGGCGCGCGCTGCGAGCCGCCGTCGGAGACGATTGAGCCGACTCAACAGCACCGGCCATCCGCGCAAGTCCCGCGCGTCTCGCGATACGCCAGGCCCTTCGATTCGTGAGGAGCGCGCGGCGCGGTGCGGCTGCAATCGAAGCCGACGCGCTCCAGGGCCGGCGTGCGCGGCGGAATCGGGATCGTCTGTCCGGCGTACGGCTCCGCGCTCAGCAGGTGAAAGGTCTTCTCGCACACGGCCGTGCGCTCGCCGCGCTCGAGCACGTGGCCGTCGTCGTCCTCGACCTGCTGCCACGGGCCGCGGTAGATCACGGCCTGGTTGCGCCTCGAAGCACGGGCCCTGCTTGCCCTTGCGCGCCGTCACCGTGACCGAGCGGAACTCGATGCCCTCGACCACGGCGAAGGGCTCGCTCGTCCAGTCCTCGAGCGCGATGCCGTGGAAGCCGGCGGCCTCGAGCGCGCGCAGGAGCTCGCGCTCCTGGAAGGCGCCGGAGATGCAGCCGCTCCAGAGCTCCGGGTCATCGCTTCAGGTGCTGCGGGCACCGGCTCGTCGCTCACGATGTCGGAGATCGCGATTCGCCCGCCGACTCTGAGGACACGGAAGATCTCGCCGATCAGCGCGCGCTTGTCGCGCTCGCGCACCAGGTTGAGCACGCAGTTCGAGACCACCACGTCGACCGACGCGTCGGGCGACGAGCGGCGCCTCGCGGCGCAGCGCGGTCCTGCTCGGCCTCGAGCTCCGCGAGCGTCGTCGCTGCTGCGTACGGGATGCTCCGCCAGCCACGCATCGACGGCAGTCGAGATCGCAGCGCGAGGTCCTGGATACGCGCGCGCCGGAACTCGACGTTGGCGTAGCCGACGCGTCGCCGCGACGCGCGGCGCAGCTCGCGCGCGAGCGCGAGCATCTCGTCGTTCACGTCGACGCCGATCACGCGCCCTTCGCTTGCCCACGACCTGCGCGGCGATGAAGCAGATCTTCCCGCCGCCGCAGCCGAGGTCGAGCACCACGTCGCCCGCACGAACGTGGCGCGAGGGATCGCCGCAGCCGTAGTCGCGCTCGATCACCTCGGGCGGGATCGCGGCGAGGTAGCGGGCGTCGTAGTCCACCGGGCAGCAGAGCGCGGCCTCGCGAACGCGCGACGCCGCGGCGTACCGCTCGCGCACGGCGTGCTCGGAGTCGAACGAAGTGGGTCCAGCCATGGCATCGGTCCCTTCCGACGGTGGGAGTGCAGCTGAGATGCCCGCCGAGACTGGCGAGTTGCGTCGGTGCTACAGCGTCTTCGCGCGCAGCGCCGGCAGACCGTCGAGGCTCTCCCGGTTCCGCTCGAGCTGGTACGCGCGCAGGCCGTCCGGCCCCTTCCGCTCCGCCCACTCGCCGATCTGGCTGCGGTCGCCTTTGTACTGGTAGAGCGGAACGCCGTAGCCGCACGAATCCGCGATGCGAGAGAGCTCGGCGCGGATGACGGCGCGCGTGCTCGGGTAGCTCGGGAAGCGCGCCGCGAGCGCGCCCCAGCCGGCGTCGCCGGGCTCGACCGCCTCGCCGCGCCCGTAGAGCCGGACGATGCGCGGCAAGCCCTCGAAGGCGCAGAACATGAAGGTGATGCGCCCGTTCTCGCGCAGGTGCGCGAGCGTCTCGGCGCCGCTCCCGATCAGGTCGAGGTAGGCGACGCTCGTCGGGCCGAGGATCGCGAACGAGTCGAGGCCCTTGGGCGAGAGGTTCACGTGCCCGCCCTCGCGCGGCGCCGTCGCGACGAAGAACATGCGCTGCGCCGCGATCCACGCGGCGAGCTTCTCGTCGATCCCGTCGAACACCTTGCCCATGGCCCGCCTCCCGCGCTCGAGGTGGACGGTAGGCGAGGCGGAGGTGACGGTCAGTCCGCCGCGGGCTCGGGCGGCGCTTCGGGCGCGTCGAGCAGCGGGTGCTCGGGCAGCGCCTTCGACGCCTCGCGCAGCGACTCGAGGATGCGCGCGCGCTCCTCGGGCGGGCGCTCTGCGAACCTCTTGTCGATCAGCGCCTGCTGGTCCTCGGGCGCGAGCGTGCGGAAGCGCTCGAGGCGCTGGCGCATGCGGCGCCGCTCGAGCGGGCCCATGCCGCGCCAGCGGCGCACGAGCGGCGCGAGCTTCTCGCGCGACTCGGGCGACATCTGCTGGAGGCGCTGCTCCGGCGCGCTCGCCTCTCTCGAGACGCTCCAGCATGCGCTGCTCGAGCGCGTGGCGCTGGCTCTCGTCGACCGCGTCCCAGCGCTGGAAGAGACGCGAGCGGCGGCGGCTCGGCATCTCGTCGAGGCGGCGCAGCGCGGCCTGCTGGTGGGCTTCGGGCAGGCTCTCGACCCAGCTGCGGAACGAGGCGGGCGCCTCCGCGAGCGCGCGCGACTCGGCGCTCGCCGCGCCCGCCCCGAAGGCGACGAGGGCGAGCGCCACGGCAGCGAAGGCGCGGAGGCTCATCCGCTGCCGGCCGGCTCGAGCTCGTCGAGCTCCGCGAGCACGTCGAGCACCTGGATCACGGGCAGATCCTCGCTGTCGGCCAGCTCTTCGGCGGCGGGCGCGGGCGCAGGCGGAGCCTGCCGGGCGATCTCGACGCGGGGCGGCGGCGCAGGAGCCGGGACCGGCGGCGCGACGGGATCGAGGGGTGCCCGCCGCGGCGGCGCCGGCGCGGGCTCCGTGCGCGCGACCGGCGTCTCACGCGGATGCGGGCGGGGCAGCACGAGCCATGCGAGCGCAGCCGCCGCGGCGGCGAGCGCCGCCCCCGCGAGCCAGCGCCGCGCCCGGTGGAGCCGAGCGCCGCGGGGTCGCGCGGTCTCGGGGTCGGCGGCAGGAGTGCGCAGCTGCTCCGCCACGCGCGCGCGCAGCCCTGCCGGCACGTCCCGGCCCGGCAGGGCGCGCAGGTCCGCATCGACGGCCGCGAGCGCTTCGAGCCGCGCCGCGAGATCCGGCGAGCGCGCGAGCTCCGCGCGGAGCGCCGCGGCCTCCTCGGGCGCGAGCTCGCCGTCGAGCAGGGCCGAGAGCTTCTCGTCGAGCTCCGGGTTCATCGCGATTCCCTCTTCGTTTCGCGCGCGAGCGCCACGCGCGCTCGATGGATCAACGCCTTCACGGACTTCTCCGAGGTCGCGAGGGCCGCGGCCACCTCCGCATAGGAGAACCCTTCCACCGCGCGCAGCCAGAGGGCCTCGCGCTGGCGCTCGGGCAGCCCGGCGAGCGCGGCCTCGAGGCCCTGGCCGGCGCGGCGCGCGTCCACCCGCACGTCAGCCGGCGGATCTTCGGCGGCGAGCTCGAGCGACGCGCCCTCGCGCTCCTCGTCCATGCTGTCGTGCGGCGCGCGGCGGAACGGCCGGCGCAGCTCGTTCCGCGCGGCGTTGCCCGCGATCGTGAACAGCCAGGTCGAGAAGCGCGCCGCGGGCTCGTAGCGCTCGCGCGCCCGCCAGACCCGCACGAAGGTCTCCTGCACCAGGTCTTCCGCCACGCTCGGCTCGCCCACCATCCGCTCCACGAAGCGGAGGACGCGACCGGCCCAGCGCTCGAACAGCGCGTCGAACGCGCGCTCGTCGCCGGCCCGGAACGCGAGCATCAGCCGGACGTCCTCGTCGACCAACGCGCGCGCGCCTCCGCCGGAGAGGTTCAACCCGCTGCGTCCCCGGAGGTTGCTGACCCCGCGGGGACACTCCCATCCTCATCTAGAGCGCAGGAACTCCAGGACCGCGCGGTCGAAGGCCGCGCTCTGCTCGATGTTCACGCAGTGGCCGGCGTCGGGAACCAGCGCGAAGCGGGCGTTCGGGAGCTTCGCCTTCATCACCTCGGCCGCGCGCAGCGTAGGCGCCGTCGAGCGCGCCCACGATCACGAGCGCAGGGACGCCGGATCTCGCCGAGCGCGGTCGATCGTGCCGGGCGCCGGGCCGGCCACGCGCCGGCCGAAGAGCGCCACGCCGCGCGGGTTCTGCGCCTCGATCGCGCGGCCGGCGGCCTGCGCCGCCGGCAGCTCCGGGCGCAGCCCGATCGCGGTCGGCGCCGAGCGCCCGCTCGCGTAGCCCTCGAAGCCGACGCGCTCGAGCCGGTCGGCGATGCGCTCCGATCTGCGCCTCCCAGCCCGACTGCGCCTTCGGGGTTCTTGAAGCCGGGCCCGCTCGCGATCGAGCACCAGCGCCGAGCACGCGCTCCGGATGCGCGAGGGTGAAGTGCAGCGAGGCGAGGCCGCCGAAGGAGAGGCCGCCGACCACCGCGCGGCGGCCCGGCGCCGCGTAGTCGAGCACGCGGCCGAGGTCGTCGACCACCTGCGCCATCGAGTAGCCGGCCGGGCCTCGGGCGCGTCCGAGAGGCCGTGGCCGCGGTAGTCCCACAGCACGACGCGGTAGCCGGCGCGCGCGAAGGACTCGACCTGCGGGCGGAAGTTCTCGTGGCTCTGGCAGTAGCCGGGCGAGAGCACGACGGGCGGTCCGTCGCCGTGGGCTTCGACGTAGAGGGGGACGCCGTCGCTCGCCGCGACGCGCGTCACCTTGCGGAAGCGCCCTCGATGCAGCGGCGCAGGGCGTCGGCCATCTGCTCGATCTGCTCCTGCATCGGGCCTTTGATGGTGAACTCGGGCACCAGCGCCTTCGTCCTCCCCTCCATCTCGATGCGCACGAGGGTGGCGCCCTTGCCGCAGGCCTCGAAGGAGAGCGGCCGTCGAGCTGGCGCCAGACGCGGCCGTCGCACACCTTCTCGAAGGCGACGCCGCCGTCGGGGCGGAAGGTGAAGTGGAAGGTCGCCTCGCCCTCGCGCCCGAGGGCCGGTAGCGCGAGCGCGCGGTGCGGCGCGCGCCGCGCGTCGACGATCTGGTCTTCGTGCCGGGGAAGAGGCCGACGAGCGTCTCGTCCTTGGCGAGCACCTCGCTGGCGGCGCGCGGTCGCGGTGACGTCGAACTCCTTGGACAGCTTCATGCGGTCACCAGCCTACGCTAGTGCTGGCCGGCCGCAGCGCGGAGGCGGCCTTTGCGACTTCGTTCGCCTCACGCGAGGCAAAGCCTCGCGTGGCCACGAGGCACGCATCAGTGGATCTCGACCAGGCCGGAGGGATCAGCACGGGCATGCCCAGCGGCAGCGCGCGCAGCGGAGCGAGCGGCTCGCGCGCGGCCGCGGCCAGCCGAGCAGCTCGAGCGACGCGCCGCCGCCCTTCAACGCCTCGCGACCTGCTCCGCCAAGGGCTTCGGCGGCGGGAACTGCACCAGCACGACGTCGGCGTCGGCGGCGAGCCCGACCTTCTCCTTCGCCTCGAGCACCGCCTCGCGGGAGGCCGCCGAGCGTGTCGACGAGCCCGACCTCCTTCGCCTGCGCGCCGGTCCAGACGCGCCCGCGCGCCACCTTGTCCACCGCGGCGACTCGAGCTCGCGGCCCTCCGCCACGCGCCCGAGGAAGCGGTGGTAGGTGTGCGCACGTCGTCGCGCAGCACCGCGCGCGTCTCGGCCGAGAGCGGCTTCGTCGAGAGCAGCAGGTCGGCGCGCGCGCCGCGCGTCATCGACTCGATGCCGACGCCGAGCTTCTCGACAGCGCCGGCCAGCATCGGACGGATCACGAACACGCCGATCGAGCCGGTGAGCGTCTCCGGCTGGCGACGATCGTGTCGGCCGCGCTCGCCACGTAGTAGCCGCCCGACGCGGCGACGTCGGAGATCGAGGCGACCACCGGCTTGCCCTTGCTTCGGACGTCGCGGATCGCCCGCCAGATCAGGTCCGAGGCGAGCGGCGAGCCGCCCGGGCTGTCGATGCGGAGCACGATCGCCTTCACCTCGGGATTCTTCGCGGCGTCGCGCAGAGCCTTGGCCAGCGTGTCCGACGCCATCACCGGGCCGCCGTTCGCGGAGCGGCCCTCGCCCACCACGACGGCGCCGACGCCGTGCAGATGGCGAAGGTGGCCTCGGGCTAGAAGCCGACGCTCTCCGGCGTCGACGCGCGCGTAGACGTCGTCCTCGACGCGCTCGTGCTCGCCGAGCGCCGCGATCGCGCTCGAACGTCGCCACCTCGTCGATCAGGCCCAGCTCCGCGAACTCTCCGGCGCGCTCGGCGCCGAGTCGATGGCGAGCCGCACCTGCTCCTCGCGTGCGCTTCCGCGAGGCCGCGATCTGCCGGATGAACTGGCCCTCGATCGAGTCGATCAGCGCGTTGGTCTTCTCGCGGTTCGCCGGCGACATCTTCGTCTCGGCGTAGCTCTCGACGGCGCTCTTGTACTCGCCGACGCGCTCGTACTCGACGTCCACGCCGAACTTCTCGAACAGGCCGCCGAGGAAGAGGTACTCGGCGGCGAGCCCACGAAGGGCGAGTTGCCGCCCGGCGTCGCCACCACGTGATCCGCGGCGCTCGCGAGGTAGTAGGGCGCGTTCCCGAAGCCCTCGAACTCGAGCACGGCGACGGTGCGCTTGCCCTTCTCGCGGAGCCTCAGGATGGCCTGGCGGATCTCCTCGGCCTGCGCCCAGCCGAGCTCGAGGCTGCGCACGCGGAACACCACGCCGTCGAGGCGCTCGTCGCGCGCGGCCTTCCGCAGCTCGGAGGTCAGGCTGAGCAGCGACTGCACCGGCTCGCCGCGCAGGCGCGACAGCAACGGCACGGGGCCGTCCACGTAGCGACCGGACAGCTCGATCACGAGCAGCGAGCCCTGGGCGATACTCGGCGACCGGCTGCGGGCCACCCACCAGAAGAGCGCGAGCAGCAGCGCGGCCGCAACGAGCCAGCGCGGAAACTTCTTCATGGCCCCTCCTGGGAATCCGAATCGGGGCCGAAGAGTAACGAACGAAGCGCATGTCGAAGCCGGTCTACATCGCGGGCGTGGGGCTCACCAAGGTCGATCTCACCGGACGGGTGTTCGGGAGCGTCTTCGACCTGTTCGCCGAGGCCTTCGAGAAGGCGCTCGGCGACTCGCGCGTGCGCTCGTTCGGCGCGCTCCAGGTCGGGATCATGGACAGCGAGGAGTTCGAGAACCGCGCCAACATCGCGGCCACGGTCGCCGACCGGCTCGGGCTGCGCGGAATCCCCGCGGTGCGCACGGAGACGGCCTCCTCCACCGGCGCGGCGGCCTTCCACGAGGCGTGTCACAAGGTCGCGTCGGGCGCCTGCGAGAGCGTGCTGGTGCTCGCGGGCGAGCGGATGAAGACCGTCACGACCGAGGCCGCCACCGCGATCATGTCGAAGACGGTGGACCCGGAGGAGCGGCGCTTCGGCTTCACCATGCCGGCGCTGATCGCGCTGGTGACACGCGCGTGGCTCGCGGCGCGCCGCATCGACGGGCTGCGCTCGCGCGAGATCCTGGCGCGGCTGATGTGGCGCGCGCACGCGCTCGGGGCCGAGAACCCGCTGGCCGCGTTCTACGGCCGGCCCGAGCCGCTCACCGCCTACTTCGACGTGAGCCGGAACCTGCCGGTCGCGACGCCGCTCACGCGCAAGGACTGCTCGCCGATCTGCGACGGCGCCGCCGCGGTGATCGTGACCTCGCGCCCCGACGCGATCCGCGTGGCGGGGCTCGGCTCGGCCACCGAGAGCTCGTCCGTGCTCGATCGCGCCGCGCTCGACCATCTCGACGCCACGCGCTCGGCGGCGCGCGCGGCGTACTTCCAGGCCGGCATCGCGCGCCCGCGCCAGCTCGAGGGCCTGGTGGTGGAGGCGCACGACGCCTTCAACAGCCTGCTGCCGATCGACCTCGCCGATCTCGGCCTCGCCGACGCCGACGAGGCGGTGGCGGCGCTGATCGGCGAGCTCGGCGCCGTGCCGCGCGATCCGCTCGAGCATCCCGCTCACCGGGACTCGCGGCCGCGCGCCCACCAATCTGTCGGGCGGGCTCAAGGCGCGCGGCCATCCGGTGGGCGGCACGGGCCTGTTCCAGATCGCCGAGTGCGCGCTCCAGCTGCTGGAGCGCTTCCCGAATCCGCGCGCGCAGGTGGCGCGCGCGAAGCTCGGCATCGCGCACTCGATCGGCGGGCCCGGCAACAACGTGTACGTGACGGTGATCGAGCGCGCCGACTCGCGGCGCAAACCCGAGGCGGTGGCGGCGCCGCGGACTTCCTTCGCGAGGAACAGCGGCGCGCCGGTGCGCATCGACCCGCGGAGCCTGATCGGAGCACGCGGCGAGCTGCTCGCGATGACCACCATCCACGTCACCGCCGGGCCGGCGGCGGGCCCGATCCCGGTGGCCGTGGTGGAGGTGGAGGGGCGGCGGCATCTGGCGCGGCTCGACCCCGCGGCGGCCGCCGACCTGCCGCCCGAGGACGAGCTCGCCGGCCTGCGCGTGCGGCTCCTCCCCGGCCCCGACGGCACGCCCCTCTTCCGCCCCGAGTCCGGCCCCGCCCTCGTCCGCTGGGTCGACCGCGTCCGCGACATGATGGGCTGACCGTCACGAAGGGGACGTTCCTTTTCCGTCACGAACGCTCGAGGCGACAAGTGACGAAAAAGGAACGTCCCCTTCGTGACGGAGTAGAATCGGCGGGCATGCCGATTCGACGGTTTCGCGCCGAGGACACCGCGGCCGTGGTGCAGCTCTCGGTGGCGTGCGCGCGCAGCGAGGCCGACTTCGTGCTGAACCCGCTCTGGGAGAGCGAGGAGGAGCTGCGCGCCGAGTTCGAGCGCCACGAGATCGCGCCCGAGGAGCACATGCTCGTGGCCGAGGGGATGAGCGGCGAGATCCTCGGCCTGTCGGGCTTCCTGCGCTTCGCCGGCGCGCGCGAGGGCGGGCTGCTCTGCCCGATCGTGGCGAAGGCCGAGCGCGGGCGCGGGCTCGGCGGCCAGCTGCTGCGGGCGGCGCTCGAGTTCGGGCGCCGGCTCGGGCTCGGCGTCGCCACCGCCGGCCTCGGCACGCGCAATCGCGCCGGCTTCGCGCTGCTCACCGCGCTCGGCTTCCGCCCCGTGCGCCAGCACTTCCTGATGCGCTGCGAGGCGCGGCCCGCGGCCCAGCCCACGCCGGGCTACCGGCTCGAGGACGCGAAGCTCGACGACGCGGCCGCGATCCACGCCCTGCACCTCGAGTGCGGCCTCGCGCCGCGCTCGCTCGCCGACGTGCAGCGCGCCTTCGCGAGCAGCCGAAACTGCTTCGCGGTGGCGCGCCGCGAAGCCGACCTCGCCGCCTTCGTCGAGCTCGACCTCCACTGGCCGCGCCGCCCATGGGTCTCCTTCGTCGGCGTCTCGCCCGCGCATCGCGACCACGGCCTCGGCACCGCGCTCACGGGCTGGTCGCTGGCGCAGCGCTTCGACGCGGGCGCCAGCAGCGCGCTGCTCGCGCTCTCCCCCTCGAACCGCACCGCGCTGCGCAGCTACGAGAAGGTGGGCTTCCGCCTCCACCGCGTGTTCGACGTGCTGGAGCGGGCGCTCTAGAGCCGAGCGGTCGTACCTTCGCTCGCCTGCGGCTCGCTGCGCGCTTCGCTTGCTAGAGCCCCACCACCTCGGTCACGGTGCCGAGCAGCACCGTGCCCGCGTCCGTGTAGACCTTCTCGCCGATGAAGGCGTGCTGCGAGCCGGTGTGGATGTCGCGGAAGCAGCGCTGGAGCGCGCTGCCATCGCGGATCGCGACGGTGCCGGCGCGCAGGTGCGCGAAATCGCAGGCCTCGCGCGCGGCGTCGGTGGCGAAGCTCGTGGCCGCGCGCACGAGCGCGCGCTGCTCGATCGTGTCGGGCTGGCCGGCGCGCGAGGTCGCCTCGAGCGTCGCGAAGGCGTCGAGCACGAGCAGCCGCGCCGCACGCAGCTTCGCCTCCGCCTGCACGAACTCCTTCTGGAAGGTGAGCCGGCCCGCGAGGGCCGTCGGGTCGCCCATGCGCTGGCGCGTGGTCGCGATCGCGCGGATCTCGTCGAGCGCGCGCCGCCCGACGCCGAGTGCGAAGGCCGCGTGGCCCGCCGCCGTCATCGGCATCATGTTGAGCCGGAAGATCGCGCGGAAGGTCTCGCCGCCCCGCTGCGGCTCGCGGCCGAACAGCGGGAAGTGGAAGCCGTCGGGGATCAGCAGCCCGCGCACCTCGTAGTCGTAGGAGCCGGTGCCCTGGAGGCCCATCACGTGCCAGCCGTCGGTGAACTCGACCTGCTCGCGCGGCACGAAGCCCACGCGCATGTCGGGCAGGCCCGACGGCAGCATCACGGGCACGCCGTTCTCGAGCGGAATGAAGCCGGCCGAGACGTAGCGCGAATGCCCGCTGCCGCTGCCGAAGCTGTAGCTGCCGGTGACGCGGTAGCCCGCCCCTTCACGGAGTCCGGTGCCGCGCGGGGCGAACTGCCCGCCGACCGTCGCGGCGGGGTCGCCGCCGAACACCTTCGCCACCGCATCGTCCGAGAGATACGCCGACGCGGCAGCGGCGCCCGAGCCGTTCGCCATCAGCGTCCAGCCCGCCGAGCCGTCGGCGCGCGCGATCTCCTCCCACACGGCGATGGCGGTGGCGAAGTCCGCTTCGTCGCCACCGAGCTCGTGCGGCAGCGCGATGCGGAACAGGTCCGCCTCGACCAGCGCGGCGACGCTTTCCGCCGGCAGCGTGCGCTCGTCCTCCGCCCGCTGCGCGTTGGCCTCGAGAACGGGCGCGACGGAGCGCGCCCGCGCGAGCGGATCCTGCTTCTTCATGTTCGTTCTCCTACCAGAGCGCGGGGAGCCAGAGGCCGGCCGCGAGCAACAGTCCACCGAAGAAATCGACGCCGAGCACCTGCGCGACGGCGCCCGTCATCGCGCGCGCATCGTCGGCGCGGCGCAGCGCCGTGCGCGCCGCAGCCAGCGCGAGCGGCGCAGTCGCGAGGAACAGCAGCGTGAACGGCGGCAGCAGGCGCAACGCCACCGCGGTGAGCACCAGCGCGTAGGGCGCCACCAGCAGCCACGGCACGAGCCGCCCGGCGTTCTTCGGGCCGAGCCGCACGATCGGCGTCTGCTTGCCGTGCTTCTTGTCGGCTGCGTGCTGCGGGAAGTGGTGGAGGTAGAGGATCGTCATCGCGAGCACGCCCACCGCGCACGAGAGCAGCACGGCCGCGGGGGAGACGAAGCCCGTCTGTACGTAGTAGGTGCCGAGGCCGGCGAGCGGCCCGAACAGCAGGAAGATCACCGGCTCGCCCGCGCCGCGATACGCGATCGAGAGCGGCGGCGCCGTGTAGAACCAGCCCAGCACGAAGCCGGTGACGCCGAGCGCGAGCACCACGTGGCCCGGGTGGACCGTGTCGAGCGCAAGCCCGCACGCGGCGCCGACGGCGAAGCACGCGGCCGCGAGCGTCCACATGCCGCGGCGGCCGAGCGCGCCGGTCTGGAGCGCGCGGCTGCCGAGCGGGAACGGGTTGTCCGAGAAGCTCGGGTCGGCGTCGAGGCCGGAGGCGTCGTCGAACAGGTCGTTCACCACGTTCACGCCGGCCTGGAGCGCGACGAGGCCGAGCAGCGTCAGCGCGAAGCGCCCGCCGTGCACGGGCCAACCCTGCGCGGCGACGAGCGCGGTGAGCACGAGGACGGGCGTGGCGCCCACGACCAGCGAGCCCGCGCGCACCGCGCCGAGCAACACCTTCGGCGAGGCCACTACGGCTCCTCCACCCGCGCGCGGATCGCGCGCCACTTTCCGACCGCGCCCTGCCCGTGGCACGAGACGCTCCCCTGGCCGGGGACGATGTCCTTCTCCGTCATCAGCCCGAGCGCGAGCGTGAACGGCCCGAGCTCACCGACGTTCTCTTCGCGCTTCACGACGTCGCCCTCGAAGCGCCAGCTCAGCGTCTGTGCCGGCCGGTCGTAGTGGATCGCGTAGCGGTGGAACTCGCCGGGCCGGAGCTTCCCTGCGTGCTCCTCGAACCAGGCGAAGTAGCGCGGGCCCTGGGCGCGCTCGGGCGCCGTCGCGCCGGGGAACGGCAGCTGCGCGTAGACCGTCGCAAACTGCTCGTGGCCGACGAAGAAGTTCAGCGCCACGCCGCGCGCGAGATCCATCAGATGGAAGGACACGAAGCCGTCGTAGAGATCGCCCGGCCGGCCCCCGAGGATGCGCGCCGCGAGCTCCCACTCGAGGGTGAGGCGCCCGCCCTCCGGCGCGCCGAACGAGCGCGTCGAGAAGAGCATGTGCTTCGCGTTGTCGAAGAACTGCACGTGGTCGTGCGAGCGCGTGAAGGGCAATGCGCTCACCGTGAGGGCGCCGTTCTGCACCATCGAGACGGCGGCGGGCTCCTGATAGACCCAGCTGCCGCCGCCGGGCATCGGGAAGGAGGCAGGCACCCACTCGGCCAGCCCGCCGCCGCGCAGGATGGTGCCGAAGCCGCCGATCTCGATGATCTCCGAGCCCACGCCGCCTCCCGTGAACGCGCGAGTCTACCGAGGGAGCGCCGGGCCGCCTACGCTCGTGCGAGCATGACCGACGCACGCACGCTCCAGCGAGAGGCCTTCACCCACTTCGCGGCGGGCCGCGTCGCGGAGGCGGTGGCCGGCTATCGCAGCGCGATCGCCGCCGACCCGAAGCTCGCGATCGCCTGGAACGGCCTCGCGATGGCGCTCGAGAAGGCCGGCGACCTCGACGCGGCGATCGAGGCCGCGCGGCGCCTGATCGAGCTCGAGCCCGACGAAGCGCTCGGCCACACCAGCCTGTCCCGCTTCTATCAGCGCAAGGGGATGATCCCCGAGGCCGAGGACGAGAAGGCGATCGCGACGAAGCTCGCGATGAAGAAGCGCTAGGCGGGCGCGAGCACGAGCGCGCGCACCTCGGAGACCGGTCGCTCCATCCAGTCTTCGAGCCGATGCGAGGCGTACGCCTGCGTTTCCTCGCCGCGGCGCATCCACTCGGCCGCGAGACGGATCGCCGGCCGGAACTGCTCGGGCTTGCGCAGCGCCATGTGCAGCAGCAGCACGACCAGCGCCAGCGCGGGCGCCCGCGCTCCGCTCGAGCGCGCCTGGCCGAGCGAGTAGGCCACGATCGGCAACTCGCCGAGCACGCTGGCATCGCAACCGAGCACGATGTGCAGCACGTCGTGCAGCTTGTACGAGCGCCAGAACTGGTACTCGAGCAGGTTCTTCGGCCGCGACAGCGCCAGCAGATTGCCGAGCGGGTCGATGGCGTTCGCGCGGATGAAGCGCGCGTACTCTCGCCCGAGCGTGCCGTCAGGCAGCGCTTCGAGCCGCGCGGGCTCGAGCGCCGGGTCGTAGCCCTCGCGGAACAGCGCGGCGAGCGCGGGGGCCTCGCGCTCCAGCTCGGCCGCGCGGCCGGGCGGCGCGTGCTCGAGCGCCTCGTACACGAGATGGTTGATGCCGTGCTGGATGTCCGATCGGGTCGGGTCCCACACCGTCTTCACGAAGTTCTTCGCCGCCGACCAGACCCGCCAGGGGTTCGTGAGGCCGAGGCTGCGGAGCTCGCTTCGCATGTTTCCTCCCACGTTTGCGCACGGACGGAGTTTATCCGAGCAAAGACTCGGGTATGCTCGGATTCGTGCCCGACTGGAAGCCCCGCAAGCTCCCGCGGCAGGCGCGCTCCCGCGCCAGCTTCGACGCCATCCTCGGCGGCTGCGCTCGGATTCTCGAGCGCGGCGGCTTCGAGGCGCTCACCACGAACGCCGTGGCTGCGGCGGCCGGCGTCGGCATCGGCACGCTCTACGACTTCTTCCCGAACCGCGAGGCGATCGTGGTGGCGCTCGCGGAGCAGCGGCTCGAGCGTCTGACGGGCGAGGTGAAGGCGGGGCTCGCGGCCGCGGAAGAGCTCGGTGCGTACGAGGCCCTCGAGCTGCTCGTCCGGCGCATCGTGCGCTCCGTGGCCGCCGACCGCGCGCTCTACCGCGTGCTGCTGCGGGAGACGAAGTTCCTGCGCAACCGGCCGGAGACGCGCCGAGCGCTGGCCGCCTTCCTGGAGCTCGGCCAGCGCGCGAGCGCGCGGGCGCGCGGCCGGATCGCGCTCGCGGATCCGCCGGCCGACGCGTGGCTGATCTCGCGCATGCTGGCGCACGGCGTGCTCGAGATCGTCTGGCAGGAGCGCGGCGAGGTCTCGCGCGAGCGCCTGACTCGCGAGCTGATCCGGCTGACCTTCCGCATGATCCATGGGCGAGACCCGTGAGAGAGAGGTGCCCATGGCCGACACACTCAAGCACACGCCCATCACGCCGGCGCTGCACGACTACCTGGTCGAGCACGGCGCGCCGCCCGACGCGGTCCAGCGCGCACTGATCGACGCCACGGCCAAGCTCGGCCCCATCGCGATGATGCAGATCGCGCCCGAGCAGGGCGCGTTCATGACGTGGCTCGCGCGCACGCTCGGCGCCACGCGCGTCCTCGAGGTGGGCACCTTCACCGGCTACTCGACGCTCTGCCTGGCACGCGGCCTGCCCGAGCACGGCCGCGTGCTCGCGCTCGACCTGAACGCCGAGTGGACGGCGATCGGCCGCCGCCACTGGGAGCAGGCCGGCGTCGCGCACAAGATCGAGCTGCGCATCGGGCCGGCGGCCGACGCGCTCCGCGCGCTGCCGCTCGAGCCCGCCTTCGACCTCGCCTTCATCGATGCCGACAAGACCGGCTACCGCGGCTACGTCGAGGAGATCCTGCCGCGGCTCCGCGCGGGCGGCGTGATCCTGGTGGACAACGTGCTCTGGGGCGGCTCGGTCGTGAATCCGAGCCGCCAGGACGAGGACACGGTCGCGATCCGCGCCTTCAACGACGCCATGGCGCGCGACCCGCGCGTCGACCCGGTGATGCTGCCGATCTCCGACGGCCTCACGCTGCTGCGCAAGCGGTAAGCGCGCAGCGAGCCATGGTGCCTTGTGAGCCGCACCGCAAGCCCGGTTCCTCCGGGCGCGCAGCGAGCGGAGCGAGCGTAGGAACGAGTGCGGCTGCGCACGCCGCTGATCGCAGTCGGTCTACGATCAGCGGCGGCATCGGACGTCCCTGGCTAGGCCTCCGACAGCAGCTTGCAGACCAGCTCGGCCTGCCGGTGCGTGCGGGTCTTCCCGAAGATCTGCTTCAAGTGGCCCCGCACCGTGTTCATCGAGATGGCGAGCTCGCGCGCGATGCACTCGAGATCGACGCCGGCGGCGAGACGGCGCGCCACGCTGCACTCGGTGGGCGTGAACCCATAGCGCGCGACCAGCACCTCGGCGCTCAGCAGGCGCAACTCGCAGTCCGTGGCCCAGACGACCGCGGCAGCGCTGCCGCTGAAAGCCTGCGGGTGCGGCTCGACCCGTAGCGCGAGCGGCGTGCGTCCGCAGCGCGGCACCTGCATGCTGCCGCGCTCGCCCCGCGCCGCGCCTTCGATCCCCCGGCGCAGCGCCACGGTCGCGCCCGGTGTCGAGGCCACCACGCCGCGCGCCGACAGCACGAGTCCGTCGCCCTCCCGCAGCAGCGTGTGGGCGGCGCGATTCATGAGCAGCGGTCGCGCGTCGCGCCCGACCACGAGGACCGCGTCGCGCAGCAGATCGAGGACTCCCGTCGCGAGCCTCGGCCAGCTCGAAGGCGCCCGTTCCGCGAACGACGCTACGGCGGTCGAAACCGAATGCACCCCGGTGACCATGGCTGGAACCTCCCGTCCAGCCGTAGAGCTACACCCGTAGCCGTCGCCGCACGTGTGAACTACTTCACAGGGGGGTGCGAACCCAGCGGGCGGTGCACTCGGCGACGTGGCGGCCGTGGGCGCGCGCCGCCTCGAGATGGGCCGGGGTCGGCCCCGCCTCGCCCTTCCGTGGATTGGTCCAGGCCACCGGGCCCCAGTGGCAGCCCGCCTCCGCGTAGCGGGCGAGGTGATTGTGCATCGGCACCAGGATCAGGCCGTGCTCGGCGAGGTTGGCCCAGAGGGAGATCAGGGCGAGCTCGGCGCCGCCGCGGCCGCCATTGCCGGCCGTCGCGAACGCGGCGCCCACCTTGCCGATCAGCGCCCCCTGCATCCAGAGCGGGGCCAGCCGCTCGAGGAAGACGCGCATCGAGCTCTCGACGCCCGCCATGTGCACGCCGCTGCCGAGCACGAGCGCGTCCGCGGCGACCACCTGCGCGGGCTGCGCCTCGGCGGCCTTCACCAGCTCCACGTCGGCGGCCGCTTCGCGCGCGCCCTCGGCGAAGGCCTCGGCCATCCGCCAGGTGCGCCCGGTGTCGGAGGCGACGACGACCAGGATCCTCATCCCACTCACGCCTCGCGCCGCCGCGCTCCGCTGCGCGCCGCTTCGAGGGCCGCGGCGAAGTCAGGCGCGTCCGGGCTCTCGGCCGCCACGTCGTCGACCTCGACGCGCGCGGCGTGGAGCAGGTGGCGAGACGCGACGCCTGCCGGCGCACCGTAGGCGACGTCGCCGACGAGTGGATGTCCGAGATGCGCGAGGCTCGCGCGGATCTGGTGCAGGAAGCCGGTGCGGGGCGAAACCTCGACGAGCGTAGCGTCGGCGAACAGCTCGAGGCTCCGCCACGAGAGCTCGGTGCGTCGGCTCCGGCCCGCGCCCGGATCGACGGCGCCGACGCGCGCGGGCCGGTGGCGCAGCACGGACAGGTGGAGCGCCAGCTTCCCCTCGCCCGGGAGCAGGCCGTGGACGAGCGCGCGATAGGTCTTGGCCACGCGGTGGCGGCGGAAGGCCTCGCGCAGGTCGAGCCAGCGCAGCTCGTCCAGCGCGAACAGCAGCACGCCCGAGGTGTCCACGTCGAGGCGGTGCACCACGCCGGAGCGCAACCCGCCTTCGCCGATGCCCGTCACTTCGGGGTGTCGGGCGACGAGCGCGTTCAGCAGCGTTCCGCGCTCGCCCGGCGCGAGCGGGTGCACGGGCACGCCCGATGGCTTGTCGAGCGCGAGCCAGCCTTCGCCCTCCGCCAGCACCACGAGCGGGGCGTCGGGCTCGGCGTCCGGCGCTGCGGCGGCGGCGAGCGTGGGCTCGGAGAGCGCCACGCGCTCGCCCTGCGCGAGCAGGCGCCCCTTCGCTGCGAGGCCGGCCGCGCCCGCATCCACGCGCACGCCCCCGGCTGCGAGCAGCGCGCGCACCTGGCCGCGCGACGCGCCGAGCACGCCGGCCAGGAACACGTCGAGGCGCGCGCCCGCCTCGTGCTCGCTCACCACCCAGCTGCGCTCCACAGGCTCGGGACGCCGCGACCGACGACGAGCCAGACCGTCACCGGATGCGGGCGGCGTGCCAGAGGTCATCGCTCGATCTCCCAGTGCTCCGAGACGAGCCGGAACCTAGCGATCGGCCGCGCTCCGGTTGATCCCCCGGGGTCACACGGATAAGCTCGGCCGTTCCGCTGGAGCCCCATGCGACCCGCGCGCACCACGCGAATCCAGGTGATGGACACGACGCTGCGCGACGGCGAGCAGACGCCCGAGGTGTCGTACGCGCCGGAGGAGAAGCTCCAGATCGCGAAGGCGCTGCTCGACGACGTGGGCGTGGACCGCATCGAGGTGGCGGGCACGCGCGTCTCCGAGGGCGAGCGCGAGGCCGCGCGGCGCATCTGTCGCTGGGCGAAGCGCGCGGGCGCCATCCAGCGCATCGAGATGCTCGGCTACTGCGACGGCGACCTGTCGCCCGCGTGGGCCGCGGGGACGGGCGGGCGCGTGCTGAACCTGCTCGTGAAGGGCTCCGAGAAGCACTGCCGCCTCCAGCTGCGCATGACGCCCGAGCAGCATCGCAAGCGCGTGGCGCAGACCTTCGAGGCGGCGAAGAAGCGCCGCCTCGCGGTCAACGCCTATCTCGAGGACTGGTCGGACGGCATCAAGGACTCGCCCGAGTACGTGTTCGCGATGACGCGCCAGCTGCTCGAGCTCGGCGTGAAGCGCATCTACCTCGCCGACACGCTCGGGATCCACTCGCCTGCGGAGGCGTCGCGCGCCGTCGAGCTGATGGTGACGTCGTTCGCGAGGGCGCACTTCGAGTACCACTGCCACAACGACTACGGCCTCGCGAACGCGAACTGCCTCGCGGCGGTCGAGGCCGGCGCGAAGGGCGTCCACACCAGCGTGAACGGGCTCGGCGAGCGCGCCGGAAACACGCGGCTCGCCGAGGTGGTCGCCGTGCTCCACGACCACGGGCCGTGGACGACCGGCGTGGACGAGAAGAAGCTCGCCGGCATCTCGCGGCTGGTCGAGACCATGAGCGGCAAGGAGATCGCGGGCAACGCCCCGATCGTGGGCACGGACGTCTTCACCCAGACCGCGGGCATCCACGCGGACGGCGACGCGAAGGGCGATCTCTACGAGAGCCGGCTCGCGCCCGCGCGCTTCGGACGCGAGCGCCGCTACGCGCTCGGCAAGCTCTCGGGCAAGGCGTCGCTCGACCAGAACCTCTCGAAGCTCGGCATCGAGCTCTCGACGGACGCGCGGGATCGCGTGCTCGCGCGCATCGTAGAACTCGGCGACAAGAAGCACACCGTCGTGCCGGAAGACCTGCGCTTCATCCTCGCGGACGTGCTGAAGGAGCCGGCCTACCGGCTCGTGCGCATCGAGAGCTACGCGGTCTCCGTGGGCAGCGACGCCGAGCCGCGCGCGGAGGTGGTCGTGGCGGTGCGCGGCAAGCGCGCAAAGGCGGCCGCGAGCGGCGACGGCGGTTACGACGCGTTCATGCGCGCGCTCGCCAAGGCGCTCCGCCGGTTCAAGATCGAGCTGCCGCGGCTCGCCGACTTCCGCGTGCGCATCCCGCCCGGCGGGCGCACCAGCGCGCTGGTCGAGACGCTGATCACGTGGCGGGGCGAGAACGGCCGCGACACGTGGTCCACCCTCGGCGTGGACACCGACCAGCTGGCCGCCGCCGTGATCGCCACGGAGAAGATGCTCAACGCGATCGTGACGCGGCCCGCATCGCGATGAGCCGCCGCGCCGGCGCGTGGCTCGTGCTGCTCGCTTGTGCCGCCGGCTGCGGCCATCCCGAGCCCGACCCGCGCTATCGGCCCACCGAGAGCGTGCTCGAGGCGGTGGCCGTGCTGCACCACCACGTGCCCGACGACACCTACCGATTCCCGCCGGCGCAGGACTACACGGGCCGCAACGTCTATCGCTCCACGCTGATCCGGCTCGAGAACCTCGAGCGCGCCTACGCGCCGGCGCTCGAGAGCGGCGTGCTCGACGACGTGATCGCGTTCGCCAAGGGCCGCGCGCTCGAGCGCCTCCGGGCGTACGACCTGGCGGCCACCAGCTATCGGCGCGCGGCGCAACGCCCGGGCGAGCTGCGCGCCGAGGCAGAGCGCAGCGCCGCGCTGTGCGACGCGCTGAACGAGGCGGTGCGCCTCGGCCCGGACGAAGACACCGGCGAAGGCGACCTCGCGTCCCGGCTCGCGGCGCTCGACGCACGGAGCGCGCGCCTCTCGGAGCTGCTCGGGCAGGCCGGGGAGACGCACTATCGCGTCATCGTCGAGGAGGAGATCGAGCACGCCCAGGTCTCGCGCGCGCGGCTCCTGGTCGCGACGCGGCCGCTCTCGCCCGATGGCGACGTGCGCGCGCTCGCCGCCCTCCAGCAGCTCGTGGTGGACCAGCGCGAGAGCAAGCTCGCGAACGCCCACCTGATGAGCCTCGCCGACCTCTATGCCGTGCTCGCCCACGAGTACGTGGGCGCGCACCCGCCGGCTTCGCTCGACTTCGACCCGCCGCGCTTCGAGGAGCTGGTGGACGCGGCGGCGCGCCTGTATGGCTCCGTAGCGAATCAGGACGGCGCGCCCGAGAAGCTCGAGGCGGGCCAGAAGCTCGAAGCCTTCATCGCCTTCACCTTGCGAGTGGACCGTGACCGCTTCTCTCCGTAGCTCCCTGCTGGCCTGTGCGGCCCTCTTCGCGGCGGCCTGCGCCACGGAGCGCGCGCCCACGCCCGCCGTCTCCCCGTTCGAGCCGCTGACGACGCTGCCCACGCAGGCGCCCGACGAGTTCGATCGCGCCACGCGTACGCTCGCCGCCGCCCTGCTGCTCGGCGACCGCGAACGCGCCGCCGCCGCAACCCTGCGCATCGACTCGTTCGATGCCGATCGGGAGGCGAGCCACGAGCCGCCCTCGGGCCTCGCGCCGTACGCCCAGGACGCCGAGAACTCGACGATCTCCGACCCGCTCGCCTTCCGGAACGCACAGCACGAGCTCCTCGAGCGCGACGACCTCCCACCCGAGCTCGAACGGCGCGTCGAGATCGAGGTGAGCGACGACCCTCTGACGCTGGCCGATCAGCGCATCAACGACGCGCGCAGGGGTCGCATCACGCGCTTCGTCAACGCCCTGACACGCGCGGTCGGCACCTCCTTCGCGAATCCGCCGATGCTCGCCTATCGCGCCGGGATGGGCCTGATCGGCCTCGGGCTCGCCGAGCGGCGCGAAGATCCGCTCACGCCCCCCGAGCGGCAGGCGCTCGGGCACTGGAAGTCGTTCGTCGAGCGCCACCCCGACTCCCGCGAGGCGGCGGCGCTCCTCGACGAGATCGACGAGGCGCAGACACGCTGGCTCGAGACGCAGCGCCGGCGCAACGAGCGGCGCGCGCAGGATGCGCTCGACTCCGGCCGCCCCGCGCTGGCGCGCGCGCTCGCCGAGCGCGCGCTGCGCTACGCGCCGGAGGATCCCGCGGCCGCGAAGCTGCGAAACGAAGCGGAGCGGGAGCTCGCGCGCGAGTGGGCGGACCGCGCGCGCAGCCTCGAGGCGACGCCGCCGCAGACGGACCCGAGCGTGGAGCGGCCACTCGCGCTGGCGCTGCTCGAGCCGAGCGGCGACGTGAGGGGCGCCGCCCGTGAGCTCGCCGAGTCCGGGCCCGAGTCGCTCCAGGACGAGGCGGCGTTCGGGAGCGCCCTCGCCGCGGCCGACGCGGGCCGCGAGCGCAAGAGCCGCGATGAGCTCGACGAGATCGCCGACGAGAACGCCCGGCGCTCGAACATGGCGCGGCACGCGAGCACCTGGCTGAACAGCCCCGAGCAGAATCCCTACGGCGCATTCCGCAAGGCGAATCGCCAGATCACCTGGGAGGACTGGCGGGGGCTCGCGTTCGGCGCGCTGGCGGAGGGCCCGCCGGACCATGATCTGTCGTGGCCGCTGGCGTGGCTGACGGCCGTGCCCTCGTTGCCCGGCGTCGTGCTCGGCCTCCCCATGCGCATCCTCCGCTTCCCCTTCGAGTCGCCGGACCGCCGCGTGCCGGCCGTGCTGGCGCGCCGCTACCTCGAGCGCTTCCCGGGCGGCGAAGAGGCCGGCGACCAGCGCGAGTGGCTGATCGACTACGAGCAGCGCCGCGGCAACCACGTGGGCGCCCTGCACATCGCGGAGAGCGCGCCGGTGCCGGACACGAAGCGCATCGCGAGCCTGCGCGAGCAGGCCGCAACGCAGGCGCTCGAGATGGCGCAGAAGGAGCACCGGCTCGAGGTGCGCGTGCCGCTGCTCGAAGAGGTGGCGAGCCAGTTCCCGGGCACCGAGGCGGCGCTCGACGCCGGCGTCAAGGTGCGCGAGGAGATCGAACGCGCGAGCGAGCAGCGCATCCGCATCTCGAAGAGCTACCTGCTCGAGAATCCCAACGTGGCCGGCCGGTCGGGCCTCGCGCTGCGGCCCGAGCTGCTCGACGGCGAGCTCCAGAACGGCGAGCTGCACCCCACCGGCGTGACGCTGATCGGCGCCGGCCTGCTCGAGCTCGCCTTCGTCGCGCCGAGCGGCCGCATGGGCGACGAGCCCGTGAGGCGGCGCGAGCGGGTCTCGGAGGAGCGCCTCGCGCGCCTCGTCGCGCAGCTCGACGAGACCACGGAGCAGATCTCGCGGACCGATCGCGACCTGCACTTCGAGCCCGACGCGCAGCGCGATCTGTACTTCGAGCGCGCGCGCCTCGGCGTGGCCGGCAGCGTGGACGGGCGCCCGCAGGCGCGCTCCAACTACGAGTACATCGGCCTGCGCGAGCGCTACGGCGTGGTGCGCGGCCGCGAGTCGATCCTGCCCGCGGAGATCGTGCTCCAGGGCAGCTTCACCGACTTCAGCCTCGGCGCCTTCCCGCGCTTCCGGATGCCGAAGCCGACGCCCGACCAGGTGCTCTACCGCTAGAGCAGCTCGACCGGGTGCACCACGCGCGCGCGGAGGCCGCGGGCGCGGGCGCCGGCGGCGAGCTGCATCAGGCAGCCCGGGTTGCCCGTCGCGATCCAGTCGGGGTCGGCCTTCGCGAGCGCGTCGAGCTTGGGCGCGAGCACCGCCTGCGACGCCTCGGGATGCGTGAGGTTGTAGATGCCTGCCGCGCCGCAGCAGCTCGTCGGGTCGTCGTGCGGCACGAGCCGGAGGCCCTTCACTCGCGCGAGCAGGCGGCGCGGCGCGGCCGACACGCGCTGTCCGTGCACGAGGTGGCAGGGGTCGTCGTAGCAGACGGTGCCGGCGCGCGGCGTCGGCTCGGCCACGAGCCCCACCTCGTCGAGGAACTCGCAGATGTCGCGCACGCGCGGGCCGAGCGCTCCTTCGCGCAGCGCCGCGCCGCAGCCGGCGGAGTTCACCACGATCGCGTCCACACCCTCGAACGCAGCCACGTTCGCGCGCTCGAGCTCGTGGGCGAACGCGGGATCACCCGCGTGGAGGTGCAATGCGCCGCAACAGCCCTGGCCCTCGGGCACGACCACCTCGTAGCCGTTCCGCGTGAGCACGCGCGCGGTGGCCGCGTTCACCGGACCGAACAGCTCGGGCATCAAGCAACCCTCGAACAGCGCGACGCGGCCGCGGCGCGCCCCTTCCGCGGGGAGCGTGCGCGGCAGGCGCCGGCGCTGCGCGCGCGGCGGCACCGCAGGCAAGAGCTGCCAGGCATCGGCGAGCCGCTTCGGCAGGAGCGAGGCGAGCCGTCCGAGGCCGCTCCGCTGCACGAAGGCGAGTGCGCCGAGCGCCCAGCCGAGGCGCCGCGGCCGCGGCAGCACCTGGCGCAGCGCGAACGCCTCGGCGCGCTTCGCGAAGCCCGTGCGCAGGCCCTTCCCTTCGACTGCGGCACGCGTGCCTTCGAGCAGCGCACCGAAGCGCACTCCCGACGGGCACGCCGTCTCGCAGGCGCGGCAGCCGAGGCAGAAGTACGCCTCGTCGGCCAGCGCGGCGCCGAGCTCGAGCCGTCCTTCGGCGACGCCGCGCATCAGGTAGACGCGCCCGCGCGGCGACGACGTCTCGCGGCCCGTGAGCTTGTACGTCGGGCAGACGGGCAGGCAGAGCCCGCAGTGCACACAGTCGAGCGTGCCCGGGTAGAGCGACGCGAGCGTCTCCGGCTTCGCTCACAGGCCCCCCGCGAAACGGCCCGGGTTGAGGATGCCGGCCGGATCGTACTGTCGCTTCACCGCACGCTCGAGGGCCAGCGTGCGCGCCGTGCCACCGAACACCTCGCGGCCCTCGCGCGCCGCCACCGGCGCGGCTTCGAGCAGGCAGGCGCCGCGTGCGACGCGCGCCGCTTCGTTCGCAGCGCGGAGCGCGTGCGCGGCCGAGCGCTCGTCCTCGGGCCCCTCGAGCGCGAAGCGCGCCCAGACGAGGCCGCGCGCCGGATGGGCGAGCGTCACGGCGCCGGCCGCGCGCAGCACCTCGGCCGCGGCGGGCAGCGCCGGTCGGCAGCGCCGCGATGCGCACCCGCAGCGGCCCGGCGCCCTGCGCCTCGCGCAGCGCGTCGACGGCCCGTGCTTCGCCGCGCCGCGCGCCGAGCGTATGACCGAGCGCCTTCTCGTCCTGCTCGACGGCGGCGGCGTCTCCGGCGAGCTCGACCACGAGCGCGCGCCCCCCGCCTTCCGGCACGGGCTCCGGGAGCAGCGCGGCGTCCACCAGGGCCGCGGCCCGCGCGGTGGGCCGGCGGGCCGCCGCGAGGGCGGCGGCGTCGGCCTCTGCGTTCGCGTCGATCGGAGCGACACAGACGAGCGTCGCCTCCGGGACGGGGCGGAGCCGCAGCCACGCCCACTCGATCACGCCGAGCGTGCCGTACGAGCCGACGAAGAGCTTCGCGAGGTCGTAGCCGGTGACGTTCTTCACCACGCGGCCGCCGCAGCGGATGCGCTCGCCGCTCGCCAGCACGACGCCGAGCCCCAGCACGACGTCGCGGGGCGAGCCGAAGCGCGGCCCGAGCGCGGCGGCCGCGAGCGCACCGCCGAGCGTGGCGCCCGCGCCGGGCGGATCGAGCGGCAGCTCCCAGCCCGAGCCCGCGAGCGCGCTCCGCAGCGCCGACAGCTTCGTGCCCCCCGCGAAGCGGGCGACGCCTTCCTCGACGTCGATCTCCGGAGGCTCGTTCAGGCCCTTCGTCTCCAGCAGCACGCGCGCGCGGCACGGTGCGTTCGCGGTCGCGAGCCGCGTCCCGCCGCCGCGCACGAGCGCAGGCAGGCCCTCCTCCGAGAGCAGGCGCAACGCGGCAGCGAAGGCTTCGCCGCCGGCAGGGCGCAGCGTGGCCTCGAGCTTCGCGCCCTCGAGCGCGCGCGGCTCGTGCGCGAACACCGCGTCGGCGCCGAGCGCGGCGGCGAGCTTCTCGAGACTCCCGCTCACAGCTCCACCCGGTCGTAGCCGCGCGCCTTCGGATCCGACTCCATGCAGAAGCGCGTGGTCGGGAAGATCTTGCCGGGGTTGCAGACGTGATCGGGATCGAAGGCCGCGCGCAGCCGGCACATCGCGGCGAGGTCGGCGTCGGAGAACACGAGGCGCATGTACTCGCGCTTCTCGGTGCCGATGCCGTGCTCGCCGCTGATCACGCCGCCCGCCTCGACGCACACGCGCAGGATCTCCTCGCCGGCGGCCATGACGCGACGCAGCTCGTCGGCGTCGCGCCGGTCGAAGGAGATGTTCGGGTGGAGGTTGCCGTCGCCGGCGTGGAAGACGTTCGAGAGGCGGAGCCGGTGGCGGTCGCCGATCTCGCACACGCGCTCGAGGATCTCCGGGCAGCTTCGAGCGCGGCACCACCGCGTCGTGCACGTAGAGATCGGGCGCGAGGCGGCCCATCGCGCCGAACGCGCCCTTGCGCGCGCGCCAGAAGCGCTGGCGCTCCTCGGCGTCGCGCGCCACGGCGACCTCGCGCGCGCCCGCCGCGAGGCAGTGCACGCGCACGCGCTCGAGCTGGCGCGCCACGGCCAGCGCCGGGCCGTCGAGCTCGACGAGCAGGACGGCGCCCGCGTCGGTGGGCAGGCCCGCGGCGTAGACGCTCGCCTCGACCGCTGCGATCGTGCGCTTGTCCACGATCTCGAGCGCCGCGGGCACGAGCCCGCTCGCGATGATCGCGCCCACGGCACGGCAGGCCGAAACGACGTCGCCGAAGATCCCGAGCAGCGTGTCGGCGCGCTCGGGCTGCGGCGAGAGCCGCACCGTCAGCTCGGTCACGATGCCGAGCGTGCCCTCGCTGCCGACCACCGCGCCCACCAGGTCGTAGCCGGCCGGCACGCCGGCGGGCGAGCCGAGCCGCACGATCTCGCCGTCGGGCAAGCACCAGCTCGAGCGCGAGCACGTGGTTCGTGGTGGTGCCGTACTTGAGGGTGTGCGGGCCGCCGGAGTTCTCGGCGGCGTTCCCGCCGAGCGTGCAGGCCAGCTGGCTCGACGGATCGGGCGCGAAGAAGAGGCCATGCGGCGCCGCGGCCTTGCCGAGGTCGGCGTTCACGACGCCCGGCTGCACCACCGCGATGCGGTTCTCGGCGTCCACGCTCAGGATGCGGTTCAGGCGCGAGCACTCGATCACCACGCCGTTCTCGAGCGCGATCGCACCGCCCGAGAGCCCGGTGCCCGCACCCCGCGGCACGAAGGGGACGCCATGCGCCCGGCAGGCGCGCACCACGCGCGCGACCTCGGTCTTGTCGCTCGGCAGCACCACCGCGGAAGGCAGCGCGCCGTGGACGGTCAGGCCGTCGGCCTCGTAGACCAGCAGGTCTTCCGGGCGCGCGAGCACCGCCTCGGACCCGACGATCTCGCGCAGCGCGGCGATCAGCCCCGACACCGGGGCTAGGCGAGGCCCAGGCGCTCGAGATCCTCTTCGTCGAGGCCGAGGTAGTGGCCGATCTCGTGCTTCACCGTGATCTGGATCTGCTCGACCAGCTCCGCGTGGGTACGGCACACCTTCTCGAGGTTCTTCTTGTAGAGGATCACGCGATCGACGTCGCGCGCCTGCGCGGTGACGGCGGCCTCGGTGCGCGGCACGCCGATGAAGAGCCCGAGGATCTGCGGCGAGACGCGCTCGCTCTGGATCAGCTCGTCGTCGGGGTAGTCACGGATCAGCACGGGGACGTGCTCGACGTACTCGCGGATCGAGCGCGGCAGATCGCCGAGCGCCTCGCCCGCGATGCGCTCGAAGGTCGCGTCGTCCACGACGCTCGGCACCGCGTAGTGGTCGGGGTCGAGCGCGTTCGCCTGCTGGAGCGCGCGCGCCGACTCGGGCGCCTGCCCGAGCCGCTCGAGCGAGAGCCCGAGGTGATAGAGCGCGTGCGCCGACTCGGGGTCGAGCGCGACGGCCCGCTCGAGGCGCCGGCGCGCCTCGTCGAAGCGGCCGAGCTCGAAGCAGATCTGGCCCTCGAAGGCGCGGTACACCGCGACCTCGGGCGCCACGCGGATCGAGCGCCGCACCAGGAACAGCGCGCCCTCGAGGTCGTCGAGGTAGAACAGCGCCTTCGACTTCAGGTAGAGCAGCTCGGCCTCGGTCGAACGATCCGGGCGCGGCAGCGGATCGCGGCCCGTCAGCAGCCGGTCGCAATACGCGATGGCCTGCTCGTGCTCGCCGAGCTCCTCGATCAGCAGCTCGACGCGGTTCAGGTGGGCCGTGACGAACTTCGGATCCGCCTGGGTCGCGAGCTCGAATTGGTAGCCGGCTTCGTCGATGCGGCCCTCGTCCCAGAGGATCTCGCCGCGCCCGTTGTGCGCCTCGGCGCCGTTGGGCTGCGCGCGCAGCGCTTCGTCGAGCCACGCCAGCGCGTCGTCGGTGCGACCGCCGTGGGAGGCCTCCATCGCCCGATCCAGGCAATCCCAGTAACGGTCCTTGTCGTTCATCGATTGGGGGTCCCAGCCGCAGCGGTCGGGCGAGAAAATCCGGCCGAGCTTAGCAGAACGAGGGGGCCTCTCGGCGTTTCGGTTTCCGTCGGAACAACCTCACAACCGTTCGGAATCGTTGATGAAAAGCAGTGCCACCCGGATCTCTTCGGCGAAACGGGGCGTTCGCAGGAGAGGCGCGCAAACCACCGTTTCGGGAGTCGTTTTCGGCGCCGCTGCCTTGACACCCGGGCGCGCCCGCGGTGCCTTGTGCGGCTCGCGAAGGAGCCACTCGTGATCCTGCAAGGCAAGACGGTGATCGTGTCGGGCGTCGGGCCGGGACTCGGCGGCGAGGTCGCGCGCATCGCGCTGCGCGACGGCGCGAACGTGGTGATCGGCGCGCGCAACGCGGCCAAGCTCGACGCGATCGCGAAGGAGCTCGACCCGAGCGGGAAGCGCGTGGCGGCGCACGCCTTCGACATCACCGACTACGCCGCGTGCGAAGGCCTCGTGGCGTTCGCGGAGCAGCGCTTCGGCGGCGTCGACGCGCTGGTGCAGGTGGCCGCGTTCGACGCGGTGTTCGGCACCGTCGCCACCACCAAGGCCGAGGATTGGCGCCGCGTGATGGAGGTGAACGTGATCGGCACGACCCAGCTCTGCCGCGCCGTCGTGCCGGCGCTCGAGAAGCGCGGTGGCGGCTCGCTCGTGCTGATCGGCTCGCAGAGCTACTCGCACCCGCCCGACACACCGCAGCTCGCCTACGCGTCGTCCAAGGGCGCGCTGATGTCCGCGATGATCCAGATGGCGAAGGACCTCGGCCCGAAGAAGATCCGCGTGAACACCGTGGTGCCCACCTGGATGTGGGGCCCGCCCGTCCAGATGTACGTGAAGTGGCAGGCGAAGGAGCGGAAGACCACCGAGGAAGCGGTGAAGGCGGAGATCGTGAAGAAGTTCCCGATCGGCGAGATCCCCGCGGACGAGGACGTGGCCGAGGTGGCCGTGCTGTTCTGCTCCGACCGCATGCGCATGGTGACCGGCCAGTTCCTGCGCGTGGACGGCGGGGAGAAGATGGGCTGACCGCAAGCGGCGCGAAGCGCCGCGCGCAGTGAGCCCACGCGAGGCTTTGCCTCGCGTGAGGCGAACGGAGTCACGACAGCTGGAATCTACGGGATCGCGAGGCCGTAGCTGCCGGGCGCGGTCCCGAAGAACGTGACGCCGGTGGTGTAGACATGCCCGCCGATCGTCACCTCGAAGGTGAGGTACGCCTCGCCCGCGCTGATGGCGGACAGGTCCATCGCCGAGAGCGAGAGCTTCATCGCGCCCTTGCTGCTCGAGTAGCCCATCGAGACGCGATCCGTCATGGCGACGTCAGAGAGCGTCTTGAACGAGAAGGTGAGCCGGCCCGTGTTCGAGTCGACGCCCTGCTTCGGCACGCTGCCGAGCGCCGTGAAGTCACGGTCCATGAGCACGGTCGCCCCGTCCAGGATGCGAATGCGCAGCATGTCGCCCTGTGCGTACGAGAAGTTCGGATCCGCGAGCAGCAGGGTGAGCTTGGCCGAGTCGAGACCCGGGCCGTCGACCGAGAGCGAGCCACGGGAAAGCACGAAGGCGGTGCGCTGGTAGGCCAGCGCCGGCTTGAAGCTGCCCTTCTCGTCGAAGCGCATCAGCAGCCGGTAGGCGTTGTCACCGAGCGTGACCGTCTGCGAGAGGTCGCCCGGCACCGTCTCGGTGAAGGTGTCGTTCCCAGTGGACCAGGAGACGGCCTGGCTGTCGGCGTTGACGCTCACGCTCCGACTCGGCGGTCCCGCATCGCTGAAGGACGCGGCCTGGTCGTCACCGGTCATCTGCCCGGGATCGACCTGGAGCGTGTGCGAGCCGAGCACGGCCTTGAATAGGTCCGTGGCCGGGTCGAAGCGGTTGCCGGTGCGGCGGTCGGCGTTGTACAGCGCCGAGACGCGCCACGACTCGCTGCCGTCCGTGCCGAGCTTGAGCGAAGCCTTCGACACCCAGAAGTTGACGATGATCTGGGAGACGTCGCCGCCCGTCGTGGGCAGCACGACGAACGCGACGTCGAGCGTGATGACGTTGCTGTTCCCGGCGTCTGTCGCCGTGAACGTGACGGGGTACTCGCCCTGATGAGTGGGCGTGCCAGAGAGCTCGCCGGTGGTGGAATCGTAGGTGATGCCGGCAGGCAGACCGGTGGCCGCGTAGGTGATCGCGCCGGTCGCGCCTTCGGCGGTGAGCACGATCGGCGGCAGCCGGTCGTACACCACGTTCACGAGCGCCGCGGGCATCCCGAGGTAGTTCCAGTGGAAGTTGCTGCTCGCGCCGGGCGCGATGACCATCGAGAGGTTGGTCGTGATCGTGTCGGTGCCGTCGTTCGCGTTGACCGTGACGAGGAACGTGCCGTCCACGGTCGGCGTGCCGGTCACGGCGCCCGTCGCAGGATCGAGCGTGAGACCGTTCGGGAGGCCGGTGGCGCCGAAGGTCACGGTGCCGCCGAGCGCCGGGTTCTCGACCACGTACTGGTCACAGAACGGGGTGCCGACTTCGCCGTTGTTCAGGAACTGGGTCGTGAACGCGAAGGTCGAGCCCGCCGGGAAGATCCGGATCGGCACCACCGAAGCGCCGATGTTCTCCTCGTTCGGAAGCGCATCGTAGACGGTGAGGGTCATGAAGTAGGTGCCCGCCGCCGTCGGAGTCCCCGAAATCTGGCCAGAGCCGCCGTTCAGGGTCAGACCCGGCGGGAGATCCGAGCCGCCGAACGTGAAGGGCCCGTCGCCGTCGGGGACCGGGGTGTCGTCGTACGGGACGCCGACCTCGCCGTCGGCGAAGACCGGAGCAGCGAGACCCGAGCCACCGTTGCCGCCGCCGCCGGCGGAGCTGACGCTGAACGAGACCGACTTGGTGATCTGCGTCACGCCGTCATCTGCGACGAACACGACGTCGTAGTTGCCGGACTGCGTGGCGAGCCCCGTGATCAGGCCCGAGTCGGGGTCGAGTGTGAGTCCGTCCGGGAGCGGGTCATTGGAGCCGCCCAGGTCCAGTGAGAAGCTCACCGGCCCGTCCGCGTTCGCGACCACGAGCTGTCCCACGAAGACCGGTCCGTTGGTGCTGAGCGAGGGGAAGGTGGTGTTCAGGAAGCGGAACGTGCCGTTCGTGTCGGTGCAGGCCTGGCCGGCGGACGGCGCCGGAGCGATTGCCACCAGACAAGCGAGAGCAAACGAGGGGAGCGCGATGAACCGCATGGATCGACCCTCCGATCGAGGGATCGATCGGCCGACCGATGCCGGGGCTGAAGCCGAGTTACGAGAATGTTCTCCACGAGCCGTCGCCTGCCGGAGCGCTGCCTCGAAGGTGCACCGCCACGGGAGGCCGCATTTCACTGCGCCGCGAATCCTCCGATGAGTCGGCATGCTCCGGCGTGGGCTCCGACTCCTCCTGGCGCTGGTCTTCGGATCGACTGCGTTCGTCGCGGTCTGGGTCGCGACGCATCTCGCGGATCCTGCGATCGACGATCGGGACATGCGGCCGGTGCGTCCCGCGGTTCCCGACGCCGAGAACGGGATGGCGCTGCTCGAGCGCGCCGCCACGACGGCGTGGTGGCCGGCGGAGGTCGACGCCGTCCCGATGAGCACGCTCGTCGATGCCGAGCTGGGAAGGCAAGCCGTCGAGAGGAACAAGAAGGTGCTCGCGCTCGTTCCTGCGGTGCTGGCCGCGCCGGTCTTCGTCGTTCCGGCGCTCTCTCTGGCCCCCTCGGCCGACACGGACTTCGATCGAGCGCGCACCTGGCGCCGGCTCAGCGCTGATGCTCGCCCTCCGCGCCGTCCACCGCGCGCGGAGCGGCGACGCGGACGGATCCTTCTCCGACGCACTCGACGCAGCGGCGCTCGGCGCTCGCATCCAGTCGGGGCTCGGTGCTTCGCTCTTCGAGGCGAGCTTCGGCGGAGCGATGAAGATCACCGGGCTAAACGCGCTCGGCCGCGTGCTCGCCGAGGTCGAGGTCGACGCGGCGCAGAGCCGCGAGCTGACGGCACGGCTGGAGAAGCTTCGCGTCGATCCCGACGGTTGGCGCCGCATGTGGGGCCTCGAGTACCAGAGCTACGCGCGGATGATCGCCAGCTTCGAAGGCTATGACGCGCGGGAGCTGGAGCCTTCGTTCATCGGGCGCGTCGTTCCGGCGCGCTACGTGTTCAAGCCGAACGCGACGCTCGCGATCATCGCCGACGCCTATCGGATCCTCGGCGCTCAAGGAGGGAAGCCCTGCAGCCGCGTGCGCTGGCCCGATGCTCCTCTGAGCGGGCGGCGAATGGGCCGGGCCGCTGCTCGGTCCGAACAGCGTCGGCCGCAGCGTGAGCTCGATGTCCATCTCCGGCTTCGACCGGCTTGGGGATGTACCGCTGCGAGGAGGACTCACGCGTCGAAGCCGCCCGCGCCTGGGTCGCGCTGCGCGCGTACTCGCGCGACCACGGCGCGCTGCCCGCGCGTCTCGAGGAGCTCGTGCCGACCTACATCGCGGAAGTTCCCAACCGACGCCTTCGACGCCGAGCCGCTGCGCTACGACCGCGAGCGGCGCCTGCTCTGGTCGATCGGCAGCGACTTCGCCGACGCCGGCGGGAGCGCGGACCCCGCGGACCCGGCGCCCGCGCCCGAGCCCGTCTTCCCGATCCCTTTCTAGGACGACGACGCGCGCCGCACCGCTTGCTCGAAGTTGCGCCGGTGCTTGTCCACGACGAGCGGCGCCTCGCGCTCCGCGGCGGGGATCTTCTCGGCGACCACGAACAGGTTCGACGAGAGCAGCACGGCGAGCGAGAACAGGTCGCGCTCGATCTCGCGGTAGATCTCGGGGCGCGGGTTCCGGCGCTTCGCCTTGCGCATCGCCCCGCGCGAGGCGAGCCAGACGAAGGGCACGAGCGGAAGCAGCGCGATCGACGTCCAGCTGAAGCGGTTCCGCACGACCGCGACGATGCGGAGCCCGCTGTGCCAGAGCAGGTAGCGGAGCTGGAGGTAGCTGATCAGGAACGCGTGGCCGTGGTAGATGCGGCCGTCCTGGTAGCCCCACACGGAGGTGATCTCGTCGATCCAGGTCTTGAAGGCGCGGTTGCCGGTCAGCATGAAGGCGGCGCGCGCGCGCAGAGAAAGGAGATTTGGCGTGGTGAGGAAGAGCTTCGCCTCCGGGCGCAGCACGCGCGCGCACTCGCGCAGCATGGCGAGCTGGTCGGGCAGGTGCTCGATCGCCTCGGAGCTGAGCACGTAGTCGAAGCTCTCGTCGTCGAAGGGCCAGCGCGCGGCGAGGTCGGCCGGCACGCACTTCACGCCGATCGTGCGGTCGAACGTCTCGGGGAAGAGGTCCGCCGGCACCACGTCGTAGCCGAGCGCGACGAGACGGCGGCTGTCGTCGCCCTTGCCGGCGGGGATGTCGAGCACGCGCCCGCGCGCTTGCCGCGCGAACCAGTCCGCCTTCCAGAACGCGATGTCGCGCTCGCGCAGGTGCTGGAGGAGTGACGCCACGCGCCGGGCTACGCCAGCCAGCGGCCGATCGGCGTGCCCCAGAGGAAGCGGATGAACTTCTGCATGCCTTCCTCGCCCTTCTGCGTGTACGGGTAGCCGCCCTGGATCGGACCCTTGCCCTTCTTGTCCGACAGGATCGGATGCACGTGGCAGTAGCCGCGGATGCCCTGCGCGCCGTTCACCTGCCCGACGCCGCTCTCCTTCACGCCGCCGAACGGCGCCTCGGGGATCCCGTACGTGATCGCCATGTCGTTCACGCACACGCCGCCCGTCGCCATGCGCTCGGCGAGGCGCTGGCCCTTCTCGGGGTCGCTCGTCCAGACGTTGCCGTTGAGGCCGTACTCGCTGTCGTTCGCGAGGCGCAGCGCCTCGTCCTCGTTCGCGACCTTCTGGATCGCGACGATCGGCCCGAAGGTCTCCTTCCGCATCAGGTCCATGTCGTGGTTCACGTTCACGACCACGGTGGGCTCGTAGTAGAGGCCCTCGAGCTTCGGGTTGCGGCGGCCCCCCACCAGCACCTTCGCGCCCTTGGCGGTGGCGTCGGCCATGTGGCTCTCGATGATGTTCATCTGCTGGTCCCAGAACACGGCGCCGACGTCGGTCTCGCCGGTGTCGCTCTGGCGCAGCTGCTTCGCGCCGGCCACCACCTTCTCGACGAAGGCGTCGTAGACGCCGTCCACCACGTAGATGCGCTCGGTGCCGCAGCAGTAGTGGCCGGTGTTCATGCACGAGCCGAGGAGCGCGCCCTGCGCGGCGCGGTCGATGTCCGCGTCGGCGCAGACGATCATGGCGTCCTTGCCGCCGAGCTCGAGCGTCACCGGGATCAGCCGCTTGCCGCAGGCCTCGGCCACGCGGCGGCCGGTGGCCACGCTGCCGGTGAACGAGATCTTGTCCACGCCCGACTCGATCAGCGCGGCGCCCGTCTGCCCGTCGCCCTGCACCACCTGGTAGAGGTCGGCCGGGAAGCCGGCGGCCTCGGTGAACTTCTTGACCACGAGCGCGGAGAAGGGCGTCACCTCGGACGGCTTGTGCACGACGGCGTTGCCGGCGAGGAGCGCCTGCACCAGCGGATTCACCGCGAGGACGACCGGGCCGTTCCACGGCGTGATGAGGCCCACCACGCCGAGCGGCTTGTAGACGACGCGCAGGCGCTTCGCGAAGCCCATCAACCCGTGGATCCGGCGCTTCTCCGGCGCGAGGAAGCGCGGCGCGCGCTTCGCGTAGTAGGAGATCGAGTCGCAGCAGGAGAAGACCTCCATGCCGATGGCCTCGGTGCGGGCCTTGCCGGTCTCCTGGAGCACGGCGTCGATGATCTCGTCCTGGCGCTTCACGAACTGGTCGAGCAGCCGCCACATGTACTCGGCGCGCTGCTTCACGCTGAGCTCCGCCCAGCTCGCCTGCGCCTTGCGGGCCCGCTCGACGGCCGCGCGCACCTCGTCGGCCGTGGCGGCGTCGAACTCGCCGATCGGCTGAAGCGTCACGGGGCTGCTGACGCGATAGCGCCGCCGCGGCACGTCGCTGATGCGCTCGTAGATCGCCATGAGACCTCCTGATCGGGCGGGAGCTTAGCCGTCGAACTCGGGCTTCGAACGCGCACGGCCACCGGGGCCGCTGTAGGAGAGCGTGTAGCCGGGCGGGCGCTTCCACTCGATCTCGGGGAGCGTCGCGAGCGCGCCCTGCCAGGCGCTGACGAGAGCGTCTTCGGCGGCGTAGTCGAAGGGATCGGTGAGGGCGATCTCCTCCTGGCCGCCCGGCGGCGGCGGGTGCGCGGCGAGCCAGCGCGCGGTGCGGGCGAGCGCCTCGCGCGCGGGCACCACGTCGCGATAGCCGAGCTCGCGGCGGATCTTCTCGAGGTCGAAGACGCGGTGCGTCGGCAGTGGTTGCGCCATCAGCGGCCGGGCCGGCGTCGCGAGCTCCCACGGCAGCGACACGATCTCGAGCTTCGCCCCGAGCGCGTTCGCCACGATCTCGACCACCTGCCGCAGCGTCAGCACCTCCTCGTCGGCGCAGTGGTAGACCTGCCCGCGCGCGGCCTCGGGATGATCGACGCCGAGCAGCACGGCGTGCGCGAGGTTCTCTGCGTAGCCGTGGTGGTGCAGCGTGAGCCCGTCCTCGGGCAGCACGATGAAGGGCCGGCCGTCGAGAATGCGCCGCACGATGCACCACTCGCGCGGCAGCAGCTGGTACGGCCCGTAGACGTACGGGTACCGGAAGTGGGTCGCGCCCGGCTGCGCCGCGAACAATGCGCGCTCGGTGCGCACGATGCGGTAGCCCTTCGCGTCGTCCGCCTCCTGCTCGACCTGCGGCGCATCCTCGCGGATCGGCACCGGCAGCCCGGCCGGCTCGAACAGCCCGGGGTTCATGAAGCCGCGATAAGCGGGCACGCCACCGACCGATAGGAAGTGCCCGCAGCGCCCGACCATCGCCTCGGCCACGCGCCGCAGCCGGCCGTATGTGGCGATGCAGACGTCGAACGTGCGCGCGCCGAGCGCGGCCTCGAGCGCGCCCGGGGCGAAGGGATCGCCGTGCACGTGCTCGACCTCGGACGGGATCTCGTCGAGCTCGTGCCGCCCGCTGTGGAACATGGTGACGTCGTAGCCGCGCCGGCGGAGACCGTTCACCATGAAGTGTCCGGTCGGGCCGGTGCCGCCGATGACGAGGGCGCGCACCTACGCGCCCCGGAACTTCGGCTCGCGCTTGTCGCGGAAGGCGGCCATCGCCTCCGCGAAGTCGAGCGTGCCCGTGAGCGCGGCCTGCGCGAGCGTCTCGACCTCGAGCGCCTCGGCGAAGGAGAGCTCGTGCGCGCGGTCGAGGCTCTTCTTGATCGCCGCCACGGCGAGCGGCGCCTGCGCCGCGAGCTTCGCCGCGCACTCGCGCACGCCGGCCTCGAAGGCTTCGGGCGCGAACACGCGGTTCACGAGGCCGATGCGCTCGGCCTCGTCCGCCTCGATCCAGTCGCCGGTGAGCGCGAGCTCCTTCGCCTTCTTCGCGCCGACGAGCCGCGGCAGCAGCCAGCTCCCGCCCATGTCGAGCGAGAGGCCGCGCCGCACGAACACCTGGCCGAAGCGCGCGCCGCGCGATGCGAGCGTGAGGTCGCAGCCGAGGGCCAGGTTCGCGCCCGCGCCGGCCGCGACGCCCTCGACCGCCGCGATGCTCGGCTTCTCGAGCACGTGCAGCGCGAGCGCGGTGCGGCCGACGTCGTTGCGGATCGAGACCATCGCCGCCGCGGGCGCGGAGCCGGGCCCGCCGAAGTCCGGCAGGGGCTCGCCCGGCTCCGGCATCAGGTCGCCGCCCGAGCAGAAGTTGCCGCCCGCGCCGCGCAGTACGAGCACGCGGTCGGCGGGCGTGCGCGCCACCTCGTCGATCAGCTCGCGCAGCTCGCGGAACATCGTCAGCGAGAGCGCGTTGCGGCGCGCGGGCCGGTTCAGCGTCGCTGTGACGACACCGCCCTCGCGCGCCACGAGCAGCGTCTTCACGGCTATTCGATCGCGAGCAGCTCGACCTCGAAGACCAGCGTCGAGTTCGGCGGGATGGTGGGCGGAGCGCCACGCGCGCCGTAGGCCAGCTCGGGCGGACAGGTGAGCTTCGCCTTGCCGCCCACCTTCATCTGCTGGAGCCCCTGCGTCCAGCACGGGATCACGCCGTTCAGCGGGAAGGTCGCGGGCTCGCCGCGCTGGATGCTGCTGTCGAACACGCGGCCGTCGGTGAACGTGCCGTGGTAGTGCACCTTCACCACGTCGGTGGCGGTGGGGTTGCGCCCGCTGCCCTCACGCTCGTGCACGATCTGGAGCCCGCTGGGCGCGGAGACGGCGGCCGTCTCGTCGGCTGCGGGCTTCGAGTCCGAGCAGGCGAAGAGCAACGCGGTGGCCACGAGGACGAGGGCGAGACGCATAGGAGCTCCTGATTCGAGAGGCGACGAGCATACCCTACACTCGCGGCTTTTCCGGAGGTTCGTATGAAGGCCTGGCGCGTACACGGATTCGGTGAGCCTCGCGACGTGCTCGTCACCGACGAGGTGCCGGCGCCGCGCGGCCCCGATCTCGCCGGCTACTGCGTGGACCTCGCCGGGTTGCGCAAGCTCGCCGGCCCGCAGGACGCACCCGTCGCAGACTGGGTGATCCTGCGCGTGACCGCCGCCGCGCTCGGGCTGCCGGACGTGACGATGGCGCGCGGCAGCTACCCGGTGCCGATCGAGCGGCCCTACACCGCAGGCCTCGAGGCAGCCGGCATCGTCGAGGACGCCGCGCCGTCGATGCGCGCCTGGCTCGGCAAGCGCGTGGTCGGCTTCACGCCACAGCCTTTCGGTGCGCTCGCGCCGTACGCCGTGGGCATCGGCAGCGCGCTCTACGAGGTGCCGGCCGGGCTCTCGGACGAGGAGGCCGCGGCCTTCCTGATCGCCTCGCACACGGCCTGGCACGCGCTCGTGCGGCGCGGCGGGCTCCGCGCGGGCGAGACGGTGCTGGTGCTCGGCGCCGCGGGCGGGCTCGGCTCCGCCGCCGTTCAGCTCGCGGCCGGAATCGGCGCGCGGGTGCTCGCGGTGGTGGGCGGCGAGGAGAAGGCGCGCTTCTGCGTCGGCCTCGGCGCCGAGCGCGCGCTCGACCATGGCGCCTGCGACTTCGCCGCCGCCGCGCGCGAGCACACCAGCGGGCGCGGCGTCGACGTCGTATTCGACCCGGTGCAGGGCGAGATGGGCGAGCGCGCGCGCACCGCGCTCGCGCCCGAAGGCCGCGCCGTCCTCTGCGGCCACGCCGGCGGCATCAAGCCGATCGACCCGCGCTCGTTCTACATGGCGAACCTCACGCTCGTCGGCGCCACCATGGGCGCGTACCCGCCGGCGATGGGCCGCGCGATCGAGGAGGACGCGCAGCGGCAGATCCTGTCGCTCCTCGAGTCCGGCCGCTTCCGCCCCGTGGTCGGCCGCGTGATCGACTTCGACGACGTGCCGAAGGCGATCACCGACCTGGCCGAGCGCCGTACCCTCGGCCGCGTGGTGGTGCGCCTCTAGCGCAAGCGGCGCGCTTCGCGCCGCGCGCAGTGAGCCCACGCGAGGCTTTGCCTCGCGTGAGGCGAACGGAGGCACGACAGCTGCACTCCCGGTCTCGGGATGGCGCCGGACCTCGCGTTCCGGATCGGTCTCCTAGCGCGAGAGGTAGCCGAGCTCGCGCAGCAGCTCGCCGGCGGCCTTCTCGATCGTGGTGAGCTGCTCGGGGGTGAGCGCTCGCGCCAGGCGTCGCTCTCGTCGAGCTTCTCCGGGATGCCCGCGAGCGCGGTGTCGTCGCTCGACAGGCCCGCGAAGCGGAACAGCTCGCGGTACGTCTCGCGCGGGCGCGCGCACAGCTCCTCGTAGCGCACCTCGGTGTAGGCCGGGCCGAGCGCCGCGCGCTGCTCGCGCACCGTGCGCACGATCGCCTGCCACTGGAGCGCCGTCTGCTCGGCGAGGTCCTCGCGCAGCAGCGCGCGCCAGCCCGGCGGCTTCGCGAAGCCGCCCATCGGCCGCTTCTGCCGGCGATCCCGCCGCCCGATCTGCGCCAGGATCGAGCTCACCACCGCGCGCCCGTCGCGGATCACGTGGATGAAGCGCGCGTCCGGGAAGACGCGGCGCAGGTAGCCGATGCGCAGCGAGTTCCGCGGGTGCTTGTTCACGAAGCGCGCCTTGCCGTGCGACTGGCGATACCACTCGCACCAGCGGTGGAGCCGCCGGATCTGCGCCGGCGTCGCCTGCTCCGCCGTCCAGTAGTGCTCGGCCTCCGGGTCGTGATAGTGGATGGGATCCCAGAGCCGCCCGCCCTCGGACCAGTTCGCGACGTCGGGATGCGAGCCGAACAGGTTCACCGCCAGCGTGGTGCCGCTCCGCGGCGAGCCGACCAGGAAGATGGGCTCGACCAGCCGCGCCGTCGGGTGGAGCGCGCGCCAGGCGAGCGAACGCGTCGTCCAGCGCGGCGCGCGGAAGAAGTCGTGCACGCCGTACGGCAGAGAGGCCATCGCGGTCCCTCGTGCGGGCGGAGGGCGCGCATGGTAACAACGTGCACGTGCCGGAGACACCCGAGCGGCTGCGCGTCGTGCTGCTCGACTCGATCCCCGTCTGGGGCGGCGGCCAGAAGTGGATGCTCACCACCGCGCAGGCCCTCACGCGGCGCGGCCACTTCGTCGCGATCGCGTGCGCCGCGGGCAGCGTGCTCGAGCAGCGCGCGCGCGAGGCCGGGCCTGCCGCTCTGGACCGCGCCCGTCGGCCGCTTCGGCTGGCGGCTCGGCAGCAGCCTCCGACTCGCCGGCTTCCTGCGCCGCGAGCGCATCGAGTGCGTGATCGGCAACGTCGGCCGCGACCTGCGGCTCGGCGTGCTCGCCTGCGCGATGTCCGGCGCCAAGCTCCTCCAGCGCCGCGGCATCCTGCGCCCGGTGCCGCGCGACCCGTGGAGCCGCTGGCTCTACGGCAGCCGCGTGCGCCGCGTGATCGTCGACTCCGAGGCGCTGCGCCAGCACATCGTCGCGAGCGCGCCGTACCTGGGCGATCGCGTCGTGCTGCTGCCGAACGCCATCGACACGAGCAAGCCGCTCGGCGGCGACGGCGCGCGCCTGCGCGCCGAGCTCGGCATCGCCCCCGACGCGCCGCTCGTCGGCGCCGTCGGCCGCCTCGCACCGATGAAGGGCTTCGACCACCTGCTGCGCGCGTGGCCGCTCGTGATCGAGCAGCAGCCGCGCGCGCGCCTCGTCGTCTTCGGCGGCGGCGAGCTCGAGAGCGTGCTCACGCGAGGAGGCCGGCCGCCTCGGCGTCGCGAGCTCCGTCACCCTCGCCGGCTTCCGCCCCGACCCGGAGAACCTGCTCGAGGCGCTCGACGTCTTCGTGCTGCCGTCGGTGAAGGACGAGACCGTGAGCAACGCCGTGCTCGAGGCCATGGCGCACGGCAAGCCGGTGGTGGTGACCGACTATGCCGGCGGCATCGCGGAGCCGGTGAAGGCGCGCGGCGCCGGGCGCGTGGTGCCGGTGGGGGACGCGCTCGCGCTCGCCGCGGCGCTCGCGGCGCTGCTCGGCGGACCGCGGGGCGCGCGAGAGGATGGGGCGCGCGGCGCGGGAGACGATCGAGCAGGAGCATTCGCTCGAGCGGTCGATGGGGATGCTGGAGGGGTTGCTGCGGGAGGTGCGGGCGTAGACCGTCCGAGCGCGAGCCCGCAAGCTAGCGTGAGCAACGACGGCGGCGCGTCACGCTCACGCAAGATCGACGCAAGAGCTCCCGCGAACCGGCGTTGCGACCGGTCGACGCTCGATGCCGAGCGCGCCGTCGTCGATGGCCCGCGTTCGCCACGCCGGCCGCCTCGACGTCCCGTTCCTCACAGACCTGGCCGGGGCGCGAGCCACGTCGATCGATCGGAGTGTCGCTGCCTCCAGCCGCAGGAACGTCGGCACCACGCGCCAGCATCGACACTTCGCACGCGCCCGGGCCGGGCCCGCGTCGAAGGTCGCATCCCGCGGCATCTCGTCGCGCGCCTCCACCACGAGGAGCGCCGATCCGCGCACGCCACCTCGACGCCCTCCGCGCGCCGCGCAAGAACGCGCCCAGGCGGCGATGATCGTCTCGTCGAGGCGGCGCGTCGTCTCGAGCACGACTTTGCGCCCGCGGTGGAACGTGAATGCGCCCGGGTAGCTGCCCGAGAGCGCGCGCACGAGGTCGTGCACCTGCTGCGCCGTCATCGCGCGCCAGTCGATGAAGCCGTCCTCGGGCAGGCGCTTCGCGAAGTAGCGGGCGCCCGCGCTGCGTCCTGCGGCTCGGGGCGCAGCGCGCCGCGGCGCTGCGCGTCGAGGACGCCGAGCAGCATGCGCTCGAAGCGCGGCAGCGTCTTCGCCACCACCTGCTCGATCGTCTCGTCGGGGCCGAGCGGGAAGGCGTCGCGCGCGAGCACGGGGCCGGTGTCGATGCCCTCCTCGGTGATCACCACCGAGATGCCGATCTCGCGCTCGCCGCGCAGGATCTGCCAGTTGAGCGGCGAGCCGCCGCGGTAGCTCGGCAGCGGGCCGCCGTGGAGGTTGATGACGCCGTCCGGGAAGCAGTCGAGGAAGGCCTTCCGCACGATCTTCGCGTAGCCCGACATCACCGCGAGGCGGCAGCCGAGGCCGCGGATCCAGGCGAGCGCGGCCTGCTCGTTCGGGCTCTTCGGCGCGCGATACGGCAGGCCGACGCTGGCGGCGAGCTGCGCGGCCTCGCTCCCCTCGCTGCCGGCGTGACCGATGACGCCAGCCACGGGCTCCTTCGCGGCGAGCAGCGCGCGCAGGCAGTGCGCGCCGCGCACGCCGTGGCCGAGATAGAGGATGGGCGCGCGGGCGCCGGCCTCAGGCACGCGGGGATTCGGCGAGCGCCCAGCGCAGCGCCGCCACCACGTGGTCGATGTCGGCGTCGCTCATGCCCGGGTCGATCGGCAGCGTGACGATGTGCTCGGCCACGTACTCGGTGTGCGCGAGGCCCCCCGGGCCGACCTTGGCGTCGCGGTAGCGCGGCTGCAGGTGGACGGGCGGGTCGAAGTGCACCGACGCGCCGACGCCGACGGAGCGGAGGTTCTTGAGCAGCTCTGTCCGGTTCGCCTCGCGCACGATCACGGTGAACATCTGCCAGACGTGCGTGCGGCCGTCGGCGATCGCCGGCAGCTCGAGGCCGTCGATCCCCGCCAGCTCGTCGAGGTAGCGCGCGGCCACGCGGCGGCGCCCGGCGTTGAACTCGTCGAGGCGCTTCATCTGCTCGACGCCGAGCGTCGCGAGCAGATGGCTCATGCGGAAGTTGTATCCCGCGTAGGTCGCGGCGCGGAGCCACGGGCGCTCGGCCTTCTCGCGCTCCAGCGTGGTGGACTCGATGCCGTGCCCGATCAGCGCGCGCGCCTTGCGGTGCACGTCGGCGTCGTGCGTGCTCAGCAGGCCGCCTTCGCCGGTGGTGATGTTCTTGGTCGGGAAGAAGGAGAAGCAGCCGTCGCCGAAGGCGCCCTGCGGCCGGCCGCGGTACGAAGACCCGATCGTCTCGGCGGTGTCCTCGATCAGCGCGAGGCCGTGGCGCTCGCACGTCTTCGCGATCGGCTCCATGTCGGCCATCTGGCCGCCGTAGTGCACGACCATCACGGCTTCGGTCTGCGGGCCGACGGCCGCGGCGATGGCCTCGGGGTCGGCGCAGCGCGTGACGGGGTCGATGTCCACGAGCACCGGTGTCGCGCCGGCCGTCACCACCGCGTTGGCCGACGCGACGAACGTGAACGACGGCAAGATCACTTCGCCCGTGATGCCGCGCGCCTCGACGGCGAGCTGCAGCGCGGAGGTGCACGAGTTCATCGCGATCGCGTAGGGCGCGCCGGTGAGCGCCATGAACTGCTTCTCGAGCTCGTGGTTCTTCGGGCCGTGCGCGAGCCAGCCGCTCTCGAGCACCTGCACCACGGCCTTGGTCTCGGCGGGACCGAGCTGGGGCCGACAGAGCGGAACGTCGCGATGCGCGGGCGGTTTCACTTCAGCTGGCCGCTCTCTTCGAGCGTGCGGCGCACGAACGCGACGTAGGGCGGCATGCCGTCCTCGAGGTCGGTCTTCGGCTCGAAGCCGAGGTCTTCGCGCGCGCGCGCGATCGAGAGCGCGTCGCGCTCGGGGCGCAGCATGTCGGGCGGCTTCTCCTCGAAGCGCGTGCCCGGCACCAGGCTCGCCACGATCTCGGCGAGCTCCCGGAGCGAGCGGCCGCGGCCGCGCGTGATGTTGTACGTGCGGTTCAGGCTCTTCTCGGACAGCGTGGCGCGCACGAATCCGTCGGAGACGTCGCTGACGTGCGTGAAGTCGAGCTTCGAGACGCCGCCGTTGTGCAGCACGATCGGCAGCCCCTTGAGCGCGTTCTCGACGAAGATCTGCGTCACGCGGCGGTTCACGTCGGTGGGGCCGTACACGGCGGATGGGCGGATCACCGTGTAGGGGATGCCGAAGCGCCGCCCGTAGGCGCCCACCATCACCTCGCCGGCGAGCTTGGTGCCGCCATACACGTCCTTCGGCGCCTTCGGGTGGTCCTCGTCGGCCGGTGCGTACTGGAAGTCGCCGTACACCATGCTCGACGAGGTGTAGACGAAGCGGCGCAGGTCGCGCAGCGCCTGCACGGCGTCGAGCAGCGTCACGGTGGCGATGAGGTTCGCTTCCATCGCTTCCTCGGAGAAGCGGTTCGAGAGGTCGGCGATGGGCAGCGCCGCCAGGTGGATCACGCGCGTCGGCTGGTACTCGTCGAGCGTGCGCTGGAGGATGCCGCGGTGGCGCACGTCGCCGCGCACGATCTTGAGGCTGCGCAGCTCGGGCGGGAAGCGCCGCTCGATGTTCGCGGCGTAGTTCACCTGGAAGGGCGACATGAACGCCGTGAAGCTGTCGTAGAGCATCACGTCGTGACCGAGCGCAATGAGCTGCTTGGTGATGTACGAGCCGATCAGGCCGGCGCCGCCGGTCAGGAAGATGCGTTCGTCGCTCATGTGCGCTCCTTCTCGATATCTCAATGGCTCGGCGGCCGCAGGGGCGCCGCCGTGCCGCCGCGGCCGTCGAGCACGGCCAGGCGCTGCGTCTGTGCTGCCAGCTTCTCCGCGTTCTGCATCTGCCACATCTTCGCGTAGCGCGTGAAGACGTAGAAGGCGCCGAGCACCGAGAGCACGAAGCCGGGGTAGCCGTCGAGGAAGCCGTAGCGCAGGAAGTAGGTGCGCAGGAAGCGCCCCGGCGGCGACAGGAAGCGATCCACCCAGCGCACGCGCTTGCCGGCCTTGAGCCGGTCGCGCGCCGCGGCCGAGGTGTAGCGGTTGAACTTGCCGAGGTAGTCCTCGAGCGTCGGGTACGGGAAGTGGAGCAGGAGGCCGTCGAGCGGGTCGATCTTCCCGTCGATCACGATGCCCGGATGGATCTCGCGCTCGCGCGGGCCGCCCTTGCCCTTGCGGAAGAAGCGGTAGACGAAGTCGTTCTGCCAGCCGCTGAAGCGGATACGCCGTCCCATGAAGTGCGAGCTGCGCTTCATGCGGAAGCCGACGGCGCCCGCGCCCTCGGCGTCCACGCGCTCGCGGATCTCCTTGCGCAGGCTCGGCGTGAGACGCTCGTCGCAGTCCACGATCAAGAGCCAGCGATGGCGCGCGCGCGGCATCGCGAACTTGAGGAAGGTCCGATAGTCCACCCACGGCCGCACGAAGACGCGATCGGTGAAGCGGCGCGCGATCTCGAGCGTGCGGTCGGTGCTGCCGCTGTCCACCACGATGATCTCGTCGCAGATCTCCGCGAACGACCGGATGCACGCCTCGAGGTTGTGCTCCTCGTTCAGCGACGGGACGATGCCGGTGAGGCCGGGGCGCTCGGTGCCCGGCGCCGGGATCTCGCCGGCGTCGCCGCCGAGCGGGAGCGCCGCCTGCTCGCCTACGGCGGTCACGCGGCCTCCGCGAGAGCGGCCTGCTCGCCCGGCGCGCTCACGCGGCCTCCGCGAGGAGCGCGCGATAGCACGCCGCCACCGTCTCGACCTGGCGCGCGAGCGAGAAGCGCGCCTCGGCGTCCTTGCGCGCGGCCTCGCCCATCCTTCGGCGAGCCTCCGGCTCGCGCATGAGCGCGCCCAGCGCCGCCGCAAAGGCCTCGGGCGTCTCCTCGAGCACGCGGCCGGTCACGCCGTCGCGCACCAGCTCCGGCAGCACGCCGCGGCGCGTGCACACCACCGGCAGCCCGCAGGCCAGCGCCTCGCGCACGGCGCGCGCGGTCCCGTCGGTGCCGGGCACGAGGAACAGCTTCACGTCGAGCGCGCGCAGCACGTCCACGTAGTCCGCGCCTTCGAAGTAGCCGGGGAAGAAGACGACGCGGTCGAGGAGGCCGCGCTGGCGGGCCGGCTCGCGCGCGGTGGCCTCGAGCTTGCTGCCGCGCCCGATCACGACGAGCCGGAAGCGCGGATGCTCGCGCGCCACGCGCTCGGCGGCGTCGAGCAGCAGGTCGAAGCGGCGCTGCGGCTGGACGCGCGCCACGATGCCGGCGACGAAGTCGCCCTCCGCGAAGCCGAGCGCGCGCCGGCGGGCGGCGCCGGCGCCGTCGAGGCGGCGAGAGCCGCCGGTCTCGGGCTGGAAGCGCTCGAGGTCCACGGTGGCCTCGAGATGCACGAGGCGCCCGGGCGCCACGCCGCCCTCGGCGAGCGCGCGCTCGACGCCGTGCGCGAAGACGAACACGCGGCGCGCCGCGCGAAGGGCGTCCCACTCGAAGGAAGGAATGCGCTCGGGCTCGGTCTCGTAGAGGCTGCGCACGAAGGGCGTCGCACTGCCGCGGAGCGCGCGGCGCGCGATGCGCGTGTCGTTCGCGAGGTGGCAGTGCACGAGGTCGAAGCGCCCTTCGGCGAGCCTTGCCCGGAGGCGGCGGACGTCGCGCCAGTCGCGCCAGGGCTTCCGGTGCTTCGAGAGGTCGAGGTCGACGAGGGGCACGAGGCCCCGGGCCGCGCCCCGCTCGGCGACGTGGTTCCGGGCGTCGCCCTTCGTGTAGCCGGAGCTCCGGAACACGACCTCCACCCCCCTCTGGTGCAGCCCGGTCGCCAGCGCATGCGCCGGCTCGGCCGGCCCGGTCCACTTGTAGTTGCTGAAGAGGTGGAGCACGCGCAATGGCGCCGGATTCTACCCGCAGGGTGTCTCCGATCCAGGGATGTCCACCCGCGGGGACAACTTGTTCCTAGCTCGCTCGTTCCTTCGCTCGCTCCGCTCGCTGCGCGCGCGCTGGACAGCGCGCTTGCGGACTGACTCGGGAGGTCGCGAGACTCGGCGCCCGCCATGACCGAACCGACCCCGACGCCCCGCGAGCGCGGCCCCGACTTCGTCGGCGTCGGCGTCCAGAAGAGCGGCACCACCTGGGCCGCCGACGTGCTCGCCCAGCACCCGGGCGTGCTGATCCGCCGCAAGGAGATCAGCTTCATCGTCCGCTACTTCCACCGCGGCTGGGGCTGGTACGAGAGCTTCTTCGAGGGCAAGGAGGGCCGGATCGCCGGCGAGCTCTCCGTGAACCACATGTACTCGCCGCGGCCGGACCCGAGCCACCGCGAGTTCTACCCGAACTGGAACCCGCGCCGGCAGCTCTACTTCTGGCGCCGCTCGCCGTCCGCCCGCGACGAGCTCGCCGCGCGCTATCCCGGGCTCCGCACCTTCGCGCTGTTCCGCAACCCGGTCGAGCGCGCCTGGTCGCACTACTCGATGTGGCGGCTGCGCCGCGAGCGGAACGGCAAGCGCGTGGTGCCGTTCGAGCGCATGTTCGCGGACGACGGGCGCTGGATCCGCACGCAGGGCATGTACGCGCACTGGCTCGGCTACTGGCGCGAGCGCTTCCCCGACTTCGGCGCGTTCCTGTACGACGACATCGTGAACGACCCGAAGACGCTGGCCCGCGAGCTCTACCGCTTCGTGGGGGTCGACCCGTCCTTCGAGCCCGTGCTCGACCGGCGCGTCAACGAGGGGCGGGCCAAGGAGCCGATGCCCGAGGCGGCGGCCGCGCTGCTCCGCGAGACCTACCGCGACGAGGTGCTGCGCTTCCAGGCGCTCATCGGCCGCGACCTCGGCGCCTGGCTGCGCTGACGACCCGGCCCGCGCTCACTCGATGTCGCTCGAGGTCGGGCAGACCAGGTCGGAGTCGGCGGCGTTCGGATCCGGCACACCGATGTGGTTGATGCGGATCGTGCCCTTCTTGACGTCGACCTTGATCGTCTTCTTCTTCGCCGTGGCGAAGGTGATCGAGTCGAGGAGCTCCTCCTGCGTGATGACGTCGCCCTTCTGCGTAGGGAACGGGTCCGGGACCGAGGCGGGAATGTTGAACTGCTCGAGGTTGGGGCCCGTCTCGCAGCTGAGGACCACGCGGTCGGCGTCGCCGCCCTTCTTGAGGGTGCCCTCGAGCTTGCAGGGCGGGGTCGGAACGATCGTCGTGGGCCCGACCAGCACGGGGTCGGTGTCCACCGGCCCGTCGAACATCGTCAGCGTGAGGCTGATGGGGTTGACGGTGAAGTCGCCATCGATCTTCTCGGAGGTCTCCTTGGCGATGTCGCCGAGCGACGAGAACGCGAACTCGACGCGAGTGTTCGGCACCGTCGTCTGGTCGATGAAGACCACCGAGCCGGAGAGACAGAACTCGTCGAACGTCTGATCGATGTTCGCGAGGCTCTGGATCTTGTCGAAGCTCTTCTGGTCCACGAAGAAGAACTCACCGGCGGGCGGCGGCGGCGGGCCCTTGCCGGCAAGCAACGCGGCAGGCACCAGCAACAGGGCCAGCAGAGCCAGCACGGGTCTCATCGGGCGCATCGAAGTCCTCCTGTGGAGCCGGGCCGTGGGCGGGCGCGGTTCGCCCCCCGAGGGCAGAGCGGCGCCCAGCCTAACCGCGGCGGCGGCGCGGAGTCCAGCAAAAAACCGGGCGCGAGGAGGGCTTTCGGGCGGGCTTCCCGGCTCGACGCCGTGCGTCAGCGGACGGCCGGCGGATCCTCCAGCTCGACGCCCGCGTAGTCCGGGTCCCATACGCATTTGCGCGCGCGGCTCCGCTGCTCGATGGCCCGGAACCAGCGCGCGCGCTCGGCCCGCGAGGCGTCGGGCGCATAGCGCGCGAGGAAGCGCAGCCGCTCGCGAGGCGTCACGACGAGTGGGGTGGAGGCGTTCAACTGCGCGAGCGCCTCGACGCGCTCGGCCTCGGGGACGGCGCTCGCGAAGCGCACCTCGGCGAGATCCACCAGGAACAGCTCGAAGCCGGCGCCGCGCTCGCGCACGAGCAGGTTGGAGCCCTTGAGGTCGCCGTGCGAGATGCCGCGCGCGTGCAGCGCCGAGAGGAAGTCCGCGACCGCGTCCACCAGCTCGCGCCGGCGCTGCGGGCTCACGCGCAGCACGTGGCGGTTCACGCCGATCGCACCCGCGATGAACTCGAGCAGCACGAACGCGCTCGCCGCCCCGAGCGGCACCGGCAGCACGAGCGCATACGCGGCGGGCGCGGGCACGCCGAGCCGCGCCAGCTCGAGCGCAGCGCGCCACTCGCGGAGCGGCGCCGCGGGCCGCAGCAGGTCTTCGAGGCGCCGCGCGAGCGGGCGCGGCCGGTACTCCTTCACGCAGAGCTCGCGCCCGTCGGCGAGGGTGATCGCGCTGAGCTGCGTGCGATCGCCGCGCTTCAGCACACGGCCGGGGCCGCCGGCCAGGCAACGCGCGTGGCGCCCCTGCGCCTCGGCGAGGCTTTCGCTCGAGAAGCCCCGGGCCAGGCGAGTGCGCTCCGCGAGCACGCGCGCGAGTTTTGCAGGGCTCACGGGCCACGGCTACACCAAGCGCCGTGGTCGGGCCCCTCGGACCTTGGCGCGTGCGGCTCGCCGCTCCTGCCCTCGCGGACGCACTCGAGCCCGCGCTCGTGGCGCTCGCCCGCGGCGAGGAGCCGGCGGAAGCGGTGGTGGTGAAGCGCAGCCGCGCGCGCGAGGTGTTGCGCCTGCCGCTCGCGGGCGGCGGCGACGCCTTCCTCAAGTGGTCGCGGCGCGAAGGGCTGCGCTGGCGCCCGTCAGCTGCCGCGCGCGAGTACCGGAGCCTCGCGCGCGTGCGCGCCGCGGGCATCGCGGCGGTCGAGCCGCTCGCGGTGGCCGAACGGAGCGTGGGGCTGCGGCGCGAGACGGTGCTCGTGACGCGCGCCGCGCCCGGCGCCACGGTGGTGGCGGAAGCGCTGCCCGGCCTCGACGCCGCCGCGCAGCAGGCTCTGCTCGGCGCCGCGGCCGCGCTCGCGCGCCGCCTGCACGAGGCCGGGCTCTGGCACCGCGACCTCCACGTCGGAAACCTGCTGCGCGCGAGCGGCGAGCTGCTGCTGGTGGATCTCCAGAAGCTGGTCGCCCTGCCCTTCGCGCCCCCGCTCGCGCTGCGGGCGCGCGACCTCGTCTGGCTCGTGAGCGACGGGCGGCTCGGCACCGCGGCTTCGCCGCGCGAGATCGCGAGCGCCTACGTCGGGGCGGCGCCCGGTGGCCCGAGCCTCGAGCGACTCACGACGGAGCTGGCGCGCGCAACGTCGAGGGCGGCGCGCGCGCGCCTCGTCAGCCGCGAGCGCCGCTGCGTGCTCGCCTCCACCGGCTTCCGCATCGAGTCGCGCGGCCCGCTGCGGGTGCTGCGGCGGGCCGACGTCACCACCGGCGCGGCGCTCGAGGCCGCCGCCGCTGCGCGCGGCACGGAGCCGCTGCGCTTGCCCGCGTTCACCGGCGGCCCGCCGCCCGGGCCCGCGGCCGAGCCGTTCGAGCGCGGCCAGGGCGCGCCCGAGCTCGCCGCTCCGGCCGGCGGCGCGGCGCTTCTCCGCAGCTTCGGCGCGGGGCTCGGCATCGCGGTGCCCCTCGCGCTCGCGCATCCGGGCCTCCGCGCCTGGCGGATGGCGCACGCGCTGCTGCTGCGCGGCCTCGACACACCGGCACCGCTCGCGCTCGTCGAGACGCTGGCGCTTCGGCGGGGTCGCCCGCTCGGTGCTGATCACGCGCTCCGTGGACGACGCGCTCGAGCTCGCGAAGGGCGTCGCCGGCGACGCCGAGCGGGCGCGCGCCGTGGGCGCACAGCTCGCGCGCCTCCACGCGCGCGGCGTCGAGCTGGCGCGCGCCGCGCTCCACCTGTGCGCCACCTCGCGCACGCTCGTGGCGCTCGCGCCGGAGGGCGCGCGCCTCCACGCCGAGCTCTCCCCCGCGCGCGCCGAGCGCGACCTCGACCGCATCGCACGCGCGCTCGCGCCCGCCGAGCGCGAGGCGCTGGTCGCCGCCTATCGCGCCGAAGCGCGGAGCTGAGCCGCGAGCACCGGCCCGACCGCGCGCGCGATCCGCGCGTGGCCGGCGTCGTCGGGATGGATCCCGTCGGGCAGCTCGGCCGCGGGCACCAGCTCGCGGCCCGACACCAGCGTGAGTCGGTCGTCGCCGGCCGCGATGCGCTCCCGCACCACGCGCTCGAAGGCCGCACGCAGCTCGGCGAGCGTCGCGCCGAGGCGGTTCGCCTTCGCCTCCGCGTCGAGGCGCAGGATCGGGCTCAGCGCGACGATCGGCACGCGCGGGTGGCCGTCGCGCACGATCGCGAGGAAGGCGCGGAGCCCTTCCACGAACAGCGCCTCGCTATGCGGCGTGCGCGTCCAGCAGTTCGTGCCGTGCGCGATCGTGATCGCGTCGGCGGGCAGCGCGGCGAGCTCCTCGGCCGACGCGAGCTCCCCGCGCGCCGCGCCCGCGTAGCCGAGGTTCACGACGTCGAGCCCGTGGCGGCGCCCCACCTGCGCCGGCCACGCCCAGGCCGGCGCCGACGCCTTCCAGCCCTCCGCGATCGAGTCGCCGTAGCAGAGCCAGCGCGGCTCGCGCGGCGCCGGCGCGAGCGCGCCGCCGGCGGCGCGGAGCGCGAGCAGCGTGGGCCGCATCGCCTCGGGCAGGTAGACGACGGCGCGCGCAGGGCCGCGCCCCGCCGCGAGGCGCACCGTGCCCGCGCCGAGCACCGCCTTCGCCTCGCTCACGAGCGTCTCGCCGCGGAACAGCGCGAAGCCGGTGCCGGCGCCCTCTCCGCGGAAGCCGAGCTCGGCCGTCTCGGTGCGATAGTCGAGCTCGATGGCGTCGGCGTCGCCGGTGAGCTCGAGGCGCACGCCCACCGGCAGGGCCGCGGCGGCGCGCGTGTCGGCCGGCAGCCGCTGGCCGCCCGGCCCGGGATCGCAGCGCGGATACGGCACGCCCGGCGCCGCGGGCCACGCGCAGCCGCGCAGGAAGGGCTCGAGCTCCGGCGGCCGCGTCGCGACTGCGATGAAGTCAGCGGCTTCCTGCGCGCGCTCGCGCACCGCGGGATCGGCATGCTCGAGCGCCGGCGCGAGGTCCGGGAGGACCGAGGGGTCGGCCAGCAGCTCGAGCGACTCGAGCGCGGCGAGGACGACGCGGCTGTCCGGGTCGGAGAGCGCCGCCACGAGCGGCCGCACCGCGCCCACGTCCGCGCCCGACAGGCTCTCCGCCGCGGCGGCGCGCACCGCGCCGTCGGGGTCGTTCGCGAGCCGCTCGATCACCGCCTCGTAGCCCGACACCGTCGCGATGTCCGCCCATTCGACGCCCTCGACGCGGTCGCGCGGATCGGTGGACTCGAGCTTCGCGAGCGCCTCGACCTCCATCTCGTCGGCGTGCTGCGCGCGCTCCTCGCGCTCGCGCGGGTCGAGCGCGGCGCGCGTGCGCGTGCGCTCCGCCGCGCGCGACGGCGCCGGCGCCTCGCGGGACTTGCCGACGACGAGCGTGAGCCGCGCGCGGCCCTCCTCCGTGAGCGGCGCGATCGAGAACGGCACGCCCCTCGAGCGCGCGCGCGAGCACCACCTCGATCGGCTCGCCCTCGGAGGAGAGCGTCACGCGACCTTCGGGATCACCGCCCTCCACGAAGATCACGATCACGAGCCCGGTCTCGCGCGCGACGGCTTCGAGCACGCGCCGGCGCGGCGCCTGGTTCGCGTGCGCCACGATGCCCGCGGCACCGAAGCTCACCTCGACCTCGCCGCGCGGCGGCAGCGCGGCATCCGCCGGCAGCGCCGGCTCGGAGGCGGCGCTGGGACGCTGCGCCGCACTCGGCCGCTCGCTGCGCCCGACCTCGTCGCCGCCTCCGCAGGCGAGCGCGAGCAGGAGCCCGAGCCACGCGCCGCGCCGCACCGCATCCCTCAGGAGGGCGCCTTGCCCTTGAACTTGATCACGAGCTTCCCGTTGTTCGACGTCGGCCTGGACGTCCTTGCGCCCCGCGAATGCCGCCTCGATCGCGTCGAGCGCGGCCTGCGACGGAGCGCCCGCCGTGGCGGGCACGTTGTCGTCGTCGAGCTCCGACCAGTCATTCTTCAGATCGCAGTTGAGGCTCGCCTGCGCCGTGTCCGGAGAGTCCGGCGGGCCGCCGTTGTCGCGCAGCTTCGCGGACGCCTTGCACTTCATCGGCGCGGCCTGCCCGAAGTAGTCTTCGCCTACGAGGAAGTTCACTTCGACGCCGATCAGCACCTGCGTGTCCTGAGACACCGCGGCGGTCAGGTTGCTCGCCGACGCCGAGTTCGGGAAGTCCATGCGATACGTGATCGTCACGCTGTCGGGACCCGCAGCACCGTGCACCTCGCCGTGGGCCGTGATCACCGGCCCGTCGACGTCGAAGGTGAGGGTGTCGTTGATGCCCTCGTTGTCGTCCGTGAAGAAGAAGCCGGTGCCGTCGAGGCGATCGGGATCCACTGTCAGGTCGAAGTCGGCGAGGGCTGCCGACGGCAGCAGGAGTGCAACGACGAGCAGCGGAGCCCGGGCCGGCGTGAAGAAGCGCATGCGTGTTTCCCCCCAAGAGCGGCCCGTCCAGCCGCTGATCGAGGAGTTTTAGCGGACCATTCGGACTTCGCCGCGGCTCGGGGCCTCATAAGGATGGGGAGCCTGCGGCGGCCGGTAGCGCTCGAGCTCGGGCAGCACCTCCTTGCCGAGGATCTCGATCGTCTTCAGCACCGACGCGTGGTCGTGGTAGCCGAACTGCACGTAGCAGATCAGCTGGTCGACGCCGAGGTCGGCGTAGTGCTTCATCTTCTGGAAGCAGCGCTCGGGGTCGCCCACCACGATCATGTCGCGCGTCGTGGAAGTGCTCGATGGGGATGTTCCCCTCCATCAGCGGCTTCAGCAGCGGGAAGACCTGGTTCTGCTCCTCGGGCGAGAGGTGCGACGAGCTCCCAGTCGATCGTGAACTGGGCGAGGTTCTGGTACCACCAGGCGACCGACTCCCAGATGCCGTTGCGCTCGGCCTGCGGCCATCGACTCGGCGCAGTGCACGAGCGTGTAGGCCGCCACCTTGTTGGTGGCGACGTCGCGTGAGCGGCTTCGCGCGGCTGCTGCGCCTTGCGGTAGGCCTCGATCTGCTGCGCCATGCGCTCGAGCGGCTGCATGATCGAGAACGACAGCAGGCCGAGCGCGTTCTCGCCGGCGACGGCTCGGCGGAGCCGTCCGAGGTCGCGGCCATCCAGCACGGCGGGTGCGGATCCTGGACCGGCTTCGGCGTGACCACGCGCTCGGGGAACTGGAAGGTCGGGCGATCCCACGAGAAGCGCTCCTCGCGCCACATGCGCGCAGATGATCTCGATCGCCTCGCGCCACTGGTCGCGCGTGGCCTCGCGGTCGACGTGGAAGGCGGTCTGCTCCATCGGCGTGGAGCGGCCGGTGCCCCACTCGACGCGCCCGCCCGAGAGCACGTCCGCGGTCGCGACCTTCTCGGCGATGCGCGCCGGGTGCGTGAAGCCGTACGGCAGCAGCGTCACGCCGAAGCCGAGCCGGATGCTCTCGGTGGCCTGGGTGAGCGCGCCGATCACGCACCTCGGGCGCCGGGCAGTGCGAGCGCCCCTCGCGGAAGTGGTGCTCGACGAACCAGACGGTGTGGAAGCCGAGTCGTCGGCCGAGCTTGATCTGCTCGATCGCCTCGCGGTACGCGCGCTGCTCGCGCTCGCGCTGGCCGTACGGATGCGGGCCGCTCCCAGGGCTTCGGGCGAGTCGACTTCGTAGAGCAGATCGAGCTTCATCGGTCCTCCGGGCGCGGGGTCATTCGAAACGGAACGGGAAGCGGGTCGTCACGCCGCCGTCGATCACGAGCGTCTGGCCGGTGATGCGGCGCGCGAGATCCGAGGACAGGAATGCGATCGCACCGGCGATGTCCTCGGGCAGCGCCATGCGCTCCACCACGTCGGCCGCCGGGCGGCGGATGGCGCCGCTCTCCCACGCGGCCTCGATGCGCGGCGTGCGCACCGCGCCGGGCACCACGGCGTTCACGCGGATGCCGTGGCGCCACCACTCGTCGGCCATCGTCTTCACGAGGCCGATCAGGCCCGCCTTCGCCGCGCCGTACGCGCCGTGGCCGGCGGCGGAGAACATCCCGCTCACGGAGGCCACCACCACGATCGAGCCGCCGCGGCTCGCCGAGATCATCTGCTTCGCCGCCGCGCGCCCCATCAGCCAGTGGTGCTTCAGGTTGACGCGCTGGTCGCGCTCCCAGGTGGCGTCGTCGAGCTCGAGCAGGGGCGCCCACGAGGCGCCGCCGACGATGTTCACGAGCAGGTCGAGCCCGCCGGCGAAGCGCGCCGCGGTGGCGGCCGCGCGCTCGGCCTGCGTCGCGTCCGTGACGTCCGCGACCAGCGCCTCGGCCGCGGCCCCGAGCGCGCGCGCCTCGGCCGCGACCGCCTCGGCCCGTTCGGCCAGCTCGTCGAGCACCGCGAGCTTCGCGCCGAGCTTCGCGAGCAGCAGCACGCTGGCGCGGCCCATGCCCTGGCCACCGCCTGCCACGAGCGCCCCGCGGCCGGAGAGATCGAGCGGCGAGGCCACGGCCTACGCGATCTCCTTGGCCGCGCGGTCGTACGCGGCGAGGATCGCCTCGGCGCGCGCCGCGAACGCCGCGCGGAACTCCGGATGCGTCAGCACGTACAGCTCGTTCGCGCGGATCGCCCGCACCACGCGCTCGCCTACCGCGCGCGGATCCATGCCCGTCTCGACGACGGCTTCGGTGGCAGCGGCGCCCGGGTCGGCGTCCGGGCCGCCGAGCACCGCGGGCCGGTTACGCCCCGCTTCGTGGATGCGCGTCTTCACACCGCCCGGACACAGCACCGAGACGCCGATGCCCTCGGGCGCGAGCTCTTCGCGCAGCACCTCGGAGAGCGCCACCACCGCGTGCTTGGTGGCGGTGTAGATGCCGAGGCCCGGCAGCGCCGAGAGCCCGGCGATCGACGCCGTGTTCACCACGTGCCCACCCTGACCGTGCGCGCGGATGTGGGGCACGAACACGCGGATGCCGTGCACGACCCCGAGAAGGTTCACGCCCACCAGCCACTCCCAGTCGCGGCCCGTGCTGTCGGCGAGCGCGCCGTGCGTGAGCACGCCGGCGTTGTTGCAGATCACGTCGATGCGGCCGAAGCGCGCGACGACGTGCTCGGCGGCGGCCGCGAGCGAGGCGGGGTCGGAGACGTCCGCGCGCACGGCGAACGTCGCCGCGCCCTCCGCGGCGAGGGCCCGCTTCGCCTTGTCGAGGGCGGCCTCCTCGACGTCGAGCAGCGCGAGCGACATGCCGGCGGCGGCTGCGGCGCGCGCGATGCCGAGGCCGATGCCGCTGGCGCCTCCCGTGATCACCGCGACGCGCCCTGCGAGCTTCTCCAACGGTGCCTCCCGGCGACGGACAGGCGGCTATCGTACCCGCCCATGAAGATCGTCCGCATCCTAGGCGTTTTCGTCCTCGCGCTCGCCGTGCTCCTCGCCGGCGCCTTCTTCGCGAGCGCGCCGCCGCCGCCGCCGGCCGGCAGCGAGAGCGCGCGCCGGCTCGCGCCCGGCCCTCTGGCCGTGGGCTCGTCGGACCGCCGCTTCGTCGATGCCTCGCGCCGCACGGACGCGAACGGCGACTTCGCCGGCACGCCCGAACGCACGCTCGAGGCCACGCTCTGGTACCCGACCCGCCAGGCCGGGCCCCATCCTCTCCTGGTCTACAGCCACGGCTTCATGTCGATGCGCAAGGAGAACGTGCCGCTCGCGGAGCTGCTCGCGAGCCACGGCTACGTGGTCGTGTCGGTGGACTACCCGCTCACGAGCCGCAGCGCGCCCGGCGGGCCGAACGTGGGCGACGTGGTGAACCAGCCCGGCGACGTCACCTTCGTGATCGACTCGCTGCTCGGCCTCCCGGAAGCCGATCGTCCCTTCGCGGGCTCGATCGACCCCGACCGCATCGGCGTCGCCGGCCTCTCGCTCGGCGGCCTCACCACGGAGCTCGTGACGTTCCACCCGCGACTGCGCGATCCGCGTATCCGTGCCGCGTTCTCGATCGCGGGCCCGGCCGCCTTCTTCGACGAGCGCTTCTTCGCCACGGCCGCGGTCCCGTTCCTGATGGTCGCGGGCACGGCCGATGCGATGGTGGACTACCGGGCCAACGCCGCGCCGATCCCGCAGAAGGTCGCGACCGGCGGGTTGCTCACGGTCGAAGGCGCCAGTCATGCCGGCTTCGCCGCCATCGCCGACATGTTCCCGCTGCGGCTGCTCGACAATCCCGACACGCTCGGCTGCTGGGCGCTCGTGCGCAACATCGAGGCGCGCGGCGCGAAGAACCCATTTTCGAATCTCGGCGGCTCGGAGGACGGCGTCGTGCTCGAGCCGGGCGGGCAGCTGCCGTGCCGGAACGGCGCGCCCGATGGAGCACTCGCCGCCGGGCGCCAGCTGATGATCACGCGCCTCGCCGCGCTCGCGTTCTTCGAGAGCCGCTTCGCGCCCGACCCGGCCGAGCGCGCGTCGGAGGAGAGCTTCCTCCGCGAGACGCTGCCGCGCGACTTCCCCGAGGCGCGCTACGCGGCAGCGGGCTCCTAGCCCCCGCTCGGCACGCGCGGCTCGAGGCCGGCCGCGCGGTACGCCGCGTCGATCAGCGTCATGTTGGCGATCGCGTCGTCCGCGCCCGTCGGCACGGGCGCGCCTTCACGCACCGCGCGGACGAACGCTTCGAGCTGGCAGGTGTAGGTGCCGCGGCCCGCGATCCGCTCGCTGCGCGTGCCGGCCGGCGTCTCGACACGCAGGCGATGAAACATGTGCGGCATCCACGGATTCAGGATGCGCATCCGCCCGCGCGTGCCCTCGACGCGGCCCGAGGCGTCGAGCAGGCGCCACGAGAGCATCGAGCAGATCGCGCGGCCGCTGGCGCCGTTCGGAAACGCCAGCTCGATCTGCATCGCGCGGTCCACGCCCTTTGCTAGCAGCGTCGGCTTCGCCGCCGTGACGCGCGGCTCGGCGCCGCCGAACGTGCGCACGAAGTGGAGCACGTAGCAGCCCATGTCCATGCCGGCGCCGCCCGCGAGGTCGAGCCGGTAGCGGATGTCCTTCGTGTTCACGATCGGAGCGCAGAGGTGCGCCTCCACGTGGCGCAGCTCGCCGAGCTCGCCCGCTCGCGAGGATCTCGAGCATGCGCGCGGCGAGCGGGTGGTAGCGCCAGTGGAAGGCCTCCATCAGCGAAGCGGCCCGTCTCGCGCGCCACCGCGGCCACCGCGCGCGCCTCGTCGGCGTTCGCGGTGAACGGCTTCTCGCACAGCACGTGCTTGCCGGCGCGGAGCGCGCGCAGTCGTCCAGACGCCGTGCAGGCCGTTCGGCAGCGGGTTGTAGACGGCGTCGATCTCGGGATCGGCGAGCAGCGCCTCGTAGCTGGCGTGCACGCACCGGGATGCGGTGCTTCGCCGCGAAGCGCGCGCGCGCGTTCGCGTCGCGCGCCGCGACCGCGCGCAGCTCCGCGCCCGCGCACCTCGCGCGCGGGCTTCACGATCGCCTGCGGCGCGATGCGCGCGGCGCCGAGGATGCCGAAGCGGAGCGGGGCGGCGGACATGGCGGCAGCATACTCCGCCTACGCCGCGACGTAGCTCCAGAGCTTGCCGCGCAGCGAGCGGCCGGCGCGCTCGATCGCGCGCTCGTACGCGGCCACGAGGCGCAGCGTCTCGCCCTCCCAGCTCGCGTTCTCGGCGGTCTTGCGTCCCATGCGCGCGAGCTCCCGGCGCAGGCCGCGGCTCGCGAGCAGCTCGCGGATCGGCGCGAGGGCCGCCTTGCGCTTCGACGGGTCGTAGAGGAGCCCGTTCTCGCCGTGCTGCACCACGTCGCGCAGGCCGCCCGCGTCGGCGGCCACCACCGGCACGCCCGCCGCCATCGCTTCGAGCGCCACGAAGCCGAGCGTCTCCGTGCTCGACGGCATCACGAACACGTCGGCCGAGGCGTAGGCCGCGGCCAGCTCCTCGCCCGCGAGGAAGCCGGCGAAGTGGACCGGCAGCTTCGCGAACACGCGCTCGAGGCGCGCCCGATCCGGCCCGTCTCCGACGAGGGCGAGCCGCGCCTCGGGCAGCTCGTCCATCACCCAGGCCAGCGACTCGATGCCCTTCTCGCGCGCGAGGCGCCCGACGTAGAGCAGCAGCGGAAGATCCGGACGCCCGCCCGAGAGCCGATCGCGCAGCGCGAACGAGCGCTTGTCGGGGTGGAAGCGAACGGTGTCCACGCCGCCGCGCCAGAGGCCGACGTCGGCGACCCCGTGCTCGCGCAGCTCGCGCTGCGTCACGGAGGACGGGCACAGGTTCACGTGCGCCAGGTTGTGGACGCCCGACAGCCAGCCCCACACGGCGCGCTCCAGGGGAGCGAGCCGGTAGCCCGGCAGATAGCGCACGAGGTCGGTGTGGAACGACGCGACCAGCGGAATGCCGAGGCTCCGGGCCGCCAGCGCGCCCCACGCGCCCAGCAGCACCGGCCCGACCGCGTGGACGACGTGCGGCCGGAAGCGCGCCAGCGCGAGGGCGATGCGCGGATCGGGCAGCGCCGCCTCGAGCCCCGGATAGGGCGGGAAGGGCAACGAGGGGATGCGGATCACCCGCACGCCCGGGAAGTCGCCGGCGGTGCGAGGGCCGAAAATCGTCACCTCGTGCCCGAGCCGGGTCAGCTCGGGCAGCGTGGCGGAGAGGCGGTTGCTGATGCCGTCGATCTTCGGCGGGAACACTTCGGTGAAGAGCGCGATGCGCACGGGTCACCTCCGTCCGGGGGTTCGGGGACGGCGGGACCATCGGCAGCGCCTGGGGCATCCCGGTGACTTCGAGACGGCGTTCTAGAAACACGGCCGAGGCGAACCGATGGCGGCAGGGTCAGGGACACGCGCGCTCGGCCGCGCTCAGCGCGACGAGCGGGGTCGGCGACGCGCCCGGCGGGGCGACCAGCCGCGCCCGGATGGCGACGTTGTCGATGAAGGCCTGCTGGTAGCGGACCGTCTCGGGATGCGGCTCGATCTCGAGGCGTGCGTAGGCGCGCTGGCTCCTCGCGGAGCCGAGCCGCACGTCGAAGGCCGAGTCGGCTTCCGAGAGCTCCACGCTGCCGGCGCGCCGGAAGGAAGCGCCGTCGGTCGAGAAGTCGATCTCGACGGGGACGCGGCCTGCGCTCGTCTTGCCCGCGAAGCGGAGCGACCAGTCCTCGCCCAGCTCGGGCACCGAGCTCAGATCGGCCGCGAAGACGGCCTTGGTGCGTTCGCGCGCGGTCATCGTGAGCGGGCCGGCGAAGAGCTGGCCCTCCCGCCTGAGCGTCTCGAAGCAGTCGAAGCGGACGCCGGCGGGTGCATCGAGATTCGAGCGCAGCGAGCCATGCGCTGCGGCGCTCGGTACGAAGGGATCGTCGAAGCCGAGCGGCGACTGGCTCGAGCCGAAGCTCCCGTCGAGGTGCATCGTGCCGAACCGGGCGGATTCGGCGCCAGCGCCCTCCGTCGGGTCCAGGTCCGAGTAGTTGGCGTCGAGCGTGGCCGTGAAGTGCTCGGCGTCGAGGGACAGCATGCCGTCGTCCGGGTACGGCGAGAAGTCCCAGCCCGCCACCATCGCCACCGGGCCCGCCGGTTTCGCCACGAGGCCCGCACAGGCCACGAGAGCCGACGCCACGAACAGTGTCTGCGCGATGCGACCCAGCACCTAGTTGAAGATCGAGAACGTGCCGCCGCGGCGGGCGCGCTCCTCGCGGCGGTCCTGCATGCGCGCGTACATGGCGCGGCGCTTCTCCTGGATGCGCCGCTGCTGCTCCGCGGGGTCGACGCCGAGCCGCGCCCGCTCCTCGTCGCGCTGCGCGCCGAAGATCGCGTAGGCGTCGAGCTCGGGGCGCAGCTCCTGCACCACCAGCTCGACCATGATGGCGTCGTCGAGGAAGCCGAGACCCGGGATCTGATCGGGCACCAGGTCGCTCGGCTCGGCGAAGTAGGCGAGCGCCTGGAGCACGCGCGCGCGGTGCGCGCCGTCGAGCTTCCAGTCCTCGTCCTCGAGCATGAGCGTGAGCGTGTCGAGGGTGAGGAGGCGCTCCGTCACGAACTCCGGCAAGACGAGCGTGCGCGTCTGGCGCGCGAGGTGGCGCGCGCCGGCCAGGATCGCCTTCTCGTCGCGGCTGCGCGTCTTCTGCTGCGCCTCCTTCATGGCGGAGCGGAAGTACTCGAGATCGGCGTCGGAGAGCTCGAAGGTGATCTGGACCGGCATTCTCCCTCGCTCCGCCTCAGCCGTTCCACGCGGTGCGGACCGCGGCCTGCTGCTCGCGGCGCAGGCGCTGCTCCTGCACGAGCTTCAGGTAGCTCTCGGCCGCCTTGCGCACCTTCTCGTCGCCCTGCGCCGCGCGGAACGAAGCGCTCGGCCTCGTCGTAGTGCTCGGCGCCGAGCTGGGCCACGCCGATCAGCAGCTGCACCGCGCCGCGCCGCTCGGGCTTCGCCTTGGCGAGCGACTTCTCGAGCGCGTCGAGCGCCGGCTCGAACTCCTCGCGCTGGAGCAGGAGCTGGCCGAGCAGCAGATACATCTCGCCGTCGGGCGAGAGCTCGGCGGCCTTCGCGAGCGGCGCGAGCGCGGCCTCGCTCTCGCGCGCCGCGAGGTAGCAGTTCGACAGCAGGCCGAAGGAGTCGGCGTCGGTGGCGACGCGACCGCCCGCCATGGCGTCCTCGATCACCTTCGCGCACTGGAGGGGCAGCTGCTGGAGGTAGAGCAGCCGCGCGAGCTGGCGGAACTCCTTGTCCTCGCTCAGCAGCTCGGCACGCTCGGCGAGCTGCAGCGTGGCGAGGGCCTTCGCGTCGCGCTCGAGGTACTCCTGCACGGCGGCGAGCTGCACCCAGTAGAGCTTCTTCGCCGGCACCAGGTTGGCGAGCGTCTCCAGCGTCGCGGCCACGTTCGGGTAGTCCTTCAGGTTCCCGTAGATCGCCACGAGCAGCTGGAGCCAGCTCTCCTTCGGCTGCGGGCTCTTCTCGACCGCCGTCCGCGCGGGCTCGACGGCCTCCTGGAACTTCTCCTGCTGCACCAGGATCATCGCCTTCAGGTAGTAGGCGTCGGGCTTCGGGCTCTCCTCGCTCGCGAACCACGTGTCGATCAGCGCGAGCGCCTCGTCGTAGCGGCCGAGCTGGGTGTAGATCTGCGCGAGCGAGTAGGTCATCGCCTGCTCGGCGCTCGGTCGAGCGCGTTCTGGGCGAGCGACTTCTCGAACTCCGCGGCGGCCTGCTCGGTCATCCCCTTGTTGACGTAGATGTAGCCGCGGAAGCGGTGGATCTGCGCCAGCTCCGCAGGCCCGAGCTTCCGGCGCTTCGCGAGCTCGTCGACGATCGCGAGCGCCTCGTCGAACTGGTCCTTCGCGAGCAGCTCGTTGGCCTCGAGCAGCTTCTCGGCGACGCGCGGGTCGAGGCCGATCCGCTTCTCTTCGCGGCTTCTTCGCGCTCCGGCGCCGGCTCCGCGTGGGCGGCGGCGCCGACGAGAAGCGCGAGAACGATGCGAGTGCACGATGACGCGTGTCACGCTTCATCCCTCCATCTTGAAACGCAGGACGACCTGCTGCCCCGGGGCCTCGGCGGGCTTGCCCGCCGCGCAGCAGGGGCTGGTACTTCCACTTGTTCACCGCCTGCACGGCGTTCCGCTCGAACATCGCTGTGGCTCGACTTGACCACGACCGCGTCCTTCACCGAGCCGGCGGTCGAGATCGTGAAGCTGCACCTGCACCCAGCCCTCGAGCTTGCGCTGCCGCGCCTGCGGCGGGTACTCGGGCTCGACGCGCACGAGCGGCAGCGGATCGCGATCGGTGAGGCCGGCGTTGAAGGCGAGCGCGCCACGACCGTCGCCGCCGCCCCCGCCCGCGGAGCCGAACTCCGCGCCGAGGCCCGCGGCGATCGCCTCGACGTCGAGCCCGAGGTCGACGCCCTCTTCCTTCGCGACGGCGAGCGTCGGCGTGATCGGCTTCTGCTCCGGCTTCACGCGCTCGACCTTCTCGCGCTTCTTCTCCTCGATCTCGACCGAGCGCTTGAGGCGCACGAACTCGACCTTCGGCATCGCCAGCGCCGCCTCGGAGCCGCCGCGCCCGCGGATCAGCGCATGCAGCGTCGTGAACATCGCGACGGTGATCACGCCGGCGATCAGCAAGGCGACGGGGAAGCGCAGGGAGGGCACGCGTCATTCCCCTCCGGCCCTGCCGGCGCCGATGGCCACCTCTTTGATCCCGCCGAGCTTCACCTCGTCCATCACCTGGGCGAGCACGCCGCTCTTCGCCGCCTTGTCGGCGATCACGATCACCGTGTCGTCGGGCCGCTCGACGTGCAGGCGCTCGACGAGCGGGCGCACCTCGCGCAGGTCGACCTGGCGCCGGTCCATCCAGATCTCGCCGTTCGAGCGGATCGCGATCAGGATGTTCGCCTTCGGCCCGCCGACCACGGCGCTCTCGGCCTCCGGGCGCGCGACGGTGACGCCGGCCTCGCGCACGAAGGAGGTGGTGATGATGAAGAAGATCAGGAGGTTGAGGACGAAGTCGAGCATCGGCGCCAGGTCGATGCCGGTCTCGTCCGAATGCGCGGTGTGACGGTGGGGGCGCATGGCTCAACCCGACGAGGTGCCGAACGAGACGTTGTCGACGCCGCCCTGGCGGACCTGGTCGATCACCTGCACGAGCAGGCCGGTCGCGGCGTCCTGCTCGGCGGTCACCATCACGCCCCAGTCGGGCTTCTGCGCGTGCAGGCGCTCGATGTTGGCGCGCACCGCGCGCACGTCGACGAGGCGGTTGTCCACCAGCACGTCGCCGCTCTCCTTCACGACGACGGAGATGCTGCCGGTCTCCTTGCCCGTGGCGGGGCCGCTCGCGCCGCCGCCGTGACGGCCGACCGGCAGGCCGACCTCCTTCACGAACACCGCGGTGATGATGAAGAAGATCAGCAGGTTGAGGACGAAGTCGAGCATCGGCGCCAGGTCGATGCCGGTGGAGTCGTCGTGATCGAAGTGCCGGCGCAGGCGCATCTCAGTACGACCAGCTTGTCGGCGAGCAGCTCGGTCTCGAGGCGCGTGCGCGATTGGAAGTAGTAGATCGGGTAGAGCCCGGTGATGCTCACCGCGAGGCCGGACAGCGTGCAGATCATGGCCTCGGACACGCCGCTGGCCATCGCGCGCGCGTCGGCGGAGCCGCGCAGCGCCATCGAGTCGAACACCTCGAGCATGCCGCTCACGGTGCCGATCAGGCCGAGCAGCGGAGCCAGCGGCACCAGCGTGCGGAGCACGAGCAGGTTCGCCGTCATCGCGGTCTCGACGCGCGAGATCATCGCGCGGCGGATCTGACGCGCGCACCAGGAGCGGTGATCCGTGCGCGCGCGCCACGCCGTCGAGCGTCGCCTGCGCCTGCCGCGGCAGGACGCGGCGGAAGTACCAGGCCCGCTCGATCACCAGCGTCCACATGAGCAGGCCGCAGAGGAAGATGAGGCCCACGAAGGGGCCGCCCTCGGAGATCAGCTCGGAGACGGCGCCGAACGGCGCGAGCAGGGCTTCGGCGAGGCGCTCAGACACGCGACGGGCTCTCGTTGCGGCGATTGCCGAGCAGGCCGCCTTCGTCGCGCTCGCGCGTGCGCTCGAGGCTCTCGGCGAGCAGGCCCGTGCTCTGCTCGTCGAGGATCTGCACGACGCCGCGCGACATCGACGCCAGGCCCGCGTTCATGAAGAGCAGCGGGATGGCGATGCCGAGGCCGAGCACCGTGGCGATCATGGCCTGGCTGATGCCGTTGGCCATCAGCCGCGGATCGCTCGAGCCCGACTCGGTGATGCTCTGGAAGGTGATGATCATGCCGATCACGGTGCCGATCAGGCCGAGCAGCGGGCCCGCCGCGACCGCGAGCCGCAGGAACGCCTGGAAGCGCTCGAGCTTCGGCACCTCGCGCAGCACCGCCTCGGAGATGCGCAGCTCGACCACCTCGGCGTCCTCTTCGATGGTGCTCGGATCGGCCTTGATCGAGGTGAGCACGCGGCCGAGCGGATTGTCGGGCGTGGGCTTGTCGAGCGAGGCGAGCTGGCGCCGCACCGCCATGCGCGTACGGATCAGGAAGAAGGCCTGGTACAGCGCGAGCAGCGCGCCGACCACGCCGACGACGATGATCACGTAGCCGACGGCCTCGCCCTTCTCGATGCGCTCCATCACGTTCGGCCGCTGCACGATCATCGTGAGCAGCACGCCGCGGGACGGGATCGACGGCGGCGCTGCGACGTAGCCGCTCTGCGCGCCCCTGCGAGCGTCTTCGCGAAGCCCGTCAGCGCCGCGGGCGGCTGCCGCGGCAGCACGCCGAGCGAGCCGACGCTCCGGCAGGTAGTTCAGATAGCGGCCCTCGGACATCGCCACGAAGCCGCCGATGCGCACGACCTCGGCGTCCGCCGCGACGCCGTTCGCGTCGACGATCTTGGTCTGGAAGCGGGTCACGCTGCCCGCTCTCCGTCATCTCGCGCTGGATCTCGAACCAGAGCCGCTCGAGCTGGTCGATCGAGGGCAGCGACTTCGCCTTGCCGAGCTCGGCGAAGAACTCGTCGCGCTTCGGGTACTGCGCGCTGAGCAGCGAGCTGTACATGATCGCCGTGCCGTCGCCGGCCACCTGGCGCACGACGCCGAACAGCTCGCCGAGGCTGCCGAGCCGCTGGGTCAGCAAGCCGTCGAGCTCTGCGAGCTTCGCCTCGTTGGCGTCGAACTGGGTCGAGAGCTGCTTGCTGCGCGCCTCGGCCGCGTCGCGCGCCCGCGTCGCCTCGGCGAGCAGCTGCGCCTGCTTCTCGCGATGCGCGAGGAACTCCGCTTCGCGCGTCGCGTTCGCCTTCGCCTGGAGCGCGCGCGCGTTGCGCGTCTGCTGGAGCAGCTCGTCGAGATCCTTGGCGGCGTGCGCGGGCTGCGCGACCCCGAGACAGAGCGCGAGGAGCAACAGGCGGATCACGACTGCGCCTCCTTCGGCGCCGGCACCGGCACGATCAGCATCTCGGGGGCCCGCGACTTCTTCGCGACTGCGACGCCCTCCTTGAAGCCGTGGGCGTACGCGTCGTCGACGACCCAGCCCTTCTGCTCCGCGTCCCAGTAGCCGGTCTCGCGTCCGTCGAGCGTCTGGTAGAGCAGCGTCACGCGGCCGACGCGCAGGAACTGCACGGTGCGCGGCTCGCCGCCGGAGCCAGCGAGCTCGCCTTCGTAGGCCTCGATCGTGCGGCCGTAGTCCATCTCGACCTGGTAGGCCTCGACGATCCGGCGGTACTTCTCGGAGATCGTGACGTCCGCGCGCGACATCATGTCCGTGAGCGTGGCCACGCGCTTGGTGCGCTCCTCGAGCAGGAACGGCACGTCGAGCTTCACGAACTGGTCGAGCGTCGTCGAGCATGTTCTGCATCAGCGGCAGCACCTCGCGGGAGGTCGTCTCGACCTCCAGGAGCTGCCGATCCATCTCGGCCATCTCGTCGCGCTGCGACTGGACCTGGGCCTCGAGCTGGTTCGCGTAGGTCGTGTAGCTCTCGGCGTCCGTGAGAGCGCGGCGGTACTCGGTGAGCAGGCGCTGCGTCTCGTCGTCGAGCCCCTCGACCCGCTGCTGGGAGCCCTGCGCATCCTGATTGACGCCGGTCTGCTCCTCGAGCGCGCGGTCCAGCTTCGTGTCCTGCGCCATGGCAGCTGCCGGCGCCAACGCGAGCGCCGCGACGAGCGCAAACCCCCACCTCGACATGCCGCCCATGCCTCCTCGATCGGCGGACGGTGCCGACGCTTCGTGTCGGGATCGTGACGGAGTCGTGGACTCTCCGGCGTCCGTCTTCACGAAACCGTCGCGCCCGGAGGGCCCCCGGATTCACGCAGGGGTCACACGATTGCCGCGATCGACTCACACGAATGTCGAGGCTCTCTCGCTCGGGCCACGTAAACAGCGCCGATGCTCCCCAGCGCCCGCTGCTCGTTGCTGATCCTCGTCCTGTTGCTGAGCGTGAGCGCGGCCGGCGCCGCAGAGCCGGCCGACGTCGGCAGCGTCGTGGGCCGCGTCGTGGACGGCGCGAGCGGCGCTCCGCTGGACGGCGTCGCGGTGACCGTGACCTGGCCCGCCGAAGCCGGCGCGGAGCCGCGCCACGAGACGCGCGTGAGCGACGCGCGAGGCGAGTTCGAGCTGCAGGCCGTCCCCCCTGGCCGCTACGAGATCCGCTTCACGAAGGCGGGCTACCGCGAAGCCACGCTGCGCGACTTCGCCGTCGCCGCCGGACAGGCGAACCGCGCGGACGCCTCGCTCGCGGCCGAGACGGCGGCCGCGCCCCCGCCCGAGCCGTCCGACGTCGAAGAGTTCGTGATCGTGGCGTCGCCGGTCGCCGAGATCCTGGCCGCCTCGCGCATGGATGCGGACGAGCTGATCAACACCATGAGCGCGGCGGAGTTCGACAAGCTCGCGGTCGGCGACGTGGCGGACGCGCTCAAGTTCATCCCCGGCGTCAACGTGGTGGAGGGCCAGTTCGCCGTGATCCGCGGGCTCGAAGATCGCTACAGCAGCACGCTCTACAACGGAGCGCCGGTTCCGAGCCCCGATCCCGACCGTCAGTCGGTCCAGCTCGACCTGTTCCCCTCCGACATCGTGAGCGATCTCGTCGTCGCGAAGACCTTCGGCCCGGACCTCCCGGGCAACTCCTCCGCCGGCTCGATCAACATCCTCACGCACGACTACCCCGAGGAGCTCACGCTCAAGCTGAGCGGCGGCGCGGGCTTCAACTCGCACGCCTGGGACCACTTCCTCGAGTTCGAGAGCGGCTCTCCGACGGGCAAGGAGAACGACGGCTGGCACACACTCGAGAGCGACTATGGCGCCATGGTGGGTGGGCGCACCGAGGCTCTCGATCGCGAGATCCGCTTCAAGGCGATCATCAACAACGAGACCGACTACGAGACCGCGGAGGGCTTCCAGCAGGGGCGCGAGCCGAAGCGCTGCCGCAACGCCAGCTTCCAGCCGTGCCAGCCCGGGGACGTGGTGAACCGCGCGGGCGATCTCGCGCTCGGGGAGCTGTCTCTCAGCAACGGCAAATTCGACCTCACCGAGAGCGATCGCACGGAGCAGCTCACCGTGTATGGCGGCCTCGGCTTCGATCTCGACGAGGACGGCAACCACAAGATCGACGCCTCGGCTTTCTACACGGACTTCAAGGACGAGGTGGTGCAGCAGAGGAACAACGGCTTCCTTCCCAACTTCGACTACGGCGTGCTCGCGCAGAAGCAGGCCAACGGAGAGGAGATCAATCCCCAGGACTACGACGACTTCGCCACCTTCAACTCCTCGCTGCGACGCGTCCGCCCGACACCCGACAACGACCCCAGCCGCGGGCCGCTCTGGTACACGAGCTTCCTCGAGGACCGCTCCTTCGACACGAAGCGCACGCTCCAGCTCTACCAGGTGAACGGCGACCACCAGGTGGAGATGATCGACGGACTGCACGTGAGCTGGGCGTCGAACTACGCCAAGACGACGGAGGAGCAGAAGGCGCTCGGCACGAAGGCCTTCTTCGAGCCCGACGACGACACGCAGACGCCGCCGAACCAGTTCCCCGTGAAGCCCTCCGACCTCGGCCCCGGGCGCTTCGCCGCGAACAACGCTCAGGTGTCGAGCTCCAACGACATCTCGGAGGATCAGACCTTCGCGCGCCTCGATGCGACCTACGAGACCGATCTAGCGGAAGTGCTGAACGTCGAAGTGAGCAGCGGGGGCTGGTACGAGCACGCGAAACGCGACGTGACCTCGACCTTCCTCGAGAGCCCCACCGTCGGCGGTAACTCGCAGTTCGTGATCTACGGTGACACGGAGGAAGAGCTCGGCCGGAACATCTTCGACGCGCTGGACAAGCAGGCCGATGGGCAGATCTCGTTTACGCGGAAAGGCACCAACGAATCCAAGCGCGACATCGACGCGTGGAACGTGGGCCTGAAGGGCACGTTCTTCGACGACATGGACCTGTTCGGCGGCATCCGTCTCGAGAAGATCTTCATCGAGTCGATCAACGATCCGTTCACCGGAGAACTGCGCTTCGGCGCGCCTGCCGCCTTTCCCGAGGCGTATCTCTTCTTCGATCGCCTCGACAATCCCGCCCGCGGCGAGGTCATCGCGCCGCCGCCGCCCGGCACGTTCTTCAACGACCAGCTGCTCGGCATCAAGGTGCCCATCGATCCGACCACCGGCTTCGTCGATCTGCTCGACGAGCAGAGCATCCGATCGCTGACCGACGGCGAGATCGACGAGCTGAAGGTGCTCCCCTCGGTGGGCCTCACCTATCGGCCCATCGAGCGGATGAACCTGCGCGCGGCCTGGTCGGAGACCGTGGCGCGGCCGTCGTTCCGCGAGATGGGCTTCTACGTCTCGGTCGAGCCGGGCACCGACGACCTCACCGTCGGCAACCCTCAGCTGAAGCTGTCCGACGTCGAGAGCTACGACCTCCGCGGCGAGTACACGTGGGGCGAGCAGGGCGACCTCGCGGCGCTGAGCCTGTTCTACAAGACCATCCAGGATCCGATCGAGAGCATCGTGATCCGGAACCCGCTCAACTTCGAGCAGTCGTCGAGCGCGCTCTACCGCACCTTCTTCAACAACCCGAACGAGGCGACACTGAAGGGCGTCGAGATCGAAGCCCGGCAGAGCTTCGGCTTCCTCGGCCCCGAGTGGGCGCAGTACTCTCTCGCTCGGCGGCAACTTCACGTACATCGACGCCAAGGTGGATCGCACCGAGGCCGAGCTGGGGCGCGCGCAGGGGTTCTTCGGCGTCCCGCCCGGCGAGAAGGCCCAGTACAAGGGCCTCGAGAAGAGCCGGCGCCTGTTCGGCCAGCCGGAGTGGATCGCGAATGCCGACATCAGCTTCTCGCATCCGGACTGGGGCTCGAAGGCGACGCTCGCGTTCTTCGCGATCAGCGACGTGCTCGACGCCGCCGGCAGCGCCTTCATCGCGCCGAACGGCACCGCGCGGGACTTCACGCTCGACCGCTACGTCGACAGCTTCTACCAGCTCGACCTGATCTTGAGCCAGGAGATCGTGCAGGGCCTGGTCTTCAAGACGAGCGTCAAGAACCTCACGGACAGCCGCCGCCGGATCATCTACGACCCGTACCAGACCGACGAGGACATCCCCGAGCGCTCCTTCCGCATCGGCCAGGACTACTCGTTCTCGCTGACCTACACGTACGAGTTCTGACGAACGTGTGACGCTTCATCGCATTCGTGTGAAGACGTCGAAGATCCGGTGAACGCCGCCATCCCTGCGGCCCTGGCACCACGTTCTCGGCGAGACGCCACGCAGCAGTCGGCAGATCGTGCCGGTCAGATGTCCGGACACCGGAAGAGCGCCTCCGCGCATCGTGCGTAAGGTGCCCCCGCTCGCGCCGAGCCTGTTCGGTGCGGAGCCGAAACCGAAACCCCAACACAAACGGGATCACCAAAGATGCAGAAACGAGCACTCGCAGCCTTCGCTCTCGCGCTCGCCGGATTGGCCGGCAGCGCGAACGCGGCGATCGTCGTCGTGAACGCGGACATCACCGCGAACACGACCTGGACCTCGGCCGACGAGTTCGTCCTTCAGAAGCCGATCTTCGTCAAGACGCCCCGGTGGACCGCTCACCACGTTGACGATCCTGCCCGGCACGATCGTGCGCGGCCAGCCGCGCTCGGGGCCGGTGGTCGCGGGCTCGACGGCGGGCACGCCCGGCGCGCTGATCGTCACCCAGACCGGCCAAGATCGTCGCCGCGGGCTCCGCGACCGATCCGATCATCTTCACGACCGCGGCTGTCGACAACAACAACGACGGCATCGCCGACGACGTCGATGCGCCGATCGGCTTCGAGGACGACTGGGTCGCCGGGGACATCTTCCTCGACGACGCCCCGAAGACCGCCCCGCTCGCGCCCCTGAACAAGGCAGGGAACGCGAACATCGCGCTCTGGGGCGGCTTGGTGATCCTCGGCCGGGCACCGACGAACCTCGGCAACTTCTGCGGCATCGGCTTCGGCCGCTGCACCATCGAAGGTCTCACCATCCCCGGCTTCCCGGTGGCGGACGCGACCTACGGCGGCGTCGAGAGCGCACGACAACTCCGGCTCGATCCAATACGTCTCGGTGCGCCACGCGGGCGACGAGCTCGGCGCGGGCAACGAGCTGAACGGCATCTCGCTCGGCGGCGTCGGCGACGGCACGATCTTCGAGTTCGTCGAGGTCTACGCGAACTTCGACGACGGCATCGAGTGGTTCGGCGGCACGGTGAGCGGCAACAACCTCGTGGTCGAGTTCGCCGGCGACGACACCTTCGACCAGGACCAGGGCTACACCGGCGTCAACCAGTTCCTGTTCGACGTGCATGCCGTTCTTCAACGAGAACGGCGGCACCCCGTTCGGCACCGACTCGGGCGACAAGATCTGCGAGCTCGACGGTGACGACTTCAACGAACCGAGCGTGAACGTGAACCTCAGCGGGCCGGAGTCGATCGTGGTCGCGGGCGCTCGGGCGCCCTGGCCGCTTCAGCATGCGATCGAGCTGAACCTGACGGGGATCGGCTCGACGCCGGACTCGGGCGCCGCGGGCACCGCGGTGGACTTCGTGCCGGTCTCGCCGGCGGCCGCGAACCTGGGCTGCCAGATGCGCAATGGCTTCGCTGGTGAGCTTCGCAACAGCATCATCGTGAACACCGGCACGGCGCTCGGCTTCGACGTCGGGTCGGGCGGCGCACCGGGCTTCTCGATGGCGAACAACCTGGTCGCCGACTACAACGGCGATCTGCTGGGTGATCTCGTCCGGCTGCAGTGCACGACGGTGAACGATGGCGCCGCCTTCGGCGCCGACGAGACCAGCGCGTCCAACAACGGCAACGGCGTGTTCTCGACGGCTCTCGACAACAACACGATCAACAGCGCCGCATTCGGAGACCTGATCGAAGAGGACCAGACCTTCGACCCGACCGGCAACGCGGCAGGCAAGCTCGACGCCACGCTGGTCGGGGCCAACGGCCTGCTCAACCCGCGTCCGCCCATCGGCGTCGGCGCGGGCGGCTGCGCCGGTCCGACGGAGCCCGGCACGGACGGCGCGGCGAGCTACCGCGGCGCCTTCATCCGCTCGCAGCCGGTGATCTGGACGACGGGCTGGACGGTGCTGAACCGTGCCGGCCTGATGGCCAACTGAACTTCTCGGATCTGTGTAACCGCGTCCCGGCCCGCCGGGCCGACCCCCGGTGGGCCGGGACTCAAACAGGCTGAACGCTGAAACCTAAAGGGGATACGACGTCATGAAAGCGAAACTGTTGCTCTCGACTCTGGCAGCCACGGCGCTCGCCGTCACCGCCAGCCCTGCTCTAGCTATCTCGATGGTCGCCGGCTGGGACTTCTCCCAGTACGCCGGTGACCTCTTCCCGTCCCTCGACGGTGCCGACGTGGTGAACACGCTGGACTCGAACTACTCGGATCTGGATCCGACCAACGGCGCCGGGGCCGAGTCGGCCGCTTTCGGGACGATGTACCTGAACGGGCTGTTCGGATCGACCGACACCAACTTCGGGGACTTCCTTCCGAGCGCGGGGAACCCGGGCTCGCTGGCCTCGAACCTGGGAGCGCCCGGTGGCGCCGTCGACACCTTCGACGCCGGGGTCGTTCTGCAGGACGAGGGCCAGATCGCGTTCAACCAGCTGACCATGACAGCGCTCACCGCCTCGACGGTCGTCTTCCAGGCCGATCTGACCTCCGTGCCGCAGACCGGAAGCGACTGGACGGTGACCTTCGGAGGCCGGACGAGCACGGGCACGTCGATCGTGACGGTCCAGCTTTCCTTGGACGGGGTGACCTTCGCTCCGGCTGGGACGGCGAACCTCACGACCAACGACACACCCTTCTCGTTCGCCTTCGGTGCGGGTTCGAGCAAGAACGCCTTCGTGAAGCTCAGCTTCGTCGACCCGACCGCGAGTCAGGCCACGTTCCTCGACAACGTGTCGCTCAGCGCCAACCTCGCTTCGGTCCCGGAGCCGGGCACGGCCGCCCTGCTCCTCACCGGCCTGGTGGGCCTGGCCCGGATCGGCCGACGCCGCGCCTAACACCTCGTCATTCGGCCCTGAAACGGAACCGCCACTCCTGTCGGGGTGGCGGTTCCCGTTTCGGCCCGAGGAGAACGCGATGAGATTCCTCTTCCGTGTCCTGCTGCTCGCGCTGGTCCTCCCGCCGGCCTCGCTCCGCGCGGACGACGCCGTCGTCACCGAGCAGAATCTGCTCGCGAGCGAGCGCTTCTGGCCCTACCACGTCGCGCTGACCCAGCCCTTCGAGTCGCTCCCCTCCGGCACGCGGGGCGTACTGATCCGCCTGGAGACGGCGGGCGTGGCGCGCATCGACTTCGGGCGCGACGGCCTGTTCGAGGTCCCGGTCGCGGCGACCGATCTCGTGGCAGCCGCCAACCGCGTGCGCCGCGGCGAGACCCACAAGCAGGCGCCGAACTTCGTGTTCGCCATCGCGCCCCGCCTCGTCGATTCCGGCTCGGAGACACCGCGGCAGTTCCTCTACGAGCGCGCAAGCCAGCAGCGCAGCTTCCTGGCCGTCTTCGCGGACCCGGGCTCGGAGGGTTTCCCCGAGCTCGCGAAGACGCTCGCGCCGCTCGCCGAGCGGCAAGGCCTGCTGACGATCCTCTTCCCGCAAGGCGAGCATCCGGACGCCGACGTATACGGGAAGCTGGTCTCGCTGAAGTGGCGCGTCCCGTTCGTCTACTCCTACCTCACCGAGCCCTACACCCGCTCGCTGTTGCCCGCAGAGACGCCGCGACCGTTTGTCCAGCTGCAAACGCCCGAGGGCCGCATCCTGTTCCAGAGCGAATGGAAGAAGGACGTGGTGCCGGAGCTGTCCGCGGCGCTCGACTCCGCGCTCGGCGGGAAGTCTTGACGCTCGTCACGCGAAGCACGCGCTCGTCCACACCAACTCCTTCCGCCGTCCTCCGGAGCGCAACCTGAGCGGAGTATCTCGTAGCCATGGCAACCCCCCTCTTCGAGATCGCTCCGGCGCCGCTGCCCCGAATCCGCCTGCTCGAGTGCGCGCAGCTGCCGCTGCGCGTCGAGCCGCTCGCGCTGCTCACGCCGCTCGAGGGCGAGGTCGTCACGAACGTCGCGGACGAGCGCTTCCGCCTCCGCACCGGCGAGCTGCTGGTGCTCCGCGGCGGCGCCACGCTCCAGCTCGAGCGCGCGAGCGCAGACACGCGCATCGCGCTGTTCCAGGTGGCGCCCGCCTGGCTCGAGGCTTTCCGCCAGTTACACGGCGAGGACGAGACGGCCGAGCCGCGCGAGCTCGATCTGGCCCCGGCGGGCACGGCGCTCGCGCATCGCGCTGCGCAGCTGTTCGCGGCGCTGCGCCTCGCGGGCGCAGCCAGCGACGCGCGCGTCCCCGCCGCCACCACGGCCGCGCTGCTCGCGGTGGCGCGCGAAGCGCAGGGCTCGCCGCTCGATCCGAGGCACGCGCGCCGCGCGGGCACGCGGCGCGAGGCGCTGATCGACGCGATCGCGAGCTACGACCCCGAGGCGAACGACGACTTCTCGCTCTCGGGCCTCGCGGAGCGCTTCGGTCTGTCCGAGCGACAGACGGCGCGCCTCGTGCGCAGCGCGACGGGTCGCTCGTTCCGCGAGCTCAAGGCGACGGCGCGGGTCGAGCGCGCGCAGAAGCTGCTCGCGTCGGGCGACCTGCCCATCCTCGAGGTGGCGCTGCGGGCGGGCTGGAACAGCGCGAGCCAGTTCCACGAGGCGTTCCGCAGCAGCGTCGGGGTCAGCCCCGCCCGCTTCCGCGCCGCGCACCGGAGCTGAGCCGAGGCCCGCTCAAGGCGGAGTCGCGCGGCGCGCCCAGTCGATCTCGGCGCGAACCCGGGAGAGGAGCCAGGGCGCGAGCGGGGTCGCGGGGTCGAGCGTCCCCACCTCTTCGAGGGCGCGCCGCAGGCTCCGCCGCGTGACGGCCTCGGCATGCGGCCGGTTCTGGAGCTCGCGGAGGGCGAACGCGTAGACGCGCGGGAACCACGCGTCGAAGAAGCGGTGGAACGCCTCGGGCTTGGCGTCGGCCAAGCCGGCGAGGAGGTCGGCGTCGGTGGGAGCGTCGAGACGCGGTGCGAATACCAAGGGTGGGGGTCTCCGGACACGCGGAGGCTAGGAGGCGGCCGCCTCTCCCGGGTGACAGGCGCCGGACGTTTCCGCGCCCAATCTCCAGGGATCTTCACCTGGGCTTCGAAGAACCTCCCTCGAATGACACCCATTCGTCGCGCTGCGGGGGGACGCTGTTTCGCCCGTGAGCCCGATGCGAGAACCCGAGCGTCCCCGTGTGCTGATCGCTGGCGGCTCCCCCCAGTGGACGTCTCGGGTGGCGGCCGCGCTCGCCGACAGCCCGCTCGAGCTCGAGGTGCTGTCGGGCGGCGCCGCGACCCTCGGCCGGATCGAAGGCACGCCGGACGGGGTCGCCCTGGTCGTGCTCGAGGCCCTGCTCGAGGACATGTCCGGCCTCGCCTTCTGCCGGCGTCTCCGCGAGTCGGAGAAGGGCTCCGGGCTGCGCGTGCTGCTCGTGAGCCCGTGGGTGGACGAGATGGACCGCATTCTCGCCTTCGAGTGCGGCGCGGACGACTTTGCGCGCGATCCCTTCTTCCCGCGCGAGCTCGCCTCGCGCGTGCAGGCGCTGTTACGCCGCGGGCGCCAGCCGCGCGTGCTCACCGAAGAGGGCGAGGCGCGCGTCGGGCCGCTCCGCGTGGACTACCGCAAGTCACTGGTGGAGATCGACGGCCAGCCGGTCCCGCTCACCTGGCGCGAGTTCGAGGTGCTGCGCCTCCTCGCGCAGGAGCGCGGCCGCGTGGTGCGGCGCGGGGCGCTGCTCGGGCTGCTGCTCGGCGCGCCCGATGCGGCGAGCCCGCGCCTGATCGACACCTACGTGAAGTCGATCCGCAAGAAGCTCGGCCGCGCGGGCCGGCTGATCGAGACGGTGCGGGGCGTCGGTTATCGTCTGGCGGCCGATAGCCCCTCTGGATCGCCATAGAGCCGACGTGACCACCCAAGGCGAGAAGCGAGCCCCGAAGCCGGTCGGCCCCGACCGCTTCCTGAACCGCGAGCTGTCCTGGCTCGGCTTCGACGCACGCGTGCTCGCGCTGGCGGAGGACCCGGAGCTCCCGCTGCTCGAGCGCGTGAAGTTCCTGGCGATCTGCGCGACCAACCTCGACGAGTTCTTCCAGGTGCGCGTCGCCGGCCTCAAGGCGCAGGTGGATGCCGGCGTGCTGGCCGCCTCGCCCGACGGCCGCAGCCCGGGCGAGCAGCTCCAGGAGATCCGCCTCCACGTCGAGGAGCTGATGCGCCGCAAGGAGCGCGTCTACGCGAAGGAGCTGCTGCCGCGGCTCGCCGGAGCAGGGCATCCGCTTCGTGGACTGGGACGCGCTCGAGGCGAGCGACCACGCGCGGCTGCGCCTCGAGTACGAGAAGCGCATCCATCCGGCGCTCACGCCGCTCGCCGTCGACCCCGCGCACCCGTTCCCGTGGATCTCGAACCTCACGCTGAACCTCGCGGTGCTGGTGGACGACGCCGCGGGCGAGCGCCACTTCGCGCGCGTGAAGGTGCCGCCGGTGTTCCCGCGCTTCGTCGATCTGGGCGACGGCCGGCTGCTCCCGCTCGAGCGCCTGATCGCGGCGCACCTCGATCTGCTCTTCCCCGGCACCACGGTCGTGGGCTGCTGGGCCTTCCGCGTCACGCGCGACGCCGAGCTGCTGGTCGACGAGGGCGAGGCCGACGACCTGCTCGCGGCGATCGAGTCGGGGCTGCATCGGCGGCTGCGCGTGAACGACGCCGTGCGCCTCGAGATCGATGCCGCGGCGGCGCCCGAGGTGATCCAGCTGCTCACCGAGGGCCTCGATCTCGCCGAGAGCGACGTGTACATGCACCACGGCCCGCTCGCGATCGGCGCGCTCTGGCAGCTCCACGCCATCGACCGCCCCGACCTGAAGGACGCGCCGTGGCAGCCGGCCACGCAGCCGCGCCTCGCGCGCGACTCGCACACCGACCTGTTCGCCGTGCTGCGCGCGGGCGACGTGATGGTCCACCACCCGTACGACTCCTTCCGCACTTCGGTCGAGGCGTTCCTCGAGCAGGCGGCGCGCGACCCGTTCGTGCTCGCCATCAAGCACACGCTCTATCGCACCGCGGTGCGCGACAACCGCGTGCTGCGCGCGCTGATCCAGGCCGCGCAGGACGGCAAGGAAGTGGTGACGCTCGTCGAGATCAAGGCGCGCTTCGACGAGGAGGCCAACATCGAGTGGGCGCGCTCGCTCGAGTCTGCGGGCGGCAACGTGGTCTACGGCCTCGTCGGCCTGAAGACGCATGGCAAGGTGGTGCTGGTGGTGCGGCGCGAGAGCGACGGCATCCGCCGCTACTGCCACATCGGCACGGGCAACTACAACCCGGAGACGGCGCGCGTCTACGAAGACGTCGGCTTGTTCACCGCCTCGCCGGAGATCGGCGCCGACGTGGGCGAGCTGTTCAACCATCTCACCGGCTGTGGCGTGAGCGGCGCCTACCGCAAGCTGCTGGTCGCGCCGGGTGCGCTGCGCACTGGCCTGATCGAGCAGATCCGCGCCGAGGCCGCTGAGGAAGACGGCGAGATCGTCATCAAGGTGAACGGCCTCCAGGATCCCGACATGGTCGACGCGCTGTACGAGGCCTCGCGCGCGGGCGTGAAGATCGACCTGCTCGTGCGCAGCATCTGCTGCCTGAGGCCTGGCGTGCCCGGGCTCTCCGAGACGGTGCGCGTGCGCAGCGTGGTGGGCCGCTTCCTCGAGCACTCGCGCATCTTCCGCTTCGGCAGCGCGGCGCGCGGGCGCCGCTACTACCTCGGCTCGGCCGACCTGATGTCGCGCAACCTCGACCGCCGCGTGGAGGTGCTCGCGCCCGTCGAGGATGCGGCGCTCAAAGCGCGCCTCGACCAGATCCTCGCGGTGAACTTCGACGAGCGCGCGCGCGCCTGGGAGCTCGATGGCAGCGGGCGCTGGCAGCGCTTGCCCGAGGCGAACGGCTTCTCGACGCACACGCGTTTCCAGGAGCTGGCGCGGGCGCAGGGATGAGCCTCTCCATCCACCTCGTCCGCTGCGCGAGCACGGTGGAGGCGGCGAGCTGGCGCGGCGCCGGCGGCGCACGGCCGCTCTCGGAGCCCGGCCGCGCGGAGGCCGCGGGCCTCGTCGACTTCCTGCGCGGTCGCAGCATCGACCGGCTCATCGCCGGGCCGACCCTCCGCTGCCGCGAGACGCTCGGGCCGTTGGCCGCCGAGCGCGGGCTGCCGATCCACGTCGACGACCGCTTCGAGGACGACGCGCCGCCCGAGCCCGCGTTGCGTCTGCTGCGCTCGCTCGACGCGGCGACCGTGGCGTGCGTGGACCGCGCGCAGCTCGTGGCGCTGCTCTCGGGCCTGATGGGCGGCGCACCGAACCCCGAGCTGGCCGAGCGCAGCGAGCCCGGCTCGAGCTGGCTGATCGAGGGCGAGCCGCCGCACGCCACCTACTTCTCGCCGCGCCGGGAGCTCGCGCAGACGCTGCCGCGGCTCACGCGCCTGCGCCTGCACCGTCTCGCGCGGCGGCAGAGCCGCGGCGCGCCGGCGCGCATCGCGGTGTTCGAGCTCGGCAGCACCGCGCTCCATCTCCTCGTGGCCGAGGCGACGGCCACGAGCGACGTGCAGCGACTCGTGCGCGAGCGCGTGCCGTGGCGGCAGGGCGGCAGCCTCGCGAAGCAGGAAATCCCGAGCGAACGCGCCGAGCGGCTGGTGCGCGCGGCGCGAGCGTTGCGCGAGCAGGCGGACGATTCGCGACCGGAGGAGCTCGTGGCCGTCGCGACGGCCGCGCTCCGCGAAGCGAGGAACGCCCACGACGTGGCCGACGCAGTCGGGGCCGCGCTCGGCGCGCCCGTGCAGGTGCTGTCGGCAGACGAGGAGGCGCGCCTGGTCTTCCAAGCCATCCGCGGACGCGTCGAGCTGGGTGGCGTCTCCGTGCTCGGCCTCGACCTCGGCGGCGGGAACCTGTCCATGGTCGTGGGCAGCGGCGAGGGCGTGCAGCTCGTGCGCACGCTGCCCGCCGGCGTGGCGCGACTGCACAGCGAGCTCGTGGGCGAACGGGGGCCCGACGCGGAGAACCTGCGCGCCGTGCGAACACGCGTGCGCGAGCTGCTCGAGCCTCAGCTCGAGGCGGTCTCGAACCTCGGCGCGGTGCGCTGCGTCGGCGTCGGAGGCACGGTGCGCGCGGTGGCGCGCGTTCTGGCGGCGCACCGCGGCAGTGCCCACGTCGGCACGCGCGGCATCTTCGTCGAGCGGTCGGAGCTCGCGGCGCTCGGACGCGAGCTCGTCGGCATGGACCGCGCTGCGCTCGAGAAGCTCGCGGGCGTGACGCCTCGCCGCGCCGAGCTGCTGCCCGCCGGCGTCGAGATCCTGGGCACGGTGCTGTCCCTGCTCCGCGCGGAGGGCTTCACGCTCTGCGACTGGGGGCTGCGCGAAGGCATCGTGCTCGACACGAGGCGCGCCCGGGCGAGCGCGCCGGCCGAGCCGCGGCGTCAGCTGAGCCGGTAGTCCGCCAGGTTGGCGTCGCGCGTCCAGCGCCAGTAGTCGACGAGACGCCAGGGTGACGTCGCGATCACGCGGCCCTTGCTGTTCTTGTACCAGCTGTTCATGCCGGGATGCGACCAGACCATCCGCGCCAGCGTCTCGTCGAGCTTCGCGTTGAAGGCGTCGTGCACTTCGTGGCGGCAGTCCATCACGCCGTGGCCGCTCTCGAGCAGCGCCTTCAGGCTGCCCATCGCGTAACGCACCTGGCACTCGGAGTGGAAGATGATGCTGCCCGCGTGCGCCAGGTTCGTGGACGGCCCGTACAGGCAGAAGAGGTTCGGGAAGTCGGGGACGGTGATGCCGAGGTACGCGCGCGGATCCTCGCCCCAGCGCTCGGCGAGCTTCACGCCGCCGCGGCCCGTGATCTCCATCGGCCACAGGAACTTGTTCGTGTGGAAGCCGGTCGCGAAGACGATCACGTCGGCAGGATGGTGGACGCCCTCGGCGTCGACCACGCCGTCGCGCGTGATCTCGCGGATGCCGCAGGTGATCAGGTCCACGTTCTCGCGCTTCAGCGCGCCGAGCCAGCTGCCGTTGTCCTGGAGCATGCGCTTGCCGAAGGGCGGATAGCTCGGCGTCACCTTCGCGAGCAGCTCGGGTCGATCGCCCACCTGCGACGCGAGGTACGCGGTGAACATCACGCGCTGCTCTTCGTTGAGCGCGTTCACCGAGCGCTCGGGGTGCGGCCAACTCGGATCGATCACCAGCGAGGGCAGCAGGCCGTCCGAGCCCGGCCAGAACAGCAGGAAGCGGTACCAGCGCGCATAGCGCGGGCAGGTGGCGGATCAGCCACTTCTTTCCGTCGCTCACCTTCGCGTGGTAGAGCGCGTTCGGCGTCATCCACGGCGGGCGAGCGCTGGAAGACTGTGAGCCGCGCCGCCTGCTTCGCGACCTCGGGCACGAGCTGGAAGGCGCTCGCGCCGGTGCCGATCACGGCCACGCGCTTGCCGCCGAGATCCTGCCCCGGGTCCCACTCGGCGGAGTGGAAGCTCGCGCCCGCGAAGCGCTCCCGCCCCGGGATGCTCGGAATGCTCGGCCGGTTCAGCTGACCCACTGCGCTCACGATCGCGTTCGCGGTGAGGCGCTCCTCCGCGCCATCCTTCGTGCGCAGGCGCACGTCCCAGCGCCCGGCGCTCTCGTCCCAGCGCGCGCTCGTCACTTCGCGCTCGAAGCGGATCTTCGGCCGCACACCGTAGTCGGTGGCGACCCGCTCGAAGTAGGCTGAACAGCTCGTTCCGCTGCGAGTAGAACTCCACCCAGTCGTTGGGCTCGAAGGAGTAGGAGTAGAAGTGGTTCGCGACGTCCACGCGGCAGCCCGGGTAGCGGTTCTCGTACCAGGTGCCGCCGACGGCGGGATTCTTCTCGACCACGGTGTACGGGATGCCCGCCTGCTCGAGGCGGATCGCGGCCAGGATCCCCGACATGCCGGCGCCGATCACCAGCACGTGGAACTCGCGCCGGCGCGCCTCGGGCACGCTGTCCCAGCGCTGGCCGCGCACGTCCACGCCGTCGAGCTCCATCTCCTCGAGCATCATCGGCACGTACTCGTCCGAGACCGGCTCGCCCACCATGAAGCTCATCATCTCGCGCACCGTCTCGCGCGCGGGCGGCGGCGGCAGCTTGCAGCCGCCGTCGCGGTAGGCGCGCAGCGCCGCCAGCGCCTGGCGCCGCACCTCGGCGCGCTCCGCCTCGGGCAGGCCGCCGTGCACCTCGCCCATCACCGCACGCCGGGGGCGGATCGGCCCGCGCAGCACGCTCGCATCGCCGGTGACGTGCACCAGCGACATCATCAGCGTCGGGATGCTCGCGCTCTCGAGCGCGCGGGCGATGGTGGCGTCGTCGTCGGTGATGGGGAGAGCGCGCAGGTCTCGCTTCATCCCGAATGGTTAGCGCCCCCGCCGCAAGCCCGCGCCTTGCGCGGGCGCGCAGCGAGCTTCGCTCTCGAAGCAAGAAGTCAGAGCTCGATGATCAGCTTGCCGAGGGCGCGGCGCTCGCCGACGAGGCGCAGCGCGTCGGCCGTGCGCTCGAGCGGGAAGCGGCCGCCGACGTGGGGCGCGATCCGGCCCGACGCGAGCCAGACGTGGAGCGTCTCGCGCGCCGCGCGGGCGGCGCCCGGCTGGTCGCGCAGCCAGCCCGCGATCTCGAAGCCCACGAGCCTCGCGTTCCGGAGCAGCAGCAGATTCGTCGGGATGCGAGGGATCTCGCCGGCCGCGAAGCCCACCACGACGTGGCGGCCGCCCTGCGCGAGCACGCGCAGCGCGGGCTCCGTGGCGGCGCCGCCGACCGGATCGACCACCACGTCGACGCCACGCGGCGCGGCGCCCCGCACGCGCTCGCGGAAACCCTCGGGTGCGGAGTCGAGCGCCGCGGCCGCGCCCTTCGCCAGGCAGAGCGCGCGCTTCTCCTCGCTCGACGCCGCCGCGATCACGCGCGCGCCGAGCTCGCGCCCGAGCTCGACCGCGGCGAGGCCGACGCCGCCCGCGGCGCCGAGCACGAGCAGCGTCTCGCCCGCGCGCACGCCGGCCGCGGAGACGAGCGCGCCCCACGCCGTGGTGTAGGCCACGCCGAAGGCCGCAGCGGCCGCGAAGCCGACACCGGCCGGGATGCGCGAGAGCGCCGCAGCCGGCAGCACGACCTCCTCGGCGAAGGCGCCGACCAGCGCCGCGCCGTAGACGCGATCGCCCGGCGCGAGGTCGGCGACGCTGGGCCCGCACGCGCTCACCTCGCCGGCGAACTCGCTGCCCGGCGTGAACGGCAGATCCGCCTTCACCTGGTAGCGGTTCGCGAGCACGAGCAGATCCGGAAAGTTCACCGCGGCAGCGCGCACGCGCACCCGCACCGCGCCCGGCCCGGGCGCCGGGGCCGGCAGCTCCTCGATGCGGAGCGTCTCGGGCGGCCCGTACTCGCGTGCGACGGCAGCGCGCATGGAGCGGGCCACGATAGAGTGGGACGCGATGCCGCGCCGCCCGCCTCTCCCTGCTTTTCTCGAACGACGCGCGAGCGACGAGTACGCGCCGCCGCCGCGGACGCCGCGCGAGGAGCGCGCGCTCGATCGCTTCGCCGCGGCGGGCGAGGCGGCGGCGCGCCGCACCGGCCTCCCGCTCGGCGCGTGGGCGGCGAGCCGGCGCGGCACCGCGGCCGGTCTGCTCGCGCTGAACGCCGAGGCAGGGCGCGCCTTCTACGCCGTGCCGCCCGAGGCCGCGCTCGACGACGGCGCCGCACGCGCGGCGCTCGGCGGCGACGAGGTCGTGATCGACGTGCAGACGCACTTCGTGGCCGACCGCGCGGAGTGCCGGCCGTGGCACGCGAACATCCGCGCGCTCTACGAGGCGGTGCGGCCCGGCTGGTGGCGCGGCATGGACGGCCTCGCGGCCTACGACCTCGAGCAGTACCTGCGCTGCGTCTTCGTCGAGAGCGAGACGGCGCTCGCCGTGCTCACCTCCGCGCCCGGCCTCGGCCCCGATCGCATGCTCCACGACCGCGAGCTCGCCGGCACGCGCGAGCTGATCGACCGCCTCGGCGGCGGCGGGCGGCTTCTGAATCACGCGATCGTCCACCCCGACGTACCGGGCGAGATCGAAGCGCTCGCCGAGAAGAGCGAGCACCTGCGCCCGGTGGGCTGGAAGGTCTACACGCTCGGGCAGATGGGACCGGAGGGCGCGAAGCGGAAGACCGGCTGGTGGCTCGACGACGAAGCCACCGGCCTTCCCTTCCTCGAGCGCGTGCGCGCGAGCGGCGTGCGGCGCGTGTGCGTGCACAAGGGCATCAGCTACCTGGTGCCGACGGGCTCGCCGCGCGACGTCGGCCCGGCCGCCGCCGCGTTCCCCGAGCTCGACTTCCTGATCTACCACTCGGGCTACGAGGTGCCGCTCGGCGGTGCGCCTCGACGAAGGACCATTCACCGACGCAACCGCCGGCGACGGCACGAACCGCCTTGTCGCCTCGCTGCGCGCAGCCGGCATCCGCCCCGGCGCGAACGTGTGGGCCGAGCTCGGCTCCACCTGGTTCTGCCTGATCCGCCGGCCCGAGGAGGCCGCGCACGTGCTCGGCAAGCTGCTGCTCGCCGTCGGCGAGGACCGCGTGCTCTGGGGCACCGACGCGATCTGGTACGGGCCGTCGCAGCCTGCGCTCGACGCGTTCCGCGCCTTCCAGATCCCCGCGGAGATGCGCGAGCGCTTCGGCTATCCGGAGCTGACGCCGCGCATCAAGGCGAAGATCCTCGGCGAGAACGCGGCGCGCGCCTACGGTCTCGACCTCGCGCAGGTGCGCGCACGCGCAGCCAGCGACGACCTCGCGTGGGTGCGCGCGGCGGCGGACGAGTGGAAGGCGAAGGGCGTGCCGGAGGCGCGTTAGCTCCGGCTCTTCAGCACGCGGGCGTCGATCGTGGCGGCCGTCGTGCGACGCCACTCCTCCTTGGCAGCCGGGTCGAGCGCCGAGAGCTCGTCGAGGAAGCGCACCACGTCCTTCTTGTTGCCTTCGAGGAGCTTCGAGGCGACCGACTTCACGGATGCGCCCGTCTTCTCGTCGACGTGGAAGCTGTGGATGAGCTGGTCGATGAGCAGGATCTTGTCCGCGTAGGAACGTGCGCCCGGCCAGCGCCGATGGAAGGTCTCGAACGCCGCGACGGCACGGCCGGTCCACGCGTAGTGATCGCGGAGGCTCTGCCGGTAGCCCGCGCCGTCGGTCTCCCAGCCGCAGCCGGGCGCCGGGCAGCGGCTGGCACCCCGCCTCGCCACCGCGAAGACTGCGCGGCACCTCGGGCACTCGACCTCCCCGCGCGCGACGAGGTGGAACGTCGCGCAGCGCGCGTAGAGGTAGCTGCCGACCTCCTCGCACAGCTCGAGGTCGCGGAAGCCTCGCGCGTCCGCGTCGTAGAGCCGCTTCAGCAGCAGCGGCGGCAGCCGTCGCGCCCAGCGGATCTTCTCGGACTGGGAGGTGCTCGACGGCACGGCGCCGACGGTATCCTGCGGCGCACGAGGAGGCGACATGAAGGACCTGCGAGGCAAGGTGGCGGTGATCACGGGCGGCGCGAGCGGCATCGGCTTCGCGACGGCCGAGGCGCTCGCGCGCGAGGGCACGAAGCTCGTGCTCGCCGACGTCGAGGCGAAGGCGCTCGAGGCCGCCGCCGCGAAGCTGCGCGCCGCGGGCGCCGACGCGATCGGCGTCGTCACCGACGTGACCGATCGCAAGGCCGTCGAGGCGCTCGCCGACGCCACGTGGAAGCACTACGGCCGCGCCGACGTCGTCTTCAACAACGCCGGCGTCGCGGTGGCCGGCCCCGTCACGGGCATGACGCACGAAGACTGGCGCTGGGTGATCGACGTCGATCTCTGGGGCGTGATCCACGGCGTCGAGGCCTTCGTGCCGCGGCTCGTCGAGCAGGGCGAAGGCGGGCACGTGCTCGCCACCGCCTCCTTCGCGGGGCTCGTGCCCAACATCGGGCTCGGCGCGTACTGCGTCGCGAAGTACGGCGTCGTGGCGCTGATGGAGGTGCTCCACCGCGAGCTGCGCGGCAACCAGATCGGCGCCTCCGTGCTCTGCCCGATGCGGGTGCGCACGAACATCGACGCGTCGGGCCGGAATCGGCAGACGGACTACGGCGGCCCCGAGGCGCAGAACTACCCGAAGATCGAAGAGGGCCAGATGGCCGGCCGCACGATCGGCGTCGAGGAGGTGGCCGCGTTGGTGGTGGATGGGATCCGCCGCAACAAGCTCTACCTGCTGCCGCACGCCGAGAGCCGCGAGATGATCCGGCGCCGCTTCGAGCGCATCGATCGGGCATTCGATGAATAGAGATGGGGAGGCTTGTCCCGTCTTGGAGGCGGGATGCCTCGATTCGCGCCCCTGGCGATGGGCGGCGAAGGCCGCCAGCGCGTGGCACGGCCCTTGCTCTCCTCGACGCGAGGAGGACACACCATGTCACGCACTCGAGCCATCCTGGTGGCCATCGCGGTCGGTGCTGCGAGCGCCGCCGGAGCGGCGCCGCCCGCCGACGCTCCGCCCACCCGGGCGCAGGTCGAGCAGCTCCAGAAGCAGCTCGCCGAGATGCAGAAGGATCTGGACGCCATGCAGAAGGCGCTCCAGGAGAACGACGCCAAGGGCACGGCGAACCCGATGATGCCCATGATGCATCAGCACATGATGGGCATGCAGCAGCACTGGCAGATGATGCACGACCAGACCTGCGCGATGGCGCCCGGCACCTGCCCGAACGCGGGCCAGGGCATGGGTATGGGGCAGGGGATGGGCATGGGGATGAAGCCGCCGGCCAAGCCCTGAGCGTCAGCTCGAAGGTAGGGCCCCTCGCGCTGTGCCTCGGCGGGCCCCGCGCAAACGCCTCCTCGCACCAGAATCCGGCGCCTCGGCTAGCGCTCCAGCGCGGGCACCCTCGAGCAGCCGACGCACCGTGGCGTCCGCGAGCGTGTAGAACACCATGCGTCCCTCGCGTCGCGCTCTGACGAGCCCCGCGGCACGAAGCAGCCGAAGCGACTGCGAGACGGTGGTCTCGAGGGCGCCGACCGTCGCCGCCAGGTCGCACACGCAGAACTCGTCCCCGAGCAGAAGCGCCTCGAGGATTCTCACCCGCGTCCGGTCGCCGAGCAGGCGGAACAGGGCGCAGATCCGATCCGTCTCGGATATCGAGGTCAATCGTCCACGGGCGGACCGCACCCTCGAAGCGTGCACGACCTTCACGGAGCAGGCGTCGAGCGAGTCGGGACGGGGCACTTTGCCTCCTTGATCTACAAGTCTGACTAGCTATTCAGATGTCCTGGTCAAGGGAGGAGTCGAGCTCATGACCATCTTCGAAAGCACTCTTCGCACCGTGTTGCTCGCTCTGCTCGTGCTCGGGACAGCGCCGGCCCATGCCCAGACACCGCCGAAGCCGACCGCGCCGAGCGAGGCAGACGTTCGCGAGCTCCAGCAGCGCTTCGACTCGCTGAAGAAGCAGCTCGACGAGCTTCAAGCCGCGAAGGATTCCGCGACCCGCCAGGGCCTCATGCAGCAGAACTGGCGAGGCATGCAGGACTACATGGGTTGGATGCACGGCCGCTGGGGCGCCGGCTCTCCCTGGATGATGGGTCCGGACATGATGGGCCCCGGGGCGACGAGCTGTCCGGCGCTCGGCGGGTCCGGGGCGGCTTGGTCGGTGCCCGAGGGCATGACTCCGGAGCAGTACGGCCAACAGATGCGCGAGAACATGCAGCGCATGCACGAGCAGATGAATCAGCTCGGTCAGACCACGGACCCGCAGCAGCGGCAGAAGCTGCTGCAAGAGCACTGGCAGACCATGTACCGGGACATGGAGAACATGCGCGGCATGGGGTGGATGTGGAACGGGCCGATGATGGGCCCCAACGGGATGATGGGCCCGGGCATGATGGGACCCGGCATGATGCGCGGCGCCCCGACGCAGGCGAAGCCGCTGCCGGACGCCGGCTCGCCGGGCGCGAAGCTCGTCTCCAGCTACTGCACCCAGTGCCACGCCGCGCCTCCGCCGACGCTCCACACGGGCGCGGAGTGGGCGAGCGTGGTGGGCCGGATGGACGTGCACATGATCGACGATCTGACGGGGACCCGGACGCCGAGCAAAGCAGAGATGCAGACGATCCTCGCCTACATGCAGAAGCACGCGCGCTGAGAGTCGCTCTCGGCAGGCTGCCCGCGGTAGCATGCGGCCCCCATGAGCGACCCGATCGACCAGCTGCGCGCGCGCGTCCGCGAGTGGCTGCGCACGAACCTGCCGCCAGCGCCCGCGTTCGCGCTGCCGCAGAACGCGCTCACCGTCACGAGCGACGAGCAGATGCGCTGGCTGCGCGACTGGCAGGCGCGCCTCTACGACGCGGGCTTCGTCGGCGCGGAGTGGCCCGTCGAGTACGGCGGCCGGGGCCTCGCGCGCGGAGCGCAGCGCGCGATCGACCACGAACTCGCGCACGCCGGCGCGCCCTTCCTGGTGAACAACGTGGCGCTCGCGTGGGCGGGCCCGATGATCCTCCACTTCGGGAGGGAGGCGCAGCGGCAGCGCTTCCTCGCAAAGCTGCTGCGCGCCGACGAGATCTGGTGCCAGGGCTTCAGCGAGCCCGGATCGGGCAGCGACCTCGCCTCGCTGCGCACGCGGGCCGTGCGCGACGGCGACGCGTACCGGATCGAGGGCCACAAGGTGTGGACCTCCCTCGGCCGCTTTGCGGACTACATGATCCTGCTCGCGCGCACCGACCCGAGCGCGCCCAAGCATGCCGGCATCTCCTACTTCCTCGCGCCGCTGCGCATCCCCGGCGTCGAGGTGCGGCCGCTCGTGAAGTTCACCGGCGAGGGCGGCTTCAATCAGGTGATCTTCAGCGACGCGCGCATTCCCGCGGACGCGCTGCTCGGCCGCGAAGGCCAGGGCTGGGAGCTCGCGACCGCCACGCTCTCCTTCGAGCGCGGCGCGAGCGAGGGCTCGGCCGGCGCCTCGGGCATGGGCGGCGCCGACCTCGAGCGCTTGATCGCGCTGCTCCGGGCGGCGCCGGCGCACGTTCGCGACGACGCCGTGATCCGCGACCGGCTCGCCGCGCTCGCGATCGAGGCGACCGCGCTGCGCTGGACGGGCGCGCGCATGCGCAGCCCCGGCCTCGTCGCCGATCGGCCGCAGGCGCTGCCGCTGATGAGCAAGCTGGTCGGGACGGAGCACGCGCAGCGCGTCGGCGAGCTCGGCTGCGAGGTCGCGGGCTATGCAGGCACGCTCTGGGGCGAGTGGCCGCACAGCTACATGAGCAGCTTCGCGGGAACCATCGCTGGCGGCACCAGCGAGATCCTGCGCAACGTGCTGGGCGAGAAGGTGCTCGGCTTGCCGAAGACACGATGAGCTCCACGCTGCGCTACGACGACGAGCATGCCCTGCTGCGGAGCGAAGCCCGGCGCTGGCTCGGCGAGCGCGTGACGCCGGCCGAGCTGCGGCGGCTCGCGCAGGATGCGCGCGGCGACGATCCGGCGCTCTGGAAGGAGATCGCCGCGCTCGGCTGGACGGGGCTCGTGAGCCCCGAGGCGCAGGGCGGCGCCGGCCTCGGCGCAATGCACCTCGCGGTGCTCGCCGAAGAATCGGGCCGGCGCCTCCTGCCCTCGCCCCTGCTCCCGACGCTGCTCGCAGCAAAGGGGATCGAGCTCGCGGGCGACGGAGCGCAGCGCGAGCGCTGGCTGCCGGAGATCGCACGCGGCGACGCGGTCGCAGCGCTGGCCCACGTCGAGGCGGATGGCGCGTGGGAAGCGGGCGCCACGAGCGTGACGCTCGACGCGGGCCGCGTGAGCGGCGTGAAACACCACGTCAGCGCAGCCGGCACGGCGCAGCTTCTGCTCGCGCCGGCGCGCGAGCGCGGCGTCCTGCGTCTCGTCGTGGTGCGGGCGGACGCCGCCGGCGTCGCGATCGAGGCCGAGCGCGGCGTCGATCCGTCGCGACGGACGGCGCGTGTGCGCTTCGCCGGCGCGCCGTGCGAGGCGCTCGCCGAGGATGCGGAGGCGGCGTGGCGCGCGTGGCGGCCGTGGGCGTGGCTCGCGCTCGCGGCGGAGATGGCCGGCGGCGCCGATGCTTCGCTCGCGATGACGGCCGCGTACGCGGCGACGCGCGTGCAGTTCGACAAGGCGATCGGGAGCTTCCAGGCGATCAAGCACCCGCTCGTGAACGTGCTGATCGCCGTCGAGCAGCTGCGCACGCTGGTCTACGCAGCCGCGAGCGCGCTCGACGCTGGCGACGCCGAAGCCGAGCGGCTCGCGCGCATGGCGAAGGCCGCGGCGAGCGAGGCCTACCCCTACGCCTGCTCGCGCGCGGTGCAGTTCCACGGCGGCTACGGCTTCACCGAAGACTGCGACGCCCATCTCTATCTGCGCCGCGCGCTCGCCTCCCGGCCCGCGCTCGGCGACGGGCGCGAGCACCGCGCCGCCATCGCGGCGGGACTGCTCGACGGCTGAGCGAGGCGCACAGTGGCGCACGACCGCCTAGCCCTGGCGCACCTCCCAAGGACGCAGGCGCGGGAGCAGCCTCGGCACGTTCCGGCAGTACTCGCGATACGGATCGCCGAAGCGCCGCTCGAGCTGCGGCTCCTCGAAGAGCGGGATGTAGGCGAGGTTGATCCCGAGGAAGGCGAGCGCCCACGCGGCGTGCGGGAGCGAGAGGAGGAGCAGCGACTCGGCGAACAAGACGAACACCACGCCCGAGATCATCGGGTTGCGCACGAAGCGATAGGGCCCGCGCACCACGAGCTTCCTCGGCGGATCCCACGGCGCGAGCGTGCCCTCCCCCTCCGTCGCGAAGCGGCGCAGCGAGGCGCCGAACAGCACGAGCCCGACGCCCAGCGCGACGAGGCCGAGGAGCTGGAGGGCCAGCTCGCCCGCCGATGCGCCGAGTGCGGGCGCGGCTCCGCTGCGCCGCGCGATCCAGAGCGGCACCAGCACGGCGACCGTGAAGGGCAGCAGCGCGATCGAGAGCAGGTGACGGAGCAGCGTCACCACCGGCTCAGCCCGGCCGCCCGACGCCACCCATGAAGTCGCCGCCGCGCCGCCCGGCCGCGGGCGCCGGCACCTCGACCATGCGCTCGGGCACGTCGTCGTACTCGAGCTTCAGCGCCCGCGTCATCACCGCGTGCATGAAGTAGAGGCCCGTGACATAGGTGAGCTCGAGGATCTCCTCGTCCGAGAGCTGCGCCTTCAGCGCCGCGAAGGTGGCGTCCTGCACGCGGCCGAGCTGGAGCACCAGCTCGTCGGTGTAGGCGAGCACGGCGCGCTCGACGGGCGAGAACACGGTCGCGGTCGCCCAGGCCGGCACCGCCGCGATCTTCTCCTCGGCGAGGCCGACGTCGCGCGCCGCCTTGCAGTGCTGCGAGAACACGAACTGGCTCTCGCACACGAAGCCCGCGCGCATCTGGCCGAGCTCGCGCAGCTTCGGGTCGAGCTTCCGCGCCTTGCTGCGGTAGAACCCGAAGCCGGCGACGGCGTGACGGAAGCAGTCGGGCACGAGCGCGAACACCGTCCACCAGTTGCCGGGCGTGCCGGTGGCGGTGCCGGGCTCGGCCACCGGATCGCGCCCGCCGAACAGCATGTCGTAGACCTGCTGCACGTCGGGCGGCGCCTCGGCGCGCGGAATCTGTCGCAGACGCGGCATTTCAGATCTCCTGGATCAGCTTGCCGAGCTCCGGCCGCGACTGCGCGGCGCCGCCCGTGATGTTCATCATGCCTCCGTCCACGGAGAGTGCGGCGCCCGTCACGAAGGAAGCGTCGTCGGAGAGCAGGAAGGCGACGGCGCGCGCGATCTCCTCCGGCTGGCCGACGCGGCCGATCGGATGCGCCGGGCCGAGGATCTTCTCCATCACCTCCTGGTTGCCGTGGATGGCGCCGAAGATCGGCGTGTCGATCACGCCCGGGCAGACGGCGTTCACGCGGATCTTCTGCGGCGCGAGGTCGGCCGCTGCGCATTTCATGAGGCCGAGCACGCCGTGCTTGGTGGCGCAGTAGGCGCCCATCTGATGCCCGCCCATCAGGCCGGCGCCCGACGAGGTGATCACGATGGAGCCGCCGCCGGCGTCGCGGATCGCGCGCCCAGCCGCCTGGAGCCCGAAGAAGACGCCGTCGAGGTTCACGGCCAGCGTCCGCCGCCAGTCTTCCGGCGTGATCTCGAGTATGGAGCCGCCCGTCGCGATGCCGGCGTTCAGGTGCGCGAGGTGGAGCACACCGAAGCGCCGCACCACCTCCGCCACCGCGCGCTCGTTCGCGCCGCGGTCCGCGACGTCGAGCGCGAGCCCGAAGGCGTCGCCGCCCGCCTGCGCGATCTCCTTCGCCACGCCCTCGGCGCCGGCCGCGTTCACGTCCGCGCACGCCACGCGCGCGCCGCGCGCCGCCAGCTCCTTCGCGCTCGCGCGGCCGATGCCCGACGCCGCGCCCGTCACCAGAGCCACCTTCCCAGCGAGACTTCCCTGACCCACGGCTTCCTCCTTCTTCCTATGAACGCCGCACGCGCCGCCAGCGCGCCTCGGCAGTGGTGAGCACGTCTCCAGCGGGAGAGACGATCTCTCCGCTCACGAAGTAGTCGCGCCCCTCCGCGCGCAGCAGCTTCGCACGGATCGTGAGCGGCACCGCGACGGGCGCGGGCCGCCGGTAGCGCAGCGCGAACTCGACCGTCGCGATGTCGAGCTCGGGATCCGCGTCCGCGACGTGGATGGCGTGGCCCATCACCTCGTCGAGGAGCGTCGCCTGCACGCCACCGTGGATCACGCCGGGCGCGCCCGCGAGGTGCTCCTCGGCGGTGTAGCGACACTCCGCGCCACCCTCGGGCAGGTGGGCGAACGTCATGCGCAGGCCGCGCGCGTTGCCCGAGCCGCAGCCGTAGCAGCGATCGTAGGAGGCTTCGTCGTCGCTCAAGCCACCCCGACCACTTCGGCGAAGCCGGCCTCGAGGCACTCGCACAGGCGCTCCGGGTCGGGCACCGCGGCAGGATCGCTGTTGATCGCCACGAAGCAGGTGCCGGCGTAGCTGAACAGCGTGACGTTGAGCGCGGCGCCCGAGAGCGGCCCGAAGCCATAGACCTCGTCCATCTTCGCGCCGGCCGTGAACACCTCGCGGCGCGGGCCGGGCACGTTGCTGGTCACGAAGTCGATGCCCTTCAGCATCGAGCCGAACAGCGAGACCGACAGGCTGGTGGGCAGCCGATTCAGCACGCCGGCGACGCCCTCGAGGAAGCCGAGGAGCGGCTCCGCCCGCTCGCGCCGCACCCGTGCGCCGATCGCGCGCATGCGCTCGTTCGGGTCGGTGATGGCGATCGGCACCGGAAAGCGCGCCGGCGCGAACTGGTTGCCCGCTTTGTCGGCGTCGTCACCCTCGCGGATGTTCACGGGCATCGTCATGCGCAGCTCTTGGACCGGCGCATCGTGCGCCTCGTGATAGAGGCGGAGCCCACCGCACACCGCCGCCACGAAGGCGTCGTTGAGCGTGCCGTCGGCCTTCTTGCCGGCGGCGCGCAGCGCCGCGAGCGGAACGCGCAGCGTGTCGAAGCGCGCCGACAGCGAACGCCCACGCAGCATGGGCGAGAGCGCCTCGCCCGCCGGCGCGAGGCCGCGGCGCAGCGAGTCGAGCGAGTGACGCAGCGTTGCGGCCGAATCGACCGGATGGCGCGCCGCGCCGAGCAGCTCACCGCCGATGCGGCGCAGGCGGCCGAGCTGGCGCCGCCACTCGTGCGCGAGCTCGTCGCGCGCGAGCTCGAGCTGCGACCACTCGCGCGGCTCGGGCGCCTCCGGCGCCGCCTTCTCGACGGCCGGCGCCTCGCGCGTGCGCTCCACCAGCGCCTCGGTCATGCGCACCAGGCCCATGCCGTCGCTGATCGAGTGATGGAGCTTCAACACGAGGGCGCCGCGCCCGCCCGCGAGGCCCCCGATCACCGCCAGCTCCCAGAGCGGCCGCGCGAGGTCGAAGTGCCGCATCGCCATCGGCTGGGCGAAGTCGAGCAGCGCGCGCAGCGAGCCGTCGCCCGGCGCCTTGTGCCACGAGAGATGCGCAGCGAGGTCGAAGTAGGGATCCACCTGCCAGCGCGGCGGCGCGAGCGCGAGCGGGTTCGGCAGCACGCGCTGGCGCAGGCGCGGGATCGTGCGCGTGGCGCGCTCGACCTTGCGTTCGAGCCGCGCGCGATCCGGCGCGCGATCGGTGAGCCACACCACGGCGATGGTCGAACGCAGCAGCGGGTCCCGTTCGATGTTCCACATCAAGGCGTCGCCATCGCTCATGCGGTCGTCGAAGCGGACGGGGTCGTGGGCCATGGGGGGCTCCCGGAGCGAAGGGGCCCAGGATAGCCCGGCGGCGCGGGTGTGAGACGGTTCATATCCCGCCGGCGCGCGGCGGTGCAGGATCGGCGCCGAGGAGAGACGCCATGCGGAACCGGATCCTGCTCACGCTGAGCGCGGCGCTGCTCGCGGCGGCCGCGGCGACCGCCGCGCCCCAGCCCACCCTGGTCGTCAAGGCCAAGGGGCGCTTCGGCGACGACGCCCGGAAGTTCTCGGCGAAGTACAAGTTCGGAGAGGGCGCGGTCTCCTTCGACTACCCCGACCTGGGGCTGCTCGGGGGCCCCGTCTCCTGCCAGGCGAACGCCGGCCGCCTCGTGGTGCTGGGCGGCACGCTCGACGTGCCGGTCCCGGGCTTCCCGTACTACGTCTTCATCCTCGAGGATCACGCGACCCTCGGCGGCCCCGACGAGTTCGCGCTCTGGCTCAGCGCCACGCCGTTCGACTGCGAGTTCGTGATCGACGACCACGGCATGGGCAATCTCCTCGACACGCGCGAGCCGATCGTCCGCGGCAAGATCGCGGTGAAGCCGGAGAACTAGCCGGCGCCCGCGCGACCGATGCGCAGCTCGTGCGCAACACGGCAGCTTCGCTTTTCGATCCGCTCCGCTGCGGATCCGGCGTAGGATGGACGGTTGCCGAACGGAGGCTGCCGATGCGAACGCTGGTGCGGATGCTGTCCCTGCCGATCCTGGTCGCCACTCTCGCGCCCGCGCCGCCGGCCGCGGCGTTCCTGAGCAACGCATCGATCGCGAGCAGCGACTCGCGCTTCAGCGTCGAGACCGTCGACGAGCCGCAGTGGACGCTCGTCACTCCGAGCGGCGACGTCTATCGCGGCCAGTCGCTGGACTCGGCCAAGTTCCGAGGCGCGTTCGGGCTGTCGTTCAGCGACGAGTCGGCGATCACGCTCAACGGCGACGCGGTGCTGGTCAAGCTGAAGGGCAAGCTCGACGAGGAGTGCGCCCATTCGTACGTCCAGCTGAAGGACCACACGCACGACCGGACGATCATCATCGAGTTCCCCGGTGAGATGGTCTCGCTGAGCTGCACCGCGTTCTAGAGCGCATCTCATGAATCCGGACCGAGCCCGGCGCGTGGATTCGGCCGGCTGGCAAGGCGCGCGACCGAGCCGTAGCGAGAGCTACGGCGCAGGGAGCGCAACGCAGCCAGACGGTCGAAGACACGTGCCCGGCGACGGGAGTGATTTGTGAGATGGGCTCTAGAGCCGGGTCGCTATGCTTCGCCGGTCCGCCGCCCCCGCGCGAGGCCATCCATGACCGAGCCGGTGATCCACATCGGCTACCACAAGACCGGGACCACCTGGCTCCAGCGCCAGATGTTCGCGAGCGCCGAGCTCGGCTACCGCCGCATCCGCTTCACGCAGGACGACCTCGACCTCTACCGCGTCCACGACTTCGACTTCGACGCGGCGCGCTGCCGCGCGGAGATGCAGCGCAAGCTCGAGCGCTGCGAGCGCGAGGGGCTGATCCCGGTGATCAGCATGATGCGCCTGTCGGGCAACCCGCACGCGGGCGGCTACGACAGCCGCACGCTCGCCGACCGCATCGCGGCGGTGTTCCCCGCCGCGCGCGTGCTGATCGTGATCCGCGAGCAGCGCTCGATGATCCTCTCGACCTACGCGCAGTACGTGAAGATGGGCGGGCCGTGCTCGCTGCGGAGCTACCTGCTCACGCCCGACGACTCGCGCCGCCCCGGCTTCCGCTTCGAGCAGTTCCGCTACGACCGGCTGATCGCGCACTACCAGCGGCTGTTCGGGAACGAGCGTGTGCTCGTGCAGGCGTACGAGCGCTTCCGCGAGGAGGCGCAGCCGTTCGCCGAGACGGTTGCCGCGTTCTGCGGCGGCAAGGCGCCGCCGCCCGAGGCCGAGTCCGCGGTGCTGAACCGGAGCCTCGGGCCGCTCGCGCTCTCGTTCCTCCGCTGGCTCAACCCGTTCGTGAATGCCGACTCGCTCAACGGCTGGAGCCCGTACGCCTCGAAGTGGCTGAGCAAGCCCGCACGCCTGCTCGTGGACGGGGTGGATCGCGCGACGCCGCGCTCGGTGAAGGACGGCATCACCGCGCGCTGGCGCGAGACCATCGAGGGCGAGACGCTCGGCCGCTACGAGGAGAGCAACCAGCGCACCGCCGCGCTCACGGGCCTCCCGCTCGCGCGCTGGGGCTACCGGCTGTAGCGCTTTCGCTCGGGTCGTTACCCTAGGCGCTCATGGCCTTCACCGCTGTCGACGAATGGATGGGACGCCGCCTCACCGGGAACCCGCGCGGGATCTCGAACGACGTGGGCGGCGCGTGGGAGATCTTCCGCGCGCGTCTCGCCGCGAAGGAGCACATCGAGCGGCGCGGCGACCCGGCCGTCCTGAGCCTCGACGCGCACGGCTACGCCGACCTCGGCGTCGCGTACGACCCGGCGCTGATCGAGCGCATCAAGCAGGCCTTCCGACGCGCGGTGGACGATCCTTCGCTCACGCGCGACCGCCGCACACAGTGGGCGCGGCAGCTGGTGAAGCCGCTCAGTGCGGTGCCCGAAGCGCTCCAGCTCTTCGACGCGCGCCTGCGCGGGATCGTCGAGCGCTACTACGGCGGGCCCTTCAAGATCTACAAGTTCCAGCTGCGCTCGAACTTCCACGCGCCGGGCGACGTGACGAGCGAGGAAGAGGTCTACAACAACTACTGGCACGTGGACGACCGGCCCACGTCGGTGCTGAAGGTCTTCATCAACCTCACTGAGGTGACGGAGGCCGACGGTCCGTTCGAGTGCCTCGAGCGCTCCGAGAGCCAGCGCCTCGTGCGGAGCGGCCGCTTCGTGGAGCGCAGCCCCGAGCTCGCGCACGAGACGCGACCGGGCGCGCGCGTGAAGCTCGTCGGCAAGCCCGGCCACACCATGCTCGCGACCACCGCGCGCGTGCTGCACCACGCGTGTCTGGTCGAGCCGGGGCACCGGCGCGACATCGCCACGTTCGCGTTCCGGCCCGCGCGCCGCCCGCTCGCCGACGACTGGCACACGAAGTTCTAGTGGGCGTCGGCGATCGGCTCAAGGGCGACCTCCGGCGGCACCGCCGGAAGCTCCGGAAGAAGCTCACCGAGCGTGGGCGCTGGGAGTTCGACGTCTACCTGCTCTCGTACCCGAAGTGCGGGCGCACGTGGGTGACGCTCCAGATCGGCCGCGCGCTCGCGCAGCACTACCAGCTCGACGTGCCGAACCTGCTCAAGCTCAGCACCTTCGGCGAGCAGATCCCCGAGGTGCCGCACATCCGGCTGACGCACGACGACCAGCCGCACCGGAAGCGCCCGCACGAGCTCAGCACGACGCGCGAGAAGCTCGCGGGCAAGAAGGTGATCCTGCTGGTGCGCGACCCACGCGACGTGATCGTCTCCTACTACCACCACAAGAGCCGGCGCGAGCCGATCCGCGACCTCTGGTGGTTCCAGGGCAAGCGCAGGGAGACACACAGCCGGTTCCAGGGGACGCTCGCCGAGTTCCTCGACGTGGAGATCGGCGGCTTCGACACGCTGCTCCGGTACTACAACGTCTGGGCCGAGGCCCAGCACACGCCCGCGGCGTTTCTGCTGCTCCGCTACGAGGACATGCAGGCCGACCCGGCCGGCCAGCTGCGCCGCGTGCTCGACTTCATGGGCCTCGCCGCGATCACCGACGCCGAGGTGAAGGAGGCCGTCGAGTACGCCTCCTTCCGCAACATGCAGAAGATCGAGAGCGGGGAAGAGGTGAAGTCCTTCAAGCTGAAGGCGGGGGACGTGAACGACCCCAACTCCTACAAGGTCCGGCGCGGCAAGGTGGGCGGCTACCGCGACGACCTCACCCCGGCGCAGATCGAGAAGCTCGAGCGCAAGATGGCCACCACCCTCGACCCCTGGCTCGGCTACACCCCGAACCGGGGGGGCGGCGGAAGCGCCGGCTAGAGAGCACTTCGTCACAGCTGGGGCCAAGAGGCCGCTGGAGACCGGTCCCTGCTCCGGCGCTAAGAATCGGGTTATGCGCCTACGCAGGGACCGGTCTCCAGCGGCCGGAACTGGACGTGATCTCGGCGATGGACGAGAGGCACGAGGCAAGCGGCGGCGTGGGCCGGCGGAGCCCTCGCTCTGCGGAGGCGCATAACCCGGATTCTTGGCGCCGGAGCAGAGTGGGGGCTCCGCCGGCCCAGACTCCCGGCTCCGCATAACCAACGTTCTCGGAGTCGACAGCTAGAGGCCGAGGTTCAGGTGGCCCTTGGCGCGCAGCTCGTCGAGGAAGTCGGGCTCGTAGGCGCGCTCGGGCGCGGCGCGCACCATGCGGTCGAGCTCCTTCGCGTCTTCGCCGATGAGGATCCGCCAGCTGCCCTTGCGCACGCCGTCGAGGATGATCGCGGCGGCGGCCGCGGCGCTGAGCGGCGCCTTGTCGCGGAAGTTCTCCGCCATCTGCTGCATGCCGGCGCGGAGCATGTCGTCGGAGAGCGCGCCCGTGGGCAGCCCGCGCTGCGCGAGCCGCTCTCGCAGCGGGCGCAGCTCCTCCGCCGTCATCTCCTTCGGGCTGTGCCGGCCCAGCACCGCGGGGCTGTTCAGCACGATCGAGGTACCGACGTGCCCCGGCATCACGAGCGAGACGCCGACGTGCGGCGCGTTGAGGCGCAGGTCGTTGATGAGCGCCTCCGTGAAGCCCTTCACCGCGAACTTCGCCGCGCTGTAGGCCGTGTGCGGGATGTCGGGCCCGAGGCTCGCCCAGAAGCCGTTCACGCTGCTCGTGTTGACGAGATGGCCCTCGGGTGCCGCGACGAGCAGCGGCAGGAACGCGCGCGTGCCGTAGTAGACGCCGTACCAGCACACGCCGAACGTGCGCTCCCAGTCCTCGCGCTCGTCGGTGAACACGCTGCCGCCACCTGCGATGCCGGCGTTGTTGAAGACCAGGTGCACGTGATCGGTCGCGTGCTCGCGCTTCACGGCGTCGCGGAAGGCGAGCATCTGCGCTTCGTCGGAGACGTCGCAGAGATGCGTCGTGATGCGCGTGTCCTGCGGCGCAGCCTTCGTACAGAGCGCCTTCGTCTCGGCCATGTGCTCGGCGGAGACGTCGCAGAGCGCAACGTGACAGCCCTCGGCCGCGAGCTGCTTCGCGAGCTCGCGCCCCATGCCGGTGCCGCCGCCGGTGATCACGGCGAGCTTGCCTCGGAAGTCCTTCATCGCGTCTCCTCTCGGAAGGCCGCATGATGCCAGAGCCGGGGTATGTTGCGCGCGTGGGCCTGCTCTCCCGCCTGATCGAGCGCCTCGCGAAGCTGCCGCCCGCGACGCACCGGGCCGGACGCGTCGAGCGCGACGTGCCGATCCCGATGGACGACGGCGTGAGTCTACGCGCGGACGTCCATCACCCGGCGGGCGCGGAGCGCTTGCCCACCGTGCTGATGCGCTCGCCCTACGGGCGGCGCAACGTGGGGCGCCTGCTCGGCCCTGTGCACGCGCGGCGCGGCTTCCGGCTGGTGGTGGAGAGCTGCCGCGGCACGTTCGGCTCGGGCGGCACGTTCCGCCCCCAGTTCGACGAGCGCGCCGACGGCCTCGCCACGCTGCGCTGGCTCCAACGCCAGCCGTGGTTCGACGGGCGCCTCGCGATGAGCGGACCGAGCTACCTCGGCTACGTGCAGTGGGCGATCGCGAGCGACGCGGGCCCCGCGCTCGCGGCGCTCTGCCCGCACATCACGATGTCGAACCTCGCGGCGCACTGGTACGCGGGCGGCTCGTTCTCGCTCGACGACGCGATCGGCTGGACGGCGATGGTCTCGACGCAGGAGCGCCGGTTCGCCGGGCTCGCGCAGCTCCTCGGGATCGGCCCGCGGCGCGTGGCACGCCACATCGACGAGCTGCCCCTGCTCACGCTCGACGAGCGCATCGTCGGCCGGCGCGTCCCTTTCTGGCGTGACTTCGTGAGCCACGCCTCGGTCGACGACCCGTTCTGGGCCGCGGCCGACCACAGCCACCGCGTTGCCGACGTGCGTGTGCCGGTGGCGATGGTGGGCGGCTGGTACGACATCTTCCTGCCGCTCCAGCTCGCGGACTACCGCGCGCTCGCCGGCGCCGGCAATCCGCCCTGGCTCGTGATCGGGCCGTGGACCCACACCGCGCCGGCCGGCATGGGTGAGCAGCTGCGCGATTCGCTCGCCTGGTTCGCGGCGCACCTCGCCGGCGATCGCTCGCGGCTGCGCGCCGACCCGGTGCGCGTCTACGTGATGGGCGCCGAGGAGTGGCGCGGCTTCGCGAGCTGGCCGCCGGCCGGCCATGCGCCCGAGCCGTGGCATCTCCACGCGGGCGGGCGCCTCGCGCGCGAGGCGCCGGGCGTGTCGGAGCCCGACCCCTATCGCTACGACCCCGCCGATCCCACGCCGATCGCCGGCGGCACCCTGCTCTCCGCGGCCGCCGGCCGCCGCGACCAGCGCGCGACCGAGGCGCGCGCCGACGTGCTCACCTACACGAGCGACGCGCTCGAGCGCGACGTCGAGGTGATCGGCGAGGTCGCGGCAGAGCTCTTCGTGTCGTCGAACCAGGGCCACTTCGACGTGTTCGTGCGGCTCTGCGACGTCGATGAGCGCGGGCGCTCGACGAACGTCTGCGACGGCATCGAGCGCATCGCGCCCGGCCGCTGGCGGCGCCGCGTGGACGGCGTCCTCGCCGTGCGCGTCGCGCTCTGGCCGACTGCGCAGCGCTTCCGGAAGGGCCATCGCATCCGCGTCCAGGTGTCGAGCGGCGCGCATCCGCGCTTCGCGCGGAACCTCGGCACCGGCGAGCCGCTCGCGACCGCGACCACGCTGCGCGGCTCGGAGCAGTCGGTCTACCTCGGACCGAGCTGGCCGTCGGCGATCCATCTGCCGGTGCGCGGGTCGCGCTGACCCGGCCGCTAGCATCCGAGACGCACGAGGGAGGCCATCATGCTCGATCGTCGCGAGCTGCTCCGTCGCGGAATCGCACTCGGCCTCGCGCCGGCACTGCTGCCCCTCGCAGGCGGCCTGCCGGCCGCCGCCGCCGAACCGCCGCAAGTGCGCCGGCGCGTCACGCTGGGCAAGACCGGCCTCGAGCTGCCCGACATCGGCTTCGGCTCGTCTTCGCTCTCGGGCGACGCGGCGCTCGTGCAGCACGCGCTCGAGCGCGGCATCACCTATTTCGACACGGCCGAGAGCTACGAGTCCGGCGCCTCCGAGGAGACTATCGGGCGCGCGCTCGCGGGCCGCCGCGACGCGGTGCTGCTCGCGAGCAAGCAGAGCGCCGGCCCGCACGCGAAGCGCGCGGAGCTGTTCGCGACGCTCGAAGGCAGCCTGCGCCGCCTCCGCACCGACCGCATCGACGTCTACTTCAATCACGCGGTGAACGACCCCGCGCGCCTCCAGAACGACGAGTGGCACGAGTTCACCTCCCGCGCAAAGCAGCAGGGCAAGCTCCGCTTCACCGGCATGTCGGGCCACGGCGGGCGGCTGGTCGAATGCCTCGATCTCGCCGTCGATCGCAAGCTCGTGGACGTGGTGCTGGTCGCGTTCAACTTCGGGCAGGATCCGGCCTTCTACGAGCGCTTCACCGGCAGCTTCGACTTCGTGGCGCGCCAGCCCGAGCTGCCGCGCGTGCTCGCGAAGGCGCGCGCGCAGGGCATCGGCGTGATCGCGATGAAGACGCTGCGCGGCGCGCGCCTCAACGACATGCGGCCCTACGAGGGCGCGGGCGCCAGCTTCGCGCAGGCCGCCTTTCGCTGGATCTTCTCGACCGGTCTCGCCGACGCGCTGATCGTGACGATGAAGAGCCCCGCCCAGGTGGACGAATACCTCGGCGCTTCGGGCTGGACGCAGCCGCACCCGGCCGATGCGGCGTTGCTGCGCCGCTATGCGCGCCGCACCGAGCGCACGCAGTGTCGCTACGGCTGCGCCGACTGCGCGAGCGCGTGCCCGGCCGGCGTCTCGATTCCCGACGTGCTGCGCGCGCGCATGTACGCGGTGGACTACGAGGAGCCGCACCTCGCGCGCGCCGCGCTCGCCGAGGCCGGCGGCGCCGCCGCGTGCCTCACGTGCAGCGGTGCGCCGTGCGCAACCGCGTGCCCGCACGGCGTGGCGATCCCGGAGCTCACCCAAGAGACGGCTCGGCTCTCCGAGCGCGCCGGGGCGTGAATGACTGCGACGCGATCGTCGTCGGCTCGGGCTCCGGCGGTCTCACGGCAGCACTTGCCCTGGCGCGCGCGGGACGCCGCGTCGTGGTCTTCGAGCAGAGCGAACGCCCCGGCGGCTACAGTCAGTCGTTCTCGCTCGGCGGCTTCTCGTTCAGCCCGGGCATCCATTACATCGGGTACCTCGGCCCCGGCGGCGGCCTGCGCCGGATCTACGAGGGGCTCGGCGTCGCGAACGAGCTGGTGTTCCTCGAGCTCGATCCCGACGGCTACGACCGGGTGTTCGTCGGTGACGAGCGCTTCGACATCCCGAAGGGCCGGCTGCACTTCGCCGAGCGCCTGAAGCAGCGCTTCCCCTCGGAGGCCGCCGGCATCGACGGCTACATGAGCCTCGTGAAGCGCATGTCCGACGAGCTCGTGTGGGCTGCGCCGCCGCACGGCATCCGCGAGGCGGTGCTGCTGCCGGCGCGCATGCCCACGGTGCTGCGCCACGGCTGGCTCCCGCTCGCGCGCTTCCTCGATCGCTTCACCCACGACCCGTTCCTCCGCTCCATCCTCTCGATCCAGTCGGGCGACCACGGCATGGCGCCGGCGCGCGCGCCCGCCGTGCTGCATGCCGGCCTCCAGGACTACTACTTCGACGGCGGCTGCTATCCGCGCGGCGGTGGCCACGCCATCCCCGACGCTCTGGTCCGCCAGCTCGAGAAGCACGGCGGCGAGCTGCGGCTCCACAGCGAGGTCGAGCGGATCCTGATCGAGGGCGGGCGCGCGATCGGCGTCCGGCTCGCGGGTGGCCGCGAGGTGCGCGCCGACCTCGTCGTCTCCGACGCCGACCCCGGCGTCACGTGGGGCCGCCTCGTCGAAGCCCGGCACCAGAGCGCCCGACTGCGGCGTCGCATCGCTCACCTGCGTTACTCCGTCTCGACGCTCAGCCTGTTCCTGGCGGTGGACATGGACCTGCGGGCCGCCGGCATCGATTCCGGGAACGTCTGGTATAGCCGGACACACGACATCGATGCGGCGTACCGCGTGGCCGAAGCCGACGACCTGTCGGGCGTCTCTGCTCTCCCGGGGTTGTTCTTCAACGCCACCACGCTCAAGGATCCGTCGCTCCGCAGCGACGGCCTCCACACGGTCGAGGCGATGGCGGTCGCGACGCCGCGCGCCTTCGCGAAGTGGCGTGGCTCGCGGTCCGGCCGGCGGCCCGAGGAGTATCAGCGGCTCAAGGATCACCTCACTGCGAAAATCCTCGAGGAGATCGAGCGCTTCGTGCCCGGCTTCGCTGCGCGCGTGGTGTTCCGTTCGCTCGGAACGCCGCTCACGAACATGCACTACCTACACGCGAGCGAGGGCAGCATCTACGGCACCGAGAAGACGCTGCGCAACCTCGGGCCCTTCGGCTTCCCGGTGCGCACCCAGATCGCGGGCCTGTTCCAGTGCGGCGGCAGCACGCTTGCCGCCGGCATCAACGGCGTCACGAAGTCCGGGCTGGCAGCAGCCGCCGCTGCGCTCGGGTGCGAGCCCGAGGAGCTGCTCACCGCGACGGGCCAGCAGCTGCGGATCTTCCCGGCAGAGGATCCGAGCGCCTGGCCCGAGGAGCTGCGCCCGCGGCGCGCCCCGCTCAGCGCGGCTCTCGGAACTGCTTGAAGTCGGGGGGCCGCTTCTCGAGGAAGGCCTTCACCGCCTCGACGTTCTCGGGCGAGCCCGCGAGCTGGCGCATCCCCTCGCTCTCGACGGCCAGCGCGGCCCCGATGCCGGCCCGGTGCGCCACCTGGAGCGTGCGCTTGATGGCGACGAGCGCCGAGATCGGCCATTGCGCGATCTGGCGCGCCTTCGTGAGCGCGGCATCGAGCAGCTCGGCGTCGGGGAAGCGGCGCGCCGCGAGCCCCATCTCGACAGCGCGCGCGGCGTCGATCCATTCGGCGGTCAGCATCAGCTCGGCGGCGCGCTGGCGGCCGATCGCGGCCTGGAGCGTGTAGCTGCTCGCGATCTCCGGCACGAGGCCGAGGTTCGCGAACGGGAGCCGCATGCGGACGCTCTCGCCGACGTACACGACGTCGCAGGCGATCGCGATGGTGCAGCCGCCGCCCACCGCCACGCCCGCCACCGCCGCCAGCAGCGGCTTGTCGAAGCCGAGCACTGCCGCTTCGCAGGCATGGAAGGCGCTCGCGAAGCCATCCGCGCGCGGCGGGCGCGCGCCGCCGGCGAAGCTCGCGAGGTCCACCCCCGACGAGAAGTTCCCGCCGGCGCCGGTGAGCAGCACCGCCGCGACGCGCGGATCCCGGCTCGCCTCCAGCGAGCGTGCTCGCGAGCGCCGTCCCACTGTGCGTCGTCGAAGGCGTTCTTCTTCTTCGGGCGGTTCAGCGTCACGAGCAGGACGCCCTCGTCGTCGAGGCTCGTCAAGATGCGCGGCTCTTCGCTCATGGCGGAACTCCCGGAAAAAGTGGAACCATAACCTCCTCGGATGGATTCGACGCTCTGGTACTTCGCGTACGGCAGCAACCTCGACCCGGGCACCTTCCTCGGGCGGCGGCGATGCAGCCGCTCGCGACGCGCATCGGCGTGCTCCACGACTTCGAGCTGCGCTTCGACCTGCCGGTGGGGCCGGGCGAGCGCGGCGTCGCGAACGTGGCGCCGCGCCCGGGCGACGACGTGTGGGGCGCGCTCTATCGGTTGACGCACGCCGACGCCGAGCGGCTCGACCGCACCGAGGGCGTGGACCGGGGCGTCTACCGCCGGCTCGCGGTCGAGGTGCACACGCACGACGGCCTGCTGCTCGCCGCCTTCACGTACCGCTCGCAGATCAGCCGGCCCGAGCGCAAGCCCTCGCGCCGCTACCTCGGCCTCCTGCTCGCCGGCGCGCGCGAGCTCGGGCTGCCGGACGAGTACGTCGAGCGCCTCGCGCCTGCCGCTGGCGGTGGACGAGCGGAGCTGAGTGCCGGCTCCTCGCTACCCGGCCTCGTGCCCACGGCAGGCGGCCGGAGCCCCGGAACTGAGCGCCGTCGAATGCGCGGCACGGCAACCCGCCGCAGGATCCGCACGCGAAGCAAGTGCGGAGACCAGCGTGCACCACCCGACGCGGACGGCGCGAAACTGAGGAGCGCAGGCCGCCTGCCGCGGGCAGCTGTGACCTACGCTAAGCCGCACCCGCCGGCCGCCCGATCCAACCTCCATGCAGGCGGCCGCATCGCTCCCCGACCGCGAACGCAAGGCGCTCGGGCGGCGCTGGCTGCTCGGCATCGTCTCGCTGTTCCTCGCCACGCTCGCCGCGTTCGCGGTGCTCTGCTTCCGCTTCCCGGAGCTGCTGACGACGCCCGAGCTGCGCGCGGTGTACCCGATGGCGCTGGTGCGCGCGGCGCTCTTCGGCGGCGCTCGTGCTGCGCGCTCGGGCTCGGCGCGCTCTCGGTGCTGCTCGGCGAGCGCCGGCGGCTCGGCTGCGCTCGGCACTCGCGCTCGCGCTGGCGCCGCGCATCTCGCTCGGCGGCGCCTGGATCGAGGTCCGGCCCGGTGGCGCCCTCGCCCCATCTCGGCCTCGACTGGTTCGTGCTCGATCTGCTGGTGCTCGGCGCTGGTCTTCGTGCCGCTCGAGCGCGCCTTCGCGCGGCTGCGCGAGCAGCCGCGTCTTCCGGCGCGGCTGGCGCACCGACCTCGCGCACTTCTTCGTGAGCCACCTGCTGGTGCAGGTGCTCGCGCTGCTCACGCTCGCGCCGGCGCTGCTGCTGTTCGGCGGGGTCGTCTCGCCGCGCGCTCCAGGCCGGCGGTCGCCGCGCAGCCGCTCGCGCTCCAGTTCGCCGCGGCGCTCGCTGATCGCGGATCTCTTCCAGCTACGCCGTCCACCGCGCCTTCCACGCCGTGCCCTGGCTCTGGCGCTTCCACGCGATCCACCACTCGAGCGAGGCGATGGACTGGCTCGCGGGCTCGCGGCTGCATCTCGTCGACGTGGTGGTGACGCGCGCCGTCGCGTTCGTGCCGCTCTTCGTGCTCGGCTTCGCGCCCGCGGCGCTCTGCTGGCCTACCTGGTGTTGGTGGCGTTCCAGGCGACGTGGATCTGCACGCGAACCTGCGCTTCGCGCTCCGGCTGGCTCGCTGGACGTCTCTCGCGACGCCGCGCTTCCACCACTGGCACCACGCCGCGCGACGCCGAGCCGTCGACAAGAACTTCGCCGTCCACCTTCCCGTGGATCGACCGCCTGTTCGGCACGCACTATCTGCCGGCCGCCGCGTGGCCCGCCCGCTACGGCGTGCTCGCGGACGAGCCGCCGCCGGGCTGGGCCGCTCAGCTCGTGTGGCCGTTCAGCCGGCGGGCTGGATGATCGACTGGTACTCCGTGTAGGGCGCGATGCCTTCGGGCCCGAGCTCGCGCCCGATGCCGCTCTTCTTGAAGCCGCCGAAGGGGCTGCTTGAAGTCGAGCAGCATGGGCGTGTTCACCGTGATCGTGCCGGTGCGGATCTTCGTCGCGACCTCGACGCCGTGCGCGGTGTCGCCGCACCAGACGCCGCCGCCCGAGGCCGAAGTCCGAGTCGTTCGCGATCGCGATCGCCTGCTCCTCGCCGTCGTACGGGATCACGACGAGCACGGGGCCGAAGATCTCCTCGCGCGCGATCGTCATCTGGTTGTTCACGTCGTAGAACAGGGTCGGGTCGATGAACCAGCCCTTGTCGAGCCCCTTCGGCGCGCCGCCGCCGGTGGCGACCTTCGCGCCGGCCTTCTTCCCGGCGTCGAGGTAGCCGAGGATCTTGTCGCGCTGGCGCTTCGCCACCACCGGGCCGATCTGCGTGGCCGGGTCGAGCGAGTCTGCCCACCTTCATGGCGCGCATGCCCGCGGCCATCGCGTCCACGACCTCCTTGTAGCGGCTGCGCGGCGCGAGGAAGCGCGTCTGCGCGGCGCAGGCCTGGCCGTTGTTGAGCAGACCCGCGCCGAGCATCTGCGGCACGGCGGTCGCGAGGTCCACGTCCTCGAGCACGATCGCCGGCGCTCTTGCCGCCGAGCTCGAGCGTGCAGCGCTTGATCTGCTCGCCGCAGAGCGCGCCGATGCGCGAGCCGGTGGCGGTGCTGCCCGTGAAGCTCACCTTGTCGACGCCGGGGTGCTTCACCAGGTACTCGCTCGTCTCGCGCCCGGCGCGTGAGCACGTTGAGCACGCCCGGCGGCAGGCCGGCCTCCTGCGTGGCTTCCATCAGCAGGTAGGGATCGAGCGCCGTCTCGGGCGCCGCCTTCACCACCACCGTGCAGCCCGCGGCGAGCGCCGGGCCGAGCTTCATCGCCATCACGTAGAGCGGCACGTTCCACGGCACGATCGCAGCGCACACGCCGACCGGCGCGCGGCGCACGCGCACCGGCTGGCCCATCGATGCCCTTCCGCGTCTCGTCGAAGGGGAAGCTGCGCGCGATGCCGGCGTAGACGTCGAGCACCATGGTCGAGGCGAACACCTGCGTGCCGAGCGACATCGAGATCGGGCAGCCGTTCTCGGACGCGATCGTCGTCGCGATCTCCTGGCCGCGCTTCTTCAGCGCCTCGGAGAGGCGGCTGATCGCGTCGGCGCGCTCCTCGGGGCTCCAGCGCGGGAAGGGGCCCTTGTCGAAGGCCTCGCGCGCGGCGGCCACGGCGCGGTCCACGTCGGCGGGCGTCGCATCCGGCACGCGGCCGATCACCTCTTCGGTGTTGGGGGAGATGACGTCGATGCGGCCCTTCGCGTCCGAGTCCACGAGCTTGCCACCGACGAAGATCTGACTGCGGTCCTGCACGGAGTGCTCCTTCGCTATAGGCGCGAGGGTATAGCGCGGCGGAGAGCGGGTTCGCTCAGGGCACCAGGCCGAGCTCTTTCGCCCGCGCCAGCTCCTCTGCGTAGCCCGGGTTCGGGCGGCAGATGTGCTTCGAGGTGCCGGTGGCGAGGAGGCGCCCGTCCTCGCTCCAGAGCCGCGAGACGCAGCCGAGCAGGCCGTCCTGCGCGAGCGGCACGACGCCGTCGGCGAGCATCCAGCGCGTGCCCGGCGCGAAGGCGTGGAACTGCACGGTCAGGTCGAGGTTCGGCGTGAGGTACGGAAACGGCCAGGCATGCGCGGCGATCGTGGCGTTCCAGCCGGGGAAGTCGAGCCAGAAGAGCTGGCGCAGCGCGTCGGCTTCGCCGGTCCGGGATCTCGGTGTCCGTGAAGCGCAGCCAGGTCTGCCACTCGGGCTGGCCGGGCGGCTCGCGCCAGCGCAACGGGCGGCCCTCGATGCTGCGCCAGATCGGATACCACTGCGCGTACTCGTCGCCGGCGAGATCCTGGTAGCCCGAGAGCGCGCCGGGCTCCGGCACGCCCGGCGCGGCCGCGAAGTCGTGCGCGTAGCCGGTGAGGCCGTCGTCCGCGGTCCACACCGTCGCCGCCACCAGCAGGCGATCCTTCTGCAGCACCTCGACGCGCAGCGACTCCGCGCGCTTGCTGCCGCCGAGCGAAGCGACGCGCAGCTCGACCGGCGCGAACTCGCCGACGGCGAGGAAGTGGCAGGAGAAGCTCGCGGGCCGCGGCAGCCGGCTCTCGGCCAGCGCGGCGCGCAGCGCGATCGCGGAGACGTAGCCGCCGTTCGGCCCCCACACGGCCCAGTCGGGCGACAGCGCGGCGCCGTAGCGCCCGGGCGCGAGACGCTCGACGCGCGTGTCAGCCAGGAAGTTCGCCATCCTGCCTCCAATCCGTGCCGTAGATCAGGCGCGCGCCGCGACCGTAGGAGAGATAGGACCACGCCCACTGGAGCACCACGAACAGCCGGTTCTTGAAGCCGACCAGGAAGTAGATGTGGACGCAGAGCCAGAACACCCACGCCGGGAAGCCGCCGAAGCGGAGCCGGCCGGTGTCGCAGATGGCGCGGCTGCGGCCGATCGTCGCCATCTGGCCGCGGTCCTTGTAGACGAACGTCCCGCGCGGCCGCCCGCGGATTTCGTCGCGCAGCGTGCGCGCGGCGAAGCGGCCCTGCTGCATCGCCACCGGCGCGAGGCCCGGCAGCGGCGCGCCGTTCGGCCCCTCGGCGTGCGCCTGGTCGCCGAGCACGAAGACCTCGGGATGGTCGCGCAGCGCGAGGTCGGCGCCGACCAGGATGCGGCCGTGGCGATCGATGGGGAGGCCGAGGGCCTTGCCGAGCGGCGAGGCCTGGACGCCCGCGGCCCAGAGCGTGGTCGCGGTCTCGATGCGCTCGCGACCGACCTCGACGCCGCTGGCATCGATGCGCGTGACCGGGCTCGCCGTCCAGACCTGCACGCCGAGCGCCTCGAGGTCGCGCGTGGCGCGCCGCGCGAGCGACTCGGGGAAGCTCGGCAGGATGCGCGGCCCGGCCTCGATCAACATCACGCGCGCGAGCGCCGGGTCGATGTGCCGGAAGTCGCGCGCGAGCGTGAAGCGGCTCATCTCGCCGAGCGCGCCCGCGAGCTCGACGCCGGTCGGCCCGCCGCCCACCACCACGAAGGTGAGCAGCGCGCGCTGGCGCGCGGCGTCGCTCTCGAGCTCCGCGCGCTCGTAGGCCGAGAGCACGCGGCGCCGGATCTCGAGCGCCTGCGCCAGGTTCTTGAGACCCGGCGCGTGCTCCTCCCACTCGTCGCGCCCGAAGTAGGCATGGCCCGCGCCGCAGGCGAGGATCAGGTAGTCGTACGCGTGCTCGTGCTCGCGGCCCTCGGCGCGCGTGCGCAGGACGCGGCGCTCGAGGTCGGCGCCGATCGCCTCCTCCTGCCGCACGCTCACGTTCTTCGCGCCGCGGAGCAGCGCGCGGATCGGCGCCGCGATCTCGGCCGGCGAGAGCCCCGCCATCGCCACCTGATAGAGCAGCGGCTGGAACAGGTGGTGATTGCGGCGGTCGAAGCAGCGTCACCTCGACGCTCGCGCTCGCGCGCGAGCCCGCGCGCGACCGAGAGGCCCGCGAAGCCGCCGCCCACGATCAGCACGCGCTTCGCGGCGCTAGTCGATGCGGATGCCGAGCTTGTCACCGTGGGCCTTCAGGTACTCCCCGATCGCCTGCTCCATCGCCGGCTCGTAGCGGTCCTCGAGCCGGCAGATGCGGTCGCCGTCGAACGTGACAGTCTCCTCCAGCTCGAGCACGAACTCCGGCACGCCGGGCGCGCGGTAGGTCGCGCTGCCGCGGATCCAGACGGAATCGGCCGTCTCCTTCGGCCCGGCGAGCAGCGCCAGCTCGCGGCTCGCGAAGCGGCGGTCGAAGCGGTCGAGCACGTCCTTGAAGTAGGCGAGGATCGCGGCGCGTCCCTCGAAGCGGCCGCCGATCGGCGGGCCGATCTCGATCTCGTAGACCGCGTCCTCCGTGAAGAAGGGCTCGACGTGGGACCAGTCGTCGCTCGCGACGGACTTCTCGAAGGCGGCGGCATAGGCCGCGAAGCGCGGGATCAGCGGCAAGGGGTTCTCCGGGGCGCGCTGCGCCAGCCTACCAGAGAACGCCTCAGTGCGTGGCCTTCGCGCAGAGAGCGCCTCAGTGCGTGGCCTTCGCTCCGATCAGCGCGTGGACGGCCTCGCTGATGCCGTCCACGCTCAGATGGAACATCGGGAACACGCGCTCGACGAGGCGCACCGTCTGGAAGCGGCTCCACTCGCTCTGCGGCTCGGGGTTCAGCCAGACGACGCGCTCGAAGTGCTCCCGGATGCGGTGCAGCCAATCGATGCCGCGCGTCGGCGTGCCGCGGCGCGGGTCGATGTTGCCGTTCGCCTCGAGCAGCTCGGCGGGATGCATCGCGGCGTCGCCCACGATCATCACCTTCCAGCGCGAATCGAGCCGGCGCAGCAGGTCGCCCGTCGGGATCGCCTCGCGCCGCAGCAGCCGCGCGTTCCTGCCGAGCTCCTCGTAGATGCAGTTGTGGAAGTAGTACGCCTCGAAGGCGCGCAGCCCGCGCTCTTCGTGGAGCGCCGTGAGCAGCCGGCTGACCGGCTCGATGTACGGGTCCATCGTGCCGCCGACGTCCATGAGCAGCAGCAGACGCAGGTCGTTGCGCCGCTCGGCGCGGAACACCAGCTCGATCTCGCCGGCGTTCTTGCACGTCTCGTCGATCGTCTCGTCGATGTCGAGCTCGCTCTGCGGACCGGTGCGCGTGAGCTGGCGCAAGCGGCGCAGCGCGACGCGCGTCTGCCGGATGTCGAGCGTGCCGTCGGTGCGGTAGTCCTCGAAGCGCCGTTCCTCGGCCACCTTCATCGCGGAGCGATTCTTCGCGGGGCCGCCGACGCGGATGCCGGTCGGGTGCTCGCCGCCGTGCCCGTACGGAGACCGCCCGCCGGTGCCGACCCAGCGCCCGCCGCCATCGTGCCGCTCCGTCTGCTCCGCGAGCGTCTCCAGGAACTTCCGCATCAGCTCGTCGCCGGAGAGCCTCTCGAGCTGGGCGCGCTCCTCGTCCGTCAGCTCGCGGAAGTTCTTCGGGTCCTTCAGCCACTCGAGCAGCTCGTCCTCGATGTCGAGCGAGCCCTCGACGCCCTCGAACACCTTCAGGAAGGCGCGGTCGAAGCCGTCGAAGTACGTCTCGCTCTTCACCAGCACGCAGCGCGCGAGGTGGTAGAAGCGCTGCAGGCTCGAGCCGTGCAGGCCCTTCGCGAGCGCGTCGAGCAGCAGCAGCCACTCCTGCGTGCCCACCGGCACGCCCTCGTCGCGCAGCTCATAAAAGAAGTCAACGAACATGAGCAGTCCCGCTCGGGCGCTCAGCGGCGGCCGTCTGCGGCCGTCCGCTGCAGCGCCTCTGCTTCGCGATGGGATGGCCATGACTGAACGATGCCCGCATCGACCACCGAGGTTAGTTGTTGTACTTCGGGCCAAGTTCCTTCCACTCCGTCGGATAGCGCCCGCCGCGGTCGTGGTACTTCTCGAGCGCCTCGGTGTCCTTCTCGTTCTTCAGCAGCGCGCCGAGGAACGGGATGTGCAGCTCGATGTCGTCGGCGCTCATGCCCGAGCGCTGGAGCACCGCGATCCAGTCGATCAGCTCGCTGGTGGACGGCTTCTTGCGCAGCTCGCTCTGCTCGCGCAGCCAGTAGAACTTGACCAGCACCTGGTCGAGCAGCTGCGTCTTCAGGTGCGGGTGGTGCACGGCGACGATCTGCTTCATCAGCTCCTTGTCCGGGAACTCGATGAAGTGGAAGACGCAGCGGCGCAGGAACGCGTCCGGCAGCTCCTTCTCGTTGTTCGACGTGATGATCACCACCGGCCGCTGCTTCGCGACGACCTCGTCGCCCGTCTCGGAGACGGTGAAGCGCATCTCGTCGAGCTCGCGCAGCAGGTCGTTCGGGAACTCGACGTCGGCCTTGTCCACCTCGTCGATCAGCAGGACGTGGCGCGCTTCGCTCTGGAACGTACGACCCATCGGCCCCATGCGGATGTAGGCGCGGATGTTCGAGACGTCGCCCTCGCCGAAGCGCGCGTCGTTGAGCCTCTGCACGGTGTCGTAGACGTAGAGCCCTTCCTGGGCCTTCGTCGTCGACTTGATGTGCCAGCGCTCGATCGCGAGGCCGAGGCCTTCCGCGACGTGCTGCGCGAGGAGCGTCTTGCCGGTGCCCGGCTCGCCCTTGATGAGCAGCGGGCGCTCGAGCGCGATCGCGCAGTTCACCGCATCGACGAGCGCGGACGAGGCGATGTAGCCCTTCGTACCCGAGAACTGGAAGAATGCGTCGGACTTCGGAGCTGCTTCGGTTGCCATGGCGCCGGATTTTCCACGATTCAGCCGGGAATGCGAGCCTCGGCGCGCGTCAGCTCCGCGCTGGTCCGCCACAGCCGGCTGCTGAGCTCCGCGTCGAAGGCGAGCGGACGCTCGCGCCTGCGGCCGGAGCGGTAGTAGCCGCCCGTCGCTCCTTCGAGCGACGGCTCCGTGGCCAGCATCAGCGCCGTGCGCGCCGCCCGCTCCGGGCTGGGGAAGAAGGCGCGAATGACCGGCGCCGCGATCCGGTAGGCGAGGCCCGGGTTGTTGGCGCCGATGTTCGACGCCACCGGCCCCGGGTCGACGGCGTTCACGGTGAGGCCGCGGCCCTCGAGCCGGCGCGCGAGCTCGAGCGTGAAGTATGCGATCGCGAGCTTGGAGCGGGCGTAGGCCCGCATGAACGAGTAGCCGCGCTCCAGCTGGAGATCGTCGAAGTCGAGCGTGGCCAGGCGATAGGTGTCGGACGAAACGTTCACGATCCGCGCCGGCGTGCTCTCGAGCAGGCGCGGCAGCAGCCGCAGCGTGAGCTGGAACATCGCCAGGTAGTTGACCGCGAAGGTGAGCTCGATGCCCTCGGCGTTGCACTGGCGCGCCTGGCTGACGAGACCGGCATTGTTGACGAGCACGTGGAGGGGCCGGCCGCTCGCGAGGTACTCCGAGGCCGCACGGTCGATCGCCTCGCGCGACGCGAGATCGCAGAGCAGGATCTCGGGGCTCTTGCCGCCGTTCTCGGCGGCGATCTCCGCCTGGACGCGGCGGCACTTCTCCGGGCTGCGGCCGAGCAACACGACGTCGGCGCCGAGCCTCGCGAGGCCGCGCGCGACGGCGCGGCCGTGGCCGTCGGTCGCGCCGGTCACCAGACAGACCCGGCCTTGCATCTCCCTCACGCGCACCCCCTCATTCGGCCGCCACGCCGAAGCGAGCCCGATAGGGCTCGAAGCGTCGCGCGAGCTCCTCTCGCTCGAGACCGAAGTCCTCGAGCTGGTAGCGGTGGACGCCGCGCTTGTTCTGGGGGTTCGCGGCGATCCAGCGCTGCATCGAGGCCTCGGTCGCCGGGGCGAGCGTCAGGCCGAGGAAGGCGTAGATGCGCTGGATCTCGGCGAGCGGATCCGCGAGCAGGCCTGCGTACGCCACGTCGAGAAAGGAGCCGGCAGCCGCGCGCTCGCGCACCGCGATCGCGCGCGTCACGGCGCGGACGGCCTTGTCGGCGAGCTGGGCGCCCACCTCGCGCGGATCGACGCGGTCGCTGAAGATCGCGCGCCCGTGGGCCATCATGCTGGCGAACGACGCCACCACTCGGACCGGGTCGCGGTGGGTCTGGATGATCTTCGCGTCGGGAAAGACGTCGAGCAGCACGTCGAGGTTCTCGAGGTGATGGGGCGTCTTGCCGAGCCAGCGCCCCGAGCGCTGCCACAGCAGCAGCTGGATCACGCGGCGGAAGTAGCGATAGGCGGGACGCTGATCCGTGTCGCGGAGCCAGGCCGAATAGCGGGGCACGCGCTGCGTGGCGTCCGCGGTCGGGCTCACGAAGCTGAGGTCGAGCAGCAGCACGTCCTCTTCGGGCGCGTGGGCCTCGACGGGATGGATCGCGAAGAACTCCGGCGCCAGGTAGCGGAGCCCACGCTCCGCGAGCTCGGCCAGACGCATGCGCGGGTCGCGCGCTCCGGGCGCGACGACGCCCGGGAAGGGCGCCGGGTTGAGCGCTTCCCACGAGAGCAGGGGTCTCAGGGCGGGCTCGCACGTGAGCAGGCGGTGAAGCAGGGTGGTGCCCGTGCGCTGGAGACCCAGGATGAAGACCGGCTCCCGCACCGGCTGCTCCGCGATCTCGGGGTGTCGATCGCAGAGATCCTCGAGTCGCAGGCGATTCACCAGCGCCCGCACGAGGCTCTGCCGCAGCAGCATGCGGCCGAGCGGGTGGAGCTGGGCCTCCTCGTCGAGCGACACGAGCAGCCGGCGCAGCGGCTCGCGGAAGGACTCGTCGACGAAGTCATGGAGCCCGCTCTCGCGCCGGGCCGCGGCGATCAGCGAGGACTCGCGGAGCGGCGCCCGGCCCACCCCGACGGCCCCTGCCGCCCGCCATCCGCCCAGCGCCACGCGCACCGGCAGCGGGAACCGCGGCGGCTCGAATCCGCTGGGCGCCGTCAGGGTCGAGCCCCGAGCTCCGAGACCTTCACGACCCGTGTCGCCGGCTGGGGATGCGCGTCGGCGCGGATCCAGCGGAAGCACATCGTGCCCTGCGAGTGGCCGGCGGTCTCGATCCAGTTCTCGACGCCCGGATCCCGGTGCGTCACCACGATCCGCACGCTCCCATCCTTCCGGTAGCGCGCCGTGTGCTTGTTGACGTGAATGCGATGGTGGCGGTAGTCGAGCGATTCCATCCAGTGATTGTCGAGCTGGAAGTTCCAGGATTCGCAGACGGGCGGCTTCACCTCGATCACCAGCGCCTCGTCCGGTCCGAGCTTCCAGTAGCTGTGGTAGTAGCCGATGTTCGGGTCGCCGCCGGCGCCCATCGAGATCGCGTCACTGAACTTCGGCAGCTCGTTCGTGTGCTTCTGGAAGCCCTGGGCCCAGCCCGAGAAGAGCGCGGCGCAACCCACGACCAGACCGGAGGCGGCGCGGAAGCCCGCGTCGAGCGCCTCCGGGGTGAGCGGCGTCGGCTTCCCGTCGCCGCCCATCCGTTCGATGTGGAGCTGCGCGGGCTCCTCGCGGTCGCGGTCGAGGTAGGTCTGGCGCACGATCAACGCCGTCGTGTCGGGCGTCATGCGCAGCCAGTTCGTCTTCTTCGGCTCGCAGCTCAGCCAGATCTCGAAGCGGCCATCCGGCCCGATCTCGAGATCGGCTGCGTCGAGATGACCGCCCTGGCGGGAGGAGCCGGAGCTCGCGACGCCGCTCGACTGCGTCGCGAAATCGAGATAGTGGATCGTGCCGCGGGTGCCCGTGATCCGGTACTCGTGCTGCCCGCTGATCGTCGCGTGCTGGTAGTAGTTGTCCGGGTTGTCGGCGCCGATCTTCGCCGTCTCGTGGACCGGGCGATGGAGCACCGGCGCGAGCGGGTCCGCGAACTCGACGAAGGTCTCGAGCGCGGCGCGCGCGAGGCGGCTCAGGTAGCGGAAGCCCTCCGCACGGTCGATCGGGCTGGTCGGAGAGCCTTCGGCGAGGATCGTCTTGCCGGCGCTCTCGAGCGTGCGGCAGAACTCCTCCCACGATCTTCCGGTCATGAGTCGCTCGGCCGGGGTGAGGTCGGGCAAGGCGGTCTCCTTCGTCAGCTCGCTTCGGCGCGCTGCTTCAGCGTGGTAGCGACCGACTCGAAGCCCCGCTGCATCGCGGGTCCGAAGAGTCGCATCACGAGGGGTGCGAGCCAGCCCTGGAGTACGTCCTGGTTCACGAAGCGGGTGCGGCGCTCGTCGATGGGCATCAGCGTCTGGCAGCGCTCGGCGCGGAGCAGGAAGCGCGCACCGAGCGTCACGCCCCAGCAGAGGCGCGCCGGCCGCTCGTTCGCCGAGACGTACTCGACGCGGTGCGAGAGGCGCTGGCCCCGCAGCCGGACGTAGAGGTGCACGGGGTCGCCGAGGCGCAGCGTCGACTCGACGCGCGGCGTGAAGGGGTTCCACTCGGAATACCCCTTCAAGTCGGTCAGGATGTCGAAGATCCGCTCCGGCGGAGCGTCGATCTCGATCTCGGCGCGAACCGTGGGCACGGGCGCAGACTAGCGGAGCCCGTCGAGCCACTCACCGAAACGCAGACGTTCGATGGCCGCGACCTCGCGCCGGAGCACGGTGCGCACCGTGTCCGCGCGCTCGGTCAGCCCGCCGAGCCCCAGCGAGACCACGCCCACCATCAGCGTCTGGAACGAGAAGGCACGGTACTGCTCGCGCGCCTCGTGCGGGTCGAGGACGACGCCGAAGCGCGCCAGCTCGGCGAGGTAGTGGTCGATCAGCGCGTCCTCGTGCGCCGCGAGCACGTCGGGCTCGAGCGAGTGGATCAGGAAGTACTGCACGTCGCGGATGCCCTTCGACCAGTGCACCGCCTGGAAGTCGAGCATGCCCATCCGCGGGCCCGCCGGCGTCGCGTACTCGAAGCAGTTCGCGAGGTGGCTGTCGCCGTGGACGAGGGTGAGCGGTCCCCGGTACCAGAAGTCCATCAGCGCTTCCCAGCGCGCGTTGGCGCGGCGGCACAGCGCCGCGAGCTCCGCCGAGAACAGGTCTGGCGCGGCGCGGCGCGTCGGCTCGATCGCGGCGGCATTGAGCGCCCGCGTGATGGCGCGCTGCCGTTCCGGCAGGAAGGGATGCAGCGCGACGGGCAGCAGCGCCTCGCGTCGCGCCTCGCTCCAGCCGTGGAAGGCCGCATGCAGCTCGGCGAACGTGCTGAGACAGAGCCGCGCCCGTTCGGGCGTGGTGCCCGCGGCCATGTCGCGATTGATGAAGAGCTGCACGCCGGGCAGCTCGCGCAGGTTCTCGAGCAGCAGCACGAAGCGCGCGCCCCGCCGCGCAACGGCGTGCACGCGCGGCACGCGGATCGGAACGTGGGCCGCCACGCGCTCGCAGAACGTGCACTCGAGCGCCCAGAAGCCGAGCGCGTTGGCGAAGGCGCGGGTGCGGAGCTCGTCGCACGGCAGCTTCGCGTAGAGGGTCCGGGTCGCGCCGTCTTCGCCGTCGAATTCGATCAGGAAGTTCCGGCAGTTGCTGCTCTCGAAGTCGATGCCGGGCAGCCGTACCGCGCGGACGCGGGCAGCGTCTCCGCGCCCGCCGGTGCGTGCTCGCGGAGCAGCGCGTCGATCACCTCGGGCCGCGCGAGCTGCTCGGCCGTCCGCGGCAACGCGGCCCCGAACGGCTCGCGCACCGCGTCGAGCAGGATCCTCGATACCGCGAGCGCCGTGCCTCTCCCGAGCGCGAACCCGCCTTGCAGCTCCATCTGCGTGACACCTCCGTCGCGCCGCAGCCTAGCCCGGCTAGCATCGTCGGCCTCGCGAGCGGAGGAGGCCCCTTCCGATGAAGACCGACGTCACCGAGATCGCTCGTGGCGTGCATCGCATCGCCACCTTCCACCCGGACTTCGGCATCCAGTTCAACCAGTTCCTGGTCGTCGACGACGAGCCCTTCCTGATGCACACGGGCATGCGCCGGATGTTCCAGAGCACGCTCGGCGGAGTCTCGCAGGTGATGGATCCCGCGCGGCTGCGCTGGATCGGCTTCAGCCACTTCGAGTCCGACGAGTGCGGGGCGCTCAACGAATGGCTCGCGCGCGCGCCGCAGGCGCGGGCCGTCTGCGGCTTCGTCGGCGCCACGGTCACCGTGAACGACTTCGCGGATCGCCCTGCCCGCGTGCTGGAGGACGGCGAGGTCCTGGCGATCGGCACGCACCGGCTGCGCTTCCTCGCGACGCCGCACGTTCCCCACGGCTGGGACGCCGGGCTGTTCTTCGAGGAGAGCGATCGCACGCTGTTCTGCTCCGACCTCTTCTTCCAGCCGGGCGACCCGGCGCCGCTCACCGAGGGCGACGTCGTCGGCCCGGCGGGCGTGGCCATTCGCGAGGGAGCGAAGGGGCCGCTGGCCAACGACATGCCCTACACGCCGTACACCGATGCCACGCTGCGGCGCCTCGCGGCGCTCGAGCCGCGCACGCTCGCCGTCATGCACGGCTCCTCGTTCCGCGGCGACGGGCGGCGCGCGATCCTCGAGCTGGCGGGTGTGATCGGCGAGGTGCTGGGGACGCAAGGGCGCCGGGAGTAGGGATGCCTCGAGCGAGGTGGGCTCGGCACTACACGGCGGCCGGGAACGACGGCGAGACCCGGGAGACGCTGGCGGGATATCGCGCAGGCCGCTGGGGAGAGCGGGCGCGCGGGCGGCGCGGCTAGCCGCGCAGCACCCGCCCCGCGAGGCGGCCCGTGTGTCGCCCGTCCTCGATCGCGACGTGGCCGTTCACGATCGTGAAGGCGTAGCCGCGCGCGCGCTGCGTCCAGCGGCCGGCGCCGGCCGGGAAGTCGTGCACGAACTCCGGAATCTCGGGCGCCAGCGCCGCGAGATCGATCACGTTGAGATCGGCGAAGGCACCGGGCGCGATCACGCCGCGGCCCTCGATGCCGAAGACCTCGGCGGGCTCGGAGCTGAGGCGACGCACCGCCTCCTCGACGGGCAGCGCACCGCGATCGCGCGACCAGTGCGCAAGCACGTGCGTCGTCATGCTGGCGTCACAGATGCCGGTCACGTGAGCGCCCGCGTCGCCGAGACCGACGAGCATGCCGGGGTGGTGGAAGACCTCCTCGACCGCAGCCGCTACCTGGTTCGAGCCCACGGAGACGAAGATCTGCCGGCCGCGGGTTTCGCGGAACAGCGACACGACGGCCGCGGCGGGCCGCTCGCCCCGCGCGCGCGCCACGGCGTCGAGGCGGCGCTCCGGGCGCAGCTCGTAGTCGCAGCGCTCCGGACCGAACAGGTAGAGCGACTCCGCGGTGCGGAGCTCGACCTCCGGCCGCACGCCGCAGAGCACGCGCCGCACCGCCTCGTCCTCGAGCGCCCCGAGGCGCTCGGCCGGGGGCCGCTCGTACAGCGCCTTCCACGCCGAGGAGCGCAGCGGCGCGTGGTTCTCGAGACCGATGAACGAGAGGACCGGGCGCGGGTTGAACATCGGGCGGATCCGGCCGCCGGCCGCGCGCTCGCGCTCCACGGCCGCGAGGACGATGCGGTGCAGCGTCGGCACGAGCTCGTGCGTGAACAGGCTGAGCACCACGGGCCGGCCCGCCCGCCGGCTCGTCTCGCCGATGCGATGAACTTCGGCCTCGGCGCCCACGAACTCCGGCCCGCGGTCACGTTCGCCGAAGCCCGCCACCCACTGCACCATGCCGCGCCCGCGCTCGCGCAGCACCTCGGCCAGCGCGAACAGCTCCGCGTCGGGCGCGTACGTGCCGGGAATCGGGACACCTTCCGGTGTCGGATGGCTCGCTGTGCGCGAGGTCGAGAAGCCGAGCGCGCCGGCCGCGAGCGCGTCGCCGACCTGCCGGCGCATCTCGTCCAGCTCCTCGGCGCGCGGCGTGCGGCCTTCCTCGGTCGCCGCTTCGCCCATGGCGTGCTGGCGCAGCGCCGCGTGGCCGACGAGACCCGCCGCATTCACGCCGAGCGGCCGTGCGGCGAGCGCGTCGAGGTAGCCGCCGTAGCCTCGCCAGCCGAACGGCACGCCGGCCAGGATGCTCTCGGCCGGGATCTGCTCCACCGACTCGAGCGTGCGCGCGAGCCGCTCCTCGTCGCCGGCACGCACCGGCGCGAAGGTGACGCCGCAGTTCCCCACCACCACGCTGGTGATGCCGTGCCAGCAGCACGGGCTCGCGAGCGGATCCCAGAACAGCTGGGCGTCGAGGTGTGTGTGCGCGTCGATGAAGCCCGGCGTGACGAGTCGGCCGGCGGCGTCGATCGTGCGCCAGCCCGTGCCACGCACCTCGCCCACGTGCACGATGCGATCGGCGTCCACGGCGACGTCGGCGCGCACTGCCGGGCGGCCCGTGCCGTCCACCACCGTGCCGCCGCGGATCACGAGGTCGTGCATCGAGCTCTCCGGTCGTGGCATGATGGGCGAACCGTGCCCCGACCTCATCGAGAGCGACACCGTACCGAACGAATCGGTTGGCTGCGCGCTGCGGTGCTCGGTGCGAACGACGGCATCGTATCGACGGCGAGCCTGGTCGTCGGCGTCTCCGCCGCACACGCGGCTCGCGGCGACGTGCTGGTGGCGGGCGTCGCCGGCCTCGTGGCCGGGGCCATGTCGATGGCGGCGGGCGAGTACGTCTCGGTCAGCTCGCAAGCCGACACCGAGCAGGCGGACCTCGCGCGGGAGCGCAGCGAGCTCGAAGGGAACGTGGAGCACGAGCGCGCGGAGCTGGCGTCGATCTACGAGGGGCGCGGCCTGGATTCCTCGCTGGCGAGAAAGGTGGCCGAGCAGCTGATGAGCCACGACGCGCTCGCGGCGCACGCCCGCGACGAGCTCGGCATCTCCGAGAGGCTGAGCGCCCGGCCGGTGCAGGCGGCGTTGGCATCGGCGGCCACGTTTGCGGTCGGCGCCGCGATGCCGCTCCTCGCGGCGCTGGTCGCGCCGGAGCCGAGTCTGGCGGTGGTGGTATCTGCGACCTCGCTCGTCTTTCTCACCGTGCTCGGCGTGCTCGGCGCGCGCGCCGGCGGGGCGCCCGTGCTGAAGGCGGCGGTGCGGGTGACGTTCTGGGGAGCGCTCGCGATGGCCCTGACGGCCGGCGTGGGCGCGCTGTTCGGGACGGTCGTGTAGGGGCGGAGCGCATCCCGCCGCGTTTGCCTATCTCCTTCGTCCCCGATGCCGCTGCTCAGCTTCGAATCCGTCTCGATCGCCTTCGGCCGGGAGCCGCTGCTCGACCACGCGAGCTTCCAGATCGATCCCGGCGAGCGCGTCTGCTTGATCGGGCGCAACGGCGCCGGCAAGTCCACGCTGCTGAAGGTCGCCGAGGGCAGCGTCACGCCGGACGAGGGAGAGGTCTGGCGGCAGCCGGGGCTCCGGATCGCGCAGCTCGAGCAGGAGCTGCTCGTCTCCGAGGCCGCGACCGTGTTCGACGTGGTCGTGGCCGGTCTGCCGGAGATGGGCGCACTGCTCGCGGAGTATCACCACGTCTCGCACCAGGTCGGCGGCAACCCGTCGCTGCTCCGGCGCATGGAGCAGCTCCAGCACGAGATCGAGACGCACGACGGCTGGCGGCTGCACGAGCGCGTCGACAACGTGCTCGCCACCCACCAGCTCTCCGCCGACGCGCTCGTCGCCGAGCTCTCGGGCGGCTGGCGCCGCCGTGTCGCGCTGGCTCGCGCGCTGGTCGGCGAGCCCGACCTGCTGCTGCTCGACGAGCCGACCAACCACCTCGACGTCGAGGTGATCCAGTGGCTCGAGGACACGGTGCTGGAGTTCCGCGGCGGCGTGCTGTTCGTGACGCACGATCGCGCGCTGCTGACGCGGCTGGCCACGCGCATCCTCGAGCTCGACCGCGGCGCGCTCACCTCGTGGCCGGGCGACTACCCGAACTTCCTGGCGCGCAAAGCCGCGGCGCTCGAGGAGGAGGAGCGTCAGGACGCGCTCTTCGACAAGAAGCTCGCGCAGGAGGAAGCGTGGATCCGCCGCGGCATCAAGGCGCGCCGCACCCGCAACGAAGGCCGCGTGCGCGCGCTCGTGGCGATGCGGGAGGAACGCCGGCGGCGGCGGGAGGTGCAGGGCCGGGCGCAGTTCAGCGTCGAGGAGGCGCAGGCGTCGGGCAAGCTCGTGATCGAAGCGGAGCACGTCTCGTTCGGCTTCGGCGGCGAGCCTCTCGTGCGCGACTTCTCCATCCGCATCCTGCGCGGCGACCGCATCGGGCTGATCGGGCCGAACGGCGTCGGCAAGACCACGCTGCTGAAGCTGCTGCTCGGCGAGCTCGCGCCCGACAGCGGCCGCGTGCGGCTCGGCACGAAGCTCGAGGTCGCCTACTTCGACCAGCTCCGATGCAGCTCGCGCTCGAGAAGACGGTGCTCGAGAACGTCGCCGAGGGTAGCGACTTCTTCGAGCTCGGCGGCGAGCGCCGCCACGTGATCGGCTACCTGCAGGACTTCCTGTTCAGCCCGGAGCGCGCTCGCGCGCCCGTCGCGTCGCTCTCGGGCGGCGAGCGCAACCGGCTGCTGCTGGCGCGGCTCTTCGCGCAGCCGGCGAACGTGCTGGTGCTCGACGAGCCGACCAACGACCTCGACATCGAGACGCTCGAGCTGCTCGAGGAGCGGCTGCTCGAGTTCAGCGGCACGATCCTGCTCGTGTCGCACGATCGCGCCTTCGTGGACAACGTCGTCACCTCGACCCTGGCGTTCGAGGGCGACGGGCGGGTGTTCGAGTACGTCGGCGGCTACACGGACTGGCTCCGCCAGCGCCGGACGCCGGCGCCGGTTCCGGTCGCGGGCCGCCTCCCCGCGCCGGCCGTGGCGCGGCCCGCGCCGGCCGCGGCGAAGCTCAGCGCGAAGGAGCGCCGCGAGCTCGAGCAGCTGCCGGCGCAGATCGAGGCGCTCGAGCGCGTGCAACGCGAGCTCGCCGAGCAGGTGAGCCGGCCCGAGTTCTACAAGCAGGCCGCAGCCGAGCGTGCACCCATCGAGACGCGCCTCGCCGCGCTGCCCGCGGAGCTCGAGGCGGCCTATGCGCGCTGGGCGAGCCTGGAGGCGCGGCGCTAGGCCTACGCAGGAGCGAGGCACAGCTCCGCGAAGCGAGCCAGGGCCCGGTCGGCGGCGTCGACGTCGAAGAACTCGTAGCGCCGCACGTGATCGCTGCCGGTCAGCAGGACCGCGACGAAGGCGTTCTCGAACGGGCCACCATCGCGCGTGGTCCCGAACAGCTCGTCCCGCACCCACCCGACCGTTCCGGTTCCAGGTCAGGAGCCGAGACAGCTCCCAGTCCATGTCGGGCGCCAGCTCGGCCAGCGTCCGCAGGGAATCGATCCACTGCTCGCGGTCGCACTCGCCCATGATCGGGAGCGCGCGGCGGTCGCAGATCACGGCGTCCGCAGCCAGAGCTTCGCGGAGCGCATCCCAGTCGTGTCGGCCGACCGCACGGACCAGCGCCGCGATCGGAGCTTGTCCCCCGATTGCGGCCGCTTCCCCGGTCGCGAAGCGCGCCTGCGCTTCGGCGAACGCCGCGCGGCGATCGTCGAGGTCGAAGAGGATCACCGCGCGGAGCTTTCCCTCGGCGTCCACCTCGACGATTCGTAGCTTTTCCAGCTCGAAGCGCGTTGCGTCGGATACGCCGCTCCACGCAACCTGCTGGAGCGCGATCCGATCGCCGACGGTGCCGAGGATCGCGCGCTCGAGCCCGCCCTTCCGAGACGAGGAACGTCGCCTGGGCGATCCACGCCTCGACATCGCCGCTCACCAGCGCCCACCTGCTGCGATCCTCGAACCGGAACTCGTCGCCTGCGAGTGCGCGGAGCGCGTCCCAGTCGCGAGCGACTTGCGCCTCGGAGTGGCGATCGCACGCGCGCGTCGCGGCGTTCGGCGGGATGCGCAGGGGATCGGGGCGCAGCTCGGCGAAGCGCGCGCGGGCCTCGTCGAGCTGGTCGAGGTTGTAGAAGTCGTAGCGACAGATGCGCCCCAGTCCGTCGAGCTCGATGACGGCGATCCGCGGTGCCTCGAACGCGCCGCCCTCGCGAGTGCCGAACCAGCGTTGCGACCTTGAGCATCGCCACGCGCGCACAGCGTGAGGTGATCGATGCGCAGCCGTGGCGTCGGGCGCGAGCTCGACGAGCGAGCGCAGCGTCGCGAGGTACGCCGCCGGGCCACGGATCGGCTCCCAGCCGAGCGGCCGGTGATCCTCGACGACGAAGTCGGGAGCGAACAGCGCGCGGCCAGCGCGTCCCAGTCGCGCGCCGCGACGGCCCGCGTCGAAGGCGCGGCCACGCCGCCGCGGCGCGCGCGTAGGGCGCGGCCTCGCCGGCGGCGTAGCGCTGGTCGAGCTCGGCGTAGGCGGCATCGAGATCGTCGGGGTCGAACCGGACCGCCGCGACGGGCTCGCCGCGCTCGTCGACCTCGAGGACCGCGAGCGACTCGATCTCGCTCGGTCCGATGTCGCGGTCGGCGACCTCGATGCGCAGCCGGCGCAGCGCGAGTCGATCCCCGCGTGTTGCGAGCGTCTCGTGCTCGAGGCGAGACGAGCTCATCTCGAACATCGGGCGCAAGCACTCGAGATACTGGTCGCGATCGAGCTCGAGCTGCATCGACCTCGCGGCGGTCGCTACATCGGAACCCGGCCGGGAACAGCTCCGCCAAGCGCTCCCAGTCGCGGGCTTCCCACGCAGCGATCGATGCGGTGCCGCCGCGCGCGTCGCCGCGTTCTCGATGCGCGGCGCCGCGGCTCGCGCGGTCAGCGCGTCGAAGCGCGCGCGCGCCTCGTCGAGCTGGTCGAGGTCGTAGACGTGCGAAGCGCCGGATGCGCCCGTGCGCGGTCGAGCATCGGCGACGCTGACGACGGCTGATCCTCGAAGGCGCCGCCCTCGCGCGTGCCACCAGAGCATCGCGATCGTCGAACGCCCGTCGATCGAGCGCGACGATGGTGATCGACGCGCAGCCTGACGTCCGGCGCGAGATCGACCAGCGCGCGGAGCGAGCGCGACGAACTCCACTGGCGGCGCATCGTCTCCCAGCCCGAGCGGCCGGTGGTCGTCGACGACGAGCTCGGGGGCGAGCAGCGCGGCCACGCCGTCCCAGTCACGCGCGTCGATCGCTCGCGAGGAGCGGTCGACTCCAGCGCGCTGGCGCGGCCCTCGCCGGCGGCGTAGCGCGGTCGAGCTCGGCGTAGGCGGCGTCGAGGTCGTCGGGGTCGAACCGGACCGTCGCGACGCAGCTCGCCGCGGTCGTCCACCTCGATGACCGCGAGCGCACTCGATCTCGCTCGGCCCGACGGTCGTGGCTCGGCTGACCTCGACGCGCATGCCGGCCAGGGCGAGTCGCTCGCCGCGTGTCGCGAGCACCTCCTGCTCGAGGCGAGACGAGCTCATCTCGAAGAGTCATGCGCATCGACTCGAGATACTGATCCCGATCGAGCTCGAGTGCACCATCGCGCCGACGGTCGATCTGCCGGAACCCGGCGCGGAAGAGCTCCGCCAAGCGCTCCCAGTCGCGGGCTGCCCACGCCGCGCTGACGCGGTCCGCCGCGCGCGTCGCCGCGTTCTCGATGCGCGGCGACCGCCGCCGGCTCGGCCGTCAGCTCGTCGAAGCGGGCGAGCGCCTCGGCCTCGCGGTCGGCGTCGAACTGACTCGAGCGCGTCACGAGGCCGTCGGTTCCGAAGGTCCAGCAGCGGACGAACGGTCGCGCTCGAAGCGCCGCCGCTGGCGCGGTCGGTGCCGGAGTACGTCCGCGCGCACGAGGAGCGCGTCGGATCGCAGGCCGAGGATGTCGTCGACGCTGACAGGCGACGTCGCCGCGAGCTCGAGCAGGGAGCGGATGCCCGCAGCAGCTGCTTCCGCTCCGCGCAGCGGACCAGATCCCGACAGGTCCGGTGATCGACGACCTCGATGTCGGGTGCGAACGCCGTGGCGCAGCGATCGAGATCGAGGCGGTCCGAGCAGCGCCGCGACCGAGCGCGCCGTCGCCGCGGCGCGGGCGCGCGCGGGGCCGTCGGGGAGGAGCTCGGCGTAGCGCTCGTACAGGCGGGCGACGGCGTCGCCCAGCCGGTCGGGGGCGAAGACCTCGGCCCGCCGGCGTCGCCCCTGCGCGTCGACCTCGATCAGAACGATCGCTCTCGTCTCGTAGGCGCCGACGTCGAACGTCCGGCCGGCGAACCCGCTCGCCGACATCGACAGGCGGCACAGCGCGAGCGAGTCGCCGAGGGTGGCGAGCGGCTCGTGCCGGCAACGTCGGGTCGCGAGCGCTCAGCAGGGAGCGCGAACGTGGCGAGCAATCCCTGCCGGTCGTAGCGTGACGCCGGTCGGATGGTCGACGACCTCGGACGTCGTCGGCGAGCAGCGCTGGGGAGCGCGTCGGCGTCTCGGGCGGCGATCGCGGCGTCGCAGGCGGGCGGCGTTCGCGGTCGCGGCGTTCGGCTCGCACGCGGCGCGGCGGCACGGCGCGGCGGCCCGGCCGTCAGCTCGTCGAAGCGGGCGAGCGCCTCGGCGTCGCGGTCGGCGTCGAACAACTCGATGCGCGTCAGCAGGCCATCGGCTCCGAAGACCCAGAGCCAGAGGAAGTGCCGCTCGAAGGCGCCGCCGCCGGCGCGCTCGGTGCCGAAGTTCGTCACGCCGCACGAGCAGCGCGTCGGATCGCAGGCCGAGGACGTCGTCGACGCGAATGGCGATGTCGTCGGCGACCTCGAGCAGGGAGCGGAAGCCTGCGCAGGACGGCTTCGCGCTCCGCGCGCGGACCCGATACCCAGGGTCCGGTGGTCGACGACTCGATGGCGGGCGCGAGCGCCGTGGCGTAGCGATCGGGGTCGAACGGTCCCGAGCATGCGCCGCGACCGAGCGCGCCGTCGCCGCGGCGCGGGCGCGCGCGGGGCCGTCGGGGAGGAGCTCGGCGTAGCGCTCGTACAGCCGCGCGACGGCGTCGCCCAGCTGGTCGGCGGCGAAGACCTCGGCCCGCCGGCGTCGCCCCTGCGCGTCGACCTCGATCAGGACGATCTCCTCGCTCTCGTAGGCGCCGACATCGAACCTCGCTGCCGGCGAACCCGCTCGCCGACATCGACAGGCGGCACAGCGCGAGCGAGTCGCCGAGGGTGGCGAGCGGCTCGTGCCGGAACGTCGGGTCTCGAGCGCTCAGCAGGGAGCGCCACGAGGCGAGCGATTCCCTGCCGGTCGTACGTCGGCGCCGGTGGGATGGTCGCACGATCTCGACGTGGTCGGCGAGCAGGCTGGGGAGCGCGTCGGCGTCGCGGGCAGCGATCGCGGCGTCGATGCGGGCGGCGTTCGCGGTCGCGGCGTTCGGCCCGCACGCGCGCGCCGCGGGTCGCACGCCGGCGGCTCGGCCGTCAGCTCGTCGAAGCGGGCGAGCGCCTCGGCGTCGCGGTCGGCGTCGAACAGCTCGAGGCGCGTCACGAGGCCATCGGCTCCGAAGACCCAGAGCAGGAGGAACGTGCCGCTCGAAGGCGCCGCCGCCGGCGCGGTCGGTGCCGAAGTTCGTCCGGCGCACGAGGAGCGCGTCGGGCTCGCAGGCCGAGGATCGTCGTCGATCGCGATGGCGACGTCGTCGGCGACGAGCAGGAGCCAGCTGCGTACGCTCTGCGAGCACCGCTTCCGCTCCACGCGCAGACCAGAGTCCCCAAGGTCCGGTGGTCGACGGACTCGATGGCGGGTGCGAACGCCGCGGCGTAGCGATCGGGGTCGAGCGGTCCCAGGCATGCGCCGCGACCGAGCGCGCCGTCGCCGCGGCGCGGGCGCGCGCCGGGCCGTCGGGCAGGAGCTCGGCGTAGCGCTCGTACAGGCGGACGACGGCGTCGCCGAGGCGGTCGGCGGCGAAGATCTCGGCACCGCCGGCGTCGCCCGCTGCGCGTCGACCTCGATCAGCGACGATGCTCCTCGATCTCGTAGGCGCCGACATCGAACGTCCTGCCGGCGAACCCGCTCGCCGACATCGACACGCGGCACAGCGCGAGCGAGTCGCCGAGGGTCGCGAGCGGCTCGTGCCGGCAGCGTCGGGTCTCGGGCCCTCAGCAGCGAGCGCCACGAGGCGAGCAATCCCTGCCGGTCGAAGTGGCGCCGGTCGGTATGGTCGACGACCTCGCACGTCGTCGGCGAGCAGGGTGAGGAGCGCGTCGGCGTCGCGGGCGGCGATCGCGGCGTCGATCGCGGGCCGCGTTGCGCGGTCGCGGCGTTCGGTCGCACGCGGCGACGGCTCGGCGCGCGCGGCGCCTGCCGGCAGGCTCGGCCGTCAGCTCGTCGAAGCGGGCGAGCGCCTCGGCGTCGCGGTCGGCGTCGAAGCAGCTCGAGGCGCGTCAGCGAGGCCATCGGCTCCGAAGACCCAGAGCTGGAGGAACTGCCGCTCGAAGGCGCCGCCGCCGGCGCGGTCGCGTGCCGACGTTCGTCCCGCGCACGAGGAGCGCGTCGGGTCGCAGGCCGAGGACGTCGTCGACGCGCATGGCGACGTCGTCGGCGAGCTCGAGCCAGGGCGCGGATGCCCTGCAGCGCAGCGCTTCGACCCCGCGCGCGGACCCAAGTCCCGACGGTCCGGTGATCGACGAACTCGACGGTCGGGCGCGAACGCGGTGGCGAAGCGATCGAGATCGACCGGTCCCAGCATGCGCCGCGACCGAGCGCGCCGTCGCCGCGGCGCGGGCGCGCTCGGGGCCGTCGGGGAGGAGCTCGGCGTAGCGCTCGTACAGGCGCGCGACGGCGTCGCCGAGCCGGTCGGCGGCGAAGACCTCGGCCCGCCGGCGTCGCCCCTGCGCGTCGACCTCGATCAGAGCGACGTCCTCGCTCTCGTAGGCGCCGACGTCGAACGTTCGCCGCCGGCGAGCCCGCTCGCCGACATCGACCGGCGGCAGAGCGCGAGCGAGTCGCCGAGGGTCGCGAGCGGCTCGTGCCGGTACGTCGCGTCCTCGGCTCTCAGCAGCGACGCGCCACGTGGCGAGCATGCCCTCGCCGGTCGTACGTGGCGCCGGTGGGATGGTCGACGACCTCCGACGTCGTCGGCGAACAGGGCGGCGAGCGCGTCGGCGTCGCGCGCGGCGATCGCGGCGTCGACGCGCGCGGCGTTCGCGGTCGCGGCGTTCGGCTCGCACGCGGCGCGCGGCTGCACGGCGGCGCGGCCGCTGCGGACTCGCGCCGCGTCAGCTCGTCGAAGCGCGCGAGCGCCTCGGCGTCGCGGTCGACGTCGAACTGCTCGATGCGCGTCAGGAGGCCGTCGGCTCCGAAGACCCAGAGCCGAAGCGAAATGCCGCTCGAAGGCGCCGCCGCTGGCGCGGTCCGTGCCGACGTTGCGTCCAGCGCACGAGGAGCGCGTCGGCTCGCAGGCGCGAGGACGTCGTCGACGCGCGTGGCGATGTCGTCGGCGACGCTCGAGCAGGGAGCGGATGCCCGCGCAGGAGCGCTTCGGCGCCGCGCGCCGACCCGAAGCCCGAGCGGTCCGGTGGTCGACGAACTCGACGTCGGGCGCGAGCGCCGGGGCCCAGCGATCGAGGTCGACCGGTGCCGAGCAGCGCCGCGACCGAGCGCGCCGTCGCCGCGGCGCGGTCGCGCTCGGGGCCGTCGGGGAGGAGCTCGGCGTAGCGCTCGTACAGCCGGGCGACGGCGTCGCCCAGCCGGTCGGCGGCGAAGAACTCGGTCCGCGCGGCGCCGCCCCTGCGCGTCGACCTCGATCAGCAGCGATTCTCTCGATCTCGTCGGCGCCGACATCGAACGTCCTGCCGGCTGACTCCGCTGCGCCGACGATCGACATGGCGGCACAGCGCGAGCGAGTCGCCGAGGGTCGCGAGCGGCTCGTGCCGGCAACGTCAGGTCCTCGGCCCTCGAGCAACGCAGCCAGAAGCGCGAGACGTCGCTGCCGGTCGTACACGTCGTGCCGGTGGGATGGTGCACGACCTCCGGCTCGTCGGCGAGCAGATGCGGCGAGCGCGTCGGCGTCGCGCGCGGCGATCGCGGCGTCGACGCGGGCCGCGTTCGCGGTCGCGGCGTTCGCTCGCACCCGGCGGCGCGCGGGGCGCGCCGGCTCGCGGATCGCTCGCGTCGCGCGCTCGACCGGCTCGGCGCGCGCCGTCGCCGCGGCGCGCGCGCTCGGCGAGCAGCGTGGCGCCCTTCGCCTCCCACAGCTCGATCGCGCGCGCCTCCTCGGCGTCGGCCTCGGCGCTGCCGGCCGGCGGCGCGCAGCGCCGCGGCGAGCGCGAGGCGCGCGTCGGCGTGGTCGAGCAGCGCGTCGGTCGCGGCGGCGATCTCGACGGCGGCGCGCGCGAAGTCGACGGCGGCGGCGTGCTCGCCGCGCCGCGCCAGCGCCTCGGCGCGCACGCCGCGCCAGGCGATCGCCGCCTTGCAGGTCGTCGCCGGCGAGCGCCTCGCTCTCGTGGCTGAGCGCCTCGGCCTCGGCGGCCCGGTCCTGCGCGAGCAGCGCGCGGCCGAGCAGCGCCGCGGCCTGCGCCGCGTCGATGCCGAGCCCGTGGTCGCGCAGCCCGTCGTACGCGGCGCGCAGGCAGCGCTCGGCGGCGACGGCGTCGCCCTCGAGCAGCTCGATGAGCCCGGCGAAGACGTCGGCCTCGAGCAGCCGCTGCGTGATGCCGAGCTCTTCGACCATGTGCCGCGACGACGCGATCATGCGCCGCGCCGCGTCGGTGCGCCCGCGCAGCGCTTCGAGCACGCGCCTGGCAGCGCAGCGCGACGGCCTCGACCGCGGGCGCGCCCTGCGTGATGCGCAGCACGCGCACGACGTCGAGGCAGCGGCCGCTGGCGCGCGTCACCGGGCTCGGTCCCCACAGCGCGGCGAGCGGCGCGCCGGCGAGCACCGCGTTGGCGCGCCGCCGGTCGTGCGCGCGCGGCGCGCGGCGGCGAGCGCGCGATCGAGCGCGGCCTCGCAGGCGCCGACCTTGCCGAGCCGCGCGAGCGCGAGCGCGTGCACCGAGTGCGCCTTCGCCTCGCCGGCGGCGTCGCCGGCCGCCGCCAGCGTCGTCGGCCGCGGCCGCGACCGCGTCGGCGGTCGCGCGCAGCGCCTGCGGATCGGTGAGCACGGCGAGCTGGCCGGCGAAGCAGGTGTGCCAGGCGCGCAGGCGACTCGCGACGGACCGATCGGTCGGCTCGACTGTCAGCGCTGACCGTCCGAGCTCCGTCGATCGCCCAGCTCGCGATGCTGCGCGGCCGGGCCGACGTCGCCGGCGGCGAGCAGCGCCTCGCACCAGTCGAGGGCCAGGTCGGCGCGCGCGCGGATCCGCCGCGTCGAGCCGATCGAGCGCGCGGCCGAGCAGGCTCGCCGCCAGCGGCAGGTCGTCGCGCGCCAGCGCCCGCCGGCCGGCCGCCGCGAGGTAGCGCGCCGCCCGCTCGCCGAGCGCCCGGCCGTGCGCGTCGATCGGGCCGAGCTCGCGCAGGTGCTGGTGCGCCTGCTCGAGGTGCCAGCCGATGGTCTCGTCGTGCTCGACCGCCGTCGCCGACCCGCGCCTCGATCCAGTCGGCGAAGCGGCCGTGCAGCTCCGCGCGCGTGCCCTTCAGCAGGCGCCGGTAGGCCGCGTCGCGGATCAGCACGTGGTGGAAGCGCAGCACCGGCTCGCCGAGGAACCAGCCGGTGTCGGGCTCGATCAGCTCGCTGCGCCGCAGCGACTTCGAGCCGCGCGTCGAGGTCGGCTGCATCTCGCGCGGCAGCAGGTGGGCGACGGCGGCGCGCGAGAAGTGCCGCCCGACGACCGCGGCGCGCTCGAGCACGGTGCGCTCCTCCGGCACGCAGCCGCTCGATGCGCGCGGCGAGCAGCGCGTGGATGGTCGGCGGCATCTCGAGGCCGGCGAGCTCGACGCCGGCGGTCCAGCGGTCGCCCTCCCGCTTGAGCGCGCCGTCGTTGCACCAGCATGCGCACCAGCTCGCCGACGAAGAGCGGGTTGCCCTCGCTGGTGGCCAGCACGCGCCCGGCGACCGCGGCCGGCAGCTCGTCGGCGCCGATCACGTTCGCCGCCAGACGGGTCGCCGCGCCGGCGTCGAGACCGGCGAGCGTCACCACGTCGGCCACCAGGCCGCCGGGCGCCGCCAGCGACGAGCGCGCGTCGCGCAGCTCGGGCCGCGCCGCCACGAGGACGAGCAGCGGCACGCCGGTGCTCCACTGCACCAGGTGCTCGGTCGAGGTCGAGCAGCAGCGGCTCCGCCCACTGCAGGTCGTCGATCGCGAGCACCACCGGCTGCGCCGCGGCGAGCGCGGCGAGCAGGCGCCGGACGACGAAGAAGGTCTCCTCCGGCGACGCCGGCGTGCCGGCGAGCAGCGCGCGCGATCCCGTCGGCGATCCGGGCGCGCTCGGCAGTCGTCGCCGCGGCAGCCGCGGCGTCGATCGCCGCGCGCAGCGCGTCGCCGCTGGCGCCGTCGTCGATGCGCAGGAGCGCGCGCAGCGCCTCGGCGAGCGGCGCGAAGGTGGCGCCGCCGGCCGCGTCGCAGCGCGCGGTCAGCACCGTCGCCCCGTCCCCGAGCCGGCGCGCGAACTCGTCGAGCAGGCGCGACTTGCCGAGGCCCGGCGATCCGAGGATCACGGCCAGGCGCGCGCGGCGGGCGCCGCGACGGCCGCGTCGTAGACCGCCGTGAGGCGCCGCAGCTCGTCGTCGCGCCCGACGAACGCGGTCGCCGCCGCGCCGGCCGGCCGCTCGAGCGACACCACGCGGTACGCCGCCACCGTCTCGGACGCGCCCCTTCAGGGTGAGGGCGCCGAAGCGGCGCCAGCGTCACCAGCTCGCCGACCAGGCGCTGCGTCGACTCGCCGATCACCACGTCGCCGTCGTGCGCCTCCTGCTGCAGGCGCGCCGCGACGTTGACCGGATCGCCGACGACGTCGGCGTGGTCGTCGCTGACGACCACCTCGCCGGTGTTGACCGCGACGCGCAGGCCGAGCGTCGCCGACGGCGTCGGGCTGCTCGTGCGGCGAGCTCGCGGAAGGCGCGCTGCATGCGCCTCGAGGCGCGATCGCTCAGCTCGTGAGCCATTCGCGCGCCCTCCGCACCAGGCGCACCGGCTCGGGGAGCGGCGCATCGAACGTCAGCTCGTAGACGTAGGGCGAGGTCGAACTCCCGAGGGTCAGCACGCCGCGCGGGCCGGAGAAGAAGAGCGGCCCGCTCTCTCCGCTCGAACCGCCGATGCGCCGGCCGTCCACGGCGCAGCCGAGCCGGCTGCCCTGATCGACCACGCCGATGGCGCCATCCCGCTCGATCAGCGCCGCGTGGACGCGCGACACCTGCCAGGGCGGCTCGTGGAAGATCTCGAGCTCGTTCGGGAAGGCGTGGTTCTCGCGGCCGATGCGGCAGGGAAGCGTCCGGATCTCGAACGGCTCGACCGGCAGCGCGGCGGATGCTGCGGCGGTGAGGCCGCGCAGCCGCACGCGAACCTTCTGCTCCGCGTGCGCCGGCCGCGGCGGGAGCGCGGCGGACACCTCGCGCGCGAGCTGATGGAACTGCTCGCTCGCGGGCGAGCCCTTCGCGCCGTGGAGCACCGAGATGGCACGGCCCTCGGGGTTCGAATACAGCGACTCGACCTTGGGACTGCGCGAGATGTAGCTCTGGAGGAGCGGATAGCCGCGGCGGCGGATCTCCGAGAGGAGGAGCGCGAGCAGATCGTGCTGCTCGCCCTCGCGATACTTGACGCGAAGGTCGATGAGCGAGAGCAGCACCCGCGCACGTTCCTGCGGCACCCCGTGCGTCTCGAGCCACGCGATCACGCGGTCGGCCTCCAGCAGCGACGCGTGATCCGCCACGGGCACCAGCACCAGGTCGCTCGCCAGCATCGCGCCCTGGGTCAGCAGCTCGAGGTCGCTCTTGGTGTCGAGGATGATCAGCCCGCGCCAGTGCGTGCGGAGGAGCGCGCGCCGCACGGCGTGCGGATCGTCGAGCTCGCGCTTCAGCTCCGAGACGCGCCGGCACGTGGGCACGTAGTAGATCCCGTACTGGCCGAGGCGGATCGCCCGCTCGAGCGTGCCGCGCCGCAGCGCCTCGGTGAGCGACTCGCCCGGGGGCTGATCGTCCAGGCGGAACATGCGATCGACCGGGGACTGATCGTCGAGGCTCAACACGAGGATGGGCAGGTCCTCGTGGAGCGCGCGGAGGTAGACGGCCAGGTTCGTCGCGATCGTCGACTTGCCGATGCCGCCCTTGTTGTTGACCACGGAGACCACATGGGCGCCGGGAGCCAGGGGGACGGGCTCGGGCTCGAGCGGGGCGCGCCGGCCCGCCTCGGCTCGTTGGAGCATGTCGTAGATCCGGCTCACGGCGGGCCAAACGTAGTTTGATTCTGGGGAGTCGGCAGCTCCCCCAGTGAGGCGCAAAAGCCCCGCGGCGGGCACGGTCTGGGGGTTCAGCTACGCCGGAACGATGTTCTCGAACACCCGGCCCAGCGCCATCTCCCGGTCGTCGGCGAACACGAGGCGCAAACCCTCGCCGTACCTCCGCTCCAGGTCGTCGGTGAGCGTCCAGCGCGTGCGCCCCGGTCGTCGCACCCCAACGTTGACGACGTAGTGATCGAGGGTCAGCGCGCCACCATGGCGGCGGGTGAGGTCTGCTCGCCAGCGCCGGATCGCGTCTGCTGCGGAAGGGAAGATCTCCAGATAGGCGTCGAAGTACGCCTCGGCGGAGATGGGCCGTAGCTGTGTTGGCGTCAGCTCGACCTCGCGCTCCTCTACCCACTGCTCGATCGAGTGCACGACGAGCGGCTTGCCCTCGCGGACGAACTGGAACAGGTAGATGAACGCCTCACCGTCCGGAGCGAGCAGCGTATCGAGCCGCCGGAACAGCATGTCGACCAGGAGATTCCCTTCGCTGCCCGCGTTGGACGTAAGCGTTCCCGCGATGGCGTCTGGCGTGGGTACGAAGGGTGGGTTGGCGAAGATCAGGTCGTAGGGCTGCGTCGGAACGAAGCTCTCGATCGAGCCCTCGATACACGCGATCTGCTCCGCGCCGAAGCCGTTGCGCTCGGCGTTCTCGCGCGCGAAGCGCACGGCGCGGGGATTGATGTCGAGCAGCTCCACCCGGCGCGCGCCGGCGCGCAGCGCCGTGAGCCCGATCGCGCCGGATCCGGCGAAGGGCTCGAACACGAGCCGGCCCGCGAGACGCTCCGGCCGGCACAGCATGTAGTTCATCAGCGTGGCCTGCGGCGTGCCGAGCGCGAGCACGCGCCGCCGGTCTGCGGCGAGAGGCTGGTCCGTGCGGATCTCGAGCCCGTGCTCGAAGCGGTAGAGCAACCCGTCGCCGTCGGGCTGCAGCTTGCGCACGATGCGGTTCGGTAGTGCGCGTTCCAAACGGTGGGCTCAGCCTCTTCCAGGGGACCTGGGCACCCTACCGGGCGTCGAGGGGGCTAGCATCGCCGCCCGATGAGCTCGATCCCGCCCGAAACGCGCGCCCTGATCGGCCAGCGCCTGGGCGAGCCCGTGCGGGCCACGATCCACGCGGAGGATGCGGAGCGCTTCGCCTTCGCCGCCGGCGACGAGAACCCGATCTACTTCGACGAGGCCGCCGCGCGCGCCGCGGGTCATCGCGCCCGCGTGGTACCGCCGGGCCTGCTGGTGTGGGCGCTGGAGCCGCCGCGCGCGCTCGGCGCCCTGCGCGAGGACGGGCTCTGGCGCGCCACGGGCACGCCCGTGCCGCTGCACGTCGCGCGCGTGCTCTACGGCGGCGAGGAGTGGGAGTACCGCGCGGCCGTGCATCCGGGCGACACGCTCACCGCCGAGACGCGGCTCGCCTCGCTCGAAGAGAAGACGGGCGGCTCGGGCCCGTTCGTGCTGATGACCACCGAGACCACGTACACGAACCAGGCGGGCGAGGTGGTCGCGATCGTGCGCGGCCAGCGGATCGCACGATGAGGACGGATCGGTTCGTCGAAGACGTGAAGCCCGGCGACGCGCTGCCGCCGCTCGTGAAGAGCGCGAGCCGCGCGCAGCTCTTCCTCTTCAGCGCCGCGACGCACAACCCCCACCGCATCCACTACGACCGTGACTACGCGAAGCTCGAGGGGCACGAAGACATCCTCGTGCACGGCCCGCTCCAGGGCGCGTGGCTCCACCAGTTCGTGCAGGACTGGGCGGGGCCGCGCGGGCGCGTGCTCGCGCTCGCCTTCCAGAACCGCGGCCGCGCGTTTCCCGGAGCGCGACCTCGTGTTCCGCGGGCGCGTGATCGCGGTGAACGGCGACGTCGCCACGCTAGAGCTCCAGGAAGTGGACGACACCGGCGCGGTGCTGATGCCCGGCACGGCGCGGGTGCGACTGCCGCGGCGCGAGGGTTGAACGCCGTCAGGCCGCGGAAGCGCTCGCGTCGCCCCGGTCGCTGAAGTTCGGCGAGAAGCGGCCGTAGACGTGGTCGCCGATGCGCCGCAGGCGCGCCTGCTCGTCGGGATCGAGCGGGCCCGCGTCGAGCGCGCGAATCGCCTCCTGCATCTGCTCGCGGTTCGCGGGGCCGCAGAGCACCATGCTGACCGCCGGGTGGGAGAGCGCGAAGCGGTAACAGTCGCGCGCCGGCGGCGGCGCTTCGCCCGGCGGCATCTTCGCCGGGTCGAGCAGATGCCCCCAACGCGTGGCGGTGTAGGCGATCAGGCCGGGCGGACGCCGTTCGGGAAGATGCGGGAAGACGTCCCGCTCCGCACCGCGGTGGACGGCGTTGTAGCGCAGCATGAACACGTCGAACGGGCTCCGGCCCGCTTCGAAGTCGCGGAAGTGGCGCTGCAGCGAGGGCCGGTTGTGCGTGCTGAGCATCAGATGCCGCACCTTGCCCTGCGCGCGGAGCCGCAGCGCGGCTTCCACGATGCCCTTCCGCGGCGGCTCGTTCCACATCCCGAGCAACAGGAAGTCGAAGTACTCGAGGCCGGCGCGCCGCAGCGCGATCTCGATGGACGGCCGCAGCAGTGCAGCCACCCGCGAGTAGGACTGCACCGTGAGGACTACGCCTTCGCGATTGCGCCGCGCCACGTGCCGCAGCGCGCGCCCGAAGGCCGGCCGCCGGATCGAGCCCCAGTAGAGGTAGTTGATGCCCTGCGCGACGGCCTCTTCGACGAAGCGCTCCGAGCCCACGGCGCTCGAGCCGATGCCGAGGCGGCTGACGCGCAGGCCCGTCTGGCCGAGCAGGAGGGGGTCGCGGAAGCTCGACATGGCGGCGTGAAGCTACTCGAAGACCCGCGCTCAGGGAGCGGGATGGCGGGACCGGATGAACGCCAGGTACTGGAGCAGCTGCCCCTCTTCATCCGCCGTGAGATCGTCGATCGCGAAGGACCCCGAGCGCCTTGCGGCGCGCGCCGCTTGCTTCCGGCGGAGGCAGGTAGCCGGCCTTCTCCATCAACAGCTCGTACGGCACCGCGTAGACCTCCGCCAGGCGGTTGAACACGTGGGGCGACGGCTTCCGGATCTTCCCCGTCTCGAGCTGGCTCAGGTAGGCGTTCGAGACCTTCTGGTTCGTAGCCTCCTCCACCTGGCGCAACGAGAGCCGCCGGGCAGCGCGCAGGTCGGCCAGGAGCCCGCCGAGCGCGTTCTGCGGGCCGCTGTCGGGGCGAGAGCGCCTCGGTCGGCGTCTTCTGCGGGCGGTACTCACGCGTCGGAGTATCGCGGAGGCTTGCTTAGTGCGTCAAGCGTTCTGCATGAGTGCTTGACACACTTAGCATATTGTGGATACTCAGCAGAGCAGTAGGCGAAGGAGGTCGGATGTTCGAGCTCTTCATCACCTGCGTGGTGGGCGCTCTGGTCGGCGGAACGATTCTCGCCGTCTGGATTGCCCGAGGCATCTGGTCGCACCCGACCAGCAAGGAGACTCGATGAGAGTGCGTCCGCTCTACGACCGACTTCTCGTGAAACGCGTCGAGGAAGAGACGGAGACGAAGGGCGGGATCCTGATCCCGGACACCGCCAAGGAGAAGCCGCAGCAGGGCAAGGTGATCGCCGCCGGGGGCGGCAAGGTCATGGAGGACGGACAGGTCCGGGCGCTGATCGTGGCCACGGGAGACCGCGTGCTCTTCAACAAGTTCGCCGGCGCCGAGTTCCAGTTCGAAGGCGAGCAGCACCTCATCATCCGCGAAGACGACGTCCTCGCCATCCTGAGATAGGAGCACCCCAATGGCCGCCAAGGAAATCCTCTACCAGCAGGAAGCCCGCGAGAAGATGCTGCGCGGCGTGAACGCCATCACCCGAGCGGTGCGCGTCACGCTCGGGCCCAAGGGCCGCAACGTGCTCATCGAGAAGAGCTGGGGCGCGCCGATCGTCACGAAGGACGGCGTCACCGTCGCGAAGGAGATCGAGCTCTCCGACAAGTTCGAGAACATCGGCGCGCAGATGGTGAAGCAGGTGGCGTCGAAGACCTCCGACGTCGCCGGCGACGGCACCACCACCGCCACCGTGCTCGCCCAGGCCATCTTCCGCGAGGGCAGCAAGCTCGTCGCGGCCGGCGTGAATCCGATGGATCTCAAGCGCGGCATCGACAAGGCCGTCGCGGTCGTGGTCGAGCAGCTCCAGAAGATGTCCAAGCCCACGCGAGACTCGGCCGAGATCGCGCAGGTCGGCACCGTCTCCGCGAACGGCGACGAGGTCATCGGCAAGATGATCGCCGAGGCGATGGAGAAGGTGGGCAAAGAGGGCGTGATCACCGTCGAAGAGGCCCAGGCAATGGACTCGACCCTCGAAGTGGTCGAGGGCATGCAGTTCGACCGCGGCTATCTGTCGCCCTACTTCGTGACCGACACCGAGAGCATGGAGGCGGTGCTCGAAGACCCGCTGATCCTGCTCCACGAGAAGAAGATCTCGAGCATGAAGGACCTGCTGCCGCTGCTCGAGCAGGTGGTGAAGGGCGGCAAGCCGCTCCTGATCGTGGCCGAAGAGATCGACGGCGAGGCGCTCGCGACGCTCGTGGTGAACAAGATCCGCGGCTCGCTGAACGTCGCCGCCGTGAAGGCGCCGGGCTTCGGCGATCGCCGCAAGTCGCTGCTCGAGGACATGGCGGTGCTGACGGGCGGCACGGTGGTCAGCGAGGATCTCGGGCTCAAGCTCGAGAACGTGACGCTGAAGGACCTCGGCCGTGCGAAGAAGGTCGTCGTCGACAAGGACAACACCACGCTGATCGACGGCGGCGGCGCGAAGCAGGCGATCCAGAGTCGCTGCACGGAGATCCGCGCGCAGATCGAGAAGACCACCAGCGACTACGACAAGGAGAAGCTCCAGGAGCGGCTCGCGAAGCTGGCCGGCGGCGTCGCGGTCGTGAAGGTGGGCGCCGCGACCGAGGCGGAGATGAAGGAGAAGAAGGCGCGCGTCGAGGATGCGCTGCACGCGACACGCGCTGCGATCGAAGAAGGCATCGTGCCCGGCGGCGGCGTGGCCCTGCTGCGAGCCCAGCCGTCGCTCGACGGCCTCGCCGAGGGCCTCGGCGCGGACCAGAAGCCCGGTGTCGCGATCGTGCGGCGGGCCATCGAGGAGCCCCTACGGCAGATCAGCGAGAACGCCGGCGTCGAAGGCTCCATCGTGGTCGAGCGGGTGAAGAACGGAAAGGGCGCGTTCGGCTTCAACGCCGCGACGGAGACCTACGAAGACCTGATCAAAGCCGGCGTGATCGACCCGACCAAGGTCGTGCGCTCGGCGCTACAGAACGCCGCGAGCGTGGCGGGCCTGCTCCTCACCACGGAGTGCTCGATCGCGGAGAAGACCGAGAAGAAGGCGCACGACCACGGCGCACCCGACTACCCCGACATGGACGGCTGAGGTCGCTCCAGGCCGCGTATGCGCTCGCTGAGGTCGGCGGGCTCTTCCGGCCAGTGCGAGAAGAGGGCGTCGAACAGTTCGTGCGCCGCGCCGAGACTCCCGAGGTGGCCCTCGCCCGCACGGATGCGCAGGTCCGAGCCCGGAATGCGCTTCGAGAGATGCACCCCGTGCTCGACGGGCACGATGCGATCGGAGTCGCCGTGCCAGAGATGCACCGGCACCTCGAGGTCCCCGAGCGCGAAGCCCCAGGGACGGCCGAACAGCGCGAGATCGAGGCAGATGGCCTGCATGTTGTTGCGGCTCGCGAGGATCAGATCCTCCGTGAACATGCGCCGCATCGCGGCATCCTCGAAGAGCGGCCGATCGGCCGGTGAGATCCGCCGCGCGAAGAGATCGACGGCCTGATCGGCGAGCGGCTCGAGCAGCCGGATCAGTCCGCTCACCATCCCGCCGAGGGGTTGGCGCGCACGGAGCAGCAGCGGAGCAAAGGTGCGAGCGAGCGCTGTCGGACCGCCTTCGGCCGCGTCGGGCCCGACCGCAGGGGCGACGCCGCTCAGCACCGCCGACGGCGACGACGCGCGCCGGCAGCTCGTGGGCGCAAGCGAGCGCGTAGGCCCCGCCGCCCGAGAGCCCCGCGACAGCGAACTCCTCGATGCCGAGCGCATCGCAGAGCTGCTCGACGTCGCGCGAGAACTCGGTGAGCGCGCCGTACGCGTGCGGCGTCGACTCGCCGACGCCGGGCCGCTCGACGCTGACGATCCGCACGTCGCGCTCGAGGGCCAGCTCGCGCGCCCGGGGCGCGATCTGGCGCCGGGCCCCCGGCGTGCCGTGGAACCAGAGCAGCGGCCTTCCGCTCGCCGGCCCGAACTCCGCGAGGCCGAGGCGACGGCCGCTGCGCAGGCGGAAGGCTCCCTCGAAGCGCGGCGGCTCGAGCAGCGGATGCGGCACGGCGAAGACCCCCATCGTTCGTGCGGTAGCGAAGTCCGACGATACTGACTGGCGCGCCGGACGTCGCGTACCCTGGCGCTCTCGTGACTTCGACACCGCAGCCTCGATCGGCCGCCCTGCTCCTGGGTGCCCTCATCGCGTGCCTCCCCGTTGGCTGCACCTCGAGCCCCCCACAGCCTCGCCAGGAACACATTCACCACATGGGGTCCGGGGTGATGCCGTTCGACGTCGGCAAGACCCTGCACGTGTTCCAGATGACGGACGACGGTGGCATCCAGGAAGTCCTGGCAAGAGATCCCGCGGATGCGCCGCAAGTCGCGATGATCCAGCAGCACCTTCGACTCGAGGCGGAGCGCTTCCAGAAGGGCGACTTCTCGGATCCAGCCGCCCTCCATGGGGAGGACATGCCCGGGCTCCGAGAGCTCTCCGCCGGTGCGGCGGATCTCACGGTGACCTACGTGCCGCTCGCGAATGGCGCGCGGATCGTCTTCGTTGCGAACGACCGCCACCTGGTCACCGCAGTCCATCGCTGGTTCGGAGCGCAGCTCTCCGAACACGGCGCGGACGCCACGTCCCGATGAGGGACGGGGACGGCGGCCCGGAACGCCCGACCGCCAGGCAATGGGCAGCGGGTCATGCGTACGGCAGACGCAGGCTGTAAAACACCTGCTGTCACGCCTTCATGTCGGACATGATCTCCCAAAGTGGTCGCGCGAAGGAGCGGCTTCGAGAGCAGGGAACCAATTGCGACTTCGTGATGGAACGCGAGTCCGAATGGAGGTCGAGCACTGGGAGACTCTGGTCTCGGACTGGGCGCATCACAATCCCCAGGTGCTGTGGCGACTGCACAGCGACAGCGTCAACCAGTCGCTCCTCGAACGTTGGCTTCCCGAATGCGAGATCGGAGCGATCCTCAAGACCGACCTCTTCGACGAGGCGTTCGGTCGCGGCCTGATGACGCCGCTGGTGGCGCGCGCCCGTACCGTTTACGGCATCGACGTAGCCAGGGCGGTCGTCGCCGCGGCGCGACGCCGCGAGCCGAAGATCAACGGAGTGCGCGCCGACGTGCGAAAGCTTCCGTTCAGCGACGGAGCGTTCGACGCGATCGTGTCGATCTCGACGCTCGATCACTTTCGCGACCGCTCCGACATCGACGTCGCCATCGCCGAGCTTCACCGCGCGCTCAGACCGGGCGGGCGGCTCATCCTGACCCTCGACAACGCCGCCAACCCCCTCGTCGCGTTGCGCAACGCACTGCCCTTCCGGACGTTGCACGCGATACGTCTCGCGCCCTACTTCGTCGGACCCACGTACGGTCCGCGCGGGCTCGCCCGGGCGCTCGCCGCCGCCGGCTTCCGCACGCTCGACGCGACGGCCACGCTCCACTGCCCGCGGGTCTTCGCCGTCCCGATCGCCTCTCTCGTGCAACGCCACGGCGGTGAGCGTGCGCAGCGCGCGCTCGCTCGAACGCTCTACGGGTTCGAGCGGCTGTCGCGCTGGCCGACGCGGTACCTGACCGGTCACTACGTCGCCGTGCTGGCGGAGAAGACGGCGGCCGCCACGAATGGTGTCCCCGAGCGGGTATCCGCCGTGTCATCTTCGTTACCGTAGAGGTGAGCTCCGCGCGATGAATCGCCAGAAGCCCGTCGTCAGCATCCTCGTCGTGTCGGACTACGGAGGCCGCACGGCGCAGGATTGGTATTACCTTCGCGACACGCTCGGTGCGCTCGGCCGGCAGAAGTTCGACGAAGAGATCGAAGTCCTTCTCATCGATTCGACACCGGCCGATCAGCGGATGCCGCCCGATCTGCTCGAGCTCGTGCCTTCGCTGAAGGTGCTGACGGGCGCGGAGAAGACACGCGAGCTCTTGAACAAGGCGATCGACGCCGCGGCAGCGGATCTGGTCGTGCTACTCGACGGCGACTGCGCGCCGGCTCCGGGCTGGCTGAGCGCCGCCGTCGACGCGATGCGCGCACACCCCGAGGCTGCGGCCGTGAGCGGCCGCACCGTGTATCCGGAGGGTGGCTTCAGCAACCGGGTGCTTGCCACGCTCTCGCGCTCGTACATCGATCCGGGCGGCCCGGGTGTGACGCGATTCATCTCCAGCAACAACGCGATCATCCGACGCGGTGTGCTCGCAAGACATCCGCTTGCAGATTTCGCGAGGCCCTTGGCGATGCGCCTGCAAACCGAGGCCATCCAGCTCGCAGGGGGGGTGCTCTACTTCGAGCCGCGCATGCGCGTGACGCACCGCTTCGAAGGTTGGCCGATGGAGCGGCGCATCCGGCGGCACGTCGGGTATCGCGCGATTCGCGTGCGCCAGCTGAACCCGCGGGTGTCGCACTCGTGGATGCTGCGTCTGGGAGTCTTCTCGATCCCCGTCGTCCTCGCGGCGCGAACTCTCGACAGCTGGTGGGATTGCGTGCGCGCCGGTCGCTACTACGGGCTGCGCTGGTTCGAGCTGCCCGCGGCGTTCGTCACCGCCGTCTACGTGCACCTGCTCGAGATCGGCGGCATGGTCTCCGCGTTCACGGAAGCGCGCACTCGCGCTACCCGAGGCTGACGATGGCGAGGCAGATTACGGCGCAGCTGCCGGTTCCGACCGACCCGCCGCCCGACGCGGGCGTTCTCGACTACCTCGGATTCGCCGACTGCGTTCGTCTTCCGATCGCCATCGACGTCCCGCGGCTGACGGCGGAGCTCGACCGCTTGCCGACCGACGCCTGGGGGCAGGCGAGTCGCGACCCGATCGTGCAGGCGTCTGTGGAATCGTTCTTTGCCATCGGTTACCCGCGCGGCCCGAGACCCGTGCCGCCCGACGATCGGCCGGTGATGGCTCGTCTGCCGTACTTGCGGGAGCTGCTCCGCGAAACGATCCCCGCCTCCCCGAAGCGGGCGATCGTCGCGCGGACCCTGCCTCACGGCCTCATTCCCCTTCACACCGACACGCCGCGGTTCTTCCGCAGCACGCTCAGGCTATCGATCCAGGTCGTCGCCGAGGGCCTGCAACGGCTCTACTGCAACGGCTTGTGGTACGACATGGCCGTCGGCGAAGTGTGGGCGCTCGACAATCTGAAGCCGCACGCGATCCACAACTCCGGCGCTCGCCCGCGCATCAATGTTCTCGTCGACTATGCGCCGTCGAACGAGCTCGTCACGCTGCTCGCTCGTGGGGAAGACGGGCTCGGCGTGGTGGACGCAGCTGCAACCGAGGCCATCGAAGCGATGAGCCGTGAGCGCTATCGCAAGAACCGCTGGAAGAGCATTCGCTACGAGCTGTTCAAGCTGGTTTGGCGGCGTGCCTGACGGGAGATCGATGACACCCGGGCGTTCCGCCGTCGCCCGCGCTCGCGAGACGATCCGTACTTCGGGGCCGCTCTGGGCTGCGTCGCTCCTCCTCGACCGTGTCTTGCCGTTCGGCGTGCTCGGTCTGTGGCGCGACGAGACCGTCCGGATCGAGACACTCACGGCGCAGGTCTCATCGATTCTCCGGGCGTGGGGCATGTCCGAAGAGCACGCCGCGATCACCGTCGATCACCTGCTCTACGCGGACCTCCACGGAATCGACTCGCACGGTTCCGGGATGCTGCTCCACTACCAGCGCGAGATGCTCGAGGGATCGCTCACGATGACACCAACGATCGCGATCGTGCGCGAGAGCGCGACCACCGCGCTCATCGACGGCGGCGGCGGTCTCGGTCACGTTCCGGGAGACATGGCGATGAAGCTCGCGATCTCGAAATGCCGTGACGCCGGCATCGCGGCCGTCGGCGTTCGAAACTCGGGTCACTACGGCTCGGCCGGAGCCTATGCGGGGATGGCGGCAGAGGCGGGCATGATCGGCATGGCAACCACCAACACACGCAGACCCGCCGTCGTGCCGACCTTCGGCAACGAGGCGAAGCTCGGAACGAACCCGATCGCCTTCGCCGCGCCGGCATCCCGCAATCCGCCATTCCTTCTCGACATGGCCACGAGCGCCGCGTCGCTCGGCACGGTCACGACGGCTTGGCGCAAGGGACGCGCCATTCCCACGGGCCTGGCCCTGGCCCCGAACGGCAACCCCGAGAGGAACCCGAGACGCGCCGTCGCCGCGCGACGCCTCGCGCCGCTCGGGAGCGACCGCGAGACCGGCGGCCACAAGGGGTACGGCCTCGCGGTCGCCATGGAGATCCTTTCGTCGGTGCTTCCCGGCCACGGTGTCGGGCATTTCTTCCTCGCGATCGACCCGCGGCACTTTCGCGATCGGGGAGAGTTCGAGAGCGACCTCGACGGTCTCATCGATGCGCTTCACGCTTGTACGCCGCTCGACCCGCGCCGCCCCGTGCTCGTCGCGGGCGACCCGGAGCGCGCGGCGGCAATCGAACGGCGCGCGAACGGAATCCCGCTCTCGCGGAGCCTCATCGAAGACCTTCGTGGCGTGGCCCGCGCAGCCGGCGTGCCGTTCGTTCTCGAGAAGCGCTCGTGACGCAAGCGCCCGGGAATCCGTGATCGCCGCAACCTGGCGGAAACTGGTGGGAAGCGCCGCCATCGCGGCGGATCTACGCGGCCAGCGCGCTGTACCGTACTTGTCGCGACCGAAGCTGGAAGCACGCCGTGACCGCCGCATTCGCGACATCGTCGCGTACGCGGCACGAACGGTGCCTTACTACCGCGAATTGTTCGCCCGCGAACACATCGACCCGCGCGCGATCTCGTGCGCCGCCGATCTCGACCGTCTGCCCATCCTCGACAAGAACCTCGTTCGCATGCGGCCCGACTTGTTCCGCGCAGAGACGGCGGCCGCTCGCAGCGCGCTCTCGTTTTCGACGAGCGGCACCACCGGCACTCCCATCGTCATCGACCACGACCGGCGCTCGCTCCTCGCCAACATCGCCTTCGGCGAACGCGAGCGGGACCCGGTGATTCGCGGGTCGGGCGGCAGCTTCCGTCCGAAGGAGCTGTACGTCGGCTACGAGACCTCGACGTTCAAGAAGGTGCAGGCCTTCTACGAACGGAGCACGCTGTTGCCGGTGCGGCCCAAGCGCACCTTCGTCTCGCTCCTCGCGCCCATCGAGGAGATAGCGGCGATCCACAACAGAGCGCGCCCCGACGTCCTCGTCGGCTACGGCGGTTGGATCGACCTGTTCTTCAAGACGGTCACGGCGCGCAGTATCGAGCTGCATCCGCCGCGGATGGTCATGTACATGGGCGAGGCTCTGCCGCACGGCGCGCGCGATTTCATCGAGGGGCGGCTCGGGATTCCGGTGCTGTCGCGCTACAACGCCGTCGAATCGTTCAAGATCGGGTTCTTCTGCGAGCAGCGCACGGGCTTCCACATCCACGAAGACCTCTGTCACCTGCGGATCGTCGGTCCCGACCGCCGCACGGCCGCGCCGGGGGAACAGGGCGAGATCGTGATCAGCAATCTGGTCAATCGGGGGTCGGTGCTGCTCAACTATCCGATAGGAGACGTCGGAGCGCTCGCCGCCGAGAGCTGCCCTTGTGGGCGTACGTTCAAGCTGCTCTCGGAGCTCGAAGGTCGCGTCGAGGACATCTTGTCACTCACCGACGGCCGGTTCGTCCACCCGCGCGCGATCTGGCAAGTTCTGAAGGACCACACCGATCTGCTCCAGTACCAGCTCGTCCAACACGAGCCGCAGCGCTTCTCCTTGACGCTCGTGACCGTCGACGAGGCGGCGTACGATCAGATGCTCGGGCGCGTCCTGCCGGATCTGCGCCGCCTGCTCGGCGCGGAGGCCGTCATCGACGCGAGTCGTCTCCGCGAGATCGAGCGGGGTTCGAGCGGAAAATTCTGCGCCGTCGTCTCACGCTGCGGAACGACGAAGTCGTGACCGTTCGGTGATCAGCTCGCCATGGGTCCCGTGGACGAGCGCCGACACTCCCATGCGAGCGGTGCGCGACCACTGCGCGACGAAAGGCTGCGGGTCCTTCGCGGACCAGACCGCAAAGATCTTCGGCCGGCGATACGGCGCCGCGAACTCCGCAAACGAGATCGGGTCGTGGCGGCGGTAGAGCAACGAGTAGAGCACGTCGGCGTGCAGGTGAATCCAGACGCCGCGCCAGTCGGTCGCCGACGTCGGCTCGGGGTTTCCCGACACGTGCTCCGACCACGCGAGTCCGCTCATGTCGAGCCCGGCTCGCCGCAACAGCGAGTTGTAGAGGACGGAGCGACCGTTGATCTCGAGAAACCGAAGGCGGCCGTCGCGCGGATCGAGCTTGAACTCGGCGGTGGCCATGCCGCGAAAGCCGATGCGCCGGACGAGCTCGATCGTGGCCTCGCGGAGCCTCGCATCGTCGTCGGCGATCTCCGCGACCCGCGCGACGCCGAAGAACGGGGGGCTCTGTCGCAGCTTTCGCACCGTGACACCCCCGCGCGGATCGCCGCGCGCGTCGATGTAGGTGCAGTAGGCGAAGATCTGACTGTCGGGCCCGGGGACCCGATCGAAGATCTGACCGCGCAGGCCTGCTTCCGCGAGGCTGGCGATGCAGAGATCGAGCTCGGCTCTGTCGGCGGCCGCGAACAGCTTGCAACCGAAACGCGAGAAGAAGCGGTGACCGAGGGTTGGCTTCACGACGACCGGGAAGCGAAGGTCGCCGAGCTCGGCGGTCGCCGCGACCGCCGGCCCGTAGCAATGGGGAACGTCGAGACCGGTGGCGCGCGCCACGGCCAGCATCCGCTCCTTGTCGATGAGATCACGTGCGATGGCGCCGGGAGGCGCGATGACGCGATAGGAGGACGAGAGCCTCTCGTGGTGGTCGGCCAGGGCCGCGAGTGCACCGTCGTTGGTGGGAAAGACCGCCGACCCGCCCCATTCGGGTGCGAGGCGTTCCAGCAGCGCGACGAGCTGCTCCGGCGATTCTTCTACGTCCGGTGCCGCGTCGAAGCTCGAGGCGTAGCGCGACCACTGGGCGATGTCGTAGGGCTTGGTCGTGATGACCGCCGTCCGAACGTTGCGTGCCGCGAGCGCACGCACGATGCCGAGTCCGTTGACGTAGCCGCCGACGATGATGGCTCCGGGATCTCCCAACCGCGACGGCTCCCCCTGCGAGCCTCTACCGTCTACACGACTTGTCTGGTAAGTGCTACCGGGCCGTGAAGGCGATCGCTTCCCTCAAACACGCAGGCTACCGCCTCCATCAAAGCGTATGGAGCGCCTGGGCTCGCCGCCGCTACAGGGACGACTTCGATCGCGTCGCCTGCTTTTCCCTGTTCGTCGGGTATCCGCGCAGCGGCCACAGCATCGTAGGCGCTCTCCTCAACGCGCATCGTAGTGCGGTGATCTCGCACGAGCTCGACGCGTCTCCTCTGATACTCGCCGGGTGTTCCCGCGACGAGCTCTACTCTCGCATCCTCGCACGAGCGTATTGGTTCGATCTCCGCGGGAACACCAGCAATCACGTCTACCAGGTGCCGAATCAGTGGCAGGGGCGCTTCGCCGACTTGCGCGTGATCGGCGACAAGCGCGGCGGCGCCGTCACGCGCTGCATCGCCGCGCATCCGGACTTTCTCGCGCACCTGCGCGGGCTCGTCGCGGTCCCTCTTCGCCTGATCCACGTCGTCCGCAACCCATTCGACAACATCAGTGCCATCTCGATCTGGCACGAGCTCTCGCTCGCGGACAGCGTCGAGTACTATTTTCGACACTGCCAGACGACGGCGACGCTCGAAGACCTGTGCCAGGCGCGCGAGTTGATCACGCTCCATCACGAGGAGTTCTTGCGCCGGCCCGAGCAGGTACTGGCCGAGCTCTGCGACTCGCTGGGTTTGGATCGATATCCCGGCTATCTGGAAGACTGCTGCAGCGTTCTGTTCGAGACCCCGACTCATACTCGCCGCAAGGTCGCGTGGACGCCCTCGCTCGTTCGCGACGTGGAACGACGGATGCGCGCGTACCCGTTCCTCGCTGGATACGGCTTCGGAGTGGAAGACGGTAAGGTGTGACGATGCGGGATCTCGTCGACAAGTACCTCGACCGAAGGTTGTCCCGGCGTGAGTTCATCCGCAGGATGGCAAGCTGGGGATTCAGCGCGGCTGCAACGACGTCCATCCTCGAATCGCTGGCCCCGCTGGTGCATGCGGAGGAATCGAGTCGAGGGTCAGGAGCACCATCCTCCGGCTCTGCGCTGCTCAAAGGAACGGGTGCCGAGCTACTGGTCGCCCAGCTGCGCGCGGCCGGCGTCAAGTACATCTTCAACTGCAACGCCTCGGGTACATACCCCATCTTCGACGCGCTCGTCGATCGACCGGACATGCAGGTCATCCAGCTTCCGCAGGAGGGGCAAGCGGTCGCGGTTGCGCAGGGATACACGTTGGCGTCGGGCCAGACCGCCTTCACGCTCAACGGCAGCGTCGGCTTCCCCAACACGCTCAACAACATGTACAACGCGTGGAAGGATCGGACTCCGCTCGTCAGCGCTTCACAGAGAGAGCCGACCGATGTGCTCGGGGGGCGAGACGCCTTCGAAGAGTGGGACGACTACTTGAGCCCCTCGGGCAGCTTCACGCGGTGGCGCTGGAGCGTCGATCGCGCCGAGAGGATTCCGGAGGTCACGCGTCGAGCGTTCAAGATTGCGGCGACGCCGCCGCAAGGACCTGTCGCGCTGGCCTTCCCCATCGACGTTCTGGCGGCGACGAACATCAGGGCGGCTGTGGTCGAGCGCGACAAGTTCATCATCCGACCCGAGGTGAAACCGTCGCCACGACTGGTCGAGGAAGCCGCAAGGCTGCTCGTCGAGGCCCGGAACCCTCTACTCGTCGTCGGCCCCGAGGTAACGCGATCCGGGGGCCAGCGAGAGGTCGTCGAGCTCGCTGAGCGCCTCGCGATCCCTGTCACTCAGGGGGAAATGCTGTTCGCCGACTTCCCGACCGAGCATCCGTTGTTTCTCGGCGACTATCACTGGCCGACGCGCCGCCTGAAGGAAGTCGATCTCGTGCTGAACGTCGGCGCGCGCATGCCCTATCAAGACGACGCGATGCCCGACGGCGCCAAGGTGATCCACGTCAGCATCGATCCGGATCTGATCGGCAAGGTCGTTCCGACCGATGTTGGCATGGTCGCGGACGTGAGAGAGGCGACGGTGGACCTGCTCGCTGCGATCGCATCAGCTGCCAGCAACGCCAGCATTGCCGCGATTCGAAACACCCGCTTCGCCGCGACGAGGCAGTCCACCGACCGCTTGCGTGCTCGACGCGTCGAGGCAACGAAGTCGCGGTGGAACGACACGCCGATCAGCTGGGAGCGGGTGGGCGGCGAGCTGGATGAGCTGCTCGACGAAGACGCCATCGTCGTGCCGGAGCTGGCCCAGAACAGCTGGCTCGGCTTCGGTGACAACGCTGCCATGTCCCAGCTGGACTTCGGGCCGGGTAGGAAGACGAAGATCGGTCGGACCACCGGATCTGCTCTCGGGTGGGGCGTCGGCGCCGCCCTCGGCGTGAAGCTGGCGCAGCCGGACCGCCAAGTGGTCGCACTTCAGGGCGACGGTGGGTTCATGTTCGCGCAGGCCGAAGCGCTCTGGACGATGGCTCGCTACGAGGTCCCCGTGATCGTCGTCATCTTCAACAACCGCAGCTACAACGGGCCGCGCAACAAGGTGTTCATGCAGAAGGGGAGACAAGCCGCAGCCGGCAAAGACATGACCTGTTACCTCGGTGATCCCGACGTCGACTTCGCGAAGGTCGCCGCCGGTTTCGGCGTCGCCGGAGAGGTCGTGCGCGCCCCGAACGAGCTGCGCCCGGCGATTCAGCGAGCGATCGCGGCGACTCGCGAAGGTCGGCCCTACCTCATCGACGCGGTCGTCGCGCGTACCGGTCTCGCCGCCGAGTCGACCTGGTACCCGAAGTACTCCGTGGCGGCGTCGAGGACCAGAAAGGTTTAGAGCCTACTCGGCTGCGCCGACGGTCCTGGCATCGGGAGACGCCCCACCGACCCGATCGATTCTCTCGTGCAGGTATTGAGCTTCCTCTTGCCAGACCAGGACCCGGAAATAGCTCCCTCGGCGGACCACCCGATAGCCTTCGATGCTTGGAGTCAGGCTGACGACATAGCGGTCTCCCATCGGCCAGACCGACGGGTCTCCCTTGAGATCGATTCGCGCGGTCAACGCCGCGCGTCTGGCGTCATGACCATCCTCCACCTCCGCGATCCGCGCTGGAACCCGGTCGTAGTTCTGGTAGCCGTCGAACTCGAAGCCACCCTCGATCTGCTCCGGCTGTGCCCCCAGGTCCTCTTCGGCGATCTGGATCAGTGCCGTGCGCACCCGATGATGGTCCATGTAGTCACGGATCCCGAGCACCCCGAACGTCGCTTGAAGGAGCAGTGCTCCCCCGACACCCCACGACCTCAACCGGGTCGGCACCTCCGCAACCAATCCCAGGGCCAGGAAGATCCCGGCAGGAAGAACGGGAAGGAAGTAGCGATCGAAGAAGCCTCCTCTCACGACGATCGGGACGATGTAACTCACGATCACCACAATGAAGAGAAACGTGGCGCGATCGCTCCTCAGCGCGGGCCAACCCGAGGCCATAGCGTTGACGCCGAACTGAAGAACCACCCAACTTGCGGTAGCGATCGCAAGAACCGCGATCCCCCAGCACAGGGAGACGGGAAGTCCCTTGCGAATCAGCAGGCCGTGCATCGCGGTGGCGCCGAGCCCGCGAGCATTGAAGATGTTGAACGCAGTACCCAGCGGTGGATGCAGTCCCAGGCGGACCACACCTGCAAGCGCCAGACCCGTCAACAGGACGGCCCACCAGAACACCCGCCGATCCCCATGACGGGAAAATGCAGGCAGCAGCGGCACCAGAGCGAGGACTCCGAGCCCCAGGTAATTCCAAACAGCAACCGACTCGATCAGCAGATCTGAAACCGACGGCCGCGCGCGAAACAGACGCAACAACATGGGGAAGATCCGCGCATTCCCCACAGCGACGAACGAATCGTACCCCCAGATCGCGACGATCCCGGCAGCAACGATCGCGGCAGCCACCAGACTGGTCTTCTTCAACGTGCCCGCATGCCCCACGAGCGCAGTGCACACCAGCGCCGGGAGCAGCGCGAGTGCGGGTTGCCGCGATGACAACGCCAGGGCCGTGCACAGCAAGGCGAGCGCAAAGCCCCAGCGCTGACCACGGAAGCCCAGCACCCCGCCAACGAGCGCCCACGTGAACCACGTGGAAAACGGCACATCCGTCATGTAGGTCGCCGAGAGCGAAAGATGCACGGGGTTGAAGCCGAAGCAGGCTGCGGCCAGTGCTGCAACCAAAGGCGCACGACCCAGAACGCGACCTAGAACGTAGACCCCGAGCATCCCTGCCCAGCCCATGAACAGGTTGGAACACCGCAACACGGTGTGAGAGAACCCGAACGCCTTCGCAAACGCGGCGCCCAGCCAGATGTGACTGATCGACGGCGTGAACGTCCAAGAGGTCGGCTGCATGGCTCCGGTGGACAGAAATCGCTCCACCATGAGCGCGTACGCCCAATCGTCGTTCAGTGCGAAATTCCCTCTCGGATCTGCGAGCACGAATGCAACGATCCAACCGAGAGACAAGAGAGCGACCGGATATCGGTCGCGGGTCATTCGCTGCCAAGCCCAGGCGTCGAATGGCGAAGAGTGCGCGATGGAACCGTTCGCGGTTCGGGCTGCGCTGATGCCGGACATCACGCGTCTTACGCCGACCGGGGACCCTGACTCGAGTCTCTCGACCACAGGCCGAACATTGCACAACGCCAGTGATCGACACACACAGTTCGGCAGACCTGCCGCATGTTCGTGGTCGCAGCCGGCCGGCGCTGCGAATCGAGGGGTGGAGTTGGTCCGCACCGATGTTACGCTGGGGCCGTGACGTTCGGCCTGCTCGCAGGCACCGGGTCTCTCGCGACGGCGTGGCTGTTGATCCGGAGCGGTAACCCCGTCGGCCTGGTCGGCGCCGTCAGCGGCTTCTCGCCGGACTGTCTCTACAGCCTCATCGCGGATCACTGAGATTGGAGTACCGGGAGCGGGCGGTGCGGGCGCTCGCGTGGAGCGCTTCCGGACAGATCGCCGGCCAGGTCATCCGCTTCGCCTTCGGCATCGCGCTTGCGCGCCTGCTCTCCCCCCACGCGTTCGGCCTCGTTGCGATGGTCACGGTGCTGACCCAGTTCGTCGGCTCGATCGCCGACATCGGACTCGAAGAGGCGCTGGTGCAGCGGCGCGAACTCGACGAGGTTCAACGCTCTTCGGTGTTCTGGACGATGCTCCTTGCCGGCTGCGTGCTCGCGGTGGGCACGTTCCTTGCCGCGCCCTGGATCGCGACGTTCTACGGCGCGGCCGAGCTGCGGCCTCTCGCCGAGATGCTCTCGGCCGTCTTCGCACTCCACGCGCTGGGGACCGTGCCGCGCGCGCTCGTCGCCCGTCGGCTCGATTTCCGGAGGAGCGCACAGGTCGAATGCATCGCGGCGACCGTGGCGGGTCTCTGCGCCATCACGCTGGCTCGAAAGGGTTTCGGCACCGTCGGCCTTGCCGCGCAGATCCTGGTTGGCGAAGCGGTCGAGAGCTTGCTTCTGCTTTGGGCAAGCGGGTGGCGGCCGCGTTTTCGGCTCGAGCCCGCCGCCATCGGCGATCTGCTCGGCTTCGGTCTCTACCGTGTGGCGACGCGCCTGCTCGGCTATTGGAGCCAGCACGCCGACGATCTCCTCGTCGGCAAGCTCCTGGGAGCCGGCCCGCTCGGCCTCTACTCGCGGGCCTTCAACCTGATGCGGCTACCGGTGCTCTACGTGTCCCGCGCGATCGCCCGCGTGACGTTCCCCTCCTTGTCGCTGATCCAGGACGATCCGGAACGGGTGCGTCGCGTGTTCCTCCGCACGACGGGTGCCGTCGCGCTGGTGACGGTTCCGCTGTGCATGGGCCTGTTCGCGTGCGCGGAGTCCTTCGTCGTCGGCGTGCTGGGGCCGCAGTGGCGGGAGGCCGCGCCCCTGCTGCGCGTTCTCAGCGTCGGAGGTCTCCTGCAGAGCATCACGACGCTCACGAGCAGCCTGTATCTCTCCCAGGGACGCCCGGATCTCCACCTGCGCCTGAACGTGCTCCAGAACTTCTCGACGATCGCCGCCGTGGTGATCGGGATCCATTGGGGCGTGCAGGGAGTCGCGCTCGGCTACGTGGCGGCGACCGCACTGAGCGCCGCACCTACGCTCTACTTCGCGGGCGATCTGGTCGGCTTGCGGCTGGCGAGCGTGCTCTCACACACGAGGACCGTCTTCCTCGCCGGTGCGGTGATGACGGTCGCGGTACTCGGCGTGGGCGCCTATGCGCAGCCGCACCTTTCGGCGCTAGCGCTCTTCGGGGTCCAGGTGCTCGCGGGCGCGCTCGTCTACGGCGTTTCGATCGGCATCCTGCGCGCACGCCCCTTGCTCGACGTGCTCGACGCGCTGCACCGACCTCGCTCCGCCGACGCCCCCTGAGGCCTCCAGCTCTGCGAGGAGCTGCCGGAGTCGGCCGATCGGCGTCGCGGTGCGCGTGGGGTAGCGGGAGACCCGCAGGTTCAAGCTCTTGAGCACGGCGGCGATGCGCCAGAACGGAGCGTGCACGGCGTCGGCGGACGGATCGCGCCACGTCGCGTAGCGCTCCAGGAAGAGCCGCCAGTCCGCTTCCGACATCGGCCAGCGATACCAGGTCCGCGCGAGGTCGAAGTCCAGGAAGCCGATACGGAGCCCCTCGTTGTCGATGACGACCAGTCGGCCGAGCGGATCCTCGACGATGTTCTCGGCGCAGAAGTCGTTGTGCGTGAGGCCGACGTCGCCCTCTTGCGGGGCGAATCGACGCAGCGCGCGCAGCAGCCCGAGCGCTTCCCGTCGCTCGATCACGTGGGCTGCGGCGAGCTTGGCGAGCCGCCGCCGGGCCCGCCCGAGCACGGCCCGCGGCGTCGAACGGCCACGGAGCCGTCGTTCGCCGAGCTGCGCCGTGGCATGCAGGCCGCCCAGGATGTCGGCTGCCCGCACGATCCGGTCGGGGTGCCCGGGAAGCTCGGAGAGCGGCGTCCCCTCCACCCACTCCTCGACGCAGATCGGCCCCGCGAGCGCCAGGACGGCGGGCCAGCGCTCGTGCTCGAGGTGCCGGAGCCAGCCTGCGAAGCGAGTCGCCTTCGCGGCCCGGCGCAGGCGCCTTGCCTTCACGATGCGCCCATCGGCCAGCGCGATGCGGAAGCTGGCGCGATCCGTGACGCCCGAGGGAAGGCTGGTGATGGGGGCCGCGTGAACGACGTCGACGCGAAGATCCTCGAGCACGGACGCGATGTCGTCGCCGACGATCGTCCGCACGCGCGCCGGAAGCCGCAAGCTACAGGCACGCTGCGAGGAGCGCCTCGGCAGCCTCCGGCTCTGCGAAGCGCTCGGCGCCGATCCCGACCGAGAAGCAGGGCACCTGCGACGCGATCGCATCGATCATCGCCGCGTCGCCATGCTCGGGCCGACGGGCGCGGGTGAAGCGCTCGAAGGCCGTGGTTGCCGACTTCCCGGAGCCCACGCCGAAGAGGGACTCGCGGAGCCGCAGAGCCGCCTCGGTCACCGAGAGGCGATCGACCCGGAAGCTGCTCCGATCGCAAGGGGTCGCCGGGAAGGCGACGGCGGACAGGCGGGCACTCGCCGAGAGCGGGACTCCGAGCTGACGGGCGAGCTGGGGCGGGGAGAGCCGGAGACGGATGCGCGCGTCCACGCCGCCGTGGGCGGCGAACGCGGCGTCGGCCTCCGCCAGGGTCAGGTGCGCGGGCCGCTGCACGGCCGGGATGCCGCGCGCGAGCGACGGGAAGAAGGCGAGCGTCTGCGGACGGATGCTGACGATCGAGGGGACGCCGCGGACCTCGAAGCCGCTCGCATCGCGGGAGACGAGGGCGCGGTCGTTCGACAGGATCCCGGTCCGCGTCGCGGCTGCGAGATAGGCGAGCAGCGTGGTCTTGCCGGCGTTCTTCGGACCCGCGACGAGCACGCTCCTTCCCCCGGCCTCGACCGCCGCCGCGTGCAGCAGGAGGCAAGCGGGGCTCGCAAGGGCGCGGCAGGCGGCGATCTCGCGGATCACGCGCATCGCACCCGTACGGAAGGCCGACGAGCCCGGAAGGACGACGACCTCGACCTGGTTGCCCGCGAGCACGTAGTACGCACCGAGCTTCTGGTCCTCGATCACCGTGCGCTCCGAGACGCGCCAGGAGGGGTGGCAGACGACTTCTTGATCGAGGGCGAAGCAAGGCGTCTCGGGGAGCGGCCCGGGCGGGCGCGTGGAAGCGACCGCAGCGCTCGCCTCCGATCCCGCACGAACCCGGACCGAGAAATCCGTGGCAGACCCATGCCTCTCCTCGAAGGCCGGACGCAGGAACTCGTCCAGCCAGGCGGAAACCTCAGGAAGATCGCTCGCGATCTCGATGGTTGTGCTCAGCAATGCATAGCTGCGCATGTGCGTGACTCTGACTCCGGCACGCGCTTGCAGCAATCAACAAACAAACTTCGTTCTTGAAAGCCGCGGGCCGTCGTGTAGCATGGCTCGATCCTGGGTGGGGCGGGGGAGCTGATCATGCTGCCGCCGGCGTTGGACCGGGAGGCGAGCGCGCCCGACCAGGGCTGCGCCGAGGAGAGCACACTCGAGCGGATCGCTCGTGCGCTCGCCGACGTGCCTCGAGCCGCGTATTCGGTCCCCCACGTATACCCGTCGGCTGCTCCCGCCTACACGCTCGCACCGATGGCCGAGCGGCCCCATCCGCAGGCCGACCAGCTGCGCCTCTACGTACACGTGCCCTTCTGCCGCTACCACTGCACCTTCTGCTACTTCGCCGTGCGGGTCGGCGCGGGTGAGGAGCTGATGGCCCGCTACGTGCGGGGGCTCGAGCGCGAGCTCGAGTGGGTGGAACCCGGGACGCCGCTCTCGCAGCTGTTCGTCGGGGGCGGAACCCCCACCGCCCTTCCCGCCGAGCTCCTGGATCAGCTCTTCACGGCGATCTTCGCGCGAACCTCGTCCGCCGGGCCCTACGTGCACACCGTCGAGACCTCCCCCGAGACGATCTCGCCGGCGCACGTGGAGGTGCTCAAGCGACACGGCATCGGGCGCGTGAGTATGGGAATCCAGAGCCTCGACGGTGACGTGCTCGGCACCGTGCACCGCCAGCAGACGCGCGAGCGGGCGCTGGAGGCCTGCGAGCTCCTGGTCGACGCCGGCTTCATCGTCAACGTCGATCTGATCTACGGTCTGCCGGGTCAGACGGAAGAGAGCTTCCAGCGCGACCTGTCCGAGGTCGTGCGATGCGGCGTGCCCGCATTCACGGCCTACAGCCTGCGCATCAACGAGCGGACACCGGTGGCCAAGAAGCTCGACGAAGGCAGCCCGTTCGACCTGGCCGGGCTGATGCGCTGGCGCCACGTCGTGCAGCAGAGCGCGAAGGGTCACGGCTACACGCAGACGCGTTGGCACACGTTCAAGCGCCTCGACAGCATCGCGCAGCGCCACGAGCGCCTGCCGTGCTTCGACGAGGCCATGTCGGGCTACCAGCTGGGGATCGGGATGAGCGCGCGCTCCCACCTCGGCTACACCGTCTATCGCAACTACGACCAGATCCCCGGGTACCTCGAGCGCGTCGAAGCTGGCCTGAGCCCCGTCGAGCAGGTGTTCCCGCTCGCCGAAGAGGACCGCACGACCCAGTTCGTTGCTCGGACCCTCGGCGACGGGAAGGCGCTCGCGCGAGCGGACTACGAACGCAGCTTCGGTCGGCCCATCGAGGAGGACTTCGGCGCGCTCCTGGCGCGACTCCGGTCCGGAGGGCTCCTCGATGACGATGGGCGCACGCTCACGCTGAGCTCGACCGGACGGCTCGTCTACGACCTCGTGATGCTGGCCTTCTATCCACAACGGGCCCGGGATTGGCTCGCGGCGCGCGAGTCGCGAGCCTCGTTCGTACAGATCGAACGGGCCTCGGACGCGGCATGAAGCAGACGGGCGCCACCCCGACACTGCGGTTCGCGGGCTTCGGGTCGGGCTTCGAGCCGAAGGCCCCGGCGGGCGCGCGCTGCCTCGTGGGCGCCATTCCCGGCGAGGGGATCGGTCCCGAGGTGGTGGGTGCGGCGCTCCTGGTGCTCGACGCGGCGGCCAAGAGCACTGGCGCCAGCGTAGACATCCGCATCGGCGGGAACACCGCGAACCGCGTGCTCAGCCACGAGGTCTCGAGCTTCTGCGAGTCCGTGTTCGCCGACGGGGGCGCGGTGCTCTGCGGCCCGGTGGGCGGCCGCTTCGTCTACGAGCTGCGCGGGCGCTTCGACCTCTACTGCAAGGTCGTGCCGATCCGACCGTCGCCCGCGCTGGCCGACGCAACGATCGTCCGCCCGGAGCTGCTGCGGGCCGTCGACCTGCTGATCGTCCGCGAGAACGTCGGGGGCGTCTACTTCGGCGAATCCGGGCGCCGCGATGACGGCCGGGTGGCCTACCAGAACTTCCGCTACAGCGCCGACCAGGTTGCACGCATCGTCCAGGTCGCCGCCGGGCTCGCGCGCCAGCGGCGCCGCAAGCTCACGGTGATCGTCAAGAACGGCGGCATCCCGGAGGTGAGCGCCCTCTGGCGCGAGCAGGCCCTGCCGCATCGCGGCCGAGCACGAAGTCGCCGTCGAAGCCCTCGACGTCGACAACGCCGGCTTCCAGCTCGATCGCCCAGCCGCAGCGCTTCGACGTCGTCGTCGCGCCCAACCTGCTCGGCGACGTGCTCGCCGACTCGACGAGCGTGCTGCTCGGCTCGCGCGGCATGTCGTACTCGGCGAACTTCGGGCCGCAGGGGCGCGCGGTCTACCAGACCGGTCACGGTGCGGCGTACGACCTCGCCGGACACCGACCGTGCGAATCCGGTGGCGCAGATCCTGACCCTCGCCATGATGCTCCGCGAGAGCTTCGGGCTCGACGCGAGCCGCCCGGCAGGTCGAAGCCGCGGTCGAGACGGGTGCTCGCCGCCGGCTTCCGCACCCCGGACGTCGCGTGCGCGAACAGCGCGGTGGTCGGCACCGAGCGAGCTCGCCGCGCGGATCGCGGAAGAGGCTTCGAAGCCGCCGGCCGCGCTGCACAGCCGCCCCGTGAGCGGTCGCGGCGAACGGACCGCGCTGCTGCTCGTGGACCTGCAGAAGGACTTTCTCGAGCGGCCCGGGCTCACGCCGGACGCGGATGCCGTCGCGGACCGAGCCGCCGAGCTGCTGCGAGGCTTTCGCGCCCGCAGCCTCCCGATCGTGCACGCGCACACGGTGACGCGAGCCGACGGCTCGGATCGCATGCCGCACTGGAAGAGGCAGGATACGCGGACTGCGTCGACGGAGGACGCACGGAGTGCAGCCGCCCGCGCCGCTCGCGCCCCAACCGGGCGAGCTCGTCTGCCGCAAGCAGTACTACAGCGCCTTCTCGGACCCGCGGCTCGACGCGCTGGCTGCGCGAGCACTCGATCACGCGACTCGTGGTCGCCGGCCTGTACCTGCACGCCTGCGTGCGCACGACGGCGCTCGACGCCTACGAGCGCGGCTACGAGGTCTCCGTGGCGGACGACGCCGTCGGGACGACCGAGCCGCTGCACGGCGAGCTGACGCGCGCCTGGCTCGACGGAGCGCGCGGCCGAGTTCCAGCACACGGCATCGATCATCGCGCAGCTCGACGCTCCGGAGCCGCGGCGCCGGCGCGCGTCCCGACGGGGCGCCGCGCCGGCCCGCTTCGTGCACCGCGATCCTTGCCGGACGTCGCACGTCCTCGGGGAGGTCGCCGCTCGGCGGCGCCGAAGAAGTCCGCTGCGGCGGCGCGGGCAGCGCAGGCTGCGCAGCCCTCTGGGCGGCCTTCGACCGCGCTCAGCGCGCCGAGCTGGCTCGAGCGCTGGGCCGCGGAGCTCGAGGCGCAGCGCGGCCGCTCGACGGAGCTCCTGATCCGCGAGGTCGCCAAGCCACGGCGCTTCGCCGAGGAGGAAGTCGGCCGAACCGTGGCGCACGTGCGTGTCGCCGCCGAGCTCGCGCGCGCATCGTCGCCGGTCGCGAGTCGCGCCGGGCGTCTTCGCAGCCGCGCGCCCGGTCGGCGTCGTCGGCCTCATCACGCCCTGGAACAACCCGCTCGCGATCCCGGTCGGGAAGATCGCTCCGGCGCTCGCCTTCGGGAACGCCGTGGTGCTGAAGCCCGCGCCGCAGGCCTCCGAGACTGCGCTTGCGATCGCTCGAGAGCCTCGATCGCGCCGGCCTGCCCGCCGGACTCGTGAACGTGGTGCCGCGGCGACGCGCGCGACGGCACGCGCAGTCTGCCGCGAGCCGGGCATCGCGGCCGTCTCGGCTGACGGGCTCCTTCGAGACGGGGCACGTCGCTGGCGGTGCTGTGCGCCGAGGCGATGAAGCCGCTCCAGGCCGAGCTCGGCGGCAACAATGCGGCGATCGTCCTCGCGGACGCCGACCTCGAGCGGAGCGTTCCGGAGCTGGTGCGAGCGGCCTTCGGCTTCGCCGGGCAGCGCTGCACGGCGATTCGCCGCTTCGTCGTGGAGGAGTCCATCGCGGCGCGCTTCGAGGCGCTGATGGTCGCGGCGCTGCGCGCCCTCCACGTCGGCGAGCCGGACGATCCGGCGACCGACGTCGGGCCGCTGATCTCGGTGGAGAAGCGCGATGCCGTCATCGCCGACGCTCGCCCGCGCGCGCCGCGCGGGTGCGCGGCTCCTGGCTGGCGGCAGCGTCCCGGCCGGGCTCGCGCACGGCGCCTGGCTCGAGCCGGCGCTGCTTGCCGACGCCGATCCGCGCAGCTCGATCGCACAGGAGGAGACCTTCGGGCCGGTCGGCGCTTCTCCAGGTGGCCGCGCGATCTCGAGGACGCGCTCGTGCTCGCGAACGGCGTGGCGCAGGGGCTCGTGCTGAGCGTCCACACCCGCGACGAGCGGGCGCGCGCCCGTGTGCTCGAGGCGGCGCAGGCTGGCATCGTGCAGCTCGCGCCGGCCCGCTCGCCGTTCATCCGCGGGCGCCCTTCTCCGGCTGGAAGGCTTCCGGGCTCGGGCCGCCGGAGCACGGCGTCTGGGACGCCGCGTTCTACGCTCGCACCCAGGCGGTCTACGGGGACGGTCGAGTGCTGACACGCGAGCAGCAGGAGACGCTGACGCGCGTCGGGCCGGGCACGCCGATGGGGGAGCTGCTGCGCCGCTACTGGCTCCCGGTGGCGGCGAGCTCGGAGCTGCGCCCGGGGCAGGTGACAGCCCGTCCGCCTGCTCGGCGAGGACCTCGCGCTGCTTCCGCACCACCGACGGCAGCGCTCGGGCTGCTCGACGCGCGCTGCCCGCATCGCGGCGCCTCGCTCGCCTACGGGATCGTCGACGAGTGCTCGCTGCGCTGCGCCTATCACGGCTGGCGCTTCGATCGCAGTCGGGCGCCTGCCTCGAGATCCCGTCGCTGCGGGACGACGCGGAGCCTGCCCGAGCGGGTGCGCGACGCGCGCGCATCGGTGCGAGGAGCTCGGCGGGCTGGTGTTCGCCTACCTCGGACCCGAGCCGGCGCCGCTGCTGCCGCGCTACGACCTGCTTCGTCTGGACCGGGCGTGCTGCGCGACATCGGCCGCGCGCTGATTCCCTGCAACTGGCTCCAGATCATGGAGAACAGCGTCGACCCGACGCACCTCGAGTGGCTGCACGGCCATCATCTCGCGTCGGTGCGCGAGCGCGCGGCCTCGACGCCCCGCGCCGCTACGCGCGGCGCCACGCCGAGATCGGCTTCGACGTCTTCCGCCACGGCATCGTCAAGCGGCGGGTGCTCGAGGGCGGGAGCCGCGAGGACGACGACTGGCGCATCGGCCATCCGCTGGTCTTCCCGTTGCATGGTGCGGGTCGGCGCCGGCCGGCAGCATCGCTTCCAGATCCGCGTTCCCGGTCGACGACACGCACACGCTGCACTTCTGGTACTCCTGCTACCTGCCCGGCGCAGGCGCGACGGCGCCCGCCCAGGCCGAGATCCCCGTCTACGAGGTCCCGTTCCGCGACGAGCGCGGCGAGTTCCTGCTCGACTTCGTCGACGGCGGCGACATCATGACGTGGGTGAGCCAGGGAGCGATCGCCGACCGCACGCGCGAGATGCTGGTCGACACCGACCGCGGCGTCGTCCTGCTGCGCCGTCTCCTCTTCGAGCAGATCGAGCGGGTGCGGGCCGGGCGAGGATCCGCTCGGCGTCGTGCGCGCGCCCGGCGGAGAACGAGATCATCGAGCTGCCGCAGGAGCGCGAGAAGTACGGCCAGGGCGACGCCTTCCTGGCCGAGTCCCTCGCCATGAGCCACGTGCGCTACAGCCCGATCCGCGACCAGATCCTCGAGCTGCTCGGCATCCGCGGACGCGGGCTGAAGCCATGCGGATCCTCTGCCATGCGCAGCACCTCTCGGGCGTCGGCCACTTCGTCCGCATGCACGCGATCGCGCGGGCCTGCGCGCCGCGCACGAGGTCCATCTCGTCGACGGAGGGCGGCCCGTGCCCGCACCGCCGCGAGACGTTCGAGCCCGAGCCGGTGCCGCTGCCGACGCTCGTCCGCGTGCGACGGCCGCCTGTCGCGCCGCCGAGGCGGACGCGCGTCGATCGACGCCGTGCTCGCGGCGCGCGCGCGCTCGCTCGTGCGACGCCGTCGAGCGGATCCGGCCCGACGTCATCCTCGTCGACCACTATCCCTTCAGCAAGTGGGAGCTCGGCTCCGAGATCGTCGGCGGCGATCGAGGCCGCCCGGCGCTGCAACGCGAGCGTCCGGGTCCTGTGCTCGCTCCGCGACATCGTGCGCAGGACGCGCTACGAGGACGTGCCCGAGGAACGTTTCGAGGAGCAGGTACTCGCGCCCTCGGCTCGCAGCTTCGATGCGATGCTCGTGCACGCCGATCCGTCGTTCACGCGGCTCGAGGAGCACTTCGGGCGCGCCGCCGACTTCCCCGTCCCTGTCCGATACACCGGCTTCGTGACGGACACGCCCGTGCAGGGCACGCGCGTTCCGGCGCGCGAGCCGTACGCGGTCCTGAGCTGCGGCGGCGGCACGCGCAGCCTCCCCTTCCTGTTGGCGTCGATCGAGGCCTTCCGACGCCTCGCCCGCACGGGTGCGCTCGGCGCGATGACGCTCCAGGTGTTCCCGGGCCCCGCTCCGAGCGACGAGGAGCTCGCGGCGCTCCGGGCCGCCACGCGCAGCGGACCGCTGGAGCTCCGCTCCTTCTCGCCCGACTTCGCGAGCTGGCTCCGGAGCAGCGCGCTGTCGATCAGTCGAGCGGGCTACAACACGACCGTCCAGCTCCTCGCGACGGGCAAGCCGGCCGTGGTGGTGCCGGAACCGGGCATGTCGGATCAAGGACCGCGGTCTCGGCGCCTCGCGGAGCTCGGACTCGCGACGGTGGTCGAGGGCCATCCGCCGGACGAGGCGGCGATCGCAGCGGCGATCCAGGCTGCCCTCGGCCGCCCGCGACCCCGGCCGCCGAGCTTCGATCTCGACGGCGTCGCGGGGACGCGCGCGTTGCTCGAGGCGCTCGGCGCGGGGAGCGGCGCATGGTCGTGACGCCGTACCTGCGCGTCGCGAAGCACGCGGCCTGCGGCGAGAGCGACGCGCTCCTCGAGGCCCTCGCCGCGCTCGACGGCGATCCCGAAGAAGTTGCCGAGGCGCTCCGGCGCCACCACCTGATCCCATTGATCCGGATGTGCGTTCCGGAGGGCGCCCTGCGGGCCGGGCCGTCGGCCGAACGGCTCGCGGCCGTCGAGAGCCGAAGTCGCAGCGCGCGGGTTCCGCTCGAGACCCTGCTGCGCTGCTTCGGCGAGGTTCGCGCTGCGTTCGAAGCGGCCGGGGTTCCGCTGCTCCTGCTCAAAGGCTTCACCTTCGCCGACCGACTCTACGGAGGGCTCGCCCGGCGGCCGCAGTTCGACATCGACGTGCTGGTGCGGCGGCGCGATCTCCGCAGGGCGCTCCGGCTGCTCGTGCGGCTCGGCTTCGCGCGCAAGGGCCGCGACCTCCACTCGCGAACCCTCGCGCGTGGAGACGTCAAGATCGACGTGCATCACTGCCTGCGCTGGGCCCCCGCCTTCGCACTCGACGAAGCGGCCTACTGGAGCACGGCCCGCGAGGTCTCCATCGAGGGGCTCCGGCTGCGGACGCTCTCCGACGAGTACACGCTCGTGTTCCTCGTGCTGGCCTGCTTCGAGGATCTCGGGCAGGGGATGGGGAAGCTGAAGCAGCTCCTCGACCTCTACCTGTTCCTACGCGAGATCGATGCGCAGACGGATTGGGACGCATTCCTCGCCCGCCGCGAGGGCGAGAACCTGCTCGCGATCACCGTGAACGTGCTCTCCCTCGTGACCGACGTCTTCGACGCCCGGCACGAGCTGCCGCGGCTCTCGGCTGCGCTCGAGCCGCGGCGAGCGCTCTGCGTCCTGCGCTCGCGGGAAGAGCTGCTCCGCCTGCTCGACGCGCCGCGCAAGGACGCCGCCAGCCTCGCCTGGTTCGGCCGCGTCTACCCCGGCTCGATGCTCCACTACCTCGCCTGGTTCTGGTACGGCGGCCTTCCCGCCAACCTGCGGCAGCTCGGCCCGGCCTGGCTCCGGTCGAACCTGCGCCTGGCCCTCGACCGCTCCCGCGAGCGCCGACGCACGTCGTCGGTGAGCTGCGAGCCGCAGGCTGGAAGGAATCACTGAATCTGCGCGGGGCCCTCGCCGCCGTAGAGCGCTCGCCCCTGCGGCGCGGCACGGGCGGCGCGCTCTCCCTCCGGCGCGGGGCGCGCCGGGCGCGGCGGCAGCAAGATCGGCGTCGGCACGCCGGAGCGACGAAGGGCCGCTCGCTCGATGCGGGCCCAGTCGAGGCGGTTCGCGTACTTGCCGGCGGCGCGCGTCACCATCGCGCGCAGGCCCTCGGGCGCGCGCGTGAACGAGCTCTTGCCGGTCTCGTCGAGCTCGAGGGATTGCTCGGCGTCGGGGTTCACTTCGAGGTAGAGCTGACCTCCGATCCAGCCGAGCTTCACCGGCTCGTTCACGACGCGGACCTTCGTACCGGGCTCGACGCGGGCGTAGAGCGCGGCGATGTCCCGGGGATAGAGCCGGATGCAGCCGCGGCTCGAGTGACGGCCGACGCCGCGCGGGTCGTTGGTGCCGTGAATCAGAATGCCGGGCCAACCCAGGTAGAGCGCGAATTCGCCGAGTGGATTGTCGGGCCCCGGCTCCACCTTCTCTGGGTAGCCGTCGCGGCGCGCGCTGTCTCCCGGGATCCAGATCGGCTTCTCGCGCTTCGCGGTCACCTTCGTGGTCCCGAGCGGGGTGGCGTAGCCATCCTTTGCGATGCCGATCGGGACGGAACGAACCGGCTGGCCCGGCTGGAAGAAGTACAGGCGGAGATCGCCCACGTTGACCACGATGCCCTCTCGGGGTCCGCTCGGCAGCAGCCGTGCCTTCGGCAGCACCAGCTGCGTGCCGGCCGGTGGCAGCCACGGATCGACGCCCAGATTCGCGGCCACGAGCTCGACGTATCCCACGCCCAGGGCAGGCGCGAGATCCACGAAGGTGTCCTCTGCGCGCACCCGGTGGAATGCGAGGCGGCCGACCAGGTCGCGAGAGGGCGGCGGAGCCTCGAGCGGATGGTGAGGATGAGTGGTACACGCCGCGGCGACGAGCAGCAGCACCGTGAGCGCGCGCCGGAAGTCGCGACCGCAAGCGCAGCGCGCAGCGAGCCGCAGGCGAGCGAAGTCATCCAGGCTACGGACGAATCTCGATCGGCGTCCCGTCATCGACGAGCTCCCAGATCTCGTTCATCTCGTCGTCGGTCACGCCGATGCAGCCGTTCGTCCAGTCGTACTCGCGGTGCACCTCGCCGACCCAACGCTCTCCATCGGGCAGGCCGTGGATCATCACGTCGCCGCCCGGCGCGATGCCGGCGCGGCGGGCGAAGTCGAGGTCGTCCTCGTTCGGGTACGAGATGTGCAGGGCACGGTGGAAGCGGCTGTCCACGACGCGCGAGTCGATCCGATAGCGACCCTCGGGCGTGCGCCGGTCGCCCTGGTGTCGCTTCGGCCCCGTCGGGCTCGCGCCGAGCGCGACCTCGTAGTCCCGCAGCACGCGAGCGCCGCGCAGCAGCAGCAGCCGATGGGGCACCTTCAGCACCAGCACGAAGTCCGCCTTGCCGGGCGAGCCTGGACGCGCGCTCGAGACACTCCGGTCGGGATCGATCCCGGCGAACGGCCCGCTACTTGTGGAGGGACCTTTGAAAGATCCGGTCGGCTTTCTCGTTGGCCTCCCGCGCGTCCTTGGCGGCGGCCTCGGCGGCCGTCCGCGCGGCGGCGGCATCGGCGGCCGCGAGGGTCGACTTCTCGTTCGCCTCCTCGGCCAGTCGCCGCGCCTGCTGCGCATCGTCGCGCACCGTATTCACGTCCCCACTCGAAGCACAGCCCGCGGCGACGAGCACGAGCGCTGCCGCGCCGGCTCGCAGGATTCCCCATCGTTTCATGCGGCGTTCTCCTTGCCGCGACCCTACGGCCTGCAGGCGCTCGCTCTTTGTGACTCCGCGCACCGGGTGCAGACGCGTTTCCGTAGCGTCACCTCGCCGCGCGTCGCGGCCACTCCCTCTCGCGCGGCGCTGCGCACGGCTTGCCGACGGGTGGGCCCTCCTGGATTCGAACCTGACGGGAAGCGGAAAAAGCCTACGAAGTAGATGGCTTACGAGGGCGGGTCCGCGCGAGCGACAAGTGAGCGACAAGCCGTTCGCCAGGCGCCGCCGCCCAGTGCCTTTAGGACGAGAGCTCGGTGGGAGCGTCAACGCGCTCAGTACCTCCACTTCCCCCCCTGGAAGGGGAAGATTTCGGCGACGGCCGCGGTCTTCGACACCTGACAGCTCGCGGAGCTCGCGCCCGTGCAGCGCAGCGTCTCCTCGCAGTAGCGGAGGATGCCGAGCCAGGGCACCCGCGTGTTGCCGGTCTGCCGCAGCTCGGTCTCGAATTCGGCGCGAATCTGCCTGCGGGCACCCGGCGCGGTCTTCGCAGCCCGCACCCGCCTTCCTCATCTTCTCGAGCCACGTGCGCGCGAAGGCACTGAACGAGGCCTCGACTTTCGGGTCCTGCGCAGCCGCCGGTTGGCTCGCCGGCCGCTCGCAGATGGTGAGCTCTCGCTCCGGCGGAGCGGGCGCAGGAGGCGGCTGCAGCGCCGGCAGTTGGCACGCCGCGGCGAGGAGCGAGCAACCGAACAAGAGCGATCCCAGCCTCCGGGCCCCGGACCTCACTCGTACCGCTTCACCACCCGCACCTTGCTCGGCGCGGCCGGCATGCAGAAGTCGCAGAGCACGCACGCGTCCACATTAGGCTCGACGATGCGCCCGGTGCCATCGGCGTTCCCCTCGAAGATCTCGACGGCACACAACCTCGCTGACCTTCTTGGCCAGCGCCGGGGCCCTTCGCCGCCGCCTGACCCACCTGCACGTCGATGAAACGACCGGGCACGACTCGACCTCCACCCCGGCCGCGGCGAACCGCTTCCCGGTCATCGATCCGCTGCACTCTGCGCCACACCGGTGCAGCAGCTTGCCTCATCCCTCTCCTGCCGATCACGCGGCAAATGCCCCTCTCCCACTTCGCCGACGTCGCACCGTGGCACTTGGCGGAGACGCGCGCGCGGCATGCCCCTTGCATTTCTCTGGCTGCGAAACCAGGGAAAGCGGGTGGTGTCTTTCGAGTACGGAAACGGAAGGAGGGATCGACCATGGCAAGCGGAAAGTCCGATGAGGTCAAGGGACGCGTGAAGGAAGCAGCGGGCGTTCTGACCGGCGACAAGAAGCTGAAGCGGAAGGGAAAGGCGGACCAGGCTGTCGGAAAGATCAAGCAGAAGGTGGAGAAGGTGATCGACAAAGTGAAAGACGCGGTCAGCTGAGCCGCGCTCCGCTTCACGTGCTCGGGCATGCCTTCGTACGGATCCGGAGCCGCCCTTGCATTGCGCTAGGGATTGGCCTCGGCGCGCAGCCTCGCCGACACGAAGCTCGAGGGAGGCGAGGCAAGGGTGGTTTCCGGCAGCGCTCGTTCTGGCTCTTGCTCGTGCTGCTGGCGAGCGGGTGCGCCAGCGTCATTCGCCCCGCTCTCCCAGCCGCGCCGGCTCCTCGGGGCGTGCAAGAGATGCAGGTGGATGCGACGGCCTTCAACTCCCTGGCGGGACAGACCGACGCGCAGCCGCACCTCACCGCTTCCGGCGAACGTCCTCGTCGCGGCCTGCGCGCACTCGCGGTCTCGGCCGATCTCGAGGAGGCGGGCCTCGCCCTCGGGACGCGGTCGAGATCGACGGGTATGGCGAGTGGGTCGTGCTCGACCGGATGGCGCCGAGGTGGCGGCGCACGATCGACCTCTACCTGGGCGACGACGAAGCGGCGGCGAAGGAAGTCGGGAGGCGCAGCGTGACGATCCGCTGGGGCCCGAAGTGAGGCGGGCGGGACACTCTCCGCACTTAGTGCAGCGGCAGCTCACTTCGGGGCGTAATCGGACCTCGATCGAGTGTAAGATGCGGGCCGGAGAAGCTCGCGTCCGGTTTTGGCCGCGGGCTGCGTTCGTGGCGAAGCGAAGATGCTTGTCCCAGCGCGCAGGTGCTCACACGGCCAGGAATCGCATGGAGGAAGTGCATGCCTCTCATCAACATCGTCATCGCACTGATCGTAGTCGGAGTGTTGCTGTGGCTCGTGAACAACTACATCCCGATGGACGGGAAGATCAAGAGCATCTTGAACATCGTGGTCGTGATCGCCGTGGTCCTTTGGCTCCTCTCCGCGTTCGGCGTGCTCGGACCGTTGTCTTCGTACCGCGTTGGAAGATGAGCCAGCAGGATTCGTAGGCTGGTGTTCCGGTTGCCCGGACCAGGGCGAGTCGTTCACCGAGAGCGGAGACCGACCAGCAGATTCACCCTCCGGATCGCTGGAGCGTTGCAGCAGCGCCCGTACCTCCTGCTGGAGCTGCGTCAGGTCCCTCCAGAGCGCTCGGACGAACGCGAGGCGCGCTGGGGCGGGCTCGCGTTGGGCCAACGTATCGGCGAGATGCGACGCGTACGTCAGCGCCTCGTTCTGAGTCCACAGGAGCTGCAGCTCGGAAGTCCAGGCTCGCGCGGCGCCTCGCCCCATTGGCCCGACTCGAACGCGATCTCACGGACGCGCTCGCGGTACTCGGCGCGATACAGCCGAATTACGGCGCCTCCGACTCGGCCGGGACCTCGACTCTTTCCACCGCTCAGAAGACGCCTAGCTCCCCTGCATCGATCCGCGCCAGAAGGTCCTGCAGGCGGGTGGCGATCGCGTCGATCTCCTCGGCCGTCAGCCCGAGCTGGATCCGGCCGGGAGCGACGCGCGTTCCGGCTTCCGGGTCGAGATTCTCGCCGGGCATGACAGCGCGCAGCAAGCCGTCGGGATCTGCTCGCAATTCGCAGAGCACACCGAGTCCCGAGAGCGTCTCCCGGGACACTCGACGCAGGCGATCGATCGATGGCTTGGGCAAGCCGCCAGTCCGTATCTCGTCGAAGTGCCAGGTGAAGAAGTTGTAGGGCACGCCGCCGAAGGCGATTCCATTGTCGATCGAGAACACGCGCGGGTTCGATGGATCTTTCGGCATCAGGAAGTTGTTGCTGCGAGCATCGCGGTGAGCGATGAGGTAGGCGAGCAGATTCAGGTTCGCGAAGTGGAACGCATACTGCCCATCCGTCGAGAAGCGCTTCGGATCGAAGGCGTGTTCAGGTTGCGCGACGTTCTCGAGCCACGCCGCCATGGCGCCGAAGACGCAGCGTGTTCCCTCGATGTTCGGCGTCGCATCCTTGTCGACGACACCGTAGGCATCGAGCGAGATCCCGCGCGCAACCACGGGCGGCACGGGGTAATGGTCGGGATCGAGGAACAGCTCCTGGACGGCATACGCGCCGATCTCGCGGCGCGGCGAGTTGTTCCACCCGTCGCCACCGGCCGGCGCCGCCTTCCACTTCACGTCGATCGTGAGCTCGTCCTTCGGGAAGACGAGCCGGAGCTTCTTCGCGCCCATGACCCCGCCGCCCGCGGCGTCGACGGACGCGATGACGAAGTCGTCGTTCCGGAGGCGGTCGATGAGCTGCGCCGGAGGCGACGGAAGGTTGGCGCTGGGATCGGACAAACGGGCCATGTGGGAGATCACCTCTCGATGCGTCGCGCGACGCGATCGCGCACCGCGGGCGAGCCTAGCGCCGAGCCGGTCCTCTCGAGCCTCGAGCAGATCGTGGAGCTTGACGTCGCTCTCCTCCGATCATCGAGACGAGCGGGTCGGAACCTCCCCTTACCACCTGCGGCGTTGAACGGAGCCCGCGAGCGACAAGCCTTCGTGAGACGAAGCTCAACAAATCCGGCGCCTTCGGCGTGGGCCCTCCTGGATTCGAACCAGGGACCTGACCGGTTATGAGCCGGCTGCTCTGACCACTGAGCTAAGGGCCCGAAATCGAACAACCGATGGAAGTTGCTCGGAATTCGGCGCCGAGCTTACCCCAGACCCGGCTGCTATCACTGGAAATCCGCCGAGGAGCTCCCGTGCGCGAGATCGAGCAGAGGTTCGCGGTCTCGTACGAGTATCCGGTGATCTTCACCCGCGACGCGTTCGGCGCCGGGGAGGCCGCGCTGCTGTCGGTGCTGCGGCGCGCGGGAGCCGGGCCGCATCGGGTGCTCGTGGCGATCGACGGCGGGCTGCTCGCGGCGGATCCGCGGCTGCCCGAGCGGCTGAGCCGCTTCGGCGAGCGGCATCCGGACCGGATCGCGTGGGTGGCGCCGCCGGTCACGGTGCCGGGCGGCGAGGCGTGCAAGCAGGATCCCGCGCTGGTCGAGCGCTTCCATCGCCTGGTCGAGGCGCACCGCATCGATCGCCAATCCTTCTTCCTCGTGATCGGCGGCGGCGCGGTGCTCGACGCGGTGGGCTACGCGGCCGCCACCGCGCACCGCGGCGTGCGCCTGATCCGGATGCCGAGCACGGTGCTCGGGCAGAACGACGCCGGCATCGGCGTCAAGAACGCGATCAACGCGTTCGGGCGCAAGAACTTCGTGGGCTCCTTCGCGCCGCCCTTCGGCGTGGTGAACGATCTCGCGCTGCTGGGCACGCTGCCCGCGCGCGACCGCATCTCGGGCATCGCCGAGGCGGTGAAGGTGGCGGTGCTCAAGGACGCGACCTTCTTCGACGCGCTCCATGCCGAGCCGGCGCGCGCTCGCGGCGCTCGAGCCTGCGGCCACGGAGCACATGATCGTGCGCTGCGCGGAGCTGCACCTCGAGCACATCCGCAGCAACGGCGATCCGTTCGAGCTCGGCTCGGCGCGGCCGCTCGACTTCGGCCACTGGTCGGCGCACGCGCTCGAAGAGGTCTCGGACGGCGCGCTCCGCCACGGCGAGGCCGTCGCGATCGGCGTCGCGCTCGACAGCCTCTACGCGTGGCGCACCGGCCTGCTCGACGAGCTGTCGTGCCGGCGCATCGTGACGACGCTCGAAGACGTCGGCTTCGCGCTGGCGGACCCGGCGCTGCGCTGGCTCGACGTGGAGGCGGCGCTCGCCGCGTTCCGCGAGCACCTCGGCGGCCGGCTCAGCATCACGCTGCCCGAGGCGATCGGCCGCGCCGTCGACGTGCACGAGATCGACATGGAGGCGATGCGCTCCTGCATCGCGCTGCTGCTGCGGCGTGACGAGAACGCCCGACGAGGGGAGGGTCTTCCGCATGAAGGCGAGCTGTCCGATGTCCGCGATCGAGGTCGTTGACCGGTTCTACCTGGAGAACCGTGCGCGCCTGCTCGAGATCGCGGCCTTCTTCGACCGGGTCGAGCGCTGCGCGGACGCCGAAGCCGGCCGGCGCGACTATCGCTACCGCGCGCTGCGTGACGTCCTCGCCCGTCTCCCCGAATTCGGGGGCGACGCGTGCGCCGCGATCCTGCGCGAGCTCTCCGACCCGACCGAGGCCCCGCTCGCGAGCGCCGAGGGCCTGAAGGGCGCCGCGGGCGCATGGAAGGCGCCGTCATGAACGTCATCGACGCGCACATGCACATGGTCTCGCGGATCACCGACGACTATCGCCTGATGGCGGCGGCCGGCATCCGCACGATCACGGAGCCCGCCTTCTGGGCCGGCTTCGATCGCGGCAGCGCCGAGGCATTCCGCGACTACTTCGACCAGCTCACGATGTACGAGCCGAAGCGCGCCGCCCAGTTCGGCATCAAGCACTACACCTGGATGTGTCTCAACCCGAAGGAAGCCGAAGATCTGAAGCTCGCCGAGGAGGTGCTGGCGTTCCTGCCCGAGTACCTCGACCGGCCGACCGTGCTCGGCGTCGGGGAGATCGGGCTCAACAAGAACAGCAAGAACGAGCTGGCCGTGCTCGAACGCCACATCGAGCTCGCGGCCGACCGCGACGAGCTGATCCTGGTGCACACGCCCCACCTCGAGGACAAGCTCAAGGGCACGCGCATGATCATGGACGCGATCGAGAACGAGCCGCGCTTGCGCCCCGAGCGGGTGCTGATCGATCACGCCGAGGAGCACACGGTGGGCGAGATCCTCGACCGCGGCTTCTGGGCGGGGCTCACGCTGTACCCGGTGAGCAAGTGCTCGCCCGCGCGCGGCGTCGACATCGTCGAGCGCTTCGGGGACGAGCGGCTGTGCATGAACTCGGCCGCCGACTGGGGCGACAGCGATCCGCTCGCGACCCTCAAGGCCGCCGACGAGATGCGGCGGCGCGGCCACCCCGACGCGCGCATCGCGAAGGTCTTCGAGCAGAACCCGCGCGCCTTCCTCTCGCAGAGCCCGAAGTTCAAGGGCTGATGCTGACCTATTGCAGCAACATCCATCCCGGCGAGGGCTGGAGCGACGTCCTCGCGAACATCGAGAGCCACGGGCGGGCGGTGAAACAGGCGGTCTCGCCGCGCGCGGCGTTTCCGCTCGGGCTGCGCATCTCGGCGCAGGCGGCGTCCGAGATCGACGCGCGCGAGGCAGCGCGCTTCCGCGACTGGTGCGCGGCGCAGGGCTTCGACGTGCCGACGCTGAACGGCTTCCCCTACGGCCGCTTCCACGGCGCGGGCGTGAAGGAGAAGGTCTACCTGCCCGACTGGCGCAGCCCCGAACGCGTCGACTACACGCGCCAGCTCGGCGAGCTGCTCGCGACGTGGCTGCCGCTCCGAGGCGCGGGCGCGCGCGGCTCGATCTCGACGGTGCCGATCGCGTTCCGCGCGCACTGGGACGAAGGCGACCGCGCGCTCGTGCGACGTCGCCTGATCGAGGCGCTCGAGGCGCTCGCCCGCGTGCGCGACGCGTCCGGCCACGAGATCGTGCTCAGCCTCGAGCCCGAGCCGCGCTGCCTGCTCGAGACCACCGACGAGACGGTCGCGTTCTTCGCCGCGCTCGCGCTGCCGGCCTCGCTCGCCAGCGGGCTCGGCGTCTGCTTCGACTGCTGCCACCAGGCCGTCGAGTTCGAAGACGCCGCGCGCTCTCTCTCCGCGCTCCGCGCCGCGGGCATCCGGATCGGCAAGGTGCAGGTGTCCTCAGCGCTGCGCGCGATGCGCGCGGAGTTCGGCGCGCTCGCGGCCTTCGACGAGCCGACGTACCTGCACCAGGTCGTCGCGCGCGACGCCACGGGCGAGCTCGCACGCTTCGACGATCTCCCGGCCTTCCTCGGGCTGCCGCGCGAGACGCTCGCGCGCTTCACCGAGTGCCGCGTGCACTTCCACGTACCGATCTTCACCGAGCGCGCCGAGGGCTGCGGCACGACGCGCTTCTTCCTGGAGCAGGCGCTCCCGCTCCTCCCCGCAGACACGCCGCTCGAGGTCGAGACGTACAGCTGGAACGTGCTGCCGGAGGCGGCTCGCGCCGGCAGCGTCGGCGAGTCGATCGTGCGGGAGCTCGAGTGGGTGCAGGCGAACCGGGGGGCGGCGTGAGCGCGCGCGACTGGCTCGCCCTCTCGCGCGTCAGCAACCTCCCGACGGTCTGGATGAACGTGCTGGCGGCGCTCGTGCTCGCGAGCGGCGCGCTGCCGCTCGGGCCGTTCGTGCTGCTCGTCGTCGTGCTGTCCGCTTTCTACGCCGCGGGCATGGTCTGGAACGACGTCGTGGACCGCGACCTCGACGCCGCGACGAAGCCGGAGCGGCCGATCCCGTCGGGCCGGATCTCGGTGGACGCCGCGCGCGCCTTCGGCGCCGGGCTGTTCGCGCTCGGGCTCGTGCTGCTGCTCGTCGCGCCGCACGCCTCGGCCGTGATCCCGGGCCTCGCGCTCGTGGCGCTGATCAGCGTCTACGACGTCTACCACAAGCAGCACCCGATCACGGTGCTGGCGATGGCCGGCTGCCGCGTCGGCGTGTTCGTGGTGGCGGCGTGGGCGCTCACCGGCTTCGTACCGGCGGTGGTCTGGGTCGGCGCCGCGGCGAGCTTCGCGCACACGAGCCTCGTGACGGTGGTGGCGCGCGTCGAGAACGCGCGCGGCAACCCGTTCCCGTTCCCGGCGGTGCCCGCCTTCATCGCAGCGATGAGCGTCACCGACGGGCTGGTGCTCGCATTCCTGCGCGATCCCGCCTGGATCCTGGCGGGAATCGCGTGCGCGGCGTTCACGTGGTTCGGTCAGCGCTACGTGCGCGGAGACTGACCGCTACTCCGCGAGAAGCCGGCGCACGTAGCTCTTCACGCCCTTCATGTCCGCGGGCGGCTCGCCCGGGCCGATGATCAGCGGGCCGTGCGGCGGCGGCGGCCGGAGCCCGTGGCTGCCGCCCACGAGCGAGTTGTCGAGCGGCACCACGTCCATCAGATACCGGAAGCCGAGCGCCTTCTGCGCGAGCCGCAGGATCGGGCGCACGCGCGAGGTGCTGAACAGCTCGCACGGGTCGAAGCCGGGCTTGCGGTGGATGTCCACGCAGCGCGCGAAGTCGGGCGCGCGGGCGTCGTCGAGCCAGTAGGGATAGGCGAACCAGGCGTCCGGGTCGGCCAGCGCCACGAGCTCGCCGGAGCGCGGATGATCGAGCTCGACCTCGCCAGGCTCGACGAGGCGGTCCACGCCCGGCAGCGGCTCGAGCAGGTCGCGCACCACCTTCTTCTCGATCCCGTTCAGATAGACGTGCGCGAGCTGGTGGTCGCACACGGCGAAGGCCCGCGAGTCGTGCGTGTCGAGCATCTCGCCGAAGGGACCGTCGCGGACGACGAGCAGGCCGGCCTTGCGCAGCATGCGATTGAGCTCGACCGCGCGCGAGACCGGGACGATCCCGTACTCCGAGACCACGACCACGCGCGCACCGATCTCCTGCGCCGCGTCGATGACGAGCCCCGCGCAGCGGTCCACCTCGGCCACGCGCTCGGGGTGGATGGGGCCGAAGCGCTGGAAGTCGTAGTCGAGGTGCGGGAGGTAGATCAGGCTGAGCTGCGGCTTCTGCTTCCGCAGCACGTGCGCGGACGCGCGCGCGATCCAGTCGCTGCCCGCGAGCCCCGAGCGCGGCCCCCAGAAGCTGTGGAAGGGGAACTTGCCGGCGTGCTGCTCGAGCTGGCACTCCGTCGCATCGATGATGTCGAAGACCTTCGAGCCGTCGGCGCCGTAGTGGGGCTTCGGCGTGGCGAACCACTGCACCGGTGCGCCCTGGTTGAACCACCAGAAGAGCTGCGCGGTCTGGACGCCCTCGTAGAGCTTCTCGCCCTCGATGAGCCGGTTCGACTGCTGCCAGAAGCGGACCTCGCCCGTGTCCCGGTAGAGCCAGCCGTTGGCGACGATGCCGTGCTGCGCCGGCGAGAGCCCGGTCAGGAGCGTCGCCTGCGAGGTGGACGTGACCGCGGGGATCGGGCTGCGCAACGGCTGCGCAGCCCCGAGCGCCGCGAGCCGAGGCGCGTGCTTCACCAGCTCGGGGGTGAGCGCGACGACGTTCAGGAGGCAGACGCGAGTCACCGGGCACCTTCGTGCTGGAGGACGAAGCTCTCGAACAGCTTCGGGCGGCGGATCTCGAGCGCGACGCCCTCGGCCGCGGCGGCGGCGCGCAGCTCCTGCTCGAAGGCGGCGAGGTCGGCCTCGTCCTGCGGTTCGCCCGCAGTCGGGTCGTCGATGGCCGTGAAGAGGTCGTCGAAGTGATGGGGCACGACGAGCCGCGGGCGCAGCGCCTCGACGAGCAGGCGCGCGTAGTCCGCGTCGCGGCCGGCGGTGGCCGGCAGCAGCAGATCGACCGGCGCGACCTCCTTCCCGAGGGCGGCGAGCGCCTCGGGGTCGCAGCCCGCGCTCGAGAGCAGCACGATGCGCAGCCCGGTCGCGCGCTCGGTGACGAGGTAGCCGCGCGCGTCGCCGAGCACGAACGAGGTGGCGTGGAGCGGCGTCTCGGGCGGCTCGGTGAGCTCGCCCTCGAACGGCACGCGCCCGAACAACACCTTCGCGTGTCGGCTCGCGAAGACGCGCACCTCGAAGGCGCCCTCTTCCAGCGCCGCGCCCGGGCCCGCGATGATCGCCTCGTCGGGCGCGAGGCCGTAGCCGCGCGCGATCGCGGACGTGGTGGCGGAGCCGAGCACGCGCCCCTGCGTGCGCGCGGCGAGCCACGGCACGTCGCCGAGGTGGTCGTAGTGGCTGTGGCCGATCAGGTAGAGCTTCGCGCGCGCGAGCTCGGGCGCCGGGCTCTCGGGGCCGAGGAAGCGGTTCAGCACGGCCTCGTCGGGCACGTAGAGCCGGAGGAACGTGCCGAAGATCCCCGGCCGGCTGAGGAACGGATCCTCGGCGAGGGTGGTGTCGCCGCTCGTGAGCGTGAAGCCGGCGACGCCGAGCCAGCGCACGCTCACGTCGGCAGCGGCAGGGCCAGCGGCGAGCCCGAGTGTGAGCGCGAGCCCGAACGCCCTCACAGCCAGCGCCGCACGCTCTGGCGGTAGCGCTCGTAGCGCTCGCCGAGAGAGGCCGCGAGCGCGCGCTCCTCGTGCCGGATGAAGCGCAGCTGGAGCGTCACCGCGAGCGCCAGCGCGACGAACCAGGGCCCGATCGTGCCGAGCGCCAGCGCCGAGCCGAGCAGCATCGTCACCAGGCCGAGATACATCGGGTTGCGCGTGAAGCGAAACGGCCCGTTCACGACGAGCCGGGTCGTCCGCTCGTAGGGCAGGATCGTGGCTCCGGAGAGCTTGAACGTGCGCACGCCCCAGAGCGTGAGCGCCGCGCCGAGCACGAGCACCGCCCCGCCGGTCCAGCGCATCCGCAACAGCCGAGGCCCATACACCGTGAAATGGAACACCACGCCCGCGAGCCCGTAGAGCAGAAAGAGCCGCGGTGGCATCCAGCCCGAGGCTGCGACGGGGATGGTGGCGTCGGCGGTCCCGACAGATTCTTGCGACCGGCGAACTTCGGGCGCGTACGTCTCCACCGTTCATCCCCCCCCTCAGGTGTCGTCAACGGACGATGCGCTCGAATCGATCGCGGATCGCCGCCAGGCGGTCCAGCCCCCGAGCCACGCGCCCACCGCGTCGGCCCCGAGGTCTAGCATCGTGTCGGCGAGGCCGCGCTGGGCGAGCACGAGCCCGGTGGCGTCGGCGGCGAACTCGAACAGCTCCCAGAGCGTGCCGAGCGCGAGCACCGCCAGCACCGGCACCCAGCGCTCGAGCAGCGCCCCCGGCACGAGCCGCTCGCGTGCGACGAGACGCCCCAAGGCCCCCGCCGCGAAACGCGCGAGGCCGAGCGAGACGGCGAGATGCACGAGCTTGTCGTAGAGCAGCGAGCGCTCGTAGAGCCCGCCGGCCATGCCGAGCACGACGTGCGCGGCGAGCGCCGTCACCACCCATTCGTTCGCCCGGAGGCCGAGCGCGACGCACGTCATCCCCACGGCCCCCGCGACAGGGCCTCGTGCCGCGAACAGCTCCGCCGCGGCCACGAGCATCGCCCCCTCGAGCGCGAAGACGCGGAGCGCCGCCGGGCTCCGGCCTAGAGCCATCGCCGCACGCTGCGGCAATAGCGCTCGTAGGGCTCGCCGAGCGAGGCGGCGAGCGCGCGCTCCTCGTTCGCGATGAAGCGGAAGCGGAGGGTCAGCGCGAGTGCTAGCGCCGCGAGCCAGGGCGCGGGGGTGCCGAGCCAGAGCGCGATGCCGAGCAGCATCGTCACCAGGCCGAGGTACATCGGGTTGCGCGTGAAGCGGAAGGGCCCGCTCGCGACCAGCTGGTGGGTTCGCTCGAAGGGCTTGATGGTGGTGCCGGCTCGAGCGAAGGTGCGCTCGCCCCAGAGCGCGAGCGCGCCGCCCGCGACGATCAGCGCTGCGCCCAGCCAGAGCAGGCGCAGCAGCACCGGCCCGCCGAGCGCGAAGTGCAGGCCGATGCCGGCGAGCAGGAAGAGCAGGAAGAAACGCGGCGGCATCCAGCGCGAGCGGGCGACCGGGATCGTGGCATCCATGCTCGAGGCGACTCCTTCACGGGCCGCCCTGGTTCTGCCTCGCCGGCATTGCCCCCGTCGTTCCGCCGCGTGAAGTCTTGTGAAGCCGGCCGGCCGCTAGCGGAAGCTGCGTTCGAACAGGCTGCGGATCGCCGCGGCGCCGTTCGAGCCGAGGAAGCGCGTGCCGGTGCCGCAGAAGTGCGGGTGGCGGATCAGCGGATCCTTGGCCGGCTCGAAGCCTTCGCCCGCGAAGCGGAACCAGCCGTCGCGCTCCTGGTCGAAGACGAACAGCGGCTTGTTGCAGAGCTTCGCGAACTCGGCGCCCCAGCCGGTGCCGCCCTTCACCGTGCCGTCGGGCAGGATCTTCCCGACCACGTAGATCTCCTGCCCGTGGTTCACCTGATGCCAGATGCGTCTGGAGCACCTTCTTGAACAGCGGCGTGTCGCGATAGCTGCGGTGCATCAGCTTGCTGACGTACGCGAGGCTCACGTCGCCGTGCTTCAGCTCCTCGTGCGTGAGCACGCGGATGCCGCGGCGGCGCGCGTCGTTGTGGCCGTCGAAGGTGAAGTTCACCTCTTCGATGCCGCAGGCCTCGGCCGCCGCGCCGAACGCGGCCTCCGCGCCGGCCGCCGCGCCGCTGTAGAGGATGCAGTCGTCGCGATTCATGGTGCCTCCCGCCTAGTCATCGACGTCGGGCTCGATGAAGCTCCAGCGTACCTCGGGGATGCGCTCCTTGACGCGCCGCTCGAGCCGGTTGATGTGCTCGCAGGCCTCCTCGATCGCGAGCCCGTCGCGCATGCGCACCTTCGCGGCGAGCATGATCTGCGGGCCGATCTGGAGGGTGATCACGTTGTACACCCAGAGGATCGCGGGGTCCGCCCCGATCTCGGACTCGATCACCTCGGCGATGCGCGGGTCGGCCGAGCGGCCGATCAGCAGCGTCTTCACGCGGCTGCCGACGAAGACGGCGACCACCACCAGCAGCACGCCGATCGCGAGCGAGCCGAAGGCGTCGAAGTGGCGGTCGCCCGTCACCTCCGCGAGCACCACGAACACGAACGCGATGCTGAGGCCGAGCAGCGCCGCGACGTCTTCGCCGAGCACCACCACCAGCTCGGCGTTGCGCGACTCGTTCACCCAGCGCCAGAGGCTCCGGCCGCCGCGCAGGTGCTTCACCTCGCCGGAGGCAGCCGCGCAGCGAGACCGCCTCGAGCGCGATCGAGAGGCCGAGCACGCCGAGCGCCACCCACGCCTTCTCGATCGGCTCCACGGAGTCGAGCTTGTGGATGCCCTCGTAGATCGAGACCAGGCCGCCGATGCTGAACAGCAGCAGCGCGACGATGAAGCTCCAGAAGTAGATGTCCTTGCCGTAGCCGAGCGGATGCTCGCCGTCGGGCGGGCGCTCGGCGCGGCGCAGCCCGAGCAGCAGCAGCACCTGGTTGCCGGTGTCGGCGGTCGAGTGGATCGCCTCGGCCAGCATGCTGGTCGAGCCCGTGAACAGGGCGGCCGCGAACTTCGCGATGGCGATGCCGAGATTCGCCGCGAAGGCCCACAGGATGGCGCGGATCGGCGAGGCCTTGCCGGCCGCCATGGCGCGCGGGCGAGGCGGCTAGCGGCCGCCGCGCTCGGCCTTCTTCTCGGCCTGCTTCGCGGCCTTCTTGCGCTCGAGGCGGTGCTTCTTCTGCACCTTCCAGCGATGGCGAAGGACCTTCCTCTTGCTCTTGCTGCGGGGCATGCGCGCTCCTGTTCGGGGATCCGGATATAGGGCAAGCCCCGCGCCGGGTCGAGGCCGGACGCCCTCTCAGCCCCGCCCGCCGCCTGGCCGATCCAGCGGGGATGACGCGCTCCCCCATTCTCCTGTTCCTCCTCGCCATCGCCCTGCCCGCCGCTGCGGCGCCGCCGCCCGAGAAGCCCGGCGCCGCGCTCGACGCGCTCACGCTCCCGGCCTGCGACTACAAGCCGGGCTACTGGACGCCTCCCGGGTCTCTCTCCGCACCGCTGGCGAGAGGAGACTATGCGGCCGTCGAGGCCGAGCTCGAAGGCTTCCACGCGAGCTTCGAGCGCGATCCCGCCTGCGAGCGCCGCACGGTGCACGCGTTCCTCCACGGCTTCTACGACACCCCCGAGCTGCCCGCCCAGCTCGACCGCTGGGTGGCCGCCCGCCCGAAGTCGTGGACGGCGTACACGATCCGCGGCGCGATGTGGGCGAACAAGGTCAACGCGGCGTGCTGCCGACCCGACCGGCCCACCCCCGAGGCGTTGGCGGAGCTGCGGAGCTGGACGGAGCACGCCGTGGCCGACCTCGAGCGCGCGATCGCGCTGCACTCGCGCGCGGTCGTGGCGCATGCCTCGCTGATCTCGACCTACCAGGTGGTCCACGCGACCGCCCAGCTCCAGAAGGCGATCCGCCGCGCGCTCGAGATCGACCCGGTGAGCGTGCACGTCCTCACCACCGCCCTCACCGCCCTCCAGCCGAACTTTGGAGGCCGCCTCGAGCAGGTCGAGGCGATCGTCGCGGCGGCGCGCCAGCACGAGAAGGAGAACCCGCGCGTCGCGCGCGCCTACGGCTATCCGGACGCCTGGCGTGCGCTGAAGCTCGAGTGGGGCCGGACGAACGAGTTCAACGCGACGATGCCCACGGCCGACCGCGACCGCGTCATCGCCTACTACAGCCAGGCGCTCCGCTACGGGGAGGCGGGCTCGGAGTGGAACTACCGGCGCGCCCGCATGTACCAGGAGCAGGAGCAGCACGACTACGCCGTGACGGACGCGGACTTCGCGCTCGCGGCCGACCCGGACGCGGAGCGCTTCTGGGTGTTGAAGGTGTGGAGCCTCGGCGTCCTCGGGCGCTTCGAGGAGTCGATCCGCGCGGCGCGCGAGGGGCAGCAGCACGTCCCCGACTCGATCGACCTCCGATACAGCGAGGGCTCGACGCTCTACCGCATGGGCCGCTTCGACGAATCCGCCGAGGTGCACCGCGCCGCACTGCGCGTGGCCAAGACGGGGCCAGACCGGGTGAAGTGCCTGCGAGGCCTCGGCACCGCGCTCGAGAAGGGGAAGCGATACGCCGAGGCCGTCCCCGTGCTGCAGGAAGTCGTCCGCGCCGACCCCTACCACGCGCTCACCTTCGACGCGCTCGCCAATGCGCTCTGGCAGCTCGGCCGGCGCGAGGAGGCCGTGCCCGTGCTCGAGCGCTTCCTCGCGCTCACCGAGAACAAGGACTGGGCCACCGACCTGCGCATGCGCGCGCAGGAGAAGATCAACCTGGTGCAGACGGACGCGCCGCCTCCGGCGCGGGCCACGGAGCGCTGAGCCATGCGCACCTCCATCCTTCTCTTCCTCCTCGTCGCCGCCCTGCCCTGCGCGGCAGCGGCCGCCGCCCCGGCGGCGCCGCCGGCCTCACCGCCGCCCGAGAAGCCCGGCGCCGCGCTCGAAGCGCTCACGCTCCCGCACTGCGACTACAAGCCGGACTATTGGACGCCCCCGGGCTCGCTCTCCGCCCTGCTCGCGAAGGGCGACTTCCCGGCCGTCGAGCGCGAGCTCGAGGAGTTCCAGGCGAGCTTCGAGCGCAACCATGCCTGCGAGAACCGCATGGTGTGGGCCTTCCAGAACGGCTTCACGTACCTGGACGAGATGCCCGCGCAGCTCGACCGCTGGGTGGCCGCGCGGCCGAAGTCCTGGACGGCGTACACGGTCCGCGGCTCGCTGTGGGCCCAGAAGGCCGAGGGGGCGCGCGGCGCGCCGGGCTGGCGGCCGAGCGAGGAGCGCCTGAAGGACATGAAGGCGTGGTCGGAGCGCGCCGTGCCCGACCTCGAGCGCGCGATCGCGCTCGATCCGCACGCCGTCGTCGCGCACGCTTCGCTCATCACGCTGTTCCAGTACTGGGGCGCGGTGCCCGAGATCGCGAAGGCGTACCAGCGCGCGATCGCAATCGACCCGCTGAGCGTGCACGTGCTCAGCATGACGCTGACGGCGCTCCAGCCGAGCTGGGGCGGCCCCGTCGAGCTGGTGGATGCGATCGTCGCCGACGCGCGCAAGCACGAGCAGGAGAACCCGCGCATCGCGCGCATCTACGGCTACCCGGACGCGTGGCGCGCGCTGAAGCTCGAGTGGAATCGGTCGGAGTACTCGGGCCATCCCCTCAGCAAGGCCGAGCACCGCGAGGTCATCCGCCTCTACAGCCAGGCGCTCCGCTACGGGGAGATCGGCTCGGACTGGCAATACCGGCGCGCCGTCCACTATCGGGACTCCGACAAGTGCGAGTCGGCGATCGCAGACTCGGACTTCGCACTCGCGAAGGACCCGGGCTGGGAGCGGTTCGCGGGCGTCAAGGTGTACTGCCTCGGCGTGCTCGGGCGCCACGAAGAGGCGCTGGCCGCCGCGCGCGAGGGCCTCGCGCACGCGCCCGACTCGAACGACCTGCGGTACTTCGAGGGCGACATGCTCGTCAGCCTGAAGCGCTACGACGAGGCGATCGCGCGCTTCGGCGCGGCCGTCGCGCAGGCCCGCAACGCCCACGAGCGCGCCACGGATCTGCGCGGTCTCGGCGACGCGCTCCTGCACGCCGAACGCTACGCGGAGGCCGAGCGCGCCCTCACCGAGTCGACCGAGATCGAGCAGTGGGACCCGGTCACCTGGCACAACCTCGCCGACGCGCGCTGGCAGCTCGGCAAGCGCGCGGAGGCGGTGCCGGCCTACGAGGAGTTCCTCACGCGCTCCGAGGGGAGGGGCTGGCCCGAGCGGACGCGCATGCAGGCGCAGGAGCGGATCAACACCGCGAGCGCCGGCGCAGAGCCGCCGGCGGCGACGCCCGAGCGCTGAGCCGGAGCCCGGCGCCGGGTCGAGGCCGCGGACATTCGATAGGATCGACGGCCTGTCATGCCGCGCCGAACCACCGCCGCCCTGCTCACGTTGACGCTCGCCGCCAGCACCGCCTGCTACACCGCCGGCATCATCTCCCCCGCGCCGCCCGGCGTGAAGCGCCAGAACGACCACGGCGTGATCTGGTTCTGGGGCATGTGGCGCTCCGAGACGAAGGCCGACGAGTGCCGCGCGGGGCTGGCCGAGGCCTACACGTACACGCCCTGGTACGGCTACATCGTGGCGCCGATCACGCTCGGCATCGCCTCCCCCGTCGTAAAGTCCTACAGCTGCGCCGTGGGGGAGGGGTTCTAGATGGCCGAGCTACGCGACGTCACCGACGCGAGCTTCGCGCAGGAGGTGCTCGCCTCCACGACGCCCGTGCTCGTGGACTTCTGGGGCGACCACTGCCCCGCCTGCCGCCAGATCTCGCCCATCCTCCAGCAGCTCGCGGGCGAGTACGCGGGGCGGCTCACGATCGTGAAGATGCTCGCCGCCGACAACCCGAGCACTTCGACGAAGCTCGGCGTGCGCGCGATGCCGACCATCCTGGCCTTCGCGAAGGGCAAGGTGGTGGGCCAGCTCGTCGGCGCGCGGCCGAAGGCGGCGTTCACGGAGCTGATCGAGCGGGCGATCCAGGCGGCGTAGCAAGACCGAGGCGGCGCTTACACGGGCAGGCGAGCTGGGGCTACCGCAGCAGCTCTGCGCGCCGACAGGCGCGAAACGTTTGCCTCGACGACGCCAACGCCCCGCCTCGCCCCTCCAGATGGGGCGCTCGCTGGCTGCCACCGATCTGATATCTCATCACACCTGGAAGCCATCCGTCTTCCCGAAGGAATGGAATGGCGATAGCAAAACAGGATTTCTATGAAGGTGCCGCGATCGCGCTTCTGCTGCGCGCCGAAGGCGAGCTACAGCTTCGCTTCGATCCACCGTTCTTCGTCCTCAACGACCAGCTCCTTGTGCACTTGAAGTACAGCACTAAGGTGCGAAGCCCATGGCCTTTCACATTCTTGCCCGATGAGCAGGCGCTTCTAAGAGAACGGGCTGCAAGGCAGCGATTGGCGATAGGTCTGATCTGCGGGTCTGATGGTGTCGCTTCCCTCGGCAGCGATGACTACTTCGCCATCGCGGCCCCTAGGGCGGCCTCAATACACATCGCCTGCTATCGGCTACATGCAGAGCACTACGCCGTCAGCGGCCCGGATGGTCAGCTTCCCAGAAAGGTTCCACCGTTGTCTTGGAAGCGCATTCTCAACGCCGATCGAGAGACAGCATGAAGCACCAAGATCAAGTTCGACTGCTTCTCCAGAATCAAATTAGAAACAGAGACGAAGTCGAAGACATCGTCGACACTGCAGCCGCTGTTGCAAAAGAGTGGGTGAAGCCGCTCGCGGGGGGTCGCGATCAGACTAATGGTCTGATCTACGGGCTGGTCCAGAGCGGCAAGACCGGGGTGCTTACGGTCACTGGCGCGATCGGCGCAGACGAGGGCTACCGAACGATTCTCGTGCTGACGTCTGACAATGACCCCCTCTACGCTCAGACCCTTGACCGCATTCGCGAATCGTTCCCCGGTATGGACATAATTGCCAAGGCTGACTTCAGGAACGCCGATGCGTTTCTTGAGCGGATCAAGAGAGGAACATGCGCGATCGTAACGACCAAGAATGCGCGGCTCTTGAAGACCCTGATAGAGAACTTCAAGGTTGGAAACGTCCGTGGTCTAACATGTTTGATCATCGATGATGAGGCTGACCAAGCCAGCCTAAATACTCGAGCCAGCAAGAAGGATGGAAGTCGCAGCGCGATCAACGATGCTCTTGTCGAGCTTCGGCATTTCTTCGAGCGCAACACGTATCTGCAGGTAACAGCAACGCCTCAGGCTCTGTTCCTACAGAGCCCGGGGCACGATTCCGCCGTAAGTTCACGGTCCTTAGCCACCCTGGCTCGACTATGTCGGTGGCGAGGACTTCTTCGGCGATTCGTCGAAGCTAGTTCGCGAGTTCGATATCAACGACATCACGGCGTTGACGCCCGGCGCTCAACCGACGCCGAGCCAAAACATTCCGAAATCTCTGCTGAAGGCGCTCGACACGTTCATGGTCGGTGCAACCTTCAAGAGATCCAGGGAAGTCGAGCGGACTGTGCCTTCCTGTGCCACGTCACACTCGAACCAACGATCACAAGTACATTGAAGAGATGCTGCGCAACTACAAGGCGCAGCTGGCTGATGACGCCTCGGCTCGCCGGCCAGCGCTCCTGAAGAGAGCTCCCGCACAGCGTACGACGAACTGTCGGGGACTCATCCAGCTCTTCTCGAGTACGGGTTCGACGAACTCGTGGAGACAATCTCCTTCTTTGCGCCCGGGATCACCGTGAAGCTCGTGAACGGAGAAACTGACGAGGACGTCGCAGTCAAATCGCCGTACAACTTGTTCGTGGGCGGGAACAAGCTCTGTCGCGGCGTCACAATCAAGAACCTCCTCGTTAGCTACTACGGCCGGAACCCAAAACGGCCGCAAGCCGATACTGTTCTGCAACACGCACGCATGTATGGATATCGACGCGGTGATATCGGGCTGCTTCGCCTTTTCCTGCCCCATGATCTGCATGTTGTCTTCCGAGCCATTCACAAGATGGAGAGGGGACTGCGGGAACTGATCGCGATGGAGTCCGCCGAGGAATTTCGAGGCGTCTACGTGGAGGGGAGGCTGAATGCGACGAGGCGTAACGTGCTCGCTCCCGGATCGTTGGGCGTATATTCCGGCGGGAGCGAATGTACTGCCCTGCTCAGGTGTCTCGCGATTCTGCCGTCAAAGCGCCCACCAGCGAGCTCGATCGAAGGTTGCAGCATGCCAACAGGACCTACGTGGAGATTTCGGCGGCAGAGGCTGCTGACCTGGTTGCTCTGACCGTCCCAGATTTGTCTGAATCTGAACGAGTGTGGGACTCGGTGGCTGTTGCTGCGTCGATCAAGCAGTTCGCCAAGATCACGAAGCGCGACGGCGTCTATGTATACGTGGACCGTGATCGTGGCTTGCAAGAGGCGCGACGCGAGACAGCGGGCATCCTCACCGGTGGCGAGGGATCGTCCGTGCCGAACGACAAGATCACGTTGTTCATGCTGCGAACACGGGGTGGTGGCGGACAGCAACCTGCTTGGTGGCCGCAGATCCGATTCCCCAGTGGGCGCTATGCGTTCGCCTTTGCCATCTAGCGGGAAGGTATCGAATGGGGGGAAAGCGTGTACACAAGGCTCCTGTCGCAATGGACCTCTTTTCGGGCTGCGGCGGACTTACTGTGGGTCTGCGGCGTGCCGGCTTCCGGGTCGCAGGCGCAGTCGAGCTTGATGAGCTGGCTGTCAACGCGTACCGATCAAACCACCCGGAGGTCGAAGTCTGGCACTCGGACATTAGAGAGCTAGATCCGCGATCCGTTCGGCGCCGCTTGAGACTCAGCAAGGGGAAGCGACCTCCTGGCTGGCTGCCCACCGTGTCAGGGCTTTTCCAGGTTGCGAACTTTGAACGGGGTCAGGCGCGCCGCGGATTCAAGAAATGAGCTGATCTTCGACCTCCTTCGGTTTGTGGAGGAGTTTCGACCGAAGGCCGTCCTGATGGAGAACGTGCCGGGGCTTGCAAGAGACTATCGATTCAGGCGCTTTCTGAAGACGTTGGTACGTGCTGGGTACCACACTAACCACGCGGTGCTCGATGCAGGTCGTTACGGCGTGCCACAGCGAAGGGAAAGGCTGCTGGTGATTGCAGCCCTGGCTGGAAGGGTGCCATTCCCCCGCGAGGCGCGAGGCATTCGAACTGTTCGCGATGCAATTGGCCACCTGGCGTCGCCGGGTCGGAGCGGGGATTCTGCTCACGACACGACCGAGTGCAGGAGTCGAAGGACTCGAGAAGCTGATTCGCCGAATCCCGCGGAACGGCGGGAGTCGGCGCGACCTTCCCTTGGCATACCAATTGCCTTGTCATCGCACCTGTGACGGATTCTCTGACGTCTACGGCCGGATGCGCTGGGAGGAAGTGTCGCCGACGCTCACGAGCGGTTTCGTGAATCGTCGAAGGGACGGTTCCTGCATCCTCATGACAACCGGACGATTACGGTCCGCGAGGCAGCGTTGCTGCAGACATTTCCGGTCCGGTATCGATTTCCAATGGAAGCTGGCAAGTACCCCGTTGCTTCGATGATTGGTAATGCGATCCCCCCGGAGTTCGTTCGAAGGCAGGCTCTCGCCGTCCATCGCTTTTTGGTGGCCTCCGGGTTGCTCTCGCATCGCGCGTGATTGGCAACACACTCACACGATTCAGTGTCCGCGATCCGATCCCCTTAGGCGCGCGCAAGTCCGGCGGGCCCGGCTAGGAGCCGGCATTCCTCGGGACGACTACCATGACGGGCCACTAGGCATCGTTGATTCCTACACTGCGTCGACGGACCGAGGCCTCCATATCTTGGACAACCTCACGGAATCCCAACGCAGACGTTGCATGGCAAGTGTTCGTACAACGAACACCGGCTTGGAGCAGCGTGTCCAAGTGGCGTTGCGGCGCAGGGGGCTGCGCTTCAAGAAGAACGCCCGCGATTTGCCGGGACGCCCAGACCTCGTGTTCTTGGTCGCCAGGGTGGTGGTCTTCGTAGATGGAGACTTCTGGCACGGCTATCGGTTCCCGGCTTGGAGAAACAGGCAGTCGAAATTCTGGCAAGAGAAGATCGATCGCAACCGCAGGCGTGACCGAAGGAACTTCGCGGCGTTGAGGAGGCTTGGCTGGAGTGTGGTCCGCATCTGGCAGCATGAAATCGAGAGGGACCTCGACGCATGCATCTCAAGGATCGAAAGCGAGATCCTGCGAACAAGGACGCCGCGCAGCCATAACTCGTGATCGACCGTCGTGGCGGCGTCGGATCCGACGAACCTAGTACGCGTATTGAGAGGCCTCGTGACCACGCCCAGGCAACAACGGCCTCCGGCAAGCAGCTCGGAGGTTCGCTTGGCCTCGGACCGCGCTCACAGCCACCCGAGCCTCACGAACGCCCCGCGCACCAGGTAGACGCCGAGCCCGGTGAGGAACACGCCGAACGAGAGGCGCAGGTGCGGGCCCGTGATGCGGTTGGCGAAGACGGCGCCGACGAACGCGCCCGCGAACACGCCCGCCGCGAGCAGCAGCGCCGCGCGGATGTCCACGTTGCCGTGGCGGTAGTACTCGAGCGTGGCCGCGAGGCCGATCGGCGGCAGCAGCACCGCGAGGCTCGTGCCGGTGGCCATGTGCTGGTTGAAGCCGGCCCAGTAGATGAGCGCGGGCACGAGCACCACGCCGCCCCCGACGCCGAACAGGCCGGACGCCACGCCCGCGAGCGCGCCGATCAACAGGAACAACAACCACGACGGCATGCCGAGCTCCTTCACACGCGGACGGGAACCGTGCGCCCCGTCTCGAGGTAGGCGCGCCACGGCGCCCAGTAGTACCGGTGCCAGCCCTCGCTGACGCCGGCGAAGTCTTCCTCGGGCACGCCCACGTGCGCGAGCTCGATGCGTCCGCCCTCCGCCTCGGGCCAGAACGAGAGCACGAGCACCGAGTCGGCGGCGCCGGCGGGCCAGCGGGCGGAGCGCCACGTCTGCGCGAGGACGCGCTTCGGGTCCACGTGCAGGACGGTGCCGGTGAGCACGCCGTCGAAGGCGCGGAACGGCGCGCCCGCGCGCGGCGCGATGAGAGCGGGGCTGCCGGTGAAGGCGGAGTGCGTCGGCGGCGTCGAGATACATGTCGAAGAGCCGGTCGGGTGCGGCGGGCAGGTGAGCAGCGAGGTGGATCGTTCTAGGCAAGTCCACGCGCTCGGCGTTTCGGCCCGGGCCTCCGGCGCTCGGCCTTGGCCTGGCGGGACGAGCAGCGCAATCGCGAAATCACGGCACGAATGGCCGCAACGATCTTCTGAATCAGGCCGCTGCTCTTCACCTTCGGAGCCGGCACCGCACGCCGTCGGCGTGTTCTCTTCGGCATCGAGTGACCTCCGAGTACCCCGCCCTACGAGAGACATTACCGCTACCTTGCGCCCCCATGCCGACCACTCGTCGCCTGCTCTTCACGCTCGTCCTCGTCGCCGCCACCGGACTCGGGCTGCCACCTGCAAGTCGCCGCAAGAGAAGGCGCCCGAGGTCGCGCCGGCGTTGCCCGCGCTCACGGTGCTCGAGCGGCCCGTCACGTTCGAGACGGACGTGAAGCCGGTGCTCGACGGGCGCTGCGTGGTCTGTCACGCGTGCTACGACGCGCCCTGCCAGCTCCAGCTCGGCTCGGACGAGGGCGTGGCGCGCGGCGCTACGAAGCAGGTCGTCTACGACACGGCCCGGCTCGCGAACGCGGCGCCGACGCGGCTCGGCATCGACGCGCACGGCGTCGAGGCCTGGCGCGCGAAGGGCTTCCACTCGGTGCTCGATGCCGCGGAGCCCGGGCGCTCGCTGCTGGTGCGGATGCTCGCGCTCGGCGCGTCGCAGACGTTCGCGGCGGGACAGCGGCTGCCCGCCACGGTGAATCTCGACATCAACCGCGCGCTCACCTGCGCGACCCGCGACGAGTTCGACGCGTACGCGGCGCAGCACCCGGACGGCGGCATGCCGTACGGCACGGCGCCGCTCTCGCGCGACGAGCTCGAGGTGCTCGCCACGTGGCTCGCGCAGGGCGCGCCCGCGCCGGCGGCGGCCGCACCCCTGGCGGTCGAGGACACGGACGTCGCGATCTGGGAGAAGTTCCTGAACGGGCCGTCGCTGAAGGAGCGCATCATCGCGCGCTATCTCTACGAGCACTGGTTCGTCGCGCATCTGGTGTTCGACGATCGCCCGACCGGGCCGTTCTTCCGCGTCGTGCGCTCGCGCACGGCGCCGGGCCAGCCGATCGACGAGATCGCGACGGTGCGGCCCTACGACGACCCGGGCCCGACGTTCTGGTATCGCCTCCAGCCGATCGAAGGGACGATCGTCCACAAGACGCACATCGTGTACACGCTCGGCCCGGCGCGGCTCTCGCGCTTGCGGCAGCTCTTCCTCGGCAACGACTGGACGCCGACGCATCTGCCGAGCTACGAGGTCGAGGATTCGGCGAACCCGTTCGTGGCGTTCGCCGAGATGCCCGCGCGCGGCCGCTACCAGTACATGCTCGACGACGCGCAGTACTTCGTGATGACGTTCATCCGCGGCCCCGTCTGCCGCGGCCAGGTGGCCGTGGACGTGATCGAGGACCACTTCTTCATCGGGTTCTTCGACCCCGACCACGAGCCTTCGGTGGTGGATCCCCGGTTCCTGCGCGAGAACGCGCATCTGCTCGACCTGCCCGCCGAGCATGCGAACGGGATCGGGCTCGGGCGGCTCTGGCTCGAGTACAACGTGAAGCAGCGCGAAGTACCTCGACACGCGCGAGGCGTACTACGACCGGATCGACCCGAAGCGCCGCGGCCCCTCGCTCGACTGGGTGTGGGACGGCGACGGTCACAACCGCGAACGCGATGCTGACGGTGTTCCGCAACTTCGACAACGCCGCGGTGGTGAAGGGCTGGGTCGGCGAGATCCCGAAGACCGCCTGGGTGATGGACTACGCGATCTTCGAGCGGATCTACTACAACCTCGTCGCGGGCTACGACGTGTACGGCAAGGTCGAGCCACCAGATCGCGACGCGGCTCTACATGGACCACCTGCGCATGCAGAGCGAGAACATATTCCTCGCTCTCCTGCCCGCGGACCAGCGCGAGGCGATCCGCGCCTCGTGGTACGTGGGCGCGACGACGCAGATGGACTACCGGCTCGTGAACGCGCTGCACACCCTCGAGCACGGCACGCAGGTGAAGTTCACGACGGACGATCCGAAGCGCGAGGTGCTCGAGATGCTGCTCGCGCGCACGCCCGCGGTGAGCGGGCCGCCCGATCTGCTGAACCGCTGCGCGAAGCCGCCCTGCGACCGCCCGGACGCGACGCCGACCGAGCGCGCCGTCGAGCGCGCGCTCCAGCAGAGTCGCGGCGGTGAAGGGCCCGTGGGTGGCGCTGCTGCCCGAGGTGTCGCTGCTGCGCGTGCGCGTGGACGCGAGCGGCGCGAACGACCTCGTCTACAGCCTCGTCCACAACGACGCGCACACGAACGTCGCGCTCATGTTCGACGAGGCCGAGCGACGCCTGCCGGCCGACGACACCGTCACCGTCGTGCGCGGCCACTACGGCAGCTATCCGAACTTCTTCTTCGAGGTGCCGGCCGAGCAGATCGGCGCGTTCACGGGCGCGCTGCGCGGGCTCACGAGCGACGCCGACCTCGAAGCCTTCGCCGGCACGTACGGCATCCGCCGCACGGACCCGCGCTTCTGGGCCACCTCCGACTGGCTGCGCGACGACCTGCGCCGCGAGCAGCCCGACCGACGCGGGGGTCTACGACCTGGGGCGGTACGGGAATCTCTAGAGGGTCAGGCCGCCTCGACGGATTCCCTCGGCGCCGATTCGGGTTCGAGATACTCGTGGTATCGCTGCCAGCTGGCATTCCAGAACTGCCGCAGCTCGCAGCCGCCGGCGCGCAACACCCCACGGTGACCCGAGAAGACGACTACGAGAGCCCCTGCGTAGAGAAGCCGGTGCACCGAGCGCACGCAGCGCCGAGCCATGGACGATCGGGCCGATCGACGGGCGACGAGCAGCGACGCTTCATATGAAACGTGCGCTTCCTCGTCCGAGACGATGGTGGAGCAGATGTGGCGAAGCACCGAGGACGGCGTGGCCGCTGCGAGGGCACGGTAGGGTACGTGAGCGCGATGAGCTCTGCGACGATGAGCACGGAGATCGCAACCTCGAATCCACCCACGTGTCGAAGAGAGCGGAAGATCCGGTCGGACCATGGCGAGCCGAGACGCGAGATCCCGCGCTCCCGCATGAAGGCTGCGAGGAGCGCAGCGTGGATCGGTTTCTCCCGAATGAACATCTATGCGATCTCGGCAAGCGCCGGGAGCCGGTGGCGCGCCGCGCATCGCTGCGCCGCGGAGAGCAGGTGCGCGCCGTCTGACGACTCGCCTAACTGAAACGTGGCGATCGACCGGGCGATGAGGTCGCGGGCGGCCGGATCGAGAGGGACATCATCGGACCACGGGAGATCGGTCGACCGGCCCCGTCGTGAACGGAAGAACGAAAGCCATGAGTCGAGCTCCGGAAGGTCGTTCACCATCGGGCGAGACCTTACGCGCCGGCGGCCCGTCCGTGCCAGAATGCTCCCATGGCCGAGCCTGCCCCGAGCCTCGCCTCGAGCCCGAGCGCCGCGCCCTCGCGCGGCTTCCCGTGGTACGTCGCCGGCGTCGCCACCTGGTTCGGCGGCTTCGGCATGCAGTCGGTGCTGTTCTCGTGGCTGGTGGTGGGCGAGCTGCACGCCGAGGCGCGCTGGGTGGGCGTGGCGCAGAGCGCGGCGATGGTCCCGAACTTCCTGCTCATCCTGCTCGGCGGCGCCATGGCGGACCGGCTCGACCGGCGGGGCCTCCTGATCCGGCTCCACCTGCTCGCGACGCTGCTCGCGCTCGGCCTCGTCTCCGTGGTCGCCAGCGGCGCGCTCTCGCTCGGCTGGCTGATCGCGTACGCGCTCTGCACCGGCAGCGTCGGCGCCTTCGTGATGCCCGCGCGCGACGCGCTGCTCTCGGAGGTCGCGGGCGCGAACCTGATGCGCGCCGTCACCGCGATGACCCTCGTGCAGTGGGGCTCGCAGGGGGTGGGCGCGCTCATCGGCGGGAGCGCGCGCTGGATCGGCACCGTGCCCGCGCTCGGCCTGCTCGCGACGACCTACCTGATCGGCGCGCCGACGCTCGCGCGCCTCGCGAAGGCCCCGCCGCGGACGGGCGCGCCGCACGCAGCGCTGCGTCTCTCGGACCTCTGGATCGGCGTGCGCGAGGTGTGGCGCTCGCCGCTGCTGCGCCCCGTGGCGACGCTCGTCGCGGCCGTGGGCGCGCTCTTCGTCGGGCCGATGATGGTGGTGTTCCCGCTGCTGATCCGCGACCACTACGGCGGCGACATCGCGCAGCTCGGCATGCTCCAGATGTGCTTCCCGATCGGCACCATCACCGGCTCCCTGGCGCTGCTCGTGCGCGGCGGCGTTCGCCACAAGGGCCGCGCGCAGCTCGCATCGCTCGTGGCCGGCGCCGGCTGCCTCGGCTCGGTGGGCTTCGGGCTTCCGCTCTGGGGCACACTGCTCGCCGTCGTGTGCTGGGGCGCCGGCGCCGCCGTCTTCATGAGCTCCGGCCGCACGGTGTTCCAGGAGCAGGCCCCGGCCGCGCAGCGCGGCAAGGTGCTCTCGGTCTACATGCTCGGCTTCATGGGCGCCTCGGGCCTCGTCGGCGCGCCCCTCTCGGGCCTGCTGGTCGGCTGGCTCGGGCCGCTCACGACGTGCTTCGCCGCGGCCTTCTCGATGCTCGCGGTGGTGGCGCTGGTGGTGGCGACGACGGGGATCTGGCGGGTGGAGTGAATAGTCCCACCGCGCTGGCGCGGTGGAGGCGGCGGCCGTACGCTGCCGCGATGCCGACGACGGTGATCCTCCGTGTCCGCCAAGCAGCGGACGGCGCGAGATGCGCGCAGGCGCAGCCTCGGTCAGAACTTCCTCCGGCCCGAGGTCGGTCGACAGCTCGTCGCTAGCGCGGGCTTCCGCCCCGACGAGCTCGTCGTCGAGATCGGCGCGGGTCGGGGTGCGTTGACGCGCGCGCTCGCCACCCATCCGATCGACGTCATCGCGGTCGAGCTGGATCCGGTCTGGTCGGAGCGGCTGCGCGAAGAGCTGCGTCGCGCGGGATGCCGCCGCGTGCGGGTCGTGCACGCTGACTTCTTGTCGCTCGCGTTGCCGACGCAGCCGTTCCGCGTGATCGGCTCGCTTCCGTTCGGGCGCACGACCGATATCTGCCGGCGCTTGTTCGACGACCCGCGCGTCCCGCTCGAGCGGGCGGACCTGGTGGTGCAGTGGGAGGTCGCGTGTAAGCGTGCGAGCAACCCGCCCGACACCTTGCTCTCGACCGCCTGGGCGCCATGGTGGGAGTTCCGCCTGGGCCCGCGGATTCCCTCCAGCGACTTCCGGCCGGTACCTCGGGCCGACGCCGGTGGCCTCGTCGTCACGCGGCGTCGAACCGCGCTGCTCCCTCCGGCGATGGCGGACGCCTACTCCCGCTTCGTGCGCACGCACTGGCCGTTCGCTTCGCATCACGCCACCGACTACGGCCCGTCGCCGAAACCCCGCCCGTGATACCCCTTCGACCCGACCGCGCGCGCCAGCGGGCTCGCGAAGTCCTCGTTTGCGCAGAGGCGCTCGAGCGCGGCCGCGAAGTCGTAGCGCGGCTGCCAGCCGAGCTCGCGGCGCGCGCGCTCGTTGACGTAGACGCGGTCGATCGACGGCAGCATGGACCAGCCGCGGCGGGCGTACTCGTCGGCGTAGGACGGAACGCGGCGCCGCACCACCGCGGGCGCGTCGGCGCGCAGCTCGGCGAGATCCTCTCGCGCGAACGGCGTGGTCGCGCTCACGATGTAGCGCGCGAAGCCGAGCGCCGGCGCGCGCTCGAGCGCGAGGAGATGCGCGTCGACCACGTCGGCGATGTCCACGCGGCGGTAGAGGAGCTCGTTGACCTTGAGGTTGGCGTCCGCGTAGGCCTCGCGCGCCGCGGCCTCGTCGTCGGGCTCGGGGAAGAAGCGCGACGTCCTGAGCACGACGCAGGGCAGGCCCTCACTGCGCTGGAACAGCTCGCACAGGCTCTCGGCGGCGGTCTTCGTCACGCCGTAGATGTTGCGCGGCAGCGGCGCGACCTCCTCGGTCACCCAGGCCGCCGGAGCCCCGGTGGGCGGCGTCAGCGCGTGGCCGAATGCGCTCGTGGTGCTGGTGTACACGAAGGCCCGTACGCGCACGGCGGCCGCCTCCTCGAGCAGGTGCAGCGTGCCCGTGACGTTGACCTCGACGAACGCCTCCCGGCTGTGCGTGGCGACGTGCGGCTTGTGCAGCGTGGCCGCGTGCAGCACGGCCTCGACGCCGGGCATGCACTGCCGGAGGAACGCGCGATCCGTGATGGAGCCGACGGCGTCGGTATGGCCCGACGCCAGCACGTCGAGGCCGATCGCTTCGTGTCCGCCCTCGCGCAGCGTGCGCATCAGAGCTTCGCCGAGGTGCCCGGCGCTGCCGGTGACGAGGATCTTCACGGATGAGGGATCGAGTGCACCAACTCGATCACCGCCTGATCGAAGCGCTCGGGCTCTTCGAACGGCACGTTGTGCGCGGAGTCCTCGAACCAGATCAGCTGCTTGGAAGGCGCGTCGAGCTGCTCGAGATAACGGGCGGACAAGCGCGCATCGACGTGGCGGTCGTAGCGACCGAGCAGGAAGAACACGGGGACCGTCACGCTCGGAACGGAATGGAACAGGTCGAGATCGAGCAGCTCTCCGGCCATCGCGTCGAGCGAGACCTGGTTGCCGCGGATCAGGCGCGGAATCTCCCACGGCGTCACGAGTCCGCCGGCGATGCCACGCACCATCACCCAGGCCTGATTCGGCGGCTGGTGGAAGACCGCGCCGTAGCGGTCGGCGATGCCCTCGACGGCGAGCTGCTTCGAGGCCGACGCGTACGGCGGCGCGCCGAGCGCCTGGAGCTGCGCGAGGGCGTCTTCGTCTTCGCGGCGGGTCGCCTCGTCGAGGACGAACTCGTATTCGGCCTGCTGTCCGGCGCGGGCAGCGATCACGGGCGCGACGCCGATGAACGCCGACACCTTGTCGGGATGGTCCCGCACAAAGAGCAGGCCCAGCGCCCCACCCCAGGAGTGGCCGATCAGGAGGATCTCGTCGCGACCGAAGCTCCGTCTCAGGTGATCGACGATGGCGTCGAGGTCGGCGAGGTGCCGCGCGATCGTGAGCTCGTGCGGGTCGGCCTCCGGATCGAACGAGCGCCCCGTTCCGCGCTGATCCCAGTAGGCCACGACGAAGTGATCCTCGAGCGCGCCGTTGAAGTAGCGGAACAGCGGACGCTCGGCCCCGCCCGGCCCGCCGTGCAGCCAGAGCAGCACGGGTGCGTGGCGATCGGTGCCGCGCGTGAGCAAGAAGAGCTGCGCGCCATCCACCGCCAGCCACTCGGACGTGCAAACGGGCCCCGGTGTCCCGCCGTCAGCCGCCGGGGCACACGAGGCCGGAGCCGCCAACAGAGCGAGCCCGAGAGCCACCGTCGTGAGCTGCAGACAGGCTTTCATGACATGGCATGCTGGATCGGCGCATCGCCTGCCCGGGTGCGCAGGTCCCACGGAAGGAGGACTAGCGGAATGGTCGTGCTCACGCTCTGCGCGGCGGTCGGCAGCGGCGTCGTCGCGGGGATCTGGTTCGCGTTCTCGAACTTCGTGATGGCGGCCCTCGCGCGCTTGCCGGCGGAGCCGGGGAGCGCGGCGATGCGAGCGATCAACGAGAGCGTGCTGAATCCCGGCTTCTTCCTGCTCTTCTTCGGCACCGGCGCCGCGAGCCTCGCGCTCGCCGTGTGGTCCGTCATGGGCTGGGAGCGGTCGGGCTCGGGCTGGGTCGCGCTCGGGAGCGTCCTCTACCTCGTCGGCTCGATCGGCGTCACGGGCGTCCGCAACGTGCCGCTCAACGATGCGCTCGCCGCCGCCGAGCCCGGGAGCGCGGCGGCCGGCGAGCGCTGGACGCAGTTCCTCGAGAGCTGGACTTTCTGGAACCACGTCCGCTGCGCCGGCACAGCCGCAGCCGCCGTGGCCTTCAGCCTGGCACTCGCTGCGTCGTGAGCTCTCGGTCGCCTGCGCCGCCGGCTGTGCGATCACTAGCGGCCGTACTCGTCGTGCCGTCGCCACCACCGGTAGGGCGGGGTCTGTGGGTAGCCCTCGGGCGAGTCCTCCCACTTCTCCTGGCGGCCGAGCGGCGTCAGGTCGAGAAGGGTCCAGACGCTGCCGAGCGCTTCGACGCCGCGGCCCTTCGTGAAGTAGGTACGATGGACTTGCTCGCCGTCGCGCAGGAATACGCTCAGGCCGAACGATTCACCGTCCTGATCCTCGCTCGGCCGAGGCGTCGCGGGGCCGACGCCGAAGTCGGGGTTGAAGTCGCCTCCGAACGAGGAGAACCACGGCAGCGTCCAGCCCATGCGCTTCCGATAGGCCTCGAGCTTGGCGATCGGCGCGCGGGAGACCAGCGCAAAGGAGACGTCGCGTGCGTGCAGGTGGGCGGGGTGGCCGATCTGGTCGACGAACATCGAGCAGCCGGGACAGCCTGCCTCCTGATTGGGGCCGAACATGAAGTGGTAGAGGAGCAGCTGGCGGCGCCCGTCGAAGAGATCGACGAGCGTCGCCTTGCCGTGCGCCCCCTCGAACACGTAGGCCTTCTCGATCCGCTCCCTCGGCAGGCGGCGCCGTTCGGCGGCGAGCGCGTCTCGCGCCCGCGTGGCCTTCTTCTCCTTCACTCGCAGCTTCTCGAGAGCAGCTTCCCACTTCGCGTGTGAGACGACGGGCGGAAGCTTCATCGTGATCTTCTTCGTCATGTTTGCCCCTCTACGCTTCGAGCGCCCTCGGGTTGACGAAGATCTTCACCGGCCTTCCTCCCCAGGTACTCCTCGAGCCGCTCGAAGCTCTGCGCCATCCCGTCCTTCATCCCCGTCTTCAGCGCCGCGTCGCGCGCCTCCTTGCGACGGGTAGAGGATGGTCTGCGTGATCGTCGTCTTCCCATCCTTCTCCGAGAGGACGAGCGAGTTGAGCGTCTCGGGCCAGTCGCCGCCCCACGACTCGGTGGAGACGAGCCGCTCGGGCGGCGTGATCTCCCGGTGCACGCCGCGCATCTCCATCTCGGTGCCGTCGGCCCGGCGCCAGACGTAGCGCCACGCGCCGCCCGGCCGGAGGTCGCTCTCGCAGACGGGCATCGTCCAGCCGTCCGGGCCGAGCATCCAGTGGGGCAGGTGCTCCGGCTTCGTCCACGCATCGAAGACGAGCCTGCGCGGCGCGGCGACGACGTGCGTCATCACGACCTCGCGCTCCGATGAGGGCGGGAAGTCGGAGAGCTCCTGCACCTGGCGGATCTCGATGATCTCGTTCTCGCTGGCCGGGCAGCGCGTGGCCCACGCGATCGCCTCCGCGCGCGACTCCACCTGGATCATCCAGTAGCCGCCGAGCACTTCCTTCGCCTCGGCGAACGGACCGTCGGTCACCTCGGGCTTGCCGCCGGCGAACGAGACGCGCGCGCCCATCGAGGGCGGGTGGAGGCCGTCGAGCGCGAGCAGCACGCCCGCCTGCTGGAGCTCCTCGTTGTACTTCATCATCGCCTCGACGGCGGCGGGATCGGGCAGCGTGCCGGGCGCGGCGTCCTCGTAGCCCCTCGGGATCATCAGCAGCATGAAGCGCATGGGTGTCCTCCTCTCCCTGTCGTCGGACGACGGGGCGCGGAATCGACAGCCCGCCGGCGCTTTCTCAGACGAGCGGCGCGGTCAGGCCCTCGCGCGCGAACACCCGCTGCACCGCCGGCCGCGCGAGCACGCGCCCGAGGTACGGGCCGAGGTGCGGCAGGCTGCGCGCCGGGCGCGCGAAGGCGCGGGTCCAGCGGGCGAGCATCAGCGCGTACGGGTCGAGCGCGGTGAAGCGCTCGCCGAGCAGCCAGGGCTGGCCGTGGCGCGCGAGCTCGGCGTCGAGCTGGTCGAGCATGTCGCCGATGCTCGCCTCGGCGCGCGCTTTCACCTGAGCGACGGCGTCGGCGCTGTCCGCGCGGCGGCTCGGGGTAGTGCCAGGCCATCAGCGTGGCCTGGAGCGTGTTGGTCAGCCACATCAGCCACTTGTAGAAGTGCGCGCGCTCGGCGCTGCCGAGCGCGGGCGCGAGGCCGGCGTGGGGGTGCGTGTCGGCGAGGTGGAGGCAGATCGCCGCCGCCTCGTAGAGCACGAGGTCGCCGTCCACCAGCACCGGGATCTGCCCGTTCGGGTTGAGCTTCAGATACTCGGGCGACTTGTGCGCGTCGCGCGTGCGGTCCACGAGCTTCAGCTCGAACGGCACGCCGAGCTCTTCGAGCAGCATGTGCGGCGCCAGGCTCGCGTTGCTGGGGAAGTAGTGGAGCTGGAGGGCCGCCGGCATGCGCGCCAGACGCCGGGCGCGCTAGTGGCGCTTGCGCGGACCGCTCTTGTAGGTCCGAGGCCCGAGCTCGCCCAGCGCCTGCTGGAGGCGGCGCTCCTGGTCTGCGCGGTAGCTCGCGTTGCGGAGCCGGATGTCCGCGTCGGCGAGGTAGTGCCAGACGAAGTGGGGCATCGCGTCCTGCTGCTCGGGAGTGAGGCTCTCTTCGAGCCGATCCGCCGCGAGCCGCCACGCGGCGAGCTCCTTGCGGTTGGTGACCGGCTTGGCGGCGAGAGACTGGAGGGCGGAGATGAGGGACTCGTTGAGGGAGGGTTGTTCGGACGACATGGAGGGCTCGGAGCATAACAACTAACTGCGAACTTGCTTCGGAGGAGCGGCCGGAGCAGATTCTGCGCGGGGTGGGAGGCGGATCGTGATCGCGAAGACCGGCGTTGCGCTCCTGATCGCGTTGGCGGTGACGACCGAGACGGGCTGCGCGTGGGGCTACGTCACGTTCTTCCAGCCCGCGCTGAAGGGCGCGCACGAGATCGGGCACCGGGATCCGTACATGCGTCCGCCGCCGCCCGCCGCAGTCGAGCTGGCAGCCGGCTCGCTCTCGATCGGCTGTACGAACATCCGGAAGTTCGTCTTCCTGCCGATCCCGTGGCTCCGTCGCGGCTTCCGCCCGGCCGAGCTGCAGGTCGAGCTCGCCTTCTCCGGCGAGCCGCGCTCGGCGCAGCTCGACCTCGGTGCGGTCGCCGTCAAGATCGCGGGCGCTTCGAGCCGGCCGAGCCGCATCGAGTACGAGGGGCGCCGGCCGGCGCCGCAGTACGTCGAGACGGTCAAGCTGCCGATCGGCGGCCGCGCCTCGCTCGTTGCGCCGACGCGCATCACCTTCACGTTCAACATGGACGCCGGCGACGCCGACGAGTTCCAGCTGAGCCTCGGCGAGGTCGCGATCGACGGGAAGCGCACGCTGCTGGCGCCCGTCTCGTTCGCGCGGGAAGGCGACTTCGTCAGCTACCACAGCCCGAAGAAGAAGACCGCTCCCGCGGACGGCGAAGAGGGAAGCGAGACCTTCTAGGCCCGGCGCCACACGCTCGCCAGCCACGGCTGCTGCTCGCGCGGCAGGCCGGCGGGCCGGTAGTAGTGCTCGAGCTCGACGAAGCCCGCGGCCGATCATGCAGCCGCGCCACGTCTCGAGATCGTGGTAGGCGCCGTAGCGCCCGCGGTTCCAGCCTTCCTCGTTCGTCGCCGCGCGGGTTGGAGCTGAACAGGACGCCGCCGGGCTTCAGCGTCGCGTGCAGCTGCCGCGAGCACGCGCGGCAGCTCCTGGCGACGGGACGTGGAACAGCGCCGCGTTGGCGAACACGCCGTCGAAGCGCGCCGTCCGGCAGATCGAGCGCGAGGAAGTCCTGCTGCCACACCTCGCAGCCGCTGTCGGCGCGCGCCATCGCGGCGAAGCGCGCGGCGCCCTCGAGCCCGATCGCGACGTGGCCGAGCGCGGCGAACGCCTGCAGGTCGCGCCCCGGCCCGCAGCCGAAGTCGAGGATCGCGAACGGCGGCTCGCCTGCGATGTGCCGCAGCAGCGCGGCGATGTTCTGGCTCACGTCGTGATCGCGCGTGCCCTCGCGGAAGTCCTCGGCGCGCGCGTCGTAGTGCGCGAGCGTGCGAGCGCTGATCTCGGCCAGCTCCGAGGGGAGGACCTTCATCGATCGAAGCGTCCTTCGAACTGCTCGTCCACGTGGCGCACGCGCTCGTAGGCAGCGAGGCGCTGCTGGCCGGGATCACGGAACACGATGCAGGGCCCCTGCGGCAGCTCGAACGGCTCGCCCTCGGTGCTCCAGCCCTGCCGCGAGAGCTGCTCGCGAAGTTCGGGCAGGCTCCGCACGCGATAGACGGCAAGCCCCGCGCCGACCGCGAGATGATCGGCCAACAGCACGAGCGGATCGGACTCGGTCAGCCGCACGGCCGCCACCGTCGTCGAGGCCTGCCGGATCCGCCAGATCAGCGTGCCGCCGAGCGCCTGCGTGTAGAAGCGAGCGGCTTCGTCGATGTCGGGCGCCGCGAAGTAGAGGTAGTCGAGCGAGAGGAAGAGCGGGGCAAGGGTGCCCATCACTCATTCATGTGGGCGTACGCGAATCGCATCGGATCCGGCGACACCTTGAGCAGGCCGTCGAACGGCCTGTCCAGCTCGGTGATGAGGAAGACGGCGCCCGCGACGGACAGGGCGCAGACGACCAGGACCGCGAAGACCGTCGCGTTTCGCGGAGCGAACAGTCCGAAGCTCCCGAAGATGACGGTGAGCCAGAACAGGAGCACCACGCGGAACAGCGGAGGGATCGAGGTGCTGCCACCGCCGAGCCCGAGCCAGCGCGCTTCCAACAGGTTCTCGGTGAGGTCCGTGGCGCGAGACTGGAGGTACCGCTGCGCATCGTTCTGCGGCGTGAGCGCCTGAATCCGGTCTGCGAGGGCTTCGACGCCCTTCGTCAGCGCCGACGGATCGAGCTCTTCCGCGGATGGCGTTGCGCGCTCGGGCCAGGTCAGCTCGATCCGCCGCTCGAGGGCCTTCTTCAACGCGGCGCGGATCTCACCCGTCTCGGGTCCATAGCGAGCCAGCGTCCGGTCGAGTGCGAGGACATTTTCGGCGCCCTGCTTCACCGCTGTGTCGATGGTGTCGAAGGCGCTCTTGGCCGAGGCCGTCACCAGACCGAGGACCAACGCCGTCATCGTGGCGATCAGCCCGATCGCGAGCTTGATGGTGTCCTTGGAATCGTCGCTGAGGTGATGGCCCGGCAGGCTCTCGCGCAGCCGCATGCCGGCCAGCGCGCCGCCGAGCGTGCAGACGAAGACGACCAGAAGGATGGTGGGGGGAGACACCCGCCCACCCTACCACGTCGCCGTAGGGCCTAGAGGCTGCGCACCATGACCTGCTCGTGCATCCGGCCGCCGGCGCGGAGGCGCATGCCGGGCACGAGCAGCGGATGGTCGTGGAGCTCGAAGCGCATGCTGCGAAAGAAGCGGATCGCGTTGGTGTTCTCCGCCATCGTGCCGAGGTGGCAGCCCGGCGAGCGCAGCCGCCGCAGTCGATCGAGCCACGCCTCCACGAGGCCGCGCCCCGCTCCGCGCCCGCGCGCGGCCGGCAGCAGGTTGATGTGGAGGTGCGACGGCCAGCGCGAATCGCGGAGCTCTCCGCTCGGCACCTTCGCGTCGCGGAGCGTGTCCCAGAGCGAGCGCCAGAAGAAGCCCGCGGTGCCGGGTCGCAACAGGAGCTGCCGGCGCACCAGTTGCTGCACGATCGCGTCGCGCGGGCTCGGCGCGCGCGCGGTGTCGACGCAGCCGAGCAGGTAGCCGAGCACCACGTCCCCATCGGCCGCGACGAACGCCGACTCGGGCTCGTGATCCGTGTAGTAGCCGCTCCACACATCCGCGAAGCTGACCGCGTCGCGCCAGTACCACTCGGCCGGCTCGCCCATGTAGCCCGTCTCGAAGCAGATCTCGCGCACCCGTGCGCGGTCCTCGGCGCGATACGGGCGGATGGTCAGCAACCCGAGCTCACCTCCGCTCCGCTCGCATGCCGATCCCCTGCAGCTCGTCGAGCACCGTCGCGTTGAACAGCTCGGGCTCCTCGAACGGCGCGTGGTGGGCGGAGCTCTCGAACCAGATCAGCCGCTTGGAGGGGGCGCGCAGGCGTTCGAGGTAGCCGGCGGCCAGCTTCGCGTCGGCGCGGCGGTCGTAGCGGCCGAGCGCGAAGACGACGGGCACGTCCACCTGCGGAACGGACTGCGACAGATCTAGATCGAGCAGCTCCTCGCGCATCGCATCGATCGAGCGGTTGGGAAGGGGAAGGGTGAGCGGCGGGATCTCCCACGGCGCGACCACGCCACCGACGATCGCGCGCAGCGTGGCCCAGTAGCGGTTCGGCTCCTGATGAAAGATCCCGCCGTACCGCGCCGTGAGCCGCCCGACCGCGAAGAACTTCGCGGCCGACTCGTAGGGCGGGGCGCCGAGTTCCTGGAGGCGCGCCGCGGCCTCGGCATCCTTGCGGCGCGTCGCCTCGGCCGAGATGAATTCGTACTCCGCCTGCTGTCCCGCACGCGTCGAGATCACCGGCGCGACACCGATGAGGGCGGAGACCTTGCCCGGATGGTCCCGCGCGTAGAGCAGCCCGAGCGCCCCGCCCCAGGAGTGCCCGATCAGCGCGATCTTGTCTCGGCGGAAGGTCTGCCGCAGGTGGTCGACGACCGCGTCGAGGTCGGCGAGGTGGCGCGCGATCGTCAGCTCGCGCGGGTCTGCGTCTCGATCGAACGAGCGCCCGGCGCCGCGCTGGTCCCAGTAGGCCACCACGAAGTGGTCCTCGAGGGCGCCGTTGAAGTAGCGGAACAGCGGGCACTCGCTCCCGCCCGGCCCGCCGTGGAGCCACAGCACCACGGGCGCATTGCGGTCGGCGCCGCGCGTCATCAGGAAGAGCTCGGCGCCGTCGACCGCGAGGCGCTCGGAGGACCGGACCGCGACCTGGGCCGCGAGCGGTGTAGCCGAGAAGCACGAGACGAGCGCAACGATCGCGAGCGTCAGCCGGCGAGAGTGCATGGAGCGGTGCTCGGGTCCCTCGAGTGCGCACCCAGTATGCCGACGCCGCGCGAGACGTCTACTGGACCTTCTGCACGGCCGGCGGCTTCCACGTTCCCTTCAGCGCGGCCTCCTTCGGCCAGTAGAGCCGCATCACCACGTAGATCGGGCCGTCCGGAGCCGGCAGCCAGTTCGACTCCTTGTCCGTGCCCGGCGAGTCCTTCTGGATGTAGATGGTGAGCGAGCCGTCCGGGTTCTTCTTCAGGTCCGGCAGCATCGGCGAGTTGATCAGGTAGCGGTTGATCGGGTTCTCGATCAGCAGCTGCGTCTTGCCGTCGTACATCGTCACCGACCAGAACGCGTTGGCGGGCGGCAGCTGCCCGGCCGGGAACGTCAGCGTGTAGCGGTTCGTGCTGCAGTCGGGCTTCTTCCCGTCGCTGTCGGTGGCGAGCAGCGGATACAACGCCTCGACGGCGTCGTTGCCGTAGATGCCGGCCATCGCGGCGGCGGCGCGGAGCGTCCAGTCCCCGGCGTACGCCTGTCGGTCGCCGAAGCCGTTGGTGGCGACGCGCCAGCCGTTCTCGTCCTTGCCGAGCGTCCCGACCTTCTGCTTGATCTTCTCGAGCCCGCTCTTCATGCCCACCTCCAGCTCCGCCTTCTGCTCCGGCGTGAGCTTGTCGACCGGGAACGGCTTGCCGGCCTCGACGCCGATCTTGGCGAACCGGGCCCGCAGCGGTACTTCCACCGCCGCAGGCCCCGTCGGCGGAGCAGAGCTGCAGGACGAAGTTCAGGTAGGCGAAGGGATCGGCGTCGGCCAGCTTCTTGTCGATCTTCGGCCACTCGATCTCCGGAGCGGCAGGCGGTGCAGGCTTGTTCTGGAACTGCGAGAGCGTCTGGCCGCGGTAGCCGGCCTGGATCTTCTTCACGTTCTCGATGTCGGCCGGGTTGAAGAGCTGCGTGCGGATGATCGCAAACGAGAAGTCCGTCTCGCTCCGGAACACCTTGCCGATCCCTTCGGGCTTCTCGCCCTTCCAGCTCGGGACCGGCGATCATGTGGCAGGCGGCGCCGTTGCCGGTGGTGCGGCTCCCCATGTACCCGTAGTTGAACGTGTACATGTCGACGAGCTGCACCGAGAAGTAGCGCGACTTCTCGATCTCCGGATTGCACACCACGAACGGCTCGGCCCGAAGGTCCATGGCGACGAACGAGTACGGCGTGTCGCTGTTGGGCGTGACGATCGCCGTGTCCTTCGGCGTGTACACGCGCGCCGTGTTGTAGAGCTGGTTGAGCGGCGCCTTGTACTCCGGCGAGGACTTGTCGACGAAGTACTCGTAGAACACGGCGTAGTTCATGACCATCGGGAAGCCGTAGATGAACGCCTCCTCGGCGATCTTCTCGGCTTCGCCTTTGCGGAGGTTCTCCGCTGCCAGACGAGGCGCGGAGGTGAGCAGCGCGACTGCGCCGAGTGCGAGCGCCGCCAGTCGGACCGCCTTCGTGCTCATCGGGTGCCTCCCCACGTGCCGTGTCGAGCCACCCTAGCACCAGGCTCCGCTCAGAACCGCGACGCCTCGAGCTTCACGTCGGCCCGCGACCAGGCGCGCTGGAAGCCTTCGTCGGCCCAGGCGGCCTGGTCGGACTTCTTCTGCGCCATGAGCGCCTGCGAGAGGCCGAACAGCGACCAGCCGTTCTTCGGCCACTCGTCGAGGTCGCGGCGGTAGACGGCCTCGGCCTGCTTGGCGCGGCCCGCCTCGAGCAGCACGGCGCCGAGCGCCTGGCGGGTCGGGAAGTAGAACGGCGGCGGCTCCATGTAGATGAGCGCGTCCTGGAGCGCGACGGCGCGCTCGAGCGCGGGGATCGCGGCCTTCATGTCGCCCTGCGACGCGGCGAGCTCGCCCTCGAGGTGCGCCTCCGCGATCGCGAGCAGCGCGGCGGCGGAGGCGGTGTTGCCCGCGAGCATCAGCTCCTCGTTGGCCTTGCTCTCGACCGCGGCCTGCAGGATCACGAGCTCCGCCTGCGCTTCCTTCACGTGCCCCGTGCGCGCGAAGGCGACGCCGCGCGCGTAGTGCCACATCGCGCCCTGGTACGGGCGGCCCTCGGGCGGCGCGGGCTCGCCGAGCACCGCGTCCCACTGGCCGAAGCGCACGAGCGTGAGACCCGGGATGGCGAGGAACTCCTCGACCATCGGCAGCTCCTGGTGGAACTCCTCCACCTTGGCGGCGAGGCTGCGCGCCGTGGCGAGCGCCTCGACGCTCTGCCCCTCGGTCGCCGCCGCCGCCCACAGGAAGTGGATGTTGTGCGGGTAGTAGGCCGCGCGATAGAAGTCGCCCGGCCGGCAGCGTGCGAAGTACGCCTCGTCGCTCGCGATGGCGTCGACGTTCACCGTCGCGGCGTCCCGGTAGCGGCCGACGCGGTAGTAGATGTGGCCGGGCATGTGGACGAGGTGGCCCGCGTCGGGGGCGAGCGTGCGCAGCCGGTCGGCGGCGGGCTCGGCCTTCTCGGGGAAGTACTCCTCCATCGCGTGGATGTAGTAGTGGTTCGCGCCGATGTGGGTGGGCTCCGCTGCATCGCCCACTCGAGCAGCGCCACCAGCTCGGCGGTGTACTCCTTGGGCTTCTGGTCGGGCGTCCAGTAGCTCCACGGGTAGAGGTTCATCAGCGCCTCGGCCGTGAGCACCGCGACGTCCACGTCTTCGGGGAAGTGCGCGTGCACCTGGCGCATCGCATTCGCGTACGAGAGGTCGAGCGCGGCGCGATCGGTCGAGTAGGTCGGCGTGTAGCGCGCCGCGACGGCGCGGATCAGCTCCTGCTCGACCGGCGTGGCGTGCTTCGAGAGCGAGAGCGCGAGCTGACCGGCGGCGTAGGCGTCTTCGGCGGCGGCGGGACCGAGCGGCAGGTTGATGTTCGGGCCGAGCGCCGTCGCCTTGCCCCACGCGCACATCGCGCAGCTGGGGTCGAGCACGAGCGCCTGGTCGAACGCGCGGATCGCGGCGTCGTGGTTGAAGCCGTAGATCAGCGCGAGACCCTGGTCGAAGTAGAGCTGCGCCTCGGTCGAGCTCGTGGTGATCGGCCGGCGGTGCTCGCCGAGGCCGGTCAGCAGCTCGGGCGTCTTCGCGCCCTTCGCCTTCGGTCCCCTGCGTGGTGGCGCTGCCACAGGCCAGGCCGAGCCCGAGAGCGGCACACAGGGAGACCGCGGCGACTGCGCTGCGGGACATACGGATCCTCCGGTCGGGCGACGCTGGGAGGATCGTCGAGACGCGGCAGCGTACCTGTGAACCGCTTCACCCGCCCGAGAGGGCCTGGAAGATGTGGATCTCCTCCCCGCCCGCGAGCGCCGTGTCGAGCCGCCGGGTCTCGCGGCGGTTCACGAAGATCCGCATGTGGGGGCGGAGCTGGTCCTGCTCGTCGATCATGCGGAAGCGGATGCCCGGGAACTGCCGCTCGAGGTCGGCGAGCAGCTCGGTCAGGCTCGCGCCCGCCGCCTCCACCTCCTGGCGCTGCCCGGTGTACGAGCGCAGCGGCGAGGGGATCGCGACCTTCACGCGCCGAGCTCGGACGCCTCGACGGCCTGGATCAGCGGCAGGTGGCGCGCGATGCACTCCCAGCGCGCGCCCTCGTTCGTGCTCGCCCAGAGCTCGCCGCCGGTGGTGCCGAAGTAGAGGCCGAGCGGATCGTGCGCGTCCGCCGCCATCGCCTGGCGGCGCACCGTGAACCACGCCTGCTCGCGCGGCAGGCCGGCGTCCTGCCGGGTCCAGCTCTTCCCCGCGTCACGCGTCATGTACACGGCCGGCTTGCCGCCCGGGCTGGTGCGCGGCCAGACCTGGGTGCCGTCCATCGGGAACACCCACGCGGTGTTCGGGTCGCGCGGGTGCAGCGTGATCGGGAAGCCGATGTCGCCGACCTCGCGCGGCATGTTGTCGCCGATGCGCTCCCAGCGCTCGCCCGGCCGCTCGACGCGGTAGATGCCGCAGTGGTTCTGCTGGTACAGCACGTCGGGCGCGAGCGGATGGAGCTGCACGCAGTGCGGGTCCTGGCCGATCTCGGGATACGGATCGGGCAGGAAGTCGCAGCGCACGCCGCCGTTGAGCGGCCGCCAGTCGCGCCCGCCGTCGCTGCTCTCGAAGGTGCCGCCGCACGCGCCGGACATCGAGAGATACAGGTGCCGCGCGTCGCGCGGGTCGACGAGGATCGAGTGCAGCTTCGGGCCGTCGGGCGTGCCGCCCGCGCCCTCGGTCCACTTCACGTAGTTCGGGTGGTCGTTGAAGCCCGCGACGGACGCCCACGTGACGCCGCCGTCCTCGGTGCGGAACAGGCCCTCGGGCGAGCTGCCCGCGTACCAGACGCCCGGCTCGCTCGCGTGGCCGGGCGTCAGCCAGAACACGTGGTTCACGACGAGGCCCGTCTCGCCTTCCTTCGCCTTCCGGAACGCCGGCGGCTGCTTCGCCTCCTCCCAGCTCTTGCCGAGGTCGAGCGAGCGGAACACGGTCGGCCCGAGGTGCCCCGTCTTCGCCGCGGCGAGCAGCGTGCGCCCGTCGCGCGGATCGAGCACGACGTGGTGCACCTCGTGGCCGAGGAAGTGCGGGCCGTCGAGCCGCCACGCGCGGCGCTGCGCCGTCCCCGTGCACGAGCCAGACCCCCTTCTTGGTCGCGACGAACAGGACGATCGGGCCTACGGACGCCATGGGATCCCTCCGCGGCGGACTCGGCCGCCTCCCCTAGTCGTACGACGGAGGCGCCGATCGACAGGATACGTCGGAAGGGAGCGGGCCGGGCCGGGGGAGGCCGGCTTCAGATGGAAGAGGTGGGGGCGTAGCGCCCTTCGACCCAGCGCCGGTAGCGCGCGCTCGGGGCGAGCATCAACCAGAGCGAGACGGTCGCGGCGAGGATCAGCAGCGCCGAGAGCAGCAGCAGGAAGGGCGCCACGGCGAGGCGCTGCGCCTGCGTGTGGACCAGGGCGGTCACGAGCGGCGCCATCAGCACCAGGCCCACGCGCGCCAGCGACGCGGCCGACCAGAGCAGCAGGCGATCGACCACGAGCGGATCCGCGAGACCGAGCGCGAGACGGCGCACGAGCTGGCTGCGGAAGCGCAGGGCGTCGGTGATGACCCAGAGATCGCCGAGCACCATCGCAGCGACGTAGGGCCACGATTCCCGGCCGTAGAGCCCCTCGCTCTTGATGCCGCCACTCCCCGCGTACGCCAAGAACCCGAGCCACATCATCGCGCTCGACAGGATCGCGACGACGCGGCCGCCGGAGCGGCGTTCGTGGAAGACGTGGTAGTTGAACCAGAGCGCAGCCATCAAGCCGAGGATGGTGGACGTGTTGCCGGCCACGGTGATGGCGTCGAAGAGCATGCGGGGGAGCGGCTTCTCCGAGTACGCGGTGAGCGTCGCGAAGCTGAGGAACAGGGAGCCGACCCCGATCGCGAGCACCAGGTGGAGGCCGAGCAGGCGCTCGGGCTCGTTGCCGGAGCGAAGCGCCTTCCGCAGCAGCCGGCCGCCCAGCCAGAACGCCGAGCCGATCGAAGCGAGCTGGGCCAGGATCCCCACGATCGCGACTACACCCATGGCCCCGCTCATCGACGTACCCCTCTCGAGACGGCCTCTATCGGCAGAGCGGAGGCGGGGATTGAGGAGCCGGGCGCTCCAGCCCGAGGGCGGGCCCGGCACGCCGAGCTCCTCGACGCTCGTCACGACGGGCTCGAACCACTCGGCGCGCACCCGGCGGTAGTGCTCGTCCGCGAAGAAGCGCGCGCGCGTGGCGGCGTCCGGAAACGACAAGGCGAAGACGCGGTTGGTGCGGCCACTCGCGCTCGAGCGCTGCACCTTCGACACCTCGAAGTCGTGCTCGAAGCGGCCGCCATGAGCGGCGAGGATCGGTGCGATGCCCTCCCGATTGCGCGCGTAGCCGAGCGCGTCCCTCACCTCGAGACCCATCCACGACACGTGGCGCGGCACGTCAGCGGCCATGCGCGTAGCCGCCGTCCACCTCGAGCACGATCCCCGTCACGAAGCCTGCGGTCGCGAGGAACAGCGCCGCCTCCGTCGTGTCGCGCACCTCTCCGACGCGGCCGAGCGGATGGAAGCTCGCCATCGCATCGGCGCCGTCGCCGATCAGCGGCGTGCGGATGATGCCGGGCGCGAGCGTGTTGACGCGGATGCCGTAGCGCGCCAGCTCGGCCGCCCACGACACGGTGAGCGCGTGCACGCCGCCCTTGCTCGCCATCGCTGCGGAGACGGGCAGGCCCGCCATGCCCTGGCTCACCAGCACCGTGCCGACGTTGATGATCGCGCCGCCGCCGGCCTCGATCAGCGAGGGCACGACGGCCTGGGTGACGAAGTACGTCCCCTTCACGATTGGTGGCGTAGATAGCGGTCGAGATCCTCCTCGGTGCTCTCGAGGAAGGGCTTCGGCGCGAAGATGCCCGCGTTGTTCACGAGCACGTCCACGCCGCCGAAGCGCTCGTGCGCGACCTCGACGAGGCGCCGTGCGGTGGCGCGCTCGGCGATGCTCCCGGCTACGAGCGCGACGCGCTCGCCGGTGCCGAGCGCCGCGGCGGCCCGCTCGAGCTTGTCCTTGTCGCGCCCGTTGAGGACGACGCTCGACCCCTCCGCCAGGAAGCGACGGGCCAGGTCGAAGCCGATGCCGCTGCCGGCTCCGGTGATGACGACACGATCGATTCGCTGAGTCACTGAGGATCTCCTTCGGGCGCGTTCGGAGGCAGCCTATGACTCTGGATCAGAACTTGAAAATCGTAATAATTCACGATCTCCATAACTCGTTAGAATGATTCTGCGGTGACCTACGACCAGCTCAGACGCCTTCCTGCGGGTCGCGAGCGAGGGCTCGTTCACGGCGGCCTCGGCCAGCCTCCACAAGTCCCAGCCGGCGGTGAGCAAGCTGGTCCGGAATCTCGAGGACGAGCTCGGGATCCGGCTGTTCGATCGCGCCGCGTATCGGGCCACCCTCACCGACGCGGGGCGCCTCTTCTTCGAGCGCGCCGCTGGCGTGCTCGAGGGCATTGAGGCGCTGCGGAGCTTCGCGCTCGAGCTCGCGGGAGAGGCGGAGCCGATCGTGCGGCTCGCGATCGAGGCCGTGGCGCCGCTCGATCGGATCAGCGCCGTGCTGCGCGCCGTGCAGGCGAGCTACCCAGCCGTGCGCATCGAGCTCCGCACGGAGCGGCTATCAGGCGCAAGCGAGGCGCTCGTGAACGACGCGGCCGATCTCGCCGTCGCGACGACCCTCGGCCTCGACAAGAGTCGGATGGAAATCCGCCGCTTCGTCGGCGTGCGAGTCGTTCCGGTGGCGCGCGCCGACCACCCGCTCGCCCGCGCGGGGACGCCGGCGCCCGACGCGCTGCGCCGGCACGCGCAGATCGTCCTGCGCGACAGTGCGCTCGGGGAGTCCTCAGCCTCGCTCAACGTGCTGACGGGCGGCCTGCGCTGGACGGTGACCGACGTGGCCGCCAAGAAGGAGCTGATCGCCTCCGGCATGGGCTGGGGCGGGCTGCCCGAGCACGTCGTCGCCGCCGAGCTGGCCAGCGGCGCGCTGGTCGCGCTCGACGTGCCCGAGTTCGAGGCGGACCGGATGGAGCTGTTCGCGATCCGGCGGCGCGATCGGCCGCACGGCGTCGTCGCGCAGGCCCTCTGGCAGGGGCTCATCTCCTGTCCGCGCGGACCCGCTGGGCCAGGTCCGCCAGCACGTTCATGAACGCGATGTGGGCCTCGGAGGGCGACTCGTATAGGGGCTGAGGGCAGGGGGCGGGTAACGGCGCGGGCTTAGCCGAGGAAGATCGAGCTCGCGCTCCAGCGCTCCGCCGGCAGCCGGGCGGCGCTCAGGTACGCGTCGAGATGCTGCTCGACGATCTCGCGCTGCGGATCGAGCTCGGCCGGCCTCGGCGGGAGCTCGACGAGCGTGCCGCCGACGTGCCGGTACTCGAGCTTCTCGACCGAGAGCGCGAGCGCTTCGAGGGCCGCCGCGAGCTGCGGGTAGACGGCCGCCATCCGGCGCAGCTCGCGGGCATCCCAGGCGTGGGGCACGAGATCGAGCGGATTCACGATGCGCCGCGTGCGGGGCGCCAGCGCGGCGTCGTAGCGCCGGACGAAGGCGTGGTTGCCGGCCGTCGGCCCGGCGAACGAGAAGCACTCGACCGTGAGGCTCCGGCTCGCGGCCAGCTCCTCGTGCAGCCACGGCGCCGTCGCCACCGCGAGCGCGCCGCACTTGCTGTGCCCGGTCACGACCACGCGCGCGCCCTTCGGCAGCGCGGCGAAGAAGGCGCGCAGCGTCGCGCCGGAGGCCACCGGCAGCTCGAGGAGGCCGAGGTCGAACGCGGCGGGGAGCCCGCTCCCGCCGGCCTGCGGATGATCTCGAGCCCGAGGCGGGTGCTGCCCGAGAGCTTCGCCCCATCGGGCTCGTCGCCCGGCCACGCGATGGGCTGGCTCACCCAGAGGTCGCCGAAGAGCCAGTCGAACAGCGACGCCGGGTTCGTGCCGCGGATCGCGACCACGTAGCGCGGCGGCACGCCGGCAGGAGCTTCCTCCCTCGCGACGTATGCCAGCGCGTCGTGGACGAACGAGCCCACGCTCCGAAACGTCTCGGGTCCCCACACCAGGCTCCAGCGGCCGAGCCCATCGGCCTCGAGCTGCGCCAGCCTCGCGCGGAGCTTGTCGCCAACGCTGCCCTCGGTGGGGCTCGCGAAGCCGCGATACGCGAGCGCGGCGAGGGCGAGCATCACCCGATCGTCGGGGCTCAGCGGCATGCGGGCCTCCTGAGGGAACGAGCCCGCGGGGGACTGTGAAGTAGTTCACACCCCCGCCTCGCCATCCGGCTCCCCGCCACCCGGCCTCGAGCGGCCGGGCGAGCGCGCGGCCTTTGCCACCCGCCGACGCGCGAGGCGAGAGCGCTCGACCTCGCCGAGCCGGCGAGAAAATGCGCAGGAGACACGGAGCGTCTCCACGAGCGTTTGCACGAGGCTGCCGACCTGCGCGGCGAGGAGGCGGTCGTCGCGGCGGTACCCGAGGTGGCGGTGACGGCCACTCATTCTGGAGCGGTCATGCCCCGAAACCGACACGCCCCGCTGCTCGCATGCTGCGTTCTGCTCGCGGCCGGAGCCGCCCATGCCCGTGCGCCGCGCGAACGCGTCCCTCACGAGAAGCCTGCGCGCACGCGCCTCGCCGCGCACGACGACGTGCGCCGCATCGTGCTCAAGTTCGCCGAGGGCACCACGCTCCGTTCGGTCGCGGACGCGGCGCGCGCCCTCCGCGAGGCGGGGCTGTCACCGCGCAAGCTGCGCCGGCTCTTCTCGCGGAGCGCGCCGCTGCTCGACGCCGAACGCGCGGAGGGCGAGCGCCGGAGCGCGCGCAGGCTCGCGGATCTCAACCTCTACTACGAGCTCGAGGTTCCGCCGCAGCTCGACACGGCTGCGCTGTGCGACGCATTGAACGCGCTGCCCTTCGTCGAGCTCGCGCTGCCTGCGCGGCTGCCGCGCGTGCCGCCCACGGACCTTCCGCCGATGACGCCCGACTTCACGGCGGGCGAGGGCTACCGCGCCGCGGCGCCGCAGGGGATCGGCGCGAGCGTCGTGGCGCGCATCCCGGGCGCGACGGGCGAGGGCATCGCGCTCGTCGACATCGAGTACCAGTGGGTGCTCGACCACGAGGACCTCGAGCTCCCGCCGACGGTGAACATCGACAAGGCGACGCTCTCCGATCCGTTCCCGAGCGACGAGGGCAACCACGGCACCGCGGTGCTCGGCATCCTCGGCGCCCGCGACAACGGCTACGGCGTGCTCGGGCTCGTGCCGGCGGCGACGCTGCTCGTCGCGCCGGCGAGCACGGTGCAGCACGGCTACGACCCGGCGCGCGCGCTGAACCTCGCGGCAGCGCGGCTCGCCCCGGGCGACGTGATCCTGCTCGAGCAGCAGACCGGCGCGTGCGGCGGCTCGCTCGGGCCGCTCGAGGCGTATCCGCCGTGGTTCGACGCGATCGCGCACGCCACGGCGCAGGGCATCGTGGTGGTCGAGGCGGCCGGTAACGGCGCGGTGGATCTCGACGGCCCGGGCTGCGCCGGCTGGTTCGATCGCAGCGTGCGCGACTCGGGCGCGATCGTGGTCGGCGCGGGCAGTCCCGCCGATCGCTCCCGGCTGTACTTCTCGACGTACGGCAGCCGCGTCGACCTCCAGGGCTGGGGCTCCTCCGTGCTCACGACCGGGTACTGGGATCTCTTCGCTCCTGGCGACATCCGGCAGCGCTACACCTCGTACTTCGGCGGAACCTCGGGCGCGGCGCCGATGGTGGCGGCAGCGGCCGTCGCGGTGCAGGGCGCGCTCGTCGCGAACGGGGAGCCGCCGCTCGAGCCGGCGGAGCTGCGCGCGCTGCTCGTGAGCACCGGCACGCCGCAGAGCGGCGTCGCGCACATCGGCCCGCTGCCCGACATGAAGGCCGCGCTCGCGGCGCTCGGCATCCAGCCGCCGGTCGTGCCCCTCTGCGGCCTCACGGGGATCGAATGCGTGCCGCTCCTGTTTCTCCTGCGCAAGCTGCGGCGCCGGGTGTAGAGTGGCCGGTCATGCGCCACGCCACCCTCGCGCGAATCGGCCTGCTCGTCCTGACGCTCCTCGGCGCCGCAGGCCCGGCGCGCGCCGCCGCGGACCTCGAGACCGTGACGTTCAGCCTCGCCGTGGTGCGCGTCGAGAACGCGGTGAAGACCATTACGGCGCGGATCGAGGTCGCCGGCCAGCGCATCACGCGCGCCTCGATCACGCCGCCCGGGATCAACCCCACCACCGTGGACCTCGCGCTCGAAGGCGACGTGTTCGCGCTCGAGGACGAGTTCACCAGCGAGGCCGACCTCACCGACTCGTTCCCGGACGGCACATACACCCTCACGCTGAACGGAACGACGGACTACCGGCTCGACCTCGCCCGCGCGCCCATCCCCTCGGCTGCGATCTCCGCGCCCCTCCCCGCCGAGGTCCTCGTGCCAGGGCCCGTCACAGTCGAGTTCACCCGCTGCTCGATCTGCGATCAGGAATTCGATTCGACGACGGGCCTGCTCGAGGACGCCGGCGGCTCGGTGATCGCGAGCGACGACACCCTGGCGCCCGGTGGCTCGGCCACGGCGCTCGTGGACTCGATGACCGCGATCACTCTCGGGACAGTCGCGGTCGAGGACGCGCGAAAGCTCCCCTCGGACCACGCGTTCGAGGTGTCGATCGGCTCGGAGGACCTGAACGTCTCGCGGCTCGACGACACGCACATCACGGTGATCGACCGCGGCGTCGGCGGCACGACGCCGGCCGCGCACGCCGCGAACGACCGGGTCTCGGAGGTGGGTCAGAGCGACACGATGTGGACGCCGGCGATCGAGCTCGCCGCAGACACCTCGTTCTCGGCGGCCATCGTGCACTCGGTCGAGCGAGCGGATTCGCTCGTGGGCCCGGGCAACGACGAGTTCGAGCTCGACGGCAGCTTCTCCGACGAGGACTCGGTCTCGTTCTTCACCGGCGGCGCCGTCCCGACGGGCCATTTCTGCGTCGTGGTGGAGGACGACGGCTCTCTCGACGAATCGGGCGAGTGCGCCGTCGGGGGTGACGAGCTCGCCGCGCTGCTCGACCCGAGCGGCACATTTCCGCTGCCGATTGCGGGCGTGGACATGGAGTACACCAGTGAGGTGCTGCCGAGCGGCGACATCGTGGGGACGGCCCACGCCGACCTCGACGGCAACGGGTCACTGGAGTCGACCACGCCGCTCAGCGGGAAGGTCACCGGCTTCGCGGGCAAGGTGCAGCGCAACCTCGGCTTCGCGTTCAAGACGCTGTCGCCGGCCGCGAAGCTGAAGGTGAAGATCGACGAGAGCGGCGTCGTGACCGAGGGCTCACTCGCGGGGAAACAGACCGCCAAGGGCACGGTGCAGGGCGTGAAGATCAAGGACTCCGCTCCCTCGACGCTGCCGCTCGGCGAAGAGCCGCTCGGCTGGCGCCTCGACGTCGAGCTGGCCGGCAAGCAGGTCGACGACGCGACCGTCACGCTCTCCGATGGGCGCAAGTTCGCGCTGACCGGACGCTTCCTGTTCGACTTCCTCACCGGCCTCGCGAAGCTGGACCTGCAGTCGGAAGGCGCCGATGAGGGCGTGCGCGTCCGCATCGAAGACTTCGACATCGAGGATCTCGAGGCCGAGCCGCCCGTGATCAACGGGGGCGACTTCACCTTCAAGATCCTCGGCCAGCGCGGGCGCTTCGCGCTCTGAGAGGCGCCGTCTCGTGCGCGCGTTCCACCGCGCGCGCAGAGTCGTCATCGAAGCCTGGGGCCGTTGCCTGGTAGGAGATGAACGGTTGGACGTAGGGAATGCTATCCGGCGTGCCTCCATCGCTGCCGCCGTTGTCATCGGAACTCTGGCTTGTTCTCCAGGGGCCAAGGCAGACGCAGACTCCGTAGCTACTTCGGATGCTGCCATTCAGAGCGCGAGGGTTGCCTGGCAATCGATCTACGAGAAGTCGCCTTGGAACACCATCTATCCTCGAGCGCCGTCACGGCTCCGCTCTCGATCCGAGCAGTCTTCCCGAGGCTCTTCAGCCAATTGTTCGCCTAGTCGTATTCCCCGGCTCCTTCACGTCGTCTCCTACCCTCGAGCCAGCCGTTCTCAGTCCTAGGTGAGCTCGCCGCCTGACAAGCGGCTGCAGCTGACGGCCGCGGTCGGCGGCGTGCGGCGGCCAGTCGGTGGTAAGGTGGTACACGCGCGGCCGCAGCGGAGCCGCGATCGGCCAGGCAGCGCGATACGGGTGCACTCGCAAGACAAAGAAGCCGACCCCCAGCGGCCGGACCCTGAGGCAGTCGCGGAACTCCTGGCGATCGCCCGCGAGCAGTCCGCGTCACGCATGGGTGTCTCGGCTCGGGCTATCTCCTCGGGGCCCGTCCTGCTGAGTCGGCTTCTCTCCACCGTTCTATCGGTGATCTATTTCTGCCTGGCAGCGTGGCTCGAAGTTCCCTGGGTTCGCGTCGCTCAGTTCCTCCTGCTTCCACTCGCGATCGCCTGGTTCCCCGAGGCGCTCTCTCACGCCACGGGTCGCGTGGCTGCATTCGAGGTCGTTCGCCGGCCTTCATTCACGCGTCTGGCGCTCGCTCTAGCCTGGGTCGTCCTCCTCATGCCCTTCTGGCTTGCCGTTGTTCTGAGACTCTGGAGGTCCGCGCTCGGCACCGCCTGACGAACGGCTGCTTGTGCAGACAGGGTGGGCGGGGATGGAATACGTAACCGTGTTCGATGCGAGCCAGAAGGGGCTGGACTGGTGGGCTCCAGTGTTCGGCACCTCATTCGCGTTGATAGGGCTCCATGCGCTCCTCAGGAGGCGTGACGCTTCGCTCCATGGCATGCGGCGAGTGGGCATCGTCCTGTACATCCTGTTCGGCCTGGGCATCGCGACGCTCCCTCCCCTTGTCCAGTCGAGACATAGGACTGCCCTGATCGCAGCACTTCGCGAAGGTCGCGCGGCCGTCGTCGAGGGGCGTGTGCAGGACTTCGTTCCAATGCCGTGGTCGGGGCACGCGAGGGAGTGCTTCACCCTCCAGGAGACTCGCTTCTGTTATTCAGACTTCGCGGTCAGCGCGGGGTTCAACAACACCCGTTCCCACGGTGGCCCACTCCGTGAGGGGTTGCAGGTGCGGGTGCATCACGTGGATCGTGTCATCGCGCGACTCGAGGTGGCAAAGGGTCAGGGGACGAAGTGAGTTGGTTTGCGGCCCACCGCACGCGCGTCCGCAACCGAGCCGCGATCCGTCCGGAGGGCGGGTTCAAGCGCGGCGAGCGCAAGACCGATGCTCGGCGCGTGCGCCTTGGCATCCTCGCTGTTGCGATCCTTGCGTTGCTGCCGAGCTCCGTCGCCGGGGATACGCCTGACGCGGGAGGCGGCCGCACAGAAGCAGCAGCCCCCGATGTCGCGGAAGTCTGTCAGCGATTGAAGTGCCGGCAGCTACCGCCATTCACCCTCCGCGCGAGCGATGGGCGGGAGTACCCGTTCGATCATCTGCCACCGACTCCGATCGCCTGGGACGACGTCATCACGATCTACCCGGGCGAGAAGCTCCTCATCGAAGCAACCATTCGAGAGAATCGGCTCGGCGAGTTTCGCCCGGTCGAGGAGGCGGCAGATCCGGCGCGAACACTGTCCCTCTCGTTCGAGCAACGGCCCGGCTCCTCGAACATGCTCCTCCGGGTGAAGAGCCCATTCGGTCGCCCGGTGAAGTACCGCGCCCACATGATGCTGCCGGACAGCGAGAGTCTCGTTCCGACGAGTAGTTGCCCCCTGATCGCTCGCGGTGGCTCATTCGAGCAATGGCCTCACCCCATCTTCCAGCTGGTACTGACGGACTTTCACTTCATCGACGCAAATGGCGCGGACGCAGGAGTGTGCAACTAGCGCCTCGGAAGGCGGCGATGTGGGAGAAGCGGCTCGATCAGCTGGACGGACACCTCGCAACGATGAAGGAGCACCAGAAGTGACTCGCACCAGCGTCTTCCGACCCGACCCGCGCCTCGATCTCGTGCTCGAGAGGATCGTCGACGTCCCGAGGCGCCTGGTGTGGCTGGCGTGGACGAAGCCCGAGCACATCAAGCAGTGGTTCACACCCGCGCCGTGGAAGACAGTCGACTGCGAGATCGATCTCCGTCCCGGCGGCATCTTCCGGACGGTGATGCAGTCGCCCGAAGGCGAGAAGTTCCCCAACGTCGGCTGTTACCTCGAGGTCGTGGAGGGCGAGCGACTCGTGTGGACGGATGCCCTCGAGCCGGGCTTCCGACCGACGAGACGCACCACCGACAACGCAGCCGGAGGTGGAGTCTCCGCATTCACGGCGGTCATCACGTTGGCGACGCACGGCAAGGGAACGAAGTACACGGCGCTGGCGATGCACCGGAGCGAGGCGGAGCGGAAGAGTCACGAGGAGATGGGCTTCCACGACGGGTGGGGAAAGGCGCTCGATCAGCTCGTCGCTCTGGCCCGGTCCATGCAGACCAAGAGGCCTCCCGGACGGTCCAGGAAGCCGGCCAGGAAGTCGCGCTGACCGCGTCGGCGTGGTGAACGAGTGAGGAAACTCCTGCTGGCGGCCGGAGCGCTGCTGCTCGTGGCCGCGGCCCTCGCATCGCGCTGGGACCGTCTCTTGCTGGCGGCCCTGACTCCACGCCGCGACTTCGACGCGCACGCCACTCCGCCGGCCCCCGACTACGCCGACCCCTCGAGCTGGACGGCGCTTCCGTCGCGGCACGACGCGGCGGACGTCGCGCCCACGGGCGTTCGCGCGATCGATCAGGCCCAGGCGCCCGTCGACGTCTTCTACGTCCATCCCACCAGCTACCTCGGCTCCGCCTGGAACGGGCCCGTCGGCGACCCGGAGCTGAACGCGCAGACGGACGAGCTGTCGACGCTCATCCAGGCGAGCGCGTTCAACGGCTGCTGCGCGGTGTACGGGCCGCGCTACCGCCAGGCTCAGGGGATGGCGTTCGTGCGGCCCGGGCCCGACGCGGACGCGGCGATCGAGGTCGCGTACGGCGATGTCCGCGCGGCCTTCCGATTCTTCTTGGAGCGATACAGCCGCGGCCGCCCGTTCATCCTCGCGGGCCACAGCCAGGGCTCGGTGCTCGCGGCCCGACTGCTCGCGGAGGAGATCGGCGACTCGGCGCTCGAGGGGCGGCTCGTGGCGGCGTATCTGATCGGCGCGCCCATCGCGGCCGCGCCGGGCGTCCCGGCCTGCGCCGCGCCGGAGGAGACGGGCTGCGTCGTGTCCTGGAATGCGCGCGGGCCGCGCTTCGCAGGCAGCGTGTTCGACTTCCACGCCGCGGGCGAATGGCTCTGCACGAACCCGCTCACCTGGCGGCACGACGAGTCACCCGCCGGCGCGGAGCGGAACGCGGGCGCGGTGTTCCTCCACGCGACCGACGGCTTGCCGCTGCCCGGCTTCGCGGATGCGCAGTGTCGCGCCGGCGTGCTGATCGTCTCGCAGCTCGGCGATCCGCCCCGGGACTTCATGAGTCGCGTGCTCGACTTCGTGATGGGGCCCGAGAACTACCACCCCATCGAGTACCAGCTCTACTACATGAACCTGCGCGGCAACGCGGAGGTGCGGGTCGCGGCATACTTCCGCGCGCACGTGGCCCTGCGCTGACGCGGAAGGAGAGCGCGATGCGGGTCCTCGACCGGTACTTCGAAGCGCTCCGCACCCAGGACTGGCAGAGCCTCGCTGCGTGCGTCGCGGAGAACATCCACCGCACCGGGCCCTACCTCGACGTCGTTCGAGGCCGGCCGGCGTACGTCGCGTTCCTCGCGGGCGTGATCCCCACGTTGCGAAACTACGACCTCCGGGTCTCGCGAATCCGCGAGCTCAGTGGCGCGTCCGCGGTCGTCGAGCTGAGCGAGTTCGCCGACGTGAAGGGCGTGCGGACGGAGTTCCCGGAGGTGCTGTTGTTCGACTTCGACGCAGACGGCTCGATCCTGCGGATCGACATCTACATCAAGCAGCCGCCGTCGCGCGACTAGGCCGCCAGCGCGCGCTTCTGGAGCCAGCTCACGTAGGACCGCGGCGGCAGGAAGGCGAGCTGGAGGCAGACGGAGCCGAAGATCGTGGCGGCGGCGCCGGCGAGGCGCGTCGGCACGTCATTGAACGAGTCGCCTCCGAGGAAGCCCACCGCGAGCGGTACGCCGGAGGCCACGAGCGCGAACACAGCGACGAGGGACCAGAGCAGGAAGCGGTTGGTGACGACGGGGTCGGCGAGGCCGAGCACGCGCCGCTTCCGCATCTGGCGGTAGTAGTTGAAGGACTCGAGGCCCGTCCAGACGTGGCCGACCACCGACGCAATGCCGATTGCACGGAACGCCCAGTGGTCCATGTCCCGCAGCTCGAGCACGCTGGCGAGGCCGAGCGCGCGCGCCATGCCGACGGCGGCGGAGAAGACCACGGTGGCGATCGAGGCGCGCACGAGCCAGCGCGACCAGGCCTCGTCGGGCCGGAAGCACTGCCACGTGAACATCACCATCACGGAGCAGAAGAGCGCGTAGCCGATCTGGCCGACGAAGGCGGCCGCGCGCACCAGCGCCTCGGGCTCCGCGATCGCGTGGACCACGACCAGGCACGGCGCCACGAGCCCGGGGCCGGCGAGACAGCTGATGCCGAGCATGCGCTCGGGGAAGCCCTTGGTGCGGCGCGCGAGGCGCACGAGCCGGACGCCGACGGCGATGCCGACGCCGATGTAGGCGGCGGTGGAGACCAGCAGCACGAGGCCCATCTGGAGGTTCATCGCAGCCTCAACCGCCCAGGCGGCGGAATACGGCGTCGGGCGAGTCGGGGCCGGAACCCGCGCTCAGGCCCGACACCACGGCGGCGAGCTTCGCGCAGAGCGTCTCGGGGTCGGTGACGCCACAGGCGGTGAGCTCCTTCGGGAGCATGCGCGAGACGACCACGGCCATCTCGCTCGGCCGCACGCCGCGCGGCTCGAAGCCCGCGGCCTTCAGCGCAAGACGCACCGCCCCGCGCAGCGCGAGCCGGTCGAGCTGCACGTGCTCGCCGAGCTGCTCGCAGACGAACTGGAACGGGTCCGCGGCCTCCATGGGTCCCCTCCCCGAGCGGATCTCATCGGTCGAAACCCGGGGCCACCTGAGCGGATTCGATCCTCGTCGAGCCCGGCGATTCCACCACCGGGCTGTTCGGCGGCTGGACCGCCCTCGCCGTGACGCTGCTCGAAGACCTCGCGCAGGAGCGCTAGGCGGCCTGCACTTGCCCGCGCAGCCAGCGCAGGTAGAAGGCCGGCGGCAGGAAGGCGAGCTGGATCGCGACGCTCGAGATCACCGTCGCGAAGGCGCAGACGAGCCGGGTGGCCACGTTCGTGCTCACGTTCAGGCCGAGCAGGCTCGCGGTCACCGGAGCGCCGGCGGCCACGATGCCGCCGAGCCCGACCACGCCCCAGAGCAGGATGCGGTTCATGGTGACGGGGTCCACCAGTCCGAGCGCGCGCCGCTTGCGCAGCTGCGCGTGGTAGGCGAACGCCTCGACGGCCGTCCAGACGAAGCCGGCCAGCGAGACCCATTCCATCACCAGGAAGGGCGTCGTCTGCGGGTCGCGCAGCTCGGCGATGCCGGGCGCGAGGAACGCGTGCGCCATCTGGAGCACGCCGCCGGTGCCGAGCACGGCGAGCGCGGCGTAGAGGAGCGCGCGAGCCCATGCCTCGCCCGGCCGGAACACGCGCCACGTGAAGACGATCATCACCGCGCAGCCCACGGCGTAGGCAAGATGGCCCAGGAAGGCGGAGACGCGGATCAGGGCCTCCGGCTCCGACACGACCTGCGTCACGATGAACAACGGCGGCACCGCGCCGGCCAGCAGCGACTCGGCGAGCCCGAGCAGCAGCTCCGGGAGACCGCGGGTGCGGCGCGCGAGCCGCAGCAGGCGCACACCCACGACGAGCCCGACCGCGACGTAGGCGGCCGTCGTGACCAACACGAACAGATCGAGCGGCAGACTCATGCACCCTCCCCCGCGCGCAACCGATCGGAACAAGGCCCGAGGGGCTTGAGCGGGAGCGCAGTGGGCGGGTCTTGACTCCCTCTTGATTCGAGCGGCCGGGCTCTTGCCCCTGCCTTGATGCGCCCACGCCCACTCTCGACGAGCGCGCCAATTCGAAAGGAGACAAGCAGCCATGAAGCTCGTCGTCGCCGTGATTTCCCCCGAGAGGCTCGAGCCCGTCCAGGCGGTGCTGAAGGATGCGGCCGTCTCCGTGGTTACCGTCAGCGACGTGAGGGACATCGATGCAGTTCGCCCCAACGCGTTCTATCGGGGCGCGGAGCTCGCATTGCCCGAGCCTCGCCTGCGGCTCGAGATGGTGGTCGAGGACGAAGCCGCGGTCCCCTCGCTCGTGAACGCCATCCGCGTTGCGGCCGCTCCGAGCGAATCGGGACGCCGGGCCTGTGGAAGCGTCCTGGTCATCCCGCTCGAATGGGAGCGGGTGGTCCGTTCCGTCGTGAATCGCTGAGGGTGCCGCCGCTCAGCTGGGCTTGCGGCCTCGCCGCGCCGCGAGGATGGCCTCGACCAACCGCTCCGGATGCCGGCGCGACGGTCGGTGCGGGAGCTCGCGAGGTGCGCGACGCAGTCGGTCGTATGGCCAGGTGCGCGTCGATGCGGTCGCGCTGCCGCGCCCGACGCCGCGGTAACGCGTGGCATCCCCGCGCCCTGCCTGCGAGAATCGGCGCCATGCCCGCCCCCGCGCCCGCCTCGAGGCCGCACCTCGTTGCCGTGATCGGCGGCGCCACCGCAGGCGCCGAGGTGGCCGGCCGCCTCGCCGAGCACGGCGCCCGGGTGGTCGTGTTCGAGATGAACCCACGACCCTTCGGGAAGATCGAGGACGGCCTGCCGCGCTGGCACGTCGGCCTCCGCCACAAGGAGTACGAGACGATCGGCGAGAAGCTCGGGCGCCCGGGCGTCGAGTTCGTGCCGTGCACGAAGATCGGGCGCGACCTGCCCTTCGAGGCGATCGCGCGCGAGTGGGGCTTCTCGGCGGTGATCCTCGCGAACGGCGCGTGGCGCGACCGCCCGCTGCCCGTCGAGGGCGCCGACGCCTACGTCGGCCGCGGCCTGATCTACCAGAACCCGTTCATCATCTGGTTCAACCACGCGGGCGAGAAGGACTACGCCGGCGAGCGCTTCACGCCGCAGGACGGCGCGCTCGTGGTGGGCGGCGGCCTGGCCTCGATCGACGTGGCCAAGGTGCTGATGCTGGAGACGACGCGCGCGAAGCTGCGCGAGCGCGGCATCGAGCTGCCGCTGGTCGAGCTCGAGGTGAAGGGCATTCCGAAGTCGCTCGAGAAGCACGGGCTGCGCTTCGAGGACCTCGGCCTCACCGGCTGCACGCTGTTCTACCGCCGCCGCGTCGAGGACATGCCGCTGGTCGAGATCCCCGACGACGCCGACGAGAAGCGGCGCGAGAAGGCGATGAACGCCCGCGCGCGCCTGCTCGAGAAGGCCCAGGAGAAGTACCGCTTCGCGGTGGAGCCGCTCTCGGCGCCGGAGGCGCTGCTGATCGAGCACGGCCGCGTGGTGGGCCTGAAGCTGCGCCGCACGAAGATGGAGCACGGCAAGCTCGTCACCACCGACGAGACCTTCGAGCGCCGCGGCAGCTGCGTGATCAGCTCGATCGGCAGCATCCCCGAGTCGATCCCGGGCATCCCCATGAAGGGCGAGCTGTTCGCGTTCACGGACTGGGACGTGGGCCGGCTCGACGGCTACCCGAACCTGTTCTCGGTGGGCAACGTCGTCACCGGCAAGGGCAACATCGTGGCGTCGCGGAAGCACGCCGCGCAGGTGTACGAGGACGCGCTGGCGTCGTTCCTCGGGCTCGCGGAGGATGGGCACGCGAAGGAGGCCGCGCTCGCGAGCGATGCGCAGGCAGGCGCGCGAGAGGCGGCCGACCGCGTGGCCGGAGCGCTCGCGCACACCGAGCCGCCGACGCCCGACGTCGCGAACGCCATCCTCGCGCGCGTGCGCGAGCGGCAGCGCGCGGTCGGCTACGGCGGCGACCTCACGACCTGGCTCGCCAAGGTGACGCCGCCGGATCTGGAGTAGCGATGAAGCTCAAGTACGGCGCCAACCCCCACCAGAGCTTCGCCGAGGCCGTCCCGCTCGATCCGGCGACGCAGCCGTTCGAGGTGCTGAACGGCAACCCGTCCTTCATCAACGTGCTCGACGCGCTCGATGCGTGGCAGCTCGTGCGCGAGGCGAAGCTCGCCACCGGCCTCGCGGCCGCGGCCTCGTTCAAGCACGTCTCGCCGGCCGGCGCCGCGCTCGCGGTGCCGCTCTCGCCCGAGCTGGCGCGCGCCTACGAGGTGGAGGGGCAGGAGCTCACGCCCGCCGCGCTCGCGTACGTGCGCGCGCGCGGCGCCGACCCGAAGTGCTCGTTCGGCGACTTCGCCGCGCTCTCCGAGCCGGTGGACGACGCCACGGCGAGCTTCCTCGCCGGTGTCGTCTCCGACGGCGTGATCGCGCCGGGCTTCGCGGGGAGAGCGCTCGAGAAGCTGCGCGCGAAGAAGGGCGGCAGCTTCATCGTGCTACGGGCCGACGCGGACTTCGTGCCGCCCGCGCGGGAGAGCCGCGAGCTGTTCGGCGTGAAGCTCACGCAGGACCGCAACGCGCATCAGGTGACCGCCGCCGACCTCGAGACCGTCGTGTGCGGCCAGCTCACGCCCGAGGCGAAGCGCGATCTGCTGCTCGGGCTCGTCGCCCTCAAGTACACGCAGTCGAACTCGGTGGGCTACGCGCTCGGCGGACAGATGATCGGCATCGGCGCCGGGCAGCAGAGTCGCGTGGACTGCACGAAGCTCGCGGGCGGCAAGGCGGATCTCTGGTGGCTGCGCACCCATCCCAAGGTGCTCGACCTCGCTTTCCAGAAGGGCGTGAAGCGCCAGGATCGGATCAACTGGCGCGTGCGGTACATCGAGGGCGACCTCACGCCGAGCGAGGAGCGCGAGCTGCGGGCGGCGCTCGCCGGCCCGCTCCAGCTGCTGAGCGACGACGAGCGCCGCGCGTGGCTCGCGCGCATGACGGGCGTCTCGCTCGTCTCGGATGGCTTCATCCCCTTCCGCGACAACATCGAGCACGCCCAGAAGCACGGCGTGAAGTTCATCGCTCAGCCCGGCGGCTCGACCCGCGACGACGAGATCGAGGCTGCCTGCCGCGAGTACGGCATCGCGCTCGTGCACACCAAGCTGCGGTTGTTCCACCACTAGCCCGGCTCGAGGCGTCACGGCGATCTGCCGAAGAGTGCAGCATGTGGTGGCAGCGCCTGCTGGCCCTCGCTCTCGCCCCGTACGCGACCTGGCTCGTGTTCGGCTACGAGTACCACTTCCTCGACGGCGTGAACCTCGCGTTCCACGAGGCCGGGCATCTGTTCCTGAGCTTCGCCGGCGAGACGCTCCACTTCCTCGGCGGCACGCTCGGCCAGCTCTTCTTCCCGCTGGTCCTGGCGCTCCGGTTCCGGGCGCGTCGGGAATCCTTCGAGTCCGCCGTCTGCGTGCTCTGGCTCGGCGAGAGCCTGATGAACGTCGCCGTGTATCTCGGAGACGCGCGAGCCCAGGTGCTTCCCCTGGTCGGCGGCCACGTTCACGACTGGGGCTGGCTGCTCCCGCGTGTCGGCTTGCTCGAGCACTGCGAATCCCTCGGCCGGACGCTCCACGTGGCGGCGAGCCTCGTGGTGATCGGCTCCTGGATCTGGCTCGCGCGCGCCGCGTTCGCCGCGCGACCCGCGCCACGCGAAATCGCGCCGCGGCCGCCGCTCTTCCAACGACAGCCATAGCTGTCGTGACTCCGTTCGCCTCACGCGAGGCAAAGCCTCGCGTGGGCTCACTGCGCGCTTCGCTTGCTAGCCGCGCGCCTCACGCAGGCCGCGCTGCACCAGCTCGTCGAGCTTCGACTGGAAGCGCGAGCGGTCCTTCGCGGAGAGCGGCGGCGGCCCGCCCGACATCACGCCGGCGCCCCGCAGCTGCGACTTCAGATCGCGCGTGGCGAGGAGGTCGCCGATCGAATCCGTGCTGAACTCGCGCCCGTTCGAGCCCAGCACGCGCGCGCCCGCGGCGAGGCAGCGTGCAGCGAGCGGAAGATCGGCCGTCACCACCACGTCGCCCGCACGGACGTTCTCGGCGATCCAGTCGTCGGCCGCGTCGGGCCCTGCCTCCACCAGGATCAGCTCGACACCGAAGCCTTCCGGCACGTACATGCGCGAGTTCGCGACGAGCGCGACGGGCACGCCGTAGCGCGTCGCCACCACGTACGTCTCGTCCTTGACGGGACAGCCGTCGCCGTCCACGAAGATCTCGATCACCGGACGCTCCGCACGTCGCCGCCGAGCGCGAGCTGGACGCCGAGCGCGAGCGCCATCAGCGTGAGCGCGGCGCTCGCGTCGGCGAGGTACGGAAGCGCGCCGGGCGCGAAGGCGATCACCGAGTCCGGAGCGCTCGCGACGCGCCAATCGCGCAACACGCAGTAGGCGGCGAAGCCGGCGAGGAAAGCGAGCACGCCGCGCGCGCCGAAGCGCAGGCGGACGCGCCAGCCGATCAAGCTGACGCCGGCGGCGGAGAAGCCGGCGGCGGCGTACCAGAGCCAGGGCCCGTGGCCGCTGCCGCCGACGCCTGGGTACGACCACCAGCCCGCGGCCTGCGCGAGCACGTCCCAGCCGACGTTGCCGAGGCCGAAGGCGGCGCCGCCGGCGAGCGCGGCGGCGCTGCGCCGCACGGGCGCGCGCGTCGCGAATGCGCACGCGGCGAAGACGAGCGGTGCCGCGACGAGGGAGAGGAGGAGGCGGCTCTCCATGCGCGGCGACGCTATCAGTCCGCGCTGCTCGGGCTCAAGATCCACGCCGGGCTTCCGATGCGGCAGTCACGCGGGGTGGATCGACCGCCCCTTCTCTTCTCACCGAACCCCCGCTAAGGTTCGCGCGTTCCTGCGCTGTGCAGCGCCTGCCGGTCTGCCCTCCGCGCCGGCAAAGTCTTTCATCCCTGAGTGCCCTCGTGCGCCGGAAGCTCCGGCAGGCACAGGGCCGATTTCGTAAAGGATTCCTCTTGTCTTTTTCCTCTCTGAACCTGCACGCGAGCCTGTCGCGTGCGATCGACGAGCTCGGCTTCGAGAAGCCGACCCCGATCCAGGCCGAAGCGATTCCCGCCGGCCTCGCAGGCCGTGACGTGCTGGCTTCGGCCGCGACAGGCAGCGGCAAGACCGCCGCCTTCCTCCTTCCCATCCTCCAGCGCCTGCTGGCCGAGCCGCGGGGCAAGACCCGCGCGCTCATCCTCACGCCCACGCGCGAGCTGGCGCAGCAGATCGCGGACGACGCCTACGACCTCGCACGGCACACGCGCGTCGAGGTCGCGGCGGTGTACGGCGGCGTGGCGATGGGCCCGCAGCAGCGAGCGTTCCGCAACGGCGTCGACCTGATCGTCGCCACACCCGGCCGGCTGCTCGACCACATGCGCTCGAGCACGGCGAAGTTCGGCGGGCTCCAGGTGCTCGTGCTCGACGAGGCCGACCGCATGCTCGACATGGGCTTCCTGCCCGACATCCGCCGCATTCTCGCGGGGCTGCCCAAGCAGCGACAGACGCTGTTCTTCAGCGCGACGATGCCGGCGCCGATCGCTGCGCTCGCGAACGAGATGCTGCGCGAGCCGGCCACCATCCAGCTCGCGCGCAAGGGTGCGCCGGCTTCCGGCATCGCGCAGGCCGTCTACCCGGTGGCGCAGGACCGCAAGGCCGAGCTGCTGGCCTCGCTGCTCGAGAAGGGCGAGATGCAGGACGCACTCGTCTTCACGCGCACGAAGCACCGCGCCGACCGGCTCGCGAAGTACCTGACGGAGCGCAAGGTGAGCGCCGGGCGAATCCACGGCAACCGCTCGCAGCGGCAGCGCACGGAGGCGCTCGAGAGCTTCCGCGCCGGCCGCTACCGCGTCCTGGTCGCGACCGACATCGCGGCACGCGGCATCGACGTGGAAGAGCTCGGCCACGTGGTGAACTTCGACGTGCCCGCAGTGCCCGAAGACTACGTGCACCGCGTCGGCCGCACCGGCCGGGCGGAGGCGACGGGCGACGCGTTCACCTTCGTGTCGCCGCAGGAAGAGGGCGACCTTCGCCGCATCGAGCACGCGATCGGGAAGCGCCTGCCGCGCGTCACCGTACCGGGCTTCGATGCGCCGGCGCAGCCGACTTCGGGCACCGGGCCCGTCCACGCGCGCCCGCGCAACCACTACCGGGGTGGCTCGCGCGGCCAGCGCCGAGCGCGGCGCTAGGAGACCGGCGCGCAGCTCCCCTGCCGGCGCAGCGCGTCGAGAGACGCCTCCTGCGCCGGGTCCGAGACCAGCGTGCGGAAGAGCGCGACGCCGCGTGGGGCCGGCACGCGGATCACGCGCACGCCTTCAGGCGTCGCCTGACCGTCGAGCGCGAACACGGCGTCGAGGCGGTGCTCGGGGAGCTCGCGGTCGTTCACGACCGCGACGAGGTCGGTGTTCGCCGCGTAGACCGACATCGACCAGTAGCTGTCGGGCACGGGCGTGGTGATGCGCACGGGCCCGGCGGAGACGTCGTAGAGACACTTCGAGTACAGCAGGTCCGGGCTCGGGCCCCAGGCGCCGAGACCGGGCTTCGGCAGCTCGCGGTGGCCGAGCTGGTTCGTGCCGACCCCCTCGAACGGCTTGCCGACCACGCTCGTGAACATCGCGCGCGGCACGAGCAAGAGCGCGGCGACGTGCGTCGCGAGCGCGACCGAGAGCACGAAGGCGATGCGCGCGCGCCAGCTCACGGGCAGTTCTCGCGCGCGATGCGCGGCCACTCGATCTCGGCGAGCCGCTCGGCCACGCCCGGCTCGGGGTGGTAGAGGCGCAGCACCACGAACGTGCCGGGCTCGTCGTCGAGCGGAAGCTCGGCGGGGCCGGCAGCGGCGGCGTGCATGAGCAACATGAAGCGGCCGTGCTCGTCGAGCGTGACGTTGTGCGAGCCCACGGAGTAGACGCCGTCGGGGTTCGGGATCAGCTCCCAGCTCTTGTCGTAGGGCGTGAGGCTCCACCAGCGCGCAGGCAGCGCCGGCCCCGAGAAGCGATAGGCGCAGCCGGGCTGGAAGGGCCGGCCGTCCTCGTCGGCGCTCGCCTCGAGATAGATCGTCTCGCTGCGCGGCAGGCCGACCAGCCCGCGCGTCGCGGTCGCGACACGCTCCCACGGATTGCGCGGCGCGCGCCCCACGATCGCGGTGCCGTGCCAGGGGCCGTAGTGCTCCTCGTAGGGCGCGGCGATCGCCCAGACCACCGCGGCGAGCGAGCCGAGCCCGAGCGCGACACCGAGCAGGATCAGGCCCAGCGCCCCGAGGACCCTGCGCATCAGTTCTCGATGAACGACTTCAGCAGCTTGCTGCGGCTCGGGTGGCGGAGCTTGCGCAACGCCTTTGCCTCGATCTGGCGGATCCGCTCGCGTGTGACCTCGAAGTCCTGACCGACCTCTTCGAGCGTGTGATTGCCGTGCTCCCCGATGCCGAAGCGCATCTTGAGCACGCGCTCCTCGCGCGGCGCCAGGGTGGAGAGCACGCGGCGCGTCTGGTCGGAGAGGTTGCGCTCGACCACGGCGTCCTGTGGAGAGAGCGCGCTGCGGTCCTCGACGAAGTCGCCCAGGCTCGAGTCGTCCTCCTCGCCCACCGGCGTCTCGAGGCTGATCGGCTCCTTCGCGATCTTGAGCACCATGCGCACCTTCTCGAGCGGCAGCTCGAGCTTCTCGGCGAGCTCCTCGGGCGCCGGCTCGCGACCGAGCGTCTGCACCAGCTGCTTGGTGGCGCGCCCGATCTTGTTGATCGTCTCGATCATGTGGACCGGGATGCGGATGGTGCGCGCCTGGTCGGCGATGGCGCGCGTGATGGCCTGGCGGATCCACCAGGTGGCGTAGGTCGAGAACTTGTAGCCGCGGCGCCACTCGAACTTCTCGACCGCCTTCATCAGGCCGATGTTCCCCTCCTGGATCAGGTCGAGGAACAACAGGCCGCGGTTCGTGTACTTCTTCGCGATCGAGACCACCAGGCGCAGGTTCGCCTCGGTGAGCTCGCACTTCGCGCGGTGGTACTCCTCCTGCGCGACCGCCCAGTCCTCGCGCACGCGCCGGAAGGCGGCGCGGCTCATCTCGGCCTCGGTCTCCTTCGCGACGAGCCTCGCCTCGACGGCGTCGAGCTTCTCGGCGAAGGCGACGACGGCGGCCGGATCGCCACCGAGCCGCAATAGCGCCTCGCGCGCCTTGCGACTCTTCCGCGTGGTGAGCAGGGCGAGCTCGCGGAACATCGCGGCATTGAGGCCGAGCGGCTTCACGACGGCGTCCGCCTCGCGCTCGAGGCGCACGACCTCGGCCGCAGCCTGGCGCACGCGCGCCGCGATCTCGAGCAAGCGCGCCCGAGAGACGCGCTGCTCGAGCAGGGCGTCGATCATCTCGTGGCGCAGCGCCTCGATCTCGCTCGACAAGCGCTCGCGCGCCTCGTTGCCGGTGCGGCCATTCGCGAGCGCCGCCTGGCGGTGCGCAACCTCGCCCTCGAGCCGTCGCACGCGCGCGAAGGCCGTGACGAGGCCCTTCCGGTGCGCCTCGATCTCGGCCTCCTGCGCCTCCTCGTCGAGGCCATGGATCATCTCGCGCAGCTCGATCTTGCCCCGGCGCAACAGGTCGCCGAGCGCGAGCAGGTCGCGCACGCCGAGCGGCGTACCCACCGCGGCGTGGAACATGCGCTGCTCGCCGCGCTCGATGCGCTGCGCCAACGCCACCTCGCCTTCGCGAGTGAGCAGCGACACCTGCCCCATCTCGCGCAGATACACCCGCACCGGGTCGTTGGTACGCGCGTCCTCGTCGTCGTAGTCCACGGCCCGCGGCTCGCGGATGCGCTGCACGCGGTTCGCCGCGTCCACGACGGCGATCTCGGCCTCGCCGAAGATCGCCATCACCTCGTCGAGCTGCTCGGTCGAGAGCACGTCGGGCAGCGCCTCGTTCACGTCGGCGTACGTCAGATAGCCCTGACGGCGCCCCTGCGTGACGAGGTCTTGCACGTACGCGAGCTCGCGCGTCTCCGGGCGGACACCGAACGAAGCGGCCGCGCGATCGCGGCCCTTCGCACGCACGGCGGCGGCGGCGACGCTGGCGTGTGTTCCGGGCGGAAGGGCGCTGGTGCCATCGCTCTTCGGGTTGGTTCGGCTTCCGGGCGCGCTCGAAGCCATCGGGGGTCTCCTTCACCTGACGCTGGTGCTGCGGGAACGTGTGGAGTGGAGTGTGGAGATACGGGCTCAGCCCGTCGGGGAACTGCCTGCAAGTCGCTCGATCTGACGCTGCTTCTCGGCGATGTCGCTCTGGCCGCTGGCGATGCGGGCCGTGAGCTGCTTCTTCTCCTGGTCGAGTCGGATCCGCTTCAGCTTGCCGAGCGCATCGAAGAAGATCCTCGGAGCCATCTCCGCGTCGTCGAGGTCCGCCGCGGGGTCGTTCGCGAGCTCGGAGAAGCGGCGGCGCGGCTCGCCCTCGAGCTCGTCCAGCAGCGAGGCCAGCGCGTTCGCGGGCGAGGCGAGCACGGCGGCGGCGAGCGAGCGCCAGTCCGCGTCGGGCGCGAGATCGAGCAGCCCGGCCTCGTCGAGGTTCGTGAGCTCGGCCGGATGCTTGATCAACACACGCAACAGCGTGGTGTAGTGGCGGTCTTCGGGGCCCATGCGGCGCGGCGGCGCCACCGCGGCCTCGGGCTCGTCGCCCTTGCGCTCGCGGCGCAGCGCGGCGGCCACGTCGTTCGCGTCGGCGCCGACGGCGAGGGCGAGCCGGCGCGCGAACTCGCCGCGTTCGACCGGATCGGGCACGAGCACGAGCAGCGGCGTCACCGCGCGCACCGCGTCGGCGCGCTCCCACGGCGTGCGACAGCCCGCTGCCGCTGCGCGCGCGATCGCGACCTCGAGCGCGGGCGGCGCGCTCTCCACGAGCTGGCGCAGCGCCTCGGCGCCCTCGCGCCGGAGGAAGTCGTCGGGATCGGCGCCGCCGGGCAGCGCTGCCGCGCGCACGCGCAGCCCGGCCGGCAACATCACCTCGAGCGCGCGCAACATCGCACGCTGGCCGGCCTCGTCGCCGTCGAACAGCAACACCACGTTGCGCGTGCGGCGCGACAGGCTCTTCGCGTGCTCCTCGGTGAGCGCGGTGCCGCAGGTGGCCACCGCCTCGCCGAGCCCGGCCCGCGCGAGCGCGATCTGGTCGAAGTAGCCCTCCACCACGATCGCGCGGTCGGCCCGGCGCATCGGCTCGAGCGCCTGCGGCAATCCGTAGAGGGCCTCGCGCTTCCGGAACACCGGGCTCTCGGGTGTGTTCAGGTACTTCGGGTCCTGGCCGGCGCTCATGGCGCGCCCGCCGAAGGCGATCACGCGCCCGCGCGCGTCCTGGATCGGGAACACGACGCGGCCGCGGAGCAGGTCGTAGCAGCCGCCGCCGGAGCGGGCGCGCGCGAGGCCGGCGCGCTCGGCGACGTCGCCGCCGACGTGCGCCCGGCGGAGCACCTCGACCACGCCCTCCCAGCGGTCGGGCGCGAAGCCGATGCCGAAGCGGCTCGACTCCTCCGGGCCGAGCCCGCGGCCGGCCAGGTAGTCGCGCGCCGCGCGGCCCTCTTCGCCGGCCAGGGAGCGCTGGTAGTACTCGTGCGCCAGCGCGTTCGCGCGCAATACGCCCTCGAGCACACCGCGCTCGCCGGTGTCGCTCTCGGGGATCTCGATGCCGAGCTCGGCTGCGAGCGAGCGGACGGCTTCCGGGAAGGTGAGGTTTTCGTGCCGCATGAGGAAGGCGAAGGCGTTTCCACCTTCCCCACACCCGAAGCAGTGCCAGGTTCCGCGCTCCGGTGTCACCACGAAGGACGGCGACTTCTCGTGGTGGAACGGGCAGAGGCCTTTGTGGGATCGCCCAGCCTTCTTCAGGCTGACGTAACGGCCGACCAAGTCGACGATGTCGACACGGTCTCGCACCGTCTGGAGAGTGTCCTCGGGGATGCGGCCCACTCTCGCCCCCGGACGCGCTTGGCTAGCGCGCCATCCGCTTCAGCTTCTTGAGCGCCCGCTTGCGTGCGGCCGCGGCCTTCTTCTTGCGCCGCACGCTCGGCTTGTCGAAGTGCTCACGGCGCCGCAGCTCCGTCAAGACGCCGGCCTTCTCCACCGACTTCTTGAAGCGCTTCAGCGCCACCTCGAAAGGCTCGTTGTCTTTCACCTTGATGACCGGCATCCGTGTCCCTGCTCCGCGTGCGTCGTTGCGCGCGCGGGCGTAAGAAGAAGTGGTGAACTGTGGGCGATCGTGTCGCGAGCTGCACATCGCCGAACGCCCTGGCCCGGTGCGACCCGGCACGGCGAGCCGAGGAAAAAGCTCAATGATTCCGGGGAAGTCGGGGGCATGAGCGCAGGCGGGCGAACCTAGCGCACGGGGCTACGGCCCACAACGGCTGCGGGCGGCCGGACGGCGATTCCGAGCTCGAGGAGCCGCCGTTTGACCGAGCCGACCGTGGCTTCGCCGAAATGGAAGATCGAGGCGGCGAGCGCGGCCTGGGCGTGGCCGCCCGCGGGCCCCTCGTCGAGCGCCTCGGCGAGGCTCTCCGGGGTGCCGCCGCCCCCCGACGCGATCACCGGCACCGGCACCGCGTCGGCAACCCCCCGCACGAGGGCGAGGTCGTAGCCGCTCTTGGTGCCGTCGCGGTCCATGCTGGTCAGCAGGATCTCGCCCGCGCCGGCCGCGGCCATCCGGCGCGCCCATGCGATCGCGTCGATGCCGGTCGGCCGCCGCCCGCCGTGCGTATAGACCTCGAAGGCCGGCGCCTGGCCCGGCGTGTCGCCGTGGCTCCGGCGGCGCTCCTCCGCCCGGACGCGGAAGGCGGCGAGGTCGTCGATGCGCTTGGCGTCGATCGCGAGCACCAGGTTCGCGCTGCCGATCTTGACGGCGGCCTCGGCGATCAGCTCGGGGTTCTGCACCGCCGCCGTCATGATCGAGACCTTGTCCGCGCCCGCGTTCAGGAGATCGCGCACGTCGTCGAGCGAGCGCACGCCGCCGCCCACGCAGAGCGGCATGAAGACCGTCTCGGCCGTGCGCGCCACGACGTCGAGCAGGATGCGGCGCTCCTCGTGGCTCGCCGTGATGTCGAGGAAGGTGATCTCGTCGGCCTCCTGCTCGTCGTAGCGGCGCGCCACCTCGACGGGATCGCCGGCGTCCACGTGATCCACGTAGCGCACGCCCTTCACCACGCGGCCGCGGTCCACGTCGAGGCAGGGGATGATGCGCTTCAGGAGCACGCTGCGATCTCCAGGGCGCGCGCCAGATCCACGGCGCCCGTGTAGAGCGCCTTACCCACGATCAGGCCGGCGAGCCCGCGGCCGCACGCCCGGCTCACGTCGGCGAGCGAGCCGACGCCGCCCGACGCCACCACCGGAATCGACACGGCGCGCGCCAGCGCCACGCTGGCGTCGAGGTTCGGCCCGTCGCCGGTGCCGTCGCGGGCAATGTCGGTGTGGATCAGCGCGGCGACGCCGGCATCTTCGAAGCGGCGCGCCAGGGTGAGCACGTCGGTCTCGCTGGTCTCGAGCCAGCCCGAGACGGCGACGCGCCCGTCGCGCGCGTCGATGCCCACCGCGATGCGGCCGGGGAAGCGGCGCGCGGCGCTCCGCACCAGCTCCGGGTCGCGCAGCGCGGCGGTGCCGAGCACGACGCGGTCCACGCCGAGCGCGAGCCACTCCTCCACGGCGGCGGGCGTGCGGATGCCGCCGCCGAGCTCGAGCGGGACGCCCTTCGCGGCGGCGAGGATCGCGCGCACGGCCGCGGTGTTGCCGGGCCGGCCGAGCTTCGCGCCGTCGAGGTCCACCACATGGAGGCGGCGAAGCGCGTGCGCGGCGAAGCGCGTAGCCACCGCGGCCGGGTCGGCGTCGTAGACGGTGGCCGCGTCGTAGCGGCCCTGCACCAGCCGCACGCAGTGGCCGCCGAGCAGGTCGATCGCCGGGATCAGCTCGAAGGGAGCGGCCACGGCGTCACTCCGGAAGCGGGAGCGCGGCGGCGAGCTCGCTCGCAGCGAAGTCCGCAAACTCCTCGGCGGTGAGCCAGCGCGTGCCGCCGCCCGGGTAGCGCGGCGTGAGCAGCACGTTCGAGAGGAGCGCCTGCTGCGTGCGATCGAAGTCGCCCTCCCAGAGCCGCTCGCCCTCCGGCGCGCTGTAGAGTACGACGTGCAGGCCCACCGCGGCGGGCTGCTGCGAGCCGGCCGCGCCGCCTTCGCGGTCGATCCAGCGCGTGATCTCGCCGAGCACCATCGCGTCCGCGCCGAACTGGGTGTTCGCGAGCGCGGCGAGCGCGGGCACGCCGCCGGCCGGATCCGCCGCGCCGATGGCGAGCCCGACGTCCTCGGGCGACACGACGCCGACGCCGCGCTTCCGGAGCGCCTCGGCCAGCTGGCTCGACACGAGCGGCGCCGACGCCACGGCCGCCTCGGGCTTCGCGGCGAGCGGCGCCACCGCGATGCGCGCGATGGCGTCGCGGCGCTGCCCCAGCGCGGGGAAGCTCCGCCCCACCACGGTGCCGGCGCAGCCGGCGGCAACAGCGCTCGCGGCGAGCGCGAGCACGAGCGAGCGGCCTCGCTTCAGCACGCGCGCAGCCACGCGGCGAACGCGTCGAGCAGGCGCTTGCCGGCCGCCTGGCTCTTCTCGGGGTGGAACTGCACGGCGAACACGTTCTCGTGCGCGACGGCGGCGGCGAACAGCCCGCCGTAGTCGCAGCTCCCGATCTGATCGGCCGCGCTCTCGGGCAGCGCGCGCCAGCCGTGCACGAAGTAGTAGACGTCGCGCTCGGGCAGCGCCTTCCGCATCGGGTGGCTGCCCTGCCAGACCACTTCGTTCCAGCCGATGTGCGGCACGCGCAGCGGCCGGCCGCCGACCTGCTCCGGGAAGCGCCGCACGTGGCCCGCGAGCCAACCGAGCCCAGGCGCGATGCCGTGCTCGTCGCTGTCCTCGAACAGCAGCTGAAGCCCGAGGCAGAGCCCGAGATACGGCCGGCCGGCGTCGATGGCGGCGCGTACGGCCTGGTCCATCCCCTTCGCGCGCAGGTTCGCGGCGGCGGCGGCGAAGGCGCCCACGCCGGGGAGGACGACGGCGTCGGCGCGCGCGACGGCTTCCGCATCGGACGTCACCTCGACGGCGAGGCTCGAGCGCTCGAGCGCCTTCGCGACGCTGCGCAGGTTCCCGGCGCCGTAGTCCACGAGCGCCACGCGGGGAGAGGGGGTCGGCATCTGCGCGACTCTACAGCGCGCCCTTGACCGTCGGCAGCCCGGTCTGACGCGGGTCGATCTCGAGCGCCTGCCGCAGCGCGCGCGCGAGCCCCTTGAAGATCGCTTCGACCGCGTGGTGCGGGCTCTGCCCGTAGTGCAGCGTCACGTGCAGGTCGAGCCCGGCGTTCTGCGCCAGCGCGTAGAGGAAGTCCTCGACCAGCGACACGTCGAAGTTGCCGACGCGGTCGTTGGCGAGGCTCACGCGGTAGATCAGGAAGGCGCGGTTGCTGACGTCCACCGCCACCTCGGCCTTCGACTCGGCCATCGGCAGCACCTGACTGCCGTAGCGGCGGATGCCGCGCGCGTCGCCGAGCGCCTTGCGGATGGCCTGGCCGAGCGCGATGCCCACGTCCTCGATCGTGTGGTGCAGATCGACCGCGAGGTCCCCCTTCGCCGAGAGGCGCAGATCGAAGAGGCCGTGCTTCGCGAACGACTCGAGCATGTGGTCGAAGAAGGGCACGCCCGTCTCGACGGAGGACTCGCCTTTGCCGTCGATCGTGAAGTCGAGACGGATCTCGGTCTCGCGCGTCTTGCGCTCGAGCGTCGCGCTCCGGCTCACAGATCCCACTCCGCTTCTCCCGAGTCCGCCTCGCGGGCGGCCTCGCGCTCGCGCCGCGCGCGGCGGATCTTCGCGAGCCGCAGCTCGACCGACTGACCGTGCCCGGTGAAGCCCTCGAGCTCGGCGAGGCGGATCACGTCTGCGCCGAGCTCACGAAGCTTCGGCGGCTCGAAGCGCACGAACGCGGTGCGCTTCAGGAAGTCGTCCACGCAGAGCGGAGAGAAGAAGCGCGCCGTGCCGCCCGTCGGCAGCACGTGGTTCGGCCCGGCGAGGTAGTCGCCCACGGCCACCGGCGTGTAGTGCCCGAGGAACACCGTGCCCGCGTTCGTCACCTTCTTGAGCAGCGTCTCCGCCGCGTCCGAGGCGATCACCAGGTGCTCGGGCGCATAGCGGTTCGCGAGCTCGAAGCTCTGCTCGAGGTCCTTCGCCACCACGATCACGCCGTTCCTGCGCAGCGACTCGCGCGCGATCTTGGCGCGGTCGAGGTCCTTGAGCTGGCGCTCGAGCTGCTCCTTCACGCGCGCGACGAGCGGGCGCACGTGCGTGATGAAGATCGCGCTCGCGTCCTCCTCGTGCTCGGCCTGCGAGAGCAGATCCGCCGCCACCCAGGCGGGCGTCGCGCTCTTGTCGGCGATCACGAGCACCTCGGTGGGCCCGGCCTCGCTGTCGATGCCGACCTCGCCGAACACGAGCCGCTTGGCGTGCTGCACGTAGGCGTTGCCCGGGCCGACGATCTTGTCGACGCGCGGCACGCTCTGCGTGCCGTAGGCGAGCGCCGCGATCGCCTGCGCGCCGCCCAGCTTGAACACGCGGTGCACGCCGGCTACACGCGCCGCCATCAGCACCGCCGGGTTGACGCTGCCGTCGCGCTCGGGCGGCGTCGCCATCACGATCTCCGGCACCTCGACCACCGAGGCCGGCACCGCGTTCATGATCACCGTGGACGGGTAGCTGGCCTTGCCGCCCGGCACGTAGATGCCGACGCGCGCGAGCGCGCGCACGCGGTGGCCCATGAAGGCGCCACCTTCCTCGCGCATCTCCCAGCTCGCCGGGATGCGCTTCTTGTGGAACTCGCGGACGCGCATCGCCGCCTTGCCGAGCGCGGCGCGGTCGGCGGCGGGCACCTTCGCCACCCCGGCGTCCCACTCGTCGCGATCGACCTCGAGCTCGTCGAGATCCGCGCCGTCGAGCTTCTTGGTGAGCGCGAACAGCTCGGCGTCGCCGTGCTCGCGCACGCCCTCGATGATCTTGCGCACCACCTTGTCGACGCTCTCGTCGCGTGCCTGCTGGCGCCGGCAGATCTTCTCGAAGGCGCGCTCGAAGCCGGCGTCGCCTTGTTCGAGCACCGTCACGACGCCCCCGCTCTTCGCTCGTGTCGCCATGCTCACTCCCCTTCCCGCCGAAGCGCAGAGACTGCGCGGACGCGGCCGGCCAGATCGCGATGCTCCGCGATCTCGGCGAAGCCCGCCGCTGCGAGGCATTGTGTCACGTCGCCCGCCTGGGCGGGAGCCAGCTCGAGCGCGAGCAGCCCGCCGGGCCGGAGGTGGGCGGCCGCCTCCGCGGAGATCCGCCGCAGGAGGGCCGTGCCGTCGCCGGGCGCGAACAGCGCCAGCGCGGGCTCGTGGCGCAGCTCGGGGGCGAGCCCGGAAGCCAGGGCCTCGGCCACGTAGGGTGGGTTCGAGACGATCACGTCGAAGCGCTCGCCCGCCACGGGCGCGAAGCCGTCGCCCGGCAGGAAGCGGACGCGCTCTGCGAGGCCGAGCGCCTCGGCATTCTTCCGGGCCACCGCGAGCGCGGCCGTGGAGAGGTCGGTGGCCGTGAGCTCGGCGCGCGGCCGCTCCATGGCGAGCGCGAGGACGATCGCGCCCGAGCCGGTGCCGAGGTCGAGGGCCGAGAACGCGGCCTCGCGCCCCGGCCCGCGCGCGAGCACGGCGTCGAGCAGCGTCTCCGTGTCGGGCCGCGGGATCAGCACGTCGGGCGTCACGGCGAGCGGCAGCGACCAGAACTCGCGCGTGCCCGTGAGATACGCCACCGGCACGCGCTCCTCGCCGCGCCGCCGGACCAGGGCCCGGAACGCTCCGCGTTCCTCGGGCGTGACCGGCTTCTCGAACTCGAGGTAGAGGCGCAGGCGATCGCAGCCGAGCGCGAAGGCCAGCAGCAGCTCGGCGTCGAGGCGCGGCGTCTCGATGCCCTTCGTCTCGAAGTGCTGCGTGGTCCAGCGGAGCAGCTCGAGGACGGTCCAGACCCGATCGACGGCAGCGGCAGCGGCGGTCACGTGGCATCCCCGGCGCCGGCGTCGCGCGGGCGCTCGCCGGCGAGGCTGGCCGCGACGCCGTCGAGGAGCGCGTCGAGGTCGCCCTCCATGACGCGGTCGAGCTGGTGGATCGTGACGCCCGCGCGGTGATCGGTGATGCGGCTCTGCGGGAAGTTGTAGGTGCGGATCTTCTCGCTGCGGTCGCCGGTGCCCACCTGCGAGCGCCGCTCGCTGGCGCGCTCCGCTGCGAGCCGCTCCCGCTCCGCGTCGAGCAGCCGCGCGCGCAGCACCTTGAGCGCCTTGTTCTTGTTCTTGAGCTGGCTCTTCTCGTCCTGACACGAGACCACCACGCCCGTCGGGATGTGCGTCACGCGCACCGCGGAGTCGGTGGTGTTGACGCTCTGCCCGCCCGGGCCCGAGGCGCGGAACACGTCGATCCGCAGGTCGGCCGGGTTGATCGCGATGTCCACCTCTTCCGCCTCGGGCATGATCGCCACCGTCACGGTCGAGGTGTGGATGCGGCCCGCGCCCTCGGTGGCGGGCACGCGCTGCACGCGATGCACGCCCCGCTCGTGCTTGAGGCGGCCGTACACGTTCTTGCCCGAGACGCCGGCGATCACCTCCTTGAGCCCGCCGCCGCCCGTCGTGCTCTCGGAGAGCAGCTCGACCTTCCAGCCCTGCGACTCGGCGTAGCGCGCGTACATGCGGAACAGCTCGGCAGCGAAGAGCGCCGCCTCGTCGCCGCCGGCGCCCGCGCGGATCTCGAGGATGGCGTCCTTCGCGTCGTTCGGATCCCTCGGACGCAGCAGCAGGCGGATCTCGTCTGCGAGCGCATCGCGCAGGGCCTCGAGCTCGAGCAGCTCGCTGCGCGCCAGCTCCGCCACCTCGGAGTCCGCATCGGACGCGAGCGAACGCGCGTCAGCGACCCCGCGCAGGGTCTCCTCGTAGCGGCGGCCGGCCTCGAGCAGCGGCCGCAGCTCGGACAGCTCCTTGCCCGCCTTCGCGAGCTCCGCGGGCTGGCGCAGGGCCGCCGGGTCGGCGAGGCGCTCCTCCAGCGCACGGGCGCGCGCCCGCAGCTCGACGATTTTTTCGAGCCAGTCGGCCATGGCGAGGACGGGAACCTCCGCGATCTCGGGGGGTTACGAGGGACCGGCGGGGGCTGCGAAGCCTCGCGGATCGGGTCTCCCCTCGCAAGTGGGCGACTTGAAATGGAAATCACGCGCGTGTAGAGCCTGCCCCACCACCATGCTGGTCACGCGGCTCCGGAGCCATCTCTCTGCCAAGGCCGCGATGCTGCTCGCGATGGCGGCCGGGATCGTCGCGCCCTACTTCAGCCTCCAGCACTGGCGACCGTTCCCACCGCGCGCGCCCTTCGAGACGGCGCTCGACGCCTGGATCCCGTTCTCGCCGGCCTGGGCGCCGGCCTACCTGTCGGTGTGTCTGCTGGTGCCGCTCTTCCCCCTGCTCGCCGCCCGGCGCGAAGACGTCTGGCGCTTCGGGCGAGGCATCGCGGCGCTGTGCCTGCCCTGCTTCGCCTTCTTCCTGCTCGCACCGATGCCGGGGCCGCGGCCCGACGCCGCGTCGCTCGGCGGCGCCTACGGCTGGCTGATCGGCGTCGATGCGACGTGGAACGCGTTCCCGTCGCTCCACGCGGGGCTCGTGCTGTTCTCGTTCCTCTATGGCTGGCGGGTGTTCGGCTCGGAGCTGGGCCCGCGCGGGCGCCGGGCGTTCGCGCTCGCCTCCGCGCTCTGGGGCGCGGCGATCTTGTACGGCACGCTCGCGACCAAGCAGCACTGGCTCGCGGACCTGCCGCCGGCCTTCGCGCTCGCCGTCCTCGCCGACCGGTTCGCCTGGCGCGTGCCCGCGCGCTGAGCAGCACGCCTCCGCGGCGTGCAGCGCGCGATCCGATCTCGGCCCGACTGTGCCGATCCCCGTCGCACCCGGCTGGCACGCGGCTTGAAGGTGGAAGCGATGGTGAGCGTCCGCATCCCCCGACCTCCGCGCCGGATGAGCGCCCGCGACGCGGGCTTCCTGTATCTCGAGCGCTCGCACACCCAGCTCCACATCGGCTGCGTGGCGATCCTCGAGGGGACGCTGCGCCGCGAGGATCTGGTCGCGCGCATCGAGGAGCGGCTGCCGCGGCTGCGCCGCTACGGCCAGCGCGCCATGCACGTGCCGCTCTCGCTCGGCCACCCGAGCTGGGAGGACGACCCCGAGTTCCGCGTCGAGCACCACGTCGCGCGCTGGGGGCTGCCGGCGCCGGGCGGCGAGAGCGAGCTGCGCGAGGCGGTGGCGCGCCTCTTCGCGCTGCCGCTCGACCGCGAGCGCCCGCTCTGGGAGATGCACCTGCTCGAAGGCCTCGCCGACGGGCGGACGGCGCTGTTCCAGAAGGTCCACCACTGCATGATCGACGGCCTGGCCGGCGCGCAGCTGCTCGAGACGCTGCTCGACGCCGAGCCGAAGCCGGCGCCGCGCGCGGCGCTGAGCGTGCGTCACGAGAGCGAGCTGCCGGACGCCCGCCAGCGCTTCGCGCGCGCCCTCGGCGAGGAGCTCGCGACGCGCGCGCGCGGCGCGGTCTCGGCCTGGCGCGCCGTCACCCGTCCCGCGCGCGGCTTCGGACGCGATGGCGCGGCTCCGCAACGCGGCGTTCTCGGCGCTCCAGCTCGCGACGAGCGAGCTGGTCGACGCTGCCCTGGAACGCGCCGCTCGGGCCGCGGCGCGCCGTCGCCTTCACGAGGCTCCCGATGCGCGGCGTGCGCAGCATCCGCGCGCGTCACGGCGGCAGCGTGAACGACGTGGTGCTCGCGACGCTGGCCGGCGGCCTCAAGCGCTGGCTCGAAGCCCACGGCCGCGACACGCGCGGGCTCGAGCTCCGCGCGCTGGTGCCGGTGAGCCTGCGCTCGCCCGACGCAGGCCGCGGAGCTCGGCAACCGCATCTCGGCCATGCTGGTGCCGCTGGCCGTCGATCCCGCCGGCGAGGTGCCGCGGCTCGCGGCCACGCGCGCCGCCACCGAGCGGCTCAAGACCGGCGGCGCGTGGACGGGCATCGACGCCCTGCTCGAGCTGGTGGACGGGCTGCCGGCCGCGCTCGTCGCGTCGGTCGGGCAGCGGCTCTCGCTCGGGCGGCTCGCGAACGTGATCGCCACGAACGTGCCCGGGCCGAAGGAGACGCGCTGGCTGTGCGGCGCGCGCGCGCTCGAGCTGCGCCCGCTGGTGCCGATCGCCGACGGCCTCGGCCTCGGGCTCGCGGTGTTCTCCTACGACGGCTGGCTCCACATCGGGCTCGCCGCGGACGCCGATCTGGTGCCCGACCTCGAGAAGCTCGAGCAGGCGCTCGAGGAGGCGTTCGCGTCGCTGCTCGGCAGCGCGAGCGGAGGGGCGCGACCGTGAGCGACGCGGGGCCCGTGTCGCCGATCCAGCGCTACCTGGAGGAGCTCCACCGGCGCCACGCCGCAGCAGCGCGACGGCCAGGTGGCCACCTACATCCCCGAGCTCGCGCACGCCGACCCGAGCCAGCTTCGGCATCTGCCTCGCGACCAGCGACGGCCACGTCTACGAGGTGGGCGACACGCGCACTGCCCTTCACGATCCAGTCGATCTCGAAGCCGTTCGCCTACGGCCTCGCGCTCGGCGACCGGGGGCGCGACGCACGTGCTCGGCAAGGTCGGCGTCGAGCCCTCGGGCGAGGCCTTCAACTCGATCCGGCTCGCCGCGGACAGCGGGCGCCCGCTCAATCCGATGGTGAACGCGGGCGCCATCGCCACCACCTCGCTCGTGGCCGGGCGACTCGGCCGGCGACCGGCTGCACCGCCTGCTCGCGACGCTCTCGCTCTACGCCGGGCGCCCGCTCGAGCGTCGACCACGACGTCTACCGCTCGGAGCGCGAGACCGGGCATCGCAACCGCGCGATCGCGCACCTGCTGCGGAACTTCTCGATCCTCGAAGACGATCCCGAGGATCCGCTCGACCTCTACTTCCGGCAGTGCTCGATCTCGGTCGACGTGCCTCGACCTCAGCCTGATGGCCGCCACGCTCGCGAACGGCGGCGTGCAATCCGATCACGCGCGAGCGCGCCATCCGCGGCGAGCTGGTGCCGAGCGTGCTCTCGCGTGATGACGACCTGCGGCATGTACGACTACGCCGGCGAGTGGCTCTACGAGATCGGGATCCCGGCCAAGAGCGGCGTCTCGGGCGGCGTGCTGGCCGTGCTGCCGGGGCAGCTCGGCATCGGCGTCTTCTCGCCGCCGCTCGACGCGCGCGGCAACAGCGTGCGCGGCGTGGCGGTGTGCCGCGAGCTCTCGCGCGACTTCGAGCTGCACTTCCTGCGCGTGCCGCGGCCGGCGCGCGCCACGCTGCGCGCGCGCTACGACCTCGGCGGCGTGCGCTCGAAGCGCCAGCGCACGCCGGCCGAGGACGCCGCTGCTCGCAGAGGCGGGCGCGCGCGTGCGCGTCTACGAGCTGCAGGGCGACGTGGCCTTCGCCGCGGTGGAGGCGACGACGCGGCAGATCCTCGAGGATGCCGCGGACGCCGAGATCGCGATCGTCGAGCTGAAGCGCGTGACGCGCGTCGCAGCCGGCGCGGGCGCGCTGCTCGCGGGCCTGCTGCGCGAGCTCGCTGCGCACGAGCGCAGGCTCGTGCTCGTGAACGCACAGCGCCACCCGCGCCTGGTGCGACAGCTGGAGGAGCGGCTCGGCCCCGAGGAGCACTGGCAGCTCGTCGCGTTCCCGGACCTCGATGGGGCGCTCGAGTGGGCCGAGGACCAGGTGCTCTCGCGCGGCGTCGGCCCGCGCGTGGCGCCGGGCCCGCTGCCGCTCGCGGCACACCCGATCTGCCGCGGGCTCTCGCCGGAGCAGCTCGAGACGCTTCGAGAAGCTGCTCGAGCCGCTGCGCTTCGAAGCGGGCGAGACGATCGTGCGCAAGGGCGAGCTCGCCGACCACATCTACTTCCTGGTGGAGGGCGAGGTGAGCGTGGTGACGGAGCTGCCGAACGGCGAGCTCAAGCGCCTCTCCACGCTCTCGGTCGGCATGACCTTCGGCGAGCTCGCCGCCGTGAGCCGCGCTGCGCGCTCCGCCGACGTACGCGCCGACGAGGCGGCGGCTTGCTACGCGCTCCCGGTCGAGAGCTTCGAACGGCTCGCCGAGACGAACCCCGACATCAAGCTGGTGCTGCTCGAGAACCTGTTCGCGAGCGTGTGCCAGACCGTCGCGCGGCTCACCCACGAAGTGGCCACGCTCGCCCAGTAGCAGGAGGGAGGCATCGATGCTCGGTCTCGTGCTCACCGCCGGCGGCGCGCGCGGCGCCTATCAGGCCGGGGTGCTGAAGCGGCTCGGCGAGATCAAGTCGCTGCGCGAGCGGCCCTCGCCGTTCCCGATCGTGGCCGGCGCGTCGGCCGGCGCCATCAACGGCACACTGCTCGCGGCGCGCGGCGCGCGCTTCGGCGAAGCCACGCGCGAGCTCGCGCGCGTGTGGTCGAATCTGCACGTCGAGGACGTCTATCACAGCGATCTCTGCTCGCTCGCGCGGACGGGCGCGGGGCTGGCCTTCGACTTCGCACTCGGCGGGCTGCTCGGGCGCACGCGCACCCACGGACTGCTCGACACCGCGCCGCTCGCGCAGCTGATCGAGAAGACCTTGCCGCCGCGCGGCATCAGCGAGGGCATCCGCCGCGGCCACCTCTACGCCGTCGCCGTGAGCGCCACCAGCTACCACTCCGGGCGCTCGTTCACGTTCGTCGAGGGCCGCAGCGGGCATCCGGTCTGGCAGAAGAGCCGACGGCTCGTGCTGCCCGTGACGCTCACGCACCGACACGTGCTGGCGTCGTCCGCGATCCCGATCGTCTTCCCGCCGGTGCGCGTGGCGTCGCAGGCGGGCGACCTGTGGTTCGGCGACGGTGGGCTGCGCCTCGTCACGCCACTCAGCCCGGCGATCCGGCTCGGAGCCACGCGCCTCTTGAGCGTCGGCGTGCGCTCGAGCCGCGCGGCGGATGCGCTCGCGCGCGAGGAGGTCGGCGCGGCGCCGGATCCGGGCGAGGGCCCGCCGCGGCTGCCGTGTCCGCCGCTCGCGCAGGTGACCGGCGTGTTCTTGAACGCGATCTTCCTCGACCACCTCGACGCCGACCTCGATCACCTCGCGCGCATGAACGAGATCGTGGCGGGGGGGCGGCGCGAGGCGGGCCTCGCGAGCGAGCCGATCCGGCCGATCACGCCCCTCGCGCTCGCGCCGTCCGAGGATCTGGCGCTGGTCGCGCAGCGCTTCGCACATCGCATGCCGCGGCTGGTGCGGTACTTGCTCGAGGCGCTCGGCACGCCGGACGCGCAGAGCGCGGACCTGATGAGCTACCTGCTCTTCGACGCGACCTACACGCGCACGCTGGTGGAGATCGGCTACGAGGACGCCGCGCGGCGCTGCGCCGAGCTCGAAGCCTTCGTGCGCGAGGCGCCGCCGCCGCCCGCGCTGGCGGAGAGGCGACCGGCCGCGCGGCGCGCGGCCGCGACGGGTGGCGTCGTGTCCGCGAGCTTCGCGTCGCCGTCGTGACGCGGAAGGAAGAGCCCCGAGACGGCCCGGCGCGCGAGCGCGGCGCGATCATCGCTCCGGCTCCGCTAGGCCTCCACCGTGCGGGGGCGGCGTAGCGACCACGCCACCAGCGCCGCGCCCGCGAGCGCGGTCGCCACGCACAGGTACTGCGCGGGCGTCCAGCCGAGGTAGCGCGCGTCCTCGTTGCGGAGCGCGTCCATCGCGAAGCGAGCCGGGCCGTAGAGGGCGAAGAAGAGGCCGAGGAAGAAGCCGGGCGGCTTCGGCTTCCGCCCGAGGGCCCAGAACAGCAGCGCAACGGGGAGCAGGTACAGGAACTCGAGCAGGCCGAGGTCGAAGCGCGGGCCGGTCGGAAAGTTCACCGCGAGGAAGTGCGTGGACGCGATGCCGAGGTGGTCGTGCTGGAGCGCGCAGCCGAGGCGACCCACCGCGAGCGTGAACGGCAGCGCGTAGAGCGCGAGATCGACGAAGCGCAGCACGCCGTCCGCGCCCAGCCGCCGCCGCCAGGCCACGAAGGCGAGCCCGCTGATGCCGCCGACCATGCCGCCCCAGGACGAGAGGCTTCCCCAGACGCGGAACAGCTCGAGCGGATCGGCGCGCAGGCGCTCCGGGTAGTAGAAGATCACGTCGAAGACGTGCGAAGAGATCATCCCGAGGACGACGGCCCAGGAGATCAGCGAGGAGGCCGCGTCGGCCGTGAAGCCGTGGCGCGGCGCGCGCTTCACCACGATGGCGTACTCGACCGCGATCGCCGTCAGCGCCAGCACGCGAAACGCCTGCAGCTGGTAGGAGCCGATCGCCAGCACCGGATGCTCGACGTAGGGGAACACGCTCTCTCCTATCTCCCGGGCGCCTCGATCCAGGACAAGAGCCGGCCGGCCGAGGCGCCGTCGCGCCGGTACGAGTGGAAGCGCGCGGCGTCGCAACGCGTGCAGGCGCCCGCTACGACGCCGACCGCGGCGCCGCCGGCGCGCAGCGCCTCGCGCGCGAGCGCGGCCAGGTCGAGCCGCGCGTGGCCGGGCCGCGTGGGCGAGAGCGCGCCGTCGAGCGCCGGGCCGAAGCGGCGACGCATCGCGTCGAGCACGGGCTCGTCCACCTCGTAGCAGCACGGGCCGATGCACGGGCCGACGGCGGCCACGAGCTCCCGGCCGGGCGCGAGCTCGTCGAGCGCCTCGAGCGCGCGCGGGATCACGCCGCCCGCAAGGCCGCGCCAGCCGGCGTGCACCGCGGCGACGGCGCCGCCGGCCGCGACCAGCACGGGCACGCAGTCCGCGGTGACGACGCCCACGGCGACACCCGGCCGTGTCGCCAGCGCCGCATCCGCCTCGCCGAGGGCGCCCTCCGCGTCGGCGCACACGACCGCAGCGCCGTGCACCTGCACCGGCCGGCGCACGTCGCTGCGCGCCGGGCTCGTGCGCAGCCCGAAGCCGTGGCGCACGCCGGCCGCCGTCAGCAGCGGATGCTCGAGCCAGGCGCTCACCCGCGGTCCTCGCGCAGCGCGGCGTCGAGCGCGAGCAGCTCGGCGGGCGGCGGCGCCTCGAAGCGGAGCTTCTCCCCGCTCGTCGGATGGACGAAGCCCAGCACGAGCGCGTGCAGCGCCGGACGCGCGAGCGCGAAGCGCGCGGGCACACCTTTGCTTGCGCGGCCGTAGACGGGATCGCCGAGGATCGGCAGCCCCTGCGAGGCGAGGTGCACGCGGATCTGGTGGGTGCGCCCCGTCTCGGGCCGCACCTCGAGCCGCGCCGCCTCGCTCTTCGGGTAGCGCGCGATCACGCGCCAGGCGGTGCGCGCCGCACGTCCCTCGCGCACTGCCACTGACATGCGCTTCCGATCGCGCGGATGCCGTCCGATCGCACGCTCGACGCGGCCGGCCTCGGCGCCCGGCGTGCCGCGCACCCAGGCGTGGTAGATGCGCTCGATGCTGTGGTCGTGGAACTGGAGCGAGAGCGCCTGGTGCGCGGCGTCGGTCTTCGCCACCACCATCACGCCGGAGGTGCCGGCGTCGAGGCGATGCACGATGCCCGGGCGCAGCACGCCGCCGACCCCGGCGAGATCGGCGCAGTGGTGGAGCAGCGCATGCACGAGCGTGCCGCGCGGATGACCCGGCGCCGGATGCACGACGAGGCCGGCGGGCTTGTCGAGCACGAGCAGCGCCTCGTCCTCGTGCAGGATCGCGAGCGGGATCGGCTCGGGCTCGAGCGCGAGGGCCACCGGCTCGGGCGGCTCGGCGGCGAGCACGTCGCCCGCCTCGACGCGCTGGCTGGCGCGCGCGGGCACGGCGTTGCAGGTGACCACGCCCGCCTCGAGCCAGCGCTGCACCTGCGCGCGCGGCACGCCGGCGAGCTGCGCGAGCGCGCGGTCGAGCCGCTCCTCAGCCTCGGACTCGCCGACGAGCCAGCGGCTCACTGTCGTGACTCCGTTCGCCTTCGGCTCACTGCGCGCGCCGCTCCGCGTCGCTTGCTACCAGATTCGCGAGCGCACGTGGCGGCTGCGGAAGACGAGCACGTCCACGAGCGCCTGGTTCCACGCGTTGATGGCCCGAGCGACGTCGGCCTCGACGCGCGACTCGAAGTAGACCCGCGCCTCTTCGAGCTCCGGCTGGAGCCGGTCGAACAGGTCGTCCGCCTCGATGCCCTGCCGCACCTGCTCCGCGTGATAGAGCATCACGTCGGATAGGATCGCCCGCGCGAGCCGGGTGACGCGCTCGGGCTCGTTCACCGCGCTCACCGGCGCCTCTTCTGCGGGCGCTCGGGGCGCGCGGCCTGGAGGCGCTCGAGGTAGTCGGTCGCCACGCGTCCGGCGTCGAGCCCGAGGCAGCGCGCGTAGGCGGCCACGAAGCCCCGCACGTACACCGACGCGGGCAGCGCCTCGAAGCGCTCCTCCTCGATGCAGCGCAGGTACACGGGGTTCACCTTGGTGATGGCGTTGATCTGGTCGAGCTCGAGCCCGCGCGCGAGGCGCGTGCGGCGGAGCGCCGGACCCGTCCAGTGGCCGTCCTCGGGCCCGGAGAGATCGCCGAAGGCCTCGATCTCCGCCGGCAGCTCGGCGGGCGCGAGCTCCTCCTTCTCCTCGTCGTCGAGGCCGAGGTCGGGCTCGTCGTGCACGGGGGCGCGCAGCCGGCCGAGCGCCGCGTCGTACGCGCCGCGCGTATCGGCGTCGGACAGCACGCGGTAGGCCTGCTCGACCCGCTCGCGCAGCGCGCTGAGCTCGGCCTCGCTCGCGACGGAGTACGCCGCGAGCGCATCCTCGCCCCAGGTGGCCCGCGCCATCCGATACGCACGCTCGACGTCCTCGTGGCTCGCGTCGCGCGGCAGCTCGAGCAGCTCGTAGTGATCGTCGTCCGGAATCGTCATCGGTTCCGCTTTTCCTTCGCAGCTTCAGCGAGCTTCCGCGCGATGCGTTGCAGATAGACCGCCGCGTCGCTCTTGGGCTTCACGTCGATCAGCGGTCGCCGCGCGAGCACCGCTTCGCGCACGGCCGGGTCCCGGTTCACGTAGCCGATGTAGTCCGCCTCGATGCCGAAGAACTTGCGGCAGACGCTGCGCACCGAGAAGCCGAGCTTGATCTCGTCCGCGCTCTCGACCTCGTTGACCACGATGCGGGGGCGGAACGCGCGCATGCTCTTCGCGAAGCGCCGGCCCTCCTCCGGGTCCATCGCCTCCACCTCGCGCAGCAGGTCGAGCGGGGTCTGGATGCCGCGCACGTTCCGCTGGTCCATCGCCTCGCGCACGCGCTCGCGCACGTCGTGCTTCTGCATCACGAGCTGCATGCGGCGGTAGAAGGCAGCGCGCAGGAACGAGTAGGCGTTCTCGAGGGAGGTGGGCTCGGGGTGGACGACCAGCACGCCGTCGTCGCCGACCAGGAAGTAGTCGATGGTGGCGGCGTGCGCGCCGGCGCCGCAGTCCACGAACACGAAGTCGCAGGGCAGGCGGCGCAGGCGCTGGAGCAGCTCGATGCGGCGCGACGGCTCGGGCTGGGAGGCCGCGAGGTTGCCGTGGGTGGCGGCGATCAGGCCGAGATTCGGCGTGGGCGTCGCGATCACGAGATCGACCGGGTCCTGCACGCGGCCGGCCACGAAGTCGGCGAGGCTCGCGCGCGGCTGCGCGACGCCGAGCCAGGTGTGCAGGTTCGCGCCCTCGACGTCGGTATCGACCGCGATCACCCGCGCGCCGGCGCGGGCGAGGATCGCGGACAGGTTCGCCGCCAGGAAGGTCTTCCCGACGCCGCCCTTGCCGCCGCCCAGCGCGATCAGGCGAGGCGCGCTCTCGGGAGGTGAGGCTGCCGTGGCTCGCTCCTCGGAGGCTCGCTATTCGGCGAGCTCCACGTTCCAGTAGGACGCGTCCACCACGCTCAGGAACGGCCGCCATTCCTGGTAACGCACGCTCGACCACATCAGGTTGGCGAGCGGCGTCCAGCGCGGACGCTCGGGTCTCCGCATCAGCTTCAGGTGGGCCTGCCGGGGCGTGCGCCCGCCCTTCCTGCGGTTGCAATCCACGCAGCTCGTCACGACGTTCTCCCACGTGCTGCGGCCGCCGAGCGAACGCGGCACCACGTGGTCGAGGTTCAGCTCGGCGCGATGCGGCCGCCGGCCACAGTACTGGCACTGGAAATTGTCCCGGGCCATCAGGTTGATGCGGCTGAAGCGCACGTGGCGCTTCGGCAGGCGGTCGAAGGCCACCAGCACGATCACGCGCGGGATGCGGATGGGGCCGCCAGGCGTGCCGATCGCCTCGGCGTCGCGCGCCACCGCGAGCTGGCTCCAGGCCTCGAAATCGAAGGTCTGGTACTGCTCGTTCACGACGCGGGCGATGCCCTGATAGAGAAGCGTGAACGCACGCCGGGCCGAGGTCACGTGGACCGGCAAGTACGAGCGATTCAGTACGAGCACGCTCGAGTTCAGCATGGGCGGCCTCGGCCCGTGACCCTACCGGAAGGCCCCGGGGGCATCAATCGAAGCGGAGCGCGGCAAGGGCTGGGGGCGTCGTGCGCGCACGGGTCACGTTCCGCGCAGCGGGCCGCAGGCGAGCGAAGCAGCAGCCACGGCGGCTTCGACGTCGCTCTCGTCACCCGGCAGCAGCGTGCGCGCATCGAGCAGCACGCGGTCCGCGCTGACGCGGCCCAGCACCGGCACCGGAGCGCGGCGCAGCGCCCGCGCGAGCGCCTCCGCGCCGGCGTCGCTCGCGAGCGCGACGGCCGCGCTCGGCAGCTCGAAGCCCGGCAGCGAGCCGCCCCCGACCGGCGCTCGCGTCTCCTCGAGCGCGACGCGCAGGCCTCGAGGCGCCACCTTGCGCAGCCGCTCCGCCAAGGCTTGGGCGCGGGCCGACACGCGCTCGAGCGGCTCGAGCAGCATCCGCAGCGTCGGGAGCTCGCGTTCGCGGCCAGCGAGGAGCAGCCGCAGGGTCGCATCCAGCGCCGTGAGCGTGAGCTTGTCGAGCCGCAGCGCGCGGGCGAGCGGGTTCCGGCGCAGCGCGCGCACGCGCTCGCTGGCGCCGAGCACGATGCCGGCCTGCGGGCCGCCGAGGAGCTTGTCCCCCGAGAAGCAGACCAGGTCCACGCCCGTCGCGAGCCGCGCCGGCGCGAAGGACTCGGGCGGCAGCCCGTGCGGCCGGAGGTCCACGAGCGTCGCGCTGCCGAGATCCTCGATCACCGGCACGCCCGTGCGACGCGCGAGCGCCACCAGCTCGGGCAGCTCCACCTCGGCCACGAAGCCGCGCAGCTCGAAGTTCGAGCGGTGCACCTTGAGGATGGCGCCGGTGCGCGGGCCGAGGGCGGCCTCGTAGTCGCGGGCGTGCGTGCGGTTCGTGGTGCCGACCTCGACCAGCTGGACGCCCGCCTCGCGCAGGATCTCGGGGACGCGGAAGGAGCCGCCGATCTCGACCAGCTCGCCGCGCGAGACGATCACCTCGCGGCCCCGCGCCAGCGCCGCGAGCGCGAGCAGCACGGCGGCGGCGCCGTTGTTGACGGCGAAGGCGTCCTCGGCGCCCGAGAGCAGGCGCAGCAGGTCGGCCACGCCCGCGCCGCGCTCGCCGCGCGCGCCGCTCTCGAGGTCGAGCTCGAGCGCGCCATACGAGGCGGCGGCGGCCGCGACCGCCTCCGCCACCTCGCGAGGCAGGGCCGCTCGCCCGAGATTCGTGTGGAGCACCACCCCGCTCGCGTTCACGACCCGGATCGGGCGCGGCCGGGCGAGGTCGGCGGCGAGCGTGAGCGCCGCCTCCTCCGGATCCGCAGGCGCCTGGCCGCGCTCGATGGCGTCACGCGCCTCGGCCAGCGCTCGGCGCGCCCCTTCGCGCCGGGCCCAGGCCGGCAGCGCGGGCTGCGCCTCCTCGAGCCGGCGGAGGAGCCGGTCCACCGACGGCAGCTGGCGGCGCGGATCCTCAGACATGGATCCCTCGGGGAGGTCGTGTCGTTTCGAGGCGCGTCATCTTGACCATCGCTACCCGATCGAGGATGTTCGGGACAGATTTTCTCTCGGTCCGACCTGAGGACCCCCCAGGGGCCCCGGCTTCCCGGCACTCGAAGGAGTTTGCCGGAGAGGGGCAGGCGGGGGCCAGGGGAGTCGATCCAAAGCTGACCCGAGGCGCTGGACTGCGGCGGGGTATGCGCGGGGCGCTCGGGAAAACGGATCCGGACCGCAAGAACGAAGGTTCACTGACTTGTTCGATGAACAGAGCGATCGATTGCTCGGGACGTCCACCAGGGCGCCCGTCTCGCTGCGTCTCCCTTCGGGAGCCGTGGCGCCGGCCTGACCCCGCCCCGCCTTCCCGGCGGCTCTGCACCCTGGTTCCCGAGCTCGAACGAGGCGTGGCCTCCGGGCGCTTCCTGCGTCCGGACGGCTGCCGAAGGGCGGGCATGCAGAACGAGATCCTGATCAACGCGACCGCGGGCGAGACCCGCGTCGCGATCCTCGAGAAGAAGCAGTTCGTCGAGCTGCACATCGAGCGCGACAAGAGCCGCAGCGTGGTCGGCAGCGTGGTGAAGGGCCGCGTGCTCCGGGTGCTGCCCGGCATGCAGGCCTCCTTCGTGGACATCGGCCTCGAGAAGGCCGCCTTCCTCTACGCGGGCGACTACGTCGAGGACATCGAAGACCTCGACGAGGGCGAGAACGGGGGACCCCGCGGCCGGCGGCGGCGCAACCGCAACGTGCCCAACATCGAGAGCCTGCTCTCCGAGGGGCAGGAGATCATGGTCCAGATCGCGAAGGAGCCGATCGGGACCAAGGGCGCGCGAATCACCTCGCACGTCTCGATCGCGGGCCGGCACCTGGTGCTCACCCCGTGGGCGCAGCGCGTCGGGGTGTCGCGCAAGATCGACTCCGATCGCGAGCGGCGGCGGCTCCGCGACATCGTCAACCGCGTGAAGCCGGCCGACCTCGGCTTCATCATCCGCACCGCCGGCGAGGGGACGCGCGACGCCGACCTCGAGGCCGACGTGAAGTACCTGACCACGGTCTGGGACGACATCCAGATCAAGAAGGACCGGGTGCGCGCGCCCGCCGTGCTCTACGAAGAGCCCGCCCTGCCGCTGCGCGTGATCCGCGACTTCGCGAACGCCGAGACGCGGCGCATCGTGGTGGATTCGCCCGAGGCCTACGAGCAGATGAAGGGCTTCCTCGACCGCTTCGTGGCGGACCCGAAGCCGCGGCTCGAGCACTACCAGGGCGCGATCCCGCTGTTCGACGAGTTCGGCTGCGAGGCGCAGATCGACTCGAACCTCGGCCGCAAGGTGTGGCTCAAGTCGGGCGGCTACCTGATCGTGGACCAGAGCGAGGCGCTCACCGCGATCGACGTGAACACGGGCCGCTACGTCGGCAAGCGCGACCTCGAGGAGACCGTGCTGCGCACGAACCTCGAGGCCGTGCGCGAGGTCGTGAACCAGCTCCGCTTCCGCAACATCGGCGGCCTCATCATCGTCGACCTGATCGACATGGAGTCGTCCGAGAACCGCGAGAAGGTCTATCGCGCCTTCCAGGAGGCGCTGCGCGGCGACAAGGCCAAGACGAACATCCTGAAGATCTCCGAGCTCGGCCTCGTGGAGATGACGCGCAAGCGCACCCGCGAGAACCTGGTGCAGACGCTGTGCGAGCCCTGCCCGTACTGCGAGCGCAAGGGCTACGTGCTCTCCGAAGAGAGCGTGGCGCACAAGGTGGTGCGGGAGATCCAGAAGGACCTGCCGCGCTTCGGGGGACGGCAGGTGGCGGTGACCGTGAACCGGCGCGTGGCCGAGCAGCTGCTCGGGCCGGCCAAGCCCCTGCTCGAGGCGCTCGAGGCCCGGCTCGGCCGCGAGATCGAGGTCCGCGCGCGGGCCGATCTGCACCAGGAGCAGTTCGAGGTGACGGCCCTCGGGGAGTCGGCGCCGATCTCCTTCCAGGTGCCGTGGCTCGGCGGCAACGGCGCGAAGCCGCGCGAGGCGGCGCCCGCCGCCCCGGCGCCGCTGCCCGAGGCCGCGGCCGAGCCCGAGACGCTCCCGGCGCTCGCCGCCCAACCGGTTGACGCAGAAGGCGAATCCCCGATACTCCGGCGCTTCGCGGAGGAGACCTGATGTACGCGGTGGTGCGCACGGGCGGCAAGCAAGTGCGAGTCGCGCCGGGCAAGGCGGTGCGAGTCGAGTGCCTGCCGGGGGACGTCGGCGCGCAGGTCGCCTTCGACGAGGTGCTGATGGTCGCCGGCGAGGGCGAGCCCCGCGTCGGCCGGCCGCTCGTGAGCGGAGCGCGTGTGGTGGGGACGATCCTCCGGCACGGCCGCGCCCGGAAGATCACCATCTTCAAGAGCAAGCGGCGCAAGAACTACCGCCGCAAGCAGGGCCACCGACAGGGCTTCACCGAGGTCCACGTCGAGGCGATCGAAGGCTGAGGCTAGGCGACCGGCCGCCAGCCGCAGCAGCAAGCGGCGCCTTGCGTCGCGCGCCGCGAGCAGAGCGAGCAAAGAAACAAGTCCGGAGCGAGCGAAGGAAGAAGGCGTGGCGCACAAGAAGGGACAGGGCAGCTCGCGCAACGGGCGCGACAGCAACGGGCAGCGCCGCGGCACGAAGCGCTACGCGGGCCAGCAGGTTCGGGCCGGGAACATCCTGGTGCGGCAGGTCGGCACCCGCATCCACCCCGGCGTCAACGTGGGGCTCGGCAAGGACTTCACGCTCTTCGCCACCGCAGACGGAATCGTCCACTACGGGCGCTCCAAGGGCCGCATCGTGGCCCGCGTCGAGCCCTCCTAGCCCACTCACGGAGCTCGCGATGAGCGAGCAGTTCATCGACGAGGCCGTCGTGAGCGTGAGCGCAGGCGCCGGCGGCGACGGCTCCGTGGCCTGGCGGCGCGAGAAGTACGTGCCGCGCGGCGGCCCGGCCGGCGGCGACGGCGGCAAGGGCGGCGACGTGGTGTTCGTGGCCGACCCGGGCCTCGCCACGCTCCGCGACCAGAAGTACCAGCCCGAGATCCGCGCCGAGCACGGCGGCAAGGGCGGCGGCAACCAGCGCACGGGCGCCGACGGCGCCGACTCGGTGGTGCGCGTGCCGGTCGGCACCGTGCTCCGGGATCCCGACGCGCGCGAAGACGCCGCCCCGCTCGCCGACCTCGCCGCGCCCGGCGAGCGCTACGTGGCCGCCCACGGCGGGCGCGGCGGCCGCGGCAACGCGCGCTTCGCGACGCCGACCCGCCAGACGCCGGACTACGCCACGCCCGGCGAGCCGGGGGAGACGCGCCGCGTGCGCCTCTCCCTGAAGCTGCTCGCGGACGTGGGCCTGGTCGGCCTGCCGAACGCGGGCAAGTCCACGCTGCTGCGCCGCATCTCGGCGGCGCGGCCGCGCGTCGCCGACTACCCCTTCACGACGCTCTTCCCGCACCTCGGCGTGGTGGCCTTCGACGAGCGGCGCTTCGTGGTGGCCGACATCCCCGGCCTGATCGAGGGCGCGAGCGACGGCGTCGGCCTCGGCGATCGCTTCCTGCGCCACGTGGAGCGCACGCGCCTACTGGTGCACCTCCTCGACGGCGCCGCGCTGCTCGATCCGTCGCGCGACCTCGTCGCGGAGTACGAGGTAATCCGCCGCGAGCTCGCCGCCTACGACACCAACCTCGCCCGGCGACGCGAGCTCGTGCTGCTGAACAAGATCGACCTGATCCCCGATCGCGCCGCCCTCGAACCCGTGGTGAAGGAGCTCTCGCTGCGCGGCTGCCAGGTGCTGCTCGGCTCGGGCGCAACCGGCGCCGGCATCGGCGAGCTGGTGCGCGCGATGGCGTTCGCGCTCCAGGAGGCGGGCGGATGAGCGCTCGCAGCGGGGCGCTCCGGCCGGAGGCGAAAAGCGCTCGCCGCATCGTCGTGAAGGTGGGCAGCGGCGTGCTGACCCGCGCCGGCGTGCTGCGGCCGGGCGTGATCGGCGGCATCGCCGCCGAGGCGGCGGCGCTGCTCGACGCCGGGCGCGAGGTCGTGATCGTCTCTTCGGGCGCCATCGCGATGGGCAGCCGCATCCTCGGCTGGGATCACCCCGGGCGCTCGATCCCCGAGAAGCAGGCCGCCGCGGCGGTGGGCCAGATCAGCCTCTCCGAGCTCTGGCGCAAGCGGCTGCGCGGGTGCGGGCGGGAGGCGGCGCAGGTGCTCGTGACGCGCGTCGACCTCGACGAGCGCGAGCGCTTCCTGAACGCGCGGCACACGCTGCTCGAGCTGCTGCGCCTCGGCGTCGTGCCCGTGGTGAACGAGAACGACACCGTCGCGACCGAGGAGATCCGCTTCGGCGACAACGACAACCTCTCCGCCACGGTGGTAAATCTGGTCGGCGCCGACCTGCTCGTGATCCTCACCGACGTGGACGGGCTCTACGCCGAGCCGCCCGGGCCGAAGGGGCCCGTGGGCGAGCCGATCGACGTGGTGGACGGGCTCACGCCCGAGGTCGAGGGGGCGGCTGCGGGCTCGGGCAGCGCGTTCGGCCGCGGCGGCATGATCACGAAGCTCGAAGCGGTGCGTTCCGCCGCCGCCTCCGGCGCGGCCACGGTGCTCGCGAACGGCCTGCGCAAGGGAACGCTGACGCGTCTCGTCGCGGGCGAACGCGAAGGCACGCTGTTTCGCGGGGGCAACCGCATCGGCAGCCGCAAGCACTGGCTCGCCTTCACGGCGAAGCCGCGCGGCCGCTTGCTGCTCGACGCGGGCGCCGTACGTGCGGTGCGCGAGCGGGGGCGCAGCCTGCTGCCGGCCGGCATCGTCACGGTGGAGGGACGCTTCGGCATCGGCGACGCGGTCGCGTGCGCTGACGACCAGGGCGTCGAGTTCGCGCGCGGTCTCGCTGCGTATGCGGCCGAGGACGTCCGCCGCATCAAGGGACTGCCCACGAGTCAGATCAGCCCGGTGCTAGGCTACTCGAACGGCGACGAGGTGATCCATCGCGACGACCTCGTCCTGCTCGGTGACACACCGTAGAGACGACCCGCATGGATCTGCGCGAACGCATCGAAGCTCTCGCCCGTGACGCCCGCGTCGCTTCGCGCGCGGTGGCGGATCTCGACACGCGGCGGAAGGACGCCTGGCTGCTGCGCTCGGCCGAGCGCCTCGAAGCCGCGCGCCCGCGCATCCTCGCCGCGAACCGCGCGGACATCGCCGCGGCCGAGGCGCGGGGCGTCGAGGCGCCGCTGCTGCGCCGGCTCGACCTCGCGGGCGACAAGTGGAGCGCGATGGTGGACGGTCTCCGGCAGGTCGCGGCGCTGCCCGACCCGGTCGGCACCATCACCGAGACGCGCGTGCGGCCGAACGGCCTGCGCGTGGGCCGCATGCGCATCCCGCTCGGCGTGATCGCGATCGTCTACGAGTCGCGCCCGAACGTGACGGTGGATGCTGCGGCGCTCTGCGTGAAGGCTGGCAACGCCGTGATCCTGCGCGGCGGCTCGGAGGCGATCCAGACGAACCTGGCGCTGGCCGAGGAGCTGCGGGCCGCGGCCGAGGAGACGGGCGTGCCGCCGGATGCGCTCGCCGTCGTGCCCGTCACCGACCGCGCCGCCGTGGACCATCTGCTCACGCTCGACCGCTACATCGACCTGCTGATTCCGCGCGGCGGGCCGGCCCTGATCCGGAAGGTCGTGGCCGAGTCCACCATTCCGGTGCTGAAGCACGACGCCGGCGTGTGTCACGTGTTCCTCGATCAGAGCGCCGACCCGGAGATGGCGCGCGCCATCGTGCTCGACTCGAAGCTGCGCCAGATGGCGGTGTGCAACGGGCTCGAGACGCTGCTCTGCCATGCGGCGGCCGCTCGCAGCGTGCTGCCGGTGGTGCTGAAGGCGCTACACGAGCAGGGCGTCGAGCTGCGGGGCTGCCCGAAGACCTGCGAGGTGTTCCCCGAGGCGGTGCCCGCGAGCGACGCCGACTGGGGCGCCGAGTACCTCGACAAGATCCTGGCGGTGCGGGTCGTCGCCAACCTCGACGAAGCGATCGCCCACGTGCAGCGCTTCGGAACCGACCACACCGACGTGATCGTGACGAACGACTACGCGAACGCGCAGGCCTGGCAGCGCCGCGTGAACTCGTCCACGGTGGGCGTGAACTGCTCGACTGCGTTCGCCGACGGCCAGCGCCTCGGGCTCGGCGCCGAGATCGGCATCTCGACCTCGAAGCTGCACGCCTTCGGCCCGATGGGCCTCGAAGAGCTCACCACGCGCAAATTCGTTCTCAGCGGAGACGGTCAGCTCCGCGAATGACCGCACGCGAAGCGCGCAGCGAGACGAAGCCGAGCGAAGTCACGACAGCTCGTGCAACCACCGGCGTCTTCGGGGGAACGTTCAACCCGATCCACCTCGGGCACCTGCGCGCGGCCGAGGAAGTGCGGGAGGCGCTCGGCCTCGAGCGCATCGTGTTCGTGCCGAGCGCCGACCCGCCGCTGAAGCGGGCTGGCCCCGACGTGATGGCGCCGGCCCGGGACCGGCTCGCGTGGGTGGAGCTCGCGATCCGCGGCCACGCGGCCTTCTCCGTCGATCCGCTCGAGCTCGAGCGGCCCGGCCCGTCGTACACGATCGACACGCTGCGCCTGCTCGCGCCGCGGCTCGCGCCGTCGCGCCCGGCCTTCATCCTCGGCTGCGACGCCTTCGCCGAGCTGGCTTCGTGGCGCGAGCCCAAGGCGCTGCTCGAGCTGGCGCATTTCGCGGTGCTGACGCGCCCGCCGGTCGAGAACGGTTCGCTCGCCGACTGGATCCCGCCCGAGCTCGCCGCCGACCTCGTGCTCTCGCCCGACGGCCAGGAGGCTCGGCACCGCAGCGCGGGCACCTGGCTGCGGCGCGTGCCGATCGCGGCGCTGGACATCTCCTCCACCGACGTGCGGCGCCGCCTCTCGGAGGGGCGCTCGGTTCGCTATCTCCTGCCGGATCCCGTGCTCGCTGCAGTCGTGCGGAGCGGGGTGTACGCGAGAGGGCAGCGGTGACGGAAGCAGCACGGGAGCGCGCGCGGCGCCTGGCCGAGGCGGCGCTCGAGCGCAACGCCGAGGACGTCGTGGCCCTCGCGGTCGGGGAGCTCACCTCCTTCGCCGACGCCTTCGTGATCGCGACGGCGGGCTCCGATCGCCAGGCGCGTGCCGTGGCCGACGCCGTGGTGGAGAGCGCGAAGGCCTCGGGCGCGTCGGTGCTCGGCGTCGAAGGCTACGAGGATGGGCGCTGGATCCTGATCGACGCCGGCGACGTGGTGGTGCACGTGTTCGTGCGCGACGCGCGCGAGCACTACGACCTCGACCGGCTGTGGGGCGACGCGCCGCGCATCGCGCTGCCCGAGCCTGCGGAGCTGCCGCGCGGAGCGCGAGCGTAATGCAAGCGAAGCGCGCAGTGAGCCGAAGGCGAACGGAGTCACGACAGCAAGCGAAGCGCGCAGTGAGCCGCAAGCGGAGCGCGCAGCGAGCGGAGCGAGCGAAGGAACGAGTTGGGCGAACGGAGTCACGACCGTGACCGCCCCGCCCCGCGGCCCGGTCATGCTCGTCGTGCTCGACGGTTTCGGCCTCGGCGACGGCGGCCCGACCGACGCCACGGCGGTCGCGCACGCGCCGTTCTTCGCGCACGCGCATCGTGACCTGCCGATGGCGAAGCTCGAGACGTCGGGCGAAGCGGTCGGGCTGCCGCCCGGACAGATGGGCAACTCGGAAGTCGGGCACATGACGCTCGGCTCGGGCCGCATCGTCGACATGGACATGACGCGCATCTCGAAGCTGCTCGCGGCCGGCGGCGCGGCGCGGAATCCCGTCCTCCAGCAGGCGTTCGCCGCGTGTGCTTCGAGCGGCGGGCGGCTCCACCTGATGGGGCTCGTCTCCGACGGCGGCGTCCACAGCCACCAGTCGCACCTCGAGGCGCTGCTCGCCCATTGCCGCGAGCGCGGCGTGCGCCCAGTCGTGCACGCCTTCCTCGATGGACGCGATACGCCGCCGCGCTCGGCGAAGGTCTTTCTGCGCGCGCTGCTGCCGCACGTGGACGCCGCGGGCGGCCGCATCGCCACGGTGATCGGCCGCTACTGGGCGATGGACCGCGACCAGCGCTGGGAGCGCGTGCAGCGCGCGTACGACGCGATCGTGCTCGCCGAGGGCGCGCCCGCGCCCGACGCGCTCTCGGCCGTGGACGACGCCTACCGGCGCGAGCAGAACGACGAGTTCGTGGAGCCGCGCATCGTCGCGGGCGGGGCGCCGCTCGCCGACGGCGACGTCGTGATCTTCTTCAACTTCCGCGCCGACCGCGCGCGGGAGCTCACGGCCGCGCTCGCGAGCGTATGCGAGCAGCGCTTCGCGAAGGAGCTGGTGCGGCGGCGCGTGCCGAAGCTCGCGTCCTTCGTGTGCTTCAGCGAGTACGACGCCGCCTTCGGGCTGCCGGTCGCGTTCTCGTCGGAGATGCCGAGGCGGATTCTCGGCGAGCTGCTCGCCGAGCGCGGCCTGCCGCAGCTGCGCGTGGCGGAGACCGAGAAGTACGCCCACGTGACGTTCTTCTTCAACTGCGGCCTCGAGCAGCCGTTCCCGGGCGAAGAGCGCGTGCTGGTGCCGTCACCGCGCGACGTGCCCACCTATGACCACAAGCCCGAGATGAGCGCGTACACCGTCACGGAGAAGCTGGTCGAGCACATTGCGCGCGAAGACTGGGCCTTCGTGCTGGTGAACTACGCGAACCCCGACATGGTGGGTCACACCGGCGTGCTGCCCGCCGCCGTGAAGGCGGTCGAGACCATCGACGCGTGCCTCGCGCGCGCCGTGGACGCCGTGCTGGCGCGAGACGGCGACGTCCTGATCACCGCCGACCACGGCAACTGCGAGCTGATGGTGGACCCGGTGACCGGCGAGCCGCACACCGCGCACACCACGAACCCGGTGCCGCTCTGGTGGGCGACGCGCCACGGCGGCGGCCGCGGGCTCCGCGACGGCGGCCTCGCCGACGTGGCGCCGACGGTGCTCGAGCTGCTCGGCCTCCCGGCGCCGCCCGAGATGACGGGCAGGAGCTTGATCACTCCGGCCCGGACGACCTGACTCGCCCCCAGTCCCGTTCGAGAGTCCGATGTCCGCCTGGTGGCGCGCCGCGCTAGAGCTGCTGCTTCCGCCCGCGTGCGTGGGCTGCGGGCGGAGCGTCGTCGAGCTGCCGCTCTGCGCGGCGTGCCGCGTGCCTCCCGCGGGCGCGCTGCCGCCGCCGCCCGCTCCGCTCGCCGCGTGGTGCGCCGCGATCGCGCACGAGGGCGCAGGCGCCGACTGGGTGAAGCGCTTCAAGTACCCGACGCGGGGCATCGCCGGGCTCGATCTCGCCGCGGAAGCCGTCGCGCTCGGCCTCGTGCGCGAGCTCGCGCGCGAGGTGCCGGGCGACGCACCCGCGCTGGTCGTCCCCGTGCCGCTCCATCCGCGGCGCCTGCGCGAGCGCGGCTTCAGCCCGGCCGCGCTGCTGGCGCGGGCCCTCGCGCACGAGGCCGGGGCGCCCGTCGCGCCGGTGCTGCTCGCGCGGCTGCGCGATACGGAGAGCCAGACCCACCTCGCGCGCGGCGCCCGGCGCCGCAACGTGGCCGGCGCGTTCGCGGCCCGGCGGCCCGCGCCGGCGCGCGTCTGGCTGGTGGACGACGTCGCCACCACCGGCAGCACGCTGGCCGAGGCCGCTCGCGCGCTCTCGCGCGCGGGCGCCCGCGAGATCACCGGCGTGTGCCTCGCCTGGCGCCCGCTTCTCGGCTAAACCCCGTCTTCCTCGGCGAGGAACGCATGGCGAGCGTGAAGCAGGCGACCGTACTGAAGCACCAGTCGAACCTCGGCGAGGGCGTCGAAGAGGTCGCCTTCTCCGCCGGCGAGGCCGTCACGATCCTGAAGGAGTGGCAGCAGCGCTACTTGATCAAGAACGCCGCCGGCAAGCTCTTCAACGTGCCGAAGGAGCTGGTGGTGCGCTGAGCGCGCACCCCGGGGCCGGGGGCGGGAGGGTCGCTGCTCCGGTGCTCGGCGTCGGTGCCTCGCGGAGCGCGGTCTCGGAACGACGGGAGCTGGCCGCGAGCTTTCGGCCACGGCGACGCGAGGACTCGGGCTGCGCGGGCTCGGTAGTCGGGCCGGCCCCCTCTCGTGATGTCGCAGAGCCGTGCGGCACGCGGCCTCCTGTGACCGCAGGCCTGCGCAGCAACGATCCTCCCGGCCATGACTGGACTCGTGTCTGCGGTCGGGTTGCGGCTCCAGCCCCTACTCCTCGCGCCGCTTGGCTGCGGTCGCCTCGAGGATCGCCGCGCGCAGGCGCTCCGCGTCCACCGGCTTCTTGAAGATCACCGTGCCGAGACCGGCCACGCGGCTGCGCTTGATGATGTGGTCCTTGTCGTAGTGGAAGGCCGTCATCATCAGCACGGGCAGGTCGGGCAGGTTCTCGCGGATCTTCAGGAACAGCTCGTGGCCGTCCATGTTCGGCATCACCACGTCGGTGAGCACGATGTCGAACGGCTGCGCCATCACCTTCTCGAGCGCCTCGAGTCCATCGCTGGCGGTGACCACCCGGCAGCCGTCGGCCTCGAGGATCTCCTTGAGCGAGCGCGCGATGCCGAGGTCGTCGTCGGCGATGAGCACGCGCAGGCCGGCGAGGCGCGGATCCACCTTGCGCTCGCGTGAGCGACGCGTGCGCAGGTCGATCATGCGCGCCGGGCCGATGTAGTCGACCGTCTCGTAGGTCTCCTCGCGCACCATCTCGCCGAGCCGCTCGAGGATCTCCGCGATGCGCGAGATCTCCCGGCGGACGGCGTCGAGGCGTTCCATCTCGACGGAGACGTCACGCTCGCCCGCGAGCTCGCAGATGTCGCCCTCGAGCAGCTCCGTCTGGTTCAAGATCACAGCGAGCGGGTTGTTGATCTCGTGCGAGAGGCCGATCGCCACCTCGCCGAGCGTGGCGAGCTCCTCCTTGTGCAGGAGATCGCGCAGGTCCTTGGCGAAGCCGACTGTGCCGTCCTCCTCGCCGTGCTCGTCGACGAGGATGGCGCCCGAGATCGCGACCGGAATCTCCTCGCCGGCCTTGGACAGGAACGTGGTGCGGAAGGTCTCGACGATGCCCTTGCCGCCGTGCTCCGGGCTGCGCATCGCTGCGGCCACGCGCTTCGCCTCTTCGAGGCTCGGGTAGAGCTTGCCGACGAATGCGCCGAGCACCTCCGCTCCCGAGTAGCCGAGGCTCTTCTTGGCGCCGTCGTTGTAGTAGATGACGATGCCCTTGCGGTCGGTCGCCACCACGATGTCCGTGGACCGTGCGACCAGCTGCTCGAGCCGCTCTTGGGTGAGAGGAATGGGGAGACCCCGCTGCTTCGCTGCTAGCCGTCGTGCTCCGCGAGCCAGCGCTCGCAGTCGATGGCGGCCATGCAGCCGGTGCCGGCGGCCGTGACCGCCTGGCGGTAGGTGGGATCCATCGCGTCGCCACAGGCGAACACGCCCGGGATGCGGGTGCGCGTGGTGCCGGGCTCGACCTTCAGGTAGCCGACCTCGTCGAGGTCGAGCTGGCCGCGGAACAGGTCGGTGTTCGGCTTGTGGCCGATGGCGACGAAGAGCGCCTCGACCGGCAGCGTCGAGAGCGCTCCCGTCTCGAGGTTCTTGAGGCGCAGGCCGGTCACGAATTCGTCGCCGAGCACCTCGTCCACGGCCGAGTTCCAGACGAACTCGATCTTCTCGTTCTTCTTCGCGCGCTCCTGCATGATCTTCGAGGCGCGCAGCTGATCGCGCCGATGGATCAGCGTCACCTTCGTGCCGTAACGCGTGAGGAAGAGCGCCTCCTCCATCGCGGTGTCGCCGCCGCCCACCACCGCCATCGCCTTGCCGCGGTAGAGCGCACCGTCGCAGGTGGCGCAGGCCGAGACACCCTTGTTCATGAGGCGCTGCTCCGAGGGCAGACCGATCCACTTCGCCGAGGCTCCCGTCGCGATGATCACGGCGTCGGCGAGGAAGGCCTTGTCCTCGGTCTCGACGCGGAAGGGGCGCTTCGAGAGGTCCACGCGCAGCGCGTCCTCGTTGAGGATGCGGGTGCCGAAGCGCTCGGCCTGGTTCTGGAACAGGTCCATCATCTCCGGCCCGGCCACGCTCGCCGGGAAGCCGGGATAGTTCTCGACGTCGGTGGTGAGCATCAGCTGCCCGCCGAACTGGAGGCCCGCGAGCATCACGGGCTGGAGCTCGGCGCGGGCCGCGTAGATGGCCGCGGTGTAGCCGGCCGGCCCGCTGCCGATGATCAGCACCTTCACGTGCTCGGCCTCGCCCGCCGCGGCCTTCTTCCGGCCGAGCAGCGGATCGAGCTCGCCGCGCCGCTCGAGGTCGGCGAGGTCGTCGAAGCCGCCGACGTGGCGCTCGCCGACCCAGATCTGGGGAACCGTGGTGCGGCCCGAGCGGCGGACCATCTCGTCGCGCTTGTCGGGCTGCGCTTCGATGTCGATCTCGGTCCAGCTCTGACCCTTCTCGCGCAGCAGGGACTTTGCCCGGTCGCAGTAGGGGCACCAGGACTTCGTGTACATCACGATCTCAGCCATCGATTCCTCCAGACGCAGGAGGGTAACCGGTGGCGCAAGGGCGCTACAGAGGTTCGGTGATCGGCAGGTCTTCCCAGAGCAGCTGGAGGAAGGTGCCGATGAAGAAGGCCAGCACACTCATGAGCAACACGGCGGAAGGGAACACCCAGAACGGGTCGACGCCCATCACGCGCGGCAGCTCGCCGAGGAAGGGGGAGAGCGTCCCGCGGGTTTCGGCCAGGGTGGCGGCGTGCCCGAGCCCCCAGTTGCGGCCAGCCATCAGCGGGCCGAGCAGGCTGGTGACGATGAGGCCGAGCCCGGCCGATTCGATCATCCCGAGCAGGAAGATGTCGAGCGCGCGCGCGAAGGCGCGCCGCGGGTCGGCGAGCCGGCTGTGCACCTCCACGTACAGGTAGAGCAGGATCGCGAAGCCCAGCATCAGCACCACCGCGATCAGGTAGGCGAGCGGCTGGCGCGCGAGATCCCAGACCTCGTCGATCAGGAACACGGGCAGGTAGCCGACGATGATGCCGGCGCCGATGCGCGGCACCGAGGTGTGGAAGAAGGTGACGTCCTTCTGGATCAGGAAGCGGTAGACCAGGAACCAGAACACCAGCGCGATCAGACCGGCCACCTCGAGCGCCGCGAGCCAGTCGAACAGCAGGGGAGCGCGGTCGTAGGGAAACACCGCGGCCACCAGCGGCAGTGCCGGCAGCGACAAGGCCAGGACATAGGCGCGCCTGCCGTGCCGCGAGAGCACGCGATCCGGCTCGACGGCGCCGTTGCGCAGCGCCTCGGCGTGGTGACGCATCACCGCCGCATGGTGGACGTCGTACTGCCGCAGGAACCAGAGCTCGAGCCGCCCGAGAATGCGCTGGCAGTCGCGATTGCCCGGGCGGCGCAGGAAGGGCGTGAGGTCGCGCGCGCGGCTCACCGAGCGGATGCCCGGGCGCATCACCGCGCGCAACACCTCCGCCGGGCGCTCGGCGAAGGGCGAGCTCTCCGCTTCGAACGCGCCGTTCTCCGTGTCGAGGCAGACGCCTTCGATCCAGCGCTGCCACGCACGCTCCGCCGCGCCCATCACGGCCGCATCGATGCGCTCCTGTGGCCCGGACGCGAGCGCGTAGAAGAACGAGACGTCGGTCGGATCCTCGGGCGCCTCCACCACCGCGGTGCCCGCCACGTACGCCTCGCGGAACTCCGGCCGCACGCGCGAACGCAGCAGCACCTCGAAAGAGCGCACCACGAGGAGGCGCAGGTGGAAGGCGGCCATGCGGAGGCGCGGGTGCTGCTCGAGCTGCTTGTCGTGGACGAAGCGGATCGCGATCTGCCCGAAGACGGCGACGTCCTCGGCCGCGCGCAGCAGGGCGGCCTCGCTCTCGTCGTCACGCAATCGCTCCAGCACGCTCGCGAGCGTGCGAGGGAGCTGCGGACAGCAGGCGGAGCACGAGCTCTTCGCAGTCGCGGCGTCCGGCCTCCGGCGCGAGGCGGCGCGGGTTGGTCCAGAGGTCCTCGAGGCGCAGGTACAGCTCGGTCGGGTCGTGGCGCTCTGCGCGGAACGAGAAGGTCTCGGGGAAGACGCTCTCGAAGCCGTGGCCGGAGTCGCGCTCGAAGCGCACCTCGCGCGCGTGGAACGCGTAGCTGAAGCGGAAGCTCGCCTTGAGCCGCTCGATCCGGAGCTCGAGGCGCGGGATGCCGGCGGCGGCGCTCGAACCCTCCGATCGAGAGGGGTGCGCGAGCGTCGAGCTCACGGCTTGTCCCTGAGCGGAGGCCACTGTTCGACTTCGCTCGCCTTCGGCTCGCTGCGCGGCCGCATCATCGATGCGGCCTTGCGTTCATAGGACGGGCTGCTTCGGGTTCTCTCCGGATTCGTAGTAGCTCTCCACGCGCCGTGCGAGCTCGCGTACGCGTTCGGGTAGCCGCTGCTGGGGCCAGCGCTGGTTCGCGAGGCGCATGCGGTCGAGGAGCGGCTGCGCGTCGGGGAACGCCTCGCGCGAAAGCGCGTCGTCCACCGCCAGCCAGTACTCGATGGCCGTCTGCGTGCGCGTGGCGCGGTCGCGCAGCTCGGCCCGGCCGGGCGACGTCACGCTCATCTCTCCGAGCTCGCGCGCGAGCGCGCCGAGGTCGCGCTGCGCCGCGGCGAGTCGCTCGCGCAGCGCGCCGTCCGTGGTGACGAGCCCATCCACGATCTCGTCGAGCTTCCGCCGCACCGGCTCGTGGGAGATCTCGCGCGCGAGGATCACGCGCCCGAGAGGCCCACCGCCCGGTCGCGCGAGCGCGCGCGCGTGCACGCGCAGGCGCACGCCGCGGCCCACCGGCAGGTCCATCTCCTGGTAGCCGCCGGCCTCGTTGCCTGGCCCGAGCGCGGGCAGCACGTGCTCGCGCACCGCGGCGGGCAGCGCCTGCTCGAGCGTCCGGCCGCGCGCGTCGGCGCCGAGGCCCAGGTACTCGCGCGCCAGGCGATTCGCTGCGCGGACGATGCCGTTTGCATCGACGGCGAGCGCGCCCGTGTCGAGCTCGTCCATCACCGCTTCGAGGAACACGTTGGCGCCGCGCAGGTCGCCGACCAGGCGCTCGTTCTCCACCGCGAGCGCGTGGTGCTCGACCGCGCGCCGCACCACCTGCTTCAGCTGGTCGGGCTCCCACGGCTTCGTGATGTACGCGTACACGTGGCCGTCGTTGATCGAGCGGATGATCGCGTCCATGTCCGCGAAGCCGGTCAGGATGATGCGCACCGTGGTCGGGTGCAGCGCGAACACGCGCGCGAGGAACTCGACGCCCGTCATCTCGGGCATGCGCTGGTCCGAGATGACCACCGCCACCGGGCCTTCGCGCTCGAGCAGCGCCAACGCGTCGCGGGCCGACGACGAGGTGAGCACCTCGTAGTCGTCCTCGAACGTGAAGGTCATCGTCTCGAGGATGGCCTCCTCGTCATCGACGACCAGGATGCGGGGCCGAGGGCTCATGGCCGGCGCAATGTAGCGCTTGGCGGTCTGCGCTCCATCGAGACCAGCGGGCGTGACCTCTTTCGCTCGCGGCTCACTGCGCGCGCCGCTTCGCGGCGCTTGCTATGCCGCGCTTTCCCGCTCCTCGCGCTCGCGGATCTCGCTGCGGATCTCGTCGCGCCGCTCCTTGAGCCGCCCCGGCAGGCGCTGCTTCGCGATCGAGCTCCACGGGCGCTGCTCCGCGCCGTCGCGGAACTTGCAGAACTTGCGGTAGCCCCAGAGCTCGTGCCTCAGCTCGTCCTCGACCATCTTGATCATGATCGCGTCGTCGAGGAAGCCGACCATCGGGATGTCGTCGGGGATGACGTCCTTCGCGTCCGCGAAGTAGGCCAGCGCGGCGAGCACCGAGCGGTGGACGTTGGCGGGCGCGGAGTAGTCCTTGTCGTCGAGCAGCTTGAGCAGATCTTCGAGCGTCTGCACCGCCTCGAGCACGAAGGCCGGCGCGCGCTTCGCCGCCCGTACGTCCTTGATCAGCCGCTCCACGCCCTGCTGGATCTTCGAGCGATCGACGTCGCCGGCGTTCTGCTTCGCGGCGCGGAAGATCGCGCGGAAATAGGCGAGATCGGAGTCGTCGAGGGTGAAGGAGATCTTCGTCTTGCCGGACATTCGTCCCTCCGTGACCGCGCCGATCGCGCGCTGCCCCCTGGGGCGGGGCCACTCTATCAGTAGCGCGCGTACTCGATCAAGCGTTCTGGCGAGCCGCGCCAGACGCCTTCCCAGCGCGCGAGCACCTCTTCGCCGGGGCTGCGACCGCGTTCCGCCACGGCCAGCAGCGGGTCGAGGAAGCCACGCTCGTCCGGCTCGCCGCCCCGGCCGTCGCCGATGCGAGCGAGACCCGCGCGCGCGATCTCGACGAGCTCGCGCGCGAGCGGCAGCACCGGGCGACCGGCCACGCGCGCCGCGAGGCCGCGACGCGCCACCGCCTCGAGCGACGCCTCGCGCTCCGCGAAAGACCAGCCGGCGACGAGCTCCCAGGCGGCCCGACACGCAGCGTCGTCGTAGAGGATCCCCTTCCAGAGGGCGGGCAGCGCGCAGGTCAGCTCGGCCGGGACGGCGTCGGCGCCGCGCACCTCGAGAAACTGCTTGAGCCGGACCTCGGGGAAGAGCGTGGTGAGGTGGAGGTTCCAGTCCTGGAGCGTCGCGCGCTTGCCCTCGTGGCCCTGCGCGAGGTAGCGGCGGAAGGTGAGCCCGTCGACGGGCCGATACGACTCGTCGTGCAGCACGAAGAACATCGGGACATCGAGCGCCCACGACACGTACTTCTCGTAGTCGAGCCCGGGCTCGAAGACGAACGGCAGCATCCCGCAGCGATCCGGATCGACGTGGCGCCAGACGTGGACGCGCCGTGAGGCGTAGCCGCTCGGCTTGCCGAGGTAGAGCGGCGAGTTGGCGAACAACGCCGAGACGAGCGGCGAGATGCCCATCGCCGTGCGCAGCTTCGCCGCCATGTCGGCTTCGCTGCCGTAGTCGAAGTTGGCCTGCACCGTCGCGCAGAGGTGCATCATGTGCAGCGCCAGCTCGCCGTGCGCGGGCAGGTAGCGCCGCATCACCGTGTAGCGCGCCTTGGGCACGCTGGGCGTCTCGTGCACGTCGTGGAACGGGTGTGCGCCGAGCGCGACCCACACGATGCCGCGCGGCTCCGAGACGCGCCGGATCACGTCGAGATGCCGGTGGAACTCCTCGCAGGTCTCGAAGATCGTGCGCAGCGGCGCGCCCGACAGCTCGAGCTGGCCACCGGGCTCGAGCGTGATGCTGGCGCCCTCGCCCTCGAGCGCGATCAACGCGCCGCCCTCGCGCACCTCGCTCCAGCCGTTCTCGGCCGCCACCGCAGCCAGCACGCCCTCGATGCCGTTCTCGCCCTCGTACGGCACGGGGCGCAGGCTGTCGCGCTGCAGGCCGATCTTCTCGTGCTCGGTGCCGACCCGCCACGCGGCACGCGGCTTCTCACCGGCGCGCGCGAAGTCGACGAGGTCTGCGACGGAGCCCACCGGGATGGGCTCGGTCTTCGGCTGTCCACTCACGTGGGGGGCTCCCGGGCGGCGGGAAGGCGGAGAACGACGGAGGCTAGCCTTGTGACGCCGCAACTGGCCACGAGGGAGGGAGCCGCCGGATGCGTGCGGCGTGCATCCTCTCGTTGCGGCGCCTCTCGTCCCCTCGGGCGCGGCGAGGCCGGTGCGCCTCGGTCTACGCCGCACGCATCCGCTGATGCCCTGCCCAGTGGCCGGTTGCGGCGTCCAAGGGCTACGGCGTCGCGGCGTCCGTGAGGAAACGCGCGAGGAACTCGCTGAGAGCTTTCCGGATCTCGTCCTCGGCCGCGAAGGGGAAGCTCTTGCAGGGGCCCTCGACCTTGCCGGCGTGGAAGGGACCCACCAGCGTCACGTCGCCGCGCGCCTTCACGGTGATGACGGCGCGATGGCGGCCGCGCGTCAGGTCGAACTCGACGGCGCGCACGTGCTTGTCGTCAGGCCGCACCTCGCCGATCGCGACGGTGAGCTGGGGAGCGCCGGCCGCCGTGACGGCTTCGCGCCAGCCCTCGAGCGCGTCGGCCACCTCGGCGCGCAGGCTGACCGCCTTGCGCCGCGCCTCGTCGAGGGCGCTCTTGTGCTCGGCCTCGCGCGTCGCCAGCTCGCGGCCGAGCTCGCGCATTCGATCCCGGAGCGACGGCATGGCTCGCATGCTGGCACACGAGGCCGCGGGGGGGCTAGAGGGCCTCGTTCGTCACGACCCGCATGGCCTTCGGGTCGAGCGCCTGGAGCAGCCCGTCCCGCGCGGTCGCGAACTGCTGCATCTCTTGGCGCGGAATCGGCGGCGCCGCGGCGACGTGCATCGACGAGGGGTTCACGAGCCGCCCGTTCTTCGTCAGCGTGAAGTGCAGGTGCGGGCCGGTCGAGAGCCCCGTCGAGCCCACGTACCCGATCACCTGCTTCTGGCGCACGTGCTGGCCGAGGGCGAGAGCGGGGAAGCGCGACAGATGCCCGTACCAGGACTCGAAGCCGTTCTCGTGGCGGATCTTCACGCACTTGCCGAGGCCGCCGAGCCAGCCGCGGAACATCACGCGGCCGTTCGCCACGGCCCAGACGGGCGTGCCGCTCGCCGCCGCGTAGTCGATGCCGAGGTGCGGGCGGCGCTGCCCCGTGATCGGATGGACCCGGGCCATCGAGTAGGTCGAGCTGATCCGACGGTAGGTGAGCGGCGCCTGCAGGAACTGGCGCTCGACGGCGGAGCCGTCGGCGCGGTAGTAGCCGCCCCGGCCCGTCTCGTGCTCGTAGTACACCGCGGAGTGCTCTTCGCCCATCACGCTCGAGTAGCGGGCCGCCAGGATGCGGCCGGCGCCGACGTAGCGCTGCTTGCCGTGCTCGCCGGTCAGATAGCGCCGCTCGTAGAGCATGAGGAACTCGTCGCCGGGCCGGACGGAGCGCGAGAAGTCCACGTCCCACGCGAAGATCTCGGCGAAGTCGTGCGCCAACTCGCCGCTCTCGCCGAGCGCCTCGACCGCGTCGTAGAGATTGGTGGAGATCACGCCCGCGACGCGCGCCTGCTGGACCTTCAGCTCGGGCTCGATGCGCTCTGCGACCAGCTTCTCGCCGTCGCGGCGCAGCGTGTAGCGCTCGAACTCCGAGCGGCGGTAGTCGAAATCGGTGATGCGACCGTGCTCGTCCTGCGCGAGGCGATACTGGTCGCCCGCGCGCGCGTAGCGGAAGTCGAAGACGGGGCGCAGCGCGGTCGCGATGTCGTCCACGAGCTGCGGAGAGACGTCCTGCCGGTCGAGCGCGAGCGCGAGCGTCTCGCCGCGCTTGAGCTCCCCTTCGGTGTAGATCCGCACCTGGATCGCGGTGAGCGCCACCGGGTTCGCGAGCGCCGCGGCCGTGCCGACGGCCTCGGCCGTCTGCGACGCCGTCGCCTCCTCCGCCGTAGCGGGGATGGGAACCAGCGACGCGCTCGAGAGCGCGGCCGGATGCGAGCCCGCCTGCCAGGCGGCGACGCCGCTCAGCACGGCGGCGAGCGTGAGGCTGCTCCAGCTGGCGACTCTCAACATCCCGCTCGCCCTTCCCGCACCCTCTTCGCTTCGCATCGGCCCTCCGAGATCCCGCGACGGCCCCCACCGTCGCTGGATGTCGAGCTTCTTCGGCAAGCAGAACGTGGTGCTAAATACTGTTTTCGATCTGGGATCTGTGTGCGCTCGATCACGTTTCGAACGAACCCGACGAGACCTCGAAACCCTTCTCTCTGGTGGGTGGTGGCGGCGGGCATTTCGGTGGCATGCGGAGGCTTCGGGACCTCTCCCCGGGGCGAGCCGCCGAGCGCAGGTGAGCGGGCGGCCGTCCTGCTCGGTCAGGCGATCCGGATCGACACCACGAATCCCCCTGGGAACGAGCGGGTGCTCGCCGATTGGCTGAGCGCCTACCTCACCGGGGAGGGGATCGAGAGCCGGGTGATCCCGCTCCCCGACGCGGACAGCCCGCGCGCGGCGGTCTGGGCGCGCCTGCCGGGGGACGGAGGAGGGCGGCCGCTGATCCTCCTCTCGCACCTCGACGTGGTGCCGGCCGATGCCCGCGCCTGGACCGTGGACCCCTTCGCGGGCGTGGTGGGCGGGGGCTACGTGGTGGGCCGGGGGGCGCTCGACGCGAAGGGCGTCACGCTCACGCACGCGCTCGCGCTGGTGGAGGCGAAGCGGCGCGGGATCGCCCTCGGGCGCGACGTGATCCTCCTCGCCACGCCCGACGAGGAAGCGGGGGGCCGAGGCGGCGCCGAGCTGATCGTCGATCACCGTTCGGACCTCGTCGGCGACGCGCAGTACGTGCTCACCGAGGGCGGCGGCATCCTGCCGGGCGAGGGCGAGACGCCCGACGTCTGGGGCGTCGCCTTCACCGAGAAGACGCCGTGCTGGGTCAACCTCTCCGCCCACGGCGTGCCCGGCCACGGCGCCGGCGCGACGGACGACGCGGCCACGCACCGCCTCGTCGTCGCGCTCTCGCGCGTGATCGCGATGCGCTTCGAGACGAAGGTGGTGCCCGCCGTGTCGCAGATGTTCGCGGCGCTCGCCCCGCTCGCCGCGCCCGAAGATCGCGCGGCCTACGCGAGCCTGCGCGGCTCGCTCGCGCTCGACCCCGCCTTCCGCACGCGCTTCCTCGCGGACAGCGGGCGCGCGGCGCTGGTTCGCACCACGGCGGCGATCACCACGCTCTCGGGCGGCGAGCGCATCAACGTGCTGCCCTCGGAGGCGCGGGCCGGCATCGACGCGCGCCTGCTCCCCGGCGAGCGCTGCGAGGACTTCGTCGCGCGGCTCGCGAGCACGATCGCCGACCCCGCCGTCTCGATCGAGGTCGAGCTGAGCTTCGCCGCCGACGCCTCACCGACCGACACGTCGCTGATGGAGGCGATCCGGCGCGTCGCGGCGAAGAGCCGGCCTTCCGGCGTGGTGGTGCCGCGCGTGATCACGGGCTTCACCGACGCGCACTGGTTCCGTTCGCAGGGCATCGTCTCGTACGGCTTCGTGCCGCGGCGCCTGCGCCCCGCCGAGACGCGCGGCGTCCACGGCGCGAACGAGCGCGTCTCGATCGAGAACCTCGGCTTCGGCATCGAGGCGACCCTCGACGTGCTGCGCGAGCTGGACAACGTGGAGGGCGTGACGGCGCGCTAGGCATTCCACGCCGCTCGCATCCGCGGGCGGCGTTCCTCGTCGTCAGTCGCGGCGTCTAGAGCCTGCCCTCAATTCGTCGATGCCCTGGCGGACGACGTCGAAGAGCGGCTCGACCTGCTCCACCTCGAGGCACGAGAAGGCGATGCGCAGGTCGTGTTTCGCGGTGGCGATCAGGCCCGTCTGGTGCTTCTCGAGCAGGTGGACGCGCAGCGCCTCCGCCTCCACGCCGGCGAGCTTCACGCACATGAAGTAGCCGCTGTTGAAGGGATAGACGTCCCAGTAGCCGCGGAAGCGCGGCGCGTTCGCGACCTCGTACACGCGCTCGGCGCGCACGCGCAGGATCTCGCCCTTCTCCTTGCGCTCGGCGTCCACCGACGAGGAGGCGAGCGCCTTCTCCACGAGCGTCTGCGAGAGCTGCGGGCTGTTCGAGACGGCGCCGCGGATGGCGCCCTTCACCTTGGCCTCGAGCGCGGCGCACGCCCGGTCGGCGCCGGCCGCGCGCCCGGGCCCGAACGTGACGAAGCCGCAGCGCAGCCCCCAGACGAACAGCTCCTTGGTCGCGCCGTCGAGCCGGATCGCGAGGAGGTTCGGGTGCAGGTTGGCGAGCCGGCCGAAGAGCGACTCCGTCATCGACACGCCGCCGAGGTGATAGAAGAGACCGAAGTACGCGTCGTCGAGCACCACGACGAGCTTCGTGCCGCGCTCGGCCTGCGCGCGCAGCGCCGCCACGAGCGCCTGCCCCTCGGCTTCCGTCGGCATGTAGCCGGTCGGATTGTTCGGGAAGTTGAGCAGCACGATCAGCTTCTCGCGGCCCTGCGCCTGCTGCGCGAGCGCGGCCGCGAAGCTCGCCGTGTCGAAGCCGCCCTTCGCGTAGAAGGGGTAGGTCACGATCTTCGCGCCGAGCCGCACTTCGTAGGTGAGCCGGTAGTTCCCCCAGAGCTGGTCGGGCAGCAGGATCACGTCGCCCGCCTCGACGAACAGGTCGCCCACGATGCGCGAGGCCGTGCGTGAGCGCGCTCGTCACGATCGGGAGGCCGACCGCCTTGCCGCGCTGCGAGGGATTCTCCTCGAGCTGCTTCTCGCGCCAGCGCTCGCGCAGGCTCTGCCGGCCCGACGGCCGCCGCGTAGGTGAACGCGTCGTCGGGCGAGATGCCGACCAGGTGCGACTGCACGCTCGCGAGGTGCATCGCCTTCCCCTTCTCGGTGGCGATGCCGATCGTGGCGTTGAAGCGATGCGCCTTCTGCTTCGCTTCGGCCGACTGCGAGAGGATCCCCTTCGGGAAGTAGAGCCGCTTGCCGAGGGCCGAGAGCATGGCGTGGATCTCGGGCGCCGTTTCGACGAGCGTTTCGTTGAGCTCGCGCGCGAGCGGATTCAATGTTTGTTCGACGCTGGACATGGCCGAGCGAGCTTAGAGAGGGCGTTCGAGGACGTCCATCGCCGGAGCGAAGCCTTGTGCGTCCCAGAACGCGCGCCCGCCGGGATTGTCCCGGTCGACGTGCACCTCGACACGGCTCGCACCCTGCTCGCCGAGCCAGACAAGTGCGGCGGCGGCGAGCCGGCGGCCCGCGCCGCGGCGCCGGGCGTCCTCCCGCACGAACAGCCAGTCGATCTCGCCGCGCGCACTCTCGACGAACGGACCGGCGCGCCGCAGCAGCGACGCCAGCGCGAAGCCGAGCAGGTTGCCGTCTTCACCTTCGGCCACGAGCAGCGCGCGCTCGGGATCGCGCGCGAAGCCGGCGAGCAGCGCGCGCAGCTCGCCCTCACGTCCCGGCGCGAGCGCGAAGCGCGCGCCCGCGCCCTCGTGGTGCGAGAAGAGCAGCGTGGCGAGCGCGGCGAGCCGGTCGAGGTCACGCGGCGCCGCAGCTCGCACCCTCACCGTGCGCTCAGAATGCCATGCCTTCGGTGAGGACCTCGCCCTGCTGCATCATCTTGCGCAGCTCCGCGAAGCTCTTCTTCTCCTCCGCGAACAGGCGCTCGAGCTCGACGGCGAGGTTGCTGAGCACGCGGTTCTGGCCGCTCGTGAAGTCGTCGTCCGCCAGCACCTGCGTGCGCAGCCCGCCCTCGATCGCGGCGCGGAGCGCGAGCCGCTCGTCCTTCGCATTCGACGAGCTGACGGCCTCGCGCCACTGCGCCTCGCTGCGTCCGCCGAGGGGATCCGTGAGCCCCGGCGTGAGCATCGCGACGAACTCGGCGCGCTTCAGCTGCTCGCCGGCGGCCGACTTGCCGCCGCCCTCGGCGACCGAGTGCACGGCGCCCGAGCGCGCGAGCCGGAAGGTGCCCTTGCGCTTGCCATCGCGGTCGAAGCTGCCGCGCAGCACGTCGCCGCCGGCCTCGATCGTCGTGGTCTCGTAGAGCGTGCGGCCCTCGAAGTCCTCGCCGCCGCCCGAGCCCATCGAGTCCTGGCGCTCGAAGCGGGGCTTGTCGGGCAGGCCGTCGATGTTCCACGTCTCTTCGTAGGTGATGAAGCGGCTCGACTTGTAGGCGCCGCCGCCGCCCTTCCGCACCGAGGACCAGCCCTTCTCGTCGGAGCCCGACAGCGTCTTGCTGCGCGAGCCGCGTGAGTTGATGGCGAGGCCCTGCTCGATCTGCGCCTGCTGGGCGGCGTTCGGCTCCCAGTAGTCGAGCACGCGGCTCGCGCGGTTGCCGCCGATCTGCTCGAAGCGGCCGGTGTCGTCGTCGAACACCACGATCGGGTAGTCCGTCCAGCGCAGCTGGCTGCCCACCTTCTCGAACACCCAGATGCGATCTTCCCAGCGCTTCGCCTGCGGGTTCTCCGTGGCGGAGTCCTGGTAGTGCACGAGCACGTGCCACGCGCCGACCAGGCCGTCGGCGTCGATCGCCAGGGCCGGGGCCGGGAGCAGCGCCGCGGCGAACCCACACGCGAGGAGGAGTCTCCGCATCACACCCTCCGCTCGATCTCGGGGAAGCTCCGCCACACGGGAACCCCGCAGAAGTGCGTGCCCTCGGTGCAGCGCGGCGAGGCCAGGCCGTTCCGCACCACGCAGGGCGGCCCCACGTGCCGCATCAGCTCGGGATGCACGGCGCGCACCTGCTCGACTTCCTCCATCGAGGCCTCGTAGATCTCGCGCTGGGCGTTCAGGCAGGTGCGCATGGTCCACTTGTGGAGGAGATGCAGCAGGCTGCCGGATTCTTCGAAGCGCACCGCGAGGGCGTTGGGGAGCACGTAGAGCGCGAGCTCCGGGTCCACCCCGAGCGCGAGCAGGCGGACGCGCGCGTCGAAGGCGGCCTCGACCTGCTCCTGGAACAGGGCGTGGCAGGCCGGGTCGCTCGCGATCAGGGCCGGCTCCACCACGTCGGCCGCCCGCGGCACCGTGCGAGTCAGCAGCGGCCGCGAGGCCGGCACCATGCGATGCCGCTGGTCCTGCGAGTCGGCCGTGTGGGAGAGCTTCTTCCGGAACGTGTAGTGGGCGTGGTCGAGCGTGCGCATCAGCGGCGCGTGGAAGGAGACGTTGAGCGCGTCGAGCCGATAGCGGTTCTGCTTCGGGTCGAGCGCCAGCGCGTGCGCCTCGTCGTCGTCGAGGTCGGGCAGGCCGAGCACGTGGCGCACGGCGTCGGCCACCACGCGGGGCGCGCGGGCGCCGTAGTCCACGAGGCGCGAGCTCCTTCCGCCGAGCGACTTGTCGAAGGCCTCGAGCGCGGCGGCGTCTCCGAGGCCGCGCTTTGCCTTCGCGAACTCGACCACCTCGTCGGGCGCGAGCGGCTCCTCGCCCACGGCCTCGAAGAAGGCCGGGTCGAGGCGACGCACCTCGGCCACCATGCGGTCGACCACGTGCCGCGCCTCCTGCGAGGCGTCGCAGGCCGCCGCCATGCGGCGCAGCCGGTGCAGCGTGAGACCCGAGACCGTGTAGACCATCGCCGTGTGGCAGGCGATCGGGATCACGTAGCGCGCGGTCTCGATGGCCTTCTTCTCGGCCTCTCGCGCGACGCTCTTCCCGAACGCGCGCGACTGTCGCTCCTTGAGCCGCCACAGCTCGGAGAGAATCTCCATCGCGACCGGCTCGAGCCGGGAGGTGAGCTCGCGGTACGCGCGCCAGGCCTCCGCGACCGACCGCTCGTACACGCGCCGCGCTTCGCCGGCGAGGGCCGGCGGCACGTGCGCGCGGATCTCGTCGAGCTTCACGTACCGCTGGCTCTGCTGCTCGGAGTTGTAGAACGGGAAGCCGTGCAGGAAGCACCAGACGAGCTGGCGCGACACGCCCGAGAGCGAGAACTCGAAGGTCGCGTGCTGGTAGACGGTGTGGTGCCCGCCGTCCCAGGTGAGCGGCCCGATGCGGCTGCGCTGGCCCGGCGTGATCTCGGCGGCGTCGATCACGCGCGGCGAGTAGCAGGTCCGGGCGGCGGCGATGGCGTCGTCGTAGGGGAGCTCGAACCAGTTGCGGAGGCTGACCTCCGCACCGCCGTCGATCACCTCGCCCGCGAGGCTCTCCCTGCGCTCCCCCACCCGGCTCCTCCAACCCCCGAACCCCGAGTATTACCACGCGCCACGGAGAGAGACGCTCCCAAGATGGGAAAAGTCCTTCCCCGCCGTCACGCGCCGGCGCGGGGTGAGCCGAGACCCGCACCTGCACGAAGCTGCGCGGCTGCGCCAGGATCGGTCCGGCGCCTGCCGGTCGGCGCCCGGCGCAACCGTCACCTTGGCACGCGGATTGCGCACGCTTCGGGTGGGGTGGTGTGCACGCCGCCCCGGAAGCAGCTCCCATGTCCCCCCGTCCCGAATCGATCTGGATCGTTCACGCCGACCCCGACGCGCGGGCGGCGCTGCGCCGCCTCGCGGGCGCGCCAGTGGGCGTCGCGGGGGCGCCGAGCGAGCTGACGGGCGAGGAGACGCCGGAGCCCCGGGCGGTGGTGCTCCACGTAGGCGCCGAGCTCTCCGGCGCCCTCGATTTCGCACACCGCACGCGGCTGCTCCACCCGCGGGCCGGCTGGGTGCTGCTGCGCGACGAGCGGGTGCCCGAGGAAGCGGTCGCCGACGCCTTCGCCGACCTCGGCGCCGAGCTGCTGGCCTGGCCGAGCGAGGCTTCGCACCTGCCGGCCGCGTTGGCCCGCGCGGGCCGTGCGGCGCCGACGGGGCTCCGCGCGCGCCGCGAACGCGACGCGCTGGTGCGGCGCTTCGCACGCAGCCTCGGCGACCTCGGCCTGCCCGACCTCGGCGGCCTCGCGGGCGGCCGGCTCGTGATCCGGGGCGAGCCCGGCACGGGGAAGCTCCTCGTCGCGCGCGTGGTGCATGCGCTCGCCGATCCGCCGGGCGCGCTCGTCCACGCGCCGTGCAGCGGACGTGACGCGCTCCCCGAGCTGGCGGCCCGCCTCGCCGCCGCGGCGGGGCACGAGCGCACCGTGGTGTGCCTCGACGGGCCGGAGCGTCTCTCCCGGGAGCAGCAGCAGGAGCTCGCGGGCTGGATCGAGCTCGGCCCGCCGAGCCTCGCGCTCGATCCGGAGCGCACGGTGTGGATCGCGCTCGTGGCGGAGCTCGCGGGCGCGCTGCCGCTGCTCGAGCCGACCCTCGCGCTCGCCCTCGCCGGACGCGAGATCGCGCTGCCGCCGCTGCGCCGCCGGCCAGATGCCACCGAGCGCTTCGCCAGCGCCACGCTGCGTGCGCTGGCCGAGGCAGAGGGCCGCCCGGCGCCAGAGCTTTCTTCCGAGGCCATGGCGCGCGTCCGCGCGGCCGCCTGGCCCGGCAATCTCCGCGAGCTCGAGGCAACGCTGCGCCGCGCCGCAGCGCGCGCCGGCGCCGGCCCGATCGGCCCGGAGCTGCTCGCGCTCGAGGATGCCCCGCCCGCTCCGGCCCCGGCCCCTGCTCCCGCCGAGGCCGCCGCGCCGCGCGTGGCCGCGCCGGAGCCGCGCGCGCCCGAGCCCGCGCCCGAGCGGGCAGCCGCTGCGAGCGCGCCGCCCGCGAGCCGTGCGCTGCTCCAGGCGCTCGCGCACTCGCTCCGGAATCCCCTCGTGAGCCTCAAGACCTTCGCGACGCTCCTGCCCGAGCGCTTCGCCGACGAGGACTTCCGCGTGCGCTTCCACGCGCAGGCCGAGCACGACCTCGCGAGCGTCGAGCGGCACCTCGACCGGCTGGCGCACTTCGCGGAGCTGGTGCCCGGCGCGGTCAAGCCCGTGAACGTGGCCGCGCTGCTCGAGGCGCTCCTCCACGAGCGGCGCAACGAGATCCGCCGGCGCCGCCTGCTGGTGCTCTCCGAGCTCGGGGCCGACGCGCCTTGGGCGCTCGGCTCCGAAGAGGCGCTCCGCTTCGCGTTCGAGGCGCTGTTCGACGCCACCTTCGCCCAGATCAGCGACCGTCAGGATCTCTACATCGCGTGCCGCCGTCCGGCTGCGACGCCCGGTCGGGCCACGCCGCTGCGGATCCTGCTGCGCTACCACGGCGCGCCGCTCGCACAGCAGCCCGAGCGCGGGCAGCCGACCTACGCCGCGCTCGAGCTGGTGCTGGCCGAGGCGGCGCTCGAGCCGCAGGGCGGCCACCTCTCGCACGAGTCGCTCGCCAACGGCGAGCAGGTGGTCCGCATCGACCTGCCCGCCGCTACCGCCGAATAGCCCGGCCAGTCAGCAAGCCCGGTTCCTCTGGGCACGCAGCGAGCGGAGCGAGCAAAGGAACAAGATGGCTACTCTGCGCCCGTGCCGCGCGTACTGGTGGTGGACGACGAGCCCGGGGTCCGCGAGTCGATCCGCATGATCTTGCGTGGGGAATACGAGGTGGCGACGGCCGACAGCGTGGACGCGGCGCTGCAGTCGCTCGCGGGCGCGCCAGTGGATCTCGTGCTGCTCGACCTGGTGATGCCCGGCCGCGGAGGCTTCGACCTGCTGGCGGAGCTGAAGCGGCGCGACGACGCGCCGCCGGTGCTGGTGCTCACGGCGACACGGCTCGAAGAGACGGCCAAGGAAGCGCGCGCACTCGGCGCCGCCGACTGCCTCCGCAAGCCCTTCGAGGTCGAGGCGCTCCGCCGCCGCGTCCGCGAGCTGCTGGGGAAGCGCAGATAGGCAGGCGCCACCGTCCGGCAGCGAGCTTCGCTCTCGAAGGAACGAGCTAGCGGAGCCAACCGGGGAGACAGCCCGCGCGGCGGCACTCCTCTTCCAGGCCCTCGGCGAGATAGTCCTCGAGGCGCTTCTGCTCGCGGCGCAGCGCACGCTCGTTCTCGTCGATGTCCTCGCAGTCGATTCCGCGGCGGAGCCCGTCCCGATCCTCGGCGTAGACCTCGTGGCCGCGATTGCACCAGCCGGCCACCTCGTGGAGGGTCGCGAGCTGGGCCTCGGTCTGCTTCAGCGCCGCCTGCGCGTTCGTGCGCCGCGCGCGCCAGGCCTGCGCCTCGACCTCGTCGTCGACATTGCCGCGGGCCGGACGCGCCGAGGGCGGCGGAGCCGGCGCCGACGGCGCGGGGTTCGAGCGCGTGCGCTGGAGCTGACCGCTCGGCTGGTGCGCCTCGGCGCCCGGGCACTGTGAGCGATCGCTCGTGAAGAGCGTCTTGCCGTCGGGGCCCTGGCACTTGTAGAGCTCGGCCCGTGCGGCTCCCGCCACGAGGCCGAGGCCGATCGCGAGCGCGAGCGCCGCGTGTCGCATCACTCCCTCCACGCCGCGGGCACCTCGGCCCGGTCGGCCTCCTGCTCGAGCGCCTCGAGCTCGGCTGCGAGCTGATCGCGCTTCGCTTCGAGCTCGCGGACGCGCGCGTCGTCCGTGAGCATCCCGTGCTCGAGATGGTCCGCGAGGCGTTTCTGCCGCTCGCGCAGCGACCGGAAGCGCTCGCTCCACTGCGCGGCGCTCGCGCCGCCGCGCATGTCCTCGTTCTCGACCAGCGTGAGCATGCGCGCGGCCGGGTCGATCTGGAGCGTGAAGTGGTTGAAGAAGCTGGTGCCGAGCAGGCCCACCGGCAGCGAGTCGGAGACGCTGCCGCGCACATTCTCGACGCGCGCTTCGCCGACCTCGACGGCGTCGAGTCGCACCACCGCCTGGCGGATCATCCCGTTCGCGGTGGCGTAGGTCTCGTGCGGCGTGTCCGCGCCGACGTCGATGCCGGCCTCCGCCGCGACGGCGGCCGGAACCACGACGTCCGCGGCGCCCGTGTCCACGTAGAAGGGCGCGGTCACCCGGTCGTTGAGCCGCGCATAGACCAGGATCGCGTTGCCGTGCTGCTCGTACGGGATGCGCAGCACGTTGCCGCGGGACGCCGAACGCACCACCGCGGGCGGACCCGGCGGCGCCTCGAACATCTGGAGGCGGCTCGGCGCCGCGCGGTGCGTCGAGTCGAGCGCCTCGGCGCGCTTCTCGGGCGGCACCTGCGAGAGCTTGCCGGCGTAGTGCGGGTGACCGGTCTCGTCGGTCCAGCGATACACCTCGGCCGCCGCGCCGCCCGCGAGCAGCACGAAGAGCAGGGGCCCGAGTCCGAGGCTCTTCGAGAGCCGGGGCATGCCGCGTCGGATCGGCAGGCGCACGGAGCGGCTTTACGAGCGGCAACCCGCCCGCAACTCGCCGCCGCCACGCTGGCGCCCCGCCGCCGGTTGCTAGCTTCCGGCCATGTTCGGCCTCGGGTTCACCGAGATTCTCGTCATCCTCGTCGTCGCGCTCCTCGTGTTCGGGCCCGACCGACTGCCCGAGCTGGCGCGGAACCTGGGGAAGGGGCTGGCCGAGTTCCGGCGCGCGTCCTCCGACCTGCGGCGCTCGGTGCTGGAGGCCGCCGAGGAGCCGCGGCCGCAGCCGCCCGCACCGCCGGCCGCGTTGCCCCCGCCGGCCGGGCCCGCCGACGAGGTGGTGGCGGCGCCTCTTCCGCCGGCGGCAGCGGCCTCGAGCGAGCGTGACCCGGGCCGCGCTTGAAGGATCAGGCGCTCCCGCTCACGGCCCACCTGAGAGAGCTGCGCTCGCGCATCTTCCGGATCCTGATCGCCTGGCTGGCCGGCACGCTGGCCGCCTGGAACTGGCGCGAGGAGATCTTCAGCCGACTGCTGGCGCCGGCCACGCATGCGCTCGGCGAAGGCGCGAAGCTACAGGCCATCGCGCCCACCGAGATCTTCTTCACCTACATGCAGTGCGCGCTGCTGGCCGGCTTCCTCCTCGCGCTGCCGGTGATCTTCTGGCAGGCGTGGGCGTTCGTGGCGCCCGGGCTCTACTCGAACGAGAAGCGGGTGGCGCTGCCCTTCGTGCTGATCTCCACCTCGCTCTTCATGCTCGGCGGCTGGTTCGGACACACCGTGGTGTTCCCGGTGATCTTCACGTTCTTCGCGAGCTTCAGCAGCAGCTTCGTCGAGGCGGCGTGGACGATGGCCGAGGTGTTCGGCTTCAGCACGCGCATGCTGCTGGGCTTCGGCATCGGCTTCGAGCTGCCGGTGGTGGTGTACTTCCTCGCCTACGCCGGCATCGTGGAGCCGCGCCGCATGCTGGCCAGCACGAAGTACTTCGTGCTGATCGCCTTCATCGTCGGCGGCGTGCTGACGCCGCCCGATCCGCTCTCGCAGAGCCTGCTCGCGGGCCCGCTGATCGCGCTCTACCTGCTCGGCGTCGGCGCCGCCTACCTGTTCGTGCCGAAGCGCGAGCCCGCGGCCGAGAGCACTCTCCCGACGCTGATCAAGCGCTGAGCAAGCGGGCGATCATCGCCTCGCGCGCGGCACCCGCGTCCACCGCCGTTGCCACCTCCATCGGCGTGCCGAGACCGACCCCGGGCGGCGCCTCGAGCGTGCGGAACACGCCTTCCACGATGGTGGGCACGATGCGCAGCGCCTCGAAGCGCAGCGCGCTCTCGTCCACGAGCGAGAGCACCGTGAGCGGGTCGTGCAGGAAGGCCACGTTGTCCGGGGCGAGGGTGCCGCCGAGCTGCTCGACGAAGATCTGGCGCTGGAACGGCGTCCAGATGCGGATCAGCGGGACGAGCGCGCGCACGGCCGGGCTCTTGGCTTCGGCGAGGCGCACCAGGTCGGACTCGCGCAGCCACGTCTCGAGCGTGACGTCGGCGCTGACGAGGCGCGTGGCGAAGCCGGCGCCGAGCACCATCGCGCTCGCCTCTGGGTCGGAGCACAGGTTGTAGTCGATGCCGGGGGCGCACACGTGCTCGCCGATCGCGACGCGCCGGATGTGCCCGCCCATCACGTGGAGGCGCGCCACGCGGCGCGGCAGCTCGGGGTCGAGCGCGAGCGCGTGCGCCAGGTTCGTGAGCGGGCCGATCGCGATCAGCTCGAGGCCGGGCGTCTCGCGGGCGGCGCGCACGATGCGCTCGGCCGCGGGCTCCGCGGACAGCCGCGCATCCGGCCCGCTCGGGTACCCCTCGGTCTCGATCTCGCGCCACACGAAGCGACCCAGCCGCGCGAGCGCGTCGCGCGCGCCAGCGCACACCTCGACCTCGCTGCGGCCGCCGAGGCCGAGCAGCCGCGCCGCCGCCCAGGCGCGGCCCCGGACGTCGCCGCCGACGGTGGTGACGGCCACGAGCCGGAGCTCGGGGCAGCCGAACAGCAACGCGAGCGCGATCGCGTCGTCCACGTCGGAGCCGAGGTCGGTGTCGAGCAGGACGGGGCGGCTCATGCGAGCTGCTCGCGGGGGAACGAGAACAGCTCCCCGTCGATGAGCACGTCGACGATCTTCGGTCGCACGGTCACCGCCGCTTCCCGGTCGTCGTGCGCGCCCGCGAGCGCGGCGCGCGCCGCCGCCTCGGCGACCCCTCGCAGAGAAGGGTCGAGCGGCCCCGCACCGCCCTTCGGCCAGCTCCGCTCGACGAAGCCGATGTCCACGCGCCCGGCGCGGAAGGCCGGTTGGCGCAGCAGCCAGCGGTGGAACGGGATCGTCGTGCGCACGCCCGCCACGGCGAAGTCGCGGAGCGCGCGGTCGAGTCGCGCGAGCGCCACGTCGCGCGTCTCGCCCCACGCCACGAGCTTCGCGAGCAGCGCGTCGTAGTGGACGCTCACCTCGTCGCCGGCCGCGACGCCCGCGTCCACGCGCAGCCCCGGGCCCGACGGCGCACGGAACACCGAGAGGCGGCCCGGCGAGGGCAGGAAGCCGCGGGCCGGATCCTCCGCGTAGAGCCGTGCCTCGACGGCATGGCCGGCGAGCGCGAGCTCCGGCTGGCGCAGGCCGAGCTTCTCGCCGGCGGCGATGCGCAGCATCGCCTGCACGAGGTCGATCCCAGTCACCGCCTCCGTGACCGGATGCTCCACCTGGATCCGCGTGTTCATCTCGAGGAAGAAGAACTCGCCGTCCGGCGCCAGCAGGAACTCGACGGTGCCCGCGCTCGCGTAGCCGACCGCGCGCGCGGCGGTGAGCGCGGCGGCGCCGAGGCGCGCGCGGAGCTCGGGGCCGAGCCCCGGCGCCGGCGCCTCTTCGAGCAGCTTCTGGTGGCGGCGCTGCGTCGAGCAGTCGCGCTCGAACAGATGCACGGCGTCGCCGTGCGCGTCCGCGAGCAGCTGCACCTCGATGTGCCGTGCCTCCGCGATCAGCTTCTCCACGTATACGCCGTCGTCGCCGAAGCTCGCGCCCGCCTCGCTGCGCGCGCGGGCCACCGCGGCGGCGAGGTCCTTCGCCTCGTGGACGACGCGCATCCCGCGGCCACCGCCGCCGCCCGTGGCCTTCACCAGCAGCGGGAAGCCGATGCGGCGCGCGGCGGCCTCGACCGCGCCGTCTCCGAGGCGCTCGGTCGCACCCGGCACCACCGCGACCCCCGCCGCCGCCATCGTGCGGCGCGCCACCACCTTGTCGCCCATCTGGCGGATCACGGCGGCCGGCGGGCCGATCCAGGTGAGCCCACTCGCGGCGCAGCGCTCGGCGAAGTCGGCGCTCTCCGACAGGAAGCCGTAGCCCGGGTGGATCGCGTCGGCGCCGCACGCCCGCGCGAGCTCGACGATGCGCTCGCCGCGCAGGTAGGACTCGCGCGCCGGCGCCGGCCCGCAGGCGTGCGCCTCGTCGGCGGCGCGCACGTGCAGCGCGTCGCGGTCGGCCTCCGAGTAGATGGCGGCGCTGCGGATGCCGAGCGCGCGACACGCGCCGGCGACGCGCACCGCGATCTCCCCGCGGTTCGCGATCAGGACCTTCCGGAACATCTGACGCAAGAGGCGCGCTTCGGCGCCGCGCGCAGTGCGCCCACGCGAGGCTTTGCCTCGCGTGAGGCGAACGGAGTCACGACAGCTGCACTCGGGGCCCCGTGCTGCCTCCGACCGCGCATCCTGGATCGGTCTCCTAGCCGAGAAGAGAGAGCGTGGTCGCGCGTCGGCGCGCGGCGATGCTGTCGGGCGATTCGGCCGAGACGCGCTCGTCGGGCTCGATCCGGAAGATGATCTGCCCCTTCTTCACGACGTGGCCGTCCCGGTCGCGCATCATGTTCTTCACGACGGTGCCGGAGAAGGGCGCCAGCACCTTGTTGAACATCTTCATCACCTCGATCACGAACAGCGGCTGCCCGACGTCGAAGTGGTCGCCCTCGTCGACCAGCGGCGGCAGGTTCGGCGCCTCGCGCGCGTAGAACGTGCCGCCCATGGGCGTGACGATCTCGTCGGCCGCGGCGGCGGGCGGCGGCGCGAGCGCGCGCACGAGCTGGGCGCGCGTGGCGTCGTCCTCGAAGCGCTCGGGGACGATCGGCGAGAGCTCCTCGTTCACGTGCAGCTCGAGGAAGCCGGAGCGCAGCCCGAGCTGCGGAATCAGCAGCAGCAGCTCGAGGCCGAGCTGGTGGCCGCGGTGCGCGGCCTGGCAGCGCGCCCAGAGCGCGGCGTCGCCCGCGACGAGCGCGGCGCTCGGCGGGCCCGCGAACAGCGCCGCGAGGCCCGCGTGGTCGGCCACGCCGGTGCGGCGCTCCACCTCGGCGTAGAAGGCGAGCGCCGTCTCGAGGATCTCCTGGTCGTGGTCCCAGAGCTTCTCGCTGGGCGGCTTCTCGGGACGGTCCTCGAGATCGAGGAAGTGGTAGAGCCGCTCGAGGAAGCGCACCGGGTTCGCGACGAAGCGGGCGCGGCTACCCTCGGCGCGCCAGAGCTCGCCGTCGTAGCGGCCGAGGAAGCCGCCGAGCGCGTGCGGGCTCGCGAGCAGGCGGCCGAGCGGGCGCTCGAGCAGCGTCTCCTTCGCCGCGAGCAGGCGGCGGGCGTCGGCGGGCGCGCGTCGTCCGAGCTCGTCGAAGCCGAGCGCGACGTCCACGTCGCTCACCAGCGCCTGCAGCGCGCCCACCGCCGCGAGATACGCCTGCATGAAGCGCGTGCTCGGCTCCGCCATCACGCCGCGCCCGAGGAACCACTGGATCAGGCCGTAGTGGACCTCGAGGTTGGTCTGGAGGTCGTCACCGCGCAGCTCGGTGCGGCGCAGGATCTCGGCCATCCGCTCGTAGCTCTCGCGGCGCGAGGCACCGTCGGTGAGGAGCAGTGCGATGTTCGAGTCGTAGGCGCCGGCGAGGTTGTACCAGACGAAGGCGCCGGTATCGGGGTTGCGGAGGCCGATGCCCTGGTCGAAGCGGATCTCGCCCGCGATCGGCGCCGACCACGTCTTGATCACGCCGCCCGCATGCGGCTGGAGCGCCGCGTTCGTGGCGTTGATGCGCACCTCGAGCCCCGACAGGCTGCGGGTCACGCGCTCGGGCCGCGGCAAGCGGCGCCCGTGCTGCGCCAGCAGACACATCGCCTCGATCAGCTTCTCGACCACGAAGCTCTCGGACGGGTCGGCCGGGTTCGTGAAGCGCAGCGCGTAGGCGAGCTCGGTCACGCCGTGCTCGACCTGGATGCGCGTGTTCATCTCCATGAAGAAGTGGGAGAAGCCTTCGATGATGCACTCGAAGGTGGACACGGAGTCGAGCCCCGTCGCCGCGCCGAAGCGCTCGCCCTCGGCCTCCATGCGCGCGAGCGTGCCGAGGTCGCCGCGCAGGATCTCGCGCGCCTTGCCCGTCGCGCGCTCGGCCTCGGCCTCGAGCAGCTCCTTCGTGAGCGAGACCTCGACCAGCTTCTGCTCGTGCATCTGCACGGAGCAGTCGCGGCCGCCGAGCGAGAGGCACCAGTCGCCGTTGCCGATCAGCTGGATCTCGTTGTGGCGCGTGCGTTCGATGTTCAGCTCGATCAGGAAGTTCCGGTTCGAGCCGGGCGCCGTCACCTTCGACTCGGCCAGCACCTCCGAGACCGCCGCCGCCACCTGCTCGGGCTTCGCCACCACGCGCTGGCCCTTGCCGCCGCCGCCGCCGATGTACTTGAAGCGGATGCGATGCGTGGGGTGGTCGCGCCAGATCTCGTTCGAGAGCTCGAGGGCCTCGGCCTGGAGATCCGCGATCGTCACGAGCTCGACGTTCTTCGTGTAGCCCGCGTGGAGCAGTGCCTCGGCATTCTCGGTGTCGCTCTTCTTCGCGTCCCAGCCGAACGCCAGGCCTGCCTTCTTCGCGAGGGCTTCGAGCGCCTTCTTCCCGCCGGCGCGGCGCACCAGCGCGCGCGCGGAGACGTCGTCCACGCCGGGGATCACCGCGTTGCCGAGCGCGCGCGCGAGCTTCTTGGCCTCGTCCTTCGCGCCGGCCTGACGCACCACGCGCGAAGACGGGCCCACGAAGCCGAGCCCGGCCGCTTCGAGAGCAAAGATGAAGTCGGCGTCCTCGGCCATGAAGCCGTAGCCGGCGAACAGGTGCGTGTAGCCGTGCTCCACGCCGATCGCGACGATCTCGCGGATGCGCTCCTGCTTCTCTTCCTGGCCGGCGCCGGTGTAGTCGCGCACGCGATGCACGTTGGCCGGGAAGCGGAAGGCGCGCAGCTCAGGCGCGAGGCAGCGCGGGTAGACGACCGAGTCCTTCTCCGAGAGCAGCATGCCGTACTCGCGCACGCCCATCTCGTCGAAGATGTCGAAGGCTTCCTTGCGCACGGGGCCGCGGCAGACCACGAGGATCTTCATCGTGTCGAGCGCGAAGGAGCGCAGCCACGGGGACTCGCTCTCGTGGAAGCGGGCCGAACGCCCGTCGCCGACGCGCACTATTCGAACTCCCGCTGCGGCCCGGCCATGGGCGAGGGCGTGTAGGTGCGCATCAGGAAGTTCAGGTGCTCGGCCAGCACGCGGCGGCTGGTGCCGGGCATGACGATGCGCGACACGGAGCCGAGCGAGAGCGCCTCCTTCGGGTTCATCAGCTCGCTCTCGTAGCGCTCGTTCAGCGTCGCGAGCGCCTCGTCGCGGCGCTTCCGCGCCTCGGCCTCGACGGCGCCCTTCGCCACCGCTTTCTGGTACTCGGCTTCGACGGCGCGCAGCTCGTCCTTGTAGACGAACTCCCGGCCGGCGGGCCCCATCACCGCGATGCGCGCCATCGGCATCGCCAGCACGAGGTCGGCGCCGACGAAGTGCGAGTTGTACGCCGCGTAGGCGCCGCCGATCGCGTTGCGGATGATCAGCGTGATGCTCGGCACGCGGAGATCGATGATCGAGTCGAGCAGCCGCCGGCCCTCGAGGATGATCCCGCGCGACTCCTGGTCGGTGCCGGGCATGAAGCCGGCCACGTCCTCGAGGAAGATCATCGGGATGTTGTAGAGGTTGCAGAAGCGGATGAAGCGCGTGCCCTTGCGCGCCGCGTCCACGTCGATCTGCCCCGACGCCACCGCGGAGTTGTTGGCGACGAAGCCCACCACGTGGCCGCCGATGCGCCCGAAGGCCGTCACCAGGTTGCGCGCGCGATCCGGCTGCAGCTCGAAGTACTCGCCGTGATCGCAGATCTGCTGCAGGAACAGCGTGATCTCGAGCGGCGCGTTCACGCCCGCGGGCGAGTCGAAGGTGTTGCGGAAGAGGATGTCCTCTTCGAGCGTGAAGCGGTCGATCGGATCCGAGGTGGGACGGAAGGGCGCGAACGAGCGGTTGTTGTCGGGCAGGTAGGCGAGCAGGCGCAGCGCGGTGCGCAGCGAGCCGAGCTCGTCGGGCGTGGTGAGGTCGCAGACGCCGCTCCGGCCGTGCACGCGCGGGCCGCCGAGATCCTCGGCCGAGACGTCTTCGCCGAGCACGCTCTTCACGACGCCGGGGCCCGTCAGGCCGATGAAGGTGTCGTTGCACTGGATCATGAACGAGCCCTGGCGCGGCAGGTACGCGCCGCCGCCGGCGTTGTACCCGAACATCAGGCTGATGCTCGGCACCAGACCCGAGATGCGGCGCAGCGCGGCGAAGGCCTCGCTGTAGCCGTCGAGCCCGCCCACGCCGGCCGGCACGAAGGCGCCGGCGGAGTCGTTCATGCCGATCAGCGGGATGCCGCGCTCGGCGGCGAGGTAGATCAGGCGCGCGAGCTTCGCGCCGTTGGTCGCATCCATCGAGCCCGCACGCAGCGTGAAGTCGTGGCCGTACACGGCGACGTCGCGGCCGGCGATCGAGAGGATGCCGGTCACGATGGCCGCGCCGTCGAGGCCCCGGCCCCAGTTCTGCCAGCAGCAGATTGGGCTCGCGGTCGGTGAGCACACGGATGCGCTCGAAGACCGTCATGCGCCCCTTGGCGTGCTGCACGCGCACGCGATCGAGGCCGCCGCCCTGCTTCGGCCGCTCGAGCAGCTCGCGGCCGAGCTCGATCGAATCCTCGTAGAAGCGCGCGGAGCGGTGCGTGGACTCGCGCCGCTTCGACTCCACCCGCTGCGCGAGCGGGTTGTCGAGCGCGTGGCCGGGCGGGGTGGCGTCCATGACCAGACCGTGCGCGAGTCTCGAGGCGGCGTCCACTCGGGCGCCGCTAGAGGCTCGAAATCTCACCGAGACGCTGCTCGAGGCGGTCCCGGTATTGGAGGAGATCGATCTTCTTGCGCGCCACGCCGCTCTCCATCGCGGCGTGCGCGACGGCGGGCGCGACGTACAGGAGCACGCGCGGGTCGAACGGCTTCGGGATGATGTTCTTCGGCCCGAAGCCCATCTCTTCGCCCGGGTACGCGCGCCGCACCGCTTCGGGCACGCCCTCGCCCCGCTGGGCCAGCTCGGCCAGCGCATGCACCGCGGCGTGCTTCATCGCCTCGTTGATCTTCGTCGCCCGCACGTCGAGCGCGCCGCGGAAGATGAACGGGAAGCCGAGCACGTTGTTCACCTGGTTCGGGTAGTCCGAGCGGCCGGTGGCCACGATGCCGTCGGCGCGCACCTGCGCGACCTCGTCGGGTGTGATCTCCGGATCGGGGTTCGCCATCGCGAAGATGATCGGCTTCGGCGCCATCGAGCGGACCATCTCGGCGGTCATCGCGCCGGCCTGCGAGAGCCCGACGAAGACGTCGGCCTGGCGGAGCGCCTCCTCGAGCGTGCGCGCCTTCGTCTTGCGCGCGAACTCGAGCTTGTAGGCGTTCATGCCGTCCTTGCGGCCCTCGTAGATCACGCCCTTCGTGTCGCACAGCAGGATGTTCTCGGCGGGGACGCCGAGATCCTTGTAGAGCTTGGCGCACGCGATGCCCGAGGCGCCGGCGCCCGAGAAGACCACGCGCACGTCGTCGATCTTCTTGTTCTGGATCAGCAGCGCGTTCAGCAGCGCCGCGCTCGAGATGATCGCCGTGCCGTGCTGATCGTCGTGGAAGACGGGGATGTCGAGCGTCTCGATCAGCCGCCGCTCGATCTCGAAGCACTCGGGCGCGCGGATGTCCTCGAGGTTGATGCCGCCGAAGGTCGGCGAGATCAGCTGGCAGGTGCGGACGATCTCGTCGACGTCCGTGCTCGCGATCTCGATGTCGAAGACGTCGATGTCGGCGAAGCGCTTGAAGAGGACGCCCTTGCCTTCCATCACCGGCTTGCCGGCCAGCGCGCCGAGATTGCCGAGCCCGAGGACGGCGGTGCCGTTCGAGATCACGGCCACCAGGTTGCCCTTCGCCGTGTAGCGGTAGACGTCCTCGGGGTTCCTGGCGATCTCGAGGCACGGCTCGGCGACGCCGGGGCTGTAGGCGAGGGAGAGGTCGGCGGCGGTGACGGTTGGCTTGGTTGGGACGACCTTGATCTTCCCGGGGCGGCCCTCGGCGTGGTATCGGAGTGCCGCTTCCTTGTCGACCACGGAGCATCTCTCTTTCGGGGGCAGAGGGGGCGAAGAGGCCGGGCAGTCTACTCCTTCAACAGCTCACGCGCGATCACCAGACGCTGGATCTGGTTCGTGCCTTCGTAGATCTGCATCAGCTTCGCGTCTCGCATCAGCTTCTCGACCGGGTACTCCTTGGTGTAGCCGTTGCCGCCGAAGATCTGGACGGCGTCCGTCGTGACGCGCATCGCCATGTCGGTGGCGAAGCACTTCGCGAACGACGAGTGCTTCGAGGCGCGCTGGCCCTGGTCGATCATCCACGCGCTCTGGTAGGTGAGCAGGCGCGCGGCTTCGATGTCCTTGGCCATGTCGGCGAGCATGAACTGCACGGCCTGGAAGCCGGCGATCGGGAAGCCGAAGGCCTTGCGCTCCTTCGCGTAGCCGACGCTCTCCTCGAGGGCGCGGCGGGCGATGCCCACCGCGAGGCTGCCGATCGAGGGCCGCGTCGTGTCGAGCGTGCGCATGGCGATCCGGAAGCCCTCGCCTTCCTCGCCGAGCCGCTGCGAGGCCGGCACCCGCACGTTGTCGAAGTGGATCACGCGCGTGTCGCTCGCGCGCTGACCCATCTTGTCCTCTTTCTTGCCAACGGTGATGCCGGGCGTGTCGCGGGGCATCACGAAGGCGCAGACGCCCTGGTGGCGGGAGCTGCGATCGAGCGTCGCGAACACCGTGTAGAGGTCCGCGACGCCCCCGTTCGTGATCCAGCACTTCGTGCCGTTCAGCACGTAGTGGTCGCCATCCTTCTCCGCGAGCAGCTGGAGGCCCGCCACGTCCGAGCCGGCACCGGGCTCCGACAGGCAGAACGAGACCAGGCGGAAGCTCTGGGTCAGGTAGCCGAGCCACTCCTTCTTCTGGGCCTCGCTGCCGCCGACCACGATCGGGGTGAGCCCGAGGTCGTTGCACATGATCGAGGTGCCCATGCCGGCGCAGCCCCAGGCCAGCTCCTCGACCGCCAGCACGGCGTCGAAGACCGAGAGGCCGACGCCGCCGTACGCAGCCGGGATCGAGGAGCTCGACAGCCCGAGCTCCCAGGCCTTCCTCATCACGTCCATCGGGAACTCGCCCGTCTGGTCGTGGTGCGCGGCGATCGGGGCGATCTCGGTGTGGGCGAAGCGGCGCGCGGTCTCCTGCAGCGCCAGCTGCTCATCCGTCAGGCGGAACTCCATCGCTGACTCCGGGTCACATTCCCCAGGTATTCCGGGGAATTAGAGGGCCGAAGGTAGCGACGGAGCCAGGCCAGCGCCCCCGACCGGCGCGCAGGCTTCGCCTCACTGCGCGCGCCGCTTTCGCGGCGCTCAGCTGTCATGACTCCGTTCGGCTTCGCCTCACTGCGCGCGCCGCTTTCGCGGCGCTCAGCTGTCGTGACTCCGTTCGGCTCCGCCTCACTGCGCGCGCCGCTCTCGCGGCGCTTGCCCTAGGCGGCTGCTCCCAGCCGTCGCGACAGCTCCTGCGCGGCGCTCGTCACCGCGGGCACGATCCGCTCGTGCATGGCATCGACGCCGACGCGGAACACGGGCGCGGAGACCGAGAGCGCAGCCACGACGCGCGCGTTCGCGTCGCGCACCGGCGCGGCCACGCAGCACAGGCCGGGGGCGCACTCCTCGATGTCGAGCGCGAAGCCCATGCCGGCCGCTCCCCGCAGGTGCTCGAAGAACTTGTCGCGGTCGGTGATCGTGGCCTCGGTGGTGGCCGCCAGGTCGCCGCCGCGGATCCACTCGCGGTCTGCGCGCTCCCACTCGGCCGGATCGCCGCAGGCGAGCATGACCTTGCCGAGCGCGCTCGCGTGCACCGGCAGGCGCTCGCCGGTCCGGACGCGCGTCCCGACCAGCTGGTTCGGCGCCTCGCCGTCGAGGTGCACGACGTCGAAGCCGTCGAGCACGCCGAGATGGGCGGTCTCGCCGGTGTCCAGCGCCAGCTTCTCGAGCACGGAGCGCCCCAGCCGGGTGAGCGAGCGCGTGCGCGAGAAGGCCTGGCCGAGCCCGAGGCAGGCCGTCCCGAGGCGGTAGCGCTCGTTCTCGGCGCACTGCTCGACGAAGCGCATCTCTTCGAGCGTCGCGAGCAGGCGGAACACGTTGTTCTTGTGGAGGCCGAGACGCCGGGCCAGCGCCGTCACCCCGAGCTCCTCGGCGTACCGGAATTCCTCCAGCAGCCGGAGCGCGTTCGTGACGGTCTGGATCACATAGTCACTCTTGGACCTGCGCATGGGGGGTGTTCTTCTCTCGGGCAAGCGCCCGTCCGTGAAGCGGTTGGCTACGTCCGGTTGCGAACCTTCTCCCAGTCGGCGAGGAAGCGCTCCAGCCCGATGTCCGTGAGCGGGTGCGCCGCCAGCTGCTGGATCACCTTCGCAGGCATCGTGACCACGTGCGCGCCCATCAGCGCGGCCTGCACCACGTGGATCGGGTGGCGCACGCTCGCCACCAGCACCTGCGTCTCGTAGTCGTAGTTGCGGTAGATCGTGCAGATCTGCTCGATCAGCTGCATTCCGTCGGTCGCGATGTCGTCCAGGCGCCCGACGAAGGGCGAAGCGAAGGTCGCCCCGGCCTTCGCCGCCATCAACGCCTGCGTCGCGTTGAAGATCAGCGTGCAGTTCGTGGGGATGCCCTGATCCGAGAGCGTGCGCAGCGCGCGCAGGCCCTCGAGCGTCATCGGGATCTTCACCACGATGTTCTCGGCGACCTTCCGCAGCTCGAGGCCCTGCGAGACCATGCCGTCGTGATCGAGGGCGGTGACCTCGGCGCTCACCGGACCGTCCACGATCTTGGTGATCTCGCGCAGGATCTCGCGCGGATCGCCCTTCTCCTTCGAGAGCAGGCTCGGATTCGTGGTGACGCCGTCGAGCAGCCCGAGCGAGGCGGCCTCGCGGATCTCCGAGACGCTCGCGGTGTCGATGAAGAACTTCATGGGCCGCCTTCGCCCGCGCTTCTTACCGCAAGCGCGGAGCCGGTGTCAAGCGACCCGTTGCGCTTTCTTCCGCGAAATACCGACGGAGGCGCACGGGAACTACACAGAGCTGTGTCAGTCCCTCGCGGGCAAGCGCTGTGCCGGATCCGACTCGCTCCCGGGGGGGTCTGAGAGCGACTCTCCTTCGCTGGCGAACAGCTCGAGCACGAGCAGCGCGACGCCGATCACGATGCTCGAGTCGGCGACGTTGAAGTCGGGCCACGAGTAGCCGCTCCACAGTCGCAGGTGGAGGAAGTCCACCACCTCGCCGTAGATCAAGCGATCGAGCAGATTGCCGACCGCTCCCCCGAGGATCAGGCCGAGCGCGAGCGCAGAGAGGCGATCCCCTGGGGAGAGCTTGCGGAAGAACGAGACGATCAGCCCGAGCGCGATCAGCGTGGTGCCGATGAAGAACGGCGCGCGGATCGCTTCGGGCGCGTTCGCGAACAAGCTGAACGCTGCGCCGGGATTGCGGACGTGCGTCAGGTAGAAGAAGCCGTCGATCACGCTCACGCGATCGGTGAAGGCGAGCGTCTTCACGATCCAGGTCTTCGTGAGTTGGTCGAGAGCCAGCGAAATCGCGAAGGCCACGAAAAAGAAGCGCGATTTCGGCGCCATGGGCGGCCCAACCTATCACCGCAGCTCGGCAGCGTCGAGCTTGCCGTCGGCCCACGCCGCGGGCGCGCGCTCGCGCGCCTCGCGCATGAACGGCTCGGCCAGCGCGGGCTGACCGACAGCGCGCAGGCCCGCGGCGCGGATCCCCGCGAGATGCGCCGCCGCTGCGTCGTCGGAGGCGAGCAGCGCGTCGGCCTTGTCGAGGTCGGCGAGCCCGCGGTCGGGATCGCCCTCGAACACCTCCTGCCGCGCCAGCGCGAGCCACGCGTACGGGTTCGTGGGATCGACCTGGAGCGAGCGCTCGTAGAGCGAGGAGGCCTCTGCGGAGCGCCCCGCCTCGTCGGCGTCGAGGCCCGAGAGCACCAGCCGCATCGAGGCGCGGCGCGCCGGATCACCAGCGCTCGCCTCGCGCGACAGATGCACGGTCGCGCCGCTGTGCGGCGCGATGCCCGTCTGGCAGCGCGAGCGCCAGCGCGCTCGCGAGCAGCGCCGCCGCGAGACTCCCCGCCGGACGTGTCAGAGTCGCTCGAGCCATGAGTCGAAGAGCTTCTCCAGGATGTTCCGCTCGCCGCCCGCTTCGTCGCGGCGCCACGGCTCGGCCCAGCCGGGACACGTCGTCGCCGGCTCGGTGCCGGGCAGGAAGTACTCGACCCGGCGCGTCGGGCAGCCGGCGAGCGCGACGGCGCCGCTCGTCGGATCGATCTCGATCTCCTCGACGTCGGGCGGACGCAGGAACGCGCCGCGCACCCGTGCCGCCGGTGGCTTCGCGCAGGAAGCGCCCCCAGACGGGGAGCGCGATCACGCTCGAGGCGAAGCCGAGGCTGCGCGGCTCGTCGAAGCCCACCCAGACCACGGCCACGAGCTCGGGCGTGTAGCCCACGAACCAGGCGTCGCGCTCCTCGTTGCTGGTGCCGGTCTTGCCGGCGATCGGGCCGACCAGGCCCTGCGCGCGCAGCGGCGCCGCGGTGCCGCGATCGACGACGCCCTCGAGCAGCGACGTGACGAGATAGGCGGTGCCGCCGTCGAGCACGCGCTCGAACTCGATCGGCTGCCGCTCGAGCGTGCCGGCGTTCGGATCCACGACGTCCTCGAAGGTGCGGATGTGGGGCCGGATGCCGCCGTTCGCGAGCGTGGCGTACGCGCGCGCCAGCTCGAGCGGCGTGATGTCGGCCGCGCCGATCGCGAGGCTCGGCACGAGCGAGAGCGGGCTCTCGATGCCGAGCCGGCGCGCCATGTCCGCAACCCGCGGGATCCCCACCTGCTGCGCGAGCCGCGCCGTCGCGACGTTGTACGAGCGCTCGAGAGCCTCGCGCAGCGGCACGCGGCCGTGGTTCTCGCGGTCGAAGTTCTTCGGACGCCACGGGCCCGCCGGCGTGCTGACCTCGAGCGGCGCGTCGTCCACCCACGCCGCGAGCGTCACCTCCGGCCCACCCGCGCTCGGCTCGAGCGCGGCGGCGTACACGAAGGGCTTGAAGACGCTGCCCGCCGGCCGCCGCGCCTGCGTGCAGCGGTCGAACTGGCTCTTCGCGTAGTCGCGGCCGCCGACGAGCGCGAGCACCTCTCCCGTCTGAGGGCGCAGCGCGATGAGGCAGCCCTCGAGCCGCGACTCGCCCTTCGGCGCGAGCTTCGGATACGCCTTCTCGAAGCGCGTCAGCTCCTCCGAGAGCGCGCGTGCGGCCGCGCGCTGGAGCCGCAGGTCGAGCGTCGAGTAGATCTGCAGCCCTTCGGTGGTGAGCGTGGCCGTGCCGTAGAAGTCGGGCAGCTGGCGCTGGAGCGCGTCGAGGAAGTAGCGGGCCTCGCGCGGCTCGGGCGTGAGCTTCGCCACCCGCAGGGGCTCCGCCTGCGCAGCGGCGAACGCCACGTCGTCGATGCGGCCCTGGTCGCGCATCAGCGCGAGCACCAGGTTGCGGCGCTCGAGCGTGCGCTCGGGGTTGTCCGCGTGCGGCGACAGCCCGTTCGGGCTCTTGATGATCGCCGCGATCAACGCCGACTCCGGCAGCGAGAGATCGCGCACGCTCTTCCCGAAGTAGAAGCGGGCGGCCTCCCCGACGCCGTGGACCGCCGTCGAGCCGCGCTGGCCGAGGTAGATCTCGTTGAGATAGGCCTCGAGGATGGCGTCCTTCTCGTACCGCGCCTCGACGATCAGGGCCATCACGGCTTCCTGGAGCTTGCGCTGGAAGCTGCGCTCGGGCGTGAGGAAGAAGTTCTTCACCAGCTGCTGCGTGAGCGTGCTGCCGCCCTCGCGGATGCCGCCGGCGCGCAGGTTCGCGAGCAGCGCCCCCGCGATGCGGCGCAGGTCGACGCCCCGGTGGCTGAGGAAGCGCTGATCCTCGACGGCGAGGATCGCGTCGATCAGGTGCGGCGGGACGTCGCCCACGCGCACGAGCTCGCGCTGCTCGTGGTCGGGCCCGTAGTAGGCCCCGACCAGCTCGGGCTCGAGGAAGGCCGCTCCGAGCTCGCGGCCGGTGTCGGCGTCGCGCAGCTCCTCGATCACGTTCCCCGCGAGACGGAGCTGCAGCACCCGTGCGGGCTCGGCCCGCGTCGGGTGCTCGAACGCCCGCCGGTGGATCGAGACCTCGCTGCCCTTCCAGGCGTAGCGGCCGAGGGCGAGGTCCTTCGCCGAGGCGGTCTCCCGGTAGCCGAGGCGCTGGAGCGTGCTCGGCAGCTCGATCTGCTTCCAATCGAGACCCGGGTAGAGGATGGTGGGCGCCGAGAGCACACGGGACGGCACGCGGAACAGCCGGCCGCCGAAGCGCTCGCGCACCACCTGATCGAGCTGCACGACCGTGCGCGCGACCGCGAAGCCGCCCGCGAAGCCGGCGACCAGCAGCACGGCGGCAGCCGTGCGCCAGCCGCTACGCCCCTTCTTGCGTGCTCGAGCCAAGCATCCCCCGGAACCCGCGAGCTCCGCGAGTAGGCTGACACACGAAGACGCCGGACGGGAGCCAGCGGTTCACGAGGGACGTTGCGAAGCCCCGCGGATTCCCGGAGATTTCGAGCCCATGGCCCCCGAGGAACGCGGCAAGCTCTGGGGCGGCCGCTTCCGCGAGCCGACCCACCCCTCCGTCGAGCGCTTCAGCGCCTCGATCGGCTTCGACCGCGCGCTCGCCCGCTACGACATCCGCGGCTCGCTCGCCCACGCCCGGATGCTCGGCGCGACGGGCCTGATCCCCGCCGCGGACGCGGAGGCGATCGTGCGCGGGCTCGAGGAGATCGCGCGCGAGCTCGAGAGCGGGCGCTTCCCGTTCGACGAGAAGCTCGAGGACATCCACATGAACGTGGAGGCGCGGCTGCGCGAGCGCATCGGCCCGGCTGCCGGCCGGCTGCACACGGGGCGGAGCCGCAACGACCAGGTCGCGACCGACCTCCAGCTCTACCTGCGCGACGCTGCGCGCGCCGCGCGCCGCGGCCTCGCCGAGCTGCCGCGAGGTGCTGATCACGCGTTCGCGCGAGCACGTCGAGACGGTGCTGCCCGGCTACACGCACCTCCAGCGCGCGCAGCCGGTGCGACTCGCGCATCACTGGCTCGCCTTCGAGCAGATGCTCGGGCGCGACGGCGAGCGCTTCGCGGATCTCGACCGGCGGCTGCGGCTCGCGCCGCTCGGTGCCGGCGCGCTGGCCGGCTCGACGCTGCCGCTCGATCGCGCGGCCACCGCCGCGGCGCTCGGCTTCGAGGGGCCGAATCGCCAACAGCATGGACGCCGTGGCCTCGCGCGACGCGCGCGCTCGAGTTCCTCGCCGCCGGCGCGATCTGCATGGTGCACCTCTCGCGCCTCGCCGAGGAGCTCGTGCTCTGGTCGAGCGCCGAGTTCGGCTTCGTCGAGCTGGCCGACGCCTACTCGACCGGCTCGAGCCTGATGCCGCAGAAGAAGAACCCCGACGTGCCCGAGCTGGTGCGCGGCAAGAGCGGGCGCGCGATCGGCAACCTGGTGACGCTGCTGACGGTGCTGAAAGGGCTGCCCCTCACGTACAACCGCGACCTCCAGGAGGACAAGGAGCCGATCTTCGACACGGCCCGCACGCTCGGCGACTCGCTCGAGGTGATGGCAGGCGCGCTGGCCGGCCTCCGCGTGAACACGGAGCGCATGCGTGCGGCCGCGGACGACCCGCTGCTGCTCGCGACCGACCTCGCCGAGGCGCTGGTGCAGGAGGGCGTGCCCTTCCGCGAGGCCCACGAGGCCGTCGGGAAGATCGTGGCGCACTGCATCGCCGGGCCCCGCGACCTGCGCACGCTCTCGAAGGACGAGCTGCAGGCCTTCCATCCGGCGTTCCCGAGCGGCGCCGGCGCGCTGCTCTCGGTCGAGGCCGCGCTCGAGCGCCGCGCGCTCTCGGGCGGCACCGCTCGCGCGCGCGTGCGCGAGGCGCTCGACGCCGCGGCGCTTCGCCTCGCGGCCGAACGCGACGCGCTCGCCCGGCCCGAGCCCACGCCGTGAGGCGCTTCGCCGCGAGCCTCGCCTGCCTCCTGCTCGGCCTCGCGCTGGCGTGCGGGAAGTACGGCCCGCCCGTGCGCGCCGGCGCCGAGCCCGCGGCGGCGAAGAAGCCCGCCGTCGCCATCCCGCTCCCGGTGGTGCCGGAAGGCGAGAGCCGGCATCCCGCTCCCCCGGAGCCCGCGCCTCCGCCCGCACCGGAGAGCGAGGAAGAGCCGCCGCCGGAGGGCGCGCCGTGAAGCTCCCGTTCACCAAGATGCACGGCGCGGGCAACGACTTCGTCGTGCTCGACGGCATCCGCACGCCGCTGCCCCCGCTCGAGCCGCTCGCCCAGCGGCTCGGCGATCGTCACTTCGGGATCGGCTTCGACCAGCTGCTGGTGGTGCGGCCCTCGCGCGCCGCGGACTTCCGCATGGAGATCTACAACGCGGACGGCTCGCAGGTGGAGATGTGCGCGAACGGGATCCGCTGCTTCTTCCAATATCTGCGCGAGGCGGGCCACACCGATCGGGAGGAGCTGCGCGTCGAGACGCTCTCGGGCGTGGTGACGCCGCGCTGGGCCGGCCCCGGGCGTGTGACCGTGGACATGGGCCCGCCGATCCTCGCGCCGGCCAAGATCCCGACGCGGCTCGGCGACCCGGCGGGGCCCGGCCCGGTGCTCGACGCGGAGCTCGCGGTGGACGGACGCGCGCTCTCGGTGAGCAGCGTCTCGATGGGCAACCCGCACTGCGTGGTCTACGTGAGCGACGTGGACGCCGCACCGGTCGAGACGCTCGGCCCGAAGCTCGAGCGTCATGACGCGTTCCCGAACCGCGTCAACGTGGAGTTCGTGCAGCTCGTGAGCCGCAGCCACGTGCGTCAAAGAACCTGGGAGCGCGGCGCCGGCGAGACGCTCGCCTGCGGCAGCGGCGCGTGCGCGGTGGCCGTCGCCTCGATCCTGCGCGGCGCGACCGACGCCCGCGTGCGTGTCGAGCTGCGCGGCGGCGACCTCGACATCTCGTGGGCCGGCGGCTCCGCCAGCGTGTTCATGACCGGGCCCGCCGCCACAGTCTTCACGGGCACCATCGAGGTCGAGGGGGGCTAGAGCATGTTCGAGGGCGTCTACACCGCACTCGTGACCCCGTTCCGCGACGGCACGGTGGACGAGCGGACCCTGCACGAGCTGGTCGAGCAGCAGATCGCGGCCGGCGTGGACGGGCTCGTGCCGTGCGGCTCCACCGGCGAGGCCGCCACGCTCTCGCACGCCGAGCACCGGCGCGTGATCGAGGTGGTCGTCGCGGCAGCGCGCGCGCGCGTGCGCGTGCTGGCTGGCACCGGCTCGAACTCCACCGCCGAGGCGATCGCGCTCACGCTGCACGCCAAGGAGGCCGGCGCGGACGGCGCGCTCCTCATCTCTCCCTACTACAACCGGCCGACGCCCGAGGGCATCGTCCAGCACTACGCGACGATCGCGCGCGAGACCTCGTTCCCGCTCGTCGTCTACAACATCCCCGGACGCACGGCCTCGAACATCCTGCCGGCCACGTTCGCGCGGCTGGCCGAGATCGAGCAGGTGGTCGGCGTGAAGGAGTCCTGCGGCGACCTGCACCAGGTCGCGCAGCTGATCGCGGCGACGCCGGACGACTTCAAGGTGCTCTCGGGCGACGACTGGGCGGTGTTGCCGATGATGGCGCTCGGCGGCGCAGGCGTGATCTCGACCGCCTCGAACGTGGCGCCGGGCGACGTGGTGGAGCTGGTGCGCGCCTTCTGGGCGGGCGACCTCGCGCGGGCGCGGGACGTCTACTATCGGCTGCTGCCGCTGCTCGACGCGCTGTTCTGCGAGACGAACCCCATCCCGGTCAAGGCCGCGCTCGCGATGCGCGGCCTGATCCAGGAGGAGCTGCGGCTTCCGCTGGTGCGGATCTCGGATCCGAACCGCGCGCGCCTCCAGCTCGCGCTGAAAGAGTTCGGCCTCCTGTGAGCCGGCGCCGCGTGCTCGTGGCCGGCGCGCTCGGGCGCATGGGCGAAAGCCTCCGCGCGCTCCTCGAGGACCACCCCGAGCTGGCGCTCGCCGCCGCGCTCGAGCGGCCCGGCCACCCCGCGCTCGGCCGCGAGCTCGCCCCGGGCGTGCGGCTCGAGGAAAACGCTGCGGCGGCGATGGCTTCGGTCGATATTGCGATCGTGTTCGCAAATCCATCCGCCACGCTGGCGATCGTGCGGCTCGCGGCCGAGCGCGGCCTTCCCTGCGTGGTCGGCACCACCGGCCTCTCGTCCGGCGAGAAGAAGGAGATCGAGGAGCTCGCCGAGCGGATCCCGATCGTGTTCACCTCGAACTTCTCGGTCGCCGTGAACGTGCTCTTCCATCTCGTGCGCGAGGCGAGCCGGCTGCTCGGCGACGGCTTCGACGCCGAGATCGTCGAGCTACACCACGCGGGGAAGATCGATGCACCGAGCGGGACGGCGCTGCGGATCGCCGAGGCGATCGCGGAGGGGCGCGGGCCCGGGCCGGAGCTCCGCCTCACGCTCGCGCGCGAGGGCGAGACGGGCGCGCGCGCGAAGCCCACGATCGGGGTGGTTGCGCTGCGGGGCGGCGACAACCCGGGCGAGCACACCGCGTTCTTCATCGGGCGTGGCGAACGACTCGAGCTCACGCATCGTTCCGCGACCCGTGAGCACTTCGCCCGCGGGGCGCTCGTGGCCGCGAGCTGGCTGCTCGGCCGGCCGCCCGGCCTCTACGACATGGAACAGGTGCTCGGGCTCACCGCGCGGGCGTAGAATGGGCCTCCTCCGGAGGGCCCCCCCATGCCCCGCTACGGCTACGACCGTCTCTCCGCCCAGGACAACTCGTTCCTGCTCTTCGAGACGCCGAACGTCCACATGCACGTGGCTTCGACGATGGTCTTCGAGGTCGGGCCGTTCCGGACTGCCGACGGCGGGATCGACGTCGAGCGCTTTCGACGTGCAACGGAGGCGATCCTGCATCGCGTCCCGCGCTACCGCCAGAAGCTCCACTGGATCCCCGGCTTCCAGCACGCCGTCTGGGTGGACGATCCGCGCTTCAACCTCGACTTCCACATCCGGCACACGGCGCTGCCGAAGCCCGGCTCCGCCACCCAGCTGAAGCGCCTCTCCGCTCGGATCATGTCGCAGCCCCTGGATCGCCGGCGCCCGCTCTGGGAGAACTGGCTGGTCGAGGGCCTCGACGGCGGCGACCGCTTCGCGCTGATCACCAAGATCCACCACTGCATGATCGACGGCGCGTCGGGGATGGACCTGTCGCAGATCCTGATGTCGATCTCGCCGGACGTGCCGGAGGTCGAGCCGCCGCCGCCCTTCGTCCCGAAGCGCGCACCGAGCCGCTTCGAGCTGTGGCGCGAGGAGGTCGCGCGCTCGCTCGGCACACCCTTCCGCGTCGCGCGTGATCTGCGCCGCTTCTCGGAGGAGACGGACGACGTCCGCCACGAGGTCCGCACGCGACTGCGGGCCGTGATCAAGATGGCGGGCATGGGCCTGTCGGCGGACGACACCCCGCTCAACGGCACCGTCGGGCCGCATCGCCGCTTCGACTGGTGGCGCGTGCCGCTCGCCGACCTGAAGGCGATGCGCCACGCGCTCGATTGCACCATCAACGACGTGGTGCTCACGGTCGTGACGGGCGCCGTGCGGGAGTACCTGCTCCTCCGCGGCGTCGACCCGGCCGGTCTCACCTTCCGCGTCTCGGCGCCGGTGAGCGTCCGCAACGCCGAGCAGAAGGGGAAGCTCGGCAATCACGTCTCGTCGTGGGTGATCGCGCTCCCGATCCGGGAAGCCGAGGCGTCCGCGCAGCTCGCAGCCATCCACGCCGAGACGGCGCGGCTCAAGGAGGAGCGCACCGCGCTCGGCGTCGAGACGATCATGAAGCTGGCGGAGTTCACGCCGTCCACGCTGCTCACGCTCGGCGCCCGCTCGGTCTCGGGCCCGATCAACACGATCGTGACGAACGTGCCGGGGCCGCAGTTCCCGCTCTATCTCCAGGGCGCGCGCATGCTGGAGCTGTATCCGCAGGTGCCGTTGCTGGAGTCGCTCGGCGTCGGCATCGCGCTCGCGAGCTACGACGGCTTCGTGCACTGGGGCTTCAACTCCGACCCCGACCTGGTGCCCGACGCCGACGTGTTCGTGGAGCAGATCCGCGCTTCCTACGCGCGCGTGGCCGCGGCAGCGAAGGTCGTGGCGCAGACGCCGCCGCCCGTCGCCGCGGAGCAGGGCAAGGCCACGCGCCGCCCGGCGCGCGCCGCGAAGACCACCAACGGCAGCGTGGCCGGCGCCACGCCCTAAGGAGGACCCATGCCCGCTCGACGACGCACCAGAGACTGGGAGCGCAATCTCGCGCGGCTGGAGCGCCAGCTCCCGACCCCGATCGCGCGCATGCTCCGCGATCTGGTGAAGAACTTGCGCGAGGCGCAGCGCCAGCTCGAGGCGGCGCGCGCCGAGCGCGACAAGCGCTGGCAGAAGCTCCAGACCCAGCTGCGCAGCGACGCGGCGCGCATGCTGCGCCAGCTCGAGAAGAGGGTGGAGCCGCGCCCGAAAGCGCGTCGCGCGCGCCCGCGGAAGCCACGGACGCGCGCGACGGTCTGACGCGAGCGGAAGGAGCCCTGCCCTAGGCCGGTGCCTTCACCTTCACGGGGCTGGCCAGAGGCGCGCCCTCGTGCGCCGAATGCGTGCTCGGCGAGCCGCTCGCCGAGCCGAACATGTAGGCCGTCTCGCTGTGCTCCGAGAGGTCCACACCGACGAACTCCGACTCCTCGTCGAGGCGCAGCGAGCCGAAGACCACGCGCAGCACGAGCAGGATCACGATCGTCACGATCGGTGCGAAGGTCGCCGTGAACAGGATGCTCTTGAGCTGCGTGAGGATCTGTGCGCCCTGCGTCACGCCCTCGGGCAGCGCGAAGGGAGCGATGAAGAGCCCGGTCGCAAGTGCGCCCCAGGTTCCGCCGACCCCGTGGACGCCGAACACGTCGAGCGAGTCGTCGTAGCCCAGCGCGGGCTTCAGGAACGTCACGGCCACGTAGCAGAGCACCGAGACGCCGAAGCCGACCGCGATCGAGCCCATCGGCGTCACGAACGCGCAGGCGGGCGTGATCGCCACCAGGCCCGCCACCGCCGCGGTGGCCACGCCCAGCACAGTGGGCTTGCCGCGGTGGAGCCACTCGATCGCCATCCAGGTGATGAGCGCGGTCGAGGTGGCGGTGCTCGTGGTGAGGAAGGCGAGGCCGGCGATCCCATCCGCCATCAGCTCGCTGCCGGCGTTGAAGCCGAACCAGCCGACCCAGAGGAGCGCCGCGCCGATCACCGTGTAGGGCACGTTGTGGGGCGGCATCGCCTCCTTGCCGAAGCCTTTGCGCTTGCCGAGGAAGATCGCCGCGACGAGCGCCGAGTAGCCGCTCGACATGTGCACCACGAGGCCGCCGGCGAAGTCCTTGGCGCCCATCGCGCCGATCCAGCCGCCACCCCACACCATGTGTGCGAGCGGGCAGTAGACGAGCAGCAGCCAGAGCGTGATGAAGGCGAGGTACGGGCCGAAGCGCATGCGCTCCGCGAACGCCCCGATCATCAGCGCAGGCGTGATGATCGCGAACATGGCCTGGAACATCACGAACACGTACTCGGGAATCCCGTAGGTGCCCCACAGCGTGCTGGGCTCGATGCCCGCGAGCCCGAGCTTCGAGAGATCGCCGATGAAGGCGTTGCCCGTCGAGAACGCGAGCGTGTAGCCGACGAGGATCCACAGCACGCCGACCGCGCCTGCCGCGACCATGCACTGCATGAAGAGCGAGAGCGTGTTCTTCACGCGGACCAGACCCGCATAGAACAGCGCGAGGCCGGGGATCGTCATCATCAGCACGAGCGCGCTGCTGGTCAGCAGCCAGGCCGTGTTGCCCGTGTCGAGCACGGGTGCGGCGGCATCCTCGGCGGATGCCGCGCTCGCGAGGGCGAGCGGGACGAAGCCGGCAAGAATCCGCATACACGCGGACAGCCAGCGATGATCGGGGTTTCGGTACGGCGCCATGGTTCTCCTCCATTCGTGCCGGCCTCGGCCGGCTCGGTGTGGCCTAGAGCAACCTGCGTGCCAGCGCTTGCACGTGCCTGTTTCGGCGCACCCGGGCTATTTTCTGCGCGACCGGCGCAGGCTCGCCCGGAATCCTGCCCTCGATGCAGGCAGGGTCTGCCCGCGGAAGCGGCGGCCGAGCGCTGCCGGGTGCCCCGCGCGAGCCGGGCGGGCGGCGGGGGCGCGGAACGCCTCTTGCAGCGCCTTTCGGCGTGGGCAAGCGAGAGGCGATGGGGCCGCTCGAGCGCGATCGGCTGGAGCAGTTGTTCGAGGCGCTCTACGAGAGAGCGGTGGCACTCGAAGGCCGCCCTTCCCTCAGCCTCGCCGACTGGCTGCGCCACGCGGAGCGCTGGCGCATCCGGCTCGCGCTCGAGCACTGCGACGGCGATCGCACCGCAGCCGCCCGGCGCCTCGGCGTGCCGCGGCGCTCGCTCTACTACCGCATGCAACAGGTCGGCGTGGTCTGATCAGCGGCGGCGGAACTTCGGGCGCTCCGCCGGCCCCCGTCTCCCGCACCAGGGGCAGAACCGGAAGAAGCCGTGCGAGACCGGGCCGCGGCAGCGCGCGCAGCGATCCGGCAGAGCGGGATGAGACCAGGGGCGACCGGGCTTGCGCTTGCACACCGGGCAGTAGCGCATGAAGCGCCGCAGCTGGCCGGGGCAGCCGCGAGCGGCACAGCGTCGTTCGGCCGAGGGATCGGGGCGTGGCGGCCGACCGTTGCCCGTGAAGTGCCCCGCGTGACACCACGGGCACTCGGTCCACTCGGGCCGCACGCCGCGCTCGCAGCTCGGGCAGACGAGCGGGTAGCGCGTCAGTTCGCGGAAGGAGTTGTCGCCAGAGCCGCACCACGGGCAGACGCGCATCGACTCCGCGATCGGGCCGTCGCAGCGATGGCAGCGGAAGCGGAGCTCGAGCGCGGCGCCGGTGCGGCGGCGGAAGCTCTCCGCCTGGAGCGCGAGCGGCGAGAGCGCGGGCGCCTCGCGGCGGCGCCGCTTCCGCCCCTGCGGCCGCGGCTGCTCCACCTTCGCGAAGGCGCGCTCGAGCGCGTCGTGGAAGGCGACGGCATCGGCGTAGCGACGGCGCGGGTCGAAGGCCGCGGCCTTGCGCAGCACCGGGCGCAGCGGCTCCGGCACGCGCGCGAGGAAGCGGCGGTGGCCCGCCGGCGGCCACTCGAAGGGCCAGGTGGGCAGCGTGCCCGAGAGCAGCTCGTAGGCGATCAAGCCGAGTGAGAACACGTCGGAGGCCAGCCGCGGCCGCCCGTACGCCTGCTCCGGCGCGACGTAACCGAAGGTGCCCGCGTCGGTGACGGTGACCGTGGCGCCGGGCGCGAAGCGCGAGACGCCGAAGTCCGCGAGCGCGGCGTGCCGGTCGGAGAAGATCAGCACGTTCTCCGGCTTCACGTCGCGGTGCAGGATGCCCTGGGCGTGCGCGTGCGCGAGGCCGGCGGCGACGTCGCGCACCACGCGCAGCGCCAGCTCGCCCGAGCGGCGCGCGCCGGCGTAGTCGGCGAGGCTGCGCTCGGCGAGGTCGGTGGCCAGCACGAAGTGGCCGTCGACCCAATCCGCGTTTCGCACCGCCACGATGTTGGGGTGCGAGAGCCGCGTCGCGATGCGCGCCTCGTGCGCGATGGCGTCGCGGCCCCACTCGGCCACCTGGGCGGCGTCGACGATCTTGAGCGCGACCGCGCGGTTCTCCACGGTGTCGCGCGCGCGCCATACCGCCGCGAACGCCCCCTCGCCGAGCAGCCGTTCGAGCCGGTACTTCCCGAGCCGCGAGCCGCGCCGGAGCCGAGGTGAAGCCATGTGCGGGCGGAGCTTACCCCGTTACGACGTCCACTCGCGGCTGGCTAGACGGCCTCGGAACCGCGCTCGCCCGTGCGGATGCGGATCGCCTCTTCCATGGGGAGCACGAAGATCTTGCCGTCGCCGATGCGGCCGGTGTTCGCGGCCGAGACGATGGCGTCGATCACCTTGTCCACCATCTCGTCCTTGACCGCGATCTCGATCTTGATCTTCGGCAGGAAGTCCACGACGTACTCGGCGCCGCGGTAGAGCTCGGTGTGGCCCTTCTGCCGACCGAAGCCGCGCACCTCGGTCACCGTCATGCCCTGAATGCCGATCCCGTGCAGGGCTTCCTTCACCTCGTCGAGCTTGAAGGGCTTGATCACGGCCTCGATCTTGCGCATGGCGCCTCCTGTTCCTGGCTTCCCTTCCGCGGCCGACCCGCGACGGGGCGAGCAGAACGTAGAGCAACTCGCGTGCCAAGCCGGACGTGGGATTAGCGGGCACGCGCCGGCCCTGGTGTGCCGTTTCCTGCCCAGCTGCTGAGCAGTGCTGCTCAGGGAACGAGCACGCCGCTGCCTCGCGCTGCGTGTGGTGACGTCTCAGGGCTGGAACGCCGCTTGCTTTAGCCGAGCTCGTGGAGGTAATCCCCATGGCCGCTCCTGCTCGCATCACCCCCGTCCGTCCCTCGCCGCCCCCCGGCGCCAACCCCTCGCTCGACGCGCTGATGGAGCAGTTCCTCCAGGGCGTCGCAGCTCGCAACGGCGGCAGCCCGCCGCCGCTGCGCGATTGGGTGGAGCTGGCCGAGGCCTGGCGCATCGCCCGGGCGCTGCGCCGCGCGCGCGGCAACCGCTCGGCCGCCGCTCGCGAGCTCGGCATCGGCCGCCGCACGCTCTACACCAAGATGGAGAAGCTCGGCATCGCGCCGCGATTCTCCATCTGGGACTGAGGCCGCGCGTAGGAATCGACGAGCGACGGACGCGGGGCTCATCACCCCGCGCCCGTGCTTCACGCGCAGCCCAGCCAGCGAGAGAGCAAGAGGCGTGCCGCGTTCTGGTATGCAGCGCGCGGCTCACCTCGGTGCGGGTTGGCGCGAACCGCTGGCGCGCTTGCCGCTCGAGCAGGCGCGCTGCCCGCGCACGTGGCACTAGCGCGGCCAGAGCCCGTGCTGATCGAGGAAGGCGAGCGTGCGGGGGCACCCGCCGGCCGCGCCGGCGCGCCGGGCCTCGGCCAGCAGCGCGAGATCTGCCGCGGTGTCGAGGTCGAAGCCCGCGGGCAGGAGTGCATGCACGAGCCCCGACGCTGCCGCACGCGCGAGCGTGTCGCCGAGCACGGACGCGGTGCTCATGGGATGCGAGAAGAGGCCGGGCGCCGCGCGGCGCAGACCCACCAGGTTGTAGCCGCCGTCCCGGTCGGGACAGAGCACCAGGTCGCTCCGCTCGAGTGCGTCGAGCGCGGCGGAGAGCGTTGCGAGCCCGAGCGTCGGGCTGTCGCTGCCGCGCAGCAGCACCGGGCAGTGGCCGGCCGCGAGCTCGCGCGCGAACGCATGCTCCATGCGCGCGCCGAGATCCGCGCCGCGCTGGGGCTCGCGGCGCAGACCGGCGGGCGCCGGCAGCGTGGCGGCCGCCTCGGGCGGCGCGACCGCGAGCACTGCCTCGAGGCCGAGCGCCGCGCTCGCCGCGAGCGTGCTCTCGAGCACGTCTTCGAGCATGCAGGCGTAGAATCGGGCGGCCTGCTCGGGCGAGAAGGGCGGGCAGAGCCGAGTCTTCACCTGTCCCGGCGCAGGCTGCTTCGCGAAGACGACGAGCGCGCCCTTCACGCCCCGGTCCGCAGCGGGAGCGCCGCGAGACGCGCGGCCGTTCCCGCCACGCGCACGCTCGCGCCCGGCTCCGCATCCTCCGCGCGCACGAAGCCGAGGCCGATCGCGCCTTCTTCGGGGGAGAGCACGCTGCTGGTCACCTGCCCGATGCGGCCCGCGGCGCCCTCGATCTCGGCGCCGTCGGCGGGCAACACGTCGCCCTCGAAGCGCAGCCCGACCAGCAGGTGCCGGACGCGCCCGCGGCTGCGCATGCGCGTCACCACCTCCTGGCCCGTGTAGCAGCCCTTCGTGGTGGAGATCGCGGCGTCGAGGCGCGCCTCGGCCGGGAGCACGCTCTCGTCGAGCTCGCGGCCGAGCCAGGGGAGGCCCGCAGCGATCCGCAGACACTCGAGCGTGTCGCCCGACGCGGGGGCGAGGCCGGTCGCGAGCAACGCGTCGCTCACGGCGTCGGCGGAGCCGGTCGGGACGAAGAGCTGGAAGCCGGGCAGGCCGCTGAAGCCGTAGGCCGCCACGACGCTCGGCGCACTGGCGATGCTCACCTCCCGCCAGCCGTGCGGCGCGAGGCCGCTCGGGTCGCCCCCGGCCGCCGCGAGTCGCTCGGCCGCGCGCGGGCCTTCGACCGCGAAGCGCGCGAGCTCGGCGCTCTTGTCCGTGAGCGTCACATCGTCGGCGATCACGTACCCGGCGAGGCGCCCCTGGACGCCCGGCAACGCCGCAGCTTCGAGCTCGAGCCAGAAGCCCTCCGTGCGTGCGAGCACATGCAGGTCGGCGACGATGCGGCCCTGGCGCGTGAGCAAGAGCCCGTGCGCGCCGCCGCCCACCGCGAGGGCCTTCACGTCCGCCGAGATCATGCCGTCGAGCCAACGCACGCGATCGCCGCCGCCCACCTCGAGCACGCCGCGCCCGGGCAGCTGGAAGAGGCCGGCGCTCTCGCGCACGGCGAGAAGCTCGCGGGCGAGGTCTTCGCGCGGCGTCACGGGGCCGGCGGGCCGGGCGGCAGCACGCGCCGCGGCGCCAGGCCGCGCCCCGCCCCTGCGGGCAGCGGGAGCGGGCCCTGCTGCACCTCGGCCACGCGCGCGAGCTCGCGCTCCCAGGCCGTGAAGCGCTGCCGCGCCACGTCGAGATCGTGCTCGTTGTCCACGTCGAGCGCGCAGCCGCCGATGCCCGTGACCACGAAGCGGAAGCTCGCCTGCAGCAGCGCGCCGCACGCGCGCTCGACGCGCTGGAGGGAGATCAAGCTGCGCACGGCGTCGGCGAAGCGGCGCCAGCCGTTGCGATCGAGGATGCCCGCGAGGTGCATGAGCCCGTAGTAGAACACCACGCGGAGGCCGCCGCCCTGGCCGGCGAAGATCCGCCACGCGAGGCCGAGCGCCTGACCCGGCTCACGCTGGTAGCGATGCTCGTACATGTCTTCGATGCGCTGGCGCTGGCCGAGCTTGGCCGGTTTCACGAGGTGCAGGTTGCTCTGCCGGAAGCGGCCCTCGCGCAGGTTGAAGTACGCCATGCGGATGCCGGGCTCGCCGTCCTTCGGATAGAACGCCTCGAGCTCCTGTTCGGTCACCAGGCCGAGCGCATAGTCCACGTTGGCGACGAGCCCCTTGCGCACGAACTCCGAGACCTCCTGCGGCGTGGCAAAAGGCAGGTCCGTCGACAGATAGAGGATGGGAAGCTCCACCTCCTCGGGCGTCGGGTCGCGCCCCTCGGCGCCGGCGCCGGGCAGCAGCCGCCGGTACGTGTACCAGGCGTTCTCGTAGAGGTTCCGGTACTGCGGGACGATCCAGAGCGGCTTCACCAGCTCGCGGCTCAGCGTCTCCTCGTCGAGCGCCTTGGCGATCCGCTCGGCGTTGCCGACCACCCACACCTCGGAGACTTCGGGCACGCGCTGCAGCACCGAGACGATGCGCGCGATCAAGGTGCGGCCGCCCACTTCCAGATAGGCCTTGGCTTCGCCGTAGACGGCGCGCGCGGCCTTCGCGTCCCCGGCGGCGACGATGGCGGGAACCCTGCGCACAGTCGAAGCAAGGTAGCCTCCTTGGATGGCGCTTGCTTGGCTCGACGCGTGCCTGTGGAGCAGCGCCTGGCTCGCCGGGGCCGCGGCAGCGCTGACGGCCGCGGCCTCTCGGGCCCTCGGGGTTTCACCGGGGCCGGCCCTGCTCGCGCTCGTCAGCGGCGGCACGCTGAGCGTGTACGCGATCGACCGCGTGCGGGATCTGTCGCGCGACCGCGTTACGGCGCCGGCGCGCGCCGCGTTCGTGGCCCGGCACCGCCGCGCGCTGCTCGCCCTCGCCGGCGTCGCGGGCGCCGGCGCCGCGGCGGCCGCGCTCGCGCTCGGGCCGCGCCCACTCGCGCTCGCCGCGCTCGTCGGAGCCCTGGGCTTCGCCCACCGCCGGCTCAAGCGCTTCGCCCCGGTGAAGCCCGTCTATCTCACCTTCGCGTGGACGGCGGTGCCGGTGGGGATCCCCGCGGCGGCAAATCCGGGCGCGCAGCATCTCGGCTGGGTCGCCGGGGTCGTCGGCGCGACGGTGCTCGCGAACGTGATGCTCTCGAACCTGCGCGACCAGGAAGGGCTCGCCGCGCACTACGGCCCGAAGCGCACGCGGCGCGTAGCCGGCGCCGTCCTGTTCGCGGGGCTCGCCGCGGCGCTACTCGGCCCCGCCGCGGTGCGCCCGCTCGCGGCGCTGCCGGCCGCGATGGGCGCCGCGCTGCTCGGCTTCCGCCCGACGGAGCGCTACGGCGCGCTGTTCGTGGACGGCGCGCTGCTCGCGGGCGCACTCGTCGCGCTAACGTGGCCGGCCGCATGAGTCGCCTCACGTTTCCGGACGGCTTCCGCTGGGGCGCCGCCACGGCGTCCTATCAGATCGAAGGCGGCGCGCGCGAAGGCGGCAAGGGCGAGTCGATCTGGGATCGCTTCGCGCACACGCCAGGCCGCATCAAGGGCGGCGACACCGGCGATCGCGCCTGCGACTCCTACCACCGCAGCGCGGACGACGTCGCGCTGCTGCGTGCGATGCACCTCCGCAGCTATCGCTTCTCGATCGCCTGGCCGCGCGTCCAGCCCGAGGGCCACGGCCGCGCCAACCCCGCCGGCCTCGACTACTACCGCCGGCTCGTCGACGCGCTGCTCGCCGCCGGCATCCGCCCGTTCCCCACCTTGTATCACTGGGATCTGCCGCAGGCGCTCGAGGACGCAGGCGGCTGGCCGGCGCGCGACACCGCCGCTCGCTTCGCGGAGTACGCGCATCTCGTGGTGCGCGCGCTCGGCGACCGCGTCTCGGAGTGGATGCTGTTCAACGAGCCCTCGATCTTCACGAACTTCGGCTACGGCGACGGCATCCACGCGCCGGGCGTGCGCGATCGCACCGCGCTGTTGCGGGCCACCCACGTGGTCGCGCTCGCGCAGGGAGAAGCCTTCCGCGCGGTGAAGGAGGAGCGCCCGGGCCTGCGCATCGGCAGCGCCTTCTCGATGGCCCCGGCCGCGCCGGCGAGCGACGCGGCCGCCGACGCCGAAGCCGCGGAGCGCATGCATGGCTGGTCCAACGACTTCTTCCTGCGCGCGGCGCTGCGCGGCGAGTACCCGGCGTGCTTCGAGCGCGGGCTGCCCGCCGAGCTCGACGTGCGCGAGGGCGACATGGCCCGCGTCGCGGCGCCGCTCGACTTCGTCGGCATCAACCTCTACTCGCGCATGCTCGTGCGCGCAGACTCCCGGGACGGCCTCGGGCTCGGCGCTCGCTCGCTCGGCTTCAGCGGCCGCCAGGGCCCGCGCACCGACTTCGGCTGGGAGGTCTGGCCCGACTCGCTCTACGACATGGTGATGCGCGTGACGCGCGACTACGCGCGGCCCGTGCTCGAGATCACCGAGAACGGCTGCTCGTACGGCGACGGCCCCGATGCGGAGGGCGTGATCCGCGACGCGCGCCGCATCGCATACTTCCGCGGCTACCTCGCCGCGCTCGCGCGCGCCATCGCCGACGGCGCCGACGTGCGCGGCTACCACGCCTGGTCGCTGCTCGACAACTTCGAGTGGGCCGAAGGCTTCGCCCAGCGCTTCGGCCTCGCCTGGACCGACTTCACGACCTGCGAGCGCAAGCTCAAGCAGAGCGGCGAGTGGTTCGGCCGGGTGGCGGCGGAGAACGGCCTCGACCCGGAGGCGGAGGGGATGGAGAGTGAGCCGCGCGCGCGATCGCGCAGCAGCTCCATGCGCGGCCGCAGCGCCTCGACGTAGCCGTTCTCGAACAAGCTCACGAGCGCTCCCCACACGCCGACCGCTCCCCTGCTTCCCGCCCGACGGGTATGGGAGTTGCTACCGAGTCAGCCGTGAGATCGAGAAGCTCCATCGCAATCGCCAGCCTGGCCGCCCTGGGTCTCGGGTGCGCGACGCCGTGCAAGAACGCCGAGAGCCGCAGCGAGCTCCGCGACTTCGAGCTGGACCACGAGCGCTGCGAGGGACAGGCGCGCAAGCAGCTCGGGAACGTCGACGTCGGCGACTACCGCGCCTGCATGCGCGCGCGGGGCTGGTGCAAGGCGCCCGAGTAGGCCACCTCGCCACTCCCGCAGGCTACCCTGGACCCTAGGGGTTGACCCTCGCGGAGCGCTCACAAATGCTTCGACGCCTCCCGGAAGCCTACGGGCGCCCGCGCCCGGGACTCGGGGCCCCGAGCGCTCAAGCCCGCCCCCCTGAAACCCGACCCGCGCCGCCGCGTACTGCGGGGCGGAGCATCGGGCTTGTCCTCCCTCCGCCTCACCCACCCGTTGACCTGGCTGCCTCGTGATATGCCCCGCGAGCAGGCTCTGGCAGCGCCCGTCGACGAAGCTCGCGATCCCGAGCGCGAGAGGGCGAATGCCGCCATGGAGCGTTACGCGCGCGGCGAGGATCAAGCCTTCTCCCAGCTCTACGACTCGCTGGCCCCACGCCTTCATCGGTACCTGCTCCGCGCCAGCCGCGACCCCACCCGGGCGGACGACCTCCTGCAACAGACGATGCTGCGGATCCATCGCGCCCGCGGTCGCTTCATCGTCGGCGCGGAGGTCTTGCCCTGGGCCTTCGCCATCGCTCGCCGCCTGCACATCGACAGCATTCGCCGGCGCAAGAACGAGAGCCGAACCATCTCGCTCGAGACGGGCGGTCACGAGGCGAGCCCCGTGGAGGTCACCGCCGACCAGCGTCCCGCCGACGAGCTCATCGACTCGCAGCGCCTGGGCAGCGCCATCGATGCCCAGCTCGAGCGCTTGCCCGCGAGCCACCGGGTGGCCTTCGAGCTCATCCAGAAGGACGGCCTCTCGATCCGCGAGGCCGCCGAGGTGCTCGGCGCCACGCCCAACGCCGTGAAGCTGCGGGCCCATCGGGCCTATGTGGCGCTTCGCTTGGCGCTGGGGGATCTGGTCGACCGCAACTAGGGGAACCTCATGCTCACACCCGATCTCAAGCATCGAATCCTCGCGGCAGCGGCCTCCGAGGCGTCGCCCACCCGCCGGCAGCGCGTCGTCGGGAGCGCGATCCGGGCGGTCTCGGCCCTCGCGGTGCCGCTCCTGCTCTTCGCGCTGGTCGGCGGCCCGCGGACCGGGCCGCGGCCGCTCGGACTCGTCGCGACGACCGCGCTCGGGACTTCGGCCATCGCCGCGTGGGCGCTCTTCGAGGCCTTCGGCCGCGGGCCGAGCATGCTCGGACGGACCCGCGGCCGGCTGTTCGCGATCGCGGTGATCGCACCGGTCGCGTTCCTGATCTGGAAGGTGGCTGCCAGCTCCTACGTCCCTCACATGATGGACCCCTGGCCGACCCGGCCCGGCCTCCGTTGCTTCGCCGTGACCACGCTCTTCGCGGCCTGGCCCCTCGTGGCGCTCGGTTGGGAGCGCTGGGGCAGCGATCCCGTTCATCCCCGCGCGATGGGCCTGGCTCTGGGGGTGGCGGCAGGTGCCGCCGCCGCCCTTCCCGTGGACCTCTGGTGCCCGGTGGGCCACGTGCCCCATCTCCTCACCGGCCACGTGGCGCCGATGCTCCTGCTCGGCGGCCTCGGGGCGCTGCTGGGCGCCCGAGTCCTGGGTGTCCGAGCGGGTTGAGCCGCGCGCCGCTGCCGGCGAAACCTCCAGCGCGGACGAGCGTACTCCCTCGCACCTCCACAAGAAGCGCCCGAAGGGAGTTTCGACGATGCGCAATCTGCAGCTCACACTCAGGCCCCTGCTGCTCGCTCTCGCGATCGGCATGACCCGGACCCAGGTCGTCCACGCGGAGACCCTTGTCTTCCAGGCAGCCGGACCGACCGCCGAATCGATTCAGAGCACGGTCGAGGCGTACCGCACTGCTCTGGGGGAGCCGAATGGCAGCAATCAGGGGCCGCTCTCCGAAGGTCGCCGCGAGATCAACTGGGACGGCGGCGGCGCCAACGACACCACCACGGCCCCCGTCACTCCGTTCGACGTGTTCCTCGATACCCGCGGCGCACGCTTCACGACGCGAGGGACGGGCCTCTCGCAGGCGCCTCCGGCGGGTGGGCCTCAGGGCGGCCTGGCGGCGCTCTTCGGCAATCCGAGTTACGGCACCATCTTCGCCACGTTCAGCCCGCCGCGTCTCTTCACTTCCGTCGGCAGCAACGTCACCGACGCCTTCTTCGTCCCCGGCACCAAAGGGGCGCAGGCGGCAACCGTCACCGGCTTCGGCGCGGTCTTCACCGATGTGGACCGGCCGGATGGAAGCGGAAAGAGGCGTGGAACCAACGGGAGCACGCTGCTCCAGTACTTCGGCGCCGACGGCAAGGTGCTGTTCAGCAGCTCCGTCCCGGCCTCGCCTGGCGATGCGGGCCTGTCCTTCTTCGGTGTCGTCTTCGACGAAGCGCTCGTCGGCAGCGTGCGGATCACGAGCGGCAACGCGGCCCCGGGGTCGGACGACGGGGGCAGGACCGACGTCGTGATGATGGATGACTTCATCTATGGCGAGCCACAACCCCTTCCGTAGGCGGCTCTCGAGTGGGTCTCAACCCGGAAGAGCACACCGCGCTCACGGCCCTGTTGGGTGACAGGGAGTGAGCGCGGTGCGAGCCGCTACATCCCGCTCCAGTAGGCCATCCTCGTCGTCCGGCAGGTTCGCGAAGAGCGTGCGCGAATTGTTTGGACCCTACGTCGGGCCTACTTGCAGAGCCCGCTCAGATTCGAGCTCTACGTCGGTCTTCGGCAGCGCATCGAGGATGTCGATGATGTGTCGGCCGATCGCCGGCGTCGCTCTCCGGGTCGTAACCGGCGGTCACTCGCCTCGAGTCGATCGCCAGCGCACGGGAGTTCCGGGGATACCCCTACCCGAGCTATGGCTCGCCGACGGTGTAGGCGATGATGTAGTCCCCGAGCGGGGACCCGAGTCTCACGTGGCCGCCGGGGGCCACGACCAGGTACTGCATGCCATCGGGCTTCAGCTTGTAGGTCATGGGCCCGGCGTGGAGGCCGGCCGGTAGCTCGAAGGTTGCGAGGACGTCGCCGGTCCGAGAGTCGTACGCCCGAAGGCGAGGATCCATCCCTCCGCCGAGAAACACGACGCCCCCCGCGGTGACGAGTGGAGGACCGAAGTTGATCGTGCCGCGAATCCCCTTGTCGCTTTCGCCGATCGGCGCTTGCCAGAGAATCTCACCCTCGTTCAAATCGATCGCGGAGAGGATGCCCCAGGGCGGCTTGTTGCAGGGCTTCCCGTCCTGAAGAAAGGGCTCGCCGGTCATTCCGAAACGGAGGCCCGGAGCCTCCCCGGTGAGGTACCACCAGACCAGGTTCGGTAACGACTGCAACATCGGGTGGTGGACGTCGCCGAAGTTCTTGGGTTCGAGGCGCTTCAATCGAACGATCGCAGCTCTGTTGTTGGTGGGAACGTAGAGCACGCGAGTTTCCGGATCGTAGGCACCCCCCGACCAATTCGCGCCGCCCCACGGCCACGGATAGACGATCGAGCCCCGCTCGCTCGGGGGAGTGAACACACCTTCGTTCCGCAGCTCGCTCAGGGCTCTCTTACACCGTTCGAAGTGCTTCGGGTCTTCGTTCCACAGCTCATCCTCACTCAGCCTCTGTGGAACGAGGGCGCGCGGTCTCGTCGGAACCGGTTGGGTGGGCCATGCCACCTCCCCCGGCACGTTGGAGGCGGGGACCGGATGCTCCTCCACGGGGAACATCGCCTTTCCCGTCTCCCGCTCGAGCAGGAACAGGAAACCAGCCTTGGTGGCCTCCGCGACCGCGTCCACGTCCATGCCGCCACGACGAACCCGAACCAGGTTCGGAGGTGCCGCTAGGTCGTAGTCCCAGAGATCGTGATGGACCGTCTGGAAGTGCCACACTCGGCGGCCGGTCTCCGAATCGAGAGCGACGACGGAGTCCGAGAACAGGTTCTCCCCGAGTCGGTCGCCGCCGTAGTAGTCGGGCCCGGCGGAGCTGACGGGCAGAAAGACCAGATGTCGGTCCGGGTCGGCGGTCATGATCGACCACACGTTCGCCCCACCCGATTCCCGCCAGCTCTCGGATTGCCAGGTATCGGACCCGAACTCCCCGCTACCGGGAATGGTGTCGAATCGCCACTTGAGCCGGCCGTTGCGCGCGTCGTACCCGCGCACGCTCCCCGGCGGCTGGATGCGCCGCACCTGGTCCGCGATCGAGGAGCCGACGACGACCACGTCCCCGACGACCGTGGGAGGTGACGTCATGTTGTATTCGGAGGCGTCCTCCATCGGCTGGATGTCTCGACGGAGATCCACGGTTCCTTCGTCACCGAAGCCTTCACATGTGCGTCCCGTGCGAGCGTCGAGCGCGATCAGCCGCGCGTCGAGGGTGGCGAGGAAGATGCGCGATCCGCAGAGCTCGTTTCGGGTCGCGTCACCGGCCCAGAAGGCGACCCCTCGGCTGACCATCGCGCTGTGGAATCTCTGGCCACGATCGAGCTTGGGATCGAAGGTCCAGCGCTCGGCGCCCGTCTCGGGATCGAGCGCGATCACGCGGCTGAATGGGGTGTTGAAGACGAGCAGACCCTCGACGAGTAGCGGGGTGGCCTCGAATGCCGTCCCTTGAAGCGGCTTGATCGGCCAGCCGGCCCGGTAGTCTCCGTGGCGATACGTCCACGCGACGCGGAGGTTCTTGACGTTCCCTCGGTGGATGTCTCGGAGGGGCGAATAGCGGGCCCCGCCGAGGTCCCCGCCCGCGTTGGGCCATGCCGTAGGTAGAGACGCTTCCCCGAAGAGACTCCGCGGCCAAAGATTCGAGCACATGAAGAGCGTCGCGAGCAGCGCGGTGCGAGCGCTCGTGAGCTTCACGTATGCGGTCTCCTTGCGTTGGACGCGGCAGTCACGTCCACCGCGTGCGTGCCGGTGACGTCACTGGCCCTCGGGGCGGAGACGGAGTTCGTGCCGTCAGTAGCGTAGTCCGCGCGGCATGACCGGGCGCACTCCCGCGCGTAGCTGTTCCCTGTCTGGTCCCTGGCGCGACTTCGCCTCAGGATGTCGGGGTGAATAGCGTCGACGTTCCACGCGAGTAGCGCGACAGCATGGTGGAGCCGAGCGGGATCGACCGGGTGGCCAGACCCTTCGGTCGACTGGTCTGATTTCGGCGGACTCTCCCACTACGGCGGGGCGGCCGAGGTCGCTGCGCTCCTCGTGTCGAAGCCGCCGACGCCGTCGCCGCCGCCGCGCGGCAGCGCCTCAGCGCCTTCGATGTGCCAACGCTCGGGGTCGACTGACGCCCCGGTATGCTGTCCGCGAAGTGGGTGCCGAGAGGGCGCAAGCGTGGCAACGATGAGTCTTCGACGCCGGCGTGAACGGGTCGATCGGGCCGACGTGCTGCACGCCACGGACGTGATCGTCGCCCGCGACGGCTGGCCGGCACTGACCATGGCCGCGCTCGTGGCCGAGCTCAGGGTCAGATCGCCATCCACGAGGACGTCCGAAAGATCGCCAGTGCGCGAATCCGATTGGGCGTGTGCCTTGGCTCTAAACGAGCCGCGCCGCCGAGGAGGCGAGTGACGATCTAGGCTCTGATTTGTCGCACGCCGGGTGGAGACCCCGCTGAGGGCATTTGCCAAGTGGCCGTAGCCGAGCCCCGCAGACGTTCGCGCGTTCCTTCCGGGAGGGTCGAGCGCCTGGCACGCCTCGGCCTGCTGGCCGCCGAGCTCGCCGCAGGCGGGATCTACGAGGGCGCGCGCCGTGCGTTCGGTGCAGGGGCCGCCGCCACTGGCACGGCCAGCGCGCTCCTCTCGCCGGCCAACGCCCGGCGCCTGACCCGGCGGCTCTCGCAGCTGCGGGGGGCCGCCATGAAGCTCGGCCAGCTCCTCTCGCTCGAGAGCGCAGACATCCTGCCGCCGGAGTTCGCCGAGGCGCTGGCCGCGCTCCGCGCCTCGGCCGACACCATGCCCCCCTCCCAGCTGCGCCGTGTGCTCGGCCGCGAGTACGGCAAGGGCTGGCAGGCGCGCTTCGAGCGCTTCGACTTCGAGCCCGTCGCCGCCGCATCGATCGGACAGGTGCACGCCGTGCGGACGACCGATGGCCGGGAGCTGGCCCTCAAGATCCAGTACCCGGGCGTCGCGAAGAGCATCGACAGCGACGTGGACAACGTGGCCGCGCTGCTCCACGCGACCCGGATCCTCCCCGTCGAGATCGATGTTTCGGGGATCGTGGCCGAGGCGAAACGACAGCTGCGCCAGGAGGCCGACTACCAGATCGAAGCCGCGAGCCTGTGCCGCTACCGCGATCTCGTGGCCGACGAGCCCGCCCTCTGGGTGCCGCGCGTCCACGGGGACCTCACCACGAAGCGGGTGCTGGCCATGGACTTCGCGCGAGGGCTCGCGATCGAGGAGCTGAGCGCCCCCGCGACGCCGCAGGCCCGCCGCGACACGGTGGGCACGCTGCTCCAGCGGCTCTTGTTCCGTGAGATCTTCGAGTTCCGCTTCATCCAGACCGACCCGAACTTCGCCAACTACCTGGTGGAGCCGGAGACCGGCCACCTGCTGTTGCTCGACTTCGGGGCGACACGCGAGTACGAGGCAGCTTTCGTCGCTCATTACGCAGATCTATGTCGGGCCGTGATGAGAGAAGACCGCGGCGCCGTGCTCGATGCCGCGGTCGCGATCGGCTACCTGCGGCGCGAGGATCCCGGGGAGCGGCAGCGCGCCGCCGTCGATCTGATCTTCCTGGTCTGTGAACCCCTTCGCCACCGCGGCGTCTACGACTTCGCGCGCACCACCCTCGCGGCCCGCGCCCGCGACGCCGGCTTCGATCTCGCCCTTCGCCACGGCTTCCTGCGCGCGCCCCCGCCCGAGACCGTCTTCCTGCATCGCAAGCTCGTGGGCACCTTCCTGCTCTGCGGGCGCATCCGCGCGCGCGTGGACGTACGCGCGCTCCTGGTGCCCCTGCTCGGCGTCGCGAGCTGAGCCACGAATTCGCCGTGCTCGCGGCGTGTCTCTGGCTAGCTCCCGAACGCCTTGCGCAGGACGTGGATCGCCTGATCGATGGCGGCCGTCACGGCCTCCGTCCCTCGGACGGGATTGAGCATCATGAAGTCGTGGATGATGGCGTTGTATCGCACGCTCGTCGTCGGCACGCCGGCCTCGATGAGCCGCCGCGCGTAGGCTTCGCCTTCGTCACGCAGCACGTCGTTCTCGTCGACGATGACGAGCGCGGGCGGGAGATCGGCCAGCTGCTCGAGCTTCGCTCGCAGCGGCGATGCGGTGATGCCGGAGCGCTTCTCGCGATCCGGGAGATACGCGTCCCAGAACCAGGCCATCCCCTTCGCGGTCAGGAAGGGGCCGTCCGCGAACTCCTTGTAGCTGGCGGTGTCCTGCCCGGCATCGGTCACCGGGTAGTACAGCGACTGGTGGACGAAGCGGACGTCGCCGCGCTGCTTGGCGAGGATCGCCAGCACCGCGGCCATGTTGCCACCGACCGAATCGCCGGCGACCGCAAGACGGCGCGCGTCGAGGCCCTTGGCTCGGCCCTCGGCGACGATCCAGCGGGCCGTGGCGTACGCCTGTTCGATCGCGACGGGATGGCGCGCTTCGGGCGAGCGGTCGTACTCGACGAAGACGACGGCGGCCTCCACTCCCACCGCGAGCTCCCGCACGAGTCGATCGTGGGTCGCTGCGTTGCCGAGGACCCATCCGCCGCCGTGGACGTAGAGGATCGCCGGCAGGTGGGCAGGCGCGGCGACGGGCTTCACGATGCGGACCCGCACGTCGCCCACCTCCGCGCGGACGGTGATCCACTCCTCCGCCACGTCGGGCTTGTCGATGGGCGCCGCCTGCAAGTCGTCGAGGATCTTGCGCGCGCCCGCAACGCCGAGCTCGTAGAGGAAGGGAGGCTTGGAGGTGGCGTCGGCGATCTGCTGGGCTGCCGGCTCGAGGATGTGTCGGGTCATGGTTTCTTCCTTTCGTCGGGGTGGTTGAGGGGTCGGTCGCTCGTCGGGCCAACATCGAGGCCAATCCGGCTCCGTGGCTTCCAGGCTTGCAGCGGTCGTCGCAGTTGCAGCGCGTCTGATCGGGGTACGTCGGGCATATGCGGCAGATGCCGCAGATGTCGTCGGGGTGCATCAGCCAGCTGCGGGCGAGCGCGACGCCCGGCTAGCAGCCCGCGAGGCCCCTCGACGATGCGTCTCAGCACGTCGTCGAGCGAGCGTTCGCCGGCCACGTCGAGGGCTACCGTCTGTACCGCCTCGAGCTCCATTGGCGGGACCCCTTGCGGGCGCACGACAGGATCGTACTCACCGCCGTCCGACGCAACGAAGCCCGTCCGGGGAGGCCGACCGCAACAAGGGTGCGATCATCCGCGCTCTCGCGCGCAACTGGTCCCTGTCGGCTCCCTGAGCGCGCGACACCCAACGAGCGCGAGCCGAATTGCAGCGACGGTACGCGCGAGAAGCGGAGCGCAATGGTGGAGCCGAACGGGATCGAACGGGTCGTCTCCGACTAACAAGGGCCGGCATTCCGCGAGGTTGCGGAGAGCAGCGGCTGATAGCCGGTCCCTGGAAGTCGTGGTGCTCACGATCGAGCGATCGGCCTGGTCTCGCGAATCCCCCGCGCGGTCTCCCTGGCTCGGTCCGATTCGGCGCGCAGGCGCCCGATCTCCTCGGGGGCCAGGCGTTCGTGGTTGCAGTAGTCGAGCTTCCAGTCCGCGTCCTCGCTCCAGCGCAGCGGCGACTGCACGGTGGTGCGCGGGCCCCGGTGCCGACTCGAGCACGCGCAGCGCGAGCTCCAGCGTGAAGGCCTGCGATCGCAGGGTCGTGCGGCCTGCCGGCGCTGTTGCCGAGCGGGAAGTCGCTGAACAGGAATCGCGGCACGCCGCAGTGCTCGACGATGTCCTTGGCGCAGCCCATCACGACGGTCGCGATGCCGTTCGCTTCGAGATGGCGCGCGATCAGGCTCACGGTCTGGTGGCAGACCGGGCAGTTGGGCACGAGGAGTGCGGCGTCCGCCTCGTCTTCCACGCAGCGCGCGAGGATCTCGGGGCAGTCCACGGCTCGACGGTGTGCTGCTGGCTGCGGTTGGTCGGCGCGCCGTGAAAGCGGCGAGCGACGCCGACCCTGCCCGCTCGCGGCCAGCCGCCGCAGCGCCGGCAGCGGAAACCAGGTGCCGCTGTCCTCCATGCTGGTGTGCTTGCGGTCGATCGCGACATGCGAGATGCGCAGGTCGTGGTCCGCTGCGATGTCGCCGGAGTAGACGCGGTAGAACTTGACCGCGGCGTTGTAGGCCGCGCCCGGGCCCTGGTCGCCCTTGTCGGGCTGATAGGGCGCCGCGGTGGTGACGAGCGTCACGCGCGAGCCGCGCGAGCGGCTTCTTCAGCGGGCGGAACGGCACGTCGGTGTAGTGCGCCCATACGTAGGGATTGCCGTAGCCGAGCGCGAGATACCAGTCGCGCGTGCGCTGCATGTACGCGATCGGCCGGTCGGCCTCCGGAACGGGGCGAATGTCGGAGGTGTGGCTCATCGGCTGCCGTTCAGGGTGTCGGTGCGTTCGATGGTACTCCGTGAAATCCGCCCGTAGAGGCGCGCTCGTACGGGCCTTCCCGCGGGCGCAGTGGGTCCCTGTCTGGTCCCTGCCGCATCGTCGCCTCAGGATGCCGAGGCGAATAGCAGCGACGTTCCGCGTGAGTAGCGCGCAGCGATGGTGGAGCCGAGCGGGATCGAACGGGTGGTCTCAGTGTGACACCTCCCGACTTCTCGCGGGGTTGCGGGCTCGATCGAGGCCGAAACCCGGTCCCTGCCTGGTCCCTGAGGGCCAGAGTTGCGCGCCGGGATCGCCGCGGCTCGGCACTCACTCATCCGCGACGGCGCTGGTGGCGGCATTCACGAAGAGGTCTGCCTCCCAGGCCGGGAAGCGTGCCGGAATCCACACGTCGTGCTGGGTGGAGAGGAAGACCAGGACCATCTCCTGAACCGGATCGACCCAGAGGAACGAGCCGCCCCAGCCGCCGTGGCTGTACGAGCCAGGCGAGCCGAGCGCGCCTCCGAGGAACGGGAACCTCATCGGGTGCTGGATGAACCAGCCGTAGCCGACGCTCATCTCCGCGAGGTTGTGTCCGGAGATGCTCCCCTTGAGGCCGGGCGTGTGGTTGCGCGTCATGAGGGCCACGGTGCTGCGCGCCAGCACGCGAGCGTCGCCGTAGCGGCCTCCGTTGAGGAACGTCTGTCCGAATGCGGCGAGATCGGCGCCGGTCGAGACCACTCCGGTACTGCCCCACGGCACCAGCTCGGTGTCGTGGATGCTGACCCCGATCGGGGCGTCGGAGCTCCAGGGCAAGGGCGAGGGGATCGTCTGGCGCGGCCAGACGACGCGCTGACTCGAAAGCTCCTTCGGCAGTCCGAGGTGGGTCCCGTGCATGCCGAGGGGCGCGAAGAGTCGCCCGCGCAGAAACTCGGCCGGAGCCTGGCCGCTGACCCGACGGACGATCTCGAGCAGCAACATGTAGTTCGCGCTCGCGTAGACGTGCTGACTACCCGGCGCATAGGAGGGCGGGACCCGGAGCGCCAGCGTGAGATAGCGGCTCACCCTCGGGTGCTCGGTGGGCTCGGGTGTCTGCGCCGGAAGCAGGTCGAGGAGCGAGCGACTGAAATCGACCGCTGAGTCCTCGAGGCCGGAGGTGTGCGTCAGCAGGTGGTGGAGGCAGATGTACAGCTTTCCGTCACCCGCGAACTCCGGCAGGTAGAACTGCACGGGCCGGTTGATGTCGATGAGCCCTTCTTCGGCGAGCATCATCACTGCCGTCGCCGTGAACGTCTTGCTCACCGACATGAGGTTCCAGAGGGCATCCTTCGTGAGCGGCGGGGCGTCGCTCTCCGGGCGGAGCCTGCCGAAGGTCTCGTGAAGGAAGACCACGCCGCGCCGGGTCGCGACCAGCTCCAGCGCGGAGAGCCGCGGCGCCCAGCCTTCCACCCGTTTGCGTAGTCGCGCGACGCGCTCGGGGTCCATTCCCGCTTCGTGGGCGGTTCCGGGTCGGAGCTTCATGTTGTCCTCACCTCCAGCGTCGCGGGATCGGCTTCGAACACCGCGCGCAGCTCCGGATCGGCGATGCGCCGTGCCAGGTCGTCGAGCAGCGCGCGCGCGGTGCTCCGGTCGTCGAGCGCGCCCGACGCGTCACCGAGCGCCTCCCGCGCGCGGGCCCGCGCAGCGAGGATGCGCCAGCTGCGCGTGCGAAAGCCGAGCGTGTCGCTCTGGCCGAGCGCCGCGTCGGCGCGCGCCAGCAGCTCGTCCCAGCGCTCGAGCGACGCCAGGGCGCGCAGGGCCAGCTCGCTCGCCAGGACCTGGGCGCGGCGATATCCCATGCGCGCGCCTTCGGAGATGGACTGCTCGGCGAACGCGAGCGCCTGGGCGGACTCGCCGCGCGCGAGCGCCGCCTCAGCCTGCGCCAGCGCCGTCGGATGAAAACCGATCTCGTCCGCCTTCCGGGCGACCCACGCGGCGAGCTCCGCTCCCGCCGGCCCCCGGCGCGCGGCGATCGACGCGAGCAGATCGACCATGAACCACTGCATCCAGGTGCGCGACAGCCGCCCGGCCTCCGCCAGCACGCGCTTGGCGCAGGTCTCGGCGCGGTCCAGCGCGCCCAGTGACGCGAGCCAGCCGGCGATCCCGAGCTCGCGCATGCAGCGGCCGAAGGGGTGCGCCTCGTCGGCGACCTCGGCCTGAAAGGCCTGCCAGGCCTCGTCGAAACGACCGAGGTCGGTGAGCGCCAGCCCCTTGATGGAGGAATACTGGACCGGCGGTGAGCCGAGCTGCGCGGAGAGCGCGATCCCCTCGTCGCAGGTCTTCACGCACTGCTCCAGCTCGCCGCGCCGAAGGTGGTGCCACATGAGCCAGAACAGGTGCTCCTTCAGGCGCAGCGGATCGCGCCGCGCTTCGAGCCGCTCGCGCACGCGCAGCGCCTCGGCGTGCACCTCGTCCGTCGCCATGAAGCGGAGGCTCGCCGAGGCCGACTCGATCTCGAGCTCCTCGTCGCCGAGCTCGAGCGCCAGCGCCCTTGCCTCGGTGTTGTTCGCCATCGCCTCCTCGCGATACCCCCGCCAGTAGTCGACGAAGGGCTGCGTGGAGATCAGCGCACGGCACATGGCGCGCTTGTCGCCGATCTCCTTGGCGAGCGTGTAAGTCAGGGCGTACGACTCGCGGGCCTTCTCGGCGTGACCCGGCTCGTCGAGCGCGAGGATGTAGAAGCCGCGGCTGCGCATGAGCAGGAGCTCGACCTCACGCGCGCGATCGCCCGCCGCGCGTGCCCGCGCCAGCAGCTCATCGAGGTCTTCGATCGCCTCGCGCCCGCGGAAGAGATCGAGGCGAAGCCGTGCCCGCGCCTGCAGGGACGCGTCGCGCTCCGTTCCAGCGGGCGCGGTCGCGATCGCCGCGGCGAAGGCCGCGAGGGCCTCCTCGATTCGCGCCAACCCGCGGAGCGCGCGGGCGCGCAGGCGCAGGAGTCGCGCCGCGCCTTCGAGGTCGTCGTTCGGGAGCACCGTGCGCGCGCGGTCGAGATCGCCGAGCGCCTGCTCGAACGCGAGCGCGTCGAGCGCCTGCGCAGCGGTGCGCACCAGCCACCCCGCCGTGCGCGCGCCGGGCGCTGCCGCACCGGCCTGGTACAGGTGATGCGCGATCTCGGGCGCGTGGCGCTCCGACTCGTCCCCGTGAAGCGCTTCCAGGGCGTCGGCCATGCGCAGGTGCAGCCGCTGCCGCCGGGCGATCGAGAGCAGCGACAGCAACGTCTGGCGGATCTGCTCGTGCACGAACGCGTAGCGCGCCTCGCGCCCGGCGGAGGCGTCCTCGATCAAGGCGGCGCGCGCCGCCTGCTCGAGCGCATCGAGGAGCTCGTCCTCGTTCACGCCCTGGACGCGGGCGAGCAGGTCGAAGCGGAACACCTTGCCCGCGAGCGCCGCGATGGTGAGGATGCGGCGGCAGTCGTCGCTCACGCGCTCGAGTCGCTGGCCGATCACGAGGCCCACGCTGCGCGGCACGTCCGTGTCGCCGATCTCAAGGTCCGAGCGCCACTGACCCGCCTCGTCCAGGAGCTTGCCGGCCTCGTGCAGGTGGCGGAACACCTCTTCCACGAAGAACGGATTGCCCTCGGTCTCCGCGTGGATGAGCGCCACGAGCTTCGCGGGCGGCGCTGTTCCCACGCGGCCCTGGAGGAGCGCCGCGACTCCCGCTTCGCCGAGCGGATCGAGGCGAATCTCCTCGGCCACGCGCTGGCGTAGGAGCTCGGGCAGCGCGGCGCCCAGCGGGCTGCCGGCCCGGAGGTCGGTGTCGCGGTAGGTCCCGAGCGCCAGCACCGGCATCTGCGCGAGGCGCTGCGCCAGGTGTCGGATCAGGAGCAAGGTCGAGTCATCCGCCCAGTGCAGGTCTTCGAAGACGAGCACGAGCGGCGTCCCGCGCGCGGCGCGCTCCACGAACTCGCTGACACCGTGGAGCAGGTAGCGGCGTTCCTGCTCCGGCGGCAGCGAGACCGGCTCCGGGATGTCCGGATAGCGCAGGCGCAGCTCGGGCATGAGCTTGGCGATCTCGGGCGCGTTCTCACCGAGCGCCTGGCGCAGCGCCGCAGGCGACGCCTGCCGAGCCGCTTCCTCGATGTGCTCGATGGTCGGAAGGTACGGCGGCGCGCCCTGCTGATCGACGCAGTGACCGGTCAGGACCCGCAGCCCCAGCCGGCGTGCCTCGACGGCCGCCTCCTCGACGAGTCTTGTCTTCCCGATGCCCGCCTCGCCGCTGATCAAGAGAAGCGAGCCAGCGCCATCGCGCGCCCGCTCGAGCGCGCTCGAGAGCTGGGCGCGCTCGTGCGCGCGCGCGACGAAGGGCGTGCGCTCCCTTCCCGCGAGCACGCCCCTCGACTGGGCGTTCGCCCACGGGACCTCCCAGAGGTGCCAGCGCGCCTCGATCCCCTTGAGCGCGAACTCGCCGCGGTCCTCGAGCTCGGCGCGCGCGGTGCCGAGGACGCCCCGCACCGTGTCGGAGGCGAAGATCGCCCCGCTTGGTGTCGCCGACTCGATGCGCTTGGCGATGATCAGCGTCTCTCCGTGCATGCCGCCGTCCTCGGAGAGAACCTCGCCGGTGTGCAAGCCGACGCGGAGCTGTACGGGGTGGTCGGGCTCGCTCCGGTTCCGGCGCGCGATCGCGCGCTGGAGCTCCTGCGCGCAGGCGACTGCGCGCCGCGCCGATTGGAACGCCACCATCAGCCCGTCGCCGGTGTCCTTCACGAGCACGCCGCGCTGCTTTGCCACCTGCTCGTGGGCCAGCGCGATGAGCTCGCGTTCGATCGCGGTCGCCGCGACGTCGCCCAGCCGCTGGTTCAGCGCAGTCGACCCGACCAGGTCGGTCGAGAGGACCGTGACGGTGCCTTCCGGGAGTGAGGTCGCTTCGGCGGACAAGCGCACTCCGGTGTCGGAGTCACCGCGCAGTGTACGCGCTCCCCCCCGGCCGGGTAATCGCGCGAAGCGCCTCCCGGTCCTCCCGCTGATCACAGGGTCGCGTAGCTCGTCGAGCGGTCACCCGCGCGCAGGCCGCGCACCTCGGCCACGCACTCGGCTCCGCGCTCCGGCCTTCGGTCGCGGGCGAGCAGCGCGTGCGCCGGCCCCGCGCGCGGCGCGATCGTCCGCGCCTTCCCCACAGCAACCGGTCCCTGTCTGGTCCCTGGCGTGACTTCGCCCGAAGATGCCGAGCCAATAGCTCCGACGTTCCGCGCGAGTAGCGCGAGGCACTGGTGGAGCCGAGCGGGATCGAACGGGTCGTCTCCGTGCTGCATCCCCCGAGTTCTCGCGCGGTTACGCGGGCGGTCGAGGCAAGAACTCGGTCCCTGTCCGGTCCCTTGGCGCCCAGGGACCATGCAGGGATATGCGTCGCCAGCCTGGGCAGACGCCGCCATGTGCAGGCGCGTGTTAGCGTCGGCAGACCAGTCGACCGGCACGGCGCTCGAATCCCTCAAACCGAGAAGGAGCGACGAATGTCGAAGGCGAACTGGTTCGGAATCCCTGGCGAGCTTCCCCCCAACCTGGAACTCCAGCAGCTCATCGTCGGCAAGTGGGCGTCGCAGGCGGTATACGCTGCCGCCGAGCTCGGCATCGCCGATCGCCTGAGCACAGGACCGCGGACGAGCGCAGAAATCGCGCGCGAGTGTGGAGCGAACGAAGACGCGACCTACCGCCTGATGCGGGCGCTCTCGAATCTCGGGGTGCTCGACGAACGCCCGGGGCGCGCGTTCACGCTCACGCCGGTCGGCGAGTTGCTGCGCCGTGGCGTGCCGGGCTCGATGAATGGTTTCGCGCGTTTCGTAGGCTACGCACCGACCTGGACGGCGTGGGGCGACCCGCTCCACAGCGTGCGTACCGGCGAGCCGGCCTTCGATCACGTCTTCGGGGCGAGCCTGTTCGACTGGTACGCCAAGAACCTGGAGGAATCGGCGGTGTTCGACGAGGCGATGACGTCGCTCAGTGCGTTCGAAGGCGAAGCCGTCGCCGCTGGATTCGACTTCTCCGGCATCGAAACGCTCGCGGACGTCGGCGGCGGGCGCGGCTTCCTGCTGGCGACCATCCTGAAGGCGAACCCGACCATGAAGGCGATCCTCTTCGATCTTCCTCACGTGATCTCAGGCGCACCGCCGCTCTTGCGCGAGCAAGGCGTCGACGGTCGGGTCCGCGTAGAAGCCGGAAGCTTCCTCGAGACCGCTCCCGAAGGGGCCGACGCCGTCATCATGAAGCACATCCTGCACGACTGGAACGACGAGGATTCGATCCGCATTCTCCGCAGCTGCCATCGCGCGCTGCCGAAGCACGGCAGAGTCCTGGCCGTCGAGGCGGTCGTTCCGCCGCCGGGACAGCCCGGATACGCGAAGCTCCTCGATCTCGAGATGCTGATACTCACCCCGCGCGGCCGCGAGCGGACGGAGGCGGAATTCGTGAGCCTCTACGACCGGGGCGGCTTCCGGCTCACGCGCGTGGTGCCGACGGCGTCGCCGGTCTCGGTGATCGAAGGGGAGCGCGTTTAGACGACGTTGGACCGGTCGGGTCCGCAATTCGGCAGCACGCCGCATGCCACGCGTGGCGCCATCGGGCGCGCCTTCCCCGCGGCAGCTGGTCCCTCGGTGGTCCCTGGCTCGCCTTCGGCCGCAAGCGCAAGCCGGATACTGCCGACGTTCCGCGCGGGTAGCGCGACGCAGTGGTGGAGCCGAGCGGGATCGAATCTGACTGCGCTCAGGGCGCCGCGGACGCTTCGCCCGCGGCGGCGGCGAGTTCGCCGCTCCACTCGGCCACGCAGGCCGAGAGCGCGGCGACAAGAGCCTCGGTGCCGGCGCCCTGCGGCGCGCACACGAGGCGCGTGGTCCCCTGGCGCACCAGGGTGAGGTCGCGGCTGCGGCGCAGCGTCCAGCGCGCCTCCAGGTCGGCGGCACCCTCGGCGCTGCGCTCGAAGCGCAGCACCTCGATCTCGATGCGCCAGGTGGGGCGCACCTCTGGACGCCACGGGTGCGCGACGACGCATTGGCTGCCGAGCTGCGCGGCGAGGTTCGCGACGAGGACGCGCTGCAGGCCCACCCCGAGCGGCTCGGCCCAGCGGTCGGTCTCGGAGAGGCGCACCTCGTTCGGTCCGATGCGGTGGACGACCCGGCTGCCCGCGTATTCGGGAACCGCGAGCGGGCCGACGCCCACGGAGGCGCCGCCGCAGCCCTCGGCCGGGCTCGCGGCCACGGGCTCCAGCACGAAGAGGCGCACCGGCACCGGCGCGCTGCCGAGACTCAGGCAGCCGCCGAGAGCCAGGCACGGGGCGAGCCTCAGCACGGCAGCCCTCACGGCGCCTTCTCCGCATCGGTGCTCGGGCCGAACAGGATCGAGCTCGGGTTGCGCTCCAGCGAAGAAGCGAGATCGCGCAGCGCGCGCACCGAGCGCTGCGTCTCCGCCAGCGTCGTCTCGAGCTGATGGACGAGCGGCGCATCGGGGTCGAGCAGCGCCTCGGTGCGCAGCAGCGTGCCCTCGGCGCGCTCGGCCAGCCGCCGGGCCTGCTCGGCGGTGCGCCGCACCTCGTCGGCGACTGGCTCGATCTCGCCGTCCGCCGTGTCGGCCAGCTTCCGCACCGAGGCGAGCGTCTCCCGGAGGTCCTCGCTCACGTCGTCGAGCGAGTCCACCGCCTTGACCAGGCCCTCCGAGTTCACGAGGCGCTCGAGGCCGGCCAGTGTGCTCGCCACGTCCGAGACCAGCTTCTCGAGATCGGCCTCCCGGAGCTTCATCAGGACGTCCTCCAGCGTGGCCTGCGCCCTCATGAGCGTCGTCGGCACGGTGGGGATCTCGCGCGGGTACGAGCCGGGCGGTCGGAGGCGTTCGGCCGGCGTCCCCGGATAGTTGTCGAAGCCCACGTAGAGGAGCCCGGTGAGCAGGCTCTGGGTCTCGAGACGCCCCCGCAGCCCCTCGTCGATCATCTCCTCGATGCGGGCCTCGAGATCCATGGTGGGCCCGCCCCGGCCGCGCACGGCGTTCTCGTCGATCTCGACGAAGACCGGGATCCGCAGATCGTTGGGGGGCTGCTCATAGCGCAGCAGGATGCGCGACACCGTCCCGATCTGGACGCCGCGCAGCTTGGCCGGCGCGCCCACCAGCAGGCCGTTCACGGAGCCGTCGAAGTAGAGCACGTACTCGTGGGTCTCACGGAAGAAGCGGCCGGAGCCGAGCACGATGACCGCCACCACGGTCAGGATGAGCGCGCCCAACACGAAGGCGCCGATCAGCGCGGGGCTCGTCCTCTTGCTCACGGCTGGCCCTCCGTCGTCCGCCGCTCGGTCGGCGCGCCTTCCTCGCCGCGCGTCAGGAAGTAGCGCACGCGCGGGTCGGTGCTGTGAGCGAGCAGCTCGCGCGGCGGCCCCTTCGCGATCGCGGTGCGGCTCCCGGCGTCGAGGAAGATGCTGTCGGTCCCGATGGCGAAGATGCTGGGCAGCTCGTGGGTCACCACCACGAGCGTGGCGCCGAGGCTGTCGCGCAGCTCGAGGATCAGGTCGTCGAGACGACGCGAGCTGACCGGATCGAGGCCGGCCGAGGGCTCGTCGAAGAAGAGCACCTCGGGGTCGAGCGCCATGGCCCGGGCCAGGCCGGCCCGCTTCTGCATGCCGCCGCTGATCTCGGAAGGGAGGTAGTCCTCGAAGCCCCGGAGCCCGACCAGCGCGAGCTTGAGGCAGGCGATCTCTCGTATCTCGCGCGCGCTCAGGTCGGTGTATTCGCCGAGGGGCAGCGCCACGTTCTCGGCCAGCGTCATCGAGCTGAACAGCGCGCCGCCCTGGAACATCACCCCGTAGCGGCGCAGGATCTCTTGGCGCCGATCGTAGTCGGCCCTGGTGAAGTTCTCCTGCCGGTAGAAGACCTCGCCGGCGGCCGGCTCCAGGAGGCCGATCAGGTGGCGCATCAGCGTGGTCTTCCCGCAACCGCTTCCGCCCATGATGATGAAGATCTCACCCTCGCGGATCTCGAAGTCGAGGTCGCGCATTACCACGAAGGAGCCGAACGCCATGGTGAGCCGGCGCACCGCGAGATGGGCCTCCGCAGAGGGCTGCGAGCTCGTGGAGGGGGCAACCGACACGCTCAGATCCCCAGCATCTCGCAGAGGACCGCGAAGAGGCCGTCGGCCACGACGAGCAGCACGATCGCAGTCACCACCGCCTTCGTCGCAGCGCCGCCCACCGCCGCGGCGCTGCGGCCGCTCTCCATGCCGCAGCGGCAGCCCGCGTAGGCGACGAGCACGCCGAAGACGGAGCTCTTCACCACGCCGAGGACCACGTCCTGGGTGCGCAGGCTGCGGGCGAGCTCCTGGAAGTACTGGAGCGCGCCGATGTCGAGCATGCCCACGGCGACGACGGCGCCACCCACCATGCCGATTGCGTCGGCGTACAGGCAGAGCAGCGGCATCATCAGGAAGAGCGCGAGCGCGCGCGGCAGCACCAGGAACTCCATCGGCGGGAGGCCGAGCGTCATCAGCGCGTCGATCTCCTCGGTGACCTTCATGGTGCCGAGCTGCGCCGCGTAGGCGGCGCCCGTGCGCCCCGCCATGATGATGCCGACCATGAGGGCGCCCATCTCCCGTGCCATCGCGATGCCGACGAGGTCGGCGACGTAGATGGCAGCGCCGAACTGGCGGAGCTGCACCGCGCCGACGAAGGCGAGGATCATGCCGACCAGGAGGCTGATCAGCGTGACGATCGGCAGGGCCTCCGCGCCGCACTCCTGCACGAAGAGCACGAGGTCCGAGCGGCGGAAGCGCGCGCGCAGCGTCGCGAGGCTCGCGAAGCCGGCGGTGAGCTCGCCGACGAAGCCGAGCGAGCCGAGCAGCGAGCGGCCCGCCGCGAGCGTGGCGGCGCCGAGCCGGGCCAACAGCGAGAGGCGCTCCGCGCCGCGGCGCGCGCCCTCCTGCTCGGGGACGGCCTCTGCCATCGCCAACAGGCGGCCCGCCCCCTCCGGGACGTCGCCGAGATCCACCTCGAGGCCAGCCGTGCGGGCGCGCTCCAGGGTGCGGCCGAGGAAGGCGACGAGGCTGCTATCCCAGTCCGAGATCCCCGCACCGCCGAGGACGACGCGACGCAGCCCCGGTGTGGCCAGCAGCCGTTCCACCCCGCGAGTGTCGGGCCGGGCCCCGGCGAGCGTCCACGCGCCCGCGAGGCGCAGGCGCAGCGCGCCGTCCGCCACCTCGCCGGAGACGCTGGCTCGTTCCTGGGGGAACTTGTCGATTCGAGGCGTTATCAGACCTCGAGCCGACCCATGAAGGGCCGCTCATTCGGCTTCATCCGCGCGCCCGCGTGCGGCTTCCCACTTCGTTGTAGACCGGGCGCTCTCCTTCAGCAGAACGCTCACGGTTTTTCCCTCGGCGTCTTGCGCTCCGCTGCCGATTGAAAGCGCATTAGATCACGCATCTTGCGGGTCTTGAAGCCTATCGTGAACCCCTGGCTTCCAGTCCGACACGGTATCGAGGAGTAAGCTCGTCGTGTAGCCATCGCCGCCTGAGCGAGCAGGCGGTCGAGCAGCTGACGACGTTGTGCTGCAACGCGCTCCAACTCGAGGTGAGTCCCTATGAGGGATGGGTGGCTGTGGCTCTGCACGCGTCCTCAAGATGGGCCTCGGGGATCCCGGGCCGCTGAAGTCGTGGGCCACGGGGCGGGTTGGAGCTTTGTTTCACGTGCGCACGGCGATCCACCCCTCGACCATCGCTCGCTCGGACGGTGCGATTCGAAGCTCTCTCTCGCTGACTCCAACGGCTGCGAGCGCGCACACGTCTGGCATCGCGAGGCGGCTTTCGACGGCGGAAACGGCGCTTCCTCCTGGCGTCGACGAACTTCACGACGTGCGACCGCACGCTGAAGCAGAGCGGCGAGTGGTTCGGGCGCGTCGCCGCCGAGAACGGGCTCGATCCGGAGGCGGCGGAGCTGGAGATCCCGGCAGATCGAAGTCGCCGGTGGCTCGCGCGCTCGCTCTCGGGTGCCTCGCGCTCGTGGGCGCGCTCGCCTGCACGACCCCCTGCCGCGAGGGCGAGAGCTCGAGCGACCGGCGGCAGTTCGAGCACGACCACGAGCGCTGCGAGCTCCAGGCACGCAGGGAGGCCGGCATCGTCGTTTCGGGCGACTATGAGTCCTGCATGCGCGGGCGCGGCTGGTGCTCCGCGCCGGAATGGGATTGAGCTGCGCCCCTGGAGGCCCGAGCGCCCGGCCGCTGTCGGGCAGCATGCTCGAGCAGGCGTGGCCGCGAGATCCGGGACTACCTATTCACATTCGGATGGCGGCCGCCGCCACCCAAGGCGGTCTGGACCGGCTCGGCACTTCGATCGAGGAAGCCCGCCAGGCTCCGTGCCACGCGTTCGATGCGCGTCAGCAGGAACAGGTGCCCGCAGTCGAAGACCTCGAGCCGTGCGTCGGGGATGCGGTGGGCGAGGATTCGCGCGTTGGGCAGCGGCACCAGGGGATCGTCCGTGCCGGCCATCACGAGCGTCGGCTGTCGCAGCCGGTGCAGCCAGAGCAGGCTCGACCAGCCGGCGAGCGCATACAGCTGGCTCGCGTAGCCGCGCAGGGTGGGCGCGACCATGTGCTGCGCGACGGCGGCGACCACGCGTTGATCGTGCCGCAGGTCGCCTCCGTAGATCGAGCCTGCGACCCGCTCGAAGTAGCTCGCGTCGGTGTAGCGCCGCGGGGTCGCCATCCGCAGCATCACGCGCGGACTCGGAGGCACCATCCACTGTCCCGGAGAGGTGGCTGCGAGCACCAGCCGCGAGCACCGCTCCGGGTATTGGAAGGCGACCTGCTGGGCAAGCCCGCCGCCCCACGACACGCCGAGGATATGTGCGCGCGGGACGTCGAGCGCTTCCAGGAGATCCGCGACGAGCGTCGCGAAGTGACGCATGCGGCGCATGCGCGACGACGGCGTCGAGGCGCCGACGCCGGGCAGATCGAAGGCGATCACGCGCGGAAGCTCGGGCCGCTCGAGCAACGGCTCCAGCAGCGCCGTGCTCGCACCGATCCCGTTCAGGAGCAGCAGCGGCGTCCGCGCCGCGCTCTCCGCGCGGTTCGGCACGGCATCGACCACCCAGATGCGCTCGCCTCCGACGGAGCGGAATCCTCGCGTGATGCGCCGCTGCGCCAAGCGTCGGCTACTCGTGCACGTAGGTGCCCGGAGCAGCGCAGAGCACCGGGTGATGCGCGTCGCCCAGTCCGGCGGGCGCATCGTTCTCGCGAGCGCCGGCGGGGTGCAGCCAATCCGCCCAATAGGGCCACCACGAGCCCTCGTGCTCGGTGGCGTTCGCGCGCCAGAGATCGGCGTCCGGCCCGCATTCCGGGTTCGTGTAGAACTTCCGCTTCGAAGGTCCCGGCGGGTTGATCAAGCTCTGGATGTGGCCGGCGCTGCTCAGCACGAAGGTCCGCTCGCCGCCGAACAGGCCAGTGGAGCGGTAGCACGCGCGCCACGGGGTGATGTGATCGGTCGTGCCGCCGACGATGAACACCGGTCGCTTGACCTTGCCGAGGTCGATCGGCAGCCCGTGGATCTGGAGCTGCCCCGGCGATGCGAGGGCGTTGTGCTTGAAGAAGTCCAGGAAGTCGCCGTGGAGCCGGGCCGGCAAGCGGGTCGTGTCGTTGTTCCAGTACAGGATGTCGAAGGTCGGAAGAGGATCTCCGTGCAGGTAGCTAGCGACTACGTAGTTCCAGATCAAATCGTTCGGGCGCATCCAGTTGAAGACGCGCGCGGTGTCGCGTCCGTCCAGCACGCCCTTGCGGGCCGAGCGCTTGCGCGCGGCCTCGATCACCTGGTCGGTCGCAAAGAGTCCCACGACCGAGTCGTCACGCCGGACGTCGAGGACGTTCACCATCAGGGTGAGCGAAGCGACGCAATCGAGGGCGTCCTTCGCCGCCAGATGGCCCAATGCAGCAGCGAGCGTGATGCCGCCGGCGCAGGCGCCCACCGTGTGGACTTCCCGCGAGACGCTGATCGCGGACGTCGCCGCCAGCGCCCGCTCGATGGCGTCCACGTAGTCCTCGAGGCCCCACTCGCGGTGCTCGGCCGTGGGATTGCGCCAGGACACCATGAACACCTGGAAGCCGCGCTCGAGCAGGAAGCGCACGATGCTCTTCTCGGCAGTGAGGTCGTACACGTAGAACTTGTTGATCTGGGGAGGGACGATCAGGATCGGCCGCGCCGAGACCGTCGCGCGCAGCGGCCGGTACTGAATCAGCTCCAGGATCGGGTCGCGATGCACCACCGCGCCCTCGGTCGTCGCGATGTTCTCGCCCACCCGGAACGCGGACATGTCGACCTGCGACGGCATGCCGCCGTTCCAGACCAGGTCGCGCGCGAAGTGCTGCAGGCCTCGCAGCAGGCTCCATCCCCGCGTGGCACGCGCCTTGCGCAGCGCGGACGGGTTGCCGAGCAGGAAGTTGGATGGCGCCAGGGCGTCGGCCACGAGCTGCGCGAGGAAGCGGGCGCGCTCGCGTTCGAGCTCGTCGAAGCCGACCTCGTCGACCCACTCCTGCCAGGTCTTCTCGAACGCGAGCCAGCTCTGCAGTGGGATGCGGAAGATCGGCTTCCGATAGCTCGGATCGGCGAAGCGAGCGTCCTTCTTCGCCGGCGCGAGCCGGGACACGCCGAAGATGACGTCCACCTCCTTCTGCCAGAAGCCGAGCGCCTGTCGGATCGCGATGGTCGGCTGGAGCAGCAGCTCGCGCGCAACGCTGAGGCCTGCCCTCACGAGGTCCTCGCGGCTGATGCCGATCACTGGATTCAGGGTGAGCGTGCTCTCCCCCGCGCGTTCGATGTCCATTGCTTGGTTTCCTCGTTCGCGCGGCCGCCTGGGCTGCCGCGCCTGGGTTGCCCGCGCTCCTTCGCGGCTATTCCGCTGCCGTCACCGCGAGCTTCGCACGCAGGATTGCGACGAGCTCCGCTGCCCCCTCGAGGGTCCCGGCGGTGCCGAACACGGCGTAGTCGGGTCGCTGGAGCGCCACCGCGACGCCCTTCTCGCCGAACCAGCGCGCATAGCTGCCGGCGACGTCGGTGACCGGTCCATCCGGCGCGACGTGCGCCGTGATGCCGCCGATCGAATCGAAGAAGCCGGCGAGCTCCGGACCGAGCACACGCGCCGGATCGGCGTGCGGACTCACGAGCGCGAAGCCGCGGCCGACCACGTCGTCGAAGAGGCCGGTCGCGCCGTCGCGGCGCACGCGGTCCTGCACGAACAGCTGTCCCGCAGCGGGGCTCGGGGCGAAGCAGCCGGGACCGAGCACCGGCAGCTCTGCCGACACGGCTTCCTTGCGCTCGCGTTGCTCCGCGATCATGCGGCGGTCGCGCTCCGCCGCCTCCGCGGGATCGGGTACGCAGATCACGCGGCCGAGCGACACGGCGAACTCGATCAGCGCGCGCACGTGCGGGAGGCGCTCGCTCGTGTAGGTGTCGAGCAGCGGCTCCGCGGCGCGCCCGGCGAGCACGAGGTCGAGCTTCCAGGCCAGGTTCGCCGCGTCGCGCATGCCGGAGCACAAGCCCTGGCCCACGAAGGGTGGCGTCAGGTGCGCGGCGTCGCCGGCCAGCAGGATCCGGCCCTTGCGCCAAGCGTCGGCCCAGGCGCCACGGAACGTGTAGACCGCGTGGCGCTCGAGCTGCGCGTTGTCCGGCCGGATCTCCCACGGCTCGAGCAGGCGCCAGGCGGCCGCCTCGCTGTTCAGCTCGTCGAGCGTCTCGTGCGGGAGCCGCATGAACTCCCAGCGCCGGCGGCCGGGGCCGCCCGAGACGACCGTCGTCGGTCGCGCCGGATCGCAGAGCTGCCAGTTCATCGGATCCCAGCTGCGGGACTCGCGCGGAACCACGTCGACGACGAGCCAGTCGAACGCGAAGCCGAGATCTTGCCAGGCAGGGTCGACCACGCCGCGGACGAAGCTTCGCGCACCGTCGCAACCCACGGCGAAGCGGGCGCGAAGCGCTCGCGTGTCGTCGTGGCCGCGCCGCGTGTGGAGCTCCACGTGATCCCCGGCGTCGCGCACGCCGACCACCTCGCAGCCCCACTCGACCTGCACGGAGGGCAACGAGCGCGCGCGCTGGCCGAGGATCCGCTCGAGCTCCGGCTGGCAGAACATCAGCGACTCGGGCCAGCCCGAGAGGCTGCGCTCCGCGTCGCGCCCGATCCGGATCAACACGTCGCCGTCCGCGTTCCTCCACTCGTAGATCGACGCGGCCTCGGTGCGCGGGAGCAGCGCCTCGATCACGCCGGCGCCCTGCAGGATGCGCGCAACCTCGTGATCCAGGTGCACGGCGCGCGGGAGCGGATACGGTTCGGGCCGGCGCTCGAAGACGCGCACCTTCCAGCCGCGCTGCCCGAGCAGGATCGCGAGCAGCTGGCCGACGGGGCCGCAGCCGACGATCGCGACATCGACGATCTCCTGGGCCATGGCTCAGACCTCGCCGCGCCCGAGCGCGATCATGTCCTCGGGTGCCAGGAACGACCGCGGGACCGGCGGGCCCCAGGCAGCCAGCGGGTGCGCGCCGCTCGAAGCGGCGAGCTTCCACGCTTCGTCGTCGACGATCACGTCGAGGTCGCTCGTGTACTCGGCGAAGTTTCCCGCCGGATCGCGCAGGTACCAGAAGAAGTTCGAGCCGATCCCGTGGCGGCCGAGGCCCCACACGTGCCGCGATGGATCGGCCGCGAGCATGGCCGCCGCAGCGCGTCCGACCGCGTCGACGTCGTCCATCTCCCATGCCGTGTGATGCACGAACGGGAACGGCCCCGGCTGCACGAGCAAGTTGTGGTGGTCGGTGGAGCAGCGCATGAAGAAGGCACCGATCGCGGGCACCTCGTCGCTCACGCGGAAGCCGAGGCCTTCGGCGAAGAAGCGGCGCGAGGCGGCCGCGTCGGGCGAGCCGACGACGACGTGGCTCAGGCGGCGCACGAGCGGCGGGTCGCTGCAGAGCACGGTTGGTGAGCGCGCGTCGATGCGCCGTGCGCTTCCCGGGGCGTTCATTGCGAGCGGTGCGGCCGGCTTCTGCTCCACGCGGGGCTGGATCTCGAGCCGGACGCGGATGCCAGTCGCGGGCTCGACCGCTTCGAGCCCGCTCGCGTCGCGCTCGCTCGGGAGGCCGAGGCCCGCCAGAGCGGTGGCCGCACGGCCCAGGTCGTCGGCGTCGTCCACTCCGACGCCGAGCGCGAGGAGGGTGCGTCGCGGCGCCCGCTCGAGGCGGAGCTGCTCGCCCCCGTCGGCGGTCGCGAAGCGCTGCGGCGCCGTCTCGGTGAGCCCGAAGTCTCGATAGAACGCGCGGACCGGCTCGACATCGGGCACGCCGATCGCGATCGAACGAATGCGGTGAAGCGCCATGGGTCGTCCTCCTCGCTCAGCGGCGCGCCGTATCGGGCTCGGCCACGACGCGGTTCTCGAGCGTGCCGAGTCCGTCGATCTCGACGCGCACGACGTCGCCGATCGAGAGCAGCTTCGGCGGTTTCATCGCAATGCTGACGCCGCCCGGCGTTCCGGTCGCGACCACGTCGAGAGCTTCATCGAGCAGTCTCCTTGTTCGCGAAGAGCGGGCCGCGCCGCCTCTCCCGCGGGCCGGCGATCCGGCTCCCGCATGGGAGTTGTACGATCGTACTCCAATTCTTGACTAAACAGTACGATCGTACTATAGTCGTTCAGGCTCCGTCAAGCGCGAAATCACGAGTGGGACGGCATCTGAACCGGGAGGCAGTAGAAGATGGCGCAGTGGCGTGAGCGACCCGGCCAGCAGCGCGGCATCGAGACGCGCGAGCGGCTCGTCACGGCCGCTCTCGAGGCCTTTGCAGACCACGGCTACGCCGGCGCCACGACACGGGCGATCGCGGAGTGCGCGGGTGTTGCGCTCGCTGCGCTCCCGTATCACTTCGAGACCAAGGAGGCGCTCTGGCGCGCTGCCGCCGACCGCATCTTCGGCCGGTTGGTCGAGCAGTTCCAGGCGCGCATCCGTGGGCTCGAGGGCGTCGACGTGCCGACCCGGCTCCGCCTGCTGCTGCGCGACTACGTGCTCTTTGCGGCCACGCACCCCGAGCTGCACCGCTTCATGCTGCGCGAGGGCGCGCTCCCGAGCCCGCGCCTGCGATGGCTGGTGCGGACCCACGTCCAGCCCCTGTTCTCCTACTTCCGGTGCCTGATCACGGAGGCTCGAGAGCAGGGGATCGTACGGCCCGGACGTCCCGAGCATCTCTACTACGCAATGATCGGCGCGGCCTCGATGCCCTACGCCGTCGCCGGCGAGTTCCGCCTCCTCACCGGGCGCGAGTCGGACGCGAAGAAGCTGGTCGAAGAGCACGTCGAGACGCTGCTTGCTCTGTTCTTGAAGGAGGACGAATGACGAAGGCGACATCTATGCCTGCATTCCCGGCGTCTCGACGCGGAGAGCCCCTACGAGGTCCTTCGGTCACGGTGGTCGGCAAGATCGTGAAGGGCCCGCTCCGGCGGCTGGCGCGTGACGTGCTGGGCCGATTCGCGATCGCATACGAGCTGGTTCCCCCGTACACCACCGAGTAGACGAGCCATGCAGATCGATTTCACGACGCCCGCTCTGCTCCTTCCTGCGATCTCGCTGGTGCTGCTGGCCCACACGCAACGCTTCCTGGGGCTGGCGTCCGTGATCCGCGACCTGCACGACAAGCTGCGCCACCAGCCGAGCCCAGTGCTCGCGGAGCAGATCGCGAGCCTGACCCGGCGTGTGATGCTGGTGCGGAACATGCAGTTCCTGGGCGTGGCAGGGCTGCTCGCGAGCGTGCTCGCGATGCTCGCGATCTTCGCCGGTCGACCCGCGCTCGGGCAGACGAGCATCGGGATCGCCCTCGTGCTGCTGGCCGCGTCGCTTGCGCTCTCGTTGCGCGAGATCCAGCTCTCGGTTCACGCCCTCCGGCTCGAGCTCGGAAACGTAGACGCCACGGGGCTCGGCCCCGGCGCCGACGTCCCGCGGCACGCTGTCGCGAGCCGCTCGGATCGGTGACGCCGAGCGACCCAGCATGATCGGGGCGCTCGGCGACCGGGCGCCACTCGCCGCCGGAGCGACGAAGTATCGGACTGGCTTGCAACGGCCTCCACCGCCGGCGCACCTCCTCGCGCTCGATCTGCTCCTGCCGAATCTCATCTACAAGGGCTTTGAAGCAAGCGCTCTCTCAACAGCAGGGCCTGGAGCCCGAGTGCGCGCGGGCATGCGCGCGCGCCGGCGTTGGCGCACCTCCCGCTCCAGCAGGGCACGCGGCACTCGATCCTGACGACGCTCGGACAGGCGCTCCCGGAGCGCCTGCTCCGCGACTTCAGCCGCCGCCGCGACGCGTGCTCGCTCGACCGCTACTCGCGCGCAACGCGGACGCGATCGGGCGCACTGCCGCGCGCAACCGGTCCCTGTCCGGTCCATGGCGCGACTTCGCCCGATGGTGTCGAGGCGAATAGAGCCGAACTTCCGCGCGAGTAGCGCACCATTTTGGTGGAGCCGAGCGGGATCGAACGGGGCGTCTCCGACTAACAAGAGCCGACGTTCCGCGAGGTTGCGCGGAGAGCGAGGGCTGAAGCCCGGTCCCTGAGCGGTCCCAGCCGGCGATGCCAGCGGATCTTCGGCGTCGAGCGGCGGCGCCGCGGCGTCGCTCGACGGGTGCCAGATGGCGTGAGGGCCGCGGCGCAGTGCCTCGACTGGGCGGCTCCCGACCCCCAAGCCGGAAACCGCTCGAACCGCCTATGATCGGCAACCCCGGACCATGCTTCGACGCCTTCCGAAACGTCCCCATGCCAAGTCCCGCGGTGGGCATCGCCCGTACCGGCCCCCGCCCCCGGGGCTCGCGGCCGCCAGCGCTGAAGCCCGACCTCCTGAAACCCAACCCGCGCCCCCGCGTACTGCAGAGCGGAGCATCGGGCTTGTCCTCTCTCCGCTTCACCCACCCCTGGACCTGGCTGCCCGGTGACATGGCGCTCTCCCGGGACGAGACCCGTCCCAGGCCCCGCGAGACGGCAGTGGTGGCGCCCCTCGACGAAGCTCGCGATCTCGAGCGCGAGAGGGCGAATGCCGCCATGGAGCGTTACGCGCGCGGCGAGGATCAGGCCTTCTCCCAGCTCTACGACTCGCTGGCCCCACGCCTTCATCGGTACCTGCTCCGCGCCAGCCGCGACCCCACCCGGGCGGACGACCTCTTGCAACAGACGATGCTGCGGATCCATCGCGCCCGCGGTCGCTTCATCGTCGGCGCGGAGGTCTTGCCCTGGGCCTTCGCAATCGCTCGCCGCCTGCACATCGACAGCATTCGCCGGCGCAAGAACGAGAGCCGAACCATCTCGCTCGAGACGGGCGGCCACGAGGCGAGCCCCGTGGAGGTCGCCGCCGACCAGCGCCCCGCCGACGAGCTGATCGACTCGCAGCGCCTGGGCAGCGCGATCGATGCCCAGCTCGAGCGCTTGCCCGCGAGCCACCGGGTGGCCTTCGAGCTCATCCAGAGGGACGGCCTCTCGATCCGCGAAGCCGCCGAGGTGCTCGGCGCCACGCCCAACGCCGTGAAGCTGCGGGCCCATCGGGCCTATGTGGCGCTTCGCTTGGCGCTGGGGGATCTGGTCGACCGCAACTAGGGGAACCTCATGCTCACACCCGATCTCAAGCATCGAATCCTCGCGGCAGCGGCCTCCGAGGCGTCGCCCACCCGCCGACAGCGCCTCGTCGGGAGCGCGATCCGGGCGGTCTCGGCCCTCGCGGTGCCGCTCCTGCTCTTCGCGCTGGTCGGCGGCGCGCGGATCGGGCCGCGGCCGCTCGGACTCGTCGCGATGACCGCGCTCGGAACTTCGGCCATCGCCGCGTGGGCGCTCTTCGAGGCCTTCGGCCGCGGGCCGAGCATGCTCGGACGGACCCGCGGCCGGCTGTTCGCGACCGCGGTGATCGCACCGGTCGCGTTCCTGATCTGGAAGGTGGCTGCCAGCTCGATCGTCCCTCACATGATGGACCCCTGGCCGACCCGGCCCGGCCTCCGTTGCTTCGCCGTGACCACGCTCTTCGCGGCCTGGCCCCTCGTGGCGTTCGGTTGGGAGCGCTGGGGCAGCGATCCCGTTCATCCCAGAGCGCTGGGCCTGGCTTTGGGGGTGGGGGCGGGCGCCGCCGCCGCCTTCCTCGTGGACCTCTGGTGCCCGGTGGGCCACGTGCCCCATCTCCTCACCGGCCACGTGGCGCCGATGGTCCTGCTCGGCGGCCTAGGGGCGCTGGTGGGCACCCGGGTCCTGGGGATCCGGGCGGGAAGTTGAGGCCAACCGAACCGGCGAAACCGCCAGCGCAGACGAGCGTACTTACTCGCGCCTCCACCGAAAGCGCCCGAAATGGAGAGACGAGAAATGCGCAATCTGCGACTCACGCTCAATCACCTGCTGATCACTCTCGCGATCGGCATGACCCAGACCCCGGCAGTCCACGCGGAGACTCAGGTATTCCAGGCCGCCGGGCCGACCGCCGAATCGATTCAGGGTGCGGTCGATGCGTACCGCACGGCCCTCGGCGACCCGAATGGCAACGATGCGGGACCACTCCTCAGCGGTCGCCGCGAGATCAACTGGGACGGCGGCGGTGCCAACGACACCACCACGGCCCCGGTCACTCCGTTCGATGTGTTCCTCGATAGCCGCGGTGCACGCTTCACCACGCGAGGCACGGGCCTCGTGCAGGCGCCTCCGGCGGGCGGGCCCCAGGGCGGCCTGGCGGCGCTCTTCGGCAATCCGAGCTACGGCACCATCTTCGCCACGTTCAGCCCGCTGCGTCTCTTCACTCCCGTCGACAGCAACGTCACCGAGGCCTTCTTCTTCATCCCCGGCACCAAGGGCGGGCAGCCGGCAGCCGTCACGGGCTTCGGCGCCGTCTTCACCGATGTGGACCGGCCGGATGGCAGCGGCAAGAGGCGCGGTACCAGCGGGAGCACGCTGCTCCAGTACTTCGGCGCCAACGGCAAGGTGCTGTTCAGCAGCTCCGTCCCGGCCTCGCCTGGCGATGCGAGCCTGTCCTTCTTTGGCGTCGTCTTCGATGAAGCGCTCGTCAGCAGCGTGCGAATCACCAGCGGCAACGCGGCTCCTGGGCCGGACGACGGGGGCAGGACCGACGTCGTGATGATGGATGACTTCATCTACGGCGAGCCACAGCCGCTTCCGTAGACGGCCTCTCGCCCGTCCCCACCAGCGGAACACATCGCGCTCACGACCCCGTGAAGTGATGGTTGTCTGAAGCCAATCGCTTCACCAGGGAGTGAGCGCGGTGTGAACCGAGCGCACGTCCCACGGCGCGATCGCGCGCGCCTACTCGGGTCCCTGTGTGAGACCTGGCGCGACTTCGGCCGGCGATCAGCTTGCCGGCGCGCTCGTCCGGACGCTGCGGATCTCGGCCGAGACGCCGCGGTGGCGGTGGTAGATCTCGAGAGCCCACTGCCCGGCCGGGTGCCGCGCCACGTCGTCCTGGTACTGCCGCAGCTCGTCGGGCAGGGCGACCGCCAGCGGATATTGAAGCTCCGCGGGCTGCAGCACGGGCGACAGCAGCGCCGCGGCCGTGAGGTCGGCCACCGAGAACGCCTCGCCGACGAGGTAGCCGCTGGGCTGCAGCTCGCGCGACGATGCGGTCGAGCGCAGCGGCCACGTCGGCGCGGTCCTGGTCCAGGCGCCGCGCCCTGATCCGGTGGCGGAAGCGGTAGTACGCGGGAAAGATCCGCGCGAGCGGCCGCGAGATTGCCGTAGGCCTCGAGCCGGCATGCCCGTCGTCAGCACGCGCAGGGCGAGCTCCGGGTCTTCGCGGAACAGCGGCGTGACCAGCGCGGCGCGCAGGCTCGGGCCCAGCACCTCGTCGAAATAATCTTCCAGCTCCAGCGCACGGCGACGTTGCGCCGGATCCTTCGGGTACAGCGCCGGCTCGGGCTGCCACTGCTCCAGCGCCGCGATGATCGCGGTGGAGTCGCCGACCGGCTTGCCGTCGAGGAAGAGGATCGGCAGCGTGCCGCGGCCCGTGGCGCGCCACGCCTTGAACAGGTAGTTCGCGCCGACGCACTCGGCGCCGGTGCGGGATGCTCTTGAAGTCCAGCGCCCAGCGCACCTTCTCGTTGAAGTGCGAGAAGGGGATGTGCCAGAGCAGCGGCAGGGGCATCGACGGGCTTCCCTGGAACGGGGGCCCCGGAGTCTAGCCCGAGCCTCGAGCAGGCGATTCCCGGGCAGCCGATGACACCGGCAAGCGTTGGATGGTGTCGTACCACGCGGCACTCGATCCTGACGTGATGGGCCAGACCCTGCGCGAGCGCGTGCTGCGCGACTTGAGTCGTCACCAGGATTCGCGCTCACTCGACCCTACTAGCGCCGACGGTACGCGCGAGTAGCGGAACGCAATGGTGGAGCCGAGCGGGATCGAACCGCCAACCTCCGCGTTGCGAACGCGGCGCTCTCCCAGTTGAGCTACGGCCCCGAAAGGCCGCACACGGTACGCCTCGACCTCCGCTCGCGCAACGCGCTCGCTCAGAAGGCGGGAGGGGATCGCGGCTTCTCCGAAACGAGGAGGCGGGCAAGCTCGTCCTCGTCGACCGGCTTCGTCAGATGAGCGTCGAACCCGGCCTCGCTGGTTCGGAGGCGATCTGCGGCGGCGCCGTAGCCCGTGAGCGCGATCAGCAGGCAGGATTCTCCTCCGCGCGCGGACCGCACGGCCCGAGCGACCGAACAGCCGTCGAGATCCGGAAGACCGATGTCCACCAGGACGACGTCGGGGCGTGAGTGCTGGATCATCTCCAGCCCCCGCGCTCCGGTCTCCGCTTCCTCCACCCGGTGGCCCCACCTCTCGAGCAGCATCCGCATGACCAGGCGCACATCGGGGTGGTCCTCGACGATCAGGATGTGACGGGCGCGCTGAGGGGCGCGGCGAGCCGGGGCGGGTGCGGAAGCCGCGATCGGGGGCGCGCCCCGTGGCAAGCGCACGACGAACTCGCTGCCTCGGTTCGGCCCTGCACTCGACGCGGACACCGTGCCGCCATGCAGCTCCACCAGGCGCTTCACGAGTGTGAGGCCGAGGCCGAGGCCGCCCTGAGGGCGGGCGTCGGCTCGATTCGCCTGCACGAAGGGTTCGAACACGAGCAGAAGCGAGTCCCGGTGGATGCCGATGCCGGTGTCTCGAACCCGCAGGATCGCCTCGTTCGCTTCGCACGTGATGCTGACGTCGATGCGCCCGCCGGGTGGCGTGTACTTCACGGCGTTGTCGAGCAGATTGCGAACGACCTGCTCCAGGCGAGTCGGATCGGCGTTCACCCACAACGACTCGCCCGTGAGGGAGATCCGGTGCTGGCTCGCCCTCCCCACGTCCCGGAACGAGGACAGTGTTCGCTCCGCCAGGTCGCGCAGGTTCTCCGACCGTCGCTCGAGCGTGAGCTTCCCCGCGACCAGCGACGAGGCGTCGAGCAGATCGTCGACCAGGCGCGACAGGTGCTGGGTCTGGCGAGCGATGACCTCCCGGAGAGGCGCTTCTCGCTCGTACGAGCCTCTGCCCGCGTTCAAGACCTGGATGGCGGCGCTGATCACGCCCAGCGGGTTGCGCAGCTCGTGCCCGAGCGTCGCGAAGAACTCGTCCTTGGCGCGATTGGCTCCTTCGACGGCCTTGAGATGGAGCGCCAGGAGCTGCTCGTTCTTGCTCCGGAGACGCTCGCTCACCGTCAGCAGAACCTTGAACTCGATGTCGGGGCAGGTGTCCGCCATGCGGCGCAGCTCTCGGCCCTCGATCTCGAGCACGACACACGCCTCGCGCGCCCGGACCGTGGCGGAACGCGGCTTGCCTTCGAAGAAGGCCATTTCGCCGAAGGTCTCGCCGGGCCGCATGAGCGACAACGAGATGGTCTGACCGCGTCCATCCGCGAGCACCGCTTCGACGGAGCCCGACCCGATCAGGAAGATGGAGTCGCCCTTGTCGCCCTCGCGGATGATCACCGCCCCGGGCTCGTACGTTCGCTCGGTCGAGACCTCCTCGCTGACGAGGCAGTGCGCGTGCCTCGCATCGAGGCTCGAGAGCAGGGGGTGATGCCGTAGCAGCTCCGCCCAGTCGAACGCCTTCACGGCGAGCACCTCGACCAGGCGTATGCACCGCTGGATCTCTGTCCGAGTCCAGTGAATGGAGCAAGGGGCATCATCCGGCCCCCACAGCCCGTCCGAAGGGGCCACTCTACGCTCGGCGGAGGGAGAGGGTCAAGCCAGCGCCCGCGCGGTTCCTGCGAATTTATCGGTTGCGCAGCGACGGCGACGGGTCGTAGCCTCGTGCCGTGATCCAGGTCCGCCGCATCCTGGTGCCGCTCGACTTCTCGCGCCACGCCGATCACGTGCTCGAGTGGGCGGGGCATCTCGCGAAGGAGCACGGGAGCCGGCTGCTGCTGCTCCACGCCTATCACCTGCCCGTGGAGTTCCAGCAGCTCGAGGGCGCCTACCTGCCGCAGGACTTCTGGGCCTCGGTGAAGACCGAGGCCGAGCAGAACCTCGGGCGGCTCGCCGAGCCGCTGCGCGCGCAGGGCCTCGAGGTGGAGGTGATCGTGCGCGAGGGCTACCCGGCGACGGTGATCGAGGAAGAGGCCGTCGATCGGCAGGCCGACCTGATCGTGATCGGCACGCGCGGGCTCAGCGGCCTCAAGCACCTGCTGCTCGGCAGCATCGCCGAGCGCGTGGTGCAGAAGGCGCCGTGCCCGGTGCTCACGGTGAAGACCGGGGACTGACTAGACCGTCGGCTTGCGCCCCGTGTACTCGACGAAGGCGCCGGGCATCGTGACCTGCGCGCGGGCGCCCTCGAAGCCGACCTCGCCGAGCACGCGCACGATGGTCTCGGGCGGCACGGCCTTGTCCACCGTGTCCCAGTAGTAGTCCATCAGCTCCTTGGCCTCGCGGCTGCCGGTGGCGACGAGCGTCATGCCGGGGATCAGCTGCTGCCACACGAAGCGCGTCACCTTCATGCCGAGCGCCGACTTCGGCACGTGGCCCTCGAGGATCCAGACGCGGCCGCCGGGCTTGAGGACGCGGAAGTACTCGCTGAAGGCCGCGCGCAGGTCCGAGACGTGGCGCAGCGCGATGCCCATCGTCACGAAGTCGAAGTGGTCGCTCTTGATCGGCAGCGCCTGGCCGTAGCCGCGCACGCGCGGGCCTTTGAAGACCTTGGCCGCCTCGGCCAGCATGCCCTGGCTGGGATCGACGCCCACCACGAGGCCCTCGGGGCCGACGATCTTCGCCGCGCCGCGGCCGACGGCGGCCGTGCCCATCGCGACGTCGAGCACCTTCATGCCGGGGCGCAGGCCGGCGCGGCGCAGCGCGAGCCGCCGGTAGAGGAGGCCGCCGTTGCCGAACAGCTTCTCGACGGTGTTGTAGTGCTTCGCGGTCTTGTTGAAGAGCTGCGCGACGTAGCGCTCGCGCTCCGTGTCGGGCGCCGTAGTAGCTCGAGAGCGGCGCGTGCGGCGGCACCGGCGCGTTCGGGTTCGTCGGCTGGCTCTGCACGGTCGGCTCCATCGCTCGCTCCCCCTCGTCGAAGGCCGGGATACTGCCCGGCCCGGGCCGCCCTGTCAGCCCCGGCTCGAGCCGCCGTCGATCCGGCGCAGGATCTCGTCGGGGACCTCGAACAGGAGCCCCCCGTCCTGGTCGAGGATCGCCAGGGCGGTGTGGCCACGCGCCGCACGGCGATCCAGCGTCAGGTTCCACACCTCGTAGGCGATCAGGATGCGGCGGTTCACGTCGCTGAACCAGGCGGAGGTGCGCACGCGGTCGCCGTAGCGCAGCGGCCCGCCGTGGCGGCAGCGCGAGTCGATCACCACGAACTGGAAGCGGTGGCCGACCAGATCCCCGGCGTCGAGGCCGCACGAGCGCAGGAGCTGCGTGCGCGCCAGCTCGAAGTACTTGAAGTAGTGGCCGTGCCAGACGACGCGCAGCGCATCGACGTCGTGAAAGGGCACCTCGTGCTCGACGGAGACCTCGCGGAGCCGCACCATCGTGCGCGTGTATAGCTCGGACGACGGTACGAGACGCGCCTGGCCCGTCGTCCTGTGGCTGGCGTATCCGCTCGCGGTGTGGGGCGCGCTCGCGCTCTCCGGCCCGCGCGCCGCCGCCGCGCTGGTGCTCGCCGCCGTCGGCCTGCGCGCCGCGCTGCTCTGGCGCCGCGCAGACGCCGCGGCGCGCCGCCGCCTGCTCGTGCCGCTCGTCGCCGCCGGCGTGCCGGCGCTGCTCGCCGCCGCGCTCGACGACCCGCTGCTGCTGCTCTTCGTGCCGGCCTTCGTGAGCCTCGGCCTGCTGTTCGGCTTCGCGCGCACGCTCCGGCGCGGCCCGCCGCTGATCGAGACGATCGCGCGCCTCCACGTCGGCGAGCTCTCGGCGGCGGAGGTGCGCTACTGCCGCAGCGTCACGGTCGTGTGGTGCGCCTTCTTCGTCGTGAACGCGACCACCGCGGCGGCGCTCGCGCGATTCGGCTCGCTCTCGGCGTGGGCGCTCTGGACCGGCGCGTTGGCCTACGTCGCCGTCGGCGTGCTGTTCGCGATCGAGCTCGTCATCCGCTCGTGGCGCTTCCGGCACTACGGCCCCGGTCCGCTCGACGCCCTGATGCGTCGGATCTTCCCGCCGCGCTAGCCCACCCATTCGGGGGCGAGCGGAACGAGTCTGCCGCGCTCGCGGAACAATTTTCCGCGAATGGGGGCGCCACCGTCGGAAATCCCGTTTAGAATCAACACCCGTCCATTAGGCACGCAGCTTGCGTGCCCTCAGAGCTGGGAAGGGGATCGCCTCGTCGGAGGAATCCCCGTGCGTACGCATCGACTCGCCTCCTCGGTCGGCTTCGTCGCGCTCCTGTCGATCGCTTGGAGCCCGCTTCCCGCGCTCGCGATCTCGATCAGCGTCACCGGCGCTGCCGGAGCCGATGGCGTCGACGGTGCCGCCGGAGATCCCGGCCAGGACGGCCAGGCCGGACAGAACGGCCAGGGCGCGAACGCGACGGCGACGAGTGCAGATCCCGGCGAACGATGCGACGGCGGTCGGCGGGAATGGCGGTGCGGGCGGTGACGGCGGGGGCGGTCTTCCGGCCGGGGCGAATGGTGGAGATGGAGGCGCGGGCGGGGGTGGAGGGAACGCCAGCGCGGTAGCGAGCGCTGCGTCGAACGCCGCATTCCCGAGTGCTGTCGCGAGCGCCACGGGCGGCGTGGGCGGCAGCGGCGGCGCGGGAGGCTCGGCGACAGCGAACGGAATCGCAGGAGCGGGCGGCGTGGGGGGAGACGGTGGCAGCGCGAGCGCGTCGGCCAACGCAATCGGTTCCGCGAGCTTCGTCGCACTTGCTGCCACCGCATCCGCCAACGGAGGCTGCAGGAGGGGAAGGCTCGGGGGGTAGCGCCGGGGGCAGCGGGGGCGATGCGATCGCAATCACCGACGTGACGTTCGCCGATGGGCCGGCAAGCGCGACAGCGACGGGCGGCGATGGCGGCTCCGTGATCGACGGCGGATCGACGCTGGCGGGCGAAGGAGGAGACGCCACGAGCAGCCTGACGGTCGACACGCCATACGCCCTCATCCCCCTGTCGAACTCGGCTACTGGTGGACAAGGAGGAGGTGTTCTCTCGGGCACTGGCAGCGGGGGAGCCGGGGAAGGGCAGCCTCCACGGTGAACATCAACGTCGGTGCCAATGACTTCTTCGACTTCTTCGCAAGAGGCGGATCCGGAGGTCAAGGTCGGGGTGCAGGATCGACCGGGGGCGAAGGCGGCTCGGCTGCCTTCGAGGTGCCGAGCTGGTCCACACTCTTCGGCGGCCTGACAAGCATTGGAAGCGAAGGAGGAGCCGGCGGTTTCGGGGCCGAGGGGGCGAACGGCGGGGCTGGCGGCGCGGCGTTCGTCGAGGGTTCCACGGAATTCATCGAGTGGAGCCTCGGAGCCGAAGGCGGCGCCGGCGGGTCCACGGCCGGCGGCGGAACTGCTGGAGATGGAGGCAGCGCATTCGTCAGTCAGTTCATCTCGGGAGGCGGCGACACCGGCGGAGCCGCGACTGGGGGGCACGGCGGATCCGCCAGCGGCGGAGGTGGCTCTGGTAGCGGGGGCGACGCAAGACTGACGCTGGAAACTTCTGGATCTTTCTTCTTCGTGCCCCAGTCAGCACAGGGCGGAGATGCGGGCGACACGGACTCCGAGGTCGCACCCGTCGGAACGGGAGGCGATGCCTGGTTCTCGTTCACGGGGACCGGAAACGCCTCCGCATTCCTCAACTTCAGTGCGAACACAACCGGTGGCCGAGGCGGCTCACGCTTTGCCGCGGGCGGTGTTGCAGGCGACGGAGGCTCTGCTCACACGACGGTGTCCGGATTCCACGCGTCCAATGCTTCCTTTGTCGCCGCAACCGGTGGCGCCGGGGGCAGGGGTGGCCTTGGTGCGTCGGGTGGAAGAGGCGGCGATGCCAGCGTGGAGACGACCGACTTCGGGGTCGAACCCCCAAGTAAACGTCACCATCGAGGCTCGTGGCGGCGCCGGCGGCTCTGTGTTCGACGGCAACAACGCGCAGGCCGGTGACGGCGGGAACGCGAGCATGATCGCGCGCGGCGACACGCCGACCGCGAATGCGTTCGGCGGCGCGGGCGGCATGGTCGTGTCAGGAACCGGAACCTCCGGCCGCGCCGGCGATGCCGAAGCCTTCGCGTTCGGCACGAGCTCCGCGTCCGCGACCGCGTCAGGTGCGAGCGCGCTCGCGCATGCGAGCAGTGACGGAGGCTCCAGCCCGCTCTCCGCGCTGGCCTCGTCGAGCGGCGGGCTCATTACGCTGCTCGAGGGCTCCACCAATGGAACGCCCGCAGGCGGCACCTCCGCGGTCGAGTCGCGCACCTCCGTCGGCGACCCGGCTCCGGGCCTCGCGCTCGCCGCCGGCCTGCAAGGCGTCGCCTTCGGCACCGGCCTGCCCTCGACCGCCGACGCCGCGCGCGGCGCTCGCCGGCAACGCGAACGCCACCGCCGCGCTCGCCGCAGGCCACGCCCTCGGCCTCGTCGCCCTCGGCGGCGGCGTCGCGAGCGACGCCGACGCCCTGTCCATCACGTTCGACAGCTCCGTCGCGTTCCACCTCGACCTCGCGCAGCTCTCGTCGGCGGGCGATCTCGTCGTCGGCCTGCTCGACCCGGAGCTCGACGGCGCGGGCTTCGACTCGCTCCAGTTCCAGATCCTGCGCGAAGGCGTCGCGGCCGTGAACGAGACGTTCCTCGACGTCGCGTCGGCGCTCGCCTACTTCGACGACCAGGTGCTCGACCTCGGCGGGATCGCGGACGGCGTGAGCGGCGAGCCTCGACCTGACCTTCCTGCTGAGCCTCACGAGCGACGACCCGGGCGCGGCGTTCCGCACGGATCTGATCTTCGGCAGCGTGCCGGAGCCGGGCGTAGCGCTGCTGCTGGGAGCGACGCTCGCCGCGCTCGCGCTACGCGAGCGGAAGCGCGCGGCGGCGATGCAGCGCTAGCACCTTCGCGATGTCGAGATCCTGTCGGCGGTCCGCCGACGACGGCGGGGATCTCCGCGCGCACGGCGTCGAGCAGCGCGCGCGAGGCGCGGCGGCGGCGCGCCGCGCAGCTCGACCGCCTGGCACGCCGCGAGCAGGCCGATCGCCGCGACCGTCTCGGTCAGCTCGAGGATGCGCAGGCCGTCGCGCGCGGCGATCGTCCCCATGCTGACCTTGTCCTGGTTGTGCGACTCGGTGCTGCGGCTGAACGACGCCGCGGGCAGCGTGAGCTTCAGCGCCTCGGCCGCGAGCGCGCACGCCGAGATCTGCATCGCCTTGAAGCCGTGGTGCGCGACGCCGCGGCATCAGGTTCGCCGGCAGGCCGCCGCTCGTCTCGGGCGCGCACAGCAGCTGGAGCTGGCGGTCGAGCAGATCGGCGACGCTCGCCACGGCGGTCTTCAGGCCGTCCATCACGAAGGCGACGTGGCCGCCGTAGAAGTTCCCGCCGTGCAGCACCTCGCCGCGTCTCGGGATCGACGATCGGGTTGTCGTTCACGCCGTTGAGCTCGATCTCGAGCCACTCGCGCGCGAAGCGAGCGCGTCGAGCAGCACGCCGATCACGTGCGGCGCGCAGCGGAGCGAGTAGCGGTCCTGCAGGCGCGCGGGGGTGTGCGGGGCGCCGCCGCGCGAGGTCCTCGCGGATCCAGGCGCCGGCGCGGCGTGTGCCGCGGGTGCGGCTTCAGCTCGAAGATCTCGCGCGGTCGAAGTGCGCGGGATTGCCGGCCACGGCGTCGCTCGCGAGCGCCGTGATCGCGCAGGCGAGGCGCGCGACGCGCGACGCGCGCTCGAAGACGAGGCAGGCGAGCGCCGTCATCACGCTCGTGCCGTTCATCAGCGCGAGGCTCTCCTTCGGCTCGAGCGCGAGCGGCTCGAGGCCCGCGGCCGCGAGCGCCTCGGCGGCCGGCACCACCTGGCCCGCGACGCAGCGCCTCGCGCTCGCCCACGAGCAGCGCCGCGAGGTAGGAGAGCGGCGTCAGGTCGCCGCTCGCGCCGACGGAGCCCTCCTCGGGGATGCAGGGCAGGATGCGCCGCTCGAGCAGCTCGCACAGCCGCTCGAGCACGACGGGGCGCACGCCCGAGTAGCCGCGCGCGAGCGAGACGAGGCGCGCGACCAGCACCGCGGCCGCCGCCTCGGCTGTCGAGGATCCGGCCGGTGCCGCAGCCGTGGAAGCGCAGCAGGTTGAGCGCCATCGAGTGGCGCTCCTCGGCCGGGCACCTGCGTGCCGACGGAGGCGCCCACGCCCGTGGTGACGCCGTACACGGGCCGGCCGCCCTCGAGCGCCGCGTCGAGCGCGCGGCGCCCGGCCTCGAGGTGCTCACGAAACTTCGCGCCGCCCTCGAGCGCGACGGGCAGCTCCCCGCGCGCGGCGGCGAGGAGCTGCTCGATCGTGACCGGGCCGCTGCCGATGCGGAGCACGCGGAAGCGGCGCCTCGCCTACTGACCGTCTTCCGACGGGTCGTAGTCGATCCGGATCACGCGGGTGGTGCCGGTGTACTTGTTCACGCCGAACACCACGCGACCGACGCCCTTGTACTTCCACTCGGTGTTGTTCCCCGCGTCGGCGCCGTAGTAGTACGGGATGAACTTCTTGGCGGTGACGTACGAGTGCTCGCTCGTCGGCGCGCCCATGATCTCGCGCACCTGCTCGGGGCTCATGTTCTTCTGCACCTTCGCGAGCTTCGAGCCCGCGGGCGCCGGCGCGCCCTTCACCGGCTTGGCGGGTGCCGGCGCCGCCTGGGCGGGCGCCTTCTGCGCCGGCGCCGGAGCCGTCTTCTGGGCCGGCGCTGCCGGGGCAGGCGCCGTGCTGGCGGTGCTGGTTTCCTTGTGGGCACAGCCTGCGAGACCGAGCGCCGAGAGCGTCACCACGAGCAGGATCGAACCGAAGCGTTTCATTCGCGAACCCCCCTTTCGCTGCGAAGCGGGCGGGAGACTAACACGGGGCCCGGGGTCTTCTAGAGACCCAGATCGGCGTCGTGCGAGAGTCCGAGCGCGATGCGAGCGGTGCGCAAACCCGAGCGCACCACACCCACGACGCCGCCGCCCGGCCGCGTCCAGTGGCCGGCGAGGAGGAGGCCCGGCAGGGGCGTCTCGTTGTCGAGGCGGCCGGGGCCGAGCTGCGCGGGGGTGACGTCGAAGCCGTAGAGCGCGCCGTCGCGGTTGCGCGTGTAGCGCTCGAAGGTGCGCGGCGTGGCGCCCTCGGCGAAGCGCAGCTCCCGCCCGAGGCCGGGGAGGCGCCGCTCGGCGCGCCGCAGCAGCTCTTCCTGGAAGACGGGCTTGGCGTCGCGCCAACGCGCCGCAGCCCGGGCATCGACCAGCGTCGTCAGGACGAGCAGGTGCTCGCCCGGCGGGGCCAGGCTGCGGGTCGAGGAGGCTCGGCGCCGTCAGCGAGAGCCAGGCCGGCACCCCGGCCAGCCCGGTCGCGAAGGCGGCGTCGTGGTCGGGGCCTTCGTACAGGAAGGTCTCGTGCGCGAGGTCGCTCCGCGCGAGGTCGAGCGTGGTGGCCGCGTAGACCACGAAGGCCGAGATCGACGGGCTCGCCGCGGCGAGGCGCTGGCGATAGCGGCGCGGGAAGTGCTCCGCGCCCACGAGCTCCTCGACGGTCTGCTTCGCGTCGGCGTTCGAGATCACGAGCGGCGCGCGCACGCGCTGCCCGTTCTCGAGCACCACGCCGGCGGCGCGGCCGTCCTCCACGAGGATGCGCCGCACCGCGCTCCGCAGCGTGAGCTCGCCGCCGCGCCGCTCGAGCGCCTCCACGAGCGCGTCGGCCAGCGCCTGGAAGGTGCCGCGGCAGTAGTAGGTGCCGTCGGCCACGTAGCTCATCAGCATCGTCGCGAAGTAGAGGAAGGAGACGCGCGAGGGCGGCAGCCCGAGGTAGGGCCAGAGCGCGGCCAAGGCGGCGCGCGCGGCCGGATCCTCGACGCGATCGGCGAGCACCTGCGCCAGCGTGGCGCGCCGGTAGCGCAGCAGCAGCGGGAAGCGCTCGGGCCGCACGCTCGGGCCGGCGCCCTCCTCCGCGCGGCTCGTCTCGCTGCGGATGGTGAGGCAGTCCTCGACGAAGCCGCGGATGCCCTTGCCCTCGTGCGGGAACTGCTCGACGTGCGCCTCGACGAAGCGCTCGAGCTCCGACGGCGCCTCGAGCGCGAGGCCCGGCCACTCGACGCGATAGCCCGGATCGACGCGCACGAAGTCGCAGCGCTCGCGCACGCCGAGCCCGGCGAGCACGCGGTGCAGCACGGCGCCCTCCTCGAAGGGGCCCGGCTCGCAGCCGCCCACCACGTGCACGGCCGAGTCGAAGCGATAGCCGCGGCGGCGGAAGGCGTGCGCGTAGCCGCCGGGCCGATCGTGGCGCTCGACCACGAGCACGCTGCGCCCGGCGCGCGCGAGCAGCGCCGCGGCGGTGAGCCCGCCGATGCCGCCGCCCACGACGATCACGTCGTAGGCGTCGCGGGCGGCTTCCTCGTGGAACCGCATCGGTTCGGCTCCGACCCGTCTGGGACTCGAACTCACACTCGATCCTCTACCCGCCACTGCGCGCGCCGCCGAGGGCGGCGCTTGCAGTCAGCGCACCGTGTACGGCGTGGGATCGCTCCGGGTGAGCGCCCAGCGCACCATGAAGTCGAGCAGGCCCATGCTGTAGCGACGCGTGGTGGACTCGCCGGTGAAGACGCGCGGCATGTGCTTCCGGAAGTGGGGATCGACGAGCATCCACGGGAACTCGTTGCGCTTCTTGTCGCCGAGCTTCAGCAGCGTGAACAGGCGCCCGTCGTAGAAGTAGCGGGCCACGCGGTGCCAGTTCTCGAGGTGGCGGAGGACGTGCGCCTCGTAGCGCGCGAGCGCCTCGCGGCCGCCGCCCTCCGCGAGCGTCTTGGCCAGCTCGAGCGCGCCGTCGAGGCCGACCAGCATGCCGCTCGAGAAGACCGGGTCGACGAAGCCGAAGGCGTCGCCGAGGAGCGCCCAGTTCTCCCCCACGCCGCGCGTGTGGCGGAGCTGGTAGTTCGTGTACTTCACCACCGGCGCGATGCGCTTGGCGGCGAAGCCCCACTCGCGGAGCCCGCGGTCGTGGCGCAGGTAGCCGTCGAACTGCTCCTCGGCGGTGCCGCCGAACTCGCGCAGCACCGGCGTGTCGATCACGAGCCCGACCGAGACGCGCCCGGGCAGCGGGATGCGCCAGCACCAGCCGTGCTCCAGCAGGTCGGTGTGCACGTGGCCCTCGGAGACGAGCGGCACGCCCTCGAGATGGGTGTGGAGCGCGGTGTCGCGCCGCCCGCCCTCCACGGTGTCGAGGCCGAGCAGCCGGCCGAGCAGCCGCCCGCGGCCCGCCGCGTCCACGATGAAGTCCGGCTGCCGGTCGAGGCCGGCCGCGGCGAGGCTCTCGGCGCCGAGCCGCACGCCCTCGCTGCCGGGCTCGCGCTCGAGCTGCGCGTGCCGCGGCACGAAGCGCACGCCGGCGCGGAGCGCGGCCTCGCGCACGGAGAGGTCGAGCCGGTCGCGCGGGACGTTGTAGGAGTAGGGAGTCTTCGCCCCACGCACCTCGGCGAACAGAAACGACATGCGGTCACCGTCGGCGAAGGTGAACGTCGCCCCCGGCTTGAGGGTCGAGTAGGCCTCGACCTCGTCCTCGATGCCGAGGGCCTTCAGGAAGGGCACCACCGCGGGCACCAGGGACTCGCCCACGATCAGGGGCGGGCGCTTGCCACCGTCGAAGAGCGTGGCCTCGACGCCGGCGCGAGCCAGGAAGGTGCCGAGCGCCGCGCCAGCGGGCCCGCCCCCCAGGATCGCGACGTTCCGGATCTCCCCGCGCGGCATGAGGCGCCACTGTACCTGTGGACGCCGCGACTGGCGACGAGGAAGGCCGCGGCGGATGCGGGCGGCGTGGGTCGCGGCTCGTCGCCGCAGGGTCCACGCCGCTCGCATCCGCGGGCGGCCTTTCTCGTCGCCAGTTGCGGCGTCCAAGGCCCTCCGAAACACTCGCGCCCGCATGCCGGAGTGGACCCACGACCGCCTCGTCGAGCTGATCCATCGCATCCTGCGCGACGAGCTGCTCGAGGTCGCGAACGACTTCACACCGACCTCGAACCTGATCGAGGCTGGCCTCGACTCCCTCGCCGTGACCCAGCTGATGCTCTCGATCGAGGAGAGCACCGGCGTGTGGGTGGACGAGAGCCTGCTCACGCCCGAGAACCTCGCGAGCTCCGAGAGCCTCGCGGCCTGCGTCCATGAGCACGTCAGCCGGCGTTAGCCGCCTCCCGCTCACGGGGGCGGACGGCTTCCTGCGCGCGTTCGATGCCGAGACGAGGCGGCGGAACGGCGCCAGCCACCTCGCGCAGCTCGTGCTGCGGCTCGGCCCGGGCTTCGACGCCGAGGCATTTCGCCTCGTGCTGGCGGAAGCCGCGGCGGCGAACCCGGTGCTGCACGCCCCGATCCGCCGCGCGCTCGGCGTCGGCGCGCCCGTCTATCGGCTCGATGCCGGCCGCGGCAAGGGCTGGCCGGCCTTCACGCTGCACGAGGCGGGCGGCTCCGGTGCGGTGCCCGAGCTGTTCTACCGGCGTCTCAACGAGGTGCGGAGCGCGCGGCGCGGCGAGCTGCTGCGCGTGGACGCCGTGCCGCGCGGCGGCGAGCAGCCCGGCACCGATCTCGCCTTCACCTGGCTCCACATGCTGCTCGACGGCGCCGGCAGCGAGCGCTTCGTGCAGTTCCTCGAAGATCGGCGGGCGGGCAAGGCGCCGCCGGTGCCGACGTCGGACCGCCCGGGCGCGCCCGCCGAGGTGACGCTGCCGGCGAGCGGACGCGAGCGCGGCGCGATGGCGATGAGCTGGCAGCGCCGGATGCAGGAGCTCGGCGCGCTCTCGGTGCGCTCGCTCGCGGGCCCCGCCCGCACCCTGCAACAGGATCTCGTCTACGACGTGCACTCGTTCTCCGCGGAGGAGAGCGCCGCCATCATCGCGCGCGCCGCGGCGCTGGCCGGCTTCCTCACGCCGATGCTGTTCTACGTGGCCGCCGCGATCCGCGCCCACGACGCCGTGCTGCGCGCGCGCGACGCCGTGCCCGAGAGCTACGTGGTGCCGCTGCCGGTGGATCTGCGCCCGAAGGGCGGCGAGGGCGGCGTATTCCGGACGCGCGTGTCGATGATCTGGCTCCAGGTGCGCGCCGACCGCGTGCAGGATCAGGCCGCGCTGCTGGCCGACCTCAAGGAGGTGCGGCGCCGCGCGATCCGCGAGCACCAGGTGGAGAACGGCGTGGCCGCGATGGACTACGCGCTGCGTGCCCCGGCGCGCTTCTACGCCCGCATGACGCGCCGGCCGCTCCGTGGCGAGCTCTGCTCGTTCTTCTTCGGGTGGACGGCGGCGTTCTGCGAAGGGCTCGAACGCTTCTTCGGCGCGCCCGTCCTCGACGGCTTCCACGCGCCCTCGGTGCCGCCTTCGCCGGGGAGCGGCCTCGTCTTCTCGGTGTTCGGCCCGCGCCTCCAGGTGACGCACGTGCGCCAGCGGGGCGTGATCTCCGACGCCGAGCTCGCGCGCTTCCGCGCGGCGCTGGTGCGGGATCTCACGGGCGCCGGATGAGCGCCCCCGAGCGCTTCGACGTGGCCGTGGTGGGCGGGGGCCCGGCGGGCTTCGCAGCCGCGCTCGGCGCGGCGCGGGCCGGCGCGCGCACGCTGCTTCTCGAGCGCGAGGGTCGGCTCGGCGGCAATGCCACGCAGGCCCTCGTCCACACGATCTGCGGCCTCTACCGGAACGACGAGGAGCGCGCGATCCCGGCGCACGTGGGGCTGCCCGTGCGCGTGGCCGCCGCGCTCGAGCGGCTCGGCGGCGCCGGCCCGCCCACGGCCGCCGGCCGCGTCTTCTACCTGCCGATGCAGCCGGCGGCGTTCGGCGCGCTCGCGCACGACTGCTGCGAGCGCGCGTCGGGGCTCGAGCTGCGCACCGGCACGGCGCTCACGGGCCTGCGACTCGGCGAGTCGCCCGAGCTCGTCTTCGTGGGACCGCAGGGCGAGTCTCGCGCGGTCGCGCATTCCGTGGTGGATGCGAGCGGCGACGCGGCCGCCGCCGCGCTCGCCGGCGCCGACAGCGAGGCGACGCCGCCGGCGCGCCTGCAGCGCGCCTCGTACATCGTGCGTCTCGACGGCGTGACGGAGGCGGGGCTCGCCGGCTTCGCACGGCTCCAGCTCACCGCCGGCGTGGCGCGCGCGGCGAGCCGCGGCGAGCTCCCGGCCGAGTGCGCCTCGGTGGTGGCGCGGGAGGGCGGCTGCCCCGGCTCGCTCTTCCTCACGCTCACGCTGCCGCCGCTCGCGGGCCGCCCCTTCGCGCCGCTCGACGCCGACTACGTGGCGGAGCAGAGCACGCACGCCCGTACGCTCGCTGCCACGATCGTCGATTTCCTCCGCGCCACGCGCGAGGGCTTCGCCGCGGCGGGCGTGGCCGACTGGCCGGCGCGCATCGGGATCCGCGAGACGCGCCGCGCGCTCGGCCGCGTGGTGCTCGAGCGCGACGACGTGCTCGAAGGGCGGCGGCGCGACGACGAGGTCGCCGTGTCGAGCTGGCCGATCGAGCTCTGGGAGGACCACCGGCGCGCGCGCTTCGAGCATCCCGAAGGCCCCTGCTCGGTGCCGCTCGGCGCGCTCGTGAGCCGGAGCCACCCGAACCTCGGCATGGCCGGCCGCTGCCTCTCCGCCAGCCACGAGGCGCACGGCGCCCTCCGCGTGATCGGCACGGCGCTCGCGACCGGCGAGGCGATCGGCGTCGCCGCGGCGCTCGCCGCCGATGCACGCAGCGCGCTCGCGGACGTCGCGCCCGGCGCGCGTGCGCGCACGCATCCGCGACGACGCCGAGAAGGCGCTGCTGTGACGGTGATCGACTCGATCCGCGAGCGCGCCCGCGAGCGCCCGGCCGCCGACGCCCTGGTGGTGGACGGCCCGGAGGAAGCCCAGCGGATCTCGCTACGCCGCGCTCGTCGAGCGGATGGACGCGGGCGCCGCGCGCCTCGGCGCAGCCGGCGTGCGCCGCGGCGATCGCTGCGGGCTGCTCGCCGAGCAGGGCGCGGGCTTCGTCAGCACGGCGCTCTCGATCCTCGCCGCGGGCGCCTGCCTGGTGCCGATCTCGAGCGACTACGCCGGCGCCACGCTCGAGCGCTTCGCGGCGCAGGCGGCCCTGCACCAGCTGGTGCGTCGAGGAGGACGACGACTTCACGTGCGCGGCGCGCCCCGACGTCCCCGCCGTGGACGGCGCCGGCGACACCGCGTTCCGCGCGCTCGAGCCCGCCTACCTGCGCTTCACCTCGGGCACCACGAGCGAGCGCAAGGGCGTGATCCTCTCGCATCGCCGCATCGCGGAGCGGCTCGAAGCCGCGAACCAGGGGCTCGCGCATCGGGCCCGGCGACCGGATCCTGTGGCTGCTGCCGATGGCGCATCACTTCGTGGTCTCGATCCTGCTCTACCTGCGCTACGGGGCGGCCATCCTGCTGCCGTCGGCGCCGTTCGCGCGGCCGGTGCTCGAGCTCGCGGCGCGCGAGCGCGCCACGGTGCTGTACGCCTCGCCCTTCCACCATCACCTGCTCTCGAAGGACGCCTCGGGAATCGGCCTGCCCGACGTGCGGCTCGCCATCTCGACCGCCGAGGGCCTGCGCGCCGACGTGGCGGAGCGCTTCCGCGAGCGCTTCGGCATCCCGCTCTCGCAGGCGCTCGGCATCATCGAGGTCGGGCTGCCCGTCGTGAACCTCGCCGAGGCGGAGAAGAAACCGACGGCCCTCGGGCGGCCGCTCCCGGCCTACGACGTGTGGCTCCGCAGCGAGGACGGCAGCCGGCTCGAAGGCCCCGGCGGGCCGGAGCGCACGGGCGAGGTGTGCATCCGCGGGCCCGGCCTGTTCGACGCCTACCTCGCGCCGTGGACGCCCGCGAGCCGTGTGGTCGAGCCCGACGGCTTCCGCACCGGCGACCAGGGCTGGTTCGACGCGGACGGCACGCTGTTCCTGGCCGGCCGTCGTCACAACCGCATCAACATGGCCGGCATGAAGTTCTTCGCCGAGGAGGTGGAGAGCGTGCTCGGACGACACCCGGCCGTGCGCGAGTGCCGCGTGTTCGGGCGCGTGCACCCGCAGCTCGGCGAGATCCCGGTCGCGGAGATCGTGCTCGCCGACCCGAGCCACGAGCCGCGCAAGAGCGAGCTGCTCGCGCACTGCCGCGCCGAGCTGCCGCCCTACAAGCTCCCCCGCGAGCTCCGCTTCGTGGCGGAGCTCGAGCGCACCGTCACGGGGAAGGTGAAGCGTTGAGAGGGTGGCTCTCCTCCGCTGCGAAGGTGGCCGCGTAGCCGCACTCGGGGCGCGCGACGTCGAAGGTGGCGGGCGGCGCGGCGCCGGCGGCGCGGAGCGCGTGCCAGTCGCGCAGCACGGTCTCGGGCGGCACCTGGAGCGCGCGGCCCAGCCGCGCATCCGCATCGACGTGGCGCTCGTCCTGCGTCACCGAGAACGCGCGCGCGCCGAAGGCGTTGAGGCCGATCAGCACGAGCTTCTCGCCGCGCTTCTCTGCCACGAGCGTGAAGCCCGTATCGACTTCGCCGCCGCGGTAGCGCACGCGGTCGCGCCAGGCGAGATCGCCGCTCGGCAGCGCGCTCGTGCTCGGGATCGGTCCGGGGCACGCGGAGAGGCGCGGCGGCGGGTGCAGCAGGAACGACAGCGTGACGCAGCCCGTCGTCGCGAGCGGCACGAGCGCGACGAGGAGCCGCCGCGTCACTCCGCCTCGGGCAGAGCGAACAGCCGCTCGATCTCCTCGGGCGTGAAGCGGCGATCGACCACCACGTCCTGGAAGGTGGTCGTGGTGCGGTCGCCGTCGTGCTCGAGCATCTCCATGCGCTGCAGCATCGGGCCGGAGCCTTCGAGCGTGATGCGCTCGATCAGATCGGCGAGCGGCCGATGGCGGGGCCGGAGCGCCAGGCTCCACGTCGCGCCCGCGGCACTGAACGCGGGCTCGTAGCGCTCGCGCAGCTTCGCGAGGTCGCCGTTGAACAGCACGATGAAGTTCTCCACGAACTCGCGCGCCAGGGGATTCGCGGAGAGATCCACCGCGTCTCCGCCGGCCGCGTCGCGAAACGCGAAGCGCTCGCCGGCGATCACGAGGCGCGAGCGCGACGGCGAGTCGGTGGTGCGCACCAGGTGGTCGGGCGGCATGAAGGCCAGCTGGCCGCGCGTCTCGATCGGCTCGGAGAGCAGCGCGATCTCCTTGCGCTCGAGGAAGCGGGCCATCACCCCCGAGGTCTCGGCCATGCCGGCCATCAACGCCTCGAGCGTGGGCGTCGCCGTCGGACGGGCAGCCTCCGCCGCGGCGGCGCCGCGGGCGCCCAGCAGCGCGCAGGCGAGCGTGAAACTCGCTCCGACGAGTCGAAATTGGCGGCGCATGGCGAATGGGGTTCGATCCTAGGAGGCCGACCCAGGGCGCGCACATCGAGGCGTCCTGGGGCTCGGATTCGAGCTGTCGTGACTCCGTTCGCCTCACGCGAGGCAAAGCCTCGCGTGGGCTCACTGCGCGCGGCGCTCCGCGCCGCTTGCGGCTAGCCGCCGGGCCCCATTCCGCCCTTGCCAGCGACTCCCGGCCGAGGCGATCATGCCCCGCAATGTCGATGCCCGACCGGACCGCGGGTGCCGGAGCCGAGCCGACCGAGCCGACCTTGACGCGGGTGCTACGCGCGGCTCGGGTCGGCCTGTGCTTCGCCTATTTCGGCGTCGGCATCTGGCTCCTCGGCGCGGTGCTGCTGCCGCTGGCCGCGCTGCCGATGCGGCTCCGCGGGCTCCCGGCCGATGCGGTCACCCGCCGCGCGCAGCGCGTCGTCCATGTCTTCTTTCGGACCTTCATCACCTTCATGATGCGCGTCATGCGGGTGGGCCGCGTCGAGTGGGTGAACGCGGAGGCCCTGACACGCGGCCCGGCGCTCGTGGTCGCCAACCACCCCTCGCTGATCGACACCCCGCTGCTGGGCACGCGGCTGCCGCAGGCCGACTTCATCGTGGGCCCCGAGTGGATGCGGAACGGCTGGATGCGCCGCGCGATCGAGCGCGGGGGCTACCTCAGCGCCGAGGAAGGCGCGTCGCTCGTGCAGGCGGTTGCGGAGCGGCTGCGCGCCGGGCGCACGGTGGTCGTCTACCCCGAGGGCTCGCGCTCGACGGCCGAGGGGCTGCGCCCCTTCCAGCGCGGCGCGGCGCACTTCGCGCTCGAGGCCGGCTGCGACATTCTGCCCGTCGTGCTCCAGGTGAAGCCGCGGGTGCTGATGAAGGGCCAGCGCTGGACCGACTACCCGCGCGAGAAACCGGTCTGGCGGGTCGAGGTGGGTGAGCCTATTCACCTTCCCACGCCCGTCGCCGACGAGGGGCGGGCGCTTGCGGCGCGGCGGCTGACTGGGGTACTCGAAGAATATTTCGAAAAGAGGTGGGAGCGTGGGAGGATCTGAAGCCCTCGAGGCGGAGATCAAGAAGCTGATCGTCGAGGCCCTCGCACTCGAGGACGTGGAACCCCAGGAGATCGGGACGGACGCGGCGCTGTTCGTCGAGGGGCTCGGGCTCGACTCGATCGACGCCCTGGAGCTCGCCATGGTGCTCGAGGAGAAGTACGGCGTGACGATCGAGGACGACCCGGAAGGGAACGCGCGCATCTTCGCCTCGGTCCGCAGCCTGGCCGACTTCGTGCGCTCGCAAGGCGGCGAAGCCGGCGGCAGGGCCTGAGAATGGGGACGCGGGCGCCCGACGAGCTGCTGGGGTTCCTGCGGCGGGTGATCGGCAAGGAGTTCGAGGTCCCCGCCGACGAGATCCGGGCCGAGGCGCTCCTGGTGGAGGATCTCGGCCTCGACAGCGTGGACGCGATGGTGCTGGCCTTGCGCGTCGAGGAAGAGACCGGCCTCGAGCTCTCCGACGACGAGCTCAAGTCGCTGGACACCGTCGCCTCCGTGGTGACGCTCGTGCACCAGCGTCTGCAGGGGCGTTCGGGCGTCGCTTCGTGACGCCGCTATCACGCCTATGGGCCGCGCCCGGCGTCGGCGGCGCGGTGGCGTTCGGCCGCGAGGGCCCGCGCAGCGCGGCGGACCTGCGGCGCGACGTGGCGACGCTCGCGACGCGGCTCGCGCCGGCCGCGGGCGCGCGCCTCGCGCTCCATTGCCACGACGCCTACGCCTTCGCGGTGGGTCTCCTCGCCGCGGGGCAGGTCGGCGCGGTGGCGGTGCTGCCGCCCTCGCGCCAGCCGGGCGCGCTGCTGCGCCTCGCCGCCGACGTGGCGGGCTTCGTGCTCGACGGCGCCGACGCGCCGGCGCGGCTCGAGGGCCGGCCGTGCTGGTCTCCGCTCGCCGGCCCGGGCCCGGAGGCGCCGCTCGTCGCGCTCGACCGCGAGGCCGTCTGGGTCGAGCTCTTCACCTCGGGCACCACCGGCGAGGAGAAGCCCGTCCCGAAGGCGGTGCGCCACCTCGAGGACGAGGTCGCGGTGCTCGGCGCGCACTTCGGCTCGGCGCTCGGGGCGGGCGCGCGCATGCTCTCCACGGCGTCGCCTCAGCATCTCTACGGGCTGCTGTTCCGCGTGCTCTGGCCTCTCGCGGCGGGTCGGCCGTTCCTGCGCACGCCGCTCCTCCATCCCGAGGAGCTCGCGCCCTACATGGACGAGGGCGACTTCGCGCTCGCGAGCACACCCGTCGCGCTGCGGCGGCTCGCCGACCACGCGGAGCTCGCCTCGCGCGCGCAGCGCTGCCGCGCGGTCTTCTCGTCGGGCGGGCCGCTCGAGGCGGAGGTAGCGCGGGGCGTGGCGGATGCGCTCGGCGCGCCGCCCTTCGAGATCTACGGCTCCACCGAGACCGGCGGCGTCGCGGTGCGCCAGCAGTGGCATGGCGACGAGGCGTGGGAGCCGATGCCCGGCGTCGCCGCGGAGCTCGATCCCGACGACGGCCGCCTCGTGGTCACCTCGCCCTTCGTGAGCTGCGGCGAGCCGGTGGGCGCGGGGCGCACGCGCCTCCCCACCGGCGACCGCGCCGAGTCTGCGCCGGGCGGCGGCTTCCGGCTGCGCGGGCGCGTGGACCGCGTGGTCAAGATCGCCGAGAAGCGCCTCTCGCTCCCCGACATGGAGAGCCGGCTGCGCGAGCACCCGGCCGTCGAGGAGGCCGCGCTCGTGCTCCTCGACGACGGGCCGGGCGAGCCGCGCGTGGCCGCCGTGGTGGTGCCGAGCGCCGCGGGCCGTGCGCGCTACGAAGCGGGCGGGCGCCGCGCCATCGGGCGCGCGCTCTCCGAGCACCTCGCGCGCGACTTCGACCGCGTGCTGCTGCCGCGCGCCTGGCGCGTGGTCGATGCGCTGCCGCGCGACGCGCAGGGCAAGACCCCGGTGCGCGCGCTGCGCGCGCTCCTCGCCGATGCGCCGACGCGCCCCGAGGTGCTCTCCGCCCGGCACGAGCCGGGCGTCAGCCTGGTCGAGTGGCGCGTGCCGCCGGACCTGGCGCAGCTCGAAGGCCACTTCCCGGGCCAGCCCGTGGTGGCCGGCGTGGTGCAGGTGCAGTGGGTGATGGGCGTGCTCGAAGAGCGGCTCGGCGCGGCGCCCCGCGTCGAGAGCCTCGAGGCACTGAAGTTCCACCAGGTGCTCCTCCCGGGCGTGCGTGCGCGGCTGCGGCTCGAGCTCGAGCCGGACGGCGCGCGCTTTCGCTTCACGCTGGTCGATCCCGACGAGGAGGGGCGCATCTTCTCGAGCGGTCGCGGCACCTGCAAGCGGAGCGCGCAGTGAGCCGAAGGCGAACGAAGTCACGACAGCTGAGGCGCGCGCAGCAAGCGACGCTCCGCGCCGCGCGCAGCGAGCGAAGCGAGCGGAGGAACAAGTGCGGCTCGGCGTGCTGATTCCCTGCTACGACCACGGCAGCACGGTGGGTGCGGTGGTCGAGGCGCTCGCGCCGACGGGCCTGCCCTGCCTGCTGGTGGACGACGGCAGCGGGTCCGAGACCCGCGAGACGCTCGAGGCGCTCGCCAAGCGGCTCGCGTTCGTCGAGGTCCTGCGCCTCGACCAGAACCGCGGCAAGGGCGGTGCACTCAAGGCGGGCTTCCGCGCGGCGGCCGCGCGCGGCTGGGACGGTGTGATCCAGCTCGACGCCGATGGGCAGCACGACGTGACCGATGTGCCGCGCTTCGCCCGCGCCATGGAGGCGAACCCGGGCGCGCTCGTGCTCGGCGTGCCGGTCTTCGATGCGAGCGTGCCGAAGGCGCGCCTCTACGCGCGCCAGCTCTCGCGCGGGCTCGTCTGGGCAGCGTGCGCGTCGCGCGTGGTGCCCGATCCGCTCTGCGGCTTCCGCGGCGTGCCGATCGCCCAGGTGCTCGAGGTGATCGACCGGGTGCCGACCGGCGATCGCATGGAGTTCGAGCCCGAGATCGCCGTGCGCCTGGTGTGGGCGGGCGTGCCGATCGTCCCGTTGCCGACGCGCGTCGTCTACCCGCCGGGCGGCCTCTCCCACTTCAGCTTCTCGCGGGACTACCCGCTGCTCGCGGCGCTCTACCTGCGTCTGCTCCGGGGGATGCTGCCGCGCGCGGCGGGCCTGCGGCGACAGGCGCGTGAGCGGGGCGCGGCCTCACGATGAAGGAGGGGGGCGGCTGGGCGACGTTCGCCGAGCGCGGCACGCTGGGCGCGCTCTGGTTCGTGGCGTTCGTCTACCGGGTGCTCGGGCGCCGCGCCGTCCGCGTCATGCTCTATCCCATCGCCGCCTACTTCTTCCTGCGCGAAGGCTCGCGCGAGGCCTCACGCCGCTACCTCGCGCAGGTGTGGGCACATCCGGAAGGCCGGAAGCACCTGTCCGGCCCGCCGGGCTTCTTCGCGCCCTTCTGGCACTACCACGAGTTCGCGATCCAGATCTTCGATCGCATGGTGCTCTGGGGGCGCGGGCTCACCGAGCTCCGGCTGGACCACAGCGGGAGCGAGCCGCTGTTCGCGCTGCAGCGCGAGGGCCGCGGCGCCCTCCTGATCGGCGCGCACCTCGGCAGCTTCGACATGCCGCGCCAGCTCGCCCGAGACTACGGGCTCGTGCTCACCGTGCTGATGTTCACGGCGAACGCCGAGCGCATCAACCGCTTCTTCGAGCAGCTCGATCCGAACAGCCGGATCCGGGTGCTGAGCCTCGAGCCCGGCTCGCTCCGCACCATCTTCGCGATCAAGGCGTGCATCGATCGCGGCGAGCACGTGGCGCTGCTCGCCGACCGCGTGCCCGCCGGCTCGAGCGAGACGCCGGCACGCATCGACTTTCTCGGCCGCGAAATGGCCTTCCCGCTCTCACCGTTCCTGCTGGCTCTGCATGCTCGGCTGCCCCGCCTACCTCGTGCTCTGCGTAAGGACGGGCGACGCCCACTACGAGACGACGGTGCGCCGCATCTTCGACGGCACGAGGGTTCCGCGCCGCGAGCGCGAGAAGGCCGCGGGCGAGGTCGCCGCGGGCCTGGGTGCGCGCCCTCGAGGAAGCCTGCCTGCGGCATCCCTACCAGTGGTTCAACTTCTACGACGTGTGGGCGCCGGAGGAGAAGCCGTGAGCGCGCTGCCCGCCGCTCGCGCGAGCTGCTGCCCCAGGCCGGGCCGATGCGCTTGCTCGAGCGCGTGGAGTCGCACGACGACGAGCGCACCGTCTGCCGCGTGCTGCCCGCCGCGAGCACGCTGTTCCGGGACACCGCCGGCGAGGTGCCCGCGTGGGTCGCGATCGAGTACATGGCGCAGTGCGCGGCGGCCCACGGCGGGCTCGTCGCGCGCGCGCGCGGCGAGGCGCCCCGGCTCGGGCTGTTCGTGGGCTCGCGGCGCCTCGTGTTCCGCTGCGCCGGCTTCGCGCCCGGCGTCGCGCTCCGCGTCACCGCGCGCCACGCGGCCGGCCGCGCGGACAGCTTCGCGTTCGACTGCAGCGTGGAAGATCCGGCGGGCGGCCCGCCGCTCGCGGAGGGTCGGCTGCATGTCGTGCTGCTCGACGAGCGGCCGCAGCGGCGCGCATGAGCGAGCGGCGCGTGCTCGTCACCGGCGCGAGCCGCGGCATCGGCCGCGCCATCGCGCTCGCGCTCGCGCAGCGACGGCTTCGACGTCGCGCTGAGCTACCGCTCGCGCCACGACGAGGCCGGGCAGGTGGCGGACGAGGTGCGCGCGCTCGGCGCGGAGGCGTGGCTGCTGCCCTTCGACGTGGCGGACCGCGACGCGGGCTCGGCGGCGGCCCTCGAGGCCGACCTCGCCGGCGCACGGCCCGTACTACGGCGTGGTGCACAACGCCGGCGTCACGCGCCGACGCCGCCTTCCCGCGCCATGACCGGCGAGGCCTGGGACCGCGTGCTGCGCACCAACCTCGACGGCTTCTACCACGTGGTGCGCCCGCTCGTGATGCCGATGGTGCGCGCGCAGGCGGGCGGCCGCATCGTGGCGATCTCGTCCACCGCGGGCCAGGCGGGCAACCGCGGCCAGGTCAACTACGCCGCCTCGAAGGCTGGCCTGATCGGCGCGACGAAGTCGCTCGCGCAGGAGCTCGCGAAGCGGAAGATCACCGTGAACTGCGTGGCGCCGGGGTGATCGAGACGGAGCTGGTGCCCGGCGAGGGCGTGGAGGCGCTGCCGCCCAGCGGATCCCGATGCAACGGCTCGGGCGGCCCGAAGAGGTCGCCGCAGTGGTGGCCTTCCTGTTCAGCGAGGGCGCGAGCTATGTGACGGGTCAGGTCATCGGCGTCAACGGCGGCATCTTGTGAGCATGCGAGCGCCATCCATCGATGGCTTGCCGACGCCGCCGCGGTTGCGGGCGGCATCGGGCCGCGTGCGTCAAGCGGGGGGGCGCCGGCCGCAGACCGCCGCCGTGATCGGGCCCTCCCAGAGGTCACGCAGGCGGGCGGCGTCGGGCACGAGCGCAATCTCGGTGAACCCCGCGCGCCGCAGGGCCTCGGTCCATCCCTCGGCGGTGAGGAAGCCGGGCGTCGGCCGTAGCTCCGGATCGGTCTCGACGGCGTGGTAGCTCTGGAGGATCTGGAAGGGCAGCTCGGCACCGACGCAGGCGTGGGGGTGGGGACGGATGCGCTTCGCCGGCGACGAGCCAGCCGCCGGGCTCGAGGGCCTCGAACGCCTCGCGCAGGGTCGCGACCAGGTCACGCGCGAGGTGAAACACGTTGACGCCGACCACCAGGGTATGGCTCTGCCGGTTTCACGCCCTGCGCGGCCCAGCGACCGTTCACGTCGAGGGCGCCGAACTCGAGGGCGACGCCGGGATGTGCGGCGCGCAGCGTGCGCTCGGCGCGCTGCCGGAAGAACGGGAGCGGCTCGGTCACGCGATAGCGCTCGACGGCGGGAAGGCTCGCCGAGCACGGCCTCGGTGGCGCTGCCGAGCCCGGCTCCGACCTCGAGGACGCGTGCCGCGTCCCGCCCCCGCGGCGCGCGCCGCGACGGCCGCGGCGACGACGCGGTTGTTGAGCGCGTAGTAGCCGTTGCGGTTGTCGAAGTAGGCGACCCAGAGCGACGCCTTCATCAAGAGCGCCCGGTCGCCGCTGACCTCGCCGCGCGCCACGCGCGGATAGAGCGCCGCCGCCTCGTCCATGAGCGTGAACGCGGGCACGTAGGATGGGGCGATCTCGAGGCACGCGGCCCGCACCGCTGCGCGGTCCGTTCGGGGGAGCGGCGCGCGCATCGTCGAGGCCAGGCCGCGGCGGCCCGCCCGAGGAGCCAGCCGAGCGCGGGGCGGAATGCCGCCACGTAACCGCCCTTCGCGAGCAGGTCGTCGGCGCTCGCGCCGCGCGCGAGCAGGGCGGGGTCGGCCAGCTCGCGCAGCAGGTCGATCGCGACGTGGAGCGTGTACAGGTCGACCAGCTTGCAGGCGCGATCCTGGATCGGGTCGAAGGGATCGGGTGACAGCCCGGCCGCGGCGAGCGACGGCGTAGACGCGCGGGTCGGGCGGCGCGACGTCGACGTCGAGCGCGTTCACGGTCGCGCCCCGGGCGCGACGGCGACCAGCCCGGAGCAGGCCTGCGGCCTGCGCGCGCCCTCGAGCAGTCGGACCCATCGCCGCGGGCCGTCGTGGATGCCATCGCACACGAGGCCGGCGGCGGTCGACTCGATGGCCCGTCCCGAGCAGGAGCGCCGGCGGCCGGTGCCGCATGAGCTGCTCGGGGCGCAGGTCGGCGGGGGGACTCACGCGAGTCGCAGGGTAGCGTGCGCCGCAAGCTCGCCGCCTGCCTCGAGATGAGCTTCGACGAGGATGCCCGCCGCGCGCGTCGTGACGACGATCTCGAGGTGTCGGGTGCGGACGAGCGCCCTCCCTCGTCGCGTCGGGAGCGAGGCACTGAGCACTTGCGGCACGGCGACTGACTGCGGTACCGGAAGAACACTTGGACAAAAGGTTGGAAGCGTGGGAGGAGCTGAGGCCCTCAGCGCCGCGGACGCGGAGCGCGCAGGAGTGGCCCCCGCGATGAGCGACGGCGCCAGCTACGTCACGGGACAGGTCATTTCCGTCAACGGCGGTATCGTGTGAACATGCGCGTGGATCTCGACGTCGCGGTGCTCGGCGGCGGCCTCGCGGGCAACCTGCTCGCGCGCCAGCTGCGCCGCCGCCTGCCCGGCCTGCGCGTCGGCGCTGTTCGAGCGCAGCCGCGAGCGCTCCTACAAGGTGGGCGAGTCGACCGTCGAGATCGCGAGCCACTACCTGGTCCGCCGCCAGGGCCTCGTCGCGGTACCTCTACGAGCAGCACCTGCCGAAGAACGGCATCCGCTACTTCTTCGACTCGCCCGAGCGCGACGCTCCCGCTCGAGCGAGATGAGCGAGCTCGGCACGATCAACATGCCGTTCCATCCCAGCCTTCCAGATCGACCGCGCGCGCATGGAAGGCGACCTGCTCGAGATGAACGGCGGCGACGGCGTGGACGTGCGGATCGGCGTCGAGGTGGCCGGCGTCGAGATCGGCGAAGGCGGCGCGCCCGCACGTCGCTCGAGCTCGGCGGGCGGCGAGCGACTGCGCGCGCGCTGGCTGGTGGACGCCGGCGGGCGCGAGGGCTTCCTGGCGCGGCGGCTCGACTGGCGCGTGCCGGAGGCCGAGCACCGGATCGGCTCGGTGTGGGCGCGCTTCGAGGGCATCGACCGACATCGACTCGTACGGCGAGCGACGCCTTCCACGCGCGCGTGCGCCACACCTCGCGCCATCTCTCGACGCTGCACTTCCTCTATCCGGGCTACTGGATCTGGATCATCCCGCTCGGCTTCGGCATCACCAGCGTCGGCGTCACCGGCGTGCCGGTGCGCGACGCGGCGCTGCGCACGCCCGAGGGCTTCCGCGCCTTCCTCGACGGCCACGCCGCGGTGCGCGAGCTGCTCGGCGACGCCAAGGCCGTCGACTTCGGCAGCCTCGCGCGCATCGCGTACGGCACGAAGCGCTTCTTCGACCCGCGCCGCATCGGCGCTGGTGGGCGAGGCCGCCACCGCGGCGGATCCGCTCTACAGCCCGGGCTCCGACTTCATCGCGCTCGAGAACGACTTCGTGACCGAGCTGATCGCGCGCGAGCAGGCGGGCGAGGGCGAGGCCGAGCTCGCGCGGCGCACCGACCTCTACGACCGCTTCATGGCCTTCCGCCACGAGTCGGTGATGCGCCTCTACCGCGGCCTCTACGGCATGATCGGCTCGTACGAGCTGATGCGCCTCAAGTGGGACTTCGACATCGGCTCGTACCACAACCTGTGGGTGTCGCCGTACATGACGGATCAGCTCACGGACGTCGGCGTTCCTGTCGCGCCAGCTGCGCCAGCAGCGCTTCGTGCTGCGGCGTGCTCGACAACTTCCGCGGCCTGTTCCAGCGGCTCGAGGCGGAGCTCGTCGCGCGCGACGCGTACCACCGCAAGAACCGCGGCGTGTTCTCGTACGGGCTCGAGAACATCGACTTCCTGCCGAAGATCGGGCTGCCGCGCTCGCGCCAGGAGACGCTCGAGCAGGCCGCGCACACCTTCAACATCGTGCGGCGCGACGCCTGCGCGTTGCTCGGCCAGGACGCCGGACGAGCCCTGGCCCCTCCAGGCCTTCGTCACGCGCTCCCTTGGCTAGCGGACGCGGCGCACGGCCCGAGCTCACGCTCGCCCTCGTGGGCGTCGGAATGCTCGTGGTGATCGGCTACCCGCTCGCCGCCGCGCGGGCGGTCGAGGCGTTCGGCGCGCGCGCGGTCGGGGCCGCGATCCTCGTCGTCGGCCTCGCGAGCTTCGCCGCGTCGGCGCGGCGCAGCGTCCCCGGTCTCGGCCTCGGGCTGCGCTCCTCCCGCTCGCGCTGGCGGCGCTCGCGTTCGCGAGCGGCGACGTGCGCTTCGTGCAGCTCGTGCCCGCAGCCATCGAGGCGATGCTGTGCGGGCTCTTCCTCGGCTCGCTGCGCGGCGGCGGCTCGATCCTCCGGCAGGCCGCGCTCACCCTCGAGCCCTTCGCGCCCGACTTCATCGGGCCGTACTGCCGCAAGGCCAGCGTCGCCTTCGCGCGCGCTGTTCGCCGCGCAGGCGGCCGCGCTCGCCGCGCTGGCGTTCGCTGCGCCCGGCGCAGAGCTGGGCGGGCGACGCGAGCTTCCTCGTCTGGGCGCCGACGCTCGCCGGCCTGTGCGTCGAGTTCCTGGTGCGCAAGGCCTGGTTCCGCCACTACGGCCCCGGCCTCCTCGATCGCGCGTTCCGCGCGCTGCTGCCGCCCGAGAACACCGCGCAGGGCCGGCGCTCGCTCGACTGGATCCGCCAGAAGCGCGCCGAGCTGGGGATGCCTCCGCCTTAGGACGCCGCGACTTGTGACGCCGCGACGGACGACAGGGTAGGGAGCCGCCGGATGCGTGCGGCGTGCGTGTCCCCTCGCTGCGCGGCGAGGCCTGGAGCGCCCCGGTCTACGCCGCACGCATCCGGCGGCGGCGGCTTCGTCGCCAGTCGCGGCGTCCAGAGCCGGCGCGTGTCCAGCCGAAGCGGCCGAGCTCGAGGCGCTGCCTCGCCCGCCAGCAGGAAGCGCAGGAACTCCGCCGCGTCGGGCCAGGGCTGCCCGCCCGCGGCTCCGCGGCCGGCGAGATCGAAGTCGAAGCCGGGGCCATCTCCCTCGCGCTCGAGCAGCAGGCCGAGGCCGTAGGCACCCGGCGGCTCCGTGATCAGCGCGGCGAAGGTGGGATCGAGCGGCACGTCGCTCGTCACGCAGCAGCACCGGGCGCTCGGGCTCGCGCTCGAGGTGCGTGAGCGCCTCGAGCCAGCCACACGCGAAAGTGTCGGCGCGCGCGGCGAGCGAGCTCGACGCCTGTCGGTTCCCCGCGGCGATGCAGAACAGCCCGGCCTGCGCGTTGTGCACGGTGTGGCTGAACTTCGTGGGCGAGATGCGCTCGCCCCGCACGACGCTGTGGATCAGCTCGATCGACTCGTTGATGCTGCCGTGACGCGAGGCGAACACGGTGCGCACGTCGGGCCGTTCCTCCTCCGCGAGCGCGCCGAAGGCCGCGGTGAGCACGAGCCGCGTGAGCGGCGTGCAGCGCCGGCGGAGCATCGCCGGCAGGAACGCCGCCTCGGGGTGGCCGTCGGGCGCGAAGCGGCGCCGGAGCGTGCGCCCAGCTCTGCCACGCGCTCGCGTCTTCGAGACCGGGCGCCCAGGCCGACCAGCGCCGTACGTGCGCGCGCGTGCGCACTCCCCGGCTGGCGGCCCTTCGCGCTCATGTCACACGCTCCAGCACCAGCGTGCAGTTGTTGCCGCCGAAGCCGAACGAGTTCGTCATCACGCGCAGCGCGCCGCCCGGCGCGCGCGGTCTCGCCCTTGCCGCACGAGGTGCACCGCCGGAAGCTCGGGATCGCGCTCGCCGTCGCAGCAGTGCGGCGGCAGCTCGAGCAGGCCGCCCTCGCTGCTGCGCGAGCATCAGCCAGCAGAAGGCCGCCTCGATGCGCACCGGCGGCGCCCAGCGTGTGGCCGACGAGCGGCTTCGTCGAGCTCACGGGCAGCGCGCGAGCCCGAACACGCGCTCGACCGCCTGACACTCCATCTGCGTCGTTCAGCGGAGTGCCGGTGCCGTGGAGGTTCAGGTAGGCGATCGCGTCGGGCGCGAGGCGCGCGTCCGCGAGCGCGCCGCGCATCGCCGCCTCGGCGCCGCGCCGCTCGGCTCGGGCGCCGACATGTGGTGCGCCTCGCTCGACTCCCCGACGCCCGTGAGCTGGATGCCGCCCGCGCTCGGGCAGCGAGCAGGAACATCGCCGCGCCCTCGCCGAGCGTGAGCCCGCTGCGGTTCTTGCTACACGGGTTGGTGACACCCTCGCAGATGGCCTGGAGCGCGCCGAAGCCGTTGCTGGTGAGGCCGCACAGCGTGTCGGCGGCGCCTGCGACCACGGCGTCGCAGAGGCCGATCGCGAGCAGCGAGCGCGCCGACGCGAGCGCGCGCGCACCCGACGAGCAGGCGGTCGAGAGCGTGTAGGCCGGGCCGCTCGTGCCGAGCCACTCGGCCACGAATGAACCCAGCCCGCCGAACTCGAGCTGCGCGTAGTCGAAGGACGGATCGAGCCCGCCGTGATCGCGCTGATAGCGGAAGGCGTCCTCGGCATCCGCCACGCCGGAGGTGCTCGTGCCCATCACGACCCCCACCCGCGCGGCGCCCCGGCTCGCGAGCACGGCGCGCACGGGCGCCTCGATCTGCGCCAGCGCCGCGAGCGCCATCGCGTTGTTGCGGCACGCGTAGGGCGCCAACGTCGCCGGCACCTGCGGCAGCGGATCGGACACCGCGCCCACGAGCAGGCGGCGGCCCGGGATCAGCTCGTCGCGCCACGAGAGCCGCGACGGCTCGCCCGCCACGAGCCCGCGCCAGACCGTCTCGGTGTCGGCGCCGAGCGCGTTCACCACGCCGAGCGCTGCGAGGCGACAGGGAGGCCGCGCCACCGTCATGGGCGGAGCATCGAGGAGCGTCGCTCGCGCCGCAAGGCGAGGGGCCGCTACCTTGCCGCGCGCTCCGCCTGACGGAGCCGGGAGGTCGAAGATGCGCCGCTTCACTCGTTTCGGAGTCGCCGGGCTCGTGTTGGCTCTCGTGCTGGGCGCCGGAGCTGCGCTCGCCGCCACGCAGGTGGCGAGCTCGATCCCCTTCGCGTCGAGCGCCGGCGCGCCCGAAAAGGTGCAGCAGAGCTGCCAGCTCCAGACGCTGGTGCCGCAGGCCGTCCAACAGGCCGGCGCCGACGTGCAGCTGGTGGACAAGCCGAGCAAGGGCGCCCGCTACCTCGAGCTCACGATCAGCGAGATCCACGCGCCGGGCGGCGGCCCCTTCTCGGGCCCCAAGTGGATGACGGTGCAGGGCAAGCTCACCGACCGCGGCAAGCTGATCGGCACCTTTCGCGCGAAGCGCGTCACCACCGGCATGCGCAGCACCTGCGGCAGCCTCGCGAAGCTCGCCACCGTGATCGGCAGGGACATCGCCGGCTGGCTCGCGGCGCCGTCGCCGAACGCCGAGATCGGCGACGCGCGCTAGGGAGTCGGAGCGGGCGCGGGCTGCGTCGCAGGAGGGGGCGCGGCCGGGTCCGTCGGCAGCGGTGCCGCGGGCGCCGGAGCCGACGGTGGCTCGTTGCAGTAGACGGCGCCGTCCCAGGGCGCGTAGATGTTGATGTAGTAGCCGGCGAAGGTTTCCACGAGGCCTTCGAGGAACGTCTGGCGCGTCTGGACCGTGACGACCTTGTCGGCGCCGCCGCATAGCGCGCGCGCATCGATCACACGCTCCACCGGGATCCATCCGAACAAGAAGAAGTGCTGCCACGAGCGCCCGCGCTTCTCGATCACGCCTTGCAGCGGCGCGCGATTCGGGTTCGCGGGCGAGAAGTTCTCGTAGTGAGTGCGGAAGCACCCCGTGAGCAGCGTGAGACCGAGGAGGGCTGCGAGCGGCGTGCGCATGCTATTGGCTGTCCGCAGCGCAGTAGTAGGTGGACGAGCGCGGCGTGTAGATGCTCAGCGTGAAGAAGCCCAGCAGGCCGTCGGTGAACGTGGTCTCCTCGCTGATCTCCACCGCTCCGTTCGGGCAGAACTGGGCGACATCGACGTGCCGGGTCGGAGCGAGCCCACCCAGAAAGAACGCCTTCCGGTCGGTGACGATCTTGCCAGGAGGGCCGTCGGCCACTTCGAAGCGCATCGTATGACACGCGCTCAATGACACCGCCGTCAGGACGCAAAGAATCAATCGATTCGACACGGCGCTCCTTCGTGCCTCCATCACGCCAGAACTGCACTCGGAAGACAAGTGAAAAAAGGTGGGAGCGCGGGCGGCGACGACCCATTTGGGTGGGGTAGAGCGCAACGTCTCAGGCGAAGCGCGACACCGCCACGTCGAGCACGAGACCGAGCAGGAACCACGCGCCGAAACGGCGGTTGTACCAGAAGGCGGTCGCGACGCAGTAGAGCGGCCACACGCCGGCCGGCAGCTCGGGCGGCGGGGCAGTCGGGCGCGGGCGGCTCATCACCTGGTAGACGCGGCGCAGCGAGGGCGCCGCGGCGAGCGCCACCAGCACGACGGGGTGGAAGTAGTTGGTAACGACCAGGCCGACGAGCAGCGCGAGCTGCGCCACGAGCATGGCGAGCACGGTCCAGCGCGAGGCGGCCTCGCCCAGGATCACCGGCAAAGTACGGATCTTCTTGGCCCGGTCTTCGACCAGCTTGTCGATGTGCTTGCCGAACAGCACCGTCGTCGCGGCCGAGCGCGTACGGCAGGCTCGCGATCGCGACCGGCGTGCTCCACTCGCCGGTGATCACGTAGTAGCCGCCGCCCACCATGAGCGGGCCCCACACCAGCGAGCACGGCCAGCTCGCCCAGGCCGATGTACTTGAGCGGCCAGGTGTAGAAGAGCACGAAGCAGCGCGCCGACGCCGAGCAGCCACAGCGCACGCCTGCGCCGCGCATCGCCACGAGCCAGGCGCCGATCGCGAGCGCCGACGAGGCCGGTGACCGCGATGTACGCGAGCAGCTCGCGCACGCTCATCAGGCCCGCTCGAGCGGCTGCGGCCCGTACTGGGTCGCGGAAGTAGTTGTCCTTGTCGACGCCCTTCCACGAGTCGGTGAGGTCGTTCACCAGGTTGTTGGTGGCGTGCGCGAAGCAGCAGGCCGACGTGACGAGCAGCCAGAGCCCGAAGTCGAAGCTTGCCCGCCTTCGCGGCGAGCAGCCCGGCGAAGGCGGCGGAGGTGAAGGTCATCACCAGCACGGCGGAGCGCGTGGCCACGAGCCAGCGCGAGACGAGGTCGAGCCGCGCCCACTGCTGCTTGTCGAGGCGCGGCATCACGCGCAGCGCGCGGCCCCACATCGCGACGTCCGGCATCGAGAGCCTCCCTACGAGTGCGACGACTTCTTCCCGAGCGCGCCGGCAGGGTGTCGTGCGTGGTAGTCCGCGCGCGTGAAGCCGCGCGCCGATTCGAGCGCGGCGGAGAGCGCCGCGAGCACGAGGAGCTCGGCCGCGATGCTCGCGCGCGGCGCGTAGCCGAGGCCGCCGCCTTCGCGTTCGACCTGCGCCTCGAGCACCAGGTCGGCGCGCGCCGCGAGCGGCGAGCGCGCGTTCCCCGTCACCGCGATCACCTGCGCGCCGAGCGCGCGCGCGGCGTCCACGCTCGCGACGAGCTCGGTGGTGCCGCTGTTGCTGATCGCGATCACCACGTCGCCGCGCACCACCTGGCCGGCGCTGCCGTGCACGGCCTCGGTGCCGTGCAGGAAGGTGGCGGGCGTGCCCGTCGAGGAGAGCAGGCTCGCGGCGTACTTCGCCACGTGCTCGGGCTTGCCGATGCCGCTGACGTGCACGCGCCCGCCGGCCGCCTCGGCCGCGCGGATCAGCGCGACCGCGCGCTCGAACGCGGCCGGGTCGAGGCGCTTCCGCAGCGCCATCAGCTCCTCGACGACGACGTCGTAGGCCGCGAGCGCGTCGGCGCCGGCCGCCGTGACGCCGCCCGCCGCTGCCTTGCCCACCCAGGCCGGCAGCTTCGCGCCGTCGTAGCGCCCGAGCACACGCTCGCGCGCCCAGGCGGGGTCGTCGGGGAAGGCGCCGAGCTTCTCGACGCAGGCCGCGCCGCAGGCGTTCGCCAGCCGACCGGCGTCCATCCAGCCGAGGCCCGCCGCGAGCGCGACGAGCAGCCCGCCGAGGAAGGCGTCGCCCGCGCCGGTCGAGTCGAGCACGCGCTCCACCCGGTACGCCGGCACGCGGAGCGCCACGCCCTCTGCCGCGATGGCGCAGCCGGCAGCGCCGTCCGTCACCACCACCGCGTCGTTGCTGTAGCGCGCGCGCAGCGCCTCGGCGATCGCGAGCGCGTCCGTGCCGGCTGTGGGCACGAGCGCGCGCGCCGCCTCCTTCGCCGGCTTCACGATGCACGCCGCGCGCAGCACGGCCTCGAGCGTCGCGGCGTCGCCGAGGCCGGGCACGGCGTCGCGCGGCGGCACGTCGAGGTCGAGCAGCGTCGGGACGCCCGCCGCCGCCGCGATCGCGAGCACCTCGCGCACGGCGGCGAGCGGCAGCTGCGACACCTCGGTGGTGACGCGCAGCGCGCCGCGGATCGTCTCGGCGTGGTGCGCGCGCACGTGCTCCGCCGTGATCTCCGAGGTTGCGCCGGGCGCCATGTAGATCGCGCGCGCGCCCGCGTCGTCCACGTACAGATCGGCGGACGAGCTGGCGCTGCCGTCCAGCACGATCTTCCGCTCGATGCCGAGCCGGTCCATCGCGGCGCGCAGGAAGCGGCCGCCGTCGTCGTCAGCCTGCTTGCCGAAGATCCCCGTCGGCAGGCCGAGCGCCGCGGCCCAGCCGAGGTGGTTCAGCACGACGCCGCCGACGCGCACCTCGCGCACGCCCGCCGGCCCGCCGCGCAGGATGCCCTTCTCGTCGGCGCCGAGGATGCGCGGCACGCGGTGCAGCCGATCCACGACCATGCTGCCGATGCCGACGGTCCGAGCCCGCGGGCTCCGCTCACCTTCGGCTCGCTGCGCGCTGCGCTTGCCGGGCCTCGCGCTCACGTCAGCGCCTCGGGCGCGCGGCTCACCCAGCTCGGCGGCAGCAGCTCGCGAGAGAGCTGGCGCACGCCGTCGAAGGCCGCGTCGAACGCGGCGGCCTGCTCGGCCGAGAGCACCGGCGTGCCCTCGGCCACCGCGTCGCTCGAGATCACGCCGAGCCGCAGCAACGCGCGCTTGAGGCACGCCACCGAGCGCCGCGCGCCCGGCCCGTGGCTCGCGTCGCGGAACGCCTCGAGCACGCGCTGCACGCTCTGCATGCGCTCGCCGTCGCCGGTGCGGCAGACCTGCCAGGCTCGCGCCCACTCGCGCGGCAACGGGTTCGCGGGGCCTGCGACCACGCCCACCGGCAGCCCGCCGCGCATACGCCGCCGCTGCCAGTGCTCCGAGAGCGTGCCGAGCCAGCCCGTGCGCGGGCGGAAGATCTCGAAGATCAAGAGCGCATTGCCCACGTAGATGCCGAACTCGCCACGCTCGCGGAAGCCGGCCGCCGCGCGCGTGTAGTTGCCGAGCACCTTGCGCGACGCGGACACCTTGATGCCACGCACGAAGTCGAGCCGCGAGAGCGCCTTCACCTGCCGTGTGCGGATGTGCGGGAGGTTGGGATCCGCCGCGATGTCAGCGTTGTCGTAGAGGTACACCGGGATGCGTCGCGTTGCTTCGTCGAGCAGGTCGGCCACCTCGCGCGCCACGAAAGCCACGGGATCGGCGAGGCCCCGGATCGAGAGCGGCGCCAGGACGGCGGCGTCGGCGCCCGCGGCGATCGCGGCTGCGAGATTGTCGAGCGTGCCCTGCGCATCGTGCGCCGTGATCCCGGCCCACACCTCGACGCGCTCGTGCTCGCCGAGGCCCGCGTTGGCCTTCGCCACCTCCTCGGCCGAGATGCGCACGACGCGCTGCTGGAGCGCGGCCGGCAGCTTGTCCCACTCGCCCGTGGTGCCGGCCGCGAAGATCACGTCGGCGCCGTTGCCGTCCTGGATGACGTAGCGGACCAGGCGGCGCTGGTCGTCCTCGCGAAGCTCACCGGTGGGGTCGAGCACGCTCACGACCGGCACCGATAGCCCGCGCCGCGGCCGGGTGTCCTCGACGCTGCGCACGCGCCGGAACCTAGCAGGCTCCGTCGGGGCCCCTGCGCTAGCGGCTGGACGAGCTGTGGGAGACGCCGGGCGTGCCGTCGTGGCGGCCGGCCTGAATCCTCGGGACGCTCGAAGACTCCCGGGGCGTCGTATCCGTGAAGTTGCCGCGCTGGAGCCACTGCCGCTGCGTCGAGGTCGGGAGCGTCTCCGGTACCTGAGCGCTCGAGGGAGCCACGGCGCCGATCTCGACGCGGCCGATGCGCTTCTCGCCCGGGGCGAGCGGCCGCTCGACGCGGTCCACCGCCTGGTGGTGGCTCTGCATCGCGCGGTGGTCCCAGGCCTCGGCCGCGAGCACGGGCGCGGCCACGAGCAGTCCGGCGAGCAGGAAGGAGGGGGCCAGCGGCAGCGTCTTCAGCATGAGCGTCTCCCGCCCGGTACGTGCAGCCGGGAGGGGCCGAGGTGACGCGGGGGGCCAACCGGGGCGCACTCCGCTGGCTAGCGGATCAGCCAGTCCGGGGAGAATGCGTCGGGCGCGAGGGGCTCGGGGCGGGCGGCCTCGATCCCGAGCGTCACGGCCGGGCGGCCGGGGGCCTCGAGCGTCACCCAGGCGGGCAGCTCGATCCCGGCCTGGGTGCGCATCGGGCCGAGCCGGTAGCGGACGCCGCCCGGCAGGTCGATCCGCACCGGCGCGAGGCTCTCCTGGTCCACCCAGTAGGAGGCCTCCGCGCTGCGTCCGCCGAGCACGTAGCAGTCATGGTCGCCGTCGAAGCCGAGCGCGACCGCATTCGGGTCGCCTCCGAGCTCCGCGATCCGCAGCTGGAGCGCGGCGCCCTGGCCGGCCTGGAGCACCCAGAACGGCGGCAGCAGCGGGTAGGGATCGGCGAGCGGGGCGCGGTCGCGGCTCGCCTCGAGGCTCTTGCCGCGCCGGAGCTGGCGCTCGAGGAAGCCGTTGGCGTGAGCGAGCTCGAGCCGCGCGACCCCGTTCGGATCGCTGAGCAGCATGCCGCTCGCGAGCTGCGTGTCGCCCTCACCGCGCACCACGATCTTGAGGGCCAGCGGCTGCGCGCGGTTGTGCACGCGGTTCGCATCCGCGACGGTGCGCGCGATCCGGTCGGCCGGGGGACGTAGGCGAGCGCGACCGCGGCGCCGAGCAGCACGAGCCCCGCGCAGACCGCCCCGGCCGCGCGTCTCAAGCGCCGCCCCGCAGCGTCGAGCGGCCGGCGTAGCGCGCCGCGGCGCCGAGCTCCGCCTCGATCCAGAGCAGCCGGTTGTACTTCGCCACCCGGTCCGTGCGGCAGAGGGAGCCGGTCTTGATCTGGCCGGCGCCGGTGGCCACCGCGAGGTCGGCGATGGTGGTGTCCTCGGTCTCGCCGGAGCGGTGCGAGATCACCGCCGAGTACCCGGCGGCGCGGGCCACGCGGATCGCCTCGAGCGTCTCGCTGAGCGTGCCGATCTGGTTCACCTTGACGAGGATCGCGTTCGCAACCTCTTCTCGGATTCCCTGCTTCAGGATCGCCGGGTTCGTCACGAACAGGTCGTCCCCCACGAGCTGCACCTGCTTGCCGAGCCGCTGCGTGAGCCGCGCCCAGCCGTCCCAGTCCTGCTCGGCGAGGCCGTCCTCGATCGAGACGATCGGGTAGCGCCCGGACCAGTCCGCCCAGAACTCGACCATCTCGTCCGAGGACAGGCTCTTGCCCTCACCCTCGAGCTCGTACCGCCCCTTCTCGTAGAACTCGCTCGCGGCGGGATCGAGCGCGATCGCGATCTGCTCGCCCGGCCGGTAGCCCGCCTGCTCGATCGCGCGGAGCACCAGCTCGATCGCCTCGCGGTTGCTCGCCAGGTTCGGGGCGAAGCCGCCCTCGTCGCCCACCCCGGTCGCGTAGCCCTTCTCCTGGAGGACGCTCCGCAGCTTGTGGAACACCTCGGCCCCGTAGCGCAGCGCCTCGGCGAAGGTGGGAGCGCCGAGCGGGTAGAGCATGAACTCCTGGAGGTCGACGTTGTTGTCCGCGTGCGCGCCGCCGTTGATCACGTTCATCATCGGCGCCGGCAGCAGGTGGGCCGAGGCGCCGCCGAGCCAGCGGTAGAGCGGCTGGCCCGCGGCCGCCGCGGCGGCGTGGGCGGCGGCGAGCGAGACGCCGAGCAGAGCGTTGGCGCCGAGCCGCGCCTTGGTGTCGGTGCCGTCGAGCGCGCGGAGCTTCTCGTCGAGTGCGGCCTGCTCGGCGAGCCCGCCGAGCGGCAGCTTTGCGATCGCGTTCGCAATCTCGCCGTTCACATGCGCGACGGCGCGGGCCACGCCTTTTCCGCCGTAACGGCGCGGGTCTTTGTCGCGCAGCTCGAGCGCTTCGCGCGAGCCGGTCGAGGCGCCGGAGGGGACGGCGGCGCAGCCGCGCTGGCCGCCCGTGGTCGTCACCTCGACCGTCAGGGTGGGGTTGCCGCGGGAGTCGAGGATCTCGAGCGCCCGCACCTCGTGGATCGCGACCGACATGGCATCTCCCCGGCGAAGGCGCGCACGTTAGCGAAGCCAGACCATCGGGCCCGCGGGTGTTTGCGTCACCTGGGCATCGATCCCGAAGGCGCCGCGCAGGAGCTCCGGGCGGATCACCTCCGCCGGTGCGCCGATCGCCGCGATCCGACCCGCCGCGAGAAGTGCGACCCGGTTCGCGTAGCCGGCCGAAGCGAGGTCGTGCGAGACGACGAGCACCGCCCGTCCCTCGCGTGCGAGCCCCCGCAGGCAGCCGAGCACGAGCGCCCGGTGCGCGAGGTCGAGGTGCGTGGTGGGCTCGTCGAGCAGCAGCACGGGAGCGTCCTGGGCGAGGGCGCGCGCGAGGTGCACGAGCTGCCGCTCGCCGCCGGAGAGCTCGAGCACCGAGCGGTCGGCGAGCGCCGTGAGGCCGAGGCGCGCGAGCGCCGCCTCGGCCGCGGCGACGTCCGCCTTCGACTCGAAGGCGAGCCAGCCGAGGTGCGGCGTGCGCCCGAGCAGCACCAGCTGACCTGCGGTGAACGGGAAGGGTACGCCGGTCTCCTGAGGGACGAAGGCGATCTGGCGGGCGAGCTCGCGCCGGGTGAAGCCGCCGAGCGGGCGGCCGTCGAGCTCGACCCGGCCCGCGGCGGGGCGGAGCAGCCCGGCCGCCGTGCGCAGCAGCGTGGTCTTGCCGGCGCCGTTCCGGCCCGCGAGCAGCACCAGCTCGCCGGCCCCGAGCGCGAGGTCGAGCCCGTCCAGCACGGGCGCTCCGTCGAGCGTCACCCGCACTCCGGAGAGCGCGAGTCCGCTCACGAGCGCAGCATCCGCGCCTGCCCGCGCCGCAGCAGGAACAGGAAGAACGGGCCACCCGCGAGCGCGGTGAGTGCGCCCACCGGTAGCTCGCGCCCGCCGAGCACGGTGCGTGCCAGCGTGTCGCACAGCACGAGGAAGGCCGCGCCGGCGAGCGCGCTCGCGGGCACGAGGAGACGGTGGTCGGGGCCGAGCACGAGACGGAGCGCATGCGGCACGACCAGGCCCACGAAGCCGACGAGCCCCGCCACCGAGACGGCCGCCCCCACCAGCAGCGAGCTCGCGAGCAGCAGCCAGCGCCGCGCGCGGAGCGCGTCGATCCCGAGCAGCGTGGCGCTCTCCTCGCCGAGCGCGAGCAGGTCGAGCGCCCGCGCGAAGGGCAGCACCGCGAGCAGGCCGCCGGCCACCAGCGCCAGCAGGGAGCCCACCAGCGCGGGCCGCGCGTCCGCGAGGCTGCCGATCAGCCAGAGGAAGACCTGCGCGCCCTCCGCGAGCCCGGCGAGCGAGGCCAGGAACACGATCGCCGCCGAGGCGAAGGCGTTGAACACCACGCCGATCAGGAGCAGCGAGGTCGCGGAGAGCCGGCCGGCCGGGCCCGCCACGGCGAGCAGGAGCAGGAGGGCGCCGAGCGCGCCCGCGAACGCCGCGGGTGGGACGAAGGCGTAGCCGAGGCCGAGCGCGCCGCCGAGCGTCAGCACCGCGATGCCGCCGAGCGCGGCGCCCCCCGAGACGCCGAGCACGAAGGGGTCGGCGAGCGGATTCCGCAGCAGCGCCTGGAACACCACGCCCGCGACGGCGAGCGCCGCGCCCACGCCCGCGGCGAGGCCGACGCGCGGGAGCCGCACCGCGAGCACGATGTCGGCCGCGGCGCCCGAGCTCCGCCCGGTGAGCGCGGCCCAGACGTCGCCGAGCGCGAGGCCGCTCGGCCCGACCGCGACGCCGAACGCCAGGACGAGCGCGAGCCCGAGCGCGAGCAGCGCGAGTGTCGCGGCGAGGCGGGCCGGCGTGAGCCGCCTCACGGCGCGGGCTCCCGCAGCGCCGCCGCGAACGCAGGTCCGCGCGCAGCCGCGGCGAGCGCGAGCAGCGCGTCGTCGAGCGCCGGGCCCGGCAGCGTGGTGATGCCCGGGTCGATGTCCGCGATCGCGCCTTTCGTGACCGCCGGCAGCGACGGCCAGCGCGCCCAATACGTCGCGGCGGGCTCCGTCTCGGGCGACGAGTCGAGGATCAGCTCGGGCGCGGCGTCGAGCAGCCACTCGCGCGCGAGGCGCGGCCACGGTCCGGGCTGCCGCGCCGCGAGGTTCTCGACGCGCAGCACGCGCAGCATGTCGTCCACGAAGGTGCCGGCGCCCGCCACGAAGAGCGGGTCGCGTTGCAGCACGAGCACGCCGCGCAGCACGGGCAGCGGGCGCGCGGCGGCCTCGACGCGAGCGCGGGTGCCGCGGATCGCGGCGACGCGCGCGGCGGCGGCGGGCTCGCGGCCGAGCTGCGCGCCGAGCGTCTCGATCGCCGCGAGCACGTCGTCGAAGCTCACCGGCGCGAGCGCGAGGCAGCGGACGCCGAGCGCCTCGAGCCGCTCGCGGAAGCCGCGCTGCTCCGCGGAGACCACGAGCACGACGAGGTCGGGCGCGAGCCCGACGACCGCCTCGAGGCTCGGGTCGTAGAGGCCGCCCACGGTCGGGAGCCCGGCCGCCGCGGGCATGCGCGCCGAGTAGTCGTCCACCCCGACCAGCTGCTCGCGCGCGCCGAGCGCGAGCGCGATCGCCGTGAGCGAGGGATTCAGCGACACCACCCGGCGCGCGGGCGGCTGCGCGGCCGCCGCGCTGGCGAGCGCGATCCAGACCGCGAGAACGGCGCAGGGGCGTCGCATGGGCCCGAACGTGTAGCAGGCAGCGAACTCTGGGCTCCGCTCGCTGGCTCGCTCCGCGAACCGCGGCTTGCGCCCGGGCGCCGCGCGAGCGACGCCCGGGCGCGCCCCGGGCTCAGTCGGCCGAGAGCGTGCTCTTGCCCTCGACCGCCAGGTAGGGCTTCAGCTTGGCGAGGCCCGCCTCACCGATGCCCTTCACCTCGAGCAGATCCTCGACGCGCTTGAAGCCACCGCGCTGCTGGCGCAGCTCGATGATCTTCTTCGCGCGGGCCGGCCCGACGCCGGGCAGGAGCGAGAGCTCCTCGGCGCTGGCCGTGTTCACGTTCACGACGCCGCTCAGCGCCGAGGCGGCGTACGGCGCCGCACCGAGGGCGAGAGGCAGCGCGAGCACGAACGCTCGCAGCCACCCACGCGAGTGGGGATGGGTCATGGGTCTCTCCGCGGGACCGCGGGGCAAGCGAAGCGCGCAGTGAGGCGAAGCCGAACGGAGTCACGACAGTGGGCGACTGCGTCTCGAGCGTGCGCGGGGTATTCGGACTGGGAACTCCCGACCGGGACCGATCTAGCTGTCGCGCTCGAGCGCGTAACGAGCCGCCGCCACCAGAGCTTCCTTCACCGCGCCTTCGGCGAAGGGCGCGATCGCATCGGCTGCGCGTTGCACGTGGTGTGCCGCGCGCGCATCGGTGTCCTCGATGCCGCGGTGGCGCCGCACCACCTCGAGCACCGTCTCGAGCTCGCGGGCCTCGAGCACGCGCTCGGGCGAGAGGATGCCTTCGACCTCCAGCTCGAGCGTGCGCCGCGCGGCGGTCTTGAGCACGGCCACCACCGCCTCGCGTTCGGCCGGCAGGCAGCGCTTGAGCGCGAGCAGCAGCGGCAACGTCACCTTCCCCTCGCGCACGTCGGTGAGCGGCAGCTTGCCGAGCTCGGCCTCGCCAGCCGCATAGTCGAGCGCGTCGTCGCGCAGCTGGAATGCGGCGCCGAACTCGCGCCCGAACTCGCGCAGCCGCCGCCGTTCCGCGCGCGTGACACCGCCGAGGATCGCGCCGGCCTCCGTCGCCGCCGCGATCAACGAGGCGCTCTTGTGGTCGATCACCGCGTAGTAGTGCGCCTCGGTCACCTCGGGATCGAAGCTGCGCTCGAGCTGGAGCAGCTCGCCCTCCGCCATGCGGCGGATCGTGTCGGAGAAGATCCAGAGGATGTCGAGGTCGCCGTCCTCGACGATCATCGACGACGCGCGCGCATAGAAGAAGTCGCCGACCAGCACGGCGCGCCGGTTGCCCCAGATCGCGCGCGCCGCCTTCTGGCCGCGGCGCAGCTCCGCGAGGTCCACCACGTCGTCGTGAAGCAGGGTCGCGGTGTGCAGCAGCTCGACGGCGGCGGCGATCTGCACGCGACGCGGGCCGTCGTAGCCGCAGAGCTCCGCGCTCAGCATCAGGAGGACGGGGCGTAAGCGCTTGCCGCCCGAGGAGAGCACGTGCTCGCCGATCGTGCCGACCAGCGCGTGGTCGGATGCGAGCTGATCGCGCATCGCACGCTCGACGAGCGCCAACTGCGGCGCGATGCGGTCGAGGGCCGTCGCGAGCGCCGCCGGAGGTGCTGCACGTTCGGACATCGCGCCGAGCCTAGTCCGCTTCCCAGTCGCATGTCAAAGGCTCCGAGAATGCAAACGAGCGTTCACGCGGCGTGAACGTTGCGTCGCAACCAGAGCACCGCTTCACCGACGTCGTCCACGCCGATCGGCGTCGCATCGCCCGCCGACAGCGGCAAGGCGCGTGCGGGGACGAGCACACGCCCGTAGCCGAGCCGAGCCGCTTCGCGCAGGCGCTCCTCGAGCCGCGCCACGCGGCGGATCTCACCGCCGAGCCCGATCTCGCCGCACGCCGCCACGTCCGCGGGCAGCGGCAGATCGAGGCGGCTCGAGGCCAGCGCGAGCGCCACGGCGAGGTCGGCCGCGGGCTCGGCCACGCGCACACCGCCGGCGACGTTCACGTAGACGTCGCGCGAGAGCAGATCGACGTCGCTGCGGCGGTCGAGCACCGCGAGCAGCAGCGCGACGCGCGCGTCGTCGATCCCGAGACAGGTGCGGCGCGCGGTGCCGTACCCGGCAGGCGCCACCAGCGCCTGCACCTCGAGCAGCATCGGCCGACTGCCTTCGAGCACGGGCACGATGCAAGAGCCCGGCGCGCCCGCGTGTCGCTCGGCCAGAAACAACTCGCTCGGGTTCTCGACCACGTCGAGCCCGTGCTCGCCCATCGTGAAGACGCCTACTTCCTGCGTCGAGCCGTAGCGGTTCTTGGTGGCGCGCAGGAGGCGGAACGGGTGGCCGCGCTCGCCCTCGAAGGAAAGCACCACGTCGACGAGATGCTCGAGCACGCGCGGGCCGGCCAGCGTGCCCTCCTTGGTGACGTGACCCACCAGCACCAGCGCGGTGCCGTGCGTCTTCGCGGTCGCGGCGAGCAGCGCCGCGCACTCGCGCACCTGCGCCACCGAGCCGGGCGCCGACTCGACGCGCTCCGTGCGCAGCGTCTGGATCGAGTCGATCAGCACCAGCGACGGCTTCGCGTCGCGCCACGGCTTCGCGAGCGCCTCGACGCGCGTCTCGGCCAGCGCGAGCACGCGGTCGCCGAGCTCGCCGAGCCGCACCGCGCGCAGCCGCACCTGCTCGAGCGACTCCTCGCCCGTGACGTAGAGGACGCGCCCCAACTCGTTCCTTCGCTCGCTCCGCTCGCTGCGCGCCGGCGCAAGAGCGCCGTCTTGCGGCGCAGCGATGCCTAGCGCGAGCTGCAAGCACAGCGTCGACTTGCCGATGCCCGGCTCTCCGCCGATCAGCACCACGCTGCCCGGCACGAGGCCGCCGCCGAGCACGCGGTCGAGCTCGGCGATTCCGGTCTCGATGCGCGGCGCGGCCTCCGCCGAGACCTCGCGCAGCGGGATCGCGCGCCCGTCGCCGCGCGTGTTCGTCTCCAGCAGATCCACTGCCGCGCCGCCCGCCGCCGGACCGACGGGCTCCTCCACCAGCGATTGCCACGCGCCGCAGCCCGGGCAGCGCCCGAGCCAACGCGGCTGCTGCGTGCCGCACTCCGTGCAGACGTAGACGGATTTGGCGCGCGCCACCGCCCTACCTTAGCGGCCCGACAGGTGTACCTGGATCGTGGTGGTCTCGTCGCGCAGCTGGAAGGATGCGTCTTCGAAGCGAGGCGGTCCGAAGCTCCCGCGGGCGTCGCGCGAGAAGGCGAAGGCCTCCGTCGGGATCCCGAGGAAGTTCCGCGTGAGGATTCGATTCCCATCGGTGTCGTGGAAGGCGGACACCGCGTACTCGCCGGGCGACAGCCCTCCGATCCGGACGCGAACTCCGTCCGGGCTCTCCTCGACGTGCGCCAGGCTGACGCGAATGCCCGAGATCACCGAGGCGGGGTCGGGGAATTGCGCCGCATTCTCCTTCGCATACACCGCCAGGACGAGCTCGCCCTCCCGTCCGTGGACGCCCGTCGCCACGATCTCGAGCTCACCGGCCGTCGTCTCGCTCGCCGTCATGGCAACGGCGCAGCCGAGCAGGGTCACGAGAACGAGGCGCATGAGAGCTCCTTCGAACGGACGCGAAAGGAGGATGGTAGAGTGCCTCGCGCGGAGCCACGAATTGGGCCGACTCTACGACTTCTACGAACGCCGCGTCTTCCCGCACGTGCTCGAGCTCGCGATGCGGCAGCTCGGCGAGCTGCGCGCACCGACGCTCGCGGAGGCGCGCGGCGAGGTGCTCGAGATCGGCTTCGGCACCGGGCTCAACCTCGCGCACTACCCGGCGGGCGTCGCGAAGCTCGTCACCGCCGACCCGATGGAGGCGCTGCCCGAGCGCGTGCGCGAGCGTATCGCCGAAGCAAAGTTCCCGGTCGAGCTCCACCACCTGCCCGCCGATCACACGCTCCCGTTCGACGCCGGACGCTTCGACTGCGTCACGATGACCTGGACGCTGTGCACCATCGCGGAGCCCGTCGCCGCCGTGCGCGAGATGCGCCGCGTGCTGAAGCCCGGCGGGAAGCTGCTCTTCATCGAGCACGGCCGCAGCGACGACGCGAAGGTGGCGCGCTGGCAGGACCGCTGGAACCCGATCCAGAACGTGATCGGCTGCGGCTGCAACGTGAACCGCAAGATCGATGCGCTGGTCGAGCAGGGCGGCTTCCGCCTCGCCTCGCTCGAGCGCTTCCTCGCCGAGGGCGCGCCGCGGATGTTCGGCGAGATGTACCGGGGGCACGCCAACCCCGACTTGTGACGCCGCGACCGGCCACGAGGCGTGGCCGACAGCGGATGCGGGCGGCGTGGGGGGCCGACTTGTGACGCCGCGACTGGCCACGAGGGGGGCCGACTGCGGATGCGGGCGGCGTGGGGGGCCTACCTTGGCTAGACGGCGTACGCCCGCTCGCCGCCGAGCCACGTCTCGGCGACGCCGCCCGCGGCGTCGAGCACCACGAGGTCGGCGCGTGCGCCCGGACGCAGCGTGCCGCGCTCGCGCTCGAGCCCGAGCAGCCGCGCGGGCCGCAGCGTGGCGGCGGCCACGGCCTCGAGCTGCGTCATGGCGTCGAACGCGACCGCGTTGCGCACAGCGCGCTCCATGCTGAGGCGGCTGCCGGCGAGGCGCCCGTCGGGCAGGCGCAGCGCGGTGCCGTCGTCCACGATGTCGCCTGCGCCGAAGCCCGGGCCCGCCGCGACGCGGTCGGTGATCAGGAGCAGGCGCTCGCCCTTGGCCCGCGCGGCGAGGCGCACCGCGAGCGGGTGCACGTGGACGCCGTCGCAGATCAGGTCGCAGCTGAGCCGGTCGTCGGCGAGCGCGGTGCCCGCGAGCCCGGGCGCCCGGTGGTGGAGCCCGCTCATGGCGTTCCAGAGGTGCGTCACGTGACGCGCGCCGGCCGCGACGGCGGCACCGACCTGCGCGGCGTCGGCCTGCGAGTGACCGAGTGCCGCCACCACGCCGCGGCGCCCGAGCGACGCGAGCAGGGCGTCGGCCCCGGGCAGCTCCGGCGCGAGCGTGACCATGCGCACCAGGCCGTGCGCGCGCTCGAGCACGCGCTCGGCCTCGCGCGGATCACAGGGGCGGATGCCGGCCGGCGGCTGCGCGCCCGCGGCGTCAGGTGCGATCCACGGGCCCTCGAGGTGGAGGCCGAGCACCGCCGCTCCGCCGGCGTCGGCGCCCGCAGCGCAGGCCTCGGCGAGCGCGCCCACACGCGCGAGCAGCTCCGCTGCGGGCCAGGCGACGGTGGTGGGCAGGAAGCCGGTCACACCGCCCGGGAGCAACGCGCGGGCGGTACGGCCGAGCGCCGCGGCGGCGTCCCCCGGTGCGCCGAACACGAGCTCGCCGTGGTAGTGCACGTCGAGGAAGCCGGGGGCGAGCGCGCGACCCGCGAGATCGATCGCGGGCACATCGGGCGGCGCCGAGCCGGTGAGACGCTGCACGATGCGCCCGGCCTCGATCAGGAGCCCGCCGCGCACCGGCGCCGCCGCTTCCGGATCGAGGAGCAGCGCGTTCAAGAAAGCGAAACGGGTCACCCGCACGTCTCCATGGAGGAACCACCCCGGCGCCGGTCGCGGGTCAACGAGTTCGGGCGCGGAGTCTATCAGCGCCCTACCTCAAGAGGCCCGGTCCGGAGGCCGATCCACAGGGGATGTCTTCTCTGCTCGGCACCGACATCGAGGAGGATCTCATGCTCCTCGATGCCCGGATGAAGATGCTGCGCAACGAGTACGAGCAGTACTTCCTCGGCTCGCGCAAGCGCGAGCCCCAGCTGCTGCGCAGCGAGGTGCAGAAGATCATCACCTACTACGCGAACGTGCCGATCCGGAACACGGGGCACCGCTTCAAGTTCAACAACCTCCGCGCCCGCTACTTCGCGTTCCGGCGCCACTGGGACGACACGCAACGCAAGATCGAAGACGGAACCTACGACAAGCACCGCTTCCAGGCGGACCTCCACGAGCGCGAGCGCGGGATCACGGATGAAGCCGCGAAGCCGGCGAAGCCGGCCGCCGCGGCCAAGGGGGGTCGCGACGACCTCGACCAGCTCTACGACGCGTGGATCGAGGCGCGCGCGGCCACCGGCCAGCCGACGGCCGGCCTCTCGCGCGACAAGCTCGCCGCGCAGCTCGAGCAGCAGACCGCGAGCATCCGCGAGCGCTTCGGCGCGGGCGAGGTGCGCTTCCGCGTCGTCGTCGAGGATGGGCGCGCGAAGCTCAAGGCCTCGCCGGTCGGTAGCGGGAAGCCGAAGCCGGGCTGAGCCCCGTCGGCGCCTCCCCGGCGAGCGGGTAGCATCCGGCCCATGGTCCGGGCGCCCTGGATCCTCGCCGCGGCGGTCTGTGCCGCCTTCGTAGGCGCGCTTCCCGCGCGCTCGTTCTCCCCCGAGCAGGCCGAGATCGCGGTGGATCTCGGGCGGCTCGAGGGGCTGCTCGAGCGAGCCCACTTCCGGGAGGCTGCCGAGAAGGCGTTGATCCTCCGCGGGCGTGCGCTGGCTCTACCGCCGTCCGCGGACGCGCAGCGGCTGGCGGTCCGCGCCGAGGTCGTGGCTGGCACCGCCGCGCTCGCGCTCGGCCAGGAGGGCTTCGCGCGGGCGTGCTTCCGGCGCGCCCTGTCGCTCGACCCGCGGCTGGCCCTCAGCGGGGTGCCGCCGAAGGTGCAGCGGACCTTCGAAGCGGTGAAGGAGACGCGCCCGTGAGCGACGACCCGAACGGACCGCGCATGCCCGATGCGTTCCCTCTCACCGCAGACCCCGCGACCTACTTCCCCCGCCTCGCGCTCGAGTCGGCGCTGGCGGAGCTGGTCGAGTCGCTGGCCGAGGCGCCCGCGTGCGCGGCGCTGATCGGCGAGCCGGGGCTCGGCAAGACCCTCCTGCTCCACGTGCTGGAGGAGCGGCTCGAGGGCGCCTACGAGTGCGTGTACCTCCCCTACCCGCGCCTCGACGGGCCCGAGCTCTGGGCCTGGGTGGCGTCCGCCATGGGCCTCCGCCGGAGCGAGGACGACCGGGCCGCCGTGCTGAGGCGCGCGCGCCGGTACGCGGAGGATGGCAAGGGGCTCGTGCTGCTCGTCGACGATGCGGGGTCGCTCCTGCCCGAGCCGCGCATCGAGCTGATCCACGCCTGCCGCAGTCCCGGCTTCTCGCTGGTGATGGCGTTCACGAGCGAAGATCACGAGCAGGTCGCGACGCTGCCGCCGCACGTGCGCCGCATCGACCTCGGCCCGCCGATGACGCTCGCCGAGACGCGCGCCTACGTGCGCGCTCGGCTCCGGCGCGTCGATCCCGCGGGCGTGATCGCCGCGCGTCTCGGACCGGCGCGCATGGCGGAGCTGCACGAGGCATCGGAGGGCATCCCGGCGCGCCTGCACGCGTTGCTCGACGCCTGGCTGCGCAACACCCCAGTCGCGCAGAGCGAGGTCGGGTCGCCCGCACCGGTGCAAGCCAGCGCCGCCGAGCCGCGACCGAGCTTGGCTCCGGTGCCGATGCCCGCCCCGCCTCCGACGCCCGTTGCCGTCGAGCACCGCCAGTTCTTCGCGCGACGCAAGCGGGCGCGCGCTCCGCTCGCGCTCCTGGCGCTGCTCCTCTCGTTCGCCGCGGGCTTCTGGCTCGTCACCCGCTGGCGGGAGCCGGAGGCGACGCGCCCCGAGCCGGCTCCGGCCGAGACGGCGCCCGCAGCGACGGTCGAGACGACGCAAGAGCCGATCCCCGCGGCGGCGCCCGAGGCCGCCGAGGTCGCTCCACCCCCGGAAGCGCCGGCCGAAGCCGCGCCGGCGCCGACTCCCGAGGCTGCCCCGGAGCCGGCCGAGGCCTCGGAGGTGAGCCCGCCTGCGGCCGAGCCCATCGCCGTCGAGCCGCCGGCGCCCGCTCCGGCGCCGCCGGCCCGGCCCGCACCGCCCGCCGTCGCGGAGCAGCCGCGGACGGCCCTCGACACCCCGGCGCTCGCGCCGCCGCCGCGGGGGCCGCGTCTCAGCGTGAACGCCCAGCCCTGGGCCGACATCGAGCTCGACGGCAAGCCGGTGGGCCAGACGCCGCTCGGGGATGTGCCGATCTCCCCGGGGTCCCACCTCGTGAAGGCGAAGCTGCCCGACGGGCGCGTGCTCGAGCGCCGCGTCGACGCGCGAGCCGGCGATCTCTACGTCGTCTTCCCGTAGGCCGGGTGGCCTCAGCCCTTGAAGCGGTCGGAGATGGCGACCCGGGCGATCGCGCGCGAGTAGGCGTCCTGGTACTGGCGGTAGGCCGCCTCGCCCTCGGCGGTGCCGCGCATGGCCTCGAGCTGCTGGCGCGCGCGGTCGCGCGCGATCTCTGCGCGCGTGCGATCGATCTCGTGCGCGAACTCGCAGGTGCCCACCATCACCGAGACGTGGTCGTCGTGCACTTCGGCGAAGCCCTGCGACACGGCGGCGTGTAGCTCCTCGCCGCCCGTCTTCCGGATCGTCATCGGCCCGATCTTCAGCGCGGTGAGGAAGGGCTCGTGACCCGGTAGCACGCCGAACTCGCCCTCGGTGCCGGGCAGCACGACGGCATCCGCCTGGCCCTCGAAGGCCTGGCCTTCCGGTGTCACGACGCTGAGCGCGATCGGCATGCGGGGTCTCCGTGGGCTCGAGGACAGCTGTCGTGACTTCGTTCGCCTTCGGCTCACTGCGCGCGGCGAAGCGCCGCTTGCTAGAGCGTCTTCGCCTTGGCGCGGGCCTCTTCGATCGTCCCGACCATGAAGAAGGCCTGCTCCGGGAGATCGTCGTGCTTGCCCTCGAGGATCTCCTTGAAGCTCCGGATCGTGTCCGGGATGCGCACGTACACGCCCTTCGTCCCCGTGAACTGCTCGGCCACGCTGAAGGGCTGCGACAGGAAGCGCTCGATCTTCCGCGCGCGCGCCACGGTGAGGCGGTCGTCCTCGGAGAGCTCGTCCATGCCGAGGATCGCGATGATGTCCTGGAGGTCCTTGTACTTCTGGAGCGTCTGCTGCACGCCGCGCGCCGTGCGGTAGTGGTCCTCGCCGACCACGTGGGGATCGAGGATGCGGCTCGTCGAGTCGAGCGGATCCACCGCGGGGTAGATGCCCTTCTCGGAGATCGCGCGCGAGAGCACGGTGGTGGCGTCGAGGTGCGTGAAGGCCGTGGCCGGCGCCGGGTCGGTGAGATCGTCGGCCGGCACGTAGATCGCCTGCACCGACGTGATCGAGCCTTTCGTCGTCGAGGTGATGCGCTCCTGGAGCGCGCCCATGTCGGTGGAGAGCGTCGGCTGATAGCCCACCGCCGAAGGGATGCGGCCGAGGAGCGCCGACACCTCGGAGCCCGCCTGCGTGAAGCGGAAGATGTTGTCGATGAAGAGGAGCACGTCCTTGCCCTCTTCGTCGCGGAAGTACTCGGCGCAGGTGAGCGCCGAGAGCCCGACGCGGGCGCGCGCTCCGGGCGGCTCGTTCATCTGGCCGTACACGAGTGCGGCCTTGTCGAGCACCGTGGTCCCGTCCGCGAGCTTCGAGTCCATCATCTCGTGCCAGAGGTCGTTGCCCTCGCGCGTGCGCTCGCCGACGCCGCCGAACACGGAGTAGCCGCCGTGCTCCTTGGCGATGTTGTTGATCAGCTCGAGCAGCACCACGGTCTTGCCGACGCCGGCGCCGCCGAACAGGCCGACCTTGCCGCCCTTCGGATAGGGCGCGATCAGGTCGATCACCTTGATGCCCGTCTCGAGCGGCTCGACCGTCACCGACTGGTCCACGAACTGCGGTGCCGGGCGATGGATGGGCCAGAACGTGTCGGTCTTGATCGGCCCCCTCTCGTCCACCGGCTCGCCGATCACGTTGATGATGCGGCCGAGCGTGCCGTGGCCCACCGGCACCTTGATCACGTCGCCGGTGTTCACGACGGGCTGATCGCGGCGCAGGCCGTCGGTCGCGTCCATCGCGATGGTGCGGACGCTGTTCTCGCCGAGGTGCTGCGCCACCTCGAGCACGAGGTTGTTCTCCCGCGCGTCGATGTTTGCATTGGTGGTGCGGAGCGCGGTGTAGATCTCGGGCAAGGCGCCGGGCGGGAACTCCACGTCCACCACGGGACCCATGACCTGGGTGATGCGTCCATTCGCCGACATGATTTCCTCTCTCGTCTACTTCAAGGCTTCCGCGCCCGAGACGATCTCCATCAGCTCCTTGGTGATCGCCGCCTGGCGTGCGCGGTTGAACTGCAGGGTCAAGCTGCGGATCAGCTCTTCCGTGTTGCGCGTGGCGCTCTCCATCGCGGCCATGCGCGCGGCGTGCTCGCCCGCCCAGCTCTCGAGCAGCGCCCGATAGAGCGTGAACTCGAGCGCCTGCGGCACGAGCACCTCGAGCAGCGCGTTCACGTCGGGCTCGATCTCGAAGGGCTCGCGGCCCTCCTCCTCGGCATACGAGCGCACGCGCGAGGCCTCGGGCACGAGGGGCAGCACGCGCACCACCGTCGGGCGTTGGGTCAGCGCAGACACGAACTCGTTGGCCACGAGCACCACTTCGTCGACGGCGCCCGACGCGTAGCGGCCGGCCAGGTATTCGGCGACCTCGCGCGCGAGGCCGAAGTCGACGCCCCGGGTCAGCCAGCTCTTCTCGAGCGGGCGGCGCCGGCGCACGAACTCGGCCGCCTTCCGGCCGATCGTCGAGACGCTCACCTGCTCGAGCTTGCCCGCGCGCTCCGCGAGCAGGGCTGCGCCCGCCTTCAGCGCGTTCGCGTTGAACGCGCCGCACAGGCCGCGGTCCGAGGCGATCACCAGCACCTCGAGCCGCTTCGGCTCGGGGCGCACCTGGAGCAGCGGGTGCGACAGCTCGGGCTGGCGGCGGCCGAGCTCGTACATCGTCGCCCAGATGTGCTGCGCATAGGGCCGCAGCGCGAGGATGGCGTCCTGCGCGCGGCGTAGCTTGGCAGCCGACACCATCCGCATCGCGCTCGTGATCTGCTGCGTCTTCTCGACGGTGCGGATCCGGCGCTTGATTTCCTTCTGGTTCGCCATGCGCTGGTGTTCGCCGCCCGCTACTCGGCCTTACGACTCGGCTGGAAGTGATTCGTGAACTGGTCGAGCGCGGCGGTGAGCGCCTTGTCCTCGGCGTCGCCGAGCTGCCCGGTCTCCTTGATCTTCGCCAGGAGCGCCGCGTGATTCGAGCGCAGGTAGGCAAGCAGCTCCTGCTCGTAGCGGGAGATGTCGCCGAGCTCGAGATCGCGCACCCAGCTCTTCCGGCCCGGCGGCGGCGTCGCCGCGTAGATCGACACCACCTGCTCCACGGCCGGCATCGGCTGGTACTGGCCCTGCTTCAGGACCTCGGTGAGGCGCTCGCCGTTCGCGAGCTGCTCCTGTGTCGCCTTGTCGAGGTCGCTGCCGAACTGCGCGAACGCCGCCATCTCGCGGTACTGCGCGAGGTTGAGCTTCAGCGTACCGGCCACCTTCCGCATCGCCTTGATCTGCGCCGAGCCGCCCACGCGCGACACCGAGATGCCCACGTTGATGGCGGGGCGGACACCGGAGTTGAACAGGTCGGTCTCGAGGAAGATCTGGCCGTCGGTGATCGAGATGACGTTGGTCGGAATGTAGGCCGACACGTCGTTGGCCTGCGTCTCGATGATCGGCAGCGCCGTGAGGCTGCCGCCGCCGAGGCCGTCGTGCAGCTTGGCCGCGCGCTCGAGCAGCCGCGAGTGCAGGTAGAACACGTCGCCCGGGTACGCCTCGCGGCCCGGCGGCCGGCGCAGCAGCAGCGAGAGCTGGCGGTACGCGACGGCCTGCTTGGTGAGGTCGTCGTAGATGATCAGCGCGTGCTTGCCGTTGTCGCGGAACCACTCGCCCATCGTGCAGCCCGAGTAGGGCGAGAGGAACTGGAGCGGCGCCGGGTCGCTCGCCGTGGCAGCCACGACGATCGTGTACTCCATCGCGCCGTGCTGCGTGAGCCTGTCCACCACCTGCGCGACGGTGGACTGCTTCTGGCCGGTGGCGACGTAGATGCAGAACACGTCGCCGCCCTTCTGGTTGATGATGGTGTCGATGGCGATCGCGGTCTTGCCGGTCTGGCGGTCGCCGATGATCAGCTCGCGCTGGCCGCGGCCGATCGGGGTCATCGCGTCGATCGCCTTGATGCCCGTCTGGAGCGGCTGCCTCACCGACTCCCGCGTCACGATGCCCGGCGCCTTCACCTCGATGCGCCGGCTCTCGCTGCTCTGGATCGGGCCCTTGCCGTCGATCGGGTTGCCGAGCCCGTCGACCACGCGGCCGAGCAGGCCCATGCCGACCGGCACCTCGACGATGCGCCCGGTGCGGCGCACCAGGTCGCCTTCGCGGATGTGCCGGTCCTCGCCCATCACGGCAATGCCGACGTTGTCCTCCTCGAGGTTCAGCACCATGCCCGACACGTCGCCGGGGAAGGTCACGAGCTCGCCCGCCAGCGCGTTCTGGAGCCCGAAGACGCGCGCGATGCCGTCGCCGACCGAGAGCACGGAGCCGGTCTCGGCGATGTCGATCTCGCGGCCGTACTCCTTGATCTCGCGCTTCAGGATGTCGGTGATCTCGCCCGGACGGAGTTCCATGGTTTCCTCTTCATCGAGCGCGCAGGCGGTTAGCCGCGCGCGAGGCTGGCTCGAAGCTGACGGAGCTGCGTGCGCAGACTGCCGTCGTAGACGAGATCGCCGACCTGCGCGACCGCGCCGCCGACGAGGGTGGGGTCGATCACGAGCTCGAGCTCGACGCGCCCGCCGCTCTTCTGCTCGAGCGCGCGCTGGAGCCGGTCGCGCTGTGCGTCGCTGAGCGGCGCGGCGCTCGTGACGCGCGCATGGGTCAGGCCGGCCGCCGCGTCGGCGAGGCGGCCGTACTCGTCCTCGATGTGCGCCCACTCCACCAGGCGGCGCTGGTCCACCAGGAAGGAGAGGAAGTTCCGCAGCAGCGGGCTCGCGTCGAGCTTCGCGGCGACCGCGGCCAGCACCGCGCGGCGCTCGGCGGTCGGATGCAGCGGCTGGAGGAGGATGGCGCGCAGCTCGGCGCTCTCGTCGACTGCGCGGCCGAGCCGACCGATCTCCTGGCGCACCTCGCCGATGCGGCTCTGCTCGCGCGCGAGTGAGAACAGCGCCTTCGCGTAGCGGCGTGCGACCCCGGCGCGCGCCATCAGCGCGACTCCCGTTCGACACGGCCGATGAACTCGTCCACGAGCCGCGTGCGGTCGCCGTCGTTCACGTGCTCGCGCAGGATCTTCGCCGCGAGCTCGACCGCGAGGTCCGCCGCCTCGCGCTGCAGTGCCTCGCGCGCCTGGTGCAGCTCGCGCTCGGCCACCGAGCTCGCCGACTGCCGGATGCGCTCGGCGCTGACGCGCGCGGCCGCGAGGATGCGGTCGCGCTCGATTTCGGCCGAGCGCCGGGTCGAGTCGCGGATCGAGCTCACCTCCTGGTCGAGATGCGCGGCCTTCTGGTTCCACTCGGCGAGGCGTCGCTCGGACTCCGCCAGCAGCTGCGCGGAGCTCTCGAGGTTCCTCGAGATCGTGTCGCGGCGGCCGGCGAGGAATGCGAGCGCGGGCTTGCGCGCGAAGTAGATCAACACGGCGACGAGGAGCAGCAGGTTCGCGACCTGCCAGAACAGGCTGCCGCCATGGCCGCCCTCGGACTCCGCGAACGCAGGCTCGGCGAGGAGGACGAGCGCGACGCCGAAGAGGGTGCGCTTCACAGCGGCCGCCCGAGCACGCGGGCCGCAGCTTCACGCGCGAGCGCTTCCCCTTGGCCGCGCAGCGTCACGCGCGCGCTGGCGAGCGCGCCGGCCACGCCGGTCCGCGCAGCGACGACTTCGCTCTCGGCCGCCTTGCGCGCTTCGGCGAGGATCCGCGCCTGGTCGCCGCGCGCGTTCTCGAGCGCGCCCTTGCGCAGCTCCTCGGCCTGCTTGCGCGCCTGCTCGACGGCCGCGCGGTAGCGCCCGAGCACCGTCTCGGCCTGCGCGCCGACCTCGCCGGCGCGCTTGCGGGTGCCCTCGATGCGCGCCGAGCGCTGGTCGAGCACGCCGAGCAGCGGCTTCAGCACGAGCTGGTTCACGGGGTAGATCAGCAGGATGAACAGGACGAGCAGCTGGACGAAGTGGCTCTGCGGCCAGCGGAGCGGATGGAACAGGACGGGGACGATGTCCGGGAAGATCTCGAGCCCGCCCTCGGAGGCGTACGCCGGCGCCGCGAGCGCGACCGCGAGCAGCAGGGCGGCGCTCACGATCGTTCGATGCATCGTCGGGGGCTCCCGTCGCCTTGGGTCGCCTGCGGCTGGCCGCGCACCCCGGCCCAGCCTTGGACCGCGGGCCTCGGCCCGTTCGCAGGCCCAGAAACACGACCGGCCCGCTCGACAGCGGGCCGGCCGAAGGCGGCGCCTATGCTCGCAAACCGCCGCGGACTTTCAAGCGGATCGCGGGCGGCTGGCGCGCGGAATCGCAGGCGGCGCGGGGCTTTCGGCCGTCCGCGCGGCGGCGCCCGTGGTACAACGCCCCAGCAGGCGCCCGCCCTCGGCGATCGAGAGCCGCGGGGTTTCGACGTCGCCGTGGATGCAGCCCGTCGCGAGCAGCTCGACGCGCTTGCGGGCGCAGACGTTCCCCTCGATCTCGCCCGCCACCACGAGCTCGTCCACCACCACCCGCGCCTGCGCCCGAGCGCCGGCACCGACCACGAGCAGGCCGTGGCCGGCGATCTCGCCGATCAGCTCCCCGTCGACGCGCGCGCGGCCGCGGAAGGTGAGCAGGCCCTCGAATTGCGTGCCCGCCCCGAGCACGGTCATGGACTCGTCGTCGCCTGCGACGTTGGGCTCGGCGCTCACGTGCGGTGCCCCTCGAGGATGGTGCGGGTGAGGCGGTCGAGATCCTCCGGGCCGAAATAGTCGATCTCGATGCGGCCGCGCCCGCCCTTGCCCTCGATCCGCACCCGCGTCATGAGATGCGTCTCGAGCTGGCCGATCAAATGACGCAGGTTCGGGTCGGCCGGGGCCGGGCTCGCCGCGGGCGCGGGCTTCGGCGCGCGCTCACCGGAGACGGCCGCGAGCGATCGGGCGAGGGCCTCTGCCGCGCGCACCGAGAGCGCCTCGGCCACGATGCGCTCGCGCAGGTGACGCCGGCGTTCGGGGTTCTGGAGCTGGAGCAGCGCCTTCGCGTGACCCATCGAGAGGGCGCCCAGCTCGACGTCCTCCTGCAGCTCCTTCGGCAGCTCGAGGAGACGCAGGTGGTTCGCCACCGTCGAGCGGTCGAGCCCGACGCGCTCGCCCACCTCGTCTTGCGTGCGGCCGGCTTCGAGCAGCGCGCGGAACGCCTGCGCGAGCTCGATCGGGTTGAGGTCGCGCCGCTGCACGTTCTCGACGAGCGCGACCTCGAGCAGCGCGCGCGGCTCGACGTCCTGCACGACGGCCGGCACCGTCTCGCGGCCCGCGCGTTGTGACGCGCGCCAGCGTCGCTCGCCCACGACCAGCTCGTAGGGCCGCGCAGCGCCCGGCGCGGCGCGGCGCACCACGATCGGCTGGAGCACGCCGTAGCGGCGGATCGAATCGGCGAGACGCTCGAGCTCCGCTTCGTCGAAGCGACGGCGCGGCTGGTCGGGATTCGGCGCGATCTCGTGCGTGGGCAGCTCGCTCGCCGCGCGCGACGTTGCGGCCGGCTCACGCAGCGGCGCCGGCGCGGGCGCCGCGGGAATCAGCGCATCGAGACCTCGACCGAGCGCGTTGCGTCGCATCACCATCAGCTCTCCTCGGACGTGGCAGAAGGATCGGAGCGGGGGATCGGCAGCTGCGGCGGCTTGCGCTGCGCGCGCGGATGCCGCGCGAGCAGCTCCTCGGCCAGCTCCAGGTACGCGGCGGCGCCGCGCGACTGGATGTCGTACAGCAGGATGGGCTTGCCGTGGCTCGGCGCTTCGCTGAGCCGCACGTTGCGCGGAATCGTGCTTCGGAAGACGCGTTCGCCGAAGTGCGAACGCACTTCCTCTTCCACCTGGCGGCTCAGGTTGGCGCGGCGATCGAACATGGTGAGCGCGATTCCCTCGATCTCGAGGGTCGGGTGGAAGGCGCCGCGCACGCGCTCGACCGTGCGCTGGAGGCGGGCGAGGCCCTCGAGGGCGTAGTACTCGCCCTGTAGCGGAATCAACACGGAATTGGCCGCTACGAGCGCGTTCAGGGTGAGGAGGCCCAGAGAAGGCGGACAGTCGATCAGGATGTAGTCATAGAGACCCAGAATGGGCTCGATCCCCACACGTAGGCGCGCGTGGCGCTCCTCGGCGCTCACCAGCTCGATCTCCGCGCCCGAGAGATCCTCCCCCGAGGGGATCAGATGGAGGTGCGAGAGCTCTGTAGGTAGGGCGGCCTCGAGGGCGGTGCAGGCTCCGCTGAGCACGTCGTAGACCTGGAGGGCCGGCGCGCTGATGCCGAACGCGCTCGATGCGTTGGCCTGCGGATCGAGGTCGATCAGCAGCGTGGCCCGTTCGGAGGCGGCGAGGGACGCGGCGAGATTGACGGCGGTCGTCGTCTTCCCGACGCCACCCTTCTGATTGACCACCGCGAAGACGCGGCCGGAAGCCGCTTCGAGGCTCTCACCCCAGCTCATCGGAGCCCCCAGGGACCCAGGGCAACGGAACGGGCGGTGGATACCACGCGCGGGGGAGGGCGTCCACGGATGTTCCACGGGGAACGCCTCCCGGATCAGCCTCGCTGCGTGACGATCGCGCGCGCTCGGCCCCCGAGGCGATAGGGGTGGCGTCCGGCGCCGGCGGGGAGCTTGCCCGGTGTCGCGCCCTCGACGCCGACGAGCAGGCCGCCGGGCTTTACGAGCGCTGCACCGCGCGCCAGCCACTCGGCCGCCGGCCAGACGGCCCGCGAGAGGGCGACGTCGTACGCGCCGCGTCCGCCGGCCAGCAGGTGCGCATCGAGGCGCTCGGTGCGGGCTTCGAGCCGGCCGCCGAGCCCGAGCGTGCGGATCGCATGGGACAGGAACGCGTGCTTCTTGCGGGTCGGCTCGAGCAGCACACCCGTCGCGTCGGGCCGCAGCAGCGCGAGGACGATGCCCGGCAGCCCGGCGCCCGAGCCCACGTCGACGAAGCGGAAGCCACCGGCGGGAAGGTGCGGAAGCAGCGCGAGGGCGTCGGCGAGGTGATCGTCGGCCAGGCTCTCCGCGTCGCGTGCGCCGGTCAGGTTGATGCGCGCGCCCCACTCGAGCACGAGACGCGCGTACGCCGCCAGCGGCTCGAATGCGCTCGGCGGAAGCGTCACGCCGAGCAAGCGCGCAGGCTCGGCGAGGCGCGCCGCGAGCCACTCGGCGGAGACGCCCGTCGTCATCTCCGTTCCACGTGGAACGCGGCTAGGCGCCTGAGCTCTCGGAGCCCGCCCGGGCCTCGGCGTACTCGGGGGCGCCTTCGGGCACCACCATCACCTGGCGGTAGCTGCCTTCGCCGACGCTCATCGTGGCGACGTCCGTCGCATCGCGCAGCGCCACGTGGATGCTGCGCCGGTCGCGGGGGCCCATCGGATCGAGCGCGACAGTGCGCCCCGTCTCCCGGGCGCGCGCGGCCGCGCGCTCCGCGACGCGGAACAGGAAAGCTTCGCGGCGCTCGTGGTTGCCCGCGACGTCGACGACCACCCGCGGCGCATCGTCGCCCGATCGGGCGGAGACCTGGTTGGCGAGCAGCTGGATCGCGTCGGGCGTCCGGCCGTCACCGCCGGTGAGGCCCAGCGCAGCGGCGCCCTCGACGCGGAACACCTCGACTCCGTCCTGCTCGATCCGCTCGATCTCGAACGGGCCGAGGCCCATGCGCTCGATCAGTCCCTTCACGTAGTCGCCGACGGCGCCGAGCTCGCCGCGCGCCGTCCCGATCGAGGGACCTTCGGGCTCGGGCGCGGCCTCCATCGCCGCCGGCACCTCGTCGCGGTCCCGGTCGCGACCACCGAACTCCCGGCCGCCCCGTTCGCGTCCGCCATCGCGGCCCCCGCGGTCCCGGCCGCCCCGCTCGCGCCCACCTCGGTCTCGGCCGCCGCGGTCGCGTCCGCCGTCGCGGCCCCCACGGTCCCGGCCACCGCGCGATTCCTCGCGCGCGCGCGGCTCGCGCCCGCGGTCTCCGCCACCGCCACCGCCGCTGTGCCGGGGGGCATCGGCCGGGTGGGCCACCACGATCGTGCGGCCGCCGAGGCCCGACACGTTCGGCACTTCGCGGACCACGAGCGCGCTGGCCTCGACGCCGAAGTAGCTGACCGCCTTCGCGGTCGCGTCGGCGGCGTCGTCGCCGAGGAACTCGCGCGGCTCGGATTTGGGATCGTACATGGGGGTTCTCTCACTTCTTGTTGCGGTTCGTGAGCATCTGCTGACCGATGCCGAGCAGCGTGCTCACGAGCCAGTAGAGCACGAGGCCCGACGCAAACTGATAGAACATCACCGTGAACATCACCGGCATCATGATGAGCATCATGCGGGCTTGCGCCGGGTCCATCGTCGAGGGCGTGAGCTTCTGCTGAGCGACCATGCTCGCGCCCATCAGGACCGGGAGCAGCCGAATCGGGAAGTGCAGGCCCGGGACCATGAAGAGCGTCTCGGGCTGCGAGAGGTCGTCGATCCAGCCGACGAAGGGCTGCTGGCGCAGCTGGATCGAGCCTTGCAGCGCGTAGTAGAAGCCGATGAACACGGGCAGCTGTAGGAACATCGGGAGACAGCCCGTCATCATCGAGAGCGGGTTCACGCCCGCTTCCTTGTAGAGCGCCATCATCGCCTCGGACTGCTTCTGGCGATCGTCGGGGAAGCGCTCCTGGATCTCCTTCATGCGCGGCTGGAGCACGCTCATGCGCTTCATCGAGCGCATCTGCCGCGCCATCAGCGGCGCGAGCATCAGCCGCACCACGATCGTGATCAGGATGATCGCGATGCCGTAGTTGCCGACGATCTTGTGCGTCGCGGTGAGGAGCCACGTGAAGAAGCGCGTGAGGCTCGGGAACCAGCCCTTCAGGATCGCCTCGTCGAGGTGCCCACCGACGGCGTCGAGGCGGTCGGGCACCTTCGGGCCGAGATAGACGCGATACTCGCGCTCGAGCCCGCCGCCCGGCGGCAGCTCCGCGCGCGCGAAGCCGACTTCGAGCAGCGCGCGCTCGCCCGGCTCCGTCGGTGTGAAGCGCGCGCTCGCGTCGCGTGGATTGTCGGGCAGGATCGCGGCCAGGAAATAGCGCGTGTGCGCGCCCGACCAGTCGACGTTGCCGGTGAGCGTCTCCGCTTCCTTGGCCGGGTGCGAGCCCATCCCGAGGAATGACGGCGGTGCGATCACGAAGTGGCTCTTGAGCTTGCCGTCCTGATAGGTGCTCGCGCTCAGCTCGTGGAAGTCGTCGCTCTGGCGCCGCACGATCGGCCAGTTCGTGACGAAGCTCGAGCCGACGGACGCGGCGGAGCCATTCGCGATCTCGACGCGGAGTCGGATCGTGTAGGCGTCCTCGAACAGGTACGTCTTGCGAACGCGCAGGCCGCCGCGCTCGAGCGTGAAGACGAGCGTCTTCGGGTCGGGCTGCTCGACGCGGTACGCCGCGCGAGAGAGATCGCCGAGGCCGAGGTCCGCGAGAGGCGTCGCGAGCGCGAGACCGTCCGGGCCGGTGGTGGTGATTTCGACGGGCGGGCGGCCGGGCTGCGACGGATCGTCGAAGGTGAGCAAGGACCAGCGCACCAGGGCGCCGCCCCAGCTGGTGAACTCCGCGTCCACCAGGTCGGTGCGCACCCGGATGCGCTGTTCGGGCGGTGGTGCGGGTGCTGCGGGTGCGCTCGGCATAGGGGACGGCGCTTCCAGTGCGGCGCTCGGTTCCGCCCCGGCGCCGGGCACTGCCGCCGGGGCGGGAGCGGGAGCGCTCTCCGCAGGCACCGCCGGCTCCGGCGACGGCGCCTGGCTGCCCGTGTACATCGTCCACAGCACGAGCACCGCGAACGAGAGACCCACCGCGAGGAAGAAGTTCCGGTCCATCGCTAACGCTCATTCCCCGAGGGGACCGGATCGTACCCTGCGGTGTGGAACGGATGGCAGCGCAGCACCCGCCGCACGCTGAGCCAAGTGCCTCGCGCAGCGCCGTGGCGCTCGAGGGCTTCGAGCGCGTACGTCGAGCAGCTCGGCGTGAAGCGGCAGCTGCCGCCGAGGAGCGGCCCGAGAGTCGCGCGATAGACGTGCACGAGCAGGATCAGCAGTCGCGCGAGCAACGCGCTCATCGTCGCGCCAGCTGGGTGAGCTCGGCGCGGGTCGCGTGCGGATCGAGCTCCGCGGCGCCTGCGCGCGCGATCACCACCCAGTCCGTCGCCGCCGGCAGCTCGTAACGCGTGTGGCGGAACCACTCGCGCACGCGACGCTTCACCCGGTTCCGCGCGACCGCATTCCCGACGCGCCGGCTCACCGCGAGCCCGAGCTTCGGCTCCGCGTCACCACGCGACGGTGCGACGACCGCAACGAAGTGAGCGCCGCCCCGCCGCACGCCGGTTCGGTTCACGCGCTGGAAGTCGCGCGGATCCCGCAAGCGCGCCCCACGCCGGAGGCGCTGCCCTGCGCCGGCCATGGCTCACTTGGAGCCGATGCGCGGCGTCAGATGCTTGCGTCCCTTGGCTCGGCGACGCTTCAGGACGGTTCGGCCACCCGCCGTTCGCATGCGCGCGCGAAAGCCGTGCGTTCGCTTGCGTCGGATACGGCTCGGCTGATAGGTGCGCTTCATGAGTCGAAGTCCAGGCGCGGGGTGGTTGGTACGCCGAAGGCGCGCGAGCGTACCGGCATGGCCGGAAGCCTGTCAAGACGAGCGGAGTTCCGACGCTGGGCGCGCGACGATTGGTGGTAGAATCCCGCCACGTTCGCGGGGGGTTCGCGGCCGTCCTCCGACACCGCCGTCGGTGCCCGACAGCTCGGAAAGCGTACTTCCAGCCGCGGGTTCACCAGGTTTTGTCGGGCTCGAGCGCGCCAACCTCTACTACTTGGAACTCTCTCGAAAAGGATGTGAAGCCATGAAGCTCACCATCGACAAGGTGGATCTCCAGCGCGGGCTCGCGCGTCTCCAGGCCATCGTCGAGAAGCGCAGCTCCATGCCGATTCTCGCGAACGTGCTCGCCACCGCGACCGGCAAGGGCGACGCTGGGCGTCTCGAGCTCGCGGCCACGGACCTCGAGGTCGGCATCCGCGGCGCACAGGCGGCCAAGGTGCAGAAGCCCGGCGCGGTCACGATCTCCGCACGCAAGCTCTACGACATCGTGCGCGAGCTGCCCGACGAGCCGATCCAGCTCGAGGCGACGCCGAACTCGTATCTCGACATCCGCTGCGGCCGTTCACGTTTCACGCTCGCTGGCACCGACGCCGCGGAATATCCGAGCCTGCCCGAGTTCGCCCCGGGACGAATGGTGCGCCTCCAGGCTGCCGTCCTCTCGCAGATGATCGAAGGCACGATGTACGCCGCTTCGCTCGACGAGACGCGATACAACCTGAATGGCGTCTACTTCGAGGTGGTGCCCGACACCGGGCGCATTCGGATGGTCGCCACCGACGGTCATCGTCTCGCGCTCGTCGAGCGCACGGCGGGCAGTGACGTTTCGGGTCTTGCGAGCGGTGTGATCGTTCCACGCAAGGGACTGGCCGAGCTGAAGCGTCTCGTCGACGAGGAAGACGCCGACGAGGTCGAGCTCAGCTTCGAGGGCAACAGTGGGCTCGCGCGGAAGGGCGATGTGACGCTGGTGATGCGTCTCATCGAAGGTGAGTTCCCGAACTACAAGCAGGTCATCCCGAAGCAGTCGGACCATCACCTCACGGTGTCGGGCGAGTCGCTCGTGCGCGCGCTGCGGCGCGTGGCGCTGCTCTCTGCCGAGCACAGTCGTGCGGTGAAACTCGAGCTCTCCGACGGCAAGCTGCAGCTCTCCTCGCGGACGCCCGACCTCGGCGAGGCGCAGGAGGAGATCGACGTGGACTACGCCGGGCCGAGCGTGAGCATCGGCTTCAACGCGCGCTACCTGCTCGACTGCCTCCAGGCGCTCGGCGCCAAGGAGGTTCGCCTCGGGCTCCGGGACGGCGGCTCGCCGGTCGAAGTGCGCCCCACGGACGACCTCGAGAGCGTCGCCGTGGTGATGCCGATGAGGCTCTAGCGCTCGCTCCGAAAAAAGCCCGCAAGACTTCGTAGAAAAAGGGGTTTTCGGACCCCCATCCCCCTTTCGGCGCAGGCCTCTCTTCGATAGATTCCGCCCGTTCGCCCGCGCTCCCCCACGACTCGCGGGCGCAGCAGAATCCAGCGTCTCCAGCGGCCCTCGTGTTGGGCGGCGGCAGTGCGCCGGGCGGAGCAGCAGTGAGCTACGACGCGAGTTCCATCGAGGTGCTGGAGGGCCTCGAGCCGGTCCGGAAACGGCCGGCGATGTACATCGGGACGACGGGCCCGGACGGTCTCCACCATCTCGTCTACGAGGTCGTGGACAACTCGATCGACGAGGCGCTCGCCGGCTACTGCCGCGAGATCCATCTCACGATCCACGACGACAACTCGATCACGGTGGTGGACGACGGGCGGGGCATCCCGGTGGACATGCACCCGACCGAGAAGCGCCCCGCCGCGGAGGTCGTGCTGACCCGCCTGCATGCCGGCGGGAAGTTCGACGAGAAGAGCTACAAGGTCTCGGGCGGCCTGCACGGCGTCGGCGTCTCCGTGGTGAACGCGCTCTCAGAGTGGCTCGAGCTCGAGGTGAAGCGGGACGGCAAGGTCTACACGCAGCGCTACGAGCGCGGCGAGCCGGTGACCGACTTCCTGCCGGTCGGCACCAGCGACAAGACCGGCACCAAGGTCACGTTCAAGCCGGACCCGCTGATCTTTCCGCTCACGGAGTTCTCGTTCGACACGCTCTCGCAGCGCCTGCGCGAGCTCTCCTTCCTGAACGCCGGCGTGCGCATCGTGATCAAGGACGAGCGCACCGGGAAGGACCACGATTTCTGTTACGAGGGTGGCATCGTCTCCTTCGTCGAGCACCTGTCGCGCGCGCGCCAGCCACTGCACGCGCCGCCGATCCTGATCTCAGGCGAGCGCAGCTTCCAAACGCGCGAGCGCACGGTGCCCGTCTCGATCGAGGCCGCGATCCAGTACAACGACTCGTACAACGAGGCCGTGTTCGCCTTCGCGAACAACATCAACACCGTCGAGGGCGGCACGCATCTGATCGGCTTCCGCACCGCGCTCACGCGCGCGCTCAGCCGCTACATCCAGCAGCAGCAGAAGAACGGGAAGGGCGCGAACGACGAAGGGATCGCGGGCGAGGACGTGCGCGAGGGGCTCACGGCGGTGATCTCGGTGAAGCTGCCGCAGCCCGAGTTCGAGGGACAGACGAAGGCGAAGCTCGGCACGAGCGAGGTGCGCGGTCTGGTCGAGGGCCTCGTCTACGACCGCCTGCTCGAGTTCCTCGACGAGAACCCGGCGGTGGCGCGCGCCATCATCGCCAAGGTGGTGGACGCCGCGCGGGCACGCGCGGCGGCGCGGAAGGCGCGCGACCTGGCGCGGCGCAAGGGCGCGCTCTCGGATTTCAGCCTGCCGGGCAAGCTCGCGGATTGTCAGGAGCGGGACCCGGCCGCGAGCGAGCTGTGCATCGTCGAGGGCAATTCCGCCGGCGGCACCGCGAAGCAGGGCCGCGACCGTGCCTTCCAGGCGATCCTGCCGCTGCGGGGGAAGATCCTGAACGTCGAGCGCGCGCGGCTCGACCGCATGCTCTCGAACGCCGAGATCCAGGCGCTGATCGCGGCGCTCGGCTGCGGCATCGGCGAGGAGTTCGACGCCAGCAAGGCCCGCTACCACAAGGTCATCATCATGACCGACGCGGACGTGGACGGGAGCCACATCCGCACGCTGCTGCTCACCTTCTTCTACCGCCAGATGAAGGAGCTGATCGAGCGCGGCTACGTCTACATCGCGCAGCCGCCGCTGTTCAAGGTGAAGCGGGGCAAGAGTGAGCGCTACGTGAAGGACGCGGGCGCGCTGCAGGCGTACCTGCTCGCGCTCGCGCTCGACAACGTGCGCATCGAGGTGGCCGGCGGCCGCGCACTCGATGCGGCGGCCGCGCGCCGCCTGCTCGACGCCGCGGGCGAGTATCAGCGCCTGATCGAGCACCTCGGCCTCCGCCGCCTCGACCCGCGCGTGATCGACGCGGCGATGCAGGCCGGCGGGCCGACGGAGAGCGACCTCGCCGACGCCGCGCGCCTCGGTGGCCCCGTGAAGGCGGCGCTCGAGGCGAAGCTGGCCGCGCTCAATCCCGACCTGCGCGGCGTGCTGTTCTCGGTGGAGGCCGACGCCGAGCACGGTGGCCACAAGCTGATCGTGGTCTCCCGCCGCACTGGCACCGCCACGCGTACCGTGTTCGACGCCGAGCTGCTGCGCTCGGCCGACCTCCAGCGGCTGTTCGGCCTGATGCGCACGATGGCCGAGGAGGGCGCCCCGCCCTACCGCACCGCCCTGAGCACCAGCGCCCCGAGCGAGAGCGCCGAGGGCGCGCCGGCCGCCGAAGAGGCGCCGATCGCGAGCGCGACCGAGCTGCTCGCGCGCGTGCTCGCGCTCGGCGAACGCGGCCTCTCGATCCAGCGCTACAAGGGCCTCGGCGAGATGAACCCGGAGCAGCTCGCCGAGACCACCATGCAGCCGCACAGCCGCACGCTGCTCCAGGTCAAGATCGAGGACGCGGTCGAGGCCAACCTCGTGATCAGCACGCTGATGGGTGAAGAGGTCGAGCCCCGCCGCGAGTTCATCGAAGCGAACGCCCTCAAGGTGCAGAACCTCGACGTATGAGCGACGAGAAGGAAAGTCCGGGCGGCGGCAACGGCGCCGGCATCCCCGATCCGGTGCCGGTGAACATCGAGGACGAGGTCCGCAGCTCGTTCCTCGACTACTCGATGTCCGTGATCGTGAGCCGCGCGCTACCCGACGTGCGCGACGGCCTGAAGCCCGTCCATCGCCGCATCCTCTACGCGATGAACGACGAGGGGCTGCTCCCGAATCGCCCCTACGTGAAGAGCGCCGGCGTCGTCGGCGAGGTAATCAAGCACTACCACCCGCACGGCGACGCGCCCATCTACGAAGCGATGGCGCGCATGGCCCAGGAGTGGTCGCTCCGTTACCAGCTGGTGGACGGCCAGGGCAACTTCGGCTCGATCGACGGCGACCCGCCGGCCGCCTATCGCTACACCGAGGCGCGGCTCCGCGCGATCGCGACGGAGCTGCTGCGCGACATCGACCGCGAGACGGTGGACTTCGCGCCGAACTTCGACGCCTCGACGCAGGAGCCGACGGTCCTGCCGGCGCGCTTCCCCAACCTGCTCGCGAACGGCTCGCAGGGCATCGCGGTGGGCATGGCCACGAACGTGCCGCCGCACAACATCGGCGAGCTGGTGGACGCGGTGCACGTGGTGGCCGCGAACCCGGACTGCAGCGTCGACGACCTGCTCGAGAAGATCCCGGGCCCCGACTTCCCGACCGGCGCGCTGATCTGCGGCACCGACGGCATCCGCTCGGCCTACGCCACCGGCCGTGGCTCCATCACGCTGCGCGCGCGTGCCGGCTTCGAGGACACCAAGCGCGGCGGGCGCGCGATCATCGTCACCGAGATCCCTTACATGGTGAACAAGGCGTCGCTCGTCGAGCGCATCGCCGAGCTCGTCAACGAAGGGAAGATCGACGGCGTCTCCGACCTCCGCGACGAGTCCGACCGGCACGGCATCCGCGTGGTGATCGAGCTGAAACGGGACACGCCGGAAGAGGTGGTGCTGAACCAGCTCTACAAGCAGACGCCGCTCCAGACGACGTTCGGCGTGAACATGCTGGCGCTGGTCGGCGGCCGGCCCCGGTTGCTCTCGCTGCGCGACGCCATCCAGCACTTCCTCGACTTCCGGCGGGAGGTGGTGGCGCGCCGCGCCGTCTACGACCTCGCCCAGGCCGAGGCGCGCGCCCACATCCTCGAAGGCTTCGCGATCGCGCTCGATCAGCTCGACGCGGTGATCGCGACGATCCGCGCCGCCGACGATGCGGCCGGCGCGCGCAGCGAGCTGATGCGGCGCTTCGCGCTCTCCGAGCGCCAGGCCCAGGCCATCCTCGACATGCGCCTGCGCGCGCTCACGGCGCTCGAGCGCCAGAAGGTGGTCGACGAGCTGGCCGAGCTGCGCCAGAAGATCGCGGAGCTCGAGGCGCTGCTCGCGAGCGACGAGAGGATCCTCGCCGTGATCCTCGAGGAGCTCGACGAGATCAAGGAGAAGTACGACGACGAGCGGCGCAGCGAGATCACCGCGGCGGTGGAAGGTCTCTCTACCGAAGACCTGATCGTCGAGGAGGACATGGTCGTGACCGTGTCGCACCTCGGCTACGCGAAGCGCAACCCGATCACCGAGTACCGCGCGCAGCGCCGCGGCGGCAAGGGCCTGCGCGGCATGCAGACCCGTGAAGAGGACTTCGTCGAGGCGTTGTTCGTAGCCTCGACGCACGCCACGATCCTGTTCTTCACGAACCGCGGCCGTGTGCACTGGAAGAAGGTGTGGGAGATCCCGCAGCTCGGGCGCGCCGCCAAGGGCAAGCCGCTCGTGAACCTGCTCTCGCTCGCCGAGGGCGAGCGCGTGCAGGCGTCGCTCGCGGTGCGGAGCTTCGATGAGGCCGCGAGCGACTTCGTGGTGCTCGTGACGCGCAAGGGCGTGATCAAGAAGACGACGGTGTCGGCGTTCTCGAACCCGCGCCGCGGCGGCATCATCGCCATCAACGTGGGCGACGACGACGAGCTCATCGCGGCGCGCCGCACGAGCGGCAGCAACGAGATCATCCTCGCGAGCAAGCGCGGCAAGTCGATCCGCTTCCCCGAGGCGCAGGTGCGCCCGATGGGCCGCGCGGCCACCGGCGTGCGCGGCATGGACCTCGCCGACGGCGACGAGCTGGTCGGCATGGAGATCCTCTCGCCCGGGGCCACCGTGCTCACCGTGACGGCGAACGGCTACGGCAAGCGCACGCCGCTCGAGGACTACCGCGTCCAGAACCGCGGCGGCATGGGCATCATCACGATCCGCACCAGCGAGCGGAACGGCGAGGTGATCGGCATCGCGCAGGTGGTGGACGACGACCAGGTCATGCTGATCACGAACGGGGGCAAGGTGCTGCGCTGCCGCGTCGCCACGATCTCGACCATGGGCCGCGCGACGCAGGGCGTCCGGCTGATGGAGCTCGGCGAGGGCGAGGCGCTCGTCGCCATGGCGCGCCTCGCCGAGGAAGACACCGGCGAGGGCGACGCCTAGGCGGCGACGGCGGCGATCCAGTACAGCGCCGCCGACATCGCCCCGAGCACCGGCATCGTTGCGATGCACGCAACGACGAGCCACCAGCCTCCGTGCGCGACCGCGTGCGACACCATCCACAGCGCGAGCACGATCTCGAGTCCCCAGAAGTCCAGGTAGAACTGCTTCGCCCACGGGCCGGAGCGCCAGATGCGAAGGAACTCCTCTCCCGCTCGAGCCCCCGGCTGGGCCCGCCAGGCAATGACGGTCTGAGCGGCGACGACGAGGAGGACGAGGGCGGCGATCGAGGCGGTCGTGAGGGCCATGCTTCGGTTCTCCTGAGGGGGAGGGGTTGCTTATCATAATATTATGCCTATCATAAAAAAATGCCGCGCCGGGTCGACCATCACGTCCGCCGCGAGGAGATCGCCCACGCCGCTGCCGTCGCGGTGGCGGCGCACGGGATCGAGGCCGTCACGACCGCCGATCTGGCGGCCCACGCGGGCTGTACGGTCGGGGCGCTGCCCCACTACTTCCGAGGCAAGGAGGCGATCCTCCTCGCCTCGCTCCAGTACGCTCGCCGTTCGGTGGAGTCGCGCGCCGCGCGCGCGTTCGAGGCGAGCGGCGGGAGCCTGGTCGATACGCTGAGCGCCGCGCTGCCGATCGACGCGGGGGCGCGTCGTGATTGCCGCGTCTGGATGGCGTTCTCGGGCCGGGCGCTCCAGTCGAAGTCGATCGCGGATGAATACCGTCGGCGCTATCGGGACCTCGAGACCCGGGTGCTCGTCCTGTTCGCGGACCGCCGGCTGCCCGAAGGCTGGGACCCCCCGCTCGTGGCGGAGAACGTCTTCGCGTTTCTCGACGGGCTCGGCCTGCGCGCCCTCGTGGAGGCCCGCGCCTGGCCGGCTTCGCGCCTCTCCGATGCGCTTCGGCGCCATCTCGCACTCCTCGGACTCGAGTGACGGGACGGCGAAGGGCACCGCCGGATCACGTTAGACTCCGCCTCCGTGGCCGTCCGTCGCCGGAAAGCGCCCGCACCTCGCAAGTCGCCGGGGAAGAAGTCCCGCGCGCTCATGCGCCGCGCGGAGCGCGTGATCCCCGGCGGCGTGAACAGCCCCGTGCGCGCGTTCGCCGCCGTCGGCGGCTCGCCGCCGTTCATCGCGCGCGGCAAGGGCGCGTACCTCTTCGACGCCGACGGGCGCCGCTACGTCGACTACGTCGGCTCGTGGGGTCCGCTGATCCTCGGCCACGCGCACCCCGCCGTGCTGACGCGCCGTCGCGCGCGCCGCCGCGCGCGGCACCAGCTTCGGCGCGCCGACGCGCGGGCGAGGTCGAGCTCGCCGAGAGGATCTGCGCGCGCGCTGCCGTCGGTCGAGATGGTGCGCTTCGTGTCGCTCGGGCACCGAGGCGACGATGAGCGCGATCCGGCTCGCGCGCGGCGCCACCGGGCGCAAGAAGATCCTCAAGTTCGACGGCTGCTATCACGGCCACGCCGACGCGCTGCTGGTCGGCGCCGGCTCGCGGCGTGGCGACGCTCGGGCATCCCCGGCTCGCCCGGCGTGCCCGAGGAGTTCGTGCGCCTCACCGTGCAGGCGCCCTACAACGACGTCGCCGCCGTCGAGGCCGCCTTCCGCGCGCACGGCGCGCGAGCTCGCGTGCGTCATCGTCGAGCCGGTGGCGGGCAACATGGGCTGCGTGCCGCCGGTGCGCGGCTTCCTCGAGGCGCTGCGCGAGCTCTGCGACCGGCACGGCGCGCTGCTGATCTTCGACGAGGTGATGACGGGCTTCCGCGTGGCGTGCGGCGGCGCGCAGGCGCTCTACGGCATCCGGCCCGACCTCACCTGCCTCGGCAAGGTGGTCGGCGGCGGGCTGCCGGCCGCGGCCTACGGCGGACGCCGCGCGCTGATGCAGCGAGATCGCGCCGGCGGGCCCCGTGTACCAGGCCGGCACGCTCTCGGGCAATCCGCTCGCGGTGGCCGCCGGCCTCGAGACGCTGCGGCGGCTCGAGCGGCCGGGCGTCTACGAGCAGCTCGCCGAGACGAGCCGGCTCCTCACCGAGGGCCTCGCCGAGCGCGCCCGCGCCGCCGGCGTCGAGCTCACCACCGCGGCCGTCGGCGGCATGTTCGGGTTCTTCTTCCACCCCGGGCCCGTCACGAGCTTCGAGGACGCCAAGAAGTCCCACGGCCCGCGTTTCCGGCGCTTCTTCGCGGAGATGCTGGCCCGCGGCGTCTACCTGGCGCCGTCGGCCTACGAGGCGGGCTTCGTCTCCCTGGCGCACGGCCCGCGGGAGCTCCGGGCTACGCTGCGCGCGGCCGAGGCGGCGCTGCGAGCGGCGGCTCGCGTCGATTGAGTCGCGGGGCCTCCCTGGCTATCGTCCGCGCCGCTTCGGGCCGAGCGGCCGGGAGCGCGAGTTGACGCAACAGGACGACAAGGGAGATTCGGGCGGGATCGGGCGGCGCGGCGCGAAGGCGTACCAGGCGGCGCTCGAAGCGGTCTTCGCGATTCCGATCGCAGCGGGGCTCGGCTACTGGGCCGACTCGCACTTCGGAACGTCGCCCGTCCTCATCCTCGTCGGCCTGGTGCTGGGATTCGCCACCTTCGTGGTGCGCCTCGCGCGCATGCGCGGGCTGGTGGCCGGGTCGAACGAAGAAGAGCGAGACGAGCGGTGACGAGAACGATCCAGGAGCGCGCGGTGCTGGGCTACAGCCTCGCGTTCTCGGCCGGCGCCACGGCGGCGTCGTGGGCCTTCGTCTCGCCGCGCTTCGCCGGCAGCCTCGCGCTCGGCGCCGCGCTCGAGGCCGTGAACTTCCGCACGCTGTTCCGCTACTGGCAGAGCGCGCTGCTCGGCGGCGAGCGCTTCGGCCTCGCGGCCTTCGGCAGCTTCGGCCTCCGCTTCGTCGCGCTGGGCGGCCTCGTCTGGGCGAGCGCTCGCGTTCGGCGCCCACCCGGTGGGCCTCTTGCTCGGCCTCTCGCTGGTCGTGCCCGGCGTGCTGATCGCCGCCTGGCGCGCGCGCCCCGCGCCGTCGGCCGACGCGCCCGCGCTCGCCGCGGACGACCCGAGCTGGGACGCCTGGAACCCGTGGCTCGCGCGCGAGCGCGACCCCGAAGCGGACGAGGACGCGCCGTGAACATCTTCCATTCCCTCGAGGCAGCGACCCACGTGCCGTGGGTGATCTGGTCCTCGCTCTTCGCCGCGGCGCTGCTGCTCGTCTCGGGCGTGCTGGTGCGCGGGCGCCTCGCCGCCGCGCAGGGCGGCCTCGTGCCCGATGACGGCTTCTCGCTGCGGAACGTGCTCGAGCTGCTGGTCGAGATGCTCCGGGGCCTCGCCGAGCAGAACATGGGGCCGCACTGGCGCAGGTACTTCCCGATCATCGGGACGATCTTCTTCTTCATCCTGATCTCGAACCTGATGGGCCTCGTGCCCGGGCTCGCGGGCTCGACGAGCAGCGCGGACACGACCTGGGCCTGGGCCATCATCTCGTTCGTCGTGCACCAGTACGTCGGCATCAAGGAGCACGGCTTCGGGTACATCAACCACTTCCTGGGCCCGAGGTTCGGCAAGTACCACATCCCGCTGCTTGCGCCGATCTACGCGGTGATCGAGCTGATCAGCCACCTCTCGCGCGCATTCACGCTGGCGGTGCGGCTCCTCGCGAACATGTTCGCCGACCACACGGTGGTCGGCGTCTGGCTGCTGCTCGTGCCGGCCGTGGTGCCGGCCATCTTCATGGGTCTGGGCGTGCTGGTCGCGTTCCTGCAGGCCTACGTGTTCGCGTTGCTCTCGATGATCTACATCGGCCTGGCCCTCGAGGAGGCGCACTAGGCGCCTCGCGAAGCCTCGGCCTCATTCAACACCAAGGAGAAGATCGATGCGGAAATTCACCAAGCTCGCGCTCTGGACGCTGGCGGCGTTGCTCGTGCCCATGGCCGCGTCCGCCGAGACCGGCGCGGGCGGCGACTCGAGCTGGGGCTACGCGCTCGGCGCCGGCCTCGCGATCGGGCTCGCGGGCCTCGGCTGCGGCATCGGCCAGGGCCTCACGGCCGGCAACACCACCGCCGGCATCGCGCGCAACCCGGGCGCCGCGGGCAACATGTTCACGAGCTTCATCCTCGGCATGGTGCTCATCGAGTCGATCGCGATCTACGGGCTCGTGATCGGCTTCATGCTCCAGGGCAAGATCCAGTAGCCCCGGCGGAGCGTTCCCGAGAGGGCCGTCCTGCGTCGATCGCCGGGCGGCCCTCTCTCGTTCTACTCTCCGGGGATGCCGGATCTCGATTCCGTGTACGCGCCGATGGCGCCGCCTCGGGAGCTGGCGGCCGACCCCGAGGCCGACGCGCACGCGAGCACCATCCGCCGCGAGGGCTTCGTCGTGCTGCCGCGGCGTGCTCTCGCCGCGCCGAGGTGGCGGCGATGCGCGCAGCCCTCGCGCCCTGGCTGCAGGGCGAGCACATGGGCCGCAACGACTTCGAGGGCTTCCACACGGAGCGCGTCTACGCGCTGCTCGCGAAGGATCCCGCGCTCGCCCTGCTCGTCGAGCACCCGCGCCTGCTCGCGATCGTCGACCGGCTGCTCGCGCCGCACTACCTGCTCTCGGCGTTCCTCGCGATCCACGTGCATCCCGGCGAGACGCCGCAGGGCTGGCACTTCGACGACGGCGGCTGCCGCGTGCCGCGCCCGCGTCCGATGCACGGCGTCTCCGCGATCTGGGCGCTCGACGAGTTCACGGCGGAGAACGGCGCCACGCAGCTGATTCCGCGCAGCCATCTCTGGGGCGACGACGCGCCCCCGCCGAACGGGCGAGGACGCCGTCTCGATCTGCATGCCCGCCGGCTCGGTCGTGGTGTTCGCCGGCAACCTCGTGCACCGCGGCGGCGCGAGCTCGGGCGGAGGCACACGCCTCGGTGTCACGCCCGCAGTACTGCCAGCCCTGGCTGCGCCAGCTCGAGAACATGGCGCTCGCCGTTCCGCCCGCACGCCGGCACGCAAGCCTCTCCCCACGCGTGCAGGAGCTGCTCGGCTACAGCATCGCCGAGCCCAGCTTCATGGGATACGTGAACGGCCTCCACCCGAAACGCCTCATCGATCCCGACTACGCGCGGAAGAAACGCGCCGTGTGAAGCCTGCGGCTCCCGCGCGTGGACAGGGCGCGTGCCGGAGCGGAAGTAAAGCGCAGCAGGAGACCTCGTCTGACGGCCTCGTTCGGCTCCACCCGACCTGGTAGACGTCGAGCTGGATCGTGCGAGCCATGGAGCGGAGGCATTCGCCCACCCCGTGCGCGTGCAGAGACGCAAAGAGGAGAGCGACCTCCCGGGCGGGAGCAGCGGTGCAGGCCTCACCCCGTCGTTCATCCCACACCGCAACCGAGCCCCCGCCCGGGAGCTCGCGCCCGCCTCGGCCCCCGGTCCCGATCGAGGGGCGGTCGGCGGGCGACGCCGAAGCGTCGGCTTTCCCTGGAGCAACCCGCGTGCCACCCTGCGCGCGTGCGCGCTGCGGACGAAACCGCCGGTGACTCGCGGGCTTGGCGTGCGCGACCCGCGCGGCCCCGGCCGCCGCGTGAACGCGCGCTGGTCACGAGCGCGTGAGCCGCGGTTCACTGCTCGTGCTCGAAGGCCTCGACGGCAGCGGAAAGTCCACGCAGCTGCCGCGCCTCGCGCAGCGCCTCGCCAGCGGCGGCCGCGAGGTGGTCCAGACGCGCGAGCCCTACGACTGCGCGCCCGGCCGGAAGATCCGCGAGCTCGCGCAGCGTCACGTGCCCGTGGCCGTGGAGGAGGAGCTCGCGCTCTTCCTCGCGCAGCGCCGCCTGCACGTGCGGGAGGTGATCGCGCCCGCACTCGCGCGCGGCGCGCTGGTGCTCTCGGATCGCTACTTCCTCTCCACCGTCGCTTACCAGGGCGCGCGCGGCCTCGACCCGAAGGCGCTGCTCGCCGCGAGCGAGGCGGAGTTCCCGCTGCCGGACCTCGCACTGCTGCTCGTGCTCCCGCCCGCGGACGGCCTCGCGCGCGTGGCCGCCCGCGGCGGTCCGGCCGAGCCCGCCTTCGAGCGCGCGGACTTCCTCGCGCGCGTGCGCGAGATCTTCGACGCCCTCGACCGCCCCTACCTCGAGCGGGTGGACGCCGCCGGCCCTCCGGGCGCCGTCGCCGCCCGCATCGCCGAGGCGGTCCACCGCCGCCTGGGTCTTCCCTAACATCCCGCGACGCGCATGAGCCAACCGGCTACCACGCCCGTGCCCGACCTCGCCGCGCGCTACCGCGCGGTGCGCGCCGCGACCGAGGCAGCTCGCGGCGCCGCTCTCGCCCGAGGACTGCGACGGCGCAGTCGATGCCCGACGCGAGCCCGGCGAAGTGGCACCTCGCGCACACGACCTGGTTCTTCGAGACCTTCGTGCTCGAGCGCGTCGGCGCCGGCTACCGGCCGCTTCGACCCGCGCGTTCCGCGTCCTCTTCAACTCCTACTACCACGCGCGTCGGCGAGCAGCACCTCGCGCCCGCAGCGCGGCCTGCTCTCGCGGCCCGGCCTCGACGGAGGTGCTCGCGCTACCGCGCGCCACGTCGACGCGCAGCGTGCTCGCGCTGCTCGAGCGCGGCGCGGCTCGCGGGCGCGCAGCGCTCGCGCGTCGTCGAGCTCGGCCTCCACCACGAGCAGCAGCACCAGGAGCTGATCCTCACCGACGCTCAAGCACGCTGCTCGCGCAGCAACCCGCTGCGCCCGGCCTACCGCGACGCTCGCGCGACGCCGGCGCGCGGCGCGGCGCCGCCGCTCGCGCTGGCACGCGCTTCGCCGAGCGGCCTGCGCGAGATCGGCCACGACGGGCCGCGGCTTCGCCTTCGACAACGAGCGGCCGCGCCACCGCGTCTTCGTCGACGCCTTCGCGCTCGCGTCGCGCGCCGGTCACCAACGGCGAGTTCCTCGCGTTCATCGACGACGGCGGCTACGAGCGGCCCGAGCTGTGGCTCTCCGACGGCTGGGCCGCCGTGCAGCGCGACGGCTGGCGCGCGCCGCTCTACTGGGAGCGAGCGCGACGGCGCGTGGCGGCGACTTCACGCTCGGCGGGCCTGCGCGCGCTCGCGCCCGCCGAGCCCGTCTGCCACGTGAGCTTCTACGAGGCCGACGCCTTCGCGCGCTGGGCCGGCGCGCGGCTGCCGACCGAGGCGGAGTGGGAGGTGGCGGCCGCGGCGACGCGCCGATCGCAGGGCAACTTCGTCGAGAGCGGCCGCCTCCACCCCGCGCCGGCGCCGGCGAGCGCCGCGCGCTCGCCGCAGCTCTTCGGCGACGTCTGGGAGTGGACGCGAGCGCCTACGCGCCCTACCCGGGCTACCGCCCGCCGGCCGGCGCGCTCGGCGAGTACAACGGCAAGTTCATGTGCAACCAGCTCGTGCTGCGCGGCGGCTCGTGCGCCACGCCGCGCGTCGCACATCCGCGCGAGCTACCGCAACTTCTTCCCGCCCGACGCGCGCTGGCAGTTCAGCGGCATCCGCCTCGCGCGCGACGGCGGCTAGGAGATCACCTTGCGCAAGCTTCTCATCGGTTCGTTGGCGCTGAACGCGCTGGGCCTTGCGCTGGCGGCCTGGTTCGGCCTCGGCCCGGGCCGCTTCACGCTGATGGATTCCTTCCTCGAGAAGCACCAGGCGCGCCTCGTCAGCGCCTTCGAAGCCTTCCCGCTGGTGCCCGACGACATCGTCTTCCTCGGCGACAGCATCACCGAGGGCGGGCCGTGGGAGGAGGTGTTCCCGGATCTCCAGGTGCGCAACCGCGGCGTCGGCGGCGACACCAGCGAGGGTGTGTTGAAGCGCCTCGAGCAGGTGACGCGCGCCGAGCCCGCGAAGGTGTTCCTGCTGATCGGCACCAACGACCTGTACCGCGGCGTGTCGGAGGACGAGATCGTCGGCAACATCACCGAGATCCTCGACCGGCTGAAGCAGGAGACGCCCGACACCGAGGTGTACCTGCAGAGCGTGCTGCCGCGTGCGCGGAGCTTCCGGGCGCCGATCGAGGCGCTGAACGCGCGCCTCTCGGAGGTGGCGCTCGAGCACGGCTCGGCGTGGGTGGACCTCTATCCGGCGTTCCTCGATCCCGAGACCGGCGGCATCCGGGCCGAGCTGTCGAACGACGAGCTGCACCTGCTCGGGCCGGGCTACGCGCTCTGGAAGGAGCAGATCGAGATGCAGGTGCGCGCCGGCGCCATCGAGGACCTCGAGCCCGGCGCAGAAGAGCCCGATGACTCCGGCGCCGGCGAGCCCGACGACGGCGTGGACGCGCCCGCCGACGAGAGCGCAGCCGTCGAGGAGACGATCTGAGCATGGAGATGAACGGCATCGCGCACATCCAGCTCACCGCGAACGACGCCGCGCGCTCGCTGCCGTTCTGGGAGCGCCTCTGTCACTTCTTCGAGATGAAGACGCTGATCAAGAACGAGGGCATGGTCTACTGCATCGGCAGTCGCACCGGCGTGCTCGTGCGCGAGGCGCCGCCCGAGAAGCGCGGCGCGCGTTTCGACCAGAACCAGGTGGGCCTCCACCACCTCTGCTTCCGCGCGCGGGCGCGCGAGCACGTGGACGAGGTGCATCGCTTCGCCGTCGATCAGCTCGGCGCGAAGATCGTGCACGCGCCCGAGGAGGCGGGCTTCGCGCCCGGCTACTACTCCGTGCTGTTCGAAGACCCCGACGGCATCCGCGTCGAGGTGAACTTCGTGCCGGGGCGGGGACATCTGGATCGGCTCTGAGCCCGTGACCGCGACTGCGACCGGCTGGCGGGGGCTGCGATGGCGGGTGGTGGGCCTCGTCATGCTCGCGACGGCCGTCAACTACCTCGACCGCGCCTGCCTCGGGGTGGTTGCACCGACGCTCAAAGGCGAGTTCGGGATCGACGAGGAGCAGCTCTCCTACGTGATCACCGCCTTTCAGCTCGCCTACATGATCTCGATGCCGCTCGCCGGGCGCCTCGGGGACTGGCTCGGGACGCGGGCGACATTCCTCCTCGCGGTCGTCTGGTGGTCGGTCGCCAACCTGCTGCACGGCTTCGCCACGGGCTGGAGGTCACTCGCCTTCTACCGCACCCTGCTCGGGATCGGCGAGGCGGGCAACTTCCCGACTGCCGGCAAGGTGGTGGCCGAGTGGTTTCCTCCCGAGGAGCGGACGCTCGCCACGGGGATCTTCAACCTCGGCGCGGGTCTCGGCGCGATGCTCGCCCCGCCCCTGGTGACGGTGCTGCTCCTGACCTGGAGCTGGCAGGCCGCGTTCGTGGTGACCGGAGCGCTCGGCTTCGTCTGGGCCGCCCTCTGGCACCGGCTCTACCATCCGCCCGAGAGTCACCCGCGGATCACCGCCGCCGAACGGGAGCTCATCGAGCGCGGTCGGGTCCGCGATGCCGCGGCGGGCGCCCGCGCTGACGCACGCGGCGTCTGGCGGCTCTTGCTCCCCGAGCGGAACTTCTGGGGGATCGCTGGGGCGCGCTTCCTCGCCGAGCCGGCCTGGCAATTCTTCATCTACTGGATCCCCCTCTACCTCGCGACCGAGCGCGGGCTCGCGCTCAAGGAGATCGCCTGGTTCGCATGGATGCCGTTTCTTGCCGCCGATCTCGGCGGCCTCTTCGGGGGCTTCCTCTCGCCGTTCTTCCAACGACGCGGCCTCGCCCTGCTCACCGCGCGCAAAGCCGCGGCGACGGTCAGCGCGATCCTGATGATCGGCGCCGTCTTCATCGGCCAGGCGACGACGCCAGGCGGGGCGATCGCCTTCTTCTGCGTCGGCGCGTTCGCTCACCAGTCGCTCTCATCGACCCTTCTCACCCTGCCTGCCGACCTCTTCCCGACGCGCACGGTCGCGAGCGCGAGCGGCCTCGCCGGCGGCATCGGCTACAGCGGCGGCATGCTCTTCACGTTGGTCATCGGCTACGTCGCGGTGAGGGTGGGCTACGGTCCGCTGTTCGTGGCGATCGCTTTCCTCGATCTCGCCGGCGCCGCGCTCCTCTGGAGCTTGCTCCGCCCACCCGCGGCGGAGCTGCCCGCCGCGAGGCCGGGATGATCGCGGCGCGCGAGCAAGCGACGTCGCTCGCCGCGGCGGCCGAGCGCCTCGGCCTCGCCCGTGAGCGGCTGCGCTGGGTGTGGGCACCGTACCGGGTCTGTCCGCTCGGTGCGCACGTCGATCACCAGCTCGGCCGCGTCGCGGCGCTGGCGATCGACCGAGGGACGCTGCTTGCCTTCGCACCGAGCGACACGCCCGAGGTGACCCTCGCGAGCCTCGACTACCCGGGGAGCGTTCGTTTTCGCCTCGACGCGATTCCGCCGCGGCGGCAAGGCGATTGGGGCGACTACGCCCGCGGTGCCGCGCTTGCTCTCGCGCGATCGGGTGCGCCGCTGTCGCGTGGACTCGTCGGAGTCGTCAGCGGCGCGTGGGCCGAGGGAGGTCTCGCCTCGTCGGCGTCGGTCGGCCTCGCCTACCTGCTCGCGCTCGCCGCGGCGAACGGCCGTGCGCTCTCCGCCGCCGAGCTCGTCCGCCTCGACCAGGCGATCGAGAACGGCTACTTCGGCCTCGCCAACGGCATCCTCGACCCGGCATCGATCGCGTTCTCCCGGCGCGACCATCTGACCACCGTCGACTGCAGAGCCTTCGCCGCAGCGGTGCCGCCACCGAGCTCGCCGGAAGCGCCGGGGATCGTGCTCCTGCCGCGCCCGCAGGCGCTGGCGCCGTTTGCAGTCCTCGTCGCCGGCTCCGGCGTCAGCCGGGCGATCGTCGCGACCGACTACAATCGGCGCGTCGCCGAGTGCCGCGAAGCCGCCCGCACGTTGCTGACCGCCGCGGGTAGGCCCGATGGCGAGCCGTTCCTGGGCAACCTCTCTGCGGAGGAGTACGAGGCCCACCGCTCGGCGCTCGCGGGCGCCCTCGCGAAGCGGGCGCGTCACTTCTTCTCCGAGCAGGCGCGCGTTGCCGCCGGCGAGGGCGCATGGCAGGACGGCGATCTCTCTCGGCTCGGGCAGCTCGTTACCGCCTCGGGGGAGAGCTCGATCGCCAACTACGAATGCGGCAGCCCGCCGCTCGTCGACCTCTTCCAGATCCTCGTGCAGAGCGAAGGGGTCTACGGGGCCCGCTTCAGCGGCGCCGGCTTCCGCGGCTGCTGCATCGCGCTGGCGCGACCCGAGGCGGTCGTGGCAGCCGAATCAACGGTTCTGGCCGCCTACCGCGAGCGCCAGCCCGCGCTCGCCGCGCGCGCGTTCGTGCAGGCCTGTGCCAGCGACGACGGAGCTCGCTTGCTGTGCAAGCCGTGATCCTCGCCGCCGGCTACGCGACCCGGCTCCACCCGCTGACGCTCGCGATTCCGAAGCCGCTCCTCGCGGTCGGCGACCGCACGATCCTCGACCATCTCGTCGATGCTCTCGAGGCGTTGCCCGAGCTCACCGCGATCCACCTCGTCACGAACCACCGCTTCGCGGACCGCTTCGCGGCCTGGCGCGAACAGCGCGCCGCCCGCCTGCCCATCACGCTCCTCGACGACGGCTCGACTGCGAACGAGAACCGGCTCGGCGCGGTCGCCGACCTCGCGCTGGCGATCGAGCGGCACGCCATCGACGACGACCTGCTCGTCTCCGCCGCCGACAACCTCTACCGGTTTCCACTCGCCGGGCTCGTCGCCGCCTTTCACGCCCGGCCCGCCGTCTGGCTCTGTGTGCACGAGGTCGCGTCGCTTCCAGCGCGCCGGCGCACCGGCATCGCGGTGCTCGGCGCCGACGACCGCGTGCTCGCGTTCGCCGAGAAGCCCGCCGAGCCGCGCTCGTCGTGGGGTGTTCCGCCGCTCTACGTCTTCCCTCGCCAGGCGCTCCTGCGCGTGCGCGAGCACCTCGCGCACGGCGGGATTCCCGACTCGCCGGGGGACCTCACCGCATGGCTCTGCACGGTCGAACCGGTCTACGCCCACCGGGTGAGCGGGACGATCCTCGAGGTCGGCAACCCCGAGAGCCTCGCCGCGGCCCGCCGCGCGCTCGACGGGTAGCCCTGCCAAGGCTCCGAGGGAGATTCCATGACCACGAAGCTCCTGTTCACCGCGTTCGCCGTCCTGGCGGGAGTCGCGGCGACCGTCCAGGCCTCCGCGAATGCGGGGCTATCGGAACGGGTCGGGCTCGCTGCCGCGCTCGTCGTGAACACGACGATCGTCCTCGCCGGTACGCTGATCTTCTTCTTCGTGCGCGGCCCGCACACGAACTTCTTCCCTGCCGGCGCGCCGCTCTCGCTCTACCTCGGCGGCTTCTGCGGCTTCGTCATCCTCCTCAGCCTCGCATTCGTGTTCCCGAGAATCGGCGCCGCCTGGGCGATCGCCCTCGTCGTCCTCGGGCAGAGCGTCGCGGCGCTCGTCATCGACCACTACGGCCTGCTCGGGATGCCGAGAGACCCGCTCACGCTGGCGCGCATCGGCGGCATGGCGCTCGTCGCGGCCGGCGTCGGGCTCCTCCGCCTGTAACGAGGCCCACTGCGGGGCCGCCCATTGGCGGCGCGGGTGCCGGCATCGTAGGATGCAGCCCGTCCTGGGAAGCATGGGGGCCTCTATGCTTCACCGGCCGACCTTGCTGTTGTGCGGCGTCGTTTGCGCCATCGGCCTCGGCGCGACAGCAGCTTCCGCGCTCTCCATCCATACGCTCGCGATCAACGGCGCGCCGCTGCCGGGCCAGCCCGCCGAGTCCTTCGTCGAACCGCGCATGCCGCGCATCAGCTCGAACGGAAGAACGACATTCGCGGCATCCGACTCGACCTCGTCTCTCTCGGATGGCCTCTGGGTGGCGGACGCGGCAGGCGCTCTCACGGCCGTGCACCCGGCGGGTACCGCCATGCCGGGCGCGGGCGGGGCTCTGTTGTTCACCGGTACCGTCGAGCCGCTCGTCTCCGGCGGAGTCGGCGTCATGGGTCAGCTCGATGGCGCCGGTGTCGACGACACCAACCGGTTTGGATTCTGGCGCTGGGGCCAGGCCACCGGCCTCGCGCTGGTGGCCCGGGAAGGCGGGCTGGTCGCCGATACGAACGGCGCCGTGATCGCCGACCCCAACTTGCCCGCCTGGACGCCCTCGACGCTCGTGTTCCGGGCGAACCTCGAGGGAGGCGACGCCACCCCGGACAGCGACGAAGTCCTGCTCCGTTCCGGACCCACGGAGACGAGCGTCGTGCTGCGCGAAGGCCAGGCTGCGCCCGGCCTGCCGGGCGAAATCGTGAAGTTGGTGGCGGCGTTTCCATTCGATGGAGACGAGGGTGACGTCCTGGCGCTCGCCAACCTGGCGAGCGGAAGCACGGCCTTCTATCGGATGGACGGCGCCGGCTCGCTGGCCCTCCTGTTTCGGAGCGACGACCCGGTGCCGGGCTTTCCGGGAGCGACGCTGAATGGATTCGGCGTCGGCGTGACTTCCTTCGCAACGGACGAGATCGCGTTCTCGAGCAGCGTTCAGCTTCCCGTCTTCGACCCGATCGATGAAGGCATCTGGCGCGTCGACGCCGCCGGCGATCTGCACTTGATCGCGCGCGAAGGCGGCGCGGTGGGGGAGTTTCGGCTGTTCGCTGTCGAGGACGCCAGACCTTCCCTGGCCGACGACGGCCGCATCGTCTTCGAAGCCAACGCCCTCGACGCGAACTTCGACGTCTTCTCGTCGATCGTGCTGCACGATCCGAACAAAGGCCTCGAGATCGTGGCGCGGGTCGACTCAGCGATCCCCGGCGTGCTGGATGCGACCTTCTTCGGGTTCTTCCGAGACCCTCAGATCGACTCGAACGGCGAGATCGCCTTCTACGGCGGAATCTCGACGCCGGGCGTCCCTGGCGCGGAGGCCATCTTCGTTCGTCGCAGCGACGGCACCTTCGTGGTGATCGCGCAGGGCGGCCAACCCTTCGAGGTGTCCCCCGGCGTGTTCAAGACCGTCGAGAACGTGCACCTTCCGAATTCGCCGAGTGCCCGCTTCCTGAGCGACGACGGTCGCCTCACCTTCAGTCTCGACTTCACGGATCGCACCTCTGGCGTCTTTCTCGCGATCCTGCCCGAACCCTGCGTGGGCGTGCTCGGGCTATGCACACTCGGCGTCGCGTCCGCCGCGCGCATCACGCGCGCACGTCGACGTCTACACCGTCTCTAGGGCGCGCCGAGCTCCGAGCGCCGATCGAACCGCTCCGGCCGGGGCTTCGTACCTCGCTTCCAGGAGGTACGAGTGTCATGCGTCGTTTGCTTGCCCTGACCGCCTTCGCGCTGCTCGCCACGCCGGCCTTCGCGGCCAGCCATCGCGAGGCGCCGCTGATGACGCTCGACCCGGCCGCCGACATCACCGACGTCTATGCGTTCGTCAGCTACGACGCGGCCAACCTCGCGCGGCCCGCTGCCGACCGCAAGGTGACGCTGATCATGAACGTCGTCCCCGGCCAGGAGCCGAGCTCGGGCCCGAACTACTACGCGTTCGACGACAACGTCCTCTACCAGTTCGAACGTCGACAACGACCGCGACGGCGTCGGCCGACGACGTGATCTACGAGGTCGCGCTTCCAGACCGAGGTCACGCGCCCCGACCAGTTCCTCGCCACGCTCGGTGGCGGCCCGCTGCCGCTGACGGCGCTCGACGGCGCGGGCGCGGCGGCCCTCGCCGCGTCCAGCGCTACACGGTGACCGAGCTGCGCGACTGCCGAAGGCGCCGGAAGGGCCGCAAGTGCCGCCAGCGCACCGTGCTCTTCGGCGGCGCGCTCCAGCCGACGGTGCCGTCGAACATCGGCCCGCGCACGATGCCGGACTACGCAGCGCTCGCGGCAGCAGGGCATCCTCACCGACGCCGCCACCGGCATCCGCGTCTTCGCCGGCCAGCGCGCGGAGACCTTCGCCATCGACCTCGGCGCCGTCTTCGACACCGTCAACCTGCGCGTCGAGAACGCGACGCCGATCCCGATGTTCCGCCCGCCGCTGCCCGTGCAGACCGCCGCCGAGGACGCGAACGACTCCGTCGAACCCGTTCGGCGTCAACGACTTCAGCGGCTTCAACGTGAACACGATCGCGCTCGAGGTGCCGATCCAGCGCCTCACGCGGACGGCGCGCCGGCCAACGCGGCGAACGGCACGATCGGCGTCTACGCGCAGCACGCTGCGCCAGGAGGCGCACCGTGCGTCGCGGCGAGCCCGGTGCTCGTGCCGCGAGGACCGGCCGCTGCTCGAGGGCAACGAGGACGCTGGGTGCAGGTCTCGCGCATGGGCAACCCGCTCGTGAACGAGCTGATCATCCCGATCGGCCGCAAGGACTTCTGGAACGCGACCGCTGCCCGAGGACGAGGCGCAGTTCCTCGACGCCTACCGCAACCTCGACGTCGCCGACGCGCTGAGCGCGGTCTCCGGCGTGCCGGTGCCGCCGACACCCGCGCGACGACGTCGTGCAGCTCCTGCTCAAGTACGCCGGGCAGACCGGCCGGGCACGCTCTCCGAGCTGCTGCGCCTCGACCTGACCGTGCCGCCGACGCCGCCCGGCGCAGATCAAGCGGCTCGGCATCCGTTCGCGCACGACGCGCGCGGCAGCGCCGACGCCCGACCCCGCCGGCTTCCCGAACGGCCGGCGGCCCGAACGACGACGTGACCGACATCGTCGTGCGCGTCGCCGGCGGCTCGATCTTCATCGCCGAACTTCGTCGGCGACGGCGTCGGCGTCAGCGAGCACGGCATCACGCCCGACTTCCCGTTCGTGCCGACGCCCTACGACGGCCGCAACCGCCGCCACCGCGATCCGGGCGAATGAGCTTCCTGCTGCGCTCGGCACTGGCGCTCGCCATCTGCACTGGGCAGATGGCGAGCGCTTCGCCGTTCGTTCCGACGCGCGACGACGAGGTGCTCGAGGAGCTGCCCGTCTCCCTCGGCGCCGCGGCGCGCGAGCTGCGAGAGCAACGGGCAGCACTCGCGAGCGAGCCGGGGAACCTCGCGCTCGCGCTGTGCCTCGCCACGCGGTACCTCGAGCTGGGACGCGCGGAGTCCGACCCGCGCACCCTCGGCTGGGCGGAGGGCGTGCTCGAGCCGTGGACGGCGCTCGCGGAGCCGCCGGCGGCGGTGCTGCTGCTGCGCGCGACGCTGCGCCAGAACCGCCACGAGTTCGCCGCCGCCGAGGAGGATCTCGCGCGCGTGCTGGCGCGCGAGCCACGCAATGCGCAGGCCTGGCTCACGCGCTCCGCCGTCGCGCTGGTGCGAGGGGACGCCGCGGCGGCGGAGCGCGCCTGCGTGCCCCTCCTCCGTCTCGCGGATCCGCTCGCCGCGGCGACGTGCCTCGCGGACGCCGGCGCCGCGCGCGGAAAGGGCGAGGCGAGCCTCGCGCTGCTGGAACGCGCGCTCCGCGAGGCCGGAGCGGCAGACCCGGCGCTGCACCTCTTCGCGCTCACCAGCCTCGCCGAGCTCGCGGCGCAGCTCGGCCGCGACGCCGTGGCCGAGTCGGCCTTCGGCCACGCGCTCGCTCTCGGCCGGCGCGACGCGTATCTGCTCGCGGCGCGCGCGGACTTCCTGCTCGAGCGCGGCCGCCCGCACGAGGTGGTGGCGCTGCTCGCCGGCGAGACGCGCGCCGACGGCCTGCTGCTGCGCCTCGCGCTGGCCGAGCAGGCGCTCGGCGCACCGGAGCTCGCTGGCCACGTCGCGGCGCTGCGCGAGCGCTTCGCCGCGAGCCGCGCGCGCGGCGACTCCCTCCACCTCGGCGAGGAGGCGCGCTTCGTCCTCGCGTTCGACGGCGCCGCCGGGGCCGCGGTCGCGCTCGCCACTCGCAACTTCGCCGTGCAGAAGGAGCCGCGTGACGCGCGGGTCCTGCTCGAGGCGGCGCTCGCCGCCGGCGACGCCGCGGCCGCGCGCCCCGCGCTCGACTTCCTCGCGGCGAGCGGGCTCGAGGACGCCCGCCTCGCCCGTCTCGCCGCGCGCGCGCGGACGCTGCGATGAGCCGCGCCCTTCTCGCTCTGCTCGCCCTGCTGCTGCCCGCGGCCGCGCTCGCGCACAAGCCGAGCGACACCTACCTCGCGCTGCGCGTCGCGGGCGAGCGGACCTTCGTCCAGTGGGACATGGCGCTTCGCGACCTCGACTTCGCGCTCGGGCTCGACGCCGACGGTGACGGCCGGATCACCTGGGGCGAGCTGCGCGCGCGCGCGGCCGCGATCAACGCGTATGCGCTCGCGGGCCTCCGGCTCGAGGCGGACGGCGCCCCGTGCGCGCACCACCCGCTCGCGCAGCTCGTCGACCGCCACACCGACGGCGCGTACGCGGTGTTGCGCTTCGAGTCCGTCTGCCCGCACCCGGCGCGCGAGCTCGCGCTCGGCTACACGCTGTTCGCCACGCTCGACCCGCAGCACCGCGGGCTGGTGAGGGTCGAAGGCGCGGGCGCGGTGCAGACCGCGGTGCTCGGCGGCGCACATCCCGAGCAACACTTCGTGCTCGCCGGCGCCGCTCCCGTGAACGCCTTCCTCAGCTATGCGCGGGAGGGCGTGCAGCACATCGCGGTCGGCGCGGACCACATGCTCTTCCTGCTGAGCCTGCTGCTGCCGGCGGTGCTCCGCCGCGAGTCGGGACGCTGGGCGCCGGCGGCCTCGCTCCGCGAGGTGGCGCTCGACGTCGCGCGCGTGGTCACCGCCTTCACCGCGGCGCATGCGCTCACGCTCTCGCTCGCCGCGCTCGGGCTCGTGCACCTGCCGTCGCGCGTCGTCGAGTCCGCGATCGCGCTCTCGGTGGCGCTCGCTGCACTCAACAACCTCTGGCCGCTCGTCGAGGGACGGCTCTGGGCCGCGGCCTTCGGCTTCGGCCTGCTGCACGGCTTCGGCTTCGCGAGCGTGCTCGCCGGCCTCGGCCTGCCGCCTGGCGCGCTCGCCACAGCGCTGTTCGGCTTCAACGCCGGCGTCGAGCTCGGCCAGCTCGCCGTCGCGGCGGCCGTGCTGCCGCTGGCGTTCGCCGCGCGCGGGAGCTGGGCCTACCGCCGGCTCGCGTTCGGCGGGGGCTCGCTCGGGATCGCGGCGCTGGCGCTCGCCTGGTTGGTGCAGCGGAGCCTGGGGGTCTCGTTCGGCCTCTGAGGCCCAGCGGATCCCCACGACCGCACCGGCTGAGCCACTCCGGCGCCGGGCTGCTCGCGCTAGCCGCGCTCGGCGCCGTCCTCGCCGCCGCGCGCATGCCGCGCGAGCAGCAACAGGCCCGCCCCGACGCAGAGGGCAGCGGGCAGGAGCCATTCCGCGGGCGTGTGCGCGCCGCCGACGTTGAAGCCGGCGATCGGCAGCGTCTCGCGCAGCTCGAAGGCGAGGACGCCCACGCCTTCGATCGCCGTGAGCAGCAGCACGCCCGGCAGGATCGAGCCGCTCGCGAGCCGCACGAAGCCGAGCACCGCGCCGATGCCGAGCGCCTGGAGGCCGAAGCTCGTGGCGTGGTAGGCGTCGGTGGCGAACAGGCTCGCGCGCACGAGCGCGAAGAGCGCGGCCGCGAGGAGCACGCCGCGGCCCGGGCCGAGCGCGGCCACCACGCCCTGCTGCACCACGCCGTGGAAGAAGAACTCCTCGAGCACCGGCCGCAGCAGCACGCCGCAGAGCACGCCCGCGAGCGTGTCGAGCGGGCCGAGCGCGGGCTCTGCGGCGGCCGTGGCTTCGGCCGCCGCCTTCGCGCCCGGGAAGAGCTGCGCCGCCAGCTGGTTGTCGAGCTCGCTCGCGAGCAGCACGACGGGCACGAGCAGGACGAGCGGCAGCAAGAGGCGCGGCGCGAAGCCGACGAGACCGATCCGCAGCTCCGCGGGCGGCGGCAGCGCGCGCGCGGCGAGCGTCCCGGCGCCGCCGAAGCCGAGCAGCATGCCGAGCGCGAGGCCGAGCGCGCCGCCTCCCGCGGGCGCGACGAGGCCCGTCACGAGCACGAGCACGCTCCACGCGAACGCCGTGAGCAGCACTGCGCCGAGCGGGCGCGGCCCGGGGATGTTTGCCTCGCTCACACGCGTGCCGCCGCGAGCGCGCGGCCGGTGTGGCTCCTCGCGACGCGCGCCACCTCCTCGGGCGTGCCGGTGGCGACGATCTCGCCGCCTGCGGCGCCGCCTTCGGGCCCGAGGTCGATCACCCAGTCCGCGCTGCGGATCACGTCGAGGTGGTGCTCGACCACCACCACGCTGTTGCCGAGCTCGACGAGCTGGTGCAGCACGCGCAGCAGGTTCGCGACGTCGGCGAAGTGGAGCCCGGTGGTGGGCTCGTCGAGCAGGTACAGCGTGCGGCCCGTCGCGCGCTTCGACAGCTCGCGCGCGAGCTTGATGCGCTGCGCCTCGCCGCCGGACAGCGTGGTGGCGGGCTGGCCGAGCTGGAGGTAGCCGAGGCCCACCGCCGCGAGCGTCTCGAGGGGGCGGCGGAGCGCCGGCACGTTCTCGAACAGCGCGAGCGACTCCTCGATGCTGGTGCCGAGCACCTCGGCGATGCTCTTGCCCTTGTACCGCACCTCGAGCGTCTCGCGGTTGTAGCGCCGGCCGCCGCACACCTCGCACGTCACGTGCAGGTCGGGCAGGAAGTGCATCTCGACCTGCAGCTCGCCGTCGCCCTCGCACGACTCGCAGCGCCCGCCCTTCACGTTGAACGAGAAGCGTCCGGGCCCGTAGCCGCGCACGCGCGCCTCGGGTACCTGGGCGAACAGCTTGCGGATGCCGTCGAACACGCCGGTGTAGGTGGCCGGGTTGCTGCGGGGCGTGCGGCCGATCGGCGCCTGGTCGATCTCGATCACCTTGTCGAGCTGCTCGACGCCCGTGACGCGCTCGTGCGTACCGGGCACCGCGAGCGCGCCGTGGAGCTTGCCCGCGAGGATCGGGTGCAGCGTGTCGGAGACGAGGGTGGACTTGCCCGAGCCCGAGACGCCGGTGACGACGGTGAAGCGGCCGAGCGGGATCTCGACGCGGATGTCCTTCAGGTTGTTTGCGCGGCAGCCGCTCAGCACGACGCGCGCGGCGTCGCCGCACGGGCGGCGCGCGGGCGTGGCCATGCGCTTCCGGCCCGACAGCCACGCGCCCGTCTCCGAGCGCGGGTGCGCGACGATCTCCGCCGGCGTGCCCGCCGCGACCACCTCGCCGCCGTGCACGCCCGCGCCCGGCCCCATGTCGATCACCCAGTCGGCGCGGCGGATCGTGGCCTCGTCGTGCTCGACCACCACCACGGTGTTCTTCGCGTCGCGGAGGCGCAGCAGGCTCGCGAGGAGGCGCTCGTTGTCGCGCGGGTGGAGCCCGATCGAGGGCTCGTCGAGGATGTAGAGCACGCCCATCAGCTGCGAGCCCACCTGCGTGGCGAGGCGGATGCGCTGCGCCTCGCCGCCGGACAGGGTCGTCGCCGCGCGGTCGAGCGTCAGGTACGAGACGCCGACGTCGGCGAGGAAGCGCAGCCGCTCGCGGATCTCGGCCAGCACGCGGTCCGCCACCGCGCGCTCCCGCGCGCCGAGCACGAGGCCGTCGAGGAAGGCGCGCGCGTCACCGATCGGGAGCGCGGCCAGCTCGTGGATGGCGAGGCCGCCGAGCTTCACGTGGCGCGCCGGCACGCCGAGCCTCGTACCCTGGCACTCCGGGCAGACGCCCGGCCGCGCGTAGCGCAGCAGCTCCTCGGGCAGCACGTCGCCGTCCTCGCGGCGCCGCTCGAGCTCGCCGAGCACGCCGTCGAAGCGGCGCGTCACCTTCGAGAGGCCGCGCTTGCCGAACGCGAACGGGATCTCGCGCGCGCCGGTGCCGGAGAGGATCTGCTCGCGCGCCTTCGCCGGCAGCTCGCGCCAGGGCGTCTGGAGCGAGACGCCGAGCGCCTCGGCCACGCCGGCCAGCACCTGGCGGTAGTAGCGCGCCATGCCGCGCCCGCCCCAGGGCGCGATGGCCTCGGCCAGCGGGCGGTCGGGGTCGGGCACGAGCTTCGCGGGGTCGAGCTCGGCCGAGCTGCCGAGCCCGTCGCAGCGCTCGCAGGCGCCGGCGGGGCTGTTGAACGAGAACATCCGCGGCGCGAGCTCGGGGAACGACACGCCGCAGTCCGCGCAGGCGTTGCTCCGAGACAGGAGCTCGCGGCCGCCGTCGCCCTCCACCAGCGCGAGGCCTTCGGCGAGCCGCAGCGCCGTCTCGAGCGACTCGACGATGCGGGCGCGCACCGACTCGCGGACGGCGATGCGGTCCACCACGAGCTCGATGTCGTGCTTCTTCGTCCTCGCAAGCTTGATCTCGCTGCCGAGCTCGTGGACCTGGCCGTCGATGCGCGCGCGCACGAAGCCCTGGCGCGCGAACTCGTCGAGCTCCTTCTTGTACTCGCCCTTGCGCCCGCGCACGACCGGCGCCAGCACCTCGACGCGCGCGCCCTCGCCCCGCGCGAGCACGCGCTCGGCCATCTGCTCCACAGTCTGGCTCGCGATCGGCTTGCCGCAGCTCCAGCAGTACGGGCGACCGACGCGCGCGTACAGCAGGCGCAGGTGGTCGTACACCTCGGTGACCGTGCCGACCGTCGAGCGCGGGTTCTTCCCGATGCTCCTCTGCTCGATCGCGATGGCGGGCGAGAGCCCCTCGATCGACTCGACGTCGGGCTTCTCCAGCTGCTCGAGGAACTGGCGCGCATAGGCGGAGAGCGACTCGACGTAGCGGCGCTGGCCCTCGGCGTAGAGCGTGTCGAACGCCAGGCTCGACTTGCCGCTGCCCGAGAGGCCGGTGATCACCACCAGCCGGTCGCGCGGCAGGTCCACGTCCACGTCGCGCAGATTGTGGACACGCGCGCCGCGGATCGTGATGTGGCTCGGGCCGGCGGCGCCGGCCACTAGAAGCCGGGCTCCTCGGCCCCAGGCGGCGGGGCGACGGCGCTCGAGCGCTGGATGCCCGTGTCGCCGAAGATGCCCTTGCGCTCGATGTACGTCTGCGCGCGCAGCCGCTCGATCAGCTTCTTGTACTCCGCGGCGACGCGCTCGTCGAACAGCTGGCGGCGCAGCGCCTCTTTGGCCTGCTCGAAGGTCTTCGGCACGAAGGAGCGCTTGTCGGCGACCTGCACGATGCCGCAGCCGAAGCCGGCGTCGATGCGCTCCGAGATGCCGCCGACCGGCAGCGACTCGACCGTGGGGCGCATCCAGTTGGCGACTTCGCTCTCGTGTACCCAGGCCTGCGTGCCCCCCGAGTCCGGGTTGGCCGCGCTCACCTCGCGCGCCACCGCCTCGAACTTCTCGCCGCCGGCGATGCGAGCCCGCGCGGCGTCCACCTCGCCGCAGGCGATGTCGCGCGCGCCGGGGCCGTCCCCATTCGGCGTCACGACGATGACGCGCAGGTAGTACTCTTCGCCGCCCTTCGGCTGCTTCGCGATCTCCTTGTCGTAGATCTCCTGCAGCTCCTTGTCGTCCACGTGCACCTTGCTGGCCACGAGGTCGTTGATCACGCGCGCGTGCTCGATCTCGGAGCGGATGCGCTCGCGGTAGAGCGCATAGGGCATGCCCTGCGCCTCGACGCTGGCCCGCAGCTTCTCGGGCGAGATCTTGTTCTCGCGCGCGATGTTGGCGATGGCGTCGTCTACCTCGGCGTCGGTGGCGCCGATCTCCGCACGCTGTACGACCTGGCGGATCAGCTGGCGCTCGACCATCTGCTCGAGCACCTCGAAGTAGAGCTGGCGGATGTCCTCGTCCGTCGCGCCCTGTGCGCGCGCCCGCGCCTCGGTGGGGGCCGCGGCCTCGCGCACGTCGGAGATCAGCACCACGTTGCTGCCCACCTGCGCCGCGATCCCGTCCACCAGCTGCTCCCCGCGCGCGGCGCCGCCGCCGAGCAGGACGGCGAGCAGCAGGGCGGCGAGGACGGGGCGCATGCGGGGGCCTCCGGGCGAAAGGCCGGAGGGTAGCGGCCCCCGCTACAGCTCGTAGGCCCGGGCGCGCTCGAGGACGTAGTGCTGGATCGCCTCGCGGGCCTCGGGCGCGACGCGCAGGAACTCGATCGCCATGCCGCGGGGCAGGTTCGAGCGCTCCAGGTTGCCGGGCACGTTCGTGAGGACGACCCGTCCGGCCACCCGGAACTCGCCGTTCGGGAGGGGCAGCGCCACCTCCAGCGCGCCGCCGACGAGCGTGGGGCGCAGCGTCTCGAGGTAGCAGCCGCCCACGGACAGGTTGTAGACCAGCGCGGGCTTCTCGCGGCCGCTCACCACGATGCGCGCGCCGAGCGAGGTCGGGGCGCGCAGCTCGTGGCGCACCTTGTTCTTGTCGCGCCCGAAGAAGTTGCGATCGGGATCGAAGAGGGCGCGGTTCAGCACGAAGCGCAGCTCGCGCTCGTGGAACGGGGACCACAGGCAGAGCCGCACGTTCTTCTCGCGGAGCCGCCGCTCGGCCGCCTCGCCCGGCCGCTCGCCCACGGCCACGAAGCACAGGCCGCTCGCGCTGGCCGCCCGCTCGAGCTGGTCGAGCTCGCCGGCGCGCTGGGGCAGCGCGAAGCCGGCGGGGATCAGCGCCGCGCGGACGGACTCGTCGCCGCGGGCCACGCGCGCTGCCGCGGCCCGGGGGTCGTCCTCGACGATCGCCTCGTAGCCGAGCTGGCGCACGCGCACGCCGAGGTCGCCGAGGGCGCCTCCGAAGCCATAGACGAGAGCGCGTTCCGGCCCCGATCCCATGCCCCGTCCATCGGCCGATCGCGCCTACGGGTGAATGGCGAGGAGGCGCACGAGCGCCGATTCGCTCTGCCCGGCGCCGCCGCGCAGGTCGATCTCGCCTTCCAGATAGCCCGTGCCCTCGCCCGCCGGGTCCGGCAGCACGTGCTGCACGCGGAAGACGAGCGGGGCGATGCTCCTCAGCACCGTCTGGTCGGCGCGTCGCGCCGCAGGATCGAACGCGACGCGCTCGTGTGCGGCGAGGAAGGGCGCCAGCTCCGACGCGAAGCGCGCCGCATCCCACGGGTCGCCCTCGCTCTGTTGGACCCAGCGCGCCGCTTCCTCGTAGTCGCCGTGCGCGAGGGCGCGGACGAGGGACTGCAGCTCGGTGCGGACGCGCGCCTGGAGGGCCTTCGGGTTCCAACTTGTTCCTTCGCTCGCTCCGCTCGCTGCGCGCCGACGCAAGGCGTCGGCTTGCGGCGTGGCTGGGTCGCCGCTCGCACGGGCCTCCCACTCCGTGAGCAGGCTGGCGTCGGTGTGGCGCACGAGCTCGCGCAGGTAGGCGAGCACGTCGTGGACCGCGTCGGTCTTCTGGGCGTCGGGCACGGAGCGCTCGAGCGCGCGCAGCACCTCGCCGAGGTAGCGCAGCAGGAGGCCCTCGCTGCGCTGGATGCCGAGCCGGCGCACGGCGTCGTCGAAGCCCTCGTAGCCCTCGAGCATCTCGCGCACCACACCCTTCGGGTGGACGTTGCTCTCCGACACCCACGGGTGTTGCTCGGCGAACAGCTTGAAGGTCGCGCGCACGAACTCGGCCTCGGGCTGGGGCCAGGTGAGCTCGTCGAGCTTCGCCATGCGCTCCTCGTAGGGCACGCGCTCTGCCTTGAGGCGCGCCACCAGCTCGTCCTTCGCGCGGGCGAGCTGGGCGCGCAGGATCGGCACCGGGTCGTCCACGGTGGCCTCGGCCACCGCGAGCACCTGGAGCGCGTAGTCAGGCGCCTCGCGGTCGAGCGCCGTCAGCGCCTCGACCAGGTACAGCGAGAGCGTCTGGTGGAGCGAGAAGTCGCGCTGGAGATCGGGATCCACGAGCGCGCGATGGGCGGCCACGTGCACGACGCCGGCGCTGCGCAGCGAGCGGAAGCGCGCCGCGGCGTCGCGCAGGAGCTTGCGCTTGCGCGCCGGGCTCTCGTGGCAGCGCGCGATCAGCTCCCCGAGCGCGCCGTAGCCGCCGCGCCGGCCGACGAGATCCGCGTCGCGCTGGAGCAGCGCCAGGATCATCCCGTGCGAGATCTTGAAGCTCGAGATCAGCGTCTCGGGCGGCTTCGCCACGAGCTGATCGAACTGCTCGCGCGTCCACGACACGAAGCCCGGCGGCGGTGTGCGCTTCGGCTGGCGCTTGCCGCCGCGCGCCTCGCGCGCCGCCGCCGCCTTGTTGGCCGTGACGTGCTCGGGCGCCTGGCACACCACGCTGCCGCGCTCGTCGAAGCCCTTGCGCCCGGCGCGCCCCGCGATCTGCTTGAAGTCGCGCACCGAGAGCACGCGCACGCGCTCGCCGTCGTACTTGGCGAGGCCGGTGAACAGCACCGTGCGGATGGGGATGTTCACGCCGACGCCGAGCGTGTCGGTGCCCGAGACGACGCGGAGCAGCCCCTGCTGCGCGAGCTGCTCGACCAGCAGCCGGTACTTCGGCAAGCAGGCCCGCGTGGTGGAGCCCGACGCCGTGGCCGATCGTGCGCTTCAGCTCCTTGCCGAAGGGCGTGTCGAAGCGGGCGTCGCCGAGCGCCGCCGCGATGCGGTCGCGCTGCTCGCGCGTCGCCACCTTCGCGCTGGTGAGCGCGGCCGCGACCTCGGCAGCCTCGCGCTGCGTGAAGCTCACCACGTAGATGGGCGCGCGGCCCTGCTCGAGGAGCGCCTCGACCGACTCGTGCAGCGGCGTCTCGCGCCACTCGTAGTCGAGCGGCACGGGGCGCTCGTCGCGGTGCACGTGCGCGACGGCGCGCCCGGTGAGCGCGGCGAGCTTCTCCTCGATCGCGGCGGTGTTGCCGAGCGTCGCGGACATCAGCAGGAAGGTGGTGCGCTCGAGCGCGAGCAGCGGCACCTGCCAGGCCCAGCCGCGGTCGCGGTCGGCGTAGAAGTGGAACTCGTCCATCACCACGTAGGGCGCGTCGGTGCGCGCGCCCTGGTGGAGCGCGATGTTGGCGAGCACCTCCTGCGTGGCGCACACGATCGGCGCCGCCCAGTTGATGCTGGCGTCGCCGGTCAGCATGCCGACGTTCTCGGGCCCGAAGACATCGCACAGCGCGAAGAACTTCTCGTTCACCAGCGCCTTGACCGGCGCGGTGTAGAACGAGCGCTTGCCCGCGGCAGAGCGCCTCGAAGTGGAGGCCGAGCGCGACGAGCGACTTGCCCGAGCCGGTCGGCGTCGACAGCACCACGTGCTTGCCGGCCGCGAGCTCGAGCAGCGCCTCCTCCTGCGCCGGGTAGGGCTCGATGCCCGTGCTCGTCACCCAGTCGAAGAAGCGATCGAGGATCGCGCCCGGATCCGTGAGCGGCGCCCCGAGCGGGACGCGATCGATCAGGCAGCGGGCACGTCGTGACTCGTTCGCTCGGCCACTGCGCGCCGCTGCTAGCCGTTCTTGGCGGCGAAGTCCTTCATGAAGCTCGCGAGCGCTTCGCAGCCCGCCTTCGGGAAGGCGTTGTAGATGCTCGCGCGCATGCCACCGACGGAGCGGTGGCCCTTGAGGCCCGAGAAGCCCGCCGCCTCGGCCTCCTTCACGAACTTCGCGTCGAGCTCCTTCGACGGCGCCCGGAAGGTGACGTTCATCAGCGAGCGGCTGCCCTCGCCGGCGTGCGCGCTGTAGAAGCTCGTCGCCGCGAGCGCGTCGTAGAGCACCTGCGCCTTGTCGCGGTTCTTCCGCTCCATCCCGGCCAGGCCGCCCTGCCGCTCGATCCACTGGAAGACGCGCCCCATCACGTAGATGCCGAAGCTCGGCGGCGTGTTGTAGAGCGAGCCCTCCTTGGCGTGCGTCGCGTAGCGCAGCATGGTCGGCAGGTCGCGCACCGAGCGCTCCACCAGGTCGCGCCGCGCGATCACCAGCGTGACGCCCGCGGGTCCGATGTTCTTCTGCGCGCCCGCATACACGAGGCCGTAGCGCGTGAGGTCGATCGGCCGCGAGAAGATGTCGCTCGACGCGTCGCAGGCCAGCCACACGCCGGCAGGCGGCGTGGGCTCCGTCGTCCACTGCGTGCCGAAGATCGTGTTGTTCGAGGTGAAGTGCGCATAGACCGGGCGCTCCGACCAGCGGATCTCGTTCGCGCGCGGGATGCGGTCGTGATTCGTCGCGGCCGACGACGCCGCCTCGTGCACGTGCCCGTAGCGCTTGGCCTCGGCCGCCGCCTTCTCGGACCACGCGCCCGTCACCAGGTAGTCGGCCGTCGCGCCGTCGGGCAGCAGGTTCGCGGGCAGCATGAAGAACTGCGTCGAGGCGCCGCCGCTGAGGAACAGCACGGCGTAGTCGTCAGGGATGCCGGCGAGCTTGCGGCAGTCGGCCTCCGTCTGCCGCACCACCTTCTCGAACGGGCCCCCGCGGTGGCTGTGCTCGAGGATGCCGATGCCGGTGCCGTCGAAGTCCCAGAGCGCGGCCTGCGCCTCGCGCAGGACCTCTTCGGGCAGGATGGCCGGGCCGGCCGAGAAGTTGAACGTGCGGCTCTTCTGCGTCATGGGGCCGAGAGTATTAGCGGACCGGGATGCGTGTGCGACGTTCCGCGGGATGCAGGTGGAGACGCAGAGCGGCAGGGTCCGCGGGGCCGAACGCCGCGGCGTGTTCGCTTTCCGCGGCATCCCCTATGCCGCGCCTCCGGTCGGCCCCCTGCGCCTGCGCCCGCCCGAGCCACCGAAACCCTGGGCCGGCGTGCGCGACGCATTCGTCTCCGGGCCCGGCGCGCCGCAGCCCGGCTCGCGCTTCGGCCGCGTCTTCTCGCGCATCACGGGCCCGGCGACGGTGGCCGAGGACTGCCTCACGCTCGACGTGGTGACGCCGGGCGCCGACGGCGCGCGCCGCCCGGTGCTGGTGTGGATCCACGGCGGAGCCTTCGTGCTCGGAGCCGGGAGCGCGCTCGTCTACGGCGGCGAGACGCTCGCGCGGCGCGGCGACGTCGTGGTGGTGACGCTCAACTACCGGCTCGGCGCGCTCGGCTTCCTCGCGCTCGGCGACCTCGCCCCGGCGGCGGGCTTCGCCGAGAACTGCGGCCTGCGCGACCAGCTCGCCGCGCTCGAGTGGGTGCGCGACAACATCGCAGCATTCGGCGGCGATCCGGCGAACGTCACCCTCTTCGGCGAGTCGGCCGGCGGCATGAGCGTCGGCACGCTGCTCGGCACGCCGCGCGCGCGCGGGCTCTTCGCGCGCGCGATCGCGCAGAGCGGCGCAGCCGACAACTGCTCGACCCGCGCACAGGCCGAGCTGGTCTCGCGGACCTTTCTCGGCGTGCTCGGCCTCGCGCCTCAGCAGGCCGCACGGCTGCGGGAGGTTCCCGTCGCGCGCCTGGTGGCTGCGCAGCTCGAGATGCGGAGGATCGCGCTCCAGCTCCCCGGCCTGCCCTGCCAGCCCGTTGTGGACGGAGACGTGCTGCCGACGCCGCCGCTCGAGGCGATCGCGGCCGGCAACGCGAGCGGCGTCCCGCTGCTCGTCGGCACCAACCGCGACGAGTGGAACCTGTTCCTGCTGGCGGATCCCAAGGCGAGCGCGCTCGACGAGCCGGCCTTGCGCCGGCGCTTCGAGCGCCTGCTCGGCCCGGGCCGCGCCGAGCCCGCGTACGCGCTCTACCGCGAAGCCCTGCCCCGGGCGTCGCCGCGCACGCGCTGGTCCGTGCTCCAGACGCACCGGGTGTTCCTCGCTCCCGCCGAACGCCTCGTCGCGGCGCAGACCCCGCACGCACCGACCTGGTCCTACCTCTTCTCCTGGGCCCCGCCGCTGGTGCGCCAGCGGCTCGGCGCCTGCCACGCGCTCGAGGTGCCGCTCGTGTTCGGGACGTTCCGGCATCCGCTCCTCCGCGGGCTCTACCTCGGCGGTGCGCGCGAAGCCGCACGCGAGGTGCAGCGGGCGTGGTTGGCGTTCGCGCGCGAGGGCCGGCCGGCGCCCGCCTTCGAGTGGCCGCGCGCGCCCGCCGCGCCGCAACGCCTCTGCGCCGACGACCGCGGCGCCCTCGCCGCGTTCGACCGCGTCCGCGGCGTCTGGGACTCGCTGCCGCGGTCCTGAGACGCTCGCGCGCTTCTTACCCCACGGACGTGGCATGGCGAGCAGACGCGTCTACGTCATTCCGCGTATGGCGGGCGAGCCACCGGGCACTAGACGGTGAGATCCACGAGAGGACTGGCTCTGCGGCACGGGGCCGTCGGGCTGGACTCCGCACCAGGATGACCGCCATGACCACACGACCGCTGCTCGTCTTCCTGCTCGCAACGACCGCCCTCGCCCTCTCTGCGGCGACCCCGGCGCACACGGCCCACCCGCCGGCGCAGGTCCTCGAGATCTCGCGCCTCTTCATCGAATACAACGAATCCGCACAGGATCTGGGCTTCCAGGTCGCTCTCGACGGAGAGGACTGGGCGAGTCTCCGCATCACGAACCCGGACAACCGCACGATCTTCACCGTGAAGGGCAGCGGACCCTACGGCGAGCTCGGCCTGACCGAGCTGCTCTTCGAGGGCGCCGAGCCGTCGCTCAGCGACGTGCCCGTCGACGAGCTGCTGGCCATGTTCCCGGAAGGCATCTACCGCTTCAGCGGCAAGACGGTGGACAAGGAGACGATCGGAGGCGAGGCGACCCTCTCGCATGCGGTGCCCGCAGGCCCCGTGGTCTCCTCGGAGGTGGACGGAGACAGCGTGGTGATCAGCTGGGATCCCGTCACGCAGTCGGCGGCCGGCCTGCCGGTTCGCCCGATCACCATCAAGGGCTACCAGGTCCTCGTCGAGGACCTGTTCCAGGCCAATGTTCCGGCCAACGTCACGAGCGTGACGCTTCCGCCGGAGTTCGTCGGGGGTCTCGAAGCGGGAGTGCACAACTTCGAGGTGCTGGCGATCGAGCAGGGCGGCAACCAGACCATCACGGAAGGCACCTTCACCACCGCGCCCTAGAGCGAACGCTCAGGCGCGGGCGACGTCGGGCGCCTCGTCGAGGTGCACGACATCGTCGAGCAGTCGCACCGTCCAGGGCTCTCCGCCGTCGAGCACGGTCACCGAGGTGTTGCGCCAGCCGCGGTTCTCGAGCGTGAGGCCCGGCGCGAGCGTCACCAGCCGCGACACCACGGAGTGGCAGACCAGGCCGTGCGTCACCACCGCGATCGGGCCTGCGGCGGCGCGCGCGGCCGCGTCCACCCGCGCCCAGGCGCGGTCGACGCGCGCGTGGAAGACCGGCCAGCTCTCGCCCTCGGGCGGCGCGTAGTCGGGCGCGAAGGGGTCGAGGCCCAGCTCGGCGTACGGACGCCCGCGCAGCGCACCGAAGTTGCGCTCGGCCAGCTCGGGGTCGCGCGCGATGGGCGCGCCGCTCGCGCGCGCGATCGCCTCCGCGGTCATCTCGGCGCGGCGCAGGTCCGAGACGAGCACCTGGACGAGCCCCACGCCTGCGAGCCGCGCCGCCACGCGCTCCGCCTGCGCGAGCCCGCGCTCCGAGAGCGGCGTCGCCGGCGGCTGGAGGATGCGCGCCGCGTTGAGCGCGGTCTCGCCGTGACGGACCAGGTAGATCAACGACATGGCGCCGCATGATACGCGTCTACATCCGAGCGGCAGCCGCTGTGACGCCTTGACTACCTCGCCGTCCCGGTCCACGCCGCACGCATCCGGCGGCTCCCTTCCGAGTCGCCAGTCGCGGCGTCCACAGGGCGGCGGCAGCCGCTGTGACGCCTTGACTACCTCGCCGTCTCGGTCCACGCCGCACGCATCCGGCGGCTCCCTTCCGAGTCGCCAGTCGCGGCGTCCACAGGACGGACGCTAGTTCGCCTCGGGCTCGTTCGTCTCCGCTCCGAACTCTTCGAGCTCGAGCAGGATGTCGCGCACCACGGTCTCGGTGTGCTTCGCGCGGTGCCCGTTGAAGCAGCGCGGGCACAGGCCCGACTCGTAGCGGACGAACATCGTGGCGCCGCAATCGCCGCACTCGTAGCGCGGCCCGTAGAGGCCGAGAGCGCGGATCACGAACGCACCGGAGAGCAGCAGCTGAGGCTTCGGGAGGATCGAGTTCGCCATGTCCGTACGTGCCGCGCGGACCGAAACGGGTGACATCCGAGGGGCGCAGCCGACCGGCAGGAACCGGGCCTAGGCCACCGCCTTTGCATCGCGTAGCTTGCGGATCTCCTCGCGCGAAAAACCCCATTCGCCGAGCGCCTCGTCGGTGTGCTCGCCGGCCGCCGGCGGCGGCCGCACCACCTCGCCCTGCGTGCGGCTGAAGCGCGGCGCCGGGCCCGGCTGCTTGATCCCGGCCACGTCGACGAAGGTGCCGCGCGCCACGTTGTGCGGGTGCTGGTACGCCTCGGGGATGGTGAGGATCGGCGCGAAGCACACGTCGCTGCCTTCCATGATCTGGCACCACTCGTCGCGCGTCTTCGTCTTGAAGATCGCGACGAGCCGCTCCTTCATCGCCGGCCACTGCGAGCGGTCCATCTGCGCGGGCAGCTTCTCGCCCTCGAGGCCGCTGTGCTTCAGCAGCTCCGCGTAGAACTGCGGCTCGATCGAGCCGATCGAGACGTGCTTGCCGTCCTTCGTCTCGTACGCCTCGTAGAAGTGCGCGCCCGTGTCGAGCAGGTTCGTGCCGCGCTCGCCCCAGCCGCCGAGCGAGTAGAAGCCGTGGATGAAGGCCATCAGCAGCGCCGCACCGTCGACCATCGCGGCGTCGACGACCTGGCCCTTGCCCGACGACGCGCGCTCGACCAACGCCGCCACGATGCCGAGCGCCAGCAGCATGCCGCCGCCGCCGAAGTCGCCGACCAGGTTGAGCGGCGGCAGCGGCGCCTCGCCCTTGCGGCCGATGTGCGCGAGGCAGCCGGCGAGCGCGATGTAGTTGATGTCGTGGCCGGCGGCCTGCGCCATCGGCCCGCTCTGGCCGAAGCCGGTCATGCGCCCGTAGACGAGGCGCGGGTTCTTCGCGAGGCAGACGTCGGGGCCGAGCCCGAGCCGCTCCATCACGCCGGGCCGGAAGCCTTCGGTGAGGACGTCGGCCTTCTCGACCAGGCGCAGCAGCGCGGCCACGCCGTCGGGATGCTTGAGGTCGAGGCCGACGCTCTTGCGGCCGCGCGCGAGCACGTCATAGCGGGCGCGCTCGTCGGGCGGGCCGCTCCGCACCGAGGCGCTGCGGTCGATGCGCAGCACCTCCGCGCCGAGGTCCGCGAGCACCATCCCGCAGAACGGCCCCGGCCCGATGCCGGCCACCTCGATCACCTTCATCCCACGCAGCGGACCGGCCATCGCGCATCCCTCCCGCAAAAGGCCGGCAATATAGCCCCGAGGGACGTCGCGAGGGCTCTTAGATAGGAAGAGGCCCGGCAATTCCCTTGGGGAACCCCGCGGGATCGTGCCGCTCGTCACCGCTCCGGTTTTCGGTCTCGCCGATGTTCCCTGTATGCCCCGTGTGCCCCACGCCCGAATGCTCGCCGCCTGCCTCGGCCTCTGGGCGTTGTCGGCGGTGGCGTGCGCGACGACGACGGCGCCCCAGCGCGAGGCCGAGCCGCTCTACGGCGCGCCGCGCGCGACCGAGAGCTTCGAGGTCGCGCCGCCGCTGGCCACGGCCGATGCGCCGGACGCCGCACCGATCCTCGACGAGGCGCCGGCCGAGCCCTCGAGCCTGTTCATCGCCCGCGAGATCCTGGCCGACCGCGCCCCCGAGCTCGACGAGCTGCAGCGCGAGGGCGTCGCCCGCGCCGTGGTGAAGGCCGAGCAGGAGCACGGCCTGCCCGCGCTGCTCGTGCTCGCGCTGATCGAGCAGGAGAGCCAGTTCCGTCCGAAAGCGCGCGGCCCGGGCGGCTCGCTCGGCCTGATGCAGCTGATGCCCACCTCCGCACGCGAGCTCGCGGCTCGCCACGACATCGCCTGGCGGGGCACCCGCAGCCTGCACGACCCCGTGACCAACGTGCGCCTCGGTATCCTCTACCTCGCCGAGATGCGCGCGGCGTTCGAGAGCACCGACCTCGCCATGGCCGCCTACAACATCGGCCCCGGCGCCGTGCAGAAACGCCTCGACAAGGGCCTCTCCTGCAAGGGCCCGTACGTGAGCGGAGTCCTGCAGCGCTTCCAGGCGATGCGCCTGATCTTCGGCGACCCGACCACCGCGATCGGCGGTTAGGCCCAGCTTTGGACGCCGCAACCGGCGACGAGTTAGGCCGTCGCCGGATGCGTGCGGCGTAGACCGGGACGGCGAGGTAGCCAAGTCGTCACAGCGGGCCCGCCTGCGGCATCGTAACGCCATGGCTACCTACGACTTCGACCTGGTCGTGATCGGTGCGGGCTCGGGGGGGACGCGGGCGAGCCGGCTCTCGGCGGGCTTCGGCGCGCGCGTCGCCGTCGTCGAGGAGAGCCGCCTCGGCGGCACCTGCGTCAACGTCGGGTGCATCCCGAAGAAGCTGTTCGTCTACGCCGCGCACTACGGCGAAGACTTCGCCGACGCCGCCGCCTACGGCTGGGAGATCGGCGCGCCGCGCTTCGACTTCGCGCGCCTGCGCAAGCACAAGGACGTCGAGATCGCGCGGCTGAACGGCGTCTACGCCAGGCTGCTCGACGACGCGGGCGTGACGCGCATCGACGGCCGCGCGCGCCTCGTGGACGCGCACACCGTCGCGGTCGGCGAACGTCGCCTCAGCGCCGAGCACATCCTCATCGCCACCGGCGGCTGGCCGAGCCTGCCGAGCACGCCCGGCATCGAGCACGCGCTCACGTCCAACGAAGTCTTCCGGCTCGATCGCCTGCCCGAGCGCGTCGTCGTGGTCGGCGGCGGCTACATCGCCGTCGAGTTCGCGGGGATCTTCCACGGCATGGGCGCCGCCACCACCCAGCTCTACCGCGGTGAGCTCTTCCTGCGCGGCTTCGACGGCGACGTGCGCCGCGCGCTGGCCGACGAGATGACCAAGCGCGGCGTCGACCTCCGCTTCCAGAGCGATGTCGCCCGCATCGAGAAGACGGGCGCGGGCCTGCGCCTCACGCTGCGCGACGGCGCGACGCTCGAGACCGACGCGGTCCTCTACGCCACCGGGCGCGCGCCCAACACGCGCGGCCTCGGCCTCGAGGCTCTCGGCGTGAAGACAGGCCCGGCTGGCGAGATCCTCGTCGACGCCTACTCGCGTACCAGCGCGCCGAGCATCTGGGCGATCGGCGACGTCACCGACCGCCTCAACCTGACACCCGTCGCGCTCCACGAGGGCATCTGCTTCGCGCGCACCGTCTTCGGCCAGCAGCCCACGAAGCCCGACCACCGCGACGTGCCCACCGCCGTGTTCAGCACGCCGAGCATCGGCACCGTCGGCCTCACCGAAGAGGAGGCGCGCGCGCGCAAGCCGAGCGAGGCTCGGCGCGCAGCGAGCGGAGCGAGCGAAGGAACGAGTGATGGCGACGTGCTCGTGTTCAAGTCGAGCTTCAAGCCGCTCCGGCACACCTTGACCGGCCGCGACGAGAAGACCCTCGTCAAGCTCGTCGTCGATCGGAAGAGCGACCGCGTGCTCGGCGCGCACATGGTCGGGCCCGAGGCCGGCGAGATCCTCCAGGGCCTCGGCGTCGCCGTGAAGTGCGGCGTCACCAAGGCGCAGCTCGACACCACCATCGGCATCCACCCGACGAGCGCCGAGGAGTTCGTGACGCTCAGACAGCCTGTTTGAGCGCGGTCACGATCCAGAGCGGATCGGCGCCAGGTGGCGAGCGATCCACCAGCGTCGTGGGTGCGAAGCCGCCCGCGCGCTCGAGATAGAGCGCGATCGCGCCGAGCCGCTCCTCCGGCGGCAGCACGTGCCAGGCACGGATCGCCTTCGTCGGGAAGCAGCGGTGCGACGTCGAGATCGCCACGCGCCCGCCCGGCCGCAGCACGCGCGCCACCTCCGCGAAGACCTCCACCGGCCGCGTCAGATACTGGATCGACACCGCGCACAGCACCGCATCGAACGAAGCCTCTGGATACGGCAGCCGCGGCTCCGCGTTCAGATCCTGCACGTCGTACGATGCGAGCCGCGGATTCGCCGCCAGCTCCGCCGCGTTCATGCCGAGCCCGACCACGCGACCGAGCGGCAGCGCCCTCGCGTCCGGCAGATGCGACACCCACGACGACATCAGATCGAGGACGTCGGCGCCCGGCGCCAGCACCTCCGCGTACCAGCGCGTCAGCGCCGCGATCGTCGCCTCGTCGATGTGCACCACGAAGCGCGGCGCGGTGTAGAAGGCGGCGTCCTCCGACTCGTCGAGGCGGGCGAAGAAGCCGGGCGGGAAGTCGGGGTCGGGCTCCCTCACAGCCCCACCGCGTCGAGCGGACTCCGCACGCCGCGCCCGCCCCGGTTCAGCACGTGCGTGTAGATCTGCGTCGTCTTCACGTCGCGATGACCGAGCAGCTCCTGCACCGTGCGGATGTCGTAGCCGCTCGCCAGCAGGTGCGTCGCGAAGCTGTGACGCAGCGTGTGGCAGCCCGCAGGCTTCGCGAGCCCAGCCGCGCGCTACCGCGCGCTTCATCGCCCGCTGGATGGCCGTCTCGTGGATGTGGTGGCGCCGCTCGACGCCGGCAGCCGCGTCCCGGTAGCGCCGGCCCGCCGGGAACAGCCACTGCCAGCCCCACTCCCGCCCCGCGTTCGGGTACTTGCGCGCGAGCGCCGCGGGCAGCAGGACGCCGCCGTAGCCCTCCCGCAGGTCGGTCTCGAACAGCACGCGCACCCGGCCGAGATGCTCCTGCAGCTTCGGGGCGACAGGACTCGGGCAGCGGCGTCACGCGATCCTTGCGGCCCTTGCCCTGCCGCAGCCGGATCTCCTTCTGCTCGAAATCGACGTCCTTGACGCGCAGCTCCAGACATTCGAGCAGCCGGAGACCGGACCCGTAGAGAAGGCTCGCCAACCAGCCGGGAGCTCCCCTCGAGCCGCTCGAGCACCGCGCGCACCTCGCCGGGCGACAGCACCACCGGCAGGCGGCGCGGCTTGTGCGCGCGCACGAAGCCCCCCAGCGCCTCGAGATCGCGACTCAGCACCTGCGAATAGAGGAACATCGAGAGCGTTCAGCGCCTGGTTCTGCGTCGACGCCGACACCCCTTCCTGCGTCGCGAGATGCGTCAGGAAGACCGCGACGTGACGCGTACCCAGCGTGAGGGGATGCTTCTTGCCGTGGAACAGGATGAAGCGGCGAATCCACTGCACGTACGCCGCCTCGGTGCGCGGGCTGTAATGCCGCAGCCGCAACTGCGCCCGCACCTGATCGAGCAGCTTCGGCGGCGCCGGCACCGTCCCGCGCCCGTCTGATCCCGCCATCTCGAGCGGCCTCCCCGCTCCGTCGTCCCGAAGCGGCTGCTCCCGGGGTGAGGCCACGATACCCACCAACCCCCGCAGTCTATCCCCCCTCCCACCCCGCGCGATATGCAGCGCCCATCTCGCCGCAGAAGGGCCCCCGCACCTCACTCGCCCCGCTCTCCGCCCCAGCACGCTTGCGCCGCAGCCTATCGTCCGCGCACAATCGGACGGGGGAGGCGGTCTAGTACCTGTTAGGCAGCGGAAGACGAAGACCGATGACGCAGACATCGCAGTCGTTGTTCTGAAGGCTCGGTGCTCTTGGGAGCATGGCTCGTTGCTGCACTCGTCATCGCATTGGGTGGGCACCGTGCCTGGCTACCGATCACTACCATTCTCGAGACTGACTGGCGCTATCCACTGTTCGGCGTGCTCGTTCGGCTCGGCCTCTCCGCTCTCGAACTGGCGATCGCTTGGCTCATCCCTCGCCCCGCAAGCTTTCCAGGTCTTCGGTGCGATGGCCTCGCGTTTCTCGCTGTTCGGTCCGCTACGCGCTTCTCGTCAGCGGCTCCGCAGAGGGGCTCGAGTTCATCGAGGCTCACTACGGTTTGGGTGCTCTTCCTGGCGATCCTGGCTGGCACTGCGCTCCTCGTGTCGGCCGCTTCCGCAGTTCACCGCGCGATCTCGACTCGTCGCCAGGAGCGCGCTGCCTAACAAGCGGCTGCAGCTGACGGCCGCGGTCGGTGGTGTGCGGCGGCCTTGGCCGGCCGCCGTCGGGTCCGGGGTAGGACCGCCGCCGGCGTCCGGTCGCTGCTAAGGTGGTGCGCGCGCGGCCGCAGCTGAGCCGCGATCCGTTAGGCGGCGTGAATCGTGATCCGAACCGCGATCATCCTCGTGGCGCAGATCGCTCTCTTCGCCGGCCTGCCCGCGTCCGCAGAGTCGCAGGTGCAGCGGGCGAGAAGTGGCTCTACACCGACGCCCCGAACGAGTTCCAATCAGCGTTGCTGCTGCTCGAGGTACGGCCCCATCAGACAGTGCGGACCTCTCGCTCTCCTCGAGGTGCGCGAGTCTGACGGCTCTGGCGCTGTTCGGCTCTGGCTCGCAGTCCCGAGCGTCCAGGCGAGCGTCACGAAGCGCCTTGAATCGAACCTTCAGCCAGCTCCACCGCGGCCGCGTTTACCTGGGGCTCCGTCGAGTGGCCCGCCGAATCTCCTAGCCGATGCCCAGCCGAATCGACGGTGGCCGAGGCACTCCGCATCCGAGAAGCGCTCCGCAAGGGCTCACAGGCGCACTATTAGGTCCCTCGGCACGCACGCCGCCTAACAAGCGGCTGCAGCTGACGGCCGCGGGCGGCGCCGTGCCGAGCGGTTAGCCGTCGGGCGGCCGGTCCGGTGGTCGTCTCGCGTCCGCCCTCCGGTCGGTGGTAAGGTGGTACACGCGCGGCCGCAGCTGAGCCGCGATCCGTTAGGCGGCGAGCCGGAGAGAATGAAGGTCGAGGCTTGGCAGGCCATCCTCCAGTTCACGAACCGGGCGTCGGCCGAAGCCGTTGGGGCGGTCCTAGAACCGAGGGCGTGCCCTCGAACGTCTGGGGGCCCCACAAGCTGGTCGTGGGGCTCGAAGAGAACTTCCTGCTGTGCGGTCCCAGAGTCACTTGCTCATCGAGCGCGGTGGGTTCTGTCCGATTCCGAGTTCACCGAATCGGAGCTTTGCTACCTGGCAACGGGCGAGCTCCCCGAGCTCGAGTAGCTCGGGTACTCGGCCATCTCGGGCGAGGGTGCTTCCCATGCCCTCCTATCGTTCTCCCTCGTCTCGCTTCCAACCAGCCGTCACCTAGGCCGTTGCGGCGGTGCTCAGCCTATTGGCGCGCCTGCGCTCGCTACCGGTCGCACGCTCGCCGCCTAACAAGCGGCTGCAGCTGACGGCCGCGGTCGGGGTGTGCGGCGGCCTTGGCCGGCCGCCGTCGGGTCCGGGGTAGGACCGCCGCCGACGTCCGGTCGGTGCTAAGGTGGTGCACGCGCGGCCGCAGCTGAGCCGCGATCCGTTAGGCGGCGGGAAGAGGGAAGAGGTTGCTTCACCGAGCCCTTGGGTTGCTTCTGCTTGTCCTCGGGGTCGTTGCCTTCTTGCTCGAACTCTCTGGGTTCATCGATCCCGTTTCCGCCAAGCTTGCCGACGACGCCGATCCCTTCGGTACGCCGTCCTCTTCTTCCGAGTTCGCGGTGGGCATGGCCATCTCTCGTTGGTGGCGCTGGCGGGCGCCTACCTGGCCTTCCGGCGTCGGGCCGAGCCGAAGGCCAAGGCAGGAAGGCCCTCCTGAACTCGCACACACGCCGCCACGTCTCTGGTTCCTCGTGCTAGCGGTTTCACACCCGTGTGTTGGCCACCGGTTTCCGCGCGTTCTCGGTAGCCCGAAGCCACCGCCTAACAAGCGGCTGCAGCTGACGGCCGCGGTCGGTGGCGTGCGGCGGCCTTGGCCGGCCGCCGTCGGGCCCGGGGTAGGACCGCCGCCGGCGGCCGGTCGGTGGTAAGGTGGTGCGCGCGCGGCCGCAGCTGAGCCGCGATCCGTTAGGCGGCTCGGGGAACAGGAGCAGCTTTCTCCGCATGTCGTCGCCTGCCACGCACGAAGGAACGGATCATCGAGGCCCTTCGAGCCCTTCCCGCCGACGCTACGGTCGACGACGCGATCGAGCGCCTCGTGTTCATGGCCAAGGTCGAGGAGGGCCTTGCCCAGCTCGACGCCGGGCAGGGCGTGCCTCACGAAGAAGTCGAAGCGGCGCTTCGGGGCGTGAGCCGGCTTCTCTGGTCGCCCCGCTCGCTCGCCGACCTCGAGTCCATTCGGAGCCATCGCGCAGCGACTCGGAGCAGTACGCGGGGCTCGTCGTGGGTCGCCTCGTTGCTGCGCCTGGCCGCCTCCTCGAATTCCCGAGTCGGGTCGCATGGTCCCTGAGTTCGGCCGGCCCGACCTCCGCGAGCTCATCGTTCGGCCTCATCGCTTGGTCTATCGGCTTCGGGGCGACGTCGTCGAAGTCGTAACCGTCTTCCACGCGGCTCGCATGTTCCCCGATCTCCCGCGGTAGCACGCGAGCGGCCTAACAAGCGGCTGCAGCTGACGGCCGCGGGCGGTGGTGTGCGGCGGCCTTGGCCGGCCGCCGTCGGGTCCGGGGTAGGACCGCCGCCGGCGTCCGGTCGCTGCTAGGGTGGTGTGCGCGCGGCCGCAGCTGAGCCGCGATCCGTTAGGCGGCGCCGATGGAGCCTCAAGACGGCATCGTTCGCGCTCTGGTTCGTCTGCCCTCAGTGCGCTTGCCGATCGCAGCCGGACCTCGCACTGGCGAACAGCGTCAGGATCGCGATCTCGCGGCACCGACGATCTGCGCCGTACACCTTCATCCGTCTCTGTGCTCGCGAACCGCGATCGCCTACGGGGGGGCAAGAATCACTCGGGGTACGCGCTACTGGCGAGTCCGAGCACGTCGCCATCACCTATCTCCCCAGGCCGCTCGCGTGCCCTCCGCTGTCTTCGGCTGGCCTCGATCCAGAATCCTCTCGTGCACTCGAGGCAGTCGGCGGGCCGCGTCGGTCGAAGGCATCGTTCGCGTCCATTCCATCGGGTCACTTCGCGCGCGCTCTCGGGCGGCTTCGACCGGATTCGGGGCTCGCATCCGCTTCGCGAGCCTGCACGGGCGCCGCCTAACAAGCGGCTGCAGCTGACGGCCGCGGTCGGGGTGTGCGGCGGCCTTGGCCGGCCGCCGTCGGGTCCGGGGTAGGACCGCCGCCGGCGTCCGGTCGGTGCTAGGGTGGTGCACGCGCGGCCGCAGCTGAGCCGCGATCCGTTAGGCGGCGCGGAAGAGTGGAACCGAATCCCCGCTCAGCACCCCCGCACGTGGCTACAAGGTCGTCGTCTCGGCCATCGGAGCCGCTGCGCTCGGTACATCCTTCGAAGACGCTGCACTCACTCGGTGACCCCGGCGCTGCCAGGCGGAGTGCCGGTTCCTCATCCTCGTCGGACTCGGCGCGCGACAATCCGCCGCACGAACCGGGCCGCTGGGCTCTCGACGTCTTCTGGCCTCTGGCCGTCGAGCGAGCATCGGGCTTCTCAAGCGTGCGCGCACAGGGCTTGCAGCCGACTCCTGCTCGTCGCTCGCATGCCATCGCCCTGCGTCACGCCCGAGTTCGCGCTTCATCCACGGATCCCGCGGAGTCCGACCTCTCGCTCTCCGGCCACATCGGTCTGGCCGCTCGAGCTACCGACGGCCATCGCCTCGCCCTCGGCACGGGCGCCGCCTAACAAGCGGCTGCAGCTGACGGCCGCGGGCGGTAGGCGTGCGGCGGCCTTGGCCGGCCGCCGTCGGGTCCGGGGTAGGACCGCCGCCGGCGTCCGGTCGCTGCTAAGGTGGTGCACGCGCGGCCGCAGCTGAGCCGCGATCCGTTAGGCGGCGACGGAGGTGCCGGATCAAGAGATCGCGTAGCGTAGTCTTCAGAGATCCGGAGTCGCTTCCGGCAGCTAGCGATGCGCGCCGCGAATCCACGACGCGGTAACGCACCTTGTACCCGCGACGCCAGCATGGGCTGAGCCTCGATGTCGAGCTCTTCCGCCACGGAGATCGTGGTCCACCTGTGCGCTCGGTCAACTTCTGGGTCGCGTGAGTCTTCCTGTGTCTCGAACTCCTGGCAGGTCGGTCTCCCGGTACGTCGAAGCCGTCGGCGGCCTCACTCTCAGGGCGTTCTCAGAATCTCGAGCTTCCGCGTCGCGGTCGCTGCTCGTGTCTCATAATCGCGTACCTCCAGTCAGCCCAGCGGCACCGGTTCGCAGGGCTCTCGCCATTCCGCGGGTCACCTTCTGTATCCGCGGTCCTCTCGCACCGAGTCGCGAGTCCTGCGCGCCGCCGCCTAACAAGCGGCTGCAGCTGACGGCCGCGGGCGGTGGCGTGCGGCGGCCTTGGCCGGCCGCCGTCGGGTCCGGGGTAGGACCGCCGCCGGCGTCCGGTCGGTGCTAAGGTGGTTCACGCGCGGCCGCAGCTGAGCCGCGATCCGTTAGGCGGCGTGAGGAGAGTTACCCAGGACTTGGTTGCGCCGAGACAGCATCAGGAGCGTGCCTCTTCACTCCGCTCTCCGCTCGAGCTGAAGAGCTCCTGACCGGATCACCCTCTCTAGTCCACGGTTCGCTTGCCTCGTCGCGTGGACGCAACTCGATCTCCTGATCGCATCTGCGAGGCTCGCGCGCAAGCTCCTCAACTCGGGCGCCGTTTACATCGTGCGCTGGCGGCCGGACGGCGAGCGGGTACATGACATCATCGATGAAGAGGAGGTCGGCCCTAGCCCGTCGCCCGACCACGACGGGGTAGTCATGACCACTTGGCAGCACGCCAGCCTCTCGAGCGAAGCGATCTGGTACGTCCTCACAACTCGTGGCCTGACGAAGCCTACGAAGCGGGCTGCGCCTCAACGCTCGGTCTGGCCATCGGCTCTCGCACTGGCGCAGAATCCGCTCGGCGTTCACCGATCCGCGAGGGTATTCGGCCCGGCTACTGGGCCCGAGCTGGCACGCACGCCGCCTAACAAGCGGCTGCAGCTGACGGCCGCGGTCGGGGTGTGCGGCGGCCTTGGCCGGCCGCCGTCGGGTCCGGGGGTAGGACCGCCGCCGGCGTCCGGTCGCTGCTAAGGTGGGGCACGCGCGGCCGCAGCTGAGCCGCGATCCGTTAGACCGCCGGAAGAGGGGTGAGAGATTCCGGAGAGCGGAGATCGCTCGCTGTATACGTTTGAGTGGGACTCCGCCAAGGCCGCGGAGAACCTCTCGAGGCATGGCGTTTCCTTCCATGAGGCGCTCACAGCCTTCAGCGACCCCCTCTCGAGCACCATCCCAGATCCCGACCACTCCGAGTCGGAAGAGCGCTATCTGCTGGTCGGCCTCTCGCGTCGCGGTCGCCTTCTCGTGGTGGCTCACACCGACAGGGGCGATAGAATCCGGATCATTTCCGCAAGGCTCGCGTCCAAGCGCGAGAGACAATCATATGAAGAAAGCTAGTCGGAAGCGCGCCCGAGACGAGATGCGCGCTGAGTACGATTTCTCCAAGGGCGTGCGCAACAAGTACGCGGGTCGCATTGCCAAGACGACCACGGTTGTTCTTCTCGAGCCCGACGTGGCCAAGGTCTTCGACACTTCGGAGTCAGTCAATTCCGCACTTCGGGCACTCGCCGCAATCCCGCGCCCGAAGAAGCGCAAGCGCGCCTAGGCACGCTGCGGCCTAACCAGCGGCTGCAGCTGACGGCCGCGGTCGGTGGTGTGCGGCGGCCTTGGCCGGCCGCCGTCGGGTCGGGGTAGAACCGCCGCCGGCGTCCGGTCGGTGCTAGGGTGGCTCACGCGCGGCCGCAGCTGAGCCGCGATCCGTTAGGCCGCGCTGGTTTGAGGGCAGCTTGAATGTTGTCGGTAGTGAAACGCTGTTCGCGCGATGATGTCGCGCAGGTTGCGGCAGGAGGAACAGATGAAGCTTGGTTGGGAAATGCAAGCGGGACGCAGGCTCTGCGGATTGGTCGGATCGGGTCCCGGCACGGCCGTCCAGCTTGAAGTGAAGCGGGTGCGATGACAACGCCGCAAACCCTTGCCATCCCCTCGAGGTTGACCGCCTGCGGTGCCGCCCTCCTCGTCCTGACCCTGGTCGCGATGGCTTGCACGGTTTCCGGCCAGCAGGGCGATCGATCTTTGAGGACGGACGCGGCTCGAATGCGCGGTACTGAGCCGGCTGATACTGCCGCCCCTGCGCAGCGACAGCGCTTCCTCGAGATGTTCGCTCGAGCATACTTTCCCGGAAGAACCGGCCAACTCATGATCGTGCCGCGCGAAGGCGATTTCATCACGCGGCGTGACCCGGACGTAGCGTACATGCACGGTTCCCCATGGGAATATGACGTCTCGATCCCGCTGATGTTTGTGGGCCCTGCAGTGAGAACGGGAGAGTACTCGATGCCGTCCGTGCAGCAGGATGTTGCGCCAACGCTTGCAGCGGCGCTGGGCGTGTCGATGCCCCCGACTGCGACAGGCCATGTATTGCCGGTCTTGCGCTCTGGTTTTGCTCAACCGCGAGTTGTCATCCTCATCGTTCTGGATGGCATGCGCCGCGATTACTTCGATCGGTACGCCGATGTGATGCCGACACTGTCCGCGCTACGCCGGCGTGCCGCGTGGTTCAGCCAGGCGCATATGAACGTTCTGCCTACGAACACCGCAGTCGGCCACGCGACCATCTCAACTGGCACTGGTCCGGGTATCCACGGCGTCACGGGCAACAACATTTATGACCGCTTCCACCGGCGGCGCCAAGAACTGTTCGCCGGGATGATGCCGCAGGATCTGATGGCATTGACGCTTGCAGACGTATGGCAACTCGCCACGTCAGGCCGCGCGATCGTCTTGGCGCAGGGGAGCATCGACCGAGCGGCGACGCCGCTCGCCGGCCATGGCGCGTGTCAACCGAATGGCGCGCCGGTCGTGCTCGTCAGTTACGACGAGGCGACGGGTGCCTGGCACTCGAACAGCGACTGTTTCCGGCTGCCCGACTATTTGAAGGATCGCAATGCGAGCACACTGTGGTCAGCGAACGGCGAGTGGCTGCATCACAGAATCGATTCACCGGCGGCGGTACGTCGTTCGGCCCTCTTTCCGGCGTTCGAAGCCGATGCGATGATCGCCATGATCGAGCACGAGCCGCTAGGCGAAGACAATGTTGCAGACCTTCTTCTGCTGAACTTCAAAGGCGCGGATTTCGTGGGGCATCCCTACGGGCCGGATTCGAACGAGCTGCGTGTGACACTCGGGGAGATGGACCGCAATCTGGCTCGAATCGTCGACGCGCTAGAGGCCAAGGTGGGAACGGAGTACCTCCTGGCGGTGACCGCTGATCATGGCATGCCTTCCGCACCACCGGAGCGCCGGCACTTCGCACCCGACCTGGTAGATCTGCTGCACCAGAAGTTTGATCCACAGGCGAAGCAGCTCGTAACAGCCTACGAACCGGAAAACGCGCAGATATTCGTCGATGAGGAGCGGCTGTTGCATCTCGGTCTGACCGTGGGCGACTTGGCACGTTTCCTCGAAGCGCAGCCGTTTGTTTTCGCGGTCTTCACCCACGACGACATACGGCGCGCAGCTGACGCCCTGAATATTGAGACACCGGCGCGAAGGGAAACGAAGTACGAATAGAGCCGGCCTAACAACCGGTTGCAGCGGACGACGCTTTTCGCCGCCGCTGAACCGGAGCGTTAGGCGGCGAACGTACCGCCTCATTCATGCAGACAATCGAAATCGACTACGGCCCGCCTTGGCCTTCCTACGACACCTTTGCCGAGGCAGTAGCGGCGGCAGAGAGGCAACCTGAGCAGGCTAAGGCCAAGCTCGACTCCCAACCGATCAGAGGCTCCACAGTCTTGTCGGGCGAATTCGGAGCGTCGACGTGCGCGCTCACTTTCTCCAACGGCTACCACCTCTTCGTTGAGGCACAGGGCTTTCACACGTGGTGGCACGTGCGTGAAGGCGAGCCCCCTGTGGTGGAGCCAGCCCCTCTGAGGCTTCTCCGGTCTTCCCAGGGGCGCGAGTGGGAGTTCGATCCTGAGCCGCGATCCGTTAGGCGGCGGGATCGCTCTCTCTGAGACCGTGGAGCATGACGTGATCACGCGCATCAGAATCTCTGGTATCAAGCCGGGTACGCTCCCCGAGTTCACAGCGGTAGCCCGAGACTGGAAGAACCTTCTGGAGCGACACGGAGGTAGAGTCATCGGATTCTACTTCAATGAGAACGACAACCGTGTCACCGGGATTGCCGAGTACGACAGCAGGGCGCGTCTCAGCGAGATCCAGCGCAGCTGCGAGGCAGACCCCGCATACGGGCAGATACAGTCGCGCGCGGAGCAGATGACTACGTCGTTCGAGGAGTGGATCCTTGACAAGCTCGACGTCGACCGGTGAGGGAGTCATTCCAACCGAGTGTGCTCCCGGCAGATGGGAGACGCCCGCCGCATAACAAGCGGCTGCAGCTGACGGCCGCGGGCGGTGATGTGCGGCGGCCTTGGCCGGCCGCCGTCGGGTCGGGGTAATACCGCCGCCGACGTCCGGGCGGTGCTAGGGTGGTTCGCGCGCGGCCGCAGCTGAGGCCGCGATCCGTTAGGCGGCGTTGCGGAGGTTCTCATCGAAGCCCTTTCTCTGATCGCCGAGGTTGCCGTTGGCCTCGCGGGTTTCGGCGGAGTTGCGGTCATGCTCGGTCGCGGGCCGGGCCGATGGAGCCCGGCCGATGCGCTTCGAGTCCGCCTCCTCCTCGCCGCCGCCTTCGCAGCCCTGTTCGCGTCCCTCACTCGCTGTCGGCAGCGCCTGGGCGGGCGCCGCAGAGCCAAGGTCCGTGCAATTGGGTGCAGCGGCGCTTCTCATCGGGCAGCTCTATTGGGGCGCTCGCTTTGGCACGACAGGTTCGGCGCCTCGAGCCCGCTGAGCGGGCGCTGTTCAACCCGCGGCTTGGCGCTTCTCTTTCGCCTGGTCATGTACTCAAGCTGGGGTGCCCAACTCGTGGCGCTTTCGGGCGTGCTGGCCCCAGCCGGTCGCTGGTTGTTCTTCTACGGCCTCCTAGTCTCCCTGGCCTACGCCGCACTCGCGTTCGTACGGCTCATGTACGTCCGCCCAGCTGGGGAGTACGCCGCCTAACAAGCGGCTGCAGCTGACGGCCGCGGGCGGTGATGTGCGGCGGCCTTGGCCGGCCGCCGTCGGGCCCGGCGTAGGACCGCCGCCGGCGCCCGGACGGTGGTAAGGTGAGGCACGCGCGGCCGCAGCTGAGCCGCGATCCGTTAGGCGGCGGACGAGGACATTCGAAGATCCCGGTTCTGTAACGCACTTCTCGTGAGCGCGGCGTTGCTGCACTGCGCTTGCTTCCCCTTCTACGGGTATGATCGAGACCCCGTGGAGCGAGCCTCCGCGAGTTTCCTCGATTCGGACTCAGGCGAGCCCCTGTCCGAGGTGCTCGTCATTCCCGCGGTCTCTGGAGGATCTGTCGTTGGATTCATGCGATCGCATGATGAGGTCTTGGGCGCTGCTGGTACAGCCAGCGCATGCCTAGCCCATCCATTCGTCCACAAGGCTGGCGATCCATTCCGCGTCCAACGGCCCAAGATCCTCGGCCTCCTTTTCTTGTTGCCGCCGGGATTCCTTGGTCGCGCGGGAGGCTTGGATGGAGCTCTGGTCTCAGCACCTAGCTACCGATCGGCCTTCTTCGATACCTGGCAGCTTCTCGAAGCGAGATTGACCCTCACCCCCCTATCACCGGGCGAGTCTGTCGCGGCGGTATCCGAATTGAGGCGCCTTCTGGAGTCCGAATCCCTCGTTGGCGGCGACACGCGCTTATTTCGACCCTCTCATTGGGATCCTCCGGGCCCATCGGAGGAGATCAGAGTCTGTTTCACAGACCGGGAACGTGAACTTGTACGTGAGTTTCTCTCGGGGCAGGGCTCAATTGCCGAGTAGTCGATCCACGAGGGCCGCCGTCGGGTCCGGGGTAGGACCGCCACCGGCGCCCGGTCGTTGCTAGGGTGCGCGCGCGGCCGCAGCTGGGCCGCGATCCGTTAGGCGGCGTGACGAGAAATACTGATGCCCAAGCTGAACCACCGGCAGCGCTTCGATCGCTGGCGCCGTCTCGCATCAAGGCCAACCAAACATCTAATCGAGCAGGTTCTCTCGCGTATCGTCCCCGCGTTTGAGGCGCAAGGCTTCGCTTGGCAGCTTGACTATGCCGGAGGCGATCCTGACGAGATCGGCGCCAACACGATCCCGCTCCAGATCCGGTCAGGGATTGCTTGGCCCACTGTGGAGATTCACATCCCACGCTTAAACCATCCCTCGTTCAGCATCGATTTCGCGGTGCTTCCAAGCGAATGTCGTCGACTTGGTATCGAACCGGTTCCTCGTGAGAAGGCCATTGTCGTCTACGCCCCCGTGTACTTCACGCTCTGCAAGGGACGCGGGCGAGGCCTCGATTGTCAGTTCGGCTACCGCTGGTTCTCGCTGCGGCCCGTGCGGAGGCTCGATCGCGAGGTGGCAGTGGCGGTCAGTCTACTTCCTGAGGTCACTCGGGTCTTCGAGAGCGGTATTCCCGCGGAGTGGCTAACTCACGAGCGAGGCTATGTATCAAGGCATGTCCGTATTGGTGGCTCTTGGCATCTATTTTCAGGAGCTTCGAAGACGGAGGCACGCCGCCTAACACGCCGCTGAAGCTGACGGCCGCGGGCTTCAGCCCATCGTGCGGTCTCGGCCAACACGAATCGTGGTAGGCTAATCGGCGGCCGCAGCTTGGCGGCCATCCGTTAGCCGGCTGCGGACGGTGGTGGGTGGGTGGAGCCGATCCAATTCCAGTACACGTGCGGAGAGTACGCTCGCGCACTTCGCCGTTATCGTGTGCGCTACTTACGCCTTGGCCGCGATCTGTCAGTCTGCGCTCTCGTAGCGGTCACCGCGTACTTCATGCGGAACCAGGGCTGGCCATTCTGGATCGCCGCGGGCGCGGCTCTCCTCTACGTGTCCATCATGGCGCTCTCGGTTGGTTTGTATCCGGTGCTCGCGCCGCTCTTGCGACCCCACCTCAGGGAGCCGTACACGCTCACCTTCTCAGAGGTTGGGGTCGCCTTTTCCACGCCGTCCACTGAGTCAAGGTTGCCGTGGTCCATCTACAAGGCCTGGTCTTGCGACACGGACTACATGTACCTCTCCCTGGGCCATGGCCACGCAACCATCGTTCCGCGGCGAGCACTCGGTCCAACCCCAGAAGCCGCCATGCTTCGGCTGTTCAGCGAGAAAATCGGACCGGAGCGCGCAGCCGCCTGCGGCTGCAGCTGACGGCCGCGGGCGGGGGTGTGCGGCGGCCTTGGCCGGCCGCCGTCTGGTCCGGGGTAGGGCCGCCGCCGGCGTCCGGTCGTTGCTACGGTGGTGCACGCGCGGCCGCAGCTGAGCACCGATCCGTTGGGCGGCCAACGCGAGGATTTCGTGACGATCGAGCTAACGCTGTTGGCACGCTCTGTCGGCTTGGGCTTCGTGCACATCGTGGCCGCATCCCATTCCGCAAGTCTGCAGCGTGGGTATCGCTGGTCGGCAAGTTCGCGAGACGAGCCAGTGAAGCCACTGCACGGCGTTGCGGGGCGACTCGATCGCGCCCTGAGGAACTTCCTCGAAACGTTTCCACTGTTCGCCGCCGTCGTTCTCGCAGCTAACGCACTAGGCCGGCACAATGCACTCACCGAGTGGGGTGTTCAGCTCTATTTCTGGGGGCGTGTCGCGTATCTCCCCCTCTATGCGGCGGGCATCCCGCTGGTCCGCTCGCTCGTATGGAACGTCGCAGCGGTCGGCATACTGCTGTGCTTAGTCGCCCTCTTCTGGGACTGACGGAAACGCGCTCGGTATTGGCCGCCCAACAAGGCGCTGCAGCTGACCTGGCGCCGCTTGGTCGGCTTGGAAAGACCAGTCAGCCGTCGGCCGGGCGGCCCGGGGGTCGTCACGCGCCCGGCCTCCGGTCGTGGCATCATGGCGCGCGGCGCCAGGCAGCTGAGCGCCAAACCGTTAGGCGACACCGTGACGAGCCGAGCACTCGCAATCGCGATTTTCGTTTCTGCGGCAGCGTGCGTGAACACTACTCCGCGAGATCGAGTGATCGACTATCTGGCACTTTACTACGCAGCCGAAGGTCGCAATCAGCTTCTTGTGGAGGCTCTACTCGAACGTGGAGCACCGGTCGATGCGCCCGATGTCGATTCGGCGGGATTGCTCTCGTTCCAGGCCGTGAACTTTGACTCTCCGCTGCAGGCCGCCGCGCGGAATGGAGATCTCGAGGTCGTGCGCCTGCTCTTGAAACACCACCCCTGGGTCGACCATCGCTGCTGTGATGGCCCAGCGGCGCTTGGCTACGCGGCCGAAGGTGGGCACGCAGAGATCGTTGAGATGCTCCTCGAAGCAGGTGCTGATGCCTCGATTGTCAGTGTGTACGATCGTGATCTGCAGGGCACACCACTGGATGCTGCACGTCGACGCGGCCACAAAGCTGTCGTGGAGCTTCTTGAGCGAGCGAACGAGTAAAATCGGTGACGGTGTCGCCTAACAAGCCGCTGAAGCTGACGGCCGCGGGCTTCAGCCAGGCGGGTCGCTTCAGCTCGCCACGAGCCATGGTAGGCTCACGCGCGGCCGCAGCCGAGCTGCGATCCGTTAGGCGGCGAGGAGGAAACGCATGATTCGCCATTTGGCTTCAATCGCCGAGGTAGTGGATGACTTCGACGCCGCAGTCCAGTTTTATCGCCACGTGCTCGGGCTTACAGTTGAGCCCAAGCCGGACGGCAACTACGCCAACGTGATCATCGGAGGCGTTCTCCACTTCGCGATCTGGCGGAGATCTCACGCCGCTCAGATCGTCTTCGGCGATGAGAAGGCAACGGAACGAGTTCCTCTCGGCTTCACTGTGGGGTTCGAAGTCGACTCTGTTCACGTAAGCGAGCGTCAGCTCGGGAAGTCGGGCGGGGCAATCGTCCAAGCAAGCCATGCCGAGCCATGGGGGCAGCAGACCTCTCGGTTCACCACGCCGAGTGGCGCGATTTGCGAGTTCGCCGAAAGTCCGTGGGCACGCGTGCTTCGAACTCAGGTCGAGGCCGATCCTGCGTAGCACTCAACGCTGGCTGCGGTCACGCTAGCCGCCTGCCAGATGCCGCGCTCCAGGGGCGCCCCGCCGCCTAACAAGCGGCTGCAGCTGACGGCCGCGGCGGGTGGCGTGCGGCGGCCTTGGTCGGCCGCCGTCGGGCCCGGTGTAGGACCGCCGCCGGCGTCCGGTCGTCGCTAGGGTGGTGCGCGCGCGGCCGCAGCTGAACATCGATCCGTTAGGCGGCCGAACCTCCGCTACGAATGGTGACCGCCCGAGCGGGCGCGACTATCCTGCTCGAGCGTGGGGGTGAGGCACTTCGACGGGAAGTTCGGCTCGGACCGGCTGCGCGAGCTTCCGTGCGAGCCTGGCGTGTACCTGTTCCTGGATGCCAAGGGTCGGGTGCTCTACGTCGGCAAGGCCAAGGACCTGCGGCGACGGCTCGCCGGCTACCGCAACGCCTCGCGACGCAAAGCGCACCGGAAAATGCGCACGCTGGTGCGCCTGGCGGCGTCGCTGGAGGTTCGACCGCAGGAGAGCGAGACGCAGGCGCTGCTGCTCGAGAATCAACTCATCCGTACCCTGCGGCCGCCCTACAACGTCGATGGCGCCTACTCGTTCCTCTACCCAGCCCTGGGCGTGGGCCGCCACGATGGACGGGTGCTGCTGGCGTTCACGTCGACGCCCGAGGAGTGGGGCTGCCTCGACGTTCGCTGGCACGGCTGCTTCCGTTCGCGCGTGCGGGCGCGAGCGGCCTTCGACGCGCTCGTCGCGTTGTTCGCTCGGCTCGGCCACCTAGAGCCGACCTCGAGGCTTCCCGACGTGCGGCTGAGACGCGGCGCGCGGCTCGAGGCCCTGCGCCGCGTGCCACCCGAGCTTCCCGCTGCCGCGGACGCGTTCCTCTCCGGCGCCTCCACGGACCTCCTGGCCCTGCTCTTCGATCGCCTGCTCGAGAGTTCGCGCGCGCGACGCCAGGCATCCGACGTCGAGGAGGAGCTGCGGACCCTAGACGACTTCGCCCGGAAGGACGTCGCCCCCCTGCGTCGTGCGCTTCGGACGATGGGACGCTCCGGCTGCGTGCCCGGGGACGAGCGTGACGCCCTCTTCATCGCTGCCCGTCAACGCTGACTCGCGCTCCGTCCGCGCGCCCCGATCCGGCGAATCGCGATTACAGACTCTCCACCACAAGGAAATCGAATGTCAGCGGCGCAGGACCGCCGCCGGCGTCCGGTCGGTGGTAAGGTGGTGTGCACGCGCCCGCAGCCGAGCCGCGATCCGTTAGGCGGCGGCGGGCGGGGAAGAACGTGTCGTCCAGAGCGCCGACTCTCGTAGGTGCCATCGTCTACGGGCTCTTGGTGTTCCTTGGGACAGCAGGTCTCGGGTTCGTCGTGCTGCCCGCTGTCGGACAAGCAACAGGCCTCGACACCGACGCCGAGGCGGCCTTCTCCTTCCTCACGCTCAAGGCGGTGCCGTTCCTGGTGGGTTTCAGTGCCGCCGCAGCTCTCTCGTACCAATGGCTCACAGGCCTCTCCGCCCCTCGTCGCGTCGCCGCGTACTCCGCCACCACCGTGCTCGCCTGGCTCACAGGTGCTGCAATCGCCGCAGTCATCCTCGGCTAGTGTCGCCCTGCCGTGGCCAGACCGGTCCAACGCATCGCATGGGGTTTCTTCGGCCACCGCCTAACAAGCCGCTGCAGCTGACGGCCGCGGACGGCGCTGTGCGGCGGCCTTGGCCGCCCGCCGTCGGTCGGGGGAAGAAGGGTGACCGCTGAACGCGTGCTCGAGCTCTTGACCGTCCTTCAGTCGAGCGGGGTCCAAGCGACGCTCGACGGGGGGTGGGGTGTCGACGCGCTATTGGGGCGCGAGACCCGGGCGCACGAAGACCTCGACCTGGTGGTCGCCCTCAGCGACGTCCCGCGAATCCAAGAGGCCCTTCGGCCGCTTGGGTTCGACTTGCACGAAGACCATCTGCCCGTTCGGTTCGTTCTGCGGCGCAACGGCGAGCAGCTCGACTTCCACACGGTCACCTTCGATCCGGAAGGCGGCGGCGTGCAGCCGCAGCCTGGGGGTGGCTCCTTCCGGTATCCGCCCGAGGGCTTCGTCATGGGGCGGGTTCAGGGCAAGTCCGTTCCGTGTATCTCCGCGCGCGTCCAGGTCCTCTGTCACCTCGGCTACACGCCCACCGCCAAGGACGCCCACGATGTCTTCGAGCTCTGCCGTGCATTCGGGCTGTCCATTCCTGAGACGTACGAAGGTTTCCTCGGCGCGGGTACGACCTAACAAGCGGCTGTAGGATCGCCGCCGGCGTCCGGTCGCTGCTGGGGTCGTCCACGCGCGGCCGCAGCTGAGCCGCGATCCGTTGGGCGGCGGGGAGCTCTCAAGAAGTCCAAGTGTCCATCCGATTCCCATCCCGCTCTCTTGGCTAGCGGATGGGAGGCGCACATGAACCCTACGGGTGCACAGGAAGTTCCGATCAAGAGGCGCTTTCGCCAACAGACGATTCGAGCAGTCATCTTCATCGGAGTCTTCTGGCTCACAATGCTCGTGTATATGGCCGGGGCCGACGAAGCAACGCGAACTTGGTTCGGCCTCTCGGTCGTGTTCTGGGGTCCGCTCGTGGCCGTAGGTTCACTCACGGGCATGGTTGGCTTCGCTCTCAGCCTTCGATGCCCCAACTGCCAGAAGTCCTACGGTCGCCCGTTCATGACCAAGTTCTGCGGGAACTGTGGCGTTGCTCTCCGGTAGGTTGCACGCCGCCTAACGAGCCGCTGCAGCTGACGGCCGCTGGCGGGGCATCGAGCAGTGCCGCTTTCGCTTCTGATTCCGGTGGTCGCATATCTGGTCCATGCGGTCGCGATCTGCGCCTTTGCCGTCCTCGGCTCGTTCCTCCACGAAGTGACCATCTTCGTGCCCGGCTCCGTCTACGCGGTGACGCTACTCGCCGCCCTCGTGCGCGTCTGCCGCTTGTCTCGACAAGCTCCTGCCCCGCTCGGGGCCCGAGTGGCCGCCGTGCATGCAACGGTCTCCACTCTTCTGTTCGTCGCTGCAGAGGCCGCGGAGCACGTGATCCCGGTAGCCGGCGGCGTAGTGTCCTTCGTCTCTTCCATGCTCTTCTTCGTTCTCAACTATCCCGGCCTTCCAGTTGCCAAGCTCCTTCCCTACCCGGGGAATCCTCCCGGTCTGTGGGGCGCGGTCTTCTATGTCGTCCTGGTCTCGTTCACGGCGGCTTGGCTGTTGGTTGCGGTCAGCATCGCCCGAGCTGTATCGCGTAGGGTCGAGGGCCCACCGAGGAATGCGGCCTAGCAAGCCGCGATCCGTTCGGGTGCAGGAGAGTCGGCGATGACCCCGCGCGAAGCTGTTGCCTTCGTTCGCAAACACGGCGTCGTTCTCGAGTCGGCTCGAGGGCCGGTTCCATCGCTTGCCGAGGCCATCGCGGGCGGGCGCATTCGCGGCGGCTGGTGGTCCCATCCCAGCAGTCATCGCATCTTCGAGGTCACCCGCGCGGTTCGCGACTCCAACCGGGTCTTGGTCTGTCGCGCCGTCCAGGGCAAGGTCACCTTCGTTCACCAGCGGCTCTGGCCCGCGCTGGTTCGCCTGGCGCCCGAGCTCCCCAAGCGGTCGCTCGCCCGAATCAGCGAGGTACATGCGCCTTCGGGCCGACACGTCGTTCGGTCGCTGGCGTTTCCGAAGTGGGTTCCGGCCGGGGTTCGTTCACGGGCTTCGCGGCTCAGCGAGGCGGCTGCCCGGCGCGCGCTGCCGTGGGTTCCATGAGGCACGGCGCCGAAGTTGAGGGTGGCTCTCGAGGTCAACCAACGACTTCGTGCTGACAGGCGGCGCCCCCTTGACGTCACGGCTGTTCGGAAGGTGAGCGAGCCACAGCCGAGCATCGGTCGGTCGAGCGGCAGGGGCTGAAGAAAAAGTCCCGGTGATCCGATTGCACGGCATGTCGCGGGCTCGCCGCCTTCCCATCGCTGGCTACTTGGCAATCGCCATCAACGCAGCGCTCTACCTCTTCGCTCTCCAGGCGTATGCGTCGGGCATCGCTCTTCGCCACTCCGGTCCCTGGGCGGCACGGCTCGACTGTCGACCCTGCGCTGCTCCCCTCGACCATGCCGCGGCCGTCACCTGCGCGTGGCTCTTGGTTGGCCTTGCAGCGCTCTTCGTGCGCCGCTCCGAGGGCGTGCTGGTTGCAGTTCTCACGAGCTCGTACGTCGTCCTCATCGGCTGGGCCCCGATACTCGCCGGGCGGTTCGTGCGGGCGCCCGATGCGTTTGCGTCATCGGCTGGTGCGCACCTCGTCCAGTGGGCAGCCATGCTTACGGTGTTCGGTCTGGTCGGTCTTTTCGCACTGCTGGTTCCCAGCGCTCGCCGCTCACTCGCGGGCACGTCTACCGCCTAACAAGCGGCTGCAGCTGACGGCGGCGGGTGGCAGCGTGTCGGGCGGTCAGCCGTGGTAAGGTGGTGCACGCGCGGCCGCAGCCTGGCGGCTGTCGGTTTGGCCGCGCCGAGAAAGGTCTGCATGCGGTTCGAGCTGGTCGCCGCCTACGTGATGGGGGTTGCGCTCCCCGTGCTCGAGGTGCTTCGGCGGCGTACCAACTTCGAGACCATCTCCGGCTACGTCGATGATTTCATCGCGGGGGGTTTGCTCCTATACGCCGCGCGGGCGGTCTCCAGACAGAAGTCCAGCGGTCCCGTTCTCCTGGTCGCAGCCTGGGCCGTTCTCTGCGGCGGGCTCTACGGGAGCTTCTTCCACCAGCTCGAAAGCAGCGCATCTCAAGACGTCTCCGGCCTCGCGAACGTGACTGTCGTTCTCATCAAGGGCGTCTTGTACGCGGTCGCGCTCGTAGGTCTCGTTCGGTCAGTGCGCGGGGCCGTGCCTTCGAAGGGCACAGCCTAAGGGTGGGCGCGACGATGCTGGCCCAGGTTGCACGATCGACAGCGCTGGGAATCACGTTCGCCCTGTTGGGTGTCGGTGTCGGCTCCTTCAGTGCCAGGGCAGACGAGGCTGCGGTTTGGTTCTGGTCCGCCACGTGCGGTGGGCCTGCAATGGCGCTCGAAGTGCGACTCGGATCGGAAACGTTGTACAAGTCATCGTTTCCGATCTGTCACGCCCGTCGGTCCAGCCCGTACAGCCAAGGGCAGAAGGCACGAGTGGAGTTCTCGTTTCGGCCCTCGCGCAGCATCAACTGGCAGGGGTATCGAGACGAGGACGACAAGCAGGCGGGCGCCGACCCGGACCAGCTGCTCATTGGCGTTACCTTCTCGGATACACGAGCAATCTACATGAACACGATTCACATCGCGAAGCCGACGGAGCGAAGTCAAAGTGAAGTTGCCGAGGGCTTGACGATCGTGACCTATCCGGCTGATGGCGGTGGCTAAGGGCCGGCTGCGGCCTACGGCCGTTGCCGCGGCGCTGTCGTGCCTTCTAGCGCTGGCGGCGGCGATGTCCTGGGTGCGGAGTTACCTGGTCTACGATCAGATGTCGTGTGGCTCCATGCTCGATCGCCATCGATGCACCTGGAAGTCCTACGGCGCCTCGCTTCAGTTTCCGCGGTGGCCGCCGGGCATTCCGGAGGGGAATTCTCGCGCCGTGTTGATCTGCTTCGGCAAGATTCTTGTCGAGCAGACTGTGTACAGTGAGGATCCTCTTCCCCTGGTGGCACCGCCCGGTTACAGCTGGTCTTCGGATGGGAACGTGATTCCGAGCTTCAGCTACTTCCATGCGGTGACGGGTGACATGAACCACAGAGGTCACTGGACAGTGCGCCGGGCTACGGCGCGACACTGGGCTCTGGTGCTGCTTTTCGCCTTGCTGCCAGCCGCATGGCTGCTCGTGCGGCGGCGGCGAACCGTCCACCTGAACCGCGGTCCGCTGGACGGCGCGAACGACCGGTCTGCGGAGGCTAGCCAGTGAGCAAGGATCCGTTTCTCATTCGTCGGTTGGAACGGCCTCCCGAGGGTGAGTTCCACCATCCGCTGAACCCGAACTCCGAGATCCACGGATTCCAGCTCTCCCGCCTCACTGGGCTCTCGCGCACGGCAGTGAACTGGATCCGCATTCCTCCCGGGCGCGAGTCCTACGTCTACCACTCCCACGAGACGGAAGAGGAGTGGATCTACATCCTCGCCGGACGCGGAATGGCGGAGATCGACGACAAGGAGCTCGAGGTCGGGCCTGGAGACTTCATGGGCTTCACGACACCGTCCGTCGCCCATCACCTCCGAAATCCATTCGACGAAGATCTGATCTACTTGTGCGGCGGCGAGATCCGCGAGCTCGACGTATGTGACTACCCGCGCCAACAGTTGGTGTTGATTCGCCGCCACGGCGAGGCGCAGGTGGTTGCGACATCCGAGGTCAAGAAGATCCTGTAGCGAGCTCGTGGACGCGCCGTCCAAGACACTGGAGGCATCGGGGCACGATGCTTGCGCACTTCCGTCGATCGGCGATCTCGACCGCCGTGTGTCTCCTCTCGATTTCGCTACCGGGCTGTCGATCATCGAGTCGCGGCGAGTCGTATGTCCCGGGATTGGGGGAGATCATGTCGCTCACCCAGATGCGGCATCTCAAGCTCTGGTTTGCCGGTCAGGCGGAGAACTGGGATCTCGCCGCCTACGAGACCGATGAGCTTGCCGAAGGCTTCGGCGATGTCGTGCGATTCCATCCCACGCACAAGGGGTCTCCGGCCCTCCTTTCTCAGCTGGTACCCGAATTCACGGCTGGGCCGATCGAAGCACTCCGGTCGGCGATCGAGCGTCGCGATCTCGCCGAGTTCACGGCTGCCTACGATTCGCTCACCCAAGGGTGCAACGGTTGTCATCGGGCGGCGGAGTTCTCCTTCAACGTGGTCGAGCGGCCGTCGGCAAACCCGTACTCGAATCAGCGCTTTCAGCCGCTTCGGTAGCCGTGTCAGGCAGCGTGATGGGACGGAAGTTCAGCCTCGCCCTCTTCGTGGGCCTGCGATGACTAGCGGCGGCCTAACAAGCGGCTATAGCTCACCGTCGCGGCGGGAGCCGGGTCGCGTGGCCTCCGTGCCGCGGGAGTCAATCGATGAAGGTCTTGAAGGCCGTTGCGATCGTTCTCTTCGTCTACGTGGGAATCGTCGTCGCGTTCGAGTCCCTGATCGGGTACTTCCAGCCCAGGGCCGGGTCGACCCTCGTCATCACCACGGTCGATGCGGACGGAACTCCGCACGACCGCGTCGTGTCGCGCCTCGAGAGTGGTGGCCAGCTCTACGTGGCGACCAACCACTGGCCACGGGCTTGGTACAAGCGCGCGTTGGCGAACCCGGAAGTGAGCGTCTCGCTGGATGGCAAGAAGGGCGACTATCGAGCCGTCCCTGTGACGGGCGTGGAGCACGATCGCGTCGACAGCGAGAACAGCCTCGGTGTGGTCTTCCGAATCCTGACGGGCTTCCCGCCGAGATACTTCCTTCGGCTGGAACCCAAACAAGAGACCAGCTGACGGCCCCGAATGCTCCGGTACATCGAGCTCAAGACCGGGTACAACGACAACGGCCCGGCTTGGATCGGTCGAGTCAAGCTCTCGCGCTCGGGCCAAACCGTCTACTTCAACGGCAAGGCACTGAAGCGGGCCGGCGGTAGCTTGCCAGGCGGGAACCACTTCGACCTCGAAACCAGAGAGATCTACTGGGTCTCCGGTGTGAAGAGGGACGGCCAGGACCGCCATTGGGCCGGCTCGGGCAAGATCACGATCGAAGCCGACGCGGTTCAGGAATACCTTCGAGTGGTCGGCGCCACCGAGCTCGATCGCTCTCGATTCGTCGTCTCGGACGCAATCGCCCCGGCCGATCCCTCGAAGTTCTACAAGCTCGAGAATGAACCGCTCTGAGCCGGGGGTGGATCCGTTGGGCGGCCGTCCATGATCCCTGCCGGGTACATGTACAAGAAGGTCGTGCCGGCGCCGCACGGGGTGAGGTCCCCCAGCCCCGACGTCTATTCCGTGAGCGGGTGCATCTCCAAGTGCTTCGCCGACTACATTCCCTACTGGCGCCACAACGGATATTGGCTGTTCGATTCCCCGCGGATCATCCGAGCGCTGGCCAACGAGAACGCCATCGATCTCTCTGGGCTCACGCTCTTCTACTACGAGGTCTTCGAACAGCAGTATGAAGCTGCCAGCCATCGCTGGCTGCCGTTCGCCCCCGAGCCGTCCTTCTCCACCAACGTGCACCAACCTCCGGAGACACAGCTCGAGGGGTACGACGTCGTCACGTTCTCCGCCCAAACGAGTCCCGAGTGTTCACCCCTTTCCTGCAACTCGCTCGCAGACAGCGTGCCGGTCAACAGTCATTGCCTCTTCGAATCGTTCGAAGAGGCAAAGCAGTCCATCGAGCAGGGGATCTTCGACGACGCCGAGCCCGGCCCGTTTCGGATATTCGCAGTTCACACGGTGGCCCAGTAGATGCACTTCGTGATGCTTCGACTCGTCCCGAGACGGACCGTGGGGTGCCGGCACGCCCGCAGCTACGGCCGGTTGGCACTGACGGGACTTCGCTGCGGATCGGGAGATCGAGAAGCTGCTCGACGCGAACGCGCGGCCTCGGCTCCTAGAGTATCTCAGGTCCCTTGTCGCACTTTCGGAAGCCGCAGAGAAGATCCTGCCTTACTTTGTTGCTGGCCCGGCGACCGAACCGTGTCGACGCGACGGATCGTGCGAGTAAGGGTTCGCCCGACCAGCGCCTGCGGCTGAGCGCCGTCGGGCCCGAGGTAGGACGGCTGCTGGCCCGGGAAGAGGAGATGATCCGCAAGGCGATCGTTGCACTAGCTCTCTTCTTCGCGATGGTGCTCCTCGGCGCTGTATCCGCGGCCGGAATCTATGTGCACCGGCACTACCTTCGGCACATCCCGGCGGTCGATTCCATCGTTCGCGGGCTTCCGCCGGCAGAGGCTTCCCCGCCCGAGGCCATCACCAATCCCATCCTGAAGCTCAACAGCCACGGGTTCGAGAGGTTCGTTGTCCGCTGCCTCGTCACCGAGTTCTACCCAGAGCCCATTCGCATGCTCGACTGGAACCTTCGTGGCTTCGTGTGGCTCCAGCTCCTTCCTCGTCACCTCACTCGCACGCAGATGCTCGGCCTCTACGCCCACTTCATGCAGTTCGAGGGCGGGCGGGGGCTCATCTATGGTGCCCGTCACTACTACGGCAAGGCACCCGAGCAGCTCACCGAGCGCGAGGCGCTCGAGCTCTTCGTCATCTCCGAAAATCCGCAGCGGTACTCCCCCACGGAGAACCCTCAGCGTTTCCGAGAGGCCGTGGAGCGATTCACCGAGCTCCTTGGCACGCCTGCGGCCTGACAAGTGGCTGCCGCGGACGGCGGCGGTAAGGTGAGGCGCGCGCGGCCGCAGTGGAGCCGCGATCCGCCAGGCAGCCGAGAAGAGGAATGGCGTGCGCCCCGTGCACCTCCGCGACGCCGAAGCCCGAGATCTCCCGCTCCTCGCCGAGTTGAATCGTCAGCTCATCGAAGATCAGCGTTCTTCGAATCCGATGTCGGTCGCCGAGCTCGAAGAGAGAATGCGCGGGTGGCTGGCGGCCGAGTACCGTGCCGTCCTCTTCGAGGTCGATTCGCAGACTGTTGCGTACGCCCTGTTCCGGCCCGCTGAAGACGGTGGTGTTCACCTACGGCAGTTCTTCGTGGCTCGTGCCTTCCGTCGGCAGGGTGTTGGGCGCCGCACTTTCGAGGTGTTCCGGGAACGCTTCGTGCCGGACGGCGCCGCGCTCTATCTCGAGGTCCTGGTTCACAACATCCCTGGGCTTGCCTTCTGGCGCGCGCTGGGGTTCCAGGAGCACGCGCTCTCTCTCCGGCTTCCGCCTTCGCGCGCCGGGTCATGAAACCCGGCTGACTAACAAGCGGCTGCAGCGGACGGTCTCGGGCGTGGAGCGCGGCAGCCGGTCGGTGGTAAGGTGGGGCACGCGCGGCCGCAGCTGCGGGATCCAGATCGCCGTTCGCGTCCATGATCCGTGCCGAGCCCCATGAGGAGACCCTATGAAGGGGTACCGAGCCGAGACTGGAGCTGCGCGAGCGGTGGGGAGGGTGGGACCGCTCGCCCTTCACGGCCTCGAGCACAGGGCATGTCTCGGTGTATGCCCATGGACAGGCCCGCTGACGTCGTGCCCGGCAGCGCCCGAGTGATTCATCGCATCGCAGGCTCGGTGGTTGCGGGCGTGCTGGGCGCTGTCTGCGGCTTCCTCGCGCAATGGCCCGTGGCGCTCCTCTCTGTGCGCCTCAACGGCACCGCTGCGCGCTGGGAAGTCCAGGTCGCGACCTTTCGAGCTCTGTCGGAAGGCGCTTTCTTCGGTGCTCCGCTCGCCATCGTCGCGTACGTCCTCTTCTTTTCTTCCTTTCCTCCCGTAGCCGTCGCCCGTCGGGTCCCCCTTCTGTTCGCCTTCACGGTATTGGGTGCGCTCCCAGGCATCTGGCTGGGCATCGGCATGCTGTTCACGGTTGTGCCGGCCTTCCTCGGCGGCTGTGTCTTCGCTGCCCGAGGGCTCGCTCGCGAAACGGGAATCCAGGCTCATCCATTCCGCTAGGCCACATACTCGCCTCGATCGTCGGTCGTAAGGTGGCGCACGCGCGGCCACACCTGAGCCACGATCCTTCAGGCGGCTGCGAGAAGAGCCAGATGGAAGTCACGTTCACTCGGCTCGCGGGTGCGGCCTACCTCGTCTCGGTCCGGCGATCGGACGGTGTCGTCTTGTCCCTTCGCCCGGCGGGTGCGTCGTCGGCCATGCCACACGACCTCGCTCACTTCATCATCGAGAGCGAGTTGGGCCTCCAGCAAGGCTTCTGGGGCTGCGTGGCCGCCGGTGCGGTGCCTCCGGGCATGGCAGTGGTCGCGGGTCGGAGGCGCCCGCACGCTACGGAGCGTTCGCGGGCTGTTCTCAAGGCGGCTGGTCAGCGCGCCACGGAGGCGGAGCACATGGTCCGAGTCGTCCTCGAGGTCGCGCTGGGTCGCCTCGACGAGCGCTCGCCTCCCCTGGCTCTCGAGCGCATCAACGAGGCGTGGCGGCCGCCGGGTCGGTCGCGGGCTCGCCTCGGGCCCGCTGAGGTCGCACGGCTCTGCGCGCTCGTGCGCGCCACCCGGGTGCATTGGCGAGAGCTGGAGCCGGGCGCCTGTCTGGTGCAAAGGTGGCCTCTTCCCGAGCTCGAGGTGGGCCTCGCAGGGCGCTAGCAGGAGCCGCCTAACAAGCGGCGCCGCCGGCGCCCGATCGGTGGTAACGTGATGTGCGCGCGGCCGCAGCCGAGCCGCGATCCGTCAGGCGGCAGGGGACAGCGTGCGCCAGACCGACCTCTTGCTGACGACCGCCCAGATCGGGATGGCCCTCGCCGGCTTTGCAGGGCTCGTGACGCTCCTCGGCCGGGCCAGCCCGCGAGCCGACAGTCGGTTGAACGAGATCCGGTTTCGCAGCATGGTCGAGCTGAGCCTCACACTGGCCGCCTTCGGGCTGCTCCCGTTCGTCCCGATGGAGTTCGGTCTCGCCGAGTCGGTCTCGTGGCGCATCTCGAGTGCCGGCTATGCGATCGCCAGCGCCGCCTTCCTGCTCCACAGCGTGCGGCGCAATCGCCGCGAGATGGGGCGAGTTCTGATCGCCGGTGGGGTCACGGGCGCGCTCATCTCCACGTGCATCGCTCTGACGCTTGCGCTGGGTCTCGACGCCGTGGGCACCTTCCGCGGCTACGAGTCCGGCGTCTACTGCGGCGGCCTCTTCGTTCACTTTCTCGCTGCGTCCTTCTTCTTCATCCGCCTGCTCTACGGTGCACTCCCAGAAGGTCCGCCTGCCGCCTGACAAGCGGCCGGACGCCGCCGCGTGGAGACTGGAATGAGCGATGACTTCTACTGCGACGAAGCGCTGAGCGGCCGGACACCGATCCGTGTCGTCTCGGAGACGGAGACCGTTCTCGCGTTCCACCACACCAGGCCCTTTTGGCCCGTTCACATCGTCGTGATTCCCAAGCAGCACGTCCCCTCGCTCGTCGATCTCGGTGATACCACCGAGAGCCTGCTTCACGAGGTGATCGCCGTGGTGCGTCGCATCGCGCAGCAGGTCGAGCGGGAGCATGGTGCCTGCCGTGTTCTCACCAACCTCGGTCGCTACCAGGATTCCAAGCATCTCCACTTCCACGTAAGCTACGGCGAGCCGATCCGCTGACGATGGATTCGAACGCCGAGCTCGAGATCGGGAGACAGCGATGAAGGTCGAAGGCCGGTGCCACTGCGGTCGGATCACCTACGAGGCGAGCGTCGACCCGGAGACCGTGACCCTCTGCCATTGCACGGATTGCCAGATGCTCACGGGTTCGGCCTTTCGAGCGACGGTTCGCGCGCCGAGTGCCACGTTCACGCTGCTCACGGGACAGCCGAAGATCTACATCAAGACAGCGGACAGCGGCGCCCGACGCGCCCACGCGTTCTGTCCCGACTGTGGAACCCCGATCCATGCCTCCGCCGTCGGCGAGGCGCCGACCTACTCGTTGCGCATCGGCTGTCTCGTGCAGCGGGCGGAGCTGCGTCCACGGCGGCAGAACTGGTGCCAATCGGCGCTCGACTGGGCGATGAGCCTCGAGGACGTGCCGAAGCACGTGCGGCAATGAGCTCAGTCGGTGAACGAAGAGCTCCGTAGCGTACTGCTCGGTACGGCCGGCCTCAGCGTCGGCGCGATCGTTGCCGTCGTTCTCACCGTCACACGCGGCCCCATCGGCGCGGGGGTGGCGGAGCTTCGGGCTGCGGTTCGCCTGGCCGCGGTCGCCGTGCTCCTCCAGTTCGCCCACTTCGCCGAAGAGCTCGCAACGGGCTTCCGCGAACGCTTCCCGGAGCTCCTCGGCCTCGCGCCGTGGTCGTCCCGCTTCTTCGTCTCGTTCAACCTGTTCTGGCTCGCCGCCTGGGGTCTCAGCCTCCCGGGTCTGGCGGCTCGTCGCCGGGTCGCGCTGTTCCCGCTCTGGTTCCTGGCCATCGCCGGGCTCGCGAACGGAGTCGCTCACCTGGTGTTCTCGGCACGGGTCGGCGGCTACTTCCCCGGTCTCTTCACGTCGCCCCTCGTCGGCATCCTGGGGCTCCTGCTCATGCGGCGGTTGCTCCAGATCACTGCCGCTCCCGGTCGGTGGTAACGTGGCTCGGAGCTCAGGAGGCTCCGATGGAGCTCGAAGTGACCTGGGGGCGAACGGCGCGCGTGTGGTGGGCGTATCTCTGGCGCAATCTCATCGCGGTCGCCGCAGGATCGCTCGTCGGGATCGTGCTCGGCGCGATCCTCGGCTTCATCCTGGGCGCTGCTGGCGCGCGAGCCGAGACCATACGCCTCGCCGTCTTTCCGATCGGCGCGGTCGTCGGCCTGCTCGTATCGATCGTTCCCATCCGCCTCATCCTCGGAATGAACTTCGGAGAGTTCCGGCTCGTGTTGCTCCGGAATGCGAATTGATGCGCCTGCTGCTCCGACTCGTGGCTGCGATCGTCGTCCTCGTCGTCGGCTTCTTCGGGATCGTCTACCTCGCGTCGGAGTCGGGCGAGGTCGTGACCTTGCGCAGCAAAGACGCGAGCGGACAGCAGCACGCGACGCGGCTGTGGGTCGTGGATCAGGGCGGCGCAGAGTGGGTGCGCACGGGGCACGCGGAGAAGGGCTGGTTCCTGCGGCTCGTGGCAGACCCGCAGGTCGAGCTCGAGCGCGCCGGGACGCGGAGCCTCCGGACGGCCGTGCCCGTGCGAGACCCCGCGGTCGTCCGAGCCGTCAACGAGGCGTTCGCCCAGAAGTACGGCGCGGCCAACTGGATCGTGGGTCTCTCGGGCGACCCGTCGAAGCGGGTTCCCGTCCGGCTCGACCCCGCGCGGCCCTGAGAAGGTGACACCGGCATGAAGGCACCGCGGTTCCTTCCGCCCGTCTGGTTCGGCCTCGCGCTCGGTCTGATCGTGGCGCTCCACCGCTACGCGCCCGTTGCCGCGCTCGTTCCGTCGCCCTGGCACTACACCGGGCTCGCGCTCGCGGCCCTCGGCCTCGCGCTCGGGACCTGGTCCACGATCCAGTTCGGTCGGGCCGGCACCACGATCGTTCCGTTCCAGGAATCGTCGAACCTCATCCTCCGAGGCCCGTACCGATTCACGCGCAACCCCATCTATCTCAGCATGGCGCTGATCCTCCTCGGCGCCGCCGTGTTCGCCGGCTCGCTCTCGCCCTTCGCGGTCCTCCCGGCCTTCATGGTCCTCATCCAGAAGCTGTTCGTGTCCGCAGAGGAGGCGATGCTCGCGAAGAAGTTCCCCGGCGAGTACGCGGCGTACTGCGCAAAGGTGAGGCGGTGGCTCTAGCCCCGCTGGGCTTCTTCGAGCCCGACGGTGCAGAGCCGCTGGCTCCCGTCGAGGCGCTCGTGCGCTGCATCGAGCACGGGGCCCGCGCGCTCCTGCTCGATCGCGACGCGCTCCCGGCCGCCTTCTTCGACCTGAGCACGGGCGTCGCCGGCGAGCTCGTGCAGAAGCTCACCAACTACGGTGTTCGCATGGCCGCCGTCGTCCCCGATCTCTCTGCCCACTCGCCCCGCTTCCGCGAGTTCGCCCGCGAAGCGAACGCCGGCCGGCAGTTCCGCTTCTTCGCCACGCGCGAGGAGGCCGTCGCCTGGCTCACGACGGTGCTATAGACACGGGCCGTGGACCCCCTGCTCAGCCGCCGCGAGCTGCTCCAGAGCGCCGCCGTTGCCGCGCTGTCCTTCGGCCCGCTCGCCTGTGGGGGCGAGAAGAAGGTGGTCGAGCCGCTCGGTCGTCGGCGGCCTGCCGGTCACCTGCAATCTCACGCTGCCGGTCGCCTGCGTGGCGAAGGCGGCCAGCAACCGCGCGGCCGCGCCGGGCGCTCCCCGCTTCGAGTTCGAGTACAGCAAGTACAGCGGCTGGCCCGAGATCAAGGAGTCGCTGATGGCCGGCCGGATCCAGGCCGGCTACATGCTCGCGCCGCTGGTGATGGACCTCGCCGACAAGAAGATTCCCGTGAAGATCGTCTCGCTCGGGCATCGCTCGGGCGCCGTGATCATGGTGCGCACCGAGTCGCCGTATCAGCACTTCCAGCAGCTCGCGGGCAAGCGCGATCGCGATCCCGAGCCGCTTCGCCGTCGACTTCCTGTTCCTGCGCAAGATGCTGGCGCGAGGAGAGCATGACGCCGACCGACATCGAGATCGTCGAGATGCCGCCGCCCGACATGCCGGCCGCGCTCTACGCCAACGCCGTCGACGCCTACTGCACCGGCGAGCCGTTCGGCGCGGCCGCGCAGCGCGCCGGCTACGCGCGGCCGCTGCGCATGACGCGCGACGAGTGGCGCAAGTACATCTGCTGCGTGCTGACGGTGCGCGAGGAGCTGATCCAGGACGAGCCGCGCGAGCTGGTGCAGGACCTCGTCGAACCACGTGCTCGGCGCGGGCGTGTGGCTCGACGCGCAGCAGGAGAACCGCGACAAGGCGGTCGCGATCGCCGCCGGCCGCGACTTCTTCAATCAGGACCCGAACATCCTCAAGTTCGTGATGGAGAACCCGACCGACCGCGTGACGTACGGCGACCTGCGCATGATCCGCTCGGAGTTCGAGGAGCTGATGCAGCTCTCGATCGAGGCCGGCACGATCAAGCGCCCGATCCCGTACGAGACGCTACGTCGACGAGAGCTTCGCCAAGACATGCGACAGCCGGCGCCGATCACGCTCTGAGCTGCACGCGCTGCCGGTGCTGCTCGCTTCGCGCTGCTCGCGCGCGCGGCGGCGGGCCGCCGGCGGACGATCCGAAGCTTCAAGGCGGGCGTCTTCGAGCCGCCGCGCGCGGCGCCCGAGCTTCTCGCTGCGCGGGTCCGACGGCGCGGAGCTGACGCTCGAGCCGCTACCGCGGCAAGGTGGTGATCCTCGGGTTCGGCTTCACCTCGTGCCCCGACGTCTGCCCGACGACGCTCGCGGCGCTGGCCGCAGGCGCGCAAGAAGCTCGGCGCCGACGCCGAGGACGTCCAGGTCGTCTACATCACCGTGGATCCCGAGCGCGACGACGCCGAGCGGCTGCGGAAGTACCTCGCGGACGTTCGACCCGACCTTCATCGGCGGCACGGGCACGGCCGAGCAGCTCGCCGCGGTGCGCGAGAGCTACGGGATCGCGGTCGGCCAGCAGCCGGGAGCAGCTCGTTCTCGCCATTCCTCCTTCACGTACCTGATCGATCGCGCGGGAAGGCTCCGCGCGCTGATGCCGTACGGGCATAGCAGCCGACGACTACGCGCACGACGTCCGGCTCCTGCTGCAGCGGTGACGCGCGTGCCGCGGGGTCGCGGCCATGATCAAGACTGATCATCCCGGTGGCTGGCGGCTCGCGATCGGCGTGGGCTCGGCCGGGCTCGCGCCGATCTCGCTCCGCCGTCGCGGGAGCAGATCTTCGAGATTCCGCAGGGCACCTGGGCGCGCCGGATGGCCGGCGACGAGGTCGAGATCCTGCCCGACCAGATCCGGCTCACGCTCGGCGTGCGCGACGTGCTCGTGCTCCAGAATCACGACGACGTGCCGCAGATCTTCGGTCCGACGCTGATGATGCCGGGCCAGAGCTTCCGCTTGCCGTTCGCGGTCGCTTCCAGCTACCAGTTCGCCTGCACCGCACACGCGAGCGGACAGATGACGATCCTCGTCGAGCCGTTCCCCGAGACGCCGTGGGCGCGACTCGCGTGGCGGGTGCGCGAGCTCCTGGAAACGAACGACATGAGCAAGCTGAGCGCCAGGCGCTTCCGTCCGTGGCGGTGATCGCGCTGCTGATCGCGTCGTGGTGGGCGTGCGTCGCGACGACCGGGAGCGTGATCTTTCCCACGCCCTGGCAGGTCGTCACCGGCACGGTCGAGCTGATCCGCGACGGCACGCTCTGGAAGCACATCGGCGCATCGCTGCTGCGGGTGAGCGCCGGCTTCTTGCTCGCGGTCGCCGTCGCGCGTGCCGCTCGGGCTCTGGATGGGATGGGTCGCGCGGCGCGTACGACACGCTCAACCCGATCTTCCAGATCCTCCGCCCGATCTCGCCGATCGCCTGGATCCCGATCGCGATCCTCTGGTTCGGCGTCGGCAACGCCTCGCCGATCTATCTCATCTTCATCTCGTCGGTGTTTCCGATGATCGTGCAGACGACCGTCGGGGTGCACAACATCGAGCGGCGCTATCTGTGGGCGGCCGAGAACTTCGGGGTGTCGCGCTACACGCTCTTCCGTCAGGTCGTGATCCCCGCCGTCCTGCCGCAGATCATCGTCGGAATGCGGATCGGCCTCGGCGTGGCGTGGCTCGTCGTCGTGGCGGCGGAGATGATCGCGCTGCGCTCCGGGCTCGGATATCTCATCATCGACTCGCGCAACGCGGGGAACCGTTACGACCTGGTGATCGCCGGCATGATCATCATCGGACTGATCGGGCTTCTGCTGGACGGCGTGATGCGGCTGCTCGAAGGGCTCAAGTCGGTCCGCTGGCGCTACGCGCACCAGGCCTGAGGTCGAGGCGTGCTCGAGGGCGGTTGTCTCTGCGGCGGCGTGCGCTTCCGGGTGACGGGCAAGCTCGGGCCCGCGGGCTACTGCCACTGCAAGCAGTGCCAGCGCGCGTCGGGCTCGGCCTTCGCGTCGAATGCGCCCACGCGCACCCGCTACTTCACGCTGAGCTCCGGCGCGGAGCTCGTCACCGAGTACGAATCCTCGCCGGGCAAGTACCGCGCGTTCTGCCGCCGCTGCGGCTCGCCCGTCTACAGCCGGCGCGACAGCGAGCCCGAGCTGCGCCGCCTCCGCCTCGGCACGCTCGACTCCGACCCGGAGCGCCGGCCGCTCGCGCACGTGTGGGTGAGCTCGAAGGCGCCGTGGCACGAGATCACCGACTCGCTGCCCCAGTTCGCCGAGGGCCTGCCGGAGCGCGAGTGAGTCGCCGGCGCGCGGCGGCGGCGTGCGGCCTCGCCGCGGCGGCCTGGGCGTTCGCCGTGCCGGGCGTCGCCGCCTGCGCGAGCGCGCCCTACTCGCACGCCTCCCAGTTCATCAGCGAGCTCGGAGCCCACGGCGCGGTGCACGGCGCGCTCGTCTCCCTGGCGGGCTTCGCGCCGACAGGCGTGCTCGTGCTCGCGTTCCTCGCGCTGGCGGACGGCCTCCTGCCGGGCGCGCGCCGAGTGCGCGCGGGTCTCGCCTGCCTCGGCGCGGTGGGGCTCGCCTATCTCGTGAGCGCCGTCTTCCGCTGCGACCCCGGCTGCCCGAGCGCGGGCTCGCTCGCGCAGTCGATCCACAACGCGTTCGGCCTGCTCGAGTACGTCGGAGCGAGCGCCGGCCTGCTGCTGCTGGCCCCGGCGCTGGGCTCGCGCGCTTGTGCGGCGGCCGCGCTCGGCGTCGCGTTGGGGCTTGCCGCCATGCTGACGCCCTCGCTCGAGCCGCTGCGGGGCATCAGCCAACGGGTCGCGGAGGCGTCGATCTTCGGGTGGATCGCAATCACGAGCGTGCACTGGCTGCAGCTCGAAGCGGACGGCTGATGCGGAAGCCGGCGCCGGAGCTGCTGGGCTTCCTCTCGGCCTTCGAGCCGGCCATCGCGCGGCTCTTCCTCGACACGCGGCGGCTCGTGCTCGCCGCGGCGCCCGACGCGAACGAGCTCATCTACGACGCCTACAACGCGGTGACCATCGCGTACACGTTCACGGGGCGCCTCGCCGAAGCGTTCTGTCACGTCGCGGCATACTCGGGCCACGTGAACCTCGGCTTCAACCGCGGCGCCGCGCTCGAAGACCCCGCAGGCATCCTCCTCGGCTCGGGTGCGCGCATCCGCCACGTCCGCATCGCGGCGCGGCGCGACCTCGCCGCGCCCGCGCTGCGGCGGCTGTTGCGCGGCGCCGTCGAGCAGGGCCGCGCCCTCGCGCCAGCCGCAGGCCGCGCGGCGGCGCTGGTGCGGCCCACGACCGGCGCGAAGCGCCGCCCGAAGTCGCGAGCCCGGCGATGAGGGACGACCTCACGCTCTGCCCGCACCTCGCCGCGCTCGCGCCCGGCCCGGCGCCGTTCACGCTCGCGCCGGCCGAGATCCTCGACTGGTACGACGGCCCCCTCGAGGCGGTGGTGCGCTGCCGTTCGTGCGGCGCGTGCGGCTGGCTCGAGTTCCTGGACTGGGACCATTTCGGGGAGCTACGGCTCCGCATCTACGCGCTCGCGGCGATCTCCGAGGCCGACGTGGCTCTCTACCTCCGCGACCGCGCACGGGGAAGCTGCGACGCCGGGCGTGCTCGCGCCGAGCTCGAGGCGCTCGTCGCGAGCGCCGGGCCCTTCGAGCGGCTGGTCGCGGTGGACAACGACGACCTCTCGATCGTGGCCGCGTCGAACCTCGAACCGGGCTTCGCGGTGCCCGACGGCTGGCCGCTCGACCGCATGCCGGACCCCGGAGACGGCCGCTGGTTCGCGCGGCTCGGCCTCGAAAAGGCGAGCCGCGCCTGAGCAGGACCCCGCGCCGCGTGGCATGCTGCGGCGATCCCGAGGAGAACCGATGCACCGCGCACGCACGATCGCGAGTGGGCTCCTGCTCTTCACCGGCGTCGCCCATCTCGTGCAGTATGCCGTCACCTCCGGCGCGGGTGGGCCCGGCCTCGCGGTGTTCGGCGTGATCTACTTCGTGCTCGGCCTGCTGCTGCTGCGGCCGGGCGCGTGGCCGCTCTGGCTCGCGGTGGCGCTGCCGGCGGTGGGCGGGCTCGGCGGCAGCTCGCTGCTGCGCGCGCACTTCGACCCGATCCTCGCGCTCTTCGTCGCGATCGACGCCGTCGTGGTCGGCTGCTGCCTCTGGCTGCTCCTCACGCGTCGTCAGGCCGCATGACCGCGCGGCGGCTCTCGTGGGCTGCCGTGCGCCGCTGCTTCGCGCCCTTGCCCGGCGTGATCGAAGGCTCGTCCTATGGGACGCCGGCCTTTCGCGTGGGCAAGAAGTTCCTCGCCCGCCTGCGCGAAGACGGCGAGGATCTCGTGGTGCGCATTTCCTTCGAAGAGCGCGAGACGCTGCTCGAGGCGGCGCCGCAGACCTTCCACGTCACGGACCACTATGCCGGCTACCCCGCGGTGCTGGTGCGGCTCCGCGCGGTGAAGGCCGCCGATCTCGCGCGCGTCGCGGAGCTGGGCTGGCGCTTTGCCGCGCCGAAGCGGGCGGTCGCGAAGTGGGAGGCGGCGCGTCGATGAGCGTGCTCCGCGGCACGCTGCTCTTCGGCCTGACGGTCGGCCTCGTCGTCTTTGCGCTGCTCGGGTCGCTGCTCTACTTCGGGCAGCGTCGCCTGCTCTTCCCCGGCTCGCGCGCGTTCGGCTCGGTCGAGCCGGAGTCGCTCGGCGGCGAGCGCATCTGGCTCGAGGCGGACGGCGCGCGCAGCGAGGCATGGCTGCTGCCGCCGCGCGCGGGGGCCTCGGGCGGGCCGCTGCTGCTCTATGCGCACGGCAACGGCGAGCTGATCGACCACTGGGTCGAGGCGTTCGAGCCCGCACGCGCGCTCGGTGCGACGGCGCTGCTCGTCGAGTACCCGGGCTACGGGCGCTCGGGCGGCGCGCCTTCGGCGCGCTCGATACTCGACACGATGACGGCGGCCTACGACTTCGCGACACGAGAGCGGGGCTTCGCCGGCCGCCCGGTGGTGGGCTGGGGACGCTCGCTCGGCGGTGGCGCCGTCTGCGCGCTCGCGCGGGAACGGCCGCTCGCGGCGCTGGTGCTCGAATCCACCTTCACGAGCGTGACGCAGATGGCGCGGCTCCTTGGCGTGCCGGGCTGGCTCGCGCCGTGGCTGGTGCGCGACCGCTTCGACAACCTGCGCGTGGTGCGCCGCTTCGAGGGGCCGGTGCTCGTTCTGCACGGCGAGCGCGACGAGATCGTGCCGCCCTCGCAGGGCCAGGCGCTCGGCGACGGCTCGAGCCACGCCGAGCTGCACTTCCTGCCGTGCGGCCACAACGACTGCGAGCGGCCGTGGCCGCTCGTGCTCGACTTCTTCCGAGCCCACGGGCTGCTGTGAGGCGGCTCGCGCTGGTCGCGCTCGTGCTGCTGGTCGCGCTCGGCGCGGTCACGCTCTTCTCGCTCGAGGCGAGCGACGTCGCGGTGCTGGTCACGCCGCGTCCCGACGGCCGCGTGCGCGAGACGCACGTCTGGTGGGTCGACGACGGCGGCGCGCTCCTGGTCGAGGCCGCGACGCCGGAGCGCGCCTGGCTCGCCGAGGCTCGAGCCGCGGGAGAGATCGAGGTGGAGCGCGACGGCCGGCGCGAGCGCTTCCGCGTCGAGCGCAGCGACGCGCCCGGCGCGCACGACCGCGTGCGCGCGCTGCTGCGCGCGAAGTACGGCTGGCGCGACGTCTGGGTCGGTCTGCTCCAGGACACCTCCCGCTCGGTGGCGGTGCGGCTGCCGCCGCTGCCGCGCATCGTCTTCGATCGCTCGCCCGAGACGCAGGCCGCCGACCTGCCGTTCTCCGACGCCGTGCGCGTGGGCGAGCTGCTCTTCCTCTCGGGTCAGCTCGGCGTCCGGCCCGGGGAGCGCGAGCTCGTGCCGGGCGGCATCGAGGCCGAGACCGCGCAGGCCCTCGACAACATCCGGGCCATCCTCGAACGCAACGGCTCGAGCCTCGGGCGCGTCGTGAAGTGCACGGCCTTTCTCGCGGACATGAGCGAGTGGGCGCGCATGAACGCCGTCTACCGCCGCTACTTCCCGAACGCGCTGCCGGCGCGCAGCGCATTCGGCGCCGCCGGCCTCGCGTTCGGCGCTCGCATCGAGCTGGAATGCGTGGCAAGCCTTGGACGCCGCGACTGACGACGATGCAGGCCGCGGCCGGATGCGGGCGGCGTGTATCCCCTCATGTCCGTCAGTCCGTCGGGATGTCGCGATCCAGGACGGTCATGCGGCCGTCGCGGCGGGCGTTCTCGATCGCCTCGTCCACGACGCGGCGCAGGATGTCGGAGAGCGGCTCGAGCACGCGGTCCGAGGTGTTGTAGCCGACGCGCGCGCGCACGTAGTCCTTGAGCCGGCTCGCGATGATGAGCACCTCGCGCGGCACGGGGTCGGGCGCGGGCGCCGCGGGCGCGGTGCTCCGCACGAGACGCCGGACGCCGCCGGTTCCTGGACGCCGCGACTGGCCACCGGAATGTCCGCCAGCAGGCGCGGGCGGCGTGGGGTCGGCAGGTTCGAGCGTCTTCGGCGCACGCTTCTCGACGGCCCAGGCCTCGCGGTGGTTCGCGCCGGGCAGGTGCACCTCCCAGCAGCTCACGCTGCAGAAGGAGAGCGCGGTGCGCTTCTGGTTGCAGGTGGAGACGTTGCACGCCCAGTACACGGCGCCGAGGGCGATCGGCTTCTTGCAGGCGCTACAGCGGCGCCAGGGGGTAGCCTCGGTCAAGCGGTCCTCCGTCGCGACGCGCGGAGCGTAGCGGCCGCGCGGGCGCTGAGGAGAGGAGCCGGTGGTGGCCGACGAGATTCGCTTCGAAGACGAGCCGCGAGCGCGCGATCTCGCGGAGCTCGAAGAGCAGATCAACGAGTTCAACTGCGCCACGACGGGGCTGCGCGACGGGCGCTCGCTCGCGGTCTTCCTGCGTGACGCGAGCGGCGCGCTGCGCGCGGGGCTGGCCGGCCACACCTGGGGCGGCTGCGCGGAGGTCCGCTTCCTGTGGGTGCGCGAGGAAGAACGCCACAACGGGCTCGGCAGCCGGCTGCTCCGCGCCGCCGAAGACGAGGCCCGCGCGCGCGGCTGCGTGCAGCTCGTGCTGTCGACGCACAGCTTCCAGGCGCCCGAGCTTCTACCGGCGCCACGGCTACCGCGAGTGCGGCCGCGCCGAGGGCTACCCGCGCGGGCACGCGCAGCTCTTCCTCGTGAAGGCGCTCAGTCCGGCACGCGCCGCCAGAGCGTGATCTCGGTGCTCCAGCAACACGCGGTAGTTCTCGGGATACAGCGCGTGCGGGCGGAGGTATCGATCGAACGCCCGGAAGCGCCATACTCGGGCGCTCCATGTTCAAGGTCTGTCCCAGCTGTCGCGGCGAGTTCCAGAACTGGGTGGCTCGCTGCCCCGACTGCGACGTCGCGCTCGAGCTCGCCGGCGCCGCGCTGCCGCCGCAGCCGGTCGGCGAGCTGCCGCCGGCGCGCGAGCTCACGTGCATCGAGCGCGGCGACCCGCGCGCGCTGCACGAGATCGCCGAGCGTCTCCAGGCCGCGGGCCTGTCGAGCCGCATCGCCTCGTATCCGCCGGACGAGAAGATCCGGCTCGGGGGCCCGCGCGGCTCCGGCGTCGCGACCACCTTCGGCCTGTACGTGCGCCCGGCCGATGCGGAGGAGGCCACGCGCCTGCGCACGCAGCTCGTGCAGGAGACGCTGCCGGAGTCGGTCGGCCACGAGGTGGCGGCGGGCACCGAGCTGCACGATTGCCCGGCCTGCGGCGAGCCGCTCGCCGAGTCCGCGCGCGAGTGCGCCGCGTGCGGGCTCGAGTTCCCCGAAGCCGGGAGCGAGGCGTGAGGGCCGTGTTCGCGTCGATCGTCTCGATCCTCGTCCTCCTGCTCGCTCCCGCGACGCGCGCGGAGGCGCCTGCGCCGCGCGAGCTGGTGGTGCTCGTGCACGGGCTCGGCCGCACCGACCGCGCGATGCGCCCGCTCGCGAAGCGGCTCGAGGCCGCAGGCTACGAGGTGCGCGCGTTGCGCTACGACTCGACCGGGAAGCCCCCCGAGGCCCTCGTCGCCGATCTCGACGCCGAGCTCGCGCGCTGCTGCGCCGCGGCGGAGCGCATCGACTTCGTCACGCACTCGCTCGGCAGCATCCTGCTGCGGGCCGAGCTCGCCGAGCATCCGCTGCCGAAGCTCGGCCGCGTCGTGATGCTGGCGCCGCCCAACCATGGCAGCGAGCTCGCGGATCGGCTGCGTGGCTCCGAGACGCTGCGCGCATTGGCGGGACCGACCGCGGTCGAGCTCGGCACGGACAGCGCCAGCTTGCCGAACCGGCTGCCGGCCGCGAGCTTCGAGGTCGGCGTGATCGCCGGGACGGACAGCTTGAATCCGATCGGCTCCCAGATGATCCCGGGTGAAGACGACGGCACCGTCTCGGTTGCGAGCGCACAGCTCGAGGGCATGAGCGACTTCCTCGTGCTGCCCGTTTCCCACACCATGATCCTGCGCTCGCGCGAGGTCGCCGATCAGACGCTCGCCTTCCTGCGCACGGGGCGTTTCCTGCGCGAGCCGTCCCATTGAAGGGGGTGAAGATGAGAATGCGATCCATCGTGCTCCTCGCGGCCGCGCTCGTGCCGCTCGCGTGGGGCTGCACGCAGGAGACGCAGAACGAGCTGGGCCGTGCGGTGCAGAACTGGACGGGCACCAACGGCGTGCTCGAGGTCTATGCCGGCGACAAGCTCGTGAAGCGCTTCCTCGCGATCGACAAGCTCTCGACCGCCTACGGCACGCAGGACAAGGCGCCGCGCTCGTACCGCTACGGCTACGGCGTGCTACGACGCCAACCTGAACGGCATCAAGGATCCGGGCGAGAAGAAGGTCTACTTCGAGGTCAGCGACTACTCGACCCCGTACGTGTTCTACGAAAACCCCGACTGAGCCGGCATGGGGCGCCTGCTCTTCGGTCTGCTGCTCGTGCTGATGCTGCTCGCCGGGGGCACCTACTGGGCAGGTGAGCAGACCGAGGTCGCGGTGCTGCGCACCACCGACGCCGAGGGCGTGAGCTACGAGACCAAGCTCTGGGTGGTGGACTACGAGCACGATCCCTGGGTGCGCGTCGCGAACCCGGAGCGGAGCTGGTACCAGCGGCTCCGCGAGAACCCGGACGTCGAGCTCGTGCGGTACGGGGAGACGCAGGCGCTACCGCGCCGAGCCCCACGACGTGCCCGAGATCGCCGCGGAGCTCGACGCGGCGTTTCGCGCGAAGTACGGGCTCGTGGACTGGTGGTACGGCCTGCTGCTGCGGCAGCCGGTCGATCCCGGTCCGGCTCGCGCCCGTCCTCCTGTGACGCGTCCGGTCGCAGCTCTGGGTCACTGCGGCCGGCCTCGTGCTGCTCTGGTCGGGGATCGGCGCCGTACGACCGCGCGACGTGGTGGCTCGAGGTGTTCCCCGTCCTGCTCGGCGCGCCGCTGCTGCTGGCCACGGCTCGGCGCTTCCCGCTCACGCCGCTCTTGTACGGGCTGCTGCTCGTGCACGCGGTGATCCTGATGGTCGGCGGCCACTACACGTACGCGCGCGTGCCGCTCGGCTTCTGGGCGCAGGAGCTGTTCGACTTCGCGCGCAACCACTACGACCGGCTCGGCCACTTCGCGCAGGGCTTCGTGCCCGCGATCCTGGCGCGCGAGATCCTGCTGCGGCGCACGCCGCTCCGGCCGGGCGGCTGGCTGTTCTTCCTCGTGGTCGCGGTCTGCCTCGCCTTCAGCGCGCTCTACGAGCTGATCGAGTGGTGGACGGCGCTGCTCGGCGGCGCGGCCGCCACCGACTTCCTCGGCACGCAGGGCGACGTCTGGGACACGCAGTGGGACATGTTCCTCGCGGCCATCGGCGCCGTGACCGCGCAGCTCACGCTCTCGCGGTGGCACGACGCGCAGCTCGCCCACCTGCGGTGATATGCTGCGCGCACCACGCGAAGGAGGCTCGGTGGCCGCGCGCATCTTCCTCGGCATCTCCGCAGTGCTCTGGCTTCCCTTCGGTCTCTACTGCCTGTTCGTACCGGGCTTCCTCGCCGGCGCCGCTGGCGTGAGCTTCACGACGGCGACCGGCGCCATCGACATGCGCGCCACGTACGGCGGGCTCACCTCGGCGATCGGCGCGCTCGCCCTCGTCGGCGCGCTGCGCCCCGGCTGGACGCGCCAGGCGCTGATCACCCTCGCGGTGGCGTGCGCCGGGCTCGGCAGCGCGCGCCTGCTCGGCGTCGGCCTCGACGGTGAGCTCACCGCCTGGACGATGCAGGCGCTCGCGCTCGAGCTCGGCACCGTGGCGCTCGGAAGCTGGCTGCTGCGCCATGCGTGACACGCTCCGCGCGGGCCTGCGACACACGTTCACGTACCGCGTGCCGGCGACGAAGGTCGTGCCCGCGCTCTTTCCCGAGGCGGTCGAGTTCCAGGCGATGCCGCGGGTGTTCGCGACGGGCTACCTGGTCGGCCTCGTCGAGTGGACGTGCATCCAGGCCGTGAACCCGCATCTCGACTGGCCGCGCGAGCAGACGGTGGGCACGCGCGTGGACGTGAGCCACGCCGCGCCGACGCCGCCCGGCAACGACGTGGTCGTCGAGGTCGAGCTCACCGCCGTGGACGGCCGGCGCCTCGGGTTCCGCGTGAGCGCGCGCGACGACGCAGCCACGATCTGCGAGGGTACGCACGAGCGCTTCGTGATCGACGCGGAGAAGTTCAACGCGCGGCTCGCGCCGCGCGTGCGGGCGTAGCCGTGCAGCTCAGCTCCGAGCAGCGGCGCTTCCTGTGGCTCGAGCACGGCGTGGTGGGCTTCGTGATCAACGTGGTCATCAACGGCGCGATCGGCTGGGCGATGTTCCGCGGCGCCGAGACGGTTCCGCTCTGGGGCCAATCGAGCATCGGCGGCGACACGCTCGGGACGAGCTTCTTCCTGCCTGCGATCACCTGCCTGATCGTGACGCCGCTCGTGCGCGGGCGGGTGCGGAAGGGCGCCGCGCCCGCGTTCGGCGGCGCGCTGGCCGGCTGGCTGCGGCCCTTCCAGCGCAAGCTGCCGCTGCGCGCGCTCGCGCTCGGGCTCGCGTGCGTGCCGCTCGCGGGCGGGCTCGCGGTCGCGCTGCTCACCGCGTTCGGGGTCGAGGCGTTCGGCCTCCCGGCGTTCCTCGGTTGGAAGGCGCTCTACGCCGGCGCGCTCGCGGCCTGGGTGCAGCCGACCATCGCGCTGCTGGCGCTCGCGGACAAACCAGGGAGCTGAGCCCGCCGTGTCGTCCGTGCTCGCGCCCGCCGGGCCTGCCGACTGCGAGGCGCTCCTGCCGATGCTCGCGCGCTTCAACGCCTCCCAGGGCTATGCGTTCGACGAGGCCGTGGCGCGGCGCGCGCTCGCGGCGCTGCTCGCGCGCCCGGAGCTCGGGCGCGTGTATCGCATCCTGCGCGCGAGCGAGACGGCCGGCTACGTCGCGCTCACCTTCGGCTGGAGCCTCGAGTGGGGCGGGCGCGATGCCTTCGTGGACGAGATCTGGGTCGAGCCGGCGCACCGGCAGCAGGGCCTCGCCCGCGCGGCGCTGCGCGCCCTGATGGAAGAGGCGCGCGCCGCCGGCGTGCGCGCACTCCACCTCGAAGTCGAGGCCGACAACGAAGCCGGTCAGGCGCTCTATCGCTCGGAGGGCTTCTCGGGCAGCGAGCGCCGCCTGCTCAGCCGGCGGTTGGCCTGAGCTGCGCGTAGCTCGGGTCGCTGCGATCCGGGCTGCCGAGCCGGAAGCCCGGCCCGAACGGCCACTTCTCGGTGACCGCGACGATGTACGTGTAGTCCCAGACGCAGGTGCGCCGGGCGATCCGCCAGCCTTGGACGCCGCGACCGGCCACTGGCGAGGCTGTCGCCGGATGCGTGCGGCGTGTTCCGGGCGGACGGCGCTCGAAGCGGTCGAGGTAGCGGAGCCCCATCACCGAGTCGCGCTCGCCGCCGGGGTCGGTGGCGGGCGTGACGTGATGGGCGGTGCAGTAGGTCTCGGCGTACGCGACGTCGCCCTCGAGCTCGATGCGCGACGGAGAGAGGAAGTGTTGCGTCGCCGCGAACATGGCGAGCACCTTGGGCACCCACTCCGCGAACTCGGCAGGGCTGCCCTGGAAGGCGCCGTGGTCGTCGAAGGCGTCGGCGTGGTAGCAGGCGCGGATCGCCTCGGAGTCCCGCCGATCCGTCGCGCGCGCGAGGCGCAGGATGACCTGCTCGATCTCGTGTCGACAGAAGAGCTCGTCCAGATCCATGGCACCTCCCGGCTCGGTCCCCGATGCTACCGCCGGGAGGAACTTCCGTGGTCGGCTTCCTGATCCGCCTCGGCATCTCCGCACTCGGTCTCTGGCTCGCGCAGAAGATCGTGCCCGGCATCCAGATCGACGACACGGGCACGCTGCTGGCCGCCGCGCTGCTGCTCGGCATCGTGAACGCGGTGGTGCGGCCGCTCGCCATCTTCTTCACGCTCCCCATCACCGTGCTCACGCTCGGCCTGTTCCTGCTCGTCGTGAACGCCGCGATGCTCGGGCTGGTGGCGGCCCTGCTCGAAGGCATGCACATCGCGGGCTTCGGGTCGGCGCTGCTCGGCTCGCTCGTGGTCGGGCTCACCGGCTGGGTGGCCTCGTGGTACGTCGGTCCCAAGGGACGCTTCGAGGTGCTCGTCGTCCAGCGCTAGCCGAGCTGTCGTGACTTCGCTCGGCTTCGCCTCGCTGCGCACGCCGCTTCGCGGCGCTTGCTAGCCGAGCCCGAGCTCGACCAGCAGGCGGAAGAAGGGCTCGGGGACCACGTCGAGCTGGATGCCGAGGCCGCTCGCGCGCACGTGCCGCACCGAGCGATGGGAGCGCCGCTCGCGCATCACGCGGCCCACCAGCTCGAACGAGCCGCGCGCGTCGCGCAGCACGAAGCGCAGCTCGGTGCCCAGCGGAATGCGATTCGAGGTTTCGACGAAGATCCCGCGCGCGGAGACGTCCGTGACGATGCCCGCGAGCTTCGCGCCCGCGTACGTGAACTCGCACGGGATGCGGTAGGGCAGCCGCGTAAAGGCGCGGCGCTCCGCTCCAGGCGTCGAGCTCTGCTGAGCCATGAGGGAGCCTCTTCGTCCGACCGCCCGCGGGGCCTGAGCCCGCCTGCCCGTGATAGGCTCGGCCCCGAGCGGTAGGCTCCGCTCTCTTTCGGGGGACGATCGCATGCGCTTCAGCTTCGCCGAGTCGATGTGCGAGCCGCAGCAGCTCTTCACGCTCGCGGTGGAGGCCGAGCGCGCCGGCTTCCACTCCTTCACCGTGCCGGAGAGCCTCTTCTATCCGAAGCTTTCCGACAGCAAATACCCCTACACCGGGGACGGTGACCGCCACTTCCTCGAGGACCAGCCTTTCATCGAGCCGTTCGTGCTGATGGCCGGGCTCGGCGCGGTGACGGAGCGGCTGCGCTTCACGACCTTCGTGATCAAGCTGCCCATGCGGCACCCGGTGCTGGTGGCGAAGCAGGCGACTTCGGTGGCCGTGCTCACCAACAACCGGCTCGGGCTCGGCGTCGGTCTCTCGCCCTGGCCCGACGACTTCCGCGTGATGAACGTGCCCTGGGAAGGGCGCGGCAAGCGCATGGACGAGATGATCGAGATCCTGCGCGGGCTCACGCGGGGCGGGTTCTTCGAGTTCCACGGCGAGCACTTCGACCTCGAGCCCGTGAAGCTCTGCCCCGTCCCGACGCAGCCGATCCCGATCCTGATCGGCGGCCACGCGGACGCGGCGCTCCGGCGCGCCGCCCGCGTCGGCGACGGCTGGATGCACGCCGGCGGGGGCAAGGCGGCCGACCTCGGCGCCCAGCTCGCGAAGCTGTCCACGCTGCGCCGCGAGTACGGCCGCGAGCGCGAGCCCTTCGAGATCCACGTGATCTCGATGGACGCCTACACCGTGGACGGCATCCGCCGGCTCGAAGACCAGGGCATCACGGACGTGATCGTCGGCTTCCGCAACGCGTACGTGAAGGACACCATGCCGCTCCAGCAGAAGGTGGACGCGATCCGGGGCTACGCCGACCGCGTGATCGCGAAGCTGTGAGCGCAAGCCCGCGCGGAGCGGGCGCGCAGTGAGCCGTAGGGCGAACGGAGGCACGGCAGTGGCCTCGAACGAGGGCCGTCCTGAAGGGTCGAGTTCGGCTTCCTCGAACGTTCCGCGCTCTCGGCCGCGCGTCGCGATCCGCTACTGCACGCGCTGCCGCTTCCTCGGGCGCGCGGCGTGGACGGCACAGGAGCTGCTGACCACGTTCGCCGAAGAGCTCGGCGAGGTGGCCCTCGTGCCCGGTGACGGCGGCGTCTTCCAGGTGGACGTGGACGGCACGCAGGTCTGGTGTCGCAAGCGCGACGGCGGCTTCCCCGAGCTCGGCGACCTCAAGCGGCGGGTGCGAGATCACGTCGCGCCGGGGAAATCCCTCGGCCACTCCGAGGCCGCGGAGTGACCTTCCCATCGGCGGCGGCGGTTGTCATGCTCGCCGTGACCCGCGCCGCGGAGGGATCATGGGCAGCCATCCGGTCCGTGCCACGCTCTTCGTCGTGGCGTTCCTATTGGCGAGCACCGGCCGCGCGGCGCCGCCGAAGCTCGACTGGGAACAGTTCACAGACACCCAGACGGTCGAGGTGGTGACCACCGACGAAGACGGCGGCTCGCGCCTCACCACGGTGTGGATCGTCGTGCTCGACCATCAGCCCTACATCCGCACCGCGGGCACGATCTGGGGCGACAACGTGGAGCGCGAGGGCAAGCTCCGGCTCCGCGACGGGAGCGCCGAGCTCACGCTGCGCGCCGAGAAGCTGCTGATCCCGAGCGAGATCGAGCGCGTGGTGGCGGCGTTCCGCGAGAAGTACGGAACGAGCGACGTGGTGATGGGGATCTTCCGGTTCGGCGAGACGCGCGTCTTCCGCCTGGTGGAGTAGCCCGCGGCCACCGCACCGATCCGGCTGTTCACCTACGGCACGCTGATGCTCGCCGAGGTGATGGAGCTCGTGGTCGGCCGGCGCTTCGCGCAGCAGCGGCGCCCTGCTGGCCGGCTACCGCCGCCGGCTCCTGCGCGGCGTCGTGTATCCGGCCGTCGTGCCCGCGGCGTCCGAGAGCGTGGAGGGCGTGCTCTACGAAGGCCTCGACCTGCCTGCGCTAGCCAAGCTCGACCGCTTCGAAGGCGCGTTCTACGCGCGGCCGGAGCTTCGCGTGACGCTGGCTTCGGGCGAGAGCTGCCCCGCGTTCGTGTACGTGCTCCGGCCCGAGCACGCTTCGCTCGCGACCGACGCGCCCTGGGACGAGGCGGAGTTCCGCGCGCGCCACTTGCGCGACTACCTGGTCGCGTGCCGCGCCTTCGTGCGCGAGCTCGGCGATGGGTCTTCAGCGCCGTGACCACAGGTGGAAGACGAGCGAGAGCACCGCGGAGAGCAGCAGGCAGGTCGTGATCGGGAAATAGAACGTGAAGCCGGGGCGCTCGATGCGGAGGTCTCCCGGCAGTCGCCCGAGCGCCGGGAAGAGCTGGACCAACAGTCCGACGACCACCAGCACGACGCCGAGCACGATGAGCGCGCGTCCGGGGGACATGGCCGGAAGCTAGCGGCGACCCCGCGCACGGCCGGTGTAAGCTGCGCGCGATGTCGGCCCCCCCGGCGCTTGCCGCGCTCCATCCCTTCGATCCGGCTGTGCTCTCGGATCCGTGGGACTACTACCGGCGCGTGCGCGAGCACGCGCCCGTCTACCGCGAGCCGAACACCGGCATCTTCCTGATCTCGAGCTACGCAGCGGTCGTCGCGGTGCTGCGCGATTGGGAGCGCTTCTCGAACCGCTTCGCTCGCGCGATGGGCGGGCTCGGGCAACCGCCGCCCGAAGTCATGGAGGTCGCGAAGCACGGCTATCCGCCGGTGGACACCATGCTCACCGCGGATCCCCCGGAGCAGAAGCGCTTCCGCAAGCTCGTGAACAAGGCGTTCAGCGCGAAGCGTGTCGAGACGCTCGAGGCGCGCATCGAGGAGATCGCGGGTGAGCTGGTCGACCGCATCGCGGCGCGCGGCCGCGCCGAGCTGCTCGGCGAGTTCGCGCAGCCGCTCCCGCTCACGGTGATCGCCGAGCAGCTCGGCGCGCCGCGCGAGGACCTCGCGCTCTTCCGCAAGTGGACGGACGGCTTCGTAGCGCAGCTGTCGGGCGTCGCGAGCCTGGCCGGCCAGGTCGAGGCGGCGCGGCTGATCGTCGAGTTCCAGCACTACTTCGCGGCGCGACTCGAGGAGCGCCGCAAGGAGCCGCACGACGACATCATCTCGGACATCGTGCACGCGCAGGTCGAGGGAGAGCGCCCGCTCGATGTCACCGAGATGCTGTCGATCCTCCAGCAGCTGCTCGTGGCGGGGAACGAGACGACCGCATCGGCCATCGTCGAAGGGATGTGGCTGCTGATCCGTCATCCCGAGCAGCTTGCGTGCGTGCAGCGCGACGCGGCGCTGATCCCGAATCTCGTCGAGGAAGTGCTGCGGCTCGCCACGCCGACCGCGAACATGTGGCGCATCTGCACGCAGGACTGCGAGATCGAGGGCGAGAAGATCCCGGCCGGCTCGCTCTGCATGCTGCGCTTCGCCGCGGCGAACCGGGACCCGGCGCAGTTCGAAACGCCCGATCGCTTCGACGTCTCGCGGGCGAACGCGGCCGAGCACCTGGCCTTCGGCATGGGCATCCACCACTGCCTCGGCGCCGCGCTCGCGCGCAAGGAGATGAACGTCGCGTTCCGCACGCTGCTCGCGCGGCTCGACGGCTTCGCGCTCGATCCGGAAGCAAAGGCGCCACGGCACCGGCCGAACGTCCTGCTCTGGGGCTTCGATTCTCTACCCATCACCTATCAGCGGAGGCTCTCGTGAAGTTCTACGACTCGCTCGGTCCCAATCCCAAGCTCGTGCGGATGTTCGCTGCCGAGAAGGGCTTCACCTTCCCGCAGATCGAGAAGGTGGACATCATGACGGGCGCGAACCGTCAGGGTCCGTACCTGCAGAAGAATCCGGCGGGCCAGATGCCGTCGCTCGAGCTCGACGACGGGCGCGTGATCGCGGAGACGGTCGCGATCTGCGAGTACATCGAGGAGGCGAAGCCGAAGCCGGCGCTGATCGGCGAGAACCCGGGCGACCGCGCCGAGACGCGCATGTGGACGCGGCGCGTCGAGTGGAAGATCGTGCAGCCCCTCGCCGACGGCTTCCGCTTCGCCGAGGGCCTGCCGCTGTTCAAGACGCGCATCCGCACCATCCCCGAGGCGGCGGACGGGCTCAAGGCGATCGCGCGCGACGGTCTCGCCTGGCTCGATGGCCAGATCACGGGCCGCGACACGATCGTGCCGAAGCGCTTCACGCTCGCCGACATCGTGCTGTTCGCGTTCCTCGAGTTCGGCAGCAGCGTGGGCCAGCCGCTCGACCCGGCGCTGAAGCACCTCTCGGCCTGGTTCGAGAAGCTGAAGGCCCGCCCGAGCGCCAACGCCTGAGCCCCGAGGCGGGGACGTTCGTCAAGAAGTCAAGTTGCCGCCGTTGAGTCCGATGGTCTGGCCGGTCAGCCACGCCGCTTCGTTCGAGGCGAGGTAGACGCAGGCCGCGCCCACGTCCTCGGGCGTGCCGAGGCGGCCGAGGGGGACGGTCTTCGCGAGCGCCGCGGTGACCTCGGCGCCGCCCGCGTTCGACATCAGCCCGAGCGCGAGCGTGTTCGCGGTGACGCCGAAGCGCGCCGTCTCGAGCGCGAGGTGGCGCATGAACGAGATCGCGCCGCCCTTGCCTGCCGCGTAGAGCGAGACGCCCATCGCGAGCCCGGTCTGCCCCGCCCCCGACGAGATCGTGATCACGCGCCCGAAGCCGCGCGTGCACATGGCGTCGATCACCGCCTTGCAGCAGTTCGTGACACCGTAGAGGTTCAGGTCCACATAACGGCGCCAGAGCGCGGGATCCATCTCGCGAAACTGCGCGACGCCCATGCTCTCGGGCACCCCGGCGTTGTTCACGAGCACGTCGATGGGCCCGAGCTCGCGCGCGATGCGTGCCACGCCGGCGGTGACCGCCGCGAGGTCGGTCACGTCGAACGGCGCCGCCAGCGCGCGGCCGCCGCGGGCCGCGATCTCCTTTGCTACCGCCTCGGCGCGCTCGCCGTGCAGATCGTTCACCGCCACCGCCGCGCCCTGGCCGGCGAGCGCACGGGCGATGCCCGCGCCCTGGTTCTGCCCGCCGCCGGTCACGAGCGCCACGCGCCCGGAGAGATCGAACATCCCGGGCATCGTCACTTCCCCTTGAAGCTGGGCTCGCGCTTTCCGAAGAAGGCGCGCATCGCCTCGGCGGTGTCTTCGCTCGCGCCGGTCACGCTCTGCGCCATGGCCTCCTGGTGCAGCGCCTCGGACAGGCTCATCGCCATGCCCATGGTGAGCATGCGCTTCGTCATCTGCAGCGCGAGCGGCGGGCCCGCAGCGAGCCGGCCGGCCCACTCCGCGACGAACGCATCGAGCTGGCTGTCCGGCACCACGCGGTTCACGATGCCGATGCGCTCGGCCTCCTTGGCGTCGAGCATGTCGCCGAGCAGCGCGAGCTCCTTCGCCTTGTGGAGGCCGACGAGGCGCGGCAGCAGCCACGAGCCGCCGAGGTCGATCGCGAGCCCGCGCTTCACGAAGATCTCGGAGAAACGCGCGCTCTCGCCCGCCACGATCAGGTCGCAGCCGAGCGCGAGGTTGAGCCCCGCGCCCACGGCGACGCCGTTCACCTTGGCGATGGTGGGCTTCGGGATCTCGTGCAGCGCGAGCCCGACCCAGCCGAAGTGATGCATCTTGTCGAGCTGATGGCGCGCGTCGCCGGGCGTGGGCGTCAGGTCCGCGCCCGCGCAGAACGCGCCGGCCGAGCCGGTCAGCACGAGCACGCGGTCGTTCGCGCTCTCCGCCACCTCGCGGAACACCGCCATCAGCTCGTCCCACATCGGGCCGTTGATGGCGTTCTTCCGGTCGGGACGGTGGAGCGTCACCGTCACGATGCCGTCGGGCGAGCGATCGACGCGCAGCGTTTCCATGCTTGTTCCTCCGCGCGCCGACATCGTCGGCTTGCCTTCGAGGATGGCATGGGATCCGCCGGCTCGCGCGCCCCCCGAAGGCGAGCGCCGCTAGTCGGCGCTGCCGCCGTGGCGGCGGTCGATGCGATCCCCCTTCCGGTCGAGGCGATTCTCGATGCGGTCGCCCCGGCGGTCGAGGCGGTTCTCGATGCGGTCGCCCTTGCGGTCGAGGTGGTTCGCCGCCCGCTCGTGCCCCAGGGCTTCCTGATGTGCGGCGCGATGATCGAGCCGAGCGTCGATCCGCTCGCCCTTGTGGTCGAGGCGGTCGTCGATGCGCTCTCCCTTGCGGTCGAGGTGCTGATCGACCTGGTTGCCGGTCGGGGGCTCGGCCTGCGCGGCAGGGGCGGCGAGCGCCAGGCCGGCGGCGAGGATCGCGGTCGAGAGCGTGAGCTTGCGCATGGCGTCTTCTCCTGGTTCGGGGGTTTCGTCCCGTCGCAACACTCGAACCCCGGCCGCGGCCCGAGGTTGCGCGCCCCTCCGCCCGTGGCCCGCTAGCCTCCTCGCCCGGAGATCCCATGCGCTCGCGCCGATGTCGCGTCCTGTTGCTGCTGTCCTGCCTGCTCGCGAGCTCCGCCCGGGCCGCCGAGCCCGAGCTCACCAAGCTCGAGATCCTCGTACGCGGCAAGCCCACCTCCGCGTTGCTGCTGCGCCCGGCCGAAGCGCGCGCGCTGTTGGTGCTGGCGCACGGGCAGGTCATGGACATGCACCATCCGTTCATGGAGGCGATCAGCGCGGCACTGGCGCGCCACGGCGTGGCCACGCTGCGCTTCAACTTCCCCTACGCCGAGGCGAAGCAGGAGCAGCCGGACCCGATGCCAGTGCTGATCGAGTCCGCCGTCGCCGCGGCGCACGAAGGGGAGAAGCGGCGCGGTACGCTGCCTCTGCTGCTCGGCGGGAAGTCGGTCGGTGCGATGATCGCCGCGCTGGCCGTGCAGGGTGACCGGTTGCCCGGCGTGAAGGGTGTCGTCCTCCTCACCTTCCCGCTGCATACGCCCGGGCGCCCGAGCGCACTCAACGCGCCGCTCCTCGAAGCCGTCGAGCAGCCGATGCTGCTCGTCGAGGGAACCCGCGACCCGCTCGCAGACCTGGTGCTGATGAAAGCGGTCGTCGAGAAGATTGGCGCGCGCGCCCAGCTTCACGTGGTAGAGGGCGCCGACCACGGTTTCGAGCTCGAGGAAGGCGGGCGGACGCAGGAAGAGGTGTACGCCGAGGTTGCGGAGGCGGTAGCGAGCTTCGCCGCTACGCTGGCGCAGTCGCAGGGAGGTTGAGCCGGTGCGAGAACACACCTGGATTCGGATGATCGGGATCGCGGGTGCCGCGTTCGGGATCGCGGGCGCAGCCGCAGCCCACCCGGGCCACGGGCTCGACGGCGGCTCGGAGCACTGGCTCCACTACGTGAGCGATCCGCTCCACGTCGCGCCGCTCGCGCTCTGCGCGCTCACGCTCGTGCTCGCCGCGCGGCGCTGGCGGCAGGCACGGGCTCGCACCCGCATCCGCTGAGCCGTGACGGGGCCGCGCGAGCACCGCTTCGGCGCGCACGCGGGTCTGCTCCAGCTGCCGGACGACGCCGTGGCCTTCCTGTCGCTCGCGCACGGCGCGGGCGCCGGCATGCGCCATGCGTTCATGGAGGACGTGGCCGCGGCGCTCGCGCGACGCCGCGTCGCGACGCTGCGCTTCGAGTTCCCCTACGCCGCAGCCGGCGCGCGCCCGCCCCGACCCGCGGCCGGTGCTGGTCGAGACCGTCGCCGCGGCGGCCGACGAAGCGCTCCGCCTCGCGGGCGGCCTCCCGCTCGTCGCGGGCGGCAAGTCGATGGGCGGCCGCATGACTTCGCACGCCGCCGCGGCCGGCCGCCTCGCGGGCGTGCGCGGCCTCGTATTCTTCGGCTTCCCGCTGCACGGGGCCGGCAAGCCTTCCACCGAACGCGCCGACCATCTGGCCGAGGTGAAGCTCCCGATGCTCTTCCTCCAGGGCACGCGCGACGCGCTCGCCGACCTCGGGCTGCTGCGCCCGATCTGCGCGACGCTCGGCGCCCGCGCGCAGCTCCGCGTCATCGACGGAGCCGACCACGGCTTCCACGTGCTGAAGCGCTCGGGTCGGACCGACGCCGAGGTGCTCGAGGAGCTGGCCGCCGAAGTCGCGCGGTTCGCGGGGGAGCTGGCGCGCTAGTCGGGATCCTCGTCCGGCAGGCGGACGCAGACCTCGGCAGGCCGCGCCGCCGGGTCGAAGGCGATGGCGAGGATGTGCTCCGCCACGAAGCCCGGCGTGTTGAAGTCGTTCGTCCGCTTCATCTCGACGAAGCGTGCCACGTCGGGGAAGCGCGTGGCGGGTGTGGCGCGGATCAAGGCCTGCATGTCGGTGTCGATCACCCCGGGCGCGAGCGCGTAGGCCCGGAGCCCGGCGGCGGCTTCTTCTAGCGCCACGCACTCGGTCATCCGGTCCACGGCGGCCTTGGCCGCGCAGTAGACGGACCAGCCCGCGTAGGCCTTCCGCGCCGCGCCCGAGGACATGTTCACGAGCACGCCCTCGCCGCCGCGCCGGCGCAGGTGGCGCACGAAGGCCTGCGTGCCGAGCAGCACGCCCAGCACGTTCACCTCGAGGTGTGCGCGCGCGGCGTCCGCCGCGACGTCGCGCAGCGGATCGATCGGCTCGAGGAGGCCGGCGTTGTTGATCCAGAGGTCGATCGCGCCGAAGCGCGCCTCCACCTCCCCGGCGAAGCCGGCCACGGCCGCGGGGTCGCGCACGTCGAGCCGGCGGGCGACCACGTCGGCCGACTCCGCGAGCACCGGCGCGCTCCGGGCGCACAGGCCGAGCCGCAGCCCGCGCTCGTGAAAGGCCTCGGCAAGGCCCGCTCCGAGGCCGCGGCTCGCGCCGGTGATGACGGCAACTCGTTGGACGCCGCGACTGGCCACGAGGAAGGGAGTTAGCGGATGCGGGCGGCGTGGACCGGGTTCTGGACGCCGCGACTGGCCACGAGGAAGGGAGCGACCGGATGCGAGCGGCGTGGACCGCGGCGGCGAGGATGGCCGCGCCCGCAGCGGCTCCGGGCGGACGCCGGGGTGCGAACCGCGAGCGGAAGCCCTAGAGAACGCGCGTGGACCGGCTGCCGCGCGTCCTCCTGATCGACCTCGACGACACGATCGTGCGCTACGGCGCGGGCGGCGAGGGATTGTGGGTCGAGATCGTGGAGCGCTTCGGGCCGCGCCTGCCGGCCGCGCCCGAGCGCTTTCTCGCGGCGCTCGACGCGGTGCGCGAGCCGTTCTGGGCCGACCCGGAGCGGAGCCGCGCGGCGCGCCAGGACATGTTCGCCGCGCGGCGGGCCATCGTCGCGCAAGCCTTCGAGCGGCTTGGGCTTTCCCCGGAAAGCGAACTCGTTCGCGAAGTCGCGGACGCGTACTCGAGCGAGCGGGAGGCGCGCGTCACCCCCTTCCCCGGCGCACTCGACGCGCTCGCCGAGCTGCGGCGCCGCGGCCACGTGCTCGGCCTCCTCACGAACGGCGGCGCCCCGCTCCAGCGCGCGAAGCTCGAGCGCTACGACCTCGCGCGCTTCTTCGATGTGGTGCGGATCGAGGGTGAGGTCGGCATCGGCAAGCCCGCGCACGAGGCCTTCGCCGGGGCGCTCGCCGCGCTCGGCGTCGCGGGCGAGGCGGCCGCCATGATCGGCGACGACCTCGAGGCCGACATCGCGGGCGCGAGCGCGGCCGGGCTCGCCACGGTCTGGGTGGATCACGCCGGCGCGGGACCTCGCGCGCTCCCGCGGCCTCGGCCTGGGACCGGGCCGCTCCCGCGGCCCTCGCGCGTGGTGTGGGCCCTTGCCGAGGTCCTGGCGTGGGGATAGGATCGGCTCCCGAATCAGAATCTGATTCGGATTCAGCGGAGAGCCGCGGTGAGCCAGCCCAAGCAGCCCCGCAGCGAGCGCACGCAGGAGCGACTGCTGCGACGCGGCCGAGAAGCTGATCCTCGAGAAGGGCCTCGCCGACGCCTCGGTGCCGGAGATCGTGCGGCGCGCCGGCTCTTCGGTGGGCGGCTTCTACGCGCGCTTCCGCGGACAAGGACGCGCTGCTGCGCGCGCTCGAGGAGCGCTTCTTCGGGGAGCTGCTGCGGGCGCGTCGAGCGGCTGGCCGACGCCGCGACGCTGGGGCGACGCGCGCCGATCGCGGTGATCGTGCGCGCCTGCGTCGCGACGAGCTCGTCACGGTGTTCCGCGAGCGGCGCAGACCTGATCCGCCGCCTTCCTGCTCCGCGGCCTGCAGCGACCCGGAGTTCCTGGCGACGCGCTGCGCTTCCGCGCGCCGACGTCGCGGAGCGCATCGCCAGCCGCTGCTCCTGCCGCGGCGCCACGAGCTGCGCCATCCCGAGCCGCGCGCTCGCCATCGAGCTCGGCGTGCAGTTCGCGTTCGCGCTGATGCTGCCAGCTCGTCGTGTTCGGCGACGTGCGCGCGGGCGGCCGTGCGCTGAGCGATCGCGAGCTCGCAGGCCGAGATCGAGCGGAACTTCCTGTGCGCTACATCGGCGCGCCCCCCAACCCCGGAGGAGACGCCCGTGAAGTACGTGCAGCAAGAATCCCGTCCCGCTCCCCGCCAGCGGCGCGCCTTCAGGCTCGGTGCAGCGCCACGCTCGACGCCGTCTTCGACTGGGAGTACGCGCTGAAGCGCCAGAAGCTGCTCGCGCTCTACGAGAAGGGGAAGGCGCTCAGACTGGAACGCGACCGAGCTCGACTGGTCGATCGACGTCGACATCGAGCGCATGATGCGCGCAGCGCCAGGCGATGGGCGGGCGGCATGATGAACCAGCTGCTGAATCCGCCGCGGCCGCTCTCGCGAGCGCGAGATCGTCGACGCTCCAGCTCAACATGAACAGCTTCATGCTCTCGCAGTTCCTGCACGGCGAGCAGGGCGCGCTGCTCGCGACGGCGAAGATCGTGCGAGACCGTGCCGTGGGCGGAGGCGAAGTTCTACGCCGCCAACCAGGTGCGCGGACGAGGCGCGCCACGTCGAGGTGTACCACCGCTACCTCACCGAGAAGCTCGGCCTCTCGTACGAGGTGCACCCGAGCCTGCAGACGCTGCTCGACGACATCCTGCGCGACCCGCGCTGGGACGTCACCTACCTCGGCATGCAGATCCTGGTCGAGGGCCTCGCGCTCGCGGCGTTCGGCCTGCTGAAGCTGCATGATGGCCGACGAGCCGCTGATCCAGGACATCACCGCGCGCATCATGGCCGACGAGTCGCGCCACGTGGCCTTCGGCGTGCTCTCGCTCGAGGACGTCTACACGAAGCGAGATGGAGCGCGCACGAGCTGCGCGAGCGCGAGGACTTCGTGATCGAGGCGACGCACCTGATGCGCGAGCGGCTGCTGATGCAGCCGGTCTTCGAGCGCCTCGGCTGGGACGTGCCGCTCTGGATCGCCGTGGGCGCAGCACACGCCGTTCATGCGCGGCTTCCGCCAGATGACTCTTCTCGAAGATCGTGCCCAACCTGAAGCGGCTCGGCCTGCTCACGCCGCGCGTGCGCGAGGCCTACGCGAAGCTCGACCTGCTGCGCTTCGAGCACGTGAAGGACTCCGTCGAGGAGCCCGAGGTGACGCCGCCGCAGGAGCTGGTGCAGCTGCTGCTCCAGCTGATGACTCAGGGCGCGCAGCCGGCGGCGCCGCCGGCGTAGGGGTCACACCTCGCCGCGCTCCGTTCACCTTGAAAACGCCCCCCGAGCGGAGACACTCCCGTGATTCCGCCCGAGGGAGGCTCCTTGGCACGAGATCGGATCCGCATCGCGATCGTGGGCGTGGGGAACTGCGCGAGCTCGCTCGTGCAGGGCATCGCGTACTACGCCGAGCGCGAGGCCGGCGAGGCGATCGGGCTGATGCACTGGGAGGTCGGGGGCTTCCGCCCCGGCGACCTCGAGGTGGTGGCGGCCTTCGACGTGGACGCGCGCAAGGTCGGGCGCGACGTGTCCGAGGCCATCTTCGCCGCGCCGAACTGCACGAAGGTGTTCCAGGCGCACGTGCCCAAGGCCGGCGTGCCCGTGCGCATGGGGCGCGTGCTCGACGGCGTCTCGCCGCACATGGCCGAGTACGGCGAGGCGCGCACCTTCGTGGTGGCGGATGCGCTCGAAGCGGACTCGGCCGAGGTGGTGCGCGTGCTGCGGGAGAGCGGCGCCGAGGTGCTGCTCAACTACCTGCCCGTCGGCTCCGAGCGGGCCACGCGCTTCTACATGGAGTGCGCGCTCGAGGCGGGCTGCGCGGTGGTGAACTGCATCCCCGTCTTCATCGCGAGCGATCCGGCGTGGGTGCGGCGCTTCGAGGAGAAGGGCCTGCCGATCGTGGGCGACGACATCAAGGCGCAGCTCGGCGCCACGATCACGCACCGCACGCTGACGGACCTGTTCCGCCGCCGCGGCGTGAAGCTCGAGCGCACCTACCAGCTCAACACCGGCGGCAACACCGACTTCCTGAACATGCTGAATCGCGCGCGGCTCGCCTCGAAGAAGGAGTCGAAGACCGAGGCCGTGCAGTCGGTGGCGGCCGAGCGGCTCCCCGACGACGACATCCACGTCGGCCCGAGCGACTACGTGCCCTGGCAGAACGACAACAAGGTCTGCTTCCTGCGCATGGAGGGGCGGCTGTTCGGCGACGTGCCGATGCACCTCGAGCTGCGCCTCTCGGTCGAAGACTCGCCGAACTCCGCCGGCGTCTCGATCGACGCGGTGCGCTGCGCGAAGCTCGCCCTGGATCGCGGGCTCGGCGGCGTGCTGCACGGTCCGTCCTCGTTCTTCATGAAGCACCCGCCGCGCCAGGTGACGGACGAGCAAGCCTGCGCCGAGGTCGAGGAGTTCATCGCCGGGTGAGCCGCGAGCCCCGGCTCTACCGCGAGCTCGCGACGTGGTGGCCGCTGCTCTCGCCGCCCGAGGAATACGGCGAGACGGCCACCTTCTACCGCGAGCTGCTCGCCGCGGCCTGCGATGCAAAGCCGCGCACGCTGCTCGAGCTGGGCTCGGGGGGCGGCAATCACGCCTCGCACCTGAAGCAGCACTTCGCGCTGACGCTCGTCGATCGCTCGGAGCCGATGCTCGCGGTGAGCTCGGCTCTCAACCCGGAGTGCGAGCACGCCCTCGGCGACATGCGCAGCGTGCGGCTCGGGCGGAGCTTCGACTGCGTCCTGATCCACGACGCGGTCTGCTACCTGACGAGCGAGGCGGAGCTCGCCGCGACGTTCGAGACGGCCTTCGTCCACTGCCGGCCGGGCGGCGCGCTGCTCGTGGCTCCCGACCACGTGCGCGAGAGCTTCGAGCCCGGCACCGCTCACGGCGGCTCCGACGGCCCGGACGGCCGCGGCCTCCGCTACCTCGAGTGGACGTGGGATCCGGACCCGAGCGACACCACGTACCTCGTCGACTTCGCCTTCCTGCTGCGCGAGCGCGACGGCTCGGTGACTGCGGAGCACGACCGCCACGTCGAGGGCCTCTTCCCGCGCGACACCTGGCTGCGCCTGCTCGCCGAGGCCGGCTTCGCGCCGAGCCGCGCCGAGTATCCGGGCGAGGAGCTCGCCGGGTACGAGGTCTTCGTCGGGCGCCGCTAGGGCGCGACGTCGAAGCCGACCTCGGTCGGGCTCGGGCCGATCGCGTTCTCGAGTGAGATCGGATGTGGGCCGCTCGGGAGGTTCGGGACGATCACACTGAGCGGTGTTCCGGGCACGCCCGGCGGGAGCGTGACCGGAGCGCCCACCGCTCGCAGCGGCTTCGCCGGCTTGTCGCCGAAGCGCACGACGAGCTTCCCGGTCCCGACGTTGTCGACCAGCAGCTCGAGCGTCTCGCCCGGCGCGCCCGAAGCCGCGCCCACGTCGATCAGCTCGGGCCCGACCGTCATGAACGTCCCCGGCGCCGGGAGCGGAGCGCCCTCGCGCGGCAGCACGGAGAGGCTCCAGCTCTCGCCCACCAGCGAGCCGTTCTTGCGCCCCGGGAACCGGCGCGCGACCGCGCGGATCTGCGTGCTCGAGAGCGAGCGCACCGCGAACACGACGCCGCGGGGAGCATCGTCGCGGCTTCCGATCACGTGCGGCTTCCGCCCGGCCGCGGCGAGCTCGTGGAAGTCGCCGACGATCGTGAGCTCGGTCCCGACCGTGACGTCGTGCGGGGAGAACGAGGTGACCTCGTCCGCGGCGGCGGACGCAGCGAGCAGCAGCGAGAGCGCGAGGGGCCAGCGGCGCATGACGGGGGGAGCTCCACCAGGGAAGTGGCCCGGAAGGGCGGATTCGGGTCAGCGGCTCCCGGCCAGCTCCCCGATCAGCCAGTGCGCGCGGGCCAGGAGACCCTCGACGCTGCGGTCGGGAGCCGGAGCCTTCACGCGGTGGTCGGGGAGCACCTGCACCTCGCCGCGGGAGCGGACCAGCGCGACCAGGCGCGCGGGGTCGACCCGGCTCGCAGCCGAGGCGGCGAGCACGAGGTCGCCGCCCTCGAGCGCGATGCTCGCGATGCCGAGCGCCCGCGCGGCCACCTTGAGGCGGATCACGCCCAGCAGGCTCACCGCTTCGGGCGGCAGCGGCCCGAAGCGGTCGAGCAGCTCGTCGCGCAGGCGGTCCACGCTCTCGGCGTCGGGCGCGCCCGCGAGCCGCTTGTACAGCACGAGGCGCTGGCGCACGTCGGCCACGTACTCCTCGGGCAGCCGCGCGGGGATCGGCAGGCGGATCTCCGGGTCCACCTCGGGCGCGGGCGTCTCGCCGCGCAGCGCGTCGATGGCCTGCTCGAGCAGCTCGAGATACGTGTCGAAGCCGACTGCCGCGAGGTTGCCGTGCTGCTCGGCGCCGAGCAGGTTGCCGGCGCCGCGGATCTCGAGGTCCATGCTCGCCAGCCGGAAGCCCGAGCCGAGTGCGGAGAGATCCTGGATCGCTTCGAGCCGCCGCGTCGCGTCCGCGGTGAGGGCCTGGTCCGGGATCAGCAGATACGCGTACGCGCGATGCCGGCTGCGCCCGACGCGCCCGCGCAGCTGGTAGAGCTGCGCGAGACCGAGCGCGTCGGCGCGGTCGATCAGGATCGTGTTGACGCGTGGCAGGTCGAGCCCGCTCTCGATGATGGTGGTGCAGAGCAGCACGTCGAAGTCGCCGCGCACGAAGGCGAGCATCTTGTCCTCGAGCTCGCGCTCTCCCATCTGGCCGTGCGCCACCACCACGCGCACTTCGGGCACGCTGCGCTGGAGCAGCTCCGCGAGGCTGCCGATCGTGCGGACGCGGTTGTGCACGAAGTAGACCTGCCCGCCGCGCCGCACCTCGCGCAGGATCGCCTCGCGGATCAGCCCCTCGTCGAAGCGGCACACCTGCGTGCGCACCGCGATGCGGTCGGGCGGCGGCGTCTGGATCACCGAGAGATCGCGCAGGCCCGCGAAGGCCATCTGGAGCGTGCGCGGAATCGGCGTGGCCGTGAGCGTCAGCACGTCCACCGTCTCCTTCAGCTTCTTGATGCGCTCCTTGTGCGCGACGCCGAAGCGGTGCTCCTCGTCCACCACGAGCAAGCCGAGATCTTTGAAGACGAGGTCCTTCTGGAGCAGCGCGTGGGTGCCGATCACGAGGTCGACCTTGCCGCTCGCGAGGCCGTCGCGGACCGCGCGCGCCTGCTTCGGCGTCGCGAAGCGCGACAGCGATTCGATCGTGACGGCGAGGCCCTCGAAGCGGCGGCGGAACGTGTCGAGATGCTGCTGACACAGCACGGTGGTGGGCACGAGAACGGCCGCCTGCTTGCCCGCCATCACCACCTGGTGCACCGCCCGCGCGGCCACTTCGGTCTTGCCGTAGCCCACGTCGCCGCACACGAGCCGGTCCATCGGCCGCGCGCGCACCAGGTCCGCGAGCACGTCCTCGACGGCGGAGAGCTGGTCCGGCGTCTCCTCGTAGGGGAAGGCGGCCTCGAACTCCTCGAGCGCGCGGTCGCGCGGCGGGAACGCGGTGCCGGGCTGGAGCTCGCGCGCGGCGTGCACGGCGAGCAGCTCCTTCGCCATGTCGCGCACGCGGCGGCGCACGCCCGACTTCGTGCGCTCCCAGGTCACGCCGCCGAGCTTGTCGAGCTCCGGCTGCGGGCCGTCGCCGCCGACGTAGCGCTGCACCAGGTTGAGCCGGTGCGCGGGCACGAAGAGGCGGTCGCCGTCCGCGTACTCGAGGCGCAGCATCTCCTCGCGGATGCGTCCGACCTCGAGGATCACGAGCCCGCGGTAGATGCCGATGCCGTGCTCGGCGTGCACGAGCAGATCGCCCGGCGCGATCTCGCCGAGCGCGTCGAGCGCGGCCGCCTCGCGGAAGCTGGTGGCGCGCCGCCGCGGCTCGCGCGGGCCGAACAGCTCCTCCTCCGTGAGGGCCACGAGCCCCTCGTCGCGGAGCACGAAGCCGGCGGAGAGATCCATCACGCGCACCGTCACCGCTCCGGGCGGCGACCACTCCCACGCGGGGGCGGGCGCGCGCTCGAGCCCGGCCGGGATCTCGTACTCGAAGAGCAGCGTGCGGAGCCGCTCCGCCGACGAGAGCGAGGGCGCGGCGAGCGCGACCCCGAGGCCCTCCTTCCGCCAGCCCGCGAGCGATGCGAGCAGCGGCCGGAGCGGGGCGTCGCCGCCGCGCGCCTCGCGCAGGCGGTGCGCCAGCTCCTCGTGCGCGGTGGCGTGGACCACGTGCGTCTCGCCCGGCCCCCCCACCTCGAGCCGCTCGAGCGCGACCGGGTGCCGCTGCTCGAGCGCCGCCGCGAGCGCGTCGGCGCCGACCAGCAGCTCGTCGGGCTCGCACACCACGCGTTCCCCGGTCTTCGCGCCGGCGAAGCCTTCGAGCGCCTCTCCCGAGAAGCGCGCGAGGCGCTCGCGCCCGGCGTCGGGCTCGTCCAGCACGACGAGGGTCGCCGCGGGCAGGAAGTCGAGGAACGTCTCGAGCGCGGGCTGGAGCAGCGGGGCGATCGCCTCGGAGCCGGGCGGCAGCGCTCCGCGCAGCAGCGCGTCGAGCAGCGCGTCGAGCGTGCGCGACGGTACGCCCTGCGCGAGCCCGCGCGCGCGGATGGCGCCGGCGCGCTCGACCACCAGCTCGCGCGTGGCGAGCAGCTCGCGCGGCGGCGGCGCGACGAAGACCGCGAGCTCCGCCTGCGAACGCTGGCTCGCCGGGTCGAAGTCGCGCAGCGACTCGACTTCGTCGCCGAGCAGCTCGATCCGCACCGGGTGCGCGCGCTGCGGCGGAAACACGTCCACGATGCCACCGCGCACCGCCACCTCGCCGCGCTCCTCGACGACGGCCTGCCGCGCGTAGCCCGCGCCGACGAGGCGCGCGACGAGCGCGTCGCGGTCGATGCGGTCACCGCGCGCGATGCGCACCGTCGCCGCGCGCACCGCTTCGCGCGACGGCACGCGCCAGGCGAGCGCAGTCCACGGCGCCACGATCACCGGCTCCACGCCGCTCGCATCCGGGCTCGGATCGCCTCGTGGCCAGTCGCGGCGTCCCAAGACGTGCAGCACCTCCATGCGCTGCGCGACCACGAGCGGCTGCGGCGAAAAGCGGTCGTACGGCCCGGCGTCGGGATGCGGGAACGGGCGCACGCGCCCGTCCTCGGCCTCGCCGAGCGCCGCGCGCAGGTCGTCGGCGAGCCGGTCCGTCTCCTTCGCGCCGGCCGTGAGCACGAGCACCGGCCCGCTCGCGTGCGCCTCGACGAGCCGCGCGATCACCACCGCGCGCGCGCCGCCGCGCAGGCCCTGGACGCGCGCCGCGCCGCGCCGCTCCTCGAGGCGGCGCGCGAGCGCGGCGAGGCGGGTGGGTGCTGCGGTCAGGCCGGGCTCCGGACGCGAAATGCACGACGCCCCGCCGCCGCGCGTGCGGGGGCAGGGTGGCTGCGAAAGGTCGCGGGAGCTTAGCGACGCACCTGCGGAGCGAGCGCGCTCCGCACCAGCGCGAGCGTCTCCTCCGCGCGCGCCGGCCAGGCGTGACGCGCCGCGAGCACAGCGCGGGCCCCTGCGCCGAGGTGCTCACGCAGGGGACGGTCGTCGGCGAGGCGCTCCAGGGCGGCTGCGAACTCGGCGGGCCCGGCGTCGTCGCGCAGCAGCCAGGCCGACTCGCCGTGCACGAGCGCCCCGGCCAGGCTCTCCCGCGCGAGGATCGCCCGGCCCGCGTCCATGTAGTGGAGGAGCTTGATCGGGAAGCCGCCGGCGCATCGGCGCGGCAGCAACGCGAGCGCGGCGCCGCGCACGAGCGCGCGGGTCTCTGCGATCGTCGTGACGCGGATGACGCGCAGGCTCTTGAAGCGGGCGCGACGCGCGTCGTGCGTCACGACGACCACGGGCAGCGCGGACACGCGGGCGGCGGCTGCGTCGAGCGCGTCGAGCTCCTGGTAGCGGTCGAGGTTGCCGGCGTAGAGCGCGAAGCCCTCGTGCGCGAGGCCATGACGCGCGCAGGCCGCCGCGATCTCGGCGGGAGGCGGCGCGGGCTCGGGCGTATGGCCGGGCGGGATGTGCGCGACGGGCCCACGCGCCACGCGGGCGAAGGCGATCCGCGCCGGCTCGGAGAGCGCCAGCACTGCATCCGAGGCGCGGCTGACCGCCCGATCCAACCAACGCCCCGAGAACCGCGCGAGCGGTTCGATCCCGGGCAGGGGCGCCCAGCTCTCCGCCTCCTCCGCCCAGAGCGTATGCGCGACGTAGACCACCGGGAGGCGCAGCCGCGGACGGAGCGCGAGGGCCACGAGCGCGGCCTCCGCGTTGTGCGCGAGCACGGCCGAGAACGGCCGCGCGCGCTGCGCCGCGGCGAGCGCGCGCCCGAGCGCGACGTCGGCCCCGAGCTTGCGCGGGTCGAGGCCCCGCAGCTCTGCACTCGCGGGGTACGCGAGGAGCTCGACCGCGGCGCCCGCCGCGCGCAGCGCGTCCGCCTGCTCCGCCGCGAAGCGCTGCGAGCCGAGCGGCGCCGGGAACGCGAAGGCCCCGAGCAGCGCGAGCCGAGGCGAAGTCATCCGCCCCGCTCGACGACCCGGTAGAACTCCTCGTCCCAGAGGAGGTAGAGCAGCCGCGCGGGCACGCCGTAGGTCTTCCGCACGAAGTCGCGCTGCGAGGCGTGGATCTCCCAGCCTCGCCGCTTGGCGGCGCTCTCGCCCGGCATGCGGTGGGTCGGGTCCGGGGAGTGGCTCGCGACGTGGCGGCCCAGCGCGCCGCCGATGCGCGCGAGCCCGCGCCGCGGCGTGAGCGTGTAGGCGAGCCAGCGTGGCCCGCCGCCGGCCGCGCGTGCGCGCTCGATCGCCGCCTCCGCGGCGAGGCCGACCCGCATGTGGTCGGGATGTCCGGTTGCGCCGCTCGCGGGCCAGAAGCTGACGACGAGATCGGGCTGGTAGCGCGCGAGCGCCTCCGCGATGCGCGCGGTCAGCTCCTCGATCGGAACCGTCGGCACGCCGCCGTCGGGATACGTCCACACCTCCTGCTCGTCGATGCCGAGCGCGAAGCCGTTCTTCAGCAGCTCGGCGGCGCGCACCGCCCCGAGATCGCGTTGCCGCGCGACGGGCGGCGCCTGCTCGCCAGCTTCGCCGCGCGTGGCGGTGACGAGCGCGGTGAAGGCGCCGTCCCGCTTCGCGCGCACGAGCAGGCCCGCCACGAGCTGCTCGTCGTCCGGGTGCGCGAACACGCCGAGCACGCGCTTCGCGCCGAGCGCGCCCGCCAGCGAATCCACGCGGCGGGCGCCGGGCTCCGAGAACAGCCACGAGAGCCAGAGGATCCCCGCGAGCGCAGCGATCGAGATCACGCCCGCGGCGATGAGCAGCAGCGCTCCGATCACGAGCGCGGCCGCGCGGGGAGCGCGGGCTCGGCGCCGCGCGGCGCCGGCGCCGTGCGCAGCTCTCGGTAGAGCGTCGCGAGCTCGAGCAGCGCGCGCGCGATCACGCGCGGGCTCGCGCCGGTCGGGCGGCCGGCGCGGCGCGGGCGGTGTGTCACGGGCACCTGCCGGATGCGGAAGCCGGCGGCGCGCGCGCGCACGAGCATCTCGGTGTTGATGAAGGCGCCGAGCGAGGCGATCGGGATCGCGTCGAGCACCTCGCGCCGGAACAGCTTGAAGGCGCAGTCGATGTCACGCACGCCGAGGCCGAAGAGTGCGTTCACGAGCGTGCCCCAGCCCCACGCGAGGACGTGCCGCAGGAACGGATCGCGCCGCGGCGCGCGGAAGCCGGCCACGATGTCGAAGGAGCCGGTGTGCCCGAGCAGCCGCTCGACCTCGTCGAGGTCGAACTGGAGGTCGGCGTCGCTGAAGAAGACGAGGGCGCCGCGCGCCTCGCGCAGCCCGGAGCGCAGCGCGGCGCCGTAGCCCCGGTTCGCGGGATGGTGCACGGCGCGGATCTCGGGATGCAGCCAAAGCAGAGCCGCGATGCGCTCCGCGCTCGCGTCCTGCGAGCCGTCGTCCACCACCACGATCTCGAAGCTGCGGCCGAGGCGACGGCCGAGCGCCACCGCGCTCTCGAGCAGCGGGCCGATGTTGTCCTCTTCGTCGAAGACGGGAAAGACGAGCGACAGCTCGGGCGACATCGTGACCAAGGCTAGTCGAGGTAGCCCAGCGCGGCGCAGGCGCTCGGCCACGATCGCCTCCTCCTCGGCGGTGTAGGCGCGCGCCGGTGCGGGCGCAGCAGGCGTCGTCGCCGGGGGCGAGGCCCAGCGCGGACAGGATCGCGGCGCTCGCCTCTGCGAGCGCGGCGTGGCCGCTCGGGAACGCCGGCGCGCCCGTGCCGTGCTCGATCCAGACGCCCTCCGGGCGGTGCGTGCCGTTCATGCCGCGGCCGCGGCCGCCGGCGAGCTCGTGGTCCTCGAGGGTGCGCAGCGCGGGGGCGGCGACGCCGCGTGGTGTCGGCACGAGCGAGAGGCCGTAGCCGGCGTCGAGCGCGAGCTCGACCACCACGTCGGGCGCGCGCCCGACGTGCGGGCCGGCGTAGACCTCCTCGCGCCGGCGCGCGCGCGCGACCACCGGCCCGCCGCTCGGGAGCTTCCAGTCGAGCAGCGCCGCGATCACGTCGCCCCGCGCTCGCTCGTAGTCGGCGGCGGCGACGCGGCCGCTCTCCTCGCGCCCGGCGAGGTTGATCCACACGCCCGGCTGCGTGTTCGCTTCCTCGGAGAACGCCGAGGTCTTCGACCAGACGATGCCGCCGAAGCGCGCCGCGCTCTCGAGCTTTGCAGCGGCTGGCCGCAGGCGGCGGAAGGCGGCTTCACGTGCTCGCGGCGGGAGGAGGCGCAGCGCGGTGTCGCGCGCCGCACGCGCGAGCCGGTCGCGGCTCGTGCCGCGGCGGAACGCCAGCAGGCCGGCCTCTTCGAGGCGCCGGTTCAGGTGGACGACGCGTCGCGCGGCCCCGCCGGCCCCGTGATCCGAGACGCACGAAGCACGCGGCGTCCGAGCCGAGCGCGGCGCGCAGCTCCCCGCAGGCGGCGTCGAGGGCCTCGTACACGGCGGCGATCGCGAAGCGACGCACCGTCGAGGCGCTCGGATCGTGGCGCGGCGAGGTCGGGTCGTGATCGCGCCAGAAGTGGTGCGCGACGGTGTCGCTCTCGGAGAACACTACGCAGACCAGGTCGGGCGCCATGCTGGCGACGTAGAGCTGGGCGAGGGCCTCCAGTGCGAACCGGCTCTTCTGTGCCACGCGCGCCACGAGCCGCTCCGCGGCGGCCTCGTGCCAGCCCTCGGCGGTGGCGCTCTCGTCGGGCTCCGCGCGCATCCACGGGCCCCGCGCGCTTGGCGATCGCCTCGTAGAAGGCGGGGTTGCTCGCGGCGCGCGCCGAGCTGCCCGTCGAGACGGGCGCGTCGAAGCCGGCCAGGAGCATTCCGTTCACGGGCTCGGGCGGGAACGTCGCGGGCATGCCGAGCGCGAGCACGCGCCCGCCGGCTCGGCTGACGCGGCCGAACAGCGTCGCGCCGCTGCGGTCGCTCGCATTGGTGAAGCGGAGCGCATAGCGGCCCGGGAGCTTCTGCGTGAAGTCGAACAGCCCGTGCGCGCCCGGCTCGAGCCCGGTCGCGAAGCTGCTCCAGGCGGGGAAGCTCACCGGCGGCACCGTGCTGTGCAGCACGGCGGCCGCGCCCTCCGCCATCCAGGCGGCCAGATTCGGCAGCCGCCCGGCCGCGACGAGCGGCCGGATCACGTCGAAGCTCGCGCCGTCGAGGCCGAGTACGAGGGCGGGGCGCAGGGCGCTCACCCGAGGTGATCGATGATCGCGCGCGTCACCTGGTCGAGGTCGGCGCTGCCGCCGAGGTCGCGCGAGTGGTGCTTCGGATCGGCGAGCGCGGCCGCCACGGCGCGCTCGATCGCATCGGCCTGCGCCGTCTCGCCGAGGTGCCGCGCGAGCATCGCGCCCGACAGGATCACCGCCGTCGGGTTCGCGAGCCCCTTGCCGGCGATGTCGGGCGCGCTGCCGTGCACCGCCTCGAACACCGCGCAGCTCTCGCCGAGGTTCGCGCCCGGCACGACGCCGAGCCCGCCGACGAGGCCGGCGCAGAGGTCGGAGAGGATGTCGCCGTACAGGTTCTCGAGCACCAGCACGTCGAACTGCGCCGGGTCCTTCACGAGCTGCATGGCGCAGTTGTCGATGATGATCTCGCGGTAGCGGATGTCCGGGTGATCGCGGGCCACGCGCCGCGCGCACTCGAGGAACAGCCCGTCCGAGAGCTTCAGGATGTTCGCCTTGTGGACGGCGCAGACCTCGCGGCGTCCCTCGCGCTCGGCCAGCGCGAAGGCGTGCTTCGCGATGCGCAGCGAGGCGGCCTCGGTCACGATCTTGAGGCTCTCGACGATGCCGGGCGCGACGCGGTGCTCGAGGCCCGAGTAGAGCCCCTCGGTGTTCTCGCGCACCACGATCAGGTCCACCGCGTCGTAGCGCGACGGCACGCCGGGGATGCTTCTTCACCGGGCGCACCGAGGCGTAGAGGTCGAGCGACTGGCGCAGCGTCACGTTCGCGCTCCGGAAGCCCTCGCCGATCGGGGTGCCGATCGGGCCCTTGAGCGCGACCCCGTGGGTGCGGATCGAGTGGAGGGCGGCCTCCGGGCACGGGCGTCCCGTACTTGGCGACCACCTCCGCCCCGGCCTCGACCCGGTCCCAGTCGATCCCGACCCCGGCCGCCTCGAGCACCGCCAGGGCGGCCTCGGTCACCTCGGGGCCGATCCCGTCGCCGGGGATCAGCGTGACTCGCCTCGACATGGCAGGGGTCACCTCCTATTCTCCGCGCCTCTTTGGACGGCCGGGTTCATCTGCCTGAATCCGCCGCACCGCCCCTCGGAGGATCGACTGTGGCCATCGAGCTTCTCTGCCGCAAGCTCGGCATGACGCGGATCTTCGACGAAGCGGGCGACGCAGTGCCGGTGACGGTGCTCGAGGCCGGCCCGAACGCGGTGCTCCAGCACCGCACCCTGGCGAGGGACGGCTACAGCGCACTCCAGCTCGGCTTCGGCGAGCGCGCGCGCGAAGACGCTCTCGAAGGCCATGCTGGGCCACTTCGCCAAGTCGAAGGCCGCGCCGCAGCGCTTCGTGGCCGAGTGCCGCGTCGAGCCCGAGGAGCTCGACAAGCACGACGTCGGCAGCGAGTTCAAGGCCGACCTGTTCGAGGCCGGGCAGCGCGTGGACGTGATCGGCACCTCGAAGGGCCGCGGCACCTCGGGCGTCGTGCGCCGCTACCACTTCCACATGCAGAAGTGGACGCACGGCACCCACGAGGGCAACCGGCGCCCCGGCTCGAACGGCGCGAACACCTTCCCGGGCCACGTCTGGAAGGGCAAGAAGATGTACGGCCGCATGGGCAACGAGCGCGTCACCACCCGCAACATCGAGGTCGTGCGCGTCGACGCCGAGAAGAACCTGCTGCTCGTCCGGGGCACCGTGCCCGGCCACAACCAGGCGCTGGTCCGCATCCGCCCGGCCGTCGCCGGGAAGCCCGCTCAGCAGCGGGCTTGGCGGCGGCGACCTTCGCCGACGAAGTAGGGCCGGCGACGGCCTACGAGCGCAAGGACGCCTTCCACCAGCGCGCGAAGCGCGAGGGCTTCCGGTCCCGCGCGGCGTACAAGCTCCAGGAGATCGAGCGCGCGCACGGTCTCCTGCGGCGCGGCGCCCGGGTCGCGGACCTCGGCTGCTGGCCGGGCGGCTGGCTCCAGGTGGCGGCCGAGGCGGTCGGGCCGGAGGGGCGTGTGGTGGGCGTCGATCTCGCCGCGCTCGAGGCGCCGCTCGAGCATGCGAACGTGTTCGCACTTCAGGGCGACTTCTCGGAAGCCCGCGTGCTGGAAGAGGTTCTCGCGCGGCTCGGCGGGCCCGCCGAGGTCTTGCTGTCGGACGCGGCGCCCAAGCTGAGCGGCGTCCGCGCGACGGACCGGGCGCGGGAGGAGGCGCTCCTCGCGGCGCTCGAGGCCGCGCTGCCGCGGCTGCTCGCGCCCGGCGGCGCGCTGCTCGTGAAGCTGCTCGACTGCCCCGAGGCCGCCGGCTTCGTGAAGCGCACCCGCGCCCGCTTCGACTCCGCCCGCGAGCTCCGCCCCGAGGCCAGCCGCAAGGGCTCGAGCGAGCGCTACCTCTTGGCGAAGGGCTACCGAGCCAACTTGTGACGCCGCGACTGACGACGGGGTAGGCCGTCAGCGGATGCGTGCGGCGTGTGGGGCCGGGGCGGCATCGGAGGCCATCCAGTCGTTGTGCCCGAACGGCCGGTAGCGCGGTTTCCGCGCGCAGAAGTCGGCGAACTCGATCACGCTCCGCAGCTCGCGCTCGCTCGTGCGCCGGGAGCGCAGGTGCACGTCCAGGTCCACGAACGCGAGCTGGCCGCGGTCGCGGGCGCGGCAGAGGTTGCGCGCGAAGCCGTGGATCAGGATGGGATCGCAGGACGTGCGCGCCTCCCAGTGCTTCCGGAGGTCCTCGCGCCGCACGCTGCCGTCGGCGAGCCGTACGTCCGCCCACGCCTCGCAGGTGATGCGCGCGTCGAACATGTGAAGGGCGAAGAGGCGGCCCTCGCCGGTCAGCGTGCGATCGCCCGGGAAAAGGTGGGGCGTGAGCTGGACCGCGGAGAACACGGCCGCGAGCACGACCGCGCCTCCCCAGCTCGCCGGTACGAAGGGGACCCACGCCGCTCGCATCCGCTGCCGGCCTACCTCGTCGCCAGTCGCGGCGTCCAAAGCCCGGACCCACGCCGCCCGCATCCGCTGCCGGCCTACCGTGTCGCCAGTCGCGGCGTCAACAGTTGCGGCGTCCAAAGCCCAGCAGAGGGGGAAGATGGCGAGGATCAGGAACATCAGGACGGGGTAGAAGAAGCCCACCACCGGCCACGAGAACACGTGGAACACGGCGAGCTGGGCGAACGCGCCCCAGAACACCCACGGCCGGCGCGCGAGCAGCCCCCACACGATCCCGAGCTCGAGGGCGACGACGTAGGCGCAGGCGGCGACGAGCCAGTGGCCCGTGAAGAGCCAGATGGGGTGGTAGAGGTTGGCGCCGGAGAGCCACTCCCAGTTCAGCTTCAGCGTGCCGGCCCAGAAGTAGAACAGGCAGATCAACAGGCGCAGGGCGTTGCGCTTGCCCGGCACGAGCAGGAAGGCGGCCGTCACCCAGAGCGCCATGCTGTGCTGGTTGCGCCGCAGGCGGAAGTCGAGCGCGAGCAGGGCGAGCTCGAACAGGGTCAGCAGCAGCAGGCCGGCGTACGCGCCCCGCGCGGTGCGGCGGCGGAGAAAGGCGGCGGCCACGACCAGCCCGCCCAGCGCCCAGAGCCCCGTCGCGAGCTCGAGGCCTTCGAGCCGGAGCACGCGCAGCCACTCGCAGTCCGGCAGCAGCGGCCAGCAGATCGCCTCGGCGCCTGGGGCGAGGAAGCCGAGCTTGCCGTTCTGCCGGATCCAGTACGCCGCGAGCACGTGCAGCAACGCGAGCGCAGCGCCGTAGCAACGGAGCGCGGGATCCCCGGCGATCTCGTCGGCTTGGCGGCGCATCCAGGAGAGCAGGCGGTGCTCCGATAAGGGAAGGCGGAGGATCCCCGATGGCGGAGAACCTGCGCGTGGTCGTGCGCTTCAGCAACGGCCAGAAGCTCAAGGGGACGACCCAGGACTTCAAGCCGGCGAGCCCGCGCTTCCACCTGATCCCCGCCGAAGGCGGGGCGCCGGTCGACGTCCGCATGGACGAGCTCAAGGCGGTCTTCTTCGTGCGCGACCTCCAGGGCAAGCCGTCGCGCACCAAGCTCAAGGGCTTCCTCGAGGCGCCGGCCGAGTCGTCGCTCGGCAAGAAGGTCGCGGTGCGCTTCCGCGACGACGAGCTGCTCTGCGGCTACACGCTCGCGTGGTCGGCCGACCGCAAGGGCTTCTTCGTGTCGCCGGCCGACAGCGAGAGCAACAACGTGCGCGTGTACGTCGTCTCTGCCGCGGCCTCGGACATCCGCATCGGCCCGGCCGCCGAGCAGCTCGCACAGCGCGTGCTCGCGACCAAGCGTTACTAGGCGAGTGCCTCGGCCTCGAGGTCCACGCCGCCCTTCACGCCCGTGATGCGGGCGCGGACGAGCTGGCCGGGGGCGAGCGCGGCGCCGCGCAGGAAGACGACGCCGTCGATCTCGGGCGCCTGGCTCGCGAGGCGCCCGCGCGCGCGGCCGGAGCCGATCGCGACGTCCACCAGCACGCTCGCCTCGCTCCCGACGAGGGCACCGAGCTTCTCGGCCTGGATGCCGGCCTGGAGCTTCGCGAGGCGCCGGTAGCGCTCGCGCGCGAGAGAGCGCGGCACCTTCGCGTCGAGCGCGAGCGCCGCGGTGCCCTCTTCGTCCGAGTAGCGGAAGATGCCGACGCGGTCGAAGCGCGACTCGGCCACGAACTCGAGCAGCTGCGAGAAGTCCTCTTCCGTTTCGCCCGGGAAGCCCACGATGAAGGTGGTGCGCAGCGTGACGCCGGGGATGCGCTCGCGCAGCTTCGCCACGAGCCGGCGCTGGCGCTCCGCCGTGCTGCCGCGCTTCATGCGCTCGAGCATGCGGTCGCTCGCGTGCTGGAGCGGAACGTCCACGTAGGGCAGCACGCGCTTGGCGCCGGCCAGCGCGTCGAGCAGCTCGTCCGTGACGGCGGACGGGTAGACGTAGAGCAGCCGGATCCAGTCGAGCCCATCCACGCCGTCGAGCGCGCGCACGAGGTCGTGCAGACGCTGCCGACCACGCCCGACTCCGCTCGCCTCACCCGAGGCGAAGCCTCGGGTGGGCTCGCTGCGCGCCCCGAGGGCTTGCACGGGTGGCAGATCCTTCCCCCACGAGGTCGAGTCCTGCGCCACCAGGTTGATCTCGCGCACGCCGGCCGCCGCGAGCGCGCGCGCCTCGGTCACGAGCGAGTCGAGCCGCCGGCTCTGGAAGCGGCCGCGAATGCCGGGGATGGCGCAGAACGTGCACACGCGGTCGCAGCCCTCGGCGATCTTCACGTAGGCGGAGTGGCCGGGGCCGGTGAGCAGGCGCGGCGAGGCGTCGTCATAGAGATGGGTGCGCCCGGCCTCCACGTAGACGCCGCGGCCGCGCCCGGCGAGCGCGTCGTCGAGCACGCGCGCGATCTCGGGGAAGGCGCCGGTGCCGACGAAGGCGTCCACCTCGGGCAGCTCCTTCGCGAGGTCGGCGCCGTAGCGCTGCGGCAGGCAGCCCGTCACCACCAGCGCGCGCAGGCGCCCCGACTCGCGCAGGTCGGCGACCTCGAGGATCGCCTTCACCGACTCCTCGCGCGCGCTCTCGATGAAGGCGCAGGTGTTCACCACCGCCACGTCCGCGTCCTCGAGCTGCTCGGCCAGCGCGAAGCCCGCGCTCGCGAGCGTGCCGAGCATCACCTCGGTGTCGAGGAGGTTCTTCGGGCAGCCGAGCGAATGGAAATGGACGGTGGCCTTGGGGTCGGGCATGAGCGCCGGAGGATAACGACCGTGCCTGGATGACTCCGCTCGCCTTCGGCTCGCTGCGCGCGCGGCCCGGCCGCGCTTGCCCGGGCGCTATGCTCGGCCGCTTCCGGGAGCCGATGGGAGGTTGTCCGTGTCCGATCGTCCGTTCCGCGTGCTCGGCCTCCAGCAGATCGCCGTCGGAGGCCTCGACAAGGCGCGGCTCCGCAAGCTCTGGGTGGACACGCTCGGCCTGACCCTGGCCGGCACGTTCGAGAGCGAGCGCGAGAACGTGAACGAGGACATCGCGGTGGCCGGCTCGGGGCCGCTGAAGGTGGAAGTGGACCTGATGCAGCCGCTCGACCCGGCGAAGAGCCCGAAGGTGCACGAGCCGGCGCTCAATCACGTGGGCCTGTGGATCGACGACCTCGCCGCAGCGGTCGCGTGGCTCGAGCAGCGGGGCGTGCGCTTCACGCCGGGTGGGGTGCGCAAGGGCGCCTCCGGCTTCGACGTCTGCTTCATCCACCCGAAGGGCAACGAGGCGACACCGATCGGTGGCGAGGGCGTGCTGATCGAGCTGGTGCAGGCGCCGCCCGAGGTGATCGCCGCGTTCGGCAAGGTCGCAAGCTCCTGACGCCGCAACCGACGACGAGTCAGGCCGTGAACAGATGCGTGCGGCGTAGACCGAGGGCGGTCCTCCGTCCCGTCGTCTTCCTGTTCCTCGCGGCTCTCGCTTGCAACGGGCGGGCCGAGCCGCCGTCGCGCCCGATCGCCGACGCGGAGATCCCGGCCCTGTACGAGGCACTCACCGACGGCGAGACCGCCGCCCAGGAGCAGGCGATCGCTCGGATCGAGGCGGCGCGCGACCGCCGCTTCGTGCCCGTGCTGCTCGAGCTGGTGCGCGCCGGGCAGCTGGGGATCGCGGGCCGCTCCGGCTACAACCAGCGGCTGATCGCGCTCGAGCACCTCAGCGGGCAGTCGTTCGGCGGCGACTGGTTCGCGTGGGCGGAGTGGTACGAGGGCAGCGAGTTCGCGCCGCCGCCCGGCTTCGCGAGCTGGAAGGGCAAGCTCTGGACACGCATCGACCCGGGCTTCGGCGAGCTGATCCGCGACGAGCATCCGGCGCGGATCCGCATCGAGGAGATCGACTGGGGCGGCGTGCACATGGACGGCATCCCCACGCTCGACGATCCGCCGCACGTGACGGCCGACGGGGTGCCCTGGCTCGAGGACGGCGAGCCCGTCGTCGGCGTCTCGATCGCGAACGAGGCGCGCGCCTATCCGCTCCGCATCATCGACTGGCACGAGCTGGTGAACGACCGGCTCGGCGGCGTTCCCTTCGCGCTGGTCTACTGCACGCTGTGCGGCTCGGCGGTCGCCTATGACGCGCGCAACGGCGGCGCCGAGCCCTACCTGTTCTCGACCTCCGGCCTGCTGCACAAGAGCAACAAGCTGATGATGGACCGCGGCACGCACACGCTCTGGAACCAGCTCACCGGGCGCGCGGTGCTCGGCCCGCTCGCAGCCGAGGAGCGCGTGCTGCCGTTGCTGCCCGCGGTGGTGACGAGCTGGCAGGCCTGGCACAGGCGCCATCCGGGGACGACCGTGCTCTCGCTCGAGACCGGGCACGAACGACCCTACGTGCCCGGGCTGCCGTACGGGAGCTACTTCCAGTCGCCCTCGAAGATGTTCCCGGCGCTGGAGACGCGGCAGGAGCTGGCGACCAAGGAGCGCGTCTACGGCCTCGCGCAGGGCGGCGCCGCGAAGGCCTGGCCGCTCGCGGAGCTGGTCGAGCTGCGGGTGCTCGACGACGAGTTCGGCGGAAGGCCCGTGGTGTTGGTGGCAGGAGAGGGCAGCGTGCAAGTGGACGCGCGCAGTCCGAGCGCCGGCTTCCTGCACTACAACGCGGGCGGCGCGGTGCGCGCGTACGCGCGCGGCGACCTCGAGTTCGCGCTCGGCCCCGACGACGCGACGCTGCGCGACGAGGAGGGCGGCGTCTGGCGCATCGAAGAGGACGCGCTCGTCGGCCCGTCGGGCGAGCGCAAGCCGCGGATCCCGGGCACGCTCGCCTACTGGTTCGCCTGGCAGGCCTTCCACCCCGAGACGGCCGTCCTGCCCGTCGAGCGCAAGAAGATCGAGGAAGAGCCGCTCGTATTTTGAGGAGCTGCGATGAGCGAGTCCATCCGCCCGTTCAAGATCGAGGTGCCCGACGCGGTGCTCGCCGACCTGCGCGAGCGGCTCGCGCGCACGCGCTGGCCCGACCAGATCCCCGGCACGGGCTGGGAGTACGGCACCGAGCTCGCCTATCTGAAGCAGCTCTGCGAGAGCTGGCGCACGGCGTACGACTGGCGCCAGCACGAGGCGGCGCTGAACCGCTGGCCGCAGTTCGAGACGACGATCGACGGACAGCGGCTCCACTTCGTGCACGCGAAGTCGAAGCACAAGGACGCGTTCCCGCTGATCCTGACGCACGGTTGGCCCGGCTCGACCGTCGAGTTCCAGAAGATCCTGCCGCTGCTGGTGGATCCGCCGGCGCACGGCGGCGAGGCACGTGACGCCTTCCACGTGGTGTGCCCGTCGCTGCCCGGCTACGGCTGGAGCGGCCCGACGCACGAACGCGGCTGGGATCCGTCGCGCATCGCCGCGGCCGAGGTGGAGCTGATGCGCCGGCTCGGGCACGCGCGCTACGGGGCGCAGGGCGGCGACTGGGGCGCGATCATCACCTCGTGGATCGGTCGCCTCGATCCCGCGCACTGCGCCGCCATCCATCTCAACATGCTGATCGCGCCGCCGCCGCCGGATGCGAAGCCCGAGGCGCTCGGCGCCGACGAGCAGCAGCGCCTCGCGCAACGCCGCTGCGTTCCAGAGCGAGGGCGCCGGCTACCAGGCGATCCAGGGCACGAAGCCGCAGACGCTCGCCTACGGGCTGAACGATTCGCCGGCCGGGCTCGCCGGCTGGATCGTCGAGAAGTTCCGCGCGTGGGCCGACTGCAAGGGCGACGTCGAGAGCGTGTTCACGCGCGACGAGCTGCTCACCAACCTCACCGCCTACTGGGTGACGGGGACGATCAACTCGTCCACGCGGCTCTACTACGAGATGCGCAAGAGCGCGAAGCTCCCGTTCGCGGAGGGCCGCATCGAGGTGCCGACCGGCGTCGCGGTGTTCCCGAAGGAGCTGTACAACGCGCCGCGCGCGTGGGCGGAGCGCGTGTACAACATCACGCACTGGTCGGTGTTCCCGGCCGGCGGCCACTTCGCCGCCATGGAGCGCCCCGCCGAGCTGGCCGCGGACCTCCGGAAGTTCTATCGCACGGTGCGATGAGCAACCGAAGCGAGCCCCGAGACTTCACCGCCTGGTTCGCGATCGACGGCGAGTGCACGCAGGTCGTGCCGCTGAAGCGCGGCCACATCCACGACACGCTGGTGGGAACGTGGCAAACGCGCGAGGGCAGCCGCCGCGTGGTTCACCAGCGCGTGAACACGCAGGTGTTCCGCGATCCGGCGCTGCTGATGCGGAACTGGCTGCGCGTCACCGAGCACGTGCGCGCGGCGCTCGCGCGCGAGGGCAAGAGTGAGCTCGAGCGGCGTTGCCTCCGGCTGATCCCGGCGCGGAGCGGCGCGCCCTGCCATACCGACGAGAGCGGCGCGGTCTGGCGCTCGTTCGCGTTCATCGAGGGCGCGCGCTCCGTGGACGTCCCCGAGAGCCCCGCGCAGGCGCAGGAGGCCGCGCGCGCGTTCGGTGCCTTCGCGGCGCAGCTCGCGGGCCTCGACCCGGCCACGCGTCGCGGAGTCGATCCCGCGCTTCCACGACTTCGCGCATCGCGTCGCCACCTTCGAGACGACGGCGGCCGCCGATGCGCACGCGCGTGCGCGCGCCGCCGCGGAGACGATCGAGCAGGCGCGGCGCGAGGTGGTGCGGGTGGAGCGCGCGCTCGCGAGCGCAGGGGCCGCCGGGCTCCCACTTCGCGTCGTCCACAACGACTGCAAGCTCAACAACGTGCTCTTCGACGAGACGACGGGCGAAGGGCTCTGCGTGATCGACCTCGACACGGTGATGCCCGGCAGCGTGCTCGCCGACTTCGGCGACCTCGCGCGCACGGCCGCGTGCCCCGCGCCCGAGGACGAGCCGGATCTCTCGCGCGTGCGCGTCGATGGCGCGCTGTACGCGGCGCTCGTGCGCGGCTACCTCGCGGGCACGGGCGCGCTGCTCGAGCCCGTCGAGATCGCGCTGCTGCCCCTGGCCGGCCCGCTGATCGCGCTCGAGACGGGCATCCGCTTCCTGACGGATCACCTCGCCGGCGACGTCTACTTCCGGATCCACCGCCCGGGCCACAACCTCGACCGCGCCCGCGTTCAGCTGCGGCTCACCGAGCAGCTACTCGCGGGGGTGGACGAGGCCCGGCGCCTGGTCGAGCGCGGCGCGCGGGAAGTGCGCGGGCTGGTGGAAGTCCGGGACTGAGCCGGGGAGCGGAGCGAACGCGAGGTACGCGCCGCCGGCGATCACGAAGGCGTTCAGCGCTTCGAGGCCGGCCGGCACGAGCGAGGCGTCGAGCGCGGCGCGCGCGCGCCAGCCCTGGGCATCGCTCGTGAAGTCGAGCGGCAAGCGCAGCGTCTCGTGGGAATCGCTGCGCACGCGCGGCGCGGAGAACGACAACACCAGGAAGTGTCCGCCGGCACCGAGCTCGACCTCGAGATAGCGCCCGCCGGCGCCGACGAGGAAGCACTCGACCACGTCGTACTCCCAGAGGTCGGCCACGCGCGCGCCGCGCGGCGCCGCCGGGATCCGCGGCTGCGGCTGGTGCGGCAGGCTCGCCACGAGCTCGAGCCCGCCGTCGGCGCGGGCCACGAGCTCGACGCGGCCGTGCCGCCGCGGGGCGGGGCAGGCGGTGCCGTCCAGATGGCGCTCGATCGGCAGCACGAGCCGCCCGGGCGCGCGCGGAATCGTGAGGCTCATGCGGCGTGACTCCGACCCGCGCGCGCCTTCTCGCCGGCGCGGAGGCCCATGTCCCGCATGATACGGGCGGCGAAGGCCGGCGCGATGCGCTGCATCACGAGCAGCGCGCGGTTCGAGGCGCCGGCGAGGCGGCTCTTCCGTCCGCGGCGCAGCGTGTCCACGAGCTCCTCCGCCACCCACTCCGGCGTCTGCACGCGCGGGCCCTCGAGCGGCCAGGCGCGTCCCGCCTCGGTGCTCGTGTGCGGCGGCGCGAACAGCACCAGCTCGATGCCGCGGCCGGCGAGCTCGGCGCGCAGGGATTCGGAGAACGCCACCACCGCCGCCTTCGCGGCGGAGTAGGCGGCGGCGGTCGGCATCGGCACCCACGCCACCGTCGAGGCCACGTTCACGATGACGCCACCGCCCTGCGCGAGCAGGGCCGGCAGCACCGCGCGTGCGACGCGCTCCATGCCGAACACGTGCACGTCGAACATCGCGCGGAGATGGCCCTCCTCGGCCTCGGCCCAGAAGCCGAGCTCGCCGCCGTTGCCTGCGTTGTTCAGCACCGCGTCGATGCGCCCGAAGCGCGCGAGTGTCGTGGACACCGCGGCGGCCACCGACGCGTCCGAGGTCACGTCCAGCTCGACGGCGAGCGCGGTCCCGCCTGCCGCAGCGATGCGCTCCGCTTCGGCCGCGAGCTTCTCGCGCGTGCGCGCCGCCAGCACGACGCGCGCGCCCTCGCGCGCGAGCGCCCGGGCGCAGGCGAGCCCGATGCCGCTCGACGCCCCCGTCACGACGATCACCTTGTCCTTCGGGTCCATCTCTTTCTTCCTTTCGGGGCGCGCGAGAGCTGCTTGCGGGCGCGTGAGAGCTGCTTGCGGGCGCGCGCGATCCAGCGGAGCTCGGCGTCGCACCAGCCGAGCCCGTGCTCGATCGCGAGCTGCCAGACTGCGCGCTCGCGCGCGGTGCGCGCGAGCGAGAAGATCTCCTCGCTGCCGAGACGGGCTGCGTAGTCGAGCCGCGTGGCGGCGACGCCCTCCGCGTAGCGCACGAGCCGCTCGTCGAGCTCCGCCGGCGGCAGCTCGGCGGCGAACACGAACTGGAGCAGCAGCGGATGGCGCAGCACGAGCGGCTCCAGCGGCTCGGCCAGCCAGGCGTCCAGCTCCTCGCGCCCGCGCTCGCGTGAGCGAGTACACCTTGCGGTCGGGCTTGCCCTCGCCGGGGAGCCGCTCGACCTCTACCGCGCCCGCCTCTTCGAGCGCGTGCAGCTCTCGGTAGATCTGGCTCTGGGTGGCGGTCCAGAACGACTGCACCGAGCCGTCGAAGCGCTGCTTCAGCGTGTAGCCGCTGGTGGGCTCGAGCGAGAGGAATCCGAGGATGGCGCCGCGGAGAGACACGTGAGGCTTATAACACAGAAGTCATATAGACTCTAGGCTCGGGAGGCTCGGGCCGGGAGGGGTCGCTGCTCCGGTGCTCGACGGGGTGGCGTGCGGAGTGGGTGGTAGGAGGTGCGAGACCGTTCGATCTCTACGGACCACGCTCGCTGCGCTCGCGACTCCGTTGTCGCGGCCGCTCGTCGTCAGGGAGAGCCGTGCGACCGGCGGGGCCGGTACCGCACCTGCGCAGCAACACCCTCCCGACCCCCGCGACTCCGGCGACGGCGCGACGCCGTTGCACGACGAGACTCCGCGCCGCCTCCCGAGCAACGGGGGCTGGGAGGGCGTTGCTGCGCAGGTGCGGGTATGGGAGGCAGCGATCGCACGGCTCCTGGTCACGAGAAGGGGCCGCGACAACCGAGCGTGAGCGCAGCGAGCGTGGCCGGTAGAGCTCGCACGGCCCCGCCCTTTCTCCACCCGCTCCGCACGCCTCCCCGTCGAGCACCGGAGCAGCGACCCCTCCCGGCCCCGGCCTCCGGCTGCGCGTGCCTTACGTGCGAGCCACGGTGTTGGGATACCGGGCGGCGAGCTGCTCCAGGAGCGCGAGGCAGTCGGCCGCCGTCTCGCGGATCACGTCGGCCACGGGGCGCACCGCGTCGATGCGGCCGGCCACCTGGCCCGAGAGCGCGAGCGCGGCCTCGAGGTCGCCGCCGAAGTAGAGCTTCATCACGTTCGCGCGGTCGCCGAACTCGCTCATCACGTTGTGCGCGGCGTGCTCGAGCTCCTCGGAGTGCCTGGTGCGCAGCGCGCGCAGGCCGGGGCCGTGGCGGCGGTTCAGGAAGACGGTGTCGGTCTCTGCGGCGGCGACGATCGCCCGCTTCCAGTTCTCGTGCACGGGCGACTCCAGCGCCGAGACCATGCGCGTGCCCATCTGGATGCCCTCGGCGCCGAGCGCGAAGGCTGCGGCCATGCTCGGGCCGTCCACCATCCCGCCCGCCGCGATGATCGGTACCTGCACCTTCGACGCGACGAGCGGCAGCAGCACCATGCTCGCCACGTCGCGCGGGTTCTTGAAGCCGCCGCCCTCGCCGCCTTCGACCACGAGCCCGTCCACGCCGGCGTCGATGGCCTTGAGCGCGCCGGCCAGGCTCGGCACCACGTGGAACACGGTGAGCCCCGCCTCCTTGAGCGGCTTCGTGTACTTGGTCGGGCTGCCGGCGGAGGTCGTCACGAACTTCACGCCCTGGCCGACCACGAAGTCCACGATGCCCGGATCGCGCACGAAGGCCTGCGCGATGTTCACGCCGAAGGGCTTGTCGGTGAGGTCGCGCATCTTGCGGATCTCGTCCTTCACCGCGTCGAGCTCGCCCGAGGACGTCTCGATGATGCCGAGCGCGCCGGCGTTGGAGACGGCGGAGGCGAGCTGCGCCCGCGCGATCCAGCCCATCGGCGCCTGCACGATCGGGATCTCGACGCCGAGCAGCTCGGTCACGCGGTTCCGGAAGGGCATCGGCGGTCCTCCAAGAGCGTGCCATGCTAACGCGGCGCTCGATGAGGAGAACGCATGGACCTCCGCATGACGCGCGCCGAGCGCGAAGCCTTTCTGGCCGACATTCACGTCGGCGTGCTCTCGATCCCCGAGCCGGGCCACGGTCCGCTCGCCGCGCCCATCTGGTACGGCTACGAGCCGGGCGGAGAGATCTGGGTGGTGACCGGTCGCGATTCGCGGAAGGGCCGTCTGCTGCGCCCCGGCGTGCGCGTGGCCTTCGTGGCGCAGAGCGAGCAGGCGCCGTACCGCTACGTGAGCGTCGAAGGCCCGGTGGCCTCGGTCGCACCGTGCCCCGGCGAGCGCGAGGAGCGGCAGCTCGCGCACCGCTACCTCGGCCGCGAGGGCGGCGACGCCTACGTCGCCTCGACGGCCGACCGCCGCGCGGCCGAGCCGAACGTGCTCGTGCGCATCCGCCCCGAGCGTTGGCTCTCGGTGGACTACCGCAAGGCGTTTCCGTGAGCTAGACGAACCACCCGATGGCCCTCGAAATTCTCCGCGACCCGCGCCTCGAAGCCGTCGAATGGCAGGACCTCTGCCGCCTCGGCCCGCTCGAGGTGGTGTACGAGGTCGCCATCTACACGCCCTGGCTCGTCGCCTCGTGCTTCTTCGCCTGGCTGGGCGCCTCCTTCCATGTCGCCTGGTTCGTCCCGGCGCTCGCGTCGTCGTTCATGTTCTTCCTGTGCGGGCTGCGCCAGGTGCACAACGCCTTCCACTACGCGGTGGGCGTCTCGCCGAAGACGCACGAGTGGCTGATGTTCGTGCTCTCGCCGCTGATGATGAGCGCGATGCACGCGGTGCAGTGGAACCACCTGCGCCACCACCGCCACTGCATGGACGAAGACGACGTCGAGGCGTTCTCGGCGCGCATGCCCGGCTGGAAGGCGCTGCTCACCGGCCCGCAGTTCCCGGTGCGCCTCCACCACGCCGCGCTCACGCTGGCGAAGCCGCGCATCCGCCACTGGATCCAGGCCGAGCTGGCGGCGATGGCCGCGATGGTGGTGCTGGCCTTCTTCGTGCTCGACTACGCCTGGCTCCAGTACCACGTGATCGCGATGACGGTGGGCCAGTGCTTCTCGGCGTTCTTCGCGGTCTGGACCGTCCATCACGACTGCGATCGCACGCACTTCATCGCGCGCACGCTCCGCAACGATGTGAAGTCCTTCGTCTCGTACAACATGTTCTATCACGTCGAGCACCACCTGTTCCCCGCCGTGCCCACCTGCCACCTGCCGGAGCTCTCGAAGCGCCTCGACGCGGTGGCGCCGGAGCTGCGAAGCAAGAACGTCTGGTAGGCAAGGGGCGCGCGCTGCGGGCGGAAGGAAGCGCCACGTCCCGCGCAGCGAGGCGCAGCCGAGCGAAGCCGGAGTCGGCGTGGCCACGACCACGGTCCTCGTGGTCGGCGCGACGGGCGAGCTCGGGCAGCGCATCTGTCGCCTGCTGCGCCGCTGGACGCCGAGCGTGCGCGTGGTGGGCGCGAACCGCTCCGGCCGCGGCCATCCCGACTTCCCGGTGCATCGCGTGGACGTCGCCGACGAGCGCTCGCTCGCGCTCGCGCTCCGCGACGTCTCGCTCGTGGTGAACGCCGTCGGCCCCTATCGCTACGAGCCCGCGCCGCTGGTGCGCGCCTGCGTGCGCGCCCGCGCGCACCTGGTGGACCTGGCCGACGACCTCGCGTACTTCGGTGCGGTGGCCGAGGCCGCGAGCCGCGCCGGTGCGGCGGCGGCGGGCGTGGCGGTGATCCCGGGCTGCTCGACGGTGCCCGGCCTGGTGTCGCTGCTCGCGCAGCGCTGGGCGGGGCGCAGCGACGTCGCCTCGCTCTCTGCGCTGCTCTCGCTCGGCAGCGCGAATCCGCCGACGCGTGCGCTGATGACCTCGCTGCTCGCGCCGCTCGGCCGGCGCGCGCCCGGCGGCGGCCGCTGGTTCACCGAGCTCGTCTCGGCGGAGACCTCCGACGGCCGCAAGCTCTCGGCGGGAGCCTGGCCGGCGCCGGTGCCGCAGGCGGGGCTGCGGCTCGGCGCAAGGCGCGTGCCGCTCCGCTTCTACGCCGGCTTCGACCGGCGCTCGCTCACGCTCGCGCTGCGGCTCGCGGCGCCACTGCTCGCCGGCGTGCCCCAGCGCTTCGTGCCCCGCCTCGCGGCCGCCGCGCTGCCGCTGGCGCGCATCGTGCGCCGGCTCGGCACACCGCAGGGCGTGCTGCTGCTGCGCGCGCACGACCGCGCAGGCGAGGAGCGCGATCGCATCGAGGTGTTCGCGCGCGCGAACGGCCTCGACATCCCCGCCGCGCCCGTGGTGTGGGTCGTCGAGAGCCTCCTCGCCGGCGGCCTCGCGCGCGGTGGGCTGCTCGCGCTCGAGGACGTCGTGCCGGCCGCCGCGGCGATCGGTTGGCTGCGGGCGGCGGGGTACGAGGTGCGGGAGGGCGGTGCTGTGAGCGGGTAGCTGAATCAGGCAGGAGCGTTCCCACTCCACGGAGCATCCTACGCTCCACAAGGTGTCCACCGGAACAGGGCAACTCCAGGTCCCCGCCCAATGCGGTTGCCGAAGGCGTCGTGGGCGTAGGACCTCGATCTCGGTCTAGCTATCCGCCAACGTGCATCTCACCGGTGCTGTATCCAGACTGCGAAGAGGCACACGAGTCCAACTGCGGTGAATCCGACGATTGCTCCGATCCGATCCCAGACCTCCCGATGGTCCCAAATGATCAATCCGAAGACCAAGCCGATCACCAATAAATAGATCGCGGGGAACGGCCTCAGCCATCGCAAGCGATCCCAAAACGCCGCGCTGACTGCGGAACTGATGATCGCTCCACCTGCTACGACGACAAGAGCACCGATCGAATCCATCGCTGACCTTCCTGATCTCTAGATCCCGTGGATGAGCTCTCCGACCAATTTACTAGTCGTTAGGTCTTTGCATTCGCATTCACTGCCGATCCTGAAGTCCGGCGCGATCCTCTTTGCAGCGTACCCTCCCGGAAGAGCGCCGAGGAGCCAGAGCGCGGTGTTCTGGGCTCGCGTAAGTGCCCAGGGGCCGGCCTTCCCTCCGAGGACGTTTCCCACGGCGGTCGGCGCAATCGCACCCACCGCCGCCGAGATCGCGACATCCGCCAGGTTGATGCACCTAAGAGCCCTCTCCCAGTCTCCGCCGGAAGCGTAGAAGCCGACACCAAACTGAACGCCGAAGTTGAACGCCGCGCCCCCGATCGCGCCCACAACACCGTACTCTCCGGTTGGGTCGGTGAATGCCAACGGGCTGTTCAGCGAGTATCGATGGGCATTGACGTCGACGACCGCACCAGGTGGCAGGAAGGGGTCGATCCACGGCGTGTTCACGAGAGAGAGCCCCAGCTGTCCGATTGGATCCGGCTCGAGGTAGGCGGCCGCGCTCGGATCATAGGTTCTGTGGAAGTTATCTTGCATTACGACCTACCACCCTCTCGCGGCGCGGTTTCCGTCGGCAGAGACTCTGCGTCGGAGCCGCCGCACCAACGGCGCGAACCACGCCGATCGGGGCGCGGTCCGGCGCGCATCCTCACGCGCGTGAGCGCGCTCTCGCTACCGCCTGGCCCAGAAGTAGAGAAAGACGCGGCTGCTGCCGTCCTCGCCGTGGTACCGAATCGCGCCCTTGGCTTCGAGCCGAGGATCGTTCAGGCACGCCACAACCTCTTCAACGGTCGTCGCCTCGCGAATGCCGTCGTAGCGCTCGGGGTCAGGATGGCTCAGCACTTCGCACTCGGCGGCACCTTCCTCGTGAATCGGGATCATCGCGACCTCTGTGCTGCGTGCCGCGCGAGCTGCAGCGGTACCCGCTCGCCAAGTGGCGATGAGGCGCGCGCTCAGGAGCTTCCGCGCTTGCCCGAGAACGCCTCGAGAACCGCCTCGATCTCGGGATGCCAGCACGGCGCGTCCTTCGGTCCGATCCAGTAGCGCGAGTTGTCGCCGAACGGCTCCTCGGCCTGGAACGTCACTCCGCCTAGCTCGAACTCGCAGAAGTTCTCTCCGTCCCGAAACCACGACAGGAAGCGGGGCGTCTTCGTGAGCTTCGCGCCGGGAATTTTTCGAATGATCGAACACACTCCGCGGCGACCCCGGAGAGGAATGTCGATCTCAAATGCGAATACGCGCCCGCTCTCGTTCCTGAGCTCGTAGACCTTCATTGCCGGTTCAGAGCCCCGAGGCCGCCGAGGAACTGGCCGGCCAGGTCGTTGCCTCCGTTCCCTCCGGCTGCGCCCTGGCCGCCGTTCCCCGATCCGCCTGTCTTGTCACAACCGCAGTTCGCTGCAGATCCGAGAGCCCCGTTGGCGCCTGCGGCGTTCCACCACGGGTTCGTCCGGCCAGCTGCCGCTCGCAATGCATCATCCGATCCGTACTTCTTGAGGAGGTTGCTGGCGGGGAGCCCTCCTCTGAAGATCCGCTTCAGCGTGGTCCAAAGAGGGCGAGCGTCTGGCTGGAGGCGTTCGAGACGGTCGTGCGGAAGACCCCGGTCTGGGGCGTCGAGTAGGAGAACTGGAGCGCTTGCTCGAGCGCGGGCTCGTCCGCCGCCGTGACCTGGCCCGTGCTGTTGAACGCCCACGAGGCGAGCGTCGTTGTCCCCGAGCCGGACGTCCGGTCGATGCGCGTGATCCGATTCGACGTGGCCGGCGTGTACACGTAGGCCCAGGTAAGCGTATCCGTCGTGCTCGGCGTCGAGGGATCGGGGCCGACGACCGTCGTCAGGTACTTGTTGCCGTTGTAGGCGTAGGTCCAGATCTCGCCGTTCGCGGCGACGCTCGATACAAAGCCGGCGCTCGTGCCGGAGGCGTAGAACGAGACCACCAGAGTCTGGCTGCCGTTGGTGAAGGTCGTGGAGCTCGCCCCGTACGAGACGGAGATCGGGGGCTCGCTGGGGTAGCGAAGCGCGATGAGCCGATTCGACGTGTCGAAGTCGGCCTCGACGCCGGTGTCGCTCCGGTAGTGGACGACGCCGCTGCCGTCGACGGTGACGGATCCTCCGTTCCGGTCGGTCCCCGTGTAGTCCGATCCATTCGACGCGAAGGGAATCGCGGGACGCAGCGGCTCCTTGACGATGATCACGGGATAGATGTACGCGGTGGCCCGGAACAGCTTCCACTCGAGGCTATGAGCCCAGCTCTTCCCCATGGTCGATAGCGAGGTGGTCTTGCTCGAGTAGTGACGAGCGAAGCGGAGCCCGTGCCCGAGGTCGACGTCGACGGGATCGAGCGAGAGCGCCGCGGTGGTGAGGTCCACCGGGTCGCCGACGAAGCGCACGTCGCTCTTTCGCGCATCGTGCGTCTTGTCGCTGACGGTGCACGCGGGCGGGTCGTCGTCATTGACCCCGCAGCCGTCGCGGATCACGGGTCCGATGATGGTGGTGCCCCCCACGTAGCACCCGGGATAGGGATCCGGGATGCCATTCTCAAATGCACCTCCGTCCCCACAGGCCGGCGGCGGCGGCGCACCGGTGTCACAAGAGAATTGCCCCCGAAAGTGTTTGGCGAGCTTCCCCGTGCCGCTCGGACAGTCGGGATCCAGAGTGACCCCGGACCCGTAATCGAAGACGTAGGTGCAGCCGCCGGAGGCGTATGACGGCTTCGCAGCGGAGACGAGAGCCAAGCCCGCCAACACTGCCGCACCGAGTGACAACCGCATGGCACCCCGATCGTTGCCTACGTCGGGCTCGATCGTACCCGCCTTGGCGATCGAGTAGATCACCCAAACGGGTGGCGGCGGCCTCTGGTGTTCTACTGAGGCGGCGCCAACCGATCGAACGTCGCATCCCGGTCCGGCATCGCGCCACGCGCGGCGAGCACGAGCAACGCACGATCCGCGCACACCACCTCGCGCCTCCGCCGCCGCGCGAACGCCGCGAGACCGACGAGGCCGAGCCAGCCGAGGTCGGGCTCCGGCACCGAGGGACGCGACTCTCCCGACACGAGCACGTTGTCCACCTTCCCATAGTCGCCGACCGGGCCGCCGTCGCTGCCTTCGTCGTCGAGCCAGAATGCCACCCAGATCGGGCCGACGTTCGACGGCAGCGCGTACTGCTGGTGCGTGAACGCGTCGTGCCGGTCTTGGCGCGTGAGCTCGGTCCAGTGCGACCACGCGTTCGGGCCTGTGAGGAAGTCCGCCGTGCGGTCGCTGCCGAAGACGTCGGGCGCGATGTCGCCCACGAAGTAGCCCGCCACGAGCTGGTCGTACGAGCTGGCCGAGAACGTCCGCCAGTCGAAGCTGAGCAGCACGTTCTGGAGATTCGTGGTGTCGACGCGGAGCATGAGCCCGCCGTCGTCCTCGAAGCGCGCGACGTGCGAGAGGTTCCCCGAGCCGCCGATCTTCTGGACGGTCAGGTCGCAGCCGAGCGTGCCGTCGCCGCAGGGCGAGGCGGGCGCCTCGAAGCGCCCGGCGTACCAGAGCGCTTTCGCGCCCTCGGAGATCTCCGGCAAGCCGACGTTGACGCGGTCGCCGGCCGGGATCTGGCTCGGGAACGAGGTGTAGCCCTCGAAGTCTTCCCAGAACAGCGAGGTGGCGAAGGCCGGCGACGCGAGCACGAGCGCGACGGCAGCGACGGGGAGGCCGAGAACGGCCAAGCGCATGGGTCCCTCCGGGCTCCCCTTCCCGGATTCCCGGCACCCCACGAGCAAGCACCGTGCCAAACGCCGCGCGCCGCCAAGTCCGCGGAATCCCGCGCAGCGTCGGTGGAAGAGGCCGGCCGAACGGAACGGACGTTCCGCAGCGACGGAAGGAAGCTTCCGTCCGCGGCCGCGATAAGCTCGGGCGCACGCGAGGAGGCCCGCATGACCCGTCCCGTCGCCGTGGTGACCGGCGCCAGCCGCGGCATCGGCAAGCGCTTCTGCATCGACCTCGCGAAGCACGGCTACGACGTGGTGGCCACCGCGCGCTCCAGCGACGACAGCCGCGGCAAGCTGCCCGGGACGATCGACGAGACCGCCGCGCTCGCGCGCCGCGAGGGGGCGCGCGCGCTCGCGGTGGCGCTGGACGTGCGCGACGAGGAAGCCGTCGCCAAGCTCGCCGACCAGGTGTACGACGCCTTCGGGCGCTGCGACCTCGTCGTGAACAACGCGGCGCTCGCGCCGCCGAAGGCCGCGCTCGACGACTCGACCAAGCGCTGGCGGCTCGGCGTCGACGTGAACGTGAACGGGCCGTTCTACTTCATCTACTACTTCGCGCCGCGCATGGCGGCGGCGGGCGGCGGCCGCATCGTGAACATCTCGTCGGGCGCGTCGCAGATGCCGAGCTTCGGGCGCGCCAGCTACACCACCACCAAGGCGGCACTCGAGGCGATGACGCAGTCGCTCGCGCACGACCTCGAGGAGAAGTGCGTCGCCGTGAATTGCATCCGGCTCGACTTGCCCGTCTGGACGGAGGGCTTCGCCGAAACGCTGCCGCCCGGCGTGGACATCCCCTTCGAAGACGCCGTGATCATGTCGGACGCGCTGCTCTGGTTCGCGAAGCAGCCGCTCGACGTCACCGGCCAGGTGCTCGGTATCGTCGAGATGCGAGAGCGCGGCTGCGTGCGGCCCTTCACGCCCGCGGCGCGCGAAAAGACCTGAACCAAGGAGAGCCCATGGAGACCGAGAAGTTCCTGCTGCGTCTCGAGGAGACGCTCGCCCAGGTGGTGCGCCAGCAGGAGGCGATCTGCGCCGAGCTGGTGGGGATGCGCGAGCGCGTGGACGCGCTCGCCGAGCGCCGGAGCGCGCCCGCGACCGGCACGCCGACGCGCGGGGAGCTGCTGCGCTTCCTCGATCGCTTCCGCGCAGGCGAGGCGCTCGGCGAGGCCACGGCGAAGGCGTGGATCGAGGTCTCGGACGTCGCTTGCGTGAAGGGTGGCCTGCACGTGGTGGCGCAGCGCGAGGGCATGCACGCGCGGCTGCTCGACAGCTGCCTCCGCGCGCATGGCGGTACCCCGCGCTACGAGGTGCCGGAGGCCGTGTGCAGCGAGGCCATGAAGCGCATCTCCGACCGCTCGCGCGGCGACGCGGCGAAGGTGCTCGAGTTCGTGCAGCGCACGGGCGAGGCGGAGAAGGCGCTCGAGCCGATCTACAAGATGGCCGACCGCCTCGACGCCGATCCCGAGACGCAGGCCCTGCTGCGCACCATCGCGCAGGACGAGCGCTCGACGATCGAGTTCTTCACGCAGGCCTGCCAGCTTCTGAACAAGCCCGCATAGCGCTAGGACGTCGCCGCGGCGAGCGCCTTCTGCCAGCCGGGCAGCGCCGCCACGCCGGCGTACCAGCGCGTGATCTCCGGGTACTTCGCGAGCGGAAACTGCGCGGGCACGGCCATGACCAGGCTCCCGCCGATGCAGAAGTCGGCGATCGTGAGCCCATCGCCCACGAGCCAGCGGCGGCCGCGCAGGTGCTCGTCGAGCACCGGCGCAAGCCGGTGGAACTCCTGCTCGCCGCGCGCGATCTCGGCGGGATCCGGCTCGCCCCGACCGGCCAGCTTCTTGACGACGCGCTCGAACGCCATGGGCGTGCACGCCGGCGTGAAGTGCGCCGCCTCCCAGGTCATCCAGCGCAGCACGTCGGCCTGCGCCCGGACGTCGCTCGGCCAGAGGCCGCTCGCGGGCTTCTTCGACGCCAGGTAGAAGAGGATGGCGTTCGACTCCCAGAGCACGTACGTGCCGTCCTCGAGCACGGGCATCCTCTGGTTGCGGTTCAGCGCCGCGTACTCGGGCGTGTGCTGTTCGCCCTCGAAGAGGTTCACGACGGACAGCTCGCAGTCGAGATCGAGGTGGAAGGCGAGCGCCATCACCTTGGTCGCGCGCGGCGACGGGGGGAACACGTGCAGTCTCATGGCTCACTCCTCTGTGTTGGACCCTGCGGCGTAGCGCGAGAGCGCGAGGTCCCAGCCGCCGCCGTAGCTGTCGTGGTGCTTGCGAGTAGTCTCGCCGCGCGCCTCCCACCCGCGATGCTCGAGCCGGACCCGGGTGCCGTCTCCCTCGGCGGAGAAGCGCACCTCGACCTCGGTCGGGCCGTCCCAGTCGGGCTGCTGCCACGTGAACACGACGCGCGCCGGCGGATCCCACGCGGTGATCTTCCCGATCTCGAACTCCTCGCCGTCGATGAAGCGCTCGAAGAAGCGCCCGCCGACGCGCGGCTCGATGAAGATCTGGTGCGCGCGCTCGCCGCCGAACGAGAGCCCCTCGCGGAGCGGCCACCACTTGCCGATGTCGGCGGTGAAGTGGCGGAAGGCCGCCTCGGGCGGTCGTTTCACGAAGATGGACTTCTCGATCGTCACGCCCCGTCCTCGGCCTGCGCTTCCGCGAAGGCCTTGAAGGCCGCCAGCGCGCGATCCCAGCCGCGGCTCATGTCCTCGAAGTACGCGCGCGCCTCCTCGATCCCGCGCGGATCGGTCGCGAGCCCGTACAGCACCTCGCGCCCGCGCGGCACGGCGCTGACGATGCCCGCGCGCCGCAGCACACGCAGATGGCGCGACACGGCGGGCCGCGTGATGGGCAGGCCGGCGCCGAGATCGCTCGCGCGCTGCGGCTCGCGGCGGATTCGCTCGACGAGCCGGCGCCGCGTCGGGTCGGCCAGCGCGAGCAGCGTGCGGTCGAGGCGCGACGGCCGGGCGGGGGAGGCGGGCATCGCCTTTTATGTAACCGTAAGGTTACGCGATGTCAAGCGCCCCGCCGGCCGCTAGAGCAGGTCCGTCGCGGGCGCGGGGTGCCACTGCGCCCAGGACACGCGCCAGGTGTCGTCCTCGCGCAGCAGGTCCATGTCCACCGCGTAGACTTCGGCGCCGAGCCCGCGGGCGCCGCGGGAGCCGGCGAAGCCGACCGAGAGTGTGACGACCGCGCGCCCCGGGTCGGTGAAGCTGACGTCGCGCACGCGCACGATCACTTCGCGGCCGCGTCCGCTCTGCATCACCTGGAACGCCACGAAGGCGCGCAGCCCGTCGCGGTCGTGGCCGTACGGGTCCGAGTACGCGGGCGAGACGAGCTCGGCGAAGGCGGAAGCGTCGCCCCGCTCGGCGGCGGCCTCGAGCGCTTCGAGCACGGCGCGCACCTCCTGCTCGGGCGTGGGCGGCGCGCCGCAGCCGAGCGCGGCCGCCAGCACGAGCGCCAGGAGGATCCGCACATCCATGCATGGCCTGATCGGCACGAAGGCCATGCATGGCCTGATCGGCGAGACGGGCGCACAATCAGAGCATGGATCCCGAACGCGCGCGCCAGTACCCGTTCCTCCCCGGCCTCGGCGCCGGGCTCCTGATCGCGCGCACGGAGGGCTGCTTCCTCGTGCTGCCCGACGGCCGGCGCATCCTCGATGCCGCGGGCGGCGCCGTCGTCGCGAGCATCGGGCACGGCCGGCAGGAGGTGGCGGAGGTCGCGGCGCGCACGCTCGCCGAGACCAGCTACGTGGTGCCGCCGTTCGTGACCGAGCATCGCGTGCGCCTGGTCGAGCGCCTCCGCGCGAGCTGGCTGCCGCCGGGCATCACGCGCTGCATGTTCGCGAGCGGCGGCTCCGAGGCGATCGACCTCGCCATCCGCATCACGCGCCAGCACTTCGTCTCGAAGGGCGAGCCCGCGCGCTGGAAGGTGATCGGCCGCGAGCTCTCGTATCACGGCACCACCCTCTCGGGGCTCGACGTCGGCGGTCACGTGAAGCGACGCAAGGGGATGGAGCCCTGGCTGCACGAGCTGCCGAAGGCGCCCGCCTGCTACCCGCTGCGCTGCGGGATGTGCCGCGGCGCGGGGCGCTGCACGCTCGCCTGCGCAGACGCGCTCGAGGACGCGATCCGCCGCGCGGGGCCGGAGACGGTCGCGGCCTTCGTGTTCGAACCGGTCGGCGGCTCGACCGCCGGCGCGCTCACCTCGCCGCCGGAGTACCTCGGGCGCGTCTCCGAGATCTGCCGGCGGCATGGCATCCTCACCATCGCCGACGAGGTGATGAGCGGCTTCGGCCGCACCGGCGCGCGCTTCGCCGTCGACCACGACGGCTTCGTGCCCGACCTGCTGGTCGGCGGGAAGGGCCTCGCGGCGGGCTACGCGCCCATCGTCGGCGTGTTCGCGCGCGAGGAGGTGGCCGCGCCGATCGCGGCGCACGGCGACGAGGTGATGTTCTACACGTACGCCGCGCATCCCGCCGCGTGCGCCGTCGCCACTACGGTGCTCGAGATCGTCGAGCGCGAGGGGCTCGTGGCTCGCGCGGCGCGCATGGGCGAGGCGCTGCGTGCGCGGCTCGCGAGCGCGCTCGGCGCGCATCCGCACGTCGCCGAGATCCGCGGCAAGGGCTTGCTCCAGGCCATCGAGCTGGTGCGCGACCGCGCGACTCTCGCGCCCTTCGCGCCGGAGGACCGCATCACGGCGACGCTCGTTGCGGCCGGCCTCTCGAACGGTGTGTTCTTCTATCCCGGGGGCGCGGGCGCCGCGCAGGACGTGATCGTGCTCGGGCCGCCGTTCACTGTCACCGAGAGCGAGCTCGACGTGATGGTGACCGCGCTCGTGAAGTCGATCGACGGCGCGGTGGCCCACGTCGCGGCACGGAGGAGCTGACATGCGCGAATGGATCCAGCACCAGCTCGGCCGCCGGCCGTGGTGGATGAATCTGATGCTGCTCTTCTGCGCGTACATGGCCCTCGTCTACGTGCCGTGGGATCTGTTCATGAAGCCGGTCGCGGTCGACGAGGAGGTGTGGTTCGGCATCCGCTTCCACGGCTGGGCGGCGAAGGTCCTCGAGCTTCCACACTGGGCCGTGTACGCCGCCGGCCTGGTCGGCTTCTGGAGCCTCGCGCGCTGGATGCACCCGTGGGCTGCCGTCTATGCGGCACAGATGACGTTCGCGATGGTGGTGTGGCCGCTGCTCTACAAGGAGGGCGACAGCCGGTACGTGTTCGCGGCCGCGAGCGGCGCCGTGTTCGGCTGGATCACGTGGGTGCTGTGGCGCGCGCGTGGCGTCTTCCAGCCGCCGCAGGGCTCGCTGAAGCAGCGCTACGGAGACTGGGCGCTGGTGACGGGCGCCTCGGCCGGGATCGGCGTCGAGTTCGCGCGCGCGCTGGCTCGCGACGGCGTCTCGGTGGTGCTGGCGGCGCGGCGCGCGGATCGCCTCGCGAGCCTCGCCGACGAGCTCGCGAAGGAGCACGGCGTCGAGGCGCGCGCCGTCGCCTGCGACCTCGCCACGCCCGAGGGCGTGAGGCAGTGCCTCGCCGCAATCGAGGGTCTCGACGTCGCCATCCTCGTGAACAACGCGGGCGTGGGATACCAGGGACGCTTCGATCTCCAGGCGCCGGAGCGCCTGTCTGCGATGGTGCAGCTCAACTGCGCGGCGCCGGTCGCGCTCACGGCGGCGCTCTTGCCGAAGCTCCGTGCGCGCGGGCGCGGCGCGGTGATCTTCACGGGCTCGACGGCCGGCTGGCAGCCGCTGCCGCTGCACGCGCTCTACGCGGCGACCAAGTCCTTCGACAACCTGCTCGCCGAAGGGCTCTGGGGCGAGCTGCGCGGCAGCGGCGTGGACGTGCTCGTGCTCGAGCCGGGCCCGACCGAGTCGGAGTTCCAGGCGGTGGCCGGCGAGCTCGCGCACGCGGGGGAGCCCGCGGAGAAGGTGGTGCGCGTGGCGCTGCGCGCGCTCGGCCACCAGCCGAGCGTGGTGTCCGGCCTCTTCAACTGGCTGCGCGCGAACGTCGGCATGCGTCTCGCGCCGCGCAGCGTCCTCGCACTCGTTGCGAAGGACGTGATGACGCGGCAGACGCCCGACTCGATGCGGTAGCGCGCGTGCGGCTGGTGGATCTCAGCCATGCGATCCACGACGGGCTCGTGACGTATCCGGGCATCGCGCCGCCGCGGATCGGCGCGGAGCTGACGCGCGAGGCGTCGCGGGCGCGCTATGCGCCCGGCACCGAGTTCCACATCGGCCGCATCGAGATGTCGACGAACACGGGCACGTATCTCGACACGCCGTTCCACCGTTTCGCGGACGGCTTCGACCTCGCAGCGCTCCCGCTCGCCGCCGTGGCGGAGCTGCCCGGCCTCGTGATCGACGCGCCGGCAGAGGGGCGCAGCATCGAGCCGCGCGAGCTGCCGCCCGCCGCGGAGCTCGCGGGCCGGGCCGTGCTGCTCCGCACCGGCTGGTCGCGCCACTTCGGCACGCCGGCGTACGGCGCCGGTCACCCGTTCCTCTCGGCGGCGGCTGCCGCGCGGCTGGTGGAGGCGCGCGCCGCGCTCGTCGGCATCGATTCCCTCAATGTGGACGACACGGCCGGAGGCGAGCGGCCGGTGCACACCGCGCTGCTCGCCGCGCGGATCCCGATCGTCGAGCACCTGACGCAGCTGGCCGCGCTGCCACGGACTGGCTTCTGCTTCTTCGCCGTGCCCGTGAAGGTCCAGGGGCTCGGCAGCTTCCCCGTCCGCGCCTTCGCCCGCCTGTGACGCCGCGACCGGCCACGAGGTAGGCGGCTCCGGATGCGAGCGGCGTGGACAAGAGAATTGAAACGTGTTTCAATTCCGCGCCGTGTCCGTCTCCCCCACCCCGAGCGCCGCTCCCGCGCGCCTGGCCTCGAGCCAGCTGCGGCGCATCCGGCGCGTCGTGGACGCCGCGATCGCGCTCGCCGAGCAGGGCGGCTTCGACGCGGTGAAGCTCCGCGACGTGGCGGAGGCCTCCGGCGTCGCGCTCGGCACGCTCTACAAGTACTTCCGCAGCAAGGAAGAGATCCTGCTGTTCGCCGTGAACGAGGACATGGAGCGCCTCGAGGCCGTGATGCACGAGCGGCCGCCGCGGGGCGACACGCCCACGGAGCGCGTCACCGAGTTCTTCGCGCGCGCCACGCGCGGCTTCGTGCGCCGCCCGACCTATGCGCAGGCGGTACTGCGCGGCACGGCGTCGAGTTCGTCCTCCACCGCGGTGCAGCAGGCCGGCTTCCACCTGCGGCTCTCGCGCATGGTGGTGGCTGCGATCCGCGGCGAGGCGCCGGCGCCCCTGCGCCCGCTGGCCGAGCCCGTCGGCAGCGAGCGCGAGCGCCGCGTCGCGCTCGTGCTGGAGCACGTCTGGTTCGCCTGCCTGCTCGGCTGGGTGAGCGGCCTCCATCCCGTGAAGACCGTCACCGAGCGCATGCGCGACGCCGTGTCGCTGCTGCTCGAGCAACCCTAACTTCCCCCGTCTCCCCCATGCACATCGACTTCACCCCGGAACAGAAGGCCCTGCGCGACGAGCTTCGCGCGTACTACCGCCGCTTGTTCTCCGGCGGCGATCTGCGGCGGCGCCTCGACGCCGAGTGGGACCAGCTCGGCGGCCCGGCCTTCCGCGAGGCGATGGGTCGCATGGGCAAGGACGGCTGGCTCGTGATCGGCTGGCCGAAGGAGTTCGGCGGACAGGGCCGCAGCCACCTCGAGCAGTTCATCTTCTGGGACGAGACCTGGCGCAATCGCGCGCCGCTGCCGCTGATCACGGTGAACACGGTCGGGCCCGATGCTGATGCAGTGGGGCAGCGAGGCGCAGAAGGCGGACTTCCTGCCGAGGATCCGCGACGGCGAGCTGCTCGTCTCGATCGGCTACACCGAGCCGGGCGCCGGCACCGACCTCGCCTCGCTCCAGACCCGTGCCGTCCGGGATGGCGACGAGTGGGTGATCAACGGCCAGAAGATCTTCACCACGCACGCGGGCGACGCCGACTACGTCTGGCTCGCGGCGCGCACCGACCCCGAAGCGCCGAAGCACAAGGGCATCTCGATCATCCTGGTGCCGACGCGCGCCGCGGGCTTCTCGCGCACGCCGATCCGCACCATCGGCGGCGAGCTCACCTTCGCCACGTACTACGAGAACGTGCGCGTGCCGGTGGCGAACACCGTCGGCCCGGTGAACGCGGGCTGGAGCCTGATCACGGGCCAGCTCAACCTCGAGCGCATCACGCTCGCGATGCCGGCCTCGCTCGACCGGCTCTTCGAAGAGGTCTGGGGCTGGGCGTGCGAGGCGCGCGGGCCCGGCGGCGCGCGCGTGGCCGACGAGCCCTGGGTGCAGCAGGCGCTCGCGCGCGTCTATACCCGCGTCGAGGCGCTGAAGCTGATGAACTGGCGCTCGGCGTGGCTGATGGATCGCGGCACGCCCGGCATGGCGGAGTCGTCGGCGGTCAAGGTGTTCGGCACCGAGACGGTGATCGCCTGCTACCGCGATCTGCTCGAGATCACGCGCCAGCAGGGCATCGTCCGCCACGGCCAGCCCTCGGCGCTCGCGAACGGACTGCTCGAGTCGGCGTACCGGCTCGCCATGGTGAACACCTTCGGCGGCGGCGTGAACGAGGTGCAGCGCGACATCATCGCGATGGCCGGCCTCGGACTGCCGCGCGCGCGTCGTTAGTCGGGAGAACGCATGGCCCTCTCTCCGGAACAGAAGCAGGAGCTCGAGCAGAAGATCCGCGCCTTCGTCGGCCGGCCGATCGGCCCGCCCCGCGCGGGCCGCGACGCCGTGAACGAGCCCATGATCCGGCAGTGGTGCGAAGTCATGGACGACCGCAATCCGGTGTACTGGGATCCTGCGGCCGCGAAGAACAGCGTCCACGGCGGCATCGTGGCGCCGCCCACCATGCTCGGCGCGTGGACGATGCAGGGCTGGGAGATGCGGCTCGGCTACGACGAGCCGCGGAACGAGGAGCACCGCCTCCACAAGCTCCTCACCGACGCGGGCTACACGGGCGTCCTCGGCACCGACACGGAGCAAGGGTTCGCGCGCTACCTGCGCCCGGGCGACGAGGTCACCGTGCACACGGTGATCTCCGACATCTCCGAGGAGAAGGCCACCGGCGCGGGCGTCGGATACTTCATCACCACGCGGACGAGCTTCACGGACCAGAGCGGGAAGGAGGTCGGCTGGGAGACCTTCCGTGTGCTGAAGTTCATCCCGAGCCAGCCGCGTCCCGCCGCGAGCGAGAGCGCCGCGGCCGCGCAGCCGCAGAAGCCCGGCCGCATCAAGCCGCCCATGGGCCACGACAACGCGTGGTGGTGGGAGGAGGTCGCGAAGGGGAAGATCCCGATCCAGCGCTGCAAGGGCTGCAAGAAGCTGCGCCATCCGCCGCGCCCGATGTGCGGCAACTGCGGCTCGATGGAGTGGGATCACGTCGCGGCGAGCGGCCGCGGCACGCTCCACACCTTCACGGTCATCCACTACCCGCAGTTCCCGGGCTACGAGTTCCCGATCATCGCGGCGCTCGTCGACCTCGATGAAGGCACGCGCCTGATGTCGAGCCTCGTCGGCTGCGACCCCAAGGCCGTGAAGATCGGCATGAAGCTCACGGGCGAGATCCAGCGCGACGAGGACGGCTTCGCGCTGCCCGTGTTCCGGCCGGCACGATGACGGGGCGCGACGCAAGCGCCGCGAAGCGGCGCGCGCAGCGAGCCCACGCGAGGCTTTGCCTCGCGCGAGGCGAGCGAAGGTCATAGAGATGGACTTCTCGTTCACCGAAGAGCAGGACGCCATCCGGGCGCTCGCCGCCGAGATCCTCGGCAGCGAGCTGACGGCGGAGCGTCTGAAGGCGGCCGAGCGCGAGGCGGACTGGGTCGACGCCGCGCTCTGGCGGGCGCTCGCCGCGGCGAACCTCCTCGGTGTCGCGATCCCCGAGCGCTTCGGCGGCATGGGGATGGGCATGATCGAGCTGTGCGTCCTGCTCGAGCAGGTCGGCCGCGCGGTCGCGCCGGGCCCGTGGCTCGCCACGCTCGTGCACGGCGCGCTGCCGCTCACCGAGTTCGGGACGGACGCGCAGAAGGCGGCCTGGCTGCCGCGCGTCGCCGCAGGCACCGCGAAGCTCGCCGCAGCGCTCGAGGACGCGGGCTCCGCCGACGGCGCGCCGCCCGCGACGCGCGCGCGGCGCGAGGGCGGCGGCCTCGTGCTCGACGGCGCGAAGCGCGCGGTGGCCGGCGCCGGGGGCGCCGACCTGCTGCTCGTGCCCGCGAGCGAAGACGCCGGCGTCGGCCTCTACCTCGTGGATCCGAAGGCTCCGGGCGTCTCGCTCACCGCCTGCGTCACCTCGACTGGCGAGCCGCTCTTCGACGTGACGCTGAGCGGTGTACGCGTGGCCGCGGATGCGCGGCTCGGCGGGCCCGCGGCGGACGGCGCCGCGATCCTGCGCTGGCTCGCGCCGCGGGCGATCACCGCCGTCGCCGCGCTCCAGGCCGGCGTCTCCGAGCGCGCGCTCCGCATCACGGCCGACTACGTGAAGGAGCGCGTGCAGTTCGGCGTGCCGATCGGCTCGTTCCAGGCCGTGCAGCACCGCGAGGCCGACGGTTTCATCGACCTCGAGGCGATGCGCTGGACACTCTGGCAGGCTGCGTGGCGGCTGGCCGAGGGCCTGCCCGCGGAGCGCGCCGCCGCGGTCGCGAAGTTCTGGGCGGCCGACGGCGGCTCGCGCATCGCGAACGCGAGCCTGCACCTGCACGGCGGGCTCGGCTCCGACGTGGACTACCCGATCCACCGCTACTTCCTGTGGTCCAAGGCGCTCGAGCTCCACGGCGGCGGCGCGAGCGCGACGCTCGCGCGCCTCGGCGCGGAGCTGGCGCAGACCGGTCCGGGAGAGGTTCGATGAAGACCCGACGCTTCGAAGACGTGAAGGTGGGAGAGGAGCTCCCGCCGCTCGACATCGCGACCACCGCCTCGCTGGTGGTCGGCGGCGCGCTCGCCTCGCGCGACTTCACGCCCGTGCACCACGACAAGGCGGCCGCGCAGGCGCAGGGCCTGCCCGACGTGTTCATGAACATCCTCACCACGAACGGCCTCGTCGGGCGCTACGTCACCGACTGGACCGGTCCCGACGCGCTGGTGCGCGGCGTGAAGACGAAGCTCGGCGGCCCGAACATGCCCGGCGACACGCTGAAGCTGCGCGGCAAGGTGCAGGAAGTGAAGGACGGCGTCGTGGCGATCGCGGTCACCGGCAACAACTCTTGGGGCAACCACGTCAGCGCGACCGTGAAGGTCGAGCTGCCTCGGAAGTAGGAGGCATCGTGCCCACCACGCTGAAGGACGAAGCCGCCATCGTCGGCATCGGACAGACGAAGTACTCGAAGAACTCGGGCGTCTCCGAGCTCGCGCTCGCGAGCGAGGCGGTGCGCGAACGCGATCACCGACGCGGGACTCCGGCCGTCCGACATCGACGGTCTCACCACCTTCATGATGGACACGAACGACGAGATCGACGTCGCGCGCGCCGTCGGCATGGGCGACTTTCATCTCTTCAGCCGCATCCCGTACGGCGGCGGCGGCGCGACGAGCATCGTGCACCAGGCGGCGATGGCGCTGGCCACGGGCACCTGCAAGTACGTGGTGGCCTACCGCGCGCTCAACGGCCGCTCGGGCCAGCGCTACAGCCAGGGCGTCTCGGGCAACATCGTCACCAGCGATCTGATCCACTGGAGCTGGTACATGCCGTGGGGCCTGCTCACGCCGGCCAGCTGGGTGGCGATGTTCACGCAGCGCTACATGCACGAGTACGGCGCGAGCGCGCACGATCTCGCGCAGGTGGCGATCACGACGCGCAATCACGCGGTGAACAACCCGGCCGCCACGTTCTACCAGCGCCCGCTCAGCGAGGCGGACTACATGAACGCGAAGTGGATCTGCGAGCCGCTGCGGCTGTACGACTGCTGCCAGGAGAACGACGGCGGCTCCGCGGTGGTGCTCACTACGCCGGAGCGCGCGCGGGATCTCCAGCAGAAGGCCGCGCTGATCCGCGGGATCGCGTGCGCAGCGGGCGCGGACCAGGAGCAGATGACGAGCTTCTACCGGCCCGACATCAGCTACGTGCCGGAGATGGATCTGGTCGCGAAGCGCGTCTACGAGATCAGCGGCCTCCGCCCCGACGACGTGGACGCGGCCGTGATCTACGACGCCTTCACCTCGATCGTGCTGTTCCAGCTCGAGTCGTTCGGCTTCTGCAAGCGCGGCGAGGCGAAGGACTTCGTCCAGGGCGGCAACCTCGGCGTGAAGGGGCGCCTGCCCACCAACACGCACGGCGGCCAGCTCTCGGAGGCCTACATCCACGGCGTGAACGGCGTGGTCGAAGGCGTGCGGCTGATCCGCGGCACCTCGCCGAACCAGCCCGCGAAGAACGACCACGTACTCGTCACCTCGGGGATCGGCGTGCCCACCAGCGCGATGATCCTCGGGCAAATGCACTAGGAGAAACGAAAATGCGAGATGCAGTCATCGTCGAGGCTCTGCGCACCCCGATCGCGCGCGGCAAGATGGGGAAGGGCGAGCTGTCGGGCTTCCATGCCGCGCAGCTGCTCGGGCGCGTGCAGCGCGCGCTGGTCGAGCGCGCGGGCATCCAGCCGAAGGACGTGGAGCAGGTCTTCGGCGGCTGCGTCACACAGGCGGGCGAGCAGTCGAACAACATCGCGCGCCACGCCTGGCTCGGCGCCAACAAGAGCGACTACTCGACGGCCGGCACCACCATCGACGTGCAGTGCGGCTCCGGGCAGCAGGCCAACAACCTGGTCAGCGCGCTGATCAAGGCCGGCAGCATCGACTGCGGCATCGCCTGCGGCATCGAGCTGATGAGCCACGTCGGGCTCGGCGCCAACGTGATGAACGGCCCCGGCTTCTTCCTGCCGCCGGACTTTCCGTGGGACGAGCCGATGTCGCAGTTCATCGCGGTGGAGCGCATCGCGAGCTCTCGCGGCATCAAGCGCGAGCAGGCCGACGAGCTGGCGCTGCGCTCGCAGCGTCTCGCCAAGCAGGCCAGCGACGAGGGGCGCTTCACGCGCGAGATCCTGCCGATCGACGCGCCGGCCCTCGGCGACGACGGCAAGCCGACGGGGCAGACCGTCCGCGTGACGAAGGACCAGGGCATCCGCGAGACCACGATGCAGGGCCTCGCGGCGCTGAAGCCCGTGCAGGAGGGCGGGATCCACACCGCGGGCAACTCGTCGCAGGTCTCCGACGGCTCGGCGGGGCTGCTCTACATGAGTGCCGAGAAGGCGAAGGCGCACGGCCTCCGCCCCCGCGCGCGCATCCGCTTCGATGCCGTCGTGGGCTCGGATCCGACGCTGGTGCTCACCGGCCCGATCGATGCCACGCGCCGCTTCCTCGCGAAGAGCGGCATGTCGCTGCGCGACATCGACCTGTTCGAGTGCAACGAGGCCTTCGCCGGCGTGGTGCTGGCCTGGCTCCAGGAGTTCCCGGAGATCGATCCGGACAAGGTCAACGTGAACGGCGGCGCAATCGCGCTCGGCCACCCGGTGGGCGCCACGGGCTCGCGCCTGATCGTCTCCGCGCTGCACGAGCTCGAGCGCACCGGCAAGGGCACCGCGCTGATCACGATGTGCTGCGGCTCGGCCGTCGGCACGGTCACCGTGATCGAGCGGATCTAGGAGGAAGAAGAGAGATGGGCAGCCTGAACGGAAAGGTCGCGATCGTCACCGGCGCCGGGCAGGGCCTCGGCCGCATCGAGGCGCTCGCGCTCGCGCAGGAAGGCGCCGCGGTCGTGGTGAACGACCTCGGCACGAACGCCGACGGCACGGGCGCCTCGGAAGAGCCCGCGCGGGCGGTGGTGAAGGAGATCGAGGCGGCGGGTGGCAAGGCCGTCGCTGCGTTCGGCGACGTCGCGGACTGGGTGCAGTCCGAGCGCATCGTGAAGGCGGCGATCGATCAGTTCGGCGATCTCAACATCGTGCTGAACAACGCCGGCTTCTCGCGCGACGGCATGATCGTGAAGATGACCGAGGAGATGTGGGACTCGGTGCTGCGCGTCCACGCCAAGGGCCACTTCTGCATGATCCACCACACCATGAGCTACTGGCGCGATCGCTCGAAGGCGAACGGCGGGCAGCCCATCTACGGGCGCCTGATCAGCACGGCCTCCGACGCGTTCATGATGGGCAACCTCGGCCAGCCGAACTACGCGGCGGCGAAGGCGGCCATCACGCACCTCACGTTGTCGGCGGCGCGCGAGTGCCAGCGGCTCGGCGCCACGGCGAACGTGATCCTGCCGCGCGCGCGCACGCGGATGACCTCGACGGGCCCGTGGGCGGCGATCTTCCAGAAGCCCGCCGAGGGCTTCGACACGTTCTCGCCCGAGCACATCGGGCCGGTGGTGGCGTGGCTCGCCTCGCCGCACGCCGCGAACGTGTCGGGCAACCTGATCCAGGTGTGGGGCAAGCACGTGCGCGTGTACGCCGCGCCGAAGCCCGTGCTCGACCACGAGAACGACAAGCCCTGGACGGTGGACGAGCTCCAGAAGGTGCTCGGCCCTTTCTTCGAGAAGAGGAAGCCGATCGAGGATTCGTTCGCGCTGCCGATGGCCTAGCGCGACGAGGCGTCCCCGGAATGCAGATCTACGCCTCCATCGACGACGTCCGCATGCCGCTCGCGGCGGTGCCGGCGCATGCGCAGCGAGCGGAGCGGCTCGGCTGCGACGGGCTCGTCGTGCCCGAGGCGGTGTACGACGCGATCCCCGCGGCGACGCTGGCGCTCGCGGCCACGACGAGGCTGCGCGTCGCGACCGGCGTGGTGGTGGCCTTCGCGCGCAGCCCGATGCTGCTCGCGCAGGACGCCTGGGCGCTGGCGCAGCTCTCGGGCGGCCGCTTCGAGCTCGGGCTCGGGCCGCAGGTGAAGGGCAACGTCGAGAAGCGCTTCGGCATGCCGTGGTCGGCGCCGGCGGCGCGCATGCACGACTACGTCGACGCGCTGCGCGCGGTGTTCGCGAGCTGGCAGCACGGCAAGCCGCTGCGCCACGAGGGCGCGAGCTACACGCTCACGCGCATGCAGCCCTTCTTCGCGCCGGAGCCGCTCACCTGCGCAGAGCCGCGCATCCTGCTCGGCGCGATCGGACCGAAGATGATCGGCGTCGCGGGCGAGGTGGCGGACGGCCTGATCGCGCATCCCACCAACTCGACGCCGGGCTACCTGCGCGACGTGGTGCGTCCCGGCCTCGCCGCGGGCGCCCGCAAGGCCGGCCGCGCGCCCGCCGCGATCCGCGTGATCGCGAACCCGATGACGGCGACCGGCCCCGACGCCGCGAGCGTCGCGGCCGAGCGCGAGGCCGCGCGCGACGTGCTCGCCTTCACCTACAGCACGCCCGCCTACTGGGCGACGCTCGAGCACCACGGCTGGGGCGAGGTCGGCCGCGCGCTGCTCGAGCGCACGCGGCGCGGCGAGTGGACGGGGCTGCGCGAGCTCGTGAGCGACGCCATGCTCGACGCGCTCGTGCCGACGGCGCCCTTCGGCGAGATCGCCGCCGTGCTGCGCGAGCGCTACGCAGGCGTCGCCGACGCGCTCACGCTGCGTCTGCCCAAGGACCCCGCCCACGACGGCGACTTCGCGCGCGTGATCGCCGCGCTGCGCGAGAACTGAGGAGAGGAACCCGATGGCCGCACAGCCGAAGATCGAGCCGGCGCTCACCGCGCCGCACAAGCTCGCCTACACCTACAAGCGCTCGCTGGGGCCCGTGCTCTCGCGCTTCTTCACGGGCCTGCGCGACAGGCAGATCCACGGGGTGCGGCGCGCGGACGGCAGCGTGATGGTGCCGCCCAAGGAGTACGACCCCGACACCGGCGAGGCGCTCTCCGAGCTCGTGCCGGTGAAGGACACCGGCGTCGTCACGAGCTGGGCCTGGGTGCACCGGCCGCGTGCGAAGCAGCCGCTCGCGAAGCCGTTCGCGTACGCGCTGATCCGGCTCGACGGCGCCGCCACGCCGCTGCTCCACGTCGTCGACGCAGGCAGCGAGAGCGCGATGCGCACCGGCATGCGCGTCCGTGCGCGGTGGGCCGAGCAGCCGGCCGGCGCCATCACCGACATCCAGGCCTTCGTACCCGAGGAGAAGCGATGAGCGAAGCCAAAGAGCCCATCGAGCTGCTGCGCACGCCGGTCGAGCTCGAGTACACGTTCTCGGCCGGCCAGTCGGCGTCGCGCTTCCTGCGCGGCATCGCGGAGGGCAAGCTGCTCGGCCAGAAGTGCCCGGTGGACGGCCGCGTCTACTTCCCGTCGCGCGGCTCGTGCCCGCAGCACGGCATGCCGTTTCTCGGCGACACCGTCGAGCTCACCGACAAGGGCACGCTCGTCACCTACGCGATCGTGCGCGTGCCGTCGGAGAACATCCCGCTCGAGCTGCCCTACATCTCGGCGCAGGTGCTGCTCGACGGCGCCGACACCGTGCTGATGCACCTGCTCAAGGCCAAGCTCGACGACGTGCACATGGGCATGCGCGTGAAGGCGACCTGGCGGCCGAAGTCCGAGTGGACCACCTCGATCGGGAACATCCTCTACTTCGAGCCGATCGCGGAGCCCGACGCCGCCTACGACACGTACAAGGAGCACATCTGATGCGCGAGATCGCCGTCGTCGGCTTCACGCAGTCGCCCTCGGTGCGCCGCGAGCCCGACCGCAACGAGGTCGAGATCCTGATTCCCGTGATCCACGAGCTGAAGCAGAGCCTGGATCTCGGCGGCAAGCAGTTCGACTTCGTGTGCTCGGGCTCGAGCGACTACCTCGCGGGGCAGTCCTTCGCGTTCGTGTCGGGGCTCGACGCGATCGGCGCGTGGCCGCCGGTGTGCGAGTCGCACGTCGAGATGGACGGCGCCTGGGCGCTCTACGAGGCCTGGGTGAAGATGCAGATGGGCTACGCCGACACGGCGCTGGTCTACGGCTTCGGCAAGCCGTCGATGGGCGACCTGCCCATCACGATGGCGCTCCAGCTCGACCCGTACGTGAACACGCCGCTCTGGCCCGATGCGGTCTCGCTGGCGGCGCTCCAGGCGCGGCTGCTGCTCGACAACGGGCTCGTCAGCGAGCGCGAGATGGCCGAGCGCGCGGTGCGCGACCGCAAGCACGCGAAGAGCAACCCGTTCGCGCAGGTGAAGGGCGACTTCGAGGTGGCGAAGCTGCTCGGTGAGCCACACCTGGTTTCGCCGCTGCGCAAGCACGACTGCGCGCCGATCTCCGACGGCGCCTCGGCGCTGGTGCTCGCGGCGGGCGACCGCGCACGCGCCCTCTGCAAGCGGCCCGCCTGGATCCGCGGCATCTCGCACATCGTCGAGCCGCAGGACCTCGGCGTGCGCGACCTCACGCGCTCGCGCTCCACGGAGCTGGCCGCGGCGAAGGCGGGCGTTTGGAAGGGCGGCGTCGACGTCGCGGAGCTGTCGGCGCCGTTCACGCACCAGGAGATCCTGGTGGAGCGGGCGCTCGGGCTCGGCGCGAAGACCACGGTCAACCCGTCGGGCGGCGCGCTCGCGGGGAATCCGCTGATGGCCGTCGGGCTGTCGCGCATCGGCGAGGCGGCGCGCCGCATCTGGGACGGGAGCGCGGCGCGCGCGGTGGCGCACGCCACCTCCGGCCCGTGTCTGCAGCAGAACCTCGTCTGCGTGTTGGAGGGCTGAGTCGTGGCCGAGCTCTGTGGCGTGATCGGAATCGGGCAGACCAAGTACCAGGCGGCGCGCAAGGACGTCTCGATGGCGGGCCTGGTGCGCGAGGCGGCGCAGCGCGCGCTCGAAGACGCGGGCTGCACGTGGCGGGACATCGACGCCGTCGTGCTCGGCAAGGCGCCCGACATGTTCGAGGGCGTGATGATGCCCGAGCTGTTCCTGGTGGACGCGCTCGGCGGTGCGTACAAGCCGATGCTCCGCGTGCACACCGCGGGCAGCGTGGGCGGCTCGACGGGCATCGTGGCGGCGAGCCTGGTGCAGGCGGGCGTGCACGAGCGCGTGCTGTGCGTGGCGTACGAGAAGCAGTCGGAGTCGAACGCGACGTGGGCACTCTCGATCGCGATGCCGTTCAGCGTGGCGACGGTGGCGGGCGCGGGCGGCTACTTCGCGCCGCTGGTGCGCGGCTACATGCGCCGCTCCGGAGCGCCGGAGGACACCGGCATCCGCGTGGCGGTGAAGGACCGCCAGAACGCGCTCAGGAACCCGCTCGCGCATCTCCATCTCGAGGACATCAGCTTCGAGAAGGTGGCGAGCTCGCCGATGCTGTGGGATCCGATCCGCTACCTCGAGACGTGCCCGTCGTCGGACGGCGCGTGCGCGATGGTCTTCGCGAGCGAACGCGGTGGCGAGTCGCTCGAGCAAGCCGGTTGCGTGGATCCACGCCACCGAGATGCGCAGCGAGCCGACGATGTTCTCGGGCCGCGACCAGGTGATCCCCGCGCGCCACGCTCGACAACGCGAAGGCGCTCTACAAGAAGGCGGGCATCACGAAGCCGCGCGAGGAGATCGACTGCGCCGAGATCTACGTGCCCTTCTCGTGGTTCGAGCCGATGTGGATGGAAGGCATGCTGATCACCGAGCGCAACGAGGGCTGGAAGATGACGTACGAGGGCGCGACGGCCCTCGACGGCGACTTCCCGGTGAACATGTCGGGCGGCGTGCTCTCGTCGAACCCGATCGGCGCCTCGGGCCTGATCCGCTTCGCCGAATCCGCGCTCCAGGTGCGCGGCATGGCGGGCGCACACCAGGTGGACGGCGCGCGCCGCGCCCTCGGCCACGCCTACGGCGGCGGCTCGCAGTACTTCTCGACCTGGATCGTGAGCAACGCAAAGCCCTGAGGAGAGAGCATGGCACTGGGATTCTGGAACTTCGCGAAGCAGGACCCGAAGGCGCTCGCGCTGGTGACGCCCGAGGAGAAGCTCGTCTCGCGCGGAGAGCTCGCGGCGGCGTCGAACCGGCTCGCGCGCGGTTTGCGCGCGCAGGGCCTCGTTGCCGGGGACGCGGTCGCGGTGGTGCTCGAGAACGGCCAGCCGTTCGTCGAGCTGTATCTCGCCTGCTTCCAGGCCGGGCTCTACCTCGTGCCGATCAACAACCATCTCGCCGGCCCCGAGATCGCCTACATCGTCGAGAACTCCGAGGCCAAGGTGTTCGTGACGAGCCCGCGCTTCCGCGACGCCGTCGAGAAGGCGCTGCCGGAGCTGAAGGTGCCCGCCGACGCAGCGCTTCTCCGTCGGCGCGCTGCCCGGCTTCCGCCCCTTCGCCGAGCTCTCGGCCGGCCAGAGCGACGCCGACGCTCGACGACCGCAGCGCCGGCGCCGTGATGAACTACACCTCGGGCACCACCGGCCGCCCGAAGGGCGTGCGCCGCCCGCTCTCCGGCATGGATCCCGATCTCATCGGCGGCGCTCTTCACCGCCTTCCAGCAGATGTTCGGCGTGAAGCCCGAGGACGGGAACGTCCACATCACCGGCTCGCCGCTCTATCACACCGCGGTGCTGATGTTCGCGTCGGGCGCGATGCACATGGGCCACGCCGTCGTGCTGATGGAGAAGTGGACGCCCGAGTCGATGCTCCAGCGCATCGACCGCTACAAGGTCACCACCAGCCACATGGTGCCGACGCAGTTCCACCGGCTGCTCCAGCTGCCGGCGGACGTGCGCGGCCGCTACGACTGCTCGTCCACGCGCACCATGGTGCACGCCGCGGCGCCCTGCCCGCCCGACATCAAGCGCCGCATGATCGAGTGGTGGGGCAACTCGATCTGGGAGTACTACGCGGCCACCGAGGGCGGCGGCACGATCGTCTCGCCGCAGGAGTGGATGAAGAAGCCCGGCACCGTCGGCAAGGCGTGGCCGAGCGCCGAGCTGAAGATCTTCGACGACGAGGGCAACGAGCAGCCGACGGGCACGCCCGGCACGGTCTACATGCTGCGCGGCCAGGCCGACTTCGAGTACTACAAGGACAAGGAGAAGACCGACAAGGCGCGCCGCGGCAGGTACTTCACCGTCGGCGACATCGGCTACCTCGACGCCGACGGCTACCTGTTCCTCTGCGACCGCAAGGCCGACATGATCATCTCGGGCGGCGTCAACATCTATCCCGCCGAGATCGAGTCGGTGCTGCTCACGCACCCGAAGGTCGGCGACGTCGCGGTGTTCGGCATCCCGCACGAGGAGTGGGGCGAGGAGGTGAAGGCGGTGATCGAGCCGATCGAGGGCGTCGCAGGCCGGCGACGCGCTCACGTCGCGAGATCCTCGACTTCCTCAAGGACCGGCTCGCGAAGTACAAGACGCCGAAGTCGATCGACTACGTCACCGAGATGCCGCGCGACCCGAACGGCAAGCTCTACAAGCGCAAGCTCCGCGACCCGTACTGGGAAGGGCGGACGCGGAACATCTAGAGCCGCTGACCGGCCACGCCGCAAGCCGGCTTCCAGCCGGCGCGCAGTGAGCCGTAGGCGAACGAAGGAACAAGTTGAACTTCGCGTTCAGCGACGAGCAGGAGGAGTTCCGCGGCGTGCTGCGGCGCTTCCTCGAGGAGAAGGCGCCGTCGCCGGAGCTGCGTCGCATGTTCGCGGCGCCCGCGGGCTACGACGCTGACGCTCTGGAAGCAGATGGCGGCGGAGCTGGGCCTGCAGGGCATCCACCTGCCGGAGTCCGTCGGCGGCCAGGGCTTCGGCTTCCTCGAGCTCGGCATCGTGCTCGAAGAGATGGGGCGCGCGCTGCTGCCCTCGCCGTTACTTCGCCAGCTCGGTGCTCGCGGCCGAGGCGATCCGCTGCGTCGGCGGCGACGAGCGAGCCGCGGGCGCTGCTGGCGGGCATCGCGTCGGGCGAAGAGATCGCGACGCTGGCATGGGTCGAGGCGAGGAGCGGCTGGGATCCGGCCGAGCTTCGGCTCGAGGCGCGGCCGGAGGGCGCGGGCTTCGTCCTCGACGGCGCGAAGCAGGCGGTGCTCTCCGCGGACGCCGCCACGCAGCTCGTCGTGGCGGCGCGGCTGCCCGGCACGCGCGGCGCGGCCGGCCTCACGCTGATGAGCGTCGAAGCGAAGGCAAGAGGCGTGCGCATCGTGCCGGAGGAGCCCATCGACCTCGCGCGGCGCGTCGGAAGCGTCGAGCTCGACGGCGCGCGCGCGCGCCCGCTCGGCCCGCCCGGCGGCGCGGCGCCCGGCCTCGCCAAGGCGCTGCTGCGCGCGCGCGTCGCGCTCTCGGCCGAGATGATCGGCGGCGCGGCTCGCGCGCTCGACATGGCCGTGGCCTACGCGAAGCAGCGCGTCCAGTTCGCGCGCCCGATCGGCTCCTTCCAGGCGCTGAAGCACGCCGCCGCCGACGTGCTGCTCGAGGTCGAGCTCGCGCGCTCGGCCAGCTACTGGGCCTGGTGGGTGGCGGACCAGGACAGCCCCGAGCTCGCGGAGGCCGCGCCGCTCGCGAAGTCGGCGTGCGCCGAGGCGTACTCGCTCGCCGCCGCGACGAATCTCCAGATCCACGGCGGGATCGGCTTCACCTTCGAGGCCGACCCGCAGCTCCACTACCGGCGCGCGCGAGCAGACGCGGCGCTGCTCGGCGAGCCGAGCGAGCAGCGCGCGGCACTGGCCCGGGAGCTCGGGCTCTGAGCGCCGCAGCGCCCGAGCCGAAGCCCTCCGCCACCGTGGTGCTGCTGCGCGACGCCGACGCCGGCCTCGAGCTGCTGCTGCTCCAGCGCGCGCCGCGCGACGCGAAGCCCGGCCCGTGGGTGTTCCCGGGCGGCAAGGTCGAGCCCGCCGACGTCGAAGGCGGCGCGCCGTCCTCGCGTGAGAGCGCCCTGCGCGCGGCCGTGCGCGAGACACAGGAAGAGGCGGGTCTCGCGCTCGATCGCAGCCGGCTCGTCGCGATCTCGCGCTGGATCACGCCCGAGATCTCGCCGCAGCGCTTCGACACCTGGTTCTTCGTCGGCGCCGTCGATACCTCACACGAGGTCGTCGTCTGCGGCGCGGAGATGGTGGCGCACCGCTGGCTGGCGCCGGCTGCGGCGCTCGCCGCGTACGGGAGCGGCGAGCTCCCGCTCGCGCCGCCCACCTTCGTGACGGTGAGCTGGCTGCTCGGGCACACGCGCGCGGCCGCCGCAATGCACGCGCTCGCGGAGGCGCCGTTCATCACCTTCCGCCCCCGCATCCACCGCGGCGCCGAGGGCGCCGTGATGCTCTACCCCGGCGACGCCGGCTACGAGTCGAACGACCCGGGCCGCGAAGGCCCGCGCCATCGCATCCTCGCGCTGCCGGGCGGCTGGCGTTACGAGCGGAGCTAGCCGGCTTCGCCGGCTAGCTCCCGAGCTGGATGACTCCGTTCGCCTCACGCGAGGCAAAGCCTCGCGTGGGCTCACTGCGCGCGCCGCAGGCGCGGCGCTTGCTCAGCCCTTGAACACCGAGATCTCGACGGCGTCGGGGAGCTCGTCGCGGTACTCGACGGTCGAGGCGATGTTCGCGATTCGTAGCAGGCCGGAGCTGCGCACGTGCTCGAAGTAGGCGGCGACGTCGAAGAGGCCGACGTTGTCGGCGACCACTACGCTGCCGGGCCGCAGCAGCGCGTGCTCTCGATCCGCTTCAGGTCGGGCAGGTACAGGTCCTTCCAGTGGTCGATGAAGACCAGGTCGAACGGCGCGGCCGAGCGGCGGAATCACCTCCTCCGCCTTCGCACGCCGCACCTCGACGAGGCCGAGAGGCCGGCGAGATCGACCATCGGCGCGCCACCTCGGCGTTCTCGGCCGACGCCTCGATGGAGATCAGTCGCCCACCCCATTCGCGGAGCAGCCGCGCGATGCGCACCGCGGAGTAGCCGCAGAAGGCGCCGATCTCGAGCGCGCGGGCGGGCCGCTGCCGGCGCACCTCGGCGTCGAGGATCTCGCCCTTGCGGTCGCCGACGTTCATCAGGAAGGGTGGTCGCGGCCGAAGCGGTCGAGCACGGCGAGCACCGACTCGGGGTCGCCCGCGCGCGCGCGCGCGCGCGCGAAGGCCAGCGCCTGCTCGACGCGCGGCGGGGCGCCGCGCAGGCGATCCCACAGGAAGCGCCCCGCTTCCTGGAGCGCGAGGCGCGCCAGCGGCAGCGCGTTCTTCGCATCGACGCGGACGGGCAAGGGCACGGTGAGCTCCTCGCGGGCGGCTCCGTTACTTACCCTGGAAGACGGGCTTCCGCTTCTCGAGGAACGCGCGCGGGCCCTCGGCGGCGTCCTGCCGACGTCATCACCTGCATGCCGTGCTTCTGCTCGATCGCGAAGGCCTCCTCCTCGGGCATCGCCTCGGTCTCGCGCAGCGTGGCGAGGATGCCCTTCACCGCGAGCGGGCCGTTCGCGGCGATGCGCGCGCGATCTCGCTTCGCCTTCGCGAGCGCCTGGCCGTCGGGCACGACGTGGTTGACGAGGCCGAGCTCGTAGGCGCGGCGCGCGGGCAGGTCCTCGCCGGCGAGCAGCATCTCGGCCGCGATCGCGTACGGGATCTGGCGGCGCAGGCGCACCGCCGAGCCCGCCATCGGGAAGAGGCCGCGCTGCACCTCGGTGACGCCGAACTTCGCGCTCTCGCCGGCGACGCGGATGTCGGTGCCCTGGAGGATCTCGGTGCCGCCCGCGCGCGCGAAGCCCTCGGCCGCGAGGATCACCGGCTTCGTCGGGCGATAGGTCTTGAGCCAGGCGCCGTAGATCACGTGCGGCTCCTTCTTGCACGCGCTCCATCCACTGGTTGTCGGAGACGCCGCTGCGCAGCTTGCCGATCTCGGAGAGATCCATGCCCGCGCAGAAGGTGTCGCCGCGGCCGGTCAGGATGCGCGACGCGCAGCTCGTCGTCCGCGTCGAGCTGCACCCACGCGTCGTAGAGCCGGCACATCACCTCGCTGTTGACGGCGTTCTTCTTCTCGGGGCGGTTCAGCGTGACGACGAGGACGTGGCCGTCCTTCTCGACGATCACGGCGGGATCGGCCAACTTGTTTCTCCGTTCGCCTTCGGCTCACTGCGCGGCCCGCGGACGCGGCGTGGCTTTGGCTCCGTTCATCTTCGATTCACTGCGCGGGCCGCGGACGCGGCCCTTGCGGACTGGCCGGGGGGTATGCGTTCTAGCTGCGCGGCAGCTCGTCGAAGGGGATGTCCTTCGGGTCGTGCGGGTCGCGCGGGAGGCCGAGCACGCGCTCGGCGCACACGTTCTTCTGCACCTGGTCGGTGCCGCCCGCGATGTGCCAGGCCGGCGCGAACAGGAACTCGTTCTGCCAGAAGCCGCGGCGCAGCAGCGCACGCGGCCCCATCGCCTTGAGCGCGGCCTCGGCGGCGCGTGTCATCACGCGCGCGAGGGCCAGCTTCATCACCGACGACTCGGCGGTGGGCATCTGGCCGCGACCGAGCTTGGTGACGACGCGCGCGTTCAACAGCTGGAGGCTCTTGAGCTCGACGTAGACGCGCGCCACCTCGTCGCGCAGCAGCGGATCGGGCGTGCCGACCTGCTCCTTCACGAACGCGCGCAGCGCATCGAAGTCGAGCAGGCTCGAGAGCCCGCCCATCGACATGCGCTCGTGCAGCAGCGTCGTCTGCGTGATCGCCCAGCCCTGGCCGACGGCGCCGAGCCGAGCGGCGTCGGGCACGCGCACCTCGTTCAGGAACACCTCGTTGAAGCGCGCCTCGCCCGTCATCTCGATCAGCGGCCGCACCTCGATGCCGGGCGTCTTCATGTCGAGCAGGAAGTACGTGATGCCCTTGTGCTTGGGCGCCTTCGCATCGGTGCGCGCGATCAGGATCCCGAACTGCGCGTGCTGCGCGCCCGAGCACCAGGTCTTCTGGCCGGTGACGACCCAGTCGTCGCCGTCCTTCACCGCGCGCGTGGCGAGGCTCGCGAGATCCGAGCCTGCGCCGGGCTCGCTGAACAGCTGGCACCAGACCTCGTCGGCGTGCAGCAGCGGCGCGAGAAAGCGCTGCTTCTGCGCCTCGCGTGCCGTGCGCGATCAGCGTCGGCCCGGCCATGCCGATGCCGACGGCCAGCATCGAGTGCGCGACGCCGCGCTTCGTCAGCTCCTCGTTCCAGACGATCTGCTCGATCGGCCCGAGACCGCGCCCGCCGAAGGTCTTGGGCCAGGTGAGCGCGCCCCAGCCGTGCGCCGCGAGCGTCTTCTGCCAGGCCACGTGCTCGTGGAAGACCTCCTCCATGTCCGCGCCTTCCGTCGTGTAGCTGCGGAACCCGCGCGGCGCGTGCTCCGCGAGGAATGCGGTGGCTTCGGCCCGGAAGGCGGCTTCGGAGGGGGAGTCGCGGAAGTCCATGGACGCTGGCGCGCGAAAATAGAACGTGTTTCAATCTCGGGCAAGGACGCGGCGGCGTGGTAAACCCCAGGGGCCCCGCGCGAACAGGAGACGCGATGTACGTCGATCTCACCCCCGAGCAGAAGAAGCTCCAGGCGGAGCTGCGCACCTATCTCGGCAAGCTCGTCACGCCCGCCGTGATGGAGGAGATCCGCGGCTCCGAGGGCGGCGGCCCGCGCTTCCGCGGCGTGCTGCGCGAGCTCGGCAAGGACGGCTGGCTCGGCGTCGGCTGGCCCAAGGAGTACGGCGGCCGCGCGATGTCGGCGATCGAGCAGTACATCTTCGCCGAGGAGATCCAGCGCACCGGCTTCCCGCTGCCGTTCCTCACGATCAACAGCGTCGGCGCCGACGATCATGCGCTTCGGCACCGACGAGCAGAAGAGACGCTTCCTGCCGAAGATCCAGGCGCGGCGAGCTGCTGATCGCGATCGGCTACTCCGAGCCCGAGGCCGGCACCGACCTCGCCTCGCTCAAGACGCGCGCGGTGCGCGACGGCAACGAGTGGGTGATCAACGGCCAGAAGACGTTCACGAGCCTCGCCGACCACTGCGACTACGTGTGGCTCGCGGTGCGCACGAACCCGACCGCGGCGAAGCACCGCGGCATCTCGATGTTCATGGTGCCGACTCGACTCGCCGGGCGTGAAGATCACGCCGATCTACACGATGGGCGGCGTGCGCACCAACGCCACGTACTACGAAGACGTGCGCGTGCCGCTCGACAACCTGGTCGGGCGGCGAGAACCAGGGCTGGAGCCTGATCACGAACCAGCTGAACCACGAGCGCGTCTCGCTCTTCAACTACGGGCCGATGCACGAGATGTTCAGCGACGTGGTGCGCTGGGCGAAGGAGACGGAGAGCCCCGGCGGGCGGCCGCGTGATCGACCAGCCGTGGGTGCAGCAGAACCTCGCGCGCTGTCAAGGCCAAGCTCGAGGTGCTGAAGGTGATGAACTGGAAGCAGGCCTGGGACATCACGCAGGGCGGGCTGCACCCGGCGCAGGCGTCGGCGATCAAGGTCTTCGCGAGCGAGTTCAACGTCGAGGGCTACCACCTGCTCATGGAGGTGCTCGGCGAGGAGGGCGCGATGCCGCGATGGCTCGCCCGGCGCCGTGCTGCGCGGCCGCGTCGAGCGCAGCTACCGCTCGGTGCTGATCCTCACCTTCGGCGGCGGCACCAACGAGGTGCAGCGCGACATCATCGCGATGGCCGGCCTCGGCATGCCGCACTACAAGAGCTGAGCAGTCGACCCGTGGACTTCAGCTACTCCGAAGACCAGCAGGCGCTGCGCGAGCTCGCGCGCAAGATCCTCGAGGAGCGTGCGACGCACGATCGCCTCAAGGAGGTGCGGAAGAGCCCGGAGCGCGTCGACCTCGAGCTCTGGCGCGAGCTCGCGAAGTCGAACCTGCTCGGCGTGGCGATCCCCGAGGCGCTACGGCGGCACCGGCACGGGGCTCGCCGAGCTGGTGATCCTGCTCGAAGAGATCGGTCGCGCGGTGGCGCCGCTGCCCGTGCTCGCGACGCTCGTCGAGGGCGCGCTGCCGATCGCGACGTTCGGCAGCGATGCGCAGAAGAAGCGCTGGCTGCCGCTCGTCGCCTCGGGCGACGCGATCCTGACGGCAGCGCTCGCCGAGCGGGCCCCGGCGCGGGCGTCACGGCGAAGAAGGACGGAGCAGGCCATCGGCTCAGCGGCCGGCGCCCCCTCGTGCACGCCGCGCACCTCGCGGCAGCGATCCTCGTGCCCGCGAGGCTGCCCGACGGGCGCGACGCGCTCTTCCTGGTGGACCCGAAGGCCCCGGGTGTCTCGCTCGAGCGCGCCGAGACCACGGACGAGCAGATCCGCCCGCACCTCACGCTCGCGAACACGCCGGCCGAGCCGCTCGGCGATCTCGCGCGCGGCGCCGAGGCGCTGGCCTTCGTGCTCGATCGCTCGCTGCTGGGTCTCTGCGCGATGCAGGTCGGCGTGGCCGAGCGCGCGCTCCAGATCACCGCACGCTACGTCACCGAGCGCAAGCAGTTCGACCGGCCGGTGGGCTCGTTCCAGGCGGTGCACACGCGGGCGGGCGACGCCTACATCGACCTCCAGGCGATGCGCCTCACCACCTGGCGGGCGCTGCATCTGCTCGAGCAGGGCGAAGAGGCGGCGGACGAGCTCGCGATCGCGAAGTTCTGGGCCTCCGAGGGCGGCGCGCGCATCACCTACGCGGCGCAGCACCTGCACGGCGGCATCGGTGTGGACATCGACTACCCCGTCCACCGCTACTACCTGTGGGCGACGCAGATCGGCGGCCACCTCGGCACGGGCAGCGCGCAGCTCGCGAAGCTCGGGGCGCGGATCGCGGCGGGCTGAACGGGCGCCCGTCAGGGCGTCGTGCGTCTCGAGAAGAGCAGCGGGGGACCGTCGACGAGCCAATAGTCGGGCTTCACCGACCTGGTCACTTCGTATCCGGGCAGCTCGTTCATGCTCACCCGGAAGCTGTCGTCGAGGCAGAACCAGCCGTCCGCGCACTGGCAGCGGTCGTTGTGGCACCAGGCCGGCGTCTGCCCCGCGACGACCAGATCCATCGCCAGCACGCCGTTGACCTCGAAACCGGCCTGGAGGTTCGCGGGCGAGATGCCGTCCCGCAGCGCCTCGCGAACGAGCTGCCAGCGCACGTCCTGCCAGCGGAAATGATCGTGCAGCGCGGCGGTGGAGAACGCAGCCATCGCGAGAAACAGCCCGCCGAAGGCCACCCACTGTCCCGAGCGCGGTCGGCGCGCACCCAGCTCGCCGGGCGCGATCGCGAGCACCAGGACGAGCCCGAGCATCGAAGGGAAGTGGTAGCGGTCGAAGACCTGATTCCGGGAGGACTGGATCACGACGGCGAGCGTACCCGCGCCGAGCAAGAGGCCGAACAGGAGCGTCTCGGCCCGGACGCCCCGCTGGCGCAGGAGCCGGGGCAGATTCGCGACCAGCGGTGCCCAGAGCAGCGGGAGCGCCAACACCAACGCTTCGATCGGCGTCCACGCGGCGTCGGAGATCCTCGGCCACACCTGATTCGCGGCGTCGTACGTATCGGGCAGGGTGATCGGACCCATGCCTGCGTTGAAGAAGACGTTGTGGAGGAAGGGCCAACGCGTGTGCACCCAGGTCGCCGGGCGGAAGTCGTTGAGCCCGGTCACGTGCGCGCCCCACTTGGTCAGCGCCGAGGCGGCCGCCAGGCAGAGCACCGACGCGAGCAGCTGCCTTCGCTGTCCTCTGGGCCACGGGAGCAGCACTAGGAGCGGCGCGAGGAAGGCGCTCACGTAGCTCAAGTAGATCCCCGGCTGCAGCAGCCAGGCGCTCGGCTCGAGGTGCTTCATCTTGGCGAGCGGGTAGTGAAAGAAGTCGTTGAAGTTTCCGGTGGCCAGCGCCCAGGGGAAGTAGGCGAGCACGACGACGGCCCAGACCCCGCTGCCGGACAGCAGCGCCGGCCACGAGGCCCGAAGTCGCTCCCAGTCGCGTCGAAACAGCAGGGGAAGTCCCGTCGCGCCCAACAACGCCGGGAACACCAGGGCGCAGTACTGGCGGGTCCAGAACGTCGCGCCGATGGCGGCACCGCAGACGACGGCCACCCACGGCGAGACGACCGGGCCCGCTTCGCCGCGGCGTCTGCGCTCGGCGAGCCAGAGCGCTGCCGCGAGCAGCGCAGGCACGTAGCCGTACAGCTCGGTCATGTAGGTCGCGCCGAAGTAGAAGTAGAAGGGATTCATGCCGAGCGAGAGCAGTGCGGCCAGGCGCAGGTGGCTCGGCACCTCGGCGTTGCGCAGCATCCGATCGATCGTCCACAGGCCCAGCGCCGCGAGCGCGAGAGTGCACAGGCGCAGGGTCAGGTGCGAGAAGCCGAACAGCTTCACGACCGGCCACACCATCAGGCTCTGGCCGAAGAGGGAAGGTGCGATCGGCGTGTCGATCCGGAACACGCCCGACTCGAGCCACTTCGCGAGCGCCCGTGCGTACATCCAATCGTCGTTGATCGGATACTCGCCCCAGGGCGCCACCAGCAGGTAGCAGAAGCCGATCACGCCCGAGGCCACGGCCAGGGGATGGCGCCCAGCTCGTTCGAAGGCGACAGGGAGGTGCAGTTAGAGCTCGCTCTCGCTCTTGATGATCTTGCCGACGATGCCGTACGCGAGCGCCTCTTCGGGCGACATCCAGTAGTTGCGGTCGGTGTCCTTGGCGACGCGCTCGAGCGGTTGGCCGGTGGCGTCGGCGATGGTCTTGTTCAGCCGCTCGCGCGCCTTCAGGATCTCTTCGGCTTCGATCCGGATGTCGGTGGCGCGGCCGCCGATGCCGCCGAGCGGCTGGTGGATCATGAAGCGCGTGTTCGGCAGGCAGAAGCGGTCCTTCTTCGCCGCCGCCAGGTAGATGTGCGTGCCGGCGCTCGCGACCCAGCCGGTGCCGATCATGCGCACGCGCGGCTTCACGAAGCGCACGAGATCGTGGATCGAGTCGCCCGCCTCGACGTGCCCGCCCTCGGAGTGGATGAAGACGGTGATCGGATCGTCACCGGCGGCCGACAGCGCGAGCAGCTGCGCCGTCACCTGCTGCGCGAGCCGTGAGTCCACCTCGCCATGGATCAGAACCGTGCGCGACTGGAACAGGCGCTCGAAGATCTTGGTCGGGAGCGGCGTGGGGACGGACGGCGTCTCCTCGGATTCGTTCATTGCGTCTCCTCGCGGAAGCTGGAACGTAGCGGATCGGCGAGCAGCGGCGGCGCATCTTTCGGAAGGCCTGGCGCCGTCCACGCGCCATCTCCATCGGCGTCCACGAAGATCGGGTTCGCGACCGCGAGCGGTGTGAAGCCGGGCGCGAGCGCGGACCACGTGGCGTCGGGAGCGCCAGCCACCTCGACGATCACGAAGCCGTCGCGCTCGAACGCGAGCGGCAGCTCCACGCGGCTGCCGCGCACGATGGGGCGCTCCGCGACGACCTCGGCATCGCGGAGGACGAGCAGCCGATCGACGGGAACCCACGGGGCGGCGTCCACGTGCACGTGCAAGGTGCCCTCGTTTCCGACGAAGCGCTCGCCGGGGCCAGCCTCGCCGAGCTTCGCGTCGAGCAGCGGGCCGGTGGTCGCGAACGCGTGGCCGGCCCGCAGCGCGGCGAAGAAGGCTGCGGCGTCGAAGTGCGCGACGCGGTCGTCGGCCAGCGCGACGTAGTTGCGCGGCACCCCCGGCAGCTCGCCGGCGCGGTGCGAGTCGCTGTTGCCGAGGCCCACGTGCACGACGCCCTGCAGCAGCAGCGAGAGCCAGTCGGCGCGCGTCGCCAGATACCGGGCGAGGCTCGGGCCGTTCATCAGCTCGACGCCGTCGTAGTCGAGGTCGCGCAGGCCGGTCGCCGGGTCGCGCTCGACGAGCACGCGGTTCGGCTCCGCGTCGAGTCCCAGCGCCGGCCGATAGGCTTTGCCGGCCACCGCCAGGTGCGTGTAGTAGGCGTCGTCCACGATGCCCGCGCCGGGCTCCGAGGGGCGCGGGTGGTTCAGCTGCACGAAGGGCGCGCCTGCGCCGCGGCCGAGGTCGCCGAGCAGGGCGCGCACCCGGCGGCCCTCCGAGCGCGGCGCGCCGCCCCGGAAGGCGAGCGGGTCGCGCTGCATCGGGTACGCGTTCAGATGGCCGATCGAGTACGGCGCGTCGCCACCGAGATAGGAGCTGGTGATCTCGACGCCCGTGATCCCGACCAGCCGATCGCCGAGCCCGAGGCGCGCGATCGCGGGCCGCGGGTCGAAGATGCGGTCGTGCTCCGTCGCCACCAGCACCTCGGCGCCATTCGCCGCGAAGGCGGCCAGCTGCCGTGACTGCGGCCACGAGGTGTCGAAGCTCTCGGCGCTGTGGACGTGGAGGTCCGCCGCGATCCAGCCCTGCGTGTCGAGCGCGCGCTCCGGCGGCGCGATCTCGAGGACGGCTCGCTGGCCGGGGGCGAGCGCGAGCCGCGCCTCGCTGATGCGGTACTCGAGCCCACGTGTCGCGAACACGCGATAGCGGCCCGGCGCGAGCGTCACCTCGTGTGGATCGTCGGCGAGGCCCGCCAGCGAGATCGCGTTCACGACGGTGCTGGCCGGGATCTCGCGCTCGTTCACCCGGAAGCCGAGCAGGTCGTCGTCGAAGCGCGGGTCGGGCGTGCCCTCTTCGCCCACGAACACGAGCCGCTCCGTCTGCCCGCGCGGCAGCGTCACGCGCGCCGCCTCGCCCACTGCGATGGGCCCGAGCGCGAGCGGTTCGCTCGCGACCGCGAACTCGCGTGTGCGCTCGCGGCCGCCCGGCGCGACCGCGCGCAAGCGGTAGGCCCCGCTCGGCAGGCGCAGCGAGAAGGCGCCATCGGCGCCGGGCCGCACCTCGCTCACGGGCGCGCCTGCCGCCGTCGTCACGTGGATGCGCGCCGCGGGTTCGTCCACGCGACCGGACACGACGGCGCCCGCGGCGAACCACGCGTCGGTCACCGACGCGACGTCGGCGCGCTCGCCCACGCGGATGCCGCGCTCGAGCACGAGCACGTCGCCGGGGTCGAGGTCCATCAGCGGCAGCTGCGCGAGCTCGAGCAGGCCGGGTGCGCCGGGGCCGCCGCTGAGCCAGAAGGGCCGCGCGAACACGCCCGTCATCGTGAAGCTCTCGCCCGTGATGGCGAAGGTGGCGACGGGCTCCACCGCTCCGCTCGCGCGGCGCAGCTCGGCGCGGCGCAACGCCACGCCGTAGCTGAGGCCAGGCTGGATCAGGTCGCCGCCCACGAGCACGTCGGCGTCGGACCCGACGATGCCGCGCAGCATGGTGAGGGGCGAGCTGGGGTCGCCGGAAGGATGCGCGAAGCCGATCGAGCGCGAGAGGTCGGTTCGCAGCAGGGAGAAGGGACGGAGCTGCCCGACGGCGTGGAAGATCACCTCGCCGAACGCGAAGGCGCGGTCGCCACCCTCGCTGCGCTCGAGCTCGGTGGTGACGCCGAGCTCGTCGGGCGTCGCGAGATCGAGCGTGTAGGTCGTGCGGATGCGCAGGCCCGGCCGGCCGCCTTCGGCGACGATGCGCGCGGAACGCTCGTCCCGCTCGGCGCGCAGCCCGGTCACGGGCACCACGTTCCCGCGCGACAGGTTCACGAGGGGCACCAGCGCGCTCCACTGGTCGTTCGCATTCCCGCAGCGCACCAGGTCGGCGAGGGCGCCGCCCTGTGGCGAGATCGGCGCCTCGTGGGCCGCGTCCGCGATCACCGCGCACAGCGTGCCGTTCTGGAGCGCCCAGTCGTCGACACCGCCGTCCGCGTCCGGCCCGCCCACCTGGAGCCGCGCCGCGTTGCCGGGCGTGATGCGCTCCGCGACGAGCTGCGCGGAGGCGGCCCCGGCCGCCAGCCACAACGCAACGGCCGGCGCGAATCGGGCGCAGCGCATCTCAGACCCCCTTCTCGAGGAACAGCGTGCGGGTTCTCGCGCCGGTGGGCGCGGAGTCCACGAAGCCGGCGTGCGCGTAGAGCCGCCGGGCGCGCGCATTGTCTTCGCGCACCTCGAGCGAGACCTTGCAGCAGCCGAGCGCGCGGGCCCGCGCCTCGACGGCCGCGAGCAGCGCCCGGCCCACGCCGCCGCCCCGGGCGCTCGGCAGCACCGCGAGGTCGTGCAGGTTGAGGAGCGGGCTCGCACGGAACGTCGAGTAGCCGACGAAGCAGACCGCGACGCCGACGGCCTCGCGCTCGCGCCATGCGAGCAGCACGGCGGCTGTACCGCGCGCGACGCGCTCGCGCAGATCCGCCCCGAGCCGCGCACGCACGTCGGCGGGCAGCGCGGCGCCGCCGCCCATCGGATCGCGCGCGTAGGCGTCGATCAGGCCCACGACGGCCGCGGCGCCGCGCTCGCTCGACAGCTCCGCGTCGGCGATCTCGATCGGGATGGACGCGCTCAGCTCTCGTCCGCGTCGGCCGCGACCTTCGCGAGGTGCTCGATCTGTCCGTCCTCGCGCCGGTGCAGCACCTCGTTGTAGTGGCGGCCGCGGTGGGGCGCGCGCCCGGCGCGCGCGTAGCCGGTCACGGCGCTGATGCGGTACGCGTCGAGGTCGTCGCGCGTCGGCGGCGGCGCGGCGTGCATGGTGTCGCCGTAGTGGAGCGAGACGTCGCCGGGCGCGCGGCGAAGGAGACGCCGCGCGGCGCCCGCGGATGGCGCGCGTCGATCGGGCCGCAGCCGCGCTGCCACGAGCCCGGCAGCATGCGCAGCTCGCCGGTCTCGGGCGTCGCGGGCGTGAGGAACACCGAGGCGATCAGCATCGGGCACATGACCGCGTGGCCGCCCATGCCGCAGTCGCGGTGCCAGGGCAGGTCGCCGAGGCCCTCGCGCATGCTCGGCCGCTTCCAGATCACCGAGACGCCCTCGTCCGCGCTCGCCGGCACGCGGTGCTCGAGCGGCTCGTCGGCGAGGTCCATGAGCGCGAGCGAGGCGCGGGTCGCGCGGGCAGCGCGCGCAGGCCGGGCTTCGCGGCGGCGCGCGTCACGCGGCACAGCACCTCCTCGCCCGCCGCGTTCTTGCCCCACCAGGAGAGCTTGTCGCCCGGCACCGCCTCGGCGCGCGAGCGCCTCGGCCTCGGCGCAGGAAGCGCCGCGATCTCGTCGGCGCCGAAGACGCCGCGCACGAACAGGTAGCCGGCGGTGCGCAGGAAGTGCGCCATGTCCTCGCGGTCGTCGCCGAGCGCGAAGCTCGCGCGCGGGGTCGAGCGGGCGCGCCGCGGCGGTCGCGCGAGCCGCGCGTCGCTCGGCGTCATAGACCGGGCGGCCGCTGAACATCGCGCGCAGCGCCGGCTCCCAGGCCAGCCAGCGCAGCGCGCTGCCGCGCAGGCACTGCGCGCGCCCGCCGTAGAGCAGGCCGGCGGCGGCGTCGAGCTCGTGCACCAGGTTCTGCCAGAGCTCGGGCGCGAGCTCGATCACGGTGTCGGCCGCGTCGTCGCCCGGCGACCACGTCGATCGCCGCTCGCGCGCGGCAGGTAGGTGTAGGCCGTCGCCGCCGGGCAGACGGAAGGCGAGGCTGCCGAGCGCGCGCGCGCCGCGCGCCGCGAGCGCGCCGCGGCCGGCTCGCAGCAGCGCGCGGCAGCTCGTCGCGGTGGTAGCGGTGGAAGTCGAGCGGCTCTTCCCGGGCGGCGGCGGACATGGCGCTCCTCCGATCTGCGTCATGCTGCCGCGCGATCCGGCGGGGCGCTAGGTTCGCCCCCTTCGTGGAAGGGGCAGCGTGCGCGTCGGCGAGGTGAGGCATCCGGAGCGCGGAGCGTGGGGCAAGCCGCTCGGCGGCGTGCGCGTGCTCGCAGCCGAGCAGATGCAGGCGCTGCCCGTTCGCGACGCAGCTGCTCGCGCAGCTCGGCGCCGAGGTGGTGAAGGTCGAGCCGCCCGGCCGCGGCGAGACGGGCCGCGCCTCGAACCCCTTCCTGGTGGACGAGGACGGGCGCAAGGTCGGCGCCACCTACCTGCGCAACAACCTGTCGAAGCAGAGCATCGCGATCGATCTCAAGCACGAGGCGGGCCGCGCGCTGTTCCGCCGCCTCGTGCCGCACTTCGACGTGGTGGCCGAGAACTTCCGCGCCGGCTCGATGGCCGCGCTCGGGCTCGGCTACGCCGCGCTCGCGAAGCTGCACCCGCGGCTCGTGTACGTCTCGCTCTCGGGCTTCGGCAATCTCGAGGCCTCGCCCTACGCGCGCTGGCCCGCCTTCGCGCCGATCGCCGAGGCGATGGGCGGGCTCTACGAGCCGACCAAGAAGCCGGGCCAGCCGCCGCCGGTGGTGGTGGCCGGTGCGCTCGGCGACATCTCGACCGCGCTGTTCGCCGTGATCGGCACGCTCGCGGCGCTGCGCCATCGCGACGCGACGCGGCCTCGGCCAGTACGTGGACGTCGCGATGTACGACTCGATGATCGCGATGACCGACATGGTGCCGTTCCTGTGGTCGATGGGCGCGCCGGCCTCGATGGCCGGGCCGGGCTCGACCGCGCTGGTGGGCGCGTTCGCCGCGCGCGACGGGCACTTCGTGGTGGCGGTGTTCCGCGAGCCGATGTTCGCGAAGCTCTGCCATCTGCTCGGCCATCCCGAATGGATCTCGGATCCGCGCTTCGCCGATCGCACGGGCTGGGCGCGCCACACCGACGACGTGATCCGCCCCGCGCTCGAGGCGTGGGCCGCGGACAAGACGAAGCTCGAGGCGGCCGCGGCGCTGTGCGCGGCGGGGATCGTGGCGGGGCCCAGCAATCTGGCCGAGGACATCGTGCGCGATCCGCACGTGGTGGCGCGCGACATGCTGATCGAGGTGCCGCGCCCCGACGCGGAGCGTCCTTACCTCGTGGTCGGCAATCCGGTGAAGATGTCGCGCCTCGCAGAGGGCCCCGTCGAGCCGCCGCCGAGGCTCGGCCAGCACACCGACGAGGTGCTGCGGAGCGTGCTATCGCTCCGCGACGACGAGATCGCGGCGCTGCGCGAGCAGGGCGCGATCGGGTAGGAGGCTGTCCATGGCTCTCGACCTCGAGGAGCTCGTGCGCCCGAGCCACACCGCGCTGGTCACGTCGGAGATCCAGCGCGGCGTGATCGGCGATCTCTCGGCGCTGCCCGAGCTCGCCAAGCAGGGGCGCGAGATCATCCCGCGCGTCGCGCGCCTCGTGGAGGCGGCGCGCGCTGCCGGGGCGCAGGTGATCCACTGCATCGCGGAGCGCCGCGCCGACAACAAGGGCATGAACCGGAACGCGCGGCTGTTCGGCTACATGGCGAAGGCCGAGCCCAAGCTGCTGCCCGGCTCGCCCGCCACCGACATCGTGCCGGAGGTGAAGCTGCACGAGTCGGACCTCGTGCTCTCGCGGCTGCACGGTCTCTCGCCGTTCTCGGGCACCGAGCTCGACTTCGTGCTGCGCAACCTCGACGTCACCACGCTGGTCGGCGTCGGCGTCTCGGTGAACGTCGCGATCACGAACCTGACCTTCGACGCCGTGAACGCCGGCTACCAGGTGGTGCTGCCGATCGACGCGGTGGCCGGCACGCCGCGCGAGTACGTCGAGCTGGTCTTCGAGCACACGCTGCGCAACGTGGCGACGCTCGTGACCACCGATCAGCTGATCGAGGCCTGGCGCTAGCTCAGCCGTGCTTCCGTACGAACGCGCCGATGTTCCCGATGGCTTGCGACGCCTCGGGCAGGAACGGCGCGAAAGCGTGCCAGACGTGCGGCATGTCGGGCCAGACCTCGAGCGTGACGTCCACGCCGGCAGCGCGCGCCTTCTCGGCCAAGCGCGTCGAGTCGTCGAGCAGCACCTCGGCGTCGCCCACCTGGACGAGCAGCGGCGGCAGCCCGCGAAGGTCGCCGTAGAGCGGCGAGGCGAGCGGATCCTCGGGCTTCGCCCGGCCCTGCAGGTAGATCGCGCCGAGCGTGCGGATCGCCTCCGGCCCTCCGCCGATGATCGGGTCGCGCTCGGCGCGCGTGCGGAAGGAGTCGCCCGTGCCGAGGAAGTCGGTCGCCGCGGAGATCGGCACCGCGGCCTCCGGCAGCGGCAGGCCGCGCTGCTTCAGCGCCAGCAGCAGCGCGAGCGTCAGGTTGCCGCCCGCGGAGTCGCCGGCGACGAACAGGCTGTGCGCCGCGCGGGCGCCGTCGGGCCCGTTCTCGCGCAGCCAGCGATAGCTGGCGACGCAGTCCTCGAGGCCGGCCGGGAACGGATGCTCGGGCGCGAGCCGGTAGTCCACCGCGAGCACCGCGCAGCCGGTCGGCCGCGGAGATGCGCGCCGAGAGCGGCCGGTGCGAGTCGAGCCCGCCCGCCGTCCAGCCGCCGCCGTGGATGTAGAGGAGGCGCCGGTCCGGGTCGGCGCCCTTCGCGAGCAGCCACTCGCACGGCACGCCCGCGACCGTCGTGCGCCGCACGTCCGCGTCGACCTTGCGCACCGAGGGATCGACGTCGCCGTAGGCATCGACGATGCGCCGGTTCGCCGCGAGGTCGCCTGCGGCGCCGGCCTTCTGGGTCTCGGCGGCGAGGCCGCGGAGATACTCGACCACCTTCGCGAGCTGTGCGCTGGCCATCTGTCGTGACTCCGTTCGCCCTTCGGGCTCACTGCGCGCGCCGCTGCGCGGCGCTTGCTAGAGCGCGTCCTTCACGAAGGCGCCGCCCTTCACGATCGCCTTCAGCTTGGTGCTGGTCCTGGAGCAGCGCAATGTCGGCGGACGGGTCGCCGTCCACGACGAGCAGGTCGGCGTAGTAGCCCTCCTTCACCTGCCCCGTCTGGACGTGGCCGCCGAGCAGCTCGCCGCCGTTCTTCGTGGCCCAGCGCAGCACGTCGAGCGGCTTCATGCCGCCGGTCTTGACGTAGAACGCGAGCTCCTCGGCGTAGCGGCCGTGCGGCAGCACGATGATGCCGTAGTCGTCGCCGGTCACGATCTTCACGCCCGCCTGCTGCGCCTGCTCGAGCCGGCGCAGCACGTTGTCGAACTCGGCGCGGAGCGGCGCCATCTGCTCCGGCGTGGCGAGCGAGAGCGCGGCGTCGGGCGAGAGCATCTGCGCGGTGAAGAAGGCGCTCGGCACCCAGAACGTGCCGCGCTCCGCCATCAGCTCGATGCACTCGTCGTCGAGCTGGTCGCCGTGGTCCACCACGTCGAGGCCGGCCGCGACGGCCGTCTTGATCACGTTCTTCCAGGCGCAGTGCGCGCGCACCTTCGCGCCGCGCGAGTGCGCGGTCTCGATCACGGCGTCGAGCTCGCTCTTCGAGAGGCTCATGCCGCCGGCGTACTCGGGCACGGCGTGGCCGCCCGAGAGGAACACCTTGATCATGCGCGCGCCGCGCTTGATCTCCTTCCGCACGAGCGCCGCGGAACTCGTCCGCGCCCGATGCGAACACCTGCGCGCCCTTGTTGCCGAGCTCCCACCACCACTTCTCGGTGTCGGTGTAGCCGCCGACCGTGTCGAGGCCGCGGCTCGCGGGCAGCACGCGCGGCCCTTCGATGAGCCCGTCCTGGATCGCGAGCGCCAGGTCCGCGTCGACCGTGCCCGCGTTCGCGCCCGACGATACGACGCCGGTGATGCCGCAGTGGAGCGCCGTGCGCAGGTTCTTCGCGCCGGCGAGCGCGAGCCAGTTCTCGGGCTTCTCGACGCCGAGCGGCTCGGGCTGGATCGTGATGTTGTAGTACGAGGCGTGGAAGTGCGACGAGATCAGCCCCGGCATCAGCGTCTTGCCGTCGAGCGCGATCACGCGGTCGCCGGGCTGCGCGGCGACCTTGGCCTGCCCGACCGACCGGATCGTCTCCCCTTCGACGACCACGGTGGAGTTCGCGCGCGGCGGCTTGTCGCCGTCCAGCAGGTTCGCGCCGGAGAAGATGATGCGGGCCATGGGATCCTCCTGAAGAGTTTCAGTCTACGCCGAGCGCAGCCGGAAGGCTGCGAGCAGCTCGGTCTGCTTCGCGTGCGGCGTCCTCGTGCTGCCGCTCCTTCACGTCGTCGAAGCCGCGCACGTGCTCGGGCAGGCTCGCGATCTCGACCGCGACGGGCAGGTTCTCGGCCGTGAGGCCGTCGAGCAGCTCGGCGAGCGTCGCTTCGTACTCGGCGATCAGCCGGCGCTCCCAGCGGCGGTGCGGCGTCCAGCCGAACGGATCGAAGGGCGTGCCGCGCAGGCAGCTTGAGCGGCCGGATCGCGCGGAAGAACGGGAAGATCAGGCCGGTCGGGGATGCGCCACTTCCGCACGTGGCCGGTCTCGGGGTCGCGCGGCGCGAGCCAGGCCGGCAGGAACTGCGGCGAGAGGTGGAGCTGGAGCCGGTACGTCGCCCTCGAACTCGCGCGCGACCTGCGCGGCGAAGCTGCCGTCGGTGTAGAGGCGCGCCACCTCGTACTCGTCCTTGTAGGCGAGCAGCTTGGCGTAGTTGCGGGCCACGGCGCGCGCGAGGGCGTCGCTGCCGGGCGCGGCGGCGCGCTCGCGCTCGGCGACGCGCGCCACGAGGGCGCGGTAGCGCTCGGCGTACTTCGCGCTCTGGTACGCGGTGAGCAGCGCGGTGCGGTGCGCCACGATCTCGTCGAGCGTGGTCGCGAGCGGCGCGCCCGCGCCGCCGCGCAGCAGCGGCTGCGCGATCCTCTCGACGGCGGCCGGATCGTGCGCGAGCAGCCGGCCCCACGCGAAGGCGCGACGGTTCATCGCCACCTGCGCGGCCGTTCAGCTCGATGGCGCGGTCGAGCGCGGCGAGGCTCACGGGCAGCTTGCCGAGCTGCGCTGCGACGCCGAGCAGGATCATGTTCGCGGCGATGGCGTCGCCGAGCAGCACGGTCGCGAGCTGCGGAGGCGTTCACGAAGCGCGCGCCCTCGTCGCCGCAGGCGGCGCGCATCGCCGCCTCCATGCGCTCGCTCGACAGGTCGAGGTCGCTGTTGCGGCGCGAAGTCCGCGGTCGGCGCGACGTCGCGGTTCATGACGGAAAAGGAACGTCCCCTTCGTGACCGGCGGGAGGTTCTCGAAGTTGGTGGCGACGACGAGGTCGCAGCCGAGCACGAGGTCGGCGCCGCCCACGCCGATGCGCGAGGCGAAGATCACGCCGGGTCGCGCGCGATGCGCACGTGGCTCGAGACCGCGCCGTTCTTCTGCGCGAGACCCGTCACGTCGAGCTCCGAGCAGCCCTTCCCCTCGAGGTGCGCGGCCACGGCCGAGGATCGCGCCCACCGTCACGACGCCGCTGCCGCCGATGCCGGCCATCAGCACGTTCCACGGCTCCGCGCAGGGTGCGACCGCAGGCGTGGGCAGGCTCGCGAACAGCGCGTCGGCGGCGGCCACGCCCTCGCCGGTCGCCTTCCGCACGCTTGCCGCCGAGCACCGACACGAAGCTCGGGCAGTAGCCCTTCACGCACGAGTAGTCCTTGTTGCAGGACGACTGGTTGATGCGGCGCTTGCGGCCGAGCTCGGTCTCGACCGGCTCGATCGAGATGCAGTTGCTCTGCACCGAGCAGTCGCCGCAGCCCTCGCAGACCTGCCTCGTTGATCACGACGCGGCGGTCGGGGTCCGGGAACTCGCCGCGCTTGCGGAGGCGCCGCGCCTCGGCCGCGCAGCGTCTGGTCGTAGACGAGCGCGGAGACGCCCGGCCACGCTCGCGCAGCTCCTTCTGCACGCTGGCGAGGTCGTCGCGGTGGTGCAGCGTGACGCCGGCCGGCAGCATGCCGGGCGGGAACTTCTCGGGCTCGACGGAGACCACCGCGATGCGCTTCACGCCCTCGGCCGCGAGCTGGCGCGCGATCTCGGGGCACGGTGATCTCGCCCGCCATCGGCTCGCCTTCGATCGGCTGGCCGCCCGTCATCGCGACGGCGCCGTTCACGAGCAGCTTGTAGGTGACGTTCACGTTCGCGGCGACGGCGGCGCGGATCGCGAGCAGCCCGGAGTGGAAGTAGGTGCCGTCGCCCATGTTCTGGAAGATGTGCGGCACCGACGTGAACGGCGCCTGCCCGATCCAGTTCGCGCCCTCGCCGCCCATCTGCGTGACGGCGAGCGTGCGCCGCTCGGGCATCCACGCGGCCATGCCGTGGCAGCCGATGCCGCCGAGCGCGACCGAGCCCTCCGGCACCACCGTCGAGGTGTTGTGCGGGCAGCCGGAGCAGAACGCCGGGAGCCGCGTGAGCTGGCCGGGCGGCGCAGCGGTCGGCGCGGGCGGCGGCGGGCGCAGGCGCGCGGCGACGCCCGGCGCCGCGCTCTCGAGCCAGCGCGCGGAGCGCCTCCGCCACGATGCCCGGCGCGAGCTCGCCCTCGGCCGGCACGAGCGGCGCGCCCGCGGCGTCGCGCTTGCCGGCGAGGCGCGGGCGCTGGCTCTGGTTGTAGAGCAGGCGCGCGAGCTGGTCCTCGATCACCACGCGCTTCTCTTCGACCACGAGCACGTCGCTCGAGCCCGCGGCAGAAGCGCGAGCGCGCCCTCGGGCTCGAGCGGCCACGACAGCGCGACCTTGTAGACGGCGAGGCCGAGCTCGCGCGCCAGCGCGTCGTCGACGCCGAGCGTCGTGCGAGCGCCTCGCGCACGTCGAGGTAGGCCTTGCCGGTGGTGACGATGCCGAGCTTGCGCTGCGGGGCGTCGAGCACGACGCGGTCGAGCTGGTTCGCGCGCACGAAGGCCTGCGCCGCGGGCAGCCGCTGCTGGTAGAGGCGGCGCTCCACCTCGGCCGGCAGGTTCGTCCAGCCGATGTGGAAGCCCGGCCCGCGCGGGAAGTCCGGCTCCACGAAACGCACGCGCTCGGGACCGACCTCGACGGATGCCGCGCTGTCCACCGTGTCGGTGAGGCACTTCAGCGCCACCCAGCAGCCCGAGAAGCGCGAGAGCGCGAAGCCCGCGAGCCCGAGGTCGAGGTACTCCTGCACGCTCGACGGATTCAGGATCGGGATCCCGCAGTGGATCAGCGCGTGCTCGGACTGGTGCGCGATGGACGACGACTTCGCGCCCGGGTCGTCGCCGCACAGCGCGAGCACGCCGCCCTTCGGCGCGGTGCCGGCGTAGTTGCCGTGCTTGATCGCGTCGCAGGAGCGATCGACACCGGGGCCCTTGCCGTACCAGATGCCGAACACGCCGTCGTACTTCGGGCCCGGGTGCAGGTTCGCCTGCTGCGTGCCCCAGACGGCCGTCGCGGCGAGGTCTTCGTTCACGCCCGGCTCGAAGCGGACGTGGTGCTTCTCGAGGTGCTCGCGCGCCTGCCAGAGCGCGAGGTCGTAGGTGCCGAGCGGCGAGCCGCGGTAGCCGGAGATGAAGCCCGCCGTGGAGAGGCCGGCGGCGGCGTCGCGCTCGCGCTGGAGCAGCGGCAGCCGCACCAGCGCCTGCACGCCCGTCAGGTAGACGCGGCCGCGCCCCCGCGTGTAGCGGTGCTCGAGCTCATAGGCGGCGTCGAAGGGGGTGGCGCTCAGGGGGCTCTCCGGCGGCGGGGGCGCCGACGCCGAATTGAAACATGTTCTGATTTCGAAGGCTAGCCTCGGAAGGTACCGCGCAGGGGGAGTCCGCGTCGGCTACCAACTGCCCCCGTGAAGATCGGCGTCACGCTCCACGCGACCGACCTCGCCATGGACGTCCCGGACCTCGCGCGCGAGGCCGAGGCGCGGGGCTTCCATTCCCTGTACGTCCCCGAGCACACGCACATCCCCGTGAGCCGGCGGACGCCGCCGCCCACGGGCGACGCGGAGCTGGCCGAGGAGTACAAGCGCAGCCCCGATCCGCTGGTGGTGCTCGCGGCCGCGGCGGTGCTGACGCCGAGGATCCGGCTCGGCACCGGCATCGGGCTGCCCGCGCAGCACGACCCGATCAGCCTGGCCAAGCAGATCGCCACGCTCGACCGCCTCGCCGGCGGGCGCTTCGTCTACGGCATCGGCTACGGCTGGAACCTCGAAGAGATGGAGGACCACGGCATCGACCCGAAGCGCCGGCGCGCGCGCGTGCGCGAGGTGATGCTCGCGATGCAGGCGCTGTGGTCGCAGGACGTGGCCAGCTTCTCGGGCGAGTTCGTGCGCTTCGAGCCGAGCTGGCAGTGGCCGAAGCCGGTGCAGCAGCCGCGCCCGGCGGTGCTGATCGGCGCTGCCGTCGGGCCGACCTTGTTCGCTCACGTCGCCGAGTTCGCAGACGGCTGGATTCCGATCGGCGGGGCTGGCATTCGCGCGGCGTTGCCCGAGCTGCGCCAGGCCTTCGAGGCGCGCGGCCGCGACCCGCGCACGCTCCAGGTGGTGCCGATGGGCGTGTTCCCCGACGAGGGCAAGCTCGCGTACTACCGCGAGCAGGGCGTGACCGAGTGCGTGCTGCGCCTGCCGTCCGCGCCGCGCGAGCGCGTGATGCCCGTGCTCGACGCGTACGCCCGCCACGTCGAGCGCTACGTCTAGGCGTGGCGCCCGAGCTTCCGCTCCGCGAGATCCACTTCTCGTTCGCCCGCAGCTCGGGGCCGGGCGGCCAGAACGTGAACAAGGTCGAGAGCAAGGCCGTGCTGCAGTGGAACGTCGGCGCGAGCCGCGCGCTGCCCGCCGCCCTGCTCGCGCGCTTCCGCGCCCGCCATGCGCGGCGCATCCGCGCGGACGGCGTGTTCCAGCTCTCGAGCCAGCGGCACCGCGAGCGCGAGCGCAACGTCGCCGACTGCCTCGCCAAGCTGGCGGCGCTGCTGGCGGAGGTGGCTACGCCGCCGAAGCCGCGCCGCCCGACGCGCCCTGGCCGCGCCGCGAAGGAGCGCCGCCTCGCAGAGAAGCGCCACGCCTCGCGCCGCAAGGCGGAGCGCCACGGCCGCGAGGACTGAGCTACGTCCGGCGCTGGCGAGCCATGAGCAGCGAGCGCGTCACCTCGTCGACCAGCTCCTCGTCGATCTGGTCGGGGTGCAGGTACTCGGCCGCGTACCGCAGGTAGACCTTGTCGCGGACGAACACCTCGAACAGGTCGCCGTCGATGTGGCCCTCGTCGCGCATCGACTCGAGGATCGAGAGCGCGCGCTTGAGTGACATGCCCGGCTTGTAGGGCCGGTCGCGGGCCGTGAGCGCCTCGAACACGTCGGCGAGACCGAGGATCCGCCCCTGCATCGAGATCTGGTCCCGCAGCAGGCCCTTCGGATAGCCATGGCCGTCCATCCGCTCGTGGTGTGCGCCTGCGATCGCGGGGACGTTGCGCAGCGAGCGCGGGTAGGGGAGCTGCTCGAGCATGTCGATCGACGCGACGACGTGGTGGTTGATGATCTCGCGTTCGCGGGCGTTCAGCGTGCCGCGCGAGACGCACAGGTTCTCGATCTCGTCGGGCGTGAGGATCGGCTCGGCGCCGGCGGACGTCTGCACGAGCCAGCGCGCGGCGATCGCCTGCACGCGTGCCTGCGCCGCGGGCGGCATGAATTCTCCGCCGACGTTCGCGGCGCGCAGGAAGGCGCGATCCTCGTCGAGGGCGCGCAGCTGTTCGGCGAGGGCAGGGTCGTCGGCGTCGGCCGGCGCGCGCCTCTTCAACGCCGCGAGCTCGAGCTCGCGGCGCGCGAGCTCGAAGCGCGCATCCACCAGCTCGATGCGATCGAACAAGGTCTCGAGCTTGCTGGACTTGTCCTGCACGTGCACCGGCGTCGTCACCTTGCCGCAGTCGTGCAGCAGCGCCGCGATGCGCAGCTCGTAGCGCTCGGTGTCGGAGAGCGAGAACTGCTTCAGCGCGCCCTCGCGCGAGGCGCAGGCCGCGTCCGCGATCAGCTCGGTGAGGATCGGCACCCGGCGGCAGTGCTCGCCGGTGTAGGGCGACTTCTGGTCGATGGCCTTCACGATCAGCTGGATCAGCCCCTCGAAGAGCGCGCGGAACTCGCCGGCCAGGCGATGCTTCGTGAGCGCCACGGCGGTCTGCGAGGCCAGCGACTCTGCGAGCGCGAGGCCCTCGGCCTCGAAGCCGCCGGGGCGCAGGAGCTGGAGGACGCCGATGAGCTGGCCCTCGTGGTTCCGCATCGGGATCGAGAGCTCCCCGCTTACGGGCTCGTGCACCGTGGCACCCGCCAGCGCGGTGTCCTCGGCCAGACTCTGGAGCCGGCGCGGGCGATCCTCTTCGTCCGCCGCGTCCCACTCGAGCAGCAGGTGACGCACCAGGCGATCCTGCGCGTCGCAGAGCGAGAGCGCGCCGGCACGCGCGTCGGTGACGCTCATCGTGCCGCGCAGGATCGTGGCGAGCAGGCGCTCGGCGTCCTGCTCGACGGAGAGCGCGCGGCCCACCGAGCTCACCGTTTCGACCACCGAGACGTGATGCTCGATGTTCGCCGCCATCGCGTCGAAGGATTCGGCGAGCTCTTCGAACTCGTCGCCGGTCTCGAGCCGGACGCGCGTGGTGAAGTCGCGCGCCGCCATGCGGCGGGTGGCGATCTGGAGCTGCTCGATCGGCACCAGGCTGCGGCGCACGAGCACGAGCGTGGCGAGGCCCACCCCCAGCAGCGAGAGCAGCGTGACGAGCGGGAACACCGTGCGGAAGCGATCGAGCGGCGCGAGCAGCGAGGCCTGGGGCTCGGCCAGCTCGATCGTCCAGATCGGGCCGCGGAACTGCGGCCGCAGGAAGAGCTGCCACGCTCCCGTCCGCTTCACCTGTCCCGGCGCGGTGCCTTCGGCCGCGTAGACGCGCTGGCCCTCCGCGTGGACGAAGAGGTCTACGCCCGAGCGGACCGCGTCCGGCACGAACAGGAAGCGGGGCTCGACCTCCGCCGCGAGCAGGCGCCCGCCGGGCGCGCGGCGCAGCAGCGTGATGTGTGCGGTGCGGTCGGGCTCGACGCGCAGCAGCGAGCCGCCTGCGTCGAGATGCGCCTGGTCCGCGGCGTCGAGCGCCGGCGGCGCGCGCAGCTCGATGCGACGAAAGCGCTCCGCGAAGAAGGCGGGCTGGGCGGCGGCGGGAGCCAGCGGGTCGTAGACGGTGAGGCTGGCTTCGAGCAGCAGCAGCCGCTCGAGCACCGCCATGCCGAGCTGCTTCGCGTCCTGCTCGAGCCGCGCGGTGGCCTCGCGTTCGATCTGCCGCGTCACCTGCTGGAAGGAGAGCACGGCGAAGCTGAGCGTCGGCACGAGCGCGCTCATGAGAATCAGGAAGAAGATGCGCCGCGCCACGCGGCTCGTGAGGAAGCGCCCGTCGATCCAACGCGCCTGGCGTCGTTCGTCCATGCGACCCGCCTAGTACTTGGCCGCCAGGCCGAGGAAGGCGCCGTCGTTGCCGCGGATGACGTCGTCGAGGCTGAAGGGGTGGGTGATCGAGGTTGAGTCTTGCCGTCCTTGCCCTTGCTGTAGAGGTCGTAGTCCGTGTTGAGTCGGAACCAGGAACTGGTCCTTCCGGCTCTTGAATCCGGCAGCGGGGTGCCCTCGGATCCTGCAGATACACGTAGGGCCGGCCCCAAGGGTCGTTGCGGCCTCCCAAGCCGATGTCCGCGAGCGCGTTCGGCAGCTTTCCGCCCTCGAAGGCGAGCGGGTCGAGCTGCGCCGAGATGTCCTTCAGCTCGATCACGGCGCGCGCCACGCGCACGCGCTCGATGTAGGCGAGGTACTGCGTGATCGTGAGCGCCCCGAGGATGCCCATGATCGCGAGCGCGATGGCGAGCTCGACCAGCGTGAAGCCACGCCCGCGCCGCCGTTCCGCTGCCTGGCTCATCTCCCGCCTTCAGTCTCGCGCCGCCACGCGCTCGCGGAGCGCCTGGAGCTCGGCCTCGCGCGTGCGGAGGGCCGCGAGCATCGCGTTCAGCGCCTCCGCCTCGCGGCGCAGGTAGTCGGTGGCGCGCAGCGTGATCGGCTCCGGCAGCTTGCCCTCGCGCACGCCGTCGAAGGCGCGCACGAAGCGCACCAGCGGCGCCGCCATGCGGCGATAGAGCAGCCACGAGCTCAGGAACACCGACGCCAGCGAGCTGAACACGACCGGCCAGAAGCGCTCGTGCAGGTCGAGGATCTGCTGCGTCAGGCTCCGCAGCTCGTCGAGCGACGTCGCGTGGTCGAAGCGGTTGAACAGCGGGATCAGCACGGCCGCCGAGAGCACGAGCAGCAGCGCGCCGGTCGAGCCCGTGGTCACCCACATCACGTGGGCGCGGAAGGAGGGATCTCCGAACAGGCTCGCGCGGCGCATTCAGCCTCCGGCGCTCGGCGCGGCGGCGCGCGTCCAGAGCTCGTTGTGGTTGTCGATGCGGAGCCGGCCCGGCGTCGGGAGCCGCAGCACCAGGGCGCGCTCGGGCTCGCCGGCCTCGTCGTAGTAGAGGCGATAGAGCATCCCGGTGGCCGGGTCGGTCTCGCGCTCGACGCCCTGCACGCGGTAGGTCATGCGCATGCCGGACCCGACGCCGAAGGCGAGCTGCTCCTTGCCGATCTCGAGCGCGCGGTCGGCGTAGCGCGGGTCGTCGCTGGTCCAGCGCCCGATCAGCTCGGTCGGGACGGCCTCGCGCGCACAGCCGAGCGCGGCCACGAGCGCGAGCGCGACGCGCAGACCTCGCCCCTTCGCCATCGCGGCACCCTCCGAGGCGCTTTTCGGCGCAGGAGGATGGGAGCTTGATCGTGGGCGTTCAGCCCCGGCGGCGAGCCGAGCGAGCAGCGGACAGCCGAGGCCTGCCAGGAGCAGCATCGACGGTTCGGGAAGCACGGTGATAGCTGCCGTGATCGTGCCCGGAAGCTCGATGTACTTGTTCGATTCCGGTCCCGTGACCTGGATGAGGAGGTAGACGGAGTGTTGTCGTAGTCGGCGAGCGTCCAGTTCAGGCCCAGTCAGGGCGTCCGACGTGTGGGCGGTGCCTGAGAAGTCGATGAGAGCTGGGTTCGCGTAGCCGTAGCCCAGTCCGACGCCGACGGGGAACGGCCCACTCGCGCGTGAAATGCTCGGAAGCGTCAGACCGAAGGTCCAGTCTTCGCCGAAGACGTTGTTGTTCTCGACGCCGACCCCGATCGTCGAGCCGGGAGTGAACGTGTAGTTGCCTGTGACGATGTTCAGGATCGAGATTCGCAGCGGGCGTGAAGTACGCACCGAATCCGTTCGGAGTCGGGTCCACGTCCGGAACGGCGTCGTCGTAGACCAGCGTGGCGAGGAAGGAGCCGCCGACAGTGATCGATCCATTGAGTGACGCTCGCGTTGTCCGCCACCGCGTACCACGTCCCCGAGATCTGCACCGTCACGCTGGTGGCGTTGGCGGCGGGTGCCGCGGCGAGGGCGACGAGAGCGAGGATCCAAAGCAGATGGCGAGCGCGACACATGGCACCCTCCCAGAGATCGCACCGCGCATCCTAGACCGGGGGGGCGCAGAGGTGGGGGAAATTCCCGCCTAGCCCAGCCCGATCGCCACTGCGCCAATGGCGGCGGCGGCGGATAGCGCCCAGAGGGCGAGGACGAGCTGGCTGGCGGGGCCAAGATGGCGGCGGCGCAGGTCGCGGACGAGCAGGTCCGCGCTGCCGAGGCCGAGCAGCACCAGCGCGGCGGTCGCCGCGAGGCTTCGGCTGCGCAGAGCGGCGAGCAGGGTGCCGGCGCCGATGGCGGAGAAGCAGCCGAGCGCGACGACGAGCACCGGCCGCAGGGTCGCGTCGCGGGCGAAGCTGCCGAGCCAGTCTTCGAAGCTGCGCGGCTCGTTCGGCTGCCGCCCGGGCCCGGGATCCGCCACGCGCGCCAGCGTAGCCAGTCGCTCCCACCGGTCGGGCCTTCCCGGGGCCGAATTGAAATCGAAAGTCATTTTCAGATATGATCGGCGCCGCACGAAGGCCGAAGGAGGATGGGATGTCGCGTCAGCTGGTTTCCGCGCTGCTGTTCGGGGCCGCGCTGGCCGTCGGCTTCGCCGCGAGCGCCCAGGAGGATCCCGCGGAGGTCACGATCGGCGAGCGGCTCTTCCTCGAGACGCGCTTCGCGGAGTTCTTCGCGCGCAATGCCGTGGACGTGAACCTGCCCCTCGCAGCGGGCGACCCCGTGGTCGCGACCACCACGACGACCGGCGCGCCGTTGCCGGGCCCGTTCGCTGGGAGCTCGATCAACTGTCGCGCGTGCCACTTCGTCGACGAGCACGTCGCGACGCCGGGCGGTGGCATGCGCACCTACGCGGACTTCGCCCGGCGGAGCCCGGTCTCGGCGCGCGAGGACGGCCACCTCACCACGGTGCGCAACTCGCCGCCGCTCGTGAACGCCTCGATCGAGCGCGGGAACGGACTCCTGCTCCACTTCGACGGCGAGTTCGCGACGCTCGAGGCGCTCGTGCTCGCCACGCTCACCGGGCGCAACTACGGCTGGCTCCCCGACGAGTCGCAGCTCGCAGTGGCGCACATCGCCCGCGTGATCCGAGAGGATGACGGTACGGGCGCGCTCGCGCAGACGTCCGGCGGCTCCTATGCCCGCGTGCTGAAGGGCACGGATCCCACGCTGCCCGACGAGTTCCGCCTGCGCGAGCTGTTCCGCGTGGACGTGGAGCGCGTCAGCGACGCGAAGATCCTCGACACGGTCGCGCGCCTGATCGCGTCCTACGTCCGCTCGCTCGAGTTCGAGACCGACGAGGGCGGCGCATTCGTGGGCTCGCCCTTCGACCGCTTCCTCGAGGTGAACGGCCTGCCGCGCTTCCTCCGCGCCGGCGAGACGGCGGAGAACTACAGCAAGCGCCTGCGCGGCTCGCTCAAGAAGCTCCGCAACCCGCAGTTCGTCGCGGACGGCCCCTTCGCGCTCCACGAGCAGCAGCGCAACTTCGGCGCTGCCGAGCTCGCCGGCCTGCGCGTGTTCCTCGCCGAGCCGCCCAAGCAGGGCGTCGGTCCAACCGAGCTGCTCCAGGGCGGGATCGGCAACTGCGTCGCGTGTCATCCCGCGCCGCTCTTCACCGACTTCCGTGTCCACAACACCGGCGTGAGCCAGCTCGACTACGACGCCGTGCATGGCGACGGCAGCTTCTTCGATCTGGCCGTGCCCGATCTCGCCACGCGCAGTCTCGACCCCGAGGAGTGGCTGCCGGCCACGCCGCAACATCCGAACGCGAGCGAGCCGTTCCGCGCCGTCCCGTCGGAAGCGGATCCGCGGCACGCCGATCTCGGCGTCTGGAACGTGTTCGCGAACGCCGATTTCCCGGAGCCGCAGGCGCGCCTCTCGCGGGCGCTGTGCTTCAAGCTCAAGCCCCGCCGCGGCTGCGCCCCGGAGCTGCTGCTCGCGCGCGCGCTCGGGGCCTTCAAGACGCCCGGGCTGCGCGACCTCTCGCACTCCGCGCCGTATCTGCACGACGGCGGCTCCGACACGCTCGAGGACGTCGTGGGGTTCTACCGCCGCGTCTCCGATCTCGCGCGGGCCGGCGAGCTGCGGAACGGCGCTGCGCCGATCGCCGGGATCGCGCTCTCCCCTGCAGACGTCGCCCCGCTCGCGGCCTTCCTGCGCGCGCTGAACGAGGATTACCAGTGAGCGCCGCGCGCTTCGCACTCGCGGTGTACGTCCTGTTCCTGGCGGTGGCGTTCGGCTGGCGGAGCTGGCTCCAGTACCGCCGCACGGGCGACCTGGGCTTTCGCGGCTTCTCGCGCGATCCGATCGAGCGCGTCTCCTCCGGGCTGTTCGTGATCGGGCTCCTCGCCGGCGGGCTCGCCCCGCTCGGTGAAGTCGTCGGCTGGCTCGCTCCCGCGCCCGGGCTCGCTCATCCGGTCGCAAAGGCCGCCGGGGCGCTGCTCTGCGCGCTCGGCTTCGCGCTCACCGTGATTGCGCAGCTCCAGATGGGCGCGTCGTGGCGCATCGGCGTGGACGCGCGCGAAACCACCGCACTCGTCAGCGGCGGCGTGTTCGGTCGGGTCCGCAATCCCATCTACAGCGGGATGCTGCTCGCGCTGCTCGGCCTGCTGCTGCTCGTGCCCGATGCCGTGTCGCTGCTGGCGGTGCTCATCACGGCGCTCGGCCTCGAGCTCCACGTGCGCAAGGTCGAGGAGCCGTACCTGCTGCGCGTGCACGGCGAGCGCTACCGCCGCTACGCAGGGCGCGTCGGCCGCTTCGTTCCGGGCGTCGGCCGCCTGAGCTGAGGGCGCGCCGCCTCAGCGGAGCTTCGCGATCACCTCGCCGCCGAGCCGCGTCACGCCCGCGACGAACTCGGCGCGCGTGCGCGCCGGCGGCGTGAGGATCAGCCAGCTCACACCGAGCCCGGCCAGACGCCGCGCGGTGTCGACCAACGCGCCAGCCGGGGGCAGCTCCTTCGCGCCGTAGGCCAGCTCGAACGGCGCCGCGCACACGTCGAGCGGGGCGCTCCGCCCCGCTCGCGCCGACAGCTCGCGCAGCTCTCCGAGCGCGCGCGCCAGATCGGCCTCGTTCTCCATCGCGGCCGTATGCACGCGCTTCGCCATGCGCGCAGGCGCGGGGAACGGCAGCCAGCCGTCGCCGAGCTCGACCGCGCGGCGCATCGCGCGCCGGCTGTTGCCGCCGATCCAGAATGGCGGATGCGGCTGCTGCACGGGGCGCGGCAGCACGGTATGGCCCGCCGCGCGGAAGCGCCGTCCTTCGAGCGAAAGGGACTCGCCGCCCCAGATCCGCTGCATCGCGAGGATCGCCTCGTCCGTCAGCTCGTTGCGCTCGGCGTAGTCCACGCCGAGCGCGGCGAACTCGGGCTCGAGGTAGCCGGCCGCGATGCCGACGATGACGCGTCCGCGCGAGAGCACGTCGAGCGTCGCGATGGCCTTCGCCGCGAGGAACGGGTTCCGGTACGACGCCACGAGCACGTGCGTCTGGACGCGGAGGCGCGTCGTCGCCGCAGCCACGAAGGAGAGCGCCACGAACGGGTCGAGCGCCTGGTGGCCGCCGCTGCGCAGCCAGCGATCCTCGGGCGCCGGGTGGTCGGTGACGAAGGCCGCGTCGAAGCCGGCCTGTTCGGCAGCGCGCGCCATCTCCGCGATCGCTTCGGCGCTCACGAACTCGTCGCCCTGCGAGACGTGGTCGGTCGGGAGCTGGAGCGTGAACTGCACGCGCAGCAGAATAACGGCTCCGCCGCGTCACGCGTGCCTGACATCCATCCCATCCGTTGACCTCGTTGGACAGGTCCTGTAACCACGGACGGTTCGCGACGCCGGCTCCCCCACCTCGGAGGAAGGGGTTGAAGATCACGGTCCGCGAGGCTGCGCGCCTCTTGGACGTCTCCGAGAAGACGGTCTACCGATGGATCGAGCAGAAGAAGCTCCCCGTCCATCGCATCAACGACCAGTATCGATTCAATCGCGCTGAGCTCCTCGAGTGGGCGACTGCGCATCGCGTTCCGCTCTCGGTCGAGATCTTCCAGGAGCCCGAGGGCGATCCGCTGCCTCTGCTGTCGGAGGCCCTCGCCGCGGGCGGCATCCACTACCGGGTGCCCGGCGCCACGCGCGACGAGGTGCTGCGCCAGGTCGTCGTCGCTGATGCACCTCCCGGAGGAGGTGGATCGCGAGTTCCTCTATCAGATGCTGCTGGCTCGCGAGACGCTCGGCTCGACCGGCGTCGGTGACGGGATCGCGATCCCGCACGTGCGCAACCCGGTCGTGCTCCACGTGCGCCCGTCCGTGACGCTCTGCTTCCTCGAGCAGCCGGTGGACTTCGGCGCGCTCGATGGGCTGCCCGTCCGCACCCTCTTCTCGCTGGTGAGCCCGACGACGCGCGCCCACCTGCATCTGCTCTCGAGGCTCGGCGCCGCGCTCCACGACGCGGCGCTCAAGCAGCTGGTGATCGAGCAGGGCGGACGCGACGAGATCCTGGCGGCCTTTCGCCGCGTGGAGGCCGGCTTCCCGGCTCCGAAGCCTCGATGAGCGCGATCGCGGGTGCGATCGCGCTCGTCCTGCTCGCCGGCCTGGTCACGGCGCTCGCCCGCCCGACCCGCGCGCGCCGCGGCCCGCGGCAACGCGGCGGTGATCGGCGGGGCGGCCGTCGCCTGTGCGGCGACGCGCGTGGCACGCGCTCTCGCCGCGCGAGCCGCTCGCTCTCACGCTGCCCTGGTCGGTACCCGGCGGCGCCTTCGCCGTCGGGCTCGATCCGCTCTCGGCCTTCTTCCTGCTGCCCGTGGCCGCGCTGTCCGCTCTCTGCGCCGTCTACGCGGTCGGGTACCTGGCAGACACCGACGCTCGTCGCGCGCGCACGATCTGGTGCTGCTTCGACGCGCTCGTGGCCGGGATGCTGCTCGTGCTGATCGCGCGCAATGCCGTGCTCTTCGTCGTCGCCTGGGAGCTCATGTCGCTCGCGGCCTGGGGGCTGGTCGCCTTCGGCCAGCCCGGGGCCGAAGCGCGCCGCGCAGGCTGGATCTATCTCGTGGCCGCTCACGTCGGGTCGGTCGCGCTGCTCCTCCTCTTCGCGATCCTGCGCCGACGCCCCCGCCGGCCCGCTCGCGCTGCCGAGCGCGTGGCTGCTGGTGCTCGGCGCTGGTCGGCTTCGGAGTGAAGGCCGGCGTGATTCCTCTCCACGTCTGGCTGCCCGAGGCGCACGCGGCGGCGCCGTCGCACGTCTCGGCGCTGATGTCGGGAGCGATGGTGACGCTCGGGCTCTACGGCATGCTGCGGCTGGCGGTGCTGCTCGGCCCCTTGCCGCAAGGCGCGGGCCTCGTGCTCGCCGCGCTCGGTCTCGGCGGTGCGTTGCTCGGCATCGCGCTGGCGCTGCATCAGCGCGATCTGAAGCGCGCGCTCGCCTACTCGAGCGTCGAGAATCTCGGGCTGATGACGCTCGGCCTCGGACTCGCCGTCTGGGGGAGCGCTCGCGGGAACGCGGCCGTCGCGCTCTTCGGGCTGATGGCGGCGCTTGCTCCACGTCTGGAACCACGCCGCCATGAAGGGCCTGCTCTTCCTCGCCGCGGGCACGGTGCTGCACGCCGCCGGGAACGCGCGATCTCGAGCGCCTCGGCGGACTGCTCCGGCGGATGCCGGTCACGGGCGCGTGCTTCGTGCTCGGTGCCGTCGCGATCTCCGGGCTGCCGCCGCTCAACGGCTTCACGAGCGAGTGGCTCCTCTACCGGGGCCTGATCGGGCTCGCGCTCGGCTCCACCGCGACGGCCGGCGTCGTCGCCACCCTGGCGGCCGCGCTGCTCGCGCTCGTGGGCGGGCTCGCCGCCGCCTGCTTCGTGCGCCTCGTGGGCATCGCCTTCCTCGGCGAGCCCCGGAGCCCCGAGGCCCGGCTCGCTCACGAGGGCGGCCCGCTGCTGTGGGGTCCGGCGCTGCTGCTGGCGGCCGCGTGCGTCGCGCTCGCCCTGTTTCCGGGTGGCGTGGTCCGCCTCGCCCAGCCCGTGGCAGCGCAGCTCTTCGGGCCGACGCTCGCCAGCGCGGGCGCCGTCCAGGAGACAGTCGCAGCGCTGACACCGATCGGCGTCGCCGCAGGAATCGGGTGGGCAGTCGTCGTCGCGGGGGCCGGGCTCGTCACCGCTCGCATGGGTGCCCGCTCGCGGCGCACGGTGGAGACCTGGGCCTGCGGCTACGCGCAGCCGAGCGCACGCATGCAGTACACGGCGCGCTCCTTCTCCGAGCTCCTCGCGGAGCGCCTGCTGCCCCGTTGGCTCGCCCCGCGCGTCCGGGTCTCGGCGCTGCGGGGAAGCTTTCCCGCGCCGGCGGCGCTCGTCGAGCGAGGAGCGCGATCCGATCACGCGCGGCGCCTACGAGCCGCTCTTCACCGCGCTCGCCACCCGCTTCGCGCGCTTGCGCGCCCTCCAGCAGGGCAATGCGCACCTCTATCTCACCTACATCCTCAGCGCGGTCCTCGTCGCTCTCGCCTGGATCTCGCTACGGACGCGATGGGCGCCATGAGCGCCACGCTCGCGCTGGTGGCGGTCGCGCTGGCCGCGGTGAGCGGGCTGCCGGGCCTCGTGCTGCCGCGCGACCACGTCGCGGCCGATCGCAGCGCGGCGCTCCTGCTGGCGCTCGCCGCGCTCTGCGCAGTCGCCGCCACGGTCTCCATCGTGTCGGGCGCCCCCGAGCAGACGCTCGCGCTCCCCTGGCTCGTGCTCGGGGAACGCGTCGAGCGTCGGACTCGACGGACTCTCGGCCTTCTTCCTCCTGCCCACGCTCGGCATCTCGAGCGTCGCCAGCCTCTATGCGGTCGCCTACTGGCCGGCCCGCGCCCACTCCGCGTAGCGCGCGGCGCCTGCGCCTGGCGTTCGGGCTCATCGCGGGCGGCGCCGGCCTGGTCGTGATCGCACGCCACGCGTTCGCGTTTCTCGCGGGCTGGGAGATCATGGCTCTCGCGGCCTTCTTCAGCATCACCGCCGAGGACGAACGCGAGGACGTGCGTCGCGCGGGCTTCATCTACCTGGCTTGCACGCGCGCGAGCACGCTCGCCCTGTTCGGGGCCTTCGCGCTGCTCCATTCCGCCAGCAGCGGCTTCGCCCTGAAGGCGCTCCCCGCTCTCGACCCCTTTGCCAGCCGCGCGCTCTTCGGGCTGGCGCTCGTGGGCTTCGTGCTCAAGGCGGGCGCCATGCCGCTGCACCTGTGGCTGCCTGGCGCGCACGCGATGGCGCCGACGCCACGTGTCCGCCGTGCTCTCGGGCATGCTGATCAAGATCGGGATCTACGGGATCTTGCGCTTCGCCTCGTTGCTGCCGCCTCTCGCGGTCTCCGACGGCGTCTTCGTCCTCGCCCTGGGCATGGCGTCGGCCGTGCTCGGCGTCGCCTTCGCGCTCGGCCAGCACGAGCTGAAGCGGCTGCTCGCGTATCACAGCATCGAGAACATCGGGATCATCCTGATGGGCGTCGGCCTCGCGCTGCTCGGTCGCTCGCTCGGGCATCCCGAGGTCGAGCTGCTCGGTCTGGCGGGCGCGCTGCTCCACGTCTGGAACCACGCGCTGTTCAAGGCCTTGCTCTTTCTCGGGGCGGGCTCGGTGATGCGCCAGAGCGGATCCGGGGAGCTCGATCGACTCGGTGGACTGGCGCGGCGGCTCCCTCGCACGGCGCTCTGCTTCGGCATCGGCGCGGTCGCCATCTGCGGGCTGCCGCCGCTCAACGGATTCGTGAGCGAGCTCCTGGTCTACCTGGGGCTGCTGCGGGCCGCCTTGCTCTCGGGCGGGGCCCTCGGGCTCCTCGCGGTCAGCGGAGTCGCGGCTCTCGCGCTCGTCGGCGGGCTTGCTGCGGCGTGCTTCGTGAAGGCGTTCGGCGTCGTCTTCCTCGGCGAGCCACGCACGGCGGCGGCGGCGGGCGCGCGCGAGGCGCCGCGCGGGATGCTCGTCGCGATGGCGGCGCTCGCGCTGGCCTGCGTCGCGATCGGCGTCGCGCCCCAGCTCGCGGTGCCGTGCCTCGAGGCCGCGGCGCGCAGCTTCGATCCCGCGCTCACCTCGCAGCTCGGAGACGTAGCGCCGTTCGGCTCGATCTCCCTCGCTGCTCTAGCCTTGCTCGCGAGCCTCGGCGTGATGGCGGCGTGGGCCCTGCGCCGGCGCCTGCGCCCGACCGCTGCGCGTCGTCACCTGGGATTGCGGCTACGCCGCGCCGTCGCCTCGCATGCAGTACACGTCGTCGTCGTTCGCTGCGGGCCTCGTGGGTCTGTTCCACTGGGCGCTCTGGCCGCAGCTCGACGCGCCCCGGCTCGGGCACCGCCCGTTCCCGGCCCCGGCGCGGCTCCACACGGAGCTTCCGGATCCGGTGCTCGATCGCCTGACCCTGCCCGCGGCCCGTTGGCTCGCGCACGCGTCCACCTGGTTCCGGTGGGTCCAGCGCGGCCGCGTCCATTCCTACGTGCTCTACATCCTCGTCGCGATCGTGCTCGGCCTCCTCGCCGCGCGCGGAGACCTCGGATGAGCTGGCTCGAAGCCCTCGTCCATCTCGCGGTGGTCCTGCTCGTGCCGCCGCTCCTGCTCGGCGTGATTCAACGCACCAAGGCGCGTGTCGCGGGCCGGCGCGGTGCGCCCCTGCTGCAGCCCTACTACGACCTCGTGAAGCTGCTGCGCAAGGACGTGGTGCTGAGCCGGACGACCACGTGGGTCTTCGTGGCGGGCCCCGCGGTCGCCGTCGCCACCGCGGTCGCTGGCCTCTCTGCTCGTCCCCTTCGGCGAGCGCGTCGCGCCGCTGTCGTTCGCCGGCGACATCGTGCTGTTCGCCTATCTGTTCGGGCTCGGGCGCTTCTTCACGATCGCCGCGGCGCTCGACACCGGCTCGTCCTTCGAAGGGATGGGCGGCGCACGCGAGGCCACCTTCTCGGCGCTCGCCGAGCCGGCGCTCTTCCTCGCGCTGCTCGTGCTGGTGAGCCTGCGCGGCAGCCTCTCGCTCTCGGGCCTCGTCGGCGGGACACCCACGTCTGTGGGCCACGGCGGTCGCCCCGGTGGCGCTCGCCTGCCTGAGCCTCTTCGTCGTGCTGCTCGCGGAGAACAGCCGGATCCCGTTCGACGACCCGACCACCCACCTCGAGCTCACGATGATCCACGAGGTGATGGTGCTCGATCACAGCGGCCCGCTGCTCGGCGCGGCGCTGTGCGGCGCCGCGCAGAAGCTGTTCGTGCAGGGCGCGCTTGCTGGTGCGGATCCTCGTCCCGCTTGCCCGACGGCCTCCGCGCCGCTGCGCTGGGCCGTGCTTCCTCGCGGCGATGCTCGCGCTCGGCGTCGTGATCGGCATCGTCGAGTCCACGATGGCGCGGCTCCGGCTGCGCCAGGTCCCGATGCTCCTGATCGCCGCCTCGCCTGCTGTCGGCGTTCGGCATCGTGCTGTTGGTGAGGTGACGGCATGTCCGAGCTCCTGAACCTGCTGCTCGTGATCGTGCTGCTCTTCAACTTCCTGATGCTCGGGACGAGCCGCGTGCGCGCGGTGATCGACGCCGCCGCCGCACAGGGGATCCTGCTCGGCGTCGCCTACCTCACGATGCACGGCGCGAGCGGGCTGCGCGCGCTCGCGCTCGGTGTCGCGATCGATCGCGATCAAGGGCGTGATCATCCCGCGGATCCTGCTCGGCGCGCTGCGCAGCCAGGGCGATCCGCCGCGAGGTCGAGCCCTTCGTGAGCTTCACCATCTCGCTGCTGCTCGGCGCGCTCGGCGACCGGCCTCGTCCGTGCTCTTCGCGCGGACGCTGCCGCTCGACGGCGGACGATGCGAGCGCTGCTCCTGATCCCGGCCTCGCTCGCCACCGATGCTCACCGGCTTCATCGTGCTCACGACGCGGCGCAAGGCGCTCACGCAGGTGGTCGGCTACCTCACGCTCGAGAACGGGATCTTCATCTTCGGCCTGACCCTCGTGGAGGCGATGCCCTTCCTGGTCGAGGCCGGCGTGCTGCTCGACGTGCTGGTCGGCGTGTTCGTGATGGGCATCGTGGTCGATCACATCAGCCGGGAGTTCTCGACCATCGACGGCGACGAGCTGACGGAGCTGCGCGAGTGAGCCTGCTGCTGCTCGCGGTGCGCGGTTCCGCTGGCGTTCGCGCTGGTCGCGTTCGCCACGCCCTCGGAGCGCGTCCGCCCGTGGCTGGTGCTCGCGGCCGGCGTCTGCCAGATCCCGGTCGCTCGCCTTCGTGCTGAGCTCGCGGCAGCGCCTCGCGCCGATCGCCGGCAGCTGGATCGGCCTCGATCCCGCTCGGCGCGCTCGCTGCTCGGCTACCTGAGCGTGCTCTTCCTCTGCTGCGCGTTCTATGCGCCGCCCTACCTGCGGCTCCGCCGCGAACGGCCCAACCGGATCTTCTGCACGATGCTGCTCGTGTTCTTCGCGATGATGAACTTCTTCGTCGTCTCGCAGCACGTCGGGCTGATGTGGGTGACGATCGAGGCGATGACGCTCTCGACGGGGCCGCTGCTCTACTTCAATCGCAACCGGCGCTCGATCGAGGCGACCTGGAAGTATCTGCTGATCGGCTCGGTGGGCATCGCTCTCGCGCTGCTGGGATCCTTCTTCCTCGGCTACTCCGCGCTCGCAGGCCGGGCTCGACAGCTCGCTCGTGCTCGGCGACTTGACGCGCACGCGGCGAGCCTGTCGAAGCCCTGGCTGCATGCCGCCTTCGTGCTGCTGCTGATCGGCTACGGCACGAAGATGGGCCTCGCGCCCATGCACACCTGGAAGCCCGACGCATACGGCGAGGCGCCGGGGCTGGTGGGCGCGCTGCTGGCGGGCGGAGCCACGAGCTGCGCGTTCGTCGGCGTCCTGCGCTTCTACAGCATCTGCGTGGCCGCCGGCGACGGCGGCTTCGCGCGCGAGCTGATGCTGGGCTTCGGCCTGTTGTCGATGGCGGTCGGCGGCGTCTTCATGGTCCGGCAGCGCGACTACAAGCGCATGCTCGCGTACTCGAGCGTCGAGCACATGGGCATCCTCGTGCTCGGCACCGCGATCGGCGGGGCCGGCGCTGTTCGGCGCGCTGCTCCACGTCGCTCAACAACGGCTTCGCCAAGGGCGTGCTCTTCCTCTCGGCGGCGAACATCCACCGCCACTTCGGCAGCAAGTCGACGGACGACGTGCGCGGGGCGCTCCGCGTGATGCCCGCGTCGGCGACGCTCTTCCTGCTCGGCTTCCTGGCGGTCGACCGGGGCTCCGCCGTTCGCACCCTTCCTGAGCGAGTTCACGATCCTGCGCGCCGCGGTGTCGGAGCAGCGCTTCGGGGTGGCCGGGGCCTTCCTCGGGCTGCTGCTTGCTGGTGTTCATCGGCATGGGCGCGACGGTGCTGGCCGTGGTCCAGGGCGATCCGCCGGAGGGGCGCGAACGTCCCGCCGCCGAGCGCGTCGCAGAAGCTCGTGCCCATCGTCGCGCTGCTGGCGCTCGTGCTGCTGCTCGGCGTCTGGCTGCCGGCGCCGCTCGAGTCCGCGCTCTGGTCGGCGGCGCGATTCGTGGAGGGGCGACCGTGAGCGCGCCGGGCGGCTGGCTACCCGCGCGCAACGCGGCGCGCGTGCGCGTCGCACGAGATCCCGCGACACGACTTCCGGGAGCTGGGCGCGCAGCTGCTCGAGGCGGTGGCCCGTGGTGACCGCGTCTGCGCGCTGACGGGGTGGCGGAGCGCCGCGAACGCGGTCGAGATCCTCGCCGTGCTGGCTGCCGACGAATCGGGCCAGCTGCGGCTGGCGCTCGGCGAGCTCGAGGGCGACGCCTTTCCTTCGCTCACCCCCGAGTGTCCGCAGGTCCACCTGTTCGAGCGCGAGCTGGCGGAGACGCTCGGGCTCAGCCGCTCGGCCATCCCTGGCTCAAGCCCGTGCGCTTCCGGACGGACGCGGTCCGCGATCGGCGTGATCGACTTCTACCGCGTCGAAGGCGACGAGGTGCACGAGGTGGCGGTCGGGCCCGTGCACGCCGGCGTGATCGAGCCGGGCCACTTCCGCTTCCAGTGCCACGGCGAGGAGGTGCTGCATCTCGAGATCTCCCTCGGCTACCAGCACCGCGGCGTCGAGCGTGCGCTGGTGGAGGGGGACCCGCGCCGGCGCATCCACTACGCGGAGACGCTCGCGGGCGACACGAGCGTCGGGCACGCGCTCGCCTACTGCGCAGGCGCTCGAGGCGCTCGCGGGCTGCGAGCCCGTCGCCGCGCGCGGACGCGATGCGCGGCATCGCGCTCGAGCTGGAGCGTCTCGCGAACCACACCGGCGATCTCGGCGCGCTGGCCGGCGACGTGGGCTTCCTGCCGACCGCGGCGTTCTGCGGGCGGCTGCGCGGCGACTGGCTCAACCTCACCGCGCGAGCTCTGCGGGAGCCGCTTCGGCCGGAGCCTGGTGCGGCCCGGCGGCGTCGGCTTCGACCTCGAGCCCGAACGCGTCGAGCGGATGCGCGACGCGCGTGGACGCGGCGCTGCGCGACGTCGAAGCCGCCGCCGAGCTGCTCTGGACGACGCGCCTCGGTGATGGCGCGCTTCGAGGACATCGGCGCGCTGTCGACGCGGCGACGCCGCGGAGCTCGGTCTGGTCGGCCCGGTGGCGCGCGCCTGCGGGCTGCCAGCGCGACGTCCGCTCGAGCTTCCCGACCGGGATCTATCGCTTCGCCCAGATCCCGCGCGCCAGCTGGCACAGCGGCGACGTCTTCGCCCGCGCCTACCTGCGCTGGCTCGAGATCCAGCGCTCGGCCGCGTTCGTCCAGGAGGAGCTCGAGCAGCTGCCGGCCGGGGCCGCTGCGAACGCCCTGCGCCGCCCTCGCGCCCGAGCCACTTGTGCGTCTCGCTGGTCGAGGGATGGCGCGGAGAGATCTGCCACGTGGTGCGCACCGACGAGACGGGGCGCATCGCCGGCTACAAGGTCGTCGATCCGTCGTTCCACAACTGGAGCGGGCTCGCGCTGGCGCTGCGCGGCCAGCAGATCTCGGACTTTCCGCTCTGCAACAAGAGCTTCAATCTCTCGTACTGCGGCTTCGATCTCTAGCAGAAGGACCGCCAACGATGTGGAAGATCCTGCAAGCGCGACTCCAGCAGGGCATGCGCACGATCGCGTATCCCGACGCGGCGCCGGCCCTGCCGGATCGCTTCCGCGGCGCGCCCGCGCTCGACGCCGTCGCGCTGCCCCGATGGCTGCCGCGCGTGCGTCGACGCTTGCCCGACGCAGGCGCTCGTCGACGGACAGGCTCGGGCTGCGCCTCGACCTCGGCCGCTGCCTGTTCTGCACCGACTGCGTCGAGGCGTGCCCGGAGGGCGCGATCGCGCTTCGGCACGGACTGGCGGCTCGCCACGCGGCGGCGCGAGGACCTCGTCACCGACGGGCGGACGCTGCGGCTCGCCGAGGCGCTCGATGCGCGCGCGCGGCGGCTCTTCGGCCGCTCGCTCAAGCTGCGCCAGGTGAGCGCCGGCGGCTGCAACGCGCTGCGAGGCGGACGTGAACGTGCTCGGCACCGTCGTGTTCGACCTCGGCCGCTTCGGCATCCAGTTCGTCGCGTCGCCGCGGCACGCCGACGGCCTGCTGATCACCGGCGCCGTCAGCCGAGAACATGCGCCTCGCCCTCGAGAAGACCTACGCCGCGGTGCCCGCGCCGAAGCTCGTGATCGCGGTCGGCGCCTGCGCGATCTCGGGCGGCCCCTACGCCGGCCATCCCGAGGTGCACGAACGGCGCCGAGGCCGTGCTGCCCGTCGATCTCTACGTTCCCGGCTGCCCGCCGCATCCGATCACGATCCTGGATGGACTGCTTCGCCTGCTGGGTCGCATCGAAGGGGCTCGGGAGCAGGACGGCACGCGAGTCGGCAGGTAGTCCCTCCCTTTTCGCATTTCGAGACGGCGCGTATCATCGGCCTCTTTCCGAGGGAGCCCCGTGGACCTGCGATACGTCGAGGCCGACGAGAAGTTCCGCCGCGAGCTGCGCGGCTGGCTCGCGGCCGAAGTGCCGAAGCACCCGAAGCCGCCGCCGCGCCACGACTGGCCGGCGCGACGCGTCCACGACACCGGCTGGCAGAAGAAGCTCTTCGACGCCGGCTACGCCGGCGTGAACTGGCCGAAGGAGTACGGCGGCCGCGGCGCGACGCTCACCGAGGAGCTCGTCTACTACGAGGAGACGCGCGCGCGCGCACGTGCCGTACATCGGCATGAACTTCGTGGGCATCCGCCACGGCGGGCCGACGGTGATCGCCGAGGGCACCGAGCTCCAGAAGAAGGAGCACCTGCCGCGCATCCTCCGCGGCGAGGAGGTCTGGTGCCAGGGCTTCTCGGAGCCGAACGCCGGCTCCGACCTCGCGGCGCTGAAGACCACGGCCGTGCGCGACGGCGACCACTACGTCGTGAACGGCCACAAGATCTGGACCTCGTTCGGCCAGGTCGCGGACTACTGCGAGCTGCTCGTGCGCACCAACCCGAGCGCGCCGAAGCACAAGGGCATCAGCTGGATCATCATGCCGATGAACCTGCCCGGCATCGAAGTGCGCCCGCTGCCGACGCTGCAAGGCGAGAGCGACTTCGCCGAGATGTTCCTCACCGACGTGCGCATTCCCGTCGAGCAGCTCGTCGGCAAGGAGAACGACGGCTGGCGCATCACGAACGTGACGCTGCGCTTCGAGCGCGGCACGGCGTGGGCGGCCGACATCATCGAGCTGAAGGAGTTCCTGAGCGAGGTGGCGGCGCTCGCGCGGAAGCTCACGCGCGACGACGCCACGGCGTGGGAGGACAAGGCGCTACGCCGCGAGATCGGCCACCTCGGCGCCGAGGCCGACTCGCTCTGGGCGCTGATGAAGTGGCAGCTGAGCGAGATCCAGAAGACGGGCATCCCGGGCGTCGGCGGCTCGACCCTGAAGCTCGCCTTCACCGAGCTGAACCAGCGCGTGTACGAGCTCGGCACGCGCCTGCTCGGCCGCGCCGGCCTCGCGCGCGAAGACGTGGCGGGGCTGCCCTCCGGCCGCATCCTCGGCCAGTTCCTCCAGTCGCTCTCGCTCACCATCGCCGCGGGCAGCTCGCAGGTGCAGCGCAACATCATCTCGGAGCGGATCCTCGGGATGCCGAAGGAACCCCGCTAGCAAGCGCCGCTCCGCGGCGCGCGCAGCGAGCCCACCCGAGGCTTCGCCTCGGGTGAGGCGAGCGAAGGGACAAGATGGATTTCCAGCTCACCGAGGACCAGCAAGCGCTCCAGACCGGCATCCGCTCGTTCTGCGACGACCGCTATGGCTTCGAGAACATCGCGCCTGCTCGAGAAGACGCCGCTCGACCGCGCGCGCTGGAGCGAGCTCGCCGAGATGGGCGTGTTCTCGCTGCGCCTGCCCGAGGCGCAGGGCGGCGTCGGGCTCGGCATGGCCGAGAGCGTGCTCGTGTTCGCCGAGCTGGGGCGGCGCGTGGTGCCGGGTCCGCTGCTCTGGGGCCAGCTGCTCGCCGGCCTCGTGCCGGGTGCGGCGACGGGCGAGACGATCGTCGGCGGCCTCGATCGCACCCGCGTGAGCAACGAGCCGCTGCTGGTCGAGTACGCGGCTGGCCTCGACGCGCTGGTCGTGCTCGCGAAGGACGGCGTGCACCGCATCGAGGCGCGGAAGCTCGCGGGCGCCCCGATCGGCACGCCGCTCGATCCGCTCACGCCGCTCTCGTACGTCGCGGAGCTGCCGAAGGGCGAGCGCATCGCCGGCCCCGAGCAGGCGGCGGAGCTCCGCCTCGAGGGCGCGCTGCTGAGCTCGGCGCTGTGCCTCGGCATCGCCGAGATGACGGCCGAGCTCGCGGTCGAGTACGCAAAGAAGCGCGAGCAGTTCGACCGGCCGATCGCTTCGTTCCAGGCGATCAAGCACTTCGCGGCGGACATGCACGTGCGCCAGGAGCTGGCGCGCGCCGCGGTGTACGCGGCCGGCGCCACCTTCGACGACCCGAGCGTGGGCGACGTCGCGCGCGCGGTGGCTTCGGCCCGCGTGGTGGCCGGCGAGGCGGCCATGAAGAACGCGCGCATGTGCGTCCAGATCTACGGCGGCATGGGCTACACGTGGGAGATGCCGCCGCACTACTACCTGAAGCGTGCTTTCGTGCTCGAGAACGCGTTCGGCTCGGGTGAAGAGCACTGCGAGACGATCGCGGAGAGAATCGACCTCTGAGCGAGCTGTACGACACGATCGGGCAGGACTACCGCAGGTTCCGCCGGCCCGATCGGCGCATCGCCGCCGCGATCGAGCGCGCGCTCGGTGACGCGCGGAGCGCGGCCAACGTCGGCGCGGGCGCGGGCTCCTACGAGCCGCGCGACCGGAAGGTGGTGGCGGTGGAGCCGTCACTCACGATGATCCGTCAGCGCGCGCCCGACGCGGCGCCCGCCGTGCGCGCGGTCGCCTCCGCGCTCCCGTTCCGTGACGCGAGCTTCGACGCCGCGCTCGCCGTCCTCACCATCCATCACTGGCCGGATCGCGCGCGCGGCCTCGCCGAGCTGGCGCGCGCTGCGCGGCGCCGCGTGGTGATCCTCACCTGCGACCTCGATGCCGCTGCGGGCTTCTGGCTGGTGGACGAGTACTTCCCCGAGATCCTCGCCGGCGACCGCCCGATCTTCCCGTCGCAGGGCGAGCTGCGCCGCGCGCTCGGCCGCATCGCGGTGCACGACGTGCCGATCCCGCGCGATTGCAGCGACGGCTTCCTCGGCGCGTACTGGGCGCGGCCCGAGGCGTACCTCGACGCCGGCGTGCGCAGCGCGATCTCGGGCTTCGCGAAGCTCCGCGACGTCGAGCCCGGCCTCGCGCGCCTGCGCGCCGACCTCGCGTCCGGCGCCTGGGAGCGCCGCTACGGGGCGTTGCGCGCGCGCGAGCAGCTCGACCTCGGCTACCGACTCGTGGTGGCGGAGAGCGCGTGAGCCGCCGCGCCGCCGGCGCAGCGCTGAGCGCGGCGGCGCTGCTGTTCTGGCTGGCCTGGGCGCTGATGCCGGCGGTCGGGATCACCGACACGCAGCAGATCTTCGCGCGGGTCGCGGCGCGCGTGGCGGTCGTGCGCGCGTCCGTCATCGCGCAGCTCGTCTCGGCGGCCTGCTACGCGCCCGCGCTGGTCGGCGTCGCGCGTCTGCCCGAAGCGGCGGCGCGGCGCTCCCTCGTCGCGGGAGCCGTGCTGCTGCTGATCGGCGCGATGGGCTCCGCGGCGGATGCGATCCTGCACCTGCTCGCCGTCGAGATGGTGGCGCCCGGCATCGACCGCACGGCGATGGTCCCCGTGATGGTGCGGATGCAGGGCCCGAACCTCGCGCTGCTCGCCCCGCTGATCCTCGCGTTCTTCGTGGGCTCGATCGTGCTCGCGATCGGCTTCGTGCGCGCCGGGCTCGTGTCGCGCTGGAACCCGTGGCTCTTCGCCCTCGCGCTGCCCGCGCTCGCGCTCGGTGGCGGCCTCGCGCTGCTCGCCTGCGTGAGCGCCAGCCAGGCGTGGCTCGGCGTCGCGCTGCTGCGGGGAGGGCGCGCATGAACGGAGTCGAATGGGCGCGCACGCTGGCCTCGTACAACCGCTGGATGAACGAGCGCCTCTATGCCCTCTGTGCGGACCTGCCCGACGCGGAACGCAAGCGAGACCGCGGCGCATTCTTCCGCTCCATCCACGGCACGCTCGACCACCTGCTCCTCGGGGACCGGGTCTGGCTCGGGCGCTTCACGGGCGTTCCCTTCGCCGTGGCCGGCCTCGACCAGGAGCTCTACGCGGACTTCGCCGAGCTGCGGAGCGAGCGCGAGCGCACGGATCGCGAGATCACGAGCTGGGTGACGTCGCTCGAGCCGGAGGACTTCGCGGGCACGCTCCGCTACACCAGCTTCGTGAACCCCGCGCCTCGCAGCTACCCGTTCTGGGTGGCAGTGACGCACTTCTTCAACCACCAGGCGCACCATCGGGGCCAGCTCACGACGCTGCTGATGCAGGCCGGCGTCGATCCCGGCGTCACCGACCTGATCTGGCTGCCCGAGCTGGTGCGCCCGGGAGCCACTCGATGAGCGAGATTCGAGATGAACGTCTCACCGCCGAGGTGGACGGTGAGTTCGTGGTGTTCCTGATCGGCATGCGCGTGAACCGGCCCTGGAAGATCCACCGCTGGGGGCCCGTCGCGCTCGCGATGACGCGCATGCTGCGCGAGCTCGAGGCCGACCCGGGCGCGGGCTTCCTCGGCGTCGAGTCCTGGTTCGGCCGCACCACGATCGCGCTCCAGTACTGGCGCTCGTTCGAAGCGCTCGAGCGCTACGCGACCGATCCGGCGCGCGTGCATCGGCCGGCGTGGGCGGCCTTCAACCGGGCGATCGGCTCGAACGGCGACGTCGGGATCTGGCACGAGACCTACCGCGTGCGGCCCGGCGACTACGAGTGCGTCTACAACAACATGCCGCTGTTCGGTCTCGCGAAGGCGACACGGGCGGTGCCCGCGACGGGGCGCCGCGAGTTCGCGCCCGGGCGCATGGCCGCCGCGGTGGAGCGGTGATCACGGGCGAGCTGCCCCTCACCCTCGCCGTGTTTGCCGTCGCGCTGCTCTACTCCTCGATCGGACAAGCCGGCGCCTCCGGCTACATCGCCGTGATGTCGCTCGCCGGACTCGCGCCCGCGGTCGTTCGTCCCACCGCCCTGCTGCTCAACGTGCTGGTCGCCCTGCTCGCGAGCTTCCAGTTCTGGCGAGCGGGGCACTTCTCGTGGTCGTTGTTCTGGCCCTTCGCGCTCTCGGCCGTGCCGATGGCCTTCCTTGGCGGAGCGGTTGCGCTCCCGGCGCGCATCTTCCAGATCGTGGTCGGCGCCGCGCTCGTATTTGCCGCGGCATGGCTGTTGTGGAAGCCGTCCGTCTCTTTCGAGCCGGCGCCGCCGGGCCGGCCTCTGGCACTCGGCGTCGGCGCGGGGCTCGGCTTCCTCGCTGGCCTCACCGGCACCGGCGGCGGGATCTTTCTGACGCCGTTGCTTCTCATCCGAGGCTGGGGCTCCGCGCGGATGGCCACGGCGGTCACGGCCCCGTTCGTGCTCGTGAACTCGCTCGCCGGCCTCGCGGGCAACCTGAGCGTGACGCGCACGTTGCCGCCGCTCGCGTTGCCGCTCGCCGCCGCGGCCGTGGCCGGCGGTGCCCTCGGCTCCTGGCTCGGCAGCCGGCGCCTCCCGCAGCGTGCGATCGAATGGCTGCTCGCGCTGGTGCTGGCGCTCGGCGGGGTGAGGCTCGCGCTCGGGCTTTGACGCCCCGGCGGATTACGATACGCTCCGGCTCGAAATTCCCCAGGAGCCGGCCCGTGCCCGGCTCCCTTGGAGCCTCACATGCCCGGGATCGTGTCCTACGGCGCCTACCTCCCGCCCACGCGGCTCGGCTTCTCCGTGATCGGGGGCCGGCCGCCGAAGGAGGGCGGGCCCGAGCGCACGGTCGCGTGGAACGACGAGGACGCGGTGACGATGGCGGTGGCCGCGGGCGCGAACGCGCTGCGCGGCTTCGACCGCGCGGGCGTGGATGCGCTGTTCTTCGCCTCGACCACCTACCCGTTCAAGGAGAAGCAGGGCGCGGCGCTGATCGCGAAGGCGCTCGATCTCCGGCGCGACGCGCGCACCACGGACGTCGTCGGGCTCGCTGCGCGCGGGCACCGACGCGCTCCAGGCCGCCTTCGACGCGGTGGCCGCCGGCTCGGCGCGGCGCGCGCTCGTGATCGCGAGCGACTGCCGGCTCGGCGCGCCTGGCTCCGCGCAGGAGCAGGCCTTCGGCGACGGCGCGGCCGCGTTCCTGATCGGCGCGGCGGACGCGGTCGCGCAGCTCGAAGGCGCGCACGCCTTCGCCGACGAGATCGTGGACGTGTGGCGCAGCGAGGGCGACCCGTTCGTGCACTCGTGGGAGGAGCGCTTCGTGGTGCAGGAGGGCTACACGCCCGGCATCACCGAGGCGGTGCGCGGGCTGCTGCGAGCGCATCGCGGCGAAGCCCCGCGACTTCACGAAGGCCGCGCTCTACGCGCCCGACGCGCGGAGCCACGCGAGCGCTGCCGCGGCCCTCGAGGCTCGACCGCGCGGCGCTCGTGGATCCGCTCTTCGGCAAGCTCGGCAACGCGGGCGTGGCCTTCGCGCCTCTGCTGCTCGCCGCGGCGCTCGAGAGCGCGAAGCCCGGCGAGCGCATCCTGCTCGCGAGCTACGGCGACGGCGCCGCGGCCTTCGCGTTCGCGGTGACGCCGCACCTCGAGAAGCTCGAGCCGCGCCGCGGCGTCGCCTGGCACCTGGCGCGCCGGCGCCCGATCGCGAGCTACGACCGGTATCTCAAGGCGCGCAGCCTCGACGCGAAGGAGTACGGCGGCGGCCGCGACGCCGGGCTCTCCGCCACGATCCACTCACCGCGAGCGCGAAGAGGACGTCGCGCTCAAGGGCCAGCGCTGCAACCGCTGCGGCGGGCTCCAGTTCCCGCTCCAGCGCGTGTGCGAGCGCTGCTTCGCGAAGGACGACTTCGAGCTGGTGCGGCTCGCCGAGCGCATCGGGCAAGGTCGTCACGTTCACCTTCGACTTCTTCTTCCCGACGCCCGACCCGCCGACGATCGTGACGATCACCGACATCGACGGCGCCCGCGTGCATCTCCAGCTCGTGGACGTGAAGCCCGAGGACGTGAAGATCGGCCTGCCCGTCGAGCTCGTGTTCCGCCGCATCCACCAGGTGGGCGGGCGGCCCAACTACTACTGGAAGGGAGTGCCCCGCGCATGAGGAAGGACGCGCTCCGCGACAAGGTCGCCGTGACCGGCGTCGGCTGCTGCCGCTTCGGCGAGAACTGGGACCAGGCGCCGTCGGACATGATCGTGGACGCCGCGTACGAGGCGTACGCCGACGCCGGCATCGAGAACCCGCAGCGTCAGATCGACGCCGTCTTCACCGGCTCGATCTACTCGAACAAGGGCCCGCACGAGTGCAGCGACGCGCTGAAGCTGTTCGGCAAGCCGGTCACGATGGTGTCGAACTACTGCGCCACGGGGACGGACGCGTTCCGTTGCGGCGTGATGTCGATCGCGGCAGGGCTCTACGACACGGTGCTCGTCGTCGGCTACGACAAGCCGAAGGACCGCGGCGTCTCCGGGCCGTCCGTGATGATGGACCGCGTGCGCGACTTGCCGCAGACGCCGGCGGGCTGGTTCGCGCTCTGCGCCTCGACGTACTTCGCGAAGTTCGGCGCTGGGCGCGAGGAGCTCGCGAAGATCGCGGTGAAGAACCACAAGAACGGCACGCTCGCGCCGAACTCGTTCCTGAAGCGCGAGATCACGGTCGAGGAGGCGCTCTCCGCGCGCATGATCTCGTGGCCCTTCGGGCTCTACGACTGCGCCGCGCAGACGGACGGCGCGGCGGCGGCGGTGATCACGCGCGCCGACCTCGCGCCGAAGGGCTCGGTGCTGGTGAAGGGCGTGACGGTCATCGCGGGACCGAATCCGCAGAAGGATCCGGAGAACGACTTCCTGTCGTGGAAGCCGACGGGCTGGGCCGCGAGCGACGTCTACGCGCAGGCCGGCATCACGAAGCCGTTCGACGAGATCGACGTGGCGCAGGTGCACGACTGCTTCACGCTCACCGAGCTGCTCACGTACGAGGATCTCGGCTTCATCGAGAAGGGCGCGGCGAAGGAGCACATCGCGTCGGGCACCTTCGAGCTCGGCGGCAAGCTGCCCGTCAACACCGACGGCGGGCTCAAGGCCTTCGGCCATCCGACGGGCGCCACCGGCGTCCGCATGATCTACGAGAACGTGCTCCAGCTGCGCGGCAAGGCGGGCCCGCGGCAGGTGAAGGACGCGAGCACCGCGCTCTCGCACAACATCGGCGGGCATCCGACGGCGTGCGGCATCGCCATCCTGGGGAAGAGCTGATGCCCGGCCAGGTCCACTTCGAGAGGAAGGACGGCGTCGCGACGCTGACGCTCGACAACCCGAAGGCGAGGAACGCCTTCGACTACGAGATGACGCAGGAGCTGCGGCGGCGCTGGTCGGAGATCACGCGCGACCCCGAGATCGTGTGCGCGATCGTGACGGGCGCCGGCGAGAAGGCCTTCTGCACGCGGCTGGGACATCACCAGCACCGCCTCGGGCGAGAGCCACAAGTTCTCGCAGAGCGGGCGCAAGGAACGCTCCGTACAGCCAGATCACCGCGCTCCAGTGCCGCTGCTGGAAGCCCGTGATCACGGCCGTGAACGGCATGTGCTCGGGCGGCGGCCTCCACTTCGTGGCCGACGGCGACATCGTGATCGCGTCCGAGACGGCGACGTTCTTCGACACGCACTGCGAGGTCGGCCTCCCGGCCGCGCTCGAGCCGGCGGGCCTCGCGCGCAAGATCCCGCTCGACGCCGTGATGCGGATGATGCTGCTCGGCAGCGCCGAGCGGATGAGCGCGGCGCGCGCGAAGGAGGTCGGCCTGATCGGCGAGGTCGTGCCCGCGCGCGAAGCTGATGGAGCGCGCGCGCGAGCTCGCGTCGATCATCGCGCGCTACTCGCCGACGGCGCTCGCGCGCACCAAGCGCGCGACGTGGCTGAGCCTCGACCACGGCCTCGAAGAGGGGCTCGACGTCGCCCACCGCGAGCTCGAGGCGCACTACGCCGGCCACCCGGACACGACCGAGGGCCCGAAGGCGTTCCTCGAGAAGCGGAAGCCGAAGTGGGCGCCCTACACCGGGGACGGCGAAGGCACGTAGCGCGCCGTGATCAGCGGCAGGTCGGCATACGTGCGAATGCCGGGAGCCGCCGCATGCACGGTGGGAATCGCCGCGACCACCGGCATCGCCGTGATCGTGTTCGAGAGGTCGAGGTAGTCCTCGAGCCCGGCGTCTCGCCTCGAGGGCGAGAAGGAGACGCGCGTGCGCACGTTCGGATTCCCCTCGACCTCCATCGTGTAGCCGTGATGGATCGGCCACTCGGGCTCGAGGCCGCGCCCCGCGATCCAGCACACGTCGAGCTCGAGCACGGGCTCCTCCTCGCCGGCGACGTGCGCCGTCCACGTCGACTTCTGGCCGGCGATGCTGCCCGCGGGCATCCGGAAGCCGAAGTACTCGCGATCACCTGGCGTGAGCGCCCACTCGCAGTCGAAGCGCGTCTCGGCCACGGGAACACCGAGCATCTGCGCCATCACGTCGAGGCACTCGCCGTAGAAGCCGAGCACCTGCCGGCTGGCCTCGAGCCACTTCGGGTCTGGGGCCTGGCCCCAGCCGAGATTCGCGTAGTTGCGGATCGCCTGGTACGTCGAGACGTCGACGGACTCGAGGAAGCGGATCCGGCGGAAGCCGTGACTGACACTCGCCATCTGCGCGGCGATGTAGTTCGCGAAGCCTGGGAAGATCCCGGAGCCGAAGAGGGTCGTGCCTCCCTCCTGCGCGGCCTTCTCGACGCGGGCGCGCGCCGCTTCGCCCCACGAGCGGCAGTTCGTGAGGTTGCTCGCGACGACGTCGAGCCCGGCCTCGAGGAGCCGGCAGATCTCGTCGAGGTCGGGATGGTTCGGCGTGTAGCAGACGCAGTCGGCGCCGCGCGCGATCAGCGCGTCGACGTCCTGGGTCGCGGTGACGCCGAGGCGCCCCACGCCGCAGAGCTCGCCGACGTCGCGCCCCTCCTTCTCGGGGCTCCAGGCGTAGGCGCCCACGAGCTCGAGCTCCGGATGCGCGAGGATCGCCTTGACGGCCTCCCGACCCACGTGGCCGGTGGTCCACTGCAAGACTCGGATCGCCATCGTCGGACCTCTGTTGCGCGGGTGGAAGGGCACTATAGGACGGGGAGGTCGTCGGCGTTCGTCTTCGGCTTACGAAGGGCGCTTCTCGCCGACCTTCCTCAGGCGCTTCCGCACATCGTCGACGACACCGCTGCGAAGCATCTTGCGCTGGATGCTCCCGACCTTGTCGTCGAAGAGCAGGCGGTCTCCGTAGAGGGCGTAGGTCTGCTCGTGGTTCTCCGTGTCCGTGTAGAGACCGAGCAGCTGGAGGCGCGCGTAGAAGTAGTGAGAGGAATACAGAGTTTCCGCTGCGATCAACCCGGCGGGTTCGTCCGCTTCGGGATCGAATGCGACCGTGTGGACGATGCTGGTCACGGGCCGATAGCCGTAGTCGCGCACGTTCCAATGCAGGCGGTCGCGCGCACCAGGCAGCCGGGTCTTCGGGTAGCCACTCAGGTGGGTGCGGACCGTCTCCACGAGCACCCCGGCCTTCATCTGGTCGAGGAGCATGCCGGTCGCCTCCGGAAGGGTCCGCGCATCGGGCTTGTCGAGATAGCGGCCGAAGGCGGCACGGCCCTCCTTCTGGTAGTCCGCCACGAACTCCACGAGACGCCGCCGGACCAGCGTGTCCACGTCGCGTCGGGCGTCGGGGGCATCCCAGTCGATCGCCCCGAGCTCCTCCAGCGCGCGCGCGCCGAGCTTGAACTTGCACGCGTGGATCTCACAGTCGGCGAGCACTTCGAGGTCGCTCTCGGGCACCTGGTATTTCGCGACGTCTCCGAGGACGGCCGGCTCGCTGAAGCTGCCGCCCTCGAGGACGTCCTCGTCCAGCAGCGATGCCCGCCGGAAGAAGTCTCCCGAGACTTGCTCTGGCGAGCTCGAGATCTTGACCACGCCGGCCACGGAGATCTGCTCGGCACTGGTGTCTCGCTCCATGACCCAGACGGGAGCCCCACCGTCGGCGAGCTCGGCTCGCACGTCCTCGGGAACTTCGGGTCTCGCGAGCATCTCGACGAGCTCCGGGGGCATTCCCGCCCTGGCGGTGCCTGCGCATGCGATGCCGAGAACGATCGGAAGGATCCGGTACATCACGTTCCAGCCCTCCCGGAATTTCGGGACGGACAGGGGCGAACCCTGCGGTTCGCGATGCGACCGCCTCTGGGCCGTGCGTTGTCACTGGAGCCGGATGGAGCCGTCTTCCGCGCGCTACTCCACCGTGATCGTGACGTCTGTGCTCCAGGTGATGTCGATCTTGTCGCCGACCTTGACCTGATCGAACACCTTCGGATCGACGACATGGCGGCTGTATTTCCATCCGTTCGGACCGACGAAGGTCATCGACTCTGCGGTCTTGTCGATGGCGGCGACGGTCGCGGTCATCGTCCGCTGCATGGTCGCCGTGCCCCCAGGCCGAGCTTCCTCCCCCATGGAGGAGGTCGAGCTGGCGGTATCGACCGGCGCCTCTCCGGGCGGCTTCAGCTCGCACGATGACGTTGTTGTTGTACGTCACCGACACCTTGTCGCCGATCTTGACCTCATCGAATCGCTTCGCGGATTTGGGCACGTCGATCGAGACGAACTTGCCGTCCGACGTCTTGAGGCTCACGGCGCGGGAGGTGTGATCGATCGTCTCCACGGTGCCCGAAACGTTGACGGTCTGTTTCGGGAGCTCCTTGACCTGCCCCCAGCCGGGCAGGGAAAGAGTCAAAGCCAATCCGGATGCTGCGAGAATCGCTGCTGTTCGCTTCATGTCTTTTCTCCTTTTGAGCTCTCACGATCTGGGTGGTTGGTGGATGCGCGGCATCGATGGTCGATCTGACCTGAGCCGCCGATATCGGGCCCTAGGTCTCTAGGGAACGCTCGGCCGTGCGTCGCGCGGGACCGAAGCGAGCTCGCGGCCCGAGCCGTCACGAGCGACGAGGCGGTCGCCGCGCTCGCCGAGATTCAGCAGGTGCGTGGTGCCGTCGGGGCCGGTGATCGCGAAGTCGATCGAGCCGTCCTCGCGCAGCGTGGACTGCGACACGCTGCCATCCGGTGCTTCGGCGCGGTAGATCTCGCCTACGTGGGCGACGCGCGGCTTTCCGGAGATCGGGTTCGTGCCCGTGTGGAACTCGATGCCATTGATGATGAAGAGGTCGCCCAAGCCCGCGAATTCATAGACCGGAATGATGGTGAGCAGCAGGAAGACGGCTTCGCGCGACCATTTGTTCTCGACGATCCGCAAGTTGAACTCGCGAACCTTGCCGACGAGAGCATTGCCGCCGATGCAGCCTGTCGTGACCGAGAGCCCGATGCCGAGTGCCGTTACCAGCGCGGTGGTCGACTTCACCATCTCATCTCCTCGCTTGGTGCGATCGAATCGCCTGAAGTGGCACCCCCCTGCGGTTAGGCGAATCAGTATCTCACCATCGGACCCGACTTCGGAGTTTTTTCCATCCCTGCGGGGTTCGGCCGTTCGCGGGCGGTACCGAGCGTGGGGCCGGATGGCGCAGGTCGGGTCCTTTTCGAACCAGTAGGACGGGCAGATCTCGTCGGGCAATCCCGGCCTCGCAGTGGCGTATCGTGCGACCGGAGGATTCGAGAAATGAAGGCGCTCAGCGAGTTCACGAAGTCGACGCTCGTCGGTGGATTGCTGGTCGTGGTGCCCATCTACTTCTCGTTGCTGCTGCTGGCCAAGGCGGTCGCGGGGTTGGTCAAGCTGCTCGGCCCGGTCACCGCGCTCCTGCCCGAGTCCCTGCAAGGGCTGCGCGGCCCAGCGGCCGCGCTCGCCGTCGTGGCACTCTGCTTCGCGACCGGCCTGGCGTTGCGCACGCGGCTCGGGCAGCGGCTGTTCCGCAGCTTCGAGCGCCGCGTGCTCGAGAAGATCCCCGGCTTCGGCGTGCTGCGCGGCGCGATGCGGCGCATCTCGGGTCAGAGCGACGACGCGATGTTCCAGCCCGTTTTGGTCGAGATCGAGGACGCGCTCACACCCGCGTTCATCGTCGAGGAGCTCGAAGACGGTCGCTGCGTCGTGCTCGTGCCGTCGGTACCGACGCCCGCGGCCGGGTCGCTCTACATCCTGCCGCGCGACCGCGTGCACTGGCTCGACGTTCCTGTCACCGAGGCGCTCGCCGTGATCACACGCTGGGGTGCGGGCACGGGCAAGCTCGTCGCGGCGATGCGTTGATCGGACCGGACGGGCGAGCCCTGGGACCATCCGCCACGCGGCATCCGCCGGCTCCGTCAGTCATCCCGAACGTCTTGTGCCGCACGAGCCGTCGGAGTGGAAGAGGCGAGGATCTTCACTGGGACCTCCTTCCTCCGAAGGGGCATTCCGCGTCGACGGAAAGGAGTGGCAACGTGAGAATCAAGAGCCTGGCAACGGTGATCGGTCTCGTCGTGGGATTCCTTCTGTTCATGGGCGCCAGGCGGAAGACCAATGGGCCGTCCTCGCCGAGCAGACGCTCAAATCCGCCGACCAGGGCGCCCAGCTCGAGAGCTCCGGTGGTCGCCGAGATCAGAACGTCAAGGAAGTGAAGGTATCGGTCGACGGCGCCGATGTGAACATCAAGAAGCTCGTTCTCCACTGGAACAACGCGAACGACAAAGAGGTCACGGATATCGGCATGCTGAAGGCCGGCGGGTCGTCGCTTGCCATCGAAGCACCGGGCCGCAAGGCTCAGCTCACCGGGGCAACCGTCACCTACGACGTCACCGGGGACGCCGCCGTTCTCAAGATCTGGGGACGCTGATCGCCCCACCGACAGGGGCCTCTCAGTCGGCGGTCCGCCTACTCGCTCGCCTCGAGCCGGAGCGGCAGTCCGTCGAGGGGCTTCGAGATCGGCGCTTGCTGGACCGGCATCGTGTAGCCGGCGGGCACGCTCCAGCGGAACTTCCGAACGAGCTGGTGCAGCACCAGGCGGATCTGCATCTCCGCGAAGCGCACGCCCAGGCACATGTGGGCGCCGCCGCTGAAAGGCACCCACTCGTGGGTGTGCCGCTTGTGCTCCTCGCGCTCCGGCGCGAAGCGCTCCGGGTCGAATCGTTCGGGCTCGCTCCACCACTCCGTCATGTAATGCGTATGGAGCGGCACCGCGCAGACCATCCGGTTCTCGGGGATGCGAAAGCCGCGCGAACTCGAAGTCGCGCGTGGAGACGCGCGGGATGGTGGAGAGCGGTGGATAGCGTCGCAACGTCTCGTTCAGGACGAGACGAACGTCCGTGAGCTCGTCCATGCGCTCATAGGGGAGGTGCTCCTGGCCCAGGACGCTGCACTCCGTGCGCACGCGATCCTGCCAGTTGGGGTGCTTCGCGAGCTCGTAGACGAGCGACGTGAGCACGCTCGTCGTGGTGTCGTGGGCGGCCATCATCAAGAAGATCAGGTGGTCCACGATCTCGGCGTCCGCGTACCGCCTCCCGTCTTCGGTCTCGGCGCGACACAGCAGGCTGAACATGTCCCTGCCGTCGCCGCGGCGCTTCTCCTCCACGAAGGCCCCGAAGAGGCGGATCATGTACTGGCGTCCCGCGAGCCCCCGCCCGAACTCGAGCCGCGGATGGTCGACGCGCAGGAGCGACATCGCTGCCGCGACCGTCGCCTCGAAGGCCCGCTGGAGCTCGTGCTCCGCCGTCGGCGGCAAGTCGAGCCCGAGGAAGATCCGGGTCGCCAGATGGAGCGTCAGCTCCTTGAACGCATCGAAGGCGAGGAAGCGCTCCCCTGGCACGCGCCACGCCGCGAGACCCTCCTCGATCAGCGGGTTCATCCGCGCCGCGTACTCCTGGAGCGCCTGTGTCGTGAAGGCCGCGTGCATGATCTTGCGATGGTGCCGGTGGTCTTCGCCGTCCCGCAGGAGCAGGCCGTTCGGGAAGATCCTCCCCATGATCAACGTCCAGGAGCGCCTCGCGGAGAAGACGTTCTCGCGGTCGAGCATCAGGAAGCGATTCGCCTCGGGTCCGAACAGGTAGTAGGTGTCGAAGCGCCCGAGGCCCGGCTGGCACACGACGGGTCCGTACGTGTCGTAGTAGTGCTGCCATACCATCAGCGGATTGCGCCGCATCTTGGGCAGCGCCCAGGCCAGCTCGCGCAACGACGCACGCGGCGGCGCGGAGGCGCCCTTTCCCGTGAGACGCCTCTCTGCGGCCGCTGCCATCGACACTCCTTCCGAACGGCTTCACGGAGGATATCGGCACACCGCCGCGCGGGAGTAGTGTGTGCGGAGCGGTGGAATCAGAGGGGGACGGAGATGAGCGACGTGGTGGTGGTCGAGCAGCGTGGGGCGACCCGCGTGGTGCGCCTGAATCGCCCCGAGGCGCGCAATGCGCTCTCGCCCGAGTTGATCGCGGCGCTCGGCGAGGCCCTCGACGCGGCGGCGACGGACGACGGCGTGCTCGCGGTCGTGCTCACCGGCACGGGAGACCAGGCGTTCTGCGCCGGCATGGACCTGCGCGCCTTCGCCGAGGGGCGGACGAGCCGAGCCGGCGGCGCGGACACGATGGCCGCCTTCGCGCGCTTCCTCCGCGACAGCATCCCGAAGCCGGTGATCGGCGCCGCGAACGCGACGGCCGTCGCCGGCGGCTTCGAGCTCCTGCTCGCGTGCGACCTCGTCGTCGCGTCCTCGGCGGCTCGCTTCGGGATTCCGGAGGTGAAGCGGAGCTTGTTCGCGGCGGGCGGCGGCGTGTTCCTGAGCGCGCGGATCCCGCTCGCCCTGGCGCTCGAGCTCGGGCTGACCGGCGATCCGATCGACGCCGAGCGCGCGCTCGCGCTGGGTCTCGTCAACAAGGTGGTGCCGCCCGAGCGCGTGCTGCCCGAGGCGCTCGCGCTCGCCGAGCGCATCGTCGCGAACGGCCCGCTGGGCGTGCGCGCCACGAAGGAGCTGATGCGCCTCGCGGCGGCCGGCACGCTGGAGGAGGTGCGGGCGCGCCAGGCGGTGCTCCAGCCGCAGGTGTTCGGGAGCGAGGACGCCCGCGAGGGCGCGCTCGCCTTCGTGGAGAAGCGCACGCCGCAGTGGAAGAGCCGCTAGGCACGAGTCACCAGCGATGCACGCGCACGGGCAGCTTCGCGAAGCCCTTCACGAACTGGGACTTCACGCGCACGGGCGCGCCCACGACCTCGACGAGGCGGAAGCGCCGCAGGATCTCCTCCCAGAGCACGCGCAGCTGCATCTCGGCGAGGCGGCTGCCCATGCAGAAGTGGACACCCCAGCCGAAGGAGAGGTGCTGCTTCGAGTCCTCGCGGTCGATCAGGAACTCGTTGGCGCGGGGGATCGCCGTCTCGTCGCGGTTCGCGGAGACGTACCACATCACGATCTTGTCGCCCTTCCTGATCTTCTTCCCGCCGAGCTCGGTGTCCTGCGTGGCCGTGCGCCGCATGTGGGCGAGCGGGGTCTGCCAGCGGATGATCTCGTCGACCATGGTCGGGATCAGGCTCGGGTCGCGGCGCAGCTTCTCGTACTCGGCGGGGTGCTCGTTCAGCGCGAGCACGCCCCCGGAGATCGAGTTCCGCGTGGTGTCGTTGCCGCCCACGATCAGCAGGATGAGCGTGCCGAGGTAGTCGAGGGGCGAGACGTCCGGCGCGACGTCCCGCATCGCCTCCGAGTTCGCCATCGCCGAGACGAAGTCGAGCTCGCCGGTCTGGGGCTTGTTCGCGCGCTCCTTCCAGAGCTTGGTGAAGTACTCGAGGCACTCGATGAGAACGGCGCGGCCCTGTTCCTCCGTCATCCCGATCTCGGCCAGCTGCTCGGGGCTCATCGTGGAGATGTCGGACCAGAGGGTGAGCTTGCGCCGCTCCTCCCAGGGGAAGTCGAACATCGTCGCGAGCATGCCGGTGGTGAGCTCGATCGAGACGCGATCGACCCAGTCGAAGGTCTCGCCGACCGGCAGCCCGTCGAGGATCTCGCCCACGCGCTGTCGGATCAGCGGCTCGAGCCGGGTCAGGTTCCGCGGCGAGGCGACGGGCTGGACGCTCTTGCGATGCGCCTGGTGCCGCGCTCCGTCCATGGCGATGAAGCCGGGCATCAGGGGGAAGTCCGGCTCGGGGTCGACGATCACGATGGTGGGCTGGGAGGAGAACAGCTCCGGGTGCTTCTCGACGTGCACGATGTCGTCGAACTTCGTCACCGACCAGTAGGGGCCGAACTCGCTCTCGGCGCAGTAGTGCACCGGGTCCTCTTTGCGCAGGCGTTCGAAGTACCCCCAGAGCGTGTCCGTCTCGAAGAGCTCCGCGTCCGAGACGTCGATCCTGTCGAGGGGGATCGAGTAGGGGTCGGCTCCGGCCTGGCCCTTCGACGGGGCGGGCTTCGCGGCGGCTTCGCTCATGGGGCTCTCCTCGGGCGCGGCGGGATGACCGACCAGCCTACACCGCCGCACTACCCTGCGCGCCCGGGCCCCGAGCTGCGCATTCGAGACCACCGTCGGCGAACAGCACCTGCCCGGCCAGCAGCGCGTTCTCCGGGCTTACGCACCAGGCGACGAGAGCGGCGATCTGCTCGGCGCGCGCGGGCCGCGCAGCGGGCAGCGGGACCCGGCGCCACATCTCCTCCCGATGAGCGGGATTCGAGAGGATCCACGCCGCGGCCGGCGTATCGACGACGCCCGGCGCGATCACGTTCAGCGGGATCCCCGCGCCGGCCCACTCCCGCTGGATCGAGGCGCGCCGGCACCAGCGGTTCAGCGCCTGCTTCGCGCTGCCGTACAGGTGCGCCGGCGAGCCGCCGGCCGTGATCCAGGCTCGAGAGGCCGCGACGGCCGCCGCCTCGTCCCCGCGCAGGCAGGCGTCGACGAGGCCGGGATCGAGCGGCCCGAGCGCGGCAACCGAGGAGATCATCACGGCGCGGGGCGCAGCGCTCGTCTCGAGGAGAGGGCGCAGCCCCTCGACCGTCGCCACCGCGCCGAAGAAGTTCAGCGCGAGCATCGTCTCCGGCGGGCCGCCGCCGGCGTTGGCCACGATCCCGTCGAGCCGCCCTCCGCACAGGCGCGTCACGCCGTCGATCAGCGCCGCGCGCCCTTCGTGCGTCGAGAGATCGCCGCAGACGTCGGCGTCGCGGAGGTCGCACCCGATCACGCGGTCGCCGCACGCCCGCAGGTACGCCGCCGTCGCGGCGCCGATGCCGGAGGCGGAGCCGGTGACAGCAATCGTTCGATCCATCACGAAGTACTCCTCGGAGCCGGCTCGTGAGCTGCGTCCATGCACGGACCTCCCGGCGTCGGAGAGAGCAAGGACCGTGCCGCCGCGCCGCGCGCCCGCCACGGCGGCGAGCGTCCCCGGGTGCAGGCGGAGCGCTGCAGGTGTCGCCGACACGCTGCACCGCGGATCGCGTCGTCGCGTTCGAGCCGACCGAGCGCGGTGACCTGCGCCTCGCCCTCGAGCTCCCTGCAGAGCACTTCGAGCCGGTGGCGGAAGCCCAGCTCCGACCAGCGCTCGCCGCCCCAGTCGGCGAGGAGGCTGCGCTGCGCGGACAGGGTCGGCTCCTCGCGGATGCGGACGACCGGGCGGAAATAGTGTTTCAGACCCGACTGCCGCGGGGCGGAGCCCCCGCTCGACTGAGCGCTGCGCTACCCAAGGGTGTCCCGAAAGAGGAGGTGAACCGTGAAGGCTGCCGTGATGCGCGCGAACAACGCGCCGCTCTCGCTCGAAGAAGTCCAGATCGACGCCCCCGGGCCCGGGCGAGGTGCTGGTCCGGACCGTGGCCTCGGGCATCTGCCACAGCGACCTCCACGTGATCGAGGGCGGGCTGCCGGTGCCGCCGCCGTCGGTGCTCGGGCACGAGCCGGCGGGCATCGTCGAGGCGGTGGGCGCCGGCGTCACGGACTTCGTGCCGGGCGACCACGTGATCGGCTGCCTCACGTCGTGGTGCGGCGTCTGCAAGTTCTGCACGGCCGGGCGCCCGTATCTGTGCCTCACGCAGTACGCGGGGCGTCCGCCGGGCGCGAAGCCGCGCCTCGCCGGCAAGGGCGGCGACGCGATCAACCAGTTCGCGAACCTGTCGTCGTTCGCGGAGCAGATGCTCACGCCCGAGCGCTCGCTCGTGAAGATCCGCGACGACATGCCGCTCGACCGCGCGTGCCTGATCGGCTGCGGCGTGACGACCGGCCTCGGCGCCGCGCTCAACACCGTGCACATCCCGGCCGGCGCGAGCGTCGTGATCGTCGGCTGCGGCGGCGTCGGGCTCGCGGCGCTCCAGGGCGCGCGCATCGTCGGCGCCGGCAAGCTCGTCGCCGTCGACACGCAGAGCTGGAAGTTCGACCTCGCGCGGAAGCTCGGCGCGACCGACTGCGTGAACGCGAAGGACGGCGACCCGGTCGCCGCCGTGCAGGCGCTCACCGGCGGCGGCGCCGACTTCGTGTTCGAGTGCCTCGGCAGCGTGCCGACGGTGCAGCAGTCGATCGGCGATGACGGGCCGCGGCGGCACGACGGTGCTCGTCGGCGTCGTGCCGATCACGCAGCTGGTGCCCTTCTCGGCCGCCGACCTCGTGCTCCAGGAGAAGAAGATCACGGGCTCCTACATGGGCTCGAATCGCTTCCGCTTCGACATGCCGAAGTACATCGACTTCTACCTCGACGGGCGCCTGCGGCTCGACGAGATGATCTCGGCGCGCATCCCGCTCGCCGAGGTGAACGTCGCCTTCGATCGCATGCGCAAGGGCGAGGCTGCGCGGCAGGTGATCGTGTTCGAGTAGCGACGTGACGGCAGCCCGGAAACGAGCCCGCGACCTCGAGGTCGCGATCATCGGAGCCGGCCCCGGCGGGCTCTGCGCGGCGATCCGCCTGGCGCAGGCCGGCTTCGAGCGCGTCGTGATCCTCGAGAAGGCCGCCGGGCGTCGGCGGCACCTGGTACCACAACCGCTATCCCGGCTGCGCCTGCGACATCCCGTCGCTTCCTCTACTCGTTCTCGTTCGAGCCGAAGCGCGACTGGTCGCGGCCCTACGGCTCGCAGGCCGAGATCCTCGCGTACCTCGAGCACTGCGCGCGGAAGTACGGGCTGCTGCCTCGCTGCCGCTTCGGCTGCGGCGTCGCGAGCGCGCGCTGGGACGAGCGCCGCGCGCGCTGGACGCTGCGGCTCGAGTCGGGCGAGAGCGTCGAGGCCGACGTGGTGGTGAGCGCGCTCGGCATGTTCAACGAGCTCGTCTGGCCCGACATCCCGGGCCTCGACACTTCGCCGGCACGCAGTTCCACTCCGCGCGCTGGCACTGGGACCACGACCTCGCGGGCGAGACGCGTCGGCGTGATCGGGAGCGCGGCGAGCGCGGTGCAGTTCGTGCCCGAGATCGTGAAGCAGGCCGGGCAGGTCCACCTCTTCCAGCGCACCGCGAACTGGGTGATGCCCGAAGCAGGACGAGCCCTTCACCGCGGAGCAGCTCGCGTACTTCCGCGGCGCATCCCGAGGCGATCGCGCGCGGTCGCGCGCCGAGATCTACCGGCGCGTCGACGACGGCATGACCTTCTCCGATCCCGTGGCGGCTGGCCGAGATGGAGGCGTCGGTGCCTCGCCGCGATCGAGGTCGTCCGCGATCCCGCGCTGCGCGAGAAGCTCCGGCCGCAGCATCCCTACGGCTGCAAGCGGCCGCTGCTCTCGAACGACTACTACCCGGCCTTCAACCGCCCGAACCTCGAGCTCGTCACCGAGCGCGATCGAGCGCATCACGCAGGACGCGGTGCGTCACCGCCGACGGCCGGGCGCGGCGCGTCGACACGCTGATCTTCGCCACCGGCTTCGCCGACGACGAGGTACCTCTCCGCGATCGAGGTCGTCGGGCGCGGCGGGCGGCGCATCGACGACGCCTGGAACGACGGCGCGACGGCCTATCTGGGCATCACCACGGCGGGCTTCCCGAACCTGTTCATGCTCTACGGGCCGAACACGAACAACGGCTCGATCCTCAGCATGATCGAGGCGCAGGTCGACTACACGGTCCGCCACGTCGAGCGCATCGCCGCCGAGGGCCTCGCCTGGATCGACGTCCGCCCCGAGCCGATGGCGCGCTACAACGACGACGTCCAGGCCGCGATCGGCCGCGTCGCCGTCGTGGCAGGCGGACTGCCGACGGCTACTACCGCTCGCCGAGCGGGCGCGTCGTCACGCAGTGGCCGTACTCGATGACGGAGTTCCGCGAGCGCTGTGCGAAGCCCGACGCGGAGGCGTACGAGATCGCGCCGCGAGTGGAGGAGGTCGCCCGATGAGCACAGGCAGCGCTGAAGCGAGCCCCTACGTCCGCACGCTGCGCCCCGGCACGCGCCAGGCCGCGCATCCGACGCGCGACGACATCCGGCTGCTCTCGCCCGACTTCTACGCCGACCCGCACGAGCGCTTCGCGTGGATGCGAGCGAACGCCCCCATCTACTGGGACGACGCGACCGGCATCTGGGGGATCGCCCGCTACGCGGACGTGATGACCGTGGCAAGGGACTGGGAGACGTTCTGCTCGGGCGAAGGCTCGCGGCCCGACAGCTCGGTGCCGAGCATGATCAACATGGACCCGCCGCAGCACGTGCTGCGCCGGCGCATCATCTCCGCCGGCTTCACGCCGCGGCGCGTGCAGGATCACGAGCCCTACCTGCGCCGGAAAGTGCGCGAGCTGCTCGACGCCGTCGCCGCGCGCGGAGAGTGCGACTTCGTACGGGACATCGCGACGCCTCTCCCCATGTACATGATCGGCGAGCTGATGGGGTTGCCCGAAGCGGATCACGCCACGCTGCTGCACTGGTCGGATCTTTTCGCGTCGGGCAACGCCGAGCTCAGGGACGAGATCCAGCAAGCGGGCATCGGCTACGCCGAGTACATCAAGCGCCAGATCGCCGCGCGGCGCGGAGGCGACGGCGAGGACCTCGTCAGCCTCGCGGTGAACGCGGTCGTCGACGGAGAGCGGCTGACCGAGACCGACCTGATCTTCGAGACGATGCTCGTGCTGGTCGGCGGCGACGAGACCACGCGTCACGTGATCAGCGGCGGCCTCGCCGCGCTGCTCGAGCACCCGGCGCAGCTCGCGAAGCTGCGCGCGAGCCCGCAGCTCGTCCCGAGCGCGGTCGAGGAGATGCTGCGCTGGGTGACGCCCATCCAGAACATGAACCGCACGGCGACGCGGGACGCCGAGCTCGGTGGGCAGAAGATCCGCGCGGGCGACCGCATGCTGCTGCTCTACCCGTCGGCGAATCGCGACGAGCGGGTGTTCGCGAAGCCCTTCGAGTTCGACGTCGAGCGGCGGCCGAACGATCACGTCTCGTTCGGCGGATTCGGGCGGCATCACTGCCTCGGGGCCCAGCTGGCCCGGCTCGAGCTGCGCGTCCTCTTCGACGAGCTGCTCGCGCGGTGGAAGCACGTCGAGCTCGCCGAGCCGGAGCAGCCGTTGCGCCGCCGGCGCGGGACCTTCGTCCTCGGGATCGAGAAGATGCCCGTGCGCTTCCGGCCCGCGTAGCCGTGTCGAAGCGAGCGAAGGTCGCGGTGATCACGGGCGGCGGCGGCGACATGGGCGTCGCCTCCGCCGAGCGCCTCGGCGCGCGCGGGCACCGGCTGTGTCTCGCGGAGTTCGCGCCGGATCGGCTCGAACGGCGCGACGGCCGCGCTGCGGGGGCGCGGGTTCGACGTGACGCCCGTGCGCGGCGACCTCGCCGATGCGGAGGCGATCCGTCGCCTCGCCGAGACGGCCGCCGGGCTCGGCGAGCTCGCGGCGCTCGTGCACACCGCGGGGCTCTCGCCGACGATGGGCGACGGGCGCCGCATCCTGACGGTCAACCTGATCGGCACCGCGCGGCTGGTCGAGGCGTTCCGGCCGCTCGCGATCGCGGGGACGGCGGCGGTGCTGGTCGCCTCGCAGGCCGGGCACCTGGCGCGCCGGGGGCGTACGCCCGCGCTCGACGCGCTGATCGACCAGCCGCTGCGGTCCGATCTCCTCGGTGCGTTGGAAGCCCTCGATCCGAATCTGCTCGGCTCCGCGGCCGCTTACGCCGTCTCGAAGTACGGTGTGCTGCGCCTCGCGATCCGCGAGGCGCCCGCGTGGGGTGCACGCGGCGCGCGCATCGTCTCGCTCTCGCCCGGCATCATCGACACTGGCATGGGTCGCCAGGAGTACGCGGCGCAGCCCTTCATGAAGACGATGGTCGAGCGCACGCCGCTCGGCAGGCAGGGCCGCGCCGAGGAGATCGCCAGCGCCATCGACTTCCTCTGCTCGGCGGATGCCTCCTTCATCACGGGCACCGATCTGCTCGTCGATGGAGGCAGCACCGAGCAGCTGCTCGCGGGGTAGAGCGGCGTCCCTCTACTTCTGCGCCTTCTTCATCCCCTCGAGGTCCATCATCACCGGGTAGCCGGTGACCGAGAGGGCGTTGCCGTGGCCGGTGGTGTGGACGTCGAACGCGGCCTGGAGCGCGTTGTGCTGGCCCATCATGTCGAGCGTGTTGTTCACGATCCGCTTGGCCTGAGCCAGCGCGAAGGGATGCATCTCGGCGATCTGGCGCGCCAGCGCGAAGGTCTCCTCCTCCAGCTTCTCGGTCGGCACCACGCGATTCACCATCCCGAGGCGGTGCGCCTCGTGCGCGTCGAAGCGGCACGCGGTGAAGAGGAGCTCCTTGGCCTTCCTCGCCCCGAACTCCCAGGTGTGGCCGTGGTACTCGACGCCGCCGATCCCCATGCGCAGCACCGGGTCGCTGAAGTGGGCGTTCTCGGCGGCGATGATCAGGTCGCACGGCCAGCACAGCATCATGCCGGCCGCGATGCAGGCGCCCTGCACGGCCGCGATCGAGGGCTTCGGCACGTCGCGCCACTTGCGCGAGTAGCCGAGGAAGTGCACGCGCTCGTAGTGGAAGATCGCCTCGAGGCCCTTGTTCTTGAAGTCGACCACGGAGGGGTCGCCAGGCTTGACCGAGATGTCGTGACCGGAGGAGAAGTGCGGGCCGTTCGCCTTGAGGACGATCACGCGCACGTCGTCGTCCTGCGCCGCCTTCGTCCAGCAGGCGTCCAGCTCGTCGAGCAGCTGCTTGTTCTGGGCGTTTCGTGCCTCGGGTCGGTTCAGCGTGATCGCCGCGATCTTGTCCTTGGCCTCGTAGAGAACGAATTCCATGGTTTCTCCTAGTGGACGCCGAGCAGCGTCTTCAGGTTGGTGCTCATGATGCGCTGACGATCCGCTTCGGAGAAGCTCGTCAGCTCGTCGAGGAAGCTGAGCGGCTCGCCGAGCCCTTCCGGGTGCGGATAGTCCGAGCCGAACAGCACTTGCGAGACGCCGATCCATTGCGCCAGCTCGTCGATCGGCTCCTCGTAGAACGGGGAGACCCAGACGTGCTGGCGGAAGGTCTCGATCGGGTGCCGCTGGAAGTCCTTCGGCTGCTGGCCGAAGGCCAGCTCGAAGCGCTCGAACAGGAACCGCACCCAGCGGCTCCCGTTCTCGATGCACGCCACGCGGATGCCGGGGAAGCGGTCGAACACGCCGTGGCAGATCAGCGCGGCCATCGTGTCGGAGATCGCGCGGTCCAGCACGGCGATGCAGGTCTTCATCGGCGTGTGCACGAAGCCGAGGGCCTCGCTCCGGCCGCCTTCCCACATGCGCACGAAGCGGTCGTAGCCCGAGTCGGAGGCGTGGAACGAGACGAAGATGCCCGCCTCCTGGACGCGCGCCCAGAACGGGTCGAACTCGGGATCGCCCGGCGAGCGGGTGCCGCGATAGCCAGGCACGGGCGCGGGCCGGAGCCCGACCGTGCGTGCGCCGCGCGCGAGCGCCCACTCGAGCTCCGCGACCGCCATCTCGACGTCCATCAGCGTGAGGAACGGGACGGTGAAGAGGCGCTCGTCGCGATGGAAGCCCCACTGCTCGTGGAGCCACTCGTTGAGCGAGTGGAGCACCGCGTTCATCAGCGCATGGTCGTAGCCCATGCGCTCCTCGACCGCGGAGGCGAGCGTCGGGAACACGAGCGAGGCATGGATGCCCTGCTCGTCGAGGAGCGCGAGCCGATCGGAGCCGTTCCGATACGCGGGCGGGCACGGAATGGGCTTGCCGGTGAGCTCGCGCAGCGTGAGGCCTTCGGTGTTCTCGGCGCGATACCACTTCTCGTGCCTGCCCGGCGCGGCCAGCACCTCGAAGGTCGGGTTCGGGACGAACTCCGAGATCACGCCGCCGATCGCGAGCTTCTTGCGGCCGCCCACGTCGACGTACTGGAACTCGTTCCGCCACTTCTTCGGCAGGTGGGCCGTCATCGCCTCCTGCGACTCGTAGAGATGGTTGTCGGCGTCGTAGACGGGGTAGGGAAGAGACGTCATGCGTGCAGCCGATAGCGGATCGGCACGCGCTTCGGCGCGCCGACGAACGTCGCCGCGGTGTATTCGGCGGGGCCGGCGAGCTCGAGCGACTCGAGCCGCGGCAGCAGCTCGCGGAAGAACGTGCGAAGCTCCATGCGCGCGAGGTTCGCGCCGAGGCAGAAGTGGACGCCCGTCCCGAACGCGAGATGGCTCGACGCGTTCTCGCGCGCCACGTCGAACGCGAGCGGGTCCGCGAAGACCTCCTCGTCGCGGTTCGCCGAGAGGTACGACATCAGCAGCGCGTCGCCCTTCGCGATCCGCTTGCCGCGCAGCTCGTAGTCCTCCTGCGCGTAGCGCAGGAAGTGCCGCACCGGCGTGACCCAGCGGATCATCTCCTCGACGGCGTTGTCGATGCCGGCCGGATCGCGCTGCAGCGCGCGGAGCTGCTCGGGATGGCGCACGAGGGCCTCGAGCCCGCCCGCGAGCGTGCTCGACGTCGTGTCGTGTCCGGCGGTCGCGACGATGACGTAGTAGCCGATGGTCTCGAGATCGGGGAGCGCCGCGCCGTCGATGCGCCCGTTCGCGATCACCGAGGCGAGGTCGTCGCCGGGAGCCGCGCGCGCCGGTCCGCGGTCATGCGCTGGAAGTAGCCGACCATGTCCAGCAGCACGGCCCCGCGCTTCTGGGGATCGGCGGCGCCGCACCGCCGAAGTCGGGATCGTCGCCGCCGAAGATCTTCTGCGTGAGGTCGAGCATGCGCTGCTCGTCGGACTCGGGCACGCCGAGCACGCTCATGATCACCTGGAGCGGGTAGTAGCGCGCGACGTCCATCGCGAAGTCGCAAGCGCCGCCCAGCTCCGCCATGCGGTCGACGTACTTCTTCGCGAGCTGCTCGATCCGCGGCTGGAGCGTCTTGCGCAGCGCGCCGGGCTTGAACCAGTCGTTCGTGAGGTTCCGGTAGGCGCGGTGCTGCTCGCCGTCCAGTTGGATCAGCGTCTTCACGGGCACCGGCGGGCCGCCGTGGCTCGGCTTCATCGCGCTCGGCATCAGCACCGACTCGCCCGTGTTCGGGAAGCGCTCCGGCTGGCGCTCGATCTCGATCAGATCCGCGTGGCGCGTGACCGCCCAGAACGGATCGAAGCCGTCGACCTCGATGCGCGGCCACCGGGTCCTCGCGGCGCAGCCGCGCCGCGACCGCGTGCCAGCTCGCCGGATCGGCGTAGGCCTTCGGGTCGGTGAAGATCGTCACCGGGCTCATGACGGCCGCTGGTCGCGCGGCAGACCGAGCACACGCTCGCCGATGATGTTGCGCTGCACGTTCGAGGTGCCGCCCGCGATCGTGAGCGCCGAGCGAGAACATGTACTGCGAGACCCAGCGCGCGTGCGTGAAAGGCTTGATGCCCATCTCGACCTCGTCGCGCGTCGGGCTCGTGCAGGCCCTCGTCCGGCGATCAGGTCGAGCGCGAGCTTCGCGATCATCTGCTGCACGTTCGAGCCGTAGAGCTTCGTCATCAGCATCTCGCTGATGACCTTGGCGTCCTGGCTCTTGTGGATCGCGGTGAGCATGCGCGCCACCGCCCACTCCTGCGTGGCCACGTAGCCCGCGATCTCGGCGAGGCGCTGGCGCACGACCGGGTCCTCGAGCGCCGGCCGGCCGTCGCGCTGCACCTCGCGCGCCAGCTCGACGAGGGCGTCGAGCTGCGATGCGCGCGCCCTTCGAGTCGCCGATCAGCATGCGCTCGTGCTTCAGCGTCGAGCGCGAGACCTTCCAGCCCTCGCCGCGCCGCCCGACGATGTTCTTCGCCGGGATGCGCACGTCGTCGAAGAACACCTCGCAGAAGTCGATGCCGCCCTGCATCATCGCGAGCGGGCGCACGTCGATGCCCTTCGTCTTCATCGGGAACGAGCAGGTACGAGATGCCCGCGTGCTTCGGGGCGCTCGGGCTCGGTGCGGAACAGGCCGAACATCATGTCGGCCTCGTGCGCCTGGCTGGTCCAGATCTTCTGGCCGTTGATGCACCCACTCGTCGCCGCGCAGCTCGGCGCGCGACTGGAGCGAGGCGAGGTCGCTGCCCGCGCCGGGCTCGCTGTAGCCCTGGCACCAGGTGAGCTCGCCGGTCAGCGTGCGGCTCGATGTACTCGCGCCGCTGCTCCTCGGTGCCGCACTCGAGCAGCGTCGGCACGAGCATGTGCGTGCCCTGGGTCGGGAGGCGATGCGGCACGCCCGCGCGGTCGAGCTCCTGGCGGATCACCGTCTCCGCCATGCACGTCGGGCTCGGCGCCCGCGCCGCCGTAGGCGCGCGGGATGGTGCGGTAGAGGAAGCCGGCCGCCGATGCGCGCGCTTGCGCCAGGCGATCGCCTGCTCGCGCCCGCGGGCTCGAGCGGCCGTCGCCTCGCGCCGCGCGAGCGGCCAGCTCTCGTCCGCGCAGAACGTCGCGCACCTCGGCGCGGCAGCGCCTCGTACTCGTCGCTCGCCGAACTCGGAGGTTCCATCGCTCACCAGCCCTCCGAGCGCGGCGAAGCGCTCGCGGTGCAGCTCCGGCGCGCCGAGCCAGAGCGCGGTCGAACATCACGCGCTTGAACCAGATCTGGACGTCGCACTCCCAGGTGAAGCCGATGCCGCCGTGCGCCTCGACCGCGTCGCGCGCGACCTGCTGCGCGCGGTCGGTGATGTGGGCCTTCGCGAGCGCCGCCGCGCGCGGCGCCTCGGCCGGCGCGTGGTCGAAGGCGTGCGCCGCGTACCACCAGAGCCCGCGCGTCGGGTCGACGTCGAGCGCCATGTTCGCGAGCTGGTGCTTCACCGCCTGGAACTGCGCGAGCGGCTGGCCGAACTGCTGGCGCGCCCCGACGTAGGCGGCGGTCATGCGCACGAGCTGGTGCGCCGCGCCGAAGGCGTCGGCGGCGAGCAGCACGCTCGCGCGCGTCGACGAGGCGGGCGGCGTCGCCCTTCGCGAGCGGCTCGGCGCGCAGCGCCGTCGAAGGTCGACGCGGGCGAGCGGCCTGCCGCGGTCGAGCGTCGGCTCCGGCGTGATGCGCACGCCGCCGCCGGCCTCGACCAGCGCGAGCGCGCCGCCGCGGCAGCCGACCACGAACAGCTCCGCGCCCTCGGCCTCGGGCACGAGCGCCTTCTCGCCGCGCACGCGGCCGCTCGCGAGCTCGAGGCCCCACTCCGCCGGCAGCCAGCGCCCGCCCGTCCTCGGCGAGCGCCACCGTCGCGCGCGCCTCGCCGGCCGCGAGGCGCGGCAGCCAGCTCGCCTGCTGCGCCGCGCTGCCGCCCTGCGCGAGCGCGAGCGTCGCGAGCGCGTGGCCGAGGAAGGGCACCGGCACCGCGCCGCGGCCGAGCTCCTCGGCGACGAGCGCGAGCTCGAGCAGCTCGAGGCCGGCGCCGCCGTGCGCCTCGGGCACGACGAGGCCGGCGACGCCCATCTCGGCGAGTCCCTTCCAGAGCGCCGGCACGGCCTGCCGTTCGCCGTCGAAGATCGCGCGCACCGTCTGCGGCGGGCACTCCTTCGCGACGAAGCCGCGCACCGTCTCCTGGAGCAGCTCCTGTTCTTCGGAGAGGGAGAAGTCCATGGGGGTGCGAGCGCTCAGCGAGGCGACGAGCCGAGCAGCTCGAGACAGTTGTCGCGCATGATCCGCTGCGCGTCGGCCTCGCCGAACGTCGACAGCTCCTTGGCGAAGTCGAGCGGCTGCGGCGACGCCCTCGCCGTGCGGCCAGTCGGATCCGAACAGGATCCGCTCGACGCCGATCAGGTCGGCGAGCGCGCGCAGGTCGTCCTCGAGGTACGGCGTCACCCAGACGTGTCGGCGCACGGTGTCGAGCGGATCCTCGTGGAAGGCCGACGGCGTCTGGTTGGCCAGCTTGCGCAGGCGCTTCACGAGCAGGTGCAGCCAGTCGGAGCCGTTCTCGATGCTGGCGACGCGCAGCTTCGGGTGCCGGTGGAACACGCCGTGGATGACCAGGCTGCCGACGGTGTCGTGGATCGGCGCGGTCCGAGACGACGAGGCGGCTCGAGCACGTCGACGGCGCCGAAGCCCTCGAAGGTCGCGGCGGCGCCCCACGCCCCGGCGAACGCGTTGTAGCCGCTGTCGCCGAGGTGGAACGCGACGGGCACGCCGGCCTCGGCGAGGCGCGCCCACACCGGGTCGTGGAGCGGGTCGCCGAGCGAGCGGCCGCCGCCGCTCGCCGTCGGCACCGGCGCCGGGCGGACGTGCACGATGCGCGCGCCGCGCTCGAGCAGCGAGTCCACCTCGGCGAGCGCCGCGTCCGGATCGGCGAGCGACAGCATCGGCACGCCGATCAGGCGACCCTCGTAGAGAAGCCCCAGTCGTCCTCGAGCCAGCGGTTGAAGGCGGAGAGGCTCGCCATCGTGGCGGGGATGTCGTGCCGCAGCGCCTCCTCGACGCCGCAGCCGAGCGTCGGGAACAGCAGCACCGCGTCGAGACCCTGCTCCTCGGCGATCGCCGACGCGCGCGTCGCGGTCGCGGTACTCGATGCGGAGCGGCTCGACCTTCATGAGCTTCGACGCGGTCGACGCCGCCCGGGAATCTGCCCGCGGAAGAACAGGTCGAGGCAGCCCGCGACGATGATCGGGATCGAAGGTCGGGTTCGGGACGAAGCGGTTGACGCGCTCGCCGATCAGCAGCTCCACGCGCTTGCCCGCCTGCACGGGGCGCACGCCGCGCTGCTTGAACTCCTTCGGGAGGTGCCGCGTGAAGGCGTCGAGCGACTCGTAGTAGTGGTTGTCCGCGTCGATCGGTCGGGGGTCGTCATGCGGGGTTCCTCCGTCGTGAAGAAGAACGCCTCGGCGTTGCCGTGGAGCCAGCGCGTCGAGCACCTCGGGCGCGAGGTCGAGCTTGCGCGCCTCGTCGAGGCAGCGCTGGATCGACAGCACGGGGTAGTCCGAGGCGAACAGGATGCGGTCCTTGCCGCGCGTCGACATGTAGTGCAGCAGCGACTGCGGCAGCCGCTTCGGCGACCACGCCGACGTCATCAGCCGCAGGTTCCGGTACTTGAGCATCAGCCGGATCGCGACGTCCCACCACGGGTCGGCGCCGTGGATCATGCACAGGCGCAGCTCCGGGAAGCGGACGCAGACGCGGTCGAGGTGGATCGGGTTCTGCGCCTCGCCCGGAATCGGCGGGCCCGGGATGCCGGTGTTCATGCAGAGCGGCAGGTCGAGCTCGCAGCACTTCGTGTAGAGCGGGTAGTAGACGGCGTCGCTCGGCGGGTACATGCCGTCGCCCCAGAAGCTCGGCCCGACGACCGCGTACGAGACCGGGTGGTCGCGCACGAACGACTCGAGGCTGCGCAGCGTCGGCATCGGCCGCAGCAGGTCGAGGCCGCCGACGCCGAGCGAGAAGCGATCGGGGCGCGCGGCCGCGTAGCGCTGCGCGCGGTCGCCGCTCTTGCCGAGCTTGGTCAGCAGGATCGCCCGCGCGACGCCGTTGGCGTCCATGTCGTCGAGCAGCTCGGGGAGCTCCGGGCTCTTGAAGAAGGAGTCGCCGCCCTTGAAGTAGTCCTCCTTGACGCGGACCATCCACTCGGGCTGCTTCGCGTCGCCCAGGTCGACGTTCACGAGACAGTCGATCGCTCTCGTCACGAAGCTGCCCTCGCTCTAAAACATCTAGATAAATACAGTGGCCCGGATCGGCTCACAAGGGCAGCTGTCGACGGGCCTCACGCCACGAGCGGAACGTTCTGGAAGCCGCGCACGTGCGCCTGGTAGGTGCGGGTGAGGCCGGCCTCGTCGACCTGCCACTCCGGCCAGCGCGCAGCGATCTCTCCGATCGCGACGCGCGCTTCGAGCCGCGCGAGCGACTTCCCGATGCAGACGTGCTGCCCGTGGCCGAAGTAGAGCGAGCGCTCGGGCTCGCGGCGCACGTCGAGGCGGTCGGGACCTTCGAACTCGCGCGGATCGCGGCACGCCGCGCCCGTCACGAGCGCGACGCGCGCGCCCTCCGGGATCGTCGATGCCGTGGATCGTCACGTCGCGCATCGCGACGCGGCCCTGGTACTGGCTCGGCGCGTCGTAGCGGAGCACCTCCTCGATCGCGCCCGGGAGCCGCGCCGCGGCGTCCTCGAACACCCAGCGCCGCTGGTCCGCGTGCTGGAACAGGTAGACGACGAGGTTCCCGATCAGCTTGGCGGTGGTCTCGGCGCCGGCGCCGGCGAGCAGCGTCGTGAAAGCGGCCACCTCGTCGTCGGAGAGCCGGCGCGTCCTTCCGTCGGGCTCCGTGTACTCGGCCTCCGCGATCACGCTGATCAGATCCTCGCACGGCCGCTGGCGTCGCTCTGCGAGCAGCTCGAGCACATAGGCGCGCGACTCGAGCAGCAGGCCGAGGCTCTCCATCGACGGCATGCCGGTGTCCGGGTCGCGCTCGAGGCCCTTGTCGACGGTGTGGCGGTACCAGTCGCGGTCCGTTTCGGGGATGCCGAGCAGGACGCTGATCACGTCCATCGGCAGCTTGACCGCGAACGCCTGTTGGATGTCGAAGCGCTTCTCGCCGCGGAGCGGATCGAGGGTTTGCTTGGCGAGGCCTCGCACCTCGTGCTCGAGCGCGGCCATGCGCTTCGGCGTGAAGCCGCGCGACACGATGTTGCGGAGGCGCGTGTGGCGCGGCGGATCCATCCCGATGATCGAGGACAGCTCGCCCGGGATCTGGCCGCGGTTCTCGAGCGTGGGGCCGAGCGACGAGCTGTACGTCTTCCAGTCGAGCGTGGCCTCCCACACGTCCTCGAAGCGGAAGAGCGCGTAGAAGTCCATCCGCGAGTTGTACGTGCAGGGCTCGCTCTCGAGGAAATGGCGATAGATCGGGAAGGGATCTTCCTGCATCGCGCGCGCGTAGGGGTCGTATTGCATGGTGGGCTCAGCCCTTCATCGGAATCGACTGCTGCGCGAGCTGCTTCGCCACGTCGGCAAACGTGATCGGGCCCGCGCCGGGTTCGCGAGGCGGGCGTCCCGCGCCGGCGGTCTCCGTGTACCCGAGGTCGACGTGCTTCGCCTGCGCGCGCAGCGCCCCGACCGTCGCCTGCGCGCGCGGCACGTGGGCGAAGGGATCGAAGTGGTACGCGCGCATCGCGTTCTCGTGCGTGATCAGATCGATCTCGGCGTCGGGCAGGTTCCGCAGGCTCTCCCACAGCATCTCCGGGGAGCGCGGCCAGGTCGTGTCGGAGTGGGGATAGTCGCTCTCCCAGCTCATGTTCCGAAGGCCGGCCGCGTGGCGCGCCCGGATGCCGGCCTCGTCGTGGATGAAGCACGTGTAGACGTGGTCGAGGAAGACCTGGCTCGGCCGCTTCCCGCCGAAGTCCTGGTGCGTCCACGCCCGATGACGCCCGTAGACCCAGTCGACGCGCTCGAGGAAGTGCGGGATCCAGCCCGTACCGCCCTCCGACAGCGCGAACTTGATGTCTGGGAACTTGCGGAGGATCGGCGAGTACGTGAGGTCGGAGGCGGTGGCGTAGAGCGTCACGGGCATGTTGGCGATGAAGGCGTCGACCGGCGTGTCGAGGCTCGGCACGGTGCCGCTCGCGTCCGAGATGTGCAGGCAGATCGTCGTGCCCTCGTCGTTGCACGCCTGCCAGAGCGGATCCCACGTCTCGCTGTGCAGGCTCGGGCGCCCGAGCGAGCTCGGATTCGGCACGAAGTTGATGGCAAAGCAGCCCTTGCGCGACACGCGCCGCACCTCGTCGCCCGCGAGCTTCGCGTCCCAGAGCGGAACCAGCGCGAGCGGGATGAAGCGGCCGGGATGGCGGCCGCACCACGCCTCGATGTGCCAGTCGTTCCAGGCGTGGAGCACTGCGAGCGCGAGCTCCTTGTCCTGCGCCTTGTCGAGCAGCATGCCGCCGAGCCCGACGAAGGACGGGAAGTTGAGGCTCGCGAGCACGCCGTTCGCGTTCATGTCGTCGACGCGCGCGTCGACGTCGTAGCAGCCCTTCCGAAGCTGCGAGTAGGCCGTCGGCTCGAAGCCGTATTCCTCGGGCCGCCGGCCGGCGACCGCGTTCAGCGCGACGTTCGGGATCGGCTTGCCCTCGAACAACCAGACGTCTTCGCCACCGGCGCCCTTCACGTTTTCGGGGAAGCGCCCCGCGAACCTCTTCGGCACGCGGCCCTCGAACAGGTCCGGCGGCTCGACGATGTGGTCGTCGACGCTGATCAGGATCATGTCGTTCATCTGCATGGCGGGGGGACCTCGGTCCGGCTGGACAACAAATGTCTAGATGAATAGAGTCGCGGGACTCGAAGGAGGTGCAAGATGGCGGCGATCCGCGTCGAGCGGAGCGACGGCCTGGTCACGATCACGCTCGACCGGCCCGAGAAGAAGAACGCGATCAACGCAGAGATGTGGATCGAGCTGGATCGCACGCTCGCGGAGGTCGCTTCCGATCCGCACGATCGCGCGCTGATGCTCACCGGCGCGGGCGGCAACTTCTCCGCGGGCGCCGATCTCTCCGGCAACCCGTCGGGAAAGGGTCTCACCGGCGGCCCGCTCCAGCCGATCGTCCAGGAGATGCGCATCGTCGGCGACATCGTCCTGCGGCTCCAGCGCATGCCCAAGCCGACGCTCGCCAAGGTCGACGGCGTCTGCATCGGGGTGAGCCTCGGCCTCGCGCTGGCGTGCGATCTCGTGGTGGCGAGCGATCGCGCGCGCTTCTCGGAGATCTTCGCCAAGCGCGGGCTCGCGCTCGACGGGGGCACGTCCTGGCTGCTGCCGCGCCGGATCGGGCTCAACAAGGCCAAGGAGCTCGCGTTCTTCGCCGACATGGTCGACGCGAAGGAGGCCGAGCGCATCGGCCTCGTGAACAAGGTCGTCTCCCGCCGGCGAGCTCGACGCGGTCGCGGAGGACTGGGGTCGCCGCCTCGCCTCGGGGCCCACGCTCGCGCTCGGTCTCTCGAAGCGGCTCCTCGACGCCAGCTCGTCCGTGACCCTCGTGCAGGCGCTCGAGGACGAGGCGCGCTGCCAACACATCACGCACGCGAGCCAGGACGTGCGCGAAGGCATCGCCGCCTTCCTCGAGCGCCGGGAGCCGCGCTTCGGCGGGCGCTGATCGAGAGGCCGGGCTCATCAGGCGGCCTTCTGCGCCGGCGTCTTCATCAGCCGGCCCAGATTGCCGCCCATCACCTTGGCCACGTCCGCCGCCGGCAGCGCGCGGAGCTCGTCCACGAAGCTGATCGGATCGGCGAGGCCTTCCGGGTGCGGATAGTCGGAGCCGAACAGCACGTTGTCCGCGCCGAGCAGCTTCACGAGGCCGACCGGATCCTCCTCGTGGAACGGATGCACGAACACGTTGCGCAGGAACACGTCGACCGGGTTCTCGGCGAAGCTCTCCGGCGCGTACTTGTAGGCGTGCTCCATGTTGTGGAGCAGCGGGCGCACCCAGCCGCTCCCGTTCTCGATCGGCGCGAACTTGAGGCGCGGGAAGCGCGAGAAGAGCCCGTGCCCGACGGCCGACGCCATCGCGTCGACGATCGAGCGGTACTCGCTGCCGACGATGGCCGCGAAGCCCGACACGCCCACGAAGGGCAGGAACTCGCGCTCGCGGATGCCCTCCCAGTCGTTGAGGTAGCGCTGGTAGCCGCTATCGGAGGCGTGCATGCCGACCATCACGTCGGCCGCCTCGACGCGCTTCCAGAACGGGTCGAACTCGGGCAGCGCGAACGAGCGGCGCCCGCCGAAGCCCGGCACCGGCGCGGGCCGCACCAGGATCGCGCGCGCGCCGCGCGCGAGCACCCACTCGAGCTCCTCCACCGCGCGCTCGACGATCGGCAGCGTGATGATGGGCGTCGCGAAGATGCGGCCCTCGTAGTCGTAGCTCCACGTCTCGTGCATCCACTCGTTGAGCGCGTGGACCACGGCGTGCGTCGCGAGCGGATCCTCGGCGAGCCGCTCTTCGACGAGGCTCGCGAGCGTGGGCCACATCATGGAGCGGTCGATCCCGAGCTGATTCATGAGCTCGAGCCGGGGCTCGGGTGCGAAGAAGCCCGGCAGCGCCTTGATCGGCCGCCCGTAGATCTCCTTTCGCGTCTTCCCCTCCGGGTTGCCGATCTTGAAGTACTCCTCCTGCGCGCCGGGGGCCGCGACCACCTCGAAGGTCGGGTTCGGGATGTAGTCGCTGATCTGCCCCTTCACCGCGATCTTCGTGCGCCCCTTCACCTGCACGTACTGGATCACGCCCGCGTACTTCTCGGGCAGGTAGCGGGTGAGCGCATCGGGCGGCTCGTACATGTGGTTGTCGGCGTCGAAGACCGGGAACGAGAGTTGGCGGGAAGGCATGGGGTCTCCTTTCGGATGCGTGAGGTCTCAGCTCCGGCTGCGCGGAAGCCCGAGGGCCTTCTGCGCGATGATGCTGCGGATGATCTCGCTCGAGCCGCCGTAGATCGTCGAGGCGGCGCCGAGGCGATAGGCGAACTGGGCTTCTCCGTCGGACGCGGCGCCGTCGACGCCCTTGTCGAGCAGCGAGTCGGGAGCCATCAGGTCGAGCAGGTCGCTCGCGTCGGCCTGCAGCGTCTCCGTGCCGAAGAGCTTGTTCATCGGCCCTTCGCCGCGGTCGGGATGTCCTCGAGCACCGCACCAGAGCGCGCGGCGCGCCAGCACGAAGGCCATGTCAGCGTGCATCGCGACGCGCGCGAGGCGCTCGCACACGCGAGCGTCCTCGATGGCCGCGCGGCCCGCGCGCCGTGCGGTGCGCGCCCAGCGCAGCGCCTTCGCGAGGAGATCGCGCAGGTGGAGGCCGTAGGTGAGGGAGCTCCCGCCGCCGGAGCCGTGCTCGATCTCGAGCGCGTAGCCGAGCACGCTCCAGCCGCCGTCGACCGGGCCCACGCGGTAGCGATCGGGGACCCGCACGCCGCCGTAGTAGGTGACGTTCGTGCGCTCGTCCGAGAGCGTGTGGACGGGGTGGATCTCGATGCCGGGGCTGCCCGTCGGCACGAGGAACATGGTGAGCCCGCGGTGCTTGGCCGCCGCCGGATCGGTGCGCGTCAGCAGGAAGACGTACTGCGTGAGATTCGCGCCGCTCGTGAACATCTTCTGGCCGTCGATCACCCAGTGATCGCCGTCGGGTACGGCGCGCGTCTGCGCGGCCGCGACGTCCGATCCCGCGGACGGCTCGGTGTAGCCGAGGCTGATGATCGCCTCGCCGGCGAGGACGCGCGGCAGGACCTCGCGCTTCAGCTCCTCGCTCGCGAACTGCATCAGGGTCGCGCCGACCATGCCCGTCACGCCGACGGCGTGCGTCGTCCAGCCTGCGTGCTGGTACTCCTCCGAGAGCGCCGTCGTCTCGAACGCGCCCGACTCGCGGCCGCCGTAGGCGCGCGGCCAGTGCGGGAAGAGGAGGCCTCCCTCCGCGAGCTTCTTCTGGATGCCCCAGTCGTGCCCGTCCCAGCTGTAGTGCGACTTCGCGCGCAGCTCGGGCGTGAGCTCGCGCTCGAAGAAGCTGCGCGCCTCCGCGCCGAAGCGCTCGGCCTCGGCGCCGAGGCCGAACTCGAGCGGACACGGACCTGCTTCGGGCAGCGCGACGGGCGCCTCGCCGCTCCAGAGCTGAGAGGCCGCGCGGAGGAGCTCGTCGCGCGGATCGCCGCCGGCGAGCGCCCACGCCTTCGCCCGGCGGAAGTAGAGCTGGATGTCGTACTCGAGCGAGAGCCCGTAGCCGCCGTGCGCGTGCAGCGCGTGGGCCGAGGCGAAGCTCGCGCTCTCCGCCGCGGCGACGAAGGCGAAGCCGATGCGCGCGGCGGCCTCCGGCTGCGCGGTGGCGATCGACCAGATCGCGTAGCGCACGAGCAGCTGCGAGGCGGCGACCGCGGTCGCGGCGTCGGCGAAGGGGTGCGCGATGGCCTGGAAGGCGCCGATCGGCCGGTCGAACTGGACGCGCGACTTCGCGTAGTCGGCGCCGATCTCGAGCGCGCGCTGCGCGAGCCCGACGAGCGCGGCGGCCGTGAGGAGGCGCCACTCCCCGCGCGCCGCGTGATGCGTGCGCACTGCCGCGGCGCCGCGCGCGAGCGTCACGCGCTCGCCGCCCTCGGGCGGAGCGTCGAGCCGCCAGCGCGCGAGCGCGCTCGCGCCGAGGTTCCGCAGCGCGCTCCCGGCTGGCCCGCTCGGCCGGCGCAGCAGCACGAGCGCGTCGCCGTCGAGCGCGAGCACGCCGTCGGCGGCCGAGCCGCCCGGCACGAGCTGGCTCGCCTCCTCGCGCAGCGCGAGCGAGACGATGCTCTCACCGGCGAGCAGCTCCGCGAGGAGCGCGCGCGGCGCGGCGCCGTCGAGCTTCGCGAGCAGCCCGGCGGCGACGACCGCCTCGACGAGCGGCGCCGGTGCCAGCCAGCGTCCCGCCTGCTCGGCGAGCACGGCGGCGTCGAGCAGGCCCGCACCCGCGCCGCCCAGCGCTTCGGGCACGCGGATCCCGAGCGCGCCCGTCTCGACGAGATGCTTCCAGAGCCCCGGGTCGAAGCCCGCCGGCTCCGCGGCGCGCACGCGCTCGGGCGTCGACTCGGCCGCGAAGAGGGTCGCGAAGGTCTCCCGGAGGAGCTCCTGGTCTTCGGTGAGATCGAGCTGCATCAGGCCGGGTCCGCGCGCACCGCGCGCAGGCAGAACTCCCAGAGAACCGCCGCGGAATCCTCGGCCCGCGTCTCTCCGCCGGAGACGTGCGAGAGCAGCGAGGCATGGATCGTGGAGGCGACGAGGCTGTGCACGAGCTTCGCGAGCTGGAGGGGATCGGCCTTCCGCACGACGCCGCGCTCCATGCCGAGGGCGAGCTGCTCCGCGATCACCGTAGTGAGCGGCTCGAGCGCGCGCTCGAGATCGTCCGGCCGCGCTTCGGCGAGCCGCAGGTGCTCGCGGCTCAGGGTGATCATCAGCCGGCCGGAGGAGTCGGAGCGCGCGCTCGCCACCATCGTCTCGATGAGGAAGCGCAGGCGCTCGAGCGGGTCGTCGATCCCGGCCATGTCGGCGCGGAACTTCGCCGCGCCGTCGCGCATGGTCTGCTCGAACACGGCGAGGATCAGGTCGTCCATGCCGTCGAAGCGCTCGTAGAGCGCACGGCGCGAAAGGTGCGTGCGATCGAGCACCGCGCGCAGCGTGAGGCCTTCGAAGCCGCCCTCGGCGATGAGCTCGCCGGCGGCCTGGACCAGCTTCCGGCTGCGCGCGAGCACGCGCTCCCGCCCCGACCGAAGCACCCGCGAGACGGAGCGCTCCTCCCAGCGGGCCGGGGCGCGCGAAGCCGGCGTCATCGGGTCTCCTCGAGAACGTTGGTCTCGACCTTATCACGGCCACGGAAGCCGTGTCCATAGGGGAATAGCCAGATTGCGCTGGACACCCGGGGAGCTGTGTGAGAACGTCGGTCTCGACAACTCGGGAGGAGCGCAGATGACACTGCCGATGGCGGGGGTGCGGGTGGTCGAGCTCGCGGCGTGGACCTTCGTGCCCGCGGCCGGCGCGGTGCTCGCGGAGTGGGGTGCCGACGTGATCAAGGTCGAGCACCCGGAGGGCGGCGACCCGCAGCGCGGCCTGATCTCGAGTGGCCTGATCCCCGGCGGCCCGGGCCGCTGCAACTACCTGATCGAGCAGCCCAACCACAACAAGCGCTCGATCGGCATCGACGTGAAGCACCCGGAGGGTCGCAAGGTGCTGCTCGAGCTGTGCCGGGGCGCGGACGTGTTCCTCACGAACTGGCTGCCGGGCCCGCGCCAGCGCGCGCGGCTCGACGTCGAGGACGTGCGCGCCGTGAATCCGAACATCATCTACGTGCGCGGCTCGGGCCAGGGCGTGCGCGGCCCCGACGCCGGCAAGGGCGGCTACGACGGCTCCGCGTTCTGGGCCCGCGCCGGCGTCGCCGACGCGCTCACCCAGCTGCCGGGCGACGTGTACGGCCCGACGCAGACGCCCGCGTTCGGCGACCTCGCCGGCGCGCAGACCATCGCTGGCGGCATCGCGGCGGCGCTGTTCAAGCGCGCGCGCACGGGCGAGACCTCGGTCGTCGACGTCTCGCTGCTCGGGCTCGGCACGTGGATGATGTCGCCCAACATCGTGGCGCACAAAGTCTTCGCCGACGTCGCGCTGCCGAAGTTCGAGCGCACACAGGCGCCGAACCCGGTGGCCAATCGCTATCGCACGAAGGACGACCGCGTCGTCCACCTCGTCATGCTCCAGGCGACGCGCTACTGGCCCGAGCTGATCACCGCGCTGGGCCGGCCCGAGCTCGCGCAGGATCCGCGCTTCGCCGCGCCGGCGGCGATGTTCCAGAACCGCGCCGAGGCGATCCGCATCCTCGACGAAATCTTCGCGGAGCGCACGCTGGCCGAGTGGCGGCAGGTGCTGCGGGACATCGAGGGTGTCTGGGCCCCGGCGCAGAAGGCGATCGAGCTACACGACGACGCGCAGGTGATCGCGAACGGCTACGTCGAGCAGGTCGCCGCCGCCGACGGCTCGTCCTTCCCACTCGTCACGAATCCGGTGCAGTTCGATGAGTCGCCCGTGACGCTCGCGCGCGCACCCGAGGTGGGCGAGCAGACCGACGAGATCCTCCAGGAGCTGGGTCTCGACTGGGACCGCATCGTCGAGCTGAAGGCGGCGGGCGCGGTCCTCTGAGCGCGCGCCGGCCTCAGGAGCCGGCGAGACGCGCGAAGATCGCCTCGGGAGAGTCCGTGCGCGCGCCGGCGTCGACGCCTTCCAGCGCCTTGCGGATGCGTGCGCACAGCTCCTCGGGCGCGGAGACGCCGCGCGAGGTGAACTCCGCGGGGAGCAGCTTCTCGAGCACCACTCCGAGCTGGCGCGCCGTCACGGCCTTGGGCTCGAGCCCGGCCTGCTTGAGGGCGATGCGAATGGTGCCGCGCGCCGCGAGGCGGTCGAGCGCGCCGCTCTGCTCGAGACAGGTGCATGCGGCCTCGAAGGCTGCGGATTCGGCCATCGTCAAGCACTCCCAGCGGACGCGCGGGCGCGCACCCAGCTCAAGTAGGAACGCGGGGGCAGGAACGCGAGCAGCAGCAGCAGCACCTGCGTGAGGCCGGTCGTGCTCGAGAGCAGCAGCACCCACGGCGTCTGGAGCGCGTCCACGTGGATCGCGAACGCCAGCATGTTGACGGCGATCCCCGCGTTCACGGCGAGCGCCATCAGGCCCCAGAGCAGGAAGCGGTTGCAGACCGTGGGATCGGCAAGGCCGAGCGCCACGCGGCGCCGCATCATGCCGTAGTAGCGGAGGGACTCCCACGCGGTCCAGGCGTACGCAACGACGACCGTTCCTCCCTGGAGGAGCAGGTCGACCAGCGCTTCCTGGGTGATGTCCACGACGCCACGCGTCTCCACCTGGATGCAGCGCCGCACCACCGCCACGAGCATCGTAAGCATGCCGGCTGCGGCGAAGATGCGCGCCCACCACTCCTGCGGGTGGAAAACGCGCCAGGTGAATGCGAACAGCAGCGAGAAGCCCGCACAAGTGGCGAACGTGGAGATCATCTGGAGCGCGCCCTTCGACTCCGGGCCGGCGCGTGGGGTCGCGATCATCAGCGCGTAGCCGATGCCGACCGCGAGCAGCAGCATGCCGCCGAGCAGCAGCTCCGGGGCCGCCCCCGTGCGCAGGTGCATGACGAGCAGGCGGACGCCGACCGCGAACGAGGCGACGATGAGCAGTCCGATGGCGAGCGCGGCGATCCCTTGCACGGCGTTCCCCTCTCGCTGCAGTAGATCGGAGGGCGCGGGGTGAGGCTTGAGGGGCGTCAGCCGCCGATGCGGAGGGCGTTGCACCACAAGGTCGTCAGCTGCTCGACCGCTTGCTCGAAGTCGTAGTCGGCGTAGCCCTGGACGAGCCACAGCTCGGCGAAGCGCGCGACCATCGCACCGAGCGCCGTCGCCGCGATCGCGGGGTCGACTCGCCGGTCGGCGACGCCCTCCACCTGCATGCGCCGGATGCTCCGCTCGGCGCGCTCGGCGAAGTGCTTCTGGGTCGCCGCGCGCACCGCGTTGACGTGCTCGTCGTAGCGCGAGACCTGCTCGATCAGGCCCATGATCCGCGCCTCGTCGCGGTAGCTGCTCGAGATAGCGGCGGTTCGCCCGGCGGATGCGCTCGCGCTGCGAACTCCGGGCCCGAGCCGGTGACCCGTGCCGCGGCGGCGGGCGGCGACCGTCGAGCATTCGCTCTTGCGGCCTCCGCGATCTCGCGGAAGATCTGCTCCTTGGAATCGAAGTAGTGATAGAAGGAGCCGTGCGAGAGCCCGGCGCGCTCGCTGATGTCGGAGATGCGCGCGTCGAGGAAGCCCTTCTCCTCGAACACGCGCTTCGCCGCCTCGAGCAGGCGCGCGCGCGTCTCGGCTCCCTTGCGGGAGCGCGGCGCCATGGCCTCCGTCATGCCGCCGTACCGCGGCCGCTCCATGCCACGCCCGCTCCATGCGCGCGCGCTGGAAGGCCAGGCACTGCGAGTCGGCGGGGATCTCGTCGAGCTGCGGTGGCGACGAGCTCTGGCGTGATGTTGGCCTCGTTCGCGGCGGGCCGCAGCGCGTCCAGATCGAAGCCATAGAGCTTCGCGGCGTTCTCGCCGAGCATCATGCGCACCTCGTGCTCGGGTACGTCCGAGAAGGCGAGCCGCATGTTCTCCCGCGAGTACGGGTAGCAGCCCTCGTAGTGCGGGTAGTCGTTGCCCCAGAGGATCTTGTCCATGCCCACGACGTGACGGCCCTCGATCTCGCGCGGCCCCGGGAAGCTCGCGCCGTACCAGCAGTTGCGCTTCGCGTAGAAGCTGGGCAGCTCCTTCGTCGCCGGGATCCTTCGAGGCGTCGATCTCGCCGATCGCTCCGGCCTTCCAGCCGTGGTACATCGCGTCCATCTGGCGCATCAGCGCCGGCGCCCACGCGCAGCCGGACTCGGTCAGGATGTACTGGAGCTTCGGGAAGCGCTCGAAGACGCCGCCCATGATCAGATGCGTGAAGCCGCGCTGCACGAAGAACGTCATCTCGAGCGCCCAGAGCGGCGTCGAGCCCTGCGCTTCGGGATACGGCGGCGAGCCCTGGCCCGGAGTGCTGGTTGATCACCACGTCGCAGTCCTGGATCACCGCCCAGAGCCGGTCGTAGTCCGGATGGTTGAGCGGCTGCGAGCCAGTGCTCGGCGGGCGACGGGAGCGGCAGCAGGACGCCGCCGCGCAGGCCGTTCTCGGCGATCCACTTCACGTCCTCGATCGCGTCGTCGAGGTCGTTCAGGTGGATCAGCCCGATGCCCGCGCGGCGCTCGGGCGCCTCGCGGCAGAAGTCGGCCAGCCAGCGGTTGTGGGCGCGCGTGCCCGCGAGCGCGTGCTCGTACTCCTCGCGGCCGCACGCGGCGGCGCGATGTGGAACGCCTTCGCGTAGAACGGAGGCACGGTGTTCGGGAAGATGCACCTCGCCGACGACGCCGTCGCTCTGCGAGATCCGCGAGGCGCTCGGCCGAGTCCCAGTTCTTCGTCTTCTTGCTGCCGATGTGCTTCTTGTGCGGGTTCTTGTAGCGCGCCTCGCCAGGCCTCGAAGTCGTCGCGATACGCGCGGGTCGAGGTAGCTCGCCGTACGTGTCGATCGCAGGCGCCGGCGTGGGTGTCCGACGGTGATGCAGATGTAGGGGGACGAATCGGTGATCGGTTGCCATCGGAGATTCTCCTGTCGAGGCTCAGATGAGCAGTGACTCGCGCCCGCGCGCCGCGAAGGCGGCGCGGAGCGCGTCGTCGATCCTCGGCCTGCGAGCCGCCGGAGGCCCTCCGCCCTCGCTCGGCCGGAACCACACCGGCTCGTCGCACTCCCAGCGCTCGGAGCGGAGCTGGCGCTTCTGCACCTTGCTCGTCTGCGTGACCGGCAGCGATCGCGCTCACGCGGACGTAGCGCGGCGACCACTTCGTGCCGAGGTCGGGCTGCGCGCGCGAGGAAGGCGTCGAAGGCGGCCGGGTCGAAGGCTTCGGGGTCCGCAGCTCGAGCGCGGCCATCACCTGGTCGCCCACGTCCGCGTCGGGCACCGCGTAGACGGCGGCGAGCACCACGCCCGGGTAGCGCGCGAGGATCCGCTCGATCGGCGCGGCGGCGAAGTTCTCGCCGTCGACGCGCAGCCACTCGAAGTCGCGGCCGGCGAAGTAGAAGAAGCCGTCGGCGTCGCGGTAGGCGAGGTCGCCCGTCCAGTACCAGCCGTTCTCGCGTCCGCTGCGCGTTCGGCCTCGTCGTTCTTGTAGTAGCCCTCGAAGAGCGCCGACGCCGCGCCGTGTTCACGAGCTCGCCGATCGCCTCCTCGGCGTTCTGCGAGCCGGCCCTGCGGCGTCGAAGATCGGCGGGCGGACATTCCTTGCCCGTCTCCGGATCGAGGATCTTCAGTCGCGGCGTCGGCCGCGGCCGAGCGCGCCCTTCGGCATGTCCGCGCACGCGGAGCACGATGGCGCCCGTCTCGGTCGAGCCGTAGCCGTCGACGACGCGCACGCCGAAGCGCTTCGCTGAAGCGCTCGATGTCGAGGTCGGCCGCCTCGTTGCCGAACACGAGCTCGAGCGGGTTGTCCGCGTCGTCGCGGCCGCTCGGGCTGGGCGAGGATGTACGAGAGCGGCTTGCCGACGTAGTTGAAGTACGTGCAGCCGTACTTGCGGATGTCCGGCAGCGCCGCCGACGCCGAGAACTTGCGCCGCAGCACCGCGGTTCCGCCCGCGACGATCGTCGGCCCCCAGCCCATGAAGAGGCAGTTGCTGTGGAACATCGGCATCGCCAGGTAGCTGACGCTCGTGCGCGGCCGAGCCTGGCGATGTCGGCGACGTTCTGCGAGGCGATCGAGAGCTTCCCCTGCGTGCAGATCACGGCCTTCGGCGCGCCGCTCGTCCCCGAGGTGAAGAGGAGCAGCAGCAGGTCGCGCATCGCGACCTCGACGTCGGGGATCGCCGCGCCCGCGAAGGGAGCGAGCGTCGTCGCGTAGTCGTCGCCGTCGATCTCGAGGATCCGCGGCGCGTCGAGCTCGAGACCGTCGAGCAGCGCGCGGTGCTTCGCGTCGGTCACGATCCACCGGCAGTCCGTGTGCTGGATGTCGCGCGCGAGCTCGGCGCCGCGGCGCGTCGGATTGATCCCGACCACGACGCCGCCCGCGAGCGCCGCGGCGGCGAGCCAGAACCAGAACTCGGGCACGTTCTCGAGCAGCACGCCGACGTGGAGCGGCCCCTCGCGGCGCGTCGCGAGCAGGAAGGCGGCGCGCTCGCGCGGCGGCCCGCACGGCCTCGCGGTAGCTCCAGGACTCGCTCCTCGAAGCGGATCGCGGTGTGGTCGTCGTCGGCGCGTGCCGCGATCCAGTGGCGGAAGGGTACGAGCTCCATCTCGCTACTCCCAGCCTTCGCAGGCGGCCAGCGAGCGCAGCGCGGCGCGCGGGTTCCGCCCGAGCCGGGCATCGAGATGCGCGCGGCGCTCGTAGAAGTGGAGCCCGTGCTCCCACGTGAAGCCGATCGCGCCGGTGAGCTGGAGCAGGTCGTGCAGGATGTGGAGCGCGCCGCCGGCGACGGCCGCCTCCGCGAGCAGCACCGCGCGCACCGCCTCGGCCCCGCCGCGCGTCATCGCGTCCGCGGCGTCGCTGGCGAGGAGCCGCATGCCCCGCAGCTGGAGGGTGTGGTCGACGAGCCGATGCTGGACGGCCTGGAAGCCGCCGATCGGTCGGCCGAACGCGCACCGCTCCAGCGCATGGAGCCGCGTACGCTCGAGCATGCGCTCGGCGCCGCCGAGGGCGTCTCCCGCGAGGAGCAGGCCGAAGAGCCGCTCGGTGAGGCGGCGTTCGCCTTGCCCCGCGGAGAGCGGCGTGGCGCGCGCACCGTGGAAGACGACGTCGGCCGCGGAGCGCGTCGGGTCGAAGGCGTGCTCGTTCGCGAGCGAGCAGCCGTCGCGTGCGCCGAGGAAGTACATCCCGGGCGAGCCCGAGGGAAGGACGAGGAAGGCGTCGGCATCCGCCGCGCCGAGCACGAGGCGCGCACAGCCGTCGAGCCTCGCCTCGCCGGCCGTCTCGACGACGCGCGCGGACGGGTCGAGGAACGCGAGCGTCGGCAGGCGCTCGCCCGACGCGATCGCCACGCAGGCGCCCTTCCGCTCGCTCGGGTCGAGCCAGCGAGCGAGCGCGAAGCTCGCCGCGACGAGCGCGGGATACGGGCTCCCGTGCAGGGCCGCGCCGAGCACGAGGCTCGCGACGAAGGCGGCGGCCGCCTCGTTGCCGAGGCCGCCGAGCTCTTCGGGAATGCAGAAGGACGACACGCCCAGCTCGGCCAGCGTGCGCCAGCGCTTCCGCCAGTCGTCGTCGAGGCGCGGCGCGTCGTCGGCGCTCCCGATCCCGACCGCGCCTTCGAGCGCGCGGCAGAGCTCGGCGAGCTCTTCGCGGCTGGCCGTCACGCGCGGGCTCCCCGCTGCAGCAGCGCTCTCGGCAGCTCCGGATCCGTGCGACTCTCGCGCAGCCACGCGCCGAGGCCTCGCGCGAGCTCCGCCGAGCTGCCGAGCACCGCGTCGAGCGCGAGGACGCGGCTGTGGAAGTGGTGATGGTCCTGCTCCGCGGTAAAGCCGATGCCGCCGAGCACCTGGAGCGCGCGCTCGCAGACGCGGCGTCCGTTCCGTCCGGCGAGCGCCTTCGCGATCTCGTCGAACCGCGACGGCGCCCTGGCGTCGAGCGCGGCCGCCTGCCGGCTCACCTCGAGGACGGCGGCCAGATCCGTGCGCGCCCATGCGAGGAGGTGCCGCACGGCCTGGAACTTCCCGATCGGCTGCCCGAACTGCTCGCGCGCCGCCGCGTGCGCCACGGCCAGGTCGAGCGCTCCTTCGGCCGCGCCGAGGATCTCGAAGGCTGCGGCGACGCGGCCGAGGAACAGGCTCCGGCGCCGGGCCGTCTTGGCGCGGGCCTCGGGCGTGACGGGCTCGAGGTCCTCGGGATCGAAGCGGAGCTCGTGCAGGATCATCCGCCCGGGCACCGTCACCGGCAGGAGCTCGACGTCGGCGAGCGAGACGAGCGCCGGCGCCGAGCCCAGGCCGGTCGACGAGGACGTACTCGACGCTCGGCTCGCCGATCAGGAGCCAGACGTCCCCGCGCCGCGCCGAACGGCGCGGCGCCGCCAGCACGACCGAGCGCGCCGCGATGCCGCTTGCCTCGAGGTACGGGCGAGCCATCAGGCAGCCGAGGGCCGGCGAGCGTCCGAGCTCGCGCCCGTGCGCGCGGAACACGGCGAAGGTCGCAGCGCGCGCCTCGGGGTCGGCGAGCTCGTCGAGCAGGCCGAAGGCGCCGAGCGCGTCGAGCGCTGCGCTCCCGGGCTCGCGGCGGAAGGCCTCGCGCGCGCTGTCGAGGAAGGCGTCTTCGGCGTCGGTGCTCGTCATGGCAGGCGGAGCAGCTGCTTCGCGATGGTCTCGAGCTGCATCTGCTGCGAGCCGCCGTAGACCGTCACGATGCGGGAGAAGAGATACTCCTGCCGGAGCGTCGCGGTCTCGTCGTCCTGGAGCCCCACCGCGAGGTCCGCGTCGCCCGCGAGGATGCGATCGTGCACCGCGCGCTCCGCCTCGCAGAGCAGCAGCTTGGTGAACGCGGCGCGCGGCCCGAGCGGAACGTCCGCCGCATGGCTCTCGAGGCCGCGGTAGCTCGTCGCGCTGACCGCGGCGAGGTCGAGCAGCGCGTCTCCGACGGCTGCGTCGCCGGTCGGCTCCGCATGCTCGAGGTGGGCGAGCAGGTGCTGGTAGAGGAAGCCGTGCCGGAACCAGGCGAAGGTGCCGCGCTCGGAGCTCAGGATGTGCATCGCGACAGCCCAGCCCTCGCCCGGCGCGCCGACCACGCGATCCGCGGGTACGAACACGTCGTCGAAGACGACCTCGGCCAGCTCGTCGGTGCCGTTCGCCTGCTCGATCGCGTTCACCGCGACGCCCGGCTCGTGGAGATCGACGACGAAGGCCGTGAGGCCGCGGTGCCGCGACTCGGGAGTACCGGTCCGGGCCAGCACCAGACACCAGGTTGCGTAGGCCGCCCAGCTCGTCCAGATCTTGCGCCCGCGGATGACCCAGCCGCCGTCGACGGCGCGCGCGCGCGTGCGCAGGCTCGCGAGATCCGAGCCCGCCTCCGGCTCGGAGAACCCTTGCGCCCAGCGCTCGCGACCCGAGAGGAACGCCGGCAGCGCCGCGGCTGCGAGCTTCCGCGGCGCGAGAGCGCACAGCGTCGGCAGCAGGACCTCGACATGCTCGAACAGCGACATGCCGCGCACGCCGTGTCGCGCGAGCGAATCCCACAGGGCGGCCCGGTGCAGGATCGTGCCGCCGAGACCGCCGAGCGCCTCGGGCCAGCCGTACCGCCCGAAGCCCTCGTCGAACAGCGCCTTCATGAGCTGGGAGGTCGCCTCGACCCGCGCGGCGAACGAAGGGCTCGGCGCCGCCGCGGCCGAGAGGCTCGGCGGAGAGCTGCCGAGCCACTTCTCGAGCCCGTCGGTGAAGGCCGCCAGCTCGTGTAGGGGATCCATCCGGGCCTCGAATTAATATTGACGTCAATATAGAAATCTGGAATCGTCCTGCAAGAGATAGGGAGGCAGGCGATGGCGACGGCTGGCGACGAGCTGCGGGTCGAGGCCCGCGGCGCGGTCCGGATCCTCACGCTGAACCGGCCGGCCGCCCTCAACGCCGCCGACGCGGCGCTCCACGGCCGGCTCGCGCGCGTCTGGGCCGAGCTCGCCGCGGACGAAGGCGCCGGCGCGATCGTCCTCACCGGCGCGGGCAAGGCCTTCTCGGGCGGCGGGGATCTCGATCTCCTCTCGCGCATGACCGGCGACGAGAAGCTCCGCGCCGAGATCATGGTCGAGGCCGCGGAGATCGTCCGGGGCATGACCTCGGTCCGCGTGCCGATCATCGCGGCCGTGAACGGCCCCGCGGTCGGGCTCGGCTGCAGCCTCGCCTCGATGTGCGACCTCGTCGTGATGGAGGAGCAGGCGTACTTCGCGGATCCGCACGTGGCGCTCGGGCTCGTCGCGGCCGACGGCGGCGCGCTCACCTGGCCGCTGCTCACGAGCCTGCTGCGCGCGAAGGAGTTCATCCTGCTCGGGGATCGACTCTCGGCCGCCGACGCGCTGAGCCTCGGTCTCGCGAACCGCGTGGTGCCGCAGGGCGAAGCGCTGCCCACGGCGCTCGCGCTGGCGGAGCGGATGGCCGCGCTGCCGCCGCAGTCCGTGCGCGAGACCAAGGCGCTGCTGAACCGCGCGCTGTCTCGCGCAGTCGATGCGTGGCTCGGGGATGCGCTCGCCCGCGAGACGGAGTCGTTCGACGAGCCGGCGTTCCGCGCGAACCTCGAGCGCATGCTCCGCAAGAAGACGGCCTCGTGAGCGACGAGGCCTACCGCCTCGAGCTGCGCCGCTTCATCGCGGCCCGCGCTCCGCGCCTCCGCTTCGCGGAAGGCACGCGCGTGCCACGGAGCGCGGACGAGGAGGCGGCGATCCGCGCCTGGCTCCGCGCGCTCTACGAAGTGGGCTACCTCGGCGCAGGTTGGCCGGTCGCGTGGGGCGGTCGCGCCGACCACCGGCCCACGCACGATCTCATCCTGATGGAGGAGCTGATCCGCGCGCGCGCCTACCGCCCGCTCGATCAGGTGATGCTCGCGAGCCACGCCCTCCTCGCGTTCGGCTCCCCGGCGCAGCAAGCGCAGTACCTCCCGCGCATCCGCCGCGGCGAGCACGTCTGGTGCCAGCTCTTCAGCGAGCCCGATGCGGGGAGCGACCTCGCTTCACTCCGCACGCGTGCAGAGTGCGACGGCGACGACTTCGTGGTGACGGGCCAGAAGGTGTGGTGCACCGACGCGCAGTGGGCCGACATGGGCATGCTCCTCGCGCGCACCGATCCGACGACGGACCGGCACGCAGGGCTCACCGCCTTCGTCGTGCCGATGGACCGGCCGGGGCTCACCGTCCGCCCGATCCGCGAGATGACCGGCGCGGAGGAGTTCTGCGAGGTCTTCCTCGACGGCGTGCGGCTCGGGCCCGAGTGCGTCCTCGGCGGCGTGGGCCAGGGCTGGCACATCATCACCTCCGGCCTCGCGTCGGAGCGCGCGTTCGTCGGCGCCAACGCCGTCCAGCTCGAGATGATGTTCCGGGATCTGGTCGAGCTGGCCCGGGCCGCACGCCTACCCGACGGCAGCGCCGCGCTCGAGCACGAAGACGTGCGCCACGAGCTCGCGCGCCTGCTCACGAAGGTCGAGGCGGCGAAGCGCATCGTCGAGGACGTCGTCGACCGCATCCTCCGCGACGAGGAGCATCCGAGCGACGGGCCGGTCGCGAAGCTGGCCTACAGCGAGCTGTTCGTCGAGCTGTGTGAGGCCGCGCTCGAGCTGCTCGCCTCCGCGGCTTCCGTCGAAGAGCCCGGCCGCGAGGCGACCGAGCGCTGGACCGAGGCGTTCCTCTGGTCGCGCGCGCTGACGATCTCCGGCGGCACCTCCGAGATCCTGCGCGGCCTGGTCGGCCGCCAGCTGCTCGCGCTGCCGAGGGCCTGAGCGGTGCGCGCGATCCGCCCGACGGCTCCGGTCCCCGCCGAGCGGGCCGACGCCTACCGCGCCGCGCGCCTGTGGGACGACCGCGGCCTCGCGGACGGCATCGAGCTCGCCGCCGCGGAGAGGCCCGACGCGCTCGCCGTCGCCGACAACCAACGCAGCGCGACGTACGCCGAGCTCGCGCGCCAGGTGAACGCGGGTGTCGGCATTCTCGCCGCGTCGGGCGTGCGGCCCGGCGACGGCGTCGTGCTCGTCTCGGGGAACACGCTGGAAGGCGTCGTCGCCCACCACGCGCTGCTCCGTGCGGGCGCGACCGCCGTTCTGCTCGACCGGCGCTGCGGCAGCGCGGATCTTCGCAACGCGCTCGACGCTGTCGGGGCGGGCGCAGCGGTCGTCGTGCCGAGTAGCGAGGCATGCCGGCTCCTCGAAGGTCTCGACGCCCGGCGCACGCTTCCGCTCGAGACCTTCGGCGAGACACCGGCGGCGAGCGCCTCCTCCGCCTCGTGGCCCGAGCCCGACCGCGACGCGTCCGCCGTCGTGCTGTTCACGTCGGGCACCACGCGCCGGCCCAAGGCGGTGATCCACTCGCTGAACACGCTCACGGCCGGCGCGAGGAACATGGCGCGCATCACCGGCGCCGACGCGAGCACGGTCGCCTTCCTCGTGAGCCCGCTCACCAGCATCACCGGCGTGATGCAGATGCACTGCGTCGCCGACCAGCACGCCGCGCTCGTGCTCGAGGACCGCTTCGACGCCGACGCCTCGCTCGCTCGCATCGAGGCGCACCGCGCGACGCTGCTGGGTGGCGCGCCGGTGATCGTCGAGCGGCTGCTGCGCGCAGCCGCCGCGCGAACCGAGAAGCGCATCGCGCTCCGCACGCTCGCGCTCGGCGGCGCCATGATCCCGCGGCCGCTGCTCGAGCTCGCGACCGACGGCTTCGGCATCGAGATCGCGCGCGTCTACGGCTCTTCGGAGGCGCCGAACTCGACGGGCAGCCTGCCCGAGGACGATCGCGACAAGCGCCTCCTCGACGACGGCGCGCTGATGCCCGGCACCGAGGTCCGCGTCGGCTCGCGCGAGCACGCACAGGAGGGCCTGCTGCGCGGGCCGGCCCTCTTCCTCGGCTACGTCGATCACGACGACACCCGGGCCGCCTTCGAAGACGGCTGGTATCGCACGGGAGACGCAGTGGAGCTTCACGGCGGTCGCCTGACCGTCGTCGGTCGCTTGAAGGAAGTGATCAAGCGGAACGGCCTCGAGATCTCGCTGAGCGAGGTCGACGGCGCGCTCGCGCGCCTTCCCGGAGTGGCCGAGTACGCCTGCTTCGGGCTGCCGGACGAAGCAACCGGCGAGCGGCTCGTCGTCGCCGTGCGACCGGAGCCGGGCCGCGAGCCGACGCTCGACGCGTTGGTCGATCACCTCCGCTCCGAGGGGCTCGCCACGCGGAAGCTCCCCGAGCAGCTCGTGCTCTGGGACGAGCCGCTCCCGCGCACCGCGTCGGGGAAGATCGTGCGCTCCCGCCTGGTGATGGAGTCTTCCGGCAAGATCTCTCGGTTCGCAGCCCGGCTGCAGCGCTAGGAGGACGCGTGCTCCCGACCCCCGAGGATCAGGTGGCGATCTCCGCGCTCCTCGCGCGCTACTGCCTCACGCTCGACACCGACGACGTCGACGCCTGGGTGGCGCTGTTCACGCCCGATGCCCGCTACGAGGTGTACGGCCGCTCGTTCGACGGGCACGAAGGCCTGCGCCGCATGCTGAGCGGCGCGCCAGGCGGCCTCCACCTCGGCGGGCCGCCTCTGATCGAGATGACCGCGCCCGATCGGGCGCGCACCACGCGGAACCTGCTGTTCGTGGAGCGGGGGACCGGGGCTTCGCGAAGCGCGGTCTACACCGACGAGCTACACCGGACGGCGGACGGCTGGCGCATCGCGCGCTGCCGCTGCCGCTTCATCGTGGCGGCCGGCCTCGCCGACCGCCCGGATCGTTAGCAAAAGAGGAAGCCGTGGAGTTCATCGAATACGAGACGAAGATCAAGAAGAGGGTCTGATTGCTCCACCGCCCCTCCGTCCACTACCCGCGTCTCCTCTTCCACGAGCTCCTCGAGCGCGCCGCGGATCTCCACGGCGAAGCGCTCGCGCTGCTCCACGGCACGAGCCGCTTCACGTTCCGCGAGCTCGATGGCTGGGCGAATTCGTTCGCGCGCGCGCTGCAGGCGCGCGGCGTGAGGCCCGGAGGCCGGGTCGGGCTCTACGCGCCGAATCGGGCGGAGTGGATCATCGCGCTCTTCGGGATCTGCAAGGCGGGTGCGAGCGCCGTGCTGCTGGGCCCCGCCTACCGCCACGGCGAGCTCGCACATGCCCTGTCGCTCACGGAGCCGTCGCTGCTGATCGCCGACGAGCGCCTCGTAGAGCACGTCGAGCGGGCGGGCTTCTCGGGGTCGATCCTGACGCTGCCCGCGGACGAGGCCGCCGCGGAGCGTGCGTCCCGCGAGCTCGTCGCCACATGGAGCGGCGCGCGCCTCGCGCTCGCGCTCGATCCCGAGACCACCGAGGCCCTGCTGCCGTTCAGCTCCGGGACGACGGGGCTCCCGAAGGCGGTCCGCCACACCCATCGCTCCCTCGTCGTCGGCTCGCTCCAGTGGAAGATCGCCCTCGGCCTCGGTCCCACGGATCGGCTCCAGACCTTCACGCCGCTCGCCCACGTCCTCGGCGTCGCGAACCTGGGCGCGGGCATCGCCGCGGGGGCGCGGCATCGCCTGTTCGAGCGGTTCGACGCGGACCTCGTGCTGCACAGCATCCAGGAGGATCGCGTGACGGTCGGCATCGCCGTCGCACCGGTCGCGCTCGCGCTCGCGAACCACCCGTCGCTCGAGCGCTTCGACCTCGGCTCGCTTCGCTTCTTCGACTGGTGCGCGACGCCCGTCGCCGTGGACGTGGCCAAACGCTTCACCGAACGAACGGGCGTCCACTGGCACACCGCCTACGGGTGCTCGGAAGCGCTCGTGCTGACCGCGAACCCGGTGAATCGCCCGGACCTGTGGCGTCTCGATACCCCGGGTCCGCCGGGCTGCGACGTCGAGCTGCGGATCGTCGACGTCACGACACACGAGCCGCTGCCTCCCGGCGAGAGCGGCGAGGTCGTCGTGCGCGGGCCGAACGTGATGCGCGGCTATCTGCCCGAGTCGGCCAACGCGGAGGCGTTCCTGCCCGGAGGCTGGTACCGCACCGGCGACATCGGATGGCTCGAGCCGGAGGGCTGGCTTCATCTCACCGACCGGCTGAAGGAGATGATCAAGGTCTCCGGCTTCCAGGTCGCGCCGGCCGAGGTCGAGGGCGTCCTGCTCGGGCACGACGGCGTCTCCGACTGCGCGGTGTTCGGCGTTGCCGACGCCGCGCGCGGGCAGGTGCCCCGCGCGGCGGTCGTGCTGCGGCCGGGCGCGGCGGTGAGCGCGGAGGCGCTCATCGAGCGCGTGAAGCGCCAGCTCGCGAGCTACAAGAGCCCCGTCCGGATCGATTTCGTCGACGAGATCCCGCGCACGGCGTCGGGCAAGGCCCTGCGGCGCGTCCTCGTCGAGCGCTTCGGAGGGCAGGCGGGATGAGCATCAAGGACATCGGGCCGCTGCGTGGCGCCGACGAAGGCCTGAATCACCAGATCGTCGACACGTTCGCGATCGTCGCGGAGTCCGACCACGCGTGGACGGAGAAGATCTGGGCCTCGATCGCGCGCACGGACGGCTCGCTCCAGCTCGACTTCGGACTCGGCAAGTACCACAACCGCGGGATCATCGACGGCTTCGGCGGCGTGTCCCGCGGTCGCGAGCAGTGGACGGTGCGCGGCAGCCGCGAGCTCGACTCCGCGCCGGAGGAGGCGGCGATCGGTCCGATCCGGTACGAGATCGTCGAGCCGCTCGCAGAAGGTGCGCTTCATCCTCGAGCCGAACGACGTCCAGCCCGATCTCCTTCGACGTCGTGTTGTCGGGCGTGACGCCGCCCTTCTTCGAGAACCGCAACCTGGTCCGCAACGCGCGCACGAACCGCGTCGACGTCGACGTCGTCCGCTACCACCAGGGCGGCTGGGCGAGCGGCGAGATCACGGTCGACGGCGAGACGCACGAGATCCGACCCGACGAGTGGTTCGGCTTCCGCGACCACTCGTGGGGCGTCCGTCAGGCCGTCGGTGCAGCGCCGGCGGATCTCATCCCCGCGCCGCGAGCGCCGCGCGGCCGATCGATCCAGGGCGGGATGAAGTGGACGCCCGCGTTCTTCCGCAGGCCGGACGGCAGCTACTACGAGACGGCGATCTTCGTCACCGAAGGCGCGTGGCACTACACCTCCGCGTACGTCAACGAGGCCAAGGGAGCCCAGGCGCCGGTCCGCTCCGTCGTGCCGCGCATCGCGTACGACCCGCGCACGCGCTACGTGCGCGGCGGCGAGCTGCACCTCACGATGGAGTCCGGGGAAGAGCGCGTGATCGAGGTGGAGGCGCTCGGCGAGTCGGGCTTCTGCCTGAAGACGGCCGGCTACGGCTCGTGGGCGGGCCACAAGCACGGCTCCTGGCGCGGCCCGCTCGAGCTCGACGGCGAGCACATCGCCGACTGCTCGGACGACGAGCACCTGCGCCAGCTCGGGCAGTTCCGCGACACGCCCGTGCGCGTGCGCGAGGGGGACGCCACCGGCTACGGCATCGTCGAGAGCATCATCTCGGGCGTCTGGCCCGAGCTCGGGCTCGGCGCCGAGTCCGACCATCCGGTCTCGTACACGTGATGGACGGCGACGAGACCGGCACCCGGCTCGCGGGCTGGCTCCGCACGCAGCTCGGCGATGCCGACGACGTCCGCATCGAGGGCCTCGGCCGCGTGGAGGTTGGCCACTCGGCGGAGATGCTGACGTGCACGGTGGCGTGGCGGAGCCGAGGCGGCGAGGAGCGGCGCGACGTCGTGGTGCGCCTGCGCCCGCCGTCGCCCGGGCTGCTCGAGCCCTACGACCTCCCACGGCAGTTCCGGATCCTCCGGGCGCTCGAGGGAACCGCGGTGAAGGCGCCGAGGGCGCTCTGGCTCGAGCGCACGGGCGACGTACTCGGCCGGCCGTTCTTCGGGATGGAGCGCCTCGCCGGCGAGGTCTTCGAGCGGTCGGTCCCCGCGGCGCTCGACGCCGATCCCGCCCGCATCCGGCGCATGTCCGAGAGCCTCGTCGAGCAGATCGCGGCGATCCACCGCGTCGATCTCGCGGCGAGCGGGCTCGCCGCGCTCGGAGACGGCCGGGACTACGTCGAGCGTGAGCTCGCGCGCTGGGCCGGCGAGATGCGCCGCGTCGCGCGCGGGCCGCTCCCCGCGCTCGAGCGGCTGCTGGCCGCACTGCGCAAGGAGCAGCCGGAGCCGTGCCCGACGATCACTCTCGTCCACGGCGACGCGAAGCCCGGCAACTTCGCGTTCGTCGGCTCCGAGGTGAGCGCCGTCTTCGACTGGGAGATGGCCGACGTCGGCGACCCGCTCGCCGACATCGGCTGGGCCGAGATCCTCTGGCGCTCGCCCTCGATCACCAGCCGCCCGGCCTCGCTGAGCGCCGACGAGTTCGTCGCGCGCTGGGAGGAGCTGACCGGGATCGAGGCGCGCCACCGCGAGTGGTACCGCGCCTTCCAGAGCTACAAGATGGCGGTGATCATGCTCGTCGGCGGGATGCTGTTCGACGCCGGGCACAGCGATGACCTCCGCCTCGCGGAGATGGCGAGCGTCGTCCCGCTGGTCACGGGGCTCGCGCTCCGAGAGCTGGGCGTCGCCGAGCCTCCCGAGCACGGGCCGGTTGCGGTCCGCGCGGAGCGCATGCAGGAAGTGAAGCAGCGAACGGCCCGTTCGCGGAGTGCCTGATGCCCGACCTCGAACGCTACGACCTCGGAACGCCCTTCCTCCGCCTCGAGCGGGAGGGGCATCTCGCCTGGTGCACGATCGATCGGCCGCGCTCGCGCAACGCGCTCTCGCCGGCGATGTACTTCGGGATCAAGCGCGCGGTGCAGCTCGTGAACGCGCTCCCCGATCCGACGGCGCTGCTCCTCACCGGCGTCGGCGACGTGTTCGCGCCCGGCGGCGAGCTGCGCGGCAAGGTCGAGGACCCGAACCCGGTGGTCGACCAGCTCGGCACCGAGGAGCTGCTCCCCTTCGAGGCGGTGCGCAACAGCCTCGCGCCCGTGGTCTCCGCCGTGAACGGCATCTGCCAGGGCGGCGGCCTGCTCATCGCGATGCTGTCGGACGTGGCCGTCGCGAGCGAGCGCGCCAGCTTCCGCGCGCCGGAGCTGCTGCTCGGGATCGCCGACACCGGCTACGCCGCCTACCTCCCCGCGCACGTCGGTGTTGCCAACGCGCGCGACCTGCTGCTCACCGCCCGCACCGTCGGCGCCGAGGAAGCGCAGCGGATGGGCCTCGTCACGCGCGTCGTCCCGCACGAGCGCCTGCGCGAGGAGGCCGTCGCCGCGGCCGAGAGCATCCTCCGCACCGCGCCCGAGGCGCGCCTCCACGTGAAGCGCATCCTCCACGAGCGCTACGGCCGCGTGGACCGGATGACCATGGACTGGTCGCTCTTCCACGGGCCCGAGGCCCGCGAGGGCATGCGCGCCTTCACCGAGAAGCGCGCGCCGAGCTGGATTCCGAAGGCGCTGCAGACGGGGAAGCGGGTCTAGCTTCTCCCTCAGCCCACCTTCAGCTGATCCCCCGTCGCGGAGCGCTCGATCATCCCGTAGCTGGTCATGCCGTCCCACGTGTAGCGGGCGCCGCCCTGGTGGAGGTTGAAGTCCACGGGGAGCCCGTCGCCCTTGCCCATGATCATGTACGTGGTGAGCGTCGTGCCGGCCTCGACGCGAACGACACCCAGCTCCGATTCGAGCTCGAGCGACGCGTCGTCGTCTTCTCCGAGGAGCTGGCGCAGCCACGGAATCTTCGTGGCGCGCGCGCGGTGCATCTTGCCGTCCTGGAAGACGTAGCCCTCGTTGTAGGGCGCGCCTCCGTCGCGGAACGGCGGATAGGCGATGTAGCCGAACGCGCGTCCGTCGGGAAACAGCGCCGACTGCCAGACGTGGCCGCGGAAGCCGCCGAGCGGCCGCACGCTCTGCCGCTTGATGCGCGAGCCCACCGCGCGGAACTCGCGCGTCGCTCCATCGACGGTGAGCGTGCCCGTGGCGCGGAAGGTGTGCTCGAGGCGCCAACCCACACCCATGCTGCGCGCCTCGGTGGCCTCGGCCTCGCTCATCCGCGCGACCTTCTCGGGCGAGTAGTCCTGCACCCACGCTGGGGTCGCCATCTTCATCTCGAGCTCGAGCCGAACCGGTCGCCGATTCTTCCGGTCGACGGAGCGGGTGATCTGCTGCTCGACAGTGCCTTCGACGGCTAGCCCGTCGAAAGTCATCGCCCAGCGACGGAAGGGCTCGATACAGCGGAAGGCGAGCGGCCCCGCGCCGAAGATCGTCGGGCGGCCATCGGCCCCGAACGGAGAGGGCCCGGGCCCCTGCCCGCGGCCGACGAGGACGCGACCGCCGCCGAGCGCCATGTTGGCCTGGTAGCCCCGCGCGCCCCATGCCTTCGCCTCGGCCTCGATGCCGATGCGCGGAAAGGCGAACGCGCCGTTCTCCTCGAAGAGCCAGACGGAGGTGCTCTCGCGCATCTCGGGATCCGCGGGCTGCGCGGGGAAGAAGAGGTCGTGATCGGGCGTGAGGCCGCCCGTCATCTGCTCGAGGGTCAGGCCCATGCGGTCTCCTTCACGGCGGGATGCCGACGCGCGCCACCGGCTCGGCCGCGGCCTGTCGCCGGAACAGCGCGCGCTCGAGCGCGTGGAGCAGCACGTTGCGGATCTCGCGCGGGTCGATCAGCTCGTCGAAGCCGAGCGAGCTCGCCGAGCGGTAGGACGCCTCGAGCTCGGCCTCGGCGCAGGCGCTCGGCCTCGTCGTCGTCGGCGCCGGTCGCGCGGCTCATCGCCGCCGCGCCCATCGCGCCCATCGTCGCGCCGGGGAACGCGAACACGGCCGACTGGTCGTCGAACGGGATCATGCCCATGACCATCGAGCCGAAGCCGTACGCCTTGCGCAGCGTCACCTCGAACTTCGGGCGTGGTCGCGAGCGTCTGCGCCGCGTACATGCGCGCGCCGCTGCGCAGGATGCCGCGCTTCTCCGACGCGCTGCCCGGCATGCACGCCCGGGTTGTCGGCGAGGAAGACGAGCGGCAGGTGGAAGGAGTCGGCGACGGTGATGAAGTGCGCGGCCTTGTCGGCGCCGTCGACGTCGATCGAGCCGGCCAGCACGCGCGGCTGGTTGGCGATCGACCGCGACCGGGTGGCCGCCCGAGGCGGGCGAGCGCGCAGATCACCGACTTCCCGAACTCCGGCTGCACCTCGAAGCACGACGAGCGGTCGAAGACGACGTCGAGCACGTCGCGCATGTCGTAGAGCCGCCGGCCGTTGCGCGGCACGATGTCGAGCATCTCGGGGACGAGACGCGCTCCGGTGTCGGCGCCGGCGGCGTCGGGCGGGTACGACCAGGCCGAGGACGGGAAGTAGCTGAGGTAGCGGCGCACGAGGTCGAGCGCGGCGGCGTCGTCCGGCGCCGCGTTGTGGATCAGGCCGCTCGCGACCGCGACCGACGGGCCGCCGAGCTCCTCCTTCGTGATCGTCTCGCCGAGCGACTCGCAGCACCACGGGCGGGCCGGCCGTGAAGATCGCCGCGTGGCTGCTCATCACCGTGAAGTCCGACATCGGCGCGACCAGCGCGCCGTGGCCGGCGGACGAGCCGAGCACCGCCGTCACGAGCGGCACGCGGCCCGAGCAGCGGCCTGCGCGAGCAGGTCGGTCGGCGCGCGGCCGTGCGTGGCGCCCGTCGGCGCGGAAGCCGGCGCCGTCGAGCATCATCACGAGCGGCACGCGGTCGAGGAGCGCGATCTCGGCGACGCGGTAGCGCTTCGCGTTGGCCGCCTGGCTGATCGTGCCGGCCTTCACGGTGAAGTCCTCGGCCGCCACCATCACCGGCCGTCCGTCGACGCGGCCCGAGCCCATCACGATCGCGTCGGCCGGGGCCTCGGCCCCGCCGACCAGCGTGCCGAGCTCCTGGAACGAGCCCTGGTCGAGGAGGTGGTCGATGCGGGCGCGCGCGTCGAGCTTGCCGGAGGCGCGGTGCTTGGCGAGCCGCTCCTCGCCGCCCATCGCGCGCGCGGCGCTCCGGCGCTCGCCGAGGTCGTCGAGCGTCGCCTCCCACTCGTTCGTCTTGTCGTCGGACAAGGTCTGCTCCTCCGGGCTGGCGCTGATGATGCCGTATGCTGTGCGCTCGATCGAAGGAGACCCCGCCGTGGCCGCAGCCGCACCCATCCTCGAGGATCTCGCGTTCTACACGCTCGCCGGTCAGCCCGCCTCGTCCCGCGAGCTCGTCGCGGAGGTCGTCGAAGGCGAGGCGCTCGGGCTCGGCACCGCGTTCATCTCCGAGCGGTACAACAAGAAGGAGGCCGCCACGCTCTCCGGCGCGGCGGGCGCGGTGAGCGAGCGGATCCAGATCTCCACGGCGGCCACGAACCACAATACGCGCCACCCGCTGGTGACCGCCGGCTACGCCCGCACCATGCAGAGCCTGACCGGCGGGCGCTTCACCCTCGGGCTCGGCCGTGGCATCCCGATGATGCAGGACGCGTTCGGCATCCCGCGCATCACCACCGCGCAGCTCGAGGACTTCGCCGGCCTGATGCGGCGCCTGTTCCGCGGCGAGGTCATCGTCGGCCACAAGGGGCCCGCCGGCTCGTGGCCGGTGCTGCACCTCGACGCCACGCTGAACGAGCACCTGCCGATGGGCCTCGTCGCCTTCGGACCGAACAGCCTCGCGCTCGGCGGGCGCGTCTTCGACGAGGTCGTGCTTCACACCTTCTTCACCGACGAGACGACGGCGCGCTGCGTGCAGACCGTGAAGCGCACAGCCGAGAAGGCGGGCCGCGACCCGGCGTCGGTGAAGGTGTGGTCGTGCTTCGCCACGGTCGGCGACCACATTCCCGCAGACAAGCGGCTGATGAAGCTCGTCGGCCGGCTCGCCACGTACCTCCAGGGCTACGGCGAGCTGCTGGTGCGGACGAACGGCTGGAGCCTCGAGGTGCTGAAGCGCATCCTCGCCGACGAGGTCGTGTCGACCGTGCGCGGGCTCGACATCGTCGGCACCACGGAGCAGCTCGAGCACGTCGCCAAGCTCATCCCCGACGAGTGGCTGGCGCCGGCCGCCACCGGCAGCCCGAAGCAGTGCGTCGCGGCGATTCGCAAGCAGTTCGCCCTCGGCTGCGATGGCGTGATCATGCACGGGGCGACGCCGGCGGAGCTGGCGCCGATCGTCGCGGAGTACCGCCACACGGCGTGAGACACACACGCATCATCGTCGCTCGCTACGGCGGGCCCGATGCACTCCAGGTCGTCGAAGAGGAGTGCCCCGAGCCGAAGCACGGTGAAGTGCGGGTGAGAGTGCTGGCCGCAGGGGTCTCCCTGCCCGACCTGATGATGCGCGAAGGCATTCATCCCGAGACGCCCGCACTGCCCTTCACGCCGGGTTGGGACCTGGTCGGCGTGGTGGATCGGCTCGGCGACGGCGCCCATGGCTTCGAACCCGGGCAGACCGTTGCCGCGCTGCCGATCCGCGGCGCGTACGCGGAGCTCGTCTGCCTGCCGCAGAGAGAGCTGGTTCCGGTGCCGTCCGGGTTGGACGCCGCCGAGGCCGTCAGCCTCGTGCTGAACTACGTCACCGCGTACCAGATGCTGCATCGCTCGGCGAAGGTCGAGCGGGGCCAACGCGTGCTGATCCACGGCGCCGCGGGCGGAGTCGGGTCCGCACTGCTGCAGCTCGGCCGCCTCGCCGGGCTGGAGATGTACGGCACCTGCTCAGCGCGAGGTGTGCCCGCGGTTTCCGATCTGGGCGGCATCCCGATCGACTACCAGCATCAGGACTTCGTGAAGGAGATCCACCGCCTCACCGGCGAGGGTGTCGACGCCGTCTTCGACGGCATCGGCGGCACGCACATCTGGCGTTCGCGCGAGGCTCTGCGTTCCGGCGGTGTGGTGGTGGCGTACGGCCTGACCTCCTCGCTGCGAGCGGGAAGATTGGCCTCGGGGCGCTCCGGGCGCCGCCGTCGCTTTCGCGCGATCGCCATCTTCGGGCTGTTCATCGCCGGCGGCTGGCTGCTTCCGGGCCGGAGACGCGTGGTCCCCTACAGCATCCAGTGGCTCGAGCGGCTGCGGCCGGCGCTGTTTCGACAGGATCTCGGCGCCCTGTTCGAGCTGCTTCGGCAGCGCAGGCTCGAGCCACTCGTCGCGCAGCGATTTCCTCTTGCCGAAGCGAGACGCGCGCACGAGCTGCTCGGCAAGGGAGGCGTGACGGGGAAGATCGTGCTCGTGGCCGATGCTACCGGTAGCGCCGCGCCACGTGCGCGCGTCTTCGCTCCAGGATCTCCGCCCGCTGCGCCGCAGTGACCCGGACCGTCGACTCCGGCAGCGCCTTCTGCACCTCGTCGAACGCCACCTTCTTCGCCGTCGGTCGCGGCCCCTCGTCGCACTCGAGCCAGCGGATCAGCATCGCGCCTTCGGGATGGCCCGCGGTGTCGAGCCAGTTGGCGACGCCGGGATCCTGCGCCGACACCACGGCGCGGAACACCCCGTCCGGATCGAGGACGGCCTGGTGGCCGTTCAGGCTCGACTGATGGCTCGCGAAGTCGATCGGCTCCATCCAGAAGCTGCCGAGCTGGATGCCCCAGTACCGGCACCGGGGCGGCGGGCGCACCTCGACGATCAGCGCCTCGTCGGGGCCGAGCACGAAATGTCCGCCGGCGTAGACGTTGCGATTGATGCCGAGCTGGTTGCCGGCGCCGGCGGGCGGGCCGAAGGCGTTGGTCATGTGGGCGCGGCCCGCGAGCGCCCGCTTCGGGCCGAATTCGCCGGTGGCCTCGATGATCGATGCGACCCTGTCGAGGCGCTTCGCGAGCTCGGCCGGATCCGGCACCTCCGGCTCGCGCCGCGCGCCGAGGCGCTCGATCTCGATCTCCGCTCGCGTCTCCTCGTCCCAGTCGTAGAAGAACTGCCGGATCGTGAGCATCGACGCGTCGTCGGCGAGGGGCAGCCAGTTCCGCTCCCGCTTCGGCCCGCCGAGGGTCAGCGTGAAGCGTCCGTCGGCCGCAATCTCGAGCTGATCGTCCGAGAGCTCGGACACCACGCGCATCGGCGTCGAAGTGCCGAACCAGCCCGCGGTCACCTGGAAGTTGAGCCAGTGGACGGTCCCCTTGCGCCCGGTCACCTCGTAGACGGCGTCGCCGCGCAGGGGCACGTTGGTGTAGACGCCGTCGGCGTTCGGCAGACCCCAGGTGTCGTTCACCCAGAAGACCTGCGGATTCTCGGGATCCCCGCGCTTGATCCACAGGTCGAGATTCGCGGCGACGAGTCGCGCGAGATAGCGGTAGCCCTCGGCGCGGTCGCGCGGCGAATCGGGCGCACCTTCCTGGAGGACGAGCGCGTCCAGCGCGGCGATCCGCTCCGCGAAGCGGCGCCACGCCTTCTCGAGGTCGCTGGGCTGGTCCATGAGCTCTCTCCTGTTCGCCTGGAGATCGTCAGACGACTTCCGACGGAACGTCGAAGTACTGCTGGTAGTCGGCGTAGCGCAGGCGCTCCTTCTCGAGGTCGAGGCCGGTGTCGGCGAAGGAGTATTCGTGCGCGCCGCGGTGGCCAGGGCTCTGGTATAACGAACCCGTCAATTCCATCAGCCCCGGGTGACCATGGACTGGGCGCTCCGAGACGTTCCGGCCGAGCTCCGGGCCCGCTGGCTCGCGGACGGGCACTGGACCGACGACACCTTCGCCGGCTTCATCGCGCGCGAGGTCGCGGCGGCGCCGGGGCTGCCGTTCCGCGTCTGGTCGGAGACGCATCCGTTCTCGGGCACCATCGGCAGCCTGTACGAGCAGTCGCTGCGCATGGCGACGGGTCTCGCGCGGCGCGGCATCGGCGTCGGCGACGTCGTCGCCTACCAGCTCCCGAACTGGGCGGAGGCGGTCTCGATCATCTGGGCCGGCTTCCGGATCGGCGCCGTGATGGTGCCCATCGTGCACTTCTACGGGGCGAGCGAGGTCGAGTTCATCCTCGCGCAGTCCGGCGCGAAGCTGCTCGTCACGGTGGACTGCTTCGGGCACGTCGATCACCTCGAGAATCTCCGCGGCATGCGGGACCGCTTGACCGCGCTCGAGCACGTCGTCGTCGTGCCGAGCGGCACGCGCGCCGCGCAGCTGCCCGGCGCCGTCGCGCTCGACGCGTTGCTCGACGGGCCTCCCTTCACGGGGAAGCCCGACATCGACCCGGGTCGGCCCGCGATGGTCGGTTACACGTCGGGCACGACGTCGAGCCCGAAGGGTGTCGTCCACACCCACCGCTCGCTTCTCTTCGAGACCCGACAGCTCGCAGCGATGAACATGGGCAAGGGACGCCCGCCGTTCGTGGCCTCGCCGCTCGCGCACATGACGGGTTTCCTCGCCGCGAACCTGATGCCCCTCTTCCGGCACGACCCGATCCATCTGACGGATCGCTGGGACCCGGGCCGCGCGCTCGAGATCCTGGTGGAGGCGGACATCAGCCTCGGCGGCGGCGCCACGATCTTCCTGACGAGCCTGCTCGATCATCCGTCGTTCGGACCCCGGCACGCCGAGCTCATCCAGAGCGTCGGCCTCGGCGGTTCCCCCGTCCCGGCCGCCGTCGCCGAGCGGGCCGAACGCCTCGGGATCAAGGTCGCGCGCGCCTACGGCTCGACGGAGCATCCGTCCATCACGGGCGCCACCCAGGACGAGCCCCAGGCGAAGCGCAACCAGACCGACGGACGCGCACTCGAGGGAGTCGAGATCCGGATCGTCGACGACGATGGCCGCGACCTGCCCGCCGGCCAGCCGGGTGAGATCTGGTCCCGCGGCCCCGACCTGTTCGCCGGCTACACCGATCCTGCGCTGACCCAGCGCGTGATGACGCGCGACGGCTGGTATCGCACCGGCGACGTTGGCGTGTTCGACGAGGACGGCTACCTCACGATCACCGATCGCCTCAGCGACGTGATCATCCGCGGCGGCCTCAACCTCTCCGCGGCCGAGATCGAGGAGGCGCTGATGCGGATGCCCGCGGTCGCGGAGTGCGCCGTCGTGGCCGCGCCCCACCAGCGCTTCGGCGAGCGCGCCTGCGGCGTGCTGCGCCTCCGTCCCGGCGCGGCGCCGCCCGATCTCGCTGCCGTGCAGGCGCACCTCGGCGGGGTGGGCCTCCCGAAGCAGAAGTGGATCGAGGAGCTGCGGATCGTCGACGACTTTCCCCGGACACCGTCCGGCAAGATCCGCAAGTTCGTGCTCCGCGCCGAGCTGCGGAAGGGGAGCTGACCGCAGCCCCGCGGCGCGGCTAGACCCGCGCCGGCAGCTTCTTCCAGCCGCGCACCGTCGACGTGTGCGCCAGCTCGGCCGCCTGCCGATCGATCTCCCAGTCTGTCCAGCGCGCCAGCACCTCTTCGAGGGCCACGCAGCCCTCGAGCCGAGCGAGGCTCGCGCCGAGGCAGAAGTGGATGCCGAGGCCGAAGCTCAGGTGGCGGATGTTCTTGCGCGTCACGTCGAGACGATCGGGCTCCTCGAACTCGCGCTCGTCGCGGTTCGCCGAGCCATTGAGCAGCAGCAGCGTCGAGCCCTCGGGAAGGCGCGTGCCGTGCCACTCGACTTCCCGCGTGACGACGCGCGCCTGCACCGGCGAGGGCGCCTCGTAGCGGAGGATCTCCTCGATCGCGTTCGGAACCAGGCTTCGATCCGCGGCGAGGAGCCGGCGCTGGTCGGGAAAGCGATCGAGCAGGTGGGCAGTCCAGCCGATCAGGCGCGTCGTGGTCTCGTTCCCGGCTCCGGCGAGGAGCCCGATGTATCCCAGCAGCTCGTCGTCGCGCAGCGTTCTCTCGACGCCGTGGTCGTCGACGAAGCGCGCGGTCAGCAGCTCCGTCATCAGATCGTCCGACGGATGCTTGCGCCGCCACTCGATGTACTCCTGGAAGCGCGCCATCGGGACGAGCTGGCCTCCTTCGGCGTCCGGCCCGGCGCGACGAGCCTGGTCGCCCTCCTCGAGACTCAGCCCGGCGTCGATGAAGTCGCGGATCTCCTCCTGATCCTCCTCGGGGATGCCGAGCAGCATCCCGATCACGCGCATCGGCATCTGCGACCCGAGGTCCTTGATGAAGTCGATGCGACCGCCTCCGACCAGCGGATCGAGGCTCCTCGCACAGTAGGCGCGCACGTGGGGCTCGATCTCCGCGATCCGGCGCGGGGTGAACAGGCGCGCCAGGAGGGCGCGGTGTGCGTCGTGGAGCGGCGGGTCCTCGAACAGGATCGAGCCGGGCGGGATCTGCAGCTTGTTGCGGATCAGCTCGAGCACCGTACCGCGGGCGGAGCTGTAGCTCCTCCAGTCCGTGAGACCCGACGCCACGTCCTCGTAGCGACTCAGCGCCCAGAACTCGTACTCGTCGTTCCGGTAGAGCGGCGCCTCGTCGCGCATCCGCCGCCAGACCGGATGCGGGTCGGAGTCGATGTCGAAGTCGTAGGGGTCGTAGTAGATCGCGGTCACCGCGGGCCTCTCCGGTCTTCGGGGGTACGGTTAGCATGCGCCCATGGCGAAGCCGCTGATCCCGGCGGAAGCGATCTCCGAGCGCGCGCTGGCGCTGCAGCCGAGCTCGAGATCTCGACGCGCACGCTGTACAAGCAGGTCGGTCGTCGGGAGCAGCTGATCCCTGCGGTGGTGGCTCGGCACTTCTCCCAGCTGAGGCTCGAGTTCCACGCTCCAGTGCAGCAGGCCCAGACTCGGGCATCCGCTCGCCTGCGTGGACGTTGCCTCGTCCCGGCCGAGGGGCTACAGGAGAGGGGCGCCTAGCCGATCGGCTAGTACCTGTCGGAGAACGAGAGGATTCGAAGCGATGAGACGAACCGATGGCGAGTTGATGCTGCTGTGGACGTTGCCCGTGCTGGGAATCATCTGGATCTCCGCCTTCCTGCTGTTCCCGGGCTTCGTCCAGCCGATGTCGCCGACGATGTCGGCGGAGGAGGTCGCTGCCTTCTATCGCGACCCGGAGAACCTCCCGCGCATCCGCTACAGCATGATCGTGTTCAACTGGTTCGCGGTGGGTCTGATCCCGATCCTGGCGCTGATCGTGTTGCAGATCCGCAGGATGGCCCATCGCACGCCGATCTTCTCGTACGCCATCATCGCGTGCGCGGCCGGCGGCCCCACGATCTTCCTCATGGCCAACCTGTTCTGGCTCCTCGCCGCCTTCCGCCCGGAGCGGGACCCGCGAGCTGACCCTTCTGCTCAACGATCTCGCGTGGGTGACCTTCTCGAGTCAGGTCGGATTCCTGATCGCGCAGAGCGTGATCCTCGCGCTGGCGATCTATCTCGACCGCCAGGCGCGGCCGGTCTTCGAGCCCTGGGTGGCGCACTTCAATCTCGTCGTCGCCGCCGCGCTGGTCCCGGCTGCCTTCGTCGGGCTGGCGATGACGAGGCCCCATCGCCTGGGACGGCCTGCTGACGTTCTGGGTCCGAAACGTCGCCATCGGCCTCTGGATCGTCGTCATGGGCGTCGTTCTCGGCCAGGCGATCGAGCGCCAGCGGGCCGAGGACGAGGCGGTGGCCGCATGAGCGCCTCGGCGACGGCGACCCTGCCCGAGGCGCCGTCGGGCTCGCTGCTTCGCCGGATCGCCTGGCACTGGCGCCACGACCCGAAGCGCGAGCTGTGGATCGCCTGGTGGACGCTGGTCGTCTTCTACAACCTGTACGGCCTGCTGTTCTTCGTGATCACGCGCACCCAGCCCCCGCCGCAGCCCTCGGTGGGACCCCTCGCGAGGTCGTGCAGTGGTTCGACGATCGACCACTACGGCCTGCTCTCGGGTTCGCCATCGTCTTCATCGTCGGCGGAACGACGGCGATCATGAACGCGCGCTCGCCTACTCGATGCGGCGCATGTCGGTGAGCCGCGCGTTCGCGTACTCGTATCTCGTGATCTACGCGCTCAGCACGCTTCCCGGCATGCTGCTGCATGGGCATCGCGCTGCACGGTCGGCGCCATGCGACCCGACCGCGATCCCGAGCTGATCAGCTGGCTCTACGACTTCGCGTTCATGTCGTTCGACGGAACCATGGGCGTGTTCCTGATCGGCTCGCTGGTCTGGATGGTCGCGATCCTGCTCGACGAGAACCGCGTCTTCCCGAAGTGGTTCGGCTATCTCAATCTCTGCAACGCGCTCACGGAGGTCGTCGTTGCACCCGCGTGGATCTTCAAGAGCGGCGTCTTCGCCTGGAACGGCGCGATCGCGTGGTGGATCAACATGGGCGTGTTCGTCACCTACACGACCGTCTTCCTCACCCTGCTCCGACGGATGATCCTGCGTGAAGACTTCGGCACCGGTCCGTTGCCGGAGCTCGCGACGGATGGAGCGCCGGAGCCGTCCGGCTTGCTGAGAGCGGCGCGATGACGAACGTCGCGAGCGCGCAGTCCGGCGCGCATGGCCGCTCGAGCTGCCCGCTTCGTGCCCGGCCAGCCGGACATGTGGGCCTTCGTCCTCTTCGAGGCGTTCGTCTTCACCGCCTACTTCATCGTCTACGTCGTCCGCCGGACGCAGAGCCCCGATCTCTTCCTGGCGTCGCAGGCGCACCTGGACCTGCGCGTCGGGGTCTTCAACACCCTCGTGCTGCTGACCAGCTCCTGGTCCGTGGCACGCTGCGTCCAGGCGGCCCGCGAGGGTTCGTACCGGGCCGCGACTGACGAACGCGTTCCTGACCATGCTCTTCGGCTTCGTGTTCCTCGTCTCGAAGGTGCTCGAATGGGCGACGGAGATCGGGCAGGGGTTCGGCTTCACCACCAACGAGTTCTTCTCCTTCTACTACTTCCTGACGGCGATCCACTTCCTGCACCTCCTGATCGGCTTCGTCGTCCTCGCCGTCGCCGTCCACCAGCTCCGGAGCCCCGCCCGGCGCTCCCAGGAGATCGTCGAGACGTGCGCCACCTACTGGCACACGATCGACTTCCTCTGGGTCCTCATCTTCGCATTGCTCTACGTCATGAGGTGATCCGTGAACGCCGGATTCGAGAAGAGACTGATCGTCGTCTGGCTGGCCCTGTCCGCGATCACGATCGCGCAGCTGGGGGTCGGCTCGCTCGACGGTCAGGCTGCACTCAGGCCGAACGCCGCGATCACGTCGAGCGCGATCGTGATCGCGCTGATCAAGGTGCGCATCATCATTCGCGAGTTCATGGAGGTGAGGCACGCTCCCGTCTTGCTGTGCCGTCTCACCGATCTCTGGGTCGTGTTCACCGGCGTGAGCCTGCTCGGCTGCTACTTCGTCGGCATGACGTTCTCGACGGCTGAAGGACTGGGATGATGTCTTCTGCCAAGTTCACGGCCCTCCGGGGCCCCGGCTCGTACACGCCTCCCCAGACCCGCATCATCGATGCCGCGCTCGCCCTCTTCGCCGAGCACGGCATCAGCGGGACGTCCCTGCAGATGATCGCGGACGCGATCGGGGTGACGAAGGCGGCGGTCTACCACCAGTACAACACGAAGGACGAGATCGTCCTGGCTGTCGCCGAGGTGGTCCTGAAGGGGCTGGAAGCGGCCCTGACCCGCGCGGAGGCCGAGCGCTCCCGCTCGCGAGCCCGCGCGGTGCTGATCGCCGGGATGATCGATCTCGCGGTCGAGCAGCGTCGGATGGCGAGCGTCCTGCAGCGGGACCCGGTCATGTTGCGCTTCCTCGATGAGCACGAGCCCTTCCGGCACGTGATGCAGCGGGTGAACCGGTTGCTGATGGGCGATGCGGCCGACCCGCGAGCGCGTGTGCTGGCGGCAACACTCGCAGCGGCGATCGCCGGCGCCGTCATCCACCCGCTCGTCCTCGACCTCGACGACGAGAGCCTGCGCTCACACCTCGTGAAGCAGGTGCGCAAGCTTCTCCCGTCTCGCTGAACAGAAAGGAGTGCGTCGTGACGCTTCGCATCGTGCAGTGGACCACGGGAAACGTGGGGCGGCGATCGGTGATCGCGATCTCGAGGAATCCCGAGCTCGAGCTGGTGGGCTGCTACGCGTGGTCGCCCGACAAGGTCGGACGCGACGTCGGCGAGCTGTGCGGCATCGAGCCGCTGGGCGTGACCGCCACGCACGACGTCGATGCCCTGCTCGCCCTGCGCCCGGACTGCGTCGTCTACAACCCGATGTGGCCGTCGATCGACGAGCTGGTGCGGATCCTCGAGGCCGGCGTCAACGTCGTGTCCACGGCGGCGTTCATCAACGGCCGGCGGCTCGGGCCGGATCGCAAGCGGCTGGTCGACGCGTGCGAGCGGGGCCGCTCGTCGCTGTTCGGCACCGGCGTCAATCCCGGCTTCGCCGAGCTGCTGGGCATCGTGGTCGCCGGCGTCTGCGATCGGGTCGACAAGGTCACGGTGAGCGAGGCCGCCCACACGGCCCTCTACGACTCGCCGGCGACGGAGATGCCGGCGGGATTCGGCCGGCCGATCGACGATCCCGAGCTCCAGGCGATGACGGCCGACGCCACCGCGGTGTTCGGCGAAGCGGTGGCGATGGTGGCCGATGCGCTCGGCGTCGAGCTGGACCGCATCGTGTGCGAGGCCGAGTACGCGAAGACGACGACGGACCTCGACTTCGGCTCGTGGCGGATCGCGGCGGGCTGCGTGGCGGGCGTCGCGGCCAGCTGGCAGGGCCGGGTCGGCGACCGGACCGTGGTCGAGCTGAACGTCCGCTGGAAGAAGGCGCCGGTCCTCGAGCCCAACTGGGAGATCGAGGACGGCTGGCTGATCGAGGTGCAGGGACGTCCGACAGTCCGGACGAAGGTGCAGTTCCTTCCGCCGCCGGACTTCGAAGCGAAGTCGCTCGCGGACTTCATGGTGCTGGGCCTGATCATGACGGCCATGCCCGCGATCTACGCGATCCCGGCGGTGGTGGCCGCTCCGCCGGGCATCGTGAGCTACCCGGATCTCCCGCTGCCGCTGCCGCGAGGGTTGGTCCGCCTCTGACGAACTCCAGAGGCGGCGATGAGCGGCAGAAACTTCCACAAGACGGGAGCAGGAAGAGAACAGGCTCAGTCGCTTCGGTACGACGGCGCCCTGGCCACCCCGATGTCCTGATGACGATCGCATCGACGGCGATCGTCTGGCATGACCCGATCATGAACTTGGCGCCCTATGCCGTCCACAACCCCCAGCTCTGGCATCGGCCCGAAGACTGGCCCCGGTGAACCTGTCGCCCACCGTCGAACCCTTGGTCGTCATCGCGGGACCCGCGCGGCGCTGAAGGACCGCCGGTTGCTAGAGCGGTTGGTTCGGCACGCCTTCGAACAACTGCTCAGTCGGCCCAACGGTCTGCAGATGCAACAATTTGGTGACGAGATGTGGCGTGAAGACCGATAGATACACTACATGGCCGATGACGATAACAGCCGCAATCGAGAGGAAGGAAGAACTTAGGCGGCTCTTCGACTTCGAATCTGCCCACACCTCGATGACTGTGCGCCCCAGTGAATCAGTCCGCCCAAGGATGTAAGTGAAGACCATCATTTGCACGCCCATCGCGAGGGAGTCATAAAGCGGGTATTGGTGCTTCGTGCCTGGCCACAGAGCGAGTCCATCGATAACGCGGCCATAGTAGAAAACGCCAAGCTGAGCCCCAAGGATCGCATTGAACACGAACGCCCATAGGCAGCCGACGACGAGGCCTACGGTCAGCAGCGTGATAGGCGCACGCCACTGGAATCTAGAGTTCAACCAGCGCCCTATGGACGCGCCCATTACCGCGGGAAGGACGAAATAGGCGATGTAACCGGGGGGAACCGATGCCGGGAGGCCGCCCCACGTCATGTTCAACGGCCACCAAGACGGCATGCGCGGAATTGCGGGCGGGAACTGTGCATACACCGCCCAATCATAGGGGGCCTCGATCCAGGAGAATGAGATCGCGGATATACACACCAGCAAGAGCGGGTGCGGGCGGCCTCGGCGGAAACTCAAGAAAAAGCCAATGGCCACAAAGAGAGCCCCGCCGATGTAGGCGAAGCTGATAGCCGCCTTCAAGAGCGGGGTCAGTTCAGACACCATTGGGGCCCTTACTCTTCGAAGGGCCACGTGCCTCCGGATCATACCGAAGCACCAGTGCGAAGATCAGGACGATCAGTCCGAACAGCGCACCAAGCATGATCAATGCGCCCACAGCGGTTCTTCACTTCGAACAGGACCGGCAGCGCGGTGGGGGACCGGAACACCTGCCCGCGGATGTGCGGATCCTTGCCCTCGGGATCGAGGCGCAGGCCGGGCAAGCGGTCGAGCAGCAGCTCGAGCGCGACGCGCATCTCGAGCCGCGCCAGGTGCATCCCGAGGCAGACGTGCACCCCGTGGCCGAACGAGATGTGCGGCTTCGGCGCGCGGAAGAGGTCGAAGCGGTCGGGATCGGGGTACCGATCCTCGTCCCGGTTGGCCGCGCCGAGCATCGGCATGACCGCGGAGCCCGCCGGGATCGGCACGCCGGCGAGCTCGGTGTCTCGCGTGGCCACGCGCGTGATGACGAGCAGCGGCGCCTCCCACCGCACCGCCTCCTCGATCGCCTGCGGGATGAGCGAGCGATCGGAGCGGACCGCGTCGAGCTGCTCGGGGTTGGAGAGCAGCCCGAACAGCAGGTTCCCGGTCGAGCGGTAGGTCGTCTCGACGCCGGCCGGGAGCAGCAGGCGCAGGAACGAGAAGATCTCCTCGTCCGACAGGTGCTCGCCGTCGATCTCGGCGTGAGCCAGCGTGCTGATGAGATCGTCGCGAGGCTCCTGCCGCCGGGCCGCGAGAATCGGCGCGAAGTACTCCTCCAGCGCCTTGGAGGCGGCGATGCCTCGCTCGCGGTTGACGGTGAAGCTGAGCAGCGAGATCGACCAGCGCTGGAACTGCGGATAGTCGGCGCGGGGCAGGCCCAGCAGTCCGGCGATGATCTGGGTCGGGTACGGGAAGGTGAACTCCCGGACGAGATCGGCGCGCCCGCGCGGGGCGAACCGATCGATCAGCTCGTCGCCCACCCGTTCGACCAGCTCTTCCTCGCCGGCGCGCGAGCGCCCGCTGCGTGAACGCCTTGGAGACCAGCGAGCGGTAGCGGCGATGCTCGGGCTCGTCCATTCCGAGCATGACGTGCTTGCCCGAACACGTCGCCGAAGACGCTGATGATGATGCCGGACGAGAACGTCTCGTGGTCCCGCAGCACCTGCGCGATCTCGTCGTAGCGGTACACCATGAAGACGGGCTTCGACGCCTCGTGCGGCATTCCGGACATGTCGAGGCGCTGCACGGGCTCCTTGCGCCGCTGCGGGCCATCTCGGTGTACGGGTCCCGGACGTCGCCGGCCACGGCGTCGTCGAAGCTCCCGAAGTCCTCGAGATCGTCGAATAGCTGCATGCTGGTCTCCTTCAGGCCGCCATGAGCGCGGGAGCAGCCATCGCCAGTCCCACCACGTGATGAAGGAGCCAGCCGGGCAGGAAGCGACTGCCGAGCAACAACAGGCGGGCGTCCAAGCCCAGCCGCGTGCCGGGCGAACGGCGCCCGCTCGTCGAGGGCCCCGGCGAGCTGTCGGGCGAAACGCTCGGGCGCGTTCTTGAAGCGCATCATCCAGCGGCCGGTGCGATCGATCCCGGCATAGTGCGTGGCGTATGGCCCGTTCAGGTCTCCATGGTGAGGGGTCTGCTCGGTGAGGATGTCCGTGTCGAACATCCCGGCCACGAGGATCGTGACGCCGAGGCCGAACGGCGCGATCTCCTCCGCGAGCGCTTCGGCCCAGCGCTCGAGCGCCCCTTTGGCCGCCGAGTAGGCGCTGATCGACGGCATGCCCCGGATGCCGCCCTGGCTCGAGATGACGACGATCCGCCCACGCCCCGCCGCCCGCATCGAAGGCAGCAGCGTCTGCGTGAGGCGCACCGGTCCGAACAGATTCGTGCGGAACAGCTGCTCCCACACGCCGAACGGCATCTCCTCGACGCATCCCACGGCGGCGATCCCCGCGTTGTGCACGAGCGCGTCGGGCGCACCGACCGCCTCCTCGATCGCCTTGGCCGCCGTGACGATCGACGACGGGTCGTCGAGGTCGAGTCGGACGCCGATCAAGCGAGGATCTCCGACGGCTGCACCGGTTGCCGCCCGCAGCCGTTCGAGCCCCACCTCGGGCGAGCGCATCGCGCCGACGACGCGCCAGCCGCGCTCGTACAGGTGCGTGGCGGAAGCGAGGCCGAGTCCGCGCGATGCACCCGTGATGACGACGCTCCGAGGCTCAGGCACGGCCGGCCCCACAGCGTCCGCCGTCCACCGGCGGCTCCACCTGCGGACGGCCCGACGGCTGGGCGCTCATCCACGTGTTCCAGTGGCCCTCGAAGAACGGGCCGGGCTGGCCCTCCTTCTCGTAGAAGCCGTTGGGGTCGTAGACCTTGGCCTCGGGGAACGGCCACGGGCACGCGACGGAGGTCGCGAGCTTCGACCCGCGGATGAGCGCGAAGCCCGCGCCGTATGCGAAATACGCGACGTTCAGGATGGCGAACATCATCAAGAACGTGCCGAGCGCCGGGCGCCCCGGGAGCCAACGAAACCTCTGGACCAGCTTCTCGGCCTGCGTGCGTCCGGTGTCGTCCCGGTAGCAGAGGACGCATGCCGGGATCATCACCACGGTGACGAGCGCGGACTCCCAGATCAGCGGGAACTGGAAGGTCGTTCCGGCGAAGAGCGAGCCCCACGGTATGACCTGCGAATAGACGTAGAGCCCGGCGTGGACGGAGAAGATCTCCAGGATCGCGTCGAAGACGAAGCCGACGACGAAGGCCAGCAGCCCGAGGCTGAGGAGCGGTCGGCGCCAGACGAACGAGTCGGTGGACGCACGGGCCTGGAGACGGCGCAGGATCCAGATCGACGAGAAGAAGGGAACGACGAAGTAGAAGGTCGCGTAGCCGATCACGACGAACGGCTCGACGGTGGGCGACAGCTTCACCAGAGGCCAGTCTTCCGGCCAGTGCCAGAGCTGCGGGTTGTAGACCGCGTAGGGCGCCCAGTTCATGATCGGGTCCTGCCAGACGATTCCCGTCGATGCCAGCACCATCAGGACGAAGGGGTGGCCAGGACGACGAATCCACGCCCGCACGCACACGGCGGTGAGAACGAGCATCATGCCGAGCGTGCCCCACTGCATCTGCTGGATGGGGAACTCCGTCCCGTACCGGAAATCCACCGGACGGGGCGCACCCGTCACCTCCGGGTTGGCGATGCGAGGCGAGACGGCGCCCGTGCGCGCGTTGTAAGCGATGGCTCCGACGACAGCGACGACGACGACGATCCATATCGCCGTCTCGAGTGATCGCTTCCGTGTGTCGGCCGGGCTCGTGGTGGATCCGACGGTCTGCTCGGTGGCCATGGCGTCAGACCTCACCGAAGCGAGCGACGCGATGCGTGTTGATCCCGTCCGGGTCGAGCCTTCGGGCCACCAGGTAGCCGGCGCCCATCCAGGCGCGACGGTTCCACTTGCCGAAGGAGATCCGCGTCCCGGGCGCGCCGGCCGCGGCGGGCAGCATCTTCACCCGCTCGAGCGCCTCCTTCACGCCGCGGGGACTCAACGGATGCGCGTCCGCGAAGGCGCGGAGGAGCACGGTGGCGATGTCCCGGTTCACGACCGGGACGCAGTACTGCGGGCGCCGGCCGAGACTCGCCTCGTACTGATCCAGGAAGCGCTGACCGACGAGGTTGCCCTCGTCGTACTGATCGATCCCCGTCCAGCCCAGGAACGCCTTCCACAGCACGGGATTGATCCACGCGTTCTGGAACGCGGTGCTCGTGAAGCGCGGAGGATCCCAGCCGAGCCCCTCGAGCGCCGCGTTGACGTGCAGGATCCCGAAGCCGAAGCCGCAGTGGACGAGCGCGCTCGGCTTCGCTTCGTGCACCCTGCGGACGGCGTCACCGACGTCCTGCGCAGTCTGCGCGATCCGCTCCTCCGCCACGATCCGGATGCCCGTGCCGCGGCAGGCAGCGTGGAAGCTCCGCACGTACGTCTCGCCCACCAGCGACTGCTCGACCAGGACGCCGACCTCGCCGTGCCCTCCCTTCGCGAGCAGATCCGTCCAGAAGATGGGCTCCTCGGTCAGCGAGCCCATCGGGAACGCGAAGGTCCACTCCCCCAGCCAGTCTTCCGAGCCCGTCACGCTGACCGCCGGGACGCGGTAGCGCTGCTCGATCGCCTCGCGCGTGGGGATGGCGTTGTCGGTGATGCTCGGACCGAAGACGACGAGGCAGCCTTCGTCGACGAGCTCGCCGTAGGCGTCGATCACCGCCTTGACGGTTCCCTTCGGGAGTCCCTCGACCTCGCGGTAGACGATCTTCACCGGCCGGTCGATGATCCGCCGCTTCAGCCCGTCCTCGAAGACGAGCTCGAGCGACTGGGTCAGGTCGTCTCGCATCTCCTTCGGGTAGAAGGGCGGCAGCCGGAAGTCCATCAGGTAGCCGAGCTTGATCGGTTCCGCGGTGCTCTCGTAGGCCATACGACCTCCGTTGGCGTCTTCACCCGGGCGGGTCGGTGAGATATGCGTCGATCAGCTCCACCAGGCCGCTCGTCACGCTCGGGTCGTCGGTGAGCGGCCCCACGATGGCGGCGCGAGCGGCCTCGCGCGGACGCAGCCCTTCCGCGACGAGCCGCCCTGCCGCGATGAGCACCCGCGTCGACGCCACCTCGCGAAGCCCGGGCGTCTCGAGGCGACGGATCGCCTGGCCGACTCGGACCAGCTCGGCCGCTCGGTCGCGGTCGATACCGGCCTCGTGGGTGACGATCTTCTCTTCGACCTCCGCGGGCGGAAAGTCGAACTCGATGGCGACCATCCGCTGCCGCGTCGAGTCCTTGAGATCCTTGAGCACGCTCTGATACCCGGGGTTGTAGGACACGACGAGGCAGAACCCGGGCGCGGCATCGAGGGTCAAGCCGAGCCGCTCGATCGGGAGCTGGCGGCGATGGTCGGCCAGTGGATGCAGCACGACCGTCGTGTCCTGTCGCGCCTCGACGACTTCGTCGAGGTAACAGATGGCGCCCTCGCGTACGGCGCGCGTCAGCGGGCCATCGACCCACTCCGTCTCGCCGCCGCGCAGGAGGAAGCGCCCGACCAGATCCGCGGTCGTCAGGTCGTCGTGGCAGGCCACCGTGACGAGCGGCCGATCGAGGTCGTAGGCCATCGCCTCGACGAAGCGCGTCTTCCCGCAGCCCGTGGGTCCCTTGAGCACGACCGACAGGCCTTGCCGAAAGGCGGCCTCGAAGACGCGCTGCTCGTTTCCGATCGGCACGTAGTACGGCCGCTCCCTGCGAGCCGGCGCCTCCTCGAGCCGAGCCGTCCTGGCTTCGTCGCCACGCACTAGGGTCCGCTCCTCCGCGCGTCGTCGAGAGTCACCAGCGTCGGACCTCCGCGGAGCGGAGCCCCGCCCGGAACAGCGGACCGACCACGTGTCTCAGTCGTTCGGGTCTCTGGATCGCAGCGTGGGCCGCGCTTCCGAACACCGAGCGCAGGGCGTCGGCGTCGGTGCCGGCGCCGATGGTCAGACAGAGGCACCCGGTTCCCCGGCGGCGTGCCTCGGCGAGCGCGCGGCGCGCGTCCGCCGCGCCAACCCTCGGCTCGTAGCCGTGGTCGTACGCCAGGCCGTCGGACAGCACGACGAGCAGGCGGCGCGACGTCCCGCCCCTTTCCTCGAGAACGGCGGCGCCGTGCCGGATCGCCGCACCGAGCCTCGAGTACGCCGCCGGGGACGAGCCCGTGGAGACGCCGCATCGTGAGGCCGTCGAGCGCGGCGTCGAAGCGCTTCACGGGCGCCAGCTGCACGGCGGATCTCCCCTGCGAGTGGAAGGCGTACAGCGCCACGCGATCGCCGAGCTGGTGAAGAGCGACCATGAGCGCGGCGGCCGCAGCGCGCTGGTGCTCGTGGACTCTCTCCCCCGTGGCGGCGGCTTCGGCGACGGAGCCCGAGATGTCGAGGAGGATCAGCACGGCGAGATCGCGTCGGCGGCGCAGGCTGTCGACGTAGAGCGCTTCGTCGGCCGCGGATCCGGCCAGGACGTCCACGCGCGCCTCGACGGCCGCATCGATGTCGATGTCGTCGCCCTGCACTTGTCGACGACGAGAATCGAGACCCGTGCCGAGGCGGGCGAGCGCTCGACGCAGCCCGCCGATTCCGTCTGACGCAACGAGCGGCGTGCGGCTCGGCTCGGGCTCGACCTCCTGCACCGTGCACCAGTCCGGGCGGTAGCGTCGTCGATCGACGTCCCACTCGGGGTACTTCGTTCCTCGGCGTTCGACCGCGGCCTCCTCGAGGGCCCCTGCCGTCCGCATCGAGAACGCAGCGGCGCGCCTGCTCCGCGTTCCCGCGCGCGTCTGGTGAGTCGCGGTGCTGGCGCCCGGAGGCCCGCCGCCCTCGACCTGCCGCACCGCGCTCAGCATCCGCTGCAGCCAGCGGCCGACTGCGCCGCCGCCGCCGATGGGGCTCGAGAAGGGGTCGGCGGCGGAGTCGATCTCGTCGGGCTCGGATTCGCGCAGCTCGGCCTGCACCACGTGACGCCCGCGCGCCACGTCCTCGCGCCTCGTCGCCGGGAGTTCGGCGCACGCCAGCAGCTGCCGCGGGCGGATGGCTCCGAAATAAGGCGGCGGGACGGGGATCGTCTCCCCGCCGAGCGCCGCCGCGAGAGACGCAGCCGGCGAATCGCTGCGCGCTGCGATGTCGCGGTCGACGAGCGGACGAATGCGGCCGGGCAACACGTGCTCGTTGGCGGCGAGGGCGCGGTGGCCTTCGAGCGCGAGATAGCGCCGGGTCGACGCCGGGCGCCGCGTCAGCCGGCGCACGACGCCGGGCTCGAGGCTTCCCGCGGCGAGGAGCGACGCCTGCACGGCGAGCGCCTCGAGCCGGCTCCGCGGGGCGGCGCCCGTGTCGACGAAGATCCGGTTGCCGTCGGTCCACGCCGGCTCGCCGGGTCTGCCGGGCGCCACCTGCACCGCGCGGCCGGAGAGCGCCGAGGCGAGCAAGCCGAGGCGCGCCAGGCCGTCGTCTGTCTCGCCGGCGCTCAACTCGCGATCCCCAGCCGTGCGCAGGTGACGATCACGACCTGGTCTTCGAAGTCGATCATGGCTTACCCGTCCTGCGAGCGACGCCGGAAGCGCAGCGGCAGGTCGTTCAGGCCGCGGATCACGAAGGTCCTCGCATAGGAGAGGGCGCTCGCGTCCACGAGCCGGAAGTCGTCGAGCCGGGCGAGCAGCCGCTCGAAGCTGATGTGCGCTTCGGCCCGGGCGAGATTCGCGCCCGGACAGAAGTGCTCGCCGTGGCCGAAGGCGATGTTGCGCCGCGCGTTCGGGCGCCTCGCATCGAACCGGTCGGGGTCCTGGAAGACGCGGGAGTCGCGGTTCGCGGCGCCGTTGACCGCCATCAGCATCGAGCCCGCCGGAATGGCGACACCGGCGAGCGTCGTGTCGCGGAGGGCCAGGCGGAAGGAGCCCTTGATCGGGCTCTCGAGGCGCAGGCATTCCTCGACGAAGTTCGGGATCGCCTCCGGATCGCTCCGGAGCTCCGCGACGAGGGAAGGCTGCTCGGCGAGCGCCCGCATCCCCGCGGCGAGGAGGCGCGCCGTCGTCTCCTGCCCGGCGGCGAACAGAATGGTGGCGATCCGCACCACGTCCATCACCTCGGGCAGCTCTCCGTCGGGGAACCGTACGGCGGCGAGCCGGCTCATCACGTCATCGCGCTGTGAGGCGCGGCGTTCCTCGATGTAGCGGGTGAAGTAGGGATGCAGGTTCGCGAACACCACGTCGCCGCCGAGCCGGCCCTCGGGGTCCCCGACGTTGCCCTGCTGGCCCCCGAGCCAGCCGCGGAAGGTCTTGTGGTCTTCGCGCGGGACGCCGAGCAGGTCGGCGATCACGAGCAGCGTGAACGGCCTCGCGTAGGCGGCGCAGAACTCCACCTCGCCGCGGCCTGCGAACTCGTCGATCAGACCGTCGGCGAGGGTCCACATGAACTCCTCGTTCTCCTTGAGCCGGTTCGGCGTGAAGAGCTTGCTCATCAACGCGCGATGGCGCGTGTGCTTGGGCGGATCGAACGTCATGAGCGTGTCGCTCAGCGGAATCTCGGCGCGCCGACGCTCGATCACGTCGGCGAGGCTCTCGCCCGCCGCCGGCTCCGGCAGCTTCACCAGCGGGCCGAGCGGTGCGACGATCGCGGAGAAGCGTCGGTGATCCGCGTAGACCTCGGTGATCTCCTCGATGCCGGAGAGCATGAAGACGCCCCGGTGCGGCTCGCGCCAGACGGGCCCGCGCTCCCGCAGCGCGACGTAGTACGGGATCGGATCCTCCAGCAGCCCGGGATCGGTGAAGAAGTCCCGCTCGAGGACGTTCATCGCTTGTCTCCTGCGGCGCCGCCGAACGGCGTCGACGACACGTTTGCGGCTTCGATTCCGAGCATGCTGCGGGCCACGAACACGATCTCGCGCTTGTGCGCGTCTAGCTCCGCGCGGCTCCAGGGATCGACCGGCTCGTCGAGGTGGAGCCAGGGCATGGCGGCGAACTGGAAGACCGTCATCGCCCCCATCAGGCTGATGAAGCGATGGGGCTCGATGCGCGGCCGCAGCTCGCCCGACGCGATGCCCTCCTCGATCACCGCCCGGAACCACGCGATCGTCGCACTCCCCGCGTGCATGAACGGCGACACTCTTCCGGGCTGGAAGCTCGCGGACTCGCGCAGGATCATGCGCGCCACGCTCGGGCGCCGCGCCACGTAGTCGACCGCGCCGGTCAGTGCGGCTTCGAGGCGCTGAGCCGCGCTGCCGCCGGCAGGCAGGGCCCCCCGCCAGTCGCGAAAGACCTCCTCCAGCACCGCGGTGTAGAGCTCCTGCTTGTCGCCGAAGTGGTAGAAGATCGCCGCCCGCCGGATGCCCACCTCAGTCGCGATGTCGTCGAGCCGCGTCGCCTCGAAGCCGCGCTCGGCGAAGTGGCGCTCCGCCGCGGCCACGATCTCGGCGCGGGTCCGGAGACCGTTGCTCCGGTGACGAACGGGCTTGGGCGCGGGGGATCGGGAGCGCATGGACCCCCTATTTATACTGGCGCGCAAGTAAGGTAAGCAATCCCTATCTATGTCTTCGCCGGGCCTCCGCGAGACGATCCCGGCCGCCGTGGCGGCGAGCATCGCCGTGCGGCCGGACGCCGAGGCGGTCGTCGAGCCGCAGCGGCGGGTGACCTACCGCGAGCTCGGTGAGCTCGTCGCCGGCTCGACGCGCGCCATGATCGCGGCGGGGGTGGCGCGCGGGGATCGCGTCGCGATCTGGGCGCCCAACGGCCTCGGCTGGATCGTCGCCGCCCTAGGCGCGCACGCGGCCGGCGCGGCGGTGGTGCCGATCAACACGCGCTTCAAGGGCGACGAAGCGGCGTACCTCCTGTCCGCGTCGAAGGCGACGCTGCTCGTCACCACGGTCGGGTTCCTCGGCAGCGACCCCGTCGGCATGCTGCGGGACGCCCGCAAGCCGCTCCCCCACCTGCGCCGGATCGTGCTGCTCGACGGGTCGGCCGAAGCCGAGAAGGGTCCGAACGGCGCGCGCGTCGAGCCCTGGCACGCTTTCGCGGCTCGCGCAGAGGACGTCTCCCCCGCCGTCGCGTCGGAGCGTCGAGAGAGCGTCCAGCCGACGGACGCGAGCGACATCCTGTTCACGTCCGGCACCACGGGGCGCCCGAAGGGCGTGATCATGACGCACGGCCAGACCGTGAAGCAGTTCCGCGAGTGGTGCGCGTTCGCGGGGCTGCGGGCCGGCGATCGCTACCTGATCGTGAATCCCTTCTTCCACATGTTCGGCTACAAGGCCGGCTGGCTGGCGAGCCTGCTGCAGGGCGCCACCATCGTTCCGGTCGCGGTGTTCGACGTCGCGAAGGTGCTGTCGCTGGTGCAGACGGAGCGCATCACCGTGCTGCCCGGCGCGCCGACGATCTACCGCTCGATCCTCGATCATCCCGGGCTCGAGACGTTCGATCTGCACACGCTGCGCGTGGCGGTGACGGGAGCGGCCGACATCCCCGTCGCGCTGATCCGCGAGATGCGCGCGAGGCTGCCCTTCCGCTCGATCCTCACCGGCTACGGACTCACCGAGGCCGGCACGTGCACGGGCTCGCGGCCCGAGGACGACGAGGAGACGATCGCCACGACGGCGGGGCGGGCGATGGACGGGCTCGAGGTCATCGTCGCCGATGCGAAGGGGCAGCAGGTCGAGCGGGGCGCCACCGGCGAGCTGCTCGTGCGCGGCTACAGCGTGATGCAGGGGTATCTCGACGACCCGGAGGCCACGGCGGCCGCGATCGACGAGCACGGCTTCCTCCACACCGGCGATCTCGCCACGCTGGACGAGCGCGGCTACGTCCGGATCGTCGGGCGGCTGAAGGACATGCTCATCGTCGGCGGCTTCAACGTGTACCCGGCCGAGGTCGAGAACACGCTCCTCGCCCACGAGGCCATCGGTCAGGTCGCGGTGGTCGGAGCGCCCGACCGGCGCATGGGAGAGGTGCCCGTGGCGTACGTGGTTGCCGCGCCGGGGCGATCGATCGACCCCGACGCGATCATCCGCTGGGCCCGCGAGCGGCTCGCGAACTACAAGGTGCCGCGGCAGGTGGTCGCGCTCGAAGCGCTCCCGATCAACGCCACGGGCAAGGTGGTAAAGGACGAGCTCCGCGCCCGCGCCGCGGCCGAGCGTGCGTGATCCGGATCAGCGCCCGAAGTTCATCGACTGCGCGATGACGGCGAAGCCCGTCGTGGACGCGAGGCGCTTGCCCACCGCCGCCTGATACTCGGGCGATCGGTACCAGGCCTTCGCCGCCTCGGTGGAGTCGAACTTGACGATCACGGTCTGGGGCCCGGGCGGAGCTCCCTCGATCGTCTCCGCGGCGACGTCGAAGGCCACCACTTCCCCACCGGACGCCTGGATGGTCGCGCCCGCCTTGGCCTGGTACTCGCGGTAGAGCTTCGGGTCGTTCACGACGTACTGGGCGATGAAGTATGCGGCCATCTCTCGTGCTCCCCGCGTTCAGAGCGCGGTCTGGATCCCGTCGAAGAACTGCCACCAGGCGTCGAGCGAGTGCTGGAGCGCGTCGCGCACGCGCGCCTGGATCGCGGCGTCGGTCGCATGGCGCACGACGATGTGGTCACCCACGTCGCTGTGCTCCGCATCCGCCACCTCGTGGACGTCCCAGAACTCGACCGCCTCGCGGCTCAGCTCGTAGTTCGCCTGGAGCCGCCGCGCCATCGGACCGAACGCGCCAGGGACCTGGCCCTCGGCCGCCAGGTTGATCGCGGCCGCCGCCTCGATGAACGAGCGCTGCTTCGTCGACAGCTCGAACCAGTCGATCAACGAGCGGGTCGCGGGGAGCGGTCGGCCTTCGACCAGCTCGGCTCGCCGCAGGCCCAGGGCTTCGCCGAAGCGGATGAAGAGCTCGGGATGGGGCAGGTTGCAGCCGGAGAGCCGCCCGGTCTCTTCCTCGTAGACGCTCTCCGCGAGCTCCTTGCGCTCCTCCGGAAACGGACAGTTGGCGTGCATCGCGCTCACGGCGCGGGGGAACTCGCGCACCTGGAGGAAGAACTGCACGGCGAAGAGCCGGAGCTGCTCGCGGCTCAGCTTGCCGTCGGCGATGGCGTGCCACAGTGGATGACTGCCGAAGGTCCGCCGGGCCTGGATGCGGGCGACGAGATCCCGGATGAAGGCGTCGGGGGCCAGAACCTCGCTCACAGCCTCTCCTCGCGAGCCAGCTCCGCGCCGCGGTGGTCCGCCGGTGCTGCCGCAGTAGAATTCGAGAATGGCGCTCTCCGAAAATGCCACAAAACATTCTCATACGCCGCAGCTCGCCGCCTTTCGCGCGGAGCTCCGCTCCTGGCTCGATGCGAATCACGAGAGGCTGGCGCCGCGCTATGACCCGCCCGGCACCCTCGACGACCACATCGCCCAGATGCAGCGCGTGAAGTCGATCCTGTCCGAGGCGGGCTGGATGCAATTCGGATGGCCGGAGCGCGTCGGCGGACGCGGGGGCTCGCCGCTGCTGCGGACGGAGCTCGGCGCGGCGATCGTGGCGCGCGACCTCGTGGATCCGGGGCTGTTCTCGCTGATCGAAGTGCTCGTGCCGACGCTGATCGACTTCGCGCCGCCCGCGCTCGCCGCCGAGGTCGTGCCTCGCCTGCTCTCGGGCGCCGAGCTCTGGTGCCAGGGCTTCTCCGAGCCGGACGCGGGAAGCGACCTCGCGTCGCTCCGCTGCCGTGCCGCGCCCGAGGGCGACCCGCGCACCGCGTCGACGTGGGTGATCGACGGTCAGAAGGTCTGGACCAGCCTCGCGCAATACGCCGACCGCTGTGTGCTCCTCACGCGGACCGGGCCGGCGGATTCGCGGCACCGGGGCATCACCGCGTTCCTCGTCGACATGGACACGCCGGGAATCGAGGTGCGGCCGATCGAGATGATCAACGGGGAGCGCGAGTTCGCCGAGGTGTTCTTCGACGACGTCGTCGTCCCCGCCGATCGGATCCTCGGCGAGCTGAACGGCGGCTGGAACGTCGCCATGAGCATCCTCCCCTACGAGCGCTCGTCGTGCTTCTGGCAGCGCATCGCGTACCTCTACCGCCGGCTCGAGCGGCTCGTCGAAGTCGCACCCGCCGACGAGCGCGCGGCCGAGCTGGTCGGCGAGGCGTACGTCCAGCTCCACGCCCTGCGCGCCCGTTCCCGCGCCACGCAGCACCGGCTCGCCGCGACCGGCACGCTCGGCGCGGAGACGTCCATCGACAAGGTGCTCGTGGCGACCGCGGAGCAGACGACCTACGACGCCGTCCGCCGCCTCCTCACCGGGATGGTCGAGCTCGACGACGGCGTGGCCGGCGAGACGTGGCGGAGCGAGTACCTGTACTCGCGCGCCGCGACGATCTACGGCGGGACGCTCGAGGTGCAGCGCAACATCATCGCCCGGCGGCTCCTCGAGCTCGGGAGCGAGGAATGATCGACGCCGACGAGCGGGCGGCGATGGAGCAGACGGCTCGCGCCGCGCTCGCGGACGCCCTCGGCGCGGACGAGCGCGCCGACGTCGACGCGGTGCTCGCGAAGCTGGGCTGGCGGGAGATGCTCGACGACGCTCCGGACGATGCGATCGCCGTCGTGTTCGGCGCGCTCGGCGCCACGAACGCGACAGCGACGGCGCTCGACGACGTGATCGCCTCGGCGCTCGGCGAAGACCCGCGTGCCGGACGCGCCGTCCTGTTGCCGCGCTTCTGCGCGTGGGACCCGCCGGGGGCGGAAGGTCTCGCCACGGCGCGAGCCGCCAGCGCGGACGAGATGCTGGTGGTGAGCGGGACGGCGTCGGGGCCGTCGCTGGCCACCGTGCGAATCACGGCTGCGGACGTACGCGCGGTGCGAGGGATCGATCCGACGGCCGGCCTCTACGCGGTGCGTGTGGAGGGCCGCGCCTCGGATGCCACGCGCCTCGATCCGGCTGGCTGGCGCTCGGCCGTCGCCCTCGGCCGGCGTGCGATCGCGCATCAGATCGCGGGCGCCTGCCGGGCGATGCTCGAGCTCGCGCGGAGCCACGCGCTCGAGCGGATGCAGTTCGGCCGGCCGATCGCGCGCTTCCAGGCCGTGCGCCACCGGCTCGCGGACGCCCTCGTCGCGGTGGAGGCGCTCGAAGCCGCTCTCGGCGCGGCTCGGGAGGAGCCGAGCCCCGACACGGCGGCGCTCGCGAAGGCCATCGCCGGACGCACGGCGCACACCGTGACCCGGCACTGCCAGCAGGTGCTCGCCGGCATCGGCTTCACGACGGAGCATCCGTTCCACCGCTACTCGCGGCGGCTGCTTGCGCTCGAGGGCTTGTTCGGGTCGGCCGACGCCATCGTCCTCGACGTCGGACGTCGGCTGCTCGCCGAGCGCCGCGTGCCGACGCTGATCGAGCTCTGACTCAGTCGATCAGCTCGACATCGATCGGCAGCCCGTCCACCGGCTTCGAGATCGGGGCCTGCTGCACGGGCATCTGGTAGCCGGCGGGCACGCTCCAGCGGTAGCGGCGCACCAGCTGGTGCGCGACGAGGCGCACCTGCGCCTCCGCGAAGCGGCGACCGATGCACATGTGGGTGCCGCCGCCGAACGGGATCCACGAGTGGGTGTGGCGCTCGTGCTCCGCGCGGCCGGGGGCGAAGCGCTCGGGATCGAAGCGCTCGGGCGCCTCCCACCACTCGGGCATGTAGTGGGTGTGGATCGGCGACACCACCACCATCGTCCCGGCCGGGATCCGGTATCCCTCCCATTCGAAGTCGCAGAGCGTGGTGCGCGGGATCACCGGCAGCGGCGGGTAGCGACGCAGCGTCTCCTGCATGGCGCGAGTCAGGCTCTCGAGGCGGTCGAGCGCGTCGAGGTCGGGGTGCGGATCGCCGAGCGCGCGGCTCTCCTCGCGGATCCGCTCCTGCCACTCGGGGTGCGCCGCCAGCTCGAAGGTGAGCGAGGTGAGCGTGCTGGTGGTGGTGTCGTGCGCCGCCATCATCAGGAACACCATGTGGTCGAGCACCTCGGCGTCCGTGAAGAACTCGCCGGTCTCGGAGCGGGCGCGACAGAGGCGGCTGAACAGGTCGGCGCCGGCGTCGCCACGCTTCTTCTCGAGCATGCCGCGCAGCAGCTCGAGCAGATAGCGGCGTCCCGCGACGCCGCGGTGGTGGCGGCCGAGGAACGGCATGCTCGGCCCCGGCATGGCCGCCGCCACCATCGCCTCGAACGCCTCGTTCATGCGGTGCGACTCGCGCCCGAGGTCGACGCCCACGAAGATCGAGGCGGCGATGTCGAGGGTGAGCGCCTTGAACGCGTCGAACGCGCGCAGGCGGACGCCTCCTGTGGGCGCGAACGCAGCGAGGCTCCGCGCGACGGCGGGGTTCATGCGCTCGACGTACTCGCGCAGCACGGGTCGCTTGAACGCCTCGTGCATGATCTTGCGGTGATGGCGGTGCTCGGCGCCGTCGCGCAGCAACAGGCCGTTCGGGAAGATCGTCCCCATGATCAGCATCCACGGCTCGCGCGACGAGAGCGAGTCGGCGCGGTCGAGGAGAACGGCGCGGTTCGCGTCCGGTCCGAACAGAAAGACGTTGGTGAAGCGGCCGCGCCCCATCACCGCCAGCGGTCCGAGCTCGCGGTAGATGCGCGCCTGCATCTCGCGCATCTCGTAGCGCCGGCCGCCGCTCGCGAAGATCTGGCCGAGCAGCCGGGTCACGGGGACGCGGGGGATCTCCTCGAAGCTCCGCATGCGATCAATCCGACCAGGGCTTCTGGTTCCAGGGCCGATCGAGGGGCGCCATCCCGCCACCCACCGGGAAGAACTGGCGCTGCGCGTACGTCTCGCGGGCGAGGCCGTGGCCCAGCTCGTCGAGGAACGCGCGCTTCAAGTCCTGCGTGAACAGCATGCGGGTGTAACGGAGCACGAGGGGAGGTCGCTTCGCCAGCTCGCGTGCCAGCTCCCAGGCGCGGTCGAGGAGCCGGGCCTTCGGGAGCACCTCGCTCACGGCGCCCCATTCGAGCGCCTCCTGCGCGGAGAGCTTCTTCCCCGTCAGCAGCAGGTACCGCGCGCGGTTGCGGCCGACGAGCGCGGGCCAGATCACGTGCTGGCCGTCGCCCGGCACCATGCCGCGCGGGAAGTGCGCGAGATCCTGGAAGTACGCGTCGTCGGAGGCGAGCACGATGTCGCCCAGCAGCGGGACCTCGGAGTGGATGTTGCACGGGCCGTTGACCGCGCTGATCACCGGCACGTCCACCGCGAGCACGTTCTCGATCAGCATGCGGCCGTACCAGGCCTTCTCGTCGAGCTTCTCGAGTCCCTTCGGCCCGTCCATCGCGAGGTACAGGGGCTTCTCCACCGGTGCAGGGCCCCAGTTCGCGTTGTAGCTCTCGCCGGTTCCGGTGTGGATCAGGACCTTGATCTCGCGATCGCCGGCGATGTCGGCGAACGCATCCGACATCTCGTCGTGCGCCTTCCAGTCCCACACCAGGGGGCCGCCGTCGGTATGGCACTGCATGAGCAGGATGCCTTCCGGACTGAGCTCGAAGCGGAAGTTGGTGTACCGATCCCTGTACTCCGCAAACCTCGTTCGCTTGGCCAAAGTGGTCTCCTATGGTCGTCCCGCCGTGCTCAGGCCGTCGGCAGGCCGAGGATGCGCGTGGCGATGATGTTCTTCTGGATCTGCGACGTACCGCCCATCACGCTCTGCGCGCGGCTGTAGAGGTAGATCTTCAACGCCACGTTCTCGCGGTCGATCACCGCCTCCGGCCCGGCGACGTCGAGCGCTGCGGCTCCGACGGCCTGCTCGACCCATGTCATCAGGAGCTTGTCGATCGAGCCGCCGGGGCCGTGGTCGGGACCGTCGAGCCGCTCGGAGAGTCTGCGGCGGACGTGCAGGCGCAGCATCTCCGCCTGCACGTACGCCCAGGCGACGGCCTCGCGCTGATCGCCCAGGAAGGCCGAGGGATCCGGGCGCACCGTCGCCTCGAGGTCCCTCACCGTCTTCGCGTAGCGCGCGACGTAGCCGACCTCACCGGGCTCCCGCTCGTGGCTGACGATGGTCATCGCGATACGCCAGCCTTCACCGGGCTCGCCGATCATGTTCGCGGCGGCGACGCGCGCACCGTCGAACACCACCTGACCGAACTCCTTGGTGATGCCGTTGATCATGCGGAGCGGGCGCTGCTCGATCCCGGGCCGGCGCATCGGCACCGCGAAGGCGGAGAGGCCCTTGTGCTTCGGCACGCCGGGGTCGGTGCGCGCGAGCAGGAAGCACCAGTCGGCGACGTCGGAGTAGCTGGTCCAGATCTTGTGGCCGTCGATCACGTACTCGTCGCCGGAACGAATGGCGATGGTGCGCAGCGACGCGAGGTCGGAGCCGGCGTCGGGCTCGCTGAAGCCCTGGCACCAGCGCTCGCGGCCGCTGATCAGGCCGGGAAGGAAGCGCTGCTGGACCGCCTCGCCGGCGTGTGTCGTGATGCCCTGGACGAGATAGCCGAGGCTCGGGCGCGGCGGCGCTCCCGCTGCGGCGAGCTCCTCGTCGAGGAGGACGTCGAAGACGGCGGGCAGGTCGTGACCGCCGAAGCGGGAGGGCCAGGAGAGGCCGAAGAAGCCCGCGTCGTAGAGGGCGGTGTGCCATTCGGCTTGCCGGGCCCAGTACTCGTCGTCGGTCGAGGAGACCGGCAGCCCGGGGTTGTGCTCGGCGAGCCACGCGCGGAGCCGAGCCCGGAACTCCGCCTCCGCGGGCGAGTCACGAAAGTCCATCGGCCACCCCGAGACGGGTTCGCTGCAGCTGCCGCAGCTGCTCGCCCGCGTCACCGAACCAGCGCGAGGAGAGCAGCGCACGCCGCAGATGGACGTGGACGAGACAGTCCCACGTGTTCCCCATCCCGCCGTACACCTGCACCGCGCTCTCGCAGACGGTGCGTGCGGCGCGTGCGCCGTACGCCTTGGCGACGCGTCCGGCGGTGCGGGCCTCCTCGCCGCCGAGCTCGTCGACGGCCCACGCGGGATACAGCGCGGCGCTGAACGCGCCCTCCATCAGGCAACGCGCCTCGGCGAGGAGGTGCTGCACGGCCTGGAAGGTGCCGATGGCGACGCCGTACTGCTTTCGCTCCTGCGCGTAGGAGACGGTGAGGTCGAGCACGCCCCGCATGAGACCGACCAGGTCGGCGCTCGTCAGCGCGAGGCCCAAGGCTCCCCACGAGTCGAGATCAGCGCGCGTGAGGAGACGGGACTGATCGGAGACCGGAAGAAGCGGAGTGCCCGCCGGGATCCGGCGAATCGTTCGCGTGAGATCGGTGCCGTCGGTCGCGCCGCCGCCGCTCTCCACCCGCGCGAGCCGGTAGCCGTCGCCTTCGGGAGCCAGCACGTACGCCGAGAGAGGACCCTGCGAGGGACCGTCGACGGCGTAGAGCATCGTGTCCGTCGCCGCGCCCGACGCTACCGCGGCGTCGACCAGGTCGCGCGAGAAGGCGACCACGGCGCCCTCCACGGACCGCGCGCCCACCCGGCGGGCGAGATCCGCCGAGAGCACCGGGCCGGCGAACGGGACGTCGGCGACGGCCTCGCCGAGCGCCTCGGCGATGATGGCCGCCTCGACCCCGCTCGCGAGCGGAGCGCCGTCGCCCACGTCCTCCCGCAGCGCGAGCCAGCCCGCGTCGCGCACGGCCTCGGCGAGACGCTTGCGCCGCTTCTCGTCGTCGAGGTCGGCCACGCTGCGTGGCCCGAGCTCGCGCGCCATCCGGCGGGCCGTGCGGCGCAGCTCGGCCTGTTCCGGCGTGTCGCGGGTGTCCATGGGTGAGAACGATACTATCCGAATCCGAGAGTGCGCTTGCAAGCGGCGAGGACGGCCGTATCCTCCGCTCCTCCTCGCAGCTGGCGAGGGATCCGATGGAGCGCGCACCCGAGTACCACGCCCTGGCGGTGGCCGACGTCGTCGACGAAACCGCCGACGCCCGCTCGTTCGTGCTCGACGTCCCGCCCGCGCTCGAGGCGCGCTTCGCCTACGCCGCCGGCCAGTTCTGCACGTTCCGCGCCACGATCGGCGGCGAGGCCGTCGTCCGCTGCTACTCGATGTCGAGCTCACCGGACGCGGGCGACCCGTACGCCGTCACGGTGAAGCGCGTGCCCGGCGGGAAGATGTCGAACTGGATGATCGACACGCTCGCTCCGGGCGACGCGATCGAGGTGATGCCGCCGGCGGGGCGGTTCGTGCTGCGCGCGGTCGACGCACCGATCGTCGCGTTCGCCGGCGGCAGCGGCATCACGCCGATCCTCTCGATCGCCAAGACCGCGCTCGTCACCACGGCGCGCGAGATCTCGCTGGTGTACGCGAACCGCGGCCCGGAGAGCGTGATCTTCGCCGACGCGCTCGAACGCCTCCGCGAGGGATCCGGCGGCCGCCTCTCGCTGCACCATCACCTCGACTCGGAGAAGGGATTCCTCGATGCCGTAGCCTGCGGCGCGCTCGTCGGGAATCGCACGCAGGCCGACTTCTACGTCTGCGGACCCGGGCCGTACATGGAGGTCGTCGAGGCGGCTCAGCGCGGCGAGGCGTCGATCCGGGTCGAGTGTTCATCGAGCGCTTCGAGCAGCCCGACGCGGCGGGTGCGACCAGCGAACGATCCGAGACGGAGTCCATCGTGATCCGGCTCGGCGGCCGGAAGCAGCGCGTCGGCTACGAGCGGGGCGACACCATCCTCGGAGCCGCCCGACGGGCGGGCCTCAAGCCGCCCTTCCAGTGCCAGATGGGAAGCTGCGGGACGTGCATGGCCCATCTCGAAGGGAAGGCCACGATGCGCGTGAACAACGCCCTCGGCGCCGACGAGGTCGAGGAAGGCTGGGTCCTCACCTGCCAGGCGATCCCGCTGAGCCGCGAGGTGGTCGTCGACTACGACCGCTGACGCGGCCGCTCCCCGACCTCAGAGCTCGGGACAGAGCGAGGCGAGAAAGGCCAGGGTTCGCTGCCGCGATTCGAGGCGAGCCGAGCGGTCGTGTCCCAGAGCGAGCGGGCGGACCGCCAGGTCGGTGGTGCCCGCGTCGCGGAAGGAGCGCAGTCGTTCGAGCACGGTCTGCTCGTCTCCGGCCGCGAGGATGTCGCCGACGTCCTCGGCGTCGCCGCGATCGAGAAGGCGCTGGTAGTTCGGGCAGAACTCCGCGTGTCCGAGCACGCGGTTCGCCCAGCTGCGCGCGCCGTCGACCTCGTCCTTGGCGCAGAGCGCGACGGGGACGCCGGCGACCACGCGCGGCGCAGGCCTCCCGGCGTTGGCTGCGGCCTTCGTGATGCGCGGGACGACGTGCTCGCCGACGGCGCGCTCGTCGGCCAGCCACAGGATCGTCCCCGAGGCGTGCTCGCCGGCGACGCGAAGCATCACGGGAGCGAGCGCTGCGAGCAGCACCGGGTTGGGCGCCCAGTCCGTCACGTCCATCGGACTGTGCACGCGATAGCCGTCGTTCTCGACGTCGACGGAGCCCGGGCGGCGCAGCCCCGCGTTCAGGACCTCGAGGTAGTTCCGCATCTCGTGGGCCGGCCGCTCGTACGGGAGGCCCAGCATGTCGGTGATCACCCAGTGATGCGACACGCCGATCCCGAGCGTGAAGCGGCCCTCGCACACCGCCTGGACGGACAGCGTTTCCTGGGCCATGGCGATCGGATGACGGGTCTGGATCGGCAGCACCGCGGTCCCGAGCTCGACCCGCTCGGTCGCCTGTCCCATCAGCGTGATCGCGACGAAGGCGTCGAAGTCGCCGGGGATCTGGGGCACCCAGATCGAGGTGAAGCCATCGCGCTCGGCGGCCTGCGCATCGGCGACGAGCTGTCGGACCTTGTGGCGGTACCGCCCCCGCTCCGGGCCGAGCATCAGGCCGATCCGCATCGGGGTCTCCCTTCGCTCCCGGCGCGCAGCGCCGACCGACGCTAGCCCCGGTGGGAGCCCCTGGCAATCTGATTCTCGCACTGGGAGAATCTGGGTCTCCGCTCCTGCTCGAGGGCAACATGGCGAAAGTGGAACACGGACGAGACGACGAGGTCCGGAGCTGGCGTCACCGCGCGGTTTCGCGCAGCCTCGACGCAGCACGCACGCGCGCGGAGCGACGCGTCCAGCGTTTCCTGGATGCGGCGTTCGAGCTGATCGACGAGACGGGCACGAGCGAATTCACGATCCAGGAGGTCGTCGACCGCTCGAAGCAGTCCCTGCGCGGCTTCTACCAGTACTTCGACGGCAAGGACGAGCTGCTGTTCGCGCTGCTCGAGGAGACGCTCCGCGAGTCGATCGAGGACATCCGCGAGGAGGTCGAGTCCGAATCCAAGCCGCTCGAGCGGCTCCGCGCGTTCACGATCCGTCTGCACGAATGGTGCGAGCCGCTCGGCACACGACGCAAGCGTGGAGCGCACAACCGGCTGCCGATCTCGGCCTTCTCCTTGCAGCTCGCGGTCAAGGATCCCGAGCGCCTGGCCACGGCGATGGCGCCGATCTCTCGCATGCTGGTCGAGCTGCTCGACGCGGCGGCCGCGGTGGACGCAGTTCAGGTCACCGACACGCGCCGTGCCGCCGTGCTCATCCAGCAGACCGTGATGTACAGCTGGCTGATGAATCGCCTGGTCGAGAAGACCCGGGTGAACGTGACGGCGGAGGATGCGTGGCAGTTCTGTCTCCACGGTCTCCGAGGTCGACCGAAGCGATCGTCCGGGTGAAAACCTGATTCTCCAGATCCGAGAATTGGCTTGCGGAGGGTGCGTGCCCGGCCCATACTGGCAGGCCGTTCGGAAGGAGCAGCCACGCGATGGGCAGAGTCGCCGTGGTCACCGGAGCCGCGTCGGGCATGGGCCTGGCGATCGGCCGCCAGCTCGCGGCGCGAGGCGATCGCGTCGCGCTCTTCGACCTTCGGGGCGATGCCGTCGCGCGCGCCGCCGAGAGCCTGCGCGAAGCCGGCGCCCGCGCGATCGGCGCGGAGGTCGATGTCACCGACCGCGGCGCGATCGACGAGGCGCTCGAGAAGGTGCGCGCCGAGCTCGGGCCCGTGGAGATCATGGTCACGAGCGCGGGCCTCGACGCGTTCGAATCCTTCACCGACATCACGGTGGAGAGCTGGGAGAAGGTTCTCGCCGTCAACCTCACAGGAACCTTCCACTGTCTCCAGGCCGCCGTGCCCGACATGCTCGCGGCGAGATGGGGCCGGATGGTCACGATCTCGTCGTCGAGCGCGCAGTCAGGCGCCGTGCGCATGGCGCACTACGTCGCGTCGAAGGGCGGCGTGATCGGTCTCACGAAGGCGCTCGCGCTCGAGCTCGCGCCGTACGGAATCACGGTGAACAACATCCCGCCCGGCCTGATCGACACGCCGATGTCGCGCCGGGCCGAAGCGGCCGGCGATCTCGTGAACCTCGAGAAGATCGCCGCGCGAATTCCCCTCCGGCGCGTCGGAACACCCGCTGACATCGCCGCGCTCTGCGCGTTCCTCTGCTCCGACGAGGGGGGCTACATCACCGGTCAGGTGATCGGCGTGAGCGGCGGCATGGTCCTGTGAGGGGCACGGAGGAGCGAGACCCATGAAGCAAGCACCGAGGCAGTACCCGAAGCCGCCCGAGGGAACCTGGACGGAGCACTATCCCGAGCTCGGGACCGCGCCGGTGTCCTACGAGAGCTCGATCTCGCCCGAGTTCTTCGAGCTCGAGCGCGAGGCGATCTTCAAGCGGGCCTGGCTGAACGTCGGGCGCGTCGAGCAGCTGCGGCGGAACGGGAGCTACTTCACCAAGGAGCTCGCCGTCGCGAAGACCTCGCTGATCATCGTCCGGGGCATGGACGGCGAGATCCGCGCCTTCCACAACGTCTGCCGTCACCGTGGCAACCGGCTGGTCTGGAACGACGACCCGCGTGTGGAGTCGAAGGGAAACTGCCGGCAGTTCTCCTGCAAATACCACGGCTGGAAGTACGACCTCGACGGCAAGTTGTCGTACATCCTCCAGGAGGGCGAGTTCTTCGGCATCGACAAGGCGGACTACGGCCTCGTCCCGGTACACTGCGCGGTGTGGCAGGGGTTCATCTTCGTGAACCTCGCCGAGGAGCCGGAGCAGTCGCTCCGCGAGTTCCTCGGCCCGATGATCACCGCGATCGACTACCCGTTCCAGAACCTCACGGAGCGCTTCTACTATCGCGGCGACATCCGCAGCAACTGGAAGGTGTTCCTCGACGCCTTCCAGGAGTTCTATCACCCGCCCATCCTCCACGGCCGGCAGAATCCGGTGATGTCGAATCCCGCATACCAGCAGGCCGGGTTCTACACGATGCACTTCCAGATCGATGGTCCGCATCGCGTGGGCTCGACGAGCGGCGGCGGCGGCGGGCAGCTCCCGCCGGAAGCCATGAATCCCATCGAAGGGGTGTTCCGCAGCGGCCTCTTCGGCCCCTGGGATCACGCGGACCTCGGAACCGAGGGGTTCCCGCCCGGCCTCAACCCCGGCAACAAGAAGAGATGGGGCCTCGACTCGTTCCAGATCTTCCCGAACTTCGCGATCGTGTTCTGGGAGACGGGCTGGTACCTCACCTACCACTACTGGCCCCTGGCGCACAATCGGCTCCTGTTCGAGGCGACCGCCTACTTCGTGCCCGCACGGAACGCGCGCGAGCGCCTCGCGCACGAGCTGGGCATCGCCACCATCAAGGAGTACGCCTTGCAGGACTGCGGCACGCTCGAGGCGACGCAGATGGGGCTCGAGTCGCGTGTCGTCTCGGCCTTCCCGCTCGGCGACCAGGAGCTCATGTGCCGGCACCTGAACAAGGTGGTGAACGACTGGGTCGAGGACTACCGGCGCAAGCACGCGGAGGTTCGATAGCGATGGCCGAGGCCCTTCTGCCCCCCGAGTTCTCCGACCTCGAGCGCTTCGCCGAGGACTGGTGCCTGGCCAGCGAGCCCGAGCGCTATGCGAAACGCCTGGCCAGCACCATGGACGAGATGCAGGCCTTCTACGACGCCGTCTTTCCGCGCGCCGAGGAGGCGATCGTCTACTGCGACAGGTTTCCGCTCCACGACCTGCCCGACGACGCGCACCGCCTGCTCCTGCTCCTCTACTCGCTCATCCTGGTGTCGTTCCCCGTCGAGATCTGGCGGCAGCCAGGCATCCCCGACACCGGCACGGCTTCCTTCGAGCTCGAGGACGCGCCGGTCCCGTGAGCCGCGACGCGCAGCGGATCGCCGATCTCGTCGAGATCCACGAGCTGTGCTCGCGGTACATGGCGTACGCGAGCCAGTTCGTTCCGGATCGCTGGCTCGAGGTCTTCACTCCGGATGCGGAGTACAGCGCCTTCGGCACGGCGTACTCGGTCGAACGGATGCCGGCGCTGCTGGCGGCCGCGCCCCGCGGCCAGTTCATCGGGAACATGCCGGTGGTCGAGCTCGACGGAGACCGGGCCACGGGGATCCAGCACTACGTGTTCATCGAGCAGAAGACGCACGCCATGCGCCTCGCCTGGTATCGCGACGAGTACGTCCGCACGGCGAGCGGCTGGCGCATCCGGCGGCGTGCCACCACGTTCATGCGCAAGCACGGGGGCTTCGACTCCGGGCGACAGCACGATCCGCTCGCGGCCCGAGAGCAAGGCTAGACGTCGCCGAGAGTCAGTCGCTCTTCGGCTTGCTGGTGAGCTCGCCGGGAGCCTGCACGCCCGCGCGCTACGTCGCCTGGCTCATGCGGCGCGCCGCGGCGGCGCAGGGCTGACCGCGCCCGGGACGACACGCGCGGAGGGCGCTCACGCGGTCAGGAGTGAGCGATGCGGGGCGGGGTGGCGTGCGGGGTTGCGAGCAGCAGGCCGGGCGCAACGACGCCGACACGACCACCCCGTCGCATCCTGGGAAGCGCGCTCAGCGACGGCGGACGAAGAAGCCCAGCAGCGCCAACGAGAGCAGCGACAGTGCGCCCGGCTCGGGCACCACCTCCACTCCTGGGTCGTTGATGAACGACACGATCTCGAAGTTGAACCTCCCCGAGTCGTCGCAATCCTCGCCGTGCCTGCAGCCGGGACCGCAGCCCGAGCCAAGGGGGTTGACCTGCCCCGGGAACGCGACCGCGAGCACGCCGACGCGCAGGTCCTGGCTCGTGAGCGCGGTGAGCACGTCCCCGAGCGTATACCCACGGGTCAACGTGAAGTCGGTGGCTACGTCCTCGCCCGGGTTCACGCCATCGCCTTGGAGGATGTGATCGGCCGTGGCTCGGAAGTCGGCGAGGAACCCCTCGCTCAAGCCGTCCGGCAGGTTCGAGGGGAAGCCGTTCCTGTCGAAGTCCACACCCACGCCATCGACGACGCTGGCGAGGCTTGCGAGCACGCCCGCGCCATCGTCGAAGTAGACCCCGATGATGGTGATGGCCTCGCTGCCCACGTTGCTGAACGCGAAGCTGACCGACTCGAAGTCGTCGGCCTGAGGCGTGGGCGTGGGCGTGGGCGTGGAAGTCACGTCCACCGAGAACTGGTCCTCACCGACGTCGCAGGCCGCGGAGATCCCGAAGTCGGTGATGCAGTCGAAGGTCAGCGTGATAGCGGATGCAGGCCCCGCGAGAAGCGGAAGCACGGCGAACGGAATGAAGCGGAAAGGTCGCAACATCGAAGTACCTCCTCCCCTTCCGCACACTTGAGGTGGCTTCTCGCGCACGGATGTGTCACGGCGTCGCGGGGAATCCCCCGCGGGCGACCCCGTCGGCCTCGTCGTCGTCCCGGCGCCCGGCCCCGACGATCTCGCGCAGATCCGGATCTGGGGGAACAGCTTCTCCGGCTACGACTCCGGCCTCGTCGCGGCGCGCGGCCTTCGGCGAGCCGGGCGGCCTCGTGGAGGGCAACCACGTCAGCGCGGCGTGATCGTGACGGCGCGGCCGGCCTCGAGGCCTTCCGCGGCGTCCAGAAACACGTGGGCACACGCGACGGCGCTGCTGGGAAGGGGGCTGTGAGCGCATGCGTCGGAGCGCGGTCTGCACCGACGAGCTCCAGCGCACGGCGAACGGCTGGCGGATCGCGCACTGCCGCTGCCGGTTCATCGTCGCCGACGGTCTCAGCGACCGGGAGGATCGTTGGTCACTCGCGCCCGTCGGCCGGGCCATCCGGCCGCGCGACGGAGACCAGCTCCTGGAGGCGCGGCGAGGCGTCCTCCGGCGGGATCTCGAGCCCGGGGTCGAGCGCGAAGGCCCTTCGGAGCTCCGCGAGCGCGCGCTCCCGCCGCTCGAGGCCAATCGCCGCCATCGCCGCCAGCAGGTGGCAGCGCGCCGCCAGCGCGTCGGTCGCCGCGTCCCTCGCAGTCGGATCGAGCGCCCGCGCCGCGGCGTCGGCTTCGGCGAGTGCGGCCTCGAAGTCCGCGCCGTCGTAGCGCGCACGGGCGCCGTCCAGGAGTTGGCGCGCGCGTGCGCGGGACGGCTCGTCCGCGCGCCGGGGCCGCGCCTCGTTGGCGGGCGCAGGGGCCGCCCTTGCGGCGCACCGGTTCCGGGGAGGCACGCGAAGCGTGGCGCCGGCGGCAAGGCGGTCCGGGTCCGCGAGCTCGTTCGCCTCGGCGAGCCGCTCCACCCCGACGCCATGACACCGGGCGATCCGCCCCAGCGTATCGCCCCGCCTGACGACGTAGGGTCGCCAGTCCTTCGGGACGGGAGCGCGAGCCGCGGGCGCGGTCGTGGGGGGCGGCGGCGGGGGCGGGGGCGGCGGGGCCTCGGGGGGAGGTGCCGCGCAGGCGGCGACCGCGAGCGTGAGCGCGATGAGGAGGTAAAAGCGAAGCCGTCCTTGCATTTGGGGAGCCGACACGCGCATGCTGGCGGCATCTCCTCTCCGTCCTACGGAGCAAGGATGCCGCACCAGGTCGCCGTCGACCCGCTCGGAGACTCGGCCGATCCGCGCCGGTACGTGCCGGTCGATACCGACGAGAGTGCGCTCCGGGCGCTGGAGGCGAGCGTCCGCGAGGGCCGATCGCCGGTCCTCCTCGAGGGGCCCTGCGGTGTCGGCAAGACGCTTCTGCTCCGGGTGCTGGCCGAGCGTGCGCTCCGGAGCGGGCACCAGGTCGTGTTCTCTCCGTTCCTCCACGTCGCGCCGGACGACGTCGCGCGCTGGCTGCTCCACCTGCTCGGCCAGGCGACCGCGGCGGAGGCCCTTCCGGACACGGCGCTGCTCGCGTTCGCGCACGCGCGCGGCGGCGATGCGCTGCTCCTGATCGTGGACGAGATCCAGTCTGCGCCGGAGGGCTCGGTCCGGCGTCTGGCCGAGCTGGCGCGCGCGGGGGCGAACGTGGGGGTGGTGGTCGGCGGCACGCCCGGGTCGGCGCTGCGCGCGCTCCTCCAAGCGCTCGGCCCCCGCTCCACAGTGTCGCTCCCCGACGCGCTGCCGCGCCGCGAGATCGAGGCGATCTGCGACGAGCTGATCCGTCAGCCCGCGCTCGATCCGGCACTGCGCGCGTCGCTCTGGGCCGCGCGGGACGCGGTCGTGACCGCCGCTCACGGGCTCCCGGTCTCGCTCAAGGCGGAGCTCGTGCGCTGTGCGCTGGGCTTCGCGCTCGGCACCGCGCCGCGGCCGCGCGCATGGGAAGACGACGACGTCGCGGCGGATCCGCCAGGCGCGGCCGGGAGCGGCGCCCCGGAGAGCGCGGCGGCGCATGGCTCGTGCGACCCCGTTCCGCCCGCAGTCGCACCGATCGCGTCTGCGCGCCCGCGGTGGGCTCCGCGTCGGATCCGCGCAGACGTCCTGGCGGCGGCGCGGGCGTGCGCGACGAAAGTGCGGGTCGTCGCCGGCCGCGCGGCTTCGAGGGCCGGCGACGTGGTCGGCCACGTACATGCGACCGGCCGCGAGATCGTGCTGTACGGGGGCGCCCTGGTGCGCCCGCGGTGGGCTCCGCGTCGAATCCGCGCAGACGTCCTGGCGGCGGCACGGGCGTGCGCGACGAAGGTGCGGGTCGTCGTCGGCCGCGCGGCTTCGAGGGCCGGCGACATGGTCGGCCACGTGCGTGCGACCGGCCGCGAGATCGTGCTGTACGCGAGCGCGCTCGTGCGCGCGGCCGCGATGCGCGCGGCCGCGAGCGCCGACGAGGCCGCAGCGAAGGTACGGGCGGGTGCGGGGCTCGTCAGTGAAGAGATCGCCCGCGCCGGCCGCGGGCTCGCGGAGGCGTGGGCGCCACGCGCTCCGCGCCGCGCCACCCTGCTCGCCGCGGCTGCGCTGGTCGCGCTCGCCGTCGCAGCGTCGTGGAACCTGCGATCGCCCCTCCCCGGCCCGGCGCCGGTGGCGACTGGGGCGCCGCCGGCGCCCGCCGTGAGCGCGGCGCCCGTTCCGGTCGCGTCGGTGCGGCTCCACGTGAACGCGCGCCCGTGGGCCCGCATCCGCGTCGACGGCGTCGACGTGGGGCCCACGCCGCTCAGCCACCTGCACGTCGAGCCCGGACCGCACGACTTCGAAGCGGTGTTCCCGGACGGTCGCGTCGTCCGGCGACGGGTCGAGGTGGGTCCGGACCAGCGCTTCGTGACCTTCCGCTGAGCGCCATCGCGCCCCGCACGGCAAGATCCGCCAGGTCGCGCGCGCCGGGTGCGCCAGTTGTCACATCGCTCGTTGTCGGACGTCGATTCGCGATGCCGCCGCTCTCGCGCGCGGTCTTGGCGATCGCGACAGTGACCGGGCCCTCGTAGAACGCAAGCGGCCCGTGTGCCACGATCGCTTTGCCAGGCCTTCCGCAAGGAGCTCGCGGACCGTGTTCCCTATAGCGTGGGTCGTCGTCGAGCTCGAGGAGGGCCTTCTTCCACTCGAACGTCGTCGGCTGCCCGAACGAGGCGATCCACGTCGGCACGCCGGTGGAGGTCGTCTTCGACGACGTCTCGGAGGAGGTCACCTTGCCGGGATGGGGCAGGTTGAGCACAGCGCCTTCGGCACGTCGTACTCGGTCGAGCGGATGCCGGCGCTGCTGGCGGCCGCGCCGCGGGGCCAGTTCATCGGGAACATGCCAGTGGTGGAGTACGACGGGGAGCGCGCCACGGGTGTCCAGCACTTCGTCTTCATCGACCAGCGCACCCACGCCATGCGTCTCGCCTGGTATCGCGACGAGTACGTGCGCACGGCCGACGGCTGGCGCATCCGGCGCCGCGCCACCACGTTCATGCGCAAGCACGGGGGCTTCGACTCCGGGCGACCGCACGATCCGCTCGCCGCTCCCGAAGGAACCGGTGAGGACCAGCGGACCTAGCGCTCGCGCCCCTCGTCCGCCCGCGCGACCGCCGCGCGCAGCGCGGCGATCCGCTCCTCGAACGCTGCCGGGATCGGTCCGTGCGTCACCAGATAGGGACGCTCCTCGCGCAGCGCCGCGAGCAGGTTCCGGATCGCGACGGCGGGGGCGACCATCGCGTCCCGCGTGGGCGAGAGCGTGGCGGCGACCTCGCCGATCAGCGTGGGATCGAGCGGCGCAGGCGCGCCGAGATGCGCCGGGCGAGCGCGGTCGCTGCTCGCGAGATGGGTCGTGGCCATGCCGCCGGGCAGGAGCGCGGTCACGGCGATGCCGTGCCGGGCGAGCTCGAGGCGGAGCCCCTCGGCGAGCCCGAGCACGCCCATCTTGCTCGCCGCATAGCCTATGAGCCCGCCCGACGCGACGAGCGAGCTCACCGAGCACGTGATCAGCACGTGCGCATCCGCGCTGGCGCGGAGCTGCGGCAGGAAGGCCCGCACTGTGTCGGCCGTGCCGACGACGTTCGTGTGGATCAGCCAGGCGAACTCGTCACGGGTCATCGCCTCGAAGCGCGCGATGCGCTGCACGCCGACGTTCGCCGCGAGCAGGTCGCAGCCTCCGAAGGCTTCGAGGGTGGTCTTCGCGAGCGCCTCGAGCGAGGCGGGATCCCCGACGTCGGCGCGCGCCGCCACGGCCTTTGCGCCCGACGCCTCGAGCGAGCGTGCGACCTCCGCCGCGCCATCGGCCGCGATGTCCGCCACGACGACGCGCATGCCCTCCGCGGCGAAGAGCCGCGCCATCGCCGCGCCGAGGCCCGAGGCACCTCCCGTGACGACCGCCGTCCTGTCAGCGAAGCGCCTCATGGGGCCTCACATCGCATCGGTGTAGTCCTTGCCCATCGCGCCGGGCGAGGTCTGGAACGGGCGGACCATCGCCTGGACCGTGTAGGAGGCGACGAGCCGGCCGTCGCGCGCGAACACGCGCCCTTCGCCCTGCACGAGTCCGCGGCCCGCGTAGATCGCCGGGTTCGCGTAGAGGAGCCACTCGCTGACGTCGACCTCGTCGTGGAACGCGATCGTCGTCGCGAGGATCCCCGTCGACAGCGTCACGTGCGCCTCCGCTTCGCTGGCGCCCTCGTGCGGACGCAGCGCGGCGGCGATCGTCCAGTGCGTGGTCGACTGCGCGAGGAGCGCGGCGTGCAGGTAGCCGTGCGCCGGCGCCTCGCGGAAGCGCGCCCAGGTGAAGATCTCCGCCGGGCCGACCTCGAGCTGTCGCCGGTAGGCGTCGTCGACCGTTCGCAGCTCGCGGCCGGTCACACCCATGTCGAGATGGGGACAGGCCTCGGGCGGCGGCACGTCGGGCATCACGACGGCGCCGCGGATCGTGTCCTTTGCACCCGCATCGAGGAGCAGGATCCCGACGCTGCACAGCTTGCCCGCCTGCGTCGTGCGCGTCTCGAGCGTGGAGAAGCCGCGGCCGCGCCGCAGCGCCTCCACCGCGACCTCGTGCGCGGCGTCGAAGCGCGCCGCGCGGCTGAAGATCATCGAGGCGGAGGTCACCCGCTGCCCCGGCACCGTCTTCGACGCGGCGACGATCGCCTCGCCGAGGAGCTGCCCGCCCTCGATCACGAGCCTCGGCTGCAGCCTCTTCACCAGCTGCGGGAAGAACGTGCCGAGCGGCGGATCCGGGTAAGGCGCCGACGTGAAGCGGCCGTCACCCGTCGGTGTCACGTCGAGCACGCGCAGCAGGTCGGCGGCGTCGCCCCACGCCGGGACGCGGTAGGTGACCTCGTGCCCGGGATCCGAGGGGAACGCGTCGACCAGCTCCACGTCGAGGCGATCGGTGTAGAACGCGACGTAGCCGGCCAGGCCGGCCACCTGTGCGAGCGGCTTGCGGTAGGCCCAGACCACGTTCTCGAGCGGCGGATCCGAGGCGGCGAGCGTCCAGTAGTCGGCCTCGCCCTTGAAGGGGCAGACCGTGTGATGGTCGGTCGCGCGGAAGTGCTCCCACGCCACGGACGCATCCGGGAAGTAGAGCTGCGGGGCGTGATCCGACTCCTTCACGATCAGGCAGGCGTCGCTCTCGGCGAGCACGCGGTTGCCGAGGCGGACGCGGCCCCGGCCACGCCAGGGCACGAGATCGACCCGATAGCCCGGGTAGCGACCCCAGGCGGACTCGACTGCGGCCATCGGCTCCTCCGTGACTTCGACGGGCGCTCGCGAAGCGCCGAGCGTACTGCGGCCCGGGACCTCGGGCGACGTGCGCTTCCACCGAGCGCAGTTGGCGCGTGAGCTGCGCATCGCCTGCGTCCCGTCATCTCGCGGCGCGCGCATGCCGATACGACCCGCTCGATGCCCCCCATCGACTACGACCCGTTGACCCCGCGCGATTGGGAGGATCCGTACCCGACGTATCGCCGGCTGCGCGACGCGGCGCCGGTGCACCACGCGCCGGGCTCGAACACCTACACGCTCTCGCGCTACGACGACGTGGTCTTCGCCCTGAAGCACCCCGAGCTCTTCTCCTCGGCGTCTGCCTTCGACGTCCTGGCTCAGCAGCTCGCGGTCGACATCGGGTGGCGCGATCTCGTCGCATTCGCGCGCTTCCTCGTGCGGGCGCGCGTCGGCTGGAAGATGTTCGTCACTGGCGCAGGCGACTCGGTCATCGGCGTCGACCCGCCGCGCCACGAGCAGCTGCGCGGAATCGTGAACCGTGCGTTCACGCCGCGCCGGATCGAGGGCTGGAGCCGGCGCATCGGCGAGGTGGTCGAGGATTGCATGGCGAAGCTGCGCCGAGGCGAGCGCTTCGACGTGGTCCAGGACCTCGCGATCCCGGTGCCGATGATCGTGATCGCCGAGATGCTCGGGGTCGAGACCGAGCGGCGCGCGGACTTCAAGACCTGGAGCAACGCGATCATCTCCGGCGTCTCGTCGAGCGACAAGAGGCGCGCGAGGCCGGCCATGCTCGACGCCTTCACCGAGCTCTCCCGCTATCTCCATGGCGTGGTGGCCCAGCGCCGCCAGACGCCCGCGGACGATCTGATCAGCGTGCTCGTCGATCCGGCGCGGGGCGCCACGCTCGACGCCGATGCGATCATGCAGTTCATCCTGATCCTCCTGATCGCGGGCAACGAGACCACGACCAACCTGATCGGGAACGCGATCGTGGCCCTGCTGCGCAACCCCGATCAGCTCGAGCGCGTGGTCGCCGAGCCGGAGCTCGTTCCGCAGCTGGTCGAGGAGACCCTGCGTTGGGACGGCCCCGTGCAGTTCATCGCGCGTCGGACGACCGGAGACGTGGAGATCGGCGGAGCCGGGATCCCTGCGAATAGCCGTGTGGTCCTGCTGCTCGGCTCGGCCAACCGCGACGAGCGCCACTTCGAGAACCCGGACGAGTTCGACCTCGCCCGCGAGACGAAGGGCCACGTGGGCTTCGGCCTCGGCATCCACTTCTGCCTCGGCGCTTCGCTCGCGCGGCTCGAGGCGCGCACCGCGCTCGCCGCCCTGATCCCCGAGCTGCCCCGCCTGCGCGCCCCGGTCGAGAGCCTTGCGATGATCGACTCGGTGCTCGTGCGCGGGAGGCAGCGCATCCTGCTCGAGCCGGTGGTCTGAAGGTCACTCCAGTTCCAGGGGCGTCCGGACGATCGAGGTCGGCAGGCGGGGGGACCCCCATGCACTCGATCTCGGTTCTCGGGGTCGGCGTCCAGGCTCTCGTGAGCCTGATGGTCGGCGTTCGCCTGGCGGCGATGGCGCGGCGGACGAGGCGGTTCCCGGAGCTCGCGCTCAGCCTCGCGACGTTGCTGATGCCCGTGGTCGGGTATCCCGCGGCGCTCGTCGCCATCGCGCTCGAGCGAGCACACCTGCCGGGCGTCACGCCCGTCTTCTTCGTCGCCGTCTCCGCGATGATGATCGGCGTCTCCCTGTACTACGCCTTCACCTGGCGAGTCTTCCGGCCCGATGCCGCGTGGGCGGCCCTGCTCTGGGCGCTCGGAAGCTGGCTCATGCTCGGGAGCGCCGGCGCCGCGACCGGGCACCTCGAGCTGCGGGGCAGCATCGATGCCGGAGTCCAGAGCGCCCGCGGCTGGGCCGTGTTGACCGTGGCGGCCGTCGTCACCGCCTATGCCTGGAACACGTTCGAGTCCTTCCGCTACTTCCTGAACGCGCGGCGCCAGCTCCGGCTCGGACTCGTCGAGCCGGCCGTCTGCAATCGCTTCCTGCTGTGGTCGATGTCGACGGGCGGCTGGCTCGTGCTCGCGGTCGTGGCCAGCGTCGGGCTGGTGGCGAGCGGCCAGAATCCGCTGGAGAGCGCCGGCTTCTCGCTCGCCGTGGGCGTGGTGGGGCTCGTGAACAGCGCCTGCAACACGCTCTGCTTCATGCCTCCTCAGTGGTACCTCGACTGGCTGAGTCGGCCGCGCGTCGCACAGGGACTCTGAGCGTGTCCGAATCGCGCGCATTCGATCACATCTGCGGGGCGCTCGAGAGTAGGACCACGCTGAGCCGGCTCGAGGCGCGCGGCACGGTGCGCCTCGCGCTCAAGGAGGCCGGGCTCGATGCGAGCTCGGCGACGGCGCACCAGATGAGCGTGGTCGTCGAGCGCATCATGCCCGGCGAGCTGCGGTCGCGCGGCATCGGCGACGCGGACTCGATCTGCCGCGATCTCGTCCGAGCTCTCGCATCGCTGCCGAGCGACCGAACCGCCGAGACGCCGGAGAGCGTGTTCGGGCGCCTCGGCGGCAGCGCGAAGTAGGCTTCGTAGAGCCGCCTGAGCGCTCAGCTCCCGACCCGCGCCTCGATCGCCGCGAGTCCGTCCCAGTCTCGGATCGCCGCCGTGTTGCGCTCGGCGAGCGCCGTGAGGAGAGCTGCGTTGTGCTCGGTTCGCGCGATGAACGCCGCGGCGACGCCCGTGAGCCAGAGCCCCGAGACGATCTGGAAGCGGTAGCTCGCGAGCGCTGCATCGACGGTGTAGCCGGGATCGACCTCGGCGATCGTGCGCGCGTGCGCGGCAATGAGCTCGCGCTCGCAGGCGCGCCGGTCCTCCGGGTGGAGGCTGCCCGACAGGAAGTACGCGACGTCGTACTGCGGATCCCCCGACGTCACGAGCTGCCAGTCGATGAGGCACGCCCGCGGCTTCTCGTCGGCCGAGCGCTCGAAGAGCACGTTGTCGACGCGCGGATCGCCGTGCACGAGCGTGCGATGCGCGGGCGGCGCCGCGAGCCAGCGCTCCACCAGACGGCCGAAGCCGTCGATGATCGGAAAGGCCTCGGCCGAGATCCGGTCGCCCAGCCATTCGCGCAGGGCGCGCGCGCCGGCGAGGTAGACCGGCGCCATTGCCCGCGGGTCGTTGAGCCAGTCGAGGCGATCCAGCTCGGGCGCTTCCCAGTACGCCTGGTGGAGCAGGGCCAGCTCGCGCACGACGGCGGCGCCCTGCTCGATCGAGCAGCCCGCGATCTGGTCGCCCGGCACGGCGCTCGTGCTGAGGTCCTCGAGCACGAGGTTCGAGAGGCCCGTCTCGTCGCTCGCGGCGAAGTAGACCTTCGGGATCCGGAACGCGGGCGCGGGACCGAAGAAGGCGTAGGCCTTCGCCTCGCGCACGAACGGGCTCGCCGCGAGGCCGACGTCGATGGGAAGCCTTCCGAGCTTGCAGATCGCGGAGGTCGGGGCCGTGATGCGGCCGACGTTGTAGCCGGCCTCGACGCGCACGGCCGTGCTCGACGTGCCGTGGCCGATCGGTGTCACGGCGCCGAGCCCCGCGATGCGCTGCGCCGCGACCACGCCGCCCGCCGCGAAGGCGCGCTGCAGCCAGTCGGCGTCGATGCGATCGGCCGAATCGATGAGCGGGGGAGGAGCCAGCGACTTTGCATCGAACTCCTCGCCCGCCTCGCCCCAGTGGCCCTTCATGTAGGTGGAGTTCCAGCAATCGGTGAGTCGGCCGCTCTCGGCCCGGAACACCTCGATCCCACACAGCGCGAGGTCCTTGCCGTCGCGGCTCGTCATGTTCCAGACGGAGGTCACGAAGCGGTCGTCGGCGTGCAGAACGTGGTGCGTGAAGTAGGGACGCATCTCCCGGTTGCGCAGCACGCGCTCGATCTGCTCGTCGTGGGAGAGCGTCGTGACGCTCTCCGCGTCGTGCCGCACGAGGGGATCGGCGCAGATCTCGCGGATCAGCTCGACGTCGAGCTCGTTGTAGACCCGGTCCCAGTACAGCTGGATCAGCTCGAGCGGAGTTCGATGGCCCATCCCTACACGGCCTCTCGGAACGCTTCGACGGTCTCGAGATCGGCGCACGCCTGCGTCGAGACGCGCATGGCTCTCATCCCCACCTCGCGCGGCTGCCAGCGGTCGCCCATCGCGGCCGTGGTCGTGGCGGCCACCCAGCCGTAGAGCACCGTGCGGCGATAGCGCCGCCACAAGGTCTCGAGCGCGGGCGCGTCGACGCCGGCGGCGACGAGCCCCGCGCGGTACGCGCGGAGCCAGCCCTCCTGCTCGCTGCGCCGCAGCTCCGTCGGGCACGAGTTGCACAGGTAGATGCCGACGTCGCGGATCCCCGGTGAACGGCTGATGACGGCCCAGTCGTAGAAGCCGACCCGGTCGCCATCCAGGAACTGGTTGCCGGCGTGGATGTCGCCGTGGACGAGCGTCGACTCGCCCTCGTCCCAGAGCTCGCAGACGCGCTCGTGGTGCTCGGCGTAGAGGCGGCACAGCGCCGCGAAGACGGGCGGGAAATCTCCGCTGAACATCTCGCGGGCCTGCTCGATCAGCTTCGCGCCGAACGGACCTCGCATCGCGCGTGGCACCCACGCCAGCTCGGACGCGAAGCGCGCGTCCTGCCAGAAGTGCGCGTGCAGGCGCGCCAGCGTCTCGATGACCTGCCGGCCGTACGCGCGCGCGTGGTCGTCGACGCTCTTCGGGAACGTGCAGCCGGCCGCCTCGAGGTCCTCGAGGATCATGAGGTAGTCGGTCGGTTTCTCGCCGTGCGCGGCGAACCACGCGCGCGGCACGCGCAGCGGCACCTCCGCGGCGAGCGCTTCGTAGAACCGGGCCTCGCGCCGCCCCATGTCGGTGACCGCGACGAGCTGCCGCTGGACCTCGTCGAAGGGCGGGAGCTTCACGAAGACGCTCGCGGGGCCGGTCGGGCCGGCGGCGTAGTCGAGCGCGAGGCGCGCCCGCCCGGTCGTTCCCGAGTGCCGGTCCACGACCCGTACGCGCGCGACCTCGACGCCGGGGAGCGAATTCGCGAGCACCGCGCTGAGAAACGCCGGCGTGATCGCCTCGGGGCGATCCGGAATCGAAGCGTCCATACAGTCTCCACGATGGGTCGCGGTATGATCGCTCGGATCGAGAGGACATGCAGGCGGAAGATCTGAGACAAGTTCTCGCGCTGCTCGCCGACTACGCGCGGCTGCTCGACGAGGGCAAGCTCGACGAGCTCCTCGAGCTGTGGACGAAGGACTGCCAGCTCCACGTCTTCGGCACGGACTACGTCGGGCGCGAGGCGATCCGCCGCTTCCTCGCGGCCGCGCCGCGCGGCAAGCACCTGACGGGCGTTCCGAACGTCCAGTTCGACGGCGCCACGGCGCGCTCTCGCTCGGACTACCTCTTCTTCAAGGAGGATCTCCGGCTGTTCAACGCCGGAATCTACGAAGACGAGTTCGTTCGCGAAGCCTCCGGCTGGCGCTTCGCGCGCCGCAAGGTGGCGAGCCAGCTCCGCGCAGCCTAGATCGCGTCCACCTCGCTCAGCCGCGCCGAGTCCGCCGCGCCGCCCCTCCTGCCTCCGTGCGTCACGGCACGACGTGGAACAGGTGGGAAGCCGCCGTGATGGTGCGGCCCTCGCCCTCGTCGATCAGCAGCGTGCGCACGCCGATCCGACCGCCGGCGCCCGGGTGGGTCTCGGCGTCGACCCGGAACGGGCCGGTCTTTCCCCGCGCGAGGAACATCACGTGCGCGGACTCGATCTGGAGCCGATCGGTGCCCGCCAACGCCTCCGCGGCGTCGCTGGCTCCCTTCTCGAGGATGATGTGCTGAGGGCCGATGTGGAGCGCCGCGTCGGGTGAGGCGAACTCGACCGACAGCACGGGCAGCGACCAGTCGCCCGTGGCGCGCCTCGATCCACCGAACACCTGCCAGAGCGGCGGCAAGTCGGGCGAGTCCTCGATCTCGAGCCGGTGCTCGGGCATCTTCTCGAGCCCTTCGGGCACCTCGCCGATGCTCGCGCCCTGGCCCTCCGTGAAGGCGATGACGCGGCTGCGGTCGTCCGCGTCGACGATCAGCGAGCGGCTGTAGCTCATCTGCCGCCCGAGCTTGAGCTGGGCGCTGACGATCTCGATCCGCTTCACGTCGCGGCCCGGATCGAGGATCTGCGTACAGTGGATGACCGGGTTCGGCACCGCCTCGAGATCCGTGATGCCTCCGCCCTCCGGTGAGCTGATCGCGAGGGGTGCCACCAGGAGCCCGCCCGTCACGTTGCGGAAGTCGCGGCGCACCGCGACCGTGTTGTCGATGCCCTCGCCGGCGTCCATGTTGCCGTAGCGGCGTCCGATGTAGCGGTAGCTGAGCAGGCCGCTCCAGCGCCGCTCGAGCTCGGCCGCGTACGCTTGCTTGTCGCCCTTCAGCTCCCGGATGTCCCTCAATGCCATCCTCCCCTGCCGGCCGACCTCAGCAGCGCACGCCGCGCGCGCGCAGGAGCTGCTGGAGCGCCGCTTGTCGACCTTGCCCGTCGCCGACATCGGCACGTGCTCCGGGTCCGGGACGACGAGCCACAGCGTCGGGACCTTGAACGAGCTCAAGCCGGGCTCGCGCCGCGTCGGCGAGCGATCTCGTGGTCGGCGCTGCGACACGACGAGCGCCGCGACCTCCTGCGCGCCGTCGTCGGCGGCGACGTCGGTGACGAAGGCCTGCGCGACGCCCGGGATGGAGCGGAGGCGCGCTCTCGACCTCCGTCGGGTACACGGTCGCGCCCTTCACCTTGAACATGTCGTCGCGGCGACCCGCGAACCAGAGGTAGCCGTCGTCGTCGAGCGTCCCGAGGTCGCCCGTCGAGTAGTAGCCGTCGGCGTCGAAGAGCTCGGCGCGCGTCCGACCGCAGATGCCGCGCATCAGGTTCGGTCCGCGGAGCTGGATCTCACCCTGACGCCCGGCGCCACCACCCTGCCGCTCTCGGGATCGACGATGCGGACCTCGATGCCCGCGAACGGGCGGCCGCAGCTGCCGTGCTTGCTCGCCGGGAGATCGAGGTCCAGGCGCGCGCCGCAGTACGGGCCGCCCGACTCCGTCATGCCGAAGAGGTTCGCGCGCGCCCCGGCGCGCGGACGCTGTGCCGGCGGCAGCACCGCGGCGAGGCTCGCCGGGCGCAGCGACGCGAGATCGGCCGTCGCGAAGTCCGGGTGCGCCGCGATGCGCGCCGCCTGGTCCGGCCAGCCGCGGAACAGCGTCGACGCGCTCGCGCTCCAGGAATCGGATCGTGCGGCCCGGCTCCGGCGTGGACTCGGTGAGCAGCGTCGCTCCCGCGAGCAGCACCGAGAGCAGCCCGCCGCAGAAGCCGCCCGTCCAGAAGAACGGCATCGGGATGTAGAGCCGCTCGCCGGCGCCGACGCAGCGCGCCTCGAGCCCGGCCGCGGTCGCGCGGAGCGCGCTCCCGTGGGTGTGGATCACGCCCTTCGGCGCGCCGCGGCTGCCCGAGGTGAACAGGATCGACCATGTCGTCGGCGGGACGGACCGACGTCCTCCAGCGCCTCGACCATGCGCGCGCGGCGCGGGCGCGTCCGGCAGCTCGCCCCACGATCCAGATCGCGCGCAGCGCCGGCAGCACGCGGATCGCGCTGGCGCGCTCCGGATGCGATCGACGAGCGCCGGCGCGAGCGAGCGCGAGGTCGTCGAGGTACGAGCGGCCCCGGTAGGCGCGCACCGCGATCAGATGGCTGACCGAGGCGACCCGCAGCTGCGCGAGCAGCTCGGGCGGCCGGAGCAGCGTGCTGAGCGGGACCAGCACGCGCGCCGACGCGCATCACCGCGAGCGCGACCGTCGCCCACTCGATCCCGTTCGGCATCAGCAGGCCGACGCGGTCGCCCTTGCCGACGCCCGGCGCGCGACCAGGCGACTCGCGAGCGCGCGGCTCGCGTCGTCGAGCTCGGCGTAGGTGATCGCGCGCGTCGTCGCTGACGAGGGCCTGGACCCGGGCGTCGGCCCGCCGCCGGCGCGCCAGCACCCGCGGAATCGTCCACGCGTCACCCGGCACGGAAGAGCGCCTCGAGCGCGCGCCGGTCGAGCTTGCCGCTCGACAGCATCGGGACCGTCGTCGTCGGCGAGCAGCAGGAAGCGCCGCGGCACCTTGTAGGCGGAGAGGCGCGCGGCGAGCTCGCTCGCGCAGCTCGTCGACGTCGACGACGCGACCGGCCGGCACGCGGACCGCCGCCGCCACGACCTGCCCGCGGGCCGTCGTCCGCGATGCCGATGACGTGCGCGGCGAGCCCGGTGAGCTCGCGGATCGCCGCCTCGACCTCGCGCGGCGAGACGTTCGCGCCGCTCGTCTTGATCATGTCGCCGCGGCGTCCCTGGAAGTAGAAGAAGCCGTCGTCGTCGACGACGACGAGGTCGCCGGTGCGGTACCAGCCGTCGGCGTCGAACACCTCGTGTCGCTCGCGCCCGTAGTAGCCCTCCATCAGGAACGGACCGCGCAGCTAGAGCTCGCCCGGCTCGCCGGACCACAGGTCGCGCCGGTGTCGGGATCGACGACGCTCGCTTCGAAGCCGGGCGCCGGGCGGCCGAACGATCCGCGCCGGTGCTCGGGCTGATCGGACTCGTCGTCGCTCGACGAGGCACACGCTGCCGGTCTCGGTCATGCCGAGCATCGCGTGGCGCAGCTCGGGATCCGCCGGTCGCACGCCGTCCGGCATGATCGGGAAGAGGTTGCCGCGCCGGATCGAGGACAGGTCGCGCTCCGCGAAGCTCGGGTCGCGCGGCAGATGGGCGACGGACTGCGCGAAGCCGTTGACCATCGTCGGCCGCTCGCGCTCGAGCACGTCGAGCACGCCGGCGGCATGCGGCGCGTTCGAGCAGACGAGCTCGGCCGCCGGCGACGAGCGTGCCGAGCAGCGAGTAGGCGAGCCCGCCGATCCAGAAGAACGGCGAGTTGGAGAACAGCACCTCGTCGGGCGTGTAGCGGCGGATCTGGTTCAGGTTGTCGAGGTGGCGGATCAGCGCGCCGTGCGTGTGGATCACGCCCTTCGGCTCGCTCGTCGAGCCCGAGGTGTGCACGATCGTGAGCCGGTCGCCGGGGCTGACCGCTGCCTCCGCCGCCGCGAGGACGCCGGGCTCGATCGACCGTCCCGCGCTCCTCGAGCGCATCGCATGGACCAGCCGGATCGACGCCTCGCCCGGCTCGACGAACGCGACGCGCCGCAGCACCGGCAGCGAGTCGGCGAACAGCGGCGGAGGCGCGCCGAGGTCGAGCTCGGGCACGGCCTCGCGCAGCACCGCCGCGTAGTCGTGCGATCGGTACGACGAGGCGCTGAGCAGCAGCGCGACGTCGGCGTTGCGGAGCAGGACGCCGCAGCTCGGCGCCGGTCGAGAACGTGCTGAGCGGAACGCTGACGGCGCCGATCCGCGCGGCCGCGAGCCAGGCGACGACGAACTCGCTGCCGTTCGGGTGGAGGATCCCGACGTGCGTGCCCTTGCCCGCGCCCGCGGCGAGCAGAGCCCCGCGCGAGCGCGGCCGATCGCGCTCGGCGGCCGCGTAGGTCAGGACGTCGTCGTCGCAGGCGAGCAGCACGGACGCGCCGCGCGACGCGACCCGCGCGCGCAGCAGCGCGGGGAGGTGAGCGGGAGCCCGTCACCCGCGTCGATCGTCGCGGCCGTCACGCGCCGACCCTGCCGCGGCGAGACCTCGGGCAGCGCGCGCGAGGTCGCCGGCGACCGCGCTCATCTGCGCTTCGCAGAGCACGTCGCCGTCCGGCGATCAGCCGCGCCGTCGAGGTGATCCGGCGCGTCCTCGACCGCGCGCTCGACCTCGAACTGCGAGCTCGGTGAGGAGCGGCGTCGGCCGCCGGTAGCGTGACCGCGAGCGAGGTCGTCTTGCCCGGCGACGCCGACGTCGCAGTTGTGGTGCTGGACGACCGAGTCGAAGAACACGGCGAGGAAGCCGCCGTGCACGAGCCCGGGCGGGCCCTCGTAGACGATCGGGAAGCGTGACCGTGCCCGACGCGCGATCGCCGTCGACGCGGATCTCGTACGTCGGGAAGCACGGGTTGAAGGCGCCGATGTCGCGCGAGTGGTCGATGTAGACGCGGCCGTCCGCGCGGCGCGTCCGCGCCGACGCGCGGCGCCGGATCGCCGGGGACGAGCGCCGCGAGCTCCGCCTCGGCGCTGCGCAGCGCGGCGGCGAGGCGCTCGACCGCGGCGTGCGGCGCCTCGAGCGACAGCACGAGGCCGGTGACCGTGCGCAGCAGCGACGCGACGTCGAGCGACTGCGCGCAGCGGCTCGACGCCGAAGGTCCAGCGCATCTCAGCGCCCCTTCGGCATCCCGAGGATGCGCTGCGCGATCAGGTTGCGCTGGATCTGCGAGGTGCCCGGCGGCGATCGTGGTCTGGAGCGACCACAGGTACTCGCGCACGACGTCGCTCGTCCGCACGTCGTCGAGCTCGGCCGCGCCGATGATCGGCCGCCCGACGACGCGCACGGCGAGCTCGGCGATCTCCTGGCTCAGCTCGCTGTAGCGCAGCTTGACCGCGGACCCGAGCGGCGACGGCGCTACCGGTGCGTTCGGCCTCCGCGACGCACATCTGCGTCATCCTCCAGAGCGCCTCGACGCTCGCGTCGAGCCGCCCGATCCTGCGGCGCAGATCGTCCCACGCCGTGCCGCGCGGCGCCGCGGCGGGACTTCGCGAGCGACGCGAGGCGCAGCACCTGCGAGCGCATCGTGATGATGTGCTGCGCGAACGCGGTGCCGCGCTCGAAGCGCAGCGTCACGTTGGCGACGCGCCAGCCGTCGTTCTCCGCGCCGACGCGGTTCTCGACCGGCACGCGCGCCTCGTCGAGGAAGACCTCGCAGAAGTGGCTCTCGCCGTCGATGCGTCCGCATCGGGCGCACCGTCACGCCGGGCTGGTGCATGTCGAGGATCAGCCAGGTGATGCCCTGCGTGCTTCGGCGCGTCGGCGTCGGTGCGGACGAGCAGCTCGCAGTAGTCGGCGACGTGCGCGCGCGTGCTCCAGATCTTCTGCCCGTGACGACGTACTCGTCGCCGCGGCGCTCGGCCCGCGTGCGCAGCGAGGCGAGATCGGAGCCGGCCTGCGGCTCGGAGAAGCCCTGGCACCACACGCTCTCGCCGCGCGAGGATGCGCGGCAGGTGGAACGCGCGCTGCGCGTCGCTGCCCTCGGCGATCAGCGTCGGGCCGGCGTGCATGAGGCCGACGAAGTTCACGCCGATGTACGGCGCGCCGGCGCGCGCGTACTCCTCGAGGTAGACGAGCTGCTGGCTGATCGGCAGCCCGCGCCCGCCGAACTCCGCCGGCCACGCGAGGCCGGCGAGGCCGGCGTCGTGGAGCTTGCGCTGCCACGCGGTGTCGTAGGCACGGCGCGCCGGCCAGTCGTCCGAGCGGCGGCGGCGGGCCGTGCGCGGGGACCTCCATCTCGAGCCACGCGCGGATCTCGGCGCGGAACGCCTCGTCCTCGCGGCTGTAGCGCAGATCCATGCTCAGGCTCTCGGCGAACAGCGCGCGCGACGGCGGCGAGGTCGACCTTCGCCGAGGCGGTGCGCGGCAGCTCGTCGACGATCCGGATCTCGGCCGGCAGCTCGTAGCGCGCGAGCGTGGCGGAGGCGTGCGCGAGCAGGTCCTGCGGCGTGACGGGCTCGCGCCCGCGCGCAGCTCGACGGCCGCGACCGGCACCGCGCCGAGGCGCGCGATCCGGCGCGGCTCACCACCGCGGCGCCGCGCACGCGCGGATGCCGCTCGAGCGCGGCGCGCACGTCGTCGGGACGCACCTTGAAGCCGCCGCGGATGATCGACCTGGTCGGCGCGACCGAGGATCCAGAGGAAGCCGTCGGCGTCGATGCGCGCGAGGTCGGTGGTGCGGATCCACGCGCTGCCGTCGCCGAGCTGCGCGGCCTTCACCTCGAGCAGCCCCTCCGCGTCGGCGCCGAGCACGCGCGCCGTCTCTCGGGGTCGACGACGCGCAGCTCGCAGCCCGGGTGCGCGCGACCGACGCTGCCGCGCTTCGCCGCCCAGAACTGCTGGTGGTCGGCGAGGTTCCAGCCCGCGACGCCGCCGCCGAACTCGGTCGCGGCGTACGAGCCGAGCACCGGAATGCCGTACTTCGCCATGAACGCATCGGCGTCGTCGGGCGAGAGCGGCGCCGTGCCCGAGACGACCGAGCGGACGCTGCTCAGGTCGCGCGGGATCGACGTCGGCCTCGAGCACCATGCGCAGCGCGGCGGGCACGAGGCTCGCCGTCGCCGGCCGGTGGCGGCGAACGGCGTCGACCCAGCCGTCCACCGTGAAGCGCTCGAGCAGCGCGAACGAGCGGCCGTCGTGCACGCACTGGAGGACGCGGAACAGGCCGCCGAGGTGGACGAGCGGCGAGTTGACGATCGCGACGCCGGCGCGCAGCCGCAGCTCGGCGTCGCGATTGGACTCGTAGTGCTTCGCGCCGACGAGCGACGCGCGCGAGCGTCTCGTAGCGAGAGGTCGACGCGCTTCGGCGGCCCGGTGGTGCCGCTCGTCAGCATCTGCACGGCGACGCCGGGGCGCGTCGGTCGGCTCGGCCGGCTCCGCGGCTGCGCACGACGTCGACGGCCTCGCCGACGTCGCGCGCGCGAGAGCGTGCGTCGCCGCGACCTCGGCGCCGACGAGCGCGCGCGAGATCGTCCGGCTCGCCGGCGACGCAGGGAAGCTCGAGCGACGCGATCTCGCGGCGGACGCGCTCGGCGCCGCGCTGCGGGTCGATCGCGACGACGCACGCGCCGGCGCGCAGCGCGCCGAGCAGGAAGCGCGACCTGCGCCGGCCGGTTGCGCAGCAGCACGCCGATCCGCGTGCCCGCGACCGGAAGCTGCGCGGCCACGGACTCGACGGTGGCGCCGAGCTCGCCCCACGTGCGCCAGCGCCCCGCGAACTCGATCGCCGGCGCCGACGGGATCGAGCGCGAGCACCGCGGCGATGCGCTCGCCGAGCTCGGTGCGACGCGTCGCTCATCAGCGGATCCTCGGCGGCCGCGGCGCCGGCGGCGTTCGCGCTCACCTCGGCCATGCCGATCGGGTTGCCGACGCCGCGTGTAGATGCAGGCCCTGCTCCATCGCGGCGCGGTACGGCCGGTCGAGCGACTCCCAGATCGCGCGCACCGTGCCCTGCGTCGCGGCGGTCGGCTTGCTCGCGATGCCGGCCGCGATCTCGTGCGCGCGCGGCCAGAGCTGGTCGCGCGCGACGACCTCGGTCACCAGGCCGATGCGCAGCGCCGTCTCGGCGGAGACGCGCTCGTCGTTGCCGGAGAGCGCGATGCGCAGCGTCTCGCCGAGCCCGATCCGGCGCATGAGCCCGACCGGCTCGAGCGCCGACACCATGCCGTAGCGTCACGTGCGAGTCGAAGAAGGTCGCGTCCGTCGAGCAGATGACGACGTCGGCCTCGTTGAGGAAGTAGAAGGCGCCCGCGGTGCACATGCCCTGCACGGCGCAGACGACCGGCTTCCACACCTTCTGCCACTTCGGGCTCAGCAGCTCGCCCGGGTCCTCGTGGTTCCAGACGTCGTCGGGCTGGCCGTACGCCTTCTTGACGTCGAGCCCGGCGCAGAACGCGCGGTCGCCGGCGGCGCGCAGCACGACGGCGTTGACCGCCGGATCGTCCTTGATCCGCTGCCAGGCGGCGCGGATCTCCTCGCACATCTGCGCGGTCGAAGGCGTTGAGCGCGTCGGGCCGATCGAGCGTGATCGTCGCGACGCGGTCCGGCGTCGTCTCGTAGCGGATCGTCGCGTAGGTCGCGCTCATCGGCACTTCCAGTCCGGGGCGCGCTTCTCGACGAAGGCGCGCGGCCCCTCCTTCGCGTCGTCGGTGCGGACGCACGCGCTCGCGGAAGGTCTCGGCGAGGATCTCCGCCTCGTGCAGCGGCAGGTCGAGGCCCTTGCGGATCGCGAGGCGCGTGCCGCGGACGGCGAGCGGCGCGTTGCGGTTGACGAGCGCCGCGATCTCGCGCGCGCGCTCGAGCAGCCGGTCGTGCGGGACGACCTCGGACACCAGGCCGAGCTCGTAGGCGCGCTGCGCGCCGAGCCGCTCGTGGCGGCCGGTCAGCGCGACGCGCATCGCGACGTTGAGCGGCAGCACGCGGGCGAGGCGCACCATCTCGCGGCCCGACACGAGGCCGATGCTCACGTGCGGGTCGAAGAACTCGGCGCGCTCGGACGCGATCGACGATGTCGCCGGTCGTCACCAGGTCGAGGCCCGGCGCCGCAGCAGAGGCCGTTGACGGCGGTCAGGATCGGGCTTGGTCATCGACCGGAACGGCGGCGTGGCCTCCTGCGGCGCCTCCCACTGCGCGTAGCGTCGAGAGGTAGGGCTCGTCGTAGATGACGCGGCCGTCGTCGGGGATCTCGGTGACGTCGGCGCCCGCGCAGAACGCGCGCCCGGCGCCGGTCACGATGGCGATCCACACCGCGTCGTCGGACTCGGCCGCGGCGTACGCGGCGCGCAGCTCGCGCACCATCAGCGGGCTCACCGCGTTCAGCTGGTCGGGCCGGTTGAACGTGATCGTCGCGATCCGGTCCTCGACCTCGTAGCGGATGGTCTCGAACTCCATGGTCGCCTCACTGGCCCTCGAACCGGGCCGGTCGCCGCTCCTTGAAGGCGAGCAGGCCTTCCTTGAAGTCCGCCGTGCGCGACGACGAGCTCGAGCGCGAACGACTCGCTCTGCCATCGCCTCGACGAGCCCCGTCTCGAGCGAGCGGTGGATGCAGCTGCTTGGTGAGCCCGACCGCGACGGTGGCGGCCGCCGGCGAGCTGGTCGACGAGCGCCGCGTCGGCGGCCGTCGAGCTCGTCGTCGGGCACGGCGCGGTGGATCAGATCCCCCACGCCGCCGCCTCCGCGCCGGAGAGCTTGCGGCCGAGCAGCAGCAGCTCCTTGGCGCGCGCGACGCCGACGAGCCGCGGCAGCAGCCAGGTCGAGCCGCTGTCGGCGCTGAAGCCGCGCTCGACGAAGGGCTCCCAGAAGCAGGCCGACTCGGCGGCGATCGTGAAGTCGGCGGCGAGCGCGAGCTGGAAGCCGAGCCCGGCCGCCCAGCCGCGCACGCGCGCAGACGACCGGCAGCTGGATCTTCGCGAGCAGCTCGATCAGCCGGTGCGCCTGGAGCGCCGTGCGCCGCTGGAGGCTCCCCGTCCGCGGTCGCGCGCCGGCCGCGTTCGACGCCACCCAGTCCGCGCCCGAGCAGAAGTCCGGTCCGCTCGCCGGCGAGGACGACGACGCGCAGCGAGTCGTCGGTGGCGGCAGCCTCGAGCGCGGCGACGATGCGCCGGATCGCGGCGACGTCGAGCGAGTTCTTGCGCGACGGGCGATCGAGCGTGATGCGCAGGACGCCGTCGCTGGCTCTCGATCGCGACGCCTTCGGGAGCCGCTGGCGTCGTCATGCGAGCGCGCTCCTCGATGGACGCGCCGAGCGCGAGCGCGTGCGCGTCGGCGTCGCCGAAGGCGTGCTCGAGCACCCAGGCGCGCTTGAGCAGGTAGTTCGGCAGCATCTCCCAGGTGAAGCCCATGCCGCCGTGCACCTGGATCGCGGCGCGCGCGTTCTCGAGCGCCGCCTCGCCGGCGAGGAGCTTCGCGGCCGCGCTCGCGCGCAGCGGGTCGCCGATCTCCGGGTCGTCGAGCACGGCGGCCGCCGCATAGGTGGCGCTGCGGGCGAGGGCGGTGCGGACGTACATGTCGGCGAGCATGTGCTGCACGGCCTGGAAGGATCCGATCGGGACGCCGAACTGCTCGCGCTCGAGCGCGTAGCGGCGCGACGCCTCGAGCGCGGCGTCGGAGACGCCGAGCAGCATCGCGGCGCTGAGGACGGTGCCCACGAGGCGCAGCTGCGACGGCGTCGTCGCGCGTCGCCCACCCGCGCGCCTCTCGGGCAGCGCGTCGCAGCGCGCCGACGGGCGTGAGCGGATCGAGCGGAGCGAGCGGCTCGAAGGCGGGCAGCTCCGACCCCGCGCAGACGAACACGCCGTCGGCGCGGAGCACGAGCAGCGCGTCGATCTCGCGCGCGTGCTCGACGAGCGATCGGCTCGCCGTCGCGCCGGCCTGCTCGACGCCGCCGACGAGGCGCTCGCCGCTCGCGGCGCCGTCGACGCAGCGGAGCCGCGAGCGTCGACCAGAGGACGGGTCCGCTCACGAGATGCGCACCGAGCTGCTCGAAGACGATCGCGCCCTCGACCACGCCGAGGCCGGGCCGCCTCGTCCTCGCGGCACGAGCAGGCCGAAGACCCCGAGCTCGGCCAGCTCGCGCCACGCGGCCCGGTCGAGCGGCTGGCCGTCGCGCTGCGCGATCCGCTCCCAGCGCGAACCGCTCCGCGCAGAAGCGGCGGACGGTGTCCTGGAGCTCGAGCTGCTCCTCGTCGAGGCGGAAGTCCATGCGCGCGGTGGCCGATCCTCGCTCGCTGGAAAATATCTAGATGTTATACCTAGGTCAGCGAACGATCGCGCAATCCAGGAGGACGAGCTCGTGAGTGACAACCGTGTGCTGATGGAACGCGACGCGAGCACGGGCATCGCCCGCCTCACGCTCAACAACCCCGAGCGGCGGAACGCGTACGACACGCCGATGCGCGAGCAGCTCGGCGCGTACCTCGACGAGCTCGCGCTGGACGACGACATCAAGGTCGTGCTGCTGCGCGGAAGCGGCGGCGTCTTCAGCACCGGGCGCCGACATGGCCAACGCCTACTCCTGGTACGGCAAGGACGCGGCCGAGCGCGAGCGAGGGCGCGCCGCCCGCAACGGCCGAGCCAGCGGCGGCGGCTGTCCGTCGACCGCAAGACCTTCGACTTCTACCACAACTTCCTCGGCTACCCGAAGGTGATCGTCGCCGAGGTGCGCGGCTTCGCGCTCGGCGGCGGCTTCGAGATGGCGCTGATGGCCGACATCTCCGTGGTCGCGCGCGACACCGTGGTCGGGATGCCCGCGACGCGCTTCCTCGGGCCGGCGCTCGGCTCGCTGCACATGTTCTTCTACCGGCTCGGCCCGACGCTCGCGCGGCGGCTGCTCCTCACCGGCGACACCATCCCGGCCGAGAAGCTCGAGCACCTCTCGATCTTCACCGAGGTCGTGGACGACGACGGCCGTCGAGGCGCGGGCGAGCTGGTGGGCGCGCAAGGTCGCGCGCATGCCCGCCGACGGCATCGTGATCGCGAAGGAGGCGTTCCGCCTGGTCGAGCAGCTGCAGGGGTACCAGGGCGAGGAGGTCGCGAGCTACCTCTTCCACGCCTTCGGCACCAACCTGCAGTTCGAGGACGGCGAGTTCAACTTCGTGAAGACGCGCGCCAAGCACGGCACGAAGCAGGCGCTTCGAGCTGTGCAAGGACCACTTCGAGGTGCCGGAGAGCTGACCCGAGCGGCGCGAAGCGGCGTGCGCAGCGAGGCGAAGAGGCCGCCGGAGACCGGCCCCGGCTCCGGCGCTGAGAACCGGGTTATGCGCCTCCGCCGGCGCCGGTCTCCGGCGGCCGGAACTCGAATTCAGTCGCGGCGCCGCGACTCAGATGCGCGAACCGACCGGCAGCGTGGCCAGCGGAGGCCCATCTCTGCGGAGGCGCATAACCCGATTCTTAGCGCCGGAGCAGAGATGGGCCTCCGCTGGCCGTCCACCCGGCTCGACGGGTGAGCCCATGCGCTCGGAACGCACTACTCGTGCGAGCTCTTCGCGGCGGACACGGCCTGTGCGGCGACGGTCCGCGCCCACGCGTAGTCGGCCTTGCCGCTCGCGTGGCGGCGGATGCGCTCGCAGAACGCGATCGCGCGCGGCGCCTTGAAGCGCGCGATCGACCGCGCGACGAACTCGCGCAGCGCGACGGCATCGAGCGTCGCACCCGGGCCGGAGCTGCACGATGCCGACGACCTCCTCGCCGAAGCGCTCGCTCGGCCGCCCGACGACGAGCGCGTCGACGACGTCGGGGTGCCGGCGGAGCACCTCCTCGACCTCCTCGACGAAGATCTTCTCGCCGCCGCTGTTCACGACCAGGGAGTCGCGCCCGAGCAGGACGATCGCGCCGTCTCGGCGAGAGCCGCGCGCGATCGCCCGGCACGGCGACGCGCTCGCCGTCGATGATCGGGAAGGTCTGCTCGGTCTTCTTGCGATCGCCGAGGTAGCCGAGCGGCACGCGGCCGCGCCGCGCGGTCCAGCCGATCTCGTCGTCGCCCGGCGCGAGGAAGCGGCTCCGGTCGGCCGACAGCACCGCCGCGCCCGCTGCGCCGGCGCGAAGCCGCCGCGGCGTCCCGCCGCGTCGCGTCGCGCCGTAGGCCATGCCGCCGGTCTCCGAGGCGCCGTAGCCGTCGACGATCGTGACGTGCGGCAGCAGCTCGAGGAGCGCTTCCTTCGCCGCCTGCGCTCGTCATCGCGCCGCCGGTCGCGATGCGTCTGCAGCGACGACGAGGTCGTACGGTCGCGCGCGCAGCTCCTCGATCAGGCGGCGGGCGAACGCGTCGCCGACGATCGACATGCAGGTTGACCCGCTCGCGCGCGACGGTCTCGAGGATGGTGCGCGCGTCGAACGGAGCGGAGTCGTCGTGGAGCACGATCGTGCCGCCGCAGTGGAGCGCGGCGAACGCCGTCCACTGCGCGGCGGCGTGCATCAGCGGCGGCGCGGCGAACCAGGTGCCGCCGCCGGCAGCGCGCCTGCGCGCCGATGCTCTCCGCGCGTCGCGCCCTCGGCTGCCGCCCATCGCTGCGACGAAGATGTCGCCCTGGCGCCACAGCACGCCCTTCGGCGAGCCGGTCGTGCCGCCCGTGCACACCAGGTAGAGGTCGTCGGGCGACGGGACCGGAAGCTCCGCGCGCCGGCGAGCTTGCGCGACGGCGTCCTCGAAGCTCGTGCTGCCGGCGAGCGGCGGGGACGCCCGAGCCGTCGTCGACGTCGACGAGCACGAGGCCGCGCGCCGCGCGCCGCCTCGGCGAGCAGCGGGCCGAGCGCGCGGTGATAGACGACCGCCTCGGCGCCGACCATGTCGAGCAGGCCGCGGATCTCCTCGGGCCGGTAGTGCTGGTTGACGTTGAAGGGCACGGCCCGGGCGCGGAAGCAGCCCAGCATCGACTCGATGTACTCGGGGCAGTTGTAGAGGAGCAGCGCGACCGGGCGCCTGGCCGCACTCCCAGCGCTCGAGCTCGCCGCGCTCGCGGCGGACGCCGAGGCCGCGGCGCTGCGAGGAACGCGGCGAAGCTCCGCGTGCGCGCCGCGACCTCCGCGTAGGTCCGCCGGACGTCTCTTCCAGACCAGCATGTCGCGGTCGGGCACCGCGCCGGCGACGACCTCGAACACGGCCGCCAGGGACCATTCCTGCGCTTCCATCGCGACTTGCCTCCCGCTGCCGTGGTAGGATGGAAAAGTCTAGATGTTTTCGCGGCCGTCGAGGAGCCCCCGTGAGCGCTCAGACCCGACCCCTCCGCGTCGTCCAGTGGGCGACGGGCACCGTCGGCCGGCACGCGATCGCCGCGATCCTCGGCGCATCCGGAGCTCGAGCTGGTCGGCGCCCGCGTGTACAGCGACGACAAGGCGGGGCGCGACGTCGGCGAGCTGTGCGGCCTCGGCCCCACCGGCGTCGTCGCGACGGCGAGCAGCGACGAGGTGCTCGCGCTCGAGGCCGACTGCGTCCTCTACGCGGCGCAGGGCGAGATGAATCCCATGGCCGCGCTCGACGACATCTGCCGGCTGCTCGCATCGGGCAAGAACGTGGTGTCGACGGCCGTGACCGGCCTGATCTACCCGAAGAGCCTCGGCGCCGCCGTGGTCTTGCAGCTCGAGGAGGCCTGCCGCGCGGGGCAGACGTCGTTCCACGGCACCGGCATCGAGCCGGGCTGGGCCGCCGAGGTCGTGCCGCTCACGCTGTCGGGGCTGTTCCGTCGCATCGATTCCATCCGCGTGCAGGAGCTCCTGGACTACTCGAGCTACCCGAGCGCGCCGATGCTCCTCGACATCATGGGCTTCGGGCGCGCGCCCGATGCGAAGGTGCCGGTCGCGGATCCGCGGCTGATGGGCGCGACGTTCCGCGCGCCGATCCTGCTCGTGGCCGACGGCCTCGGCGCGACGATCGAGGATTTCGAGTTCACGCGCGAGGTCGCCGTCAGCGACCACACCTTCACGGTCGCGGCCGGCGAGATCCGCGCGGGCACCGTCGCGGCGCAGCGCTTCGGCTTCACCGGCATCGTCGCGGGCGGTGGCGCCATCACCGTCGAGCACGTCACCCGGCTCGGCGCCGATCAGGCGCCGCACTGGCCGCGCGGTCGCGGCTGGCGCGTCAGCATCGACGGCGCGCCGTCGCTGCGGCTCGAGGCCACCATCGCCGTGCACGGCGAGGACGAGAACGACCAGGGCTGCCTCGGCACCGCCATGCACGCCATCCACGCGATCCCGCACGTCTGCGCCGCGCCGCCGGGCATCCGAACCTTTCTCGACCTGCCGCTGATCACCGGCCGCTTTGCTCTCGCCCGCGCGGCGGCGAGATAGCTACCGTCCGCGCCGGCGGAGCGAAGCAGGTGCCGCGAGCGAAGCGAAGCGTGATGGCGAAGGACGGATCGGAACGGACGCGGCTGCGCGAGAAGCCTCAGCAGATCGCCGACGAGCTGCGCCGGCTCATCGTGTCGGGCGAGCTCTCCGAGGGCGATTCGCTCGGCCACGAGCCCGAGCTGGTGGAGCGCTTCGGCGTGTCGCGGCCGTCGCTCCGCGAGGCGCTCCGCATCCTCGAGGCCGAAGGCCTGATCTCCGTGGTGCGCGGCATGCTCGGCGGCGTCGTCGTCCACGTGCCCGACGAGCGCATGACGGCGCGAACCGCGGCGCTCGTGCTCCAGGCGCGCAACGTGTCGCTCGCGGACGTCTACGAGGCGCGCAGCCTGGCTCGAGCCGACTGGCGGTGCGCGTGGTCGCGTCGCTGCGCTCGCGCCGCGCGGCGGCGGCGGAGCTGCGACGGCTGATCGACGAGCAGGAGCGCGCGCTCATGGAGCCCGACGCGTTCGGTCGCGCCAACGCGCGCTTCCACGAGCGCCTCGTGGCGCTCGCCGGGAACCAGACGCTGACCATCGTCGCCGAGATGCTGAATGAGGTCGTCGCAAAGGCGGTGACCGCGGTGAGCAAGGCGGGGCCGGCGCGGGACTCGGCGGCGACGCGGCGCCGCGGCATCCGCTCGCAGGAGCGGCTCGTTTCCCTGATCGAGGCCGGCAAGGCGGCCGAGGCCGAGGCGCACTGGAGCGCGCACATGGCGGTGGTCGGGCGCGTGCTCCTCGGTCAAAGGGCGACCACCGTCATCGATCTCATGCACCACCACTAGCCGCGCGACGCCCCGCGCGGGCCGCGCTGCGGATCGCCGCCGGCGCCGCGGCGCTCGCGATGGTCCTCCGTCGACGGGCCGTCTAGTCTGTGCGGCCGTGCCGCACGCCCATATCCTCACCGACGTCTCGGACGGCATCGGCACGCTCACGCTGAACCGGCCCGAGAAGCTGAACGCCTACACCACGGAGATGGGTGAAGAAGTCACCGCGGTGCTGCGCGCATGGCGCGAGGACGCCGCGGTGCGTGCCGTCATCCTGACGGGCGCCGGGCGCGGCTTCTGCGCGGGCGTGGACCTCGAGCACCTGAAGGCGCACCAGGCCGGCGCGAACGCGTCGAAAGGACCGCGCCTCGGCGAGGAGGACTTCCTCCGGAAGCTCCCGCTCGAGCTGGCCGCGTATCCGAAGCCGCTGCTCGCGGCGGTGAACGGCGCGGCGATCGGCGTGGGCGTCACCATGATCCTCCCGTTCGACATCCGCATCGCAAGCGAGGACGCGAAGCTCGGCCTCGCCTTCGTGAAGCTCGGCATCCTGCCGGGGCTCGGCAGCACGCACCTCCTGCCGCGTCTCGTCGGGCGCGCGAAGGCGCTCGAGCTGGTGCTGAGCGCCCGCACGATTCCGGCGCGCGAGGCGCTCGAGATCGGGCTCGTGAACGCGCTCGCGCCGGCGGAGAAGCTCGCGAGCGCGGCGCGCGAGCTCGCGGCGTCGATGGCGGCGCACCGGCCCGAGGTGCTGGCGGCCGCGAAGGCCGCCGTGAGCTACGGCGCCGAGCACACGCTGGAAGAGGCGATGCGCAACGAAGAGCGCGCGAGCGCCGCGCTGCGCGAGAAGAAGGGGTAGACGGTGGACTTCGAGCTCTCCGCGGAAGAGAAGGCCTTCGAGGCCGAGGTCGAGGCGTTCCTGCGGGAGAACTACTCGCCGGACGTGATGGACCCGAACCCCGAGCAGCTCTCGCAGACCGTGGACACGCCGGCCAAGCGCGCGTTCATGCGGAAGCTCGCCGAGCGCGGCTGGCTCGGCATGTCGTGGCCGAAGCAGTACGGCGGGCGCGAGCTGTCGGGCATCTACGACTTCATCCTGACGGAAGCGCTCTCGCGCTACGGCGCGCCGCAGCCGGGCAAGGGCGTCGGCATCGTCGGCAAGACGGTGATCCGCCGCGGCAGCGAGAAGCTCAAGGCGGAGTTCCTGCCGCAGATCATGCGCGGCGAGATCGAGTTCGCGATCGGCTACAGCGAGCCGCAGGCCGGCTCCGACGCCGCGAACATGCAGCTGCGCGCCACGAAGGTGGAGGGCGGCTGGCGCCTCGGCGGCCAGAAGAGCTGGACCACCTCCGCGCACTTCGCCGACTGGTACTGGGTGGGCGCCCGCACCAACCCGGCCGAGAAGCACAAGGGCATCACGCTGTTCCTGATCCCGATGAAGCACCCCGGCTTCTCGATCCGGCCGATCTGGACGATCGGCGACGAGCGCACCAACGAGGTGTTCTTCGACGACGTGTTCGTCCCCGACGAGTACGTGGTGGGCCAGCTGAACGCCGGCTTCACGTACATCAGCGAGGCGCTCGACCTCGAGCGCTTCGCGATGATGCCGGTGGGGCCGCTCGAGGAGAAGGTGAAGGCGCTGGTGAGCTGGGCGCGCAGTGCGGTGCGCGACGCCGAGCCCGTGAAGCGCGACCCGGTGGTGCGCGCGCGGCTCGCGCGCGCCGTCACCGAGCTCGAGGTGGCGCGCATGCTCCAGCGCCGCGTGATCTCGGCGGCGCTGCGCGAGCGCGTGCCCACGCTCGAGGCGTCGGAGTACAAGCTGTACATGAACGAGTGCGGCAAGCGGGTGGCAAATGCGGCGCTCGACCTGATGGGGCCCGAGGGCGTGCTGCGGCCCGGTGAAGACGGCGCCCCGCTCGGCGGCCGCTTCGAACGCAGCTACCGCTACACGGTGGTCGACACGATCGGCGGCGGCACCAGCGAGATCCAGAAGAACATCATCGCGCGCCGCGGCCTCGGGCTGCCGCGCGGGGACTGAGAGCACGGCTGGCCGTGCGAGCCCGGGCCCGGCGTCACCTTCCGGCCGGGGCCCGGCACTCCCTCAGGAAAGCGAAAGCTGACCGGGGGACGAAGCCATGAGCCTGCTGCTGATCGAGATCCCGCTCGCGTTGCTGGCCTTCCGCCGCGGCTGGCGCGCTGCGCCTCTGCTGCTCCTCGCCCTGCCTCTGCTCGTGCTGGCCTTCGAGTCGGGCCTTGCCGCCTGGCTGCTGCCCCTCGTGGACGGCTACTTCGATCCGGCCGGTACGGCGCGCGCGATCTCGCACGGCGTCGCGTTGGTCGGCCTCGCGCTCACGAGCTTCATGGACCCCTCCGAAGAGCTCGCCCGCCTCAAGGCCTCGACCGCGCCCAAGCCGCGCCGCAAGGGGTCCCTCTACCAGATTTGACGTTCTGTCAAATCTCGGGACAAGGGGGTAGACTCCTCCTCCGTTCGTCGGAGGGCCCCATGGCGAAGCCGCTCCCCTACCCCGTCTACGACGCCGACAACCACCTGTACGAGACGGAGGAGGCCATGACGGCCCACCTCCCGCGCAAGTGGAAGAACGAGTTCCGCTACGTCGAGGTGGAAGGCCGCAAGAAGCTCGCGATCGGCGGCACGATCTCGGACTACATCCCGAACCCGACCTTCGACGTGCTCGCCGCGCCGGGCGCCCACGAGAAGTGGTACCGCGCGACGAACATCGAAGGGCTCACGCTGCGCCAGCTCTCGGGCAAGCCGATCCCCTGCATCCCGGCGTATCGCAACGGCGCCGACCGGCTGAAGCTGATGGACGAGCAGGGCGTCCACGCCACGCTGATCTTCCCGACGCTCGCCTCCGCGGTCGAAGAGCGCATGAGCTACGACCACGAGCTGATGAACGCGGTGATCCACTCGCTCAACACGTGGATGCACGACGAGTGGGGCTTCCACCGGGAGGAGCGCCTGTTCGCGGTCCCGTTCGTGACGCTGATGGACGTGGACATGGCGGTGGCCGAGCTCGAGTGGGCGCTCGCGCGCGGCGCGCGCACCGTGGGGCTGCGGCCGGCGCCGGTGCCCGGCTACCGCGGCAGCCGCTCGCCCGGCCTGCCCGAGTTCGACCCGTTCTGGGCCCGCGTGCAGGAGGCGGGGATCTTCGTCTCGATGCATGCCTCCGACTCGGGCTACGACCGCTTCGTGCGCATGTGGGAGGGAGGCAAGGAGTTCCTCGCCTTCGTGCCGACGCCGCTCAAGCAATGCCTCGCGGTCCAGGATCGCGCGATCGCCGACGCGCTCGCGGCGCTGATCTGCCACGGCGTGTTCGACCGCTTCCCGGGCGTGCGCGTCGCGAGCATCGAGAACGGGAGCAAGTGGGTGAAGGGCCTGCTCGAGCGCTTCGAGCACGCCTACGGCCAGATGCCGAAGGAGTTCGCGCGGCCGCCGCTCGAGACCTTCCGCCGCCACGTCTCCGTGGCGCCGTTCTACGAGGAGCCGATCGACCAGCTCGCCGAGCTGATCGGCGTCGGCCAGGTGCTGTTCGGCTCCGACTATCCGCACCCCGAGGGCCTCGCCGAGCCGCTGTCCTTCGTGGACGAGCTGAAGACGCTGCGCCCGGGCGATCAGCAACGCATCATGAGCACCAACTTGAAGGCGCTGCTCGCATCCTGACCGGTCACACGGCAAGCCGGGCGCGGCGCCCGGCGCGCAGTGAGCCGAAGGCGAACGGAGAAACAAGTTGGAGTTCGTTCTCTATGAAGCCAAGGACCGCATCGCGGCGATCACGCTGAATCGCCCCGAGGCCCGCAACGCCCAGAACAAGCAGATGCTCGACGAGCTCGACGCCTGCTGGACGAAGGCGGCGCAGGACGACGACGTGCGCGTGATCGTGGTGAAGGCCAACGGCCCGCACTTCTCGTCGGGCCACGACATCTCCGCGAAGCCGGGCGAGGCCACGAACATCGATCTGAAGAACAAGGGCCTCGAGGCGATCTTCCACTTCGAGCGCGTCCACTACATCGGCTACTCGCGGAAGTGGCGCGACGTGCCGAAGCCCTCGATCGCCGCCGTGCAGGGCGCCTGCATCGCGGCCGGCATGATGCTGTGCTGGCCCTGCGACCTGATCATCGCCGCCGAGAACGCCTTCTTCAGCGACCCGGTGCTGCGCATGGGCATCGGCGGCGTCGAGTATCACGCGCACACCTGGGAGTTCGGCGCGCGCAAGGCGAAGGAGCTGCTCTTCACGGCCGGGCGCTACGACGCCCACGAAGCGCACCGCCTCGGCATGGTGAATCGCGTGGTCGCGACCGAGAAGCTCGAGGAGGAGACCTTCGCGCTGGCCCGCCAGATCGCCGAGATGCACCCGTTCGCGCTCGCCCAGGCCAAGCGCATGGTGAACAACACGCTCGACATCATGGGCCAGCACAACGCCCTCCAGGCCGCCTTCGACGTGCACACCACCGGCCACGGCAACGCGCTCTCGGTGACGGGCTGGCCGGTGATCATGGGGCTCGAGGGGATGAAGAAGGCGCAGAAGGGGTAGGGAGGCCGCGGCCCGGGGAGGGTCGGCCTGCTCCGGGCCTTGGCTCACAGGAAGTGCGTGGCGTGTTGGCGGCTTCGCCGAGGTCGCCTCGGTTGGCCGAGCCCCGGTACCGGCCCTGCGCAGGCCGAGCCCTCCCCGCTCCGCGGACGCGCGCGGGTAGATGGGGTGGCTAGGCTGCTCGTGTCTGCGGGGAGGGGCGATGGCGACTTTCGGCATTCTGGTCGGCGGCGGCCCGGCGCCGGGCATCAACGGTGTGATCGGCGCCGCCACCATCCTCGCGCGGCGCTCCGGCGCGCGCGTGCTCGGGCTGGTGGATGGCTTCCAGTGGCTGATGAAGGGCGAGACCAGTCACGTCTTCGAGCTCCGCATCGCGCAGATCTCGCGCGTGCACCTGCTCGGGGGCTCGATCCTCCAGACCTCGCGCGCCAACCCGACGAAGAAGCCCGAGGATCTCGCGCGCGTGGTGGCGACGCTCGAGCAGCTCGGCGTGGATCACCTCATCACGATCGGCGGCGACGACACCGCGTACTCCGCGCGGCGTGTCGCCGAGCAGGCCGCGGGGCGGATCCGCGTGGCGCACGTGCCGAAGACGATCGACAACGACCTGCCGCTGCCGGGCGGCATCCCCACCTTCGGCTTCGAGACCGCGCGCGAGTACGCCACACGCATCGTCTCGCACCTGATGGAGGACGCGCGCACCAGCCAGCGCTGGTTCTTCGTGGTGATGATGGGTCGCACGGCGGGCCACCTCGCGCTCGGCGCGGCCAAGGCCGCCGGCGCGACGCTCGCGCTGATCCCCGAGGAGTTTCCGCCGGGGCCGATCCGGCTCGCGACGGTGGCGGGCATCCTCGAGGGCGCGATCGTGAAGCGGCTCTCGATGGGCCGCGGCCACGGCGTGGCGGTGGTCGCGGAGGGCGTGGGCGCGCGGCTCGAGCCTGCCGACCTCGAGGCTCTCGCGAGTGCGCCGCGCGACGAGCACGGGCACGTGCGGCTCGCCGAGGTGCCGCTCGGCGGGGTGCTGCGCGACACCGTGCGTGCGAGCCTCAAGCAGCTCGGCATCTCGATGACCATCGTCGAGAAGGACGTGGGCTACGAGCTGCGCTGCGCCGCGCCGAATGCCTTCGACCTCGACTACACCCGCGACCTCGGCGCAGGCGCGGTGCGCACGCTGCTCGCCGGCGGCTCCGGCGTGATGATCACGCGCCAGGCCGGTGCCATCGTGGCGGTGCCCTTCGACCAGCTGATGGACCCGAAGACGAACAAGACGCGCGTGCGCCTCGTCGACGTCGGCACCGAGTCGCACACCAGCGCGCGCTCGCTGCAGGTGCGCATCGAACCGGGCGACCTCGCCGACCCCGAGCGCCTCGCGCAGCTCGCGGAGACGGCGAAGCTCACGCCCGCCGCCGCGCGCGCGCGCTGGGCGCTCGCCTAGCCGCGTCCCTCGAACTCGGGCGCGAGATACGCGATCACGGCCTGCTTCATCTCGCGGGTGATGCGAGCGCGCTCGCGCGGGTCGGACGTCTCGAGGATCCAGTCGAGGAAGGCGTTCGCGAGGCGGATCGCCGCGCGGATCGCGAAGGGCCGGACGGATTTCCCCATGGGCAGCGCCGAGAGCAGCTCGGCGAAGCGCACGTCGGACGCGGCGGCTGCGTCGCGGAACAGGGGGGTGAAGCGCGACGCACGCCAGACGGCGATGAACGTCGCGTCGCTCTCGTACGCGTGCACGGCGGCGTCGGTGGCGCGCTCGATGGCCTCCCGCCAGGGCAGACGGCCGAAGTCGAGCGCGAGCCCCTCGGCGAACGCCGAGTCGATCCGGTTCGTGGTGCGCGCCACCAGCTCGGCGAGCACGCCTTCCTTGCTCGGGAAGTAGTGGTAGAGCGAGCCGATCGGGATCCGCGCGCGCTTCGCGATGTCCGCGGTGGTGAGGTCGTCGAGGTCCGTCTCCGCGAACAGCTCGATCGTGGCAGCGAGGATCGCCTCGACCTTCGCGCGCGAGCGCTGCTGGAGCGGCTGACGTCGCGGGTTCAGGCGGGCTCTTCGCGGGAGCCGGCGGGCGGAGTCGGTCTTGCGAGGAGGCATCTGCGCAGCGTAGCGGCGCCGCCTCTCGGGTCAGCCCTCGAGCTGCTCGACGAGCAGCTCCAGCGCGGCGCGTGCGAACGCCGCCATGTTCGCGACGCGGTCGTCGTCTCCGGTGACGACGTGACGCGTTGCCTCGGTGACGCCGGCGACGGCGACCCAGGCGTGGCCCGGCGGATCGCCGTAGCGGTTGCCGGTGGGCCCCGCGGCGCCGCCTTCCCCGATGCCCCAGCTCGCCTCGAGCTTCGCCGCCGCCGAGCGAGCGAGGTGCAGCGCCCACGGCTCCGACGCCCCGCGCAGATTCGGCGGCGCCGGCACCACGCCGGCGACGAAGGCGCGCGCTGCAGCGAGCGTGTACACGACGGCCCCGCCGAGGTAGAAGGTCGAGGCGCCCGCCACGGAGAGCAGCGCGGCGGAGACGAGCCCGCCGGCAGCGCCCTCGGCCACTGCGATCGTCTCGCGCCGCGCGCGGAGCATCGCACCCGCGCGCTGCGCGAGCGCCAGCAGCTCGGGGGTGAGGGGCGCGATCTCCGTCAGCCCTTCGGCGCGAACGGGTTCGGGCGCAGGATCGCCTCCTGGAAGGCGCCCTCCATCTCGGTGAAAGCCGTGTCGAGGTCCCACAGGCCGTCGGTCACGACCTCGCGCGTGACGACCGGGTTCGAGAAGAGGCCGATGCGCCCGTTGCCGCACTGGATCACGCGACCGCTGAGCCAATCGCTGCGCTCGCTCGCCACGTAGATCACGGGCGGCACCACGTTCTGCGCCGAGAGCCGCGCGTTGTCGGGGCTGTAGTTCATCACCGTGCTCTTGCCCTGGAGGCTCTCGGTCATGCGCGTGAAGGCGACCGGCGCGATGCAGTTCGCCGTCACGCCGTACTGCGCCAGCGCATTCGCGCACGAATAGGTGAGGCCCACGATGCCCATCTTCGCCGCGGCGTAGTTCGGCTGCGCCGGCGCGCCGAAAAGGCCGGAGCCCGACACGAAGTTGATCAGCCGGAACTTCCCGCCGCGATTCTCGCGCCACCAGGCCGAGGCATGGCGCGTGGTGTTGAAGGTGCCCTTGAGGTGCACCGCGATCACGGCGTCCCACTGCTCCTCCGTGATCTTGAAGATCATCGCGTCGCGGATGATGCCTGCGACGTTCACCAGGATGTCGAGACGGCCGAAGCTCCGAACCGCGCTCTGGATGAGCTCTGCGGTCTCCTCGAAGCTCGTGACGTTCGCGGTGTTCGCGATCGCCTTGCCGCCGGCGCGGTTGATGCGCTCCGCCACCTCCTGCGCGGGGCCGGTGCTCGTGCCGCTGCCGTCGAGGGCGACGCCGAGGTCGTTCACCACGACGGCGGCGCCCTCGCGCGCCATCGTCTCGGCCACCGCCGCGCCGATGCCGCGGCCGGCGCCCGTGATCACCGCCACGCGTCCATCGAGCTTGCCCATGAGACCTCCCGGCTCCCGCAAGGCCGGCCAGCGTAGCGGTCGGCTAGCTTCCCGCCCGTCTGCGGAGGCGATGCGTGCAGTGCGCGGCATGCCAGCGTGCGAACCCGCCCGACGCCCGCTTCTGTAGCGGTTGCGGCGCGCCGCTCGCGCTCGGCTGCCCCACCTGCGGGCGCGGGAATCCGCACGACGCGTCCTTCTGCAACGGCTGCGGCGCGCGCCTGCGACCCGTGCCCCCGCCCCAGCCCGAGACGGCGCCGCGCGCATACACGCCGCCGCACCTGGCCGAGCGCATCCTGCGCACGCGCGGCGCCATCGAAGGCGAGCGCAAGCACGTGACGGTCGCTGTTCGCCGACCTGGTGGACTCGACCGCCGGTCGCCGAGCGGCTCGGCCCCGAGGACATGCACGAGGTGATGGACCGCTGCTTCCGCTCGATCCTCGAGGAGGTGCATCGCTACGAAGGCACCGTGAACCAGTTCATCGGCGACGGCGTGATGGCGCTGTTCGGCGCGCCGCTCGCGCTCGAGGATGCGCCGCGGCGCGCGGTGCGTGGCCGCGCTCGCGATCCAGCGCGCGCTGGCGCCGCTGCGCCGCGAGCTCGACGCGCGCTTCGGCGTCGACTTCCGGATGCGCATCGGCGTCCACTCCGGGCTCGTGGTCGTCGGCAGCATCGGCGACGACCTGCGCATGGACTACACCGCCGTGGGCGACACCACGAACCTCGCCGACGCGCCTGCAGAAGCTGCGCGCCGCCCGGCGGCGTGCTGATCTCCGAGGCGACGCAGCGCGCCGTCGCGCGGCTTCTTCGAGCTGCGCGATCTCGGCGAGTTCGACGTGAAGGGCAAGGCGGCGCCCGTCCGCGCCTTCGAGGTGCTCGCCGAGCGCGCCGCGACGCGACCGCGTCGCGTTGGCCGCGGCGACGGGCCTCACGCCGCTGGTGGGCCGCGAGCGCGAGCTCGACGCCGCTGCGCGACGCGCTTCGCCAGGGCGCGCAACGGCCGCGGCCAGGTCGTGTTCCTCGTCGGGCGAGGCGGGCCTCGGCAAGTCGCGGCTGCTGCTACGAGTTCCGCCGCGGCCTCGCGGACGACCCGCACGCCTGGTTCGAGGGGCGCTGCGCGTCGTACGCGCGCACCACCGCGTTCCTCCCATCGTCGACTGCCTGCGCCACGCGTTCGCATCGAACGATCGTGACGACGAGGCGCAGCGCGCTCGCGAAGATCGAGGCGACCGAGCAGGGCGCGGGAGACGCGCTCGCCTGGACGCTGCCGTTCGTGCGACAGCTGCTGTCGCTCCCGAGCGGCGACGCCGCCGTGGACGCGCATGGACGCCGCCACCCGCCGCAGCGAGACGTTCCGCGCGCTGCGCGAGCGTGATGCTGCGCACCGCGGGCAGCACGCTCTTCGTGCTGGTGATCGAGGACCTGCACTGGATCGACCAGGCGTCCGAGGAGTTCCTCGACGTTCCTGACGGACTCGGTGCCGGCCGCACGCGCGCTGCTGCTGCTCACGCACCGGCCGGGCTACCGCCATCCGTTCGGCGACCGCAGCTATCCACCGGCGGCTCTCGCTCGCAGGCGCTCACCGACCGCGAGACGGAGCGCATGGCGAGCGCGGTGCTCGAAGCGGCGCACGTGCCGCCCGAGCTGCGCACGCTGCTCGCGCGCAAGGCCGAGGGCAACCCGTTCTTCGTCGAGGAGGTGACCCGCTCGCTGCTCGAGGAAGGCGCGCTGCGCCGCACGGGCGAGGCCGTCGAGCTCACGCGCGCCTCCGAGGACGTGCGCATCCCCGACCGCATCCAGGACGTCTTGATGGCGCGCCTCGACCGGCTCGACGACGCCTCGAAGCGCGCGCTCCAGATCGCGTCGGTGATCGGCCGCGAGTTCGCGCTCCGCCTGCTCGAGCGCATCCACGAGACGGGCGACTCTGCTCGGCCCGGTGGTGGACGAGCTGCGCGCGCTCGAGCTGATCTACGAGAAGGCCCGCCACCCCGAGCTCGCCTACATGTTCAAGCACGCGCTCACGCACGACGTGGCCTACGAGAGCGTGCTCGCGAGCCGGAGGCGCGCGCTCCACCGCGGCGTCGCCGACGCCATCGAGGAGGTCTACCACGATCGCCTCGCCGAGCACTACGAGACTCTGGCGCGCCACTACACCGAAGCCGGGGCCTTGGAGCGCGCCTTCTTCTATCACGAGCGCTCGAGCGAGAAGGCGGCCGCCGCGTTCGCGAACCAGGCCGCCGCCGGAACATTGCCGCGCCGCGCTCACGCTCGCCGATCCGCTGGGCGACGCGGCGCCGGCCGAGCGCCTGCGGGCGCTCGAGGAGCGGCTCGGGAGCGTCCTCTTCTGCCTGAGCGAGTTCCCCGGCTCGGGCGACGCGTTCGAGCGCGCGGTCGGGCACGGCGCCACGGCTGACGAGCGCGGCGTCGATCTCTCTCGCGCAGCGCACAGCCGCATCTGGGGCCACGAGTACGCGCGCGCCAACCACCTGATCGCGAGCGCGAGCGCGCTCGCACAGGATCAGGGAGCGCCGCGCACGGCGGCGTATGCGCGGTTGCTGCACGGCTTCGAGCGCTCGATCGTCGGGGAGCTCGGCCCGGGCCAGCTCCTGTCGGACGACCCGAGCGTCCTCGGTACCGACGATCCCGAGGTGCTCGCGGTGGCGAGCCTGCTGGTAGGCGAGTGGGCCGAGTGGCGGGGAGACTGGCGGCGCGCGCTCGAGAAGGAAGCTCGGGCGATGGCGATCGCGCGGGAGCATCACCTGCCGACGCTGCTGGTGATGGCCGGCTGGTTCCACGGCAAGGCGCTCTGCGGCCTCGGCGACTACCGCGGCGCGCTCGCCTCGCTGCGCGAGGCGCTCGACGTGTGCGAGCGCATCGGCGATCGCGCGCACCGCTCGCGGCTCCTGAACACGCTCGGCTGGCTCCATGCCGAGATCGGCGACCACGAGACGGCGCTCGCCTTCAACCAGCGCTCCGCGGAGATCGCCCAGGAGATGGTGGAGCTGAAGCTCGTGCCGAGCGCCGCCGAGGTATGGGCAAACGCCTCGATCAACCAGGCCGGCGACCACATCGCGCGGGGCGAGCTCGACGAAGCGGGCGAGCTGCTCGCCCGGCTGCGCACGCGCGTCGAGGACGAGACGGATCCGTGGATGATGTGGCGCTATCGCCTGCATCTGCTCGACGCCGAGGCGCGGCACGCGCTTGCGCGGGGAGTGCCGGACGCCGCGCTCCGCCTCGCGCAGCAGGAGCTCGCCGGCGCCCGCCGGCATCAGGCGCGGAAGCTCGAGGCACGCGCCCAGGAGCTCTCCGCGCGCGCGTTGCTCGTGCTGGAGCAGCGGCCGGAGGCCGAGGCGGAGCTCCGCGCCGCTGGCGCCACTGCCGCCGAGATCGGCTACGCGCCGGTGCGCTGGCGCGCGCTGGCCCTCGACGCGGAGCTCGCCCGGCGCGCCGGCGACGGCGCTCGGGCGGAGCGCTCCGCGGCGGCGGCGCGCGCCCTCACCGCGGAGCTCGCGGTCGCGCTCCCCGATGCACGGCTGCGGCAGGCGCTCACGGGTCTCGGCGAGCGCCTCGCCGCCGACCCGCTCGGCGGAGCGCGCTGACGAGGTATCCTGCGCCCCATGCTCTACGACCCGTACTCGCGCGCGATGCAGGAAGACCCGTTCCCGACCTACCGCCACTTCCTCGAGCACGAGCCCTGCACCTACAACCCGAAGATGGATTTCTACGCGCTGTTCCGCTTCGAAGACGTATGGGACGCGACGCTCGACTGGAAGACGTACAGCTCGTCGCTCGGCCCTTCGCTCGAGAACCGCGGGCAGATCCCCGGCGAGGTGTTCTCGATCATCGGCCTGGACCCGCCGCGGCACACGCGCCTGCGCAACATCGTGTCGCGTGGCTTCACGCCGCGGCGCATCGCGGCGCTCGAGCCCGAGGTGCGGAAGCTCGCCGCGCGCTACCTCGACGCGCTTCGCGACGCACCGCGCTTCGACGTGCAGCAGGAGTTCTCGGTCAAGCTGCCGATGGACGTGATCAGCGTGCTGCTCGGCATCCCCGAGGCCGATCGCGATTGGTACCGCCACACCGTCGACAAGGGCCTCGAGCGCGATCCCGAGACGGGCCTGCCGGGCATGGAGAACATCGCGATGCTCGGCAAGTCGCGAGACCTGGTGCTGGGTCTGCTCGCCGACCGACGCAAGCAGCCGAAGGAAGACTTGATCACCGTGATCGCAGAGGCCGAGTACACCGAGCCCGACGGCACGCAGCGGCGGCTCAGCGACGACGAGGTAGCGGCGTTCACCACGCTCCTCGCCGCAGCCGGCGCCGAGACCACGGCCAAGCTGATCGGGAACATGATCGTGTACCTGTTCCAGCACCCGGACCAGCGCCGCTTCGTGTTCGACGACGCGAAGGCGCGGCTCCCGAACGCGATCGAAGAGGTGCTCCGCTACGACGCGCCGAGCCAGTTCCAGGGCCGCGTGGCGCTCGACGACGTGACGATTCACGGCGTCACGATTCCGAAGGGCGTGCGCGTGGCGCTCGTGACGGGCGCCGCGTGCCGCGATCCGCGCGAGTTCGAGGGGCCCGATCGCCTCGACGTCACACGCAAGGCCGACCGCGAGGTTTACTTCGGCTACGGCCAGCACGTCTGCATCGGGAAGTCGCTCGCGCGGCTCGAGACGCGCGTCGCGATGGAGGAGCTCGCGCTACGCTGGCCGGATTGGCAGGTCGACGAGGCCGGCCTCACCCGCACCTACCAGGCGCACGTCCGCGGCTTCCAGAACGTGCCGCTCGTGAAGTGACTCGATGAAACGACAAGGAGGATCCGTGCGTTCTCTCGCTCTCGCGCTCCTGCCCTTTGCCATCGCCGTGCCGGCGTTCGCCGGCGGAGCACCGACGCTCCAGGGTGTCTGGGAAGGCTCCTACTCGTGCAAGTTCGAGGATTCCAGCGGGAAGGGCAGTTTCAAGGTGAGCCCGAGCTTCCTCCTCATCGAGCAGGGCGCGATCAGCGGACCGATGATCGTGAACATCAGCGACGGCATGAGCAGCGTCGCGTACTCGGGCACGACGGTTCCGTCGGCCGCGAGCTCGAGTGAGGGCGCCGGCGCGTGGATCGCGTGCGGCACGAGCGACGCTACCACGGGCGGCTTGTTCAACGAGATCGAGACCTTCCACTACAAGGTCGATTCGAACGGCACCGGAACGATCAAGAAGTCCGGCGCATACGTGACGAACGGCATCGAGGTGGGCACCTGCAAGGGCTCATGGAAGCGCGCCCAGATCGGGCTGGTGAAGGTCGTGGGCTGCCCGTAAGGGCGCGTTCGTCGAGAACAGAGTGATCATCGGCGTCTGCAAGGGGTCCTGGCGGCGCACCGGCCCGTTCGGCGGGAAGCTCGGCGGCTGCGCCCCGTGAGATGACGCGAGTCGTCGCTGCAGCGCTGCTGTGCGCACTCGCGAGCGCAGGCCTCGCGATCTGGCTGCAGCGCGAGCTCGTGGTGCCGGTGGTGGTCGTCACCGCTTCACCGCCGCCGCCGGTGAGCTCGGCGCCGCCGCCTGCCGCGGTGTGGGCGCCGAAGCGCGCCGCGCCGGCGCGGCCCAAGCCCGCACCGGAGGAGGAGCCGCTCGTCTCGCTCGTCGAGCTGCTCAGGATCCCGCCGCCCGAGCCGAGCGGTCCGCAGAGCGTCGAGTGGGAGAAGCTGGCGAAGCCGTCGGAGGCCCAGCCCACCGCCGCGCCCGCGCGCCGCCTCCGCATCGACTACTCGCGCAAGAAGGTCCTCGAGGACGCCGCGAAGCAGCCCGAGCGGCGGCAGACCGACGTCGGCGTGACGGTGCGCGTCGACGAGGCCGACACGGTGCGCCTGCGCGGCAGCGCCCGCGTCGACGAGACCGACCGCGGAGAGCCGGAGCCGGACCAGGAAGCCACTCCGAACGTGGGCGTCGAGGTGCGCTTCTAGCCCACGAGCCTTCGACTGTGTGCGCCGAGCGCCGCGCGCACCGCGCGCAGCACGGCGCGCTGCTCCGCCGCGGTGCTCGCACGCAGGCGCGTGAACTCGGCGCCAGCGAGCTTCACGTCGGCGAACAGGCCGGCCGGATCCTCGTGGAAGTGGAGGAACGCGGAGGAGCCGCGGTAGAAGGTGCCGCGCTTCTTCTCGCGCAGGCCCTCGCATGCGCGCAGCCCGGCGAGGAGCGGCTCGAGCGCATCGAGCGCCGCGGGCGTCGCGTGTCTCACGGCTTCCCGCGCCGGAGCGCCAGCTCGCCAGTCCGGAAGGCGAGCACGAAAGACACGATCCCGAAGAGCGTCAGGCCGGCTCCCAGGACCAGCACGGCGATCTCGGCGGGGCCCGGCAGCTCGACGAGACGGATGACTCCCAGCAGCGCGACGCTCGCGGCGACCGAGTACCCGCCGCGCTGGCTGTGGCGCCCCCGCGGATGGGTCCAGAACGCCCTGAAGAGGAGCGCGGCAGCCGCCAGGTTGAACCACGCGATCCGATCAACCATGCGGGGATCCTTCCGTTCCGAAGAACTCGATCAGCAGCGCGCCGATGCGCTCGGGCTCCTCGAGCGGCAGCCAGTGGCCGCTCTCGGGGAGCTCCACCACGGCGTCTTCACCGAGCACCTCGGCGGTGATGCGCGAGGCCTCGTGCGGCATGTACGCGTCGGTGCCGCCGAAGACGTAACGGACGGGCACCGCCGGTCGGCCGTCGCCCGAGAGGGGCTCGCGGCGGAAGGGCGTGCGATAGACGTCGATCATGGTCGAGATCGCGTCGTCGCGCGCCCAGGCGGACTGGAACACCGTGAGCGTCTCGCCCTCGAAGGTGCCGGGCCGGCTCGTGCGCTGGAGATTGCGCGTGAGCAGCCACCAGCCGCCGGCGCGCGAGGCCAGCTCCGGCAGCAGCGGGAGCTGGAAGAAGGTGCGGAACCACGAGATGGACTTCGCGTCGTCGCGCGGATTCGCGCGTTCCCACGCGAAGGGATGGGGCGAGGAGAGGATCACGGCGCGCCGGACGCGCTCCGGGTGCGCGAACACGAGCGTCCAGGTGACGCCTCCGCCGACGTCGTGTCCCGCCACGAACGCGCGCTCGATGCCGAGCGCGTCGAGCAGCCCGAGCACGTCGCGCGCGTACGCGTCGCCGCTGTAGCTCTCCCGGCCCGGCGGCTTGTCGGAGCGGTTGTAGCCGCGCAGGTCCGGCGCGATCACGCGGTAGCCCGCGCGCGCGAGCACGCCCATCACGCCGTGCCAGCTGTACCAGAGCTCCGGGAAGCCGTGCAGCAGCAGCACGGGCGGGCCCGACTCGGGGCCCGCGAGGACGACGTGGAGGGCGACCTCTCCGGTCTCCACCTGGCGCGAGTCGAGGTCGAGGCCGAGGCGCGCCTCCGCGATCGCCATCTCGTCCATGGGCGGGCGATCGCCGGAGCGCCACGCGGCCCAGCCGAGGCCGCCGAGCGCGATCGCGACGGCGATGATCCAACGCAGCCGGGTCATGTCGCCTCCGGGCCGCAGGATACGCCCATTCGCCACGCCTGTAGCGGGTTGGGACAGAGCCCCTTCGAGAAACGCGCGGAGGCTGCGCCCCCCGTCCTGGCACGAGTTCTGCACACTGGCCCACGAAGGAGGGAACAATCCCATGCGACGGCTTCCGATGATCGTTCTCCTGGCCGGCGGCTCACTGCTGGCGGGGTGCGCCACCACGGGCAACGTGGACAAGCTCGAGCAGCGCGTGAGCGCGCTCGAAGCGCGGGCCGAAGCGGCCGATCGCCGCACAGCGGAGCTCGAGGATCAGACGCACGGTGCCCAGGCGACCGCCGAGCAGGCGATGCACCGCGCCGAGGCAGCCGAGACCTCCGCGCGAGCGTCGGCCGCGAGCGCGGATGCCGCCGCCCGCAAGGCGGACGCGATCTTCAGGAAGGGGGTGTCGAAGTAGACGCGCTCGCCGGGAGCGTTCCCACGCGCACGGGCTCGCCGCGCGCCGCCGCCACCGTCGCCGCGACGAGCGAGAGGTCCAGCGCGGGAAGCAGACCGAGCGCGCTCGGCGTCGCGAGCGCCGCCGCCAGCGGATCGGGAAGCAGCGCGTAGAGATCGGGGTGCGCCTCGAGCCAGATCGCGTCCCCATCGACGCCCCACTTGAACGGCTGATAGAGGATGCGCAGGCGCGTCCCGGTCGGGGTGCGCTCGTAGAGCCGCTGGATGTCGTCCTCGTAGAAGCGCACGCAGCCGTGCGTCGCCATGCGGCCGATGGACCAGCGCACGTTCGTCCCGTGCAAGCCGTAGCTCGTGGATCCGATCGTCATCCAGAACTTTCCGAGCGGGTTGTCGGGGCCGGGTGGCACCTGGGCGGGGAGCTCCGGCTTCTCCGCACGGATCGAGGCCGGCACGGTCCACACCGGATCGGTGCGCTTGCTGCCGACGCGGAACTCGCCGATCAGCGTGGGGTCGGTGGCGTCCCCCACGGCCACGGCGTAGACGTCCGGTGGGCCGGCGGCGCGGAAGTCGTAGAGGCGCATCTCGGGCACGTTCAGCACCAGGTCGCGCGGCTCGACGTCCGGCAGCACGAAGCGCGTCGGCAGGCGCACGACGGTGCCCGGCTCGGGAATCCACTCGTCCACGCCGGGGTTCATGCGCACGACCGCCTCGAAGCCGAGATGCTCGCGGAACGCGACGTCGAGCAGCGTGTCGTCCGGCTCGACGAGCACGCTGCGCGGCGCGCCGAGCACGGGCTGGAGGCGCGGTGTGACGTCGCGCGCGGCGCCTGCGACGCCGAGCAGCGCGAGCGTTAGCATGGCCGCGTGACGGCGCCGGCGCTGCGCGCGAACGAGATGGAGAGGCGCGTTCCTCACGGCTGCGGACGGTATCTCGTACTCGTCCTGGCGCTCGGCCTCGGCTCCGCGTGCGCGCGGCGCCGCCGCCGGTCGCGCCCGCACCGGCGCCCGAGCTGCCCGCGCCGGCGCCTCCGCGCCCTCTCGCGCCGGGCCCCTGCCTCCACATCGAGCGCCTGGTGGCGAACAAGGGCGAGCGCAGCCTGCGCGTCTACTGCGAAGGCGGCGCCGTCTTCACCTTCCCCGCGGCGTTCGGTCGCGACCCCGGCGCGAAGGGAGCCTCCGGCGACGACCGCACGCCGGAGGGCGACTATCGCGTCGCCGGGCCGCCGCAGCCGAGCCGCTTCCACCGCTTCCTTCCGATCGACTATCCGTCGCCGGCGGACGCCGACGCCGCGCTCGCGGCCGGGCGCCTGTCGCGCGCAGACCACCGCCGCATCGTCGAAGCGCACCGCCTCGGCGTGATGCCGCCCGCGGACACGCCGCTCGGCGGCCTGCTCGGCCTGCACGGCGAGGGAGCGCGCTGGCGCGGCGAGTCGAAGCAGCTCGACTGGACGTACGGCTGCATCGCGCTCCCCGACGACGAGCTCGACTTCGTGATCGCGCGCGTGCGGAAGGGGACGCCCGTTACGATCCTGCCGCGCTAGCGGCCGCCGTGTCTCATACCGCGAGCCAGAGTGGCTCGACGTCCCGCGTGACCCCCCATTCGCGAAGCTGCGCGACGGCGGCTTGCAGCTCGGTCCGCGTCGGTCCGCAGGCGCCGGCCTCGACCGGACCATGGCTGTGAGCGCACGCGGGATGCGCCGCCACCGCGATCAGGGCGGGCGAGCGGTCGCGGATCTCTCGCGCGAGCCAGGCGCGAAGCCACGGCAACATCTGGGGGTCGCGCTCGGCGATGGCGCGGACCGGCGCCACGACGCTCATCACCTCTTCGATGCCCCATAGGTAGCGCAGGGCGCGTCGTGCCTGCGCTTCGAGCGCCGGGTCTCCGCAGGAAAGCAGGATCGCGGTGCGTGCCCGCCACGCCTCCGCGGGCCAGAGGCGTCCGGCGGCAGCGAGCTGCTGCTGGAAATGGTCGTGAGCACACCAACCGAGAGCCGTCATGGCGCCCTCCTCATCTCGGGGTGGAGGGGAGTATCGGCGCGCCCCACGGACCCCGCTGCGACCGGCGTCACGGCAGCGAGCACGCACGTGGTAGCTTCCGCCGCCGTGCGCGACTTCCTCTACACACGAGCCGGCGACGTCTATACGCCGACGGAGTGGGCCGGGAGCCCGTGGTCGCGCGAGCTCCAGCACGGCGGGCCGGTGTGCGGGCTGATCGCGAGCGCGGCGGAGGCCGCGGCCGGCGAAACCGGGCTGCGCGTCGTGCGGCTCACGCGTCGACCTGTGCCGGCCGACACCGCTCGAGCCGCTCATGCTCGCGTGGCAGTACCTGCGGCGCGGCCGCCGCCTCGCGCTCGTCGAGGTGCGCCTCCGACACGGCGAGATCGACGTGACGCGCGGCACGGCGCTGCTGCTCGCGTCGAACCCGACGCTCGCGAGCACCTGGCGCCAGCCGGAGCCGCCGCCGCCGGGGCCCGAAGGCCTCGACGTCGTTCCATTTCATGCCGCGCGAGTATCTCGCGCAGGTGCCGCCGGGCTTCCACCGGAGCGTCGAGGTGCGCCTCACCGAGGACGAGCTCGGCCCGGCCGTCTGGGCGACGACGCCGCTCGATCTGATCGACGGGCAGGAGACCTCGGCCCTCGTGCGCGCCGCGATGCTCTCGGATCTCACCTTCGCGCTGAGCGGTCGTCTGCTGCTCCGCCGCGGCCTCGTGCCGCTCGACCCGCGGCGCGTCGCGCTCATCAACGCCGACGTGACGCTCTACCTCGAGCGCCCACCGGCAGGCGAGTGGATCGCGATGCGCAGCGGCGCCGTGCACGATGACGCCGGCATCGGCGTCGCCGAGGTGGTGCAGCTCGACCGCGGTGGCCGCTACGGACGCTCGCTCCAGGCGCTCGTCTCGCAGCCGGTGGGATGACTAGCCGCCCGCGACGCGCTGGCGCTGGAGCGCGATGCCGTGCTTCTCGGCGAGGCGATAGAGCGCCGCGCGGCTGCGCCCGAGAGATTGGGCGGCGCGCGCGATGTTGCCGCCATGGTCGGCGAGCGCTCGGAGCAGCGTCTCGCGCTCCTCGACGCGATGCCGCTCGCGCAGCGCGTCCACGCTCGGCCGCACCTCGCCCAGCACGGCGCCGATCTCGTCGGCGCTCACTTCGCCACCGGCGGAGAAGGCGAGCGTGCGCTCGATCACCCGCCGCAGCTCTGCGACGTTGCCGAACCAGTGGGCCTCGCGCAGCAGCGCCACCGCGGCGTCCGAGAGCCGCTGCTCCGGCCGGCCGAGCTCGCGCGCCGTCTCGGCGGCGAAGTGATGAGCGAGCTCGGCGACGTCTCCGCGCCGCTGGCGCAGCGGCGGCACGTGGACGCCGAAGCGGAGCAATGCCGCCAGCAGCTCGGGATCGAAGTCGTCGGTGCTGGCCCGCACCGCGAAGCTGGCCGGCGCGGTGGCGAGCAGCCGCGGGCCGAGGGCGCGGCCGCGAGCGATCCGTCCCCAGTACGACTGCGCGTCGGCGGGCAGGCGCTCGATGCCGACGAGGATCACCGCGCCGCGCGCGGGCAGGCCCTCGCGCGGCAGGGGGTCGCGCGCATCGAGCTCGAGCAGCGGCGCCGCCGCGGCGGGGCTCGCCGCGTGGAGCGCGCGCGCCGCCTGGCGGCGTCCGCTGCCCGGCTCCCCCGTGAAGAGCACGGGAAACGGCAGGTCGCCGAGGCCCCGGAGCTGGCTCTTCAGTCTGCGCAGCGCGGGGCTGCTCCCGATCAGATGCGGATTCTGCGCCACGTTCCCGTCCTCCTCGAGAGCAGGGCGATGCTAGAGCGCTGCCTCGCGCCCGACGCATCAAAGAGGAGGAAAGTGCGTCAGCGCGATCTCAGAGATCGAGCTTCAGCACGCGCTTCGAGTTCTCGTGGAGGAACTTCGGCCAGACGTGGTCGCGGAACGGCACGTCCTTCATCTCGGTCATGATGCGCTCGATCGAGATGCCCATCGGGTGGTAGCCGGCATAGAGGATCTTGTCGGCGCCGCGGGAATTCGCGTAGTCGATGATGGCCTTCGGATAGTGCTTCGGCGCAAAGGCGCTCGTCGCATAGTGCAGGCCCGGCCACTTGAGCATCAGCTTCACGGCCAGCGCCTCCCAGGGCTCGCAGCCGTGGAAGGTGACGATGCGGAGCTCGGGGAAGAACCAGCACACCTCGTCGAGGTGCTCGACGTGCTGGCAGTGCATCGGCACGCGCGGCCCGGGTACGCCGGCGTTCAGGAAGTAGGGGATGTCGAGCTCGCAGGCCTTCGCGTAGAGCGGGTAGAACTTCGCGTCGTTGATTGCGATCTGCGGATGGAGGCCCGGCCGGAAACGTCGAGAGCGCCTTGATGCCGAACTCTCCGTGCATGCGCGTGACGAGGCGCACCGTCTCCATGCCCTTGCTCGGATCCACGTGCAGCGTCGGGAAGAAGCGCTTCGGCTGCTCCTTCAGCGCGCGCCGGCCGAGCTCGTTCTGCGGGTCCGTGGGGACGCAGCGGATCCCCCACTTGTCCATCTCCTCGACGGTGACCTCGAGCGGGTCTCGGCCCTTGCCCCACTCGTACGGCACGCCCTTGAACATGTACTCGACGGGGAAGGTGCTCTCCTTCGACGCCTTGTCCTTGGTCTGCTGGCGGATGAAGTCGTAGGTCTTGGCGAAATCGGCGACCGGGAAGCCGAACATCAAGTCGATGATCGGGAGCTGGCCGGGGAGGGGCATGGGCATGTGCGTCGTTCCTCGTCGAGGGCGCGGTATGATGCCACCCTCTCGGGCCGCCCGCGAGCGAGCAAGCGGCGCTTCGTCGCGCGCAGCGAGCCGTAGGCGAGCGGAGTCACGACAGCCGCGCATGGAGATCGCACCGGTCGTACTCGAAGGCGAGCGCGTTCGGCTCGAGCCGCTCCGGGAAGCGCACGTCGATCGCGCTGGTCGCGGCCTCCGTCGGGCACGGGCTGTTCCGTTACTACCCGTTCGCGCTCGACAGCGAGGCCGGGATGCGCGAGTACCTCGCGGTAGCTCTCGCCGGCCTCGCGGCCGGCACGGCGCTGCCGTTCGTCACCATCTCTCGCGAGAGCGGCGCGCCGATCGGCTCCACCAGCTACCTCGCGATCGACCGCATGCACCGGCGCCTCGAGATCGGCGCGACCTGGCTGGTGCCCGGCGCGCAGCGCACGGCCGCCAACACCGAGGCGAAGTATCTCCAGCTGCGGCACTGCTTCGAGTCGCTCGGCTGCATCCGCGTCGAGTTCAAGACCGACGAGCGCAACGCGCGCTCGCGCGCGGCGCTCGCACGGATCGGTGCTCAGCAGGAGGGAATCTTCCGCTCCCACATGCGGATGCCCGACGGCTTCCTGCGCAACTCGGTCTGGTTCAGCGTGGTCGCGAGCGACTGGCCCGACGTGAAGCGCCGGCTCGAAGCCCTGCTCGCGCGTGCGGATGCCCGCTCGTAGGCCTACTTCCCCTCGAACTCGGCGCTTCTTCTTCTCCGCCATCGCCTTGTAGCCCTGGCGCCATGTCGTCGGAGACGAAGAGCGGCGCGGCGCTCGCGGCCTCGAAGCGCAGCGCCTCGGCGAGGCCGCGCTCGGCCTGGAAGTTGATGGTGCGCTTGATGCGCCTGCACCGCGAGCGGCGCGTTCGCCGCGATCTCGCCGGCGAGCGCGCGCGACGTGCGCGACCAGCTCGTCGCGCGGCACCACCTCCTGCACGATGCCGATGCGCAGCGCGGTGGCCGCGTCGATGCGGCGGCCGGTGAACGCGAGCAGCCGCGTCCAGCCCGCGCCGAGCTCGGTGACGAGCCGCAGGTCGCCGCCCGCGTCGATCGAGACGCCGACCTTGCGGCTCGGGCAGCGCGAACTGCGCGTCGTCGGCGGCGATGCGGATGTCGCCCATCATCGCGATCTCGAGGCCCGCGCCGAGGCAGTGGCCGTGGATCGCCATCAGCACCGGCTGCGGCAGGTTCGCGAGCACGTGGAAGCGCTCGTGCACCCAGCGGAAGCGCTCGTAGTAGTTGCGCGTCTTCTCGGCCGGCGAGCGGCCGGTGATGCGGTCCTCGGGCATGCCGAGGTCCACGCCCGCGCAGAAGGCGCGCCCCTCGGCGCGCACGATCACCACGCGCACGTCGTCGCGGAAGCGCAGCGCGTCGGCGTGCGCCGCGATCTGCCGCGCGGACTCCCAGCTCCAGGCGTTGAGCTTCTCGGGCCGGTTCAGCACGAGCGTGGCGATCGGGCCGTCCACGGCGAGATCGATGTACGAGGGCGCATCCGTCATTCGAGCGCGAACGGACCCTTGCCGAGCTGCTCGCGGATCGGCACGAAGTCGGGCTGGCGCATCGCGCGGCGCTGCCAGTTGGCGCCGTCGACCACCAGGGTGTGGCCGGTGACGTAGGCGGCGTACGGCGAGGCCAGGAAGGTCGCGGCCCAGCCGAGCTCGCGCAGCCGCCCGGTGCGGCCGCGCCGGGCTGCTCGCTTCCTCGCTCGCGCGATCGCCGCGGCCGGGCACGCCGCGGATGTTCGCCGTCTCGTCCTCGTGCGGGAACAGGCCCGGCACGAGGCCGTTCACGCGGATGCCGTAGGGCGCCCACTCGACGGCGAGCGTCTCGGTCAGGTTCTTCACGCCGGCCTTCGCGGCGGCCGAGTGCGCGAAGCCGGGCCCGCCGGTCCACGCGTACGAGGCGCCGACGTTCACGATCGCGCCGCGGCGTGCCCGCCGCGATGTGGCGGCGCCCGAACTCGCGCGAGCAGAAGAAGGTGCCGTTCAGCACGATGTCCACGACGGTGCGCCAGCCGTTCGGCGAGAGGTCCTCGGCGGGCACCGGGAAGTTGCCGGCGGCGTTGTTCACGAGCACGCCGGGCGGCCCGAGCTGCGCCGCGACCGCGTCGAACGCTGCGGCCACCTGCGTCGCGGTCGCGGATGTCGCAGGCGACGCCGATCGCCTTCGCGCCCGAGCGCCTCGACCGCGGCGACGCCCGCCGCGCGGTGCTCCTCGCGCCGCGACACGATCGCGAGCTTCGCGCCGAGCCGCGCGAACTCGACCGCGATCGCCTTGCCGAGGCCGGTGCCGCCGCCCGTCACGACCACCGTCTCGCGCTCGAAGCTGCCGTGCGGCAGCGCAGAAGCGCCGAGCGGAGGCGGCTCGGGCAGGGGCATCGGGGCTCTCCTCGGGGCTCGCAGGTCGGGCGAGTATGCTCCGAGCCTGTCGATTCGGCGAGCGGTGATACTCTCGGCCCCCGTGCAGACCGGCAGCGCCGAGCTCTTGTGTCGCCTCGACGAGCGCGTCGCCGTCGTCACGCTGAATCGCCCGGACGCGAAGAACGCGCTCACGCTCGAGATGAAGCAGGCGCTCGCCGCGCTGCTGCCTCGCCTCGGCGGCGGACCCGGCCGTCGGCCGGTGCTGCTCACCGGCGCGGGCGCGGCGTTCTGCGCGGGCGGAGACACCAAGCGCATGGCGCGCGAGGGCGCGCCGCCCGCGCCCGAGGAGCGCAAGCAGCAACTGCGCTGGGAGCACGGTCTGCCGCTCGCGCTCCATCGCATGCCGAAGCCGACGCTCGCGGCGCTGCCCGGCCCCGCCGCCGGCGCCGGCTTCTCGCTCGCGCTCGCCTGCGACCTGCGGGTGATGGCCGAGAGCGCGTTCGTGACCACCGCGTACGTGAAGCTCGGGCTCTCGGGCGACTACGGCGCAAGCTGGTTCCTGACGCGACTCGTCGGCCCGGCCCGCGCGCGCGAGATCCTCTTCCTCGGCGAGCGGCTCTCCGCGGCCGAGTGCCTCGCGCTCGGCCTCGCGAACCGCGTGGCGCCCGACGCCGCGCTCGAGGCCGAGGCGCTCGCGCTCGCGCGCCGGCTCGCGAGCGGCCCGCCGCTCGCGCTCGCCGCGATGAAGGACAACCTGAACCGCGCGCTCGGCGAGAGCCTCGAGGCGATCCTCGCGCTCGAGGCCGAGCGCATGGTGGACGGCGCCGGGACCGAGGACTACGTCGAGGCGGTGCGCGCCTTCGAAGAGCGGCGCCCGCCGGTGTTCAAAGGAAGATGAAATGTCGGATGCGGTAAAGCTCTCCTTCGACGGACCCATCGCGATCATCAGCTACGACCGGCCCGAGAAGCACAATGCCGCGGACGACGCGATGGATCGGCGCCTGTTCGAGATCCTCGCCGAGCTGCACGAGCGCCCCGGTTTGCGCACGGTGGTCTGGCGCGGCGAAGGCAAGTCGTTCTCGTCGGGCCGCGACACCACGCAGCTCGGCGTGCGCACGGAGGACATCAGCGACTTCGAGTTCATCGAGCGCGGGCACCGCGGCACGCGCCTGCTGCTCACGCTGCCCGCGCCGACCATCGTGGCGCTCAAGGGCTGGGTGATCGGCGGCAGCCTCGAGCGCGCGCTGCTCTGCGACCTGCGCATCGCCGGCGAGAGCGCGAAGCTGCGCCTGCCGGAGATCGCGCACGGCGTGGTGCCCGACTCGGGCGGCACCGCGCGGCTGTTCCAGATGGCCGGTCACGGTCTCGCAGCGGACCTGGCACTCACCGGGCGCGTGATGACGGCCGACGAGGCGCTACGTCACGGCGTCGTGTCGCGCGTCGTGCCGGACGAGAAGCTCGACGAGACCGCGCTCGAGATCGCCCGCACGATCGCGCGCGCGCCCGAGCTCACCGTGAAGATGTTCCTCCGCACGCTGCGCCGTCTCGCGAACCCGCTCGTCGAGCACTCGCTCGCCGAGGAGTCGGTGGCGCAGAGCCTGGTGTTCGCGTCCGAGGACTACGCGCGAGATGAAGGCGGCGCGCGCCGAGAATCGCGAGCCGCGCTACCGCGGGCGCTAGCGCCGCAGCCTGGGCCAAAGGAAGCCCGTCTGCGCCCGGTACTCCGCGTAGCTCGGGTGGAACTCGAGCAGGCGGCGCTCCTCGACCCGCGCGCGCCAGGTCTGGAGCGCGGTGAAGAGCAGCGCGCAGCCGATCGCCCAGGGTGCCGGCCATGCGAGGACGTAGCCCCACACCGCGACCATCTCGCCGAGATAGAGCGGGTGGCGCACGTAGCGGTACAAGCCCGTGGTGGCGAGCTCGCGCACCTCGCTGAAGATGCTGAACGAGCGGCCGAGGCTCAGCATGCCCGCGAGCGTGAACGCTTCGCCGGCCGCCATGAGCGAGAGGCCGAGCTTCGCATCGAGGGCGAAGACCGGCTGCCAGAGCGCATGCGAGGCCGCGCCGAAGAGCGCGCCCAGCGCGGTGACCACTGCCGTGGGCGGAGACTGCGCGAGCGGTAGGCCGGAGCAGACGAGCGGCAGCAGGACTTCCACCGGCCGGCTCGCGAGCGCGAGCGCCGGCCGCCGGCGCCAGTACGCGCCCCAGAACAGCACGAACAGCCCCGTGACGAGCAGCCAGCGCGCCTGCTCGACGCCGAACGGCTCGGCGCCCGGGAAGAGCGTGAGCTGGCGGACGATCATCACCGTGAAGACGACGAGGCCCGTCCAGCGGCCGACCGCTTCCTGCTCCCCTCGGAGCCGCTCCACGAGCTCGGGCATCGCCCCATTGTAGGCGGAGCCCCACGTGCGCCCGTGCTCCCAACCTCTAGGTTTCGAAGATGTCGGCCACCCCCTCAAGCGAAACCGCTGGGCTGCCGACCAAAGCCAAAACGCGAGGTGCCGACCCATGTTCCGACGTTCGCTGCGTCCGCTCTTCCTTCTCCTGATGGGCTCGTTCGCCGCGGCGTCGGCGGGCGCGGCCGTCGACGTGACCGACGTGACGCTCGACGTCACGATCGCGCATACCACGCTCGCCCAGGACGACTTCGACGTGCTCTTCGAGGTCCACGGCACGGGGCTCAACAACGGCACGCTCACGGTTCCGACCACGCCGACGGCCACCGTGGTCACGCTCGACGAGCAGGCGGGCGTGCTGGTCTGGGAGAAGCACTTCACGAGCGAAGGCGCGCTGGCCGCGGGGCTGCCGACCGGCACTTACACGCTGCGCGTCAACAACGCAAACGCCACGGCGACGATCTCCTACACGCGGCCGTCCGTGCCCGATCCCGCCATCTCGTTTCCCGGGGCCGGCGACGTGGTTCCGCCCGGGACGATCCAGGTGGACTTCGACAGCTGCCCGGTCTGCAACCAGGTCGGCGACTCGGTGAAGGCCGTGCTCCAGGACGACATGATGGTGGAGCTGGATTCGGAGACGCTGACCTCCAGCTCCACCTTCTGGGTTCCGCAGGACGTGGGCGGCGATCTCGTGCTGCCCCCGCAGTCGGCCTTCCTGGTGAAGGTGACGCACAAGGCGCTCCGGCAGACGAGCGAAGACATCGACGACGACGAGATCAACCAGATCCTGCTGTTCACCCACACCTTCACGCAGTCCGACGAGCTCGACTTCGAGACCGGTTTCGAAGCGCCCTCCGGCCACTTCTGCCTCTCCGCCAACCACCCGGCGCCGCCGGCCGGCTGCAACCTGCACAACGATCCCGCGCTCCAGCTCTTCGACACGACCGGCATGAATTCGACCACGGTGGACGGCCACGACGTCGACTACGTAGTCAGCGTCGGCGCCGGTGGCTCGCTGTCCGGCACCGCCACCGCCGACCTCGACGACAACGGCTCGAACGAGACCGGCCCCGGCGCGATCAAGGGCAAGCTCGGCGGCGGGAAGGGCGGCGCAGCGAATTCGAAGCTCTCCTTCTCGCTCACCAACACCATGCTCGCCGCGAAGCTGAAGGTGAGCGTCACGGACGAGCTCTCGATCCCGACGGACACGCGCACCCGGCTCCAGCGCGCGTCGGGCTCGATCGGCGCGAGCAAGATCAAGGAGGACGTGCCTTCGACGGACACGCCGCTTCCGGACGCGCCGCTCGGCTGGGTGCTCGAGTACGACCTCGCGGCCGACGGCGCGATCAGCAACGCGAAGCTCACGCTCGAAGGCGGCCGCATTCTTCGGGCTCACGGGCACCAACAAGTTCAACTTCTCCGCGAACGAGTCGGGCCTCAAGCTGTCGTCGGACCCGAAGGGCATCAGCATGTCGCTCAAGGGCGTCGGGCTCGACGACGCGACGTCGCCGATGACGATCACGGGCGGCGACCTCAGCTACAAGGCGCTCGGCCAGAGCGGGCGGGCGACGCTCCCCTAGGCGGCTGCCCGGCAGTTATCGCGCTCTCGCCGAACTGTGCCAACGTGGAGCCATGACACATCCCATCCGCACCCTCGTCTGGCTCGCGTCGGCCCTGTTGCTCGCCTCGTCCGCCCAGGCCGCCGACCCGGTGAATCCTTCGAGCACGATCTGGACCGGCCCGGCGCAGCTCAAGGCCAAGATTCCCGGCGCGGGCTCGCCCGCGGGCGAGGCCGACTTCGAGATCCTGTTCGGCCCCAACGGGGGAGCCGGCCTCGGCGCCGAGGATTTTCACCTGATCGCGGACGATGGCATGTTCGCGTTCGACGTCTTCGGCACGTGGACCACGGACGCGAAGGGTCAGCCGGTGCTGTCGTTCGACACGGTCCTGCTCGCCGACGAGCTGAGTGATCTCATGGTGCACGTCTGCGAGGACGTCCTCATGCTCGATCCCGCAGACTGCGCTTTCATCGGAACCCTCGACGTGCTGATCGATCCCACGAAGATCAAGTTCAAGGCGAAGACGAGCGCCGGCCACGGCTCGGTCCCGACGCTCCAGGCCTCGGGAAAGATCCCGTTCGTGCTCACGGACGGGATGGATTCCGCGAAGGTCACGCTCTCGCTCAAGACCTCGCCGCCGGCGGAGCTGCAGCCGTGAGCCGGCTCTTCCAGATCGCGAACAGCGCCGGGTAGACCAGCAGCTCGAGCGCGAACGAGCTCGCCGAGCCCGCCCACCATCGGCGCGGCGATGCGCTTCATCACGTCGGCGCCGGTGCCGTCGCTCCAGAGCAGCGGCAGCAGGCCCGCGCGTCATCGCGACCACCGTCATCAGCTTCGGGCGGATGCGGCGCGCGGCGCCCTCGACGATCGCGTCCTCGAGGTCGCGCCGGCGTGCGCAGCCGGCCCGCGGCCTCGCGCTGCGCGGTGCGCGAGCGTCAGGTAGAGCAGCATCACCACGCCGGTCTGCGCGTCGAGGCCGGCGAGCGCGATGATGCCGACCCAGACCGCGACGCTCAGGTTGTAGTCGAGCAGCCAGAGCAGCCAGACGGCGCCGATCAGCGAGAACGGCACCGCGAGCAGCACGATCGCCGTCTCGACCGCGGAGCCCGTGTTGCAGTAGAGCAGCAGCGCGACCAGCAGCAGCGTGAGCGGCAGCACGCAGCGCAGAGCCGCGCCCGCGCGCGCTCGAAGTACTGGAACTGACCGGCCCACTCGAGGCGGGTGCCCGGCGGCAGCGTCACCTGCTCGGCGACGGCGCGCTTCGCGTCGCGCCACGTAGTCGACGATCGGGCGCTCGCCGCGACGTCGACGGAGACGAAGCCCACGAGCCGGCCCGCCTCGCTGCGCACGAAGGGCGGGCCCATCGCGGAACTCGAGCGTCCGCCACCTGCGCCGAGCGGCACCTGCGCGCCGCCCGGCGTCGCCACCAGCACGCGGCGCAGCGCGTCGAGGTCCTCGCGGAAGTCGCGCGCGTAGCGCACGTTGATCGGGTAGCGCTCGCGCCCCTCGACGCGTCTGCGAGACGTTCGCGCCGCCGATCGCCGACTCGACCACCTCGTTCACGTCGCGCACGCGCAGCCCGAAGCGCGCCGGCGGCCTCGCGGTCGACGCGCACGTCGAGGTAGAAGCCGCCGGTGAGGCGCTCGGCCACGGCGCTGCGCGTGCCCGGCACGTCGGCGAGCGCGTGCTCGATCGCGAGCGCCGCCTGCCTCGATCGCGGCCGAGGTCGTCGCCGAAGACCTTGATGCCGAGCTGGCTGCGGACGCCCGTCGCGAGCATCTCGGTGCGCGTCTGGATCGGCATCCAGAAGAGGTTGGGCATGCCCGGGTAGCGGAGCTTCTCGTCCATCTCCTGCGACGAGCCGCTCCCAGCGTCATGCCCGGCCGCCACTCGCGCTGCGGGCTTCAGCGTGATGACCGTCTCGACCATCTCGAGCGGCGGCGGGATCGGTCGGCGTCTCGGCGCGGCCGATCTTGCCGAACACGCGCGCCACCTCGGGGAACTCCATCAGCTCGCGGTCCATGCGCTGGAGCACGCGCCGCGGCCTCGGTCATCGACATGCCGGGCGGCGCCGTCGGCATGTAGAGGATCGTGCCCTCGTTGAGCGGCGGCATGAACTCGCTGCCGAGCGGAGGAAGACCGGCACCGTCGCGGCCATGCAGCAGCAGCGCGCCGACGCACGACGAGCCCGCGCCGCCGCACCACGCAGCGCACGACCGGCGCGTAGAGCGCGCACCAGCGCGCGGTTCACGGGATGCTCCTCCTCGCCGCGGATGCGGCCGCGCAGGAAGCAGCGCCGCGAGCGCCGGGCGTGAGCGTCACCGAGAGCAGCGCGGCGAAGCCCATCGCGTAGGTCTTGGTGAAGGCGAGCGGCTTGAAGAGCCGGCCCTCGGTGCCCTCGAGCGTGAAGATCGGCAGGAACGAGACGGTGATCACGAGCAGCGCGAAGAAGAGGCTCGGGCCCGACCTCCTGCATCGCGGCGCAGCAGCACGTCGCTGCGCGCGGCCCGGGCGCCCGGCGCGCTCCCACTCCTCGAGCCGCTTGTGCGACGTTCTCGACCACGATGATCGAGGCGTCCACCATCGCGCCGATCGCGACCGCGATGCCGCCGAGCGACATGATGTTCGCGGTGAGCCCCTGGTAGCAGCATCGGGACGAAGGCGAGCAGCACGCCGACCGGGATGGTGAGGATCGGGATCAGCGCGCTGCGCGCGTGCAGCAGGAAGGCGAAGATCACGAAGCGAGACGATCGCCATCTCCTCGAGCAGCGTGCGGCGCAGCGTGTCGATCGCGCCGCGGATCAGCTCCGAGCGGTCGTAGGTGACGACGATCTCGACGCCCTCGGGCAGGCCGCCGCGCAGCTCCTCGAGCCGCGCCTTCACGCGCGTCGATCACGCGCAGCGCGTTCTCGCCGTAGCGCATCACCACGATGCCGCCGACCACCTCGCCCTCGCCGTCGAGCTCGGCGACGCCGCGCCGCGCGTCGGGCCCGAAGCGCACCTCGGCCACGTCCTCGAGGTAGACGGGCGCGCCGCTCGCGCCGGCGCGCAGCGGCGACGCGCCGCAGGTCCTCGAGCGTCTCGCACGTAGCCGCGCCCGCGGATCACGTACTCGTGGCCCGCGAGCTCGAGCGCTGCGGCCGCCGGCGTCCTCGTTCGACTCGCGCACGGCGCGCGATCACCTCGCCGAGCGGGACGCCGAGCGCGCGCAGGCGGTTCGGGTCGACCTGCACCTGGTACTGGCGCACGAAGCCGCCGAGCGACGCCACCTCGGCGACGCCCGGCACGCTCTGCGAGCGCGTAGCGCAGGTTCCAGTCCTGGAGGCTGCGCAGCTCGGCGAGGTCGAGGCGCGCCGCTGCGGTCGACGAGCGCGTACTCGAACACCCAGCCGACGCCCGTCGCGTCGGGCCCGAGCACCGGCAGCACGCCCTCGGGCAGGCTCGCCTGCGACGCCGCTCAGGTACTCGAGCACGCGGCTGCGCGCCCAGTAGAGGTCGGTGCCGTCCTCGAAGATCACGTACACGAAGGAGACGCCGAAGAACGACTGCCCGCGCACGGAGCGCACGCCCGGCGCCGCGAGCAGCCGCGTCGAGATCGGGTAGGTGATCTGGTCCTCGACCAGGTCGGGGCTGCGCCCCGGCCACTCGGTGTAGACGATCACCTGCACGTCGGAGAGGTCGGGGATCGCGTCGAGCGGCGTCGTGGCGCAGCGCGTACGCGCCCCACAGCGCGCGCCGCCGCGACCAGCAGCAGCGTGAGCGCCGCGGTGCGCGCGCAGGCGGCGATCAGCGCGCGATCGGGCCGCGGCCGTCGCGGCGCGCTCACCACTGCTCCAGCGCCGCGCGCAGCCGGCTCTCCGACGGCGACCAGGAAGGTGCCCGACGACGACCACGCGCTGGCCCTCCTCGAGGCCCGAGAGGATCTCGACCTCCTCGCCGCTCGCGCATGCCGACCTCGACCTGCTGCGGCCGCAGGCGCCCGTCGCCGAGCTCGAGGAACACGAAGCTGCGCTCGCCCGCGTGCAGCACGGCCGAGTGCGGCACGACCAGGCGCTCGCCGGCTGCGGCGCGTCGAGCTGCACCGTCGCGTACATGTCGGGCCGCAGCGCCAGGTCCGGGTTCGCGAGCTCGAGCCGCACGCGCGCCGTGCGCGTGCTGCCCGAGACGCTCGGGTACACGTACGCCGACCGTGCCCTCGAAGCGGCGGCCCGGGCAGGTAGGGCAGCGTCACGTCGCGCCGGCATGCCGCGGCTCACGAGCGGCGAGCTCGGCCTCGTAGACCTCGCGCCTCGATCCAGACGCGGTCGAGCGGCGCGATGCGGTAGCAGGCGCTGGCCCGGCTCGACGGCGCCGCCGGCGACCACGTTCTTCTCGATCACGTAGCCCGCTCGCCGGCGAGCGGATCGGCAGGTGCTCGAGCGGCTCGCCGCGCGCGCGCGAGCGCGGTCGAGGTCCGCGGGCGCGACGTCCCAGAGGCGCAGGCGGTTGCGCGCGGCCGCGCACCAGGTAGTCGGCGCGATCGGGCGCGCCGCTCGCGCGCGCGCGCTGGCTGCGCAGCGCCTGCGAGCAGGTACTCCTGCTGCGCCGCGTACAGCTCCGGGCTGTAGAGCGTGAAGAGCACCTGGCCGCGCTCGACCCGCGCGCCGACCGCGTCGGCGCTCGAGCTCGCCGACCCAGCCGCGCACCTTGCAGCGACGACGTCCTGCGAGCGTCGTCTCGTCCCACGTCGACGCGGCCCGACCGCGCGGATGCTCGGGCTGCATCATCCGGCGCGCGCGCCGGCGCGCGTGCGCACGCCGATCGCGCTGGAGCCGCGCCGGGCGCGACGCGGAACTCGCCGGGATGCTCGGCGGGCGTCGCGCGCGGCCGCGGCGCTCGCCGCGGCGCCGGCGCGCCGCGCCTCGAGGCGCAGGCCCGGCGTGCCGACGCGTGAGCGAGCCCTCCGCGCGCGCCACGGCGGCCGCTCGGCGCGGCTTCGCCGCGATCTCGACCTGCCAGGTGCCGCCCATGTCGAGCTCGAAGTCGGCGCGGTAGCGGCCCGTCGCCCAGCTCGCGCACGCGCGCCGGGCCGCCCATCGCCGGCATCGCGCCCATCGCGTGCATGCTGCACCCCCACGTCGAGCGCGGCGCCCTCGACCGGCGCGCCCGCTGCGTCGCGCAGCTCGAGCACGAGCTCGTTCTCGCCGACGCGCGGCGTGCGCGGGCTCGAGCGCAGCGCGGAGCTCGAGCGCCCGCGCGAGCGCACCGCCACGGCGCTCGAGTCGCCGCAGCCGGCGCAGCGCGCACGCGGCGAGCGCCGAGCAGGCCAGCAGACGGTTCGCGAGCTTCACGGCAGCTCTCCTTCACGGCAGCCGGAGCGCGCCGAGCGCGCGGGCGAGCTCGGCGCGGCGGCGGCTCGACTTCGCGCAGCGCCTCCTCGTCGCCGAGCTCGGCGTCGCGCAGGCTGCGCTCGGCGTCGATCACGGTCGGAGAAGTCGTCGCGCCCGGTCTCGAAGCGCCGCGCGCGCGGCCTCGACCCGGTCGCGCGCGGCCGGCAGCATCCGGTCGCGCACGATCGCGAGCACGTGGCGCGCCTCCGCGCAGGCGCTCGCGCGCGCTGCTCGCACCGCGAGCGCGCACCTGCGTCGCCGAGGCCGGCGCGCTCGCTGCGCGCCTGCTCGAGCGCGGCCTGCGCCTCGTCGAGCGCGCGCGGCGCCGGCGCGAGCGCTGGAGCGGCAGGTTCAGCTCGAGGCCGACGATGGGCTGGAGCTGCGCTCTCCTGCCAGAACGCGTCGTAGCGCGCCGGTGAGCGCAGAGTCGGGCAGGAACTCGCGGCGCGCGAGGTCGACCGCGCCTCGCGCCGCGCGCACGCGCGCCTCCGCGGCGCGCAGCTCGGGGCGTTCGCGCGAGCGCGCGCTCGAGCAGCGCGTCGCGCTCGGCCGCCGTCGGCTGCGGACGGCCGAGCGTCGCCGGGCGGCGGCGGCAGCGCGAGCTCGGGCGAGCGGTGCAGCAGCGCGTTCGATCTGCTCCGCCGCGATGCGCAGCGTCGCGTCCGAGCATCGACCTCGCGGTGCAGCAGCTCCGCTTCCTCGAGCTCGGCCTCGAGCGGATCCTGCTGCGAGGCCGCGCCCGCCTCGTAGCGCGCCGACCGCGACGTCGCGGAGCTCCGCCAGCAGCGCCGCGGTGCGCGCCGTTCATCTCGAGCGAGCGCGTCGGCGAGGTAGTAGTCGTCGAAGAGCAGCGAGGCGAGCGTCGCGAGGCGCAGGCGCACCGCGGCGTGGTCGCTGCGCGGCCGCCTCGGCCTCGGCGAGCGCCGCCTCGCCGCGCAGCGCGAGCTTGCCCGGGAACGGCAGCGCCTGGCGAGAGCTCGACGCGCTGCGCCGGTGTCCACGCTGCGACGAGCCGAACGAGCGCGGGCGCGAGCGCGTAGCCGAGCATCGGATCGTCGAGCGAGGTCTCCTGCGGATAGCGCGCCAGCGCCGCGCGCCAGGCCTAGCGCGCGGCGTCGATGCTCGGATTGCGCGCGAGCACCGCCGCGACCAGCGCCGCGCGTTCGAGCGTCGCGTGCGCCGGCGAAGGGGTCGTCCGCCGCGGCCGGCGGCGGCGCCGAGCGTTGCCACGCGTCTTCCAGTTCGTGATGACGGGTCGTGAGGCTCGGCCCCGCGCAGCCCCAGACGAGCGGCGCGAGAAGCGCGAGCGCACGCAGCGCATGCATGTCGAGCACCTCGATGGCGGTGCGCGGCCCGTCGTGGGCGGCGCAAGGGTCAGCCGTCGAGAGGGCTCAGAGACGCAGGACGGAGGAGCGGGGCGCGTGCTGCGCGTGCGAGAGGCAGAGCGGCAGCGCGGCCGGGGCGCCGGCCGCTGCCGAAAGGATCAGCGGGGTGAACGAAGCGGGTGCGGGCGGCGCCGCGTTCGAGGGCGCGGGCGCGGTCGGACGCTCCGGGCAGCAGTCGCCGGCGCCGAGCCAGGTGCAGCCACTCGCGCCGGAGTCCATCCCGGCCGGGCAGCACGCCATCTCCTGCGCGCTCGCTGCCGCCGCCGCTCCCGCCAGCGGCGAGCCCCGCCGCCAGGACCAGCAGCAGAACGAAGCTCGCGCGCTTGCGACCGGAGAGCGACATAGAGGATGGGTGTAGATGCCCGCTCGGGGGGTGTCAAACGGGCGCATCGTCCGGCCGCGCCCGCCGCTGGAGTCACGGGCGCATCGTGTATGCGCGGGGGCCGAGGAGGTGGCGGAGCTCGGGCTGGATCTCGTCGATCCAGCGGCACAGCACGGGGCGCGTGCGGCGCGGGTCGATCAGCTCGTGCACGCCGAACTCCTCGGCGCGCGGGAACACCGACTGCGCGGCGAACATCTCGTCCTCGAGCTCGCGGCGGCGCGCCTCGGGATCGGCGCGCGCGCTCGATCTCCTTCTCGAACGCGAGCTGCACGCCGCTCTCGACCGGCAGCGCGCCGCTCATCATCGAGGGCCAGGCGACCACCGTCGCGCCCGGCCCGTAGTGGATGCCCTGCGCCACGCCGAACGACTTGCGCAGCACGACCGCGAGCCACGGCACGCGCGTCTGGAGCACGGCGAAGAGCGCCTCCATGCCGTAGCGGATCGTGCCGGCCGCTCCGGCCTCGGGCCCGATCAGGAAGCCGGGCTCGTCGACGAAGCTCACGATCGGCAGGTGGAAGGCGTCGCAGGTCTCGACGAAGCGGCGCAGCTTGCGCGCGCCGTCCGCGGTCATCGAGCCGCCGGCGTAGATCATCGGGTCGTTCGCGATCACGCCGACGGGCTGGCCCGCGACGCGCGCGAGGCCCGTCACCTGCGTGCGGCCGTAGCCGCGGCGCGAGCTCGAAGAACGAGCCGCGATCGACCACGAGCTGGATCACGCGGCGCACCTTGTACGGCTTGCGCCGCTCGCGCGGGACGATGGAGAGCAGCTCCTCTTCGCGTGCGATCGCGCGGGTCGTCGCAGCGCGCCGACCGGCGCGAGCTCGTAGACGCTCGACGGCAGGTAGGAGAGGAAGGCGCGGATCTGGCGCAGCGCGTCGTCCTCGTCGGCCGCGACGTTGTCGACCACGCCGCTCCTCGGGTGCACCTTCGCGCCGCCGAGCTCCTCCTTGGTGAGCTTCTTCCCGGTCGCGCGCTCCACCAGCGCGGGGCCGCCGGTCAGCACCCGCGCGGTGTCCTGCGTCATCACCGAGAAGTGCGAGGCCGACGAGCCGCGCGGCCGGGAAGCCCGCGCACGGCCCGAGCGCTGCGCACGCGACCGGCACCGTGGCGAGCGCCTCCATGGCGAGCACGTTCATGGGCGGCGGGGCGGTGAGGTCGTAGCCCGAGCGGCCGCGCGAGCCGTAGGCGCCCGACGACGCGACGCGCCGCCGCCCTCGAGCAGGCGCACGAGCGGGATGCGGCGGCGGATCGCGAGCTCGTCGGCGTACTGCGTCTTCTTGCAGGCTCGCCGGCGAGTACGCGCCGCCCGCGATCGTGAAGTCGTCGCCGCCGACCACGCACGGGGCGACCGTCGATGCTTCGCCGCGCCCACCACGACGTTGGTCGGGCGGAACGAGGCGAGCCGGCCGGCCTCGTCGCGCTCGGCGTCGCCGGCGGTCTCGCCCGCCTCGTGGAAGCTCTCGGCGTCGACGAGCTTGTCGATGCGCTCGCGCACCGTGCCGCGGCCGCGCGCGTGCTGGCGCTCGACGGCTTCTTTGCCGCCGAGCTCGTGGGCGAGCGCGGCGGCGCGCCTCGATCTCGTCGGCTTCGTCCTGCCAGCTCATGGCGCGAGACCATAGCCGAGCACTAGAGTGCGCTGGCTCGGGCTGGAGGCAGAGAGATGGGACCGATCGACGAGCTCACCCGACAGGTCGCCGAGCTGCGCGTGCGCGTCGAGGCCGCCGAGGCCGTGTCGGCGATCCAGAACCTGAAGGCTCGTTACGCGCAGCTCGTGGACGAGCGCTACGTGCGCGGCAAGGTTGCGCCCGACGAGCGCGTCGCCGCGGTCGCCGAGCAGATCGCAGAGCTCTTCACGCCGGACGGCGTATGGGACGGCGGGCCGGCGCTCGGCGTCTCGACCGGCCGCGCGCAGATCGCGGCGCGAATGCGCGCGCCGACCCTCGTGTTCTCGTGGCACTTCTTCCTGAAGCCGCAGATCCACGTCGACGGCGAGCGCGCCCGCGCGCGCTGGGACATCCTCTCGCCCTGCACCACGAAGGACGGCAAGCCGCACTGGATGGTGGGCTTCGAAGACGACGAGTACGCGCGCATCGACGGCGCGTGGCTCCACACGCGCATGAAGCTCACCTCGGTCTTCCTCGCCCCGCACGAGACGGGCTGGCAGAAGATCTTCTACTAGGCCGCAACTCAGCGCGCGAGGTCTTCGCGCAGCGTCCGGCCGCATTGCCAGAAGAACAGCGCGCTCGCGGCGCCGATGACGGCGGCGCCGAGCAGGGACCAGCGGATCGCGTCGTTGCCGAGCTGCGGGGCCAGCGCGTCGTTCATGAGGCCGACGAGCAGCGCGCCGCCGCCGTAGCCGATCACGTTGGTCACGGCGAGCTGCGTCGCCGAGGCGGTGGCGCGCAGGCCCGGCGCGACCAGCCCCTGCACGAGCGTCCAGAGCGACGCCACGTACAGGTTGTTCAGCAGGTAGAACGGCGCGAAGCCGAGCAGCGCGACGCTGCGATCGTGCGCGAGCACGAAGACCGCCGCGAACGGAAACGCGGCGAGCGAGACGAGCGCCGAGAGCCACGCATACCAGCGCGGGTCGCGCTGCGCGAGGCGGTCGGCGAGCACGCCGCCGCCGAGCGAGCCGATGCCGCCGGCCACCGCTGCGATTCCGCCGAACCACACGCCGACCTCGCCGGGCGACATCTCGAACACGCGGCGCAGGTAGATGGCGCCCCACGAGAGCACCGCGTAGCCGAGGAAGGCCTGGCACGCGGCGGCGGCCATGAGCCAGCGGAAGGCGCGCGTCGCGAAGATCTCGGGCAGCACGCGCCGGAGCGGCGGCGCCTCCGCGCGTGCGCCGGCCCCCCGCACCGGCTCGCGCACGGTGAGCGCGATCAGCAGGGCCACGGGAAGGCCGGCGAGGCCCGCGGCGAAGAACGCGGTGCGCCAGTCGAACCACTGGAGCAGCAGGCCGCCGCCCGCGAAGCCGAAGCCGGTGCCGACGTAGATGCCGAGGCCATAGACGGCCAGCGCCGTGGCGCGCCGCTCCGGCGGGAAGTAGTCCGAGAGCATCGAGTGCGAGGGCGGCGTGCCCGCGGCCTCGCCCACCGCCACGGTGAAGCGCAACGTCAGGAGCTGCCAGAAGCCGCCTGCGAGCCCGCAGGCCGCCGTGAGCAGGCTCCAGGCGACGAGGCCGACGCCGAGCACGTTGCGGCGCGACGCCACGTCGGCGATGCGCGCGATCACGAAGCCGGCGAGCGTGAAGGACAGGGCGAAGGCCGGTCCCAGCAGCCAGCCGAGATCGCCGTCGCTGAGCCCCATCTCCTGCTTCACTTCCGGGCTCACGATCGCGAGCACCTGGCGATCGACGAAGTTCAGGATGTAGGCGAGGAGGAGGAGGAAGAGCACCCAGTTCGCGTAGCCGCGCGTCGGTGCGGCGGCCGGCGCGCTCATCCCTGCCACGCGCCGATCCGCTCGAATGCCTTCGGGATCTCGTCGCGGTGGCGGACGATCTGAGCGAGCGCGAGCGAAATCGAGGTGGCGCCGGCCTCGACGCGCGCCGGAATGCTCGCGAGCGTGGCGTCGAGGTCGAGCGACTTGTCGGCGCGCCGCACGTAGCCCGCGTGCGCGCGCACGCCGAAGCCCTCGAAGGGGCGGCCCGCGGCGCGGAACGCTTCGCGCAGCTTCGCGATGCCTTTGCTTAGCGCCTCGGGCCGCGAGTCCATTGGCATCCAGCCGGCGCCGAGCTCCGCGACGCGCGCGAGGTTCTTCGCGCCGAGCGCCACGCCGAACCAGAGCGGCGGGCCGCCCGGCTGCACCGGCCGCGGCAGGCACCAGACGTCGCGGAACGACACGCTCGGCGAAGAGAACGCCGCCGGCGCGTCGCGCCAGAGCGTCTTGCACGCGCGGAGCCCGTCTTCGAAGAGCTGCCAGCGCTGCGCGAAGTCGAGCCCCTCGGCCGCGTACTCCTCCGCCTGCCAGCCGGTGCCGACGCCCACCTCGAGCCGCCCGCGCGAGAGCACGTCGAGCGTGGCGAGCGTCTTCGCGAGCAGCACCGCGGGCCGCAGCGGCGTGATCAGCACGCCGGTCGCGAGGCGCACGCGCGAGGACGCGCCCGCCATCGCGGCCAGCACCGTGAGCGGCTCCGGCCACGGCTCCTCGAGCGGGAGCGGGAACGGCCCGTACGGATAGTTCTCGAGGTGCGGCCCCATCACGACGTGGTCGGGGATGGCGAGCTGGTCGATGCCGGTGGCGTCGGCGATGCGCGCGAGGTCGGTGAGCGCGGCGAGGTCGTCGCCGGTAGAGATGGCCGATCGCGGAGACGGTGATGGAGAGCGAGACAGAGCGAGCCATGTCAGGACTGGGGCGGGAAGACCTTGAGGCTCCCGATCTCCCAGTAGGCGCGCAGGTTCGTCACCTTGCCTTCGTCGTCCACGCGGTAGGTGAAGACGCCGTTCACGATCGTCGTCGCGCCGTTCTGCATCACGGTGGTGATCGTGCCGACGTTCGCGCACTCGCTGCCGCACGCGTAGGAGCGGGCGATGTCGAACATCACGCGGTTCGGCGCGATGACGCGATCCCAGAACGCCGCGATCGCGGCCTTGCCGCGGTGGCCCTGGCCCGATGGGTCGAGCATCGACTTCCCGATGGGGTCTTCGATGTGCGCGTTCTCCGCGAAGTTCGCGATCCAGTCCTCGCGCTTCTTCGCGTGCACGTACTCCATCGAGCGCTGTGCGGCGGCCCGCGCCGGATGCTCTTCGGCCATGCGATCTCCTCGGCGAGGCGAGCAGGTATAGCACCGCCCTGCGGTAGCCTGCGCTCATGTTGGAACTCACCCCCGACGAGCTGCTCACCACCACGCGCACCGTACGGAAGCGCCTCGATCTCTCGCGGCCCGTGCCACGCAGCGTGATCGAAGAGTGCCTCGCGGTGGCACTCCAGGCGCCGAACGGCAGCAACGCGAACAGCTGGCGCTGGATCGCGGTGGACGACCGCGCCACGATCCGCGAGCTCGCGCGGCTCTACAACCAGGGGCTCGACGATTTCATCGCGACATTCGGTGCGCGCGGCTACGACCTCGGCGCCGACGTGCCCGGCTTCGACCGCATCGGCGCCTCGACGCAGCACCTGCGCGACCACTTCCACGAGCTGCCGGCCGTGCTCGTGCCGCTCGTCGCCGGCCGCACCGACGGCAAGGGCGGGCACGTCTTCTACCAGGCGAGCCTGTGGGGCTCGATCGTGCAGGCGATCTGGAGCTTCATGCTGGCGCTGCGTGCGCGCGGCCTCGGCAGCGCGTGGACGACCGGGCATCTCTGGCGCGAGCGCGAGGTGGCCGAGCTGCTCGGCGTCCCGCACGGGCGCTACATGCAGGCGGGGCTCTTCCCGATCGCGTACACGCTCGGCACGAAGTTCGAGCCCGCCTGGAGGAAGCCCGTCTCCGAGGTCCTGCGCTGGGTATGACGAACAAGGAGATCGTCCAGACCTTCTTCGCGAGCCTGTGGACCGACCCGGAGCTGGCGCGCTCGCTCGCGAGCGACGACGTCACCTGGATCACCACGCGCTCGATGCCGATCCCCGGCAACGAGAAGACGATCCATCACGTCGGCTGGGACGCGGTGCTGAACGTCGCGAACAGCGGGAAGGACCTCGACGTCGGCTACCTGCCCGAGACCATGACGCAGCCGCACCAGCTCTTCCTCGAGGCCGAGGACGACCACGTCGTCTTCCAGTTCACGATGCGCTGCAAGACGAAGCGCGGACGCGACTACGAGAACGACTACCTGTTCCTGGTGAAGCTCGCGGGCGGCAAGATCGTGCGCTTCCAGGAATACTGGGACTCGAAGCAGGCATACGATCTGATCTTCGGACGCTAGGCGGAGGCTCGCCTTGGATGAATCCGGCACGCTCGAGACCCTCGCCCAGGTGTCGGTGACGCTGTCGGGGTTCTCGGGTCTCGTCGTGGCGTTCCGCTCGGGCGCGGCCAGCTCGCTCGACACCTGGCTGCCGCGCGAGCGGCTGATCTTCTGGCTGCTGCTGGTGTCGAGCCTGTCGGCGCTGTTCTTCTCGCTCCTGCCGCTCGTGCTCGGCGCCTTCGAGCTCGCCGACGAGGCGATCTGGCGCGGCTCGAGCCTCGTGCTGTTTCCGTTTCTCGCGGGCGCAGTGGGCATCGCGTGGCGCGTCAATCGACGGCTCGCGAGCGAAGGCCACCCCTCGGTGATCCCGAACGTCTGGGCGGTCGGCGGCCCCCTCACGGTGCTCGTCGCCGGGGTGCAGCTCGCGAACGGCCTCGGCGCCTTCGCGTCTCGCGCGTACGGCGTCTACCTGCTCGGCCCGCTCTTGCTGCTCGGCATGGCTTGTCTCATGTTCGTCGCCTTCCTGATCTATCCGAGCCGGCGATGAGTGACGAACGATCCGAACAGCGCGTGCTCTCCGGCGAGAGCTGGAACGATTTCTGCGACGGGCTCAAGGCCGCCGGCGCGGTGATCCTGCGCGAGGCGTCGCCGCGCGATCCGCTCGATCGCGCCGAGGGCTTCCGGTACCTGACACGCCTCGCGCGCACGGCGCTCGAGCAGCAGCTCGAGTTCGCGGATCCGGCGGCGCCGGCGTTCCGCCGCCCTTCGCACGAGACGATCAAGATCGGCGCCGACAATCCGGACAACCACTACCAGAGCGCGTCGATCTCGGGCGCGTACGAGTACGTGATCCGCGGGCGGCGGAACACGGTGCACTACCTCGGCATCGGCACGTACGCGGGCGGCTACGGCTCGCCCTCGCGCTCCGGCCAGACCGGCTACATCGACGACGCCACGCTCGCCGTCGGGCCCGACGGGCGCTTCGAGATCGCGGTGTCGTGCGAGAAGCGGCCGGGCAACTGGCTGCCGATGGAGCCCGACTCGAGCACGCTGATCGTGCGGCAGACGTACCAGAGCCGCGCACGCGAGCAGATCGCGGATCTCGCGATCGAGCGCATCGGCGCGGTGGGCCCGCCGGCCGGGCTCGCGCCCGCGGCGCTCGACCGCGCGCTCGCGGCGGCGGCCGCCTACGTGCGCGGCACCGCCACGATCTTCACCGATTGGGCCGAGGGCTTCGCGAAGCGCCCGAACGCGCTGCCGCGCTTCGATCCGAAGGTGGCAGCCGCGGCGCACGGCGACCCGAACATCGTCTACTACCACGGCTACTGGGAGCTGGCCGACGACGAGCAGCTCTGGATCGAGGTGACGCCGCCGCCGTGCGACTACTGGAACTTCCAGGTGAACAACCACTGGATGGAGTCGCTCGACTATCGCTGGCATCGCATCGCGCTGAACCACAGCGAGGTGAAGCGCGAGGCGGACGGCTCGGTGCGGCTCGTGCTCGCCGCGCGCGATCCCGGCCACCCGAACTGGCTCGAGACCGCCGGCCACCGCCGCGGCACGATGTGCCTGCGCTGGGTCGGGGCGAAGGTGCACCCGAATCCTGCGACGCGGGTGACGAAGGCAGGTTGACGGCCCGAGCGGTAGCGATCGTCTGCGCATTCGCGCTGCTCGGGGCGAGCGCGCCGGCCCCGCAGCGCGGCCGCGACCCGTTCGTGTTTCGCGCGGTGCTCGACGAGAGGCCGCGCATGCTGGTGCTGGCCCTCGCCCCCGACTTCTGGGTGGCGTACGACGCCGAGCGCGCGGCGCTCTACAAGGTCTGGGAAGGCGGCGTGAACTTCACCGGCGCCGTCTACGACTGGCAACACGGGCCGCAGCCGACGAGCCGCGGGCGCGCGTGGCTGGTGAGCCCATGGCAGGAGCCGTGGGAGGTCGCGCGCGAAGGGCGCGTGGAGCCGGCGCGCGTGCGTTGGCGAGGCCACCGCGTCGACGGCGCGCGAGCGACGCTGCTCTACGAGCTGCGCGTCGCAGGCGCGGAGCCGATCGTCGTCACCGAGGCGCCCGACGCGACGCCGCCCGCAGGCGGCTCGCGCTCCTTCGTCCGGCGCTTCACGACCGCGGGCGTGCCGGCGGGAGCCGAGGTCCGGCTCCACGTCGAGCTGGCGCCCGGGCCGGCGCCCGTCACCAACGGCCGCTTCGAAGAGACGAGGCCGGCGTCGGGGGGCGCCCTCGACGGCGTGCTCGTGCTGCGCTCGAACGCTGCAACCGACTTCGCCGCGCGACTCGGCGAGCCCGCTCTGCTCGAAGCCCCCGAAGCGCCTGCGGCCGACCTGCCCGCCGGTCTCGCGCTCATCGAACGCAGCGACTGCAGCGTCTGTCATCACGCCGAGCGCCGCACCGTCGGCCCGTCCTTCCTCGAGATCGCGCAGCGCTATCACGACGAGCCGAGCGAGATCGCGCGCCTCGCCCGCAAGGTGATGACGGGCGGGGCCGGCGCCTGGGGCGAGACGCCGATGACGCCGCATCCAGAGCTCGCGAGCGCGGAAGCCGAGGCGATGGTGTCGTGGATCCTCGCGCAGGGCGATCCCGCGCCGGAGGAGCTGACGGGCTGGCGGCGCCTCCCGCCGCTGGGCGCTCGAGCCGCTCGTCGCGGCGGCGACCTGGTTCTACGGCGACGCGGGGCCCCACGGCATCGACGTCGCGCGCCTCGTCCCGGGCGTGCATCCGAGCTTCGACCTCGAGCGGATCCGCCCGCCCGCGTTCCAGCCCCGCGTCGGGGGTCTCGAGGTACTGCCCGACGGCCGCGTGCTCGTCGCCACCTGGGATGCCGACGGGGCCGTGTACCGGCTCGACCGCAGCGGCCACGTCGAGCGCATCGCCGCAGGCCTCCTCGAGCCGCTCGGGCTCACCGTGGTGGACGGCACCATCTACGTGCTCCAGAAGCACGAGCTCACGCGCCTCGTGGACGCGGATGGGGACGGCGTGATCGACCGCTACGAGACCGTCTCCGAGCCGTGGCCGTGCTCCGCCAACTTCCACGAGTTCAGCTTCGGCCTCGTCCATCGGGGCGGCTTCTTCTACGCGAACCTCGGCACCGCAGTGCTCCCCGGAGGCGCGAGCGCGCCCGAGCAGACGCGCGGGCGCGGCAGCGTGGTGCGGATCTCGGAGCGCGACGGCAGCGTCGAGGTGGTGGCGAGCGGCCTGCGCGAGCCGAACGGAATCGGCGTTGGCGCCGGCGGCCGTCTCTTCGTCACCGACAACCAGGGCGATTGGCTCCCGGCGAGCAAGCTGCTCCTCGTCGAGCCCGGCGCGTTCTTCGGCTCGCACGCCGTCGGCTTCGCGGGCACCGAGCGGCTTCCCGTCACCGGGCCCGTGGTCTGGCTGCCGCACGCCGAGGTCGGCAACTCGCCGAGCCAGCCGATCGGCATCGAGGTGGGACCGTGGCGCGGCCAGCTGCTCCACGGCGACGTGCACTACGGGGGACTCCAGCGCGTATTCGTCGAGGAGGTCGGCGGCCAGCTCCAGGGCGCGGTGTTCCGCTTCTCGCAGGGCTTCGAGGCCGGCGTGAACCGGCTCGCGTGGGGGCCGGACGGCAAGCTTTACCTCGGCGAGATCGGCGGGCCGGGCGACTGGGGGCAGCCGGGCAAGCTGTGGTACGGCCTCGAGCGCCTCGCATACAACGGGCGCCCGACCTTCGAGCTGCTCGCATTGCGCGCGCGCCCGGGCGGCCTCGAGCTCGAGCTGACCGAGCCGCTCGGCCCGGGCCCGGTGGCAGCGTCCGACTTCGCGGTGGACGACTGGACGTATCGGCCCACCGCCGCGTACGGCGGCGAGAAGCTCGACGCACGCACGCTGCCGGTGGGCCGGGTGGAGGTGGCCGCGGACCGCAAGCACATCGTGCTCGCGCTCGCGGGCCTCGCGCCGGGCCGCGTGGTGCACCTCGAGGTGGTGGGCGCGCTCGCCGACGCGCAGGGGCGCGGGCTCTGGTCGCGCGAAGCGTGGTACACCATGAACCGCATTCCGCGCTGAGGGAACGAGCATGACGATCGAGCACCGGCCTTACGGCGGCACCGGCATCAAGGTCTCGCGCTACTGCCTCGGCGCGATGATGTTCGGTGCGATGGGCAACCTCGACGAGGCGGAGTGCGTGCGCATCGTGCACGCCGCGCTCGACGCGGGGATCAACTTCATCGACACCGCCGACGCGTACTCGGGCGGCGAGTCGGAGCGCATCCTGGCGAAGGCGCTGAAGGGGCGGCGCGACAACGTCGTGCTCGCCACCAAGTGCTTCTTCCCGACCGGCCGCGACGTGAACGAGGGCGGCGGCTCGCGGCGCTGGATCGTGCGCGCGGTCGAGGAGAGCCTGCGCCGGCTCGAGACCGACTGGATCGACGTCTACCAGCTCCATCGCCGCGACCACGCCACCGAGCTCGAGGAGTCGCTCGCCGCGATGCACACGTTGCGCGAGCAGGGGAAGATCCGCGTGGTCGGCATGTCCGCCACGCCCGCGGACACGATCGTCGAGGCGCAGTGGGTGTCGGAGAAGCGCGGCCTCGCGCGCGTCCGGAGCGAGCAGTGCATCTACTCGATCTTCGCGCGTGGCGCGGAGGCGGCTGCGCTGCCGGCGTGCCGGCGCTACGGCATCGGCGTGATGGTGTACGCGCCGCTCGGCGGCGGCTGGCTCACGGGGAAGTACCGCCGCGGCCTCGAGCCCGAGGAGGGCAGCCGCGCGAAGGGCTTCTTCGGCCGCACGGGGCGCTGGGATCCCGCGCGCGCGGAGGTGCAGCGCAAGTACGACCTCGTCGAAGCGCTCGATGCCCTCGCGAAGGAGGCCGGCCTGCCGCTCGCGCACCTGGCGATGGCCTTCGCGAGCGAGCACCCCGCCGTGAGCTCGGCGATCGTCGGCCCGCGCACGCTCCCGCAGGCGCAGGAGCTGCTGCGCGGGCTCGAGGTCCGCCTCACACCCGAGACCCTCGACCGGATCGACGCGCTCGCGCCGCCCGGCAGCGACCTCGACGCCCGGGACACCACCGCCACGAACCCCGCCCTCGCCGAGCCGAAGGAGCGCCGGCGCGCGCGCTGAAGCCGTTCGCGGGGCCTGCCGATGAAGACGGGATGCTCTGGGAAGTCCTGGGCACCCACTGCGTGATCGACACGCTCCTGCCGGCTTCGCCGCGCGGCGGGAGATAGGGCCGCCGTGGGCGAGAAGGGTTCCACGCACCGCCGCTGGTCTCCCGCCCACCCTTCGTTTCCCGAAGCGCTGGCCCGCATCCGCCGCGACGGCATGGTGCTCGAGACCTTTCTACCCGCCGGCGTCGCGCCCCTCCCTCCCGAGGAACGTTGGGACGGGCGAACGCTGACCGAGATCCTCGGCGCCGAAGACGCGGCGCCGTGGCTCGAGATCATCCGCGCCTCGCTGGACCACGGCGGCATCACCAGCGACCGCTTCAAGTCGTCGCGACCCGCGTCCCAGCTCCTGTTCGAGACGCGCGTCATCCCGCTCGGTGCGGACGAAGTGCTCGCGATCGCGCGCGAGGTCGGATACCACGAGCGGCGCGAGGCCGAGCGGAACGCGATGCACGAGCTGCTCGGACGCGCCACCGATCTGCTCCCCGACCTCGTCTACGTGTTCGATCACGCGGAAGACCGGGTCATGTTCAAGAACCGGTCGATCGCCGAGGAGCTCGGCTACCCGCCGGAGCGCTGTGCGGAGCTCGGCGAGAATCCCATTCCGCTACTGGCGCACCCCGACGACCTGTCGATGATGCCGGAGATCCTCGCGCGCACGCTCGCGGCGAACGACGACGAGGTGCTCAGCTACGAGGGGCGCTTCCGGGCCGCCGACGGGAGCTGGCGCTGGTACGTCACCCACTCGCGGATCTTCGCGCGCCGCGCGGACGGGACGCCGACTCAGGTGTTCGGCGTGATGCGCAACGTGACCGAGCAGCGCGCGCTCGAGCAGCGCGTGCACCGAGCCGCGAAGGTCGACGCCCTCGGGGCGGTGGCGGGCAGCATCGCGCACGACTTCAACAACGCGCTCACCGCGATCCACGGCTTCGCGGAGCTGCTCGCAGGCGAGGTGAGCGAGGCGGGGAAGAACGATCTCGCCGAGCTGTGCTCGGCGATCGACGGCGCGAAGAGCCTCGCCTCGCGCGTGCTCAGCTTCAGCCGGGCCGAGCACCGCCGGCTCGAGCCGCTCGACCTCGCGCGGCTGGTGCGGAAGGTGGAGCCGCTGCTCTCGCGCATGCTCGGCGCGACGATCCGGCTCGAGCTGGAGCTGCCTCCGGAGCCGCCCGTGGTGCGCGCCGATCCCCAGGAGCTCGAGCAGGTGCTCGTGAATCTCGCGCTCAACGCGCGCGACGCGATGCCGAAGGGCGGCGTGCTGCGCATCCAGGTGGACATGGACGCGCCGCGCTCCGGCGCTTCCTTCAGCGAGGAGGCGGGGCGTTGGGTGCGCCTTGCGATGAGCGACACCGGCGAGGGGATGTCGGCGGAGGTTCACGACCGCGCCTTCGAGCCGTTCTTCACCACCAAGGCGACCGGCACCGGGCTCGGGCTCGCTTCGGCGCGGCTCGCGGTCGAGTATGCCGGCGGCACGCTCGAGGTCTCGAGTCGCCCCGGGCTCGGCACCACCTTCCTCGCGCGCCTGCCCTGGTGCGCAACGCCGCCCCTCGCGCCGCGCGGCGGAGAGCCGGCGGCCATGAGCGCGGGCCGCGGCTCGGTGCTCGTGGTGGACGACGAGCCGATGGTGCTGCGCCTGATCGAAGCGACGTTGCGGCGCTCGGGCTATCGGGTGCTCGCGGCGCCCGGGCACCACGGCGCGCTGCGCATCGCCGCGGATCCCGCGGAGCCCATCGATCTGCTGGTCTCCGACGTCGTGATGCCCGAGATGAGCGGCCCCGAGCTCGCAGCCCGCATTCGCGAGCTGCGGCCGGGGCTGCCCGTCCTCTTCGTGTCCGGCTTCCACGACGAGTCGCAGAGCCCGACCCAGAACGCGGCGGACAGCACGCTGCTGCGCAAGCCGTTCTCGCCGCGCCAGCTCAGCGAGATCGTCGCCGGGCTGCTCAGCGCAGCGCCGTCGACGGATCGATCACGTCCGTTGATCTCGACGATCTTGCTCGCCGGGAAGCCGCTCTCCTCGGCGTGCTTGCGGATCAGCTCCTCGCTCTCGGCGAGGTACACGCAGTAGGTGCGGTCGGCGGTCACGTAGGACTGCTGCCACTGGATGCCGGGGCCGACGCCGCGCGAGCGCGCTGTTCGAGTTGCGGGCGGCTTCGGCCAGGCCGCACGAGTCGAGCTGGCCGACGCCCGGGATCTCACGTTCGATCATGAACTTTCGCGCATGGGGGTTCTCCTTGGCGGAAGACTCGGCGTCGCCGGGCACTTGCGACCAGATGGCCGATCCGACAATGTCGAGGGGTATTCGAGACAAGGAGGCCCGCCATGATCGACGTCACCGTCGTCTTCCTCGAGAACGGGCCACGCCTCGACCGCGGCCGGACCGCTCGAGGTGTTCCGCGACGCGGGCGTGCTCTGGAACGTGCTCCAGGCCGCAGCCCGCGGAGCCGCGCTTCCGCGTGCGCTCGGCCTCGATCGGCGGCCGCGCCATCCGTCCCGACTGCGCCGTACACGATCCAGCCCGACCTCGCGCTCGACGAGGTGGGCGCGACCGATCTCGTGTTCGTGGGCTCGGCGCGGGCTCGGGCTCGACGAGCTGCTCGCACGCAACGCGCCGGTGATCGACTTCCTGCGCGCGCGCCCACGCGGGCGGCGCGCGCGTCGCGAGCGTGTGCTCGGGCGTCGCGCTCGCCGGCTGCCGCAGGCCTGCTCGACGGCCGCCCCGCCACCACGCACTGGGGGCTCGTCGACGAGTACCGCGCGCGCTTCCCGCGCGTCGACTGGCGCGCGGAGGAGATGGTCACCGAGTCGGACGGCGTCTACTGCGGCGGCGGCGTGCACGCCGCGCTCGATCTCGCGCTCTATCTCGTCGAGAAGCTCGTGCGGCCGCACCGTCGCCGTGCAGTGCGCGAAGAGCCTGCTGATCGACATGCCGCGCGCGTGCCAGACCGGCTTCGCCGTGCTGCCGCCGGGCGCGCGCCACGACGACGAGCCCGTGCGCCGGGCCGAGGACTGGATCCACCGCCACTGCCGCGAGGAGGTGCGCTTCGACGCGCTCGCGCGCGAGCTCGGCATGAGCCCGCGCAACTTCATGCGCCGCTTCAAGGCCGCGACCGGGCTCGCGCCGGTCGAGTACCTCCAGCGCCTGCGCGTGCGCGCGGCGCAGCGCCTGCTCGAGGAGCGAGCACGTCGACCGTGCAGGAGGTCGGCCGCGCCGTCGGCTACGAGGACGCCGCCTTCTTCCGCGCGCTGTTCAAGCGCCACACCGGCATGACGCCGACGTTCTATCGGCGCCGCTTCGCGGCGGCCACCAGCGCGCCGAGCGGCGCCAACAAGACGAGCGCAGGCTCGGGCAACGCGCTCGAGCGGTAGTCGTGCCCGCTCTCGCTCGCGAACTCGAGCCCCTCGGTCACCGGATCGAGGAAGAGGTGAATGGTGTTCGAGACGTCGATCGTCGTCTCCTCGTGGCCTCCGGCGGTGCTGCTGAACCCCGCGACGCTCAGCAGCACGCCGACGTCGACGAATGCGCCGACGCTCGTCGACCACGTCGAAGGTCTGCGACAGCGAGCCGAGGTCGCCGGGGATGGACGAGAACAGCCCGTTCGGGAACACGTGGTTCGCGCCGACGTACGAGCCGCCCGGCTGGCCCGCGAACCACTCGAGGCGGAAGGTGCCAGCGAAACCCAGCCGGCATGCTGCTGCCGCCGTCGATGTCGAGGGTGATGCGATAGGTCGCAACCGATCCGGCCGGCAGGGTCGGATGGGACACCGCGACGAGCTCGCGGAAACGCGCCTGGAACCCGGCCGCCGCTTCGGGATGGCCCGCGGGCGGCGGAACCTGCGGCACGAAGGAGGTGTTCGTGGCGCTGGTGAAGACGCGCGCCCGCACCTCGCCGGGCGCGGCGTATGCGAGCCCGCGTGCGGTGGCCTCGGTGAGGGATCGGATGTCGCCCGGCACGCCCGTTTCTTCGAAGAACCCGCCGCTCGCGGTGACCTGCTGCGAGCCGTTGGCGCCGACCACGAGCGTCTCCGTCAGCGGCGTCTGCGTGTTCCCGTCGTCCGACGACACGTAGCCGGAGACGAAGTCCGCCACGATCTGGAGTGCGAGCGCCGGCTGCGCCAGGCACGACTGCCGAGGAGACCAGGAACCGCGAACCGCAGGCGCATCACTCCTCCGAACGCACCCGAATGAGTGGCGCTGGAGGGGCGAATGTGGCGAGGCGTCGCGCCTAGCCGAAGTGGCAGACGTAGTGGACAGGCTCGAGCGCCTCGATGCTGGAAGCCGCTGTTCGCGGGCACGGAGAAGCCCTGGCCCGGCCCGTAGTCGACCGTTTCGTCGCTGCCCGCGAGCTGGACCCGGCAGCGCCCGGCCACGATCTCCATCACTTCCGGCGCCGCCGTCTCGAAGGTGAGCGTGCTCGGCAGGATCACGCCGACGCTCTTCCTCGCGCCGTCGCCGGTGAAGACGGTGTGGCTCACGCAGCGCCCGTCGAAGAAGACGTTCGCCTTCTTCACCACGGAGACGCGCTCGAAGCGTTCGTCGCTGGGCATCGGGGATCCTCCGGGGCTAGCGGTTGAACACCACCGGCATCGACTCCCAGCCCTGCACGAACTCGGTCTTGAGGCGCTTCAGCTCCTTCGCCTTCACCTCGTAGTCGGGCGCCCAGTCGAGGAGCGTCTGGATGCAGTGCTTCGCCTCCGTCTTCGCGAAGTGCTGCCCGATGCAGAGGTGGATGCCGTGGCCGAAGGACAGGATCCGCGGCGCGTTGCGCTTGATGTCGAAGCGGTCCGGGTCCGTGAACTCGCGCTTGTCGCGGTTCGCCGACGGATAGAGGAACGCGACCTTCTGGCCGGGCTGCATGGTCTTGTCGTGCAGCTTCACCGGCTTCAGCACCTGGCGCATCAGGAACTGCGTCGGCATGTCGTAGCGGAGCGCTTCGCGGTAGGCCTCGGGGATCAGCGTCGGGTTCTTCGCCAGCTCGGCGCGCTGGTCCTTGTGCTGCCAGAGGCGCAGCACGGTGCTCGCGAAGGTCTTCGGGAAGGTCTCGGCGCCGCCGATCAGGAACATCGAGAGGTGGCTCGAGGCGGACTCGACGTCGAGCTTCTTGCCTTCCTCGTCCTCGTAGCGGCACACGAGATCCACGACGGTCTCGCGGTCGGCGCCCGCGGCGCGGCGCTTCGCGATCAGCTCGGCGAAGTAGCCGAACATCTCCATCATCGCGTTGACGCCGTCCTGGGTCATGCCTTCGACGCCTTCCTCGCGGCCGAAGAAGCGCCAGACCCACCCGTTCAGCATGTCGCTGTCTTCCATCGCGAAGCCGTTGGCGAGGCAGGCCACCTTCACCGAGACATTGGCGGCGAAGCCGTTGAAGAGATCGGCCTGCTTCTCGTCGCGCACCTCCGCGAACGCGTCGGCCACGAACTTCGCGATCTGCGGCTCGAGCTTGCGCACGCCGCCCGGCGTGAAGTACGGCACGATCTTCGCGCGCAGGTGCGTGTGCCGCGGCGGGTCCATGTTGTTGATCATGGGCGTGACCGGCTGGATCTTCTTCACCAGCTGGGCAAACGTGGAGCCCGCCTCCGTCGAGTAGCTCTCGGCGTCCATCGAGGCGGTCCAGATGTCCTCGAAGCGCGACAGGAAGTAGGTGTCGTACTTCGGGATGAAGCAGCACGGGTCTTCCTCGCGCAGCTTGCGCGTAGACCGGGTGCGGATCTTCGATCACCTGGGGGAGGAACGGGTCGTATTCGACCATGGCGGTTTTCTCCGTAGGTCAGGGGTTCGGGGCGTGGCGCTTCTCGAGCTCGGCCATGATGCGGTCGGCGAGCTCTTCGGCCACGGGCAACATCAGCGGCTTCATCAGCGCGTCCACCATCGGGCCCATCGGGCCGCCCGGCTTGATGCGCAGCCGGAAGCTGAGGCGCGACATGCCGGCGCCGGGGCCGGCGTTCGCGTCCGCGGCGCGAGCGGCGATGGCCCGCGAAGAGGCGGTACAGCCAGCGGACCAGCCGCGCGAACAAGCCCGGCTTCGGCGCCGCAGCGACGGCGGCCGCCGCGCTCGCGTCTTCGAACGGCGCGAGCAGGAACTCGCCGCCGCCCTCCATCGGCTCGTTCACGCCCGTGAGCGTGAACCGCACGCGCGAGGGCTCGCCCCACTCGTCGATGTGCACCCGGAACTTCACGGTGCGCGTCACCATGCCGACGTCGCCCTTCAGCACCCACGTCCGAGTCCGTGTCGCTCTGCTTCGCGTGGCTCTGGTAGCCGCGCAGGAAGGGCGCCCAGTTGTCCATCTCGCGCACGTAGCCCCAGATCACGGGGACCGGCAGGCGCGCGGTGGTGCTGTACTCCGCTTCGGGCAACTCGCTCAGCTCTTCCGCGCGGCGGCGTGCCGGCCAGCCACGTAGCCCCAGGTGATGGCGCGCGAGTTGCTCGTGCCGCTCTGGTAGCCGCCGCCGAGGTCGAGCAGCGCGGCGGAGTTGCCGACGGTGTAGAGCCCCTCGATCGGCCGGCCGCGCACGTGCATCACCTGCGCGTCGAGGTTCCACTTGAGGCCGTGCGAGTTGATGCCGACGGAGACCGGCCGCAGGCGCACCGCGTGGTACGGCGGCTTGTTCAGCGGGCCGAGCAGCGGGTTCTTGTAGTCCATGTCGCCGACGAGCCGGATCGCCCACGGCCACGAGCCGCGCCCGAAGTCGGGATCCTCGCCCTTCTCCGCGTTCGCGTTGAAGCGCGCCAGCGTCTGCTCGAAGCGATCGGCGTCGATCTCGAGGCGCTGCGCCAGCTCGCGCGGCGTGTTCGCCACCACCACCATGCCCTCGGGCAGCTCCTGGCCCGGCATGAAGGAGCCGAGCGGATACCGCTCGCGGTAGTTGCCGTCGAAGATCAGGTAGATGTCGGTGTTCGGCTGCTCCTGCTTCTTGCCGTCCCAGTGACGGATCTGCGGCTGGTACTCCTTGTAGAAGGATTCGTCGCAGAAGCGCTCGCCCTGCTTGTTCACCCAGATCGCGTGCGGCACGCCGCCTTCCCACGACGAGCGCCAGAACTGGCGCCCCTCGACCTCTTCGCCCGGGATCGAGTAGCCGTAGAACAGCGCGAGGTTGGTCGGCGGCACGCTCGCGATCGCGGCGCCGAGCTCGGGGCCCATCACCATGTGGTCGCCGTCGAGATAGGCGGGGAACACGCCGTGCCAGTCCGAGAATTCTTCGAACATGCACGCCATGTCCTTGTTGTGGTCGTAGCCGCCGACGGCGAGGATCACGCCCTTCTTCGCGCGGACGAAGAAGTCCTTGCCCGCTCGCTCGGCGCGCACGCCGATCACGCGGCCGCTCTCGTCGGCGAGAAGCTGCGCGCACGGGCGTCTCGACGTAGGCCGGGATCTTGCGGTCGATCACCGCGGCCTTCACGAAGTAGCCCATCATGCCCGGGCCGAAGGTGCGCAGGTCTTCGGCGATGCGCTTGCCGAGCAGCTCGTAGTCCCAGGTCGTGACCTTGGCGAGGCCGCCCCAGGCGTACATCTCCTCGTGGAGCGCGCCGGGCGGCATGATCGGCGTGAGCCAGGTCTTCTGCTGCCACTCGCCGAGCGTCTTCGCGTCGAACAGCTCGACCGACATGTAGCGGCCCGAGGCCTTCGAGCCGGGCGCGCGCGGGTAGTAGTAGTCGGGGAGCCCCTGGCAGGCCTTCCAGCGCACGCCCGCCTTGTCGCACGTAGTACTCGACCGCCTCGTGCATCGTGGCGAGCAGCTTCTGCTGATGCGGCGCGCTCTGGAAGCCGGCGCCGATGAACTCGTAGTACTGGCGGCCCTCCTCCTTCGTGTCCGCGAGGCCGAGCGGCGAGCATCGGCTTGTTGGCGGGCACGAAGACCTCGCCGCCGCCGAAGCCCGACAGGCCGCCGAGCTTGCCGGCCTTCTCGAGCACCACGCACGAGGCGCCCGCGTCGTGCGCGACGATCGCGGCGCTGAGGCCGCCGAGGCCCGAGCCGATGGAGACGACGTCCGCCTCGAGTCCCAGCGTGCAGGCGCTCCCGCCATTCCGGCACTCCTTGTTTGGCGCGGCCCCCGACGCCGCGGCGGCGATTCTACTCGCGCGGCGCGCGAACCGGCCCGCCGGACAACGGCTTTCCGGCGCCGGTGATCCGTAACGGAACGTATAGTATCGTAATCGCCGGGTCGGGTAAGCCCGATTCCCCGGGGGAGGCGATCCGCTTGGCGACGGACGCACGCAGCAACAGCGCGGCGAGCGCGGGCCGACCCCGGAGCGAGGTCGCCCACCAGGCCATCCTCGACGCCACGCTCGAGCTGCTCGCCGAGGTCGGCTTCTCGGCGCTCACCGTCGAGGGCGTCGCGCAGCGCGCGGGCGTCGGCAAGGCCACGATCTACCGGCGCTGGCCGTCGAAGCTGCCGCTCGTGGTCGAGGCCTTCGGCGAGCTGCCCGCATTCGAGGACGTGGACACCGGCGGGCTCGCGGCCGACCTCAAGGCGATGCTGACGCCAGTACCTGCGGAGCTTCCTCTCGACGCCGCTCGCGACCGTGTACCCGAGCCTCGCCGGCCGAGCGCCGGCACAACCCCGAGCTGGGCGAGCTGCTCGATCCGCTGCTGCGCAATCGCCGCCGGCCGCTCGACGCCGCGCTGCGCCGCGCCGTCGCGCGCGGCGAGCTCGCGGAGGACCTCGATCTCGAGCTGGCCTCCGACCTGATCGTGGGCCCGATCGCGGTGCGGCTCTTCTTCCGTGGCATGCAGATCAAGCCCGACATGGTGGGGCCGATGGTGGACATGGCGCTCGAAGGCATTCGCAGGCGCACGCCTGCGAAGGGAGGCCGCTGATGGCGCGCTACGCGTACGAGCGACTGAACAACGACAGCGCCGCGCTGCTCGAGCTCGAGAACTCGCGGCAGTTCGCGCACACGAGCATGATCGCGATCTTCGAGGCCGGCCCGCTCGGGCGGCCCGACGGCGGCGTGAGCTACGCGGCGATCCGCGCGGCGATCGAGTCGCGGCTCGCGCTCAGCTGCCGCACTACCGGCGGAAGCTGCGCCGCATCCCGCTCGAGAACCACCCGGTCTGGGTGGACGACCACGAGTTCAATCTCGACTACCACGTGCGGCACACGAGCCTGCCGCGCCCGGGCGGCCTCGCCGAGCTGCGCCAGGTGGCGGCGCGCGTGCAGGCGCAGCGTCTCGATCGCTCGCGCCCGCTCTGGGAGTGCTGGGTGCTCGAGGGCCTCGAAGGCGGGCGCTTCGCGCTGCTGGTGAAGACGCACCTCTCGATGGCCGAGGCCGGCGCCGACCTGCTCGAGGCGCTGCTCTCGAAGGATCCGGCCGACGTGTTCGCGACGCCGCGTCCGTTCGTGGCGCGGCCGATGCCCAGTGTGATCGAGCTCGCGCGCGACGAGCTGCTCCGCCAGATGCGCCTGCCGCGCCAGGCGCTGCGGCGCATCAGCCGCTTCTTCCACGAGACCGACCACGCGAGCGAGGAGATCCAGCGCCGCCTGCGCGGCTTCGCGCGGCTGCTCGGCTACTCGATCCGGAGGCTCCAGGAGACGCCGCTCAACGGCCCGCTCGGCCCGCATCGCCGCTGCGAGTACCTCACGATCTCGCTCGACGAGGCGAAGACCGTGCGCCGCGAGCTCGGCGGCACGATCCACGACGTCGTGATCGCCACGATCACCGGCGCCGTCGCCCGCTACCTGCGCGCGCACCACGTGAACCCGAGCACGCTCGACTTCCGCGCGGCCGTGCCGGTGAGCCTGCGCAGTGGATCGCGGCGCCAGGGCGTCGGCGAGTGGCACATCGACCTGCCGGTGTGGGAGCCCGACGCCGTGCGCCGCCTCGAGCGCGTGCGCGAGCACACCGCGGCGCTCGGCAAGGAGAGCCCGCCGCTCGGCGCCGCGGCGTTGGCCGGCGAGGAGCGCTGGATCGGCTCGCGGCTGCTCGCGCTCGGCGCCAGCGCGATCTCGCACCGCCGGCCCGAGCACCTGCGGCTCGTGAACGTGCCCGGCGCGCAGGTGCCGCTCTTCCTCGCGGGAGCGCGACTCGCCGAGGCCTACGGCATGGTGCCGCTCGACGACGAGGCCGGCCTCGGCGTCGCGGTGCTCAGCTACGACGGCAAGCTCTGCGTCGGCCTCAACGCCGACTTCGACCGCGTCGCCGACCTGGCGCTGTTCCGCGAGCAGGTGGCCGAGAGCTTCGCCGAGCTGGTGCGCGAGGCGCTGCGCCGCCGCGCACGCCTCAGCGTGGTGCGGGCGAGCTAGTCGAGATCGCGCACCAGCCCGCTCGTCTCGAGCGCGTCGGCGACGAAGTCGCCGATGCTCCCGTTCCAGATGCCGAGCACGTGGCCGCCCGAGAACCAGTGGATCTCCGGCTCCTCCCAGTGCCGCCAGAGCGCGCGCGGCTGGTACGGCTTCACCACGCGGTCGGCGATGCCCGCGTAGATGAAGCGCCGCTCGCGCGGCACGCGCGGGCGCGAAGGCGAGCGGCGAGACCACGTGGCTCACCGCGCGCACGAGCCGCTGGTCCACGTCGAACTCGTCGCCGTAGCGGCGCATGATCCAGGGCTGGTTGTCGTTCGCGAGGCTCGGGAAGTCCACCGCCGGGATGCCGGCGATCACGCACGCGAGCTCCGCCTCGAAGCGCCGCGACGAGCGCCGACACGTAGCCGCCGAGCGAGATGCCGTAGAGGCCGATCGGCTCGTCGCTCTGCGCGCGGATCCACGCGAGCGTGCGCCGCACGTCCCACACGCCCTGCGCGAACAGGTGCACCATCCGCAGTAGGTCGGGCTGGAGCACCTCGCCTCCGCTCACGCCGCCCGCGCCGCGCGGGCCGTGCAGCGGCAGCACGGGGAGCGCGAGGTTCAGGCCCAGCTCTTCGTGGAGCAGGCGCACCGGGAAGCCGGAGAAGTTGATCAGCGGCGTCCCCATCGCGAAGCCGTGGACGCCGACCAGCCACGGGCGCGGCTCCTCGTGCTGGAGCACGTAGACGTGCGCGTTGCCGTTCACGGGATGCGCCAGCCAGCGCTCGCGCCCGGGCTCGCCCTCGTGCGGCGCCCAGCCGCTCGGGAAGCTCATGTGCTCGTATTCCAGGAGACGCGGGCCGGCGAAGGTCCTGCGGCTCCGGCGCCAGACCTCGCCCACCGGCGGCGGCGTGCGGTGATAGCCGGCGGGGTCCGCGAGCCAGCCCTGCGCGTCGTAGAACGCGTGCGCGGCGAGCAGGTCGTCCACCATGCGGCGCACCGTCTCGGGCAACGGCATGCCCACCATCACGCTCGTCAGCAGCGTGAAGGTGCGGTCGAGCAGCGCCTCGCCGAGGAGACCGAGCGAGGGCGACAGCGGCGGCACGCTCGGGGTGCCGGAGCTGCGCCGGTACGCGCCCCACGCCTCCGCGAAGAGAGCGCCGACCTGCTGGGCGGGGATCGTGAAGAGCGCGTCGAGACGCAAGTCGGGAGAGCGTCGCGGGCCGAGGCGCCCGGGTCAAGCCGCCGCGCGCAGCTCCTCGAGCGCGAGCGGGATCCCTGCGGCGATTCGCCACGGGTCCGGCACGAGATCCGGATCCACCGTGAAGCCGACGTCGATGCTCCCGCAGTAGCTCACCGCCGTGATGTTGAGCCCCTGCGTCGGCGCCAGGATCGAGAGCGGATACATCGACTCGATGCGCGCGCCGCCGATGTAGAGCGGCACGGGCGTGCCGCGCACGTTCGACACCACGGCGTTGCCGGGCATGAACAGAGCCGCGCCGCGCTCGCCGCCGACGCGGAAGAACAGGTTCACGAGACCCGGCGCGAACGCTTCGCCGAGCTGCCCGAGGATCTGCGAGTCGGCCCCGCGCGCAGTCTCCTTGGCTCGCTTCGCCGCCCGGTGGATGCGCAGCAGGCGCGCCACCGGATCCGCGCGATCGGTGCCCCACGGAATGCTCGCGGTCGTGACCTGGTTGTCCTCGCTGGTGTCGCCTTCGGCGCGCAGCGAGACCGCGATCGCCGCGACGAGAGACTGCTTCGGCAGCTCGCCGCGCTCCTGCAGGTAGCGGCGGATGGCCGACCCGGTCAGCGCGAGCACCACGTCGTTCACCGTCACGTCGAAGTGCTTGCGGATCTCCTTGACGGCTTCGAGGGTCACGGAGGCGCACGCGAAGGCGCGGCGCGGCCCCGGGTTCCCGTTGAAGCTCACCTTCGGGATCGAGAACGGGAGCGGAGGCGAGTCGGGATCGCGCCGCGAACGGAGCAGCTCGAAGCCCTGGCGCAGGAGCCGCCCGCCGAGGCGCAGCGTCGCACCCGGACGCGCAGCGAGGTGGCGCGTGGCCTCCCATGCGACGCGGAGCTCGCCCGGCTCCGGCGCCGGCTCGATCGCGGGCGCCTCGCGCGGGCTCTTCGGCTCGGGCTCGAGGTCGCAGAGCAGCGAGCCCATGCCGGACGCCGCCGCGCCGTCCATCAGGCAGTGGTGGCTCTTCATCAGCAGCGCGACGCGGCCGCCTACGACGCCTTCGATGAGCCACATCTCCCAGAGCGGGCGGCTGCGATCGAGCGGCTGCGGGAAGATCAGCCCGACGAGGTCGGCCAGCTCTCGCATCGTGCCGGGCGCGGGCACCGCGATGCGATGCACGTGGCGGCGCACGTCGAAGTCCGGGTCGTCCACGAGCCAGGGGCGGTCGAGCCCGCCCGCCACCTCGCGCAGCTTGCGCGTGTAGCGGGGCGCGAGGCGGATGCGTTCGTCCACGACGCGCACGAGCTTCTCGAAGCCGAAGTCCTGCGACTGGCTCGGGTCGAGCACCGTGAGGCCGCCGACGTGCTGCGGCAGGCCGGGCAGCTCGCCGGCGATGAAGAGCGAGTCGAGAGCGGAAAGCTGGTCCATGCGGTCGGTTCTCCGGAAGGTTCGGGTCAGAGCCGCGCCGCGCCGGCGGCGAGGCTCGCGTGGCGCTCGGGCGTGAGCGGGACGAAGGCGCGCTGCGCGTCGTCGCGCACGAAGAGCGGATCAGCGCAGCGGGCGGGGTCCCAGCCGGCCTCGCGCAACCCGACCTTCTTGAGCTTCAGCGTCGCGGTCGTGTCGAGGGCGGGCGCCACCCGCACGAACGCGGGTCGCGCGAACGGCGGCAGCGCCTGCTCGACGTGGCGGTAGAACGCGGCCGCGTCGAAGGCCTCGCCGTCCCGCAGCACGAGCGCCGCCATGCCGGCGCGTCCCTCCGCGCCCGGGATCTCGACGCCGTACACGACGCTCTGCGCGACGGGCGGGAACGCGTCGAGCGCGCGCGACACCTCCTCGGTCGAGACGTTCTCGCCCTTCCAGCGGAAGGTGTCGCCGATGCGATCGACGAAGTAGTAGAAGCCGTCGGCGTCGCGCCGCAGCAGATCGCCGGAGCGGAACCAGGCGTCGCCCGGCTCGAACGACGTCGCGCAGGATCTTGCGCTCGCTCGCCTCGCGCGAGGTGTAGCCCTCGAAGCGGCCGGCCGCGGTGCGTCCCTCGCGGATGCGGCCGATCAGCTCGCCGGGCTCGCCCTCGGCGCACGGAACGCAGCGCCCGTCGGCGCGCGCGCAGCGGCGCGTCGTTGGCCGACGTCGTGCGGACGAGCGCCACCTTCGTGCCGGGCACGGGATCGCCCGATCGAGCCGACGCGCCCCGCGAGGTTCACCATCGACACGTTCGACTCGGTGGCGCCGTAGAACTCCACGATCTGCGCGACGCGGAAGCGCTCCTGGAAGACGGGCCACACGTCGGCGCGCAGCCCGTTGCCGACCGCGAGGCGCACGCGATGCGCGCGATCGTGCGCGTGCCGTGCGGCTGCGCGAGCAGGTAGCGGCACAGCTCGCCCACGTACTGGAAGGCGGTGGCGCCCGACTCGGCGGCCTCCTGCCAGAAGCGGCTCGCGCGGAAGCGACGCGCGAGCGCGAGCGTGGCGCCGGTGCGCAGCACTGCGTTCACGCACATCACGCCGCCGACGGTGTGGTAGAGCGGGAGCGCGCAGTAGAGCACGTCGCGGCGGCCGAAGCCGGCCAGCAGCGCATAGGTGCCGCCGCCCATGAAGCGGCTGTGGCTGAAGCGCGCCGCCTTCGGCAGGCCCGTGGTGCCCGAGGTGTAGATGAGGAAGAGCGGATCGCCGCCGCGCACGCGCGCGCGCACGCGCCGGTCGGGATCCCACGGGCTCATGCCCGCGCTCTCCTCGTCGAGGGACTTGGCGCCGGGCGGCGGCGCGAGCTCGGGCTGCGCCGGGTCGGCGACCGCGTGGATCTCCAGCTCCGCGCGCAGCTCGGGATCGACCGAGCCGAGCGGCCTCCGCGCACTCGGCGCCCGCCACGACGAGCCGGCAGCCCGACTCGCGCAGCGCGTGCGTCAGCGCGGCGCCGCGCGCCTCGGCGTGCAGCAGCGCGGTGGTGGCGCCCGCCTTGGCGATGCCGAGCCAGGCGAACAGGTACTCGGGGCGGTTCTGCATGAGCAGCGCCACCGTCTGCCCGGGGCGGATGCCCCGCTCGAGCGCCCAGTGCGCGATCCGGTTCGCCGCGGCGTTCGCTTCGGCGTAGCTCCAGACGCGGCCCTCGAAGCGCACGAACGGAAGCGCGGGGCTGCGGCGCGCGCGGCGCTCGAACAGGTCGGCCGCACTGAAGCGCGCCGTCGGGCCGGCGGCGAGCAGGCCCGGCATCCAGCGCAGCGAGCGAAGCGCGAGTCGGGCTCGGTCAGACATGTCGGGCTCCCTCACCGTCGATGCGCGCACGCTCACGCGCCGCGGCTTTCACCAGCTCCTCGAAGGACTCGGCGAGCAACGCCGCCACGCGGCCGAGCTCGGGGAACGCGTCGGCGCAGGCGTACAGGCCGAGGTTCAGCTTCCCGGCGTAGCTCCAGGCCGTCACGTTCAGACCGGACACCCACTTCACGTGCCCGACGGACACGAGGTTCTCGACGCTGCCCGCCGCTGCGGCGAGCGGCTGCTCCGGCCCGCGCACGTTGGAGACGACGACGCCCCCGGAGAGGCGCGGCCGCAGCCGCGCCACGCGGCGGACGAGCGCGCCGTACGCCTTCGTGAAGACGGGCGGGAGCGCGCTCTGCCAGTCTTCGGTGAAGCTGCCGCGCCGAGCGGCGAAGACGGCCTTGGCGCGCGCGTTCTCGCGCGCCGCGTCGCGGAGCCGCGCGACGGGATCGGCGCGGTGCGTGGGAAGCGCGAACGAGAGCGACACCACGCGGTTTCCCCACGTGCCACGCTCGCTCTCGGTGCGCGTCGAGAGGGGCAGGTGCCCGATCGTGGCGAGGCCCGGCAGGCAGCCCTGCTCGCGGAGCCAACGCCGCATGCCGCCCGCCACCGTCGCGATCAGCACCTCGTTGAGCGTGCAGCCGAAGGCGTGGCCGACCTCGCGGGCCGCGGCCAGCGAGACGGTCTGGTAGTGGAACGCGCGGCGCGGGCCGAGCGGGCCCCCGAGGCTGGTGCGCGGGTTGCGCAGCCGCGTGGGAGCCGGGAGCGCGGTGGGCTCCGGGCGGGGGCTCTTCGCCCGCGCGCGCCACGCGGCGACGACCGTCGCGCGCGCGACCCGCAGCAGCGCCGCGAGATCCGTCACGCGGTCGCGCAGCGCCGCCCACACGAGCGAAGTGCGCGAGGGGGTCTCGGCGGCCGGCAGCGCGGCCGGCTCCGGTGCGGGCTCGAACAGGCGCTCGAGCAGGAGGCGGCTCTCGCCGCCGTCGGCGAGCGCGTGGCTCAGCTTCAACGCCAGCACGACCCTGTCGCCCTCGAAGCCCTCGAGCAGCCACAGCTCCCAGAGCGGACGGCGCGGGTCGAGGGGGGCGCTCGCGAGCTGCGAGACGACCTCGCACAGCTCGTCGCGACCGCCGGGCGCCGGGATCGCCGCACGCCGCACGTGCCAGCCGAGGTCGGGCGCGCCGCCCTCGAGCCAGAGCGGGTGATGCAGGTCGAGCGGGACCCGGACGGCCCGCCAGCGCAGCGGGTCGAGGCGCGAGAGGCGCGCAGCCACCTGGCGGCGCACCGTCGCGAGGTCGAAGCCCACGCTCGCCCGGGCATCGAGGAACGCGAGCTTCAACGTGTGCTGGGGATCTTCGGGCCGCTCGTCGAAGACGAACTGCGCGTCGAAGCCGGTCATGCGGCGCATCCGCCCGCTCCTCGGATAATTTGTGTTACCCAATTTGTAGTTCAAATGATCCGATTGTCAATCGCAAGAATCCCTGCAAAAATAGTCCTACCCATGTCGCGCAGCCCCAGCCGCTCCCGCCTCGAGCTCGCCCGCGAGCGCATGTACCGCGACCTCGTGTTCGAGTCCGCCGAGCACGTGATCGCGGAGCGGGGCCTCGAGGCCACGACCATGCAGGAGATCGCGGCCGAGGCCGGCATCTCCCTCCGCACCCTCTACGCGGCCTTCCCCTCGAAGGAGGAGCTGGTGGCCGAGGTCCAGCGGGTGCGGGGCGAAGGCATCGTGAGCCGGATCGCGGAGGGCATCGAGGGCGCGCCGGACGATCCGCTCGCCCGCCTCGCCGGCGGCGTGCGCGGCTACGTGGACTTCCTGCTCGCCCATCCGAGCTTCCTGCGCATCCACCTGCGCGAGGGGCGCGCCTGGGGGCTCGAGCCGCGCAACGGAGACGCGGAGGGCTGGCGGACGGGCCTCGGCCGCTTCGCGGCGATCCTCCGTGCGGGCATGGAGCTGGGCCTGTTCCACGCGGGCGACCCGGACTTCCTGGCGCTGCTCGGCGCGGCGGTGATGCAGGTCCACATGGCGCACATCGCGCGCGCCACGCCGAAGGACGCCGAGGCGCTGACGAACGAGATCCTCGTGCAGCTGCACCGGCTGTTCTGCAAGCCCGGCGCCGGCGGCGCCCTCGCCTCAGCCGCCTGAACGCCAACGGCGCGTGAAGACCCAGGCGCCGCTCGGCTCGTTGCGCACGCTCGGCGTCGATGCCTCGGGCAACACCGCGGCGAGCCGCGTCTCGTCCACGAACGGCTCGCCGATCGCCTCGGCGGGCGGCGCGTCGCCGGCGTAGCTCGCGAGCCAGAGCTCGTCGACGCGCGCCGGCTCGGCGTAGAGCTCGCGCGCGGTGCTGGGTCCCGCCTCGATCGTGATGCGCTTCGCGCCGAGGCGGCGCAGGTGGTCGAGCGCGAGGCGCGCGCTCGGCTCCGGCAGCGACGCCACGCGCACGTCGGTCGCGGAGAAGCGCTCACGCACCGCGTTTGCGGCCCGCGCCGGCACGAACAGCAACGGGCGCGTCGGGCCATGAAAGGCCGGGTGCGTCGGGTCGAGCTCGCGGCCCGAAGACAAGACGAGCAGCCACGGCGGCGAGTCGAGCACGAGCCGCTCGCGTCGCCACGCCGCGAGTGCGGCCCGCAGCTCGGGCGGCCCCCGCAGCCCGTGCGTCAGCGCCGGCTCCTCGCGCAGGATGCGCCCGGTCGTCACGATCGCCTCGGCACGCGCGCGCGCCAGCGAGAGCAGGAAGGTGTCGTGCCGGCTCCTCGGCGTCGTGGGCCCGATGCGCAGTACGCGCGCGGCGCCGGCCGTGTCGCGCCACACCGAGGCGACATGCAGCACCCGGCCCGCGCGCGCCGGGTCGTCCCCCACCAGCTCGCGGCCGAGTGCGCTCACGTCGGCCGGCGTGCGCACGTCTTCGGGCTGCACACGAGTATGCTACTCCGACGCCATGGCCGAGCCCGACGCTGTCGATCCGACGAGCCTCGCGCTCGAAGCGATCATGGCGGAGGCGGCGGCGAAGGCGGGCCGCCGCCGCTTCGACGACGAGTCGTTCCGCGAGCCGCTCGCCCGCCTGCTCGACTCGCTCGACCGCGAGGCTGGGCTCAGCCCCGTCGGCCGCGCCACCCAGCACGCGCGCCTCGTCGAGAGCCTGGTGATGCGCCACGTGCTCGAGCAGCACGAGGCGCGACACCCGGAGATCCGCAGCGAGGAGATCGTCGCGCCGCTCGTGATCGTGGGGCTCGCGCGCACGGGCACCACCATGCTGCACCGGCTGCTGTCTGCGGATCCCGGCCTCTATTCCGCGCGCTGGTGGGAGGTGCGCTTCCCGGCGCCGTTCCCGGGCTGGGACTGGCGCGGCCCCGACCCGCGCATCGCCGAGGCGCGCGCGCAGGTGCAGTGGATCCTCGAGCACCAGCCGGTGCTGGCCGCGATCCATCCCTGGGATGCCGAGGGCCCGGACGAAGAGATCATGCTGATCGAGCACAGCTTCCTGTCGCACGTGCCGGAGTCGAGCGCGAACGTGCCGAGCTACCGTGCGTGGCTCGATCGGCAGGACCTGCGGCCGGGCTACGCCTTCCTGCGTCGCCTGCTCCAGTTCCTCCAGTGGCAGAAGCGACGGCGCGGTGAAGCGGCCGAGCGCTGGGTGCTGAAGACGCCCATGCACCTCGGCCACCTCGCCGAGCTGTTCGAGACGTTCCCGGGCGCGCGCGTGATCCAGACGCACCGCGATCCGCTCGAGACGATCCCGTCGGTGGCGAGCATGTACCTCGCGCTCTGGGGGCTCGCGACGGAGAAGCCCGACCCGCTCGAGGTGGGGCGTCAGTGTCTCGAACGCTACGCCGGCGCGCTGCGGCGCTGCCTGCGCAGTCGCGACGCCATGCCCGCCGAGCGCTTCGTGGACGTGTCGTATCGCGACGTTGCGCGCGATCCGCTCGGCGCGGTGCGCCGGATCTATGTGGCGGTGGGCCGCGCACTCGCTCCCGCGGCCGAGGCGGCGATGGCGGCGTGGGTGGCGAAGAATCCGCGCGAGCACCGGCCGCCGCACGAGTACACGATGGAGACGTTCGGCTACACGCGCGCGGCGATCGAACGCGAGTTCGCCGAGTACCGCGCGCGCTTCATCACGAAACAGGGAGAGTCCGCATGAGCCACTTCGTGTTGGTGCACGGCGCCTGGCATGGCGCCTGGTGCTGGGAGCAGGTGGTGCCGATGCTCGGCGCACGCGGCCACTCGGCGCGCGCGATCGATCTGCCCGGCCACGGCCGCGACCCGAAGCCGCCCGGCGCCGTCAGCTGGGACGACTACATGAGCCGCATGGGCGAGGTGATCGAGGCCGCGCCCGAGCCGCCCATCCTGGTGGGGCACTCGCTCGGAGGCGCCGTGATCACCGGCGCCGCGGACCGCTGGCCCGAGCGCATCCGCTCCCTCGTGTACCTGTGCGCGATGCTGCCGGATGCGCCGGACTTCATGAGCCGCTTCACCGTCACGTCCGCGCTCACCGGCGGTGTGCGCCCCTCCCCCGACGGCTCGGTGATGGAGCTCGACCCCGCCGTGGTGCGCGACGCCTTCTACCACGACTGCTCCGACGCGGACGCGGCGCGCGCTGCCGCGCAGCTGCGGCCACAGCCCGCGGGCGGCTTCCAGATGAGCTTCGAGCTGGCGCCAGCGCGCTTCGGACGCGTCCCGCGCCACTACATCGAGTGCACCGAAGACCGCGCGATCGACATCGCCTCGCAGCGCACGATGCACGCGAGCATGCCGTGCACGGTGCACACGCTCCCCGCGAGCCACTCCCCATTCTTGTCGATGCCGGATCGGCTCACCGACGTGCTGGCGCGGGTGGCCCGAGCCGGCTGAGGTCCGAGATGTGAACTGCGCGAGCTGCGGGAGAACGAACCGGGCGGGCGCCCGGTTCTGCGGAGGCTGCGGCGCCTCGCTCGCGCCGCGCTGCCCCGCCTGCGGCGCCGCGGGCGAGCCCGATGCGCGCTTCTGCGACGCCTGCGGCGCGTCCTTCTCTCCCCGCGCCGCGGACGACGGCGTCGCCCGCAAGGTCGTCACCATCCTCTTCGCCGACCTGATCGGCTCGACGGCGCTCCACGAGCGCCTCGACCCCGAGTCGGTGAGCCGCCTGATGGAGGGCTATCACCGCGCGGTGCGCGCTCCGGTCGAGGCGCACGGCGGCACGGTCGTGCAGCTCCTCGGCGACGGCGTGATGTGCGCGTTCGGCGTGCCGCGCGTGGCGGAGGACGACGCGCTCCGCGCGGTGCGCGCCGCGGTGGACGTGCAGCGCGCCTTCCGCGAGTTCGCGCGCGAGCAGGGCGAGCGCGTCGGCAAGCTCGGCCTGCGCGTCGCGCTCAACACGGGCGAGGTCGTGGTGAGCGACGACTACAGCCGCCGGCATCGGCGATCCGCTCAACGTCGCGGCGCGGCTCCAGCAGGAGGCGCGCGACGGCGACGTGCTGATCGGCGAGGCCACGCAGCGCCTCGTGGCGGGGCAGGTGACGCTGGCGCGCGTCGGCACCTTCGCGCTGAAGGGGCGCGCGGAGCCGGTGACGGCGTATCGCGTCGAGTCGCTCGAGCGGCCGACCGGCGCAGCCGCGGTCGCGTTCGTCGGGCGCGAGGACGAGCTGCGCCGGATCACGGCGGTGTACGAAGCCGCCGTCGCCGCGCCGGCGGCCCGGCTCGCCGTGCTGCTCGGCTCGCCGGGCCTCGGCAAGTCGCGGCTGCTCGACGAGTTCGCGAGCCGGCTGGGCGAGCGCGCGACCGTGCTCAGCGCCGCGTGCAACGCGGCAGGCGGCGCCACCTTCGCGCCCCTCGTCGAGGCGTTGCGCACGGCGCGCGGAGGGGATGGCGCTCGTCGACGAGGCGGAGCGCGCGCGGATCGCGAGCGGGATCGACGCGCTCCTCGCGGGCACGCCGGCTTCGCCGGAGGAGACCTTCTTCGTCGTGCGGCGCCTCCTCGCCGCGCTCGCCGCCGTGCAGCCGCTGGTGCTCGCGATCGACGATCTCCACTGGGCGGAGCCGCTGCTGCTCGACCTCGTCGAGCACCTCGTGCAGTGGGGCGCGGGCGTACCGCTCCTCGTGCTCGCGGCCGCGCGCCCCGAGCTGCGCGACACGCGCTCGTCGCTGGCCTCGGCGGGCGGCCTCGTCGCCGACGTGGTGACGCTCGGCGGCCTCGATGCCGGCGCGGCGACGCGGCTGGCGGCGAGCGTGATCGGCACCGACGCGCTCCCGGCCGCGGTCGCGGGCCGCGTGCTCGCCACGAGCGAGGGCAACCCGCTCTTCCTCGGCGAGCTGGTCCGCATGCTCGTGAACGAGGGCGCGCTCCGCCGCGAAGGAGATCGCTGGACCACTGCGGTCGAGCTCGCGGACCTCGAGATGCCGCCCACCATCCAGGCGCTGCTCGCGGCCCGCATCGAGCGCCTGCGGCCGGAGGAACGGCTCGTGCTCGAGCGGGCGTCGGTGGTCGGGCGGCAGTTCTCGCGCGCGGCCGTCGCCCATCTCCTGCCGCCCGAAGCGCGCGCCGAGCTCGACGCACGGCTCGAGGCGCTGCGCCGGAGCGAGCTGATCGAGCCTGCGAGCAGCTGGCTGCTCGGCGAGCCGGTGCTGCGCTTCCATCACGTGCTGATCCGCGACGCGGCGTACCGCCGCCTGCTGCGGAACACGCGCGCGGAGCTGCACGCGCGCTTCGCCGAGTGGCTCGAGGGGCGCGCCGGCGGATCGCTCGAGCACGACGAGACGATCGGCTGGCACCTCGAGCAGGCGCACCAGCACCTGCGCGAGCTGGGGCCGCTCGACGCGAAGGGCCGCGCGCTCGGCGAGAGCGCGGCGCGCTACCTCGCTGCGGCGGGCCGGCGTGCGCTCGCGCGAGACGATCTCCGGCCGGCGGCGAGCCTCCTCGGGCGCGCGCTCGAGCGGCTCGACTCCGCGGACGCCGCGCGCGCGGAGCTGGCGCTCGATTGGTGCGAGGCGCTGCTCGCCGCGGGCGAGGTCGGCCGCGCGGCGCAGGCGATCGCCGAGCTCGACCGCTTCACGGCCGGCTCGGAACGCCTGCGCGCCTGGCACACCTGCTTCGGCGGCGAGCTCGCCGTGCTCACCGATCCCCAGGCGCTGCACGCCACGGGCGAGAGCGGTGGCAGCGCGCTGCCGCGACGTTGGCGGCGGCCGGCGACGGCGCGGGCGAGGCGAAGGCGCACTTCGTCCACGCGCGCGCGCTCGCCCAGCTCGGCAAGATCGGCGCGTGCGAGGCGGCGCTCGACCGCGCGCTCGCGGCCGCCCGGCGCGTGCGCGACCGGCGCCGCTCGAACGCGGTGCTGGCCGGCGCACCGCTCGCGGCCCTCTGGGGGCCGAGCCCGGTGACGCGCGCGAGCGGCCGCTGCCTCGACGTCGTGCGGGTGCTCCGCATCACGCAGGGCGCGCCCGCGGTCGAGGCCGTGGCGCTCTCCTGTCAGGCCGTGCTCGAGACGCTGCGCGGCCGCGCCGAAGCGGCGCGCCGGATGATCGCGTCCTCGCGGCGCATGGTGGAGGAGCTCGGCATCACGCAGCGCGTGCTCGAGGCCGACCTCTTCGCGGGGCTGATCGAGCTGCTCGAAGGAGACGCGGTCGCCGCCGAGCGCTGGCTGCGCCCCGCATACGATGGGCTCGCGCGCGCGCGGGCTCGGCATCGACGCAGCGCAGGCGGCGGCGCTGCTCGGCCGCGCGCTCCTCGCGCAGGGTCGCGCCGCAGAAGCCGAGGCGCTCGAGCCACGAGAGCGAGGCGCTCGCCGGCGACTCCTTCAAGGCGGCGATCGCGTGGCGCGGCGTGCGCGCGGAGGCGCTCTCGGCGCGCGGCGAGCACGCCGCCGCGGTCGAAGTCGCACGGAAGGCCGTCGAGATCGCCGCGGCCACCGACGACCTGCTCGACCACGCCGACGCGCGCATGGCGCTCGCCGTGGCGCTGCGTGCGGCGGGGCGACGCGCCGACGCCGACGCCGAAGAGAGCGCGCGCGATCGAGCTGTGGGACGCGAAGGGCGCGACGCTGCTCGCCGAGCGCGCGCGGCGCGAGCTCGGCCGGAGCGGCCAGCCGGAGCGTCTGCGCGAGAAGCGTCCGGAGCCGGTGCGGTCGCTGCGGCGCCGGGTGCGGCCGAACGCGGCGAGCGCCGGGTCCGAGCGCCTGCCGGCCATCGTCGCGGCTCGCGACGAGGGTGCACTCGCGACGATCTTCGCGGATCTCCGGGAGATGGTGGACCACCCGACCGGCTCGGTGATCGATGGACCCGCGGTGCTCTCCACCTGGCGTACCCTGCTGAGATCCGAGGCCCCCGCGCTCGAGAGCGAGACCCTGGCGACGCTCGGCGACTCGCTCGCGCTGGCGCGTTCGTCGATGTCGTTCCGGGCGCTCCGCGAGAGCGACGTGGGTCCCTTCGGCGAGACGAGACGGGACGAGCTCGTCCTGGTCGAGGCCGGCGCCGGCGGGCGTCAGGAGCGGGTCGAGATCTTCGCGCCCGGGCGACTCGGCGACGCGCTCGTGCGCCTGTACCAACGCCATGCCGAGCTGCTCTCCGCCGGACCCGAACGCGCCCGCTGCGAGACGGTCGCCCGTACCGTTGCGGCGCTGGCGGGCCTGCCCGACGTCGAGCGTCTGGCCGCCGTGCTCGCGCCGGACGTCGAGTGGGTCGATTCCCGCAACGTCGGAGCCGGGTCCATCCCCGGAGCCGAGGCGCTGCTCGAGAGCATCCGCACGCTGATCGCGCTCGCGAGCGACTTCGCGGTGCGCATCGACGACGTGCTCTGCGCGCGGCCCGATGCGCTGCTCGTGCGCTGGATCAACTCCGGCACCCTGCGCGCCGGCGGCGGCAGCTTCGAGCGCGACCTCTGCCAGCTGTGGCTCTTCGGGGCCGACGGACGGCTGACGCGCTGGGAGCAGTTCGACGCCGGCCGCGCCGACGAGGCGCTCGCCCGGTTCGATGCGTTGACCGCGGCTCCCGACGCGGAGCGCTCCGCTCGCCGCGTCCGACCGAACGCCGCGACGGCGAACGCCGCACGCCTCGATGCGGCCGTGGCCGCCCGCGACATCGACGCGCTCTATGCCACGCTCGCCGACGGCGCGACGGCGCTTCATCATCCGACCGGCGCGGCGTACGAGGAGCGCGAGTCGCGCCGCGCCTACGAGATCCTGCTGGCGACGGAGACCCTCCACTTCGAGCACGAGCCGCTGGCGACCCTCGGCGACTCGCTCGCCGTGTGCCACGGGCACCTGTCGTTCGACGCGGCTGCCATTCCCGCCGGCTCCCTCGGCGCAGCGAACATGGACTCGATCGTGTCGATCGAGGTCGATGCGGCTGGGCAACGCACCCACACGGAGTTCTTCGCCACCGACCAGCTCGGGAATGCCGTGGTGCGGCTGTACGAGTGCTACGCCGAGCGGCTGCCGGAGGGGGCCGAGCGCATTCGCGCAGAGGCGATCGCGGCGTCGTTCTCCACCCTGGCCGGTCCCTACACCCCCGGAGCGCTCGACGCGATCCTCGCGCCCGACGCGGAGTACGTCGATCACCGGCCCGTGGGCTTCCCGCGCGCTAGCGGAGGCGACGCCGTGCGCGCCTGGCTGAGCACGCTCCCCGAGGTCGCGGTCGACGTCGCATTCCGGCTCGACGAGGTGCTCGCGGCGCGTCCCGATGCGCTGGTCGGACGCTGGACGAACACGGGTCGCGAGCGGGCCGGCGGCGGCGCCTTCGAACGCCCGTTCCTGGCGCTGAACGTGTTCGGAGCGGACGGCCGGCTCCGGCGCTGGGAGCACTTCGACGTCGGGCGCGCAGACGAAGCGCTCGCGCGCTTCGACGCGCTCGGACCCGAAATGCCGCCGGCGGCCTTTGGGAACACGGCGGTGCGGGCGCAGGGCGTTCTCATGCGCAGCTGGCGGGAGCAGCGCGTCTCCGACGTGATCGCGTCGCTCGCCCCCGACTTCGTGCTGGACGATCGCCGCTCGGTGACGGGTCTGCGCCTGTCGGGCGACGACTTCGTCACGAATCTACGGGTGCTCGCCGAGGCGGAGTCGAGCGAGTGGCGCAGCGAGCCGCTCGCCACCCGCGGCGAGAGGCTCGCGCTGTTCGATGTGCGCTTCGGGGGCGTGAGCAGCAACGGCGCGGAGTTCCTGGAAGAGCATCTCGCGGTCTTCGAGTGTGACACGCGCGGCCGCTGGCTCTCCGTCGTGGTGTTCGACCACGAGCAGCCCGACGCCGCCTACGCCGAGCTCGACGCCCGCTACGCCGCGGGCGAGGGCGCAGGCGACCGCCGAGCGGAGCTGGTCCGCGCCTTCGGGCAGGCGTTCGCGGCGCGCGACTGGGACGGCCTGGCCGCGCTGCTCGCGCCCGACCTCGTCGTGCACGACCACCGCCCGCTCGGCTGGGAGACACTCCACGGCCCGGCGGCGTACGTCGCGGCGTTGCGCTCGCTGGTCGAGCTCGCGCCGGACGCGCAGCTGCGCATCGACCACGTCGAGCTGTCGGAGCGCGGCTTCCTGTGCGTCGCCCTCGTGGGTGGGCACGCGGGAAGGCGGCGCCTTCGAGGCACCGAGCGTCTTCGTGACGCAGCTCGACGCCGAGGGCCGCATCCGCCGCTTCGACCAGTACGACACGAGCCAGCTCGACGCCGCGCGCGCGCGCCTCGCCGAGCTACGGCCCGATCCGCTCCGCATTCCGCCGAACGCCGCGACGCGCTGCGGCGACCACATGGCGGCCGCGCTCGCAGCGCGGGACATCGAGCGGCCATCGACGCGCTGTGCGCGCGCGAGCTCGCTGTTCGACGACCGCCGGCGCCTGAGCCTCGCTCAGCGGCGATCGCGAGCTCTTCCTCGCCAGCGTACGGGCGCATGTCCGGGAGCGAGCGCGGGCGTCGCGCACCGTGCTCGCCACGCTGGGCGATCGACTGGCGCTGTCCCGCCTCCTCTGGACGGGACCGAGCGACACGCCTACGAGGTCGAGGTCCTCGACGTCGTCGAGGTCGACGCGCGAGGGTCGCCTCGTCGCCCTCATCGGGTTCGACCCGGACGACCGCCGCGCCGCGAGCGCCGAGCTGCTCGAGCGCTACCACCGCGGCGAAGGCGCGCGCTCGGCGTCGCCGCGGCCTCGTCGAGTTCACGCGCGCGATGAACGCGCACGACGCCGCCGCCGCACGCGCCGCGCTGCCCGACGACTTCGCGTTCATCGACCACCGGCGTACGGGATTCGGCCGGCTCGGGAACGCCGACGACTACGTCGCGTCGCTCGAGGCGCTGTGGGCGCAGTCGGACGATGCGTTCCTCGAGACGCTCTACTTCGTCGCGGTCGAGGAGCACGCTTCGCTGGGCGTGGCCCGCATGTCCGGGACGCTCGCCAGCGGCGGCGCGTTCGAGTCCGTGTTCGCGCGCATCGGCCTCTACCGACAGGGCCGGTTCGCTGGCGCCGAGACCTTCGAGCTGGAGGACCTGGATCTCGCGCGCGCGCGCTTCGAGGCGCTGCGTCCGAATCCGCTCCGCATCCCGCCGAACGCAGCGACGCGGGCGATGGATCGCTTCGGCGAGCTCGCCCAGGCGGCGGACTGGAGCGCCGCCGAGGCCCTCTGCGCGCCGGTTTGCCAGTTCGAGGATCGCCGGCGCGGCATGTCCCTCAGCGGCGGCCGCGAGATGTTCCTCGCGAGTGCTCGCTTGATCGCGTCGGCGGGGTCGCGGCCGATGCGCACGCTGCGCGCCACCGCCGGCGATCGGCTGGCGCTCGAGCACGTCCTCTGGATCAACGCGAGGCTCGGCACCGAGGTCGAGGTGCTCGAGCTCACGGAGGTGGATCGCGACGGTTGCATCGTCGCGACGGTCGTGTTCGACCCCGACGACCGGCGCGGCGCCGGCCGCGAGCTGTTCGAGCGCTACCTGCGGAGCGACGCGTCGAGCTGGATGGCAGCCCGCCAGCGCGAGCTCACGCGCGCCTTGCGCGACCGCGACCTCGCGCGCGCGCGCGCGGCGCTGCCGGACGACTTCTTCTACCACGACCACCGCCGCACGAGCGCCGGCCGCCTCGACACGGCCGACGGCTACATCGCCTGGCTCGCGACGCTCTTCCAGCAGTCGCCCGACGGAGTCGTCGAGAACGTCTGCTACCTGGCCACGGAGAGCTGGGGCGAGCTCGGCTTCGGCCGCACGTACGGCACGCTCGCCGACGGCGGGGCCTTCGAGTCCCTGTTCGTGCGCATCAGCCTGCAGCGCGGCGGCGAGTTCGTGGGAGCGGAGCTGTTCGAGCTCGAGGACCTCGAGCGCGCCCGCGCGCGCTTCGAGGAGCTCCGCCCCGATCCGCTGCGCATCCCACCGAACGCGGCGACCCGCGCTCTCGAGCGCACGGGACAGGTCTTCGCAGCCCGGGATTGGGCGGCGCTGCGATCGCTCGCGAGCCCGCAGTTCCGGTTCGAGGACCGCCGGAAGTACGCGCGCGTGAGCGGCGACGTCGAGCTCTACATCCGGAACCTCGAAGTGGTGCGCGCGTGGCCGGGCCGAGAGACCCGGCGCGAGCCCGTCGCCACGGCCGGAGAACGGCTCTCGATCGATCGCATCTTCTTCACGGCCGATCCCGACGGGAGCGCCTTCGACGGCGAGTTCCTCCGGGTCACCGAGATCGACGCGGAGGGCCGGCTCCACGCGGTGCTCCACTTCGACCCCGAGGATCGCGCCACGGCGTTCATCGAAGCGCACCGGCGTTTCGCTGCCGGGGAGGCGGGAGCCGCCGGACGCGACCCCGTCAGCGAGCTGGGCGTCGCCTTCACGCGCCACGCGTGGGAGGAGCTGCGGAGCTGCCTCGCCGAGGACGCCGCGATCTGCGATCACCGCAGGCTCGGCTACGAGACCTTCGATCGCGAGGGCTGGCTCGCGTCGCTCGCCGTCTTCGCCGAGCTGGCGCCGGACGTCCGCTCCGAGCCGTTCCGCGTCCTGGCGTGGAACCGCCGTGGCCGGGCCTCGCTGACGCGGGTGCTCGGCACGACGCGAGACGGCGCCGAGTTCGAGAACCTGCTCGTCTCCGTGTTCCTCGCGCCCGGCGATCGCATCCTGCGCTTCGAGATGTTCGACATCGCCGACGTCGATCGAGCGCTCGCCCGCTTCGAGGAGCTGACCGCGAGCTGAGCCGCTACTCCCGCAGCCCGGCCTTGCGGAGGTTCTCGACCAGCCACGCGCGGCGCGCCGGCGAGAGCCGCGGAGCGCGCGCGAGCGTGAAGTCGGGACGCACGCGCAGCAGCTCGGCCAGCGCCGCCCGTGCTTGGTTCGTCTCACCGAGCTGCGCGTGCAGCGCCGCCAGATTCATGAAGGCGGCGAAGAAATCGGGGCGCGCGGCGAGGCACTCGCGAAACTTGGCGATGGCCTCGTCGAGCCGGCCGAGCCCTCGATAGGCCACCGCGAGCTGGAAGAGATGCATGTAGCGCAGCGCCGGATCGAGGCGCGTTGCGCTCTTGAGCACCGGAATCGCCTCCTCGTTGAGGCCGGCGTGGTTCAGCACCTGGCCGAGCCACAGCAGCAGGTCCGGGTGGCCCGGCGCCAGCTCGAGCGCCCGCCTGGCCGCCGCCACGGCGCGCTTCTCCTCGCCACTCAGAACCGCCACGAGCCCGAGCGCTCCATGGGCCACGGGCTCCTCGGGATCCAGCTCGAGCGCGTGCTCCGCCCAGCCGAGGCCGCGCTCGAGATCGCCGTCTCCGACGGCTCCGTTGAGCCACAGGTAGTACTCGCCGCGTGCGAGATGCGCCCACGCGAGGGCGAACCCGGGGTCGAGCGCGACGCAGCGCAGGAGCAGCTCGCGCGCGCGGAGCCCGCTCTCGCTGATGTTCACATCGACGAGCGCGCGCCCCTGCACCAGCAGCTCCCAGACCTCGGGGCGCGCCTGCCGGCCGCGCGGTGTGTGCTCGATGCCGGCGCCGAGCGCACGGCGCAGTCCCGCCACGACGCCGCCCACCACCTCGTCCTGGAGCGCGAACACGTCGCCCAGCTCGCGGTCGTAGCGCTCGGACCAGAGCTCCTGGCCGCTCCTCGCCTCCGTGAGGCGCGCCGTGATGCGCACGCGCGAGCCTGCGCGGCGGACGCTGCCTTCTACCACGTGCCGCACGCCGAGCTCGCGCCCGATCTCGCGCGCGGCCACGCTGCGCCCCTTGTAAGAGAATGACGTCCCGCGCCCGATCACGAACAGGCCCGGCACGCGCGCCAGCTCCGCGATCAGGTCCTCGCTCATGCCGTCGGCGAAGTACTCCTGCTCGGCGTCGCCGCTCACGTTCGCGAAGGGCAGCACGACGAGGGACGGCCGATCCGGCGGCTCGGGGGGCGTCGCCGGCGCTGCTGCAGGCTCGGCTCCGCCCAGCCGGAACGCGCGCACGGGCCGCGGGAAGTTCTTCAGGCTCTGCTCTCCGATGTCCACGAAGGGGAGGTCGAGCCGGCTCGCGACATTGTCGTGGATCGCGGCCGAGAGACAGACGCCGCCCGGCTCGGCGAGCGTCTGGAGCCGCGCCGCGACGTTCACGCCGTCGCCGTAGATGCGCTCTTCCTCCACCGCGACGTCACCGAGATGGAGGCCGATGCGGTAGAGGAGCCGGCGCTCCGCCGGCAGCGGCACCGCGCGGTCGCCGAGCACGCGCTGAACAGCGACGCTGCAGCGCAGCGCATCGAACGCGGAGCGGAACTCCGCGAGCACGTTGTCGCCCGGCGCGTCCACCACGCGGCCGCGGTGCTCGGCGACGCTCTTCGCGATCTGCTCGCGCGCCTCGGCGAGCGCGCGGATCGTCGTTCGGCCTCGTCCTCGGCCAGCAGCCGCGTGTAGCCCGCCGCGTCGGCCGAGAAGATGGCGGCGAGCCGGTGCTCCATCAGCGTGAGGTGTGGAACGCCACGGGCACGCTCGCGTGCGCGCGCGCCCACATCGAGGGCAGCCACGGAGCGGGCCCGGCCAGCTCGTACTCGGGCGCTCGCGCGAGCAGTTCCTCGAAGGCCACGCGCGCTTCGAGCCGCGCCAGGCTCTTGCCGAGGCAGAAGTGGATGCCCTGCCCGAAGGCGAGGTGGCGTTTGATGCGGCGGCGCACGTCGAAGCGGTCGGCCTGCTCGAACTCGCGCTCGTCGCGGTTCGCGGAGCCCCAGAGCAGGAAGAGCTGCTCGCCCTCGCGCAGCGTGTGGCCGTGCAGCTCCGACATCGCGCACGAGCCGCCGCGGCAGCGCCTGCGCGGGCGCCTCGTAGCGCAGCATCTCCTCGATCGCGCCGTCGAGCAGTGACGGATCCCCCGCCAGGAGACGGCGCTGCTCCGGATGCTCGGCCAGCAGCACCGCGCCGTTCGCGATCAGGTTCGTGGTGGTGTCGTTCCCGGCCACGACGAGCACGAAGCAGAAGCCGAGCAGCTCCTCCTGGCTCAGCTCCTGCCCGTCGAGCCTCGCGTCGATCAGCGCGCTCATCAGATCGTCGCGTCGCGTGCGGCGGCGCTCGTCGAGCAGCCGCGCGAACTCCGCGTAGATCGAGGCCGCCGGATTCTTGATCGCCTCGGCCTGGCTCTTGCCCTGCGGCAGCTCGACCATCGCCTCCGTCCAGTGGAGGAAGTCGGGGATGCGCTCGTCCGGGATGCCGATCATCTCGCCGATCACGCGGCTCGGGATGTGGCGCGCGTACTGCGTGACGAGGTCGGCGCGGCCCGCGGCTACGAAGCCGTCCAGCAGCTCGCGCGTGATGGCGCGCACGCGCGGCTCCATCGCGCGGACCCGGCTGGGCGTGAAGGCGAGGGAGACGAGCGCACGCAGGCGATCGTGGCGCGGCGGGTCGAGGCTCTGGATGGTGGGTACGAGGCCCGGCGGGCTGATCAGCGTGCGCTCGGAGGAGTAGGTGGTCGTGTCGCTCGCGATCTCGTACACGTCGGCGAAGCGCGACACCGCCCAGAAGCCCGCCGGGCTCCGCGCCAACGGGTGATGCGCGCGTAGCTCGGCGTAGATCTCGTGGAGGCGGTCCTGGTAGTCGGGTCGCGTCCAGTCCCAGGCGTCGGCCGCGCTCGCAACGGTCGCCGCGCTCACCACGCGTGCACCTCCGGCAGCACGCGCTCGGCGAACAGACGCAAGCTCTTCTCGGCGTCGGCGAAGCTCATGCCGCCGTAGCGGCTGATCACCAGCGTCTCGAAGCCGCCGAGCAGGCGCTTCCGGGCCTCGAGCTTCTCGAGGATCTGGAGCGGCGTGCCCCAGGTCTGGATGCCGAGGTACGTGTTCAGCGCCGTCTCCATGCCGACCGCGCGGAAGGCGTCGGACGCGTTCGCGTACAGGTCGTAGCCCTTCGTCTCGCGGAAGTGCTCGCTCATCAGCTCGTAGTGGCCCGCGATCGAGAGGAAGTAGTTGGCCATGTACTCGCGCGCCATCGCCTCGGCGCGCTCGGCCGAGGCGTCGCAGAACATCAGGTCGCCGGTGAGCGGCCAGGGTGCGTCGCGACGCTGGTGCTCGCGGAAGGCCTTGCGGTAGCGCGCGAGCGGGCCGGCGGCGTACATCTCCCACGGCATCTGCGTGAAGGTCATCAGCGTGGCGCCGAGCTTCGCGGCCTGCTCGACCGACTCGGGCGAGAGGCCGACGCAGTAGAAGCGGTCGCGGAAGCCGCGGAGCGGGCGCGGGCGGATCGGCGTGCGCAGCTGCGGGTAGTACGGCCCCGCGCCCTCGATCTCGCCCTTGTCGAGCGCGTCGATGATCATGCGCGAGCCTTCGTCGAAGCGGTCGCGCGCCTCGTTCATGTCGATCTGGAAGTGGCGGTACTCGAGGCGCGAGAGCCCGCGGCCGAGGCCGAGGATCGCGCGCCCGCCGGAGAGGTGGTCGAGCAGCGCCACCTTCTCGGCCACGCGCAGCGGATCGTTCCACGGCACGATCACCGCGCCGGTGCCGAGGCGCAGCTTCGTGGTGCGACCCGCGAGCCACGACAGGATCTGGAGATTGTCGGGGCACGCCGAGTAGTCGGTGAAGTGATGCTCGGGCGGCCAGTAGCTGTCGAAGCCGAGCGGCTCGGCCAGCTCCGCGACGCGCATCTCGTCGCGCATCATCTCCGCGTCGCTCGCGCGGCCCTGGTAGTTCTGGAAGATGCCGAGGATCCCGACCTTCATGCGCGCTGGCCTCCCGGAGACGGGGCCAGCTTAGCGCCGCAGGGGGTCAGGCGAGCAGCCGCACTCGCCCGGTGGCGATCTCGCACACGGCCCCCACCAGCTCGATGCGGCCCTCGGCCATTCGCGCGCGGCCTTCGGGCGTCTCGAGGAGCTGGCGCATGGACCAGCGGACGTTGGCCTCGACCGCCCGCTGAAGCTGCTGCGCCGGCGGAAGCTGCGGATCGACGTCGGTCAAGGCCCGGCAGGATGTCCTCGAGCAGCAGAGCGATGCGAGAGAGTTGCCGGACTCCCTGGAATTTCGCCGCGAGCGCGGCCTGCACCGCGCCGCAGCCTTCGTGTCCGAGCACGACGATCAGCTGTGTCTCGAGGTGCGTACCCGCGTACTGGAGGCTGCCCATGATCTCTGGCGCTACGACGTTGCCGGCCACGCGAATGATGAACAGCTCGCCGAATCCTGCATCGAAGAGGAGCTCCGGCGAGACCCGGGAGTCGCTGCATCCGAGAATGGTCGCGTAGGGTCGCTGGGCTTCGGCGAGGTCGGCGAGAACCTCCGGGGTCGTCCGCGTATGGCGTGACTCGCCGCGCACGAAGCGGGCGTTGCCCTCCACCAACCGCGCGAGCGCATCGGCCGCGCTGATCCTCTCGCGATCGACCATCATCCCCCCGTAGCGGTGGGCGACATCAGGTCGGTCCGATTCTACGCCTTCTGCACGATCGCGTGACGCCACGGCGCACCGAGCGCGGCCGCCGCAATCGACACGTCTCCGAGCCCTGCGGCGTTCGTCATGCCGCCTTGACCGGCGGCCGCGAGAGTCGGCGCGCTTCGAAACCCAGAAGGAGGGACACATGAAGCGAATCGGACTCGGTCTCGCGCTGGCGATCGCGGGCGTGGCGACGTCGGCCGCCGCGGATGGCGGCAACTTCGATTTCGGGCTCTGGAAGGAGCTCGAGACCCGCCTGGTCTCGTTCCAGCTGTTCGGCGTGCTCGCGCCCGTGAAGGAGTCGTCGCTGGCCAGCATCGACGCCGTCACGGCGGAGGCGAACCCGGCCGCCCTCGTCACGGTGGCGAAGGGCCTGCGCGCCAAGGTCGTCTCGGCGAAGGCGGCCCTCGGTCCCAACATCGACATGATGGTGCCGTGGCCGAACGCCGCGCAGCCGACGCACCTGATCGCCTGCAACGAGGAGGGCCCTGCGCAGCCGGGCCTGCAGCGGATCCGGCTCTCCGACGGCGCGGTCGAGACCATCCTCACCGGCACGAGCGCCTGCGACCCGGTGCGCGCGACGCCCTGGGGCACCGTGATCGCCGGCGAGGAGAACGGCACCACGGGCTGGCTGCTCGAGATCGCGAACCCGCTCGCGACCACCGGCGTGGTCTTCGACCGCGTCGCCGGGACGACGTCCGGCGGAGTCGGTGCAGAGAACGTGGTCGTGCGGCCCGCGCTCGGCCGGCTCTCGTTCGAGGGCATCGCGCTCTACGAGAGCGGCGTCATGTACTACGGCGACGAGAACCGGCCCGGCACGGGTACGGCCGGCGGCGCGTACTTCAAGTTCGTGCCGACCCATCCCGTGGACGGGCGGCCCGCCGCTCACGGACCTCGCGCAGTCGCCGCTCGCGGACGGCCAGGTGTACGGACTGCGGCTCGGCAAGCGCTCGGGCAGCACCGACTACGGCCAGGGCACCAACACCGGGCTCGGCAGCTGGATCGCGGTGACGCCGTCCTTCAACGCGAACCTGCGCAGCGCCGCGGCAAGCCTGAAGCTCACGGGTTACTACCGCCCCGAGGATCTGGACATCGACCGCGCGGCCGAGGCCGAGGGCCAGCGTGCGCTTCTGCGGCAACAACACCGGCAACGAGGGCGACGACCAGAACTTCGGCGAGACCGTCTGCCTCACCGACGGCACGCTCGCCGAGTCGCTCGCGAACACGGCGACTCCGGAGCTGCAGTACCTGGTCATCGGCACGCCCGACTTCGCGATGATGGACAACATCGCCTACCAGCCCGGCCGCGGGAACTGGCTGATCCAGGAGGATGGCGACGGCCCCGCGGTCGGTCGCAACAACGACATCTTCGCCTGCCTGGACGACGGTGCGGACGCCGATCTGTCGAGCGACGGCTGCGTCCGCGTGCTCACGGTCAACGACCTGAATGCGGAGACGACCGGCGGCATCTTCGACGCCTTCGGTCGCCGCTACTGGGTGAGCGTGCAGCACAACGTCACGGGCCACGGCGTGGTGCTCGAGGTCACCGGCTGGCGCTGACGCACGCCGCAGCCGGAGCGAGACGACCGCCGGGGGGCCGGGGCCCTCCGGCGGTCACTCCTTGCGCCGGAGCCGGTACAGCACGTGCCGCCGCAGCGGGTGGCTGGGCTCGAGGCTCGGATGGTCGAAGTCGTCGGCCGCATCGTGCGTCATGCCGAGCTTCTCCATCACGCGTCGCGAGCGGAGGTTGGCGACGGCGGTGAAGGAGACGATCTCGTCGAGCCCGAGCGGGCCGAAGCCGTGCGCGATCGCTCTGCTTGCGGCTTCGGGCGCGTAGCCGCGGCCCCAGTACGCGCGCGCCAATCTCCAACCGACTTCCACGCACGGCGTGAAGTGGGCCGTGAAGCGCGGCACCGAGAGCCCGGTGAAGCCGACGAAGGGCGCGACGCCCGGCGCCTCGACGGCCCAGAGCCCGAAGCCGCGCTCGGCCAGCTCGGCGCGCACGCGCGCCGCGAAGGCATCGCTCTCGGCCTGGGAGAGCGTCGACGGGAAGTACTCCATCACCGCCGGCTCCGCGTTCAGCGCCGCGAAAGCCGCGAGATCCTCGTCGCGCCAAGCGCGCAGGATCAACCGCTCGCTGCGGAGGATCAGCGCGCGTTCTCCGCCTGCTTCCGCAGCTCGTACTTCACCACCTTGCCCGAGGCATTGGTGGGCAGCGCGCTCACGAGCTCGATGCGTTTCGGCGCCTTGAAGTGGGCCATGTGCTCGCGGCACCAGGCGATCAGCGCGGCGGGCTCGAGCGTCGCGCCCGGGCGCGGCACGACGAACGCCATCCCCACCTCGCCCATGCGCTCGTCGGGGATGCCGATCACGGCCACCTGTCCGATGCCCGGGTGGCGGCACATGAGGTTCTCGATCTCGGCGGGATAGCAGTTGAAGCCGCCGGTGATGAACATGTCCTTGATGCGGTCGGTGATGCGCAGGTAGCCGCGCTCGTCCATCACGCCGATGTCGCCCGTGTGCAGCCAGCCGTCCGCGTCGATCGTCTTCGCGGTCTCGGCCGGGTCCTCGAAGTAGCCGCGCATGACGTTGTAGCCGCGCACGACGATCTCGCCGGACGTGCCGCGTGGCGCCTCCTTGCCGTCCTCGTCCACGCAACGCACTTCGGTGTCCGGAAGAGCGCGCCCGGAGGTGGTGGAGATGGTCTCGGCGTCGTCGTCCGGGCGGCAGAGGGAGACGACGCCGCAGCACTCCGTGAGCCCGTACGCCGTAATCACGCTCTCGAAGCCGAGCTCGGCCCGCATGCGCTTCACCAACTCGACCGGCACGGGGGCGGCGCCCGTCACTGCGAGGCGGAGCGACGAGAGGTCGTGCTTCGCGCGCTCCGGGTGCGCGAGCAGCATCTGGTAGATCGTGGGCGGCCCGGGCAGCAGCGTGATGCGCTCGCGCGCGATCCGCTCGAGCGCCTTCGTCGCGTCGAACACCTGCATCGGGATCGCCGCCGCGCCGCGCACCAGGCAGGTGAGCCAGCCCGCCTTGTAGCCGAACGAATGGAAGAACGGATTCACGATCAGGTAGCGGTCGCCCTCGCGGATGCCGACGCCGCGGCTCCAGACGTCGAACGCCTCGAGGTTCTGGCCGTGCGCCGTCATCACGCCCTTCGGGTTACCGGTGGTGCCCGAGGTGAAGAGCAGGTCGGAGAGATCGCCGGGCGCGACCGCGTCGGCGCGTGCACGCGCCTCGCCCACCGGCGTGCGCTCGCCGGCCGCCACGAACCCGGCCCACGGCTCGCCCCGCCGCGACGTGCCGCGGAACACCACCACGCGCTCGAGGTCGGGTAGCTCCTCTCCGCCGAGCGAGTCGGCGTAGTTCGTGCCGAGGAAGTCGCCCATCGTGCAGAGCACGCGCGCGCGGCTCTTGCGCAGGATGTAGCCGGCCTCGGCGGCCTTGTAGCGGGTGTTGAGCGGCACGAGCACGCCGCCTGCGGACTGGAGTCCGAGCGCCGCCACCACCCATTCCCACAGGTTGGGCGCCCAGATCGCGGCGCGCTCGCCGGGCCGGAGCCCCGCCGCGATGAACGCGCGGGCCGCGCCTTCCCCCGCCGCCGCGAGCTCGGTGAAGCTGAAGCGCACGCCCTCGTCGTCGAGCGCGAGGGCGGAGCCGAAACGCTCGGCCGCCCGCCGCAGCGTGCGCGGGATCGTCATCTCCTCCCAGCGGATGTCGTCTCGCGCGGCCATGCGGTACCTGTCTCGGTCTCCGATCGAGCGGCCCCCAACTCTAGGGGGCCGAGCCAGGATGCGGAATGCCTTGACCTCTCGAGACTCACAGGCCAGCTGTCGTGACTCCGTTCGCCTCACGCGAGGCAAAGCCTCGCGTGGGCTCACTGCGCGCGGCGCGAAGACGCCCCGCTTCCACTAGGAGTCGTCCTGGACATCCGCTTCTCCGCCGAAGACGAGGCCTTCCGCCGCGAGGTCGCGGGCTGGCTCGACGCCGCGCTCAGCGGCGAGTTCGCGGCGTTGCGCGGCCGCGGCGGCGCGGGTGACGAGAGCGCCTTCGTGGCCGAGCGTCGCGCCTGGGAGAAGAAGCTCGCGTCCGGGCGGCTGGACGTGCGTCGGCTGGCCGCAGGAGCACGGCGGCCGCGGGCTCTCCTTGTCGCAGCAGGTGATCTTCCACGAGGAGTACGCGCGCGCGGGCGCGCCGGGCCGCCTCAACCACATGGGCGAGACGCTGTTCGGCCCGACCTGCATCGCATTCGGCACGCTCGCGCAGAAGCAGCGCTTCCTGCCGAAGGTGCTGGCCGGCGAGGAGATCTGGTGCCAGGGCTACTCGGAGCCGAACGCGGGCTCCGACCTCGCGAACGTGCAGACGCGCGCGCGCCTCGAGGGCGGAGAGTGGGTGCTCGACGGCCAGAAGGTCTGGACCTCGTGGGCCGAGTGGGCCGACTGGTGCTTCGTGGTGTGTCGCACCGACCCCGACTCGAAGCGCCACGCCGGCCTCTCCTATCTCCTGGTCCCGATGAAGCAGCCGGGCGTGACCATCCGGCCCATCCAGCAGATCACCGGCGACGCCGAGTTCTTCGAGGTGTTCTACGACGGCGCGCGCACCGCGCAGGCGAACATTCTCGGCGCGCCGGGCGAGGGCTGGAAGGTGGCGATGGCCACGCTCGCGTTCGAGCGCGGCGTCTCGACGCTCGGCCAGCAGATGCTGTTCCGGAACGAGCTCGAGGAGATCATCCGCATCGCGAAGGAGAACGGGAAGGCGGCCGATCCGCTGATCCGCCAGCGCATCGCCGACGCGTGGATCGGCCTCGAGATCCAGCGCTGGAACGCGCTGCGCACGCTCTCCGACGCGGCTGGGCTCTCGCCCGCCGGCATGATCCACAAGATCTACTGGGCCACCTGGCACCGGAAGCTCGGCGAGCTGGCGATGGACGTGCTGGGCGACGAGGCCGAGGTGAGCGACGGCTTCCCGTACAAGCTGAAGCGGCTCCAGCGCCTGTTCCTGTTCGCGCGCTCCGAGACGATCTACGGCGGCTCGAACCAGATCCAGCGCAACCAGATCGCCGAGCGCGCGCTCGGCCTGCCGCGCGAGGCGCGCCCCACGTGAGCCGCACCACGCCGCCCTATCCCGAAGGCAAGTCGCTGCTCGCGGGCAAGACGGTGGTGGTGACGGCGGCCGCGGGCACCGGCATCGGCTTCTGGGTCGCGCGCCGCGCGCTCGAGGAGGGCGCCGACGGTGCTGATCTCGGACCTGCACGAGCGGCGGCTGCGCGAGACCGCAGACAAGCTCGCCGAGCTGACCGGGAAGAAGTGCCCGACGGTGCTGTGCGACGTCACGCGGCAGGAGCAGGTCGACGCGCTGCGCGACGCGGCCCTCGCCGCGCTCGGCCGCGTGGACGTGCTGATCAACAACGCGGGGCTCGGCGGCACGGCGAATCTCGTCGAGACGAGCGACGCGCAGTGGTCGAAGATCCTCGACGTCACGCTCACCGGCACGATGCGCGTGACGCGCGCCTTCCTGCCGCACATGCTCGAGAGGAAGAGTGGCGCGATCGTGAACAACGCCTCGGTGCTGGGCTGGCGCGCGCAGCCCGGCCAGAGCGCCTACGCCGCGGCCAAGGCCGGCGTGATGGCGTTCACGCGCTGCGTCGCGATGGAGGCGGCCGCGGCCGGCGTGCGCGTGAACGCGGTGGCGCCGAGCCTCGCGATGCACGAGTTCCTGTCGAAGACGACGCCCGATGCGCTGCTCGCGGAGCTCGAGAAGCGCGAGGCCTTCGGCCGCGCTGCCGCGCCCTTCGAGGTGGCGAACGTGATGGTGTTCCTCGCGAGCGACTACGCCTCGTATCTGACCGGTGAGGTAGTGTCGGTGTCGAGCCAGCACCCTTAGCGGGATACACGCCGCACGCATCCGGCGACGGCCTGCCTCGTCGCCGGTTGCGGCGTCAAAAGTTGGAGGGTCCCCCCATGAAGATCACTCGCTTCAACCACGCGGCCGTGAACATCCACGGGAAGATCGACGAGGCGCGCGAGTTCTACACGGGCTTGCTCGGCCTGCCGGAGATCCCGATCCAGCTGCCCGGCCGGCCCCCGATCCCGAAGGGCGCGGTGCAGGCGTTCTGGATGGAGCTCGGCGGCTGCCAGGTGCACGCGATCGGCGCGCCGCTCAAGGGCGAGCTGCGCGAGCCGACCGGCCCGCACGTCTCGTGGTACGTCGCTGACCTCGACGAGGCCGTCGCCGACCTCGCCGCGCGTGGCATCGAGATGCGCGTCCTCGGCGAAGGCCGCCAGCGCATCGTCTGGGTCGCCGACCCGTCCGGCAACACGGTCGAGTTCCAGCAGGACCCCGCCTTCTAGCGGCCGGCTGCGATCCAGCGTCCCACCCGCGCGCGCAGCACCGGGAGGGTCTGGCCGCCGCCGGCGAGGACGGCGTCGTGGAAGGCGCGCAGGTCGAAGCGCGCGCCGAGCTGCTGCTCGGCATCGGCGCGCAGCGCAAGGATCGCCTCGTAGCCGACGAGGTACGATGGCGCCTGGCCGGGCCAGGCGATGTAGCGGTCGATCTCCTGCGCAGCCTGCTCGGGCGAGAGCGCGGTGTGCTCGAGCATGAACTCGACCGCGCGCTCGCGGCTCCAGCCCTGCACGTGCAGGCCCGTGTCCACCACCATGCGCACGGCGCGCCAGGCGCGGGTGCTCAGCATGCCGAGCCGATCCACGTCGCCCGAGTAGAGCCCGAGCTCGTCCGCGAGCTGCTCGGCGTAGAGACCCCAGCCCTCGCTGAAGCCGCTCGTGAACAGGAAACGCGCGATCTGAGGCAGCTCCTCGTTCTCGTTCGCGAGCGCGATCTGGAGGTGGTGGCCGGGCACGACCTCGTGGAAGGCGGTGGCCTCCCCGATCGTCCAGCTCTGTTGCGTGGGCTCGTAGAGCCGCACGCGATACGCGGCCGGCTGGCTGCCGTCGAGTGCCGCCTGGAGATAGTGCGCCGCGGCCGTGCGCTCCTGGAAGGCGGGGATCGGCTCGAGCACGGCGCGCGCGCGCGGGATCCTGCCGAAGGCGCGCGGCAGCGCGCCCCACGCGCGATCCATCGCGGCCTGGCCGAGCGCGAGCACCTGTGCGCGGTCGCGGTAGAGAAAGGCCGGGTCGCTGCGGAAGCGCTGGAGCAGCTCGGGCAGCGGCTCGCCGCCGAAGCTCCGCGCCGCGACCACGCGCATGTCGGCCTCGATCGCGTCGAGCACCGCGAGACCGCGTGCGTGCACCACGGCGGGGTCGAGATCGAGCGTGGTGGACCAGCGCAGCGCGGCGCGGTAGCAGGCCGCGCCGTCCGGGTTCGTGGAGACGCCGACTGCGGTGCGCGCGCGCGGTGCGTACTCGTTCGCGAGGAAGTCGCGGGTGCGACGCAGCGCGGGCCGCACGGCGCTCTGCTCGAGCGCGAGGTACTGCTCGCGGAACGCGGCGTCGTCGCTGCGCAGGCCGGGGCTCGCGAACGGGTCGGCCTCTCGCGGAGCCGCGAGCAGGCTGTCGAGCTGCGTCACGACCAGATCGACGACGAGGCGCGGCGCGCTGTAGCCCTCGTCGAGGCCGGTGCGCAGCGCGACGAGCTGCGCGTCGGCATAGCCAGGGAGCGCCGCGTAGCGCGTCAACGCCTGTGCGCGCTGCTCCGGCGTCTCGACGGGCTGCGCCATCGCCATGTCGGCGAAGCCGACCTGCCAGCCGTTCAGCATCTGGCTCACGCGCCAGAGTTCGAGGCGGCAGACGCGGAGCGCCTCCCCGTCCTCGAGCCGGCTCCGCCCGAGGTCGTAGGCGAGCCGCGCGCGGGGCGTCTCGAGCCTGCTGCGGTCGATGCCGCGCAGCTCGCCGAGCCACGCCGCGCGCCGCTCCTCGCGCGCGGCGACGCCCGCGAGCGAGTCGTCGGGCAGGCGGTCGTACGCGCCCGGCAGGCGCAGGCGCGCCACGCTGCTCGGCCGCTCCTCGAAGACGTCCGCGACGTACGCGTCGGTGATCGCCAGCACGCGCGCGTCGGCGCCGGTCGGCACGGGCGCGTGGCGGCAGGCGAGAAAGAGCGCGAGGAGAAGCAGCGCGAGACGGCGGGCCATGGCTCAGCAGTCTACGCCGCGGCGCTCTCCTCGGTAGCGAGCGCCTCGAGCCCGTCCGCTTCGATCTGGAGCGGCAGGTTCAGCAGGTTGTAGAAGTTCTCGATCGCGTTGGCGACGGTGAGCTCGACGATCTCGCGCTCGTCGAAGTGCTTCCGCAGCTCCGCGAAGGTCGCGTCGCTCACGACCTTCGTGCGCGTGGCCTCCTCGACGTAGGCGAGCGCCGCGCGCTCGCGCTCGCTGAACACCGAGCTGCCCCGCCAGTCGACGAGCGCGTCGAAGCGCGCCGTGCCGAGCTTCTGGCGGACCGCGAAGGCGCGCTTGATGTCCTGGCAGAACTCACAGCCGTTCAACATGGCCACGTGCACCGTCACGAGCTGCCAGAGCTCGTGAGGGATCTTCGTCCCGTACAGCTCGAGGCGCAGGAAGGCCAGCGAGACGCGCCACATGCCGGGCACGCGGTTGTACACCACCTGCGAAGGCGTGATCGCCTTCCCGAGCATCCGGCGGGTCGCGATCGTGAGGACGCGGCCGAGCAGGCTCGAAGGTTTCTCGATGGGGGCGAGGCGCATGGTCAGTTCCTCCGGGCGCGCGAGCGGAGAGCGATGGCGGCGAGCAGCAGAGCCGGCAGATAGACGCCGGGGAAATCCTCGAGAAGATGGGACGGGGGCTGCGTGCCGGCCAGGACGTCCTCCACGTGAATCAAGCCATGGAGCCCGAGAAAGAGCGCCGCCATGCCCGCCAGCACGGAGCGCAGCTGTGGCGCGCGCGCGGCCCAGACCGAGGCGACGCCCGAGGTCACGTAGGCGGCGCCGACGTCGCGCACCAGATGGAAGTTGAGCGGGCCGGTGTCCGCTGCGATGCGCGTGAACCACGCTTCGGTCGCGAACAGCATGAACAGGCCGTTCACGATCCCGCCGACGCCGAGCACGAGCAGGATCCACGCAGAGACGCTGCGATCGACCATCGGTTCGCTCCTGGGGAAGGAGGGGAGAGCCGTCGGCGAAAGGTTCCCGGTCTGTCTAACATGCGCCGATGCCCACGGTCTTCGCCACGCCCCGCGAGCTGCTGGCCGCGGTCGGAAAGCCCCTCGGCGCCAGCGACTGGCTCGAGATCCGCCAGGACCGCATCGACGGCTTCGCCGACGCCACCGGCGACCACCAGTGGATCCACGTGGACCCGGAGCGCGCGAAGAGCGGCCCCTTCGGCAAGACCATCGCGCACGGCTACCTCACGCTCTCGCTCGTGAATTGCTTCCTGCCGCAGATCGTCGAGGTGCGCGGCATCTCGATGGGCGTGAACTACGGCTGCGAGAAGGTGCGCTTCCCGGCGCCGGTGCCGGTGGGCTCGAGGATCCGCGGCGTCGGCCAGCTCGTCGCCGCCGAAGAAGTGAAGGGCGGCGCGGTGCAGGCCACGATACGCGTCACGGTCGAGGTCGAAGGCAGCGAGCGGCCCGCCTGCGTGGTGGACACGATCAGCCGCTTCGTCCCGGCGTAGGAGCTCGCATGAAGTTCTGGCAGGTGGTCTCGTTCGCGGAGCCGGAGCAGCTCGTCGAGATCGCCCGCGCGGCGGAAGAGGCGGGCTTCCACGGCGTGCTGCTGGCCGACCACATCTTCTTTCCCGGCAACCTGCGCTCGCGGTATCCGTATTCGGCCGACGGCAAGCCGGCCTTCGACGGCACGACGCCGTTCCCCGACCCGTGGACCACGATCGCGGCGATGTCCTCCGTCACCACGCGGCTCCACTTCGCGACGATGGTCTTCATCCTGCCGCTCCGGAACCCGCTCGAGCTCGCGAAGACGCTCGGTACGCTGTCACTGCTCTCGGGCGGGCGCGTGGTGCTCGGCGCCGGCGCCGGCTGGATTCGCGAGGAGTACGACACGCTCGGCATCCCCTTCGAGACGCGCGGCAAGCGCATGGAGGAGATGGTGAGAGTGATGCGGCAGGTCTGGACGGGCCGCATGGTCGAGCATCGCGGCCGCTTCTTCGAGCATGGGCCGCTCCAGATGAGCCCCGCGCCGGCCGCTGCGATCCCGATCTACTTCGGCGGCATCTCCGACGTGGCGCTCTCGCGCGCCGCGCGGCTCGGCCAGGGCTGGATGGGCACGGGCCAGACGCCGGAGGAAGCGATCTCGTACTGCGCGAAGCTCGCCGAGCTGCGCAAGAAGGCGGGACGCGAGCGCGAGCCCTTCGAGACGATCGTGCCGCTCGTCGTGCCGCCCGAGCTCGAGCTGCTCCGCCGCCTCGAAGGCCACGGCATGACGTCCACGAGCTGCTACCCGTTCTCGTACACGATCGGCCCGAGCTCGAGCGTCGCGCAAAAGCGCGACCAGATGCTGCGCTTCGGCGAGAGCGTGATCGCGAAGCTCGGCGGCTAGTGCAAGGGGCGCACTTCGCGCCGCGCGCAGTGAGCCGAAGTGTGCGCGTCCTGGGTCGCTCACCTAGGACCGGTCGCCGTTTCCGAGCCAGCCCTTGTGGCGGAACCAGACCAGGATGCCGCCGCCGATCGCGAGCATGATCGCCCAGATCAGCCCGTAGCCGTGCCGCCAGTGCAGCTCGGGCAGGAAGTCGAAGTTCATGCCGTACACGCCCACGATGAAGGTGAGCGGGATGAATACGGTCGAGACGAGCGTCAGCGTCTTCATCACCTCGTTCAGGCGATTGCTCGCCGCCGACAGGTAGACGTCCATCAGGCCGATCGAGAGGTCGCGGTAGGTCTCGATGCTGTCGAGCACCACGAACGCGTGGTCGTGCACGTCGCGCAGGAACACGCGTACCGCCTCGCAGATCGGGAACGTCTCGTCGCGCCACAGCGTCGCCACGGCGTCGCGCTGCCGCCACTGGAGCCGGTGCAGCTGGAGGAGCAGGCGCCGGATCGCGTGCAGACGCTCGAGCGTGCGCTGCGTGGGCTTCTCCATCACCTCGTCCTCGAGCCCGTCGAGGTCGTCGCCCACCTTCTCCACCACCACGAAGTAGCCATCGACGATCGCGTCCACGAGCGCGTAGGCGAGGAAGTCGGCGTGCATCTTGCGGATCCGCATCTGCTGCGAGCGGATGCGCGCGCGCACCGGATCGAACACGTCCCCCGGCTTCTCCTGGAACGACACCACCCAGTGGGGGCCGAGCACGATCGAAACCTGCTCGAACTCGATCTCGCCGCCGAGGCCCGGGAACACCATGTGGCCGATGAACAGCAGCCGGTCGCCGTAGAGCTCGGCCTTCGGCCGCTGCGGCACGTTCACGATGTCGGCGAGCGCGAGCGGGTGCAGATCGATCAGGCGCCCGATCTCGCGGAGTACGTCGAGGTTGCCGAGCCCCTCGATGTCGATCCACGTGGTGCGCGAGGTGTCGGCGAGGAGCGCCTTGATCTCCTCGGGGCTGCGGAGCGTGCGCTCGCCGTGGTTCTCTGCGTCGTACCACATCGCGCAGAGCTTCGGCGCCGGCTCGCCTTCGGGCGCAGCGAGCGCGCCGGGCGTCGAGCCGGCCGGCGGCTGGCGGCGCTTGCGCCGGTGCGCGTGGGCGGTGGTGGTGTCGCTCATCGGCGGGCCGAGCATATCCCTCGCCGGGCCGCGGAGGCCATGCCATGCTCGGCCTCCATGTGGAGCCCCCTCGACCCCGCGCAGATCGATCTCACCGGCGAGATCCGCACCATCTCCTTCGAGAATCCGACGGGCGCGAAGGGCGCCGCCGGCGGCACGCACGGCGGGCGCAAGGGTGCGCCGAACAAGCTGCTCGCGCCGGGCGAGCACGTCGTGCTGGCCGAGATCACGGGGCCGGGCCGCGTGCGCCACGTGTGGATGACCTTCCCGCCGATGCCGCCGGAGGCGATGCGCTCGGTCTGGATGGAGATCTTCTACGACGACGCGCCGGAGCCCTCCGTCTCGGTGCCGTGCCTCGACTTCTTCGGCCTGCCGCACGGCCGCCCTGCGGCGTACACGTCGGCGCTCGCTGCCGCGCAGGAGGGGCGCGGCTTCAACGCGTGGCTGCCGCTGCCGTTCCATCGGCGCATCCGCATCGAGCTCACGAACGGCTCGAACCGGCGCTTCCCGTTCTACTACCAGGTCGCGTACACGCTCGGCCCCGAGCCGGCGGACACGGGCGTGCTCCACGCGAGCTTCCGCCGCGAGAACCCGACCACGCTGCGCCGCGACTTCGTGATCGCCGAAGGGCTCCGTGGCCCGGGCCGCTTCCTCGGCTGCAACGTCGGCATTCGCGTGCTGCCCGAGCCCGACTTCTCCTGGTACGGCGAAGGCGAGGTGAAGATCTACCTCGACGGCGACGCCGGCCTGCCGACCTGGTGCGGCACCGGGCTCGAGGACTACGTCGGCACGGCGTGGGGCATGGGCGCGCACACGACGCCGCTGCAAGGCGTGCCGCTCGTGCTCCAGCCGCAGGCGCAAGCGGCGATGCCCGACTTCGTGAGCTTCTACCGCTGGCACCTGCCCGACCCGATCGTGTTCCGCAGTCAGTGTCGCGTCACGATCCAGCAGATCGGCGCGGTGGGCGTGCTGCGCGGGCGCTCCGACATCCGCGAGCGGCTCGACCGCGAGAAGCGCGTGGCCGGCTCCGGCTGGTACGACCTCGGCAAGAGCGGCCCGCTCGAGAGCTTCGCGGTCTGCGAGCGGCAGGACGACTACTGCGCGACCAGCTTCGTGTACTGCCGCGAGCCGCAGCCCGTGCCGCGCCTCGACCTCGCCGCGGCCACCGCCGACATCGCGCGCCGGCCCTACGAAACGCCGAGCCCGTACGAGGCCGCACTCGGAATGCTCACGCCCTGATGGATGCGCTGCGCCTCGTGTCGTGGAATGCGCACGGCGCGCCGGGCGCACCGCGCCGCGAGGAGCGCATGGCGCGGATCGCGCACGCCGCCCTCGAGCGCGAGCCCGACGTCGTGCTGCTCCAGGAGGTGTGGCGCCAGAGCGACGCGGAGCTGTTCTTCGCCGCGCTCCGGCCCGCGGGCTACGCGAGCGTCGAGGTGCCGGGCGGGCGCGAGTGGCCCGTGCGCACCTCGGGCCTGCTCTCGTTCGTGCGGAGCGCGGCGGGCTGGCGCGCGGAGCAGATCCGCTTCCACGAGTACGAGGCCGAGGCGCCGGACTGGAAGCTCTGGGAGGGCGACGGCTTCGGCGACAAGGGCGCGCTCGGCTTCACCCTCGCGCGGGACGCGCTCGAGCTCGCGGTCTGGAACACCCACCTTCAGGCGGCGTACGAGCCGGGCGGCTACGCCGAAGTGCGTCGGCGGCAGCTGCTCGAGCTCCGCGACGCGGTGCAGGCCGGCGCCGGCCCCGCGCTCCTGGCCGGCGATCTCAACACCACGCCGGACGAAGCGGCGCTCGGCGCGCTCGCGGGCTTCGCGGATCTCACCGCGCCGCTGCGCCACCGCTGCGCCTGCGGCACCTCGGTGGACGAGCCGCCGTCGCGCGAGTGGCTCGACTACCTGTTCGCCGGGCGGTCCGACGGCTGGCGCATCGAGGCCGAGGTCTCCTTGCTGCGCAGCGACCAGCCCGACACGCCCTACTCCGATCACCAGGGCCTCGACGCGCTGGTGCACGTCACGCCGCCCGCGATGCATGCGGCCCTGGCCTGGCTCGCGGCGGCGCGGCTCGCAGCGCCGACCACGCGGCGCGAGCTGCTCGCGTGGTCGGGGTGCTCTCTGCGGAACCGATTTTCCCGCGGCGAGGAACAGCCAGTCCCACCGCCTCCGGCGCGACGCGCCGGCGGCCTCGCTGAGTCCCGGCATGGAGCTCGGCGGTCTCGGCCGCCATGCCTGCTCGACCTCGCGTTCTTCCTCGCATTGCTCGTCTCGGCGCCGGCCTCGGCTTCTCCCATCTTCGTCACCTTCTCCGCAGTCGACCCGGGGTCACCGTCTCCGGCTCGTTCACCTACGAGGGGGACGTGAGCGGCACGGGCTCCATCAGCGGTGCTCCCTATGGAGGCTCGATCATGTCGCCCACGGAGACTGTCACGAGCGGCGAGGTGCGCTGGATCGTCCAGCCCAGCGACTGTGCGACGGGCGCAGGCTGCGCGCAGGTCGGGTTGTCGACGCGCTCGGGCGCGGCTTCGAGCGCCGCTCGACGCTCTGGCGCGACATCCGGCGCGCCCCCGTCGACGGCGCTGCCGAGCCCGGCCTCGATCGCGGCGTGCCTGCCTTCGTCTTCGACGGCGACCTCGATGCGGGCGGCAACGTGCAGAGCATCGCATTCCTCGGCGCCGTGACGTCGCTCTCCTGCAGCGTGCCCGAGCCGGGGACCGGGCCGCTGCCGCGGCGGGCCTGGCTGCCTGGCGCTCAGCGCCCTTCGGCGACGCGCCGCCTGACGTCGGCGCGGAGCTCGCCCTTCGCGACCTTGCCGCCCGACGCGCGCGGCAGCGCGTCCACCACGATCAGGCGCTCGGGCCACCACTCCCGCGTGGTGCCGCGCGCGGCGAGGTGCGCGCGCAGCGCGTCGAGCTCGAGGCTCGCGCCCGGCCGCAGCTCGGCATAGACGCAGACCCGCTCGCCATAGACGGGATCGGGCATGGCGACGGCGGCGGCCAGCGCGACGGCGGGATGCGTCGCCACCGCCTCCTCCACCGCCGGGCCGCTGATGTTCTTGCCGCCGCGGATGATGAAGTCCGCGACGCGGCCCACTACGGTGAGCACGCCGTCCGCGTCGAGCGTGGCGATGTCGCCGGTGAGCATCCAGCCGTCCGCGGTGTAGAGCTTCGCGTTGGCGGCGGCGTCCTCGTAGTAGCCGAGGCTCGTGACCGGTCCCTTGCACGCAGGCTGGCCCGTGCCGCTCGCGGTGACGTCGTGGCCCGCTTCGTCGTAGAGCCGCACGTGCATGCTCGGCAGCACGTGGCCGGCGGTGCGGAGCCGCACCTCGCGCGTGTCGCGGGTGCTGGTGCACGAGAGCGCGCCCGTCTCGTTCGAGCCGTAGAACTGGAGCACTGCGGCGCCGGTGCGCTCCTCGAATTCGGCGGCGCGCTCGTAGGGCACGGCCTCGCCGCCCGTGTAGAGCGCGCGCAGCGAGGAGAGGTCGGCCTTCGCGAGCGCCGGCTCGTTGAGCAGCATGATGAACTGCGTCGAGACGGCGGCGAGCACCGAGACGCGATGGCGCTCGATGCGGCGGAGCGTCTCCTCCGCGCTGAAGCGCTCGAGCACGACGCACGGCGCGCCGAGCGCCGCGGGCGTGAAGTGCGCCGTCCAGAGCGCGAAGCCGAAGGGCGCGGGCAGCACCGAGCAGAACACGTCGTCCGGCGTCAGCTCGCCCGAGGCCAGCGCGAGCTCGTGGAAGTGGAACCAGCGCGCCTGGTGGTGCATCACGCACTTCGGCAGGCCCGTGGTGCCGGAGGTCGAGTTGAGGAGGAAGAGCTCGTCCACGCCGAGCCGGCGCGCAGCGAGATCGGCCGGCGCCGCGGGGCCGCCGGCGTAGCAGGTTTCGTCGCCGTCGAGCTGGCGCTCGACGACCACGTGGTGCCGGAGCGTCGGGCTCTCGACGCGCAGCGCCTCGAACAGCGCGCGGAAGTCGTGGTCGCGCGAGGCGGGCCGCGTGACGAGGGCGGCGGCGCCGGACTTCCGGACCAGATGCCGGATCTCCTCGCGCCCGGCACGTGGGCCGATGCCCATCACCACGAGGCCGGCCCTCTCGCAGCCGACGAAGGCGACGTGCACGCCGGGCCCGTCGGGCAGCAGCACCGCGACGCGCGCGCCGGGCGCGAGGCCGAGGCCGGCGAGGTGCGCGGCGAAGCGCTCCGAGCGGCGCGCGTACTCGCGCCACGTGAGGTCCTCGGTGTCGGACAGGAACGCGGGCGCAGCCGGGCGCGTGCGCGCGAGCGCATCGATGCGGGCGGCGAGGGGCTGCATGGCGCGAGAGGCTTCCAGAGCGCCCCCGGCTGCGCCATGCTCGCGCCGCGGAGGGCCCATGGCCGACCTCGACGCGCTCCTCGCCGAAGCCAAGGATCTGCTGCCGGAGCTGATCGAGCTGCGGCGCGCGATCCACGCCGAGCCCGAGCTCGGCCTCGAGCTGCCGAAGACGCGCCAGAAGGTGCTCGACGCGGCTCGAGGCGCTGCCGCTCGAGCTCGAGACGCACAAGACGACGAGCGCGGTGGTGGCGACGCTGCGCGGCGCGAAGCCCGGCCGCTCGATCCTGCTGCGCGCGGACATGGACGCGCTGCCGATGCCCGAGGACACGGACTCTGCCGTTCAAGTCGAAGAACGCCGGGCGCGATGCACGCCTGCGGCCACGATGCGCACACCGCGATGCTGGTGGGCGCGGCGCGCCTGCTCGCCGCGCGCCGCGACGAGCTGCGCGGCAGCGTGGTGTTCATGTTCCAGCCCGGCGAGGAGGGCTTCGCCGGCGCGCGCGTGATGCTCGAAGAGGGCCTGCTCGAGCGCGAGCCGCGCGTGGAGGCGGCCTTCGCGCTGCACGTGGCGCCGGAGTTCCCGCCCGGCCGCATCGCCACGCGTGCCGGCGCGCTGCTCGCCTCGGCCGACGAGTTCGAGATCACCGTGCGCGGCAAGGGCGGCCACGCCTCGATGCCGCACCTGTGCCGCGACCCGATCCCCGCCGCGTGCGCGATCGTGCCCGCGCTCCAGACCTGGATCACGCGCGCGATCGCCGCCACGGATCCCGTCGTGATCACGGTGACGATGCTGCGCGCGGGCACCACGTACAACGTGATCCCCGAGACCGCGACGATCACCGGCACGATCCGTGCGCACTCCGAGGCCGCGCGCGAGAAGGCGCACGAGGGCGTGCATCGCGTGGCCGAGGGCGTGGCGCGCGCGCACGGCGTCGAGGCCGAGGTGAACCTCGAGCTGATGCCCGGCTATCCGGTGACGGTGAACGACGCTGCCTTCGACGGCTTCGTGCAGAGCGTCGCGCGCGAGCTGCTCGGCGAGCGCAGCGTGATCGAGCTGCCGGCGCCCTTCATGGGCGCCGAGGACTTCTCCTTCGTGCTCCAGAAGGTGGCGGGCTCGATGGCCGTGATCGGCATGCGTCCGCCCGGCAACGACGCGCCCGCGCCGTGCCACTCGAACCGCATGCGCATCGACGAGAGCGGCATGGCGCACGGCGCCGCGCTGCACGCGGCGGTGGCGCTGCGCTTCCTCAGCGCACGCTAGGAGAAGCCGCCCGCCACCGTGAGGACCGTGCCCGTGACGAACGACGAGGCGCGGCTCGCGAGGAAGACGGTGGCGCCGACGATCTCCTCGGGCGCCGCGATGCGCCGCTGGTACGAGAGGTTCGCCGCGCCGTCGAGGAAGCCCGGCAGCTCGGCGGCACCTTTCATCATGTCCGTCATGAACGAGCCGGGCGCGATCGCGTTCACGCGCACGCCGATGCCCGCCCACTCCGCCGCCATCACCTTGGTGAGATTGCGCAGCGCCGCCTTGCCCGAGGTGTAGGCGCTCATGCCGGGCCCGCCGATGTACGCGCCCACGGTGATCACCTGGATGATGCTGCCGCCGCCCTGCTTGCCCATCCGCGGCGCGACGAGCTGCGAGAGGCGCAGCGGCCCCTTCACGTTCACGGCCTGGAGCTTGTCCCAGTACTCCTGCGTCATCTGCGCGACGGGCATCGGCGTCGGGTTGATGCCGGCGTTGTTCACGAGCACGTCGATCCGGCCGAAGCGCTCGTAGACGGCGTCCACCATCGGCGCGAGCGCGTCCCACTCCGACATGTGACAGGGCGCGGCCATCGTCTCGCGGCCGGTCTGCTCGGCGATCTGCTTCGCGGCCGCCGCGCAGGCGTCGGGCTTGCGGCTGTTCACCGCGACCGCCGCGCCCGCCTGCGCGAGCCCCTCGGCCATGGCGCGGCCCAGCCCACGCGTGGCGCCCGTCACGAGCGCGACCTTTCCCGTCAGATCGAAGATGTCGAGCATCGCGGCAGCCTACCGCGGCGCCTCGGCACGTGCCGCGGGTCCTGTCACCATCGCGAGCACGCCCGCGGCGGTGAGCAACAGACCCAGCCACTGGCGCGGCGTCGCCACCTCGCCGAGCACGAGGAAGGTCGCGCCGAGCGAGAGCACCGGGACCGACGGCACGACGATCGCGGTGGCGCGGCCGAGGTCGAGGCGCGAGATGGTCTGGTACCAGAGCAGCGTGCCCGACCATCGAGAGCACGAGGCCCTGGATCGCGAGCACGGGCAGCAGCGTCGCGAGCTCCACGGCCGGCGGCGCCACGCCCCCGCGCAGCGCGAAGGCGAGCGCGAGCAGCACGCCGCCGTACACGTAGCGCGCGCCGGTCAGCACGATCGGCGAGGTGCCGGGGAGCCGGCGCAGCACGAGCAGGTGCGAGAGCTGCCAGCAGAGCGGCGTCGCCATCAGGATCGCGATCCCGCTCGAGCCCGCGAGCGTGCGCACGCCGAGCGCGAGCGCGATGCCCGCGAGGATCACCGCGAGCGCAGCCACGCGCCGCGGCGTCGGGCGATGTCCGAGCGCGAGCCACGACAGCAGCAGCGAGTAGCCGGGCTCCACCTGGAGCGCCAGCGCCGTCTCGATCGCGGTCGAGCGCCCGGCGCCCGCGTAGAACAGGAAGAACGCGAGGCCCGTCCCGAGGGCGCCGAGCAGCACGAGCTTCGCCCAGCGGCCGGGGCGGAACAGCTCGCCGAGCTCACCGCGTACGGCGAGGAGCAGCGCGCAGCCGGCGCCGGCGAACAGGCCGGTCGCCGCCGCCACGAAGAACGGATCGGCCCGGCCGGTGGTGAACTTGGCGAGCGCCGGCACGAACGCGCCGTTCAGCGCGCAGGACAGGGCGAACACGACCCCGAGGCGTTCTTGCGAGCTCATCGCACTCGGGCTTCGCCCTACTCCTGCCGGAACTGGTCGAGCGTCAGCAGGTTGCCTTCGGGGTCGGCGAGCTGCGCGAGCGTCCCGCCCCACGGCTGCGGCGTCGGCGGCAGCGGGAAGCGGACGCCGCGCGCCAGCCAGGCCTCGTATGTCTTCTGCAGATCGTCGACGCCCAGCGCGATGCCCGTGTGGCGGCTCACCAGCGTGTGCTGCTCGGGGTCGTTCGGGTCCACGCGCGCGATCGTGAAGCCCGCACCCGGCGTCGCGAACGACGCGAAGCCGAACTTCTCGTCGGCGAAGCGCAGCGGCAGGCCGAGCTTGTCGCGATAGAACAGAAGCGCGCGCGCGAAGTCGCGCACGTAGACGGTGGCGTACCAGACGCGGACCGGTCCGCTCACCTTGGGCCGAGCTCGATCGGCAGCGTCACCGGCCGCTCGAACAGGCCGGTGGTCTGGAACTCCATCAGATCCTTCCGCCACCGCGAGCCGGGCGGGAGGATGCTCGAGCAGCGCCTCGATCATGCACGTCATCTCCTGGCGCGCGAGGTTCGCGCCGAGGCAGTAGTGCGGGCCGTTGCCGAAGGTGATCAGGTCGCGCACGTCGCGCGTCACGTCGAAGCGGTCGGGCTCGTCGTACACGGCGGGGTCGCGGCTCGCGCCGCCGAAGGAGAGCATCATCATCTGCCCCTTGCGGATCGTCTTGCCGCGCAGCTCGAAGTCGCGCACCGCGTAGCGCGGCAGGCCGCCCGGGCCGCCGAAGCCGAAGCGCAGGATCTCGGAGACCGCGTTCGGGATCCACGTCGGGCTCGCGGCGGAGCTTCTCCATCTGCGTCGGGGTGATCGAGCAGCGTCATCGCCGCGATCATGCCGCCCATCGCGGTGGTCTCGCTGCCGGCGCCGATCAGGCCGGTGATGGTCATGACGATCTCGTCGTCGGTGAGGCGATCGCCGCGGTCCTGCGCGCGGATCAGGTCGGAGATCATGTCCTCGCCGCGGCGAGTCGCGGCGCTCGTGCGCCATGCCGCGCACCCAGTCCGCGATCTCGACGAAGGCGTCGTCGCCGGCCTGCTTCGTGGCCTCGTCGGAGAACGGGAAGAAGCCGCGGATCGGTCGTCTGCGCCAGCTCGCGGAAGCGCCGCTCGTCGTCGCCCGCGGGCGGGATGCCGGTGATGCGGCTGATCACCGCGTTCGGGATCGGGTTCGCGAAGGTCTCCATCCAGTCGATGATGCCCGTGGCGCGACGCAGCGGCGCCGCGAAGCGCTCGACCGTCTCGCGCACCTGCGCCTCGTAGCGCTTGACCGCGCGCGGAGTGAGCGCGGCCGAGAACAGCTGGCGGAGGCGCGTGTGCTCCTCGGGCGGAAGCGAGAAGAAGCCGTTGTCCTCGACCCAGCGCATGAAGCTGCCTTCGGGCCGCGGCGTGTAGTGCTCCCAGAAGCGCCGGTCGGGCGTCGCGTACTCCGGGTCGTTGAAGAGCCGCTTCACGTCGTCGTGGCGCAGCACGAACCAGAAGCCGAGCGGCGCCACGAAGTGCACCGGATCTTCCGCGCGCAGCTTCGCGAGCGCCGGGTACGGGATCGTCCATGAAGCTCGGATCGAGGAAGGGCGAGGCGGAAGCCTGCTGCGCGGCAGCGGCCATGGCGATCCTCCCGGTGGCGCGATCGCGGGAGCCTACCGCGGGCGGGGACGCGCCTCTACCTTGCGCGCGATGCGGGCCGTGCGCTGCGCGCGGAAGGCGGTCGAGGTGGTGGACGTGCCGCGCGCCGGCGGGCGACGGCGTGCGCGTGCGCGATCCGCGCGGCGGGGATCTGCGGTTCGGACCTCCACCTGGTGGCGCTCGGCTTCCTCGGCCGAGCACGGCTCGGCCACGAGGTGGCGGGCGTCACGGACGACGGCACGCCCGTCGCGATCGAGCCGCTCTCGCCGTGCGGCGCCTGCGCGCCCTGCGCGCGCGGCGACTACAACCTGTGCGAGCGCGGCCCGGCGATGATCCACGGCGTCGGCCACGACGGCGGCATGGCCGACGAGATGCGCGTGCCCGAGCGCTGCGCTGGTGCCGCTGCCGGCGGGCGTCGCGCTCGGCGACGCGTGCCTGGTGGAGCCGCTCGCGGTGGTGCTGCACGGGCTGCGGCGCGCGGGTCTGCGCGGCGGCGAGCGCGTGGCGGTGATCGGCGGCGGCGCGATCGGGCTGTGCGCGGTGGCGGCCGCGCGCGCCGCCGGCGCCGAGGTCGCCCTCGTGGCGCGCCACGACGCGCAGCGCGCGGCGGGCGAGCGGCTCGGCGCGGGCGCGCGCGCGTCCGGCAGCTACGACCTCGTGATCGACGCGGCCGGCACCGAGAGCGCGCTCGCGCAGCGCGGCCGAGCTGTGCCGGCCGGGCGGCCGGCTGCTGCTCGTCGCGAGCTACTGGACGCGGCCTCGAGCTGCCGGGCTTCGCGCTCTGCATGAAGGAGGTCGACGTGATCCCCGCCAGCATGTACGGCCGCGCCGGCGCGTCGCGCGACATCGACGTCGCCGCCGCGATGCTCGCGGCGCACGCCCGAGATCGCCGCCGCGCCGTGATCACGCACCGCTTCCCGCTCGACGCCGCGCCCGAGGCCTTCGCCACCGCCGCCGACCGCGCGCTCCGGCGCGATCAAGGTCGTGCTGGAGCCGTAGGAAGGGGTGCGCCCGCGGGGTCAGGGGCCGGGGGTGTCCTGCCGATCCCATCCTGCATGCGCCGCATCGTTCCGCTCCTCGCGCTGGCCGTGGCCGCGCTGTCGTGCGCTCACAGTACGACCGTGTGGCGCATGCGGATCCGCGGCTCGAGCACGGAGTTCACGGTGCAGCAGGTGGTGCCGCGGGGCGGCTACCTCGACGTCTCGCTCCAGGGCCAGTCCGCCCTCCGCACCTTCATCCCCGACACCGGAGATTGCCGGAAGCTCGCGAGCACCGGCGCGAAGGTCCGCTACGAGTGGGACGGGGCGATGGGTACGTTGACCGAGCTGACCGGCAACCGGCGCTGCCAGGCCGTCGGGATCGGCACCCTCACGGAATGGCGCCTGACGCGGCCCGAGGACACCGGCCTGCCGGACGGCGTGTCGCTGCCGCGCGAGCTCGCGCGCTACCGCGTGGTGTTCCGCGACAAGGACGTGATCCTCGCGCGCGGCCTCTTCCCGCTCACGCGGCACCTCGGCTGGGTCGGCCCCGCCGAGGCCATCGTGATGATGAAGAACACGCCCGGCTGCATGCGCGGTCCCGCGGCGCTGCACACGGCGAGCCTCGAGTACTTCCCGGCCGGCGAGCGCGTGCTCGGCCTGGTCGCGAAGGACCGCTGGTGCGACGTGGAGGCGCTGCTGCTTCCGCTCGCGGCGGCGAAGTAGCGGCGCCGCTAGCGACGCGCGTCGCGCTCGTCGTGCGAGATGCCGCAGCCGCGCTGCGGCGGCTCCGTGCGGAGGGTGCGCGCCCGCGCCGCGTCGCCGGTCGATCCCGCCCCCGCGGCGTCGAGCCAGCGCCGGCCCTCTACAATGGCGGCGTCGTCCTTGCGCCGCGAGCCGTCGCAGAGCAGGGCCGCGCCAAGCTCCAGCCGATAGCGGGTGTCTTCGCCCTCGATCGCCACGGCGCGGCGTGCGAACTCGACGGCGCGCGAGGCGTCGCTGCGCTGCCCGGCCGCCCAGCCCAGCAGCTCCGACTCGGGCATCAGGCGGTAGTACTGCGACGCGCCATAGTAGAGCGCTGCCTCCTCGCTGCCGCTGGCGTCGCGGTGGCGCGGCGGGTTGGCGAGGCACTGGTCGAGCAGCCGTCCGGCCTCGCGCACCGTGACGACGGCGCGCGCCATGCCGCTCACGCTCGCGAGTCCGGCGGTGCCGGCGAACTCGTAGAGGCAGCACTCGGCGCAGTCGGGAGCGAGCGCGCGGCCTTCCTTCGCCCAGCTGCGGGCGCGCTCGTAGAGCGTGGCCCGCTCGTCGTCGCTGAGGGCCGAGTTGCGCTCGGCGTGCCGCATCAGGTCGCGCGCGATGCGCCAGTGGAGCTGGGCATCCGCCGGCGCGCTGCCGAGCGCCGTCTCGAGCAGGGCGGCGGCGCCGAGGAGATCGCCCTGCGTCTCGAGCGTCTCGCTCTCCGCGCGCAGCTCGTGCTCCGGCGCGGGGACGGTGGCCATCACGGTCTGGGCGGTGGCCGGGGCGGGGCCGCAGAGACTGAGCCCGATCGCGAGAGCCCTCGCCTGCCTGCCTGCCTGCATCTGCTGCGCCTCCCGGCGCGGACGCCCCCGCTCGTCCCACTGCATTCGAGGAGTAGCACGATACACCCGAGAGGTGACGTCCGGGAAGATGGAACTGGCCCCGGGCCGGCCGCTGACCGCCGCTGACGCGCTGCGGCGGCGCCCGCGCTAGCCTGCGCGACCTCGCGGAGGCCCCATGCTCACCGTCTATCACCTGAACGAATCGCGGTCCGTTCGCGTGCTCTGGCTGCTCGAAGAGCTCGACGTGCCCTACGAGATCGTGCGCTTCCAGCGCGACGCGACGCGGCGTGCGCCGGCGGAGCTGGCCGAGGTCCACCCGCTCGGCAAGGCGCCGGTGATCCGCGACGGGGAGCTGGTACTGGCCGAGTCCGGGGCGATCGTCGAGTACCTGGTCGAGCGCCACGGCGGCGGGCGTCTGGCGCCGCGGCCCGACACCGCGGCCTGGGGCCTCTACCTCCAGTGGCTCCACTTCGCCGAAGGCTCGGCGATGTTCCCGCTGCTGCTCGAGCTCTTCACCACGATGGGCCTGATCCCCGGCGGCAAGGACGGCATGCTGATGGGCTTCGTGAAGGTGGAGCTCGCGAAGCAGCTCGACTACCTCGAGCGCGAGCTCGGCGACAAGGAGCATCTGCTCGGCGCCTTCACGGCGGCCGACGTGATGATGGGCTTCCCGATGGATCTGGCGGAGCGCCAGGGGCATCTCGCCGGGCGCCCGCGGCTGCTCGCCTGGCTGGCGCGGCTGCGCGCGCGCCCCGCGTATCAGCGGGCGCAGGCGGCGGCTTGAGGCAAGCGGTGCGTTTCGCGGCGCGCGCGCAGTGAGCCCACGCGAGGCTTCGCCTCGCGTGAGGCGAACGGAGTCACGACAGATGCACCCGCGGTCGCAAAGAGCTTCTGACATACGCGCGCTGGGTCGCTCTCCCAGACGCTTCGGATGAGCGCTCCCCCGGTCGCGCCGGCCCGCCGCGGGCTCGCGGTGCTGTTCGCGGTCGTGATCATCGATCTCGTCGGCTTCGGCGTCGTGATGCCGGTGCTCCCGTACTGGGCGCAGGAGTTCGGCGCCGACGCCCTCGTCTTCGGCCTGATCCAGAGCTCCTACGCGGTGGCGCAGCTCGTTTGCGCGCCGCTCTGGGGTCGGCTCTCCGATCGCGTCGGCCGGCGGCCGGTGCTGCTGGGGACGATCGCCGGCACCGCGCTCGCGATGCTCGCGACCGGCCTCGCCCCCTCGCTCGCGTGGCTGTTCGCGGCGCGCATCCTCGCCGGCGCGTTCGCGGCGAACATCAGCGTGGCCTCGGCCTACATCACGGACGTGACGCCGCCCGAGGAGCGCACGCGCTTCATGGGCCTCCTCGGCGCGTCGTTCGGCATCGGCTTCGTGCTCGGGCCGGCCATCGGCGGTCTGCTCGCTCCGTACGGGCACGCGGTTCCGATGTTCTTCACGGCGGGCCTCGCGGCGTTGAACTGGTGCATCGCCGCGGCTCGCCTGTCCGAGCCCGTGCGTCACGAGGCGCGTGCCAGCGCAGGTGGGCGCTTCGCGCCGCTGCGCGATCGCACCGTGCGCGGGGTGGTGCTCGCCAACCTCGTCTTCTCCCTCGCGGTGACGCAGCTCGAGACGCTCATCGCCTACCTGCTGATGGATCGCTTCGGCTGGCAGAACGGACGGGGCCTGGCCTTCATCCTGGTGGGGATGGCGATCGTGATGGGCGGCATCCAGGGGGGCGCCATGAAGGCGCTCTCCGCGCGTTACGCCGAGCGTCAGCTCCTGGTGAGCGGCGTCGTGGTGCTCGCGCTCGGCTTCGCGGGCGTGCCGCTCGCGCCGACGGTCGCCGCGCTGCTGGTGGCGCTGGGGCTCGCGGCGGTGGGGCGCGCCGTGGCACAGCCCGCGCTGCTCTCGCTCGCGTCGCAGGCGGCGCCCCCGGAGGAGCGCGGCGCGGTGATGGGCGTGTTCCAGTCGAGCGCCTCCCTCGCGCGCGTGTTCGGGCCTGCGGCCGGCGGCGTGCTCTACGCCATCGCGCTGCCGTATCCGTTCTGGCTGGCGAGCGCGCTGCTCGTCGGCGTCGCGCTCGGCGCCCGCGCGCTGCCACGGGGCGCGGCCGGCGGCTAGCCTGGCTCGCATGCGCTCCCGCCTCATCCTGCTCGCGGCTCTGCTCCTCGTCGCCTGTGCGACGCGGCCGATCGTCTACCCGAACGAGAAGCTCCGCGAGTCGGGCCAGGTGGCCGTGCAGGCCGACACCGACGAGTGCCTCGCGGAGGCGGACGAGTACCTGTCGAGCGGGCGCGTGCCCGAGGTGGCGAAGCGGACGGGCGAAGGCGCGGTGGTCGGCGGCGCGGTCGGCGCCGCGGTGGGCGCGGTGAGCGGCAGCGTCGGGCGCGGCGCGGCCGCGGGCGCCGCCGGCGGCGCGGCGGGCAGCCTCGCGCACGGCCTGTTCCACTGGCGCGACCCCGACCCGGTGAAGCAACGCTACGTCGAGCGCTGCCTGGCCGAACGCGGCTACGACGTGATCGGCTGGAAGTAGGCTGCGGTGAAGCAGCGCTGTGTCGAGCGCCCGACCGAACGCGGCTACGACGTGATCGGCTGGAAGTAGCCGGCGACCGCCGGCAGCCGCTGCGGCGGCGCGGCGCCGTACGCCGTTGCGCCGCACGTCCCAGCGCGCCAGCAGCGCGCGCTCCGCGTCGAGCGGCGCATCGGCGAGCTGGCACTCGCGGCCGAGGATCATGGTGGCGCGCTCGTCGGGCCGGTAGCGCGGCCAGGTCGGCAGGCGGTCGTGGCCCGGATTGCCCGAGCGCGCGAACGCGAGCCACGAGCGCTGCACCCGGCGGGCGAAGCGCGCCCCGTCGCCGTTGAGCCCCGAGATCGGCCGCGCGAGCGGGCTCGACTCGTTGCCGAACACGAACGGGATCTCGATGGCGTGGCAGGCACCGAGCGCGCGGCGCAGGGCGGGCGCGCGCCACGTGATCAGGTAGGAGTGGACCGAGCCGCCGCCCTCGTGCTGCGCCTCGGCGAGGCGAGCGGACGGCGCGTGGAAGACGCGCGCCGTCTGGAATGCGCTCCACACCTCGCGCGGCGACCGTGCGGCGCTGCGCTCGCCGAGCGCGCGCTGGAAGGCGCGCGCCGCCTCGGCCGGCGGCGGCGCCTCGGCCGGCAGCACGGCGGCCAGGCGCAAGCGCAGATCCACTTCGTCGAAGCGGCCGATGCCGGGATCGACCAGCCCGAACAGCTTCCACTCCTCGAGCGTCGCGCCGGTGAGGATCGGGATGTGCGCGGTGGCTCCGCGCCGGATCGCGTCGAGCGGCTGCTCGGGCACGATGTCGCCGTCCACGGCCGGCAGGAACGCCATCAGGGTGTTCCAGTCGGCGAGCTCGGCCATTACCGCGCGCTGCGCTTCGAGCAGCGTCTCGATCGGGATCTTGCCGAGGCTCGCGTGCGAAGGCGGCGGGCCGCCGAGCTTGCGCAGCAGGGCCGAAGCGACGCGCTCCGCCTCCTCGCGCTCGATCACGTGATCCGCCGCGCCGCTCTGGCAGATGGCGCGCCGGAACAGGCCGCGCGCGCGCGGCGCGCCCAGCAGCGTCGCGACGCTCATGCCGCCCGCGGACTGGCCGAACACGGTGACGTTGTCGGCGTCGCCGCCGAAGCGATCGATGTGCGTCTTCACCCACTCGAGCGCGGCGATCTGGTCGCGGATGCCGAGGTTCGTGCTGCCTTCGAGCTCGCCGCCGAGCACGCTGCCCAGGTGGGCGAAGCCGAGCGCGCCGAGCCGGTAGTTGAGGGTCACCAGCACCACGTCGCCGCGCTCCGCGAGGGCGTGGCCCTCGTAGACCATGGTCGAGCCCGAGCCCACCAGGAAGCCGCCGCCGTGGATCCAGACCAGCACGGGCCGGCGCGCCCCGTCGAGGCCGGGCGTGAAGACGTTGAGCGTGAGGCAGTCGTCGCCGGGGCTCCGCCCGGAGGCGTTGATCCAGCTGAAGAACGGCAGTGCGTACTGCGGCGCGGCGGGGCCGGAGCGCGTGGCGTCGCGGACGCCGGCCCACGGCGCCACCGGCTGCGGCGGGCGGAAGCGCAGCGGGCCGGACGGCGGCGCGGCGTAGGGCACGCCGCGGAACACGTGGAGGCCGCGCTCGTTCGCGCCTTGGAGCCGTCCCGCGGTGGTCTCGACGACCGACGACACGCTTCCCCTCACTCCCCCCAGAGCCGGCGCATTCTACGCGATTGCGCGCTGACTGTGAGTCCCTCGATCGGCAGGACGCGCATCAGGCATGAGCAGGGAATGCGCAACTCACTGCCGCGCGGCCCGCTTCAACTCGTCCGGCAGCGTCCGCGCGGCCAGCGCGAAGTGCAGCGCAGACCAGAGGTAGAGCACCGAGGTCCAGCTGAGCGCGGTGCCCAGGCCGCCGCCGTGGGTCGAGGCCCAGTCGCTCACCATGCCCGCGGCGAGCGGGCCCACGCCGAGGCCGAAGAAGGTGAGGAGCGAGTTCAAGACGGCGCTGATCATGCCGCGCATGCGCAGCGGCACGAGCGCCTGCGTGACGGCGCCGACCGGCGGCCCGTGCACGATCGCGAGAACCATCGCCGCAGCGAGCAGCCCGATGGCGGGCGCGACCGCCGGCACCTGGAAGGCGACGAGCGAGAGCGGGAAGGCGGCGGCGCAGCACACGGCGGGGAGCAGCAGCACGCCGCGCGCGTTCCGCGCCCACATGCGATCCGCGAGCATGCCACCCGCGACCGCGCCGAACGTCGCCAGCAGGCCGATGCCGCCCGCCGCGAGCCCCGCTGCCTGGTTCGAGAGGCCATGCACGCGTTCGAAGAACGCGACGCCCCACTGCGCTCCCGCGAAGAGCGCCATGCTCGCGAGGATCGCGCCCAGCGTCATGTGCCGGAAGGTCCGCAGCCCGGCGATCGTCCGCGCTACCTCGGCCAGGCTGGGCCGCTCGCCGGCCTCGTCCGTGCGCCCATCGGCCCAGCCGCGCGGCGGCTCGTCCACGGCGAAGCGGAACAGCGCGGCGAAGGCGAGCCCGAACGCGCCGCCGAGCGCGAAGGTGGCGCGCCAGCCGACGTTCGCGATGCCGAAGCCGCCGAGCACGAGGCCGAGGAAGACGCCGATCGTGGCGCCGAGGGCGACGATGCCCATGGCGGTGGCGCGCCGCTCGACCGGCACGAAGTCCGCGAGGAGCGGCCCGTTCGTCGCGCCCGCGGCAGCCTGACCGACGCCGACCACGAGCCGCGTCGCGACGAAGGCGGCGAAGCCCGACACGGCGCCGCCGAGGGCGGTGCCCACGCTCCAGACCGCGATGCAGATCGCGTAGAGCGTGCGCCGGTTGCCGGCGTCGGCGCGGCGCCCGAGCACGAGCGCGCTGGCCGCGTACGCGGCCGCGAAGGCCGTCACGAGGGCGCCCATCTCCGTGTCGGAGAAGCCGAGCTCGGCTTTGATCGGCTCGACCGCGACGGCGAGCAGCTGGCGGTGCAGGAACTCGACCGCCACCGCTGCCACGAGCAGCCCCACGACCGTGCGCACGTAGCGCGGGGAGTAGAGGGGCGGATTCACGTGGGCGGCAGCTAACGGCGCACGAAGGTGCCGGCGCCCTCGATCGCGCCGGCTTCGAAGCGGCTCGGCCGCCACGAGAGCGTCACGTGGTCGGGCTCGCCCTCGTCGAAGTCGTTCATGGTCACGTTGATGCGCAGCGCATCCCAGCGACCGCCGCGCCGGTCGTCGAGCACCGCCGCCGGGATCGCCACCTCGACCGCGTAGCCGGTCGCGGTGCGGCGCGCGGCCTGGCGCACGCCCTCGGGCACGCTGCCGAACAGGCGCATGATCGGGTCGGGGCGCACGTCCTGGAGCGCGAGCTGCGGGCTCACCAGCTTCGCCATCGCCCCGCTCCGCACCGCGACGAAGGTCTCCTCGTTCTTCGAGCGCTCCGGATCGGGCCGCGCGTCGATGCTCACGTCGATGTGATCCTGCTCGCGCGCCACCAGGTCCGCCGATGCCACGATCGAGTCGTCGCGCACGTCGCACGGCCACGTACAGGAACTCGCGATCCTGCCGCACGCCGAAGCGGAACGAGCCGTCCTCGGGGCCGCGGTGGATGCCGTGGCCGGTCTGCCCGCCCGGCACGTCCATCACGAAGGACAGCGGCGCCCCACTCCGAGAGGTCGCCGTCCACCTTCACGGCGCGCGTGGTGTGCAGGGCATCGAAGCGGCGCTCGGGCAGCAGCGCGAGGTCGCGCTCGAGCACGAGGGGCTGGCCGGCGCCGTCCTCCGTCTCGAGCGTGAACAGCGCGCGCGCCGGCGCGAGCGTCTCGTAGGCGCGGACTCGCGCGCGCTCACGGCCACGGCGATCGTCGCCGCGCCGCCGGGCTCGAGCGTCACCCGCTTCTCGACCTCGTCCGGCACGAGGTCGCGGCTCGCGAGGAAGCGCGCCGTCACGAGCAGTGGCGCGCGCTCGGGTTCGCGACCGAGAAGCGCGCCGTGCCGCGGCTGAAGATGCGCTCGCGGCTCAGCATCGGCTCGGGCACCACCGCGCCCTCGAGCTGCTTCACGAGCTGGCGCAGCTCGGCCGTGACCACGTCCACCGGCAGGATGCCGTCGAGGCGCAGGTTCGCGATCACCGGCCCGTCCTTCGTCATGCTCACCTGCGCCACCTGGTCGAACTCGCCCCACGGCGTGCCGCGCAGGCGGCTGCCGCCGCCCGTCGTGGCCAGCGTGATGTACTGGCGGTCGTTGCGAACCTGCTCCGTGTAGCGATGGAAGTGTCCGGCGAGCACGGTGTGCGGGCGGTCCTTCAGCAGCGCTTCGACCTTCAGCCAGTCCGGGTTCGGCTGCGGCGAGTCCCAGAGCGGCTGGTGGAGCAGCACGAAGGTCCAGCGCACGCCGCGGTTCTCGTTCAGCACGCGCTCGACGAAGGCCAGCTGGTCGGCCTGCTTCCACGGGCCGGGCAGCGGGGTGCTCCGATCGAGCGCCATCCCGAACAGCTCGGAGTTCAGCGCCACGAACAGCACGCCCTTGTACGTGAAGTGGTAGTACGACGGGCCGAAGCGCGACTGCCACTTCTCGGCCATCACCGCGTTGCTCATGTCGTGGTTGCCGGGCACGTAGAAGAACGGCATGTCGAGCCGGCCGACGAAGCCTTCGAACTCGTCCCACTCGCGGTCGAGCAGCGGCGGGGTCGTCGGTGTAGCCCTCGATCAGGTCGCCCACGCTCACCACGAACTCGGGCCGCACGAGGTCGAGCTTGGCCACCGCGCCCTCGAACACGCCCGTGCGGTGCTCGCCCGTGCGATCGGTGACGACCGCGAAGCGGAACTCGTCGGGATCGGCGGCGGGCGCGAGGCCCGTCCACGGCACCTGCTCGGGAGGGCCCTCCACCTCCGCGTCGAAGCGCGCCGGGTAGCGCCCCGCGAGGAGTGCGCCGCAGCCGACCGCGAGGCCGAGCCCGAAGGCGAGCGCGAGGGTGGAGCGGGTCGTTCTCATCGCTTCTCCTGGAGCCCGCGGCGGCTCAGCTCGCGCGCGAGCCGCTCCACGTCCGAACTCTGCGGCGCGCTCCTGCGCTCGGCGGCGAGCTTCCCCGCCGAGTCGAGGAACATCTTCACGCCGTCGTACGTGATCCACTTCTCGGGGGCGACCTCGAGCACCACGCGCAGCGGCGAGTCGAGCTTTCGCGCGAACGCGAGCGCCGCCCTCTCGTCGGGGTAGAGGTGGCGGGCGAACGCCGGATAGAACCAGGCCTTCGTCTCCGCGTCCTCGCGCACGTGGCAGCGGCCCTTCGCCGTGATCGATTTCCCGGCCGCGAGCTTCGTGCCGGTGCTGGTCACCACGAGCGACACGCGCGGATCACGGCGCACCGCTTCGATGCGGTGGCGGTGGGCGCCGGCCGTGAGCCAGAAGCGTCCGTCCTGCCAGAGGTAGGACATGATCACGCCCATGGGCCAGCCGTCGCGCGTCACCCAGTTGAACGTGCACTCCGCGTGGCTGCGCAGCAGCTCCTCGCGCTCGGCGTCGTCGAGCGCGTAGACCGAGACCTGCTCGTAGTCGTGGATGGGGTCCGGCAGCGGGATCTCCGTGCGGCGAGCCGCAGCTTGCCGCGCTCCGGCAGCGGCCGCCACGCTCACGAGGCGATCGGCACGACGCCGGGCGGCGGGTTGTCGCGCAGCTCGCGCATGATCGAGTAGAGACGGCCCTGTGCGCCGCCGCGTACGGCGTCGGCGATCATGCCATCGGGGTCGCAGCCTTCGGCGGCCCGCAAGAGACGCTCGAAGCTGTGAATGAAGCTCTCGCAGTGGCGCTTGCGGATGGGCGTGCCCCAGAACAGCGCCCAACCCGCCGCCGGCTCGCTGTTGACGCGCAGCAGGAGCAGGCGGCGGCTGAAGACCCCGCTCTCGCCGGAGCTCATGCGACCCCACAGCTGGTCCATCTCGTCGTTGCTGACGACCCCATCCCCCGCAAAGCCCTGGCTCGACAGAAACAGCATGCCGCTGATCACCTCGAGCTGATTGCTGACGAGCTGGGCGATGTCGATGAAGGTGTCCTGGCGGGCGTGGAGCTCGTTGGCGGCGATCGCGCGCGTCTGCACCTCCGCGCTCTCAGCCGTGCGCAGCATGATCTCGTGTTGCCGTTGGATCGCGTGGTTGTTCGCCGAGAGCTCGCGCTGCTGGATGAAGAGGCCGAGCACCAGCCACAGGAAGGCGAGCGGTGCGAAGGCGCCATCCAGGAAGTCGCCCATCTCCCCCAGCGGCTGCGCGAAGAACTGCAACCAGCCGATGCTCCGACCGACATAGAACCCCCCGACGGCCACCCACGCGAGCGTGAGCGCGATCCCGAAAGCCGTGCGGCGGTCCGTCTTCTGCACCACGAGCCCGTTCATCATGAAGCACCTCCTCGAGCGGGGAGGTAGCCCGTGTCGGGCGCGAGCGGTGGTGTCAGCGGTGGGCGGCGGTGATCGAGCGGCCGGGATCGCGCGCGATGCGTGTCGCGCATCGCCTCGGCGCCGATCCGCTCGCAAGCCGAGAGCGCGTCGTCGTAGAGCTCGCGGGCCTCGTCGCGAAGGCCCCGCAGCTTCGCGAGGCGCGCGAGCGCGAAGCTCGCCGGCCCGCCGTAGCAGATCGCCAGCGGCAGCACGGCGTGGTGATCGGTGTAGGGCGCGAGCAGCGCCGCGAGCGGCCCCGCCCGCTCGCCGTCCTCGAGCTCGGCGCAGAGGTGGGCGATCTCGATCAGCGTGGCGGTCCAGCGCAGGTTGCGCGGCACGTCGGTGAAGCCGCGCGCCGCGAGCGTCTCGAAGCGGGCGCGGGCGGCGCGCGGGCGGCCGGCCGCGAGCTCGGCGCGCGCCACCACGGCCTGCACCCAGTGGGTCGGGCCCTCGCGCGGCGCCGAGCGTGGGCGCCAGCTCCGCGAGCAGCGCCGCGGCGTCGCCGCGCTCGCGCGCGAGCAGCGCGCGGTGGGCGATCGCGCAGCCGCGCGCGTAGGGATGCTCGGCGCGCAGCCCGACCGAGAGCGCCGACGCGGACGCGCTCCTCCACCTCGCCGAGCCGGCCTTCGAGGAGCGCCACGCCGGTGTCGTACACCTCGAGGTGCCAGCGCATGCCGAGGTGCAGCCTCGCGCCGCCCACGCGCCGCGCGGCGTCCCGCAGGCGCAGCGCACCGGGGCGGTCGCCCAGCTCGAAGCGATCGCCGGCCGTGTCGAGGAGGGCGATCAGCGCACGGTCGGCGCTCTTCGAGCTGGCGGCCACCTCCTCGATCTCGCGGGCGAGCGCGCTGCGCTCCGCGAGCCCCGCCGGCCCGCCGCTCGCGAAGTGGAGCGTGTAGAGCGCATCCTGGAGCGCGTCGGGGTTGCCGGCCGCGCGCGCGAGCGCGACGGCGCGGCGCGCCACCCGTGCAGCGTTCTCGTGAGCATCGCGGATGTCGAGGTAGGCGAGCCGCGTCAGGAGCCGCGCCTGCTCGACGCCGTCCTCACCGGGCAGGACGGACAGCGCCTCCTCGACGGCGGCGCGAGCGGCCTCGTCCCGCACGCCCCACTCCTGGAGGTCGAGCATTCCGATCGCAGCCTGGGCCATCTCGCGCGGGCGGCCGAGCGCGCGTGCCAGCTCGAAGGCGCCCGCGCGCGCTCTGGCGCCGCCGCGAGCGCTCGCTCGCGAGCCGCCACGCCTCCGTGCAGTCGAGAGCCAGCGCGAGGCGGCGTTCGGGGTCGCAGCCGGGCACCTGCTCGAACGCCACGCGCGCCTGCTCGTAGTGGAGCGCCGCCTGCTCCCAGGCGCCGACGCGCGAGCTCTGCTCGGCGGCGCGGAGCGCGGCCTCGCAGGCGCGCTCGGCGTCGCCCACCGCGAGCGCGCGATGGTAGTGATGAGCGAGCTCCGCGAGCACCGCGCTCGGGTCGCCCTCGTTCTCGCGTTCGAGGTGCTCCGCGGCGCGCAGGTGGAGCCGCGCGCTCGCGCCCGGCGAGAGCGCCGCGAGCACGGCCTCCTGGAACAGGGCGTGCGCGAAGCGGAAGCCCGTCGCGCCCGCCGGCGCCGCCTCGAGCACGCCGGCCTTCACCGCCTCGTCGACGCGGTCGAGCGCATCGGAGCGCTCGAGCCCGGCCACCTCGGCCGCCGCGGGCAGCGTGAACTCCCGGCCGAGGACGGCGGCTGCCGAGACCAGCGCCGTCGCCTCCGGCGAGAGCCGCTCGAGCGGGCGGCGGATCAGGTCGAGCGCGCGCGCCGGCAGCACCACGCCCTCGCGCGACACGCGCTCCAGCTCGGCCAGCGCGCCGCGCTCCGCGAGCAGCCGCAGCGCCTCGCGCAGGAAGAGCGGCACGCCCTCGGTGCGCGCGAACAGCTCCGAGGTGAGATCCGTGGGCGCAGGGCCCTCGAGCACCTGCTCGAGGAGCGCAGCGACCTCGGCGCGCGAGAGCGGCGGAAGGGCGAGCTCGAGGCAGCAGTCCTGCGCGCGAAGCAGGCCGAGCGCGCGCGCCACGGGATCGCCGGGCTCGCGCGGACCGTCGCGCACGGTGCCGAGCAGGAGCAGCGGCACATCGAGGCGCTCGTGCGCGAGGTGCTCGAGCAGACGGAGCGACTCGGAGCCCGCCCACTGGAGATCCTCCAGCACCACGAGCAGCGGCCGGCGCCGCGCTTCGTCGCGCAGCGCGCGGCTCACCGCGTCGAAGAGCAGGAAGCGGCCCTGCTCCGGGGTGCGCACCGCGCCGGCCGGTGGCGCGGCGGGGCGCAGCCCGAGCAGGCCGGCCAGCTCGGGCTCGTGCGCCGCCACGTCGCGCAGGGCGGCGGCGGCGGCCGGCTGCTCGAGCAGGCGTCGCAGCACCTGCGCGAACAGCCAGAAGGCCGGCACGCCCTCGCCCTCGCGCGCGCGTCCGATCAGCGCCAGGGCGCCCGTCGCCCTCGAACTCCGCCGTCGCGCGCTCGGCGAGACGCGACTTGCCGATGCCCGGCGGACCCGAGATCAGCACGACGGCACCCTCGCGCCGGCCGACGGCGCGCGCCCAAGCCTCGCGCAGGCGCGCGAGCGCCTCGCCCCTGCCCACGAACGGACGCTCCGGGGCTCCCTCCGCGCGCGCCGCCGCGGCGCCCGGCTCGCGCGCGATCACGTCGCCCGAGAAGCGGTAGCCGCGCCGCGAGACGCTCCGGATCCAGCGCCCGCGATGCGCGTCGCCGATCGCGCGGCGCGCGTGCGAGACCGCTCGATTCAGCGAGCCCGGCGTGACGACCGTGTCGGGCCAGAGCGTCTCGAGGATCTCGTCCGACGGCACCATGCGCTCGCGCTCGCGCAGCAGCAGCGCGAGCAGCGCCAGCGGCTTGGGCTGGATCGCGACCGGCCGCCCGTCGCGGCGCAACTCGCCCTGCGCCTCGTCGAGCTCGTACGCCCCGAACTGGTACAGCACGCGCTCAACTTATCGAGCGCGGCCTTTCCTCGCTGTGAAGTACAGCACGGGCTCGACTCATCGAGCGCTGCCCTTCCTCGCGACGTAGTACAGGTGGATGGGATCGTGGGGCAGCGTCTGCCCCTCGACGCTGCCGAAGCCCGCTTCGGCGAGGAGGCGCCGCGCTGCGCGGCGGCCCCACATCGTGCAGACGCTCGTCCCGTGGAGGCAGGACAGGGTGTAGAGGAAGGTCGCGAGCGGGTGCGCGGCGTCCTCGCGGACGTCGCCCGTGCCGGCGATGTCCTGCATCAGGAGGACCCCGTCGGGGCGCAGCGCCGAGGCGATGCTCGCGAGCACCGCGGCCGGCGCCGGCTGGTGTTGGATCGCGAAGGCCGTGATCAGGTCGAAACGGTCCGGCTCGTCGAGCACGGCTGCTTCGCGCGCCTCGAAGCGGAGGTTCCCGAGCCGGAGCGAGCGGGCCTCCCGCCGGGCGCTCTCGATCGCCCGCTCCGAGGGATCCACGCCCAGGAAGCTGCTGTTCGGAAAGGCTCCCGCCATCCGCGCGAGCGCGCGCCCGTTGCCGCAGCCCACGTCGAGCACGTCTGCGCCCCGCGCGAGCGAGTCCGGCAGCTCGGGCACGAGTGGGAGGATCTGCTCGAGCAGCCGCGCCACCACGGTCTGGTCGCTCTCCTCGGCCATCACGGCGTGGAAGCGCCGATAGGAGGAGTACGGCACGCCGCCGCCTCGCTCGAAGCACCTCACGATCTCGTCCTCGACGGAGCCGAGCAGGGGGATCCACTGAAAGGTGGCGGCGAGGTTGTTCGGTCGCGAGGCGCGCGCGAGCACGGCCGCGTGCTCGCCCGGCAGGCGGAACCGACCCGCGGCGGGGTCGTGCTCGACCACGCCGGCGGTCGTCATCGCGCCCAGCCACTCGCGCACGTAGCGCTCCGCGAGGCCCGCGCGTTCCGCGATCTCCGTCGGGCCGGCGGGCGCGAGGTCGCGCATCACGTCGAACAGGCCGGTGCGGTGGCCGACCGAGGTCATCAGGCCGAGTGCGGCGCCGTTGAGCGCGCCTCTCATCTGCTCGGCGAAGCGCTCCGCGCGCTCGGAGTCGAAGCTCCCTCTCATCCTTCCTTCCCTTCTCTAGCGAGCCGTGGTCCAGGCCAGCTCGTCTGCGGCCTCGGTTCCGATCTCACGAAAGCCCGCTACCGCGAGGCCCCGCTCGAGCGCGAGGCCCGGCTCGTCGGCGCAGGCGGCGAGCAGCAAGCGCCCGCCCGGACGCAGCACGCGGCGAATCTCGTGCAGGTGCGGGAGCGGGTCGTCCCAGAAGGACGTGACGTGCACGCCGTACACCTTGTCGAAGGCGTCCGTCGCGAAGGCCGACAGGTCGCGGCTCGTGCCGCGCAGGAGCGTGACGCGTCCCTCGCGCACGAGCCGCTCGCAGCGCCGGCTCGCGTGGCGGAGCGCGTACTCCTCCGGCTCGATGCCGGCCACCCGGCCCTCCGTGGCCCGGGCGGCCACGGCGAACAGCAGGCGCCCGCTGCCGAAGCCGAGCTCGAGCACGCGGTCGCGCTTCTCCACCGCGAGGCGATCCAGCAGCGCGCGGCGCACGCGCTCGGCGCCGTAGCCCGCGGAGCGGGCACGCACGGCGGCGAGCAGCGACTCGAACTCGCGGCTGCCGGATCGCAGCGGCTTCGCCGCCTCCATCACGACACCTCCGCCTCGGGCGATCCGGCCTGGTCGCGGCCCGACACGCGGGGGACGAACATCGGCGTGGCTGCGCGCCAGCGCCGGTACGGCTCGCCCAGCGCCGCCGCGAGGTCGCGCTCCTCGTAGCGAATGGCGATGAGGACGTAGACGGTCATCGCGCTCGCGAACAGCGCGTGCCCGAGCGTGAGCGCCGGCGTGGACCAGAACGCGACCATCCAGCCGACGTAGAGCGGGTGTCGGATGAAGCGGTACAGGCTCGGCGTGACGAAGCGCTTCTCCGTGTAGAAGCGGCCGCGCCAGGCGAGGAACACCTGCCGCAAGCCGAACAGGTCGAAGTGGTCGATCAGGAAGGTCGTGTAGAGCACGATCGCCGAAGCCGAGCAGCGACCCGGCCTGGAGCGCGACGGCGGCGGCGCCTTCCGCGTGCCAGAACGCGACGGGGATCGGCCGCCAGGCGGCGAACAGCAGCACGAGCACGATGCTGCTCGCGAGCACGTAGGTCGCGCGCTCGACCGGCCACGGCACGATGCGCGTCCAGACGCGCTTGAAGCCGGGGCGCGCCATCACGCTGTGCTGGAGGCCGAATGCCGCGATCAGCGCGAGGTCGAGCGCGAGCGCCGCGAACGCGTTGCCCGCCGCGCCCGAGTCGATCGAAGCCGGGACGACGAGGTTCGTGACCCAGCCGATCAGGTACAGGAACGTGACGAAGAAGATCGCGTAGCAGGTGATGCCGTAGGCGAGAGCGAAATTGCGGCCGACGCGTGACATGGAGTGCCTCCTCGGGCGCGCAGACTACGAGCCGTGACGGCCCCGAGTCCTGACCGGCCGCGTACCGTTTCCTGACCGGTGAAAGAGGCGAAAAGCAACGGGATTCCGGCGGCTTGTGCCGTCCGCCCAGACTTCGCGGAGCCGCCGAGCGAGCTACGCTACGACGATCCCAGGAGGCGTCAGCGATGAAGAGCGTCGGAGCAGCGAAGCGGAGCGCGAGGACGAAGGCGTCGCGGCAGCAGGGCGACGATGCGCCCGGTGGAGAGCTGAAGGGGAAGGTCTACGAGAAGGAGCTGCGCAAGCTCCACGTCGAGCTGGTCAAGCTCCAGGAGTGGGTGAAGCACGCCGGGCTCAAGGTCTGCATCGTCTTCGAGGGGCGCGACGGCGCCGGCAAGGGCGGCACGATCAAGGCGATCACGGAGCGGGTGAGCCCGCGCGTGTTCCGCGTCGTGGCGCTGCCCGCTCCGACCGAGCGCGAGAAGAGCCAGATGTACATCCAGCGCTACCTCCCGCACCTGCCCGCGGCAGGCGAGGTCGTGATCTTCGACCGCAGCTGGTACAACCGTGCCGGCGTGGAGCGCGTGATGGGCTTCACGCCCGAGGAGCAGGTGAAGCGCTTCCTCACGATCACGCCCCTCGTCGAGAAGGCCATCGTCGAGTCCGGGGTCATCCTGCTCAAGTACTGGCTCGAGGTGAGCCCCGACGAGCAGACGCGGCGCCTCGAGGCCCGCATCGACGACGGCCGCAAGATCTGGAAGCTGTCGCCGATGGACCTCCGGTCCTACTCCCGCTGGTACGACTACTCGCGGGCGCGCGACGAGATGTTCCGCGCCACCGACACGGCCTGGGCGCCCTGGTACGTGGCCGTCTCGGACGACAAGAAGCGCGCGCGGCTCAACATCATCAGCCACCTGCTCACGGTGATCCCGTACGAGGAGCTGCCGCGCGACAAGATCAAGCTGCCGAAGCGGCAGAAGGCGAAGGGATACGAGGAGCACGACCTGCCGGTGAAGCGCGTCCCCGCCAAGTACTGAGGCCGCAGGACTCGGGCTACGTGCTCCGAGGCTTCGCCGCCGCCAGGAAGGCGGGCTTCTCGCCGCCGCCGTGGAGGAGCAGCGTGGTGCCCGAGACGTAGCGGGCGAGCGGAGAGGCGAGATACAGGCAGGCGTCGCCGATGTCGCTCGGCTCCGCGATGCGGCCGAGCGGCACGGTGGCGCCGACCGCGGCGATGCCGGCCTCGTCGCCGTAGTGCAGATGCGACTGCTCGGTGCGCACCATGCCCGCGGCCGCGGCGACGACGCGCACCTTCGGCGCCCACTCGACCGCGAGGCTCTGCGCGAGCGAGATGAGCCCGGCCTTGGCGGCGCCGTAGGCCGCGGTGCCGGGCGAGGGCCGCATGCCCGAGACGCTCGTGATGAACACGATCACGCCGCCCTCGGGCTGTTTCTGCATGGCGGCGTTCGCGCGCTGCGCGCAGTGGAGGGGCGCGATCAGGTTGAGCTGGATGATCTTCTCGTGGAATCGCGGTGAGACGCTGGCGGCGTCCACGGCCGGCGCGCCGCCGGCGTTCGCGATCAGCACGTCGAGGCGGCCGCAGCGCTCGACGGTGGCGGCGACGAGGCGGTCGACCTGCTCGGTCTCGCGCACGTCGGCGGCCATGAACACGGCGCGGCGCGCTCCCGCGCTGGGCAGCGACTCCGGCTCGCTCCGCCCGCAGATCACCACCTCCGCTCCGGCCGCGAGGAAGCGCTCGGCGATGCCGCGGCCCACGCCGCGCGAGCCGCCCGTCACGAGCACGACCTTGCCGGTGTAGTCCAGCGTGATCAGAGGCCGATCCTCTGCGCCACGCGCTCGCGGTGCCAGGCCGGATCCCCGAGCAGGGCGGCGCTCGCGCGTGCGCGCTTGAAGTAGAGCTGGATGTCGTACTCGGCGGTGAAGCCCACGCCGCCGAAGATCTGGAGCGCGCTGCCGGCGCAGAAGAACGCGGCGTCGGAGGCCGCGGACTTGGCGGCCGACGCGGCGAGGAGCAGGTTCTCTGCGCCCGGCTCGGCCGCGACGCAGCCGGCCCAGTAGACGGCGGAACGGGCGGCTTCGAGCTTCACCATCATGTCGGCGCACTTGTGCTTGATGGCCTGGAAGGAGCCGATCGGGCGCCCGAACTGGACGCGCTCCTTCGCGTAGCCGACGGCGAGATCGAGCGAGCGCTGCGCTACGCCCACCTGCTCGGCGGCGAGGGCGATGGCGCCGAGCGCGAGCGCGCGTTCGAGCGCGACCTGCACCCCGCCTTCGGGGCCGAGCCGCGCGCTCGCGGGAAGGCGCACGCCGGCGAAGCGCAGCTCCGCGAGCCGGCGCGTGCGGTCCAGCGTCGGCAGGGGCATGCGCTCGAGGCCCGCGGCGTCCGCGGGGAGCGCGAAGAGCGATACGCCTGCGTCGCCGCGCGCGGCGACCACGAGCAGCTCCGCGCAGTGGCCGTCCACGACGTGGCGCACGGCGCCGTCGAGGGTGTAGTCGCCGCCCGCGCGCCGGCACGTGGCGCCGGCGCCGTGCGCGAGCGCCGCGCTGGCGCCGCTCGCGATCTGGCCCAGCCACTCGGCCTGCTGCGCGTCGTCGCCGGCCGCCTGGAGGGCGCTCGCCGCGAGCCCCACCGTCGCGAGGTAGGGGCCGCAGAAGAGCGCCTCGCCGAGCACCTCCTGGAGCGCGACCACCTCGACCCACGACAGGCCGAGGCCGCCGGCGGCCTCCGGGATCGCGACGGCCGTCCAGCCCAGCTCGGCGCCGACGCGCTTCCACACCGAGGGATCGTGGCCGAGCTCGCTCTCCATCGCGGCGCGCACCTGCTCGGGATTCGAGTGCTGGGCGAGGAAGGCGCGCGCCGTGGCGCGCAGCTCCTCCTGCTCCTCCGAGAAACTGAAGTTCAAGCTGTCGTGACTCCGTTCGCCTCACGCGAGGCAAAGCCTCGCGTGGGCTCACTGCGCGCTTCCGGACTTTGGCTCCGCTCGCTCGCTCACTGCGCGCTTCCGGACTTTGGCTCCGCTCGCTCCGCTCACTGCGCGCTTCGCTTGCGGTCAAGCGCCGTAGACCTTCTGCGCCGGCACTGCCTTCTTGAGCAGATCCGCCACCGCGGCGCCGACCTCGTCGGGATTCCAGCGCGCGCCCTTGTCGAGGCGCGGGCCGGTGCGCCAGCCGTCGGCGAGCGAGATCTCGCCGCCGGCCAGCTCGAACACCTGGCCGGTGACGTCCTTCGACTCGGCGCTGCCGAGCCAGACCACGAGCGGCGCGATGTTCGCGGGATCCATGGCGTCGAAGCCGCTCTCGGGCGCCTTCATGCGGTCGGCGAACACGCCCTCGGTCATGCGGGTGCGCGCGGAGGGTGCGATCGCGTTCGCGGTGACGCCGTAGCGCGCGAGCTCGACGGCCTGCACCAGCGTGAGCGTTGCGATCGCCGCCTTGGCGGCCGAGTACGCGCTCTGCCCGACGCTGCCCTGGAGGCCTGCGCCCGAGCTGGTGTTGATGATGCGCGCGTTCGGCGAGCGGCCGGCCTTCGACTCGTTGCGCCAGTGCTCGGCGGCATGGTGCGCGAGGCAGAAGTGGCCCTTCACGTGGACGCGCATCACCACGTCCCATTCCTCTTCGCTGCACGAGACGAACATGCGGTCGCGCACGAAGCCGGCGTTGTTCACCACGACGTCGAGCCGGCCGAAGCGCTCGAGCGTCTCGGCGAGCAGCGCCTGCGTCTGCTTCCAGTCCGCCACGTCGGCGCCGTTCGCGAAGGCCTCGCCGCCCGCGGCCCGGATCTCCGCGACCACCTGCTCGGCCGGCGTCGCGCCGCCGCCCGAGCCGTCGAGCGCCACGCCGAGGTCGTTGACGACGACTTTCGCGCCCTGGCGCGCGAACTCGAGCGCGTGCGCACGCCCGATCCCGCGCGCCGCGCCGGTCACGATGGCCACGCGTCCGGCGCACAGCTTCGACATCAACAGCGCTCCAGAATGGTCACGTTCGCCTGGCCGCCGCCCTCGCACATGGTCTGGAGGCCGTAGCGGGCGCCGGTGCGCTCCATCTCGGAGAGCAGCGTCGCCATCAGTCGCCCGCCGGTGGCGCCGATCGGGTGGCCGAGCGCGATCGCGCCCCCGTTGACGTTCACCTTCGCGAGATCCCAGTCGAGCTCCTTCTGCCAGGCCAGCACGACCGAGGCGAAGGCCTCGTTGATCTCGACCAGGTCGATCTGCTCCTTCTTCATGCCCGCCTTCGCGAGCGCGTGCTGCGTGGCCGGGATCGGCGCGGTCAGCATGAGGATGGGATCGTCGGCGCGCACGCTGATGTGGTGGATGCGCGCGCGCGGGCGGAGCCCGTGCGTCTTCAGCGCCCGCTCCGAGGCGACCAGCAGCGCCGAGGCGCCGTCGCTGATCTGGCTCGACACGGCCGCGGTGATGCGCCCGCCTTCCTGGAGCGTCTTCAGCTTGGCCATCTTCTCGAGCGAGGTGTCGCGGCGCGGACCCTCGTCCTGCTTCACCTCGCCGAGCGGTGCGATCTCGGAGGCGAAGCGCCCTTCGTCGATCGCGCGGAGCGCGCGCTGGTGGCTCTCGTAGCCGAAGCGCTCCATGTCTTCGCGCGTGATCTTCCACTTCTCGGCGATCAGCTCCGCGCCGCGGAACTGCGACACCTCGCCGGGGCCGTAGCGCGCCACCCAACCCTCGGAGCCCGAGAAGGGATCCTTGAAGCCGAGCGGCTCGGCCAGCGTCATCGCCGACGAGATCGGGATGGCGCTCATGTTCTGCACGCCGCCCGCCACGAGCAGATCCGCGGTGCCGCTCATCACGCCCTGCGCGGCGAAGTGCACCGCCTGCTGCGACGAGCCGCACTGCCGGTCGATCGTCACGCCCGGCACGTGCTGCGGCAGGCCCGCCGCGAGCCAGCAGGTGCGCGCGATGTCGCCGGCCTGCGGGCCGAGCGTGTCGCAGCAGCCGAAGATCACGTCCTCGACCGCGGCCGGGTCGATGCCCGTGCGCGCGACGAGCGCCTTCAGCACGTGCGCGCCGAGGTCGGCCGAGTGGACGCGCGAGAGCCCTCCCCCGCGCTTGCCGATGGGAGTCCGCACCGCATCGATGAGATACGCCTCTGCCATGTTGCTCTACGCGCCTCCGAGGAAGGTGGTCCCGGGCCCGATCGGCAAGCCGTCTCCGAGGAGCTGGCTTCGCACGCGCCCGAGATGAAACGAGCTTCGCCCCCAGCTTTGGTCCAGCGACCACGCGCGCCGCATCCAGAGGTGGAGATCCTGCTCCCAGGTGTAGCCGATCGCGCCGTGCGCCTGCAGCGCGTTGCGCACGCCGAGCGCCGCGGCCTCGCAGGCCGCCAGCTTCGCCATCGAGACGTGCACGGCGCGATGCGGCGAGCTGCGTGCCACCGACCAGGCCGCGCGCCACACCACGGGCCGCGCGTATTCGAGCTTCACCTTCACGTTGGCGAGCATGTGCTTCACGGCCTGGAAGCTGCCGACCGGCTTGCCGAACTGCTTGCGTTGCGAGGTGTAGGCGACGGCGAGCGTGATGAGCCGGTCGCACACGCCGAGCGCCTCGGCGGCGCAGGCGAGCGCACCGCGGTCGAGCGCGGCCGCGAGCAGCGCGCGGGCGCGCTCCCCGGCGGCGACGCGGGTCGTCGCGCCCGGCGTGAAGGCGACGCTCGCGATGCGGCGCGCGGGATCGTTCGCCGGCTGCTCCGTGATCTCGACGTCGCCGCGGCGTAGCGCGTGCAGCTCGCTCTCTCCGTGCGGCAGGAGCAGCAGGTCGGCGACGTGCGCGTCCTCGACGAACGGGCTCACGGGATGGCCCACCGCCACGATCGCCTCGCCGGCCGCGATGCGCGGCAGCCATTCGGCGGCGAGCGCGCCGCCGAGCTCGCGCAGGAGCGGCACGGCGACGGCGGCGGTGCCGATCACCGGCTCGGGCAGCGCGCCACGCCCGGCCTCTTCGAGCAGCAGCACCCCCGTGGTCTCGTCGAAGCCCGTCCCGCCCTGGGCCTCCGGCACCAGCAGCCCGGCCACGCCGATCTCGGCGAGCTTCTTCCAGAGCGCCGGCGAGCGCCCGGTCTTCGACTCCCAGATCGCGCGCACCGCCTCGGGCGTGCACTCCTTCGCGAGGAAGTCGCGCACGGTCTCCTGGAACAGCAGCGGGTCTTCACCGTGACGGAAGTCCATCGCTACCTCGGCACCCCGAGGATGCGCTCGGCCATGATGTTGCTCGGGATCTCGTTGTGGAAGTCCATCGCTACCTCGGCACCCCGAGGATGCGCTCGGCCATGATGTTGCGCGGGATCTCGTTGTGGAAGTTCATCGCTACCTCGGCAGCCCGAGAATGCGCTCGGCCACGATGTTGCGCGGGATCTCGTTGTGGAAGTTCATCGCTACCTCGGCAGCCCGAGAATGCGCTCGGCCACGATGTTGCGCTGGATCTCGTTGGTGCCGGCGTAGATCGGGCCCGACAGCGAGAACAGGTACGAGTCGAGCCACGTGCCGACGCCGCGCGCGGCCGGCGCCTCCGGCAGCAGCTCGCCACGGTCGCCGAGGATCTGGAGCGCCAGCTCGTGCATGCGGATGTCGAGCTCGCTCCAGAAGATCTTGTTGAGGCTCGCCTCGGCGCCGATCTTGCCGCCGGCGAGCAGCCGCGAGACGGTGCGGTAGGTCTCGAGCGCGTACGCCTCGGCGCCCATCCAGCAGCGCACCACGTCGTCGCGCACGGAGTCGGTGACGCCGGCGTCGTTCTCGCGGAGCAGCGCCACGAGGCGGGCCGCGACGTCCTGGAAGCGCGCCGGGCTGCGCAGCATCAGGCCGCGCTCGAAGCCCGCCGTGGCCATCGCGACGCTCCAGCCCTCGCCCTCGGGACCGAGCCGGTGCTCCACCGGCACGCGCGCGCCGTCGAAGAACACCTCGGCGAAGCCGGTCTCGCCGTCGAGCTGCGCGATCGGCCGCACCGTGATGCCGGGCGTGTCGAGCGGCACCAGCACGAAGGTGAGGCCGTGGTGGCGCTCGGACTTCGGGTCGGTACGAAACAGCCCGAACAGCCAATCGGCGAACGCGCCGCGCGAGGCCCAGGTCTTCTGGCCCTGGATCACGTAGTGATCGCCGTCGCGCAGCGCCGTCGTCGTGATCGCCGCCATGTCGGAGCCCGCGTTCGGCTCGCTCCAGCCCTGCGCCCAGACCTCTTCCGAGGACGCGATCTTCGGCAGGAAGCGCGCCTTCTGCGCCGGCGTGCCGTGCTCCATGATGGTCGGGCCGAGCAGGAAGATGCCGTTCTGGTTGATCCGCTTCGGTGCGCGCGCGCGGTAGTACTCCTCTTCGAACACGAGCCACTCGAGCAGGTTGGCGCCGCGCCCGCCGTACTCCTTCGGCCACGGCACCATCGCCCAGCCGCCGGCGTCGAGGCGCTTCTCCCACTCGCGGTGTGCGCGCGCGCCTGCGTCCGTGTCGAAGGAAGGCAGGGGCGCCGGCGGCACGTTGGCCTCGAGCCAGGCTCGGGCTTCCGCGCGGAACGCGTTCTCGCGCTCGCTGTACGTGAGGTCCATCGTCCTACTTCTTCTTCTCGAACTTTGCGTCGCGCTTCTCGACGAAGGCGTCGCGAGACTCCTGCGAGTCCGGCGAGGTGTACAGCTCGAGCGTGAAGCCCTGCTCGAAGCGGTAGCTCTGCTTGATGTCGAGCAGCTCGATGCCGTTGAGCGCCTGCTTCGCGAGCCTCACCGCGCGCGGGCTCTTGCTCGCGATCTTCCCCGCCAGCTCGAGCGCCGCGTCGCGTAGCTTCTCGCGCGGCACCACCGCGAACACGCCGCCGAGCCGGTAGGCCTCGTGCGCTCCGAGCGATTCGCCCGTCAGCAGCATGTGCCGCGCACGCTGCATGCCGAACATGCGCATCGCGTGCGTGGCGCCGCCCATCGCGCCGCGGTCGATCTCGGGTAGGCCGAAGGTCGCGTCGTCGGAGGCGAGCACGAGGTCGCTCGCGCCCGCGATGCCGATGCCGCCGCCGAGGCAGTAGCCGTGTACCGCGCTGATCACCGGCACCGGGCAGTCGTAGACGGCGGCGAACGTGTCGAAGCAGGCGCGGTTCACCGGCACGATGAGTGAGCCGTCCTGCGCGAGCTCCTTCACGTCCACGCCGGCCTGGAAACCGCGGCCGTCGGCCCGGATCACGAGGACGCGCACGGCGGTGTCGCGCCCGAGCTCCTCGATCTTCCGCGCGAGCGCGGCCCACGCGGCGGAGCCGAGGGCGTTCACCGGCGGGTTCGCGATCACCAGCTCCGCGATGCCGCGCTCGTCGACGCCGACATGGAATGCCATCGCTTCTCCTCAAGCCCCGAGCTGCAGCCGCTTCAGCGTCTGCTCGGCTTCGTTCATGATGCGCTCGATCAGCGCCGCGCACGTGGGCCGGTCGTCGATCACGCCGGCGACGGTGCCGCTCGGCAGGTAGCCGTGCACGGGGTCGCCGTCCAGCATGGCCCGCTTGGCCAGGATCGGCGCGTTCGCGGCCATCACGAGCTGCGCGCGCGTGAGGCGCTCGTTGCGGCGCATGGCGAGCGCCGTGCGCAGCAAGGCCAGCGGCGAGGCGCCGGTGGAAGCGCGCAGCTCGAGGGCATTCTTGAACGCGAGCCAGAGCTTCGCGAGCGGCCCCGCGCCTTCGAGCCGGCGCAGCAGCTCGTTCACGATCATCCGCTGCGGCAGGCCGTCGATCTCGCTCGACACGACCACGTCGCCGAGGCCGGCGGCGAGATAGCGCTCCACCGTCGCCGCGGGCACGGGGCTCTCGGCGGTGAGCAGGAAGCGCGTGCCCATCGCGATGCCGGCGGCGCCCCAGGCGAGCGCGGCGACGAGACCGCGCCCGTCCTTGAATCCGCCCGCGGCGATGATCGGCGCGTCCACGCGCTCGACGCAGGCGGGCACGAGCAGTGAGGTCGGGATCGTGCCCGTGTGCCCGCCGCCCTCCGCGCCCTGCACGATCACCGCGTCGGCGCCGAGCTCGACCGCCTTCTCGACGTGGCGGGGCGCGCCGCAGGTCGGGATGCACAGCACGCCGGCCTGCTTGAGGCGCGCGATCAGCTTCCGGTCGGGCGAGCGGTTGTAGCCGGCGGCGCGCACGCCGCGGCGGATGATCGCTTCGCTGATCACGTCGGCGCCGGGTGCGTCCATGAGGAAGTTCACGCCGAACGGCCGGTCGGTGAGGGCCCGCACGCGCGCGATCGCAGCGTCGACCTCGAGCGGCGGGATCGTCGCGGCGGCGAGGAAGCCGAATGCGCCCGCGTTCGACGCGGCGGCCACCAGCTCGGGCGTCGCGACCCAGCCCATGCCGGTCTGCACGATCGGCACGCGGATGCCGAGCAGATCACACAGTCGGGTGTGGAGGGGGTGCGTCACGGAGGGGACGTTCCTTTTCCGTCACTTGCTAGGCGCGAACTTCCTTGTTCGCGAAGCCTTCCGGGTCGATGCGCTCGCGGATCAGCGCGAGCTCGGCGTCGGTGGGGAGCCGCGTCTCGGGCACGTTCGCGGGGATCACCAGCTCGAAGCCGGTCGCCTTCACCACCTGCTCCACCGTCACGCCCGGATGGACCGAGGCCAGCCGCATGCGATGGCCCTCCGTCGCGAAGTCGAACACGCCGAGGTTCGAGATCACGCGCCGGAGGTCGTGGAAGCGCGCGCTCTGCTTGCCGAGCGCGGCGGCGCGGTCGTAGCCGAGGCCCGACACCACGTCCACCTTCGCGACGAACACCTGCGGCGAATGGTTCGGCACCCAGTAGCTGGTGCGGTGCGAGATCGTGTTGCCCGGCGCGCCACGCATGCCGAGCAGCTGCGCCTGCGGCTTCGCGTGCGGGCCGATGCAGGCGAAGTTCTGGTTGCCGAAACGGTCGATCTGGCTCGCGAACATCATCACGTGGCGGCGCCCGCCCCAGAGCAGATCGAAGATGCTGCGGAACGGCACCCAGCTTTCGACGACCGCAGGGGGCGCCTGCCCGCTCACGGGCAGCACGTTCTCGACCAGCGAGGCAATGCCGTCGGTGAGCAGCAGCTCCGGCTCGAACGTGAGCTTCGCGAGGCGCGCGCCCACCGAGGGCACGGTGCCGAAGCAGCTCACCAAAATCTCGCCGTCGCCGCGGAAGCCGTCGGCGACCGCGGTCGCACAGATCTCGGCGCGGGTTGCGTCGCTCATCACTTCGCTCCCCGGGCGCGGACCTTCTTCTGGTACTCCGCCTCGGACACGTCGAGCCACTCCGCCCGGAACTTCTTCCAGCTCTCCTCGTCCTTGGCGCTCGCGGCGTACTCGCGCTGGAAGGCCTCGTCGCGGCCGTAGTCGGGCGGGCACTCGGTGAAGTGCGCGCCGCCGGGCGCCTCGATCACGCCGTCCACCATGGTGCGGTTGATGCGCAGCGTGTGGACCGAGCCCTCCGCGAGCAGGTCCTTCGTCTCGACCAGCTTCTCGCACGACACGAAGCGGCGCTTCGCGGCCATGCAGTAGAGGTCGTCGAAGTAGAAGTCGGGGCCGAGGTACTGCGCGTTGCCGCGCGCATCGGCGCGGTTCATGTGCACGAAGGCGACGTCGAGCGGCAGCGCGGGCATGGCGACCAGCTCCTCGCCGTCCGCGTAGGGCGAGCGCACCAGCTTCAGCTCCGGGTTGATGTCCATCACGCTGGTGCCGAGGCCCGCGCGCGTGGGCAGGAAGGGCAGCCGGATCGCGGCCGCGTAGAGGCCCCACTGGAGCATGCCCTCGTCGAGCTCGCGCACCTCGGGGATCGCGCCGGCCTGGCGTGCGGCGCGGAAGTGCGGCTCGAGCGGGATCGAGTCGAGCGAGACGAAGCCGTAGATCAGGCGGCGGATCTTGCCGGCCTTGCAGAGCAGGCCGACGTCCGGCCCGCCGTAGCTGACGAGCGTCAGGTCCTTCACCGGCGAGCGCAGGATCTCGCGCACGACCGACATGGGCTTGCGCCGCGAGCCCCAGCCGCCGATCCCGATGGTCATGCCGTCGCGCAGCTCGGCGACCGCCTGGGCTTCCGTGCAGCGCTTGTCCATCGCCCCGATTCTCCTGCGGGCCCGCGGTCTTGGCACGGGCAGACTTCAATAACGAGACGTATCGTATCGCTTATGCCGAAGATGTCCCACGGGCGGGCGCTGGCGTGGCTGGCCGAGGAGGCCCCGGGGCGCGTCGCCGTGATCCACGGGGCGGAGCGCGCCACGCGGCTCGACCTCGAGCGGCGCTCGAACCGGCTGGCCCGCGCCTACGCCGAGCGGGGCGTCGGGCCCGGCACGCGGGTGACGATCGCGCTCCCGAACGGCATCGAGTTCCTGGTCGCCACGCTCGCGGTCTGGAAGCTCGGCGGCTCGCCCCAGCCGGTGTCGGCGCGCCTGCCCGAGCAGGAGCGGCGCGCGATCGTCGAGCTCGCGAAGCCCGCGCTGATCGTGGGCGTCGCGCCCGGCGCGTACGGCGACGCGTTCCCGTGCGTGCCGGCGGGCTTCGCGCCCGATCCGAGCCTCCCGGACACGCCGCTCCCCGACGTGGTGCCGCCGAACGTGCGGACCATGACCTCGGGCGGCAGCACGGGCCGCCCGAAGCTGATCGTCGACCTCACCCCGGCGCTCGCCGACCCGACCGTCGCCGAGAACGGCATGCAGCTGCGCGGCACCACGCTCGTGCCGGGGCCGCTCTATCACGCCGGGCCATTCATCGTGTCGTGGCAGTGCCTGCTCTCGGGCGGCACGCTGATCCTGCTCTCGCGCTTCGAGCCCGAGGAGTGCCTGCGCCTGATCGAGCAGCATCGCGTGGACTGGGTGCTGTTCGTCCCGACCATGATGCAGCGCATCTGGAAGCTGCCGCGCGAGGTGCGCGAGCGGTACGACGTCTCGTCGCTGCGGCGCGTGATGTGCACGGGCGCGCCGAGCCCGGCCTGGCTCAAGCGGGCGTGGATCGAGTGGATCGGCCCCGAGAAGGTCTGGGAGGCCTACGGGGGCACCGAGCGCATCGCGGGCACCTTGATCGCGGGCACCGAGTGGCTCGCGCATCCCGGCTCGGTCGGGAAGCCGCCGCCCGAGCGGAAGATGAAGATCCTCCGCCCCGACGGCAGCGCCTGCGCGCCGCGCGAGATCGGCGAGATCTTCATGCTGCCGGCCGCGGGCCGCGGCACGACCTACCGCTACATCGGCGCCGAGGCCGACGCGACGCCCGACGGCTACGAGACCGTCGGCGACATGGGCTGGCTCGACGAGGACGGGTACCTGTACCTGGCCGACCGCAAGACGGACATGATCCTGGTCGGCGGCTCGAACGTGTATCCCGCGGAGGTCGAGGCCGCGCTCGATGCGCACCCGGCCGTGCGCTCTTCAGCGGTGATCGGCCTGCCCGACGAAGACCTCGGCAACCGCCTGCATGCGATCGTGGACGCGCCGGGCGGCGTGACGGAGGCCGAGCTGTGCGCGCACCTGGCCGAGCTGCTCGTCGTCTACAAGATCCCGAAGAGCTTCGAGCTCGTGAGCGAGCCCCTGCGCGACGACGCCGGCAAGCTGCGCCGCTCGGCGCTGCGCGAGGAGCGCCTCGGGAAGTGAGCGACGCTCTCGCCCTCGACGACGGCACGCGGCGCCGCAGCCGGGCCGAGCTGGCCGACCGCGTCACGCGCTGGGCGCGGCTGCTGCGCGAGGGCCTCGGCCTCGCGCCCGGCGCGCACGCGGCGCTGCTGATCGGCAACCGCGCCGAAGCCGTCGAGGGCGTGCTCGCAGCGATCCACGCCGGCGTCTGGATGACGCCCGTGAACTGGCACCTCACCGAGCCGGAGATCGCCTACGTGCTGCGCGACTCGGGCGCGCGCGTGCTGTTCACCGACCCGGAGCACGAGGCGATGGCGCGCCGGGCCGCGCCCGAAGGCGTCACCGTGCTCGTGGCCGGGCCCGAGCTCGACGCCGCGCTCGCCGCGTCGCGCGACGAGCCCATGCCGCCGAGCGGTCCCGCGGGCGGCAACATGATCTACACGAGCGGCACCACGGGGCGGCCGAAGGGCGTGAAGCGGCGCGTTCCCGCGACGCTCGGCGCGGCCCTCGCCGCGCAGCAGGCGTATGCGCGCTCGATCGCCTGCGACGGCTCGGGCCCCCACCTCGTCACCGGGCCGCTCTATCACGCGGCGCCGCTCATGTACGCGATCTACGACGCCGCCTGCGGCGCGAGCATCCTGGTGCTGCCGCGCTGGGACGAGCGCGAGGCGCTGCGCTGGATCGCCCTGCGCGAGGTCCATCATACGCACCTCGTGCCGACCATGTTCGTGCGGCTGTTGAAGCGCCTCTCCGACGAAGAGCGCGCGGCCTTCCGCGCGCCCGCGCTCCACACCGTGCTGCACGGCGCGGCGCCGATCGCGCCCGACGTGAAGCGGCGCATGCTCGAGTGGTGGGGCCCCATCTTGTACGAGTACTGGGGCGGCACCGAGGGGGGCGTCACCACCTTCATCGACGCGCACGAGTGGCTCGCGCACCCGGGCACGGTGGGGCGCGCGCTGCCGCACTTCGAGGTGTTCGCGGTGGACGAGGCGGGCCGGCGCCTGCCCGCCGGCGGCGAGGGGCCGCTCTACGCCCGGCACCGCACCACGCCGGAGCTCTTCGCCTATCACGGCGACCCGGCGAAGACGGCCGAGGCCTTCCTCGACCCGTACACGCACACGCTCGGCGACGTCGGCTCGGTGGATGCGGACGGCTGGGTGCGCCTCGCCGACCGCAAGTCGCACATGATCATCTCCGGCGGGGTGAACATCTATCCGGCCGAGATCGAGGCTGCGCTCCAGGCGCACCCGGCCGTCGGCGACGTGGCCGTGTTCGGCATCCCCGACGACGAGTGGGGCGAGCAGGTGAAGGCGGCGGTCGAGCTGGCGCCGGGCTGGGAGCCGTCACCCGCGCTGGCGGCCGAGCTGCTCGCGTTCGCGCGCGGGCGGCTCGCCGCCTACAAGGTGCCGCGCTCGATCGACTTCGAGGACGCGCTGCCGCGCACGCCGGCCGGCAAGCTCTACGTGCGGCGCCTGCGCGACCGCTACTGGGCCGGGCGCGAGCGGCGGATCTGAGAGAGCGACTTCGGCTCACTGCGCGCAGCGCGAGACGCGCCGTTTGCTAGCGCTGCGCGACGGTCGCGCCGCTCTCCGGCGCTGCGGCGAACACGGGCTCGAGCACCGGCGCGAGGTTCTTCAGCACCTGCACGGGCAGCGAGCTCGTGAACGTGTAGTTGGCCGAGTCGGGGCCGGCGACGTGCGCGGTGATCACGCCGTGGAAGCGGTCGCCCGCGAAGAACACGAAGGTGGCGCTGCGGCTCACGTACTCGGACTCGATCACGTTCGCCCAGCGGTCGACGCGCTTCTTCTGATGGTCGCCGGTGCCCGTCTTGCCGCCGAGCGGCTCGAGGAAGGCGCCGTTCGCGCGGCGCGCCGTGCCGTTCGCCACCACCTCGAGCAGCGCGCCGCGGAGCGCGCGCGCCACCTCGGGCCGCAGCACCTGCCGCGGGGCCTGAGACGCGGGCGCGAGCGCCGTCTCGTAGGGCGTGCCCGCGGCGAAGCGCAGCTCGGTCACGCGCACGGTCGGGACCCTCACGCCGTCGGCCGCGATGATGCCCATCAGCTCGGCCAGCGCGGACGGGCGGTCGCCGGAGCTGCCGATCGCGGTAGCGATGGAGGGCGAGAGGGTCTCGAAGGGGTAGCCGAGCTGCTTCCACTCGCGGTGGATGCGGACGAAGGCGTCGCGCTCGAGCAGTGTGCGGAGGCGGCGGTCTTGCGCGCCGCGATTGCGCGTCTGGAACAGCCAGGTGTAGGCGACGTCGCGCGCATCGCCGCTCGCCGCCCACGCCTCTTCGAACGTCCCGGCCGGATGCTCGCCCTGCCACTCCATCAGCCACAGCTCGAGAGGATGCATGCGCGCGAGGAAGGCGCGATCCGCCAGCGAGTAGCGGTCGCGACTGTACTTGTCGTACATGGCGTGCAGATCCGGCTCGGCGAGCGCGGCGCCGGCCGGCAGCGCGCGCAGCGCCGCGGCGAAGTCTTCGAAGGAGCGTTCCGGCAGCACCGAGCGCCACGCCACCGCGAGGCGCCGCGGGGTCGGATGCGCACGCAGGGTCCAGCTCTCGAGCGCGGCCTCGGGGCTCTGGCCGGCGTGCTCGCGGTGGAAGCGCGCGAGGAAGGTGCGCGCCTCCTCCTCCTGCGAGCGGCGCAGCCAGATGGCGCGGCGCGGGTCGTTGCGATCTTCGAGCATCCGAGCGGGGTCGCCGGGGAGACGCGCGATCTCGTAGGCCACGAGGTCGCGCATCAGCCGCACGAACGGCAGGTTCACCGAGTCTCGGAAGGCCGTGCGCACCGACAGGATCTTGCCGGCGTCGTCCTTGTCGAAGTTGTGGAAGTAGTGCAGGCCGCCGCCGGTGAAGAAGCCCGCCCACGGGTTCGCCGAGTAGCGGCGGTCGAGGGCGGCCTGGAGCATCGCGTCGAGGTTCGTGTCGGGCTTCGCGACGAGCGTCTCGGCCACGAAGCGCGTCAGGGGGTCGGAGCCGTTCGCCGCCGTGGCGAGGAGCACGGGTCGGCCACTTCCGGCGAGCTTCGCGTGGACGTCTGCGATGGCCTCGAGGTAGCTCGCGAGTGTGCGCAGCTTGGCGGTGGAGCCGAGGTCGAGCTTCACGCCTTCGTTCACGTCGAGGGCGCCGTGGAAGTTGTCTGCCGCGACGCGCAGCCGGTTCGTGTCGCCCACGCGCTCGTACAGCGCGAAGCTGTAGATCACGTGCGCCGGGTCGGCGTTCTCGAGCAGGCCCTTGCCGCGCAGCCCGGCGGCAGCGACCACCCCCGGATCGCGGAGTGCCTCGAGCTGGCGCTGCACCTGCTGCTGGAGGCCGGCGTCGAGCGTGCTCCTCACGCTGAGATCGAGGCGGTCGAGCGCGTAGTAGTCGGGCAGCGCGAGCGCGCCGACCAGCCAGCGCCGCACCGGCTCCGCGGGGTTGGCGGATGCGGGCACGATCGCAGCCGGCGCGACACGACGGGGCCGCGCCGCGAGCGCGGCGTCGCGCAGCGCCGCCGAGATGACGCCGTCCTCGGCGAGCCGGCGCAGGTGCCGGTCGGCCAGCGCCTCGAGCGCCTCGGGCCGCGCGCGCAGGTAGTCGCTCGGGCGGCGCGTCGCGAGCAGCAGCGAGAGCACCTGGCGATAGGCGTTCGCCTGCTCGGCCAGCTCGCCGGGGTTCTCTCCATCCACCGGGGCCGCGAGCAGCTCGTTCGTGCGGTCGAAGTCGGCGCCGTACCAGGTCTCGAGGCCGGCTGCGAGGCCGAGCACCTCGCCGCGGCCCGCGGCCGCCGCCAGCGGCAGCGAGTTCAGGTAGTCGAGCAGGATCCCGCGCCGCGCGGCGCTCGTGTCCTCGCCCTCGCGATACGCGCGCAGGCTGGCGGAGCCGATCTGCCGCAGCTTCTCGAGCGGCCCGCTCGTGCGGCCGCCGGCGGAATGGCGGTACTTCTCCATCTGCGTGGCGAGCGTGCTGCCGCCGGGGCCGCGGCCGTCCCCGTCGCCCCCGCCGATCTGCACCAGCGCCGCGCGCGCGAAGCGATCCCACTCGATGGCGGGGTTGCGGCGGGGCTCGTCGTTCAGCAGCTCGCGGTTCTCGACGAACAGCAGCGTCTCGCGCACGAGCGGCGGAATGGCGTCGAAGGCGGCGTAGCCGCGGGCGGGCTCCGTCACCTGGAAGACGCTGGAGCCGCTGCGGTCGAGCACCGAGAGCCCCGTGCGGGTCTTCTCCGCGTAGGGCGGCGTCAGGCCGAGCGCCGCCACGCGGGCGAGAGTCGGCGAGAGCTGCGCCTGCTCGCGCACCACGAAGCCCTCGCGCCCGAGCCGGACGGTCCACTCCGGGAGCCGCACGTAGCCGAGCCGGTCGTCGTAGGGGCCGTGGCGCGGCGCGACGAAGCGCGCGCTCGGGCCGGGGACGAGCGCGTAGGTGAGGCGTTGGTTCAGCGCCGCGAGCAGATGCGCCTGCACCGCGGAGGTGCGCGCTTCGCGCGCCGCCAGCACGCCGAGGAGCAGCCCGAGCGCGATCCAGCTCGCGCCCAGCGGCAGGCGGCGGAGCCGGCCGAGCGCATGGGCGCTCGCACGTCGCCACGGCCGCCGTCTCGGGAGAGCGGCAGCAGGAGACAGATCGGGTCGCGGACTCGTGGCACTCATCTGGGGGCCCAACCATAGGTGGCCCGGCCGCGCCGCTTGGAGACGAACTTCACACGTGTCGGGAGCGCCTTCGCAACGCCACGGATCTGCAACCGTTTCCCGGCGCCCACCGGATCCCCCCGACTCCAACGTCCACGCAGCATCCCGAAGCCGCCCTCGACGGTCCGATCGCTTCGATGCCCCGGAAGAGTGGGAAGGTGCGCCGTTCGGGGCGCCTTGGCTAGGGGACCCCTCCGCTCCAGCGAGCGCTCGGGCAGACCCCGCTCGCCTACCCCTCCCCCCAGAAGCGCCGCCAGCTCGGCAGGCTGGCGGGCACCGTGCCCCAGCCGGTCTGGCGGCGCGGCCAGTCCGCGGGCGGGAGCCCGAGGGGGCTCTGCCCGAGGTCCGCGCCGTAGACGAGGAGATGCTTCCGGCGCGCGAACAGCCAGCGCTCGCCGCGCCGCTCGTAGCGATCGTGATACTGGATCAGCTGAACGATCCATCGCGAGCTCTCGCGTCCTCCCTCCTGGATCTCGCCACGGCAATAGACGACACCGCTCGCGTGTTGTTCGTCTTCGAAGTCCACTACGTGGTTGCCGACCAGGAGGAACGAGACGCCGGTGGCCCGGAGCTGGCGGTCGAAGTCGGCGCGGAGCGCGGCGTGGCCCGTGGCCTCGCGCCCCACCTTCACGTCGGGCACGAAGAGCTCCACCAGCCGGTCGAGGTCGCGCGCGTCCACGTACACCGCGTAGCGCTGCGCGAGCTGCTGGATCTCGACGGTGGCGAGCAGCCGCTCGGCGCCGGTCACGGCCGTCGCTCGCGGAGCCGCACGGGCATCCGCTTCCACGCGTCGAGCTCGCCCGAGCGCAGCCGCGCCGGCTCGCCGGCCAGCTCGAGCGCGGCGCCGAGGCAGAAGTGCTCGCCGAAGCCGAAGGCGACGTGTTGGTTCGGGTCGCGCCGGACGTCCTGCGGCGGGTCGAGCGACAGCAGCGTCGGCAGCGGGTCGGTGAAGTCGGCGAGCTGCATCCCCTTCGCCTCGGCCGAGAAGAGGCGCGGCGATTTCGAGACGTGCTGCACGTCGGCGCTCGTGAGATCGATGTCGAGCAGGTGGGGGGCGCTCATCGGAGGCGCATCCTACTGGGAAGCGGTGGGAACGGACATGAGGCCGAGCGCATCGACGGTGACATGAGCCACCACGTTGGCCACGAGATCGCGGCGCCACACGAAGAACGCGGCAAGAAATCCGCCCGACAGCACGAAGGTCACGACCGGGCCGGAGCCCCAGAGCGGTCCGTGGGCCAACGCGAAGCAGGCGACTGACAGCGCGACGGCGAGGGTGGAGCTGCCCGTGACCTGCTCGAGTCTGGTGATCGCGTAGCCGCGGTACAGCACCTCCTCGGCCGCGCCGCCGGTCGGGACCGCCACGGCGCGGAGCCAGAGGGGCCACGCGAGCACCTCGGACAGCCCGCGCTCGAAGCCGGCCAGGCCGAGCGCGCGGACGAAGCCCGAGGCGAGCGGGACGACGGCGTAGGCGAGCACCGCGGCGGCCGCCAGTCCCCAGGCCACGGACGAGACGCCGAAGGGGCGGAGCCCGAGCGAAGCGAGCGGCCGCTGCTCCCAGCCGACTACGATCGCGGCGACGACGCCGATCAGCGCCCACAGCGCGAGCTGTGCGACGACGCTCGGCGCAACCGCGCCCCGAGCTCCGTGCCACCGCTCGGAGGCGAGGGCCAGAAGCGCTGGTCCGCCCAGCGCGAGCGCGAGGCCGATGGCGACCGGCGCCGTGAGCTTCGTCGCGCTCAGAGAGCCTCCTCCTCCCGCAGCTTCACCGGCCCGAACTGCTCCGGGAACTTGCCGACCTTGCCGGCGTAGAAGGCGCGGATCTCGTCCATGTCCTTCGTGACGTCGCCGCTCGGGAAGAGCTGCGGGCCGAAGCCGCCGCGGCGGCGCGCGTAGTCGAGGAAGCCCATCACGATGGGGACGTTCGCGCGCCGCGCGATGTGGTAGAAGCCGCTCTTCCAGTGCGGCGCCCAGCCGCGCGTGGCTTCGGCGGGCACCACGAGCGCGAAGCGCTCGCGCTCGGCGAACTCGCGCGCCATGGCGCCCACGCGGTCGGCGCGCTCGCTGCGCCGGATCGGGATGCCGCCGAGCGCGCGGAACAGCCCGCCGAAGGGCGCGCGGAAGATCTCCTCCTTCCCCATCCACGACACGCGCAGGTCGTAGACCTCGGCGAGCGCGAGCAGGTAGGCGAGATCCCAGTTCGAAGTGTGCGGCGCGGCGATCAGCACGAAGCGCGGCGCGCTCGGGCGCTCACCCTCGGGCCCCCAGCCCGTGGCGCGCAGGAAGGCGCGTGCGAGCTGCTTCCTCACGGGACCGCGCGCCCTGCGACCGCTACCCGCGCGGGGCCGAGCGCGTTCGCGTAGAGCTGCCACACCTCGCGCGTGACGTCTTCGATCGGGCGACCCTGGAGCTTCCCGTGCGGGATCTCGTCGAGCACGCGGATGCGGATCGCGTGGCGGCCCTGGAGCACGAAGCCGCGCTTCGGCAGCGCGTCGGCCGTGCCCTCGACGAGGATCGGCAGGATCGGGCAGCCGCCGCCCTGCGCGAGCGTGAACGCGCCGTGCTTGAACGAGCGCAGCTTGCCGTCGGCGGAGCGCGTGCCTTCCGGGAACATCATGATCGAGCTGCCCTCGTCGAGGACGTGCGCGCAGGCGGACATCATCTCGCCGATCGACTGCTTGTCGCCGCGCCGGAGCGGCACGTAGCCATTGAGGCTCATGTTCCAGCCGATGCAGGGGATGCGGAAGTTCTCGATCTTCGACACCCACTTGAAGTGCGCGAACAGCCGGAACAGCACGAGGATGTCGAGCAGGCTCTGGTGGTTGGCCACCATCACGTAGGTCGCATCGCGGCGGATCTTCTCGCGGCCCTCGACGTGGACGCGCCAGGCCGGGTTCAGCCAGGTGTAGAGCGACGCCCAGAAGCAGGTGAACTGGTGCAGGGCGCGCTTCCGGCGATCGAACGGTGAGGAGAGCGCCCACGTCACGACCGCGACCGGGAACAGCAGCAGCGAGCTCGTGACGAGGAAGGCCCAGAACAGGACGGAGCCGACGAGGCGCACGGGCGGACTCTACCTCGGGCGCTGGGCGCGATCCGGCCCCGGTGTGGTAAAAACCGCCGATGGCGAAGCAGCGCACCCCCGCGGTTCCCGGCTGGTTCACGCTCGACCCCGCGCGTCCGGCCTTGCTGGGCACGCGCTGCAAGGCCTGCGGCACCGTCTTCTTCCCGCGCGAGGAGACCTTCTGCCGGAGCCCGCTCTGCTCGGGCACCGAGTTCGAGGAGGTCGAGCTGTCGCGCCGCGGCCGGCTCTGGTCCTACACGAACAACGCCTATCAGCCGCCCGCGCCCTACGTGCCGCAGACGGATCCCTACCAGCCCTTCGCGATCGCGGCGGTGGAGCTCGAGCGCGAGCGCATGGTGGTGCTCGGCCAGGTGGTGTCGGGCGTCTCGGTGACGGACCTCGAAGTGGGCATGGAGATGGAGCTCGTCCTCGACACGCTGAACGAGGACGCCGAGAACGAATACGTCGTCTACAAGTGGCGACCGGCGGTCGCGTAGTGAAGGACGCGTATCACCCAGGCCAGTCAGCAAGCGCCGCGTCTGCGGCGCGCGCAGTGAGCCCACGCGAGGCTTCGCCTCGCGTGAGGCGAACGGAGTAACAAGTGCGGGAAGTCGCGATCCTCGGCGTCGGCATGCATCCCTGGGGCAAGTGGGGACGCAACTTCGTCGAGTACGGCGTGGCCGCCGCGCAGGCGGCGCTCGCCGACGCCGGCGTCGCGTGGAGCGACGTGCAGTTCGTGGCCGGCGGCGAGACGATCCGCAACGGCTACCCGGGCTACGTGGCCGGCGCCTCGATCGCGCAGGCGCTCGGCTGGAACGGCGCGCAGGTGACGAGCAGCTACGGCGCGTGCGCGAGCGGCAGCCAGGCCATCGCGACGGCGCGCGCGCAGATCCTGGCCGGCATCTGCGACGTGGCGCTGGTGGTCGGCGCCGACACCACGCCGAAGGGCTTCTTCGCGCCGGCCGGGAGCGGCGACCGCACGAAGGATCCGGACTGGCTGCGCTTCCGCCTGCTCGGCGCCACCAATCCCGTCTACTTCGGCCTCTACGCGCGCCGGCGCATGGACCTCTACGGCGACACCGAGCGCGACTTCGCGCAGGTGAAGGTGAAGAACAGCCGCTGCGGCGCGGCCAACCCGAACGCGCGCTACCGCCAGATCTACACGGTGGAAGAGGTGCTCGCCTCGGCGATGGTCTCCGACCCGCTGCGCCTGCTCCAGATCTGCGCCACCAGCGACGGCGGCGCCGCGCTCGTGCTCTCGAGCATGGAGTACGCGAAGAAGCGCACCACGAAGCCGGTCACGATCGCGGCCGTCTCGACGGTCACGCCGCGCTTCCCGCAGACCGTCATCGAGATGCCGAACTTCGCCACCGACTCGGCGGCCACGCTGCCGGTGCCCGACGTGTCGTTCAAGGACTCGATCGCGAAGCTCGCCTACGAGCAGGCCGGCCTCGGCCCCGAGGACGTGAGCGTGGCCGAGGTCTACGACCTGTCGTCGGCGCTCGAGCTCGACTGGTACGAGAACATCGGCCTGTGCAAGCCGGGCGAAGCGGTGAAGCTGCTGCGCGACGGCGTGACGTCGCTCGGCGGGAAGAAGCCCGTGAACCCGAGCGGCGGGCTCGGCGCGTTCGGCGAGGCGATCCCGGCGCAGGCGATCGCGCAGGTGTGCGAGCTCACCTGGCAGCTCCGCGGCCAGGCCGCGGGGCGCCAGGTCGCAGGCGCTCGCGTCGGCGTGACCGCGAACCAGGGCCTCTTCGGTCACGGCTCGTCCGTGATCGTGAAGGCCGGTTAGGAGGAAGGTAGATGGCGCTCAGTCTCCAGGAGATCTCGGATCGCATCGAGATCAACGATCTGCTGATCCGGTACACGAAGGCGATCGACCAGAAGGACTGGAAGCTGCTCGACACCGTCTTCCTCCCCGACGCGGAGGCCGACTACGTCTCGTCGGGCGGCATCAAGGGCCGCTACCCCGAGGTGCGCGCCTGGCTCGCGAAGGCGCTCGCGATCTTCCCGACCACCGCGCACTACGTGACGAACTCCGAGGTCACGCTCTCGGGCGACCGCGCCGCCGCGCGCACCGCCGTCTACAACCCGATGTTCTTCAAGAACCAGGATGGGAGCCTCCACCACTTCGCGGTGGGCGCCTACTACGTGGACGAGCTGGTGCGCACCAAGGACGGCTGGCGCATCGCGAAGCGCCGCGAGGACCAGGCCTTCATGGAAGGCTCCCTGCCGAAGGCGCTCACGATCCCCACCTGACGTTATCCTCGCCCTGATGCCGGCATCCCAGTCCCAGTTCTACGAGGTGCGCTGCGAGAACTGCCGGACGACGTTCCCGCCCGAGGCGAAGCGCTGCATCCACTGCGGCGGGCCGCTCGGGGTCGCGGCGTGGGATGCTCAGCGAAGGGGATCCTGCGGACGCCGAGCTTCCGTTCCAGCGCGGACGGAGCATCGTGTGGGTGGTGATGGCGGTGATCGCCGTGGTGCTGTCGATGCTGCGCAACTGCCAGAGCTGAGTCGCGAGGAGGGAGAGTCGTGGCCAAGGTGAACAAGACGGACGCGGAGTGGAAGAAGGAGCTCACGCCCGAGCAGTACCAGGTGCTGCGCCGCGCGGGCACCGAGCGCGCGGGCAGCGGCGAGTACGCGCACACGAAAGACGCCGGCGTCTACCACTGCGCGGGCTGCGGCGCGCCGCTGTTCGTGTCCGACACCAAGTTCGAATCGGGCACGGGCTGGCCGAGCTTCTGGGAGCCGGTGGCGCCGGGCGCGGTCGCCGAGAAGACGGACACCGCGCACGGCATGGTGCGTACCGAGGTGCTGTGCGCGAGCTGCGAGGGCCACCTCGGGCACGTGTTCCCAGACGGGCCGCCGCCGACCGGCCGCCGCTACTGCATGAACTCGGCCGCGCTGAAGCTCGAGCGGAGCGGCGAGAAGCCGAAGAAGTAGGACGCCTCGCGGCCTACTTGTCGAGGATGGAGAGCGCCTGGCGGGGGCAGAGGCGCACGGCCTCGCGCGCCTTGCCTTCGAGGTTCTTCGGGATCACGCCCGACACGTCATCCTTGGCGCCGGCGGACACGTGGTGGAACGAATCGTCGTCGTCCACCTTGAACAGCTCCGGGGCGACGTCCATGCACACCGCGTTGGCCTCGCAGAGGTCGTAGTCGACCTTGACCCTCATGTTCCCTCCAAGCCAGAAGGCGGGAACCTATACCACGTCGGCCTGGAACCTGCCGGGCTCGACTTCCCGAACGCGGCCCTGCCGCACGAGGCGCGCGATGTGCTGGCTCATGCTGCGCCGCTCGACCGGCGCCGCGAAGGGCACCGGATCGCTCGGGCGGTAGACGAAGCGATGCGCGGCCACCTCGTCGAGCGTGCGGGGCGCCTCGGACAGGAAAGCGAGCAGGCGCCGCTCGCGGTCGGCGATCACCGCGGTGAAGCGGTCGAGCCGATCCAGGAATACGGGGCGCTCCACCACGCCGATGTGGTGGAAGGTGGCGTAGTGCCTCGCCTCGAGCGTCGCGCACGAGCGCGAGGCTGCGCTCGAAGTCCTCGAGGTCCGACCAGGCGTCGCCGTAGTAGGGGCCGAAGCTCGAGAGGTCGATATCACCGAGGTAAAGGACGCCGTCGGGCTCGACGAGCAGCGCCGAGTGCCCGCGCGTGTGCCCCGGCGTGTGGATCACGCGCACGGAGACGCCGCCGCCGAGCGTGAAGACGTCGCCGTCGCGGAAGCCCTTCGCGTCGGGCCGCTCGGTGTAGTGGAAGCGCTCGCGCACGAGCTGCGCCCAGCCGGCGGAGACGTCCGCGTCGTCGTAGCCGAAGATCGCGAGGAAGCCGGCGAAGGACTGGAGGCCGGGCAGATCGGCCTCGTGCACGTGCCACGGGACGTCGGGAAAGAGGTGATTCCCGGCGACGTGGTCCTCGTGGCAGTGGCTGTTCACGACGCGGTCCACGCGCGGCAGCTCCGCGCGCCGCGGCACCAGCGCCAGCGACGGGTCGATCACGAGCGTCTCCTCGCGCCCGCGCACGAACAGCGAGTTGCCCTGCGGATACTTGCCGCGCTCCGCGCCGAACCACACCGTGGTCGCGCCGAGCACGAGCTCGGAGGGCAGGGATGCCGGCAACGGGCTACCTCCTTTCGGTCCGACCCGGAGGAGCACAGCATGGCGCTTGGTCACTGGCTCGTGAAGTCCGAGCCGAACACGTACGGCTGGGACCACCTGGTGAAGGAGAAGCGCACGCGCTGGACGGGCGTCCGCAACTTCACCGCACGCAACCACCTGGCCGAGATGAAGACGGGCGACCTCGTGTTCTTCTACCACTCCGGCGAGGGCAAGGAGATCGTGGGCGTCGCGAAGGTGACGGCCGAAGCGGCGCCCGACCCGACCGCGAAGCCCGGCGAGGGCTGGGTCGCCGTCGAGCTCGCGCCCGTGAAGGCACTCACCGCACCCGTCACGCTGGCGACGGTCAAGGCGACGCCCGAGCTGCGCGAGCTCCCGCTCGTGAAACTGTCGCGCCTCTCGGTGATGCCGATCCCGAAGCCGGCGTTCGAGCGGATTCTTGCGCTGGGGAAGACGAAGCTCGCCTAGCGCGCGGTCTCAGCCCTCCGGCACCCAGACGCGCCCGTCCGCGCCGGAGCAGCCGGCGAGGATGCGCGTGACGGGGAAGTGCAGCGGAACGGACGCGGTCTTCTCGCCGACTCGGACGTCGAGCTGGCCGGGGCGCGACCAATCCACCCCTACGCTGCGCGTTTCGCCTTTCGCCACGTGGCTCGCGAGAGGCTCGCTCGAGGTGGTCACGCTCCCCTCGATCACACGCGCCTCGAGCTCGAGGTCGCGCGACCCCTTGGGCTCCCAGATCCTCACCTGCACCGAGTCCGACTCATCGCCCGAGTCGAGCATCACGAAGACGAGGGGTCGCCATTTCTCGTGGGGATGCGACGACTCGAGGGTCAGCTCGGCGGTGAGGCCCGTGACGTCCTCGGCCATGGGCAGTAGCTGCCAATAGGTCACGAAGCCGCCGGGAATGCTGCACTCGACGCCCGAGCCGATGCCCGAGTGGCGCGCCACCGGTGGGGTGGCGCATGACATCGTCCCGACAACCAAGAAGAGGTGCACGACCCGACGCATCGATTCTCCGCGCGAGGACTATCGTCACGACGGATCCCGCAAAGGAGATCGGAATGGATGCGCTCGATGTCGCTCGCCTGGGAGAGGACCTCCCCCTCCTCGAGGGCATCCGCACCACGCGGGCGATCCGACGGCTCCGTCCCGAGCCCGTGCCGCTCGCGCTGGTCCAGAAGGTCTGCGAGGCGGGCACGTTCGCGCCGAGCGGCGGCAACCGGCAGCCGTGGAAGTTCGTCGCAGTGCTCGACGCAGAGCGGCGCCGCTGGATCGCCGAGCGCTACCGCAAAGCCTTCCACGCGTACATCGCGCCGGCGGTCGAGGCGGCGAAGGCGGAGGGCTTCCCCGAGGCCGGGCGCCGCAACCAGCGCGCCGCCATCCACCTGGCGGATCACCTGCACGAGGCGCCCGTGCATCTGTTCGTCGCCGGCTGGACGCGGCGCGGTGAGCCGCAGCTCCAGGCGCTGATGCCGGCGGTGCAGAACATCCTGCTCGCGTGTCGCGCGGTCGGGCTCGGCGCGAGCCTCACCACGCTCCACCGCAGCTTCGGCGCAGGAGTGCGACCGCTTCCTCGGTCTGCCCGACGGCTGCCCGAGCTGCGCGCTGCTTCCGCTCGGCTGGCCGCTCGGGCGCTACGGCCGCCCGCCGCGCAGGCCTCTCGCCGAGTGCTTCTCCGTCGACCGCTACGAAGGCTAGGCGCGCGCAGCGGCCAGCACCGCGCGCGCGGCGGCGCCGCAGCGGCGGCCCACCTCGACGGGCGGGAGCGCGTCGAGCGCCTTCGAGAACACTTCGACGCCGATCGGCGCCGTGCTGCCGATCGCGTCGAGGATGCGCAGCCAGCGCACGAGCGGGATCGCTCCCTCGCCCGGCAGGAGCCGCGCCTCCATCGTCTCCGCCACGAGGTTCGCCGGCAGGCTCCGCCGGCGCGTCGTTGAGCTGCACGCTGCCGACGCGCGCGCCCGGGAGGGCGCGGAGCTGCGCGTCGTCGCGTCGGGCCCGCGGAAGGTGTGCCAGGTGTCGATCATCAGCGTCGCGTTCGCGCGGCCCGTGCGCTCGACGATCGCGAGCGCGGTCTTCGCATCCGGGATGCCCGACCACGGCAGGTACTCGAGCGTGACGAGCAGGCCGTGCTCGCGCGCGCGGTCGCACACGCCGGCCAGCGCCTCGGCGGCGCGGTCGAGGTCGACGCTGCGCGCCGAAGCCCTGCGCCACGTTCAGCGAGCGCGCGCCCACGCGCCTCGGCGATCTCGTAGAACTCGGGCTCGTCGCGGCGAAGCCCGGCGGGATCGCTTCGTCCGGGCAGCCAGCGCAGCAGCGGGTCGAGGTCGGCCACGACGAGGCCGTGGTCCGCGAGGCAGCCGCTTCACGTCGGCGAGCGGGAGCCCGTCGGCGCGGGCGCGCGCCACGTCGTCGGGCCAGAGCGTGAGCGCGCGGAAGCCGCCGGCCACGGCCGCCGCGCACTTCTCGGCGAGCGAGGCCTTGCCGAGCGTGCCCGAGCACAGCACCAGGTCGTCGGGGCCGAGCATTTCGGGCATGATGCTCGCCAGCAAGGAGGCCCGCCATGATCGTCGGCATCCACCACACCGCGCTCTCGACCCGCGACGCGGATCGTCTCGTCCGCTTCTACCGCGACCTGTTCGGCTTCAAGGTCGAGTTCGACTTTCCGTGGGACGAGTCGAACGAGGCCTTCGAGAAGTCGCACGCCGTGGGCAAGACGGCCGGCCGCGTGGTGATGATCGCGAACGGCGCGAGCCGCCTCGAGATCTTCGAGTACGCGAAGCCCGCGCCGCGCGCCGACATCTCCGGGCCGCGCCAACGCCGACCTCGGCATCGCGCACTTCTCGATCGAGGTGCGCGACATCGCGAAGGAGTACGCGCGGCTGAGCGAAGCCGGGCATGAAGTTCCAGTCCGAGCTGGTGGTGCAGACGCCCACCATCCAGATGGCCTACGGCCGCGACCCCGACGGCAACATCATCGAGCTGATCGACTTCAACGTCGGCGCGTAGTCAGAGGCTCTTCAGGTGCCCAGCCAGCTCTCCGCGAGCGCGTCGGCGTACTCGTTCCAGCGCGAGCCGTCGTGCGCGCGGATCCAGCGCAGCGTCGCGCGCGGGATGGCGCTTCGCCTCCGCCCAGAGCGTCTGCACCAGCTCGAGGTTCGCGATCGGCCCGGTCTTGCGCCGCCAGCCGCGCCGCTCCCAGCCCGCCGCCCACTCGTTCACGGTCTTCACGCACAGCTCGCTGTCGGAGTAGACGTTCACCGCGGCGTCGCTCGGCAGCGCGCGGAAGGCCTCGATCAGCGCGGTGAGCTCCATGCGGTTGTTGGTGGTGGCCGGATCGCGGCCGCTCTTCTGCGCGACGATGGCGTCGTTCTCGACCCACACGAAGCCCCAGCCGCCGGGGCCGGGGTTGCCCTCGCACGAGCCGTCCGTGAAGACGCCGTTCTTCGGCCCGGCGGAGTAGCGCTCGAGCACGCCCTCGAGCCCGGGCAACGGCGCTTCGGGCACTACGCCCCCACGCGGAAGTGCACGACGTCGCCGTCGCGCATGGCGTATTCGCGGCCTTCGACGCGCAGCTTGCCCGACGCACGCGCGCCCGCCTCGCCTTGGCACGCGACGTAGTCGTCGTAGGGGATCACCTCGGCGCGGATGAAGGTGCGCTCGAAGTCGGTGTGGATCACGCCGGCCGCCTGCGGCGCGAGCGTGCCGCGCCGGATCGTCCACGCCTTCACCTCCTTCTCGCCGGCCGTGAAGTAGGTGAGCAGCTCGAGCAGCGCGTAGGCCGCGCGGATCAGGCGGTGGAGGCCCGGCTCCTCGAGCCCGAGGTCGGCCAGGAAGGCCTGCTTCTCCTCGGGCTCGAGCTCGGAGAGCTCCGACTCGATGCGCGCCGAGATGCGCACCACGCCCGCGCCCGTCTTCTCGGCGTGGCGCTCGAGCGCGGCCACCGCCTCGTTGCCCGCGGTGAGGCCGGCCTCGTCCACGTTCGCGACGTACAGCACCGGCTTGGCGCTCAGCAGGAAGGTCTCGCGCAGCGCGTCGGCCTGCGCCTCCGGCACCGGGAAGCTGCGCGCCGGCTTGCCCTGCGAGAGGTGCTCGGAGAGCGCCTCGAAGAACGCCGCCTCGGCCTGGTCCTCCTTGCGCCCGCCTCGCGCCGCACGCCGCACGCGGTCGAGCCGACGCGCCACGGTGTCGAGGTCGGCGAGGATGAGCTCCGTCTCGATCGTCTCGACGTCGCGCAGCGGATCGACGCCGCCGTCGACGTGCACCACGTCCGGATCGTCGAAGCAGCGCACCACGTGGAGGATCGCGGCCGTCTCGCGGATGTGGGCCAGGAACTGGTTGCCGAGGCCCTCGCCCTGCGACGCGCCGCGCACGAGGCCGGCGATGTCCACGAACTCGACCGTCGCCGGCACCACGCGCGCCGAGTGCACGATCGCGTCGAGCGCGGCGAGCCGCGCGTCCGGCACCGGCACCACGCCCGAGTTCGGCTCGATGGTGCAGAACGGGTAGTTCTCGGCCGCGATGCCGGCCGCGGTCAACGCGTTGAAGAGCGTGCTCTTGCCGACGTTGGGGAGGCCGACGATGCCGCAGCGGAGCGCCATGGGGCGGACAGATTGATGGATTTCGCGAGAGCGGCAACCACGGGGCCCCAGCCTTGGACGCCGCGACTGACGACGAGGGAGGCCGCCGGCGGATGCGTGCGGCGTGGATGGGGCCAGTCCACGGGGATCATCTGGTGCTTCCTGAGCAACGTCTGCCACAGCTCGCCGGGCTCGTGCGTGAAGACGGAGGCGGCGTCGGCCGGCGCCAGCAGCCAGTCGCCGCGCGCGATCTCCACCTCGAGCTGGCCCGGGGCCCAGCCGGCGTAGCCCACGTACGCGCGGAACTCGGTGCCGACCGTCGGCTTCGCGAGCAGGCGCGCAGCGTGTCGCGGCAGCCGCTCACGAAGACGTGGTCGAGCACGGGCGCCGCGCCGGGAGGCTGCGAGCCCGCGCGCACCAGCAGCAGCAGCTGGCTCGTGCGCCACCGGGCCGCCGAGGAAGCCGGGCTCGTCGTGCCCGCGCGCGCCCTCGATCTCGGGCAGCAGCTCGGCCAGGCTCACCTCGATCGGCCGGTTCACGATCAGCCCGAGGCTGCCCGCTTCGGAGTGATCCACCAGCACGATCACCGTCTCGGAGAAGAAGCCGCCGACCTGCGGCCTCGCGATCAGGAAGCGGCCGATGGCGGGCCCGGCGTCGCTCCCCGGAGTGGCGCAGGCGAGCGCAGCGAGCAGCGCCAGCGCCCTCATCCGCGCTGGTACTCCGCGAGGAAGCCGGCGCGCCAGTCCTCGTAGCGCCCCGCCTGGATCGCAGCGCGCGCCTCCTGCACGAGGCGCTGGTAGAAGCGCACGTTGTGGATCGAGGTGAGGATCGCGGAGAGCACCTCGTTCGCCGCGAACAGGTGGTGCAGGTACGCGCGCGAGAAGCCGCTCGCGCACGCCTCGCAGTCGCACGAGGTGTCGATCGGGTAACGGTCGTTGCGGTAGCGGCGGTGCGTGAGGCGGATCCGACCGCGGCGCGTGAACGCGCTCGCCGAGCGCGCGTACCGCGTCGGGATCACGCAGTCGAACAGGTCGATGCCGAGGCCGATCGCCGCGATCAGGTCCTCGGGCAGCCCCACGCCCATCAGGTAGCGAGGCTTCGTCTCGGGCAGGAGCGGCGCCGTCGCGGCGGTGATGCGCACCAGCAGCTCGTGGCCCTCGCCGACGGACACGCCGCCGATCGCGACGCCGGGCAGATCTTGCGCGACCACCGCCTCCGCGCAGCGCGCGCGGAGGTGCTCGTACGTGCTGCCCTGCACGATGCCGAACAGCGCCTGGTCGCTGCGCGTGTGCGCCTTCCGGCAGCGCTCGAGCCAGAGGAGCGTGCGACGCACACCGTCCTCGGCCTGCGCCTCGCTGGCCGGATAGGGCGTGCACTCGTCGAAGGCCATGATCACGTCGGCGCCGAGGGCGTTCTGGATCTCGATCGAGCGCTCGGGCGTCAGCTCGAGCACCGAGCCGTCGAGCTCGTTCTTGAAGCGCACGCCGTGGTCGCTGATCTCCTTGTTCGGCAGCGAGAAGACCTGGAAGCCGCCGCTGTCGGTGAGGATCGGGCCGTCCCAGCGCGCGAACGCGTGGAGCCCGCCGAGCTTCTCGACGAGCGCCTCGCCCGGTCGCAGCGCGAGGTGGTACGTGTTCGCGAGCAGCACCTCCGCGCCGGTGGCGCGCACCTGGCCGGGCGTCATCGCGCGCACGGCGCCCTGCGTGCCCACCACCATGAAGGCGGGCGTGTGCACGTCACCGTGCGGTGTCGAGAACAAGCCGGCGCGGGCTGCGCCGTCCCGGGCCTGGACGGTGAATGCGAACGGGTGGGACATCGCGGGTAGCGTAGCCTGCTAGAGTCCGCCGCCGTGTCCGCCGTGTTCGCCGACCGGTTCACCCAGAGCGCGCGCCGGCTCGGTCATCCGCTGTGCGTGGGCATCGATCCGCACCTCGGCCTGATCCCGGCCGTGTTTCGCGCGGGAGCGATGCGGCCCGGAGCGCCGGACACCGCCGCCGCCGTCGAGCGCTGGTGTCTCGCGCTGCTCGACCGCGTTGCCGGCCGCGTCGCCGCGGTGAAGCCGCAGAGCGCGTTCTTCGAGGCGCTGGGGCCGCCCGGTGCGGTGGTGCTCGCGCGCGTGATCGCGGAGGCGCGGACGCGCGGCCTGCTGGTGCTGCTCGACGCGAAGCGCGGCGACGTGGGCTCGACCGCCGAGGCCTACGCGGCGGCGTACCTGAGCGAGGAAGCGCCCTACGCCTGCGATGCGATCACGCTCAATGCCTATCTCGGGCTCGACTCGCTCGAGCCGTTCCTCACCGCCGCGACGAGCACGGGCGCCGGGCTGTTCGTCGTGCTGCGTTCGAGCAACCCGGGCGCGCGCGATTTCCAGGATCTGCTGGCGCCGCAGCGCCCGCTCTACGAGCGCGTGGCCGAGGCGCTCGGGCCGAGGGCGAGCGCGCTGCGCGGGCCCGAGACGGAGTGGTCGGGCTTCGGTGTGGTGGTCGGGGCGACGTGGCCCGAGGAGAGCCGGCGCGTGCGCGAGATCCTGCCGCGGAGCCTGTTCCTGGTGCCCGGCTACGGCGAGCAGGGCGGCAGCGCGCGCGACGCGGTGGCCGGCTTCGTGGCCGGCCCCGACGGCCGGCTCGAGGGCGGCCTCGTGGCCTCGTCGCGCGCGATCGGCTTCCCGGCCGACGGACGGGGCGGCGACGCCGTGGCCTGGGAGCGCGCCGTCAACCGCGCGCTCGACGCCGCCATCGCCGAGCTCTCCGCCGCCGTGCGCGGGTAGCGTAAGAAAGGGGACGGTCCTTTTCCGTTACTTCAGCTCGTGACGGAAAAGGAACGTCCCCTTCGTGACCGAAATGGAACGTCCCCTTCGTGACCTAGCGATAGGTCTTGCGCTCGCCCTTGCTCTTGCGCCGGCGGACACGCTCGTGCTTCTTCTTCAGCTTCGCGCGGTGCCGCGCGGTCTTCTTGCGATTGCGGTGCGGAAGCGTGGTGACCTTGCGCATGGCGGCGCAAGCTAGGCAAAGACCGGCGAGAAATCTACCTTCGGACGCGATGCAGAGCCCCCTCGATCGCATGGCGGACTTCGATCTCAGTGACGAGCAGCGCGAGGTCCGAAGAGCCGTGCGCGAGTTCGCGGAGAAGGAGCTGCTGCCGCACGTCGAGCGCCACGAGCGCGAGGCCCGCTACCCGCTCGAGCTGATCGCGAAGCTGCCCGCGCTCGGCCTGATGGGGCCGCTCATCCCCGAGAAGTACGGCGGCTCGTACTCCGACGTGCTGTCCTACGGCGTCATCTGCGAAGAGCTCGCGCGCATCGACTGGGTGATCGCGTCCGTCGTGTCGGTCTCGAACTCGCTGGTGGCCACCTCGATCCTGCGCTTCGGCAGCGAGGCGCAGAAGGAGCGCTGGCTGCCGCGCATCGCGGACGGCTCCTGCCTCACCTCCGCGTGCCTCACCGAGCCGGGCGGCGGCACCGATCTGCCGAGCATGCAGACCACCGCCACGCGCGTGGCCGGTGGCTGGCGGCTCGACGGCACGAAGGTGTTCATCTCGCACGCAGCGCACGCGGGCCTGTTCTTCGTGGTCGCGACGCTCGACCGCACGCAGAAGCACAAGGGCGTGACGGCGTTCCTCGTGGATCCGAAGACGCCGGGCATCACGATCGGCGAGTTCCCGATGCGCACGCTGAAGCGGGACAACCTGGCGGAGGTGCACTTCGAGGGCGCCGTCGTGCCCGACGAAGGCCTCATCGGCGAGGCCGGCGGCGGCTTCCCGGTGCTCGGCTCCGCGCTCGACATGGGCCGCTTCTCGGTGGCGGCGCGCTGCGTCGGCCAGGCGCAGCGCTGCATCGACCTCGCCGTGCCCTACGCCATGCAGCGTCAGGCCTTCGGCCAGAAGATCGGCGAGTTCCAGCTGATCCAGCAGAAGATCGCCGACATGGCGTGCCGCACACAGGCCGCGCGCGGCATCGTCTACCAGCTCGGGCGCATGAAGGACCACGGCGTGCCGCGCGCTTCGATGGAGAGCTCGATGGCGAAGCTGATGGCGAGCCAGGCGGCCGTGGCCAACGCCCTCGACGCGATGCAGATCCACGGCGGCTACGGGCTCTCGGAGGAGTACGAGGTCGGGCGCCTGTTGCTCGAGGCCAAGTCGCTCGAGTTCGGCGAGGGCACGAGCGAGCTGCACACGAAGATGATCGCCGAGTTCATGCTCGGCATCCGGAAGCAGTGAAAGCGGAGTCAGCGCACCGGGTGGAAGACGCTCATGTCGATCGACCTGAGGAGTTCGACAGCCTCGACCAGCGCTGCGTCAGGTTCATGCCCCGCCTCGGACTCGATGCGGTCCAGCAGAGGCACCACGAGTTCGCACAGATGAGCGAAGGGCTCAGCGAGGACTTGGTCTAGCTCCCAGAGGGAGTCGAACCAAGCCCAGATCCACTCAGCAGCGAGCCGTTGTAGCGGTGAGAGGAGTGGCACCACGCGCTTGCGATATGCCGCAAGCCAGGGCTTGGTCAACGGATCAGACGGTTCCCTGCTCTTGCGCGAGGATCTCTTCGAGTTCGGCCTTCTTGAAGATCGCAGTGACCGGTACTCCGGGGACCTCGTGTTGAATCTTCTGCAGCCCGCCCTCCTCTCGGTCGACGAGAACGGCCACATGCAGGATCTGAAGCCCCTCCTCGAGGCAACGCTTCACGGCTCGAATCACCGACCCACCGCTTGTGACCACGTCATCCACGACGGCGATGGAGTCATGCGGTGAGACACAGCCATCAACCCAGTTCATCGTGCCGTGCTCCTTGCGCTCCTTGCGAACGATGAAGCTGTTGATCGGCTGCATTCCATGCACTGACAGCGAGTACTGGGCAATAGCGAGGGCGATGGGATCCGCGCCCGTCGTCAGACCGCCAACGCAACGCGGAACAGAAGGTTTGAACGCGTCCAAGAACACCCGACCAATGAGGGGCATCGCTGGGGCGAAGTGAGTCGTTCGCTTGCAGTCGAAGTAGAAGCTACTTCGTCGACCCGACGACAGGACGAAGTCTCCCTTGCGGTAGGAATTCTCTACCAGGATCTTCGCCAGGTCGCGCTTGGCGTCATGCATCCGAGTCGCTCCGGCAGGGGACGACCTAGTGTTACGGCCGACCAGCGGCTCTACCAGAGTCGTCACGATGCTTCGAGTTGGCGGCACTGCTTGGGGGGACCCGGGGAACGCGCAGTTGGTACATCCAACTCAGTGGAAGGTCAATGCTTGACGGCCAAGCGGATGTGCAACTTCACAACGACGTTCGAACCGCCCGCTACGGACGCCTGATCTGATGTCTACAGACCGCTGGCTGAAGCGCCCGTGCAGCGAGCCCTCGAGCAGGCGCAGGAAGTCGCGGCCGCGGAGGTGCACCACGTCCTCGTGGTCGCCGGCCTCGAAGTAGATCTCCGAGGAGGCTTCGAGGAGGTCGTCGTAGACGGTCGGCACGCGGTAGGGCCCGCCGAGCGGCGGCATCGCCCCCCGCTCGCAGTCGTGGAACAGCTCGGCGATCTCGCGCTCGCGCGCCAGCTCGAGCTCGCGGTGGAGCTGCTGGTTGAGCCGCGCGAGGTCGATGCGATGCGAGGCGGGCACGATCGCCATCACGTAGCCGCGCTCGTCCTCGAGCAGCACGGGCTTCGCCACCCGATCCGCCGGCACGTGCGCCTCGCGCGCGGTCTCGCGGCTGTTGCTCGAGTGCGGGTGCGGCAGCACCTCGTAGCGGACGCCCGACGCGTCGAGATACCACTGCAGTCGGCGTGCGATCGGCATGGTTTCCTCCGGGTTCCCTCGTCGGGTGGGACCGCGTGGAGCGGTAGGAGGAAGCGCAGCGCCTCGTCGGTGCGAGGGGTCGCCGGCAGGGCGTGACTCAGTGTGTACCGCGCGTCTCGAGGAAGCGCACCAGCGTGAGGACGCTCCGGCTCACCGGCGCCGCGACGCCGTGGCGGGTCGCAAGCTCGACGATCGCGCCGGTGATGGCGTCGATCTCGGTGCGGCGGCCGGCGCGCAGATCCTGCAGCATGGACGAGTCGTGCGCAGCCGTCGGCGGCAGCAGCCGGGCGTAGAGGTCGGCGAGCCAGGCGGCCGCGCTCGGCCAGTGCGTGCGGTGTCCAGCCGCCTCCATCACCGCGAAGGTCTCGTGCGCGAGCGCCTCGAGCACCGCGCGCGTGCCCGGCGAGGCGCCGAGCGCTCCGTAGGGGACGCCGAGGATCGCGCCCAGCGGATTCAGCGTCGCGTTGTAGAGCAGCTTCGCCCAGAGGTCTTCGGCGATGTGAGCGGTCGGCTCGCACGGGATCCCGCCCTTGTCGATCGCCGCGCAGAGCGCCGCCACGCGCGCCGGGCTCGCCCCGAACAGACTGCCCACATGCACGGGCTCGGCGTGCACGGTGACGTCCACGCGGTGCGGCGCCAGCTTGCGGAAGCCGGTGATGACGCGCGCATTCCACACTCGCGCCGCCGGGAAAGCGGCCGTGAAGCGCGCAGCAGAGCCCCAGCCGTTCTGGCACAGCACGAGCTGTGTCTCGGCGGCGACGGCGTGCGGCGCGTCGGCCAGCGCGCGCGCGGCGGCGCCGGAATCGAAGGCCTTGGTGGCGACCAGCACGAAGTCGGCAGCCGAGGGGGAGAGCTCGTCGGCCGAGGTCGCGACCTCGAAGCGAGCAGGCGCCGCGTGCGCCTCACCGAAGAGGCCGCTGCGCGCGAGGCCGTGCGCGCGCAGCGCCTCGGCCGTCGCGGGCCGCGCCACGATCCGTACGCGCGCGTCACCCGCGAGCAGCGCGCTCGCGAGGCCGAGGCCGACCGCCCCCGCGCCGAACACGATGACGTCCACGCTCCCTCCCCGCTCGCGTCGCGGGAGTGTATAGACTGGGCCTTTCGCGGAGGTTCCCCATGAGTCTCAATCTCGGCTCCATCCTGCTGGCGTCCGCGCAGGATCGGCCCGAACACGTCGCGATCCGCCACAACCAGCGCGCGCTCACCTACGCCGAGCTCGACCGCGCCGCGCGCGGCGTGGCGGCGAGCCTGCACGCGCGCGGCTTCGGCCCGGCGAGCACGTGGCGCTGATGATGCCGAACCTGCCCGAGTTCACGATCGCGTACTTCGGGATCCTGTACGCGGGCTGCACCGTGGTGCCGCTCAACGTGCTGCTCTCGGCGCCCGAGGTCACGTACCACCTCCAGGACTCGCGAGGCGGTGCTGCTGATCGCGCACCCGCTCTTCGCGCGAGCCGGCGCGCAAGGGCGCGCAGGCGCGCCGGCGTGCCGGTGGTCTGGTCCGACGGCGGCGCGCGCCGACGACGCTGCGCGGCGATGGCCGCGGCCGCGCCGCTGCGCGCGCTGCATCCGACCGCCGCCGACCGACACCGCGGTGATCCTCTACACGTCGGGCACCACGGGCAAGCCGAAGGGCGCCGAGCTCACGCACTCGAACCTGTTCGTCAACTGCGCCGTGGTCGTGCCGAAGCTCGCTGCCGATCCCGCCGCGACAGCACGTCGCGCTCGCCACGCTGCCGCTCTTCCACTCCTTCGGGCAGACCGGCGATCCAGAACGCCACGATCGCGCGCGGCGGCACGCTTCACGCTGCTGCCGCGCTTCAGCCCGGCCGAGGCGCTTCGAGATCATGGAGCGCGACCGCGTCACGCTCTTCGCGGGCGTGCCCACCATGTACTTCGCGCTGCTCCACCACGAGGGCGCCGCGCGCTACGACCTCTCGAGCCTGCGCTGGTGCCTGTCGGGCGGCGCGCCGATGCCGGTCGAGGTGATGAAGGCCTTCGAGGCAGAAGTTCGGCGTCGAGATCCTCGAGGGCTACGGCCTCTCCGAGACCTCGCCGGTGGCGAGCTTCAACATGCCCGGCCGCCCGCGCACGCCCGGCTCGATCGGCTACCCGGTCTGGGGCGTCGAGATGGCGATCCTCGACGACAAGGACCGCCCGCTGCCCGACGGCGAGCGCGGCGAGATCTGCATCCGCGGCCACAACATCATGAAGGGCTACCTCGGAAGCGCCCGAGGCCACCGCCGAGGCGATGCGCGGCGGCTGGTTCCACTCCGGCGACATCGGCATCCGCGACCCGAACGGCAGCTACCGCATCGTCGATCGCAAGAAGGACATGATCATCCGCGGCGGCTTCAACGTGTACCCGCGCGAGGTCGAGGAGGTGCTCTACGCGCACCCGGCGATCGTCGAGGCGGCGGTGATCGGCGTGCCGCACGAGAGCCACGGCGAGGAGGTGAAGGCGGTCGTCGCGCTCGCGCGGGCCAGACGCGTCGGCCGGACGAGCTGATCGCCTGGTGCAAGGAGCGGCTCGCCGCGTACAAGTACCCGCGCATCGTCGAGTTCTGCGAGAGCGCTGCCGAAGGGGCCGACGGGCAAGATCCTGAAGCGCGAGCTGCGCTGAGGGGAGAGCCGCGGCAGTCTGGCGACCGCCGCGGCCCCCGTCCTCTCACCCGTGATCGCTAGTCGTGCGAGTCGCCGTCCTCGTGGTCGCCGTCGTGCTCGGCTTCGACCTCGGTGGCGGTGAGCGCGCCGAGCGAGTCTTCGACGATCTTGATCTCTACCTCGACGACCGTGCCGGGCGTCTGGAGCTGCGCGAGAAGCGCATCACACGTCGTGTCCTCGAACTCCGTCGTGTCGTTCAGGATCGCCGTGGTGCCGAGCGCGCTGATCGAGCCGGGCACGCCGACCTGCGGGCAGGTCAGCGCGTCGAGGAAGGCCTTGATCTCCTGCTCCGGGATGCCGGGCGAGTCGTCGTCGCCGTCGTCGTCGCCGTCGTGGTCGCTGTCCACGTCGTGCGGATCGCAGTGCTCGGCGACCTCGTCTCCGTCGCTCACGCCGTCGTGGTCGCTGTCCGGATCGTTCGGATCGGTGCCGAGCTGCTTGCGCTCGCGGCAGTCGCTGAGCCCGTCGCCGTCGCTGTCGCCCTGGCCGGTGGCCAGGAGGGTGGCCTCTGCACTCGCGCAGCTCTTGCTCTTGGCCTTGCCCTTCGCAGAGGCTGCGGTCGGGGCGGCGAGCCATAGGCCTAGGACCGCCAGAGCGACCAGGACCAGCGTTGTCTTCATCGTCATTCGCATGGGTACTCCTTCGTGACAGCCCCCAACCTTGTGGGTTCCATCTTCGACGAAAAAGGCTGTAGCCGATGGTGATCCCCCTCACTCCGAGCGGGGCAATACGCCGCAGAGCGGCCGCTAGTGGTCCTGAACGCGCGCGCCGGGGAGCCGCAGCTGCCACGCGATGGCCGCGAGCCGCACGGCCGCGACCACGCCCATGCCCGCCAGCGCAGCGATGGTGCGCTCGACGCCGAGCTGCTCGAGCCCGAGGTACGCGCTCGCGCCCGCGATCGCCGCCGTGGCGTAGAGGGTCTCCGTCGGTCCGAAGAGGAGCGGAATCTCGTTGCAGAGTACGTCGCGCAGCACGCCGCCCGCCGCGCCTGTGAGCGTTCCCATCACCACCACGATCAGCCCGTGGAGGCCCTGCTGCTCCGCCACCTGGGCGCCGCTGATCGTGAACAGCGCGAGCCCGAGCGCGTCGGCGACGAGCAGCAGGGAATTCGGTGGGCGCCGGTTGCGCACGTAGAGGAGCGTCGCCGCCGCGGAGGCGAGCACGACCCAGAGATAGATCGGGTCGGCGATCCAGAAGAGTGGATGCCGGTCGAGCAGCAGGTCGCGCAGCGTGCCGCCGCCGAGCGCCGTCACCACGGCGATCACGCCGACGCCGATCGCGTCGAAGCTCTTGCGTCCGGCCGCGAGCGCGCCGCTGGCGGCGAACACCGCGATGCCGATCCAGCTGAGCGCCGCGAGGATCATGCGGACTCCAGCTGTCGTGACTCCGTTCGCCTCCCGCGAGGCAAAGCCTCGCGGGGGCTCACTGCGCGCTTCGCTCGCCGCGCTCCTTCATCAGCTCGAGATAGCGGCCGGCGCGAATCGAGACGAAGATCGCGTCGGACTCGGCGCAGAGCCGCTCTCCCGCGTGCAGCGTGCCGTGCACGAAGATCTTGCGGCCCTCGACGCGCGTGATCTTCGCGTGGAACACGACCTCGGTGTGGAGCGGGGTCGGGCGTGCGGTAGACGACGTTCAGCGTGCCTGTCATGCCCGGCGCGCCGCTGAAGGTCTCGGCGTAGCCGAGCACCTCGTCGAAGGCGGCGGCTACGTAGCCGCCGTGCACGCAGCCGGGCGGCCCCTCGTAGGCCGAGCCGAACACGACGCGCGCGGTGACGTTGCCCTCCGCGTCCGCCTCGACGTCGATGGGCGGCGCGAGCGGATTGGAGCGGCCGATCAGCGGGCTGTAGTCGAAGTGGCCGCCGCCCTCGGCCTCGGCGTCCGCCTGCTCGGCGTCGGCGAGCGCGCTCTCGGAGAAGCCGAGGTAGCGCTCGCGGCGCGGATGCGTGGCGAGATGCTCGGCGTAGTCCTCGAGGCGCGCGGCGGCGACGTCGAGCTCGGCCTGCGGCGCGTTGCTCGTGGTGAGGCGCTCGATCACGCGCCGCATCGCGGCCGCGAGCCGCCGGCGCGCGAGCCACACGCCCGACACGGGCAGCGACGCCGCCTCCCAGCGGCGGCGGAAGAAGCGGCGTGCCTGGGATCCTCGTTTGCGCTCACGCAGCGCTCCCGAAGGTGTCGAGGATCGCGTCGAGGTTCTCGCGCAGCCGCTCCGGGCGGACGCCCACCGACGGCGGATAGAAGAGCGGATCCTCGGTGAGCCCGCGCCACTGCGCGAGGCGGTCCTTCGCCTCGTCCGGCGTGCAGGCGATCGCGATCTCGTCCACGAGCGCGTCGGGGATCGCCTCGGCCATCGCCTTCGTGTCGAACTTGCGCAGCGCCGCGCGGCAGGCCTCGCCCACGTGGCGGAGGCCGTGCAGGTCGAGGATCGAGTGATAGAGCTCGGTGGTGTAGTAGAAGCCGATCTGCCCCTTCGCCTCGCGCACGGCCTGCTCGCGCGTGGGCGCGAGCGAGGTCACCACGTACGGCGCGAGCACGGCAGGCGCCTTCGGCGCGCCCCGTCTCCTTCTCGCCCTCGCGGATGCCCGGCAGCGTGACTTCGCGGTGCCAGCGGCGCGTCGCGATCGGGTGGCCGACCAGGCCGTCGGCCACGGCGCCGGCCGCGCGGATCATCCCGCGGTTGACGGCGGCGAGCCAGATCGGGATGCGCGGCCGCACCGCGCCGGGTCGCGCGAAGATCGGCACGTTGATCTTCCAGAACTCGCCCTCGAAGCGGAGGCCGCCGCCCTTCTGCGCGTCGAAGGCCTTGTTCAGCAGCGTCACCAGCTCGCGCATGCGCGCCGCCGGGCGGTCGAAGCGCACGTCGTACCAGTCCTCGTTCATGCGCCGCGTGGCCGAGCCGAGTCCGAGCACCATGCGGCCGCCCGAGAGCTCGTCGATGTCCATGGCGGCGCTCGCGTGGAGCAGCGGGGTGCGGGTGAACGCGTTCGCGATGGCGGTGCCGAGCCGGATGCGCGAGGTCTGCGCCGCGAGCGCCGCGAGCGGCACGTAGCCGTGGCGGTTGAAGAACTCGATGGTGTAGACGCCGTCGAAGCCGGCCCGCTCGGCGCGCACGCCGAGCGCCACGTCGCCGGTGACGGTGCCGCTCATGAGGATCAGTCCGGAGCGCATGGCGGCTGACGGTACAGCCTCTTACTCTGGCCCGCCGACATGCCGACCGACGAGAAGCCGCTGCTCGAGCGCCTGCGCGCGACGGTCGGTGTCGTGAACGCGGGGGATGTGGCGCGGGATCCGGTGAATGCGGCGATGATCCGGCATTGGTGCGATGCGATGACGGATCACAACCCCGTCTACACGGATCCGGAGGTCGCTGCGACGTCGATCCACGGCGGCCTCGTGGCGCCGCCCGCGATGCTGAACGCGTGGACCATGCCGGGCTTGCCGGGGCGCCGCGCGAACGACGCCAGCATGAGCCCGATGCGCGCGCTCGACGCCGCCGGCTTCACCTCGGTGATCGCGACGAACAGCGAGCACGAGTACCTGCGCTACCTGCGGCTCGGCGATCGCCTCACCGGCAGCGCCGAGCTGGTGGACGTGTCGGAGGAGAAGCAGACGGGGCTCGGCCTCGGGCACTTCGTGACGTCGCGGACGACCTACCGCACGCAGGACGGCGAAGAGGTCGGGCGCATGTTCTTCCGCCTGCTGAAGTTCCGGCCTGGGACCGGACGCTCCGCGTCCTCTGGCCGGACCGGACGCTCTTCGCCCCACGAGCTTCCGCCGCGCCCGCCGCGCCGCGAGACGACGCTGCGCGCGCGCGAGGTGCGCGAAGGCGACACGCTCGCACCCTGCCCGGTGCCGATCACGACGACGCTCATCGTCGCCGGCGCGATCGCCTCGCGCGACTACCAGGACGTGCACCACGACAAGGACGCAGCGCTCCGCCGCGGCACGCCCGACATCTTCATGAACATCTTGACCTCGTCCGGCCTGGTCGCGCGCTACGTCACGGACTGGGCCGGGCCCGAGGCGCTGCTCACCGCGCTCCGCATCCGGCTCGGCGCGCCGAACTACCCGGGCGACACGATGCTGCTCGAAGGGCGCGTCGCGAAGGCCGACGGTGGGCGCGTCGAGCTCGCGCTTCGCGGTAGCAACCGCCTCGGCGACCACGTCACGGGAACGGTGGAGCTGCGGCTGCCGTGAGCGTGGGCTGCAAGCGGGCGCAGCCCCGCGCGCAGTGAGCCCACGCGAGGCTTTGCCTCGCGTGAGGCGAACGGAGATCATCGAGTTGGACTTCGACGACAGCGCCGAGGAAGCCGCCTTCCGCGCCGAGGTGCGCGCCTTCCTCGCGCCGCACGCGCCCCGCGAGCCGCTCCGCTACCGCGGCGGGCACGACCTCGCGACGCTCCTCGCGGACCAGCGCGCCTGGCAGGCCGTCCTGTTCGAGCATGGCTGGGCGGTGCCCGGCTGGCCGCGCGAGCACGGTGGCCGCGGCCTCACGGCCGGCCAGCGCCAGATCTGGGGCGAGGAGCTGCGCCGCATCGGGCGCATCGGCTCGATGCTCTCGGGCGGGCTCGACATGCTGGGGCCCACGCTGATCCAGCACGGCAGCGCGGAGCAGAAGGCGCGCTTCCTCGAGCCCACCGCGCGCGGCGACATCCTCTGGTGTCAGCTATTCAGCGAGCCCGGCGCGGGCTCGGACCTCGCGTCGCTCGCGACGCGCGCCGTGCGGGACGGAGACGGCTGGCTCGTGAACGGCCAGAAGGTCTGGTCGTCGTTCGCGAACCACGCGGACATGGGATTCCTGCTCGCGCGCACCGACCCGAAGGCGCCGAAGCATGCCGGCATCGGCTTCTTCCTGGTGGACATGAAGGCGCCCGGCGTCGAGGTGCGGCCGCTGATCGAGATGACCGGCGGCAATCACTTCAACGAAGTGTTCCTCACGGACGTGCGCGTGCCCGCCGAGAACCTGGTGGCCGGACCCGGCGCAGGCTGGACGCTCGCGCGCACGACGCTGATGCACGAGCGACTCTCGATCGGGAGCTTCTCGGCGCTCGAGCCCTTCGAGCGCGTGGCGCGTCACGTCCGCGAGCAGGGCGGCACCGACCCCGTGACCGCCGACGAGCTGGCTCGGCTCTACACCTGGGCGAAGGCGCTCGACCTGCTCTCCGCGCGCGTGCGGACGAGCCTCGCGCGCGGCCAGGATCCGGGCCCCGGCGCGCTGGTGCTGAAGAACGCGGTCTCCGACGTGATGCTGCGCGCCGCCGACCTCGGCATGCGCGTGCTCGGTCCCGATGCGCTCGCGGCGGAGGGCCCCTTCTCACACGACTTCCTGTTCGCGCCGTCGATGCACATCGGCGGCGGCACCGAGGAGGTGGTGAAGGGCGTCGCGGCCGAGCAGGGACTCGGCCTGCCGCGCGAGCCGGACGCTTCGAGGGGTGTTGCGTTCGAGGCGCTGCCGCGCTCCGGGGGCAAGCGGTGAACTTCGCCTGGAGCGAGGAGCAGGAGGAGTTCCGCGCGAGCGTGCGCCGCTTCGTCGCCGAGCGCTGGCCCGTGGCCGAGGTGCGCCGGCTCGCAGCGACCGAGCGCGGCTTCGAGCCTGGAGTGTGGAAGCAGCTTGCCCGCGACCTTGGTATTGCGGGCCTCGCGGTCCCGGAGGCGTGCGGCGGCCAGGGCTTCTCGATGCTCGAGCTGTCGATCGCGCTCGACGAGCTCGGCCGTGAGCTGGCCGGCGGTCCGTTCTTCGCGACCGCGTGCCTCGCGGTGCTCGCGCTGCGGAGCGTGGCGACGCCGGCCGAGCAGGCGGAGCTGCTGCCGGCGCTCGCCTCGGGCGAGACGCTCGCGACGCTCGCGGCGGCGTCCGGTTCAGTCGGCTGCGTCGCGCGCGAGGGCCGGCTGAGCGGCGCGCAGCGCTTCGTGATCGACGCGCAGAACGCGAGCCTGCTGCTGGTCGCCGCGCGCGAGCCCGGCGACGCCGGCGCGGAAGGAATCGGCCTCTATGTGCTCGACCCGTTGCGACCCCAGGTGCGCATCGAGCCCGCCGCGAGCCTCGACCTGACGCGCAAGCTCGCGCACGTCCACCTCGACGGCGCGCGTGCGCGGCGGCTCGGCGCGGCCGGCTCCGCCGGGCCCGGCCTTTCGCGCGCACTGGCCGAGGCGACGATCGGCCTCGCCTCCGAGCAGGTCGGCGCGGCGTCGCGCTGCCTCGAGCTCGCGGTGGCGCACGCGAAGCAGCGCTTCCAGTTCGGCCGGCCGATCGGCTCCTTCCAGGCCGTGAAGCACCGTGCGGTGGACGCCCTCACGCTGCTCGAGCTCGCGCGCTCGGCCGCGTGGTGGGCGGCGTGGGTCGCGTCGCGCCCGGCCGCCACCCCGGTGGAGCTCGAGGACGCCGCCGCGCTTGCGCACTCGATCGCCTGCGAAGCCTTCGAGAAGGCCGCCTATGAGTGCATCCACCTACACGGGGGGATGGGTTTCACCTGGGAGCACGACGCCCATCTCTATTACCGGCGGGCGCGGGCCGACCGGGTGCTGTTCGGCGAGCCCGTTGCGCAGCGCGCGCGGCTCGCGAGAAATCTCGGCCTCGTGTGAAGCTCTTCACGCTTTCGTCTCCGCCGCGGGGTCTATTGTGGGCCGCGAAGGAGCAGACCATGAGGCGATTCTCGAACCCGTCCACCTTCCGACATCAGGTGCACCGCCTGTTCGTGACCGCGATGCTCGGCCTGGCCGTGCTGGCGCTGATCGGGAAGGCCGCACACGCGCAAGCCTGCGGGAGCATCCTTTCGCAACCGGAGGACGTCTACGACGTGTTCGTCGACCAGCTGGGGATCACCTTCCCGATCGGTGACGCCTCCGTGTGCGACAAGCTCGACGAAGGCCGCCGTCTCGGCCTGTCACAAGGCGGTTTCGGACACGGCCAGCTGCCTCACGAGCCTGTCCAGCAGCGTGTACAAGGGCACCAAGCCCGTATGCGGCACCTTCAAGAACCAGAGCGGCTGCCTCGACGACGCCAAGAGCGTGAACGAGGGAAACAAGGACGACTTCTCGGCCATGGCCGGGACGGCGCACGCGGAGTGCGACGGCGGATTCGCGGCGGCGATCGACCAGGCCTGCCTCGAAGGATTCCCGATGTGACGGCCGCCCGTCTCGGACTCGCGCCCTAGCGCCCCGTCCAGCTCTCGCTCTTCGGCACCACGAAGGTGCCCTCCGCCTCCGAGAACACCTCGCCGTCGGCGACGAGACGCCCGCTGGTGATCACCTTGCGTTCGCCGCGGCGCTCGTGGCGCACGTCGAAGGCGAGCTCGCGCAGGATCGGCGTGCCCTTCCGGAAGCGCACGCTGAGCGTGCCGGTCATCGCCGGGATGCGCGCCCACAGGTTGTGCTGGCCGAGGATCTGGTCGAAGAAGTGCGCCACGAAGCCGCCGTGCACGCAGCCGGGCGGACCTTCGAAGGTGACGCCGAAGCGCACGGTGCCGTGGGTGACCCCGTCCTCGTGCGCGATGCGCAGCTCCGGGCGCAGCGGGTGGTGCGGGCCCAGGATCACGCCGCTCACGTAGTAGGGCCGCTGCGTCGCGGGCTCGGGTCCCATCCGCGGCAGCGGGTCGTCGAGCGCGTGCGGCGCGAGCGCTCGTTCGAGGGCGTCCATCGCCGCCCGGGTGCGTTCGACCTCGGCCGCGAGGTCGGTCCCGAGCGCCGGTACGCGCAGCATGGTCTCGGTCAGGCTGCGCAAGCTCCCGGCGAGCGCGACCAGCGCCGGGGGCGGGCGGTTGCCGAAGGAGGACGAGGCAGGCGGCTCGGACACGGGCCCTGAGATAGCCCAATCGGCGTGACCGGGGCTGTCACAGCCGGCCCCGAGACTGGCATCCGAGGGAACGAGGAGGACGAGCGATGCAGGCACGAATGCAACAGGGCTGTCGGGTGTGCGGTGGGCACGCGGTCGAGCGAGACGAGGTGCTCGACGCGAACGCGCTCGGGCTGGCCGAGTGCACGCGCTGCGGCCACCGCTGGACGGAGCGCGCGCCGCTCGCGCTGTCGCGTCCGCTGGCCTGGGCGGGCACGGAGGCGGCCGAGGCCGCGTGATACCGTCCCGGCGTGCGGCTGGTCCTCTACACGGGGAAGGGCGGCGTCGGGAAGACCACCACGGCCGCGGCGACGGCGGCTTTCGCTGCGTCCCTCGGCCGGCGTGTGCTGGTCGCGTCGGCCGACGCGGCGCACAGCCTCGGCGACGTGCTCGGCGAGCGCCTCGGGTCCGAGCCGCGCACGCTCGCTCCGAACCTCGACGCCGTCGAGGTGGACGCGCGCGCCGAGACCGAGCGCCACTGGGGCTCCATCCGCGACTACCTGGCCCAGCTGTTTCGCCATCAGGGCATCGAGGACGTGGTGGCGGACGAGCTGGCCCTGCTGCCGGGCGCCGAGGAGCTCACCACGCTGCTCGCGGTCGAGGCCTTCGCGACGGGCGGCGCGTACGACTTCGTGATCGTGGATTGCGCGCCGACCGGCGCCGCGCTGCGCCTCCTCACCGTGCCCGAGATGGCGCGGGCGGGCCTGCGCCTGGTGCTGCGCGTGCAGCGCGCGCTCGCGAGCGTGGTGACGCCGGTGGCGCAGAGCCTGGTGGCCGTCCCTCTCCCCGGCTCCGCGGTGTTCCGCGACGCCGAGCAGCTGATCTTCCGCCGCCTCGCGGGCCTCCGCACCCTGCTCGGCGACAAGCGCGCGAGCGTGCGTCTGGTCGTGACGCCCGAGCGCATGGTGATCGACGAGGCGCTGCGCGCGCGCACCGACCTCGCGCTGTTCGAGCTCGGCTGCGACGCCGTAGTGATGAACCGCCTGCTGCCGGAGGGCGCCGCCCACGAGGCCTACTTCCGCGACTGGGGGCGGCTCCAGGCCGAGCGGCTGGCCGAAGTCGAGGCGCGCTTCGCGCCGCTGCCGGTGCTGCGCTCACCGCTCGCGCCCGACGAGGTGATCGGCGTGCCGGCCCTCGCGCGCCACGGCGAGGCGCTCTTCGCCGGGCACGCTCCCGACGCCGTGCTGTGTCACGAGCGCGGGCTGCGCTTCGTGCGCACCAAGGCCGGCGTGCGCGCCACGCTGCCACTGCCCGAGGCGCGAGCCGAAGACCTCGACGTGGTGAAGCTCGAGGGCGAGCTCGTGATCGCGACGGGCGGACTGCGCCGCTCGCTGCCCCTGCCGCGGCACGTGGTGCCGCTCGCCCTGGCCCGCGCCCGGCTCCAGGGCGGGACGCTGACGGTCGACTTCGCGGCGGTCGAGCCCGCCTGATGCGCGTCCTCCTGCTCACCGGGAAGGGCGGCGTCGGCAAGACGAGCCTCTCGCTCGCCACCGCGCTCGGCGCCGCCGCACACGGGCATCGCGCCTTCGTGCTCTCGACGGATCCCGCGCACAGCCTCGGCGATGCGCTGCGGCGCCGGCTCGGCCCGCGCCCCGTACCCGTGGCGCCGGGCGTGACGGCGCAGGAAGTCTCGGTGCTCGAGGAGATGGACCGCAGCTGGTCCGAGATCCAGCGCTTCCTGCGCGGCCTGCTGCGCGACGAGGCAGACGAGCTGGTGGCCGAGGAGCTGCTCACCTTCCCCGGCCTCGAAGAACTCGTCGCGCTGCGCGCGATCCGCGAGGTCGAGGCCACCGGCGCGTACGACGTCTGCGTGGTGGACTGCGCGCCAACCGGCGCCACGCTGCGCATGCTCCGCTTCCCCGACGTGCTGCGCATCTTCATGCAGAACTTCTTCGAGATGAAGCGGCGCGGCGTGCGCCTGGTGCGTCCGCTGCTCGAGCGCCTCCACGCCGGGAGCCTGATCCCTGGCGAGGAGACCTTCGATGCCTTCGAGCGCCTGTACGGCGACGTGGATGCGGTGCGCAGCATCCTCCTCGACGACTCGCGCACCAGCGCGCGCCTGGTCGTGAACCCGGCGCGCGTGGTGGTGGAGGAAACGCGGCGCTCGTTCGCGTACCTGTCGCTCTACGGCGTCGCCACGGACGCAGTGCTCGTGAATCGTGTGCTGCCGGGGGCGGCGACCGAGGGCTGGTTCGCGCGCTGGGCGGAGCGCGAGCGCGAGGAGCTCGCCGCGATCGAGGCCTCGTTCCCGGTGCCGCGCTTCCAGGCGCCGCTCTACGCGCGCGAGCTCGCGGGCGTGGACGATCTCGCGCAGCTCGCGCGCGATCTCTACGGCGAGCGCGACCCGGCCGAGCTGTTCACGCGCGCACGTCCGATCCGCCTGCGCAAGCACATGGGCCGGCCGCGCCTCGAGATCGACCTGCCCGGCGCCGCGAAGGAGGAGCTCGAGGTCGCGCTGCGCGGCCCCGACCTGCTCGTGCGCGTGCGGGATGCGACGCGCATCGTGGCGTTGCCGGGCTCGGTCGCGGGCCGAACGGTGCGCCGCGCGCGCCTCGAAGGCGGGGTGCTCACCGTGGATTTCGAATGAGCCAGCGCGGGAGGCCGAGCGAGCCTCCGCGCCGCATCGTCTCGCTGGTCCCGAGCCTGACCGAGTCGCTGTTCGCGCTCGGCCTCGGCGAGCGCTTGGTCGGGGTAACCGAGTGGTGCGTCCACCCGGCGGAGGGCGTGGCCGCGCTCCCGAAGCTCGGGGGCACCAAGAACCCCGACGTCGCGGCGATCGCGGCGCTCGCGCCGGACCTCGTGATCGCCAACCAGGAGGAGAATCGCCGCCGCGACGTCGAGCGCCTCGAGGCGGCGGGCCTCCACGTGTGGGTGACCTACCCGCGCACCGTGGCGGAGGGTGCGGCGGTGCTGGCCGAGCTCGCGGAGCTCGGCGCCTCCACCGAGGCGCGCGAGCGCGTCGTCGCGCCGGTGCTCGCGGCCGTGGCGGCGGCGGAGCAGGCGCGACCCGCAGACGGCGTCCCCGTGTTCTGTCCGATCTGGCGCGATCCCTGGATGGCCGTGGGAGGCGACACCTACGCTCACGACCTGCTCACCCTGTGCGGAGGGCGCAACGTCTTCGCCGCACGCGGCGACCGGCGTTACCCGCGCGTCACGCTCGACGACGTCGTGGCCGCCGCGCCCGAGGTCGTGCTCCTGCCCGACGAGCCATACGCCTTCGACGCCAGCGACGTGGCCGAGCTACGCCGCCTGCCGATCCCCGCCGCGCGCAGCGGACGCCTCCACCTGATCGACGGCACCTGGGTGTCCTGGTACGGTCCGCGGATCGAACGGGCACTCGGCGCGATCCGCAGCCTTCTCGCCGCCGATGCGTGTTAGTCTGTGCGCGTTGTCGAGGAGACGATCCTTGTTCCAGGCGTTCGTTCCGCTCTTGGCGTTCGCCGTCGCCCTGCTCGCCGCCGCCGCCTCAGCCGCGAACCTGACCGACGTGCGCGTCGGCGTGCACGGCGATCACACCCGCATCGTGCTCGAGACGGACGGGAAGGCGCCGTACATCGTCGATGCGGGCGAGAAGGAGATCATCGTCCACGTCGATGCGGCGGCCACGGCCGAGGCCGTCACCGCGAAGAGCCCGCATCTGATCTGGGTGAAGGTCGAGCCGACCCAGATCGGTGCCGATGTGCGCCTCCAGCTGAAGCAGCCCGCCGACGTGAAGGCGCTCGTGCTGACGGGCCCGGACCGCATCGTGCTCGACCTGTATCCGCGGAAGAGCACGCCCGCGCCGCTGCCGGCACCCGAGCTGATCCCCGAGGAGGCGCCCGCGCCGACCGCCGAGGCCGAGCCGGCGATCCCGCCGGAGCCCGATGAGGCCATGCTCCCCGAGCAGGCGGCGCCCAGCTCCGAGGAGCTCGCCGCGAACGCCGAGGTCGAGCAGGCCGCCGCGGAGGCGGAGGCCGAGACGCCGATGGCGTCTGCCGAAGAGGCTCCGGCCGAGACACCGATGGCCGCCGGCGAAGAGGCTCCGGCGGAGGCGGCGGCGCCCGAGGCGCCGACCGAGGACGTGGCGCAGGCCCCCGCCCCGACGAGCGAGCCCCCGCAGTCGCCCGTCACGCCGGCCGCGCCGGCGGGCAGCCGATTCGGCTCTCCCTACCTGCTCGCCGCGGTCGCGGTGGCGCTGCTCATCGTGTTCGTGTTCCTGCGGCGCCGACTCCGCGCCGCCGAGAAGGCCCCGCGGCCGACCCGCCGCGACGAAGCGCCTGCGCCGTTCGAGCCGCCCCAGCGCGCGGTGGCGGTGGGCGCGCCTTCGGCCACCGGCGAGTCGCTGTTCGACGTCGAGTCCGAGGCGATCGGTCCGCTGCCGAAGGACGACGAGGCGCTGCCGGGGATGCGCCGCGCGAGCGTCGGCGCCGACGCCGGCGACGAGAGCGAGCGGCGCATGGCCCACCTCGAGCGCCGGATCGAGGAGCTGGTGGACGCGCGGGAACGTCTCGAGCGCCAGGTCGCCGCGCAGACGGAAGAGCTGCGCGTCCAGCGCGCCGCGATCGCGCGCACCCAGCGCGTGCTCCGCACCGTCGCTCCGCGCGGCGAAGACGAGCCCAGCAGCGAGCCTATGAAAGGCTGACGTCGAGAGAGGATCCACGCCGCCCGCATCCGCCGGCGTCCTACCTCGTCGTCAGTCGCGGCGTCCAGAGCTAGGCGAATCCGCCCGCCAGCTCGAGCGCGCCGAGGGCGCCGGCGAACTCGCCTTCGTCGAGGAACAGCGGCTCGCGCCCGAACGCCGCGGTGATGAGCGCAAGCACGTCGTGGAGCGCCTTGTTGCCGCGTAGCGTCGAGCCTCCATACACGATGCGGCGTACGCTGTGCGCCGCGGCGAGGCCGGTGCAGATGAGCGCGACGTTCTCGCCGAGCATGCCCATGATGGCGCTCGCGAGATCCTCGGGCGCGGGCGAGCCGCTGTGCACGCGCGGCTTGCCGAAGTTCGCAGCCGTGGCGTCGCCGAGCAGCGCGATCTCGCCGGGGCGGTAGATGTCCGACACGAGCAGGTCCACGCGCCGGCGATCGCCGCGCGCCGCGAGCGCGATGATCTCCGCGAACGAGGCGCCGCCGAGCAGCAGGCCGCCGAGGCCCATCAGCGTGCCGCCGCCGAGCGCCGTCCCGCCCACCCGCGACACGCCCATGCCCTGCGCGAGCAGCACCGAGGTACCGGTGCCGAGGCTCACGAGCAGGTAGGGCTCCGCCACGTCGGGCCGCTGCGCGGCGAGGAGGCGCCGCACGCCCGTGCCCCAGGCCGAGAACTCCGTCACGCGCACACCCTCGCCGCCGAGGCGCCGCGCCAGCTCGCCCGCGCCGGCGCCCGTGAGGCCGAGGTTGCGCGGGCCGAGCTTCGACACGCGCTCCACCACCGCGTCGAGCGCGGTGGCCGGCAGCAGCTCGTGCGCGAGCCCGCCGCCCTGCCGCAGCGCCACCTTCACGAGGCTGGCACCCGCGTCCACGCCCACCGCCACGAGCTCGCTCACGCCCGATCCTTCCTGTCCTCGTCGGCTCGCCTTCGTCGGCTAAGTTCCACGCCGTTTCCGGCTCGTGACGCGGCGGCCCATGTATACCGAGTTCTACGGACTCCGAGAAAAACCCTTCTCGCTCAGCCCTGATCCCCGCTTCCTGTTCCTCTCGGATTCGCACCGGGAGGCGCTCGCGCATCTGCTCTACGGCATCGAGCAGGGTGAAGGCTTCATCGCCATCACCGGCGAGGTGGGTACGGGCAAGACGACCCTGTGCCGCACGCTGCTCCAGCGTCTCGAGCCGGGCAGCGAGGTCGCCTTCCTGTTCAACCCGCAGCTCTCGGGGCTCGAGCTGCTCCAGGCCATCGACGCCGAGTTCGGCCTCGAGACGCAGGGCAAGACGCGCCGCGAGCTGATGGACCAGCTCAACCGCTTCCTCCTCACGAAGCGCCAGGAAGGGCGCCGCGTGCTGCTGCTGATCGACGAGGCGCAGAACCTCGACCGCGAGGCGCTCGAGCAGGTGCGGCTGCTCTCGAACCTCGAGACCGATACCACCAAGCTGATCCAGATCATCCTGATCGCGCAGCCCGAGCTCGACGCCATGCTCGAGTCGCCCGAGCTGCGGCAGCTGCGGCAGCGCATCAACGTGCGCTGGCGCCTCAAGCCCCTCTCGCCGAACGAGACGCGGGACTACGTCCGCCATCGGCTGCGGGTCGCGGCCGGCGGGCCGCGCGAGATCTTCACCGACCTCGCGCTGCGCGAGATCCACCGTCGCTCGGGCGGCGTGCCTCGCATCATCAACCGGCTCTGCGATCGCGCACTGCTCGCGGGCTACGCGGAGGACACGAAGGAGATCGGACTCGGCACCGTGGCCGAGGTGCAGCGCGAGTTCGACGGGCGCGAGGGAGCAGCGACGTACGTCGCGGGCTCGTCCTTCAGCGAGCGGATCTACGAGCACCGGCTCGAGCTCGGCGCGGCCGCCGGCGCCTTCCTCGCGGTGGCCATCAGCGCGTTCGTGATGTGGTGGACCGCGACCGGCACGCCGCTCGTGGCGCAGCCCGTCGCCGCGCCGCCGATCGCGCCCGTGGAGGCGAAGCCGGGGCCGGTCGCGCTTCCGCCCGTGGAGGCGCCGCCGCCCACCGTCGCGCCCGAGCCCGCCCCTCCGCCGAAGCCGGCCGCCGCCATCGATCTCGGGAGCGCGCTCGCGCGCAGCTCTCCGGGCGCGACGGTGGCTGCCTCTCTCGACGCGCTGTTGCGGCGCTGGGGTAGCGAGCCGCTCGGCGCTGGCGCCCTCTCCCTGCCGCAGTTCAGCGAGCTGCTCGAGAACACCGGCTTCGCGGTGCTCTCGCTCGAAGAGGCGAGCCTCGATCTCGTCGCCACCATCGACCGCCCGACGCTGGTGGTGCTCTCGGGGCAAGACGGCGCGCCGCGCGGGCTGCTGCTCACCGCGATCGACGGAGACAGCGTGACACTCGAGGGTGTCGAGCCGCAGCCCCTTCGCGTGCCGCGCGCCGAGCTCGTGGCGCACTGGTCGGGCCGGGCGCTCGTGCCGTGGAAGGATCACGCCACGCTGCCGCCGCTGCTCGGGCCCGGCACCACCGGCCCCTCGGTGCGCTGGCTCCAGCAGGCGCTCGCGACGCTCGGCTTCTTCGACGGCGAGGCGAACGGCGAGTTCGGAACGCTCACGAAGGAAGCGGTGCGCGCCTTCCAGGCCGAGGAGTCGCTGAAGGTGGACGGCTGGGTCGGGCCGCTCACCATGATCCGGCTCTATGCGCGGCTGCCCGGCTACGCGGCGCCGCCGCGCCTCGCGAGCGCCTCCGCGCCGGAGCCGGCCGTTGCGGGTCACGGAGGCACCTCGTGAGCACGATCCTGAAGGCGCTCCGGCGCGTGGAGGAGGAGCGTCCGGGAGCGCCGGCCGCGCCGCGGCGCGCAGTGCGGGGTGATTTCGTGGCCGGCTCGGGCGCGCCGCCGCCGCGGCGCAGCAAGCGCCGCCGGCCGAACCTCAAGCTCTGGGGCAGCGTCGCCGCGGTCGTGCTGCTCGCCGCGCTGGTGTGGTGGCGACTGCCGCGGCCGGAGCCGGCAGAGGTGGTGCAGGCCGCGCCGCCGGCGCGGGCCGAGCGTCCGCGTGCGCGCGCCGAGGCGCCCGCCGCACAGCCCGCGCCGCCGCCCCCGGCGGCCGCGCCGCTCGCAGAGGCCCCGGCGCCCGCGCCTCCGGCTCGAGCGGAGGTGCCGCCCGCGCCTCTCCCGCCCGCGCCCGTCGCCAGCGAAGTGCCCGTCGAGGTGGCCGAGCGCCTGCCCCCGCTCGGCGCGCCGCTCGATGCGCCCCCCGTTGCGCCCGAGTCTCCCCCGCCGCCCGCGCCCAGCCCGCCGCTGGCCAGCCCGCCGCCGCCGGCCCCGCCCGCGCGCGTGGCAGCGCCGAAGCCCAAGCCTGCGCTGGCGGCGAAGCCGAAGCCGGCGCCCGCGGTCGCGAAGCCCAAGCCGCCGCCCGCGCCGAGCGCGCCCGCGCTGGAGGTCGAGCGCACGAGCTGGCACCCGAAGCCCGAGCGGCGCATCGCGTGGGTGCGCGTCGAGGGCCTCGCCGACACGCGCGAGCTCCACGAGGGCGACGCCGTCGGCGCGCTGGTCGTGAAGGAGATCCGGCCGTCGTCGGTCTTGTTCCAGCATGGCGCCGAGGAGATCCAGCGCCGCGTCGGCGAGCGCTAGAGATCGTCCTTCCCCACCAACCGTTCGAGCACGCGCGTCGTGACGCGCACCGCGCGCTCGAGCTCGACGAGCGGGAAGCGCTCGTCGGGGCCGTGGATCGAGCGGTTCAGCTCCGACGTCAGCAGTGCCGGGAGATAGCCGTAGGCCGGCACGCCGCGCTGGCGGAACGGCTCGGAGTCGGTGCTGCCCGTCGTCTGCACCGGAAGCGTCACGCTGCCGGGAAGCTCGCGCGCCATCTCGGCCGCGATCGCTTCGAAGAGCTCGTTCTCCCAGGGCGAGGCGAGGCTCGGCGGGGGGAGCCCGGTCTCGGGCGGCACCACGCGCACGAGCGGGTCGTCGATCACTGCCTCGAGCTGGCGCAGGAAGGCCGCCGCATCGGTGTCGGGCAGGAGGCGCACGTCGAGCGTCGCCTCGGCGTGTCCCGGGATCACGTTGTGCTTGAGCCCCGAGTGCAGCCCGGTGAGCGCCACGGTGTCGCGCACCATCGCGTTGGTGAGGCGGTCCTGGGTGAGGAAGCGGCCGCCGAGCGTGAGCCCGCCGGGGAGCTGGAGGCCGAACAGCGCCGCGTTCCACGGGAAGTCGAGCTGCGCCGCGAGCCGCGAGAACTGCTCGGCTACGGTCGCGGTGAGGCGCAGCGGCGTCTCCCAGGCGGAGACGCGCGCGAGCGCGCGCACGAGGCGGTCGTTGGCGGCGTCGCGCACCGGCTGCGAGCCGTGGCCACCTTCGCCCTCGGCCACGAGCGTGAGCCAGAGCGCGCGCTTCTCGGTGGTGGCGATGCCGTTCGCGACGATGCCGCCGAGCGCATCGAGCGGGGCCGAAGCGCCGCCTTCGTTCCACACCGCGGCCGGCGGGCCGAGCGCGGTCCAATGGCGCGCGATGAGCGGGTCGACGCCCGCGGCGCCCGCCATCTCCTCGTCCGCCGTCGCGCAGAACACCAGGTCGCGCCGGCGCAGCACCCCGCTCTCGGCGAGCTGCACCAGCGCCGTCGCGAACACGACGCCGTGGCCCTTGTCGTCGAGCGCGCCGCGCCCCCACACCGCGCCGCCGTGGATCTCGCCCGCGAAGGGCGGTGTCTTCCACTCCGCGGGATCCGCCGGCACCACGTCGAGGTGCGAGAGCAGCAGCACCGGGCCCGAGCCGTCCGGCGCGGTGGCGGGCAGCCGCGCGATCACGCTGCCCCGCTCCCCCGCCGATTCGATCAGCTCGGCGTGGATGCCGTGGGCGTCGAGGTAGCGGGCGAAGTAGCGCGCCGCGGCGAGCTCGCGGCCGGGAGGGTTGGTGGTGTCGATGCGGATCGCGCCGGCGAGCAGCGCCGCAGCCTCGCGCGAGGCGGCCGGCCCGGCCGGCTCCGCGGCTGCGGCAGGCTGCGCGATCAGCAGCAGGGCAAGGATCAGCTGTCGTGACTCCGTTCGCCTGCGGCTCACTGCGCGCTTCGCTCGATCAGCGCAAGGAGATCGTGCCGTTCGAGGCGCGCAGCCGGATCGGGACCCCGCCGCGGCCGAGCGTGCCCTTGAGGCGGCCGGCGTTCTCGCGCGCCGAGTGCCGGAAGTCTCGTAACGCGCGGATCAAGCCGTTGTCCACGCGGATGTCCACGTCGCCGTCCACCTCGTCGGGGAGCTCGAGCGCGATGCGGCCGTTGCTGGTGACCAGCACCACGCCTTCCTTGCCCAGCTCGTCGAGCTCGCAGTGGATCGTGCCGTTGGAGGTGGCGGCGTCCACGGAGCCGCGATGCTCCTCGAGGTCCATCTTCCCGTTCGAGGAGCGCGCCACGAGCTTGCCGCACGTGCAGTGGGTGTGGACGCGTGCGTTCGAGGTGCCGATGTCGATGTCGCCCACCACGTCGTCCACGCGCACGGGCCCGTTGCTCGAGTGGAGGCGCACCGCAGCGCGCATGCCCGAGACGCAGACGCGCCCGTTCGACGCCTGGACCTGCACGCGCACCGTGCGCGGCGCGTGGATCTCGAGGTCGGCGCGTCCGCGGCGCGTCCAGCGGCCCGGCAGGCTCACCTCGATGTCGAGGACGCCGGCGGCGTCTTCGCGCGCGAGGATCCGGATCGAGCTCGCGAGCTGCTCGGCCTCCGCCTCGCTGCCGCCGCGCGCCGCCTTGTGCACGCGGATCTCGACGTCCGTGCGGTCTTCGCCCACCACGACCGTGCAGCCATTCGCGTTGTCCACGCGGATGCCGCCTCCCGACGGCGAGGCCAGGTGCAGGTTCTCGTCCGCCTCGGCGCGCTCGTGCCAGGGCAGTCCCGAGAGCAGCGAGCGCACGAAGCCGCCGAAGCCGCGGCCCTCGCCGCCCCCGTCACCGCCGCTGCAGCCGTTGTCGTTCTGACGTGTCACGACCGATCTCCCGCGCTGCGTGTCTTCACGTGTTCGACCAGGCGCGGCAACACCGTGCCGCCCGGGCCCGCGAGGGAGAGCGTGGCGGCCGAGGTCAGCTCGCTCTCGTACGGGTTCACCTCGATCACCTGGCCCCCGCGGCGCAGCACGTCGAAGGGGAACTCGGCCGCGGGATAGACCGTGGCCGTGGTTCCGATCACCAGCATGCAATCACACCGCTCCACGGCGGCGTAGCAGTCCCGCAGCACGTCGGGCGGGATCGGCTCGCCGAATTGGACGGTATCGCCCTTGATCAGCCCCCCGCAGCCCGGGCACAGCGGCGGCAGGTTCGCTTCGTCCACCGGGATCGCGGCGGGCTCGTAGCGCGTGTGGCAGTCGAGGCAGCGCAGCAACGAATGGTTGCCGTGGATCTCGAGCAGCGTCTTCGAGCCGGCCTGGCGGTGGAGGTCGTCCACGTTCTGCGTGATCAACGCGCGCAGCAGGCCGATCTCTTCGAGGGCGGCCAGCGCCTGGTGCCCTGCATTCGGCTTGGCGCGGCTCAGCGTCTCCCCGAGGCCGCGCGCCCAGCTCTCGGTCGGGTGGAGGCGCTCGCGCCAGGCCTTCGCGGGATCGCGCAGGAAGCGCTGGTAGCCGTCGAGCGGCGGCTCGCCGTACTTCGTCCACAAGCCGCCGGGTCCACGGAAGGGCGGGATGCCGCTCTCGACCGAGAGGCCCGCGCCGGTGAGCGCCACGACCGAGCGCGCGTCCGTCAGCGTGGCCGCGGCGCGTTCGATCAGCCGGTCGAGTGCGGGGCTCAGCTCGAAGGTCGCCGCGTCCATCAGTGGTACGTCCGATGGTCGGGGTCGCGCTCCCGCTCCCGCTCGCGGAGCTCGTCCATGCGCACCGCGCGCAGCTGGCGGCGCATGCGCCAGCGCTTCAGCCGCCAGCGCAGCTGCCCGAAGCTCGCGCGCCCGCCGAGGCCCATCATGCGCAGCGCGAGGTAGCCCACGAGGACGCCGCCGAGGTGCCCGATGTGGCTCACGTTGGCGGGGCCGCTCACCACCTCCATGAAGAACAGGAAGGGGATGAACCAGATCGCCTTCAACGGGATGGGCGGGAACAGCAGCATGATCGTGCGATCGGGCCAGAGCAGCGAGAACGCGAGCAGCACGCCGTAGATCGCGCCCGAGGCGCCGAGGGTCGGCATCGCGTAGCTCGCGGTGCTGACGCCGAGCAGCTCGAGCAGCGCCGGCCACGCGGCGATCAGCACGCCCGCGCCGATGCCGCAGATCAGGTAGAAGCGCAGGAAGCGCTGCGTGCCCCACGCCGACGCGACCTGCGAGCCGAACATCCACAGCGAGAACATGTTGAAGAGCAGGTGCAGGATGCTCTCGCGTGCGTGCAGCCACATGTAGGTGCCGAGCTGCCAGACGGCGCCGTGCTCCCAGACGTCGCTCGGCGTGAGCGCGAACCAGCTGGTGAAGGCGGGCGGACCGAGCGCCTGCACCAGGTACACCGCGCAGTTCACCGCGATGATCGCCTTGATGACGTCGGGGAACACGGGCGGCCCGAAGCCGATCTGCGGTCCCCGTCCGTACAAGGTCTGTCGCCTCCGTCCCGGGGCCCAACCGACACGTCGAGGTGTCTCGAAGCTGGTCACTGGGATGTGGCGGGAGGGGCGCAATCCCGCGAAAACTCTCGAAGCCTAAGCGGCGCACCTGGGAAGGTCAACGCGACGACACGGTTCCGTGACGGTTCGCCCCGCGGGATGATCGGCGAGGCGCAAGTGCGTCAAGGAATGCGCCGCGGTGCGTCAGGACCGGCTACAGGCGCCCGAGCCGATGCGCGGCGTGGAGCAGCGCGAGCGCGCTCTTCGCGTCGCGCAGCTCGCCCGACCACACCATGGCCAGCGCGCGCGCCAGCGGCGTCGGCACCACCTCGATCACCTCGTCGTGCTCGAGCCGCTGCGGCACCCGCGAGAGCTCGAAGGCCGCGAACAGGTGGATCACCTCGTCCGTGAAGCCCGGCGTGGTGAGGATCGACGCGAGCGGGACGAGGCGGCCGGCGCGCCGGCCGACCTCTTCTTCGAGCTCGCGCGCGGCGCAGAGGGCCGGGGCTTCGCCGTCGAGCTTGCCGGCCGGCACCTCCCAGATCGTGCCGCCGGCCGCATGGCGATACTGCCGGATCAGCAGCACCACGTCGTCGCTCTCGAAGGGCACCACGGCGGCGGCGCCGGGGTGCCGCACGACGTCGAGCTCGACACTCTTGCCGCCGGGCAGCTCGGCGCGCTCGACCTGGACCACGATCGAGCGCCCGCGGTGCACGACGCGCGTCACGCGCGCTTCTTCTTCGCGCGCGCCGCCGGCGATCCGGGGAACGGACATTCCTCGCGCAGCGCGCAGCCCTCGCACTGCGGGCGGCGCGAGTCGCACACCTCGCGGCCGTGCGCGATCACGCGGTGCGAGTAGAGCGTCCACTCCTTCGCCGGGATCAGCTCCATCAGGTCGCGCTCGATCTTCACCGGGTCGGTCTCGCGCGTGAGCCGGAGCCGCTGGTTCACGCGCGTCATGTGCGTGTCCACGGTGAGGCCCGGTACGTCGAAGCAGTTGCCCAGCACGACGTTCGCCGTCTTGCGCGCCACGCCGCGCAGGGTGGTGAGCTCTTCGAGCGTGCGCGGCACCTCGCCGCCGAAGCGGCTCGCGATGTCCTGCGCGGTGGACTGGATCGACTTCGCCTTCTGGCGGAAGAAGCCGGTCGGCCGCACGAGCGCCTCGACCTCGCCGGGCTCGGCCGCGGCGAGCTTTTCGGGCGTCGCCCCAGCGCCGGAACAGCTCGGGCGTCACGCGGTTCACCATCGCGTCCGTGCACTGCGCCGAGAGGATGGTCGCGACCAGCAACTGGAAGGGCGTCTCGAAGTGGAGGGCGCAGCGTGCGTCCGGATAGGCGCGCGCCAGGCGGCGCACGATGCGCGCGGCGCGGCGCTTCCGTTCTTCGCTGCTCTCGCTCGGCACGGGGCGGCAAGTTAGCGTGCGGCCAGCCGGGCGAAGCCCGGCGCGCAGTGAGCGGAAGGCGAGCATGAGGGGACGACTGCAGGAGCGCATGGTCACGGTGGCGCGGCGCGACGCCGCGGCCGAGACGCTCGAGGGCATCTTCCTCGCGGCCGCGGCGGGTGTCGCAGGCGGCGCGGTGCTCGCGCCCCCGCATCCGCTGTACGGCGGCAGCCTCGAATCGCCCGTGCTCACCGAGCTGGCGTACGCCTGCACGCAGGTCGGCCTCGCGTCGCTGCGCTTCAACTGGCGCGGCGTGGGCGCGAGCGCGGGCGCACCCTCGGGCAGCGCCGCGGACGCGGACGCCGACTACGGCTCGGCGCTCGACCACCTGGCCGAGACGGTGGCCGGCCCGCTCGTGGCGGGCGGCTACTCCTTCGGCGCCGCGGCCGCGGTGCGGGCGGCCGGCGCGAGCCCGCGCAGCGACCGGCTGCTGCTCGTGGCCCCGCCGCCCGCGCTCGTTCCGCCCGCCGAGATCGCGGCGGGCGGGAGGCGCACGCTCGTCCTCGTCGGCGAGTACGACACGATCGCGCCCGCCCGCGAGCTCGAGGCGGCCTTCGAGCGCGCGCCGCACGTCGAGCTGCACGTGATCGCCCACGCCGACCACTTCTTCGGCGAGGGCCTCGGCGAGCTCGCGCGCCTGGCCGCGGCGTGGCTCGAGGGCCAGCTGTGGTGACTCCGTTCGCCCAGCTCGTTCCTTCGCTTGCTCCGCTCGCTGCGCGCTCCGCTTGCGGCTCGCTGCGCGCGGCGCGGAGAGCCGCTCGCGCTAGGCCCGCGCGAGCGGAAGCGTGACGCGGAAGCGGGAGCCGCGCGGCGTTGCGTCCTCGAGCGCGAGCGTGCCGCCCACCTCCTCCACGAGGCGCCGCGTGATCGCGAGGCCGAGCCCGCCGGGCCGTGCCTTCGTCGAGAAGAACGGCTCGAACAGCCGCGCGCGGAGCGCCACGGGCACGCCGGGCCCGTCGTCCTCGACCGCGATCGAGACGCCGGCTTCGCACGCCGCGGCGAGCAGGCGCACCTTCCCGCCCGCTTCGGTCGCCTCGATCGCGTTCAGCGCCAGGTTGAGGAGCACCTGACGCAGCGCATCCGGCGCGATCCGCGCGGGCGGCACGTCCTCCGCGAGCGCCACTTCGACGCTGATGTTCCGACCCGCGGCGCGCAGCGCGGCGAGCTGCGCCGCCGAGCGAAGCGCCGGCTCGATCTCGCCGATCGCCTCGTCGCTCCGCGGCGACGGCGGCCGCGCGTGCTGCATCACCACCTCGAGCAGGCGCTCGATGCGGCGTAGCTCGTCGATCGCCACCTCGCGGAACTCGCCCGCGCGGCCGGCGTCCTCCTCCCCGAGCAGGTGCAGGTAGGTCTTGATCGAGACGAGCGGGTTGCGGATCTCGTGCACGATCTCCGCGAGCAGCCCGCCGACGGCGGCGAGCCGGTCGAGGCGCTGCACCTCCCCGTCGAGGCGCGCGAGGCGCTGTGCAGCCTGCGCGGCGGCGGCGGGGGCCAGGCTGCGCGCGGCCGCGTTGGCGAGCGCAGCCAGCACGCGCGGCCGCACCGCGCCCGCGAGGTCCTTGCTCGAGCCGAGCAGCAACACCGCCAGCACACCGTTCGCGCCGGCGTGGAGCGGTGCCGCGGCCGAGAAGCGGTGCTCGGTCACGAGCGCCTCGAGCGCCTCCGAGCGGGCGGCCCCGAGGTCGGTCGGGCCCGCGAGGGCGGCGAGCGCCGCCCACGCCCCTTCGTTCGGCGGCGGCAGCTGCGCCCCTTCGACGCGCGCGGCGAGCACCCGAAGGGTGCCGCTCTCGTCGCGCCCCCAGGCGGCCACGCGCTCCGCGCCGGTGGCTTCGCCGAGAGTGGTGAGCGCGCGCGCGAGCACTGCCGCGAGATCGGCCGGCGCCACGCCGGCCGCGGCCGGCTTCGGCCCGGCGCCGGTCGCGAGCGGCGCTTCGCCCGCGAGCGGCGCGACTCCTTCTCTCCCCACGGCGAGGTTGCTAACGCGCGAAGGGGACGCCTGTCAAACCCAACCTGTTCCTTTGCTCGTTCCGCTCGCTGCGCGCGCCGCCGGACGGCGGCGCTTGCGGACTGGCCCCGAGGTGCGCCGCGTGACGCCTGCGGTTAGAAGCCGAGCTCGATCTCGCGGCGCCCCTCTGTGCTGCTGGCGGTGGCGTCGGCCGCCTGCGCGGGCTCGGTGCCGTCGAGGAAGGCTTCGAACAGCGTGGATTCGCTGTTCGGCGTGGCCAGCCCGCCGGTCTTCGCGTCGATGCGCGCGAACACGATGCCGGGCGGGGCGACGAAGTCGCGCACGGGGCGGTCGGCGAGGGCGGGCCGCATGAAGTCCATCCAGATGGGCAGCGCGGCGCGCCCGCCCGTCTCCCCTTTACCGAGCAGGCGGTTCTGGTCGAAGCCCACCCACACGCCGGCCGCGATCTCGGGCGAGAAGCCGACGAACCAGGCGTCGGTGTGGTCGTTGGTCGTGCCGGTCTTGCCCGCGAGCGGCCGCCCGAGCGACGCGGCGGCGTGCGCCGTGCCGGCCGGATGCTCGATCGGCGCGCGAAGCAGCGACGCGGCGACGAACGCCTGCGCCGGCGGCAGCGCGAAGCCCTCGGGCAGCGCGGAGTCGACCGGCGAGGGCTCGGCCGGCGCCGCGTCGGCGCTCGCCTGCGCCACTTCGTCGAGCGGCACGTTCTCGAGCAGCACCTGGCCGTCGCGGTCGAGCACGCGCAGCACCATGCGCGGCTCCACGCGCCGCCCGCCCGCGCCGAGCACCGCGTAGGCGCGTGTCAGCTCCAGCAGGCTCACCGAGCTCGCGCCCAGCGCGAGTGCGAGCCCGGGCTCGAGCTGCGAGCGGATGCCGAGCCGGTGCGCCATGTCGATCGCCGGCTCGATCCCGACGTCCTCGAGCAGGTGCACCGCGGCGTTGTTCACCGAGCGCGCGAGCGCCTCGGCGAGCGTGAGCGCGCCCAGGAACTTCCGCCCGTAGTTCTCCGGACGGAAGTTCTCGTACACCACGGGGCTGTCCATCACGATGCTGGCCGGCGTCATGCCGTGGCCGAGCGCCGCCGTGTACACGATCGGCTTGAAGGCCGAGCCCGGCTGGCGCAGGGACTGCGTGGCGCGGTCGAGCTCGCTCGCGGCGAAGTCGTAGCCACCGACGAGCGCCAGCACGTCGTCGTTGGCGAGATCGACGGCGAGCAGGGCTCCCTGCACTTCGGGCTGCTGGGTCAGCACTGCGACCAGCGCGCCGTTCGCGTCACGCGACACACGGAAGTGTGCGACGTCGCCGACGGCGAGGTTCTTCTCCGGCTGCGCCCACTTCGCGTCGGCGTAGGCGAAGCGCGCCTCGACGCCCGGCGCGAACGCGACGCGCGCCTCTTGCGCCGCGGCGCTGGCTCCCGTCACCGCGCCGACGCGCGAGGGCCCGAGCGGCGTCGTGACTGGATCGACGCCGCCTACGAGGCCGTTCTCCGCGGCGAGCTTCTCGACCTCGGCGGCGAGCTCGGCGGCTTTCACGTGGCGGACCGGTCCGCGATAGCCGTGGCGCTGGTCGTAGGCTTCGAGCCCGCGGCGCACGGCCAGCACCGCCTCGCGCTGGAGCTTCGCGTCGAGCGTCGTCTCGATCACGAGGCCGCCGTGGAGCAGCGCCTCGTTGCCGAGCAGCGTGACGAGCCGGCGCCGCACGCTCTCGGTGAAGTAGGACGCCGCGAGGCTCGCCTCCGAGACGGGCGTCACCAGCTTCGGCGGCGCCTCCGCGGCGCGATGGGTCGGCTCGTCGATGAAGCCCTCTTCGAGCATGCGATCGACCACCCAGCGGCGTCGCTCCTCGGCGCGCTGCGGGTTCACGTGCGGCGAGAAACGGCCCGGCGCCTTCGGCATGCCGGCGAGCAGGGCGGCCTCGGACACGGTGAGCTGGCCCACGTCCTTCGCGAAGTACGTGCGCGCGGCTTCGGCGATCCCGTAGGCGCCGCTGCCGAAGTAGATCTCGTTCAGGTAGAGGAAGAGGATCTCGTCCTTGGTGAAGCGCTGCTCGAGGCGCCGCGCCAGCACGAGCTCTCGGATCTTCCGGCGATAGGTGCGCTCCGGCGACAGCAGCAGCTGCTTCACGGTCTGCTGCGTGATGGTGCTCGCGCCCTGCTTGCGGCCGCCCGAGACGAGGTTGTTCCACGCCGCGCGCGCGATCGACACGTAGTCCACGCCGCCGTGCTCGTAGAAGGAGTCGTCCTCGGCGGCGAGGAAGGCCTGGATCACGTGCTTCGGCACCTGCTCGAGCGGGATGACGCGCCGGCGGAACTCGTAGAACTCCCCGATCGGCGTGCCGTGGCGGTCGAGCACCATGCTGGTCAGGGCGGGCCGGTAGTCGGCGAGGCTCTTGAAGTCGGGGAGGTCGCGGACGAACGCGAGATAGAAGAACGTCACCGCGGCGCTCGCGGCGAGGGCCCCGAGCGCAGCCACGCCGAGCAGAATCCTCGCTCTCGGAGCCAAGCGCCCCCCCGGGCCGCACGTCGACCCACCGTAGCCGACGACGAGTACGCTGCGCTAACGATCGGCCGTTTCGAGAGAGGTCCTGAGTGCCTTCTCCCGGCCTCGCCATGGCCTTCGTGATGGATCCGATCCGATCCATCGACATTCGCGGCGACACCACCTTCGCCTTGATGCTCGAGGCGCAGCGTCGCGGCCATCGCGTCTACACGATCGATCCCGGCGACCTCGGCGTAGCGGGTGGGCGGGTATTTGCGAAGGTGTTCCCCGTCACACTTCGCGCCGAGCCTGGCAACCACGCCGACGTCGGCGAGGCCCAGACCGCCGACCTCGACGCCGTGATGCAGATCGTCTTCCAGCGCAAGGATCCGCCGGTGGACGAGGCCTACATGACGGCCACGCAGATCCTCTCGCTGCTGAAGCGGGCGCTCGTGTGGAATCGCCCGGCCGGCATCCTCGCCGCCAACGAGAAGCTCTATGCGCTGCACTTCGCGGACCTCATGCCCGACACCCTGGTCGCGCGCGAGGCCGTGCGCTTCCTCGACTTTCTCGAGCGCATGGGCGGCGAGATGATCGTGAAGCCCCTCGGTGGGCGCGGCGGCGAAGGCATCTTCCACGTGCGCCGCGACGACCGGAACCTGTTCTCGATGCTCGAGCAGACGACGCGCTTCGGCACGCGTCTCGCGATGGCGCAGCGCTACCTCCCCGAGGTGCGCCGCGGCGACAAGCGCATCCTGCTGCTCGACGGTGAGCCGCTCGGCGCCGTCATGCGCGTGCCCGCCGAGGGCGAGACGCGCGCCAACCTGCACGTCGGCGGGCGCCCGCAGAAGGCCGCGCTCGACGAGGCCGATCGGCGCATCATCGAGCGGCTCCAGCCGTGGCTCGAGCGCGACGGCCTCCACTTCGTCGGCATCGACGTGATCGGCGGCCGCCTCACCGAGGTGAACGTCACCAGCCCGACGGGCATCCAGGAGATGAACGCCCTCGACGGCGTCCACTACGAGGAGCGCGTGCTCGATCGCGTCGAAGCACGCCTGGGACGCCGCGACTGACGTACGAGGTGGGCCGGTCGCGGATGCGTGCGGCGTGCCGTGGCACCGAGGGTGCGCCGGGCGGATGGGTCTTCGGCGGCGTCCAAGGCTTTGCTAGCAACTCCGTCGGTAAGGCGCTGGAATCCCTGTTGACACCCTCGGAAGCGGGGGGGATCATCCGCGCATCCTTCGGACGGCCCATCCCCGCCTTCCGTCGGTGCTCCTCCGAAGTCCCGCCTCCCCGTGGCGGGCCAAACGCAACCCACGGAGAAGGAGTGGCCATGGCCACGAAGGTCGCAAAGACCCGAGTCAAGCGAGAGAAGGGCTGGCTCTACTACCTCGACAAGCGAGGGAACGTGAGCCGCGCGCGGATGGCGCGAGGCGGCGGAAAGCCGGCGCGCGGTCGCCCGCAGGAAGTCGCGAAGGCCGGCGTGAAGCGCGAAGACGGCTGGCTGTACTTCATCGACCGCCAGGGCGACGTGTCGCGCACGCGCATGGCGCGCCGCGGTGGTCGCGGCAAGGGTCCGGCTCGCCGCCGGGCCGCGAAGCGACGCCCCGCTCGCCGTAGCACGCTGCGCCGCGCGACGGCACGACGGCGCACCGCTCGCAGGAGCACGCGCCGGGTGGCTCGGCGCCGCTAGAGGCCAAGAGGAAGGAGGGGCAGCGCAGGCCGCTGCCCCTCCGTCTTCGTCGCGGCTTCTTCTTTGCCGCGCTCCGCCGCGACGGGTAACTTGGCCGCGGTCTTGGGAAACGACTCGCCGAGCGTCATCGAAGCTGCCAGCCCCGAGGCCGGCGCGCGCCCGTACGCGATTCTCGTCGTCGATGACGAGATCGGCGTCGTCGAGTCGCTCGATTATGCGCTGCGCGACGACTACACGGTCTTCACCGCCACCAGCGGCGAGGAAGGCCTCGGCATCCTCGAACGCGAGGACATCGATCTCGTCATCGTCGACGAATGGATGCCGGGCATGCGCGGTGCCGAGTTCCTCGGGCGCGCCGTCACCGTGCGGCCGCAGGCGATCCGCATGTTGATCACGGGCCAGACCGACCTCGAGTCCGTGATCCGCGCGATCAACGACGGCCGCATCTATCGCTACATCAAGAAGCCGTGGGAGATCGGCGACCTCCGGCTCAACGTGAAGCGCGCGCTCGAGACCTATCGCCTCGCCGCGCAGAACCTCCAGCTCGCCGCGGCGCTCTCCGAGGCCAACGAGAAGCTGCGCGCCGAGAACCTCTATCTGCGCCGCGAGGTGCAGCGGCAGTACAGCTTCGACCAGATCCTCGGCGCGAGCCCCGCGATGCAGCGCGTGTTCGAGGTGATGGAGAAGGTCGCGCAGACCGACGCCACGCTGCTGCTCTCCGGCGAGACGGGTACGGGCAAGGACCTCGTCGCGCGCGCCGTCCACTACGCCGGGTCGCGCAAGGAGCGCGCCTTCGTCGCGCAGAACTGCGGCGCGCTCCCCGACACGCTGCTCGAGAGCGAGCTATTCGGTCACAAGCGGGGCGCCTTCACCGGGGCCCACGCCGACAAGAAGGGCCTGTTCGAGATCGCCGACGGCGGCACGATCTTCCTCGACGAGATCGGCGAGACCGAGCCCGGCATGCAGGTGCGCCTGCTGCGCGTGCTCCAGGACGGCGAGATCCGCCCGCTCGGCTCGTCGGAGACCCGGCGCGTGGACGTCCGCATCATCGCGGCCACCAACAAGGACCTGAAGAAGCAGGTGCAGGAGGGCCGCTTCCGCGAAGACCTCTACTACCGCCTGCGCGTGGTCGAGATCGAGCTGCCGCCGCTGCGCACGCGCCGTGAGGACATCCCGCACCTCGCGCACCACTTCCTCGACAAGGCGAACGAGCGCATGTCGCGGAAGCTCACCGGCTTCACGAATGCGGCGATCGATCGCCTCGTGGCCCACCCCTGGAGCGGCAACGTGCGCGAGCTCGAGAACGAGATCCAGCGCGCGGTGGCGCTCGCGCCGGCCGACGCCGAGTCGGTGAGCGTCGAGATGCTCTCGGAGCACGTGCGCGGCGGCTCGACGACGGCGCTGAGCGCGGCGGTGGCGCTGCCCTCGGAGCGCGACCTCAACCGCGCGGTCGATTCGCTCAAGCGCGCGATGATCGAAGACGCGCTCGCGCAGACCGGCAGCAAGACCAAGGCGGCCGAGCGGCTCGGCATCCCGCGCCAGTCGCTCCAGAAGATGATGAAGCGGCTCGCGCTGGGCGAAGGCGCCGACGACGAGGCCGACTAGCCCCGGCGCCGCTCCCACGCCCACGCCGTCTCCACGATCGTGGCCAGCTCCGAGAGCCGGGGCGAGAAGCCGTAGGCGCGCTGGAAGCGGCTCGAGTCCGCCACCAGCACCGCCGGGTCGCCTGCCCGCCGCGGCGCCGTCTCGAACGGCACCGGCCGCCCGACGGCGCGCTCCACCGCGGCCAGCACCTCGCGCACAGTGTGCCCCGCGCCGGTGCCGAGGTTGAAGGCGCCCTGAGGCCCGCCCCCGAGCAGGCCTTCGAGCGCGCACACGTGCGCATCCGCCAGGTCCGAGACGTGCACGAAGTCGCGCTCGCAGCTGCCGTCGCGGGTGGGCCAGTCGGTGCCGAACAGCCGCAGCGGGGGGCTGCTGCCGGCGGCGGCGCGGAGCGCCAGCGGGATCAGGTGGGTCTCCGGCTGGTGGCACTCGCCGAGGCCGCCCGCCGGGTCGGCGCCGGAGGCGTTGAAGTAGCGGAGCGCGGCGGAGCGGAGCCCGTGGGCCGCCGCGGCGTCGGTGAGCATGCGCTCCACCATCATCTTGCTGGCGCCGTACGGCGAGAGCGGCGCCAGCGGCGCGTCCTCCGGGATCGGCACCTGTGCCGGGTTGCCGTAGACCGCCGCAGACGACGAGAACACGAACGCCTTCACCCCCGCGGCGACGCTCGCTTCGAGCAACGCCGTCGAGGCCGAGACGTTGTTTCGATAGAACGCGAGCGGCCGGGCGACCGACGCTCCTACCTCGACGGAGGATGCGAAGTGGAGCACGCCGTCGAAGGGGCCGCGCCGGCCGAAGACGTCGGCCAGCGCCGCGGCGTCTCCGACGTCGGCGCGGACCAGCTCCGCGCCCTCGGCGAACTCGGCCCGGCCTGCGCGGAGGTCGTCGATCACGACCGCCGAGTGGCCGGCCCGTCGGAGCGCCCGCAGCGCGTGGCCTCCGATGTAGCCTGCCCCACCCGTCACCAGCAGCCGCGCCATCGAACATTCCTCCGGTCGTCACGAGGGCGGCATGTTATCGTGCGCGCCGTGGAGATCGTGCACACCGCCGAGTTCGAGACGCCCGTCGGCTCGATGCTGTGCGCCTCCACCGAGCGCGGCCTCGCCTACGTGCGGCTGCCGCGCGCGGGCGGGCGCGGCTTCGCGGGCTGGCTGCGCCGCCATGCGCCCGAGGCCCAGCTCGTGACCGGCTTCGCGCCGAACAAGGCTGCGATCCAGCAGATCCTCGACTACCTCGACGGCAAGCGCAGCGACTTCGCGCTGCCGCTCGATCTGCGCGGCACCGACTTCCAGCGCCGCGTCTGGGACGCGCTGCTCGAGATCCCCTACGGCGAGACGCGCAGCTACGCCGAGATCGCGCGCGGGATCCGCGAGCCCGCGGCCGTGCGCGCCGTGGGCGCCGCCAACGGCGCGAACCCGTGCGCGATCGTGGTGCCGTGCCACCGCGTCGTCGCCACCGGCGGCAAGCTCGGCGGGTACGGCGGAGGCCTTCCGCTCAAACGCAGGCTGCTCGCGCTCGAACACGCGAATCCGCTCGACGGGGATCTGCTCTAGCTAGACCCGCGCCAGCGCCTGCTCGAGGTCCGCGATCAGGTCCGCCGCGTCCTCGATGCCGCAGGAGAGACGCACCAGCGTATCGGTGATGCCGTAGCGCCGGCGCTCCTCGGGCGGGTAGTCCCAGTAGGACATCAGCACGGGCATCTCGACGAGCGTCTCGACGCCGCCGAGGCTCGGCGCGATGTAGGGCAGCCGGCACGCATCGGTGAAGCGGACGGCGGCGGCGAGGTCGCCCTCGATCTCGAAGGTGACGACGCCGGCGAAGCCCTTCATCTGCCGCGTCGCGACGGCGTAGTCGGGGTGGCTCGGCAGGCCCGGGTACCAGACGCGGCGCACCTTCGGGTGCTCCTCGAGCCAGCGCGCCAGGGCGAGGCCGTTCGCGTTGTGGCGCTCCATGCGCAGCGCGAGCGTCTTCATGCCGCGCAGCAGCAGCCACGCGGCGTGCGGGTCGAGGATCGCGCCCAGCACGCCGACCAGGTCGCGCACCGGCTTCACGGCCTCGGTCGAGCCCGAGACGGTGCCGGCGATCAGGTCGTTGTGGCCGCCGAGGTACTTGGTCGCGCTGTGGATCACGAGGTCTGCGCCGTCGGCGAGCGCGCGGTGGTTCACGGGCGAGGCGAAGGTGGAGTCGATGATCACCGCGACGCCGCGCTCGTGCGCCACGCGTACGGCCTCGGGCACGTCGATCACGCGCAGGTACGGGTTCGTCGGCGACTCCGTGAAGAACAGGCGCGTGTTGTCGCGGATCGCCGCCTTCAGCGCGATCGGGTCGGCCGGCTCGATCACCGTGGCCTCGACCTGGAGCTTCGAGAGCAGCGTCTGGATGAACTGGCGAGTGCGGCGGTAGCAGTCGTTCGTCACCACCACGTGGTCGCCGCGCCCGAGCAGCGCCAGGAAGCTGGTGGTGGCGGCGGCCATGCCCGACGCGAACAGCACCGTTGCCTCGGCGCCCTCGAGCTCCGAGAGCTTCCGCTCCGCGGCGCGCCAGGTCGGGTTGCCGTAGCGGCCGTACTCGTCGCGCACGAGACGTCCTTCGGCGTAGGCGCGCACCTCCTCGGAGTCCTTGAACCAGAAGGTCGAGGTCTGGTGGATCGGCGTGGTGAGCGTCGCGTCGTCGTGGTGCTCGCGCTCGCCCCCGTGCACGGAGCGGGTCGAGTCGCCGGGGCTCTTCGGATCGGCCATCGCGCGCCTCCTAGCGCCCGCTCGGCGGCGAGCTGGGCTCGGGCGCCTGCTCGATGCGGATCTCGAGCTCGCGCTTGATGCGCTGCTCGCGGCGTACGCGCTTGATCTTCTCGGCCTCGAGGTGGCGGATCAGCTCGTCGTTCAGCTTGCGGATCTGGGCGAGCTCGTTCGTTCGATCGAGCCCCTTCTTCTCCGCCACCTTGAAGTCGAACTCGATCTCCACGTTCGCCTCGGAGCCGTCGGAGGCCAGCGCGTTCACGAGCACGCGGTTCTTGCCCGCGCGCACCGGGACGAAGGCCTGGAAGCTGCCGTCGGGATTGAGCCGCACGTCGGGTGCGGACTCCTGCGTGGTGAGGTTCACGATGCCGACGTCCTCGACGTTCGCGAACGAGGTGGCCTGGAGCGCGGCGGCGATCGCGCCCGGCTCCTGCACCGGGGTGAACGTGCCGAGCGTGACGCGCGCGACCTCGGTGGCGGCCTTCGGCTTCGTGAGCGCGTCGGGCCCGACCGCGTACGTGTTGACGCGGATGCCGGCCGCCTGTGCCACGCGCGCGGCGGCCACCGCGGCCTCGAGGTCGCCGGGATCGGACTCGGTGGCGAGGCCGGCAGGGAAGCTCGGCGTGCCGTCGGTGAGGAACAGCACCACCGGCTTCGCGCCCGGGCGCGGCTGACTCACCGCGCCGGAGAGGCCGGCCAGCTCCTGCGTCGCGAGCCGCAGCCCGGCCGCGAAGTCGGTCGCGCCGTGCGGCCCCTGCGCGAGCACGCGCCGGAGCGCCGTACGCACCTGCGCGAAGTCGTTCGTGAGCGGCACCTGGAGCCAGGCGTCGCGCTGGTCCGGGCTCTTCTGGCGGCCGGTCGCGGCATCGACGTCGCCCGAGAAGGTGATCAGCCCGACCCGCACGCGTCTCGCGTCGAGGCCCTGGAGCAGCGTCTCCGCCGCCCTCACCTCGGCGTGGAGGATGGTGTCCTCCGGGTCGGTCGAGTACACGGAGTCGGGATACTCGCCGGGTGCGTAGAGGCCGAGGTGCGGGTCTTCGCCCACCTGGCCGTCCTCGTCCACGTCGGCGCCGCTCGCATGCTCCGTGGACTTCGAGACGTCCATCACGATCATCACGTCGTAGCCCTGCGCGTCGGCGCCGGCGGCGGAGGCGAGCCCCTTCAGCTCGGCCATGAACAGCTCCGCCTCGACCGTGCCGCCCGCGGTCGGGCTGTCCACGCGCAGGTCGATCGCGGCGGAGGAGGCAGAGCCCGCCCCGACCAGGGCCGCGAAGACGGAGGCGAGGAGCTGGGGCAGGACCGGCGCGCGCATGGCCGGTGAAGCTACCCGAACGGCCGGCGGAGGAACCACTACTCCGCCCCCGCGGTCGGAGTCGCGCACTCCGGCCCGGTCAGGTAGCCGAGCGCGCAGAGCGAGGCGCGCTCCTCCGCGCTGATCGCGGCCGACTTGGCCTCGCCCACCCGGGCCCGCTCGGCCGCGAGCTGCTGGCCCTCGGCATGGCGGTGCAGCTCCGCCACGGTGCCGGGCTCGCGCTCGATCACGTTCTGCTTCTCGCCCGGATCCACCGAGACCTCGAACAGCTCGCGCTCGGGCAGGCCGCGCGGGTTGCCAGCGTTGGCCTCGATCCACTTCCAGCGCTCGGTGCGAATCGCGCGCAGCACGTTGCCCTCGTGGTTCTCCTCCGAGAAGACCGTGCGCTGCGCCTCGTTCCGCTGGCGCAGGTCGCCGGCCAGGTCGAGCCCCTGCATCGCGGCCGGCACACGCGCACCGGCGCGCGCCAGCAGGGTGGGTGCGACGTCGATCAGGCGCGCGGGCACGCCGTCCACCACGGGCGGCGCGAGCCGCTCGCCCTTGCGCCACTTCACGAGCAGCGGCACGTGGATCTGCTCCTCGTACAGCGTGAGCCCGTGCCAGAAGCCGCCGTGGTCGAGGAACTCCTCGCCGTGGTCGGCGACCAGCACGATCACGGTGTCGTCGTACAGGCCGAGCTCCTCGAGCTTCGCGAGCAGCGCCCCGAAATTTCCGTCGAGGTACGCGATCTCGCCCTTGTAGAGCGCGTGCATCTCCTCGGCCATCGCCGGCGTCGGGTGCTGGTTCGCCGCGCGCGCGATGCCGTGCCCGTCGTAGGGGTGCCGGAAGTAGGGATCGTGCGGGTCCATGTAGTGGAGGAACAGGAAGAAGCGCGAGGCCCGGTGGCGCTCGAGGAACTCGAAGGCATGCCCGTTCGCGACGGCGGAGTCCTGATAGAAGTCGCCGAAGCGGAGCCCCGGCACCGCCATGAAGTACGCGCGGCGCAGGATCTGATAGAGCACCAGCTTCGACGACGACTCCTGCGCGCGGAACAGGTAGTCGGGGCCGAGGTACTGGTACTCGTCGAAGCCCTGCGCGAAGCCGAAGGCCTCGGTCAGGTTCGTGTTCGACACGATGCCGCCCGTGGCGTAGCCGCGAGCCTGGAGCGCCTCGGCGAGCGTCTCGATGTCGGGCGAGAGCGCCGAGGTCTTCGACATCGCCTGGTGCGTGCTCGGCACGAGCGAGGTCAGCAGCGTGGCCGTGGCGGGCTTCGTCCACGAGGCGTGGGAGAAGGCGGTGTACCGGGTGCCGCCGTCCGCCGCGATGCGGCAGAGGTTCGGCGTCTCGACCGCGTCCGGTCCGCCGTAACACGACACGTGATCCGCGCGCAGCGTGTCCACCATGATGAGGATCAGGTTGGGCTGCTTCGCGAGCGCCTCGGGCGCGGGCGGCGCGCTCGAGCGCGAGGGCGGCGTGAGGGGCGCCAGCCGCCCACCGATCACGCCGCCGATCACCGCGGCCACCAGCAGCGAAAGCGCGACCCGCGGCGTCGCGATCGCGCCGAGCGCCCCGCGCAGCACGCGCGGCGCCACGAAGAAGAGCAGCAGCGCGAGCACGAAGAACGCGCCGGCCACCGCCGCCAGCACCGGCGCGGGCGGCAGCTGCTCCTGGTACGCGTCGCGATAGAGACGGAACAGCGTCACGGCGAGGCCCATCGGCACGAGCGTCGCGAGCCAGGCGAGCGCGGGCGTCCAGCCGCGCGTCTCGCGCACGTCCATCGGGAACGCTGCGAGCACGAGGCCACCGGCGACACACAGCGGCGCCAGCACCACCGCCCAGGCGAGCGGCGCGTACCAGAGCACCTGCGCCTCGCTGCCGAAGCCCGCAGCCGCCACGGCGATCGCCTCGCCGAGGCCGATCACGAGCGCCGCGATCACGCCGGCGCCGAGCCCGTACGCCGCGGCGCGGCGCGCACGCACCGCGTAGGGCGGGAGCGGGGCGCCGGCCCCGCGCACGCCGGGCGCCGTGTCGGCGAAGCGGGCGGCCGCGCGCGCGGCCTCGGCGTAGTCCACCTGCCGGCCGTCCACGCGGCACCACTTCGGCGTGTAGTCGGCGGCGCGCGTCCACCAGAACCAGGCGCCGCCGAGGGTGAGCGCCTCGGCCGCCCAGAAGCCCAGGGCCGCCGACACGATCGAAGGTCCGGCGCCGATCAGGTTCTGGAGCAGCACGAGCTGCGCGAGCTCGCGGATCCCCTCGCCCGCGATGGTCACCGGCGAGAGCACGGTCGCGAGGATCTGGATCGACGAGGCCAGCACGATCGGCCAGAACTCCGCGCCCGGCGCCGAGATCGCGCGTGCGGTGAAGTAGTAGAGCACGGCGGTCGTGAAGTGGACGACGAACGAGAGCCCGAGCGCGGCGAGGGCCAGCAGCTTTTTCTGCTTGTATGCGGCGGCGGCATGCGAGACGCGGTGCACGAGGCTCGTGAGGTGCGCCTTGCCCGGCAGCGGCAGGTGCAGGGTGCCCCACACCACGACGCCGGGGAACCAGAGCAGGAAGAGCAGCCCGCCCACGATGGCGACGCACGGCACGACGCTCAGCAGCGCGACCATGTCGCCGCGCTGCTCGCCGAGGATGGAGTGGAACATCACCAGGCCGGCCGGCAGCGCGACCAGGTAGGAGAGGAAGATCCCGGTGATGCCGAGGATCTTCTCCAGGAACTTCGCCGCGGTGACCTCGACGCTCTTGCCGCTGAAGCGCGCCGCGTCGTAGAGCGTGTAGCCGTCGAGGCCGGCGGTGCTCGGCAGGAAGGTGCCGATGAAGCGCCCGATCAGGAACGAGCCGAAGACGTGCCCGAACGGCAGCTCGATGCCCTGGCCCTGGAGGAGCACGCGCCAGCGCTGCATCGAGGCGAGGATGCCGACGAACTTGATGCCGGCCGCGCAGGCGAGGAAGAGCCAGAAGGTCGTGGCGTCGATGCCGCCCAGCGTGTCCCAGATGAGCTGCAGCGCGGGCTCGCGGCTGCCGTCCTCGAGCTTCACCGGGTGCGCGAGCAGCAGCCAGAACACGCGCACCGTGAACCAGGCCTTGAGCACGGAGAGGGCGCGGCCCTTCCACGGCTCGCGGCCGAAGCGGCTCAGCAGCACCGCGGCGGTCGCGTAGCAGAGGACCTCGAGCAGAAGCACGAGCAGGGCCATGGGCGCTCCGAAGGGGGGGCTCTGGGATGGTGGTTCCGCTGCGGAACGCGACAGATTACGCGAGGAGGGAGTTGCCACCAGAGCGATTCGGCCAGCGGCCCGTTGTCACTGACTTGCCGGTTGCAGCAGCGCGCGACGCTGGCGCTGGTACTCAGCCTCGGTCACCACTCCCGCGCGCCGCGCCTCTTCGAGGTCGGCCAGCGCGCGGAGCGCGTCGGGATCGGTCGGCAACGCGACACCCGCAGGCTCCGGCTCCGCCGCGGGCGCCTCCTCCTCCATCAGCACCGTACGGCGCGTCATCTTGCCGCCGGGGCCGACGCGCACCGTGGTCGGATTGCGGAAGCGCTCGTCCTGCCAGTGCACCGCCACGGATTGACGACCGGTCGGGTCCACGCCCTCCGAGGCGAGCACGCGGAACGCCATCACCTCGCGCCCCGCGACGGGCTCGCGCAGCTCCTCTTCGCCGCCCTTCGGCACGGGCCAGTCGATGCGCGAGAGCTGGAGGTGCAGCAGATCGTCTTCGCCCACGAACGCCACGAAGCTCGTGGCGAAGGCCTGCGTGAACAGGCCGAGCCGGCGCTCGCGGCGCAGCGCCTGCACCACGATCTCCTGGCTCGGGTCGGCCTTGGCGAAGGCGTTCGAGAGCGCCTCGCCGAGCGGGTAGACGAGGTCGGTCGGGATCGCCGGCTGCCGCTCGCTCGGCTTCTCGTCGCCCGTGTCCACGCGCACGTCGATCTGCGCGAGCAAGTGCGCGAGGCGGACGCCCGAGATCGTGGCGGGATGGCGGAAGCCGCGGTCGAGCGGCTTGCCGTCGCGCAGCTCGGCGCGCAGCAGCACCTTCGTGTCGTCGTCCTCCTGCAGCGGCACGCGCGCGTAGCGCGGCCCACAGCCCGCGCTCGCGAGCACGAGGCCGAGGAGGAGCGCGACGACCCCACGAAAGCGAGCCGGGGCGCAAACGTCGGATGCGTCTCCAAGCCGCGTGTGCATCGGTCGTGACTCCGTTCGTCTTCGGGTCACTGCGCGCGGCGCGAAGCTCGCCGCTTGCCTAACCCGTGAGTGCACCGACGATCCGATGAGTGAGGAAGCTCGCCCCGTAGGCGAGGGCCAGAAGGTAACCGAAGGCGAAGGCCGGCCAGCGCCACGAGTTCGTCTCGCGCCAGATCGTGGCGAGCGTCGAGGTGCATTGGAGCGCGAACACGAAGAACACGAGCAGGGAGGCGACCGTGGCGGGCGTGAAGACGAGCTGGCCGCTCCGCGGGTCGCGGTCGGCGCGGATCGCGTCGCGCAGCGAGCCCGCGTCGTCGTCCGTGGCGGCGTAGATCTGGGCGAGAGTCGCCACGATCACCTCGCGCGCGGCGAGGCTCGCGACCAGCCCGACGCCGATCTTCCAGTCGAAGCCGAGCGGCGCGAGAGCCGGCTCGAGCGCATGGCCGATGCGGCCCGCCGCGCTGTGCTCGAGCGAGAGGCGGGCGGCCTCCGCAGCCGGCATGCCCGCCGGCGGAGGCGTGCGCGGGAACGAGAGCAGCACCCAGAGCACGATCGAGACACCGAGGATGATCGTGCCGGCGCGGCGCAGGAACGCGCGCGCGGCGCCCCACACCTGCGAGGCGAGCAGGCGCGCCGGCGGCACGCGGTACGGCGGCAGCTCCAGGTAGAACGGGAGCGTCTCGCCCCGCCCGATCGTCCGCGACAGCACCGAGGCGGCGACGAGCGCAGCCGTCGCGCCGAGCAGATACAGCCCGAGCAGCACCAGGCCCTGGAGGCCGAGGAAGCCCCAGACCGTGGTGGCCGGCACGAACGCGCCGATCAGCAGCGCGTACACCGGCAGCCGCGCCGAGCAGGTCATCAGCGGCGAGACGAGGATCGTCACGAGCCGTTGCCGCGGCGACGGGATCGTGCGCGTCGCCATGATGCCCGGCACCGCGCACGCGTAGGACGAGAGCAGCGCCACGAAGGCGCGTCCCTCGAGCCCGATCCGCCCCATCAGCCGGTCCACGACGAACGCGGCACGCGCCATGTAGCCGAGGTCTTCGAGCAGGTGCAGCACGGTGAAGAGCAGCAGGATCTGCGGCAGGAACACCACCACGGCGCCGACACCCGCGACCATCCCGTCCACCAGGAAGTCGGTCGCGAGGCCGGGGGGCAGCGCGCCGCGCAGCAGCACGCCCAGGCTCGTCACGGACGCGGAGATCGCGTTCATCGCCGGCGTGGCCCACGCGAAGATGAGCTGGAAGAACAGCACCATCACGACGGCGAACAGCAGTGTGCCGGCGACCGGATGCAGGACGATGCGATCGATCGCCTCGGTGATGCGGCTCGGGCCCGGGCGCTTCACCAGCACGCGCGCGAGCACGGAGGCCAGCCAATCGTCCCGCTCGTGCGGCTCCGAGGGCGGCAGCAGCGGCGGCTGGCTCCAGCGCTCGGGATGCGGCAACAGCTTCCGGAGCTCGCCGAGGCCGAGGCCGCGATGGCCGACCACGCCGACCACGGGCACGCCGAGCGCATCCGAGAGCCGCGCGAGATCGACCTGGCCTCCGCGTGCGTGCAGCTCGTCCACCATCGTGAGCGCGAGACAGACCGGCTTGCGGAGCCGCAGCACCTCGGCCACGAGCAGCAGCGAGCGCTCGAGGCTGGTGGCGTCCACCGTGAGCACCAGGCCGTCGGGCGGCGGCACCTCCGCGATCTCGCCGCCGAGCACGCGCGCCACGATGGCCTCGTCCGGCGAGAGTGGCGCGAGGCTGTAGACGCCCGGCAGGTCGATCACGCGGAGCCGCGCGCCTTCGACGAGCGCATCGCCCTCGCGCCGCTCGACGGTCACGCCCGGGTAGTTCCCGACGCGGGCGCGCAGGCCGGTGAGCGCGTTGAAGAGCGTGGTCTTGCCCGAGTTCGGGCTGCCGACCAGACCGAGCCGCACCGGGCCGCGCGCGGGGAGCGTGGCCTCGCTCATGCCAGCTCGACCAGGATGTTCTTCGCCTCGCTCCGGCGCAGGCAGAGCTGCGTCCCGCGCAGCTCGTAGACGCGCGGGTCGCCGAGGGGAGCGCGCCGCCGGCAGCGCACCTCGGTCGCGGGCAGGAAGCCGAGCGCGGTCAGCCGCGCCGCGAGCGCGGGGGGCGCGTCGAGCGCGACCACCACGCCGCGGCCGCCGACGGGCAGATCCGACAGGGGGACGGGAGGGCGGGTCATAGGGCTCTAGTGAAAATGATTTTCATTTTCGCGCCCGTATGGACCGGCCACAAGGGCCCGGTCTGTTGGCCGCCGACTGACGACGAGTCCTACCCCCCGCGGATGCGGGGCGGTGTTGGCCGCCGACTGACGACGAGTCCCTACCCCGCGGATGCGGGGCGGCATTCGTCCCCGTGGGGCTGGATCGACGTTACTCGCTCTCGCTGCGGAGCTGCCGCGTCATCAGCCGCTGGCCGGCCTCCTCGGGCGACCAGTCGCCCTGGAGCACCGCTCGGACGGCGTGCGCGATCGGCATGTCCACGCCGAACCGCTCCGCGAGCGCGCATACCGCGAAGGTCGTGCGCACGCCCTCGGCGACCTGCTTCATGCCGCCCACGATGTCGGCCAGCTCGCGCCCGCGGCCGAGCTCGAGCCCGACCTGGCGGTTCCGCGACAGGTCGCCGGTGCAGGTGAGGATGAGGTCGCCCATCCCGGAGAGGCCGAGGAAGGTGAGAGGATTCGCCCCCAGCGCCTCGCCGAGCCGGGTGATCTCGCGCAGGCCGCGCGTCATCAAGCCGGCGCGCGCGTTCAGGCCGCGGCCGAGCCCGTCGCACATGCCCACCGCGATCGCCACCACGTTCTTGAGCGCGCCGCCGACCTCGGCGCCCACCACGTCGTCGTGCGTGTAGCAGCGGAACCAGGGGCAGGAGAGGGCAGTCTGCACGGAGATGGCGTACGCCTCCTCGCGGCAGGCCAGCGTCACCGCCGTGGGCTGGCGCTCCGCCACCTCGCGCGCGAACGACGGACCCGAGAGCACCACCAGCCGCGCGTGGAAGCTCCGGTCGAGCACGTCCTCGAGCACCTGGTGCATGAGCATGCCGCTCTCGACCTCGATGCCCTTCACGGTCGAGACCAGGATCGACTCCGGATCCATGCGCTCCGAGGCCTCGGCCATCACGGCGCGCACGCCGTGACTCGGCACCGCGCAGATCACGAGCTCGCGGCCGTCGAGCGCCTCCGCGAGATCGGAGGTGGCGCGCACGCTCGGCGGCAGCTCGACCTCGCTGAGATAGCGGGGGTTGCGTCGGTCGCGCTGGATCGCCGCTGCGACGGCGGGCTCGCGCGCCCAGATCGTGACCTCGTGCTCGCGCGCGGCGAGGACGGCGAGGCAGGTGCCGAAGCTTCCCGCGCCGAGCACCGCGACGGGGGTCGGCATGCCGCGCAGTGTAGACGGCGCGCAGAGGGGATCCACGCCGCACGCATCCGTGGACGGCCCTCCTCGTCGCCGGTTGCGGCGTCACGAGGAGGGGATCCACGCCGCACGCATCCGTGGGCGGCCCTCCTCGTCGCCGGTTGCGGCGTCACAAGGCGCGCGATTCCGTTGACGCTGTGGGGGGCCGAAGCTACGTTGCGCGCGCTTTTTCGCGTGGAAGCACGCGGAGTTTCGTCGCAGTTCTCACTTCGCGAAATGCCTCGTTTCGCGGAGTTCCAAACCGGGGTCGGGGGAGAGCGGTGCTCGCGGAGTTCGTCGGCATCCTCCTGATCCTCGTCGTCGCGCTGCTCGTCGCCGGCCTGCTCGGCGGCGTGCACAAGCTGCTCGGCCCGCGCCGCGAGTTCCCGGAGAAGCAGGAGCCCTTCGAGTGCGGCGAGCGCCAGATCGTCTCACCGAAGCAGCGCTTCTCGGTGAAGTTCTATCTGGTCGCGATGCTGTTCGTGCTGTTCGACCTCGAGGCCGTGTTCTTCTACCCGTGGGGCGCGCTGTTCCGCGATCTCGGGCTCTACGGCTTCACGATCATGACGATCTTCACGGTGCCGCTCGTGATCGGCCTCCTCTACGAGTGGAGGAAGGGGGCCCTCGAGTGGTGATCGGGGGCGAGACGCGCGCCGCGATCGAGCGCGAGATCGCGAAGTACCCGAAGAAGCGCGGCGCGCTCCTGCCGGCCCTTCACCTGGTGCAGGCCGAGCGCGGCTTCATCACGCCCGATCAAGCGCGCGAGCTCGCCGCGATCTTCGAGATCCGTCCGGTCGAGGTGATGGAGGTCGTCTCCTTCTACAACATGTTCTACGACCGGCCGCAGGGCCGGCACCACGTCTACGTGTGCACCAACCTGCCGTGCTCGCTGCGCGGCGCGCGCCAGCTGCTCGGCGCGCTCGAGTCGCACCTCGGCGTGAAGCCGGGCGAGACGACGAAGGACGGCCGCGTCACGCTCGGCCACGAGGAGTGCCTCGGTGCCTGCGCCTACGCGCCGATGATGCGCGTGGACGAGAGCTACCACGAGAACCTCGACGTCCCGAAAGCGAAGCAGATCGTGGACGGGCTGAAGTAGCGATGGGTCTCGAGGCGCCCTACGTCACCGGCTACCTGTCCGAGCACTTCGCAGACGCCGCGTTCGGCACGCTCGAGGGCTACGTCAAGAAGGGCGGCTACGAGGCGGCGAAGAAGGCGCTGAAGCAGATGTCCCCCACCGAGGTGGTGGAGGAGGTGAAGGCCGCGGGCCTGCAAGGCCGCGGCGGCGCGGGCTTCCCGACCGGCCAGAAGTGGTCGTTCATGCCGCCGGGCAACGACAAGCCGAAGTACCTCGTCTGCAACGCGGACGAGTCGGAGCCGGGCTCGTTCAAGGACCGCATCCTGATGGAGCGCGGCCCGCATCAGCTGCTCGAAGGCATCCTGATCGGCGCGTGGGCCACCGGCGCCGAGAAGACCTTCATCTACGTGCGCGGCGAGTACGCGCACTCCGCGCGCGAGCTCCAGCGCGCGATCGACGAGGCCACGGCGCGCGGCTTCCTCGGCGCGAACATCATGGGCACGAAGTTCCGCCACGACGTCGTGCTGATGCGCGGCGCGGGCGCCTACATCTGCGGCGAGGAAACGGGGCTGCTCGAGTCCCTCGAAGGCAAGAAGGGCCAGCCGCGCAAGAAGCCGCCCTTCCCCGCGCAGTACGGCGCGTTCGGCATGCCGACCACCGTGAACAACGTGGAGACCTTCTGCCACGTGCCGCACATCCTCCGGCGCGGCGCCGCGTGGTTCAAGGGCATGGGCACCGACAAGAGCCCGGGCAACACCATCTTCGGCGTGTCGGGCCACGTGAACCGGCCGGGACTCTACGAGCTGCCGCTCGGCACCAAGCTCGACGCGCTGGTCTTCGAGCACGCCGGCGGCGTACCGGGCGGGCGCAAGGTGAAGGGCGTGATCCCGGGCGGCATGTCGATGCCGATCCTGCCCGCCGGGATGCTCGACGTGCCGATGGCGAACGAGTTCCTGCGCGAGCGCAAGACGATGCTCGGCACCGGCGGCGTGATGGTGATGGACGAGACCACCTGCATGGTGCGCGTGGGCTGCGTGATCTCGTACTTCTTCCGCGACGAGTCGTGCGGCCAGTGCACGCAGTGCCGCGAGGGCACGGGCTGGATCAACAAGGTGCTGAACCGCATCGAGCGCGGCGCCGGCAACCCCGACGATCTCGACCTGCTGCTCGACGTCGCCGGCAAGATGGAGGGCGCCACGATCTGCGCGTTCTCCGACGCTGCGGCCTGGCCCATCCAAGGGCTGCTGCGGCACTTCCGCGAGGACTTCGAGGCCCACGTCAAGCTGGGGCACTGCCCCTTCCCGGAGAGCTTCGCGCTCTGATGCCGCGCATCACCATCGACGACCAGAGCTACGAGGTGACGGACGGGCGCACGATCCTCCAGGCGCTCGACGACCTCGGCCTGCTCATGAACGGCGTGGACGTCCCGCACTACTGCTGGCACCCGAAGCTCTCGATCGACGGCTCCTGCCGGCTCTGTCAGGTGGAGATCGAGGGCTTCCCGAAGCTCCAGATCGCGTGCAACACGCCGGTCAAGGACGGCATGGTGATCCGCACGCAGACGCCGCGCGTCACGACCGCGCGTCAGGGCGTGATGGAGCTGCTGCTCGTCAACCACCCGCTCGATTGCCCGATCTGCGACCAGGCCGGCGAGTGCAAGCTCCAGGACTACGCGTTCGAGTACGGCGTCGATCACGCGCGCACGCGCGAGCCGCGGCGTCCGGCCAAGAAGAAGGTGGAGCTCGGGCCCACCATCGTGTTCGACCAGGAGCGTTGCATCCTGTGCCGCCGCTGCGTGCGCTTCTGCCGCGAGGTGCCCGGCACCGGCGAGCTGATGGTGCAGGGGCGCGGCGACCACTCCGTGATCGAGACGGCGCCCGGCCAGCCGCTCGAGAACGACTACTCGATGAACGTGGCGGACATTTGCCCGGTGGGCGCGCTCACCACCAAGGACTTCCGCTTCAAGATCCGCGTCTGGTTCCTCGACGACGTGCCGGGCGTCTGCACCGGCTGCTCGAACGGCTGCAACGTACACCTCGGCGTCGCGAACAATCGCGTCTACCGGTACGTGCCGCGCCGCAACGACGCCGTGAACGAGACGTGGATGTGCGACGAGGGCCGCATGTCCTACCACGCGATCGGCGGGGAGGACCGCCTGCGCGAGCCGCAGCTACGCAGCGCGGACGGCCGGCTCGTGGCGGTCGCCTTCGACGCGGCGCTCGAGGAAGCCGCTGCGCGCATCCGCCGGGCGGTGGACGCGAGCGGCCCGGGCGTGGTGGTGGCGCTCGCCTCGCCGCACGCCACGAACGAAGACCTGTTCACGTTGCGGCGCCTGCTCGAGGCGCTCGGCACCAGCAGCGCCGCCGGCGTGGCGGTGCGGGAGGGCCGCGCCGACGCGCTCCTGATCAAGGCCGACAAGGCCGCGAACGCGGCGGGCGCCCGCGCGCTCGGCTTCGGCGCCCCGGGCCCGGTGCTCGACCGCATCAAGGGCGGCGGTGCGCGCGTGCTCATCGCGCTCGGCCACGACGTGCTCGACCCGGCGTTCGGCGCCAGCGAGGAGCTGTTCCGCGGCCTCGACACGCTGATCCTGCTCGACTCCCACCACTCGGCGCTCGAGCGCGTAGCGCACGTAGTGCTGCCCGCGCGGGTGGCCGCCGAGAAGCTCGGCACGCTCACCAACCACGCGGGCCGCGTGCAGCGCGTCGAGCCGGCCGTCGAGCCCGCCCACTTCGCAGCCGCCGAGGGCGAGACGCTGCTGCGCCTCGCGCGCGCTCTCGGCCTCGCGCTCTTCGAAGGGCCTTGGGACCCGCGCGCCGTATCGCGCGCGATCGGCGCGGCGGTGCCGGCCTTCGCGGGCGTGCACGTCGACTCGGTGGGCGCCGAAGGTCTGCCGCTGCGAGGCGCGGGCGCATGATCCTCGGCGTCATCGTCAAGCTGCTCTTCATCGTGCTGGTGGTGGCGGGCCTGTTCCTGCCGCTCATCACCTGGGTCGAGCGCAAGCAGAGCGCCGTGATGCAGGACCGCATCGGCGCCAACCGCGCCGACTTCCTCGGGCTCACGTTGTTGGGTCTGCTGCATCCGGCGGCCGACGTGCTGAAGCTGCTTTCGAAGGAAGACGTGGTGCCGTACGGCGCGAACCGCGTGCTGCACCAGCTCGCGCCGGTGATCGCGCTGGTGCCGGCGATCGTCACGCTCGCGGTCATCCCGTTCGGCGGCACGTATACGCTCGACGGCACCACCTTCAGCCTGGTCGTGGCCGACATCGACTGGGGCATCCTGTTCGTGTTCGCCGTGGGCTCGCTCGCCACCTACGGCGCGGTGATGGCCGGCTGGGCGAGCAACAGCAACTGGGGCCTGCTCGGCTCGATGCGCGCCTCGGCGCAGATGATCTCGTACGAGGTCACGATGGGGCTCTCCATCGTCGGCCTGTTCATGTGTTACGGCACGCTGAAGCTCACCGAGATGGCGGCGTTCCAGGACGACACGTTCCGCATTTTCGGCTTCCTCGAGCACGTGTTCGGCGTGGCGGTGCCGGCCTTCCTGTCGTGGGCGACGCTGCCGACGTGGGGGATCCTGCTCCAGCCGCTCGGCTTCATCCTGTTCCTGACCTGCATCATGGCGGAGAACAAGCGCCCGCCGTTCGACGCACCCGAGGGCGAGTCGGAGCTCGTCGCCGGCTACCACATGGAGTACTCGGGGATGCGCTTCGGCCTGTTCTACACGGCCGAGTTCCTCGAGGTGCCGGTGATCGGCACGATCGTCACCTCGCTGTTCCTCGGCGGCTGGTCGATCCCCTGGCTCACGACCGACGACATCATCGGCGGCGTCTCCGGCGTGTTCGGCCACGGCTTCGCCACCGGCCTCTGCATCGTGCTGCACGTGCTCTCGTTCCTGCTCAAGGTCGTGATCATGATCTGGCTGCAGATGGCGCTGCGCTGGACGCTGCCGCGCTTCCGCTACGACCAGGTCATGGACCTGTGCTGGAAGATGATCCTGCCGCTCTCGATCGTGAACGTGTTCGCGACCGGCCTCTTCATCCTGCTGCTGGAGCGCGGCGCGTGATTGACGTGCTCTTCTACCTGTTCGCGGCGTGCGCGGTGGCCGGCGCGCTCGGCATGCTGCTGAACGTGCGGAACACCGTGGCCGGCGCGCTCTCGCTGGTCGGCACCATGGTGTCGCTCGGCGCGATCTACGTGCTGCTCGACGCGTACCTGATCGGCGTGCTCCAGATCCTGGTCTACGCGGGCGCGATCGTGGTGGTGTTCCTGTTCGTGGTGATGCTGCTCAACCTGCGCCAGGACGACTTCGGCGTGGATCGGCTGCGCTGGACCAAGCGGCTCGCGGTCGTGTTCGGCGCGGGCGTGTGCGTGGAGACGCTGTTGCTGCTGCCGCGCGCGTTCGGGCCGCCCGCGGAGATCGCGGCCGACTTCGGCGGCTACCGCGTGGTGGGCGCCGCGCTGTTCACCGACTGGGTGCTGGCCTTCGAGGTGACGTCGCTGCTGCTGCTCGCCGCGATGGTCGGCGCCGTGATCCTCGCGAAGCGGAGCATCGACTGATGGTCGAGAAGGCAGTCGCTCTCTCGGCGCTCCTGTTCGTGCTCGGCGCGCTCGGGGCGCTCACGCGCCGCAACCTGATCGTGATCCTGATGTCGATCGAGCTGATGCTGAACGCCGTGAACCTCGCGCTCGTGGCGTTCTCGCGGCAGTGGGGCGACCTCGTCTGGCCAGATCTTCGTGCTGATGGTGATCGTGGTGGCGGCCGCCGAGGTGGCCGTGGGCCTGGGCATCGTGATCGCGCTGTTCCGGAACCGCGAGTCCGTGAACGTCGACGACGTGAGCCTGCTCAAATGGTAGAGGCCGAGGCGTACCCGCTGCTGCGCTGGATCGTGCTGCTGCCGCTCCTCGCCGCCACGGTGCACGGCGTGTCGCTCGCGCTCCTCCGGCGGCCGCTCGGGCGCGCGGCCACGATCGCGCTCTCGGTGGGCGCGCCGGCCCTCTCCTTCGGCATCGCCTTCCTGGCGCTGCTGAGGCTCGCGGGGCTCCCCGCCGAGCAGCGCGTGCTCGGCGACATGCTCTTCACGTGGATCGGCGCCGGCAGCCTCAGCGCAGACGCCGCGTTCCTGTTCGATCCGCTCTCCGCCGTGATGACGCTCGTGGTCACGGGCGTGGGCACGCTGATCCACGTCTACTCGGTCGGCTACATGGACGACGACCACCGCGAAGACCGCGGCTTCCAGCGCTTCTTCTGCTTCCTGAACCTGTTCCTGTTCTCGATGCTGGTGCTCGTCCTCGGCGGACAACCTGGTGCTGATGTTCCTCGGCTGGGAGGGCGTCGGGCTCTGCTCCTACCTGCTGATCGGCTTCTGGTTCACCGACCGCTGGAACGCCTACTGCGGCGCCAAGGCGTTCATCGTGAACCGCATCGGCGACTTCGGCTTCCTGCTCGGCATCTTCCTGCTGTTCTGGTCGCTGGCCGAGATGGACGCCGCGACGGTGAACTTCCGCGAGCTGGCCGAGGCGCTGCCGCGCATCGCGGAGCAGACCGTGACGCTGCCAGCGTGGCTCGGCTTCCTGCCGGGCGCGCCGACCTGGAAGCTCACCACGCTGATCGGGCTCTGCTTCTTCCTCGGCGCCTGCGGCAAGTCCGCGCAGCTTCCGCTCTACGTGTGGCTGCCCGACGCGATGGCCGGCCCGACGCCCGTCTCGGCGCTGATCCACGCCGCCACCATGGTGACGGCCGGCGTCTACATGGTCTGCCGGCTCGGCTTCCTGTACGCGGAGGCGCCGGGCGCGTCGGCTGTGATCGCGTGGACGGGCGCGCTCACCGCGGTGTTCGCGGCCACCATCGCGATCGCCCAGACCGACATCAAGAAGGTGCTGGCGTACTCCACCGTCAGCCAGCTCGGCTACATGTTCGTCGCCGCCGGCTGCGGCGCGTACTCCGCGGCGATCTTCCACCTGGTGACACACGCCTTCTTCAAGGCGCTGCTCTTCCTCGGCGCGGGCGCGGTGATCCTGGCCATGCACCACGAGCAGGACACCGACAAGATGGGCGGCCTGCGCGCACAGATCCCGTGGACGCACAGGTTCTTCCTGGTCGGCGTCCTCGCGATCGCGGGCTTCCCTTGATGTCGGGCTTCTTCTCGAAGGACGAGATCCTGCTCTCCGCCTACCTCGCGCACGGCGTGCCCGGCCACGGCGCGCTCTACGCGCTCGCGCTCGTCACCGCCGGCCTCACCGCCTTCTACATGTTCCGGCTCCACTTCCGCACGTTCCTCGGGGAGAGCCGCGTCGCGCCCGAGGTGCGCGCGCACGTGCACGAGCCGGGCCAGTGGATCCTGATCCCGCTCGCCGTGCTGGTGGTGCTCTCGATCTTCGGCGGCTTCCTCGGGCCCTCCGCGGCGCTGAACCCCGTGCCGGGCGTGGATCCGGCCCACAGCAACAGCCTCGCGAACTTCCTCTCCTCGGTGCTGCACGGCGCGCATCACGAGGCTCCGTCCTCGACCGAGCAATGGCTCGCGGCTGCGTCGGTGGCGGTGGCCGGCGTCGGCGCACTGCTCGCCGCCTGGCTCTACCTGTGGCGGCCCGAGCTGCCGGCGAAGATCCGCGCGGGCCTCGGCGGCCTCTACCGCCTGGTCGCGAACAAGTACTACGTGGACGAGGCCTACGACGCCGCTCTCGTGCGGCCGCTCGTCGCGGTGTCGGAGAACGTGCTCTACCGCGGCATCGACGCGGGCGTGATCGACGGCGCGGTGGTGAACGGCTCGGCGCGGCTGGTGCGCGGCTTCGCGAGCGGCGTGCTGCGTCAATTCCAGTCCGGCCTCGCGCAGGGATACCTGTTCTTCATGGTGCTCGGGACGCTCGCCATCGCGGCGTACCTGGTGGCCGGATGAGGCACGCGCTGCCGCTGCTCTCGTGGGTGACGTTCGCGCCGTTCGCCGTGGCGCTCGTGCTCGTCGCCGTCGAGAGCGTGGCGCGGCTCGCAGGGCGCCGGCTGCCCGCCGAGCTCTGGCGCGGCGCGGGCCTCGCGGCGGCGGTGCTCACCTTCGTGCTCTCGCTCGGCCTCTGGCGCGGCTTCGATCCGACGCGCACCGGCTACCAGTTCATCGAGTACGCGCCCTGGCTGCCGCAGTACGGCATCCACTGGTTCGTCGGCATCGACGGCATCAGTCTGCTGCTCACGCTGCTCACGACTTTCTTGATGCCGGTGGTGCTGGTGGCGTCGTGGCACGACATCGAGCGCTCCCCGCGCAGCTGGATCTTCTTCATGCTCTCGCTCGAGACGGGCATGGTCGGCACCTTCGCCGCGCTGAACCTGTTCCAGTTCTACGTGTTCTGGGAGCTGATGCTGATCCCGATGTACTTCATCATCGGGGTCTGGGGCGGCGCGCGGCGCGTCTACGCGGCCGTGAAGTTCTTCCTCTTCACGATGTTCGGCTCGCTGCTGATGCTCGTGGCGATCATCGTCGTCTACGTGCTCCACCACCAGCAGTTCGGCATCTGGACCTTCGACCTCGTGACCGGGCCGGGCAGCGTGGTGCCCGGCGTGCTCGAGACGATCATCCCCACCACCGGCACGTGGTGGCAGACGCAGGCTTGGTTGTTCGCCGCCTTCTTCCTCGCGTTCGGCGTGAAGGTGCCGGTGTTCCCGCTCCACACCTGGCTCCCCGACGCCCACGTCGAGGCGCCCACGGCCGGCTCGGTGATCCTCGCCGGCGTGCTGCTGAAGATGGGCACCTACGGCTTCGTGCGCTTCGCGTTGCCGCTGTTCCCGGTGGCGTCGCGTGGAGTTCGCGCCGCTGGTCTTCGGCCTGGCGCTCGCCGGCATCCTCTACGGCGCGCTCGTCGCGATGGTGCAGAAGGACGTCAAGAAGCTGGTCGCCTACTCGTCCGTGGCGCATCTCGGCTTCGTGATGCTCGGCATGTTCGCGCTGAACGTGGAGGGGCTCGAGGGCTCGATCCTCCAGATGGTGAACCACGGCGTCTCGACCGGCGCGCTGTTCCTGCTGGTCGGCATGCTCTACGAGCGCCGCCACACGCGCGAGATCGCGGCGTTCGGCGGCATCGCGAAGCCGATGCCCGTGTACGCGGCGCTGTTCGGCATCACGGCGATGTCGAGCGTCGGGTTGCCGATGCTGAACGGCTTCGTGGGCGAGTTCCTGATCCTGCTCGGCGCGTTCAAGGCGGCGCCCGTCGTCACGGCCGCCGCCACCTTCGGCGTGGTGCTGGCCGCCGTCTACCTGCTCTGGATGTTCCGGCGCGTGTTCTTCGGCCCCGTCGAGAACCCGGAGAACCGCGGGCTCATCGACCTCGGCTGGCGCGAGCGCGCGGTGATGGTCGCGATGATCGTGCCGATGTTCTGGATCGGCATCTATCCCGACACCCTCCTGCGCCGCCTGCATCCGCCGGTGCTCGACCTGCTGCACGTGATGGAGACGAAGAGCTCGGCCCTCGCCGGCCCCGCCGCCGCGCGCGCACACGCCCAGCTTCTGGCTGCGCAGCAAGCGGGAGCGGTGCGATGATCCCGGCACCCACCCTCGAGCTGCGGGCGGCGCTGCCGCTGATCCTGATCTCGTGGGCGCCTTCGCCGTGCTGCTGGCCGACCTGCTCCTGAAGAAGCGCGGCGTGAAGAGCCCGGCGTTCGCGAGCGCCGTGCTCTGCACGCTCTCGCTGCTCACGCTGTTCGTCGTCGCCACCTCGGCCGCGGCCATGTTCGTGGAGGGCAGCTCGGTCGCGTTCAACGCCGCGCGCCCGTTCGTGCGGCTCGATCGCTTCGCGAACTTCGCGATCGCGGTGGTGGCGCTGGGCTCCGCGCTCTCGTGCCTGCTCTCCTACTACTACCTGCGCGAGCTGAAGATCGACCACGGCGAGTACTACGCGCTCGTGCTGCTCGCGACGAGCGGCATGATCCTGCTGGTCTCGGCGGTGGACCTGATCGCCGTGTTCCTCGGCATCGAGCTGCTCAGCATTCCGATCTACGTGCTCGCGGGCTTCGACCGCAGGAAGCTCCGCAGCAACGAGGCCGCGCTCAAGTACTTCCTGGTGGGCTCGTTCGCGAGCGCGATCCTGCTCTACGGCATGGCGCTGCTCTACGGCGCCACCGGCACCACCGACTTCGGCGCGCTCAGGCACGCCTTCGACCCGCCCGGGAACGCACCTTCGGTGCTCGAGCAGCCGCTCGCGGCGCTCGGCCTCGCGCTGGTGGTGGTGGGCTTCACCTTCAAGATCTCGTCGGTGCCCTTCCACATGTGGACGCCCGACGTCTACGAAGGCGCGCCCACGTCGGTGACGGCCTTCATGTCGGTGACGGTGAAGGCCGCCGCCTTCGCCGGGCTGATGCGCATCGTCGTGTTCGCGTTCGACGGCGGCGGACCCCTGCTGCGCGACGTGCTCTGGTGGCTGGCCGCCGGCACGATGATCGTCGGCAACGTGATGGCGGTGATCCAGGAGAACGTGAAACGCCTGCTCGCCTACTCGAGCGTGGCGCACGCGGGCTACCTGCTGATGGGCCTCGTGGCGGGCACGCAGGCCGGCTGGGCCGCGATGCTGTTCTACCTGCTCGCGTACCTGTTCACGAACCTCGGCGCCTTCGGCGTGATCATCGCGCTCACTCACCGCGGCCAGGACGCCGACCGCATCGAGGACTTCACCGGCCTCGCGCGCACGCGCCCCGCGCTCGCCGCGCTGATGACGCTGTTCATGGTGTCGCTGGCCGGCATCCCCGGCACGGCCGGCTTCATGGGCAAGCTGCAGATCTTCCTGGCCGCGGTGCGCGAGGGCTACGTGGGCCTCACCATCATCGCGGTGCTCACCAGCCTGGTGTCGGTCTACTACTACCTGCGCCTGCCGGTGGTGATGTACATGCGCGAGCCCGGCGCCGAGCTGCCGCGGCTGCGCCTGCACAGCGCCGAGGGCATCGTGCTCGCCGTCTGCGCGATCGCCGTGGTCGCGCTCGGCCTTTTCCCGGGCCAGGCGCCGTGGCCGCTGTCCTGGGTGCACGCGGTGGACTGGGCGCGCGAGGGCGCGGCGGTCCTTGCCGGCAGGTGACGCCCCGGCCCCTTCGCGTCGCCGTCGTCGTGAACCCGCGTGCGGTCGGCCGCGCGCGGCTGCGCACGAGTGCACTCGTGAGCCTGCGCGAGCGCACGGGCGTGGTGGCGGAGCTCGACACCCGCGGCGGCGACGCCGACCTCGCGCGCGTCGCCGAGCTGCTGAACTCCGCGCAGCCCGACGTGCTGGTGGCGGCCGGCGGCGACGGCACCGCCGGCCTCGCGCTGCGCGCGCTCTGCGAGACGAAGCAGCTCGAACGCACCGCCCTCGGCTTCCTGCCGCTCGGCACCGGCAACAACGCAGCGCGCTCGTTCGGGCTGCGATCGCTCCGCGAGGGTGCGGGCGCGCTGGCGCTCGCCGTCGACGCGATCGCAGCGGGCCCGCGCCGCGAGATCGACATCGGCAGCGCGGACGGCCGCCCCTTCCTCGGCTCGCTCGCGCTCGGCATGGATGCCGACGTGCTCGCGCTCCGCAACCGCATCCATCGCCGCCTCGAGCCGCGGGGCATCGACGGCGGCTACAGCCTCTACCTCGGGAGCTTCGCGGCGAGCCTGCTGCGTGGCGCGCACGGGGGGCGCGCGCGGCTCTGGCTGGACGGCGTCCACGAGACGCTCGCGCTCTATAACCTGGCCATCGTGAACGCCCCGATCTACGCGGGCCCGTTCCGCTTCGACGGTGGCGCGAACGACTGCGCCGACGGCCTCCTCGACGTGCTCGCGCTCGCGTCGGGGCGCGAGTACGTGGCGGAGTACCCGCGGGCGTGGCTGCGCCACCTCCGGGTGCAGAGCGGGCGGCGAGCGCCGCCGAGCCCGTTGCTGCGCCGCGCGCGCGAGATCCGCGTCGACTTCGAGCGGCCCGTGCCCGCGCAGGCCGACGGCGAGGAGCTCGCGCCGGCCACCTCGTTCCGCGTCCGCGTGCTGCCGCGCGCGGTCCGCATCTGCTCACCAGATTCGTAGAATGAGCCCGACCACGGTGAACACGATGCGCACGGTGTCGGAGAAGCCGCGGAAGTGGCTGATCCTCTCGGCGATGGGCGGGTTGTAGACGGCCACCGGCACGGAGCGGATGGGGAGGCCCGCGCGCACGCCGCGGATCACCATCTCCGTCTCGAACGCGAAGCGATCGGCGCGGCAGCCGAGCGCGAGCGCCGCCTCGAGCGGGTAGACGCGGAAGCCCGACTGCGTGTCCTCGAAGGCCTGGCCGCAGGCGATCTCCACCCAGCGGTTCGCGAAGCGATTGCCGAACACGCGGATCGGGGCCAGGCTGCCGGGCTCGTGCTGACGCGCCCCCAGCACCAGTGCGCGCGGCTCGGCCGCCGAGGCGGCGAGCAGGGCCGGGATCTCGTCGGTCGGGTGCTGCCCGTCGCCGTCGAGCGTGAGCACGTGCGTGACTCCGTCGGCTCGCAGCGCCTGCATGCCGAGCCGCAATGCCGCGCCCTTGCCGTAGTTCGTCGGCTGGCGCAGCACCTCGGCGCCGGCCGCCTTCGCCGCGTCGGCGGTGCGGTCGCTCGAGCCGTCGTCCACGACGAGGACGCGCGCCACGTGCTGGCGCGTGCCGCGCACCACGGCCTGGATGCTGGCCTCGCAGTCGAGGGCGGGGATCAGCGCAGCGAGCTCGGCCACGGCGGCAGCCTTGCCCGAGGCGAAGCTCCTGTCAAACTCGCCGGCCGATGCAGCGGCCTCTGACGAAGCTGGCTCGCGCCCTCCACGTCAACGGCGTGTGGCTCCGCAAGCTCGCCTACCTCGGCTCGGCGTATGCGCCCGACTGGTTCAAGCGCAGCTCGCCCTACCTGATCGCGGCGCTCACCTTCGTGCTCGGCACGGAGCGCAGACGCGCCGCGGTCCGCAACATGGAGCGCGTGCTCGGCGCAGACCGCTTCACGGCGCACTGGGCGGCGCTGCGCATGTACGCCGAGTTCGCCTTCTGCACGAGCGAGACGATGGAGAGCCACTCGCCCCGCTCCGAAGCCCATGCGGATCGAGCCGCCGTCCGAGGACGCCGTGCTCGACGCGATCGCCGCGGGCCGCGGCGCCGTGGTGGTGACCGGCCACATCGGCAGCTGGGACATCGCGGCCAAGGGCCTGCACGACAAGGAGTGCCGCGTCCACGTGGTGATGGGGCGCGAGCTGGACCCGGCCACCCAGGAGTTCGTGCAGCAGGCGCGCGCCCGCTCCGGCGTGAACGTGATCCTCTCGGACGCGTCGGTGTTCTCGTCGCTCGGCCTGGTGCGGGCGCTCCAGCGCAACGAGATCGTCGCGATCCAGCTCGACCGCGCGGCGCGCGCGGGTGGCGTGCGCGTGCTGCCCTTCCTCGGCGCGCCGGCGCCGTTTCCCTCCGGTCCGTTCGTGCTGGCGCGGCTCGCGGGCGCGCCGGTGATCCCCGTCTTCGCGCCGCGCATCGGGCGCCGCCACTACGGGCTCCAGATCGGCCGGCCCGTCGAGGTGCCGCGCGCCGCGCGCGACCCGCGCGTGCTCGACCGCGTGATGCTCGAGGTCGTGGCCCAGCTCGAGGAGGTCGTGCGCCGCTACCCGTGGCAGTGGTTCCAGTTCCAGCACTTCTGGCAGGAGCCGGGCTGACGCCGAGCCTCGCCTGCTCGAGCCAGCGGCGACCGAGACCGGCGGTCGTTGAGCATGGACCCGTCGATCCACATCACGCGCTGGGGAGCCTCGGGCCCGCGCGTGGTGCTGGTGCACGGCGGCATCCAGGGCGGGCCGGGCGGCACGCGCACCTTCTCCGCGCAGGAGCGTCTCGCCACGCGCGGCTGGCAGCTGATCGTGCCCGACCGGCCCGGCCACGGGGAGAGCCCCGACCCCGGCCGCCCCGACGACGCGGAGGCCGACGCGCGCGTGGGTCGCCGAGCTGCTCGAGGACGGCGCGCACCTCGTCGGCCATTCCTTCGGCGGCTGCGTCGCGCTCGCCGCCGCGGCACGCCGCCCGGCCGCCGTGCGCTCGCTGACGGTGGTCGAGCCGGCCATGGCGGCGCTGGCGTCGCACGATCCTCGCGTCCGGCGCTGGCTGCTCCGAGTGGTCCTGACGAACGTGTTCTCGCTGTCCGCGACCGCGCGGGCGAAGCGCTTCATGAAGCTCGTGGGAATTCCTGCGGAGATGATGAACCTCGATCCCGCGGCGCTGAAGCGGATGGGCGAGGGGCTCCGTCGCGGAAGGATCCCCGCCAAGGAGCCGCTCGAGCGCGAGCTCGCGCTCGTGAAGCGCGAACGTATCCCTTTGCTCGTCGTCGATGGAGGCTGGAGCCCCTCGTTCGCCGGCGTCACCGAGACCGTGGCGGCCCACGGCGGCGGCCGGCGCATCGTGATCCGCTCGCCGCATCACTTCCCGCAGCTCGTCTCCGACGAGTTCAACCAGGCGCTCGACGCGTTCATGAAGGAGGGCCGAGGCTGATGATCCTGCGCTACAAGACCCTGGCGATCCCCTGAGCCAAGGAGCACCCCATGCCGACCCCGCTCGAGAACGAGGCCCGAGAGACCTACGCCCGCTTCGTCGCCGCGCGCGACGAGGTCGACGCCGGTCGGAAGACCTGGAGCGAGCTCGCCGAGTTCTTCACCGAAGACGCCGTTTACATCGACCCGGCCTGGGGCCGCATCGAGGGCCGCGAGAACATCCGCGACTTCTTCGAGAAGTCGATGGCGGGGCTCACGGGCTACGGCTGGTCGACCCCGGAGAACTGGACCATGTGCGAGGGACGGCGCCTGGTGAGCCAGTGGGATCAGATCCTCGGAACCAAGCCCGATGGAGCGCCCTGGTTCGTCGCCGGCCTCTCCATTCTTTACTACGCGGGCAATGGCCGCTTCTGCTACAGCCACGACATGCTGAACATGACACACGTCGGTGAGACGCTGAAGGCGATGGAATGGAAGCCGCCGGCGAGCTTCAACATGCCGCCGCGCAAGCCGAATCGCGACATCTCGCTCCCGAAGGCGTGGGCCCACCTCGAGAAGAGCCGCGCGCGCTAGGCGCACGCCCCCCATGCTGATCGTCCACCACCTCGACAACTCGCGCTCTCAGCGCATCCTCTGGCTCCTCGAAGAGCTCGCGCTTCCGTACGAGATCGTCTTCCACCAGCGCGACCCGCAGACGAACCTCGCGCCCGACTCGCTGAAGAAGGTCCACCCCCTTGGCAAGTCTCCGGTCCTCCAGGACGGAAGCGCGGTGGTGATCGAATCCTCCGCGATCATCGAGTACGTGGTGCGCCGCCACGGCGGCGGGCGGCTGGCGCCGGCCGAGTCGTCGGCCGACTGGCCCCGCTATCTGCAGCTCCTGCACTACGCGGAGGGCAGCGCGATGCTGCCGGTCATGCTGAAGCTCTACTTGTCGCGCCTCGGCGCCGCGGGCGCGCCGCTGGAGGCGCGCGTCCATGGCGAGATCGAGAACCACCTCGGCTTCCTCGACGGCGAGCTGGGCGGAGCGGAGTTCTTCGTCGGCCGCGCGCTCTCCGCGGCCGACATCCAGCTCTCGTTCGTGCTCCAGGCGGCGCGGCTGCTCTACGGGCTGCAGAAGTTCCCGAACCTGGCCCGCTTCCTCGAGCAGATGCAGGCGCGGCCCGCGTACCAACGAGCGCTGGAGCGCGGCGGCCCCTACGCGTTCGGCTGAGCGGGGCCGGCCTAGCCGGCCGCCACCACGCGGCAGTTCTCGTGCGGGAGGCACCACGTCGAGGACGCCCTTCGGGGTCGTGAGCCCCCCTACCTTGTCGCGGCCTCGAGCTCCCGAAGCCAGGCGAGAATGAGGGGCGCGGCGGCCAGCATCGACGGATCGTGCCCGACCGGACCCACGTCGACGGCGGTCACGTCGGCGCCGCGCGCTTGCATCGCCCGTGCGGCGGCCAGCGCCTCCTCGGGGAGGACGTCGAGATCCTTGGAGCCGTAGTAGAGCCGGAGCGGTGCGCGCGGCGTCACGTCGACGAGGCTGTTGGCGGCGAAAGCGTCGAGATACCAGTGCGACCCGTCATGGTCGAAGGCGTCGAGAAGGCTCTGATCGAACATCCGCCGCGGATCGTCGGGCAGCGCGCTGAGGATCTCTTGCGGCGTGGCGCCTGCGAACAGACGTTCGACGAGCGTCGCGTATACGGGCGTCAGCACGCTGTCGAGCGGATGGCCGTAGTGAGCGGATTGTCCCCACGCCGCGTAGGCCAGGTAGAGCGAATGGGAGGGGGCGCCGCCCTTCAGGGCTGCGGGCAGCGACACGCGCCGGAGGTCGTAGGCGCCCGCGACCTGCGCGGAGCCCAGAACCGGCTTGCCCTCGTCCTCCAGCACGCGCAGGGCCGCAAGGCTCGCCCAGCCTCCCTCCGAAAATCCGGACAGGAACACTGGCGCGCTGGGCACGCCGTCCAGCCGTTCCGCGGCCTCGATCATGGCGACGACGGCGGGGCCGATCGCGTCGGCGACGTAATAAGGATGCCGCCCCCCGGACTCGCCGAGACCCGGATAGTCCGGCGCCACCAGCGCATAGCCGTTGCCGCCGAACACGATGGCGGCGGCAACTCCCGTCTCGTCCGGCTTCGAGGGAACCGCGCTGCGCGTCGTGGTGGTCCCGTGCTGGAAGCTCGCGACCCGGCGCGGCGCAACCCCGCGCGGCAGAGCGAGCAGCCCGCTCAAGCGGGTGGCATCGCCGGTGGAGCCCACGCCGGGGTACTCCATCCGATAGCAGTCCACCGCGTTGCTGACGGAGACACCCTCGACTCCCGCGAGGCGCAGCAGGATGCGCGCCTCGAGGGTCGAGATCGTTCGCAGCGGCGTGAGCTGCACGCCTTCGGGCGCTCGCATCGCCCGAGGTTGCATGCAGCCGGCCAGAAGAGCGGCCAGCGCGATCGAGACGGAAGCGAGAGCGGTGGCGACGGCGCGGCTAGCGATTTGCCGCGACCTCGACGATCCGCGTCTCGTCCCCGCCGAGGCCGATCAGCTTGCGGACGAGCCGGCCATCCTGGTCGTAGGCAGCGACGACGCCCGGCGCCTCGCGCAGCAGGGTCATGGTGTGCATGGCGCCCGAGATCTCCACGACCTCGATGCGCGCGCCGCCGTCCACCGGGACCAGGCGGGCCACCGCGCCATCCTCGGTCACCACCGTCTTCGGCTCGAGCTTCGCCGGGATCGGATTCTTGCCCGTCCAGAACTCGATCGAGTTCGGGAAGTGACGGACCATTGGAGTACCTCCTTTGCCCCACGCTCGCTCCACTCACACATCGTTGCTGCGGCTCTGGTTGCCGAGCAGCAAGCGCCGGACATCGCCTTGCGCGGTGAGGGTGGCGATGAAGATGTACGCGAACGAGAACGCTCCTCCGAACACGATCGCGGCAAGCCCGAAGAGAACAGCGCGGATCAGCATGCGCTCGCGATAGGCGATCCATCCCGCCATGAGGAGCAAGTGGATCGAGAAGTCCGTGTTGAACTGCGCGCGCCAGGGATGAGCGAAATCGCCGAGGAACACGTCGCCCGCCGCGCCCGCGCCCATTGCCAGGATCGCGCGGACGCTGACCCACATCGTCACGACCCAGGCGACTAGCAGGCCTGCACGAAAGACCCGCATCCCGAGCATGTGGTTCTCCTCAGGCTTTCGGCTCCACCCGCATCACCTCGAACATGATCCCGCCGACCTCGGCGAAGAAGGCGCGGATGCCGTCCTTCTCGTTCCAGTCGACGAGCTGCATGTCGGAGCAGGGGATGCCGCGCTCCTTGCAGCGCTGGTGGGCGCGCTCGATGTGGCGCGTGCCGACGGCGACGCTCCAGATCTGCGCGCTTCGGGCCGCGCAGGATCTGGAACTGCCGGCTCTCGGACGAGCCCGCGATGAAGCCACCGCTGCCGTCGTCACCGCGCCGCGCGAGCACGCTCTCCCAGCGTCACGGGCTGCGCCGGCGCCGGCGGGTGGCCCTTCGCCGCCTTCGCTCCCGGGATGCGCCAGCCTTCCGGGATCTCGAGCACCTCGCGCAGGAAGCGGTCCACCGCCTCGGGCTCGGGCGTCACGATCTTCACGTGGTTGATTCTGTCCATCAGCTCGCTGCCCCGAGCCCGAGCAGCTCGCGCGCGTTGTCGCGCATCAGGCGCCGGATCGAGGCGGGCGACGTTCCGGCGGGCAGGTAGTCGGGATAGCTGCGCGGCTCGGCGATGCCTTCCGGATGCGGCCAGTCCGAGCCGAACAGCAGGTGCTCGGGGCGCAGCCACTCGAAGAGCTTCGCATGATCCTCTTCGGGGAAGGGGTTCACGCGCACGTGCGCCTTGAACACGTCGCTCGCGCGCTCGGTGAGGCGCCCGCCGATCCACGGCGAGTGCGAGGTGCAGCTCTTCTGCGCCTTGTCGAGGCGAGGCAGCAGGAACGGAACCCAGCCGCTGCCGCACTCGATCGTGGCGACGCGCAGGTTCGGGAAGCGCCCGAACACGTTGTCGAAGATCAGCGCCGCCAGCGTGTGCATGATCGGCGCCTCGATGAAGCAGAAGGCGTTCTGCCAGGCGCTCTGGTGATGCGAGCGCGGCCGCGCCCGGTGCCCCCACTGCGTCGAGAGCAGCTCGTTGTAGCCGGACTCGGCGGCGTGGTAGGCCACCGGCACGCGCGCCTCGGCGAGACGCGACCACACCGGGTCGAAGTGCGGATCGCCGGGGCTGCGCCCGGCCCCGGACCCCGAGCTGCGCTCGGTCACCGGCCCGGCCAGCAGGTGCACCATGCGCGCACCGCGCGCGAGCAGGCGCTCGAGCTCCGCCACCGCGAGCGGCACATCGACCAGCGAGAGCAACGGAACGCCGAAGACGCGCCCGTCCGCGCCGAAGCCCCAGTCCTCTTCGAGCCAGCGATTGAAGGCGGAGACCGCGGCGAACGTGGCCTCCGCGTCGCCGCGCAGCGCGTGCTCGACCGTCACGCCGAAGGTCGGGAAGAGCAGGATCGACTCGATGCCCTGCTCGTCCATCGTCGCGAGGCGCGCGCTGCGCTGCTGATACTCCGCTCGCATCGGCTTCAGGAAGGACGCCGCGGTGCCCTCGCCGTGCGCGGTCATCATCTCCTTCAGATGGCCGGGCGGCGGCACCAGCTCGAAGGTGGGCGGCGTGAAGTGGTGCTTCTGGCCGGCCACGAAGATCGTGTCCTTGCCGGCCGCGTCGGTCACCACTTTCACGGCGCGCTCGGCGAAGCGCGGATCGAGGTGGCGGCTGAACGCGTCGCGCGGCTCGTAGTAGTGGTTGTCGGCGTCGAAGATCCCGAAGGTCGATGCAATCACAGGGCCGTCCTCCGGGGAATTAGTATGCTATCATACTATCTTAAGGCAGACCGAGTCAAGAGATCTCGGTGGCCGGCGAGCCAGCAGGTCCCCTGGGTAGTCGGCGACCGGTGGCCGAGGCCCTGGTGAGGACGTCGACCCGGGCGGGGCGGCGCAGAGCGGGAAGCGCAGCGCCGATCCCGGTCGGCCGCCTCGGCATCGCCTGGTACCTCGGGGCGTGGTCAGTGGCCGGTGCGAAGCGGTCACGTTCGTGCAGCGCTTCGGGGATGCCCTCGACCACGGGAACCGCGCTCGGTCACGCGGCACCTTGGGCGCGGTCTCGTCGCCGTCGTTGGCGGGCTCAAGGTCCCGCGTGCGCGATGGCGGGCTTCTTGAAGTCCTTGTCGAGGAAGTAGAAGAACATCGTCGCCATCGCGTCCTGGTCCGTCCCCGACTCGTTCTCGTAGAGGCTCACCAGCTCGTAGTCGTGATCCTTGAAGACCGGAACACCCTCGGCGCTCGCGAAGGAGTCGACGTGCTCGAGGCCGATTCCCTCCTTCGGTCCGCGGGCGCGGCTCTTGAAGATGGTCTTCCCGGTGGTGAGATCGCGCAGCTCGAGGGATTCCGCGAACGGATGGAGGTGGACGCCGATGAAGTGGAGGGTCGTGTCGTAGGGGAGACGCATGAACCGGTCCATGGGCGTGTGCCGCTCTTCATGACCCGGCGGGACGACCCAGTGCCCGGTCGCCTTGCGCCCCTGCTTGTCCTTGTAGACAAAGCTCGCGTACTTCGAATCGGGCGCCGTGACGCCAGGCAGGCAGGAGGCATGCTCCTGCGCCTCGGTCGGCTGGTCCACGCCGAAATTGCCGTCCTTTCCCTCGAGCAGGGCGACGATGAAGCCGCTGGCGGGGAACAGCGGCTTGAGCGGCGTCTTCAGGTCCTTGTCCAGGACGAAGTCGATGCTGACCTTGTGCCGGACCTGGATGTTGATGTCCTTGTGGTTGTGATTGAGGACCTGTGTGCTGAGGAAGAGGGGCTCGTTCGACATGATGGGCACACCGAAACCCTCGGGCAGCTCGACCGCGAACTGTCCCTGGGAGAGGGTGAAGATGCGGGTGGAATTCACGTGGCCGCCGAAGAGCCGGTTGTGGAGGACGGGGTTGTAGTCGAGGTTGTTGTGACACATGAACTCCTGGGAGACCGGTGAGGTGCCGTCCGCGCCGACGACCTCGACGCGGTAGCCGGTGAGCCACAGGAGCTGCGGAGGATCCTGGGGGGCCAGCTCGACCTTCTGCTGGCCCTCCGGGCCCGCCATCGACTTGTAGATGCGGTCGATCGTGTAGGGCTCCGAGAGGATCTCGACCCGCCTCGTGGGCGCCGCGGGCGTGGATCGGTCCTCGTCGGTCGCGCCGCAGGCGAGGATCAGGAGCGACCCGGCGGCGAGGAGCGCAGCGGACCCGAATCTCGCGAATGATTCCCGGAGCATGGCCATTCCCCCACAAGTAACTGTTTGGCGCGGCGGCCGTCAACCGGCGTCGGCGTTGCAGATGTTCCCGGGCAGCGCCGTTCGCGCCCGGGCACTACCTCGACGGCGAGCGCCGCGGCTCGGATCGCGTCGCGCAGCTGCCGGCGCACGGCGATTGGCGTCACGGCGGCGCGCGGCGGATCGAGTGGATGATCACTGGCTTCACCGGCACGTCCGGCAGGCCCCTCTGGACGCTCGTCGGTGTGAGCGCGATTTTGCGCACGACGTCCATCCCGGCGATGACCTTGCCGAACACGCAGTAGCCGGGGTTCTGCGCGTCCTTCCAGTCCAGCCGGTCGTTGTCCTGCACATCGATAAAAAAGTGGGACGTCGCGCTGTCCGGCGCGCGCACGCGCGCCATGGCCACCGCGCCGGCCACGTTCTTGCCAGCGGCCGCGCCCTCGTGCTTGATCGCCGCCCGTGGCCGCCTGGGTCGCAGATCGGCGGTGAAGCCGCCTGCCTGGATCACGAAGTCAGCGATGACCCGGTTGAAGATCGTGTCGTCGTAGAACTTGTCGTCGACGTACTGCAGGAAGTTGGCGGCGGTGGCGGGCGTGTGCGCGGCATCGACCTCGATCTTGATGACGCCCATCGAGGTCGTTACGACGACGATCGGGTTCCGCGCCTGCGCACCGGCAGGACCGGCGAGGCCCAGGATCAGCAGAAGCGCCGAGGAAGCTCGCATGGGCATTCAGTCTACGCCGCCCGTGGCCGTCGGCGCATCGGTCGGAGTGCATTCGCACGAAGCCTTGGGCGAGGATTCTCCGCCCACGACGGCCTCGAAGCGTTTCCAGAAGCTTGTTGCCGCGCGGGAATCGTATGTCATCATACGATATGAAGGCTGACGAGGTAAGCATGAAGCGCCGCGACCCCAGCCGCCAGCTCGAGTTCCTGCTCGCCGAGGTGGTGCGCCTCCAGCTGCGGGTCTACAACGGCCGCTTCCGCACGACGGGGCTCAATCAGAGCCAGGTCGCGGCGCTGATCCACCTCGACCGCGTCGAGGAGCTCAGCCAGACCGACCTGGCCGAGCGGCTCGGCATGCAGAAGGCGGCGATGGGCACGCTGATCGACGGCCTCGAGGGGAAGGGGCTGGTCGAGCGCACCCGTGGCCGCGAGGACCGCCGGCTCCAGCTCGTCTCGATCACCGACGCGGGCCGTCGCGTCGTGGACGAGGTGGATCGGATGGGCGAGGAGCTCGGCATCGCGCTGCGGGCGGACATCTCGCGTGAGGAGCGCGCGCAGCTCGTGTCGATCCTCCAGCGCCTCCGCGAGAACCTGCGCCGGATGGAGAATGGAGACGGAATGACGGGTACGAGGGATCGCGTATGAACGTCGCCTTGAAGGAGCCACGCTCGACCTCGCGGGCGTGCGAACGCACTTCGCTGCCGCGGGCGTGGCGAAGCAGAAGACGGCTGAGCGCCTCGAGCTCGTGAGCGAGCTGCCGCGCACGGGGCTCGGGCAAGGTGAAGAAGTTCGAGTTGCGAAGGAGGTTCCGATGACCACGACGCCTCTCCGCTGGTGTTCGGCTCCGACTTCCCGCACGGCGAAGGGCTGCCCGAGCCGACGGCGTATCTCGAGCAGCTGAAGAACCTCTCCGACGAGCAGGTGCATGGGATGATGCGCGGCAACATGGGCCGGTTCCTCGGCCTCGACGTCTAGCCGCAAGGAGTCCGGCGATGTCCAGCAAACGGCGCGAGCAGGCGCTGGCGGAGGCCAAGAGCCTCGACCTCTCCTCTGCGGATTTCCTCGCGCGCGAGTTCGAGATCTGGGACCTGCTGCGCGCGGAGGTGCCCGTCGCGCGAACCGGCAACGCGCCGATGGCGCAGGGCGTGACCGGCGGCTGGGTGCTGACGCGCTACGACGACGTCGCCGACGCGCTGCGCCGGCCCGAGGACTTCTCGAGCCAGATCGGGCTCTACCCGGTGCGCGCGTGGATCCCGCAGGCGATCGATCCGCCGGCGCACACCGGTTACCGGCGCCTCCTGAACCCGTGGTTCACGGCCGAGGCGATGGCGAAGCTCGAGCCGCACCTCGAGCAGTACGCGAGCGAGCTGGTCGAGAAGATGCTCGCGCAGGACGAGTTCGACTTCGTCGCCGACTTCGCCGACCCGTTCCCGACCGTGATCTTCTGCGAGCTGGCCGGCTTCCCGCTCGCCGACTACCCGCAGATCATGGACTGGAAGAACACGCTGATGCACGCGAACGACGGCCACTCGCGCGGCCACGCGCTGGCGCTCGCGAAGGGGCGCGCGCTCGGGATCGATCGACCGAAGCCGGCGTCACGCCGGAGCAGTTCCTCCAGATCCGCGCGACCGTGGGCCTCGAGATCTACGGCTACCTCAAGAAGCTGCTCGACGAGCGCCGCCGGCAGCCCGCGGACGACCTGATCACGAAGCTCCTGCACGCGAAGTACGAGGGCGAGCGGGCGCTCACCCAGGAGGAGCTCGAGGACACGCTGTTCCTGCTCTTCATGGCCGGGCTCGACACCGTGGCCTCGGTGCTCGGCCTGATCGTGAAGGGCTTCGCCGAGGATCCCGCCAAGCGGCGCGAGTTCGTGGCGCTGATGGAGGATCCCGCAGCGCGTCGGCGAGCGCGATCGAGGAGCTGGTGCGCTACCACGCGATCGTGACGATGCCGCGACGCGCGACGCGCGCGATCGGCTTCCGCGACGAGAGCTTCGCCGAGAACGAGATCGTCGCCTGCCCGAGCCCCGCCGCGAACCGCGACCCCGAGCACTTCGCGCGCCCGCACGAGCTGCTCTTCGACCGCTCGCCGAACCGTCACGTCGGCTTCGGCCTCGGTCCGCATCGCTGCCTCGGCATCCACCTCGCGCGGCGCGAGCTGCGCGTCGCGCTCCAGGCCTTCCATCGCCGTCTGCCCGACTACCGCCTCCACCCGACGAAGAAGCCGGAGCTGTTCGGCGGCATGAAGGGCGCGAGCTCCGTTTGGCTGAAGAAAGCCTGAAGGAGGCGTCGTGCGCATCGAAGACATGATCCTGGTGAGCGTCGACGACCACGTGGTCGAGCCGGCGAACGTGTTCGACCGGCACGTGCCGGCGAAGTACAAGGATCGCGCGCCGCGCATGGTGAAGAGCCGCGCCGGCGACGACATGTGGACCTTCGAGGGCCAGTTGCTCCCGAATCCGGGCTTGAACGCCGTCGCCGGGCGACCGCCGGAGGAGTACGGCTTCGAGCCCACACGGCTCTCGCAGATGCGCAAGGGCTGCTACGACGTCCATGCGCGCATCGGCGACATGAACGTCAACGGCGTGCTCGCCTCGATGTGCTTCCCGTCGTTCCCGTCCTTCGCCGGCAAGCTGTTCACGCAGATCGCCGACAAGGAGCTCTCGCTCGCCGTGCTGCGGGCCTACAACGACTGGCACATCCACGAGTGGGCGGGCGCGTACCCGGGCCGCTTCATCCCGCTCGCGCTGCTTCCGCTCTGGGACGCGAAGCTCGCGGCCGACGAGATCCGCCGCGTCTCGCAGCTCGGCTGCCACGCCGTCTCGTTCTCGGCGAACCCGGTGGACTTCGGGCTGCCGAGCATCCACCAGGCATCGTGGCGGCCCGTATGGGAGGCGTGCTCCGACGAAGGCGTCGTGGTCTGCATGCACATCGGCACCGGCGGCGGGATGCCGTTCACGTCGCCCGAGATGCCGGTGGACGCGAGCATCGCGGCCACTCCGGTCTCGATCGTGAACACCGCGGCCGACTGGCTGTTCTCGCAGGTGCTGCGCGATTTCCCCGAGCTGAAGCTCGCGCTCTCCGAGGGCGGGATCGGCTGGATCCCGTACTTCCTCGAGCGCTGCGACTACGTCTACGAGCATCACCACGCCTGGACGCATCAGGACTTCGGCACGAAGAAGCCGAGCGACGTGTTCCGGGAGCACGTGCTCACCTGCTTCATCGACGACGCCGTCGGTGTCACGCTGCGGCACGAGATCGGGCTCCGCAACATCACGTGGGAGTGCGACTACCCGCATTCGGACGCCACCTGGCCGCGCTCCCCGGAGATCCTGGCGCGTTCGCTTGCCGGCGTGCCCGACGACGAGGTGAATCTCATCACACACGGCAACGCGCTGCGCTGGTTCCGGCTCGACTCCCTCGAGCGGCTCGGGCGCGCGCGCTGCACGGTGGGTGCGCTGCGCGCAGAGGCGAAGGGCGTGGACCTGAGCCTGCTGCGCGGGCAGGGCGGCAAGCCGCCGAGCGCATCGCGGCAGCCGGTGACGATGGCCGACACGATGGCGCAGCTCGCCGGCGCGCTCGACGGTCAAGCGGGGCCTTCGGCTCGCCGATGACGCCCCGAGAGGCGTCACGTGCGGGACAAGGGTGCGATTCTTCTGGCCACAGCGTTTGCTGCGGGGCTGTCGAGCGGCTGCGCGTCGTTCGCGCCGCCGGCCCCGCCTCCTGCGCCTCCGGAACGGATCGACGTCTCCGTCTATCAGCGCGTGGCGGACGAGCGGGCACAGGTGCTCGAACACGAGAACGAGCGCCTGCGCGCCGACCTTCGCGCCGCCGAGGAGACCCTGCTCGCCGTCGAATCGGGGATGAAGGGCACGCAGCGCGACGCGGAGGCCGTCTCGAAGCTGGCCGAAGCGCGCATCCAGGTCGATCGCGCGGCGAAGCGCGCGCCGTGGCGCAGCAGCACCGCGGCCGAGGCGCGCGAGAAGCTCGATGAAGCCGAGCGTCAGCTCGCCGACGGCCACATCGGCTCCGCCATCTTCTTCATCTCGCGGGCCTCGCGCATCGCGGCCGGGCTCGACGCCGAGGCCGACCTGGTCAGCCGCTCGCCCGGCGTCCGCAACGTGAAGCCCTACCGCGTGAACCTGCGCGCGGAGCCCAACAAGGGGAGCGCCGTGCTGGGCGTGTTGACCGCGAAGCTCCCCGTGTTCGTGGAGGGCACCGAGGGCGAGTGGGCGCTCGTCCGCACCGTCTCGGGCCAGGTGGGCTGGGTGCGCAGCGATCTCCTCGCCACGCGCTGATTCGCTCTTCACTGCGCGCGCCGCTCCGCGGGGCTTGCTAACGCTGCGCGACGACGACGCAGTCCTTGCCTGCGCCCTTCGCCGAGTAGAGCGCGCGGTCGGCTTCGAGGAAGAAGCTCGCGCGGTCGCCGCGATGCGAGGCGACGCCCACGGAGACGGTGGTCGAGATCGCGGCGCTCGAGCCGGGCACCACGAAGAGCTGCCGGAACACCGCCAGGCGGAGGTTCTCGGCCAGGCGCACCGCATCGTCGCCCTCGACGCCGGGGGCGAGGATCGCGAACTCTTCGCCGCCGTAGCGCGCTACGAGATTCGTGCTGCCCGCCTCCTCGACGAGCACGCGCGCCAGCTGCTCGAGCACCGCGTCGCCGGCCGCGTGGCCGTGCAGGTCGTTGAGCGCCTTGAAGTCGTCGATGTCCACCAGCAGCAACGTCAGCGGCGTGCCGTCGCGCTCGCTGCGCTCCACCTCCTCCGTGAGGCGATCCTGGAAGAAGCGGTGGTTGTGGATCTTGGTGAGGCCGTCGGTGGTCGCGAGCTGCTCGAGGCTCTCGCGCGCACGGGCGAGGCTCTCGACCATCTCGCCGAAGCTCCGCGTCAGGATGCCGACCTCGTCGGCCCCGGTGGCGACCGGGAGCCGGACGTCGTCTTCGCCGTCGCGCAGGCGGATCGCCACTTCGGAGAGCGCGCGGAGCGGGCGCACCACGTACGCCGAGAAGCCGAACGCGAGCGCCGAGAGCACGCCCACGATGAGCAGGTTCAGCGTCACGGTTCGCCCCAGGATCGAGGCGATGGGTGCGAAGGCCGTTTCGTAGTCCTCCTCGACCACGAGCGTCCAGTGCAGCCGGGGGAAGGGCAGCTTGCTGCCCACCACGTGCAGGCCGTCGGGCGCGACGTAGTCCCGCACCTCGGTGTGTCCCGCGGCGTCGAGGCTCGGCGGGAGCGCTTCGGGCGCCTTCGCGAAGGCCCTCGACCCGACCAGGAAACGGCCGCTCTCGTCGTACACCAGCGTGCGCTCCACGCCGGCCTGCGCGCCGCTGGCCAGCTGCTCCTCGATCACCTGGAGCGGCAGCACGGCGTGCAGCGTGGCGAGGATCCGGTCGCGGCGGTCGCGCACAGGGCTCGAGACGGCCTGCAGGCGGGAGCCGTCCGACGCGGTGAGCACGCCCGAGACGCCCGGCGCCGAGATCGCGGCCAGCGCCCGCAGCGACTCGGGCGAGAGTGCGGGCGGAGAGCCGACCGCGAGCAGGATCTCGCCGTCCGCGTCGAGCGCGAAGATCGCCGGGTACTGGGACAGGCTCTGGAGCACGTAGCGCAGGTACTGCTCGACCTCGGCGCGGTTGCGCGCTCCGTGCCGGCTGGTGAGCCTCGAGAGCCCTTCGACCACCGTTGCGCTCTGGGCGAAGACCTCGACGTCGAAGCTGCGCTGCGCGTACCAGAGGTCGAGGCGGTCGCGCACCTGCATCAGGGAGGCCGGGATCTTCTGCTCGATCTTCGAGCGGAGGAAGGCACGCAACGCGTAGGCAGAAGTGCCCGCCACCGCGAGCGCGCTGATGAGCGTCGCGGCGAACACGAACACACCGATCCGAGCCGCAAGGCTCTGGAGCAGCCGCGGCGCGAGCAGTCGCAAGACCCGAACTCCCTTCGAAAGGCATGAATCGGCCTTCCGGGAAGCCGTCTTGAAAGGCCCGCGGCCCGAGCACGAATCCGTAACTCGCGGCGGGGAGCGCGGTACACTGCGCCGACGCCCGAGGAGGCCCCATGGCACAGGCAGCCGTCTCGACCCCGGCCCGGTTCGGAACGCTCGGTCGCGTGCTGATCGCCGATCTCACCACGCGCACGGCCCGGATCGAAGAGCTCCCCGAATCGGTCTACCGCCAGTTCCTCGGCGGCTACGGGCTCGGCGCCTATCTGATGTGGAAGCACTTCCCGCCCGGCGCCGATCCGCTCGCGCCGGAAGCGTGCTTCGCGATCGTGTCCGGCCTGCTCACCGGCGCGCGCACGCCGTTCTCGGGTCGCATCCAGATCGTCGGCAAGTCGCCGCTCTCGGGCACCTGGGCCGACTCGAACTCGGGCGGCAGCGTGGCGAGCCAGCTGCGCCGCGCCGGCTACGACGGGCTGCTCGTCACCGGCCGCGCGAGCGAGCCGATCGTGCTCGTGGTGCGCGACGCCGACGTCCGCTTCGAGCCCGCCCGCGAGTTCTGGGGCAAGGAGATCCCGCCCGTGTTCGACGCGCTGCGCGCGCGCTACGGCAGCCAGTCCGAGGTCGGCGTGAGCGCGATCGGGCCTGCCGGCGAGCAGCAGTCGCGCATCGCGAGCGTGATGAACGACCGCTACCACGCCTTCGGCCGCCAGGGCTTCGGCGCCATCTACGGCTCGAAGAACCTGAAGGCGATCGTGGTGCACGGCTCCGGGCGAGGTGCCGATCGCGAACCCGGCGCGCTTCCGCGAGCTGTGCCAGGCCGTCACGCAGCAGTACAAGGCCGATCTCTCCTGGAAGACGCGCCTGATGGTGTGGTTCGCGAAGCCCAAGCCGATGCTCGCCTTCCTGTACCGCTGGATGTCGCGCTTCGGCATCAAGGTGGAAGCGCCGCAGCAGGCGATGCGGCAGCTCTGGGCCGACCGCGGCACCACGGGCGCCATCGCGCTCAGCGTCGAGAACGGCGACGCGCCGATCAAGAACTGGCGGGCGTCGCGTCGCGGGACTTCCCGCTCGCGACGAAGAGCATCCACCTCGACGGCGACGCGGTGGCGAAGTACATCACCCGGAAGCTGTCGTGCGGCGACTGCCCGGCGCCCTGCAAGGGCATCGTGGCCGTGAAGAGCCGCGGCCTCTCGGACGTGCGGCGCCCCGACTACGAGACGCTCGCGGGCTTCGGCGCCGCGATCCTGAACGACAACCTCGAGCTGGTGACCGCATGCCACGACGCGTGCAATCGCTACGGCATCGACGCGGTCAGCTCGAGCGCCACGCTCGCCTGGGTGTGCGAGGCGGTGGAGGAGGGGATCCTCACGCCGAAGGACCTCGACGGCATCGACATGCGCTGGGGCAACGGCGAAGGAGCCCTCGCGCTGACGATCAAGATGGGGACGGGCGAGGGCTGCGGCGCGTGGCTCCGGCACGGCCTCGCGCTCGCCGCGAAGCACGTCGGCCGCGGCAGCGAGCGCTTCGCCGTGCACATCCACGGCCAGGAGCCCGCCTACCACGACTCGCGTTTCACCTCGATGATGGGCGTCAGCTACATCTCGGACCCGACGCCGGGCCGGCACACCACCGGCACCGCCTCGTGGCGCGAGACGTTCAACGTCGCCTTCCCGATCCCCGGCGCGATCGACGAGAAGGAGACCGTGATCGGGTGGCGGACCACCGAGAACAAGGGCCTCGCGCAGGCGCACTACAGCAACGCGCACCAGGTGATGAACGGGCTCGGGCTCTGCCTGTTCACGAACATGACGGGCGGGCTGCCGTGGCTCGACCTCACCAACGCGCTCACGGGCTGGAATCTCGACGCGCCCGAGCTGCAGCGCTGCGGCGAGCGGATCCAGAACCTGCGCGCCGCCTTCAACCGCCGCGAAGGCATCCGGCCCGCCGACTTCAAGCCTCACCCGCGGATGCTCGGCCAAGGTGACGGCCTGCTCACCGACGGCCCGCTGCGCGGCATCACCGTGCCGCTCGAGGAGCTCCGGCGCGACTACTACGTGGCGATGCACTGGAACCCGGAGACGGGGAACCTCCAGCCGCAGCGCGCGCGCGAGCTCGGGCTCGACGGCCTCCTGGCGGGCTACCTCGACGCATGAGCTGGCTCGAGCGGGTGGGCGGCCTGTTCCGGCGCGAGGCGAAGGGCACGATCCGCGTGCGTGTGGTGCTGAAGGGCCGCATGGGCGAGCGCTGGTTCGACGTCGATCAGCGCATGGCGCTCCCGGCCGGCGCCACGCTGGCGACGTTGATCGAGCAGGCGGATCAGCGCGGCCTCCAGCTGAGCCAGGCGATCGCGAACAGCCCGCACCTGCCGCCACACGCTGATGTGGAACGGCCAGCGCGCGCCGGTGGACGAGAACCTGGCGCGCCCCCTCTCGGACGGCGACCAGGTGTATCTGCTCGGGCCGCTCGCGGGCGGCTGACCGCGTGCCCGACTCCTTCCGCGGCCGGCGAGCGCTCGTCACCGGTGGCTCGAGCGGCATCGGCCGGGCGCTGGCGCTCGCGCTCGTACGCGAAGGCGCGCACGTCGCGATTCTGGCGCGAGGCAGGGAGAGGCTCGCCGAGGCCCAGCGCGAGCTGGAGGGCGCGGCGGGCTTCGGGCAACGCATCGTGTCGGTCGCCGCGGACGTGGCGGACGCGGAGCAGACGGAGCGCGCCGTGTCGGAGGCTGCGACGGCGCTCGGCGGCCTCGACCTGCTCGTGAACGACGCAGGCCTCGCGCTCGCGCGGCGCGAGGCCGACACCTCGCTCGCGGACTACCGCCGCATGCTCGACGTGGACTTCCTCGGCATGGTGCACGCCACGCGCGCCGCTCTCCCGTACCTGTTCGCCGCGGGCTGCGCCGACGTGGTGAACGTGACGTCCCTCGTCGCGCTGCTGCCGATCACGGGCTACGCGGCGTACGGGCCCGCGAAGGCCGCCGCCACCACCTGGTCCGAGATCCTGCGGCAGGAGCTCGCGCCGCGCGGCGTGCGCGTGGCCACGGTGTTTCCGCCCGATACCGATACGCCGCAGCTCGCCGAGGAGAACCGCGGCAAGCCGCCCGAGACGCGCGCGCTCGCGGGCGGCGCAGGTCTCCTCTCGCCGGAGGCGGTGGCCGCAGCGATCCTGCGCGGCGTCGCGCGGGGCAAGGCGCAGATCGTGCCGGGCGCGAGCGCGCGCAGAGTGGCGCTGCTCGCGCGACTCTTCCCCGGGCTCGTGCGCCGGGTGATCGACATCCAGCTAGCGCGAGCGGCTCGGCAGCAGCAGTGAGAGGAGGCCCACGCTGGCGAGCCAGCCGGGCCAGTCGCCGAGCCGCGCGTAGAGGGTCTCGCCCTCGAGCGGATGCACCGTGCGCGCGCAGGTTCTCGCGCGTGAGCAGCTCCGTGCGCGCGACGCACGCGCCCGGCGGGATCGACGACCGCGCTCACGCCGCTGTTCGTGGCGCGCACCAGGAAGCGCCGGTGCTCGACCGCGCGCAGCCGCGCGACCGCGAGGTGGATCCACGGCTCCTGCGAGTCGCCGAACCAGGCGTCGTTCGCGAGCGTCACGAGCAGGTGCGGCTCGCGCTCCGCGACCATGCGGCGCACGAAGGCCGGCACCGACCGCCTCGTAGCAGATCGGCGTCGAGATGCGCCACGGCGCCGAGCGTGAGCGGCGGCGCGCTCGGTCGCGGCGCCGAACTCGCTGCGCGTGCGGGAAGCAGCGCGCGAGCGACGGGAGCAGTCCGGCGAGCGGGACGCTACTCGGCGAACGGGCACCAGCAGGTTCTTGTCGTAGCCGTCGCGGATCATGCCGTCGGCGCCGATCAGGAGCGCCGAGTTGTAGACGCGCCGCCGCCGCCCTCGCTCGCGGACCGACGCCGCGCCGAAGAGGAGCGGCACCGCGCAGCTCGTCGCGGATCAGCTCGCCCGAGATCGGGAGCGGCCGCCGCGAGCCCGCGGATGTAGACGGTCTCCGGCCAGACGACGAGGTCGAGCTCGCCCGTCGGCGAGCAGCTCGCGCGTCTGCTCGAGGTGGCGGCGGTGCACGCGCGCCGGCCTCGCGCGCGCTTCTCGAGCACGCCGAGGTTCGCCTGCACGAGCCCGACCCGCAGCGCCGGCGCCGCCGCGAGCGCGCGCGTCGACCGCGTCGATGCGCGCGCATCCCGTAGCCGACGCGGCGAGCGGCGAGCGCGCCCGCCGCGAGCAGCCAGGTCGCGACCGGGCGCGGCCGCGCTCGCCGCGCCGCCAGCGCCAGCGTCTCGAAGAGCGCCAGCGTTCGACGAGCGCCGACGAGCGCGCTCAGCGAGCAGCGGCCCGCCGAGATCGGCGATCTGGACGCAGCGCGGTCCGATCGACGAGCGCGTCGCCGAGATGGACCGGGAAGAGCTGCGGGTAGAGCCACTCGAGCGCGAGCAGCGGCGGCACGCCCGCCACGGCGACCGGCCAGCCGCGGCCGCGCGCAGCCGCGATAGAGCGCCGCGTAGAGCGCGAAGCCGAGCGCGAACCAGAGCGAGTGCGCGAGCCAGAGCGCGGCGCCGAGCGCGCGGTTGCCGCCGAGGAAGACGTCGACGAGGCGCCAGCAGCCAGAGGTAGCCGCCGGCGTGCGCGACCCAGCCGAAGACGAAGCCGAGCAGCGCCGACGCGCGCGCGACGCGCCGCGGCGCGTCGCCTCGAGCGCCTGCCAGAGCGGCACCAGGCAGACGAGCGCGAGCGGCCAGACGCCGAAGCCGACGTAGCCGAGGAAGTAGAGCACGCCGCCGAGCGCGGCGACAGGCGCAGGACGCAGGCGCGCCGCCAGCGAGCCGCGCTGCGCAGCGCTCTACTGCGGGCGCGGTCCCAGGCAGGCGTCGGCTCCCTGGGCGCGCGCGATCGCGCGCGGTCCGGCCCTCCTGGTCCTTCGAGCGCCGGATCGGCGCCGCGCTGCGAGCAGCAGCGCCGCCATCGCGTCGTAGCCCTTGGCGCAGGCCACGCATCAGCGGCGTGTCGCCGAAGTGATCGGCGGCGTTCGACGTCGGCGCCGGCGTCGAGCAGGAACACGACCACCTCGCGGTGATCGCCGAGCGACGGCGTGGAAGAGCGGCGTGCGCTGCCGTCCTCGTCGCGCCGGTCGATCTGCGGCGCCCGTTCTCGACGAGCTCAGCGCACGATCTCGAGCCGCCCGTCGCCGGCGGCCCAGCTGAGCGCCGTGCGGCCGCCGACGTCGGGCTCGTCGACGGCGGCGCCCTTGCGCGCGCAGCAAGCGCACCAGCTCGAGGCTCGCCGGCGTCGCGCGCCGCGAGCAGCAGCGCGGAGCGGCCGAGATCGTCCTTCGCCTCGAGCGTCGACGCCGCGCTCGAGCGCGCGCTCGAGCGTGGCGCGATCGCCCTGGCGCGCGGCGTCGAGGAGGCGCTGCTCGAGCGTGAAGGGCTCGGGCTCGCGCGGCTCGCCGATGCCGAGCGGCGGGCCGCGCCGCGGCGGCGGCCGTGCACGCTCTCGCGCCGGCGCGGCGAGGCGCCGACGCGACGCAGGAGCAGCGACTGCGCACGGATGCGCACGCGACGGCGCCGCGACGGGCATCCCGCCGGATCGGTGCTGCGTCGCCGATCAGCCCGTCGATCGCGTCGTTGATCAGCGGCGCCACGATCTGCATGCCCGGATCTTCGTTGTTGTAGTAGTTCTCCGGTCTCGACGATCCGCTGCTGCTGGTTGTTGGTGAGCCAGTTCGCGAGGAACGTCTCGAACGGCCGTGAACGCCGCTCGGGCACTTCCAGGACTGCGGCCACGGCGATGCCCTCGTACCAGTACTTCTTGCGGATCGCTCGGGCAGGCGTGGCTGCCGATGAAGGTGATGATCGACGAGCAGTGGCTGTCGTTGATCGGGCGGTGCCACGGGACGTGGTAGCTGTAGTTCGCGTAGCGTCTTCATCTGGTTGATCAGGTTGGTCTGGTCCTGCCGCCACTTGGCGAGCACGCCGGCCTGCGTGATGCCCGGGTAGAAGCGCTCGTACGAGAAGCGCGAGAAGTTGTAGTCGCTCGAGTAGCCGGTGTACGCGAGCTGGTCGGTCGGGAACTGCGTCGCCACCATGGCGTTGATGCTGCCGAAGTCGTTCGGGTTGAACGTCGCCGGGAGCTGCGCGTAGAGCGACGCCAGGTTCCACTGCGCCGTGATCAGCGTCGTGCAGCGGCCGCGACTTGTAGGTCGCGTTCGGCGCCGGGAAGATCGGCCCCGAGTCGTTCAGCAGGTAGCCCTTGGTCGGCAGCAGCGTGCGGCGCGCCTGGTAGTAGACCGCGCTGCTCGCCACGCCGCCGGCGCTGAAGCCGCGTCACCAGCAGCTTGTTGATGCTCGGGAAGCGCGTGTGCAGGTAGTTCGAGCGCCGCGACGCGTGTTGTTGTAGCCGACGTGCCGCAAGATGATCGGCGGGTTCACGCCGGTCGGGTCGGTGTAGGTGACGACGTTGTTGCCGACGTGCACGTCGCCGGTGCAGTACGGCATGTAGACCACGTCCCAGCCGTTGGTCGCGATGTTCTTCTTCGGCGCGGCAGCGGAATGCCGGGGTCGGCGCCGTTCACGAGCGGCGAGACGTACTGCGGCTCGAACTGCGTGATGTAGTCGGTCGGGATGCCGTTCGGGTGCGCGGCGCCGAGGATGCCGGCCTGGCCGCTGCAGCGTCGGCGTAGTCCCAGCACGCGCCGCCGCCCTCGAACGAGATCAGCAGGTTGTTCGAGCGTCGGGCGAGTCGTAGTACCAGAACCGGTACTGCGAGCCGTTGCCGCAGACCGTGCCCGGGCAGCTCGACCTGCTGCCAGGCGTAGGTGTTGCCGCCGTCGACGACGTCCTCGATGCCGATGCCGAGCGACGGCATCGCGCTCAGCAGCAGCGCCGCGACCCCCGCGGCGATCGTCAGAGCCTGGATCCGGACTCCCCTACCAAGCTGGTCATGCGACACAGGTGCGCCCTCCCCGTTCGAGTGACGCGACCGGCATATCACGGAACGCGAGGAAAACTCAACTCCGAAAACGCAGAGTCGCCCTCAATGCACGTCTCCCGACGGTGACTCGGAGTCGCTTTGAAAGTCCTGCTCGCCTCCCAGCCACTTCCTCCGCGCCTCGTCCTGTACGGCCTTGCGCTCGCGCGCCTCCTCGATCTTGCGCGGGATCTCCTCGAGCCGCGCGAGCTGCAGCCGGCGGGCGACGTGAAGGAGCGTCAGGTCCTGATCCGTGAGGTCGCTGCCATAGTGCTCGAGCAGGTAGTCGGTGAACGCGACGTAGTCGGTGGAAACGCGCATGCGATGGTCGTAGTAATCGAGGATCTCCTCTTCCGTGCCCGTGCCCGAGAGGATCTTCCCGTACTGCTCGTTGCGGAACGCCTTCTCGCGCTCGCGCTCCTCGAGCACGCGCGGATCCGTGCTGGGCGCCGCATTCTGCCAGTAGAGATTGTCGGGCAGCGCCGCGCGCACCTCTTCGAGATCGACGGCGCCGAGCCCGAGCGGCAGCTCGGACGCCGCTTCCGGGCCGGGCCCGGCGGGCGCAGGCGCGGGCGCCTCGCCCGCGGGCTCCGCCGGCTCCGCGGCCGCCGGCTCCCGGGCGGCTTCGCTCGCCGCCGCCGCCGGCGCGGGCGCGCGGTCGAGCCAGCTCCAAACGGCGAAGGCGATCCCGACGAGGAGAGCGAGCGCGATGGCGACGGCGAGCCAGCGGCGAAGCGACATGGCGCGCCACGGTATCTCGGGCGCGAGGCTGTGCCATCCTCGCCCGCACGTTCGGAGGATGGGATGGCAGTGCGATTCCGCGCCGCGAACGGCATCGAGCTGGCGGCAGACGTCGAGGGGCCGTGGCACGGCGCGCTGGTGGTGCTGTTGCACGGCGGCGGGCAGACGCGGCACGCGTGGGGCGGGACGACGCGGGTGCTCGCGACGCAGGGCTTCCTGGCCGTGTCGCTCGATCTGCGCGGCCACGGCGAGAGCGACTGGGCGCCGGACGGCGACTACGGCATCGACGCGCATGCGGCCGACCTGCGCGCCGTCGTGGCCGAGCTGGGCCGGCCCGCCATGCTGGTGGGCGCGTCGCTCGGCGGGCTCACCTCGCTGATCGCAGCCGGCGAAGCGCCGCGTCTCGCGACGCCGGCGATCGTGCTCGTCGATGTGACGCCGCGCATCGATCCGGGCGGGCGCGAGCGCATCATGGAGTTCATGCGCAGCCATCCGGAGGGCTTCGCGTCCGTCGAGGAGGCCGCCGACGCGGTGTCGGCCTTCCTGCCGCACCGCCCGCGCCCCGCCGACGTCAGCGGCCTCGCGAAGAACCTGCGGCGCGACGCGGACGGCCGCTATCGCTGGCACTGGGATCCGGCCTTCATGTCGGCCAGCAAGCTCGGCAAGGACACCATGAACCCCGAGCGCTTCGAGGAGGCCGCGCGCACGATCACCGCGCCGACGCTGTTGGTGCGCGGCGGCAAGAGCGAGATCGTGAGCGCCGAGGGCGTGGCCGCCTTCCAGAAGGTCATGCCGCACGCGGAGTACGTGGACGTGCCCGAGGCGCGCCACATGGTCGCCGGCGACCAGAACGATGTGTTCAGCTTCGCCGTCGTCGAGTTCCTCATGCGCACCGCGGGCCGCTAGGCGCGGTACTGTCTCGCGGTGACTGCTCTGCCGGACGAGCTCCAGATCCACGCCGACGGGCCCGTACGCATCGTGACGCTGAACCGGCCCGAGCAGCTGAACGCCACGAACTCGGCGCTGCATCGCGGGCTCTCGCTGGTGTGGCGTCAGCTGCTCGAGGACGCGGAGGCGCGCGTCGTGATCCTCACCGGCGCCGGCAAGGCGTTCAGCGCGGGTGGCGACTTCCACTTCATGACGAAGCTCCAGAGCGACGAGAAGTTCCGCGAAGAGACGATCGACGAGGCGCGCACGATCCTCCTCGACATGATCCGCTTCCCGCTGCCGGTGATCGCGGCGGTGAACGGGCCGGCGGTCGGGCTCGGCTGCAGCCTGGCGCTCTCCTGCGATCTCGTGCTGATCTCGGACCAGGCGCATCTCGCCGACCCGCACCTGAACGTCGGCCTCGTCGCCGGTGACGGCGGTGCCGCGCTCTGGCCGCTGATGACGAGCATGCTGCGCGCGAAGGAGTTCATCTTCACGGGCGACCGCATCGGCCCCGAGCAGGCGGTGCAGCTCGGCCTCGCGAATCGCGTGGTGCCCGACGCCGAGCTGATGGCGGAGGCGACGAAGCTCGCGCAGCGCCTCGCGCGCCTGCCGGCGCGCGCGCTGCGCGACACGAAGCGCGCGCTCAACGCGCACATCGAGAAGGCCGTGGCGGGGCCGCTCGAGATCGCGCTCCAGGCCGAGATGGCGAGCATGGCCTCGCCCGAGCACGCTGCGCGGGTGGCAAAGCTGATTTCGAAGTCGAAGGGCAGCGCGTAGGCCTCTTCCGGCCTCAGTGCCGCGTCGCGACCTGCGGCGCCTCGCAGCCCGCGCGCGCGATGTCCGCCGTCGGCAGCGGGCGCCAGCCTGCGAGCTTCGTGAGGAACGCGCAGCGCTCCGCCGTGTCGGCGAAGCGCGCGTCCTCGACCACGCGGCTCACCAGCGTGGTGCCCGTGATCGCGTCGGCCGACATGCGCATGCCGCCGCCGGACTCGGCGTCGAAGACCTGGAAGCGCTCGCTCTCGGGCGACGACTCGTCCCACGGCTTCCAGAGCGGGAGGTCTCCCTTCCGGCCGCGGCCCGGCGCGCCCGTCGCCGCGAACTCGGCCCAGTACGACATCATCGCGCGTGAGAGCTGCTGGCGGCTCGCGAGGTTGTCGTCGGCGAACAGGCTCTTCAGCAGCGGGATGTCGAAGGATCCGAACACAAAGGGGATCTCGATGCTGTGGCCCGCGCCGATCACGCGGCTCCAGTCCACCCACAGGAAGCTGTCGAGCTCGTCCCAATCGAAGCGGTACGCGAAGACGCTCGGGCCCTGGACCTTCCGCATCCAGCGCGCCGGATCGTCGGCGCCGTTCAGCTTCCACGCGAGCGCCTGGTACTCGGCGTCGCGGTCGTAGCGCTCGGGGTCACGCACGCTCGGCAGCACGCGGAACCAGAGCCGGACGTACTCCTTGTCGAAGGCCATGAACAGCTTGTTCTCGTCGCGGTTCGTGCCGAGGATCACGGGCACGCGGTTGTAGCGGCCCGCGGTGAACTGCTGCTCGGCGGGAGCAGCCGGCAGCACCGTGCCGTCCGCGAAGACGTTCGGGAAGCGCAGCATGCCCATTCCCTGCGAGCCGGAGTAGACGGCGAGGATCTCGCCGGGCGAGCGCGCGCGCAGGAAGGCGGCGGTCTCCGCCGGCGAGAGCGAGGCCGCGAGCGCAATCGCCGCGCTCCGGTCGGTCGCGCCGTGGTGCTTCTCGAGCAGGCGCAGCAGCAGCTCGTTCGAGCTGTTCTCGTGGCCGGGCTCCGGGTCCGTGGTGAGGTTCTCGGCCTGCGCCAGCGTCGGCGACGAGAGGCCGCCGCTCTCCGAGATCGCACGCTGGAAGAGACCCGTCGCGAGCGGCGACTGCAGCATCGTGTAGGTGTTGCGGCCGCCCGCCGACTCGCCGAAGACGGTGACGCGCGCCGGGTCGCCACCGAACGCGGAGATGTTCGCCCTTACCCAGCGCAGTGCCTCGATCAGGTCGAGCGTGCCGAAGTTCCCCGACTGCTCGGCGGCGGTGGCGCCCGCGTCGGCGCGCAGCGCCGCGTGGCGCAGCCAGCCGAACGGCCCCATCCGATACTGCACGGCCACTACGATCACGCCCTGGTCGCCGGCCAGATGGCCGCCGTCGTAGATGCGCGCGTCGCCGATCGAGTTGCCGCCGCCGTGGATCCACACCATCACCGGCAGGCGCTCCTCGCCCTGCGGCACGGCGCTCTCCGCGAACGCGGGCGCGAACACGTTGAGGTAGAGGCAGTCTTCGCTGCCCGCGCTGCCGTCGGCGTTCTTGTCGCCGCCGAGCGGGAGCGGGGGCTGCGCGCAGCCGGACGGATCCGCGAGCGCCTCGCGCACGTCGGTCCAGGGCTCGGCCGGGAGCGGCGCGCGCCAGCGCAGCGGCCCGATCGGCGGGCGCGCGAACGGGATGCCGTGCCACGCGTGCGTCCCCGCGGTTCCGGCGTGCCCGATCACCGGGCCGAGCGCGGTGTGCCGGCGCGTCAAGGCGTCCGTCTGTCGCACCGGCGCCGGCTGCCGGCCGAGCCCACAGGCCAACGTCAGCGCGAGACACGAGAGCGCGAGCCACGTTCGCATCGGAGTTCCCCCGTCTTCTAGGCGTCGATCGGCGACTCGGGGTCGATGCCGAGCCAGCAGAGCGCCGCGACACCATACAGCGCGGCCACGCTGTAGAGCGACAGGTTCCACGAGCCGAAGGCGTCGAGCACGGTGCCCATCACGACCGGCGAGAGCGCGCCGCCGAGATTGCCGAAGGTGTTCATCGCGCCGCTCACCACGCCGGCGTGCCGCCCGCCGATCGCGAGGCACACGTTCCAGGCCGGCGCGATGCCGAGCGCGGCGCTGCCCGCGGCGCCCGCGAGCAGGAAGAGGGCGCTCCGGCCGTCCGGCGTCGCGATCGCGCCGAGCACGCACAGGGCCGCGAGCGGCAGCCCCACCAGCCCCGGGCCGCGCAGTCCCGTGCGCAGGCCGAAGCGCCGCACCAGCGCGTCCGAGAGCCAGCCGCCCACGAGCGCGCCGCCCGCGATCCCGAGCAGCGGGAGCGATGCCAGCCAGCCCGTCGCATGCACGTCGAAGCCGCGCCCGCGCAGCAGGTAGCTCGGCAGCCAGGTGATGTAGAAGTACCAGCCGTAGATCGCGCCGAAGTACATGGCGCAGAGTGCGAGCATGCCGCGGTTCCTCACGAGCTTTCGCCACGGCACGCGCGGATGCGCCGTCTCGGGCTTGCGCCCGATCAGCGCGAGCTCGGCGGCGTTCACGCCGCGGTGCTCGCGCGGGTCGTCGCGAAACCAGAGGAACCACGCCGCCGCCCACAGCACGCCGACGCTGCCGAAGATCGGGAACGCGTGTCGCCACGACATGCGTTCGAGCAGCGCCGCGACGATCGGCTGCGTGGCCGCGCCGCCGAGCGCCGCTGCCATCAGCGTGAGCCCGAAGGCGCGCCCGCGGTCGCGCGCGGGCAGCCAGCGCGAGAAGGCGCGCGATAAGCTCGGCAGCACGCCGGCCTCGCCCATGCCGAACAGCCAGCGGACCCCGAGCAGCGACGCGAAGCCGGTCGCGGCGCCGGTGGCCGCCGTCATCGCCGACCACCAGAGCACGATGCGCGTCAGCATCCAGCGCGCGCCGAAGCGATCCGCGAGCCAGCCGCTCGGCACCTCGAACAGCGCGTACGCGAGCGTGAAGCTGCTGAAGATGTAGCCGAGCTCCCGGTCGGTGAGCCCGAGATCCGCCTGCATGGCCGGCGCCGCCATCGCGATCGCCACGCGGTCGAGATACGCAACGCCCATCACCGCGAGCGCGAAGCCGAGCACCTTGTTCCGGGCTCGGCTCGGGGGCGGCGCGGCATCCATCGCGCCGCAGCATACCCATGTGCGCTAGTCCGCGAAGCCCGGCTCGAGCGCGTCGCTGCCTTCGGCGTCGAGCGGCGGCGCGCCCGTGCCCGGGTCGAAGTCCAGGAAGATGGGCGAGGACCAGGCGCGCTCCTCGATCTCGCCGAGGCGATCATCCGCGGGGCTCGCGGGCCGGCCGGGCCGGATCGCGTTCACGGCCGGGCTCGGCTCCTCGATGGCGCGCACGTAGTAGACGGCGCTGCGCCCGGTCGCGAGGAACTCCGGGTCGTCGAACTCGACCCGGCAGCCCTCGGGCGCGCCGCGGCAGCCGAAGGTGTGCCAGGGATCCTCGATCGCGGCGTCCACCGGAGCGCCGGGGTCCTGCGGGCGGATGCGCACCACTTCGATGCGGGTGATGCGGCGGCGTTCTTCGCTCGGGTGATGGCACTCGCCGCGGCAGAGCGCCGCGAGGCGCGCCGGGTCGAGTCCGCCGGCCGCCGTGAAGCTCGGGCAGCCCGGCTGCTCGACGAACGAGCCGACCGCGCGCACGCGGAAGCGCGGCACCTCGGCGAGCGCGAGCGCCGCGCCCATCGGCGCGGGACCGCCGGGCGCGTTCAGCAGCTCGAACCAGAGCAGAATGCGCGGGCCGCTCGTGGCATACACCTCGCGCCTCTCGAGCGCGTCCCAGATCGCGGCGCGGCTGCGAGACGCGGCGTGCACCGCCACCAGCCCGCCCGTTCCGAAGTACGTCGAGCGCCGCTCTTCTTCGCGCTCCTCGCTCGGGTCGCCGAAGCGGGGGGCGCGCACCTCGTCGGACGGGAAGGAGCGCGCCGGACCCGGCTCGGGCGGCGCGAGCTCGCCGGCATCGCGCTGGAAGTCGGCCATCTCGTGGCGCGCGTACTCCTTGTAGCCGGTGCCGGGCCGGGCGCTGTGCACGTCGCTCGAGCCGACGAAGCCGAAGCGCAGGCCGTGCGCGAGCAGGTACTGCACCGAGCCGAGCGGCCGGTGCTGCCACGCGGGCAGGAAGCAATCCCGACACTGGCCGGCGTCGAGCCACTCCTCGTCCGCGGTGCGCGTCACCGTGAGCTCGTTCACGAGCTCGGGCGCCGCCAGGAAGTGGCGCCGCGCCTGCACCGCGCGCGTGGCGCACTCGTTGCCGGCGCCGCCGCGTGCGAGGCAGCGCTCCCGGATGATCTCTCCCGCACGCCAACACAGTGGCGTGTAGTCTGGGCTCGGCGCAGGGCAGCTGAGCGCGCCATCGGGTCCCGCGAGGACGGGCCGCCACGGGCGGTACTCCTCCGCGTTGCCGTGCCCCGAGAACACCTCGACCAGCGTCGCGCCGTCGAGCTGCTGCTCGAAGCGGGCGTCGGCCGGCGTCTCGTCGCCCGCGGTCGTGCCGTGCGCGATCACGAGCGCGGCGGAGCTCCACTCGCGCAGCTTCGCCTCGAGCGCGCCCGGATCCGGTGCGCTCTCCATGCAGTCCGGCGGCAGCTCGCGGGTGGGAACACCCTCGGGGCAGCGGGGAGCGTCCTCCCATTCCTTCAGGTACCGCGCAAAGTCGCGGGTGCGCGCGTCGAACGGCCGTACGGCGACCAGGCGCAGCCGCGCCACCAGCGGGAGGTCGCCGAGCCAGCGGGTGGCGCGGGTGGGCTTGGCGCCGATGGGCCGGGGCGGCAGGTGCTCGTCGTCGAGGTCGCGCAGGATCACGCTCCGATGGCCGTGGTGGTCGGCGGCAGAGCGGCCGACCTGCGTCCATTCCCAGCCGAGGAACGAGACCAGGTCGGGCTCGCCCGCCTCGTCCGCGCGCGCCTGGCAGTCGCGCACGGAGGCGAGCGTGTCGCGCCAGATCCGCGGCGTGAGCGATTCGGCGTGGTCGGTGAGCGCCCAGAAGTCGAGCGCGGAGCAGTAGCGCGCGAAGTCGCAGGCGTCGGCTTGCGGGTGCGTGCCTTCGCCGCCGGCGAGCGGCAGGCTCATCCGCATCGCGTCGAACGACACGGTGCTGTGCGCGTGGAGGTCGCCGAACAGGATCGACTTCGCGGCGGAGGCGCCGACGGCGTGCGCGGCGCGGCGTTGCGCGTCTGCGCGCTCGTGGATCACGGCGTCGGGAAGGCGTGCGCCCTGGATCGCGCCCGGGCCCTCGTCGCGTCCGAGCCAGCCGAGGGCGCCGGCCAGCAGGGCCGCGCCGAAGCCGAGCGGGAGCCCGAGCAGCACGAGCCCGATTCTTCTCGCCACGACGAATCCCATGGATCGGTACTCTACGCGCCCCATGCCCTCCCGCCCTGATCCGTATGAGGTGTTCTCGCTGGTCTACGACCAGGACGTGCACCTCGACGTGCCGCGCGAGCTCTTTCGCACGGTGCGGCCGCTGCTGCGCGCCGCGCGCGGCGCCGCGCCGGTGCTCGACCTCGGCTGCGGCTCGGGCCTGCTGACGGAGCGCATCGCCGCGGCGGGCGTGCCGGTGCTCGGCGTCGACGCTTCGCGCTCGATGCTGCGTCGCGCGCGAGCGCGCTGCGCCAAGCACGCCGGGCGCGTGCGGCTGCTGGCGCGGGATCTCGCCGCGCTGCGCCTGCCGCCGGTGCACGGGCTCGCCGTCGCCTGCCACGACGTGCTGAATCACGTGCCGAGCGAGCCGGCGCTCCGCCGCGTGCTCGGCTCGGTGCGCCGCGCGCTCGCGCCGGGCGGCGCGTTCGTCTTCGACGCGCTCACCGACCTCGCGTTCGAGACGCTCTGGCCCGACAACACGCACCGCCTCGACGGGCCGCACGGCGACTTGTGGCTGGATTGCGACTTCGATCCGGTCCGGCGCCGCGGCACCGCGCGCATGACGGCGTACGTCAGGAGCGCGCGGGGTCGCTACACGCGGCACGAGACGACGCTCCACGAGTGGGCACACGACGATCGGCGGCTCGAACGGGCGCTGCGCAGCACAGGCTTCGTCGAGATCTGGCGCCGGCCGTGGAGCCCGTGGGCAGATCAGCGCTCGAATGAGCCGCCGGAGCGCGCGCTCTGGTGCGGTCGCGTGGCGGGAGAGGGCGCCGTGACGCCGCGCGCGCTTCGAATGCTGCGCTTTCGCCGCGTGTACTGACTCGAAGAAGCGTTAGCCTCGGGTCGTCGGAGGTGGACCCATGCCCGTCCCGTCCGGATGCGCCTTCCTGATCGAGCCGGTTCCCGACGACGTCTTCGTGCTCGAGGACTTCGGCGAGGAAGCGCGTGCGATGGCGCGCACCGCGCAGGAGTTCGTGGACCGCGAGGTGATCCCGCGGCTCGGCGAGATCGAAGAGAAGAAGCACGGCGTGGTGCCGGAGCTGCTGCGCCGCGCCGGCGAGATCGGGCTGCTCGCGATCGAGGTGCCGGAGGCATACGGCGGGCTCGAGCTCGACAAGGCCACCGCGCTGCTCGTCTCCGAGCGCGCCGCGAAGCTCGGCTCCTTCAGCATCTCGTGGGGCGCGCACACGGGCATCGGCACGCTGCCGATCGTCTACTACGGCAGCGAGGCGCAGAAGCAGCGCTACCTGCCGAAGCTCGCCTCGGGCGAGTGGCTGGCGGCCTACGCGCTCACCGAGCCGGGCTCGGGCTCCGACGCGCTCGCCGCGGCGACCACCGCGCGCCGCGACGGCGACCACTGGGTGCTCACGGGCACCAAGCAGTTCATCACCAACGCGGGCTTCGCGGATCTCTTCACGGTGTTCGCGCAGGCGGACGGGAAGTTCAGCGCGTTCCTGGTCGAGCGCACCGATCCGGGCGTGGCGACGGGCCCCGAGGAGCAGAAGCTCGGGCTGCAGGGCTCCTCCACGCGCCAGCTGCTGCTCGATGGCGCGCGCATCCCGGCCGACCGCCTGCTCGGCGAGATCGGGCGCGGCCACAAGATCGCCTTCAACATCCTGAACGTCGGCCGCTTCAAGCTCGGCGGCGGCGCGCTCGGCGCCGCGCGCGAGTGCCTGCGCTTCGCCGTGGACTATGGGCGCGACCGCAAGCAGTTCGGCAAGCCCATCGTCGAGTTCGGCATGGTGCAGCGCAAGATCGCCGACATGGCGACGCGCCTCTACGTGGCCGACTCCATGGCCTACCGCACCGCGGGCTTGCTCGACTCCGCGGTGAGCGAGGTGCCGGCCTCGGGCCCCGAGCACGACGCCGGTCTGCTCCGTGTGCTCGAGGAGTACACGGTCGAGTGCTCGGTGCTCAAGGTGTTCGGCACCGAGTGCCTCGACTTCGTGGCGGACGAATCGCTCCAGATGCTCGGCGGCTACGGCTTCCTGCGCGACTACCCGATCGAACGCCACTATCGCGACTCGCGCGTCAACCGGATCTTCGAGGGCACGAACGAAGTGAACCGCCTGATCATCCCGGCGACGCTCTTGAAGCGCGCGGCCAAGGGGCAGGTCGCCTATTTCGGCTTCGTGGAGTCGGTGCAGCGCGAGATCGCGAGCGGCCACGTGCCGGCGGCGCCCGGCGAGGCAAAGCTCGCGGCCGACACGCTCGTGGTGGAGCAGTCGAAGAAGATCACAGCGTGGGCCGCGCAGCTGCTCGTGAGCCGGAACCTGAAGGACCTCGCGGAGCGGCAACAGCACCTCGAAATCCTGGCCAACATGGTGATCGACGTGTTCGCCGCGGACTCCGCGGTGGCGCGCACCCGCAAGCTGATGCGGACGCGGGGCGCGGCGGGCGCGGTGAATCACCTGGACATGACGCGCGTGTTCGTGGCGTCCGCAAACGAGCGTATCGCCGACGGCGCGCGGCGCCTCGCCGCGAACGAGCTGGCCGGCGCCGAGCTCGACGCTGCAATGGCGGTGATCGACCGCCTCCAGGTGCGCCTGCCGATCGCCACGATCGCGGCGAAGGCGCGCATCGCCGAGCGCATCGTGGCCGGCGACGTGGAGGCGCTGACCGAGACGCTCTAGGCAGTGGACTTCCGGTACGCGAGCCAGCCGCCGAACGCGGTGATCTCGTGGGCGCCGGCCAGCGCCGCGCTCTCGCACAGGAAGCCGTGCACGACCTGTCCGTCTTCGAGCTGGACGCGGCCGATGCAGAGCGGCGCCGGCACCGCCGCGACGAAGCGCCCGAAGGCTTCCACGGAGAGCGACCACACCTCGATCGCGATGGCGGCGCCACCCGACTCCACGCGCACCATGCCGGGCTTGGGCGGCACGCTGCCCGCGAGCGCGTAGAGGCGATAGAGGGGCGCCGTGCGCTCTGCGGAGACGAAGCGCGCCCCGAGCTCGACGAGCTGCGGGTTGAGCGGCTGCCCGCGCAGATGCGCCCCGACGACGGCGAGCGGCACGCGCCCGTCCGGCAGCGGCCGGTCCGGCAGGCCCGGGACCGGCGCCTTCGGCGCCTCGGGCAGCGCGACGCCGGTCGCGCCCCACGCGACGCCCGCGGCGCGGTGGAGCGCGCCCGCGAGAGGCAGCAGCCACGCCTCCGAGAACGCGGGGGCGAACAGCGTGACCCCCGCCGGCAGGCCGCCGGCGCGCAGCCCTGCCGGCACCGCGACCGCCGCGAGGTCGAAGAGGTTCGCGAAGTTGTTGCTGCGCCCGAGCGTCTCGCCCACGCCCACCGGATCGCGCGCGACAGCGGCGAGAGTCGGCATGATCGGCGTCGTCGGCAGCAGGAGGACGTCGACCTGCGCGAACGTCGCCTCCGCCTCGCGGCGCAGCGCGGCGAGCCGATAGCTCGCGCGATGCTGCTCGAAGGCCCGCGTCTCCTTCGCCGCGAGGATGAGCGCGCGCACCGTCGGGTCGGCGTCCGGCGGCCCCGCTTCGAGGAATGCGCCGACGGCCGCATAGCGCTCGGCCACCCACGGCCCGCCGTAGAGCATCGCCGCGGCCTCGGCGAACGGCGCGGCGCGGACTACGACGCGCTCGTGACCGAGCGCCTCGAGGCGCGCCACGGCGGCCTCGGTGAGGCGGACCGCCTCCGCATCCGCGGCCACGTCGCGCGCCGGATCGGCCAGCACGCCGACGCGGAGCCTCGCCCCCGGCGCGAGCGCGGGCGCGCAGTGGCGCGAGAACGGGTCTGCGGCGTCGAAGGCGGCGGCCGCGGCGAGCACGGCGCCCGCATCCTCGCTGCTGGGCGCGAAGATCGAGACGCAGTCGAGGCTGCGCACCGCGGGCACCACGCCGCGCATCGAGATCAGGCCGCGCGTCGGCTTCAAGCCGAGCACCTGGTTGAACGCCGCGGGCACGCGACCCGAGCCGGCGGTGTCGGTCCCGAGCGCGAAGCTCACGAGGCCGCGCGCGAGCGCCACCGCCGAGCCGGAGCTCGAGCCGCCCGGGACGTAGCGGGCGTCGAAGGGATTGCGCGGCGTGCCCGAGGGCGAGCGTGTGCCCGTGAGGCCCGTCGCGAACTGGTCCATGTTCGTCTTGCCGACGAGAACGGCGCCCGCTGCCTCGAGCCGCTCGACCACCGGCGCCGAGCGCTCGGGCCGGTAGGCGAAGGAGGGGCAGCCCGCGGTCGTCGGCGTGCCGGCCGCGTCGATGTTGTCCTTGATCGCGAAGGGAAGGCCATACAGAGGCAGGGACGCCGGGTCGCGTCCCTCGAGCTCCGCCGCGCGCGCGAGCACGTGCTCCGCCGGAACGCGATGGAGGAAGAGCGCCGGGTCATCCGCCGCGGCGGCGTCGCGCGCGGCGAGCGCGCGTTCGAGCACGCGCGAAGGCCGCTCGCGGCCGCTCGCATACGCGGCGCGCAGCAGCGCGGGCAGGAGCGGTGTCTGCTCCGTCAAGGCGCGACCGCGAGCGGGCGGAGCGCGACGAGCACCTCTCCAGCCGCCACGGCTTCGCCTTCGCGCGCGCCGGCCGCCACCACCTCGCCGGCCACGGGCGCGCGCACGGTCACCTCCGTCTTCATCGCCTCGAGGACGTAGAGCCCGTCGCCGGCCTCGACCCGCCGGCCGGGCTCGGCCGACTTCTTCCACACCACTCCCGCGATCGGGCTCCGCACGGCCTGCGCGCCGGCCGGCACCACGACCGCCGGCCGCGCCTCGACTTCGGGGAGGCTCGCGTCGCTTGCGAGATCCTGGCCCGCCGCCCGCCAGCGCGCCCGCTCTTCGCCGAACGCGCGGCGCTGCGTCGCGCGAAACGCCTCGATCCCCGCCGCCTCCTCGGCGAGGAAGCGCTGGTAGTCGGCCATGCGGAACGTCGCGTGCTCGATGTCGAGGCCCGCGCGGCCCTGGAGGAACGCCTCGCGCAGGCGCAGCAGCTCGTCGGCCTCGACCGGGTGGAAGCGGATCTGGTCGAAGAAGCGCAGCAGCCACGGCCGGCCCGGCTCGAACTCGCGCGTCGTCTGGTGCCGGTTCCAGACCTGCACCGTGCGGCCGACGAACTGGTAGCCGCCCGGTCCTTCCATGCCGTAGATGCAGAGGTAGGCGCCACCGATGCCGACGGCGTTCTCCGGCGTCCAGGTGCGCGCCGGGTTGTACTTCGTCGTGACGAGGCGATGGCGCGGGTCGAGCGGCGTCGCGACCGGCGCGCCGAGGTAGACGTCGCCCAGCCCGAGCACGAGGTACGAAGCGTCGAAGACGATGCGGCGCACCGCCGCTTCGTCGGCGAGCCCGTTGATGCGGCGGATGAACTCGAGGTTGCTGGGACACCAGGGCGCGTCGGCGCGCACCGACTGCATGTACTTCTCGATCGCGAGGCGCGTCGCCGGATCGTCGAACGAGAGCGGCAGGTGGAGGATCCGGGTCGGCACCTCGAGCGCATCGGTCGCCGGCAGGTTCGCGTCCGCCGCGAGGAGCGCGTCGAGGAGGTGCGGCGTCGGCAGGCGCTCCGGGTCGTAGCGGACCTGGAGCGAGCGGATGCCCGGCACGAGCTCGGCGATGCCGGGCGCCTCGGCGGCGTGGAGCGCCTCCATCAGCGCGTGCACGCGGAAGCGGAGCGCGAGGTCGAGCTCGTGCGGGCCGTACTCGACGAGGACGTAGCGGTCGCCCGCGCGCCGCACGGCGATGCCGACCGGATGCGCGGGCGGCGCGCTCTCGTACAGGACGGCCGGCTCCGGCGGGAGACTCGTGCGCGGGCCGGGCGGCGGCACGCGCTCGGTCGCGCGCAGCGTCGCGATGCCCTCGTCCAGCCGCGCACTCGCTGCCACCGCTTCTTCCTGCGTGAGGGGCACGAAGCGCACGCGATCGCCGGCCTTCAGCTGCCCGACCTTCCACAGCTCGGCATCGGCGACGGCCGCGGGGCAGACGAAGCCGCCGAGGCTCGGACCGTCGCGGCCGAGGATGATCGGCATGTCGCCGGTGTAGTCGACCGCCCCGATGGCGTATGCGTTGTCGTGAATGTTCGACGGGTGGAGCCCGGCCTCTCCGCCGTCGGCGCGCGCCCACGTCGGCTTCGGCCCGAGCAAGCGGATGCCGGTGCGGTTCGAGTGGTAGTGGACCTTCCAGTCCGTCGCGAAGAATGCGGCGACGTCGGCAGGCGTGAAGAAGTCCGGCGCACCGTGTGGGCCGTACGAGCACGCCGATCTGGACCTCGTCGGTGTAGGTCGGCCGGAGCACTGCGGGCAGCGGTCCGGGCTCTGCCTCGTTCGCTCGGGGCGCGCCGATCGAGAGCGAGTCGCCGGTGCGCAGCGTGCGCCCGCAATGTCCGCCGAAGCTCCGAGCGCGAAGGTCGAGCGGCTGCCGAGGACCACCGGCACGTCGATGCCGCCGCGCACGGCGAGGTACGCGCGGCAGCCGGGGCCGACGAGCGCGCCGAGCCGCAGCACGCCGCCCGCCGGGACGTCGAACGCCTGCCACCACGGCGCCGGCGCACCGTCGAGGTCGGCCTCGAGCTGCGCGCCGGCGAGCGCGATGCGGGCTGGCTCGCGGAAGCGCAGCGTCGGCCCGAGCAGCGTGAGCTCGAGTCCCGCGGCGCCGTCGGGGTTGCCGACGAGGCGATTCGCGAGGCGGAACGCGAGGTCGTCCATCGGCCCCGACGGCGGCACGCCGACGTCCCAGGCGCCGAGCCGGCCGGGCCAGTCCTGCACGCTGGTCTCGGCGCCGGGCTCGACGACCTCGATGCCCGCGCCGCGGAACTCGAACGAGTCGAGGAAGCGCGTGGTGTGGGTTGCGCTGCGGAACGCGGCGGAGCCGGTGACCTCGCGCAGGTAAGCGAGGTTGCTCTCGACACCGTGGAGCGTCGTCTCGGCGAGCGCAGCGTCGAGCTTTGCTCTCGCCGCGCCGCGGTCGCGCGCGTGCACGAGGAGCTTCGCGAGCAGCGGATCGTAGTAGGGCGAGACGGGCGTGCCCGCCTCGATCCAGGTGTCGCAGCGCACGTCGTTCGGGACATGGAAGGCGCTGATCGTCCCCGTGCTCGGGAGGAAGCCCGCTGCCGGGATCTCGGCGTAGAGCCGCACCTGGATCGCGGCGCCGCGCGGCGTGGGAGGCTCGGCCGGGAGGACGTCCGGCTCGCCGGCCGCCACGCGCAGCATCCACTCCACGAGGTCGACGCCCGTCACGAGCTCGGTCACGCCGTGCTCGACCTGGAGGCGCGTGTTGACCTCGAGGAAGTAGAAGTCCTGGGAGTCCGCATCGAGCACGAACTCGACGGTGCCCGCGGAGCGGTAGCTCACCGCGCGGCCGAGCCGGACCGCGGCCGCGGCCAGCGCCTCGCGCGTCGCCGCCGAGAGCCCCGGCGCCGGTGTCTCCTCCACCACCTTCTGGTTGCGGCGCTGGAGCGAGCAATCGCGCTCGCCGAGCGCGATCACGTGGCCCTTGCCGTCGCCGAAGATCTGCACCTCCACGTGGCGCGCGCGCAGGATCGCCTTCTCGACGAAGACGCGGTCGTCGCCGAAGTGGCTTCCCCCGAGCCGCCGCACCGCCTCGAAGGCTGCGCGCAGCGCGTCCGGCGTGTCGCAGCGGCGCATGCCGATGCCGCCGCCGCCGGCGGTGCTCTTCAGCATGACCGGGTAGCCGATCGCCGCCGCCTCGCGCAGGGCGTCGCTCTCCGTGTCGAGGAGGCCCGAGCCGGGCACGCCGGGCACGCGCGCCCCGCCCGCGATCTCGCGCGCGCGGTGCTTCAGCCCGAAGGCGCGGATCTGCTCGGGCGTCGGGCCGACGAACGCGATGCCCGCGCTCTCGCAGGCCGCAGCGAAGTCGGGATTCTCGGAGAGGAAGCCGTAGCCGGGGTGGATCGCGGCTGCGCCTGTGCTGGCAGCGACCTCGATGAGCCGATCCTTGCGCAGATAGCTCTCGGCGGCGCGCGCCGGCCCGAGGAAGACGGACTCGTCGGCCTCCGCGACGTGGCGCGAGGCGCCGTCCGCCTCCGAGAACACCGCGACGGAGCGCACGCCGAGACGCCGCAGAGTGCGCAGGATCCGGCACGCAATCTCTCCGCGGTTGGCGACGAGCACCTTCTCGAACACGCCGCGGTGGGAATGCAAGGCGTGTTCCGGCTGTGCGGCATGCCGCTCACTTGTCGCGCGCGACACGCCGTCTCCGCAGTCAGCGCTGCCCCTTTCGTGGGCAACCGCCGTCGCGCGCGGCGACGGCCGCCCGCCCCGGACCGGTATGGGCCTTGCACGCACGCTGAGACAGTTCCTGCCCACCTGGCTGCGAACACCGGAGATCCCTCGCCGTGCTCACACGCTTCTCTCGCGCCTTCCTCGCCAGCTTCCTGTTGCTCGCGCTCGGCGCGCTCGCGCCGCAGCGGACCTTCGCCGCCGAGCCGCTGAAGATCATCTACAGCGACTGGCCCGGCTGGGTCGCCTGGGAGATCGCCCGAGAGAAGAAGTGGGACAAGGAGGCCGGGCTCGACATCGACTTCATGTGGATGGACTACGTCGCGGGCATGGATGCCTTCGCGGCCGGCCAGGCCGACGCGTGCGCGATGACGAACGGCGACGCGCTCGTGGTGGGCGCGAAGTCCGGCAAGCCGTCGACCGCCATCCTGATCAACGACTACTCGAACGGCAACGACATGGTGATCGGCGGCCCGAAGGTCGCCGGCATGAAGGAGCTGAAGGGCAAGAAGATCGGAGTCGAGGTCGGCTTCGTGGACCACCTGCTGCTGCTGAAGGCGCTCGAGTCGGCGGGCATGACCGAGTCGGACGTCACGCTCGTCAACATTCCCACCAACGAGCTGCCGAACGCGCTCGCCTCGGGCGCGGTCGACGCGATCAGCGCGTGGCAGCCCAACTCGGGCAAGGCGCTCGAGATCGTGCCCGGGTCGAAGAAGGTCTACAGCAGCGCCGACACGCCCGGCATCATCTACGACCTCCTCTACGTGAGCGAGGAGAGCCTCGCGACGCGGCGCGCCGACTGGGCGAAGGTGGTGAAGCTCTGGTACCGCGTCGTCGCCTACATGAAGGACCCCGCGAACAAGGCCGAGATGCTGAAGATCCTGGCCGCGCGCGTGCAGCTCACCCCGGCCACCTACGAGCCGCTGCTCGCCGGCACCTACATCCTGAGCCTCGACGAAGCGATCGCCGTCTTCACGGGAGGCAAGGACAAGGGGCTGAAGTCGCTGGCCGGCTCCGACGCCGTCGTCGACGCGTTCAACGTCAAGTACAAGATCTACGAGAAACCAGAGGCGAAGCCGAGCTACCACGACGCCAGCTTGACGAAGGCGCTCCTGCCGTGAACCCGCCGTGAGCGCGCGGCGCGTTCCGTGGCTCGCGGTACACCAGGACCTCGGCGCGCGGCGGCGCGCCGTGCTCGGCGTGCTGGCGTTCGTGCTGCCCCTCGCCACGTGGTCGGCCTTCAGCTACGTGCCGTTCCTCTGGCACCCGAAGATGCTCGTGCTCGCGAAGGGCGACACGTATCTCGCCGAGGGCAAGCGCTACGAGAAGGACGCCTTCCACGACGCCAACGAAACGGCGGCGGCGGAGGGCAAGGCGCCGGCGGTCGGCGTGCCCGCGAACCCCGTGTTCCTGCCCGCGCCGCACGAGGTCGCGCTCGCGCTGGTGCTGGGCTTCCGCGAGCCGCCTCAGAACGCCAGTGACTCCTGGCTCCACGAGCGGATCGGCGAGAGCCTGCGGGTGATCTTCTGGGGCTTCTTCTGGGCGAGCGTCGTCGGCGTCCCGCTCGGCGTGCTGTGCGGGAGCTTCATGCTCTTCGCGCGCCTCACCGAGCCATTCGTCGACTTCATCCGCTACATGCCGGCGCCCGCCTTCGGCACGCTGCTGGTCGCGATCCTCGGCACGCAGGAAGCGCCGAAGGTGGCCGTGATCTTCGTCGGTACGTTCTTCCAGATGGTGCTGGTGCTCGCCAACACGACCCGCCAGATGGATCCGGCGCTGCTCGAGGCGGCCCAGACGCTCGGCGCCGACAACCGCAGGCTGCTCACGAGAGTCATCGTGCCGGGCGTGCTGCCGCGCCTCTACGTCGACATGCGCATCCTGCTCGGCTGGGCGTGGACGTATCTGATCGTGGCCGAGCTGATCGGCGAGAAGAGCGGGATCACGGCGTACATCCAGCAGCAGGGGCGCTACTTCAACTTCGACAAGGTGTACGCCGGCATCATCATGATCGGGCTGCTCGGCCTGTTCACCGACCAGATCCTCCAGGCGCTCGGGCGCCGGCTGTTCCCCTGGGAGGCGGAGCCCTCCACCGGGCCGAGCCTCCTCGCCCGGCTGCGCGGGTTCGCGCGCGAGACGCGCGGGCTCGAGGCGCCGGCGCCGGCGCGCATCGCGAAGGCCGAGGTTCAGGGCTGATGTCCGTGTCGCTCGAGCTGCCGAGCTACCTCGAGCTCTCGCCGGCCGTACGCGAGCGCTTCGCGCGCATCGACGCGCGGCCCGTCGTGCTCGAGGTGAAGAATCTCGGCAAGCGCTTCCGCAGCCCGCAGGGCAAGGACGTCGTCGCCCTCCGCGACATCAGCTTCACGGTGCACCGGCGCGAGTTCATCGCGGTGATCGGCCCGTCCGGCTGCGGGAAGTCGACGCTCAACCGGATCATCGCCGGGCTCGACCATCCGACGAGCGGCGAGCTGCTCCTCGACGGCCGGCCAGTGACCGGCCCCGGCCCCGATCGCGGCATGGTGTTCCAGAGCTACACGCTGTTTCCGTGGCTCACGGTGAAGAGGAACGTGATGTTCGGCCTGCGCATGAGCAGCCGCGCCGGCGCGGCGGAGGCCGAGGCGCTGCAGTGGATCGAAATGGTCGGGCTCAGCGAGTTCGCCCACCTCTATCCGAAGCAGCTCTCGGGCGGCATGAAGCAGCGCGTCGCGATCGCGCGCGCGCTCGCGAATCACCCGCGCATCCTGCTGATGGACGAGCCGTTCGGCGCGCTCGACGCGCAGACCCGCTGCGCGATGCAGTCGTATCTGCTCCAGATCTGGCAGAACGTCGACATCACCATCCTGTTCGTGACACACGACCTCGACGAGGCGATCTATCTGGCCGACCGTATCGTCGTGCTCGGGCGCCAGCCTGGGCACGTGAAGGAGATCATCTCGGTGCCCGTGCCGCGGCCGCGCAGCCCCGAGCAGCTCATCGACCCGCGCTTCATCGCGACGCGGAAGCGCCTCGACGATCTGATCCACCCGCCGCTCGAGGCAGGCCCGGCGATTCCCATCCCACGCCTCACGGCCGTGGGCGATGACGTGCTGTGACGCGGCGACCTGACACCTCGCGCCCCGAAGGCGCACGCGCCCACGCACGCTCGATGGAGGGCGCGGTCGCGGCGTCTATGCCGACCGTACCCGCGCCCGAGGGCTCGCTCTGGGAGGAGACGCTCGGCCTCGGCGCCTACGCCGCGCGCCGCCTGCCGCGCGGAGCGCGGCTTCGCATCGCGAATCTCGACGGCGGGGCCTGCGTGGGCCTCGTCGTCTACAACGCCGAGCAGCCGAGCGAGCGCCTCAACGCGGCGGACACCGCGAAGGTGCAGTGGAACGCGTATCTCGGCGCGGGGAGCGTCCTCCTCTCCGACAGGGGCCGCACGCTGATGGCCGTGCTCGAGGACACCTGCGGGCAGCACGACCTCTTCTGCGGCACGCGCGCTCGCGAGCGCTTCCTCGTCGCGCTCGCGAGGCACGAGCTCGGCCGCCGCGACCTGCCGGCGAACCTCAACCTGTTCCGCGGCGTGCGGGTGGATCCGGACGGCAAGCTCGAGCCGATGCGGCGGGATCCGGGCCCCGGCGAGTACGTCGTGCTGCGCGCCGACCTGGACGTGCTGGTGGTGCTCGTGAACGCGCCTCATCCGCTCGACGAGGGGCCGGCGGCGGGCGAGTCGCGCGTCCGCCTCACGGCCTGGCGCGGGGAACCGGCCGGCGCGGACGATCCCATCCGCCTCTCGACACCCGAGCGCCGCCGTGCGTACGAGAACGTCGAGGACTACCTGCTCGGGCGACGGGAGCGCGGGTGAGCGAGGTCGTGCACGACGAGGTGGTCGAGGCGCGCGCGCCGTGGTCGCACGTCGTCCGGAAGGGCCAGACGCTGCGCATCGTCGACCTGCGCGGCAACCAGGCGGTGGACTTCCTCGTCTACGCCGCGGCCGACACGGCGGAGCGCTACAGCTCGTGCGAGACGGTGGTGGCGCAGCGGAATCTGTATCTCGGCGTCGGCACGGTGCTCGTGAGCAACGAGGGGCGAGCCATGATGACGATCGTGGGCGACAACTGCGGCCGCCACGATACCTCGGGCGGCGCCTGCTCCCCCGAGTCCAACACGCTGCGCTACGGACATCACACGAAGCACCAGCACGCCTGCGTCGACAACTTCCTCCTCGAGGGCGGGCGCCACGGCCTCGGCAAGCGCGACCTGGTCGGCAACATCAACTGGTTCATGAACGTGCCGGTGGAAGCCGACGGCAGCCTCGGCATCGTCGACGGCCTCTCCGCTCCGGGCAAGTACGTCGAGCTCCGCGCCGAGATGGACTGCCTCGTCCTCGTCTCGAACTGCCCGCAGATCAACAACCCCTGCAACGGCTTCGACCCGACCCCGGTGCGCATGCAGATCGAGGCGGGGACGTTCGTCGAGTAGTCAAGTCGTTGCGACGGGGATCAGCGTTGCGACGCTGAGCGCGGCCGCCAGCGCCGCATAGAGCACGAACGCGGGCCAGTCGGCGGCGCCGGCGGGCTTCCCGATGAGCGCGCGCCCCGCCGCCGCGAGGCAGAGCAGCAGCAGCAGGCCTTCCTGCGTCGCCGCCCAGAGCCCCGCGAGCAGGGCGACTGCCAGCCAACGCTGCTCGCGCGCGAGCGACGCAAAGCCGCGCCCGCCATCGAGTGTCGCGACGGGCAGGAGATTGAAGAGGTTGATCCAGGCGCCGACGCGCGCGATCGCGGCGAGGCTCTGCCAGCCTGTCGCGAGATGCCCGGCGTAGCAGACGCCCACCGCGAAGAGCCCCCAGAGCGGGCCGGCCAGGCCCACACGCGCGTCCTCGCGCGGCGTGGCGGGGTACTGGCTCGAGCGGATGAAGGCGCCGAGGCCGGGCACGAACATCGGCGCAGAGGCCGCGATGCCGTACCGGCGCAACGCGGCCACGTGGCCGATCTCGTGGACGTAGATCGAGGCGACCAGCCCGGCCGCGAACTTCCATCCCCACGCGGCCCAGTACACGCCGAGCGACGCCGCCATCGAGAGCAGCGTGGAGACCTTCGTGAGACCGAAGAGAAGCAGCTTCGCCTTGCCGAGCGCGAGCAGGACGAACGCCTCGAGCTTCCACGCGAGGAGACCGAGCGCGCCGAAGACGCCGAGCGGTCCGCCGAGCCGGCGCGCGGCTGGCGGCGCCGCGGAGGAACCGCCGCCCTCGCGTTCGATGCGCGCGCTCAGCGCCGTGATGCGCTCCTGCACCTGCGAATGCTGCGCGGACTCCGCGGGCAGGAGAGCGAGGGCGCTGCGCCAGTGCGCCGCGCCCTGCGACAGCTCGCCGCGGTCCACCGCCGCCTGCGCTTCGCGTGCGAGCACCGTGAGCCTCGGGCCGTGAACGAGGCGCCGGCAGCTCGGGCACGCGAGCAGGGCGGGAGCGAGCTCGGCGCCGCAGCCCTCGCAGGCGCGCGCAGGGACGGGTGTGGCCACGCTAGGCCGGGCGGGCGCCCGCGCCGCGCTGGAGCTGGAAGGGGCCGCTGAAGTCGATGCGCTGGCGCTTGTTGATCTTCCAGGCCTCGTAGAGCGCGAAGCCCACGATCAAGAGACCGATGAAGCCGCCGTCGAACACCTGGGCCACGGGCAGCACGAATGCCCCGACGATCCCCACCACGAGCACGAGCGCCTCGTCCACCTCTTTGGGCGCAACCTCGCCTTGCGACTCACCGACCTCGTCGGATGCGTTCTCCTCCTGCGCCGCCTCCTCGACGGCCTGCTCGCGATAGCTGTCCATCACCATCGGCACGTAGCTCGTTGCGATCGCGACGTAGGTGAGCACCACGGCCAGTGACTGGTAGAGCCAGCCGCCGCGCCGCTCCGCGCCCATGCGCACCGCGCCGCCGACGACGAGCCCGACCACCACGGCCACGAGGCCGAGCTCGTAGCCGGTGAGCTTCACGATGAAGTACCACCCCGCCGCGGAGACCGCGGCCGCACCCGCGCCGAACACGCCGGCCTTCAGCAGTCGCACGAAGCCGGAGCCCCCGCTGAGCGAGGCCCGCACGGCATCCTTGCACGCCGGGCAGAAGATCTTTCCCGCGGCCTCGAAGTACTGATCGGGGATCGTGCGCTGGCAGGCGGCGCAGGCGCCCGCGGCGGCCGCCGCCTTCGGCTCCATGTGCTCGAACTGAGGCTCGCTCCCGGCACGCTCGCTCATGGTCTTCCCCCATGCACCGGGCTCGGATCGGCAGACCGATCCCAGTGCCTGAGTTCGAGGGCCGCGGCAAAGGCCGGCCGGCTAGCGCTTCACTATGAAGGCCGCCTTCCTCGCGTCCCAGGTCTCCGGGGTGACGCCGCGCTCGCGCAGCTTGTACTTCTGCACGCGGCCGGTCGGCGTGGACGGCAGCGCCGTCATCAGCTCGACGTAGCGCGGCACGAAGAAGTAGGGCGCCGTGTCGTTCACGAAACGGCACAGCTCCTCGGGCGTCGCCGTCTGGCCGGGCTTCAGCACGACGCAGAGCTTCATCTCCGCCTCGGCCTCGAGCTCCGCCGAGGTCACCGCGTGCGCCGCGCACTGCGCCACCGCCGCGTGCGCCATGAACGCTGCCTCCACCTGGAAGGAGGAGATGTTCCGCCCCTTGTAGCGGATGAAGTCCTTCTTGCGATCTACGAAGAAGTACTCGCCGTCTTCGTCGCGCCGGCCGAGGTCGCCCGAGTGGTACCAGAGGTTGCTCCACGCGCGGACCGTCGCCTCGGCGTCATGGAAGTAGCCGTTGAAGATCGAGTACGGCTCGACCGGACGGATCGAGAACTCGCCCACCTCGCCCGGCGCCACCTCGAAGTCGCGATCGTCGAGGAGCTTCAGCTCGATGCCGTCGGCGGCCTCGCCGAGCGAGTTGGCCTTGTAGGTCTTGCCCGGCCGGCGCGCGAGCAGCGCCATCACCTCGCTCTGCCCATAGCCCTGGTGGAGGTGCTCGATGCCGAAGCGCTTCTTGAACGGCTCGATCATCGCGTCGGGCATCGGCACCATGCCGGCCGAGCGCACCGGGTTGTCTGCATCGTCTGGCTTCGGCGGCTGCTGCCACAGGAAGATGTGCATGGCGCCGAGCGTGAAGACCATGGTGGCGCCGTAGTAGCGACAGCGGTCCCAGAACTCGTGCACCGAGAAACGCTCGTCGATCGCGCACGGCACACCCGAGACGAGCGCACGATACAGGTTCGCCACCCACGCAGCCGACTGGTACATCGGCAGGCACGAGTAGATCACCTCGCCCTCCCGCAGGTGCGAGTTCGTCGCGCCGTCGAGCGCCGCGCGGATCCACACGTTGTGGCTCTGCATCACGCCCTTCGAGCGGCCGGTGGTGCCGGAGGTCCAGAGGATCGCGGCGGTGTCGCCCATGAAGAGCTGCGCGTCGTCGGGCTCCTTCGCGGGCGCACGTTCGAGCTCGCTGAGCGCGAGGGACGGCGCCGCGAGCGGCGAGGCCTTCGGGTTGCCGCGCACCACCACGTGCGCGAACGGGAGCTTTCCGCCCGCCTCGGCGACGCGCGGCAGCAGCGCCTCGTCCACCACCAGCACCTTCGCGCGGCTGTCTTCGAGGCTCTCGCGCAGCCACTGGCCCTTGTAGTCGGTGTTCGTCGGCACCCAGCTTGCGCCCATCTTGTTCAAACCGAGCGTCGCCCACACGTAGTCGGGGCAGCTCTCCATCATCACCGCCACCGTGTCGCCGCGCTCGACGCCGAGCGACGCGAAGCCGCTCGCCATCGCGTTGGCCAGCTCGTTCACGCGGCCGTAGCTGTAGTGCGTCTCGCCGGCGACGAGGAAGTCGCGATCGGGGATCGCCTCCGCCTGGCGGCGCAGGCAGCGGCCGAGCAGGCGGTCGCGCCGGTCGTCGAGAGCGAGCTTGTGCACGGGGCCTCCGGGAGCGGAAGGGCGCCATGGTAACCCGGTTCCTCCGGCAGCCTCGATGGCATACGGTTCCTCCGAGCAGAAGGAGCCCTCATGGAGTCCCCCACGGTCTCGGGTCCCATCGCCGGAGCGTTCTTCCTCGGCCGGCCGCTGGCGTACGACCTCGCCGCGCTCGGCTACTCGAACGAGGAGTTCGTCCTCGAAGGCACGGCGCGATCGTACGCGTCCTCGCCGGGCGAGGCGCCGCTACCGCACCCGCGCCGTGGTGCGCCGACCGCTCGATCCGGCGCGCTTCAACGGCAGCGTCGCTCGTCGAGTGGTTCAACGTCTCGGGCGGCCTCGACGCCGCGCCCGGACTGGGACTTCACGCACCGCCACCTGATCCGCGAGGGCTTCGCGTGGGTGGGCGTCTCGGCGCAGCGCGTCGGGATCGAGGGCGGCGGCTTCGCGGCGATGAGCTTCCCGCTCAAGACGGTGAACGCGGCGCGCTACGGATCGCTCTCGCATCCCGGCGACGCGTTCGCGTTCGACATCTTCAGCCAGGCCGGGCGGGCGGTGCGCGACGGGCGGCTGCTCGGCGGGCTCGCGCCGCGGCGCGTGCTCGCGATCGGCGAGTCGCAGTCGGCCGTCTTCCTCGTGACCTACGTGAACGCGGTCGATGCCGAGGCGCGGGTGTTCGACGGCTTCCTGCTCCACGGCCGGGGCGGGAGCGGCGCCTCGCTCGACGGCAGCATCGGGCTCGCCGCGCTCCGCTCGCGGAGATCGCGGAGACGGTGAGCAGCGGGCGCGGCGTGCGTCGCCCATGGCCGGCTCGGAGCGCATCCGCGCGACGTGCGCGTGCCGGTCCTGACGCTGCAGTCGGAGACGGACGTGGTCGGGCTCGGCAGCGCCGCGCGCGCGCCAGCCCGACTCGGATCGCTTCCGCCTCTGGGAGATCGCGGGCGCCGCCCACGCGGACACCTATCTGCTCGTGGCGAGCGCGACCGACGACGGGAGCCTCTCGCCCGCGGCGCTCGCGAAGCTGCTCGCGCCCGATCGACGAGCTGCTCGGCATGAAGATGAGCCTGCCCATCAACGCGGGGCCGCAGCAGCACTACGTGCTCCAGGCCGCGCTCGCGCACCTCGACCGCTGGGCGGCGGGCGGCGCGCCGCCGCCGGAGGCGCCGCGTCTCGAGCTCGGGGGCGAGGGCGCGGGCCGCTCGCGCTCGACGCCCTCGGCATCGCGAAGGGCGGCGCTCCGCTCGCCCTGGGTGGACGCGCCGACGGCCGTGCTCTCGGGCTTCGGCCAGAGCGGGACGGAGTTCGCCTTCCTGTTCGGAACCACGCAGCCCCTTCGACGCGGCCGCCTCGCGCGCCTCTATCCGCGCGGGCGCGCCGGACTTCCTGGCGCGCTTCGAGGAGGCCACCGACGAGGCGCTCACCCGCGGCTTCCTGCTCGAGGCGGACGCCGCGGAGATCCGGGCGCTCGCCGAGGCGGCAACCGGGTGAGCGCGGGCTAGCGCCCGCGGCCGGCGGGCAGGTTCTCGACCACGTAGCCGGCCTCGTCGTACACGGAGCCCGGCACGAAGTAGCGGCTGCGGTCCTCGATCTCGGGTAGGTGGTCCCGCACGTCTTCCGCCGCCGCCGGCGCGTCGCGCGGCCCGTACCAGCCGGGCGTCGCGCCCACGAACACGCGCGCGTAGCGGCCCCACGCGGCGGAGAAAGCCTGCTGCGTGAGCCTGCAATCGTCGCTCGCGAGGAACACCACGAGCGGCGTCACGAAGTCGGCGCCGAGGGTGTCGCCGAGCTTGTCGAGGCCGGCCATGCGCGCGATGTCCTGCGGCCGGATCTGGCTCGTGTCGGTGCCTTCCGCCATGCGCGTGTGCGCCACCGGCAGCACGCAGTTCGCGCGGATGCCGTGCGGCTCGCCCTCGATCGCGACCGCGTTCATCAGGCCGAGCACGCCCGCCTTGGCCGCCACGTAGTGCGCCTGGTGCGTGTTGCCGAACAGGCCCGCGCCCGATGACGTGAACACGAAGCGCCCGCCTCCTCCCTCTCGTTTCATCGCGCGGAACGCAGGGCGGCTCACGTGGAAGGCGCCGAGCAGGTGCGTGCCGACGAGCGCCTCGACGTCCTCGTCGCCGAGCTCGTCGAAGGGCGCGTAGCGCAGGTTGCCGGCGTTGTTGATCACGGCGTCGAGACGGCCGAACGCGTCGAGGCAGCTCTCGACGATGCGGCGTCCGCCCACGGAGCTGGCGACCGAGTCGTACGAGGGCGCGGCGATGCCGCCGGTGGCCTGGATCTCGTCCACCACGCGATCGGCCGGCTTGCTCGAGCCGCCCGAGCCGTCCAGCGCGCCGCCGAGATCGTTCACGAGCACCTGCGCGCCGCGCCGCGCCAGCTCGAGCGCGTAGCTGCGGCCGAGGCCGCCCCCGGCACCCGTCACGATCACGGCGCGGTCCTCGAACGAGATGCGGGTCATGCGGCGGCTCCTCCAGCGGGCGACACGAGACCATAGACCGACGGCGTAGAATCGGGTGGAGTGAGCATCCTCCGCACCCTGGCCCTCGCGACGCTGCTCTGCGTGCCGGCGCCCGCCCGCGCGGAGCCGCCGGTGTTCCAGAAGGGCTTCACGCTGGGCGGCTGGTCGCGCGACGACTACGCGAGTCCGGAGGTGGCCGCACAGCTGCGAGAGCTGAAGGAGGGCGGCGTCGAGTGGATCGCGCTGACGCCGCGCTGGTTCCAGGCCGAGCGCGCCTCGACCGCCATCGCGCCCCACCCGGAGCTCAGCCCTTCGGACGACAGCCTCCGAGGGGTCATCGGCCACGCGCAGGCTCTCGGGCTCCGTGTCTTCCTGAAGCCGCAGCTCGATCTCACCGGCCCGGGCTGGCGCGGCGAGATCTCCCTCTCGTCGGAGGCGGAGTGGGAGGCGTGGTTCGAGCGCTACGAGGCATTCATCGGCCACTACGCAAAGCTCGCCGCGGAGCAGCACGCGGGACTTCTCTGCGTCGGGGTCGAGCTCGACGCCACGCGCCACCGCGAAGCCGATTGGCGCGCGATCGTCGCGGCGGTGCGTGCGCGCTACGCCGGGCCGCTCGTCTACGCCGCCAACTTCGGCCGCGAGCGCGACATCGCCTGGTGGGACGCGCTCGACTATGCGGGCGTAGACGCGTACTTCCCCGTGGCGAACAGCCCCGAGCCCTCGCGGGCCGAGGCTCTCGCGGCGTGGCGGCCGCATCTGGCGGGCCTCCGCGCGTGGGCAGGGCGGATCAGGAAGCCGGTGCTGTTGACCGAGATCGGCTACCGCAGCGCGCGCAATGCGGGGCGCCAGCCGGGCGAGTGGCAGCTCGAGCAGCCGCCCGCCCCCGAGCAGCAGGCGCTGCTCTACCGCGCCGCGCTCGAATCCCTCTGGCCCGAGCCGTGGCTCTCCGGCTTCTACTGGTGGCAGTGGGACGTGCGCCCGCCCCGGGATCCGGCGCACGACACCGGCTACACACCGCAGGGGAAGCCGGCATGGGCGGTGCTGCGAGAGTTCTATGCACGCGCCGCGCCGCGCCGATTGCCCGAGTGAAAGGCGAGCTGGTCGCACCACCCACTGGAGGTCCCGTGCCGATTCGAATCTTCCCGCTCTCGATCGTCCTGCTCCTCACCTCGTCCGAACGCGCGCCGGCCTCGAGCGTTGGTGAGACGTGAAGACCCCGCCCGCCATCCCGACCGAGCTCGCCGACCTCAGCGCCGCGTGGCTCGGTGCCGTGTTCGGTGTCGCGGCGGAGCAGGTGCAGGTGCTCGACTCGCACTCGGGCACCACCGGCCGCGCGCGCCTCGGCGTGACGTGGGCGCCCGCCGCCGGCGAGGGCCTGCCCGCGAGCGTCTTCGTGAAGTTCGCGCCCTTCGACGCCGAGCAGCGCGGCTTCGTCGCCGCCAATCAGATGGGCGTGCGCGAGGCGCGCCTCTACCGCGAGCTCGCCGTCGAGCTGCCCGTGCGCGTGCCGCTCCCCTGGTACGCCGCCTACGACGCCGACGGCCGCTACGTGATGGTGCTCGAAGACCTCGTCGCCGCGGGCTGCAGCTTTCCGAGCCCGCGCGACCCGCGCGTGGGCGAATGGACCGGCCAGATCGTCGAGCAGCTCGCACATCTGCACGCGCGCTTCCACGAGAGCCCGCGCTTCGCGCGCGACCTCGCCTGGCTCGCCGAGCGCGGCACCGGCGCCGGCGACTTCGGCGCGAGCCTGGTGAAGCTCGCCCAGGGGCGCGTGGGCGAGCGCATGTCGCCTGCGTTCCGCCGCTTCGCGAGCCTGTACGTCGAGCGCGCACCCGCCATCGCCGCCCGCTGGAACGCCGGCGCGGCGACGCTCGTGCACGGCGACCCGCACCTCGGCAACCTGTTCCTCGACGGCGAGCGCATCGGCTTCCTCGACTGGGGCGTCACCGCCGTCGCGCCCGGCATGCGGGACGTCGCGTACGTGCTCTGCAACTCCGTGCCGACGGAGCTGCGCCGCGCGAACGAGCGGGAGTGGATCGCACGCTATCGCCGCGCGCTGGCGGAGGGCGGCGTCGCGCTCGCGGCCGATGCGGCGTGGGAGCAGTACCGGCTGTTCGCGATCTACTCGTGGCTCGCCGCGACCGCGACGCTCGCGATGGGAAGCAAGTGGCAGCCCGAGAGTCTCGCACTCACGAGCACGGAGCGGGCGACGGAGGCGCTGGTGGATCTGGGGTGCGAGACGCTGGCGGGCGCCGGCTAGACAGAATGGAGGCATTCCGATGAGCGACGCCGCTCCGGTGCTGAACCAGATCAACCTCGTGGTCCCTCCTCGGTGTGCGCTTTTGGCTCCGGCCGCGGCCGGGCGAGCTCTGGCTGGTCGCGAAGTGCGTGGCTGCGCTCGTCGCGCTGCTGGCCGTCCTCGTGGCCGGCATCTTCGGCGCCTGGGAGTCGGGCGAGGTCGTCGTGCTGCGCTACGCGGACGACCAGGGCGGACAGGTCGAAGAGCGGCTCTGGGTGGTCGATCTCGACGGCTTTCCGAGCGTCGCCACCGCCTCGAGCAAGCGGCGCGTCGCCCTCCTCCAGGCGAACCCGAACGTCGAGCTGGTACGAGCCGGGCGCGTCGAGTGTCGGAGAGCCGTGCTGACCTCGGAGTCCGCTGCGGGCCCGGAAGACAAGCAGAGAGTGGAGCGACTCTTCGCGGAGAAGTACGGCCTCCGGCTCGACGCAACGCGGGCCCTGGCGCTCTTCCTCGGCGCGCCACCAGGGGACGAGCGGGTGCTCATCCGCCTCGAGCCGTGCCACTGAGACTCATGGAGTAGGGTCTGGCATGGCCACACGCCGCACGAAGGCCGTCGAGCGGTTCTGGCGCATCCACCTGCCGCTCTATCGGCTCTCGGGCGGGCGTATCCTCGGACGCGTGATGGGGATGCCGGTGCTGCTGCTCGATACGGTCGGGCGCAAGAGCGGGCAGCGGCGTACCAATGCGCTCACCTGGCTTCCCAAGGGAGACGACTTCGTCGTGATCGCATCGGTGCTCGGCGAGCCGCGCGATCCTGCGTGGTGGCTGAACCTGCGCGCGTCGCCCGAGACGACGATCCAGGTCGGGCGCGAGCGCATCGCGGTGCGGGCGCGCGAGGCCGCGGGCGCCGAGCGCGAGCAGCTCTGGGCGGCAGTGGTGGCGATGGCACCCGACTATGCCGAGTACCAGCGGCTCACCGAGCGGCGCATCCCGGTGGTGGTGCTCGAGCGGCGCCCGTCCCGCTGATGGGCGGCGCCGGCGTCGAGATCCTCGAGACGCCGCGCCTGCGGCTCCGCCCGCTCGCGCCCGGCGACCTCGACCGGCTCACCGAGATCTGGACCGATCCCCACGTGGCGCGCTTCCTGCTCACGCAGCCGCGGACTCGCGCCGAAGTGGCGGAGAAGCTCGACGCGATGCTCGAGCACGCGCGCCGCTTCGGCATGTGGGCGCTCGTGCTGCGCGCCACGGGCGAGCTGATCGGGCGCTGCGGCTTCTATCCGTATGCGGGCGAGGGCGACGTCGTCGAGCCGGAGCTGGCCTACCTGCTCGCGCGCGAACACTGGGGCGCGGGCCTCGCGAGCGAGGCCGCGCGCGCGGCGCTCGACACGCTGTTCCGCCGGCACCGGCCCTCGCGCGCGATCGCGCTGGTGCGGCCCGAGCACGAGGCGTCGCGGCGCGTGCTGTCGAAGGTCGGCATGCGCGAGGAGCGTCTCGTCCGCGTCGCTGGAGTGGAGGTGGCGCTCTACGCGACCGGTGCGTGGCCACCGGAGGCGGGCTCGTGATCGCGCCCGCGCTCCTCGTCACGACCGCGGTGGCCTTCGTGCTGGCGGCCGCGCTCCAGGGCCGCGCGTTCTTCGCGCTGCGTTTCGCGCCGACGCGTCACACGTGGGCGGCCGTCGCTGCGGGCCTGCTGCCGGCGCTGTTCAGCACGGTGGCGCTGCTCTTGCCGCAGGACTCGCTCTCGTACCGCGTCGTCCTCTGGCTCGGCATCTTCGGTCTCTGCGGCTTCGCGATCCCGTGGGCGTACGTGCTGCAGGTCGAGCGCGGCACGCCGGCGGCGCTCGGCATCGACACGCAACGCTGGAAACGGAGTCTGCTGCTCAGCGTGCTCTTCGCGGCGGGCTCGCTGGTCCCCGTGCTGCGCGCCGATCTATCGCAGTATTCGACGAGTCATCTGCTCGGCGCGGTCGTTCACTTGAACGTGGGCGGGCTGTTCGAGCTGTTCCTCTACTATGGCTTTCTGCACCTGCGGCTGCGCGATGCGTTCGGGCCGCTGCCCGCGATCGTGGGCTCGGCGGCGATCTACTCGCTCTGGCACATCGGCACGGAGCTGCCGCTCCACGCCGACCCCGCTGCGGCGCTGCGCATGCTCTTCGTGGTCGGCCTGCTCTGCCACGCGCTCTTCGCCACCACGTACAACGCGCTCGTGATCTGGCCGTTCTTCTTCACCGCGGGCGTGATGAACGACTTCATCCTGAACCTCGGCCTGCCCGACACGATCGGCCGTGATCTCACCTGGCCGTCGCTCGGCTGGGCGCTGGCCGTCCTCGTTCCGGGTGCGCTCTGGATGGTCGCGCGCGCAAGAGAGCGCGGCGTGAGACTGCAAGGCGTGCGCTACGTCGCGCAGCGGCTCAGCCTCCTCGCGATCTTCGCCGCCCTGCTCTTCGCGTCGGCAGGGCGAACCGACTGGACGCGGGGCCAGGCCTACCTCGCGGCGGTGCTGCTCTGCGAAGCCACGACGCTGGCGTTGCTGGCGCAGCGCGCACCCGAGACGCTGAACCGGCGCGGCACCGGGTCGTCTGGAGTTCCCGCGTTCGACAAGGGCTTCGTGGCGCTCTGGCTGCTGCTCTCCTTCGCGACGCCCGTGGTCGCCGGGCTCGACGCCGGCCGGATCGGCAGGCCCAGCCTGCCGTGGGCCGGCTTCGTCGCGGGCTGCGTGGTGCTCGTCGTGGCCACGGCGTTCGGCACCTGGGCGATGCTCGAGAACGAGCACTTCGAGCAGCTGGTCCGAATCCAGACGGACCGCGGGCATCGCGTAGTCTCGACAGGGCCCTATCGCCTCGTGCGGCACCCAGGCTATCTCGGAGCGATCGCCGGCGCGCTCGTGACGCCGCTCATGCTCGGCTCGGTCTGGACCTTCGTGCCCGCCGGGCTGGTGGCCGCGCTCTTCGTCGCGCGCACGCAGCTCGAGGACCGCACGCTCCGCCGCGAGCTTGTGGGCTACGCGGAATACGCGCAGCGCACGCGCTTCCGGCTCGTGCCGGGGGTCTGGTAGCCACGGCACGCGAGCGCTGCTCACCGGGCGCGGTGCTGCTCGAACCTCGGCACGTCGACGCGCCGGTCGGCCTTCACCCGCTTCAGGCTCTCCCGTTCACCCATCATCTTCCGATGCTGTCTCACGCCGGGAAGCTCTTCCAGGAAGTCCACGCCATAGATGGCCTCGGTCGTGACGGAGATCAGCGGCAGGTGGATGGCAGCGCCGAAGTCGGCGAGGGTGAGCTCCGGCCCCGCGATGTAGGGCTCGAAGCGCGCCCGCTCCCGGAGGCCTGCGACGCCCCGCTCCAGCTCCGAGCGCACCGTGTCCTTGACCTCGTCGCTGACCTTTCCACCGAACAGCGCTTCCGCGTAGAGCCGCCGCGCGGGCAGCTCCAGGTAGAGGTCGATCAGCTCCATCAGCTCTCGCACGCGTGCGCGGCCCAGCGGGTCCGGGGGCAGCAGCGGCAGCTCGGGATAGGCCTCTTCCAGGTAGTTGAGGATCACCTTCGATTCGCCGAGCACGCTGCCGTCCTCGGTCTCGAGGCAGGGGTACTTGCCGGTGGGATTCCTCGCCTTGTATGCCTCGTCCGCGGGCGGGTAGCTGGTGACCTCTTCGAACGCGAGGCCCTTCTCGAGCAGGACGAGCTTGACGACGTTGTGGTAGTTGCTGGTCGCGAAGCCGTGGAGTCGGAGCATGGATCCCTCGGAGTCGTGGATGGCCGACCGCCCATGGTAGGGGTCGTCGCCTTCGATCTCGACGGCACGCTGCTGCGCGGGCCGACGGTGTGCGAGCTGCTCGCCGAGCCGCTCGGGCGGCTTGCGGAGATGCGGCGCTTCGAGGCGCTCTCGTCGGAGCCGGACATCGCCGCGGCCCGCCGGGAGATGGCGCGCTGGTACGAGGGCCGCTCAGCGGCGCAGCTCTGCGCCGCGCTCGAGGCGGCGACCTGGGCCCCGGGCGCGCGCGAGGGCGTGGCGCTGCTCCAGGCGCAGGGCGTCGAGGTGGTGATCGCCTCCATCACCTGGAGCTTCGCCGTCGAGTGGGTGGCCGAGCGGCTCGGCGTCACACGGGCGCTCGGCACGCGGCTCGAGCCGGGTGGCCGGGTGGCGGACGTGTGGCCGCGCGACAAGGCGCGCTGGCTCGAGCAGCAGCTCGCTGAGCTCCGAGTGCCGACCGCCCGCACCGCCGCGGTCGGCGACTCCGGCTCCGACGGCGACCTGCTGGCGGCCGCGTCGCTCCGCTTCTTCGTCGGCACCGGCGCGCCTCCGCCGCTCGCCGGCCTCGTGCATCGGCCCGCGGGCGACATCGCGCAGATCGCGCGCGAAGTTCTGGATCGGTGGAAGACGTGATGCGCGATCGCGACTGGTTCGAGTCGTTCTTCGGAGCGGACTACTTCGAGATCTACCGCGACGTCTTCCCACCCGAGGCCACGGCGGCCGAGGTGGAGGGCATCGTGCGCCTGCTCGGGCTCGCGGCTGATGCGCGTGTGCTCGACCTGGCGTGTGGCCACGGCCGACACGCCATTCGACTCGCAGCGCGCGGCTTCGACGTCACCGGCTACGACCTGAGCGAGGTGATGCTCGAGCGGGCTCGCGCGGACGCTCTGGTGCGGGGCGTCACCGTGCGGTGGGTTCGCGGCGACATGCGCGCGCTGCCCTTCGACGGGGAGTTCGACGCAGTGATCAACATCTTCACCGCCTTCGGTTACTTCGCGGACGACGAAGAGGACGTCGAAACCCTCCGCCGCGTGCGCCGCGCGCTCGCGCCCGGGGGACGCTTCCTGATGGAGATGCTCCATCGCGACGGCCTGCCGGCCCGTTTCCAGCCGCACATCGAGTACACGACCTCGAACGGGGCGCAGGTGACGCGCGACTACGTCTGGGATCTGGCGCGCGATGTGATCGACGATCGCGTCCGCCTCGTCCGGCCCGACGGCACGCGCGCGGAGTACGCTACGTCGTTGCGTGTGCGCTCCCTGCGCGAGCTGCTGGCCCTCGTGCGGCAGGCCGGCCTCGAGCCGGTGGCTTGGTACGGCGGCCTCGACGGCAGCACGCTCCAGCCGGGCAGTCGCCGTCTCGTGTTGGTCAGCGCTCGCTCCTGAGCGCGCCTGGTCCGCGCTCAGCGCGCCGTTCTTGCCGTCGCCTCCCACGCCGCCGAGGCGACGAGCGCGCCGCCGCGCGTGAAGATCTCGCGGCGCGAGAGGCAGCGCCCGGCGACGCCGACGTCGGTGGACGTTCGCACGAGCCAGAAGTCGTCCCAGCGCAGCGCGCGATGGACCCAGAGCGAGTGGTCGAGCAGCGTGAGCTCGGTGCGCGGGAAGTCGGCGCCGAGGCGCCGCTCGACGGCCCAGTGGGAGCGGTACTCCGCGAGGAAGGCGAGGGCAGCGGCGTGGAGGATTGCGTCGTCGCCGAGCGGGGCACGCGGGCGCAGCCAGCCGAGCCACACCGCGGGCTCGTGGTCCTTCACCGGCGCGTAGGGCGTGATCCGGCGCGACTCGATCGGCCCGACCGAATACTGCGCCCAGCCTTCCTGGGCAGCGACCTCGGCCTCGCCCGGCAGCTCCTCGGGCGCCGGCAGGCCGGGCTCCGGGGCGATGCATTGGTAGGTGAGGCCGTCGCCAGCGGGCCCGAATCGCAGCTGCACCTCGGCGACGAGCGCGTCGCGTTCGCGGACTGTGACACGCGTTCGGTCCGCCGCGAGGTCGTCGCAGGCGAGTGTCAGCTCGATGTCGGGGAGCACCGGCCGCAGGAACACCGCCTGCGCGGCGCTCGGGGCCGCGCCTCGGCTCGCCGCGGCCGCGAGCGTCGCGCGCGCGAGCAGGTCGCCCTTCGCCGTCCCGCCCCAGAAGCTCTCGAGCCGGGCCGTGTGGCGCCCGTCGCTCCGGCGCTCGACCCGCAGCAGCTCGGACAAGGCCTCCCTCGGCGCGCGCGGCTCGCTCATGGGCCACCTCCCTCGCCAGCATACGACGGATCGGAAGCCGCCGAGGATACGGAGTGCCGTGATAGGATGGCGCGGCGGAGGCTCCCCGTGCGCGCTTCCTCGGCTCGCTTCGCCTCGCTGGCCCTGGTGGCGGGCGCGCTCGTCCTCGCGAGCGCGGGCATCGCGGCCGCTGCGGACGGCCCGGCCCTCCTCTTCGCCAAGGGCAAGGGCAAGCTGACCGACGCCGAGCAGCGCCAGATCTTCGCGGCGCTCGATCTCGCAGTGGCGAGCGACGGCAAGAGTTTCGTCGACACCGTCTGCGGACAGCCGGCCGGCGCAGAGGTGGAGTTCCGCGACATGAACGGCGACGGGCAGGACGAGGTGCTCGTGATCTTCGGCAACACCTGCGTGTCCGGCCTGGCCGGCTCGACGGTGGTGCTGTTCATCCGAGACACGAGCGGGAAGTACCAGCAGAACCTCGGCTTCCCCGGTGCGTCGGCCGATCCGAAGGCGGAGAAGTCGAAGGGCTACCCCGATCTGGTGATCGGAGGGCCGGGCTTCTGCTTCCCCGTCTGGCGCTGGAGCGGCAAGGCGTACGCCTTCCTGCGCGACGAGCCGCAGCAGCCTGGCGGCTGCGACGAGGCCAGGCCCTGAGGACCGTCCTCTCGCTCACGGTGATGCCCGCGACGCTCGCCGTCGCGCTCGTCGTGGCGAGCGCAGCGCTGGCGCGCGGCGTGGCGGTGAGCGCGATCCTGCCGGCGGTGCTCGTGGCGAGCATCGTCTTCGTGGCGTGGCTCGAGCGCGTGCTGCCCTATCGCCCCGACTGGAACCGCGCGCGCGGCGACGTGCTGGCCGACGCCCTGTATCTGCCGACCACCTCGCTGGTGGCGGCCCTGATGCGGCCGGCGGTGGCGACCGTCGGGGTCGTCTTCGCCGGCTCGGTCTCCGCGCGCTTCGGCGTCGGGCTCTGGCCGCGCGACTGGCCGCTGGCGCTGCAGCTGCCCCTCGCGTGGGCCGCCGTCGAGCTCTTCGCCTACTGGCCGCACCGCTGGCTGCACGAGGTGCCCTGGCTCTGGCGGCTCCATGCCACGCACCACAGCCCCGAGCGCCTCTACTGGCTGAACGCCACGCGCGCGCACCCGCTCGAGCACGTGTTCCGCTCGTGCTTCGGCATGCTGCCGCTCGCGCTGGCGGGCGCGGGCACCGAACTGCTCGCGCTCCAGGCCATCACGGACGCGGTGGTCGGCCTGTTTCAGCACGCGAACATCGCGATCCGCCTCGGCCCGCTGAACTACGTGTTCAGCGCCGCGCCGGTGCACCGCTGGCACCACTCGCGCGTGCGAGCCGAGGCCGACCACAACTATGGCGACACCTTCATCTTCTGGGACCTCGTGTTCGGCACCTACCTCCGGCCGCGCGGGCGGGAGGTCGAGGCCCTCGGCATCGCGGGTCTCGACGCGTTTCCGAACAGCTATCTTGCGCAGCTCGCGGCGCCGTTCCGCTGGCGGCGGATCGAAGCGGAGAGTCGATCGAAATGAAGCGTCATCTGTGGATCTTCTCGTTCGTGCTGCTCGCGTGCGTGGGCTGTGACCACGCCGCGAAGCAGGTCGCCGAGCAGTGGCTCGCGGACTCGAGCGGCGTCGCTCTGCTCGGCGGCATCGTGCGGCTCGAGCTGGCCGCGAACCCAGGTGCATTCCTGAGCCTCGGCGCACAGATGCCCGAGCTCGTGCGTCAGCTCGTGCTGATCGGCTTCGTGCCGCTGATGCTCGCCTCCATCGGCTTCCTGCTGTTCCGCTCGCCGCACACCACGCGCGTACAGGTCGTCGCGTTCGGCCTGATCGCAGGCGGCGGGCTCGCGAACTGGCTCGATCGCGTGCGCGACGACGGCGCCGTCACCGACTTCGTGAGCCTCGGCCTCGGCCAGCTCCGCACCGGCATCTTCAATCTGGCGGACCTCGCGATCGTGGCCGGGCTGCTGGTCTTCCTGGTCGTGGGGGCGGGCAGGGCGCGAGAGCCGAGCGCGGGGTGACGGCGCCGGGCCTTCGCGCGCACCCGATCGGCGTCGTGCGCTCGCAGGTGACGGAGCCGGTGGATCTCGACTGGGGCGCGGTCGAGTCGCGCATCGTGCTCGAGCCCGAGCTCCGCGCCGGCCTGCGCGGGCTCGAGCAGTTCTCCCACGTGCTGGTGGTGGCATGGCTCCACGGCGCCGCCTTCGACCCGGCGCGGCACCTGGTGCGGCGCCCGCGCGGCCTCGCCGAGCTGCCCGAGCTCGGCATCTTCGCGCAGCGCGCGAAGGACCGGCCCAACCCGCTCGGCGTCACCGTGGTGAAGCTCGTCTCCGTCGAGCCCGACGGCATCACCGTGCGCGGCCTCGACGCGATCGACGGCACGCCCGTGCTCGACCTGAAGCCGCACTTCCCCGTCTTCGACGCTCCCGCCGGCGCCACGGTCGCGCCCTGGGTCGCGACGCTGATGCGGGGGTACTTCTGATCGCCCGTGGCCTCGTCGTGCTCGGCGCCGTCATGGCGCTCGCGAGCTGCGCCGCCGCCGAACCGGGGGAAAGAGAGGTGCGTGCGCCGATCGTGCGCGTCACGCTGCGCATCGCCGAGTCCCACCCGCCGCAGTACTTCGCCGACGTGGTGTCGGCGCTCCCCGACGGCTGTACGCACTTCGCGCGTTTCGTGGTGCGACGCGAGAGTGGCGGAGTGCTCGTGGACGTGCTCAACACCGTGCCGTCGGACTCGACGGTGATGTGCACGATGATCTACGGCGAGAAGGAGAGCGCCGTACCGCTCGGCAGCGACTTCGAGAGCGGGCAGGTCTACACGCTCGACGTGAACGGCTCGCGCCAGCGCTTCGTGGCGCAGTAGGTGCCCGCTGATGCGCGGGTGCTTCCGAGAATGTCAAGCCAATCGTCGCGCTCGCCGATCCGATCCCCGTGACGTTGCCGACGATCCTGACCATCGTATCCACGGCGATCTTCTTCGCCGCAGAGCGCCTCGTTCCGGGACGGAGTCTCCCGTCGTCCAGAGGCTGGTACGTCCGGGCCCTGAGCGTGAACCTCGCCCAGCTCGGCATCACCCTCGCGACCGGGAAGATCTGGCCGCTCGTCTTCGGCGGCCGCGCCTCGATCTTCTCGCTCTCGAGCTGGCAGTCGCCGGCGCTCGCGGGCTTCGTCGCGTGGTTCGTCGGGACGTTCTTCTACTACTGGTGGCACCGCATCCGGCATCTGCCCGGGTTCTGGCGCGTGTTCCACCAGATCCACCATTCGCCCGCGCGCATCGAGATCCTCACCTCGTTCTACAAGCATCCCGTCGAGATCGGGGTCAACGCGCTGCTCTCGGCGCTGATTCTCTATCCGCTCCTCGGCTGCTCTCTGCTGGCGGCGTTCTGGTACAACTTCTTCGCCGCGACGGGCGAGTACTTCTATCACGCCAACCTGCGTTCGCCCCGCTGGCTCCGGCTGTTGATCCAGACACCGGAGCTGCATTCCATCCATCACCAGTACGGCGTACACGCCTTCAACTACGGCGACATCCCTCTCTGGGATCGGCTGTTCGGGACGTTTCGCGCTGCGCCGCAGTTCGCGGAACGCTGCGGCTTCGAAGCGGGAGCCGAGCAGCGGCTCGGCGACATGCTCCTGTTCCGCGACGTGAGCGGCTAGGGGGCGTCGTTCGACGGTCTGCGCTACGGCGGAGTCGGGCGGATCGGTGCGAAGGCGATCAGGTTGTTCATGTTCGCCCCGAGGCCCTGGCTCGGCAGCGCGGTCGTGAAGCGACCGACGTCGTTGTGCAGCGCCATGTAGTTCAGCACCACCGTCTCCGCGAGCAGCGTGACGTTGTTGCTGACCGGCGTGGCGGAGGTTTCGACGTCGCCGCTCATGCGGTAGTAGCCGAGCTGCTGCCGCGCGGGGTCCAGCAGCTGCGGCCGGCCGGCCGGGTCGTACACCAGCATGAAGACGGCCGCGGTGCTCTGGTTGTCGCCCCGCCAGCGGCCCTTGCCGCGCCCGTCGGCGGAGTTGTCGATGCTGCCGTCGCTGTCGAGCGCGCCGTCGCTGAAGACGTACATCATCAGCTGCTGGCCGCGCCGTGCCGCGTACTCGAGCACCGCGCCCATGGCCACGCCCGCGTCGAAGTCGCGGGTCTCGCCGGTGGCGCGCGTGCCGTCGTGGTAGTCGTAGCCGCCGAGCTCGATGGTGCCGGCGCCGGCGAAGCCGTTCACCGCCAGCTTCATCACCGACGCGGTCTTCCGGAACGTGCCCTGGTTGAGCTCGCCCGCGTTGAAGATGGTCGTGATGTCGGGGTCGGTCAGCGGATTCAGCAGCGCCGGGTTGCCGAAGGCCGAGACGAGCGCCGTGCTCTCCACGTAACCGCAGTGGATGAGCTGCTCGACGATCGCGTCCTCGGTCATGTGCCCGAGCTTCGAATCCGAGATCTGCTCGACGGCCGACATCACCGCCGCCGCGTCCTGCGGCGCGAGCAGCTCGGCGAGGCGCCCCGTGTCCACGAGGCCGGTGACGTCGCTCGGGCTGTCGACCTTCGTGGGCCGCGCCGCCGGATCGATCATCGACATCGGCGCCTGCGAGTTGCCGCCCGAGTCCGACGGCTCGGTGCCGATCAGCGTGACCAGGTTGCCGTCGGCGCCCGCCTTGTTGATGCCGTACATCGGGTTGTGCGGGTTGTTCCCTGTGTCGTTCTCCGAGCGAGCGCACACGACCACGCCGTTCACGTTGGCGCGCGTGGTGGCGGAGGTCTTCGACAGGATGCCGCGCAGGAACGCGCTGTCCGCATGGAAGGCCAGGCCGAGCTCGGTGTTCACCTGGCCCGCCTGCGACGGCTGCAGAGCGGGGGGCAGGCCCAGCTTCTCGTAGCCGGCCTGCGAGAGCAGGTCGAGCTGTCCGCCCGGCCCGCCCACGAGCACGTTCGAGCCCGCGATGTTCGCCCCGCCGGCGAGGTCGAAGCACACGAACGGAATGCGCCCGGCGCCGGTCGAGAGATTGCACTGCACGGCCGCCTGGGCGTAGGCCGCCTGGCTCTTGAACAGGCCGAACAGGCTCGGCGCCACGACCATGGCAGCGCCACCGATGAAGCCCTGCGCGAGGAAATCGCGCCGGGTGATCGGCTTCTTGTGGTTGGGATGTCGGAGCGGTCGATACATGGCAGCTCCCGGTTCCTAGTGGATGGACGCTGCGGCGCTGGCGAGAGTCGCTGCGCACATGGACTTGACCACGGTGCGCGTACGCTCGGCGTCGCAGGTTGCAGGGGTACAGCCGGTCGTGAGGCTATCCATCAGGGTGTCCAGGACCGGCTGGACTTCGGTGAAGTTCGGCTGACTCGAGACGTTCATGCCGAACATCCGGTCGACGAGGCGCTGCACCAGCGCATCGCGGGTGGCCTGGCTCGAGAACACCGTGGTGGCGGGTGCGTTGAAGTCCACCACGTTCCCGAAGAACGCCGTCCGCAGGTTGGTCGTGTCGACCAGCGAGTTGCAGTACTCGAGCGAGAGCTTGGTCACCGCCACCTGCTGCGCCGAGGCGAAGGTCCGCAGGTCGGCCGTGCCCGGCAGCTGCAACGCGAGCCCGTCATAGACGGCGCGCACCGCCGGAGTGTTCGGGTCCACACCCGTGACGGCGCCCATGCTCTCGTTGATGCGGCGGAAGTCGCGCAGACCGTCGGTCGGCAGCGGAGCGCCGAACTGGCGCGGCGGCAGCGGCGGCACCGGCGGCGGATCCTTCGGGCTCTGGAAGTTCGCCAGATACTCGAAGTCGATCGTGAACACGTCCGTCGCCGGGCCCGCGTCCTTCAGGACGATCGAGCACAGCGGCGAGATCTGCTGCGCGGTCGAGGTGACCACGGTGTCCACGTTGACGAAGCCCTGACCCGACACGCCCGACTGCCCGTTCACCATCACGCGCAGCTTGCCCACGCGCGCGTTCAGGATCGAAGGCGAGTGGAAGGAGGGCTGGCAGAAGAGGTACGAGTAGTCGTCGAGCTCGCTCACCACGAACTCCATGTACGTGCCCGGGCCGGCCCAGCGACTCACGTCGAAGCGCATCAGGATGCGCTTGCCGACGCCCGCGTTGAAGTTCTGCTCGATCTGCTGCTGGCTGAGCGCGTACTTGTAGATGGCGACGAGCCGGATCGAGCCCTGCCAGGGCCGGTCGTTGCTCACGTCGTTGCCCATCACGATCCGATGGTTCGGGCTCCAGTTCCACAGCGGGAACGGCTCCTGCTCGTCCAGGTCTTCGGTCCACGTGCCGTTCACGTAGACACGCCGGCCGCGGTACTGGTCGTAGGTGATCACCACGTGCTGCAGCGTCGCCTGCGCGTCCCGGTCGGCGTCGGCGGTCTGGAGCGCCGGATTGCCGTTCCCGTTGATGTCCGGGTTCACCGTGCGGTTCCGGAAGTTGTAGTAGTACGTCACCTGGCCGAGGCCGAAGTTCCGCGAGTCTGCGTTCGCCGAGTAGGAGACGATGCGCGCGGGGCCTTCCTGCACGACGTTGGCGTTCGCGATCCACGCCTCGACCGTGTACTGCTGCGTGCCGTCGCGCGGCTCGGCGAGGATGTCGTAGAGCTTGCGGCTCGTCTCGGCCGTCGCGATGGCGCGGCCGGTCTCGACGCGAATGCCGTAGCTCGACATCAGCGTCGGGCCTTCCAACAGGAGGTCGGCTGCGGGCAGCACGGGGCTGGTGTCGTGCGCGATGTTGCCGGTGCCTTCCTTGAAGTCCCAGAACGCGATCAGGTTGTCGCTGTAGCGGTCTGCGCCCTGGTCCTCGAAGCCGTCGGCGAGCGTGAGGTTCTCGCTCACGATGCCCGCGACGTTCTCACCGCCGCCGGCGCCGAAGTCCACGAGCGTGGCCCACTGCTCGATCGCCAGCTGCATCGTCGCAGCGTCGGTGACGCAGTCGCTCCAGCAGTGGTGGAAGTCGGCGACGAGGCGCCGCACCAGGCGCGACGTGCCCGGGTTCGCCAGGTTGACCTTCTGGTTGTACCAGGTCTCGCGGTATCCGACCGCGGGGTCGGGCGAGGCGATGTGCGGCGTGCCGGGGCCCTGGCCCGCGTGACAGTCGACGCAGTACTGCACCAGGAGCGGCTGAACCGTCTGCTCGAAGGCGGCCTGCATCTCCGCATCGGAAGGACCGCCGACGCCGGGGCCCGGACCGGGCGCGGGGCCCGGGCCGGGAGCTCCACCGGAGCCACCGGCGGTTCCGCCACCGTAATCACCACAGGCCGTGCCGAGCAGCGCCAGGCACAGCGCGAACGCCAAGCGGCCGCTCTTCCAACCCACCATCATCTCGAGCTCCTCAGACCCCTCCGAGAATGCTCTCGCAGCAGGGAACGTTTCGTGGCTCAGTTGCCCATGCAGTACGCGCCGACTTCCGCAAAGACGCGCTTCATGGAGTAGTTGTTGGCCTCGAAGATCGTCGCGATGTCGTCGACCTTCGTGCCGTCCAGCGTCGAGTTCGGCGGACGGAAGCACACCGTCTGGAACACCTTCTCCACCTGGCACACGGAGAAGGCGTGGCTCGCGGCGACCTCCTCACCGAGCGTCTTGGCGCCGTAGCCGCTCGCGTTCGGGCCGCGCCAGTCGAGGTTCGCGTGCGAGCCCTGGCGCCAGTAGTTGGACCAGCTGTTGTCGGTCGTGACGTAGCCGTACGGGAAGTTGCTCCCGTTGATCAGGTACTTCGCCGCCACGCTGCCCGGCGTGTGGACGACGCGCATCTGGATCGGGTCCCAGTCGAAGTAGGCGAAGGCGCCGGCCACAGCGTCCATGCCGCCGTGGCAGCCGCTGCACGCGTTGTGGAACAGGCGGCTGTCGCCGCCCGGGCTGCGGCTCACGTCCTGGCGGATGCGATCCACCGGGCGCGTGATGTCGTGCAGCAGCTCCATGTCGCGGCACAGGTAGTTGAGCGTGGTGAAGCGCCACATGCGGCGGTTCGTGCCCGCGCTGAAGAACGCCTCGCCCGCCGCGCGCGTCGTGATCACGCCGGCGGTGTCTGCCGCCATCATCTGCGAGCCGGGGAGCGTGGACTGCGGCACCGGCGTGAACAGGGCCGGGTTCGACAGATCGACGCGCTGCGACTCGAGCGCCTGGTAGTGCGCGTTGTCGGTCTGCGAGTAGCTGGGGTTGACGTTCGCGCCCACGTACATCAGGTCGGCCGTCAGCACCTGATTGAACGGCACGTCGTCGCGGATCATGCCGATCACCAGGGCGGTGTAGTCGTTCAGGTCGGCGTGAACGGTGCGCTCCACGTTGGTCCAGGGCGTCACCATGTTCTTGACCGTCGTCATCAGGAACTGGGGGTTCTGCATGGCAAGGTTCGCGGCGGCGATCGTGTCCGCCGGATTGCCCGTGGCGATCAGGGCTGCCATCTGATCGAGCACGGCGGCCGAAGGCGGCACGCCGGCGAGGCGGTCGTGGAGCTTCCGAGCCTGCTCTCGCGGCCCGGCGCTCGCCGGCGCTCCCAAGAGCAGGACGAGCCCGAGCACGCACACAGCTCTCGACGCAACTTCAGCGACGCGCATGTCCGTGCCTCCCGAGCACGCATTCCTCATCGGTGGTGGGCGAGGGGCGGGTTGTGACGACACGTACAGCAGCCAGGCGGAAGAATGCGCGCACCTGCCGGTCGCCTGCCGATCGCCTGCCAGCAGCTGAGGCGCAGCAACGGGGCGCGGCGGGTCGCACCCGCAGCTCTGCCGCAGCGAAGTGGCAACCTCGCCGGTGCGCGCCTCGACCTCACACGCCTTCGCACCGACGGGCGGTGCTCGTCTTCATGGCGCCTTCATCCCCGAGACTCGTGACGCTCCGCACACGAATGCCCACTCCATCTCGCGATGAGTGGAGCGGCGACCGAAGCGGGCGAACGCCAGTCACGTCGCTGGATCGAGTCGGCGGTTGCAGTGGAGCCGCCGACCGGACGATGAAGACGCCCATCAGAGACTTGGAGCGAAATCCATGAGATCTCGGCTCGTCGCACTCTTCGGCCTGCTCCTGGGTCTGATCGGTCCGGTCGTGCCTGGGCGTGCGGCGCCGGAGCTGGCGCAAGGCGCGCTCGACGACGGCGAGCCGCGGATCGAAGCGCGGCTGCTCGTGCATCCGGATCGGACCGACGCGGAGCACGTCCGCGCGGGCGTGCTGCTCACGGCCGACCCGGGCTGGCATATCTATTGGAAGAATCCGGGCGACACCGGGATCGCCACACAGCTCACCTGGCACGGTGGCGACGCCGGCCCCGTGCGTTGGCCCGCGCCGACCGCGTTCCACGAAGACGACCTCGTCACCTACGGCTACGCGGGCAACGTGTTGCTCGCGAGCGACGTCCGCCCGGATGCAGGCACGCACACGCTCGGCGTCGACGTCGACGTGCTCGTGTGCCGCGAGTCGTGCATTCCGGCGAAGCTCTCGCTCGAACGGCCGGTCGCTCGCGTAGACACCGGCGAGATTGCGGACGCCGAGCGGCGCCTCTTCGCCCTCTTCGATGACGCGCTGCCGCGAACCGCGAGCGCGCTCGGCTTCCGCGTCGAGACGTCGCTGCCGGACGCCGCGCATCCCGAGCGCGTCTCGCTCGTCGTGCGTGCGTGCGACGGAGCAGCGCCCGACGCGCCCTGCGCGAGCGTCGCCGCGGCCGAGCTCGGCCCCGCCTTCTTCCCCGCCACGCCGGGCCTGCGGGTCGTCGACGTCACCGCCGCGGAGGGCCAGCTCGCGCTGGCGCTCGAACGCGAAGCCGACGCGCCCGCAGCGCTGAGCGGCGTGCTCGCGGTGCGAGGCGGCGACGGCGAGATCCACCACGTCGAGGTCGCGCTCGACGCCGCCGCGCCGCGTGTGGCCGCCGCGCATCTCCTCGCCATGCTCGCGCTCGCCGTCTTCGGCGGGCTGCTGCTGAACCTCATGCCGTGCGTGCTGCCGGTGCTCGCGCTCAAGGCGTTCGCCGTGGCGGAGCTCGCAGGCAGCGGACGTCGCGAGGCGCTGGCGCACGGCTTCGCCTACACGGCGGGCATCCTGCTCAGCATGCTGACGCTCGCGGCGGTGGTGCTCGCGCTGCGGGCGGCCGGCAACGAGGTCGGCTGGGGCTTCCAGTTCCAGTCGCCGGGCTTCGTGGTCGTGGTCGCGGCGCTCTGCGTGGTGTTCGCGCTCAACCTGTTCGGCGTGTTCGAGATCGGCTTCGTGCCCGGCAATCTCGCCGCCGTCGGAGCCGAGGCGCAGGGCGCGCGGCGCAGCTTCTTCGAGGGGCTGCTCGCGGTCACGCTCGCGACGCCGTGCTCCGCGCCGTTCCTCGGCACCGCGGTGGGCTTCGCGTTCGCGAGCGGCGGCGCCTTCGTGGTCGCGATCTTCGCCGCGATCGGCCTCGGCCTCGCCGCGCCCTTCCTGATCATCTGCGTCTTCCCGCCGACGGCGCGCTGGCTGCCGCGCTCGGGAGCCTGGATGGGCGAGCTGCGGAGCTACCTGGGCTTCGCGCTGCTTGCGACGGTGGTGTGGCTCGTCTGGGTGATGGGGCGCAGCGCCGGGCCCGACGCGGTGGCGGGCCTGCTCGCGCTGCTGCTCGTCGTGGCGCTGGTGGCGCGGCTGTTCGGTCGGCTCGAGGAGCGGCGCGGGCTGCGCGGCGTGTTGTTGGCGGCGGGCGTCGCGCTCGTCGCGCTGGCGCCGAACTGGATCACCTCGGAGCCGGTGGCGAAGGCGACGATGGACACGAGCGTCGTCGCCTGGCAGCCGAGCGAGGTCGAACGTCTGCGCGCCGAGGGCCGTCCCGTCCTCGTGGTGTTCACGGCGGACTGGTGCCTCACCTGCAAGGTGAACGAGCGCACCGTGCTCGAGCGCGAGGCCGTGCGGACGGCGCTCGCGCGCGGCGGCTTCACCGTGCTGAAGGCCGACTGGACGCGGCGCGACGAGACGATCCGGCGCGAGCTCGAGCGCTTCGGCAAGGCCGGGGTGCCGCTCTATCTGGTCTATCAGCCGGGTGCAGCCGAGCCGCAAGTGCTGCCGGAACTGCTCACCGTGGAACGAATGCTCACCGCCCTCGCGGATCGTGAGCCCGGTCACGCGCAACCCGTGCGCGAGGCCGATGCGTCATGAACGCAGCGAGGGAAGCCGAAGGAGTGGAGATGCACTGGAAACCCTCGCCCGCACGCCGACTCTGGTCCGTCACCTTGCTCGTACTCGCCTGCCTCTGGGCGGCGCCTGTGCTCGGCCTCGAGGCCGGCGACGTGGCGCCCTCCTTCAAGGCGCCCCGCCTCGACGGCAGCGGCGACCTCTCGCTGGTCGACCTGCGCGGCAAGGTCGTGCTCGTGGACTTCTGGGCGTCGTGGTGCGGGCCGTGCCAGAAGTCGATGCCGCAGTTCGACGCTCTCGCGAAGGAGTTCCCGGCTGATCGCTTCGCGGTGGTCGGTGTGAACGTGGACAGCGATCTCGGCGCCGCGAAGAAGGCGCTCAGCAAGCGTCCAGTCTCCTACACGATCGCCTCCGATCCCGGAGGCAAGCTGCCGGAGCGCTACGGCGTGAAGAACATGCCCACCGCCTATCTGCTCGATGGCGACGGTGCGATCCGGTACGTGCATCGCGGCTTCCGCGACGGCGACATCGACAAGCTGCGCGAGAAGATCCAGAAGCTGCTCGCGGAGCGGAGATAGGGATGCGGAGCGCGTGCATTGCAGCGCTGCTCGGCGTCGCCGTGCTCGCGTCGGCCTGCACCACCGTGAAGCCCTGGGAGCGCGATCAGCTCGCGCGCCCCGAGATGGCGTGGGATCCCGACCCGCTCGAGGCGGCGCACGACGGCCACGTCTTCTTCAGCAAGGAAGGCTCCACGGCGGGCGGCTCCGATGCAGGCGGCGGAGGCTGCGGCTGTAACTGATGCGCGATCTCAGGCGACAGAACCGCGAGGCGCGGCGCCGCGCGCGGCATCGCTGCCAGAGCCTGCGCCAGCGCAACGGCGTGCTCGCGGCGCTCACGACGAGCGCGTTGTTCCTGCCCGGCCTCGCGAAGGCTCAGGAGGAGCGCTGGACCGTCGACTACGGCTACTCGCACTACTCCGAAGACCCGATCGACTCGAGCAAGCTCTCCACCGGCAGCGCCGACCGCTACGAGATCGACACGCACATGCTCTCGCTGCGCGGCCCGCTCACGGGGCGCATGGACCTCGGGATCGACGTCGTGAACGAGACGATGACGGGCGCCTCGCCCTGGTACATCGAGCCCGATGCCAACGGCAAGCCGATGCAGGTGATGACCGGCGCCAGCATCTCGGACCAGCGCACGGACGTGAACGGGCACGGCACGTACTACTTCGACACCGCGCGAGTCAACCTCCAGACCGGCTACTCGACCGAGGACGACTACCAGGCCATCAACTTCGGCTTCGGCACCGAGCACGACTTCAACGAGAAGAACACGACGCTCTCCTGGGGCTTCGGGATGTCTCTCGACACGCTGAACCCGACGGAGACGGACACGAACCCGGACCCGTCGAGCGAGGACAAGCGCACGTACTCGTTGATGGCGGGCTGGTCCCAGGTGCTCGGCCGCAGCTCGGCCCTCCAGACGAGCCTCACCTACCAGAACGGAAGCGGCTTCCTCAGCGACCCGTACAAGCTGGTCTCGACCGCCGGCGGAAACCTGGCCGACCACCGGCCTGACTCGCGCAACCAGTACGCCGTGTCGCTGCGCTACCGGCGCTTCTTCGAGAGCGTCTCGGGCGCGCTGCACCTCGACTACCGCTTCTACTACGACGACTGGAAGATCAGCTCGCACACCGTCGAGCTGGGCTGGTACCAGTCGCTCTTCGACGTGGTCTCGATCATCCCCTCGGTCCGCTACTACACGCAGAGCCAGGCCGAGTTCTACAGCCCATACTTCACCACCACGCTCGATCCGAACAAGGACTTCGCATCGAGCGACTACCGCCTCTCGCCGTTCGGCGCGGTGTCGGGGAAGATCCGCCTCGAGACCCACATCTCGGACTGGCCGTTCCACATGGCCTGGAAGCTGGGCGGCTCGTACGAGTACTACACGAGCGCCGGCAACCTCGCGATCGGGAAGGTGGAGGTCGAGAACCCGGGCCTGGTCTCCTTCAACGTGTTCATGATCAACCTGTCGGCGCGGTTCTAGATCGTGCAGCTCCACCGCCTCGCGTTCCGCGCGATGGGGAGCCCGTGCGAGGTGCGTGTGTACGGCGGTGCGGAAGCCGAGGCGGCGCTCGCCGCCGCGCGGGCCGAGGTGGCCCGGCTCGAGGGGAAGTACTCGCGCTATCGCGACGACAGCCTCGCCACGCGCATCAACCAGAGCGCGGGCGACGACACCGGCGTCGAAGTGGACGGCGAGACTGCGCACCTGCTCGACTATGCCGACTCGTGCTTCCGCCAGAGCGACGGACTCTTCGACATCACGTCCGGCATTCTGCGCCGGGCGTGGAACTTCAAGGCGGGGAAGCTGCCGACCCAGGCCGAGCTCGACGCGTTGCTCCCGCTCGTCGGCTGGAAGCAGGTGCGCTGGCGCTCGCCGCTGATCGTGCTGCCGAAGGCGGGCATGCAGCTCGACTTCGGCGGCTACGTGAAGGAATACGCCGTGGACCGCGTCGCCGAGCTGTGTCGCGCACGGGGCGCGCAGCACGGGCTCGTGGATCTCGGCGGCGATCTCGCCGTGATCGGCCCGCACCCGAATGGCAAGCCCTGGCGCGTCGGCGTGCGCGACCCGCGAGACCCTTCGCGCTCGCTCGGCACGCTCCCGCTCGGCTGGGGTGGCATTGCTTCGAGCGGAGACTACGAGCGCTGCATGGTCGTCGATGGCGTGCGCTACGGGCACATCCTCGATCCGCGCACGGGCTGGCCGGTGCGCGGCCTCGCCTCGGTGACCATCGCCGCGAGCCATTGCCTGGTGGCCGGCACGCTCACCACGATCGCGATGCTGAAAGGCGAGCGCGGCGCGGCCTGGCTCGACGGGACCGGCGCGCCCTGCCTCTACGTCACCGACGCGGGCCGGGTCGGGGGCTCGCTGTCGCCGCAGGCCCCGGCGCGGGATTCCAGCTCGAGTACTCACGCGCGGGTGTAGGATGGCGGGCACCATTCGAGGTGCCCGATGGAAGCCCTGCGCCGCGTGCTCGGCACGCTCCTGGCTCTGAGCTACGTCCTCGCGTTCCTGTCCGGCGTCGGCTGCGGCACGCCCGAGCACGAGGCGATCGGGGCGCAGCTGTTCGAGAGCCCCCAGGCGAACGCCATCGTGCTCGCTCCGGACGGCGCCACGCTCTACGCGGCGCTCACCACGATGGGCAAGGTGCGGGTGATCCAGACCTCCTCGATGCGGGTGATCGCGCTCATCGACGTCGGCACGGATCCGGTGAGCCTGGCCCTCCGGCCGGACGGCAGTGAGCTCTGGGTGGCGAACCACGTCTCGGACTCGGTGAGCGTGATCTCGCTGGCGGCGGGTCCGACGCGCCATAGTGTCGTCGAGACGATCCAGCTCGTGGATGCAGCGGACCTGGTCACCGACTTCGACGAGCCGGTCGGCATCGCGTTCGCGAGCAACAGCAAGGCCTACGTCGCGCTCTCCTCGCGCAACCAGATCGCGATCGTCGATGCGAACAGCTACGCGGTCACTGGCGTGCTGACCATCAACGCGCAGGAGCCGCGCGCGCTGGCGGTGCGCGACGGGCGCCTGTTCGTGCCGGCCTTCGAGTCGGGCAACCGCTCCGAGCTCTCGGCCTGCGTCGGTCCGCCCAACCCGCTCGATCTGCAATGCACCTTCAACTTCAACCTGACCAACGCCGGAGCGAATCCGCAGCTGACCGGCTTCGACGTGGACGTCGCCAAGGATCCGATCCTGCCCGACCGCGATCTCTACGTCTTCGATACGTCGAACGACGCGCTCCTCGACGTGGTGGACGGGATCGGCACGCTGCTCTACGGCCTCGCCGTCGATTCGCACGGCAAGGTGTTCATCGCGCAGACGGATGCGCGCAACGCCGACAACGGCCGGGCCGGCACCCAGGGCCAGGGTCTCGCCGATCTCGCCAACCGTACCTTCCTGAACCAGGTCGGCGTGGTGAGCTGTCCGGGCGGGAGCTGCGGCAATCCCTCGCTGTTCCAGCTCGAGCCGCTGCCGCCGTCGCAGCCTGCGGCGGGCCGGCAGCTCGCGACGCCCTACGGCCTCGCGCTCAGCGCCAACGACCGGATCCTGGTCGGCACCGCGGCGTCGTCGAGCCGCGTCTTCGCGCTCGACGCCGCGACGGGCGCCGTGCTCGACGTCGTCGACGTCGGCCAGGGCCCGCGCTCGCTCGCGTTGCGCTCGAACGCCTCGAGCGGCGCGCCGGAAGTCGCCTACGTGCTGAACACGCTCGACGACAGCATCTCGGTGATCGACCTGACCGACCCGTCCGCGCTCGTGGAGACGCGGCGCGTGGCGTTGAACGGCGACGCGACGCCGGCGGCCATCCGTGCCGGCCGCATCGCCTTCAACTCCGCCGCCGGCTCGACCACCGGCACGTTCTCGTGCGGGAGCTGCCATCCCGACGGGCACGTGGACCAGCTGCTCTGGGTGATCGGCGCGCGCTGCAACTTCGCCGGCTGCGACCAGGAGGAGCCGCGCCTCACCATGCCGGTGCGTGGCCTCGAGGGCACGCTCCCGCTCCACTGGGACGGCACGCTCGGCGACCCGTTCGCGAGCATCAACGGCGCGACGGGGCTCGGCGCCACGGCGCCCGCCAACTGCACGAACGACCAGAGCTGCTTCCGGCACCTGGTGAACGCCTCGCTCGCCGGCGTGATGTGCAATCAGAGCGGCTGCCCCGTGAACGACGTCGGACAGGCGGGGGGCCTCAGCGACGCCGAACGCGACGCGATGGCGACGTATCTGCAGAGCATCCAGTATCCGCCGGCGCGCACGCGCCGCTTCGACGACCAGCTCACCGCGCAGGCCGTGAACGGCTTCTCGGACTTCTTCGAGAACCAGGGTGGAGCGAATCCGCCCGGCCCGGCCGGCACGGGCCCGGAGACGTGCGCCGACAACGCCAACGGCAGCGGCTGCCATGCGCTGCCGTTCGGCGCCGGCACGGCGTCGCGCTTCGTGGGCGGCTTCGAGGCGCCGACCATGCGAGGCATCACCGATCGCTACATCGAGTTCTCGGCGGGCTTCACGGCCGTGCGCGACCTGTTCCAGGCGGTGAGCCCGAACGGGACGGAGGCGCCGTGGACGCCACAGGTCGGCTTCGACGAGTTCACCACCTGGGCGCTGGCGTTCGGCTCGCCGAGCAACGTGATCGGCTTCCGGCAGGTCTACAACGTGGCGGCCTTCGACATCTTCCAGATGATCGAAGAGATGAGCAACGGCCAGTCCGGTGCGCTCGGGCGGCAAGTGACGCTGAATCTGCGCAGCACGGCGGCCGGCAACTTGGCGGCGACGAATGCGCTGCTCGGCGTGCTCGAGACGGCGGATCTCGCCGGGCTCGTGAACCTGCAAGGCGCGGGAGTACGCAACGGCGTGTTGGCGTCCTTCAGCTTCCGCCCGAACGCGACCTATCAGGGTGGCGGCGTGACGCTCACCCGCGCGCAGCTCGTCGCCGAAGCGGCCGCCGGCACCACCACGCTCACGCTCACCGCCAACCAACGCGCGACCGTGGACGCGAGCACGGTGCAGCCGACGCTCTGGGTACCCGCAGTCGGAGGCTTCAACACCGACGGCCGGCCGAAGCTCCCGCAGCTCCCGACCGACGACCCGATGACGATCAACGCGCGCACGATCCTCGCGAACACGAAGGTGTGGATCGACGGCGCGCCCACGCCGGCCACGGTCACGTGCGTCGGCGGCACGTTCAGCCCGACGTGCAGCACCACCCAGATCCGCATCGACCTGCTGGCGCCGCCCACCACGCCCGGGCTCTACCTGCTCCAGGTGCAGAATCCGGATGGGCTGCTCAGCAACGAGCTGCCGATCCGGAGGTAGACGAGCCGGCGCTACTCCTGCTTCGCCGGCACCGAGAGCTGGGGCGGGAGCGCCACCACCTCGGGCTTCCAGCCCTCGGCGACGAGCGGCTCGGCGGCGGCGCCCGCCTGCGGCAGGGTGGCGAAGCCGCCGACGTAGACGTCGTAGCGCGGCTCGCCGTCCCACTCCCAGGCGACCACGTGCGGGCTGCGCGCGCCCGAGAGCTCGAGCGAGCTCGCGACGCCGCGCGCCTCCACCTCGTTCGAGCGGGTGGTGACGAGCAGCGCGTAGCCCTCGCGGTCGGACCGATCGCGAGCTGGCCGCGGCGCGCGAGCGTGCGCTCGAAGGAGAGGCGGTGGCGCACGGTGTCGGCCACGCGCTGCTCGAGCGTGCGCTCGATGCCCGCCTGCACCGCGATCACCAGCGAGCGCTTCATGCGCTCGCTCGTGGTGGAGCGGGCGTACCAGCCGAGGATGGGAATGTCCTTCAGGAACGGGACGCCGTGGTCCGTCTCGACGGTCGTGTCGTCGAGCACCATGCCGAGCACCGCCACCTGGCCGTGCTCGAGGCGCGTCACGGCCGAGAGCTTGCGCTGCTCGAAAACCGGCCCGAGGCTCGCGGAGGCGATGCCGGGCGCCGTGGCCGATCCGGCTCACCTCGACCTCGAGCTCGAGCCGCACGTCGCCCTCCTGCCCGGCGGTCGGCTTCACGTGCAGGATCGTGCCGATGTCGCGCCGCTCGATGTTGTTGGAGATGGTGAGCGGGTCGTTCGCCGTGGTGTCGCCGGCCGCCTTCGTCGCGCCCACCAGCACCGGCACGTTGTCGCCCGCCACGAGCTCGTGCTCCTCGCCCGCAGAGCCCGACGAGATGCGGGCGGAGCAGGGTGCGCGCGGTGGCGTTGCCCTCGGCCGCAGTCACCTGCACGATGTCGCGCGGCACGATCAGCTCGGTGGGGATGCCGCCGGGCCCGATGATGGGGATCACGAGCGGCTCGCGCGCGTAGCGGAAGAAGCCGCCGCCCGCGTCGGTGATGGGCCGGAACACGCCGCCGACGGCGCTCTGGATGGAGACGGCGCCGCCCAGCGTCTCGTCCGGATTGCTGGCGTCGCCGAAGGGCAGGAAGGCGTCGAAGCCGAGCGACGAGCGACTGCCCGGTCGTGATCTCGAGGACGAGCAGGTCCACCGCGATGCCCGGCGGGCGGCGATCGATCTCCTCGACGAGCTCGCGGATGATCGCCTGCGTCTCCGCGTCGCCTTGCACCAGCAGCGCGCCGGTCGATTCGTGCACGGCCACGTGGAAGCTCCGGCCCACGAGCCCCTCCGCAGAGGCCGAGCCGCGCGCGGGCCGGGCGTCGCCCGAGCTGAGCTTCTGGAGCGTCTCGGCCAGCTTCTTCACGTCCGCGTTCAGCGGATGGATCACGCGGATCTCGCCCTGGCTCTCGGGCGGGCGGTCGAGCTCCGCGATCCACGCGCGCAGCTCCGCGAGGCGCTCCGCGGGCGCCCGCATCAGCACGGTGTTCGAGCGCTCGTCGGCCCAGATCTCGTAGCGCGCGCGGTGCTGGCCGGTGGCGTCGTCGCGCTGGGGCGGCGCAGCTCCGCGCAGGATGCCGGCGATGTCGCCCGCGTCGCGATGGCGAAGCGTGACCACCGCGAGCTCCTCGGCCTCGGCCGCGTCGAGCTCCTGCACCAGCGCGAGGTAGCGCTGCAGGCTCCCCTCGCTGCCGGCGAGGATCACGCTGTTCGTGGGGTCGTAGGCGGCGGCGAGGATCTCGCCGCCGGCGAAGCGCTCGAGGTTCGCGACCAGGTCGCGGGCCGTCGCGCTGTGGAGCTGCACCAGCGTGGTGATCGGCGCGACGCGCTGCTCGTCGGGCGGCGTCGTGAGGAAGGGCGAGGTGCTGTTCGCGTCGCCGGCGGGCAGGATGCGCCAGATGCCGCCGGGCGACGGCACCGCCGCGAAGCCCTTCGAGAGCAGGGCGGCGTGCAGGATCTGGATGGCCTCCGCGGGCGTCACGCGATTCACGACGCTCACGGTGACGCGGCCCTGGAGGCGATCGTCGAACACGAAGCTCGCGCCGGTGGCCGCGGCCACGTCGCGCACGACTTCGGCCAGCTCGGTGTCCACGAAGCTCAGCGTGATGCCGGCGTTGCGTGCGCCGGCCGGCAGCGGGAACTCGACGGCGAGGATCGCGCCGCGGCTCGACAGGGTCGGCTCGACGCCCTTGCTGCGCTCGATCTGGATGCGCACCTCGGGCGGGCCCTTGCTGAGCGGCGCGAACGCCACCACCTCGGAGACCGCGCCGCCCACGTCCGGCTTGATGCGCCGCGCGGCGGAGGGCTCGAGCGTCGCGCCCGGGAGGCGCACCTCGACCGTGTCCGCGTCGAGCGTCACCAGCTCGGCCTCGAGCGCGTGCTCCGCGAAGACGAGCACGCGATCACGCTCGCTGCCGGCCTGGAGCTCGACGCCGTAGATGCGGACCCACTTCGACTCGGCGCTCGGCGGCGCCGCGGCTTCGGGCTTCGGCGGCGCAGGCGCAGGTACCGGCGCAGGCGGCGGCTCGGCCCCCACCGCGGGCAGGCGCGCGTCGCCGAAGGCGAGCACGAGGCCCGTCGCGCCGCGCTCGATGCGCGGGGTGGCGAGGGCGCCGGGCGCGAGGTCGAGCACTAGGCGGAGGAAGCCGGGGTGCCGGCCGAGCCGTACACGCAGCACGTCGCGGCCGCCGACCTCGAAGCGCTCCTGCCCGGTCGCGTTCACGACGCCCGGCAGGTCGAGCACCAGCCGGCTCGGCGCCGCGAGCCGGAACGGCTCCGCGCCAGGCGTCGCACCGTCCGCGCGGAGCTCGATGCGCGTGCCGGCCGCGTCGCTCGCCGTGTCGAGGCCGAGCAGTCGCACTTCGGCGCGCGCCGAGGCTGCGCACCACACGAGCGCGAAGAGCGCCGCTCGCGCGCTCACCCTCCCGAGCTGCATGGCGTGGCAAAGTAGCCGAGTCGACTACAGATCGTCGGCGTCTTCTTCCTCGGGCTCGTCGGACGGTCCGCCCAGCCAGCTCGGCATCCAGCCCGGCATGGGCACGTGCGGCATGCGCCAGTACTTCGGGTTCATGTCCTTGAGCGGCGCGGTGTAGAAGTTGAGGCGCAGCCCGGCCACGATCTCGTGGCTCGTCAGATCGAGGTCATAGCCGCCGGCCTTGGCGCCCGGGCCGAACTTGAGATCGGCTCCGACCGTCCCGAACGACGTGTAGCGGTAGCCGAGCTGGAACGTCGTGATGTCCGTGAGCTGGTAGGTGATGCCGGCGCCGCCCTGCCACGCGAAGTTCGTGACGGAGGCGCTGCCCTCCGAGACGTTGTCGGTGGCGTTCATCTCGATCCGCGCCGCCCCGATGCCGCCGCTCCCGTAGATCGACATCGGCTCGAGCACCGGAATGCGGCCGAACAGCCACGAGATCGGCGTGCGCACCGGGATCTCGAGGTAGGCGCTCGGCATGATCGTCCAGAGGTCGACCTGCGTGAAGAAGTCGTCGCTGTTGGCGCCGTCGGTGCGCAGCTCCCAGTTGCGACCGGTCAGGAACTCGAGCTCGGTGCGGACGGTCCAGCTCGGCATTTCGTACTGCTTGATGTTCGGCAGCGCCTCGTCGATCGCGAAGGCCAGACCGATCGTGCCGCCGTACGCCGGGGACGAGTCCGAGTCCTCGCCGCTGACCTTGAAGAAGTCGGTCTTGCCGGAGGCGGTGGCCGTCGTGCCGGAACCGGCCAGGGTTCCGGACAGATACAGATCGGCTGCGCCGGTGGGCTGCGCGAGCAGCCAGCCGGCAACCAGCACGCAGATCGGTCCGAGACTGACTCGTCGCATTCCCACCCGCTCCATCGAGTTGCGCATCGAGCGACACGTCTCCTGCGCATTCTTTGCTCGTGGCCCTATCGCCACGCGGAGGGCCCGAGAGTGTGAGGAACCTCACGGATTTTCGGCCTCGTTCACCCGCTGTAAGCCGGCATGGCGACGGAATCCCCCACGCACCACGCCCCGGTGTGGTTGTTCTCCTTCGTCGATCTCGCCTTCCTGTTGCTGATCGCGATGACGCAGCTCGACGAGGGCCGTGAGCTCGCGGTGCAGCTGGGCGAGATCGTCGTTCCCCGCATCCACGCTTCGGCCGAGGGCATGCCCTCCGCCGCGGCGGCCCGCTGGCAGCTGCGCGTGCATCCCGCGGACGAGCAGGCGGCGAGCCCCTTCGAGCTCGTGCTGCCGACCGCGGACGAGAGCGAGGAGCCGGGCGTGCGCCTCGGCGCCGACGCGCTTCGCGAGAAGCTCGTGGCGCTCAAGGACACCGGCGCGGCGCGGCCTCTGCTCGCGCCGCACGCGGACTCTCGAAGTCAGGATCTGCTCGACGCCGTCGGCATCCTCGAACAAGTCTGGCCCGATCGCCGACGAGCAACCGTGGCGCCCGATCTCGCGAAGCAGTAGCGACCGTGGCGAGCTGGCGGCTACGACAGAGCTACGGCTTCGGCGCAGGGCGTGTGCCGCTGGCGCCGGTGTTCGCGCCGGGTCCTTTCAGCGCGGGTGAATCGCTCGCGAGCGACCTCGCCGGCCTCGCTGCCGAGCTCGAGACGCTCGACCGGCGCGCGATCGTACGCCGCGCTTCCGGGGCGCTCGCGCTCGCAGTCGCCGTCACGCTGGCGCTGGTCCTGGTCACGAAGCCGGCGCCCCAGGAGCGCGACGTGCCGGTGCAGGACCTGGTGCTGATCGAGCCCGAGCCGGTGGTGCCCGAGCCGGAGCCGGAGCCCGAGCCGGTGATCGAGCCCGAGCCGGAGCCCGTGGAGGTGGCGAAGGCCGACCCGATCCCGCCGCCTCCCCCGCCGCCGGTGGCGAAGCCGAAGCCTGCGCCTCCTCCTCCTCCTCCGCCCGTGAAGCCGCGGCCCGAGCCGGTGAAGGCCGAGCCCGTGCGTCCGCCGCCGCCGAAGCTCAAGATCGACGCGATCGCGAAGGCGCCGGAGCCTCCGCCGGTCGTGCCCGAGCGCGTCGTGCGCCAGGAGCCGGTCAAGAAGACGCCGACGATGCGGATCGACCCGGTGGCCCCGCGCTTCGCGGTGGCCGCCACGGCGCCGCCCGCCGGTCAGGCCGCACCGCTCCGCGCCCCCACCCGCGAGCCCGTGCGCAAGGCGCCGCCCGTCGCGTTCTCGCTCGGGCCCGTGCCCGCCGCGCCGGCCGAGACCGATTCGCCGGCCGGCACCGCAGGTCGCGCGCGTGGCGCCGCGCAGCGCGCCCTCGCACGCCGGCGCCGAGCGCGATGCCGCGCTTCGACCCGGTCGCGCCCCCGACCCAGTACGCCCAGGCCACACCGAAGGCGACGCCGCAGGCGGTGGAACGCGTCGTCCGCACGGCCGCACGGGAGGAGAACACCGCACCGGCGCCGAAGAAGGCGTTCCAGGGCGTCCCCCTCGGCTCGCTCGCCGCCTGCGTCTCCGACCGGGAAGAGGATGGGCTCAAGCTCGAGGTCATGAAGGCCGTTGGAGCACGCACGAGCTGCTCCAGCCGGGCCGGCAACTACCGCTTCGTCGAGACCAAGAACTTGAACGCATTCCTGATGTGGATCGAGAGGAACCCGTCTCGCAAAGCGGCGGATCGTTGCATCGAGCTCAAGCTGGCTCTCGAATGCCTGGCCGCGACACCGAACCGACGGACGGACAACGGATGAAGACGCTACTCGCTCGACTCTCCCTCGTGCTGTTGCTCCTCCTGCTCGGCGCGCCTGTCGCTGCGCAGGAGGAAGTCAGCTGGGATCAGTACCTCGACTACGCGTACGTGTTCTCGTCGGCGGAGCAGCCGGCGCTGAAGGCGCGGCTCGATCAGTACGCGCACGATGTGGGCATCCCCCTCGAGAAGCACATCGCGCAGCGGCTGATGCCGCTCGCGAAGCAGAACGGGCAGGAGCCCCAGGAGCGCATCCGCCGCCGCGCGATCGCGCACCTGCTGCTCTACCTCGCCGAGGGCAAGAACGACGAGCTCGAGCTGAGCGTCGAAGCCGCCAACGCGCTGAAGCCGTATCTCGGCCGGCACGAGAACCAGTACTGGTACCACTACGTGCTCGCGCACGACTCGCTCGAGCGCGGCCGCCCGTACGACTTCGTGGGCAACGTGCTCGACCTCTGGCTCGGCGCCGTGGTGCCGCTCGAGACGCCGTACGAGACCCTGAAGGCGCTCTCGCTCTCCGAGTCGCCGAACTCGGGCTTCGCCTCCTCGCTGCCGTTCCTCTACGAGAACGTGGCGCGGCTGGTGCTGATCCGGAGCCAGGAGATGGGCATCGATCGCGGGCTCGATCCGCTCGGCGCCATCGTGCGGCTGCTCGCCGATCACCGCGTGGGCGCGCATCCCGACGTGATCCCGACCGCCGCGTCTTCGAAGGACTACCTCGACCGCATCGTCGAGCGGCTCGATGGGCCCGAGTCCGACGCAGGCAGCCTCACCTTCACGCTCGCGCTGTTCGAGGCTTCGAAGCTCCACGACAATGCGCGCGGCCTGCTCGCGACGCAGGGCCTCTCCGACGAGACGGTGAAGGCCATCCGCGTGACCGGCGCGGCGTATCGCACTGCGGAGAATCGCGCCGACACCGTGTCGGGTCAGGCCGCGGTGCAGACGCGCGTGCTACGCCAGCTCGGCGAGATCTACGCGGCCAAGCAGCGCCTCAAGGTCGACCCCGAGATCGAGACGCCGTTCACGATCGAGGACGCGATCCTCGTCTACACCAAGCTCGCGGACGCCGAGGCCGACGGCAGCTGGGCGGATCTCGGCTTCTCGTCGCGCGACGGCTACGTGTCCGCGACGCGCGGGCTCTGGGAAGACATCCAGGAGGCGACGCTCAACGCGGCCGACTACTACCTGTCGCGCAGCGTCGAGCTGCCGCACCTGGCCGACGAGTACAGCCGCAACGCGGCCCGCCTCTACTCCCGCTACCTCGGGCTGTTCCAGAAGTACGCGCTGACCGAGAACGTGGCGGGCGTGCCCGACTCGGCCTACTTCGCGGCGCACGAAGCAGCCCGCGGCGTGGGCGACGCATTCCTGCTCTACGCCGCGCACCCGACTCCCGAGGAAGTCGAGCTGGGCCTCCGCCGTTACCGCTCGGCGATGCGGATCTTCCCGTTCGATCGCACGCTCTGGTCGGCGCTCACGACGGCGCTCGAGAAGCAGGGCCGCGAGAGCGAGTTCATGGCGCTGGTGCGGCCCGCGGCCGAAGCGGCGACGCGCTCGCGCGTCGTGAACCGCTGGATCGAGGCGGGCGAGCCCGAGGCGGCGCGTCTGGCGACGCTCCAGCGCGCCTTCTCCGACAGCCTCGCCGTGATGTACCTCGGCTTCGCCGAGGCCTCCGGCGTGAACGAGCTGAAGAGCGGCCTCGCCTCGCTGCGCGCCGAGAAGGAGGCCACCGAGAAGAAGGTGGCGCAGCTGCGGCGGCAGCTCGGCTCGAAGGCGAACCCCGGGCCGGCGGCGATGGACGACGGCGGCGCTTCGCACTCCGGCTCCGCCACGCTCGACGCGGCCGAGATCGCGGACGCGCAGCGCGAGCTCGCCGAGGCGACGGCGCAGCTCGAGCGGCTCGACCAGCAGATCGAGGCGCGCGCGCGCACGATCCCGATCTACGTGGCGACGCTCGAGACCGACGGCATGGGCGCCGAGATGCGCGCCCGCCGCGATCACCCGCTGCACGGCCTGCTGCGCCGGATGTACCACGAGGACCGCTCCTCGATTCCGGTCGGCGACGGCGACTGAACGAGCGACAGGAGAACGTGATGATGCGAAGCCATTCTCTCTGCGGTCTCGTTCTGGTTGGCGCGCTCGCCGCGCTCACGGGCGCCTGCGCGCACAAGAGCGCGAAAGAGGCGTCGCTCGACCTCGACGCCGAGGTGCCGAAGGACGTGAACACGCCGCTCGGCGGCCTCACGCTCTCGCAGCGCCGCATCGAGCTCTCGCGCGCCGAGGCCGACCTGGTGCACTTCATGGCCACGCTCGACTCGCTCCAGCTCCGCCGCGACCAGAACGGCCAGGTGCTGTTCAAGGGCTTCGTGGACGAGTACCTCGGCACGTACGTGGATCCGATGATCAAGACGGACATGCACAGCAAGCAGCCGGAGCTCGCCGGCCTCGACGCGACCATCCGCTTCCTCGAGGCGGAGATGCTCACCAAGCTGCGCAGCCCGGCGCGTGCCCAGAAGACGATCGACGCGCTCGAGACGCTCTACAAGGGCCGCGAGGACATGCTCGTGGACTGGCCGATCGGAAAGAAGACCACGCTCGAGAAGGCGATGAAGCTGCTCGAAGACGAGAAGTGGCGCGGCTAGCCCCGCAAGCGAAGCGCGCAGTGAGCCGAAGGCGAACGTAGTCACGACAGTTTGGTCCCGCCGTAAATCCGACTCTCATCCAGGAGCTCCCCCCGATGTCCCCCACTGATACGGCCTCCACCGGCGCGGTCGGCCTCGCGCTGTTCGTCACGATCTGCGCCATCGTGATGGTCCTCATCCCCTTCATCCTCGGCCTGCGCGCCTCGCTGCGCGCGTTCGCGGTGACGCGCCGCGTGGACGACCGCGACATCGAGCGCGCCCTCAAGAGCGAGCGCGCGGACGCCGGCGAGCCCGTCTCGGTGCAGGTGCTGCGCGTGCTGCGCAGCTCGCTGCGCGAGAGCCAGGGCGCCGAGCGCATGCCCACCGCGTTCCTCGTGGACGCCTCGCGCCAGTACGTCACCAACGAGGTGCGCGCGAACTACATCGACCCCATCTCGATGTTCTCGAACATCCTGCCGCCGATCGGGTTCATCGGAACCCTGATCGGCCTGGTCGTGCTCGTGCTCTCGAAGGAGAGCGGCAGCGAGACGCTCGAGCTGGTGGGCCTCGCGGGCGCCGTCAGCAAGAGCATCCTCGCGCTGTTCGGCTTCATCGTGCTGGAGAGCCTCAAGATCGTGCTCTACGGCCGCATGATGGCCGGCCTCGACGACGCCCTCGGCCTCTACCAGCGCCAGGCCGCGACGTCCTCCCGGCACGCAGACGCGCGGGCGTCGTAGGGCTCACCGGCGCGCTACCACTGGGGACGTGGCGCAGACGCTCATCCAGCTCGCGCTCCTCGTCCGCGACTACGACGAAGCCATCGCGTGGTTGACGGACAAACTCGGCTTCGCACTGCTCGAAGACACGCCGCTCGGCGGCGGCAAGCGCTGGGTGCGCGTCGGACCGCGGGGCTCGCCGGGGGCGGCGTTGCTACTCGCGCGCGCCGCAACACCCGAGCAGGAGGCGTGCGTCGGCAGGCAGGCCGGCGGGCGTGTCTTCCTGTTCCTGCACACCGACGACATCCGGCGCGACCATGAGCGGATGAAGGCCCGAGGCGTCCGGTTCCGAGAGAGCCCCCGTCGCGAGAGCTACGGGACCGTGGCGGTCTTCGAGGATCTCTACGGCAACCCGTGGGATCTGATCGAACCGAACGGCGCTCAGTCCTTCAGCTCGATCAGGATCTCCCGGTAGGCCCGCTTCCCGACGTTCCGCGCCGTCTCGATGCCGCCGCGCTCGATGAAGATGGTGTTGCCGGGGAACACGTCGGCCTCGAGGTACTTCCGGAACGAGCCGCCGCTGTCCGGCTCGGGCACCACGGCCATGCGGTCGCCCTCGATCTGCACGAGCACGTAGTCGAGGTCGTGGCGGTGCACGGCGCCCTCTTCGCCGGGCCCGAGCCGCATCTCCCAGACGCGCACGCGCTCGTTCTCGAACAGGAGCTTCGTGGCGACGTCGCCCAGCTTCCGTCGATCGGTCATCGGTCCTCCTTCAGCTCCCGCTCGTGATGCGCTCGATCAGCAGCGCGCGCTGGATCTGCCCCGTCGCGGCAGTGCGCGGCAGCGCCGCCAGCTCCACCAGGCGCCGCGGTCGCTTGAAGCCGGCGATGCGCCCCTCGCAGTGCGCGCGCAGGCCGTCGAGCGTGAGCGCCGCGCCCGGCTCCGGCACGACGACCGCGCACACCAGCTCGCCCCATTCCGGGTCGGGGAGGCCCACCACCGCGACCTCGCGTACGCCACCGCAGCCGGCGAGCGCGGCCTCGACCTCCGCGGGCGAGACGCTCTCGCCGCCGGTGCGGATCACGTCCTTCATGCGGCCGACGATCGAGAGACAGCCGTCGGCGTCGAGCGCGCCGAGATCGCCGGTGTGATACCAGCCGTCTCGCAGCGCCGCGGCCGTGGCCTCGGCGTCGTCGAAGTAGCCGTCCATGAGGAACGGGCTCCGCGCGCAGATCTCGCCCGCCTCGCTGAGCCGCAGCTCGACGCCGGGCGCGGCGCGGCCGACGGAGCCCGGCTTCGCGAGCACCTCGGCGTCGGGCAGCGTGGCCACCGAGCCGGCCTCGGTCGAGCCGTAGTAGATGCGCGTGCGCGTCCACGGGAAGCGCTGCTTCAAGGCGTGGATGAGCTCGGGCGGCGTGGCGGACGTGCCGGTGTCGAGCTCGCGCAGGCTCGCGAGGTCGTAGCGCGCGAGGTCCGCCGCCAGGATGCGGGCCCACACCAGCGGGATGCAGTAGAGGCGGTTCGCGCGGCGTCTCTCGACGGCGGCGAGCAGCGCCTCCGGCGTCGGCGAGCGCACGAAGGCGATCTCGCCGCGCGTCTGCCACGCCGCCAGCGCCAGCGTGAAGGCCGCCATGTGGAAGAGCGGGAACATGCAGACCGAGCGCTCGGGCTCGTCGCGGAAGACGCCCTGGAAGCTGCGCAGCCAGTTGGTCCGGTGCGAGAGCACGACGCCCTTCGGGCGGCCGGTGCTGCCGCTGGTGAAGAAGAGGACGTGCGGGTCGTCCTCGCGGAGCGCGGGCTCGGCGACGTCGTCGTCGCGCGTGTGAGCGAGCGCGAGCGTGGCGTGCGCGGGGATGCCGGCGGCGCGCGCCAGCGCGGGTGCGTCGCCGGCGCGCGCGGCGTCGGTGAGCAGCAGGCGCGGCCTCGCGAGCTGCGCGACCGCCGCGGCCTCCTTCGCGCCGAGGCGCGCGTTCAGCGGCGCGAACACCGCACCGAGCTTCGCGAGCGCCACGAAGACGGGCAGCACCTCGAGCGCGGTGTCGGCCCAGACCACCACGCGGTCGCGGTGGCCGATGCCGAGCGCGCGCAGCGCATGGGCGGCGCGGTTGCCGGTGCGGTCGAGCTCGCGCCAGGTGAGCGCGCGCTCGTCGAGCGACGCCGCCGGCTGCTCCGGCACGGCGGCCGCGTTCCGGCGGAACAGGTCTCCGATCGTGAGCGCCGCGGGAATCGAGCTTGCCTCCGGTGCCGGCTCAGAATATCATTCTTGCCGTGAAGAATGAAGTTCTTTCCAGGCGGAACGAGGATCCGACCCCCTCCGTGCTGAACCGCGCCGTGGACCGTGCGCTCGCGCGCCAGCGCGCCGCCTACGCCCGCGAGGCCGGGCGGCTCGTGCAGGCCACACTGCGGCTGATCCGCGAGCGCGGCGTGCTCGAGCCGAGCGTGGCGGCGATCGTGCGGGCCGCGGGCCTGTCCAACCAGGCGTTCTACCGCCACTTCCGCACCAAGCACGAGCTGCTGGTGGCGGTGCTCGACGAAGGCATCCGCCTGCTCGCGACGTATCTCGAGGAGCGGATGGCTGCGGCCGCGACGCCGGCGGAGCAGGTCGAGGCGTGGCTGCGCGGCGTGCTCGAGCAGGCGCTCCACCCGCGCGGCGCAGCGGCCACACGGCCGTTCGCGGTGCGGCGCGGCGAGCTCGCGGTGCACCATCCCGAGGAGGTCGCGCGCTCCGAGCAGCAGCTCACCGATCCGCTCCGGCGCGCACTCGAGGCGGCGCGGGCAACGGGCGCGCTGCCGCACGTCGACCCCACGCGCGACGGTGAGGCGCTCTACCACCTCGCGTTCGGCTGGCTGGAGGCGCGCCTCGCAGAGCCCGAGGCGGCGCAGCGCGCCGACGCGGAGCGGCTCGTCGCGTTCGCCATGGCGGGCCTGCGCGGCGTGAGCAGCTGAACCGTGGAGCGGGAGGTCCTCCTCACCGGCATCGGCGGCCAGGGCGTGCAGCTCGCGGCGACGATCCTCGCGCGCGCGGCCACGCGCGAGGGGCGCCACGTGATGACGCTCGGCACCTACGGCGGCAGCATGCGCGGCGGCAACACAGACTCGAGCGTGCTCGTGGCCGACCGCCCGATCTCGTCACCGCCGATCGTGTCGCGTGCCTGGTCGGCGATCGCGGCGCACCCGAGCTGGTGGCCCGCGCTGCGCGCGAAGCTCCGGCCCGACGCGATCGCGGTCTGGAACGCCGAGCTGTTCGGGCCCGAGGTCGAGATCGGCGCGCGCTTCCGCGTGCCCGTCGAGGCCACGCGCATCGCGAACGAGCTCGGCTCGCCGCTCGCCGCCTCGCTCGTGCTGCTCGGCGCCTTCGTGGCGGCCACGGGCCTCGTCTCGCTCGACGCGGCGCTGGCGGCGATGACAGAGTCGGTGCCGGCGTATCGCCGCGAGCATCTCGCGAAGAACGCGGCCGCGTTGCGCGCCGGCTTCGCGGCGGCGCCGCCCCACATGGCGCCCGCCTGGCCGGCCGAGGCGGCGGCATGAGCGCGCCTCTCTCGCGCGGCACGGTGGCGATCGCGACGGAGCGCTGCAAGGGCTGCGAGCTGTGCGTGCCGGCCTGCCCGCCCGCGGTGCTGCGCATGTCCGAGACGCGCAACGCGATCGGCGCGCGCATTCCGGAGCTGCTTCCGGGCTGCACGGGCTGCGGCGCCTGCCTGCTCGTCTGCCCGGACTTCTGCTTCGAGGTCTATCGCTACGTGGGAGACGCCTGATGCGCCGCCTCGTCGAAGGCTCGGAGGCGATCGCCGAGGCCGCGATCGCCGCGGGCTGCCGCTTCTTCGCGGGCTATCCGATGACGCCCTTCACCGAGCTGCTCGAGAGCTTCGCGGCGAAATTGCCCGGCGCCGGCGGGGCCTGCATCAATGCCGAGAGCGAGATCGAGGCGATCGGCATGGCGTGGGGCGCCGCGGCGACGGGCGCGCGCGCGGCCACCGGCTCGACGGGGCAGGGCCTCGCGCTGATGCAGGAGTCCCTGCCCGAGCTCGTGCGCGCAGAGCTGCCGCTCGTGGTGTTCAACCTCGCGCGCGGGCAGGGCGACTACTTCCAGGCGACGCGCGGCGGCGGCCACGGCGACTACCACCTGATCGTGCTCGCGCCCATCGATGTCACCGAGGCGGTGACGCTCACGCAGGAGGCGTTCCAGCTCGCCGACCGCTGGCGCAACCCGGTGCTGGTGATGGGCGACTACCTGCTCGCGCACACCGCGGAGGCGGTCGAGGTGCGCGCCCTCGAGTTCGATGCGCTTCCCGCGAAGAGCTGGGCCGCCGACGGCAGCGGCGGCGGCCGCCGGCACCCGCGCCACGTGAGCTCGCTCGGCACCACCCCGGGCGCGAAGGGGATCGACCCCGAGCGCGCCTGGCAGGCGCTCCAGGCGAAGCACGAGCGCATCGCCGCGGCGGAGGCGCGCTGCGAGGCCGAGGGCGTCGAGGATGCCGAGCTCCTCGTCGTGGCGTTCGGCTCGCTCGCGCGCTTCGCGCGCCACGCCGTGCGCGAGCTGCGAGCCGAGGGTGTGCGCGTCGGCTTCTTCCGGCCCATCACGCTGTGGCCGTTCCCGAGTGAGGCGCTCGTCGCCGCGGCTGCGAAGGTGCGCCGCGTCGCGGTGCTCGAGCAGAACGCCGGTCAGATGATCGACGACGTCCGGCTCGCCGTCCTCGGCCGCGCGCCGGTCGTCGGGATCGGCGGCATCTCGACCGATCCCTCCGGCTTCGGCATCGGCAGCCTGCTCGACCCGGAGAACGTGCGCGGCCGCATCGCGGGGGCGCTCCGATGAGCGAGCGGGTCGCCGTGCGCACGGGCGAGTTCCTGCCGCGCCTCCAGCTCTCGCCCGATCACGACCTCTGCCCGGGCTGCGGCGAGCCGCTCGTGTTGCGTCTGATCCTCGAGCTGATCGACGAGCTCGGGCTCGCGGAGCGCGCGATCGGGGTCGTCGGGATCGGCTGCTACACCGCGCTCGCGCCGTTGATCGACCTCGACCTGATCCAGGCACTGCACGGCCGCGCGCCGTCGCTGGCCACGGGCGCGAAGCGCATGCAGCCCGAGGCTCTGCTGTTCACGCTCCAGGGCGACGGCGACATGGTGAACGAAGGGCTCCAGGAGGTGATCCACACCGCCGCGCGCGGCGAGAGCGTGACGTGCATCCTGCTCAACAACGGCGTGTTCGGCGAGACGGGCGGGCACATGACCGCCACGACCGTGCTCGGCCAGCGCACCAAGAACACGCCCCTGGGCCGCGACTCTGCGCGGCACGGGCATCCGATCCGGCTCTGCGAGCTGATCGCGCCGCTCGGCGGCGCGGCCTACGTGGCGCGAGGCTCGGTGCACGACGCGGCCGCCGTCTCGCGCACGCGCCGCATGCTGCGGCGGGCCTTCGAGACGCAGCTCGCCGGCGGGGGCTTCTCGCTGGTCGAGGTGCTGACCATGTGTCCGACCGGCTGGTTCGTGCCCACCAAGGAAGGCCCGGGCTACCTCGACCGCGTGCTCGGCGCCGTGCACGGCGTGGGCGAGTTGAAACGCGACGGGAAGCTGCTCTAGCGATGCGGCGGGGAGCGGGGCTCGTTCTCCTCGTCGTCGCCCAGGCGGCCGCTGCGAAGGAGCACTGCGACAGCGGGGTGTGCATCACCACCGACGAGGGCAGGGCGGGCGTCGAGTTCTCGATCCGGAACTCCTTGCCCACGCCGGTCGGCGTCCGTCTGACGTTCTCGGGGCTGGAGAACGCCGAGCCGAGCCTCGCGCCGGACGCGCTCCTCGTGGTGGGGCCATCCGCGAACGAGCACGTGGCGCGACTCGCGGCGCGCGACCCGGCGCAGTCCTATCGCTACCACTTCACGTGGCACTTCTGGCTCGGCGATCCGAAGGCCCGGCACGACGACGACGCGCGCTACCGGATGCCCTTCGGCGGCGGCGTTCCTCGCGAGCTGTCACAAGGCGCGAACGGGAAGTTCAGCCACCGCGGCGAGTACGCGTTCGACTTCCCGATGCCGATCGGCACCCCGGTGCTCACCGCGCGAGAGGGCATCGTCGTCAAGGTCGTGGATCGCTACGAGCGTGGCGCTGCACGGAAGAGCCTCGCCGACCAGGCGAACGTGATCGTGGTGGCTCACTCCGACGGAACGTTCGCCCGGTATGTGCATATTAAGCGCGGCGCCGCGGTCGTGGTAGGCCAGCGGGTGGCGGCGGGCGAGCTGCTGGGCCTCAGCGGGAACACGGGCTTCACCGCGCAGCCGCACCTGCATTTCGAGGTGTATGGCGCCGGCCCCGACGGCAAGCCCGACACCCTGCCGATTCGCTTCGAGAGCGCCGATCCACGCGGCTTCGAGCCGAGGGAGGGGAGCTTCTATCCACCTCAGCGCTGAGCGACCCCGGGCTCGAGCGGCACGCCGGTCGCGTTCGCGAGCATCGAGAGCATCGTGTAGTGGCCGACCACGAGCGGGATCTCGACGAGCTGCGCGGCGCTGAACCGCGCCCGCAGCCCGCTCCAGGTGGCGGCTGCGAGACGCTGCGTCGCGTGCAGCTCGTCGGTGGCGCGGAGCAGCAGTGCGTCGCGCTCGCTCCAGCCCGGCGCGTCCGGCCCCGCGGCCACGCGCTCGATCTCGGCGCCCGCGAGCCCCGCCGTGAGCGCGTACTCGGTGTGGTGCGCCCACTCGTAGGGCGAGCGGCAGAGGTGGGCTGCCCGCAGCGCGAGCAGCTCCGAGTCGCGCCGTGTGAGCGCGCCCTTGCCGGCGAGCGCCGCGGCCCAGCCGAGGAACGGCGCGAGCAGCGGCTCGTCGTGGGCGAGCATCCGCAGGATCGCGAGCTGCGTGCCCGGCTGCGGCTCGAGCCGCGCTTCACTCCTCACCGTGCGCCTCGACGTGCGGGATCCCGTAGAGGCTCGCCGTGAGCCGGCTCATCGTGTCGATCAGCGCCGGCCGCGGCATCGCGCCGAGGCCCTTCGCCGCGGCGCGGTTCGCCTTGCCGGCGAACCAGACGGGCCCGCGCCCCAGGTAGTCCAGCGCGCCCGGCGCCACCTCGTCGGGCTCCATCGCGGGCACGCCGGCGGGGAAGGTCGGGTGCGAGGCGAGCAGGCTCGGCGTGCGCGTCATGCCCACCACGGCGGCCAGCGCGTCCACACCGTGCGGCTGCAGCTCGTGCCAGAGCGATTGCGCGAGGATCCAGTCGAAGGACTTGGTGGCGGCGTACGCGGCGACGTGCGCGCTGCCCGAGAGCGCGACCATCGAGGTGACGAGCACGATGCCGCCGCGCTTCCGCGTCCGCATCGGGCCGCCGAGGCGGTGCGCGAGCAGCACGGGGCCGGTGCAGTTGAGCGCCACCAGCTTCGTCGCGTGCGCGAGCGGCTGGTCATGGAAGCTGCCGACGCCGTGCACGGCGCCCGCGTTGTAGACGAGCAGGCCCACCTCGAGCCCGTGCGTCGCGGCTTCGACGCGCGCGTTGAGGTCGGGCGCCGTGAGGTCGGCGACGATCGGCCGCGCCTCGACGCCGTGCTCCGTGCGGATCCGCTCGGCGAGGCGCGCGAGCAGCTCTTCCCGCCGCGCGAGCAGCAGCACGTTCACGCCGCGCTCCGCGATCCCGCGCGCGAACGCCTCGCCGATGCCGTCGGAGGCGCCGGCCACGAGGGCCCAGGCGCCGTAGCGCTCGCGGAAGCTCATGCGGGATTCCTTTCGTGCCAGGTGACCTGCGAGCAGAAATCGAACGAGCGCGCCCGGTCCACGAAGCGCTCCTCGTCGGCCACGGCCTCGGCGCCGATCGGCGAGGTCGAGACGGCGCGCAGGAACTCGCCGAGCGAAGAGAGGTGTAGCTCGGACACGCTGTCGACGTCGCAGACACCGAAGCCGCTGGCCTCCGCGGCGCGCTTCGACGCGGCCGGATCCACGTGGAGCTGCACGTAGCCGAGGATTCCCGGCGTCCGCAGCCCGAACTGCGCGTGCACCTCGCGGTAGCGCGCGAGGTATGCCTCGTGCGAGAAGTCCGCGCGGCGGCGCATCAGGTACTGGTAGCGGACAGGAGCGCGCTCCGAGGCGATGAGCACGTGCTCGTGGCCGAGCAGCGCCGTCGAGGCGGCGGCGTCCACGAGCCGAGCGAAGCGCGTGGCGAGGTTGGCGGCGAGCGCGAGCAGGGCGTCTTCGTCGCCGCGCAGCTCGAGCGTGGCCTGCCACGGCGTCTTCGGTCCGAAGGGATCGCGAGTGACGCGCTGGAGCGAGGCCGCCTCGGCCCCGCGCGCGGCGAGCCCACCTGCCACCTCGCTCAGCCGCGAGGCCAGCTCCGGCTCGGCGCCGGGGGCCGGGGCGAGGTGGGCGAGCAGCTTCACGACGCGGCATCATGCGACGCCGCGGGCCGCCCCTCAATGGCCCGCGAGGAGGCAGACATGGCGGACGCGACTCATCGAGGTAGCTGTCCCTGTGGCACCGTGAAGCTCGAGGCGACCGGTGCGCCGGCCGTGATGGGCTTCTGTCACTGCAACTCGTGTCGCACCTGGCTCTCGGCTCCGATCCACGGCTTCACGCTCTGGCCCGCCGCGAACGTGAAGGTGGTTGCGGGCTCCGATCAGCTCGGCCTGTTCAAGAAGACCGAGAACAGCCACCGGCAGTTCTGCCGCCGCTGCGGCGCGGCGATGCTCGTCGGGCATCCCGCCCTCGGCCTGATCGACGTGATGTCGGTCGTGCTGCCGACCTTCCCCTTCCGGCCGGCGCTGCACGTTCACTACGGCGAGAAGGTGCTCACGATGCGCGACGGCCTGCCCAAGTTCAAGGACATGCCGAAGGACTTCGGCGGCTCGGGCGAGATGCTGCCCGATTGAGCGGAGCGGCCGTCTCGATCCGGCTGGGCTTCTACGGCGCCGGCTTCATCGCGCGCATGCACACGCTCTCGCTGGCGGTATGCCCCGTCGCGCACCGCGTGACCGCGGTGCACGACCCGGACCCGGAGCGTGCGGCGGCGCTGGCCGGCCGGTACGGCGCTGCGGTCGTCGGCGAGAACGAGCTGCTCGAGCACGTGGACGCCGTCTACGTCACCACGTGGACGTCGGAGCACGCGCGGCTGGTCGAGCAGGCGGCGGCGCGAGGCAAGGCCGTGTTCTGTGAGAAGCCCCTCGCGGTGAATGCGACGATCGCGGAGCAGATGATGGCGGCCGTCGAGAAGGCGGGCGTGCCGAACCAGGTCGGCCTCGTGCTGCGCTTCCTCGCGCCGTTCCGCTTCGTGAAGCACCTGCTCGCCGACCCGCGCGCCGGCCGCGTGCTCTCGGTCGTGTTCCGTGACGACCAGTACATCCCCATCCAGGGCCAGTACGGCTCCGACTGGCGCAAGGATCCGGCGCGCGCGGGGCGCGGCGCGCTGCTCGAGCACTCGATCCACGACCTCGACATCCTCCAGTGGCTGCTCGGCCCCGTACGCAGCCTGAGCGCCGTCGTGCGCGAGGTGCACGGTCTGCCGCGCATCGACGACGTGGCGGTGGCTCGCCTCGACTTCGCGAGCGGCGCCGTCGCAAGCCTCACCTCGGTGTGGCACGACGTGCTCGAGCGCCAGAGCAATCGCCGCATCGAGATCTTCTGCGAGCGGCTCTTCGTTGCGATCGAGGGCGACCTGATCGGGCCGGTGCGCTTCCAGTTCACCGGCGAGGCCGAGCAGTGTCTCGAAGGCACGGCGCTGCGCGACGCGCTGCGCGCGAAGGGCGACGACGTCGCGAACCCGGCAACCGTCTTCCTCACGGCGGTGCGCGATGGCACGCGCGCGGATCCGGACTTCGCCGCGGCGCTGCCGGCGCACCGCCTGGCCGACGCCGTCTACGCCTCGGCCGATGCGGGCGGCGCGTTGATCAGCGACCCGTACCGGTGAGCGAGACCGGCCGGGTCGAAGTGCCGCACGCGCAGCTCGCGCCCGAGGTGCTGCGGCGGCTCATCGAGGAGTTCGTCACGCGCGACGGTACGGACTACGGAGCCGTGGAGCGTCCGCTCGCGGAGAAGGTCGCCGCCGTGATGCGCCAGCTCGAGGCTGGCGAGGTGGCGATCATGGTCGACACGGAGCATGAAACCATCGACATCGTCGTCCGGCCTCCGGCCCGACTCGTCAGGCCAGCAGGTACTTCCTCACCACGGGATCCTTGAACCGCCACACCACGTTGTCGATGAAGTAGTGGTGGATGTTGATGAAGAGCATGGCGGCGGTGAAGAAGAAGAAGATGTGCCACGCGCCGAACGTGCCGAGCCGGTTGTCCGCCGTGTTGGGCAGGAGCTCGAACGACAGCCAGCCCGCCGCGATCACTCCGAGGACGAGCGCGGTGGCTCGCAGCTCGTAGCGCGGTGACTCTCGGAGCCGCGAGTCTTCCAGCTTGTAGACGACCGCCAGGTACTGCAGGGAGTGGAACAGCGGCGTCAGGAGCATGTAGAACTCGTGCTGCCGCGTGAACGGCATCCACCACACGTAGATCGCGACGAAGGGCACCAGCAGGTTCACGCCGGGCAGCCGGCCGGTGGCCCGGTAGTTGACGTAGAACACCCGGTAGAGCACGAGCGCCAGACCGACGGCGGCGAGACACGAGGCGAGGGGCGCGAGCACGTCGGGCAGATCGAGCGAGTAGTACGAGAAATCCGAGAACGAGAGCGTCCCCTCGTAGCGGTTCCCGTACGCGAAGTTGACCCACCACACGCTGAGCAGGCTCCACTTGATCAGGTTGCGCTGCGTGAGCGACAACGGGTATGCGTCGAAGTTCGCGTACAGCATCATGCAGCCGAACGTCTGCTTCGTGTAGTGCCAGCCGACCGTGAAGAACATCACGTTGAACGCGACGGTGAACAGGAAGTCGCCGAGCCTCGGCGTGGTCCACAGGTTGGTGCCGCCTCCCTGGGCGCCGAACGCGTGAGCGAGCTCCGGCACGAACGGCAGGGCTTCCGCGGTCGGCCGGTCGAAGCGCCAGTACGCGTAGGCGAAGAGCCCGAGGAGCAGCAGGGGCACCGCCACGAGCTGCCACCAGTGCCTGGCGACGAACGACCAGCCGCGCGAGTAGGCCAGCTTGTAGGACACGATGAAGTGCGGATTGTTGACGAGCAGCGTGAGCGACACCGTCGTGATCGCGAGGTTCTTGAAGTGCTGGTCGATCGCCCAGGCCGAGCGGAAGTGCTGCAGCACGAACATGGCGAGCCACACGGTCAGGCTCGCGCCACCGAGCAGCCAGAAGTCGAGGTACCGCGTGGTGAGCGCCCGTCCGGGCCGGGGAGCCGCGGGCGTCTCGGGGGCGAAATCGGCGGCTACGACCACACGAGCGGACACGTTCCTTCAACATCGCCACCCGGTGCTTCGATTCTGTGACGGGGCGCACCGGTCGAGGGGAAGTCACTACTCCGCGGGGACGATGCTGTGCATCAGGATCTGCCGGTCTCGCCCGCCGCGAACTCCTCCGCGGAGATCACCTCGGCTCGACCACGAGGCCCGAGAAGCCGCGCACGTTGCTCGAGTGCATGCGCTCGACGCCGCCCTCCGGAATCTCGTAGTCGGGGAAGCGCCGCAGGAACTCCTCCAGCGCGATCTTCGACTCCATGCGTGCGAGGAATGCGCCGAGGCAGACGTGGCGCCCGTAGCCGAAGCCGAGGTGGAAGTCGATCTCGCGGCGGACGTCGTAGCGGTCGGGGTCCGCGAACTTGCGCTCGTCGCGCCCCGAGGCGCCGTTGATGAGCAGCACCTTCCCGCCCTTCGGGATCTTCTCGCCGTGCACCACGACCTCGCGCGTCGTGACGCGACCCTGGTACTGCGAAGGCGGGTCGAAGCGCAGCGTCTCCTCGACCGCATTCGGGATCACGCCCGGGTCGGCGACCAGGATCCGGCGCTGCTCCGGGTTCTTCCACAGCTCGTGGAAGGCCGTGGCGAGCAGCTTCGTCACGGTCTCGTTGCCGGCGGTGGCGAGCAGCGAGAAGAACATGCGGATGTCGTCGTCGTCGAGCCGCGAGCGCACGCCGTCCTCGTCGAGCTCGACCTCGACGAGCCGCGTCATGAGGTCCTGCTTCGGATGGCGCCGGCGGTCCGCGATCAGCTCGGTCACGTACTTCATCAGCTCGATCTGCGCGTCGATCGCCTCCTGCGTGGGCATCGGGTTGCCCGGCTCGCGGTGCAGCATCAGGTTCGAGCGCCGCTGGACGGTGAGGCGGTCGGCCTCGGGGATGCCGAGCATCGTGCTGATCACGTCCATCGGCAGCCGCGCGGTGAAGTCCTTCACGGCGTCGAAGCGCGGGCGTCCCACCAGCGGCTCGAGGTACTCGCACGCGATGCGCCGGATCATCGGCTCGAGCTCGCCGATCTTCGCCGGCGTGAAGGCCTTCGAGACGAGCTTGCGATACCGGGTGTGTCGCGGAGGGTCCATCCAGATCATCAGCCCGGTGCCGGGCTTCGGCGTGTCCATGAACTCGAGGCTGGTGCCGTTGTTCGAGCTGTACGTGACCGGATCGATCAGCGCCTCGTAGTTGTCCTGGAAGCGCGTGAAGGCCCAGAAGTCGAGGCGTTCGTTGCGGTAGGCCGGAGCGTGATCGCGCATCCAGCGATACGTCGGATACGGATCGTGGTCGAGCTCGTAGGAGAACGGGTCGTACTCGGGGGTCGTCATCGGGCTTCCTCCACGGGCGGCGTATACCAGATGGGCGAGGTCCAGGCGCGTTCCTGGATCGTCTTCGGGACGGCGGCGTCGCAGCAGGGCTCGAGCCCGTCGGGCACCGCGCCCGGCTTCGCGCAGTCGACGTGCGCCGCGAGACACGCGTACGCGTTCCAGCGGCAGCTCGGGTTCTCGACGACGCGCGCGTAGTAGAGGGCGGGCGACTTCGCGTCGAAGCTCGGGTCGCTCCAGACCGTGCAGAGCTGGTCGAAGCCCGGCGCCGGTGGGATTGCAGGTGAGCGAGATCCACCGCGGCGCCGTTCGTTCGGATCGCCGGCCACGTCGAACACGGCCTCGCGCGGCTCGCCGCCCTCGAGCCAGGCCTTCACGATCTGGATGCGCTGGAGCTTCGTGCCGGCGCGATCGAGCGTGCCGGGATCCTGCAGCGCCCAGACGGCGAAGCGCGGCGCGGCGGCGCGCGCGCCCTGCGCGGCGGGCAGGTCGCCGCCCATCGGCACGCCGCCCGCGTAGCCGCGCGCGGCGAAGTCGGCGGCGCCGCACAGCTCTGCGGGGTAGCCGTAGCCGCCGAAGAAGCGCACCGGATGCGCGGCCCGCTGGTGCCGTAGGCCTCGCGCCGGCGCATCGCGTCGAACAGCGCGTCGCGCGAGTTCTCCTCGGCCTAGAGCACGGCGAGGCCGCCCGGGTTGAAGTCGATGCGATCCGGCAGCGGCGGGATCTCGAGCCGCGCGCTGACGGTGCCCGCCGCGTGGCCCACGAAGCGGTCCTCGTCGACCGCGCCGGCGGTGGCGAGGTGCGTGTCCGTCGAGGCGATGAGGCCGAGCGCGAACGGATTCACGCCGAGCTGCTGGCCGAGCCGCAGGCCCTCGCGCGAGCGCTTCACGCGCGTACGAGAGCGGCGCCGGCGGCGTCCACATCCGCTCGCTCGCCATCTCGTTCATGCGCGCGTAGCGGAGCTTCTCGTAGCCGCACAGCTCGTCGGCGCCGCCGGCGCGGCACTCGGAGTCGCCCTTGTGCTGCGTCACCTCGAGCAGGCGCTCGTGCGTGGCGCGGCGCACGGCGTCTGCGCGCGTGAGCGGCGCGCCGTCGGAGCGCACGTCGCGGAACATCAGCCCGCCGCTCACGTTCGAGTTGTGCGGGATCGCGAGCACGTCGCAGCCGTTGCCGGCCGCGAGGCACTCCTGCTCGAGCGCGCGTCCAGAGCGCCTCGGGCGTGGTGTCTTCGATGTAGTTGGCGGGGCGCGCCGGCACGACGGCGTTCCGGAACACCACGTTGCGGTGGAGGTTGTTGCCGTCGGGCATGCCGCGTCCACTCGTAGCCGACGAAGCTCGTGAAGCGGCACGCGGCGCTGCGGTCGTACGCCTCCTCCGCGGCGTCCTGGATCGCGCGCCAGGCCAGCGCCTCCTGCTCGCGGCAGCGCGCGCCATCGGCGCCGCACAGGCCGAAGCGGTGCGGCGCGCGCGACGAGTACTCGGAGTTCACGAGCGCGTAGCCGAGCAACGGGAAGCGTGGTTCAGCCAGCACACGAACGAGTCGTAGCCAGGCGCGCCCGGCGTCGAGCAGATGCGCGTCTCGCCGAGCAGCTCGGCGTGGTCGGAGACGAGCGTGAAGTCGAGCGGGCGGCGCAGCTGCACGCGGCGCAGCGGCTGGCCGCTCGCGTCGTACGGCTGGATGCCGATCGACTCGCCCTTCGCGAAGCGCATACGCGTCGCGCGGCGTGCCGCGCGTGCCCTGGCCCCATGCGTCGAAGGAGAACGCGGTGTGCACGTGCAGGTCGCCGAAGAACGGCTGCCGCAGCGGATCGCGGTGCGCGCAATCCGCGCGCTCCTCGCTGCGCGTGAAGCCGAGAGAGAGCGCGGCCGCGAGGAGAATGAGGCTAGGGGAAGGTGACGTCATCGATGTGTGCGGCGACGAGCCACTCGTCGGGGACGCCGGTCTCGGCGGGAGCGCTCGCGACGCGGCCGAGGCCGGTGGCGTACCACGCCACGCGCCTCTTCGCCGTGCGCTCCGGGTAGAGGGTCCCCTTCAGCCAGGCGTCCTCCTCGTCGACGCGGAGCGCCGCCGCATGGGTCCCGGCGGGTGTGTCGACAGTCTCGAAGCCGATGAGTGTGGCCCGGTATCGAAGCCTCGCGAGCGTCCGGCCCGAAGGCTGGAGCTCGAGCCTGGCGGTGAGCGAGGGGAGAGCGCGCGGAAGGCTCGCAGCGAGCGGAGCCCATGCGCGCGGCCGCGGCAGGGCGAGCTGATGGTGGAGGCTGTCGATCCACAGCGTCCGGCCCGGCACCACGGACTCGTGCACGCGGTAGGTCGGAGGGGTCCCGACGTCGATCTCGTATTCGATCGACCAACCGTTCTTCCACGGCTCGACGGCGACGACGGTCTCGGTGACGGGGCCCGGCCGCGCATAGGTCCGGAAGTCTCCGACCTGCGGAACGATGCCCAGGTAGGGCGTGAGGTCGATCGGCTCGGCGGCGGAAGCGGGCAGGGCGAAGCCCACCGCGAGGAGCGCGAGCAGCCCGTAGAAGCCCGTCACCGGTACACCCCCAGCAGCGTCGAGTGCAGCGCGCGCGACGAGTACGGCGTGCGGTAGATCGGCTGCATCACCGCGATCGACAAGCCGACCGCGATCACGAACATCGTCGCGCGCGTGCGAGACAGCGGCGGGAGCCGCAGCGAGCAATCGCGCGAGCAGCGCCGCGGCGAGCCAGAGGGCGAGCGCCCACGCGAGCGCCTGTCCGATGAAGAGCGCCACGATCAGCGGGCCGACGCCCTGCGCGCGCTCCAGCGACGATGAAGGCGAGCGCGAGCGCGCCGAGCTCGAGCTGGTGCAGCGGTGGCACGCGCGCGCTGCCGAGGCCCACGAGCGGCAGCGGCAGCGCCGCGAGCGCGGCGAGCCAGAGCAGCCAGCGCAGCGCCCGGGGCGACATCGTCAGCTCGACGCCTTCACGGCGGGCAACACCTTCGTGGCGATCAGCTCGAGGCTCGGCCAGGCGAGCTTCGGCGGGATGCCGCCTGCGAGCGGCTGGAGCATCAGCATCCCGTTCTTCTTCAGCTGCTGCGCCGCCTGCTCGGGCGTGAAGATGCGGTAGGCGCCGTTCTCGCGGCGCAGCTCGTCCACGCTCGTCGCCACCGACTTGCTGATGGAGCTGCTCGCGCCCATCCACGACGCGTACATCTGCGCGTCGTGCAGCAGGTACGGACCGAGCTCACGCCACGCGCGCTCGGGATCCTCGGCCACGAACGCCGACATCGGCGCGTCGCCGTCGGGATTGATGAAGAGCTGCGGCTGCGTGCCGTACTCGGCGCAGGCGTCGCGATAGATCTGCTCGAGCGCGGCGTCGCCGCCCTGCGTGAGCATGCCCATGCCGAGCCGCGCAGCGCGCCGCACCACCACCGCGCTGTTGCCGCCCATGAACAGCATCGGGCCGCCCGGCGTCGCAGGCCGCGGCGTCACGCACACGGGCCGGCCCTCGTAGCTCGAAGGGCTCGCCGCTCCACGCGCGGCGCATCGCGGCGAGGCTCTCTTCCATGCGGCGGCCGCGACTCTTGAAGTCGCGCCCGAACATCGCGTACTCCTCGGGCCGGTAGCCGACGGCGCACACGTAGCTGACGCGGCCGCGCGAGATCAGGTCGAGCACCGCCATCTGCTCCGCGAGCGAGATCGGATCGTGGAGCGGCACGAGCAGCGCGCCCACCTGCACGGCGAGGCGCGAAGTGCGCGCCGCGACGCGCTCGCGAGGATGCAGCGGCGAGGGCAGGTAGCCGTCGGGCGAGGCGTGGTGCTCGGAGATCGACGGCCGCGACGGCGCCGTTGCGCTCGCCCCAGACCGCCATCTCGACGGCGGTGGCGTACAGGTCGGCCGCGCTCGCCGGTCCGTCCTTGGCGCGCATGTCGAATCGCAACGTGAACATCAGGCCTCCTCGGCGCCGTGCGCGGAATAGAACTGCGCGAACCAGGCGCGGTAGCGCGCCACCGGCCCGTCCACCGCGGTGAGGCGGGGCTTCGCGAGCCACGTCTTGTGCTCCCAGATCGGCACGTCCTGGCGGAACTGGTCGTTCGTGATGCGGTCGTTGGCCTCGGCGATCGCGCGCGTCGCCGCGTCGTCGGCGAGGCGCCGCATCGAGAAGTAGAGGCGCACGTCGGTGTGCTCGTCGTCGATGGGCGTCTGCGTGATGTAGGTGAGCAGGTCGAGCGCGCCCTGCTTCACCTCGACCGCGACGAGGCCCGGCCCGCAGTTCGTGCTGCGCGAGCGGATCGCGACGCCGGCCTCGGACACGGCCGTCACCTGGATGTCCTGGTCCACCACCATGCACGGTCCGTCGAAGCTCACCTCGAAGCGGCCGCTCGCGGGCGGCGCCATGTCGTGCACGGACCAGAAGTGCGAGCGATCGAGGATGTTCTCGGTCATGTCCTGCACGTGGACGCGCACGCGGTACGCGTTCACGTGCCACGGCGTCCACGCCGCTTCGTCCTCGCGGTAGCGGAGCACGTCCCACGCGGGCGGGGCGCCGGCCGCGTGGACCCACGCGTGCACGAAGCCGTTGCACTCGCGCACCGGGTAGCTCCGCGCCTGCGCGGGCGGCGGCGCCTTGCCGAGACGCGGCACCTCGACCAGGCAGCCCTCGCCGTCGAAGCGCCAGCCGTGGAACGGGCAGCGGATGCCACTGCCCTCGACGCGCCCGCCGTAGCCGAGATGCGCGCCGAGGTGCGGGCAGTGCGCGTCGAACACGCGCGCCGCGCCGTCTTCGCCGCGGAACGCGACGAGCTCGCGGCCGAAGTACGAGAGCGGGCGCACCTCCCCCGGTGCGAGCTCCGCCGACTGGCACAGCGCGTACCAGCCGTCGGGCGTGGCGGGGAAGGGGTAACGGGACATCGCGGCGCTCTACACCGCCTTCGGCGACGCGATGTCGCCCGGCCCGAGCTTGCGCTCGGCGATGCCGACGAAGCCGTCGCCGCCGTTGTACGTGTCCTCGGCGATCACCTTGCCGTCCTCGTCCATCGGCCACAGCACGCACATGCGCGTCTGGAACAGGTAGAAGGCGTCGGCGTCGTCCACCGCGTGCCCCATCAGCTTCAGCAGGCTCCCCGGGTACGCGATCTTCATCAACCCTTCGGTGACGATGACTTCCTCGTCCACGACCAGCCGATCCACATCGAGCTCGAGCTTCACCGCGCCCGAGGCCACGAAGGCCGTGTAGAACTGTCGCACCGCATCGCGCCCGCGCGGCGAGAGGATCGGATCGTCGGTGCCGTAGGCGTGGTAGTGCGGGACCTGCCGTGTGGTGATCGTCGCCATCAAACCTTCGAGGTCGCCGGCCGCCTCGGCCTTCATGTGCGCCAGCACCGTCTCGAGGTTGCGGCGCCGCTTCGGGTCGCGCTCGTGCTTGAGCCGCTCCTCGACCTTCCGCCAGGTGTTGTTCGGATCGATCTTCATGGGGCCTCCTCGGCTCTAGCGAGCGCTGAAGCTCATGGGTAGCGCGGCGAAGCCCCGCACGTTCGTCGAGTGCACGCGCACCGCACGGGCCTCGTCGATCTCGTAGTCGGGGATGCGGCGCAACACCTCCTCGAGCGAGACGCGCGCCTCGAGCCGCGCGAGCGCGGCGCCGAGGCAGAAGTGCGTGCCGCGGCCGAACGAGAGGTGCGCGCTCGTGTCGCGGTGGATGTCGAAGATGTCGGGACTCGGGAACACGCTCTCGTCGCGGTTCGCCGAGCCGATCAGCAGCAGCACCTTCTGGCCGCGGCGCAGCGCACGGCCGGCGTAGTCGAAGTCCTCGGTCACGGTGCGCGCCATCAGCTGGGTGGAGTTGTCGTAGCGCAGCGTCTCCTCCACCCACTGCGGGATCAGCGCCGGGCTCTCGCTCACCTCCTTGCGCACGGCGGGATGCTTCGCGAGCCAGTAGACGGCGTTCGCGAGCAGCTTCGTCGTGGTCTCGTTGCCCGCGATGATCAGCAGATAGAGGAAGCCGATGATGTCCTTGTCCGAGAGCTTCTCGCCGTCGATCTCGGCGGCGCAGAGCGCCGAGGCGAGGTCGTCGCCGGGTCGGCGCCGGCGTTCGGCCAGCACCTTCACGAAGTACTGGAGCAGGCGCCCGGAAGCGGCGATGCCCTCGGGCGGCACGCCGCGCATGCCCTCCTCGCGGTGCAGGATCGTGTCGGACCAGCCGCGCAGCTCGTCGCGATCCGACTCCGGCACGCCGAGCATCTCGCTCACCACGTCCATCGGGATGCGTCCCGCGAAGTCGGCGACGTACTCCATGCGGCCGGCGCCGCGCATGGCGTTCGAGGTAGCGCACGGCGAGCGCGCGGATGCGCGGCTCGAGGTCGGCCACGCGGCGCGGCGTGAAGCCCTTCGAGACGAGCGCGCGGATGCGATCGTGGCGCGGCGGATCCATCGCGAGGATCGAGAGCACCGCCGTGCTGTCCGCGCTGAGCTGACCCACCTCGAGCGAGATGCCGCCCGTGTTCGTGAAGTGCTCCCAGTCCTTGAAGCCCGCGAGCACGTCGGCGTGGCGCGAGAACGCCCAGAAGCCGATCTCATCGTTCCAGTAGATCGGCGCCTGTTCGCGCAGCGCACGATACGTCGGATACGGGTCCTCGTGGAACTCGTAGTCGAACGGGTCGAACTGAACCATCCCGATACCTCTCAGGCGCCGCGGAACATCTTGCGCGTCTGCTCGCCCATCAGCTCGATGAGCTTCTCGCGCGGCAACTGGTCGAGCGCGGCACGAATGCGGCGGTTGTCTTCGCCGGGGATGCAGACGGGACCGCGGCCGAGCGTGTCGAGCGCCTCGCGCGCCACATCTTCCGGTCGTGCGAGCGCCTCGACGCCGAGCTTCGGCGCGTTGCCGAGCATGCCCGGCGTGGCGGTGCCGCCCGGGCAGAGCGCCAGCACGTCCACGCCGTGCGGCTTCCACTCCCACCAGAGCGCCTCGGCGAGCGCGAGGTCGAAGGCCTTGGCCGCGGAGTAGCCCGCGACCCAGCCCGTGCCCTGGAAGCCCGCACCGGACGAGGTGAGGATCAGGCCGCCGCGCCGCTGTGCGACGAGGCGGCCGCCGAGGACGTGGCTCGCGGCGAGCGCGCCGCGGCAGCCGACGTGGAGGGCCGTCTCGTGGCGCTCGAGCTTCTCGTCGAGGAACGGGCCGACGAGCGCGAGCATCGCGGTGTAGACGACGAGGCCGAGCTCGACGTCGATGGCCGCGAGGCGCTCTGCGACGTCGGGCGCGGCGAGGTCGAGGGTGAGGCCGCGCACGTCGACGCGGGGCGCCGCCGCGGCGACTGCGCGCACCGCCGGGCCGAGCAGGTCGTTGCGCACGTCCACGGCCAGCACGGAGACGCCGCGCCGCGCGAGTTCGTGCGCGAAGGCGAGGCCGATGCCCTGCGCTGCGCCGAGCACGGCGGCCCACGGGCCGTAGCGTTCGGCGAAGCGCGCTCACCCGCCGAGCTCCGCGAGCAGCGTGCGCTCGAGCAGCGCGAGCTGCGCGTTGCGCGGGCGCGGCTCGTCGAGCATCTCGAGCGCGGCCAGGCCCATCAGCTGCGCCACGGCGTACTGGTGCAGCACCGCGCGCTCGCGGCGCGCCAGCCCGGAGTCGGAGAACAGTCGCTCGAAGACGCGGTCGAAGTCGCGGAACATCTTCTCCTGCCAGTGGGGCGGCACTTCGTCGCCGTCGCCCTTGCCGTGGTGCAGCAGGATCTCGAAGGTCGAGCGGAAGTGCGGGCTCGCGAAGTGCTCCCACGCGCGCTCGACGAAGAGCGCGACTCGGCGTGCGAGCGGCGCGTCCGCGGAGACGTCGCCGAGCCGCGCCTCGAAGCGCTCGAAGGTGTCCTCGAGCACCGCCTCGAGGATGCCGCCCTTCGCGCCGAAGTGATGCTGCACCGCGCCCCACGTCACGCCGGCGCGCTTCGCGATCTCCGTCGCCGTGGTCCGCTGGAAGCCGACCTCGGCGATGCTCTCGACCACCGCGTCGAGGATGCGGCGGCGCGTCTCGGCCGTGCGCTCGGCCTGCGTGCGTCGGAGGGGGGCGCTCATCGAGCGGGCTCCTAGCGGCGGCGAGGATCTTCGACGAGGTAGATCCGCGCCATCAGCTGCGAGACCAGCGCCGCGCCCGGCAGCGCGACGCCGGCCTCGCGCGCGAGCGCGAGCGCGTGGGCGAGGTCCTTCTCCGCCACGTGCATGTTGGTGCGCAGGTAGGTCTGCATGTCCTCGCTCTTGCGCGCCGCCTCGGGCGCCTTGTGGAGCGCCAGGTACTGGATCATGAGGTCCGTGAGCTGGCCGTTGGAGCGGCCCGCCTCCTCGAGCACCTCGAGCGGCAGTCCGACGCCCTTGGCCAGCGCGGCGGACTCGAAGGCCGCCGTCCACTGCAGGTACGTGATCAGGTTGAGGCAGATCTTGACCTTGCAGCCGTTGCCGAGCGCGCCCGCCTGGATCACGCGCACCGCGATCGCGGTGGTGTAGGGCTCGATCTTCGCGATCGCGGCCGGATCGCCGCCGAGGAAGAGCTTGAAGTTCGGCTCGGGCGCACGGGGAACGCCGGTCACGCAGGCGTCCACCACGTCGACGCCGCGCTTCGGCGGCGCGCGGCGTTCACGGCCTCGACGCGAGGACGGCAGCACGGTGCTGTGGATCGCGATCACGAGGCCCGGCTTCGCGCCGGCGAGCAGGCCGTTCTCGCCCTCGACCACCGTGCGCACCTGCGCGTCGGTCTGCACGCAGACGCCGACCACGTCGCTCGCCGCCGCGACCTCGCGCGGCGACGCGCGCGGCCTTCGCGCCGCCGCGGCCGAGCTCCTGCACCGGCGCGGCCACGATGTCGAACACGGTCGTCTCGAGGCCCGCGGCCGGCAGCCGCAGCGCCATCGGCTTGCCGATGTTCCCGAGCCCGACGAAGCCCACCTTCATGCTCATGGCTACCTCCCCGCCCCGGGCGAGCTTACCACGATTTCCATTGCAAGCGCTATGTAAATGGGCAGAGGGGCGGGGACGGGGTGGTGCTGATGGAAGGGCCGCGAGCGTGGGATGTGGCCGGCCTTCCCGCTACGCCAGGCTGCGATTGACCATCGCAAAGACGGTGCCGGTGTGCCTGTCCTGCTCCTTGGTCTCGAAACCAAGGTCACGCAGCCTCGATAGCGTCCTGGCGATCGCATCGGCTCCACGCTGTTGCGCGTGAGTCTCGAACACCAACCACTTGACGCGACGGCGGAGGAGGTCCGCCTCTTGCTCGACCATTTCGACCTCGACGCCTTCGGAGTCCGAGATCAGGTTGATGGTGTCGAAGCCGTACTTTCCCAGGATCGCCGCCAGCGTCGTCGCCGCGACGGTAATGCGATCGGTCACCGGTTCGCCGATCTTCTCGGCGTGCAATCCGCTGACCATCCACCCGGTTCTCACGATGGTAAAGGAAGCCGTGTCTCCACCGTAGGAGAGCGCGCACGGCTCGATCGAAAACTTGCAGTCGTTGAGCTCGCGGTTGCACTTCAAGGTCGGCAGGATCGATGGATTGCACTCGAGGACGACGTGCGCGGAAGGGTTGTGCAGGAGCTTGTTCGTGATGCAGGCCACGCCACCGATCGAGCCGCCGATCTCCACGGTCGGCAGATTTCGGTCGATGTATCGCTTGGTCAGCTCGCGCTCGCCCATCTCGTAGAAGCCGAAATAAATCGAGCTCTTGTGCGTCGTGTCGATCAAGGCGTTGTCGACCGACAGGGTGATGCCGTCCACCTGGATCCGGTTGCCGGTCAGCTCGATGAGCCGTCCCACGAACCAGTTGTCCATCTGGAACCGCTTCTTGTACCAGCGCCAACGGCTGCTGACGACTCCGCTGATGCCCTTCTCGATGAGACGTTGCCGGTAGTGAGATACGGATTCGAGCATCTTCGGACCACCGCAGGCTGACTCCGCGCGCTGAGTCGAGCAGAGTTCAGCGTAGCTGTCCGGGTCCATGGGGCGCCAGCAGGTCGGGCCACCGTAGCTCTTCCAGGCGAGGTCTTCCGGTGACATGGGCGGCTCGAGGTGACGCAGGAATGCGTCGGGCGCCTCCGTGAAGCCGGTGAGGATGTGCTCGCGGAGCACGTGGCTCGGCTTCTTGCTCCCGTACTGCGTGCCGCGCTCGGCTGCAGTCCCGAGGCCACCCGAGGAACTCGGCGGGCAGGTGCCGCCGCGAGCTCTTCGGGGGCCCGACGATTTCCATTGCGCGTGAAATGTATTTGACGTAGGGTGCCCCTCGTCAGGAGGAGTCATGACCCGCGAGATCCCCCGACTCTCTGGCGGCGGCACGCGCTTCGGCCACCTGATGGAGCTGCGCCATCACCCGATCGGCCTGTTCCAGCGCGTGCGCCGCGAGTGCGGCGAGCTCGGCATGTTCCGCATGCTCGACCGCGACGTCGCGTTCTTCTCGGGGCCCGAGGCGCAAGAGGTGTTCTTCCGCCAGACCGACGAGGTGTTCGATCCGCAGCCCACCTCGAACGAGCTGATGCGGCCGATCTTCGGGCCAGGCGTGGTATACGACGTGCCCCCGGAGAAGCGGCGCGAGATGATGAAGTCGCCGGCGCTGCGCGACAAGAATCTGCGCACCTCCGCGGAGGTGATCGCGCACGAGACCGAGCGCATGGCGAAGACGCTCGGCGACGAGGGCGTGATCGACCTGCTCGACTTCACCGCCGAGCTCACCATCTATACCTCGAGCTCGACCCTGATCGGCCCGGCCTTCCGCGACGCACTCACGCCCGAGTTCTCGCGTAAGTACTTCGAGCTCGAGGTCGGCACCGACGCGATCGGGTACATCAACTCCCACGTCGATATCGAAGCCTTCCGCGTGCGGGACCGCGCGCGCCAGCGCCTGGTGGAGCTGGTGGGGCACGTGATCGAGGAGCGGCGCAAGCTGGCCGAGCCGCCTCGGGATCTGCTCGGCATCCTGCTCTCGCTGAAGGACGGCGACACGCCGCGCTACTCGACGAGCGTGATCACCGGCATCCTGGTCTCGACGATGTTCGCGGGCCACCACACCAGCGCCGGCACCGCGGCCTGGACGCTGGTCGAGCTGCTGCGCGGCGCCGGCCAGATGAAGCGCGTGGTCGAGGAGCTCGATCACATCTACGCCGACAACCGCGACGTCTCGTACCAGGCGCTGCGCGAGATCCCCCACCTCGAGAACGCGGTGAAGGAAGCGCTGCGGCTCCACCCGCCGCTGATCTGGCTGCCGCGCACCTCCCTGATCGACTTCGCCTACAAGGACTTCGTGGTGCCGAAGGGCACGATCGTGGCGATGTCCACGGCGCTCTCGAACAAGGATCCGGACTGCTTCCCCGAGCCCGAGCGCTTCGACCCCGACCGCTTCGCGCCGCCGCGCGAGGAGGACGCGAAGCACCCGTGGGCCTACGTGCCCTTCGGCGGCGGCCGCCACCGCTGCCTCGGCGCAAACTTCGCGATGATGCAGCAGAAGGCCATCTTCAGCGTGCTGCTGCGGCAGTTCGACTGGGCGCTCGTGGACGAGCCGGGCGGCTACGTCGACAACTACTCGGCCATGGTCGTGCGCCCGCGGCAGCCGTTCCGCGTGCGCTACCAGCGCCGCACCCACTAGAGCGCAAGCGGAGCGCGCAGCGAGCCCACCCGAGGCTTCGCCTCGGGTGAGGCGAGCGAAGTCGAATAGGATCCCTCCGACCCGCGACTTGCTGGAAGCACGCGAGAGCTGGGTCGGCAACGAGAAGGAGCACTCCATGAAGCTTCCCGGAATCGAAGGCAAGGTCGCGATCGTCACGGGCGCGGGCGGTGGCATCGGCGAGGGCTACGCGAAGGGCCTCGCCGCGCAGGGCGCGCAAGGTCGTCGTCGCGGAGATCGACAAGGAGAAGGGCGAGCGCGTGGCGGCCGAGATCGCGCAAGAGCGGCGCGCAGGCGCAGTTCGTCGAGGTGGACGTCTCCTCGCCGACCTCGACGAAGGCCGCGGCCGAGCGCACCGTCGCGGCGTTCGGCGGCATCGACTTCCTCGTCAACAACGCCGCCATCTTCGGCACGATGAAGATGTCGAGCCTGATGGACGTGGACTGGGCCTACTACCGCAAGTTCATGGACGTGAACATGGACGGCGCGCTGCTGATGACGCGCGCCTGCGCGCCCGAGATGGTGAAGCGCGGCGGCGGCGCGATCGTGAACCAGTCGTCCACGGCGTCGTGGATGAGCGCGGGCTACTACGGCCTCGCGAAGCTCGCGATGAACGGCCTCACCGGTGCGCTTGCGAAGGAGCTCGGCGGCAAGAAGATCCGCGTGAACGCGATCGCGCCGGGCCCGACGGACACGGAGGCGCTGCGCACCGTGGTGCCCGAGGTGTTCAAGAAGCAGCTCGTCGCTTCGCTCGCGCTGCCGCGGCTCGGCACGCCCGACGACCTGGTGCCGACCTGTCTGTTTCTGCTCTCGGACGCCGCGGCGTGGATCACCGGCCAGGTGATCAACGTGGACGGCGGCCAGATCATGAGGCCGTAGCAGTGGCTCTCGAGAAGCTCGCTCCCGAGACGCGCAACCTGATCGACGGCCGGCTCGTCGGCGCCAGCAACGGCGCGACGTTCGAGAACGTGAACCCGGCCACCGGCGAGGTGATCGGCAGCGTCGCCGACGGCACCAAGGACGACATGGAGGCGGCCATCGCCGCCGCGCGCCGCGCCTTCGACACGACCGACTGGGCGACCCACCATGCGCTGCGCGCGCGCTGCGTGCGCCAGCTCTACGAGGCGCTCGAAGGCCGAGAAGGAGCAGCTGCGCTCGATCGTGGTGCACGAGGCCGGCGCGCGCGTCTCGCTCACCGGCTACATGCACGTCGACGAGCCGATCGAGGGCATGGCGTACTGGGCCGAGAAGGCCGCCTCGTACCCGTACGAGCAGGCGATGAGCGACGTGCCGTTCCTCGGCCAGCCGCAGCGGCGCCTGCTCCGGCGCGAGCCGGTCGGCGTGGTGGGCGCGATCACGCCGTGGAACGTGCCGCTGTATCTCAACATCGCGAAGATCGGGCCGGCGCTCGCGGCCGGCTGCACGGTGGTGCTGAAGCCTGCGCCCGACACGCCGTGGAGCGCCACGCACCTCGGCAAGCTCATCGCTGAGCCGCCGGCATCCCGCCGGGCGTGCTCAACATCGTGGCGTCGTCGGATCACCTGCTCGGCGAGATGCTCTCGACCGATCCGCGCGTCGACCTCGTCACGTTCACGGGCTCGACCGCGACCGGCCGGCGCGTGATGGAGCGCGCCTCGGCCACGGTGAAGAAGGTGTTCCTCGAGCTCGGCGGAAAGTCCGCCAACATCGTGCTCGACGACGCGGACCTCGCGAAGGTGCTGCCCGGCGCCGCGATGACGTGCGTGCACGGCGGGCAGGGCTGCGCCATCACCACGCGCCTGCTGCTGCCGCGCTCGCGCTACGCGGAAGGCGTCGCGATCGTGAAGGCGGCGTTCGAGGGCTGGCGCTACGGCGACCCGACCGATCCCTCGGTGCTCCAAGGCCCGCAGATCAGCCGCCGCCAGCAGGAGCGCGTGCTCGCGTACCTCGAGCAGGGCAAGCGGGAGGGCGCGCGCTGCCTGGTCGGCGGCGGCGCGCCGAAGCGCAAGGGCTTCTTCGTCGAGCCCACGCTGTTCGTCGACGTCGACCCCGCGTCGACCATCGCGCAGGAGGAGATCTTCGGGCCGGTGCTCTGCGTGATCCCGTACGACGGCGACGACGACGACGCGGTGCGCGATCGCGAACCAGTCGATCTACGGCCTCTCGGGCGCGGTGCACAGCGCCTCCGAGGAGCGCGCGCTCGCGGTCGCGCGGCGCGTCCGCACCGGCACGATCTCGGTGAACGGCGGCCAGTGGTTCCACGTGGACTCGCCCTTCGGCGGCTACAAGCAGAGCGGCGTCGGCCGCGAGAACGGCGTGGCCGGCTTCGAGGAGTACCTCGAGACGAAGGTGATCGCGCTGCCGAAGCGGAAGGCGTGAAGACCTATCGCGTGATCGTGTGGGCCACGGGCGGCGTCGGCCGCTACGCGATCCGTACGATCACCGACCGGCCCAACCTCGAGCTGGTGGGCGTGTGGGTCCACTCGGCGGCGAAGGACGGCAAGGACGCCGGCGAGCTGGCCGGCATGGTAAAGCTCGGCGTGCGCGCCACGCGCGACGTCGATGCGCTGCTCGCGACCGCGGCCGACTGCGTCGTGTACGTGGCGCCGGCGGCGTCGCGCCCGCGCGAGGCGCAGCGCGACTTCTGCCGGATCCTCGAGTCGGGCAAGAGCATCGTGACCACGTCGCTGCCGGGGCTCGTCTACGAGCGCGGCTCGCTCCCGGAGCGCTACCTCGAGCCGATCCGCAAGGCATGCGAACACGGCAAGAGCGCCATCTTCTCGTCCGGCATCGAGCCCGGCTTCGGCTGCGACCTGTTCCCGATCGCGCTCCTCTCGATGTCGCACAAGGTGTACGCCGTGCGCGGCATCGAGATCCACGACTACTCGCGCTACCCCGTGGCGTGGGACATGCGGGAGCTCTTCGGCTTCGGGCAGCCGCTCGACTACGCGGGCGGGCTGCGCGCGCCCGGCACGATTCGCGCCGGTTGGGGCGCGGCTGTCACGATGGTGGCCGACGCGCTGGGCGTCGCGCTCGACGAGATCCGTGAGACTTGCGAGTTCCTGCCGACGCCGCGGCGGCTCGAGACGGCGAGCGGCGTGATCGAGCCCGGCCGCGTCGGCGCAACGCGCGCGTGCTGCATCGGCGTCGTCGCTGGCGTCCCGGTGATCACGATCGAGCACGTGAACCGGATGGCCGCCGACCTCGCGCCCGACTGGCCGAAGAGCCGCGCCGGGAAGATCGACCGCACCTGGCGCGTGATGATCGACGGCGAGCCGAGCTTCGACGGGGAGTTCGAGGTGGGCTTCCAACCCGGCGAGGAGGAGGACGACCACGGCCTGCTCGCGACCGGCATGCGGATCGTGAACGCCATCCCCTGGGTGTGCGAGGCGCGCCCCGGCATCGTGGATGCTCTTTACCTGCCGCTCACTCCGGCGCGCGGCGCGCTCCACCCGAAGCGAGACGGCGTGTCGGCCTTCGGCTAGGCCGCGCGAGTGGAGAAGGCCGTGCGACCGGAGATCGACCTGGTGGATGGGCGCTTCTATGCGGGCGACATGCACGCCGCGCTGCGCTGGATGCGCACGCACGAGCCCTTCTACCACGATCGCGCGAACGATCTCTGGGCAGTCACCCGTCACGCGGACGTGATGGCGATCTCGAAGCGCTCCGACGTGTTCCGGAACGGACAGGGCTATCGGCCGGACGCGGCGCCGGTTCCGCACATGGTCGCGATGGATCGACCCGAGCACATGGTGCGCCGCAACCTCGTGAACCGCGGCTTCACGCCGCGCCGGGTCTCCGGCTACGAGCCCCGCGTGCGAGAGATCTGCACGAACATCCTGGACGACGTGGCGGAGCGCGGGGCGTGCGACTTCGTGCGCGACGTGGCCGCGCCGCTGCCGCTGATCGTGATCGGGGATCTGCTGGGCGTGGATCCGGCCGATCACGAGCGCCTCTTGCGCTGGTCCGACGATCTGATGCGCGGGCTCGGCAGCAAGGATCCGGCGCTGCTCGCCGCGCAGGTGCGGGCGGGCATGGAGGTGCGCGAGTACTGCCTGCGCGTCGCCGCCGATCGCCGCGCGAAGGCGCCCGCCGACGACCTGATGAGCGTCCTCGTGCACGCGGAGATCGAGGGCGAGCGCCTCGACGACGAGTCGCTGTTCATGGAGTCGCTCCTGATCCTGATCGGCGGCGACGAGACCACGCGTCACGTGATCAGCGGCGGCATGCACCAGCTCCTCTTGCACCCGGATCAGCGTCGTGCCCTGCGCGAGGATCCGAGACGGATTCCCCGCGCGGTGGAAGAGATGCTCCGCTGGGTGAGCCCGATCCAGAACATGATGCGGACCGCGGCGGAAGACGCCGAGCAAGGCGGCCACCGCTTCCGACGCGGCGACCGCCTGCTGCTGATGTACCCGTCGGCCAATCGCGACGACGCGGTCTTCGCGGATCCCTTCCGCTTCGACGTCGGCCGCGATCCCAATCCGCACGTGGCGTTCGGGGGTCGCGGCGCGCATTTCTGCCTCGGCAGCTCATTGGCGCGCCTCGAGCTCCGGGTGATGTTCGAGGAGCTGCTGCACCGCTTCCCCGACATGGAGCTCGCGGGGGGCGAGGAGCCGCCCCTGCGTCCGGCCAATTTCGTGGTGGGCATCGAGCGCCTGCCGGTCCGGTTCTCCGCGACTCACCGCGAGGGCTGAGGTCCGATACCTTCCGTCGTCTCGAGCGAGGAGGACCACGTCCATGAAGCTCTCGGGCCACTGCTACTGCGGCGCCCTCAAGTACACGGCCGGCGGCGATCCGCTGTTCAAGGGCCAGTGCCACTGCCGCGAGTGCCAATACATCTCGGGCGGCATGCCCGTCGTGGTGATGGGCATGAAGGAGTCGGAGTTCGCGTTCACCCAGGGCAAGCCGAAAGGCTTCCGGCGCAGCGACCTCGCGAAGCCGGTGACGCGCGAGTTCTGCCCGGAGTGCGGCACGCACGTGACGACGCGCTCGCCCGCGATGCCGGGCGTGGTGCTGCTGAAGGTCGGCACGCTCGACGACCCGAGCGTGTTCGGCAAGCCGCAGATGGTCATCTTCACCTGCGACAAGCAGCCGTTCCACCAGGTGCCGGAGGGCGTGCCGGCGTTCGAGCGCACGCCCGGCTGACGGCGCAGCCTGCCGCTATTTCCGTTGCATCCGTAATGTAAGTGGAGTAGGGTGCTCCGCAGCCTGGAGGCCCCCGTGCGCGTGATCGTCGACCGCGACCTCTGCCAGGGCCACGCCGCGTGCGAGGAAGAGGCGCCCGAGGTGTTCCACGTGCCGAAGGGCGCCGAGACCGTCGAGCTGCTGCTGCCGGAGCCGCCGGAGGCGCTGCGCGCGAAGGTGCAGGCGGCCGTGAAGTACTGCCCGACGCGCGCGCTGCGCATCGAGGACTGACCCCCCAACGCTATCCAGGAGACCGCACGCATGGCTTCGTTCCCCCGCGCCGAGCTCGAGGAGATGGTGCGCCGCTTCGTCGCCGCGAACGACGAGGCCGGCCGCACCGGCAACTGGCAGCCGATGGCGCAGTACTACGCCGACGACGCGCTCTACACCTGGAACAACGGCTCGAAGTGGGAGTTCGCGGCGCGCGGCCGCAAGCAGATCCTCGAGTGGGCGTTCGGCACCGAGATGGAAGGCCTCGAGAAGTGGACGTACCCGTACGTGCGCACGCTGATCGACGACCAGAAGGGCGAGGTGCTCGGGATCTGGCGACAGGTCGCGCCCGTTCTCGGTGAAGACGGCAAGCCCTACGAGATCGGCGGCACCGGCGGCTCGTGGTTCCGCTATGCCGGCAACTACCAATGGGCGTGGCAGCGCGACTTCTTCGATCACACCAACGCCGGCAAGGTGTTCGCGCTGATGGCGAAGAACGGAAAGCTCACGCCGAAGATGATCGAGCGGCTTCAGAAGGGCCCGAACATGCCGGGCTGGGTGCCGCGCGGCACGTTCGACTGGTACGCGACGATCCAGGACCGCGAGGCCTGATGCCGAAGCGCTTCGCGGGCCGCAACGCGGTCGTCACCGGTGCGAGCCGTGGCATCGGCGCCGCGCTCGCGGAGCGGCTCGCCGCCGAGGGCGCGAACGTGGCAGTGGTGGCGCGCACGGTCGAGGCGCACGACCACCTGGCAGGCAGCCTCACCGAGACGCTCGCGCGCTGCCGCCGCCACGGCGCGCGCGTGGAGGCCATCGCCGCCGACCTCGCCGACGCCGAGAGCCGCGCCGCGATCGTGCCGCGCGCGCTCGAGCTGTTCGACGGCCGCATCGACGTGCTCGTGAACAATGCCGCCGCGGCGATCTACCAGCCCACGCTCGACTTCCCGCTGAAGCGCCGCCGCATCACGTTCGAGGTCAACGTCCACGCGCCCGCAGATCTGGCGCAGGCGGTGATCCCCGGCATGGCGGCGCGCGGCGAGGGCTGGATCGTGAACGTGTCGAGCGCGTCGGCGCGCTACGAATTCGGCCGCCCGAAGGAGCTGCGGAAGCCGCCGCCCTTCATCGGCGTCTACGGCGCCAGCAAGGCGGCGCTGAACCGGATGACCGCCGCGTTCGCGGCCGAGCTGCTCGGCAGCGGCGTCCGCATCAACACCGTCGAGCCGCGCGCCGCGGTGATGAGCGAGGGCGCGGAGGCGCTGATCGGCGGCACGATCTCGGAGGCGCTGATCGAGTCGATGGAGGCGATGGTCGAGGGCACGCTCGTGCTCTGCGACTGCCCGCCCGACTGGACGGGGGGCGTGCACGTGAGCCTCGACCTGCTCGACACACTCGGCCGCACCGTGTTGACGCTCGACGGCAGCCGCCCGTATCCCGGCGGCCAGCGGGCGGCGCGCAACTAGGCGGAGACTCTTCCGGCGGCGGTCTGCCGCGTCTTTCCCGATCGGGAACAGGGAGTATTCTCCCGCGTCATCCCAGGAGGTCCCCCGATGTCCGACTTCACCATGACGATCGACGGCAAGGCCGTGGCCGGCGCCGGCCGCTTCGGCGTGATCAACCCGTCCACCGGCGAGGTTTTCGCCGAGGCGCCCGAGTGCAGCCGTGCGCAGCTCGACGCCGCGATGGAGTCGTCGAAGGCGGCGCTGCGCGCCTGGCAGGGCTCGATCGACGTGCGGCGCAAGGCGCTGCTCGACGTAGCCGAGGCGCTCAAGGCGCGCGTGGGCGACATCGCGCCCGTGCTCGTGCGCGAGCAGGGCAAGCCGCTCAAGGACGCGATGGGCGAGGTGATCGGCGCGTCGGTCTGGTTCCAGGTGACGGCTGGCCTCCAGATCCCCGTCGAGGTGATCTCCGACACGCCCGAGAATCGGCTCGAGGTGCGCCGCCGCCCGCTCGGCGTGGTGGCCGCGATCACGCCGTGGAACTTCCCGCTGCTGCTCGGCGTGTGGAAGATCGCGCCGGCGCTGCTTGCCGGGAACACGCTCGTGATCAAGCCGTCGCCGTTCACGCCGCTCACCACGCTCATGCTCGGCGAGGTGATGCGCGACGTGCTGCCGGCCGGCGTGGTGAACGTGGTGTCGGGCGGTGACCAGCTCGGCGCCTGGATGACGTCGCACCCGGTGCCGCGCAAGATCTCCTTCACCGGCTCCGTCGAGACGGGCAAGAAGGTCGCGGCCGCGGCCGCGCCGGACCTGAAGCGGCTCACGCTCGAGCTCGGCGGCAACGACGCCGCGATCGTGCTCGACGACGTGAAGATCGACGCGGTGGCCGAGAAGCTGTTCTGGGGCGCCTTCCAGAACTGCGGCCAGGTGTGCAGCGCGATCAAGCGCATCTACGTGCCCGAGAAGCTGTACAGCCCGCTGGTCGAGCGCCTCGCGGCGCTGGCGAAGGGCGTCAAGGTGGGCGACGGCTTCACGGACGGCGTGCAGATGGGCCCGCTGAACAACAAGCCGCAGTTCGAGCGCGTGTCGATGCTGGTCGAGGACGCGAAGAAGCACGGCGCGCGCATCGCGGCCGGCGGCGCGCCCGTCGGCGGCAAGGGCTACTTCTACCAGCCCACCATCGTGGCCGACGTCGCGGAAGGCGTGCGGCTCGTGGACGAGGAGCAGTTCGGCCCCGCGCTGCCGATCCTCTCGTATCGCAACCTCGACGACGCCGTCGAGCGCGCGAACCGCACGACCTTCGGGCTCAGCGGCTCGGTCTGGTCGCAGGACCCCGAGCGCGGCGCCGAGGTTGCCGGCCGGCTCGAGACGGGCACCGCGTGGGTGAACCAGCACCTCGCGATCACACCGTTCGCGCCGTTCGGCGGCGCCAAGTGGTCGGGCATCGGCGTCGAGAACGGCAGCTGGGGCCTGCTCGGCTTCACCGAGATCCAGACGGTGAACGTGTCGAAGAAGCCGGCCGGGGCGTAGGCAAGACCTGGCGTCGGCGGGGACGTTCTTCGAGTCGTCAAGTTGTTTGCGGCCGTGAGCGAGGCGGGAGCCTGGGCCGGGAGGGTCGGGCTGCTCCGGGCCTCGGCTCACAGGCGGGACCGGCGTGTTGGCGGCTTCGCCGGGATTCCCTCGGTTGGCCGAGCCCGGATACCGGCCCTGCGCAGCCCGACCCTCCCGTCCCCGTTGCGCGGAGGCTCACCGAGCAACGAGGGCCGGAAGGGCGTTGCTGCGCAGCGCGGTAAGGGAGGCGCTGGTTGCACGGCTCCGCGTCACGGGGAGGGGCCGCGACAACGGAGCGCGAGCGAAGCGAGTGTGGCCGGTAGCGGCCGTGCGATCGCGCATCTCCTCCACCCGCTCGGCACGCCCCCTCGCCGAGCACCGGAGCAGCGACCCCTTCCGGCCCCGGCCTGGGACGGCGAACGCAGTCACGACAACCGAGGCGCAGCGAGCCCGTACCAGTCGATCTTCCGCGTCACGAACATGATCGCGGCGAGCGCGACGAGCAGCGCGAGCGAGCCGGCGAGCAGCGCGTGGTCCTCGTTCGTGAGCAGCACGAACAGGTAGCCGTAGAGTGCGGCGACGCCGGCGCCGACGATCGCCGCGCGGGTGGTGCGCCCGAGCACGGCACGCGCGTAGGCCGCGACCAGGCCGATCACGGAGAGGCTCGCGAGCGCGTACGCCCGGCCGAAGCCGACATGCTCGGCGAGCGACAGCTCGAGCAGGTAGAACAGGCAGAGCGCGGCGCCGATCAGCAGGTACTGGATCGGGTGCACGCGTACGCCCGCCAGCGTCTCGACCAGCCAGACCACGGCGAACGTCCACAGGATGAACAGGCCGGCATACTTCACGCTGCGCTCGGCCATGCGGTAGTGATCCACGGGCGTGCGCAGCTCGACGCCGAAGCGCGACGCGGCGATGGCCTCCTGCCAGTTGCTGGTCGAGGTCCAGGCCTGTGGGAAGCCGCGTCCGAGGAACGGGATCTTCCACGTCGAGCGGAAGCCGTCGCGGCCCAGCGTGCGCTCCACCGGCAGCCAGTTGCCCTGGAAGCTGGGGCTCGCGGCGTTCGAGGCGAGCGACACCTCCGTCTCGCGGCCGAACGGCGTGAAGTAGATGCCCCAGCTCGTTGCGCCGCGACTGGCTCGGAACCGGCACCTCGCGCTAGCAGGGCGGCGGGGAGGATGCGCCGTCCTGCTGTGCGCGGGCGTCATCTCTGAGTCGGTCGCGGCGCAACAAGCTGGGCGCGCACGTCGGAGATCCCGAGCGCCAGCTCGGCGTGCTTCCAATCCACCAGCGCCGGCTCGATGCCGAGCGCCGTGAGCTCGGGCACGCGGATCTCGCCGGCGAGCTCGAGCTTCGAGCGATACACCGGCACGGCGAAGATTCCGCGCTGCCGCTGCTCGCTCGTGACGTCGCCGTGGATCTCGAGCCGATCGGGCACGAACACCGCGTGGCGCACGGACTCGTGACGCTGCGGCCGGCCCTTGGCGTCGGTCTCGAGCCAGCGGTGCGTGTAGGGGACGACGAGCGCCGGCCCCGTGAGCTCCTGCGCGCGGCCCCATTTCGAGGTGACTCCTTCCACCGCTTCGTCGCGCCGGAGCTGACGCTCCTGGACGAGGCCGTTCACCATCCCGATCGGGATCCGCAGCAGGAGCGCCAGGAAGCCCACGATCACGAGGCGAAGCAGCTGGGAGTTGCGCAGTTCCGAGAGCAGTCCGTCGGTCGAGCTCATGCAGCGTCGGACACCGCCCGCGTGTCCCGGTTCAACGCCGCGATCGCGTCGACGGCCGCGGCGAGCTCCCCGGGCGTGCGCCCCGGCGCCGCGAGCACGCCCTCGACGCGCGCGCGGAAGTCGCGCGGCGCGAGCGCGAAGCCGTCGATCTCGTCGAGCAGCGTCTTGTCGTTCACCAGGTAACAGCGGTTCAGCGCGAACAGCGCGAGGCCGAGCTGCCACACGCAGCGCGCGAGGCACGAGGTGACGCCCCAGACGTCGCCGCGCGCGGCGAACTTCGGCGCGAACGCGGCGAGGCCGAAGTCGGCGCCGCGGAGCGCGTCGCGCAGGACGGCCGTGCGGAGCGCGTCCGGATAGGCGGCGACGTCGCGCCGCAGGCGCTCGGCGTGGCCGGCTGGGTCGTGGAGCGGCAGCGCGCAGGCACTCTCGCCGAGCAGCGTGCCGCTCCAGAAGCCGAAGGGTGGCTGCTGGGCGAAGTGGATCTCGTGACGCCCCGCCCGCGCCTCGGAGATCGTCTGCTCGATGCGGTCGAGGCTCTTGTAGAGGAGATCCACGCGCCGGCCATGGATCGTCAGCCACGCCCCGCCGTTCACCCACGGGCCCCACTCGGTGAGCCCCGACACGACGGGGTCCGGAGCGTCGTTCCAGCGCGCGGCGAGCGCGCGCACGGCGGCGACGTCGAGCGGGCGCGCGTCGCGATAGAGCAGCCCGAGGTCCACGTCCGAGCTCTCGCGCGCCTGGCCGCGCGCATGCGAGCCGCCGAGCACCACGGCAAGGGCGCCTGGCACGGCGGCGAGCTCGGCCACGAGCGAGCGTCCGAAGTCCGCGCGGAAGCGGCGCCAGCCCTCGCCGGGCGGAGCGGCCGGCTCCGTCTTCTCCATCTTGCGGTGCGCGATGCCGGCTTCGACGAACTCGGGCCCGACTGCGCGCCAGCCGAGCCGCTCGTAGAACGGGATCACGGGAAGCTGCGCGTGGATGGCGAGCCGCGCGTGGCCGCGCCGCCACGCGGCCGTCTCGGCGGCCTCCATCAGCGCGCGTCCGAGGCCATGCTCGCGGCTTTCGCGCAGGACGGCCACGCGTTCGATCTTGGCCGCGTCGCCGAGGGAGCGCAGCCGCGCGCAGCCGAGTACGCGCTCGCCAGCGCGCGCCACGAAGTGGAGCGTCGCAGTGCCGGCCTCGTCGTGCGCATCCCACTCCTCGTCCGGGGCCACGCGCTGCTCCTCGACGAAGACGCGGCGGCGGACCTCGCGGGCGTCCGCCGGCGCGGCGCCGATGCGGCAGTGGACCCTGACCCCGAGCATCGGCAGCATGGTAGCGGCGCAGCGCGGAAGCCTGCGAAACTGCGCGCGTGAACTTCTTCGGTCACGCCTACCTCGCCGTGGAGACGCGCCCCGAGGCGGCCTTCGTGTTCGGCGCGATGCTGCCCGATCTCGCGGCCATGGCCGGCTTGCGGGTGGCGGGCGTGGCGCACGCGAACACCGACGCCGGTCGCCGCTTCCACTACGCCACGGACCTGGCCTTCCACCGCGCCGAAGGCTTCTCGTCCCTCTGCCTCACGGCGACGCGAGCGCTCTCCGAGGCGGGGTTGCGCCGCGGGCCCGCGCGCGCGATCGGCCACGTCGGCGTCGAGCTGCTGCTCGACGGCTGGCTCGCGACGGCGCAGGGTGTGCCGGCGCTGTATGGCGAAGCGCTGGCGCTCGGGCCCGCGCTCGCGCCTTCGATCGCCTTCCGCCTGGACGCCGGCGTCGCGCCATTGCTCGAGCTGTGCGAGCGCGTCGCGGCGACGCCCCACTCGCTCGCTGCCTGGTGCGAGCCCGAGCGCCTGACCGAGCGCCTCGTGCGCATCCTCGCGCATCGCCCGCTGCTGGCGCTCCAGGCGAGCGAGCTGACGGCCGTGCGCGCCTGGGCCCTACGCGCGCGCCACCAGGTCGAGCGCGCAGCGCCGGCGTTGCTCACGGAGCTGCGCGAAAGGCTTGCTACGGTCGCTCTCTTCGCGGAGGTCCGATGAAGATCGATGGCGCGTTGATCGGGAGCGACTGGACGCAGGCAGGCGAGGAAGCGGCGCTGCTCGAGGCGCAGGGTTTCGCGGGCGCCTGGAGCTTCGAGGGCCAGCACGACCCCTTCGTGCCGCTCGTGCTGGCGAGCCAGCGAACGGAATCGATCACGCTCGGCACCGCCATCGCGGTGGCCTTCGCCCGCAACCCGATGACCACGGCGTACCTCGCGCAGGACCTCCAGACGCTCTCGTGCGGTCGCTTCGTGCTCGGTCTCGGCACGCAGATCAAGCCGCACATCGAGAAGCGCTACAGCCAGCCGTGGTCGCGGCCGGTGGAGCGCATGCGCGAGTTCGTGCTCGCGCTCCGCGCGATCTTCCGGGCGTGGGGCGAGGGCTCGCGGCTCGACTTCCGCGGCGAGTTCTACACGCACACGCTGATGACGCCGATGTTCAGCCCGAAGCTCCCGTACGGGAGCCCGCCCATCTTCCTGGCCGGCGTGGGGCCGCGCATGGTCGAGATGGTGGGGGAGGTGGCGGACGGGTTCTTCGTGCATCCGTTCCACTCGCGCGCGTTCATGGACGCGGACACGCTGCCCGCGCTCTTCCGCGGCCTCGAGCGGAGCGGACGCGCGCGCAAGGACTTCACGATCTCGTGCCAGACCATCGTCGCGCTCGGCAGCAACGACGCGGAGATCGAGGCCGCTCGACAGAAGGCGCGCGGGCAGATCTCCTTCTACGGCTCGACGCCGGCCTACAAGGGCGTGCTCGAGCACCACGGAGAGCCGGCGCTCCAGTCCGAGCTGAACCGGCTCTCGAAGCAGGGCCAGTGGCTCCAGATGATGGGCAAGATCGACGACGCGCTCTTCGACCACATCGCCGTCTCGGGCACGCCCGCACAGGTGGCTGCGAAGCTGCGCGCGCGCAACACCTTCGCCGACCGCACCACGCTGATGCTCTACAACGAGACGGAGCCCGAGGCGGTGGTGGACGTGGTGCGCGGGCTCGCGGCGGGCTAAATCACGGCGCGAGGGGGTGCATCGCATGCGTCGCGTGATCCTGCTCGGTCTGGCAGCGTTGCTCGTGACCGGCGCCTGTCACGAGGAGGGCGCCGTCGAGAAGGCCGGCAAGAAGCTCGACGAAGCGGTCGACAAGCTCACCCACCCGAACGAAGGGCCGCTCGAGAAGCTCGGGCGCAAGACCGACGAGGCGATCGACGACGCGAAGGAAGCGATCGATGACGCCGCGATGAGCGACTAGGCCCGCAGCGGCACGAGCCGGATCGCGTCCTCCGGGCACGCCGGGATGCAGCGCTGGCAGGCGTGACAATCGCCCGGCCGCACCACGTAGGCCTGGCGGTTGCCGTGCGCCCAGGCTTTGAGCCGGCCCACGAAGGAGAGGCCCGCGCGGTCTTCGGGCGCGAGATCGCGAACCTCGAAGACGTGGTAGGGGCAGACCTCGACGCAGTCTGCCTTCGCCTCGCAGCGGTTCCGGTCCACGACGGGCACGACCTTGCCGGGCGTCCCCTGGCATTCCTCGTTCACGGAGTCCCCTCTGGGCGCCGCGGCAGTGTAAGCGAAGCGCGGCTGTGAGAAGATGGAATCGTGCTGGCCGGTCACTACAGCGCTGCGTTTCTCGCCAAGGCCGCCGCGCCCCGCACGCCGCTCTGGCTGCTGGCGCTCGCGGTGCAGCTCGTGGACGTGGGCTTCGCCGTCTTCGTGCTGCTCGGCGTCGAGCGCATGAGCCTCGACCCGAGCCTGCCGTCGAACCCGCTCGTGCTCGAGCACATGCCCTACACGCACAGCCTGCTCGGCACACTGGTCTGCGCCGCGCTCGCGGGTTTCGCGACCTACCGATGGTTTCACGCCGCACGCATCCGCGAGGTTCCTTCCTCGTCGTCGGTTGCGGCGTCAGCAGGCTGGGCGGTGGGTGCGGCCGTGGCCTCGCACTGGTTGCTCGATGTGATCGTGCACCGCCCCGACATGACGCTGTTCGGCGGCCCGCCGAAGCTCGGGCTCGGGATCTGGAACTACCCTGCGGCGGCCTTCGCGCTCGAGCTCGGCCTGCTCCTCGGCAGCGCGCTCGCGTGCCTGCGGACGGGTGCGATTCCGGCCGCGCGGCGCCGCGGCGTGCTCGTGCTGGTGGGCGTGCTCGCCGTCGTGCAGCTCGCGACGACGCTGTCACCGCCCGCGCTCGGGCCGAACGGCGTGGCGGCGACGCTGCTCGTGCTCGTCGCGCTCGTCACCTGGGGCGCGCGCCGGATCGAGCGGGTGTAGCTCGGCCGCGAGCCAGCGCGGCGCCCACCAGTTCCAGTGCCCGAGCAGCTGCATCGTCGCGGGGACCAGCAGCGCGCGCACCAGCGTCACGTCGAGCAGCAGCGCGGCGCCCATGCCGACGCCGAGCTCCTTCACGTAGATCAGGTCGCCCGCGGCGAACGCGCCGATCACCACGAACAGGATCAGCGCCGCGCTCGAGATGACGCGGCCCGTGCGCGCCAGGCCCTCGATGACGCTGCCCCGGTTGTCGCGGCTCCGCCGGTACTCCTCCTGGATGCGGCTCAGCAGGAACACCTCGTAGTCCATCGAGAGCCCGAACACGACCGCGAACATCACGAGCGGGATGGTCGGGTCGATGCCGCCGAGCGTCTCGAAGCCGAGCCAGCGCGCGAGGTGTCCCTCCTGGAACACCCAGACCAGGATGCCGTAGCTCGCGCCGAGCGAGAGCACGTTCATGAGTACGGCCTTGACGGGAACCACCAGCGAGCGGAATGCGCCGAGGAGGATCGCGAGGTTCCAGCCCATCACGAGGATCGCGGCGACGCTGCCGTACTCGCGCAGTGCGCCGCGCGAGTCCACGAGCTGGGCGGTCGGCCCGCCCACGGTCGCGCGGAGGCCCGGCTCCGGGAGCTTGCGCACGGCCGCGACCGTCTGCGCGGCCTCCTCGGTGCGCCAGGGATGCGAGCCGATCGCCACCACGAGCGCGAGGTCTTCGTGCACGCTGCGCGCGAGCGCTGGCGCGAGCTGCGGGCTCGTTGCCTTGCGCGCCAGCGCCGCTGCATCGAGCGCGTCGGGATCGAGCTCGAGCAGCGGCGTGCGCACCCCGGCGATGCCCGGCGTGCGCGCCAGCGCGGCGAGGTAGCTGCGCGCAGCGCGCAGCGCATCGGGCTGGAGCATCGAGCCGTTCGCTTCGAGCAGGATTTGGAGCGACGACGCGCCGCTCGGATCGAACACCGACGTGTCGCCGATCGTATCCTCGACGCGGCGCACCTCGGAGTCGCGTCCGAACATGCGCGCGTCGGGCACCGCGCTCTTCATCCGCAGCGCGGGGCTTCCGAGGGCGAGCAGCGCCCCGGCGCAGAGCAGGGCGGTCGTGATCGGGTGGCGCATCGACAACCGCCCGACCCAGCGCCAGAACGGGCTCGGGCCGGCGTCCTCGGTGCTCGCGACGGCGAGCCGGTTCACGCGCGGGCCCAGCCAGGCGAGGAGGGCGGGCAACGCCACGAGCGCGCCCATCAGCGCGGTGATCACCGCGAGCACGCCGCCGAGCGCCACGCTCCGCAGCAAGGGCACGGGCACCCACACCAGCACGAGGAGGCTCACCGCCACCGTCATGCCGGAGACCCAGACGGCGCGCCCCGCGGTGTTCATGGTGACGACGACAGCCTCGTTCACGGGGCGCCCGAGCGCGATCTCTTCGCGGAAGCGCTGCACCAGCAGCAGCGCGTAGTCGATCGACAACCCGAGCCCGAGGAAGGCGCAGACGTTCAGCGCGAAGATCGAGATCTCCATCGCGTAGGAGACGAGGCCCGCCAGCGCGGAGGCCGCCGCCACGCAGAGGCCGCCGATCAGCACGGGCAGCAGCGCGGCCACGAGGCTCCGGAAGAAGTAGAGCATGAGCAGCGCCGCGATCGGCAGCGCGATCGACTCGGCCTTGCGCACGTCGTCCGCGGCGGTCTCCTGCGCCAGGTTCGCGGCCGCCGCATTGCCGCCGATCTCGAGCGAGAGCTCCGCGCCCGTGTCGCGCAGCAGGGGCTCGAGGCGGCGGTACACCTGCACCTTGTGGGCGTCGTCGCCGACCATGCTGAGCAGCACGAGCGAGCGGCGGCCGTCGCGCGACACGAAGGAGTCGAGGTTCGTGTCGTAGTAGCTCGTCACGCCGAGCACGTCGGGGTCGGCGAGGACCGGGTCGATCGCGTCGGAGACGAGCGCTGCGGCCTGCGCGGTCTTCATGTCTCCGCCGTCCGTGCGCTGGTAGAGCAGCACGAGGTCGGGCTTGCCGACGCCGAGGCGCTGCTGGCTCACCGCGCTGACGCGGAACGAGTCGCTGCCGGGCACGTCGAAGCCACCCGCCGGCAGGCGCTTCGCCACGGACGCGGCGTAGACCGCGGAGACTGCGAGCAGCGCCGCGAACACCGCTACGACGATGCGCGGCCGCGCCGCCACCCACGCGCCGAGGCGCGTGAACGGGGTGGGCTCTGGGAGGGGGGGGAGCGCCGGCGGCGACATCGCGGGAGCCTAACGCCTATCTCTGCTTCTCGCGGGGGACGTCGAAGCGCCGCCGGTAGTGCGCAAAGCGCTCGTCGAGGGCCGCTCGCTCGAGGCCGAAGTCGGCCGGAGCGTAGGTGTGGCGCCCGTAGCGATGCTGGACGTGCTCACCGACGTGTTTTCGCATCGCTGCCTCGGCGCCGGGCGGAAGCTCCTCGCCGATCTCGCGGTAGATGCGCCTGGCGCAGCCGACCGGATCGGAGGTGAGCTCGGCGTAGGGCACGTGCACGACCGGCTCGGCGCGCGGCGCGTCCGCGAAACGCTCGATCCCCGCGCCCATCGCCGCGAGCAGCTCGGTCCAGAGGGCTCCGACCTCGAGGTCGTGACGGGCCTCGCTGAACGTGCCCGAGAGCGAGCGCACCAGGCTCGCGGTGGACGCCACACACACGGCGGGGTCGCGATGCGTGAGGACGATGCGCGCGCCGGGAAACGCCGCCACCAGCGCGTCGAGTGAGATCGCATGGTGCGGGCTCTTGAGCTGCCAGCGCCCGGGCTTCTTCGACTGGAGCAGCTGGAGCACGCGCCGGTGCCAGCGATAGACCGGCTCGTGGTCGTGCCCCACCACCCAGCGCGCGTAGCGCGGCACCCAGTACATCGACGGGAAGTGCAGGCTCACGTAGTGCTGCGCCATCGAGACCAGGCACTCGATGGGCATGTCGGGCGGGTCGTGGTGGATGGCGCGGAAGCCCGGGTTCAAGGTCGCGAGCGCGTCGTCGGATTTTCGCGCCGCCTCGAAGCGCGGGTCGCTCTCGTACGTCGCGGCCTCCGGCGGCGGCACCGAGTTGGTCGCCTCCCATTGCAGCAGCGATCGATTGGCCGGGTCGCACGCGAGCAGGTGCGAGAGCGCGGTGGTGCCCGAGCGCGACATGCCGACGATGAAGATCGGCCGCTCGATGCGCTCCTGCGCGAGCTCCGGATGCCGGCGCCACCAGTCCTCGATGCGGAGCCGGTTCGTGAGCTGGCCGAGCAGCATGCCCTCCGCGGCCATCCGCCCGATCGGCGAGAGCGAGGCGTCCGCCTCGAGGCCGTCCACGAGCCGGTCGAGGCCGTCGCGAAAGCTCGGGTCGCCGAAATCGGACAGCCCCGTCTGCTCGTGGGCTCGGTCCAGCAGGCTCCCGCTCTCGAAGCTCATGGCGGGGGGTCATATACTGCAGCTCTTCGAGTCGTGCAGCGGAGGAAGAGAAGATGGGTCTCTTGGATCTCCTGGGCGGCGGCGAGCCGGGCGTGAAGGTGGGGGAGCCCGCGCCGGACTTCGCGCTGCCGGACGCGACTGGCAAGGACGTGAGCCTGGCCGGCTATCGCGGCAAGCCCGTGGTGCTCTACTTCTACCCGAAGGACGACACGCCGGGCTGCACCAAGGAGGCGTGCAGCTTCCGCGACCAGTACGAGGACTTCCGCGAGGCCGGCGCCGAGGTCGTGGGCGTGAGCTCGGACTCGAGCGAGTCGCACAAGAAGTTCGCCAGCCGTTACAAGCTGCCGTTCACGCTGCTCGCGGATCGCGGCGGCAAGGTGCGCAAGCTCTACGGCGTGCCCGCGACGCTCGGCCTGCTGCCGGGGCGCGTGACCTTCGTGATCGACGCCGGCGGCGTCGTGCGCCACGTCTTCAACTCCCAGCTCGACGCCACGCGCCACGTCGAGGAGGCGCTCGGCGTCCTGCGCAAGACGAGCGCCTCGCGCTAACCCCGCAAGCGAAGCGCGCAGCGAGTCGGAGGCGAGCGGAGTCGAGATGGCGGCGGGGATGCGGATCGGAGAGGGCGGCGGTCCGGCGCCGGAGCACGCGGGCCCCGCGGCGCTGCGCGAGCGCGACGCACGCAATCGCCGCCACACCACCATCACCCTCGTGCGCCACGGCGATCCCGACTGGGCGCCGGGCGGCGGACCGGCGGTGGACGATCCGGGCCTCACGCCCTTCGGTCGGCACCAGGCCGACGCCGTGGCGGCTGCGCTCGCGCGCACGCCGCTCGACTTCCTCTACGTGAGCCCCTACCTCCGCTCACGTGAGACGGCCGAGCCGATCGCCCGCGCGACGGGCCGCGCGGCGCGCGTCGTGCCCGGGCTCGCCGAGATCGGCGTCGCCGTCGCGGGCCTCACGCAGGAGGAGGTGGACCGCTACTTCGAGGCGGGCTCGCGCCGGCCGCTCCGCGAGCACTGGGACGGCTGGCCGGGCGCCGAGACCTTCCACGACTTCCACGGGCGCGTGACCGGCGCGCTCAGTGACCTGCTTGCAGAGCACGGCATCCGCGGCACGCGGGAGCACGACTTCACGGTGTGGAGCGCGCCGCCCACGCCCGTCTCCATCGCGATCGTCGCGCACGGCGGCACCAACTCCGTGCTGCTCACGCACCTGCTCGACGTGCGCCCGGTGCCGTGGGAGTGGCTGCGCTTCGAGAGCCAGCTCGCCGCCTACTCGGTGGCCGAGGCGCGCCCGCTCGGCGAGCGCGGCTCGGTGTGGTCGCTCCAGAACTTCAACGAGGTGGACCACCTACGCGCGGCTGGACTGCGGTAGCAGCGGCAGCGGGGCTCTGGTCGCTGCCGGAGCGCGAGCGCGTGCCGCCCTGGGAGTGGCGGGAGAGCCGGCGCGATAAGCTCGCCCCATGACCGAGCCCTTCTTCTTCTCGCCCCTCGACCCTGCCGTCCGCCGCGAGCCCTGGGCGCTCTACGCGCGAGGCCGGCGCGAGCATCCCGCGTACGAGCACGTCGGCCTGCCGATGCGCGTCGTCTCGATCTTCCGCCACGAGGACGTGCAGGCCACGCTGCGCGACGACGCCGCCTTCTCGAACTCGTTCCCGACTCCGCGCGGGATGCGCGAGGAGCTCGGCGACGACGCGCTGCCGCCGCCGAGCATGCTCGGCACGGACGGCGCGGAGCACACGCGCCTCCGGGGCCTGGTCAACAAGGCGTTCACGCCGCGCATCGTGTCGCGCCTCGAGCCGCGGCTGCGCGAGGTCGCGCGCGAGCTGGTGGACGAGGCGCTCGCGCAGCCCGAGGTCGATCTGGTGCAGGCGCTCACGTATCCGCTGCCGGTCACCGCGATCGCGGAGATCATCGGCATCCCGGCCGAGGAGCGCGCCCGCTTCAAGAGCTGGAGCGACCAGCTGGTCGCGAACCTCGGCGTCGGCTTCTTCGGCGGCCTCGACGCCGAGCGCGTGCGCCGGCAGCGCGAGCTGCGCGACGAGATGCACGCCTACCTCATCCCGCTCGCGGAGGAGCGCCGCGCCCGGCCGCAGGAGGATCTGCTCACCGGCCTGGTGCAGGCCGAGCACGAGGGCTCGAAGCTCTCGCACGACGAGATGCTCCAGATGTTGATCCTCCTCCTCGTGGCGGGGAACGAGACCACCACCACGCTGATCGGCAACGCCGTGCTGGCGCTGCTCGCGCACCCGGAGCAGGAGCGCCGCGTGCGGGCCGACCGTTCGCTCGTGCCCGCGGTGGTCGAGGAGACGCTGCGCTGGGCCTCGCCCGTGCAGTTCGCCCCGCGCCGCGCCACGCGCTCCGCCACGCTCCATGGCGTCGCGCTGGCGCCCGACGACGTGGTGCTGTGCTGGATCGGCTCGGCCAACCGCGACGAGCGCGTGTTCGAGCGCGCCGACGTCTTCGACGCCGGGGCGCGAGCGCGCGCCGCACATCGCCTTCGGCTTCGGCCCGCACTACTGCCTCGGCGCGAATCTCGCGCGGCTCGAAGCCGGCCTCGCGCTCGACACGCTGCTCGCGCGCACCAAGGGGATGGAGGCAGGGTTCGCGAGCAGCGCCGAGCTGCCCATCCATCCGAGCCCGGTGTTCCGCGGCGTGACGAGCCTGCCGATCCGGCTGCGCGCGGCCTAGCAGGCTGCGGAAGAACGCCGTCCGGGGTCTCCTCGCGGCGCTGCTGGCTGCTGAAGGAAGGACCGATCCGGCTCCGGTCGCCCCAGCGGCCTACGCCGCCGGTTCGTGCTCCGCGAGCGTGCCCGGCAGCTCGCTCGGATCCACCAGCCCGTGACGTCTCCACCCGACCCGCAGCAGCCACGAGCGCGGGCGGGCCACCTCGCGTGACGTTCTCTCCTCCGGAATGCGGCTGGCGACCTCCGGCCGCCAGCCGTCGAACCAACGCGCCGAGCTCGCGGGATCGAGCGGAGCCGTGCGCGAGACGTGCCGCTGCTTCGCGAGATGCCGCCGCGCGTTCAGCAGCACGTAGGCGAGCGCCCTCCGCACCTCGCGCGGCGAGCGCAGGCTCCGGTGGTGATACCGCCCGTCCAGCACCGGCCCGCTTCGCCCGCTCGTGCGGTTGAGAGCGCGCGCCAGCCGCGCCCCGATGCTCTTCATCCCGCACGCGAGCGCGTGCTTGCCGTGCGCCTCGACGATCAGGTGCGCGTGATCGCCCTGGAGCGAGTAGTGCGCGACCCGGAAGCTCCCGCGCTCGCTGGCCTCGGCGAGGGAGCGCCTCCACTCGCGCACCAGCTTCCCGCTCCGGAGCGACGGCAGCCCCGACTTCACCCGCAACGTCACGTGCACCGGGCAGTCGATCGGCACGGCCTCGCGCTCGCGATGCCAGACGCGCGGCCGCGGCCCGCGCGGTCGCCCGGCACCAGGGCGAGGACCGCCTCGGCCGGTGCGCTTCCGGTAGTCGGTGAAGCTGAGCTGCTTCGGCGAGCGCGACATCGCACTAGTTTATGGCTATGTTTTGCCCTTGTCAACCCCCCACCGAGCCTCCGGAAGACGCCCGCGCCGCCGGCGGTCGTCTGGTCGCCTGCACGCCCCGACGGCGATCGGCGGACGCGCCGGGTCATCGCTCGGGCCGCAGTGGCCGGTCGAACCGGCCGAGGCTCCGCCCGAGCCGGCAAGAGCCGCCCGCGCGCGCCAACTCCCCTCCCTCCCAAGCCGTCTTCGCGGTGCGGTGTCCTGCACTCGGGGCGACGAGACGCCTCCGACCGGCATGCCCTGGGTCAATCGCTCTCGTAGGATGAGCAGACACCCGCTCACCCGGGCCCACTCTCGTCTGGCACGGAACTCGCAGCCAATCGCGACGTGACGGGAAAGCTGCGCATCGCGCTCGTGGACGAGAAGCCCGAGCGCTCGAGCGATCTCGAGCGGGCGCTGCTCGAGGCCGGCTACGAGGTCGTCGGCCGCCTCTGCGGCCGCGACGACCTGCGCGCGCGCATCGCGAGCGCTCGCGCCCGACGTCGTCATCGTGGACATGCAGTCGCCCGACCGCGACGTGCTCGAGGACATGCAGCGCATCCATCGAGGAGCAGCCGCGCCCGATCCTGATGTTCGTCGACGAGAGCGACAGCGCGTCGATCCAGCGCCGCCGTGCGCGCAGGCGTCTCGGCCTACGTGGTGGACGGGCTCGAGTCGCGCAGCGTGCGGCCCATCGTCGAGGTGGCGATCGCGCGCTTCGAGGCGTTCCAGGCGCTCCGGAGCGAGCTGCGACGCGGCGCGCACGTCGCTCGCCGATCGCAAGGTGATCGAGCGCGCCAAGGGGATCCTGATGAGCCGGCACGGCGTGAGCGAGGACGAGGCGTACCAGCCGGCTTCGCAAGACGGCGATGGATCGCAAGCTCGAAGCTCGCGGACGTGGCGCGCCACGTCGTCGAGATGGCGGAGCTGCTGTGAGAGACGACGGGCTCCTGCGCATCGGCATCACTCCGCTGACCGACAGCGCGCCGCTCGTCGCGGCGCACGAGCTCGGGCTGTTCGCGCGCCATGGCGTGCGGGTCGAGCTCTCGGTCGAGCCGTCGTGGGCGAACATCCGCGACAAGCTCGCCGCAGGCGTGCTCGACGCGGCGCACATGCTCGCGCCGATGCCGCTCGCGGCGACGCTCGGCATCGGGCCGCTGCAGCAGCCGACCGTGCACCGCGCTCTCGCTCGGCCTCGGCGGCAACGCGATCACCGTGTCGCGAGAGCTCGAGCAGCGCATGCAGGAGGCCGATCCGGCGGCGATGCCGGCGCCGCGCACGCCGCGGGCGCGCGCTCGCGCAGGTGGTGGCGGAGCGGCGCGCGGCGGGTCGCGCCGCCGCTGCGCCTCGCGACCGTGTTCCCGGTCTCGATGCACACCTACGAGCTGCGCTACTGGCTCGCGGCGAGCGGGATCCGGCCGGACCGCGACGTCGAGCTGCTGCGTGGTGCCGCCGCCGCGCATGGTCGCGCGCCTCGAGGCCGGCGCCGATCGACGGCTTCTGCGTCGGCGAGCCGTGGAGCACGCGTCGCGGCGCAGCGCGGCAGCGGCGCCGTGATCCTCCGCAAGCACGACATCTGGCAGCAGCGCGCCCGAGAAGGTGCTCGCGGTGAACGCCGTCTGGGCGCGAGCGGCATGCCGAGCCGCATCTCGCGCTGCTCTGCGCGCTGCTCGAGGCCGCGCACTGGTGCGACGAGCGCGTCGAATCGCGCCGAGCTCGCGCACATGCTGGCGAGCGGCTGGGTCGACGCGCCGCGAGACCGCGCTTGCTGCCCTCGCTCGCCGCGCGACGGCGTCCACCACTTCCACGCGCTTCGCGGCGACCTTCCCGTGGCGCTCGCACGCGGCGTGGATCGTCACGCAGATGCTGCGCTGGGGGCAGCTCGAGAAGGCGGTCGACGTGCGCGCCGTCGCGGCGCAGGTGTATCGCTGCGACCTCTATCGCGAGGCCGCTCGGCGAGCTCGGCCTGCCCGTCTCCGGCCGGCGACGAGAAGCCGGAAGGCGCTCACGACGCGCCCTGGCACGTCGCAGCCCACGATGGCCGCACGCTCGAGCTCGGCCCCGATCTCTTCATCGACGGACGCCGCTTCGACTCGCACGATCCCGCCGGCTACCTCGCCGGCTTCGAGATCGCGGAGCTACGCGCCTCCCTGGACGAGATTGCGGTCGCGCAACGCACGGGCAACTGATCGTTCCGCGAGCACGCGCTGCCCGCGGGACGGGCAGCGGCGACGACGCCCGACCCACCTGTGCCGATCGCGCGCGGCGGCACGGCTCCGCGCGCTGGCACGCGACTTGAATGGAGAGGGCTGCGCTCCAAAGCCGGAGCGGCATTCGAAGGTACGGACAACGGCGTCCGACCGCGCGCGGAGATCCCGCGCACGGCCGGACGCTTCGCTTTTCGGGGGACGCGTGCGAAGAGAGTGCGGGAAGCGGCGGCCGCCGCTCTGCTGCTCGCGCTCGGGACCGCGGCCGGCGCAGCGGCCGCGCCGCCGGAGAAGGACGAGCTCAAGCTCGGCTTCATCAAGCTCACCGACTGCGCGCCGCTCGTGATCGCGAAGGAGCTCGGCTTCTTCGAGGAGGAGGAGCTCTACGTCACGCTCGAGGCGCAGGCCAACTGGAAGATCCTGCTCGATCGCGTGATCTCGCGGCGAGCTCGACGGCGCGCACATGCTGGCCGGCCAGCCGATCGGCGCGACGCATCGGCATCGGCACGAAGGCCGCACGTGGTCACGGCGTTCAGCATCGACCTGAACGGCAACGCGATCACCGTCTCGAACGACGTCTGGAAGGAGATGCAGGCGGCGGATCCGCGGCTGGCGCCAGCCGAAGCCGCCGCATCCGATCTCGGCCGACGGCGCTCGCAGCCGGTCGTCGAGGAGTGCGAAGGCGAAGGGCCAGCCGCTCCAGATGGGCATGGTCTTCCCGCTCTCCACGCACAACTACGAGCTGCGCTACTGGCTCGCGGCGGCCGGCATCCAGCCCGGGCTTCTACACGAGCGGCGACACGACCGGCACGCAGGACGCCGACGTGCTGATCTCGGTGACGCCGCCGCCGCAGATGCCGGCGACGCTCGAGCAGGGGACGATCCAGGGCTACTGCGTCGGCGAGCCCTGGAACCAGCAGGCGGTCTTCAAGGGCATCGGCGTCCCGGTCGTCACCGACTACGAGATCTGGAAGAACAACCCCGAGAAGGTGTTCGGCGTGACGCGCGGCCTGGGCCGAGGCGAACCCCGAGACGCACGTCGCGGCTGGTGAAGGCGCTGATCCGCGCCGGCCAGTGGCTCGACGCGAGCCTCGAGAACCGCAAGCAGGCGGTCGAGATCCTCGCGCGCCCCGAGTACGTCGGCGCCGACGCCGCGGTGATCGCGAACAGCATGACCGGCTTCTTCGAGTACGAGAAGGGCGACCGGCGCGAGATGCCGGACTTCAACGTCTTCTTCCGCTACTTCGCGACCTATCCGTACTACAGCGACGGCGTCTGGTACCTGACGCAGATGCGGCGCTGGGGCCAGATCGCCGAGGCCAAGCCCGACGCCTGGTACGACGAGACGATCCGCACGGTCTACCGGCCCGACGTCTGGCGCGCCGCGGCGCGAGCGCCTGGTCGCGCGAGGGGCGGCTCGACGCGGGCCGACGTGCCCGCAGACCGACGGCTACGCGCCGCCCGACGCCGGCTTCATCGACGGCGTCGCCTACGACGGCCGCAAGCCGAACGCCTACCTCGCGCTCGCTCGCGATCGGCCTGAAGGACTGACGCGCATGACAGAAGCTGACGATCGACTCGACGTCGGCGAGCTGCGGCTCGCGCGTCGGCGCCCCGGCGCTCGCGTTCGCTGCGTCGTTCCTCGTCGCTGCTGGTCGCTGGCGCGTCGCGGCGCACGTCGAGACGCGCGATCGGCGCGCTGCCGGGCCCGGCGCCAGGTCGTCGCGCGCGGCGGCGGGCGCTGCGTCGCGCGAGCACCGCGCGGAGCGCGCGCAGCGCGGCGCGAGTTCGACGCTGCGCATGGCGGAGAAGCGCCGCGCGGCGGTCGCGGCGGGCGAGCCGTGGAAGGAGCGCTCGCTACGCCGGCAAGCCGACCTACCTCGACCAGATCGCGACGAGCCTGCAGACGGTGTTCACCGGCTTCGTGATCGCGTCGCTCGTCGCCGTGCCGCTCGGCGTGCTGTGCGGCACGAGCGCGGCGTTCTACGCCGCGCTGAACCCGCTGATCCAGCTCTTCCGGCCGGTGTCGCCGCTCGCCTGGCTGCCCGATCGTGATGATCCTGGTGAGCGCGCTCTACACCGAGCCGACGAATCCGCTGGTTCGAGAAGTCGTTCCTCAGCTCGGCGATCACGGTCGCGCTCTGCTCGCTCTGGCCGACGCTCGTGAACACCGCGCTCGGCGTCGCCTCGGTCGACCGCGACCACCTGAACGTCGCGCGCGTGCTGCGGCTCTCGCTGGCCCGTGCGCGTGCGCAAGATCGTGATGCCGTCGGCGCTGCCCTGGATCTTCACCGGGCTGCGGCTCTCGCTCGGCGTCGGCTGGATGGTGCTGATCGCGGCGGAGATGCTCGCCCAGAACCCGGGCCTCGGGAAGTTCGTCTGGGACATGTTCCAGAACGGCAGCAGCGAGACGCTCGCGCAGATCATGGTGGCCGTGTTCACGATCGGCGGGATCGGCTTCGCGCTCGATCGCCTCATGCTGCAGCTGCAGCGCTGCGGTGAGCCATGACGCTGCGGCCCGCCTGACACGGCGGCGGATGCGCCGCCCGTGCTCGCGCTGCACGGCGTGGCGAAGTCGTACGGCAGCGGCGCGCGCAGCGCGCCGGTGCTCGCGCGGCGTCGACTTCGCGCTGGCGCACGGCGAGCTCGTCGCGATCGTCGGCTTCTCCGGCAGCGGCAAGACGACGCTGCTCTCGATCCTGGCCGGCCTGCTCGCGCCCGACGCGGGCGCGCGTCGAGCTGGACGGCGCGGCCGGCGCCGGCCGCCGGGCCCCGAGCGCGGCGTGGTGTTCCAGAGCTACGCGCTGCTGCCGTGGCTGACGGTGCTCGGCAACGTGCAGCTCGCGGTCGACGCGGTGCACCGCGACTGGCCGCGCGCACGCGCGGCGCGAGCACGCGCTCGCGCTTCGTGCGCCTGGTCGGCCTCGAAGCCGCGCGCGACAAGCGCCCGCGCGAGCTCTCCGGCGGCATGCGCCAGCGCGTGGCCGTCGCGCGCGCGCTCGCGACCGAGCCGCGCATCCTGCTGCTCGACGAGCCGCTCGGCGCGCTCGACGCGCTCACGCGCGCCTCGCTCCAGGTCGAGATCGCGCGCATCCTCGAGCGCGAGCGGCGGAGCGCCGTGCTCGTCACCAACGACGTCGACGAGGCGATCCTGCTCGCCGATCGCATCGTGCCGCTCGTGCCGGACGCGAGCGGCGCCCGGCTCGGCGCCTCGTTCCGGGTGGCGCTCGCGCGGCCGCGCGAGCGCGCCGCGCTGAACCACGACCCGTCCTTCAAGAAGCTCCGCAACGAGGTGACCGCGCATCTGCTCGAGCTCGGGGCGCGCCGCGCGGGACCCCGCGCGGGCCGCGCCACGACGCCGCTGCCGGCGCTCGAGCCCGTGCGGCTCCCGCCGTCGCGCCTCGGAGCGCGCGAATGAGCGCGCACCTCGAGCTGTTCGGGCTCGGCAAGAGCTTCGCCGGCCCGAGCGGGCCCAGCGTCGTGGTCGAGGGCTTCGACCTGCGCCTCGCCCGCGGCGAGTTCGTGTGTCTGCTCGGGCACTCGGGCTGCGGGAAGTCGACCGTGCTCTCGATGGTGGCGGGCCTGCTGCCGCTCAGCACCGGCGGCGTGGTGCTCGACGGCCGCGAGATCGACGGGCCCGGCCCCGACCGCGGCGTGGTGTTCCAGGCGCCGAGCCTGCTGCCCTGGCTCACGGCGCTCGAGAACGTGCGGCTCGGCGTCGATCGCGTCTACCCGCACGGCAGCCGCGCCGAGCGCCGCGCGATCGCCGCGCACTTCCTCGAGCGGGTCGGGCTCGGCGACGCGCTCGGCCGCCGGCCCGGCGAGCTGTCGCTGGGCGAGTGCCAGCGCGTCGGCATCGCGCGCGCCTTCGCGCTGGCGCCGAAGCTGCTGCTGCTCGACGAGCCCTTCGGGATGCTCGACTCGCTCACGCGCATGGAGCTCCAGGACGTGCTGCTCGAGCTCTGGGGCCGCGACCGACGCACGGCGCTGATGGTGACGCACGACGTGGACGAGGCGCTGTTCCTCGCCGATCGCATCGCGCTGATGACGAAGGGCCCGCGCGCGCGCATCGGCGAGATCGTCGACGTGCCGTTCGAGCGCCCGCGCGAGCGCTCGGCGGTGCTCGAGCACTCCGACTACTACCGGCTCCGCGAGCGGCTGCTCGAGTTCCTGGAAGAGCAGGACGCGCGGCCCGCCGCCGACGTGGCGCACGAAGCGGTGCATGCCGCGCGGGGCGCGGCATGAGCCGAGAGCTTCGAGAGACGCGCTCGGTGTGCGGCTTCTGCGGCGTCGGCTGCGGCGTGCTCGTGACGGCGCAGCGTGGGCGCATCGTGAGTGTGCGGGGCGACCCGGAGCATCCCGCCAACCGCGGCCTCCTCTGCACGAAGGGCATCGCGCTCGCAGAGACGGTGCATCTCCCCGATCGGCTGGAGCATCCGCAGGCGCGGGATGCGAAGGGAGCCAAGCTCGCGCGTACGAGCTGGGACGCCGCGCTCGGCCGCCTCGCCGACGCCCTCCGGCGCGCGCTCTTCACGCGCGGCCCCGACGCGGTCGGCCTCTATCTCTCCGGGCAGCTGCTCACCGAGGACTACTACGCGCTCGACAAGCTCGCGAAGGGCTTCCTCGGCACCAACCACGTCGACTCGAACTCGCGCCTCTGCATGTCGAGCGCCGTGGCCGGCTACGAGCGCGCGTTCGGCGTGGACGGGCCGCCCACCTGCTACGAGGACCTCGAGCACGCCGACCTGTTCCTCGTGGTCGGCGCCAACATGGCCTGGTGCCACCCGGTGCTGTTCCAGCGCCTCGAGCGCGCGCGCGCGGCGAGGCGCCCGCGCCCGGCGCTCGTCGTGCTCGACCCGCGCCGCACGGCCACCGCCGAGGCGGCCGACGTGCACGTCCCGCTGCGGCCCGGCAGCGACGCGGTGTTCCTGTGCGGCGTCGCTGCCGAGCTGGCCCGCCGCGGCGCGCTCGCCCGCGACTGGATGGCCGCCCACACCGAGAACTTCGAGGCGCTCGAAGCCGCGCTCTTCGACTTCCCCCCCGAGCGCGTGGAGCGGGAGTGTGGCGTGTCCCGCGAGCTGCTGGGCCGGGTGGCCGACCTCTGGGCCGGCGCTCGCGCGGCGCTCTCGCTCTGGGCGATGGGCGTGAACCAGAGCGCGCACGGCACGGACACGGTAAGCGCACTCGTGAACCTCCACCTCGCCACCGCGCAGCTCGGCCGACCGGGCGCCGGCCCGTTCTCGCTCACGGGGCAGCCGAACGCGATGGGCGGGCGCGAGGTGGGCGCGATGGCGACGCTGCTCGCCGGGCATCGCCGCCTCACGAGCGAGCGCGACCGCCGCGAGGTGGAGGCGATCTGGGGCTCGCGGCCGATCGACGCGGCGCCCGGCCGCACCGCCGTCGAGCTGTTCGAGCACGCGGCGGCGGGCGGGCTCGACGTGCTCTGGATCGTCGCGACGAACCCCGCGGTGACGCTGCCGGACCAGGCGACCGTGCGGCGCGCGCTCGAGCGCACGCCGCTGGTCGTGGTGCAGGACGTCGTCGGCGGCACCGAGACCGCGCGCTACGCGGATCTGCTGCTGCCCGCCGCGGGCTGGGGCGAGAAGTCGGGGACGATGACGAACAGCGAGCGCGGCGTTGCGAAGCTGCTCGCCGCAGTGGCGCCGCCGGGCGAGGCGCTGCCGGATTGGCGCATCGCTGCAGCCGTCGCGGAGCGGCTCGGCTTCGGCCGCGCCTTCGCGTGGCGCTCCGACGCCGAAGTCTTCGCCGAGCACGTCGCCACGACGATCGGGCGCGACTGTGACAAGCGCGGCATCACGGCGGAGCGCCTGGCCGCCGGCCCCCTCCAGTGGCCGTGCCCCGACGTCGCACACCCGGGCGCGTCGCGCCTCTACACCGACGGGCGCTTCCCGACGCCGAGCGGCCGCGCGCGCTTCGTGGTGCCGACGGGTCTCCGCGTCGCGGAGCCGGTCTCCGCCGCTGCACCGATCGCGCTCACGACGGGCCGCGTGCGCGATCAGTGGCACACGATGACGAAGACGGGCCACGTGCCGCGCCTGCGGGCCCACACCCCTGTTCCGGAGCTCGAGCTCGCTCACGCTGATGCGGCGCGGCTCGGCATCGAAGACGGCGACCGCGTGCGCGTCGGCTCGTCACGTGGCGCGTTCGAGATGGCCGCACGCCTCAGTGACGGCCTGCCCGAGGGCGTCGCGTTCGCCCCGATGCACTGGAGTGACGGCGGGGCGCTCGTGAATCGCGTCGCTGGCTCGGCGCTCGATCCGCATTCCAAGCAGCCCGAGCTGAAGCATGCGCCGGTGCGGATCGAGCGCATCTCGTCGCGGGACGCCGCGGCGCCTCCGGCTGCCGAGCGCATCCTCTGCGTCTGCCGAAACGTCTCGTTCGCGGCCGCGGCCGCAGGGGGGACGGACGCCGGCCTCGGCTGCGGCAGCTGCCGGCCCGAGCTGGCGGGTCTGCTGCGGCGCGCGGGCGCCGCCGGCCCGCCCCGCGAGACGCTCGTCGTCGTCGGCAACGGCATGGTGGGGCATCGCTTCGTCGAGGCGCTCGTCGAGCGCGGCGGCGCGAGCCGCTTCCGCATCGTCGTGCTCGGCGAGGAGCCGCGGCCGGCGTATGACCGCGTCCATCTCTCGGAGCTGTTCGCCGGCAAGGGGCCGGACGATCTCGCGCTGGCGCGCGTCGAGGACTACGCGCGCGACGGCGTCGAGCTGCGGCTCGGGGCGCGTGTCGCCGCGATCGACCTCGAGGCGTGCGCGGTCAGGGCCGCCGACGGCACGCGGCTCGCCTACGACCGGCTCGTGCTCGCGACCGGCTCCGCGCCCTTCGTGCCGCCGCTGCCGGGCACGGACCTCGCGGGCGTCTTCGTCTACCGCACGATCGAAGACGTCGAGGCGATCCGGGCGAGCGCAGCCGGGGCACAATGCGGGATCGTGATCGGCGGCGGCCTGCTCGGGCTCGAGGCGGCGAAGGCGCTGCGCGACCTCGGCCTCGAGACGCACGTCGTCGAGGCGGCGCCGCGCCTGATGCCGCGCCAGCTCGACGACGCCGGAGCCGCCGCGCTCGCCCGCCGCATCACGGCGCTCGGCGTCCACCTGCACGTCGGAAAGAGCAGCGCGGCGCTCGTCGGCGACAGCGCGGTGCGCGGCCTGCGCCTCGCCGACGGTACGGAGCTCGCCGCCGACCTCGTGGTGATCTCCGCCGGCGTACGGCCGCGCGACGAGCTGGCGCAGCCGGCCGGGCTCGCACGCGGTCCCCGCGGCGGCGTGCTCGTGGACGACGAGCTCCGCACCAGCGACCCGCACGTGTTCGCGATCGGCGAGGTGGCGCTGCACCGCGGCAGCCTCTACGGGCTGGTGGCGCCGGGCTACGCGATGGCGGAGGCGCTCGCGGGGAATCTCGCCGGGAGCGAGGGAGCGCCGCCGCAACGCTTCGAAGGCGCCGATCTCTCCACCGAGCTCAAGCTGCTCGGTGTGGACGTCGCGAGCCTGGGCGATCCGTTCGCGCCGGTGGCCGACGGCGTCACCCCGGGCAGCATCGTGTTCGAGGACGCGCGCCGCGACGTCTACGCGCGCCTCGTGCTGTCGGCGGACCGGCGGCGCCTCGTCGGTGGCGTGCTGGTGGGCGACACCACGCAGTATCGGCGCCTGCTCCAGCTGCTGCGCGAAGGGAAGGAGCTGCCCGAGAACGCCGAAGAGCTGCTGTTCGGCACGAGTGCGGCTCCGGCAGCCGCGGGTGCGGACGACGAGGCGAGCGTCTGCTCGTGCAACAGCGTGAACGCGGGGCGCCTGCGCGCCGCCATTCGCGCGGGTGAGCTCGCCGACGTCGTTTCCGTGAAGAAGGCCACCCGGGCCGGCACCGGCTGCGGCGGCTGTCTGCCGACCGTCAGCGCGATCCTCGCCGAGGAGCTGGCGGCGGCCGGGCGCGGCGGGGCGAATCACCTGTGCCAGCACTTTGCCTACACGCGCCCCGAGCTGTTCCAGATCGTGAAGATCACGGGCGTGAAGAGCTTCGACGCGCTCCTCGCCTCGCACGGCCGCGGCGCGGGCTGCGAGGTCTGCAAGCCCGCCGTCGCGTCGATCCTCGCGAGCCTGTGGAACGAGCCGATCCTCGAGCAGGACACCATCCAGGACACCAACGATCGCTTCCTCGCCAACATCCAGCGCGGCGGCACGTACTCGGTGGTGCCGCGCGTGCCGGGCGGCGAGATCACGCCCGAGAAGCTGATCGCGCTCGGCCAGGTGGCGAAGCGCTACGCGCTCTACTGCAAGATCACGGGCGGGCAGCGCATCGATCTGCTCGGTGCGCGCGTGGACCAGCTCCCCGAGATCTGGCGCGAGCTCGTCGACGCCGGCTTCGAGAGCGGCCACGCCTACGGCAAGGCGATGCGCACCGTGAAGAGCTGCGTCGGCACCACCTGGTGCCGCTACGGCGTGCAGGACTCGACCGGCCTCGCGATCCGCATCGAGGAGCGCTACCGCGGCATCCGCGCGCCGCACAAGCTGAAGGCGGCGGTCTCGGGCTGCATCCGCGAGTGCGCCGAGGCGCAGAGCAAGGACTTCGGCGTGATCGCCACGGAGAAGGGCTGGAACCTCTACGTGTGCGGCAACGGCGGCAGCAAGCCGCGCCATGCGGAGCTGCTCGCCGCCGACGTCGACGAAGAGACGCTGGTGCGCTTCATCGACCGCTTCCTCATGTACTACATCCAGACGGCGGATCGGCTGACGCGCACCGCGCGCTGGCTCGAAGCGCTGCACGGCGGCATCGACGTACCTGAAGCAGGTGGTGGTCGAGGACGCGCTCGGGATCGCCGACGAGCTCGAGCGCCAGGTGCAGCACCTCGTCGACACGTACGAGTGCGAGTGGAAGCAGGTGGTGCGAAGACCCGGAGCGCCAGAAGCGCTTCCGCCACTTCGCCAACTCGCCGGAGCCCGACGACACGCTGCGTTTCGTCGAGGAGCGCGGGCAGCAGCGGCCGGCGGACTGGACGGGGAGCGCTGCGCCCGCGCCCGCGCCCGCCCGGAGGCCGAGACGAGCTGGGTGCCGCTCGTGGCCGCCGCCGACGTGCCGCGCGACGGCGGCATCGCGGTCCGCCACGGCGATGCGCAGCTCGCGATCTTCCACGTGGCCGCGACCGGCGCCTGGTACGCGACGCAGAACCACTGCCCGCACCAGGGCGACATGGTGCTCGCGCGCGGCATCGTCGGCGACGACTCGGGCCGGCCCAAGGTCGCCTGCCCGCAGCACAAGAAGACCTTCGACCTCGAGCGCGGCGATGGGCTCTCGGATCCGGACCTCCGGATCGCCACGTTTCCCGTCCGCGTCGAAGGCGGAATGGTGTATGCAAGCGTGCCGCCGCGGGAGCGGTGCAGCTCAGGAGTGGGAACATGCGGAGCGGGATGCGGAAGCTGATGTGGGTGGCGCTGCTCGGGCCCGGAGCGGCGCTGGCGCAGGCGGCGCCGCCGCCCCAGAGCCCACCGCCCGACGGGCTCTTCGCGACGCCGAGCCTCTACTGGAAGGAAGGCGACCATCGCGTCGACCTCGGGCTCGCGACGCGCGTCCGCACCGAGAGCTGGCAGGCGTTCACCGACCACAACGACTGGTACACCGCCACGCGGACGCGGTTGCATCTGCAGTACAGCTGGCGCGACGAGATCCTCGTGGTGGGCGAGTTCCAGGACGTCCAGCTGCACGGCATGGACTCCGGCGGCACCGGGGCGCTCGCGACCTATCGCAACGCGAACGGCGGCGAGAGCCAGGCCTCCGGCGACGACCTCCGCACGCTCTACGTCGAGCTCCGGCCCCTCGAGAAGAGCTTCGTGCGCGCGGGCCGCCAGGACGTGAAGCTCGACAGCCAGGAGGTGCAGTACGCGGAGCCCAACTGGCGCTACCTCCGGAGCGCGCGCCTCGGCGAACGCCTCGTCGGCACCGTCGACTGGAGCCACGTCGGGCGCGCCTACGACGGCTTCGCGGCGGGCGTGGACGTGTCCGGCGTCGAGCTGTTCGGCTTCGGCGCGCGGCCGACGCAGGGCGTCTACGAGGCGGAGGACGCCTACCGCCCGCTCCACGACATCTTCGTCGGGGGCGCCACGGCGACCGCCCTGCGCGGCACGCTGCTCGCGAACGACGAGCTCGGGCTCTTCGGCCTCTACTACCTCGACGACCGGCCGACGTCGCGCGGCGGGCTCGCCGACCCGGTTTCGGTCTACACGTTCGGCGCGCACTGGCTCGGCGTGCATCCGTGCGGGCCGGGCAACGTGGACGCTCTGCTCTGGGGCGCGTACCAGGGCGGCGACTACAACAGCCTCGACCAGAGTGCGTATGCCGGTATCGTCGAGCTCGGCTACCAGCTTCCGAACGTGTTCGCGAAGCCGTGGCTGCGCATCGGCCTGAACGTCGCGTCCGGCGACGACGACCCGACTGACGGCGACCACCAGACGTTCTTCAACATGCTGCCGACGAACCACATCTACTACGGCTTCGCCGACCAGCTCGCGTTCCAGAACCTGTGGGATTCGTTCGTGCAGCTGCGCCTCGCGCCGCATCCGATGCTCGCGTTCAACCTGTTCGTGCATCAGTTCCGGCTGCTCGAGAAGGACGACAGCCGCTACGCCGGCACGGGCGCCTACGACGACACGGCCTTCGGCTTCACCTCCTCGTCGTCGAACGGCCACAAGAACGTCGGCACCGAGTACGACTTCGTCGCGGCCTTCACGCCGCACAAGGCCGTGACGCTCGAGGTCGGCTTCGAGTGGCTCGACGGCGGCGCGGTCTTCCAGACCTCCGCCGATCGCAACGTCGGACTCGGCTACGTGTCGCTGGAGCTGCGGTACTAGGACTACCCGCCCGCGGCGTAGATCTGCCCCAACGCCAGCTTCGACGTGCCGTGCTCGTTGAAGCTGGCGAACCGGAAGTAGCCCGGAGCGCCCGAATTGAGCAACGACATCTCCAGCGCCACTTGGCCGGGACTGGGTACCTCTACCGGGACCATGAGCGGACCCCAAGCGGTGTTCTCCGGCGTGAACTGGGTGTACTGCATCTGAAGGCCCTGGGCGGTCAGGATGATGCGGTCGAAGGTGATGTAGCCGGCCGCCGCGAGCCTTCCTCCCGTACCGACGCGGTAGAGGCGGAGCCCATCGACGCCCTTCGCGCTGAAGTCGGGAATCAGGATGTGGAGCCGCATGGTACATCCGGAGAGGAGCAGCGGAAGTGCGATGACCGCGAGCACAGCGGCGAAGCGAGTCCGGAACATGGCAGAAGATCTCCTCGGCGAGAGCAGCGTCCGGGTGGCAAGGCGCGCGCAGTCTGGAGGCAGGCGCGCGCAGCCGCTGTGACGACGGTACGGCGACTCGCGTGACCGGTGTCACTGGAACGGCGTTAGCGGCGGCGCGCCATCCCCATCTGGATCGCGCACCAGGCCGCGCAGAGCGCGAGGCCGCCGGCCTCGCGCGGCTCCTCGTCGTCGGGCGCGAGCATGTGCCAGTGCTCGAAGGCCTCCGCGCGCGCGCGGAGCAGGCTCGGCGCCCACAGCGCGAACAGCGCGAGGTAGATCACGAGCGCGACCGCGTTCGCGCGGAACGACAGGCGGCCCCGCGCGCCGCTCCACGCGAGCCAGGCGGCGAGCCCGTAGATCGGCATCCACAGGTACGGATCCGGGTCGTTGTACTGGACCGCGAGCGAAACCAGGAACAGCACGCACATCACCGCCGCCGCGCCGCGGAACCCCCAGCCCGGGTTCATTACAGGACGGCCGCGCGCTGCCGGCGATTCACGTAGAAGTAGATCGCCGCGAAGCTCATCAGCAGCGTCGTGCCGAGGGCGGCGCCGAAGGGCCAGTTGCGCGCGGTCTTGAACTGGTTCTCGATGATGTTGCCGATCATGTCCACGCGCCCGCCGCCGAGGATGTCGTTCACCGCGTAGATGCCGAGCGCCGGAACGAACACGAGCAGCACGCCGGCGGCGATGCCCGGCGAGGTGAGCGGCACGATCACGCGCGAGAACGCGCGCAGCGGCCCGGCGCCGAGGTCGAGCGCCGCCTCGATCAGCGCGCCTTCGAGCTTCTCCACGCTGGTGTAGATCGGCAGGATCATGAACGGCAGGAAGGTGTAGACGAGGCCGATCACCACCGCGCCCGGCGTGTAGAGCATCTCGAGCGGCTCCGCGATCAGCTGCAGCTGCATCAGCAGCGAGTTCAGCAGGCCTTCGCTCTTCAGGATCGTGACCCAGGCATAGGTGCGGATCAGGAAGCTCGTCCAGAACGGCACCATCACCGCCATCAGCAGCAGGTTCCGCCAGCGCTCGTCGGCGCGCCCGATCAGGTAGGCGACGGGGTAGCCCGAGAGCAGGCAGATCACGGTGGTGAGGGCCGCGTACTCGATCGAGCGGACCACGATCGACATGTAGTCGCCGACACCGGCGTAGTTCTCGAACGTGAAGTCGAGCACCACGCCGCCGAGCGTGCCGCGCTTCGCGAAGCTGTAGACCAGCATGATCGCGGCGGGCGCCACCACGAAGGCGACCGCCCACACGATCAGCGGGGCCAGCAGCAGCCACCCGATCCGGCCGGGGGGCTTGCCGTGGCCCGTCGTCGCCGCGGCGACGCCGGTTGCTGCCTGGGGCACGAGGACCTCCTCCTCTTCCTGCTCAGCCGCCGCTCTTCGCCTTCGTGTCGGTGAAGATCTTGTCCACCTCGGCGCCATCGGCCCGATGTCACGGAACGTCTCGAGCTTCGGGTTGCCGGTCGGGTAGCTCGCCTCGTTCGCGCGCTCGGCTCGGCGTCAGCAGCTTCCGCGCCTCGAGTTCGGGTTCGTGTAGGGGAACTCCTTGGAGATCTTGCGGCTCACGTCGGGGCGCAGGACGTAGTCGATGAACTTGTGGACGCGGTTCCACGTTCTTCGCGCCCTTCGGGATGGCGAGGCTGTCGATGAACATGTGCGCGCCTTCCTTCGGCAGCACGTAGCGGAACTTCTTCCCCTGTTCCTGGATCAGGATGGCGGCCTCGCCCGACCAGACGACGCCGAGATCGACGTCCCCGTTCAGCAGCGCGGTCTTGGGGCTGTCCGAGTCGTAGACCTTCACCAGCGGCAGCCATTTTGCGATGGTGGGCCGCACCTTCTCGAGGTTGGGCTTCGTCACCGCCTGGGTCGAGGCCGTCCGTCGCAAGCGTGCTCACGTCACCACCTCGAGCGCGTCGTCGAGGATCACGATGCGGCCCTTGTGCTTCGGCTGGAAGACGTCGGTGTAGCCGGTGATCGGATCCTTGACCTTCTCGGTGTTGTACACGATGCCAACGGTGCCCTGCATGTAGGGCACGCTGTACTCGAGCTTCGGATCGTGCGCCTGGCCCCAGTACTCCTTCCCGATGTTCTTCAGGTTCGGGAGCTTGGCGTGGTCGAGCTTGACCAGCTGCTTCTCCTTCACCAGCGCCTCGATCGTGTACTCGGAGGGCTGGATCAGGTCGTAGCTGGCCGCGCCCGACACCAGCTTCGCGAGCATCTCCTCGTTCGAGGCGTACGTCTCGTAGTTGACCTCGACACCGGTTTCCTTGGTGAAGCCATCGAGCACCGCCTGAGGCACGTACTCCGACCAGGCGAACAGGTTGAGCTCTTCGCCGGCCGCCGGCAGCGCCGCTCCCATGAGGCCCACCAGCGCGGCGGCGAGCACGAGACATGCGAATCGATTCATGGCTTCCCTCCCTTCAGGGATTCCGGCGCCGAAGCGCCTCGGTAGCGAACACCGCAAACACCGTGAACAGCACGAACACGGTCGAGATCGCGTTGAGCGACGGATCGAGGCCTTTCTTCACGCGCCCGAAAATCTCGAGCGGCAGCGTGCGCGTGCGCGCGCTGGCGGTGAAGTAGGTGACGATCAGCTCGTCGAGCGAC